>CAWIBK010000009.1:0-2019342 GCA_963834335.1 uncultured beta proteobacterium | reverse complement strand
CGTAGGTGACGCGGCCCTCGCCGTCGACCGACTCGACGACCTCTTGGCCGCGCTCTCGGCCAGGACGGCCAGGTGGGCCCAGGTCTCGCCCACGGCGAGGATCTGGTTGTACGTGTTGAGGTCGGCGAACGGGGTGTCCCGGCGGTCCAGCCGATCGCCCGGGCGGCCTCGGCGGGCGAGCGGCGCCCGC
Organism: uncultured beta proteobacterium; assembly: GCA_963834335.1. Lineage (GTDB taxonomy): Bacteria > Pseudomonadota > Gammaproteobacteria > Burkholderiales > Burkholderiaceae_E > Lautropia. The sequence continues at coordinate 2,019,152 of CAWIBK010000009.1, read as the reverse complement.
CTCGATGGCATCGAGGGTGTCGCCAGCCGGACGTCGTGGTGATGGAGGAGCTCTCGTGCACCCGGGTGTGCACGCTGCCGCCGGGGGTTCCGTGGGCGGGGAGCATCAGCGCGTCCGATGGTCGGCTGAGGTCGCGAGGACGACTCGCTGCGTTCGGGGCTGTTCTGTCGCGCCGGCTCCACGATCGAGGGCGTGATGTGGGGCAGGACGTGGTCGCCGGTGAACATCACGTCGGCGTCGGCGTCCAGGTAGACCAGGATGTTGCCCGCGGGTGTGCCCCAGGGTCTCGATCGCGGTCAGCGTGCGCTTGCCGGCGTCGAGCAGCTGGCCGTCGGTGATCCACTCGTCCGGCGGGGCATAGGACTTCTGGGCCATCAGGCGCTTCTCGGGCTGGATGGTCTACGCCCAGCGGCCAGGTCCGGCGAGCCCCAGGCCGGCAGCAGCGTCGAGCAGGGCGGCGTCGTTGGCCCCCAGGATGAGGTCCACGTTCAGGCTGTTCCCCGAGACCGACCGCCACCTTTGCTCCGAACAGCCGCTGCAGCTCGATCCCGAGCGTGTAGTGGTCGCGGTGCATGTGGGTGACGAGGAACCGCTTCACGTCCTCCAGGCCGTAGCCGGGCTCGCCAGCGACGCCTGAGCTGGGCCCGGCCCCTCGGCCAGGCGCCCAGCGCGGTCTGGATCAGCACGCAGCCGTCCGAGGGCTCCGGACCAGACCCGGGTCGGGCCGTCCGTGCTCTGCAGCGCGGTCAGTGGAACCTGGATACGCGTGACGCTGGCAGCCCGTGCGGTTGCCGTGGCGCTCATTCCCAACGCGACCTGGCCAGTGTCGCCTTGCAATGCCAGGCGTGCCGGATAGGTGCGCGAGGCCGGATCCGCTGCCGGCGAGAGCTCGCGCAGGGTCGCCTGCCATTCGCGACCGGGCGCCCCGGGCAGGGTTACGGTCCAGCCGCTGGCGGCGCGAACCCGGGCCAGGTCCTGCTCCGGCACATTGACCTGCACTTCCACATCGTCGATCCGGGCGATCCGGATGACCGGCTGGCCGACCGCCACCACCTGGCCGGCCTCTGTGTCGATCGCGGTCACGATGCCGGCAGTGTCGGCGCGCAATTGCTGATACCCGAGCGAGTTGCGCGCCTGGTTCACCTGAGCGGCCGCAGCCTGCAGGCGGGCACTCGCCGCATCGACCGTCGCCTGCTGGCGCTCCACGTTGGCGTCACTCACGAAGTTCCCGGCCCGCAGCCGCTGGGCGCGTGCCAATTCGGCTCGCGCGATCTCGAGTTCGGTACGGATCGCCTCCTGTTGCGCACGCTGCGCGTCGAGCGCAGGCGCCAGATCCTGCGGGTCCAGCCGCGCAAGGACCTGGCCAGGCTCGATCCGGTCCCCGATCTCCACCTTGCGCTCGATCACCCGGCCGCCCACCCGAAAGCCGTAGCGGACTTCCACCCTGGGCTTGACCTCTCCGGCCAGCGACCATTCCGGGCTTACCGCCCGGGCCGCCACCGTCACCGTCCGCACTGGCCGTGGCGACTCCGACGCCACGGGCGCCGGTTCCTTGCCGCAGGCGGGCAGCGACAGGATGACCGAGGACAAGGCGGCGGCGAAAAGGATCCGCAGGTACCGCTGCGACATGGTGCTTCCAGGTTTGAAATAACTAACTAACGAGTCAGTAATATATTCTTCCACCGAGGCGGCGCGATGTCAAAGCAATATTCGGTGGCCTCTACAATCGGGCCCGTGAACTCATCAGCCACCCCTCCGATGCCCCCGCAGCCCCTCGCCCATGCGTGGCACGGTGTCGATCACTACGAGAACTTCCCTGTCGGCTCCTGGCTGGTGCCGGCGCACCTGCGTCCGGCGGTCCTCGCCATTTACCGCTTCGCCCGCTACGCCGACGACGTTGCCGACGAGGGCGATGCGGTCGTGACGCTGCGGGAGGCGCACTTGAACGAACTGCATGCTGCTTTGACAGCAGCCGAGCGTGGCGGCGCCGGCGGCCATCCGGTCGTCGATGGCCTGAGCGGGTACGTCGTCGCACACGGGCTGGAGTGGCGGCATTTTCACGACCTGCTCGACGCATTCCTCCAGGATCTGCACATCGAATCCTACGACGAACCGGAGGCAGTGGAAGACTATTGCCGGCGATCGGCCAACCCGGTCGGCCGGCTGATGCTGGAACTGTTCGGCGCCACCAGCCGCCCCAACCTGCTGGCGTCGGATGCGATCTGCACGGCACTTCAGCGGACGAATTTCCTGCAGGACATCGTCGTGGATTTCCACAAGAATCGGGTCTACCTGCCGCGATCGACCTTGGCGGCCTGTGGCGTGGACGCCGCGCGGCTGGCGGGTGACATCGGTCGCGGGCAGTTTTCTGTCCAGACCCGGCGTGCGGTCGCAATCGAGACCCGGCGCGCCCGCGCGCAACTCCTGTCGGGAGCGGAACTTATCGGACGCGTCCCCAGGCGACTCGGCTGGGAACTGCGCTTCATCGTCGCGGGTGCGCTCCAGATTCTGGACCGGTTGGAGGCAAGTGGCCACGACGTGGCGCGGCACCGACCCCGGCTCGGGTGGCGGGATGCGCCGATGCTGCTTGGCAAGGGCCTCGCCCTCCCTTGGATCCGACGGTCGGCACTGCGATGACGCCCGATGAGTACTGCCAGGACAAGGCCGCCCGCAGTGGTTCCAGTTTCTACTACAGCTTTCTGTTCCTGCCGCCGGAGCGACGGCGCGCGATCACAGCGCTCTACGCTTTCTGCCGTGAGGTTGACGATGTCGTGGACGAAGTACGCGACAAGTCCATTGCCGCCACCAAACTCGCCTGGTGGCGGCTGGAAGTGGAGCGACTCTATGCGGGCGGACCGACCCACCCCGTGACTCAAGCGCTGCAGCCCCACCTGGCGCGGTTCGGCATCGGCCGAAAGCAGCTGGTCGAGCTGATCGACGGGATGCAGATGGACCTGGACCAGACCCGCTATCTCGATTTCACAGGGCTTCGCCTCTACTGCCGGCGGGTCGCCGGCGTGATCGGCGAGCTGTCCGCATCGATCTTCGGCTACGAGGACGAACAGACTCTCAAGTATGCGGACGAACTCGGACTCGCCTTCCAGTTGACCAACATCATCCGCGATGTGGGTGAGGATGCGCGCATAGGCCGCGTCTACATTCCGCTTGAGGATCTGCAGCGCCACGGTCTCGCCACGCACCAGCTCCTGGCAGCGCGGCCATCGGTCCAGGACAGCGATCCTTTCCGGGCGATGATGCGGGAGCAGGTGACGCGTGCCCGCGATCACTACCGCCGCGCTTTCGACCTGCTGCCGATGGTCGACCGGCGGGCACAGCGACCGGGACTGATCATGGCCGGCATCTACTCGGCGCTGCTGGTGGAAATCGAGCGTGACCAGTACCGCGTCATGACGCAGCGGATCGCACTGACGCCCCTGCGAAAATTCTGGCTCGCCTGGCGAACCTGGGTGAGCGGCCGTCCCCCTCGCATCGCCGGCTCCTGATGGCGCGTGAGCCCGGCGGGGAAGTCGCCGTAATCGGGGCGGGCTGGGCCGGACTGGCGGCCGCGATCCATCTGGCGCGCGCCGGGCGCAGCGTCCGCCTGATCGACGCGGCACCACAGGCGGGTGGGCGCGCCCGCCGGGTGAGCCTGAACTGGAAGCATCCGGTGCATGGTGCCGGCCCGGTCGATCTCGACAACGGGCAGCACCTGCTTCTGGGCGCGTACACCGAGGTGCTGGAGTTGCTCGAGCTCGTCGGTGCGCTCGACGAGGCGCGCCTCGAGCGCAGGCCGATGCGCCTGGCCAGCAGCAGCGGGCTGCTGATGGAGCGACCCGACTACGGCAGCCGTGGTCCCGGCCTGACCCGCGCGAGCGCCCGCCTGGCGCCGCTGGCGCACCTCTCGCCGCTGATCGCCCTGCTCCGCGCACAGGGACTGTCCCTGGCTGCGCGCTGGGCGATCATGCGGGTGCTCGTGCGGCTGCGCCTGACCGGCGGGCTGCCGCCGCCGGGGGTCACGACGGTCAGCGAGTGGTATGTGCAGGCCCGCCAGCCGCAGGAACTGATCCAGCGAGTGTGGCAGCCCCTGGTAATCAGCGCGCTGAACACCCCGGCCGATCGCGCCTGCGCCGCCACCTTTCTGCAGGTCGTCAGGGACAGCCTGGGAGCAGCACCGGAGGCGAGCGATTTCATCCTGCCGCGACGCAACCTCAGTGACCTGTTCGTGGACCCTGCGATCGACTGGCTTCAACGGCACGGCGTGCACCTGATGTTGCGCACCGACGTGCGTCGGGTCGGCCGGGGCACCACGAGCCGTTACCGTATCGCCGCAGGAAATCGCCGCGCCGAGGAGCCCCGGATGTTCGACTGCGACGAACTCGTGGTCGCGACGCCTCCCTATGCTGCGGCGCGGTTGCTGACCGGGCTGGCCCATCCCTCCCTGGTCTCGCAACTCAACCGCTTCGAGTATCTGCCGATCACGACCGCCTACCTGGGCTGGCCGGAACATCCGCTCAAGCCAGCCCTGTTGCTGCCCTCGCTGCTGTCGCTCGAGGGCTGTGAGGATCGGCAGCGCTACGCCCAGTGGTTCTTCGATCGGGGCTCACAGGCTCATTGGCGGATTGCCTCGATGGTGCTCAGCGACAGTCGCGTTGCGCTCGAACTCGGCGACAGCCGCCTGGCCGATGCACTCACTCGCCAGTTGATGGATGAACTCGGCCTGCCGCCGCCGCCGCAGTTGAGCCTGATCCACGAGAAACGCGCCACTTTCGCCTGTACGCCGGACCGGCCAAGGCTGCACGCGGATGCGGCTTGGGGAGCGCTTCCGGGTGTCGCGCTCGCCGGCGACTACCTCTGCCCGATGTATCCGGCGACACTCGAAGCGGCGGCGCGAAGCGGGCGGATGGCGGCCGGCACGATCCTGGGGGGGTGACTGCGAGGATGCCTACCAGGCGGCTGCCAGCGCTTCCTCGATCCGATCGGCCGCAACGACCTCGAGCCCTTCGATGCTGCGCCGGGGCGCGTTGGCGCGCGGGGCGATGACTTTGCCGAACCCCAGTTTCACGGCTTCCCGAAGGCGCTCCTGGCCTCGCGGGGAAGGCCGGATCTCGCCGGTCAGGCCGATTTCGCCGAAGACCGCCAGTCCCGCCGGCAGGGCGCGATTCTTCAGGGAGGACAGGATGGCGAGCGCGATGGCCAGGTCCGCGGCCGGCTCGGTGATCCGCACCCCGCCGACGGCATTGAGGAAGACATCCTGGTCGTAGGCCTGGATGCCGGCATGCCGGTGCAGCACGGCCAGGAGCAGCGCCAGTCGCGCGGCGTCGATACCCACCGCCAGCCGGCGCGGCTGCGGCGAATGCGCAGTGTCGACCAGCGCCTGGACTTCGACCAGCAGAGGTCGCGTGCCCTCCTGGGTCACCAGCACGCAGGAGCCGGGCACCGGCTGCGCGTGCTGCGACAGGAACATCGCCGAGGGATTGCTCACGGCGCGCAGGCCGCGATCGGTCATTGCGAACACACCCAGTTCATTGACGGCGCCGAAGCGGTTCTTGATGGCGCGGACCAGGCGGAACGTGGAATGGCTGTCACCTTCGAAGTAGAGCACCGTGTCGACCATGTGTTCCAGCACGCGCGGACCGGCCAGGGCGCCCTCCTTCGTCACGTGACCGATCATGACCACGGTGACGCCCTGCTGCTTGGCCATGCGGGTCAGTTGGGCAGCGCAGTCGCGAACCTGCGCCACCGAACCGGGGGCCGACTGGAGTTGCTCGGTATACACCGTCTGGATCGAATCGATCACCACCACCGCCGGCCGGGAGACCTGGATTGCGGCAGTGATGCGTTCAAGCGAGATTTCCGCGAGCATTGGCAGACGCGTGCCGTCGACGCCCAGGCGGCTGCCACGCAGTGCCACCTGTGCGAGCGACTCTTCACCGGAGACATACAGGACCGGATGGCTCCGGGAAAGGCTGGCCAGTGCCTGCAGCAGCAAGGTCGACTTGCCGATGCCGGGATCCCCGCCGATCAGGACGACCGAGCCGGGCACCATGCCGCCACCCAGGACGCGGTCGAACTCCTCCAGGCCGGTCGGCAGCCGCGGTGAGGACTCCACGGTCACCGACGACAGGAACTCGACCGTGCTCGGTGCGGCCAGTGATTCGAAGCGGCTGGCCGGCGAGCGCTCGGCCTTGGTCTCGTCGAGCGTATTCCAGGCATTGCAGGCCGGACACTGGCCTTGCCACTTCGCGAAGCTGGCGGAACATTCCCGGCAGACGTACTGCGACTTGGGCTCCCGCCGGTCGGAGCCTTTCGAGCCGAGCGCGGTCATGACGCCACCGCGAGCAGGTCCGCGCGGGTCTCACGCCTGACCCGCGCGGTGACTGCGCAAAGCAGCTCGTAACCGATGGTGCCGGCCTGCTCGGCGACTTCGTCCACCGACACGGTCGCGCCCCACATCTCCACCGCGGTACCGACGCCCGCCTGCGGGATCCCCGTCAGATCCACAGCGGTCATGTCCATCGACACGCGGCCGACCGTGCCCGTACGCACGCCGCCGACGGCAATCGGCGTGCCGGTCGGCGCCAGCCTGGGATACCCGTCGGCATAGCCGCAGTCGACAATGCCGATCCGCATCCTGCCGGGCGCGGAAAACGTGGACCCATAGCCGACCGAATCGCCCGGGGCCAGTTCCTGCACGGCGATCACGCTGCCTGTCATCGCCATCACGGGACGGAGATCGAAGGATGCCGCACTGCGGTCGGAAAACGGCGTGGCGCCATAAAGGATGATGCCCGGACGGACCCAGTCGCGGTGACTCGCCGGCAGCGTCAGCACTGCGGCCGAGTTCGCCAGCGAGCGCTCGCCGGCCAGCCCGCGACTGGCTTCGTCGAAGAGGCGCAGCGGGGCGGCGGCGCCGCCGGGCATGTCGGCGTTGGCAAAATGGGTCATGATCCCGAGCGTGGCGACGGATCCGCACCGGCGCAGGCGTTCGTGGAAAGCGGCGGCACGCGCTGCCGGCACCCCCAGCCGGTTCAAGCCGGTGTTGATCTTGAGCAGGACGTCGATCGGCGCGCCGCGGTGTTCCTCGAGCCAGCGCAACTGGTCTTCGCAGTGCACGACCAGGCAGAGCGAGAGGCGCGCGGCATGCAGCACGTCGGCTGCGTCGAATGCGCCCTCGATCATCAGGATCGGTCGGCGCCATCCGGCATCCCGCAATGCAGCGGCGCCGTCGAACTCCAGCAGCGCCATTCCATCGGCATCCGCGAAGCCGCGCAGCGCAGCCAGCAGTCCGTGGCCATAGGCATCGGCCTTGACGACAGCCCAGACCCGCGCTCCCGGCGCGCGCTGGCGCACCTGCGACAGATTATGCGACATGGCGCCGATCGAGACGACAGCGGTGGTGGTTCGACTCATGCAGGATCGTTGCTTGCGTTGACGGGACGCCGGGGTCCCCCGCCGGCTATTGTGCCTGTGGCCGCGGTCGGCGGGCCGGGCTGTCGGCGATGCACCACCGCTGGGCATGGCGCGCCCGGCTTCATGTTATAACCACGCCCGGAGCGGGCCGGCCCCTGACGGGCGCCTGAAGTTGCGGCGAGAGCCCGGGACGATTCGAATGACAAGCATGACGGGCCGCTATCTTCACTTTCGCCAATCTTCGGGAGACTGCCATCGGCGCGGACGCTGACGGCGCCGCCATGCGTGCCGTCGCCGGTACAAGGCGAAAAAGCTGCGCCCTCCAGAGCCGCAGCGCCTTCCACACGCCGAACGTTGCTGTCGTGCCAGGCTATTGCGGTATCCGATGAAGCGCGGTTTCTACACGATCATGGCGGCGCAGTTCTTCTCGTCGCTCGCCGACAACGCGCTCCTGATCGCCGCCATGGCCTTGCTGGCCGAGGCCCATTCGCCGGAGTGGATGGTTCCCCTGCTCAAGCTGTTCTTCACCATCTCCTACGTCATGCTCGCGCCATTCGTGGGTGCATTCGCCGATTCGATGCCCAAAGGGCGGGTCATGCTGGTCACCAACGCGATCAAGATCGTCGGTTGCGCCATGCTGTTCTGGACGATCCATCCCCTGCTCGCTTATTCCGTCGTGGGATTCGGGGCCTCCGCGTACTCGCCTGCCAAGTACGGCATTCTCACCGAGTTGCTCCCGCCCGAAAAACTGGTTGCCGCGAACGGCTGGATCGAGGGCACGACCGTCGCATCGATCATCCTGGGCACCCTGCTCGGCGGCGCCCTGATCGCGCCTGTCGTGTCGGTACACCTGCTGGCTATCGACGTGCCGCTGATCGATACCGGGATCACGTCTCCCGCGGAAGGGGCCATTGCGGTGATCGCGGTCATCTACCTGCTCGCCGGCCTGATCAATCTGCGCATACCGGATACCGGCGCTCGCTATCCGCATCAGCAGCACAACCCGATCAAGCTGGTGAGGGAGTTCGTCCGCTGCAACATCACGCTGTGGCGCGACAAGCTGGGCCAGATCTCGCTGGCGGTCACCACCCTCTTCTGGGGCGCCGGCGCCACCCTGCAGTTCATCGTGCTCAAGTGGGCGCAAATTCATCTGGGCCTGCGCCTGGACCAGGCAGCGATCCTGCAGGGCATCGTCGCGATCGGCGTTGCCATCGGGGCAATCGCGGCTGCCTCAGCCATCCCGCTGAAACGATCGCTCAGGGTGCTGCCTTGCGGCGTCGCGATGGGCCTGATCGTCCCGCTGATGACGATGGTGTCCTCGGTTCCGCTCGCGTATGCCATGCTGGTGGTGATCGGCACGCTCTCAGGAATTTTCGTTGTCCCGATGAACGCGCTGCTGCAGCACCGCGGTTATGTTCTGATGAGCGCGGGCCATTCGATCGCGGTCCAGAACTTCAACGAGAACATGAACATCCTGCTGATGTTGTCGATCTACGCCGTGCTGCTGCGCTACGACCTGCACATCAACACCATTGTCGTCCTGTTCGGTCTGTCGGTCGGCGCCGCGATGATCCTGGTTATCCGTCGCCACCGCGCCAACCAGCGCATCTATGACTCCGAAGCCCTGATCGGGGAAGCACCCAAGGTCGCCAAGGACGAAGTGAAGCCCTGAGCCCGGGGGGGCCGGGAGCTCCTCGCCTCAGTCCCGTTCCTGTCGAGGCCGAACCGGCTCCATCGGCCGCACGGATCGGGCGCGCCGCGCCCAACCGGCGGGCACGAGCATCACGCGCAGCGCCTCCCTGGCCACCACGCCATCGGCGCAAGACTGCCAGCGGATGCCGGCAAGCATCCGGGGGTCCGCTTCGCGCATACCCGCAGGCGACAAGGCGGCAGAGGCCATGTCCAACCGGCGCCAGCGCTGCGGCACCGGGTCGTCCGCGAACACCGGCCGCAGCCACCGCCGCTTGGGCAGGCCCCACCACTCCGTCACCCCCAGAGCGCTCGCCTGCTGCTCGACGATGGAAACCGAATCGGTACCGCATTCCGCCCAGACGCCGGCGATGCGCGCGCCCGAGCCAGCGCCGGCATTTGCCTGCGGCGACCGGTTCGGCAAGGTCGGTGCCGGTTCCAGCAGCCAGCCGGCAACCCAGGCGTGCGCCGTCCAGGCCGAACCCCAGGCTTCGCGAAAGCCTGGGCGGTGGATCAGGGGCAGCTGATGGCTGCGGATACGCGACAGCTTCGCGTCGAGGGAATCAAGCAGGCCCGGGCCGATCCAGCCGACTTCCGCCACGCCCAGGTAGAACTTGCACGCGAGCTCCCACAGTTGCAGGCGGTCACCCGGAAGACTCAGGCGCTCGACCAGGAAGTCGGCCTCGCCAATGGTCGTCCGCCCGTCACGCAACGGCCAGTTCATCGCCACCAGGCGGATCAGGCGGGAGTGTCGCAGCCAGGCGCCGATCAGGCGCTCGGTATAAATTCCCAGGCGCAGGCGCGGATCGATCGGCCCGAGCCAATCGTCCTGGGCCCGGTTATCCCAGGCGGCGAGCAGCTCCAACAGTTCGTGGCGTTCTGCCGTGCTCAGGCGGACCGATTGCAGATCACCGCTCGCGGGTGGCAGCGGCAGCGCGCCATCGAGTACGAGCCAGGCCAGGTCCCGAACCAGCGGGCGGCGGTATTGCAGCGAGGCCGGCGTCGGCAGGTCGGCAAGTCCGTCGGAGCGATTCAAGCACTGGTCCCGGCACCCGGGCGCCTGGCCGCCTGCTCTTGCGCCGCGACGTCCTGCGCCAGGCACAAGTCCTCCCAGCTCTTGCGCTTGTCCGGCAGGTTCCGCAGCAGGTAGGCCGGGTGGTAGGTGCAGACGACCGGAATTGCGCGTTGCCGTGCCCGGTAGTGATGGACCCGTTGCCGCAGGCTCGCGACACTGGCGTCGGTATCGAGCACGCTTTGAACCGCAAAGCGCCCGAGCAGCAGGATCAGGTCCGGCTGGAGCAGTTCGATCTGGCGATGGAGGTAGGCCGAACACGTCCGGGCCTCGAGCGGCTCCGGATTCCGATTGCCGGGTGGCCGGCACTTCAGGACGTTGGTGATGAAAACGTCGGTCGCGCGCGAAAGCTGGATGGCCGCCAGCATCTGGTCCAGCAGGCGTCCGGCCATGCCGACGAAAGGTTCGCCCTGGGCGTCCTCGTCCGCGCCCGGAGCCTCCCCGATCAGCATCCAGCGGGCCTGAAGTGATCCGCCGCCGAAGACCGTCTGCCGGCGCGATTCGCAAAGGCCGCAGAGGCGGCATTGGGACACCTCGGAACGCATGGCCTCCCAGGAATCCCCGGCGCTCTGCGGTTCGTCCGGATCGCCGCCGCCGGGTTGGGGTGACGTTGCCGGTTCGCCACCGCCGGCGGGAACGCGTCGGACCCAGCGCGGCCCAAGTCCCAGCTCATCCCATGCCCGTTCCAGTCCTTCACGTGACATGGTGGTCTCCGGATGGATCGAAGGGCAGCAGGCAGCGCATGACGATCGCATCCTCGCGGCGGCCGTCGAAAGAGGGGTAGTAGTCCCGTCGCAGGCCGATCCGCTGCATGCCCATCTTTTCGTACAGCCGGATCGCGCGTTCGTTGGATGGCCGGACCTCGAGCAGCAGCGCCGGCCCGCCACGGCCCTGGATGTCCTGCGCGAGCCAGCGCAGGCAGCGTTCGCCGATTCCGCGACCCTGGCAGTCGTGCACGATGCTCAGATTGAGCAGATGCACTTCGTCGGGCGCCCACATCAAAATGCTGTAGCCGATCAACCGGCTGCGATCGTCCTCGAAGCGCCAGGCGTCGTAGCCGGCCCGCAGCGCATCGCTGAAGTTACCGCGGGTCCAGGGAAACGGGTAGATTTCCTGCTCGACACGCATGACCTCGTCGAGGTCTTCCGGCGTCATCGGCCGTGGATTCAGCGCGGTCATGCTCTCGACGAGGCCTGCGCACGCTGCTCGGCGACATCGAGCGCGATCTTGTCGCGCACGTACACCGGCAGGGCCTGTCGCGCCGGTCCGCCCGCCGGTGCTCCGGCGCTGGCCGCCACTGCCAGTACCGCCGCGGCCGTCGGCGATCGGGCGGCTGCGTCGGTCGGATCGAGGCCGGATTCATGCGCCCACCGTGCCAGGATCGGGAACAACCGGAAGGCGTTGCCGGCCGCCGCGCTGATGATGCCGGCGTGTTCCATTGCGCGGCGGGTCAGCACCTGGTCGAATGCGGACACCACGTCGGCGGGTTTGCCCACTGCCGGCGGCCGGACCGCTTGCGGGTGGCTGCCCGGACGGCACTCATGGACCGCAAAGTAGCATTCCCCCATCCGGGCATCGATCGCCGAGAACTGCAGCCAGGACGGTCCGGGTGGTTCGCCTGCCGGCGCTGTTCCGGGTGCTGCGCCGCTCGCGGCGACGGGGAGTTGCCAGGCCGGGTCCTGGGCGACCATCGCAGCCAGCGAACAGATGCCCGCGACCGGCTTCGAGAGGGTGAGCGCCAGCCCCTGGACAAGTCCTGCGGCGACCCTCAGGGCAGTGAACGCCCCCGGTCCTTTGGCGAAGCACAGGCCCTCGACGTCCGCCAGCGAGGTACCGGTGCGCACCAGTAGCCGGTCCAGCAGCAGCAAAGCATCGCGCGACGCCAGCGGTGCGGCTTCAGCGCCGCCCGGCGCCGCCCGGTCGGGCTGCTGCGACCAGATCTCCGAAATCACGCCATCGCGGTTGCCCAATGCCACGGAGCAGTCGTCCCAATGGACGCACACCGCCAGCAGGCGTTCGGGCCTGCCGATCGGCTCAGACGGGAGTTGAAGTGCCATGGCCCGATTCTAGTGTCCGCCGACGGACCAGGCCCGGACGGACCAGATCCCCATACTCCGACAGGCTCCCAGGGCGTCGTTATCGCAAGGGCGGCAACTGGCGCAACTGCTGGCGCAGCAGACTGCGTTCGCGATCGCTGAGCCGGTAGTCGTCGGCGGGCGCAGGTGTGGAGGGCGCAACCGGTGGCAGGATTCCAAGAGTTTGCGGCGCCAGCGGCGCTGCCGGCAGGCCCGGCGCCTGTGCAGCCGCACCGGTCATGGGCGGCGCTTCATGAAGGCCCGAACCAAGGGGACCGGCCCCGCTGGGCGCCAGGCCGGTCGGGGGCGGCGCAGCCCTTTCGATCGGGCTGCCGTTCTGCCATTGCTGGTGGTGCTCGAGCAGCTGTCGCCGCATCTCCTGCAGACGGGCTGAGCGTTCGCTGGTACGGGCGTCACGTCCGCCGGCAGGGACCTCACCGACGCCTGCCGACTGCGCCGCCGGCACCGTCAGCGTGCCGCAGATGAGCAGCAACAGACGAGCGGCGGAGGGAGCGAGCGAGACAAACATGGCCGGGAGAGGATACCGTGAGCGGAAGCGGACGCGGGGAGAAGTCGACTGAAATCCGACGTTGCCTCGATTCTAGAATCCCCCAGGCACGGCAGGTCGGCTGGTGAGGGTAAGTGCTGTAACAGCCGGTAATTGATCAGCCGGCTGTGGTCGGCGCGCGGGTGTATTTGTAACACCCCAGGGTGGAACCCGATATCATCCCGGCATGAACCGTACAAGCAAGAAGTTGCTGGTCGTCGACGACGATGCCAAGCTGCGGGAACTGCTTCAGCGCTACCTGACGGAACAGCAGTTCGAGGTTGCGCTGGCGGCAGACGCCACGGCGATGAACCGGCTGATGCAGCGGGACTCGTATGACCTGATCATCCTGGACCAGATGCTGCCGGGTGAGGAAGGTCTGTCCATCATCCGCCGCCTGCGTGCCGCGAGCGACCGGACTCCGATCATCATGCTGACCGCCAAGGGTGACGACGTGGACCGGATCATCGGGCTCGAGATGGGCGCCGACGACTACGTGCCCAAGCCGTTCAATCCGCGTGAACTCGTCGCGAGGATTCACGCGGTGCTGCGAAGACAGGGCCAACTGGAGGCGCCGGGTGCACCCTCGCAGGACGCCGGCGTCGTGACCTTCGGTGCTTTCAGCTTTGATCTCGCGACCCGGACCCTGTCGCGCGACGGCGAGCGCGTCAATCTGACAACCGGCGAATTCTCAGTGCTCAAGGTGCTGGTGCGCCACCCCCGTGTTCCGCTGTCCCGCGAGAAGCTGATGCTGCTTGCCCGGGGTCGTGAGTACGGTGCCTTCGATCGCAGCCTCGACGTACAGATCTCCCGGTTGCGCAAGCTGATAGAACCCGATGCGCAAAATCCGCGTTTCATTCAGACCGTCTGGGGCGTGGGCTACGTGTTCGTGCCCGAATGACCGGATACCTGCCGGTGCACTGACGCGCCGCACGAGGCGATACGAGGTCCGCCGCTGAGACTGAGCCTTTTCTGGAGGACCTTCGCGTTGATCGGGCTGCTGATCGCTGTCAGCCTTGGCGCGTGGTACCAGCTCTACCGGGTATTCGAGCGCGAGCCCCAGACCGCACGGTTCGCCTGGGAGATCGCTTCCATCGTCAACCTGACGCGCGCCGGCCTCATCAGCGCGGTCGGAGATCGCCGTCGCGAACTGCTGGTGGACCTGGCCCGCAACGAGGACGTGCGCGTCTATCCGCTCGAGCCTCAGGACCAGATCGAGCAATGGCCCGACCGGCAGGTCGGGCAGATGGTAGAAGCCAAGCTCAAGGAACTGCTCGGCCCCCGCACCCTGGTGGCGAGCAAGGTCAACGGGGAACGCGCCTTGTGGGTCAGCTTCGACATCGAGGGCGACCAGTACTGGCTGATTGCGAATCCCAAGCGGCTCGAGCGCCACCTGGGCGGAAACTGGGTCGAAGTCACCGCCACCGCTGTCGCGCTTGCGCTGATCGGGGCGATACTGATCAGCCGGCTGGTGAATCGGCCCCTGGCGAATCTCGCGCGCTCGATCGAGAACCTGTCCCGGGGCGAACGCCCTTCGCCGCTGCGCGAGATCGGGCCGACCGAAATTTCAGAACTCAACCGGCGCTTCAACCAGCTCGCTGGCGATCTTCATGCGATGGAGGCGGATCGGGCCGTAGTCCTCGCCGGCGTTTCCCACGACATCCGCACTCCGTTGACGCGCCTTCGTCTGGAGATCGAACTGAGCCACCTGGATGAAGAGAGCAAGGCGTCGATGGTCGAAGAGATCGATCGCATCGACTCGATCGTGCGGCAGTTCATCGAATATGCTCGCCCGCAGGAACTCACGCTCGAAAGAGTGGACGTCGCGGATGTGCTCGAGCGGCTGACCCGGGCCTATTCCCGTGAACGGGGCGAAGGGCTGCTGCAATTGCAGGCGCGCCTGGAGCCGGACCTGCGCTGGCTGGGGAGCAACACCATTCTGCAGCGGGTACTCGCCAATCTGCTGGACAACGCGATCAAGTACGGTCGCACCCCCGATGACGGGATCGTCCGGGTCGACCTCCTCGGGCGACGAAGGGGGCGGCAGATCGAGCTGGTGGTCCGGGATCACGGCCCCGGTGTCCCGCACGAGGCGCTGGAACGCCTTTCTCGCCCGTTCGCGAGACTCGACTCCGAGCGGGGCGGCGTCGGCGGCTCCGGTCTCGGACTGGCGGTGGTGTCGCGGCTTGCCCGTCGGGCGGGGGGCGAACTGGTGCTGGAGAACGCGCCCTCGGGCGGCCTGCTTGCCCGGGTGAACCTGCAGGATCAGGGCTCCCAGGCAGCGCTGACGGTGGCCGAAACCAGGACCAGTCCGGCAGCCACCTAGGGAGGCTGTCGGAGTATGAATCGGGTTCAGGACGAAGCGGATGCGTGATGAGCCGCCAGGCGCCCGCGGGGGTCGATATTCGATATATCGACCCCCGCGGGCAACACCGCGGATCGCGCGCATCGCTTCGCCCTGCGGGTTTGACCGGCGAAAGCCGCTGGCCGCGTTGCTGAACCGCCCCGATATCGACGGATATCGGGGCGAACCCGCGCCTTGCCAGCGGCCTTCGGCGGTCAAATCATGACCCCGATTCATACTCCGGCAGCCTCCTAGCGGTTGAGCTCCAGCAGCACCGCAGCCTGCGCCTCTATTGCCTCGCCACGTCCGAGATAGCCCAGGCGCTCATTGGTTTTGGCCTTGAGGTTGATCTGCGCTTCCCCACACTGCAGCGCCCCGGCAATTCTGCGGATCATCGCCGGCAGATGCGACGCCAGCTTCGGAGCCTGCGCAATGACAGTTGCATCGACATTGACGATCACGAGATTTCTTGCCCGGACACGTTTCATCGCCTCTGTCAGGAGAAACAGGCTGTCAGCATTCCTGAAGGCAGCGTCGGAATCAGGAAACATCCGCCCGATGTCGCCCAGTGCGGCCGCACCGAGGATCGCATCGGTGATGGCATGCAGCAGCACGTCGGCGTCGGAATGACCCAGCAGCCCGGTTGTATGGTCGATGCGCACGCCGCCGATGATCAGCGGGCGGCCCGGGACCAGCGCGTGGACATCGTAGCCCTGCCCTATCCGGAACGGACAGGAGGAATCGACGGCGCTCATGCATCCGCCCGCATCAGCACCCGCAGCATGATCAGGTCCTCGACGGTTGTGATCTTCAGGTTTCGACGCGAGCCGTTGACCATCAGCGGCCTGCCGCCGTCCGCCTCGATGGCGCCGGCTTCGTCGGTCACGGTCGGATGTGCCTGCAGGGCACGGCGCAGCACTCCGGCTCTGAAGACCTGAGGTGTCTGGGCCAGCCAGAGCCGGCTGCGATCAACCGTGCCGCCGCTGCGGTATTGCGCCGACGCTTCCAGAGAAGACACCGGGTCCACCCGCTTGACGGTGTCCGCCATCGGAATGCACAGCAGTGCGCCGCAGTTCTCGTGTTCCAGGCTGGCGGAAAGCCGCAACAGGCTCGCCGCGTCGATACCGGGGCGGGCCGCGTCGTGGACGTAGACCCAGTCGTTCCGGTCGATCATTCCGCGTTGCGCGAGCGAGGTCAGGCCATTGAGCACGGTGTCGCGGCGGGTCGCGCCGCCGCGGCGGAGCAACTCCACGCGCTCGTGTCGCAGGCCGGCCAGTCCCGGTGCGATGGCATCGTCGGCCTGCACGATGACGGCGATATGGTCGAACCACGCCTGTGCCACGAACGCCGCGACGGTGCACTCGAGCACGCTGCGGCCGCACAATTCCAGGTACTGCTTGGGCACTCGCGATCCCAGCCGCGAGCCGCTGCCCGCTGCAGGTATCAGCACGACGTGCCGCGGCATGCCGTCCCGCGGCCTGCCGAAGGTACCGGTCACGACCGGATCACCGTCTTGAGACAAAGCGTTTCATCCCCAGTTATCTTCTTTCGAGCGGAGGGCATCAAGCCCTACCGTCAAGCCCATCCCCGCGAGGGCCCCGCCCGAATCGTTAGAATTGCGGTTAGCCGTCAAACACTGGATTACCTTGGTATCCCCACAAGACCCCGAACGAGCCCATCGCGCCGCTGCGCGTGCACCCAGCGCCTCGGCCGGCCGTGCAGTGCGCCCTGTCCGCCGATTGCGTGCCGGGTCAGGATCTTCCGATGCTTTGCAATTGGCCCGCCTGGTGCGCGCCGGCGAGTCCGCACCGCACGTCATTGTATGCGCCCACACGAACGATTGCGCCAGGCTGATCGCCGAGATCGCGTGGTTCGACCCGGAACTTCGCGTCGCCGGCCTGCCGGACTGGGAGATCCTTCCGTACGATCATCTTTCTCCGCATCAGGACCTCGTTTCCGAACGGCTCGCGGCGCTCTACGGACTGCTGAGTGGCCGGCATGATGTCCTGGTCGTTGCGGCAAGTACGGCGGCTCATCGCTTCACGCCGCCGTCGTTCCTGGCCGCGCGCACCTTCGATTTCCGCAAGGGTCAATCACTGGATGAAGCGGGTCTGCGTTCGCAGTTGACCCTGGCAGGCTACGAGCATGTGTCGCAGGTCATCCGCCCTGGCGAATACAGCGTGCGCGGTGGTCTCATCGACCTGTTCCCGATGGGCTCGGAACTGCCCTACCGCATCGATCTGTTCGGCGAGCAGATCGATACGCTGCGCACCTTCGATCCGGATACGCAGCGAAGCCTCTATCCGGTGGACTCGGTACGCTTGCTTCCTGGCCGGGAGTTTCCTTTGGATGAGGAGTCTCGCGCCGCTTTTCGCGGGCGCTGGCGCGAGCGCTTCGACGGCGATCCATCCCGGGCGACTGTCTATCGGGATATCGGCAGCGGCATCGCCAGCAACGGCATCGAGTTCTACCTGCCACTCTTCTTCGATCAGATGGCCAGCCTGTTCGACTACCTGCCTGAACAAGCGGCTATCGTCCTGCACGGTGATGTCCAGCAGGCCCTGGTCGCCTTTCACGACGATGCCGGGCAGCGCTTCCGGTTCATTGGCAAGGACCCCGAGCGTCCGGCACTGGAGCCAGGCGAGATCTTCGTCGGTGCGGAGGAGTTCTTCGTTCGCGCCCAGGCTTTCTCGCGCGTCGCAATGCCTCAACCGCGGTCGACTGGCCCTCTGCCGCCGGACGGCAGCGCCTCCGGGGCGGCCTCCGACGACCCGGCCGGGGGCAGCAGCGCTCGGAACGGCGAGACACTCGTGTTGCCTGACGTTGCCGTCAACCGGCGCCTGACTGATCCTCTGGCGCTGCTCAAGGGCGTGCTTGAATCGCCCGCTCCGGTTCCTGGCACAAAGGAGCGCCGGGTGATCCTCGCAGAGTCTCCCGGACGTCGTGAGACCTTGCTGGAACTGCTCGCCGAAGGCGGACTGCACCCGCCGGTTTTCGAATCGTGGGCTGATCTTCTCAAGAGCGAAGATCCGGTGATGCTGGGCACGGCACCGATCCACCGCGGATTCCGGCTCGCCGGCGGCGACCTG
Source organism: uncultured beta proteobacterium (assembly GCA_963834335.1). Lineage (GTDB taxonomy): Bacteria > Pseudomonadota > Gammaproteobacteria > Burkholderiales > Burkholderiaceae_E > Lautropia. The sequence continues at coordinate 2,000,926 of CAWIBK010000009.1, read as the reverse complement.
TTGCTGATCACCGAGAGCGAGTTGTTCCCCGGATTCGTCCGACAGACTGCAAGAGGCCGAAGTGGCCAGGCGACCCAGGTCGACACCCTGATCCGGGACCTCTCGGAACTGAAAATCGGCGATCCGGTGGTCCATGCACAGCATGGCATCGGCCGCTATCAGGGATTGGTCAACCTCGACCTGGGCGAAGGCATGACCGAGTTTCTTCATCTCGTTTATGCCGGCGATGCGACTCTCTACGTGCCGGTTTCGCAGCTGCACCAGATCGGTCGCTACTCGGGCGCCGCGCCGGACAGCGCGCCGCTGCACTCCCTCGGTTCAGGCCAGTGGGAGAAGGCACGGCGCAAGGCCGCGGAGAAGGCGCGTGACACCGCAGCCGAACTGCTGGATCTCTATGCCCGGCGCGCTGCGCGGGAAGGACATTCGTTCCGATTCAACGCGTCGGACTACGAAGGCTTCGTGGAAGGCTTCGGCTTCGAGGAGACGCCCGACCAGATCGCCGCCATCCATGCCGTCGTGCAGGACCTGGTCTCTGCAAAACCGATGGATCGTCTGGTATGCGGCGACGTCGGCTTCGGCAAGACCGAGGTGGCACTGCGGGCGGCGTTCATCGCGGCGGCCGGCGGCCGCCAGGTCGCCGTGCTCACACCGACGACGCTGCTGGCGGAGCAGCATTTCCAGACCTTCAGCGATCGCTTCGCAAACTGGCCGATCAAGCTGGCGGAGCTTTCGCGCTTCAACAGCGCGAAGGAGTCAAAGGCCGCCATCGAAGGTATCAAGGCGGGAACCATCGATGTCGCGATCGGCACCCACAAGCTGCTGTCGACGGACGTGAAGTTCAAGAACCTGGGACTGGTGATCATCGACGAAGAGCACCGTTTCGGTGTACGCCAGAAGGAACGACTCAAGGCCCTGCGCGCCGAGATCGACGTGCTGACCCTGACCGCCACGCCGATTCCGAGAACCCTGGCAATGAGCCTGGAGGGAATCCGCGATTTTTCGGTGATCGCGACTGCGCCGCAGAAGCGCCTGGCGATCAAGACCTTCGTGCGCAAGGAAATGAGCGGAACCATCCGCGAGGCCCTGCTGCGGGAACTGAAGCGCGGTGGCCAGGTGTACTTCCTGCACAACGAGGTGAGCACCATCGAGAACCGCAGGCGTCAGCTCGCGGAACTGGTGCCGGAAGCGCAGATCCGGATCGCCCACGGTCAGATGCCGGAGCGCGAGCTCGAACACGTCATGCGTGACTTTCACCAGCAGCGCTTCAACATCCTGCTGTGCACAACCATCATCGAGACCGGCATCGACGTGCCGACCGCCAACACCATCGTCATCCACCGGGCGGACCGCTTCGGGCTTGCGCAGCTGCATCAGTTGCGCGGGCGCGTCGGCCGTTCGCATCACCAGGCCTACGCCTACCTGCTGATACCCGACGAGGAAGCCATCACGCGTGACGCGACCAAGCGCCTCGACGCCATCCAGCTGATGGAAGAGCTCGGCTCCGGTTTCTTCCTGTCGATGCATGACCTCGAGATCCGCGGGGCCGGCGAGGTGCTCGGCGACTCGCAATCCGGCGAGATGCAGGAAGTCGGGTTCGCGCTGTATACGGAAATGCTGCAACTCGCGGTCAAGGCGCTCAAGGCCGGCAAAGAGCCGGACCTGGCCGCGACGATGGCGCGCATCCCGGAAATCAACCTGCATGCGCCGGCGCTGCTGCCGGCGACCTACTGCGAGGACGTCCACGAGCGGCTGATGCTCTACAAGCGCCTGGCCAACTGCACCGAGGGCGACGATGTCAGCCGCCTGCGCGAGGAACTGGTCGATCGTTTCGGCAAGCTGCCGGAGGCCGGCGATGACGCTGATCGAGGTTCATCGCTTGCGCCTGATGGCCCAGTCGATCGGGCTGGCGAAGGTCGATGCGACCCCGGAGTCGATCACCCTGCACTTCAATGCCCAGCCGATCACCTCGCCGGCCGTCATCCTCAAGTTCGCGCAGTCGCGGCGCGACACCTCGTTTGCCGGGCAGGATCGCCTGCGGATCAAGACGGTTACCGCCGACGTGGTGTCGCGGGCGAAGACGGTGCGCGAGATTCTCATGTCGCTGCAACCCGCGGTCGGCCAGTTGTCGGATCGCCTGGTCACCGAGCATGGCTGAAGTCGCCGGGAAAATGCGCATGGTGCTGCAGCACCCCGAGCTTGCGGCATCGGCCGTCGATGCCTTTGCCGCCGGCGCCGGTGCGCCGCCGTCATTGCAGGCGGTCCGCCCTGGCCGTCTGGGAGGAGACTGTTCTGGACGCTGCCGCTGTTGCCGCGCTCGCACGCAGGCATCGGGTCGACGCCGCCCTGGTGCCGTCGCAGGCCCGCCTTGCCGACTACCGGCTGCTGGCCTTCGACATGGATTCGACGCTGATCACCATCGAGTGCGTGGACGAGATCGCCGACTTTGCCGGCGTCAAGGCGGAAGTCTCAGCGATCACCGAGGCGGCGATGCGCGGCGAAATCACCGACTACGACGAGAGCCTGCGGCGCCGCGTCGCCCTGCTTGCCGGCCTCGACGTCAGCCTGCTGGACAGGGTCTATCGAGGAACGGCTGCAACTGTCACCGGGGGCGCTGGAGCTGGTGCGGGCCGCGCAGCGTGCCGGCCTCAAGACCATGCTGGTGTCCGGCGGCTTCACCTACTTCACCGACCGCCTCAAGTCGCGAACTGGGGCTGGACCTCACGCGCTCGAACTCGCTTGAAGTGGAAGACGGCCGGCTCACTGGCCGACTGACCGGCCCATCGTCAACGCCGACGGCAAGGCCGAGGCCTTGCTCGATGCCTGCCGTCAGATCGGCTGCGATCCGATGCAGTCGATCGCAGTCGGTGACGGTGCCAACGATCTGAAGATGATGTCGTACGCCGGTGTCTCGGTGGCCTATCACGCCAAGCCGATCGTGATGGACCAGACCGACTATGCGATCAGCTACTGCGGGCTGGACGCGATTCTGAACCTGTTGCGACCCGACTGACCGGCTGTCGCCGTGGCGTCGTGGCGGCTTTGCCGGCCGACACGACCACGGCATGCAAGTCGTGGTCATCCGCGGCAGTGATACGCACCTGGGCAAACTCGCCGACCTGCAGGCCGGGGGCGGCCTTGACGACCACCATGCCGTCGATCTCCGGGGCATCGGCGGCCGAGCGCGCGAGAAAGCATTTTTTGCCGTCCGGGGTACGGGCTTCGTGGTCCACCAGGACCTGCATTTCGCGGCCAAGGAAGCGTTTCAGACGCTCGGCGCTGATGCCGGCCTGCAAGGCCATCAGCCGCTCGCGGCGCTCCTCGCGAACGGCTGCCGGCACCGGATCCGGCAACTGATTCGCGGCTGCGCCACTGACCGGGGAGTAGGCGAAGCATCCGACCCGGTCCAGCCCGGCTTCCTGCAGGAAATCCAGCAGGTACTGGAACTGCGCCTCGGTCTCGCCCGGAAATCCGGCGATGAAGGTACTGCGGATCGTCAGGTCCGGGCAGACCGCACGCCAGCCGGCTATCCGCTCGATGTTGCGTTCGCCCGAGGCGGGTCTCTTCATGGCCTTCAATACCGCCGGATGCGCGTGCTGGAACGGTACGTCCAGGTAGGGAAGGATCGAGCCGTCCGCCATCAGTGGCAGGATTTCGTCCACCGAAGGGTATGGATAGACGTAATGCAGGCGCACCCAGGCCCCGTACGAGCGGGACAGTGCGCCGAGCTCGGTACACAACTCCTTCATCCGGGTCTTGACCGGGCGGCCGGCCACGAAGTCGGTGCGGTACTTCAGGTCGACGCCGTAGGCACTGGTGTCCTGCGAAATCACCAGCAGTTCCCGGACGCCGGACTTGAGCAGATTCTCGGCCTCGCGGACCACTTCGCCGATCGGCCGGCTATCCAGGTCGCCGCGCATCGACGGGATGATGCAGAAGCTGCAGCGATGGTTGCAGCCTTCGGAAATCTTCAGGTACGCATAGTGCTTCGGGCGTCAGCTTGATTCCCGCTGGCGGCACCAGATCGGTAAAGGGATCGTGCGGCTTGGGCAGGTGGCTGTGCACGTGCCTCATCACCTCGTCGAGTGCATGCGGACCGGTCACCGCCAGCACGCTCGGATGCACCGACTGGATCAGGTTGCCGCCGCCGTCGGCGCTTCTCGCGCCCAGGCAGCCGGTCACGATGACCTTGCCGTTCTCGCTCAGCGCTTCGCCGATGGCGTCCAGGGACTCCGCGACGGCCTCGTCGAGGAAGCCGCAGGTGTTGACCACGACCAGATCCGCGCCCTCATACTGCGCAGCGATGTCGTAGCCCTCAGCGCGCAACTGGGTGACGATGCGTTCTGAATCGGTCAGGGCCTTGGGGCATCCCAACGAAACGAAACCGATCGACGGCGCCGATCCCCGAACTGACTCGACCACACCCCTACCCCGCTGCGCGATTGCAAAGCGGGTATTGTCTCACGAGCTCGGGTCAGGCTATTTCTTGTCGTTGGAACCGGGTGGGGGCTGATGGCCGCCCGGCGGAAAGTTCGCCGGGAAGTTCTGGAACACGTTGCGCGCCTGCTGCTGCATCTGTTCCTGCATCTGGAAGAACAGGTTCTTGCTCTGTTCGATGTAGTTGCTCATCATGTTCTGCATCATCGGCGCCTGCCCCTGCATGAACTGCGTCCAAACTTCCGCGTTGGGTACGCCGCGGCCGTCGTAGAGCGACTTGGACTGCTCCTGCATCCGATTCTGGACTTCGACGAAAGTCTGCATCGTCTTTTCCAGGTAGGTGCCCATCATCCCCTGCATGGCGTGGCCGTAGAAGCGGATCATGTGCGCGAGCATCTCGGAGGAGAAAAGCGGCGCGCCCCCCGCCTCCGCATCCAGGATGATCTGCAGCAGGATGCTGCGGGTCAGGTCTTCCGTGCTTTTCGCATCGATGACCTTGAAGTTTTCCGAATCGAGCACCAGCTGCTTGACGTCGGCCAAGGTGATGTAGGCGCTGGTCTGCGTATCGTAGAGCCGGCGGTTCGGGTACTTCTTGATCAAGCGCGTCGTCGTGGCCATGTATCAGGTTTCGTGGTTGGGGGAGCCGTCCCGGCGGACCGGAAGATGCCGCACCGGCCTCGCGGCCGGTGGACATGCCAGGGTCATGCCAGGGTCAACCCATATGCAAGCCACCGTTCAGTGAGAAGTCCGCACCGGTGGCGAAGCCGCACTCCTCGCTGGCCAGAAAGGCAACCATCGCACCGATTTCCTCCGGTGTACCGAGCCGGCGTACCGGGATGGTGGCGATGATCTTGTCCAGCACGTCCTGGCGGATCGCCTGAACCATTTCGGTGGCGATGTACCCCGGCGAGATGGTGTTGACGGTCACGCCCTTGCTCGCGACTTCCTGGGCCAGCGCCATGGTGAAGCCATGCAGTCCGGCCTTGGCAGTGGAATAGTTCGTCTGACCGAACTGTCCTTTCTGTCCGTTGACCGACGAGATATTGATGATCCGGCCCCAGCCTTTCTCGAGCATGCCGTCGAGAACCTGCTTGGTGACGTTGAACATCGAGTTCAGGTTGGTATCGATGACCGCCCGCCAGTCGTCCAGCGACATCTTGCGGAACAGGCCGTCACGGGTGATGCCGGCATTGTTGACGACGATGTCCGGATTCCCGTGCTCCTCGCGGACCTTGGCGAACGCGTCCTTGGTGGAATCCCAGTCCGCGACATTGCCGACCGACGCGTGGAAGGTATAGCCTGCCGCCTTCTGCTCGCTCGAGCCACTTCTTGTAATCCCGGCTTGGGCCGCAACCGGCAATCACGGTATGGCCTTCCTTGGCCAGGCGCTGGCAGATTGAGGTGCCGATCCCGCCCATGCCACCTGTCACGTACGCAATCCTCTGAACCATCTGAACACTCCCTCTCCAGTGTGTCCGCCCGTGCCCTGACCACACCGGCGCTGACCCCAGCTTACGCTGCTCTGCAATACCTGTCAGGTCTGGATAGTACCTAGGCAATGGTCCCCCGGCAGCATCCCGATCTGCGCAGGAAGCGAGCACCCTGAACGCGTCAGGCCACCTTCTCCTTGACGTAGCGGCCCGGCGCCGGCTCGATGGACTCGAAGCCGTTGCCCCCGGGCTTGCGCGGTGCGCGCACCTGACTGCCTCGGTAAGCGGCGAGCCACTTGGACCAGTCGGGCCACCAGCTGCCGGGCATGTTCACTGGACTGGGCCAGCCAGTCCTCGGCCTCGAGATCGGAGATATCCGGTCCGGTCCGGAAGCTGCGCTTGTTCTTTGCCGGCGGATTGATCACGCCGGCGATATGGCCGCTCGCGCCGACCACGAAGCGCCGCTCTCCGCTGAGAGTCTGGGCCGAGGTGAAACCTGCCTGCCAGGGCACGATGTGATCCTCGCTGGTGCAGAGGACGTAGGTCGGGATTCCGATGCTGCCCAGGTCGATGCGCTCACCAAGGGAAGTAAGCCTGCCGGGGATCCGGAGTTCGTTCTGCAGGTAGGTATGTCGAAGGTACCAGCAGAACATCGGGCCAGGCAGGTTGGTGCTGTCGGCGTTCCAGTAGAGCAGATCGAAGGGCGGCGGCGATTCTCCCTTCAGGTAGTTGTTGACGACATAGTTCCACACCAGGTCGTTCGGCCGCAGCGAAGAGAAGGTCGTGGCGAGTTCGGTGCCCGCCATGATGCCGCCGCTGCCGATGGTTTTTTCGCGCATTGCGACGTGCATCTCGTCGATGAATACGCCCAGGGTCCCGGGATCGGCGAAGTCCAGCAGCGTCGTCAACAGGGTGAGCGAGGCGACCGGACGCTGGTCCTTGGCGGCGAGCGCCGCCAGGGCCGTACAGAGGATCGTGCCGCCGACACAGAAACCGAGCGCATTGATGGTCTTCTGGCCGGTGATCTTCTGCACGACCTCGATCGTGTCGACCACGCCGAGTTGCAGGTAGTCGTCCCAGGTCAGGTTGCCCTGCTCTTTCTTGACGTTGCGCCAGGACACCACGAATACGGTGTTGCCATCCGCCACTGCGTGTGCAATGAAGGAGTTCTCCGGCTGAAGGTCGAGGATATAGAACTTGTTGATCGAAGGCGGCACCATCAGGAGCGGGCGGGCGCCAACCATTTCGGTCGTCGGGTCGTACTGGATCAGCTGAACCAGTTCGTTTTCAAAGACCACCTGCCCCTTCGACGTGCCGACGTTGCGGCCGACTTCGAAGGCATTCAGATCGGTCTGGGAAATCCGTCCCTGGCGAATGTCCTCCAGAAGATTGCCCATGCCCGCGCGCAGACTTTCTCCGCCGGTCTCCAGCAGCTTGGCCTGCGCGTCGGGGTTGCTGGCGAGGAAGTTGGCCGGAGAACAGGCTTCTACCCACTGGTGCGTGAGAAAGTTGATCCGGTCCCGGGTCTTCTTGTCCGCATCGATCAGGCCGGCGGTCTTCTGAAGGAAATTGGCATTCAGCAGATACCAGGCGGCCTGCCAACCGAACTGCGGCTGTTCTTGCCAGGCCTTTGCACTGAACCGGCGATCCTGGAGCGGGGGCGGATGCCCTGAAGCGAACTGACCGATCAGTTCGCTGACCTGGTTGACGTATTCGTTCTGGAGTTTGAACAGGCCCTGCGGATCCAGGCTCCACGCGCTGCTGCCTGGCCCGCTGTCCGGCGACACGGAAGCGCTGGCCGGACGCGCAGGAGACGGTTTGCCCGACGTGGCGACAGTCGCTGCGCTGGCGGCATGCGGCTTTGCTGCGCCAGCCCGGGAGCTGCCCGCTGTCTTGCGCTTGCCAGGCGTCTTGTCGGGTGACGAGGACTTGCTCCGGGCCGGGGCCTTGCGGGGCTTGCCCGCAGACGCGGCCTTGCTTGCCGCCGTGGCCGTGACGGCTGCCTTGGAGGTGGCGGCCGCCTTGGAGTTGCCGGCCGCCTTGGAGCTGCCGGCTGCCTTGGAGCTGCCGGCTGCCTTGGAGCTGCCGGCTGCCGAGGGGCTATCGCCCGATCTTGCTGACTTCAAAGTAGTGCCTCCTGCCCCAGGGCGTAGCCGCGGGTGCGATCATCGGTGCCTGGGCTTCATTGCGCTCGACCAATTCTGCGCTGTGTCATTGGGGGCGTCAAACTATCCCGGCTGGTACTCTGGTCAATCGCTCCGGGACGCCTGCAGCAACCTGCTATCGAAGGAGCGGACCGAAACTGTGTACATCGTCGCGATCGCATGGATCTACGTGGTGCTTCTGATGGCCTTGACCGAAGAGTCGGTGGTGGCCGGATTCGCGACCTTCATTTTCTACGGCGCAGCGCCGCTTACCCTGTTCCTATACCTGATGGGCACGCCGCAGCGCCGGCGCAATCAGCGCAGCAGGCAGGCCGCGCAGGCCGCGAGTGAGCGCGGGCAGGACGCCGGCTCCGGCGGCGGCAGCTAGGAAGCTGCGCCGCGCAGCCTACTAGGAGCGCAGCCAGATAACGCCGGCCATGCGACCGCAGACGCGGTCACGACGATAACTCCAGTAGCGCTCACGATCGGTGACGGTGCAGGCGCCGCTGCCGGTGATCGAAACGACGCCGAGGCGTTCGAGCCGCCTGGTGGCGAGGCCGGCAAGATCCGCCCACCATTTCCCGGGAAGCAGGCCGGCGCGAAACATTGCCGTCGCGCCGGTGTCTGCGCTGGTGAACGCATCCCGCACCTCGTCGCCGACCTCGAAGACGGACGCACCAATGCACGGCCCCAGCCATGCCATCAGGTCGATATCGGGGCGGCGCACCCGCATCGCCGAGACGACGTTCTCCAGTACGCCGGCGGCAAGCCCCCGCCAGCCCGCATGCGCCACGGCTACGATGCCGCCGGCCCGGTCGGTCAGCAGCACCGGCAGGCAATCGGCAACGAGGACGCCCAGCGCGAGTCCCGGCGTCGTGGTGAACTGGGCGTCGGCAACCGGGGGCGCGTTCTGCTCGTCGCCTGCGGTGACTTCGACCACGCCGTCGCCGTGAACCTGCTGCATCCACCGGACCGGACCGCCGACCTCGCCCGAGAGCCGCTGCCGATTGATCCGCACCCGCTCGGCTTCGTCCCCGCAATGGTCGCCCAGGTTGAGGCCGTCGCCTCCCAGGACGTCACCCCACGCGCCGGTGCTGACGCCGCCATGCCGGGTGGTGAACAGCGCCGAAACGGCGGCCGGCGCCGGCCAGGCGGGTCGATCGGCGGGCAGTAGTGATGCGTTCATGGACTCTCGTCGATCGGCGGTGGGTTGAGCGAATCCAGGGCCAGGCCGAGTTCGCCGCCCAGTTGCAGCAGGTCTTCGGGAATCGGGCAGTCCACGGTCAGGATATCGCCGGAGGCCGGGTGGCGCAGGGATAGTCGCCAGGCGTGCAGCGCCTGACGTTCGAACCCGCCGTGTGCGCTCCCTCCATAGGTCGAGTCCCCCACCAGCGGGTGGCCGATGCTCGCCAGGTGGACGCGGATCTGGTGTGTCCGCCCGGTCCTCAGGCGGCACGCCAGCGCGGCATGAGACTGCGCCGGTCTCGCGGTCTTGCTCCTGGCGAGCACCAGGAATTCGGTGCGGGCAGGTTTTGCCGACGCCGACGGGCTTGCAGCCATGCGCAGGCGATTGCGGGGGTCCCGCCCGATCGGCGTGTCGATCGAACCGCGGTCGGCGATCGTCCCGGCGACGATGGCGAGATACTGGCGGCGCATGGAGCGATCGGACAGCTGCTCCGAAAGCGAGACGAAAGCACGCTCGGATTGCGCACAGACCAGAACGCCGCTGGTGTCGCGGTCGAGGCGGTGCACGATCCCTGCGCGCGGCAGCCGCGCCGACCGGGGATTGGCATACAGCAGCCCGTTCATCAAGGTATTGCGCCAGTTGCCGGGCGCCGGATGCGTGACCAGTCCGGCCGGTTTGTCGATCACCACCAGGTCGTCGTCCTGATAGAGGATGCTCAGCGGCACCGGGTCCGGCAGGAAAGACTGTTCGCTGTCGAGCGGCTGCGGCTCCACCTCGACCTGCTCGTAGCCGCTGAGCCTGTAGCTCGGCAGGCGCAGCGTCTGGTCCACCGTGACGGCGCCCACCGCGATCCAGCGCTGAATCCGGGACCTGGAAATGCCGTCGAGTCGACTCGCGAGGAACTGGTCCAGTCGATTTCCGCCACTGCCGCGGGTCGTCAGGCGCAGGGGCGGCGGGGCGGCATCGGGGGTCGATGCCGGCGGCTGACTATAATCGGGCATCTCGGGAGTTCACTCTGATGAATCAAGCACCACCTGTCGCGACAAGGTCGCGATCCAGCGTCAGGCTGGCGGCGGCCGCGCTGCTGGCACTCGGCATTGCCGCGGGCGGCTGCGCCACCTCCGACTACGACCCCACGGCGAACTGGACGGCCGAGCAATTATATGCCGACGCCAAGGGTGAACTGGACTCCGGCAACTGGGGCGCTGCCCAGAAGGCATTGCGCAAGCTCGAGTCGCGTTATCCGTTCGGTCGCTTTGCGCAGCAGGCGCAACTGGACCTGGCCTGGGCCAGCTACAAGGAGGGCGAGCGTGCGGAGGCGCTGATGGCCGTGGAGCGGTTCATCCGTCTGCACCCGACCCATGAGCGTCTTGATTACGCCTTCTACCTCAAGGGGCTGATCAACTTCAACAACCGTGAAGGCCTGATTGCGCGGATGGCCGGGCAGGACCTCTCGGAGCGCGATCAGCAGGCGTCACGGGAAGCCTATGAGGCCTTCAAGCAGGTCTCCACCCGCTTCCCGGAGAGCCGGTACGCGGAGGATTCGCTGGCCCGCATGAAGTTCCTGGTCAATGCGATGGCAGCCGGGGAAGTGCATATCGCCCGCTACTACTACAGCCGCGGCGCCTATGTCGCCGCAACCAACCGCGCCCAGGACGTGGTGGCGATGTACAAGCAGACACCGGCTATGGAAGAGGCGCTGAACCTGATGGTGATCTCTTATCATGCTCTGGGCCTGACCGACCTTCGTGACGACAGTCTGCGGGTCCTGGAGCGCACTTTCCCCGCCAGCCCGTTCCTCGCACCTGCCCGGCGGCTGGTCAGCGCGGGACCCGCCAAGACAGCAAGCAACTAGTCCGGGCAACGATCCGACGCCTGCTCACTGCGGCAGGCAGTTCATTGCATCGTCGACAGCCGCGACCCGCCGGAACGGGGGAATGCTGGCCAGCAGTTGCCGACCGTAACTGCGGCTGCTCAGCCGCTCGTCGCAGATCACCAGCAGTCCGCGATCGCGCTCGGAACGGATCAGGCGCCCGGCGCCCTGTTTCAGGGCCATCGCCGCTGCCGGCAAGGAGATTTCGCCGAAGGAACTGCCGCCGGACGCCTCGATTGCGCGGCTGCGGGCGCGCAAAATCGGATCGTCGGGCGGTGCGAACGGCAGCTTGTCGATGACAACCAGGGACAACTGGTCGCCCACCACGTCGACACCTTCCCAGAACCCGGCAGCGCCGACCAGGACGGCCGCGCGGGCGGCGCGGAATCGCTGCAGCAGTTCGTGACGGGGCGCGTCGCCCTGCGTCAGCACCAGCATGTCGGAGCCCGCCCGCGTCGTCAGTTCATCGGCAATGATCCGCATTCCCCGCAAGGTCGTGCAGAGTACGAAAGCGCGGCCGCGGTTCTTCTCGATCAGCGGCCAGATGCGGCGGGCAACCCGGCTGGAGAAGTCGGGTGCCGATACCGGGCCGACCCCATCGGGAATCCAAAGACCGGCCTGGCGCGGATAGTCGAAGGGACTGGCCAGGACCACCTGGTCGGCCTCCGGCAAGCCCACCGCCCGGGCGAAGTGGGCGAGCGAGTCCCCTACCGCCAGGGTTGCCGACACGAAGATCCAGCTCCCGCCCAGGAGGGCTCGCTGCTCGGCCAGGCGCTGCGCCACCGACAACGGCGTGGATTTGAGGGCCGCATGGTTGGGCGTGGTCTGCGCCCAGATGATTGAGGTCAACGCCGCGACGCCGTCCGGCCGACCCGACGACTCCAACTGGGAAAGCCATTCGCTGCAGCGAAAAGCCATCTCCTGAGCCCGCAGGGCACAGCGGGCAAGGTCCAGCGACTGCTCCTCATGAGCTTTCAGGATCGCAGCTGCGGCGCTCAGACTTGCCTGGGCCATGTGCACCGCTTCGAGCAGGCTGCCGTCCGGTCCGGGGGCCAGCGCCAGCAGCTGTTCGGCGCCCAGACGAACGCTCTGCTCCGGCAATGCAAGTCGCAGGCGTCGCGCCGCCATTTCAAGGGATGCCGCCATCGCGCGCCAGTCGGCCGCACCGGCGGCCTCGGCAAGGCCGGCACGCAGACAGTCACGGCTCAGGTCCACCAGCTGACGGGTGGATACCGAGTCGCCGAAGAACTCGGTAGCTATGTCCGGAAGTTGATGGGCCTCGTCGAAGATGAAGATGTCCGCACGCGGAAGGAAGTCGCCGATGGCGTCCTCCTTGAGCGCGAGGTCGGCGCAGAACAGGTGATGGTTGACCACAAGGACATCGGCGCGCTGTGCCTTCTGGCGGGCCTTCATCAGCGGACACTGGCGCAACTCCGGGCACTCCTGGCCCAGGCAGTTGTCCTTGGTCGAGGTGGCCAGAGCCCAGACCGGATCGTCCTCTGACAGATCCGTGCAGGCGGCACGATCGCCGGTCGGGTCGGTCTGGGCGAAGCGTTCGATGATCCGCAGTTTGCCAGGAGCGCTGCGGTCGCGGAAACGTCCGTCCACCAGGTTGCGCTTGAGATGCAGCGGGCAGACATAGTTGGCGCGGCCTTTCAGCACCGCGGCCGTCACATCGATGCCGAGCGCCTGGCGCACGACGCCCACATCGCGCTGGAACAACTGGTCCTGCAACTGCCGGGTGCCGGTGGCGATCAGAACCTTGCGGCGGGCGAGCAGCGCGGGCACCAGGTAAGCGAAGGTCTTGCCGATACCGGTGCCCGCTTCCGCCAGGAGGCTGCCGCTGGTGTCGATTGCCATGGCAATGCGCCGCGCCAGCTCGGCCTGGGATTCGCGGCGCTGGTAATCCGATCGGGACGAGGCAAGCGCGCCGTCGTGCTCGAAGGCGGCGTCGGTGGCATCCTGCAGGAGTGATCCGGACACCGCACCCGCCGCTTTTTCCAGGACGGTCACGGCAGCAGCGACGCGCCGCAGACCACCGGCAAGCGCGTCGCGCGCCGGCAGGCGGGCATCATCATGCCGGTACGTCGGGCGTCAACTGCATTTGCAGCAGGACGATGGAGTCCTTGATCTGGAGCTTCCGTTTCTTGAGGCGACGAACCAGCAACTGGTCGCTTTCAGGCTCGAGCGCCATGCGTTCGATCATCTGATTCAGTCCCCGGTGTTCCAACTGCAATTCAGCAATCCTCAACTTCAGCGAATCAGCGTCTTGTGGGCTGGGCGACACGAATAGGGTCCTTGGCTGCAGTTCCGTCCGATAACCGGTCAACCGGTGTCCGGACACCACTGTGATAATAAGATGACCATGATCGCCATTCAATCCGTCGCCACCGAATTATCGGTCTCCGCCTGCACGGCGCAGCATCAGGGCGACCGTGGCGAGCAGCAGGATCGGGTAGCCATACTGCGGTCCAGCATATCACCCCGCTGCATGCTGGCCCTGCTGGCAGACGGGTTGGGCGGCAAGAGCGGCGGCGCGATGGCGGCAGCCGAAGTGATCACGGTTGCGCAGCGACTTTTCGACGGTTTCCGTCCCGGCGAATCCGCCCGCGACTTCTTCGAATGCCTTCTGGAAGAAGTCAACACCGTCCTGTGCCTGACCGGTATGACATCCAACCTCGAGCCGCATACGACGCTGGTGATGGTGCTGGTGCAGTCCGGTCGCATGGACTGGTGCCATGTCGGCGACAGCCGCCTGTACCAGTTCCGCGGGCCACGCCTGCTGCATCGTACGACGGATCATACGTATGCGCAGCGGCTGATCGACAGCGGCCGCTTCAGTGCCGAACGCGCGCGGCTGCACCCCAGCGCCGGGCTGCTCACGCAGGCGCTCGGGGGCAAGCGCCGTCCCGCCGCGACCCACGGAGGAACCGCCGAGGCGCTGGCAGGCGACCGTTTTCTGCTTTGCTCGGACGGTCTCTGGGCCCATTTCAGCGACGACGAGCTCGCCACCGTCATCGACAACCTGCCGGTTCGAGAAGCCGCGGAAACCCTGATCAACGGGGCGCGGATCAGGGCGCAAGGTCGCGGCGACAATTGCTCGCTGGTCCTGCTCAGCCTGATGGCCGGTCCCATGACACCTGGCGCAGGCTCTTAGGAGGCTGCGCACCGCCTCTAGCCGATCCGGTCGGCGACGGCGCGGCGCGGCGCGTCGAGATAGTCGGTCGAACGCATCTCGATGAGACGGCTGGCGGTGCGGACGAATTCGTGCGCCATGGCGCCGGCCAGATAGAGATCCTGCGGCGCCACCGCCGCAGAGATCAGCAGCTTGACCCGCTGGTCATAGAGGACGTCGATGAGCCAGGTGAACCGACGAGCTTCGGACGACATGCCTGCCCCCATCTGGGGCACATCCGAAAGGATCACCGTGTGGAACTGGCTCGCGATCTCGAGGTAGTCGTTCTGCGAGCGCGGCCCGCCGCAAAGCGTCTTGAAGTCGAACCAGACGACACCGCCGGCGCGCCGCAGCGCCCGGATCTCCCGGTTTTCGATGCGCATCAGCGGGTCTTCGTCGCTGCTGGTGGCAAGCCGCTCAAAGGCGGCGCGCAACGCCGCTTCGCTGTCATCGCCCAGGGGCGTGAGATAGGTCTGCATTCCCTGCATCGTCTGTCTGCGGTAATCGACGCCGGCATCCACGCTCATCACGTCGAGCCGTCGCTTGAGCAGCTCGATCGCCGGCAGCACCCGGTCGCGATGCAGCCCGTCGGGATAGAGTCCGTCGGGCGCATAGTTGCTGGTCATCACGAAGGTCATGCCGTTGCCGAAGAGTCCCTCCAGGAGGCGCTGCAGGATCATCGCGTCCGCAATGTCGGACAGATGGAACTCATCGAAGCAGATCAGCCGGTAGCGCAGGGCGATCCGGCGGGCGACCTCGTCGAGCGGGTCCTTGACACTGCGCAGGTCGCGCAGTTCGCGATGCACGCCGCGCATGAACTCGTGAAAGTGCAGCCGCCCCTTGCGCCGGATCGATACCGATTCGAAGAAGCAGTCCATCAGGAAGCTCTTGCCGCGGCCGACTCCGCCGTGCAACCAGACGCCGCGCGGCACTTCGGGGCGCAGCACCACGCGCTTGAGCACGCTGGTCCGCACCACCCGAAAGTGCTCGAGCTCGCTGGCAAGCCGCTGCAGCCGGGCGATAGCTGCGAGCTGAGCGGGATCAGACTGATACCCGCGCGCAGCGAGCGCGGACTGGTAACGCTCGGTGACGGTCAAGGCTGGAGGTCTGTCGGAGTTCAGCTGTTCAGCGAACGCTTGTCCACCGCCAGGGCCGCCTCGCGTATCACCTCCGACAACGACGGGTGGGGATGACATATGCGGGCAATGTCTTCCGCTGCCGCCTTGAACTCCATGGCCACCACCGCCTCGGCGATCAGATCGGAGGCGCCGGCGCCGATGATGTGCACGCCCAGGATTTCATCGGTCTTCTCATCCGCGATGATCTTGACGAATCCGTCCGGCTCGGCCATGCCCAGCGCCCGGCCGTTGATCATGAACGGGATCTGTCCGGCCCTGAATGAACGATCTTCCTGCTTGAGCTGCTGTTCGTTCTTGCCGACCCAGGCGATTTCGGGCGCCGTGTAGATGACCCATGGGATGGCGTTGTAGTCGATATGCGGCTTCTGCCCCGCGATGATCTCCGCCACCATGACCCCCTCGTCCTCAGCCTTGTGAGCGAGCATCGGACCCCGGACGACATCCCCGATCGCCCAGACGTTGGGCACGCTGCAAGCGCAATGTTCATCCACCGGGATGAAACCGCGCTCATCAAGTGCAAGTCCGATCGTCTCGAGACCCAGGCCATCGGTATTGGGCGTCCGGCCCACGGACACGATCAGGCGATCGGAGTCGATGGTCTGCTCCTCGCCTTTGGCATCGACATAGGTGACGGCGACTCCCGCCGGAGCCGCCTTGGTCCCCTTGCTGCGCACCTTCACCGCGCCGATCTTGACTCCCAGCTCGATCTTGAGGCCCTGTTTGCTGAAGAGCTTCATTGCCTCCTTGGCGATTGCGGAATCGCAGGCACCCAGGAAGGCGGGCAAGGCTTCGAGAATGGTGACTTCCGCACCGAGCCGGCGCCAGACCGACCCCAGTTCCAGACCGACCACGCCGGCACCGATCACGGTCAGCTTTTTCGGGACCGAGTCGAACGAAAGCGCCCCCTCGTTGTCCGCCACCAGCTGATTGTCCACCGCCACCGACGGGAGGTGGCGCGCTTTGGACCCGGTGGCAATGATCAGGTGCCTGGCGCTGACTTCTTCCGCGCCCTGGGCACCGTCGTCGCCGCTGCCGTCACCTTCGGCCGACACCCGCACCTGGACCCTGTCGTCCGTGCGTCCGGTGATCCGCCCATGGCCTTTCAGCCAGGTGATCTTGTTCTTGCGGAAGAGGAACTCCACGCCTTTCGTCATCTTGGTGACGATTGCCTGCTTGCGGCCGATCATCTTGCCGAGGTCCAGCTTCGCGCCGGATACCTCGATGCCGTGCTGAGCCAGATGATGCCCGACCTTCTCGAATTCCTCGCTCGACGCGAGCAACGCTTTCGATGGGATGCAGCCCACGTTCAGGCAGGTTCCACCGAGAGCCAGTTCGCCCTGCGGATTGCGCCATTTCTCAACGCACGCAACCGAAAAACCCAGTTGCGCCGCACGCACGGCGGCGATATAACCGCCGGGGCCGGCGCCAATCACGACGACATCGAATTCCTTTGCCATGGTCGCGCTCACAGATCCAGGAGAAGGCAGGCCGGATCTTCCAGCGCTTCCTTGATCGCGACCAGGAACAGCACTGCTTCGCGGCCGTCGATGATGCGGTGGTCGTAGGAGACTGCGAAGTAGTTCATCGGGCGCACGACGACCTGGCCGTTTTCCACGACTGCACGCTCTTTGGTGGCATGAACGCCGAGGATCGCCGATTGCGGGGGGTTGATGATCGGCGTCGACAGCATCGACCCGAACACGCCGCCATTGGAGATGGAGAAAGTGCCGCCGGTCAGTTCGTCGATGGTGAGTTTGCCTTCCTGGGCACGCTTGCCGATACTCGGCGATGGTCTTCTCCACCTGATGGAAACCCAGCTGGTCGGCGTTGCGGATCACCGGCACCACCAGTCCGCGCGGAGACCCGACCGCGACGCCGATGTCGAAGAAGCCGTGATAGACGATATCGGTGCCGTCGATCGAGGCATTGACCACCGGGTACTTCTTCAGGGCATGGACGACAGCCTTCACGAAGAAACTCATGAAGCCGAGCCGGACGCCGTGCTCCTTCTCGAAGCGCTCCTGGTACTTCTTGCGCAGCGCCATGACCGGCTGCATATTGACTTCGTTGAACGTAGTGAGGATCGCGTTGGTGGCCTGGGACTGCAGCAGACGCTCGGCCACGCGCTGGCGAAGCCTCGACATCGGCACCCGCTGTTCCGGGCGTCCTTCCAGTAACGCTTTCAAGTCGACCGGCGCCTTGACATCCGGCAGAGACGTGGTCGGAATGCCGGTGGGAATGTTCACCGTCGGCGCGGGACCCGGCGCCGAGGCAGCCGATTGCGCGGGCGCGGTGCCGGCCGCGAGTGCATCACCTTTGGTAATCCGTCCATCGCGCCCGGTTCCGCTCACCTGAGACGGATCGATACCTTTCTCGGCCAGCAGCTTGCCCGCCGACGGCATCGTGATCGGGCTGGGGCCTGCGGCAGGTACTGCCGGCGCCGGCGGGGCAGCCGCCGGCACTGCCGCGGCAGGGGTTGATGCCGCTGCCGGCGTGGGCGTTGCGGCAGGTCCCGGCGCCGTGGCGCCTGCCTTGGCGTCGGTATCGAGAACTGCGATGACTTCGCCCGCGACCACCGTCGCGCCGTCACCCTTGCGGATCTCGGTGATCACGCCGGCGGAGGGTGCGGGCAGTTCCAGCACCACCTTGTCGGTCTCGATGTCGATCAGGTTTTCGTCACGGGCGACGGGCTCGCCGACCTTCTTGTGCCACTGCAGCAGCGTGGCCTCTGCGACCGACTCGGACAGTTGCGGAACCTTTACTTCAATGGAAGCCATGTTGGAAAAACTCCGGAAATCTCGTGTTCAGATGTGGATGGCGTGGCAGCAGGTCACCCGGCCTTGCGGGCGGGGCGGGGGTGGCTGACACCAAGCGCAGCGTCGACGAGTTCCTTCTGCTGTGCGTAGTGCTTGTCGTAGTAGCCGACCGCCGGTGAGGCGGACGCCGGCCGGCCCGCATAGGCAAGCTTCTGGGTCGGCTTCAAGGCCACGTTCATGTGATGCTGGACGAAGAACCAGGCACCCTGGTTCTGCGGCTCGTCCTGGCACCAGACGATGTTGGTGGCGTTGGGGTAGCGCTTCAGTTCGGCGTCGAAGGCCTTGTGCGGGAACGGATAGAGCTGCTCGATCCTCACAAGCGCAATATCGTCAAGTTCACGCGTGCGGCGCTCCGTCATCAGGTCGTAGTAAACGCGTCCGCTGCAGAACACGACGCGCTTCGCCTTCTTCGGGTCTACCGTGGTGTCGCCGATGACGGTCATGAAGCGGCCGTCCGCCAGCTCCTCGAGATTCGATACGGCGTCCTTGTTGCGCAGCAGTGACTTCGGCGTCATCAGGATCAGCGGTTTCCTGAACTGGCGGATCATCTGTCGCCGCAGGGCGTGAAAGATCTGTGCCGGCGTGGTCGGCTGCAGTACCTGCATGTTGTTCTCGGCGCAGAGCTGCAGGAAACGCTCCAGCCGCGCGGAGGAATGCTCCGGCCCCTGTCCCTCGTAGCCGTGCGGCAGCATCAGGGTGAGACCGCACGATCGTCCCCACTTGGTTTCGCCGGAGGAGATGAACTGGTCGATCACGACCTGTGCTCCGTTGACGAAGTCGCCGAACTGGGCCTCCCAGATCACCAGCGCATTGGGCTCGGCCGTCGCGTACCCGTACTCGAAGGCAAGGACCGCCTCCTCGGACAGAACCGAGTCGATGACGATGAACTGGCCCTGGTTGTCGGCCACGAACTGCAGCGGAATATAGCTGCCCTGGTCCCACTTCTCCCGATTCTGGTCGTGCAGAACCGCATGCCGGTGCGAGAACGTGCCGCGTCCGGAATCCTGCCCGGACAGGCGCACCGCGTAACCGGAAGCGCACAGCGACGCGAACGCGAGGTGCTCGCCCATACCCCAATCCAGGGGCTGGTCGCCGTTGGACATGGCTCGCCGATCGGCGATCACCTTCTGGACCAGCGGATGCAGCTTGAAGCCTTCCGGAACGGTGGTGATCCGTTCGCTCAGGCGCTTGAGTTCCGCCAGCGGCACGCCGGTATCGGCCGCATCCGTCCACTTGCGATTGAGGAAGGGGATCCAGTCGACTGCGAACTTGCTCTTGAAGTTGGTGATGACAGGGTCGTAGGTGTGCTTGCCCGCGTCCATCGCGTCGCGAAAGCCGTTCATCAGCTCCTGACCATAGGCTTCCTCGCACCACGCCCTGGGCGACGAGCTTGTCCGCATAGAGGCTGCGGGTGCCCGGGTGCTGGGCGATCTTCTTGTACATCAGCGGCTGGGTCACCGACGGCGTGTCCTGCTCGTTGTGGCCCAGCTTGCGGAAGCAGATGATGTCAACCACCACGTCCTTGCGGAACTTCATCCGGTAGTCGAGCGCGATCTTGGTGGCGAAGACCACCGCCTCCGGGTCGTCGCCGTTGACGTGCAATACGGGCGCCTCGATCGACTTGACGACATCGGTGCAATAGAGGGTGGAGCGCGAGTCGCGCGCATCCGAGGTGGTGAAACCGATCTGGTTATTGATGACGATGTGGACGGTGCCGCGCGTGCCGTAGCCGCGGGTCTCGGTCAGGTTCAGCGTCTCCATCACGACGCCCTGCCCCGCAAACGCGGCATCGCCGTGCACCAGCACCGACATCACCTGCGAGCCGTCCTTGTCGCCCCGACGGACCTGGCGCGCCTTGGCAGAGCCCTCGACGACCGGATTGACGATCTCGAGGTGCGACGGATTGAAGGCCAGCGACAGGTGCACCGGACCGCCGGGCGTGGAAATGTCGCTGGAAAATCCCTGGTGGTACTTCACGTCGCCGTTGGGCAGGTCGCTCGCGTGCTGCCCTTCGAACTCCTCGAACAGGTCCTTGGGCATCTTGCCCATCACGTTGACCAGCACGTTCAGGCGTCCGCGATGTGCCAGGCCGATGACGATCTCCTGGATGCCGAAGGCGCCGGCTTGCTGCACCAGCTCGTCCATCGCCGCGATGAAGCTTTCACTGCCCTCCAGAGAGAACCGCTTCTGGCCGACGTACTTGGTGTGGAGGTAACGCTCCAGGCCCTCGGCGGCCGTGAGTCGCTCGAGGATGTGCTTCTTCTTGTCGGCGTCGAACCCGAACTTGCCGCGGGCGGATTCCAGCCGCTCCTGGATCCAGCGTTTCGCGGCCGGATCGGTGATATGCATGTATTCGGCGCCGATTGAACCGCAGTAGGTGTCGCGCAGTGCCTGGAGAATGTCGCGCAGCGGCGCGGTTTCGAATCCGAAGAAGGTATTGGCGGCCGAGTAGAGATGGGCGTGATCGCCCTCGCTGAAGTCGTAGAACGCCGGCTCCAGTTCCGGAATCGTGGGTCGCTCACGGCGCTTGAGCGGATCCAGGTCCGCATAGCGCGAGCCGAGGATGCGGTAGGCGCTGATCAGCTGGATGACAAAGACCTGCTTGCGGGCCGACTGGGCATCGCCCCCCATCACCTGGGGTTGAAGCCGGCCTTCCTTGGCGCGTTCCGCGAACGACTGAACGATTGGCGCATGGGCCACGTCCCGGGTGTCCGAGCTGCCGTCAGCCGCAGGGACCGCCTGCATATTGTCGAAATACGCGCGCCAGGCATCCGCGACGGAGCCGGGGTTGTTCAGGTAGTTTTCATAAAGCTCCTCGACATACGGAGCGTTGCCGCCGAACAGATAGGAGTTCGCGCGAAAAGCCTTCATCATGATGCATCACCTTATCGAACGAGTTTCTCGTCGAAGCAGCTCCGGCGAATTAGCCGGAACGTATCGGACGGCGGCTTTCGCCGGCCGATACGGCATCCGCGGGTACCTCAGGGGGCGCCGACCGATACCGATCTTCACCTGAAGGATGGTAGCACCGAGCCGTGACCGGCATGGCGCGTGCACGGCTGAAACGACAGGCCGCCCGCCGGACGGCCTGCTTGTCGAATCATCCGGAAGGCCGCGTCGGACCTTCTTCCGCCCTACTTGGCAGCGCGTCGCGGTGTCTTGATGTCGCGCCGGGTTGCGCCGGTGTAGAGCTGGCGGGGACGACCGATTTTCAGGTCTTCTTCGCCGATCATCTCGTTCCACTGGGCGATCCAGCCGACCGTACGGGCGAGCGCGAAGATGCAGGTGAACATGCTGGTAGGAATGCCCATTGCCTTCTGCACGACGCCCGAATAGAAGTCCACGTTCGGGTAGAGCTTGCGCGAGACGAAGTAATCGTCCTCCAGCGCGATCTTTTCCAGGGCCATGGCCAGTTTGAAGATGGGATCATCGGCCAGCCCGAGTTCTCCCAGCACTTCCTTGCAGGTCTCCTGCATCAGCTTGGCGCGGGGGTCGTAGTTCTTGTAGACCCGGTGTCCGAAACCCATGAGCTTGACACCGGAATTCTTGTCCTTGACCTTGTCGATGAACTCGCCGATTTTGTCGATGCCGCCCTGCCGCTGGATATCGTCCAGCATCAGCAGGCAGGCCTCGTTGGCACCGCCATGGGCGGGCCCCCACAGGGTGGCGATTCCCGCGGCAATGCAGGCGAACGGATTGGCCCCGGAAGATCCTGCCAGGCGAACGGTGGATGTCGAGGCGTTCTGCTCATGATCCGCATGCAGGATCAGTATCCGGTCGAGCGCCCGGACCAGCACGTCGTTGGGCTGGTAATCCGCGCAAGGGGTGCCGAACATCATGTGCATGAGGTTCGCACTGTAGGACAGGCTGTTCCGCGGATACATCGAAGGCTGGCCGACCGAATACTTGTACGCCATGGCCACCATCGTCGGCATCTTGGCGATCAGGCGAATCGCGGAGATGTGGCGATGCTCGGGATTGTTGATGTCGAGCGAGTCGTGATAGAAGGCCGACATGGCGCCGACGCAGCCCACCAGAATGGCCATCGGATGCGCATCACGGCGAAAACCGGCGAAGAACCGGTTCATCTGCTCGTGGATCATCGTGTGATGGGTGACCCGGTAGTCGAAATCGGCTTTCTGGTCCGGCGTGGGCAACTCGCCGTGCAGCAGCAGGTAGCAGGTGTCCAGGTAATCGCAATTGACCGCGATCTGCTCGATCGGGTAGCCGCGGTAGAGCAACTCGCCCTTGTCTCCGTCGATGTACGTGATTTCCGACTCGCACGCGGCAGTGGACATGAATCCGGGATCGAAAGTGAACTTGCCCGTCTGTCCGTAAAGGCTCCTGATGTCGATCACATCCGGCCCGGTCGTGCCCTTGTAGACGGGAAACTCGACAGCCGGCGTGTCGTCCGAGAAGGTCAGCGTTGCTTTGGAGGCGGATGTACTCGTCATAAGTGTTTCCCTAAGGGGCCGTTTGACCGACAGAAAATGGTGGTTCGGTGCGCCGGCACCAATGCTATCGCATATGCAGCAATCGACGAGTCAGTACGGGTGTTCTCTCAAGGGCGCCGGAGATCGGCCAGCAGGCGATGCACCGGCGGGCGATCGAGAGCGCCGGTCGGCTCCTGCCGCCGCAGGATCAGGTCCAGCAGTTCCGGATCGGTCAGGTCGAGCAGCTGGTCGAGCGCCAGCACTGCCTCACTGGTCATGCGCTGCTCGTTCTCGTCGAGGTAGCGCGACAGCACGATATCGTTCTCCAGCAGACCCCGGCGCGCCCGCCAGCGCATCCGCCGGATTCGCTCTGCGCTCAGCATCGCGGCTCCGGCCGGCAGTTCATGCGACAGCAGGTACCTGGACAGGCTCCCAGGAGCCTGTCCTAGACGGTCCGGCGGACCATCAGGTCCTTGATCTTGCCGATCGCCCGGGTCGGGTTCAGATTCTTCGGACAGACGTCGACGCAGTTCATGATCGTATGGCAGCGGAACAGCCGATACGGATCCTCCAGGTTGTCGAGCCGCTCGCTGGTGGCCTGATCCCGGCTGTCCGCCAGGAAGCGGTAGGCTTGCAGCAGGCCGGCCGGACCGACGAACTTGTCCGGATTCCACCAGAACGACGGGCAGGAGGTCGAGCAACAGGCACACAGGATGCACTCGTAGAGGCCATTGAGCTCGTCGCGCTCTTCCGGCGACTGCAGGCGCTCTTTCTCCGGCGGCGGGGTATCGTTGATCAGGTAGGGACTCACTGAATCGTACTGCTTGAAGAACTGGGTCATGTCCACGATCAGGTCGCGGATCACCGGCAGCCCCGGCAGCGGCTTGAGTACCACCGGTTCCTTGATGTCGAGCAGGTTCGTGATGCAGGCCAACCCGTTCTTGCCGTTGATGTTCATCGCATCCGACCCGCAGACGCCTTCCCGGCAGGAGCGGCGGTAGGCCACCGAATCGTCCACGTCGGACTTGATGCGCATCAGGGCGTCCAGCAGCATCTTGTCGGTGGGCAGCAGTTCCACCTCCAGATCCTGCATGTACGGCTTTTCGTCCTTGTCGGGGTCGTACCGATAGATCGAAAACTTCATGCGGCGGGTCACTGTCATTGCACTTACCTCAATCGATTGTCTGACTATGGCCTCGGGGACTGCCCGATCCCCGGGGCGCGTCTCGTGTCGATGCTTCAGAAGGTCCGGGCCTTGGGCTTGAAGGACTCGACCGTCAGCGGCTTCAGGTTGACCGGTTTGTACGCCATCCGGCTGCCTTCCGAATACCACAGGCTGTGTTTCATCCAGTTCACGTCGTCGCGATCGGGGTGGTCGCGATGGGCGTGGGCGCCGCGGCTTTCCTTGCGCGCCTCTGCCGACGTGATCGTCGACAGGGCGGTCACCACCAGGTTCTCCAGTTCCAGGGCTTCGACCCGGGCGGTATTGAACACCTGGGACTTGTCCTTCAGGTGGATGCTGGCAGCGCGCTGCGGCCAGTTCGCCGATCCGGCCCACCCCTTCGGCCAGCAGTTCCGACGTCCGGAAGACACCGCAATGCGCCTGCATCTGGCGACGGATGTCGTTGGCCACGTCCTGGGTGCGCTCGCCGCCGGTGGAGGAGTCGAGCTTCGCCAGGCGGGCAAGCGCGTCATCGCCGCCGTCCGCGGGCAGCGGCTTGTGGCTGGCCTTCGAGAAGTTCGCGGCGACGATATGGTTGCCCGCCGAGCGGCCGAACACCAGCAGGTCCAGCAGCGAGTTGGTGCCCAGGCGGTTGGCGCCGTGTACCGAGACGCAGGCGCACTCCCCGATGGCGTACAGGCCGTTGACCACTTCGTTCGGATTGTCGCCCTTGGGGGCCACCACCTGGCCGTGGTAGTTGGTGGGAATGCCGCCCATCTGGTAATGGATCGTGGGCACCACCGGGATCGGGTCGCGGATCGGGTCGACATTGGCGAACTTGATCGCGATTTCGCGGATCGAGGGCAGCTTGTTGATGATCTTGTCCGCCCCCAGGTGGTCGAGCTTGAGCAGGACATAGTCGCCGTCCGGTCCGCAACCTCTTCCTTCCTTGATCTCCTGGTCCATCGAGCGGGAGATGAAATCCCGCGGCGCGAGGTCCTTCAGGGTCGGCGCGTAGCGCTCCATGAAGCGCTCGCCGTCCTTGTTGAGCAGGATACCGCCCTCCCCGCGCACGCCTTCGGTGATCAGCACGCCCGCGTTGGCGACACCGGTCGGATGAAACTGCCAGAACTCCATGTCCTCCAGGGGCAGTCCTGCACGCGCTGCCAGGCCCATGCCGTCGCCGGTATTGATGTAGGCGTTTGTCGAGGCGGCAAAGATCCGCCCGGCACCGCCTGTGGCCAGCACGGTAACCTTGGACTCGAGCAGCATGACCTGACCGGTCTCCATCTCGAGAGCGACGACGCCGACCACGTCGCCGTCGTTATCGCGGATCAGATCGAGGGCCATCCACTCCACGAAGAACTGGGTGCGAGCCTGCACGTTGCGCTGATACAGGGTGTGCAGCAGGGCGTGGCCGGTGCGGTCGGCGGCTGCGCAGGCTCGCTGGACCGGTTTCTCGCCCAGGTTCGCGGTATGCCCGCCGAACGGACGCTGATAGATGGTGCCGTCCGGGTTGCGGTCGAACGGCATGCCGAAGTGCTCGAGTTCATAGACGACCTGGGGCGCCAGGCGGCACATGTACTCGATCGCGTCCTGGTCGCCGAGGTAATCCGAACCCTTGACCGTGTCGAACATGTGCCAGTACCAGTTGTCCTCGCTCATGTTGCCCAGCGACGCGCCGATGCCCCCCTGGGCCGCCACGGTGTGAGAGCGGGTCGGGAACACTTTGGAGAGCACGGCGACGTTGTAGCCGGCTTCGGCCAGCTGCAGGGAGCAGCGCATGCCGGACCCTCCCGCACCGACGATGACCGCGTCGAAACGGCGACGCGGCAGGTTGTTTGCCAGATGGTTGAGCACGTCGGCCATCTCAGACTCTCCAGAGGATGATGACTGCCCAGGCCGCGTAACCGAGGAGCAGCACGATCGTGCCGATCTCGAGCAACAGGCGCTGCCAGGTCTGCTTGACGTAGTCCATATAGACGTCGCGCACCCCGACCCAGGCGTGATAGACCAGTGACAGCAGCGCCAGGAGCGTGGCCACCTTCATGAAAGGGCTGAGGAACAGCCGATACCAGCTGCTGTAGTCCAGTTGCGGCACGCTCAGTACCGAGAACAACAGGTACAGCGTGTACAGGGTCAGGATCACCGCCGTGATCCGCTGGGCCAGCCAGTCGCGGGTGCCGTAATGCGCCCCGGTGACGATTCTTTTGGTAGTCATACCTCAGCCTTCGATTAGGTCGGGGTGAAAAGGGATGCAAAAGCAAGGGATGCACAAGCGCGCCCGCGCGCCCGGAACCAAAGAGACGCCGGCACGGGTGCGACCGCGCGCCCGGAGCCCCGGCGCAGGCCGGTGCCCGTGGGGGAGGCGCAACTGCGGATCCTCAAATCAGACCGAACAGCGGCAGCGCGCAGATCAGCGTGATGACGATGCCCAGGCCGAAAACGATTTTGGCGGTCAGCGCGCTCGATTCGCGATCCCCGCCGATATGGAGGTCCAAAGTCAGAAATCGGATGCCGGCAAGCAGGTGGTGGACGAACGCCCAGATCAGGGCCAGCAGCACCAGTTTTCCAAGCCAGGAAGACACCGCCGCCCGGTAAGTCTGGAAACTCAACTCGGAGGTGATGCTGTTCTGAAAAAGATAGAGGATGAACGGAATGCCGACCAGAAACAGAAGCACGCCACTCACACGGTGGAGGATCGATACGACTGCAGCCCACGGCATCCGGTAGGAGAGGATCTCAGGGATCGACAGGTTGCGAAACTCCGGTCGGGTCTTGCCCCGCGAACGGTCGATTTCAGCCATGGTGGAGCGCCTTCCTCAACACCATGCCTTTCGGCGCCATCCCCTTTTTCGCCGCCGTCCTGATATTCCGTGTCATCGCTCTCATTACCTCGACTTGCCTCGCCCGATCCCGCCGGCGATGAACCCCATCGCCGTCAACGAAGTATTGTTACGTATTTTGAGCGGTGCAACAACGCGCCGCATAAATAGCCCCACTGCGCGGGCCCGACCCGGGGGCGTGCCGGCGTCAGAGTTCGTTGAAATAGTGATGGCGCTCGGTGCGGTAGAGGCCGCGGCGCAGTTCAACCGGCCGGCCGTTGAAGGTTGAGGTCACGCGTTCGACCAGCAGCAGCGGATGACCGGGGGCAATGCCGAGCCTGCGGGCCTGCCGCTCGGTCGCGCAGACGGCACGCAGCTTCTCCCGGGCATGAAGCATCTTGGTGCCCAGCTCGGCCTCGATCACGGCGTACAGCTGCCCGGAGTGATCCGCGAGGCGTTCGCTGGTGAGCTGGCGGAATTCCTCGCCCGCGAGCCAGATCTCGTCCAGCACTACCGGATCATCGGAGAAGGCGAGCAGCCGCCGGATGAAGAGCACCGATTCGCCGCTTGGGATCCCGAGTGCCCGGGCAACGTCCGAGGATGCGCGAAGCCGCCGGCAATCGACGATGCGGCTGCTGGGCTGCGTGGGCGGACCCTGGTCGGGGCGCAGCCGCAGGAACCGGTACTGCGCGCCAGCGTCGGTGTGCGAGCTGACGAAGGTACCTTTGCCCTGGCGACGCGCGAGGAGATTCTCGTCGGCCAGTGCGCCCACTGCCTTTCGCACCGTGCCCTGGCTGACGCCGAAGCGGGCGGCCAGCTCGATTTCGCTGGGAATCATCTCCCCGGCGCCCCATTCCCCGGACTCGATGCCGTGAAGGATGGCCGATTTGATCTGCTGGTAGAGCGGCTGGAACCGTGGGGCGTCAGGCCCGCCCGAGCTCGAAGCAGCCGAAGGTGGATGCGCGCGCGGCTCCGGCTCTTGAGACGGATCCGGATCTGTTCTCATATGTCTCTGCGGCAGTATCACTGCAGTCTGTCTAAGTTGTCTTATATAAGATAGCTTAGCAGTTTGACCTTGCGCAAGCCAGCGCCTAACATCCGGAAGCAAATCCCGGAAATCGATCCACGCTGAGGAATTACCCCATGAAAGCTCCCAAACGTGTCGCAGTCACCGGCGCCGCCGGTCAGATCGGCTACTCGCTGCTGTTCCGTATCGCCAACGGCGACATGCTCGGCAAGGACCAGCCCGTCATCCTGCAACTGCTGGACATCACCCCCGCTCTGCCGGCCGTCAAGGGCGTCGTCATGGAACTCGACGACTGCGCTTTTCCGCTGCTGGCAGGTGTGGTCGTGACCGACGAGCCCTCGGTGGCGTTCAAGGATGCCGATTACGCCCTCCTGGTAGGGGCGCGTCCCCGCAGCAAGGGCATGGAGCGCAAGGACCTGCTCGAGGCCAACGGGGCGATCTTCACCGTCCAGGGCAAGGCCCTGAACGACCACGCAAGCAGGGACTGCAAGATTCTGGTGGTGGGCAATCCGGCCAATACCAATGCCTACATCGCCATGAAATCGGCCCCCGACCTGCCCCGCCGCAACTTCACCGCAATGCTGCGCCTGGACCACAACCGGGCGCTCTCGCAACTCGCCGCAAAGGCCGGCAAGCCGGTCGAGTCGATCGAGAAGCTGGTAGTCTGGGGCAATCATTCGCCCACGATGTATCCCGACTTCCGCTTTGCCACCGCCGGGGGCGAGCCGCTCAAGGCGCTGATCAACGACGAGGCCTGGAACAAGGACACCTTCATCCCGACCGTCGGCAAGCGCGGCGCGGCCATTATCGAAGCCCGCGGACTTTCGTCGGCCGCCTCCGCGGCCAACGCGGCCATCGACCACATGCGCGACTGGGCTTTGGGCACCCAGGGAAGATGGGTCACCATGGGCATCGCCTCCAACGGGGACTACGGGATCCCGCAGGATGTCATCTACGGGTTTCCGGTTACCTGCGACAAGGGCGAATACAAGCTGGTCGAGGGGCTGGAAATCGATGCTTTCAGCCGTGAACGGATGACCGCAACGCTGGATGAGCTGACGGCCGAACGCGAAGGCGTGAAGCATCTGCTCTGAGATCAGGACCAACTGAACAAGGAGTAACGATGAGTGCGGGCAAGCTTTTCAGGCAGGCGGTTGCGGATGAGATGCCGCTGCAGATACCGGGCGCGATCAACGCCAATCACGCGCTGCTGGCGAAACAGGCGGGTTTCCGGGCAATCTACCTGTCCGGGGGCGGCGTCGCGGCGGGATCGCTCGGGCTGCCCGATCTCGGCATCAGCAACCTGGACGACGTGCTGACCGACGTGCGCCGCATCACCGACGTCTGTGATCTGCCGCTCCTGGTGGACGTCGACACGGGTTTCGGCGCATCGGCCTTCAATGTCGCCCGCACCACCCGCAATCTCATCAAGGCCGGCGCCGGCGCCATGCACATCGAGGATCAGGTCGGCGCCAAGCGCTGCGGCCACCGCCCGAACAAGGAGATCGTCGGCAAGCAGGAAATGGTAGACCGCATCAAGGCCGCTGCCGACGCCAGGACCGATCCCGGCTTCGTCATCATGGCGAGGACCGATTCACTCGCCGTTGAAGGGATCGATTCAGCCGTTGATCGCGCGATCGCCTGCGTCGAGGCGGGGGCCGATATGATATTTCCCGAAGCGATCACCGAGCTGGAGATGTATCGGCGGTTCGCAGAGGCGGTCAAGGTGCCCATCCTTGCCAATATCACCGAGTTCGGACAGACGCCTCTGTTCACCGTCGAGCAGCTTCGCGGCGTCGGTGTCGCCATGGTTCTCTATCCGCTGTCCGCGTTTCGCGCCATGAACAAGGCCGCCCAGACCGTGTACCAGTCGCTGCGCCAGAACGGCACCCAGGCCGACGTCGTCTCGACGATGCAGACCCGCGCCGAACTGTACGATGCGATCGGCTATTGGGAGTACGAACGCAAGCTCGACGCGCTTTTTTCGCAACAGAAGTAGCGCGCCGACCCACAGTCCAGGAGAATCACGAATGCCGTCACCCCGCAGGTCCGTCGAAAAGAAAGCCTTGCCCGAGATCCCGTCCCCCAGCGCCGCCCGTTCTGCCTCCTCTTCCGACGATGCAACCACGGCAGGCTTCAAGCCGAAGAAATCGGTTGCCTTGTCCGGCGTCCCCGCCGGCAACACGGCGCTGTGCACGGTCGGGCGCACCGGTAATGACCTGCACTATCGCGGCTACGACATCCTGGACGTTGCGGAAAAGGCTGACTTCGAGGAGGTCGCCTACCTGCTCGTGCACGGCAAACTGCCCAATCGCGCCGAACTGGCCGCCTACCAGCAAAAGCTGCGCGCGATGCGGGGCCTGCCGGCAAATGTCATGGTCGTGCTCGAATCTCTTCCCGCAAGTGCCCATCCCATGGATGTCATGCGCACCGGGGTTTCGGCCCTGGGTTGCCAGATTCCCGAAGGCGCGAGCCATCAACCGGCCGGGGCGCGCGACATCGCCGACCGCCTGATGGCAAGCCTGGGCTCGATGCTGCTTTACTGGTTTCATTACAGCCACAGCGGCAGGCGCATCGACGTACAGTCCGACGAGGACTCGATTGCCGGTCACTTCCTGCATTTGCTGCATGGCCGCAAGCCATCCGAGGCCTGGACCCGGGCGATGCACACCTCCCTGAACCTGTACGCCGAACACGAATTCAACGCTTCCACCTTTGCCGCCCGGGTGATTGCCGGGACCGGTTCGGACATGTACTCGGCCATTACCGGCGCGATCGGGGCCCTCCGCGGCCCGAAACACGGTGGCGCCAACGAGGTCGCTTTCGAGGTCCAGCAGCGTTACGCCGACCCCGACGAGGCGGAGGCGGACATCCGCCGTCGCGTCGAGAACAAGGAGGTCATCATCGGATTCGGTCATCCGGTGTACACGATCAGCGACCCCCGCAACCAGGTGATCAAGGGAGTCGCCAAACGGCTTTCCAAGGCGGCGGGCGACATGCAGATGTTCGACATCGCGGAACGCCTGGAGAAGGTGATGGCGGACGTCAAGAAGATGTTCCCGAACCTGGACTGGTTCTCCGCGGTCAGCTACCACGCCATGGGCGTGCCCACCGACGATGTTCACTCCCGCTCTTCGTCATCGCCCGGACTGCCGGCTGGGCTGCCCATGTGATCGAGCAGCGCCTGGACAACAAGATCATCCGTCCGAGCGCCAACTATGTCGGCCCGGAGAATCTGAAGTTTCAGCCCCTCAAGGACCGCAGATGACCACGCCGGTCTCTTCTGCGGTGTACTTGGCCACTGTCGCAACCAGGCGCGTATCGGCTGTCCGATCGGGGCGCCTGGACATCCTAGGAGAACCCATCATGTCCCCTCGCCCGCTCGCTTCGCCGCTGTCCGTCCTCCTTGCGGCCCGCGCCGCCGCCGTTCTGATCGGCGTCGCCGCGGCGGGGGCGGCCTGGGCCCAGGCAACTCCGTCCGCCCCGTTGCCGGCCAAGCAGGCATCGGTGTCGCCGACCGCCAAGGAGGCGGCGGTGGCGCCGGCAGAGAAAAAGGCCCCGGTCAAGCAGGTCAAACGGGCGTCCAAGAAGGAACCGGCGGCGCCGGCCGGTGCCGGAAGTCGAGGTCGTCATGCTGGATGCGGACGCAACCCAACTGCTGGCGGCCAAAGAGGTCCTGGTCGGCGAAAGCGGCTGCGAGTTCGGCCAGAAGATCGAGGTCGGCGCCAATCCAAGCCATCCGGGTTACATCGACCTCAACTACAACAAGAAGACGTACACCATGAAGCCGGTATTGTCGGCGACCGGAGCGGTGCGACTGGAAGACGTGCGCAGTGAAACGCTGATGATCCAGATTGCGAGCAAGACGATGGTCATGAACCAGAAGACCGGTCAGCGCCTGGTCGACAACTGCGTTCATCCGGACCAGCAGACCGTGACTGCCGACACCACTCAGGTCCTGATGAAGTGACCATGGTGGTGTGATTACCGCCACAGACCCGGCGGGTGAGCATGGCCTGATCGAACCGGTCGGGCGCCCGCAAAGGATCGACGATCGCGGCGGGACCGGAAGACGGTCGCGCCGCGACGCATTTCAGACAGACCAGCCTCTTGGGAGATTGAAGCAATGTCCAGCCCCGTTTCCAACGTCCGCCCGGCGCCGGACAAGGTCCTGGTCGACATCGTCGACTACGTCCTGAAGTACAAAGTCACCAGCAAGCTCGCCTACGAAACCGCCCGCAACTGCCTGATCGACACCCTCGGTTGCGGACTCGAGGCCCTGGAGTATCCCGCCTGCACCAAGCTGCTCGGTCCGATCGTGCCGGGCACGGTCGTGCCGCAGGGCGCCAAGGTGCCGGGTACCCAGTTCCAGCTCGACCCGGTCCAGGCGGCCTTCAATATCGGCACGATGATCCGCTGGCTCGATTTCAACGACACCTGGCTCGCCGCGGAATGGGGGCATCCCTCCGACAACCTGGGCGGCATCCTGGCTACGGCCGACTGGCTCAGCCGCAACGCCGTGGCCAGCGGTCGCGAAGCCGCTGCTGATGAAAGACGTCCTGACCGCCATGATCAAGGCCCACGAGATTCAGGGCTGCATCGCGCTGGAGAACTCTTTCAATCGGGTCGGCCTGGACCACGTGGTGCTGGTCAAGGTTGCCTCCACCGCAGTCGTGGCCCAGATGCTCGGCCTCAATCGCGACGAGATCATCAATGCCGTCTCGCTCGCCTGGGTGGATGGCCAGTCCCTGCGGACCTACCGCCACACGCCCAACACCGGCTCGCGCAAGTCGTGGGCGGCCGGCGACGCGACCTCGCGTGCGGTCCGGCTCGCGCTGATCGCCAAGACCGGCGAGATGGGTTATCCGTCGGTGCTGACGGCCAAGACCTGGGGCTTCTACGACGTGCTGTTCAAGGGCAAGGAATTCAAGTTCCAGCGCCCGTACGGCAGTTACGTGATGGAGAACGTGCTGTTCAAGATCTCGTTCCCCGCGGAGTTCCACTCCCAGACGGCCGTCGAATGTGCCATGGACATTCATCAGCAGTTGAAGAAGCTGGGCAAGATCCGCGGCGGACATCCGCAAGGTGACCATTCGCACCCATGAGGCCTGCATCCGGATCATCGACAAGAAAGGGCCGCTTTCCAATCCGGCCGACCGCGATCACTGCATTCAGTACATGGTTGCCGTCCCGCTGATCCTCGGTCACCTTACCGCTGAGGATTACGAGGATTCGGTGGCGGCAGACCCGCGGATCGACGCGCTGCGCGACAAGATCGTCTGCGTCGAGGACAAGGCGCTTCACCGCGGACTACCATGATCCCAAGTTGCGCTCGATCGCCAACGCGCTGACGGTGGAGTTCAACGACGGCAAGAAGCTGAAGGAGGTCGTTTGCGAGTACCCGATCGGCCACAAGCGGCGACGCAAGGACGGCATCCCGCTGCTGGAGGCGAAATTCCGCACCAATCTCGCGCGCCGCTTCCCGAAGAAGCAGCAGGATGCGATCGCGGCCGTGTCGCTGGACCAGCGCAAGCTCGAGGCGATGCCGGTCCACGAGTACGTGGACCTCTACGTGATCTAGGAGCCTGTGACCCCCTTCCCATACACCAGCAGGCTTTCAGCCCGATGAAGACGGCGCCCGCCTCCGCCACCCTCGCCTGCCCTGCAGCCGGCGGGAGCCTGCGCGTCCTGGTCGGCGCGCTCGCGGTCGGGACGGCGCTGGGGGTCGGCATCTGGCCGTCGGGCGCCGCGGCGGGATTGTTGCTGGCGCAGCAGAATCTCGAAAGCACGATCATCACTCCGCAGACCGGCCGACCATCCAGTTTCGCCCTGGACTTTCCCAGGCGCAAGCCAGGCCTTTGGGAGGTTCGCAATGCCGCGAGTGAGAACCTGGGCATGCCGCCGACCAGCTACTGCGTGGGTGAGCAGACGGACACCGCCGAGCACCACCTGGACCGGGTCGCCGGAGAAAAAGGCTCCTGCTCCATCGGGCCCTTCAAGCGGGTCGGTATTTCCTGGGTGGCCGAGTCCGTCTGCAAGGAATCCCGCGCTGTCGTGGTGAGCCAATCGATCGCCTCCGGGGATTTCCAGACCCAGTACCGAATCGATACACTGGTGTTCTATTCACCCCCGCTGGCCAATAACAAGCGTGAGGACAAGGAAGCGATCGTCGCGCGTTACCTCGGCCCCTGCGGCGCGGGTCAGCGCCCCGGGGACCTGGTCGTCCCGGGCATGGGCGTACTGAACATGGGCGACGGCACCCTTCGACCGGAGGCCGCCCGGCCGCGGCCAGGGGCCGGCGGGGAGCAGGACCGACGGCCACCCAAACCGTGAATACGGGCCGGACGGGTCAGCGCCTGCGCGGTCGTGCCGGCGCCACGACAAGATCAATCAAGACCGAGAAGGAAAATGGCTCATAACACGTTCAACACCCTGAAGCAGTTCAAGCTCCAATCGGGCAAAGCGGGCTCGTTTTATTCGCTGCCGGCGCTCGCACGGAAGTTTCCCAACGTGTCACGGCTGCCGGTATCGATCCGGATCGTGCTGGAGGCCGTGCTGCGCAACTGCGACGGCAAGAAGGTGACCGAAAGCCATATCGGCCAACTGGCCAACTGGCAGCCTAACGACAAGCGCGTGGACGAGATCCCCTTCATCGTTTCGCGGGTGGTGCTCCAGGATTTCACGGGCGTGCCGCTGCTGGCTGACCTTGCTGCCATGCGCTCGGTCGCGGACAAGCTCGGCAAGAGCCCGAA
Source organism: uncultured beta proteobacterium (assembly GCA_963834335.1). Classification (GTDB taxonomy): domain Bacteria; phylum Pseudomonadota; class Gammaproteobacteria; order Burkholderiales; family Burkholderiaceae_E; genus Lautropia. The sequence goes on along the minus strand of CAWIBK010000009.1, from coordinate 1,966,530 downwards.
GCGCATCGAGCCGCTGGTTCCGGTGGACCTGGTCGTCGACCACTCGGTGATGATCGACCACTATGGCACCCGCGATTCACTCGACCTCAACATGAAGCTGGAGTTCTCCCGGAACAAGGAGCGGTACCAGTTCATGAAATGGGGTATGCAGGCGTTCGACACTTTCAAGGTCGTGCCACCGGGGATCGGCATCGTTCACCAGGTCAACCTCGAGTACCTGGCGCGCGGGGTGCACAAGAAGAAGGACGGCGCCGACGTCGTCTACTATCCCGACACGCTGGTGGGTACCGACAGCCACACCACGATGATCAACGGCATCGGCGTCGTCGGCTGGGGCGTTGGCGGTATCGAGGCCGAGGCCGGGATGCTCGGGCAGCCGGTTTACTTCCTGACCCCGGACGTCGTCGGCGTGCACCTCAAGGGTCGGCTGCGTGAGGGGGTCACCGCGACCGACCTGGTTCTGCGCGTGACCGAACTGTTGAGGTCGGCCAAGGTGGTGGGCAAGTTCGTCGAGTTTTTCGGTGAAGGCACCGAATCGCTTGCGTTGCCCGACCGTGCCACGATCGGCAACATGGCCCCCGAGTACGGCGCCACCATGGGCTTCTTTCCGGTCGATACCAAGACGATCGAATACTTCAAGGGCACCGGCCGCACGCCAGCTGAGATCGACGCCTTCGAAAGCTACTTCAAAGCCCAGGGTCTGTTCGGCGTGCCCAAGGCAGGAACCGTCACCTACTCGCAGGAGATCGAACTCGACCTCGGGTCGGTATCGCCCTCCCTGGCCGGACCCAAGCGGCCGCAGGACCGCATCGAACTCGGCAGCATGAAGGAGAACTTCGCCTCCCTCTTCAGCCTTCCGGTGCAGCAGAACGGCTTCAACAAACCTGCCGCGGAGCTCGACAAGTCATACGATACCGGCAGCGAGATCCAGCCTGAAGAACGGCGACATCCTGATCGCCGCCATCACCTCCTGCACCAACACGTCGAACCCCAGCGTGCTGCTGGCTGCCGGCCTGCTGGCCAAGAAGGCGGTGGAACGCGGGCTGACGGTCAAGCCGCACATCAAGACGTCGCTGGCCCCGGGATCGCGCGTGGTGACGGACTACCTGACCAAGACCGGGCTGCTGCCCTACCTGGAAAAACTCGGTTTCGACGTGGCCGCCTACGGCTGTACGACCTGCATCGGCAACGCCGGTGACCTGCGTCCCGGAGTTCAACCAGGCGATCAATGCCAACGACACTGGTCTGCGCCGCTGTGCTCTCGGGCAACCGCAACTTCGAAGCCCGGATCCATCCGAACATCCGCGCCAACTTCCTCGCATCCCCGCCGCTGGTGGTGGCCTACGCCCTGGCCGGCACGGTGCAGGTCGACCTGATGACCGAGCCTGTCGGCAAGGGCAAGGACGGCAAGGACGTCTACCTGGGCGACATCTGGCCTTCGTCGGATGAGATCCATGCCCTGCTCAGGCACGCGATGGATCCCGAAGACATTCAAGCGCCTCTACAGCGACCTCACCAAGGACCACACGCTCTGGAACAAGATCTCCGTCGTCCGAGGGGCAGGTCTACAACTGGCCGGACTCCACCTACATCGCAGAGCCGCCCTTCTTCGACGGACTTCGAGATGACGCCGGCGGCAGTGCCGGCGGTGAAGGGTGCGCGCATCCTCGGGCTTGTTCGGCGACTCGATCACCACCGACCACATCTCGCCGGCGGGCTCGATCAAGGACACCTCGCCCGCCGGGCAAGTACCTGATCGAGAACGGCGTGCTGAAGGCGGACTTCAACAGCTACGGTGCGCGCCGTGGCAACCACGAAGTGATGATGCGCGGCACGTTCGCCAACGTCCGGATCAAGAACCTGATGCTGCCGCTCAAGGAGGACGGTTCCCGCGAGGAAGGTGGATTGACGCTGTACCAGCCCGACGGCGAGCAGATGGCGATCTACGACGCTGCGATGAAGTACATCGCGCGAAGGCGTGCAGACGGTCATCCTGGCCGGCGAGGAATACGGCACCGGCAGTTCGCGTGACTGGGCTGCCAAGGGGACCCAGTTGCTTGGCGTGAAGGCGGTCGTGGCGCGCAGCTTCGAGCGGATCCACCGCTCCAACCTGGTCGGCATGGGCGTGCTGCCGCTGCAGTTCCTCGACAACGATTCCTGGGAGTCGCTCGGCGTCAAAGGCGACGAGAACGATCGACATCGACTTCCCCAGCCAGCTGGTGCCGCAGCAGGAGATCATCATGACGGTGCACCGTGCCGACGGCGGCAGCACACCGGTCAAGCTGCTGTCGCGCATCGACACGCCGATCGAGGTCGACTACTTCCGGCACGGCGGCATCCTGCCGTACGTCCTGCGGGAGTTGATGGCCGCCTGATGGAACGCGCCTCGCCCATGTCGGGGGTCACCAGGGCCACGCTGATTGCGGGCCTGTCGCTGCTGTTTTGCCTGCTGGCGCAACTCGTGTCGGCAGGCCTCGCCAGTGAACTGCTGATCTGGCCGGCCTCGGGGGTGGCGTTCGCCTTCGGCTGGCGCTACGGCCGCGCCTGGGCGCTGCCGGCGGCCGTGGGCGTGTTCGCCTGGGTAATGTTCGTCAGCCGCGACCTGCTGTTCGCGTTCTCGGTGTCGCTGGCCAGCACGATCGGCCCGATGGTCGCGATCCACTTCCTGCGGCGCATGGCCGACTGGAAGCCGCCGGAATACCGGCTGGATGCGATCGTGCGGTTCGTCGCCGTCGCCCTGCTCGGCTCGTCGGTGGTCAGCGCCGCCATAGTCACCGCGGTGGTTGCCGCCGGCCCGCTCGCCCTGCCCATCAATGCCCCGATTGGTGGAGCGACGGGCACAGCGGCTTCGGCGGCCTTCGGCAGTTTCCTGGGGGGCGGATTGCATCCGGCCCACGTGTTCCTGAGCCTCTGGCTGATCGACGGCCTGGGCATGATGCTGGTCGCCCCGGCATTGCTTGCCTGGATCGACGACGCGGTGCCGGAAGCCGACAGCGGCCACCGGTCGGTGGATATCTTCGACCTGTCGAGCGTGCTGATGACATTGCTGGTCACCGCCACGAGCCTGTCGCTGGCAAGTTGGGAGCAGGTCGCAGTACAGCTACATGGTCCTGTTCGCCTATTTCCCGATCCTCGCCTGGTCCGCGGTGCGCATGAGCGAGCGGGCCAATGCGCTGACCCTGCTGATCAGCGCCCTGCCCTTGCTCGCGGCCTGGGCCTACCAGGTCAGCACGCCGGAGGCGTCGAGCTACGCAAAAGCTATCCAGGCTTCGGTCATCGCCTTCTGCGCCGTCCTGGTGGCCCTGGTCCTGCAGGCGATCTGCCGCGGACCGCCGCCTGGCGATCCTGAGGGTCGCGCGGCAGTCACGCCAGGACATGAGCACCGGCCTGCTCAACGATCGCGGACTGCTTGCGGAACTCGGCGACCGGCTGGTCTCGCCGAACCGCGTCAACTACGGCCTGATCGGTCTGCACGTCACCAACTTCGATTCGATCAACGACCTGTGCGGCACGATCGATGCGATCCAGCTGGAGCAGTCCACCGCCGCATTGCTGCTGCGCCAGGAGCAGGTGCAGTTTGCCGCCCGCCTGTCGGCCGGCCGCTATGCCATGGTCATCGGGGCGGATACGGTGGCGCAGGTGCGGACCGTGGCGCGCGAGGTCTATTCGCAGTTGAACGGCCAGATCTTCCAGACGGAGCTCGGCAGCCTGCGCCTGCAATGCTGCGTCGGCGGCCTGCTGCTCGATCGGCATACCCTGATCAGCAGCGAGGACTGCCTCTTCTCGCTCAGTGACGCGCTGGCGATCGCCGCAAGCGTGCGCGATCCGCAGTTGTTCGTCGAGCCCTTGTCGCAGATGATGATCGACGCGCGGCGTGCCCACCAGAGCAAGATCGAGCACATCCGCGAGGCGATTCGCGACAACCGGATCGAACTCTTCGCGCAGCCGGTCATCGACCCGGAGGCGCCGCCGCACATGCGCTCCTATGAGCTGCTCGACGAGACTGCGGGATCGCGACGGAGGGCTGATCCAGCCGCCCGAGTTCATGACACTCGCTTCCAGGCCCAGATGTCGATCCCGCTCGACCGGGCGGTGATCCACCGCGCCTTCGAATGGCTGGCAGCGAATCCGGAGTCGCTGACAATCACCTGGAAATGCTCGATCAACCTCGCCGGCGCGACCATGTGCGACGGCGCGATCGCCGACTACATCCGGGAGCAGCGCAGCCGCTACTGCATCCCGGCGGATAAGATCGTTTTCGAAATCACCGAAAGCGAGGCGATCCGCAATCCGGCGGCCGCCTCGCGGCTCGTCGACGACCTCAAGCAACAGGGTTTCGGCATCGCACTGGACGATTTCGGCACCGGCCTCGCCACCTTCGAGTACCTGAAGCGTTTTCCGCTGGACTACCTCAAGATCGACGGCTCTTTCATCCGCAACCTCATGTCGAATCCGATCGACGAGGAAATCGTGATCTCCACCATCCGCGTCGCCGCCCGGCTCAAGCTGCGTACCGTCGCGGAACATGTGCACAGCGCCGCAGTCTACGAGCGGCTCACCGAACTGGGTATCACGTTCCTGCAGGGCGACTACTTCGGCAAGGCGATTCCCCTGCGCGAATTCTTCGGCCTGGACCTGAAGGACGGTGCCGCCAGGCCCGCTGAAGCAGAGGCCGCCCGGTCCCTGGCCGGCTGAAGTCAGTCGGCTGCCGCCAGGCGTCGGACCAGCCAGTTCGCGGACCGGAGCAGGCGGCCGTCGTCGAAGCGGCGCCCGACCAGCTGGACACCGATCGGCAGGCCGTTTTCGCCCACCATCAGCGGCAGGCTGATCGCCGGCAGCCCGAGCAGCGAAGCCATCGAGCAGAACACCGGATCGCCGGTCGATTCAAGACCCGTCGGCGCAGTACCCGGAGCGGACGGCAGCATCAGCGCATCGCAACTGTCGAACAGCGTATCGATGTCGTCGTGCAAGGCAGCGGCCTGCAGGATAGCCTGCTGGTAGTCGACCGCGCTCACCTCCCGGCCCGACTCGATCAATTCCACCAGCCTCGCACTCATCCGTTGCCGGCCGCGCTGGAACTCGCCGCCAAGGTTGAAGGCCATCTCGGCGCGCATGATCGTGTGCAGCACCCGGTTCACTTCGAGTGCCGTATCGCCGAGATCGAATGCCACGCAGCGCGGTCCGAGATCCTGAGCCAACTCGGCGAAACCGCCCCGCGTGTCTCGAGCCGCGTGCTCCCAGAGCGGCGAGCGCAGCATGCCGAACAGTGGCTCCAGCGGCGGCTCGGATCGGGCGACCGTAGACATCTGCTGGACCGAGAGGTGACGGGTGTCGGGATCCTGCGGATCGTGGCCGGCAAGGCACTGCGCGGCCAGGGCCGCATCGTCGACGGTCCGGGCGAACACGCCCACCTGGTCGAGGCTGCGGGAGGTGCGCAGGACGCCATGGCGCGAGATGAGCCCGAAGCTGGGCTTGAATCCCACGACGCCGCAGAAGGCGGCAGGCCGGATCACCGAGCCGTTGGTCTGGGTACCCACCGCCAGCGGACACATCCCCGCGCCCACGGCCGCGGCCGATCCGCTGGACGATCCACCCGGAGTGTGGGCGGGATCGTGTGGATTGCGAGTCTTGCCTGGCGTGAAGTACGCGAATTCAGTGGTGACGGTCTTGCCCAGGATCACCGCGCCGGCCCCCTTCAGCCGGGCAACCAGGGTCGCATCCTCCAGCGGCCGGCGGCCGGCGTGCAGGACGGTTCCGTCTTCGGTCGGCAAGTCGGTGGTATCGATGTTGTCCTTCACGGCGACCGGCACGCCGTGCAGCGGGCCGATCATCCGCCCTGCCTGGCGCAACTCATCGCAGTGCCGGGCCTGAGCAAGGGCGAAGTCGCGATCCAGGCTTTGCCAGGCCGACACCTGCGGCTCGCGCGCATCGATCCGGTCCAGGCAGGCCGCGAGCAGCTCCACGCTGAGAGATGTCGCCGGCGGCGATCGCGCTCGCGGCCTGGGTTGCGGACAACAGGGTCAGATCGTTCGTGTTCATGGCAAAAAGTCTATCAGTGGGAGTCCGGACATCCCGCAGTCGACGCGGGGAAATAGTTTAATTGTCAACTAACTGGATATAATGCCTGCAACCGATGGAGCGCAAATGAAAATCGTCTGCCTGGGCGGCGGCCCCGCTGGTCTCTATTTCTCCCTGCTGATGAAGCGGGCCGATCCGGCACACGATATCACCGTGGTGGAACGCAACCGGCCCTACGACACCTTCGGCTGGGGCGTGGTGTTCTCCGACCAGACACTGGGCAACCTCCAGGCCGCCGACCCGGTCACGGCTACCCGCATTCTCGACTCGTTCAGCCATTGGGACGACATCGAGGTGAACATCCGCGGGAACAGGATCGTGTCCAGTGGCCACGGGTTCTGCGGCATCGGGCGCAAGCGACTGTTGAACATCCTGCAGGAGCGCTGCGAGGAACTCGGGGTCAAACTGGTCTTCGAGACCGATGTGCAGGACGAGACCCCTTACGCAGACGCCGATCTGGTCATCGCCAGCGACGGTCTCAACAGCCGGATCCGCACGCGCTACGAGACCACCTTCCAGCCCGATATCGACATGCGCGATTGCCGCTTCGTCTGGCTCGGAACCCACAAGCTCTTCGAGGCCTTCACCTTCGCTTTCGAGGAGACCGAGCACGGCTGGTTCCAGGCCCACGCCTACCGTTTCGATAAAGAGACCTCGACCTTCATCGTGGAGGTGCCCGAGGCGGTCTGGTTGCGGGCGGGCATCGACCGGATGGAGAAGCAGGAATCGATCGAGTACTGCGAGAGGCTCTTCGCCGACCATCTCGACGGCCACCGTCTCATCTCCAACACCCACCACCTGCGCGGTTCGTCGCAGTGGATCAAGTTTCCTCGGGTTGTGTGTCAGCGCTGGGTCCACTATGGCGGGCCGACCGGCAATACGCCGATCGTGCTGATGGGAGACGCGGCCCATACCGCGCACTTCTCGATCGGATCCGGCACCAAACTGGCCCTGGAAGACGCGATCGAGCTGGCGCGCACCATCGGCAAGCAACCCGGAGATATCCGTGCCGCGCTCGATGCCTACGAGGCGGTGCGCAGCATCGAGGTGCTGCGCATCCAGAATGCCGCGCGCAACTCGACCGAATGGTTCGAGAACGTCCGGCGCTACGTCAACCTGCCGCCCCAGCAGTTCGCCTACTCGCTGCTGACTCGCAGCCAGCGGATCAGTCACGAGAACCTGCGCCTTCGTGACAAGTCCTACGTCGAGAGTTACGAGGACTGGATCGCGGCCCGCAGCGGCGTGAACCGCACGCCGGCGCAGCATCCCATCCCGCCGATGTTCACGCCCTTCACGCTGCGCGGCGTCACCTTGAAGAACCGGGTCGTGGTGTCGCCGATGGCACAGTATTCCTGCGTGAACGGAATGCCCGCGGACTACCACCTGGTACACCTGGGAGCGCGTGCGATGGGCGGTGCGGCGATGGTCGTGGCCGAAATGACCTGCGTGTCCCCGGATGCGCGGATCTCGCCCGGATGTCCCGGTCTCTGGAACGAATCGCAGCGCGACGGCTGGAAGCGCGTCGTGGATTTCGTGCACGCCAACAGCACTGCGAAGATCGCGATGCAGCTGGGGCATGCCGGTGCCAAGGGATCCACCCGGGTCGCATGGGAAGGCACCGACCAGCCGCTGCCGTCTGACGGCGGTGCGGCGGACGAGCCCAACTGGCCGCTGATTTCCGCATCCCCGCAGCAATACCTGGACGGCGTCAGCCAGTGGTCCCGGGCGATGAACCGGGCAGATCTGGCCCGTGTGCGGGACGACTTCGTGCGCAGCGCGGTCTGGGCCGCCGAGGCGGGATTCGACTGGCTGGAGTTGCACTGTGCGCATGGCTACCTGTTGTCCAGCTTCATTTCGCCGCTGACGAACCAGCGGACCGACGAATACGGCGGTTCGCTGGACAACCGACTGCGCTATCCGATGGAGATCTTTCATGCGGTCCGCGCCGTGTGGCCGGAGCATCTGCCGATCTCGGTCCGCATTTCGGCGCACGACTGGGTCGAGGGCGGCATCACGCCCGACGACGCCGTCGCAGATTGCACGCAGCTTCAAGGAAGCGGGCGCAGACATGATCGACTGCTCCTCCGGCCAGGTGAGCAAGAACGAGAAGCCGGTGTACGGGCGCATGTTCCAGACACCGTTCGCCGATCGCATCCGCAACGAGGCGGGTATCCCGACCATCGCAGTGGGGGCGATCTCGGAGGCCGACCATGTCAACAGCATCATTGCCGCGGGCCGTGCGGACCTCTGTGCGGTTGCCCGGCCCCATCTCGCCAACCCTGCCTGGACCCTGATGGAAGCCGCCAAGCTCGGATACCTCGAGGTTCAATGGCCGAAGCAGTACCTGGCGGCCAAGGTGCAACTGGAACGCAACCTGGAACGGGAGAAACTCATGGCGGCGCAAGCCGCAGGGTTGACGCCTCTCGAGCAGGCCAATCGGGCGGTCGGGGTGTGATGGCCGATCCGGCTGCACCCGCTGCGAGACCGGCCCCGTCGGTGGCGGCTCGTCATGTCCTGGTCACCGGTGCGGGCCGTGGCATCGGTGCGGAGATCGCACGCACGCTTGCCGGCACCGGCGCCCGGCTCACGCTCCTGGGCCGTCAGCACGCCACGCTGGCCGCACTGGCGGAAGAACTCGATGTCGAGACCCACTGCGTCGTCGCGGACGTGTCCGACCCGGCCGAAGTCTCGGCGGCATTTGCTTCGGCGAAGGATCGATTCGGGCCGGTGGCAATCCTGGTGAACAACGCCGGCCAGGCCGAGAGTGCACCGCTGCAGAAAACCTCGCTGGCACTGTGGAACCGCATGATTGCGGTCAACCTCACCGGCAGTTTTCTCTGCGCTCAGGCCGCCCTGCCCCACATGCTTGAACTGGGATGGGGGCGCATCGTCAACATTGCAAGCACGGCCGGCCAGCGTGGTTATGCGTATGTCTGCGCCTATACCGCCGCCAAGCACGGCGTGGTCGGCCTCACCCGCGCCCTTGCGCTGGAGGTGGCCGGCAGGAATATCACGGTCAATGCGGTCTGCCCCGGATATACCGAGACCGACATCCTGCGTGAGAGCATTGCCAACGTGGTCTCAAAAACCGGGCGCAGCAGCGAACAGGCGCGCGCGCAGTTTGCCGCGGGCAATCCGCAGGGACGGATCGTGCAACCCGGGGAAGTGGCCAGTGCGGTTCAGTGGCTCGTCAGCGAAGGCGCTTCGGCCATGACCGGCCAGTCCATCTCCGTGTCCGGGGGCGAGGTCACCTGATGAAGTCCGCGACGGCCGATCCAAGCCACGTCCTGCTGCGCCAGGCCGAGGAACTGGGCCATGAAGCGCGGGCGCAGCTCGGTGATCACGCTTCCCTCAAGCTCTGGCTGCGCATGCTCTCCTGCACGACCCAGGTCGAGAACGAAATACGGCGGCGCCTGCGCAGCCGATTCGGAATCTCGCTGGCCCGGTTCGACTACATGGCGCAGCTCTACCGCCACCGGGACGGGCTGAAGATGAAGGCCTTGTCCCGCTACCTGATGGTGACCGGCGGCAACGTCACCGGTCTGACCGATGAACTCGAGCGCGATGAACTCGTGCTGCGTGAGCGGGACCCGGGCGATCGACGCTCTTCGCTGGTTCGCCTGACACCCAAGGGGCGGCGGGTCTTCGAAACGATGGCCTCGGAGCATGAACTCTGGATCCTGGAACTGATGGGTAGCCTGGACCCCGCCACCGTCAGCACCCTTTATCTCTCGCTGGGCGCATTGCGCGTGCAGCTGGTCGGCAATTCCGCTTAGGAGCATTCGCAATGCAGGTCCTCTTACCCGCCGGTTGGCCACGCCCGAAAGGCTACTCCAACGGCGTTTCCGCTACCGGGCGGATGGTGTTCATTGCAGGCATGATCGGCTGGGACGCCGACGGCAGATTTCCCGGCGACGACTTCGCGGCACAGGCGCGCCAGGCCTTGCTGAACATTGCCGCTGTCCTTGCAGAAGCCGGCGGCAAGCCGGAGCACATCGTGCGCCTGACCTGGTATGTCACTGACAAGCGCGAATACCTGGCTGCAGGCAAGGCGGTCGGCGCGGCCTTCCGGGAGATCATCGGTTCCTACAACGCGGCCATGACGGCGGTGGAAGTGAGGGCGCTGATGGAAGATCAGGCCAAGGTGGAGATCGAAGCCACCGCGGTCATCCCCGCCTGAGTCGAGGCGCAGATGTAGAACCCGGCAGGGATGGACTTCCGGGAACGGGACCTGCTTGATAGCTAGGCGTTTGCCCGCATAGCACGGGATTTACCGGTCCGGTACGCTGGTTGGATCCCGAGATGCACGCCGGGCCAGGGTAACCCCTATGTCATTCGGCTCGCAAGCGTGCACGCGGATCTCGCCTGAGGTCGATTCGCACCCATCACCAAAACCAGGAGAAACCCGATGACTTCCCCATTCCGGTTCAGACACGCCTTTGGCTGCCTCGCGGCGTCCGCCGCCGTCATCCTGCCGGTCGCACCGGCACTCGCCGAGACGCTGTCCGTCACAGGAGACGTCAGCGGCAGTCTCACGCTGACCAGCGACTATCGCTTTCGCGGCATTTCCCGCACCTACGGAGATCCGGCAATCCAGGGCGGCGCCGAGTTCACGCTGCCCAGCAACTTCTACATCGGCACCTGGGGCTCGATCGTGGACAAGCTGCAGTTCGCGAACACGCGTGGCTTCGAGTGGGACATTTACGGTGGCTATCGCAAGGTTGTCGGCAACGACATATCGATCGACGTCGGCCTGATCCAGTACATGTTTCCCAGCGAATCCAAGTTCAGCACGCTGGAAGCATATGCGGGCGCCAATTGGCGCTGGTTCACGCTGAAGTTCTACAACTCGCTTTCGAACCGCTTCTTCGGCGCACCGGATGCGCGGGACTCGCGCTATATCAGCTTGGGCGTGACCTACCCTCTCTACCCCGATCTGAATCTGATCGGACAGGTCGGTAACCAGTTCGTCTCAGGCCCCGGGGGCGATAACATCGACTACAGGCTCGGGGTCGAGAAGATGTGGAAAGGACTGGCCTGGAGTGCCTCCTACTATGGAACGGACGTCGACGTGGCGACGAGCAATGCCACCGGGCGCTCCGTGAACCTGGGTGGCAACAAGCTGGTGGTGGCGGTCACCAAGCGCTTCTGAATACGCTTGCAATGCCGCCCCGGGACGCGGGTGGTGTCGACCGGCGCAGCGGGGAGGAAGGCTGGCTTACGCGGGGGTCAGAAGGCCCCGGACCAGCCTGACCCGCTCTCCCGCCTGAAGTCCGCCCAGTTGGGGCAGGTCGAAGGTCTGCTGGACCCCGTCGTCGAATTGCACCCAGACCCGGAAATCCCGGCGCGACGCCGCGGCGGCCTGTCGCTGTTCAGTCTGGTCGCCGATGACCGCGCCCCCGAATACGCCAACCGCGGTGGCCGCCGAGCGTCCGAAGCCTCCACCGAACCGGCTCCCGAGGAGACCGCCGATCAGCGCGCCGACGACCGCGCCCGAGCCGGTACTGCCGTAGCGGCTCTCGGTGACCTCGATCCGCGATACGGTGCCGTAGCGAGCCTGGGGTGGCGGTGGCGGCTGAACCTGGACGGGGCCGGGCCCTTCATAGATCCGGGTGGTGTGCACAACCGGCGCGACGCATCCGGACAGCAGAGTCGTCACGACCAGAGCCGCCACGACGCCCGCCGGGCCCCAGCGCCTGGTCCAATGGGAACTGGTCATGTCACGACTCCGGTTGACGGCCCCGCTTGGCCTGCTCTATCGGAAACGTGTGGCGCGGTCGAGGGTTGACCCCTTAATCCCGGCGTTCTCCGATCACCCTTACCGGCACGGCCAGCCCTCCTCCAGTGCCGCGGCAACCAGCGTGCTTCCCGGCCGGTCCCACATCTGAGGGTTCTTCACCAGGAACGATCTGACCACATCGGCGATTCGCGCTCCGGTGAGCGCCTCTCCCTTCAATTCGAAGCAGAAGCCGTGCTCGCTCGATATTCCGTTCAGCGCGTCCACCACCCCCACGACATAGTTCAGGGCATTGGTGTGGGCCGCACCGTCCTGCTGAAGCGCTTCGTGCAGGTCGGCGCCGGTCTTGAAGACCAGGCGCTGTGCGTTCGCCTGCGCCGTGCAGCAGAGCGCCAGGACCAGCAGGACCGGGCTGAGTATTGCTTTCATTGTCGGTGTTCTCGCTCTTGTTGCGGTGCCGGGTTTCCCGGACGGGCGCTTGATTCTGCAAGTGTATGCTGACGGCTGCATCCGTCACCCGGACGATGCAAATCGCGACTGGAAAAGCCCATGGCCTCATCAAACGATGGAACTGGCGCACCCACAAATCTGAAAGACATGCCTGGACAGGTCGATGCCGACTTTGGCATGGCGCTCGAGCGGTTGGATAGCTGGATCGATGGCGCAATCCGGTTGCTGCCCAACCTGGTGTTCGGGCTCATCATCCTGATTGTTTTCTATGGACTTGGGCTTCTGGCAAGACGAATGGTCCGAAGCCAGTCGGCCCGGCGAGACCGCGAAAACCTCGGCGAAGTCCTCGGCGGTTTCGTCCGATGGACCTCGATCCTGCTGGGGGCTTTGCTCGCGGCCACGATTGTGATTCCGAGCCTGAAGCCGGGTGACCTGATCGCGGGTCTGGGGGTAAGCTCAGTGGCGATCGGGTTCGCCTTCAAGGATATTCTGCAGAACTGGCTTGCGGGATTGCTCATCCTGCTGCGTCAGCCGTTCGAAACCGGTGATCAGATCGAGGTCGGCGGATACGAGGGTACGGTAGAGCGGATTGAAACGCGCGCAACCATCATCAAGACTTATGACGGGCAGCGTGTCGTCATCCCCAACAGCGCGATCTATACCACCTCACTGCTGGTCAAGACCGCCCACGCGCAACGCCGCAGTCAGTACGATATCGGTATCGGCTATGGTGACTCCCTCGCTCGGAGTTGCGAGGTGATTCGAAAGGCCTTGGCAAGTGTCCCTGAAGTCGCCAGTGAACCTCCCCCTGAGGCCTTCGCGTGGGATCTGGCTGCTAGTTGGGTGACCATACGGGCGCGCTGGTGGACCGACAGCCGGAGGGCCGACGTCGTTCGTGTCAGAGCGGCCGTAGTCGAGTCGATCAAGGGCGCCCTGGACGACGCTGGCATCGACATGCCGTATGAAACGCAGGTGCAGCTGTTCCACGACCAGACGGAAGCCGATGATGGCGACCGGCAGTCCCAGCGGGAGGGGTGGCCTGCCGCGAATTCCGGCGCCACCCGGCCGCGCTGGCGGGCGCAGGAGGAACTGCGAACACAGTCGGACAACGCCGAGGCGTCGGGTAGTCAGCGTCTGCATCGGGAACGTGCGACTGACTCACCAACCTAGCCGATACTGGGAGAGAAAACGTTGGCACATCCTGACGCAGAGACGGTGGCGCGATTTCAGCCTGTGGGCGCCTATGACTGGCCGGCCATGCCGACTGAGCATGCCATGCGCGCGTTTTTCCGTCGCATGGCACGGCGGTTCTCCGCCGACGACGACGAGCCCTTCATTGCCGATGACCGGTTGCAGCGGACGCGGCTGGCACAAGCGGACGAGTCCGGTTCCCCGGCGTGCGGACTGCTGCGCGATGAACTGGACGCCGCGCTGGGCCCCTGGACACTGCAGAGCCGCCCGGATTCGTGGTTGAAGGTGGTCGTTCTCCCCCCTTGCGATCGGCTGGGGATCGTGCAGGACTGGGCGATGCGCCACCAGCACCAGGTACTGGCGGCGCCGGACCGCGACGCGCTGTTGCGCACGCAGGATCGGCCGCCCCTGCCGGCGCTCGAAGGTCCTGGAGTGCTGGTGATTCCGCGGCTCGAACGCTGGTACCTGCGGCATCGCAACGGCCTGGCATGGATACGGGCCCTGCTGGTCGCGCTCGACGGGCTGCAGCGCCACTGCGTTATCGGGTGCGACAGTTGGGCCTGGCAGTTCCTCAGAACGTCGGTCATGGCAGACTTCATGCTGCCGACCGGAGTCACTTTCCAGGCCTTCGATGCCGCGCGTGTTCAGCGCTGGCTCTCGGCGCTGGCGCGGGAACGGTCCGCCGACTCGACCACCTTTCGACTGGCCAGCAACGGGGAAAAACTGCTGGCCCTGCGCGAGGATCAGGACCGGCCGCACACCTACTTCCAGCATCTGGCAGCCAGCAGCCTCGGCATTCCGTGGGTAGCCTGGCAGTTATGGAGCCGCAGCCTGCGATCGCGGACCGGGACGCCGGACGCCGACGTCGGATCGGCCCAGGCCGATGGCGACGACCAGACCATGTGGGTCTCGGCACTGGAGGAATTCAGCCTGCCGGGTCACCACCATCAGGAAGCATTGCTGATCCTGCAGGCCATCCTGCTTCACGATTCGCTGAGCATCGCGGAGATAGCGCAGGTAGTGCCGAGTCCGGACGTGTTGCCGATGGTGGCGGCACTCGCCAATGCAGGTCTGGTGGAGCGGTCGGCGACCGAAGTACGGTGCCGGCCGGCTGCCTACCCGTCGATACGCAAGGCCCTGTCGACGGCGGGCATGCCAATGGACAAGCTCTGACATGGCTGCCACCGACGCCGGCAAGGAGAAAGCCGCAAAACTGCTGAACGACATCCAGGAGATCAGTTTCACCGAAATCGGCCTTACGATCCTGGCCACTTGGGCGGCAATCTACATCCTTCGCAAGGCCCTGCCCTACCTTGCCGAACGGGGACCGAGCCAGGTGCGTCTCTACCTTCTCGGCGCGGTACCGATCGCCCGTCTGACACTACTGACAGTGGCCATCCTGTGGATCATCCCGATCATCTTCAATGTCACCCTGCAGAATTTCCTCGTCATCGCCGGGGCGGCCAGCGTCGCGATCGGCTTTGCGTTCAAGGACTACGCCAGCAGCCTGATCGCGGGAATCGTGGCGATCTTCGAGCGCCCTTATCGCGCCGGCGACTGGGTGAAGATCGAGGGAGACTACGGTGAGGTGGTCTCGGTTGGCTTGCGCGCGATCAGCTTGCGCACCGCCGACGACAACATCGTGGCGGTGCCGCACGACAGGATCTGGGGCAGCAATATTTCCAATTCGAACGATGGCGCGCGCACGCTGATGTGCGTCGCATCGTTTCACGTCGCCGCGGATCACGACGCAGCGGCGGTGAGGGCTGCCCTTCGGGACGTGGCCCTGACCAGTGCCTACCTGGAATACAGTAAGCCGGTCATGGTCATGCTCAACCAGACGCCGTTCGGCACACACTACGCTGTCAAGGCCTATCCCTACGAGATGAGGGACCAGTTCAGTTTTATGAGCGACCTGACGGTTCGCGGGAAGGAAGCGATCCGACAAGCGGGCGCCCGGGAAATCAGCGCGGCGGCGGCGGCCAGCGGATCCGGCAGCGCAGCCTGAGTCACCGGCGCCTCAAGTGCGGCCACCAACGTTTCACAAGAGTTCGTTGAGCAGATAGGCCGCGTTGTCTTTCAGCTTGTGCCAGAGACCGCGATTGCGCCATTCTTCGAGTTCGATTTCGATGCAATGCGGCGCGTACTCTTCGAAGACCGCGTCGATCCTCTGTGCCGTAGCGGCATCCAGGATGCCAAGCGTGATCTCGTCGTTGGTCTCGAACGAGCGGTCGTCGAAATTGCTCGACCCGATCGCGCTCCAGACACCGTCGATCGGTCATCACCTTCTGGTGCAGCAGCGTGTGGGGATACTCGAACAGACGCACGCCACAGCGCAGGAGCTTCTCGAAATTGCGGTGCCCGGCATGCTGCACCATCGGGTTGTCGGAGCCGCCGGTCGAACGGCATCATCACGCGGACGTCGACGCCGCGCGTCACCGCGTCCCCGAACGCATCGATGGCTTCGGGCTCCGGGATGAAATAGGGATTCTGTATCCAGATCCGCTTGCGGGCGAGGCAGATGGCGGTATGGTGCAGGATCTTGACGGCCGGAGCGGAGCCTTCCGGTTTGGCGAAGGCCGCATGAATCGTCACGTCTCCTGCCGGCTCGAGTAGCGGGAAAACGTCGTCGCCGACGAAGAGCTCACCGGTCTCTCCGGCCCAGTTCTCGCTGAACGCGGACTGCACGACATTGACGATCGGTCCGCGCAGCCTGACGCTGATATCGCGATAGTGTTCGCTGTCCTGCGCCTCGCCCAGCCAGTTGTCCACGATGCAGTGGCCGCCCACGAAGGCCTCCCTGCCGTCGACGACCACGATCTTTCGATGATCACGATCGTTAAGCACACCGAGGTTGCGAAAGGCCTTCTCGTGGAAGAACACGACCCGGCAGCCGGCCGCTTGCATCTGGCGCCTGGCCGACTCGCCCATTTTCTTCGAGCCGGTCGCATCCAGCAGCACCCGCACCTGCTTGCCGGCTCGCGCACGCTCGGACAGCGCGTCCGCAACCCGCTGGCCAAGCACGCCTTCCTTCCAGAGAAAGGTCTCGAAGATGCACCGACTGCTCGGCAGCGGCAATCCGCTGCAGCACTGCATCGAAGAAGGCGCCGTTCTTCGAGCACTTCGACCGAGTTGCCGCTGACCGGCACCGCCGAGCGACAACCCGGCCAGTGAGGGAACCAGATCCTCGATCGGCGAACCGGTTTCAATCACCAGCCTGGGGTCCCGATGGCGGCGGATCGACCAGATGACGACCAGCAGCAACAGGACGATGCCGAAGAACAGGATGGCAGGGAAAAGGGACAGTTCATCCCAGAAGGAGTGATTCATCGTCTTGCCGTGCCTCTGCGGTGGCGAGGGGGACCGCTATCCCGGACCGTGTCAAGAACGGGTCGGTCGACTCCCGTACTGATGGATGCTGATGCTGATGCTGATGCTGCAAGAATAGCCCAGGCCAGCGTTCCAGCCCACGGACACCCGTTCGTCGACCGAGGACCGAAGGCGTGGCCCTGTGCTACGCTCGGCGAAATTCCTGCGCGCGGAGGCAAGGTGGCAATCATCAACTACATCACCCAGATCCAGTTCGGCTACGGGGCGCTCGACTCGCTGCAACAGGAGTGTGAGCGACTGGGAATCAAGCGACCGCTGGTGGTGACCGACAAGGGCGTGCGGGCCGCCGGGATCGTCGACAAGGTCATAGCCCGACTCGGCGGGGTGGCTCCTGGTATCTTCGACGAAACGCCCGCCAATCCCAACGAGCAGGCCGTGCGCAAGGCGACGGAGGTCTTCCGCGCCGGCGGCCACGACGGCATCATCGCGGTCGGCGGCGGCTCATCGATCGATCTCGCCAAGGGCGTGGCGGTGTGCGCCAGGCACGACGGACCGCTGGCAAGCTTCGCAATGGTTGAAGGCGGCGTCGGCAGGATCACTGCGGCGACCGCGCCGGTCATCGCGATCCCTACCACTGCCGGCACGGGCAGTGAAGTCGGCCGAGGCGCGGTACTGATCCTGGATGACGGCCGCAAGGTTGGCGTGATCTCTGCGCATGTGGTTCCCAAGGTCGCCATCTGCGACCCTGAACTCACCCTGGCGCTGCCGCCGATGCTGACCGCTGCAACCGGCATGGATGCCGTCGCGCACTGCATCGAAACCTTCCTTGCGCCGGCCTTCAATCCGCCGGCCGATGGCATCGCGCTGGACGGACTGCGGCGCGCCTGGAAGCATATCGCGGCCGCGACGGAAAATCCGTCCGATCGCGATGCCCGCCTCAACATGATGAGCGCCTCGATGCAGGGCGCACTGGCCTTCCAGAAGGGTCTGGGCTGCGTTCACAGCCTTAGTCACGCCCTCGGCGGCATCGACCCTCGGCTTCATCACGGCACTCTCAACGCCGTCTTCCTCCCCGCGGTCGTGACGTTCAACAGCAGTGCTGCGACCGTGCAGCAGGACGACAAAATGACGCGCCTCGCGCAGGCCATGGGACTCGGCAGCGGGCAAGAGGTCGTTCCCGCCTTGTCGGCGATGGTCGCGCGACTCGGCCTGCCAACCGGCCTGACGCAGATGGGCGTGACCGAGGACCTGTTTCCGCGGGCCATTGCCAGTGCGCTGAAGGACCACTGCCACGGGACCAACCCGCGGGTGGCGAGCGAACAGGATTACCGGGCGATGCTGAGCGATTCGATGTGACTTGCTGTCCGGAAATGAAAACGGGCCGGAGACTCATCATCTCCGGCCCGCTATTTTATTGGTCGGGACGGAGTGATTCGAACACTCGACCCCTTGCACCCCATGCAAGTACGCTACCAGGCTGCGCTACGCCCCGACTGACAGGAAGTATAGCAGCGGCGAGCGCGGGCGCGGGCGCAAAACGGCCTTACTTCGATGGGTCTCGCAACATCTCGAGCGCCGCCAGCAGATCGGTGCGGATGGCGTTGAGGTCGGACTGGCGCATGTCGACGGTGGCATCGATCGGCTGAGTCAGTTCCGCTTCCTTGCGCCGGCCGGTCTGGACCGTTTCAGCCAGTCGATTGCGGGCGCCGCTGATGGTGAATCCGTGCTCGTACAGCAGCTCGCGGATCCTGCGGATCAGCAGGACCTCATGATGCTGGTAATAGCGACGGTTGCCGCGCCGCTTCATCGGGCGCAGCTGCGTGAACTCCTGCTCCCAGTAGCGCAGCACGTGCGGCTTGACGCCGCACAGGTCGCTCACTTCGCCGATCGTGAAGTAGCGCTTGGCCGGAATCGGCGGCAGGACGACGCGAACGTCCGCCTTGTTGCTGGGGCCGCTCATCAGCGCGTCTTGGCAGGCATCTTGGCAGGCAGCGCAGGCGACATGGCCAGGTCGTCGACAGCCCGGCGTTTCGGCGCTTCGATCTGCGCCTTGAGTTTCTGGGAGGCGTGAAAGGTGACGACGCGCCGCGCCGATATCGGGATCGCCTCCCCCGTCTTGGGATTGCGCCCCGGCCGCTGCGGCTTGTCGCGCAAGCAGGAAATTCCCGAATCCGGACAGCTTGACGCTCTCGCCGCGCACCAGCGCTGCACTGATCTCGTCGAAGAAGGTCTCGACCATGTCCTTGGCTTCACGCTTGTTGAGACCGACCTGATCGAAAAGCATCTCCGCCAGTTCTGCCTTGGTCAGCGTCGTGTGCTGACGAAGTCCGGATTCCGCGATGTCGCCGTGCGCCAGCAACGTCGCCCCCGAAATCCTCCTGGGCGGGTGGGTCGCCGGGCTCGACGGTAGTGGGTGAAGTCGTCACTGCTGGCTTGATCGCGTTCTGATCCATCCGGGATGTATAGGCTGGACTGGTTGGGCGGAACTAACCTGGCTCGCAGGCAGTGTTCTCATGGCTTTCGCACGCATCACTCTCGGAGCCGGGCGCCATGGGCGCTGACGAGATGGCTCAGCACCATGGTCATTGCCGCATCGACTTCCGCATCGCTCAGGGTTCGTTCAGTATCTTGCAACAGGAATCGGAAGGCAAGGCTTTTCTCCTTAGTTTCCAATCCCTTACCGCGGTATTCGTCGAACAGCTTGACGTTTCGAATACAAGCCGTTGTTGTTTCGATTTTACAGTAGTTGCGAATCTGGTTTAACAATTCCCCTGCAAGTACTTGATCTTTAACCACCACGGCCAGATCCCGTATCGCCGGCGGGTACTTGCTGGTGGGTTGCGGGGCCGGCACCGGTCGCTGCAGCAGCGAGTCGAGATCGAGTTCGCAGCAGCATCACCGCCCGAGGCAGATCCAGCGCTTCCCGCAGGCGGGGGTGAAGCGCGCCCAGCCATCCGAGCGGGCTGCCGTCAACGGTTTCGATGCGCGCCGATTGACCCGGATGCAGCGCAGGATGGCTCGCCGGCACGAAGTTCAACCCGGCCTCATGGTGAGCGGCCAGGAGGTCGCCTTTGAGATCGAAGAAGTCGACCCACCGGGTCGCTGCGCCCCACTGCTCCTCCACGACCGGCCCGTAGGCGAGCGCGGCCAGGCGCAGCGGTTGGGCAACGCCCGCGACCTGAAGCGGACCGTCGGGCTGTTCCGGCGCCTTGAGATAGGCGCGCCCGAGCTCGAAGAGCCGAACCCGATCGGCTTTGCGATTGACGTTGTAGACCAGAGTGGACAGCAAGCCGCTCCACAACGTGGTGCGCATGACGTCGAGGTTTTCCGCGATGGGATTGAGCAATGCGAGCGGCTCGCTACCGTCGCCGAAGCGCTGGTCGTCCCGGCTCGAGACGAAGCTGTAGTTGACGACCTCCTGATAGTCCCGCGCCACCCATCGGCGCTTGATCGTCAGCGGCGACAGCCGCGCCTCGGGCGCCGGTCGCATGACCGCGGGGCCACGGGGCGCTGCGGTCCCGATGCGCTCGAAGCCATACAGGCGCACCACCTCTTCGATCAGGTCCTCCTCGATCGACAAGTCGAAGCGACGCGAAGACGGCGTCACCTGGAGCACCTCCGAGTGCGCCCCCGGCACGGCTGCGTCCGGTCCGACACCGGCACGTCCGCCGGGTACGGATCCACTGAGCGCCGAGGGTTCACCGGCGGGTTTGACGATGGTGTACGGCAAGCCGAGCCGGTCGAAGGCGTCGGTGCAATCGGCAAGCGTCAGGTCGAGCCCGCTTACCTTGCGCGCCCGCGCCACGCGCAAGTGCACTGGTGAGCGTTCAGGCAATCCGGTCACCAGGTCATCGACCGGACCGGCCTGCCCGCCGCAGACAGCCAGGACCAGCGACGTGAGGTATTCGAGGTGATCCACGGTGGTAGCGGCGTCGACGCCGCGCTCGAAGCGCTGGGCGGCGTCGGTGACGAAGTTGAACCGGCGCGAGCGGCCGGCAATGGCGGTGGGCCACCAGAATGCCGCCTCGAGATAGATGTTGCGAGTCTCGAGGTTCACGGCGGTGGCCTCGCCACCCATGATTCCCGCCAGGCTTTCAACTCGTGCGGCATCCGCGATGACACCGACTTTCAGGCCGTCCTTTTCCCCGAGCGACACCGTCTGCCCGTTGAGCAATTCAAGCTCCTCGCCCTCCCTGCCCCAGCGCACGTCGAGTCCACCCTCGATCTTGTCGAGATCGAACACGTGAGTCGGACGCCCCAGTTCCAGCATCACGTAATTGGAAATGTCGACCAGGGCGGAGATCGAGCGCTGCCCCGCGCGTTCGAGGCGCTCGCGCATCCAGGCCGGCGCCTTGCGCACGGGCATCGACCCCGCGCACGATGCGCCCGGAGAAGCGACCGCACAATTCAGGGGCGCTGATTTTCA
This sequence comes from uncultured beta proteobacterium, assembly GCA_963834335.1. GTDB lineage: Bacteria > Pseudomonadota > Gammaproteobacteria > Burkholderiales > Burkholderiaceae_E > Lautropia. Next base: position 1,945,318 of record CAWIBK010000009.1, on the reverse strand, counting down.
CCGGCAGCCGGTCGGACAGGGTCGGCACGACAGGCTGCCACTGTGGCGCCTGGTAGGACGCACCGGTGATCGCCGCGACTTCCTGCGCCACGCCGGTCACCGACATGCAGTGCGCCAGGTTGGGCGTGAGCTTCAGCAGGAGCACGCCTTCGTCCAGTCGCAGTGCATCGCGCAGGTCCGCGCCCGGCAGCAGGTTGTCGTCGAGTTCGAGGATGCCGGCATGATCATCCGTGAGCGACAGTTCGCGCGACGAGCACAGCATCCCCTGGCTTTGCACGCCACGCATCGTACCGACGCCGATCTCCACGCCACCAGGCAGGACCGCACCCGGCAGGGCGAGCGCGGTAACCAGTCCGGCACGAGCGTTGGGGGCGCCGCAGACGACCTGCAGCGGCTTGCCCGGTGCCACCCGCTCGCCGGCCGCGCCGGCATCCACCTCGCACACGCTCAGTCGATCGGCGTCGGGATGCTTGCGGGTGCTGAGCACTCTTGCGACGACGACGCCGTTGAACGGCGGGGCGACCGCACTACGCTCTTCCACCTCGAGACCGGCCATGGTCAGGCCGTGCTCGAGCGCCGCGGCGTCGATATCGGGGTTGCAGTAGGCTCGCAGCCAGCTTTCAGGAATCTTCATCGCCGCATGGTCATCACGGTTGCATCACCCGGCATCGCGGTCAACGACCGGCGCGTCAGGCGAATTGGCGCAGAAAGCGCAGGTCATTGTCGAAAAACAGCCGCAGGTCATCCACGCCGTAACGCAGCATCGCCAGCCGCTCGACGCCGGAGCCGAATGCGAAGCCGATGTAGCGCTCCGGATCCAGGCCGATGTTGCGGATCACATTCGGATGAACCTGCCCGGAGCCCGAAACCTCCAGCCATCGGTTTTTCAGGGGCCCTTCCGAAAAACGCATGTCGATTTCCGCGGAGGGCTCCGTGAAGGGAAAGTACGAGGGCCGGAAGCGGACCTCGATGTCGTCGCGTTCGAAGAACCGATGCAGAAAATCGCTGTAGACGCTCTTGAGGTCGGCAAAGCTCACGTCCTCGTCGATCCACATGCCCTCGAACTGGTGGAAGTTCGGCGAATGGGTTGCATCGGAATCCACCCGGTAGGTCTTGCCGGGCGCAATCACCTTGATCGGCGGCGGATTCAATCGGGCATAGCGGATCTGCATCGGGCTGGTGTGAGTGCGAAGCACCAGCGGCTGCTGCCTGTGCTCAGGCAAATCCCCTGCGTCACCTGCGCTCGGCGCTGCGACGTAGAAGGTGTCGTGCATCGAGCGGGCCGGATGATCCGACGGCATGTTCAGCGCAGTGAAGTTGTAGAAATCCTGCTCGATCTCAGGGCCGTCGGCCACGTCGAATCCGATCGAGCGAAAGATCTGCTCGATCCGCTCGATGGTGAGAGTGATCGGATGCAGTCCGCCCGAACCGGCACCGCGACCCGGCAAGGTCACATCGATGCGTTCGGCGGCCAGTTGCTGCTGCAACTGGGCCTCGCGCAGATCCGTGCCGCGCTGGTTGAGCAACGCCTCGATCTGCTGCTTGACCTGGTTCAGAGCCTTGCCGCGTCGGGCCTTCTCCTCGCCGCTGAACGCGGAGAGGGACTTCATCATGGCCGTCAGGGTGCCGGATCTGCCCAGGAACGCCGCCTTGGCGTCGGCCAGCTGTGCGTCATCGGTGACGGTCGCGATGCTGCGGCGCGCCTGCTCGACAATTCCTTCCAGATCGGCATCCATTTCTCAGAGCCCTGCGAGATGCGTGGGGGCGGCTGCAAGCGGCTTGCAGCCGGTTCCAACGGAACGGGGCCCGGCGACTCCGAAACGATTCTGGATCGCGTCGAAGCGGCACAGGCCCCGCGAGGATTGCTGCTGCCGGACTCAGGCGGCCGTGGCGGGGGCCGTTTCGAGTGTCGACTTGACCTGCTCGACGATCGCGCTGAAGGCTGCCTTGTCATTGACGGCCAGTTCAGCCAGCACCTTGCGGTCGATCTCGATCTGCGCCTTCAGCAGGCCGTTGATGAACACGCTGTAGGTCAGGCCATGTTCACGCGCTGCCGCGTTGATCCGGGTGATCCACAGGGCGCGGAACACGCGCTTGCGGTTGCGGCGGTCACGGTAGGCATATTGCCCGGCCCGCATCACCGCTTGCTTGGCGACACGGTAGACCGTGCTGCGTCGGCCGCGGTAGCCTTTGGCCAGGTCAAGAATCTTCTTGTGACGGGCGTGGGCGGTGACCCCTCTTTTTACTCGTGGCATTTCACTCTCCGGTTCAGGCGTACGGCATCATGGCGCGGATGCTGACGGTATCCGCTTCATGCACCTGTACCGTGCCGCGCAGATGGCGCTTGTTCTTGGTCGTCTTCTTGGTAAGGATGTGGCGCTTGAACGCCTGACCCCGCTTGACCGTACCGCCGGGTCGAACGCGAAACCGCTTGGCCGCGCTCTTCTTGGTCTTCATTTTTGCCATGACAAATACCTGTGCACTCACCCTCGCGTCCGATCAAGGTGACGCGCCCCCGGCAGGAGAGCGTACTTGGAGAACCCGCCCGACGTTCGAGAGGTAAGCCTTTGATTATAACAGTTTCGTGCGCGGGGCAGAGCCCGGCGCGATCGGCCACGGGCTTGCGGGCAGCAACGGCAGGCAGAGCGACTGCCGCTCGCAGCGGCCGGGTGGACGGCCGCTGACCGGCAGGTTATTTCTTCTTGCGCGGCGCGACCATCATGACCATCTGACGGCCTTCCATGCGAGGCATCGACTCCACTACGGCGATTTCGTCGATATCCGTACGAACCCGCTCCAGGAGGCGCACGCCGAATTCCTGGTGCGCCATCTCCCGTCCACGGAAGCGCAGGGTGATCTTGACCTTGTCGCCCTCTTCCAGGAATCCGAGCATGTTGCGCACCTTGATGGCATAGTCGCCTTCGTCGGTGGCAGGCCGGAACTTCACTTCCTTGATCTGGACGATCTTCTGCTTTGCCTTGGCTTCGTTGGCGCGCTTCTGTTCCTGGTAGCGGAACTTGCCGTAATCCATCAGCCGGCAAACCGGTGGCTCTGCGGTGGGCGCAATCTCCACCAGGTCTACATCCGCTTCTTCGGCTAAGCGCCGGGCTTCCCCCAGACGGACAACCCCAAGTTGTTCGTTTTCCACGCCAAGCAGGCGGACTTCGGGGGCGGTAATCTCACCGTTCAAGCGGTGCGTGCGTTCTGTAGCGATTCTGAGCTCTCCAAGAATGTGATCGAACGGCTGTCGCGGAAGCGGTCTGAAGGCACATCAACACCCGGATGCGCGCGCATCCGGGCGAAATCGTCCTTCGAGTTGCCGGCAATCAACTACCGGTCGAGAGGCCTTTGGACGAGACGTCGGCGCCGATTCTCTCCATCAAGCTTTCCAGCGCCATTACGCCCAGATCCTGGCCTCCCCGCACGCGTACAGCCACCTGCCCGGCCTGCTTTTCCTTCTCCCCGACCACCACGAGATAGGGGATTTTCTGCAGGCTGTGCTCCCTTATCTTATAGCCGATCTTGTCGCCCCGCAAATCCGCGCTAATCCTAAACCCTTGTTTTTTCAAGGTTTGCGCGACTGCCTGAGCGTAGTCCGCCTGGCTGTCGGTGATCGAGAGGACAACCGCCTGCTGAGGCGATAACCAGGCAGGCAGGGCACCCGCGCAATTCTCGAGAAGGATGCCGATGAAACGCTCCATCGATCCGACAATCGCGCGGTGGAGCATGACCGGATGCCGGCGGCTGTTGTCCTCGCCCACATACTCCGCCCCGAGACGCTCCGGCATCATGAAGTCAACCTGCATGGTGCCGAGCTGCCAGGGGCGGCCGATCGAATCCTTGAGGTGGTACTCGATCTTCGGGCCGTAGAAGGCGCCCTCACCCGGCAGTTCTTCCCAGTCGACCCCGCAGGCGCGCAGGGCTGCGCGTAGAGCGGCCTCGGCCCGGTCCCAGGTTTCGTCCGTCCCGAGGCGTTTTTCCGGCCGCAGCGCAATTTTCAGCGAGACCTGCTCGAAGCCGAAATCGGCGTAGACCTTCATGGCCTGGCGATGAAAGGCGGTCACCTCGGATTCGATCTGCTGCTCCGTGCAGAAGATGTGGCCGTCGTCCTGGGTGAAGGCCCGCACCCGCATGATGCCGTGCAGGGCGCCCGAAGGCTCATTGCGGTGGCAGCCACCGAATTCCCCGTAGCGCAGCGGCAGTTCCCGATAACTGCGCAGATTCGAATTGAAGATCTGGACGTGCCCGGGGCAGTTCATCGGCTTGACCGCGTATTCGCGCTTCTCCGATGCCGTGAAGAACATGTTCTCCTGGTAATTGTCCCAATGACCGGAGCGCTTCCACAGACTCACGTCCAGAATCTGCGGACAGCGCACTTCCTGGTAACCGCTGGCGAGGTAGACCTCGCGCATGTACTGCTCGACCTGCTGCCAGACGGTCCATCCCTTGGGGTGCCAGAAGACCATCCCGGGCGCCTCTTCCTGCGTATGGAACAGATCCAGATCCTTGGCCAGCTTGCGGTGGTCCCGCTTCTCGGCCTCCTCCAGCATGTGCAGGTAGGCGTCCTGGTCTTCCTTGCGGGCCCAGGCAGTGCCGTAGATCCGCTGGAGCATTTCGTTGTTGGAGTCGCCGCGCCAGTAGGCGCCGGCCAGCTTCATCAGCTTGAATACTTTCAGCTTGCCGGTGGATGGCACATGCGGCCCGCGGCACAGGTCGATGAACCTGCCTTCACGATACAGGCCGATCGGTTCGCCGGCTGGAATGGCGGCAATGATCTCGGCCTTGTACTTCTCGCCGATCGATTCGAAGAAACGGACAGCGTCGTCGCGATCCCAGACCTCCCGCGTTACCGGCTCGTCGAGCTTGACCAGTTCCCGCATCCGCGCTTCGATGGCCGTCAAGTCGTCCGGTGTGAACGGGCGCTTGTAGGCGAAGTCGTAGTAGAAACCGTTCTCGATCACCGGACCGATGGTCACCTGTGCGTCCGGGAACAGGTCCTTGACCGCATAAGCCAGCAAGTGGGCCGCGGAGTGGCGGATGACGTCCAGCCCCTCGGGGTCCTTGTCGGTGATGATGGCGACCGTGCTGTCGGTCGAGAGGCGATGGGAAAGATCCATGACCTTGCCGTCCACCTTGCCGGCAAGCGCCGCCTTGGCGAGGCCGGGGCCGATCGATGCGGCCAGCTCAGCGACCGTCACGGGCTGTTCGAAGCGTCGCTGGGATCCGTCCGGAAGGGTGATTGTTGGCACGAAAGGTTGAGGCGTACTCGGCTGCTGACAGCGTCTGGAGCGGATTGCATTGTCGATGGCGGAGGCCACGGACGCGACGGCGATAGGCGTGACTGAATGCGAACCGGACTGTTCGGACCAGAAAGCGCGGGATGGAAGGGTAACACAGGCGCATGTGAGGCGGCAAATGAGCGGCGCCAGACCCTCCTCCGGCGCCCACGGCATCCGCAGGTGTTTTCCTGAGCGTGGAACGCACAACTCCCGACACTTGCCTGCCGCGCGCAGCAATACTTGCATCATGCGCGACCGGCCACTTGCGGGAAATGGCGACCACTCCGTCCGGACGCACCCAAGCGCCTCGCCCTGTGCCTGGTCATCGGCCGCCGCTACGATCAGTCATGATGTCGCAATCTTGCCCGCCCTTCAATCAACGCTCTTCAATCAATCAAGGATCGAGTATGACCAGCCCGATGTATACGACCGCCGTCCCCGTCTTCAAGCAGATGCTGACTGCCCTGAGAGCCATACTGGCGCAGGCAGACGCGCATGCCTCGACCAGATCGATAGAGCCGGAGGCCTTGTTGCAGGCGCGCCTCTACCCGGATATGTTCCCACTGTTGAAGCAGGTGCAAATTGCTGCCGACTTTTCGCGCGGAGTATCGGCACGACTGGCCAATGTTGATGTTCCCGCTAACGAAGGCCAGGAGATGAGCTTTTCCGATCTTGACGCACTCCTGGCCAGGACTACGGCCTTTCTGGACAGCTTGAAAGCTTCACAGTTTGAAGGCAGCGAAACCAGAGAAATCGTATTGCGTCCAGGTACCCCAAAAGAAAAAAAACTGAGCGGCCAAGCCTATCTGGTCCACTATGGCTTACCGCAGTTCTTCTTTCATGTCACCACGGCCTACGCCATCTTGCGCCATAACGGGGTAGCCGTCGGCAAGCGTGACTATATGGGCGCGTACTGACCGACGCCGCAGTAGCGGGTGGCTTGAGTGCGCTGCACTGGTTCCCGCTTGTTGATACAGAATGGGTAATGCCATGAAAAAAGGACCTGGCGCTTCCGCCAAGTCCTTGATTCATTCATATTCTGGTAGGCGCGATTGGATTCGAACCAACGACCCCCACCATGTCAAGGTGGTGCTCTAACCAACTGAGCTACGCGCCTGCTGCGGGTCGCAGTATAGCAAAGCTCGAAAGTGACTTCCGGCAAGGGGCAGAGGCACGGCGAGCAACCCATCCGCCAGGATCGGCCACCGGTATTCACTCGACCCGGAACACCCGCTTGCGCTCGGCGCGCTCCTGCAGCGCGGTCACGTGACGCGAAAGGATCAGCCGGTCAGGGTGTTGCAGCAGCAGCACCACCGAACGACGGTCGTTGATCCAGGCAACCTTGGCCAGGATCTTCTTGCGGGTACTGGTGATAAGTTCAAGCCACTGGCCTGGCGCCAGGTCACGGGCCAGTTCTGCCGGCGCGATCTCCATCCGGACCGGTCTGTGCGGAGCGTCGTCGAGGGAGGTGTTGTCGATCAGGCGGCGCAGCTTGAGTTCGGATGCGCTTTGAGCGTCGTTGCCTTGGCCCGGCCTGGTAGCAGTTCTGCTGGGCGGCCGCGGGCGACGCGGGGCGGAAGGGGCCGTCGCGTCGCTGCCAGCCTCGGCGGCATCCGGAAGACTTGATGCTGCAGCGGGGGACTCCGGCAGGTCACTGCCGGCCGTCGGCAATACCAGCAGCGGAGGCTCTTCGTCGGTCTCCTCGGCGGGCGCTGCCGGTGCAGCCGGCGTGAAGGGCGCGGTCGGCAGCCGTCCGGGGTCCGGAACCGGGGACGCGGCCCGATCGATCGCAGCCGGCGCAGGTGACGGTGCCGGACTTGGCAGGGTCCCGGCCACCTGCTCGCTGAGCACCGGAAGCCCCTCAGCGATTCCGGGCGCTGCGCTCTTGCCCGACTTGCTGCGCCGTTGCATCCGGCGCAGATGAATCAGGAACATTTCGTCGAAGAACGGTCGGTAGTCCTCCGGACGGGCGCCGATGTCGTTGATCCCCTGGGTCAGGATTCTCAGCATCAGCGGAATGCGCTGCGCCAGTTCACTGCGACTGCGGCGACGACCTTCGCCGTCGATCGTCCAGAGCAGGTCGTCCACCACCTTGAGCGCCGCCTGGTAGCCGGCGCTTTCTTCGCCGTCCCGCAGCACCGCGGTGCGCAGGTGGCGTAACCACACGCCTTTCAGGAACTCGGCCACAGATTCGGGCACCTCCCGATCGCGAAGACGCTCGGCCAGCAGCTTCTCGATCCGGCCGCTGATTTCGAACTCGCGTTCACGCGAGGGCCGATTGCGGTAGTCGCGACGGTTGCGCCGTCCGGCATTGGCGTCGAGATCGCTTCGTTCCCGCGTTACCTTGGACACGAGCTGCCCCATGCCATAGATGGCACGCTGGTACTCGATCTTGACTTGCTCCGACAGGACCTGGCTGCGGACCTGAAAGGCGTGGGCCACCACTTCCACCGCCCGTACGACTGTCTGGAGCCGGCCGTAGAGTTCGCTGCCCCTGTCGATGTCGTCCGGATATGCAGTGGCAATGGCTGCCACGTGCTCCACCAGGCGACGCACCGAGCGCGGCTCGTCGCTCAGGTATCCCGGATCAAGGCAGGCAAGCGTTACCGACGGCAGCTGCATTCGCCACATCAGCGGGCGGACCGGATCGGGAATGCGCTCGTGATCCGCGGCGTAGTCGAACATGACCGCGACCAGATCGAGTGTGGCCAGGTGCGCGGCATCAACCCCGGCAGTCTTCATCTGCTGGCGCAACTGACTGAAGAATTCCTGACGCGCGGCGGCGCTGAACGGCTGGTGGCCGACCTGGTGCGCGAACGCGATGGCGTCACGCTCGAGCGAATCGATGCCCGGGAGGAGTTCCGCGTGCCGGAATGCGGATCGCGGATCGCGAGTGCCCACCATTGGATGCGAGCCCAGGACCATTGAAGCCCTCACGTCACGTACGATCTTGCGCGCCGTACCGGCCATTGTGCCGGCAAATGCGTCGCGGGAAGACTGCTCCGAGGCGGATGCAGCCGGCTGCGGGGCGGGACCCTGCTCGTTCGCGGGTACCGACGGTGTCTCGAGGGCGGGTGCAGCGTCGACAGCCGGCGGCGTCGCCGCATCGCTACCGGGTACATCCGCGGGTGGCGGTGCCGCCGGTGCCTTGACCTGGACGGACGCCGTGCCGCGCGCGGATCGGGTCACGGCGCCTTCCACGGCCTTGCGCAATCCCGGAAAGACGACGATGCGCGGCAAGGTGGAGAGGATCCCCTGCTCGACCATCTTACGATCAGCAGCGGCGATTATTTCCCGTACCGGAATCACCGCATGCTTGAGCAATGCCGCCTGCAACCGGTCCCTGGTCGACGGCTTGGCGGAATACGGCCGCACCGCTGCCACGAGCGCCGTCGCCAGCGCGGTGGCGCCGATGGGGCAGTTGTCCTCGTCCGGTTCCGCGCCGGTCAGCTGGGCAAGCCGGCTCAGGTACGCGGGATAGGCCTCCTCGAGTGCTTCGCGCGCGCGGGCCGACAAGGTACGCGCAAGAATCTGATCCGCCAGTTCCATGTCGCTGACCAGCGCAAAGGCGGCAGCGGGAGCGCCCGGGGCAGGCGCGAGATTGCCATGGTCGCCGGGTGCCGGCGAGCGTTGCGGATCCTGAAGCGATCGGAAGTGAAATTCGCTCAATGCACTGGCAGCGGACTCGCGCCTGACATCGATCTCTTCACGCAGGATCAGCGCAGCTTCCGCAAGCGCGATCTCGGACTGCAGGCTCACAGCCCCGCCGGGATGCCGAGTCAACTCGTCGGCTATCCTCGGCAACAGCTTACCGACCGCCTCAGCCAGTCGGGAGCCCGCAAGCTCCCTGATCTGGTCGAATAGTTCGTATCGTTCGGGTACCGGCACCATCACCCCTTCAGGAGGAAGAACGCACTTAAAGGCCCCGTGGCGCTACGATGTTTTCCGCAAGGCTGCTGAGCCGGATATTAGGGGCATCGGGCATCGGGCTCTGTGAAGGAGTTTGCGCGCACCGCTGAATCGTGCGCAGCCTGTACCGGCGGGAGCCGACTTTCGCTCAGGGTCGGCCAGGGCGCTGACATGGCACCGTTTAATGGACGCAAACCTTTGTTTTAATTGAAGTTATTGTAGCAATTTTCCGTCCGCGAGGCGACCGCCCCCGCGGTAACCGAACCACTGATCTGGATCTGCACATGACCACCCGCCTCTCGGTTCTGGACCAATCCCCGGTAATCACCGGATATACCGCGAGCGACGCGATTGCCGCGACGATCGATCTGGCGCAAATGGCCGATTCCCTCGGCTACAGCCGGTACTGGTGCGCGGAGCACCATGGACTGCGCGGGGTCTGCAATCCAAGTCCGGAACTGATGCTGGCGCGCCTGGGCGGTATCACTCGTCGGATCAGGCTTGGCACCGGCGGCGTCATGCTGCCGTACTACAGCCCGTTCAAGGTTGCGGAACAGTTCAGGATGCTCGAAGCCATGTTTCCCGGTCGAATCGACCTGGGCGTGGGTCGCGCGCCGGGGGGCGATCAGCGCACTGCACGGTTGGTCTCGTGGGGACCGTATGACACAGACGTTTTTCCGCAGCAGGTCATGGACCTGATCGCGCTGACGCGTGGCCCGATTCCGGCAGGCCATGAGGCGGCAGGCGTTCCGCTGCAGCCCATTGTCGACACGGCACCCGAGATCTGGATGCTGGGATCGAGCGCTTTTGGCGGATCGCTGGCAGCCCATCTTGGAATCCGGTTCGCATTCGCTCATTTCATCAATGCGCACGGCGGGCACGAGGTGGCGCGGGACTATCGCGCCGGCTTTCGTCCCGGCGCCGATTCTTCGCCCCACTGCGCGGTAGCGGTTTTCGTGATCTGCGCGGACACGGAGGCAGAAGCCGCCCAGTACGCGAAGGCGGTCGATCTTCGCCGGGTGGAGATGGCCTACGGTGTCAACGCCCCAATCCCTTCGCTCGAGCAGGCGGGTCGCTGGGAACCGGATGCGCAGGCACGCGAGATCGCCGCAGCCGAACGCCCGCGCAGCATCATCGGCACTCCGGACACAGTGGTGGAGCGCATGCTGCATCTTCAGGCGCTGTACGACGCGGATGAACTGATCGTGCTGAGCGTCGCTCCCACTTACCCTGCGCGGTTGCGGACGTACGAATTGCTGGCGCAAGCCTTCGAACTAACCTGACACTGAACTTACGGGTTGCGTGAAAAATCCCCTGCGATACAAAACCGCAATGCGGGTGGCGGCCTACTGGTCTTAGACTACGCCCCCGTATGGTGACGCCCGGAAGAGGCGCGCCAGAAACGCCCTGCAACGCTGCCGTTCCTTATACGGCGCCGCCATCTGTTGGCAGCAATCCGCGTCAGGCAGTAAGCAACAAGTAACCAGCCCGGAAGAACCAATGCTTCAGAAGACCTCGTTTGTCGCTGTGATGTTCACTCTTTCCCTGTCCGCCTGTGGCGGGGGCGGTGGCACCGATACCGCCGTGTCGGCGAACCCGCCGACGCCAGCCCCAGGCACCACCCCGGCCCCCGCGCCGGCGCCTGGCGTCGATCAGACGCCGATCGTGGCACCATCGCCGGCACCGGGCAAGGTCCCGACCGAACCGGTGCTTGCGCCGGCGCCGGCCGGTCTGCAGTTCTCGGGTGCGGTGATACGCCAGGCGCTCAAGAAAGCGGTTCCGGTAATCGGCAAGACGGGCGGCTCAACGGAAACCGGCCAGTACGTCCACGATGGACTCGACAATCCCGGGCGCTCTGCCTACATCGCGTCGGACGGAACCACGATCAGGACACGCATTCTGAGTGCCAACCAATCGGGCTACGCCCCGTCCCGCGATACGGCGATCACGCTGACCGAATCCGGTGGCGGCCTGGTGCCCACCGTGGACGGCGTGCAGTACGTCGGCACGCCGCTGAACTTCAACCTGAACTACCCGGTCAACCAGGTGGCCGGTTCATGGAGCCCTGCCCCCGGTTCGCCGTATTTCGCCAAGCTGATCCCTTCGACGCTGGCGTCGAATCCGAACATCATGAAGTTGTGCTGGCACATCAACACCGCCGCTGCCACACGCCTGGCCTGCACCTACCACCGGGCCGATGGTGCAATATTCGGCGCGAATTTCGTCGAAGACATCAATGGCGTCCTCAGCAACTTTGCCTGGCAGTGGGAGGCGAGTCCGCGCCTGGACGGCCAGTCTTATACGCTGGCGGATCTTGCGCCCGGTGCGATCGGCGGACTGCCCGCCACCGGCATGAGTTGCATCCGGCGCAGCTTCGGGCCCGGGAACCCGCCGGCCGAGCCATCCGCGGCACGAAACGTCCAGGTCACCCCTTCCGAAATCCGCGTGGATGACGAGGTCCTGCTGCGCCACGGCCGGGCGCAAACGACCGTGCAGAACGGCGGCGACACGGTGACCTACACGCACACCGATACCAACCCGGCAGCCATCATCACCCGCAAGTACACGCTGCGGGCGGGAAGCCTGGTGTCGGTGAACTGGGGTATCGAGGCAGGGGCTTCCGGCGTGGTCAACGAGTGCGTGAAATAAGCATGGCCGCAGGCGCCTGACGGCTTCAGGCGCTGGCCCGCTCGATCACGCGGTAACCGAGGTCCACGCGAGCGCTGTCTGCCGCTTCGCCGTGGATGCGCGCCAGGAGCAGTTCTCCGGCGCGCCTTCCGATCTCGTAGGAAGGAACGTGGACGGTCGTCAGGGGCGGCTCGGTTGCCGCTGCGATCGGCAGGTCGGCAAATCCCATGACCGCGATCCGACCCGGTACCGCCAATCGGCGACGCTGGCATTCGAACAGCACGCCCGCAGCGAGCATGTCGTTGGAGCAGAGAACCGCCCTGACCTCAGGACACCGCTGCAGCAACTCTTGGAGCGCGTGTGCCGCTTCGGCCAGCGTTCCGAGTGCCGGCAATGGGTGCGCGACGACCGGCGGCAGGCCGCAGGCGCGTGCGCCAGCACGAAAGCCGGTGAGCCTGGCAGACGAACGCCCTTCTTCGCTGCCGATGTAGGCCAACTGGCGATAGCCTTTGCCACCCAGGTAACGCGCCGCCGCTTCGCCGGCGTCCCGGTTGGAGAAGCCGACCATCATGTCGATGGGATCGCTGGCCAGATCCCAGGCTTCCACCACCGGAATACCGGCGCGCAGCAACGTGGCGCGCGCACTCGGAGACTGCGACGACCTGATCAGCACCATCCCGTCGACCCGGCGTCCGACGAACGCCTCGATCAGTTGCGTCTCCTCCTCGACCCGGAAGTGCGTCTGGCCGAGCAGCAACTGGTATCCCCGGCCGGCAAGCGCCTGCGACAGCCCATCCATCGTGTCCGAGAAGATCGAACTCGCCAGCGTCGGGATCACCGCTGCCGCAATACGCGACCGGCTGGAAGCCAGGGCACCCGCCATCAGGTTGGGTACGTAGCGCAGCCGTTCGATGGCGGCCCGAACCTGGGCAAGCGTTTCCGGCGCGAGCATGTCCGGATGGTTGACCGCCCGCGATACGGTCACCAGCGAGACACCTGCTTCGCGCGCGACGTCCTCCATTCTGGGTGGTGCCTTGCCGGACGTAGCCGTCGGCGTGTCATGTCCCGACGGACCTGGGTTTGCTGCAGCGAGTTTTCGTCGGGACATCCCCATCCAATGTGTCGTGACCGGTCGGGGCCTGGATTTGCGGCGCCTGACTCTATCGTCGCTTCGTGACGGCTTCGATGAACGGCGGTGAACGATGATTGTAGCGAGCGCGATCGGGTGCCCGGCGACTTGTGTCGTGGGGCTACTGCAGTCGGCGTTGACAGGCGGAGATCCACTTGGTACAGTTGCATGAAAGCGCTTTCATCAAACGGTGCCGGGAGCGCATACCCTGCAATTTCATGCCGCGTGAATGGAGATAATCGATGTTGACGCCTGATCAGGTGAGCGCCTACCGGGAAGACGGCTTTCTCGTTATACCCAGCGTATTCGACGCTGATACCGTCGCCCGGATGCGCGAGGCTGTGGAGCGACTGGTTGGCGAGGCCCGCGGCCGGACGGCGCACGACGCGGTCTACGATCTCGACCCGTCGCATACGCCCGATCGACCACGAGTGCGCCGGATCAAGCAACCGCATCTGGCCGATCCGGTATTCGACGAGGTCCTGAGAAATCCCAAGCTGCTCGGCTGGCTCGCGCAACTACTGCCGTCGGGGGTGCGATTCAAGTCCTCCAAGCTGAACATGAAGGAAGGCGGCGGCGGCGCCCCGGTGGAGTGGCACCAGGACTGGGCCTTCTACCCGCATACCAATGACGATGTGCTGGCAGTGGGCGTCATGCTCGATGATTGCAAGATGGAAAACGGCCCCCTGCTGCTCTTGCCGGGCAGCCACAAAGGCCCGATTTACGACCACCACAGCGACGGGCATTTCTGCGGGGCAATGGATCCGCAGTCGTGCGACGTCGATTTCGACAAGGCGGTGCCCAGCGTCGGTCCGGCAGGATCAATCTCGATCCACCATGTGCGGCTGGTGCACGGTTCCGCGGAAAACGTGTCGCCCGATCCACGCCGGCTGCTGCTGTTCGAGTTCACGGCAGCGGACGCCTGGCCTTTGCTCGGCGTGAGCGACGTCGTGGAATTCGACAGCCGGCTGATGGTGGGCGAACGCTCGGTAGTGCCGCGGCTTGCCGATGTGCCGGTGCGCATGCCGTTGCCCCCTGCTCCGCACCAGGGCTCGATCTACGAAAATCAGACGACGCTGAAGAACCGCTTCTTCAACAGGAAGGCGGAGACCGTGTAGGAGGCTGTCGGAGTAAGGGGGGCCCGGGTGCGTTGGATCATCCCATGCGCCGGATCATGGGAGTGCTCGTCAGGAGGAGATCCAGGACATGCAGAAGCTGTTGATCTATCAGTCGCTCTGGGCCATGGAGCGACGGCGCCCGGACGGCCTCGAATGGTCACTCGACGAAAAGCTGGCGATGATCCGCGACGGCGGCTTCGATGGTGCCGGCGTGCGCTTCGGTGACCGATCCTATGCGCGAACCGTCACTGGCTTCCTCAAAGAATGCGGACTGACATGGCAGGCGCAGTGCTATCCGAAAACCGTAGCCGACCTGGAACCGATCCTCGAGACGGTGCGGGAACTCGGTGCCGATCACGTCAACCTGCAGGCGGACGTCCGCCCCTACACGATCGAAGAGTGCATCCCGCTGCTGGAGGGGTGGCGGCGACTCAGCCATGACTCGGGCGTGCCGGTGCATCTGGAGACCCACCGCGACCGGATGACGACCGACCTGCTGTTCACGCTGCGCTTGCTGGACGCCTTTCCGGACCTGCGCCTGACGGGCGACATCTCGCACTACCTCCTCGGGCGCGAGTTCGCCTGGCCGATATCGGACGAGAACCATCGGTTGATGCACCGGATCCTGGACAATTGCTGGGGCTTTCACGGCCGGGTTGCCAGTCGGGAACAGATCCAGGTACAGATCAGTTTCGCGCACCACAAGGACTGGCTCGACCTTTTCCTCAGGTGGTGGGAGTACGGCTTTCGAAGCTGGCGCAAGCGCGCACCACCGGATGCGACCCTCACCTTCCTGTGCGAACTCGGACCGCGCGAATATGCGATGACCGGCGCGGACGGCTATGAACTTTCGGATCGGTGGGAGGAGTCGCTGATGCTCAAGCGACTCATCCGCCAGGTCTGGGAAAAACTCGAATCGGAGGACCGGGACTGAACCGGCCCGGTTGGACCCACTGGCAACCCGTTTCATGGGACACCGCGGTAGACCACTGTAGACTTCAACCGGCGGCGGCCCCGACGGGCGGCGCGCGTTCCAGGCGGCCTCTGCCGACGAGGCAGCCGGTCGGGTAAGAGTCATTCGAGGACGACAGCATGGCAGATGAAAAGGCGGACGATCCGCCGGGCGCGCAGCATCCCGAGGGGCTGCGCAAGGGGCTCACCAACTATGGTGACAGCGGGTTTTCAATGTTCCTGCGACGCGCGTTCATCAAGGGCGCGGGCTACACCGACGACGCGCTCGACCGGCCGGTGGTCGGCGTCATCAATACCGGCAGCGACTACAACCCCTGCCATGGCAATGCGCCGCAGCTGATAGAGGCAGTCAAGCGCGGGGTCATGCTGGCGGGCGGCCTGCCGCTGGTATTTCCGACCATCTCGATCGCGGAGAGTTTTTCCCAGCCCACCAGCATGTACCTGCGCAATCTCATGTCCATGGACACGGAAGAAATGATCCGGGCGCAGCCGATGGATTCGGTGGTACTGATCGGGGGCTGCGACAAGACCGTCCCGGCGCAGCTCATGGGTGCGGCATCCGCCGGCATACCCGCGATCCAGCTGGTGACCGGAGCAATGCTGACCGGTTCCCACCGATCCGAGCGGGTCGGCGCCTGCACCGACTGCCGCCGCTTCTGGGCAAAATTCCGGGCCGACGAGATCGACCAGCAGGAGATCGCCGCGGTCAACAACCAGCTGGTCGCCAGCGTCGGCACCTGCTCCGTGATGGGCACGGCCAGCACCATGGCCTGCATCACGGAAGCATTGGGGATGATGGTGCCGGGCGGCGCGTCGGCGCCTGCCGTTACGTCCGATCGAATCCGGGTGGCCGAGGAAACCGGCAGGCTGGCCGTGTCGATGATCCACGACAAGATGACCATCGACCGGATCCTCACCGCCGATGCCTTCGAGAACGCCTTGCGCATCCTCCTGGCGATCGGCGGCTCGACCAACGGCGTCGTCCACCTGGCCGCGATCGCCGGTCGCATGGGCTTCGAGCTTGATCTGCCGGCGCTGGACCGGATGGGCCGCGAGACACCGGTCCTGATCGACCTCAAACCGTCCGGGCAGTACTACATGGAGGATTTTCACAAGGCCGGCGGCATGGTCGCCCTCATGCGGGAGTTGAAACCTCTGCTTCATCTCGATGCCCTCACCGTCACCGGCAGGACGCTCGGGGAGGAGATCGATCGCGCTCCGGCGAGCTTTCCCCAGGACGTGATCCGCCCCTTCAACGCGCCGATCTATCCGCAAGGTGGAATCGCCGTCCTGACCAGCAACCTCGCGCCGGGCGGCGCCATCATCAAGCAGTCCGCCGCCACCGCCGCGCTGATGGAGCACGAGGGCCGAGCGGTGGTGTTCGAAAATGCCGAGGACCTGGCAGCCCGCATCGACGACGAAGCCCTCGACGTCCAGGCCGACGACGTGCTGGTGCTCAAGAACATCGGCCCGGCCGGCGCACCCGGCATGCCCGAAGCCGGGTACCTGCCGATCCCGAAGAAACTAGCGCGGGCCGGCGTCAAGGACATGGTCCGCATTTCCGACGGCCGGATGAGCGGCACGGCGGCCGGCACGATCGTCCTGCACGTGACGCCCGAGGCGGCAGTGGGCGGTCCGCTCGCCTATGTGCAGTCCGGTGACCGGATCCGGCTGAGTGTGTCGAAGCGGCAGTTGCAGTGGCTGGTGTCGGACGAGGAGATCGCGCGGCGCCGCACGGAGGCACCGGTCACCATCCCGTCCGCCCCCCGGGGGTATCGGAAACTCT
Source organism: uncultured beta proteobacterium (assembly GCA_963834335.1). Taxonomy (GTDB): domain Bacteria; phylum Pseudomonadota; class Gammaproteobacteria; order Burkholderiales; family Burkholderiaceae_E; genus Lautropia. The sequence goes on along the minus strand of CAWIBK010000009.1, from coordinate 1,928,497 downwards.
TCCTTCAGTCCATCACCCAGGCCGACCAGGGCGTCGATTTCGACTTCCTGCGCTCCGAAAAGCCTGGCCTGAAAATCCCGCGCTGCTAGGAGCCTGCGCGGCAGAAGGAGGGGCGCGTTGGGCTTGCAGGGGGCGCAGGCAAGGCGCCGGTTCCGGTCGATAGCGGCGCTATCGACCGGGTTCGGCAACGCCGCATGCGCCCCTTGCAAGCCCAACCCGCAGGGCCGCGCCGATACGAGTGGCCATCCGTCGTTGCCGACTCGTTGTGTGGGTCAACCACACTGCCTCATCGGCGCCTTGTCTGGCCACTCGTCCCGACCCGGCGCGCCCCCTCCTTCTGCCGCGCAGGCTCCTGGGTGTCGGTCGGAGGCCCAATGACCGTAGACGCACAACCGCTCGATCCGGACGTCGTCAGCCGGCTCGCCGGTATCACCACCGCGACCCTCACCACCCCGCAATCCTGGTCGTCGCCGGTGTCCACGCGCGCCGCCATCGAGCAGATGCCCGGGGGCGCGATCGCCGTGGTTGATGCCATGGGGGTGACCGATGCCGGCATCCTCGGCGACATCCTCTGCGCCCGGATGGGCAGACGCGGTGTCGCAGTGTTCCCGAACGACGTCATCGTCGCCGACGATGACGGTGCCGTCGTTATCCCGGCCGCCTTGCTCGAGTCGGTGATCCCGGCTGCCGCCGAGCAGGAGCGGTTTGAGGCCTGGATCATGGACGAAGTCCACGCGGGCAAGGCCTTGCCCGGCCTTTACCCACCCGATGCGGACAACAAGGCCCGATACGAGGCTGCCGTCCGGACGCGCAAGACAGACGGGAACTGAGCCGCGCCCGCCGGCCTGAAAAATCTATCCTCCCGGGGTATTGAAATCGTCGAGACAGCATCTATCTCGGTGGTACGGGTGCCGACTCCGGGCCCGTACTTCATATCGCTTAACTGAGAGGATATTGTGATGACTTCATTTGATTTCGCCCCCCTTTATCGTTCCGCAATCGGCTTCGATCGCCTGGCCCAGTTGATGGACAATGCGCTCCGCGCCGACTCGCAACCCAGCTACCCGCCCTACAACATCGAGTTGGCCGGCGAGGACAAGTACCGCATCTCCATGGCAGTCGCCGGTTTCGATCGTTCCGAACTGGACATCGAGGTCGAGCAGGACGGGCTCAAGATCGTCGGCCGCAAGCAGAAGCAGGCGGCGAAGGCCACCTACCTACATCGCGGCATTGCCGCTCGTGATTTCGAGCACCGGTTCCAACTCGCCGAGCACGTCAAGGTGGTTGGCGCCAGCCTGGAAAACGGCCTGCTGAACATCGAACTGGTCCGCGAAGTTCCCGAGGCAATGAAGCCGCGGCGCGTGTCCATCGGTGGCGGCGACAACGTCAAAGTGCTTGATCGCGAAGCTGCCTAAGCAGCCTCTCGGGTAGCAGTCCGCAAGCCTGGCGTCGGTGACGGCGCCAGGCTGTTCGCGTCTTCCCGCCCGGGCCAGCCCCCTGCGGTCCGGGCCCCTTGCGAATCTGGCTATAATCGCGCCCGGACTGCAATGTATGGCACGGAGAGGTGGCAGAGTGGTCGAATGTACCTGACTCGAAATCAGGCGTACGGGTAACCGTACCGTGGGTTCGAATCCCACCCTCTCCGCCAAGCACCGACGTCCAGACGTCTCACAACGTCGAAGCAAACCTTATGAAAGCCCCGCCAGCCGGGGCTTTTTCGTTTCAGAGCGTCTTGTGACGTTCTTGGACATCCCGGTCAATTCCGGTCGATCGGCGCCAGTCCGGGGGCGACGATTGCCGAAGTACGCGAGGCGTGCTGCAGATCTGCTTCCAGACTATGCGCTGAAGCAGCCTGAAAACACTGGAGTGCAATGCTCAAGTGGCGGCGTCGGCCATTGCTGATTGCGCCATCAGCGTTGAGAGGTGGCTGCGGCGGTCGCACAGGAACTTCCGCAACCGCTGGGCATAGTCGGCGCCGACGGCTTCACGCACCGAGCGCCGTTGTGCCAGCGCGGCACGCCAGGCCGCGACCTTTTGCAGACCGCTGAATGTGCCGAAGTCGTCGATCTCGTCGAAGACATCCCAGTAGCGGAAGATCGGGCCGAACACCGCGTCGACGAGCGAGAAGTCCGGGCCCGCGAAGTAAGGGCCAGCGCCCAGTTGCCGTTCCACGCGCTCGAATTTCAGGCGCAGCTCTGCTGCCCTGGCGTTCAGGGCACGAGCATCGGGCGCGGTGTAGAAATTCCAGATGTCGACCAGGACGCTCGAGCCGAACTCGATCCAGGCTCGATGCCCGGCGCGCTCCAACGCCCGCGGCGGGTGCAACGCGGGGGCCTCTGTGTCTTCCAGATACTCCAGAATGGCGGCCGACTCGAAGACGACTTCGCCTTCGGTGCGCAGCAGCGGCACCTTGCCCAGCGGCGAGATGTCCTGGAACCATTGCGGGCGATCGGCCAGATCGACGTAGGTCCGATCGAACGGCACATCCTTCTCCAGCAGGGAAATCACGGCCCGCTGAACATAAGGGCACAGGTGGTGGCTGACGAGTTCGAGCGATGGCATGGCGTTCTCCTGGCGGAAGTGGGTGGGCGCGGGGGCACTCGCCGTTTGCGCAGCCAGAATCTACGACTTGCGCACTTGCATGCATAGTCGGTATACGCGCATAGTTCGTCTGCGACTTCGCAGGAGCCTCCAAGCATGAAGACCACGCTGGACAGCACCCGGCCGTTGAACTGGGATGATCTGCAGGTGTTTCTGTCAGTGGTGCAGCACGGATCCATCCTGGGCGCCGCCCGCGCGCTGCGGGTCAATCATTCCACGGTGCTGCGGCGGGTCGGCAGCCTGGAAGGAGCACTGGCGACCCGCCTGTTCGATCGGCTGCCCAGCGGCTATGCCCTCACCTCGTCAGGCGGTGAAATCGCCGAACGCCTGGCGGGCATCACCGAGCAGATCGACGCCGCGCACCGGCACGTCATGGGACTGGATGTGGCGATCAAGGGCATCATCCGTCTGACCTCGACCGACACGCTGGTGCACCTGCTGATGCCCTTGATCGTTCGATTCCAGGCGCACCATCCGGGTGTGCAGGTGCAGCTCGTGGTCAACAACTCGTTTCTCAGCCTGAGCAGGCGCGAGGCCGACGTGGCCATCCGCGGCTCCAACCGCCCGCCCGAGAATCTGGTGGGCCGGCGCGTTGGCAACATTCAGACCGCGCTGTACGCCTCGCGCGCGTACCTTGACAGCGTCGGCCGCCAGACCAGCCTGCAGGACTACGCCTGGGTCGCGCCCGACGAATCACTCTCCCATCTGGAGCAGGCCAGATGGCTGATCAGGAATATTCCGGCAGAACGCATCGCCGTGCAGGTGGACAGCCTCGTCGGCATGGTGGATGCCGTCGAGCAGGGTGCCGGTGTCGGCATGCTGCTGTGCCCGCTGGCGCAGTCACGGCCCGGCCTGGTGCAGCTTGAACCGCCGGAAGAGCGCCTCAACACACAGGTCTGGATCCTGACCCATCCTGAGCTGAAGCAGGTGGCGCGGATTCGCGCCTTTACACAGTTCATGTTCGACGCGCTAAGCACGCATGCCAGTCTGTCGCGGTGAGCGCAGCCTCACATAGGCCTGCGAACTCCCCTGCGTTCCCTGTCCTTGCCTGACCAGGCGGGCGATCTCTGCATCGGGCAGCGCACCAGAGTCATGGATCGATACGCAAAGTTGCATATCAATACATGCACGGATTACAACTATTCATGCGAACAGAGCAGATCGTAGAGTTCGACTCCACCGACCCGTCAGCCGATCGGTCGCCGGTTCAACATCCATTCGAGGAGAGACCCATGGAACTCGCTGTCATCCTTCCCCGCGGCCCATCGATTGCCGCTTCGCTGCTGCGCATCTCGCTCGGCCTGATGTGGCTGAGCCACGCCATCCTCCTGAAGCTGATGACCTTCGGTATCGCCGGCCTGGCCGCCTGGATGGACACGCAGGGCTTCCCACCCGCGCTGGCCTGGCCACTGGTCATCGCCGAGATCGTCGGCGGCACGCTGATTCTGCTGGGCGTGCACGGCCGCTGGGCGTCATTGGCACTGCTGCCCGTGTTGCTCGGCGCCATCTCCATCCACGCCGGCAACGGCTGGGTGTTCACCAGTCCGAACGGCGGATGGGAGTACCCGGTGTTCCTGGCAATCGGCTCGGTCGTGCACTTTCTGCTTGGTGATGGCGAGGCGGCGCTCAAGCCCGCTCGTACCAGTCCGAAGGTAGGTCATGGTGTACTACGCGCTTCTTGAATCTGGTCTTGCGCCCTTGATGCGGTCCTGGCGTCGAAGGCGACCGATGCCAGCCGGAGCGCGTGGCGCCGCACATCCTCGGGCCACTCGGCAATCAGCGCGTCGAACCGCTGGGTGTCACCTGCATAGAGCGCCCGCGACGCGTCCTCGTAGTTCGGGAGATTGCCCGCAATCACCGCCATGAAGCGATCGGCCGCAGCGAGCGCCTGCTGGTGACGCGCATCGGGCGACTTCCGGGCGGAATCGACCAGCCTTCGCAAGGTGCCGGATGCCCCGCCGGGCTGCCGCGTGAGCCAGTCCCAGTGCCTGGGCAGCAGGGTGACTTCACGTGACGTGACGCCAAGCCGAGGACGCCCCCGCCTGGGGGTTTCCCGGCGTGTGCTGCCTTCATCGTCACTGGCCAGGCGGAACAGGACATCATCGACAGTGCCGTTCAAGTCGAAGTCGACCTCCTGCCCTGTCGATTCGTCGAGGACGACTATTCCCTCGCCCGACCCGCGGTCGTAATCGATTTTTACGGCGCGCACTACCGCTTCCCGCGGTCCGGTGGCAATGCAGGTGTGACCGCTGAAGGCGATCCATTGCTGCTCAGACATGATGTCGTTCCCTGTAAAGCGTCGGATTTTACCGGGGTAGAAAGACTTTGTAAATATACCCGGGTATAAAGGACGCGTCAGGTCAGCTTGCTTGCGCCGGCTTGATTCTCCCCCGCCAGGCGGCGCCTGCCTGCGCGGGCGCGAACGCAAGGGTGACCAGAACGGTCCAGAGCAGCAAGGTCGTCGCATACAGGGAGATGTATTCGAGACCAAAGAAGGCCCCGACGAAGACGGCGATCCACACATGCAGAGATGCTGTCCTGCGCTCCTCGGCGCTGGTCGCAGCAGATTGCATCGCATGCCGGCCGACGACGGCCAGCAGCGCCAGCACGGGGATCAGAAGCAGCAGGCCGTAGGACTGCAAGGTGCCCGGGTAAACCAGCAACGCGCTGGTCACGGCGAGCGCGAGAATGAAGTGCGGCTCTCGACGAAGTCGGGCCCGGATGACCGCCAGAAAGGTGATCCCCGCGATCAGCGCAGAGCCGATGAAGAAGTCGCTGCGCTTCAGCGGATGCACGTCGCCGTCATCGGCGCGTAGCGTAACCCCCAGGAGCGACTGGTTGATGTCTTGGGAGAATTCGAACAGCGGGACCCGACTGACCCAGTCTGCACTCAGGTAACCGAGCAGCGGCTCCGGTCCCGCGAAGAGGTAGACCAATCCGACAAGGCCTGCCATGGTGACGCCGCTGGCCATGAATGCCAGGTAACGGCCGCTGATGAGCAGGTAGAGCGGTCCGATGACCAACAGGGTCTTGAAGATGATCCCGACCCCGGCAACGACGCCGGCGAGGATGCGATTGTCCAGATGCTTCATCAGCAGCAGCACCGACAGGCATGCGAAGAGCGTCTGCTGGTTCATCACCGTCTGCGATCCCCCCGGGGAAAGCGTGACGAGCGTAATCGCGTACAGCCACGCGCCCGAACTCGAGGAGGCATTTTCGAGATTGCGCGTGACCAGGAAGGCGCAAAGCAACCCCGGCAATGCGACGATGGTCAGCACCCAGACCGTCAGCCCGGCCTGGAAGTCCAGGAATCCGAACGGCGCAACCAGCAGGAGGGTCGGGGGCGGATACTTGAACCCGACGTTGATGACGCCCTGAATGAATCCCCGATCTTCATCCACGGGGATCTGCAGTGTCGGGAAGATCTCCCGATAGCTCTCCGGGGAATAAGGATTGAGCCCTGCCGTGATCACCTTTCCATCGACGAAGAAACAGAGAAAATCCCAGACACCGGGATCATTGAGGACCATCAGGATCCTCAAGCCGAATGAACCGATCCCGATCAGCGCAGCGGCAGTGGCCAGGTTACGTCTGAACGCGACCGCTTGCGGGGATGGTGGCCGACTCAGGTATGCCCAGGTGGCAATCCCCATCAGGCCGGCAATCCCCACGAAGTGCAAGTCAAGCAGGTAGAAGGCTGCGAAGGCGAACGACAGGACTGCACAAACGGCGGCCAGGTCGAAGGGATTACGAAAGTCACGAGTGGCGATCATCGCCCAAGGATAGCGCCGGATCGATGATTCCCCGACAGGCGAGCGACGATCGGACACAATTCCGGGTCACCCGGGCTGGATTCCTGCCGCTCCACGTCGCCTGGCACGGTCCCGGCCTGAGCCTGGCTGCAGCGTGCCGTCGGGTATTATCTGCCGGATCCGGACCGCCTGGGGGTAATCTCGAGCGGGCGCATCGACCCTCCCTTTTTTGCTGTTCCGGGCAGCCACGCTGATGATATGGTTCAAGAGGTTCACGACGTGTTGAAGCCCGGAAATGCGCGGAATGCCAGGCTTCAAAGACGCTTCCTGGTCGCCGGTTACGGCCTGCCGGCGGAGTTCGGCCTGATGAGCCTGTTCGCCATGGGCGTCGCGCCGGAGAACATCGCCCTCCTCACGCATGCGAGCGATTCACGCAACGTCGGCCTGCGTTCGCTCGCCGATCTGCGCAAGCTGCAGACCTGCGATGCCCCTGCGAAAAGTCCGCAAACCCTGGCCTGGGTGCGCGATTTCGCGCCGGACCTGCTGATCAGCCTGCACTACCGATCGCTGGTGCCCCGCGACATCCTGCAGATGTTGCCGCTCGGAGGTGTCAATCTGCATCCCTCCCTGCTGCCGAACTATCGGGGAACCAACTCGGTCGCGTGGGTTCTGATCAACGGCGAGCCGATCACGGGGTTCACCTTCCATCGGATGGATGAGCGATTCGATACCGGCAACATCCTCCTCCAGGACGTCATTCCGATCGAAGAAACCGATACGGCCTTTTCGCTCTTTCACCGGCAGATCATCCGGTCGATGGGCAAGCTGGAAGGCGTGATCGGACAGATGCTGGCCGGTGACCCGGGGATTCCGCAGTCGCCTGGCGGCTCCTACTACTCCCGCGCCCTGCCCCACGACGGGCTGATCGATCCAGCCTGGGACCTGGGCGCGATCGACCGCTTCATTCGAGCGATGCATTTCCCGCCGTTTTCACCGGCTGCAGTCGTGCTCGATGGGCAGACGCATGCCGTCGGATCGATCTCGGAGTACCTGGAACTCACGGGATCGAAGGCCACCGCCCCTCGGCGCTGAGCGACGCCGCGGCAGTGGCCGCCGGCTCGACAAAACTTACCAGTTCAGGAACAACACGTGCCAATCGACCAAGAGCGCCAGATCCGGATCGGGATTCTTTCCCATGAGTTCCTGATCAATATCGGCGCCAATGATTTCCTCAAGCTGATCATCAGCGGCCTTGCGCTGCGCGAACGGACCGACATCGTTTTCCTCCACCCCCGGCCACCCGCGGCTGCCGCGGAGGGCGTCGAGAGTGCCGAGAGTGCCGAGGGCGGTGCGCCCCATTTGCCTTACGACTTCTACGCCGAAGCCTGCCCCCGCATGAGCTTCGTGGCCTGCGACATCGATCCGGACTCCCTGGAAACGCTCAGAAGCGAACTCGGCATCGACGTGTTCCTGCCGTCCATTCACGTGCTGCCGAAGTCCTTGCCTTACGTGACCTACTGGCCCGACTGCCAGCCGAAGTACTACCCGGAGTTCTTCGACGAGCAATCGCAGCGTGTCAGGGACGAACGGATCCTCGGGTTGCTGGCCAGCGGCAAGCCGATGATCAACAATTCCCGCAATGCACGGGACGACATGGTGCGCTTCTACGGTGCGGACCCGGGGCAGATCTTCAACTTTCCGGTTGCTCCGAACCTGCCCTTCGAGAAACTGGTGCCCCGCCCGGAGCTCTGCACCCCCTACGGCCTGCACCGTCGCTACTTCATCATGTGCAACCAGTTCTGGGTCCACAAGTCCATCGAGACCGTGATCGAGGCTGCGGCGATCGCCAAGAAGCGCGGCTACGACGTCGATGTAGTCCTGACCGGCAAGATGGAGGAGCCGCGAATTCCCGGCTATATCGACAGCCTGCGCCAGCGCGCTGCCGACCTCGACGTCGACGACACGGTCAACTTTCTCGGCTACATCCCTAAGGACGACCAGCTGGAACTGATGAAGAATGCGGTTGCGGTCATCCAGCCGACGCTCTTCGAAGGCGGCCCCGGCGGCGGATCGATCTACGACGCGATGAGCCTGGGCGTGAGGGCCATCGTCTCCGATATCGCGGTCAATCGCGAGTTGCCGATCAGCGCGGGGCGTCTGGCGCTCTTTGAGAAGCGCAATGCCACTGACTTGGCGGACCGGATGGGCGAATTTCTGAAAGCCCCCTACAAGCGGCCGTCCAGCGAAGACCTCTATCAGTTGTCCAAGCGATCGGTGCAGGCCTTGTCCGGTCGCCTCTATGAGGCGATCGACTATTGCCTGTCGCTGCCCGTCGACGAAGCGCCGGTGCGGACCGCAGAGTCGACCGGCGCCCCGAACTGAGGCGAAGGGGTCGGCGCGTGCCCGGCGATGAGCCGCTCGTGCTTCAACTCTTCCCAGAAGGCGGCGGGAATCCTGGCGCGGCAGTGGGCGGCGTTGGCGATCGCTTCGTCCGCGGTGCCAATTCCAGTCACTACGCTGGCAACTGCGGGGTGGGCCATCGGAAACTGCAGCGCAGCGGCGGCCAGCGCAACTCCATGGCGCCGGCACACGCTCTCGATGCGCCGGGTGCGAGCGAGCACCTCGGGCGCAGCCGACTTGTAGAAGAACGTCGCGCCCGCGGTGGCCCCGGTGGCCAGGATGCCGGAATTGAACGGCGCGGCCATCAGCACGCCAATGTCGCGACGCTCGCATAGCGGCAGAAACGAATCGAGCGCGGAGTGATCGAGCAGGGTGTAGCGTCCGGCGAGCATGAAACAGTCGAAATCGCCGTCCGCGGCAAAGCGCTCGAGGATTGTCCAGTCGTTGACGCCGACACCGATCGCCTTGATGGCACCGCCAGCCCGCAAAGAATCGAGCGCCCGATAAGCACCGCCCATGGCTTGCGCATAGCGTTGCTCGACCAGATCCCCCTGCCACTGGCGATTGACGTCATGGATCAGGACGATGTCGATGGCATTGGTGCACAGGCGCTGCATGCTGTGCTCCAGGGAGCGCATGGTGGCGTCGTAGCCGTAGTCGTAGCGGACTTCGAACGGCGCGGTGCCGCTGCCAGCGCCGGAGGCGACACCGCCGTCGCGCGGGTCCAGCAGCCGACCGACCTTGGTCGACAGCACGATGCCTCGGCGATCGATGCCGCGCAGGCAGGCCCCGAGGCGATGTTCGGCCAGGCCGGTGCCGTACAACGGCGCAACGTCGAAATAGCGAAGCCCCTGCCCGAGCGCAGCTTTGAAAGCGGCCCCGGCAACCGCATCCGAGTTGCCAGGTCGCGCCGCCCCGAACGGCGCGCATCCCATACCCAGGCGCGATACCGACACGCAATCGTTTCGCAGCGGGCGCAGGGCGGCGGGGTCAAAGGCCGCCGCCGGCGCTGCTGCGGGCATGCTCACGACCTGGGCAGCCGCACGGTTACGCCGGCCTGTTCTTCGCGCAGCTTCAGCATGGCGCCGACATCCATGTCGTGCAGTCCGTGACTGATACCTTCGCCGAGGCAGGCCAGCGTCGCATGCCCGACCGGTGCCGACACGCCGAGCGCGTCGATCATCTGCAGCGCCAGGCGGCAATCCTTGTGCGCCAGCTTGAGCATGAAACCGGGCGTAAAATTGCCGGCGAGCGATTTCCTGGGCATCGAGATGGCCAGTTGGTTGCTCCAGGCCATGGTAGTGCGCAGCACGCTCATCATGGTCTCGAGCGTCAGACCCGCCTTGACCCCTGCCACCAGCGTCTCCGTCGACGCCGCACCGACCGCCTGCGCCAGCAGATTGTTGAGCAGCTTCATGGTCTGCCCGGCACCGAGATCGCCGCAGTGAAAGAAGTCACTGCCCATGCAGGCGAGCAGCGGCCGGCACCGTTCAACCACCTGCGCGGGACCACCGACCATCAGGGTCAGTTTGCCTGCGACCGCCGCATCGGCGGTCTTGCCGACGGGACTGTCGATCATATCCGCGCCCTTGGCCGCCACGAGCGCGCCGATGCGGCGTGTCGTCTCGGGGTCGATAGTGCTCATGTCGATGTAGACCTTGCCGGGACCCAGGCCGGCGACGATCCCGTCCGGGCCCGACGCAACCCGCTCGACGTCCGGTGAATCCGGCAGCATGGTGATGACGAAGTCCGATCCTTCCGCGACTTCGCGCGGCGATCCTGCGGCGCGCGCGCCGGCGCTCTTCAAGGCAGCCACCGACTTGTCGGAGAGATCGAACACGATCAGTTCGTGCCCCGCGGCCAGAATGTTGCGCGCCATCGGTGCGCCCATCGTGCCCAGTCCTATGAAACCTGCAATCATATCTACCTGCCCTTCGTTGAATCGATATCCATTGGTGATGCCTCCGTCACATCGAGGGTCCGAGGCGGCTGACGACTTCGCCGCCCTCGCCCACGATTTCTCCGAACGTGAGCGAGCCGGAGGCGACGTCGAGCATCTTTGAAAACGCATCCTGGAAGAACGCATCCGGCGAGGTCGTGCCAAGGACGACGCCGGCCGCGCAGAGGTCGATCTGTTCGGTCAATCGCTCGCAGGTCTGCGGGTTTGCGCTGATCTTCACTGTCGGCGCGACCAGGCTGCAGTAACTGTTGCCGGCGCCGGTGGTGAACAGCACGATCTGCGCGCCGCCGGCAACCATCGCGGTGATCGATTCGGGCGAGAAGAACGGGGTATCCATCAGGTACAGTCCGGGGCCGGGCGGCTGCTGCGCTGCCTGCAGCAATCCCTGGATCCGTTGCTGGCCGCCCTTGGCGATGGCTCCGAGCGCCTTCTCCTCGATAGTGGTCAAGCCGCCGGCCTTGTTTTGCGGTCCGGGGTTCTGCGCGCGGATGTTGCCGCCGGAATCGCGCACCATCCGCTCACGCGCGACGACGGCTCGATAGATCTGGTCAGCTACCTGGGCGTTGATCGCCCGCCGTGCCAGCAGATGCTCGGCGCCGGTCCATTCGACGGTTTCGCTGAACATGGCGCGGCCGCCGGCGGCGACGATCCGTTCGGTGATTCGTCCTGCCAGGGGGTTGCAGATCAGCCCGGAGGTCGCATCGGAGTGTCCGCATTCCACGGCGACACACAAGTGTTCCAGGCCGCAGGCTTCCCGGCGCAATTTCGACGCATCGCTGACCAGGTGCGTCGCGGCCCTCGATCCGGCATCGACCAGCGCCAGGGCATCCTCGTGCACGTCGGGCAGGGAGATTCCCAGCGCGCGGCGGCCGGTTCGCGTGATCGCATCGACGAACGATCGCGTGATGTCCTGTCCCGCCGACAGCACGAGCGTGGCGGCGATATTCGGGTGGCAGGCGAGTCCCAGCAAGGTATCGAAATGAAGCGCAGCATCTTCGGCAACCTGGCCGCGGCCGTAGCCCGAGGTCACGCAGACGGTTCCCCGGACCAGGGACGCCACCCGCTGTGCGGCGGTTGAAGTGAGGCCGGTGGGCGACAGCACCAGAACGTGATTCCGTACGCCCACCCGGCCGTCCTCGCGGCGGTAGCCGGCGAAGGTCGCCGCCGTGGCAGTCATGGCGCGCGCCGCTCCGGGAGCGGGTCCGGCAGGAATGGCACCGGTGGCATGCCGGCGACACCGACGTCGATCGACAGCAGGCGCCCTGCCAGCGGCTCTGCTTGCAGGTCCTCCTCGCTCAGACCGCGGGTTGCCGTCGTCACGTAGAGCCGGCGATAGCCCGGACCGCCGAATCCGCAGGCAGTCGGCTTGGTGACCGGCAAGCGGATGACGCGGCTGATGGCGCCATCAGGCAGGTAACGCACCAGGCAGCCGCCCTCGAAATGCGCCCACCACAGGCAGCCCTCGGCGTCGATCGTCGCGCCATCGGGGCCGCCCGGCATTGCGCCAACGTCTGCGAACACCCGACGCTGCCCGAGCGTGCCGCTCGCGGCGTCGAACGGATAGGCGTAAATGAGGCCGCGCCGTGTATCGGCCAGGTACATCGTAGAGCCGTCGGGACTCCAGTTCATGCCGTTCGGAGTCAGCAGGTCATCGAGGATCCTGACGCAGCGCAGATTGCGATCGAGCCGGTAGAGATTGCCGTCGGCAGTACCCGACTCCGGATTCATCGAGCCGCACCAGTAGCGGCCTGCGGCATCGCACCTGCCGTCGTTGAGCCGATTCAGGGGCAGTCCCGGCTCGGGATCCAGGATGCCGCTCACCTCACCGCTGGTGCAGTCGAACCACGCGAAGCCCGAACGCAGCGCGACCAGCAGTCGATTGTCGCCCGCGAGCGCGATCGAGCCGACATCTTCCGGCATCGGCCAACTTGCCTGGGCGCCGTTTGGCAGCGAAATCGCGTGAATCGCCGGTGTTCCCCGTACGTCGATCCAGAAGATCCGATCGAGGGATTCGTCATAAAGCGGACTCTCCCCGACGCAGCAGCGCACGTCGCCCAGCACCTGCAGTTCAACGGGCATTTCCGCAGACTCATACCAGGCCTGTTCCTGCCTGCCGCCATGACGTGCATTGGTCTCGAGGTTGTGCACATGGACCCATTCTCCTGCGGCCACCGCTTGCGTGGTGCGGCCGATGAACTCGCCGTACTTTCGCACCCGCAGACCACTTGCCAGGGCCCGCACGGCGAACTTGTGTCCTGTCCGCAGGTCCTGCTGGAGGCTGATCTCGCGACTGACAAGACCACTCCTCAGGTGCAGCAACGTGCCTGCAGGCAGGTCCGCAAGCGCGGTCGCAACGTCGTCATTCGGTCGCAGCAGTTGGGCCGGCAGTTGGGCCGGCAGCTCACGCGCGGATGCCGACGAACCCGACGGCGCGCGATCCGGCGGGAGGGCATCAATCGGCTGAGCGGCGGTGGAACGCATGGTAAGGATCAATGAAGACTGAAACGAAGACTGAAGTACGCTTGACAGATTTGATCAAAAAACAGAGCATGACGACCTGTTTCGCAAAATACTACCCGAGAATACACGCCGCAGACCAGAACAAATATCAAATGTGCTCGACGGGCCGTGTTCACTGGTAAGGCGCGATGTCGGGCGGACAGCACTGCGCAAAAGGACCGGGCGAGGCGACCGGAGAAACCGACACCCAATGATCGACATCCAGCATCAGTTGAGAAACGACATCGTCGCCGGCGAGTTCGCGTTCGGATCGCGCCTGATCATCGAGGAACTGGCAGCGCGCTATTCGGTCAGTCACATGCCGATCCGCGACGCCCTTCGGGTCCTTCACGGCGAGGGACTCGTGGTGATCGAACCCAATCGCGGGGCCCGGGTCCGTCCGATCTATCGTGGATTCATCGAGGACATCTTCGACGTCCGCTGCGCGATCGAAACGATGCTGGCACGGCGTGCGGCTACCCGGCGCAGCGAACAGCACCTGCAACGATTGCGGGAGACGGCCGCGCGGCTGGAGGCGCTGGTAGCCTGCGGACAGCATGCGTCGGTCGCTTCGGCGAACCGGGAGTTTCATGCGGTCATCAATGATGCTGCCGGCAATCCGGGAGCGCTGCCGATCGTCGAGAGCCACTGGCTGCTGCTGTCGGCCTTGCTCAAGCGGTACGGCCACGGCGAAGAGCGATTCCAGCGCGTGATCGACGAGCACCAGCATCTGATCTACGCGATCGAACGACAGGATTCGCATTCGGCGTCGGTCCTCATGGCTGCCCACATCGAGAAGGGCAAGAACAACCTGTTGGAACGCGCGGCCGCGATGTCCGGGGAACTGGGGGAATCGGCATGAAGGCGGGGACTGGCGGACTGGCGAACCGCCTGCTGCGGCCGTCGATACTGATCGGAGCCTTGTCGCTTGCGACTATCGTTGCACTCTACTGGCTCATGGCGCTGCGGCCCGGGACCAACGCGGCCCTGGTGCCCGCACCGCCCCGGATCCTGGCGGCTCTGATGGAAGAGATGGCCAACGGCAATCTGCTGACCAATACGCTCGCGAGCCTGCAGCGCGTTCTTGTCGGCTTCGTTATCGGCGCAAGTCTGGCCCTCGCGCTGGGCGCCCTGGCGGGGTGGTTCAGGTACTGGGGCTACATTCTCAATCCGGTCATCGACGCGATCCGTCCGATTCCCGCCCTCGCCTATATCCCCCTGGTGATCGTCTGGGTCGGCATCGGCGAACCGTCGCGCGTCATCATCATTGCGCTGGCCGTCTTCAAACCCTGCGTGGTCAGTGCGCGCGCAGGCATGCAGGAGGTGGCGCAGATCTACGTGGATGCGGCGCGAACCCTCGGCGCGTCCCAGTGGCGGGTGTTCACCAGCGTAGCCCTCCCGAGCGCGATTCCGTACTTCATCGCCGGGCTGCGTACCAGCGTGTCCACCGGCTTTCTCGCCCTGGTCGCTGCAGAGCTGATCGCTGCCCCTTCCGGGCTCGGATTCATGATCCAGAATGCCGGCCAGTACTTCCGCACGGACATCACGATCGTCGGCATCATCGTGATCGGCCTGCTCGGGGCGCTGCTCGACCAGATCGCGAGCCGCGCAGGGCGCAGGCTCACGCGCTGGAGCGACGTGCGGAGGGAGCAATGACCGCGACCGGACCCGAGGATGCACGGCCTGGAAAACTCGGCGTCCAGCACCTGACGCATCGCTTCGACGTCGCGTCGTCGCCGGACCCGCTGACGGTGCTGAGCGATATCAATCTCGACATTCCCCTGGGGCAGTTCGTCTGCCTGATCGGTGAATCGGGATGCGGGAAATCGACTCTGCTGCGCATGATGGCCGGGCTGCTGTCGCCGTCGGAGGGCAAGGTGCTCCATGACGGAACGCCGATCGTGGGAATCAGCCAGGCGCTGGGATTCGTTTTCCAGCAGGACGCGGTCTTCCCGTGGCTGACGGTGGAACAGAATGTCGAATACGGTCCCAAGTCCCGTGGTGTTCCGAAGGCCGAGCGCAGACGCCTGGTCGAGTACTGGTGTGAGTCGGTAGGTCTGTCCCAGTTCCGCAAGGCCTATCCGAAGGAGTTGTCCGGCGGCATGCGCAAACGTGTCGACCTGGCGCGCGCCTATGCGAACTCCCCGGACGTCCTGCTGATGGACGAGCCGTTCGCTGCCCTCGACGTGCAGACCAAGGGCGTGATGCAGGAAGCGGTGCTCCGCCTCTGGGCGGAGTCCGGAAAGACCGTTGTCTTCGTGACCCACGACCTGGACGAGGCGGTGTTCCTGTCGGACATCGTGGTCGTCCTGTCCAGCCGGCCGGGCCGGGTCCACACGATCGTGAAGAATCCACTCGGACGTCCGCGCGACGAGGCAACCCGCGTCAGCGACGAGTTCGCCGGCGCCAAACGCAATTTGTGGACGGCGCTCCAAGCCGCTCGCAGACCACAGGAGAGCAGGCATGACATCGTATGACTTCCAGCAGCATGAATTCCCGCGGGCCGGTCGTCGGGGCTTCCTGGCACGATCCGCCGCCACCGTCGTGGCATCTGCCGGCGTGCTCGGGCCACTTGCGCCTGCCGCACGCGCCCAGGGCAGTGCATCGACGCTATCGATCGGGCTGCTGCGCGCGCCTGCCGCCGGCATCATTTCCCTCACGGAAAAGAACGGCTGGTTCAAGGAAGCGGGCGTGACCCTGAACGAGGTGCTGTTCGCTGCCGCGGCAGGTCCGAAGATCGTGCAGGCACTGGGCGGTGGCGCGATCGACCTCAGTTTCGTCAACTCGACCGCGGCGCTGCTCGGGCTTGCGGGGGGCGCCATCCCGCTGCGGTTCATTTCCATCCCGACCGACCCTTCGCGCCTGTTCGCACTGCTGAGCACCCAGGAGATCGGTTCGGTGCCGCAACTGGCGGGCAAGCGGGTGTGCGCGACCAGCGGCACCGCCCTTCATTACTACCTGGCGCGCATTCTCAGCAAGCACGACATGAGCTTCAAGGATATCGATTACGTCAACCTTCCGGCGGCCGACGGACAGGCGGCGTTCGTCGCCGGTCGCGTGGACGCCATCGTGCCTTCGGTGAACGGGCGCTTCTACATCATGAACACCAAGAAGGACGCGCGCGAACTCTTCACGCACGCCGATTTCGGCAAGGCGCCCGGGCCTGCCCAGGAGTTCCTGAACTACGACCTCTTTGTGACGACAGAGGACGTTGTCAAGCGCAATCGTCCTGGCCTGAAGGCATTCCTGGGCGCCTACCACGGCCAGGGCGTGCCCTACCTGCACGATCCGAGGACGCGCGAGGCGGCATTGCGCAACATCACCGACTACGTCAACAGCGAGCAGAAGAACCCCACCGATGCCGCGATCATGGCGCGGATCCTGGACCAGAGCGGTTTCTATGATGCCGGCACAGTCAAGCAGCGCATGACCCGCGACGACTTCCGCGCCAGCCTCGAGTACCAGGTCAAGTTCTTCATGGACCTCAAGCAGATCGCCTCGGCGCCGGATCTGAGCAAAGCGATCGTCACCGACTTGCTCGCCTAGACGCCCGGGTGCCTGCGCCCGGCGCTTCACCGGGCAGGATCCCGATGGCAGATACCGGCGACGCCGCCGGTACGGATGTCCGGAAACGGCTAACGCACCGGCCGTGCCTGCGTATCATCGCGCCATGGTCACCACCACCGCTTTCGCTCCTCGCCCCGCAGTCGCCGGGGCTGCAGCCGCTACCGCCACGCGGCTGGCCGACGATGCCTGTTACCGGGCCCTGAAAGCCCACGACTCCCGCTTTGACGGGACCTTCTTCACCGGCGTGACCTCGACCGGTATCTACTGCCGGCCGGTATGCAGAGTCAAGGTGCCGCAGCGGCAGAACTGCCGGTTCTTCCACCACGCCGCGCAAGCGGAAGCGGCAGGCTTTCGCCCCTGCCTGCGTTGCCGGCCGGAACTGGCGCCGCGGGCGACGCCGTGGACTGCCGAAGACGCTTCACGCACCCTCGCGCTGCAGGCGGCGGACCTGATCAGCGATCCCGACACCTGGCACGAGCGAACGGCCGGCCCGGCCGGTGTGGCCGCCCGACTCGGCGTCAGCGATCGCCACCTTCGCCGCATCTTCGAAGCACAGTTCGGCGTATCACCGTTGCAGTACCTTCAGACGCACCGGTTGCTGGCGGCCAAACAGCTGCTTGCCGACACCTGCCTGCCGATGTCGCAAGTGGCAATCGCCAGTGGCTTCGAGAGCGTGCGGCGCTTCAATGCCGTCTTTGCCGGTCGCTATGGCCTCAATCCGAGGGCGTTGCGCAAGGCCGCCGCGAGCCGTCGTGAACCGGCCGCCATCGAAGTCCGGCTGGGCTTTCGTCCGCCCTACGACAGACAGGCGATGCTCGCGTTTTTCGAGCGACGGGCGCTCGACGGCGTGGAGCAGGTCGATAGCGCTGCCGGCGTCCCGCAGCTTGCGCGCACCCTGGCTCTCTCCCAGGGCGGCCGCACCTGTTCCGGCTGGCTGCGAATCCGTTTCGACCCGGCCCGTGACCGGGTCCTGCTGCAGGTGAGCGAGTCGCTGGCGGCGGTGCTGCCTGCCGTCATCAGCCGTGCACGCGCGCTGCTCGACCTGGATGCCGAACCGATGGCGATCAATCCACCGCTGCAGGCGAGCTTTCCCGGCGGCGAGGGACTGCGCGTGCCGGGTACGGTCGACGGCTTCGAGCTGGCGGTGCGCGCGATACTCGGGCAGCAGGTCACGGTCGCTGCGGCGAGGACCATCGGATCGCGCCTGGTCCAGCTTCTTGGGGAGCCCATCCCGACACCGGTCGCGGGCCTGAGCCGGCTGTTTCCGACGGCAGCGGCGATCGCCGCGGCGAGCGGCGACGACCTGGGCCGCATCGGCATCGTGCGGCAGCGGCAGTCGGCCCTGGTCGCGTTGGCGCGTGCCGTCCTGGACGGTCGCCTGCAGCTCCGCCCAGGGGCGGACGTGCCGACGACGGTAGCGACCCTGCTGGCGTTGCCGGGAATCGGCGATTGGACGGCCCAGTACATCGCCATGCGCGCCTTGCGCTGGCCCGACGCCTTCCCGGCGGGCGACGTTGCCCTGCAAAAGGCACTCGGGGTCAGTTCGGCCCGTGCTGCGGTCGAGGCATCGAACGCCTGGCGTCCCTGGCGCAGCTATGCGGTCCTGCGCGCCTGGCACGCACCGGCCGCAACCCGACTCGAGGAGACATCCCCATGAAGTTCAGACGCGACGTCACCATCCACTGCCGGGAGGTCGATACCCCGCTCGGCCGGGTTCTGCTGGCTGCCACAGACCTCGGTCTTGCCGGACTGTGGTTCGAGTCCCAACGGCATTCGCCGCAGACGACCGGCTGGCTGGTCGATCCGGTCCATCCGGTGTTGTGCGAGGCCGCGGCCCAGTTGCAGGACTACCTCGCCGGCCGGCGACAGGGGTTCGAACTGCCGCTGGATCTCTCGCACGGAACTGCCTTCCAGCAGTCGGTCTGGCGCGCTCTGCTCGCGATACCGGCGGGTAGTACCTGGACCTACGCCGCTGTGTGTCGGCATATCGGCAAACCGGCTGCGATGCGTGCGGTCGGCACCGCTGTCGGTCGTAACCCGATCAGCATCGTCGTGCCCTGCCACCGCGTACTCGGCAGCGACGGGACGCTGACCGGATATGCCGGAGGCCTGGGGCGCAAGGCCGCCCTGATCGAACTGGAAGGCAAGCCCTGCCGCGCGCCGGACGGGCCGCTGAGCGCGGCGGCGACCAGCGCCTGAACGCGACGCTTTGCGGCTTCCCCCGGATCTGCCTACCATCCAGCCATGCACGATGACACCGCAACGAACGATTCCATGGCCGGTGGCGAGCCGGACGACATCGCCACCGCAACCGGGCCGCTCGCCGGGCTGCGGGTGCTCGAACTGGGTCAACTGATTGCCGGACCCTTTGCCGGCAAGACCCTGTCCGACCTGGGCGCCGACACCATCAAGATCGAACCCCCGGGCGCGGGCGATCCGCTGCGCAAGTGGCGTCTTCTGCATGACGGGACCTCGGTCTGGTGGGAAGTCCAGTCACGCAACAAGCGCTCGGTGGCGGTCGACCTGCGGCGGCCGGAGGGGCAGGACGTAGCCCGTGCTCTGGTGCGCCAGGCCGACGTGCTGATCGAGAACTTCCGGCCGGGCACGATGGAAGGATGGGGGCTGGGATACGATGCGCTGGCCGCGATCAATCCCGGTCTGGTGATGCTCCGGATTTCCGGCTATGGACAGACGGGTCCCTACAAGGACCGGCCGGGGTTCGGCGTCGTCGGCGAGGCCATGGGCGGCCTGCGACACCTGACCGGTGAACCCGGCCGGGTCACGGTGCGCGTCGGCGTGAGCATCGGCGATACCTTGTCGGCGCTCCACGGCACGATCGGGGTGCTCGCGGCCTTGCACGAGCGGGATCGAAACGGCGGGCGCGGCCAGGTGGTGGACGTCGCTCTTTATGAGGCAGTTTTCAACTGCATGGAAAGCCTGCTGCCCGAGTACAGCGCGTTCGGTGCAATCAGAGGGGCCGCGGGCAGTTCCCTGCCCGGAATCGCCCCCAGCAATGCCTACCCTTGTTCGGACGGCTGGGTGTTGATTGCCGGCAATGGCGACAGCATTTTCCAGCGCCTGATGCGCGCCCTGGGCCGCGCCGACCTCGCCGCCGATCCGGGCCTCTCGGACAATGCCTGCCGCGCCGCCAGAGTCGGGGAACTGGACGAAGTGATCGGCCAGTGGACCGTCCAGCGCAGCGTCTCGGAGGCACTGGCCGTGCTCGACGCAGCCAAGGTGCCGTCCGGCCGCATCTATACCATCGAAGACATCGTTGCCGATCCGCAGTACCGGGCGCGAGACATGTTGCTTCGTACGCGTACGCAGTCCGGCCTGGCGCTGGACGTGCCAGGCATCGTGCCGAAGTTCGAGCGCACGCCGGGCAAGTTGCGCCTGCCCGCCCCCCGGCTTGGCCAGCACACCGATGAAGTGCTGCTGGCGGCGGGGTACACGCGCGCGGACTGCGAGCGCCTGCGTGGGGCCGGTGTCATCCAGTGAGCCCGCGCCGACCGGCTGGTACTACGCCGGCTTGCCGCCCTGCGGCGACAACACAGTCAGTCCGCCCATGTAGCTGCGAAGGACCTCCGGGACGACCACCGACCCGTCGGCCTGCTGATGATTTTCCAGCACGGCGACCAGCGCGCGACCGACCGCGAGCCCGGAGCCGTTGAGCGTGTGGACCAGTTCCGGCTTGCCGGCGCCGACCCGCATCCGTGCCTGCATACGGCGAGCCTGAAAAGCCTCGCAGTTGGACACCGACGAGATCTCCCGGTAAGCCTTCTGGCCCGGCAGCCAGACTTCCAGATCGAAGGTCTTCGCGGCGGCAAAGCCCATGTCGGCGGTGCACAGCGCGAGCACACGGTAGGGAAGGCACAGAGCCTGGAGGATCGCTTCGGCATGTCCGACCATTTCGTCGAGTGCCTCGTACGACCGGTCCGGCGCCGTAACCTGAACCATTTCGACCTTGTCGAACTGATGCTGGCGGATCATCCCGCGGGTGTCCTTGCCGTATGCGCCCGCCTCGGACCGGAAACACGGTGTATGCGCCGTGAGCCGGATCGGCAACGACTCTGCCGAAACGATTTCGTCGCGCACCAGGTTGGTCAACGAGACCTCGCTGGTGGGAATGAGGTAGAGATCGCCGGCGCCGTCAACCTGCGCGGCGCCGGGCTGTGACGGGTGCGGCGTGGGATCACCGCCGCGGCGAACCTTGAACAGATCGTCCTCGAACTTGGGCAACTGGCCGGTGCCCCGCAAGCTGGCCGGGCCGACGAGGTACGGCGTGTAGCACTCCTCATAGCCATGACGGCCGGTGTGCATGTCCAGCATGAACTGCGCGAGCGCCCGGTGCAGCCGGGCAATCCCGCCCTTCATCACCACGAACCGCGCCCCCGACAGTTTCGCCGCTGCCGCGAAGTCCAGGCCCAGCGGGCCGCCGAGGTCGACATGATCCCTGGCGGCGAAGGGCGGAGACGACGGATTACCCCAGCGCCTGATTTCGAGGTTGTCCGCTTCGCTGCGTCCGACAGGGACCGACTCGTGCGGCAGGTTCGGCAGCGACAGCAGCAGGTCTTCAAGCTCCGCCTGCACCGCAGCCAGCCCGACTGCCGCTTCCTGCTGCGAGTCGCCGAGGGCTGTGACCTGCCCGAGCAGGTCGTCGGCATTCTCCTTTCGAGCCTTCGCCTGGCCGATCTGCTTAGACAAGGCGTTGCGTCGGGCCTGGAGTTCCTCGGCACGGCTTTGCAGTACCTTTCGCCGCGACTCGAGATGCTCGAAGGCCTCGATGTCGAAGATGAAGCCGCGGGTTTGCAGGCGCCGGGCGACTTGGGCGGCGTCGCGCCGCAGGAGTTGGATATCGATCATCCCGGCATGATAATCGCTCGCCGCGCCGCGATCCCTGCCCCTTCACAGGCCCTACTCAGGCCCTTCTCAGCTCCGTCTCTGCCTGGTCGCTGCCCCTTCGGTGCGCCGGGTCGCGCCCCGGGTGAACATCGTCGGCGAACTTATAATTTCCGGTTCTTGTATCAGGAGGACCGGATGACCGATCGACGCCGTTTTCTCGCCCGAGGGGCGGGACTGTTGCTGCTCGCAGGCTCGTTGCTGCTGACAGCCTGCGCCACGCGGCCGGATCCGGCTCTGTTTCCTCCCATCGTCTTCGTCCATGGCAACGGTGACAGCGGCGCGCTCTGGCAGACCACCGTCTGGCGGTTCGAATCCAACGGATGGCCCACCGAGCGTCTCCATGCCATCGATGTTCCATATCCGCTGGCGCGAGACGAAGATCCCCGCGAGCAGCCCGGACGCACCTCCACGCAGCAGCACATGGCTTATCTGAAGGCCGAGGTCGAGCGGGAACTGGATAACTCCGGCGCCGACCGGGCGATTCTGGTCGGCAACTCGCGCGGCGGCAATGCGATCCGCGATTACATCCAGAACGGTGGCGGTGAACCAACGCGTCAGCCATGCCATCCTCGCGGGAACACCGAACCACGGCATCTGGTCAGTCAAGGGGATGCGCGAGAACAATGAGTTTTCCGGCACCGGTCCCTTCCTCACCGGACTGAACACGCCGAAGGACGCCAGCGGCAACGAGGTGACGCAGGCGGTGCGGTGGCTGACGCTTCGATCCGACAACAACGACAAGTACGCCCAGCCCGACGGTGTGTGGATCGGCTCGCGCGGTCAGCCGACCAACGTGAGCTATTCGGGACCGGAACTGGTGGGGGCCACCAATGTGGTCCTGCCTGGCGCGGACCATCGGGAGACCGCATTTTCGCCGGCCGCGTTCGATGCGATGTACCGCTTCATCACCGGCGAAGCGCCGAAGACGGTCGAGATCGTGCCCCTCGAGTCCATCGTGCTCAACGGGACGGTCACCGGACTGGGCCTGAACCCGCTCGATCCGGCGTCGGGCAATTATCCGAACAACCTGCCGGTGCCGGGCGCGCGGGTGCAGGTCTATGCTATCGATCCCGAGACCGGTGAACGCATCGGCGAAGCGGCACACGACAAGACTGTGGGCAGGAATGGACGCTGGGGACCCTTCGACGCGCGGGCCGGGGTTGCATACGAGTTCGCCGTCAGCGCCCCGGGCTATCCGGTCAACCACGTGTACCGCAGCGGCTTTCCGCGCTCCAGCGGCCTGGTCCATCTGCGCCTGCAACGCCGGGTAGCAACCGACGAAGACGCGCGCGCGATCGTCACCATGACCCGGCCGCGCGGCTATTTCGACGTCCGCCGCGACAAGATGAGCTTCGGCGGCATCAGCCCGCCGCCAGGGCTACCGGCCAGTGGTGCCGGCCTCTCCGTCTCGAAGCTGAAGGCGACCGGCGATACGGTCCAGACAGTGGTTGCCGAATTCAATGGTGAACGCGTGGTGGGGCGGACCTGGCCGGGGGCGGATGATCACCTCGTCTTTCTCGAATTGACCTACTGAACATCCCTGTCCTTCCTGCGCAACTGCCGGAGCTTCTCGGCGATCTTCGCTTCCAGTCCGCGCTCCACCGGCTGATACCAGCCGGGTGGGTCCATATCCTGCGGCAGGTATGTCTCCCCCGCCGCGTAGCCGTCCGGCTCGTCATGGGCATACCGGTAGGCCTTGCCGTGCCCCAGTTCCTTCATCAGTTGCGTCGGGGCATTGCGAAGGTGAACCGGCACTTCGCGGGACTTGTCGGTACGGATGAATGCCCGGGCCTGGTTGTAGGCCATGTAGCCGGCGTTGCTCTTGGCGGCAACCGCCAGGTAGAGAACGGCCTGGGCAATCGCCAGTTCGCCTTCCGGCGATCCAAGCCGCTCGTAGGTCAGCGCCGCATCGTTGGCCAGTTGCATGGCCCGGGGATCGGCCAGACCGATGTCTTCCCAGGCCATGCGGATGACCCGACGGCAGAGATAGCGCGGATCCGCTCCGCCATCGAGCATCCGGCAGAGCCAGTACAGGGCGCCGTCGGGGTTGGAGCCCCGGACCGATTTGTGCAATGCCGAAATCTGATCGTAGAAATTGTCGCCCCCCTTGTCGAACCGGCGCGCATTGAGCGTCAAGGCTTCGCGCAGGAATGCCGCGTCGATCCGCTGGACGCCGGACGCATGCGCCGCCGTGTCGGCCTGCTCCAGCAGGTTCAGCAGGCGGCGGGCGTCGCCATCGGCATAGCCGACGAGAGTCGCCAGAGCAGCGTCGTCAAGCTGCAAGTGCGGCAGGACCCGCTGCTGGGCGCGGACAGCCAGGGCCCGCAGTTCCGCATCGCTCAACGCCTCGAGCAGATAGACCTGGGCCCGCGACAACAAGGCCGAGTTCACCTCGAACGACGGGTTCTCGGTGGTTGCACCGATGAACGTGACCAGCCCCGACTCCACGAACGGCAGCAGCGCATCCTGCTGGCTTTTGTTGAACCGGTGAATCTCGTCGATGAACAGGATGGTCTTGCGGTCCTGGGCCAGGTTGTGCTCGGCCTGCTCCATCGACGAGCGGATGTCCTTGACGCCTGACAGCACTGCGGACAAGGCGATGAAGTCGTAGCCGAAGGCGCTGGCCGTCAGGCGAGCCAGCGTGGTCTTGCCGACGCCCGGCGGCCCCCAGAGGATCATCGAGTGGGGCCTGCCGCTTTCGAACGCCAGTCGAAGGGGCTTGCCTGGCCCGATCAGGTGAGTCTGGCCGATGACGTCGTCCAGCGTGGCGGGTCGCAGCGATTCGGCCAGGGGGGCGGCAGGCGCGCTGCGGAACAGATCAGTCATGACGACGGCTGCGCCGACAGCGACGATAGCGGTCCTGATGCCGTCTTGCGATGCGCCCGGCGCAGCGGTTCACTCGATGACGTCCACGCCGGGTGGCGGCGAGAAGCTGAAGTCGCTGTCGGCGACATCCGCATTGCGGCTGATCCGGGTGAAGCTGAACCGGTTGATCTGGCCGAAGGCGTCCTTGACCTCCATCTCCGCCGGCAGGCCGTCGCGCATGCCGATGCGGATCCGCTCGAACCCGCTATCGCCCAGCTTGGGGATCGCCTCGACCCAGAGCAGGCCGTCCTTGGCGCCCTGATCCGTCAGGGTGAAGGCGCGGTCCAGGTCCGTGCCGCCGAAGAGCACCGCGGCGGGCGTCGCGCTGATCACCTCCCCGGCCTGGCGCACCGTCACCTGCTTGAGGTCCTTGTCGTAGAAGTAGAGCTTGCCGCCGTCGGTGACGATCAGCTGCTGGTAGGGCGCCTTGATATCCCAGCGGAACTTTCCCGGCCGGGCAAACGCGAACTCGCCCCGGGCCGCAGGCGCCGCCGAGCGCGACTGCTTCATCAGTTGCTGCGTGAATTCGCCCCGCGCCGAACGGGTCGACCCGGAGAAAGCCTTCAGTTGCTCGATCGAGTCGGAGGCGGCCGCCGCCGCCGGCAGCAGCGCGCCGCTCGCGCACAAGGCAAGTACGGCGACAGTTCGCCGCACGGATAGGAAACGCGTTGTCGTCATGGGGCAGTCCAGAAAAAATACCTTCGGCACCTCAGGGCGCCGCACCGTCAAGCTTAACCGCTTTGGCGCGACGGCGAGAGCCGAGGCCCTGAAGGTGCCCTACTCCGACAGGTTCCTAATCTTCCTTGCCGGCACCCGCGGGGACCAGGATCTCGCGATTGCCGTTACCCGCCATGGTGGAAACCAGCCCGGACTTCTCCATCTGCTCGAGCAGGCGCGCCGCGCGGTTGTAGCCGATCCGAAGGTGGCGCTGGACCAGGGAGATCGAGGCGCGCCGATGCTGCAGCACCACGGCGACCGCCTGGTCGTACATCGCGTCGGACTCGCCGTCGATACCCGCCTCCGACAGCGTCTGTGAAAGCCCGCCGAAACCGACGGCACTGCCGGGGTCCGCTTCTTCCGGCACCCCGCCTTCCAGCAAGCCGTCGATGTACTGCGGTTCTCCGCCGCGATCCTTCCAGTTGGCCACCACCTTGTGGACCTCGTCGTCGGCGACGTAGGCACCGTGGATTCGCTGCGGCAGGTTGTTGCCCGACTGCATGTACAGCATGTCTCCCTGTCCCAGCAACGCCTCGGCACCCATCTGGTCGAGGATGGTGCGCGAGTCGATCTTGGAGGAGACCTGGAACGAGATCCGCGTCGGAATGTTCGCCTTGATCAAGCCGGTGATGACGTCGACGGAGGGCCGTTGCGTGGCAAGGATCAGGTGGATGCCCGCCGCCCTCGCCTTCTGTGCAAGGCGGGCGATCAGTTCCTCGATCTTCTTGCCCACGACCATCATCAGGTCGGCGAGTTCGTCGATCACGACCACGATGGTCGGCAGGTGCTGCAGCGGCTCCGGTTCATCGGGCGTCAGGGAAAAGGGATTCGGAATCAACTCCTCGCGTTTTTCGGCTTCCGCGATCTTGGCGTTGTAGCCGGCCAGATTGCGGACCCCCATCTTGCTCATCAGGCGGTAGCGGCGTTCCATCTCGCCGACGCACCAGTTGAGCGCGTGACCCGCCTGGCGCATGTCCGTGACCACCGGTGCGAGCAGGTGCGGAATCCCCTCGTACACGCTCATCTCGAGCATCTTGGGATCGATGAGGATCAGCCGTACCTGCGAAGGGTCCGACTTGTAGAGCAGCGAGATCAGCATCGCGTTGATGCCGACGGATTTGCCCGAACCGGTCGTCCCCGCGACCAGGAGGTGAGGCATGCGGGCCAGGTCGGCGACCACCGGATGGCCGGCAATGTCCTTGCCGAGCGCCATGGTCACGACCGAAGAGCTGTTGGCATAGACTTGCGAGCCGATGATCTCGGACAGCCGCACCGCCTGGCGCCTCGGGTTGGGCAACTCCAGGCCCATCAGGTTCTTGCCGGGAATCGTTTCAACCACGCGCAGCGAGATCACCGACAGCGCGCGCGCAAGGTCCTTGCCGAGATTGACGATCTGGCTGCCTTTCACGCCGGTGGCCGGTTCGATCTCATAGCGCGTGATGACCGGGCCGGGATACGCGGCCACCACGGTGGCCGAGACACCGAAGTCGGACAGTTTCTTCTCGATCAGTCGCGAGGTGTACTCGAGCGTTTCCTCGGACACGGTTTCGATCGTGTCCGGGGGCAGATCCAGCAGCGACAGCGGCGGGAGTTCCGAATCCGCGGGAAGATCGGAGAACAGAGGCACCTGGCGCTCGCGCTGGGCCCGTTCGGATTTCTCCACCCGCGCCGGCCGCTCGATTCTCAGCGGCTCGGGATCCACGTCGATGATCTGGCGCAGCACTTCCACCGAATGCTCACGAGTGTGCGCGGCGAGTTCGCCCAGTCGCCGGTCCTCGCGGGCGCTGATCAGGTGGCGCAGGCGGGCTACCCAGTCTTCCAGCATCGCTCCTACCCGCTCGAAGACGGTCAGCCAGGACACGCCGCTGGCCAGGCTGAAACCGACGGCGATCATCAGCAGCAGCGCCAGCGTTCCGCCGACCGCACCGAGCTGCACATGCACCGGCTGCGCGACCAGTGCCCCCAGCAGACCACCAGGCGCGAGCGGCAGGCTCGCGTCGATGTTGTAGAGCCGGGCGGCCTCGAGTCCGGCACAGCCGATCAGCATGATCACGAAGCCGATCCAGCGTTCCCACGCGAAGCGGATCATGTCCGTGGTGGCATCCGCGGAGGGGTCGCGGTGCAGTGCGCGGTAGCCGGACACCACCCGCATCATCAGGAACACCGAGAACAGATAGGCCGACATGCCGAACAGGTAGAGCATGAAGTCCGCGATCCAGGCGCCGATCTGGCCGCCCAGATTGCCGGTCTGGTACGCGACATGACGGCATGCGACCAGCCGGGATCCCGGGCGTCGTAGCTCACCAGGACGAGGAACAGGAACAGTGCGAGGAAGCACAGGCCGATCCAGCGGGCCTCCTGCAGCAACCGTATCGCCCGATCGGATAGTCCGGCACTGCGCCCCATCCAGCCTTGGGGAGCAGTCGCCGCGCTCGTGTTGCGCGCCATGGTTACAGCCTCCGGCTCAACTCAGATAGTTGCTGAGTTTCTCACGCAGCATCAACTTGCCTTCCGGCATCGGCACGATGTACCCCTCGACTTCCAGGCCTTTCATGACACGGGACACCATTTCCCGCGAGGCCCCGATCATCTTGGCGATCTCCTGGCGGGGAAGCTTGTTGCGGACGATCCGGTCGGCGCCGACCTGCTCGGAGAAGTCGAGCAGCACCCTCGCCACACGTCCGTAGACGTCCAGGAGCGCCAGGGTCTCGATCTTCTTGTCCGCTTCGCGCAGCCGCTTGACCAGCCCCTTCATGATCCGCATGGAGATCTCGGGGCTGGAGACGAGCATCGACTTGAAGCTCTCCTTGTTGATCGACATGAAGTCGCAGGACTCGATGGTGATTACGCTGGCGGAGCGCGGTGCGTCGTCGATCAGGCTCATCTCGCCGAAGCATTCGCCCGGCCCGAGCACGGCAAGGATCACCTCCTTGCCCTCGGTATCGGAACGCTGCACCTTGGCACGGCCGGAGAGCAGCACATAGAGCGACTGGGACGGCTCGCCCTCCGCCACGATGGTGCGGCCCTTCGGAAAACTGCGCCGGACACTGCCCGCAGCCAGCCGCTCAATCTGGGAGTCGGTCAGGCCAGAGAAAAGCGGCACACGCTTGAGGAAAGCCTTGTTTTCGTCTTGAGCCATACCTACCTCGGAGATTGAATCCTTATAATTTTGCCCTAGTTGCGCGCGGATCTCATTCCGGATCGCAGCATCCTCCGCTAAACGGCTGATTCGTTGAGTTTTTTGCCACGTAAGGTGAACCCATGTCAAGTCCCCGCCACGTCCAGCTCCTGATCCTCGGGTCAGGCCCGGCCGGGTATTCCGCAGCCGTCTACGCCGCCCGCGCCAATCTCAAGCCGGTACTCATCACCGGCATCGCGCAAGGGGGCCAGCTCATGACCACCACCGATGTCGACAACTGGCCGGCCGACGCCGAAGGCGTCCAGGGGCCGGAGCTGATGACCCGCTTCCTCGCGCACGCCGTGCGCTTCAACACCGAGATCGTCACCGACCACATCCACACCGTCGACCTGAAGCAGCGTCCGATGCTGCTCAAGGGCGATGCCGGATCGTACACCTGCGACGCATTGATCATCGCCACCGGCGCCTCCGCCCGCTATCTGGGTCTACCCTCCGAGGAAGCCTTCATGGGCAAGGGCGTCTCGGCTTGCGCCACCTGCGACGGCTTCTTCTATCGCAACCAGGACGTGAGTGTGATCGGGGGCGGCAACACGGCGGTCGAGGAGGCGCTCTATCTCACCAATATCGCCCGCAAGGTGACTGTCGTCCACCGGCGGGACCGGTTCCGTGCCGAACCCATCCTGGTGGACAAGCTGATGGAGAAAGCTGCCGCCGGCAAGGTCGAGATCCTCTGGCATCATGAACTGGATGAGGTTCTGGGCGACCAGAGCGGCGTGACCGGCATGGCGGTTCGCGACAACCGCAGCGGACCAGACCACCCGGGTGCCGCTGACCGGCGTCTTCGTCGCCATCGGGCATACACCCAACACCAGCATCTTCGACGGCCAGCTGGACATGAAAGGGGGCTACATCATCACCCGCAGCGGCCTGATGGGCCAGGCAACCGAAACCAGCGTGCCGGGCGTGTTCGCCGCCGGCGACGTGCAGGATCACGTCTATCGCCAGGCAATCACCAGTGCCGGCACGGGCTGCATGGCAGCGCTGGACGCGCAGCGTTTCCTTGAAGACTTCGGCCAGTAAATCGCCCGCTGGGCGGCCGTCGCGCGTCGACGGCCTGGCCGGGCTCGGTGACCTGAAAAAGGCGCTCAAGGAGGCCGCCGAGCGCCGAGGCCCAGGAGCGCGCCGTCGAGCGCCAGCGTGAGGCCGAACGCGATCGCGAAGCGCGGATATTCCGGCAGGCGGTGGCCGACGTGGCGCCGCTCGCGCCCACGGGTCGAATCGCACCGGCCCAGGCCGAGGTGCATCCGGTGGCCAGGCAGCATCAGCTCGACGAACAGAACGCGCTGGCGCAATCCTTGTCCGATGAAATCGACGTCGAACGCCTGCTGGAGACCGACGATCGGCTTTCGTTCCGGCGTGCCGGCGTCGGGCCGGAGTCGCTGCGCAAGCTGCGCCGCGGCCATTGGGTCACGCAGGCGCAACTGGATCTTCACGGATTGCGCACGGACGACGCCCGCGACGCGGTGGCCTCGTTCATCTCGCAGTGCACCCGCGACGGACTGCGCTGCGTTCGCGTCATTCACGGCAAGGGGCTGGGCTCGCTCAACCGGCAACCGGTTCTCAAAGAGAAGACGATCAAGTGGCTGACACAGCGCCAGGAAGTGATTGCATTCTGCCAGGCACCGCCGTTCGCCGGCGGTGGCGGTGCGCTGCTGGTGCTGCTCAAGGGAACGGGCGCCTGACCGGCGCCTCACCGCCTCACCGCCCAAGCAGCAGACGCCGCACTCCGCTCAGGTTCTTGTAGCGGATCATCTCCTCGCTCATCGACATCAGCGCCGCCTGCAGCAACTCCCGCCGCCCGCCCATGGCCAGGACCTCATTCAGCGGCCGGACCTGGACCCGGATCAGGAACAAGCCGTAGCCGTCACCGAGCGGCATGGTGGTCTGTCGCTCGACGCGAAAATACAGGTCCGGCCGCGAGGCGCCATCGGCGTTGCCGCTGCCCGGATCGCACCGGCTGCCGGCCGATGACGGCGGCCAGGCGCGCCAGCGGCTGTCTGTCGTGACGGTCCAGACCCAGCGCACGAACGGCCCCTTTTCCACCAGGGCGTTACCGAGCCGGCCGGCGGCGGCCTGAAGGGCCGCGTTGTCGGCGACCGGCGCATGCAGCGCGAGAGGTCCTGGCCCAGTTTGGCGCCCGGATCCCAGGCGCTCGGAAAGCTCACGTGCAGGAGCGCAGCCCGGACGACGCCGTCGGCGGTCCGCTCCATCAGCACCAGGTCCTCCTGCAGGCTCATGGCAAGCGCGGTCAGCAGTCGCAATGCCCCGCGATGCCGGCGCATCACCGGCGCGAGCGCCTGCGCATCGCCACGCACGGGCGTCCATCGGATGCGGCCGGCGTCTCCGGCCACCCGGTAGCCGGCCGCACCGAACCTGAAGCCGAACCGGTCGGCCACCTGGCGCGGCAGCGTGCCGGCCGCGTGCGCACGCGTGGGCTCGATTCCAAGTGCGCGCCCGGCAGCGCTACCGGCAAGAGCCGCGATCGCCCTGGCGAGCGCAGCGATGCGTCGCTGCTCGACCGCATGCCCGCACCCGGTTGCCAGGGCGATGCGGCTGCCCTGCGCTGTGTGGATGTCGGCACGGTGGGCGTCCAGCTTCCCGGCCAGCATGGGTTGCCACTCCCGGTCGACCCGCAGCCAGTCGTCGCAGGCGCGAGCTTGACCAGGTCGGGTCTCACCTCGACCGGCGCTTCTACCGGAAAGGCGTCGAAAGGGTCCGGCCAATCGCGGCAGTCGAGCGCGGGCCAGGGACGGTCGACAGGCGGCGCCGATATCACGAGGCCGGACGATTCCATTCGAGCGGGGGCATGAGGCGATGCTGGGAAAGTTGCGACATGCAAGGAGCGACCTGCAGGGCGATCGGCGGCGGCGATGGCAAACTATGGGCAATAGATCCGCAGGTGGCAAGCGATGGAGTCGGTTCTCGATCAGGTCATGCAGCACGTACCGGAACTGGCGCTGTCCGGTGCACTCGCCTGGGGCGCCGGCATCCGGCTGTACCTGGTTGTCTTCCTGTTCGGCCTGGCCGCCTGCGCTCGGCTACTGGGAACTGCCGGAGCACCTCGCCGTGCTGGCCCATCCGCTGGTGCTGTTCGCGTCCGGCTTCATGACGATCGTCGAACTGCTGGCCGACAAGCTGCCGATGCTCGACACCATCTGGGATGCGGTCCACACCTTCATCCGGATCCCTGCCGGTGCGGCACTCGCCGCGGGCGTCTTCGGCGACGCCGGGAGCCGCGGTCACGCTGGCCGCGGCATTGCTGGGCGGAACGGTCACCGCAACCACCCATTTCTCGAAGGCGAGTACGCGAGCGGCCGTCAACACCTCGCCGGAGCCGTTCAGCAACGCTTGCCGTATCGCTCGCCGAAGATGCGCTGGTGGCCGGCGGCAGCTGGCTGGCCGTGAGTCAGCCGCTCGATCTTCCTGGCCCTCCTTGCCTTGTTCCTCGTGCTGGCGCTGCTGATGCTGCGCTGGATCATCCGGGCGCAAAGAAATTGCTGGGCCGGCCGCCGACGGCCGACGCCGGCCGGACGCAGGGTCAGGCGTCGCCGCCGGGGACTGCCTGAAGCGCGCCCGACCCGCGGCGTCCGTAGCGGGGCTATCGCCTCAGATCGCGGATTCGTCGGTCTCGCCGGTGCGGATGCGGACGACCTGCTCGACGTTGGTCACGAAGATCTTGCCGTCGCCGATCTTGCCGGTCTTGGCTGCCTTGACGATGGCGTCGATGCGCCGCGTCGGCGGCGGAGTCCGCGACCACCACCTCGACCTTGACCTTGGGCAGGAAGTCGACCACGTACTCGGCGCCGCGATAGAGCTCGGTGTGGCCCTTCTGGCGGCCGAAGCCCTTGACCTCGGTCACCGTCAGGCCGGTGACGCCGACCTCGGCCAGCGCCTCGCGCACTTCGTCGAGCTTGAACGGCTTGATCACCGCGGTGATTCGCTTCATGTGATCCTCCTTCAGGTCCGGTGTCAGTGACTGCTTGTTCGGACCAGTGAACCGTCACTCCCGGAACTTCGAGGTGATCGGATAGCGCCAGTCCCTGCCGAAGGCGCGGTGCGGTGACGCGGATGCCGACCGGCGCCTGGCGGCGCTTGTACTCGTTGATGCGGATCAGCCGCACCACCTGCGTCGACCGCGTCGCGCGGTCGAGCCCGGCGCGACGATCTCGCTCGACCGACATGTTGCGCTCCATGTAGCGCTGCGACGATCGTCGTCGAGGACCTCGTAGGGCGGCAGGCGAGTCCTGGTCGGTCTGGTCGGGCCGCAGTTCCGCGCTCGGCGGGCGGGTGATGATCGCGCTCGGGAATCACCGGCGCCAGGCGTAGTTGCGATAGTCCGACAGCCGGTAGACGAGCGTCTTGGCGATGTCCTTGATCACCGCGAAGCCGCCCGCCATGTCGCCGTACAGCGTGCAGTAGCCGATGGCCATCTCGCTCTTGTTGCCGGTGGTGAGGACGATGGAGCCGAACTTGTTCGACAGCGCCATCAGCAGCGTGCCGCGGATGCGCGCCTGGATGTTCTCCTCGGTCGTGTCCTCGGGCAGGCCCTCGAACTCGGCGGCCAGCGTGCCGCGGAAGGCGCTCGAAGCATCGGCTGATCGGCCATCTCGTCGTAGCGCACGCCGAGGCCGCCGGCCATCTCGCGCGCGTCGTCCAGCGAGATGTCGGCGGTGTAGGCCGACGGCATCATCACCGCGCGCACCCTGTCGGCGCCGAGCGCGTCGACCGCGATCGCCAGCATCAGCGCCGAATCGATGCCGCCGGAAAGCCCGAGCAGCACCGCCGGAAAGCCGTTCTTGTCGACGTAGTCGCGCACGCCGACCACCAGCGCCTGATAGACCTGGGCGAGCAAGGGAAGGTCCGGTTCGGTGCGTCCGTGAAGCACCACCCCGCCTTGAGCCCGCTCGACATCCACCAGCAGGAGATCCTCGGCGAACTCCAGCGCCTGCGCCGCGACCTGTCCGTCCCGTCCCAGAGCGAAGGTCTGCCCGTCGAACACCAGTTCGTCCTGTCCGCCGGCAAGATTGCAGGCGATCAGGGCCATGCCGGCGCCGCAGACGTTGTCGCGAGCGACGTCGAAACGGGTGGCGCGCTTGTTCATGTGATAGGGCGATGCGTTCAATGCCAGCAGGACGTCCGCACCCGCCGCGCGGGCCCTGGCCGGCGGGCCGGGACGCCAGAAGTCCTCGCAGATCACGAGGCCGAGACGCACCCCGTCCACGTCGAACACGAGAGACTGGTTGCCGGGCGTGAAATATCGGATTTCGTCGAAAACCGAATAGTTCGGAAGTTCCTGTTTCAGGTACTCGCCGATCTGACGGCCCGCCTTGAATACGCCGGCGGCGTTATGGCAGAGCCCGTCGCGCCGCACAGGATACCCGACGACAGATGTGGAGATCGGGAAATCGTCCCGACATATCCGACAGTCTTTGCAGGGCATCCGCTGCCTTTGCATAGAATGCAGCACGAAACAGCAGGTCTTCCGGTGGATAGCCCGACAATGACAGTTCCGGTGTCAGCAGTACGTGCGCGCCTGCCGCCTCTGCCGCCTGCTGCGCCGCCCGCTCGATCCGTTCGAGGTTCCCGCTGAAATCGCCGACAGTCTGATTGAGTTGGCCGCAGGCAATTCTTACCGGCATGATGAATTCCGAATCCAGGACGGGCAACGTTGATGCGGTGCATTATCGCATGCAGCTTGTCGAAGACCTTGAGCAGGCTGCCCGAGGCCGACTGGCTCCGCCTCCAGGCTGCTTCCCCCGGCGCCGGGCAGAATCCGTTCATCGATCTTCGCTTTTTCAAGGCGCTTGCGCAAAGCGGCAGCATTGGCGAGGCGAGCGGCTGGGTACCACGCTTCGCCCTGCTGGAACGAAGCGGGCAACTTGGTCGGCGCCGCCCCGCTGTTCGAGAAGCATCACTCCTACGGCGAGTACGTCTTCGATTGGGCCTGGGCTGACGCCTACCGCGCAATCGGCTGGACTACTATCCGAAGGGTCTGGTCGCGGTACCCTTCACTCCGGTTCCCGGCCCTCGCCTGCTCGCCGTCGACGACGAGGCCCGCTCCGCCCTGGCCGGCGCACTGGTCACGGCCGCGCAGCGATTGGAATGGTCGTCGGTGCATGTCCTTTTTCCGGACGCCGCGGGGGCGGCCGCGTTGGCTTCGCAATCGCTGCTGGAGCGCAAAGGCGTTCAGTTCCATTGGCAGAACCCGGGCTACCGCAGCTTCGAAGAGTTTCTTGCGTGCCTGACGCAGCCCAAGCGAAAGAAGATCCAGGCGGAACGCCGCAAGGTGCGCGAGGCCGGCATCCGCATGCGCGCCGTGCCCGGCAGCGAGATCCGTGAGGCCGATTGGGACTTCTTTTACCGCTGCTACGCCATGACGTATGCGCTGCATCACTCCACCCCTTACCTGGAGCGGGACTTCTTCAGCCTGATCGGCCAGTCGATGCCCGAGCACCTGGTGATGTTCCTGGCCGAGCGGTCAGGCCGCGACGAGCCGCTCGCCGCGAGCCTGCTGTTTCACGACGCCGACGCCATCTACGGCCGCTACTGGGGTGCCCTGGAATACGTCTCCTGCCTGCACTTCGAGGCCAGTTACTACGCTCCGATGGAGTGGGCGATCGCAGCAAAAGCTCGCGCGCTTCGAAGGCGGAGCCCAGGGTGAGCACAAGATGGCTCGAGGCTTCCTGCCGGTGGCGACCAGCTCCTTTCACTGGCTCGCGCACCCAGCCTTCAACGACGCGATTGCGCGCTACCTGGAGCGCGAGAGCGGGGGAATCGAGACCTACCTGGATGAACTGCGCGAACGCAATCCGCTGCGCCCGGCGCCGTCACCGGGATCGTGAGGGTCAGAACATCGGCTTGGGCGCAGCCTCGTCGTAGCGCTCGATGCCGGTCATGATTTCCCGGGCGGCCTCTTCCGGCCCGCCCCATCCGATTACCTTGACCCACTTGCCCGGTTCGAGGTCCTTGTAGTGCTCGAAAAAATGCTGGATCTGGGCCAGGCGCTCGGGGGCTAGGTCGGTCGCCTTGCGCCAATGCTTGTAAATGGGCAGGACCCTGTCGATCGGCACGGCCAGGAGCTTCGAGTCGCCACCGGCCTCATCCGTCATCTGCAGCAGGCCGAGCGCACGGCATCGGATGACCGCACCGACCGTGACCGGGACCGGCGTCACCACCAGGACGTCGACCGGGTCGCCGTCATCGGCAATCGTCCGGGGGATGTAGCCGTAATTGCAGGGATAGTGCATCGCCGTCATCATGAAGCGATCCACGAACAAGGCACCGGTCTCCTTGTCGACCTCGTACTTGATGGGATCGGCATTCATCGGTATTTCGATGATGACGTTGAACTCCGCGGGCAGGTCATGGCCTGGCCCGACTCGATCTAGATTCATGCAATCATTATAGTGATCGAAATTCAGGACCAGATAGCGCGACCCGCAGCGCAAGGGGAAACAAATGAAACGCGAACAACGCCAGCATCAGCACTTCATCAACAACCGCTCCACCGCCCCGGCAGGCGGCGCTGCCATCGACGTGGTCGATCCGTCCAGCGGCCTGAGCCTGGGTTCCCTGGCGCGCGGCAATGCCACCGACATCGATCGCGCCGTTTCGGCGGCACGGGCCGCTTTCAACAAGTCC
This sequence comes from uncultured beta proteobacterium, assembly GCA_963834335.1. GTDB lineage: Bacteria > Pseudomonadota > Gammaproteobacteria > Burkholderiales > Burkholderiaceae_E > Lautropia. The sequence continues at coordinate 1,892,394 of CAWIBK010000009.1, read as the reverse complement.
TGGCTCGCCACACCCGCCGTCACTCGCGGCCGGATCCTGTTCCAGTGGTCGCGCCTGGTGGCGGAAAATGCCGAGGAACTGGCGTTGCTGGAATGCCTGGATACCGGCAAGCCGATGCGACAGGCACGCGCGGATGCCACCGCACTAGCCCGGTATTTCGAGTTCTACGGCGGGGCAGCCGACAAGCTCCACGGTCAGACCATCCCCTACCTGGACGGCTACACCGTCCTGACCATCCGCGAACCGCATGGCGTGACCGGGCACATCGTGCCGTGGAACTACCCGATGCAGATTTTCGGGCGCTCGGTCGGCGCGGCGATCGCGGTTGGCAACGCCTGCGTCGTCAAGCCGGCGGAGGATGCCTGCCTGTCCCTGCTGCGTGTCGCGGAACTGGGCGCCGAAGCGGGACTGCCGGAGGGCGTGCTGAACATCGTGACCGGTCTGGGAACCGAGGCCGGTGCGGCCCTCGCCGCCCATCCCGGTATCGATCATATCTCCTTCACCGGATCGACCGCGACCGGCACCATGGTGGCGCAAGCGGCGGCGGCCCATCACTGCCCGGTGACGCTGGAGTTGGGCGGCAAGTCGCCGCAACTGGTATTTGCGGATGCCGATCTCGACGTCGCCGTCCCGGTGCTCGTCAATGCGATCATCCAGAACGGCGGCCAGACCTGCTCGGCGGGCAGCCGGGTGCTGGTGGAAAAAAGCATTGCGGATGAAGTCACTGCCCGGCTGAGCGCGAAGTTCTCGGCTCTGGTTGCCGGACCCGGTGAGAAGGACCTGGACCTCGGACCGCTGATTTCCGCGCGGCAGCACCAGCGGGTGGCGCGACTGCTGGAGGACGCACTCGGCACCGGTGTCACCGTTGCCGCCGAGGGTTCGATCGTCGGCGATGCACCGGCCAAGGGTTTCTATCAGAAACCCCTGCTGCTGGCGCAATTGCCGGATGGCCATCGCCTGCTCAGCGAGGAAGTATTCGGACCGGTGCTGGTCGTGCAGCCCTTCGACGACGAAGCGGACGCCATCCGCCTGGCCAACGGCAGTCCCTACGGCCTGGTGGCGGGGGTGTGGACAAGAGATGGCAGCCGCCAGATGAGGCTTGCCCGCAAGCTGCAGAGCGGGCAGGTGTTCATCAACAACTACGGCGCCGGCGGCGGCGTCGAGTTGCCGTTCGGCGGAGTCAAGCACAGCGGCTACGGCCGGGAAAAAGGTTTTGAGGCCCTTTATGGCTTCACAACGCTCAAGACCGTGGCGATCCACCACGGTTGATATTCAACTGAACATGCTCAGCAAGGAAGCACAATGAGACTCGAGGACAAGGTTGCATTGGTCACGGGAGCCGGATCCGGCTTCGGCGCCGGGATTGCCCAGCGCTTCGCCCAGGAGGGCGCCGCGGTCGTGGTGAACGACGTCAACGCGGAAAACGGCGAGGGCGTGGTCAAGACCATCCGGGACGCCGGCGGCAAGGCCGCTTTCGTCAAGGGGGATGTTTCCAAGGACGGCGACACCAAAGGCCTGCTTGCCGGTGCCCTGAAGCACTTCGGCAAGGTCGACATCGTCATCAACAACGCCGGGGTTTCACACCGCAACCAGCCGGTGCTGGACGTCTCGGAGGCGGAATTCGATCGCGTCTACGCCATCAACGTCAAGAGCATCTTCTGGAGCACCCAGCACTTCGTGCCCTATTTCCGCAAGCAGGGCGGCGGCACCTTCATCAACATCGCCTCCACGGCGGGGGTACGACCGAGGCCCGGCCTGGTCTGGTACAACGGCAGCAAGGGCGCCGTGATCGTCATCTCCAAGACCCTGGCGGTGGAACTCGCACCTGACAAGATCCGGGTGAACTGCATCAATCCGGTGGCCGGGGATACGCCCCTGCTGGCCACGTTCATGGGTCAGGACACGCCGCAGATGCGGGAGAAGTTCATCGGGACGATCCCGCTGGGCCGCCTCTCGCAGCCGCTGGACATCGCCAATGCGGCGCTATTCCTTGCGTCCGACGAGGCCGCGTTCATCACCGGTGCCTGCCTTGAAGTCGACGGGGGGCGTTGCGTCTGACTCCGAGGGCGGGGTGGTCGACGAGACGGTAGCTGTGCTGTCACCCGCATGAGCAATCGCCCCCGTCGGCCGTTGCAGGCGACCGGGGCCGGCCCTCTCGGCGCTTGCACTTGAAGTGATCGCCTGCCCGGCGGAGACTTCCGCCTTGGCGGTCTTCGGGGTGCCGAGTGCCTCAGCGCTGGCCGCCCCGGCAGGCGATGCAGCCGATGGCAAGGGTGGCCTTTCCCCCAAAGCCAGGCGCGCGGCAAGCTGGAACTGCAGCGAAGCATCGCGCGGCCGATCGATGGATTCATACAACTGCGCGAGCGCCACCCGGGCAGACACGGTGTCGCCGGCCGCCAGCGACCCCAGAAGGTAGGCCTCCGCCTTGCCCCACAGCTGTTCGGACGCGCATACCCGTCCCAGCATCTCCAGCAGCTTCGGCTTGTCGCCATGGCGGGTACGCCATCGCTCCAGTTGCTCGAGCCTCTGCCGAGGCGGCAGCGCGGCCATCGCCCCGTAGGCCTCCACCGTCGCTTCGTCATAGCCGGCGTCGAGCACCGTCAGCTGCGATCTTGCGCGCATCGTCCGGGTCTTCGGCACGAGCCAGCGCCGACACGGTCGGGGCGGCCAGTTCCGTCGCCTTGCGCTCGTCGCTGCGCAAGGATTTCCACAACTCCCGGATGGCCCGGCCATTGCCCTCGCGCGCTGCCAGAAGCTGGCGATAGGCGGTCAGGCGCAAGCCTGCGGCTTCAGCGGTGGACATCCGGCCGCGCTTGCTCAGCAGACGGATTGTCTCCAGCACCTGATCCCAGCGACCGGACTGCCGGTAGGCGCCGAGGGCGGTCTCGAGCGCCATCGGCTGCTGAGCACCCCCGGCGGTCATCCTGTCGACCGCATCCAGCGCCTTGGCCGGCTGCTGATCGTCGAGCGCGAATTCGGCCTGCACCATCAGCGCGGCAGCATTGGTCTGGCCCGACCTGCTCGCCTGCCTGAGCCAGTCGTCGCGACGCTCAGGCGCGCCCAGGCGGTGCGCCGATCGCGCGGCCAGGAGTGCGGCCGCCCCGACGCCGTCGCCGACTTCGCGCGTGGTTGACAGGGCAGTGGCGGCGAGCTTCTCCGCCCGGTCGTATCGACCCTCATAGTGTGCGAGGATCGCTCCCTGGAGAGCTCGCGTGGAACGTTGCTCGCGGCGGCGCTCGCGATACGTGCGGATCCGCTGAGGCAGTGCCATGGTCTTGCCGATGGCGAGCAGGACGACGTGCAGCACGAAGAAACTCAGAACCGTCAGGAGCAGCGCCATGTTGCTCGACAGCTCGATCCGGTACGGCGGCCAGAGAATGGCGACGTTGCCGTGATTCGAGCGCAGCACCAACGCCAGCACCACCGCGCCGGCGAACGCCATGAACAGCCAGATCGCCCCGCGCAGCATTATGGACGCTTCTCGCTGGCGGCGCGGGCAGCCTTGACGGCAGCCAGCGATTCAGAGAGTGACGGCAGTTCCAGCGTGAGGGGCTGTGACTGAAGGCTCTGGAGGGTTGCGATCGCGGTCTTCACGTCATGCTGCTCGGTATCGAAAAGTCGTTGCATCGATTCAATGACCCGTTCGAGGTCCTTGCGGAACAGCGCCTCGTTGCGATTCAACAGGTTGAGTCGCCCGTTGAGCAGCAATAATTTGAGGTTCTCTCGCGCCACCCGCTTCTGCTCCGGTGCCAACAGCAGGCTATCCGGTTTGTCGATCCGGCGGATGGTCACCAGGTTACGGAACTCCTCGCGAACAGCCTCCAGGCTCTTGGCACCGCTCTCCACCACGGTAGCGTAAATGCGCTCCAGGGCTGACTTCTTCGGTGGCGGCGATTCTGCAGCCGAAGGCGCCGGCGACGGGCTTCCGGCGGATTGCGCTGTGGACGGATCGGCGCCGGGAGCAGGAGAAGCCGGAACTTGCGGGGTCGCAGCTTCGGGCTGTGCCGCTGACGGATTGGCATCGGCAAGCAGCGGCAGGCGATCGACCCGGCTGATAATTTCATCCAGCCGCGCGGCCAGGCGGGTCAGGTCGATTTCGGGAAGCGACTTCAGGCGCTCGATGTCCTGCAGGATGAGCCGCCTTGCGCCGAGGGCCTGCGACTGCTCGCTGCTACCCAGGCGCCGCTCGGCACTTTGCAGCGCCAGCAGCGCCGCCTGCACGTTGCCGGTCAGTTCAAGATGCTGGTTGGCCATCAGTCACGGCCTGTTCGACTTCCACCAGGGTGCTGTCGCCTCTGGTCTTGGCGATTTCGTCGTAAAGCGTCGAAAGCTGCTCCTGCTGGCTGGCCGATTCCGAGATCTTCTTCTCGAGCGTTGCACTGCGTGACTGGAGTTGACTCTGCGAGTCCCGCAGCGACTTGATCTGCTCCTCGAGGCGGCCCGCCCTCGCCTCCGCTTCCTGCACACGGCGCGCGCCGTCCCGTTCGGATGCCAGGAAGCGCTGCTGGGTGTACCACCAGCCCGCGACTGCCAGAGCGCAGACCAGCAGCAGCACCAGCAATGCCCAAAGTCCGCCGTGCCCCGACTTTACTGGCGGTGGCGGTGGCGGCGGCGGTGGCGGCGAAACCGGCGGAAGGCCGGACGACCTGCCCGCAGTCATGGGTGGTGGCGGAGGTGGTGGCGGAGGTGGCGGAGGTGGGGGTGGTGGCGGAGGTGGGGGAGCAGGCGGCGGCGGCTCCGACGATCGAGGCGGGGGACTGCCGGATGACGGGCGCGCGGCACCTGCACCGGTGCCGGACGCAGCCATCGCCGGGGCCGTCGACGTCCCGCCGGCGGCGGGAGACGGCGTGGACGCGGCGGCCGCCGGCGCAGATGACGGCACGGACGCCGGGGCTGCGGCAGCAGCGGCGGGCGTCGACGCGGCCGTCGATTCGCCGACTACCTTTGCATCCGTGACTTGCCCACCCGTCAGTCTGGTTTCCGGAGTTGCCGAGCTTTTCTGCTGGTCCAAACTCAAGTCTCTTATTCCCTTGTTGTCGGCAGGAGCTGCCGGCGGCGCATGTTCGGTTGCATGATTCAAGCCCGCATATTGTATCTGGTCAACCAGATCACGCCGATCGCGGTAGACCACCACCTTTTCAAATCCCAGCCCGAGCGCATGCTGCCGAATGGTCTCATGCGGCACAAACACCGGCTGACGCCTGCCCCAGGCCGCAAATTCGTCGGGAAGACTCCGCGACAAGGTGTCGAGGTGGCTGCCGGCGCCGACCACCCAGAAGAGCGCCGCGTCCGATCGTTGCACGCGCTGCAGGCGCCACATCAGTTCGGGCGGCGGTCCGTCGGACAACCGGGTCGCTTCGTACGCCGTGACGACCTCGACCGACGCTGCTTTCCCGCGCAGTTCGTCGAGCCAGTCGGTCCTGCCGTCGGGACGGTTGAGTACCAGTACCCGCAGCGCGGGTTCGCCTCCCGCGGGTTCGTCCTTCGCGGGTTCGCCTCCCTTCTGTCCGGCCGGGGCATGGCGCCCGAACGTCGCCACCAGGTGCCGGGCATCGTACGGCGGTTGAGCCGGAGTATCCACGGGGGGCATGCTCGCCGAAGCAATCGCGAAAAGCCTCGACGCTGGCCGGACCGACCAGCCCTGCCCGGGTGCCGGCGGGCCAGGCAATTTTCCGTCGGGCCATCTGCGCTGCTACCAGTCGCACCGCGGAGGGGCTCGGAAGAATGATCGAATCGAAGTCGGCGAGTCGCGACAACGCCGGGTCGAGCGTCTTCGCCGCGGTGGACAGGCTGACCAGGGGCCAGCGCTCGACATGCAGGCCGACCGCCGACAGATCGCGAAACAGCGATTCGCTACCTTCGGCTGCCTGGGTCAGGACAACGGTGGCGGGCATCAGCAGGCGTCGGCCGGTTGCTGGAGCATCTCATTGCAGCAGCATTGCCGCCACCCTCTCGCCGAGCGACCGGGCTTGCGCCGTCGACGGGACAGCGTCCTGCAGGCTGGCGCGGCGGATATTGCCGGCGTCGTCGGCAAGCAACGCATCGATGCGTAATTCGCCGTTGGGGGCGAGCCTGGCATACGCACCGAGGGGGGTGTGGCAATTGCCTCCCAGTGCCTGGGAAACCGCCCGCTCCGCCGTCACGGCCAGCAGCGTGTCCGGGTCTTCAAGGAAGGACAGCGCGTCACGCACTTCCGACTGATCCCTGCGGATCTCGATGCCGAGCACGCCCTGCCCCGGCGCCGGCAACGACTGTTCCGGCGGCATCACCTGGCGAATCCGGGATGCCAGGCCGAGTCGCTTCAGGCCGGCAGCAGCCAGCACGATGGCGTCGTAATGGCCGGCATCGAGTTTTGCCAGCCTTGTGTCGAGGTTGCCGCGCAGCGGTTCGATCCGCAGTGCCGGAAACTTCTCTCGTATCTGCGCTGCTCGCCGCAGACTGGAGGTGCCGACGATCGAACCTGCGGGCATCTGCGCCAGTTCAGCGTGACGCCCGGACACGAAAGCGTCGCGCGGGTCTGCCCGGGCGAGCACGCAAGTCAGTTCAAATGCGTCCGGCAGTTCCATCGGCACGTCCTTAAGGGAATGCACGGCCAACTCGGCGCGGCCGTCGAGCAGCGCCAATTCGAGTTCCTTGGTGAACAGCCCTTTGCCGCCGACTTCCGACAGTGGCCGGTCCTGGATCTGGTCGCCCCGGGTGGTCATGCCGACCAGCCCGATGCGGCAGGCGGGGTAGCGGGCGCGCAACAGGTCTGCGACATGGTTGGCCTGCCAGAGCGCAAGTCTGCTTTCGCGGGTTGCCAGCCGCAGCCGCTGCGGTGCCTTCTGCTCTGCCCCGGGCGTGGCCGCGGCAGGCTGGTTTGCCGCCAGCGTCAGCTGACAAGTCCCTTGACGATCGACCACTGCCGCCGGCTCACCGGCAGGCGGTCCTGGATCTCCCGCAGCACCACCTGCCAATACGGGTCGCCAGCCTCGCCCTCGCCGGTGGGTGTGACCCGCTCGAAACCGGCAATGGAAGGCCGCGCCACCAGGGCATTGCGGTGAATCCGGACAAACCGGTCGTTGAACTCGTCTTCCAGCGACGTGAGGGATTCCTCGATCAGGAATTCCCGCTCGCGGGTGCGCACCGTGATGTACTTCAATTCCGCCTTGAGGTAGACCACCTGCTCGAGCGGCACCAGGATGACCCGGCCGCGTTCATGCACGGATAGATGGCGGCGGCGCGTGTTCGTCGCCTTGGCCAGCGCGTCGATGGCGTCCAGATGCTCGGACGGCATCAGGGTGCGGGCCCTGACCAGCGCGGCCAGCAGCCGTTGGCCGCGTACCGGCTTGAGCAGGTAATCGAGCGCGTTGACCTCGAACGCGTCGACGGCGAATTCGTCGAAGGCCGTCACGAAGATCATGAGCGGCATCGGCTTGGGGTCGTCGCTGTCGCCTTCTCCGGCGCGCGCGGAGATATGTCGTGCCAGTTCAATGCCGCTCATACCGGGCATCTGGACATCCATCAGGACGATCTGGGGACGCTGTGTCTCGATCTGCGCCAGGGCCTCCGGGGCATTGGCAGCCTCGCCTACGATCCGGTGGGGAAACTCCGGGGCAAGGTCGGCAAGCACCTCTCGGAGCCGCGCCCGAGCGGGTGGCTCATCGTCAACGATCAGGATTGAAGTGGCGTCTGACATCTCGGCGTCGTCTCTCTTTGCGGTAGGGGAACTCAAGGTGCAACCGGAAGCGATCCCCCTGGGGCCCGGTCTTGAGTTCGGCTTCCATATCGTACAGCAGCATCAGGCGCTCACGCACGTTGGACAGTGCCATCTGGTTGCCTGGACGTATCGCCGGTGTTGCAGAAAGGGGATTGTCGATTTCAACCCGGACCCGGTCTCCCGGACGGGTGATCCGGATTTCGATGCACCCTTCATCCATCCGGGGCTCGATGCCGTGGTGGACGGCATTCTCCAGCAGGGGCTGCAGCAGGAGCGACGGCAGCAGCGCATCGCCCGGCATCTCGGCCATGTCCCAGACCACCTTCAGCCGATGCGACAGGCGCAACTGTTCGATCGCAAGATATTCCTTGCAGGTGATGACTTCGTCATCCAGCGGCACGAGTTCCCGGGCGTCCCGCATGAAAACCCGGAACAGGTCGGCGAGGTTCTCCAGCGTGTGCTCCGCCAGGCGTGGATCGCTGCGGATCAGGCCGAGGACGGTGTTGAGGCTGTTGAACAGGAAGTGCGGACGGATCCGGGCTTGCAGCGCCTGAAGACGGGCCTCCGAGAACGACGGCGCATAGGCCCGGGCCCGCAGGCGGAAGTATTCAAAGAGCGCAGCGGCGATGACTGCGGCCGATACTGCGCGCGTAATGATCCAGAGCAGCCGCTCCGACTGCGGCACGTCGTCCTGCAAGGAGAAGCCGGCGAACCCGGTGGCGACCAGCGCAGTGAGGAGGGCCGGCAGCGCCAGGCCGACTGCCCATTGCACCTCGATCCGCTGCCCGTTGCTCCAGCGACGAGCGACGCACAGGAAGCCGAGCGAGAGCAGCAGCGACGGTTCAAGGATGAGCGCGATGCCAAGCAGCCTGGGCCAGATCGAGGCGAGATCCGATGCCAGCGCGATCGCAGCAGCGACGGCCGCGCCGTTGAGGATCACGATCGTCCGGAGGCAGACTCCGATGTTGCAACAGTCGGGCACGACCGGTGATGGCGCACCTTCCGTCTGGCGACGGGCCTTCCCGGCTTCGGTCAGTCCGGCGGGACCACCCGACTCCTTATAATCGTTCTCGACGCCTTCGGCTTTGGCTTGCTCCATCGGGACCGGATTATGACAGAACAGTTCGACAACAAAGACAAGGCGTGGTCGGCGCGCTTCTCGGAACCGGTGTCCGAGTTGGTCAAGCGCTACACCGCGTCGGTCGGCTTCGACCAGCGGCTCGCCATGGTCGATATCCGGGGTTCGCTCGCCCATGCCGAGATGCTGGCCCACGTCGGCGTGCTGTCGCCGGCGGACCTGCAAAGCATCCGGGACGGGTTCGTCAGCATCGAGCAGGAGATCCGCGACGGGGTATTCCACTGGTCGGTGGACCTGGAAGACGTCCACCTCAATGTCGAACGCCGCCTCACGGAACTGGTGGGCGATGCCGGCAAGCGGCTCCATACCGGGCGCTCGCGCAATGACCAGGTCGCCACCGACATCCGGCTCTGGCTGCGCGACACGATCGATGAACTCGATCTGGCCTTGCAGGCGCTGCAGCGGGCGCTCCTGGATGTCGCAGCCGCTCACGCCGACACGATCATGCCCGGCTTCACGCACCTGCAGGTCGCCCAGCCGGTCACCTTCGGCCACCACCTGCTGGCCTATGTCGAGATGCTCGTACGCGATGCCGACCGGATGGCGGACTGCCGCCGCCGGGTCAACCGCCTGCCGCTCGGCGCGGCCGCGCTGGCCGGCACTTCCTTCCCGATCGACCGCGAACGCGTCGCCAGGACGCTCGGCTTCGACGGTGTCTGCGGTAATTCGCTCGATGCCGTCTCGGACCGCGACTTCGCCATCGAGTTCTGCGCGGCGGCCAGTGTCGTGATGATGCACATCTCCCGGCTGTCGGAGGAACTGGTCATCTGGATGTCGCCGCGGTTCGGCTTCGTCGAGCTTGCTGACCGCTTCTGCACCGGTTCGTCGATCATGCCGCAGAAGAAGAATCCGGACGTCCCCGAGCTCGCCCGAGGCAAGACCGGGCGCGTATACGGCCACCTGGTCGCCCTGCTGACCCTGATGAAGGGGCAACCGCTTGCGTACAACAAGGACAACCAGGAAGACAAGGAGCCGCTGTTCGACACGGCGGACACCCTGCTGCAGACCCTGCGAATCTTCGCGGACATGGTCGGAGGCATCGAGGTCCGGGCGGACCGGATGCGGCAGGCCGCAGCGGAAGGATTCTCCACCGCCACCGACCTGGCCGACTACCTGGTCAAGAAGGGAATGCCTTTCCGGGATGCGCACGAGGTGGTGGCGAGGGCGGTGCGCACGGCCGCCGACCGCCGGATCGACCTTGCCGAACTGGATCTGGAGGAATTGCGCGGTTTCAGCAACCTGATCGAGTCCGATGTCGGCGGTGTGCTCACCCTGGAGGGCTCGGTTGAATCCCGCGACCACGTCGGCGGCACCGCGCCGGCCCAGGTGCGCGCTGCGGTGCAGCGGCACCGGGCCCGACTGGGCGGTTAGGAGGCTGCGCGGCCTCCTGGGAGCCTGTGCGGCCGAAGTAGCGGGCACGATTGGCCTGCAGCGCGGCGCCGAAACGGGCGTAATCTCACGAAATACCGGGTTTGCAGCGGCTGAACGGTATAATCCGCCCCATCCTCAGCCATGCTCGGATCGACGCCGGACAGTCATGTCCCGCCAATCGGTCCGTCCGAATGATAGACCCCGAGCCTCGACCGTCCCGGCCGCACGCTAAGCCAGAAACACTGTTCCGCCAGAATCGGCCCCGCCGCATCGCCGCTGCTCCTGCGCGCGACCTCCCTGCCGTCCACCCCTTCCCTGCCGCCGCGGCGCTGCCGATGGTGCCTGCTCGCGCGCCCGCCGGACTCGTGCCCCACAAGCCCGTAAACGGACTCATCTAACGCAATGGAATTCGCGGTACTTCCCTTCCTGATTCTCCTGAATGGCGTGTTCGCCATGTCAGAAGTGGCCTTGCTGACCGCCCGCAAGGCTCGCCTGCAGCGAATGGTTGCCGATGGCGACCGTTCGGCGGCCGCGGCGCTGGCCATGGGCGAGAATCCCAACCGCTTCATGTCGACCATCCAGATCGGCATCACGTCGATCGGCATCCTCAACGGTATCGTCGGTGAGGCAGCGTTCGCCTATCCGTTCAGCCAGTGGCTGATGGGCTTCGGGGTGCCACCGCACTATGCCGCGATGCTGGCCACTGCGCTGGTGGTGGTCGTCATCACCTACGTGTCCATCGTGATCGGCGAACTGGTCCCCAAGCGGCTTGGGACAGATCAATCCTGAGAGCGTCGCGCGCTTCGTCGCCCGGCCGATGAGTTGGCTGGCGCTGATAACCCGCCCGTTCGTGAAGATGCTGTCCGGCTCGACCGACCTCGTCTTGCGCATACTCGGCGTGGATCCGGCCTCGGTGTCCACCGTGACTGAAGAAGAAATCCACGCGATGCTCGCGGAAGGCTCGAGCGCGGGGGTGATCGAGCAGAACGAGCACGCGATGGTGCGCAACGTGTTCAGGCTCGACGAGCGCCAGATTTCGTCACTGATGGTCCCGCGCAGCGACGTGGTCTTCCTCGATGTCGATGAATCGGTCGAGGAGAACCTGGCCAAGGTGGCGGACACCGATCACTCGCGCTTTCCGGTGTGCCGTGGCGGACTTGACGACGTGATCGGCTTCGTTCACACCAAGCAATTGCTGGCGCAGTCGCTGCGCGGCCAGGCGATCGATTTCACGCAGAATCTCCAGGAGATCCTTTACGTGCCGGAGACGCTCACCGGCATGGAACTGCTGGAGAACATCCGCAATTCCAACACCCAGATCGCGCTGGTGCTGGACGAGTACGGCGAAGTGCAGGGCCTGATCACGCTGCAGGACCTGCTGGAAGCGATCACCGGGGAATTCGCCTCGCCGGGCGACGAGAACAGCTGGGCGCTGCAGCGCGACGACGGCTCATGGCTGCTGGACGGACTGATCCCGATCCCGGAACTGAAGGACCGCCTTGCGCTGCGTACCGTGCCGGACGAGGAGAAGGCCCGCTACCAGGCGCTCAGCGGGATGCTGATGCTGGTGCTCGGACGCATGCCCCAGACGGGCGACACGATCGTCTGGGAGAACTGGCGGCTGGAAGTCATCGACATGGACGGCAAGCGGATCGACAAGGTCCTTGCCTCGCCGATCTCGAGCGCGTCGAATGCGGAAGCGGAAGTGACCGCCGCGGAACCGGACTGACCGCGGAATCGGACTGACCGCGCGGCCGGACTGACCGCGCTGCCGAGTTGCGTACGGCGGTGGGCTGCGCGACCCAGGCCGCCGGGCCTGCGCAGGCGGTCAGCGCTTGCGCGGCGGCGGCAGGTCGGTGCAGACCCCTTCGAACAGTTCGGCCGCCATGCCGATGGTCTCGCCCAGCGTGGGATGCGGGTGGATGGTGTGGCCGATATCCGCCGCGTCGGCCCCCATCTCGATCGCCAATGCGAGTTCACCGATCATGTCGCCCGCATGCGTACCGACGATCGCCCCGCCGATGATCCGGTGGCTCGTCTCGTCGAACAGCAGTTTGGTGAATCCTTCCTCGCGGCCGTTGGCGATCGCGCGGCCCGAGGCCGCCCAGGGAAATACCGCCTTGCCCAGCTTTATGCCTTTCGCCTTGGCCTCGTCCTCAGTGATGCCGACCCAGGCGACTTCAGGATCCGTGTATGCAACCGACGGTATGACGCGAGCGTCGAAGTGGCTCTTCTGCCCGGTTGCAGCCTCCGCAGCGACATGGCCTTCATGCACCGCCTTGTGCGCCAGCATCGGCTGCCCCACCAGGTCCCCGATGGCGAAGATGTGTGCCACGTTGGTCCGCATCTGCGAGTCGACTTCGATGAAGCCTCGCGCCGTCACGGCAACACCGGCCTTGTCGGCACCGATCTTCGCCCCGTTGGGAGAGCGTCCGACCGCCGACAGCACCAGATCGTAGACCTGGGGCTCGGCCGGGGCCTGTTCGCCCTCGAAGCTCACTGAGATACCGTCCTTGGCGGCTTCGGCCTTGACCGTCTTGGTCTTGAGCATCACCCGGCCGAGGCGCCGCTCATTGAACTTCTGCCAGACCTTCACCAGGTCGCGGTCCGCTCCCGGCATCAGCACGTCCAGCATCTCGACCACGTCGATGGTCGCGCCCAGGGTGGAATAGACCGTGGCCATTTCCAGCCCGATGATGCCCCCGCCGATGACCAGCATCCGCTTGGGCCGGGAGCGCAGCAGCAGCGCGCCGGTCGAGTCGACGATACGCGGATCTTCCGGCAGGAACGGCAGTCGAGCCGCCTGGCTGCCGGCAGCGATGATCGCCTGCTGGAATCGGACGACCTTGCGCTCGCCGGTGCGCTCCTGGCCTTCGCCCGAAGTCAGTTCGACTTCCAGGTGATGCGGGTCGAGGAAGCGGCCGTAGCCGCGCACCACCTCGACCTTGCGTCCCTTGGCCATGCCCGCGAGCCCGCCGGTCATCCGTGAAACGACCTTGTCCTTCCAGCCACGCAACTTGTCGAGGTCGATTTCAGGCGCGGAGAAGCTGATCCCGTGGTCGGCGAATGACAGCGCTTCCTCCACCACCGAAGCGGCGTGCAGCAGCGCCTTCGAGGGGATGCAACCGACATTCAGGCAGACCCCGCCGAGGCTGGCGTAGCGCTCGACGATGATGGTTTTCAAGCCGAGGTCGGCGGCGCGGAATGCGGCGGAGTAACCGCCGGGGCCGCCGCCGAGCACCACCATGTCACAGGTCAGGTCGGCCGCCCGATCGGTCGCGCCGGCGGCAACCGGTGCAGGCGCCGGCGCCGAGGGAGCGGGAGGCGGCGCCGAGGAGGCCGGCGCAGTCGGCGAAGCTTGAGCCTTCGCCGGCGGGGTGGCCGGCGGGGCGCCCGCGCCTGCTTGCGCGACTTCGATCATCGCAATCACGCTGCCCTGGGAAACCTTGTCGCCCACCTTGACGAGCACTTCCGTGAGCGAGCCCGCCGCCGAACTCGGAATCTCCATCGATGCCTTGTCGGATTCCACGGTGATGAGACTCTGCTCCAGAGCGACGGTCTCGCCTGCCTTGACCAGTACTTCAATGACCTCGATGTCCTTGAAATCACCGATGTCCGGTACTTTCAGTTCAGTGGCTGCCATCTGTTGTCCTTTGCCCTCTAAAGCCTGTTGATGTCTGTGCCGGCGCTAGCGCGCCGTCATCGTGTGGACCCTGATCGGGCCACCGGAGCTCTTGTCGAACTCGATACCGGCGCGCACGCCGGTTTCCGCGATCGCGCGGGCGGTCTTCCGGGTGCCGTATGCGGAGAACATGGCGCCCAGTGCGAAGCTCCGGCCCGACCCGATCGCCCAGAACCGCTCGAAGCTGAAGACTTCCCGGTACGAGTAGATGCCGAAGATGCCGGCGGGGTTGGCGATCAGAGCGGTGATCTGCGACGACTCGTAGGGATCGTCCTCTTCCTCCTTGGGATTGAGGAAGAACTTCTCCTTGAGGATGGCGTGAGCCTGCAGGAAGGTCTCAAACACTTCGTGCCGGGAATTCAGCTTCGGCTTGTCCATCGCCATCAGCACCCGACGCATCACTTCGAAGTGAGCCGTGCTGCCGGCCATGCCGATGAACGAGTTGCCGATCCTGATGATCTTCTCGTTGGCTTCATAGCTGCCGGAGAGCCGGGTTTCGCCGAACGTCACAAGGGCGTCCGACGCGATCGCAATGGATTTTCCCTTGCGCACGACGACGACTGAGGTCATGAAAGCGAAAGCCTTGAGAAGGTTGACGGGCCGTGCCGTGGCAGATGCACCGCTACAGCACGATCCGGCGGAAGTCCCCAAGCAACTGTGCCAGGAAGCTGTTGAAACGGGCAGCCGACGCCCCGTCGATGACCCGGTGATCCCAGGACAGCGACAGCGGCAGGATCAGTCGGGGCTCGAAGCTTGCGCTGCGGTCATCCCAGACCGGCCGTCTGGATGACCGGCACACCCCCAGGATCGCGACCTCCGGCGCATTGATGATCGGTGTGAAGTACGTCCCGCCGATCCCGCCGAGGCTGGAGATTGAAAAGGTGCCGCCCTGCATGTCGGAAGGCGACAGCTTGCCGTCTCTCGCCTTCTTGGCGAGTTCCGACATCTCGGCCGCGATCTCGAACAGCCCTTTCTTGTCGGCGTCCTTGATCACCGGAACCACCAGGCCGTTGGGCGTGTCCGCCGCAAAGCCGATGTGGTAATAGCGTTTGAACACCAGTGATTCGCCCTCCAGCGAACTGTTGAACTCCGGGAATTTCCTGAGCGCCGCCACGCAGGCCTTGACCAGGAATGCCAGCATGGTGAGCTTGTTGCCGGTCTTCGCGTTCTCGGCATTCAAAGTCACCCGAAATGCCTCCAGATCCGTGATGTCGGCATCGTCATGGTTGGTGACATGGGGAATCATCACCCAGTTGCGATGCAGGTTGGCTGCCGATATCTTCTTGATGCGGGACAGGGGCTTGACTTCGATCTCGCCGTAGCGGGCGAAATCGACTTTCGGCCACGGAATCAGTCCCAGGCCAGCGCCGCCGGTGGCGCCGGCTCCCGGAGCAGAAGCTCCCGCGCCACCATCTCCTGCCCGGGCAACGGCCCCTTTGACGAAGGTCTTGACGTCCTCCGAGGTGATACGGTCCTTTGGGCCCGACCCCTTGACCATGGCAAGGTCGACGCCCAACTCGCGCGCGAACAGCCGCACCGACGGCGAGGCGTGGGGCTTGATCACGAGCTTGCCGTCGCGCATGTCGGCCGGCACCGGATGCGCGCGAGTGGCGGGAGCCGGCGCGGATTCCCTGGCGGCAGCGGCAGGCGCCGGAGCCGGGACGGGTGCCGGTGCGGTGCCGGTGCCGATTCCGCGACGGGCGCCGGAGAGCCGGCGCCGTTGTCCGGTGCGGACGCGGCGGCGCCGGCAATCATCACGACGCGGCGTTCCTTTGGCGACCTTGTCGCCGACCTTGACCAGCAGCTTCGAGATCCTGCCGGCGGCGCTGGAGGGGATTTCCATCGAGGCCTTGTCGGACTCCACCGTGATCAGGCTCTGCTCAACGGAGACTTCGTCGCCGACCGCCACCAGCACTTCGATGACTTCGACCTGGTCGAAATCGCCGATGTCGGGTACCAGCACTTCGGCCTCGGACGACCCGCTGCCGACGGGGGCCGCGGAAGCCGCCGGCGATGGTGAAGGCGCCGCGGCCGCAGGAGCCTGCGGGGCCGACGCCGGGGCCGGTGCGGTGTCGTTTCTCGCGGCCGCCGGCGCTGCGGGCGCCTCGTCGGCAGCCGGACCGGCGCCAGCCTGCAGAGTAGCGATCAGCGTGCCCTTGGCGACCTTGTCCCCCACCTTGACCTTCAGTTCCTGCAGCTTGCCGGCTGCCGAACTCGGAATCTCCATCGAAGCCTTGTCGGACTCGACCGTAATCAGGCTTTGCTCGACCGCAATCTCATCGCCCGGTTTGACCAGAACCTCGATCACCTCGACCTCGGAAAAATCGCCGATGTCGGGTACTGCAATCTCGATCACTTTCATGACGCCACGCTATCTCTTTTTCGTTGTCGTTGTCACTGCCCGTCCGATCGCGGATCGGACGGCAGGTCGGTCATGCATACGCCGGGTTGACCTTCTCCGGATCGAGCTTGTAGCGCTTGATCGCCTCGGCGACCTTCGCCGCCGGGACGACACCTTCGTCCGCCAGAGCCTTGAGTGCGGCCAGGACGACGAAATGGCGATTGACCTCGAAGTGCTCACGAAGCTTGGACCGGAAATCCGAGCGCCCGTAGCCGTCAGTCCCGAGCGCCGAGTAGCTGCGCCCTTTGGGAATGAAGGGGCGGATCTGGTCCGAGTAGATCTTCATGTAGTCGGTGGACGCCACCACCGGGCCTTGCGTCTTCTCGAGTTGCTGACTGACGAAGGGAATGCGGGCCTTCTTGGTCGGATGCAGCAGGTTCCAGCGCTCGCAATCGAGCCCGTCGCGGCGCAACTCGGTGAAGCTGGGAACGCTCCAGACATCGGCGCCTACGTCCCATTCGGCTTCCAGCAGTGCGGCGGCGGCAATCACCTCGCGCAGGATCACGCCGCATCCCAGCAGCTGGACCCGCGGCTTGTCCTTGCCCCCTTTGCGCCCGCTCTGGAACAGGTACATCCCCTTGATGATGTTCTCTTCGTCACCCGCCTTGAGACCCGGGTGAGCGTAGTTCTCGTTCATCACCGTAAGGTAATAGAACACGTTCTCCTGGTTCTCCACCATCCGGCGCAGTCCGTCCTGGATGATGACTGCAAGCTCGTGCGCGAAGGTCGGATCGTAGGACACGCAGTTGGGGATGGTCGACGACAACACGTGGCTATGACCGTCCTCATGCTGCAGGCCCTCGCCATTGAGCGTCGTGCGTCCGGAAGTCGCGCCGAGCAGGAATCCGCGCGCCTGCATGTCTCCGGCAGCCCACGCGAGGTCCCCGATTCGCTGGAAACCGAACATCGAGTAGTAGATGTAGAACGGAATCATGATGCGATTGTTCGTGGAATACGACGTCGCGGCCGCAATCCAGGAACTGAACGCACCCGGTTCGTTGATGCCTTCCTCGAGGATCTGTCCCTTGGCGTCCTCCTTGTAGTACATCACCTGGTCCTTGTCGACCGGGGTGTACATCTGGCCGCCTGGCGCGTAGATCGCCAGCTGCCGGAACATGCCCTCCATCCCGAAGGTTCTCGCCTCGTCCGGCACGATCGGCACGATCCGCGGGCCGATCTCCCGGTCCCGCGTCAGCAGCGTGAGCAGTCGCACGAAAGCCTGCGTCGTCGAGATCTCCCGACCCTCGGCGGTCGGATCCAGCACACTGCGGAAGCTTTCCAGCTTGGGTGCCGGCAGTTTTTCTTCCGCAAGTCGGCGACGGGTAGGCAGGAACCCTCCCAGTGCCTTGCGCCTCCCGAGCATGTATTGCATTTCAGGCGAATCGTCGGCGGGCTTGAAGAAGGGAATGTCCTCTAGCTGGTCGTCGGGTATCGGGATGTTGAACCGGTCGCGGAATTCCCGGATGGCCGCGGTGTCCAGCTTCTTGAGCTGGTGGGTGGGGTTCTTGGCTTCGCCAGCGCGTCCCATGCCATAACCCTTGACGGTCTTTGCCAGGATCACGGTCGGCTGGCCCTTGGTATGGAACGCCGAATGGAAGGCCGCGTAGACCTTGTGCGGGTCGTGACCGCCCCGGTTGAGCCGCCAGACGTCGTCGTCGGTCATCCGCGACACCATCTCGAGCAGCTTCGGATGCTTGCCGAAAAAGTGTTTGCGCACGAAGGCGCCGTCATTGGCCTTGTAGGCCTGGTACTCGCCGTCGAGCGTCTCGTCCATCACACGCCGCAGGATGCCGTCCGTGTCACGGGCGAGCAGAGGATCCCAGTAGGAGCCCCAGATCAGCTTGATCACGTTCCAGCCGCCGCCACGGAAGTCGCCCTCCAGTTCCTGGATGATCTTGCCGTTGCCGCGCACCGGCCCGTCGAGCCGTTGGAGGTTGCAGTTGATGATGAAGATCAGGTTGTCCAGCTTTTCGCGAGCCGCAAGGCCGATCGCTCCGCGCGACTCGGGCTCGTCCATCTCGCCGTCACCGCAGAACACCCAGACCTTGCGGTTGCTGGTGTCGGCGATGCCGCGGGCGTGCAGGTACTTCAGGAACCGCGCCTGATAGATCGCCATCAGTGGCCCGAGTCCCATCGACACGGTCGGGAACTGCCAGAAATCCGGCATCAGTTTCGGGTGGGGATAGGAGGAGAGCCCCTTGCCGTCGACTTCCTGCCGGAAATTCTTCAACTGGTCCTCGGTCAGCCGCCCTTCAAGGAAAGCGCGGCCGTAGAGACCGGGAGAACTGTGGCCCTGGAAGTAGACGAGATCGCCGCCATGCCCCTCGTGCGGCGCATGCCAGAAATGGTTCATGCCGGTGCCGATCATCGTCGCCAGCGAAGCGAATGAGGCCAGGTGTCCGCCGAGGTCACCGCCGTCGGGCGGGCTCAGCTTGTTGGCGCGGACGACCATTGCCATCGCATTCCAGCGCACGAAGCTTCGGATGCGCTCCTCGAAGGCGGCGTTCCCGGGAGAGCTGACCTCGAGTTGGGCCGGAATGGTGTTGACGTAGGCAGTGGTGTTCTGGAACGGGATGTTGACGCCGGAGCGTCGCGAGACGTCCAGCATCTGCTCCAGGAGGAAGTGGGCGCGCTCGGGGCCCTCGCGCTGGATGACCGTTTCCAGGGCGTCGAGCCACTCCCGGGTTTCAACCGGATCCGGGTCCCCGGGGCTGCCGGCAGCCGGATGGCTCTGCGGTATTGCAGACATACGTGTCCTCCTCCAAGAAGTTTCCAGGCATTCTAGGAACCCTCAGGGGGAAATGACAAGGAAAATTTCCACCGTATGGGATACTTTATCGTATTATGAAATAGTAGGTCAGTCGCCCTGGGTCTTCGGCCGAACCGGCGCAACCGCGATCGACGATCGTACTGCGCAGCGACATGCGCAAGGAGGACAATCCCGAACAGACTTCCTCCCGTCCCCCGGGCAATATCTGGAGCCGAGCTATTCCCCCTTTGTCCATGTCCCGGCGAACCGCCTTTCGCTCCGCAGCATCCGAGTGGCGCGTCTGGCGTTTCCTTGGACTTGCCCATCTCTCCGGCATCCTCGTATTCCTGGCGGTGATGGGCGGCTTCTTCTGGTACGTGGAGAGCGTCGAAAAGCGGGAGCGCCACGATGCCCTGTTGCGGGACATCGAATGGGCGCAGCAATCGTTGCGGCTTCACCTTCGTGAATCGCGTGACAACCTGGCCCGCTCTGCCCCGGTCTGGGTTGCGGTGCCGGGTACCGAAGTGATCGATCTGACCGCGCCGCGCGAGTTCCTGGCAAGCGACCCGCATGCCATCTACATGGCCTTCGCCGATCCCGCGCGAACCGTCCACTGGGCGATCTCAGCCCCCGGTACGGCGCTGATCCGGGGCAGGCGCCCGGCCGCCCGGATCGAGGACTCTGCCGGGTACTTCGCCTTTGGCGGCGTGGTGTCGACTCTGCAATCCCAGTTTTCCACGCCCTTCGTGGCTGCCGACAACGAGGTGGTGGTCGAGTTGTACACACCGGTGATCAAGGACCAGACCCTCACCGGCATATTGATCACCGGCATCGGCCTGCATCGCTGGCTGTCCAACGGCGTTTCGGAGCAGATACGCAGGAAATACCTGATCAATATCGTCGACGCCGGCGGCAATACGCTGGTGAGCACCTCTTCGCACCAGATGCTCGACACCCGCCTCTCCTACGGCTTGCCGCTCGAGCCGCCGGGAAGCGGCATCCGGCTGCAGGCGGTCGCCTTCGAGGCCGGCAGGGGCCTGGGCGAGAAACTGATGCTGGCAGGATTGCTGTCGATGTCGCTGACATCGCTGCTGTCGCTGGCCCTGCTCTGGCGCAGTGGACGTGACCGCATGCGCCTCGAGGCCGAACGGGACCGGCTCTTCGTGCTGTCACAGGATGTGCTGTGCGTATTGACGCCGGACGGCACGGTGATCCGTGGCAACCCCGCGTTCGACGAGTATTTCGGCAGCGACATCGCCGACACCGTCCTCTACGACCGCATCCACCCGGACGAACGGGAGGCCGTCAAGAAAGCGCTGTCCAAACGTTTCGACCGTATCGGCCCGCTCGAATTCCGGGTTCGCCAGCGTAACACCTGGCGCTGGCTGAGCTGGTCGATCAGTGTCGATCGACGGGATCTGGAGCCGCGGCTTTATGCCGTCGCCCACGACATCACCCGTCGCAAGCAGACCGAACACGCCCTTGCGGCCGAGACCGTGTTCCGGCGGGCGATGGAGGATTCGATCAGCACCGGCATGCGCGTCATCGACCAGGACAGCCGCATCACCTACGTCAATCGCGCGTTCTGCCGAATGACCGGATTCGATGAGTCGCAACTCGTCGGTCAGGTGCCGCCCTACCCGTACTGGCTGCCCGAGGACCACGACATCAACCTGAGACACATGCGGGTCACTGTCGACGGCGAAGCACCCGCCAGTGGAATCCAGAGCCGGGTCCGACGCAAGGATGGGCGGATTCTCGACGTGCGCATGTACGTGTCGCCCCTGATCGATGACCGCGGTGAACAGGCCGGCTGGATGGCTTCGATGACCGATATCACTGAGCCCAACCGGATACGCGCCGAGCTGGCTGCAGCGCATGAACGGTTCAATACGGTGCTCGATGAACTCGGCGCCGCAGTCTCGGTTGCGTCGCTCGTCTCCCCCCTGCCCCAGGTCGGCACTGCCGTCACTCCCTTGTCCGAACTGGTTGCGAATCCGCTGGTGAACCCCCTGGTCGAGCACGGCTGGCGCAAGGGACGGCCCGCGCCTGCGGCCACGTTGCTGTTTGCCAATCGCCAGTACCGCCTGCTGTTCGGCAGCGGCGCCGCCGGTCACGAGCAGCTTCTGAAGGGGCGGCAGGCGGCGGACGACTGGATCGAGCAGGAGGTCCACGTCCCGAGCATCGATCGCTGGTTCGAAGTGCGCACCCGACAGATCCGCTGGGTGGACGGCCAGCCGGTGCAACTGCTGGTGGCTACCGATATCACCGCCCAGCACCATGCCCGGGAGATGCAGGAGCAGCAGGAAGAGCAGCTGCAGCAGACCTCGCGCCTGGTGACCATGGGCGAAATGGCATCGTCGATCGCACACGAACTGAACCAGCCCCTTGCGGCCATCAGCAACTACACGCTGGGACTTGCCGCCCGCATCAAGCGCTCACGGGCCGGCAACGAGGACGCGGAGTCGATTGAAATCACCGAAGCGCTCGACAAGACCGCCAAGCAGGCGCAGCGGGCGGCGGCCGTGATCCGGCGCATCCGGGACTTCGTCAAGCGCAGCGCGCCGGAGCGGCGTCGGACATCGGTCGACGCGATCCTCATCGACGCCGTTGGACTTGCCGAGATCGCCGCAAAGCGCCAGCGCGTCACTATCACCACCCGCGTCGAGCCGGACCTGCCGATCCTCAGCGTAGATCCGATCCTGATCGAACAGGTGCTGATAAACCTGATGAAGAACAGCATCGACGCCATGAAGGATTCTCCGCCCCGCGGTCTGGTGCTCAGCGTGGCACGACGGGGCGACCAGATCGAATTCTCGGTGGCCGACCAGGGACCCGGGCTGAGTCGGGAAATGGAGACGCGGCTGTTCGAGCCGTTCTACACTACGAAAAGCGAAGGCATGGGAATGGGGCTCAACATCTGCCGTTCCATCGTCGAGTCTCACTCCGGCCGGTTGTGGGTGGAACCCAACCAGCCCCGCGGCTGCATTTTCCGTTTCGTCCTGCCGACGCTGGAAGACCCCGAACTCGGACCGGCTATCGGGCCCGGCGGGGAAGTCGCCCTGGGAAGCAATACTGGCCCGGACTACGCCGGCCCCTCCCCCAACAACAAGACTTCGGAACCTGCCAATTCATGACCATCGACTCCCGTGATCCCGTCACCGCACAGGCTGCCCCCGTCGAAAAGCTGGTCTATCTCGTCGACGACGACGAAGCGGTGCGGGATTCACTGCGCTGGCTGTTGGAGGGCAACGGCTTCGGGGTGCAGACCTACGCCAGTGCAGAGGCTTTCCTGCAGGCCTATGATCCGGAGCCCTATGCCTGCCTGGTGCTCGACGTGCGGATGAACGGCATGAGTGGCATCGAACTGCACGACGAATTGCTGCGTCGGGGCCAGGACCTGCCGCTGATTTTCATGACGGGGCACGGCGATGTCCCGATGGCCGTGGCCCGAATGAAGCTCGGGGCGGTCGATTTCCTCGAAAAGCCGTTCGACGACCAGCAGTTGTGCCGGACCGTCGCACAGGCCCTCGAAAACGCCGCGCAGCGGCGCTCGGAGTTCAGCCAGCGCGAACACAACCAGTCCCTGCTCGAGCGCCTCACTCCGCGAGAGCGCCAGGTCCTGGACCTGATCGCCGCCGGTCGGCTCAACAAGCAGATCGCTGACGACCTGTCCATCAGCATCAAGACCGTGGAAGCGCACCGGGCCAACATCATGGACAAGTTCGAGGTGCGCACCATGGCCGATCTGATGCGCAAGTTCCTCACCTCCCGCAATCCTTAGGAGCGTAACGGCGACACGCGCCTGATCGGGAGTGGCGCCGTTTGGACCTGCTCGCGGCCGTCCATCACCCGCTCTTCCAGAGCGTGATCCTGCCACTGCTGCTGTCGCTGCTCGGAGTCGGCGTCCTGCGCACAATGGCGGGGGCTGGCCCGGCAGTCTGCGCGCTGGGCCTGGCGTTCCTGCTGTCCGTCGTCTGGATGACCGGGTGGCCGACGCCCCCGGCCACCATTCTGCAGCGGCTGCCCTGGATCTTCGCATTGGCCTGGCTGGCCGGTGTGACGCTTGCAGGGACCGTGGGAAACCGGCTGCTCCACGGCCTGGTGCTGGCGGCGGCGTGGCTCGCGGCCTCCTGGTGGCTGGGTGTCAGGGACGTCACCGAGATGCTGCTGTTCCCACTGGGGGGCGTGCTGGTGATCGCCGGCCTGCTGCGGGCGTCGGAAGAACGGGCCGAGGCCGCCACCCTGGTCGTTGTGGCCGGACTCGGACTCGCGGGGCTGGCATTCGCCGCCGGCTCGCTGATGCTGTTCCAGTTCAGCCTGATGCTCGCCGCAGCGGTCGGCGGGGTCGCGCTCTGGCAGTGGCCACGGCCCCGCATACGCTTTGGTGTCGCCGGCATCGGCGTCGCGGCGATCTCCTGGCTCGCGCTGGCCCAGTCGGCGCTGCTGCTGACGCCGGCAAGTCCGATCGCGGTCGCGCTGCTGTGCTTTGCATTTTCCGGCACGATACTCTCGGCGCCCCTCCTGGGGCGCCTGCCCGCCGGCCACCGGGACCTTGCTGCCCCGCTGGTGCTTGCCGTCCTGGCCGGCGCTTTCGTGGCGGCAGCGCTTCTGCTGCAGGACATCACCGGCAATGACAGTTTCGGGGGGAAATCCGACGCCTCGGCCAACGACCCTTACTATGCCCGATGAAGCGGCCTGCGTCGCGCGACCGGGATGGCTTCGCCCGGCAAACGGTATCGATACTCCGGAGTGTCTCGAATGAGCTTGTTCCCTTGCGTTTGCGTACCCGGCTTCCCTGCCCTCGGCCGCTCAGGCCGTGCCGCCCGGGTGCTGGCGGCTGTGCTGCTTGCCGGTTCTGCGTGTCTCCCCGCCGCGGCCGAGTCCGCTCGCTATGAAATCGACACGGAGCACCTGTCGCTTGGCTTCCTGGTATCCCACATCGGGTACCACAAGGTGCTGGGGATGTTTCGCGCCGGCAAGGGCAGCTACAGCTACGATGAGAAAAGTGGCGCCCTGACGGATATCCGGATCGAGGTCGAGACCGCCAGCGTCTACACCAATCATCGCAAACGCGACGAGCATCTCAAGGGGCCCGACTTCCTGAACAGTGGGGAGTTTCCACGGATGGTTTTTACCGCAGCGCGCGGCACGCGCACCGGCGAGAAGACTTTTGCAGTCGATGGGCAGCTCGAACTGCTGGGCCGCGCCCTGCCGTTCAGCCTGCAGGCGACGATGAACAAGCTCGCCGACTACGAGCTGGGCGGCTTCTTCTCCAAGGCATACGTCATGGGCGTCTCGGCACGGGGCAGCTTCAAGCGCAGCGCTTATGGCATGTCCTATGGACTCGACAACAACTGGGTGGGAGACGAGATCGACCTGCTGATCGAGTTCGAGGCGCGGCGGCGCTGAGGAGGACAGCGGTGAGGCGATTTTCCGTCCCCGTCAGTGCGGCCTGAGCAACGGCGCAGGGAATGGCCAGACCGGATGCTGCCAGCGACAGTGCCCCGCTCAGTCGCTATCGGAAGAAGCGCGACTTCCGGTTGACGCCGGAACCCGCCGGCGACGCTAATTCCGCGTCGCCGGGACCCTTGGGCTCGCTCAGGTTCGTCGTGCAGAAGCACTGGGCGCGGCAACTTCACTACGACTTCCGACTTGAACTCGATGGCGTGATGCTGAGTTGGGCAGTACCCAAGGGACCCAGTCTCGACCCGGCGGAAAAACGTATGGCGATCCACGTCGAGGACCATCCGCTTTCCTACGGTGGCTTCGAAGGCACCATCCCCGCCAGGCAATACGGTGCAGGCAAGGTCATGGTGTGGGATCACGGAACCTGGGAGCCGGTCGGCAATCCGCGCGACGGCCTGGCGGCAGGCAAGCTCGTGTTCAAGCTTCACGGCGAGAAGCTCGCGGGGCTCTGGGAACTGGTCAGCATCGCCAAGGCCGATTCCAGACAGAATCAATGGATACTTTTCAAGAAGCGGGACGCCTGGGCTCGCTCCCTGGCCGACTACGACGTCATCGCCGCGTTGCCGGACAGTGTCCTGGAGCATCCGCTTGGACCACTGGAGTCACGCGAGGCCCCTGCCCGGGAACCGGGAGATTCAACAGGAGGGTTACCGCCGGACGCCGTACCGGACCTTGCCGCGGCGGTCGCTGCGCCGCTGCCGCGCAAGCTGTCCCCCCAGCTGGCGACGCTGGTCTCGACACCGCCGACGGGCGACGGCTGGATCGTCGAACCGAAATTCGACGGCTATCGCATCCTTGCGCGCATCGACAACGATCGCGCCCGTTTCATGACGCGTGGTGGCCACGACTGGACAGCGAAGATGAAGTCACTGGCAGCGGTGGTCGAGTCGCTGGGCATCGGCAGTGGCTGGCTGGACGGCGAGATCGTGGTGTTGAACGAGACGGGAGTCCCGGACTTCCATGCCCTGCAGAACGCCATCGACAACAGCCGCAGCGACGATATCGTCTACTTCGTTTTCGACGCCCCCTTCCTGGACGGGCAGGACCTGCGAAAGGTGGCGCTTGCCTCCCGGCGTGCACTACTGAGAAAGCTGCTCGACCGCCCGGAACCCGGGAGGGTGCGCTTCAGCCAGGATTTCGGCGCGTCACCCCGGCAGATGCTGGAGGCCGCCTGCCAGATGAACATGGAAGGGATCATCGTCAAACGGGCGGACGCCCGCTACGTATCAGGGCGCTCCGATACCTGGCTCAAGCTCAAATGTGCGATGCGCCAGGAGTTCGTCGTCTGCGGCTTTACCGATAGAGCCGGCTCCGAGAATGAAGTCGGCGCGCTGCTGCTGGGCTATCACGAAGACGGCAATCTGCGATACGCCGGCAACGTCGGAACTGGATGGGATGCACGGACCGGCCGGGACATGCACACGCGGCTCCTAGAACTGGTTACCGAAGTCCCGCCGATCGACCCGGCCACCGTCGGCCCCGGCCGGTGGTCCCGGCGCAGCGGCGGCGCGCAGCGCTGGGTGAAACCGGTGCTCCTGGCCGAAGTGGCGTTCACCGCCTGGACCCCGGATGGCCGCCTTCGCCACCCGTCGCTCAAAGGGCTGCGTTCCGACAAACCGGCCGCCGAGGTGGCCCGGGAAGTCGCCGCCGATGCCGGCGCCGCGCCGGCCCCGTCCCGTCCCGCCAAGCGCAGCACCGCGAAGAATTCTGCTGCGAGCGTCAAGGTCAGCAATCCGGAGCGGGTGATCGACCCTTCGACCGGATTGCGAAAGCTCGACCTGGTCCGCTACTACGAGACCATTGCCGACTGGATTCTCCCCCACCTGAAGGACCGCCCGGTGTCGCTCGTACGGGCTCCGGACGGCATCGCCGGCGACTTGTTCTTCCAGAAGCATCCGGAGTCGCGCATGCCCGGCCTGAGGGTTCTCGATCCCGGCCTGTGGCCCGGGCACGCCGCGCTCCTTGCCATTGACGACGCGAACGCGCTGTTGCAAGCCGCTCAGATGAACATGGTCGAGCTGCATACCTGGAACTCCAGGGCGAGCCGCATCGACAAACCCGACCGGATCGTGTTCGACCTCGACCCCGGCGAGGGCGTCGGCTGGCGAGAGCTTCAGGAAGCGGCGCAGCTCACAAGGGCGCTGCTGGAGGAACTCGGACTCGAAAGCTGGCTCAAGACCAGTGGCGGCAAAGGCCTGCACCTCGTGGTGCCGCTGTCCCCCAGGCTCGACTACGCTGCGGTCAAGGACTTCTCTCAGGCGGCGGTACGCCATCTCGCCAGGACCATTCCGTCCCGCTTCGTTGCCCGCAGCGGCCCCGCCAATCGCGTCGGCAAGATCTTCGTCGACTATCTGCGCAACGGGCACGGCCAGACCACCGCCACCGCCTATTCCGCGCGGGCGCGGCCCGGCATGGGGGTGTCGATGCCGGTCGACTGGGACCAGCTCATGGGCCTGAAGAGCGCGTCCGACTGGACGATCCGGACCGCCCGGGAATACCTGAGCTTTCAGAAGCGTGACCCCTGGGAAGGGTTCTGGAAATCCCGCCAGCAATTGACCCGGGCGATCAGGATCCTGGGGTGAGACGCACTCCTGGCATGCCGCCGACCGTCGCCCGGCCGGCGGTGCTGCCTGGCCACAACCGGCCACCGCGCCCGGCTGCTGGTGTAGATTAGGTGACCCTGGGAGGCTGCCGACAGCCTCCCGGCCGCAGATTCCATCCCGGAGAGTGCCATGGCTGCACGTTCGATCGCTTCGTTGACACTGAGTTTCGGACTGGTGTCGATTCCGGTGAAGCTCTACTCGGCGACCGAGAGCGCAGCCACCATCCGCTTCAACCTCCTGGCGAAGGATGGTTCTCGTCTCAAGCAACAATACGTGTCGGAAAAGGACCAGGCCGTGGTGGAGCGGGCCGACATGGTAAAGGGCTACGAATTCGAGAAGGACCGGTTCGTGCTCTTTGCGGCCGACGAACTCAAGGCACTGCAGGAAGGTACTTCCCACTCGATCGACATCGTGGCATTCATCCCCGGCACGGCCGTCGACCCGATCTACTATGACAAGGCCTATTTTCTCGCACCCGACAAGCGCGGCGGCAAGCCGTATACGCTGCTGCTGGAAGCCATGCGCAAGAGCGAGCGCTGTGCGCTTGCGAAATGGGCCTGGAAGGGCAAACAATACGTAGTCCAGGTCCGTGCCGCGGAAGACGGCCTGGTGCTGCAGCAGTTGCTGTACGCCGACGAGGTCCGTTCCCTCAAAGACCTGAACATCGAGAAGGTCTCGGTGTCGGACGGTGAACTCAATCTCGCGTTGCAGTTCATCGAGCAGATTTCCCAGGACAGCTACGATCCGGCCGCGTATGAAGACGAGGAGAAGAAGCGCATCCTCGCCAGCATCGACGAAAAGATCGCCGGCAAGCAGGTGGTAGCCATGCCGGAGGCCGAACCGGCCGGCGGCGCCCAGGTGATCGATCTGGTGGAAGCCTTGCGGGCGAGCCTGGCGCAGCGAGGCGGCCGGCAGAAGCCGGCAAAGGCTACGGCGCCGGCGCCGGCGCAGCCCGCAAAGCAGGTCGCCGGTGCCGATCGCAAGGGCGTGCGGCGGGCGCCTAAATCCGGGGAGACGGCGGCGCCGGCTCGCACTCGGGCGAGAAAGTGACGAAGCAGTCCCTGGAGCGACCCTACACCTTGCGCAGCATCGAAGCGATGCTGGGCATCTCCAGGGCGGTGGTCACCGGCCTCGTCAATGCCGGATTCGTGACGCCGACGCGGGGGCTGCGCAACGAATACCTGTTCACCTTCCGCGATGTCGTGCTGCTGCGTACCGCCTATGGCCTGCGGGAGGCCAAGATACCGCCCCGCAAGATCGTGCGCTCGCTGGACCGGTTGAAAGCCGCCCTGCCGCGCGAACTTCCGTTGACCGGCCTGCGCATCACTGCGGTCGGCAACGACATTGCCGTGCGTGACGGGTCCGCGCAGTGGGAGGCCGAGTCGGGCCAGCTGCTGATGGACTTCGATGTCACGCCCAAGGAAGGGTCGGTGGCATTTCTTCAGCGTTCACCACCGGCCAACCCCCCGGCGCTGCGTACTGCCGAGGCCTGGTTCTCGCGCGCGGAGGAGCTCGAAGCGGCCGAATCCATGGCCGCAGCCGAGGCGGCCTACCGGGAAGCCGTGAAACTTGCACCGCGGCTCAGCGATGCCTGGCTGAACCTGGGTGCGCTGCTGTGCGACGCCAACCGCTGCACCGAAGCCGTCGACCTGTATGACGAGGCCCTGAAGCATTGCCCGAAGGCAGCCCCGCTATATTTCAACCGGGCGATCGCGCTGGAGGATCAGAACCGTACCGCTGAGGCGATCGCAAGCTATGAAGCCTGCCTGCGACTTGCGCCGGACACCGCGGATGCCCATTACAACGCAGCCCGGCTGTACGAAGCGCTCGGCAACGCCCAGAAGGCGGTGCGTCACCTGAGCGCATACCGGCGCCTGCAACGCAGTTGAGTCACCGCCGGGGGCGCAGCCGAGCGGGTTGGCGCGGGTACTGTTGACCGGTTCGGCCATCAGCCTGGCCGGACATCAGCCTGGTCAGTCGTCGTCGTTTCCAGCCATTGCCTTGCCAGCCGCAGGTCACTCAGAAACTGCCCCTGCGCCCGGGCGGCGGCGTCCGACTCGCCGAGCCGCAACAGGTAGGCCGGATGGTAGGTCATCAGGATCCATCGCCCATCGCCGGCAATGAGCCGACCCCGGTCGCGCACCATCCTGACCTTGCCTCCCAGCTGCGCGCTGGCGGCCGTGGCACCCAGGCAGACCACCAGGCCGGGATTGACGGCATCCATCTCCGCCTGAAGCCAGGGGCGGCATGCCAGCACTTCAGCATCCGAGGGCTTGTCATGCAGGCGGCGCTTACCCCGGCGTTTGAACTTGAAATGCTTGACGGTGTTGGTGAGGTACAGGGTGGTCCGATTCAGGCCGGCCTGCGCCAGCGCCTCGTCCAGCAGTTGTCCGGCAGGACCCACGAATGGCCGGCCGACCAGGTCCTCCCGGTCGCCAGGCTGCTCTCCGACGATCATGATGCGGGCGTCCTGCGGCCCTTCGCCCCACACCACCTGGGTTGCGACCTGCCCCAGGCCGCACTGGCGACAGGCAGCGGCGGCAATCGGGAGTCGTGCGGCAGACCCGGCATCCATGCGCACCAGACGCTCGGCGCGCAGCGCTTCCGGCGATGGCGGCCGTGCCCCGCAACGCGATTGGTCCACCGTCTTGCGCTGCGCCTGCATGGCGCTCACTCGCCGGTCGGCCGACTGGACCAGCGCGGGAATCAACGCCGCCTCCGGCAGGTTCCGCCAGTACTTCCGCGGCATCTCCGACATCATCGCCCGCAGCTTGACCCGGGCGGGATTGAAGATGCTGCGGTAATAGATCCGCCATGCATCCTCGAACGCATCCTGCGGGGCGGCAGCATCCCGCGCAACGCCCTGCGTGAACCACACGCTACCCTCGCCTTCCCAGTGGGCGCACCGCTGCGGCGTCAGGATGGACCAGCGCATGTTGGTGAAACGACGCTGGAAGAAGCCACTGACGAACTCGACGATGTGATGATCCGGTTCAAACCAGGCGACGTAGCGCAATTCATCCTTCAGGCTGCCCGAGCTACCGGCAGCGGGCGGTTCGATCGCACGGAATCGGACGAACGCCTTCATTTTGTGGGCATCCCGAAGCACCGACTTGCTCGCGGCGTTCAGCCGGGCCACCAGCGGATCGGCGTGGAGCTGCAGGAGATGCCGCTCGCCGTGGGTGATTCGCCAGAGTGCCTGGTACAGCAGGGTCCACCGATCGGGATCGCAATGACAACTGACGGTGCGGGCGATCTCCAGGAACTGGCGGGGCACGCTGACTGCGTCGGCGGCTGGTTCGCAGCCAAGCGGAAGCGGCGCATCCGCAACCGTCTCCCACTGAACTTCTTGCGGCGCGATGCCGTCCCGAAGCAGGCGGCGCGCGTGGTGCTGCCAGGCGGGCAATCCCGGGCTGATTCGAACCGTCTGCAGTCCGCCTTCCTGCGCGGGCAACCCCGTGAACAGCAGCGCCTGCATCAGCGGCCCAGATCGAGTCCCAGTTGTTCCGGTGCAGCCGAATAGCGAGCGCGCAGGATTTCCGAACTCGCTTCTCTGACGCCCGGATGGTGGTCGGCGCAAACGACGAAGGGCATGGCCTTTTTCACATCCGCGCGCAGCGCTACCAGGTCTGCCAGTCGTACCTTCTGCCAGCGCCTGATCTGCAGCAGCTTGCGCACGGTCTTGGCACCGATTCCCGGCGTGCGCAGCAGGCGTTCCCGGCTGGCCCGATTCAGATCGATCGGAAAATAGCCGCGATTACGCAGAGCCCAGCCCAGCTTCGGATCGACCTGCAGCGACAGCATCCCCCGGTCATCGCCCGTTGCGCCGCCGGTCAACTCCTCGGGCCGAAACCCATAGAAGCGCATCAGCCAGTCGGATTGATAAAGCCGGTGCTCTCGAAGCAGTGGCGGCGGTTGCGCCGGAAGCCGTGCCGACGGATCAGGAATCGGGCTGAAGGCCGAATAGTAGACGCGCCGCAGTCGATAATTCGCGTAGAGGTCTGCCGAGGTGTCCAGGATCTGGGCATCGGTGGAAGGGTCGGCACCGATGATCATCTGGGTGGACTGCCCCGCGGGCGCAAAAGGCGGTGGCCGAGCCTGCACTTCGGCAGCCTTCTCCGCGCCCGGCAGCGGCCGCGCCTCGGGTTCCGATGCCTCCAGTCGTGCGCGAATACGGGCCATGGAGAGCCTGATTGTCTGATGGTCCTTCTCGGGAGCAAGGCTCGCGAGCGCCTCGCGGGTGGGCAGTTCGACATTGATGCTCAGCCGGTCGGCATAACGACCGGCTGCTTCGAGCAGATCCCCGTCGGCATCCGGTATCGTCTTCAGGTGAATGTAGCCCCTGAAATCATGGACCTCGCGCAGCCTGCGAGCCACTTCCACCAGCTGCTCCATGGTGTAGTCCGGACTCCTGATCACCCCCGAACTGAGAAACAGACCTTCGATGTAGTTGCGGCGATAGAAGCTCAGGGTCAGGGAGACGACTTCTTCGATCGTGAAACGGGCGCGGGTGACGTTGGACGAGTTCCGGTTGATGCAATAGCTGCATTCGTACGAGCAGAAATTGGTCAGGAGAATCTTGAGCAGGGATATGCAGCGGCCGTCCGGCGCATAGGAGTGACAGATGCCCGACCCTTCGGTGGAGCCGATGCCGGTGCCCCGCACCGAGTTCCGTCTCTGGGCGCCGCTGGACGCGCAGGAGGCGTCGTACTTGGCGGCGTCCGCCAGTATTTCCAGCTTTTCGAGAACGTCCATGCCTGATCCGATACTGTATGGACATACAGTGTATGGCGGATGACGAGGATCGGTTTGAAATGTCCGGGCATTGCGCCCGGACATTCACCCGGAACCGGCGGAAGACGCCGGCCCGGGTGGGTGCTCAACTGCCGAGGCCGGTCGGCGGGGAAGTGTTGTCCACCGGGGCGGTGAACTGGCCGATGCCGACTGGTTCCGAGGTCTCGTCCGTCTTCAACCCGCGGATGTAGGCGATGAACGCAGCAGCGGAAGTACCGGCGCTCGCCGGCACCGTGTTGCTGGCCGCCGGCGCGGGGGCGGGTGCGCCGGCCCCCGGCGACGGTGCCGGCGCGGGACTGTCGCTCCCGCCGCCGCAGGCCGCCAGGCCGGCAGCGGTGAACAGCGCCGCCACCGCCAGTCGGCCACCCTTCTTGATGTTCGCTTTCATGGTGGTCTCTCCTTAGTTGCTCGAGGCACCCGGCAGCGGTGTCGTGAGATAGGGGAAGGTGACACCGAAAGCACTCGCATCCTTGCGGACCCCGTCGGTCAATGCCAGTCCTCCGGCAGGAGCGTCAGACGGCTTGCAGCCGACCTTGAGGGCGTCGGTGTCGCCGGTCAGGACGCAGAGCGCACCCATGGCGACCCGCAGCGACACGTCGACCACGTCATCCGCCGGGCGGCGGCCGTTCGGGAAGCCTGCGAGGTCACCTGCCGCAACGCCGAGCGGATTCTGCGAACCGGCAACGGTTGGTGCAATTGCCGTGTTGAGCCGCATCATTTCAGAGGCCACCACGTTCACGGGCTTGTTCACGCCCTCGATCCCGGTCAGGAATGCCGTCACCAGGTCAGTCCTGGGAAAGTTGGTGGGAGCCCTGGCTGACGGGAAAAGCGTTTCGATAACCGCAGGCAGCACCGGATTGGTGACATAGTCGGCAAAGTTCGCGCCGTCGTCGACCGGCTTGGACGAATTGAACTTGTCCTTGTCGTCGATGCCGATCACCACTTCATTCACCAGCGGCATGCCCAGGCGCGAGACCTGCGCCCACGCACCGCCGGCGACTGTGGCATTGCCCAGACCGCTCTTGGGCGACGGATCGATCAGCGTGCCCTGGCGCAGGCTTGCCGTCGTGAAGCCGCCGATGACCGGTTCGTTCCCCGCGGTGAGGCAGGCGATCGGCACTTCAAGTGCCAGCGAACTGACGTTCTTGTTCTCCAGGTCGTTGATGTTGCCACCGCTTTCCGCACCCAACGGATTGAGATTGAAGAGGTCGAAGGTCTTGCCGACCGCTATGTAGAACGGCTCCTTGCGCTGGCCGACGAACACCCGGCCGGTGCCGCATCCGGGAATGTTCACCGCGTAGATGTGCTGATTGGCATAGGTCTGGTAGCCGGTAGGCGTCTTGAAGGTCTTGTCGCCGACGTTGTCGATCGGCTTGTCGAACTGTATCGACCCTGCGGCATTGGTGACGCTGGCACGCGTGCCGGTGCGACGATCACCCCGCACGAGGTCCACGGTGTAGGTTTCACGGACGTTCAAAGCCGCCGGATTGACCCCTTCAAGCTGATTGGAGTACATCAGAGGGATCTTGACCTGCTTGCCGCCGATGTTCAGCGCCGTCTGCTTGGACGTGCTCTGGAAACGGAACTGGAACGTGAGGTCCGGATTGGCGTCACCGTTGTTGTCGACGTGGATCTCGTACAGGGCGTCAGGGTTGAACTGGTAGAAGTTCGGTCCGCCCTCGGGATTCTGGAAGGGGATGTAGTTGGCGATGAGGGTCACGTATTCCTGCCGGCCGGCCTCATAACTTCTGAACATGTACAGGTCGGTGGCGTCGACGGTGGGGTTCATCGCGATGGAGGGGCCCTCGCGATGGCTGGAGGCGAACGCCAGCGTGCTCATGGCCGCCAGTGTCAGACTCGTCCCCAGCAGCAAGGTGCGGCGCGGGATCGATCGGTTCTTTTTCATGCATCACCTGTTGGTAGATTGTTTATACGCGGCGTCGAGGGATGCAGTGGCTCGCGCGCATGACACCCCTGCTGCTACTACGCAGGGACGTTGCATTTGGATGCAGAAAGTTGCCCAGGCGTTGTTCGGCCTTGCAGTCCGTTGAAATTGCAGGAAAAAGCCGGCCAGCGGGATGCCAGGCGGGCGACGGCTCGCCTCGGGGCTATCTAACCGCTGGTCGCCGCGCGGGCGCGAATGCCGGCCGCCTGCGCCAGCGCCTCCTCCAGTCGCTCCGGCGACAAGGGCTTTACCAGGTGGCCGTTGAAGCCTGCCGCTTCGGCCAACTGGCGATCCTCCTCGAGGCCGTAGCCGGTCAGGGCCAGCAGGTGAAAGGAGCGGCCGCCCTCTGAACTTCTGATCCGGCGGCAGCACTCGTAGCCGTCGAAACCCGGCAATCCGATATCGATGAACACCACGTCCGGTCGATAATGCTGCGCCGCGGACACGCCGTCGGGCCCGTCGCTCGCTTCATAGACGACGTGGCCCGTCATCGCCAGCAGGGCGCTCATGCTTGAACGCAAGTCCGGATTGTCTTCCACGATCAACACCCGCATCGGCTCGACGTCGACGCGCGGCCGAGTCGCCGGCGTCCCGACAGGTCGCGCGATCCTGGGCAGCCACATGCTGATAGTGCTGCCCCTGTCCTTGCCCGCGCTCTCCGCCTCGACCGTTCCGCCGTGGAGATCGACCAGGCGCTGTATCAAGGTCAAGCCCACACCCAGGCCGCCGTCGGTCCGGGCCGTGGTGGGATTGCCCTGAAAGAAGAGGTCGAAAGCCCGACGGAGCACCTCCGGCTCCATTCCGACTCCCTGGTCGATCACCTGCAGCAATGCCCGATCGCCTTCAGCGGCAACGACGACCCGCACCTGTCGGCCAGCCGGCGTGTACTTCAGCGCATTGCCGAGCAGATTCGAAATGATCTGTTCGACGCGATGCATGTCGGCATGCACCCAGACCTCACTGATCTCGGACACGACCTCGTGGTTATCGAGCCGCCTGGACGACCGGAACGTCGCCAGAACCTCCTCGACCTGTCGGCCGAGGTCGATCGGGGCCTGCTGCAGCACAATCTTGCCGGCGATGACCCGGCCGATCTGCACCAGGTCATTGAGCAGGTGCGCAAGGTGATCCACCTGGCGCACCACCATGGCCTGAGTTTCGCGTGCCAGGGGTATCGATTCCGGCAGTCTCAGGAGGACCTGCACACCGTTGCTGATCGCGCCGATCGGATTTCGCAGTTCATGTCCGAGCATGGCGAGGAACTGGTCCTTGAGTCGTCCCTCCTCTTCTGCGTTCAGACGCGCCCGTCGTTCCCCCTCGAGAACCTGCTGCTTCGCCTCTTCGGCAATCTTGCGGGTACGGACGGCCGCCACCAGCGCTTCACCGACTTCCCTGAATTCGACGATGTCCGACTGGGGGATGACCGGTTCTTCGCCCCGTCCTATCGATCGCGCCGCCTTCGACAGCTCGGCTGCGGGCCGGGCAATCCCCCGTCCCAGGAATCCGGCGAGCACGGCGCCAAGCGACAGCGAGCCCAGCACACCGATCCCGACGATCCAGTAGGACTGGAGGGCCGGCGCATCCACGATCTCCTGGGGCGCACCCATCGCCACGGTCCAACCGGTTTGCTGCGACCTCACGAACGCGGCATAGTTCTTCCGCCCTTCCTGCGTATAGAGGACCGCAATGCCGGAGGGCGACACCATTGCGGCCTTCAGGTCCGGCGTCACCGGTTGGCCGACGAACTTCTCCTGGGCGCGCGATCGCGCCACGATCGATCCGGCCGCGTCGATGATCGCGACCAGCCCCTCCGGGGGCAAGGTCTGCCGGTTGACCACGTCCAACATGACCTGCGGATGAAGCGAAGCCGAGAGGATGAAACCGGGCTCGCCGTCGCGGTACAGCGGCAAGCGGACGCCAAATAAATGATCCCCCTGGTGCGGGTCGATTGCGAGGTTGCGGATCTCCGCGTCTCCCCGGTTGGCATTGCCGACGCGGGTGTTTACGCCTTGCGCCAGACTCACCGGTTGCGACTCGAACGGCTCGCGGCCGTCGAGGATGCTGCGGCCCGAGGCGTCTGACAGCGTGATCGTCTGCCAGCCGCTATTCTGTCGCAACGCCCGGCTGAGGCTTTCGTGGAAGGACCTCAAGTCGCCCTGGTCGAGGTCGGGGCTATCGCCCAGAAGTCGCAGGACCATTACCGCGTGCGACAACTCCCGGTCCATTGCCCCGGCTATCGCGCGGGTGGTATCCAGCATGACCACCTGAAGGGACTCCCGCTTGTCGTCGGCAAGGACATGCAGGGCCGCGAACCCCAGCAGCGCGACCGGCAGCAAGGCAGTCGAGATGAGCAGAAGCAGCCTGCTCCTCAGGGATAAGTTGCGCAACAACGGGCGTGGCATCGGCGGCAATATATACCAACCGAGTTCTACCAGCCTGAATAGGTAACCTCGGGTAAGAGCTGAAACCCGGGTCGTGCGAACAGGTATCCCTGGAACAGACGCACTCCTTCCTCGCGAAACCACCGGTACTCGTCGGACGACTCCACCCCTTCGGCAACGACGTCGATGCCAAGGTCCCCGCAAGCCTGGAGAATGGCGCGCACGATCGCCTGCCGCGGCCCGCGCGACCTGATTCCCCGCACCAGATTCATGTCGATCTTGATCAGATCGGGCTGAAAGTCTGCCAGCAGGTTCAAGCCGGCGTAACCTGCTCCGAAATCGTCGATGGCGACCTTTACGCCGAGCACGCGGTACTCATCGATTGCGCGGGCGAAGGCCACCGCATCATCCACCATTTCACTCTAGGTCACCTCCGGTCCGCTGCCGCCACCGCCCCAGGCACTTGCCCGGCAGGTTCCCCGCGGACTCCCCGGATCAGCGCCTCGAAGGAAACGAAGGAACGGTCGACCGCATCGACGATCGGCTGGAATTCTGTGCCTGCTCGGCCAGGCGGCGCGGCACGGCCTACCTGCGGTAGAAGCTCGTCACGGGACGCTGCTACTTCCCGCGGCGCTCCTCCAGGCGGATCTCCCGCCATGCGGCTGCGATGGCATCTGCCGCGCGCATTGCATCCGCTTCGTTCGTTTCGCCGCCGATAACGGACAGTCGCATGACCCAGCGGCCACGCCAGTTGGCGCCGCCGACGAAGCATTCGCCTTGCTCCTGGATCCGCGCGATGGTGGCTTGCGTCAGCCGGTCGGCCTCGTCGGGCTTGCAATCCGAGCCGAACCTCAGGACGGCCTGGTTGAGAACGACCGGATTCATCAGTTCCACCCCTGGCTCGGCTGCGATACGGTCGGCCATGAGGCGCGCGAGCCGGCAATGACGGTCGATCATGTCGGCAATGCCCCTTCGTCCCAAATGGCTGATCATCGCCCAAGTGGCGAAACCGCGCGCCCGCCGCGACAACTCGGGCACGAAGTGCGATGGATCGCGCTCTCCGAGGGAGGCCGGGAGATAGCTCGCATTGATGCTCATCGCCCGACGGTGAGCCTGCGAATCCCGAACGATCACATAGCCGCAGTCGTACGGTGTCTGGAGCCATTTGTGGCCGTCGGTGGCCCAGGAATCGGCCTGCTCCAGTCCCGTCGCGAGGCCGGCGCGCGCAGGGCATGCGCGGGCCCAGAGCCCGAAGGCTGCATCGACGTGCACCCATGCATTGCGGGCGTGAGCCAGCGGGATCAGGCGGTCGAAATCATCGAACGCGC
Organism: uncultured beta proteobacterium; assembly: GCA_963834335.1. Taxonomy (GTDB): domain Bacteria; phylum Pseudomonadota; class Gammaproteobacteria; order Burkholderiales; family Burkholderiaceae_E; genus Lautropia. Next base: position 1,854,834 of record CAWIBK010000009.1, on the reverse strand, counting down.
CGGTGTTCAACTGTCCCGCTTGCAGGATGACGATCAGCGGGCCTTCGTCCGCCGCCAGCGCAGCGGTCAGCGCAGCGGGCACGATCGTCCCGGAATCGTCGGTACGAACCCGGGTGACCCGGTCGTGACCGAGGCCGAGAAGCTGGAGGGCCGCAAAGACGGTTGCATGGGCCTCGTCACCGATCAGGACGCGGACTGGCGGTGCACCGAAAAGACCGTCCGCATCCGCGTCCCATCCGACGCGTCGCAATACCGAGCCCCGGGCAGCGGCCAGGGCCGAAAAATTGGCCATGGTCGCCCCGGTCACGAATCCGACCGACGCGTCGCGCGGCAGATCCAGCAAGTCGAGCAACCACCCGGCCGCAACTGCCTCACAGGCCGCGGCGGCTGGCGCGGCGACTTGATTGCCCGCATTCTGGCCCCAAGCCGAGGTCAACCAGTCCGCGGCGACCCCGACCGGATGCGAAGCGCCGATCACCCAGCCGAAGAAGCGCCGGCCCGCCATCGCGCTAAGCCCCGGTTGCGCCAGGGCGACCAGTTGATCAATTACCGCTTCGGGCGCTTGCCCGGATTCCGGAAGCGGCGCCTCGAACCGTTCCAGTGCCTGCGCGTAATTGATTTCCGGGTGCTGCGCGCGGGCATCGAGCCCGGTTCGGAAGGCCAGGGCGTGCGTGGAAGCCTTTGCCAGTGCAATGAGGAAAGACGCGTCCATGACTGCGAGAGGTTGTCTGACCGGAGCCGATTGTGGGAGGTGTGGCTGACGCCGTCAATCGGATCGCGTCGGCGGATCTGGAGCCGTTCCGGAGTCGACCCGCCCGTTCTTCCAGGAACGTTCAAGGAACGGGCACTGGTCAGACTGGCATGACTTAAACCAAGGAGAACAGTCATGCCGAACCGAACCATTGCCTCCCTCGTTTTTCACGCCGTTCTGGGCGGGTCCCTGTCACTGGGCTGCGCGTCGGTGTTCGCTCAGTCGCCCGCGCCGGAGTTGTCGGTGACCAGAACGGCTCAGGACCCCGGCATGCAGTGGGGGGGGTGCCCGCCGTTCCTGCCGGCAGGATGCGCCATCGCGGTTCTACATGGCGACCCGTCGAAGGAGAATGTCGACGTGTTCCTGAAAGTGCCGGCCAAGTCCGTTCTCCCGCCGCATTGGCATTCTTCCGCAGAGCGGATGGTGCTCATCTCAGGCGAGTTGCACGTCACATACGACGGCCAGAAGACGGCCGTTCTGCGCGCCGGTACCTATGCCTATGGACCCGCCAGGGTGCCGCACAAAGGCGCCTGCGTCAGCGACGTCCCCTGCGTACTCTTCATTGCATTCGAATCGCCCCTGGATGCTGTGCCGGTCGACATGGCGGCGAAGTGAAAATCCCGCCAGCGATCCGTCGCGATTGACTCGCAGCTTCGCACTCACTCCTGCAGCGCCTGCGCCGTCCCCTGGCGCGGGCGCTGCGGGGCATTGCTGCACATGGACTGCAAGAACAGTCGGGAACGGGCCGGGCGTTTCTTGATGCCGATCAATGCCTCGATCCGCGTGCAAGGCTAGACTGAACCGATACAACGCCGCTTGGCTGTGCCGCATGCGGCGTTGTGTGGCGAGTCAACCAACAACGTCGAGGGTGAATCATGGATGCGACTATCGAGACGCCGCTGGCAGATTTCTCCAGGTGCCACGCGGGAATTCTCGCGCAACTCCAGGAGTTTTCAGAGCTCCCTGCGCTCATGACGGCTGCCACCAAGGCACGCGCCGTCGCGGTCGGCACGATGACATTGTTCGAGCATGCGGTGCTGGCGCATCACGGGGACGAAGAAAGCGAGTTGTTTCCGGCAGTGCTCCGCTGGGCCAGGCCAGGCGAAGAGCACGATCGGGTGAAGGCGATAATCCGGCAGCTGACCACCGAGCACCGCAGGATCGAATCGCTCTGGAAGGCGCAGCGCGCGGCGGTCGATGCCGCCGCCCACGGCAAACCCGCCGACCTGAACAAGGCGGCCACGTTCGAGCTGGTGAAGGCGTATGCCGCTCACGCAATCTTCGAAGAGCAGCAGTTCCTCCCCCTGGCAAGTGAGATCCTGAGTCGTGACGGAGACCACATGGCCTCCCTCGGAATGTCACTGCACATGCGCCACGCCCCTCTGATTCCGGGCTACATCTGATCAGTGCGAGACGCGTTCATTGAAGCCTTTGCCTACGCCGATCGGCGACGGAGCGGTCATCACGATGTGCTGGAATAGCCGCTCATAAATCGGATCGCGCGTGCCACCCGCCAGGGGATCGCGTTCGTGCGAAAAGGCTGCATCCAGTTCCTGCCACTGCGCGGGTGTCAGGACCCGCTGCGCGGCGGGTAGGATTTGCGCCTCCTCCGTTCGCATATGCTCCAGGTAGAACTGGACATAGTCTTCAGCCGCCTTCTCGAACGTTCCTCTTCGTGATTCACCGACAAGTTCCCAGGCGAGCAGCAGATGCTGCAACTCGCGGACCTTGCGCTCGCCGTCGATATGATCAGCCTCGAGCCTTTCGAGGACAGGCACCAGGTCGGGCGCGCCGGCGATCACTTTCGGAAACAACAGGGCCGATTCCTTCGGGTGGTGTAAGCGCTCGGGAAACTCGTCGATATAGAAAAGCATGGCGCGCATCACTTCGAAGAACCGCGGCCGCTCGTCACCAGGGCCATGCGAAATCATCATGCTCAGCGAGCGCAAGACGGCAGCCACAGCGGCATGCTCGTTGCGGATAATCTGCAAAGTGAGATGTGACATAGATCCGCCGGAGTGGTGTGTCGACATGGCAGCTTGACACAGCGGCGACGGTGGGCCGTTGATCAGGATCAACAGGACGGCTGGTTGGATGCCGATCCCCGGCAGACCCGAAGAATATCCACGGCAGACCCCAAAGAAAAAGGGCCCGGAGATTTCTCTCCAAGCCCTTGAATTTACTGCTTATTTTTGGCGCGCCCGGCAGGATTCGAACCCACGACCCCTTGGTTCGTAGCCAAGTACTCTATCCAACTGAGCTACGGGCGCAACGGGCGAAATCTTAACATGGTCTGCGCCCATAGCCTGGGAGGGACGGACAAATCTTCGGGCAGATGATGCATCAGCCTCCCGGACCGGCCGATTCTGCTGCCACGGTCTCATCGACATATCTGCCGCGGGCGGCAGAGTCCGGGGACAGATTCCGGGACCGGCACCAGTCATCGAAGGCCACGGGGTCGACGTCAACGCGGGTTGTCAGGCTGCCGCGTCGGGCATATTCCCGTTCCATTCGGACGGCCTTCTGGCGCCAGCTGTCATAGGATTTCGGGAAGGAGGCCCCATCGGCCATCAATGCCGTGATCTTCGGATAGCTCTCTGCCCGATACCAGGCGATTCCCACGACGGCTACGGGCGAAATCGACATGACGGGGACTCCCCGGGGCGTCTTTACCGGTCGGCGCACGAAGCTTTATTTGGGGGACGCCGACCCTGGAGCAAGTCGATTCTGGACCCCGGCGGGCGGCCCATGCAAGCGGCAACGCACAAGCATGGCCGGATGTGGAGCGCCGCCGACAGGCTCCTAAGGCTTGATCTGGTAGCCGGTACGGAAAATCCAGGCGACGATCGCCAGGCAGATCGACAGGAACAGTACGATCATGGCGAGGCTGATGCCCACACCGACATCCGAGATCTCGTAGAAGCTCCACCGGAATCCGCTGATCAGATAGAGGACCGGGTTCAGCAGGGTCACCTGCTGCCAGAACGGTGGCAGCATATCGATCGAGTAGAAGCTGCCGCCGAGGAAGGCCAATGGCGTCACCACCAGCAACGGGATGATCTGAAGCTTCTCGAAGTTATCGGCCCAGATTCCGATGATGAAACCGAACAGGCTGAAGGTCAACGCCGTGAGCACGAGGAAAGCCAGCATCCAGAACGGGTGGGCGATGCTCACCGGCACCAGCAACGAAGCGGTGCCCATGATGATCAGGCCGAGAATGATGGACTTGGTCGCGGCCGCGCCGACATAACCGGCGATGATCTCGTACGGCGACACCGGCGCCGACATCAGCTCATAGATCGTGCCGGTGAACTTGGGAAAAAAGATGGCAAATGAAGCGTTGGAAATGCTCTGGGTAAGCAGGGACAACATCACCAGGCCCGGCACGATGAATGAACCGTAACTGACGCCGCCGATCTCGGTGATGCGCGAGCCGATGGCCGAGCCGAAAACGACGAAGTAGAGCGCCGTGGACAGCACCGGCGAGACGATGCTCTGCAACAGGGTCCGCCTGGTGCGGGCCATTTCGAACTTGTAAATCGCCCTGATCGCGGGCAGATTCATGACGCGCCCTTGGCTGCGCCCGCTGCTTCCCCACGTGCGGCGGTCCGCGGCACATTCCCGCGCGCCGGCGGGCCGCCTCCTTCCCCTCTGACCAGCGTGACGAAAATGTCTTCCAGCGAGCTCTGCGTAGTCTTCAGATCCTTGAACCGGATGCCGGTGCCGGTCAACTCGCCAAGCAGCGCGGGGATACGGGTATCGGTTGCATTGGCATCATAGGTATAGACGAGCTGGGCCCCATCGGCGCCGAGTTCCATGCCGTAGCCGGCCAGCCCGGCGGGTACCGATTCCAGTGGCTCGAGCAGGTCCAGGGTCAGTTGCTTGCGTCCGAGTTTGCGCATGAGCTCGGTCTTCTCTTCGACCAGGACAATTTCCCCGTTGTTGATGACGCCCACCCGGTCGGCGATCTCCTCTGCCTCCTCGATGTAGTGCGTAGTCAGAATGATCGTGACACCCCCGGCTCGCAGTTCGCGGATCACCTGCCACATGGCAGCACGCAGCTGGACGTCGACGCCGGCCGTCGGTTCGTCCAGGAAGAGAATGCGGGGCTCGTGGGACAGGGCTTTCGCGATCATCACCCGTCGTTTCATGCCGCCGGACAGGGTCATGATCCGGTTGTCCTTCTTGTCCCACAGGGAAAGGTCCCGGAGGACCTTCTCGATATGGGACGGATCGGCGGTCTTGCCGAACAAGCCCCGACTGAAGCTGACCGTAGCCCAGACGCTTTCGAAGGCATCCGTGGTCAGTTCCTGGGGCACCAGACCGATCAGGGACCGGCTCGCGCGGTAGTCGCGGACAACATCATGCCCCCGCGACAGTGACTGTTCCGCTGCTTGGATTGACAAGACCGCAGATAATACTGATCAAGGTAGTCTTGCCGGCACCGTTCGGGCCGAGCAAGGCAAGGATCTCACCGTCGTGGATTCCGAGGTTGACTTTCTTGAGCGCCGAGAAACCTGACGCGTAGGTTTTGGACAGATTCGAAATTGAGATCAGCGGCGGCATGGCGCTGAATGTACATCCTCACGGAGTTGCGTGCCAAAGCCACCTTCCGAGCGGCTTGCGCACTGGGGTCGGTCATCAGGCATGAGTCTTGCGTAACCCTGCCTTCCTGTTCTGCTAAATATGCCCGCATCCACTGACCCACACGTTTCTTTCCGAGTCCTGACCGTGAACACCCACAAGGGCTTCACCTTCTTCAATCGCCGGTTCATCCTCCATGAACTGCGGGAAGCCGTGCGCCGGGTCGGCGCGGATGTGGTGTTTCTACAGGAGGTCCACGGGGCAAACGCGAAGCACGGCGCCAAGGTGCCCAACTGGCCGGAGTTGCCGCAATATGAATTCATGGCGGACTCGCTATGGCCGCAATATGCCTATGGGCGAAACGCGGTCTACCCGCACGGTCACCACGGAAATGCGGTTCTCTCCAAGTTCCCGATCCTGCGGTTCGAGAACCGGGACGTCTCGATCAGCGGGCCCGAAAGGCGAGCGCTGCTTCACTGTGTTCTGGACGTCCCTGGCGCCAGGACCGAGGTTCACGCGATCTGCGTGCACCTCGGGCTTCGCGAGACGCACCGGCTGAAGCAGATGGGCCTGCTGTCCAAGCTGGTCAACACGGAAATAGCCCCCCATGAGCCCGTGGTGGTCGCCGGCGACTTCAACGATTGGCGGCGCCGGGCGCATCGTATCCTGTCCCGGGATGCGGGTTTGAAGGAGGTATTCGTGCAGGCAGACGGTCATTCCGCCCGCACCTTCCCGGCACGCTATCCGCTGCTGCAACTCGACCGGATTTATGTCCGCAATGCCAAGGCCCATTCGCCGGTAGTACTGCCGCGGCGCCCCTGGTCGCACCTGTCCGATCACGCCCCGCTGGCGGCGGAGATTCAGCTGTGAGCCTGAAATGGGTGGCTGGCAACCGGTTCACGCTGCTGGAGAACGGCGAGCAGTTCTACCCGCGCGCCTTCGAAGTGATCGCGTCCGCGCGCCGGGAAGTCCTGCTGGAAACGTTTATTCTCTTCGACGACAAAGTCGGGTGGCAGTTGCACGAGTGCCTGATCACCGCCGCCCGCAACGGTGCGACGGTCGACGTGATGGTGGACGGCTGGGGATCGGGAGACCTGCCCCCGGAGTTCATCAACCGCCTGGTCGAGGCGGGCGTTCGCCTTCACGTTTTCGATCCGGGCCCCAAGATATTCAACTGGAAGAGCAATCTCTTCCGGCGAATGCATCGCAAGATCCTGGTGGTCGACGGCGAACGGGCATTCGTCGGGGGGATCAACTATTCCGCCGATCACCTGGCCGACTTCGGGCCGACCGCGAAACAGGACTATTCGGTGGAAATCGAAGGTCCGATCGTGCAGACCATCCGCCAGTTTGCGCGTGAGGCGCCCCGGATTGGCCAGCCGCGCCGGCGTTGGTTGCAGCGACGGCACAAGGCTGCCCAGGACCCGGCGTTGCCGAAGGCCGGCAATGCCCTCGCCATGTTCGTGACCCGGGACAATCAGAATCACCGCACCGACATCGAACGCCACTATCGCCTGGCGATCCGTCTGGCGCGCCGGCGCGTCATCATTGCCAACGCCTATTTCTTTCCAGGCTATCGCTTGCTCAAGGAACTGCGCAAGGCGGCCCGCCGGGGTGTCGATGTCCGGCTGATCCTGCAGGGCGAACCGGACATGGCGATCGTCAAGACCGCCGCCTCGCTTCTTTACAACCACCTGCTGCGCGCGGGGGTCAAGATCCACGAGTACGTCGGATCGTCCGCTGCACGGCAAGGTTGCAGTGATGGACGACGAATGGTCGACTGTCGGCTCCAGCAACCTCGATCCATTGAGCCTGTCGCTGAACCTCGAGGCGAACGTGATGATTCGCGATCGCGAATTCAACCGGCACCTGGGTGAGCGGCTGGAACGCCTCATGCAGGAAAGTTGCCAGCCGGTCAAGGAAACGGAACTGCCGCGCGCCAATACGTGGCTGATGATCCGCAGCTTCTTCGTGTTTCACTTCCTGCGCCATTTCCCGTCGTGGGCGGCGGCCTTGCCGACTCATTCCCCGAAGATGCGTTCGGTGCAGCCTCAGTCCGGGCCGGCCGGATGACGGCGCATGAGGCGTCGCTGAAGGGGGAGTCGGGACCCTCGCGGCTGTCGGAGCGTCCCTGGTGGCCCTGGCTCAAGAGAGGCTTGACGCTGGCCTTCTTCTGCCTCGTGATCTACCTGATCTATGTCAATGCGCGTGAACTGGAGTGGGCACGGATCGGTGACGCCTTGCGCAAGCGTCCGCTTTCATCGCTGGCGCCTGCCGCACTGGTGGGCATTCTCAGTTATGCCGTCTACGCGTGCTATGACCTGCTGGGACGCCGGTACACCGGACACCACCTGGGAACCCGGAAGGTGCTGGGGACGGCCTTCATCAGCTATGCCTTCAACCTGAACCTGGGTTCCTGGATCGGCGGACTCGGTTTTCGTCATCGTCTCTATTCGCGCCTGGGACTGGCCACCGGTGAGCTTTCCCGCGTGATCGTCTTCAGTATGCTGACCAACTGGAGCGGTTACCTGCTGGTGGCCGGCGTCGTGTTCCTGCTGCGCCCGATCGACATACCGGAGGACTGGGCGCTCGGCTCCGGGGCTTTGCAGGTCCTCGGCGGGGTACTGGTTTGCGCGGCACTCGGCTATCTGCTCCTGTGCGCGTTCTCCCCCAAGCGCGAGTGGACCGTTCGCGGGCATGAGATAGAACTGCCGTCGGCCCGACTGGCGGCCCTGCAGTTACTGATCTCCTCGGCAAACTGGATGCTGATGGCGCTCATGGTCTACCTTCTGCTTCAGCGCCAAGTGGCCTATCCCACGGTTCTCGCTGTCCTGCTGATCGCGGCGATTGCGGGCGTCATCACTCATGTGCCGGCCGGACTTGGGGTCCTTGAAGCCGTCTTTCTGGCGGTGTTGACTCCCGCCGTTTCTCAATATGAGGTCCTGGCGGCGCTGCTCGCCTACCGGGCCCTCTACTACCTGGGGCCGCTCGCGGTTGCGAGTGTTTATTACCTGCTCTTTGAAGCCCGGATCAGCAAGGAGGACAAGCGACAGCATTCCGGCTGAGGGCGATGGCGCCGAGAGTCCTGAAGTTGCTTTATGCGCTCGGATTCCGACCCCACCGCGCGCCGTCCCGACGGCGCTGCTCGGCCGTACGCTCGAGTATCTCGCGCAGTGTTTCCAGCTTGACCGGCTTGACCACGTGCTCGTCGAAGCCGGCCTCGATGGCACGTCGTCGGTCTTCGTCGCTGCCGTATCCCGTCAGGGCCACGAACCAGGCATGACGATGTCCCTGGCGCCTGAGCCGGCGTGCCAGTTCGTAGCCGTCGATCTCCGGCAGGCCGATGTCCAGCATGATCAGGTCTGCGTCCAGGCCGTCGGCGACCTGGAGCGCATCCAGGCCGGAGTGGGCCACTTCGCACCGATGCCCGAGCATCTGCAGGATCGCGCTCAGGCTATCTGCGGCATCCCGGTTGTCGTCCACCACCAGCACGCGCAAGGCATCCTCCACCGCGGCCGCTTGATCTGCACTCGCGTCAGCGCCGGCGACCGAAGGCGCCGCGTCGGCGTCGGCGGCAGGCAAATCCATCCCTTCGTGCAGGGGTAGCCGCACAGTGAACGTGCTGCCCTGATTGGTTCCCGGACTCTGGGCCTGCACTGTGCCTCCGTGCAATGCCACCAGCGACCTGACCAGCGTCAAACCGATGCCGAGGCCGCCTTGGGCGCGAATCCGGGTGATGGAAGATTGCTCGAACAGGTCGAACACCCGCGGCAACATGATTGATGAGATGCCCATGCCCGTGTCGGCGATGGACACCACGGCGATGCCGACCTCCCGCCGCATGGTGATCCTGATCGTCCCGCCCGGTTCAGAGTACTTGGCGGCGTTATTGATCAGATTCGCGAACACCTGGGTGAGCCTGACCCTGTCCGCGTCCACCATCAGGGGCTCCTCCACTCCCTCGAGGCTGGTCTGATGATTGCGCACATCGATCAGCAGGCGGCTCGACTCGAGGGCGTGGGTAAGCACCTCGCCCAGGCTCAGCACTTCCCGCCGCAGGCTGATGCGTCCATGGCTGACGCGGGAAACGTCGAGCAGGTCTTCCACCAGACGCGAAAGTTGGTCCACCTGCCGGGCCATTGCAGCCAGCTGTCGATTGACCATCGCCGTGTCCCCGCCGTGGCGGCGGAGCAATTCCACCGAGGTCACCAGCGGACTCAAGGGATTGCGCAACTCGTGTGCGAGCATGGCCAGAAAATCGTCCTTGCGGCGATGCTCGTCGCGTAAACGCGCGTTGAGCGCCGCGCCCTCCGCCCGCGATGCCTCAAGCGCCTTGGCGAGCAGTTTGGCCTGGCCGGCAGCCAGTTTCGCAGCGGTCGCCTCGGATTGGGCGACCACCACTTCCTGCTCGCAGCCCAACGCAGCGCCGAGCAGCGGCAAGAGCGGTTCGATCAAGTCGACGTCGACCGGGTCCGGCTTATCTCCCAGCACGATCAGGGCGACATTGCCCCAGACCAGCGCCAGCGCAGGTACCTGCCGGCCCACGGGAAGATCCACCACCGCTTCCTGCCGGCCGGGTTCGGTGCAGCACCGGAGAAAGGACCGCCAGGCAGGTCCACCGCGCAAGGTCTGCTCCATCCCGGGCGCCGGCAGCATTGCGTCGATGTCGGGATCGCGGATGAAGATCAGGACCTGGGCTGTACCCATGCGGTCAGCCAGTGCGGCCGCCGCCTCGGCGCGCTCCGTTCGCCAGGCGAGCTTTACCAGCAGATCGATAGTCCGATTACCTGCTGGTGCGTCGGTCATGCGGGGAAGACGCACACCACCGCGGTGCAGTTGTGAAAGCCACCGAACTGCCCTTCCGCCCTGGCAATCTGGCCGTGGGTATTGCAGCCGACATACGGCGCCGGCGCCAGGATGCCGGCACAGGCGCTCAGTTCATCATCGAAGCCGATGCCAAGCCGTAATCTGGTTGCAACACAGTCGAACACCAGCGCAGCCGATGGCCGGTTATCACCCAGCGCCTCCAGCGCCGCCCGCGTCGCCTGCTCCGCGGCCAGGGACGCGGATTCCTGGGAGGTCTTCATCATCCGCACGATCGAACGGTCGGGAATGGCCGCTGCGCATACGATGCTGCCATCGGCCTGTACGCCCAGCGGCACGCGTAGCCGGTAGCCGTCGCTCTCCTCGATGCCCAGCACATTGTGAAGAAAGAACGGCAGCGGATCGGCTCGATCGAAGGCCTGACCGGTGGCCAGGGCGTGCTCCTCGAAGGCGTCAACCGCCGGCATCGAATTGAGGCTGATCAGGCGCACCCCGTCGACCTGCGTAACCCGAAGGGCATCCGCGGCGGGCACCCAGCCGTGCGACACACCGATGCCGACCGGCTGCAGCGAGTTGATCTCCAGCGCCACGAGGGCGTCGGTGAACGCTTCGGTGCCGGCAAACACCCAGGTCTTCTCGAAGCGGGCGTCATCCCCGGCGCCGCCCCCGAAGAAGCGGTAATTGCCGCCGGTAGCCAGTGTCAGCGCTTCGACCACGAGGTCGGAGTGCCCTGCAAGCGCATCGGTCAGTACCAGGGCCGAGTGATACGGCATCGGCAATTCGACGGCTTTCTGACCCTGGAAACCTTCGACGACGCGCCTGGCGGCAGCTGTCGGATCCACGCTCAGGTCGCGGCCCAACCCGATCGAAAACCGCATCGTTGACGAGCGCAACGCCAGCGCGGAAACAGCGCCTTCATGCCGGAATCCGGTGCTGAATTCCCCGGCGGACGAAGCCCCGACGATCGTGCTGGTACCGGCTGCCAGCGCGAGCGACTCCAGCAGCTGGCGATGATCGTGTCGCACCGAGGCGAAGACGATGATTGCATCCGCCGCTTCGCCCTCGAACGCATCGCGGATCTGGCGGCCCAGTTCGGCCCCTGCGAGGGCACTGTCGGCCTGGGAAGTAATGACTGCAGCGGTGGAAGTGATGGCTTCGTCCTCTGGTTGGCGCCGCCCCCGACGGCGACGGGGTTCAACTCGGCACGGGTTCGGCGCCGATTGGAAGGCAAAATAGTACTCTGGGGCTGAACTGAGCGAGAATCACGCCTGCCCGGCGTCGCACGGGTGGCAACGTATTTTCGCATCGACGGCAGTTTTGACGACTTCGGGAGCAGTGATGGTTCGGAACAACGGTACATCCGCCGGCGCAGCAAGTCCTCGCCCTTCAGTGGCGCTGTTCATGGGCGATCCAGCCGGAATCGGACCAGAGTTGACCGTCCGGCTCCTGGCCGACGGCGCGGCATCCAGCGCGAACATCTTTCTCATCGGCAGCAGGCCGGAACTGGAAGCCGCAGCCAAGGCGACCGGCCTGCCTTTCGACTGCGACAGCGGCGATGCTGAAGAAGCCCGGGGCAGGCGGCTCGACAAGCCGCTGCTGGTGGACTGGAGCGGCGCCGATGCGACCGGCTTCGAGCGTGGACAGGTACGGCAGAAGAACGGCCGGTTCATGCTCGACGGCCTGGGCCTGGGCTTGTCCTTGTGCCAGCGCGGGCTCGCCGATGTGCTGTGCTTCGCCCCGCTCAACAAGGCGGCGCTGCGAGCCGGCGGCATGGACCATCCGGACGAGCTTCACTGGTTCTGCGAGCAACTTGACTTTCACGGGCCTTGTGTCGAATTCAATGTCCTCGAGGGCCTTTGGACGTCACGGGTGACTTCGCACATGCCCCTCAAGGACGTCAGCCAGGCCCTGACAAAAGAGAAGGTTGCAGAGGGCGTGGAACTGCTCAGCCGTGGCCTGCGCCAGGCCGGGATCAGTCAGCCGAAAATCGCCGTTTGCGGCTTCAACCCCCACAACGGCGACGGCGGCGCGTTTGGACGCGAGGAGATCGACATCATCGAGCCGGGCGTTTCGCTGGCCGCGCAGAACGGTTATCCCGCCGATGGTCCCTACCCGGCAGACACTATTTTCGTCCGCGCGCTCAAAGGCAAGGAAACGGGAGCCGGCTACGATGGCGTGCTGACGATGTACCACGATCAGGGTCAGATCGCCATGAAGCTGATGGGCTTCGAGCGCGGGGTGACGGTCCCGGGCGGGCTGCCGATGCCGATCACCACCGCCGCCCACGGCACGGCGTACGACATCGCCGGAAAAGGCATCGCGAACGCGGGGGCGATGAAGAACGCCTTCAGCCTGGCCTGCGACCTGGGCATTCGCGCCCGCTAGCCGCTTCCCGGGCAGGAATGCCGGCATCACGCCGGCCGCGGACCGCTCTACAATGCATTGTTCTAAATGCAGGATAGTGGCGGCCGAGGTCCAGCATGCATGACTTGAATGCCATGTTTCTTTTCTCCAAGGTCGTCGAGCATGGGGGCTTCACGGCCGCCGCGCGGGTGCTTGGCTTGCAGACCTCGATGCTGAGCCGCCAGGTGGCCGACCTCGAAAAGGCCCTCGGCGTACGGTTGTTGAACCGGACCACCCGGCGGATGTCCGTGACCGATGTCGGCCAGGCGTTCTACCTGCACTGCGCTGCCCTGGCGGCCGAGGCCCAGGCGGCGACCGAGACCATCGACCGGACTCTTTCGATCCCGCAGGGGCAGGTCCGCATCAGCTGCCCGGTCCCGCTGCTTGAAACCGACGTCGCCGCAATCGTTTCGCGCTACATGGCGGAGAATCCCCAGGTGCGCCTGCTTATCGACGCAACCAGCCGCAGGGTCAACGTCGTCGAGGAAGGCATCGATATCGCCTTGCGGGTTCGACGCCCGCCCCTGGAGGATTCCGGCCTCGCTATCCGGCCTCTGAGCAACAACATCAGCCTTCTGGTCGGCAGTCCGCGGCTGTTCAGTTCCAAGTCGAAGCGTCCGACCCATCCGGACCACTTGTCATCCCTGCCGACGCTCGCCATGCCCTCGGCGGCCGATCGGCAGGTCTGGCAGTTCCAGGATGAACGGGGCGAGGAGGTATCGTTCAGCCATACGCCGCGGCTGATGACCGACGACTTCGCGACGCTGCGGCAGGCGGCGCTCGACGGCGTCGGCATCGTCATGCTGCCGCACTTCATGGTCCGCCAGCGTCTGGCCGACGGATCGCTGGAGCAATTGCTGCCGGGGTATACCACGCCTCTATTTCTGGTCCACGCCGTCTTTCCGTCCCGGCGAGGACTGGTGCCGGCAGTCCGGGTACTGCTCGATGCGCTGGTCGCGGGGTTTGGCGGCGCAGACGGGGCGAAGGGGCCAGCGGCGAAGCGCTAATATCGTTCTTCCCCACCCTGTCGCACGCCTTCCGGTCGTGCCGAAACTCATGAAACTTCAGGATATCCTGCGCGCGCTTTCAATCGACAGCGCAATCCTCGCCGACAAGGGACTGCCCGTCGGCTCCCCGATCGACGGCAGCCGGCTTGGCCACGTCCGCCCCTGCACCGCCGAGGAAGCCGCGGTGGCGATCGAGCGCGCCCATGCGGCGTTTCTCGTCTGGCGCAATGTGCCGGCCCCGGTACGCGGGGAACTGGTGCGGCTGCTGGGCGAGCGGCTGCGCCGGCACAAGGATCCGCTCGGGCGGCTGGTTACCCTCGAGACCGGCAAGATCCTATCCGAGGGCCTGGGCGAAGTGCAGGAGATGATCGACATCTGCGACTTCGCCGTGGGCCTGTCGCGCCAGTTATACGGCCTGACGATCGCGTCCGAGCGTCCCGGACACCGGATGATGGAGACCTGGCATCCGGCGGGCGTCGTCGGGGTGATCTCGGCATTCAATTTTCCCGTCGCCGTCTGGTCCTGGAACAGCGCGGTCGCCCTGGTCTGCGGCGACAGCGTGATCTGGAAACCATCGGAGAAGACGCCGCTCACCGCACTGGCGTGCGACGCTATCTTCCGCAGCGCCCTGGCCGAGTTCGCGCAGCAGCATCCAGAGTCCGCGCCGGCAGGCCTTCATACGCTGCTGGTCGGGGGCCGAGACGTCGGGGAGGCTCTCGCCCGCTCGCGCCAGGTCGCGGTTGTCAGTGCCACCGGCAGCACCCGGATGGGACGAAGCGTCGCCGTGCAGGTCGCGGAGCGTCTCGGCCGCTCGATCCTGGAACTCGGCGGCAACAATGCCATGATCGTGGCACCAAGCGCCGACCTCGAACTGGCCGCAAGAGCCGTCACGTTCTCAGCGGTCGGAACCGCGGGACAGCGCTGCACCTCGTTGCGGCGCCTGATAGTGCACGAAAGTGTCGCCGATACGCTCCTGGCGCGGCTGAAGCGCATCTACGACAACGTCGAGGTCGGCGATCCGATGCAGCCCGGCACCCTGGTCGGACCGCTGGTCGACCGGGCGGCCTACGATGGGATGCAGGCTGCGCTGGCCCGGGCGAAAGCCGACGGCGGCACGGTAATCGGGGGCACTCGCACTTGCGAAGATCTGGGGAGCGAGGCCTATTATGTCCGGCCGGCGCTGGTGCGCATGCCCGCCCAGACGGAGATCGTGCGCGAGGAGACCTTTGCGCCGATTCTCTACATCATGACCTATCGTTCACTGCCCGAGGCAATTGAACTGCAGAACCAGGTTCAGCAGGGATTGTCGTCCGCGATCTTCACGCGTGACCTCCAGGAGGCCGAGACCTTTCTCTGCGCCGCAGGCAGCGACTGCGGCATCGCGAACGTCAATATCGGCACATCCGGCGCGGAGATCGGCGGCGCCTTCGGCGGCGAGAAGGACACCGGAGGTGGCCGTGAATCCGGGTCGGACGCCTGGAAGGGCTATATGCGGCGGGCAACCAACACCATCAACTACAGCAACCAGTTGCCGCTCGCGCAGGGTGTGTCGTTCGATGTCTAGCGCAAGCGCTGAACGCGCCCAGCCGGGAGCGGGCGGCGGGTCTCGCGCGCGCGTCATCATCGTGGGCGGCGGAGCGATCGGCAGCGCCATCGCGTATTTCCTGAGTCTGCACGGCGAGGATTTCGACGTCACCGTGATCGAGCGGGATTTCACATACGGCCGCGCTTCTTCCGCGCTCTCCGCAAGTTCGATCCGCCAGCAGTTCTCCAGCCCGGTCAACATCCGGATGTCTCAATTCGGGATCGAGTTCTTCCGCAGCATCGGCGAGATCCTCCAGGTCGACGGCCAGGCCCCGGAAATCGGCCTGGTGGAGCCAGGCTATCTCTATCTCGCCTCGGAAGCGGGTGCGGCCCTGCTGCGCCGGAACCACGCCATACAGCGAGCTCACGATGTCGCCGTGGCCTTGATGACGCCGCAGGAACTGGAGCAGCGTTTCCCCTGGCTATCGACCGACGGCGTCCTGCTGGGCTCGCTCGGGCTGTCAGGCGAAGGCTGGTACGACGGGTACAGCGTTCTTCAAGCCTTTCGCCGCAAGGCGGTGTCGCAGGGCGTGAGGTACGTCCAGGCCGACGCGACCGGTTTCTCGCGTGACGCGTCAGGGCGGATCGCGGCGGTCGACATCCGGATCGGCGGACGGCAGGAACGGCGAGCGTGTGAATTCGCGGTTGCTGCGGGAGGACCTTGGGTGTCTTCGATCGCCGACTGGGCCGATATCGACCTGCCGGTGCGGGCGCGCCGGCGCAGTGTATTCAGCTTCAGCTGCCCGACCCGGCTGGCCGCCTGCCCGCTGGTCATCGACACCACCGGCATCTGGTTCCGCCCCGAGGGCGACCAGTTCATCTGCGGATTCTCCCCGCCGGCGGATCAGGACCCCGACGAGCCGCCACTGGACGTCGACTACCCCGTTTTTGACGACTTCATCTGGCCGTCCCTTGCCGTGCGCGTGCCCGCCTTCGAAGCGATCCGCATGACCGGGGCCTGGGCGGGCTACTACGAAATGAACACCTACGATCACAATGCGGTCCTCGGCTTGCATCCGGACTGCGGCAACCTGTATTTCGCTGCGGGCTTCTCCGGACACGGACTTCAGCAGACCCCGGCGGTCGGGCGAGGCATCGCTGAACTGATCCGCGATGGACGCTACCGCACGCTGGACCTCGCCGATCTCGGATTCGAACGCCTGATCGAGGGGCGCCCCCTGCTCGAGCACAACGTGATTTGAGACGACCCTACCTGCGATCGGGGTCAAACTGCTTCTTCAGGCCCTGCCAGCATTGGAAGTAATCGGCTTGCAGTTGCGCCGATTCGAGCGCGGTCCGGGTGGGTCTGATCACGCACCGGGTCTCGAACATGAAAGCCATCGTGTCGGCGATGTAATGCGGCTGGGTGGTATCGGCGGCGCTGGCCTTCTCGAAGGTACCGGCGTCGGGTCCGTGGCCCGACATGCAGTTGTGCAGACTCGCGCCTCCGGGAGCGAATCCCTCGGCCTTGGCGTCATATACGCCGCTGATCAACCCCATGAATTCGCTCGCGACATTGCGGTGAAACCAGGGAGGCCGGAAAGTGTCCTGCGCCACCAGCACCCTTGGCGGAAAAATCACGAAGTCGATGGTGTCGACGCCGGGTGTGTCGGACAGGGATTGCAGCACCAGGAAAATCGATGGATCGGGATGATCAAAGGTGATCGACCCGATCGCGTTGAACCGGCGCAGGTCGTACTTGTAGGGAACATGGTTGCCATGCCAGGCCACGACATCCAGGGGCGAGTGATCCATCTCGGCCGACCATAGATTGCCCATGAACTTGGCCACCAGCTGGCAGGCGCCGTCGCGATCCTCGTACCAGGCGGTGGGGGCCAGGAAGTCGCGCGGATTGGCCAGGCCGTTCGAGCCGATCGGACCGAGGTCCGGCAGCCGGAACGGCGAACCGAAGTTCTCGCACAGGTAGCCCCGCGCAGCGCCGTCAGGCAGTTCGACCCTGAAACGGATACCTCTCGGAACGACGGCAATTTCCTGAGGCGCTACATCCACCAGCCCGAATTCCGTCGCCAGGCGCAGGCGCCCCTGCTGCGGCACGATCAGCAGTTCCCCGTCGGCATCGTAGAAGTAGCGATCGGCCATCGACTTGTTGGCGACGTACAGATGAATGCCACAACCGCTCTGTGAGCCGGGATCGCCATTGCCGGCCATGGTGACCAGTCCGTCCACGAAATCCAGCGCCGCCGTGGCCGGGTCCGGAATCGGCAGCGGATCCCAGCGCAACTGGTTCGGCGGCGTGGATTGGGCGGCGAAGTCGCTGCTCACCCTGCCGTTGTCGATCCGCACGAAAGGCTGGTGCTGGGCGGCGGGCCGGATGCGATAGAGCCAGGACCGCCGGTTGTCGCCGCGTGGCGCCGTGAAGGCGGTACCGGACAGCTGCTCGGCATACAGGCCATAGGAACACCGCTGCGGCGAATTTCGTCCCACCGGCAAGGCTCCCGGCAACGATTCACTGGCAAACTCGTTGCCGAAGCCTGACTGGTAGGCCGGTTCCAGCGGGGTTGAAGGCAGCGTTGAAGCGGATGAGGACATCCTGGATACTCCGGGTCGGATCGATGAGCGTGACCGCACCGGCTGACCGGTTGCGGCTGCGATGCCAGAATAACAATGATCCGGCTATCCGTCAGGCCGCAACCGTACCGGGAACGCTCCGATCATGACTGACAGCGCGCAGCAAAACCTGGAAACCGTGGCGCAACTCTGGACCGCCGTCGGCCTGCCGGCGGACGCGCTGAATCATCTGACGCTCACCGGCTCCACCCCGGTCCTGCCGTCGTCGTTCGCGGTGAGCCGGGCAGCGCAGGCCAGCATTGCGCTGGCCGGCCTGGCGGCTGCCCGATTCGGCTACCTTCGAACCGGACGGCAGCAGCGGGTGACGGTCGACCTGCGCCACGCGGCAATCGAGTGCCGCAGCGACCATTACTTCACCATAGACGGCCGCACCCTCACGATCAACGACCCGCTGACAGGGTTGTACCGCTGCGCGGAGGGCTGGGTCCGGATCCACGCCAATTTCCCCCATCACCGTGCCGGCGCCATCGCCCTGCTCGGCTGCGAAGCCACGCGCAGCGGGATCGCAACGGCGCTGCAGGGCCGGGATGCGCTGACGGTCGAGCAGAACGCGGCCGCAGAGGGGTTGCCGGTGGTGGCGCTGAGAACCGAGCAGGAATGGGACGCTTCCGGGCCGGGTATGGCGCTGGCAGGCAAGCCTTTTGTGGCGCTGAGCCGCATCGGCGATGCGCCGGCGGCGCTGGTGCGGCGATCGGCCGACCACCCGGGTGCGGACAACGCCACGGCAACGCCGCCATTGGCCGGGGTTCGGGTGCTCGAGCTGACCCGAATCCTGGCAGGTCCGGTCTGCGGCCGCACGCTCGCTGCCTATGGCGCAGACGTCATGCTGGTGAATGCCCCTCACCTGCCCAACATCGACGCCATCGCGGACACCAGTCGCGGCAAGCTGTCGGTCCACATCGACTTGCGCACGATAGAGGGAAAGGCGCAACTGCACGCATTGCTCGAGACCGCCGACGTCTTCATCCAGGCCTACCGCCCGCAAGGCCTCGCGGGCCTCGGGTTTTCACCGGAGGTGCTGGCCGCGCGCTATCCGGGCCTGGTTTACGCCTCCCTGTCGGCCTACGGGCCGGATGGCCCCTGGCAGCTGCGGCGCGGTTTCGATTCGCTGGTTCAGACAGCGGCGGGTTTCAACCATGCCGAAGCGGTCGCGGCTGGGACGGCAGAACCCAGACCGCTGCCAACCCAGATACTCGACCATGCGTCAGGCCACCTGCTCGCCTTCGGAATCCAGGCTGCACTGATCCGACGCAGCCTCGAGGGTGGGGGCTGGCATGTCCAGGTGTCCCTGGCGCAGACGGCCCGATGGCTGCGCGAGATGGGGCGGGTCCCTGACGGGTTCTCTGTTCCGGTTCCGGGCCGCAGCGACGTACAGGACCTGATCGAGGAGACCCCATCGGGATTCGGCGTGCTGAGCGCCGTGCGGCATGCGGCCCGGTTCTCGGGCCTGCGCGCGGGCTGGAGCCGTCCATCGGTGCCGGTCGGCACGCATCCGCCGTCATGGCCCTCAGTGTAGACTTGGCCCTGAAGCTCACCAACCAGACAAGCCATTGAACTCGAAGCTCAACGAAACCGCCTCCGGCATGTACGTCATTTCCGCAACGCCCTTCGCGGAAGACGGCTCGCTGGATCTCGACAGCACCCGCTCGCTGATGGATTTCTACCTCGCGTGCGGCGTAACCGGAATGACGATCCTTGGCATCATGGGAGAAGCTCCAAAACTTTCCGGTGAGGAAAGCCTGCAGTTCGCCAAGGCGGTCCTCAAGCAGGTCGACGGCAAGGTGCCGATCGTCGTCGGCGCCAGTGCGCCGGGGATCGACAACCTGAGCCACTTCGCGAAACGCGTGATGGACGCAGGCGCCGCCGGGGTCATGATCGCCCCGATTCCGGGCCTGAAAACCGACGAACAGGTCTACGGCTACTTCGAACAGGTCGTGTCCCGTCTCGGCGACATTCCCTGGGTGCTGCAGGACTATCCGCAGGTCACAACCGTGCATATGGCGCCTTATCTCATCACCCGGATGGTTCATGACTTCAAGGGCCTGATGATGTTCAAGCATGAGGACTGGCCGGGGCTCAACAAGATCACCGCGCTGCGCGAAGCGGAGCGTCACGGCACCCGCAGGATCTCGATCATGGTGGGCAACGGGGGGCTTCACTACCCGCAGGAACTCGGTCGCGGTGTGGACGGCGCGATGACCGGCTTCGCCTATCCGGACGCAATGGTCAAGACGCAGGAACTCTACAAGGGCGGCAAGCGCGAGGACGCGGAAGACATCTATGACGCCTACCTGCCGATCATCCGCCAGGAACTGCAACCCGGGTTGGGACTGGCCATCCGCAAATACATCCTGAAGCGGCGCAACGCCATCCGCAGCGATGTCCTGCGCTCGCCGGGCCCGAAGCTGGGTGTGCTCGATACCCAGGAAGTGGACCACCTGATGCGCCGGATGGAACGTCGCACCAAGCAGCTGGGCATCGGCGTCCCGATCGCCTTTGCCCGCTGAACGGCCCCGCCCGGCGCGCGCCATGGACTTCGACTTCGACACGCTCGAGCGCCCGAAACGCTACAAGCTCCTGACCAGCCTGGTGGTTCCGCGCCCGATCGCGCTGGTCACCAGTCTCAGCGCCACCGGCGTGGTCAATGCGGCCCCCTTCAGCTTCTTCAACGTCCTCGCTGACGAACCCCCCATCGTGATCCTCAGCATCGAGGACCGGCCCACCGGGCCGATGAAGGACACGGCCCGCAACATCCTCGAGCGCAAGGAGTTCGTGGTCAACCTCGTCGACGAGAGCATCGCCGCCCAGATGCACGGCTGCTCCAACGATCTGCCGCCGGAAACCAGCGAACTGGCCGAAGTCGGCCTCACGCCGGTCGCGTCGATCGGCATCGCCCCGCCCCGGATCCTGGAGGCGCCGGCGGCCATGGAATGCACCCTGCACAGCGAAATCAGCATCGACAAGCGGCGCATCCTGATCGGCCTGGTTCGCCATCTCCATGTGCGCGACGGCCTGGTGGATCCGCAGACACTGCGCATCGACATGAGCCGCTACCAGCCGGTCGGGCGTCTTTTCGCCAACCGTTACTGCCGCACGGTCGAGCAGTTCGCGCTGGAGAAGAATGCCTATCTGGCCGCCATGGAGCAGGCAGGCCGCGCATGATCCTGGTCATCAATCCGAACAGCACGCAGGACGTCACCGATCACATCGACCGGTCGCTCGGTGCCTACCGACTCGGCGGCGGCCCCGACATCGTGTGCGACACCCTGCGCAGCGGACCGCCAGGCATCGAATCCCAGGCTCATGTCGACGGAACCACTGAACGGCTCATCCAGTATTTCGATGCGGATGAAGCCAGGGGCAGAGCCGAAGCCGTGGTCCTCGCGTGCTTTTCGGATCCGGGCGTTCATGCCCTGCGGGAAATTCTGCCTTGCCCTGTGCTCGGCAGTGCCGAATGCGCCTACTTCACCGCGGCTGCCCTGGGCGAGCGCTTCGGCGTCATCTCGATCCTCGCGCGCGTGGTTGCGCGTCACAAGCGCCAGGTCCGCCTGCTCGGACTGGAACACAAGCTGGCAGCGGACCTGCCGATCGAACGCAGTGTGGTCGCCCTGTCGGATGACGCCGCCACACTCTCGCGCATGCTGGAGGTGGGCCGCAGCCTGGTCGGCGATCATGGCGCCAACGTCGTGGTCATGGGCTGCGCCGGCATGGCACGCTATCGCGATCGCCTGGAGGATGCCTTGCAGGTTCCGGTCGTCGATCCCACGCAGGCGGCGGTGGCCATGGCGATCGGACTGCTGCAGCAACGGGGCGGCTCCCGGCGATAGCGGTTGCCCGCGGCCGGCCGGTAGCGACAGGCTGCTAGCGCTTCAGCCCCAGGCTCTTGTGTTCCATCCGGCTCAGCAGCCGCACGATCGGCCACAGCAGGGCCAGGTAGAACAAGGCTGCCAGCACGATCGGTGTGGCGTTATAGGTCAGGGCTTGCGCCTGCCGCGCGTTGTTGAGCAGTTCCGGCAACGCCACCACGCTCGCCAGCGTCGTCAGCTTGATCACCTCCAGCGTGTTGCTGATCAGGTCGGGCAGCACATTGCGGATCGCTTGCGGCAGGATCACCGAACGCATCGTCTGCCAGCGCGTCAAACCGGTGGAGCGCGCGGCTGCCGCCTGACCGGCCGGGATGCTCTCGATGCCGGCGCGAAACACCTCACCGTAGTAGCTGGAGGTATTGAGCAGGAAACCGATGGCCACCGCCAGCAGTTTGGGCAGGTCCACTTCCAGGAAAGGCGCCCCGAAATAAATGAAGATCAGCAGCACCAGCGGTGGCAGTGCCCGGAACAGGTCGACGTAGGCGATCAGCAGCCAGTTCAGCCAACGCAATCCCAGGCTATGCAGCATGGCGATCAGCAGGCCACCCGCCAGGCCCAGCGGGATCACCAGCGCCGACAGCATCAGCGTCATGTAGAAGCCCTGGAGCAGGAACGGCCAGACCCGTTCGATGATCGCCGGGTTGAAGAAGTTCAGGACGAAGTCTTCCATCACTTCTTCCAGGAGAAACGGGTTTCGACCCACCGCCCGCAGATCACCACCGGCAGGAACAGCACCAGGTAGGCCAGCGCGCCCATCGTGAGCGGGGTTGCGTTGCCGGCGAGGCTAGCGGAAGACGAGGCCTGGTTGAGAATCTCGCTGAGCGCGACCACCGAGCCCAGCGCCGTGCCCTTGGTAGTGGCGATGACGCGATTGGTCAGGGGCGGCACGGTCATGCGGACGGCCTGCGGCAACACGACGTCCCGAAGCGTCTGCAGCCGGCCGAGGCCGGTGCTGCGTGCGGCTTCCCACTGCCCCCGCGGGACGGCGAGGATGCCCGCCCAGAAAATCTCCTCCGCGAATGCCGCCAGCACCAGCGTCAACGCCAGCCAGGTCGACGCGAAAGCGCCGAGCGACACACCGGCCAGCGGCAGCGCGAAGTACAGCAGGATGATCAGCACCAGGGGAGGCAGCGCCCGCATCACGTCGGCAAATACGATGATCAGCAGGTTGATGAACTTCAACGCGAACGTCCGCAGTACCGCCAGCAGCAGTCCCAGCAGGACCCCGGCCGCGATGATCACCAGCGCCAGCCCGATCGTGACCAGCATGCCGTCGAGAATCGCAGGCAGGTACTGCCGGGCCACCTCCAGGTTGAAGAAACTGAAGACGAAGCGATCCCAGGCGCTCACAAGAGGCCCAGCGCTTCAAGCGCCAACCAGCGGAATACGGCCAGGCCCACCGTCAGTGTCTCAGGCTGCCGAGGAATTCCTTGAGCCGAGGATGACGGGGCGCCCCGAACACTTCGGCAGGCGGGCCCTGCTCCAGGATCCGTCCTTTGTCCATGAAGACGATCCGGTCGGCCGCCGCACGCGCAAACTCCATTTCATGACTGACGACCACCATCGTCATGCCGGTCTCCTTCAACTCGCGCATGACGTTGAGCACGCCGCCGACCAGCTCCGGATCCAGGGCGCTGGTGGGTTCGTCGAACAGGACGATCAACGGCTCGAGGGCAAGCGAGCGCGCAATCCCGACCCGCTGCTGCTGGCCGCCGGACAACTCGTTCGGGTAGGCGCCGTACTTCTCCGACAGGCCGACCCGGTCCAGCGCCGCCATGCCCTTGCGGTCCGCGTCATCGCGACTGAGCTTCTGCACCTTGCGCAGTGCCAGCGTGACATTGCCGAGCGCGGTCATGTGCGGATAGAGATTGAAGGACTGGAACACCATGCCGATCTTCTGGCGAACCTGATTCAGGTTCACGCCCGGCCGCAGGATGTCGATGCCATCGACCATGATCGAGCCGCTGTCCGGCTCCTCGAGCCGGTTACAGCAGCGCAGCAGCGTACTCTTGCCGGAACCGGAGGGGCCGATGATGAACACCAGTTCGTTCTGGCGGACCTGGAGATCGATTCCCTCGAGCACGCGGCTGCCCCCGAAAGATTTCTCCAGGGCGCAGACGTCCAGGATCGACATCAGCACTTCGGGGCAACGGGCGTCGCGTCGTAGCCGTTGGTTCCAGGCTGGCCGTGCCCGGGCACGACCGTCGCCGTGGCGGAGTCGGCCGCGGGCTTCTCGCCGAACCATTTCTCATGCAGCTTCGACAGCGTTCCGTCCGACTTCATGCACTTGAGCGCCATCGAAACCGCATCCCGTCCGGCCACGTCGTCGTTTCGAAACGGTATCGCCCACACAAGCCCCGTCTTGATCCGATAACTGGTCTTGATCTGATTGTTCTGCTTGGCCGCCCACTGCGACACGGTATTGCCGGCCAGGTTGGCGTCGGCTCGTCCCGAGATGACCGCCTGCACGGCATCGGCGTTGGTGTCGTAGACGTCGTACTTGAAGCCGTATTTCTCCATATTGGCCTTCGCCCAGGATTCATAGGCCGAGCCCTTGTTGACCGAGATGGTCATGCCCTTGATCTCCTCAAGCGACCCGATCGGTTTGGCCGCCTTTTTCTGCACGAACATGTAGTCCGTGTCGAGGTAGCCTTCGGTGAAAAGCATCGCCTTGGCGCGCTCCGGCGTGAGCGTGGTCGGCGCGAGGATGAAGTCGTATTTTCCGGCATTGAGCCCCGGCACCAGACCCGAGAACTGGGTGCCTTCGATCTCTATCGGCCGCCCCAGCCGCTTGGCGATCTCGTTGCCGAGATCGATGTTGAAGCCCTCCATGCCTCCGCCGAGCTTGGGCATCGCATGGGGCGCGAACGTCGCGTCGACCCCGGTCTTGATCGGCCCTTTGGCGCCGGCCTGGGCCAGCACTGCCATCGGCGCAGCCGCCAGCAGGACGACGGCGGCGAACCGGGCCAGCGAGCGGCGCGCCGTGGCGGAACCCGGACGACTGCAGGCGGGAAGAAGCGGACCTACGGGCACGATTGAACGAGTCATGAAAAACTCCTTGAGGATTCGAATTGAACGCGCAGCACGCTGCTATTCCGTGAGCGGTTTGCCTGCCCCGACCCGATCGACGATCAGCGAATAGTGTTCGGGGCGGCGATGCTTTGCGAAATTGAAGACATGCTGCCGAAAGGTGTCACCGAGCGCAAGGTCGCAGTTGAAGAAGATGACTTCGTCGTCCTCGGTCGACGCCTGGGTCGCGATCTCGCCGGTGGGGGAGACGATCGCGGACCCGCCGATCATGTGATAGCCGTCCTCCGCACCACACTTGGCCGCGGCGCCCAGCCACAGTGCATTCTGGTGGGCATGCGCCTGCAGAAGGAGCAGATGATGAAACATGCGCAGGTGGGGTGGCTCCGACCAGTGGATGTTGTGCGACGGGGTGTTGTAGCCCAGTACGGCCACTTCTGCGCCCTGCAGGCCCATCACCCGGAACGTCTCGGGCCAGCGCCGGTCGTTGCAGATGCACATGCCGATCAGTGCATCCATCGTGCGCCAGACCTTGAAGCCTTCGTCGCCCACCTGGAAGTAGCGCTTCTCGAGATGCTGGAACGGCGCCTGCGGTTTGTGGTCGTCATGTCCCGGCAGGTGGATCTTGCGGTAGCGGCCGGTGATCCGGCCGGCGCGATCGACCAGGATCGCGGTGTTGAAATGCTCGCCGGCAGCAGTCAACTCGGCATAGCCGAGATAGAAGCCGATCCCGTACTCCCGCGCCTGGTCGAACAGCGGCTGGGTGGCGGCATTGGGCATCGACCGCTCGAAGAAGCGATCGACTTCCGCCTGGTCCTCCATCCAGTACCGCGGGAAAAAAGTGGTCAGCGCAAGCTCCGGGAACACCACGAACTTCGCACCGCGGCTATGCGATTCGTGCAGCAGTTCGAGCAGGCGCGCGACAACCGCTTCGCGCGAGTCCGCCCGATGGATCGGCCCGAGTTGCGCCACCGCCATGGGAAAAGATCGCTTCATCTGTCTGGATTCCTTGGGTTCAGTTAGAGGGCTGGCTGATGAGCGAGCTGAACAGCTTGAACGATTCGGCGGGCTTGCGGTCGATCCGGAAGGGGCCAGGCGCCCTGCGGGCGATGAACCTGCCGCTGCCGCGCTCGACCTGCAGCCGGTTGTCGCTCACCACGGTCCGGCCCCTGCTCAGGACGGTGACAGGCCAGCCGGTAATAGCCCGCCCCTCGTACGGCGTGTAGCCCACCTGGTCATGGATCGCGGCGGCCGAGATCACCGTCTTGCGTTCCGGATCCCAGAGCGCCAGGTCGGCATCCTGGCCAACGGCGATCGTGCCCTTGCAATGATCCAGACCATAGATCCGGGCGTGATTGGTTGCCGTCAGTGCGACGAACTGGGCCAACGTCAGCCGCCCCTTGCCCACACCTTCTGAGAACAGCAGCGGCAAGCGCAGTTCGAGTCCCGGCACTCCATTGGCCATGTCCTTGAAGGTCGTCTTGTCGCCCTTCGGAAGTTTTCCGCTCTCGTCGAAGCGGTACGGCGCGTGGTCCGACGAATACACCTGGAAAGTGCCGTTGGCCAGGCCTTGCCACACAGCCTCCTGGGACTGGCGGTCGCGTGGCGGCGGACTGCAGCAGAACATCGCGCCGTCCAATCCGGGCTTGTCGATATCGCTGGCCTCGAGGAACAGGTACTGCGGACAGGTTTCCCCGTAAACCGGGGCGCCGAGCACCTGCGCCGCCCGGATCGCCCCGACCGCTCCGATCCCCGACACGTGGACGATCAGTACCGGTGTATCGAGCAGCCGCGACAACTGGATGACCCGGTTGGTCGCCTCGCTCTCGGCCAGCGGGTCGTGGCTCACCGCGTGGAACTTCGGGGCGGTGTGGCCGTTGGCCAGCAGCCGCTTGGCGATCCACTTGATCATGTCGTTGTTTTCGGCGTGGACCATCACCAGCGCGCCTTCGCGCCGCGCAAGGTCGAGGACGTCCAGTATCTGGTAGTCGTCAAGCTTGAGCATGTCGTAGGTCATATAGACCTTGAACGACGTGTAGCCCTGCGCAATCAACGCGGGCAGATCGCGGCTCAGGGCCTGCTCGTCGGGGTCCGAAACGATCAGGTGAAAACCGTAGTCGATGACCGCCTTAGGGCCGGCGCAGGCGTGATAGTCCGCGACCACCTTCGGCAGGGACATGCCCCGGTGCTGGGCGGCGAACGGGATGATCGTGGTGGTTCCGCCATAGGCGGCAGACACCGTAGCGGAATAGAAATCGTCGGCGGTCATCAAACCGTTGCTGGAGATCTGCTCCACGTGGCAATGACTGTCGATGCCTCCCGGCAGCACCAGCAACCCACCGGCATCGATGTCTGCCGTCGCCGAAGCCGGGAGCCGGTCCGCAACTGCAGCAATTTTCCCGTCGACGATGCCGATGTCCCCCGTGCGCGTCTCGGAAGCGGTGGCGATCGTGCCGTTGCGGATGGTCAAGTCGAATGTCATGCAGTCCTGTCAGGTTGGAGGTCCTTGGAATGGCGGTGGCCCGAACCCGGTGGCCATGGCGTCGGCGCCCGCTTTTCGTCCACGCGGCGCAACGCACGCCGCACAAAATGTCAAAGATATCTCACAAAATCTCGCACATCGGCCCTCACGCTATTGCGCAATATACCCCGTCGTGGTCTCCTTCGACGTGCCCATAGCAGGTCGACGTTCAACGGATTCAGGACTGGCTGCCTGATTTCATTTTGCGGTTTCTGACAAACGGCAGGCATAGGGCTTGCATTGTTTGTCATGCAGATTGGAAGGAAGCCAGATGTCTATTCCATTGCCCCATCCGGAGCCGGCCGAAGCCGACCCCCCTGCCGACGCCGACAAGCTTGTCGACGTCGGCGACGATCCCATCTTTTCCTGGCGCCACCGCGTACTGGTTTCACTGGGTAGAGCAGCGGCCAACCTGCCCCGAAGCTTATTCCCGGCCCGCTATGCCTGGCAGAACGAGCAAGCCGCCGGTCCCGGGAGTAGTGCGGCTGATCGGTGGGCTCACGCGCGCCGCGCCGCCCTCCTCGGCATCAGCCGGATGCCCCAGGGACCAGGCCTGTGGATCCGCACGACCTCGGAAGGCCATCAGGAGGTCTATCGGGTCAAGGATCAGAACGGGGAACTGTATGCCACCGTGGGCTGTCTCCTGGGCGTCGCTGTGCCCGCCTGCAGCCTGCCGGGATTCTGGGACAGGCTGGGTTAGCTCAGGGCTGGTCAGGGCTGGTCAGCTCAGGGCTGGATTAGTTCAGGGGTAGGGCCAGCGTTTCAAGGCCTGGGGGTGGCGCCCGAATCATCCGCCGGGTCGATCACCACCTGAAGATTTCGGGTGGCACCACTTTCGCCCGGGAAGTTGTAGAACAGTGCTTTCACCATGGCCGGCATCACCGGTGCAAGTGCGGCAGACTCGCCTTCGCTGGTCACCCTGCCTTCGTAGAGTCGCCGAGTCCTGGGCTCGTCAGCTTTGGCAGACCCACCGGCGCGGCGATCGGTGATCTCGACCCGAAGCTCCCGCCGGTAGACAGTCGACGTGCCGTACCCGGTGCCGACCACGCCGTAGCTGACCGGGTAGGTGGGCCGCCAGACATAGTGGACGCCACCGCCGGGCGCCGGGTACGGCACCCATCCCCAAACCGGTCCGACCTGGGTGTATCCATAAGCCGGATAGCTGTGGGTGACCGTCTTGCCGTCGTCTATCGAATAACGAATCGTCACGGCCAGGTCGGAAACAGACGCGTCGGCCGCCGGCGCCAGTCCTTTTCGTTCCAACGCCGTGCGGATCAGGTCGGCATAGGATTGGAACTCGAGACTGTCTCTCTGGTCCGGAAGGGGTTCGATCCTGAAAGACAGGCCGGTCAGCGGGCGCTCGGGCGACACCTGATGAAATGCGGTCACCTGCGCGCCCATGTAAGTGGCGCAGCCCCCCGCCAGTCCGAGCAAGCCGATACCCAGCACGAGCAGCACGCGGCGCAGCCGGTTCGCCGTTGTGCCCTCCACCGATGCCGCCATCGAACCCATGCCGTCCTCCCTATCAACTGATGATGCTTAAACGATCTCCGCATGCGCTCGGCTGACAGCGACCGGCCACAGCGACCCCGCCGCCAACCGCTTGTCACCGGTCGTACAGTCATTATCATGCGGCGGCAACATCGCCGCTCAGCCAGGGGAGCGGGTTTGTATCATTGCGCTTTCGAGAGGTGGCAAGCTGAATGGGAATGATCGAAGTGCACCAGTACCGGTCATTGGCCGATGGCCCGCGCCTTCTTGTCCTGGGCGCGGTGCACGGCAACGAGACCTGCGGTGCGGTGGCCATCGGCGCCGTGGCAGCCGAGTACGCCAGCGGGGCACGCAAGCTGGCCCGGGGAGTCCTCACGCTGGTACCGGTTGCCAATCCGGTCGCCTTCGCGCGCGGCACACGCGAAGGCGATCGCAACCTCAACCGGGATTTCCGGCCGTGCGCAGACCCTCAAAATGCTGAAGACCGCATCGCAAATCACCTGGCGCCGCTGATGGCTGGCCATGATGCGCTGGTGGACCTGCACTCGTTTGCCTCAGCCGGCACACCCTTCGTCTTCTTCGGGCCCCAGGACAACCAGGACGATCTCGAGCCCTTTCGCCGTGCCACCGAAGAAGCCGCGTTGGCGCAGGCCGTCGGACCGAATCGGCTGGTCTATGGCTGGCTTCCCGCCTATGCCAAGGGCGCCGTGCGGCGAGCAGGCGGCAGCATTGCCTACGGCATCGGAACCACCGAATACATGCGCAGTCAGGGAGGCTACGCGGTAACCGTGGAGTGCGGGCAGCACGCGGATCCTGACGCTCCCCACGTCGCGCGCCAGGCAATCGAGAATGCCATTGCACTTCTCGAGCTCGACCAACCCGAGCCGAGCAGCGGGGAAGATAGCCGGGTCACCGTTTCCCGCGATGCGACGGCCGTTCGTTCCCGATCAGCCGACTTCGAGTCGATCGAGATGTGCGATGTCGTCGACCGGCAGTCGCCGGAAGACCGTTTTGCCGCGCAATGGCGCTCCTTCGATCGTGTGATCGCCGGCCAGGCGATCGCCTACCGCGCCGACGGCACGGCGCTGTTGGCGCCGGAGGACGGCTATGTGGTCTTTCCCAGCCCGAATGCCGTACCCGGCCGCGAGTGGTATTACTTTGCGCGTCCAGGCCAGCGTCCATGACCAGAACGGCGCGGTGCCGCCACCTCGCGCTGCACAACGGATGATCGAATGCCATCGCCTCGACCTGACCGCCTGCACGCCCGGCGACTGGGCGCTGCTCGATGACGGTGAACTGACACGCGCCGCCCGGTTTCGCTTCGAGCGGCATCGGACGCGCTTCGTTGCCGCGCATGCCGGGATGCGCCGACTGCTGGGTGCGCGCTTGGACGTCCCCCCCGATCAGGTTCGCCTGGCCACCACCGCAGAGGGCAAACCGGTGCTGGCGGATAGCGACGGACTCCCCGGGAAACCGGAATCGGCTCAGCCCCCCTTCTGGTTCAATCTCACGCATAGCGAAACCGTCGGTTACCTGGCGATCGCCCCCTGGATCATCGGTGTCGATGTCGAGGTGGTCCGATCCTTCGACGAATTGCAGCCGTTGATGGAGTCGTGCTGCAGTCCCGAGGAAATGACGGCCCTGTCAGCGGAGCCGGTCGAATTGCGCGCCCGCCGTTTTCTCCAGGTCTGGACCCGCAAGGAGGCGGTGCTGAAAGCCTGGGGCGTCGGCATCGGAGCGATCCCGCTCAGAGAGTTGCAGGTCGGCATCGACGAGGACCTGTTGCCAGGGCGCACCGGCGCGCCGGCCGGTCCTGCGCTGCGGCTGCGTTCGCTGGTGTCGGAAAACGAGGTCCTCAGCATTGCGGCCGCCACCGCCCTACCCTTCAAACTCCGGATGACTTCAACGTCCTGAACCCTGTCAGGACTGCCTCCACCGCCCTTAGCCAGTTCCGGACCCGACGGTCGTCAAGCGCTCATTTCGGCAGCATCGGCGTAACCCGTGCAACGACAGACCGCATGGCCTCCTCTGGAGATTTCATGCCCAGCACTGCGGACTCGGCCTCCTCCTTGAAGACATCGCCGGCACGGGCCGCGTCGTCGAATGCAGGCAGAGGGACCCGTGCGACCTCCAGTACACGTCGCTCCTCGTCAGCGTAAGCCACCTTCTTGTTGAACTCCGCATTGTCGTAGGTGGAGTTCCTCACTGGACCGTTGCCGTTGAGAGCCGCAATCAGGGTTGCCGGCCGGGAAACCATTTCCCGGATGAAGGCCCAAGAGAGTTCCTTGCGTTTTGCGTTGCGGGGAATGGCCATTCCCCAGAACTCGACCTTTGCCGGTGCCACCTTGAACTTTGACGCCATCTCGCGCGATGCGGGCAGCGCGACCGTGCGGATCCGCCCGGGGAACTTGCTCTTGGCCGGATCGTTGTAGATCCGGTTGCGTCCCATGCTTTGCAGGCTCATCGCTGCACGCCCTGTCTGCATCCAGGTATTGACGTCTTCAGTGGAAAGAGTCGCGAAGTTTCGAGGGAAAGCGCCGGCCTCGAAAAGCGATCGAAGCAGGCGGATCGCATTGAGCATCGGAGGCTGGTCAGCGACGACCTTGAAGTCCGGCGTGATGAAGTCTCCATCCCAGGCCCTGGCAAGGTCGATGACGTTGGGATAGCTGACCCCAGGCATGCACAAGCCGACGCAGGCCGTCCCGTCCGCGCGACGATAGGTACAGGCCTTGGCCATTTCTGCAAGCTCCTCGATGGTGGCAGGTGGTTTGTTGAACCCGCGCTCCGCGAGAATCTCCTCGTTGTAGTGCAAGCCCGAAGACGCATGGCGAAAAGGCATGGCGATCAGCTCGCCGCCAACGGTCATACCGCTGATCAGACCCGGGAAGATGTCATCGGGCGCTTCGATCGG
The DNA here is from genome assembly GCA_963834335.1 of uncultured beta proteobacterium. GTDB lineage: Bacteria > Pseudomonadota > Gammaproteobacteria > Burkholderiales > Burkholderiaceae_E > Lautropia. Next base: position 1,823,276 of record CAWIBK010000009.1, on the reverse strand, counting down.
CGACTTCGCCATGAACGGGGCCAACGGCTCGAACAGCCCGGCAATCCGCGGCACTGCCTGGGTGTTGAGGATGAACCCGACATCCACCGCAGTCTCCGCAAGCGACGCTTCGCGAAAAAGCCGCTCCTGCAGTGGCCCGGTGTCGAAGGTCGTCCATTCGACCGGCGATCCGGTCGCCTTGGAAAATGCCGCCGTCGCATCGCCGGCGGAACCGACCGACACCGTCTTCATCACACGATGAGCGAACACCTGAAGCGGGGCCTTGTCCTGGGCCTGCGCCAACGGCAGGTAGTGTGTCCCCACGGCGCCCAATGCACCACCCACCAGCGCCCTACGAATCGTGTCCATGTCGTCTCCTATTACGTTTCAGTCAGGTTGCCGTCCCGATACCTCGTCGATTGCCACCGAAGCGTCCTCGAAATGCGCCGTCATCGCCGCTGCAGCCTGGCGGGCACTGCCCTTCTCGATGGCGCGAAAGACCTTGTCGTGACGCGCCAGGGTTCTACGCCAATCGTCCAGAGTCCGGCGGTTGCGCTCGTTGAATCGCTCCATCATGCCGCGGATAACCGGTTCAAGTGCCTGCAACTGCAGCTCGATGAGACGGTTGCCGCTCATCCGGGCGATCCTGCGGTGGAAATCGAGGTCCGCCTCGATCCACTGCCCCGCGTGACCCAGGCTCGCGTGCATCCGTTCGAGATCTTCGCGCAGTGCCGCCACGTCGACCGCAGTACGCCGCGTCGCTGCCAGTTGGGCGATGCCAGGCTCCAGGATCCGACGCAGCTCAACGGCCTGCACCAGCCCCTCGACGCCATCGCCGACCGCCAGGCGAAAGAAGCGGCCCATCGGAGCGCCGTCGATCACCCGGACTCTCGATGTCTTGCCTTGCTGGACGTGGATCACGCCCATTGCCGCCAGTTCCCGGATCACTTCGCGCGCTATCTGCTTGGAAACGCCGAATGCGGCGGCGATGCTGCTCTCCGACGGAATCGGGTCACCGGGCTTCAGCCGGCCGTCGGCAATGGCTCCGGACAGGCGCGCCAGAACGCGGTCTCCCAGGCGGGTGGGAAGGAGCTCGTCGCCGTCCAGGAGCGCGCCGAACGATCCGGCGCCAGGAACTTTCCCGGACGCCCGCCCGCTCGCGCTCGTGACCGCTTCGTCGATGGATTCCTTCTTTGGCATGAACTGATATCGGCTTTGGTAGGGGAAGTATCCGGCAGCCTCACTGGAATTGCAACGTAGTAACTTATCTGCTAAGTTGCCACCACTTCCCAGGCCCGGATGCTTCTATGCAGACGATCGCGCAAACCGCCATGACAATAGGCAGTACCGGCCGGATCAGCAGAGTGGTCGCGCACCCGCTGCGCGCGACACTGCCCAACCCGCAACGTACCTCCCAGGCGACCTACGCTGCCATCGAGATTGTTGTCGTGGAAATCGAGACCACCGACGGACTGGTCGGCTGGGGCGAATGCCTGGCGCGGCGCGGCGCTCTCGCCTATGCCGCCTTCATCGACGAAGTGCTGGCGCCATTGCTGCAGGGGGAAGATCCGCTCGACCGGCGGCGCCTGTGGCGCCTGATGCGCTCGCCCCTGTCCGGCCGTACCGGCGGCATGCTGGTGGAGGCGATTGCCGGCCTGGATACCGCACTCTGGGACCTGGCTGGCAAGGCTGCCGGTTTGCCGGTCTCCCGTCTGCTGGGCGGCATCGGAAGACAGCGCGTGGCCGCCTATGCGTCATCGCTGAACTGGCTGGATGACGCTACTCTGCAAACCGAAGTCGACGCGGCGCTGGCGGCGGGGTTCACCCAGATCAAGGTAAAGCTCGGCCAGGACGTCGGCCAGGCGATCGCTCGCGCCGGCCTCGTCAGAAAGCTGGTGGGCGATGCGGTGATGCTCGGCGCCGACGCCAACTGGGCCTACGACGTCGACGACGCCATCCTCGTCGGCCGTCGGCTCGCCGATCTCGACTACCGCTTCTTCGAAGAGCCGATCCGCCCGGAAGATCGGGAAGGTTATCGGAAGCTGGCCCGCAGCCTGCCGATACGCCTGGCAGCCGGAGAAAGCGACTTCACCGCCAAGGATGCACTGGTCTCGTTGAGTGACCGCAGCATCGGCCTGATCCAACCCGATGTCGCGCGCTCGGGCGGTATCAGCGAGACCTGGCGCATCGCAGAACTCGCGGCAGTCCATGGTATCCGCTACGCGCCGCATGTCGGATGGTCGGGCGCCCTGTGCGTTGCCGCCAGCCTGCAGCTCGCCGCTGCAGCAGAATCGTTCTGGACCTTCGAATGCATGGTCTATCGCAATCCGCTGCGCGAGAGCCTGACCACCGAGGCGGTCGGTGACGCGTCACTCCTGGCGGACGGCACGCTGCCGGTCCCCGATGGGCCCGGCCTCGGCGTCAGCGTAGACCGCGACAGGCTCGCACAGTTCCGGATAGTTCCCTGACCCGGGCCTGCCTCATGACCTTGACGGCACGACGAAGTTTCCCGATCCTCGGCAGGCGTGGGGCCGTGCTCATGGTCGCGCCGAGTTGGGTGCTCGTGGCCACGGTGCTGATCGTGCCGGCCTGCCACGTCTTCTGGCTGTCTCTGCACCAATCCAGCTTCGGTCAGGCTGCGAGTTTCGTCGGCGCCGACAATTACATCACGGTGCTGTCGGACCGCTACTTCTGGCGGGCACTTTTCAACACCCTCCTCGTCGTGGCGGTCGTCGTTCACCTTGAAATGCTGGTCGGCCTTGCGGTCGCCTTGCTGTTCGCCAGCGGTGTCCCCTTCAAACCCCTGCTGATGGCCGTCATGCTCGCGCCTTATGCGGTGAGCGAAGTCGGTGCCGTCGTCATCTGGCGCTTCCTGTCTTGACCCTGAGATCGGTTCGCTGACCCGATTGCTGCAAGCGGTCGGGACTCGGTCCGCTCGAATGGGCGCGTCAACCCCTGGCATGGACTGGGGGTGATTTCGCTGCATCTCGATCTGGCTGCACCTGCCGTTCACCTTCGTCATCCTCTACGCGGCGCGTCTTGCGCTGCCTCGTGAACTCTACGAGGCTGCGACCGTGGACGGCGCCGGGCCCTGGGCGCAATTCCGCCGTATCACGCTGCCGCTGCTCAAGCCCGCTATCGCCGTGGCGATGCTGTTCCGCTACATCTTCGCCTTCCGGCTGTTCTCAGAGGTCTGGCTGACCACCCAGGGCGGCCCGGCGCGCTCGACGGAAGTGGTCGCTCTCTACCTCTATGTCGAGGCATTCCGGTACAACCGATTCGGAGTCGCTACCGCGACGGGCTGGATCATGGTGGTCGTCTCGGCCCTGGTCGCTTTCGTTTATCTCAAGCGCTCCTATCGCAGCCTCTTTGCAGGCCCCGCCACCGAATGAGACGACCGCTCGTCACGGCTGGGAAGGCAGTCGCCCTGGTGTTGCTGGTCGCGTGGTCGATCGGCCCCGTCGCCTTGATGGCGTTGGCCTCGCTGCGGCCACCCCGCGAGATCTTCGACGCCGGCGCGCCCGTTCTATTCTGGCCGACTCTGGACAGTTACCGGGCTCTGCTGGGGCAATGGCCGGATTTCCTCGCGGGCATGATCAACAGCCTGATCGTCACCGGGTTCGCCACCATTCTCGCCGTCCTGGCGAGCGCGCTTGCGGGCTATGCGTATTCCCGCTACCGCTCGCGGACGATGATGATGTCCGCTCTAGGGCTGGTCTTCCTGCGACTGATCCCGCCGATCGTGACGACGCTGCCGCTGTTCCCGATCGTGAACTGGCTCAGGCTCAACGACACTCACCTGATCCTGATCATTCTCTATGCCACCTTTTTCGTGTCGCTCGGCACGATGGTCATGCGCACCTTCATCGATCAGATCCCGATGGAAATCGACGAAGCGGCGATTGGTCGATGGCGCCAGTCATCTGCAGATGATCCGGCGGGTGATTTTTCCGCTGGCGATCCAGGGCATGATCGCGGTCGCCGTGTTCGTCATCGTCTTCGCCTGGAACGAGTTTCTGTTCGCATTCATCTTCACCACCAAAGCGGCCAAGACCGCACCCCTGGTTCTGGCAGAGATGACCGGTGCGGTCGATGGGCGTGGACTGGGGAGTCCTGTTCGCCGCCGTGACACTGCATCTGCTGCCGGTCCTTGCCTTCGTCGTGCTCGCCCAGCGCCACCTGGTCGAGGGCCTGACCGCGGGCGCCACCAAGGGGTGATCGCGGGCAGGCTCCACCAGATCACCCGGGCCTCTGACTACACCTGACCTCAAGGATTTCATGAACTCAGACGACATGCTCAGCGCGATCCGGCTGGCGGACCCGCGCCTCAGCCGTTTCGATCCGCTGCCGCGGATCATCTGCCTTCGACGATTTCGATCGCGGCTTCTGCGGCTGGACGCAACTGGTCGGCAACTACGAGGACTCGCTCGACGTCATGCTGCCAGGCTATGCGCAGCACTCGCAGGCGATGCTATCGACCCTCGGTACATGGGACTTCGGCAGCCACGGTTCGGCGGACGGCAGCTATGCGCTGAAGATTGCGAGCAGACCGCGCAAGGGCGCGCAGAACGTCGCGATCAAGCGCCTGACTTTCCGCGAACGGTCGGCCCGATCCGCGTAGAGTTCTATTTCACCTTCAAGCCCGAAGCGAGCGAGATGCAGCTGTCTGAGACCGATGTCCGGTCGATCGGCTTTCTCTACGACCTTCAGAGCGGCGATCAGGATGCCGATGCCTAGCGGATCATGCCGCACCTGCGCTTCCTGAACGCACTCGACGGCGAGCACGTCCAGAAATGGCAGTTCAAGCGTCAAACCAACGACCTTTCACGCCGATCGGCACCGAAAACAAGACCGTCAGTCACTACCACCTCTCGCCCGAGGATTGGGAGGACCTGCCGGGCGGGCATCAGCGGCTCTGCTACAACGAGATCCCGACCAAGGTGAACTGGCACTACGCCTGCCTCGACTTCGATCTCGCGACCATGCAGGCCACCGGCTTTCGCTGCAACGATCGCCGCTTCGACCTGTCCGGCTTCGAGTCGATCCGCATTCCGGCGATGCGCAACCTCTGGTGCATGCTGAACCTCGCGTTTTTCGTCGAGACCGACACCGACAAGCGAGCCTTCCTCTACCTGGACAGCGTCTGCCTGTCGGGGGACTTCTGAAATGATCCGGGAAAGCCAGACCGCCGTCATCGCGCGCAACGAGATATGGCAGGGCACCGCCGCGACTGAGCCCTACGAGGCCGGCTGGGCGACGGAGGCGATCGTCTTCGTGCGCGCGTTGGCCTTCAGGATCGGCAGCGACGACTGGTCTGCCGGCGCCAGGCTGCCGCCAGGAAAACCGTCCGGCCAGCCGGCGATCCGGGTGCAGTTGTCCGCCGATGGCATGCGCTGGATCGACGAAGGGACGGGCTTCGAACTGCCTCGCAGCACCGACCACGACAGCTTTCTGCGCGTGCGCCACTTCGGCAACTGGCTGAGAATCGTCGCCGACTTGCCGGACGGGCTGGCCATGAAAGCCCTGGTGACGATCCACCTCAAGTGAGCGGCAAAATCACGACCGGGCGGTGAGCCTGATCGCAGCGTTGAATGCGACAATTCAACGCAATGTGTCCCATGTCATCTGATTCCCGAGCAGTCCCATCGGCTGGTACGCCCGCTTTGGTGTGAACCAGCCGGTTTCCAGCGTTCCGCCTCGCGGGCGTGCCCCTTCTCCACTGGCGCTGATAGCGGTCGCGCTGTTTCTGCTCGCACTCTATTCGCTGACGGTCGGGGCCTATCCGGTGACACTTCCGCAGGCGCTTGCCAGCCTGCTCGATCGCTTTCGCGGTGCCGGCCCGGCGGTGGGGGACGCGGCCGCGATCGACACCGTCCTCTTCGGGATCCGCCTGCCTCGCGCGGTGGCTGCCATCGCGGTAGGTGGCTGCCTTGCCGCCGCCGGTACCAGTTACCAGGCGATCTTCCGCAACCCGCTGGTATCCCCGGATATCCTGGGCGTCTCCGCCGGGGCGGGACTGGGCGCGATTCTCGGCATCTTCCTGTCGCTGCCGGTCGGCGGCATCCAGGCCCTGGCGTTCCTGGGAGGCCTGGCCGCCGTCGGCCTGGTGGCCGCGGTGGTCGCCTCGACCCGCGGGCGCGAATCGGTATTGACGCTGATCCTCGGGGGCGTGGTGATCGGCTCCCTGGCCGGCGCCTGCACCTCACTGGTGAAAGTGCTTGCGGATCCCTACGATCAGCTCCCTGCCATCACCTTCTGGCTTCTGGGAAGTCTTGCCCCGGTTACCGGGAGCGACCTGCTCGCCGTCCTGCCGTTCGCCGCGATAGGCCTGGTGCCGCTGCTCGCGCTTCGCTGGCGCATCGGTGTGCTGTCGCTGGACGATGACGAGGCGTCGGCCCTCGGCATTCCAGTCCGGCGCACCCGTCTGCTGGTGATCGGCTGCGCTACCCTGATGACATCCAGCGTGGTGGCCATTGCGGGCGTGATCGGCTGGGTCGGGCTGGTAATGCCGCATATCGCGAGAATGCTGGTCGGGCCGGCGTTTTCGCGTTTACTGCCGGCAAGCGTCCTGCTCGGCGCTGCCTACCTGCTGCTGGTCGATACCCTGGCCCGATCGCTGTCGGAGAATGAAGTGCCGCTCGGCATACTCACCGCCGTGGTCGGCGCTCCCTTCTTTCTCTGGCTGCTTGCCCGGGGGCGTAGAGGTTGGGTCTGAGGACGACGCGGCGAGGCGAATACCGATGAGCCTGGTTGCCGAAGGGCTTGCCGTCGGCCATGGCGAGCGGACGGTGGTTGCCGGAATCTCGATTGCCATTGCGACCGGCGAAGTGTTCTGCCTGCTGGGCCCGAACGGCTGTGGCAAGACGACCCTGTTCCGCACGCTGCTCGGCCTGCTGCCGCCCCTGGCGGGAACGGTCGACCTCGACGGCACGCGGATGTCCGCGCTTTCCCGGCGCGCGATCGCGCGGCGGATCGCCTACGTACCCCAGGCGCACGCGCCGGCGTTTCCCTTCACCGTCAGCGACGTGGTGTTGATGGGACGCACGCCCCACCTGGATCTGTTCTCACGGCCGGGACGAAAAGATCGACGCCGGGTAGATGCCGCGCTGTCCCGACTGGGCATTGCCGATCTCGCCGAAGCCGACTACAGCCGCCTGTCCGGCGGACAGCGGCAACTGGTGCTGATCGCCCGCGCCCTGGCCGGCGATGCGGCGTTACCTCGTCATGGACGAACCGACCGCCGGCCTTGACTACGGCAATCAGTCGCTGGTGCTGAAGCAGATTCGCAGCCTTGCCGGCCAGGGCATCGGCATCCTGCTGTCCAGCCACGACCCGGACCACGTGCTGGCGATCGGGCGACCGGGCGGCGCTGATCCGGGATGGCGCGATCCTGCGCCAGGGCGCCTCGACCAGGTCATGGACTCGAACCTGCTCAGCCGCTTGTACGGCATGGCGGTCGAGGTCGTGTCGCTGCCGGATGGCCGCAAGGTGTGCCTGCCGGGAAACTGAGAAGCATGAGTCCGGTATCGCGGGTACCGGTGCTACTGACGGTGTACTAAATCTAGCCGCGCAAATGACGGAGATACGTCGTGCTGCGCACTTCGCAAACCGATCACCAGACCGATCATGAGGCAATCCGCGACGCGTCGCCTGCCGTCGGGAACGACGCCGCGGCGATCCGGGTCAGCCCGGCGTCTGCCAACCAGGGCCGCATCGACCTTGCAGCGGCGCTGCGCTGGGCGGCACGACTGGAACTCAACGAAGGAGTCTGCAACCACTTCAGCCTGGAACTTGCGGCAGACCGCTACCTGATCAATCCGCAGGGCCTTCACTGGAGCGAAGTGACCGCGGCCGACATCCTGCTGATCAACGGCGCCGGTGAGGTACTCGAAGGCCGCCATCGCCTGGAACCGACCGCCTTCTTCATTCACAGCTGGATTCACCGGCTGAACTCGCACGCCCGCTGCGTCCTGCACACCCACATGCCCTATGCCACCGCCCTGACCCTGGTCGAGAATGGCCGGCTCGAATGGTGCAATCAGAACACCCTTCGATTCTGGAACCGGGTCGGCTATGACGACGAATACCGTGGCCTGGCACTGGACGAAGCCGAAGGCCAGCGGATCGCAACCGCATTGAACGGCAAGGATGTGCTGTTTTCTGCCAGCCACGGGGTGACGGTGGTCGCGGCCAGCGTGGCCTGGGCATTCGACGACCTCTACTACCTGGAACGCGCCTGCATGCATCAGGTGCTCGCCGTGCAGGGCGGCCGACGGCAAGCCGCTGCGGCGGATTCCGGAATCCCTCTGCGAGCAGGTCGGCCGCCAGATCGCCGGCGAACGCCAGCAGAGCGACCTTTTCCTCGATTCGATCAAACGCATCCTCAGTCGCGAAGAACCCGGCTGGGACCATCTGCCGCAACGCTGAAGCAGACGACCGGAGTCAATCATGAGCGCCGTCTTTCATCGCCACCTGTCGCGTCGATTCCCGACCGCCGTGTCCGGGCGCGGCGTCTGGCTCAAGGACAGCGAAGGCCGGGAGTACCTCGATGCATCCGGTGGTGCCGCCGTTTCCTGCCTCGGACACGGTCACCCCGACGTCCTGGCGGCAATGCATGCCCAGATCGACCAGCTCGCGTACGCGCATACCAGCTTTTTCACCACCGAGGTTGCGGAGCAACTGGCGGCAAGGCTGATCGAAGGAGCCCCCCGCGGTACCAGCCACGCCTATTTCGTGTCGGGCGGGTCCGAGGGCGTCGAGGCCGCCCTCAAGATGGCCAGGCAGTATTTCGTCGAGATCGGCCAGCCCCGCCGCAGCCGGTTCATCGCGCGGCGCCAGAGCTACCACGGCAACACGCTCGGCGCGCTGGCGGTTGGCGGCAATGCGTGGCGGCGGGCCCAGTTCGCCCCGTTGCTGATCGACGTCGAACACGTCTCACCCTGCTACGAATACCGGGATCGCTCGCAGCAGGAAAGTCCGGAATCGTACGGCGAGCGATTGGCGCAGGAACTCGAGCAGACGATCCTCCGGGTCGGGGCTGACCAGGTGATCGGCTTCATCGCGGAAACCATCGGTGGCGCCACCGCCGGGGTGCTGACACCCGTGCCGGGATACTTCCGGCGGGTCCGCGAGGTGTGCGATCGCCATGGCATCCTGCTGATCCTGGACGAAGTGATGTGCGGCATGGGTCGCTGCGGCACGTTGCACGCCTGTGAAGCCGAAGGTGTCGCGCCCGACCTGCTGGTGATCGCCAAGGGACTGGGTGGCGGATTCCAGCCGATCGGGGCGGTTCTGGCGCAGGCCAAGATCGTGGACGCCATGCGCCAGGGCAGCGGCTTCTTCCAGCACGGCCACACCTACCTGGGCCATGCGGTCGCCTGCGCGGCAGCGCTGGCGGTGCAGCAGGTCATCGAGCGGGACGACCTGCTCGCACAGGTACGGGACCGTGGCGATCTCCTGATGGCCGCCCTTGCGGGACACATTCGGCAATCACCCGCACGTCGGAGACATCCGCGGTCGCGGGCTGTTCATCGGATTGGAGTTCGTCTCCGACCGTGACTCCAAGCAGCCGTTCGAGCCGGAATTGCAGTTGAACGCAACGCTCAAGCGGGTCGCTATGGAACACGGACTGATGTGCTATCCGATGGGTGGCACGATCGACGGGCGGCGGGGCGATCACGTCCTGCTGGCACCACCCTTCATTGTTTCGGCGACCGAGGTCGAGCAGATCGTGCTCAGACTCGATCGTGCGCTCCACCAGACGCTCGAGGCGGTTGCCGCCCGGGCGAACCAATGATTTCCACACCAAAGAGAGGACTGTGATGAAGAACCCCCTGAATTCTCCCGCCCGGCTGCACGCGCTGTCGCGCACTGCGTCCGCCGTACTGGCCGCAGTCGTCGTGTCCGCTGCGGCACCCGCCGTGGCCCAGCAGAAGTTCATGACCATCGGCACCGGTGGCGTCACCGGTGTCTACTACGCCGCGGGCGGCGCGATCTGCCGCCTGGTCAACAAGGACCGGGCCAAACACAATATCCGCTGCTCGGTGGAGTCGACCGGCGGCTCGGTATTCAACGTGAACACGATCAAGGCCGGCGAACTCGACATGGGGTTCGCGCAATCCGACGTCCAGTTCAACGGCTTCAAGGGCGTCGGCCAGTTCAAGGAAAGCGGCGCCTATCCGGATCTGCGGGCGGTCCTCTCGGTGCATCCGGAGCCCTTCACCGTAGTGGCCCGCAAAGAAGCGAACGTCACGAAGTTCGAAGACTTCAAGGGCAAGCGGTTCAACGTGGGCAACCCGGGATCCGGCACGCGCGCCTCGATGGATCAGCTCCTTGCCGCCATCAACTGGAAGATGAGTGATTTCTCGCTGGCGTCCGAGCTGAAGGCGGACGAGCATGGCCCGGCCCTGTGCGACGGCAAGATCGATGGGTTCTTCTACGCGGTTGGCCATCCCAGCGCCAACATCCAGGATCCGACCACGACCTGTGGTGCCAAGCTGGTAGCCCTGCAAGGCCCTGCGGTGGACAAGCTGGTGGCCGACCACCCGTACTACGCCAAGGCAACCATTCCCGGCGGCCTCTACCCCAATAATCCACAGGCGACAGAGACCTACGGTGTCCTGGCTACCGTGGTGGCATCAAGCAAGACACCGGCTGAAACCGTTTACCAGGTCGTCAAGGCGGTGTTCGACAATTTCGACGAGTTCAAGAAACTGCACCCGGCGCTGGCCAACCTGAAGGCGGAGGATATGGCCAAGAACGGGCTGTCGGCACCGCTGCATGAAGGTGCGGTCCGGTACTACAAGGAAAAGGGCTGGATGAAGTAAGCGCCTGCAAGAAGTAGCGGGCCGTCCAGGCCCCGCTTCGATTACCGGAGGGCGCCCGCCCTCCGGCAGCATCCCGACCTTGAAGCAGCCATGGCTCAGACAACGCCGGAAGTGGTCGTACCCGACGCCTCGAGACTTCACGAACTGGTGGCCGAGGTCGACACCGGCGCGCGGGAGCCGACCGGCGCAGTAGGCGGATTCATCACCGCGCTGGCGGTGCTCTGGTCGCTGGCTCAGCTTTTCTATGCCAGCCCGCTGCCGTTCGCCCTGGGGTTCGGCATCGTCAATGACACCGAAGCCCGCGCGATGCACCTCGGCATCGGCCTGTTCCTGGCGTTCATCGCCTACCCTGCCTGGCGGCGCTCGCCTCGGGACCGGGTGCCGTTGAACGACTGGATCCTGGCCGTGGTCGCCGCCTTCTGCGGGACCTACCTGATGGTGTTCTATCGCGAACTGGCGCAGCGCCCCGGCCAACCCATCAGTTTCGATCTCTGGACGGGCGTGATCGGCATGCTGCTGCTCCTGGAGGCGACCCGCCGTGCGGTCGGATGGCCGATGGCCATGCTGGCCATCATCTGCCTGATCTACGTGTTCGCGGGCCCCTACATGCCGGACGTGCTGATGCACAAGGGTGCTTCCATATCGCGCACCATGTCGCAGATGTGGCTGACCACCGAAGGCGTGTTCGGCGTGGCACTCGGCGTATCGGTATCGACCATCTTCGTCTACGTCCTGTTCGGCTCCCTGCTCGATCTGGCCGGCGGCGGCAACTACATGATGCAGGTCTCGTTTGCGGCGCTCGGGCACATGCGCGGTGGACCCGCCAAGGTGGCTGTCGTCTCCTCCGCCCTCAACGGCGTCGTCTCGGGATCGTCAGTCGCCAATGTGGTCTCCGGCGGCATCTTCACCATCCCGCTGATGAAACGCGCCGGCTACGGCGGCATCAAGGCAGGCGCCATCGAAACCATGGCCTCGGTCAACGGCCAGATCATGCCGCCGGTAATGGGCGCAGCCGCCTTCCTGATGACCGAGTACGTCGGCATTCCCTATGCCGACGTCGTCAAGCATGCGATCCTGCCGGCGGTCCTTTCCTACATCGGACTGTTCTACATCGTGCACCTGGAAGCCTTGAAGCTCGGGCTGGAACCGATGGTGTCCGGCCAGACCCGGTCGCTGGTCAGCAAAGCCAAGGGCTTCGGGCTCGGGATGTCCGGCAGCATCGTCGTGATCGGGGCGGTCTACTACGCGATACTCGGTGCGCGCGCGGCCCTCGGCGACAATGCTGCCGGCGCGATCGCCGCCATCATGGCAACCCTCTATCTGCTGTCGACCTGGCAGGCGGCGAAGGCGCCGGACCTGCCGCATGACATCGACATCAAGAATCCGATTCGGCCCGAGACCTGGCCGACGGTGCGCGCGGGCCTTCACTTCCTGATCCCGATCGGCGTGCTCATCTGGATGCTGATGATCGAGGAGACGTCCCCCTCGCTGGCCGCGTTCTGGGCCTGCGTCACCCTGCTCTTCCTGATGCTGACCCAGCATGTCCTGATCAGCCTGTTCAGGGCTGAGGCGGGCAGAGCCATTGCGGACCTGACCCGGGGGGGCATGGATGCCTTTCACGGACTGGCGACCGGCGCCCGGAACATGGTCAACATCTCCGTGGCCACCGCCACCGCCGGCATCATCGTCGGCACCATCACCCTTACCGGTCTCGGCTTCCGGATGACGGACCTCGTGGAACTGATCAGCGGCGGCAACGTGCTGCTGATGCTGCTGTTCACCGCCTTTGTCTGCCTGGTGCTCGGTCTGGGGGTGCCGACCACCGCCAACTACATTCTGGTCGCCAGCCTGATGGCGCCGGTCATCGTGGAGCTCGGCGCGGAGAGCGGAATGATCATCCCGCTGATTGCCGTCCACCTGTTTGTCTTCTACTACGGGATCATGGGCGACATCACGCCCCCGGTCGGGCTGGCCACTTTCGCAGCGGCCGCCATATCGGGGGAGGATCCGATCAAGACCGGTATCCAGGGAAGCACCTATGCCCTGCGTACGGTGATCCTGCCGTTTCTCTGGATGTTCAACCCGCAGCTGCTGCTGGTCGGCATCGCCAGCTGGTTTTCCGGTCTGGTGGTGGTGTTCTCCTCGATCGTCGCAATGCTGGTCTTTGCCGCCGTTACGATGAGCTGGTTCCGCACCCGTTCGCGCTGGTGGGAGAACCTGGCTCTCCTGGCTGCCGTGTTCGTGCTGTTCCGACCCAACTTCCTGATGGACAAGGTCGAGGCTCCCTACCGGACCGTGCCGGCCGCCGAGTGGTCCAAGGTGGTCAACGACATCCCCAAGGAAGGCCGCTTCATGGTGCGGATCACGGGGACCACTATCGAAGGCGAGGACAGCAGCAAGGCGCTGGCGCTGCGCCTGGGCCCACCGGATGAGCCACGCAAGCGGCTGGCGGAAGCCGGGCTGATGATCGTGCCTTTCGGCGGCAAGCTCCAGATTGCCAGCGTCAGGTTCGGGTCGACGGCCCAGAAATCCGGCTTCGAGCAGGGCTGGGAGATCGAGAGCCTGACCGTGCCGTCCGACCAGACCAATCCTCAGTGGTTCTTCATCCCCGCGTTGCTGCTGATCGGACTGATCTGGTGGAACCAGGGCCGACGAATGCCGGCGTCCGGGCCACCGGCATCGGGCAACGACGGTCGGCCGTCAAAAGCGACAGGCTCCTAAATCCAGCCAACCCGTCGGAAACGTCGGTACAGCACGACCGCGACCACGACCATCGCACCCAGCGCGGCCGGATAGCCGTAGAGGAAATCAAGTTCCGGCATATGCCGGAAATTCATGCCCCAGATGCCAGCCAGCGCAGTCATCGCCGCGAATATCGCAGCCCAGGCGGCCAGGCGTTTGGAGATTTCGCTCTGCTCGATAGTGACCAGCGCCAGGTTGGCATTGATTGCCGTGGCAATTGTGTCGCGCAGCGTGTCGATGGCGCTGGTGATCGACTGCAAATGGTCGTGGACATCGCGAAAGTACTTGCTGCTGCTGGCGACCACCGTCGGGACGCGGGCGCCGCTGAACAGCTTGCCGATCGCGTCGCTGAGCGGGGCCACCGAATGGCGCAGTCGCTCGACCTGCTGCTTCAGGTGATAGAGCCTGCGGATATTCTCTTTGCCGCCATCGATGGAAAACATGTCGGCCTCGATACCTTCCAGATCATGCTCCAGCGCCTCGACAACCGGAAAATAGAGATCGACGATCGCATCGGTCAGGGCATAGAACACGTAGCCGGGCCCGTACTGAAGCAGGTCGGGTTCGCGCTCCGCGCGATGGCGCACGCCCTGAAGACTGTGCTGGCTGCCCCGCCGCACGGTCAGAACGAAGTTGCTGCCCACGAACACGTTGACCTCGCCGACACGCAGATCCCGTGCCTTGTAGTCCACCATGTGCAGGACCACGAACAGGGTTGCGTCGTATTCCTCGATCTTGGGCCGCTGCTCGCCATGCAGCACGTCCTCGATCGCAAGGTCGTGCAGTTCGAACTCCGACTGCCAGGCGCTCAGCTCCTGCTCGGTCGGCTCGTTCAAGGCCACCCAGACGAAGCAATCGGGGCTCGCGAGCGAGGTGGCGACATCGGCCATGGACACTTCCTTCAGCCGGACACCCTTCTTGTACACCACGCAATTGATCAGCACCGCCGCCCTCCCGCCGTCCGATTGACCGGCAGCATGGTACTGCCACCGGCTGCGCCCCGGTGGCGCACGGGTATCATCGGAGCATGAAGATCGGAGAACTGTCCCAGGCTGCCGCCACTGCAGTGGAGACCATCCGCTACTACGAGCGGGAAGGCCTCTTGCCGCCGGCACCCCGAACGCAGGGCAACTACCGGGTCTACGGGCAGGACCAGGTCGACCGCCTTGCCTTCATCCGGCACTGCCGGTCGCTCGACATGACGCTGGACGAAGTTCGCATCCTCCTGCGCTTCAAGGACGCTCCGGCGGAGGACTGCGGCGCGGTCAACCGGATGCTGGACGAGCATATGGAACATGTGGAAACCCGCATTGCCGAGTTGCGGACCTTGCAGAAACAACTGCGCGCATTGCGCGACCAGTGCCGGCAGGCGACCCAGTCGGCCGACTGCGGAATACTTAATGGACTTGCCCGCGAAGCGGCCGAAGGCGAGGCGGCTCCGCCGTCCAGCCGCCTGGGCCATGTCCACGGAACCCATCGGACCCAGCGCACCGCATCGGCCGGAGCGGTCGCCGGCCGCTCGGCGCCGGGCAAGCGCTGAGAGGCACCATGTCTGATTTGAACGATCCCCGAGTCTTCTTTGCTGCCGAGCGAACCTTGCTTGCCTGGAATCGCACCTCCTTGGCGCTGATGGCATTCGGGTTCGCAATCGAGCGCTTCGGCCTGTTCGTGAGGATGCTCAGACAGCCGCCCGTGCCGTCACCGGACGTTCAGATGTCGTTCTGGATCGGGACCGCGCTGGTTGCGCTGGGAAGCATCGCCGCCGTTCTGGCGACGGTTCAATACCGCAAAGTGCTCAAATTGCTGCGGCCGATCGAAATACCGCATCGCTACTGGGCCAACCTGTCGGCGTTCGTCACGCTGTCGGTCGCCGCAGTCGGCGTGGCGCTGGTCGTGCACCTTCTGCTGTCATCCCAATGATCACGAGCAGGCCGCTCCGATGAGACACCTCCTCGCCGCAATCGCCATGGCCTCCGGCATTGGGGGCTGTGTGACCTACCCTGAGCCGGTGCCGATCGGCAATGGCCAATACTCTATCGACAGTGAACCCGGTGCCCGCACCCCCGGTGTCGAGGACGAGGACTATCAGCGGGCCATCCGGTTTTGTTTCGACCAGGGAAAACAGCTCATGCGCTCGAGCGCCGACGCCGGTGGCCCAGGACAGCCGGCATTCGGCGATCTCCGGTTCCGCTGTGTCGCCCCGGGAGAGCCGGGATGGAAGGAACCGGTCGGCTGAGTAGCGTCGACCCCTCCCGGTCCCGCCCGGCGCCCGGTCGGGCCGCGGGCCGCTGTGCATCCATCTGATCGACTGCCGCGTAGTAGTGGATGTGACGACGCTTTCGTCCTTACGAACCAACACATCCGAGGTTTATATGAACAAGATCAACGCCGCAGTCCTCTCGACCTTCCTGCTGGTATCCGCAGGCGCCTTCGCCCAGAACAATGCCACCAGCGGTGAAATGCTCAACCGCAGCGCCGAGATGATGGTGCCTCCCGGACTGGCCGCTTCCGTCCTGAGCCCCGCCGAGCCTTCAATGGCGCCTCGCATCAGCGAAGCCGACCGGATGGCCCGGGAGACCATTACCAACACCGACAGGATGAGGCCCGCCCTCCTCGGTACGCCAACCGCCGGCGACCGGACCGCGATGACACCGACGATGAGCGAGGCCGATCGCAAGATGGCGGAAACCATCCGCCGCACGGACCAGATGCGGCCTAACTGAGCACCGACCGCCAAATACGCTGCGCCGCCGCCGGCCCGGATCAGTCGCCGGACTTCCGGACCCGCGGCGGCAGCGGTGCGGGTTCACTGGTGAACTCGTCGGCCGGCATCGGATTCAGCAGACCGCGCGGATCTCCTCCTTCGAGCCACTGCGCGCGCGACTTGGCGGGGACGATCACCAGGCTGCGTTTCTCGTCGCCGGGCGCATGGAATCGGCCCATGACCGGATGGTCGTCGGCGTTGATCGTCAGCATCGAGAACGAATGCAGCGGTTCCCGGTCTGACGGTTTCCAGGTATCCCACAACGCGGCGACGGTGAACGCCGTCTTGTCGCTTCGCTCGATCCGCCAGCGCACTGGTTTGCCGGACTCGTAATTAGGTTCGAAGAAGGCCTGCATGGGGATCAGGCACAGCTGCCGCCGTCGCCACGGCCCCCGATAGGTCGGACGGCTATCCACGGTTTCCGATCGGGCGTTGTAGGTCCGGCGAAAATCTTTGCCGTCCTTGGAGAAGAAAGGGACCATCCCGAACATCGCGAGCCGCCACTGGCTCCCGCCTATCAGCATCGGGCCGAGGTAGCCCGGCCAGAGTTCGTCGCGATACTCGAATGTCGGCGGATCAAGATCCAGTTGCACACGGATGAAATCGCGGCTGGTGGGAACATAGTTGGTGCACATCGATTCGGTCCACTCTTCACGGATTCGGACAGGAGAATTCGATCGCACAGTGTAGCGGGCTCCGCTTGGACGCCTCGTCGATTCGGATATGATCCTCCAGGAAACCGGCCAGGTTCAGTCACCGGAGTTCACGTGACGACAGGGTCGGGCACAATCGAGGAGACAACAGAATGAACATGAGACACCCGAGCTTCGGCCGGCGGGCGGCCTTGCAGGCGCTTGCAGGAGCCGCCGCGACGGCCGGCGCCGCAACGACCTGGGCGCAGGCATCGACGGACGCCTGGCCGCAGCGTCCCGTCAGGATCGTCGTGCCTGTCGCCGCTGGCGGCATCATCGACCTGCTGGCCCGAGCGGTCGGCGAGGCACTGACGCCAAGCTTCAAGCAGCCCCTTGTGGTGGAATCCAAACCCGGCGCGGACCATCTGATCGGCATCCAGAACGTTGCGCGAAGCGAACCGGACGGATACACCTGGCTGTGCGCGTCGGTGCCCTTCACGGTCAATCCGGCGATGCGTCGCGAACCCGGTTACGACCCCCTCAAGGACTTCCGTCCGCTCTCACTGATCGCCAGCAATTCGAACGTGCTGGTGGTTCATCCCGACCTGCCGGTGAAAACGGTGGCCGAGTTCGTCTCACTGGCAAAGTCAAAACCAGGCGCGCTGACCTATGCCAACCCCGGCAACGGCTCCTCCAATCACCTCGGGATGGAACTGTTCAAGAGTGAAGCCGGCCTGGACATCCTCGGCGTCGTCTACAAGGGGCAGCCCCCGGCACTGCCCGATATCCTGGCGGGCCGGCTGGATGCGATGATGATGGGCTCCACGGTCGCGATGCCCCACATCAAGGCCGGGACACTTCGGCCGCTCGGACTGGTAGCGGCTCAGCGCCTGCCGAGCCTGCCGGACGTGCCCACGATGAAGGAGAGCGGCTTTGCGGGCGTGGACGTGGCGCCCTGGTTCGGCCTCCTGCTTCCCTCACGCACGCCGGAGGCGATCGTCCGGCGCGCGAGCACCGATCTCCACGCCGCGCTGCAGACTGCAACCTTGAGAAAACGGATCGAGGACATCGGCGCGACCCCCTATGCACCGAACTCGCCGGCCGAGTTCGAGAAACTGATTCGCGCAGAACTCAAGAAATGGCCGGCCGTGCTGACTCGCGCCGGCATCGAGAAGACCTGAGAACCCCGTGGGACAACGCCAATGACCAGGAAGAAGCGCTCGAACGTGCTCGTCGTCGTGCTCGACGATGTGGGATTCTCGGACCTCGGCTGCTATGGGTCGGAGATTCCGACCCCGGCGATCGATCGGCTCGCGACCGACGGCATCCGGTACAGCAATTTTCACGTGACCGCCATGTGCTCGCCGACGCGCGCATGTCTGCTGACCGGACGAAATGCGCATTCGGTGGGCGTCGGCATCATCGCCGAGTGGGCCAACGGGCAACCGGGCTACGACGGGCGGATCTACCCCAGCGCGGGCACGCTGCCGGAAGTCCTGCGGTCGGTCGGCTACGACACCATGGCCGTCGGCAAATGGCATCTGGCGGCAACCGAAGAATATGGCTCCGCCGGCCCTTTCTCCAACTGGCCGCTGGGCAAGGGCTTCAACCGGTGGTACGGGTTTCACGGGGCGCTGGCAGACCAGTACTACCCCGAACTGTACGTGGACAACCATCCCATCCACTTGGACCCGCCCGCCGGATACCACCTCAGCGTCGACCTGGTGGACAAGAGCATCGGCATGATCGAGGACCACCAGACGAGCGCGCCGGACTCGCCGTTCTTCATGTACCTGGCCTTCGGCGCCTGCCACTGGCCGCATCATGCCCCGGCCGAATACATCGAACGCTTCAAGGGGAAGTACGACCAGGGCTGGGATGCAGTCCGGGAACAGCGCCTGGCGAGGCAGGTGGATATGGGTGTCGTGCCGGGAGGAACCGCGATGGCGCCGCGCAACGAGGACGTGCTGCCCTGGAGCGAGGTGACACCGGACCAGGATATCGTCAGCCTGAGCACGCGATTGCAGGAAGCTTATGCAGGATTCATGGTCCATACCGACGACCAGATCGGCAGGCTCGTCGATCGACTGGAGACGATGGGAATCCTGGACGACACGATCGTGATGCTGATATCGGACAATGGCGCCAGCCCGGAGGGCGGTGCAACCGGCGCCATCAATCTGCGCAAGCATATGGTCTACGAACTGGACGATCCGCACGTGGCGGTGCGGCACCTGGAGAAGATCGGCAGCGCCCGGGCGTTCAACCACTACCCGACCGGATGGGCGCAGGTGAGTAACACCCCGCTCAAGTGGTACAAGAAGGACACGCATGGCGGCGGCGTACGCGCGCCACTGATCGTCCGGTGGCCGCAGGGGTTCGAATCCAGGGCCGGCATTCGCACCCAGTTTCATCACGTCATCGACCTGGCCCCCACGCTCTACGAAGTACTCGACATCCCGTTGCCGCAGGAGATCGGGGGGGTTGCCCAGCAGCCCTTGCACGGCGTGAGCATGGCCTACACCTTCGACGACGCCCAGGCCGGTACCCGACGTCGGGCGCAGTACTTCGAGTTGCTGGGGGACCGTGCGATGTGGCATGACGGCTGGAAAGCGGTGACCCGGCACAAGAAGGGAGCGCCGATGGACTCCGACGTCTGGGAGCTCTATCACCTGGACGAAGACTTCTCCGAGGCCCGCAACCTGGCGGACGAACGTCCGGATCTGTTGCAGCACCTCAAAGACCTGTGGCTGGAGGATGCACGGAAGTACAGCGTCCTTCCGCTCGACGACCGCGAATGGGAGCGCGCCGCGGAGCGGATCAGGGAGGGTGCGCGCTCGCGCTACGAATACCGTCCGCAGATGGCCCGGATCGATCGCCTGATGGCGCCCGATATCACCGGCAGAAGCTTCACCATCGAGGCTCGCCTTCATAAGCGCGGCAAGCTCGAAGGCGTTCTGCTCGCCTGGGGCAGCTGCTTCGGCGGCCTGGTGATCTACGCTATGGAGGGCAACCTGGTGGTGGAGTACGTGTTCTCCCAGGATGAACGGGTCCGGCTGGTCGTGAAGGATACCCTTCCCGAAGGTCCGGCCGATGTCGTCGCCGGCTTCGTTCGCAATCAGCGCGCAGGCCTGCAGTTGACGCTGGGTGGCACCGGTATCAGCCCGGCGTACGCCGAGGCGGCCAGGACCTGGCCCACCCACGGCACCACCGCCGGCATTTCCTGCGGGCACGACGCCGGCCATCCGGTCAGCGACGCCTACCGGGCGCCGTTCCCGTTTACCGGTGCGGACCTCATCACCGTCACTGTGGTTGTCAATGACCCTGCGGGGGCCGTTGGCACCGGCGAAGCCGCCTCGCCGTTCCTGGAGGACTGAGTCGGCCTGTTCCGACCCGGCATCACCACGATCAGGGAGTCGACATGACGATCCAGCAAACCGGCGCGCGCTACGACGCCGTCCGGATGAACGAATTCGCCGACCAACTGTTTCGGGCGGCCGGGTTCGAGGATGACAAGGCACGGGTGGTCGCCGAGATCCTGGTGGAAGCCGATCTCATGGGCCATGCGACTCATGGCCTTGCCCTCGCGCCGGCGTATCTCGAAGCGGCAGCCAAGGGTGCATTGACAACTCGCGGCGAACCGGAGATCGTGTCGGATCGCGGCGCCTGCGTCACCTGGAACGGCCGTCGACTCCCCGGCCCCTGGCTCACGGCCAGGGCGATCGACCTGGCGATCGAACGCGTCGCAACGTATGGAACGGTGACGGTATCCATCTTCGAAAGCCATCACATCGGTGCCCTCGCCGCCTACTTGCGCAGGGCCACTGACCGCGGCTTCATGCTCATCATCGCCAGCTCGATGCCGTCCCTGGCCGGGGTTGCCCCTTTCGGCGGCACCCGCGCGGTGCTCACACCCAATCCGCTCGCCGCCGGCATCCCGACCGAGGGCGATCCGATCCTGCTCGACATCAGCGCTTCGATCACCACGCTGAACATGACCCGGCAGCTGGCACGGGAGGGCCGCTCGTTTCCCCATCCGTGGGTCATGGACGAAAACGGCAATGCCACCGACGACCCCAACGTACTGATCGAGCATGGTGGCACCTTGATGCCGGTCGGCGGTCTGGACCATGGCCACAAGGGCTACAGCTGGGCAATCCTGGTGGAAGCGCTGTCGCAGGGTCTCTCCGGCTTCGGGCGGGCGGATGCCCCGAGCGGATCCAGCGTCGGTGTCTTCCTGCAGCTGATCGATCCTACCGCCTTCGGTGGGCAGGACGGCTTCAAGCGACAGATGAGCTGGCTCGCCGGCGCCTGCCGCGACAGCCCGCCACGCGAAGGTGTCGACCGCGTCCGTGTCCCCGGAGAGCGCGCGATGGCGCACAAGAGGACCGCCGAGACCCACGGTCTGCCGCTGTCACCCGCCATCATCCAGGGTCTGTCGTCGTGGGCCGCCAAGTCGGGACTGCAGACGCCTGAGCCGATCGCCCCGGCTTAGCCCTGCCTTGCAAAAATTCACAGGATGGCAGCGACTGCTGACGCTAAACTGCCTCGCCCCTTATAGGTACATCACCATGCGCTTTTCGTTTCTGCCACAGACCGGCATCGCCCTGGTCTCGAATCTTTCACTGTTCGCGGTGGCTGTCCTCGCCACCCCCGCCGTCCAGGCTGCCGAGTTGACGGTGCCGGCAGGCTATCGGCTGTCACTGCCGCTGATGGAGAAGTGTGCCGCCGGCCGTACTCGGATCTATGAGCGCGCCGCGGTCGACAAGCGGGTGAAGGCCGAAGTCAAGCGCGAGGAGGCGGACGACGATACGGAGGTCCAGACCCTCGATCAGATGGTCCGCCAGATGGAAAAGTATCCGTTGATGGCAGCGGTCATGAAGGAAGCCGGCTGCCCGGCGCGCGACTTCGCGATGCTCATTATCGGATTGTCCATGGCGGGCGAAGGACAAGGCGCGCCGGAGAGCATCGAGTTCCTCAAGCGCAACAACGCCAGAATCAAGGAACTCAACGACAAGGTTGAAGCCGCCCGGGAGAAGCTCGACACCTCCGACTGAACAATACCTTGTACGGCCTACCGCGAGCCGCCTGTTCGCGTGAACGCGCTGACCTCGGCCAGGTGGTTCCGAGTCAGGTCCGCGGCGCGGGCGACGCCCATGAGCCCGAGAGCCCGGCTCAACTCCTCGCGGAAACGCTCCAGCACCCAGCTGACGCCGGCTTCCCCGGCAATCGCCAGCCCCCATAACTGGGGCCTGCCGATCAGGCCCGCCCGCGCCCCCAGCGCCAGCGCCTTGACCAGGTCCGTGCCGCGCCGGATTCCGCCGTCCACCAGGACCGGCAGGTCAGGATTGATTGACGCTGCGGCGTCGACGATTGCCGGCAGCGCCTCGATGCTGCTGATCGCGCCATCGAGCTGGCGTCCGCCGTGGTTCGACACGATGATGCCATCGATACCGATGCGGGCCGCCTGCATCGCTTCCGCCGGCGCCAGGACCCCCTTCAAAAGCAGAGGTCCTGGCCAATGCTCGCGCAGTGCCTGGACATGGCCCCAGTTCAAACCGGGGTCGAGCAGCGACCCCATCCGGCCTGCCAGTGTTGCCAGGCTTTCGGCCGAGCCGGGTCTGACATAGTTGCCGAATGTGAGGCTGGCGAGCGAGTGCCGCATACGCCACAGCCACGGCAGCTGCGGCGCCATCGCCAGCAACTGAGCGCCGGTGAAGCGCGGCGGAATGCCGAACCCGTTGCGGAGGTCGCGCTCGCGATTGCCGAGCAGCTGATTGTCGATGGTCAGCACCAGGGCATCGTAGCCGGCCGCGAGTGCGCGGTCGGTCAGTTCGCGGGTGAAGCCGGTGTCCCGATAAATAAAGACCTGCATCCAGCGCGGCGCGCTGCCTTGCGCGGCCAGTTGCTCCAGCGAACAGACCGAGCCGTGACTGAGGCAGTAGGCCGTCCCCGCACGCTGTGCGGCCCGTGCTGCCGCAAGTTCGCCGTCTGGCCAGAACAATCCTGCCAGACCGGTCGGCCCGATCAGCAAGGGCATCGAGAGACGCTGGCCGAACAGGGGCGTCGCCAGGTCCGGCTCCGCCGCACCGTTGAGCGGACTGGGAATCAACGCGAGGCCGCCGAAAGCCGACTCGTTGCGCCACATCGTCCACTCCCTCTCCGCGCCGCCGTCGGCGAAGTCGAAGACGGGACGAGGCAGGCGACGACGGGCCAGCCGACGCAGATCCGCCAACGAATGGCAGTCGCGCGGTATCCTCATGCTGACGGGTTCCGTGCTGTCCCGTGAACGGTGATCTGCCTGTCCATGCAAGTGCATCCTGTGACGATTGTCGACGAATCGGTTTGCGATCGATAGCATGGCAGCTTTCGTCAGGAAGACAAGGAGACACCCGTGATCGACGACGCCCCGAAGATTCAGATTGACCAACCACTTCGGCGCGCTCGCCCGGAGCAGGTCGCCGCACTGACGGGAGTACCCACCGGCTTTCTCGTCGATGCGCTGGGCGGCGCCGGTGCTCTCGACTACCGCATCAAGCCGGTCGTACCCGAGCAGGCGACCTTCTGCGGCTCCGCGCTCGTCTGCAACGCCGGGCCGGCAGATAACCTGGCAGTCTTCGCCGCGCTCGATTCGTTGCAGGCCGGCGAGGTCATAGTCGCCGCCACCCACGGCCATGTCGCCTGTGCTGTCACCGGCGACCTGCTGCTTGGCATGGCCAGAAACGGCGGCGCTGTCGCCTTCGTTACCGACGGCTGCGTCCGTGATGTGCCCGGCATCCGCGAGGTGGGACTGCCCTGCTTTGCCGCGGGCGTGACCCCGAATTCCCCGGCACGCACAGGTCCCGGCACGGTCGGGTTCCCGGCAGTGGTCGGCGGCGTGACCGTAGCCAACGGTGACATCGTCGCGGGCGATCAGGACGGCGTGGTGGTGGTGCCGCATGACCGTATCGACGTCTGCATCGAACGCCTGGTGCAGGTGCGGGCCGCGGAAGCCGACCTCGATGCGAAAGTGAAAGCCGGCCTGAAGTCGAGGCCCTGGAAGTGACGCCTTCCCTTTACCGGACGGCTACCCGCATCATCATGCCGCCGTCTTCGTGTTCCAGGTTGTGACAATGCAGCAGGTATAGCTGCTCGCCCGCAAACGGATGGCTGAAGTCGATCGCGATCCGCACCGATTCACCCGGCCACACGAGCACGGTGTCCTTGCTGCCGAGGTCGGTGGCGAGGCGGCCGCTCGAATCGACCACGAGGGAGGCCAGTTGATCCGGGCTGGTTTCGCGCTCCAGGACACGGAACTGGAACCCATGCAGATGCATCGCGTGCGGCGCACTGGTATGGTAGTTTCGCAGCAGCCAGGTCTCCCGACTCCCGCGCGCGACCTCGATCGCTGCGCCGTCCATTTCATAGAACCGATCGTTGATCCGCCATCGGCCCTTGGCGAAGCCGAGCCGCCAGGCGCGCGTCGTGTCGTAGTCGTCGGCATCGATCTCGGGCAGGCTCGAAAGCCTGACCGGAAGCGGCCGACCTGGCTCACCGGCCTCGCGGATCCGGAACTGCATCAGCGTACACGGACTCCCGTCGGGAATCGGTGTGCCGGAAGCCGATTCAGGGGTGTCGCGTGATGGCCCGTGCGAGTGGGCAACTGCAGCGGAACCGGCCGCGCGTGCCGCCTGGGCGTCGCTGACCGCATGCATCGGATCGAAGGCCGCACTTTCCAGCGTCACGAATCCACCCTGCGCAATCGCCGAGAAATCGACCAGCAGATCAATCCGCTCCGCCGGCGAGATGAATACCTGCCGGCATGGCACGGCCCGTGCCAGCAGGCCGCCATCGGTTCCGATCAGATGAAACGTGATCGGCGAGCCGTCGTCGCGCCGAAACGCGAGCAGGTAACTGCGTGCGTTCGAGGCATTCAGGATCCGCAGGCGGTGTCGTCGTCCGGCGACGTCGTGGTGGGGCCGATGGCTGCCGTTGACCTGCGGCTGATCACCGTACCAGCCGAACAGCATGTCTCGCGATGTGGGCGCGTAAGCGGGTCCGCCGGATCGCCGATCCTGCAGGATCAACGTCAACTCGGTCGCTCCCGGCACGAGGTCGAGACTGCGGCGCAGCGCGAGATCCTCCTCGTCCTCGACCTCGATGAGTCCGAACAGTCCCCGATAAACCTGCGCCGCCGTGGCGCCATGGGGATGCGGGTGGTACCAGTAGAGCCCCGCCCGGTTCTGGATCCGGAAGGCGTAGTCGAAGCGTCCGCCCGGCTCGATCAGGGCTTCGCCGTTTCCGTCGTTGCGGGTATCGACGGTCAGGCCATGCCAATGCGCCACGGTCGACTCGGACAGTCGATTGCTGAGAAAGATGCGCGCGTCGTCACCGGGTGCGGCGACGATCGTGGGGTTGAGAAAGCGGTATCCCCCGGACGTCGCCGCGAAGGCCAATGCATCTTCGCTGGCCTGGGCGGAAAGCATCAGGGGCGAGGACGGCAGGCGCAATCGTCCCCAGAGACCGCTGTTGCCGGGAACGAACAGCGGTGAGACGAAGGGGGATGGCGTGACACAGAGATCGGTCTCAGCGCCGGCCGCGACCGGTCCCGGCTGCAGCGGCGCCGGAGCAGGCGATGCCGGATGGATCGATGCCGGCAGGATCGATGCCGGCATTGCGGCCGCGGCAGCACCACCAGCAAGCAGCGCCAGGTGCCTGCGACGGGTGTACGGGCCGGACACGATCACACGGTCCGGATCAGCGGATAGCCACACCCCAGGGCAACTCGCCGACGGCGATGTCGGCGATCTTGCGATAGGTCCCGGTATCGACCACCGCGACCGCATTCGAGCGGCCGCAGGCGACATAGAGCTTCTTGCCGTCGGGGGTCAGCCCCATGTTCCACGGCCGCTTGCCGACTGCAGTTTCGTGGACGATCTTGTTGCTCTCGACGTCGATGACCTGCACCGTCCCTTTGCCGCCGGAGGTCACGAACACGCGTTTGCCGTCCGGATGCACCAGCACCCCGTTTGATCGGCTTCCGGCCTTGATGCGCGCGATCACCTCCTGGCTGCGGGTGTCGATGACGCTCACGAGGTCGGCATTCTCGGCCGCCACGTAGGCGCGGCTGCCATCCGGCAGAAAGCCGATGCCCCGCGGGCGCTCACCGACCTTCACCGACTTGACCACCGCGCTCTTGGAGAGATCGACGATGTCCACCGTGTCCGACTCCTCCGCGCTCACATAGAGCCAGCGTCCGTCCGGGCTGAAGACGGCATGCTCCGGATTGTCGCCTTTCATCTCTATCCGCCGATCGACCTTGAGCGTGGCGGTGTCGATCAGCACCACGGTGTTGTCCTCCTCGATCGCCGCGGAAATCCATTTTCCGTCGGCGGAGAGGTAGATCGCTTCGGGAGAATCCCCCAGGGCGACTGTCGCCAGGGTCTTGCCGGTTGCCAGGTCCACTACCACCAGGGCATTGCCGATCTGGTCCGACAGGTAGAGACGGCCGGCATCACGAGCAACCGCAATGCCACGCGGCTTCTTGCCATGCCGCAGGGTGTCGATGACGCGATCGGTGTCGGTGTCGATCACCGATATTGTCGCCGAGCCCTCATTGGGGACGTATGCCGTTGCAGCGATCGCCGGCAGTGCGAGGCAGCCACAGATTGCTGTGGCGATGGATAACAGCCCCCTGACCGGGGGAGGTACATGTGACGACACAGAATCTCTCCTTGATGCTGGGGTGCGGCCAGTATCGATTGACTGCCATCCACCGGACCGTTCAACATCCTACCTCACCGATTCTTCCAGGACGACTCCTGCGATGCTGCCGCTACCCGGCTTTCAGCGCTACACCCGGACGGCGATCGCCCTGCACTGGCTGATCGCCCTGCTGGTGATCGCGCAGTTCGCCTGGGGATGGTGGATGCAGGGAATAGCGAAGCAACCGGTGGGGCCTCGCGTCGATGCGTTCAATCTGCACAAGTCGGTCGGGCTGACGATTTTCCTGCTCATGTGGATTCGACTGCTCTGGCGCTGGCGACACCCGGCGCCGGCGCTGCAGGCCTTGCCGCGCTGGCAGGCAACGCTCGCGCACACCACGCACGTCACGCTGTATCTCGCGCTGTTCGTGATGCCCGTCGCCGGTTATCTGGGATCGGTGTTCAGCGGCTATCCGGTAAAGTACTTCGGAATCGTCCTGCCGGCGTGGGGGTCCAAGGACCCCGTACTGAAGGACCTCATGAGCAATGTGCACTACGTCGCCAGCTGGGTGCTCCTGGCTGCGGTGATCCTGCATGTGGCCGGCACTTTGCTGCACCTGCTGGTTTTTCGCGATGGCATGCCGGCCCGTATGGGACTCGGACGGCTGCCGCCCGATCCGGCACCGGACCGGCGCGGGTGAGCCGGCACCGTCCTACTTCGCGCCCGCCGCCTCCAGGACGTTGACCGTCTCCTGGTGCCCCAGTTCCCTGGCGATATCCGCGGCCGTCTTGTGGCGGACATCCATGAAGGAAGGATTGGCTCCTGAGGCCAGCAGCAACTTGACCGTTTCGGTCCGGCCGTAACCAGCGGCCCACATCAGCGCGGTCAGCTTGTTGCTGTAGATCTGGTTGGGGTCGACCCCCTTGCCGATCAGCATCCTGACGATGTCGCTTCGGCCTTCCGCCGCAGCGTAGATCATCGCGTTCTTCTCCAGCCGGTCGAGAGCCCCTACTTCAGCGCCCTTGGCCAGCAACTCCGCCACCACCTCGGTCCGGCCGTTGAAAGTCGCCGCCATCAACGGCGTGATCCCGTTGACGGCCGCCTGGTTGATGTCTGCGCCGGCGTCCAGGACGATGCGCGCCAGATCCGGCCGATCCTTTTTCAGGAGGACGATCAACGCCGATTCACCGAGTCGGTTGCGGGAGTTGACGGCCGCGCCTTCCTGCAGGCTGCGAGTGAGGCCGGCGGCGTCGGCGTTGCGTGCCGCCAGAAGCAGTCGCGCATTCAAGGCAAGGAGCTCTTCGCCGGCGCCGTAGCCTGGGCTTGCGCTGGTCAAGACCAGCGCCATCAGGACTAGTCGAACCGCTTTTTCCAGTGGTTTCAGCATGGCTTCCTTCCGGTTAGATGCGACGCCAAGTCCGCTTAACATTTCGTTACAAATTGGGCCCGTACCCTTCCCTGATCTGCCTATTGCAGGCTAACGACTATAAGTCAATACTCGCGCGTCGGGTTGATCCAAACCCGTTGCGGCAGCTTGTTCAGTCTACAAATACAAGGAGATTGCTCATGAGCTTTTACCGGTACTTCAGTCGCATGGCGGTCGCGATTGTCGCCGCAGCGGGTCTTGCAGCGCCAGCATTCGCGCAGGAGATAACGGGCGGCGCAACCAGTTCGGCCAAGCCGATGTCCAAGTCGCTGGTCCCCATCACTCAGTCGATGCTGAACGACGCCGCGAGCGACGCCAAGAACTGGATCCACTCCAACGGCAGTTACGAACAGACCCGTTACTACCCGGGCACCGA
This sequence comes from uncultured beta proteobacterium, assembly GCA_963834335.1. Taxonomy (GTDB): domain Bacteria; phylum Pseudomonadota; class Gammaproteobacteria; order Burkholderiales; family Burkholderiaceae_E; genus Lautropia. The sequence continues at coordinate 1,794,847 of CAWIBK010000009.1, read as the reverse complement.
GATCAACGCCGACAACGTCAACAAGCTGGTGCCGAAGTTCGTGTTCCAGACCGCGGTGCTCGAGTCGATGGAAACCGCGCCGATCATTGTCAATGGCGTGATGTTCCTCACCACCTCCTACAACCACGTCTACGCGATCGACGCGGTAACCGGGGAGGAGTTCTGGCACTACAAGCACAAGATGGGTCCGATCACGACATTCTGCTGCGGACCGAACAACCGCGGGGTTGCGATCGAAGGTGACCGCCTGTTCATGGGCACGCTGGACGCGAAGATGATCGCGCTCGACGCCAAGACCGGCAAGCTGCTGTGGGAGACCCAGATCGCCGATCCTGAACTCGGTTATTCGGAAACCATGGCGCCCACGGTCATGGACGGCAAAGTGCTGATCGGCACCAACGGCGGCGAGTACGGCGTGCGCGGTTTCGTCAAGGCGTACAACGCCGCCGACGGCAAGCTGCTCTGGACCTTCTACACGATCCCTGAAAAGGGCCACGAAGGCGTCTGGGCGGTCAACGACGCCACCGGCCGCAACATGCTTCGGGACATAGAAGCCGAGAAGAAGATGCTGGCCGAGAAAGGCGGCGACTTCTACCAGACGCTGGGGGGCGGCGTGTGGATGACGCCCGCCATCGACCCCAAGACCCGCACCGTCTTCTTCGTGGCCGGAAACCCTTCCCCGGACTTGTACGGCGCGATCCGTCCGGGAGACAACCTCTACACCAACTCGATGGTCGCGGTGGATCTCGACTCAGGCAAGTACAAGTGGCATTTCCAGTACATCGCGCATGATGTCTGGGACCTGGATGCCGTCAGTCCCCCCATCCTCACCCAGGCTCATGATGCATCTGGCAAAATGGTTGACGTGGTTCTGCATGGCGGCAAGACCGGCCATGTCTACGTCCATGAGCGTGACACCGGCAAGCTGATCCGCTTCTCGGAAGCGATGATCCCGCAGGAAAACATGTGGGTCCTGCCGACCAAGGAAGGCGCACGGATGCTGCCGGGTGCCAACGGCGGCGTCGAATGGTCGCCGATGGCGATCAATCCCAAGACGCGCATGGCCTATGCCGCCAACCTGCACCAGCCGATGACCTATCAGGTCGAGCCTGCGCCCTTTCCCGGTGGCAAGCTGTGGCTGGGCGGCGCCTTCAAGACGATTCCGGGTGAAGACCAGTGGGGGCGGATCGTGGCCGTCAACATGGATACCGGCAAGGTCGCATGGGGCGTCAAGACGGAGCAGCCACTGATTGGCGGGCTGCTGGCAACCGCCGGCAATCTGGTCTTCAATGGTGAAGGCAACGGCTGGTTCAAGGCATTTGACGCAACCTCGGGCAAGGAGCTCTGGCGCTTCCAGTGCGGCGCCGGCGTCAATGCGCCCGCCGTATCGTATATGGTCGACGGCAAGCAGTACATCGCGGTGGCCGCGGGTGGCAATACCCAGTTGGACTTCAAGCGCGGCAACAGCGTGTTCGTGTTCGGCCTCAACTAGCTTCGTTTACGATGTACCGCACCGGGTGCTTCTCACCCGGTGTTTTTTTGACGCAGGCTGATCGGCACGATGCGCAAGACTCTTGCTCTATATGTTCTCTCGATTGTCATTCCGTCGATGCCGGCGCTGGTCATGGCGCAAGCGGCCCCGCCTGCCAATGCGCCCAAGCCTCCAGAAGCGGAACTGTGCGCCGCCTGTCACGGGCCGCAGGGCAACTCGGTGATCGGGATCAATCCCAGTCTCGCCGGCCAGTCCTGGCGCTACATCTACATGCAGTTGCGTGATTTCAAGGCCGGCCGGCGCACCGATCCGCAAATGAATGCCATCGCCAAGGAACTCTCCACCGAGACGATGATGGCGCTGGGCAACTGGTACGCCGCGCAGAAGCCGGCAGCGAGCAGCTTCAAAGTGGATCCGGCGAAGGTGACGGAAGGCAAGAACATCTCGGACGCCGCACTCTGCCCGATGTGCCACCTGGGCGGCTTCGCCGGGCAGAACGAAGTGCCCCGCACCGCCGGCCTGCACTACGACTATGTGGTCAAACAGTTGCAGGACTTCAAGCATCGCCGCCGCACCAACGACGGCGGCAGCATGACGAGCGTTGCGTCGACGATGACCGACGAACAGATCGATGCGGTCGCGCACTACATCACGTCGCTCAACTGATCAGAACTCGTACTCGGCCTGCAGCCTGAAGGTCGTGCGGGGCGCGCCACTGGTCAGCCCGAACAGGATGCCGGCGTTGTACTTGACCACCTGTTGGTCGCCCAGCTTGAATCGACCGAAGACCGCTGGCCCCGCGATGTGTGGCTGGTCCTTCCTCGACTCCCAGTTTTTCCAGGGACCGACATTACCGAAGCCTTGAAGCCCGTATTCGAACGCCGGCTGCCAGCGGTACTTGACTTGCCATTGGTAGCCGAATTCCGCTCTGCTCGGCTCGCTGCTCCGGATGCGTTTTTCGAACAGCAGGTTGAGGTTCGCCTGCACGCTCGGAGTCAGGTCCGATTGCAGCAGCGGCCCCCACCGGTACTCGTATCCTTCGCTCCGGTCCTTGGGTCGCTCGATCTCCAGCAGCAACCCGACGTCAACCGGGAACCGGCCGGGCTGAGTCAACTGGAACCTGTTTTCAAGCTCCCAGGCGTCGAAACCGTGGCGTTCGCCTGGCTCCTTGTGCCAGATCGCAGCGACTTCGGCCGACCACCAGCTCGTGACGCCGTAGCCGATCCCCAGGGACTCCGCCCTCACCCGCGTACCGTCCTTCAACTTCGCGAGCCCGGCTTTCAATTCAAGCTCCCGCTCACCCTCTTCTACCATCGGCGTGAAGACGTCGTCGGCCGGACCGGCTCGCCCGTCCGATGCGTGGAGCAGGGTTGAGAGAACAAGAACAGTCTGCGCTCCCGCGCGGATTGCGGTTCGCATCGATAAGACTCCTGGGGTTTGACACAGTAGAAAGCGGAGGGGCGGGCGTCTGGAAAAACCGGCTTCAGGCGGCGGAGCGCGGTTTCTCCGCTGACGGGCGTGTGCCGAAAAAGATGACCAGCAGCACAGCCAGGTACGCGGCGAGTTGCGCGGGCGACGGTCGGGCGTCGTAGCCGACCAAAGCATGCAGAAGCGTGCCGGCCACCGAGGCCGGCGCGAGGATTCGGGACGAATCCCAGAGAGGCTGAGTCCAAGCCTCGATGAAACCTGCCTGGGTCAAGGCGAGGACCAACTGACTGGCAATCGAAGCCGCAAAGAGGGCGATCAATCCGTTTGTGACCGCAAACAGCTTACGCACAGGAATTCGCGTCAATCCGACGTAGATGCCCAAGCCGAGGAGAACCCCGGCCAGCAGACCGGATCCACCCGCCGACAGCACTCCCCAGAGCGACAGGGTGGAATTACCGGCCGCTACGCCGCTGACGAAAAGCACCGTCTCGGCCCCCTCGCGCATGACGGCCAGGGCGACCACCACCAGCAGCGCCCAGGGTCTGCGGGTTCCCGAATTGACCGAATCCCCGAGCCGGCGCGCCTCGGTGACCATCTCCCCGGCATGCGCGGTGACCCACACGCAGTGCCACAACAACATGACGAGAGCCAGTGAAAGCACGCCGATGTTGACGACGTCCTGGCCGAGACCGCCCAGCCATCCGCTGATATGCCCCGCAAGCAGTGCCAGGATCACCGCGCCCAGGGCCCCCATTCCGATCCCTGCCCCGAGCCAACGCCGGCTACCGGCGAATCCCCGCGTCGCAGCGGCGATGATTCCGATGAACAGCGCAGCCTCTAGCGATTCCCGGAAAACAATGAGCGTCGTGGCGAACATGCTGGCGCCGGCCTATTCAACCACCACGGCGCCCTGAGCCGAGGCTTCGTTGAACTCGCCGAAGAACGGGTATCGGCCTGGCTTGAGCGGCCCGATGTAGAGGGTCGCCCTGGCGCCGCCTGGGATGACCTTCTCACGATTCAGGCTGTGGCTTTCAAATTCTTCCGCCGTCGTATCCTGGTTGTGCACGATCAATTTGATCCGGACGTTGGCCGGGACCTTGAGTTCCGTGGGCTCGAATTTGTGGTTCCTGATGACCAGTTGAACGTCCGGATCCGCGGCCTGCACCGGGGCCACGAAGAGGCCCGCGAGAATAAGGGATACGAATGGAAACAGGCGGATTCGAAAGTTACCCATGGCGTCGTTCTCAGGAGTTCGCATCGCTCGAGTGTAATGCGAATAATGCTCATTCGCAACTTGATGCGCAACCAGCCAGGATTGCCACGACACTCTTCCCAAGCTCGCGAAGGACATCATCGCCGCGACGCAGGACATAATCGCGGCGACGCCGGCCATTTCACGGCTGGGGTGTCAGGGGCATAGCCCTTGCTGATGCAGTGATCACCACAGGAGAAGAAACAATGGCACAGGATCGGACCACCAGCGCCGGACAAGACCGTCAGCGCATCAATCTGAATGAAGACTATGAAGTCAGGGACTGGTCGAAGAAGTTCGGGGTGACTGCCGACGAACTGAAGCAGGCGGTCGCTGCCGTGGGCAACGAGGCCTCCAGCGTGAAGGAATACTTTGCAAGCCGAAAGCAATGACCACCGTCGTTCACAAGGCGAGCGCACTCTGAACCGACAATATCGACCCGGACACCAGTAGCAGTGTCAGTACGATCTTTTTGAACAGCGCCTCGCTGAACGAGAGGGAAAGCCGGGAACCGACGGCGGCCCCAACCAGGGTGAACGGTACACAGAGGACGGCGACTTCAACCACCGGTCGATCGATCTGGCCACTGAAGATCATCCCCATGCCGGCCAGTGTCAGCATGATGAAGTTGAATGGCTGAAATGTCGCGCGTTGCAGTGCGCTGGGGCCTCCGCGCAGCTGGAGCCATATGAGGGGCAAAGGCCCAGGCAGGCCTGCGTAGCCGGCGAGGACGCCGCCGGCCAGGCCGACAGCGCCGTCCGCCTTCTTCCCGCCGGCAGAGCCGATTGTCAGCCGGGCAAACCCGCAGAGTTGGAATATCGCGTAGGACACCAGGAACAGGCCCACTATCAGGCGGAGGGTTCCAGGTGACGACCGGCTCAATAAAAGGACGCCGATCGGGACGCCGACGCAACCGGGAATGAGGAACGGCAGGACGCGAGCCCACGCGAAGGACTTGCGCACGTGCACGATGCCGATGACTTGCCCTGCCACGGAAGCCATCACGATGAGCGGCGGAACCATGGACGCCGGAAGTGCGGCGAACCAGAACCCTGAGGCGACCAGGCCGGTCCCGAATCCCGCCAATCCCGTGATAAAGCCAGCCACCAGGGCGCCAGCCACCACGATCGCCAGGCTGGAATAGTCAAGCGCCGATATCAGCTCGCTCATCGGTTGAACAACGTCACGGGACTTCCCTCCGAGGTCTCTTCGGTGACATTATTGGTGACCGCCGACACTGGAACGTTCAGCGATGCCCTCGATCCTGCTCAATGTAACGCACGGTCCTGAGAATCAGACGCTGGCCGCGCTGGTCTGAGCACCGGCAACCTGCGCGAGATGTTCGACGCGATCGTGAAGCCGGCGGGGCGGCTCTACTGTGGGGCGCATTCAGTAAAGCCCGAGGCGTGACAAAAGCCGAGTTGTCGGGCGAGCAGGCGCAGTCCAAGTCACCGGCAGTTCTGGTGGAGCAATCTCTTTCGAACGACCGGATGTTCAGTTACTGAGACTTCTCTAACTGGGCAGGCGCTAACCGAGGCAACTGGATAGACACTGGGAGGAGAATGGACGAGATTCAAAGTGCGAAGTCATTGATGCTGCGGTATGCAGAGGCATGGGTAGCTCAGGATCTCGGCACGATTCTGGAACTGTATCACTACCCTGTGGCCAGCCTCCGGTCGGGTGAGCTGCTTGTCAACACCCGGGAAGGGATGGGCGAGGCGGTCAAGAGAATCCTGCCTTGGTGGCAGCGAAACGGGTCAATCTCTAACTCGTTCGAGCCGCTCCCACCCCTGAACGACACGCCAAGCACGGTGATCGTTCGAGTCTGCTGGGGCGAGTGGTCACTTAACGTTCCCGGGTGCGCGCGGTTGGCTTCGCCGACGTTCTACTACGTCACGAGCTGCCTGAAGGGCGAATGGAAGATAGCTTCCATGATCAGTGAATGGCCGAAGGCGCCTTGATACCCGGCCCAAGGACGTATCAAAGACGACGGCCGGGTTCGCAACTCGCTTGTCAGATGGGATGTCTTCCATGAACCGCGCAATCGGAAACTGCACCACTGCCGGCTACTGGCGGAGACGATGGGATTCGAACCCATGATGCGCTTTTGGCACATACTCCCTTAGCAGGGGAGCGCCTTCGACCACTCGGCCACGTCTCCGGATATCGTGGATATCTCAGGTGCGAGATTGTACCCTGATCTTGTCCGCCCCCTGCCCAGCCGCTCAGGCCGGCTTGTTCTCCAGGCCGAAGGCCTTGTGCAGTGCCCGCACCGCAAGCTCCAGGTACTTGTCCGCGATCACGACCGACGTCTTGATCTCGCTGGTGGAGATCATCTGGATGTTGATGCCTTCGTCGGCCAGCACTTCAAACATCCGGCTGGCGATGCCGGCGTGGCTCTTCATGCCGATGCCGACGATGGAGACCTTGGCGATCTGGGCGTCGCCGATCACCTGTCCGCCGCCGATCTGCGCTGTCACTTTGCTGTTGAGCACGTCGAGCGCCCGCTGGTACTCGGCGCGCGCCACGGTAAACGAGAAATCGGTGGTGCCGTCGACGCTCTGGTTCTGCACGATCATGTCGACGTCGATGTTCGCCTGGGCGATCGGCCCGAGGATGCGAAATGCGACGCCGGGCTTGTCGGGCACGTTGGTCAAGGTGATCTTGGCTTCGTCGCGCTGAAACGCGATCCCCGATACGACGGCCTGTTCCATGGCTTCCTTCCCGAATTCTTCTTCAAAGGTGATGAGCGTACCCGCGACCATTTCCTGCTCCAGGGGCAGGTCGGGTGGCGTGAGGCTCGACAGGACACGGGTTTTGACGCGGTACTTGCCGGCGAACTCGACCGAGCGGGTCTGCAGCACTTTGCTGCCGAGGCTGGCCATTTCCAGCATCTCCTCGAAAGTGACCCGCGCCAGGCGGCGCGCTTCGGGCACGATCCTCGGATCGGTGGTGTAGACCCCGTCGACGTCGGTGTAGATCAGGCATTCGTCGCCCTTGAGCGCGGCGCAGATCGCCACGGCGGACGTGTCCGAGCCGCCGCGACCGAGCGTGGTGACGTTGCCCAGCCCGTCGACGCCCTGGAAGCCGGTGATGATGACCACCCTGCCTTGCCCGAGGTCGGCCAGGACCTTGTCCTGGTCGATCGACTGGATGCGCGCCTTGGTATGGGCCGAATCGGTCCTCACCGCCACCTGCCAGCCGGCATAGCTGACGGCGTCCATACCGATCGCCTTGAGTGCGATCGCCAGCAACCCGACCGATACCTGTTCGCCCGTCGCCGCCAGCATGTCCAGTTCCCGGGGATCGGGATGGGCCTGCAACTCCCGGGCCAGTCCGATCAGCCGGTTGGTCTCGCCGGACATGGCCGAGGGCACCACGACCATCCGATGGCCCGCCTTGTGCCATTTGGCGACGCGTTGGGCGACATTGCGGATGCGCTCGACCGAACCCATCGATGTGCCGCCGTACTTGTGAACGATGAGTGCCATGGTGACAGCGCAGGCCCTGCGGAGCGACGTTGAAAAACCACCGATTATAGCCAGCGCGCCACTGTGGCCGGCGCCACCCACTCGATGCGCACTCGAGGTCCGCCCGCAGGCGCCTCGCCGCCGGCGGCCCGCCGATTGAACCCGAACGGCGCGGCATGGACGATTCCGCCGGCATGCCGGAGCACCGGCAATGCCGCCCGGATCCAGGGAGGGACGCCGTGCTCCTGGGTCAGGTTCTTCCAGGTCCGCAAATGCCCCTGTGGCGCCAGTTGCAGCCGGTCGCCGCCCCGAGCCTGGTCCAGCAGGAGATCCGTCCCGGCAAGCCAGGCCGCGTCGATCCCCTCGGCGGCACCGGGAAGAAAAAGGTACCGCTGGCCCGCGATATCGATGTGCGGTTGTCCGCTCCAGCGGAACCACACCGGAACGAGAGGCTTCGGCAGTTCGGCTGCGGCGTCGATGCAATCGCGATACCTGAGCAACCAGTGGCCGTCATGCCTCATCCGTGCATGCGTCGAGCACGCGTCGCGCAATTGCCTGAGCATCTGCGACAGCTGGGAGCGCGACGGCATCCGGCAACCGAGGTCCTCGAGCCACAGGCGCAACGCCTCTGCAGCGCGTTCCTCGGGCAGTCGGGCCAGCGAAGCGCGCGACAGGCATACGCGGGGGCCGGCATCCTCCCCGAGCGGGCCTCGGTTGGCCGAACGCTGATCGCGCGAGGCGAGGTACAGGCTGCAGGTGCCAAGATCCTGGCGTGCCTGCCGCCTGGCCGCGTCCGCGCGACGCTGGAACTCGTCGATCTGTGCGAGTCCGGCCTGGAGGCTGCCCGGATCCTGCGACAGCGTGTCCGCAAGCAGTCGCCGGACCCGGTTGCGGGCATAGCGAGGATCCTGATTGCTGGGATCCTCCACCCAGTCCAGCCCCTGAGCATCGGCATAGGCCAGGATCTCCCGCCGATCCACACCGAGAAACGGCCGCAGGAGAAGGCGTTGGTGTGCCAGCGGCAGACGGGATTCGCCGCGCATGGCGCCCAGTCCCAGGGCGCCTGCGCCTCGCAGGCGGCGCAGCGTGTGTGTCTCCCACTGATCGTTGGCATGATGGGCGGTCAGCACCAGCGTCGCCCCTGCCTGTTCGGCCATCAGTGCCAGCGCTCGGTAGCGCTGTTCACGGGCCCAGGCCTCGATACCGCCGGGCGGCCTGGCCGGGAGCGGCGGCAGATGTTGCGCCATGAAGGTCAGCCCGAGCGCCGCTGCGCCCGACTTGCAGAACGAGAGCCATTCGCCGGCCTGCGCCTGCAATCCGTGCTGGACGTGGGCGACGACGAGCGACTGGGGTGGCAGCGCCGAGGCCGCTGCGTGCATCAGTACCTGTGAATCGAGTCCGCCGGAGCAGGCGAGAAGGATCGGCGATCCTGCCGGACGCCGGGTGTTTGATGCCGCGGCGAGGATCAGGCCGGGCAGCACGCCGGCGGGACCCCGGCCGGGCCGATCAGGAAGCGATCTCCTTGAACACGCCATAGTTCATCAGGCGCGCCTGGCGCTGCTTGACGAGTTCGCCGCTGCGCATGCCGGAGAACTGGCGCAGCGAATCCGCCACCGCACGCCGCAGCGAGACCGCCATCTGGCCCGGGTCACGATGCGCCCCGCCGATCGGCTCGTTGACGATGCGGTCGATGAGCCCGAGACCCTTCAGGCGGCTGGCGGTGATGCCGAGCGTCTCGGCGGCCTCCGAGGCCTTGTCCGCGCTCTTCCATAGGATCGCGGCGCAGCCTTCGGGTGAAATGACCGAATACACGCCGTACTGCAGCATCAGCATGACGTCGGAAACGCCGAGTGCCAACGCCCCGCCTGAACCACCCTCGCCGATGATCACGCTGATGATCGGCACTTCCAGTTCAGCCATGACGTACAGGTTGCGCCCGATTGCCTCCGACTGGCCCCGCTCCTCGGCGCCGATGCCGGGAAACGCGCCCGGCGTGTCGATCAGGGTGAGCACCGGAACGTCGAACTTCTCTGCCAGCTTCATCAGGCGCAGGGCCTTGCGATAGCCTTCCGGTCGCGGCATGCCGAAGTTGCGGTAGGTGCGCTCCTTGGCGTCACGTCCCTTCTGATGCCCGATCACCATGATCGACTGCCCGTTGAACCGACCCAGCCCGCCGACGATGGCCGGATCGTCCGAAAAGCTGCGATCACCATGCAATTCGTGGAAATCCGTCAGCAACAGGTTTATGTAATCCAGCGTATACGGGCGCTGCGGGTGGCGGGCCACCATGGCAACCTGCCAGGGTGTCAACTTGTCGTAGATGTCCTTGATCTGGCTGTCGCACTTTGCCCGCAGCCGGTCGATCTCTTCGGCGATGTCGACCGCGGACTCGCCTTGCATGAATCGCAGCTGCTCGATCTTCTCCTCGAGTTCCGACACCGGTTGCTCGAAGTCCAGATAGGTTGTTTTCATGGTTCTCAGAGTTCCATCGGCAAGGGATCCAGGCTGCGCCACAGGTACCAGGACGCCACGCTGCGCCAGGGCTGCCAGCGGGAGCCGATCTCACTGGCCTGCTCGCGGGTGACGCGAATCCCGCCGTTGTAATGAAGTCCGATGGCGGTGAGCACTCCCACATCATCGAGTGGCAGGACATCCGGACGCATCAGGTTGAAAATCAGGAACATCTCCGCCGTCCAGCGACCGATGCCGCGAACTGTGACCAACTCTGCGATCACGGCCTCATCGTCCATCAAAGACCAGTGATCGGGTCGGATATCACCCTTCTGGAAATGTACCGCAAGATCGTGCAGGTATTGCGCCTTGCGTAGGGAAAGTCCCGCGCCGGTCAGGGTGGTGGCGCGCATGCGGGATATCCGCAGCGGCGTGACCTCCCGCGCGGCAGCTTCCACACGGCCCCAGATGGCGCGGGCTGCCCGCACCGAGATCTGCTGACCGACAATGGCTCGGGCCAGCGCGTTGAACGGGTCGCCGCGCAATTCCAGTCGTTGCGCCCCGGCGCGGGCGACGATGAGCTGAAGCGTCGGATCGCAGCCGCATAGCTGCGCCACCGCCTCATCCCAGAACGGGGGCGACGGCAGGGCGGCAACCGCCTGCAGCACCGCCTCAGTGGACATGGGCGCCCTCGTCCCGGTCGAGCGGGCGCGCAATCGGCAGATTCAGGAGCAGGTTCTGGGGCTTGAGCGACAAACGCTGGTTGGTATCCATCGCCAGGCCGAGGTAGACCGGTTTGCCGGCAACCTCCGCGAGCTGGTCGGTCAGGTCCTCGAAATCCACGCGCATCAGCAGCAGCAGGCGGCGGTGCTCTCCGGGCTCGAGCCCTTCACCCCGATAGAGCTTGTCGAGCAGGACGGTAGCGCTGCTGTCCAGGCCCAGGTGCCAGCGCCACTGCCCGTCCTCCACCGCCCCGAGCGGCCGGACCTTCAGGCTGATGCCCAGCAGGTGGCGCACCCAGCGGGCGACGAGACCCGCCAAAGCCTCCGCCGACTTGCGGCCCACCGTCAACTCCACCGCGAAGTCGTGCTGCTCGTCGCGCCCGAAGTACTGCGTCGCGTTCGCGGCATCGATCACGTCGAGGTCGACCCCGCCGGCCTGCAGGTTGGCCTGCGCAAGCAGCCTGCCGATGCTGCCGTATCCCGGATCCGCACGCCGGCTCTCCACCACCTCCGCATCGGCGAGCAGCACCCTTCCCTCGTGCAGGCTGACTGCCTGTTCGCGGAAGAAAAGCTCCGCCATCCGAAGGGTGAGCCCGTCGGTGCAGTCCGCGACAATGTGATGGATGAGAATCTGGGCGATCTGGTCGACGAACAGGGGTGCCACGTCGATACGGCCGGCCTTGCGGCCGTCGATGAAGATTCCCGCGTAGGCAGCTTGCAGCGTGCCGGCTTCCACAAGGCGTCGGCGCAAAGCAAGGAACATCCGGTAGTTGTCGCGCGTATCCGGATCCTCGATGCTGTCGAGTGCCTCCTCGGTCACCGTGCGTCTCGGCTCTGCCAGAAGTCCAGCGTGCAGGGCGAGTTCGCCGGGACCTGACTCCTCGATCGGCGCCAGCTCCGGTCGCGCCAGGTAGGCACGCAGGAAGTCATCGGTCACCACCAACCCCCCGACCTCGTCCACGTCGAGCAGCGATAGGCCGGAGTGAACCCAGAAGGGCTGCATCAGCGCCGCCAGGTCGTGCCGGTCGCCGAGTCCTCGAGGACGATGCCAGCGCGCGCAAGCTCTTCGCGAATGCCGTCGGCCTGCGCGTACTGCTTCGCCTTCTTGGCCGCAGCGCGCTCGGCAACCCGCTGCTCGATGTCTTCGTCGCTCAGGGCGGTTTCTGCAAGCGCAGCGCTGCCCCGCAGTCCGGACCGGCGCACCGCTTCCGGCGGTTGTCCGAGCAGGCCCAGCACCCCGGCCAGCTGGCGCAGCAGCAACTCCTCGCGCGGGTCGCCGCTGCGGTTGAGCGAGCCGGCGATCTCGAACAGGACCGCGATCGCATTGACCGTGTTGAAGTCGTCGTTCATCGCCTGGGCGAAGCGCGCGGCACGTGGGTCTTCCCAGTCGATGGCTGCGTCCTGCGCTTCAGGACCGGACGAGGACGACAGCGCGTTGTAGAGCCGCAGCAATCCCTCGCGGGCATCGTCCAGCGATTCCCGCGTGTAGTTCAAGGGGCTGCGGTAGTGCGCGCGCAGGATGAAGAAACGGATGACTTCGCCGTCGTGCGTCTTGAGGACCTCGCGGATGGTGAAGAAGTTGCCCAGCGACTTGGACATCTTTTCATCATCGACCTGCACGAAGCCGTTGTGCATCCAATAGCGGACCACGCTGCCGCTACCCTCCGGATAGAGGGCGCCATCGCTCTGCGCGATTTCGTTCTCATGGTGCGGAAACTGCAGGTCGGCGCCACCGCCGTGGATGTCGAACTGCCGCCCGAGCAATTCGGTGGACATGGCCGAGCACTCGATGTGCCATCCGGGCCTGCCGCAGCCGAAGGGCGAATCCCAGCGAGCCTCGGCAGGCTCCTCGGGCTTGGCCGCCTTCCAGAGCACGAAGTCCAGTGGATCGTTCTTGCTGCCGGCCACGGCCACCCGCTCGCCGGCGCGCAGGTCGTCCAGCGACTTGCCGCTCAAGCGGCCGTAGCCGGCAAATTTCCTGACGGCGAAGGCAACGTCACCGTCGCCCGACTCGTAGGCATAGCCGTTCTGCTGCAGCAACCGGATCATGCCGAGCATCTGGGGCACATACTGCGTCGCCCTGGGTTCCGAGTCGGGCCGCTGGATCTTCAGCGCGGCTTCGTCCTCGTGCATCGCCGCGATGAATCGACTCGTCAACGAGGCGATCGTCTCCCGGTTCTCCACCGCACGCCGGATGATCTTGTCCTCGATGTCGGTGATGTTGCGCACATAGGTCACCCGATAGCCCGCAGCCCGGAGCCAGCGCTGGATCGCATCGAATGCGACCAGCATGCGGGCATGGCCGATATGGCAGTAGTCGTAAACCGTCATGCCGCAGACGTAGAGCCGGACTTCGCCGGGCACCAGCGGCACGAAGGCCTCCTTGCTTCGGGTGAGCGTGTTGTAGAGCTTGAGCATCGGGGCAATCGGGGGCGGGGCGCGGTGGAAACGGTAGAATCGCCGGTCTTTCAGACCGTTCCGGACAGTTTACAGTGCCCTCGGTTCACATTGCCGTTTCGGCCTCCCTGGCCCTTGTCCTGTCCCTGGCCCTTGCCGGCGGCGCCTGGGCCCAGGCGCCCCTGCAGTCGTCGCTGGCGCCGACCGAGCAGACGCGTCCCCAGGACAGCGCCCAGGCGGCGCTGCGCGCCGGCAACCCGCAACGTGCTCTCGACATCACCGAGACCGCGCTCAAGACCTTTCCGACCGACGCGCAGTTGCGCTTCATCCGCGGCATGGCGCTGAACGCCCTGAATCGCCTGCCGGCGGCCGAAGCGGAGTTCGCCGCGTTGACCAGGGAGTTTCCGGAACTGCCCGAGCCCTACAACAACCTGGCCGTGGTCAGGGCGGCTCAAGGCAATCTCGACCAGGCTCGGCAGGCCCTGGAGGACGCCATCCGCGCAGTACCGGACTATGCGGTAGCCTATGAAAACCTCGGCGACATCCACGCCCAACTCGCGGCCCGAAGCTACAGGGCGGCCCAACGACTGGACCCCGCCAGCAAGACGATTGCGCCGAAGCTGAAGCTGGTTGGTGAAGTGGTGGCGCCGCTCGCGCCCGCATCCGGCGCAGCGACGACAAGCGCGCCTTCCGCGCCCGCCCGCCGGCGCTGACCTGCCGATATGAACCCGATCTGAACCCGATCTGATCTGACCTGAACCCGAACCCCCGATCAATCCAAGGAGCCTCCAGAAATGCCAAGATTTCCCGTAAAGAACTCGCTCATCGCATCGTTCCTCGCAACCATTACCAGCGCGATGATGATGACCGCTGCCGACGACGCCGCAGCACAGGCGAACCCGCAGGTCCTGATGAAGACTTCGCTCGGCGAAATCGTCATCGAGCTCTACCCCGAGAAGGCACCCAAATCGGTGGAAAACTTTCTCAAGTACGTGGATGACGACTTCTATGACGGACTGATCTTCCATCGGGTCATCGGCAACTTCATGATCCAGGGGGGCGGCTTCGACAAGGACATGAAGCAGAAGCAGCCGCGCGGCCCGATCCCGCTCGAGTCGCGAAACGGGCTGAAGAACGACACCGGGACGCTCGCCATGGCTCGCACCAGCGTGCCGGACTCCGCCACCTCCCAGTTCTTCATCAACACGGCCAACAACGCCAGCCTGAACCACCCCAATCCCGACGGCAACGGCTACGCGGTCTTCGGCAAGGTCGTCAAGGGCATGGAAACCGTGGAGAAGATCGCGAAGGTGAAGACCGGACGCAGCGGCCCGCATGGCGACGTGCCCGCCGAACCCGTCGTCATCGAGTCCGTCAGCCGCGTTGGCCAGTAAACCCGGGACGCGATGAGCCTGCACGAGCGGTCGGGAATGCCTGAGCCGTCCGTGCGCGTGGCCGGCGCCGGCTCGGCGCTTTTCGCATCCGACATGCATCTGGATGACAGCGACCCGGCGCTGACCCGCCGGTTCCTGGAGAGTCTTGACGCAGGCCGCGCCGCCAGCGTCGCAGACCTGGAGCCAGGCGACGCGCCGCCCGCCCTGTTCCTGCTGGGAGATCTTTTCGAGTACTGGATCGGCGACGACGAGGTGCCGCCCGCGGCCCAGGCGGTGGCGGATCGACTGGCCGCTTTTGCAGACGCGGGCGGGCGCGTGTTCCTGATGCACGGCAACCGGGACTTCCTGCTGGACGCGCCCTTGCCGCAGCAGCCGGACGTGCCGAAATACTCGGCCCGCTGCCATGCCACCCTCCTGCCGGATCCTTGCCTGATCGAGGTGCAGGGCAGGCGGATCGTCCTCAGTCACGGCGACGCGCTCTGCACCGACGACCATCGCTACCAGCAATGGCGCGCACTCTGCCGCTCTGCCGACTGGCAGCGGCAGTTTCTCGGGCGGCCGGTTGCCGAACGGCGGGCGATGGCCCTGCAACTGAGGCAACAGAGCATGCAGGCACAGGCGGCCACGGAGACCTTGTCGGACGTCAACCGCCACGCGGCAGAGCAGCTGATGCGGCAGATGGGCTCGGCCCTTCTGATTCACGGCCATACCCACCGGCCTCGCCTGCATCGCTGGCCGGCACCGGCGGAAGACGATCAGGATCCAATACCCGCAGGCGGTCAGGGCATGTTGGAGCGCTGGGTGCTGAGCGATTGGGGATTGACCCCGCCGCGTGGTGCCCTGGTCACGGCCGCTGCTATTCCACCAGCTTGCTGAGCTTTTCCGCGTCGAAGGGCTGGCACGCACCCGGCGCGCGCATGCCGCAACGGGCCAGTTCCGCACAGAGTTCATCGATCCGATGGTCCTGCTCGGCGATATGGTCGATCAGTTCCTGCAGAACCTTGGCCAGGGGATCGTCCACACCTGCCGTCAATCCGTAGGCGGCAAAGCGCCCGCTGCGGGCCTGGGTCTCGCGTTTCTCCGCGCTCTGCCCCTCTACCGGCCGGGCGGGGCTGCCGACCACGGTGACGCCCGCCGGGACCTCCTTCAGCACGACGGAATTCGAACCCACCCGCGCACCTGCGCCCACGGTGAACCCCCCAAGGACCTTGGCACCTGCAGCGATCACCACGCCAGGCTGCAGCGTCGGATGACGCTTGCCGGGATGCAGCGACGTGCCGCCGAGGGTCACACCCTGATAGATGGTGCAGTTGTCGCCGATTTCGGAAGTCTCGCCGATCACCACCCCCATGCCATGGTCGATGAATACCCGCCTGCCGATGATGGCGCCCGGATGAATCTCGATGCCGGTGAACATCCGGCTCAGGTGCGACACGAATCTCGCTGCCGTCAGAAATCCGCGCCGCCACAACGCGTGCGCCGCCCGATGGAACATCAGCGCATGAATACCCGGATAGCACAGCAGCACCTCCAGCGCCGAACGGGCAGCCGGGTCACGGTCGAGAACCGTCGCAATGTCGTCCTTCAAGCGCTCAAACATGCCTGCCTGCCACGTAGACCACGCCACGCATGAGACGCCGCGCGCTGCGCGACATCATGCACTTCTCCGCTCGCCACTGGTTGTTGCGAAACGCCACTTCGGCACCGACGGCCATCGTACCCGAGAGGTGACCGATCCGGGTGGGTACGCCGGGCAGCGTGCGGGCTACCTCGGAGACCACGGTGCCAGGGATCGCGGCCGCCACTGCCAGCGCGATCGACCCGGTGCCGGTGAAGGCGTGATGCAACTTGCCCATCGAAAGGATGCGCGCCAGCACGTCGATCGCATCGGGAGCCACCGCCTTGCCGCTCGAACTGACGCTCGCCGCCGGAGGCGCAACCCAGGCGATCTTGGGTGTCGCCGGTCGCCGGGCACTGGCTTCTTCCACCGAGGCGGCGAGGTTCATCCGGACGGCTGCGAGCGCGCGGATTTCCTCCAGCCGCTGCAACAGTTGCGGCTTGCGGTCGACCTGTTCGGGCGTTTCGCGCGCCGTCAGGCCGACGGCGCGCGCGGGAATGAAGACCGTCGGATTACCCGCGTCGATCAGGGTGGCCTCGACGGCAGTGCCGTCCGCCAGATGCAGGATTTCGCGCACGGCCCCGGTCGGCAGCGGACGATCGGCCGGGTTGAGATACTCGAGCCGGATCTCCGCGCCTGGAAAGGCAACGCCGTCCTCCGCATAGTGGCCCTCCTCGATCACCCGGCCATCACGCATCGGCACCCAGGCATCGATGCGCCGGCCGAGGTTCTGCTGCCATATCCGCACCCGCGAATAGCCGTTGGACAGGCGCGCGGCGGGATCGTTCGCTGCGATCGCGGCGATGTCCATGACCCCCTCGCCGATGGCGAAGGGCCCCACCGCCGCGGCCAGGTTGCCGCAGTTGCCACTCCAGTCGATGAGCGGCTGGGCGATGGACACCGCACCGAAGAGGTAGTCGACGTCGCATCCCTCGCGAGTGGAGGGCGACACGATGACGACTTTGCTGGTGCTGGAGGTAGCCCCACCCATGCCGTCGCTGTGCCGGCCATAGGGATCGGGGCTGCCGATGACCCGCAGCAGCAGTGCATCGCGCTCACGTCGACTGGCCGGCAGGTCGTGCGCGTGAAAAAACACGCCTTTGCTGGTGCCGCCGCGCATGTACACAGCGGGGATCTCGCCTGCCGCGGCGATCACCGCCGCCCGCCGGTGGTGGGTGCCAGGGCTGCCGTCGCAGCAACCTTTTCCAGTTGCTTGCAGATGCCACGCAGAAGATCGACTTCCGACACTTCAAGCCTGGTCCGCGACAACAGTCGGCGCAACCGCGGCATCAGGCGCTTGGGCTCTGCCGGGTCGAGGTAGCCGATCGCGACCAGCGCCTGCTCGAGGTGGACGTGCAGGCGTTCGATAGCGGCGTGATCGGCATGAGGCTCATCATTGGTGGCGGCTAGCGGCAGGTTGGCAGAACCCGCGAGCATGATCTGCTGGCGCAACGAGAACGCGATGATCTGCGCCGCCTGCGACAGGTTGAGCGACGAATAGGCCGGATTGGCCGGAATGGTGATCAGCTCCTGGCACAACGCCATTTCAGGGATGAGCAATCCGGTGCGCTCGGTGCCGAAGACCATGGCCACCTTGTGGACCTTGCCGGCTTGAAGCTGCTCGAGTGCCAGAACGGCGATCTCACCAGGCGTGCTCGGCACCGGCCCGAATTCGCGCGGGCTGGCGCTGACTGCAACCACCAGTTGACAATCGGCGACCGCCTCACGCAACGAATCGGCTCGCCGGGTCGCCGCCAGCAGGTCCGTGGCGCCGCTGGCCAGGGCGCGGGCCTGCGGATGATCGATGAAATCGGCGTCGCGAGGGTTCACCACGACCAGGTCGGACAACCCCATCGTCTTCATGGCACGAACCACCGAACCGATGTTCCCGGCGTGGCTCGGCGCCACCAGCACGAACCGGAAGGCGTCGATCTGGCCCTGTGCGACGGGTGCCAGGGCCTGGTGGAGCGTAGTAGGCAGGGTCATAAACTAGAATCCAGGGTTTCCGGGATTTCCGGGATCTCCGGAGTTAGGCAAGACATGCATCCAATGCTCAACGTCGCGGTTCGCGCCGCCCGACAAGCCGGCCGCTTGATCAACCGGGCCAGCCTGGACGTTGAATCGATGCTGGTCACCCGCAAGGAGCGCAACGACTTTGTCACGGAAGTCGACAAGGCGTCGGAAGAGGCGATCATCGATACGCTGCTGTCGGCCTATCCATCGCACGCCATTCTAGCGGAGGAGTCCGGGCATCGGTCGGGCACGGGCGGCAGCAAAAGCCTGCCCGCGGCAGCGCTCAAGGAAGCCGAGCACATCTGGATCATCGATCCGCTGGACGGCACCACCAACTTCATTCACGGTTTGCCGCACTACTGCATCTCCATCGCCCTGATGGAGCGCGGCGTCATTACCCAGGGCCTGATCTACGATCCGATCCGCAACGAATTGTTCACCGCATCGCGCGGGCGAGGCGCCTTCCTCAACGATCGACGCATCCGGGTGAGCAAGCGGACCCGCCTCGAGGAGTCCCTGATCGGGACCGGCTTTCCTTTCCGGATGATTTCCCAGATCGACGATTATCTGCGGATGTTGCGTCCGGTGATGGAGAAAGCTGCGGGCATCCGCCGTGCGGGCGCAGCTGCGCTCGACATGGCCTATACCGCTGCCGGCCGCTTCGACGGTTTCTTTGAACTCGGGCTCAAGCCGTGGGACGTCGCCGCCGGCAGCCTGATGGTCACCGAGGCGGGTGGCCTGGTGGGCGACTTCAGCGGCAACGCGCACTACCTGGAAAGCGAGCAGATCCTTGCCGGCGCCCCGAAGGTGTTCTCGGCTCTCATCCCCTTGTTGAACCCTGCCCGCCGACAGGAAGCGCAGGCGGCTGTGGACATCGAAGCGGCGGCGGCCGCACCGCGCCAGCAGTTGCGACGCCGCGTGCCCCCTGCGGGCACCTGACCAGCCTTTCAAAGCAGCGTGCGCCAGCCCTCAGTCGATCGCGCCCGCACCTCGTCTCAGATCGCCCTCGCCGAAGGTGAGCGTCACTTGAAGGGCGATCCGGATTGCCTCGATCGCCGTTTCGAGGTCGACGCGTCCTGCGACCTGTCCCGCCGGCGTCGGCTGCCCGGCCGGCCAGGGCACATGGATGAAGCCCCCGCGCACTTGCGGACGTAGAGACGCCAGCCGGTGAGCGAGTCCGAAGAAGACGTGATTGCAGACGAAGGTGCCGGCGCTTTGCGACACCGAGGCCGCAATCCCGGCGTCCTGCAAAGCGGTCACGATGGCCTTGATCGGAAGGCTGGACCAGTAGGCCGCCGGCGCCTGCGGGCAGACCGCTTCGTCCACCGGTTGCCGCCCGCGATTGTCCGGGATACGCGCGTCGTCGATATTGATCGCGATCCGCTCGACCGAGATGTCCTGCCGTGACCCGGCAAGTCCGAGCGCCACGACGGCCACCGGCCGATGGGTAGCCAGCGCCTGATCAAGGGCGGTGAGCGCGTCGCCGAACACGCACGGCAGGCGCATGGTGCGCACCACCGCGAGGCTCCTGCCACCGGCATCCACGACCACCCAGCCTTCGAGCCGGCTCGCGATCTCCCATGACGGGTTGACCGGATCGCCGCCGAACGGTTCGAATCCGGTCACGAGGGCAACCGGCAACGCCGCGGCGGGGCTCATGTCCGCACCGCCTGCAGGCTGGCGCCGCGCGTGGCCGCTTTCGGTACCGCCAGGCCGGCGAGATAAGTATCGATCACTTCGCCGCCCACCTTGACCAGGTCGAACGCTGCCGGATCCAGCATCCAGTTCTGGAACAGGCCTTCCAGCAGCGAATGCAACCCCAGCGCGGCCGCACGCGCCGAGATCCGCCGAGGCCGGTCGCACCGCTTCATGTACTGCGCCATGGTGCCCTCCATATGGTCCAGGTGGCCACTGGACGCATCACGCCGGCGCTCGCGCACGGCCTCGAGTTCATCGACGTACTCGACCTTGTGGATCGCAATCTCGAACACCCGTCGCACCTGGGGGTCGTCGACGATCTTCTTGAGCGCATCCAGGCAAGCCTGACGAAGCTGACCCAGCGGGTCATCGGACGGCGAATCGGTGCCGATGTGCATTATTTCTTCCATCGGCAGCAGCACCCGCTGCATCATGGCATCGAACAATTCCGCCTTGTCCTTGAAATGCCAGTAGATGGCGCCGCGCGATACGCCCGCGCACTGGGCGATCTCGTGCAGGGACGATCGCGATAGGCCGCGGCGCGCAAACACCAGTTCGGCGGTGTCCAGGATCAGTCCTCGGGTGGCCAATGCATCTTCTTTCGTTCTCCTGACCATGACGCCCGCCTGTCCTTTCGTGTCTCCGACCATCCCCACCCGCGTCCGACCTCGCCGGTCGCGCAAGCTGCAACCAGGCGGAGGAACAACGAATCGAGGACATTATACATACAACCGTGTATGTATGTATGTATAATTCGTCAGGTGGCCTTCATGGCCGCCCCGGGCGCAGTGCACCCGGGGACAGTGACGAACCGAAACGCGCCCGAACCCGCTGCACCACGCGCACCGCCCAGAGGAATTCCATGTCACAGCAGACCAGCAGGCCCGACCGGCCTCACGCCCTCCGGACGTATGCCCTGCCCTGGCTGCTGGCCCCGCTGGCCGCCCTCTTCGTCGCCTGCGGGCCCAAGCCCGACGCGGCGAAACCGGCAGCCATCTCGGCCCCGCCGCCCGTCGAGGTCGGCGTGATGACGGTGACCCCGGGGCCGGTCGGCCTGTTCACCGAACTGCCGGGACGACTGGAAGCCTCTCGTGTCGCGGAAGTCCGCGCTCGCGTTGCCGGCATCCTGGAGAAGCGGTTGTTCGAGGAGGGCAGCAATGTCAAGGCCGGTCAGCCGCTGTTCCAGATCGCCGCCGCGCCTTATGAAGCAAGCGTCGCGAGCGCGCGTGCCGCGCTCGCCCGTGCGCAGGCCAACGAAAGCCAGGCGTCTGTCCAGGTGAATCGCTACAAGCCCCTGCTCGACGCGAACGCCATCAGTCGCCAGGACTACGACAATGCGGTGGCAGCACAAAAGCTGGCGCAGGCCGACATTGCTGCCGCCAGTGCCGGCTTGCAGACCGCAAAGATCAACCTGGGCTATGCCTCGGTGACGTCCCCGATCGAGGGCCGGATAGGCCGCGCGCTGGTCACCGAGGGAGCCCTGGTAGGCCAGGGCGAAGTCACCAAGCTGGCAATCGTCCAGCAGATCGACCCGATGTACGTCAATTTCACCCAGTCCACCACGGAGGTGCTGCGACTTCGCAAGGCGCTGGAAAGCGGCAGTCTCAAGCGCGCGAACGATGCCGACGCAGCGCTGGTGACCATCCTGCTGGAGGACGGAACCCCCTATGGCAAAGCCGGCAAGCTGCTGTTCACCGATCTGACCGTCGATCCGACATCCGGCCAGGTCACGCTGCGGGCGCAGGTACCCAATCCCGACAAGTTTCTGCTACCCGGCATGTACGTGCGGGTTCGACTCGAGCAGGCCCAGGCTGCCGACGGCATCCTCTTGCCGCAGCAGGCGGTGACGCGCGCGGCCAGCGGCGACACGGTCATGGTGGTGGGCCCGGACGGCAAGGTCTCGCCGCGCACGGTGCGACTTGGACCCGCGCAGGGCAGCGACTGGGTCGTGTTCGACGGCCTCAAAGCCGGCGAGCAGGTCATGGTGGACGGTTTCCAGAAGCTGCGCGGCAACGCTCCGGTCAAGGCGGTACCGTGGAAGGCGCCGGCCGCCGCGGCCACCCCGGCCACCAAGTAAGGGGCCCGGTCAATGGCCCAGTTCTTCATCAATCGGCCCATCTTCGCGTGGGTCATCTCCCTCTTCATCCTGGTGCTGGGTGCAGTGTCCATCACCCAGTTGCCGGTATCGCAGTATCCGCCGGTCGCACCGCCCTCCATCGTGATCAACGTGGCCTACCCGGGCGCCTCCGCCCAGACGCTGGAGGATGCAGTCATCAGCGTGGTCGAGCGCGAGATGAACGGCTCGCCCGGTCTCATCTACATGGAATCGGTCAGCCAGGCCAATGGCACCGGACAGATCACGCTGACTTTCGAGACCGGCACCAACGCCGACCTCGCTCAGGTGGACGTGCAGAACCGGCTCGGCCGCGCCACGCCCCGGTTGCCTGCCGCGGTCACGCAGCAGGGAGTGCGCGTCGACAAGGCGCGGTCCAACTTCCTGCTGTTCATCATCCTCTCGTCGGACAATCCCGACATCGACCCGGTCGGGCTGGGCGACTTCGCCGCGCGCAACGTGCTGCCGGAAATCCAGCGCCTGCCCGGCATCGGCCAGGCGCAGTTGTTCGGCTCCGAGAAGGCCATGCGGATCTGGATCGATCCGGACAAGCTCGTGGGCTTCGGCCTGTCGGCGGCCGATGTGAACAACGCCATATCCGGCCAGAATGCGCAGGTCTCATCGGGCACCATCGGTGACCTGCCCAACCTTCCGGGCCAGTCGATCTTTGCGACCGTGGTGGTGAAGGGACAACTGACATCGGTGGAGCAGTTCGGCAACATCGTATTGCGCGCCAATACGGATGGATCGACCGTACGGCTCAAGGACGTCGCTCGCATTGAACTCGGTGCGCAGGCCTATGCGACCTCCGCACGCCTGAACGGCAATCCGTCGGCGGGCATCGGAGTCCAATTGTCGCCCAGCGGCAATGCGCTCGCGGCGGCGGCGGCGGTCCGGACACGGATGGAAGAGTTGTCGAAGTTCTTCCCGAAAGGCGTCAACTTTGCGATTCCGTATGACAGCTCCCGGTTTGTCCGGATCTCGATCACGCAGGTGGTGGTGACGCTGCTGGAGGCGGTCGCGCTGGTGTTCCTGGTGATGCTCCTGTTCCTGCAGAAGATCCGCTACACGATCATTCCGACGCTGGTGGTCCCGATTGCGTTGATGGGCACTTTCGCCGTCCTGTTCGCACTGGGTTTTTCCATCAACGTGCTCTCGATGTTCGGCATGGTGCTGGTGATCGGCATCGTCGTGGACGACGCGATCGTAGTCGTGGAGAACGTGGAACGGATCATGAGCGAAGAAGGCCTGCCGCCGCTGCAGGCCACCCGCAAGGCGATGGGTCAGATCTCCGGCGCCATCATCGGCGTGACCGTGGTGCTGGTGTCGGTGTTCGTACCCCTCGCGTTCTTCGGCGGCTCGGTCGGGAACATCTACCGCCAGTTCTCCGCGGTCATGGTCACTTCGATCCTGTTCTCCGCGTTCCTGGCGCTGTCGCTGACGCCTGCGTTGTGCGCCACCCTGCTCAAGCCGGTCGAAGCCGGCCATCACCACGCCAAGACCGGATTCTTCGGCTGGTTCAATCGCGCCTTCTCGCGTACCGCCAAGGGCTACGAAAGCCTGCTGGCCAGGATACTCGGGCGAGCGGCCCGGTATCTGATCATCTACCTGGCGATCATCGTCGCAACCGGCGTGTTCTATGTCCGGCTCCCCACCTCGTTCCTGCCGGCCGAGGACCAGGGCAATATGCTGGTGAACGTGCAACTGCCCGCCGGTGCGACGCGCAACCGGACGCTGGAGGTGATGGAGAAAGTGGAGGACTACATCCTGAAGCTGCCGCAGGTCCAGAGCATGGTCAGCGTGCTCGGCTTCAGTTTCTCGGGAAGCGGCCAGAACGCCGCCCTTGCATTCATTACGCTCAAGGACTGGGATCAACGGACCGAACCCGGCAGCTCGGCCCAGGCCCTGGCGCGGCGTGCCTTCGGCGCCCTGTCCGGAATTCGCGACGCGTTCATCTTTCCCCTGAGTCCTCCACCCATACCGGAATTGGGCACCGCCTCGGGCTTCACCTTCCGGCTTCAGGATCGCGGCGGCAACGGCCACGAGGCGCTGCTCGCGGCACGCAACCAGCTCCTCGGGCTGGCCGCGCAGAGCAAGCTGCTGGCCGGCGTTCGCCCGGACGGACTCGAGGACGCGCCGCAGTTGCAGCTCGAGATCGACCGCGACAAGGCGAACGCCCTGGGCGTCTCCTTCGAGGCGATCAACAGCATCATCACGACCGCGCTCGGTTCGCGCTATATCAACGACTTCCCCAACGAAGGACGATTGCAGCGCGTCGTGGTCCAGGCCGATGCGCCGGCGCGGATGCAGCCGGATGACCTGCTGCGGCTCAATGCCGTCAGTTCCTCCGGCAAGCTGGTGCCGCTGGCGGCGTTTGCCACCACCAGCTGGATGAGCGGTCCGATGCAGACGATCCGCTACAACGGCTATCCAACCATGCGCATTTCCGGCGACGCTGCGCCGGGCGGCAGCACCGGCGCAGCAATGGCCGAGATGGAGCGCCTTGCCGCGCAACTGCCGGCCGGATTCGCCTATGAATGGACCGGGCAGTCCCGTGAGGAAAAACTTTCCGGATCCCAGGCCTATATCCTCTTCGGTTTCGCCCTGCTGTCGGTGTTCCTGTCCCTCGCCGCGTTGTATGAAAGCTGGTCGATACCGCTCTCCGTGATCCTGGTCGTGCCGCTCGGCGTGCTGGGCGTGGTGCTTGGCATCACCATCGGCAACCAGGCCAACGACGTCTACTTCAACGTGGGGCTGATCACGATCATCGGGTTGTCGGCGAAGAATGCGGTCCTGATCATCGAGTTTGCCAAGGACCTGCACGCGCAAGGCAAGGGTCTGGTGGCGTCGGCCCTGGAAGCCGCTCATCTTCGCTTCCGTCCGATCATCATGACGTCCCTTGCCTTCACGCTGGGCGTCATGCCGCTGGTCCTGGCCAGCGGTGCCGGGTCGGCAGGCCAGCGCGCCATCGGTACCGGCGTCGTCGGCGGAATGATCAGCGCCACGCTGCTGGCGGTGATCTTCGTACCGATCTTCTTTGTCGTGGTGCGCGGACTGTTCAAGGGCAGCGAGCGCCAGCGAAAGATGTACGCGCATGAGGACGAGCGCCTGCCTGCCTCGTCATCCGCTTCGGGCAAAGGGGCCGCAGGCCAGGGGAAATGAATGATCTCGTCAGGTAATCTCATCACGAGCAATCGTCGGGTCAGGCTGCGCCAGACCCCTTTCCACCTTGTTGCCGCGGCAATCTCACTCCTGCTCGCAGGCTGCAGCTCGCTGGCGCCTGTCTACGAGCGACCGGACGCGCCGGTGCCGGCCACGTTTCCCGCCTTGCCCGCCGTGACGCCGGCGGTCGCCGTCACGGCGGACATTCCCTGGCAGGACTTCTTCGCCGAGCCGCGGCTGAAACGGCTGATATCCATAGCGCTGGAAAACAATCGCGATCTGCGGGTGGCCGGATTGCGGATCGAGCAGGTCCGCGCCCAATACCAGGTCCGCCGGGCCGATGAGTTGCCCACTGTCAACGCCGTGGCCGCCGGCATGCGTCAGCCGGGGTCGAACGGCCAGATGGTGAGCACCTATACCGCCGGCCTCGGCATCACCGCGTTCGAATTCGATTTCTTCGGTCGCATCCGCAGCCTCAGCGATGCCGCGCTGGCGCAGTATCTCGCCTCCGAAGAAGCTCACAAGACGGCGCGAATCGCGCTTGTCGCCGCGGTCGCGAATACCCACCTCAATCTGATCGCGGACGAAGAACTGCTCGAGGTCACCCGACGGACGCTTCAGACCCGGGAGGAATCGCTCAAGCTGACGAAGCTCAAGTTCGACAACGGTGCCGCGTCCGAACTGGACTATCGCCAGGCGGAGTCGCTGATCGAGGGTGCCCGCGTCACCCTCGCCCAGCTCAGCCGGCGTCGGGCGCTCGACGAGAATGCGCTGGTGCTCCTCCTGGGCCAGGCCCTGCCATCGGATCTGCCGCCCACCCAGTCCGTGCTGCGACACGAATTGCTTCCCACCCTGCCGGCCGGTCTGCCGTCGGAGGTGCTCGCCCGCCGACCGGACATCCTGCAGGCCGAACAGCAGTTGATTGCGGCCAACGCCAACATCGGCGCTGCAAGAGCCGCCTTCTATCCCCGCATCTCCCTGACGGCAACCGCCGGCATCGCCAGCAACGACCTGACCGGGCTGTTCAACAACGGCGCGTTCGCCTGGACGCTGGCGCCGCAGTTGCTGGTCCCGATCTTCGATCGGGGTCGCAATCGCGCCAACCTCGGCGTCGCCGAAGCAGGCCGCGACATTGCATTGGCCCAGTACGAACAGTCGATCCAGGGGGCTTTTCGCGAAGTGGCGGACGCACTCGCGAGCCGGGCGACACTGATCGACGAAGTACGGGCGCAACGCGCTCAAGTCAATGCCGAAGCCAACCGCTTCCGGCTGGCGGATCTACGCTACAAGAACGGTGCTGCGAGCTATCTCGATGTGCTCGATGCGCAACGTTCGCTGTTCTCCGCCCAGCAGGCGGTGGTGCAGGTCCAGGCCGCGCAGGTCCAGAACCTGGTGACCCTCTACAAGGTCCTGGGCGGCGGCTGGAAGTAGCTCAAGACCGCTCTGGCGCCTGGTTCTGCAAAGACCTGGGGCGCGAATCCGACGCAATGACGAGCTGAAGCGTCGCGGGCACGGTGCTTGCGTACCCTGGCTACTGCCCTGTGTGTCGGGCGCGCTCTTCGACCATCATGAATCCATGTCAGCTGGACGTGTATCGCCTTTGCAGCAGTCGCGTTGTTTCCCGCCGCTGCGCCGGATCCCAGAAAACGCGAACTGCGTACTCTTCGGCTTACGCCCGGGTCGCCGCCAGTCGCCCGGCGCCAGTCGCCGCTTCCCAGGCAGCACGCCCGGCGCGGTGGGCGTTGGTAGTCGCGCTGACCCTGACGGCGGCAGCTCTTCCAGCGGGTGCCCCCCACGATAGCGAAGTGCTGCGCCAGCACCAGCAAGCGCGAGCCCTGGCCCTCAAGTCCGAGTCGGTGGCTCGGCAAGCGAAGGTCGACTTCCTGGCAGAACGCTATGGTCGGCCGGCCAACGAGGTGCGCGCCGTCGTGGACGCTGCCGAGCAAGCCGGCGCCCGTCATGGCCTGCCGCCCAGCCTCCTGCTTGCCATGGTGGAGACGGAATCCAGCTTCAACCAGGAGGCCCGCTCCGCATACGGCGCGCGCGGATTGATGCAGGTGGTGCCCAGGTTTCATCCTGCAGAAATCAAAGCCGCAGGCGGCGCACATCGCCTCGACGACCCGGCGACCAATATCGACGTGGGTGCCCGGATTCTCGCGCGCTACCTGGATCGCAGCGGCGACCTGAGACGAGCGCTGGCGAAATACTCCGGCGGTTCTTCCGGCTATGCCGCCAAGGTCATGAAGCGCAAGATGAACCTGGAACAGATTGCCATCAGCGCCACCCGCCATCTGGATAGTCCACTGGCACTTGGTGACGACCGGGGACAGCGCAACAAGGCCGCACTCCCGGACACGCTCATGCAAGGGTCTACGGCGGCGGACTCCCCACGACTCGGGAAGCAGACAGCACGGCCCGCGCGTGAGGTTACCGACTTGCCTGCAAGCGCGGACGCGACCGAGA
Source organism: uncultured beta proteobacterium (assembly GCA_963834335.1). GTDB lineage: Bacteria > Pseudomonadota > Gammaproteobacteria > Burkholderiales > Burkholderiaceae_E > Lautropia. The sequence goes on along the minus strand of CAWIBK010000009.1, from coordinate 1,767,174 downwards.
GCCCGGCGCCGCGGAGCTGACTCGAAACCGGTCCGGTTCAGCTTCGACGAACCAGCGTGCGCTTTCCGAACAGGCTCTGTACCAGGTCGACGACCAGTTCGGCAGTCTTGTTGCGGACGTCCAGCGCCGGGTTGATCTCCACGATATCAAGCGACGCCAGGCGACCGCTGTCAGCGATCATCTCCATGCAGAGTTGCGCTTCGCGGTAGGTCGGCCCGCCCTGCACGCCGGTGCCAACGCCCGGCGCGATGGCCGGATCCAGGAAGTCCGCATCCAGGCTGACGTGCAAGTGCGTATCGTCGTCCATCTGCACCAGTGATTGCTCCATGACGTGGCGCATACCCATCTCGTCGATATAACGCATGTCGAAGATCTCGAGGCCCAGTTCGTTCACCAGTTGCTTCTCGTGCTCGTCGACGCTGCGGATGCCGATCTGGATAACCTGCTGTGCTGCGAGCGCCGGCGTCTTTCCCGACAAGGCGATGAGCGCCTCCGGGCCACGACCGCAGAGGCAGGCGATCGGCATACCGTGGACGTTTCCGCTTGGGGTGATATCGGCCGTGTTGCAGTCGGCGTGCGCATCGAGCCAGAGTACCCGCAAGCTGCGGCCGGCATCGCGGCAGTGGCGTGCAACGGCGCTGATCGAACCGATGCCCAGGCTGTGGTCACCCCCCATCACTACCGGGATGCGTCCAGCGCCCAGGACCGCGGCTACCGCGTCGTGGACCAGCCGATTCCAGCCGACGCACTGCTGCAGGTGACGGAATCCGCCATCGGCAGCGAGCCAGGGATTGGCCGGTCCGGCGAGGTTGCCGCTGTCCTGGACTTCGACGCCGTGGCGGGCCAGTGCATCGACTATGCCGGCCACCCGCAGCGCCTCGGGTCCCATGCTTGCGCCGCGCACACTGGCACCGATATCGGTCGGTGCTCCGATCAGCGTTACCGATGCCGGCTTCAGCGTTTGATTCATGGCCCTGCTCCTAAATGCCATGGCGGCGGCAACGGCTGCGTCGATTATTGCACCACCACTGGCCGAACCTCACGTGTGCCTGTGTCCATGGCGGTCTGCCGCGCATTCCGCACTTCAGTACGTGGCGGAATCAGCAGACTGTACAGATCCTTCGGATCGCTCAGCGAGGGAATCAGGTCGATCGATGTCAGAAGGTCCAGGCGCGCTGCCTGGTCGCGCATGAAACGCAGCGCGGAGAAATCCTCCAGGGCGAATCCAACCGAATCGAACAGCGTCCACTGCCTTGAGTCGATGCGCCCGGGTGCCGATCCGCTCAGGACCCGCCAGAACTCCGTAACCGGGAAGTCCGCGGGTACCTGCTGAATCTCCCCCTCCACTCGGGTTTGCGGCTCGAACTCCACGAAGACTGAAGACCGCTCGACTACCTCGCGCGCCAGTTCGGTCTTGCCGGGGCTGTCGCCACCGACGGCGTTGAGATGCACGCCCGGTGCCAGCATCGGCGTAGTGATGATCGCGGCATGGGAGGCGTCGGCGGTGACCGTGGTGACAACGTCCGCGCCCTCGCACGCCTGCGACGCCGATTCGCAGACCACGATGTCGATGCTGGAGTCTGCGAGGTTTGCCACGAGCTTGCGGCTTGCCTGCGGATCGGTGTCGTAAAGGCGCAGCGACGTGATACCGAGCAGATGATGGAAAGCCAGGGCCTGAAACTCGCTCTGGGCGCCGTTGCCGATCAGCGCCATCGTTCGGCTACCGGGACCCGCTAGATGACTCGCAGCCAATGCAGACATCGCGGCCGTGCGCAAGGCGGTGGTCAGGGTGAGTTCACTGAGAAACTGCGGTTCGCCGCTGTCTACCCGGGCGAGAGCCCCGAAAGCCATCACCGTCGGTCGCGCCCGGCGGAAATTGCGAGGATGGCCGTTGACGTACTTGAAGCTCCAGGTCTGCCCGTCCGAGATGGGCATCAACTCGATCACGCCATCCGGACAGTGGTTGGCGATTCGCGCCTGCTTCTGGAAATCGGGCCATCGACGGAAGTCGTCGGCGATGGCTGCGGCAATACCCCGCAGCGCCGCCTCCACGCCGATCGCCACCACCAGTTCCGCTGCCGCCCGGGCACTCAGGAATGCCGTGCCCGTGCCCGCCGGCTTATCCAGCCCCAGTGTGGCCGCCACGTTGCTCGCTTGTCTGCTCATATCCGCCGCTCCCGCGCTGAACGCATGCAGTGGGAGAACCAATGCACAGGTTCAGGATCGCAAGTAGCGCGAACAAAGTAAATCAGCAGATAATTGACGTTTGATAACTTAATCTGCCACTATGTCAACAGCAAATGTCAAAATGACAAGCACCGACCATGAGCTGCTGGCGCTGCTGCGAGCGAATGCCCGTGCCACCGTGGCGGAGCTGGCGCATCGACTGGGTGTATCCCGGGGCACCGTCACCAACCGGATTGCACGAATGGAAGATGCCGGCATCATCGTCGGATTCACGGTGCGACTGCGCCCCGACGCGCAACCCGATCAGATCGGGGCGTGGATGAGCATCGCCGTCGAGGGCAACGAGACCCGCAAGGTCATCGCCAGTCTGCTGGGGGAACCCGGTGTCGCGACACTGCACGACACCAACGGCCGCTGGGACCTGCTGGCGGAACTGCGCGCCACGACGCTGACCGAGCTGTCTCAGGTCCTGGAACGCATCCGGCTGATCCGCGGAATCAGCAGCTCGGAAACCAGCATCCACCTGAAGACCTACCGGGTCTAAGGAGGCCGATGGCCTCCTCGGAGCCTGTCGGAGTGTCGCCTCCTGGACCTACTCCTTCACCGCGCCGGTCATGCCGGAGACGTAGTACTCCACGAAGAAGGAATAGAAGACCGCCACCGGCAGCGACCCCAGCAACGCCCCCGCCATGAGCGGGCCCCAGTGATAGACGTCGCCCTCCACCAGTTCCGTCACTACCGCCACCGGTACCGTCTTGATCTCGGAGTCGGAAACGAAGGTCAGTGCGTAGATGAACTCGTTCCAGGAAAGCGTAAAGGCGAAAATGCCCGCCGATATCAGCCCGGGCACTGCCAGCGGCAGGATGATCTTGACCAGAATTTCCCAGCGGGAAGCGCCATCGATCAGCGCGCACTCCTCCAGTTCGAACGGTATCGTCCTGAAGTAACCCATCAGCAGCCAGGTACAGAACGGGATCAGGAACGTGGGATAAGTGAAGATCAAGGCCCACCGGGTATTGAAGAGCCCCAGGTACTGAAGCACGATCGCGAGCGGGATGAAGAGAATCGAGGGCGGGATCAGGTAGGCAAGGAAGATCGCCAGACCGCTCACTTTCGAACCCTGGAAGCGCAGCCGCTCGATGGCATAGGCTGCCAGCACCGCGGCGACCAGCGACACCGCCGTGGCCACGATCGACACGAACATCGTGTTCAACAGCCAGATCGGGTAGTCGGTTTCGAACAGGAGTTTGTTGAAGTGCGCCAGGGTCGGATTGATCACCCAGAACGGATTGCCCTCGCGCGAGAGGAGTTCCGCATCCGGCTTGAAGGCGGTAATGGTCATCCAGTAGAACGGAAAAAGCAGGACGAACAGGAACAGCCCCATCGGGATGTAGACCGTCACCCAGCGGTTGAGCCGGGTATCGAGGAACGCCATTCCCCCGGTTTCGTTTTCGGCTTTCGCGCTCATTTGTCGCCGCCTTGCTGCCAGGCCCGGCGCTGCAGCCCGAAGTAGGAGAACAGGATGGCAGCCAGCAGGAACGGCACCATGGCGATGGCCAGCGCGGCGCCCTCACCCAGCGCTCCACCGGAAATCGCCCGCTGGAAAGACAGGGTTGCCATGAGGTGCGTGGCGTTCAGCGGACCGCCCCGGGTCAGCACGTAGATCAACTGGAAGTCGGTGAAGGTGAAGAGCACCGAAAACGTCATGACGACCGCGATGATCGGCGTCAACAGCGGCAGGGTGATGTGCCAGAAGCGCTGCCAGGGCGTCGCCCCGTCGATCGCGGCGGCCTCATAGAGCGCCGGCGAAATGGTCTGCAGACCGGCCAGGAGCGAGATCGCCACAAAGGGGATGCCTCGCCAGACGTTGGCGGCGATCGTGGAAAACCGGGCATTCCAGGGGTCACCCAGGAAGTCGACATAGCGGTCGATGAATCCGAGTTCGGTGAGTACCCAGCTGATGATCGAGAACTGTGCGTCGTAGATCCACCAGAAGGCGATCGCCGACAATGCCGTCGGCACGATCCACGGCAGCAGCACGACCGCCCGCAGGAACGTCGTATTGCGGACCGAGCGGTTGAGCAGCAGTGCGAGCCAGAGGCCCAGCATGAACTTCAGGATGCTGGCGACGATGGTGTAGAACATCGTATTGAACAGTGCCAGCTGGGCGACGCTGTCACCCGCCAGGAAGATGTAATTCTCCAGGCCGATGAAGACGCCGCCCCGGCCGATCTTGGCGTCGGTGAAGCCAAGCCAGACGCCGAGGCCGAGAGGATAGGACAGGAACAGGAGCAGCAGCACGCCGGTCGGCAGCATGAAGACCAGGCCCAGACCGTTATGGCTGTTCTGCAGCCGCTCCAGCCAGGACTCGCGCTTGCGTGCGGGCCTCGAGGCCGGCGGCTTACCGGCCGCGGTTACCGTTGCCCCGCCGGCGGCGACGCCCGGCCGAGCCGGCTGCTGCTCCATATCGCGTCAGACCTTGTAGTAGCGTTCGGCGCGCTTCTGGGCCCGCTCGGCAGCCTCCTTCGGAGGCTTCGAGCCGCTGATCGCTTCAGCCACCATGTTGGCCACGATGAAGTCGGACAACGCGCCCGCCGAAGCATACCCCAGCTTGCCGGCATAACCCGCCGGACGCAGGTTCTTGGTGGCATCCCGATAAGGCATGTGCTTGGGATCGGACGTCCAGATCGAGTTCTTCTCGTAAGCCTTCAATGGCTGCGACACATATCCGCCGCCGCCCTTGAGCCAGTCGCCGAACTGCTCCTCCTCCATCATGAAGCGCAGGAACTCCTTGGCCGCTTTCGGGTACTTGGTGTACTTGAAGATCATCTGGTTGAAGAACAGGTGATACTCCGTCGGCACTCCGACCGGGCCGATCGGAAAGGCAGCGTGCTGGATATCGTCGGCCATCGCCTTGATCTTCGGATCCTTGGAATTCTTGGCGGCGTAGTAGATCGAGATCCCGTTGTTGGTGACGCTCACCTGGTCGTCGAGGAAAGCCTTGTTGTTGTTCGGGTCCAGCCATGACAGCGTGCCGGGTACGAAGGTGCCGTACAGCTCGCGGCCGTACTCAAGGGCCTTGATCGTCTCCGGGCTGTCGATGACCACCTTGTTGTTCTTGTCGACCAGCTGGCCGCCGAACGCCCAGATCAGCCAATGGGTCCAGCCGCTGTCACCCGTGGCGTTGCCCAGCGCCATGCCGCCTGGCGTGCCTTTCTCCTTGAGCGCCTTCATCATCTTGAGGAAGCCGGCGGTATCCTTTGGGAAGCTGTCGAAACCTGCAGCCTTCACCTGGCTTTCGCGATAGACCATCATCGCCCCGGCCGAACCCAGCCCCACGCCGATCCAGTTCTTGCCGTCCGGGCGCAGGTAGGCTTCGACCGCGGGATACCAGCCGCCATACTTGGCGCCGAGGTACTCGCACAGGTCGTTCACCACCAGCAGCTTGTCCGGATACATATTGGCGTCGTCGTTGGTCGACAACACGATGTCCGGCCCACTGCCCACATTGGCAGCGACCGCCGCCTTGGGCCGCACGTCCTCCCACCCCTCGTTGTCCACCCGCACTTCGATACCGGTCTTTTCGGTGAACTTCTTGACGTTCGCCATGTAGGCATCGATGTCACCCTGGACGAACCGGCTCCAGCGCAATACCCGCAGCTTTGCGTCCTTCTCGGGCTTGTTGTTCCAGACCGGCTTGTTCTGCGCCTGCGCCACGGGCACCCCGAGCAAACCGCCAGCGCCAAGCGCCGATCCGGCCTTCAGTAGGGTACGACGTGAAGAATTGTTTTCCATGTCAGCTGTCTCCGTTGAATTGTGGCTACATGCGCCGCACCGGCGATTGCGGCGAAGCGGGCAAAGCCGCCGCGCAATCGACCCCGATCCATCCGCCGGCGCAGGGTCATCCGCAAGGATACTAACCTACCGCCTTGAGCGGAATCCCTACGGGCATACCCGAGTGTCTCGTCGTCGCCGATCCCGGGCGGGCAGGCTGCCAAAAAATGCCGCGCGTGAGATTCTCTGCTTCTACTCAACCAGATCATTGCCGCTCATTCAAATGCGGGTCTATCGGTATCTCGGAATCGCCCGGTCCCTGGCCATGTACTACGGCATCCCTTTTCGGGCCGCCCGCATGCGTGAACTCTACTCGGGCCTGGTACCGCCCGGCGGGCTGTGTTTCGATGTCGGCGCACATGTGGGCAGTCGCCTGCGCTGCTTCCGATCGATGGGTGCACGGGTGGTTGCCCTGGAGCCGCAACCCGACTTCGCCAGAATCCTCCGTTGGCTCTATGGCCGGGATCCCGAGGTCGTCATCCTCGAGACCGCCCTTGGGGCACAAGCCGGTGAGGCAACACTCCACACGAGCGTGAAGACCCCGACGGTCAGCAGCATGAACACCGACTGGGTGTCTCAGGTCAGCGTCACCGAGGGCTTCAGGCACGTCCACTGGAGCGCCGGCCCGCGGGTTCCGGTGACCACACTCGACGCCCTGATCGAGATGCATGGCAGACCGGACTTTGTGAAAATTGATGTCGAAGGAATGGAACAAGCCGTTCTGGCAGGGCTCAGCACAGCCTTGCCCGCCTTGTCGTTCGAGTATCTGCCCGCCGCTCGCGACATGGCAGTGGCGTGCATCGACAGGCTCGCGGGGCTGGGCTCCTACCGATACAACTGGTCGGTCGGCGAAAGCTCCCGCTTCGGCTCCGCCATCTGGATGTCGCCGCAGGCAGCGCGGGACTGGCTGACGCGATTGAGCGCGCGAGCCAGGTCGGGCGACCTGTACGCGCGGGCGGATCAGGACTGACTTCCCCTTCCCCTGACTACCCCTAGTTCCCGCACCGGCGATGATGGTCCGGGGATTCCGGAGAATAGTGCAGATCATCCGTTCCGTCCCCATGTTCGCGACGGTATATTTCTGTACGAAACAGGCGCATCTGGAGAGACCATGCGGCAGGACGAATTCAAGGCGATGCTCGCCGCCGAACACTTCGACGAAGTGGTGACGGTAGAGCGCGAGGCAAACGGTTCGCTGGACAACCACTCGCATCCCTTCGAAGCCAAGGCCCTCATTCTCGACGGCGAATTGCGCATCATCACCAACGAGCACGAGCGGGTCTACGGCCCCGGGGACATTTTTCATCTCCAGGCCAACGTCGTTCATTCGGAGCGATATGGACCGCGGGGCACCAGGTACCTGGTCGGACGCAAGTGACAGCGACGCGCTGAACCGCAGGGGCTCAGGGACGGCCGGTTGATCGCGCCGGCCCTGCCTCCGGGTAAGGCTGCGGCCGCTGGACACCGCCCTGATTGGCCGGACTGCCCGGACCGCCCTGATTGGCCGGCTGGGCAGGAAGACCGGCCGCCTTCCAGGCCTCGATTCCACCGCGGTACCAGAGTACGTTCGGGTATCCCAGCCTGATTGCACGCAGCGACGCGTTGTACGACATCCAGCACTGGACCGACTGGCAGTAAAACACCAGCCGGACATCACGACTGCCTCTCGTGCCCTGCCGCAGGTATTCCCCGAGTTGCTGCTGCACAGGGTCATCGAGCCGGCCGCCCGAAGCGGCCCAGGCGGCCGGCATCGACCCGGGTATCGTCTCCGGCCCGCCCAGGACATCGAAGAGCAGGTAAGGCTGCTGCCTGCTCTGCATCATCGCGACCAGACCCTGGGTCGTCAGCACCTGTCCGCCGGGGATGCTCGCAGGCGTGGGGCCGTGCATGGGACCGCCATGCAGTTCAGTCTGCGGCGGGACGCCGAAGTCCTGCTGCTCCAGCGCCCCAATCTGCGCAGGACCGCCTTGCTGGGGATAGCCGCCTTGCTGGGGGTAGCCGCCTTGCTGAGGATAGCCGCCTTGCTGGGGGTAGCCGCCTTGCTGGGGATAGCCGCCCTGCTGGGGATAGCCGCCCTGCTGCGGGTTGCCGCCTTGCTGCGGATAGCCGCCTTGCTGGGGATAGCCGCCCTGCTGCGGGTTGCCGCCTTGCTGCGAGTAGCCGCCCTGCTGCGGATAGCCGCCTTGCTGCGGATAGGCGCCCTGCTGCGGGTAGCCGCCCTGCTGAGGATAGCCACCCTGCTGAGGATACCCGCCTTGTTGGGGATAGCCGCCCTGCTGAGGGTAGCCGCCCTGTTGCATTTGCCCGCCCGGGCGCTGGGCCGGATCCTGTGGAACAGGGAAAGCCCCTTGAGGCGCCTCCCGGCCGAAGGCGTTCTGGGCGTAAGCACCATTCAACCCGAAGAGGCCACAAAAACCGAGCAATGTTCCGCACACGAGCAGTCTCATCGGGCCGCCTCCAGCCTGCGGCCGTCCTGGCCGGTTGCGCCATAGGGATTGAACGACGGATCGTCCGTCAGCACGTAGGTGCCGTCATTGAGTCGCCAGGCGTTGCGATACTGATTCGACAATTCGACGCTGCCGGTGGACGAATCCGGATCACGGTACGTCTCGGTGCCACGTATCGATTCGATGAACTCGCGATGTCCGCGATCCATGCTCTTCATCCGGCTGTCGAAGGATTCCTGGCGGATCCGCGAAATTTCCTCATTCGAACGGCGGTTGATCTCGCTGCGTTTCCTGGCGCCGTCAACCGCGATCCTGGTCGTCGTCTGGTTATGCTGCGCAATGCGCGCGCGCCATTGCGGCGTGAGGGAGAGCGAGGTGCGAATCGCCTCGGTCAGGCGCATGTCGAGTTGACCCTCGGGTGCGCTCGCCGCGAAACCCGGGAAGGTCACTCCCTCCAACGACTCCATCACCTGTCCTCCGTAGCCTGCGTCGGTGCGGGTATGGGTGAACATCGCCACGGCAGCGGCGGTGGCCCGCATGTCTCGCCCGCCTTCCGAGTAGGCGATCAGGACTTCCCCGGCTTCGACCCAGGTCCGATATCCACCCATCGCGGTGGGGGTCGACGATTCGAGCGCGAGATAGCTCTTGCGGATGTCCTCCCGCGGCCGGTAGTCCAGCACCCGGGCCCCGGGTTGCAGGCGCAGCGACAGCGCCTCGAGGTATGCCCGCAGGGTCGTGTACGGCGCGACGGGGCAGTTGCCCAAGCGGGCGCCGAAATTGTTCATTGTCCAGCGCTCGGCGGGAATGATGCCGACGCTCTGACTGCCGTCCGGCGAACTCGCACGCCAGCGAATCGAATATCCCCCCGTGCAGAGGTCGTTGGCATCCCAGACGACGCCACCTTCCGCGCGCCATCCGAAAGGAATCAGCCCTGTCGCCGCAACCAGCGGCTGCTCGAATCCGCGCTGATCGACGATTTCCACTTGCTGCACGCGCGCCGCCCCCTGCGGGAGCTGCGTGGCGTGGAGCACGCGCGCCGGCAGGAACGACACGGAAAGTGCGACCGCCACACAACCTGCCTGCAATGTCAGGTTCATCTCGACCGTCCCAGGTGCCAGACTGCTTCGGAAAACTGATGATAGAAGACTATGCGGGCCGAGGGAACCGGGGGAAGGGGGACGACAAGAGGCGCGGTCCAACGGCATCACAGGTTGCCGGAGAAGGTGCGTATTCAAGTATGGCGAACACCATCATCGACAATTACTTCGCCGTCCTCTTTGGTGAAGGGTGCGACTTTTCCCACGGGAAGGATTTCCAGGACCGCTTCGGAAGGTCGGCACATTTTGATGCCGAGCGACGTAGCGACAATCGGACGATTGATGAGGATGGGATGCTGCACCATGAAGTCGAACAACTCGTCATCCGACCATTTTGGATCACCCAGGTTCAGCTCGGCGTAGGGTGTGCCCTTCTCCCTAAGCAGCGCCCGTACCGGGATTCCCATGGCAGCAATGAATTCCTCCAGCCGCTGCCGCGAAGGTGGCGTCTTGAGGTATTCGATGACATGGGGCTCGATGCCGGAATGGCGAATGAGAGCGAGCGTGTTGCGAGAGGTCCCGCAGTCGGGGTTGTGGAAGATGGTGACATTCGGCATGTTTCAGGTAGTCTCCGGAAGGGAAGACGCTCTGGCTGCCTTGGCTCCAGCGGCTCCAGCCTCGTACCAGCCCTGCGACTGGTTCACGATGGCCACCACCGCCAGCATGACCGGGACCTCGATGAGCACACCGACCACGGTTGCTAGTGCTGCGCCGGACTGGAACCCGAAGAGGCTGATGGCAGTCGCCACGGCAAGCTCGAAGAAATTGCTGGCGCCGATGAGCGCCGACGGGCCGGCGACACAATGGGCGACACCGAGTTTGCGGTTCAGAGAATAAGCCAACCCCGAGTTCAGGATGACCTGGATGAGGATGGGTATCGCCAACAAGGCAATGATGAGCGGCTGGCTGAGGATGGACTCACCCTGGAAGGCGAACAACATTATCAGAGTCACCAGCAACGCCGAGATGGAAAGCGGCCCAAGCCTTTCCGTTGCCCGCTTCAAGTGCACTGCACCCATCTTCAGCAGTCGCTGGCGCCAGAGTTGCGCCAGGATGACCGGCACGATGATGTAAAGCCCGACCGACGTCAGCAACGTGCCCCACGGGACACTGATGGAGGACAAGCCGAGCAGCAATGCAACGATGGGAGCAAAGGCGACGATCATGATTGCATCGTTCAGAGCAACCTGCGACAGAGTGAAGTAGGCGTCGCCTCGGCAGAGCTGGCTCCAAACGAACACCATTGCCGTACAGGGGGCCGCGGCCAACAGGATCAACCCTGCGATATAGCTGTCCAGTTGCTCGGCCGGCAGCAGCGGCGCGAACAGGTGACGGATGAAGATCCACCCCAGCAACGCCATCGAGAACGGCTTCACCGCCCAGTTGATGAAGAGCGTAACGCCAATGCCGCGCCAGTGCGACTTCACCTGCCCCAAGGCGCCGAAGTCGATCTTCATGAGCATCGGGATAATCATCACCCAGATGAGTACGCCGACGGGAACGTTGACTTTCGCCACCTCCATGGCGGCAATGGCTTGAAAAACGTCTGGAAGCAACTTCCCCAGTGCAATGCCGGCGACGATGCAAAGAGCCACCCACACAGTCAGGTAACGCTCAAAGAAGCCGATGGCGGACGGCGGTGGCGCCGGCAGGGCCGCGTCGATGGAAGAAGTCGTCATTCGGGTCAGTATTCGGGTTCAGCTACCGGCAACCTGCTCGAAATCAGCAGTCGCAGGCGCGTGCGGTCAGTTCCACGCATTCCTGACCCTCACAGCAGTTGTCGGTCAGATATTCAAGCAGGTCATTGACCCGCTCATAGGTCGCGCGATAAATGAGATTGCGACTGGACCGTTCCTGGGTAATCAGCCCCGAACCGACCAACTCCTTGAGGTGAAACGACAGCGTTGCGGGCGGGATGGACAGCGATTCAGCCAGCGCTCCCGGCGTGCGCCCCTGCTTGCCACCCACCACAAGCGCTCGAAAGATCTTCAGCCGCTGCGGTTGACCCAAGGCGGCAAGCGCACGCACAACATCAGATTCTTTCATTTTTCTATCATAATGGAATCAAAGAACTAATGCTAGCCTTTTGCACCCGTCATCTGGCGATTGCCCATTGCGCCGGCGGCGACCCGCAGGATGCGCGCACCCGCCTGTGCCTGCCATCAAAGTGGCATCATGGCCGCCACGGTCACACTGGATGATTCCGACACATGCTGCGGTGGAGTTCTCCGCGAGTTTCCGATGCTACATAAGCTATTGATGCAAGAAAACAATCCCTCACAACCCGTCCCCGACGCCGATCTCGCCGCCCACACCCCGATGATGCAGCAGTATCTGCGCATCAAGGCGGAGCACCCTGGCGCCCTGCTCTTCTACCGGATGGGCGACTTCTACGAGCTGTTCCATAACGACGCCCGAAGGGCAGCGCCGCTTTTGTCCATTACCCTTACCAAGCGGGGTAGCTCAGCCGGCGAGCCGATCCCGATGGCGGGCGTGCCAGTCCAATCCTTGGACTACTACCTCGGCAAGCTGGTCGCGCTCGGGGAATCGGTTGCGATCTGCGAGCAGATCGGCGACCCGGCAACCACCAAGGGGCCGGTGGAGCGCAAAGTCCTGCGCACGATCACGCCGGGGACGCTCACGGACGCCCAGCTACTGCCGGAGCGGGAAGATCGTCCGCTGGTGGCGCTGGCCTTTGCAACCGGCAGCGCGAGGGGCGAGCGGATCGTTCTTGCCTCGATCGTCGCGTCCAGCGGGGACTGCTTCGTGACCGAGGTACCCGCGTCGGAACTGGATGCGGAACTGGAACGGATAGGACCCGCCGAACTGCTGGTTGCCGAGGGGGCGGTCAAGCCGAATCTCACCCTGCTCGGGCGGGTGCGCCAGCGACTGCAGGCGGGTGGCAGCGTCCCGCTGCTGGAACGACCCGATTGGCAGTTCGATGCGGCACGGGGCGAACGGGTGCTGCGGGAAGTCCTGGGATTGCACACGCTCCACTCGACCGAGATTGCCGACCTGCCGGCCGCCGTGGGCGCCGTCGGCGCGCTCCTGGACTACCTGACGCTCACCCTGGGCAAACCGTTCCGGCATCTTCAGGTGATCCGGCGCCTGCACCGCGAATCGCTGATCGCCATCGATCCGGTGGCGCGGCGAAACCTTGAACTGGTGCGGCCACTGCAGGACGAACGCGGCGCCACGCTGCTGTCGCGTCTGGACCAGTGCGCCACCGCGGCCGGGAGCCGCATGCTGCGCCAGTGGCTGCTGGCGCCACTGCAGGATGCTCATCGGGTCCGGCAGCGGCAGGCACTGATCGAACTGCTGAATGGACATCGGCTGACGCAGCCGATCGGACGGCTGCTCGCGGGCAGCGCGGACGTCGAGCGGATTGCAACCCGGATTGCGCTCGCCAGCGCGCGCCCGCGGGAGCTGGTTGCACTGAAGGACAGCCTGCCGGTGCTCTCCCGATGCATCGACCTGCTGGCGGCGGCCGTGCGCGACAACGACAGCGGCGCCCAGGCTGGCTCAGGCGATGATCGCGATGATCGCGATGATGGCGATAGGGCGAACGGGGGCGCACCCGATGCCGCCTCGATCGCCGGGCTCACAACCGCGGCAGCCCTCGATCCTGCGATTGCGACCCTGCTTCAGACAAGCCTGGCCGACGAGCCGCCCGCGCTGCTGAGGGATGGCGGCGTCATTCGTGAAGGCTTCGACGAGGCACTCGACGAAATGCGTGCCATCGAGCGGGACTCCGACAGTTTCCTGGCGCAGATGGAGCAGCGCGAACGCGAACGGACCGGCATCGCGAGCCTCAAGGTCGGATACAACAGCGTGCACGGCTTCTACATCGAGGTCGGCCGCGCGCAGGCCGAGAAGGTGCCCGCCGAATATCGCCGGCGACAAACGCTGAAGAGCACCGAACGCTATATCACCGCGGAACTGAAGGCCTTCGAGGACAAGGCCTTGTCCGCCAAGGAGCGAGCGCTGTCACGGGAGAAGGCGCTCTACGAGCAACTGCTCCAGGCGCTGGCGCCGCACATACCGGCGCTGCAGGCGTTGGCCAGGGCAACGGCGGCGCTCGATTGCTGCCACGCGTTGGCGGGGGTCGCGGAGCAGTCGCGCTGGGTGCGGCCGATCCTGGCCGACGCGCCCGGGATCAGGATCAAGGCGGGCCGCCATCCGGTGGTGGAGCGGGTGGTGGAGCGGTTCATCGCCAATGACTGCGAACTGGACCCTGACCAGCGCCTGCTCGTGATCACCGGACCCAACATGGGCGGCAAATCCACCTACATGCGCCAGACCGCCCTGATTGCCATCCTTGCCTGGTGTGGAAGCTTCGTGCCGGCGGAATCCTGCGAAGTGGGGCCGATCGACCGCATCTTCACCCGCATCGGCGCATCGGACGATCTTGCGGGCGGGCGTTCTACGTTCATGGTCGAGATGACCGAGGCGGCCGTCATCGTCAACGCCGCGACCGAGCGTTCGCTGGTGCTGGTGGACGAGATCGGACGCGGGACATCGACGTTCGATGGACTGGCACTGGCCCATGCGATCGCCTTCCACCTGCTCGAGACGAGCCGTTCGCTCACGCTCTTCGCGACGCACTACTTCGAGCTGACAACGCTGGCATCTCAATCGGCCGCGGCCTTCAACCTGCACCTCGCCGCCGCCGAGCATGCCGGCGGCATCGTGTTCCTGCACCAGGTGCGCCAGGGTCCTGCAAGCCAGAGCTATGGACTGCAGGTGGCCCGGCTTGCCGGATTGCCGGCAGGCCTGCTGAAACATGCGCGCAGCACGCTTCAGTCGCTGGAGCAGGCAGCCGCCGCCCAGCAGCCGCAGATGGATCTCTTCGCTGCGCCGCTGCCGGAAACGGTGAGCCTCGAATCGGCTGAGGTGGAGCAGCCGCCGACGCCGGCCGGGCCGGCAGAGACGATCAGCGAACAACTGCGCGCGCTTGCGGTCGATGAGCTGACCCCTCGACAGGCGCTCGAGCGGATCTACCAATGGCGCACCCTGCTCCAGGCCCATGACGCATCGTGAGCGGCGCCGGCTGCTGGCCAGCGCCGGTGGTGTCGCTATGCTGCTGGCTAGCCGACCACGTGCGGCCGCGCCGGTCGTGGCGGCAGACGTCCCCTTCCAGTTCGGCTTCATCGGCGATACGCCCTATTCGAGACTGGAAGAAAACGCGCTGCGCGAAGTCCTCGCGGCGCTCTCGGCCCAGCCACTGGCATTCGTGCTGCATGCGGGCGACTTCAAGAGCAGGATCGAGCACTGCGACGACGACCTGATCGTGCGGCGCCTGGCGCTCCTCGACCGATGCGTCCATCCCCTGATCCTGACTCCAGGCGACAATGACTGGACCGATTGCAGCGACGCGCCGGCGGCCTGGCAGCCCGGTGGCCGGCTCGAGCGACTGGACCGGTTGCGACGGGAAGCCTTCGGCAGCCCCCGGTCGCTGGGCCGCAACCCGATGGCTCTCGAACAGCAAGCCCCGTATGAGCCGCCGGAATCCAGGAAGCCGGTCCTGCCCGAAAACCTGCGCTGGCGGGTCGGCTCGCTCCTGTTCTGCACGCTGCATGTGGTCGGCAGCGACAACGCACCCCGCAACACGCCGGAACTGTCGCAAGCCTGGTCACTGCGCCAGCAAGCCAACGGAGCCTGGCTGCAGGACACCGTGCAGCTGGCGAGAGGCCAGCGAGAGCAGGGATTGGTAAAAGGCCTGGCGATTGCGCTGCATGCCAACATGCGCTTCGAGTCCGATCGTGCCGACGGCTGGCAGCAGATGCGGCAGCTGATCATTGCCGCTGCAGTCGCTTTCAACGGGCCGGTGCTCCTGATGCACGGCGACACCCATCACTTCCGCGCCGACCGACTGCTGATGCGCTCCCACGGAATCGCGAACTTCCATCGCGTCGAGTGCTTCGGGTCACCGTTTTCGTCATCCTGGGTGCAGCTGCGCTGGGATCCTTCTCTCGCCCGGCCCGGTACGGACGCGACCGCCAACCCGTTCCAGGTCAGCATCCGGTCGCTGTCCTGAAACTTCCGCTGACATGATCCGAACGAACTCGACGATGCAGACCCATCCGGCCACAAGACTTGGCGAGATGCCGGTCGGCGAATTCCTCTCCCGTCATTGGCAGCGTCGACCCCTGGTCGTGCGCCGGGCCTTGCAGTCGGGGCTGATTGCGGAGGGCGGGGCCCCTGCGCCCTTCAGCGTGCGCGACATGCTCGCGCTCGCACGGGATCCGGATGTGGAGAGCCGGCTGGTCCAGACTCCCGACGCCGGGTCGGCCGCCTCCTGGCGGCTGCGCCAGGGCCCGTTCGCCCGCCTGCCGCCGCGCAAGCGTCCGGGCTGGACCCTGCTCGTGCAGGGAGTCGATCTGCATCTGCCGGCAGCGCGGGCCTTGATGGACCGGTTCCGATTCCTGCCGGATGCGCGCCTGGACGACCTCATGGTCAGCTTCGCCACCGACGGCGGCGGCGTCGGGCCGCACGTGGACTCCTATGACGTGTTCCTGCTCCAGGTCCACGGCCGCCGCCGCTGGCGCATCGCGCCTCCAGGGCAGTCTGCGCTGCTGCCCGGTGCGCCATTGCGCATCCTCGCGGAATTCAATGCCCGGCAGCAGTGGGAACTCGACGAAGGGGACATGCTCTACCTGCCGCCCGGCTGGGCGCACGAAGGCACCGCCGTCGGTGAATGCATGACCTGTTCGATCGGCTTCCGCTCGCCATCCGTTTCGGAACTGCGACAGGCATTCTTCGCCTTCCTCAGCGATCACCCGCCCCTGTCGCTTAGCGCCGGTCGGGCTGCCCACTTGCAGCGCCGCTACCGCGATCGGACCCGTTCGGCGGTAGAGCGTCCCGCAGAGATCCCGACCGACATGGTCGCCACGCTGCGCGGCTGGCTGGAAGATTGGCGGCCGGCAACCACCGACATCGAGCGCTTCATCGGTTGCTACCTCACCGATCCCAAGCCGACGGTATGGTTCGACGCAGCGCCCGACAATCGGCTGCCCGCGGTCGCCGGCGCCGGGCTGGTTCTCGATCGGCGTACCCGCATGCTCTACTGCAACGGCGCCGTCTTCATCAACGGTGATGCGGTTTCGCTGCCGGCGCGCACAGGCGTCGCGACCCGCGAGTTGCTGCGGCTACTGGCCGATCAGCGCGGCCTGGACGCCGTTCAGGCGTCGCGCGCATTGCGGCTGCCCTGGCTCGGCGCTAGGCTGCGCGAGTGGTTGTTGGCAGGATGGATCGTGGCGAGGGAAACACCGAATGCAAGCCTCTGAATCGCGACTGTTCGCTTTTCGCAGCGAATTCCACCAGGCGGTACAGGAACTGCTGACGCGCACTCGCCGTGCCGTCGCACTGGTCGACCGGGACTTCGCCGACTGGCCACTCGAGTCGCCGGCAGCGATCGCTCAGTTGGAGCGGATCCTGCGCGAACCTGAATCCCGGTTGCGGCTGATCGTCCATTCGACGGACTGGCTGGAAAAGCACGGCGCGCGCCTGGGCCAGTTGCGCAGGACCTTCGCCGGCCGCGTCGAGTGCCGACAGGCACCGGCCTCGGTCGCAGCGGGAGAGGGCCTGATGCTCGGCGATCGTCTGCACCTGCTGCGCCGGGCCCACTTCGAATCGTTTCGGGGACGGGTCATGTTTGCCATGCCCGACCAGGCCGAACCATGGAGTCACAAGTACGAGGCACTGTGGGAAGAGTCGACACCATGTCTGACAAATACCGCGCTTGGCCTCTGACTGGCCGAAGCGGGTCAATCGGGTCGTGAGGAGGGTCCCGATGCTAAGATGAATCCCGCATCGAACGATAGGCGGGTGCACGATGGACTTAACTCAGATTCTCATGGCCGCAGTGGTCGCCTTGGCATTGACCGCCTGCGACCGGAAGGAGCCGGTTCCGGTTCCGAAGACGGCGCCGCCGCCACAGAGCTCGGTGGACGCGGCCAAGGATGCAGCGGCACGGGCAGTGGCGGCCGCCAAGGATGCCGCGGTCAAGGGTGGCGTGGTGGCCCGTGAAGCTGCTGGCAAGGCAGCCGAGGTCACCAAGGACGCAACGTCGCGCGCGGTGGAATCCGCCAGGGAGGCCACCGACGCGGCCTTGCAGGCCGGCAGGAAAGCCGCTGGGGCGGCTTCGGCCAACGCCGGAGTTGCGGTCGACAAGGCCAAGGAAGTGGGCGGCAAAGCCGTGGAAGCCACGCGTGAAGTCGCAGCCGACGTCGCGGACGCCACCAGGGAATCGGCAGCCCAGGCCAAGGAGGCGGCCAACCGAGCAGTCGAGGCGGCCAGAGCCGCCACCGGCAAGTCGTCGCCCTGACGGCTCTCCGCGGTCAGGCCCGCTGCCAGTCCAGTCCGAGATCCTGGTCCGCCACCGGAACGGAGTCCGGGGCGCACTCCAGCACGTCGGCGAGTGCCTGGCGCGCCAGGTCAGCCCGATTATTCTGCCGACTCAAGTGCGCCGCGACCACCGTCTTGAGCCGTGTGCGGTCCAGCGACGCCAGAATGGCTGCCGCCGCCTGGTTTTCCAGGTGTCCGTAGTCGCCCCCGATGCGTCGCTTGAGCGATGGGGGATAGTTGCCCTGCGCCAGCAAGCTCCGGTCGTGGTTGGCCTCCAGGATCAACGCGCTCAGTCCTGCCAGGGCATTGACGACATGCGGGGTCGATCGCCCGATATCGGTGAGCACGCCCAGTCTTGAGCTGCGGTCCTCGAAGACGAACTGCACAGGTTCGCGCGCGTCGTGAGGCACCGGAAACGGCGTGACGCCGAGGCCGTGAATGTCGATAGGCTGGTCCGGAGTGATCAGCCGGCAGGCCTGCGCCTGGAAACTCGGAACACGCCGCGCGCCCTCCCTCGTGCCGTAGGTCAGGTAGACCGGAACGCCGGCCGCGGCAGCCAGGCGGAATACGCCGCCGACATGGTCCGAATGCTCGTGGGTGACCAGGATGGCCCGCAAGCCGGCTATCTCAAGTCCCAGTCGCCCGAGCCGCCGCACCACCTCCTTCAGCGCAAAGCCGCAGTCGATCAGCAGGAAGCCAGCTGTCGCCGGAACGGGCGCGCATGTCTGTCCCGGTTCGTCGGCGGGGGACGCGCCGGGCAACTCGACCACCAGCGCATTGCCCTCGCTGCCGCTGCCAAGGCTCGCGAACCGCACCTCGCTACTTCATCTCTTCATGAAGCAGCGCAATGATGCGATTGGCCACGCGCTGGTTCTCCGCCGACGAGGGCGCCGCTCCACTCTCGTCGCGCACGGCCACCGTGACGTCCGATGCACCGCGCTCGACGGCGATCTGGTAGCGCTGGCCCATCAGGTCCTTGCGCTCGCCGGAGAAGAAGCGCGACAACGTACCCTGCCGAGGATCCCTTCGATCCAGGTCCACGTACCGAACAAAGTAAGTGCCTTTGGAGCGGTCGCGGTCCTCTACCGTGAATCCGACCCGATCCAGCACCAGGCCGACCTCGCGCCAGGCGCGATCGAAGCCCTCGTTCACCGTCAGCTTCGAGACGTCGCCCTCGGTCACGATGCGCGTGTGCGGCGTCGCTGCGGCGCTGGCGCTGCCAGTGGCTGCCGACGCATCGGCAGCGCTCGCGACCCGGATCGACTCCCGCGGCACGCCGAACTGGGTCAGCATCCGCCTGAGGTACTCGATTTCAAGTTCGGGATTGCTCGGCCTGGGCTGCCACACGCTCTGATCCTTCTGCACCCCGGTCAGCACCTCTTCCATGCCGCGGTGGCTGACGAAGATCTCAGTGGACCCGTCGGGGAGCCGGTCCAGGCGCGTCCGATAGCGATCCCGTTCCCCGGTGGCATAACTGCTGCCCAGCGCCTTGCTGAGTACGCCGCGGATTCCACCGGTTTCCACCTTCTGGCGCCGCTCGGCCCACTCGGTCTCCATGATGCCCGTCTGCGGCGAGTCGACGGCCAGGCTGAAGCCCTGGGAAGCCCAGAAATCCTTCAGCTGCGGCCAGACCTTCTCGACCGGCTGATTGACCACGACCCAGCGGAATTCGCCGTCCCGTTCGATGCGGGCCCCTTCACGCGTCGGCAATACGTTGGAGGCGCGCGGAAGCGAATCACCCGCGGCCGCACGCTCGCGCTTGAAGTCCGATAAGGTCTGACCCGGAGCGCCACGTCCTGGCAACGAATAGCGCTCGCTCCCCTGCGGCGTGACCAGGTCCGGCGGCACATCCAGCGCCGGCCCCTGCGTCGCGCCACGGTACTCGATATTGGCCGGATCCAGCGCCGAGCGGATCGAACTGCAGGCGCTGAGCAACGCGGCTGCCAGCAGGAGACCGGCAAGCCGGCAACGTCGATCGAACATCAGGTAAGTACTCCAGAAGCCTTCAGGGCGGCGGCCACCGTGGCCTGGTGCGCCTCGGAAAGCGGTGTCAAGGGCAGGCGTATGCCGCCTTTGATGCGGCCCATCCGGGCCATGGCCCATTTGAGCGGAATCGGGTTCGCTTCCATGTACAGCTTGCCGTGCAGCGGCAGCAACTGCCGGTTGATCGCGAGCGCGGTCTTGAAATCGCCTGCCAGCGCCGCCCGGCACATGTCGGCCATGGGCTTCGGTGCGATATTCGCCGTCACCGAGATCACACCGTGCGCGCCCATCGCCATGAGCGCCAATGCGCTGTCGTCGTTGCCGCTGTAGAGCGCAAACCGCTCGGGCAGGCGCGCGGCCAGTTCCGAGCCGCGATAGATGTCGCCGGTGGCGTCCTTCAGGCCGACAATGCCCGGCAGCTGCGCGAGGCGCAGGACGGTATCCCCGGAGATGTCGGCCACGGTCCGGGAGGGTACGTTGTACAGGATAACCGGCAGTCCGGCCTCCTCGGCCACCGCCTTGAAATGCCGATACATGCCTTCCTGGGTCGGCTTGTTGTAGTACGGCACCACTTGCAGGGTCGCCTGCGCCCCGACCTTCCGGGCGTGCTGCGTCAGCTCGATCGCCTCGCGGGTGGAATTGGCGCCGGTGCCGGCAATGACGGGCACCCTGCCCCGGGCATGTTCCACAGCGACGCGGATCAGCTGCTGGTGTTCGTCGACAGTCACGGTCGGCGACTCGCCGGTGGTCCCCACCGCGACGATGGCAGCGGTGCCGGCATCCACATGCCAATCGATCAGCGCGCGATAGGTGTCCAGATCGAGCGTGCCGTCTTCGTGCATCGGTGTCACGATCGCGACCAGGCTGCCCTTGATCATCATTGAAGCGTCCTCAAGCGGGTGTGCGCACGCAGTGGCGCAAGGTGGCTCTGAACTGCGTGGTCGGAATTTTAGCTCAGCGCGCCAATCGGGCCGACGAGCGGCAACGATTCAGGATCATAGGGCGGCTTGACCGCCACGATGCGCTGTACCAATGCTGGCTTCGGTGTCGCCAGGTAGCCCTGCTCGAAAGCCACGACGTGCAGCTTCCCCCGCCGGGCCAGGCGGAACAACTCGTCCGGGCGCAGCAGGTAGGCAGGACTCGACGGTTTACCATAGGCCGCATTGCCGACAGCGAAGGTCTCGTAAATGAGACGGCCGCCGGGCCGCAGCAGGCCGGCCAGCAGGTCGAGCCGGGGGCGAAACAGGAAGTTTGTGACAACGATGACCTCGAACCGCTCGGCAGAAAAGCTCCACCGTCCGGATTCCAGGTCTTCCTGCCGGGCCTCGATGTTCTTACTCTGGTCTTTTTCGGGAAAGGACGGGTTGCGATCCACCGCCAACACCTTGAATCCCCTGGCGGCAGCCAGGCGGGCATGGCGCCCCCCACCGCTGGCGAAATCCAGCAGGCGCCGGCCAGCCACGGGTTTGCCGATCCAGCGGGCGACCCATTCTGATCGTTGCTCCAGTACAACATGCGCGGTTTGCGCCTGCTGCGGTATTTCGATGCTCATCTGACTCCGTGACCCTTAAAGACGTCAACGAATTCTATGCAAAGCTGGTCGCGCGTCGCGGCCGGCTGAAGATATTCGCCTTGCCGATCGTGGTGGCGATCGCGTTCAGCGCCGCCGGCCTGATATTCCCGGATCAGCTGACCCGCTATTTCTGGTACGCGCTACCGATTGCGCTGGTGGCGATTTCCGTCTTCGGCTATGGCTTGATGCAGGTCTCGGAGGACTTGCGCGAGCAGCGTGCGATCAACAAGCGCCTGAGCGAATTGCAGGCGCAGTACGGCGTGGCCGAGGGCCTGGCCGTGATGGGTTCCTGGGTCTACGACCTGCTGGAGGACCGGTTCTACTGGAGTGAAGGCTCCTATCGCGTTTTCGGCATCGAGAAGGAACACGGCCCACCGTCGCCGCGCGCCTTTCACATCTGCATCCATCCGGAAGATCAGCAGCGCTGGCAGGATGCGCATCGCCGCGGCGTCAAGCGCGGGCGCGAGATCCGCATCGAGTATCGCTACATCAAACGCGGCAAGGACCATATCTGGATCCGCTCCGTTGCCCGGCCGGAGGCCGACGAACACGGCAACGTGGTCCGCCTCGCGGGCATCGCGCAGGACATCACCGCAATGCGCACCATGGCGCAGCAGCTTGCCGCCAGCGAGGCGAAGTTTCGCGATCTCACCCAGCTGAGTTCGGACTGGGTGTGGGAGACCGATGCCGACGACAAGGTCTCGTTCATTTCCGAGAGTGTCGTGGCCGCCCTCGGTGCCTGGGCCAAGGGCAACATCGGGCGGCATTTCTGGGAAGCGAACCTGATCGGACTGCCCCGCGCCAACTGGGACGGCTTCAAGGCCGACCTTGCCTCAGACCGGCAGTTCGAGAACTTCCAGTACAGCCTGCTCGACCCCGACGGGCACCTCTACTCCATCTCCATCTCCGGGCGCCCCAGCTTCAACTCCAGCGGCGCCATCGTCGGGTACCGCGGCGTCGGACGCAACGTGACACGCGAAACCCAGCAGCAGCTGCTGCTGCAGCTCGAAAGCGAGATGGCCACGGTGATGCGCGAGCAGAACGAGCCGGAGCGCGTGATCGCCGCCATCATCATTGCCGTGTCGCGGATGATGAGCTGGTCGGGCGGCGCCCACCTGGCACAGATCCCCGGCACGACCTCCCTGACGGTGCGTGAGCGATGGGGACTGCCCGAGATCACCCGGATGCTCGGTGAACTTCCCAAGCAGATCCCGATCGGGCCGGACTCGGTCGAAGCGAAAGCCTGGAAAGGCCAGGCGATCTGGATGCGCGACGTGACACTGCACCCGACGTTTGCCGAGCGCTACCAGTCGCAGGCCACCGGCATGCAGGCGGCCTTCCTCGCGCCGATTTCGGATGAACAGAAGAACGTGCTGTCGGCGCTGCTGTTCTTTTCGCCGGTGGGCTTTCGTGCCGACGGGTTCCTGTCGCAGGTGGCGGATATCCTCTCGCGGACCCTGTCGCTGTACCTGCAGCGCAAAGCGGCTGAAAAGCGCCTGGTCCACGCATCCCTGCACGACCCGCTGACCGGTCTGCCCAACCGGGTCTACCTGACCGAGCAGTTGCAGCAGCGACTCGCGGCGAAGGAACCGGCCAGCGTGCTCTATGTCGACCTGGACCGGTACAAGGTCATCAACGACACCCTGGGCCATCAGGTCGGCGACCAGGTCCTCATCGAAGTCGCCCGGCGCTTCAAGGAAGCGATCGGTCCGAACGACGTCGCCGGACGCATCGGCGGCGACGAATTCATCCTGCTGCTCGATCACGAAGACAACCGCGAACGTGTGGAATCGCTGGCCCGCAGGGTGCTGGCCGCGATCGAACGGCCTTTCATCCTGCAGAACCGGGCCCATTTCCTGTCGGCGAGCATCGGCGTCGCGCTTTCTCCCGAAAACGGCACCGATGCGACCTTGCTGATCAAGTGCGCCGACAGTGCCATGTACCAGGTCAAATCCGAGGGGCGCAACGACGTGCGGTTCTACGCGCGCGACCTCACGGACGACCGCGACGACCAGCTGCAACTGGCCAGCGAGTTGCCGCTGGCTTTGCAGCGCGGCGAAGTCGATCTCTACTACCAGCCGGTGCTGGCAGTCAGTGACAAACGTATCGTCGGCATGGAGGGCCTCATCCGCTGGCGCCATCCGAAACGCGGTTTCCTGCTCCCGGAGTCGTTCCTGCCGACGGCGGAACAGAACAACCTGATGCGCGAGGTCGGTTTGTGGGCTATCAGACGGGCCCTCGACGACCGGATCGAACTGGGAATCGACGACAAGGACGAAATGTCGGTGTCGGTGAACGTCTCGCCCCGCCAGCTGGGAGAGGACGGCTTCCTCGCCCAGTTGACCAGCCTGCTGACAGAACGCAACTTCCCGCCGCGGCTGCTGCGTCTGGAGTTGACCGAGAACGCGCTGATCGACAACTCCAACAAGACCGTCGCGCTGCTCGGCGATCTCCGGCGGCTGGGGATCACGGTCATCATCGACAACTTCGGCACCGGTTATGCGTCGTTGTCATATCCTGCGCAATCTGCCGGTCGGCGGGCTGAAGATCGATCACACCTTCGTGCGCGATCTCCAGGCGGATCGCGGCAACGCGGCCATCGTGCAGGCGATCATGACCCTGGCGGGAAAGCTCGGCCTGCAGGTGGTGGCCGAAGGCGTGGAAACCGGCGCGGAGATGCGCGCGCTGCGCTCGTTCGATTGCGACCACATCCAGGGCTCGTTCATCTGCGAACCGCTGCCGCTGGCCCAACTCAAGGACTTTCTGCTGACGGTTCCGAAGCTGCGGCAGATGCACCAGGTGCGCGACGTCCGGACCGTGGGCGGAGCATCGACGCCGCAGGATGCATGAATCCCCGGGCGGACCGCTCCGGCCCTACGGAGGCTGCGCGGCAGAAGGAGGGGGGCGCGTTGGGCTTGTAAGGGGGCGCAGGCGAGGCGCCGGTTCCGGTCGATAGCAGCGCTATCGACCGGGTTCGGCAACGCCGCATGCGCCCCCTTGCGGGCCCAACCCATAGGGCCGGGCCGATACGAGTGGCCATGCGTCGTTGCCGACTCGTTGTGTGGGTCAACCACACTGCCTCATCGGCGCCTCGTCTGGCCACTCGTCTCGACCCGGCGCGCCCCCCTCCTTCTGCCGCGCAGCCTCCTAGGCAACGAGCCGATCGAGCGCCGGCACAAGCTCTTCCCGGTCGACATCGGCCAGGGGCTGCAGGTGTCCCTCATGCAGTGACCATGCCGCGGCGCCGAGCTTGTGGAACGAGGCAATGACTTCCCCTGCTTCCCGGGGCGACTCGAAGCCTCGGCTCTGCAGCAGCACCCGCCCCTGCGCGCCGACTAGCTTGAAATAGAATTTTCCGTCGCGCTCGCGATACTGCTTGAACACCGGCGGCTTGAGTTCCTCCCGCGCAGCGTCGTCGGACGCGACTTCCGCCGGCATCCTTGCGCCGATGCCACCGATGCCGCCCAAACCGCGAAGTCCCACGGCCTGGCGAAGCGAAACCATCAGGGGCGCTGCCAGTTGCCGCGCCTTGCGGGCGCCAACGCGCAGCGCTTCCTCGATGCGCACCGGATCGCCGATCAGGGCCTCGTAGCGGGTTCGCATAGGCGCCAGCTCGTGATCGAGCCGTTCGAACAGCCGGCTCTTCGCATCTGCCCAGCTGATGCCCTCCGCGAACGCAAGACGAAATGCGGCGGTTTCAGACGGTGTCGCGAAAGCCTGGTAGATCTGGAACAACGCCGATCCCTCGGTGGACTTGGCTTCTCCCGGGGCGCGCGAGTCGGTAACGATGGCGGCGATCTGCTTCTGCAACTGCCGGCTCGTGCCGAAAAGCGGGATCGTGTTGTCGTAGCTCTTGCTCATCTTGCGCCCATCGAGTCCGGGCAGCGTTGCAACGTCGTCGTCAATCACCGCTTCCGGCAGGACAAAATGTTCGCCGTACTGATGGTTGAAGCGCTGGGCGATATCGCGCGTGATCTCGAGGTGCTGGACCTGATCGCGCCCGACCGGCACGCGATGGGCGTTGAACATCAGGATGTCCGCCGCCATCAGCACCGGATACATGAACAGGCCGGCCGTCACGTCCGCGTCCTGATCCAGGCCCGCCTGCTCGTTCCTGTCGATCGCGGCCTTGTACGCATGAGCGCGGTTGAGCATCCCTTTGCCGGTGACGCAGGTCAGCAGCCAGGTGAGTTCCGGGATCTCGACGATGTCGGATTGCCGATAGAACACCACCCGCTCGGGATCCAGCCCTGCTGCCAGCCAACTGGCGGCGATCTCAAGGGTCGAGCGCTGAATCCTTTCCGGCTCCGGGCACTTGATCAGGCCGTGCAGGTCAGCCAGGAAATAGAAGCTCTGGACGCCCGCGTCGAGGCTGGCGTTCACGGACGGCCGGATCGCCCCGACATAATTACCGAGATGCGGCGTACCGGTCGTGGTGATCCCGGTCAGAACTCTGGAAATGCTCAAGGGCGCGCGCCAAAAGAGAGAGAAGGACCCGATTGTAGCGACGCGCCGCCGTGGCAATGCGCCCCGCGCTCCGCGCCGCCGGCAGGCTTCAGGCCAGGCCGCCTGCTGCCGTCATCTTGTCGATCGACCCCGAACCGACGCGGATCACCATCGGATCCGCGCCAGTCATGTCGATCACTGTCGTCGGCTCATGCCGTCCGGCGCCGCCATCGACCAGCAGGTCGATCTGGCGGGTCAGGCGCTCCTCGATATCGTCCGGATCGGTCAGCGGATGTTCCTCCCCAGGCAGAATCAGTGTGCTGCACAGGACCGGTTCGCCGAGCGCCTCCAACAGCGCCTGCACGATCGTGGAATCCGGAACTCTCAGCCCCACCGTCTTGCGCGACGGATGAAGAAGTCGCCGTGGAACTTCCTTCGTGGCGGGAAGGATGAAGGTGTAGGCCCCGGGCGTCCACTCCTTCAGGAAGCGATACTGGCGGTTGTCGACCTGCGCATACTGGGACAGTTCGGAGAGATCCCGGCACATCAAGGTCAACAAGTGCTTGGCGTCGATCGACCGGATCTGACGCATCCGATCGAGCGCCGCCTTGTCGCCGACGTGGCAGGCCAGCACATAACAGGCGTCGGTCTGCAGCGCGACCAGCGCGCCGTCCTTCATGCGGTCGGCCGCCTGCTGCATCAGGCGGCGCTGTGGCGTGGTCGGATGAACGGAAAATCGCTGCATCGTGCAAGCTGCTCAGGCGTCGGCTAGAGTCGGTTCCATCTTCATGACTTCCGGCCAGTCAGCCCAGATCGGCACGAGCGCGTCCGGCAGTGGCGGCAGAGTGCCAAGGTCGAAATTGCTTTCGACCGGATCGTGAAAGTCCGATCCACGTGATGCGGGCAGCGCGAACTCGCGGCTCCATCGGCCGAAACGGCTGCGATCGGCCTCGCTGTGGCTGCCCGACAGCACTTCTATCCCCGCGCCGCCCAGGTCACGGAATTCACTGACCAATGCCCACAGCCCGGTCTCGTCGAGCCGGTAGCGCGCCGGGTGGGCCAGCACCGCGACGCCGCCCGCACCGCGGATCCAGCCGATCGCCTCGGCCAGTCGCGCCCAACGGTGCGGCACAAAGCCCGGTTTGCCCTCTACCAGGAAGGAACTGAACACCTGCCGGATGTCGGCACAGGCCCCGATGTCCACCAGGAAGCGGGCGAAGTGACTGCGTGAGATGAGCTTGGGGTTGCCGACGTGCTTGAGGGCCCCCTCATAAGCGCCCGGGATTCCTGCGCGGGCGAGTCCGGCAGCCATCTCATGCGCCCGGGAATCCCGCCCTGCCCGCACAGCCGCCAGACCCTCGACCAGTGCGGCATTGCGCGGATCGATTCGCAGGCCCACGACATGGATGGTTTCACCGGCCCAACTGACAGAAATCTCGACGCCGGGAATGAAGCACAAGCCCAGACCGGCCGCTTCGTGAGCCGCGTCGGCGAGACCACTGACTTCATCATGGTCCGTCAGTGCCATCGCCTGGACGCCGTTTCGCCAGGCGCGGCGAACCACTTCCCGCGGCGCCAGCGTGCCGTCGGATACCGTCGAATGGCAATGCAGGTCCACGTTCAGGTGCCACGGATCCCGGTGGGAGTTGAGCGGCAGAATACCGGTGCCCGCCCCTGTGGTGGTGGTCGGCGTGTTACCGGGGACACTCATGATCATGACGTGAAGAATTCCTCGATCAGTCCCGCCAGCAATGTCGGCTGATCATGATGCAACATGTGGCCGGCATCGGCCAACTCTACTTCCTTCAAACGCGCGATGGCTGTCAAGCGACGACGATACTCATCGGTCTGCGTGAACTGATGGAAGGTATCGCGTGCCGGAGAAGTCACCCAGAGCACCGGAGCAGTGATGGCACGCCAGCAGGCCACGGCTTCATCGACGCGGTAAAGCACCGGGTTGACCCGCCTGTGCGCCGGATCTGCCAACAGGGCATAGCGTGCTGCCCCTTCGGCACCGCCCTCGTCCTTTTCCGGCCGCGACCATTGACCGGCCAGGTAGCGAGCCTTGTCCATCGGCAGGCGGGGATTGGTCCGGATCAGGCGCGCGGCCACCTCCTCAAGCGATGCAAAAGTCCGCAACCCGACTGGCGCCCGCAGTTCGTCCAGCCAGCGGCGATAACGCTCGACCGCCTTGCCCGGCTCCACCGGCGGCATGCCGAATCCCTCCAGGTTCACCAGGCCGGCGACTCGTGCCGGGCGAATGCCTGCATAGAGCATCGCCACATTGCCGCCCATGCTGTGGGCGACCAGCCGAACCGGATCCTTCGGCGAGAGGGCCGTGAGCAATGCATCGAGGTCGCCCAGGTAGTCCGCGAATGCATAGCTGTCGACCGCATGCGCACAGCCGGGACTTCCTTCCGACAAACCGAATCCGCGCCAGTCCGGCGCCACGACCCGCCAGCGCCCCTGCAAGGCGTCCACGACGAACTGGAAGGAAGCCGACACATCCATCCAGCCATGCAGCAGCACCAGCAACGGCGGTTCGCGGCCAGTCTCGCCGGCTTGCGCGGCCGCCCCGGTCTCGCCCGCCATGGCGGGTTTCCCCGCCACCGGTGCAGGCGTCGGCTGCGTTCCCGTGTGCCAGGTCCGAAGGTGATAGCGCAAACCCCTGATCGCCAGATGCTGCGGTTCGGCCGCCACCTGCGGCTGATAAATGCACGGTGCGGCAGTACCGGAGCCCGGGGATTCGCAGGCGGCAGCCGGATCGTTCAGATGGGGATGGGCCAGGGGGCCGGATGGCGTTTGCACTGCATCAAAGTATAAAGCCAGCCGATCGCGGCGCGGGACATCCAGCGACATCGGAGGCGCGGGCGCTACACTGACGGTTGAAAACGGTGTCATTGGCGCCACCTCTTAAGCGACGTCCCGCCAAAGAGTCCGATTCATGAATTCCCTCATCCGTTTCATCTTCGACAAGTACCAGGTCCGCGGCCAGATCGTGAGGCTCGAGGACGCCTGGACGGAGGTGGCGGGCCGACACCAGCAGCACGAAGGCCGAGACCTCGCGCCGACGGTGCGCGACCGCTTGGGAGAATTGTCAGCGGCCGGCCTGCTGCTGTCGGCGTCCATCCGCTTCGACGGCGGACTGGTCATGCAGATCCAGGGGGCCGGACCGGTGGCCCTCCTCGTGGTGGAGTGCGAGTCCGATGGAACCTACCGCGCCACCGTAAAACTGCGCGCCGGCGCCCACGTGCCGCATGACGCCTCGCTCAACGACCTGGTCAATCAGGGCGACGGCGGACGCTTTGCGGTGACGCTCGTGCCGGATGCCTCGGCGAACCGGCGCCGCAGCGCCGGATCGTCCACCAGCCGATCGGTCGCGGCGGCGCCGGTCATGGCCGCCCCCTACCAGGGAATCGTGCCGTTCGAGGGCGACACGGTCGCTGAGGTCCTGGAAAGCTACATGGAGCGCTCCGAGCAGATCCCGACCCGGCTATGGCTGGCCGCGGACGATCATGCCGCTTTCGGCCTTCTGCTGCAGCGCATGCCGCAGGACGGAGGCCAGATTCCCGAGGATCTGGACGAGGACGGCTGGCGACGCGTGACCACGCTCGCGCAGACGCTCACCCGTCAGGAAATGCTGGAACTGCCGGTGGAGGCCATACTCGAGCGGCTTTTCTGGGAATGCCCGATGACAGCGCTGGAACGGCGTCAACCTGCGTTCGCCTGCACCTGCTCGCGCGACAAGGTCGGCGCCATGCTGAGGATGCTGGGACGGGATGAAGTGGACGCAATCCTGGCCGAGCAGGGCGAAGTCGCCGTCAAGTGCGAATTCTGCAACAACGACTATCGGTTCGACGCGGTCGACAGCGCCCAGTTGTTTGCCGCCGATCTGTCGCCGAGCGCGCCGGAATCGCGCCACTGAATCCGGCCTGCGGCGGTCATCGCCCGATGGTCGCTACCCCGTCCCGGTGCGACGGCACCTGGATCGTCGACGCGGCGGCCCGGGTGGACCCGGCGGTACCGCCAGCACCGCCGGATATCTCGTTGGCAGGCGCCCTGGGCTCCACGCCTACCCGGGGAGCCGCGGCTCCCTGGAACTGCACGAATATCTCGTCGCGCTTGACCATGCCCAACTCATAGCGCGCGCGCTCCTCGATTGCCGTGGTCCCCTCCCGCAGATCGGAGGCCTCCGCCTCGAGACCCTCGTTGCGCATGCGCTTGCCGGCGTTGACCTCCTGCTGCAGGCCCAGTTGGCGATCCAGTTCCCACACCCGCAGCCAACTGCCGTGGCCCAACCACAAGGGATACTGGATCAACCCCAGCAAGGCCACCAGCACGACCCCCAGCAACTTCATTGCTCCGCCCTCCGATCAACCGCGGATGCTGTAAAAGGCGTCCCTGCCCGGGTACAACGCGATGTCGCCCAGATCCTCTTCAATGCGCAGCAACTGGTTGTACTTTGCAATGCGATCGCTTCGGGAGATCGAACCGGTCTTGATCTGCAGCGCATTGGTAGCCACCGCGATATCGGCGATCGTCGTATCTTCCGTTTCTCCCGAACGATGGGACACCACGGAGGTGTAGCCGTGACGCTTGGCCAGTTCGATCGCAGCGAAGGTTTCCGTCAGCGTGCCGATCTGGTTGATCTTGATGAGGATGGAATTGGCGACCTTCTCCTCGATGCCCTTTTTCAGGATGGCCGTGTTGGTGACGAACAGGTCGTCCCCGACCAGCTGGACCTTGGCGCCGAGACGCTGGGTGAGGTGCTTCCAGCCATCCCAGTCGTCTTCGGCCATGCCGTCCTCGATGGACAGGATCGGGTAGCGGCCGCACCAGTCCGAGAGCAGTTTGGTGAATTCCGGGCCCGTCAACGATTTCTTCTCGCCGGCGAGGTGGTACTTGCCGTCGCGATAGAACTCGGTGCTGGCGCAATCCAGACCGATGAAGATGTCCTCGCCTGCCTTGTAGCCGGCCTTTTCCACGGCCTTCAGGATCAGCTGAATGGCAGCCTCGTGGTTGTCGACCGAGGGAGCAAAACCGCCTTCGTCTCCCACGGCCGTCGACATGCCGGCATCGTTGATCAGCTTCTTCAATGCGTGGAAGGTTTCGGCGCCGTATCGCAGGGCCTCCCGGAAGCTGGGTGCTCCCACCGGGATGATCATGAACTCCTGCAGGTCGAGGTTGTTGTTGGCATGGGCCCCGCCGTTGATGACGTTCATCATCGGCACCGGCAGCGACATCTGGGCCGACCCCCCGAAGTACCGGTACAGCGGCATGCCGGACTCTTCGGCCGCCGCCTTGGCCACGGCCATCGATACTGCGAGCATCGCGTTGGCGCCGAGGTTGCCCTTGTTCTCGGTGCCATCGAGGTCGATGAGGGTGCGGTCCACGTAGGCCTGCTCGGAGGCATCCAGACCCAGGATCGCCTCCGAGATTTCGGTGTTGATGTTCTCGACCGCCTTGAGGACGCCTTTTCCGCCGTAGCGGGCCGGGTCGTGGTCACGCAGTTCGATCGCCTCCCGCGATCCGGTCGAGGCGCCGGACGGCACCGCCGCCCGGCCCATGACACCCGACTCCAGGAGGACGTCGCATTCGACGGTGGGATTGCCGCGCGAATCGATGATTTCGCGCCCGATGATGTCGACGATGGTGCTCATCAGCCTTGTTTGCCTTGCAGTGGGATTCCTTCGACGCAGATCATGTCGAAGAGTTCGGTTGCCCCGGCCCTCGCATCGCGAGCCTGCCGGTAAAGAGCGGAATCATAGAACGCCTTCGCCGCCGCCATCGTGTCAAATTCCAGAACCACCACCCGGCCGGGCTGCCAGTTGCCCTCGAACACCTCGACGGCGCCCCCGCGCACCAGGAATCGGCCACCGGCTGCCGCGATCGCGCCGGGCGAAAGCGCCCTGTAGGCATCATAGCGCGCGGGATCGGAAACCTTCACTTCAGCGATGACGTAGGCGCTCATGATCGGGTGCTCAGGGTTGGCAGAGTTGGAGGCGGACGACCGCCGGGCATCACAGACCCTGGGCCAGGTCGCCTTCCGCGAAGCCGGCGCGCTTGACGACACGGTCGATTTCGCAGAGCGTCCGCAGCAGGCCCGCCATCCGCGGCAGCGGCCACGCATTCGGTCCGTCGGACAGGGCCTTGTCGGGATCCGGGTGGGTCTCCATGAACAGGCCCGCCACCCCCGAGGCTACCGCCGCCCGTGCGAGCACCGGCACGAACTCGCGCTGCCCGCCGGATTTTTCCCCCTGTCCTCCGGGCAATTGCACGGAATGGGTGGCGTCGAAGACGACCGGGCAGGCGCTTTCACGCATGATGACGAGGCTGCGCATATCCGAGACGAGATTGTTGTAGCCGAAGGTGACGCCGCGTTCACAGACCAGGACGCAATCCTCGTCGACTCCCGCCTCGCGCGCGGCTGCCTTGGCCTTGACGACCACATTGCGCATGTCGTGGGGCGCCAGGAACTGTCCCTTCTTGATATTGACCGGCTTCCCGCTCGCGGCGACAGCCGCGATGAAATCCGTCTGCCGGCACAGGAATGCGGGCGTCTGGAGCATGTCGACCACGGCTGCCACCGGCTCGACCTGGGCGATCTCATGCACATCGGTCAGCACTGGCACGCCGATCTCCCGTCGGACTTCCTCCAGAATCTTCAGGCCACCGTCCATGCCGGGGCCGCGAAACGACGCGCCCGAACTTCGATTGGCCTTGTCGAACGACGACTTGTAGATAAAGGGAATCCCCAGGGCCCCACAGATTTCCTTGAGCGAGCCGGCGGTGTCCAGCGCCATCTGGCGCGACTCGATGGCGCAAGGACCGGCTATCAGGAAGAACGGGCGGTCGAGCCCGATTTCAAAACCCGCCACCTTCATCAGGCTACCTTGCGCTCGGCATTGCGGGCGGCACGCGCCAGCGCCGCCTCGAGATAGGAAATGAACAGCGGATGTCCATTGCGAGGATTGGAGGTGAATTCCGGGTGGAACTGAACCCCGACGAACCAGGGGTGGCCCAGCTTGCCGCTGACCGGGAGCTCTATCGTTTCAGTGAGATGCTCGGTAGGCGTGCGCGCGGCGATCTTCAACCCGGCTTGCTGCAGCCGTTCAACGTACTCGTTGTTGACCTCGTACCGGTGGCGGTGCCGCTCGTTGACGAACTCGCCGTAGATCCGCCCCACCAGCGTCCCTGGTTCCACCGCGCAGCGCTGGGCGCCCAGCCGCATCGACCCCCCCAGGCCGGTGGACAGGTCGCGGCGCTCGATGTTGCCGCTGCGGTCGGTCCACTCCATGATCAGGGCAACCACCGGATGAGGCGTGCCGGCGTCGAACTCGGTGCTGTTGGCGCCGTCAAGGCCCATGACGTTGCGGGCAAACTCGATGACTGCCAGCTGCATGCCAAGGCAGATCCCCAGATAGGGAATGCCGTGCTCACGAGCGTAACGGATGGCGTTGATCTTGCCTTCCACGCCGCGCTTGCCGAAGCCGCCCGGGACCAGGATGGCGTCGAAGCCGGTCAGCATGCCGGTGCCTTCGCGCTCGAGCGCTTCCGAATCGATGTACTCGATGCCGATCCGGGATGCCGTATGCATTCCCGCATGGATCAGCGCTTCCGTCAGCGACTTGTAGGATTCCGTGAGGTCGACGTATTTGCCCACCATGGCGATCCGCACCTGGTGGCGGGGATTCTCGAGCCGGTCGATGAGGTGGTCCCACATCGAAAGATCCGCAGGCGGCGCATCGAGCTTCAGGATGTCGACCACGATGTCGTCGACATGCTGCTCATGAAGCATGCGCGGAATCTTGTAAATGGAGTCCGCATCCCAGACCGAGATGACCGAGTCCAGTTGCACGTTGGAGAACATGGAGATCTTGGCGCGCTCGTCGTCCGGAATCGGCCGATCCGCGCGGCACATGACCAGGTCGGCCTGGATTCCGATCTCCCGCAGCTTCTGCAACGAGTGCTGCGTCGGCTTTGTCTTGAGTTCGCCCGCCGAGGTGATGAACGGGACCAGCGTGAGGTGGACGAAACAGAAGTTGCCCCGTCCCCGCTTGAGGCTCATCTGCCGGACGGCTTCCAGGAAGGGCAGCGACTCGATATCGCCGACCGTGCCCCCGATCTCCACGATGGCGACCTCCGCTTCGCTCGAGGTGCCGACGCCGGCGCCCCGCTCGATGAAGGCCTGGATCTCATTGGTGATATGCGGGATGACCTGCACGGTGCGCCCGAGGTACTCCCCCCGTCGCTCCTTGCGGATGACCGAATCGTAGATCTGGCCGGTGGTGAAGTTGTTGGTGCGGCGCATGCGCGCCGACACGAAGCGCTCATAGTGGCCGAGGTCGAGGTCGGTTTCCGCCCCGTCCTCAGTGACGAAGACTTCACCGTGCTGGAATGGGCTCATCGTCCCCGGATCGACATTGATGTACGGATCCAGCTTCAATAGAGTGACCCTGACTCCGCGCGACTCAAGCAGCGCGGCCATGGACGCGGCGGCGATTCCCTTGCCTAGAGAGGAAACCACCCCGCCCGTGACGAACACAAATTTGGTCATGGCGGCTCCGGAAATTCGGAGTATATCAACCGGGCGGCCTCAACCGGGCGGCCAGGAGCGTTTCATCAGCGCGCGAATCGTCTCAGGCATCGGCATCGATTTCTGGCGCTTGAAATCGACCCAGACCACTTTCGCCGAGCCCTGCGCATAGACCTGGGCAGGGACGTCGGTCCGGAGCATATCGACATAGGTCATGATGCTGCTGCGGCCCAGTTCACCGACATACTGGCGGGCCAGCACGGTCCCGGGGTATTCGAACTGCCGCAGGAAAGTACAAGCGGCATTGATGATGACCGGCCCCTCCCCGGCGGGATCGGGCCGCAGCCCCAGTTCATCGAACCAGCTGATCCGCGCCTGTTCCATGTAGCGGAAATAAACGGTGTTGTTGACATGGCCCATGGCATCCATGTCTCCCCAGCGGATCGGGATCTCCAGCTCGTATACGAGGATCCTGGGTGCACCGGCGCCGCTTTTCGGGGGCACGTCGCCCGGCGGCTCATCACGCCTCGCTTCGTCCTGACCCCGATTCATGCCCAGGAGCCTAGACGCCGAAACCGTCGTCTGCGGTGATCACGGCCGCATTGATGAAGTCGGACTGGTCGGAAGCAAGCAGCAGCAGGATGCCGTCGAGATCCTCCGGCTTTCCCAGACGCTTGCGCGGCAGCATCTGGATCAGCTTGCGACCGCCCTCGGTTTCCCAGTGATGATCATTCAATTCGGTCCGGATATAACCGGGACAGATGGCATTCACGTTGATGTTGTAGCGGCCCCATTCCAGCGCCATGGCGCGGGTCATATGAATGACTGCCGCCTTGCTCATGCTGTAAACGCCGATCTGCGCCACGACGCGCAGGCCCGCCAGCGACGCCACGTTGATGATCCGGCCCCGGGGTGGATGGGCTGAGTCCGGCGCGGCCTTGGCCCGCTCGATCATTCGCTTGCCCACTGCCTGGGCGACGAAGAAGGCGCCTTTGACGTTGGTGTCGAACGTGAAATCGAAGTCTTCCTTCGTCACTTCCACGAGCCGCTGGGTGGTGCTGACTCCGGAGTTGTTGACCAGCACGTCGATCGGGCCAGCGTCGTCTTCCGCCTCCCGGACCGCCCGCTCGATGCTCGCGGGATCGGTGACGTCCAGCTGGACGACACAGGCGGATCCGCCGTTCGCTTCGATCTCGGCCCGCAATTCCTTCAAGCGGTCCAGCCGGCGCGATGCCAGCACCACCCGTGCGCCGTTCTCGGCGAGGACCCTGGCGAACCGGGCCCCGAGTCCGCTCGAGGCGCCGGTGACCATGGCCGTCTTGCCGCTCAAGTCGAGAGTATTAGACATGTGTGCCTCGTTTCCTTGTTCGCTGCGATGATCGCATACCCGCCAGGCCGGTCGCGGCCCCCCCATGTCACCGCGCCCTGCGGGGACGGCGCAGCGCCTTGCGGGGGCGGTTGCAGTTTGCACCCCCGAAGATCTTTCACCGACAATGGGGCCATCCGACCACCAGCACGGCAATGGCGCAAGCCGGGACACACGCAATGGAAACAGAACGCGACTCGATGGAATTTGACGTGCTGATCGTAGGTGGCGGCCCTGCCGGCCTCGCAGCCGCCATCCGACTCAAGCAACTGGCGGAGGAGAAAGGCCGCGAGATCAATGTCTGTGTCCTCGAAAAGGGCTCGGAGGTCGGCGCGCACATCCTGTCGGGCGCAGTCCTGGATCCGCGAGCGCTCTCGGAACTTATCCCGGACTGGAAGGACCGCGGCGCGCCCGTCCACACCGAGGTCAGCGAGGACCGTTTCCTGTTCATGTCCGAAGGCGGCGCCCGCCAGGTGCCCGGCTGGATGCTGCCCGCGGCAATGAAGAACCACGGCAACTTCGTGGTCAGCCTGGGCAATCTGGTGCGCTGGATGGGCGCGCAGGCAGAAGCGATGGGCGTGGAAATCTATCCCGGCTTCGCCGCCGCGGAGATCCTGTACCGCGAGGACGGCGCGGTCAAGGGCGTGGCCACCGGCAGTCTCGGCATTGGCAAGAACGGCGAGCCGACCGATGCCTTCCAGCCGGGAATGGAGCTCCATGCCAAGTACACGTTCTTCGCCGAAGGCTCGCGCGGCCACCTCGGCAAGCAACTGATGGCCCATTTCGACCTCACGCAGGGGCGGGATCCGCAGAGCTATGGCATCGGCATCAAGGAGTTGTGGGAGATCGACCCCGCGAAGTTCAAGTCAGGCCTGGTGGTGCACACCGCCGGCTGGCCCCTGCAATCCGACACCTACGGAGGATCGTTCCTCTACCACTTCGAAGACAACCGGGTGGCGGTGGGCTACGTCGTCGGCCTGAACTACACCAACCCTTATCTCTCACCCTTTGACGAGTTCCAGCGCTACAAGACGCACCCGGCGATCCGCACCTTCTTCGAGGGCGGCAAGCGCCTGAGCTATGGCGCCCGGGCGATTACCGCCGGCGGCATCAACTCGCTGCCCAAGCTCAGTTTTCCCGGCGGTTGTCTCATCGGGTGCGACGCCGGTTTCCTGAATGCTTCGCGCATCAAGGGCAGTCACGCTGCCATGAAAAGCGGCATGCTGGCCGCTGAAGCCGTCTACCAGGCGGTGGGCGACGGTCGCAGCGGCGACGAACTCACCGACTACGGCCGCGGCTTCGAGCAATCCTGGCTGCACGATGAACTGCATCGTGCCCGGAACTTCAAGCCCGCCATGAGCAAGGGGCTATGGGTCGGCACGTTGCTGGTCGGTATCGATCAGGTGCTCTTTCGCGGCAAGGCGCCCTTCACCCTGCACACCAGCAAGCCCGACCATGAATACCTCAAACCCGCGGCGCAGTGCGAGCCGATCAGCTACCCGAAACCGGACGGCAAGTTGACCTTCGACAAGCTGTCGTCGGTGTTCATTTCCAACACCGGCCACGAGGAAAACCAGCCGGCACACCTGACACTGAAGGATCCGCGAATACCGACTGACGTCAACCTGCCGCGCTACGCCGGCCCTGAAAGCCGCTACTGTCCGGCCGGCGTCTACGAATTCGTCCTTGAAGGCGGATCGGAGCGACTGCAGATCAACGCGCAGAATTGCGTGCACTGCAAGACCTGCGACATCAAGGACCCCACCCAGAACATCGTCTGGGTGACGCCGGAGGGCGGCGGCGGACCCAATTACTCGGGGATGTAGCACTCAGGCACGTAGTACCCGGGCCTGCAGTACCGGGGCATGCAGTCGAGGCGCGGTATCCGGCCACGCCACTCGTGCCGGCTGCGTCCGACAGTCGATGCCGCCCTGCCGAGTTGGCGGGCCGGCGCATCCAGGCAGTACCATCAGCGCAGTCATCAAGAAGGGTAGGCATCCATGCAGAAAGTATTTCCATCCGCCGCCGCAGCCCTTGACGGGGTCGTGGCCGACAAACAGGTGTTCGCGGTCGGGGGATTCGGCCTTTGCGGCATCCCGGAGGCACTGATCGAGGCTCTGAAGGCGTCCGGGGTCAAGGACCTGACCTGTATCAGCAACAACGCCGGCGTCGACGGGTTCGGCCTCGGTCTGCTGCTGGAGACCCGCCAGATCCGGAAAATGATCGCGAGCTACGTCGGCGAGAACAAGGAATTCGAGCGCCAGTACCTGGCGAAGGAACTCGAACTCGAGTTCACGCCGCAGGGAACCCTGGCCGAGAAGTTGCGCGCGGGCGGATCGGGCATCCCGGCGTTTTTCACCCGCACCGGTGTCGGCACCATCGTGGCTGAGGGCAAGGAGATCCGCAATTTCGACGGCAGCGACTACGTGATGGAACGCAGCCTGGTGGCCGACGTTGCGCTGGTCAAGGCCTGGAAAGCCGATCGTTCCGGCAATCTCGTCTATCGCAGCACGGCACGCAACTTCAATCCGCTTTGCGCCATGGCCGGCAAGGTCACCATTGCCGAGGTCGAGCAGATAGTCGAAGTCGGAGAAATTGACCCGGACGCGGTGCACACCCCCGGTATTTTCGTGCAGCGGATCGTCGTCAATCCGAATCCTGAAAAGCGCATTGAACAGCGCACAACCCGCAAAGCCTAGGAGAGCGGCAGATCATGGCATGGGACAGACATCAGATGGCGGCGCGTGCCGCCAAGGAATTGCAGGACGGCTTCTACGTCAACCTCGGCATCGGCCTGCCGACCATGGTTGCCAACCACGTGCCCGACGGCATCGAGGTCTGGCTCCAGTCGGAGAACGGACTGCTGGGCATAGGCCCGTTTCCGACCGAGGACAAGGTCGACGCGGACACCATCAATGCGGGCAAGCAGACCGTCACCACCCTGCCAGGCTCGTCCATCTTTCATTCGGCGGATTCGTTCGCGATGATCCGCGGCGGCCATATCAACATCGCGATCCTGGGCGCGATGCAGGTTTCGGAGAAAGGTGACCTGGCCAACTGGATGATCCCCGGCAAGATGATCAAGGGCATGGGCGGTGCAATGGACCTGGTTGCCGGCGTCAGCCGCGTCGTCGTGCTGATGGAGCACGTCGCCAAGGGAGATGCCCACAAGATTCTCGGCGAGTGCAGCCTGCCGCTGACCGGGGTAGGCGTGGTCGACCGGATCATTACCGATCTCGGCGTTCTCGACGTCACACCGGACGGTCTCGAACTGGTCGAACTGGCGCCGGGTGTCACCTTCGAGGAAGTACAGGGCAAGACGGGCGCCAAACTGAGAGCAGGCAAAGGCGTCGCCGCCTGAGTTCGCCACTGCAGGCACATGCCGGCGTCATAAGACGCCGGCTGCTCAACTGACCAGGAAACCTGCCGTCAGGTCCTGGTCTTGTGGCCCCTGCACTGCAGGGGCCCGTGTCAGTCAGCGACCGCCGCCACCGCCGTAGGGACTGCGGCCACCACCACCGCCGCCACCACCACCACCGCCGTAGCCGCCGCCGCCACCGCCACCACCGTAGCCACCACCCCCGCCGCCGCCGGGGCGACGTCCGCCACCGCCACCGCCCCCGCCACCCGGTCGGGCCTGCTCGTTGGCTTCGTTGACAACCAGAGCACGACCTTCCAGGGTGTGTCCATTGAGGGCGGCAATGGCTGCGTGTGCGGCTTCAGGTGAAGCCATGCTCACGAATGCGAAACCCCGGGAGCGGCCGGTTTCCCGGTCCGTGACCACGCGTGCCTCGCTTACCTCACCATGCGCGGAGAAGAGTTGGGTCAATTGCGCGTCGGTAGCGCGCCACGGCAGGTTGCCTACATAGATCTTGGTCGACATGCGGATGTCTCGGAGAAGAGGGAAAACATTGCATCGCCCGGCAGTTCCCGGCGATCCGCGCAGGCGGACCGACTGGAAATGTCTGAGAATGCAACCCGTTCGGGACGCTTGATTCTGCTGGGACAGACGGCAAGCGTCATCGAATACGTGACCATGGGATCGGTGGAGACTTCGTGGGTTCGAAGTAAGCGGCGGGGCGACGTTACCGTACTCGGCTCGGTTCGATTTGGTGCGGCGGATCAGGTTTGATCGGGGCAGGTGAAATCGATACGTGTGTGTCAACGTCGCTGAATCTGGCATTCATGACGACAACGATGTCGAGCTGGCGAGAACCCATCGAGTGAACTACCGGAACCATTCCGGATTAGTGTCAATCGAGTGTAACGCTTTTTCGGTTGGTGGGATATGGGGTCGAAAAAATACTTGATGGCACCGGGATACTGTATAAAATCACAGTCATCACCCTCCCCCTTGGGTCTCGCCCCGGAGTCTGCTCAATGCGTGAACTCACCGCCCGCCAGTTGGAAATCCTCGACCTGATCAAGCGTCATCTGGCTACCACCGGCTTCCCGCCCACGCGGGCTGAAATCGCCGCGGAACTTGGTTTTCGCTCCGCCAATGCCGCCGAAGAACACCTCAAGGCCCTGGCGCGCAAGGGCGTCATAGAACTCACTTCCGGCGCCTCCCGCGGTATCCGGCTGGTACCGCTGCCCTCGCTCAACGGGCCGGCTGCCGCCCGGAATGCCCACCGTGCAGCAGCGGACCGGCAGGGCCGTCCGGACGGTAATGCCCTGGCCAATGCGATCAATGCCATGCAGGCCGCCCTGACCCTTCCCCTCATCGGGCGGGTCTCGGCGGGCAGCCCCATTCTCGCGGAACAACATGTGGAGGCGAGCTACGCCATCGATCCCGAATTGTTCAGTGCAACGCCGGACTATCTGCTGAAGGTACGCGGCTTGAGCATGCGGGACGCGGGCATCCTTGATGGAGACCTGCTGGCAGTCAAAAAGGCTTCCGAGGCCCGCAACGGCCAGATCGTCGTTGCCCGCATCGGCAACGACGTCACCGTCAAGCGGTTTCGCCGCCATGCCGCCGGGGGAATGATCGAACTTCTTCCGGAGAACCCCGACTTCCAGCCGATCGTCATCGATGCGCGCAGTGAGGACTTCGCGCTGGAAGGTATCGGCGTCGGCCTGATCCGCACGGCCGCCTCCCTTTAGCAAGCACGGTACACCCAGGAAGGAGCACCAGGATGTCGGCAGCATCATCCGCGGTCCGGATTCACAAGCAGCTCTGGCGTGCCGATCAACTCGGCAACACCACGGTTGCGGCGCATCCCAGCCGCTTTCCGGAACTGGACAACCAGTTGCCGGGTGGTGGCTGGCCCCTGGGCATGCTGACGGAATTGATTGCCCGCAATCCCGGCGTCGGCGAGTTGCGACTGCTGATCCCCATGCTCAAGCAGCTGACGCTGGCCCGCAAGGTGGTGATCATGCTGGCGCCGCCGCTGATTCCGTATGCGCCGGCCCTGAGCGGTTTCGGCATCGACCTGAACTATCTGATCATCGTCCAGGCGCCCAATGCGGCAGATCGCCTGTGGGCAGTGGAACAAACCTTGAAGAGCACGAGTTTCGGCGCCCTGCTCGCCTGGTTGCCGCAGGATCGCACCCGGCCCGAACACCTTCGACGGATGCAACTGGCCGCCCAATCGTCGCGCGGTCCGGTTTTTCTTTTCCGTGAACTTCCTGCCCAGTTCGAATCGTCCCCCTCGCCACTGCGCCTGCTATTGCTCCCTCGGCCGGAACAGCGGCTGGCGGTCCAGGTGTTGAAGCGTCGCGGTCCGCTGCTGGCCGATCCGATACTGATCCAGTTACCGCAGCCGCCGCTCGCGCTGCGATTGCGCATGGGCCAGCCGGCACCGGAGAGCCTGCCGCAGCGCCAGCCGATGCAGGGCATCCATGCCTACATGGAGGAGCCAGCGCCCATCCTGTCGTGATTGGTGCTGCATGATTCATGCTGTGGCTCGGGTTGTGTCTGCCGCACCTGTCCCTGGAGATCCATCACCGGTCATACGCCTGTGCGGAGCCAGGCCTTCCCCCGCTGGCCATCTGCAATCGCACCGGCGTGGAGCAGGCCAACGCGTCCGCCCAGGTACTGGGTGTCCACGCCGGGCAAAAGCGCGCCACCGCCCTGGCCCTCGCCCCCGCGCTGATCATCCGGGAGCGCGATCCCGCCCGTGAATGGCAGGCTCTGCAGCAACTGGGTAGCTGGGCATTGCAATTCACCCCCCGGCTCAGCCTGCAGGAGCCGGACCGCGTCTCGGCGCACGGTGGCCTGCTGCTGGATATCGAAGCCAGCCTGGGTTTGTTCGGTGGGCTGGACAGACTGCTGGGACGCATCCGGTCCGAACTGCAAGCTCTGGGTTATCGCGGGGACATCGGATGTGCGCCCACGGCCACCGCTGCCTGGCTTTTTGCCCGCTGGCAGGACGGGTTGGTCGCTCGCACCGAAGCGCAATTGACGGCGCGCCTCGCGGATCTGCCTGTCGGCCTGCTTGCCTCGCTGCAGGCGCGTCGGGACACAATCGAGGCAATCGGTGTGCGGGTCTTTCGTGACTTGGCACAGTTACCGCGCAATGGCCTGGCACGCCGCTTCGGCAAAACCTTGCTGCTGGAGATGGATCTTGCGTTGGGCAGGCAGCCCGAGCTTCGCTCCTGGTTTGACGCCCCTCTGCAGTTCACGTCCACGCTGGAATTGCTGGCCGATGTCGAGCATGCCGAAGCGTTGCTGTTTGCCGCTCATCGCCAGTTGCGTGAACTGGCGGGATGGCTGGCAGCCCGGCACGCCGCCGTTCGCAGCTTTGCACTTGAAGCGCGCCATGACCGAACGCGGCGCGGCATCCATTTGCCGGCCCCGTCCCGGACAGAGAATTCCGGAGCGAACGACACCACCCCCGAAGGCCAGCCGCTCACGCTGATCGAGGTCCGTTTCGCAAGTCCTACACATGATCCCGACCGGATGCTGACGGTGCTGCGTGAACGGCTGGCGGTCATCTCGTTGCGCAGCGCGGTCCATACCCTGCATCTGCGCTGCGACGACATCGTGCCGGCGGATGCGCACAGCCGACAGCTTTTCCCGGTCGCCGCGTCCACCCAGGAAAATCTCGGCCGGCTCGTTGAACGGCTGCAGGCACGGTTAGGTCGCGATCAGGTGCAACGGGTGCTGCTCGCCGCAGATCATCGGCCTGAAGCCGCCTACCGGATCGAGACAGTCGAGGCCCCGCCATCGGCCGGCAGCCCTTTCCAGGAGCCCTCCACAGGCCAGGTTCCACGTCCTTTATGGCTGCTGCCCCAGCCAGTCGCCCTGCGCGAACGCAATCAGCGTCCCTGGTGGCGCGGTCCGCTGAAACTGCTCAGCGGGCCTGAGCGGATCGAAGGCGGCTGGTGGGACTGCAATCTGGTTCAGCGTGACTACTTCATCGCGGAAGACGATCAGGCGCAATGGCTGTGGATCTATCGCACCCGGGGCAACAATGGCATACAGGCTGAATCCGCCAACGGCCCCTCCCGGGATCTGAACACCAGCTGGTATCTGCAGGGTATGTTCGGCTAGCAGGCTGTCGGAGTATGAATCGGGGTCAGGACGATGACCGGCCGACGCAGCAAGCCGCGGGTTCAAGGAGTAGGTACCGCCGATCGACGCCTTGGCAAGCGTGTGCTCGCCGATGACCTGCAGCGCCTGGCGGCCGTCGAAGCGCCCTTCGATCGGCAGGCGCTCCACATCGAGCGCATACACCGTGAACACGTAGTGATGCACCAGCGAATCGTTCCACGGCGGACAGGGGCCGTCGTAGCCGAAGTAGTCGCCGCGCATGTCGTGATCGGCGGCAAACCATTGCGTGTAATCGTTGATGCCGTGACGCGCCTCATGACGCGCTTCCGGCCCCATCTTGCCCTTCGGGCTGACCTGATGGGAAAACTCGCCGTCCGCAATGGCGGTGATCGACACCGGCAGGTCCACCAGCACCCAATGAAAGAAATCGATCCGCGGCAGAGAGGCCGGCACCTCGCGCCCCTCCTGGTTGACGTCATCCGGCTGCGAGGGAACGTCGTAATCGTGACAGAGGACGGCGAAAGACCGGGTCTGGGGCGGGAAATCCGTCCAGGCCAGGTGTGGATTGCGGTTGTCCGACAACGCAACATGGGTTGCGGGATCGATCTTTCCGAAAGCGTACGCCACCGGAATGACGCCCCCATCGGTAAACGACTCGCTATGCACCTTCATACGTTCCCCCTGGCCACGCGGCCCATCAACGCCAGGCCGCCCGGCGGCGGCACGACTCGCCGTTCATGCCCGCAAAAGCCCGGCGAGAACGGCTCTGTCCTGACTGTACAACGACTCTGCGAGGCGTGCGCCATCCTGCCGCCGAGGTGTGAGGAAAACCCGCGCACTCCGGAATCCTGTTGGCCTGTAGGAAGGCCCTTAGCTACCAGCGGCGGCCAGATTGGCAGCGTGGAACCGCAGGTGGTCCTCCATGAAACTGGCCATGAA
Source organism: uncultured beta proteobacterium (assembly GCA_963834335.1). GTDB lineage: Bacteria > Pseudomonadota > Gammaproteobacteria > Burkholderiales > Burkholderiaceae_E > Lautropia. The sequence continues at coordinate 1,722,925 of CAWIBK010000009.1, read as the reverse complement.
GTAGTAGCTGTGGTCGTAACCGGCCTGGCGGCGCAGGCGCAGCGCGACGCCCGCCTCCTTGCAGGCCTGCTCCAGCAACTCGGGTTTGAGCTGCTCCACCAGGAAATTGTCGGCGGTGCCCTGGTCCACGAGGATGGGAGGGCCGGGCCAACCCCGGTCGGCGACCAGGGCACTGGCGTCGTACTGCGCCCAGGCCTGCCGGTCTGCTCCGAGATAACGGGATAATGCTTTTTCGCCCCACGGACTCCGGGTTGGCGCGCAGATAGGCGCGAACGCCGACACGCTGCGGAACCGGGCGGGGTTGCGTAGGGCGACGACCAGCGCGCCATGGCCGCCCATCGAGTGACCGAAGATCCCGGCCCGGGAGAGATCGACGGGAAATTCCGCGGCCACCAGCGCAGGCAACTCCTGATCGATGTAGGAATACATCCGGTAGCCGCGAGACCACGGATCGACCGTGGCATCGACATAGAACCCGGCGCCGGTGCCGAAATCGTAGCTCTCGTCCTCGCCGGTATAGCCGAGTCCGCGCGGGCTGGTATCGGGTGCGACGATTGCGACCCCCAGCTCCGACGCCATCCGCTGCGCGCCGGCCTTGGTGATGAAGTTCTCCTCGGTGCAGGTCAGCCCCGACAGCCAGAAGAGTACCGGCACCTTGCCATTGGCCGACTGCGGCGGCAGGTAAATGCCGAAACGCATGGTGGTGCCGGTTTCCGACGAGGGATGGGCATAGACCCGCTGCTCTCCGCCGAAGCAACGATTGGCTGAAATCTGTTCGACGCTCATATCGCGGCAGGGCTCAGAACGTGACGACGCTGCGGATCGACTCGCCCGAATGCATCAGATCGAATCCCTTGTTGATGTCTTCCAGCGGCATCACGTGGGTGATCAGGTCGTCGATATTGATCTTCCCGTCCATGTACCAGTCGACGATCCTGGGCACGTCGGTGCGACCGCGCGCGCCGCCGAACGCGGTTCCCCGCCAGTTGCGCCCGGTCACCAGCTGGAACGGACGGGTCTTGATCTCCTGGCCCGCGCCGGCCACGCCGACGATGACCGAGGTGCCCCAACCACGATGACAGCACTCGAGCGCCTGGCGCATGACATCGACGTTGCCGATGCACTCGAAACTGTAGTCCGCTCCGCCATTGGTCATCTCCACCAGATGTGCCACCAGATCGCCGCCCAGTTCCTTCGGATTCACGAAATGAGTCAGGCCGAACTTCTCTGCCAGCGGCTTGCGGGCGTTGTTCAGATCGACGCCGATGATCATGTCCGCACCGGCCATCCGCGCGCCCTGCACCACGTTCAACCCGATGCCGCCCAGGCCGAAGACCACGACATTGGCCCCTGGTTCCACCTTCGCGGTGTTGATGACAGCACCGATTCCGGTGGTGACGCCGCAGCCGATGTAGCAGACCTTTTCGAACGGCGCATCCGGGCGGATCTTCGCCAACGCGATCTCCGGCAGCACGGTGAAGTTGGCGAACGTGGAGCAGCCCATGTAATGGTGGATCTTCTTGCCGCCGATCGAGAACCGGCTGGTGCCATCCGGCATGACGCCCTTGCCCTGGGTTGCACGGATCGCGGTGCACAGGTTGGTCTTGCGCGACAGGCAGGACTTGCACTGGCGGCACTCCGGCGTATAGAGCGGGATGACGTGATCGCCCTTCTTGAGCGACGTGACCCCAGGGCCGATATCGACCACGACACCGGCGCCCTCATGGCCGAAAATCGCCGGGAACAGGCCTTCGGGATCGGCGCCGGAGCGGGTGAACTCGTCGGTGTGGCAGATGCCGGTTGCCTTCACTTCCACCAGGACTTCGAAAGCCTTCGGCCCCTCGAGGTCGACCTCCTCCACGACCAGTGGGTCGCCGGCCTTGTAGGCCACTGCAGCACGGACTCGCATCGGTGTTCCTCTCCTGAAATCGGCTGATGTCGGCGATCACGCGGAATCGCCTGATCGCGCGGACCCGCGCTGACGCGGAACCGCGCTGATTTTACCCGCTACTTCAGGAACTCGGGCGAGATCAGGCTGGGGATGAAGAGCACCACCTGCGGCCAGAGAATCACCAGGGTCAGTACCCCGAGCATCGGCATCAGCATCAGCATGACGTCCTTGATGACCTCGCTCAGCCGCATGCCGGCAATCGAACAGCAGATCATCAGACACAGCCCGTACGGCGGCGTGACCAGGCCGAAAGCGAGCGACACGATACCGATCATGGCGAAATGCACCGGATCGATGTTGGCCGCGTACGCGATCGGTTGCAGGATGGTTCCGACGATGATGATCGCCGGGATGGCATCGAGAAAGCAGCCGACGACCAGGAACACGAACGAGATGAAGAATCCGGTCGCAATCGGGCCCATGCCCCAGGCGGAGACCCCTTCGAGCAGGGCCATCGGAATCTGGTAGTACGCCATCAGCCAGCCGAAGGCGCTCGCGGTGCCGACGCAGAAAAGGGCGATCGCGGCAAAGCGGCCGGTGTCGGAGAATGCTTTCAGCAGACCTTTCAGGTCGATCTCGCGATAGACGAAAATCGACAACGCGCCGGCGTAGAGCACGGCGATGCAGGCGGACTCGGTCGCGGTGAACCAGCCGAAGATCTTGCCGCCAATGATGATGACCGGTGTCATCAGGGCGGGAATCGAAACCGCGGCAGACTTGAGGAATTCCATGAAGGTCGCGCGCGGATAGGTCGGGTAACCCCGGCTCTTGGCATAGACGTGGACGGTGGCCATCTGCACGCCCACCAGCAGCAGGCCGGGCAGAATTCCGGCGAGGAACAGCGCGCCGATCGACACCGACAGCACGCCGCCCCAGACGATCATCAGAATCGACGGCGGGATCACCACCGCAAGCACCGAGGAGACTGCCGTGATCGCTACCGAGAAGCTGTCGTGATAGCCCTCGCGTCGCTGCGCCTCGATGAAGATCTTCGACTGGCTGGCGGCATCGGCCGTCGACGAGCCCGAGATGCCGGCGAAGAACAGCGACAGCACGACATTGATCTGGGCGAGCCCACCGGGAAAGTGTCCCACCAGAGTTCGTGACAGCAGCAGCAGGCGGTCGGTGATACCACCGACATTCATCAGATTGGCCGTCAGCAGGAAAAACGGCACTGCCAGCAGAATGAAGGAGTTGTAGGAATTGAAGGTCTCGCTCATCAAGGTCATCGCCGACAACCGCGGCTCGATCAGCAGGATCGGCAGGCAGGCGAGGCCGAGCGCGAAGGCCACGGGCACCCGCAAGGCCATCAACCCGAAGAAGATGACGAACAGGATGACGCTCGCGAAGGCGGGGGACAGGACGGTGCTGCCGATCATGCTTTGCTGCCGGTGAGGATGCGGATGTTGTCGACGAACTTTTCCCCCAGGAACACGATCCAGGCGAGGCCGGTGAACGGCCACGCAATGTGGATTACCCAGAGGGGAAGCTCGGCCAGCTCCGAAATGCGGTAGATCGCGAATGCAGTGAACTCGTAGCCGGAGATCACGAAGACCAGGGCGAAAACCAGCGTGAACACATTCGAGATCAGCTTGAGGGCAGCGTCGGCCTTCGGACTCAGGCGCGGAAAGATGTCGACGTCGAAGTGAGAGGTTTCACGGACGCCGATCATCGAACCCAGCATGATCATCCAGATGAACACGAAGCGCGCGAGTTCCTCGGTCCAGATGTACGCAGGGATCATCTGCGTATAGCGGGAGAAGATCTGCATCGTGACCGGGACGACCAGCACGGCCACCGTCACGATGAGCAACCAGTCGAGCACGCGCGCGAAGCCGGCTGTAAACCGTCGCCAGGCGCCTCGTGGGGGGTCGGCGGTGGCGTTCATCAGCACTCCGAAGCAAAGTTGTCAGGCATTGGCGGAGACCCGGTTGCAGGGTCGGTCAGGAGATGTCGGGAAGGCACGGGAAAAGCGTATTCAGGCGGCAGGCGTGGGGACCGGCCGGAACCGCCCGCGAGGCGGCTACCGACCGGCGAGTACCGGGGGGGCATCGGTCGAAAGCCGGGGCTCCGCGGCCGACGGACGATCCCCGGCGGCCAGGCAACTACTTGACGGCGTTGATCTTCTGGTAGATATCTTCCGCCCCGATTTCCTTCGCGTAGGTGGCGATGACAGGATCGACCAGCTTCTTCATCTCGTCACGGTCGGTGAACGCGATGCGCTTGAGCTTGCCTGCCTTCTCCATCGCATCGAGCTTCTTGCCGTCCTCGGTCGACTCGATCTTCCGGCCATAGGCGCCCGCCTCCTTGCCGGCCTTGACAATGGCCGCCTGCAGGTCCGCCGGCAGGGTCTTGAAGGTCCTGCCGGAGAAGCAGAGCGGACGGATCGTGATGGCGTGCTGGGTCATCAGAAGATTAGGCGCGACTTCATTGAACTTCATCTGCTCCACCCCGGCAGCCTCGTTCTCGCCGGCCGATATCACACCGTTCTGGATGGCGTTGTAGACCTCGTTGTAGGCGATGACCGTTGGCGACATCCCGACCGCGGCGAACGCCTTGCTCCAGATCGGCGCTCCTTGTACCCGGACCTTCAGGTCTTTGATGTCCTTGAGGGTGGAACCGGGTTTGTTCGAGAATATGTTGCGCACGCCGCCCCCGGCATAGCCGATCAGCATCACGTCGGCCCGCTTGGACACCTCGTCACCGATCGGCTTCAGGATGTCGGAGTCGAGCACCTTGTCCCAGTGATCCAGGTCCCGGAACAGGAACGGCGCGTCGATGAATGGCGCCGCCTTCGAAAAGGTCGACATGTGGGCCGGCGATACCACGGCAAAGTCCACCGCCTTGCCCTGGGCCATGTACTCGAAGTACTGCTTTTCCAGACCCAGTTCGCTGTTCTTGTGCAGCACGAAATTGACGGGCTTGCCGTAGTACTGCTTGACCAGTTCCTCGAACTTCACCATCGTCTTGGTGAAGGCATGGTCGTCGTTGAACTGCGAGGCGCCGTGCAGGGTGATGGCCTGCTGGGCTGCCGCGATGCCCGGAAGGGCGGTAATCGCGGCAATGGTGGCGCCCAGGGTGATGCGACAGAAGTTTCTCTTCAACATGCTTGTGTCTCCAGTAGGTTGATGGTCCAGCGCCGGCTTTTCCTGATCAGCCGGCTTCATGAATCAATTGTGCCAGCGACGCCGCCTTTCCCGGGCGAGGCCTGACCGGCTCGGACATGGTGGTTGTCTCCCACCCCTTCTCGAACTCGCGGGTGACGCCGGCGAGATGGCGACGCATTGCCTGGCGCGCCTGCTGCGGCGAGTGCCGGGCCAGCGCATCCAGTATCCGGCCATGGTCGCCGGCGACCACGGCCCTCAGGCGAGGCGTGCGGTACCGCTCCACGAACTTCTGCCACATCGGTCCGCGCCGCTGGTCCCAGAAGGAACGAACCGTCTGAATCAGCGCACAGTTGCCGGTCGCTTCCGCGATACCCAGGTGAAAGGCGCGATCGGCTTCGTCGTGGGCCGCAGGACTTGCCGATGCCGTCTGCAAGGTGCGAAGCGACGCACTCAGGTCCTGAAGCGCCTGCGCCTGAATCGTGCGGGCGGCCTGCGCGGCGACCTCACCCTCGACCACCCAGCGGGCGTGCAGCAATTCGAAGGGGCCGGGTCCGGAATCCACCGATTCGAACAGCGGGCGCAGATACGGCAGCGGACTGCTCACGTAAATGCCAGAGCCGCCGCGTACTTCGACGAAGCCGCCGATCTCGAGGGCGATCAGGGCTTCGCGCACCGAGGTCCGGGACACGCAGAACTGCTGGGCCAGGTCGCGCTCTGCGGGCAGTCGACTGCCCGCCGCGAAAGTCGAGTCAGCGATGCGCGAGCGGATCTCCTCGGCGATCTGCCGATAGAGCCTGCCCTGCCCATTCACCGATGACTGCATCCTGTCTGGCCCCTGGAATCAAGTCGGGCGATAGTACAGTGGCTGGACCAATCGCGGCAACGGCCCCGTCACCCGGGAAACTACGGGCTTGCATGGGCAGGCGGGCAGGCCCTCCTCCGAGCCCCCACCGGCACTTGTGTGTAACATCACCGTATCGTCTACTCAGACGGTTTTCCCGGTCCGCGGCGGCCCTCCCCGGACGCCGTCAGATGCTGCCGGGCAGCCATTGAAACAGCAGGAGACTGAAGATGTCCGCTCAAAAGATTCCGACCGTTCCTTTGCTGATCAACGGCGAGCGGGTTGAATCGCGCACCAAGCAATGGCGCGACGTCGTCAACCCGGCCACGCAGGAAGTGCTGGCACGCGTGCCGTTCGCCACGCCGGAGGAAGTCGATGCCGCCGTGGCCGCCGCCAAGGAGGCCTTCAAGACCTGGCGCAAGACGCCGATCGGCGCGCGCGCCCGCATCTTCCTCAAGTACCAGCAGCTGATCCGCGAGAACATGAGCGAGCTGGCCGCGATCCTCACCGCCGAACAGGGCAAGACGCTGCCCGATGCCGAAGGCGACGTGTTCCGCGGCCTCGAAGTGGTCGAGCAGGCAGCGAACATCGGCAACCTGCAGCTCGGCGAGCTGGCCAACAACGTGGCCAACGGCGTCGACACCTACACGCTGCTGCAGCCGCTCGGGCGTCTGCGCCGGCATCACGCCGTTCAACTTCCCGGCCATGATTCCGCTGTGGATGTTCCCGATGGCGATCGTCACCGGCAACACCTTCGTGCTCAAGCCGTCCGAGCAGGACCCGATGGTCACGATGCGCCTGTGCGAACTCGCGCTCGAGGCCGGCATTCCCGCCGGGCGTGCTCAACGTGGTGCACGGCGGCGAAGACGGTCGTCAACGCCATCTGCGACCACCCGGACATCAAGGCCATCTCGTTCGTCGGCTCGACCAGGGTCGGCACCCATGTCTACAACCGCGCGATCCTGGCCGGCAAGCGGGTGCAGTGCATGATGGGCGCGAAGAACCACGTCATCGTGATGCCCGACGCCAACAAGGAGCAGACGCTCAACGCACTGGTCGGTGCAGGCTTCGGCGCGGCGGGACAGCGCTGCATGGCGGTCGTCGGTCGCGGTGCTGGTGGGCGAAGCGCACAAGTGGATTCCGGACCTGGTCGCCAAGGCCAAGACGCTCAAGATCGGCGCCGGCACGAGCAAGGGCGTCGACGTCGGTCCGGTCATTTCCTGCGCTGCCAAGAAGCGCGTCATCGGGCTGATCGAGCGCGGCGTAGCCGACGGCGCCACGCTCGAACTCGACGGCCGCAACGCGCAAGGTGCCCGGCTACGAGAAGGGCAACTTCGTCGGCCCGACGGTGTTCTCCGGCGTCAAGCCCGGCATGAAGATCTACGACGCAGGAAATCTTCGGCCCGGTGCTGTGCCCTGTCGGTGCCGACACCATCGACGAGGCGATCGAACTGATCAATCGCAACCCGAACGGCAACGGCACCGCCATCTTCACGCAGTCCGGGCGGCGCCGCGCGCAAGTTCCAGGAAGAGATCGACGTCGGCCAGGTCGGCATCAACGTGCCGATCCCGGTGCCGGTGCCGCTGTTCTCCTTCACCGGCTCGCGCGCCTCCAAGCTCGGCGACCTCGGCCCGTACGGCAAGCAGGTCATCCTGTTCTACACGCAGACCAAGACGGTCACGGCGCGCTGGTTCGACGACAACGACGCATGCCGGCGCGGTCAACACGACGATCAGCCTGCGCTGACAGGCCCCCACCGCGGGACCTGCCGACGATGGACTTCGAACTGTCCGAAGAGCAGCGCGCCTTTCCAGCAGACCGCGCGCGAGTTCGCGGCCGGCGAATTCGCGCCGCATGCGGCGCGCTGGGATGCCGAGGCGATCTTTCCCGCGGGAGGCGATCGCCAAGGCCGGCGAGCTCGGCTTCTGCGGCCTCTATGCCGCACCGAGCATCGGCGGCCTCGGGCTGCCGCGGCTCGATGCCGCGCTGATCTTCGAGGAGATGGCGGCAGTCGTGTCCGTCGACCACCGCCTTCATCACCATCCACAACATGGCGACCTGGATGGTCAGCGAGTTCGCGCGACCCGAAGTCGCGCGCCGCCTGGTGTCCGGACCTCACCAGCGGCGCGCAAGCTCGCGTCCTACTGCCTGACCGAGCCGGGCGCCGGCTCCGACGCCGGTTCGCTCAAGACCCGCGCCGACTGCAGGGACGGTGACGATTACGTGCTCAACGGCGGCAAGGCCTTCATCTCCGGCGCCGGCGCGACCGACGTGCTGGTGGTGATGGCGCGCACCGGCGGCGCCGGTGCCGGCGGCATCTCGGCCTTCGTCGGTGCCGGCCGACGCGCCCGGGCATCAGCTACGGCAAGAAGGAGGACAAGATGGGCTGGAACAGCCAGCCCACCCGCGCCATCACGCTTCGACAACGTGCGCGTGCCGGCCGACCAGCGGCTCGGCGAGCGAAGGCGAGGGCTTCCGCATCGCCATGAAGGGGCTGGACGGCGGTCGCATCAACATCGCCACCTGCTCGGTCGGCGCGGCGCAGGGCGCGCTGGATGCGGCGCGCCGCTACCTGCACGAGCGCCAGCAGTTCGGCAAGCGCTGGCGGACTTCCAGGCGCTGCAGTTCAAGCTGGCCGACATGGCGACCGAACTGGTCGCCGCGCGGCAGATGGTGCGGCTCGCCGCCAGCAAGCTCGACGCCGGGCATGCCGATGCCACGCACCTACTGCGCGATGGCCAAGCGCTTCGCCACCGACGTGGGCTTCGCCGTCTGCAACGAAGCACTGCAGATCCACGGCGGCTACGGCTACATCGGCGAGTATCCGCTCGAGCGCTACCTGCGCGATGCGCGCGTGCACCAGATCCTCGAAGGCACCAACGAGATCATGCGGGTGATCATCGCCCGCCGGCTGCTGGAGAAGATCGGACTGGAGATCCCCAGATGAGCGCACTGACAGGCCTGGAACTGGACAAGCGCGGCTCGGTTGCGCTGATCACCCTGGTCAATCCGCCCGCCCACACCTGGACCCGGGAGAGCCTCCAGACCCTGCGCCGGCTGGTCGGCGAACTGGAAGCAGACCGCAGCATCTACAGCCTGGTCATCACCGGCCAGGGCGACAAGTTCTTTTCGGCAGGCGCTGACCTGAAGTTGTTCGCCGACTGCGACAAGGCGGTCGCCCGGACGATGGCGCGCGCGTTCGGCGAAGCATTCGAGGCACTGGCCGCCTTCCGGGGCGTGTCGATCGCGGCGATCAATGGCTACGCGATGGGCGGCGGCCTGGAGTGCGCCCTCGCCTGCGACCTGCGAATCGCCGAGGAGCAATCGGTGATGGGCCTGCCGGAAGCTTCCGTCGGGCTGCTGCCCTGTGCCGGCGGCACCCAGTTGCTGCCCTGGCTGGTCGGCGAGGGTTGGGCCAAGCGAATGATCCTGTGCGGCGAACGGGTAGATGCCGCCACGGCCTTGCGCATCGGCCTGATCGAGGAAGTCGTGCCACGCGGCACGTCCGTGGACCGGGCGCTGGCGATGGCGCAGACGGTGGCTCGGCAGAGTCCCAGCAGCATCGCCGCCTGCAAGCGCCTGGTGCAGGGCGCCAGGACCCTGCCGCCGGCCAATAACCTGCCCGCGGAGCGGGAAGCGTTCGTCGATCTCTTCGACACCGAAGACCAGCAGGAAGGCGTCGCCGCTTTTCTGGGCAAACGCGCGCCCAATTGGCGCAATGGCTGACGTCGGCGGCGACAGGCCTCCCGCCGGGGGCCGACGCCAAGGCCGCGGAGTACCGACATGTCCGATGTGATCAGGATTCGTGAAATCGCCACTGCCTGCGGGCATTGTTTCGGCGTGGCCAGCCTCAATGCCCCGGCTTCGCTCAACGCCCTTTCGCTCGCCATGGTCGATGTCCTGCAGAGCCAGTTGACACAGTGGGCGACCAATCCGGCAGTGATCGGGGTGCTGCTCGAGGGCGAGGGTGAACGCGCCTTCTGCGCCGGCGGCGACCTCAGGGACTTGTACCAGAGCATCCGCGACTGCGGCGACGCTCCCAATCCGTACGCGCGACAGTTTTTCTCGCGCGAGTACCGGCTCGATTACCTGATTCACACTTATCCGAAGCCCCTGCTCTGCTGGGGCAACGGCATCGTCATGGGCGGCGGTATCGGCCTGATGGCAGGGGCGTCGCACCGGGTGGTAACTGAACGCACGCGCCTTGCCATGCCCGAAATAGCCATTGGCCTGTTCCCCGATGTCGGCGGAAGCTGGTTCCTGAATCGCCTGCCGGGCCGCATCGGCCTGTTCCTTGCCCTCACCGGCGCCCCACTCAACGCGGCCGACGCGCTGTTTACCGGGCTGGCGGACTTCTATCTTCCGCACGACGGCCGGGACAAGCTTCTGGACGCGATCACCCAGGCAGGCTGGCAGCAGGATGCGCAGGCCGATGCGCACCAGTTGAGCCACCTGATCGAATCCCAGTCACCTGCTGACGCCCGGGGCGAAGCCGCCTTGCCGGCGCCGTCTATGCTGCGGAATCATTTCGACCAGATCCAGGCGCTGATGGGACACGATGCACTGGCGGACATCGCGGCACGGCTGGCGGTCGCCGCCGTCGGCGACTCCTGGCTCGCCAAGGCCGCCGCGAACTTCGGCCGAGGCAGCCCGACGTCGGCGGTGCTGGCAATGGCCTTGTTGCAGCAGGCGCGGCACCTGTCGCTGCGTGAAGTCTTCCAGCTCGAGCTCGATGTCGCCATCGGCTGCTGCGCCAACCACGACTTCGCGGAAGGCATCCGCGCCCTTCTGGTGGACAAGGACAGGAAGCCGCAATGGAAGCCGGCGCGGATCGCTGACGTCGATGCCGCGCTGATAGCGGACCATTTCAGGTCACGATACCGCGGCGAAAACCCGCTGTCGGATCTGCGCTGACCGCCGGCACGCGACGCCACGCGACGCGACGCGACACGACGCGATACGACACGACACGACACGACACGACGAGACGACACGGGGACCAGGATGACATCGAAGAATCGCAGCACAACGAAGATCGGCTTCATCGGCTTGGGCAACATGGGCGGTCCGATGGCAGTGAACCTCGCGAAGGCGGGGTACCTCGTCAACGCCTTCGACCTGTCGAAGGCTGCCTGCGACCAGGCCGCCAAAGAGGGACTCCCGATCGCCGCCGGCGCGAACGAGACCGTCGCCGATGCGGAGGTCGTCATCAGCATGCTGCCGGCCAGCAGGCATGTCGAGTCACTTTATCTCGGCAGCGATGGCCAGCCGGGCCTGCTCCAGTCGATCCGCGCGGGCAGCCTGGTGATCGACTGCAGCACGATTGCCCCGGCCAGCTCCCGGCGGGTCGCCCAGGCCGCTGCGCAGATGGGACTGCCGATGCTGGACGCGCCGGTATCGGGCGGTACCGCCGGGGCCGCAGGCGCGACCCTGACATTCATGATCGGCGGCGAGGCCGATGCGCTGAATCGCGCGAGACCGCTGCTGGAGGCGATGGGCGAAAAACCTGTTCCATGCGGGCGCAGCCGGCGCCGGCCAGGCGGCCAAGATCTGCAACAACATGCTGCTGGGCATCCTCATGATCGGAACGAGCGAAGCCCTGGCGCTCGGGCTCGCCAACGGGCTCGACCCGAAGGTCTTGTCCGAGATCATGCGGCGCAGTTCCGGCGGCAACTGGGCGCTCGAGAAATACAACCCCCTGCCCGGTGTCATGGAGAACGTGCCCGCGGCGCGCGGACTATGCCGGGGGCTTTGGCACCGACCTGATGCTCAAGGACCTCGGACTGGCGATGGAATCAGCCCTGGGTACCGGTGCCGCGACCCCCCTGGGAAGCCTGGCCCGGAACTTCTACGCCATGCACAGTGCCGGCGGCAGCGGCGGTTTGGACTTCTCCAGCATCATCCAGCAGTTTCACCACCCGAAAAACTAGGAACCTGTCGGTGTATGAGTAAGACAAGGCATCCACGATCCACACGAGCTAAACGATGAAGCCTGCCCCAGCCTTCGGTCAGACCGGAGGCTTCCAACCCAATCGACGGTACCCCGACCCCGCGGTCCAGATCCTGGACCCTTCCTTCGCCAGATACCGGGTCTTCAGCAGCAGTGTGGAGCAACTGATCGACGGCATGAGATGGGCCGAAGGCCCGGTCTGGGTCGGCGACGGCAGATACTTGCTGGTCAGCGACATTCCCAACAACCGGATCCTGCGCTGGGACGAATGCACCGGTCGTGCCAGTGTCTTTCGCCAGCCATCCAACTGTTCCAACGGCCTGGTGCGAGACCGGCAGGGGCGCCTGCTGGCTTGTGAGCACCTGACGCGGCGGATTACCCGTACCGAATACGACGGTTCGATCACCGTGCTAGCCGATAATTTCCAGGGCCGACGACTGAACTCACCCAACGACATCGTCTGCAAGTCCGACGGCTCGATCTGGTTTACCGACCCGACGTTCGGAATCGCGGGCAACTACGAGGGAGAGAAGGCTGATCCGGAGTTGCCGCACTCCGTGTACCGGATCGATCCCGTCAGCGGCAGCCTGGACCTGTTACTGGACGACTTCGCCGGCCCGAACGGCCTGTGCTTCTCACCCGACGAGTCGCGCCTCTACGTCGTCGAGAGCCGCGCGCAGCCCAGCCGGCTGATCTGGGCCTTCGACGTCACCGCGCAAGGCCGCCTGGAGAACAAGCGAAAGCAGGTCGATGCACAGGGCCCGGGCGCCCTCGATGGCATCAAGTGCGACGAGGACGGAAATCTCTGGTGCGGTTGGGGCAGCAACGGCGCCCCTGGTGTCGATGCCGCGGAGCTCGATGGCGTGATGGTGTTCAATCCGCAGGGCAAGCCGATCGGACACATCCACCTGCCGGAACGCTGCGCCAACCTGTGTTTCGGTGGCGCCAGGAACAACCGTCTTTTCATGGCCAGCAGTCACGCGGTCTATTCGCTGTACGTGGAGACACGAGGCGCGGTGTGACGGCGCGGGCGGCCGCCCGCGTACGACGGCCCCGGACCACTTCGCCGGACCGCTAGGCCGGACCACTTCGCCGAACCGCTAAGCCGGACCACTACGCCAGGCGCTAAGCGGGCCGCGACAACACCTGTCCGGGACGGGCACCGGTGGATGCACCGTCCTTCCACACCGGCACGCCGTTGATGATGACCGATTCGATGCCGGTGGCGGGCAGCGACGATTGCCGGAAGTCCGCGGCATCCGCGACCGTGTCGGCATTGAACAGCGTGATATCGGCAAACGCACCTGTCCTGATCTCGCCGCGATCGGCCAATCCGAAGTTTCGCGCGGTGAGGCCGGTCATCTTGTGCACCGCCGCCTCCAGCGCAAACAGTTTCAAGTCGCGGCTGTAATGACCCAGCACGCGGGGGAAGGTTCCCCATAGCCGGGGATGCGGGATCGCGTCGTGCGGGATGCCGTCCGACCCGATCATGGTGTCCGGAAAAGACAGGATCCGCCGGACATCGTCCTCCAGCATCGAAAAATAGATGCCGCCCGCCGGCAGCAGCCGAGCGATTGCCTGGGCACGAGGCAAGCCCATTTCCTGGGCGACCTCAGCCAGGTCCCGCCCGTTGTACTCCGGGTGCGGCTTCGACCAGGTGATCTGAACCCGGGCTGCAATGGCGGCGCGGTGCTCGCTGAGTACCGTGGAAGAGGCGGCATAGGGATAGCAGTCCAGGCACAGCGGCTGTTCCTTCATGCGCTCGGCGATGAACGGCAGGGTCTGCGTCGAGCGGCCGTGGTTGGCCAGTCCGATCACCTTGTGATGCGAGATCACCGTGCGCACACCGAGTTCGCGCCCGATGCGCAGAGTCTCCTCCATCGCCGGGAAGATGTTGTCGCCTTCGTTGCGCATGTGCGCGCAGTAGACACCGCCCCGACGGCGCATCGGGTCGAACACCGCGATCACCTCCTCGGTGCTTGCCGCCATCGCCGGCTCGTAGAACAACCCGGATGAGCACCCGACCGCGCCGGACGCGAGCGCCTCGTCGGTCATGTCGCGCATCTGCCGGGTCTGCGCTGCGTCCGCCGGCAGGTCAACCCGGTCCATGACGACCAGCCGCAAGGTGGTGTGGCCGACCATTGCCGCGACGTTGGTCGCCGCCGGACTAGTGCGCAGTTCGCTCAAGTAAGCGCCGAAGCTGGGAAACCGGAACCAGCCGCCGTCCAGATCGAGCAAGTCCAGCGGCGCCGGCGTTGGTCGCGGCAGTCCCTGCCCGGTCGGTGCCAGCGACACGCCGCAGTTGCCGGTGACCACCGTCGCGACGCCCTGACTGACCTTGGGTGACATGTCGGGCGCCGACAGCAGCGCCCGGTCGTCGTGGGTGTGGCAGTCGATGAATCCGGGTGCGACGATCAGCCCGCCTGCATCGATGCGCTGCCTTGCGCTTGCAGCGTCGGCATGGCTTGCCTCTCCGACGAAAACGATGCGATCACCGCGCACTCCGACATCCGCGTCGAAACGCGGCGAACCGGTACCGTCGATGACGGTACCCCCCGAGATCAGCAGATCGAAAGCCTGTGACATGGCGGTCAATCCACTTTCGCGCCGGAGCGGCGCACCACATCAGCCCACTTCGGGGTCTCGCGCCGCACCAGTTCACGGAAAGCTTCCGATGTTCCGCCATCGATGCCGACCTGAAGCTTGTTCAGCACTTCCGTCACCGAGGGCGTCTGCAGCGCCTTCTTCAGTTCGGCCTGCAAGCGGCTCACCACCTCGGCGGGTAACCCCGCCGGGCCGATGATGCCTCCCCAGGCCACAGTCTGGTACCCGGGCACCACCTCCTGGATCGCCGGCAGATCGCTGAAGGCATCCAGTCGCACCGGCCCCGAAACACCAAGGGCCCTGACCCTGCCGGCTTGCACATGCGGCGCGATCGAGGAGGAGTTGTCGAACATCACCTGGACCACACCCGAGATCAGGTCGTTGATCGCCTGGGGACTGCCGCGATAGGGCACGTGAACCATGTAGGTTCCCGACATCGCCTTGAACAACTCGCCGCCGAGGTGCCCGGTGGTGCCGTTGCCGGCCGAGGCCATCGTCAGCTTGCCTGGATTGCGGCGGGCATAGTCGATCAGTTCCGGCAGCGTCTTGACCGGCAGGCTGTTGGTGACCGTCAGCACGTTGTAGACGTTGACCGCATTGCTGACGAGCGTGAGGTCACGATCCACGTCATAAGGCACCTTCGAGAACAGGGCCTGATTGATGGCCAGGGACACGATGTTGCCGTACCCGAGCGTATAGCCGTCCGGCGCGGCGCGGACGATCTCCGAGGTGCCGATGAAGTAGGAACCACCGGGCTTGTTGTCGACCACGATGGGTACGCCCATCTGGTTCGACATCTGGTTCATCAGCAGCCGCATGATGACGTCCGGCGACCCGCCGGGGGCGGATGGAATGATGAAGCGGATCGGCTTTTCCGGATAGGCAGCCAGTGCCGGACTGAATGCCTGTGCAAGCATCGCCAGCAATGCGATTGCCCACACGCCTGCGTAAACCCGAATCCGCTCGATCATCCGATTGCTCCATGGTTCCGAAGTCCGATATAAGATCATCGGAGCAACCGGGAGGCAAGGATTGGATTCCGAAAACAGCCGCACGACCGATTACGATTGGGACTACGACAGCACCGCCGCGCGGCGCGAGCGATTCCTTTCGCCGTCGCTCAAGACGTTCACCACCTTTGAGACGCCGCTGCTGCTCAAGCGCGGACAGGGGCAGTACCTCTGGGACCACCGGGGAAAGCGCTATCTCGACTGCCTGGCGCAGAACCTGTGCATCAGCGTGGGCTACAACCACCCGCGGGTCAATGAGGCGGTGCTTGCACAGATGCACCAGTTGCAGCACGTGACTACGATGTACTACCACCCGCTGCCGGGCCTGTTCGCGGAGAAACTCGTCGCCACCCTGCCCGGGGATCACGACTGGGTCGTCCACTTCGTCAACAGCGGCGCGGAAGCGGTGGACCTGGCAGTGCTGGCCGCGCGCACGTTCACCGGCAACTTCGAGATGCTGGCCCTGCGCAATTCCTATCACGGCATGCACTTCGGAGCAATGGCCGCCAGCGGACTGAGCCTGTGCCACCAGCCGGTCGCCGGTGCGCCGGGCTATGTCCACGTCCACAATCCCGACCACTACCGTGGCGCCTATGCCGACCGGACCGACGACTACGTCGACGACATCCGGCGCGTCATCGATTCCTCCACCAGCGGCGCAGTGGCGGGCATCATGATCGAACCGATCCAGGGCTACGGCGGGGTCATTCCCATGCCGTCCGGCTACCTGCGGCGCGCCGCCCAGGCGGCCCGGGATGCGGGCGGGCTGTTCATCTGCGACGAAGTCCAGACCGGTTTCGGACGCACGGGCACAAGCTGGTGGGCGTTCGAGCAGGACCAGGTGGTGCCGGACATCATCGTCATGTCCAAGGGCATCGGCAACGGGTTCCCGATCGCGGCAGTGGTGCTGCGCCGCGACGTGGCCCAGTCGATGGCGAATCGGAAATTCTTCAATACCTACGGTTCCAATCCGGTCGCATGCGCTGCCGGGCGGGCGGTGCTGCAGGCGATCGAGGAAGACGACCTGGTGGCCAACGCCAGGGAGGTCGGCGCAATCTTCGGCCAGGTGCTGGAGCGGACTGCAGACCGGCATCCGATCGTCGGCAGCGTGCGCGGACGTGGCCTGCTGCTCGGGATCGAACTGGTGCAGGATCGCCGCAGCCGGGCCCCCGCTGAGGACCAGGCGGCACGGGTTCAGGAGCAACTTCGCGAGCAAGGCGTGATCGTGGGACGGACGGGACAGTACCGCAACGTGCTGAGGGTCAATCCGCCCCTGTGTGTCACCCGCGCCGATGCGGCGCTGTTCGGCGACGCACTCGAGACGGCGCTGGCCTCGCTCTGACGTGGCAGAATCTGCAGGCCGGTATAGACTCGATCTTGCAGCGGATAGAGCGGCACCTTGCCGGAGACACTGGTATGAACGCACCTGGAATCACCGCCACGGGACAATCGGCATCCGTGAAGACAACGTCCGGTGGCATCGGGGACGCCCTGCCGCAACCCCCGGTATTCGAGACCCCGGCGCAGGAGCGGCTGCATCGCAAGCAGCGTTTGGCCGCCGCCTTTCGCCTCTTCTCCAAGTTCGGCTTCGACGAGGGGGTGGCCGGACACATCACGGCCCGTGATCCCGAGTTCCCCGACACCTTCTGGGTCAATCCGTTCGGCGTGCATTTCAGCCAGGTCTGCGTCTCGAACCTGATCCGCTGCGACCATCACGGCGAGGTCGTCGACGGGCGCCATCCGGTCAATCGGGCGGCTTTTGCCATTCATTCCAATGTCCATCTGGCCCGTCCGGATGCCGTCGCAGCCGCCCACTCGCATTCCACCTATGGCCGCGCCTGGTCGACACTCGGGCGGCTGCTGGATCCCGATCACGCAGGATGTCTGCGCCTTCTTCAACGATCACACGCTGTACGACGACTTTGGCGGGGTCGTGGTGGACCTCGACGAAGGCGCCCGGGTCGCACGGGCACTCGGCGCCAACAAGGCGGCGATCCTGCAGAATCACGGCCTGCTGACGGTCGGCCGCACAGTGGACGAAGCGGCCTGGTGGTTCATCACGATGGAGCGGTCCTGCCAGGTCCAGCTGCTGGCCGAGGCCGCCGGTGCCCGCGCCGGCCAGGAACCGAAGCAGATCAGCGAGGCCGCCGCCCGACAGTCGTATTCGATCGTGGGTACGCCTTTCGCAGGCTGGTTCCAGTTCCAGCCGCTGTATGCCAGGATCGTCAAGGAGCAGCCCGACCTGCTGGACTGACCTTCCCGCCGGGGGCGGGCACAATCCACTGTATTAATATACAGTGGATGACACTGAATCTTCCGGCTGCTGCCGTACCCCTGCCCCGATGATCGCCCCTTACGCGGAACTGCACTGCGTGAGCAACTTTTCGTTCCTGCGGGGTGCATCGCACCCTGAGGAACTGGTCGATCGCGCCCGGGATCTCGGCTATACCGCCTTGGCCATTACCGACGAATGCTCGCTGGCGGGTGTCGTCCGGGCCCATCTGCAGGCGCGCAGCACTCATTTCCCCTTGCTGATCGGCGCGGAGTTTTCGGCGGTCGGCTTGGTCGACGCAGGCGCAGCAGGGACTCATCCCGTCAATGCCGGCACCGATGCCACCATCCCAGGCTACTTCACCGCCCGCCTCAACACTCCCCGCCTGGTGCTGCTGGCCCGTAACCGCAATGGCTACGGCAACCTGTCGCAACTGATCACCACGGCCCGACGACGTTCCGCCAAAGGCAGCTACCGGCTGCTTGCGCAGGATCTTCAGGCGGGGCTCGACGATTGTCTCGCCCTCTGGGTGCCACGGCACGGGGAAACCTCCGCGGCCCTGCTCGCCCAGGCGCGCTGGCTGCGTGACCGGTTCGCGGACAACTGCTGGCTGGCGGCGGAGTTGCTGACCCTCGGCAACGAACTGGCCTGGCTCGACCGGCTGAAGGGCGTCGAGCAGCAAAGCGGGGTGCGCCTGATTGCGGCGGGCGACGTGCATTTCCATGTACGGTCACGCAAGAGCCTGCAGGACACGCTGACCGCGATCCACCTGAACAAGCCGGTCGGGGAAGCCGGTTTTGCGCTCGCCCCGAATGCCGAGCAGCATCTGCGCAGCCGCCTGCGGCTGTCGCAGATCTACCCGTCCGCGGCTGCTGGAGGAAACGCTGGAGGTCGTGGCGCGCTGCACGTTTTCGCTGGAGGAGCTGCGCTACGAGTATCCGGAGGAGATCGTGCCCGACGGTGAGACGCCGACATCCTGGCTGCGTAAGCTGACGATGGAAGGCAGCCGGGTCCGTTTTCCCGAAGGCCTGCCCGCCGCCGGTCGCAGGAACAGATCACTCATGAGCTGCACGCTGATCGCGGAGCTGCGCTACGAGCCCTACTTCCTCACGGTCGCGGACATCGTCCGCTTCGCCCGCAACGCAGGGACATCCTGTGCCAGGGACGCGGCTCGGCCGCCAATTCCGCGGTCTGCTATTGCCTCGGCATCACCGAGGTCGATCCGTCACGGACCAGCGTGCTGTTCGAGCGCTTCATCAGCAAGGAGCGCAACGAGCCACCGGACATCGACGTCGATTTCGAGCACCAGCGCCGCGAAGAAGTGATGCAGTACATCTACAAGAAGTACGGTCGCGATCGGGCCGCGCTGACGGCCACCGTCATCTGCTATCGGGCGCGTTCGGCGGTCCGCGATGTCGGCAAGGCGCTGGGTATCGACCTGCAGCGCATCGACCAGTTCACCCGCAGCCAGCAGTGGTGGGATGGCCGTACCCTGCGAGAAGACCGCCTGCGCGAGGCCGGCTTCGATCCCGACGCGCCGGTGGTGCAGCACTGGATGGCGATCGCCACGGTGCTGATGACGTTTCCGCGTCACCTCTCGCAGCACACCGGCGGCTTCGTCATCGCCCGGGATTCGCTGTCGCGCCTGGTGCCGATCGAGAACGCGGCGATGGCCGACCGCACCGTGATCCAGTGGGACAAGGACGACCTGGATGCGCTCGGCCTGCTGAAGGTCGACGTGCTGGCCCTGGGCATGCTGTCCGCCATCCGACGTGCGCTCGACCTGATCGGCGCAGCGTCGTGGCACGCCGTTCCGCATCCAGGACGTGCCGGCGGAGGATCCGGAGACCTACGACATGATCTGCCGCGCCGACACCGTCGGCGTGTTCCAGATCGAATCGCGCGCGCAGATGAGCATGCTGCCGCGGCTGAAGCCGCGCAAGTTCTACGACCTGGTGATCGAAGTCGCGATCGTCCGGCCCGGGCCCATCCAGGGCGGCATGGTGCATCCCTACCTGCGGCGCCGCCAGGGCCTGGAAGCGGTCGAGTATCCGCGCGACGAGATCAAGCCGGCCCTCGAGCGCACGCTCGGCGTGCCGATCTTCCAGGAGCAGGTGATGCAGGTGGCCATCATGGCCGCCGGCTTCACGCCGGGCGAGGCGGACCAGCTGCGCCGCTCGATGGCCGCCTGGAAGCGCAAGGGGGGCCTGCATCATTTCCAGCAGAAGGTGATCGGTGGCATGCTGGAACGGGGCTATGACCTGGATTTCGCCGAGCGCATCTTCGAGCAGATCGAGGGTTTCGGCGAGTACGGTTTTCCGGAGAGCCACGCGGCCAGCTTCGCGCTG
This sequence comes from uncultured beta proteobacterium, assembly GCA_963834335.1. GTDB lineage: Bacteria > Pseudomonadota > Gammaproteobacteria > Burkholderiales > Burkholderiaceae_E > Lautropia. The sequence continues at coordinate 1,702,841 of CAWIBK010000009.1, read as the reverse complement.
CTGGTCTACGTCTCCTGCTGGCTCAAGCGCCACGAGCCGGCCGCATTCCTGGCGCCCTGCTCAACTCGCAGCCGATGGGCTTCTATGCGCCGGCCCAGCTGGTGCGCGACGCGCGGGAACACGGCATCCAGGTCCTGCCGGTGGACGTCCTGATCAGCGACTGGGAATCGACGCTGGAGGAATGCACGACGGCCGCCGCCAGCGTCAGCGAGGGCGTCGACTACCGGCCGCAACCGGCGGTGCGCCTCGGGTCTGGACCGGATCCGCGGCCTGGGCGAAGCCGCCGGCCGCCGGATCCTGGCCAGCCGTGCCGATGGACCCTGGCCCTCCATCGAGGAACTCGCCAGGCGCGCCCGGTTGAACCAGCAGGAACTGCAGGCGCTGGCCAGCGCCAACGCCTTGCGCGGCCTGGCGGGCCATCGCGTCGACGCGGCCTGGCAGGTATCCGGCATCCAGCCGATGCCGGAACTGCTGGCTGCCGACGCCGGTTCGACGAAGCGCCGCTGGATCTGCCGGCGCCCACCGAAGCCGAGGACACGCATCGCGGACTATCGCTCACTGGGCATCCCGATGGGCACGGCATCCGCTTTCGCTGCTGCGCGGGCAGCTGTCGCGCTTTCAGGTGGTACCGGCGGAAGTGCTGCGAACCTACCCGCATGGCCGTCTCGCCCGCGCCAGTGGCCTGGTGACGCACCGGCAACGACCGGAAACCGCCAGTGGCGTGGTCTTCCTGACCCTGGAGGACGACACCGGCGCAGTCAACGTGATCGTCTGGCCCGACCACCTGGAGCGTTATCGCAAGGCAGTGCTCGGGCGGCAACCTGCTGACGGTCTACGGCACCTGGCAGCGGGACACGGATACCGGCGGGCAGGTGATGAACCTGCTGGCCCAGCGAATCGTCGACCACACCCACCTGCTCGGCGACCTGGCCACCCGCAGCCGCGACTTTCGCTGACAGTGCACCGCCGCGCGGGAAATCAGGCGGCTCGCGACAGCCCCGCCGGCGAAGCGCCGAGCGCGTGCGCGCCGGACCCGAGGTACTGCTCGAGCCGATCTCCGACATAGCGCTCGGGCACGCCGATCAGTGCAAATCGGCCCACCAGGCTGCTCGCGGCTGCGCCTCGGGGATCGGCCACTGCCCGGCGCAACTCACCCTTGTCGATGTGGCCCCAGCGCTCGGTGTAGGCCATCATGTCCGCGTCCTCATAAGCGCCCCAGACAGTCCGATACATGAACTCGCTGGCAAGCTGGTCGCCCTGGTCGGCCGTGATCCGGACCACCGTGTTCAGGGTCAGCTTGCCCACCCCATGGCACCAGACGCCCTCTTCCTCACCCTGCGGCGACAGGGCCTCGGGATGCCGCACATAGCTGAGGTACTTCTCCCAGCGCAGGTCCCCCAGCGGCGCCGGTTCATGGGCGAGCGGATTGTCGCGCATCAGGTAACGCTTCCAGAGGGCGGCGTCCGCGAAATAACGCGATTCACTACGGCCGAACAGGTCCCAGTATTCCTCCGCCAGCATCTCGCCGCCGCCGGGCGGATTAGGCGGCCCCACCAGCTTGTTGCCGACCCGCGCATAGATCGCGGGCCGCATCGGTGCGACCCGTTCCACCTCCTTCACCAGCAACGGCTTGTCCGGCATGAGCATGAAGGCATCCGAACACAGGGTAGCGGAGAAGCTTCCCGACTTGAACGGCAACGGCTGACTGGCGTCGCAACAGGCGAACCACGCCTGCGGCGCAACCCATTTCTTCGCGCCCCAGACCTGGTAGAAGTTGAAGTCGACGCCGACGGCGGGCACCCGGCGGCTGCGCTGGGTGAGGTAGTGTTCAAAGTGCCCGTAGCCGCAGGCGATGTCGAGCACCGGCTGCTCGCTCGCGCCGATGCGCTGCACGAGCGCCATCGCCGAGAGGTAGCGCGGCATCACAAAGCGATTGAGAAAGTATTCCGCCAGGTAGGGATTGTTGCCGGAACGCTTCGAGTAAAAAAAATTGAATACGTCTTCCGCAACGACCTCGGGACGTTCGAGCAGATGACGAAGCCCCTGACGAGTCTGGGCCAGGCCTGCCCTGTTGCCGATCGGGACGGGCCAGACATGAGCGCGCGTCAGGCGCCCCTGCAGCGGATACTTGCGCGGAAATTCCAGACAGGAGATCAGCGCTTCGTCGGTGAGTCCCTGCTCCAGCAATGCCACCAGCGCCTGGGCGGTCGGCCCGACGTGAATGGCGCCGTCATTCCAGTGCGAAATGATGCCGATCTCACCCTTCATCAGCACGGGCACGTCGTCGAGCACCGGATATCGGCTGCAGCGGCAGGCGAGGATACCGTAACGACCCTGTCCGGGCCGCACGGACACCGCCTTATAGGAAAAAGAATCGCCGCAGCCCGGGCACTGAAGAAGCGAGAGAAACTGCTCGAAGTCTTTCATGCTGCACCGTGGCCAGAAGGCACCGCCGATGCCGGCTGGTGCGATCAGCCATTAACGCACAGACCCGATCCGGAGATGACCGGAACTTTGTCACAAACTGCTGACGCGGACCGTGATAAGCGGACCGGGACCGCCAGGATCAAGCCAGGGCCAGGCCGCGTCCGAGATCGGCGCAGACATCCGCGGGCGACTCCAGACCGACGGCGACCCTCAACAGGCCCTCGGTGATCCCGGCGGCTTCCCGTACCGCCGGCGCCATGCGACCGTGGGTGGTGCTTGCGGGATGGGTGATCGTGGTCTTCACGTCACCCAGGTTGGCCGTGATCGACAACAACCGGCAGTCGTCGACCACCGCCCAGGCAGCGGCCCGCGCCTGCGCCCGGTCCCTGCCCCTGACCTCGAAGCTGAGTACCGGTCCGGCTGCACTCTGCTGGCGTGCAGCGATCTCGTATTGCGGATGGCTGCGCAGGCCTGGGTAAAGGACCCGGGAAACCTGCGGCTGACGCTCCAGCCACGATGCGACCTCCAGCGCATTCGCCGACTGCTGGCGCATCCTCAAGGGCAGCGTCTCGAGTCCCTTGGCAAGCACCCACGCGTTGAACGCCGACAGCGTCGGCCCGCCGTAGCGCAGCACCGGTTCGAGTTTTTCCTTGACGTATTCCCGGGTTCCGAGCACGGCACCCCCGAGGACGCGGCCCTGGCCATCCAGATACTTGGTCGCCGAGTGCACGATGATGTCCGCGCCATGCTCCAGCGGTCGCTGCAGGATCGGCGTGCAGAAGCAGTTGTCGACGACGAGCAGCACGCCGTGGCGATGCGCAAGCGCGGCCAGGGCCTGCAGATCGGCGACGTCGGTCGAGGGGTTGGCGGGAGTCTCCAGGAAGAAGAAGCGGGTGGTCGGCTCGATAGCCGCTTCCCAGGCGGCCAGGTCGGTCAGAGGGACATAGGTGGTCCGCACACCGTAGCGCTCGAACAGCGCAAACAGTTGCACCGTCGTGCCGAACACCCCCAGCGAGCTGACGATGTGATCGCCGCTCCTGGTGAGGCTGAGGACGACCGACTGGATGGCCGACATGCCCGAGGCGGTGGCCAGGCAGGCCGGTGCGCCCTCCAGTGCGGCAAGCCGGTCCTGGAACAGCATCACGGTGGGATTGCGAAACCGCGAATAGATGTAGCCGTCGATCTCGTTGGCAAATTTAGCCGCGGCGTTGGCAGCACTGGTATGCACGAAGCTCGATGTCAGGAACATCGGCTCAGCTGTGCTCGCCGTACTCGGTGCGCTCGAAGCCGGCCCGGACGGCGCGGGTTTCGATCTCGTAGTCTGAAAACGAGGAATCGGAAGGAGGGGTTGGTTCGTTCATGTTCCTGCCCGGCGCACCGCCGGAATAGTGAAGCCGCCGCATGCCGGCGGTTGCGTTGCCCTGGTCAGTCCCGCACCGCGGAGAATTTCAGGTTCATCTGGTTACGGTCGCCGTCCTCGCCGGCAACTTGCGGCATCAGGCGCGCATTCTCGATCCGGTCGAGATAGTCCGGCGTGATGTCGCCGGTGATGTAATGCCCGTCGAAGCAGGATGCCTCGAATCGGTTGACCCGGGGGCCGGCGTCCGTGACCGCCTGCTTCATGGCATCGATGCTCTGGTAGAGCAGCGCATCGGCGCCGATTGCGATCCTGATCTCCTCGTCGCTGCGGCCATGGGCGATCAGTTCGTTGCGCGTCGGCATGTCGATGCCGTAGACGTTCGGAAAGCGGATGGGCGGCGCCGAGGACGCGAAAAACACCTTGTTGGCGCCCGCCTCCCGGGCCATGAGCACGATCTCCCGCGAGGTGGTGCCGCGCACGATGGAATCGTCCACCAGCAGCACGTTCTTTCCCTTGAACTCGATGCTCATCGCATTGAGTTTCTGGCGCACGGATTTCTGGCGCACGGCCTGCCCCGGCATGATGAAGGTGCGGCCGACATAGCGATTCTTGATGAAGCCTTCCCGGTAATCCAGGCCCAGGCGCATCGCCAGTTGCATAGCGGAGGGCCTCGACGTGTCGGGAATCGGCATCACCACGTCGATGTCGCCGGTGCGCCAGGCGTCTGCGCACCGTGTCGGCAAGATTCTCACCCAGCTTGAGGCGCGCATCGTAGACCGACGTGCCATCGATGACCGAGTCGGGGCGGGCAAAGTAGACGTATTCGAAGATGCAGGGTGTCAACTGCGACCGGGGCGCACACTGCTGGCGTGGAAATTGCCGTCCAGGTCGATGAAGATCGCCTCACCCGGTTCGATGTCCCGCACGAACTTGAAACCGGAGCCCTTCCAGCGCGACCGACTCCGAAGCGATCAGGTACTCCGTGCCGGAATCCGTCTCGGCAACTCCGTAGCAGATCGGCCGGATACCGAACGGATCGCGAAATCCCAGCACGCCATAGCCAGCGATCTCCACCACACAGGCATAGGCACCGCGTACGCGCTGCTGCAGCACCGCTACCGACTTGAAAATCGTGGCGGGGTCGAGCGATATCCCCGAAGCATGGGCCTGGAGTTCGTTGGCCAGCACGTTGAGCAGGACCTCGGAGTCCGAGTCGGTATTGATATGGCGCCGATCCAGCCGGAACATCTCGTCCTTCAGTTCGGCCGCGTTGGTGAGATTGCCGTTATGCGCCAGGGTCAGGCCGAAGGGCGCGTTGACGTAGAAAGGCTGCGCCTCCTCGCCGTTCGCGGCAGATCCGGCCGTGGGATAGCGCACGTGGGCGATGCCGGAATTGCCGGGCAACGCCCGCATGTTGCGGGTCCTGAACACGTCGCGCACGAGCCCGTTGCCCTTCTGCATCGAAAATGCGCGGCCGGTACACGTGGCAATGCCCGCGGCGTCCTGGCCTCGATGCTGCAGCAGCAGCAGGCCGTCGTAAAGCACCTGGTTGACCGGCGTGCGAGACACCACGCCAAGGATTCCGCACATGAGCTACTTCCTGTTCCGTCGTTCGGACGTTACTGACATATCACACCGCACGGCGCCGACTTCAAGCCGACGGGCCGCAGGACGCTGACTGCGATCACCGAGCCTACGCCTTTTTAGCGGCAGGCAGCCAGGGCTGGGCCATCTCGATCATGGTTTCAAGCAGCGGCCGTGCCGCGGCAGTCTGCCAGGAGACCGACTGGGCGTATCCCAGCCGATGCGCGATCACTGCCGCCACGAGGATGACCAGGCCTGCCCGTGCGACGCCCAAGGCGGCACCCAGCACCCGATCGACGCTAGCGAGCCCCACGGAACGAGCCCCTTTCAGTATCAACGCGCCGGCCAGTCGGACGGCCATGAAGGTCAACAGGAAAGCGAGAATGTAGAGGACCCAGACCGGCAGGCCGGTGATGCCGAACTGCTCGGCGATCAGCATGCCGACCAGTGGCGCTCCGATCACTCCCAGCACCCAGGCGGCAAGGCCGAAAACCGTGCGAATCATGCCGCGCCAGACACCCAAGCCGGTGGAGATCAGCGCCACCGTCACGATAAACCAGTCCCAGCCGGTGAGGAACGGAATCGCGCCGTCGGCCATGGGCTACAGCGCGATGATCGCGGCTGTCACCCCGGCGCGCTTGAGATCCTGCTGAGCGCGCTCGGCATCCTCGCGCGAACTGAAGGGACCGATCCGGACCCGGATCCAGTCACCTTGAGACGTCTTGACGGTCTCCTGATAGGGCCGCAAACCCGCCTGGACCGCACGGTCCGACACGTTTCGCGCACTCTGGACGTTGCTGAATGCACCGATCTGGACCAGGAACCGGCGACTGGCGGCTGACGCGGTTGCGGTACCGCTCCCGCCGCGGGACGCACTTTCCTCCGGCTTCGCCGCGCTGCTGGACTGGGTGGCCCGGTCGATCAGCCTGGCCAGGACGTCCGGCTCCGCGCTTCGAGCCGGCGCTGCGCCGGCTGCTGTCTTGGATTCGGCGCGGGCATCGGACCTGGAATCGGACTTGGGATCCCCCTTGGATTCAGCTCTGCTCTCGTTCTTCGGCTCGGCCTTGGCCAGCGCCTTTGCGTCCGGCCGTGATTCGGCCTTGGACTCGGGTTTAGCGGCCGTGGTGGGCGCGGCGCGAGCGTCCGCCCGTTCTGCCCTGGTGTCGGCACGCGCTGTTGCCTTGGTATCGGTCGCGCCATCGGTCTTGGGCAGCGGAATCGGATCGCGAGGCGAGACGCTCGGCGCCCCCGCCCCGGCCGGCCCCCCGGGCGCGGCAGACAGTGCGGGCGGCGTGATGGTCCTGACCGCGGACTGGCTGGTGGCGGGAGCATTGTCGGGTGCCGGTGCCGAACCTGCCACGTCGCCTGCGCCCGCCGGCGCAGCGGAGAGCTGGGCAGCCGGCTTGGAAGAACCGGCGATCTCCAACGGAACGTCCCTGCGGGGCCTGGGCTCCGATTCCAGCACCATCGGCACCACTGCCGCAGCCACAAGGCAGAGGCAGACCGCGCCGACCAGGCGATGCCTGGCCCGCTTTTTCTGGACGAGTGACGGGTCGATGGCGCCGTCACCAGAGGATCGAGTTTGCTGGCGCGACATCAGTGGCTGTTCACGTGTTACGGCTGCTGGGTCGGGCCGATCGGTACGACGGTCGGCGCCGGGCTGGTCTGGCTCCTGGCTGCCGATACCGTGGGCTCCATGGAACCCAGGGCGCCGGCCACGGTCAGGAAGGAACCGAAGACCAAAATTCTATCATTGCCGCCTGCCCGGGCACGGGCCAGCGCCAACCCCTCCCCCGCCGTCGGGACACATACAACGCTGTTATGAACTCCCGCCCGGGCATCGTCACGGTCCTCGATGCCGGCCGCGCGCAAACGGACGGCCAGCGCCTCGGCGGCGCTGCCGCGAGGACCGGGCAGGGAGCAGCAGATCCAGTGATCGATGCTATCCTTCAGATGCCCGATGACTGCATCGATGTCCTTGTCCGACAGCATCCCGAAGACGGCGTAAGTCGCCTCGAAGAACCCCATGCTCTGCAGGTTCCGCGCAAGATGGGCCGCCGCATGCGGGTTGTGGGCCACGTCCAGGATGACAGCCGGCCGGCCCGGGAGAACCTGGAAGCGGCCCGGTAGATCCACCAGCGAGAAACCGCGGCGCACATCCTGCGCCGTAATCGGCAGCACGTCCTTGACGGCCTCCAGTGCTGCCAGCACGCCGCAGGCATTGAGCAACTGATTGGCGCCGCGCAGTGCGGGGTAGGCCAGGCTGTTGCGACGCTGATGGCGCCCGCCATAGGACCACTGCTGGCGATCGCCGGCATAGTTGAAATCGCGCCTGAACAGCCAGAGGTCGGCACCGATCTCGCGGGCATGTTCGATCAGGGACGCGGGCGGCTGCGGATCGCTGCATATGGCCGGCCGGCCGGCCCGCATGACATGCGCCTTTTCCCAGCCGATCACCTCTCTCGAATCGCCGAGATAGTCCGCATGGTCGACATCGATGCTGGTCAGGATGGCGCAATCCGCATCGACGATGTTGACCGCGTCCAGCCGCCCGCCCAGTCCGATTTCCAGCACCAGTGCGTCCAGCGGCGACTGCGAGAACAAGCGCAGGATGGCGAGCGTGGTGAACTCGAAGTAGGTCAGGCTGGTCTCGCCCCGGGCGGCCTCGACGGCCTCGAACTGCTCGATCAGGGCCGCGTCGTCCGCCGCGCGCCCGTCGATGCGCGCGCGCTCGTTGAATCGGAGCAGATGGGGCGAGGTATAGCAACCGACTTTGTAGCCGGCGGCGAGCAGGATCGATTCAAGCATCGCGCAGGTGGATCCCTTGCCGTTGGTGCCCGCAACGACGAACTTGACGCCCGGTAGCGTCACGCCCATGCGGCTGGAGACATCGCTCACGCGGGCGAGGCCGAGGTCGATGGGATGCGAGTGCATCTTCTCGATCCGGTCCAGCCACTGATCCAGGGTATTCAATCGCTGCTCGGGAAACGGTCCGCCGGTCCGATGATCATCCGGCGACCGGAATCAACCGCGACGGTTCACGTCGGCGTGACGGGCGGCTGCTTCATCAGCAGGGCGATCAGGCCGGCGATCTCATCGCGCATGTCGCGGCGATGCACGATCATGTCGATGGCGCCTTTCTCCAGCAGGAATTCGGCGCGCTGAAAGCCGTCCGGCAGTTTCTCGCGCATGGTCTGCTCGATGACCCTCGGTCCGGCGAAACCGACCAGCGCTCTTGGTTCGGCAATGACCACGTCACCCAGGAAACAGAAACTGGCGGAGACGCCGCCCATGGTGGGATCGGTCAGCACCGAGATGTAAGGTACGCGCTCGGCCGCGAGACGCGTCAGCGCCGCTGTCGTCTTTGCCATCTGCATCAGGGACAGCAGGCCTTCCTGCATCCGCGCGCCGCCCGACGCCGCGATCGAGATGAAGGGCGCACGCTGATCGATCGAGGCCTGCACGCCCCGCACGAAACGCTCGCCGACAACGGAGCCCATGGACCCCCCCATGAACTCGAACTCGAAACAGGCCACCACCACAGCGAGGGTATGAATGGAGCCGCGCATCACAACCATCGCCTCGGTCTCCGACGACTGCGTGGCAGCCTGGGTCAGACGTTCCGGGTACTTGCGGCTGTCCTTGAACTTGAGCGGGTCCAGCGGCCTTACTTCCTGGCCGATTTCCACGCGTCCGTCCGGATCCAGCAGGCGATCCAATCGTGCGCGCGCCGTCAAACGCATGTGGTGTTCACATTTCGGACAGACATTCAGGTTGTTCTCGAGGTCGGTCGAATAGAGCACCGCGTCACAAGAAGGGCATTTGATCCAGAGTCCTTCCGGGACCGACTTGCCTTTGGACGAACCGTCAGAACGTTTCAGTCCCGGGGGGAGAATTTTGTCGAGCCAGGTCATCTGTCGGGATGTTGCATTTATCGTTGCGGCAGGTCAATGCTGCCGGATCCTGCAGTTTGCACGTCCATCGCCTGCCGGATATCACGAAGCAGGCTGCCCGCACGTTGGGCGGCGCCTTCCGGACTGCCCTCTTCCAGCACTTCGATCAGGCGACTGCCGATGACGACAGCATCGGCAAAAGCCGCGACCCTCGCCGCCGTCGCGCCGTTCTTGATGCCGAAGCCGACGCCGACCGGCAGACCGGTCGCGCGCTGGATCTTGGGCACCTGGCGCGACACCTCGTCGGTGTCGATGTTTGCGGCGCCGGTGACGCCCTTCAGGGAGACATAGTAAACGTAGCCGCTGGCGAGTTCAGCAACCTGCCTGAAACGCTCGTCGCTCGACGTCGGCGCCAGCAGGAAGATCGGGGACATCCCATGGTTGCGCATCTGCGCGGCGAACTCGGTGGCCTCCTCCGGCGGGCAATCCACCAGCAGGACGCCGTCGACCCCCACCTCCGCCGCCCGCGCCGTGAATACCGCCAGTCCCATCCGCTCCACCGGATTGCAGTAGCCCATCAGCACTACCGGGGTCTCGTCATCATCGCGCCGGAACTCACGGACGTAGTCCAGAACGTCACCCAGCCCGACGCCGGCCGCCAGTGCCCGGTCGCCGGCCCGCTGAACCACCGGCCCATCGGCCATCGGGTCGGAGAATGGCACACCCAGTTCAATGATGTCGGCGCCGCTCTTCACCATTTCGTGCATCAGCGGCACGGTTGACGAGCGCTCGGGAAAACCGCTGGTGACGTACGGAATCAGTGCCCGACGCGAGGTCTTCTTCAGCCTCTCGAAAGTCCTGGCGATCCGCGACATCGCCTAGAGCTCCAGTCCCGCGCGCTGCGCCACCGTGTGCATGTCCTTGTCGCCGCGCCCGGACAGGTTCACCAGGATCGTCTGGTTGGCGGGCAGGCTCGCCGCGAGTTTCGCTGCATAGGCCAGTGCATGGCTCGACTCGAGCGCGGGAATGATGCCTTCGATCCGGCAGCACGTATGAAAGGCCGCCAGGGCCTCTTCGTCGTCGATGACCACGTACTGCGCGCGACCGGAATCCTTCAGCCAGGCATGCTCCGGCCCGACACCCGGATAGTCCAGACCCGCCGACACGGAATGCGTCTCGGTTATCTGGCCGTTGGCATCCTGCAGCAGGTAGGTCCGGTTGCCATGCAGAACGCCGGGTATGCCGGCTGTCAGCGATGCCGAATGGCGGCCGCTGTCCATCCCCTCGCCGCCCGCTTCCACGCCGATCAACCGGACTTCGGGACTGTCCAGGTAGGGATAGAAGATGCCGGCCGCGTTGGAGCCACCGCCGACGCAGGCCACCACATGGTCCGGCTGACGTCCGGTCATCCTGGGCATCTGCACCTTGCACTCCTCGCCGATCACCGACTGGAAGTCCCTCACCATCATCGGATACGGATGCGGTCCGGCAACCGTGCCGATGATGTAGAAGGTCGTCTCCACGTTGGTGACCCAATCCCGCATCGCCTCGTTGAGCGCGTCCTTCAACGTCCTCGAGCCGGACTCCACCGGCACCACCGAGGCGCCCAGCAGCTTCATCCGATAGACGTTCTGGGCCTGGCGCGCGATGTCGGCCGCACCCATGTAGACGACGCACTCCATGCCATAGCGCGCGGCGATCGTGGCGGTGGCCACCCCATGCTGGCCGGCACCGGTTTCCGCGATGACCCGTGGCTTGCCCATCCGACGCGCCAGCAGGGCCTGGCCGATGGTGTTGTTGACCTTGTGGGCGCCGGTGTGATTCAGGTCCTCGCGCTTGAAGTAGATCTGCGCGCCGCCGACTTGCGCAGACCACCGCCGTGCGTGATAGATGGGGCTGGGACGCCCCACGAAGTGCTCGAGCTCGTCGTTGAACTCTGCCACGAACTCGGGATCTTCCCGATAGCGTTCATACGCGCTGCGGAGTTCTTCGAGCGCGTGTATCAGCGTCTCGGCGACAAAGCTGCCGCCGTAAATGCCGAAGTGGCCTGATGCGTCAGGCAGGTCGTATGGTTTCATCGCTGGTGTGGTTTACGGCGTCCGTCGGCAAGACGGACCGCCTCCATGAATTGCTCCATTCTACCCACGTCCTTCTCGCGGGGGTTTTGGCCCTGGATCCCGCTCGAGGTGTCGACGGCAAACGGGGCGATGCTTTCAATGGCCGCAGCGACGTTCAACTCGTCCAGGCCACCCGACATGATCAGACGCCTGCCGGCTTCGGGCGGGATCAGGGACCAGTCGAAGGTCTTGCCGCTGCCGCCATAGCCGGGACTCAGGCTGTCAAGCAGGCAGAGTTCGGCGTCCCGATACCGCTCCAAAGACGCCGCGATGGTGCGTCGAACCGGATCGGCCGCGCCTTCGGCAACGCCGCCTCCCACGACACCGCTGCCGACTTCGGCATCGCCGCCTGCCTGTCCGGAGAGCGCGGGAATCCGCAAGGCCTTCCACCAGGTTGCCTGCAAGGCGCGGGCATCGGCCGGCGTTTCGTCGCCGTGCAGCTGGATCACGTCGAGACCGACCCGCCTCCGGATCTCGTCGATCTCACGCGGGTCGGCGTTCACGAACAAACCGACCGACACCACCCAGGACGGCAGCCTCCGACGCAGGTCGGCCGCGACGGCGGCGTCGAGCAAGCGCGGGCTCTTCGGATAAAAGACGAAACCCACCGCATCGGCGCCGATACCGACCGCGGCATCGACATCATCCGGCCTGACCAGACCGCAGTACTTCACACGAGTTCGCATAGTCGCAATGTCGGGACATCGATCGGCAACTGCCACTGTTCATCATAACGAACCGACACGAGATAAAGACCGGACGCCGCGAAGGTCGGCGCCGCGACAGTGCGATTTCGTGCCGCGAGCACCTCTGCCAGCCATTCCACGGGGCGCCGGCCGTCGCCCACGTAGACCAGGGCGCCAACCAGATTGCGCACCATGTGATGCAGAAAGGCGTTTGCGGTGACCGACATCAGCAGGAAAGGGCCGTCCCGCACGATCTCGATCGACTCGATGTTGCGGATCGGGCTGCTCGCCTGGCATCCGCTGGCACGAAACGAGGAAAAATCGTGGCTGCCGACCAGGCACGCGGCGGCCTCCGCCATCCGGTCGCCATCCAGCCGCCGATGGGTCCAGCCGGCGCGATCACGCCACAGCGGGGGTTTCACCGGCTGATCGATCAGCAGATACCAGTAGGTGCGCGACTGTGCGCCGAAGCGCGCGTCGAAGCCGGGCGCCACGGGCATCGCCCACCGGATCGCCACTGCCGGCGGCAGGAAGGCGTTGACCCCCCTGACCCAGGCGCTCGCGGGACGCCCGGAGGGGGTGTCGAACTGGATGACCTGCTGGACTGCATGCACGCCGGCGTCCGTGCGCCCGGCGCAGCGGGTCGGCACGGGGTGCCCGGCAACCTGCGCCAACGCCGCCTCGACCACGTTCTGGAGCGCCGGCTTCCCAGGAAGTAGCGGCGGCTGGCGCTGCCAGCCGCAGAAATGCGTACCCTCGTAGGACAGGCCGCATGCCCAGCGCGAAGTCGGCAGGCCGGTGTTCATGCGACCGCGGCCACGTTGGGAATGCCGGATCGCAGGCCGGCGCGCAGGCAACGGCCCCAAAGAAAAAAGCCGGGAGATCCCCGGCCCCTTTCAATCATGCGCCTCGCTCAGATGCTGGCCAGGAGTTCCCGGGCCTTCTGCTGCTGTGAAGCGTCACCGCCACGCACCACCTCCTGAAGGAGTTCACGCGCGCCTTCCTTGTCGCCGATCTCGCCATAGGCCGAGGCCAGGTCGAGCTTGCTGGCCATTTCCTGCCACTGACCCGAGCCCGCCCCGGTTACCGTCGAAGGACCCGAGATGGTCGACGGAGCCAGGTCCAGTCCGATGGCGGAAAGGTCCATTTCCTGGTCCGGCGAAGTGTCGTGCGTCGCGCCGGTCCTCGTGCGCATGCCTTCGTGCATCTGGCTGTCCCGGAAGTCTCCGCCGGCGGGGCCGCGCGACGGCGGCAACGACGGCACGTCCAGATCCAGTGACGGCAGGTCGACGTTGGGCATCGCGCTCAGCGGTCCCGACCGGGACTGCGAAAAGTCCATGGACTCGCTGTACTCCCGATCGGCTTTGGCGGTATTGGATTCCAGCGACCGATCGAGGTCGAGATTGAAATCCAGGTCCCGCATTGCCGTATCGGGCGACTCGGTCTTCCCTGAATCCCGGCTGGCGTCGAAACCGGCCGATTGTCCAGTCAAGGTGTGCGGCTGTCCGATCTGGGTGTCGTCCTGACGGGACAGGGTGTCGTCGCCGCGGGTCATCGTATCGCCAGGTCGCGCCGACATCTTGCCGACCGCGGCCGCAGAGCTGGCAGCAGCAAAGGAAGTGGCAGCAGCACGACCGAAACTGCTGGTACTGGCCGCGGACTGCATCGAACCACCCGAATAGAGCGGATTGTTCGGATCCATTGCCAGGCCCATCGTGGCGACCTTGGGCCACTCCTCGTTCTGACCGCCGGTCATGCCGTACATCTCGCGGGCCATGGCTTCGAAGGACTGGGAATCCTTGCGACCCGAGTAGATCTCCATCAGCTTGAGGCGGATGGCCTGGCGCTCCTGTTGGCGCTTGAGGGCCTCCTTGAGGATCTCTTCGGCCTGGGCCTCACGGCCGTAGGCTATATAGACGTCGGCCTCGGCGATCGGATCCACCTCGGTCGGGCTGGACTCGCTCATCGTCGACACCTGAGTCTGCGTCCCGCCCGTGGTGGTGTCTACGCTCTGGCCGCCGGTGGTGCCGAACAGCGAATTGGCGGTGAAGGCATCCGCTGCCGCCAGGCTGTCCTCGAAACGGTCGACCTTGCGACGGCGCAGACCCAGCCAGAGCCCGAAACCGCCCAACAAGGCGAGGCCGCCGAGCGCCGGCAGCACCATCGGGTTATCCATCAGGCCTTCGAATTCAAACATCGACTCCTGCGCGGGCTCGGCCGGCGTGACCGAAACCGGACTGACCGGCTTGGCTGGCGCGGATGCGTCGGCTAGCGGAGCGGGCGACGGCGTGCTTGTGCCGTTGGCGGTCGACGACGTGCTGGACGACGCCGATGCAGCCGATGGGCTTGCCGGCGACGCAACCGCCGGATCCGGGGTCGCGGGTGTGGGCGTGGAGGCGACCGCGGGGGCGGTCGATGGCGAGCTGCCCGGTGTCGACCCGGCAGGCGCAGCGCCGGGTGCAGTCGTTGAGGGCGTAGTGGTAGAGGGCGTAGTCGTGGTGGGCGCGTTCGTGGTGGACGAAGGCGTGCCCGATGGGCTCGCGCCGGGAGCCGTTGAGCCCTGGTTTGGCGACTTCGTGGCGTTAGCCGCCTCGCGCGCCGGATCGGCAGCGGGACTGGTCACCGCGGCAGGTGGCTTGGTCGCCCCGGCACCAGCCGCGCCGGTTGCGCCGGTTGCGCCGGCCGCAGCCACCGAGCCGCTGACGGCGGCGCCGGAAGCCCGTTGCTGATCAAGTTGAGCCTGAAGGTCGGACAGCGACCTGTTCTTCAGCTCGAGCATCTTCTGCAGATCGGCAACATTGCGCTCGAGTTCGGAAATCCGGCTGTTCGATTCGGCGATGGCGGCATCCCGGGCGATTCGGGCCTCCGCGTCACGCGAACCGACTGCTCCGGCCTGAGCGCCGGTTGCCGCCGAGGACTTCGACAGTTCCAGCCGGTCGGAAACCGCGCTGCGGGCGGCCTTGTCCTCCACTTGGGCGGCCACGGAGCCGCTCGCGGTGGTCCCGGTACTGGCACTGGCAACTTCGGTGGTCGCGCCAGCCAGCCGCTCCTTGTAGGCGCGGAAGTCGCGGGCGGCAACCCGCAGTTGACGCTGTGCGGTGTCCGCATCCACGGCGGCGATGGCGGCAGCCTCGGGGATAGACAGCGTGCGCCCCTGACGGATCAGGTTCGGATTGCTGTCGATGAACGCCGACTGATTGGCCTGGTAGATGGCAATGATGGTCTGATCGAGCGAAGCATTGGCCGGCCGGTGCGCGGCGGCAATCTTGCTCAGCGTATCGCCGCGGGCGACGGTAACCTTATCAGAGGAGGCGACCGGGCCGGTCGGCGCCGGGGAAGGCCTCGCGGCCTCGGCAGCGCGGGTGGACCCGGCCGTGGCAGCCGGCGCTGCCGCAGCGGCGCGATTGACCGCCTCTGCGCGCTGGGAAGCGGACGGTTGCGACCGTCCGGGGACCGGTGCCGGTGACGGACTGGCTTCGGCCAGACTCCTTGGCGGCTGAGCCTGCGGCGTCGGGCGGGCGCTGGCGGCCGGCGAAACCGGAGGGGCACTGGCGACCGAACCGCCCTCCACCGTCTGCCGCGACGCACGCAGTTCTGGCGGATCGAGCAGGAAGGTGTACTCGCGGACGAATTTTCCGGAAGCCCAGTTCAGTTCGACCATCAGGTCGACGAAGGGCTCATTGATCGGCCGGGTGGAGGTTACCTTGATGAAGTACCGCCCTCCCCGCTCTTCTACCGCCATCCGCAGGCCGGCCAGAGAATTATTGAACTGCAGCCCCGCCGACCTGAAGGCATCGGGCGATGCCAGCTTGGCCGCGAGGGTGGCCGCCTCTTCCGGACTGACCGAGGTAACCTCGACTTCAGCCTGCAGGGGTTGCCCGAGCGCGGAGTTGACGGAAAGGCGACCGAGTCCCGCCGCATCGGCCGAGCCTGTCCAAGCCGCCAGCGCGATTGCGATGGCCGTGGCGAGATGAACAGGGGTCGGCTTTGATGGCGACTTCGACTGGAACGACATACGTTTTGTCTTCGAGGACACGAGTCCACCTCTCACAGGAGTCTTAACTTTGACTGTAACATCAGGCACTTACACGAGCAACTTTAAGCAATTGCACGTGTGTGATCCACCACGATTCGAGCCATTCGACGGAGCGGCTCGGCCGCTCCCCAGAGCAATTGATCCCCGACGGTGAAGGCGCTCAGATATTCCGGACCCATCGCCAGTTTGCGAAGCCGCCCGACCGGAATCGACATCGACCCGGTCACAGCGGCCGGAGACAACTCCGCCACGCTGCTCTCCTTGTCATTAGGAATGACCCGAACCCAATCGTTGCCCGCGGCCAGGATTTCTTCGATCCTGGCCAGCGGGAGGTCCTTGCGCAGCTTGATCGTGAGCGCCTGGCTGTGGCAGCGCATCGCCCCGACCCGTACACACAGGCTCTCTACCGGTACCCGCCGTTGGTCCAGACGCCCCAGCATCTTGTTGAGCTCTGCGTCCCCTTTCCATTCTTCACGGGACATGCCGTTTCCCAAGTCCTTGTCGATCCACGGAATCAGGCTCCCGGCGAGCGGTACACCGAAATGCTCGGTGGCAAAGGCGTCGCCACGCATTGTGGCGGCGACCCGACGATCGATCTCCAGAATGGCCGACCGGGGGTCAGCCAGCAGATCCGCAACCGAACCGTGGAGCTGTCCCATCTGCCCGAGCAATTCCCTCATGTGCTGGGCCCCACCACCTGACGCGGACTGATAGGTCATGGCGGTGATCCACTCCACCAGGTCCTCCTTGAGCAGGCCGCCGATGGCCATCATCATCAGGCTGACGGTGCAATTGCCGCCGACGAAGGTCCGCACGCCGGACTTGAGGGCGCGATCGATGACGTCGCCGTTGACCGGATCAAGGATGATCACGGCGTCCTCTTTCATCCGCAGGGCGGACGCCGCATCGATCCAGTAGCCGTTCCAGCCGCCGCTGCGCAGGCGCGGGTAGACTTCGTTGGTGTAATCCCCGCCCTGGCAGGTGACGATCACGTCCATACCGCCAAGTGCGGCCACGTCGGCTGCATCCAGCAGCGGCTGGACGCCGGCCGGGGCGCGGCCGCCAGCGTTGGAAGTACTGAAGAAGATCGGATCGAATAACTCGAAGTCGCCCTCCTGGATCATCCGGTCCAACAAGACCGAACCGACCATTCCCCGCCAACCGACGAGGCCCAGGCGCAATTTCCGCGCTGCAGTCATAGCGCGGCCACGACGGCGTCGCCCATTTCTCTGCAACTGACCCGAGGCTCGTCGGCCCGGGCGATATCGGCCGTGCGCAGTCCCTGGCTCAGGACGCTGCGCACTGCCTGCTCCACCCGCTGCGCGGCCGCCACCTGGTCGAGCGAATAGCGCAACAGCATGGCGAGCGAAAGGATGGTGGCCAGTGGATTGGCAGCGCCGGTGCCGGCGATGTCCGGCGCGGAACCGTGGATCGGTTCGTACATCCCGAACCGCTTCGCATTCAGGGAAGCCGACGGAAGCATGCCGATCGAGCCCGTCAACATGGACGCCTCGTCGGAAAGAATGTCGCCGAACATGTTGCCGGTGACGATCACGTCGAACTGCTTCGGATTGCGAACCAGTTGCATGGCGGCATTGTCCACATACATGTGGGACAGCTCGACGTCACGATAATCGCTATGAACTTCGGTGACAACGTCCCGCCACAATTGTGTGGTTTCCAGGACATTGGCCTTGTCCACCGAGCACAGCCGACGTTGACGTTTGCGAGCAGCTTCGAAACCCCACCGGGCGATCCGGGCGATTTCGCTTTCGTTGTAGCGCATCGTATCGAAACCTTCGCGCTCGCCCCGCTCGTTCTTGTGGATGCCGCGCGGCTGCCCGAAGTAGATGTCTCCCGTCAGTTCCCGCAGGATCAGAATATCCAGCCCTGCCACCACGTCGGCGCGCAGCGTCGACGCATGCGCCAGCTCGGGATAGACGATGGCCGGCCGCAAGTTCGCGAAAAGATCGAAATGCTTGCGCAAGCGCAGCAGCCCCTGTTCCGGGCGCTTGGCGCGTGGCAGCGCGTCGTACTGCGGGCCGCCGACCGCACCAAAGAGGATCGCCTGCGACGATTCGCACACGGCCAGGGTCTGCGGGGGCAGCGGATCGCCGCTGGCGTCATATGCGGCGCCGCCGACCAATGCCTGCTCGACATCGATGCTCAAGCCGTCACGACCCAATGCTTCTATTACCCGGATCGCCTGGTCGGTGATCTCCGGACCAATGCCGTCGCCTGCCAGTACAGCAATCTTTGTCATATCACCTTGTCTGATAGTGCATGGATACCGGCGACACCCGGCGCGTGGGGCCGGCGGGGCCGTCCGCCCTGGCTCAGCGTCCCGTCAGCCAGGGTTCCGCCCCGAAACGCCGGGCCTCGTATGCGCGGATCTTGTCCGCGTGCTCCAAAGTCAGCGCGATCTCGTCGAGACCGTTGACCAGGCAGTGCTTGCGGAATTCGTCGACCTCGAACCGGCCGATGACTTCGCCGCTGGTGGTCCTGACCGATTGATCGGGCAGGTCGATCACCAGTTCCAGACCGATGAACGAATTGATCTCGCCAAACAGGCGGTCAACCTCGGACTCCGCCAGGCGGATCGGCAACACGCCATTCTTGAAGCAGTTGTTGAAGAAGATATCGGCAAAGCTCGGGGCGATCACGCACCGGAAACCGTAGTCCTCCAGCGCCCAGGGCGCATGCTCACGGGACGAGCCGCAGCCGAAATTCTTGCGCGCGACCAGGATCGACGCCCCTTTGTAGCGGGGCTTGTTCAGCACGAAATCCGGATTGAGCGGCCGCACGCTGTTGTCCATGCCCGGTTCGCCCGGATCCAGATAGCGCCACGCATCGAACAGATTCGGCCCGAAGCCGGATCGCTTGATCGATTTGAGAAACTGCTTGGGAATGATCGCATCGGTATCGACGTTGGCGCGGTCGAGCGGCACTGCCAGGCCGCGATGGACGGTAAATGCCCTCATGCCAGCCTCCGGACATCGACGAAGTGACCGAAGATACCGGCAGCCGCCGCCATTGCCGGGCTGACCAGGTGGGTCCTGCCCCCGGTGCCCTGGCGTCCCTCGAAGTTGCGGTTCGATGTCGAGGCGCAACGCTCGCCGGGCTCCAGGCGATCGGCATTCATGGCCAGGCACATGGAGCAGCCCGGTTCACGCCACTCGAAACCGGCCGCCCGGAATATCTTGTCGAGCCCTTCGGACTCCGCCTGGATCTTCACCAGGCCCGAACCCGGGACCACCATTGCCAGTTTGACCGAGTCCGCCTTGCGTCGCCCCTTGACGACGGCAGCGGCCTGGCGGAGGTCCTCGATGCGCGAGTTGGTGCAGGAACCGATGAACACCTTGTCGATTGCAATCTTGTCGATCGGCGTGTCCGGCTGCAGACCCATATAGACCAGCGCCCGCTCCATGCCCTCGCGGCGCACGGCGTCTTTTTCCCGATCCGGGTCCGGGACCCGGTCTTCAATCGTGGCCACCATCTCAGGGGACGTGCCCCAACTGACATAGGGCTTGAGCTCGCGCGCGTCCATGCGGACCACCGTGTCGAACTTGGCGCCGGGATCCGAATGCAGTGTGCGCCAATGTGCAACGGCCGGCTCCCAGAGCGCGCCTTTCGGCGCCATGGGCCGGCCCTTGAGATACTGGATGGTGATGTCGTCGACGGCGACCATGCCGCTGCGTGCGCCTGCTTCGATGGCCATGTTGCAGACGGTCATCCGGGCTTCCATCGACAGGGAGCGGATCGTGGACCCGGCAAATTCGATGGCATGCCCGGTACCGCCGGCAGTACCGATGCGGCCGATCACGGCAAGAACGAGGTCCTTGGACGTCACCCCGCGAGGAAGCGGACCGTCGACTTCCACCAGCATGTTCTTCTGCTTCTTGGCCACCAGCGTCTGCGTCGCCAGCGCATGTTCGACCTCCGACGTACCGATGCCGAACGCCAGGCAGGCGAAGGCGCCGTGCGTGCTGGTGTGCGAATCGCCGCAGACCACCGTCATGCCAGGCAAGGTAGCGCCCTGCTCCGGCCCGATCACATGGACGATGCCCTGGCGCCGATCGTTGATGTCGAAGTAGGTGACGCCGTAGTCGCGGGCGTTGTTGTCCAGCGTCTCCACCTGCAGGCGGGAAATCGGGTCGGCGATTCCCTCGGCGCGATCCGTGGTCGGCACATTGTGGTCTACCACCGCCAGGTTGGCATCCGTGCGCCAGAGCTTGCGACCCGCCTGCGACAGGCCTTCGAAGGCCTGGGGGCTGGTGACTTCATGCAGCAGATGACGGTCTACATACAGCAGGCAGGTGCCGTCATTATCCTGGTGAACCACATGGGCGTCCCAGAGCTTGTCATACAGGGTGCGGGAGTGTGTCGACATGCGACAGAATTATGCCACGTCGAGACGTCCAACGCAGTCCGTTCGTCGCCGAAATCATGCCGTTGGAATCGTAATCAGCCCGATATCGTCACTTGGCTTTCTCATAGAGCGGCATTACGCGTGATGCATAATTACGCAGGTCCGAGATCCGACTTTCCGGCGAAGGGTGGGTCGACAGGAATTCCGGCCCTCCGCCACCGCCGCTGGCCTTGCCCATCTTCTCCCACAAGCTCATCGCAGCGCGCGGATCGAAACCTGCCCGAGCAGCCAGTTCGACGCCGATCCGGTCCGCCTCCGTCTCGTGCTGTCTGCTGTGTTTGAGGCCGAAAACCGTGTGATACGCCATTTGCGTGAGGTCGGCCCCGGTCTGGCCGCCACCGAGCAGCGCAGATCCAACCCCGATCACCAGGCCGGTCGTCGCCTGTTCGGAAGCGCGCTCGCGGGCATGCTCGCGCAGCGCATGGGCGATTTCATGACCCATGATGGCCGCGATCTCGTCGTCGGTCAGCTTGAGCTTGTCGATGATGCCGCTGTAGAACGCGATCTTGCCGCCCGGCATCGCCCAGGCGTTCAGTTCATCCGAGCGGATCACGTTGACCTCCCACGGCCATTTCGGCGCGTCGGCGCGAAAAACGCCGGTCTGCGGGATCAGACGTTGGGCAATCGCCCGGACCCGGGCAGTCATCTTGGGGTCGGCGTTGAGGTCGCCTTCCGACTTTTCCTTGGTCAGGATCTCCGCATAGGCGGCCTTGGCGCCCTGCGCGAGTTGCTCTTCGGATACCAGCGGCGACATCCGCTGTGTGCGGTCGACTCCGATCGTGCCGCCTTCGGTGGTCTGCACCGTACTGCATGCCGCCAGCGCCACGGTTGCAGCCAGCGTTGCGCCACCCGCAAGCCGCCGCAAGGCCGACCCCGCTTGCGCGACTGGGAACATCCTGCCCGATTGGAATCTCATCTGTCCGGCCTCCTGTCTGTCGAAATTGGTATCCCTGCCGGCACCCGTGCCGCCAACTCGCGCCGGGTACCCCGATGCACCAGCAGAGCCGCCCAGCCGCCGAGGCCCGCAGCAAGCGCCGCGCCATAGAAGGTAGCGCTCGGGCCGGAAGTCTGCCAGATTACCCCCGCAGCGAGACCACCGATGGCACCGCCCAGGCCGTAGCTGACAGCGGTATAGATGGATTGCGCCCGTGCCTGGTGACGGGTGCCGAAGCGCTGGTGCATGATGCTCATCGATGCGCTGTGATGCAGGGCGAACGTCGCCGCATGCAGGACCTGGGCCATGACGAGCGTGAGGGTTGCCCAGAACGAGGACATCTGCCCGGCCGCTGCCGTCATGACAAAACGGAGCACGCACAGCACCAGCGTGCCGACCAGCAGCACGGTGGCCGGGAACCGATCGAACAGCCGCTTCTGCACCAGGAACAAGGCGATCTCCGCAATCACGCCAAGCGCCCAGAAGAGCCCGATCGCGGTTTTCGAGTAACCCAGGTGGGCCAGGTAGAGCGAGAAGAACGCGTAGAACGGCGCATGGGCGAGGATCATGAGCAGTGACGCCGCCAGAAAAGCCAGCATGGTCGGCTTGAGCAGTTCGTCCCGCAGGCGTGCTCCTGCCTGACGCGGCGCGGCCTCTGCCCTGGCCGGAAGTCGCCCGACCGCAAATACCAGGGCGCCTGCGAGAAAGGCCAGGAGCATCGGCAACAAGGTGACGCCGAACGCGTCGAGCAAGGGCCCGAAACCGGCTACGGTCAGAATGAAGCCGACCGACCCCCAGACCCGCATCCGGCCGTACTTGCCGACATCGCCGTCGGCCAGCCGCAGGGACATGGCTTCGGTGAGCGGTCCCTGGCCGGCGGCCGCAAGGTGCAGAACCGCCATGACCAGAGCCACACCACCGAGGCGCACGCCCGCAGACAGGCCGCCGGCCTGTGGCAGAGCCAGACACATCAACAGCATGATGGCGGCGCCGGATTGCAGCAGCGTTCGGATACGGCCGTGGCGGTCCGCCGCCCAGCCCCAGACCGGCGGCGCGACGATCCGGATCAGGTGGCTCAGGGCAACCAACGCGCCGATCTGGAAAGCGGTCATTCCCCACTCGCTGAAGAGCAAGGGAAAATACGGGCCACTCGCGCCGACGAATCCGAAATAGATCGCGTAGATCAGCCCGATGTCACCCGCACGCGCGCCCCCGGTCGGCGCGCCGGACTCAGCCCGGTGCGGACGCGGCAATTGGCGCCAGCCCGCTGTCGACCTCGCCGCATTGAGCCCGCTGCAGCAGGCAATGATCCATCACGACCAGCAACAGCATCGCCTCAGCGATCGGTGTTGCCCGGATACCGACACAAGGATCATGGCGGCCGAAAGTCTGCACCTCGACCGGCTCGCCGTGCACATCGATCGAGCGTCGAGGCTGCCTGATGCTCGAGGTCGGCTTGATGGCGATCGAGACGATGAGTTCCTGGCCGGTGGAAATGCCGCCCAGCACGCCGCCGGCGTTATTGCCGATGAATCCGGCGGGCGTCAGTTCGTCGCCGTGTTCGCTGCCCTTCTGCGCGATGCTGGCGAAACCCGCACCGATCTCGACGCCCTTGACCGCGTTGATTCCCATCATCGCGTGGGCGATGTCCGCGTCGAGTTTGTCGAAGATGGGCGCGCCCAGGCCGACCGGCATGCCGCTGGCGACGACCTCGATGCGCGCGCCGCACGAGTCGCCGTCCTTGCGGAGCTGGTCCAGGTAGGTCTCCAGCGCGCCGACCGCGGACGAATCCGCCACACCGAAGGGATTCTCGGCCACGTCCGACCAGCGCACGAAGGGCACCGCGATCTCGCCCATCTGCGACAGGTAACCGCGGACCAGGACGCCATGCGTCTGAGCCAGCCACTTGCGGGCAACGGCCGCCGCCGCAACCACCGGCGCGGTCAGGCGGGCGGAGGACCGTCCGCCACCGCGGTAGTCGCGCAGGCCGTACTTCTGGAAGTAGGTGTAGTCCGCATGCCCCGGCCGGAATGACTGAGCAATGTTGCCGTAGTCCTTGCTGCGCGCGTCCTGGTTGCGGATCAGCAGCGCAATCGGCGTGCCGGTGGTACGACCCTCGAACACGCCTGACAGTATTTCCACCTGGTCCGGCTCCTGGCGCTGCGTCACGTGGCGCGAGGTGCCGGGCCGACGGCGGTCCAGGTCGGGCTGGATGTCGGCCGCGGTCAATGGCAGGCCGGGAGGGCAGCCGTCGATGACGCAGCCGATCGCCGGACCGTGCGACTCGCCGAAGGTCGTCACGCAGAATAGTCTGCCGAGGGTGTTGCCTGCCATGCTGTGGGATCCTGGTAACGCGGTCGTGTTCGTTGATCGGGCGGCTCAGGCCGCCGCCGCCAGCCGGGAGAGGACCGTTTCCCGCGGCATGAGAGCCAGCATCGCGTCCACCGAAGGCGTCTGCTCCATGCCGAATACCAGCAACCGGACCGGTACTGCGAGTTGGGGCATCTTCAGGCCGGCATCCGCCAGTACCGCCTTGAGACAGGCGGCGATCGCAGGGCGGGTCCAGTCGCAGGTGGCCAGGCGTCCGGCGAGCTGTCCGACCCCGACGACTGCGGGCTCGGTCAAGTGCCTGGAGAGCGCCTCAGCCGGTCGTGTCGGTTCGGTGAAGAAGATCGCGGCCAGGTCGGCCAGTTCTTCCAGGGTCGACGCGCGGTCTTTCCACAAGCCGCAGATCGCGGCCAATCGCGCCTGCGCATCCGGCGCCGGCTCGAGCGCGTCGGCTTCCGGACCCGACAGGCGCCGGCGCAGGCGGGGGAGGATGGCGGCGGCCAGCGCCGTGTCGTCCATCGCCTTCAGGTACTGATGATTGACCCAGCGGAACTTGTCGAAATCAAGCTGCGACGGCGAGTGCGACAGGTGCTCGCCATCGAACCACTCGACCAGCTGGTCGCGACTGAATATTTCCGCATCGCCGTGGCTCCAGCCCAGCCGCGCCAGATAATTGATCACAGCCTCCGGCAGATAGCCGTCTTCCTCGTACTGCAGGACGGAGACCGCGCCATGGCGCTTGGAGAGCTTCTGGCCGTCAGGGCCGTGGATCATGGGCAGGTGGCCGTATTGCGGCAGGTCCGCGCCCAGCGCGGTCAGTATGTTGATCTGGCGCGGCGTGTTGTTGACATGGTCGTCACCGCGGATGACGTGGGTGATGTTCATCTCCCAGTCATCGACCACCACACAGAAGTTGTAGGTCGGCGTGCCGTCCGAACGGGCAATGACCAGGTCGTCCAGTTCGCTGTTGGCGATTGCGATCGGCCCCTTGACCAGGTCGTGCCACTTCACCACCCCGTCGTCGGGATTGCGAAACCGCACCACCGGCTTCACGCCCGCCGGCGGCGTCCTCCCGCCGGCGTTCTCCGGGCGCCAGCGCCCGTCGTACCGCGGCTTGTCGCCCCGGGCCCGCTGCGCTTCGCGCATCTCGTCCAGTTCCGCCGGGGTGCTGTAGCAGTGATAGGCACGGCCGTCGGCAATCATCCGGCTCAGCACAGCCTGGTAGCGGTCCATGCGCTGCGTCTGGAAGTACGGGCCCTCGTCGGCCGACAAGCCGAGCCAGTTCATGCCGTCGATGATCGCTGCAACCGCCTCGGGCGTGGAGCGCTCCACATCCGTGTCCTCGATGCGCAGGATGAAGTCGCCCCGGCGGTGACGCGCGAACGCCCACGCGTACAGCGCGGTTCGCACGCCGCCGATGTGCAGGAAACCGGTCGGGCTTGGCGCAAATCGGGTGCGCACCCGCGGGCCCGGACCCTGGCTCAACTGCTGCGCTCCAGGATGCTGCAGTAGTTGGTGACCGCCGCACCGCCCATGTTGAAGACCGCCGCGAGGTTCGCATCCCGCACTTGCATGTCACCCGCCTCCCCCATCAGTTGCATGCAGGCGAGCACGTGCATCGAGACACCGGTCGCGCCGATCGGATGTCCCTTGGCCTTGAGCCCGCCCGAGACGTTGACCGGCAGGCGACCATCCTTGCGGGTCAGCCCTTCCCTCACCACCCGGTAACCCTCGCCCGGCGCCGCCAGGCCCATGGCTTCGTACTCGATCAGTTCGGCAATGGTGAAGCAGTCATGCGTTTCCACCAGGTCGAGGTCGTCGAGCGACGTGCCCGCCTGGCGGTGCGCACCTTGCCAGGCCAGGGACGCCCCCGCAAAGCGGGTGGGGTCACGCCGGCTCAACGGCAGGATGTCGTTGGCGTGACTGCGAGCCCGCAGCCGGATCGAGCGCGACAGGCTGCGCGCGGTGTCCTCGTCGGCGATGACCAGGGCCGCAGCGCCGTCCGAGACCAGCGAACAGTCCGTGCGGCGAAGCGGTTCGGCGACGTAGGGATTGCGCTCCGAAACGGTATTGCAGAAGTCGAAACCGAGATCCTTGCGCACCTGGGCATACGGGTTGGCAACCCCATTGCGATGGTTCTTGGCGGCGATCTGGGCCAGTTCCTCGCTGCGGTCGCCGTAACGCTCGAAGTAGGCCTTGGTGATTCCGGCAAAGACGCCTGCGAAGCCCCCGGGCGTGCCCGCTTCTTCCTTACGGTAGCTGGCGCCAAGCAGGATGTCCCCGATCACCGGATTGGGCTGGGCGCTCATCTTCTCGGCGCCGATCACCAGCGCGATCCGGCCGCGGCCGGCCTCCACGAAATCGAGCGCTGCATAAAGGGCCGCCGAACCCGTGGCGCAGGCATTCTCGAGACGGGTGGCCGGCGTGTGCGCCAGGCGTTCGTCCGCGAGCGCCACCAGCGCGCCCTGGAAATCCTGCTTCTGGAAGCCGTTGTTCATCACCCCGACGTAGATGCCGTCGACTGCGTCTGAGGCGACCCCCGCATGGCGCAGCGCGTCGAGCGACACCCGGGCCATCAGGGACTCCGTATCCGGTTCGATCAGCTTGCCGAACGGGAGGTGGGACCAGCCAACGATCCTGGCTTGTTTTGACATCGCGTTATCTCCTTGCCAGCCGGCAGAACTTGCCGAGGCTGCCCGGGAGTATGTTATTCCACCTGGCCGCCGGCCCCGCGGCTGCCCCGGTCGAATTTTCGTTTAAACTGCGGCTCTGTTGCCAGCAGCACCGGGCGGTTAGCTCAGTGGTAGAGCACTGCCTTCACACGGCAGGGGTCACTGGTTCGAACCCAGTACCGCCCACCAGAACCCACTAAGAACAGCTCCTGAAGCATCAGCGAGTTGCATCTGGCGGCTGTAGAAGCCTGAGTGGCGACAGCCCGCTGCGTGTTCAGTCCAGTGCTTCGGCCTGGAAGCTGTCGCAGGCGCTGAGGTCGGAGCGCCCGCCTTTTGATTGCCGGGATATGTCGCGCAAGGCGGTGCGCAGGCCTTCCTCCAGGACCGGGTGGTAGAACGGCATGGCCAGCAGATCATGGACGGTCAGTTCGCGATGGATCGCCAGTGCGAGCAGATGGGCCAGGTGCTCGGCGGCCGGCGCGCACATTTCGGCACCGAGAATGCGGGCGCCCTCTTGTGCGGCATAGACACGCAGCACACCCCGGTTGCGCTCTGCTGTCAGCGCACGTCCTTGAGATGCGAAATCGACGCTGCCGATAAGGCACCGCCCGGTCTCCAGGCTGGCGAAACGCTGGCCGATTGCGGCGATGCCAGGATCCGAAAACACGATGGCCAGCGGCGTGCGGCGCTGGAAGCAGGCCGGTTCATCGGCCACGGCATTGACGCCCGCGATGTGGCCCTCGTCGGCCGCCTCGTGCAGCAGACTGGCGTCAGCGTTGGCATCGCCGGCGATGAACACCGGCAGATCGGCGATCTGCATCGTGCTGCGGTCGAACGGCGGCCGGCCGCGTTCATCCAGCGTCACGCCGAGCGCTTCGAGGCCCAGATCGCCCAGGTTCGGCGTGCGCCCGGTGGCCACGAGCACCCGATCGACCTCGATGTCGACTGGACCGGCCTGAACGCGCACGCCGTTTGTCGTGCCGGCCAACCCGACCTTGTGGCCGGTGTGGATGGCGAACTCCTCGCTGAGCGCCTGGCGTGCGGCTTCGGCCACGAGCGGATCGGAGATCCCCGCCAAGGCTTCGCTGGCGTCGAATGCCTGCACCTCGATGCCGAGGCGCGACAGGGCTTGCGCCATTTCGATGCCGATGGCGCCCAGGCCGATCACCGCCATGCGTGCAGGCAGCACTTCCTGATCGAACAAGGAATCGGTGGTCAGCAGCCGATCACCCAGCGCCTGCCAGGGCCGCGGCACGACCGGGCTCGAACCGGTGGCGATGACGATGGTGCGGGCGTGGAACACCTGGTCGCCCACCGCCACCCGGTCAGGGCCGAGCAACCGCGCCCGGCCCGCGATGCTGCGCTGGGACAGTCCCTCGGTCGACCTGAGGACCCCGCCGACGAAGCGGTCGCGCAGCGCCCGCACGCGTTGCAGGACCGCCGGGATGTCGATGCTCAGGTGCTCGCTGCCGCGGATACCGAAGGCCTGCGCCTTCCTGCGCGCATGAAAGGCGTTGGCCGCCTCGATCAGCGCCTTGGACGGCATGCAGCCCACCCGCGCGCAGGTGGTGCCGTAGGGGCCGTCGTTGATGAGGACGAAGCGATCGGTCTTCTTCTCAATCTCGCGCACGGCAGCCAGACCGGCCGAACCCGCGCCGATGACGATGACGTCAAGATTCGTGGACATGGCCGCCCGCCCTCTTCAATGGTTGATCTTCTTGGCGGCGAACAGCCGGTCGCGCAGATCCTTGTCGGGCACCGGGTCGCGGTGGCAGATCCGTTCCAGCACTGTCGCGGCGCGCTCTTTCTGTTCGTTCGCGTCGCGCTACAGGATTGGCTCGAGCTCGACATCCTTACAGCCACGACGTGCGGATTGTACCAATCCATCGCTTCGAGCTCTTCCATCCCCAGGCGCTCGTCAATGCTGGCAGCGTGCGCGCCGCGGATATCTGACGGGCAGGCCAGTTAACGCATGTTGGAAGGCGGTCATTCGCCGGTCTTTACAGCCGCAGACGACTAGCGCCGAAATATTGACGGCGCAGGCCGGCGAGGTTTCAATGGGCCGGTGCACGGCAATTCCCTGGCGGAGCCATGCTGCCACCAGCGAGACCCCCTTGCCCGCCTGCCGCGCATGACGCAACGATCCCTGCCCATCGACAGCCTGAAAGCGCTGGCGGCTGGCCTCATCGTCTTGCATCACCTGGCCTTCTACGGACCTATGGCAGATCATGTGTTGCCGCTGGCGCCGGGGGTGTGGGCCTGGCTGGCCAGCGACGCCCGGATGGCGGTGCAGGTGTTCCTGGTCATCGGTGGTTACCTTGCGGCTCGCAGCCTCGCGCCCACGGGCAGCCTCGGGGCGGCTCCGCTTCCAGGCGTACTGTGGAGCCGCTTCCTGCGGCTTGTCCTTCCCTACCATGTGATCCTGCTGATCGCGATCGCCGGCAACGAGATTGCCCGCAGTCTGATGGCGCACGAATCGATCTCCGCACCGGCGAGTCTCGATCAGTTCGTCGCGCACGCGCTGCTGCTGCAAGATATTCTGGGCTACGAGTCCCTGTCGGCCGGACTCTGGTATGTCGCTATCGACATGCAGCTGTTCCTGTTGATGACAGCGCTGCTTGGGCTAGGTCGTTTCACCGACACTGCCGCTCGTCAGGCATACCCGGGCTGGCGGATCAACTCTTCGATCGTGCTGGTGACGCTGGCGGGTCTCTCCTCGCTCTACTACTTCAACCGCGACCACGGTTGGGATGCGTGGGCCGTCTACTTCTTCGGTGTTTACGCGCTCGGCGCTCTGGTCTGGTGGGTGTCCTGCCAGACGCGCGCCTTGGCTTGGCTGGCTGCGATCACGGCGGGTGCCGCCGGCGCATTGCTGGTAGTTTTTCGCGAGCGTCTGGTCCTGGCGCTTGTCGTTGCCCTGCTGCTCGGCGTAGTGGCCCTGCGGCGCCGCCATGCGCAACCCTCAGTGCACCGGTTATCGCGTCCACCCGGCGCACTGGCTCGAGCAATCCATGGTTCGGCCAGGATCTCCTATTCGCTGTTTCTGGTGCACTTTCCAGTGTGCCTCGTCGTGAACGCGGCCGTCTCGCGGTTCCTGCCGTTGACGGTAGGCTGGCAACTCCTGGGCATCTGCACCGCGTTTGCCGCCAGCGTCGCCGCCGCCGCGGTTTTTCATGCTCACGTCGAGGCGCCGTTGCTGCGATTTCTTGGCGGTCGTCGTTCAAGCGTCTACTCGACCGTGCCTCGGCGGTAGTGCAACGACCAGGCGCTCAGTGTGCCCTCAGTCGGTAGTTGGCTGTAACCGTCCCTGCCCGGGTATTGGATGGCGACGAACGGGTCTCGGACCAGAAAACGAAAGCGACGCCAGCGCCTTGTGAGTCGCAGCCTTCTAATGCAAGGTCAGGTACTCGCCCCGCGTCTCACCCGCTCAGTGGCGGCGCAGCCATTCGGCAGATGCCGAACTGACGGCCGGGGAAAGCAAGGCCAAGCAAAGCGAGCACTCTACGGAACGTCGAGCCCGCGTCATCTACCAATTCTCGCCACAACCCGATCCAGTCGATCACTTCTTCGCGGTGGGCCTGCTTACGTGCGTAGTAGTCATCATGGGGGTCGGACATCACGATTATCTCCTTCTCGGCGACATATCTCGCCAGGAATTCCGTACGTGTGCAGAGTAGATGCAAGGATCGGGCCCGGCGTAGTGGACCGCGATGGAGAGCGTGCTGGCCCGACGAACGGCGGGACGTCAACGCCCGGGCGACAATTCCAGTCCGACGATGTCCGCCAGGCGTACCACCCAGATCTGAGTGCCCGTCTCCGAGGGCAGTGGGTCCGGCGCATCGTTCGAGACCGCATGGATCCACTTGCCCTCCGGGCCTCCGGCGATCCTGGCGTAGATCATGCGGGCGGCGAATGCGGCACGAAGCAGCGCCTGGTCGTAGTGGTCAAATTCTGTGAGCGACACACTGTTTCCGATCATGTCCGAATCTTCTTCCCTCGAGCAATCGCTATAGCGCGGCCATGCGGCTTGAGTCGCCCCCGGTCGGGGTGGGTCTGCCCCAGGCTGGGGCACATTGCGCAACGGCCGTGCCTGCCGTGGACCTTGAGAAATCGTCGTCAAAGGCCGAACGGCGGCTGCAGGACCGCCGAGCGGCACGCCAGCGGGATTAATGCAACAACATCCTTTGTTAGTCTCGATCTCATGCCCAAAGGAGAATGCACGATGAGCACACATGGCAACTGGGACCGGCACCTCGGACTGACATATTCGAAGCCCACACCGCAAGGCGACGGCATCGTCTTCAGTGCAACCGGAACGGACGGGTCGAGCTATCGCTTCCACCTCGAAATAAATGCACTCAAGGCGCTGGGCGCGGAGGCCTTCTACGACGCCGAGATTCTGGAGAGCTTCGAGACCCATCTTGCCGATATCGAACGCGTCGCCGGCAGCCTGGTGATGCTCGATGTGCGGGCCGACCCGATCAGGCTGAAGGCTTCGCACTTCACCGAGTCGCCGTGGCGCAAACGAGCGAGTCTCGCCGCCGCGTAAGCCCCGACTCGCCTCCGGTCTTCCCTGCGCGCGCCAGCGAGCGCGCGCTGCGCCGATACGATCAAGCGTTTCTGCTTCTCCTGGTCCCCGCTACCGGCAAGCGGGTGTGCGGGGTCGGCTTTCACCCCCTGCCTCCTCCGGTGGCAGGTAGCGCGTCGCACCGGAAGCGCATGCTGATTCTTCATTGCCGATCTCGAGATGGGAGCTGTGAGGATCCGCATAGACCCCCTGGTCCATGCCCTCGAACCGGTTCCCCTCAACTGTGACGTTGCGCGAGTGGACCAGTTCGATCGCCGCCGGCAGGCCGGCTCCTGCGGTGCGGTCGATCAGGCGGATCCGGTTGTTGCGGACGATGGCGTCGTCCGCCTGGATCAGCCGTATCGGAAACGGCGTCCGGGATTCGAGCTTGCGGTCAAGGTCGCTCAAGCCGCGCAAATCGCCACGAACCTCGATGACGTTGTCTTCAATCACCAGGCCCGGTCCCTGGGCGACGATCGCCGTTACCCCGTCGACGACGATATGGTTATTGCGGATGATGTTGTTCCTGCCGTCTATGAGAATCGCGCGCTTTCCCGCCGCAATGGTCATGTACTCAATGAAATGACGAGTGTCCTCGAAGAAGTCTCTGGTCGAACTGTCGGTTGGAATTGCGAGCGATCTGGAGGCTTCGGGCGCCGTAAGGTCGCGATGCAGTCAAGTCGATACCCACACCGGTGACTCCAGGCGAACGAAGAATGCCATTCTCGACGTGTGCATTCCTGAGCCTCGTTCCTCCTCGGACACCGACCGCGAACTTGCTGAACCAGATCATCGCCATCCCCGGCCGCGCGGCGTTGGAAATCGTATGGTCAGTCAGGTCTAGCGAAACATCGTTCGCCTCGATCCGAATAATCGCTTCGGCCGGCATGAACGCTTCTCGTCTTCTGAGCGGATCAAACAGCGGCTCCTGGGCGATGGTCCTGATCGAGGCAGTACCTGCCGGGCCTTGTGAGCGTCACTCGCGGCAGTAGTGGTTTCTCCGTCCGCTCGACCGTCCGGCCTCCACGCTCCGTAACACACGAGCGCCTCGCAGTCCTTCGCGGCATTGGCCTCTTGGGCATCCAGACCGTTGCAACGCAGACAACTCAGGATGGTGCAGAAAGAGGACACGAACCTCAATGCGTAACGCACCGATTGCCTCCCTCCAGACAAACGCCTGGAA
Organism: uncultured beta proteobacterium; assembly: GCA_963834335.1. Lineage (GTDB taxonomy): Bacteria > Pseudomonadota > Gammaproteobacteria > Burkholderiales > Burkholderiaceae_E > Lautropia. Next base: position 1,670,625 of record CAWIBK010000009.1, on the reverse strand, counting down.
ACGACTCTTCGGAAAGTTCTTCACCCATCGGGCCCCGGAGAAATGACTGGCGGTTTGTCGCTGCACGCTGCACATCGTAGGCGAATGCCGAAAGAGAAGTGATGTCAATACTTCCATACCCCAATTGCAGGAGCCCCCGCTGCAGTATGGCCAGCTTCTCCGTAGAAGTCTTCCACCGTCCCCGACTCCTCACGCTCCCGGATCGCGTTGAACGCCCGAAGTACCGCGTCGATCTCCTCCGGCGTCTTCGCTTTGGCCGGATTGCCGTAGCCGAGCAGCGTCCGGTACAGGGTGCGTTCCATTTCCAGTGTCCGGGCCTCTCGCCTCCAGACCTGTCCGGCAGGCGGTTGTCCCTCGTCTCCAGTTTCTGGCGCGGTGACAATGTCGTCGTAGGTCAGGTCGGGTTCATGCAGGTCATGGCCGTGCCCGACGCCGCAATTGACGAACAGCGCGTCATAGGGCCTGCCGCGTGCGTCACGGTGCGAGTATGTGTCCGCGAGGGCATGCAGGTATTCTCCGAGGAACTGCAGACTGCCGTTGCGATTGACCAAGCCACTGCCTGCCGCTGCCAGCAGGTTGCGCAACTGCGGACTGTCGGGATTGGTGAGGCGTACGCTGCGGTAATCCGGCAGGGTACGGCCATCGGCACCGCTCAGCACGAAGTGGTAGGCGAGCAGGGCCTGCTGATTGTGAAGGATGGATCCGATCGTCGTTCCGAGGCTGGTGCGATCGACCGGTCTCGTCAGGGGATTGTTGTCGACATACTGGGATGCCAGCGCCACGATCCGGGCTTCCTCCGGATCCAGTCCGGCGGTGACGCCGAGAAAGAAAGTCATGTAGTAATGCACGTCGATTTCGTAGAGTCCCAACGGATCGATACGGTTGATCGGATCCCCGCCGGCATAGCGGTACGCATCCGGTCCGCCAGGTCGGCCGAGCGGATCCGGCTGCAGGTAACGCCCGCTTCGCGGGTCATAGGTCCGGTGCCAGTTGTCGTGCAACCCGGTCTCCTTGTCCCAGTACTGTCCCGGCAAGCGCAAGTTGAGATCCGACCCTCCCCGCGCGGAATCCACATGCGCCAGCCCCGAGGGTGCGACGGCGGCACGCCAGACCAGTCGCTGGCGCGCGTCGGTCATCGCCACGGGCGCGCCTCGGTGGTCGGCGTGAATCGCCAGCGTGGCATAGGCATTGCCTGGTCCGGTGGCTTGCTTCAATTGCATCCTGCGCTCCCCGGTCGACCTGGTGACGCGCTCCAGCTTGGCGATGGGCAGGAATCTGCGGCCATCATTCAAGCCGAGATACTGAGTCGACACGGTGCCGTCGGGGGCCATCTCGGCAACCAGCCGGCCGTCATGCCACAGGAAGAAGACGGTGGCTGCCCGCCCCGCTTCGTCATTGACCGTCTTGCGGACTCGCTGTCCAAGATGGTTATAGTCATAGATTGCGACCAGCCCACCATTGCGCGCGTCCCGGACTTCCCTGACCTGACCGGAAGCGGTGTACGCGTAGCGGAAATGACCGTCAAGGATTACGCGCCCCAAGGCGTCTCTCTTCACCGTCGGCTGATCACGGTGACCGTCGGCCGAAGTCAGGGTGATGCCCGGCTGGGCACCGGGGCCCGCAGGTTCAGTCGCAGTCCGCAGGACACCCAGCGCATCGTAGTCGAAGCGCTGCAGGCGCGGATACAGCGCGCCCCCCTGTGACGATTGACCCTGCGCTTCGATCGTTCGCATGCGCGGCCCCGCCCCGTAGCCATAGCGCCAGTCGATGGCGACGCCGTGAACGCCCGCCGATCTCAGCCGGGAAGTCCGGCCGGCCAGATCGAAGCGGCGCGTCAGCAGCATGCCATTGCCGTGGCGCAGGCGGGCAAGACCGTTGAAGGGATGAACCTCGATGTCCTCGGCGACGATGGCGCCGGGGACGAGGCCCTCAATACGGTGCGCCGTCTCCGACGGCAGCCAGGGCCGCAGCCGGGCCATCATCGAAGTCCAGAATGCGCTGCGAAGCTTCAGCTGGCGGACGTCGCCAGCCGCTTGCGCGCTGTTGCGCACCAGATGGACAGACTGGCCGTCTGCGAGGCCCAGGTCGGTGACGAGACCGGTGTCCGGGTCTCGTACCGTGGAAAGGACCTTTGGCCCTCCGTCCATCCCCGACAGCAGGACTCGGGTCTGCACGACCCGCCCGAACGCATCACGGGAATATCGCGTGCTCTGGGCCGGATCGTCAACGCTGACGAGTTGGTTGCCCTCATAGGCGTAGGCCACTGTGGCAGTGCCGTCGGCGCGCCCGGACGAGAGCAGCCTTCCTGCCGCGTCATAACCGTAGACAGTTTTGCCGCCGCCTGCATCGACGATCTCGACGATGCGTCCCGCCTCGTCGTAGGTCAGGGATTGGTGGCCGTGCTCCGGCAGCATTCTGAGCAGCACCCGTCCGAAGTCGTCCAGCACATCCGAGCCGTCGCGATGGAGGTTTGCCTCCGGCAGTGCAAATTGCAGCAGCCGGTCCGGATCCGTGAAGCCGATCGCTTGCCCGTTCGTGTCGTAGTGATAACGGATCTGGCGCCCATCGGGAAGCAGCATCGACAGCAGCCGTCCATCCGGATCGCGGTCGAAGTAAGTGGCCCGCAAGGGCTGCTTCGACTCCGGCTCATGGAGTGCGAAAATCTTCACCTGACCCTCGGCGTCGCGCGTCAATGCGCTGCGGTAGCCGCGCGAGTCGCGCACGCCGGAAGCCCGGCCGGCCGCGTCATGGTCCCAGTGGATTTCGCGCCCCGCCGGATCGACCGACCGGATCACTCGCCCCTGCAAGTTGTACTCGCGATGGCTCAGCCCGTGAACGGCCGACCCGGGAATACGCTGCAGGCCGCGATCGAGCAGCCAGCCCGTCACCCTCGAGCTAACGCGGTTGCCGCGAATGTCGTAGACGTTCTGCCGTTCCAGCTCCCGGAAGCCGTCGGTGTCGATGGTGACGGTCGGCCGTCCCGCTGGATCCTGCGACGAAAATCGCCGGACCGCGCCCCCGGGCGACATGAACGAACGCAGTTGCCCGTCGTGTTCGTCATAATGGAACTGCGTCACATCCGAATCGGTTGGGTCCCCGGCAGGCCCGTTGGGCAAAGGACCATCGACCGAGACCAGCACCCGTCTGCCGCTGACCGTTTCATAACGCATTTGAACCGTCCTGCTGATCGGCAGAGGCGGCCTCGCACCTCTGTCCGGCAGGATGGCGGGCGCGTAGCCGGTCTGCGTGAGCGCGAGCAGGTTGCCTCGCTCGTCGCGCTCGAAAAGCACTTTGGCTTCCATGCCAGTCGCTACGCTGGGCCTGGCAACCAGGCTCGGCCAGTGGGCGTGCTGGTCGGGATACTCGAGGCGCAGGACGACGACGCCCGGTTCCCTGCCGTCGCTGTCCCTGCCGCCACTGTCCCTGTCCGGCTGCCTCACCGCGGTCACCTGCACCACCCTGCCGTACCGGTCCCGACGATATTCGATTCCGTCACCGCCGATCCGCCATTTCGCAATCAGCTGGCCTTGCGGGTCATACCGCATCCGGATATCGGCGGGTCCGCACTCCGCGCAGCCCGGGCCGCGAATCTCCATGACCCGCCACCTGCCGGCGATCTCGGCCGCGCTGTAGACCGTCCGCCCGCCCAATGCGTTGGTCAGGGTTGACACGCGTTTGCCATCGGGCTGCTGATCGAACTGCATGCGAAGCTCACTGCCGTCGGGGCGCCGATAGCCGACCGCCCGGCCGTGCAAGTCATACGTCCAACGTCCGATGACCTGCTCGGCTTTCCCGGGCGCGCTGATCGCAATGGCCGTAAACCGGGATCGGTGACCGATGTCATCGTAGCGATAGCGCCGCATCACGCCGTCCGGCGCGAGCACCGAGTCAACCTGACCGCCGGGATCGACGCGGTAGCGCCACTCTCCCAACGGGTGACTGATGCGGCTCAGATAGCCGTTGGCGTCGTAGCTGAACTCCATGCTCCGGCCCGCGGGGTCCGTGACGTGGGTGATCCGCCCGCCCGGGTCGCGAACGATTCTTGCCACCTCCGAAACAAGGCCGCCCACGGGGCCGATCTGTACCAGGTCTCCGCGTCTGTCGAACACCAGTTCCCGCTGCTGAGGCCAGACCCAGCGATAGCCGTCGGATTCGATGTAGAGATCCCCCTGCCCCGGAGCCGCCGGCACGCACGGTGGATCCGACGTCCCGCCGGCGCTGTCCGCCGGGGCACTGAAGACCAGGCGCCTGCCGTCGGCCTGGACGATCTGCAAGCTGCTGCCGCTCCGATAAACGCGCGTATCGTAGGAAAGCGCCCAGCCGCGCCCCCAAGGGGTGTCGGCAGCCACGTAGCTGGAGTTGTAGTGTCGCCGGATTTCCAGCCCGAGAAAGCCGGGCAGCGGCGGCGCGTCCAGTTCCTCCTGGTACTTGTTGCCGGTGATCGGGTGGATGGGATTGCCGACGGTGAGGTCGCCGCCATCGGGATCGGCCCGGCTGGCAACGCCATCGGCGAATCCGCAGGGCGATCCACCGGCGGCAGGCGAACACTGCTGGGCAAGCGCGAGGCCGGCGAAAAGAATCGGGGCTGCCAGGACTGCACCTGCGGCAACGACAACCCTGATGCGTGCTGGTAATGAGTCCATGTCCGCAAGCGTCGCATCGAGCCCGGTCGGGCACTATCGACCACATGGCCGAAATCCGACCGCCCGACTCAGCCGTCCGGTTTGCCACCGGTTCGCGTCCCGTCATGTCGATGCAAGTGCACGGAAGCGGCACTGTATTATTCTTTCGGCTTGCGCAAATCCGTTTGCGCCAGGAACTGCCGATGCTCCCGCGCTGGATCGCAAGAACCTACCTCGTCTACCTGCTGCTGCCCATCGCCTTGCTTCTGATCGGATCCTTCGGTGGCAGCTGGATGAACTCCCTGCTTCCAACCGGATTCACCGGACGCTGGTATTCACAGGTGGCCGCCGATCCGAGCTTCCGGCGCGCCTTCCTGTCCAGCCTCCTGGTAGCCACGGCCACCTGCGGCGCTTGCGTGCTCGTCGGCCTGCCCCTGGCCTATGCCGTCTTCAAGACCCGCAGCGCGACGGTCCGCACGCTTGCGAAGACCCTGTCCATGCTGCCGGTCGCGTTGCCACCGCTCGTGCTGGCATTCGGGTTCGTGCTGGTATTCTCGTCCGACACTCTGCCCTGGCTGGGCAGCCTCTGGCTGCTGGTGGCAGGCCATGTGATCCTGTGCCTGCCGTACTTTTTCCAGACAGTCCTGGGCGACATGGCGCGCCTCGACCTGCATGCGCTTGAGCAGGCGGCGGAATCACTCGGCGGCAACGCAGTCCAGCGCTTTGTCCACGTCATTCTTCCGGCGCTTCGCCAGTCGATCCTTTCCGGACTGATCATCGTGGCGGCGCTGTCCATTGGAGAATTCCAGTTTTCCAATCTGGTGGCAGGCTTCCTCAACCGCACCTATCCGATCGTCCTGCTGCAGGCCTTCTACGGCGCCACCGGCGCTGCATGCGCGGCCACGGTCATCCTCCTGCTGCTCGCATTGAGCGCATCGATCGCGGGCGCGGTCACCGCCCGCAGTGCCAGCGGCGGCGGCGCGAGCCGCGGGGGCCGGGAATTGTCCACAGCCAGCGCCGGCGCCGGCTTCGCGCCATGACGGACGCGGTCCGGCTTCGCAACGTCTCTTACCACTACCCGGGCACGACTCAGGGCGTGCAGGGCGTCGACCTGAGCATCGCTGCGGGCGAACTACTCGTCTGCGTCGGCCCGTCCGGCTGCGGCAAGACCACGCTGTTGAAGCTGATCGCCGGCTTCATTGCCCCCGATCGCGGCACGATACTCGTAGATGGCGCCGACGTCACCGGCGTCAGCGCACGCGAGCGCCACTGCGGGATCGTTTTTCAATCCTATGCGCTCTTCCCGACCATGCGTGCCTGGGAGAACGTCGCTTATCCCCTGCGCGTGCGTGGCATCGATCCGGGGCGGCGCCGTGAACAGGCGCGGGCGATGCTCGACATTGCCGGGATCGGGGAGATGGCGGAGCGGATGCCTGCCAGCCTCTCCGGCGGCCAGCAGCAGCGGGTTGCGCTTGCCCGGGCCCTGGTGTTCAACCCCAAGGCACTGCTGCTCGACGAGCCCTTGTCGGCGCTGGATGCCGCCACCCGCCTGACGATGCGCGAGGAGATCCGCCGCATCCAGCAGTCCCAGGGCATCGCCACGCTGCTGATCACCCATGACCAGGACGAGGCGCTGTCGCTCGGCGACCGGGTCGCGGTCCTGCGGGACGGCCGCATCGAGCAGGTCGACGCACCGCAGGCGCTGTACGACCGCCCGGCCAATGAATTCGTCGCCACCTTTGTCGGCCGGGCCAATCTGCTGCCCGCCACCGTACACACGCGTGACGCGATCGACACGGCGTTTGGCCGGCTGCAGGTGGCGCCGCACGACCTGGCATCCGGCACCGCCGTACAGGTGCTGATCCGACCGGAACGGATCGTCCCGCTGCTCGGCTCCTCCCCGATCGACGCCAACGGAACCAGGTCCAACGTCTTCGACGTCCAGGTGCGGCGCGACGTGTTCCACGGCGCGGTCCGCCACGTGGATGTGGCAGCCAATGCACCGGGCTCGCCGGACGCCGTTGCGATCCTGAAGCTGGAGACGGCCTTGCGCGAATCCTTTGACCGCGTTCTCATCCCCTTCGAGGCCGTGCAGTTCCTGCCGGCCCCCTGATCACCCAAGGAGCGTTCCATGGAATCATCGACCCAGCATTCTCCCGTCACCGGCACGAGCAGGCGCCTGTCCCGAACCGTCGGGGCCGCGGCCATCGCCGCATCTTTCGCAATCGCAGGCTTCACCTCGGCGAGCGCCCAGACCGTCAACGATGGGCCGGAGCTCTACGCGGGCGAAAAGACACTGTACGAGGCGGCGCGCAAGGAAGGCATGGTGATCAGCTTCGACACCGGTCCGACCTGGGCCAACTGGGCGGCACAGTTCGCTGCCTTCAAGAAGCGCTATCCGGAAGTCGAACTGGTGTACAACGATCTCGGCTCGGCCGCCACCGTGGTAGCCCTGGAGAAAGGACGCAACCGACCTCAGGCCGATACCGCCTACTACTTCGCGGCCTCCGCGGTCGACGCAGCGAAGAAGGGCGTGGTCGCGCCGTTCAAGCCGGTCAATTTTGACAAACTGCCCGACGTCTTTCGCGAGCCGGAGGGCCGCTGGTTCACGATCCACTCGCTGACCGTGGCCTTCATCGTCAACACCAAGCTGGTCAAGAATGTGCCTCAGTCCTGGGCGGACCTGCTGAAGCCGGAATACAAGGGATCCGTGGTCTACCTCGACCCGCGTTCGACGGGCATCGGACAGGTGCTGACTTTTGCAGCCAATTTTGCCGCCGGTGGCGACATGACCAATGTCCAGCCGGGACTCGACTATCTCGGCAAACTCCACCAGGCCGGCAATGTCCTGCGAGTGCTGGGGACAACACCGTACGCGCAGTTCGTGAAGGGGGAAATTCCCATCTGGATTTCCTACGAGAATGACGGTCTGAAGGCGAAGCACACCGAGGGGCTCGGTGACGCCGTCAGCGTCGTGATCCCCAGCGAGGCAACCACTTCCGCGCCCTACGCGATCAGCCTGGTGCAGAACGGTCCCAATCCCAACGCCGGCAAGCTGTGGCTGAACTTCGTCATGACCGATCTGGGTCAGGGAATCTTTGCCCAGGGATTCGTGCGGCCATCCGTGCCGGGCACGAGCCTGCCGGCATCGGTCGCCGACAAGCTGCCTGCAACCCCGCAGGCGCGGCCCCTGGACGTCCAGGCAGCCGCCGCCCGCAAGCCCGACATCGATGCCGGCTGGCCGAAGGCAACTGCGGCGAAGTAGGCGCGTCGATGCACGCCAGATGGAGGCTTCTAGGAATGGCAGCGCCTGCCCTGGCGATGCTCGCCTTATTCTTTGCGCTGCCGGTATTCGCCATCGCGCTGGATGCGTTCACCGACGGCGCCAGCGCCTTCGGCCGCGTCTTTGCCCTGCCGCGCTTCCTGCCGGCGCTTGCCGGGAGCCTCCTGCTCACGGCGGTTGCCGTCGGACTGTCGGTCGGGGTCGGGGTCGCCGTGGCGTTATACCTATCCCGACTCGACGAACGGCAGCGAACCCTGCTGTCGTTCGTGATCGCGCTGCCACTCACCTTCTCGGGCCTGATCGTCGCCTATGGCTTCATCCTCAGCTATGGCCGGGCCGGGTTCGTCACCCAGTTGCTTGGCATGGCGGGACTCGATCCCGCTGTCATCGGCAAGGCATTGTTCACGCCGGTTGGACTCGCGTTCGCCTCGTCCTACTACCTCGTTCCCCGGGTGGTGATGCTGCTGCTGCCGCTGTTCGTCAATTTCGACCGGGCGCAGTGGCTGGCGGCCGAGTCGCTCGGCGCGACGCGCGCCCAGGCCTTCGCGCAAGTGTTCCTGCCTCAGGTCGCTTCGGCCATCATCGGCGCCGGCTGCCTGGTTGCCGCCGTCGTATTCGGCGCCTACGGTACCGCCCTCGCCCTGGTCGGAACCGACCTCGACATCCTCCCGTTGCAGCTCTACTCGCTCATCTCCGACACCGGTTCCGATTTTCCAGCCGCCGCCGCGCTTGCGCTCCTGATCACTGCCACCTGCAGCGCGATCATCGGAATCGGCGAACAAATAGCAGGCCAGCATGAAAAGCATCTATCGCATTGACGCCGCATCGGGCAGGCTGACGGACAGCCAGGGTCGACGCTTCGACACTGATTCCAGGCGCTGGCTGGAGCAACCCGTTTCTGCGCCGGGCGATGGTGAGCCGGCCGACGCCCGGGCGGCGGTTTGCTGGCTGCAACGGGAAAGCGGTGCACCCCTGAGGACTCCAATCGGCGTGATAGGCCCGCGCGACGCGACGCCGGTGCAGATGGAAGCATCCCGTCTGGTCGGCGCCGGTCTTGCCCACATGGGTCTTACCATCATCTGTGGTGGCCGGCACGGTGTGATGGAAGCGGTTGCCCAAGGGGCGAGCGACGCCGGCGGTATCTCGATCGGGCTGCTGCCGGACGCCACGACCGAGCATGCCAATCCTTATCTGACTTACGTCATTGCGACCGGCATCGGCGAGGCCCGGAATGCGCTGATCGCCCGTGCGGCGTATTGCCTGGTCGTCATCGGTGACAGCTACGGCACGCTCTCTGAAGTGGCACTGGGACTGCAGTTCGGCAAGCGCGTCTTCGGGCTCGAAGGCGCCGCCCGCATTGACGGCGTGGAACATTGCCGGAACCCCGAGGAGGTCCTGGAGGCATTGGCGACGCACGTCCTCGCTTGAAGCCTATCGGCGCCCTGCTCTTGAACACGGTCGTATCATGACGACCGCCCGACCTGTCGGCCGACCTGGCCGGCACAAACGGGCAGACATTCTTGGAGATAGCCCATGCACCACTACCCCACCCCATTGCGCAACCGCCGACGTGCCACGGCGTTGCTCGCCACTCTCGGATTGCTGGCCATCGCACCCGCATCGCAGGCGCAGGAGAACTACCCGTCCCATGCCTTGTCGATGATCGTACCGTTCCCGCCCGGAGGTGTTGCCGACACCGTGGGGCGCCCGGTGGGCGAAGCGATGTCTCGCGTTCTCGGGCAGCCGGTGGTCATCGAGAACAAGGCAGGGGCAGGCGGCGGAATCGGCATGGCCCACGCGGCCAAGGCGAATGCGGACGGCTACACCCTGCTTCTGGCGCTGTCGTCGATCACGATCCTGCCGGAGGCGGACCGCGTCCTGGAGCGCAAGCCGATGTACCAGTTGAAGGATCTCGAACCGATTGCCCGCTTCACGGCTGATCCGACCGTGCTGGTGGTGCGCGCCGACAGCCCCTGGAAAACCGCGAAGGAGTTCATCGACGACGCGAAAGCGCGGCCCGGCGCCATCACCTTCGGATCATCCGGCAACTACGGCACGATGCACGTTCCGATGGAGATGCTGAAGCAGGCTTCCGGCAGCTTCCTGCTTCATGTGCCCTATACCGGCGCCGGTCCGGCGATCGTGGGGCTGATCGGCGAGCAGGTCGACGCACTGGCCACCGGCCCCGCCACCATCGTCCAGCACGTGAAGTCCGGTCGGCTTCGCGCTCTCGCTCACTGGGGCGACGGCCGGCTGGCGGCTTTGCCGGAGGTGCCCAGCCTTAAGGAACTGGGCTACCCGGTCAGCTTTTCGCAGTGGGCAGGCGTATTCGTGCCGGCAGGGACGCCGGGAGCGGTGGTCACGAAGCTGCGCGACGCAGCGCGCCAGGCGGCCACGGACGAGCGGCTGGTGAAAGCCATCGGCACGGCCGGTTCGCCGGTGCTCTACATGGATGCGCCGCAGTTCCGGACATTCGTTGACGATGAAGCCCGCGTGATGAAGGGCGTGGTCGACCGGATCGGCAAGCAGTAGCGACCGGGCAGGCGACCGGGCAGGCGGTAGCGACCGCGCAGGCAATTGCGAGGGCCCGCCCAGCGACGAGCCCGCCGCATCGGCTACTTGTTGGGGAGCGTGCCCTGGACGCCCTCGACATAGAAGTTCATCTTGGCCAGCGCCTCATCGTCCATGGTCTTGCCTGCCGCCACTTGCTCCTTGCCGGCGTTGTCCTTGATCGGACCGGTGAACGGGTGCAGCTTGCCGCTGATGATGTCCTTGCTCAGCGAGGACGTCATATCGGCCACGTCCTTCGGGACCGCAGGGTTCAGCGGCGCCAGCTTGATCATGCCGTCCTTCATGCCGCCCCAGACACTGCCCGGCTTCCAGGTACCGGCGATCATCTGCTCCGCAACCTTGGTGTAGTAGTCACCCCACTGATGCGTCGTGGCGGTCAGGTGCGCCTTGGGGCCGTACTTGGCCATGTCCGAGTGATAGCCGAAGGCATAGACGCCCTTTTCCTCGGCCGCCTGCACGGTGGCGGTGGAATCCGTGTGGTGGGTAACGACGTCCGCGCCCTGCGAGATCAGGGTATTGGCCGCCTCGCGCTCCCGACCCGGGTCGAACCAGGAATTGACCCAGACGACCTTGACCTCGGCCTTCGGGTTGACACTGCGCATGCCCAGCGTGAACGCGTTGATGCCTTGCAGCACTTCCGGAATGGGGAATGCGCCCACATAGCCGGCCACATTGGTCTTGGACATCTTGCCGGCGATGACGCCGTTCAGGTAACGGCCTTCATAGAAGCGCGCGTTGTAGATGCCGACATTCTTGTCCATCTTGTAGCCGGTGGCGTGCTCGAAGGCGACCTTCGGAAACTGCTTGGCCACCTTGATCGTGGGATTCATGTAGCCGAACGAAGTCGTAAAAACCAGCTGGCTGCCGGTGGATGCGAACTCACGAATCACACGTTCGGCGTCCGCTCCTTCCGTCACGTTCTCCACCACCTTGCTCGTGACTTTAGCGCCCAGCGCCTTCTCCATCTCCTTGCGGCCCTGGTCGTGCTGGAAGGTCCAGCCCGCGTCGCCGATGGGACTGACGTAGACGAAGCCGATCTTCAACGGCTGCTGGGCGGTCGAGGGGCCGGTCACGGCCAGCGCACACGTCGCCGCCGCCAGGGCCGCAACGTGAGTGAGTCTGGTCAGGCGTCGCATGGAAGTTCTCCTGGAAGAGATGGTTGAAGGGTATGGTTTGGAAATCAATCGGGCCGGTACGGTTGTCCGAGCGAGACCGGCGAGTTGAGGCGAATCGTCGAGATATTGCGTGAAATCAGCACCAGGACGACGATGGTAGCCAGGTACGGTAACGCGGAGAGAAATTGCGACGGTACCTGCAGGCCGGCGCCCTGGGCGAAGAACTGCGCGATGGTAACGCCGCCGAACAGATAGGCGCCGAACAGCACGCGGGCCGGGCGCCAGGTCGCAAACACGACCAGGGCCAGCGCGATCCAGCCTCGACCGGCCACCATGCCTTCGACCCACATCGGCGTATAGAACTCGGCGAGATAGGCGCCGCCCAGCCCGGCCATCGCACCGCCGAACAGCGTCGCAAGGTAGCGGATTGCGATCACCGGGTAGCCGATGGCGTGGGCCGAGTCCGGCGACTCTCCCACCGCGCGCAGGACCAGGCCGGCGCGGCTGCGATAGAGAAACCAGCTGATTGCGGCGAACAGAGCCCATGAACAGTAGACCAGCAGATGATGCTGGAACAGCACCGGTCCGAGGACCGGGATTTCGGACAGCAGCGGGACCGCCCAGACGCTCTGACTGCCGAGGGAGACGCTTTCAAGCGGTTTGCCGACGAAGGCGGAAAAACCGACCCCGAACAGGGTCAGCGCCAGTCCGGACGCCACCTGGTTGGCCATCAGCTGCAGTGTCAGCACCGCAAAAATCAGCGCCATCACAGTGCCGGCGGCCATGCCCGCCAGGATGCCGAACCAGGGATTGCCGGTGGCGGCGGTCACAGCGAAGCCGGCGACTGCACCGACCAGCATCATGCCTTCCACGCCGAGATTGAGCACACCGGATTTTTCGGTGAGCAGTTCACCGAGCGCCGCGAAGACGATCGGCGTTCCGGCCGCAATGGCCGCGGCGAGGATTGCGACCAGCGTCTGGCTCATGCCGCGGCCTCCTCGAGCCGGGCCGCGGGCGCGACAGGTCTCGACAAACGCAGCCGGTAGTTGATGAAGACGTCGGATCCCAGCAGGAAAAACAGGAGCATGCCCTGGAACAGGCCGGTGATTGCCGACGGCAGCGCGAGACCCATCTGCGCCGCTTCGCCGCCCAGGTAAAGCAGCGACATCAGCAGGCTCGCGAGCAGGATTCCCAGCGGATGCAGGCGTCCGACAAAGGCGACGATGATGGCTGCGAAGCCGTACCCCGGCGAGACCAGCGGCTGCAACTGGCCGATCGGGCCGGCGACCTCGCCCATTCCAGCAATTCCCGCTGCACCGCCGCCGAGCAGCATGCCCAGCCAGACCATCCGCCTGGCCTTGAATCCGGCATAGCGCGCGGCCGGCTCGGCGAGTCCGCCGACCCTCATCTGGTAACCGACGAAACTGCGGTTCAGCAGTACGTAGCCGGCAGCCACCATCGCCAGCGACACCAGGAACCCGACGTTCAGACGGGTCCCGTCGATCAGCATCGGATAGAGCGCAGAGTCCGAAAACATCCGGCTCTGCGGGAAATTGAAACCCTCCGGGTCCTTCCAGGGTCCATGCACCAGCCAACTCAGCAGATGCCCGGCGACATACACGAGCATCAGGCTGACCAGGATCTCGTTGGTGTTGAAACGTGTCCTCAACAAGGCCGGAATCGCCGCCCAGGCCATGCCGCCCAGCAGGCCTGCCAGCAGCATCAGCGGCAGCACCAGGGCGCTCTGCGACTCATGAAAATAAAGGGCCACGCCCCCGGCGCAGATCGCACCCAGAATCAACTGCCCTTCCGCACCGATGTTCCACACATTGGCCCGGTAACCGCACGCGAGCCCGACGCCGATGATCATCAGCGGGGACGACTTCTGCAGCAACTCCGCGACCCCGTTGAGGTCCCTCACCGGATGTATGAAGAAAGTGTAGAAGGCGGTGAACGGATCCTTTCCCAGAAACGAAAACAGGACGAATCCGGCCAGTATCGTCAGCCCTGCTGCCAGCAGCGGTGACAGGTAGCCCATCAGCCGCGACGGCTCCGCCCGCGCCTCAAGCCGATATCGCATCTGCCGCCTCCGGTCTGCCGCCGGCCGGGACGTCCGCCATCCCGCCGGGCCAGAGCCCGCTCATCCACAAGCCGATCTCCTCCACATCGGTTGCCGATACCGACTTCGGCGGCGACAAGCGTCCCTTCGCGATCACCACCAGTCGATCGCAGATCTCGAACAGCTCGTCGAGCTCTTCCGAAAGGACCAGGACCGCAACCCCGTCATTGCGCAAGTCGATGATCCGCTGCCGGATGAAGGCAGCAGCCCCGACGTCCACACCCCAGGTGGGCTGCGCGACGACGAGGAGTTTCGGACGTTGCAGGATCTCGCGACCGACGATGAACTTCTGGAGATTGCCGCCCGACAGGCTTCGCGCCTGTGCCTGCGGGCCGCCGCACTTGACGCCGTACTCTGCAATGCAGCGGTCGGCGAAGGCCGTCACCAGGCCGAAGCGGATCAGCCCGCGGCGGACGAACCCGGTGCGGTGTGCCGTCAAGAGACCGTTTTCGCTCAACGACATCTGCGGCACGGCGCCGCGGCCAAGGCGCTCTTCCGGTACGAAACACATTCCCAGCGAGCGCCGCGCCGCAGGGTCGAGATGCCCGGCCGGCGTACCGCTCAACAGGATGCGGTCGGCCGGCGCCACCGCCTGCTCACCGGAGAGTGCCGCAAGCAGTTCCTGCTGGCCGTTGCCTGACACGCCTGCGATGCCGACTATCTCGCCGTCATGCACCGACAGGTCGAGGTCGTGCAGATCGGTACCGAAGTCTTCGGTCGACTTCAGGCTCAGTTTGTCGAGCACCAGCCGGGCGGCGCCGGGCCGGGGCGCATCGTGCTGTGCATGCGGGAGGTCCTGGCCGATCATCATTCGCGCCATGCTCGCCGTCGTCTCCTGGCGTGGATCGAAGTGTCCGGTCACGCGTCCGCCACGCAGCACCGTCGCCTTGTCGCACAGTTCCTTTATCTCGTCGAGCTTGTGACTGATGTAGAGGATGGTGCAGCCTTCCGACGCCAACTGGCGAAGGGTGTCGAACAGTTTGCGGACCGCCTGCGGCGTCAGGACCGAGGTCGGCTCATCCATGATCAACAGGCGAGGATTGACCAGCAGGCACCGCACGATCTCGACCCGCTGGCGCTCCCCGACCGACAGCGAGTGCACCCGGCGGCGCGGATCCACCGGCAGGCCGTAGCGCTGCGACACGGATTCGATCTGACGCGCAAGGGCGCCCAGTTCCGGCTTTCCGGGCAAGGCCAGCGCGACGTTCTCCACGACGTTCAACGTTTCGAACAGGGAGAAGTGCTGAAACACCATGCCGATGCCCAATTCGCGGGCCTGGGCGGGATTGGCAATCGTCACCGGCCTGCCTTCCCAGCGGATCTCTCCGGCATCGGGCTTGATCACGCCGTAGATGATCTTCATCAGCGTGCTCTTGCCGGCGCCGTTTTCGCCGAGCACGGCATGAATTTCGCCGGGCATCGCGGTCAGGGAAATATCCTGGTTGGCGACGACAGCGGGGTAGACCTTGGTGATGCCTGTCAGTTCGATTCGCGCCATCGATGCCGTTGCCATCGTCCTCAGGCCCTTTGCGAAGCCGACGACATGCCGGTCGACACGCCGGTGTCCGGACGGGCTGCGGCCACGGACAACTCACGCAATAACTGGGCGGCAACCGCCACGGCAATCGCCGCCGGCTCCTTGCTTTCGATGCCGGGAATGCCGATCGGGCAGGTCATGCGGTCAAGGACCGCAGCATCCAAGCCCCGCGCGAGCAATCGGTGCTCGAAGACCCGACGCTTGGTGAGCGAGCCGATCAACCCGAAGTACCGGAAATCCGCACGACGCAGGATGGCCTCAGCCAGGGACTGGTCCAGGGCGTGGCTGTGGGACATGACCAGGTAACAGGCGTCGGCAGGCGCGCGGGCGACCTCCTCCACCGGCGCGTCGCTGATCTCGATACTGATGTTCCGTGCCACATCCGCGGGAAACCACTCTGCCCGTTCGTCGATCCAGGTCACCCGGCAAGACAGGCCGCCGAGAATCCGGACCAGCGCCTGCCCCACATGTCCCGCTCCGAAGAGGATGACGTTCGCGGCCACCGGCCGGATCGGATCGAGAAGGAACAGCGGGCCACCTTTCGCCAGGCTGACCAGCTGCGTGTCGGCAGTGCCTGCCAGCATCCGCATCGCCAGCGCCGCCGCGGCGGCATCTTCCTGCGGCTCACCCAGGCTGCCGATGCAACCGCCCCCCGTCACCACCAGCGAACCCGATGCCGCCGGGCGGCCGGCGCGACTCACCAGCACGCAGGCTTCCCCGGCTGCCCGGCAGCGAGCCAGTTCGTCCAGCCAGGAGGTCTGCGTCGGCGACGGCGGCACCGCCTCGAACATCAGGTTGACCAGGCCGCCGCAACACTGGCCGAGCGAGGCGCCGAGCGGGAACCGGCGCAGGTCCCCGAGGTTGCCGGCCGCAAGCAGATCCCGCCCGATTCCGACTGCCTGGAGTTCCAGGTGCCCCCCGCCGATGCTCCCATGCTGCTGCGCCCTGGACACGACCATGCGAGTGCCGGGCTCGCGGGGTACCGATCCCCGCGTCGAGGCGACGGTGATCAGCACCGCGGGCTCCGATTGCCGGCGACAGGCGAGCAAGGTGTCGATCCAGTCGTTCATAAGCTCCGATTAGACACCGGCTCGCACCTTCAGGCCAGCAACCAGTCGGGGTGTCTCGCGCCAGGAGGCTGCGCGCCCCCCTCCTTCTGCCGCACTGTCCCCTAGAGCTGGTAGGCGACCGCCCTGACAACACCTTCCATGAGGTCGCGCGACCAGCCTGGCGGATGTGCTTCGTAAGGCGTCGCCGCAAGGGTTCGCCCGGAGATCCAGTCCGCGAGCCAGGCGATTTCGGCGGCGCCGTAGAAAGCGACCATCAGCTCGAAATTCAGGAACAGGCTGCGGGCATCGAGGTTGACGGTTCCGCACAAGGCAAGCCGATCGTCGACGACGATCGCCTTGGCATGCAACATTGCGGGATACAGGAGCACCCTTCCGCCGGCCTGCACCAGTTGCCGGAGGGAGCGCTCCCGCGCGAGGTCCGCGAGCGGATGATTGGATCGCGCAGGGATCAGCAAGGTCAGTTGGACCCCTCGCCGGCACGCAAGGCATAAGGCCGACAGCAGCGCGTCGTCCGGCACGAAATACGGCGTTACCGCGAGCAGGCGGGTCTGAGCGTGATAGGCGGCGGCGAGCAGCAGTGAATAGACGGTGTCGTCGACATGGTCGGGACCGCTCGGTACGAGTTGCGCAATAACGGACGACGCCCCTGCCGCAGGCACGCCATTGCCGGCCAGGCCGATCGGTACCGGCGACTGGCGCGACCGCCCGCTGGCCACCTGCCAGTCGTGTTCGAACAGGATCTGCGCCTGCACCGCCAGGTCGCCAACGACCGAGAAACTCAGGTCCACCCACGCCGGATCTCCCGGTCGGTCGTGAAAGTACTCCACGGCCTGGTTGCGCCCGCCGGTCCAGAGCCGCCAGCCGTCCGCGATCGTGAGCTTGCGATGGTTGCGCAGGTTCGTCCGCCCGCGCAGCGGGTTGTGCAGCAAGGGCATGAACCATCGCACCGATACGCCGGCGGCGCGCAGGGATCGGATCCGGTCACGCGGCGTCCGCAGGCAGCCGATGGCATCGAGCAGGAGCCTGACGTGCACGCCGCGACCGGCCGCCTGCGCCAGTTCCGCGACGATCCGATCCCCGATCTCGTCGGGACGCAGGACATAGGTGCACAGGTCCAGCGAGCGTTGCGCGCCCCGTACCAGGTCCAGCAACGCCTGCCAGGACTGCTCACCGTCGGCATGAAAAGTGATCTCATGATTCCGGGAGGCCGGCGGCAAGCCGAAGGAGGCGAGTACCTGCGTCGCCCAGGCCGGGCCGGACAGCGAGGACTCGGCAGCGCCGAGGCGACCGGAATCCGCCGCGGTCCGCCCGGTGGCTGCCTGTCCGGTTTCAGTGAGCCCGTCTGCGGGGTCGACGCTCTGCAGACGAACCAGCACGCCCGGCCTGACGAACTTGCGAGTGCCGAACAGCAGGAACAACGGCACGCCGACATACGGGAACATCGCGATCACCAGCACCCATGACAGCGCCGCCGACGGCTGACGCCGATGCTTTCCCGCCCTCGTGACCAGCACGTAGACCAACAACCCGCTGAACGCAAATGCGGCATGCTCGAGCAGCGTCATGTGAACGGACGACAGCGTGCGGTCCTCATCGATCCTCCAACCCGTCGATTTGCGTTATCGTGCATGCTATACACAAAACTGCGCCCTCCCCCGATTGACGGAACATGTTTGAACCAGCCGCGTCCGCCCCGGCGCAAGACACCGACCGCAACCCTGCGCCGAAACCTCCCGGCAGCATCGGCCTCGATTGGGGCACCACCAATCTGCGCGCGTTCCTGCTGGGCAGCGACGGCGTTGTCATGGAACAGCGCGAGCGGCCCTGGGGGATCCTTTCGCTACCGGCCCCAAGCGGAGCCGGCGGCTTCGACCAGGCGCTGGCGGGCATCGCCGGCGACTGGCTGGCGGCGCATCCGGACATTCCGCTGATTGCCAGCGGCATGGTCGGCAGCGCCCAGGGGTGGCTCGAGGCACCTTACCTGGAATGCCCCGCCGGCGCCAGCGAACTTTCCCGACGCCTGGCAACGGTGAAGACCGCGAATGCACGCCGCCTGCACATCGTGCCGGGGCTCCTGCTGAACCACGCCGACACGCTGCCCGATGTCATCCGCGGCGAAGAAACCCAGGTCATTGGCGCCCTCGCGGCCGGTCCCCCGCCGGTACGAGACCTGTGTTTCGTGCTGCCCGGCACCCACTCCAAATGGGTGCAGGTCCGCAACCAGCGGATCGTACAGTTCGCCACCTACATGACAGGGGAAGTATTCGCCACCCTGAAACAGCATTCGATCCTCGGCCGGCTGATGCCGACGACCGTGTCGACCGCAGGCGATTCGGCCGCGGGCGATGCGGCCGCAGAGGAGGCGACCGCCGAATCTGCTGCGGCCTATGCCAAGGGTCTTGCGCTCGCCCGCGACAGTGGCCCCGGTGATCTCCTTCGGCAGCTGTTCACGGTGCGCTCGATGCATCTCGCGGGCCGTCTCCCGGTCACCGTGCTGTCGGATTACCTCTCAGGACTGCTGATCGGCCATGAACTGGTATCGGCCACCGCCTGGCTGCAACAGCAAGCGGGAGCGGACACCCCGATCGTGCTGATCGGTGAGTCGGCGCTGCTGACGCGCTACACAGCAGCCTTCGCCGCGTCCGGGCTGAAGACGAGCATCCTGGGAAACACCGCCGCCGCTGGACTTCACCAACTGATCAATCTTGCGGGACTTCGATGAAATCGCTTGCCGATCTGCGCAAGAGCTATCAACGCGGCGAACTCGACGAAGCAACCGCCAATGGCGATCCGCTGGAACTGTTCGGGGCCTGGCTCGACGAGGCCCTGGCCGCCAAGTTGCCGGAGCCGAATGCGATGACGCTCGCCACCGTCGACGCCGACGGCCGACCCTCGACCCGGATCGTGCTGATCAAGGGCTATGATCGGAACGGGCTCGTCTGGTTCACCAACTATCTCAGCCGCAAGGGCCGCCAGCTTGCCGGTAATCCGGCCGCCGCCCTGCAATTCCATTGGGTCGAACTGGAACGGGTGGTCCGCATCGAGGGGCAGGTCAGCAAAGTCGCGGATGCCGAGTCGGACGACTATTTCAAATCGCGGCCGCTGGCATCGCGGATCGGAGCCTGGGCATCCGAGCAGAGCACTGTCATCAGCGGCCGCGGCGTGCTGCTGGCGCGGGCCGCGGACTACGGCCTCAAGTTCGGTTTGAATCCGCCGCGTCCGCCGCACTGGGGAGGATACCGCCTGGTGCCTGAGCGCTGGGAGTTCTGGCAGGGCCGTCCTTCGCGCCTTCACGACCGGCTCGCCTTTCGCCGTGGCGATCTCCCGAAAACTCAGGATGCAAGCACAACCGGATGGATCTGCGAAAGACTCGCGCCCTGAAGGGCACGGGTCAGTGAAACTGGGTACTGGCGGGTTCGGTATCTTCCGGCATCTCGACGTGTACCACCTCATCCGAAGGACTCGGATACAGAGGCGCGCCGCAGTCTTCGCAGAACTCCGGCTCGGTCACTTCAGTCCACACCGCGATGTCCTGCACGCCCACTTCACGCAGGGCTTCCCTGATGCGTTCCAGCGGAGTCGGCTCGTCGTTCTCCGACTCTGCGCCCAGCAGGGGCCAGACCACGCCTTGCGCCACTTCGTCGCCGTCGCCCACGGTCAGGCCGATCCGGTACTCATCGATACGCTCGGCGCCGAAGGCACCGATGGTGGCCTTGATCTCGTTGGCGTCGATCGCCAGTGCGTGAGTCAGGAAGTGCACGGCGGCCTTGATGCCATACGCGCGCACCCGCCGATCGGACTCGCGCAGATTGATGTGGTACGCATCCGGGAGCAGGCATTCGAAGCCGCAGCCGGGCAGCAGCGGCTCGAGGTGCGGCCGTGCATTCTCCACCCACTGCTCCAGGCACTGGACCCGCGACGCATGCGACGGCCCGGCCAGTTGCCAGCGAAACAGCGGCTTGAGCGGATCGTCGACCGACACCACGGCCAGCAGGAAGCGGGTGTCGGCCAGCATCTCCGCACTCTCCGGCAGGTTCTTGAAATCGATGCGGGGTGCGTTGTCAGCCACCGCCGCCGAGGTCAGCTTGCGCGTGAGCTTGCGCATGTCTGAAAACTCCCGCGGCAGCTGATCCAGACTGTAAAGCCACGGGACCATCCGGAACACGACACCCGGCGCCAGCACCAGTTCCTGCCACAGGCGCGACAGTGTCTGCGCCACCTGCGGCGTGACCGCCCCTGACGGGATCGCGAATCGGGTCCAGGCAACCAGCGGCGCGGTCAGCAGCAGCCCATAGCGTCCCGGCTGCACCTGCAATCCGTCAGCGACGCTGGCGCTGGCCGTGGGCTCCACCACAACGGTTTCTGCGGCATGTTCAACGGCTTCCACCAGGGCGCCGTAGGCTTCCCCATCGGTCTGGTTCAGGCGCTCGAGCGCGGAGGTGATTGCGGCGGAGTGGGCGGCGTCCAGCACCCGATCGAGTAGGCGTGCCAGTTGCTGCTCCCAGAAGCGATCCTCGGATCGGCTTCCGGAATTGGCGAGGCCGAGCGACGCCGCAACCATCGCATCCGCGTCGGGCGATAAATGGGTTGAGCGGTCTCGTGAGCGACGAGACACGCGAAGTTCTTTGGTGGACATAAATGCCAGTGTAACGGAATCCGATCGGGCAATAGCGCGTCCTGGGGGCGTTCCGGGCAGCCCTGCCGAGCCCGCGTCGCGCGCTGCTCAGCCGGCCGTCAGGGCGCCGGCATCCGCCCGCACCTCCGGGGCGGAACGCCGCCACAACGGAGCCTTGCCGGACTGCTTCGCCAGGACCTCGAGCAGTTCGTCATGCGCCGCGAGTTCGCGCGCACCGGCGCGCAGCACCAGCAGCCCGGTCGGTGGCCAGACCTCGTCGCCCGGCATCACATGACGATCGGACGCGCCCGACTGCAAGGCAATCTCGAAAGTTCCCTGGCCGCGCGTCAAGCCGAGGTAAACCTCGGCCAGCAATTCCGCATCGAGCAAGGCGCCGTGAACTTTACGGTGCGCATTCGGCACCATCAGCCGCTCGCAAAGCGCGTCCAGGTTGTTGCGCTTGCCCGGATACTGCTCCTTGGCCAGGGCCAGCGTATCGACGACACCGGCGCAGCACCGCCGAAACGACTCTTTGCCCAATCGGGAAAGTTCCGCGTCCAGGAATCCGACATCGAAGGCCGCGTTGTGGATGATGATCTCAGCGCCTTCACAGAACGCCAGGAACTCATCCGCGATCTCGGCGAAGCGCGGCTTGTCCCGCAGGTCGTCCAGGGTCATGCCATGGACCTGCGACGCCGCGGCGTCGATCTCTCTTTCCGGATTCAGGTAGAAGTGCAGGTTCCGCTGCGTGAGGCGCCTGCCGATGACTTCCACGCAACCGATCTCGATGATGCGGTGCCCGTTCTCATGTTCGAGACCGGTGGTTTCCGTGTCCAGCGTGATCTGTCTCATGCCGGCTGGCCGGTCCTCGCCTGTCGCAGCGCGGCATTGGCCAGCTGATCGGCTTGCTCGTTATGGAAGTCGCCGTTGTGGCCGCGCACCCAGCGAGTGCTGACGTCCCGCTTGTCGGCCAGCGCGAACAGCCGCTTCCACAACGCCAGGTTCGCCACCGTCTCTCCCTTGGAATTGCGAAAACCCTTGCGCTCCCATCCCGCGCGCCACTCGGTCAGACCCTTGAGCACGTACTGACTATCCGATACCAGTTCCACCTGGGCACCTTCGGGCGTCAGCGACAGGCCCTCGATAGCCGCGGTCAGTTCCGCGATCTGATTGGTCCCATGGCCGATGTAGCCCTTGTGGGCGGCGACTTCCCCGCCACCCGGCGCCAGCAGGACGGCCCCCCACGCAGCGGGTCCGGGGTTGCTGGGCGCACAAGCCCCGTCGGTGTAGGCGACCCATCTGGTCATGTCGATCCTTGCGTTGTGATACCGGCGCGTTCAGCGGGGAATCCGCTTGTACGTGGCGCGGTCTTGGATTTTAATAGTTAAAGAGGTGAATGAGAGGTGCCGGGATGCTTGCTGAGAAATTCACTCGCTATCTTGAGGGCCTGAAACGGGAGCATCGGATCCCGGTTGCCCTGGAGTTGTGGAACGGCCAGCGGGTGGAACTCGACGATTCCCCCCGGGTGCGATTGAAAATGAACTCCCTCGGCGCGGCCCGGCTCCTGATGAACCCGACGCTGGGCAATCTCGCCGAGGCCTATGTCGAAGGCGCCATCGACCTCGAGGGTCCGATCGCCGACATCGTCGGAATTGCCGATCAGCTGGCCGATACCAGCGGGACGACGGAGCAGGGCAGCGGACCGTCCAGCTGGTTCGGGCGTCACACCCGCGGCACCGACCGCAAGGCCATCCAGTATCACTACGACGTCTCCAACGAGTTCTACGCGACCTGGCTGGATCCTCGCATGGTCTACTCGTGCGCCTATTTCCGCAGTGGCGCCGAAGATCTTGCCACCGCCCAGGCCGACAAACTCGACCTCATCTGCCGGAAGCTCAAACTGCTGCCGGAGGAACGCCTGCTCGATATCGGCTGCGGCTGGGGAGCGATGGTCATTCATGCGGCCAGCCACTACGGCGTGCGCGCCGTCGGCGTCACACTCTCGGAGAAGCAGTTCGAGCTCGCGAGCCAGCGGGTGCAATCCGCGGGGCTGCAGGATCGGATTGACATCCGCTTGCAGGACTACCGCGATGTCGCCGACGGCCCCTATGACAAGATCAGTTCGATCGGCATGTTCGAACACGTCGGCCTCAAGAACCTGGGCAAGTACTTCGAAATCGTCTCCAACCTGCTGCGTGAGGGTGGCGTGGCGATGAACCATGGCATCACGGCCAGCGACACCGAGAGTCGTGCCGTCGGGCGCGGCGTCGGCGAATTCATCGACCGCTACGTGTTCCCCGACGGTGAATTGCCCCATGTCTCGCTTGCCATCCGTGAACTCTCCGCCGCCGGACTGGAACTGGTGGACGCCGAGTCGTTGCGGCGCCACTACGCACTGACTTGCGAGCACTGGTCACGACGCTTTGAACAGGCGCTTCCGAAACTCACGGAACTCGTCGGAGAGCGGCAGGCGCGGATCTGGCGCATCTACCTGGCGGGCTGTGCGCTGGGTTTCTCGCGGCAATGGATGAACATCTACCAGTTGCTGGTCGTCAAGAGCGGCGCCGAAACGGCAGGATTACCCCTGACTCGCGACTATATGTACGATCGCTGATGGCGCGGCCGTTGCCGACACGCCCGCTGACGGCAACTGCGGGTGCGGCTTTCGGTGCCGGTCGGCGCTTCCAGGCCGGCCCGACCAGGCGCATGCCGCGCACGCGCTTCACCGCCGAAACCATGTAGACGGCGCCGCAGATCGGCCACCAGCGGTCCCCCGCTCTCTCCATGAAACGCATGCGCTCCAGCCACTTGACCGTACGGCATGGTGGCGCGTAGCAACCATAGTGGCCGCTGTCGATTTCGAAGCTGAGCAGTTTCATCCAGTCCCGCAGTCGCGGTACGGCGATAAACTGTCCGGTAGGCGGGAGAAACGGTGCGATCGGCCGCCGGGCGACCGACTGCCGCAGGCCCCAGAGCGAGAGGGGATTCATGCCGACCACCACCAGCCTGCCCTCCGGCCGTAACACCCGATCGACCTCGCGCAGGATCTGGTGCGGATCCGGGCTGAATTCCAGCTGGTGCGCCAGCACCACCAGGTCGACCGACTGCGAGTCCAGCGGCAGTTCGTCGAATCCGCTCACCACGAGATCAGCCTTGGGCGCGCCAGCCGAGATCGCGGGGGATCGGGTAGTCACCCGGATCCGATGAGGCATGCGGTTGGCGGCGAGCGCATCCAGTTCCAGGAATCCGAGCTGCAGCGCGTAGTAGCCGAAAATATCGACCACCGTGTTGCTGAGCTGTTCGGTCTCCCATCGCATGACGTATTGGGCCGGGGGCGACGCCAGCCATGTTTCCCACGCCGGATCCGGTTGCGACAAAGAAGCGGCCCGCGCATCGGTGGCGTCGTCGGGAGGCCGCGGGCGCGGACCGGGATTGACAGGTTCGGTCATGACTTCAACAGCCTGGGTGACACAGGATTTCGTCCCGGAGATTTCATGCCGGCGATTGAGGGGGCCGGATATCCGGATATTGTCCCGGTTCGCGCGTCCAGCGACAACTACGGCTCGGCTGAATGGCCTGGATCACCACCCGGCGTCTATTTTTACATTTGGTCACGCCGTTTACCGGTTGAAATTGACCGTCGATCGGTGTTCGCTGCGCACGGCTGTGTTAAATTCGATACTCTTGACATAATTCCCCGCTAAAACAACCGCTTAGGAAAGATACGTGCTACGCATCTTGAACACAGCTGGTTCGCCTGACGGTCGCGGTGCAGTTCGCGGTCTTTCCCGAATCCTCACTGAGTCCCGCCCGACAATCCCCAAACCGGATCGACCCGCCCGCTTGGGCTGGCAGACCGCCGGCATGCTGGGGATTCTCGGCGTGCTCGGTGCATGCACGAGCCTGCCGCAGGACTCCGGCGGGGGCTCGGCCCCCGCACCAATCGTGTCCCAGACCGGCGCCCACCCGGGCAAACCGGCCGGGGCAGGCCCTGTAACCACCGGTGTTGCCGATCAGGCAGGCGCCAAAGCCGCCGTATCGGCCGCTACCGGCACCGTTTACAAACCGACTGGCCCGGACACGCAGGCCGCCAAAGAAGCCGGCGGCGGGACGTCTCTGGACGAAATCACCCGGATGAACCTGGCCAAGCGCGATCTCTGGGGCCGCATCCGGGCTGGATTCGCCATGCCGGAGCTGAACACCGCGTTGGTTGCCCAGAAGGAAAAGTTCTACCTCGATCGCCCGGATTACCTTGAGCGCATGTTCGATCGCGGTTCGCGCTACCTGCACTACATCGTCGAAGAGATCGAAAAGCGGGGCATGCCCACCGAACTGGCGCTGCTGCCCTTCGTCGAGAGCGCGATGAATCCGGTGGCCCTGTCGTCGGCCAAGGCGGCCGGACTCTGGCAATTCATCCCCTCGACCGGCAAGCAGTACGACCTGTCTCAGAACTGGTGGGTGGACGACCGCCGCGACGTGGTCCAATCGACCCGCGCCGCACTGGACTACCTGCAGACTATCTATGAGATGCACGGTAACGACTGGTTCCTCGCGCTCGCATCCTACAACTGGGGGGAGAACGCCGTCGCCCGGGCCGTCAAGAAGAACAAGGCACAGGGCAAGGGCACCGATTACCTGAGCCTGACCATGCCGACCGAGACCCGCCACTACGTGCCCAAGCTGATCGCCCTCAAGCACATCGTGATGCAGGCGGACGAACTCGGCCTGACCCTGCCCGCGC
The DNA here is from genome assembly GCA_963834335.1 of uncultured beta proteobacterium. GTDB lineage: Bacteria > Pseudomonadota > Gammaproteobacteria > Burkholderiales > Burkholderiaceae_E > Lautropia. Next base: position 1,644,952 of record CAWIBK010000009.1, on the reverse strand, counting down.
TGCCGGACAAGGCCTATTTCGTGACCGTGGAGAAAACGCGCCCCATCGATCTCAAGCTGGCCGCCGAGTTCGCGCAGATGTCGGTGGCCGACTTCGTCGCCTTGAATCCGGCGCACAATCGTCCGGTCATCGCAGCCAGCAAGAACAACGTGCTGAAGATTCCCGCCGACAAGATCGATGCCTTTACCGCAGCGATCGTACGTCACGAAATGGCGGAGAAAGTTTTTGCCAGCTGGCAGCCCTATACGCTGAAGCCCAACGAGTCGCTTGACGACGTGGCCCGCCGTGGCGGCATCCCCACCGCGGAACTGCTGCGCGCGAACAGCATCGCACCCAACGTCAAGGTCCTCGGCGGCACCCAGATCCTGGCGCCATCGAAGAACGTCAAAGACGAAACGCTCGTGGAGGACTTCGCCGGCGCCCGCATCTATCAGATGGTCAGCATCCCGGCCCGCTATCACCAGGTCGGACGTCGCGAAACTTCCGCGAGTATTGCCCGCCGCTACGGACTGACCGTGTCCCAGCTGACCGCGATGAACGGCAACCTGGGCAAGATGTCCACCGGCGCCAGAGTCATGGTGGCGAGAGCGAGCACGCAGACAGTTCTGGTGACCGAAACCGGCAACCGCCAGATCGTCAACCGCAGCGAGCCGGTCATGGTCCGTGCATCCAGCCGTCAATCAACCGATGTGTCGGTCGAGTCCGTGGCGATACCGCACAAGCAGGACGCCGGCAAACGAAACCCGAAGCGCGCCACCAAAGCCACGCGCGCGGCGCCGAAGCCGGTTGCGCGCAGCAGCGCGGCCCGCTCGAAAACCCCGGTGCGGGTCACCGACCAGACGCGGTCCAAGGTGCCGGCCAAAACCACCAGCACCGCCAACCACACCGCCGCGGGCAGCGCGGTCTAGGCGGCATCCGGACGCCGTCTAGGCGGCATCCAGCTGCTTGACGGCGGCCAGCAGCGTACGAGTGTAGGGATCGGCCGGAGCGGTGAAGATCTGCTCCACGGGTCCCTGCTCCACCACGACGCCGTCCTTCATCACCAGCACGCGGTGCGCCATGGCGCGGATCACCGCCAGGTCATGCGTAATGAGCAGATAGCTCAGACCGTAACGCTGCTGCAGTGAGATCAGCAGTTTCAGGACCTGGAGTTGGACCGTCAGGTCCAGCGCCGAGGTCGGTTCGTCGAGCACCAGCACCCTAGGCTTGAGCACCAGCGCGCGCGCAATGGCGATGCGCTGGCGTTGACCGCCGGAGAACTCGTGCGGGAAGCGCTGAGCCATTGACGGCTCCAGCCCCACCTCGACCAGCGCCTGCTCGACCGCGGCCTTGCGCTCGGAGGCGGACATCTCCGGATGGTGCAACTCGAGGGCCTCGCCGATGATCCTGGCGACGTTGAGCCGCGGCGACAGCGAGTTGAACGGATCCTGGAAAACCATCTGGAACATCCGCCGGTGCGGCCGCAAGGCCGAGTCGGACAACTCGTCGATGCGTTTGCCGGCCACGGTGACCTGGCCGCTCATGTCCCCGCTTGCCAGCCGCAGGATGGCCATGGCCAGCGTGGTCTTGCCGGATCCCGACTCGCCGACGACGCCGAGGGTCCGGCCCGGGGCCAGGGTCAGGTCGATTCCTTTCAGGGCTTCGAATCGATTGCGTTTGAACCATCCCGCACTGCTCACGAAGGTGCAGCACAGCCGGCGGGTCTTCAGCACCGGCGCCTCGGTGTCATCCTGGGGGTCGGTCATCTCGCTGACCATGCGCTGGGGCCGCGCGTCGATAAGACGCCGGGTGTATTCATGCACCGGGGCTTCGAAGACGTCGGCGGTGCTGCCCCGCTCCACGATCTGGCCGTCGCACATCACGCCGACCCGCTCCGCAAAGACGCGCACGAGCGGCAGGTCGTGGGTGATCAGCAGCACGGCCATGCCGAACTCCTTCTGCAGTTCCGCGAGCAACGCCATGATCTGCGCCTGGATGGTCACGTCCAGCGCGGTGGTCGGTTCATCGGCGATCACCAGCTTGGGGTGGCACGCCAGCGCCATCGCGATCATGGCCCGCTGGCGTTGGCCTCCGGAGAGCTGGTGCGGCAGGCTGTCGATCCGGCGCTGCGGCTCCTTGATCTGCGTTCGCGCCAGCAGTTCCACGGCCCGCGCCCTCGCCTGGGGCCGAGTCAGCCCCTGGTGCAATTGCAGGACCTCGCCGATCTGTTCGCCGATCGAATACAGCGGATTGAGTGCGGCCATCGGCTCCTGGAAGATCATCGCGATTTCGCGGCCGCGGATGGCCCGCATTTCGCGACCGCTCGCGGTCAGCAATTCCTTGCCCTCGAAGCGGATCGAGCCGCTGTAGACCGCATCGTCGTGCAACCGCATGATCGCCTGGGCGGTCACGGTCTTGCCGGACCCGGATTCGCCGACCAGCGCAAAGCGCTCGCCGCGCGCGATCGAGAAACTGACATCGTCGACCACGCGGTTGCGATAGCCGCTGCCTGCATCGACGAAATCGACGGTGAGTCCGTCCACCACCAGCAGTGGCGTCGCCGGGTCAGTTCTTGCGGGTATCGAGGGCATCGCGCAGTGCCTCCCCAATGAAGATCAGCAGCAGCAGGATTCCGACCAGCACTGCAAATGTCGGCAGCGAGATCCACCAGGCATCCAGATTGGCCTTGCCCTGTGCCAGCAATTCGCCCAGGCTGGGGGTGGACGGTGGCACTCCCAGTCCGAGGAAATCCAGGCTGGTCAGGGCGACGATGGCGGCGCTCATGCGAAACGGCAGGAAGGCGATGACCGGGGTGAGCGAATTCGGCAGTACATGCCGGGTGATGATGGTGCGCCGGCGCAGGCCCAACGCGCGCGCCGCGGCCACGTACTCCAGGCCGCGATTGCGCAGGAACTCGGCGCGGACGTAGTCCGACAGACCCATCCAGCCGAAGAGCGAGAGGATTCCCAGCAGCACCCAGATGCTGGGCTCGAAGATCGAGGCGAGGATCAGGAGCAGATAGAGTTCCGGAATCGATGACCACACCTCGATCACGCGCTGCATGGTCAGATCGATGCGGCCCGCGAAATATCCCTGGATCGCGCCGGCCAGGATGCCCAGCGCCATGCCGATTGCGGTGAGCGCCAGTCCGAACCAGACGGAAATCCGCAGGCCGTAGAGCAGCCTGGCCAGCACATCGCGGCCGCGATCGTCGGTGCCGAAGAAGTTGATCGACGACGGCGGCGCAGGGTTCGGACTTGGCGCGAAGTAGTTGAGGGTATCGAAGCGGTAGCGGTTCAGCGGCCAGACCACCCAGTTGCCCCCGGTCGTCAGCTGCTCCACGATGTACGGATCGTGATAGTCGGTCTTCGTCAGGAAGTCCCCGCCGAAGGTCGTTTCCGGATAATCGTGAAACAGGGGGATGTAGTAGCCGTCGTCATAGCGCACCAGGATCGGTCGATCGTTCGACAGCATTTCCGCGAACATCGTCAGTACGATCACCGCGATGAAGATCCAGAGGCTCCAGTAGCCGCGACGATGGCGGCGAAAGCGCGACCACGCCCGCTGCCTCGGCGACATGGCGGGAGGCTGCCCGGATGCCGGCGTCGCCCGGGACATCAGCCGTTACCGCTGAATTTCACCCGCGGATCCACCCAGGTGTAGGCGATGTCGGTGACCAGTTTGGTCAGCAGTCCGATCAGCGAGAAGACATAGAGGGAACCGAGTACGACCGGATAGTCCCGCTTGAGGATCGCGTCGTAGGACAGCAGGCCGAGACCGTCGAGCGAGAACAAGGCCTCGATCAGCAGCGAACCGGTGAAGAAGGCACCGACGAACGCGGCCGGAAAGGCGGTCACCAGGGGGATCAGCGCATTGCGAAAGACGTGCTTGTAGAAGACGCTTCGCTCGGACAGGCCTTTGGCCCGGGCCGTCAGAACGTACTGGCGGCGGATTTCCTCAAGAAACACGTTCTTCGTGAGAATCGTGGTGACCGCGAAGCTGCCGACAATCAGGCAGGCCAGCGGCATTGCCAGGTGCCAGAAATAATCGAGCACCTTGCCGGCCAGGCTCAACTGCGCCCAGTCGTCCGAGGTCAGCCCGCGCAGCGGAAAGAGCGCCCAGAACGAGCCACCGCCGAACAGCACCAGCAGTGCCACGCCCAGCACGAACCCCGGGATGGCATATCCGACCAGGATGAAGGTACTGGTCCAGAGGTCGAACCGGCTGCCGTCACGCACCGCCTTGGCAATGCCCAGCGGAATCGACACGCCATACACGATGAGGAAGCTCCAGATACCCAGGCTCATCGAGACCGGCAGTTTCTCGAGAATGAGGTTCCACACCGACTTCTGGTAGAAGTAACTGGTGCCGAGATCGAACCGCAGGTAGCGCTTTATCATCTCGACGAAGCGCTGGCTGGCCGGTTTGTCGAAGCCGTACATCTCGTTGATCTGCTTCAGACGCTGCGGATCGATGCCCTGGGCGCCGCGATACCCCGGCACCGCCACCGTGACCTCACCACCCTGCCCGCGGCCGCGCAGTTCCTGCATCAGTTGATCCACCGGACCGCCCGGCACGAACTGAATGATGGCGAAGCTGACCAGCAGGATGCCGAACAAGGTCGGAACCATCAGGGCGAGGCGCTTCAGGACGTAGACGATCATCGGCTGTCGGCAGACTTGGCGGGCGTTGGGTCGTCGACGCGGGTATCCGGCTTGAACCACCAGGTCCGGGACATCCAGGGCTGGGCCGCATAGTAGATCGGCAATCGTTGCGGATAGTCCAGCCGATGGGTGAAAGCGACCCGGTGCGTGGCCAGGTGAAAATGAGGCACCATGTACCAGCCGTTGCGCAGCACCCGGTCCAGCGCCCGCGCCGCCGCCTCGAGCTCCTGACGGGTTCTTGACCGCACCAGCTTGTCGATGATGGCCTCGATGGCGGGATTGCGGATACCAGGCAGATTGTCCGAACCCGGCTGATCCGCGGCAGCGGCGGAGAACATCTGGAAGAGCTCGTTGCCGGGGGTCGAACTCATCCCGAACGAATGGGTGGTCACGTCGAATTCGAAGTTGTCGAGGCGGCGCTGGAAAAGAGCGGGGTCGGTGGTGCGCAGGCTCACGCCGATGCCGATCCGCGCCAGGTTGCGGGCCCAAGGCACGGCAATCCGCTCGATCGCCGAAGAGTAGCTCAGTACCTCGAAGTCGAAGGACTGTCCCTGGGCATTGCGCAGCCTGCCGTCACCGGCCACCGCCCAGCCGGCATCCTTGAGCAGGGTGAGGGCCTGCCGGAGGTTCTCGCGCAGCGATCCGGGCGCGGTCGTGGTCGGCGGCACCGGCACCTCACCGAAGACGGCCGGGTCGAGCCGGTCGCGCAGCGACTCCAGCAGTGCGAGTTCAGCGCCGCGTGGACGGCCTTGCGCTGCCATCGGACTGTTGGCGAAGTAGCTGGCGGTGCGGGTGTACTGATTGAAGAAAACCTGGCGGTTCATCCATTCGAAGTCGAACGCCAGCGCCAGCGCCTGGCGTACACGCTGGTCCTGAAACAGCGGGCGGCGCATATTCAGGGCGAAACCCTGCATGCCGGCGACGTTTGCGTGAGGGAAGGATTTCTTGATCAGGTCGCCGCTGGCGTAGTGCCGGCCGGTATGGCCGCGCGCCCAGTTCTTGGCCGAGTTCTCGAATATCCAGTCGTATTCCCCCGCCTTGAAGCCCTCCAGGCGCGCCGTCTCGTCTTTGAAGTACTTGTATGTGATCCGGTCGAAGTTGAACATGCCGCGGCGAACCGACAGATCCTTGGCCCAGTATTGCTCGAGCCGGCGAAATCCGATCGACTTGCCGAAATCGACCGCCTCGATGCGATACGGCCCGCTGGTGATCGGCTCCTGCAGGGCGACCTGGTCGAACGGCTGACCATCGCCCCATTTGCGCGAAAATATCGGCAGGCCTGTTGCCAGGATCAGGTGCAGTTCATGATTCTGCTGGCGGAAATCAAAACGGACCACGCGCTCCGACACCACCACGACCTGCTTCACGTCCGCGAAGTACTGCCCGTAGCGGGGATGGGCCAGCTTGCCGGTCAGCATCTCGAACGAGTGTCGGACATCCGCTGCCATGACCGGATCACCGTTCCAGAACCTCGCGGCGGGATTCAGCCGGAATGTGACCGACAGCTGGTCGGGTGCAAGTTCGAGGTCTTCGGCCAGCAGGCCATAGACAGAGAACGGCTCGTCCCAGCTCTGCTCCCCCAGCGTTTCGAACATCAGCTCGCCGAGCCCTGCGCCGGCAATTCCGCGCAGGGTGAACGGATTGAGCTTGTCGAAGGAACCGAAACCATCCCGGTTGAGCGAGCCCCCGCGGGGGGCGTCGGGATTCACGTAGTCGAAATGCTTGAAGTCGCTGGGGTATTTCGGCTTCGCACCCCAGGCCATCGCATAAGCGGCCTCGGCAGCCGGCAAGGCCGCGAACAAGGCCAGCAGGAATACGCCCGCCCCGGTCAGCCATCGTTGCATCGAGGGCGGCCGGACTGCCCGCTCCTGGAAGAAGCGCCGTTGCATGGGGTCGGGAGACGGAAGGCGACTCATGGCTTCGGATTCTAGGGCCAGTCGGGCATGCGACAATCCCTGCGTTCATTTCTTGAGGGGCATCACGTGGCGCATTCGGGGTTTCTGTCGGGTAAACGCATCCTCATCCTGGGCCTGCTTTCCAACCGCTCGATCGCCTACGGCATCGCCAAACGCTGCCAGGCGCAAGGCGCGGAACTGGCCTTCACTTATCAGGGCGATCGCTTCAAGGACCGGGTCGGGGAACTGGCAGCCGAATGCGGCTCCAATCTCGTCTTTCCCTGCGATGTCGCCGACGACGACCAGATCGCGTCCCTGATGGCGTCGATCGACGGGCAGTGGCAAGGACTCGACGGCCTCGTGCACGCGGTGGCCTACGCCCCACGGGAGGCGATCGCGGGGGACTTTCTCGAGGGCGCAAGCCGGGAATCCTTCCGGATCGCGCACGACATCTCCTCGTACAGTTTCGTGGCCCTTGCCAAGGCGGCGCTGCCCCTCATGACAGGCCGCCAGGCGGCCATGCTCACGCTGAGCTACCTGGGCGCCGTCCGGACTCTGCCCAACTACAACACGATGGGACTCGCCAAGGCATCGCTCGAGGCCAGCGTGCGTTACCTCGGCGAGTCACTCGGTCCCCGGGGCATTCGGGTCAACGGCATTTCTGCGGGACCGATCAAGACCCTGGCCGCATCCGGCATCAAGGGATTCTCCGGGATCCTCGACTTCGTGGCCGCGAACGCGCCGTTGCGGCGCAACGTCAGCATCGACGACGTCGGCAACGTGGCAGCCTTCCTGCTGTCGGACCTGGCGGCCGGCGTGACCTCTGAAATCACCTATGTCGATTGCGGCTTCTCCACGGTAGTGGGCGGCATCGCCCACTGAGGACGGAGGCAGCGGACACGACCGCGATCGCCGCTTCGCCCGCTCCCGGCCTGCCGGGAGCCGAGCGCGCCCTGCCTGCGGCAGAGCCGATCCTGGACCTCAGGGGTGTTTCCAGGCGCTTCGACGCCCACCGGTGGGTTCTGCGTGCCGTCTCGCTGCAGGTGCGCCCCGGCGAACGGGTCGTACTGATCGGCGAATCGGGCGTGGGCAAGTCCACGCTGCTCAATCTGTGCGCCGGTCTCGACAGCGCCGACGAAGGCGACGTCGTACTGCAGGGCAAGTCCCTGCGCGGCCTCGACGACCGCAGCCTGGCCGCCATCCGCCGGCACAGCCTCGGCTTCGTATTCCAGGCTTTTCACCTGATTCCGCACCTGCACGTGTGGCAGAACACCGCGCTGCCGCTGCTGCTCAACGGTATCGACGAGGCTGACGCCCGCTCGGCCGCGCGGGCCATGCTGGAGAACGTGGGACTGGCTGGACGGGAGCAGAGCTTTCCCGGCGAACTCTCCGGCGGCGAACAGCAGCGGGTGGCCCTGGCGCGGGCGCTGGTTCATCACCCTGCCCTGATCCTCGCCGACGAGCCCACCGGCAATCTCGATCCGCGCACGGCGGCGGCCGCCATCGACCTGCTGGCGGAACAGGTGCGCAGCCGCGCCGCGGCGCTGCTGATGGTCACGCACTCGGCACAGGCGGAGCGAATCGCCGATCGGGTGCTGCGGCTCACGCCCGAGGGCGTCGTGACCGCATGACACCGGAACGCGGTGCCGCCACCGTGCTGCGCTGGCTGCGGCACGCGCAGTTCCGCGCCCAGCCAGGGCGGACGATGGCCAGCGTCGCGGCCGTCGCCATCGGGGTCATGCTGGCACTGGCCATACACCTGGTGAATGCCTCCGCCCTCGACTCGTTTCGCCAGGCGATCGCTACCGTCAATGGTGACGCCGATGCGCAGATCCGGGCCTCGCAGGGATTCCTCGACGAAGCTTTGCTGGACACCGTCGCCGGGCTTGCCGGTATCGCAGTCGCCAGCCCCGTGCTCGAACTCGAGCTCTACCCGCGGGTCGAATCGCGGGTCGAATCGCGCCCCCCGGGCCCCGCATCGCCCCGGGATGCGCCAAGGGAATCCCTCAAGCTGGTTGCAATCGATCTCTTCACCGCGGCACGGGTCACGCCGGGCCTGCTGCCGGTCGCACCCGAGGCCCAGGGTTCGGGTTACGGATCCGGGGCGACGTTCCGCTTGTTCGAGCCCGACGCGGTCTTCCTGTCCGCGGCGGCCGAAGCGGCTTTTCCTGCCCGCGCACTGCTGATCGACCAGGGATCGCACCCGACCCGATTGGCGGTGGCCGGCCGCGTCCCGGGCGCGGCACCCGGACAGGTGCTGGCGGTCATGGACCTCGGCGCCGCGCAATGGGCATTCGGCGCGGTCGGCAGGCTCAGCCGCATCGATCTCAAATTGGAGCCGGGTAGCGCCCGCCGGACAACCCTGGACCGTCTACGAGACGTGCTGCCGGACGGGGTGCAGATCGTCACGCCGGAAGCCGACGAGCAGCGGATGTCCAACCTCTCTCGCGCCTATCGCGTCAACCTCAGCGTCCTCGCGCTGGTCGCCTTGCTGACCGGGGGCTTCATCGTCTTCGCCACCCTGTCGCTCGCCGCGGTCCGCCAGCAGCAGGAGATGGCATTGGTGATCGTGCTGGGCGCCGCTCCCGGCACTGCGACCCGGGCGCTTCTCTGGCAGGGTGCGCTGGTGGGACTGTGGGGATCGCTGCTGGGCATGGCCGGCGGAATCGGGTTGGCCTACCTGCTGCTCAATACCGTCGGCGGCGATCTCGGTGGCGGCTACTTCAGCAGCGGCGCAGGATCCCTTGCCGTGCGGCCACTCGCCGTGCTCGGTTTCGGCGCCCTGGGCTGCATCACGGCCGTGCTCGGATCGCTCGCACCGGCGCGTTCGGCGCGGCATCTGCCCGCCGCCCAGGTCCTCAAGAGTGGCAGCCAGGAAGCCACGTTTCGCCGGCTGCGGCCGGCACGCATCGCTGCGGCACTGGTGGTCCTGGGCCTGGGCCTGCTGCTGGCACCGCCGGTGGCGGGACTGCCGGTGGCCGCCTACCTGGCCATCGCCGCCTTCCTGTTCGCCGGAGTCAGCCTCGTACCTCTGGTCATCGAGCGGGTGCTCGGCTGGTTCAGTCGCAGGGCTGCGCGCGCGCTCTGGCGCCATCCCGGCGCCTGGCTCGCGCTGACCCGGCAGACCCAGGCCCCGGCGTCGGCGGCCGTCGCCCTGGCCGGCGTCGTCGCCAGCTTTGCGCTCACCTGCGCCATGGTCATCATGGTCTCGAGTTTCAGGTTGTCGGTGGACGACTGGCTCTTGCGGGTGCTCCCGGCAGACCTGTACGGCCGCGCCCCGGCGGTGCTGGAAGGATCGATCGACCCGAGCGCGCAAAATGCGATTGCCGCGATCCCGGGCATCGACCGGGTCCAGTTCCTGCGATCAGTGGACCTTGCCCTCGATCCCGGCCGCGCTCCCGTACTGTTGCTGGCCCGCAGCCTCACCGATCGGCCGATCGAACAGCAACTGCCGCTGAGCGGCGCACCGCTGCAGATGCCGCGGGATGCCGGCGCCGTCGCGGTGTACGCCTCCGAAGCCATGGTGTCCCTGTACGGCTTCGAAGCAGGGTCGTTGCAGTCCATTCCGCTCGCGGGCAGGCAGCAGCGGGTATTCGTCGCCGGCGTGTGGCGGGACTATGCCCGCCAGACGGGTGCGATCACCATGGATCTTGCCGACTATCGCGCGCTGACGGGGGACGGCACCGTCTCGGATGTGGCGGTGTGGCTGGCGGACCCGGACGCCGCGGGCCGCGTCATCGCGGACATCCGGTCCGCCGCGCCGGTTCTGGCGCAGGCCAGCTTCCGGAGCGCCGCCGACATCCGGGCGCTGTCACTTCGCATCTTCGATCGGAGTTTCGCAGTGACCTACGTGCTGGAAGCCATTGCCATCGTGGTCGGCCTGTTCGGCGTCGCCAGCACTTACGCGGCGGAAGCGCTGAATCGCGCGCGCGAATTCGGCATGCTGCGCCATCTGGGTGTATCACGGCTCATGGTGATGGGCCAGCTCGCCATCGAAGCCTGCGCCGGCACCCTGATCGCGCTGATCTGGGGCGGAGCGATCGGTCTGCTGATCGGCGTGATCCTGATCAAGCGGGTCAATCCGCAATCCTTCCATTGGACGATGGACCTGTCGATACCGCTGTCCATACTGGTGCCGAGCGCCCTGGCGCTGCTCGGCACCGCCGTGCTGACGGCCGTGCTGGCGGCCCGCAGCGCCAGTGCCGCCGGCCCGCTGCAAGCGGTGCGGCAGGACTGGTGAGGTCATGACCGACCGCAGGCATTCGCTGCTGCTGCTGGGCGCCGCTGCCGGCTGCGCCGCGGGCGGGCGTGCACTTGCGCAGGCTTTTCCGGGCCGCCCTCACCAGTATCCTGCGGCCAATCCCGACTATCGCCTGAGCTTCCCCAGGGACTTCGGCGCGCACACCGGCTTTCGTACCGAGTGGTGGTATCTCACCGGCTGGCTGGACGACCGGTTGGGATTCCAGGTCACGTTCTTTCGCGTGCGCACCAGCCATCCCGACGAAAATCCGAGCCGGTTCGCGCCCACCCAGCTGCTCTTCGCCCATGCGGCCTTGATGCGACCGGAGAACCGTCGCGCCCTGCACGCGCAGCGCGCCGGCCGGGCCGGATCTCCCGGCGTTCGATCTGCGGTCGACGATACCGACGTCCGGATCGGCGACTGGCGGCTTCTGCGCCAACCGGACGATCGCTATCGTGCCGTCATTCGCGATCAGGCGTTCTCGCTCGACCTCCTGCTCACGCCTCCGGGCGAGCCGGGTGACGCGACGCGCCAGCCCTGGCTGCAGGGAACCGACGGCTTCTCCCGGAAAGGGCCGCTACCCGATCAGGCGAGCCACTACTACAGCCGCGTGCAGCTGCAGGTGACCGGCCGGGTCGACGACAAGGCGGTCCGGGGAGTGGCCTGGTTCGACCACGAATGGTCGACGACCGTCCTCGACCCGGCCGCCGAAGGCTGGGACTGGACGGGCATCAATCTGGACGACGGCAGCGCCCTGGTTGCGTTCAGGATCAGACGGCGGCGGGACTCGCCCGGCGCGGCCGACCGCGGTGCCGGTCCGCTATGGACCTACTGCGCCCTGAGGCATCCCGACGGTCGAACCGAGGAGATCGCCCCGGTCGGCTTCGACGTGATCCGCACCTGGCAATCCCCACGCACGCTCGCGACTTACCCGGTCGCCATGGCGCTGGAACTGCCGGGCCGCCGCCTGCGCCTGGAGCCCCTCTTCGATGACCAGGAACTCGACAGCCGCGGCTCCACCGGCACTATCTACTGGGAGGGCGCCGTCCGTGTTCTCGACACGCAGGGTCGGCGAATGGGGCTCGGTTACCTGGAACTGACCGGCTACCACACACCGATGAAGCTCTGAGTGGTCAGCGTGCGCTGGCCCGGGCACCGAATCGGCCGAGTCGCCGATCCGCCATCTCCGCGGCCTGCGCCAGCACCCGCGGGGGCAGTTTGCTCACCAGGAACGGAATGCCGACCATCAGCAGGGCAAGATCATCCGCCCAGCCGACCAGAAGCGCAAAATCCGGCAGCAGGTCGATAGGGCTCAGCAGATAGAGCGCCAGAAAAACCGACCCCGCCTTGATCGCCTTGGGTGTGGCCGGATTGCGAAAGGCGTACCAGAGGATCAGGGCCTCACGACCGGTGGCGGTGAACAGGCGGCGAATCCGAAGTAACCACAGCATTCCCTTCTCCTTGCAGCCCGATGGGCAACACCAGCCGTCAACTACTTGACCAGCTGGTTGATCTCGATAATCGGCAACAGTACCGCCAGAACGATCATGAGGACGATCGCACCCATTATCAAGATAAGGATAGGCTCGAGCAGCGTGGTCATTGTCAGGGTCCGCCGCTCGACGTCCTGGCTCATGGTTTGTGCAGCCCGCTCCAGCATCTCGGGGAGTTCCCCCGTGGCTTCGCCACTGGCGATCATGTGGATCAGCATCGGGGGAAATTGCTTGCCGGCGCCGAGTGCGCGCGCCAGCGGGACGCCCTCGCGCACCCGCGCGAGCGCATCCATCACGTTCTCTTTGAGAGATGCGTTGCTCAGGGTGGCCGAGCCGGCTTCCAGCGCCCTGATCAGCGGCACGCCGCTGCCGGTCAGTATCCCCAGGGTCGAGGCGAAGCGCGCCGTGTTGACCCCGCGGATCAGGCGACCGAACATCGGCATGCGCAGCAGGCGCTGGTCAAAGGCAAGGCGGGCGGTCGGCGCGCGCAGGGAATAGCGGAATGCGGTCACCGCCGCGGCAATCGCCGCCAGCACCACCCAGCCATAGACCCGGACGAAATCGGATACCTGGATCAGGATGACGGTGAGCAGGGGCAGCTTCTGGCGGGTCTGGTTGAACACCCCCACCACTTGAGGAACCACGTAGGTCAATAGCGCGACGATCACCGCCAGTGCCACGAACGTGACGATGGCCGGGTAGGTGAAGGCCATCTTGACCTTGGAAACCAGCGCCGTCCGGGACTCGACATAGTCGGCCAGCTTCGCCATCACCTTCGCGAGGTCGCCGGATTGCTCGCCGGCGCCTATCAGGGCCCGATAGGTGTCCGGAAAGTCGCGTGGAAACTTGGCCATCGCCTGGGAGAGCGTCTGGCCGCCGACCACATCGCTCCTGACCGCGGCGAACCGCTCCCTCACCCTCGATGACTCGGCCTGCTCCACCACCGCATTGAGCGCCCGCTCCAGCGGCAGGCGCGCCGACAGCAGGCTGGCCAGTTGCCGCGTGCAGGAGGCCAGGTCGGCGTCGCGCAGGCGCCCGCCGATGACCGTGCTGCCGCTGATTGCCTGCCGGTTCTCCAGCGCTTCGACTTCAAGGGGGGTCAGTCCCCGCTCGCGGATCAGCGATCGCGCCTGGCGCGCCGAGTCCGCGTCGATGATTCCTTTCTCGAATTTGCCGTTGGGATGAGCGGCGTCGAAGCGGTAGGCAGGCATGGCTCAGTTCACACCCGTGTCAATCGCGGGTGACCCTCACGACCTCGTCGAGCGAGGTGACTCCCGCCTGAACCCACCGCTGGCCGTCCTCGCGCATCGATCGGAAGCCGTTGCGCTGCGCCGATTTGCGCAGCTCTTCTTCCGAGGCACTGCGATGCACCAGTCCCCGCAGTTCGTCGTTGACCGTCACCAGTTCGTAGATGCCGGTTCGTCCCTGAAAACCGGTCTTGTTGCAGGCCAGGCAACCGACGGCCCGCCACGCCCGGGTGACCGGATCGGCCTGACGGCATTGCGGGCAGAGCTTTCGCACCAGGCGCTGGGCGGCGATGCCGATCAGGCTGGAGGACAGCAGGAACGGCTCGATGCCCATGTCGATCAGGCGGGTGACCGCCGATATCGAATCGTTGGTATGCAGAGTCGCCAGCACCAGGTGTCCGGTGAGTGACGCCTGCACCGCGATCTGGGCCGTTTCGAGGTCGCGGATCTCGCCGATCATCACGACGTCCGGATCCTGGCGCAGGATGGAGCGCAGCGCCTTGGCGAAGGTCATGTCGATGCGCGGGTTCACCTGCGTCTGCCCGATGCCCTCCAGGTCGTACTCGATCGGGTCCTCCACCGTCAGGATGTTGGTGGTGCTGGAATCGAGACGCGAGAGCGCTGCATAGAGCGTCGTGGTCTTGCCCGAACCGGTCGGACCGGTCACCAGCACGATGCCGTGGGGCTGCGCGATCAGGCGGTCGAAGGTGGTCAGCGAGCCGCTGGCCATGCCGAGCTTGGCCAGGTCGAGCCGGCCCGCTTCCTTGTCCAGCAGGCGCAGCACCGCGCGCTCGCCATGGCCGGTCGGCAGGGTCGAGACCCGGACGTCCATCGGCTTGCCGCCGATACGCAATGTGATACGGCCATCCTGCGGCAGACGCTTTTCCGCGATGTCGAGTTGCGCCATGATCTTGATGCGAGACACCAGGGCGGCATGCAGTTCACGTCGGGGCTTGACCACGTCCCGCAGGGTGCCGTCCACCCGGAATCGGACCATCGAATAACTCTCGAACGGCTCGATGTGGATGTCCGAGGCATTGTCGCGGGACGCCTGCGTGAGCAGCGCATTGATCATCCGGATGATCGGCGCGTCGTCCTCGGATTCGAGCAGGTCCTCGATTTTCGGAATGTCCTGCATCAGCCGCGAGAGATCCAGATCTCCGCCGACTTCGTCCACCACCGAGGCGGCGGAACCCTCCTGCTGCGCATAGGCACGGGAAATCGCAGCGGCGAGTTCCTTGGTGCCTTTGCGGACCGGCACCAGCCGGTAAGGCAGCGTGCGCGACAGCTCCGTGAGCGCGGTCAGCGGCGTCGCCTCGCCGATCCAGACTTCCATGGCGTCACCGCTGACGCCGGAGATCAGGACCTGATGGGTTCGCGCGAACCCATAGGGAACGTAGCGGGATGGGGAAATGGTGGCCATGTTGCGGATCTTCCGTACTGCGTCCTGCGCCGGCGCTTACGAGCGGCCGGCGCACTGGCCGGTTTCAGGGTTCACCGGGTGGCGCAGAGAAACGCGGCGAGGCGCTGTCGCCGGCAGGCCGCGACGGTATGGGGTCGGGCACATCCGGTTTCGGCCGGGCAAGTGATTCCGCGCCCGGGGGCTGGGGCTGCGCTGTCGCCGGCCCCTGGTCGGATCCGAAAATTTCCGCCAGACCCGGTGTCAGGCTCGGTGGCGTGCGACTCGGCACCTGGGCGCCGGGTGTGCCCGGCCGCGGCGGCAGGTTCTGCATGTCGGGCATCTTCAAGTCCGGCAGAGGCGGCAGGTGCGGCAGTTCGGCGTTGGCGCTGCGCGAACGGATGTAGTCGTAACGGGTCGCGGTGACGTCCCAGGCGGCGCCCGCGTCCCGGATCACGATCGGGCGCAGGAACACCAGGAGATTCGTCTTGGCTCGCTTGCGGCTGTCGTAGCGGAACAGGCGGCCGATGCCAGGGATGTCGCCCAGCAACGGCACCTTGCTGACATTGCCCTCCACCGTATCCTGGATCAGGCCTCCCAGCACCACGATCTGGCCATCGTCCACCAGAACGTTCGACTCGATGGCGCGCTTGTTCGTGATCAGTCCTGCCGCCAGCGACACGTCCTGGACGCTGGAAACTTCCTGGAAGATCTGCATCCGCACCGCACCGCCCTCGGATACTTGCGGCCGCACGCGCAAGGTGGTGCCGACGTCTTTGCGCTCGATGGTCTGGAACGGATTGGCCGTCGCGCCGGCCGTACCGGTGTACTGCCCCGTGATGAAAGGCACGTTCTGACCGATGATGATCCGCGCTTCCTCGTTGTCGAGCGTGAGCAGATTGGGCGTCGCCTTGATGTTGGCGTCGGCCTCTGTCTCCAGCGCCCGGGCGAGAACACCCAGATTGATGATGTTCTCGGCCCCGAAGATACTGACCCCGCTGCGCACCAGCCCGATGTTCAGTCCGGCGCCGATACCGGCAAGGCCGGACGTGGTGCTTGCATCGAGGATGTTGCTGCCGGTGCCGCGCGCCGGCAGGTTGGTGCCGCCGATGACGCTGCTGCCCGATGACGACGGGTTCAGGAACTGCCACTGGATGCCGAGTTCCGCCGCCTTGTCCGCCCGGACCTCGACGATCAGGGATTCGATGTAGACCTGCGCACGCCGCGAATCGAGCTTGTCGATCACCGTACGGATGTTGCGGTAGACCGGCTCGGGCGCGGTGATGATCAGCGAGTTGGTGGCGGGGTCGGCCGCAATGATCGCGCCGCCGGCGGCAATGGTGACCGGCCCTTGCGACGTGCCACCGCTTTGCTGAAGCGGCTGCTGAACCGTATTGAGTCCGCCCGGCAGGTTGGGATTCTGGTTGGTGTTGCCGCCCAGGAGGCTGCTCTGCTGCTGGTTCTGCGTGCGGCTGCCCGACAGACCGGAGCCCGATGACTGGTCGCCCGACAAGACCGCCCTCAGCACTTCGACCAGTTTCACCGCTTCGGCGTTGCGCAGGTAGACCACCCGCATGTTGGCCTGCTCGCCGCTGGCCGGTTTGTCCAGTTGCGAGATCAGCGACCGCGCCAGCTGCATCTTGGCGCCGCTGCTGGTCCGCAGCAGGACCGAATTGGTCCGCGGATCCGCCATGACAGTCACCCGCTGGCCGGGGTCGACCACGGCGCCGGGCGCATTGCCGGAACGCGCGGTTTCGTCGAGCAGTCGGGACACCGCCAGTGCGACGTCGGTGGCGATCGAGTTCTTGATCTGCACCACGTCGACGTCATTGCCGGAACGCGGGTTGTCGAGATTGGCAATGATCCGCGCCAGCCGGGTGACGTTGGCCGCGTAGTCCGTGATCACCAGCGAGTTGTTGTTCGGAAATGCGGTGATGGTGTTGTTCGGCGAAACCAGCGGCCGCAGCACCGGGATCATGTTGGTGGCGGACTCGTGGTTGAGCTGGAAAATCTGGGTGACGACCTCGTCCCCGGTCCGGGTCAGCACGCGGCCCGTCTCGACCGGACCGGACTGCAGCTTGGCATCGGCCTCCGGCACCACCTTGACCAGGCTGCCGATGTCGACCACGGCGAAACCCTGCTGACGCAGGACGGTCTTGAGCAGCGTGAACGCCAACTCCTTGTTGACCGGCCGGGGTGTCTCCAGGGAGATCTTGCCCCGCACGCGGGGATCGATCACGAACGTCTTGTTCAGCAGATGGCCGAACGCACCGATCACCGAGTCGATCTCGGCATCCTTGAAGTTCAGGGTGATCGGTTCCTCGGCGGAGTGGACGACCAAGGGCGGTGCCAGCAGCGCCGACAGAACTATCAAGCACTTGGCAAGATTCCGTGAGAAACGACGCAAACTTACGCTCCTATTTTAATCATTGTACGCGTTCCTTCGCGGCGGCCAAGCAATCCGAGCAGGGACTGTAGCCTCAAACGCTCAGCTTCGTCCGCCTCGGCATACGCGGTAAAGCGCAGCCCGCCCCTCGCCGTCCAGGTGCCATCGCCCGAAAGCCGCAGCGGGCCGTCGATCGCGGTCATGTGGATGGCCGAGGAGTCGCCCGTGCCGTCGACTTCGATCCGGTAGGCCCCCAGCGGCCGCACCGGAGTCAGCGCCGACGCGACATCGCGCAATTCCAGTGTCGCCTTGCCGTTGAAGCTGCCCCGGTCCACCACGAAGGGCTGCCAGGCAACGCCCAGCGACGCGGTCGGCCGGACCGTGGTCCAGGGCGAGCCCAGCCGCGCAAGGTTGACATTGGGTAGCTGCATCGAACCGCCGGTGGCCTGCAACCGGGTGGCCGTGCCCGTGAACACCACCGGCTTGGCCATGCTCTCGTGGCTGGCGCTGGCCTGCAGACGGCCGATGAGCAGCGGCAGCGCGGAGATCTCCCAGCGGATCGTGCCCGGGATCACCACCCCCGCCAGCGAGGCCGGGCCGCGGGCGGAAAGCGCCCGCTGGTCCCGATCGGCTTCGGTAAACACGTCCACCAGGACGATCCGCCCCTGCCCCGACCAGATCGAGCCGCTCGCGTCCGCAAGCCGCACCCGTCCGCTCGTCGCCTCGCGCAGGCCCCAGTCCACCAGCGATGCCGGCGCGGTTGCGAGCATGGTTGCAATCGCCACGACGACGCCCAGCACCGCGTAGAGCAGGATCCGCCCCACGCTCCAGGTGCGCTCGCGTGGCGGCCGTCTACTGGCCACGGCGGGGAGCCTCCAGGGCCAGCCGGCCACTGACGATGCCGGCGGATTCCCGGGTGATGGAGAGATCGACCACCCGCATCCGGGTTTCGCGGATCGCGCCGTCCAGCCAGAACAGCCACTTCTCGAAGTCCGACCTGGCGAAACCGCGCCTCGATCATTTCACCGTTGACCTCCAGCTGCGCCAGCGACGAGGAGAGTCCCGCATCGGCCAGCGTTTCCTCGATCCGTCCACGCAACTGGGCCGCGCTTTCGTTGGTCTGCCGGTTGCTGGTCGACGCCATCCGGGCTTCGGCCGCCAGCTGGTCCATCTGGGCAAGGTCTGCGCGCAATCCCGGCAGCTCCTTCGCGAGTTGCTGGCGTCCGTTCCAGGCCGGCTCGAAGGCCACCAGCCATGCAAACACCAGGATCATGAAGCCGGAGGCGAGTGCCAGCATCCGACGATCGCGCGGCGACAGGCCATTCCATTTCAGGAGCAGCGGCTCAAGCATGTCCGGCTCCGGTATCTGGTGCGGCATGCATCTCAATATCTGGTGCGGCATGCATTTCGGTTTCTGTGGCCGCCATCAGGTCCCCTGCACCGTGACTTTCGCAGTCAGATCGCGTTCGTTATCGAACTGAAGTTTCAGTCCGAGTCGCGCGGCAGACTGGCGCAAGCCGTCACGCGCCCCCTGCCCGGTTGCGGCGCCGGGATTGAACCGGACCTTCAGTTCACCCTCGCGATATTCGAGCGCCGCTATCGAATCCAGTGCCTTCGGCCCCATTGCCTGGGCGAACCGCGCCGCCAGCGGCACGAAGTCGTCCGGACCGGCCCGTCCGCTCTGCGCCCGCAGCGCGGCCACGTTGCGTTTCATCTGCAGGACCGGATCGACCACCGCCTGGGTACCGGGAAAGGCTGCTCGAAACTTCTGCTCCATCGACTGGCGCATCGCCTGCTTCTGGGTGCTCTGCAAAGCCCAGTGGACGTTCAAGCCGATCAGCGACGCCACGACGCAGGCGGTGGCCAGAGCGGCGGGCGCACGCCAGCGGCGCCAGTCGAACTGCGCCATCGCCGCCTTCATGCCCGAGGCGCGACCCAGCAGCAGGTCGATCGGCGCAGTCCGCACCAGCGGCAGGCGCGCCATCCCGACCTCCATGCCGCAACGCTGGGCGGCCTTCTGCACCGGGCGCTGCCACTCGCCGTCTTCCAGGTAGGCCATCAACCTGGCCGGCTTGACGCCCGGACGCGGCGCCGGCCTCCAGGATCGCCACGATCGCTTCGGCCCGGTAATCGGGATCCTCGCCGGCATTCCAGCCCAGCCCGCTGCCGGGCCCGGTTCTCAATGCCAGCGCGTCATGCGCGCAGGCCAGGGACCACTGGTCAGCGGCGAGCGGCAACGCCAACTGCGCCGGCCACAGCGCATCCACCCGCATCTGCCGACGGGCGAAGGCCCCGACGACGAAATCGACCCAGTCCCGATCCACCACGCCGACCAGGCGCTTGCCGTCCGCCGACGCCGGCCCCGGCACGATCAGGCACTTGGAGACATCCTGCAGCAGGAACTCCTCCACCACGTTGGGCAGCGCCTGGCGCAGTCGCGCTCCGGACAACGGCGGCAGCGTCACGTCCAGCAGGCTCACGTCGCGGGCATCGGCGATCAGCCAGACCTGGCGCACGCCCTCCAGCGAGTCGAGCGATGCCCGGCGCAGGGTCGGCCGCGGCGCGCCGCCGACATGCGCCAGCAGCAGCGCCTCGCTGCCGAACGCACGCTCGCCGGCGCTGCGCGGCGGCAGCCAGACCACTGCCTGGTGTTTCTTCAGTTGCGGTGTTGCCATACGACCTGGATGACGCCGCGGGGACCCGAACTGTCCCGGCGGATCAAGGTTTCCGTTTGTGACTCGACGCGATCGTACCTGATCATGCCGTAGACCAAGAAGTAACGGGTATTGACCGACAACAGCGCTCTGACTCAAGTCGGCCGCCGCATCCAGTCCCATGAGCTGCACGGACTCGCAGGCAGCGACGTCAGGGGCAGCCGCTCGCGCTGCGCGATGAAACTCTTTGCCATCGACAGCGTTGGCATCCGGAATCATCGCGGCGATCACCTCCGCCGGCGCGGTGTTCAAATTGACCGGCGTTGTTTCATCCGGTAACACAGTCACGAACGGCTGCAATGTCTGCATCACCGCGTCATCGAACCCGGGAATGTCGCGCAGATCGCCGAACTGGATCAGGCGGATCTCCGCGGCCGGGATGCTCTGGTTGTCCAGCGTCGTCGCACGGGACCTGAGGATCCTGCGCGAGGACCTGCTGCAACCAGCGACTCCGGCAGCCCGAGCAGGGACATCAGCTTGGTCATCGCGGCCATGTGCGGCGTCGAGGGCTGACCGTCGGGCTGCACCAGCGTGTTGACGTTGAACCGGGCCTGGGCGTCGGTCACGCTGCCGGCCAGGAACGCATTGCGGCTGCGGTCGCCGATCTTGGCGCCGCCGGTGACCGTCTCGTCCAGCTGGGTCTCCACCACCGGGGTGGCCCAGACGTCGGTGCCGTGATCGTACTGCGTTAGGGTCAGCTGCGCAGGATCACCTTCGCCCAATCGAGCGCCGCGCGCTCTACCCAGCGCGTCTGCGACAAGGCAAGGCGATTCTCGATCGAGCGCACGGCAACGCTCTCGCGATAGAAGAGCGCGCTGACGATCACCGACGCCAGGGTGACCACCAGCAACGCAGTCACGATGGCAGCGCCGGCTTCGCCCTGGCCGTATCGGTTCCGTCCGGCGCGCTGTGGCGCGGTGGGTCCCTGTCTGTCAATGCGCATCTCAGTCCTTCACCGAGAACACCCGCAGGAACCGCTGGCCATCCATGCGTTCCAGCACCACCTCGATCCCACCCACGGCCAGTTGCCCGCAGCGCGCCGCCGCTTCCTGCCGCGCTATCTCGGCGAGCAGATTAGCCGCACCGGTCGCCCCGCCGGCAGCCCGCCGATTGCGGTGGCTTGGCGCCACCGCCGCCTTGGCCACGGCTGCAGATTGACTGCATCCAGCCAGCCGCGGCCGTCCACCCATCCGCGCAGGCTGATCGACCGCACCCCGCCCAGGATCGGCTGCCAGACGATCGCCTGCACCGCTCCGCCACCGACGGCGGCGCCGTCGTTCAGCGCCGCCCTGGCCGTAGGGACTGAAGCCGCGCGCCAGCTGTCCGTCCCGCACCTGGTAGATGACCCGCTGCACGCGGGTCGGAAAACCGGTGCGGTTCGCTTCTCGAATCAGGTACAGCGATTGGGCGTTGTTCTCGCCGCTCACCTCGACCCGCAGTTGCGATTCGTTCAGCTTGAGCATGCTGACCGGCCAGGACCGGAGCAGGTCCTCGTCCATCTGCGAGAAAGCCAGCGTCAGCGATCGCAACTCGTCCGACGCCACCACCAGGCGCTCGCGAGTCTGCAGCACCGAGTCGAGTCCGCGCCAGCTGAGCAGCGCGAGCACCGCCATCAGACCGCAGGCGACCAGCAATTCGATCAGCGTGAAGCCGCGTGTCGATCGCCCTGTCGGACGGCGCGACGCTAGATGCTTGCCCGTGGACTTGCCGGCCGGCATGGCGGTGCGCATCGTCATTGCAGGTTGGTGGCAAAGCCGATCAGACGGGCCAGGCGTCCGCTGGTGGCGGTGCCGCCGATGCCCGCCGGCCTCGTCGAGCCCTCGAAAACCTGGATCTCGACCCGTCGGAAGCTGGGGTTCGGCGTGGAAAAGACGTCCTCCTGGCAGCGCAACGGACAGGTCTCCCTGGCTGCAGTCGAAGCTGCGCTGGCCGATCGGCGGATACTCCTTCTGCACCCGAATCTGCGACAACCGGTTCTCGGCACTCCATTGCGCCAGCGTGCGACTGCGCAGGTCGCTGGCGCTGACGGTCAGCGAGCCGACTGCCCGGATCGACGCCATCAAGCGCGATCGCCACGATGGTCAGCGCAACCAGGATCTCGACCAGCGTGAAACCACGGCTGGCGCCGGCGGTCCGGCGACGATCACCGGCGTACGACTTCAAAGGTCCCCAGTCCGTTGGCTGCAATTTCCACCACCAGGTCATCCCGCATCAGTCGAACCAGGTACGGCGCCTCGACCAGGTCCCGGCCGAACTCCAGGAATCGCGCGCCATCCGCGCGCCGCACCTCGATGTCGGTCGGCACATCCCATTGCCGCGGCCGAAGATAGGTATCGTCATCGATCACGCGCCACTCCGAATCCTTGAATACGACGAAACGATAGTTGGTGCCGTCGCTCTGGAAGCGGATCGGCGCGCTCCTGATCTGCGCTTCTTCACGCGCCAGCGCGAGCAGTTGCGCAAGCCGGTCGGCATCCGTCTCGAGCGCGCGCGGCGGGATTCGGAGCACCCGTGACCGCGACCATCGCCACGATCACGGCTGCGATCATCATCGCGACCAGCAGTTCGATCAGCGTGAAGCCCTGGACGCTTCGCCCGAAGCCGCTGGCCTCGAGCACGATAGCCGACGCAGGAATTCCCGCCGGTCAATGCCGGCAGCAAGGTACCGTCAGACCGCGCGCTAGAGATCCCAGTTTCCGATATCCGCGTCGGGGCCGGTACCGCCCGTCTGGCCATCCGCTCCAAGCGAGAAAACATCGATTTCTCCCCGGATGCCGGGGTTCAGGTATTGATACGGCTTGCCCCAGGGATCCACCGGAACCTTGTCCAGGTAGGACTTCCAGTTGGGTGCGGCAGGGCCTGAACTCGGCCGGGTGACCAGGGCGGCAAGACCTTGCTCACTGGTGGGATACCGCGAATTGTCGAGCCGGTAAAGCCGCAACTGCTGCATGATCTGCGCAATGTCCTGGCGCGCTGCAATTGCGCGTGCCTCGTCAGGACGGGTCATCACGCGCGGCACGATCAGGGCGGCAAGGACGCCCAGGATCATGATCACCACCATCAATTCGATCAGGGTGAAGCCGAAACTACGGCGAGCACGAGGGCGCGCTGCACGGCGCAGGGACGCCGACGAGACTTCATCGTCAAGGTGCGCGTCAGATCGGGAAAGGAGCGGTGATCGGGAGTGAAACAGTTGCGGTTTTGGCATCGCGTTATTCAAGCAAATCCTGAGCATTCGCAGTCAAGCTAGTATCATAACAGTTGGATTTCTCCGACTTAGCGGCAAACTCTCCATGCGGGGCACACTAACAGCCACTCGGCTGTTGACCTTACTCCTATTCCTGACCCTGGTCGCCATCTGCTCCTTCTGGGCGCTGCAGATCCTTGCGCCGCGCCCCGCAATCGCCCCGAGCGCCTCGATCGGCGATACCAGCACGGCGGCCAACCTGACACCGGCCATCACCTTGTTCGGCTCCAGGACCGCCACTGCGGGACTGCCGGAGGCGTCGAGCAACATCCAGGTCAGCGGCGTCGCGGAAGCCGGCCCCAATGGCGTGGTGATCCTGTCGGTCGACGGCAAACCGGGCATCGCGTATTCGGTCAACGAATCCATCACCGAGGGGACCACCGTCAAGTCGGTGGGTCTGGACAAGGTGGTGCTGCTGCAACGCGGCCGGCTCCTTGAATTGAAGACGCCTGACCGGGCGTCCCGGGATGTCCTGTCCAGCGGCAACGGCAAACCCCGGACCTCCAGCGAATCGACCGCCGCGCCGGTGTCGACCCGGCCGGTGGCGCCCCCACCCCTGCCTCCTGCGGCACGGGTGGCGCCCCCGCAGTTGCAGGCGCCGGCGCCCCCGCAGCAGCAGCAGTTGCAGTCACAGCAGCTTCAGCAGCAGTTGCAACAACAGCAGCAGCAGATCCAGCAACAGCAGCAGTTGCAGCAGCAACAACAGATGCAGCAGCAACAGGTTCAACAGCAGCAGCAGTTCGACCAGCAACAACAACTGCAGCAGCAGCAGCAACAGTTGCAAGGTCAGCCACAGCAGCAGTCACCCCAGCAACTGCAGGGCCAGGTCAATCCGCAACTCCAGGGGATGCCGGGTCAGACAGGCTCCCAGGTGATGCAGGGTGGCCCGCAATCGGGAGGGGCATCGCTGCCCGCGACTGTGTCCGGCCAGCAGCAGATAGCGCCCGGCCAGCAGGCCGTGCCGCAATACCAGGGCGTCACCGGACAGCCGGGCATCCAGTAGCCCCCGGCGGCATCGGCCTCAACCGCTGCCGCCGCCAGTTCCCAGTCACTGCCGCGCGATGATCCGTGCGGCTGCCGCACGAGGCGGCATTTCGGAAGCCAGAGATGATCACACTCAAGAACCTCAGCCTGCGCCGCGGTGTCAAGGTTGTTCTCCAGAACGCATCGACGACCATCAACCCGGGTGAGAAAGTGGGCCTGGTCGGGCGCAACGGCGCCGGCAAGAGCTCGCTGTTTGCCTTGCTGACGGACGAACTGCATGCGGACGCCG
This sequence comes from uncultured beta proteobacterium, assembly GCA_963834335.1. GTDB lineage: Bacteria > Pseudomonadota > Gammaproteobacteria > Burkholderiales > Burkholderiaceae_E > Lautropia. The sequence goes on along the minus strand of CAWIBK010000009.1, from coordinate 1,620,415 downwards.
GGGAGTTCGAGATGCCGCCGAGCTGGCTCGTGCCCGGCGGTATTTCGCAGGTCGCGCAGTCGATGCCGGAAACCGGCGACAGCGCCACCGACTTCGTGATGACCGGCGACGGCAAGCTGATGGCGGCGCAGCAGGCGTTGACGATTGCCGAGGCCGGACACGACGGGATGGCGATTGCACATGCGCACCAGGCGATCGACGAAGCCGGTGGCTTCACGGCACGGTCGCGCGCCCAGGCGCTGATCCTGGGTCTCGGGTTCAAGACGCACGAACTCGAACAGCCGGTCAACAGCTTTTCAGGCGGCTGGCGCATGCGCCTTCAACTCGCGCGCGCGTTGATGTGCCCCGCGCAGCTGATGCTGCTGGACGAGCCTACCAACCACCTCGACCTGGATGCGCTGGTCTGGCTGGAGGGTTTCCTGACGCGCTTCGAAGGGACGATGCTGGTGATCTCCCATGACCGGGAGTTTCTCGACGCGGTCACCCGGGTCACGCTGTATCTGGAAGATACGACGCTGACGCGCTATGCCGGGAACTACAGCAAGTTCGAGGAGATGAAGGCCGAACGCGAACGACTGCAGCAGGCATCCCACAGCAAGCAGCAGGAGCGTATCGCGCACCTGACTCGATTCGTCGAACGATTCAAGGCAAAGGCGAGCAAGGCCAAGCAGGCTCAAAGCCGGGTGAAAGCCCTGGAGCGGATGGAGCGAATCCCACCGGTGCTGTCGGCCGCGAGTTTCGACTTCGAGTTCAAGGAACCCGCTGTCGGTGCCGAACCCGATGCTGGCCATCAGTCGGCTTGCTTGCGGTTACCGGGTCGGCACGGAGCGCAAGACAATCCTCTCCGGCCTGAATCGCTCGATCATGGCAGGGCAGCGAATCGGCGTTCTGGGCGCCAACGGCCAGGGTAAATCGACGCTGATCAAGACGATCGCCCGGACGCTGGCACCGCTCGACGGTGAATATACGCAGGGCAAGGGGTTGTCGATCGGCTACTTTGCGCAGCAGGAACTGGATGTGCTGCGGGAATCCGACTCCGCCCTGCAGCACCTGCAGCGCCTCGCGCGCGAGGCCGGACCATCGGCGCGCGAGCAGGAACTGCGCAACTTTCTCGGCACCTTCCGCTTCAGCAACGAAATGGCTGCGCAGGCCGTCGGCACCATGAGCGGCGGTGAAAAGGCGCGCCTGGTGCTGGCCATGCTGGTGTGGCAGCGACCCAACCTGCTGCTGCTGGACGAGCCGACCAACCACCTGGACCTGGTCACGCGCGAGGCGCTGGCGCTGGCACTCAACGGCTTCGAAGGCGCCCTGCTGCTCGTGTCGCACGACCGCGCCTTGCTGCGCGCCGTCTGCGACGAGTTCTGGCTGGTGGCCGACGGTCGGCATCCAGCCCTTCGACGGCGACCTCGACGACTACCAGCGCTGGCTGCTGGAGCGCTCGCGCGACGAACAGAAGGCGGCGCAGAAATCCCAGCGCGACGCCGCGCAGGCGATCCGCAAGGCGGCACGACAGCCGAAATCAGGCGCGCGCGCCTAGGAGGTCGCATCCCCTATAATCGGATCGCCCCGGTCCGTACACCCGCCGGCTGCGGCGACCTGCGCGCCGACTGACGTCGGCCTATACCGGCACCTGCCCTTATTCGTCATGAAACAGTACCTGGACCTGATGCGCCATGTTCAACAGCACGGCGTGGAGAAAGCCGATCGCACCGGTGTCGGCACGCGTTCCGTGTTCGGCTGGCAGATGCGATTCAATCTGGATGACGGCTTTCCGCTCGTCACCACCAAGAAAGTACACGTCAAGTCCATCGTGCACGAACTCCTGTGGTTTCTCCAGGGTTCCACCAACGTGGCCTATCTGCGGGAGAACGGCGTCACCATCTGGGATGAGTGGGCCGACGAGGACGGCGAGCTCGGTCCGGTCTACGGCTCCCAGTGGCGCTCCTGGCCTGCGCGCGACGGCGGCACCATCGACCAGATCGGCGGCATCGTGGACACGATCCGCACGAACCCCGATTCCCGCCGCCTGATCGTCTCGGCCTGGAACGTTGCTGACCTGGATCGGATGGCACTGGCGCCCTGCCACGCGTTCTTCCAGTTCTATGTCGCCCAGGGACGGCTTTCCTGCCAGTTGTACCAGCGCAGCGCCGATATCTTTCTGGGCGTTCCGTTCAATATCGCGTCCTACGCCCTCCTCACCCACATGGTCGCGCAGCAGTGCGACCTCACGCCGGGGGAGTTCATCTGGACCGGCGGCGATTGCCACCTCTACGATAATCACGCGGAGCAGGTTCGCGAACAACTGAGCCGATCGCTGCTGCCGCTGCCCCGACTGATCCTCGCGCGGCGCCCGCCGTCGATGTTCGACTACCGCTTCGACGACTTCACTTTCGATGGCTACCAGCCGCATCCGGCAATCAAGGCGCCGGTCGCAGTCTGACCGCCGGCAGCCGCCAGATGCCCGTTCTCACCATCGTCGTTGCACGAGCCCTCAACGGAGCGATCGGCCACCAGAACCGGCTGCCCTGGCACTTGCCGGAGGACCTCGCGCATTTCAAACGCACCACGATGGGCAAGACCATCGTCATGGGCCGGCTGACTTGGGAGTCGATCGGCCGGATCCTGCCCGGTCGCCAGATGGTCGTCGTCACGCGCGGCGACTCCCCGTTGCCGGCGGGAGTCCGGCGGGCGGCGAGTCTGGCGCAGGCAGTGGCGGACAATGCCAGCGAGGATGAACTGTTTGTCATCGGCGGGGCCCAGGTCTATGCCAGCGCACTGCCGATTGCCGACCGGATCGTCATGACCGAGGTCGAACTGACGCCGCCCGGCGACGCGTTCTTCCCGAAGCCCGATCCGACGGATTGGCAGGAGCTTTCCCGTAGCGCATCGGTCAGCGTCAACGGAACGCACTTCTCGATCATTGTTTACACCAGACGGTCATCGCCGGCGTCGCCTGCCTGAGCCGAGGTGGCTTTCCGCTTCTGTCGGCCTTGCCGGTCTTGCCCGGTCCTGTCGGTCGACGCGGTTCTTGTTACCGGCACCTGGCAAAGGCCGACGGGACCGGGACACTTCCGTTCAGCAGTCGTTCCGACGCCGGCTGGATTCCGGCGGAGTACCGCATTGCAGTATCGAATGAAAGGCAGCCTTGACAGTGGCACATGCTGGCTGGCCCAGAGGGCCTATCGCGGCGGGGCGCATGGTAAATTCATACAATCGTCTACGGACGGTGAAAGGTCGCCCATGCAGGCGAGAGGATGACAGATGACGAGACTCGTTCGCGCCCGGATGGTCCACGGCCTATGGCGTTTGTGGATAGCCCTGCTCCTGGGGATGGGCGCCGTTTTATCGCCCGCGCCGGCCGACGCCGTCACGTTGAAATGGGCGGCCCAGAACGACGTGATGACCCTGGACCCGCATGCCCAGAACCACACCGTCACCAGCGCGATTCTGCAGCATGCCTACGAAGGCCTGGTTCGCTATGACCGGGAATTTCAGATCGAACCGGCCCTGGCGACCGGCTGGACGATGCAGTCGCCGACCGACTGGCGATTCACGCTGCGCAAGGGCGTCAAGTTCCACGATGGCTCGCCGTTCAGCGCCGAGGACGTCCTGTTCTCCTTCGAGCGGCTGAAGGAATCCAACAGTTCGATGACCGTGAATATCAACGGCATCAAGGAAGTCCGCAAAGTCGATGACTCACACCGTCGACCTGGTCCTGGAACGGCCGGTGCCGGTGCTGTTGAGAAACCTGATCGATTTCCGCATCGTCTCCAAGGCATGGGCGACCAAGAACAAGTCCGAAAAGGCCCAGGACCTGAAGAGCAAGGAAGATACTTTCGCCTCGCGCAATGCCAACGGCACCGGTTCCTACCTCATCCGATCCTGGGAACCGGAACAGCGGGTGGTGATGGAGAAGCAATCCGGCCTGGTGGGACCAGATCTCCGGCAACGTCGACAAGGTCATCTACACGCCGATCAAGCAGGACGCGACCCGGATCGCAGCCCTGCTTTCCGGCGAGGTGGACCTGGTGACCGATCCGCCGACCGATGAAATCTGCCAGGCTGCGGCAGAACAAGGCGCTGAAGGTTCTCGATGGCCCGGAGATCACGGACGATCTTCGTCGGGCCTGGATCAGTTTTCCGAAGAACTCAAGTACAGCAACGTCCGGGGCAGAAATCCGTTCAAGGATATCCGGGTGCGGCATGCGCTGAACCTGGCCATCGACGCCGATGCGATCCGGCGAAACACCATGCGCGGGCTCTCCATTCCCGCCGCCATCCTGGTTGCTCCCGGCGTGAACGGCTGGAGTCGGGAACTGGACAAGCGCGAGCCAGTCGACCTCAAGAGAGCCAAGTCCTTGCTGACCGAAGCCGGCTATGCCGACGGCTTCGAGTTCACGCTCGACTGCCCGAACAACCGCTACGTCAACGACGAGGAGATCTGCGAAGCACTGGTCGGCATGTGGGCGCGCATCGGCGTGAAGGTCCGGCCGAACCCGATGCCCTTCGCCAACTACATTCCCAAACTCGACAAGCTCGACACCAGCGCCTATATCCTGGGTTGGGGCGCCACCACCTACGACGCGCTGAACAGCCTCCAGTCGCTGGTGCGCACCCGCGCCAACGGCTCGGACGGCAGCTACAACCTCGGGCGCATCAGCAATCCCAAGATCGATGCGCTGATCGACGCCGCGAAGTCCGAGTCCGATTCCATCAAGCGGGACGCGATGCTCAACGAGGCGTTGCGACTGACCGCGATCAACGACTACTACCTGCCGATCCACCACCAGGTGCGGCCATGGGTGATGAAGAAGAGCGTGACCACGGTGCATCGGCCGGACGACCGTCCGGAGTCCCGCTTCGTCGTAATCGATGACTAGTTGAAGAACGGGAGCGCACGCGCCAGCAGTTGCTCAGGCGCCTCCTCCGCGATGTAGTGGCCGCAGGGCAGCGCTTCGCCCTGGACATCGCGGGCCACCCGCCGCCATTCCACGATCGGTTCAAAATGCCAGATCGATCGGGTCTGCGGATGGCCATGCAGCAACAGCAAAGGCGGGCCCGTGCCGCCCACCATCGCTGCTATCCGGATCCCCTCGCCGACGTCGACCGTTCGGAATTCGAATCCGGGGAACAGGGAGGATGCGTCCGCTCCGCCTCCCATCAGCGCGCTGCCGTCATCCTATCCGGCGCCGACGCGGCCGGGGCCGCCATGAGCGGAAGCGCGAAGCTGAAGGTGCTGCCTTTCCCAGGACCGGCGCTGTGCGCCTGAACCCGGCCGCCATGCAGTCCGACGATGCTCTTCACCAGGGCGAGGCCGATGCCAAGTCCTCCTTCCGAGCGGCTGGGACTGCGTTGGCCCTGGGTGAACAGTTCGAACACATGCGGCAGCAGGTCAGCGTCGATGCCGGTGCCATTGTCCGTCACGGTGACGTGGACCTCGGCATCGACGACGTCCAGCGTCAATGAGATCTCGCCGCCTTCGGGCGTGTACTTCGATGCGTTGTCGAGCAGATTCGCGATCGCCTGGACAAGTCGGGTACCGTCGCCGTGCACCCGGGCCGACTCGGCGCCAATCCGCGTGGTCAGGACGTGGCCACGGGCTTCGATTGCCGGGCGGGCCTGCTCGATCGCGCTGACGACCGCCGTCTTCACCTCGACTGCGGAGAGTTCGAGCTGGATCATGCCGCGGGTCACGCGGGACACGTCGAGCAGGTCGTCAACCAGATCGGAGATATGCCGGACCTGGCGGGAGATGATGTCGCTGGCGCGACGGATCGGCTTCTCGTCGCCGACCTGCAATTGGATCAGCTGGGCCGCCGTGCTGATCGGCGCCAGCGGATTGCGCAACTCGTGCGCGAGCATCGCAAGAAATTCGTCCTTGCGCCGATCGCCGTCGCGAAGAGCGGCCTCGGCCTGCTTGTAGGCGTCGATACTGATCGTCGCGCCGACCATCCAGCTGCCTTGGTCGTCCTTACCGTGGTGCATTCGAGCCCAGGTTGACAGCCATTTCGCCCTGCCGTCCGGGAGCATGATCCGGAACTCGGCAGAGAAACCATCGTGCCTCTCGATCGCCGCGTCCACCTTTTGCCACAACGATTCGCGGTCGTCGGGGTGAACCAGTTTTGCGAAGTCCTCCCCGCGCCCCCCGAAATTGCCGGGTGCAATCTCATGCAGAAGGTAGACCTGATCGGACCAGGTGACGATGTCGCGAGCGATGTCCCAGTCCCAGATGCCGATGCCTCCTGCGTGGGTCGCCAGTCGCAACCGCTCCTCGGCGCGACGCAGGTTCTCCTCGGCATCATGAAGCGCCGAGACGTCGGTATTCGTGCCGAACCAGTGAAGTACCTTGCCGGTCGAATCCTTCAACGGCATGACAAGGGTAAAGAACGGCCGGTAGTTGCCGTCCTTTCCGCGCAGCGGAAAAGTCATCTGGAAGGGTTCGCCGCTCGCGAGCGAGTGCTGCCAGCGCGCCATTACTTCCGGCAGCACGCGCGGATCGTGCAGACGCTGCCAGGCAAAACCCTGCATTTCCTCCGGCGTAGTACCGGTGTACCCGTACCAGCGATCGTTGTACCAATGGATCAAGCCGTCGGTGTCGGCCATCCAGACCAGCTGCGGAATCGTGTTGGCCAACTGCTTCAGGCGCATCTCACTGAGTTGCAGCGCCTGCTCGGCCTGCACTTGCTCGGTCACGTCGACGTGAAACAGCATGACCTCTCGGAACTCACCCGCCGCATTCAGGACCGGTTGGAGATGGGCCCGCACCCATCGAGCGCGACCGGTCTTGCCGATTTCCGCCGGATCGTAGCGGATCGCCGGCAGCGTCACGGCTTCGCCGGCAAATGCGCGCTTGACCATGCCGATGACACCCTTGGCAGTCAGTTGCGGATCGGTCAGGACGTTGTACTCGGTCAGCACGTATTCCTTGATACCGTCGCCATCCGAGGTCTGCCACAACTCCTCCCAGGCGCGGTTGACGCGCAGCGTATGGCCGTCCCTGGCCAGCAATTGCACGCTGAACGGTGCCTTCTGAAAAAGGGTCTCGAACCGATGGTCGGATCCGGCAGGATCTGCGCCGCCGGCAGCGCCGGCAGCATCAAGCTCGCGCATTCAAGCCTCCAGGGCACGCGTCAGCGCAGCAGAGTACTTTATTTTGGTGAGGACGGCTGGCATGCCCCCGCGACCGTTCGGAACCGGATCCGGACCGGACCGGACCGGACCGGCGCCTGCGTCTATGGTGCGAGCCGGTAGGTCAACTGCAGGAATACGAACCCGGAATGTGGCGCGCCCCCGTAACTGAAATTCGGCGCTGCCAGCACGGTCGCGCCGAATCCGCTGCGCACCCCTTCCACACTCAGCACCGGCAGGATCGCCGGCATCAGTTCACGTCCTGCGCCACCTTCCATGTAGCGGTAGAACGCGAAACCGCCGATGCCCGGCCTGATCAGCAGCGAGTCGGTCCGGAACACCCGTGATGCAACGGCCGCCGCGTAGCCCCCACTGCGCCCGAACGAATCAGATTGCAGGCCACCCGACAGGGAGTAGCGAGCCGCCGCAGATCCACCCAGCCGCAGTTCCCGCTCCAGACCGATGCCGGGCACCGATGTCCGATACTCGCAGGCTTGGCAGTTCGGATCACGGAAGTGCCCGACCAGGCCTGCGGCCTGGAAAGTCCAGGGCGATCGTTCAGACGTCGCAAGACTGCGCTCGAAACGCCCGTCGGCTTGGGGCGGGACCCCGAGGGCTGCCACCATGGTTTGAGCCAGCGCTGGGCCATATCCGCAAAAGGGCGTCACAGTCAACGCCCCCGCCACCATCAATCCGATCCGATTCACGCCCACCCCAAGGGGCAGCCTCCGGCGCCAGGAGTCCACCCTTCAACCATCCGATTCGCTGCGCCGAAATCATCCTAGAAGAGGATCCCGGCGGCAGACGGACGGAAGTCACACGGCGATGGACGGCAGGCGACTGGGCAGAGAACGAGTCAACGAATCCGACAGCGTCACGCAACGCTCGTGGGCCTGAATGGCCGACGCCAGGTATGTCAGGCTCGTCAGGGAATCTCCGCAACGAACGTGTGTACGACGGCCGTGGGCGATCCATCGCCCCAGTCGCTGCTGAAGAGCACGCGCGAGCCGGTGGGATCGGGCACTGCCCACGGCTGCCGCTCGTACGCCAGGTCTGGCGGGTCCTGGGCGAACAGCGCGGGCGCGTAGCGTACAACCGTGCCGCTGCCGTCCAGCTTCAACCCGAAAATGCCACGATACAGAAAGGCGTCGAAACCACTGCTCTCGGAGTAGGTGCTGATGAAGCACCATCCCGGACGCCGGAAATTGCGGCACGAGACGTGGATGTTGTAGGTCACCACGCGGGCTGGTAATTCGAGACGGGTGGAGCCATTGTCGAGACGCGCCGAAAATATGGCCGAGTTCCGTGTTCCGGTCGTGACCAGGACCTCCCGGCCTTGATCATCGAAGCCCATGTCGGCGTGGGCCTCACTCCCCTCGAAGAGACGGCGCTTCAAGGTGAAGGTGCGCCGGTCGTAGACATCGAAGCCGCGATTGCTTGGTCCACGGTCGATCTGGGGAATGCATATCGCCGATAAGGTGTCTGGTCACTCAGGAGGCACAGCCGGCCACCTCGACGTCGCGGCGGGAAACTCACGTTCTCGACCGCTTCGATGGCTGACCACCACGTGGTCGCCGCCGAGAAACGCCTGCCCAGTCGATGTCCCCGCGGGACCGAAACGCCGACACTGAAAGAAGCAATCAGTTCGAACTGGACCTACTCGGTCGTCCACGGCGTCGCGGACCCAAGGGCTTCCTGACGATATCGCTAAGACTCTCACCGATGCACTCGGCAAAGTGATCCAGAGCGAGGCATTCCGCAGTGCAATGGCCAAGCGTTCGATCGAGGTTGCGTGGCAAAGGGCGACGACTACCGCAAGACATTGGCAGATGATCTGGAGCGACTCCCGGACCGGTGAAGCCGGCGAAGGTGCGGATTCTTGCTTCGTCCTCCAGGAAGTCGTAGAGGATCAGGTCTACGGCACCAGGGCGAGAACCGAGCAGGACGACAAGCGATCGTCGCGACTCTGCACGCCTTCCCCGTCCCTCCCGAGCGGATTGCTTACCGACGTCCTGTGGTGGTAGCCGGCGCGGTACGAGCTCGTTCGCCGGGCAGCCATGAGATCCGGGAATCGCTTGCAGAATCCAACAGGAACGCCTGACCGATGGACTACCTGATCCCAGGGCTGCAACTGGTCCTGCAACCGCAAACCCTGGTGGCAGTGCTGGTTGCCTCACTTTTCGGTTTCATCGTCGGGGCCCTGCCGGGGCTGACTGCCACGATGGCGGTTGCCCTGCTGGTGCCCATCACTTTCTTGCTCAGTCCGCTCGCCGCGATCGCTTCGATCGTCTCGGCGTCGGCCATGGCGATCTTTGCCGGCGACATTCCGGGCGCGCTGCTACGAATCCCGGGCACACCCGCTTCGGCTGCCTACGTCGAGGAGTCCTACAAACTCACCCTTGCCGGTCGCGGCGGCTATGTCCTGGGGGTGAACGCCACCTGCTCGATGATCGGCGGGGTTATTGGCACCGGCGTGCTCATCCTTGCCGCGCCTCTGCTGGCCGATGTAGCGCTCAGCTTCAGCGCGTTCGAGTTCTTCTGGCTTGAGTTTCCTCGGTCTGAGCTGCGGCGCCTTTGTCGCCGGCGACGCCCCGCTGAAGGGTGGAATCGCGATGCTTGTTGGCCTGCTGATTTCCACTGTCGGCATGGAATACTCGAGCGGCTTCCCGCGTTTCACCTTCGGCAATTCCAACCTTCTCGAGGGAGTCTCCTTCATACCGGCATTGATCGGCATGTTCGCGCTGCCGGAGATTCTTCGTTCGCTGCTGAAGGGCGCTACAGTAATCTCGGCGTCGGGGGCCAGGGTCACAGACGACTGGAAGGCGGTGTTCAGTTCGATATTCCGCTTTCGGCGGGTCGCTCTGCGGAGCAGCGCGCTCGGCACCGTCATCGGGATACTGCCCGGCGCCGGCGCCGACATCGCCTCCTGGATATCTTTTGCGCTTGCCAAGCGACTGTCCAAGGAGCCGAAGAAATGGGGAACCGGCCATATCGCCTCCCCCGATACTAAAGATTCTAGCCCGGAAAGGTGCGCACCACCGTCGTCCGGCGGGAACTGATGGAATAGCGCACGAGCGAAAGGTTCTGCTCGATGCCGAAGATCTGGTCGGGATCCGAATGGGACCACAAGGGGTCGGCAGGCGTCTGGTGTTCACCGAGGAGGCGATAAGTGACGCCATCCAGCAACCTGGCCGGATAGGGATGGATCAGCAGCAAGAGCGAGCCGTCGGCATTCCACGCCGACCGGCGGGCATAGTCGTGCTTGTAGACCCGCTCGTCAGTTCCGAAGGCCTGCCGATCGGTCACCCGGGTAAGTCGAGTGCCGGTGGGCGGGTAATCAACCGGAGTGAGATAGCCGGGAACAGGGATCGAGGGATCCACTGGCGCACGGGTGATCCGCTGCTCGCGGGACGGCCCGCCGATGGAAGCTGAACGCGTGATTTCGCTGGCCGCGGCGGCATCCGGATCTCTCCTCACGATAAGCGCCAGGATCACAGCGATGAAGATCGCGACACCGACGAAGATCGATCGACGACGGCGGCTGTCCGGAGAATTCATGATGGCTTTTTGAATCGGGTTCTGCCTTACGGTCCGCGAGGACGAAGTGCTCTGTGCACTGCAAATGCGGAGGTCCAGGCGACGATTGTCGCCGACCTTGCCAGGGACTTCTTTGCGAAATCATCTTAGAAGAGAATCCCGACAGAAGCCGGACCGAAGTCACGCAGGTATGGACAGCGACTTGTGCATTGTCACGCGGCATTGAGCCCCGTCGTCTGACCAACTATCATCCGCATGGCTATTTCAGGGTTTAATGGGCCGGGCACATCTGGCGGCGCCATTAACGCGGATAGTCGGCGGTGGCCGTTCCCGCCCGGTGTCTGTAGGCCGATGGCCTATTTTCTCGAAGTCACAGGAGCCCCACCATGACCTCTCACGCTTCCCGAACGACCGACGGCCGCAAGCGCCTCTACGACAGCGTCGTCGATACCATCGGCGACACGCCGTGCATCCGCCTCAACCGCATCGCGCCGGAGCACGTGCGGATGTACGTAAAGGCCGAGTTCTTCAATCCGGCGGGGTCGGTCAAGGACCGGCTTGCGATCAGCATCATCGAGGAGGCGGAGCGCAGCGGCGATCTCAAGCCCGGGCAGACGGTGGTCGAAGCGACGAGCGGCAACACGGGGATCGGGCTGGCGATGGTCTGCGCTGCCAAGGGTTATCCGCTGGTGGTGACGATCGCCGACTCGTTCTCGATCGAGCGCCGCCGCCTGATGCGCTTCCTCGGGGCGAAAGTCGTCCTCACTCCGCGCGCCGCCAAGGGCATGGGGATGTACCGCAAGGCACAGGAACTCGCCGAGGCCAATGGCTGGTTCTACGCGCGCCAGTTCGAGACGCCCGCCAACGCCAGGATCCACGAGAACACGACCGCGCGCGAGCTGCTCGCTGATTTCGACGGCGAGCGCCTCGACTACTGGGTCACCGGCTACGGCACGGGCGGCACGGTCACGGGGGTCGGCCGCGTGCTGCGCAAGGAGCGGCCGCAGACGAAGATCATCCTCAGCGAGCCCTCGATCGCCCCTTTGCTCGGCAGCGGCGTCGCTCAGGAGCGCGGCGCCGATCACTCGCCCGCCGTCAGCCACTCGGCGTGGACGCCACACCCGATCCAGGGATGGACGCCCGACTTCATTCCCTACGTGCTGCAGGAATCGGTCGACCGCCACTTTTATGACGAACTGATCCCGATCGCCGGCCCGGACGCAATCGCCTGGTCCCGGCGACTTGCCGCTGAGGAAGGAATCTTTACCGGCATTTCGGGCGGGGCTTCGCTCGCGGCCGCGATTCAGGTCGCCGAGCGTGCGCCGGAAGGCTCGATTTTCTGCTGCATGCTGCCCGACACCGGCGAGCGCTATCTTTCGACCCCGCTGTTCGAGGGCGTTGCGACAGACATGACGCCCGAAGAGGAGGCCTTGTCGCGTTCTACCCCGGGCTACCAGATGCCCGCTGTGTGAGCGCGATCCTCTCTGGATGAGTGGGCCCTGAACGCGACTGCGCCACCGCGCATGACCTTGGAACCTGGCGCCCCCGGCACGAATCGAACGTGCGACCCTCCCCTTAGGAGGGGGATGCTCTATCCACTGAGCTACGGAGGCGACGCGGCATTGTACCGAAGCGCAAAGGTCAGAACGTCTTGCTGACCGACAGGACCAGACCGCCCTCACCCAGATCGCGGGTGCGCCCTGCCCGATTCGTGAAGGCGAAATTCGAATCAGTCTTGAAGTACGACGCCCCCCACGTGAGTCCTTTCCATTCCTGGGTCACACCGACTCGAAAATCGGTGTAATCGCCACCGTTGTCGTGAATGCGCTGGATGCCATAGTGCCCGACAGCGTGCAGACCGTTGCCGAGGGGGTAGTTCGCTGTCAGGTCGTAGTACTGGGAACCACGTGCGCCGGCGACACCGAAAAACCGGTTCGAAAGTGAATGGTAGTAGCGCAAAGACAGCCACTCGTAGCCGACGCCGGCGTAGGCCTCCAGGGTGCTGTAACGCGATTCCGATGGGAAGAGATACTGCAGCAGCCCGATGTCCACCACCACACCATCACGCAACTGCCGCTTGTAGCCGGCATAGAGATCCCACTCCAGACCGCGGGTGTTGGCGTAGAACTCCTTGTCGACCACCGACGCCCAAGTGCCCAGATAGAAATTGTTGGGCATTGTGAACTCCGCCCCGCCCTGAAGGGCCGGATCACCGAAGGTCTGGGAAACGCCCCGGAAGCGGTAGTCGGTTGTGAGGGTGAGGCTGCCGGCAAGCGACCCGCTGATCGATAGCGTCTTCTTGTCCTGTGCCGCTACAAGGTTGGGCAGGATCACACCGATCGCCAGCGCAGCGCCGACTGTCGCGGTTGCCAACGGGTTCGACAAACGATGGACCATGGCCAGGTACTCCAGAGGGCAATGCACGAGGCACGCAGGGTTCAGCCCGGGATCAGGTTTCAGCCCGGGACCAGGTGGCTCACGGGATCCGGTTGCAGAATTCGATCACGTCCTGCGCACTGAGTTCGTAGCCTTCGCCTGCGACACAGATTCCGTCCCGGTCAAGCAGACGAAAGCCGCCGGGTTTGCCGTTTGCGGCGCGTCTTCCACGCGCCCGCAAGGCGGTCAGTCCGACCTTGACCGCCTCTCGGCGCGCCTTGTCATCCAATCGTCTCGGTGGTTCAGTCGACATCATCCTGGAAATGCGCACGGGCCTGCGGCCATGCATTCCGCGTGCCCGGGGGAAGCCGGACAAACCTCCTGCAAATCGGTACGGGCAGAATACGGCCGATCGGCCGTCAGCCCGCGATCAGGCCGTCGGCCAGGCCGACCGGTGGGGATGGCTATGGACGAACCAGCCCTTGAGCAGTCCGAGATAGGAGTGCCGCTCGACGACACCTTTGCCGGCGAAAAAAGGTGCGAATGCGCGCACTGCCGCCGGCACCCGATAGCAGGGCATCCGCGGAAAAACGTGGTGCACCAGGTGGCAATCGCCGGAGTCCGCCAGGAAGAACAGCTTGCTGAAAAACCCGGTCCGGTAGTTCGTCCCAAGGGCATAGGGGTTGGCGGAATCGGCCTCGCCGTGTTCGATGATGATCCTGAGTGTGTTCAGGATCGGCGCGAATATGACGATGGGCAGGACATAGCCCATGAGCACGCGCAGCGGGTCGAACGCCGCATAGACCCCCATGGCAATCACGATGCCGACCGCCAGCAGCTTTTCCAGCCGGATATGCCGGGCGTCAATCGGGCTGGGCGCCCCGGTATCGTAGTAGCCCTTTCGCCGGGGGTTGGACCAGCGCCCCGACCGTACCAGCTTGATGCCTACCACCGTACAGAAGGCAAGGCGCCGCCAGGAAGTGGTCAGATCCTGCTTGTAGGCCTCCGTGTCCCGGGGCGTGCCGATGTGGGCATGGTGCTGGATGTGGGTACGAAGGTAAGAGGTGCCGCTGGTTGTCAACAGGCCGAAAGCCAGGGCCCTCTGCAGCCAGCTGATGTTCCGCCCCCAGCGAAGCCGGTGAACGCAGAGGTCATGGGCGACCAGACCATTCAAGGTCAGCAGCCAGGCAATCGCCAGGCTGAGTGTGAGCCTTGCGATCCACGGCAAGTCAGCCAGCCCGACCGCCCAGAACGAAGCGGCCAGTGCCGCCAGCGGCAGCAGGGAAACGAGCAGGTCCAGCGGCAGGCTCTCGGCATGAAGCTGCTGGACCCGGTCACTGCCGACCAGGGCCCGGAGTTCGCCTTGGATCCTGCCGATGTCCGGCTTGGACTGGTTCGGTGCGGGAGCCCCTGGCACGGACGGTGAAGTCGTTGTTTCAGGGGTATAAGTCGGCGGCAATTCGCAGCTTCTGATCAGCCTATCCATGCTTCCCTTCCAGAGGCGACCGTCATGCCGCGGCCGGATTCTAGCCAGGACCCGCCCCTGGCGGCCAGTCCCCTGAAAAAAATATCAATCCTTGCCGGGAAAACCACAGCCTGGCCGATCCACGCCGGGCCGGCTCCCGTACCCCTGGCCCCGCTGTTTTGCGCCGGCGGAGAGACAGACGGGCTCGGCTACCATGGGGTCATGGCGGAACTACTACTGGTGCGGCACGCGCAAGCCGCATTCGGCACCGACGACTATGACCGGTTGACCGATCTCGGCCACCAGCAGGCACGCTGGCTCGGTGAGTACTTCTGCGAACGGGACATCCACTTCGACCGGGTCGTGATCGGCTCGCTTCGCCGTCATCGCGAAACCCTCGAGGGAATAGCCGCCGGCGGCACAGTGGTGCCTGCTGCCCGGCAGGACTCCCGGCTGGACGAGTACGATCCCGACCGTCTGGTATCAGCGCATCTGGCGGCACTGCGAAACGATCGTGCAGGCGTACCCGATACCGACCCTGCGGACGGGCCTGCAACCCGCAAGGCGCATTTCCGCCTGCTGCGCGATGCGCTGACGGCGTGGACGCTGGGACGGGTGGATGCCAGTGAGCATCGCCCCTTCCGGGAGTTCCAGGAGGCAGCCTACGCGGCCTTCGAGGAGGCGCGAAGCGGCCGACCCGATCCTGTCGATCGCGTGCTGGTCGTCAGTTCCGGCGGGCCGATTTCGTCGATTGTGGCGCATCATCTGGAGATGCCCGCAGCGAGCTTCGTCGCGCTGAACCTGCAGGTGCGAAACAGCGGATTCTGTGAATTCCGCTTTGGCGCGCGTAGTGCCCAGTTGATCAGTTTCAACAACGTGCCTCACCTGGACACTCTGCAACGACGCCAGTACGTCACGTTCTCCTGAGACTCAACCCTTGCCGGCTTTAGTGGCGGGCTGGATCACTTCCAGTTTTTCCAATCCCAGCGACTGCACTGCTGCGTTCAAGGTCTCGAACGGCACCCCTTCGCCTTTTGCGCTGACCAGGACGCCATTGGAAAGTACGATGTCCAACTCTGCGCGCTCGCCATTCTTCCAGCGCTTCTCGGTAATCTTGCGCTTGTTGGACTGGTAAGACTTCTCATGGGTGGTTTCGGTTTCGCTCTCCCCGCTATGCAAGCCGCTGATCATGGCAAGAATTCCCGAGGCACCCCCGGCATCCAGGACTTCGACATCGATGCGGCGGTCGCCGTCGCCGTAAGTAGCTCGCGCCGTGGCGCCGGCCACGCCCATCGCGGTGCCGGACTGCACCTCGAAAGTCTCCCGTTTCATCCCATTGAGCGTGGTCGGTAGCCAATTGCGCAATGTGTCCGACGAGACTGCAGCACGCCCACCGCCCGGGATAGCGCCGGTCACCGCGGCCACCGCTTCAGTGGCGGCTCGGGACACCCCCTGCGGGTCCTGATTCTGACTCGCCTGCTCCACCTTCTTGGCCGCCGCCTCCAGTTGCCGGCCCATTTCCTCCAGCTTGCTCTGGGTGGTCGAAACCTCCCCCGCCGGTGTCTTGATCGTGATCGAGCTGTCCGAGCCGCTGCCCAACCCGGCACCGACGCTGCTCCAGGGGTTGGGTACCACGGTCGCCGCCAGCGCCGTGAGCACCACGTTGCAGACGATGGCAGCAATGACCACCACGACCGTATAGCCGACTGCTTTCTCCGATGGCGACTTCATCAGGATCGGAAGCCCCTTGTAGAGCAGGTACAGGGAATACAGACCGCCGAGCAGGCCGAGCAGCCACGACAATGCCGGCAGGATATTGGCGAAGCTGCCTACGAGCGCGCCGGTCATGCTGAATGCGGCGACCGTGAATGCCTTGACGAAGTTCTTCTCGCCTTTGAAGGTCGGCGCCAGCAAGGCGATGATCCAGCCGAGTATGTAGACCGTCACCATGCTCATGATCAGGCCGAGCAGCGCGATCCCGACGGCCTGGCCAAACCCGTAGCGCACCGACACTGGGCCCATGTTGTAGCCGAAGAGCATTGACCCGATGAGGGTAGCCAGGGCGGCAATCCCGGCGAGCGGAAGGAGATAGCCGAGGTAAAGGTCCTTCACCGTATGGCTTTCCTGGTCGATGACCGGCCATTCGGTGGATGGGCTGAGCAGGATTCCTTTGACGCGCGCAACCAGGTTCATGGTGTTTTCCGTAAAAGGCGCGGGTGATCTACCGGTATGAGTAGGGACGCCTCGCGTATCGATGATTTAACCCCCATGGGGAGACCCGGTCAACGGCATAGGCAGCGGGATTCTGCAATGCGCCGTGAAACAGCGGCGATGCGACAATGGCATCGGTTTCCACTGAACAGCACACCCAGGAGAGCGCGATGACCGAGACCCGTGACGAACTGCTAGTCGAGCGCCGGAACGCGGTCACGACCATCACCCTCAATCGCCCCGAAGTGCTCAATTCGATGAACAAACCTATGGCTTCGGCGCTGCGGGCCGCGCTCGATCAGGCGCGGAGCGGTGTAGCCGACGGCACCGTACGCGCTGTCGTGATCACCGGAGCGGGCCGAGGCTTCTGTGCCGGTGCCGATCTCGCCGATCCCGCCCTCCGGGGTCCGGACGGCAAGACCAGCGCCGACCTCGGTGACTACCTCAGACAGAACTACCACCCCGTCATCGAGCAGATGCGCGCCCTGCCCGCGCCTATCATCACGGCGGTCAACGGTTCAGCCGCCGGTGCGGGCATGAGCCTGGCGCTGGCCGGCGACATCGTCCTGGCTGCCCGATCGGCCAGCTTCCTGCAGGCTTTTTCCCGGATCGGGCTGATCCCCGATGCCGGATCGACCTACTTTCTCCCGCGACTGGTCGGGGAGTCCCGGGCGCGGGCCCTGGCGATCCTGGCGGACAAGATCAGCGCCGAACAGGCGCTTCAGTTCGGCCTCGTATGGCAGGTCTTTCCCGATGCGGAATTGCAGGCGGCAGCGATGTCGATGGCCACACGGCTCGCGAGCATGCCGACCCGCGCCTACGGGCTGACCAAGGAAGCGCTCAACCAGAGCCTGGGCAACGACCTCGCCGGGCAGCTCGAAGTGGAAGCACGCCTGCAATCGGCAGCTGCGAAGACGGAGGATTTTCCCGAGGGTGTTGCCGCCTTCCTGGCCAAGCGCCCGCCAGTCTTCAAAGGCCGCTGATCCGGAGATGAACAGCAAGCCCCTTGCATTCCTCGACCTCGAGACGACCGGTACAGACGCTTCGCGGGATCGCATCACCGAGATCGGGATCGTCCTGGTCTCGGACGGCCGGCGCACCGGCGAGTGGAGCACGCTGGTCAACCCCGGTATCTCCATCCCCCCCGAGATCCAGACCCTGACCGGCATCCGGAACGAGATGGTCCGCGACGCACCGTCGTTCGAGCACATAGCCGGCGACCTGCGGGAACGGTTGGCCGGGCACATCTTTGTCGCCCACAACGCACGTTTCGACTACGGCTTTCTCAAGGCGTCCTACCGGCGACTGGGCCAGCGCTTCCAGGCGGATGTGCTCTGCACACTTCGCCTGTCGCGCCGACTGTTTCCCCAGTACAGCCGCCATGGTCTGGATGCGCTCGTCACACGGCACCGCCTCGATGGCGGCGCGCGGCATCGGGCGCTGGGCGATGCCCGCCTGATCACCGACTTCTTCCTGAGGATCGGACAGGAGGAAGACCCCTTGCACTTCGCTGCGGCGCTGGACCAATTGCTCAAGCAGCCGTCTCGGCCGGCCCACTTGCCCGAGGACGCGCTCGACGACCTCCCCGAGACCCCTGGGGTCTATACCTTCCTGGGCATCAACCGGCAGCCACTCTACATCGGGAAGGCAAGAAACCTGCGCGACCGGATCCGCAGTCATTTCTACGCTGACAGCAGCAACAGCACCGATGCGAGGCTTGCCAGCGAGACTCATGGTCTCGAGATCGAGGAAACGGCCGGAGAGTTCTGTGCCCTGGTCCGGGAAATTCAGTTGATACGTGACTGTCAACCCCTTCACAACCTCGCCTTGCGGCGCAGGGAGTCCAACTGCTTCATCCGGATTCCCGGGGCCGGCAAAGCGCCGGCCTACATCCCCTTGTCGGACTTTTCTCCCGGGAATGCCGAAGGTCTCTATGGCCCGTTCAGCAGCCGCCAATCCGCGCGCGCTGCTTTAGCAGCCATCGGGAAGGAACACCGCCTTTGCGACAGAGCAATCGGGCTCTGGACCGGCGAGCGCGCCTGCTTCTCGCACCAGATCGGCCGGTGCCCTGGTTTGTGCTGCGGCGAGGAGGCCCCCGAGGCTCATCACGAGCGGATGCTTGCCGCTCTGGCGCCAATGCAGTTCCCTACCTGGCCCTTCCCCGGCGCGGTGCACTTCTCGGAGACCAGCCTGGACACGGGCAGCACCCGCACGCTCACGATCGATCAATGGTGCGTATACGATGCGACACGCCTTGGGCCGCCCGAGTTCCATCCCGAAGTCTTCAAATTGCTCAGGCGCATGCTGGCGAAGCAGCCGGGGCGGTTCGAGTCGGCTCTCGTTGCCGACGTACGGACCTGCTGCCTTACGCCTCCGGCACCTGTGCGCTTCGAGAACCTCGGACAGAGAACTGCCTGATGCATTCACCGAGCGCATTTGCGCTGAACGGCTTTTGCAGATAGTCCGTAGCCGGAGAAAGCCCAGCTTTCAGGGACTCGGCATTTGATTCCGCCGTGATCAGCACCGCACCAGCTTCATAGCCCAGCGCATTGCGCAATGCCCGGATGGTTTCCAGGCCATTCATCGATCCGGGAAGGCGGTAGTCCGCGATGATCCCTTCGAAACGCACGCCAGGCTCAGCCGACCTGCGGAGCACTTCCTCTGCGCTGCTTCCACTCACAAAGTCGACCTTCCACTCCGTCAACTGGGTTTCGATCGCCTGGCGGGCGTCTTGATCATCCTCGACCAGGATCACCCGCGTGCCTGCGAGGTCCCCGAATGACGCGGCATCCTCCGGTGCGTCGGATTCGAATGCATCGCCCCCGAACTCCTGCATTCCGGTCTCGTTCGAGCATCTCCCAGGCAGGGACACCGTGACACAAGTACCCTTGCCGAGGGTGGAGCGAAGTGAAACCGAGTGACCCGGCAGCCGACGCAAAGACTGCCGGACCAGGTAGAGGCCCAGCCCGATACCCTTACGACGGTCTCTCTCGTCGTTTCCGATCTGGACAAAAGGCTCCCAGATCGACTCGAGATCCGATCCGGCAATCCCCATACCGGTGTCGGCCACGTGGATCCGGCAAAGCCCATCCCGCTCGAATGCCCGAACGACGACCCCGGTCTGTCTACCCGCTCGGGCGGGAGTGAACTTGATGGCGTTGGACACGAGGTTCATGAGCACCCGCATCAGTGCCTGCTCATCCGTCTGAACCACCAATCCAGGCGTCGGCATGTGCAACCTCAACTCTATTCCTGCTGCAGCAGCATGCGGACCGAACAGCTCGGACAGGCGCGCGAACATCATCCCGAGAGGTACATCCTCGATGTTGACGGGCTCGGTACCGGCATCGAAGCGAGCCGCGGTCAAGACGTGCTCGAGGGTCTCCCCGAGCAGCTTCACAGACTCCTCGACCCGGCGGGCCTGGCGCCGCACACCGACAAGATCGCCCGCATCCAGTCGATTCGTCAGGACCTCCGCATTGAGAACCGCGGAAAGCATCGGCTGGCGCAGGTCGTGACCGACCGCGGCAATCAAGCGGGTCTTCTCGGCAGAAGCGCGCTCGGCCAGCCGGGTGCGAAGTTCCGACTCAGCCTGAGCAGCCTCGGCCACTCGGCGCTGAAGAAACAGCTGCCGCTCCCGCATTTCAATCGACCGCGCCAGCAGCACGCCCAAGGCATTCGCAACGACCAGGTAGATGATCGTCCGGATGGCGGGTTCGTGCATGTTAGTCAGATGAACTCCCAACAGCGAAAAGGCACTACCAATAGTCCCAATCACTAAAGTGATTCGTATCGGAAGACGTCCAAAACCGTACAAGACCCCAAGCGAAAGAAGGGACGCGGGACTTACTAATACTGTCGCGTCGTCATCGCGAAAAAGTCTAGTGAGGGAAACAATGCCAACGATGGCGGCCGCGCTGCATGCCCCGAGCAAAGGAATATAGGCCGCAAGGAGTTGCTCTGGTCGAGTGAGACAGATAACCACGATGGCGCCAAGAAGCGCAAAAGTAATTATCCGACGAACTACCGACTTCCACGTCCAAGCATCGCCTAGGAACTCCAGCATTCCGAACGCGAGATAGAGGATCATGCCCAGAATACACGCGTAAGCTACAGCGCGAAGCCCGGCAAGTCGAAACTCCCTTAGGAACAGGTCCTCTGCCGCGCTATTGGAGAATGGAATCGGAAAAGAGAGGACCTTTGCTTGACGATACCGCAGCAGGTCAGCCTCATCTAGGGCTCTATTCGCTTGGCACAGCCGAAGCGCGTCGTCGCCGGCATTGTGCTCCAAACCTCCGGGATCCCTTTCGATCAACGTCAGCCATAGCCTCGCCTCACGTCAGCTCGCGGCAGATTCCTGCGACTGTTGCACATCAGCAACCTGGTGCATTGGAGTCTCAGATCACATGCATCCGGTTGCAAGTATCGTCGTGAAAGTCTGGAATAGTGATTGGAGAGGCGACGATCGTAGCTCCCCACGCTAATACAGCTTGAAGAACTAAGACAAAAGGCCTAAATTCTCGTTGGGCAAAACACTTGCCCCTTACGTGTGGATGGGTGGTTGGTGATCTGCTTCGCGCTTTTGGTCCTTCTGGACCGTCATCTTGTAGTTCAGCGGCGTGTCGGAGAGAAGGCAATCTGATGGTCGAGGACACGTCCCTCCACGCAACTCTAAGCAGTCTTTGCCACGACCCACGAGTCGACGTGCCGTCTCCTGCGCAGCAAGGATTCACTTCGCTGCATCGCAGCCACATGGTCGACTGCTACCCAGTAGAATCCCCGCCTGCTCGCCTCAGTTCAGTACCGGAACTCCAATCGGCAATGTTCATTGCAGGCGACGAAGTCGTACTTTCATTCATTACGACTTCGAAAAAATCCAGATTACAAGAAGCGCAGCCGCAAGGTGCGTCTGAAATGAAGAAACTAGAATCAAGAGGAAACCAATATGGCGTCTACGCACCTATCACCTGCCAAGCAATACCGCGAGTAAGAATACGCATTGCCACGGACTGAAGAACGAATACAACAGGCAGTCGCTGTTAGATATCAAGCATACGCCGAGCGTTTAACCGGATTGGCAAGCGATGTGGCACTTAAGGAGGATCTCGATCGAACCCTGAATCCAGTCATCCTTTTGGCTGAGGATGCAGAATCCTCCCGCCTTATTGCCACTGCAAGATTAAATTCAGGTCCCGGCGTTCGCGACTTGCTAGCGCAAATGGAGTTACCTGCAGGAGTATCGTCAGGACCGTCTTGGGTACTTCTCTCGAATGGCAGCCATCGGCGAACCAAACACAAAAAAACTCAGCCCGCGGACTTCTCCATAAAGCCCTCCTACAAATTTGCATAGCGAAACAAATCGATCGGATGCTGCTTCTTGTGGGGAATATTCGTAGCAAATTATATATGCCTTGGGGTTTCAGTCCAGTTTTCGAAGACGGGGTTTTTACGGCCTGAAATGGTGCATGGTCGACCGGTAAATCTGTATCAGTTGGAAACCCGGAAGGCGGAGACAAAGGCAATCGAGCTTGGCGGTCCACTGCATAGTTTTCTCTTCGTACCTACCACGACGAAATCGAGATATTCAACAGTCTCAGTAGCATACCGAGCAGAGTCGTTCGTTCGGATCCAGGACGAGACCTTCACTCTATTGAGAGAATCGAGCGCCAGAGCGAAGCTAGGCAGTAGACCACCTTCCCGGCCCGTTGGTTGACTGACATGCAAGCCTAGGCTGACTCACCGCTCATCCTTGAGCGCTTGCCGAGTGTCCGGCGGTAGATTGTGCGACGGCTAAAGTCCAATAGCCTGTGGGATCGATTGTTAAATTGCCCACAAAACAGATGGTCTTTGGTCGCACAGCCGCCAGTACTCTCCCCGCCCTAACTGGGGCGGCGGTGGCTATCGGCATGATCGGCATTGGCTTTTGGCTCGTATTTTCACTTCTTAGCCTTTCGGTACCCTCACTACCGACGAGAGCTATGGACCTGACTCTTGCGTCAAAAGCGCAAATTGCAGCCTTCCTCGCTGCTACTCAGAGCGAAAAGTCGGACGACGAATACCGAGAGCGCACAAGAAGTCGAGAAACAGGAAGGTCGAAAATTATTTCTGAAGCTTCGAATAGAGTTCGAGAGCCTCTCCGTAGAGCAGAGCAATTCTAGAGTTAAAGAAACTTCACCCGTCCCAATGGAAGGTTTGGGATGTGCGAACCGCGGGTTCTGGCTCAGAAACTAGAACATTATATACGAAATTGAATTTAACCAGTGGAACGCGAGGTTCACTGGTGTCAATCCCGGATAACCTTGGTCAGAATACGATTTCGTTAATTCTAGAAGCTCAAAGTCCTTCTGCGCGCCGACCGAAAACCGCGCATGGAAGGCAGAGCAACTTGCTACGGCTGAGAACTACGCAAGATACATGAATGGTGCCGCTATGGGCATCCTTCTCTTTCTAACCGCTTTCGGTGCCCTAATCGCCCTCATAGCGAAGGATCGGACTTTCTTATATTTTGCCGCTTGGTCATTTACCTCTCTGCGCACCGTGGCTGTAAACGAAGGATGGGCTACACACTGGCTCTTTGAGACATTGAGCGAAAGCGCATTACCCATCGCTCTTGCCAGTACTCTTGCACTTCATTGCCTGTTCACGACCGCTCCTTTTCGGTGCCCTGTTCCAGCACGATCTGCAGTCGCGAGTGGGCTCGGGAATTCAGACCGGGCTATGTACTTCATTCGCTACCATGGCGGCACTTTCTCCCTTCTGGGAGTCGGCCGTATTTCTACCCCACTGTGTGGAGCTTAGCGGGACTAGGAATGATCTACGTCCTGTGCACACTCGGAGTGGCCTTACGAAAATCCAATGCAAGTTTGTATCGGTGGTACGCGTCCTTCTGGGTTGTCACGCTCGCTGGTGTCGCCGGAGAAATTGCCTACACCTCCGGACTAACTCGCGCTCCTCACGCCTTACTTAACGCGCAAACCGGAGCGCTCACGAGCGCCCTGCTCATGGCCATTACCGTCGCTCAGAGATTCTTGTTTGAGCGAGCCGAGCGGCGTCGAGCGCAGGAATCCGAACTCCACGCACTGCACGACTTGGCGAGCACTTATGAGTCCATGCCAATTGGTCTCTTTAGGATGGAAATCTCTGGAACCATCACTCTCTTCAATAACGCATTTCGGCAAATGTTTGGTTCCTCCTGAAAATCCGAAACTGGTCAAGCGAGATCAATTAGCGCAAGATCTTTTCGGCGCGGACGCATATTCGGCGTTGCTCGATCTTCCGAAAACGACCGACACTCGAAAAACTATTATTACCGCGTGTGAAAATCATCTCGGTCGGCGGCACTTGCAGTTTACGGCTAAGAGAGGAGACACAGCAGTAGAAGGATCAGTTCAGGACGTAACGGCTCGCGTTACGGCCGAAGCAGGGTTAGCCCGCCTAGTCGATCACGATGTCCAGACCAAGGCATTGAATCAACGCGGGCTGAACGACGCTGTCCAGCGCGCGATCCAGTTCGCCAGCAACGGCGGCTCTTGCGCGTTGATCGAAATCGACATCGACCGCTTCAAGACCCTGAACGACCTTTACGGTCATCTAGTCGGCGATCAGTTACTTTCGGCGGTATGCGATCGCCTCCTTGCGGAGATCCGGATCGGGGATGCGATTGCGCGTATAGGCGATTCCTTTCGAATTGTCATGATCGACTGCCCCCTCGAAGGCTCGACGGCCTTCGCAGAGCGTCTTCACCACCTCATCAGTGGCAAGCCAGTGGAGGTAGCCGGTCGGGTGCTGAATGTCAGCGCCAGCGTGGGAGTCGTGCCGATCGACGAGGGAATGGATGTACGCGATGCGATCGCGGCAAGCTCACAGGCCTGCGCGGAAGCGAAGGCGATGGGCCGAAACCGGGTCGTTCACATGGCAAAGCAAGACCTCGCGCTCCGGGGTTATCTGGAAGAACTCAAGGTCCAGGAAAATCTCCAGGACAAGATCAATTCCCAGCGATTCTTCCTCGAGTACCAGCCGATCGTTTCGTTCCGAAGCGCCTTCGAGACTCTCAACTACGAGGTCCTCGTCCGGATGCGAGGAGAGGACGGGAAAACGATCTCTCCGGGCCGTTTCATCCCGGCAGCAGAGCGCAACGGTCAGATGTCGTTGATCGACCACTGGGTCCTGATGAAGACCTTGCACTGGCTTAATGATCACCCCGACCACCTGAGGCGACTCGATTACACCACGATCAACCTGAGTGGAGCCTCGCTTAACGACGCGCGCTTTGTCGATAACATCTTTGCGATGATGTCTGATTTTCCGCAAGCCATGCCAAAACTCTGTTTTGAAATCACCGAAACAGTGGCACTGGCCGACAGGCGCGCTACACGACGTTTTTGCGAGCGCCTGCACACCTTAGGCGGAAAGATTGCCCTGGACGACTTCGGGGCAGGTTATACCTCATTTACTTATCTCCGTGAAATAGAGGCGGACATAATCAAGATCGACGGAAGCTTCGTTCGTGACATTAACCAGAATCCCGCAAACTACGCAATAACCCGGATGATCGTGGAACTGTCCCACGAACTGGGGAAACGGTGCGTTGCGGAATGGGCCGAACACCCGGATGTAATCGCCACGCTCATGCAACTGGGTGTGGATTATGGTCAGGGATTCGCGCTGGCTCGCCCCCTCCCCCCGAATCCCTGGTATTTGCCAGCAGTTGTGGAGACCTGGTCACTGAGCCACGGGTTCGCGCACTACTCAGAGGTTCTGTCTCCCCCGAGCAGGTCGCCGCAAGCGCGAGCAGGACCGTAGCGCAACCTGCACTGTTCTAAGCCTTTGCGGCGCCGCTTGTCCGGCAGCCTTCGACCGCTCCTGTAGCAGTTGCACCTGATCGTCTTCATGCCAGACGGTATCATCGTCCGCGAGGGGCGATCCAAGCTTCTGAGGCGACTGATCGGTCGACTCCAGCCCCTTTTCCAATCGCAACAAGGGGTGTCATGCACGAGTCTCGCTCAGAACTGTTCACCAACCGCGTATCCGGTACCTACCTGAACGAAGGAATGGCGCTCCTGGGAGATGGAGTTCCCGCGAAGGTCGTCGAAGAAGCCGGACTGAGCATCGGCATGGCTTTCGGGCCCCTGGCAATGCTCGACGCGATGTCGCTCAAGGTAGCGGACGAACGCCTCCACAGCGAACTCCACGAGCTGGAGCGCCTGGCGCAAGGGGAGGCCCACGATCACGACCATGCTCGCGACCACTCCCACGACCACTCCCACGACCACTCCCACGATCACTCCCACGATCATGCTCACGATCACGGCCACGCGCACGATCACGACGACGCGCACGCGCACGACCACGACCACGCTCACGATCTCGAACACGGCCACGCACACGATCACGACCATGACCACGGCTCGCCTGCTGAAGCGACTCCCAGCGGCGCAGGCAAGGCAAAGGTCCACGCACACAAGGTCAATAGCAAACGGATGCCCGAATCCGCGGTGTACGTCCTGGAGAAGATGGCTCACGGCTTCAGGCGCATGGGACGCGACGCGGGAGCCGGCTTCTACGATTACGAAGACGACGGCACCACTTCGCTTTGGACCGGTCTGAAGGCATTTGAACGGCGCACGACCCGGATTCCGATGGAGGACGTCCGCGACCGGCTGCTCTACATCCAGGCGATCGAAACGGTTCGCTGCCTGGACGAGGGCGTGATCGGGTCGGCCGACGATGCCAATGCCGCCTCGCTTTCCGATTGGGGCTTTCCGGCATCTTCCGGCGGCACGGCGGCAATCATCGATCGACTTGGGGTCAAGACATTCGTGACGCGGGCGCAGGAACTCGCGGCGCAATACGGCGAGCGCTTTTCGCCGCCGGCGCGGTTGGTGGATCTGGCGGCCGGGGACGAACCACTGGCGCGGCTCTCCGATCGGACCGGCGGGGCCTGAGCGCAGTCCGGCGACGACATCATGGTGAGACCCTCAAAGCTGATCCATCCGCAGCGTCAGGAAGCCGGGACACGGTCCGCGGCTACGATTCTTCTATTGCGCGATTGCCCGGGAGGCTACGAAGTTCTGATGACTCGGCGGTCCTCGCAGGCCAGTTTCGCGCCCGGCGCCTTCGTGTTTCCAGGCGGAGTGGTCGACCCGGCCGACGGTTCTGCAATGGCGACCAAGCTGTCACGCGCGCGCAGCGGCCAGTCCAGCGACCAACTGCAATTCGCAGTTGCGGCGATCCGCGAGGCCTTCGAAGAGCTTGGAGTCCTGCTGGCCACTGCCGGGGGTTTGCCCATCTCCCAGACGCTGATCGACGGAATGGATCGCGCCGCCGGGGCGGACTTCCTTGCACAAGTAAGCGACCGCGGTCTGTTGCTGTCGGTTGATGAAGTCTGGTGGCTGGCGCACTGGATCACTGACCGCGATCTGCCTAAACGCTTTGACGCCCGCTTCCTGGTGGCGCGCATGCCGGCTGGCCAGGAGCCCGCCGCCGACAACGGCGAGCAGTTCGAACCGGTCTGGATCTCACCGAAGGAGGCGCTCCGCCGACACGATGCGGGCGACTTCGCATTGATCTTTCCCACCATTCGTACTTTGCGGCGGATGGCCCGATGGTCCAGCGTCGACGAACTGCTCGCCGCCTGCAGCGAGGAGGGACCGATGTGGAGGTCCTGTCCGCGGGCAGGCCTTGTAAAAGGCGAAATCGTCCGCTTCGCGGAGGAAGAGTCGGCCTACGGCGAACTGGAGCTGACATCACCGGATGGCCAGATCGCTCATCACCTTGACTGGCAGTCAGAGGCGCCGGTCAGGCTTCTGGCGCACCTTTGGCGCCTCACGGCGCCTAATCCCGGTCGGATGACCGGCCCAGGCACAAACACCTACATCCTAGGCGATCAGCACGAGGGGTTCCTGGTGATCGATCCCGGTCCGCCCCTGTCGGACCATGTCGAACGAATCGCGGCCCACGTCGGCACGGCGCTGAGGCTGATCCTGTGCACTCATTCGCATCCGGATCATTCCCCGGCTGCGCCGATGCTCAAGGAACTGACGGGCGCACCGATCCTGGGACTGCCATCGGCCGCGACCGCCGAGGCTCATTCGTTCTTTCGCCCTGACCGGACGTTGCAGGACGGGGAGTCCATTGGACTCGGTGACTTGACCCTGAAGGTCATCGCCACCCCGGGCCATGCCGCCAATCATCTCTGCCTTTTCCTGCAGGAGGATCGACTGCTGTTCAGCGGTGACCACGTGCTTAACGGCTCGACGACGATCGTGAATCCGCCGGATGGCAATATGGCGGACTACCTGCGCTCGTTGGACCGCTTGGCGGCACTAGAGCCATTGTTCATCCTGCCGGCCCACGGCCACGTGATGGGATCCGCGGTGTCCGGCATTTCACGCCTGAAGTCCCATCGCCTGATGCGCGAGGCGAAAGTGTTTCGGGCAGTCGCGGCGCTGCCCGGCGGCGGACTCGATGAACTGGTGCGGGTGGCCTATGACGATACGCCTGTCGAAGCGCACGGAATCGCCAAGCGATCCTTGCTGGCCCACCTGGAAAAGCTCAAGGAGGACGGCACTATCGACGCGTTCGGGTCGGGGTGGCATCCGGTCGGGAAGTCACCCCGGCAGATCCACCCCTGAACGACAAGGGCTCCCGCAGGAGCCCTTGTTCTTATCGCGGCGCCCGCCCGACGAGGTCGAACGGGCGGTGCGAGTCCGAGGAGAAGGTCAGGCAGCTGGCGCTTCGGCGCTCTGCTCCATCGCGGCAGCCTTCATCGACAGGCGCAACCGGCCTTTGTCGTCAGCCTCGATGACCTTGACCCGCACGGTCTGGCCTTCCTTGACGTAGTCCTCGACGCGGTTCACCCGTTCGTTGGCGATCTGCGAGACATGCAGCAAGCCGTCGCGACCGGGGAGCACCTGGACGATGGCGCCGAATTCCAGGATCTTGAGGACGGTGCCGTCGTAGACTTTGCCCATCTCGACTTCTGCGGTGAGGTCGGAGATCCGCTTCTGCGCGCGTCTTGCCGCTTCGGCATCGACGGCGGCAATGGTGATGTTGCCGTCTTCCTTGATGTCGATCGTGGTGCCGGTCTCCTCGGTGATCGCCCGGATGGTGGCCCCGCCTTTGCCGATCACATCCCGAATCCGCTCCGGATTGATCTTCATCTGGTACATGCGGGGCGCAAAGTCCGACAATTCCGCCCGCGCGGTCGGGATCGCCCGCTGCATCTGTCCGAGGATATGCATGCGCGCTTCCCGCGCCTGCGCCAGGGCAACCTGCATGATCTCCTTGGTGATCCCCTGGATCTTGATGTCCATCTGGAGCGCGGTAATGCCGCTCTCCGTACCGGCAACCTTGAAATCCATGTCGCCCAGATGATCTTCGTCGCCGAGGATGTCGGTAAGCACGGCGAACTTCTTGCCGTCCTTGATCAGGCCCATGGCGATTCCCGCGACGTGCCCTTTGACCGGCACGCCGGCATCCATGAGTGCGAGACAGCCACCGCAGACCGAAGCCATCGACGACGACCCGTTGGACTCGAGCACTTCAGACACGAGGCGGATCGAGTAGGCGAATTCCTCTGCCGGGGGAACCATGGCGGCGATTGCCCGCTTGGCCAGGCGGCCATGCCCCACCTCACGACGCTTGGGCGTGCCCAGGCGTCCGGTTTCGCCAGTGGCGAACGGTGGCATGTTGTATTGCATCATGAAGCGCTCGCGGTACTCGCCGGTGATCGCGTCGATGATCTGTTCGTCACGCGCGGTTCCAAGCGTGGCCACGGCCAGCGCCTGGGTTTCTCCACGGGTGAACAAAGCACTGCCGTGGGCGCGCGGCAGGACGCCGGTACGGATTGCGATCGGGCGAACCGTGCGGGTGTCGCGGCCATCGATGCGAGGCTCGCCCGCCAGGATCTGGCTGCGAACGATCTTCGATTGCATGTCGAACAGGATATCTCCGACTTCGCCTGCGTCGGGCGCCGGTTGCCCGGCTGCCTCGGCCTGCTCAGCCAGACGAGCAGCGACGTCGCCCTCGATCGCCTTGATCTTCTGCTGGCGCTCCTGCTTGACGCGAATCCGGTAGGCCGCCTGCAACTCGGCATCGGCCAGGGAAGTGATCTTCTCGATCAGCGCATTGTTCTTCTCGGCCGGCTTCCAGTCCCACTCGGGTTTGCCACCGGCCTCGACCAGTTCCTCGATCGCGTTGATGGCGACCTGCATCTGCTCGTGGCCGAAAACCACCGCACCGAGCATCACATCCTCAGGCAACTGGTCGGCTTCGGACTCGACCATCAGCACAGCCTGGTCGGTGCCCGCGACAATCAGGTCCATCTTCGACTCCTTCAGCTGGGTTGCCGTCGGGTTGAGGACGTACTGGCTGTCGATATAGGCCACCCGCGCCGCACCGATCGGACCGGAGAAGGGCACGCCGGAGAGCGACAACGCGGCCGATGCACCGATCATCGCCGGGATGTCGGAATCGATTTCCGGATCGCTGGACAAAACTGTCAGCACCACTTGGACTTCATTCATGAAGCCTTCGGGGAACAACGGACGGATGGGGCGGTCGATCAGTCGCGCTGTCAGCGTTTCCTTTTCCGTCGGGCGGCCTTCGCGTTTGAAGAAGCCGCCGGGGATGCGGCCCGCCGCATAGAACTTCTCGAAGTAATCGACCGTCAGCGGAAAGAACGACTGACCGGACTTGGGTTTTTTCTGTGCAACGACGGTAGCCAGCACCATGGTGTCACCCATCGACACCATGACGGCACCGCCGGCTTGACGGGCGATCTCACCAGTCTCCAGCGTGACGCTGTGCTGTCCCCATTGAAAAGTCTTCTTGGCTATTTCGAACATATCTTGTTTTCCTCGCGTATGCGCAGAACAGAAATGCCCGCTTGCGGCGGGCATCTGGAATCAGGGGAGGCAGGTCACTTACGCAGTCCCAGGCGCTCGATCAGGGCCTTGTAGGATTGAGGACTTCGCCCCTTGAGGTAGTCCAGCAACTTGCGCCGACGACTGACCATTCGCAGGAGACCGCGCCGGGAATGGTGATCCTTGGCGTGTTCCTTGAAGTGGCTGGTCAGATCGTTGATTCGGGTGGTCAGCAGCGCCACTTGGACTTCCGGCGAACCGGTGTCATTGGCGGCACGTTGGTATTCGGCGACGACTTTCGCCTTGGCTTCTGCAACTAGTGCCATGATGTCCCTTTGAAAGTAGGGTTGAACTTGCGGCTGCGCCTGGCGAAGCGAGCCGTGCTTTGTTAAAAAGTGAGAAGGAACCTAGGATTATAACCCGGCTAACCGAGGCATGCGAAACCAGACGCTGCAGCTCCTCAGTCCGCCGCTGGGGTCGCCACTGCCCTGGGTCCGGCTCGCTCCCCGAGTGCCGCCACGCCGATGCCCGCCAACAGCGTGGCGAAGGCCGCGAGCTGCAGGGACGACGGTATTTCGGCAAAGAGGAAGCTGGCCAGGATGGCGGATCCGACCGGCTCGCCCAGGATGGACAGCGCGACGAAGGTCGGGGACAGGCGGCGCAAAGACCAGTTGAAGGCGGTATGTCCGACCAGTTGCGGCCCCAGCGCAAGGCCCGCCAGGGACCACCAGCCGACGCTGGAGTAGCCCCATAGTTCGACCCCCGCGATGACGGCGGTGACCACCAGGACGCCTGCCGCAGCACCATAGACCAGGGTCACGTAGGCCAGCAGGCTCAGGCGCCAGGCCAGGCTGCGCCCGGTCAGCAGGTAGGCGCTCACGCCCAGGGCTCCCAGCAAGGCGAGCCCGTTGCCCAGCACCGGCTGCCGGCTTGGGGCGCCTGCGACAGTCGCGGCGTCGGCCATGGCCGGGGCGAGCGCAGGATCGAGATCGACCAGCACGATCATCAGGCAGCCGAGCAGGCTGATCGCGATCCCCACGATGGTCAGCCGGGCCAGGTGCTCGCGGAAGATGAAGACGGTGGCGAGACCGACCCAGATCGGATTGGTCGTCACGAGCGCAGCGCTCGAGGCGACCGAGGTGTACTCCAGCGACGTTATCCAGGTCACGAAATGGGCGGCGAGGAACGTTCCGGCAAGCACGGCGGTGAGCGCCAGTCGCGGGCCGACCCCGCGCAGTTCGCGCCGGCGCGTCGCCAGCGCCAATGGCAGCAGCACCAGGCTTGCGAGAATCATGCGCCAGGCAGCGATCGCGAGCGACGCGACGCCTTCGTGCTGCGCATAGCGCACCAGGATGGAGGAAGAGCTGGCGGCTAAGACGCCTACCAGAAGCACCAGGAAAGGTACGGCGCGTGCCAGGTGTCGCCCGATCAGGTCTTGGGCAGCGTCACGCCCAACTGCCCCTGGTACTTGCCGCCACGATCGCGGTAAGACGTTTCGCAGACCTCGTCGGACTCGAAGAACAGAACCTGTGCGCACCCCTCCCCGGCATAGATCTTGGCCGGCAAGGGCGTGGTGTTGGAGAACTCCAGCGTCACATAGCCCTCCCACTCCGGCTCGAACGGCGTCACGTTCACGATGATGCCGCAGCGGGCATAAGTGGACTTGCCCAGGCAGATGGTCAGGACCGAGCGCGGGATCCGGAAGTACTCCACAGTGCGGGCGAGCGCGAACGAATTCGGCGGAATGATGCAGACGTCGCCGTGGAAATCGACGAATGACTTCTCGTCGAAGTTCTTCGGATCGACGATGGTGCTGTTGATGTTGGTGAAGATCTTGAACTCGTTGGCGCAACGGATGTCGTAGCCGTAACTCGACGTGCCGTACGACACCACGCGCCGACCGTCCACGACACGGACCTGCTCTGCCTCGAAGGGCTCGATCATGCCCTGGGTCTGCGCCATCCGGCGGATCCAGGTATCGGACTTGATGCTCATGGGTCTCTCAGATGGCGCGGCGGGTCAGGTGTTCTGCACCACGATCGACGGGAACTTGAGCGACATGTCTCGCGACTTCTCTGCGATCTTGACGGCGACCTTGCGGGCGATCTGCCGGTAGAGCGCTGCCAGATCGCCATCCGGGTCGGCAACCACCGTGGGCCGGCCGGAGTCCGCTTGCTGGCGGATTCTGATGTCCAGCGGCAGTCCCCCGAGATAGTCGACGTCGTACTCCTTGGCCATCCGTTCACCGCCACCGGCGCCGAAGATGTGCTCCGTATGGCCGCATTGCGAACAGGTATGGATGGCCATGTTTTCGACAATGCCCAGGATCGGTATTCCCACCTTCTCGAACATCTTCAAGCCCTTCCTGGCATCCAGCAGGGCGATGTCCTGGGGCGTGGTGACGATGACAGCACCGGTCACGGGGATCTTCTGCGACAGAGTGAGGTGGATGTCGCCAGTGCCGGGCGGCATGTCGACGATGAGGTAGTCGAGGTCGCGCCAGTTGGTCTCGCGCAGAAGCTGCTCCAGGGCCTGGGTCACCATCGGTCCGCGCCAGACCATCGGTGTATCCATGTCGATCAGAAAACCGATGGAGATCGCCTGGATGCCATGACCCTCCATGGGCTCCAGCGTCTTGCCGTCGGGCGTCTCCGGTCTTCCTGATATACCCAGCATCATGGGCTGCGACGGCCCGTAGATGTCCGCGTCCAGCATCCCGACGGTTGCGCCCTCGGCGGCAAGAGCCAGGGCGAGATTGACCGCAGTCGTGCTCTTGCCTACCCCGCCCTTGCCCGAAGCAATGGCGACGATGTTCTTCACATTGGGCAGCAGCTTGACCCCGCGCTGGGCGGCATGGGTCTGGATCTTCTGGTAGACATTGACGCTGACGTTGCCGACGCCGGCGAGGCCACGCAGCGTGGCAATGACCTGGCGCCGGATCGGGTCCACCTGGCTGCGGGCCGGATAGCCCAGCTCCACGTCGACGGCGACATCGGCGCCGTCGACCCGGATGTTGCGGGCCGATCTGCTGCTGACCAGGTCCTTGCCCGTGTTGGGGTCGACGATCGCCTTGAGCGATTCGGACACGGTTTCTACGGTCACGGTCATGGTGTGCTCTGTATTCCTTGCAGTGATTTTGCGCCGGGGGACGGCGTCGGGGGACGCCACGGGTGCTTGGCGCCCGGTTACCCCGCTGGCGACGCCCGCGGTCCATTGAGCAGTCTATCCGAAACCGGCTGCGACCCGTCGTCGCCGAGCGATCGCTTGGTACACTTCCCAGGTTCACAACCACCCTTGGCGCGCCGCCCTCCGATGACCATATCCCGCCCTGACTCGGGCCTTCCGACCGCGTCCGGCGCCGCAAGGAAGCGCCTGTTCGTCACGACCGCGCTGCCTTACGCCAACGGCTCCTTTCATATCGGCCACATCATGGAGTACATCCAGGCCGACATCTGGGTGCGGTTTCAACGCCTGCTGGGACACGAGGTCCACTTCGTCTGCGCCGACGATGCGCACGGAGCGCCGATCATGCTCAAGGCGCAGAGCGAGGGAATCGAACCGCAGGCACTGGTCGCCCGGATCGCCGCCGAGCGCCCCCGGTATCTGCAAGGCTACTACATCAGCTTCGATCACTGGCACTCCACGCATTCGGCCGAGAACACGGAGCTGTCGCAGGAGATCTATCGACGGCTCAAGGCCGACGGCCTGATCGCCACGCGGACCATCGAGCAGTTCTTCGATCCGGTCAAGTCGATGTTCCTGCCGGACCGTTACATCAAGGGCGAATGTCCGGTCTGTCATGCCAAGGATCAGTTCGGTGATGCGTGCGAGGTGTGCGGCAGCGTGTACTCGCCGACCGACCTGATTGCCCCCTATTCCACCATCACCGGTGCCGCGCCGGTGCTGCGCAGCTCCGAACACTATTTCTTCAAGTTGTCGGATGCGCGGTGCCGCCGGTTCCTGAGCGACTGGACCAGCAGCGGCAGCCTTCAGCCGGAGGTTGCGAACAAGGCGCGGGAATGGCTTGGCCACGACCCGGATAACCCGCAGGCGGAGGGATCGGCCGCCCCAGCGGATCAACTTGCCGATTGGGACATCTCCAGGGACGCCCCCTACTTCGGAATTCCGATTCCCGATGCGCCCGGCAAGTTCTTCTACGTCTGGCTCGACGCGCCGGTGGGGTACCTGGCCTCGCTGAAAGCGCATTGCAGCCGGATCGGGCTGGACTTCAACTCCTTCATCGCGCCCGGGGACGGGGCAACCGCGGACGGGCTGGTACGCGAGCAGGTCCACTTCATCGGCAAGGACATCATCTACTTTCACACCTTGTTCTGGCCGGCGATGCTCAAGTTCGCCGGCTTCAAGGTCCCGGACCACATCTTCGTGCACGGCTTCCTGACGGTTTCCGGCGAGAAGATGTCCAAGTCGCGTGGCACCGGGCTGTCCCCGCTGCGGTACCTCGACCTCGGTATGAACCCGGAGTGGCTGCGCTACTACCTCGCTGCGAAGCTGAACAATCGCGTCGAAGACGTCGATTTCAATGCCGACGACTTCATCGCCCGCGTCAACAGCGATCTGGTGGGAAAACTGGTCAACATCGCCAGCCGCTGCTCGGGTTTCATCGCCAAGCGCTTCGACGGCATGCTTGCCGAGCCGGATCCGGCGACCGCGCACACCTTCTCCGACGGCTGGATCGGGACGGATGCAATCGCCGACCTCTACAACCAACGTGAATTCGGCAAGGCGATGCGGGAGATCATGGGGCTGGCCGACCGGGTCAACCAGTTCATCGACAGCGAGAAGCCCTGGGAACTGGCCAAAAAGCCGGATCAGGCCGAGCGCCTGCACCGGGTCTGCTCCGACGCCTTGCGTGCCTTCCGCGACCTGATCGTGCTGCTGTCGCCGGTTCTGCCGGCCACGGCGAAGAAGGTGGGCGCTTTCCTCAATCAGGAGATCACATCGTGGGAGATCCTGAAAACGCCCTTGCCCGCCGGTCATCGCATCAACAGATATGAACACCTGATGCAACGGGTGGATAACGAGCAGGTCGACGCCCTATTCGGCCCGCCGGCAGGGGACCAGGAAAAGGCAACCGCCCCGGCAGCGCCGCTGCCCGCTGCCTCGACCGGGCAGTCGGCGCGCGCGCCGGAACCGGCGGACGCCACCATCGGCATCGACGACTTCTCCCGGGTGACGCTTCGCATCGCCCGGATCACCAGCGCGGAAAGAGTGGAAGGCTCGACCAAGCTGCTGAAGCTGATGCTCGACATCGGCGAAGAGAGACCACGCCAGGTGTTTTCCGGCATCGCCGCGCACTATGATCCCGCGGATCTCACCGGCAAGCTGACCGTGATGGTCGCCAATCTCGCGCCACGCAAGATGAAGTTCGGCGTCTCAGAGGGCATGGTGCTCGCCGCCTCCGGCAGCCTCGACAAGGATGGGATCTTCCTGCTCGAGCCTCACGCCGGGGCCGCGCCGGGCATGCTCGTTCGCTAAGGGCCTGTGAAACTACCTGAGATCAAATTCCGTCCCAACATCATCGACGCGCTTGTCGGCTATCGTCGCGCCGACCTGATCGCGGATGTCGGCGCCGGCCTGACCGTCGCGTGTGTCGCCATGCCCCTGGCGATGGCCTTCGCGATTGCATCCGGCGTCAAACCCGAGGCGGGCCTGATAACCGCGGTGGTGGGCGGTTTCATCGTCTCCGCGCTCGGCGGATCCCGGGTTCAGATCGGGGGCCCGGCCGGTGCATTCGTCGCCCTGCTATACGCCATCGCGGACCGCTACGGCGTCGCCAACCTCCTGATCTGCACGATGATGGCGGGACTGGTCCTGGCCGCCATGGGGCTGTTCAAGCTGGGGCAGATGGTCCGGTTCGTGCCGGTTCCGATCGTCATCGGCTTCACCAACGGCATCGCCGTGGTGATCGCCTTGTCGCAGGCCAGGGACTTCCTGGGCCTCGATATCGCGCAGATGCCTGCCAACTTTCTCTCCCAGGCCGCGACCATTCAACAGAGTCTCGGCACATACAACCGGACGGCAGTCATGCTCGGCGTCATGGGGCTGCTGATCCTGGTTTTCTGGCCGAAACCTTCTCCGCTGGCCCCGCATCAGAAGGAAACCGCGCTCGCCGAAGTGCCGCAGGATCCCGATCTGCCGTCACGACCCGCAAGGACTTCGGCCCCCGTCGCTGCACCTGTCTCCGTGCCGGCGCGCATCGTGGCCGTAGCCCGCGTGATTCCCGGTCCGCTGGTCGTCCTCGTGCTGGGCACGCTGGCGGTCTGGGTCTGGGCGCTGCCGGTGGAGACGATCGGAACGCGATTCGGCGGAATTCCCCGCCAGCTGCCGGCGATCGCGCTACCGTCGTTCGATTGGGAAACCGCTCAGAATCTGGTGGCTCCTACCTTGTCCATCGCCTTTCTCGGGGCGATCGAGTCGCTTTTGTGCGCGCGGGTTGCCGATGGGATGATCGGAGAGCGTCATGATCCGAACCAGGAACTGGTCGCCCAAGGCGTCGCCAATTTCGTCTCGCCGCTCTTCGGCGGCATCGCCGTCACCGGCACTATCGCGCGCACGGTGACCAACATCCGAAGCGGGGCAAGAACGCCGGTTGCCGGAATCGTGCACGCCCTGGCGCTGCTGGCCTTCATGCTGCTGCTGGCGCCGATGGCGCAGTACATTCCGATGGCGATCCTTGCCGCGATCCTGCTTTTCGTCGCCTGGAACATGGGCGAGTGGCGGGCGTTCGCTCACCTGCGGCACTTCTCGAACAACTACCGCGTGGTCATGCTGGCCACGTTCCTGCTGACGGTGATCTTCGATCTGACCGTGGCGGTGGAAGTGGGGCTGATTCTCGCAAGCCTGATGTTCATCATGCGGGTCTCCTCGCTCACCCGGATCGAAAGGGTACGCCTGCCCGCGGACCTGGCGAACCCGGCGAGCGGCCTCACGGTCGGTGTCTGGCGGGTATTCGGATCGCTTTTCTTCGGCTCTGTCGGCAAGCTCGAAGCCCTCCTCAATCCGGCGGAGGGGCTGCCGCGGATCATGGTCCTCGAGATGCATCAGGTCATCAATCTGGATACCACCGGGCTCGACGCGCTCAAGGGCCTGCATCGACACCTGGAACGCCAAGGTGGACGCCTGATCCTCGCCGAACTGAATGAGCAGCCGCTGTCGCTGGTCAGGCGCTCGGGTTTCCTGAACGTCATCGGGCCGCAAAACATCGTGCCGCGGCTCGATGCGGCCTACGACATGATCCGGGCCGGCTCCTGATCCGCCGCCCGGGCGCGGTCCGGCGCGCCGGCTGCGGGGGCTTTGCGTTCCGTCCCCTCTGCGGCAATCAGGCCGTCGAGGATCCGTCGGAAATGCATCAGCGGGCCGTCTGCCGCCACTGCCAGCATCTGGAAATCGGGATCGGCATCGATGGTTTTCTGCTGTGCCTCGATGATCGCCTTGTCCTCCATGAACCCCTCGATCAGGCTTGCGTGCAGGGAGCGCGAGATGTTGGCGTCGTCGCCTTCGAAATCGTTCAGATAGTTCCAGAAGAAATGGGTGCTGCGGCGAGTCTCCGGGGTCATGAACTGGCAGTTGCGGTATTGCCGGGCCCCTTGCAGATTTCCTTTCTCGGCACCGCTGCCGGCCGGCGCGAACAGCGACTCCAGGAAGAAGGTGCCGGGAATGTGCATGTGGCCGATATTGCGGCGGTCGACATTGGCTGACTTGTCCGGGATCACCTTGCGGTGAAACGGCGGTGGCGCACTGTCCATGTGCCAGCGCTCCACCCGGAATCCGCGCGCCAGGCGCTCCATGGTGACCGGCCGCGTCTTGAAGGCGTATTCCTCGGACCCACCCAGAGTCCGCGTATGCACGAAAGCGAGGTGCGCGAAGTCGCTGAGGTTGTCCACGATCAGCAGGTAATTGGCGTCGTAGTGCAGGTAGTCCGGAATGCCCTTCCAGCGCGGATCCCGCAGGTAGGGGAAGTCGATGATCGTCGACGGATCGGCCTTGGCGGGATCCCCCATCCAGATCCAGACCAGGTGATCGCGCGCGACTGCCGGATAACTCTGCACCCCGAGCTTGGGAGGAACCTTTTCCTGGCCCGGGATCTGGATGCATCGGCCGGTCGCGTCGAACTTGAGTCCGTGGTACATGCACCGGATACAGTCGCCCTCGCGCCGGCCCATCGACAGCAAGGCGCCGCGGTGGCAGCAGCGGTCCCTCAGGGCCACGACCTTCCCGCTCTCGCCCCGATACAGCAGGATGCCTTCCTCCATGATGGTGCGCGCGAGCAGCCTGCCGTCGATCAGTTCATGGTCCCACGCAGCCACATACCAGCAATTTCTGAGAAACATCTTACCCCCCGCTCAGGCCCGGGCAAGTCCCGGCCGCTGCGCCGATGGTAGGCACCACTGGTAGGAAAGATCAACCCGCCCTGCCGTAACGACTGTCCGGCACAGTGAACAATCTACCGGCGACGCGGGTCAGCCCTGGGAGGCTGTCGGAGTATGAATCGGGGTCATGATTTGACCGCCGAAGGCCGCTGGCAAGGCGCGGGTTCGCCCCGATATCCGTCGATATCGGGGCGGTTCAGCAACGCGGCCAGCGGCTTTCGCCGGTCAAACCCGCAGGGCGAAGCGATGCGCGCGATCCGCGGTGTTGCCCGCACGGGTCGATATATCGAATATCGACCCCCGCGGGCGCCTGGCGGCTCATCACGCATCGCTTCGTCCTGACCCCGATTCATACTCCGACAGCCTCCTAGGCTCTCCAGTCCTCGTTTCGGCTGATCCGGACGATACGACCGGTCTGCCGGTCGAAATGGGCATTGAAGAACATCGTCTTCTGGGCATCCCCCTCGTAACGCCAACTCCACACCACCTCCCGGGCCAGGGCGTAGGGTGTGATTTCGGTCTGGCGGCCGAGGATCCAGCGGGCGTCGTCGGTCGACATCCCGACCTTGATCCTGTCGAAATTGGCCGCGACCAGCGCCTGCGCCATCCCGAGG
Source organism: uncultured beta proteobacterium (assembly GCA_963834335.1). Classification (GTDB taxonomy): domain Bacteria; phylum Pseudomonadota; class Gammaproteobacteria; order Burkholderiales; family Burkholderiaceae_E; genus Lautropia. The sequence continues at coordinate 1,580,829 of CAWIBK010000009.1, read as the reverse complement.
TACCTGCCGTCCGGCGCAATGTGGACGAACCAGGTCTGCGTTCCCATCGGGCCACGCGGATACTCCATCCGCTTCTGCCCGCTTTCCTCCTCCCAGACGACTGCGGGCGTGCCCATCAGGGCGCGCACGTCCTGTTCGGTGTGCCGGCCCACGACCAGTTCGTTCTGCGCTATGTAGTCGCAGCCTGCCAGCGTCCCGGCAATGCAGGCTGCCCAGGCCAGTCGGGCCAGAAGACCACGCCCTGCGAAACGACGTCCAGGGGCGGTCTTGCGATCTGATGTCCTCATGTTGACTCCTTGTCACGCGGGAACCGTCCGATCGACGACTCCACTACAATCTCCTCACTGAACGCCCGCCGCATGGACCCCGCCGACATGGCTTACGAATCCGACGCCACGCAATTCATCCGGAAACTGAAGGCTGACCGGCCGACGCTGGAGGCCGAGCAACGCCGTGGCCGGGCCATCTGGTGGGATAGCGACCCTCTCGACATGGACCGGCGCAAGCAGGAACTCGAGTCGCGGGTCCCGCAGCAGGCCTACCCTTACCAGACCCAGCGTTGAGCAGGCGGCGTCCGTCTTGACCGGCACCGTCGTCAATCTCAGCGCCGGCAAGCTGGCGCCCGGCGCTCAGCTGGAACTGCCGATCGTCGCGCGCATCCATGGCGAACCGCTGCGACGGATACCGAACGACCTCTACATCCCGCCGGATGCGCTGGAGGTGCTGCTGGACGCTTTCGAGGGTCCGCTCGACCTGCTGCTCTATCTGATCCGCAAGCAGAACTTCGACATTCTGGACATCCCGATGGCGCAGGTGACGCGCCAGTACCTCGCCTACGTCGAGGAAATCCGCGTCCGCAATCTGGAGCTGGCGGCGGAGTACCTGCTGATGGCAGCCGTGCTGATCGACATCAAGTCGCGAATGCTCCTGCCGGTGAAAAAGGCGGACAGCGACGAGGAGGTCGAGGACCCGAGGGCCGAACTCGCACGCCGGCTCCTGCAGTACGAGATGATCAAGGTCGGTGCGGCGCGCATCGACCAGCTGCCGCTGGTCGGACGGGACTTCGTGCAAGCGCAGGTGGTGGTCGACCTGACCGCCGAGGTCCGGTTGCCGGAGGTGACGGCAATCGACCTCAAGAACGCCTGGGCCGATGTACTCAAGCGAGCCCGGCTGGTACAGCACCATCAGGTGCATCGGGAGGAGCTGTCGGTGCGCGAGCACATGACGATCATCCTGCGTTCGCTCCAGACCAGGCGATTTGCGGAGTTCCAGGATCTGTTCGATGCCGGCAAGGGCATTCCGGTCGCCGTCGTCACTTTCGTTGCAATGCTCGAACTGGCACGGGAAACCCTGGTGCAGATCACCCAGGCCGAACCGTTTGCGCCGATCTACGTGCGGCTTTCCTATCTGCCCAGTTGATCGCCGCCGCCGCAGCATCCGCGTCCATGCTCCAGCCCTTGCGCAATCTGGCGCTCAAGCCGTTGACCACGCTCGGGGTGGCGGGGACGGCAGTGTGCGCCTGGCGCCTGGACCATCTCCAGCAACTCGACCCGCTGCTGAAGGCGGTCGCGGGCGCCGAGGGAAGACGACCACCGCTGGTTCTGGGCGGCGGCAGCAACCTGCTGTTCGCCCGCGACATCGATGAACCGCTGGTTCTGGTCCGCTTGCAGGGCCGGCGGGTGCTTTCGGATGACGGTGTCGACGTGGTGCTGGACATCGCGGCCGGTGAGGTCTGGGACGAGATCGTGCGCTGGAGCCTGGCGCAGGGCTGGTTCGGCCTGGAGAACCTGTCGCTCATCCCCGGGCTGGTCGGGGCTGCGCCCTGGCAGAACATCGGCGCCTATGGCGTCGAAGTGGCCGATCGGATCGTCGCGGTCGATGCCGTCAACCTGAGCACCGGCATGCGCCGCCGGTTCACGGCCGCCGAGTGTGATTTCGGCTACCGGAGCAGCTTCTTCAAGACCTCGGAGGGCCGTCACTGGCTGATCCTGTCCGTGCATTTGCGGCTGTCGCGGTCGGCCCGGCCTGTCATCAGCTATGGCGAGATCGCCCAGGAACTGGCCGCCCAGGCCGGGCGCGAAGGAACTGGTGGCGGCGCGGGCGTACTCCCAAGGCCTCAGGCGCCCACGCCTCGACAGGTCGCAGCGGCCGTCCGGGCCATCCGGCAACGCAAATTGCCCGATCCGGCGGTCATCGGCAACGCCGGCAGCTTCTTCAAGAATCCGATCGTCCCTCGGGACCACGCGGAGAGCCTGAAAAGCATGAATCCCGACATGCCGGTCTATCCGAGCCCCGCCTCTGCAACACAGGCCAAATTGTCGGCCGGATGGCTGATCGAGACCGCCGGCTGGAAGGGGCATCGCGACGGCGATGCCGGGGTCTCCGCCCAGCACGCTCTGGTGCTGGTCAATCATGGCAACGCCACGGGGACCGAGATACTGGCACTTGCTCACCGGATCCAGAATTCGGTGTTCGAGCGTTTCGCAGTGGCTCTGGAGCCTGAACCGGTGATCATTTGCTGAAGCCGGCGCCACCGGCCGTCCTCGTCCCGCAGCAGCAGCCGTCGCCCGCGACAGCCGCAACGGTCGTCATGGTTATCGACACGAACATCTGGCTCGACATGCTGGTATTCGACGACACCCGCACCCGCCGCCTCGTGGCGCTGCTGCCGGCGGCCCCGGCAGCGGCTGCGCCACCCCAACCGCAGCCGATTGCCGGCGTCCGTGTTCTCTCGACCGCGGAGATGCGGGCTGAACTGGCGGACGTGATCTCCCGACCCCTGTTCAGGCTGGACGCACGGGCGCAGGAGGCACTGCTGTCGCGGTACGATGAACTGGTCACGCCGGTGCCGGTGGCCCTCGATTGCCGCCTGCCCTGCCGCGACCCCGACGACCGCAAGTTCCTCGATCTGGCAGTGGGGGCGCATACGGACTGGCTCCTGTCTCGCGATCGCGCCGTACTCGCGTGCCGCAGACCCGCCAGGAACCGGTTCAATCTCAGGATCGGTGAAGTCGGGGACTTCTATACTTGGCTGGACGGCCGCTGACATCCGCCCAGTGCGCCGAACAGGCACTCCGAGGTGTGTTCATGGTGAAGTCCCGACTGCTACCGGCCGTTCTCCTGGCCTGCCTGCTCAACGCCTGCAGCGCATTGCCGCCGGCAAACCTGCAACCGCCCGAAGTCGCGGTGGCAGACCTGGCGTTGACGGACATCGGTCTCGAGCGATTGCGATTCCTGGTGACGCTGGACACGATCAATCAGAACGACGTCGACATTCCACTGACGGATGTACGAGTCGACCTGACGGTGTTCGACATCGCCCTGGCACAGGGGACGGTTGTCCAGCGGCAGGTGACCCTGCCCGCGCGGGGCAGCCGGCGCATCCCGGTCGAGTTCACGGTCCCGACCAGCAGGCTGCTGGACCTCGTGGCGCGCTTTCGCTCCGGCAACTGGCCCGATTTCAACTATCGTCTCACGGGGCAGGCGAACTGGGGCAATACCCCGTTCCAGGTCCCTTTCGAACGCAGCGGCAATCTGGATATTCTCAAGCGCCTCGCGATCGTGTTCGGCGGCTGAGGTGAGCGACCCGGTCCGGTCCGGCCGTCCTTTGCGCTGGGACCTTTTCTGCCGTGTGATCGACAACCTCGGGGATGCCGCCATCATGTGGCGACTTGCACGGCAACTGGCGCTGGAGCACGGTTGCAGCGTCTCCCTGTTCATCGATCAGCCCGGTGTCCTGCAACGGCTGGTACCGGGAGCAGCCGCAGGCGTGACGATCGATGGCGTCACGCTTCGAAACATGCCCGATGATGCCGACGACAATGAGACGGCCCAAGGCGGCCCGGCCGACGTGGTCGTGTCCGGACTGCATGCGGCCCTGCCGACCGGCTATCGCCGCCGGATGCTTCGGCGCCCGCCCGCCTGGATCAATCTGGAATACCTCTCCGCCGAGTCCTGGATCGACGGATTTCATGCCCTGCCGTCCCCGCAGCCCGACGGGCTGTCCCAGTATTACTTCTATCCGGGATTTACACCGGGAAGCGGTGGTCTGCTGCGCGAGTCGGACCTGTTCGATCGACGCGATGCGTTCGGCGCCGACCCCGAGAATGCCCGCCGGTTTCTGGCCGGCCTGGGCGTCGAACGCCGCCCGGACGAACTTCTCGCCTCCCTGCTGTGCTACCCGGACGCGCCCTTGCTGTCGATGGCGTCTGCGATGGCTGGTGCGGGGACCCGCCTGCAAGTGGTGCTGCCGCACGGTGCGGCGGGCCCTGCCGTGGACAGGGGGGCGGCGCTGGAAGCGGCCGGCGGCGGGCAGATCCGGTTCACGCCGGTTCCTTTCCTCCCGCAATACGATTACGACCTGCTGCTCTGGTCCTGCGACGTCAACTTCGTGCGCGGCGAGGACTCGTGGATCAGGGCGCTGTGGGCGGAAAAGCCATTTATCTGGCAGGTCTACAAGCAGTCAGAGGAAGCTCATCTGAAAAAGCTCGAAGCGTTCCTGCTGCTCCTCGGCCCGCCTGAGGACGACGCCGCGACCGCAATGGCCCGGGCCTGCCGCTGGTGGAACCAGGCCCCTGGCGCAGGGGCACGGGGGGCCCTGGCAGGGCTCCTGTCACAGCGAATGGAGGTCTCGCATCGCGTCGCGGAACTTGCCCGGCGGGTCTGCGACATCGATCTCGCGTCCAGGCTGCTCACATTCGCGGATACCGTTCGCCGCAACGTCCCCGGTCCATCGTCGCTCCCTGGCAAGGGCCAGGTCCAGCTATAATCGCAGGCTTTGCAGAATTCAGGGTTCGAGCGCGATGAAAACCGCCCAGGAAGTGCGCGTTGGCAATGTGATCATGGTGGGAAGCGACCCCATGGTTGTACTGAAGGCCGAGTACAACAAGTCCGGCCGTAACGCAGCCGTCGTCAAGATGAAGATGAAGAACCTGCTGTCGGGTTCGGCCATGGAAAACGTCTTTCGTGCCGACGACAAGTTCGATGTGCAGACGCTTGAGAAGACCGACGTCACCTACTCGTACTTCGCGGATCCGGCGTACGTCTTCATGGACAAGGAGTACAACCAGTTCGAAGTGGACGCCGAAAGCATGGGCGACGCGATGAACTACCTCGAAGACGGCATGCCCTGCGAAGTGGTCTTCTACGACGGCCGTGCCATTTCGGTCGAGCTACCCACCATGCTGGTTCGCGAGGTGGAGTACACCGAACCGGCGGTACGTGGGGATACGTCGGGCAAGGTGATGAAGCCGGCCAAGATCAAGCCCACCGGCTTCGAACTGCCGGTGCCGGCCTTCGTGGAGACCGGTGACAAGATCGAAATCGATACCCGCACCGGTGAATACCGCAGCCGTATCAAAGGCTGAGATGCGGTTCAACCGCCTCAGTTAGGCGGACGGCCTCCCGCCCGGGGGGTGGCCGTTACTGACTTGGCGGGATTACCCGTCAAGCCGGACAATCCTTGCAGCGGACCGAGCGACGCCAACGAGCCCGCCGGCCTTGATTCACGGGCCGTGCGGTCGGACAGCGCGGCAAGAGCAGACTCCAGCGTTCCCGGCAAAGGTTGAGAGGCCGGTACCGACGCGCGTTCCGGCACCGTCGGCATGCCGGCGCGCACGCCGGCAGCTGAGGTAGGGGGACCCATCAGGGTATCCGGACCCGACAGCGGCTCCAGTCCCGCGGCCTTGCGCTCCGCATTGAGGCGGGGCCGGAGGGACTTCATCAGTACCCGGTTGACGGTGGAATGCAGGGTGCTCAGGGGCACCGGCTTTCCCAGGTAGCCCTTGCAGCCGGCCCACGCGGCCTTGGCCAGGTCGAACAAGCCGGCGTGCGAACTCAGCACGATCACCGGGATCGACAGCGTCGCCTCATGGCGCAGACGTCGAAGCATTGCCAGGCCGTCGCCGTCCGGTTGCGCGGGCTCCAGGATCAGGAGTTCGTAACTGCGCATCGAGAGCACATCCGTCGCCTGCGCCAGGGTACCCACGCCCTCCGCATCGACGCCGATCTGGCGCAAGGCAGCGGCCAGTTGGCTTCGCACCGATGGGCTGGGCTCGATCACCAGGGCGCGCGGCGGCCGACCCGAGATCATCGGCAATCGCAGCCCGGATCCCGCTTGCAACAGCCGTTCCGACAGCCGGCGGGTCTTTTCACGCAGGGACAGCGACTCCGCGGCCTTGTTCAGGACTCCAAGGACGTCAAGGCTGAAGGTGGCGAGAAGCAGATCGTCGTTGCCGCGCTTGTGATTCGCGCGACGCCCGACACCGATGACCGGGAGAGCCTGCGGAACGCTGCGAAGCGTTCGAGCCACCTCAACGCCGCCCTTTGCCGTCATGTCGACCAGCGCGATGTCGAACTCGCCGGGACCCGGCTGTTCGGCTAGCTGGTACCGGTAGTTGTTGTGTCGTGCATGCCTGACGATGATTTCCAGCAGCCGCTGGAACCGGTGCCCCAACCCGAACACGGCGATCCGGTAGCAGGGTCGCGCGTCGAAAGGTGCTGCCTGTGGGGGGGTGGGTGTCAAGCGATCAGTCTCCGGCGGCGGTCCCGCGTTCAGTGCGACCCCGATTCTACCCGCCCGGTGACTACGAACCAAGGGTCTCGAACATCAAAGACCCGTGTTTTCAGTAGGTTAACGTCGCTTATTGACAATCCACTCGAATACGTCGCCAAGTTTTACGTCAGGCGGACCCGGTGTCGGTGCCGGTTGCGGGTGGCCCCGGCAGCGCGAGGGACTCCAGGACCAGGTCGTTGTCCCGGGCGAAGTTCAGCACGAAACTGTACGCCATCGGCTCCAACTTGCGAAGCGCCGGGTCGACGATGACGCACTTGACACCGTCCTGGCTCGACGGCACGACATAGGGGGAGTAACGGAGGTGATGCTGGGTGCCGGCCTTGCCGGGTCGGAAGGCAGACATCACGCCAGCCAGTCGCTCGGCCCAGTCGCTCGGACGAAAAGTCCGGCCGCCGGCCGTCCGCCCCAGGATAACGAACCGGGTGACCCATTCCTCGTTCGACCCGGCCTCGGCGCCTGGCGAGGCCCACCCGCCATGCTTGTCTTGCTGCATCGCAGGATGATAACTCCCGCCGCACGGCCGCCCGAAGGCGGGAGAGCTCCCGCTCGGCGGGACAGCGCGAAGCGCGAAGGGTGCCGTCGACTCCCGCCGCACGGCCGCCCGAAGGCGGGAGAGCTCCCGCTCGGCGGGACAGCGCGAAGCGCGAAGGGTGCCGTCGACTCCCGCCGCACGGCCGCCCGAAGGCGGGAGAGCTCCCGCTCGGCGGGACAGCCCCACTTACCCTACAATCGACACGCCATTTCAAAGGAACCGTTATGCCCGCGATCTCCCCGTTGATGTCGACCTACCTGCCTCAGCCGGTGGCTTTCGAGCGGGGCGACGGTGTCCGGCTGTTCGACACGGCCGGCAGGCGATATCTCGACTGCCTGAGCGGGATCGCCGTCAACACGCTTGGCCATAACCATCCGAAACTGGTGGCGGCGCTGACCGACCAGATCGGCAAGATCATCCACTCCTCGAATCTGTTCGAAGTGCCGCTGCAGACTTCCGTGGCCAGCCGCCTGGTGGCTCTGTCCGGAATGACCAACGTTTTCTTCTGCAATTCCGGCATGGAAGCGAACGAGGCCGCCATCAAGGTTGCCCGGCTGTACGGTCATCAGCGCGGCATCCACGACCCGCACATCGTCGTCTACGAGAAAGCTTTCCACGGGCGCTCCCTTGCCACGCTGTCCGCCACCGGCAACGAGAAGGTCCAGAAAGGATTCGAGCCCCTGGTGGGTGGCTTCGTGCGGGTGCCCCTGAACGAGATCGCTCCCCTGCAGGCACTTGCGCAGAGCGACCCGAACATCGTTGCGGTCTTCCTCGAGGCGATCCAAGGTGAAGGCGGCATCACTCCAGCGAGCATCGAATACCTTCAGCAGGTCCGCCAGCTATGCACCGAGCGGGGCTGGTTGCTGATGATCGATGAAGTGCAGTGCGGCACCGGGCGCACCGGACGCTGGTTCGCCCACCAGTGGGCCGGCATCGTGCCGGATGTCATGCCCCTGGCCAAAGGCCTGGGCTCGGGCGTTCCGATCGGCGCGCTGGTCGCCCATGGTGAGGCCGCGCATACGTTTCAGCCAGGCAATCACGGCACCACTTTCGGCGGTAATCCCCTCGCCATGCGAGCGGCGCTGACCACCATCGAAGTCATGGAGGAAGAAGGGCTGCTGCAGAACGCCGAGCGCCTCGGCGCCGTTCTCCGTGATGCGTTCATCGCTGAACTCGGCAACCTGGAAGGCTTCGTCGAGATTCGAGGCAAGGGGCTGATGATGGGCATCGCCCTCGACCGGCCTTGCGGCGTCCTCGTGAAACAGGCGCTGGAAGCCGGCCTCGTGCTCAATGTCACGGCGGATACAGTGGTCCGTCTGCTGCCCCCCTTGATTTTCAGCGAAGACAATGCCCAGGAGCTCGTCGGCACCCTGGCCCCCCTGATCAGAAAATTCCTGGGCTCGAGCGCGCGCGCCTGACCGGAACAATCGCCAGCGAGAGTGGCACGCACCATGTCGATCAAGCATTTCCTGCGCTTCGATGATTTCACGCGCGAGGAACTGGATTACCTGTTTGCCCGCACCCGCTTCATCAAGGACCGGTTCAAGCGCTATCAGCCCTATCACCCGCTGGCGGATCGCACGCTGGTGATGATCTTCGAGAAAGCTTCCACCCGTACGCGGTTGTCGTTCGAAGCCGGCATGCATCAACTGGGTGGCGCGGCCATTTACCTGAATACGCGCGATTCACAACTCGGCCGTGGTGAACCGGTGGAAGACGCGGCCCAGGTGATCTCCCGGATGTGCGACATCGTCATGATCCGGACCTTCGAGCAGACCATTGTCGAGCGTTTCGCATCGCACTCCCGGGTTCCTGTGATCAACGGCCTGACCAACGAGTACCACCCCTGCCAGGTGCTGGCGGACATCTACACCTACTACGAGCATCGCGGCGCGATTCGCGGCAAGACGGTCGCCTGGGTCGGGGATGCGAACAACATGAGCTACACCTGGATACAGGCGGCCAGGTTGCTGGACTTCCGGGTGCACATCTCGACGCCGACCGGCTATCCGATCGATCCCGGCGCCGTCAGCGACGCCGACCGCGCGCACTTCAGCGTATTCGAGGATCCGCTGGAGGCCTGCGCCGGTGCGGACCTGGTCACGACGGATGTCTGGACGAGCATGGGATTCGAGGACGAGGATACCGTCAGGCGCAAGGCCTTCGCGGATTTCTGCGTTGACGAGGAGATGATGGCGGGCGCGCGGCCGGATGCGGTGTTCATGCACTGCCTGCCCGCGCATCGTGGTGAAGAAGTCACCGCCGGTGTCATCGACGGGCCGCAGTCGGTTGTCTGGGACGAGGCGGAGAACCGGCTTCACGTCCAGAAAGCGCTTCTGGAATATCTGCTGATCGGCAAACTGCCGACCTGAGGCCCGCCGCTGAGAGCCGGCCCGCCGCGAAGCTAGCGGCAGAGGTGCAGGCGAACGCCCGGGCGGTTGCCGGCTGGCCGGACGGCAGGTGCCAGTTGCGCCTCATCCACGTCCAGCTTGCGCGGTAGTGCCCGGCGCACGGCGTCCATGTTCGGCATCAGCGCCACCGTGCGATAGGAGCCGCTCAACTGCAGGTTGAACTTGCGCAGGCGTGACAGCGACGCGCTGCCTGGTCCCACCGCCTGGTCGAAGCGGGCTTCGAGCTGGCCGAAGGCCGGCAGCTCGATCACCTGCAGCATCACGTCGCGCAGCGCGCTGTGGTACGCGACGCATTCGTCGAACAGCGGCGACTCGGGAAGCGGATAGAACCCGTACCTGGGAAGCAGCTCTCGCACCTCCCGGTCGATGGTCGGCTGGTCGGGCTCCAGCAACGCCAGGATCTCCGACGCCACCGACTTCTCCACCTGCCCGGTCAACTCGCTGATCTTCATCAGCAGGTCCGGATAGGTACGACTGGGCTCGTCACGAAAAACGGCGAGAATCGCGAACAGTTCATCGCGACGCATCCTGAGCTTGCCCCGCATTCCGGCATGACGGCACAACTGCCGCTGGAACTCGAGGTCGCCGTGGACGTCGATGGTACGGATCCGATCGAGCAGCCAGAGGTGATCGCGCGCGTCGGCCATGACACGACGCAAGGTCGCCGATGCGGTGACTTCCAGGTCTCGGAGCAGTCTTGCCGCGGCAGTCGCGTCAATGGATTGTCGTGCCATCAGGGTCTCGTGGGTAAACCGGGACCCCATCATCTATCCGGGTAGCGAGAGCCCGCACCGGGCAGGGATACGTGGCCCTTGCCCGCCGATCAACGGCCTCGGCGCTGTTGCAGGAATGAGAAAGTGGCCTTGAGCGCGGTACAGACGGCCTCGGAGCGAGGTCCCTGCCTCAGAAATGCGCCGCGAGTTGCACGGACAGGCGCTTGCGCGCGCGGTGAAGCCTCACCCAGCAATTGGCCTCGGAAATTCCCAGGCGCAGGCACACTTCTTCGGTGGAAAGGCCCTCGATCGCCTGCATCACAAAGACCTGCCGCAGGGACGCAGGCAACCGTTCCACCGCTTCAACCACGCAGGCGCCGAATCGGCTGCGCGAAACTTCATGGACCGGATCGCGATCAGAAATCAGCGCCCCCGCCGAAGCCACGGAATCGTCGCCATTGCCCGGCCCCTCCTCCGACTGGGCCGGCGCGAAGCGGACGTAGCGGGTTTCCCGTCGGAAGGCGTCCTGAATCTTGTGCGCCAATATGCCAAGCAGCCAGGTCTTGAGGCTCGAGGCGCCCTGGAAGCTGGGAAGCGAAACGATCGCGGCAACCAGCGCGTCCTGGACGGCGTCGTCCGCCAGGGCGCTGTCTCGCACCCGCCGCCGGGCAAAGCGCCGCAGGTCCTCGGCGTACTGCCCGAGATCGTCCGCGCTGAATCGCGGCTGGCCGGCCCCCGGGGCCGGATCGACGGACAGTTGCCGCAAAACCTGCGCAGCGCCTGCCGGGACGGGTTGATACCGGTCAACAGCCAACATTCCTGGTCTCCTCGGGCGCGATAGGCAGGCCGGATTCGCGCATGGCCTGGGGTTAGTCTGCCGGTACCGGATATCCTGAGGATGGCGGCAAGGTCTCGATTTGATAACGCCGCCGGTCGGAATGCGAACCGACGGCGGTGTCGACGCCCCTTCGCGCTGGCACAATCGTCGTCTTCTCCCCTCCCCGGAGTGCCGGATGGAACAACGGATCCTGGTCATCGAGGATCAGCGGGACATCGCCGAACTGGTGAGGCTGCACATCCGCGATCTCGGCCACCAGGTCGAACTGGCTTACGACGGCCACGATGGGCTGCAGAAAGCCCGCGCAAACTCCTACGCTCTCATCGTTCTCGACGTCATGCTGCCTGGGCGAGACGGCCTGGACATCGTCCGCCAGTTGCGCATGGACCAGAACCCGGTGCCGGTACTGATGCTGACGGCCCGCTCGGCGGAGATCGATCGCGTCCTGGGCCTCGAACTGGGCGCCGACGACTACCTGACCAAGCCGTTCTCCATTGCAGAGCTGCAGGCGCGGATCAAGGCCATGTTGCGACGGTCGGAATTGATTCTCCGCCCCCTGCGGGCAGAGCATGAGCGCATCCTCGTCGGCGGCACCCTGCTCATCGACACGGCAAGCCGGGAGGTGCGCATCGACGGCGCCGTCGTTTCCCTCACCAGCAAGGAGTTCGACCTCCTGCTGCACTTCGCGCGCAATCCCGGCAGGGTCTTCAGCCGATTGCAGCTGCTCGACGCCGTGTGGGGCACGACTTTCGAAGGCTATGAACACAACGTCAATACGCATATCAACCGGCTGCGCGCAAAGATCGAGAGCGATCCGGCCGAGCCGCGCTACATCCTGACGGTTCGCGGCGCGGGCTACCGGTTCGCGGAGCCGCAGTGAGCCCTGCGCACGACTCCGGCGACCGCGCGATGCGATGAACACGCTGCGCACGCGTGTCCTGCTCCTGGTCGCGGGTTCCGGCCTGGCAACCGCCGTTGTCCTCGGCCTGCTGATGATCGGGGCCGTGCGCAACCTGTATAACGACCTGATCTACCGGCAGGCCAGCGCCTTTGCCGAGCGGGTGGTCGCCATGCATCCGCAGATGATCCGGGAATTCGAGATGGACCGGCAGAGCTTTGCCGAGCGCCTGCAAGGCTATGTGCTTTTCGCTCCCCACACCGGCTTGTACCTGGTGTCGGCCGACGGCGAGATCCTCGCGACCTCCGGCGAGGGCAGGATCCACTGGTCGAGCTACCGGATCAATCTGGCAGCCATCCGGGAGGCCCAGACATTCGATCAGGACATGCCGATATTCGGGGAGGATCCGGATGCCACCGGCGAGCAGCGCATCGTATCTGCGCGGCCACTGCAGGGCCAGGACGGCAAGGCAGGATGGCTCCTGGTGGTGTCACGCTCGGCCGACCTGATCACTCAGACATCGACGGTGGTGACGAGTTACGCATTGCGCACCGGCGCCAAGGCAGCCTTGCTGACCCTGGCGATCGCAGTCGCTCTGACAGCGGCGATGATGGCGGTGCTGACCAGGCCGTTGAGCCTGCTGACCCGCCGCATCGAGAAGATCCAGCGCTCGGGATTCGCGCAGCCTGTCACCGACGAGGAGTTCCCGTTCGGCGACCGGCACGACGAGATCGGCCGCTTGTCCAGTTCGTTCCGGGACGCCTTCAACCGCCTCAAGCAGGAGACCGACCGGGTGGCGATGACCGACAACCAACGCCGCGACATGGTCGCGTCGGTCTCGCATGACCTGCGCACACCCTTGACGGCGCTGATCGGCCAGCTCGAAACCGTCCGGATGAAACGGGACACCATGGCCCGAAGCGAACAGGACCGCTTCATCGACGGTGCGTTCACCAACGCCCAGCACCTCAAGCGGCTGACCCTATCGCTGGCGGAATTGGCCCGCCTGGACGACCCCTACTTCCGGACAGAACTGGAGCCGATCGCGCTGCACGAACTCTGCGACGACGTGGCGCATCGTTTCCAGACGCATGCCGAAAGTCTCGGCGTCACGCTTGACGTGAGCTATCCGGACGGTCTGCCGCTGGCCCACGTCGACGCCGCACTGGTCGATCGCGCCTTGTCCAACCTGCTCGACAACGCGATCAGGCTGACGCCGCCGGGTGGTGCCACCACGGTGGACGTCAGTGCAGCCACCTTGCGCGGACTGCCGGCCATCAAGGTGGCGGTCACGGACTCCGGCCCCGGCGTGGCCGCGCAAGACCAGGCCCGGGTGTTCGACCGCTTCTACCAGAGCAGTGAACACCGGGGTCGACGCGGGAGCGCCGGCCTTGGCCTGGCAATCGTGAACCGGGTTGTTGAACTGCATCACGGGGAAGCCGGATTGACCAGCGATCCAGGCCGCGGTGCGACCTTTCACTTCTCGCTGCCGATCAGGCAACCCGACGCGCGGGTGCCAGGCGCCTGAACGCCTGCACACCTGCACCCGCCTCAGGTCAGGATTCCAGCGTTTCGACCTGCTCCTCGTCCTCGTCTTCCGGCGGCGGCGGCGACGACGACTCGGTGTAGGTCAGCACGACCTCGTCCTTGTCGTCGATATCGACTGCAACCTTGCCGCCCTTGACCAGCTTGCCGAAAAGCAACTCGTCCGCCAGCGCCTTGCGGATGGTGTCCTGGATGAGCCGCTGCATCGGCCTCGCGCCCATCAGCGGATCGAATCCGGCCTTGGCAAGGTGCTTGCGCAGATCGTCCGAGAAGATGGTCTCGACCTTCTTCTCATGCAACTGTTCCTCCAGTTGCATCAGGAACTTGTCCACGACCCGCAGGATGATCTCCTCGTCGAGCGACCGGAAGCTGATGATCGAATCGACCCGGTTGCGGAACTCAGGCGTGAACAGCCGCTTGATCTCCACCATCTCGTCGCCGGCCTGCTTGTTGTCGGAGAATCCGATCGAGCGCTTCTGCAGGTCCTGGGCACCGGCGTTGGTGGTCATCACCAGGATCACATTGCGGAAATCCGCCTTGCGACCGTTGTTGTCGGTCAGGCTGCCATGGTCCATCACCTGCAGCAGGATGTTGAAGATATCCGGATGGGCCTTCTCGATCTCGTCCAGCAGCAGCACTGCATGCGGCTTCTTGGTGATCGCCTCGGTCAGCAACCCGCCCTGGTCGAAGCCGACATAGCCGGGGGGCGCACCGATCAGGCGCGACACCGCATGACGTTCCATGTACTCCGACATGTCGAAGCGGATCAGTTCGATGCCGAGCGTGAAGGCGAGCTGCCGAGCCACTTCGGTCTTGCCGACTCCGGTCGGACCGGAGAACAGGAATGACCCGATTGGCTTGTCCGGCTTGCCCAGACCGGAGCGCGACATCTTGATTGCAGCCGCAAGGGCGTCGATGGCAGCCTCCTGGCCGAACACGACGTTCTTGAGGTCCCGCTCGAGATACTGGAGCTTGCTGCGGTCATCGCTGGATACCGACGCAGGCGGGATGCGCGCAATCTTGGACACGATGTCCTCGATCTCGTTCTTGCCCACCACCTTCTTCTGTTTGTCCTTGGGCAGAATCCGCTGCGCGGCACCGGCCTCATCGATGACGTCGATGGCCTTGTCAGGCAGGTGGCGGTCGTTGATGTACTTGGCCGACAACTCCGCAGCCGCCGACAGCGCGGACACCGTGTACTTGATGCCGTGATGCTCTTCGAACCGCGTCTTCAGTCCGCGCAGGATCATCACCGTCTGCTCGACGGTGGGCTCGACGACGTCGATTTTCTGGAACCGGCGCGACAGCGCGTGATCCTTCTCGAAGATGCCCCGGTACTCATTGAATGTGGTCGCACCGATGCACTTGAGCTGACCGGAAGACAGCGCCGGCTTCAACAAATTGGATGCATCCAGCGTACCCCCCGAGGCCGATCCCGCGCCGATCAGGGTGTGGATCTCGTCGATGAACAGGATCGCGTTCTTGTTCGCCTTGCAGCTGCTTCAGAACCGCTTTCAGTCGCTGCTCGAAATCCCCGCGATATTTGGTGCCGGCGAGCAAGGCGCCCATGTCCAGGGAATACACCGTCGCTTCGGACAATATCTCCGGCGCCTCTCCCTGCACGATCCGCCAGGCGAGTCCCTCGGCGATTGCAGTCTTGCCGACACCCGCCTCGCCCACCAGCAGCGGGTTGTTCTTGCGGCGACGGCACAGCACCTGGATGACACGCTCGACTTCGCTCTCGCGGCCGATGAGCGGGTCGATGCGCCCTTCCTTGGCCGACGAATTCAGATTGGTGGTGAACTGCTCGAGCGCGCCTTGCTGGTTGCTGCTTTGCTCCGGCTCCCCCTCGGGCGCATCTTCCTTGGCGGCCTCCTTGGGCTGGGGCGTCTTGGCAATGCCGTGCGAGATGTAATTGACCACGTCGAGCCGGGTGATTCCCTGCTGGTGCAGGTAATAGACGGCATGCGAGTCCTTCTCGCCGAAGATGGCTACCAGCACGTTCGCGCCGGTGACCTCCTTCTTGCCGTTGGAAGTGGACTGCACGTGCATGATCGCGCGCTGGATCACACGCTGGAAGCCGAGCGTGGGTTGCGTGTCGATCTCTTCGGTGCCCGGAACGACCGGCGTGTTCTCCTTGATGAACCCGGTCAGGCTCTTGCGCAATTCATCCACGTTCGCGACGCAGGCGCGCAGAACCTCGGCCGCCGACGGGTTGTCCAGCAACGCGAGCAGCAGGTGCTCGACGGTGATGAATTCGTGACGCTGTTGCCTGGCCTCAACGAAGGCCATGTGCAAACTGACTTCCAACTCTTGAGCAATCATGCTTCCTCCATCACGCACTGAAGCGGATGCTGGTGCTGGCGGGAAAAACTGCAAACCTGCTCGACTTTCGTCGACGCAATATCCCGCGGATATAGACCACAGACGCCGCGACCCTCCCGATGCACTGCGAGCATCACCTGGGTAGCTTTTTCACGTCCCATCCCGAAAAACTTCTGCAATACGATCACTACGAATTCCATCGGTGTGAAGTCATCGTTCAACAACAACACCTGGTACATCGGCGGAGGCTTTGTCTTCGCCTCCTGACGCTCAAGAATTGTCGAAGGATCATGGGGGCTCGTCATAGATACAACCATTCTAGCGAGTCAACTGATCGCCGCAACAAAGGATCGACACGGCCTACCCACCCTACCTGAGGATGCGCGGGCGAAACACAAGATGTCGAGAAGAAAGCTGCCACGTTCGAGGTCCGGAAAACACGTGACCATCCATCAATGCCAGTCACGCTTCATTCGAGGTCCCGGCCGGTCCGGCAATGCCGGCAGGTCTGACCCCGCATCTTAACTTTACAGCATCGGCACACGTGTCGCGAACCCCTGGGCCGAAGGGCGTTTATTAAGTCACCGCCTGTCTCCGCATCGCCACGACAGCCGCGGTCGTCGGGACCTTCGTGACCGACCAATCCTCCCGACGCGACGACAGTCGACCACAACGATTTCCAGCACGAGTTGCCCGCGGGTTGTTCACGGGCGAACACGGCCCCGTGCTGGTCCGATCCCCGTCGTGATTAAGCCCGAATCGGGCGCGCGTCGGCGTGATCTATCTCACTCCAGCCAATGATTGAGGCGCCGGTCAGGCAGGGTGTATGCGGGGGCGCGGGGCGAATAAGTCCTGACGATCCGGACCTGCCCGGTTTCGGATACAGCCGGTAACACTCTCGAGCGCAGCCTGTAACACTCCCACAGCCGCCTGTCTGTGGCATCGGGGATGGAAGAAAACACGCTGAGCGAGTGACTCGAGACTACCCTCAGGAATTGCACGCACCACAATAGCGCGGATCGTCTTGCAAGGAAACGTTAAACGTCACTCAAAAGTACGCTTCTTGATGCCGCTGGCGGTTGAGCTTGACTTGCAACCATTCCTGGAAAAGAATTTGCCCCACCCGGTTGAGGGTTTTATAGGGCCCGCGACCCCCCAACCGGTTAACAGCGACGCGTGGCCTTTTACAGTAGGAAAATATCAGTATGGCAACGGGGACGGTCAAGTGGTTCAATGATGCCAAAGGCTTTGGCTTCATCACACCGGACGAAGGGGGCGAAGATCTGTTCGCGCATTTCAGTTCAGTGCAATCCAATGGTTTCAAATCCCTCAAAGAGGGCCAGAAAGTACAGTTCGACGTCGTTCAAGGCCCCAAGGGCAAGCAGGCATCGAATATCCGCGAATCCTGAGCGCTAGGAGACATCCTCCTAGGGCCGGACATCTCGATTGCGAGAGTCCGGCTATTTTTTTGTCGCGCTGCCGCCGTGGCGATCACCTGCCGGATGAGGCCGGGTTGACACCGGTAGTGGCCGCTGGCTTAATCGAAGCCCGAGCGTAGCCGGAACCCTATCCGCCGCCTGCCACGGCAGGCATACCAGGATCGCTCGTTTCCTGGCCGGCGCGCCGCCCTTCACCGCCTGCGGACTTCCCATCGCTACTGAGTCTCTTCCCCGGCCCCCCTGCATTGCCCTGCTGAGCAGCGCGCTCGACATGGGGTTCCTGGTACCTGCGTTCCGCCGGCACTGCCCGGATGCCGATATCCGGATAGGCACGGACCTGGGCGCGCTCGAGGATATCGAGGTCGCAGTCTGCTGGCGCCCACCCGCAGGCCTGCTCGCGCGGATGTCACGTCTCGCCCTGATCCAGTCGATCACGGCCGGTGTCGACCATATCCTCGCGGATCCGGAATTTCCTCGCCAGGTCCCGCTATCCCGCGTGGTCGATCCCGGCATGGTGGCAGGCATGTGCGCATACGTGGCCTGGGCCGTGATCCACCACCAGCGCCATTTCGGTCGCTACCTCGCGCACGCCGCCCAGCGCATTTGGCAGGAGGAACCGATCGTGTCGCCCCGCAGTCACCGGGTCGGAATCGCCGGCTTCGGCTGGCTGGGCAGCGCCTGCGCACGCTCGCTGAGCGCAATCGGCTACGACGTGCGCGCCTGGCATCGCGGCGGCGGTCGGGAGGTGCCACCCGGCGTGAGGATCTTTCACGGGCGCGAGCAGTTACCGGATTTCCTCGCGGGCTGCGACACCCTGGTCTGCCTGCTGCCGCTCACCGTCGAAACCCAGGGCTTCCTGTCTGCAGACTTGTTTGCGCAACTGCCGCGCGGCGCGCACGTGATCAACGTCGGCCGTGGCGACCATCTGGTGGAAGCCGACCTGCTCGCCGCCATCGCCAGCGGTCACATCGGGGGCGCGACGCTGGACGCGATGTCGCGCGAGCCGCTGCCACCGGATCACCCCTTCTGGCGCGAGAAGCGCGTCACCGTGACGCCGCACATCGCCAGCAGGACCGACCTCGGCGTCATCGCCCGCCAGACGCTCGACAATCTCGCGCGGGTCGGGCAAGGGCAAAGGCCGTCCGCGAGCGTCGATCCCGAACGCGGCTATTGACTCGTCGCTGTCCGCCAGCGGCCGGCGCTGCTCGTCCGGCTCAGCCGCGCGAGCAGGAATGTCAAGGCGAGCGATGGCAGAGCGGCTCCCGCCTGCGGCGCGAAATTCGCACAGAGGTGGTAGGTTGCGACCCCCAGGATCCAGATCGCGACCGCCCCCGGGTTGATCCTGGTGCGGCCGACCAGCGCGGCCACGTCCGACCGACCGCCCAGGCGGGCCAGAATGACTCCGTACAACGGGACGAAGACCGAACTCAGCAACAGCATGAACGGCTCGAGGCTGTGCATCGGCAGGATCAAGGCAAGCGCCGTGCACGACAGCGCCAGCGATATCCCCCATCGACGCACGCTCCAGGCAGGCCGCAGGCTGTGGCCCGCGACGGAACCGGAGTAGACGTCGCCGTAGGCGTTGTCGACTTCGTCGATCAGTATCAGACCGAGGGCGATCAGCCCGCCTTGAGCAAGCAGGAGAGCGGCGATCAGGTCTGCGCTGGGGGCGGTCAGGACCACCAGCACCCCAAGGGAATAGCACCAGATGTTGGCGATGGCGTAACCGAGCCAGGTACCGCCCAGGGCGGCCCGGCCGTTGTTCCCGTGCCGGGAGAAGTCGGCCACCAGCGGCAGCCACGATACCGGCATCGCGATGACCAGGTCGAGCGCGGAAAAGATACCCATGCCGCCGCTGCCCGGCCGATTCCACAATTCCGCCCAGCCCTGCGCCTGCGCACGGCCGAGAAACTGCCAGGTGAGCCAGAGCAGCGACAGGACGACCAGCGGCAGGCCGAAACGGCCGACAAACTTGCGCACCAGTGTCACCATGCTTCCCGATCATCAAACCGAGCACGATGGCGCCCCAGAGCAGGGTCGCCAGGACCGGCCAGCCGGCAGAGGCAAAGCCCCCCGACTGCCGAGCGATCGCAACGCTGGCGTCGCGCATCACCACCAGTTCGAAGGTGGTCCATCCGACCAGCTGGACGATGTTGAGTAAGCACCGGCAGGCGGGCGAAGCTGCTGCCGTAGGCGGCGTGCATCAGCCCGGCGCTCGACAGGCCGCTGTCGCAGCCGATGCGGGCCGTCCAGGCCAGCAGTCCCGATCCGAGGACCGAGCCCGCGACGATCATGAGCAGGGCCTGACGCGGTCCCAGCGCGGGCACCAGATAGGACCCGACCTGCATCACGAGAAGCCCTACCCCGAGGCTGAGCCAGAGAGCGGCGTGGTCATGCCAGCCGAAGAGCCGCTGGGATGCGGGCAGTGGCGTCAGGGCGCTGTTGCCGGCCGTTCCCGCAGCGTTGGAGGGGGAACCGGCCGCGAGGGTGCCGGATGCGTTGGAGTGAGCCACGACGCTTCGCGGTCAACCGGCGAAGCGGGCGAAGACCTCGTCGGCATACCGGGCGAGATCGAGGTCGCGAGCGGTGACACCTTTCGCATCGTGGGTCGTCAGGGTCATATCGACCTTGTTGTAGACGTTGCTCCACTCAGGATGATGGTCGCGTTTCTCCGCAGCCAGCGCCACCTGCGTCATGAACGCAAACGCCTGCGCAAAGTCGGTGAACTGGAACCGGCGCTGGATCGAGTTCCCGTGCCCGTCCTGGCGCCACTCGGGCAATTTCTTCAATTCCGATCCGAGCTGATCGGCAGTGAGTTTGACGATGGCCATATCCCTCTCCTTGTCGACCAATCTTACCGCCCTGCCGGCACCCATGACTGCAAATGCGGCAACATGGCCCGATACGGCGCCAGCAGCAACATCGCCATGAGCCACTTGACGCTCAGATCGCCCGCGGCAAGCGCCACCCAATCCAGCCCGGTTCCCGCGAAGGCCAGCGAAAAGAACAGCACGGTGTCGATCACCGATGCCACGACCGAACCGATCAGGGGCGCCTTCCACCACGCCTGGGCCCGCCACCGGTTGAAGATGGACACATCGGCGAGTTGCGAGACGAGAAAAGCCACCCCGGAAGCCACCGCAATGCGCCAGGGGGCCACCGCAGCGGATACCAGTACCGCAACGGCGAATCCGGACCAGGCGACCCGACGCGCCTGTCCGACCCCGACCGCGCGGTTGGTCAGGTCTGTCACCAGGAAAGCCAGCGGGTAGACGAAGGCGCCCCAGGTCAGCCAGGCATTGATCGGGAACTGGACCAGCCAGTTGGATGCCACCACCACCGACATCATCGCCAGGATCGGACGCCACAGGCGCAGGAGCGGCAGATTGCCGGAGGTTGCCGTCATCGGGAGCAGGTTCGGTTGCAATGGATTCTCATCAGCCCGGATCTATCGGGTCGGTATCTATCGGGTCGGTATCGATCAGGCCGGTATTATGCCGGGCGCGCCAGCTCTCAAGCCGCGCGACGGATGCAACGGAAACCCACGTGGCTGGTGGCGGTGTCGATCGGCTCCGGATAACGCGCCGCCGGCCGGTAGCGAAGGCAATAGTTGGGCGCGCACAGGTGCGAGCCTCCCTTGAGCACCTTGCGCGGGATCGCCAGCCCGGGCGCGGCGTGCTCGATGCTGTCCTGCACCCGCGGGCCGCGCGGATTTCGCGGAATGCAGCAGGCCTTCGCCTTTTCGTCCGGATGGCGCTGCCGGTACCAGTCGGTGGTCCACTCCCAGACATTTCCGATGAGGTCGTACAGCCCGTAGCCGTTGGCGGGAAAGCTGCCGACCGGCGAGGTCCGTTCAAAGCCGTCTTCCGCGAGGTTCTGCCACGGAAACTCGCCTTGCCAGGTGTTGGCCTGGTGCCGGCCGTCCACCAGGACCTCGTTGCCCCAGGCGAACGGGGCGCCGTCGAGCCCGCCGCGCGCAGCAAACTCCCATTGCGCCTCGGTGGGCAGGTCCTTGCCGTCCCATTGCGCGAAGGCCTGGGCGTCGTCGAACGTGACGTGCACGACCGGGTGCTGCGCCTTGCCTTCCAGCGAACTGGCTGCACCCAGGGGGTGGCGCCAATCGGCGCCCGCTTCGAATCGCCACCAGGCCAGCGAGTCCTGCAGCCCTACCGGGGTATCAGGCTGCGTGAACACCAGTGAACCGGCGTAGCGCATATCCGGCAGGAGCCCGGGATACTCGTCCGGCCGCGGTACCCGTTCCGCACAGGTGACATATCCGGTATCCGCCACAAAACGCGCAAAGCGCTCGTTGGTCACCGGGTGACGATCCATCCAGAAGCCATCAACTGTGACCCGGTGGACCGGTCCCTCCTCCGGGTAATACGCATCGGAACCCATGCGAAAGGTTCCCCCGGGAACCCAGACCATCGCCGGTTCCACAGAGTCACATGTTGTCGATCATCACCTGGCCGAACCCCGAACACGACACCTGCTTCGCGCCATCCATGAGGCGGGCGAAGTCATAGGTGACCTGCTTGGACTGGATCGACTTCTCCATCGACGAGATGATCAGGTCAGCCGCCTCGGTCCAGCCCATGTGGCGCAGCATCATTTCCGCCGAGAGAATCTCGGAGCCCGGGTTCACGTAGTCCTTGCCGGCGTACTTGGGCGCGGTGCCATGGGTGGCTTCGAACATGGCGATCGAGTCCGACATGTTCGCCCCCGGGGCGATGCCGATTCCGCCGACCTGTGCCGCAAGCGCGTCGGACACATAGTCGCCATTCAGGTTCAATGTGGCGATCACCGAATAGTCAGCTGGCCGCAGCAGGATCTGCTGCAGGAAAGCGTCGGCGATCACGTCTTTGACCACGATTTCCTGACCGGACTTCGGGTTCTTGAACTTGCTCCAGGGGCCGCCGTCGATCGGCTGGGCACCGAACTCCTCCGCCGCCAGGGCATAACCCCAGTCCCTGAACCCGCCCTCGGTGAACTTCATGATATTGCCCTTGTGCACCAGGGTGACCGAGGGCTTGTTGTTGTCGATTGCGTACTGGATCGCCTTGCGGACCAGGCGCTGGGTGCCTTCTCTGGACACGGGCTTGACCCCGATGCCGGAGGTCTCCGGAAAGCGGATCTTGGTGACCCCCATTTCCTTCTGCAGAAAGGCAATCAGCTTCTTCGCCTGCGCGCTTTCCGCTTCGAACTCGATACCGGCATAGATGTCCTCGGAGTTCTCCCGGAAAATCACCATATTGGTCTTCTCGGGTTCCTTGACCGGCGACGGAACGCCCTTGAAATACTGGATCGGCCGCAGACAGACATAGAGGTCCAGTTGCTGGCGAAGGGCGACGTTGAGCGAGCGGATGCCGCCGCCGACCGGCGTGGTCAGCGGGCCCTTGATGGAAACCACATACTCCTTCACCGCCGCGAGGGTCTCGTCGGGAAGCCAGACATCGGGGCCATAAACCTTGGTCGACTTCTCGCCGGCGTAGATCTCCATCCAGTGAATCTTGCGCTTGCCGCCGTAGGCCTTGGCAACGGCAGCATCAACCACCTTGAGCATCACCGGCGTGATGTCCAAGCCGGTGCCGTCACCCTCGATGTAGGGGATGATCGGCTGGTCGGGCACGGTCAGCGCGAAATCCTTGCCGACGGTGATCTTCTGGCCTTCAGCCGGGACTTTTATGTGCTTGTACATGTTCTGCTCTGAACCTCTTCTGGAGCGACGACGCCGCGGATTACGATGGGAAGGCGCGAAGGACTGTGGAGCAATCGCGCGATGCAGGAGCCTTGAAAGCCGGTGCCATCCGGAATTATGCCAAATGCCGACGAAAGCGCCCCATACAGCGGAATTGCATAGACAGCGGGCGGGTTGCTGATCGACACTTACGGCACTCCGGTGGTCAACGCCGGAGAGCTTTGTGCCGTTTCACGACATGACCGGCTTCCGGTCACTCCCATCCAGGACATTTCATGAAGAAGATTTTTGCCGCTCTGGTCGCAGCCGCATTCGCCAGCGGCGCCGCATTCACTGCCACCGCCGTCCAGGCGAAGACCGAGAAGCCGGGTCAGCATGCCGGCACGGCTGGCGCCAAGAAGGTTGCCAAGAAGGCGGGCGACAAGGCTGCTCCGCAAAAACGCCGGACCGCCAAGTCCAAGCGGCCCCTCAAGCCGGCGCGCCCTGCCTGAGCGGATTTCGCCTCGTTCCGGAAGTCGCACGGGCAGGCCGTAACCTGCCCGTTTTCATGCATCAACCATGAATGCCATGCCCCCCGTGTCCCTGCGCCGCTGTCCACCCGGCCAGCCGGGCCGCAGTCGAAGCTCCCCAGTGGGGAAGATGCTTGCCTGCCTGCGCAGACTGCGCATAGCCCTGATGCTGGCGGCGATCGGCCCGATGATGCCGGCCTCGCCCGTTATGGCCCAGGCGAACGAGCCCAACCCGCCGCTTCCACACATCTTCCTGCAAGCAGGAATTCACCGGATCAAGGCTGAAGTGGCGGATACCCAGGCCGAACGTTCCCGCGGTCTGATGCTGAGAAATTCATTGCAGCCCAACAGCGGCATGCTATTCGTCTTCGAGCAGCCGGCGCTTCATTGCTTCTGGATGAAGAACACGCTTATCCCGCTGAGCATCGCCTTCCTGGACGATGACGGTTCCATCGTCACCTTGACCGACATGAAGCCGCACGACGAGTCGAGCAACTGCCCGTCACGGCCGGTCCGTTACGCTCTTGAGATGGATCAGGGCTGGTTCAAGGCCAAGGGGATCAAGACGGGCGATCGCCTGACCGGCTTGAAGTAGCCCGGTCTGAACCGGACGTCACGACCTGAACCGTCAGTTGCGCTTGCCTGCGACCATTCCGTAGACGAACAGCACGATCAGCGCGCCAACGACGGAAGCAATCCAGCCTGCACCGGTGCCGGGGGCATACCACCCCACCGCGCTGCCGAGAAAATTCGCGACTGCGGCGCCGGCGATACCCAGGAGGGTTGTCAGGATGAGGCCCAGCTTCTGGTCGCCGGGCATGACGGCCCTGGCCAGGAGCCCGACGATCAGGCCTACGACGATCATCTGAATGATGCCACCACCCATGTTTCGTCCCTCCTCGGCTGTCATGGCTGACAATGTAGCCCAGGGGTCCGGCGCCACCAACGGAAATCACCGGTATGTTGTCCGGTGGAGTCGGTGGCGACAGATCGCCCTAGCCGTCTGGCCGTATCGCGCGAACCCGCCTGATCAGCCGATGTTCTTGGCGGCAAAGTCCCAGTTCACCAGGGCCCACCAGCCGCCCAGATAGTCGGGACGCTTGTTGCGGTAGTCGATGTAGTAGGCGTGCTCCCAGACATCGCAGGTCAGCACCGGTTTGTCCGAAGTGGTCAGCGGCGTGCCGGCATTGCTGGTGTTGACGATATCCAGCGAACCGTCGCCTTTCTTCACCAGCCAGGTCCAGCCCGAACCGAAATTGCCGGTGGCCGACTTGTTGAAGGCCTCCTTGAACGCGGCGAAGTTGCCCCACTTCTTGTTGATGGCGTCGGCGACTGGGCCGCTCGGCTCACCGCCCGCCTTGGGAGCCATGGAGTTCCAGTAGAACGTGTGGTTCCAGACCTGCGCCGCATTGTTGAAGACGCCTCCGGAAGATTTCCTGACGATGTCCTCGAGTCCCATGTCGGCGAACTCTGTCCCCTTGATCAGATTGTTCAAGTTGGTGACATAGGTCTGGTGATGCTTGCCGTAGTGGTACTCGAGCGTCTCCTTGGAAATATGCGGAGCGAGGGCGTCCATTGCAAATGGCAGCGCCGGGAGTTTGTGTTCCATGGTCTGATCCTCTTGGGAGTGTGACTTCTTGTGGAGATGGGACCGCCGATCGGCGAATCTGTCCAGCCGGTTCATCGCAGTCCGGCACTATTCTAGGCCGCCGCACTTCACGTGCCCGGCTCAACCCTAACCGGGATGGCGCCGCTGGCCAATTCAACCTGAAGAATTTCGGCGGCCGCCACCTGTTCCGGGGATCGGACCACTGCGCCCTCGCGGTTGCGCACGATTGCATAGCCGCGCTCCAGAACAGCCCTGGGATTGACCGATGCGAGCGCCGCGCCACGATGCTCGACGTCCCTGCCCGCCTCGTCCAGCCGTCTACGCTGAGCCCGAACGAGTGCCTCCTGCAAACCGGCAAGGCGCCCGGTCGGCAGGGCAAGCTGGGGTGCGCGCACCGAACGGGTCGCCAGGGCCAAGCGCCCTTCCCGGCGCTGAAGGGTCTGCTGCATGCCCTGAGCCAGTTGGGCCGCCGCCCGCGCGAGCCTGGTCAACCGCTCACGCAACTGCTGTGACGGTGAGCGCAGCAAGCGCGCCGCGAGGTCCAGACGCTGCTCCCTGCGCTCGCTCGCGGTCCGCATGGCCCGCTGCAGGCGCTCGCCGACGCGCCGCAGGTGTTGCACGCTTTCCTCCCGTTCGCGGCTCACCAGCACCGCGGCAGCGGTCGGGGTCGGCGCGCGGGCGTCCGCGACGAAATCGCTGATGGTGAAGTCGGTTTCATGCCCGACGCCGCTGACCACGGGCAGGCGGCTGGCGGCGATCGCCCGCGCGAGACGCTCGTCGTTGAACGCGTCAAGATCTTCCATCGAGCCGCCGCCCCTGACCAGCAGAATCACCTCGCACTCGTCGCGCCGGTTGGCGGCTGCCAGCGCTCTTACCAGTTCCGCCGCCGCCCCGGCCCCCTGGACCGCTGCCGGATAGACGATCACCGACAGTTGCGGGGCACGTCGGACCAGAGTCGTCAGGACATCGCGCAACGCGGCGGCCCGTGGCGAACTGACGATGCCTATCGTCCTGGGCGAGGGCGGCAGCGGTCGTTTGCGGGCGGGGTCGAACAGTCCCTCCGCCTGGAGCGTCGCCTTGAGCCTAAGGAAACGCTGGTACAGATCGCCGGCGCCGGCCGGTCGCATCTGCTCCACGCCAAGCTGGAAGTCACCACGAGCTTCGTAAAGCCCGATCCGGGCCAGCACCTCGATGCGGTCGCCCTCGCGTGCAGCGAACCGGACCATACGGGCCGCCCCGCGGAACATCACCGCGCGCACACTCGCCGTGGCGTCCTTCATGGTGAAATACCAGTGTCCGCTGGGGGGCCGCGACAGATTGGAGATTTCTCCGGTTACCCAGATCGGCGCAAACGCGCCCTGCAGGACTTCAGCGACGGACCGATTCAACTGACTGACGGTCAGGATTTCCCGCGCCGATTGGGGGTTCGAGCCGCTGGTTCCAGGAAATCCGGGGTTTTCGGAGCCAAAACTATCCACAAACCGCACCATTGCTCGAAGCATCTCCAAATGATCTAGGCTGGATCGGCCAAATTCCCGCCGATAGCCTGCAACCCATTGATTTCATGCGACTTTTTCTGTGACCATTTGTCTTATCCCGATTTTCAACGCTTTGCAACCCGCCAGCAAAATCAAGGCTTGGCGGGCGGTATCCACAAAGTTGTCCACAGCCTGCACCGCAAATCCGGACGCGCTTGCGGTAACCGGTCAAAAACTCCGACAATCCCGGCTTGACTCGTCCGATCGGCTTTTCCGTTGGACACGGCAGTTGCGAATCGTTGTTCGTGGCATTTCTTGGAGTTGACATTTGTTCTCGATAATCCAGGCCGCCGGATGGCCTATCTGGTTTCTGATCATTGCCTCGATCGTAACCGTGGCGCTCATCATCGAGCGCTCCATGACACTACAGCGCCGCCGGATCCTGCCGCAGGGCATTCTCGAGGAAGTGGTGACGCTGTACCGCAACCGGCAACTGACCCCCGACATGGTGCAACGGGTCGAACGATCCTCGGCCCTGGGCAAGATCATGGCCAACGGATTGCGCCATGAGTTCGAGCCGCGCGAGATGATGAAGGACGCAATGGAAGAGTCCGGTCGTGCGGTGGCACATGAACTGGAGCGCTACTTGCCGCTGCTCGGCACTCTGGCCACGGTATCGCCGTTGCTGGGCCTGTTCGGCACGGTCATCGGGATGATCGAGATCTTCGGTGCCCAGGCCCCCACCGGCACCAATCCTGCGGCGCTGGCCCACGGCATTTCGGTCGCGCTCTACAACACCGCCCTGGGCATTGCGGTGGCGATCCCGGCACTGGTGGCTTACCGGATCTTCCGCGCTCGCGTCGATGATTTCCTTGTGGAGATGGAGCAGCAGTCCATCCGCCTGGTCGACCTGCTCAAGGGAACCCGCCGATGAACTTCCGGCGCGCTCTGCGCAGGGAGGATCCGGAGATCAATTTCATCCCGCTGATCGACGTCCTGCTGGTGATCCTGATCTTTCTCATGGTCACCACCACGTACGCGAAGTACAGCGAACTGCAGGTCAACCTGCCTGCCGCTACCGGAGAGCCGACCACCGAACGGCCGGCAGAACTGGTAGTCGGCGTCGCCGCAGACGGCCGCTATACGGTCGACAAGCGGGCGGTGGCCTTCAATGATCCCGCAGGTTTTGCCCAGGAACTGCAGCGAGTGGCGGGAGGACGCCGCGACCCGATCGTGATCATCTACGCGGATGCGGGCGCAACTCATCAGGCGGTGGTCAATGTGCTTGAAGCCGCGCGCCTCGCCGGTCTGCCCAAGGTGACCTTCGCCGCGCAATCCGGCGCAGCGACTTCCCGTTGATCGTCGAGCGCCTGCGAGCCCGGCTGGAGGCCTGGCTCGTGCGCGTCTGGTTCGATTCAGTCGAAGCCCCGGCGACCGCGGGGGACCGCCTGCTGGCAGCAATCGCCGCGCCGCTGGCACTGCCCCTTTCATGGCTGGTTGCCGCCGTCGCGCGGCACCGGCAGAGGCGGATCCCGCGCCAGGCGGCCGATGCAACGGCGCCGCCGGTGGTCGTGGTTGGAAACCTGGTGGCGGGCGGTGCGGGGAAGACGCCACTCTCCGCTGCCATCGCCCTCGGTCTGCGGGAGTACGGATTTCGACCGGGGCTCCTGGCGGGCGGTTACCGCTCCGCTGCCAGGGGACCGCAGCTGGTCGAGGACTCGAGCAGGGCAGCCGAAGTCGGCGACGAAGCGCTGCTGCTTGCACAGGAGACCGGCCTGCCCCTCGCTGTCGGGCGGGATCGTTTTGCTGCCGCGGCCCTGCTCAAAGGTCGGCATCCCGAGTGTGATGTCCTGATCAGCGACGACGGCCTGCAACACGTCGGTCTCCCCCGACGACTCGAACTGGTGGTCGTCGACGAACGCGGGTTCGGCAACCGGCGCTGCCTGCCCGCGGGCCCTCTGAGGGAACCGGTGGGACGCATCGGGAGCGTGGACGCCGTCGTGCTGACGTCGCCCCGGGCCCAGGCACCGCTGGGCGCTCCGCGCCTCTTTCACTCGAATCTGCACCCCACCGGCTTCCGGCGCCTGGCAGGCGGCGACCGGTGGGAACTGGAAGATTTCGTCCGGCAGTTCGGCCGGGAGCCGCTGACTGCCATTGCCGGCATCGCCCGGCCGCAGCGCTTCTTCGACCTGCTCGTGTCGCTCGGGCTGCGGCCGACCTGTCACGCCCTGCCCGACCACGGCCGCATCGACCCCGCCTGGCTGGACGCGCTGCCTGGGCGCTGGTTGCTGATGACCGGCAAGGATGCGGTCAGGTGCCAGCATTTCGAGGCTGGCCTGCGCGGGCGCTGCGTCCGCCTGGACGTCGCGGCCGTACCAGAACCGGCACTGCTAAAATGGATTGCGACCGAACTGCGATCGCAAGCTCACCGCAACGGATGACGACGATGGACTCGAGACTGCTGGATATCCTGGTGTGCCCGATCTGCAAGGGACCCCTGCGTCTGGACAAGGAGTACCAGACGCTCGACTGCAAGGCGGATCACCTGGCCTTCCCGATTCGCGACGGGATCCCGGTGATGATCGATGCCGAGGCTGTCGCGCTGGATGCCAAGGATTCGCTGCGATCCGGCCCGAACCCGCCGCCGGCAAGCGCCGCCTGAGCGCGTGGCCGCGGACCTGCCTTCCAGAACGACCCGCGATTCGTCGCCCGCCCCGGCAGCGTCTGTGCCGGCGGGCGCCCCCTTCGTCGTCCTGATTCCGGCGCGTCTCGCATCTACCCGCCTACCCAACAAGCCGCTGGCCGACATCGGCGGCAAACCGATGATCGTGCGCGTGGCCGAGCAGGCGAGCCGCTCGCGCGCAACCCGGGTGGTGGTCGCCACCGACAGCCCTGAAGTGGCCGCAGCAGTGCGCGGCGGACAGTTCGAGGTGGTCCTGACTCGGGACGACCACCGGTCCGGCACCGATCGCCTCGCGGAAGCCGCCGGCATCCTGGACCTGCCGGACGACGCGATCGTCGTCAATATGCAAGGCGACGAACCCGAACTGCCTCCACGGTTGCTCGACGCGGTAGCAGATTGCCTGGCCGCCGACGTGGACTGCCCGATGGCAACTGCGGCCCATGCGATCGATCAGATGCAGGACTGGTTCAATCCGAATGTGGTCAAGGTGGTGCTGGATTGCCGCGGCAATGCGCTCTACTTCTCCCGCGCACCGGTGCCGTATCACCGGGACGGCCTCAAGCGCTTTCCCGCCGTCGACGATGCAAGCGCGCTCCGCCGCGCCTTTACCGAGGCCGCGCCATTGCGACATATCGGCCTGTATGCCTATCGCGGTGGCTTCCTCAAGACCTACTCGCAGATGGCGCCCACCGCGCTGGAAGGTATCGAGGCTCTCGAGCAGTTGCGCGTACTGTTTCATGGCTATTCCATCAGGGTCGTGGTCACGGAGGAAGCGCCGGCGGCCGGAATCGACACCCCCGAGGACCTCGCCGCCGTGCGCTTGCGGTTCGACCGGTGAGTGCCTTGCCCGGCGATCCGCCTCTCGCGTTGACCCTTCGTCGAGATTCCGCCACACTCCCGTCTTTCCAGTCTGACGCGCCCTTCCCAGGCTCCTCAGGTCTTGCGGCCCGTGAAATCGGCCGCCACAGCCGGTGTGCAAGCGCACCGGCTTGAACCCGTTCCAGACGTGACAAGGCGAATGCAGGTAATCACATGCGATTGATTCTTTTGGGTCCTCCGGGCGCTGGAAAGGGTACCCAAGCCGCCGCGATCAAGGAAAAGTTCGGGATTCCGCAGATTTCCACCGGCGACATGCTGCGTGCAGCGGTCAAGGCCGGCACCCCGCTCGGGCTTGCCGCCAAGAAAGTGATGGATTCCGGCGCGCTGGTGTCCGACGACATCATCATCGACCTCGTCCGCGAGCGACTGCAGGACCCGGACTGCCGCAGCGGCTACCTCTTCGACGGCTTTCCCCGGACCATCCCCCAGGCCGAGGCGATGAAGACGGCCGGCGTGCAGCTGGACTACGTGCTCGAGATCGACGTGCCGGAGTCGGAAATCATCGAACGAATGAGCGGGCGGCGGGTGCACGCACCCAGCGGTCGGACCTACCACACCCGCTTCCATCCGCCCAAGGTCGCCGGCAAGGACGACGAGACGGGCGAGGATCTGATTCAGCGCGACGACGATCGCGAGGAAGTCGTACGGCATCGCCTGTCTGTCTACCAGGCCCAGACCCGGCCGCTGGTCGACTACTACACCCAGTGGGCCGCCTCCAGCGACCCGCAGGCGCCGAAGTACCGGCGCATCGCCGGCGTCGGGACCGTCGAAGAGATCCGCAACCGTTCGTTTGCCGCACTGGCCAACTGACACGCGGTTGCCAAGGACAACTCGATTCAGGGAAGATTCATGGTGTCCGAGATGCCCGGCCGAGGGGCATGACGGACCGATCCGCAGTGTCGTCGTATCCATCGCCCGGCATCCCGGGAAAACCAAGAGCGAACAAGATGAATTCAAATTTTCTGGAGGGTAGATCATGACAGGGACCATGACCGCGGCAGTCTGGTTCGCGCTTCTGTGCGGCGTTGGTGCCGTGCTGTACGGTTTCTATTCGAGCAAGTGGATTCTCGGCCTCGATGCCGGCAACCCGCGCATGCAGGCCATCGCGGCGGCCATCCAGCAGGGAGCCAAGGCCTACCTTGCCCGCCAGTACACGACCATCGCCATCGTCGGCGTGGTGATCTTCGTGATCATCGCCTTTGTTCCCGGACTCGGATGGCCGACCGCGATCGGCATTCGCGATCGGCGCGTTGCTCTCCGGCGCGACCGGCTTCATCGGCATGAACGTGTCGGTGCGGGCCAACGTCCGGACGGCACAGGCCGCGACCAGGAGCCTCGACGAGGCCCTCGCAGTGGCATTTCGCGGTGGCGCCATCACCGGCATGCTGGTGGTCGGCCTCGGCCTGCATCGGCGTGGCCGGCGTCTTCTACGTGCTGATCGGGTCTGCCCCGCACGGCCTGTTCAAGACCGTGAGCCTTCACGATGTCCTCGCAGCCATTGATCGGACTGGCCTTCGGTTCGTCGCTGATCTCCATCTTTGCGCGCCTTGGCGGCGGCATCTTCACCAAGGGTGCGGACGTCGGTGCGGACCTCGTCGGCAAGGTCGAAGCAGGCATACCGGAGGATGACCCGCGCAATCCGGCAGTCATCGCCGACAACGTCGGCGACAACGTCGGCGACTGTGCGGGCATGGCGGCGGATCTCTTCGAGACCTATGCGGTCACACTCATTGCCACGATGCTGCTGGGTGCCCTGGTGGTCACGGCGGCACCGATGGCGGCGGTGGTGTACCCGCTGGCGCTGGGCGGATTCGCAATCATCGCGTCGATCATCGGCTGCATGGCGGTCAAGTCGCAGCCCGGCAAAGGGCATCATGGCTGCGCTGTATCGCGGCCTGATCGTCGCCGGCGTCATCGCCCTGATCGCGTTCCTGCCGATCACCTTCCTGCTGATACCGGACGACGCGCTCGGCGGCACCGGCGCCCCGCTTGCGGATCTACGGCGCTGCGGTAGTCGGCCTGGTCCTCACCGGCATGCTGGTCTGGATCACCGAGTACTACACCGGCACGCAATTCAAGCCGGTGCGCTACATTGCCCAGGCGTCGGAGACCGGCCACGGCACCAACATCATCGCCGGCCTTGCCATTTCGATGAAGTCGACCGCATGGCCGGTCCTGTTCGTGTGCGCCGCGATCCTGACGTCGTTCATGCTTGCAGGGCTGTACGGCGTGGCGATCGCAGCGACCTCGATGCTCTCGATGGCCGGCATCATCGTCGCCCTGGACGCGTATGGACCGATTACCGACAACGCCGGCGGCATCGCGGAAATGGCGGAAATGCCGGCTTCGGTGCGGGCGATCACCGATCCGCTGGATGCGGTCGGCAACACCACCAAGGCGGTGACCAAGGGCTATGCAATCGGCTCCGCCGGCCTTGCGGCGCTGGTGCTGTTTGCGGACTATACCCACGCACTCGAAGCTCGCAACCTCGCCACCAGCTTCGACCTCTCCAATCCCAACGTCATCGTCGGGCTCTTCATCGGTGGCCTGATTCCCTTCCTCTTCGGCGCCATGGCCATGGAGGCGGTGGGCCGTGCTGCCAGTGCAGTGGTGGTCGAAGTCCGTCGCCAGTTCCGTGAAATCAAGGGCATCATGGACGGGACCGGCAAGCCCGACTACAGCCGCGCCGTCGACATGCTGACCAGCGCAGCGATCAAGGAAATGCTGATCCCGTCGCTGCTGCCGGTGGTCGTGCCGGTACTGGTCGGGCTGCTCCTCGGACCTGCCGCCCTCGGCGGCCTGCTGATGGGCACCATCGTCACCGGACTGTTCGTCGCGATCTCGATGTGTACCGGCGGCGGTGCGTGGGACAACGCCAAGAAGTACATCGAAGAAGGCAACCACGGCGGCAAGGGATCCGAGGCTCACAAGGCCGCGGTGACCGGCGACACCGTCGGCGACCCCTACAAGGACACAGCCGGTCCCGCCGTCAATCCGCTGATCAAGATCATCAACCTGGTGGCGCTGCTGCTGGTGCCTGTCCTTGGCACCGGCGCACTCGGTCTGGGGAACGAGGCGATCTGCCCACGGACCCGTCGGCCACAGCATGGCCGCGCCGGTCGTCGTGGTCGCACCGGCGGTTGCCCCGCCAACGCCGGTAGCAGCGGCACCGCTGACCGCACCGGCTGCCGCGGCGCCGGCGCCTGCCGCGGCGGCTCCTGCTGCATCGGCTCCTGCTGCATCGGCTCCTGCTGCATCGGCTCCTGCTGCCGGCTGCACCTGCGCCGGCGCCGGAAGCAGCCGCATCGACTCCGGCTGCGTCCCCCGCCGCCTCGGCTGCTCCGGCCACCCCGGCAGCAACTGCACCGGCAGACACTGCCCCGGCACGCCGCACCGGCAACCGCTGCACCGGCAGCAACGCACCGGCAGCAACCGCACCGGCAGACACTGCGCCAGCAGCAACCGCGCCAGCTGCAGGCGAAGTACCGGCCGAGAAAGCAGCAGCTGAGAAAGCCCCTGCGGAATCTGCTGCGCCGGCGCAGTAACCCGCCGCCGCAACCGGGTCCTCTCCGGTGCGGCGACGGCAGCCTCCGACGGTGCCAAGTCGGCGGTGGACTCTGCCAGGTCTGCGGCGGATGCCGCCGGCGACGCGGTCAAATCCGCGGCACAGGCGGCCACTGAGACGGCTAAGGATGCCGTACAAGCCGCCGGAGCGGCGGCATCAGCGGCAATCGCCGCGGCCAAGGATGCGGCCACCGGCACTGGCCAGCCGGCCACCCAAGCCAGCCCCTCAGCGGCGCCTGCCTCGGCCAGCGTTGCGCCCGTGAAGGTGTACTTCGAAGTCGGCAGCGCGATCCCGCCGACCGACGCGACGGATCAACTGAAGCCGCTGGTGTCCCAGGTCAGTTCCTCGCCGGAACTCAAGCTCGAGATTTCCGGGTTTCATGACAAGTCCGGCGATGCCGCGGCTAACATGGATCTCGCCAAGAAACGGGCACAGGCGGTGCGCAGCCTCCTGGTTGCGGCAGGGGTGGACGAGAGCCGTATCGTCATGAGTGCGCCGGAGGAGACCACCGGAGGCGCGGACGACCAGGAAGCGCGGCGCGTCGAGGTCGGCATCGCCTCCTGAACCTCGCGGTTGTCACCGGCTTGCCGTCTTGAGGGCGGAAGCCGGGCTGACTTCCGGTGGCGTTTCTTCAACCAGACAGCAGCAGGCGGGCATATGAAGATCGAAGGCAATGTCTTCGTAGTGACCGGCGGCGCATCGGGACTCGGCGGCGCAACCGCGGCGATGATCGTCGCCCAGGGCGGCAAGGTAGTGATCGCCGACGTCAATGTCGACGGTGGTCGAGGCGCATGCGGCCAGCCTCGGGTCGGCAGCGCCGTTTCGGCAAGTGCGACGTGACCCAGCGAGCGGACGGGCAGGCGGTCGATCGATGCCGCGCTGGCTGCCGGGCCGCTGCGTGGACTGGTCAACTGCGCCGGCATCGCGATCGGGCAGAAGACGATCGGCACGCGATGGGCCCGCACCCGCTGGATGCCTTTCAGCGCGTGATCATGATCAACCTGGTCGGCAGCTTCAACATGATCAGGCTGGCGGCTGCCGCCATGGCCGCACAGGACCCGACTGCCAGCGGCGAACGCGGTGTGATCGTCAATACCGCTTCGGTGGCCGCCTTCGACGGTCAGGTCGGACAGGCCGCTTACGCCGCTTCCAAGGGAGGCGTCGTCGGCATGACGCTGCCGATTGCCCGCGACCTCTCGCGAGACGGGATCCGCGTCATGACCATCGCACCGGGAATCTTCGAAACACCGATGCTGATGAACATGACCCAGGAGGTACGGGATTCCCTGGGCAAGCAGGTTCCCTTCCCTTCCCGGCTGGGCAAGGCCGACCGAGTACGCCTCGCTGGTCCGCTCGATCATGGAAAACGAAATGCTGAACGGCGAAACCATCCGGCTCGACGGCGCCATCAGGATGGCGCCGCGCTGAATCGCCAGGCCGTCAGGCCGGGTTGAACTGCTGGAGCCTGAGCTCCAGCCAGCGACCCAAGGCCAGCAGCGAAGCGTCTCCCTCACGCCGGGCGACCACCTGCAATCCGATCGGCATCCCCTCCAGGAAGCCGCACGGCAGACTCAACGCCGGGACCCCCGCAAACGAGAAAGGCAGGGTCTGGCCGAGTACCGCCTCACGTACGCTCAACGTCCCGCCCTCGACCGGCGCTTCCTGCTGACCTCGCAAGGGCGTGCCGATGGCCGCCGTGGGCAGGACCAGGGCATCGACACCGGCCAAGGTCCGATCAAGGTCCGCGCAGAAGGTCTTGCGCGCCTGGAGGGCGTCGAGGTACTGCAAAGCGGGAAGCGCAGTCCCGGCCTGCAGCGGTCCGAGCACCGGTTCCGAGAAACCCTTGCCGCCGCCCGCCAATGCGGCGCGATGGATCCACGCACCCTCCGCACGGACGATGGGGGTGTAGTGCTGCCAGGCGAGTGGCATCGTCTGCACGTCGGCATCAACCACGTCGGCATGCGCAGCCAATTCCGAGGCCAGACGCTCGAACGCCTCCCGCACGCCGGGCGCGAGTCGCCCTGCCAGCCACTTGCGCGGGATGCCGAGCCGGGCCCTGCGCGGCGTCACCCCGTGGCGGGTATTGCGCTGGGAGAGCGCCTCATACACAACCGCGGCATCATCAACGCTGCTGGTCAAGGGACCGGCGTGGTCGCAGGTCCACGAAAGCGCCAGCGCGCCATCGAGGGGGATCGCGTCGAAGGTCGGCTTGAAGCCCACGATGCCGCAGAAAGCGGCCGGAATCCGGACCGAACCCCCGGTATCGCTGCCGATCGAGGCCGAGCCGATGCCGCAGGCCACCGCCACTGCGGAACCGCTGGACGAGCCCCCGGCCTGGCGCGCCGGATCGTACGGATTCTTCACGTCGCCGGTCCAGGTGTTCTCGCCGGTCGCACCAAGCGCGATTTCATGCATGTTCGTCTTGGCGAACACAAGTGCGCCAGCCGCCTGCAGTCGATTGACTACCTCCGACTGGCCCCCCAGCGCAGGCAAGGCGGCCCGGGTCCCCGCCAGGGTTTCTGCGCCACCCAGGTTGAACAGATCCTTGACGCTGACGAACACTCCCTGCAACGGGCGCGCCGCCAGGGCCTGGGGACCGAGATTGGCGACGGCGGCCTGCGCGGCATCGGCTTCGCCGGCGGCGCGCTCCCAATCTACCCAGGCGATGGGATTGAGGTCGGCATGCGCCTCAGCCCGCGCCTGGATCAGGGCGAGCTCGTCACGCAAGACGCGTCGGCCATCGAGCAGCTGCTGGACTTGGAGTCGGATCGGAGTCGGGGTCGGCGCTTGGAAGGTCATGTGAGGCTTCAATGATCGTTGAGGAGTTCGGCGCAACGCGTCCTGGCAGGTTTCCACCGTGGGACCTGCATGCCGGTGCGACCGGGTCAACGCTATTATGAACGGATGAACCAATCCGGTATCAGCGCAACCTCCATGAATGACCGGTGCGCCCCAGCCGCCCGCGGCCTGCGGCCCGCGGCGCGAATGGCCTCGCTGATCGGCGCTCTTATCGGCGCGCTGATCTGGTTGGCCGCCGCGGGGCCCGCGGCCGCGCAGGATTGGTCCTTGCGGGCGCCGGAGTCGGCAAGTGGCTATCGTGCGGGGGCATCCGTGCGCGCGCCAGCATTCATGGCAGCCACCGCGAACCCCCTGGCCACCGACGCGGCGTTCGAGATCCTCGCCCAAGGCGGGAGCGCAGTCGATGCGGCGATTGCGGCGCAGATGATGCTGACCCTGGTCGAACCGCAATCCTCAGGCATCGGCGGCGGCGCTTTCCTGCTGGCGTACGACGCCGCCACGGGCAAGGTGACGGCGTGGGACGGACGCGAGACGGCTCCGAAAGCGGCAGACGAGCGCCTGTTTCTCGACCACCAGGGACGGCCGCTGGCGTTCTTCTCGGCCGTCGTCGGCGGCCGCTCCGTGGGCGTGCCCGGCGTGATCCGGATGCTTGACCGCCGCTCACGGCGAGCCGGCCGCCTGCCCTGGTCGCGATTGTTCGATCCGGCGATCGATGCCGCCACGCAACGGATTCGCGGTGAGCCCGCGCCTGCATGCCCTGATCGAGTCCGACCGGCATCTGCGCGACGATCCGGTCGCGGCGGCGTACTTCCACGACGACGACGGGAAAGCCGCTGGCAGTCGGGTGCTATCCTCCGCAACCCGGCGTTGGCGGACACGCTCCGGTCGCTGGCAGAACACGGAGGCGAGGCATTCTATGCGGGCCGGCTCGCGCAGCAGATCGTGGACAAGGTCCGCTCTCACCCGCGCAACCCGGGCCAGATGACGCTCGCGGATCTTGCCGACTACCAGGCCCGCCCGCCGTGCGCCGGTTTGCCGGCCCTGGCTGCGATGGGAGGTCTGCGGCATGCCACCGCCCTCCTCCGGGCGGCGATTGCCGTCAACCAGATTCTCGGCATCCTCGCCGCATCGGAGTTCGGCGGCCTGACCGGCAGCGGCCCGACGGCGGGCGGCGCCCCGGCGCTCGACGTCGAAGGCGTGCACCGTTTCAGCGAAGCCGGCCGCCTGGCCTTTGCGGATCGCAACCGCTTCCTGGCCGACAGCGATTTTGTCGCACCGCCCCCGGGTCTGCTGGATGAGCGCTACCTGGCCGAACGCGCAATGCTGATCGGCGAACGATCGATGGGCACCGCGGAACCCGGCCGCCCGGCGCCGTGGTTATCCTGAAGGCGGCACGTCGCAGGTGTCGATCGTGGACCGCAACGGCAACGCGGTGGCGATGACCACTTCGTCGAAAACGCATTCGGCAGCCGCCAGATGGTCGGCCGGCTTCCTGCTGAACAACCAGTTGACGGACTTTTCGTTCGGCAGCACACCCTCCCCGCCGGGCACGGATACCGGTATGGCTGCCTCGTTCGATCCGGCCCCGAACAGGCCGCAGGGCGGCAAGCGCCCGCGCAGCTCGATGGCGCCGACGCTGGTCTTCGAACGCGCAACGGCAAGCGAGAGCGCCGACGGTCGCGCCACCGATCGCGGTCCGCTCACGATGATCACCGGTTCACCCGGCGGCTCGGCGATCATCAACTATGTCGCCAAGGTCGCTGATCGCCACGCTGCAGGACGGGCTGGACCCTGCTGCAGCGATCGCCTTGCCGAACATCGGCAGTCGCAACGGTCCGACGGAGCTCGAGCAGGATCGGGTGGACCCCGCCCTCGTTACCGCGCTGCGGGGCCGCGGCCATGACACGCGCCTGATGGACCAGACCAGCGGTGTGCAGTCGATCGTCCGGCGTTGCCCGGGCTCCGCTGTCATCCCGGCGAGCAGTGCCGCAGCAGCCGGAGCCGGATGCCTCTGGGTCGGCGCCGCCGACCCTCGGCGGGAAGGCACTGTGCGCGGCAAGTGATCTCGCAGCCACTCAATATCGACCCTGGAGAACTGCCATGACGAAACCGGCACATCGGATGCTGCATACCGCCAAGCTGAAATCCGCGAGCTACGACGAGCAGGAGAAGGTCCTTGAAATCCTGCTCCACAACGGCCAGCTCAGATCGTATCGCGGTGTGCCTCCGGAGATCGCCCGCCGCCTGTTCGCCGCACCAAACCCGGCCAGCTTCTGGGAGGATCGCATCGCCGAGGAGTATCCGGTGGACACCAGCCGTGCGCCGCAGGACCAGGACCCTGCGGCCAAGCTCAACGACCTGTTCGGCAAACCCGACTGAGCCGGCGATCGGCGGCCACGCGACGGCAGCCCCTCGCCGCGCCTGTCGTCAGAGGACCCGGTTGTACCAGGCGAGCGAAAGCAGGGCCGACAGCAGCGCCAACAGCGCCGCACCGGCAGCGAAGAATGCGGTGATCTCGGTTTCCTTGCGCTCCATCACCAGGCGGGAATTCAGGTTGGCATAGATCTTCTTCAGGTCGGTGGCGGTGCCGGCGTAGAAGTACTCCCCGCGGGTGATCTTTGCAATGCCCTTGAGCGAATCCTCGTCCAGCCTCACCCGCATCCGCCAGCCTTCGCCGGCGATGATCTCGCCGTTGGGCGTGCCGATCCCGACGGTGTAGACACGCACACCGCGCTCCGCCGCCATCCGCGCCGACTCCAGCGGGTCGGGCCCGGTGGTGGACTGGCCATCGGTCAGCAGGATGATGACCGCCGAGTTGTAGGAGCCCGGTTCCACCACTGTCTTGGGGGGTTCGGGACCGTCCTGCTCTTTGGTCCGCGGCGCGATCGACCCGCTCCCGCTGGCGCGGGCCGCGGAGGCATCGTTGCTGCGCCTGCGCGGGTTGCTGGCGCGAAGGTCGAATTCGGCGTCCGGGAACAGCACACTCAACGCGACCAGGATGCCGCTGCCCACCGCGGTGCCACGCTGCAGCTTGAAGCGGTCGATGGCCGCGATGATGTCCTCGCGTGTCTGCGTGGGCGGCTGCACGACCGAGGCGGTGCCGGCGAACGACACCACGCCAATGCGGGTGTCGCGCGGCTGGTCCTCCACGAACGCCTTGGCGGCGGCCTGTGCCGCCTCCATGCGACTCGGCTCGACGTCGTTCGCGCGCATGCTCAGGGACACGTCGATCGCCAGCACCACCGTCTGCTGGTTGAAAGGCAGCGTTACCACTGCCGAGGGCCGCGCCACGGCGGCGATCATCAGGGTCAGTGCGGCGAGGAACAGCACCGGCGGCAAGTGCCGCCGCAGGCTCTGCCCCGGTCCGATCGCATCGCGGATGATCGACAGGTTGGCGTAGCTGATGGCCGCCTTCTTCTTGCGTCGCAGCAGCACCCAGTAGAGCAGCACCAGCACCGGCACGATTGCCAGGAGCCACAGCATCTTCGGCCAGAGGAAACTCATGGTCTGTGCACCAGGTGGGAGGCCGGGCCTGCCCCGGACTGCGCGATACCGGCCCCGAGCCGGCCGCGCATCTTGCGCATCTCGGCGAATCGCATGATCGCTTCCACCATCGGTTCGTCCGTAGCCAGCTCCAGCGCATCTACGCCGGCCTCGGAGAATGCCGTCTGCAACTGGTCTTCACGGGCCTGGGCCTGGCTGGCGAAACGCCGCCTGAAACCGGAATCATGAGTGTCCACGAAAAGCTGCTCGCCGGTCTCGGCATCCTGCATGACGACCAGGCCGAGATTGGGCATCTCCAGTTCCAGCGGGTCGTACAGGCGGACGCCGAGCACCTCATGGCGGTGTGCCAATGAGCTCAGTGCCCCGCCCCAGCCGGGTTGACACAGGAAGTCCGAGACGATGAAGACCAGCGAACGGCGTGGCACGATCTGGAGCGCGCTTTTCAGCAGGTCGCCGAGATCGGTGGTGACCGAGGTCTTGACCACCCGCGGGGCCATCATCGCACTGATCATGTGCAGCACATGCTGGCGCCCGCCGCGCGCGGGAATGACATTGTCGATCCGGCTGCTGTAGAAGATGCCCCCAACGCGATTGCCGTGACGGGTAAGCAGGCGTGCCATCACGGTGACAAAGTCGATCGACAGCGAGCGTTTGGTGATTTCTCCCGAACCGAAATCGATCGACGGGCTCAGGTCCAGCAGGAACCAGGCGTTGACGTCACGATCCTCGTAGTAGTCACGGACGTAGGGCGTCTGCTGGCGGGCCGTGACATTCCAGTCGATATGACGGACATCGTCGTGGTACTGGTATTCACGCAAATCCGCCAGGTCCAGTCCATGACCGCGGAAAAGCGTCCGGTAATCGCCGTGCAACAACCCGTCCAGACGCTTGACAACGGTCCACTCGAGACGCCGCAGGAGGTTCTCAGCCAACCTTGACATGGGACTCCAGCGGTTTCTCCGGCGCCGGAACGTGCTGCATGATCCGCTGGATGATGTGGTCGGCCGACAGTTGATCCGAGAGTGCTTCGTACGACAGCACCAGGCGATGACGAAGCACGTCCGGCACCAGGTCAACGACATCCTCGGGCCACACGAAACTGCGCCCGCGCAGGAAGGCCAACGCGCGTGCGCCCTCGATCAGGTGGATCGAGGCCCGCGGGCTGGCACCAAAGGTCAGGTAGCGGGTGACGTCCTTGACCCCGTAGCGTTCCGGCGCACGGGTCGCGGCCACCAGGCGCACCGCATACTGGATCAGCGCAGGATCGACATACGCGCGCCTGCACTCGCTCTGCAGCGCCTCGAGTTCCTCGGTGCTCGCCACCGCACCGACCATTGCCGGCACGCCGATGACCCGCTCGACGATGACGAACTCCTCCTCCTCCGACGGATACCCGACCAGGACCTTCATCATGAACCGGTCGACCTGGGCCTCCGGCAACGGATACGTCCCCTCTGTCTCGATCGGATTCTGCGTCGCCATGACCAGGAACGGTCGCGGCACCCGGTGGGTCTCCCCGGCGATCGTCACCTGGTATTCCTGCATCACCTCCAGCAGGGCGCTCTGGACTTTGGCCGGGGCGCGGTTGATCTCGTCGGCCAGCAGCAGATTGGTGAAGACCGGCCCGAGCGAGGTGCTGAAGTCCCCCGTCCGCTGGTTATAGATGCGCGTGCCGACCAGGTCGGCAGGAACGAGGTCCGGCGTGAACTGGATCCGTTTGAAGTTGCCGCGCACCGTGGTCGCCAGGGTCTTGACGGTGAGGGTCTTGGCGAGTCCCGGAACGCCCTCCACCAGCAGGTGCCCCTGCGCCAGGATCGCCACCATTACCCGCTCCAGGAAGTGGTCCTGTCCGACCACCACCTTTTTCACCTCATGCAGTATCCGTTGCATCAGGGAAGAAACGGCCTCCGGGTTCAGATCCTGTGTGTTCATCGATGAGTGTCCAATTGTCTGCAGGGACCGAAGGCCCGCCTAATGCGGGGGAATACCGACCGCCGCGGCGGCGTTCTCGATCGGCACGGCGAAACCGATTCCGACGAAAGAGCGCTGATTGTTGGGGTTCAGGATCGCGGTCACGATTCCGATGACCTCGCCTTCCATCGTCACCAGCGGTCCCCCGGAACTGCCGGGATTGGCGGCGGCGTCGAACTGGATCAGGTTGGTCAGGATCCGTTCGCCGCTGGTGGAGCGGTATTCCCTACCGAAGCCTGAAATGACGCCGGCGCTCACGGAGGGACCGATATCGAACGGGAAACCGACGGCGACGACTCCGTCGCCTTCACGCAGGTCGCCGGTCGAACGCAGGGTTGCGGGCTGCAGGTCATCCGGCAGCGTGGAAGCCTGCAGGACCGCGAGGTCATGTTCCGGCCGGGCGCCGGTCAGCGTGACGTCGGACTCGGTACCGTCGGCAAAGATCACGCTGATGCGCTGGGCGCCGCCGACCACGTGCAGGTTGGTGAGGATGAGGCCGCTATCCTTGATGACCACGCCGGTGCCGACCCCTTTCTGCACTTCCTTGGGGTCGTCCTTACCCGCCGCCTTCTGGCCGTCTTTCTGTACCTCTTTGCGGGCTTCTTTCTGCCCCGAACGAGGACGAGGCTTCTGGACGTCGCTTTCCGGTGCGGCCTTGGGGTCCGCCTCCTCGGGTCCGAATGCCTGGACCCGCACGATGGAAGGTCCGATGACCTGAGCGGCCCGCGCTGCCGGCGACGGCAGTTGCTGGGTCTGCAGGGTGTTTAGCACGGCAGCGTCGATGTCCTCCTGGGTCACCGGCCTCGCCTTGGTGCCCAATTGCCCCTGCAGGCCGAGCACCAGCAATACCCCGGCGAGCACGCCGGCGGCCGGACCCAGGAAGGACGCGCCGCGGCCCGACCAGCGGGAACGCCGGGTGGCGGGGGCAGGCGGTGATGACGGGGCTGACGGGGTGGAGGGGGCTGAGTGCGCAGCGTCTCCCCGGGTTGACGACAGGGCGCCAACCCGCTCGAAGGCAGGACGGCCGGCGGCGTCGCGGCCGGCAGCGCTGCGGCCGGCATGGGCGGACTCCTGCGCGACGGGTCCGGGACTCGCGGCCGGACTGGCTGGCGGTCTTGACGAGACGTCATCTCGCGCATTTCGCGGACGGCGAGAACTGCTGTAAAGCGAGGCTCGTCTCATCGACAATCACCTGTTGACTGAGTGCCACAGTAGCACGGGCGATTGCGGACCGCAAATCATCTCACCCGCCGACGCTTGGTCAATCCGCCAGTCGTGCCGGCGGAGCCTGACGCCACCACCGGCGAGGCTCAGCCCTGTACGGAATAGCCGCCGTCGACGGGTATCGCGGTACCGGTGATGAAGTCGGACGCCGGACTGGCCAGGAACACCGCAATGCCGGCGAAGTCGGCCGGCACGCCCCAGCGGCCGGCCGGCGTTCGCTGCACCACCCGCTGCTCGAGCTCGGGAATATCCCGTTGCGCGGCCCGTGTCAGGTCGGTGCTGATCCATCCCGGCAGGATGGCGTTCACCTGGATGTTGTCCTTTGCCCAGGCGGTAGCCATCGCCCGCGACATCTGGACGATGCCGCCCTTGCTGGCGGCATAGGGGGCAGTGAAGGACGCGCCGAAAATCGACATCATCGACCCGATATTGATGATCTTGCCGCCCTGCTGTTTCATGGCGCCATAGGCAGCGTTGGAACAGATGAAGGCGCTCGAGAGGTTGGTGTCGATCATGCTGCGGAACTCGGCAAGCGAATACTCCTGAGGCTGCTTGCGGACATTGGTCCCGGCGTTGTTCACGAGAATGTCGAACCGGCCGAAATGGCCGACGGCGGCATCGACCATCGCCTGGCCTGCGGTTTCGCCGGTGACGTCGAGGACCAGCGCTTCGGCCTTGACGCCCTGGGCGCGCAACTGTGCGACCGCGCTGCGGTTCTTGCCATCATTGCGGCCGACCACCAGAACGCACGCGCCCGCCCGCCCAAGTCCCTCGGCCATGCCGAGCCCGATGCCCCCGTTGCCGCCGGTCACCGCGGCAACTTTTCCAGTCAAGTCGAACACGTTCAGTCCTTTTTCGGTTGCGGCACCTGTGCCGCGATCAGTTGCCCGACCGCC
Source organism: uncultured beta proteobacterium (assembly GCA_963834335.1). Lineage (GTDB taxonomy): Bacteria > Pseudomonadota > Gammaproteobacteria > Burkholderiales > Burkholderiaceae_E > Lautropia. The sequence continues at coordinate 1,536,739 of CAWIBK010000009.1, read as the reverse complement.
CGGGCTCCGGGCTGGCTGGTCTGCTCAAGCCCGGCAATCAGGGTCGCACGGTTGGCGGCCGGCTGGTTCTGGCTCATCTTCCACTTGGCGAGGACACGATCGACTTCGATTTCGAGCCCGACGATCGAGCCCATCATGGTTTCGATGTAGTCGTCAGGCGCGTCGGCAACCTGCCAGGGTTTGTCGAATCGCGCCTCGTGCGTGCTCGTCAGCGACGGCAGGAATTCCCGCAGCCATTCCTTGTCATCGAACACCGTGAGCCGGCCATAGGCATGCACCACGGCATAGTTCCAGGTCGGCACCACCTTGCCGTGCTGCGCCTTGGTGGCATACCACGACGGCGAAATGTAGGTATCCGGGCCCTGAAAGATGGCCAGCACTTCACCGGCCGGATCGGCGTCTCGCCACAGCGGGTTCGCGCGCGCCACGTGAAAGCGCAGGACGATCTTCCGCTCGCGAAGGACGGCTAGCATCGGGACATGATTGGCATCGATGGCACCGTCGCGGCAGGTCACCAGCGTGGCCAGCGGGGAGTCCAGCATCAGGCGATGGACCGCCGCCTGGTCGGGCTGTTCGAAGTGAGCCGGCAGGTACATGACTAAGGGGCTCCGGATGGTCTGAGGTCTGGGGGTTGCCGGTGGCGGAATGCTCAGGCGGGAAGGACGACGGGGACTTCGGTGGCGGGCGGGGTGTTGCGGCTGCGGGTGCAGCGCACGATGCCGTCGATCATCACCATGCCGATTCCCGGTATGTCGCCGAGCTGCACGCTGTCCAGCAGGTCCTTGCCCGGGCGAATGCTGGGCCTTGTCCATGAATACGAGGTCTGCCGGCCGGCCGACCTCGACCAGCCCTGCGTCAGCTGGCGCATGCGCGCGGTGTTGCCGGTGGCGAAGCCGAAGACGATCTCCGCCGGGAATATCCGCCAGCGACGACATCAGGGAGATCAGGCGCAGGATGCCCAGCGGCTGCACGCCGGAGCCCGCCGGCGAATCGGTGCCCAGGATCACCCGGTGCGGGCACTTGAGTTCCATGGCATGGCGCGCGGTGAGGATGGCGATCCGTTCGTTGCCGTTGTGCACGATCTCGAGGGCGCGCGGACTCTGTTCGCACAGCTTGCAGACCGCCTTGTACGACAACGCGGTGTGCCCGCCGTTGACATGACCGATGATGTCGGCGTCCGCCTCCAGCACCACGTCCTCGTCGATCAGGCCCGAGCCCGGTATCGACGGCCCGCCGGTGTGGATGGTGCTCTGGATGCCGTATTTGCGCGCCCAGCCCACCATCTGCGCAGCCTCGTCGCCGGCCTTGACCGAGCCGAGCCCGATCTCGCCGAGCAGTCTCACTCCCGCGGCGGCCAGGTCGGCGAAGTCCTGCTCCGTCATGCCTTGCTCGATCACCGGCGCGCCGGCATTGACCTTGACTCCGCCGCCGACGCCGGCCGCACGCATGCCGTCGAATGCCCGCTGCGCCGTGATCGCCAGCGCCTTGACGCCGACGACGTCCTTCGGCCGCCCGGGCAGGTGCACTTCGCCGGCCGAGATCATGGTGGTGACGCCACCATGCATGCAGGACTCGATCCAGCCCAACTGGCTCTGCCGCGGCGTCCAGTCGCCGAAGACCGGATGGACATGCGAATCGATCAGTCCCGGCGCGACCGCGGTTCCCCGGCAGTCGATCACCTGGGAGGCCGCGCCGATATCGCAATCCTTCTCCTGCCCCACCGCGGTGATCATGCCGTTGTCGATGACGATCGTATCGGCATCGAGAATCGGACGATCGATATCGCCGGACAGGAGCAGGCCGATGCGCTTGACCACGACCTTGCCGGAAGATTGGATCGATGCTGCCACTGCCATGCGGTAGTCTCCTCTTGCTGCCCGTCGTCCGTTCCGGCGGCTCAGCGCAGGCCGTCTTCGCCCTTCGCCTCGTTCGCCTGCAAGCCGCCGATTCTCGCGAGCGGACGTCCGGAATCCGTCACCGCAACCGCCACGACGATTTCGCCTGCGCGCGGCGCGTCATGGACGCGGGCCTCGATCGCGTCGAAATGGCTGCGGACGTACGCGGCATCCTTGTGGCCCAGGGGCACGTCGATGGCGGCGCCGATGGTTCCCATCTTCTTCGCCGACGGCACCAGCGCGGCGCCCTTCCCGACCGCCTTGCGCAGCGGCGCGCCCAGCTTGGGATGCAGGATCGCCGCGGCATGTTCAAGCTCGCCACCCTCGCCCACGATCGCCGCCTTGCCGTAGCTCTGCGCCTGGGCGGGCGTGATCCCGAGAGCCGCGACGCAGCGCTCGCCGAGAAGCCCACCCAGTTCCTCGCCGATCGCGATCAGCTGGTCGAGGTTTTCGGAGTAGCCGCCGGCATACGGATTGGCGATCACCGCCATCGCCACTGCCCGCCGCGTCGGCGGCGTGATCGTCCTGCCCATCTCGATGCGGGTCTCATCAACCTGCACGATGAGCTTCCTGATTTTCGCGCGCGAAGCGGCTGCATTGTCTGCCATGACTCTTCTCCTGACTGTCCGGAATTCGTGGCTACCTGAGCCCGTCCCACTTGCTGATCGCATCCGCAGCCAGGCCGCCGACGCGCTGATGCACCCGACCGCCGGTTGCCATGACCAGGATGAACACCAGTTCGCCGGCCGCCGGCGCGCCCGCGACCGAGATCGACATCGCATCGAAATGCCCGCGGACGTAGCTGGCGTTGATGTGCGTCAGCGGCACGTCCAGCGTCGCGCCAGGTGCTCCGACCTTCTTGGTCGAGGGCACGATCGCCAGGGCGTTACCGCGACGAGCGGTCGCCGCCCCCGAACCCGGCGCCGGAACCTGCGGCCCGCTGTCCTCTTTCCAGCCCAGCAGTTCGCGCATCGCATAGCCGCCGGGGACATGCCACAGGGCGCCATGCTCGAGTTCACCGGCGCCACCGACGATGGCACCCTTGCCGTAGGATTCGATCCGGTCCGCCGGCACATCCATGGCCGCGAGCAGGCGCTTTGCCATGTCGAGCCCGACCGCGTTGAGCGCAGCCATCATCGGGAGGATGTCCGGCTCATAGCGACCGGCGAAGGGATTCGCCAGCACGGCCGCGATGGCGCCACGGATCAGCGGCCGCGCCGGCGGGGGACCGAACTCGTGGAAAATTTCTTCCCGCCAGGTCACAGTCCGGCGTATTTCGATCATCGTCGCGTCTCCCTGGGTACCGCGGTTCGTCGGGCTCATATTGCCAGATACTGGGCACGTACGTCATCGTCGGCATCAAGCTGCGCCATCGTGCCGGAGAACCGGATCCGGCCCTTCTCTATGATATAGGCACGGTCCGCCACTTCCTGCGCGAAACGCAGGTTCTGCTCCGACAGGAGGATGGCGACACCCTGCGACTTCAACTCCCGGATCGCCACCGCCATCTGGTCGACGATGACCGGCGCAACTCCTTCGGACGGTTCGTCGAGGAGGATGCAGTTGGGATTGCCCATCAGGGTACGGCCGATGGTCAGCATCTGCTGCTCTCCGCCGGACATCCGGCCGCCGGGTCGCCGCGGCATCTGCGCCAGGTTCGGAAACAAGCGCCCGATACGCTCGAAGTCCCAGGTGGCCACCCCTTCGCGCGGCGGCTGCCGGCCGACTTCGAGGTTCTCCAGGACCGTGAGGTCGGTGAAGATCCGCCGGTCCTCCGGCACGTACCCGAGCCCGAGCCTGGCGATCTCGTGCGGCTTCAGCCGCCGGATATCGCGCCCGCCGAAGCGGACCGATCCACTGCCCACCGGGACCAGCCCGATGATGCTCTTGAGCGTCGTCGACTTGCCCGCCCCGTTGCGGCCGAGCAGCACGACGACCTCGCCGGCCCGGACCTCCAGTCCGACGTCGAACAGGATATGCGCCTTGCCGTAGAAGGTGTTCACACCTTCCAGCGCGAGCATCGGGTCCTGGTGCAGTCGCCCGGCAGCTTCAGTCATGCGATCGCGATCCCAGGTAGACCCGCTGGACCTCTTCGTTCGCCCGCACCTCCTGGGGCGTGCCGACCGCAATCAGCATCCCGCGGGACAGAACGATCACCCGGTTGGCGCTGCCGAAGACGACGTCCATGTCGTGCTCGGTGAACAGCACGGCGATCTGTTCGCGTTCCACGATACCGCTGACCAGCGCCATCAACGCCACCCGCTCCTTCGGCGCCATCCCCGCCGCCGGTTCATCCATCAGCAGCAACTGCGGCTGGTTGGCCAGGGCCACGGCCAGTTCGACCCGCTTCAGGTCGCCGTAGGCCAGGACCGAGCACGCCCGCTGCGCCTGCTCGTCCATGCCGACCAGCGCCAGCAGCCTGTCGGCTTCATCGACATAGGCGTCGCGCGCGCGGGCGAACCAGCTGGTGAGCCGCTTGTGATGAGACAGCAAAGCCATCTGCACGTTCTCGCGCACGGTCATGGACGCGAAGGTGGCGGTGATCTGGAAAGTACGCCCGACACCGAGTCGCCAGATATTGCGCGGCTTCATACCGACGATGCTGCGCCCCTGCAGGCGGACGTCGCCGCTGTCCATCGGCAACTGCCCGTTGAGCAGATTGAAGCAGGTCGACTTGCCGGCCCCGTTCGGGCCGATCATCGCCAGCATTTCCCCGCGACTCACGCTGAAGCTGACGTCATGCACCGCCTGGACACCCCCGAAAGACTTCGAGAGCGCCGAGACCGCGAGCAACGGTGTCGACCGCTGCTCGGGCAAAGGGGGAGAGACGGACTGCGCCACGGACGGTCAGGCCTCCGTCCGGAGGAAGAGCCGCTTCATCGCGCCGGCAATGCCGACCGGGAACAGCATCACCAGGAGCCAGAATCACCAGTCCGAGCATGGCGCGCCAATACTCGGTCTCACGGGCGACCGTGTCCTGCAGCCAGGTCAGCACCGTGGCGCCGACGATCGGACCGGCAAGGGTGTGCAGACCGCCCAGCAGCACCATCACGAGGCCGTCGATCGATCGGCCGATCGCCATCACCTCCGGCGAGATGCTGCCCTTCGAGAAGGCGAACAGGGCCCCGGCGACGCCGCAGACCAGTCCCGGCCAGGACGAAACCGGCCCAGTGCACGCGGATCACGTCGATGCCGATCGCCTCGGCGCGTAGCGGCGAATCACGGCCGGCCCGCATGGCATAGCCGAAGGGCGAAAAAAGCACCCGGCGCAGCAGCCAGATCCCCAGCAGCGTCGCCGACAGCGTGAGGTAGTAGTACATCCGCTTGTCAGAAAGCCAGGCGGCCGGCCAGATACCCACCAGGCCATTCGAGCCGCCGGTGAAGTCGTCCCACTGGAACACGACCGACCAGACGATCTGGGAGAACGCCAGGGTCAGCATCGCCAGGTACACGCCCGAGAGTCGCACTGCGAACCAGCCGAACAGCAAGGCACCCAGGCCGGCCACGACCGGCGCCGCCAGCAGCGCGATCTCCATCGGCAGGCCGAGCACCTTGAACAGCAGGGCCGCACCATAGGCACCCAATCCGAAATAGGCGGCATGGCCGAAGGAGTGCATGCCGCCCGGGCCCATGATGAAGTGCAGGCTCACGGCGAACAGCACTGCCACCATCACATCGATCAGCAGCACCACGAGATAGGGCGAGTCGGAGGCCACGATGGGCAGCAGCAGCAGCCCGGCCACGACCGCCGTGCCGATCCATCGAGCCACGGCGGGCCGGGCCGCATCGGCAGCTCGATGTCCGACGGCGTTGCGACTGAGCACCGACGGCCGCCCCAGCAGGCCCCAGGGCCGCCAGATCAGCACCGCTGCCATCACCAGGAACTCGACGACCAGCGTCAGCTTGGAGAAGGAGAAGTCCACACCGGCGATGTTCACCTGACCGATCGCGATACAGACGGCCTTGAGTTCCGCGATCAGCAGCGCCGCGAGGAAGGCGCCGGGAATGCTGCCCATGCCGCCCACGACCACGACCACGAACGCCTCGCCGATCGCCACCAGGTCGAGGCCGAGGTTGGCGGGTTCACGCGGCAGTTGCATCGCGCCACCGAGACCGGCCAGGAAGGCGCCCAGGGCGAACACGGCGGTGAACAGCAACGACTGGTTGACGCCGAGTGCCCCGACCATTTCGCGATCCTGCGTCGCCGCGCGGATCAGGATGCCGAACCGGGTGCGGGTGAGCATCCACCACAGCATCCCGAGCACCACCGGGCCGAGCAGGACCAGCACCAGGTCGTACTCCGGAAACGCGCGGCCCAGGATGACGACGGAACCGCGCAGGCCGGGCGCGCGCGGACCGAGCAGATCCTCGCTGCCCCACAAGGCCAGGGCTGCATCACGAATGATCAGCACCAGCGCGAAAGTCGCCAGCAGCTGGAAGAGTTCCGGCGCTCGGTAGATCCGCCGCAGCACCAGCAGTTCAGTCAGGGCACCGATCAGGCCGACCGCAAGCGCCGCTGCCAGGACCCCCAGCCAGAATCCCAGGGCGCCGAAACCGGCGAGCGGGCCGTCGAGCAGGCGGGTGACGATCGTGTACGCAAGGTACACGCCCAGCATGTAGAAAGAGCCGTGCGCGAAATTGACGATCCGGGTGACGCCGAAGATGAGGGACAGGCCGGCGGCAACCAGGAACAGGCTGGACGCACTGGCCAGCCCGTTCAGCAGCTGAAAAAGCAGTCCCTCCAGCGTCAAGGCGCGTCGGGACGAAGTGCCTTGACGACGCTGTCGGCCGGCTGGAACTTGGCCCCATCCTCATAGCGGAAGTCCTTCATCACTCCCTTGCCGTCCTTGAGGGTGGTCCGCCCGACGTAGGCGCCCATGGTCGACTGATGGTCGATTGCACGAAACGACGTCTTGCCGAGCGGCGTCGGGAACTCGAGTCCCTCGAAAGCGGCGATCAGCTTGTCGGTCTCGGTCGAGCCGGCCTTCTTCAGCCCTTCTGCAAGCGCAGTCACCATCGAGTAGCCCACGATCGAGCCCAGCCTGGGATAGTCGTCGTACTTCTTGCGGTAGGCCTGAAGGAAGGCGTCATGCTCCTTGGTGTCGATACCGTACCAGGGGTAGCCGGTCACGATCCAGCCCTCGGGAGACTCGTCCTTGAGCGGGTCGAGATACTCCGGCTCCCCGGTCAGCAGGCTGACCACCGTCCTGTCCTTGAACAGGCCCCGGGTGTTGCCCTCTCGGACGAACTTCGCCAGATCCGCCCCGAACAGCACGTTGAAGATACCGTCGGGCTTCAGGTCGGCGAGCGCCTGGGCCACCGCGCCTGCATCGATCTTGCCCAGCGGCGGCGCCTGCTCGCCGACGAACTCGACATCCGGCTGCAGCTTCTTCAGCTGCTCCTTGAAGGTTGCTGCAGCGGACTGGCCGTATTCGTAGTTGGGATAGACGACCGCCCAGCGCTTCTTCTGCGCCTTGGCCGCCTCGGGTACCAGCATGGCGGTCTGCATGTAGGTGGAAGGCCGCAGCCGGAAGGTGTAGCGGTTGCCGTTCTGCCAGACGATCTTGTCGGTCAGCGGCTCCGAGGCGAGGAAGAATATCTTCTTCTGCTTGGCGAAATCGGTGAGGGCGAGCCCGATATGGGAGAGGAATCCGCCGGCGATCAGGTCCACCTTTTCCCGGGACAGCAATTCCTCCGCGACCCGTACCGCATCGCCCGGCGTCGCACCGTCGTCGCGGGAGATGATCTCCAGCTTCCTGCCGTTGATGCCCCCCGCCGCATTGACCTGTTCGAGCGCCAGTTCCCAGCCCTTCTTGTAGGGCTCGAGAAACGCCGGTTGCGCCTTGTAGCTGTTGATCTCGCCGATCCTGATCGCATCCTGCGCGAGGGCGGCGCCGGCCGGCAGGCCCAGAGCCGCCATTGCCGGCAGGATGGTCAGGCTGAATCTGGCCCAGGGTCTCGGTTGCATGCGGCATTCCTCCGGTGATGGCTGTCGATGTTGTCTCGCCAGTGTAGCGACCTCGGCCATGCGTGGCCATAGCGGAAAACCAGGGCCGGAAACTCAGCCCAGCAGGTCGAGCAAGGTGCGAGCGATCACCTTGGTGGCGCGGCGCAGGTCCTCCAGTTCGACGTGCTCGTCGGCGCGCTTGGCGTTGGACTCGAGGACGGTGCGGGGACCGGCGCCGTACATGACCGTGGGCACACCAGCCTCGCCATAGAGGCGGGCATCCGCATAGAGCGGCGTCCCCGACGCCGGGACATCCTCGCCGAATACGGACCGCGCGTGGCGCTGCAACGCATCCACGAGCGGACGGTTGCCCGCCAGCGGCCGCAGCGGGTTGGCCAGCAGGATTCTCCTCACGTCGACGGAAATACCCGGCAGCCCCTCGGCGGCGGCGGCGATCACCTGGCGCACCTGGGTCTCCACGACTGCCGGATCCTCTTCCGGAATACTGCGCCGGTCCAGACGGAACACCACTTTGCCGGGCACCACGTTGGTGTTGGTGCCGCCGCTGATGAGCCCGACGTTGAGGTACGGATGGCTGATTCCGGGCACCTTGCTTCGGACCTGCCGGTAATCCTGGTTGCAGGCGTACAGCGCGTCGAGAATCCGCACCGCCGCCTGGAGCGCATCGGCACCGGTCTCGGGAATGGCCGCGTGCGCCATCTTGCCGTTGACCGTCACTTCGAACTGGAGGCAGCCATTGTGCGCGGTGACGATCTGCGTAGCTGAAGCTGGCCGCGATCGCATAGTCGGGCCGGGTCAGTCCTTTCGACAACAACCAGCCGGGGCCCTTCTCGCCGCCGAACTCCTCGTCGTAGGTGAAATGCAGCTCGACGCTTCCCGCCAGCGGACCGGCGCCCGCGCCGGCCACGGCTTCCAGCGCCAGGACGGCGAACGTGTACGTGGCGAAATCGCTCTTGCTGACGGCAGCGGCGCGCCCGTACAGCCGGCCGTCCCGGATGATTGCGCCATACGGTGGGACCGTCCATCCGTCGCCTGGCGGAACGACATCGCCGTGGGCGTTGAGCGCGATGCACTTGCCCTCGCCGTAGCGGCGGCGCACGATCAGATTGGTGATCGAGGTCAGCCCGTAGTCCAGGACCTCCTGCTGCGGCACCGGGTGGCGCTGCACCGTGAAGCCGAATCCCTCGAGCAATTGAGCGGTGCGTTCGGCATGCGGCGCGTTGTCACCGGGCGGCGTATCGGTCGGCACCTTGACGAGTTCGGCAAGGAAAGCCACCTCCTCGTCGAAATGGGCGTCCACCCAGGCGTCCAGCGCCGGCAGATGGCGATCCCGAGCTCCGGCGGGATGTTCATTCATGAGGCTGCCCCAGCTGGTCCAGGTAGTTGGCGAAGGCGTCGACGCACAGTTGCGCGTCGTCAGCCGTGATCGATTCCAGCGGATTGTGGCTGATACCGCTGTTCCCACCGCGCACGAACAGCATCGCTTGCGGCATCACTTCGTGCAGCTTCATCGCATCATGGCCGGCGCCGCTCGGCATGCGATAGACCGGCAGTCCGAGCGCTGTGACGGCCCGCTCCCAGCGCAGCTGCCATTCAGGGTGACTCGGCGCGGCGCTGGCGCGCATGGTCTCCTCCGTGGTGTAGCGAAGTCCCCTTTGCTCGCAGATGCGGTGCAGTTCGGCCAGCACGTCCGCGACCAGCCGGTCGCGCTGCTCGTCGCCGGGCGCCCGCAAGTCCAGGGTGAACTGGCAGCGGCCCGGGACCACGTTGGTCGACCCGGCGGGCACCTGCAGGATGCCGATCGTGCCCACCGAGTCCCCGTCGGCCGCCGCCCGCCGCTCCAGGTACAGCGCCAGTTCCGCGACTCCGCCGACAGCGTCGCGACGCCGGTCCATCGGCGTCGTGCCCGCATGGCTGGCCATGCCGACGATTTCCGCCGCCAGCCGAACCGAGCCGTTGATCGATGTCACCACGCCCAGGGGCATGTCGATCTCATCGAGCACCGGACCTTGTTCGATGTGCACCTCGATGAAGCCGGACCCGGTCGGGTCGCGGCGGCAGGACGCAATCCGGGCCGGGTCGAGACCGGCGGCCTTCATCGCATCGCGCATGCTGATGCCGTCGGCATCGAGTTGCTCGAGCCAGTGCTGGTCGAACTGTCCGATCACCGCACCCGACCCGAGAAAGGTCGCCCGGTACCGCTGCCCCTCCTCTTCGGCGAACCCGATCACCTCGAGGTCATACGGCAGGCGGGTACCGGTGCCGGCCAGGCGCCTGACCACAGCCATCGGCACCAGGATGCCAAGGCGGCCGTCGTACTTGCCGCCATTGCGCACCGTGTCGTAATGACTGCCCGTATAGAGGGTCTTCACCGCCGGCGTCGCCTGCGGCGGTGCCGAGCCGGCAGCGTCCGGCGATACGCCGGCGAGGTAGCGGCCCCAGACATTGCCGACGCCGTCGATGCCGGTCTCGTCGAAGCCGCATTGCGCCATCCAGTCGAGCAGCTGGCGCGCGCAGGCGCGGTGCGCAGGCGTGAGGTAGGTCACCGTCAACTGCCCGGCCTCGGCGAACGGAGGGTCGCTGTGCACGGCCAGCGCTTCGGCCCAGTCCCAGACCAGATTGCCGTCGGCGGGCGTGGTGCCGAACTTGTCGTTGAGCCGAAGTTCGGCGATCCGATTGATGTTGCGCAGGCATTCCGCCAGCTCGAACTCCGGATGACCGTCCAGTCGTCGCGTCAGGGTGGCGATGACCTGCACGCGGCTGAGGCCGGTGCCTCGGGGCCCCCGCACCGCCAGGACGAACGGAAACCCGAACTTCGCGCTGTAGGCGGCATTCAGTTCCCGCAGGCGTGACAGTTCGGCCGGGGTGCAGTGATCCAGGCCGCTGCGGGACTGTTCGCCGGACGATTCGGCGGTGAGGGTCCCGAGCGCCATCGCCCGACCGGCCAGTTCCGGATGGGCCCGCACCAGCGCCAGTTGCGCCGCGCGGTCGGCCTGAGCCACCACCCGGCTCAGCGTCAGCTTCAGGTGAGCCAGAGACCGGAACGGCCGCTGCGCCAGCGCCCCCTGGACTACCCAGGGCGAATGCTCATAGGTGCCCTCCAGCAGGAGCATGGCTGCTTCCGGCGACGCGGCATTCAATTGATCGAGGGTCAGCATGGCTCGCTCGGCGGTGGGTGCGCACCCGTCGGATTGTAGCCAAGGGCCGCTCCCGTCCCTTACTCCGACAGGCTCACCGGGCCATGCGACAATCCGGCGAGACTTCGAACCCGCTGCCATGGCCAGACTTTCCACTCACGTACTCGACACCGCCTCGGGACGGCCGGCGGCGGCGCTGCAATTGTCGCTGCTGAGCCTGGACCGGGACGGCAATGCCTCGCTCGTCAGCCGCCACATCACCAATCGCGACGGTCGCACGGACGCGCCGCTCCTGTCGGGCGACACCATCCCCACCGGCCGCTTCCGGCTGCTGTTCGAGGTCGGCGACTACTTCCGCGCGGCAGGCATCGATCTGCCGGACCCGCCGTTCCTCGATGTGATCAGCCTGGACTTCGGCATCGCCGACGCCGGCGGCCACTACCACGTGCCGCTGCTCGTCAGTCCCTGGAGCTATTCCACCTACCGCGGCTCTTAGGAGGCGCCGATTGATCATCCCTGAGCTGCCATGGACGTCTACCTGATCGACTGGGCCAACCTGCTGCTGCGCTGGCTGCACGTGATCACTGCGATCGCCTGGATCGGCGCCTCCTTCTATTTCGTATGGCTCGACAACAGCCTCGAGGAGCCCCGCTCCGCCGATGCCCGGGCCCGCGGGGTCGACGGCGAACTGTGGGCGGTTCACGGCGGTGGCTTCTACAACCCCCAGAAATACCTGGTCGCGCCGAAGACCATGCCGCAGACGCTGCACTGGTTCTACTGGGAGAGCTACTCCACCTGGTTGTCCGGCTTCGCCCTGCTCACGGTCATCTACCTCTTCAATGCCACCGCCTTCCTGATCGACAAATCCGTGCTCGACTGGTCCCCGTCGGCCGCGATTGCCGGATCCCTTGTCTACCTGGTGGCGGGCTGGATCTTCTATGACCTGATCTGCCGCGGCTTCGGGACCCGCCGCAATGGCGATCGCATCGTGGGCGCCCTGGTCGCGGTCTACGTCGTGGCGGCCACCTGGATCGCCTGCCAGCTGTTCGCCGGCCGCGCGGCCTTCGTACTGACGGGCGCGATGCTAGCCACCATCATGAGTGCCAATGTACTGATGGTGATCATTCCCGGCCAGCGCAAGGTCATGGCCCAGATGAAGGCCGGCCAGCCGGTCGACCCGATCCACGGCCAGCGCGCAAAGCAGCGCAGCGTGCACAACACCTACCTGACTTTGCCGGTGCTGATCGCGATGCTTTCGAATCACTACGGCATGCTGTACCAGGGCAGGCACAACTGGCTGGTCCTGGTGCTGCTGATGCTGGCCGGCGTGCTGATCCGGCAGTTCTTCCTGCTGCGCCATCGGGGCGTGATCAACTGGGGCTGGTGGGCCGGCGGCATCGTCGTGATTGCGGGCGTCATCGCCTGGCTCGCCCCGGAGCCGGCGGCGCAGACGTCGACGTCTTCGACGACGGCGGATGTGGTGCCGTTCGCTCAGGTGCAGTCCGTACTCGAGCAGCGCTGCGTGCTCTGTCACGGCGAAGCGGTCGCTCAGAAAAGCGTCCGGCTCGATAGTGCGCAGGCGGTTGCGCGGCAGGCCCAGGCGATCTACCAGCAGGTGGTGCTGACGAAACTCATGCCGCTGGGCAATGCGACCCAGATGACGGAAGCCGAACGGATGCTGATCGGCCGCTGGTTCAACCAGGGCGCCGATGTCGCGGCGCCGCGATAGCAGGCTGCCGGTGTTTCGCGCGCGGGTGTCACGCGGCTGTGCTGAGCGCCGGCGACCTCGCGCTGCTTGCTAGAATCCGGCGATGATACTGACTCCCGATGGCTTCCTGCCGGATCACAGCGCCAGCGCCGACGACGCCGCGATTGCCCATGTCTTCATCCGCGACCAGCTGGTTCAGCCCGCGGACGCCCCTGCGCTGCTGCCGTGGGGCACCTACCGGGAACTCGGCCTGGTGGCGGAGCGCCATCATGTGATCGGTCGCCACCAGGGTGTCACCCACGTGGCGGTGGCGCTTGCCGAGTCCCCTGCGCCGCCGTCCCTGCCCACCGGCTGGCGGGCGAGCGGAATCCGGAGCTGGTTCGGCGTGCTGCCTGACACGCAACTGGCAATCGCCATGCGGGGCGTTCAGTTGCTCGAATGGGAGCGCACCCATCGCTTCTGCGGCGCCTGCGGCACGGCCACCGAACGCGTTGCCGCGGAGCGGGCTTATCGCTGCGGCGCCTGTGGCCTGTCGGTGTACCCGCGGATCTGCCCGGCGATGATGGTGCTGATCACCCGCGGCCGCGAAATACTGCTGGCCCGTGGCGTGAGCTTCCCGCCGGGGCGCTACAGCGCGCTCGCAGGGTTCCTGGAAGCCGGGGAATCGATCGAGGACGCCATTCACCGGGAAGTCCGGGAGGAGGTGGGCGTCGAGGTCGACGACCTCGCCTATTTCGCCAGCCAGAGCTGGCCCTTCCCCAATTCGCTGATGATCGCGTTCACCGCGAAGTGGCGATCGGGCGACATCGCTGCGGATCCGGCGGAGATCGCCGACGCCCGATGGTTCGACATCGACTCGCTGCCGGACATCCCGGCGCCCAGGGTCAGCATTTCCCGGGCGCTGATCGACGCCACCGTTCAGCGGCTGCGCACCACCCGGGCCTGACCGGCCAGGGAAATGGCCGCAGCCCGGATCAGGCTGCGTTGCCTGATCTTTTCCGCGAAGGCGGCCCCGCTGTCCAGGGCCGCTGCCGCTTCCTCGTCGGACAGGCGTCCCACCGCCACCGTGACCAGGCGGCTGCCGAGGTCCGTGTCGTCCTTCAATTCGTCCGCAGGGCGGCGCTGCACGGCGGGGCTCTGGACATCGACGTGCGTTGGCGATCATGGTTGCCGCCGCATCGGCCATCGCGGCGCTGTCGGCCAGCACCGTGACGCTGTCGGCGATGCCGAGCGAGAAGCTGCGCCCGCGCCAGCCGGAGGTGGCGATGCCGCGCACCGGCGACGAGGCCGTCGATGCTGAAGCGGCCGTCGAGCTGCCGGCAGCGCGAGGTTCGGTGACCAGGCCGACGTCGACGAGTACCGTGTCGCCGGCCAGATGCAAGGCGATGTCGCCGCCGTTGTTGACGTAGGCACGCAGGATGCCCGGACGCCGGAACGGCAGGATGATCTCGTCGGCGACGCTGCCGGCCACCGCCGCCATCGGCGTGATGAAGCGCCGTCGTCGCGTGCAAAGGGCCGGCAGGCATCGAACATGCGCAGCGCGATCGGGCCGCGGGGACTGCGTCGGCGTCGCCGGCAGGCACGAGCGACCGTCGTCGCCCAGCGGGCTGCGTAGCAGCGGCAGCTCGGGACCAGTTCCGCCAGAACGCCCTGGAACCGGTCCCAGGCCTGCGTCGACAGCGGCATCGCAGGCGCTGTCGTCGCCATCGCAATCGATCAGCAGGTCGATCGGACCGTGCTGGAAGTGCCAACGGCCGTCGTCGAGCTGCCGGCGGCCGGCGTGCCGCCGCCCACGGCTCACGCGAAACTGGCGAGCGGCCAGGGATTGGCGCTCGTCCCAGGCGATCACCCGGTGCGCGGCATGATGCCACGCACCTCCGTCATGGCGAGGATCCGGTCCATGTGGCCGCCGAGGGCGCGGTAGTCGTCGCGGCGCATGGTGAACTCGATCGGCGCGACGATGGCCGGCGTCGGCACCGAGCCGAAGCTGTTGCCGGCATGCGCGCGACGTCGACCATCACCGTGATGCCGCCGCCCGGCCAGACGTAGGCCGGCGCGCCGCCGCAGGTGACGTTGACCAGCAGGTTCTTGATCGAGCGCGTGAGCAGCACCGGGTTCTCGGTGACGCCGGCGCGCAGGCTGCCGCCGGCGCCGCCGACGAACAGCACGGTCGCCAGCGACGGCTCGCAGTTCTCGCCGATGCGCTCGACGACCGTGCGCACCGCCGCGGGCATCTGGCGGCTCGCACGGCACCAGCGCGTCGTCGAGCACGAACCACGCGGCGTCCTCGCCGGTGGTCGACATCATCAGCAGGCGCAGGCCCGGCCTGGCCACGCTTCGCGTCCCAGCCTTCGATGATCGACAGCGGGTCGGTGATGTCGGTGCCGCCCCAGCCGGTGCCCGGGTTGGCGACCTGGAAGTAGCGCCCGGGCGTCGACTTGCGCCCGCGCAGGCGGATGCCCGAGTCGGCGCCATGTCGAGGCAACGTCCGGCCTGGTGCTCGGTCAGCACGCCGGTGATGTGGTCGTCGACCACCACCACCTCGTCGACCTGGCCGAACCACTGCTGCGCGAAGATGCCGATGGTCGCCGAGCCGCAGCCGACGCGCATGCGCTGCTCCTCGACGCCGTTGACGATCGGCGCGCGGTCGGCCTGCGACCGACGAGCGCGCGCCGCCGTCGATCTGCAGCTCCGACCGGCTTCTTGTTGCCGAGCGTCATCATCAGCTCGCAGGTCGAGCGGCCCTTCCTTCTTCGATGCCGCCGGTGAGGTGATGCACGCCGCCGAGCGACGAGGAACTGCGAGCCGTATTCGATCGTGCGTCACATGGCCGACCGCCTCGCCCTTGTAGCGCACCGTGGCCTGCTCCGGGCCGAGGTAGCGGTCGGTGTCGATCTTCACCTTGAAGCTGCAGTAGCTGAAGATGCCCTCGGTGACCACGGTCACCAGGTCGACGCCGTCGTGCCGCGAGGCGACGATGAACGGCGCCGGCTTGTAGTCGGGATAGGTGGTGCCGCGCCGACGCCGGAGACGAACACCGGCGAGTCGGCGATCGAGGCTGCCGTCCGCCGCCGGCCTGCGCTGCCGCCAGGCGACAGGCGGCGCCGGTCGAGCACCAGCGCAGGTGTCGGTCCGGGTCAGCCGGCCGTCGACATTGCCGTAGCGGTCGCAAGCCCCGAGCTTGCCTGCGGCTGATCTGGCACAGCACCGGGCAGGCATCGCACGGATCTTGTCGGCGCCATCCTCTCCGGCGCGCGCGATGGCCGCACGATCGGCGCCTGACCGCGGCACCGCATCGCCCAGTTCCGACTGGTTCAGCCGCCGGCGCGCGCGGCATGCCTCAGGCCTGGCGTCAACCGCAGCGGCAGCGACCAGCCAGGGCCGCACGCAGCGGGCTCGGCGTGACCGGCACGTCGGTCATGCGCACCCCGGTCGCCAGCTGGATCGCGTTGAGGATCGCCGGCGCGGTGGCCACCAGCGCCGGTTCGCCGACGCCCTTGGCGCCCCAGGGCCCGAGCGGCTCCGGGTCCTCGACCAGCTGCAGGCGGTGATCGGCGGCACGTCGCCGACCGTGGGGATCAGGTAGTCGTGCAGATTGTCGGTGCGGCCGTTGACGTACTCCTCCATCAGCGCCAGGCCGATGCCCTGGGCGATGCCGCCGTGGATCTGCCCTTCGATCAGTGTCGGGTTGATGGCGCGGCCGACATCGTGGGCGGCGTGGATGTGCAGCGGCTTCACCGTGCCGAGTTCGAGGTCGACCTCGACCTCGGCGACCTGCGCCGCGAAGCCGTAGGTGGCGTACGGCACGCCCTGGCCGTCGGCGTCGAGCGGCACGGTCGGCGGGTTGAAGTGACCGGAGCCGACCGCCAGGTCGCCGCGATGATCGGCCGCCAGCGAGCGCCAGCTGCAACCGCGCGCTCTTCGCCGGCGGGTGTGCGAAGGATCACCGAGCCGCCGGCGATCTGCAGGACCGGCAGCGGCGGCGGCCTCCGCGCATTCCGACGAAGCCCGCCATTGTCGCCAGGCTGCGGCGCAAGTCGAGGCCGGCCAGCATCGCCGCGTTGCCGGAGACGAAGGTCTGGCGCGACGCCGACGACTTGCCGGCATCCGCGGTGAGGTCGGTGTCGCCGATGCACCTGGTCGATGCAGGTCGACCGGCAGGCCGACGGCGTCGGCGAACGATCTGCGGCATGATGGTCGTAGGTGCCCTGGCCGATCTCCTGGGCGCCGTTGTAGAGCAAGAGAGCGCGCCGTTGCGGCGTCCAGCGCAGCGACCGTCATCGTCGACGGGTTGGCGATCACCGTGTTGCCGATGCCGTACCACATGCAGGCGATGCCGGCGCCGCGACGCAGCGGCGAGCCGGCTGCCGACGCGCGCGGCATTGAACGCCCGCGCGCCGCGATCGACGAGCCTGCCAGGCCGGCCGCAGGCGATCGAGGCACGCCCGCAAGCCGACGCTCGCGTCGAGCACGCTGGCCCGGTGGGCGTGCGTGTCGCCGGCCCGCAGCGCGTTGCGATAGCGGAACTCGAGCGGGTCGAGGCCGCAGGCGCCGGCCAGTTCGTCCATCAGTGCTTCGCCGATCAGCGTCGACTGCGGCACGCCGAAGCCGCGGAAGGCGCCGGCGATCGCGTTGTTGGTGAGCACCGCCCGGGTCAGGGCGCGCACGTTCGGTACCCGATAGGGACCGCTGGCGTGGATCGGCACCCGGTTGGCGACCGTCGGCCCCCAGGACGAGTAGGCGCCGGTGTTGAAGTCGCCGCTCGAAGTCGTAGGCGATCAGGTCGCCCTGCGGCGCTGCAGGCAGCGCGGCGCCGTCATCTGCGCCGGGATGACGCTTGGTGCTGCGACTGCATCGACTCCGGCCGATCGCAGACGGTGCGCACGGCCGGCCCGGTCTTCCAGGCAGCCACCGCCAGCAGCGGCTGCACCGACATGTCGAGCTTGCCGCCGAAGCCGCCGCCGATCGCCGACGGCTCGATGTGCACCCGCTCCGGCGCGATCCCCATGCACGATGGCGACCTCGTCGCGGTCGAGGTAGGGCGTCTGCGTGCAGGCGAAGATCATGCAGCCGCTCGCCGCTCCCAGACGGCATAGCCGGCCTCCGGTTCGATGTAGGCATGCTCGACGTGGCGCGTCTCGAACGTCGAGGCGGCGCGAAGCGCAGCGCGCCGGAGCGCGAGCGCGCCTGGTCGACGTCGCCCGCAGTCGACGCGGCCGCGGCAGAGCACGTTGTCGGGCTAGCGCGCATGCAGCGCCTCGCCGGGTCGCGCCGCGGCTGCGAGCGCCGCGGCGCGTTCTCGCGGGCCGGCAGCGGCTGCCAGCGGATCGGCAGGCTGGCGGCGTCGCACCGCCATCACCGCGTCGCTGCTCGCCGACCAGCAGCAGCACCGCCTCGCCGCGGAAGCGGACTCGCCGTCGGCGAGCACCGGCTGGTCGCGCAGGTCGGGGAAGATCGCGAAGCGGTTGTTCGGCACGTCGGCGGCGGTGACCACGTCGACGAGGCCCGGGCCAGCGGCGCCCGGAATTCCGCCAGGTCGCCGAGCTCGAAACGCGCCTGCGCGTGCGGTGAGCGGATCGCGCGCATCGCAGCAGGCGTCGCCGTCGTCAGGGCAGCGATCGGCGCCGAAGTGCTCGCTGCCGCTCACCTTGGCGCGGCCGTCGAGCCGCGGCAGCCGCGGCGCCGACCGGATCGGCCGGGCGCTTTCGGCCGGTGCCGTCGCCCGCCGCAGCCCGCTCGGCATTGGCGACCGCCAGCACCGCCTCGACGATCTTGCGATAACCGGTGCAGCGACACAGCACGCCGCCCAGCGCATCGAGGACCTGCGCTTCGGTCGGGCTGCGGCCGTCTGCCGCGGCGCAGCAGCGCCGTCGGCGCTCGATCAGCATGCCCGGGGTGCAGATGCCGCACTGGGCTGCACCATGAGCGACGAAGGCCTGCTGCAGGGCGACAGTGCGCCGATCGGCATCGGCCAGGCCCTCGACCGTGACGACGTCGCGACCGCTGCACTGACCCGCGGCCACCAGGCAGGCGCAGACCTGCGCGCCATCCAGCAGCACGGTGCAGGCACCGCAGTCGCCGGCGTGGCAGCCGATCTTGGTACCGGTGAGCCCGAGGCCGTCGCGCAGGAGCGTCGGACAGGCGACCGCGCGGATCGCAGGCCACCTGCGCGCGACTTGCCGTTGACCCGCAGGGCGATGGCGACGCCGTGGTCCACGCGGCTTGTTCATGAAGCCACGCTCGCGGACAAGACCCGCCGCACCAGTGTCGGCGGCAGCGTCGAGGCGGTAGGCGCCGCGTGGCGCGAACATCGTCGATGGGCGACAGGTCGCGAGGTCCTCGTCCTGAAACCGCCATTGCGCCAGGTCGGCCGCTGCAGTGCCGACCAGCCGCTGCTCCAGCGCCAGCAGGCGGCGCGCCACCGGTGAACAGGCAGCCGACCGCCACCGCGACCTGCCGCAGGCGGCCGTCGCCGCCGACCTCGACACTGGCCGCCACCATCACGATCGAGATCAGCAGGTAGCGGCGCGCACCGAGCTTGGCGAAGTGCAGAGCGGCGCGCCGGCGGCCGACGCCGGCACCAGCACCGCGGTGAGCAGTTCGCCAGGTCGCCTTGCCGTCCGACGCGGCCCGGTGATGAAGGACGAAAGCGCGCATCGTCCGGGTGCCCTCGGCGCTACTCAGTTCCACCTGCGGCGTCCAGCGCCAGCAACGGCGGCACGCCATCCGCCGCCGGCGACGCATTGCAGAGATTGCCGGCGATCGTGCCGCAGTTCTGGACCTGCACGCCGCCGACCTCCCGCGCCGCCGAGCTTCAGACCGTCGAAGGCCGCCGGCAGGTCCGCGCGAAGGACGTCGCGCCAGGTGGCGGCGCCGCCGATGCGCCAGCCCCCATCCTGAAGCTTCTCGATCACACGAAGACTGTCGATGCCGGTCAGGTCCACCAGCCGTCCCGACGGCGGCTGACCGACGCGCGCGGCATAGTAGTCCGTGCCGCCGGCCAGCGGAATGGCGCCGCCGTCGGCTAGGAGTTCGAGTGCTTGCGCGACCGAACCGGGTCGACTGAACAAGGCATGCGTCATTGAATGAATGTACCGGGAAGCTACTGCACGGGCAACTTGGGCGATTGAAACCCATCCCACCCCATCCCAACGCAGAAATCAACGGCGATTCAAACGCCCGTGGCCAATGCTTTGGCCACCGCATCGCCAGCCGGCGAAGCCCTGACAAGGAGTTCACGATGACAACCCAGAGCGTAACCCCGAGCGCAACCCTGAGCGAACCCATGGCCCTGCTGGACGGCCGCCGCTTCGACGGCATAGTGCTCGAGCGCGGCAAGACCAGCGGCGACGCCGATACGCTGATCTTCGAGGCCGGGCGCTTCCGCTCGACGGCCTGCGACCAGTATGACTACGGCGACGGAGCCTACAGCGCCACGGCAGGTACCGACTCGATCGTCTTCCACGCGGCTACCGAGAGCCCGAAGTACGGCAAGCTGCTGTGGCAGGGTACGGTTCGCGGCCCGCGCCTGGACGGCAGCCTCGCGATGGTCCGCGACGGCATCACCCTCATAGAGAAGTGGGTCCTTGCCGGAGAGCGCTGAGCCATGGCCAGCATCGAAACGGAGGATCGATCGCCATGACTTCCACTGTCAACGCCTATCACGCCGGCATGCGCGAGTTGCAGGACCGTTTCGATACCCGCCGGCTGGCCGACCGGCTCGACGAGCGCCTCGGGCGCGCCTTCTTCACCGACGAGGACCGCACCTTCATCCAAAGCCGGCCGATGTTCTTCCTGGCGAGCGCCGATGCCCAGGGGCGCCCCGACTGTTCCTACAAGGGCGGCGTCCCGGGATTCGTGCGGATCACCGCCGACGACGAACTGGCCTTCCCGAGCTACGACGGCAACGGCATGTTCCGAAGCCTGGGCAACCTCGTCGTCAATTCGTCGGTCGGAATGCTGTTCATCGACTTCGAATCGCCGCGGCGCCTGCGGGTCAACGGTCGCGCGACGCTTGTCGAGGGTGATCCCCTTCAAGCCGAATTCGATGGCGCGCAACTGATCGTGCGGGTGCATGCCACGCTCATCTTTCCCAATTGCCCTCGATACATCCATCGCAGCGCGGCCGCGGAGCTGTCGCCCTATGCGCCGCGCCCCGGCCATAAGCCGCCGGAACCGAAGTGGAAGTCGATGGCGATGTTCGCGGACGTGCTTCCCGCCGCACGCAAGGACTGATTACTCGATCACGTCGCCGACCCATACCCGGTCAAACTGCGCTCCCGCCTCCCGCTGGATACGGCGCATGGTTTCGGCGTCGGCGGCTTCGTACTCGCAGACCATGCGCTTGCGGTCGGACGAGACCAGGCTGCGCCGCCACGTCACGTCGTACGCCGCGAGACAGGGCCGCTCGCGATCCGCGACCGCCATCATGTCGGCATCCGACTGTGGAACTTCGAAGGTGCGCTCGACGACGATACGAGACATGGCGATCTCCTGAGCAACAGGGTTGAGGTGCATCCAGCTTAGGCGGCTGACGTTGGAGCGGGCGTTGTAACGGCGCGGGCAGCGACGGCCATCGCGTGCGTCGCCCGTGCACTCGGGGCGCCGCTGACTGCCCAGAGCGCCGGCCAGTCGGCCACGGCTCGACACGCTGCTGCATGAGACGAAACTTCTCGAACTCCCGCTTCCGCGCGCGGCGAAGCGCTGGCGAGGCGCGCCATGGCGACCGCAATTTCGGTGGGACGACGCACGGCCTGCGCCGCCGCCAGTGCCTCTTGCGCATAGACCGACGCGATGTCGCCGCGGCCGGTCTCGAGCGCCAGCGCGGCGGCCTCGTTGAGCACGTAGGCGAGATGACTCTTGTCGTCGCGGTCCCTCAGCCCGTCCAGGCTTTCGGCCAGCCGGGGATCGGCATCGGGAGGCACGCCCGCGTCGCCCTGGCGCTGACGTGCCAGCGCTGCGAGCGCCTGGGCGAAAGGCGCTCCCGTCTCACCCATGCGCCGGGCTGCGTCGTCGATCTCCCCGGCGTACCCGATCACCTCGGCAAGCCGTCCTTGCTCCAGCGCCACCGTGGCCAGCCAGCCCATGCACTCGAACTCGCGCCAGTGGTTCTGGACCAGCCGCGCGAGAGACACCGCCCGCTGCAGCGCCTCGCGGGCGCCCTCGAGGTCGCCGTCGGCACGAGCCATCAGGGCACGTCCCCATTCGATCTCCATCACCTTCAAATCGAGTTTGCGGGAAAGTGCCGCGGCGGCTTCCAGCAGGTCACGACCTCTTGCCGGGTCGACTTCGATGTCGAGCAGGCAGCGACCGCTGTTGGCCAGCTGCAGGCAATGCGTCGTGTCGTCGGCTTTCCGGGTCACTCGCTCGGCGGCGAGGCTTGCGTCGCGCGAACGCTCGCTGTCGCTGGCCTGCTGTCGCCAGAAAGCGAGGAGCTCCCAGCCGTCGGCCGCCTGGGCGTGCTGCCCGAGTGCTTCGGCGTCGGCGATGGCGCGCTCGATGCGATCGGGCAGCGCGGGCAACTGCCTCGCCCACTGTCCCGACGCGGCGGTGACACCGAGGCGGAGCAGTCCGATCTCGAGCCCGACCCGCTGAGCGCCCGGCGCGATCAGCGCGAGATGGCCCAGACCGCGTTCCGCCACCGCGGCCGCCTGCGGGTTGGCGAAGATCCGCAGGCAGAAGCGCCCGGCGGCGAGGCATGCGCCGGCAGCAGCCAGGTGGTCGTCGGCGAGTTCGGCATGGTGCACGATCTCGCCGTGCAGCGACGCGTCGTCTTCGCTTGCCGCGGCGAGCACCTGCACGAAGCGGCGATGGATTGCGCGCCGGCGGGGCGTCGACATCCGGCGATAGAGCGCATCGCGAATCAGATCGTGGGCGAAATCCCAATGGCCCTGTCCGGTGGTGGTCACCAGCTTGTACCGCTCGAGTTGCTCCATGCGCGCCAACGCCTCGGTCAGCGCAACGCCAGCAGCATCGGCCAGAATCTCCAGCCGGATCTCCCGGCCCATCGCAGCAGCCCAGGCCAGCAGGTCCCGCGCGCCGCCCTCGAGCGACTGCAGTCGCGCCAGGATCAGCGCATCGAGCGTGTCGCCACCGGCGACGGCACCGCGCCGCGCGGCCCGGCTCAACTCGATGAGATAGAGGGGATTGCCGCCGGACTGCCGCCAGGCTGCGGCACGATCGGGCGACCCTTCGGTTGTTGCAGTCGACCCACCCTCGGCAGGCGACCTTGCATCGCCCAGCGGGTACGCCTGCTCCAACGTCTGCTCCAGCGCCTGTGCTTCGGCCAGCGACAGGGGGGCCAGCTCGAAGTGCCGCAGCTGGCCCTCGCGCGCCAGCGATTGGAGCAGGCTCCTGGCCGACGGGTTATCGTAGACCTCCCCGGACCTGGCGCCGCCGGCAAACAGCAGTGACGGCCCGACGCCAGGCGTGCGGATCAGAAAGTGCAACAGCGCGGCGGAGCCCTCGTCGATCCATTGCAGGTCGTCCAGCGCCAGCGCCAGCGGGCGGCGGGTTGCGAGGCTCAGCAGCATGGCTTTCGCTGCGTCGAAGAGACGCTCCCGATTGCCGCCTTCGACCCACTCCCTGGCCAGAAGCGGCGCCGCCTGGATGAGCGTTGCCGCATCTATCTGCTCGACCGCCGTGCCGCGCAAAGCGTCCAGCCACAAGCCATACGGCCGTACCATCTCGACCTCGAAGCAGCGTCCGCGGATGAGCTGGCGACCTGCTGCAACCGCCTCCGCAGCGAACTGCTCGAGCAGGCGGGTCTTGCCGATGCCCGGCTCACCGGTGAACAGCAGCAGCCCCGCGGCCTCCCCGGCAGCGATGGCCTGCGCGATGGCCTGCGCGATGGCCTGGCACTCTATGGCGCGACCGACCAGGACGGGCGCGACACCGTCGAACGGCTGCGCCGGGGCAGGATCAACTGTCGCAGAGTCGACGGCTTGCCCGGCGGCCGGCATCGGCCGCGTCATCCTTCCGGATTCCGCCGCGTCGCGCTGTTCACGCCGTGCACGGCGGATGGCAGCGTCGAGCGGCCCACCCGCGGGCATCGCGATCTCACGGCGAAGCAGATCGCGCGCCCAGTCGTAGTGCCGTTCGGCTTCCGGATATCGTCCAGTCGCGGCGAGCAGTTGCACCAGGGTCGCGTGCGCCGACTCAGCCAGTGGTTCGGCGGCGACCATCGCATGGCCATGAGGCAGCGCGCGTTCCGGCTCATCCGCCAGCCGCAGCACCAGCGCGTGCAGGACCTCGCGACGCAAGGCGCCGAAACGGGTCCGCTCGGCCATACACCAGTGATGGAACCGGTAGCACGCCGGCAGGTCGAGACCGTCGAGGAATTCGCCCTGCAGCAGAGCAGCAGCCTGATCCAGGTACTCGAGCGGGGCGGCTGCAATGCCGCCGGCGGCTTCGGTCAGGCTACGCAGGCGCTGCGTATCGACCTCGCAATCGCGGGCATCGAAACCAACCCGTTCCCGATCGGCCACCAGGCGGGTTGCGTGCCGGTCATCGACGACGGCGCGCAACTTCGACAGACTCCAGCGCAGCGATGCCCGCGGGTCATCCGGGCCGTCCCACAGCAGGTCGCACAGGAACGAGCGCAACTGGGGAGATCCGGTGGATGCCAGGTAGCCGAGCAGGGCCCGGGTACGCCGTGACGCCGGCAGCGGCAGCAGTTCGCCATCGCGGCGCAACTGGAGCTCGCCGATCAATCGGACGCGAAGCAGGCCGGCGCAACCATCGTCGGTCATTACCACGCTCGCTCTTATCCTGACTACAACGCAGCCCGGGGATCGTAGAGTCCGGGACGGGGCCTTCGGCCACCGGCCCAAATTAGCACAGAACTCAACCGAGGAGTACGTCATGAAGATCCGAGCAATCACGCTGGCCGCAACCGTAGCCGCCCTCACCAGCCTGACGCTGGCCGGCGGCACCCTCGCCCAGAGCGCCCACCAGGCCGTCGAGGACACCTACCGGGACATCGAGGCAACCCTGGGCGTGGTGCCGGGATTCTTCCGGGAGTTCCCGGAGGCCGGCCTGCCCGGGGCCTGGGCCTCGTTCAAACAGGTTCAGGTGTCGGAGACGAGCGCGCTGAATCCCAAGGTCAAGCAGCTGATAGGTCTCGCGGTGTCGGCCCAGGTTCCCTGCAGCTACTGCGTCTACTTTCATACCGCAGTAGCGAAAGCCTACGGGGCTAGTTCCGATGAGATCAAGGAGGCTGTGGCGCTGGCCGCGATCTCACGCCACTGGAGCACCGTGCTCAATGGCATGGCAATCGACATGACGAGCTTTCGCAGCGAGGTCGACACCTCGCTGAGGATCGCGGCCGAGCGCGCCGCGAAGAAGTAGGGGCGCTCGCACCTGGATGTCGTGACATGCGTCACTGCAGAAGCGTATACCCCGGCCGACAATGCCTCTTCCAGCGGGTGTTCCGCGGCAGGAGAGACAGGCTATGCTGCAACCGTGCCGGATCGTCACGGCAATCTTTGCACTGGGGCTGATCGCGGCATGCGGCGGCGGCGGCGGCGTATCGTCGCTCGATGACGGAAAATCCGTCGCGACACCCACCCCGGCGCCGGCCGCGTGCAGCGCCGCGCCGATCATTCCCGCCGGCACCAGCGCCGCCGCCGGCCCCACGTCGTCGTCGAGCATTCTCTACGCCAAAGGCGACAGCGGACGGGTCTGGGTGGTCAATCCGGACAACGACTCGGTCAGCGTCATAGACGCGGGATCGATGACGCGCATCGCGGAAGTTCCCGTCGGCGGCAACCCCAGGACGCTGGCTCTCGCCGGTGACGGCTGCGTATGGGTCGCCAACCGCGACTCGGCAACCATCAGTGTCGTCGACCCCGCCAGCCTGCAGGTCGCCAAGACCGTGGCGCTGCCGCGCGCGTCCCAGCCCTTCGGTATCGTGTTCTCGCCGAGCGACGGCACTGCCTGGTTGACGCTGGAAGCGCTCGGACAGGTGGCCAGGCTCGATCCGGCCAGCGGCGCCATCACGGCAAGCCTCGAGGTCGGCCCGAATCCGCGCCATCTGTCCATGACGCACGACGGACGCTCGCTGCTGGTTTCCCGCTTCATCTCCCCGCCCCTTCCGGGCGAAGCCGGCGCCAATCCCCAGGCCCGGGTCAACGGCGTCGCTCACGGCGGCGAGCTGGTGGTGGCGGACGTCGCCGGCATGAGCATCACCAAGACCATCGTGCTCACGGTCAGCGATCGCAGCGACTCCAGCCTGCAGGCGCGCGGCATTCCCAATTATCTCGGCGCCGCTGCCATCGCGCCGGACGGCCTCTCGGCCTGGGTGCCTTCGAAGCAGGACAACGTGATGCGGGGCAGCCTGCGCGACGGGCTGCCGCTCGATTTCCAGAGCACCGTGCGCGCAATCAGCTCGCGCATCATCCTCGGCGCAAGCCTGAGCGAGGACGCCGATCTGCGCGTCGATCACGACAACTCGGGCGTTGCCTCCGCCGCCGTGTTCGACCCCACCGGGACCTACCTCTTCGTGGCACTGCAGACTTCGCGTCAGGTTGCGCTGGTCGACCCTGCCGGCGGCCGCGAAATCCGCA
Source organism: uncultured beta proteobacterium (assembly GCA_963834335.1). Classification (GTDB taxonomy): domain Bacteria; phylum Pseudomonadota; class Gammaproteobacteria; order Burkholderiales; family Burkholderiaceae_E; genus Lautropia. Next base: position 1,510,466 of record CAWIBK010000009.1, on the reverse strand, counting down.
AGCTGGTGAGCGGCCGCGCACCCCAGGGCCTGGCCCTGTCGGCCGATGGCCGGCGGCTGTTCGTCGACAACTTCATGGACCGTACCGTCGGCGTCATCGACCTCACCGGACTTCTCGACGGGCAGGCCCCCCGCAACCTGGCGACGATTCCCACCGTTGCCAGTGAACGCCTCGCGCCGCAGGTCCTGACCGGCAAGCAGTTCTTCTACGATGCGCTCGACCCCCGCCTGGCGCGCGACGGCTACCTGAGTTGCGCCAGTTGCCACGCCGACGGCGCTGCCGACGGCCGGACCTGGGACCTGACCCACGCCGGCGAAGGGCTGCGCCGGACCATCTCCCTGCGGGGCCATGCGGGGCGCCGCCTGCTGCACTGGAGCGGCAATTTCGACGAGACCCAGGACTTCGAGCGGCAGATCCGGGAACTGGCGGGCGGCCAGGGATTGATGAGCGATGCCGATTACTTCTTCGCGAGCCGCAGCGAGCCGATGGGCACGCCCAAGGCCGGCGTCAGCAGCGACCTCGACGCGCTGTCGGCTTACATGGCATCGCTCAACGCCTTCGCGCCAAGCCCGGCGCGTAGCCCAGACGGTGGCCTGACGCCCCAGGCGCAGTCGGGCAAGGCCCTGTTCGGCGCCAGCGGCTGCCTGGGCTGCCATGGAGGATCGGATTTCGGCGGCACCGGCGACTCACTGCATGACATCGGCACGATCAAGCCGTCCAGCGGCAATCGGCTGGGGGGGCCGCTGACAGGCATCAACACGCCGACGCTGCGCGATGCCTGGTCGGCCACGACTTTCCTGCACGATGGTTCGGCGGGCAGCGTTACCGCAGCGATCGCCGCACACGCTTCCGCGGCGTCGCTGACCGGCGACGACCTCGCCAGGCTGACCGCCTATGTCACCCAGATCGGCAGCGAGGAATAGGCCGGCGCCGGCGGTTCCCGACTGCTCAGACGTCGAAGAAGACGGTCTCGTCCGGACCCTGCATGCGGATGTCGAAGCGATAGCGCATCCTGCCGGCCTGCTCGCCCTCCGGCTGCGCGATCAGGGTCCTGCGACGGCCGACCGGGACCGAGTTGAGCACGGCATCTGCGCCGTTCGCCGATTCGCCGTCGAAGTAAGCACGGGTGAAGGCGTGAACCAGCATGCCACGCATGAGCACGATCAGGTTCAAGTGCGGCGCCTGGCCGTCTTTCGTCACCCCAGGTTTGATGGTCTGGAAGCGGTACTCGTTGCGTGCATCCGTGCCGGTGCCTACCCGACCGAAACCATTGAAGCCGCCGGCCAGTGCCTCCGCCCGGCTCTTCACGTAGCGGCCGTCCGCATCCGCCTGCAGGACTTCGATCAGCGCGTCCGGAATCGGCTTGCCGGCGCCGTCGAACACCCTGCCGACCAGTTCGATCGGCTCTCCCTTGGCGCCGTCGCCGGCAATGCGGCCATCGAACAGGCTGGCAAAGGCTTGGCCGCCATCATAGCCGTACTGCGTGGGCACCAGGCCGTAGGCGAAGAAGGGCCCCACTGTCTGCGACGGCGTCTGCCGCAGGTCCTGCCGGCCCTTCGAGCCGGACTGCTTCGAAGTCTTCTTGTTCATCATCGGGTCTCCATCGGCGTTGCCTTCGGTCCGCGCAGGATGATGTCGAACCGGTAGCCGAGTGCATAGCCTTCCTCGGTCAGATCCAATGAGAATTTCGCCACCATGCCGTCACGTGCGGCGGCCGGCGTGCCCTGCAGGATCGGGTCGAACGCCATCAGCGGATCACCGGGGAAGTACATCTGGGTGACGAGGCGGCTGGCGAAGTACTCGCCGAACAGCGAGAAATGGATGTGATTCGGGCGCCAGGCATTGTGATGATTGCCCCACGGATAGGCGCCGGGTTTGATCGTCAGGAAGCGGTAGCGCCCCTCCTTGTCGGTGATGCAGCGGCCCGCGCCCAGGAAATTCGGGTCGAGCGGCGCGTCATGCCGGTCGACCGCATGGACATAGCGGCCGGCGGCATTGCATTGCCATAACTCGACCAGCGTGTTGCGCACCGGGCGGCCCCGCTCGTCCATGACCCGACCCGCGACGATGATGCGTTCGCCGAGGGGTTCGCCATTGACCCGCGCGTTGCGCGTCAGGTCGTGGTCCAGTTCACCGATCTGGTCGTGCCCGTAAACCGGTGCAGCCAGCTCCGAAAGGGTGTGCACCAGCGGAACCAGCTTCTTCTTCGGCCCGCGCAAGGGCGTCGACTTGTAGCCGGGGTAAATGTAAGGCGGCTGGGTCGACCAGTCCCTTGCCGCAATTACGGTTGTTTTCGCCATGGCTCCACTCGGTTCACAAAGAGCCCGATGATAAGCGGCCGGGAGCCTGTCGGCGATTCCGGGACGCCGGCGGCCACATCGAGGGCGCCGGCGTCGTCCGCGTACCCGCGGCAGCCAGAGGTCAGATCCGCACCGGGGTTGGCGGATTGAGGATGAGGTCGGCGCCGCGCTCGCCGATCATGATTGCCGCGGCGTTGGTGTTGGCCGACACCACGGTCGGCATCACGGAGGCATCGATCACGCGCAGGCCGCTCACCCCGTTCACCCGCAGATGCGGATCCACGACCGCCTCGGCATCGCTGCCCATGCGGCAGGTGCCGACCGGGTGAAACACGGTCCCGCCCTTGTTGCGGGCAAAGGCCAGGAGATCGTCGTCGCTGCCGGCTTCCTCTCCCGGCAGCATCTCCTGATCCCACAGATCGCGGAAGGCCGGCTGGCGGTAGATCTCCCGAAGCATCCTGATACCGGCGACCATGACCTTGCGATCGTGGGGATCGTCGAAGTAATTCGGCGCGATCCGCGGCTGCGCCAGCGGATCGTCGGACACGATGCTGACGCTGCCCCGGGACAAGGGTCGGCACTGGCAGGCGGAAGCGGTGAAACCCGAGAAGCGATGCAGCGGGTCGCCCGGCTTGTCCACCGACACCGGCATCACGTTGAACTGCATGTCTGCCCGATCGTCCCGCGCGTGTTCCGTGCGGGCGAATCCGCCCACCTGGCCCGCGCCCACCGTCAGCGGTCCGCGATTCTGGAACAGCCACTGCATGCCCATCCGGGCCAGCGCAACCGGATTACGCACCTGGTCGTTGAGCGACATCCGCTTCCTGAGCCTGATGATGGTGCGGGCCTGGTAGTGATCCTGCAGGTTCTCGCCGACCTGACGACGATCCAGCGCCACCGGGACCCCCGCCTTTCGAAGGACGTCGGCTGGTCCGATGCCGGAGAGCTGCAGCAACTGCGGCGACTGGATGGTGCCGGCACTGAGGATCACTTCCGCCTCGGCGGTGGCGCTCACCCGCTGGCCTTCCTGAAGCCACTCGACCCCGGTGGCTCGCAAGCCGTCCACCAGCACCCGGGTGACCAGGGCGTGGGTGCGCACCGTCAGGTTGGGCCGCGCCAGCACCGGGCGCAGGAAACTGCGCGACGCCGACGACCGCAGGCCATTGCGGATACTGAGCTGATAAGCGCCGACGCCATAGTCCGTTTGCGCATTGAAATCCGGATTGAACGGCAGGCCGAACTCCTGGCCGGCCTGCACCCAGGCGGCGCAGTAGGGATGATCGTTTTTCAGATTCGAGACGCCGAGTTCTCCTGCAGCGCCGTGGTAGGCGCTCTCGCCGCCCTCGTAGCGCTCGGACCGCTTGAAGAAGGGCAGCACCGACGCGTAGTCCCAGCCGGTCGCGCCCGCGCGGGCCCAGTCCTCGTAGTCCTGGTGCTGTCCCCTGATGTAGATCAGCCCGTTGATCGACGAGGAACCGCCCAGAACACGGCCCCGCGGCCAGATCACATTGCGTCCGCCGCTCCCCTCGCTCGGAACCGTATCGAACAGGCGCGAGAAGCGCGGGTCGTAGATCGTGCGGAAATAGCCGACCGGCAGCCGGAGCCAGAAATTCGAGTCCCCGCCGCCGGCCTCCAGAAGCAGCACGCGCGTCTGCGGGTTGGCCGACAGCCGGTTGGCGAGCACGCAGCCCGCCGACCCGGCGCCGACGATGATGTAGTCGTAGACGCCGGTCGTGGTCACGCTTTGATGGTGTCCAGGTAGATCTTGGAGACGAAGTACTTCGAAGCCGGGACCGGGTTCTGGATTCCGCCCGCGCTGACGAAGAAGTCCGTCACCTGCTGCAGCCAGCGGGTCGCCGTGCCGTCGGCGTACAGCTTGCGCCATTCCGACGAGGTGAAGTACTTCGACGCCTTGAACTGCTCCGCGAAGGCCGCCGGCGACACGTTCTGGTAGTGCTTGGCCTGCAGGGCGGCTACCGCCTTGTCCTGGTTGGCGAGCAGGTAGTCGTTGGCATCGGCCCATCCCTTGATGATGGACACCAGCGTCGACTGATTCTTTTCGACGTACTCATTGCGCGCGACCCAACCACCGACGATTGCTGCCTCCGGATAGTAAGCGGACGCATCGACCAGCTTCCTGGCCTGGGACACCTTCTCCCTGACCGTCACGTCGAAGGGCACCCACAGCGCCACGGCCGGCACTGCGCCGGAAATGAAGGAGGTCACCGCCTCGGCCATGCGCTGGTTGACGATCTCGACGTCCTTCTTCGGGTCCAGACCGTTGGCCTTCAAGGCGGTGTCCAGGAACACGTGCGCCGTGGTGCCGGTCGTGGTGGAGATCTTGCGGCCCTTGAGGTCGGCAAAGCTCTTGATGCCCTGGTCTTCCCGGACCCAGAGCTGCGCGGTCGCGAACTCGACATTGTTGAGCAGGAACGCCGTGCCCTGTCCGCGCGCGGGGAAATTGGACATGACGGCGCCGGTGACCAGCATGTCGAGGCTGCCGCCGATCATCGCCTGAAAAAGCTCCAGGCCGGTCGTGAACTGGACGGTCTCGAATTCGATGCCCTGCTTGTCGAAACTGCCGTTGTCGATGCCGACCCAGACCTGCCCGTCGACCGCGGGCGTATGAAGGTAGCCCAGCTTGACCTTGGTCTTGGACTGGGCCCGGGCGAGGTTGAAGTGGCCGATAGTCGCCAGCGCCGATGCGCCGGCTCCCGCCGCCAGGCCCGCCTTGACACCGGTCGAGAGAAAGTCGCGTCGCTTCGCCTGCTTGTCCTGCTGCTTCATGTTGATCTCCTCTTGTGTTGACGGCCCGGTCGGCAACCGGGACGGCTGCCGCAACGGATTGCTAGTCCGTCACCGCGAAACTCTGCCGCGCCTGAGCGGCGTACTCCTGCATGACCAGGTCCCGGATGTGTGCCCGCAGTTGAGCGAACTCGGGTCGCTCGTGCAGGCTGCCATCGCGGGGATATTCGAACGGCACGTCGATCACTTCGCGGATCCGCGACGGACGCGCCGTGACGATGATGATCCTGGAGGACAGGTAGATCGCCTCCTCCACCGAATGGGTGATCAGCATGACCGTCTTCCGTTCGGCTGCCAGCACCTCCAGCAGCAGGTCCTGCATCGAGGAGCGCGTCTGCGCGTCCAGCGCGCCGAACGGCTCGTCCATCAGCAGGAACTGCGGGCTCACCGCGTAGGCGCGGGCAATGGCCAGGCGCTGGCGCATGCCGCCGGACAGGGTTTTCGGATAGGCGTGAGCGAAATCCGTCAATCCCATCAGCCGCATGTAGCGCTCGCATATCTCCTTGCGTTCAGCCGGACTCTTGCGGTTGGCCGCGAGTTTGAGTCCGAACGCGATGTTGTCCTCGACGCTGAGCCAGGGGAAAACGCCGTACTCCTGAAAAATCACGCCTCTTTCCGGTCCCGGACCGGCAATCGGCTTGCCGTCCAGCAGCACCGTGCCGCTGTTCGGTTTCACGAAGCCGGCGACGATGTTCATCATCGTCGTCTTGCCGCAACCGGAGGGACCGATGATGGAGACGAACTCCCGGTCCGCCACCGTGAAGGAAACGTCGTCGACCACCCGCAGGGGGCCCCGGGCCGACGGGAACTGGACCGACACGTGGTCGAAGCTGATTCGGGCGGACGCCGCCCCGGGCTGACTGTTCATCATGCGATCCGATCCTGCCACGCCACCAGCCGGCGGGTGGCGGCCCGCAGCGCCAGGTCCATCGCCAGTGCGATCAGACCGATGCAGATGATGCCGACGTAGATGATGTCGAGCTGGAAGAATGACGACGCGTTCTGGATCATCGCGCCCAGGCCCTGCTGCGCGGCGATCAGTTCCGAGGCGACCAGCGTCGCCCAGGCCACCCCCAAAGCCACCCGCAGCGCCGTCAGGATGTGCGGCACGGCCAGCGGCAGGATCACCTTGCGGAAGACTTCACCGTCGGTGGCTCCGAGGGTCTTTGCCACCCGGATGAAGATCGGGCTGATCTGCGCCACGCCTTCATACATCACGATCACGCCTGAGAAGAACGATGCGTAGAAAAGAATCGCGATCTTGGCGGACTCGCCGATTCCGAAATAGACGATCACCAGCGGGATCAGGGCGATCGGAGGCAGCGCGCGGAAGAAGTTGATCAGCGGATCGATGAAGTGCCGCACCTGACGATACCAGCCCAGTACGAAACCCACCGGCACGGCCAGGACGATGCCGCTGGCCACGCCCAGGAAGACCCGCTGGGTCGACATCCACATGTCGGCAAGAAGGCGGCCTTGCGTCAGGAGGTCCCAGAATCGCGTCGCGACCTGGTGCGGCCGGGGCACTAGGCTCGGATTGATCAGACCCGAGTACGCGATCGCGTACCAGACCAGGATGATCAGCGCCCAGGGAACGGCAATCATCACTGCCCGCCGGAAGTGCGCCGTCTGCGGCGAAACGCCTGAAGCGTCGATGGGCGGCGCGCTGGCCGTCGGGCGATTGGACATCCGTCGTACGTCTCCTGTCGTTGCGGCACCTCCGCGAGGCGGCGCCTGGCCTGCTCGTTGCCTGACTACAGGGCTAATCGTACTATAGATGGAATGTTTGCAACCGGCCTTGCATGAAACCCCCGAAGCCCACGTTCGGCCGCAGCCCCCTGCCCCGCTATGCGCAGTTGGCCGATATCCTGCGAGGCCGCATCGAACGCGGCCAGTGGCTGCCGGGTGAACGCCTGCCATCCCTGGACCAGTTGATCGCGGACTTCGGCCTTGCACGGGTGACGGTCCGCCAGGCCATCGACCTGCTGGCCCGGGAAGGCCTGGTCTCGCCGCAGCAGGGACGCGGCACTTTCGTCACGGCGCGCCCGCCCCGCCCGCGGGCGTTGACGATGCAGACGAGCTTGCGCGAGCTGGCCGACGTCTATCGCCACGACAAGCCCAAGCTCACCCTGATCGAAGAATCCAAGGCGATGCCGTTGCTCGCCGACGAAGAAGGTGTGCCGGCGCCCGCATACCACTTTGCGCGGCGGGTTCATTCCCGCGACGGCGTGGCCTATTGCGTCATCTCGATCTTCCTCGATGATCGGGTCTACCGGCTGGCGCCCGGAAGGTTTCGCCGCGAAACCGTGATTCCGGTGCTGCTCGACCTGGCAGTCGATATCGCGCAGGCCCACCAGAGCGTCACCATCGCAGCGGCCGACAGCGAGGTCGCGGCCCATCTGGGCATTTCCGTCAATTCGCCGGTCGCACTGGTCAGGCGGCTTTGCCTTGCGCCGGACCGTACCGTCGTCTATGTTGGCGAAGTCACCTATCGTGGCGACTATGTCCGATTCGAAATGGATCTGAAACCTTGACATCTACCACCTGCTTTCCCGACACCGCCCGCTTCCCTGACGACCTGCCGGCCATCGGGCTGACGCTGCGCTCGATCGATGTCCTCGTCTATCGGGTGCCGCTGCAGACACCGGTGCAAACCTCCTTCGGCATCATGCACGACCGACCGGCCGTGCTGCTGAGGCTCACCGACGACGAAGGGGCGCAGGGCTGGGGAGAGGTCTGGTGCAACTTTCCGGCCGTGGGCGCCGAGCACCGCGCGCGACTGGTGAACTCGGTGCTGGCGCCGCTGGCGATCGGCCGGCACTGGCGCTCCCCGGCTGCCCTGTTCCAGGAACTGACCCAACGCACGGCGGTGCTGGCGCTGCAGTCCGGCGAGCCCGGGCCGATTGCCCATGGCATCGCCGGATTGGACATCGCCGCCTGGGATCTGGTCGCACGCAAGTCGGGCCAACCGCTGTGGCAACTGCTCGGCGGCCACTCCGACTCCGTCCAGGTCTACGCAAGCGGACTCAATCCCGATGCACCCGCGCGATTGGCGGCCGACCGCCAGGCCGAAGGCTATCGGGCATTCAAGCTCAAGGTCGGATTCGGCATCGACCGGGACCTCGACAACCTCGCGCAATTGCGCAGCACGCTGGCACCCGATGCGGTCTTGATGGTCGATGCCAACCAGGCCTGGACCCGCGAGCAGGCCCTGGCGCTGGTGCCTCGCCTGGAGCCTTTCGACCTGGCGTGGCTGGAGGAACCGCTGCGAGCCGACATGCCGTGGTACGAGTGGCAATCGCTGCAGTCCGTCAGCAGCATTGCGCTGGCCGCCGGCGAGAACGTTGCCGGATTCGCGGACTTCGACACGGCCATCGGCTCGGGGGCACTGTCGGTGATCCAGCCCGACCTTGCCAAATGGGGGGGCTTCTCCGGCTGCCTGCCGGTCGCTCGCCGGATCCTGCACGCCGGTCTGCGTTTCTGCCCGCACTACCTCGGCGCCGGCGTCGGACTGCTCGCGTCGGGCCATCTGCTGGCCGCGGCCGGCGGCGACGGAATGCTGGAGATCGACGCCAACCCCAATCCTCTGCGCACCCTGCTGTGGGGACCGCTGGCCATCGTTCACAACGGCCAGGCGCTGCTCGGCACGGGCCCGGGGCTGGGGAGCTTACCGGATCTCGAAGCCATCGAGCCTTATCGCATCGCCCTCGATCGAGTGGCTCCGGGTTGAACCGGCGCCCGCGCTAGTCGCCGGGCCACCCGCCATCGCGGGCAGCGCCGGCTACAAGCCCTGCATCGCCTTCTGGACGAAGGACAGATCGAAGGCCTTGTCGAAGGTGAAGCCGGCGGGGATGTCCGCCAGCTTGCGCGTCTTGTACTCCTCGTTGAGGAACTCCAGGTTGATGTCGAACTGCTTCTGCGTCGGCACCGGCGTCTTCATGTACATGCCGACGTTGTTGGCGAACGCGGTTTCGAAAAGCGCAGGATCGAGATCCTTGAAGTGTTCGCGGGCGAACGCCTTGAACGCTGCGGGATCCTCGTTGATGGCGCGCAACGCCAGCGCGATCCCCCGGCAGTAGGCAGTCAGTTCGCGCGGTTTTTCCTGCGCGGTCTTTTCAGTGACGCTGGCAACGATGTACAGAAAATCGCTCAACTCCGGCGGTGGGTTGGTCACCATGTTGAAAAGATAGGCCCCGCCGAAGCGGGTGACGGCGACGTCCGAGGTCGGCGAGGAAAGACAGAACCCGTCGATCTGGCCCTTGTCGAACGCCGCCAGCATCGACGTGCCGCCGCCCTGGACCGGCACGATCTGCGCATCCCGGTCCGGGTCGATCCCCGCGCGGCGCATGAAGTAACGCGTCAACTGGTCGGGACCGCTGCCGGCGCCGGTCGTCCCGATGCGCAGGCCCCTGAGCACCGCCGCCTTGTCGTTGACCGGACTGGCCTCGGTCACACCGGCCTTGTCGGCGAAGGTCTTCTTGACGACGACGTTCGACGCGAACTTGTCGACCCAGCCGCAGATCATCCGGATCGGCCGCCCGAGCAGTTGCACCCGCATGTTGGTCGAGGGCGAACCGAGCAGGACATCGGCGGCACCGGAAAGCAATGCGTCCTGGTTCACGCCGCGATTGGTGGCCGCGAGTTCAACCTTCAGTCCGGCCTTGTCGAACAGCCCTTTCTGGAAGGCGAAGTCCTCGGCGCCCCACAGCCACGACCGGGCCGTGGAACGAAGCGTGGACAGGGTTTCGCCCGCCTGAGCCAGCCCCGCACCCGCAGCCAGCAGGCCCGAGCCGCCGGCAGCCACGCTCAGGGCCCCCTTGAGCATCAGTCGTCTTTCAGTCGTCCGGTCCATTCCTGTCTCCTCGAAATCGTCAACCGCAAGCTGCGGCTTCAGGCAGTTGAATGCCCGCCTCTCAGCAATCGCCCCGGCATGCGCCAGCCATCGGGCGGCGACACGCCGGCCTCCGGCAGTTCCACGCCGTTGACGAATACGTGCCGGATCCCGCTGGCATACGATACCAGCCGGTCGGCGCCTGCGGGCAGGTCGTGCACTCGCACCAGCGGACCCGCGCCGACCGTGGCGGGATCGAACACCACGACATCGGCAGGCCTACCGACCTGCAGCAGTCCGCGATCCGTCAACCCGAAGACAGCGGCAGTGCGGCCGGTCAGCATGTGCACGGCGCGTTCCAGCGACAATGCTTTGCGCTCGCGCACCCAGTGCCCCAGCAGATGCGTCGCGTAGCAGGCGTCACACAGTTGTGACAAGTGCGCGCCGCCGTCACCCAGTCCGAGCACCACGTCCGGGTCATGCAGAATCTCCTGCACTTCGTCTTCCTGGAAGTTCACCAGCGGCGTCCGGAAACGCGCTTCGAGGCCGGTCTCGAGCGCCAGATCGAGCACAGTGTCCGCCGGATGTCGGCCCGTCTCCGAGGCGATGTCGGCGATCCGACGCCCGACCCAGTGCGGCTTGTCCGGATGATGGGAGAGTTCGGTCAGCGCGAAGCTGGCTCGCCTCATCCCGCCCTCGTCCGTGCCACCGGAAAAGAAACCGTCGCGGCCCCCCTGGCCGTCGACTTCCGCCCGGAAATCGCTGCGAAACCCGGGATCCGCATAGATGGCGCGTCTCGCGGCAAGGTCCGCGGCCTTCCTGACCGGATCGAACAGCAGCCAGGTGTCGAAGATCACCGGCGATCGGAAGTCGAACTCGCTCACGATCGGGCGACACGCCACCTGCGGATAGATCGGCAGGCCCTGCCGCCGGAGAACCCGATTCTTCTCGAGGACTTCCCGATGGCGCCAGGGACCGAGTTGCCCCGCCAGCACCGCGGTCCAGCAGACGGTCGCGCCGCTGGCGGCCTGCACCGCAACGAAATCGTCGAACTTCGCCTCGCGAGCGACGTTGTAGTGAATGATGCCGTGACCGGCTTCGCCTACCGCCGAGGCGAGGGCCACCATTTCCTCACGGGATGCAAAGCGGCTGGGCACCGGCTTGCCGGCAAAACCGATGTGGACATTGGAGACCGAGGTGGCGAAGGCAATCGCGCCCGCCCGCATCGCCTCCAGCACGAGCGATTTCATGCGCACGATCTCGTCGCCGGTTGCCTCGCGCTGCGCGGCATCCTCGCCCATGACGTAGAGCCGCACCGGCGTATGGCCCACCATCACGCCGACGTTGATTGCCGTTCCGCGCGCCTCGATCGCAGACAGGTACTCGGGAAAGGTCTCGAACGGCCAGTTCTCGCCGAGCCCGGCATTCAGGGCATCGAGGCTCATCGCCTCGACCCGCTCCAGGGTGCGCAGGATGAGATCGCGTCCCTCGGGACGGGTCGGCGCGATCCCGAATCCGCAGGACCCGATGACCGCCGTCGTGACCCCGTGCCAGGGCGATATCGTCAGGAAGGGGTCCCAGAAAATCTGCGCGTCGTAGTGGGTATGGATATCGACGAAGCCCGGTGCGATGACCGCCCCCGCGGCGTCGATCGTGCGTCTGGCCGATCCGTCCAAGCGGCCCAGCGCCACGATCCTGCCCTGGTCGATCGCGATCGACCCCTCATAAGCGTCGCTGCCGGTGCCGTCGACGATCAATCCATTGGCAATGATGAGATCCCAGGTCATGGCGAGGGCGTTTTCCATCGAAGGGCGCGACGCTCGACCCGCTTGAGCATGGCATTGAGGGTAATACCGGTGAATGCCAGGACGGTCAGGCCCGCGAACACGCCGGCGGTATCGAAGAGCCCGGACGCCTGGCTGATGAGAAAGCCGATGCCGCGGTTGGACGAAATCATCTCCCCGACCACCGCGCCGATGAGGGCATACGGCACCGAGACCTTCAGCCCCGTCAGGACCCAGGCGGCAGCCGAGGGCAATACGACGTAGCGCAATTCCTGCCAGCCGTTGGCGCCCATGATCCGTACCGACTGCAGATGCACGGACTGCACGTCGCGCACGCCGGCGAAGGTGTTGAGAAACACAAGGAAGAAGACGATCAGCGCGGCGAGGGCGATTTTCGAGGACAGGCCGATGCCGAACCACATGATCAGAAGCGGCGCCAGGGCGATCTTCGGCATGCAGTAGATAGCGGTGATGAAAGGATCGAGCAACCGCGCCAGGAGCCGGGAACGTCCGAGCACGAAGCCGACGAAGAAACCGCAGAGGCTGCCGATCACAAAGCCGCCGGCAGTGGCCTGGAAGGTATAGGCGAACGCGTTCCAGAGCGTACCGTCGCGCGCCCAGCCAAGCAGCCTGGTCGCAACCGCCAGCGGCGAACTGATGAAGAAGGAGTCGATCAGGCGATCGGAGGCAAGCTGCCACAAGCCCACGAAGGCCACCAGCAGGCCGGCCTGCCCCAGCAGGAAAAGCGAGCCTGAATCGGCGCCCGGACTGCGCGTTGCAGGCAGCGATTCGCCTTGCTCGACCGACATCAGCCCGCCAACTCCGCAGTACGTGAGATCTCGGGCGCCAGCAGCTCCCATAATTCCACGTAGATCTCCTTGAATGCGGGAGTGAACTGGGCGTGGAAGGGATCGCGCGGTCGCGCAATCGTGATCTCCTTGATCGCCTTGACCCGACCAGGACGTCCCGAGAAGACCACGACGATATCGGAAAGCAGGATCGCCTCGGCGAGGTCGTGGGTCACGAAGACGATGGTCTTGCGGGCGCTCTCCCACAATGCCAGCAACTGCGCCTGGAGCACGAGTTTCAACTGCGCATCGAGTGCACCGAACGGCTCGTCCATCAGGATGGTCCGCGGATCGTGGGCCAGCACCTGCGCCAGTGCCGCACGCTTTCGCATGCCGCCCGAGAGTTGCGACGGAAAGTGATCGCCAAAGCCCGCCAGTCCAACCTGCTGCAGCATGTGCTGCACGCGCTCCCGGATGCTGGCCGGAGCATCCCCGCGGATGACGAGCGGCAGCCCGATGTTCTCGGCTGCGGTCCGCCAGGGCAGCAGGCTGTCCTGCTGGGTCATGTACCCCACCCGGGTATTGATGCCCGTGACCGGCCGGCCTTCATGAACGATCGTGCCCGCCGACGGCTGCGTGATGCCCGCAATCATGTTCAGCAAGGTGGACTTGCCGCAACCGGAGGGTCCGACCAGGGAAACGAAGGCGCCGTCAGGAATGGAGAGATCGACCGGACTCAGCGCTTGTATGACCGAGCCCTTGAACGAAAACGACTTGGCAACCGCTTTGATTTCGATTGCGATTCTTCCTGGAGACGGCCCGACAACCCGACGAAGAGATGTTCGCCGCAACCAGGCCGGATGCGACGCGACCGATAGTCGCGCCTGCCCTCGCATCTGTCAATAGTGCGCCGCTCAGATCTCCTCGTAGAGCGGCAGCGTCAGGAACTCGGCAAACTCGTCCTGAGTACTCATCTGCTCGAAGATCCCCGCTGCCCGGTCATAGGTCGGCGACTCGGCCCCGACCAGTTCCTTGATCTTGCCGAGTTCCTCCGGAATGAAGGCACGCACCAGTTCCGGCGTCACCTTGCGGCCGTCGTCCAGCACGCCCTTGGACGATCGGATCCACTGCCAGACCTGACTGCGGCTGATCTCCGCCGTGGCCGCATCCTCCATCAGGTTGTGGATCGGGACACAGCCGTTGCCGGCGAGCCAGGCACCCAGGTAGTGAATACCGACGTTGATGTTCATCCTCAGCCCGGCTTCCGTGATCGGCGTTTCCGGCTTGAAGTCCAGGAGATCGCCGGCGCTGACCTTGACGTCGCTGCGCTGCTTGTCGATCTGGTTTCGCCTGTCGCCAAGCACCGCCACGAATTCCTTCATTGCCGGCTCCACCAGCCCCGGGTGCGCGACCCAGCCGCCGTCGTAGCCGTCGGTCGCATCGCGGCGCTTGTCGCCGATGATGCCCTGCATGGCGATCTCGTTCTTGGCCGGATCGTTCTTGATCGGGATCAGCGCGCTCATGCCGCCGATCGCAGGCGCATTGCGGCGATGGCAGGTTTTCAGCAGCAGCAGTGCATAGGCCCGCATGAACGGCGCGGTCATCGTGACCTTGGCGCGGTCCGCAAGACAGAACTCCCGGTCCAGCTTGAACTTCTTGATGCAGGAGAAGATGTAGTCCCAGCGTCCGGCGTTCAGGCCACCGCTGTGCTCGCGCAACTCATGGAGGATCTCGTCCATCTCGAAGGCAGCGAGAATCGTTTCGATCAGGACGGTGGCCTTGATCGTGCCCTGTGGGATACCCACCTCCTTCTGCGCGAGGACGAACACGTCGTTCCACAGCCGCGCCTCCAGATGGCTCTCGAGCTTCGGCAGATAGAAGAAAGGCCCTGCGCCCCGCCGGATCAGCTCCTGGGCATTGTGAAACAGGAACAGTCCGAAGTCGAAGAGGCCACCGGAGATCCGTGCGCCATCCACCAGCACGTGCTTCTCGTCCAGGTGCCAGCCGCGGGGCCGGACCTGCAGGGTCGCAATGCTGTCGTTCAGGCGGTATGACTTGTCCCCCGACTGGAACGTCAATTCGCGGCGTATGGCCGCCTTCAGGTTGATCTGACCCTGGATCTGGTTGCTCCAGCTGGGCGAATTGGAATCCTCGAAGTCGGTCATGTAGCTGTCCGCACCCGAGTTGAAGGCGTTGATCACCATCTTGGCGTCGACCGGACCGGTGATTTCCACGCGGCGGCACTGCAGCGCTTGCGGGATCGGCGCGATCTTCCAGTCGCCCTCCCGCACCGCCTTCGTCTCGGCCAGAAAGTCCGGTCGCTCCCCTGCGTCGAGCCGCCGGGTGCGTTCAACCCGGGCCGCCAGCAGTTGCCGGCGACGGGGCTCGAATTCGCGGTGGAGCCGGGCCACCAGTGCCAGCGCTTCCGGGGTCAGGATCTGCGCGAACTCGGCGCTGACCGGCGCATTGATCTCGACGCCAGCGGGAAGTTTCAGGTCGATTGAAGCTGCTTTCATGGAAAACCTCTTGATTGCGTGAAGAACGTGCAGCCCGGATCCAGCAAGAAAATCCTCAGACGGCGCTACTGGACAGTCTATTTCAACCGCCGGTATCCATAAACACGCAGGTCCGGCATTCAGCTTTTACCAGGAGAGGGGTAATCTAATCGACATGGACAGATTCACCCAACTGCAAACGTTCGTCGCGGTCGTCACCCGCGGCAGCCTGTCGGCAGCAGCACTGGCGGAAGGCGTCACGCCGGCCATCATCGGACGACGCATCGACGCGCTGGAGACTCGCCTGGGCGTCAAACTGCTGGTGCGGACGACCCGCCGCATCAGCCTGACCTTCGAGGGTAGCGCATTCCTCGAGGACTGCCAGCGGATCCTGAATGAAGTCGCGAATGCGGAAGCTTCGGTCTCCCTGGGCGGGATCAAGGCGAGCGGCCACGTGCGCATCACCGCGCCCGCCGGGTTCGGCCGTCGCCACGTCGCGCCGCTGATCGCCCCTTTCGTCGCCGCCAACAAGGACGTCAGCATCTCGCTGGAACTGAGCGACCGCCTGGCCGACATCGTCAATGACGGATTCGACCTGGCGATCCGCATCGGTCAACTGGACGATTCGAGCCTGGTCGGTGTGACCCTGGCCGAGAACCGTCGAGTGATCGTGGCCAGCCCGGCCTACCTGAGCGCCCGCGGCACGCCCTCTTCGCCCGACGACCTGACCTCGCACAACTGCCTTACTTTCGGCAGTTACGGCAACCAGCCACGCGGCTGGCTGCTTCAGGTCGACGGCAAGCAGGTGGCGATGCGCGTCACTGGGAACATCGAGTGCAACGACGGCGCGGTCCTGCACGACTGGGCCCTCGCCGGCCACGGACTCGCCTGGCGCTCGATGTGGGAGGTGGCGGACGATCTCAAGGCGGGCAGGCTGCGGACCGTGCTGGATGGCTTTTCGGCGCCGGTCAATGCCATCCATGCGGTTTTTCCCCAGCGACGCCACCTGCCCTTGCGCGTGCGCATGTTCATCGACCACCTGAAGAACACGTTCGGCAACCCGGCCTACTGGCGGGCTTGAAAAAATAAAAGCGGCCCGCAGGCCGCCTTTACCGGTTTCAGACGATGCGCAGCCTCCTAGCTGATGTGCTTGCTGACCAGCTTGGTCATTTCGAACATCGAGACCTGGGCCTTGCCGAAGATGACCTTCAGTTTGTCGTCGGCATTGATCATCCGACGGTTCACCGAATCCTGGAGGTTGTGCTTCTTGATGTACTCCCAGAGTTTCTTGGTGATTTCGGTCCGGGGCATGGGCTTGTCGCCGATCACCGCAGCCAGCGCGGGGCTCGGCTTCAAAGCAGCCATGAAGGCGGCGTTCGGCGTACGCTTTGCGGCAGGCTTGGCGGCAGCCTTGGTGGCGGGCTTGGCAGCGGCCTTGGCAGCCGGCTTCTTGGCCGCGGCCTTCTTGGCTGCAGGTTTGCCGGCGGCTTTCTTTGCTGCGGGCTTCGCTGCGGGTTTCCTGGCCGGAGCCTTCTTGGCCGCTGGTTTCTTTGCGGGTACCTTCTTGGCGGGCTTCTTGGCAGTTGCCATTTGAACTCCTAGTTATCCAATCGAAGTTTGGTCGACTTGCGGCAACTGAATCGGCTGCCGCTTCCGTTGATCGAATCGACCTTTTCGGTACTCACCAATATGGCCTCGATCGGGGCTTGATTCTAAACATGTTTACCGGGCAGTCCCCTAGGAAAACAGCGAGTCGAGCCCAAGGAATCGCCTGGGCGTAGCGCGCTTGCCACCATCGGCGGTCTTTCAGACCTGTTCTGCCTCGCGTTGGGCCTTGCGGCGCTCGTGATCCTTGAGATAACGCTTGCGCAGGCGAATGCTCTTGGGCGTGATTTCGACCAGTTCATCGTCGGCGATGAACTCCACCGCCTTCTCCAGGGTCAGCTCGATCGGGGGCACCAGCACGATCGCATCGTCCTTGCCGGAGGAGCGCACGTTCGTCAGCTTCTTCTCCTTGATCGGGTTCACCACCAGGTCGTTGTCGCGAGTGTGAATGCCGATGATCATGCCTTCATACAGGGCCTCGTTCGGGCTGACGAACATCCGGCCTCGCTCCTGAAGCTTCCAGAGCGCATAGGCGACGGCGCCGCCATCGTCCTGCGAGATCAGCACGCCCTGCCGGCGCCCCTCGATGTCGCCCGCCCAGGGCGCATATTCCTCGAAGACGTGGCTCATGACACCGGTACCGCGGGTCATGTTCAGGAACTCGCTCTGGAACCCGATCAGGCCGCGGGCCGGTACCTTGTAATCCAGCCGGACCCGGCCTTTGCCGTCCGGCTCCATGGCCTGCAGATCCCCGCGCCTGCGGCCGAGCAGTTCCATCACCGGCCCCTGGTGGGTATCCTCCAGGTCCATCGTCAGCTGCTCGTAGGGCTCAAGGCGCTGTCCGTCGACCATCCGGATGCGCGGCTTGGGCCGGGACACCGCCATCTCGTAGCCCTCCCGGCGCATGTTCTCCAGCAGGATGGTCAAGTGCAGCTGCCCGCGACCGGAGACGATGAAGGTATCCGAATCGGCAGTGAACTCCACGCGCAGGGCGACATTGGCCTGCAGTTCCCGGACCAGGCGCTCCCGGATCTGCCGGCTGGTGACGTACTTGCCTTCCCGTCCGGCCAGCGGCGAGGTATTGACCAGGAACTCCATGGTCAGGGTCGGCTCGTCGATGCGCAACAGCGGCAAGGGATCGGGAAAACCGGCTTCGCAGATCGTCGAGCCGATATCGACGCCTTCGACGCCGTTGATCGAGACGATGTCACCGGCCTGCGCCTGCGCGACGACTTCACGCTCCAGCCCGCGAAACCGCAGCACCTGATTGACCTTGGCCGGCACCGGGGCCTGGTCGCCATGCACCAGCAGGACGCTCTGGCCGGTCCGGACCGTTCCCCGGTTGATCCGGCCGATGCCGATCCGCCCCACGTAGCTGGAGTAGTCCAGCGCGGAAATCTGGAACTGCAGCTTGCCGCTGGGGTCGTCCGCGCGGGCCGGCACCCGATCGAGAATCGCATCGAACAGCGGCCCCATGGAAGGCGGCGAAGCAGCGGCGGCCGCCTCGGCATCCTTGAGTTCATGTACCGCGTAGCCCGCCAGGGCCGACGCGTAGACGACGGCGAAGTCGAGCTGCTCCTCCGAGGCGCCCAGCCGGTCGAAGAGGTCGAAAGTCTGGTTCAGGACCCAATCCGGGCGCGCGCCCGGACGGTCGATCTTGTTGATGACGACGATCGGTCGCAGGCCAAGCGCCAGGGCCTTGCGGGTGACGAACCGGGTCTGCGGCATCGGACCGTCGACCGCATCGACCAGGAGCAACACCCCGTCGACCATCGACAAAGCGCGCTCCACTTCACCGCCGAAGTCGGCGTGGCCGGGGGTGTCGACGATGTTGATCCGGGTCCCCTGATACTCGACCGCGCAGTTCTTGGCGAGGATGGTGATGCCGCGCTCGCGTTCCAGGTCGTTGGAGTCCATCACGCGTTCGGTGACCGCCTGGTTGGCACGGAAGGTGCCGGACTGGCGCAGCAGCTTGTCCACCAGCGTGGTCTTGCCGTGATCGACGTGAGCGATGATGGCGATGTTGCGGATCAGGAGTTTGGGCAAGCCGTCAGAAGTTTCAGACACTGGATTTCTTTGCGGTGATGTGGATGTAGATGTAGATGTCATGACACGATGATGCGCGCTGGTGTCAGCACGCAAGTTGATTCGGTGTTTTGGGTGCCGCGGCCGAGCCCGATCAATCGGCCGCTGCAATGGACGGCAATTCTGGCGGCCGATGCAGGGTCGCCCTTCTCCTGCCGTCCGTCGGCGGGGCGCACGGCGTCTGCCGGCACTTCCACCGCCTGCCCCTGGCAGAAACGGCGGGCAGCCGGCTCATCGATAGTGACGCTGGGCCAGTCGGAGACCAGCGTTTCCAATCCGATCAACCGCTCTCGCCGCTCCTGCGGCGACAGGGCGGCCAGCGTCTCGAGCGTGACCGCGCTGGTCACGCTAAACCGGCCGACGACCGTACGACGCAAGGCGCTCAAGTGCGCGCCGCAACCGAGCGCGGCACCAATGTCGCGCGCCAGCGAGCGGATATACGTACCCTTGCTGCAGGCGATGCGCAAGCCGAGCGTCGGCACCGGATCGACCCGCCGTTCCAGCAGCTCGAGGGCATGGATGGTGACAGTGCGGGGCGCCGGCTGCACCGGGTTGCCTTCCCGGGCATAGCGATACAAGGCCTTGCCGGCAACTTTCAGTGCGGAATAGACCGGCGGGACCTGAACGATCTCGCCGCGAAACCGCGCGAGGACCGCATCGAGCTGCGCGTCGGTGAAATCCACCACTGCCGTGTTCACAATGTCGCCTTCCGTGTCGTCCGTCGTGGTTGTCTGCCCCAGACGCAGGA
Source organism: uncultured beta proteobacterium (assembly GCA_963834335.1). Classification (GTDB taxonomy): domain Bacteria; phylum Pseudomonadota; class Gammaproteobacteria; order Burkholderiales; family Burkholderiaceae_E; genus Lautropia. The sequence continues at coordinate 1,491,025 of CAWIBK010000009.1, read as the reverse complement.
TTGCGTCATAGGCCTTGTCGCCTTGCAGCGCCGATTCGGCCAGCTTGCAGGCCTCTCCAAGCATCACCGGCAGAAGGCCGTCGGCCAGGGGATCGAGAGTCCCGCCATGACCCGCCTTGTCCGCCTCCAGCAGCCGTCGGGCCTTCTGCAGTGCCACGTTCGAGGACAGCCCCCGGGGCTTGTCCAGCAGCAACAGACCGTGAACCTTCAAACGCCCGCCAGGGCGAACCGCGTATCCATGCCGACCGCCGCCTACTGATCCGGATCCGACGAGCGCAGTGAATTGGCCTTGTCGATCAACTGGCTGAGGGCCATGCCACGCTCGGTGGAGCGGTCATGCGAAAAACGAATCTCCGGCGTCGTATGTATCCGTACCCGCCGCCCGATCTGAGAACGGATGAAACCGGCTGCCGCCCGGAGTCCCTGCAGCGTGGAAGCAACCGTTTCCGGATCATCCGGCAAGACGGAAAACCAGACCGTCGCATAGGCGTAGTCGGCGGTGAGGTCGACGGACGTCACCGTCACCATGCCGATCCGCGGGTCCTTCACCTCGGCGCGGATCATCTCGGCCAACTCCTGGTGGAGTTGCTCCGTGACCCGGAGCGCCCGGCCGGGTGCGGATCCTGCCTTGCGTCGCATCGGCTCGTCGGCTCCGGGACTGCCCGCCGCGGCGACCTAGGAGGCCGCCGCAGTAGCGGCCGCCAGGGTTCTCGCCACTTCCTTGATTTCGAACGCTTCCAACTGGTCTCCGACCTGGATGTCGCTGTAGCCGGACAAGGCCAGACCGCATTCGAACCCTTCCTTCACGTCGCGGACATCGTCCTTGAAGCGCTTGAGCGAATCGAGCTTGCCCGTCCAGACAACCACGGAATCGCGCAGCAGGCGGATGTCGGAATCCCGGCGGACAACGCCCTCCATGACCCGGCAACCGGCGACCGTGCCGACCTTGGTGACCTTGAACACCTGCCTGATTTCCACCAGGCCGAGAATTGTTTCCTTCTTCTCCGGCGACAGCATTCCTTCCATGGCCGACTTCACGTCATCCACGGCGTCGTAGATGATGTTGTAGTAGCGGATGTCGATGCCATTGGCCTCGGCCATCTTGCGGGCCGCCTGGTCGGCACGAACATTGAAGCCGATGATGACCGCCTTGGAGGCCACGGCCAGGTTCACATCGCTCTCTGTAATACCGCCGACCTGGCCATGCACGATGGCGACCTTGATCTCGTCGTTGGCCAGCTTGAGCATGGCATGACTGAGCGCTTCCTGGGAACCCTGCACGTCCGCCTTGATGATCAGCGCCAGCGTCTTGACTTCGCCCTCGCCGATCGTATCGAACATGTTCTCCAGGTTGGCAGCCTGCTGGCGTGCCAGCCTGACGTCGCGGAATTTGCCCTGACGGAACAGAGCGATCTCGCGCGCCTTGCGTTCATCGGGCAACGCGATCACTTCCTCACCGGCCTGCGGCACTTCATTGAGGCCCTGGATCTCCACCGGTATGGAAGGCGTGGCTTCGTCGATGGATTTCCCGGCTTCATCCAGCATGGCCCGGACCCGACCATAGGTGGAACCGACCAGCAGGGTATCGCCGCGACGCAGCGTGCCGGACTGCACCAGCACCGTTGCCACCGGACCGCGACCCTTGTCGAGGCGAGCCTCTATCACGAGCCCCTTGGCAGCGGCCTTCACCGGCGCTTTCAGTTCCAGCACCTCGGCCTGCAACAGCACGTTCTCCAGGAGATCATCGATTCCCGCGCCGGTCTTGGCCGATACGCCCACGAACGGAACGTCGCCGCCATATTCCTCGGGAACGACGCTCTGCGCGACCAGTTCCTGGCGCACGCGCTCAAGGTTGGCCTCCGGCTTGTCGATCTTGTTGATGGCCACCACCAGGGGCACGTTGGCCGCCTTGGCATGGGCGATCGCCTCGATCGTCTGCGGCATGACGCCGTCGTCGGCTGCCACGACCAGGATCACGATGTCGGTCGCCTTGGCACCGCGCGCGCGCATCGCGGTAAACGCAGCGTGTCCCGGGGTATCCAGGAATGTCACCACGCCGCGCGGCGTTTCGACGTGATAAGCGCCGATGTGCTGCGTGATTCCGCCGGCCTCGCCTGCGGCCACCTTGGCACGCCGGATGTGGTCGAGCAAGGAGGTCTTGCCGTGATCGACGTGACCCATCACCGTCACGACCGGTGGACGGGATTCGGCCGGACCATCGCTGCTCTCCACACCGACGTCGTCCAGCATCGCCTCCGGATCGTCCAGCGTGGCGGCGATTGCCTTGTGGCCCATCTCCTCAACCAGGATCATGGCCGTTTCCTGGTCCAGCACCTGATTGATCGTGACCATCTGCCCCAGTTTCATCAGGTACTTGATGACCTCGGTCGCCTTGATCGACATCTTGTGCGACAGGTCTGCCACCGAGATGGTTTCGGGCACGTGGACTTCCCGCACCACCTGCTCGGCGGCGGGCTGCGGCGTCATGCTCTGGCGTCCACCGTGCCGGTCTCCGGGGCGGCGAGGACCGCGCGCGCCACGCCAGCCGGTGTTGGCACCGGCGTCGCCACGAGTCTTGATCTGGCGGCGCTTGGCGGCTTCTTCCTGCCAGGTCGACGACAACTTCTCTGATTTGACGTGCTTGCGCGCGCCGGTCGCGTCGGTTGCGGCAGCGCCCGGGGCCGACGCCTCGGCGCCGACAGCCGGCTTGTGCAGGGTACCGGAACGGCGCGCCGCTGCAGTTGCCGCGGCATCCAGCGGCTTCGCCGGCGCAGCAACCGCTTCCACGGCAGGCGGGGGAGCCGGCGGCTTGCGGCTTTCGCTCAGCAGGCGGTTGATGGCTGCCACCTCGTCTTCGGCCTTGCGGCGTGCGGCGGTGGAGAAGTCTGCGGCCTCCTTGGCCTTCTTGGCCGCATCCGACGCAGCGGTCGCGGTCGCCTGGGCGGCCTGCTCCGCCGCGTGCTGCTGCTTCTTGGTGCCTTCGGTATGCAATTGGGCCAGGCGCTGCTGCTCCTGCTGCCACTCCTCTTCGCGTCGTTGCGCTTCCGCAGCGGCTTCCGCCTCGCGCAACTTGTCCCGCTCCAGGCGGTCGGTCTTTTCGCGCAGCTCCTTGCCCTGGCGCTCGATCAGCTCCTGCTGGCGGCGGTCTTCCTCTTCGCGCAAGCGGCGCTGCTCTTCATCGATCACCGAACTGGCGGAGATCACCGGCGGTGCAGCCACTACCGGTTCCGGCGCAGGGACCGCCTCCGGGGCGTCACGCTTGACGAAGGTGCGCTTCTTGCGGACCTCGACCTGGATCGTGCGGGCCTTGCCGGTCGCGTCGGCCTGCTTGATCTCGGAGGTCTGCTTCCGAACGACCGTGATCTTCTGCTTCTTGCCGTCTGCACCGCCGTGGGCGGCCCGCAGCGCGGTCAACAGCTGTTCCTTGTCCGTCTCGGTAAGCGGGTCGCCGGCTGACGACTTGTCCACGCCGGCGGCTTTGAGCTGCTCGAGCAGCACATCAGCCGGCACTTTCAGTTCCGCAGCAAATGTCTCAACGTTCGTACTGGCCATTAGGTTCCTTCCGATACTACCGACAAATCACGCGAGCTGGGATGTCCATCGCGCTTCGTGCTGATACTGGACCGGCTCAGGCATTCTCACCCTCGAACCAGTGTGCCCGCGCCTTCATGATCAGTTCCTTGGCTCGATGCTCATCCATCTGGGTGGCTTCGACCAGTTCGTCCACCGCCAGCTCCGCCAGTTCATCGCGCGTATGCACGTTGGCATCCGCCAGCTTGGCGGCGAGGTCCCGATCCATGCCTTCCAGGGACAACAAATCGTCGCTGGTGGTGTTGAGCTTCTCTTCGGTGGCGATCGCCTGCGTCAGCAGGACGTTGCGGGCGCGCTCGCGGAGTTCGTTGACCGTCCCTTCATCGAACGCATCGATCTCCAGCATCTCGGTGATCGGCACATAGGCGATCTCCTCGAGGCCGGTAAACCCTTCGTCGATCAGGATGTCCGCCACTTCCGCGTCCACGTCGAGCTGATCCATGAAGCTCTTCTGGATCACCGCTCGCTCGTCGTGCTGTTTCTGTTCGCTTTCCTCGGCCGACATCAGGTTGATCTGCCAGCCGGTCAGCTCCGACGCCAGCCGCACGTTGCGCCCGCCGGTGCCGATTGCAAGCGCCAGGTTGTCCTCGTCGACGACCACGTCCATGGCGTGGCGCTCCTCGTCTACCAGGATCGAGGACACATTGGCGGGTGCGAGCGCTCCGATGACGAACTGCGCCGGATCCTCCGACCACAGCACGATGTCGACGCGCTCTCCGGCCAGTTCCTGGGTAACCGCCTGCACCCGCGAACCACGCACGCCGACACAGGTGCCGATCGGGTCGATGCGACGGTCCGTGGTGAACACGGCGATCTTGGCGCGCACGCCGGCGTCGCGAGCGGCAGCCTTGATCTGCAGCAAGCCTTGTTCGATCTCCGGCACTTCGAGTTCAAACAGCTTCATGATGAACTCGGGGGCGGTTCGCGAAAGGAACAGCTGCGGCCCCCGGCCTTCACGATTGATCTTGGAGACCCAGGCGCGGACCCTGTCGCCGTTTCGCAGATTCTCTTTGGGGATCATCTGGTCCCTCGGCAGGCGCGCCTCGATACGACCCGACTCGATGACCGCGCCCTCGCGATCGATCCGCTTGACCGTTCCGGACAGCAGCGAATCGCCGCGCGCCAGGAAATCGTTGATGATCTGGTCGCGTTCCGCGTCGCGGATCTTCTGCAGGATCACCTGCTTGGCCGCCTGCGCACCGATACGGCCGAACTCCACCGGCTCCAGTTCTTCCTCGACGAAGTCGCCGATCTGGATGTCGGCAAGCTGCTTGGTCGCCTCGGCAAGGATGATCTGCAGGTCGTGATCCTCGAGTTCCCCGTCAGGCACCACCAGCCAGCGCCGGAAGGTTTCGTAATCCCCGCTGCTGCGGTCGATCGCGACCCTGACGTCGACTTCGTCCTTGTAACGCTTCTTGGTTGCCGAGGCGAGGGCGCTTTCGAGCGCGCCGAAAACCACGTCGCGGGCGACGTTTTTTTCGCGCGCCAGCGCGTCCACCATCAGCAATAACTCCCGACCCTGCATAACCGCACCCCTAGAAAACAAGCTTCGGCACCAGCCGCGCCTTCTCTATCTGATCCAACGTGAAGTCCAACCGCTGTCCTTGCGGCTGCCCTTCAGCACCTGTACCAACCGCACCGCCCTCGTCACCGGAGCCGGACTGCACAGGCGCAGCCCCCTTGTGACCCCGAGCCGCAACCGCTGCCCGGGCAGCGCCTTTGCCGCTCCTGCCGCCCTTGGCACCGCCGGCAGAGCCCCGGGCCCTGCCCTTCGCGCCCCGGCCTGCGGGCGCCATCGCGGGTTCATCCGACCAGTACAGCACCCAGCGGGAGGCGTCTTCCGGATCGCCGCGTTGCAGGACACCAGTGAACTGGCGCCGCCCGTCAATCGCCTGCCGCATCCGGACCGTCACTTTCTCGCCGGCAAAACGCACGAAATCCGCCGGCCGCTTCAACGGCCTGTCCAACCCTGGCGATGAAATTTCCAACCGGGCGTAGTCGACGTTCTCGACCATGAACAGCCGTCCCAACTGATGGCTGACCTTTTCGCAGTCCTCCACCTGGATATGACGTGCCCCGCCGGAAACATCGATGACGACGCGCAACAACCCACCTGCGCCGAACTCCACATCGACCAGCTCATATCCCATCGAGCCTATCACCGGCTCGATCATCAACGCCAATTCGCCTCCTGGCGTGGCAACCATCGCTAATCCTTTGCCCCGAATGCGTCCACCCAGGCGATTTTCTCGCGGAACCCTTCTCGCGGAACCCACTACGACCGCCGACTGCCGCTGCCGATTACCACTGCCGGCCGCTCTCAATACGCTGCACCGCGTGGAAAAAAAAATGGGCTTAGCCAGCCCATTCTTTTCTAGTTCTGAGACCACGCCGCGTCAGCGATGCCTGAGGCCCGATAAATCCGGCGCCGATGGATCAGCAGGACATGAGCTTGAGGATTCCTTAGCTCACGGAGTATAACCCACGCCCCCCCTGATTCCAAGGAGGCCACACCCTGTTTACGGTCCGGGTCAGCCGGGTGGACGACCCTTGCCGGCGGATGAGCGACGCCGGCCGCTGCGTTTTGCGGCGACGTTTCCGTTCGCGTTGCCGCTGCCGCCCCTGCCACCGGTATTGCCGCTAGCATTGGCGAGACCGCCGCCGAAACCGGCGCCGATGTTGCCGCCCGCCTTGCCGCCGCGCTTGCTGCGCTGCTGCCCGAAGGGCTTGGCCGCGCGCTGCCGAGGCGGCGCGTTGGGATCACGGGGCACGCCGACCTTGGCCGCGAAGCCCGGCACGGCGCCATATCGCTGTTGGCGGCTGTCCTTGCGCATCGAGCGGGTGATGCCTTCCAGATGGGCGGTATCGGAAGCGGGCTGCCAATCGTCGTCCTCGACATTGACTCTTCCGACCGACTGTCGCCCGGCCGCTGCCTTGGCGTCTCGCGGCTCATGAAGTCGATTGCCGATGTTGTCGTCCTGATGCTCCACGTTCTCGTCGTCGCCCCACTCGGTATCGCCGCTGTAGTGAGTCGGGTGCGCCGGCAGGGCGCCGGCAGGCGGTTGTTCATCGCCACGCTGCCACTCGGCGACCTCTTCAACGGCCACGTTGAAATCCGCGTCCTCGTCAGCGGGCAGACCGGCTGCGCGCCCGGTTCGGGGCGCGGTCTCGCCGGCGCCGGGTCGAGCCCGGCGGCTCCGGGGCGACGCGCCGGCGCGGGCGCCGCGACCGCGCACCGGCTGGCCCCCTTCGTCCGGAATCCGACCAGGATCGGCGGCGAGCAGCTCGACCGGCAGGCGATCGTCCTCCACTTCCGATGCCGGCCGGGCATTGTCCTGCAAGTCCGGCTCGTCCGATGCCGGTCCGGTGACGTCCTGAACATCATCGCGACGCCCACGTTCCCGCTGTCGCCCTCTGACCCGCGGGCCCCGCTCGCCGGCCACGGCCCGGCCGGATTCGGCGGCAGCCGGGAACGATCCGGGCACACCTGGGTCGGTATCGTCGGCACCGGTCGCCGTCGGCTTCGCCGTGCGCTTGTCGATCCCCACAGTCATCTGCTTGACCTGCTTGAGCAACTGGGCGACCTCAGCCTCGGCCAGTTCGACAACCCGCCCCCGGCTGAGCCGGGGCGGCAGCGCGACCGGGCCGAACCGGATCCGGACGAGTCGCGATACCGTCAGCCCGACCGCTTCGAATATCCGGCGTACCTCGCGATTGCGGCCCTCGCTGATCACGACCCGATACCAGTGATTGGCGCCGTCACCGCCGATATCCTGGAGTTCCGAGAACTGGGCAGGTCCATCTTCCAGTTCGACGCCGGCAAGCAGACGGGCGCGGAGCTCCTCGTCCACACGCCCCAGTACGCGGACCGCGTATTCGCGCTCCCAGCCATAGCGGGGATGCATCAGGCGATTGGCGAGGTCGCCTGCGGTCGTGAACATCAGCAGCCCCTCGCTGTTGAGGTCGAGCCGCCCGACGGCGATCCACCGGGCACCCCGAAGCTTGGGGAGGCGGTCGAACACCCGGGGCCTGCGCTCCGGATCGTCACGGGTGACGACCTCACCCGCGGGCTTGTGGTACAGCAGCACCCGAGCGGGCACCGCGACGCGCTTGCGCGCCAGGGTCCGACCGTTGACCCGGATCTGGTCGGTGGCGCCGATGCGCTGGCCGACATGGGCAGGCTGCCCGTTCACCGAGACCCGTCCGGCAAGAATCAGCTCCTCCATTTCGCGGCGCGAACCGATGCCCGCATCCGCCAGGATCTTGTGCAGCTTGGATGACTCGTCATCCACCCGGGGCGAACCGCGGCTCACGCCCTTGCGCGATGTCCCGGCGTTCAGCCCCAGGTAGCCCGGCCTGGCGAACACCGGTATCACCACGTCGTCGCCGCCCTCACCGGAATCCCCAGCCGGCAATTCGTCGTCGGAATTCATGGCCGCATCCGTAAAGTCGGCCTGCGTGCTCGCATCGCCGGTGGGGTCAACGCCCTCGCCAACCTCCCCGGCGACTGCGCCCTCACCCGGTCCGCTGCGGCGGCGCCCGTTACCCCGTCGCCCGCGACGTCTCCCGAACCGGCCTCGCACCGGCCCCCCGGCGGCACCATCACCCGCCGCGCTATCCGCGCCGGACTCGCCTGCCGACGACCGGGAATCCGCACCCGACCCGGCCGTCGAAGCCGCGTCGGCCGACGCCTGTCCGGTCCCTGCTTCCGGTGCTGCGGGATCAGAGCCGGTGGCGACGCGCCCCCTTCCCGTTTCGCCGTCGGCAGGGTGACTGGATTCCTGACCCGAAATGTCGTGATCTGTATTCATGCGTGTCTTGCCGGGTTGATGGCGGTCTAAGCCGCCGGCTTCGCTTCAATCGAAGAGGGCTGGGTTTCGCGATCGGGATCGGGAGATACCCTGGAATCCCGGGACGCCTCGGTGGCCTGGGATCGGTTGGAATGCTGCAAGTCGCCGGCGGCGCCATCTCCAATATCGGACCCGGCGGTTCCAGCCGGATCAGAAGGGCGGTCCGCTACGTCGCCGGACGGCTCCGATGCTGCCCGCGCATCAGGGTCGGCCGGCAAGTCGGATGCGGCGGGATCGGCGGGTCGGCGGGTGCGGCGGGATCGGCGGCATCAACAGCATCGGCAGCATCGGCGGGTTGCAGGTGCTCGGCCAGCAGTGGCGCCGCCAGGGCGGCTCCGGGCGACTCGCCGTCCTCGAGGGTGGGCAGCTCAGACAGTGCGCGCAGCCCGACGTCGTCGAGAAACTGCCTGGTCGTCGCGAACAAGGCCGGGCGGCCGGGTACATCCTTGACCCCGACCTGGTCGATCCAGCCCCGTTCCTCGAGGGTCTTGATGATCTGCGACGAAACGGTCACGCCTCGGATCTCCTCGATGTCACCCCGGGTGACGGGTTGTCGGTAGGCAATGATGGCCAGTGTTTCCATGACGGCCCGCGAATAACGGGGGGTCTTCTCGGGGTACAGCCGGACGACGAAACGGGCGATATCCGGTGCGCTCTGGAAGCGCCAGCCGGTAGCAAGCGTCGCAAGCTCCACCGACCGCCCTTTCCAGTCCTCGCGCAGCGACTCCAGCAACGCGCGCACCGTATCGGGTGATACAGCGACGTCATCGGAGAAAACCTGGCGCAGTTCGCTGACGGTCAGCGGCTTGGAGGCACACAACAAAGCGCCTTCCAGCACGCGCTTGACGTCGGAAGTGTTCATCTACCTATAGCCGTGAGAAAGTCTCAAATCAGGTCAGCCGATCTGTCGGCACCGCACGAACGGTGACAACGCAGAATTCCAAGGTCGGGCCGGTCACGCGCAAGCAGGGACTACTGAATGGATCCGTTACCGGTATTTCGCGCATCGCACATGCGCACCGCCTTCTTTCAGCATCTTCGGAAGGCGGCAGGATGAAACTGGTATCTGCCGGCTTTGGCGCCTGGCGTCCTGCACGGCAGCGGCTGATCATTTCCGGGGCGGCGCGGCGCTCATGCACCCATCAGCCCGACCCTGGATCGACCGACGCCGCGTGATGTCCCTCTTCTTGCGGGACCTGCCTGCTGCGGTCAGGCCCTATATTACAGCAATAATCCCGGGCCGTGTCATGCGCCGCCGGCCGGGCGGCGCACGGCAGGCAGTCAAGCGGCCTGGGCCACGGTCTGCGGATGATCGTACTGCGCCAGCAGTTCCTGGCGCCTCGTCTGAGCGGCCTGCAGGTGACGTTCTTTCACGTGCCCGAAGCCTCGAATCTGTTCGGGCAACGATGCCAACTGCACGGCCACTCCCAGCCGCGCGTGATCGAGGTCGACCAGGAGCCTGTCCACCATCGCCTCATAGTCCACGATCAGCTGACGCTCGGTGCGCCGCTCCGTCGTGCGTCCGAATGGATCGAGCGGCGTCCCGCGCAAGCGGCGCAGCCTGGCCAGAATCTTGAACGCCTTGAAGACCCAGGGACCGAATTCGCGCTTCATCAGTTCGCCCTTGGCGTTGCGCCGTGCAAGCAGGGGCGGCGCCAGGTGGAACACCAGCGTGTAGTCGCCTTCGAACTGGTTGGAGAGCCGCTGCTCGAACGCGCCGTCGGTATACAGCCGCGCGACTTCGTACTCGTCCTTGTAAGCCATCAGCTTGAAGAAATACCGGGCCACCGCCTCGGTCAGGCGAAACTTCCCATCGCCGATCCGGGTCTGCTCTGCCGCGCGCACCCGCTCGACCAGCCGGCTGTAGCGTCTGGCATAGCGCTCGCTCTGGTACTTGACCAGGAACTCCCGGCGAATGGCGATCGTGTCCTCCAGCAAGGGGGCCTTCCGACGCGTCAGTGGCATGATGCGGACCGGCGTCGCCGGAGCGGCAGCACGCTCGACCGCCTCGAGGTCCACGACCGCCTTGCGTCCCCACGCGAATGCGCGCTTGTTCGCATCGACCGACACCTCGTTCAGCTCGATGGCGCGCTCGATCGCTGCCGCCGAAAGCGGAATCATGCCCGCCTGCCAGGCATAGCCGAGCATGAACAGATTGGTGGCGATGGAATCGCCCATCAGCGCGGTGGCCAGACGGGTTGCGTCCACGAAGGCGGCGTTGTCGGCACCAACCGCGTCGGTGATCGCCGACGACATGGCCTCGGACGGAAACGCCAGATCGGCATTCCGGGTGAAATCCGCCGTCGGGGTTGCCGCCAGATTGGTCACCACACGCGTTCGGCCCGCCGCCATCCGGCCTACCGAATCCGAGCCCGCTGTGACGACGATGTCGCAACCCAGCACCGCGTCAGCGGCAGCGGTGCCGATCCGCGGCGCGTACAAGGGCTCGCCGGGATTGCCGAATCGCACGAAACTCATGACCGCACCGTTCTTCTGGGCCAGGCCGGCCATGTCCAGGACCGTGACACCCTTTCCCTCCAGGTGCGCCGCCATGCCGAGGATCTGACCGATCGTGACCACGCCGGTGCCACCGATGCCGGTGACCAGCAGCGCGAACGAGCCCTGGATCTGCGGCAGATCCGGCGATGCGAGGCCTGCGGCCGGCGACACGGCGGCCTCGGGCGCAGGACCTGATGCAGCCGGCGACGCCGACACCGCGCCGGCCTGGGGCTGCGCCTTCGGTGCCACCCCGGGCCGGCGCAGTTTGCCGCCCAGGACGCTGACGAAGCTGGGGCAGAACCCGTTGATGCAGGAGTAATCCTTGTTGCAGGACGACTGGTTGATCAACCGCTTGCGGCCGAATTCGGTTTCCAGGGGCTCCACCGACACGCAGTTCGAAGCAACGCCGCAGTCGCCGCATCCTTCACAGACCGACTCGTTGATGAATGCCCGCTTCTGGGGATCGGGGAAGGCACCGCGCTTGCGGCGGCGACGCTTTTCGGCCGCGCAGGTCTGGTCGTAGACCAGGACCGACACACCCTTGTATTCGCGCAGATCGCGCTGCACTTCGTCCAGGCGCTCCCGATGGAACACGTCGATCCCGGGCTCGAAGTAGTCGGCCGGGTACTTCTGCGGATCGTCGGTCACCACCACGACGCGCTGCACCCCTTCGGCACGGACCTGGCGCGTGATCATCTGCGGATTGACCTGCCCGTCATGTGCCTGGCCACCGGTCATGGCCACCGCATCGTTGAACAGGATCTTGTAGGTGATCGGCGTGTTGGTGGCGACTGCATGGCGGATCGCCAGCGAACCGGAATGGAACCAGGTGCCGTCGCCGAGGTTCTGGAAGACGTGACCGGTCTCGGAGAACGGCGCCTGCCCGACCCAGGTCATGCCCTCGCCGCCCATTTGCGTGAAGGTCGCGGTGGACCGGTCCATCCACTGCGCCATGTAATGGCATCCGATTCCGGCGAGCGCGCGCGATCCCTCGGGAACGCGGGTCGACGTACTGTGGGGACAGCCGGAGCAGAAATAGGGAATCCGATCGAGCGATACGACCTTCTTCGCGCCTTCAGCCGCCTTGGCATCGAGCAGGGACAGCCGCTGCAGAATCCGCTGAACCAGCCCCTGGGGCAATTCGCCGCGGTCATCTCCGGCCTGCGCCTGCCACTGCAACAGCCGCACTGCGATGATCCGGGCGCATGAGGCGGGTGAAAGCTCTCCCCACTCGGGCAGCAGCGGCGCGCCGCGCTCGTCGGACTTGCCGACAACCACCGGGCGCTCGGCCAGGGGATACAGTGCTTCCTTCAACTGGCCTTCGATGAGAGACCGCTTCTCCTCGATCACGAGCAATTCCTGGCAACCCGTGGCAAAGCGGGCCATGCCTTCGGGCTCCAGCGGCCACGGCATGGCGACCTTGTAGACCTTCAGGCCGATCTGCTTCGCGACGGCATCGTCGATGCCAAGATCCAGCAGCGCCTGCATCACATCGAGCCAGGTCTTGCCGGTGCTGACGATGCCCAACCGGGACGCTTCGCCGTCGGGCCGGCCGAAGACATTGCTGTCCAGGCGATTGGCCCGGGCATAGGCCAGCGCCGCCGGCAGCTTGTAGACACTGAGCCGCTCCTCGAGCTTGAGGAACGGCTCTTCCGGCCAGCGCAGGTTGAGCCCGCCCGCCGGCATCGCAACGCCGTCCGGGAGGACGATGCGTACCCGATCGAGGGCGACGTCGACGATGCCCGACGCCTCGATGGTGTCGGTCACTGCCTTGAATCCGACCCACAGCCCGCTGAAGCGCGACAGCGCGAAACCGTGCAGGCCAAGATCGATGTAGTCCTGCACGGTGGCGGGAGCAAGCACCGGCATCGACACCGCCTTGAAGATGAAATCGGTCTGGGCCGCGATGGTCGACGACTTCGCGCCATGATCGTCGCCGCCGATGGCCAGCACACCGCCGTGCGCCGAACTGCCGGCCTGGTTGGCGTGGCGCAGGACGTCGCCCGAGCGGTCCACGCCGGGACCCTTGCCGTACCAGATACCGAACACGCCGTCATAGCGGGCACCGGGAAAGGCGTTGACCTGCTGGGTGCCCCAGATCGCCGTAGCCGCCAGATCCTCGTTGACCCCCGGCACGAAGCGGATGTGGTGGCTGTCGAGGTGAGACTTGGCCTTGGCGAGCGCGAGATCGTAGCCGCCGATCGGCGAGCCCCGATAACCCGAGATGTAGCCGGCTGTGTTCAGGCCTGAGGCCTGGTCGCGCTGGCGCTGCATGAGCGGCAGGCGAACCAGCGCCTGGGTGCCGGTCAGGTAGGCTGCGCCATCGGTCGCGCTGTACTTGTCGTCCAGGCTGGCGGCCCGCAGCAGGGGATCGGCCGGTGCGTTCATCGTCGGTTCCTCATCGAGAAAAATAGGCAAGCGGCTTCGGTCACGCGTTGCGTCCAGGCCGCTGCATCCAGCGGATCGTGTTGGTGGCGGGGATTGCGGCGCTGGCGCCAACGGCGGACTGATCGGCCGTCGCCTCCGAAGTAACGAGCGCGGCCGCCAGCGCGTCCTTCAAGCGCGATGCCGATTCGGTCAAGTCGGCCCCTTCTGCGAGCGACGGCGCGACGTGGGTCGCCCAAAGCCTTGCATAATTATGCCGCCCCCGCACCAGGGTCTCCCCATAACCCTTCAGGACCTGCGGCAGGCCTGCGAGAGCGGCCGCAAAACCAGGCGACGCCGGCAGGACCAGGGCCAGCGCCTGCAGCCAGGCCGTCATCGCCTCCTGCTCCTGAGCGAACCGGAGCGAGGACCGGCGCCACGGCCTCATGCGGGCGAGCAGCCGCAGCAGCAAGTGGCCCCAAAGGCTGGATGAGCGGATGTGAAGACCGACCTGGGCCCGGGCGAGCCAGCCACCGTCGGCGGCCTTGCCCAGCAACCACGCGCCGAACCGCTGCGGCATGACCGCGGCGATCTCTTCCACACCCGGCTTCAGGTATTCGACGACCCGCACGACCTGCTCCGGCGTGGCCTGGGCCTCGGCCCGCAGGCGCAGGTAGCGGCTGCCGCGGGACTTCAAGTCCGCCACCCGGATCACATCCTCGAAACACATCCACAGCGCCAATTGGCGCGCGGCCTCCTCCAGCGCGACGGCGGCCGTGGAGCCGGCGGCCACATCGTCCCCGGCGGCCGCCGAAAGCGCGGCGAGGGATTCGAGGTAGCTGTCGCCGTAGGCAGGATCCTGGTAGTCGTGGCACCGCGCCGCGCCGTGGGCCGCGATCGTCTGCATCGACTGCGGCAGCCCTGCGATCCGTCGCCACCATTGCTCCTGCAGCGGGTCCGGCACTTCCGCCATCTGCAGTATGCGGCGCGCGTCGGCGTCGGCTTGCCCACTTCGGGTGACGGCGGGGGCGGCAGCCGCGGGCTGGCGGCTGGCATCGGCGACCTGGCCGCAGGTGTCGCGAAATCCCGCCAGGCTGGCCGCCACCCCGCGCCCCGACTCCGCGATCACCGTCTCGCACAGCGCGCTCGACCACGGGAGTACGCCGGCACCGGCAAGGGCACCGAACATCACGGCGGACAGGTTCGTGCCGTGCCGTGTCGCGGCCGCTTCCAGGTCGAGGAGAACGGCCCGCCGCGCCAGGCCGCGGGCCGCAGCCTGGACGCGAACCGTGTCATAGCGGCCGTCCACCGTGTGCATCTTTTCCGCCGTGGTGTAAACGCGGTGGGTCGACGCAATAAGAACGGTACGATCGGCGGAAACGAAGCCGCGCTCGATCATCCGCGCCGCCTCCACCGCCTCGCTGGCGAGCAGAACATCCACCCTGCCCGGCAGCGGATTGAGCGAAAACACCGGCGAGGGAGCACCGTGGGGTAACGGCCGGTCGAGCCATTCCAGGTAATAGCTGGTGGCGCCGGTGCGCTGGGCGACACCGGGCACCGACGTGGCCTGTACCGCAAGTCCGCTGCGCAGGGCGCACTTCACCAGCCAGTCTGCCAGCACACCGCCGCCTTCTCCACCGAGCGCGGCGATCAATACCGCGCGCGGTACAACCGCCGGCGGGTCCTGAGGAGCCGCAGCCGCGCTCGTGCTCATGACCGGCGTTGCATCAGTCCGATCGCAAACCGGTTGAGCCGGTCGGCAAGACGGTCCCAGCGGCTCGGATGCGTCACGATCTCGATCCGATGAAAGGATGGACACAGCACCGCGGCCATCGCGACCTCACCGCACAGGCCGCAGCCGACACAGCCATTGGTCACATGGGCCACCGGTGTGCGCTTGAGCGGGTCGCCTGATTCCTTGACGGTCAGGGTGGGACATCCCGAGAGGCGGATGCACGAATGATCGCCGGTGCAGGTATCCTCGTCCACGCCGTAGCGGGTACGGACCACCCGCAGCCCATCCTTCAGCCGTCGGGCGCGGACCGGCCGCAGCCGACGCTGGCGCTCGAGCTGGCATTCGCCATCGGCGATGACGACCTTGAGACCGGTGAACGGCGAGGTGATCGCCTGGCGGAGCACCTTGCGAACCGACGCGACACGATAGTTGTCCACCGTCCGCAGCCACTTCACGCCCATGCCCTTCAGGGTGTTCTCTATCGTCATCTCGGAGGCGGTTGCACTGCTGCCCTCGGCCACCCGTTTCGATTCCGACCGCGGTGTCGACACCGTTTCCTGGGTACCGGTGGCGGAGGTGTAGCCGTTCTTCATGATGACCAGCACCCCGTCACCCTTGTTCAAGAGGGTCGAGGATACGCCGGACAGCAGGCCGTTATGCCAGAAACCGCCGTCCCCCATGATCGCCACCGGCCGCCGGGCGGAGAAGTTCTTGACCGCCGCGCTCGACGCCATGCTCATTCCGTATCCCAGAATGGAGTTGCCGAACGAAAAAGGCTCGAACGTGGCAAGAGCGTGACAGCCGATATCCGCTGATATATGCAGCTTGCCCACTTCCCGCTCGACCAGTTTGAGCGCGGCGAACACCGGCCGCTCAGGGCAGCCGGTGCAGAAATTCGGTGGCCGTGCGGGCACAGGCGACCCGAGTCGCTCGGCGGCCTCGTGCCGAAGCGCAAGGACGGCCTCCCCGTACTGGCGTCCGGGCACAAGATCCACCGTCGGCAGGTGATCAGCCAGAAATGTCAACAATCCTGCCAGCACACGATCGGCGGTGTACTCACCGCCCATATGCATCCGATCCTTGCCGTGCAGTCGGGTCGGCAGGTCGGCCCGGCGCAGCAGCGTCGCGATTTCCTGCTCGATGAACTCGGGCTGCCCTTCCTCCAGCACCAGCACGGCACGCTTGCCGGCGCAGAAGCGCTCTATTTCGCCGGGCACCAGCGGATACACGACGTTGAGCACCAGCAGCGGGATCGCGGATCCGCCGAAATGATCGGCAAGGCCGGCGATCTGCAGCGCCCGGATCACGCTGTTGTAGATGCCGCCCTGCACGATGAGTCCCACTTCCTGGTGGCGGCCGTCGACGAATTCGTTGAGCCCGGCGGCCTCTATGAACCGGCGCGCCGCGGGCATCCGCACGTCGTACTTCAGCTTCTCGTGCTGGAAAGTCGCGGGCGGGTGGGCCAGCCGGGCGTACTGGAACTTGGCCGGTTCCTGCTGAAGCTGACGGCTGGAGATGGCAGGCGCGAGATTGCTGCGGGCCTGAAAACTCCCGCGGACGTGGCAGGCCCGGATGCGCAGTTCCATCATCACCGGCGTATTGGACGCTTCGGAGAGCTCGAAACCCTTTTCCACCATTCGGACGATCGTCGGCAGGTCCGGGCGCGGATCCATCAGCCACATCGCCGACTTCATCGCGAATGCGTGGGTTCGTTCCTGGATCACGCTGGCACCCTCGCCGTAGTCCTCGCCGACGACGATAAGAGCACCGCCCAGGACTCCCGGGGACGACAGGTTGGACAAGGCATCAGAAGCGACATTGGTGCCGACGATAGACTTCCAGGTCACGGCGCCGCGCACCGGATACATGATGGACGCGGCCAGCATCGCCGCTGCCGAGGATTCATTGGTACAGGCCTCGACGTGGACGCCCAACTCGTCCAGGTAGTCGCGCGACTGGACCATCACGTCGAGCAGATGCGAGATCGGCGAGCCCTGATAGCCGCCTACATACGTTACGCCGGACTGCAGCAGTGCCTTGGTGACTGCCATGATGCCTTCGCCATGGAAGGTCTCGCCATCGCCGAGCTTGAGCGATTCGATCTCGTCGTGAAAGGAAATTTCCAGAACCCGTCTCCGTGAGCTCAGGCAGGCCGCGCGCAAAGGGCGCGCCGCGCGGCTACCGGCTTGCGCACTGCCAAAGCCGTGATTCTGTCACTTCTGCAGGGATTGACCAAAGGCGGGCATGGCGGCGACGCTCATACCGCCCCGGAATCGCGCAGCCGCTCGATCTCGGAATCCGAATAGCCGATCTCCCTCAGGAGCGCGACGCTGTCCTGGCCCAGGGCCGGTGGCGGCGTCGACACCGAGGGCGGGGTGCCGTTGATCTTGAGGCCGGTTCGGACCACTGTCACCGGACGATCGACGCCCGGGACGCGGTCGAATCGCGCGAGCAGGCCGCGGTCCCGGATCTGCGGCAGATCGAGCGCTTCGGCGATGCTGGCCACCGGGCCGGCTGGAACACCGGCCGCCGTGAGCAGCGGCCACCAGTGAGCCGCACTGGCGGCCGAGAGCAGGGACTCGATCAGGTCGGTGAGTTCGGCCCGATGCCTCAGCCGGGCCTGGCGGTCGCTGAAGCGCTCGTCCGCCAGCGCGGACTCGCATCCGATGACCCGACACAAGGCCTCGAACTGCTCCTGCTTGTTGGCCGCGATGTTGAGCAAGCCGTCCGCCGTTCGAAACGTGCCGGACGGGCTGGCGGTGGCATTGTCGTTGCCCATGGGGACCGCCGGCCGGCCGGCGATGAGATGGTTCGATACCGCCCATCCCATGGTCGCCATGGTCGCCTCCAGCATCGAGACATCGATGAAACAGCCGCCTTCACGCCGGGTATCGGCCAGGGCGGCCGCGACCGCCATAGCGGCGGTCAATCCCCCGATCGTATCGGTCACCGGGAACCCGACGCGGTACGGCGCCGTCTCGGGAGCGCCGGTGATGCTCATGACCCCGGACATGCCCTGGATGATCTGGTCGTAGGCCGGCAGGCCGCTGAGGGGACCGTCCTGGCCGAATCCCGAGATGGCGCAGTAAACCAGCCGCGGGTTCTCCGCCGTGAGCGAGTCGTACCCCAGCCCCAGCCGCGCCATGACGCCGGGCCGGAAATTCTCCACCACCACGGCGGCGCACCGCACCATCGCGCGGAACACGGCCTTGCCCTCCGGCCGCTTCAGGTCGATGGCGATCGAGCGCTTGCCCGCGTTCTGGGCGAGGAACGAAACACCCATCAGCCGCCGGTTCAATTCCGGATCGGCGCCGAGCTGACGCGCCAGGTCACCCGCACCCGGGGCCTCCACCTTGATCACGTCGGCGCCAAGATGCGCAAGCTGATGACAGCAGAATGGGCCGGCGAGGACATTGGTCAGGTCAAGCACCCGGATGCCGGCAAGTGGTCGGTGCGCTTCGGCCGGGTTCGTCATGGATTCGTGACTTCTTTGTCAGCGCGCCAGTATCGGACGCCGGGCGAGCAGGAAGAACAGGGAGCCCGACCCGACCAGGGCGGCGAGTACGGTGAATCCCGCCCTGTAGGACCCGGTCGCGTCGGCCATCAGCCCGGCGATCATCGGCCCGCCGATCTGGCCGAACACGATGATCAGGGAGGACAGCCCCAGGATCATCCCGATGGCGCGCCGACCGAAGTAATCCGCGCGGATCGCCTGCATGAAGGGGCCGCGCAGGCCCCATGCGCCGCCGTGCAGCAAGGCGAAACCGGCCAGCATCAGGTAGCCGGCCGCGTAGGTCAGCATCAGCAGGCCCGCCGCATGCATCACCATGCACAGCGCCGCCACGCGCCGCTTGTCGAAACGATCGCCGAGCCACCATCCGACCAGCACGCCGCCGATCTGGGCGACGGTCATCAACGTGATGACCAGCGACGCCTGAGGCAGCGTGTAGCCGAGGCCTTCCTTCATGTGAGTGATCGCATGCACGCTGACCGCATAGACCACCAGCAGCGCGGAGCCGTGGCCCAGGGAGATCATCCAGAACGCCTGTGTCCGCAAGGCCTGGCGAGCGGTGAATTCGGGCTGCAGGGCCGGCGCCGGAGAACCGTTCTCGTCGCCCGGGCCCTGGGCGGCAGCGGGCTCCGGCAAGCCGTCGACCGTTTCGCCGATCTCGGCCGGGCTTCGACGGAACACCCGGGCCATGGGCCAACCCGCCAGTATCGCCACCACGCCGGAGACGAAGGCTGTCGTACGCCATCCTTGCGACTGGATCGACCAGGCGATGACCGGCACGAAGACGCCGCCCAGGGCCAGCCCCAGTCCGACCGAGGACAGGGCACGGGCGCGATAGCGCTGAAACCAGTGGATGATCGCGACGTTGATCGGGAAGAAGCCGCAGAGGCTGGAGCCGAGGGCAATGACGATGAAGGCGGCGTAGAACCCGGCCAGCGAGTCGATCTGGCTCAGCAGGATGAAGCCCAGGCCGAAGGCCACCACGCCGATGCGGATCATGCCCTGCGGCCCGAAGCGGTCGACGATCCATCCGAGCACCGGCCCGAGCAGCGCGGACTCCATCGGTTGCATCGCGGCAGCGCCGGAAAGCGCTGTCTTGCTCCAGTCACGCTCGTCGACCAGGGCCGCAAAGTAGGCGCCGAAGGCCTGATGGAGCAATGCTGCCTGCATGAACTGGATGCCACTACCGGCGGCCACCATCCGCCAGCCGTGGAAGACCTTGCGCTTCAGACCTGTCTCCGGATCAAGTGAGAATGCAGCGAAGCGCGATTGTGTCACATCCGTTCAGGTCGTCAGCCCCACCAGCCGCATCACCGCCCGGAGGAGGTAAGCGACGACGCCCATGGCGGCGACACCGAGCACCCAGAACAGCAGCAGCCAGCCCAGCCGCTTTACCCAGCGGCCCGGCCCGGTTCGGGATGGCCCGCCTTGGGGCGGCCCGGCGGCGGACTCCTCGCCCGCGCTGCGCGCTGATCGCCCAGATGCCACCAGCCGAGGCGGACGCGCGGCCCGCCTCGCGGCGCGGACCCGGCGGAGGACGCCTGCGCCGCGGCACTCAGTGATACCCGTCTCCGCGCCGGACCTTGCCGCGGAATATCCAGTAGGCCCAGGCCGTGTACATGAGGATGAAGGGCACGATGAAGAGCGTGCCGACGAGCGCGAAGCCGAGGCTCTGGTCGGGACCGGCGGCGGCCCAGACGGAGATGTCCGGCGGGATGATGTTGGGCCACAGGCTGATACCGAGGCCACTGTAGGAAAGGAATATCAAGGCCAGGGTGAGCAGGAACGGCGCTACATTGGCACCGCTGCCTAGCGTTCGCAGCAACCCGAACATCGCGAGCACCACCAGGACCGGCACCGGCAGGAACCAGAAGAGGTTCGGCAGGCTGAACCAGCGCTCGGCGATCGCCGGCAGTGCCAGGGGCGTCCAGCCACTGAGCAGGACGATCACCACGAAGAGGGCCCAGGCCAGGTAGACGCCGAGTTCCCGCATCCGCGTCTGCAGCGCGTGCTCGCTCTTCATGATCAGCCAGGTACAACCGAGCAGGGCATAGGCGATCACCAGGCCGACACCGGTAAACATCGAGAAAGGCGTGATCCAGTCGTAGGGGCCGCCGGCGTACTGTCCGTTGCTCACCGGCACCCCCTGGATGAAAGCGCCCAGGGTCACTCCCTGAAAGAACGCAGCCGCGATCGAACCGCCGGTAAATGCCTTGTCCCACCAGTGGCGTCCGTCTTCCGTGGCCTTGAAGCGGAATTCGAAGGCCACGCCCCGGAACACCAGTCCGATCAGCATGAGGATCAGGGGCAGATAGAACGCGCTCAGGATGACGGCATAGGCAAGGGGAAACGCCGCGAGCAGGCCGGCACCGCCAAGCACCAGCCAGGTTTCGTTGCCATCCCACACCGGCGCAACGGTATTCATCATGACGTCGCGGTCATGATCGTCGTCGGCCAGCGGAAAGAGGATTCCGATGCCGAGGTCGAAACCATCCATGATCACGTACATCATGATGCCGAAGGCGATGATGATGGCCCAGATCAATGCCAGATCGACGCCCATTCAGCCCACCCCCGGATTGGTGCGCCCTGCCCCGGCGGGCGCGTCGGGCGCCGCCGACAAAGGCCGCATCTGATGATGGCTCTGGCCCGGCCCGCCTTCGGGCGGTTCGTCCCCCTCGTTCGTGAGCGGGCCGACGGCGATCAGTCGAAGGGCGTAGATGGTGCCGGCGCCGAAGACCACCAGGTAGACCAGCACGAAGAGCGCCAGGGTGAATCCAAGCTGCCCCACGCCGTGCGCGGACACTGCATCGCGGGTGCGCATGAGGCCATAGACCACCCAGGGCTGCCGACCGATCTCGGTGGTGAACCAGCCGGCCAGTATCGCGACCAGGCCCGCCGGGCCCATCGCCAGCGCGAAGCGCAGGAAGGCACGGGATTCGAACAAGCGCCGGCCGCGGCGCAGCCACAAGCCGACCACACCCAGGAGAATCATGAGCATGCCGAGGCCGACCATCACCCGGAAGGTCCAGAAGACGATCGTCGCGTTCGGCCGGTCCTCGGGCGCGAAGTCCTTCAGCGCAGGGATGGTCCCGTCCAGGCTGTGGGTCAGGATCAGACTGCCCAGGCGAGGCACTTCCAGCTTGTAACGGGTAGTCTCGGCGGCCATGTCGGGAATTCCGAAGAGGATCAGGGGCACGCCCTCCCCGGGCTTGTTCTCCCAGTTCCCCTCCATCGCCGCGATCTTGGCCGGCTGGTGCTTGAGGGTGTTGAGCCCATGCAAGTCGCCGATGAAAAGCTGCAGCGGCGCGGTGCAGACGATCATCCACATCGCCATCGAGAACATGGTCCGGATCGCGGCGTTGCTGCGCCCTTGCAGCAGTTGCCAGGCAGCAGCGCTGCCGACCATGAGTGCTGTGGAAAGGAATGCCGCCGTCACCATGTGGGTGAGCCGGTAGGGAAACGACGGATTGAAGATCACCTCGAGCCAGTTGACCGGTACGATTGCGCCATTGATGATCTCGTAGCCCTGAGGGGTATGCATCCAGCTGTTGGACGCAAGGATCCAGGTGGACGAGATCAGGGTGCCGACCGCCACGGCGATGGTCGACATGAAGTGCAGTCCGGGCCCCACGCGATTCAGGCCGAACAGCATCGCCCCGAGGAAACCCGCCTCCAGGAAGAATGCCGTCAGCACCTCATAGGCGAGCAGCGGCCCGGTGACACTGCCCGCGAAACGCGAGAACTCGCTCCAGTTGGTGCCGAACTGATAAGCCATGACCAGGCCGGATACGACCCCCATGCCGAAAGCAACGGCGAAGATCTTGAGCCAGAAGTGGTACAGGTCCAGGTACACCTGGCGCTTGGTATAAAGCCAGCCGCCTTCCAGCACCGCCAGGTAGCTCGCCAGGCCGATCGTCAGCGCCGGAAAGATGATGTGGAACGAGATGGTGAAGCCGAACTGGATCCGGGCCAGGAGCAGGGCATCAAAATCAGGCATGACGGTCGGGGCACTCGCATCCGAGCCGATGCAGAGTCATCGGCATCCGCAGGCATTATGCCCAATCGCGGGGACCGGCGAGGATATTCCCTACCTGCATCGGGCGCCTTCGCCTGGCGCGTTAGACTGGTGCGCAGATAGCGACGCAAGGACTTGTCGAGTGGCAGGGATGGCGTCAGACGACGCAACACGTCCCAATGTACGGTCCAATTTACGGCCCACTGCACGTCCCACTGTACGTCCCAATACCAGGAGGTTGCCGTGACCCGCAAGAAAGCGAATGCCCAGCCGAACAGCGACGCTCCGACCAGCGACGCTCCGACCAGCAACGCCTTGACCGGTGACGACGTGCTGAGCGCCGATCTCCTGAACCGGATGGATCGGTGGTGGCGCGCGGCAAACTATCTCTCTGTCGGCCAGATCTATCTGTATGACAATCCGCTGCTGCGCCAGCCCCTGACGCTGGCGCACGTCAAGCCGCGGCTGCTGGGCCACTGGGGCACCACGCCGGGCCTGAACTTCGTTTACGTGCATCTCAATCGCGTCATCAGGCAGGGCGACCTCAACGTGCTCTACGTCACCGGCCCGGGACATGGCGGGCCGGGGCTGGTCGCCAACACCTGGCTCGAAGGCAGCTATACCGAGTTCTACCCCGAAGTCACCCGGGACCTCGCCGGCATGAAGCGTCTGTTCAAGCAGTTCTCCTTCCCGGGCGGCATTCCCAGCCATGTAGCACCTGAGACGCCAGGGTCGATCAACGAGGGCGGTGAACTCGGGTACTGCCTGTCTCACGCCTACGGCGCGGCCTTCGACAATCCGGACCTGATCGTCGCCTGCGTCGTCGGCGACGGCGAGGCGGAGACCGGCGCCCTTGCCACCAGTTGGCATTCCAACAAGTTCCTGAACCCGGTGCGGGACGGTGCGGTGCTCCCCATCCTGCACCTCAACGGGTACAAGATCGCCGGCCCCACCGTTCTGGCGCGCCTGCCTCGGGATGAACTCGAGGCCTTGTTCGAGGGTTACGGCTACGCGCCCTGCTTTGTCGAAGGCGATGATCCGGCGCAGATGCATCGATTGATGGCACGTGCGCTCGACCAGGCGGTCGCCCGGATCAAGGAGATCCAGGCGGATGCCCGCGCCCATGGTTTCAGCCGGCGGCCACGCTGGCCGATGATCGTGCTGCGCTCGCCCAAGGGCTGGACCGGACCGGCAACCGTCGACGGCAAGCAGATCGAAGGTACCTATCGCGCGCACCAGGTGCCGGTGGCGCAACTCGCCACCGACCCGAAACACCTGGCGACGCTGGAACAGTGGATGCGCAGCTATCGTCCGGAGGAGTTGTTCGACGAGTCAGGCCGGTTGCTGCCGGATGTGGCGGCGCTGGCGCCGGAGGGATCGCGACGGATGGGTGCGAATCCCCACGCCAACGGCGGCATGCTCCTGCGCGATCTGGCGCTGCCCGACTTCCGATCCTATGCGATCGAACTCCCGATGCCGGGGGCGGTGCAGGCGGAGTCGACAGCCATCCAGGGCCGCTTCCTCCGGGACGTGCTGAAGTTGAACCGGGAGGCGGCCAACTTCCGCATTTTCAGTCCCGACGAGACGTCGTCGAACCGGTGGGGCGCCGTATTCGAGGAAACCAACCGCTGTTCGACCGCCGAAGTCCTCGCTTCGGACGACCATGTGTCGGCGGACGGCAGGGTGATGGAGATGCTGAGCGAGCATCAATGCCAGGGCTGGCTGGAAGGCTACCTGCTCACCGGACGCCACGGCTTCTTTTCCTGTTACGAGGCCTTCATACACATCATCGACAGCATGTTCAACCAGCATGCGAAGTGGCTCGACGTCTGCCGCGACATCCCGTGGCGCAAACCGGTGGCGTCGCTGAACTACCTGCTGTCCTCTCATGTCTGGCGCCAGGATCACAACGGCTTCAGCCATCAGGACCCGGGCTTCCTCGACGTCGTGGTGAACAAGAAGGCCAACATCGTACGGGCTTACCTCCCCCCCGACGCCAATACACTGCTGTCGGTCACCGACCACTGCCTGCGCAGCCGCGACTATGTCAACGTGATCGTGGCCGGCAAGCAACCGGGGCACCAATGGCTAGCCATGGACGCCGCCGTGCGGCACTGCACTCAGGGACTCGGCATCTGGGAATGGGCAGGCAACGAGGACGCCCGGCCCGGCGAACTACCGGACGTCGTGATGGCCTGCTGCGGCGATGTCCCCACCCTGGAAACGCTGGCCGCCGTGCAACTGCTGCGCGAGCACCTGCCGGAACTGAGGATCAGGGTGGTGAATGTGGTCGACCTGTTGGCCCTGCAGTCGCCCCGGGACCATCCCCACGGTATCGAGGACACTGCATTCGACGCGCTCTTCACGCGTGACAGGCCGGTCGTGTTTGCCTTTCATGGCTACCCGGCGCTGATTCACCGCCTGACCTATCGCCGTGCGAACCACCGGAACCTGCACGTCCACGGATTCAACGAGGAGGGCTCCACTACGACGCCATTCGACATGACCGTACGCAACCGGCTCGACCGCTTTCATCTCGCCAGCGCGGCGGTCGGCCACGTGGAAGAGTCTGCCCGTCCCCCGGGCGCTGCGAAATTGATCGCCCTTGCGCAAGCCCGACTCGCGGAACATGAGTCCTGGATCCGGGAGCACGGCGAAGACATGCCGGATATCCGCGAGTGGAAGTGGCGCGGCACCGCATCCGGCAGAACCTGAACGACGAAAAGCCCGCCGCACAGTAGCGCGGCGGGCTTGCCTGGGGTGTGGACCCGCAGGCTGCTTGCTGATTACTTACCGATCACGTCCGGTATTACTTCCCCGTCACGCCCGTGGATGGCGAAACGGTGCCTCCGGACGCCGGACTGCCGCCGGGATTGACACCGGCGGGCGTGCCCTGCGAACGGGTCGCTTCAGCCGGATCGACCGGGGCCTTGCCGCCGGCGGTGCCCATGGTCGAAGCGCCGGGCGACGTCACCGCGCCCTGGCTGGTCGAGGCGCCCGAAGTCGCGGAAGGATTGGCCGTGCCTGGCGACCCCGATGCTGCGGGCGTGCCCGGTGCAACTTGCGCCTTGATGTCTCCCGGAGCGCCCTGCGACCGGGTGGCGCTGGAAGCAGCATCATTGGTGGTGCCGGAGGCACTACCCTGGCTTCCCGTGCTGGTGGTCGGCTTTGCAGGGCCGCCGGGCGACTTGTCCGAACTCATCGCACCGGGTGCAGCCTGCGCCTTGATGTCGCCAGGCGATCCCTGGGACCGGGTTGCATCGGGCGTAGCGGCGGTACTGGATGAACTGGACTGCGCCAGAGCACTGCCGCCGGCCGCCATCAGCACGCAGGCGGAAAATACGGCGGTCGTCATCTTTTTCATTTCGATCATTGCGGGATCTCCTGTGGGTTTCATGATTGACCTCGATGCCGTAACCGGTGCCGTCCCTGGGGAACTGCTGGCATGGCCTTGAAAGCATCGCGCCGCACTGTCGCAAACCACATGCCCGGAGCGGCACTTTGACCGCAGCCGGGCCGGTCGGGCATCATCAGCAATCGCCCAACCGATTCGACCGCTCATTGCCAGGCCCGCACCATGCAGACTTCAGGATCCGATCCCCATCAGGACATGCGCGACGCCTTGCGCGCGTTGTGCGCGGGCTTTCCCGACACCTACCATCGCGATGTCGACACCCGGCGGGCCTATCCCGAAGCATTCGTCGATGCGCTGACCAAAGCCGGCTGGATGGCCGCGCTGATTCCCCAGGAATACGGCGGCTCGGGTCTCGGTCTGACCGAAGCCTCGGTGATCATGGAAGAGATCAATCGCTGCGGTGGCAACTCGGGAGCCTGCCACGGTCAGATGTACAACATGGGCACGCTGCTGCGCCATGGCTCCGAGTCCCAGAAGCAGCAATACCTGCCGGCAATCGCCAGCGGCGAATTGCGGCTGCAATCGATGGGCGTGACCGAACCCACCACCGGGACCGACACTACCCGGATCAAGACGACAGCGGTCCGCAAAGGCGATCGCTACGTGATCAACGGCCAGAAGGTCTGGATTTCCAGGATCCAGCATTCGGACCTGATGATCCTGCTGGCGCGCACGACGCCCCTGGCCGACGTGCAAAAGAAGTCCGCAGGCATGTCGATCTTCATCGTGGACTTGCGCGACGCCGTCGGCAACGGAATGACGGTGCGCCCGATCCCCAACATGGTCAACCACGAGACCAACGAACTGTTCTTCGAGAATCTGGAGATTCCCGCTGAAAACCTCATCGGCGAGGAAGGCAAGGGGTTTCGCTATATCCTCGACGGCCTCAACGCCGAACGCACCCTCATTGCTGCCGAGTGCATCGGCGACGGCTACTGGTTCATCGACAAGGTGAGCCGATACGTGAAGGAGCGCGTGGTGTTCGGCAGGCCGATCGGCCAGAACCAGGGCGTGCAGTTTCCGATTGCCGAGGCCTACATCGAGATCGAAGCTGCCAACCTGATGCGCTGGAAAGCCTGCGAACTGTTCGATGCCCGCCTGCCCTGCGGTGAGCAGGCCAACATGGCGAAGTACCTTGCCGCCAAGGCGTCCTGGGAGGCAGCCAACGCCTGTCTTCAGTTCCATGGCGGCTTCGGCTTCGCCTGCGAATACGACATCGAACGCAAGTTCCGCGAGACGCGCCTCTACCAGGTTGCACCCATATCCACCAACCTGATCCTCTCATACGTCGCAGAACACGTGCTCGGCCTGCCGCGCTCGTTCTGACGGCCCCCGATTCCGACACCCCCGGCAGCCCGATGAACCCGCTTCCCAAGCCTCTCGAAGGCGTCACCGTACTGACGCTGGAACACGCCATTGCCGCGCCCTTCTGTACCCGCCAGCTGGCGGACCAGGGAGCACGGGTGATCAAGATCGAACGACCCGGAACCGGCGATTTCGCGCGCGCCTACGACGAACGCGTCCAGGGTCTGTCATCGCATTTCGTCTGGACCAACCGCTCCAAGGAGAGCATGACGCTCGATGTCAAGCATCCTGACGCCGCGGGCGTGCTCTCAAAGCTGCTCGACCGTGCCGATGTCCTGGTCCAGAACCTCGCGCCGGGCGCCGCGGCCCGACTGGGCCTGTCCTTCGAGACGCTCCACCCGTCACGACCGGGATTGATCGTCTGCGACATCTCGGGCTACGGCGACGATCCGGACAAGGCCGGGCCCTACCGCGACAAGAAGGCCTACGACCTCCTGATCCAGAGCGAGTCGGGTTTCCTCTCGATTACCGGCACTGCGGACGAGCCGGCCAAGGCGGGCTGCTCGATTGCCGACATCGCCGCCGGCATGTATGCCTACAGCAATATCCTCGCGGCCCTGATCCGCCGCGGCAGGACCGGCCTGGGCTGCAGGATCGACGTGTCGATGCTCGAGAGCATGGTCGAGTGGATGGGCTTTCCGATGTACTACGCCTACGGCGACGCCATGCCGCCGCCGCGCGCCGGCGCCGCCCACGCCACCATCTACCCGTACGGGCCATTCGACACCGGCGACGGCAAGGCGGTGATGCTGGGCCTGCAGAACGAGCGCGAATGGCTCGTCTTCTGCAGCCAGGTGATCGGCCAGCCGGCACTCGCCGCCGACCCCCGCTTCTCCACCAACTCGCGCCGCAGCGCCTCACGGGACGCCTTGCGTGAAATCATCACCGACGCATTCGGCAAGCTCAGCGCCGCCCAGGTGATCGAACGGCTCGACGCGGCAGGGATTGCCAACGCCAGCATCAACGACATGCGTGGTGTCTGGTCGCATGCGCAGCTGGCAGCGCGCGAGCGCTGGGTCCCGGTCCAGACGCCGGCCGGGCCGATTTCCGCCCTGCTGCCCCCCGGTGCGACGCAGGCGGAGAATGTGCGGATGGATGCGGTGCCTGCGCTCGGCGCGGACACGGAAGCGATCCTGTTGGACCTGGGCTACACCCGGCCGGCCATTGCAGCATTGCGAGCCGGCAACGCGGTCTGACCGACGCGGAGCTCAGCCGGGGCCGGACCTCAATCCACGCCCATGCGTTGCGCCATCAGCCGGCGCCACTCGGCGCGCGGCATGAATCCCGCGAGACTGCGGGCATGCTGCTCCAATCCGGCCATCAGGGCGGCGTCGTCCAGAAACAGGTCGACCGGCACCCGGACCGGCTGGGACACGTACCAGGGCAGATCGAGGTAGAACTCGAGTCGATTTCCCTCGGGATCGAGCGCGTAGACCGAAACGGCGTTGCCGTGCGTCACCGGCTGGATGTCGCGCGTACCTTCCTGCTGGAGCCTGCGGTGCAGGCTCCGAAGAGTCTGCAGGCTGTCGCACTTCATCGAGATCTGGTTGACGACATTGAAATCGATCTCCTGCGGCCGTCCTGACGCCAGCACGATCTGATGATGCTCGTCCGGATCCCGGCTGAGGAATATCAGCGACACCGGGCCCGCCGGCGTCGGCAGGCGCCCGCGATCGGTGACGGTGAATTCCAGCACGCGGGTGTAGAAGTCCTCCATCACCGCCGGGTCGGTGACGAAGATCCCGAAGTGGCTGAAGCGCAGGCCAGACCTGGTCATCGGATCCTCCAAGCAGTGCCGTGTGTCGCTGTCCGTCGCTGGTGCCGCCGGTGCCGCTGGATGGTGCTGGTGGCGCTAGTGCAGCTTGACCACCGGCGTTGCCCGCTTGACCAGGAAACGGGCCACCGCCAGGACACCGGTGCGCACGAGGCCCAGGACGGCACGATGGTGCATCAGATGAAGGCTGGCGTACATCGCCCTGGCGAACAAGCCTTCCACGAACCAGGTCGCCTTGAACAGGGAGCCCATCAGGCTGCCGACCGAGCTGCGGGAGCCCAGCGACACCAGAGACCCGTAGTCCTTGTAGACATAGGGATCCGGGCGTGGCGGCCGGCCCTGGACGCGCAGGATGAGGGCGTTTAGCAGATAGTCCGCCTGCTGGTGAGCGCTCTGCGCGCGTGGCGGCACCAGCTTTCCGTCCGGGCCGATGCAGGCGGCGCAATCGCCGAAAGCAAAGATATCGGCGTGTCCCTTGACCCGCAGCTGCGGATCCACTTCCAGCTGCCCGCCCCGGGCCACCGGCAGACCCAGGGTCGCGAGAAACTCCGGCGCCTTGATTCCGGCAGCCCAGACGCACAGGTCGGCGGGATAGCGCGTGCCCGTGGAATCCTCCACGCCCTGCGCATCGATGCGGGCCACCCGGCAGCCGGTCACGACCCGGACATGGCGCTTGGCGAGCAGGTCGCTCGCCGCGCTCGAGACCTTCTCCTGCAGCGGTTCCAGGATCCGCGACGCCCCTTCCAGGAGAGTGAGCCGCACATCGGCATCCGGGTCGAGGCGCCGGAACCCGTAATTGCCATGCACCCGGCTGGCTTCACGCAGTTCGGCGGCCAGTTCCACGCCGGTTGCGCCCCCGCCGATGATGACGATATCGAGCCCCGCAGCCGGATCGTCGCCCTTCCTCAGATCCGCCAGGGCCATCGTCTTCAGCATCTTGAGCCGGAAGCGTTCAGCATCCTCCGGTCCATTGAGCGCCAGCGCGTGTTCCGCGGCGCCCGGGATGCCGAAGTAGTTGGCGGTACTTCCCACTGCGATGACCAGCCACTCGAACGGGATACGCCGCTCTGGAATGACGATGTCGCCGTCATCGCCCGGGACCTCGGAGATCGTGACGGTCTTCGCAGCGATGTCGAGGCCTTGCATGGCGCCGAACACGAACTCGAAGCGGTTGTCGTGGGCGAGCATCAGGTAGGACAGGCCCTCCTGATGCATGTCCAGCGTGCCGGCGGCGACTTCGTGCAGCGACGGCTTCCAGATGTGGAAGAGACGCCGATCCACCAGCGTCACCCGCTCAGGCCCCAGCTTGCGCCCGAGCTTGCAGGCCAGCTCCAGGCCGCCAGCCCCCCCACCTACGATCACGATCCTCCCAGGCACTGCGAATCCTCCCCTGTCATGCCGGCATCAGCCCGGCGCCGGCGCGTCCTTGCCGATTTCCCCGACCACCGACTGCGGACCGCCCGGATTCTCGCGCAGGCGACTGCGCCGGAGCTGGCCGGCCTGCTCGAGAATGGGATAGGCGGTCGAACAGAAGAACGAATTGATGCGGCGCATGTCGCTGATGATGTCCAGGTGCAGCGAACTGGTTTCGATCGCCCGCACCGAGTGCCCCGAGAGGCGGTCCAGGTGCGACGACGCGTAGGCGCGTTCGAGGTCCCGGAATCGTTCCTTTTCGGCCAGCAGCATCTGCGCGCTCTTCAGGTCGCCGCTCAGGAACACCGAAAGGCCCAGGCGCAAGTTGGCGATCAGCCGGGCATGCAGGTCCTCGATCTCCTGCATGCCGGCCCTCGAGAAGGTCAGCCGATGGGCGATCTTCTTGTCGCGAAGGTCGCGGATGATTCCCTCCAGGATGTCGCCGACGTGCTCGAGGTTGATCGTCAGCTGCATGATCTCGGACCAGCGGGCGCCCTCCTTCTCGTCGAGGGCCTCGCGGCTGATCTGCGTCAGGTAGAGCTTGACCGCCGTGTAGAGCCGGTCGATATCGTCGTCCAGCCTGACGATGCCCGCCACCAGCGCCGCATCGTTGGTGCGGATCACCCGCAGCGTCCCGTGCAGCATCTGCTCGACCGTGTCGCCAATGCGAAGCGCCTCCCGCGCCGCGTTGGCAAGTGCGAGCACCGGCGTCTTGAGCGCGCCGCTGTCCAGGTGCCGGGGCTCCAACTGCAGGTCCGGTTCATCGGGTATCGGTACCCAGCGGGACACCAGGCGACCGATCGGATCGGTGAAGCCGATGAACCCGAGCGCCAGGGTAAGGTTGAACAGCACGTGGAACTCCAGCACCTGGCGCTGCTCGACCGGGTCGAATCGGGCGATCAGGTCGGCGGCATACGGCAGGAGCACTGCGAACACGACGCATCCGGACAGCTTGAACAGCAGGTTGCCGAAAGCCACGTGCCGGCCGACGCCTACGGTCCGCAGGTTGATGAACAGAGCAAGCAAGCCGCTGCCGAGGTTGGCACCCAGCACCAGGCTCATGGCCACCGGCACGGAAATCACGCCGGAGGCCACGAAGGCCGCCGACAGCAGGACGACCGAGAGGCTCGACCAGGAAATGATGGTCAGCAGCGCGCCGATCAGCATGTCCAGCATGATGTCGCCGGACAATGAGGCGAAGATCACCTTCACGCCCTGTGCCTGCGTGATCGGTTGCGTCGCCTGCATCACCAGTTGCAGGGCCAGGATGATGAGGCCCAGGCCCAACGCGACCCGGCCGAGTTGACCCGCACGCGAGCTCTTGCGCGGCAGGAAGACGATGACCCCGACAATGATGAGCAGGGGCGACAGCCAGCGCAGGTCCAGCGAGAAGACCATCGCCATCAGCGCAGTGCCGACGTCCGCGCCAAGCATCATCACCAGCGCAGGCCCCAGCGGGATCAGACCCTGGCTCACGAACGAACTTGCGATCAGCGCGGTCGCGCTCGACGACTGCACCAGCGCTGTCGCGCCAAGTCCCGAGAAGAAAGCCGCGGCACGATTGCGCACGCTTTTTGCCAGGACGTGGCGCAAGTCGGCGCCGTAGACGCGCAGGATCCCGGTGCGCACGATGTGCGTGCCCCACACGAGCAAGGCGACGCTGGATAGAAGATTGAGAAGTGTCTGCACTGATTCCTACGCTTGTCCTCGATGCTGCCGCGTCCGGCCACTCACGACGGGCAGTCTCCGGCTACAGCCTCCGATTGTCGCCCCGACCACCCCGCTGCAGTCCGGCTACTGTCCTTTATACCAGTGAACGGTGTACCGGCGCCACAGACCACCGGTTCCGGTTCTTCGATGGCCTGCGCGACCTGCTGCGCGGATGGCGGGAACCGAGCAGAGGATCTGGTTCGAACCGCGCTAATATCAGGCCATGATCGACATCGAATCGCTCAAGTGCGGCACCCGCGTCGGAGTAACGGCCGCTCGCGTGCACAGCTTGTCCTGAGTTCACCGCGCCATCTTGTCCGATCCATCCGGCAGCGAATCTGACTCCCGCCAGGCATTCCGGCAGGCTGTTCGCGAATCCATCGGCGTGCCGTCGATGGTTCTGGCGGCGGGCTATTTCGGCTTCGGCGCGCTGGCGAGCGGCAACGATTTTCCACTGTGGGCAGCGCTCCTGTCCACCGCCAGCATCTTCGCGCTTCCGGGACAGCTGGCGTTGCTGGAAATGTCGCTGAGCGGCACCTTCGCCAGCGTCATCGTACTGACCGTCAGCCTGACGGCGGCGCGCTTCCTGCCCATGTCGGTGACCCTGATACCGGTACTGCGGACCCCGGGAAGGCCGGCATGGCATCTTTACTTCGCCGCGCAACTCCTGGCAATGACCGGATGGGCGGCGAGCATGCGACGCGTGCCTGAACTGCCGCAGTCCCAACGCCTGCCCTGGTTCGTCGGCTTTGCCTTGACCAACTGGGTGGTTTGCTTAGCGGCCACCGTCGCCGGCTTCGGCCTCGCGGACCGCCTGCCCCTCCTGGTCCGCCCGGCTCTGGTCTTCGTCGGGCCGCTCTATTTCCTGCTGCTCCTGACCGGCGAAACGCGCACCCGCCAGGGCGTGGCGGCACTGGCATGCGGCGCGATCGTCGGTCCCCTGGTCCACCTGGCTTCGCCGCAATGGAGCGTCGTGCTGGGCGGAGTGATCGGCGGCACCCTTGCCTGGGCGCTGGTCGGGACCGGCCGCAAGCCCTGAACCGGCGAATCGGTCCATGACCAACCTCCACCTGGCACTCCTGATACTGGCCTGCGGCGTCTCCACCTACCTCTGGCGCGGCATCGGCGTGATGCTCTCGGGCAAGGTCTCCGCCAGCGGCGGTTTCTTCACCTGGGCGGGCTGTGTCGCTTACGCGATGATCGCGGGCCTGACAGTGCGGATCCTCGTGCTGCCCACCGGTACGCTGGCCGACACCCCGCTGGCTGCGCGAATGATCGCGTGCGCAATCGCCCTGGGCGCCTATTTCCTGTGCCGACGCAACCTCTTCGTCGGCATCGCCGCCGGCTTCATAGCGCTTACCGGCATGCTGGCCTTGCTGCTGAGGGTCGCGGTCATCGGACCCTCCCACCCATCCGACACACGACATCACCGCAAGCGCTGACGCAAGGCCACTACGCGAGGCCGTGAACAGGCGAAAAGCGGTCGGCGGGCCAGAAGCCCGGAAGGAACCGGCCGGGCGATGGCTTCAAGCGGAAACGGCACGAAGCAGCCTTCGCTGTCGCAGTACTCGTCACCCTTGTCCACCAGCAGATCCGGGCCGATCAGCTGAAAGTGCTCCCCGACCTCGACTGAAAACTGATTTCGGTCAGAAGCCGAGCAGATGGCAACCGGGTCGATTCGGTTTTCCATGACACGCTCCGTGGGGAACCAACCCCATGCCCTTGCTCAGCAAGCGCCGAGCCTGGTCATTGTCGAGGATATTTCCTGGACTGTTGACAATCTGTTCCCAAGTGACAACAGCCCGACTACGGCACCCGAAAGACGAGATCAACCATTAGCGGCTCTGAAGGCGCATGCGGGCCGGCCGTCGCTCGTAGATCAGGTCGAAGACTTCGTCCGCGACCACCCCGAGAACACCGTTGCCGTGATCGAGCAGCCAATCGCCTGGCTGACCGATCAGCTCGCGCTCGCCTTCCTCGATGACGACCTTGAACTGTTCGTGAACCTGCAGCGCGCGCACCATGCGCACGCGCTTGCGGTAGAAGCCGCTGTCGCCCGCGCAGGTGCCGCGCTCCGCGTCGTACGTTCGAAGGAAACGGCTTCGGCTGACGGGCCAGCGCTCGCCCCGGACTCCGGTGACGATCGCATCGCCCGGCCGCGCA
Organism: uncultured beta proteobacterium; assembly: GCA_963834335.1. Classification (GTDB taxonomy): domain Bacteria; phylum Pseudomonadota; class Gammaproteobacteria; order Burkholderiales; family Burkholderiaceae_E; genus Lautropia. The sequence continues at coordinate 1,456,617 of CAWIBK010000009.1, read as the reverse complement.
TCGACGTCGCCCTCGGCGGTCGGGACCGACTGCCCGACCTGCGCGATCTCGACGCTGACTTCGATCGGCCGGGTGCGCGCACGCAGGACGCCGCCGTGCTCGAGCCTGAGCATGAAGCCGCGGCGGCCTGCGGGTCTGAACTGCTTCACGTCGCGCGGTACCGCCGGGCGCGTCAGCGCAGGTCGCGTCGGTCGAACTGCGCCGCGGCGCTCAAGCCGACCTGCTCCAGCAGCGCAGCGCGGAAACGGCGCCAACGTGGATCGGCCGGCTCCCGCTCGATCAGCTCACCGAGCTGCGCCAGCGCGTCGTACCAGAGCCCCTGCTCGGCCAGCACGAAGGCAGCGCGCTCCGGGGGCAGACTCGACAGGTGCGCCCGGATCGTGTCGCGGTTGTCGGCCTGGCGGATCGATCCGCTGGTGACCAGGTCGCGCGATTGACTCGAGGAATCGGCAGCCACGGCAACCGACCAGCGATACTCCTTGCCAGGCTGCAGCTGCACCCCCAACTCTGCGAGCCGCACCGGGATCATGCCGACCGCATCGCTGAGCGACAACTGCTTTTCCACCAGCGGCTCGGTGCCTTTTTCGTCCTGGATCGTCACCGCGACGCGTCCCGACACCGATTGCGAGGCGTACCAGTACAGCGTCGGCTGCGACTGGGTCGTCAGTCCGGTGTGATCCGGCGCGATCACCGCGATCGCGAGCGCAGCGTCGCCCACGCTGCGCGTGCGGCTGCTGAGCATCCGCGCTCCTGCTCCAGCAAGCTGCTGCGGCGGGCGGTAGCGCGGCGCCGCATCCCCGATCGCCGGCGAAGGCTGTACGACCGGGATCGCCGATGGCGGTGCGTCGCGCGGCGCAAGCGTCGACGGGCGCGCCGGTGCTGGCAGGTCCGGCGCGCCGGACAGTGCGCAAGCGGCCACGATCGTCAGTGAGCAAGCGGTCAGGGCGGTGCGCAGGCATCGTCGGTTCATCGAATTCTCCCGTCGGGCGCCATCATCGTCAGCAGCAAGGAAAGCGCCAGCCGCAGCGCGCCGGTCGAGGTCCGGCCCGCGATGCGAGCAGAGCGCATTACCGTGGGACCACGTCAGTGCAGATGCTCGACGCGGACCGTGTCCGCCTGCCGCCGTCCGATCTCGCGCAGCAACGGAATGCTGTCGACCGCGTCCAGCCGGAATGCACGCTCGAACTCCTTCGTCGACAGCGACAGGCCCATCTCGCTCATCGACTGCTCGGTCAGTTCGACGTTGTAGCGCGCATAGCGGAACAGCTTCTGTTCAAGCACACCCGTGCGTCCCTTCAGATCTCCGAGCTCGCTGTCGATCGGCGGGCCGACGAGGCAGTCTCCGAAAGTCCGGCACAGCACGTCCTGCTCGACCAGTGCCGCGAAGATCAGCGCCGCCGGCGCCGTCGACAGGTTGAACCACACCCCCATCCGCTGACGGTTCAGCGTCGGCCGCAGCTTCGGCGTCACGCCGGTGCCAACCGACGTCAACAGCAGGCGGTCGGTGCCGGTCGGCCAGCGGATGCCGTACGGCTCGAGCGTGGCCATCAGGAACATCAGGAATGACGGATTGTTGTAGGTCGTCATCCCGCCGTCCACGAACACGAACTGGTTCGGCCCCAGATCGATCTCCTCGGCTGCAAAGAAGATCGGCGCGGCGGTGCTGGCCCGCACAAGCTGCCAGACCGGAATGTTCAGGTTGCAGTCCGGCAGGCTCGTATCGTTGTATTTCGCGTTGACGTTGTTGGTGATGAACCAGGGCGAGTCGGTCTTTGCGTTGCGGGTGACGACCAGCAGCAGTGATCGGAAACGCTCGCTGCCCAACAGCAGGTCGTCGCCGAATACTCCCTTCAACTTCTCGCGCAGCGGCTTGGCGCTGTACAGATGGTGCGCGCGGCGCCTCCAGCCGGAGCGACGGAACATTTCTGTCGCGCAGTCGAAGTAGAAGCGCTGCAGCTCCGCCACCGGCATGCCGAGCGAAAGCCCGCACGCGATGATTGCCCCCGTGCTGGTGCCGCCGATGAAATGATAGTGATCGGAAAGCACGAGGTCGTCACGTCCGTAATGCGACCTCAGCAAGGCTTCGATCCGCGCCAGGATCTCCAGCGTCACCACGCCGCGGATGCCGCCACCATCAAGAGACAGCATTCGCCTTGGTCCGGACGCGTGCAGGAGATCGACGATGTGCTGCGACATGGCGTGCTCGGTTATCTGGCTTTAGTTTTAGTGTAACCAACTCTGCCGGGCAGGCGCAGGTTTGTGCAATACTGGTTTACACGTCTCTGATCGGCACGGCATCCGGAGCAAAGACCGAAAATGCGCGCCGTCGCGGCAACGATTCTTGCGGTTTCGGCCCTTGTTCTCGGGCCAGCCTTCGCGGCCGCCGCTGACGCGGCGCAGCTGAGGGTCGAGGCGTTGTGGCATGCGGGACAGCCGGCCGACCGGGCCGACCATATTCTGATTCGCGTGGCCGGGGCCCGGGATGCAACGCGCAGTGAGCTCGCGGTGGGCCAGCCAATCGCCGCCGGCACCGAGATCGTGGTGCCGCTGGGTCTGGACGTCGAGTTGATCACTTCCAACGGCAATGTGATCCTGCTGCGCGCGGGCGCGCGGTTCCTCGCAGCGGAGATCACCGAGCGTGGCGAGGCTCATCTGAGCCTGGGAGGCCGCATCGAGTTCGTGGTCCGCCGTTCGCTCGAATTCTTCAATGTCCGGTACGACCGGATCAGTGCGAGCGTCAAGGGCACGGTGTTCACGCTCGATGCGAGCCGTCCGCGCGCGCCCGCGTTCAGCGTCGGCGAAGGCGCGATCGAGATCGAGCGACGCGGTGCGGTCCGGATCGGCGAGGCCGGCAGCGCACCTGCATCCGGCGTACTCGACGAGGTGCGCGTGGCCGAAGCGCTTCGTGCCGGCGACCGTAGGATCTACGAGCTCGACGCCGAGAACTACATCGCCGCCTTCGAGACCTATTCGGAGGCAGAGTCCTATTTCCGCAATGCGCTTCGGCAGGCGCAGCTGGAAGGCGATCCGGCAGCAACGCTGCGGGCGACCACGAACCTGATGGCGATCTACCATCTCCTGGGCCGCGACGCCGCCGCACAGGACATCGAACCCCAGTGCATGGCGCTGGCGCGGCGCCATCACGCACCCGGTGCCGAAGCGACCTGCCTGAACCTGTCCGGCGTCGCACAGGTCGGGCTGGGCGCGCCGGCGGCCGCGCTGGGCAAATTCGAGCAGTCGCAGGCGATCCGTCGGCGCGCCTTTGCGGCGGCCGACCATCCGGATATCGCCGCCGGACACAATAACATCGGCGTGGCGCTGCAGGCGCTCGGCGACCTGGAAGGCGCTGTGCGGGAATACCGGCAGGCGCTGGCGATGCGGCAGCGGCTGTACGGTGCAATCGATCATCCCGAAATAGCGGTCAGCCTCGCGAATCTGGGCACGGCCGAGCGTGCGGCCGGCCGGCTTGCCGCTGCGATCGCATTCCAGGAGCGGTCGGTCGCGATTCGCAGCCGGCTATGGAAATCGCGGCCACACCCGGATCTCGCAGCCGGCTTGAGCAATCTGGGATCGGCGTATGCCGAGGCCGGACGCGGCGATGTCGCCGTGGCCTTGCACCGCCGCGCGATCGAGATGCTCGAGCGTCTGCATTCGGGCGGCGATGCGCCGGTAGTCGCTGCTGCCTGGACGCGGCTGGGCGCCGCGCACGATGCGGCCGGGCAGATCGACGCCGCGGTCGCTGCCTACGGCCACGCGCTGGGGATGCTCGAGAGGCTGCACGGGAGCGCAGACCATCCCGACGTCGCCGCCGCGCACAGCAATCTCGGGCGGACCCAGCATGTGGCCGGACGGTTCCACGACGCGATCGCATCGTACGAGAAGGCGCTGCAGATCCGCAAGCGGGTTTCCGACGGCCGCCCGTCGCCCGACGGGGCGGCGATACTGAACAATCTCGGTGCCGCACACTTCGCTGACGGTGCCTACCGGCAGGCGGCGGACTGGCTGCAGCAGGCGCTGTCCGAACGGGAACGCCTGTACGGCAACGGCGACCATCCGGCGATCGCCGACACGCTGTCCAACCTGGGGGTCGTGCGGCGTGCGTTGGGCCAGAACGACGCGGCGCTCGCGCTGCTGCGTCGCGCGCTGCAGATGCGCGAACGACTCTACCCGGGAATCGATCATCCGGCGATCGCGGCGAGCCTGACCAACCTCGGTCGCGTGCAGCGCGAGCTGGGCGATCTGCGCGGCGCGCTCGAAAGTCTGGAACGATCGCTCGCAACGCAGCAGCGGCTATACGGTGACGATCACCCGGAGATCGCAACCGCGTTGACCAATCTGGGCAGCACGCGCGAGGCCCTGGGCGACTCGGCCGGAGCGCTCGACGCGCATCAGCGCGCGCTGTCGATCCGGCAGCGCGTTCATGACGCCCGCGATCATCCGGATATCGCGGCGAGCCTGAATGACCGCGGCCGCGCCCGCCGCATCGAGGGGTCGCTCGGGGAGGCGATTGCCGATCAGCGCAGTGCGCAGGCGATGCTCGAGCGCGTGTTTGAAGGACGCGACCATCCGAATGTCGCCCGCGTACTCGACGACCTGGCCGACTCGCTGCAGGCGGCAGGAGACGCAACCGAGGCCGCAACGCTGCGCGAAAGCTCGCAGGCGATGCGGGCGCGGCTCAAGTCCCAGTAGAGCACGCAGTGCAACTCGGGCGCCTGCTGCGTTACCTGATCGTTTTCGGCGTCTGCGCGACGCTGCTGGCCGTCGCCGGCGGACTGCCGGGGTTCTGGCAAGCGGCGGATCACGCAGCCTACGCCGCGATTCGGCTGTCGCCTCCGGCCGAACCCGACGCCGGCCTGCACGTGCTGGACCTGCCCTACCCGGACGAGCTCAAGCACGAGGAGAACCCGGAGTTGTTCCGCGCCGCGATCGGGGCGCTGCTGCAAACGCTGGCCGGCTGGAGCGTTGCGCCCCGCGTGGTGCTGATCGACGTGTGGTTCTCGCGGCATACCGCCGGCGTCGAGCCGGTGCTGCAGGGAATCGCCGCACTGCGCGCCCGCGGCACCCGGGTGTTCGCGGCGGTCCATCCGGCGAGCCGTCACGACTCGATCAGTGAGGATCCGCTCGCGCTGCATCATCCGGAGATCTATCGGGCAGTCGACGGCTACGGGCACACGGTGTTCGACCACGCGTTCGGACTGCTGAAGTACGACCGGGAGGTAGCGCTGCCGGTGCGTGCCGGCGGCGCGGTCGTGGGACAGACGACCCTGCCGGCCTTGCCGCCGCTGGCGGTGCTCGGCGCCGAGCGGATCGCCGACCTGCCCGCCGCGGTCGTCGTGCCCCTCGGCGATGACGCCGCGCTGGCCCGGCACCTTCATCGCGTCGCGTCGGTCACCTCTGGTGCGGCTGGCGTTGCCGGTACGACGGGCGACATGATGCTCGCGCCGATTCCAGGCGCGACCCACATCATCATCGGCAGCCTCGCGGAGGACAGCGACAACGTGCTCGCGCGGCCGGGACCCCTGTTGCTCGCGTGGGCGGTGTCCGACCTGCTGGCAGGCCGGGCCAGCCGCGCGGCCGTGCCGCTGGCCGATGCGGGTTCAGCGATATTCGTCGCGCTGCTCGCCGCGGCCGTGGCCGCCACGGCTTTCCTTGCCGGTTTTCACCCGCTGCGGCCGCGGATCGCACCCCGCAGATGGCGCGCGCTCGCAATCGCGCTCGGGTTGGCCGCGTTCGCGGTAGCCGGCGCAGTGCTGCTTGCGCTGAACGTCATCCTGATCGGCGGCGGCCGCGTCGCACCGATCGCATTCCCCCTTGCGTGTGCAGCGCTCGCGAGCGCGCTTGCGACCCATTCGGCATTTCGATGGGTCGACGACTCTGACGCGCGCCAGAGCCTGCAACGCGATTCCGAGGAGCGGGCGATCGACTACGACGTGTTCGTCAGCTATGCGCACGACCCTCCGGAGAACAAGCGATGGGTCAAGCAGGAAGTGATGGCGCGCCTGGCGATGCTGCGCCATCCCGACGGGCGTCCCTACCGCGTGTTCTTCGATGAAAGCGGGATCAGTCCCGGACGCCGGTGGAAGAGAGAGATCGAGCTGGCGCTCCTCGGGACGCGCTGCTTCGTGCCCGTGTATTGCGGCATGTACTTCGAGCGGCCCTACTGCCGGGAAGAAATCGAGCTCGCCGATCAGCTGCGCATCGAGGGGCGTCTGCAGTTCGTTCCGATCGCGCGCGAACCGTCGGGCATCCCGGAGCGCTACCTTCGCAAGGTCCAATACCTGGACGCCCGCGACAGCGTGCAGTTCGGTGAAGCCTTCAGTTCGCTGGTGCAAGCCAGCGTGGAATCCCGATGACCGCTAGTCCAGCGGCGCCGGAACCCAGCAGCAGCCGCGGATCGGGCTCCGCCCGGCCGCTGGCCCGGTCCCCGCAGGAACGGGACACTCCGATCCAAGCAGCCGCCGCGGATCCGGCTCCGCCGGGCCGCTGGCGCCCGTCACCGCATGAAGCAGCCGCTCCGAACCCAGCAGCCGCCGCGGATCCGGCTCCGCCGGTCCGCTGGCGGCGCCCCCCAGTGGGGGGAGGCGCCGAAGGCGCTTCGGGGGGCGTCTTAATAAGTCTCCAGATGCAACCGCCCTTCCCGCTTGAATGCCGGGCCCAGGGTTTCCCACGACAGGCCCGCGTCGCGGATGATGTCGCGCAGCGCGAGCACCACCCCTTCTTCCATGCTCTTCAGGCCGCAGACGTAAACATGCGTGTTCGGATCCTTCAACAGAGCGGCGAGATCGGCCGCTCGCTCGCGCATCAGGTCCTGGACATAGCGCTTGGGGCTGCCGGGAAGGCGTGAAAAGGCCAGGTTGATGTCGATGAAATCCTTCGGCAGGTTCTTCAAGGGACCGAAATACGGCAGCTCCTGGGGCGAGCGGGCTCCGAAAAACAGCATCAGCTTGCCACCCTCGAACTTGCCGCTCTGGCGCAGCCGCCGCCGCCACTCGGTCATGGCGCGCATCGGTGCGCTGCCGGTACCGGTGCATATCATCACGATGTTGGACTTCGGGTGGTTCGGCATCAGGAAGGACGCACCGAACGGCCCGATCACCTGAACGGAATCGCCCACCTTCAAGTCACAGAGATAGTTGGAGGCGGCACCGGAAACCGGTTTGCCCTGATGATCCTCAGTGACCCGCTTTACCGTCAGCGACAGGTTGTTGTAGCCGCGACGCTCGCCATTGCGGGCGCTGGCGACGGAATACTGGCGCGCCACGTAGGGCCGGCCACGCTCGTCGGTTCCTGGCGGCACGATTCCGATCGACTGTCCTTCAAGCACCGGGAACGGCATCGTGCCGAAGTCGAGCACGATATGGTGGGTCTCGTTGGCGAAGCCGGCCTCGGTGCAGTTGAAGTTGCCGGTCACCGTGGCAGTGGTCGGCTGCTTGGGGCCATAGAGATTGGTGTAGGCATGGCCGGCGGACCACGGTGGCGCCGTCGCCGCGAATTCCGCGGCGCTGAACACCGGTTCATCCGATTGCACCGCGGCCGCGGGCGACCCTGCCGGTACCGACTCGGAGGGGGCCGCATCGGCTGCCACCCCTTCGGCGGCCAGTTGTTCGGCTGTGAGTTCGGCCGGCAGTTCATCCCAGCCCAACTGCTCTTCTATCGTGTACGCCTTCGCGAGCGGCACGATCCGCCAATTGTCGATGGACCCGGTCGGGCACGGCGAGATGCAGTCCATGCAACCATTGCAGATGTCCGCCCTGACAACGTAGTTGCGGTCGTCATGGGTGATCGCGCCGATCGGGCACGTCGCTTCGCAGGTATTGCAGCGAATGCAGATCTCCGGGTCGATCAGATGCTGCCGGATGACAGCTGCCTCAGTTGAAACGGACATACTCGAAGTCCAGCGGCTGACGATTGATGCCGATTGCCGGCGGCGCGATCCAGTTGGCAAACTTGCCCGGTTCCACCACCCGTCCCATGAGGGAGGCGACGTACTCCCGGTCCTCCGCCGTGGGCAGCCATTCGCTGCGGCGGGCCTCCCATTCCGAGTCACCGATCACGTCACCCCCGGGCGACAACCTGATGCCCGCGAGGGAACCGATGTTGCGGTGAAATGCCTTGTGCGGCACCACCAGCCGGAACGCGATCCCCGCCTTTTCGATCACCCGGTTCCAGCGCCCGACACCGGCCACCGAGTCCTTGATGAAGTCGTCGCGCAGGACCTCGTTCAGCGCGTTGAGCATGGGCACTTCCTTTTCCACCAGCTTGCCGTCCTGGACGACCAGAACCTTGTAGGTCTGCCCCTTGAGCACATGGTCGTCGGTGCGCTTGCCTTCGTCGTATCGCCCCTTCAGGCCGGAGCTGTAGAAGGCGGCGGCGTTGCTGGACTGATCCGCGCCGAACAGGTCGATGGTGACGCTGTAGTGGAAGTTCAGGTAGCGCTGGATGGTCGGCAGATCGATCACTCCGGCGGCGCGCAGCTTGCCGACGTCGTCGGTCTTCAGTTCATTCATCACCTGGCAGGTGCGGGCTATGGTGCGCGACACCCCGCTCTCGCCGACGAACATATGGTGCGCTTCTTCCGTCAGCATGAACTTGGTCGTGCGGGCGAGCGGATCGAAAGCGCTCTCGGCCAGGGCGGCCAACTGGAACTTGCCGTCACGATCGGTGAAATAGGTGAACATGAAGAACGCCAGCCAGTCCGGCGTCTTCTCGTTGAAGGCACCAAGGATCCGGGGATTGTTTTCGTCACCCGAACGCCTGACCAGCAGCTCCTCCGCTTCTTCACGGCCGTCCCGGCCGAAGTGACGGTGCAGCAGGTAGACCATCGCCCACAGATGGCGGCCTTCCTCGACATTGATCTGAAAGAGATTACGCAGGTCGTACATCGACGGTGCCGTGAGGCCGAGGTGGCGCTGCTGCTCGACCGAGGCCGGTTCGGTGTCGCCTTGGGTGACGATGATGCGCCGCAGATTGGCGCGATGCTCGCCGGGAACTTCCGTCCAGGCCTTCTCGCCGATATGGTCACCGAAGTGGATGGTGCGATCGGCGACGCCGGGGTTCATGAAGATGCCCCACCGATAGTCGGGCATCTTGACATGGCCGAAGTGGGCCCAGCCCTGTGCGTCCACGCTGACGGCGGTCCGCAGGTAGACATCGAAATTGGACGACCCTTCCGGTCCGACATCGCCCCACCAGTTGATGAAATTCGGCTGCCAGCTCTCCAGAGCGCGCTGCAGGGTACGGTCTTCCCCGAGGTTGACGTTGTTGGGGATCTTGTCGCTGTAGTTGATCTGGGACATGGCAGGTTCCTAGTGTGATGATGAGCCGCCTGGCGCGGTCGCGCAAACGACGGATGAGCGCGGGGCTCAGACGCGGTTGAGGTCGAACCCGACCTTTTCCCCCGTGCCGTAGACCTTGAGCGCGCCCCGCTCACCGACTGCATTGGGGCGATTGAATATCCAGTTCTGCCAGGCGGTCAGCCGCCCGAAGATCCGGGTGAGCATGTTCTCCTGCCCGGAAAACCGCAGGTTGGCTTCCATACCGGTGAGCGCATCCGGCGACATCGCCACGCGCTCCTCGATGGCGATGCGGATCTCGTCGTCCCAGTCGATGTCGTCCGGGGCGACCGTCACCAGGCCGAGCGCCATCGCCGCGGGCGCATCGAGGGCTTGCGACTGCGCCTCGCGAGCGGCCGCCAGCGGTGGCGCCTCGTCGTGAAAGCGACGCTGGAGCCGGAACTGGTCGTTGACCATCGGGTAAAGCCCGAAGTTGGCTTCGCTCAGGGTGAGCCGCGGCGCGGTCTCCGGTGCGTCCGGCAGCGCCAGCATATAGGCGCGATCCGCGGCGAAAGCGAGTTCCGCCAGGGTGCCGGCAAAGCACGAGCCGCTGTCGATCAGCGCAAACAGGCTGCGCGACGAGACGTCCAGGCGTGCGAACGTGCGCCGCAGCAGGCCGATCGTCTCTGCGACCAGCCAATGATCGCCATGCGCCGCCATCAGGGCATCGGCGGCAAGCACTGCTGCGGCATCACCCTCTGTCTTCAGCAGCCAGACGCCGATGTCGAGTTCGTTGGTCCTCATGGACAGGATCGCATCGTCCAGTTCACGCGCCATCGCCAAAGGCCACCAGGTCTCCCCGGCGGCCTCGATCGTCGCGAGGTCGACGGGTTGGTCCCCGGCGGGCGCCTTGACGGTGAACGTGGCGGTACGCTTGCCCCGGTCGATGGTCACCTCGAGATGCCGGTAGCGCAATGCGTCGGCCGTGTCCTCGCGATCGAGGCGCACCAGCGTGACGCCCTTGGCATCGGCAGGACGATTGCTCGACCCGGCCAGTTGGACCGCCCGCTCCTCGACCGCTGCCGCGAATCCGGCCGGCTTCACCGCCGCATCCACCAGGCGCCACTCCACCGCCCGCTGGCCGCGCACGCCTTCGACGCTGGTGCAGAAGACGTCGGCCAGGTCGTGCCTGACGTGGCGCTTGTCGGTGACCCGCGTGAGGCCACCGGTGCCGGGCAGAACGCCGAGCAGCGGCACCTCCGGCAGCGACACGGAGGACGAGCGGTCATCCACCAGCACGATCTCGTCGCAGGCCAGGGCCAACTCATAGCCGCCGCCGGCGCAGGCGCCGTTGACCGCGGCGATGAACTTCAGTCCGCCCTGGCGGGAGGAGTCCTCCATGCCGTTGCGCGTCTCGTTGGTGAACTTGCAGAAGTTGACTTTCCAGGCATGAGTCGACACGCCCAACATGAAGATATTGGCGCCTGAACAGAAGATCCGATCCTTGGCACTGGTGACGATGACGCTTCGGACGGACGGGTGTTCGAACCGGATGCGATTCAATGCGTCGTGCAGTTCGATGTCGACGCCGAGGTCGTAGCTGTTCAACTTGAGTTTGTACCCCGGCAGGATGCCGCCGTCCTCGGCAATGTCCAGGCTGAGACGGGCGATCACACCCTCCACGCTCAAGCGCCAATGCCGGTACTGCGAAGGATCCGTGCGGTAGTCGATCCGCGGTGACGTCGTGACATCTGCACCCATTCGAACTCCTTTTTGCTGTGGTGACATCACGCGACCGCGGTCAGGTGATCGGAACCGGAGAACCCGGGTCACATCGGCTCGTTCCGGGCCCGGGTCGAAAGGTCCCGCGACGTCGACCCTAAGCCCCAATCTCGGCATGCATCATACTGCCTTAAGGGACAGTGTGTCAAACCTCAAATAGGCATTATGTTGCCTGTTTCGATTTAGTGATCCGACCGTCACCGCCGCAGCCAGGAGCCGCACGAGCTCCTGGAACGTCTCGTCCAGCCCCTGTCGACTGGTGTCGAGGCTCAGGTCCGCCTTGGCATAGAAGGCGGCCCGTCCGGCCAGGATCCGTTTGAGGTCCTCCATTGCCTCCCGGCTTGCGGCCATCGGGCGGGTATCGCCCTGGGCCGCCACGCGCCCCATGTGATCCTCCGGGTCGGCGCGCAGCCATACCGTCGTGCACTGCGCCAGCAACCGATTGAAGGTTGCCGGATCGGACACGATGCCCCCGGGGGTGGCGATGACCACATCCGGGAAGGCCGCAATCACCTCGTCGATGGCTCGCCGCTCATAGCGACGATAAGCGCCGGCCCCGTAGAGATCGTAGATCTCGCGGATACTGCATCCGGCCATCTTCTCGATCTCGCGGCTCAGTTCGACGAAGGGGAGGTCGAGCGCGTCCGCCAGCATCCGGCCGAGCGTGGACTTGCCGGCGCCGCGCAGCCCGATCAGTGCGATCCGGCCACGCCGGCCGGCGCCGTCATCGGCCGAGCCGAACGCCTGCGACAACAGCAGGCGGGCGCGGCGCAGGTCGGCCTCGCTGCGCCCTTCAAGGATCTGCCGGATCATCAGCCACTCGGGCGAACCGGTGGTCACGTCACCGAGCAGTTCTGCCAGGGAACAGCGCAGCGCGCCCGCCACCTGCTGCAGGACAAGGATCGACGCATTGCCGATACCGTACTCGAGGTTGGCGAAATGCCGTTCCGAAACGTCCGCTGCCACGGCCGCAGCCTTGCGGGTCAGGCCCCGGCTTGCCCGCAGCGTGCGGACGCGCTCACCGAGCGCCACCAGCAGCGGATTCTTGCCCCCGTCCGCGACGGCGCCCGCTGGCGCCGGTTCGAGGCCGGTGGCATCTCCGTCATTCATCTGTTGCTCGCACGACCGGCACCCGCAAGGTGGACACAGGCGCACTTTACTGCAATTCATCGGCCCTGCCCCCTTCCCGCGAGCGTCGTCCGGCAGTAAGTTGCAGAGGAGCAATCTGCGAAGGAGACGACATGACGACCCGATACGCGGGCCCCCTGGAGATCGGCCAGCAAGGCAGGCAGGTCAAGGTGGATACGATCCAGTCCACGCCATGGCAGCCGGATGGGCTGCTTCCCGGCAACGCCTACCGCGAGCTGGCGGTGGGCGCGGCGACCGACGGTCGAGTCGGCTTGCGACACCTGCGCTCCACCCGGCCTTTCGAGGAACAGACCGGCTGGCACTGGCACGACATGGACGTCCATGCGGTTTTCGTCATCCGGGGCCACATCACCTTCCGCTACCGCGACGTCCCGGGCGAGTTCGTGGTGCGCGCGGGCGAGTGCATTACCCAGCCGGCGGGCGTACCGCACAACGTGATCGACCGCTCAGACGACCTCGAACTGCTGGAATTGACCCTGCCGCAGCGATTCGCGACCCTCGACCAGGACAGCGCCGATGAGCGAGAATGACTCCGGCGCCCTGTTCGCCGCACCCGCCGTCTCGGTCACCAGTCGTGCCGACGGCAGCCAGCTGGCGCACTCGGAAGTGGCGTTGCAACCCTATTCCCGTGCGGTCGGCGAGTGGCTGTTGAGCTGGGCGGATGAGGCCCCCACCCGGGTGTTCCTGGCCGAGCGTCAGGCCGCAGGATGGCGGCAGGTCACTTACGGGGAGGCCCTGGCGCAGGTCAGGGCACTGGCCACCTGGATGCTCGGACACGGACTCGGGGCCGATCGGCCGCTGATGATCCTGTCGGACAATTCGATCGAGCACGCGCTGCTGACGCTGGCCGCGATGCAGGTCGGTGTGCCGGCAGTTCCGGTGTCGCCGGCCTATTCGCTGCTTTCCCAGGACCATGCCAAGCTCAAGGCGATCGTGCGCACGATTGCCCCCGGGGCGATCTTTGTCGCATCCGCTGAGCGCTTCGCGCCGGCGCTCGCGGCCATCGCCGACAGCCATGGCGCGATTCTGATAGACGGCGCAGGCGACAGCGCGTCGGCGGACCTCGGCTACCCTGCCCTCCTTGCGACGACCGACACGGATCTGGTCGACCGCGCCTTTCGCTCGGTCGGACCCGACACCATCGCGAAGATCCTGTTCACCTCGGGCTCGACCGGCGTTCCCAAGGGCGTGATCAACACGCAGCGCATGCTGTGCGCCAGCCAGCAGGCGAAACTGCAGGTCTGGCCCTTCCTGGCGCGCACGCCACCGGTGATCGTCGACTGGCTGCCGTGGAACCACACCTTCGGCGGCAATCACAACTTCAACATGGTCCTGCGCAACGGCGGCACGCTGTACATCGATGGCGGCAAAGCGGCGCCGGGACTGTTCGACAAGACCCTGGAAAACCTGCGGGAGATCTCGCCGACCATCTACTTCAACGTGCCGCGCGGCTACGATTTCCTGCGTCGGCGCACTGGCAGACGACCGCGCGCTTCGCGATCGCTTCTTCCAGCGCCTGCAAGTCATCTTCTACGCCGCGGCCGCCCTGCCCCAGCACCTCTGGGAGGCGCTGGAACGCCTGAGCAAGCGAGGCCCCGGACGGCCGGTGCCGATGGTGGCCGCCTGGGGATCCACCGAGACCGCACCGCTGGCAACCGACTGCCACTTCCAGGCAGAGCAGAGCGGGCGTGATCGGTCTGCCGGTGCCGGGCTGCGAACTCAAGCTGGTGCCGGCGGGCGGCAAGCTCGAGATCCGCGTGCGCGGCGTCAACGTCACCCCCGGTTACTGGCGCGCAGCCGGCAATGACCAAGGCCGCCTTCGACGAAGAAGGGTTCTACCGCATCGGCGACGCGGTCCGCTGGCTTGACGACCGGCACCCGCAAGCCGGCTTGCTGTTCGACGGCCGGATCGCCGAGGACTTCAAGTTGACGTTCGGGCACCTGGGTCAGCGTCGGATCGCTGCGCCTGCGCGCACTGGAGGACTTGGCCCCGGTCGCGCAGGACATCGTGGTGTGCGGCCACGACCGCGACGATGTGCGCTTGCTGGTCTTTCCGAACGTCGCGGCCTGTCGGCAGCTTGCAGGTCTGGAGCCGCAAGCGCCACTGGACGCGGCGCTGGCGATCGGAAGCGGTCAGGGAGGTCGTGATTGAAGGCCTGCGGCGCCTGCGAGCCAGGGCGAGCGGCGCATCGGCCTGCGCCGCCGCGGCCATGCTGCTGGTCGGAACCACCGTCGATCGACGCCGGCGAAATCACCGACAAGGGCTACATCAACCAGGGCGCGGTCCTGCAACGGCGGGCGGCGCTGGTTGCGTCGCTCTACAGCACGCCGCAGCCGGCGACTGTGATCGCGGCATAGGAGCCTGTCGGCGTAGGAGGCTCTCTCCGGTGGCTTACTGCCGGACGGCCAGCAGCGGGTTCTTGTAGACGCCCCGGGGCAGGCTCGCAGGGGCCAGGATGCTCGCCGCAATCCGGACCTGCAGTTGCGAGCGCACCTCGGCTTCGATCTCGCGAGCCAGGCCGGCGTAGTCGTCTTCCTTCACTGCGGGTGCGGCTTCGACGTCCACGCGGATCGGGTCCTCGAATCGCACCTGGTCCGCGGTTTCCTTCCAGATCCGCACGGCAGGCTCGGCGCGCCCCGTGAACGCCTGCACGATGAGATCCCGGATCGCCGTGGGAAAGACGTTCATGCCGCGGTAGATCAGCATGTCGTCGGTGCGGCCGATGCAGCGCATCCGCGGGCTGGTGCGCCCGCATGCACATCGGTCGACGCCGGTTATCAGCGCATGGTCGCGCGAGCGATAGCGCACCAGCGGCGTGGCATCGCGCGCGAGCGCGGTGTAGACGAGTTCGCCGGTGGCGCCTTCGCGCCAGGGAACCGGGTCGCCGCTGGCGGGATCGATCAGTTCGATCGCGACGTGCCGCTGGGCATTGAAATGCATGCCGGACTGTGCCCCGCACTCCCCCCACATGCAGGCGATGACGTCACCCAGGCCCATGGTCTCGCGCAGGTGATCGATGCCAAGACCCGCGACGATCCGGCGACGCACTTCAGGCTGGTTCAGACCCGGCTCGCCGCCGCAAAGCACCTTGCGCAGCGCCGAAGGAGTTGCGGCGCACGCGCCATCCCCATCACGCGACTGCTCGCCGAGGTAGAGCGCAAAGGAGGTCGTGGCCAGCATCGCGGATACGCGCAACCTGCGCATCTCCCGCACGATGCGGTCGGTAGGGAAGCCCCCCAGCCAGCAGAGCGTCGCGCCGATCCTGCGGAAGGCGTCGGCATAAGGCAGGCCGCCGGCCAGCATCGGCAGTCCGACCAGGTGGGCGACCACATCCTGCCGGCGTATCCCGGCAGTGAAGAAGGTATTGGCGATCGCGTCGGTGCTGCGGTCCACGTCCGCTGCCGTCAACCCGTAGTACAACGGCGCACCGGTGGTGCCCGACGAGGACAGCACCTGGACGATATCCTCCAGGGCAGCAGCCTGGTTCTCGCCCAGGGGCAGACGATCCGTGGCGGCGTCCTGTGCCGCGCGGATGTCGTCCTTCAAGGTGAAAGGCAGCGCCCGGAGATCGTCGAGACTGCGGATCGGAAGCGTGGCGGACCGGCCCGCGTGCAGGCGTGCGTACATGGCCGAACGCGATGCCAGCGAAGCAAGCGACGAGCTCAGTTGCGCTGCCTGCCATCGCTGCACCTGCTCCCAGGGCATGGTTTCCAGTTCCCGGTTCCAGTACAGCTCAGTGGCGCCGCTCATTTGCCATCCCTCACCTGGATGACAACGGCCATGGCCGAGTCTCCGGCGGCGCAGCCGGTGAACAGCCCGTAGCCGCCGCCGAGCATGACCAGTTCCTCGATCAGCTCGATGATCGCCCGCAGTCCGGTCGGCCCCTGGGGATGGCCCCAGACCAGCGACGAACCGAAGTTGTTCATGCGATTGCAGTCGATGCCGAATTCGTCGGCGAACACGAGGTCGTTCAGCACGAAGGGATTGTGCGTCTTGATGGCGCGCATCTGGCCGATGTCCAGGCCCGCGGCCTGCAAGGCGCGCCGCGCCGCGGGCACCGGCGCCGCCGGCATGTAGCCCGGCTCCACCCGCGCCTGGCCGAACGACCGGATCCGGATGTCGATGGCGGGATCACGAGACAAGTCTCGGGCACGATCGACGGTGGCAAGAACGATCGCCGAATTGCCGTCAGCGGGGTGCGTCTGGCCGCCGAAGGTGACGCTGCCGCCTTCGGTCACCGGCTTCAAGGCCGCCAGCCCCGCCGCGGTGGTCGCAAAGATTCCCTCGTCGCCGCTGAGTTCGGACTGCGTGCGCCTGAAGCGGCTGTCTGGAACGGCGAAGGGCAATGCCATGAATCGGCGCAGAAATGCCGAGTCGTCCGCAAGCGCCTGCCCGTACTGCTCGTAGCGGCGCAGGGTCATGTCGTTCTGGCGGGCGGTGTCGATGCGATAGCGGCTGGCGACATTCTCCGCTGTCTTCAGCATGGACTGGCCGGTAAAGGGGTCGCATCCGAAATTGTCGAGGATCCAGTTCTCGCCGTCGCCGGTACCACCTGCCGCGTGCGGCGCGGGATAGTACAGGTGAGGCCCATTGGATGTCCGATCGGCCGCAATCGCAAGGCAGACGCCCGCATTGCCTTCGCGGATTTCGGCCGCACCGGACTGCAGCACGCGCGCACCGGTCGCACAGGCCTGGCTGATGGTCGGCCCGGCGACCGCCGTCGATCCGAGTTGCCCCATCAGCCAGGGCAGGCCGTAGAACGAACCCTGCTGCGGTACCGTCATGCCCAGCACGCCATGGTCGAAGACGGATACGTCCAGGCCGCGCCGGGCGAGTGCATCCCGGGCCACCCAGGCGGCGAACCGCAGGCTGTGCAGGTGCGCGAGACTGCCCTGCCATCTGGCGAATGGCGTCGACCAGTAGGCGCCATAAGGAATTGCAATGTCTGAACTGCCGTCGCCGCTCATCTCTGCTCCATCGTTCTTGCTGCACCACCCCGCGGTCGAAATCCCCTCGCGGGCTTTTCAATCCCGCCACCACTCAACGCATGAGCCGGCCACCGTTGAGGTCCAGCGTCGCACCGGTCATGAACCCGGCCGCCGGCGAAGCGAGATAGACAACGGCGGCGGCCACTTCGTCAGGCTCACCGAACCGCCCCAGCGGTATCGTCGCAGCCAGCGCCTGCCGTCGCTGCTCCGGCAATCCGTTCAGCAGCGGGCTGGCGATCGTCGACGGCGCCAGGGCATTGACCCTCACACCGTGTGGCGCCAGTTCCTGTGCGAACGATCGGGTCAACGCGAGCAGTCCGGCTTTCGAGGCGGCGTAATGTGCACCGCCCCCGCCGGATGCGGCATGCTGGCCGGCAATCGACGCCAGGTTGACGATGCTGCCAGCGCCCCGGTTCCGCATGTGCCGGCCCGCGATCCGGCACCCGAAGAAACTGCCGCGAAGATTGACCGCCAGGACATCGTCCCATTCCTGCGCGGTAATCTCCCAGATCGGAGTGAAAGGCGTTTGAGCGGCATTGTTCACCATCAGGTCGATTGCGCCGAAATGACGGACCGCCGAGTCGAAGGCCGCCTCGAAAGCCGCCTCGTCGCGCACATCCAGGCGCACTGCCAGGCAATCTGCGCCGTCGTCGCGAAGTCCGGCGGCAACCGGCTCCACCGTCGCCGAGACGTCCGCCAGGACCACTCGCGCGCCGGCCTGCGCCAAACCGCGCGCGATCGCCGCACCCAGCCCCTGGCCGGCACCGGTCACGAAGGCAGTCTTGCCGCCGAGCGAAAACAGGCCGGCGCCGGCAGTCGTGTCCATTGTCATCTTGTCCAGCATCGTCTCCTGCGTCAGGCGCCGGACGGAGCCCCCGGGGGTGGCGAAGCGGGCCGCATGCGATCCCAGGTGGTGCCGGCAACGCCGCGCTCGCGCAGCTTGTACTTCTGCACCTTGCCGTTCTCCGTGCGCGGCAGGTCCTCCAGTATGTCGACATAGCGGGGTACGGCGAAATACGGCAGGCGCGATTCACAGAAACGCGTCAGTTCGACCGGATCGACCGTGTGCCCGGGCCGCACCGTCAGCGCCGCCATGACCTCGTCTTCGGCAAGCTCGGAGCGTACCGGATAGACGGCGACCGCAGCCAAGCCGGGATGGCTCAGCAGGACCTGTTCAACCTCGTAGGAGGAGATGTTCTCTCCACGACGACGGATGGCGTCCTTGATCCGATCGAGGAAACGGAAAGCGCCATCGGCATCGCGCACCACCCGATCACCGGTGTGAAACCAGAGGTTGCGCCAGGCCTCCACGGTCTTCTGCGGCATGTTGAAGTAGCCGCTGGCGAAGGCATACGGCTGATGCGCGCGCAGCAGCAGTTCTCCCGGGACGCCGACGGGCTGTTCGACATCGTCGTCGTCCGCGACACGCGCCTCGAAGCCGGGGCGCAGCCAGCCCATGATTCCGCCACGGGGCGAGTCCAGCGCGGTTGCGATCGCGAAATTGGTTTCGGTCGAGCCGTAACCTTCCAGAAGGCACACGCCGGTGCGGTCGCGAAACGCGGCACCGGCACTGGCGGGCACACCGGGGCCCAGACCGATCCGGACCCGATGTCCTCGCTCCACCGCGCCTGGGGGCTGCGCCAGCAGGATCGGCACCATCGCGCCGAGCACGAAGATCACGGTGGCGCCGTTGGCCTGCATTGCGGGCCAGAAACCTGAGGCGGAGAAGCGGGCTTCGAACACTACCTGGCAGCCGGTGACCAGAGCCTGGCCCAGCGTGTTCAACGCGTTGATGTGAAAGAGCGGCAAGGTCGTGCACAGCGTGTCGCCGGCGTCGATTGCCAGCACGTCCGCACTGTTGACCGCCCACCAGTAGTACTGGGCATGCGGGCAGACGACGCCTTTCGCCGGTCCGGTGGTGCCCGAGGTGTAGAGGATCGCCAGCGGCTCGCCCGGCAGAACCTCGGCCGCCGCGACTGGCGCCGCAGGCAGGGGATAGCTGCAGATCGCCTCGGCGGGAAACCGGGCCGCCACCGCCGGCGGCATCGCAGCCGGCGCCGGGGCCGTCGGACCTGCCTCGGCCTCGATCACCCAGATGGCCGACAGCGAGGTGGCCGCCAGTTCAGCCGTTTCGAGGCGCGCCAGGAACTGCGCTTCGATCACCAGCAGTCCGGCCTGGCTGTCGGCCAGGAAATATCCGATCTGCGGACCCATCGATGCAGTGTTGATCGGCACCGCCACCGCGCCAAGCCAGCCGCAGGCGAGGAAGACCTCGATGAACTCGAGCCGGTTGCCGCACATCAATGCCACCCGGTCGCCACGGACGACCCCGGCCCGGGCCAGCGCGCCCGCGCGTGCACCGGCCGCCGCGATGGCGTCCCGATGCGACCACTGATGCCCGGCCACCCTCAGGAAGGGACTGTCGCCGTAGAGCGCCGCCTGCCGCTGCAGCAGGGACGGCAGATGGCGTTCGGGCGGTGGAAGGTCAGCCCTGTTCATCCTTCCTGCCCGCCTGGCCGGTCATCGTCATCGGTGCCTCCGCCCAGATAGGTGGCCTGGACCCTTGCATCGCCGGCGAGGTCCATCGACGGGCCCGAGAGCGCGATCTCGCCGGTCTCCAGAACATAGCCGAAATCCGAGGTCTCGAGTGCGGCTCGCGCATTCTGCTCGACCAGCAGGATCGACACGCCCTCGTCGCGCAGTCCGCGCACGATGGTGAGGATGTCGCGCACGATCAGCGGTGCAAGACCGAGGCTGGGTTCATCCAGCATCAACAGACGGGGCGACGACATGAGGGCACGCCCGACTGCGAGCATCTGCCGCTCACCCCCCGACAGGGTGTCGGCGCGCTGACGCCGGCGCTCCGCAAGCCGCGGAAACCGGTCGAATACCGATTGCACCTGGCGCTTCAACGCATCGCGCCCCAGCCGCTTCGCGTAGGCGCCCAGTTGCAGGTTGTCCAGGACCGTCAGCTCCCCGAAGAGTTCGCGCTTCTCGGGCACCAGGCACATGCCCCGTTCCACCCTGGCCTCCACGTCCAGCAACAGCAGATCCTCGCCTTCGAAGCGCAGGATGCCCTGGCAGGGCAGCAAGCCCATGATCGCG
Organism: uncultured beta proteobacterium; assembly: GCA_963834335.1. Taxonomy (GTDB): domain Bacteria; phylum Pseudomonadota; class Gammaproteobacteria; order Burkholderiales; family Burkholderiaceae_E; genus Lautropia. Next base: position 1,436,320 of record CAWIBK010000009.1, on the reverse strand, counting down.
GCCAGCATCGTCGTCTTGCCGGCACCATTGGGCCCGATGACCGAGATGATCTGGCCGGGCGCGAGCGAGAGGGTGGCTCCCCTCACCGCATCGACTTGACCGTAGGACACGTGCAGGTCCCGCACTTCCAGCATTGCCGTCAAACCGTGCTCCCGAGATAGGCCGCCTGCACCCGCTCGTCTGCGCGCACCGCGGCGGGTACGCCTTCGACCAGCTTGGAGCCGAAATTCATCACGACCAGGCGATCCACCAGCTTCATCACGAAGTCCATGTCGTGCTCGACGATGAGAATGGTCACGCCCTCCTCCCGCAATTTGCGCAGCAGTTCTCCGAGGGCGACCTTCTCGTTGCGACGAAGGCCTGCCGCCGGTTCGTCGAGCACCAGCAGCACCGGGTCCGCGGCCAGCGCCCGCGCGATCTCGAGGATCCGCTGGGTCCCCAGCGGCAGGCTTCCCGCCAGTTCGTGCGCCCGCTCGCCCAGGCCGATCCGGTCCAACTGCCGCTGTGCCTCCTGAAGGATCTGCCGCTCCTCGCGCCGGTCCAGCCGCAGGCCGGCCCGGATCAGGTTCGCGCTGGTGCGCGAATGCGCGCCGAGTGCCACGTTGTCGAGCAGGCTCATCCGCGGACGCAGCTTGACGTGCTGGAAGGTGCGCGCCAGGCCCAGTCGGGCCACGTCCCGCTGCGATTTGCCGACGATGTCCTGGCCCAGGAACGTCACCTGGCCGGCGGTCATCGGCAGCGTGCAGGTGAGCAGGTTGAACATCGTCGACTTGCCGGCGCCGTTCGGGCCGATCAGGCCGAGGATTTCGCCGGCTTGCAGGTCGAAGCTGACGTCGTTGACGGCGATGAGCCCGCCGAATCGCTTGACGGCACCCGACACCGAGAGGATCGGCGTGCCTCGCTCCGGCAGCCGGCGGTGACCGAGCGGCGCCACCTGCGGCAGGCGTTGAGTGGCGGCCCGGCCGGACTCGGCCGCCGACTTGCGCCGACCGGCCTCCCAGCGACGCACCCAGCGTCCGACATAGCCCATCAGGCCGCCGCGGGCGAAGTGAAGCAGCAGGATGAAGAGGCCGGCAAAGGCGATCGCCTCGAGCTGGCCCGCGCCCTGGATCAACATCGGCAGGAAGTCCTGCAGGCTGTTCTTCATCGCGAGCACCAGCGCGGAGCCGACCAGTGCGCCGGTGAGATGGCCGAGCCCTCCGGCCACCGCCATCAGCAGGTATTCGATGCTCGCGCGCACATCGAAGGGCGACGGACTGACGAACCGGTTGGTATGCGCATAGAGCCAGCCCGCCAGTCCGGCGAACAGGGCCGCAGTCACGAACAGGGACAGCCTCACCCGAAAGGCATCCGCGCCGACGCTGGCGAGCAGCGTCGGTCCGCCCCGCAAACCCCGGATCGCCCGCCCGGGGCGTGACTGCAGCAGGTTGCGGCTGAAGAGGAATGCCAGTCCGAGCAGCATCCAGATCAGGTAGTACATCGTGCGCCGGTCCGCCAGCGACCACGATCCGATCGCCAGGGCGGGAATGTTGGCGATGCCGGTGTGGCGACCCAGTGCATCGACGTTGCCGAAGATCATCGCGATCGACAGTCCCCAGGCGATGGTGCTGAGCGGCAGGAAGTGCCCGCCCAGGCGCAACGTGAGCAGGCCGATGGCCAGCGCCGACAGGCCGGTCAACGCCAGGGCGAACAGCAGTCCCAGCCACGGCGACAGGCCCTGGACGACGGTGAGCCAGGCGGTGGCATACGCCGCGATGCCCACGAAAGCCGCCTGCCCGAACGAAGTCGCGCCGCCGACGCCGGTCAGAAGCACCAGCCCGAGCGCGACCAGAGCGCCGATGCCGATATCGTTCAGCAGGGTCACCGTGAAATTGCCGGCAAACAGGGGGGCGATGGCGAGCGCGACGACCACGCCCGCGGCCAGCAGCCGGCTCACTGATCGACCTCCTCTGCATCCTCATCCACATGCACGCTGAGGAACGACCGCAGCATCAGAACCGGGATCAGGAGGCTGAAGACGATCACGTCCTTCATTGCACCGCTATAGAACGAAGCGAAACTCTCCACCAGCCCGACGGCAAGGCCGCCGATCGCGGTCAGCGGATAGCTCACCAGGCCGCCGATGATCGCGGCGACGAAGGCCTTGAGTCCGATGATGAACCCCGAGTCGTAGTACATGGTGGTGCCCGGGGCGATCAACACGCCGATCAGGCCGCCCAGCAGCGAGGCGCAGCCATAGGCCAGCAAGGCGGTGCGAGCCGGCCGGATCCCGACCAGTCGGGCGCCGACCCGGTTGACCGCGGTCGCACGTAGCGCCTTGCCGCTCACGGTATGCTCGAAGACCAGGAAGAACAGGCCGCTCAGGACGATGGCGGAGGCCATCATCAGGATCAGCTGCCCGCTTACCGCGTAGCCGTCGCCGAGCGTCAGCGAGCCCCCGACCAGCGGATTGGTTCGCGTTCCTTCCGGTCCGAAAAACAGCAGACCCAGTCCCGAGAGCAGGAAGTGCAAGGCCAGCGAGACGATCAGCAGCACCAGCACCGATGCGTCGGCGATCGGCTGGAAGACGATCCGAGCCACCAGCGGCGCCAGCGGGACCACCAGCAGTACCGCCGCCGCGACATGCACGGCGGCAGGCACGCCCGGCCGGGCTGCCAGCCAGGCGAGCACGCAGGGTACGGCCGGCAGCAGGCCCCACCAGGCGATCGCCCGCGGGATGCGACTGAATTCACCTCGACGCGCCAGGCTCACCGCTTCCACGATCACCGCCAGCACCGCCAGCACACCGACCATCGCGATGGTGGGCGGCATGCGGTTGGTTTCGAAGGCCGCCAGCGTCAGCGCCGCGAAGGCGGCGATATCGCCGAACGGCACGAACACGACCCGCGTCACCGAGAAGATCAGCACCAGTCCGAGCCCGGCGAGCAGGTAGACGGCGCCGTTGGCGAGGCCGTCGATGCCCAGGATCAGCTGCGATGTCCCAGGTCATCGGCGCATTCCGGACTGCCTCGCATCAAGGCGCAGGCGCGGCATGGGCCCGCCTGCCGTTCGCGTCACGGCGCGAGCTTCCACTTCCCGTCTTCGAGCTTGACGATCACCCGGGCGCGCTCGTCGACGCCGTACAGCTGGCCCGGCTTGAAGGTGTAGACGCCATGGGTGCCGACCACTTCCGTGGTGCTGGCGATCGCATCGCGCAGCGCCAGGCGGAACTCCGCAGACCCGGGTTCGCCCTTGCCGGCGGCGCGCGTCGCCGCATCGGCGAAGACCTGGTAACCGTCGAACGAATAAGCCGAGAACGCGTCCGTGGTCGGTGCGCTGTTCACCTTCTGGAAGACCTCACGAAACGCCAGCGCCGATCTTCTTGGTCGGGATTGTCGTCCGGCAGTTGCTCGGCCACGATGATCGGGCCGGTCGGCATGATGGCGCCCTGCCCCGCTGCGCCGACCACCCGGACGAAGTCGGGATTGATCAGCCCGTGCTGGCCGTACATGCCGCCCTTGAAGCCGCGCTCCGCAAGGGCCAGGAATGGCAACGCGCCGGGCGTGCCTGCGCCGCCGGTCATCACTGCGTCGGGGCGCATCGCCAGCAGCTTCAGGATCTGGCCGGTCACCGATGAATCGGCGCGCGCATAGCGCTCGTTGCCCAGCACCTTGATGCCGGCTTCAGGCGCGGCCTTCATTCAGCGCGTTGTAGACCAGGTCGCCCCACGCGTCGGAGAAGCCGATGTAGCCGACCGTCTTGACCTTGTCGCGCTTCATGCGCTCCACCACCGCGTCGATCATCAGCTGGGTCGGCTGCGCGACCGTGTGAACACCCAGGGGTTTTCCGCCGGGTCGAGCACGATCGGCGTGAGCCCGATCATCGGCACCTTGGTGTCGCGCGCCAACCTGGGCCATGGCGATAGCGGCCGGCACGCCCGAGGTACCCATCAGCACGTCGACCTTGTCCTCCTCGACGAGCTTGCGCGCATTGCGGCCGGCGGTGGTCGGGTCGGATCCGTCGTCGAGCACGATCAGTTGCACCTTGCGGCCGTTGATCTCAGGCTTGTAGCGCGATGGCCGCCTGCATCCCGTTCGCGTAGGGCACGCCCAGCGAGGAGTTGGGGCCGGAGAGCGAGACGCTCAGGCCCACCTTCAGATCCGCCGCGAAGGCGCCGGCCGCGACCCCCGCGCTCAGGGCGGCACTCAACGCGGTACGCATCAGTGTCTTCATTCTCATGTCGTTATCTCCCTCGATGTATGTAGGCGAGCACTTCGCTCAGATGAACAACTGGATGGCCGGCAACGGCCGGTCGGCATTGAGCAGGTCGACCCGCTTCTGGCGGATGACCCAACCCGACGTCGACTGCACGAGTTCGTGCCGACAGGTCCCCGCCAGCAGGACCTGCGACTCGCCGCGTGCTTCGAGATAGATGAACGGCGTGCGTAGCGCCAGCATTGCCGGTGAGGCGTCCGCACGGCTCGGGTCGTCTGCACGGCTCGGGTCGTCGGCACCGGTCGAGCCGTCTGCCGCATCCACTACCGGGCGCTGCAGCACGTGCTGGCACTGGCTGCGCGGATGCTGCGAATGGGCGCGAGGATCCTTGAGCCGGTCGATCCGCAACTGCAGCAGCAGGCGATCCTCGAAGGCGATCGAGTTGTGCGAATACGGATCGGACTGGCGCGGCGCCGAGCAGCGGCATCCAGTAGCGGCAGTCTTCGGAAAACAGAGCGAGCCACTCGTCGAAGCGTCCGGCGTCCAGCAACGCAGCCTCCCTGACGACGAGGTCGGCGGCGCCTCCACCTGATCCCGAGTCATCATCTACGCGCTCGCCTGCGGGTCTGACACCATGTAACGGACCCAGGCGCGGTACTGGTTGCGCATCAGCAGTTCGTTGGTGCCGTTGGTGGTGATCGAGGCCTGGCCCAATTCGGCCGGGTCGAAGTTGCGGTGCAGGCTGATCCAGTCGTTGCCCTCGGCCCGCAGGCCGTGCTGGATGCTCTCGAAGAGATGGACGTCGTCGTGGGCGACCAGCGACATCGGCGAAAACACCAGGCGGTTGTAGCTCATCGACCGCTCGAGCAGCAGATCAGGTGCGCCGACGACGCGAAAGCTCCAGGCTTCCACCAGCGTGCGATCTACCGCCAGCGGGCGGATCACGCGGATCGCCTGCGGTGATCCCTTTACCGACAGGCTGGGGAAGAACACCGAGTTCTGCGGCGAGCGCTCCAGGATCGCTGCGGCCCGTTCGGCGCCATGCGCCTGCCGCAGCGCTTCCTCGTACTCGGGCAACTGGGCGTAACCGGAGTGGATGCTGAAATTGACGCCCAGCACGCTGTGACCGTTGGCGATAGATGCGCCCGCCCATCCGGTCGAAGAAGTCGTAGCTCGAACCGAACGGCAGGATCTGCTCCATCGCCATCGGCTTGGGCTCGTCGGGCGCATGTCCTTGCCAGAGCGCGCCGGCGGCTCTCGTGGCCGACTCGTGCGCCGAGATCGGATGGACCGTGTCGTTGAAGTTCTCCACGTACATCTTCCAGTTGCAGTGGATGACGTTGCGCAGGACGCCGCCCTGCGCCTGCAACTGGCCGACCGGCGACCGGTCCACCATGTTGTCGATGGCGTGCAGCACGTCGCCGAAGTAGGACTCGAAGTCGGGGCCGGATTCCGAAAGTCTCACGAAGACGAAATCGCGATAGCAGGCCACATTCGCCAGCGCAACCATTCCCTGTCCGGACTGGCAGGCCCTCAGGCCGGTGCCCTCGTAGCCCGCCTTGAGCGGCAACGCCAGGGGGGCGCCATCGAGCCGGTATGTCCAGGCGTGATAAGGGCAGCGAAAGAAGCGGCCGGTGTTGCCGGACTCGTCGGTCACGAGCCGCGTGCCCTTGTGGGCGCAGCGGTTGTAGAGGACCCGCACCGAGGCGTCCGGCTGCCGCACCATCACCAGCGGGCGGCCGGCGATGTCCATCGTGCAGTAGTCGCCGGCATCGGGAATCTGGCTGGCATGCCCGACGTATTGCCAGGTGTTCGCGAAGAAGCGCTCCTGCTCCAGGACAAACAGCTCTTCGCTCAGGTACAGGTCGCGATGCACACGGTCGTCACGGACCAGCGCTGCGATCGCCTGGGGATCGCTGCGGTAGGCGCTCATCCCACCATCCGATTTCGTTTCTTCACACCAGCTGGCACGGCCAATCCCATTACAAATGAATTGTTTAGGAGTCAACGAATGCTAGCGGGCTGCCGCCGGTATGACAAGCACAAGTTGGGCTCGCCCCGAGGCGAGCCGCGGCTTCAGAGGGCGAGGCTTCCCACGCTGCTGCCGCCGCACACGTACAGCACCTGGCCGGTGACGAAACCGTTGGCCGGATCGGCGAAAAAACGCACCGCACGCGCGACGTCGTCGGCTTCGCCAAGACGCCGCACCGGCATCGACGCCGCGAGCGCGCGCTCGCGCTCACTGCCGGCCTCGATCACGTCGTGAAACATGTCGGTGCGAATCGGCCCTGGGGCCACCACGTTCACCGTGATGCCCTCGGGGGCGAGTTCCAGCGCCCAGGTGCGGGCCATGCCCAGCATCCCCGCCTTGGTGGCAGAGTAGCTGGTGCGGCTGGCCAACCCGAGGGCGGCTCGCGAGGAGAGCAGGACCACACGCCCGAACCGCGCCGCCCGCATGGCCGGCAGTGCCGCCTGCACCAGCTGAACCGCACAGCCCAGGTGCAGGTCGACCAGCGCATCGAGATCGGACAGCTTGACCTCCGGCAGCAGCGCAGCGCGGATGACGCCGGCGTTGTGCACCACCGTGGTGACGTCGAAGCGCCTCGTCAATTCAACGACCGCATCCGCGGTGGCGCTGCGGTCGGTCAGGTCGACCTCGATGCTGTGCATTGCCGCGTCTTCAATGTCGCAGCGGCGCCGGGCGAGCGAGACCACCTGGTAGCCTTGCGCAAGCAAGTCCTCGCAGATGGCCTTGCCGATGCCGGCGCTGCCGCCGGTGACCGCAGCGACGCGGCCCTTCATGCGCCGCCCTCCACCAGCGCCAGCACCCGCAGCGGGCTGCCGCTGCCGCGCTCGATCTTGAGTGGCGGACAGATCAGCACTGCACCGGTGGCCGGCAGCAGGTCGAGGTTGCTCAGACACTGCAGCCCATAGCGACCCGCACCATGCATCAGGTAGTGACACGGATAAGGCGGCCGCAGGTGAAAGCCCTGGCCGGCATCTGTCCCGATCGCCTCGGAACCGAAACCCAGGACGTCGCGCTCCTCGATCAGGAATCGGACCGCCTCCGCGCTCGGGCCCGGGCGTGTGCTGCCCGGTTTCGTCGAAGTTCTGGTACTCCTGCGGATCCTGCCGCTTGGACCAGTCGGTACGCATGAGCACCCACGCGCCCTTGCCGATGCGGCCGTGGCGTGCTTCGAACTGCTCGATGTCTTCAACCGACATCAGGTAGTCGGCGTCGGCCTTCACCTGTTCGGTGCAGTCGATCACGCACGCGGGCGCGACGAAGTGCTGGACCGCGATCGTGTCCACCGAGTTGTTGGCAAGGTCGCGGCCTGATATCCAGTGAATCGGTGCATCGAAATGGGTACCAGTGTGCTCGCCGCAGGAGAAGTTGTTCCAGTACCAGCCCGGACCCCGCTCGTCGTACTTGGAGACTTCCTCGATGCGGAATGGCCAGCACTGGCCCATTTCCGGCGGCAGCGCGATCTGCGGGAACTCGGGCGTCAGGGTCTGGGTCAGGTCGACGACGCGGATGCGACCGCCCGCCATGGCACCGACCAGCGCCGCGAGGACTCCGGTCGATTCTCTAGTCGTGTTGCTGGTCATAGGCGTTCCTTGGTTCAGCCGCCCCCGGCGGCGAGTTCCCGCTCGAGGACCTTGGGATTGTCGCGCCAGCGCTCGAGCCATTCCTGCGCGACATCGCCAGGGTAGACGTCCTCGACGCCCTCGCGCAGCGCCTTCACGATGGCGCTGGCCAGGGCAGCCGGCGCCAGTTTCGGCGGTGGCGTGTGCTGGTTCCATTCGTCGTCGATGGGCCCCGGAAACAGGTTGACGACGCGGATGCCGGCTGGCCGCATCTCCGCACGAAGGCACTGCGCCAGCGAGTAGGCCGCTGCCTTGGAGGCGCTGAAGGTGCCGTGCGGCGGGAAATTGCTCAAGGCGTAGATCGACAGCAGATTGACCCACGCCGTGGCGCTGGTCGTGCCGTCGGCCGATCGGCCCTTGAGCGCCGGTCCGAATTCCTGCGCCAGCCGCAGCAGGCCGAAGTAATTGATGTCCATCTCGGCCTTGGCGACATCGGTGCCGCGGCGCGAGCCGATGCCGAAGGTGCGGTGCACCTCGGCGTTGTTGACGACGATATCCACCTTCCCGCCGATCGCGCCCGCCAGCTCGGTGACCGAGCGGCCGTTGGTCAGGTCCAGCGGCACCAGGGCCACCTGCGGCAAGGCGGTGATGTCGTCCAGACCGCCGAACTGCTTCCACGGTTCCGCATGCCCGACCCAGACGAGGTCGGCGCCGGCCTTGACCAGGGCGCGCACGATCGCCTGGCCGACCGCCGTCTTTCCGTCCGTGACCAGCACCTTGCGGAATTTCGGGTCGCTGGTCATTTCCCTGAGCATCTTGTCGTCCGCCATATGGGCACTCCCTTGATTCGGCATTCCGATCAGCACCGCCTGCCCGGCACGGTCCAGGCGCGCGCCGACCCGCACTCGGGCGGGGGCTTCGCCGATCTCCCCATGAAGATGGACCATCACCGACGGACCGGCATCCAGCCTGCACCAGACCGAGGCGCCACGGCAGCCGCTCGCGGAAGAACAGGTCGTTGCTGTGATGCAGGGTAGTGGTGCTCAGCAACTCACCGTCGCCCGACTGCTCTCGCCACATGAGGCGCGGCGACAGGCATCGATGGCAGGCTTCGCGCGGCGGGTACTGCACGGTCTGGCAGTCGCTGCAGACCTGCAACTCGAAGCGTCCTTCCGCGGCCGCCGCGGTGAGCCCCAGGGCCACCCGTCCGCGCGCCCACGGCGGCAGGTTCATCTGGCGGGTGCGCAGAATCGGATTCTTGCGCCGCGGGCGCATCAGCGGCATGGTCACAGGCCCGGCCTCCCGAGTATGACCGCGCCGGTGCACAGGCAGCGATCGTAGGTGACCATGCCGAATCCTGCCACCAGCCCCAGCCGGGCCTGCGCAACGGCTCGCGGACCGGCCGTATCCGTCAGTTGCCGGACGGCCTCGGTCATCCCGAGGAACCCCGCGGCGGCGCCGGCCTGGCCGGCCGAGAGCTGCCCGCCGCTGGTGTTGTTGGGGAAATCGCCTTCGATGGTCAGGTCGTGGGACCGCACGAAATCCGGGCCTTCGCCCTTGCCGCAGAACCCGAGGTCCTCGAACTGCATCATGACGATGACCGGGTAGTCGTCGTAGGTCTGAACGAAATCCAGGTCGGCCGGCTCGACGCCGGCCTGCGCGTACAGATCGTCCCGATCGACCCGCCAACCGCCGCGCACCATCACCGGGTCCTCGGCGTAGGCATTGTGGCGCTCGATCGCGCCCCGAACCACCGCGTGCGGCAACCCGAGGTCGCGCGCGCGTTCCTCGCTCATCACCAGGAAGGCTTCGGCCCCGGCGCAGGGCATCACGCAGTCGAACAGATGGATGGGATCGGAGATCGGCCGGGCCTCCATGTATTCGGCCAGCGTCAGCGGCTTCTTGAACAAAGCGTAGGGATTCTTCAGCGCGTTGCTGCGCTGGGCGACGGCGATGCGGCCGAAGTCCTCGCGCGAAGCGCCGAAACTGCGCATGTAGTGCGCCGTGATGAAAGCGAATATCGAGTTCGGACCACCCGATCCGTACGGATAAGTGGCGTCGCGCGCAAAGTTGCTGAAACTGCCCAGGGTCTGACGGAAAGAATCGACATGATTGGTGTCCGCCCCGACGCAGGCGACGACGTCGGCATCACCGGCCTGGACCGCACGGGCGGCGCGTCGAAGGCACATCACGCCCGAAGCGCCGCCGGTGGGCACGTGATCCAGCCAGCGCGGCGACAGGCCCATGTGCTGGGTCACCCCCACTGCGGTGTCCGGGGCGAGCGAGAAGCTGCTGACGCAAAGGCCGTCGATCTGTGATTTGGCCAACCCGCTCGCCTCGACCAGCGCCTGCAGCGCCTGGCCGATGAACCAGTGGGCCGAACGGGTCGAATAGCGGACGTAGGGCACCGTGACCGGGACGGCCACGGCGACGCCGGCATAGGACAGGCGCTGACGCGTCACCGACATCAGCCCTGGCCTCCGACCGGCTGGCGCTTCTTCAGCGCGCGCGTGTCGATGCAGTTGCCCTGCCCTGGCAGGCTGCGTGCCAGGTCCCGCAACTGGCCGCGTTGGATCTTCTGGGAGGCGGTGAGCGGCACCGCATCGACGAAGGCGACATAGCCCGGCGCCTTGTAGTAAGCCAGCTGGGCCAGCGCATGCGCCACGATATCCGCCGCCAGTTGCGCCGGTGAACCGCCCGCGTCGTCGCGCAGGACGATGCAGGCCAGCACCTCGTCGCCCCGCACCGGATCGGGCGTCGCGGCGACTGCCGCGGTCCTGACCGCGGGGTGCTGGTTGAGCACGCTCTCCACCTCGACGGCCGAAATGTTTTCGCCGCTGCGCCGGATCACGTTCTTCTTGCGGTCGACGAAGAAGAAGTTGCCCTCTTCGTCGCGTCGCACCATGTCGCCGGTATGGAACCAGCCGTCCGCCCAGGCTTCGCGGGTTGCCTGCTCGTCCTTCAGGTAGCCGGAGAAAAAGTAGCGCCGGGGATCTTCGCCGGACGACCGCACCAGCAGCTCACCCGGGATGCCGGGCGCGACGTCCTGACCGGCGTCGTCGACAAGCCGGATCTCGACGAAGGGCTCACGCCGCCCGAAGCAGCTGGTTCCGACGAGACGGGGTTCCCGATTGGCCATCACGCAGGCGGCTGCACCGGTCTCGGTCATCGCCCAGGCCTCCACCAGCGCAAACCCGAAACGGCTCTCGAACGAGGCGTGGTGCTTGCGATCGACGCCGGCCCCGAATCCCCAGCGGATCGTGTGATCCCGATCGGCCGGTGCGGGCGGCGCGGCCAGGAGCATCGCCGGCATCACGCCCAGGTAGTGTGCAATCGTCGCCCGGCCCTCGCGCGCGCTGTCCAGCCAGGACCGGGGATGGAACCGGTCCAGCTGGACCAGGCAGCCGCCGGCCACCAGCACCACCATGGTCGAGAATGCCATCGCATTGACATGGTTCAGCGGCAACGGCGTGATCACCCGCTCCGCATCCTGGCGATAGCCGCAGACGCCATCCAGCGCAGCGTACCACTGCCCGGCCCGCAGAAAGTAGGCGTTGTCCAGCATGCAGCCCTTGGGTCGCCCGGTAGTGCCGGAGGTATAGAGCAAGCGCGCACTCCGTACCCGGCCCGGGCGCATCGGCCTGCAGCGGCGGGCGCGAGCGAGCCGGCGGCATTCCGTTGCCCGGCGCCGCATCGGTCACGTCGATGGCTTCGCCGGCCTGGGCGGCAGCCGCCTGCAGGTCCTTGATCCGGTGCGGCAGGCACACCGCCAGCCCGATACCGCTGTGGCCGATCAGGTAGCTCAATTCGGCCGAGCGCAGTTCGGAATTGATCGGCACGACGCTGACGCCCAGCGAATTCAGGGCGAACCAGTGAAAAAGGAACTCGGGCCGGTTGTCCAGCATCAGGCCCACCCGGTGACCGTGCCCGTGGCCGGCGCGCTGATAGGCCAGGCGCAGGCGGTCGACCTGCTCGCCCGCCGACGCCCACGTAACCGGACCCTGGGCGATGCCGTAGGCGTGGGCGGTGACCGCTTCCGTGTACAGGAAGTCGGCCTGCGGGGTACGCGCGCCGGTCGCGGCGAATGCCTCGTGGACGGTCCGGATCGTCATCGTCGGGAGCCCAGGAGCCTGTCCTAGATCAGCAACTGCACCGCCGGCAGGGCGGCATCGCAGTTGAGCAGGTTGACCCGTTTCAGCGTCATCCGGAGCGCGCCGTCGCACAGAGTCAGGTGATGAAAGCAGGTGCCGACCAGGAACAGCAGCTCGTCGCCCTGCGACTCGGTATAGTGGAATTCGGCGCGCACGACGAACCGGTTGGCTGCCGGATCGAATTCCTCGACTGTGGGCATCTGCAGCAGATGATGGCAGCGGCTGGGTGGCTGCTGGGAGAACGCCCGCGGACTGGCGAACCGTCGGATGCGAAGATCCCTGAGGAGTTTGTCCTCATACAGATGCGAGGTGTGGTTGACACCGTCTTCCTGATCGGGCGTCAGCGGCACCCAGTAGATGCCCTCGTCGATGAACAGCGCGTTCCACTCGTCGAACCGCTTCGCGTCGAGCAGGCGGGCCTCGCGCACGACGAAGTCGATCAGGTCCTGGCGCTGAACCGATTGAACCGGGGCCGACAAGGTATCCAGGCCTGCACCCTTCATCACATCGTCTCCGTCATGTAGCGGGCCCAGGTCCGGTACTGATTGCGCATCGGCAACTCGCTGGTGCCGATCACGGCGGCCGGGAGCTGCTCGCTTGCAGCCGGGTCGTAATTGCGGTGCAGACTCACCCACTCGTTGCCGCTGGCGTGCAGCCCGGCCTGGATGCCGCGGTAGGCGTGCAGGTCGTCGTGACCCACCACCGAGAACGGCGAGTTGATCAGCCGGTTGTACAGTGGCGGTCCGCTGCAGCAACTCCGGCGGGGCGCCCTTGAGCCGGAACGTCCAGCTCTCCACCAGGGTCTTGTCCACCGCGATCGGCCTGACCACCCGGATCGCCTGGATGGCGCCCTTGATGGTGAGATTCGGGTAGTACACCGTGTTGTGACGAGCCATTGAAAGGATCTGAGCGGCACGCTCGGCACCGTAGGTGGCCTTCATCGCCTCCTCGTAGGCCGGGATCGCCTTGTACTTGCTGTGGATGCTGAAGTGAACGCCGGTGAAGCTGTGGCCGTTTTCGTAGACCTGCACGCCCATGTCCTCGAAGAACTTGTAATCGGACATGAACGGCACGAACTGCTCGATCGCCATCGGCATCGGCTCATCCGCCGGCTTTCCTTTCCACATCGCCTTGGCCGTCCCCGCCGACGATTCGTGAACCACCATCGGGTGCAGCGTGTCGTTCAGATTCTCCACGAACATCTTCCAGTTGCACTGGTGCATGTAGCGCAGACAGCCGCCGGCGATTTCGAGCTCTCCCTGCGGCGAGCGGTCGGCCATGTTGTCGATGGAGGACAGCGAGTCGCCGAACCAGGTTTCGAAGTCCGGCCCGACGTCATTGATCTTGACGAACATGAAGCCGCGATAACTGCGCAGGTGCTCGATCAGCGTGAGCCCCCTGGCGGATTCGCACTCCGACAGGCCGGTGCCCTCGTAACCCTTCTTCAGCGGAATCGCCAGCAGCGAACCGTCCGTCTTGTAGCTCCAGGCGTGATAGGGACAGCGGAAGAACCTGCCGGTATTGCCGCAAGGCGCGCTGACCAGCCGGGAACCCTTGTGGGCGCACCGGTTCATCATCGCCCGGATCGTGCCGTCGGTGTGACGGACGACGATCACAGGTCGGCCGGCGATGTCGACGTTGAGGTAGTCGCCCTGCTCCGGAATCTGGCTCTCGTGGCCGATGTAGTTCCAGGTGTTGGCAAAGAAATGCTCCTGTTCGAGTTCGAACAGCTCGGCACTGGTATAGAGGTCGCGGTGCACCCGATCCGGCTGGACCAGCGCGCGCACCGCCTCGGGATTGCCCCGGTAGGTCGTCATGGCGTGCATCTCCTCATGTCAAGGCGTGACGCCCGAGCGCGTCCCGCAGTTTCTCGCCGTGCTCGTCCGCGAGCGCCGCCTCCCGCAATTCCCGCAGCGTGGCCGGGGCCAGCGACGTCCCGGCGTGCTGCAGCGCCGCCATGACCTGGTCGTAATTGCGCAGGCCGCGTTCATGGGTATCGCTATAGCCCTTGACCAGTCCCTGGCAACGCGCAATCTCGATAGCCAGTTCGGGGTTGGCCGCGGCGGTTGCGGCGATTCGCGCCAGCCAATCCTCGATGCGCCGGTTTTCGTCGGCATAGCGCAGCGTCGAGCGACGCCAGCCTTTCATGGCCGCGACCGCGCTCAGCAGCAGGTAGCCACGCAGCGAACTGGTCTGTATCACCCGACCCCGCCTGGTCAGCCGCTCCACCAGCCGCCGCGGCCAGCGAGAGGCCGTCAGCCAACGCCCCAGGCCGGCCGGCAGCGTTTCGCAGATCTCCTGCAGGCGGGGATGCATGTACTCGTTGATCGCCAGTACCTGCCCCTCCTGGACCCCGGCCTCGCTTCGCACCCGCTCGAAGCGCGTGCCGCGGGTCTTGAGCGCCGCCACCCGGGCCGTGTCCTCGTAGGACATCCAGAGCGCGAGGTGTCTGGCGGTCTCGCGCAGCAGGCGGCCATCCTGGCTGTCCGGGCAGGCCCGGATACGGTCCATGCGGTCCAGGTAGAGACCCGCGTAGGCGGGGTCCTGGTAATCGATCAGGCGCCGCACGCCTTCCAGCAGGAAGGACTGCGCGCCAGCCGGGAAGTCATGCTGCACGCGCCTCACGAGGGCCCGCACCTGCGGGTGATCCGGCTGCGGCGGGGGTGCCGGCGCGACCGCCGGGGGCGGTTCCTGATCCGGTCCGTCGCCGGCCTCAGCCCGCGCGAAGGCCGCGCCGAACGCCTTGAGGCTCGGGCCGACGCCGACGCCGCCCCGCTCGATCGTCGACTCGAACTGCGAGCGGCTGAACGGCAGCACGCCCGCGCCGGCCAAGGCGCCGAACAGCACGGCACTGATGACGCTGCCCGAGGCCTGGGCCGCCTTCGCCATGTCGAATCGGATGAATCGCCTGGCGGCGTCGGCGGTGTGGGCCAGCAGCTCGTCGCTGTCGACCCTGCCGTCGCCCAGCGCGCTCTTCTCGGCGATCGAATAGACCCGATGGGTCGATGCGATCAGCGTCGTCCGATCGCGAGTCACCAGGCCGCGCTGGACCGCGCGGCCTGCTTCCATCAGTTCCGACGCCAGCACCACGTCGACGTCGCCCGGCAGCGGCATCAGCGCCAGCACCGGCTGCCCGCCGTCGGCCAGCGCCTGCGCCTGCGGATAGAGTTCCACGTAGTAGATGGTCGCGCCGGTGCGCTGTGCCACGCCCGGCACCGACGTCGTCTGCGCGACATAGCCGTTGGCTTCGCCCAGGTCCACGATCCAGTCGGCCAGCACGCCACCGCCCTCACCGCCCATCGCCAGGATGGCGATCTTGATGACCTGCGCCATCAGAACGCGTACCGTTCGCGGCGCCGGGCCTCGGCACGCTGCAGCCAGCCGATCACCCGCTGGCGCAACCGTTGCCGCAGCAGGTCGCACCGGTTGGGATTGCTGACGACCTGGGCCTTGTAGAAGGACGGGCACAGGACGGCGGCATGCGAGACCTCGCCGCAGACGCCGCAGCCGACGCAGGAATCCAGCACGGTCGCCACCGGGTCGGTGCGCAAGCGGATCGGGATTGGCTTTGATCGACAGCGACGGGCAGCCCGACAGCCGGATGCAGGAATGATCGCCGGTGCAGGTATCCGAATCGACGCCGAACTTCTCCCGCACCACCCGCTTGCCCTCGCGCCACGGCCTTGCGCACCAGCGGCTTCTCGCGGCGCTGCAGGTTGAGCATGCATTCCGACTGCGCGATCAGCACCTTCGGTCCCTTCTCCTTCGTCGTCAGGGCCTCCCTCAAGGCGTCGCGCATGCCGGCCACGTCGTAGGTACGCCGCATCGTCCTGACCCACTTCACGCCGACACCGCGCACGGCCCGCTCGATCTCGTGTCCGGTGCTGCGGGTCGCGTTGGCGGCAGTCGACGACAGGATGTCCTGGCCGCCGGTTGCCGAGGTGTAGTTGTTGTCGACGACGACCGTGAGGTTGTCGCTGCGGTTGAAGACGGCGTTGGCGACGCCGCTGGTCAGGCCGTTATGCCAGAAGCCGCCGTCGCCCATCATCGAGATGGCGCGCTTGCCGCCCGGCACGTTGAGCGCCGACGCGCCGGCGGTGCCGAGCCCGTAGCCCATGGTGGTGTTGCCGATGTTGAACGGCGGCAGGATCGAGAACAGGTGGCAGCCGATGTCGGCGCTCACGTGGTGCGGCCCCAGTTCGCGCTCGACCAGCTTCATCGCACTGAAGATCGGGCGCTCCGGGCAGCCGGTGCAGAAACCGGGCGGACGCGCATGCACGGTATCGGACAGCGGCCGGGAAATCGCGGTGGCCGGCGAGGGTGGAGCCGGTGGACAGCGGTGCGCGGGACACGGGCGCCGGGGACGGGGCCGGCAAAGGCTCGAGCCGGCCGTACCGCTCGCAGAAAGCGCGTGCGCCCCTGAGCACCGCCGCCGCGGTGTACTCGCCGGCAACCGGCAACATGTCCTTGCCGTGCAGGACGGTCGACGATCCCGCCTGGCGCAGGATCATGGCGAGATTCTGCTCGACGTAGTTGGGCTGCCCCTCTTCCACCATCAGCACGGCGCGCTTGCCCTTGCAGAAGCGCAGCACCTCGCTGTCGACGATCGGGTAGGCCACGTTCATCACGTAGAGCGGCACCTTGCTGTTGCCGTAGACATCGGCGAGTCCGAGGCGCTCCAGCGCCGCGCAGCAGCGTGTTGTAGCTGCCGCCCTGCACGATGATGCCGATATCGTCGGCGTCTTCGGCGAAGAACTCGTTGAGCCGGCGCTCCTCGATGAACCGCACCGCGGCGGGCCAGCGGTCCTTCACCTTCTCCTGCTCGTGCACGAAGCTCGCCGGCGGCAGCACGATGCGGCTCACGTCGCGCCGCGGGTTCTCCAGGGCTTCCGCCAGCGTGTAGGCGGGCCGCTGGTTGTCGGCGGCGATGAACTGTCCGTGGACATGGCAGGCCCGGATGCGCAGCTGCAGCATGACCGGGGTATTGCTGGCCTCGGACAATTCGAACCCGTGCTTCACGGCGGCGACGATGCTGGTCAGGTTGGGCCGCGGATCGAGCAGCCAGATCTGCGATTTCATCGCAAAGGCGTGGCTGCGCTCCTGCATGATCGAGGAACCCTCGCCGTAGTCCTCGCCGACGATGATCAGCGCGCCGCCGGTCACGCCGCCGGAGGCGAGATTGGCCAGCGCATCCGAGGCGACGTTGGTGCCGACCGTCGCCTTGAACGTCACAGCACCGCGCAGCGGGTAGTTGACCGACGCCGCCAGCGTTGCCGCGGCGGTCGCCTCGCTGGCGCTGTTCTCGAAGCGGATTCCCTGCTCGGCCAGGATGTCCTGGGCATCGGCGAGCACGTCCATCAGATGCGAGATCGGCGCACCCTGGTAGCCGGCGACGTAGGACACACCGGACTCCAGCAGCGCCTTCGTCACCGCGAGAATCCCTTCGCCGCGGAATACCTCGCCAGCTCCCAGACGCAACTTCTTGACTTCCTCGACGAATGATCGCTCAGCCATGCTGTACCTCCCTGCGGGGACGGCAGGCATCCGCCCGCCCTCCGGTGATGCCCGGACGACACTGTTCCGGATATCGCTGTTCCGGATGTCACTGGCTCGTATATTATTGACAAATGAATCTATCCACAATCATGAAACGGAATAAGCACGAGGGCAGCGCACCGATCCCGCCGGACTCGCTTCATGCCCGCGCCGTCGATTGAACAGCCGGCCCGGGTAACGACCGGCGCTGCGCCCGCAGCGGGCAAGCGCATAGCGCCCGCTGCCGATTCCCGGCGCTTCGTCGACCACTACCTGCCGGCCCTGCTGGCACAGGCGAGCCAGCTGATCTCCGAAGAGTTTCACCATGTCGTGCGACAAGAGGGATTCTCGGTGTCGGAGTGGCGGGTAATGGCATCGCTGGCCGGTGGCGCACCCATCAGCATCGGCCGGCTGGCCCAGGTCACCGTCACCAAGCAGCCGACCGTCACTCGCCTGCTCGATCGGATGGAAGCGCGCGGACAGGTCCAGCGCCTGCCCCACGACAGCGACCGCCGCGTAACCCTGGTCAGGATCACCCCCAAGGGCGACAAGACCGTGAAGCGGCTGATGGAGCTTGCGCGCGAGCACGAAGCGCGGGTGCTCGAACCCTTCGGTCTGGCTCGCGCGGAGGCGCTCAAGGACGCCCTTCGACAGATGATCGAACTGCATGCCCGGCCGGTTGCGCCTGGCTGAGACCGTCGAGGAAATCCAGGACCGCATCGGCGAACGCCACCGGCATCTGATCGGGCAGCGGCACCATGCCGCCGGCAATCTCGATTACTTTCGCATGCGCGATCCGGGCGCACAGCTCCTGCGCATGGGGGGCCGCGAAAGGATCCTCGGTCGCCTTCAGGATCAGCGTCGGCTGGCGAATGTCGGCTATACGGTCCTCCATGCGATAAGCAGCGACCGCCCGATGCCCTTCCTCCACGCGGCGGCCGGTTTTCAGCGCGTCCAGCACGAAGGCTTCCATGAGGTCCACTCTGCCGGCCGGATAGAAGCCCTGGCGCTTGCCCCAAAGCGCCGTCAGGTGGCTGCCGTCGGCGCGCTGCTCGACCTCGTCGATCGGCGCCGTATCGGCGCGGGCGCGCCGGAATTCGGCGTCGGTGAACGGCGTCGACGACAGCACCAGGCTGGCCACCCGCCCGGCAAACGCAGTCGCGAGTTCGACTGCGATGACGCCGCCGGTGTGGTGTCCGACGACATGCGTTTGTGCAATGCCAAGCGCATCGAGCAGTTCCACGGCAACCGCGGCCCAGCCCTCGATGCTCGCCGGCCCCGACGGCGCGTCGGAATCGCCGAATCCGGCGGTGTCCATGGCCACCGCCCGGTAGCGCGAACCGACCAGGGGCAGCACCGCGCGGTACTCGAGCCAGCTCCGTGGCGACTGGTGAAGCAGCAGCACCGCCGGGCCATCGCGGTGGCCACACTGCGCATAGTGGACCTGGCCATGAGACAGGTCGGCAAACGCCCGGTGCACCCTCATCCGGGCCGCCTCACGACCGCGTCGTATCCGCCGGTGCCTGCCACAGTCCGGAATGCCTGAGCATTCCGAGCGTGCGGGCAAGGACGTCCCGGCGGTATTGCGCGAGGTCGCGTCCTTCGTATTGATAGAAGCCGCTGCCGGTCTTCAGGCCTAACCTGCGCTCTTCGACCATGCGGTTCACGATCGCCGGCGCCGCGTAGCGATGCTCGTCGATGGACGCCGACATTTCCCGGCTGGCGTGATGCAGGATGTCACAGCCGCCGAAGTCGATGAATTCGACCACCCCCAGGGCCGCGAATCGCAATCCCAGGCCGTAGCGGGTCGCCTTGTCGATCTCCTCGGCGGTCGCGGCGCCCTCCTCGATCATCCGCGCGGCCTCGTTCATGACCAGTGCCTGCAGCCGCGGCACGATGTAGCCCGGCGAGGCGCCGCAGACCACCGGCAGCTTGCCGATGGACTCCAGAAGGGTCTTCGCGCGAGCCAGTACGCCGGCATCGGTGCCCGGGTGGCAGCTCAGTTCCACTACCGGAATCACATACGCTGGGTTGAGCCAGTGCATGTTGAGGAATCGCTCCGGCTTCCTGACCAGGTCGGCAAGCTGGGTAACCAGGATGCTGCTGGTAGTGGAGGTCAGGATCGCGTCGTCTCCGCAATACCGGTTCAGCTGGTCGAACGCTTCCCGCTTGGCGTCCAGCGTCTCCGGCACCGCCTCGAAGACCAGTTCCGCGCCCGCCAGCGCAGCGGCTGCTGCGGCCTGGGGGACGTACTCGACGCGGCCCGCGATCGCCGCCACCTGGGAAGGAGCGAACACGCCCTGCTCGGCCAGCCCGTGCAGGCTGGCTTCGATCTCGGCGCTTGCCTCGCGCCGCAGTGCCTGCCAGGCGTCGTCGCTGCGCACACGCAGGTCGATCAGCGCGATCCGGTAGCCCGCGTAGGCGAAGGCGATCGCGATGCCGCGTCCCATGCGCCCGGCGCCGACGGCGGCGATGCGCGCGCTGCCCGGTGCGGGATCGCTGCCTGGATTCATGCGCCCTCCTGCAGCCGCTGCTGCAGGTCCGCCCGCGGGAGCTGCGCCAGCCCGAGAGCCTCCAGCGTCCTCGGCCCACGGCGCAGGTCGCGCCCCAGGAAGCCACCGGCGACCGCCAGCAGCCCGTGCGCAACCGGCGCATCGACCTCGGCGTAGCGGGCGACCGAGGCCAGGAATGCCAGTCCGAGTTCGGTGTCTTCGGTGACGTAGCGATGCGTGTACAAGTCGATGTTCTCGCGCCAGTCTCCCGACTTCACCAGCTGCTTGTGCGCATCGCCATACATCCAGCGATCGTTCTCGTAGTGATCCCGCAGCGGATAGTGCGGCGCGCGGTAGCCGAGGGCCTCGCGCACCGCGATCCGCTCACGGTCCAGGCAGTCGGTCACGTCGCGCACTGCGCGCTGCGTTCCCTCGTTGTGAATGTCCCAGCGCTCGAAGTGCTGCAGGGGTGCGGCATTCATCACGATCAGCGGCGGGTGGATCACCGGACCGGCATTCATCAGCGCGCCCGACAAGGCGTCGCCGCACGCATGAACGCTCGGAAAGGCCCGGCGGATCACCTCGATCGCCCTCTGTTCGTGGCGCGCCGGATAGACGCCGGTGGGCAGGTGGATCGCCCGGACGGTGACATTCACTTCACGCTCGCCATGCTTGCGGGCCAGGTAGGGCAACGTGCCGGTTTCGGCCCAGGCCACGTCCGCCGTGCAGCCTGCGTCCCTGACGATGCGCGACATGACGTAACTGCCGAAAGTGCCCGGCGGCAGGAATACGACCTGTCCGTCGACCAGGTGCGGGGCCATCGCACGGGCGATATCGCCCTGCGCGATTGCCGGGGACGGGATCAGCACCAGCGCCGCGCCCTCGAGCGCTTCGCCGATGCTGTCCGTAGCCAGCGCAATCGCAACGTCGCGCGCGCCCCGTGCGTCCTTCAGCGTGATCGATCCGACGTCGCGAACCGCCGCCAGCGCGGCGGTATCACGACGCCACAGCCTGACCTCGTGGCCGGCCTCGGACAGGTCCGCAGCGGCGGCATAGCAGCCATGGCCGCCGCCCAGGATGGAAATACGCATAGCGGGAAATCCAGTGGGAGAGTCGGGCCGCCGGCGTCGGACCCAGCCGGTCCGGATCCGGCATGGCCTGCCGGCGGAATGCCATTACATTACTTTTCAATTATTGAACTGTCAACTAATCCGGACCGCCCGCCGGGCTCACTGCCGCGCCGTCAGCCGGCAATCCGGGCTTCAGTCACCCGACCTGGCAGACTGCAGCCGACGGGCGATCGACCAGCGGTGAACTTCCGAGGGGCCATCGTAGACACGGAATGCGCGCAACTCACGGAAGATCTGGGCGACCACGGTGTCGCTCGTCAATCCCAGTCCCCCCAGCACCTGCACGCAGCGATCGGCCACCCGGTACAAGGCCTCCGAGACGAGGACCTTGGCCCGGCTCGACTCGAAGCCCCCGCGCCTGCCCTGGTCGAGAACCCAGGCGGCTTCGCGGGTGACCAGGCGGGCCACGTGAAGGTCCATGTCGTTGTCGGCCAGCGCAAAGCCGACTCCCTGGTGCTCGCCGATCTTCTTGCCGAACGCCATCCGCCGCCCGGCATAGTCCAGGGCGATGTCCTGGGCGCGCTGCCCCGCGCCGAGCCAGCGCATGCAGTGGGTCAGGCGCGCAGGCGCCAGGCGCAGTTGCGCGTACCGGAAGCCCTGTCCGATCTCGCCGAGGGCGTCCTCACGCCTGACCTCCAACCCCTCGATCTCGATCTCGGCGTGCCCGCCCGCGAACGAGGAGTCGATCGAGTCGATCAGCCGCGAAATCCGCACCGCGGGATTCGGCAACGGCACCAGGAACATCGTCGCCCCGACGTCGGCGCCGGCGACCCGGGTCGCGCACATCAGGATCATGAAGCCCGCACCATCGGCCCCGGTGATCAGCCACTTGCGGCCGCGCACACGAAAGGTTTCGCCGTCGCCGTCGGCGGTGGTCGCGAGCAGAGAGGGGTCCGAGCCGGCGCCCGGCGCCGGTTCGGTCATCGCGAAACACGAGCGGATACGGGCCGATGCCAGCGGGCGAAGGAACTGTTCCTTCTGGGCATCCGAGGCGACCGCCTCCAGCAGGTGCATGTTGCCCTCGTCGGGCGCCGCGCAGTGCAGCGCCACCGGCCCGAGCGGAGAATATCCGGCCGCCTCGAACACGACCGCCCGCTGGCCGTGGGTCAATCCGAGGCCGCCGAAGTGCTGCCCGACATGCGGCGCCAGCAGACCCTCTGCACGGGCCAGCTTGTTGAGTTCGGCTCGCAGTTCATCACTGGGACCATGCGCGGTATTGCGCGGGTCCCGTTCGAACGGGATGATCTTTTCACGAACGAAGGCCCGGACCCGGTCGGCCAGGTCGAGGTCGTCGGGATGGATTGAAAAATCAGGCATTTGCGGCTCCTCTGGTCGGCCGCTTGATCGGACCGGGCAGGAAAATGAACGAGACAGCCACATTACCTGCGCCCCGAGCCCGCGGTCAACCGACGGGACGGATCATCGGCCCGGAACGCTCGGCCCGATTGCGGATGCGACGAGCGCCGCCGTATGATCTTCGTCGGCCGGGCGAGCCGGCCCAATCATTGCAGGGAGACCTTCATGAGCCAGCATGTTGCGACCGTCCAGGCAATCTACGAGGCATTCGGCCGCGGCGACTTCGCCGCCATCCTCGCCCGCCTCGATCCCGACGTCGTGTGGGAACCCGATTGGGGTGGCCCCCAGTTGAAGTGGTTCGCGTCGCGGCGCGGGCGCGAGTCCATCAACGGCTTTTTCGAAACCCTTGTCGACTTCGAGTTCCTGCGCTTCGAGCCCACCGCATTTCTCGAAGGCGACGGCATGGTTGCCGTTCCGATCCGGATCGATCTCAAGGTCAAGTCGACCGGCAAGCCGATCAAGGATATCGAGATCCACCTCTGGACCTTCACTCCCGACGGGCAGGTGCAGTCGTTCCGGCATGCCGCCGACACGCTGCAATGGTCGCGGGCCACAGAAGGCTGAAGCGCCACGACCGGTAAGCAGTTGACGCGCGCGCCCTGCACGGCATACGATGCGCCTTAGTTGCTTGGGAAACATTTATCCCCTGCTCCACCGATCCACGCAGATCAGAGACAACCGAGGAGCCTGAAGATGGCGCTGACCGACCTTCCGTTCGCCAACATCACCGAGCTTGCGGACGCCTACAAGACGCGCAAGGCGTCACCGGTAGAAGTGACGAAGCTGATTCTCGACCGGATCGGAAAGCTCGATTCCCGACTGCACAGTTTCGTCACAGTCACCGCGGACATCGCGATGGCACAGGCCAAAAAGGCCGAAGAAGAAATCGGACGCGGACAGAGCAAGGGGCCCATGCACGGGATCCCGGTCGGCATCAAGGATCTCTGCCGCACCAAGGGCGTGCGCACCACCTGGGGCTCGAAGATCCTTGCCGACTACGTGCCCGACATGGAGTCCACGGTGACCACCCGGTTGTTCGAGGCTGGCGCGATCATGGTCGGCAAGGTGCAGATGACCGAAGGCGCATTCTCGGTCCACCATCCCGACGTGACGGCACCGATCAATCCATGGAACCTGGACCACTGGCCGGGCGTGTCCTCCAGCGGATCCGGGGTGGCCACCGCCGCCGGCCTCTGCTACGGCGCCATCGGCACCGACACCGGCGGGTCGATACGCTTTCCCTCGGGCGCCAACGGGTTGACCGGGTTGAAACCCACCTGGGGGCGCGTCAGCCGCCACGGCGTGCTGCCGCTTGCCGACAGCCTCGATCACGTCGGCCCGATGACGCGCTCGGCAGCCGATGCCGGCGCCATGCTCGGCGCCATGGCAGGCGTCGACCCGAACGATCCGACCACCCTGGAAGCGCCGGTACCTGACTACCTCGATGGGATTGAACAAGGCATCCGCGGACTTCGCATCGCGTTCGATCAGGGCTTCATCTATGACGTGTGCGAGCCGGATACCGCCGCCGTGATCGACGATGCCCGCAAGGTGCTGGCCGACCTTGGTGCCAAGGTGACGCAAGTGAAGATGCCGTCGAATACTGCGGCGATGTACAAGGAATGGGCCAAGTTCTGCGCCGTCGAAACGGCCGTCGCGCACCTGGACACCTACCCGTCGCGTGCAAAGGAGTATGGTCCGGTCCTTGCCGACCTGATCGAGACCGGACGCAAGCTGGACGCGCTGGAACTGATGCAGATCTATCACGCGCGGCTGGTATTCCAGGGCCAGCTACGCAAGCTCTTCCAGGAGGTGGATCTCCTGCTGCTGCCGGTGCACCCGTTCGGCAACCCGTCGGCTGCGCAACTCGACGACGTCTTCAAGCGTCCCAACGGCATCGACGACGTCCTGCGCTTCACCGCGCCGTTCGACATGTCGGGCAGCCCGACGATCACGCTGCCGGGCGGCTTCAACGCCGGGGGCATGCCGATCGGCTTCCAGCTGGTCGGTCGTCATCTCGACGAGGCCCTCCTGGTTCGCGCCGGCCACGCCTACCAGGGCGCCACCGAATGGCATCGGCGCCATCCGAAGCTCTGAAGCAGTCCCTCACACCCAGGCCCGCGCCGCGGGCTGCAACTCCCGAGGTCCACGCATGGATTGGCTGAAAGACTCGATCATGTACACCCGCGGCGTGGCCGCCGGCAAGGTCGGGCAGACACACGAGCTTACCGAGGCCAAGCAGGGGAAATACCACTTCACGATGGGTCCCTACTCCGACGAGGTGCTCGCCGTGAAACCGGGCGACCGGGTCGTGGTCGAGACGCGCGACGCCTTCGGCGGCGCGGTCAGGACCGAGCAGGACCTGCCGTCCAAAGTGCTGCGGATGCCCTTCGTCAACCCGCAGAACGGGCCGATCCTCATCGAAGGCGCGGAACCCGGCGACGCGGTTGCGGTGTACATCGAGTCGATGCGTCCGCGTGGCCCCAATCCCAGGGGCACCTGCGCGCTCATCCCGTTCTTCGGCGGCCTGTCCAACACCGCGATGACCGCAACGCTCAATGAACCGCTGCCGGAGATCGTGCGCAAGATCGACGTCGACGAGGAGGGGGTCTACTGGAGCAAGCGCGTGACCCTGCCCTACCGGCCTCACATCGGCACGCTGTCGACCTCACCGGAGATCGATTCCATCAGCTCCCTGACGCCGGACAATCACGGCGGCAACATGGACCTGCCCGACATGGGACCCGGCAGCATCACTTACCTGCCGGTGCGGACCCAGGGCGCGCGCCTGTTCATCGGCGATGCCCACGCCTGCCAGGGCGACGGCGAGATCTGCGGCACCGCGGTCGAATACGCCAGCGTCACGACGATCCACATCGACCTGATCAAGGGCTGGCAGCTGGACTGGCCGCGGCTGGAGAATCCACGGGTGATCATGACGATCGGCAGCACGCGGCCGCTCGAGGACGCCACCAGGATCGCCTATGCGGAACTGGTCAAGTGGCTGGAGAAGGAATACGGCTACGACCGCTGGGATGCCTACATGATGCTCAGCCAGTGCGGCCAGGTCCGCCTGGGCAACGTCGTGGACCCCAAGTACACCGTCGGCGCGGCAATCGACAAGAAGTATCTCGCTCCGTAGCGCCGGCGCACCAACACCAGCGCCAGCACCAGCACGAGCACCAGCAGGGAGCAAGAGACCATGGATCTCGGATTGAAAGGACTGAACGCGCTGGTCAGCGGCGCCACCAAGGGCATCGGGCGGGCGATCGCGGAGACCCTCGCGGCCGAGGGCGCCAATGTCTCGATCTGCGCTCGCAACGAGGCCGACGTGACGAATGCGATGACCGCCCTGCAGAAGTCGGGCATCGAGGTGTTCGGCCAGGCGCTGGACGTTGCCGATGGCGACGCCCTCAAGCAATGGGTGCAGGCCTCCGGAAACCGGTTCGGCGGCATCGACATCGTCGTCGCCAATGTCAGCGCCCTGGCGATCGGCCAGGACGAAGCCAGCTGGCGCAAGGCCTTCGAGGTCGACATGCTGGGCGCCGTACGCATGGTCGACGCCGCCCTGCCGTGGCTGGAGCGCAGCCGCTCCGGCGCCATCGTGGCGATCTCGAGCGTGTCCGGACGAGAGATCGACTTCGCCGCCGGGCCCTACGGCACGTTCAAGGCGGCGCTGGTGCACTATGTCCAGGGGCTGGCCTTCCAACTCGCATCGAAAGGAATCCGGGCCAACACCCTGTCGCCGGGAAACACCTACTTTGCCGGCGGCATCTGGGAGCAGATCAAGAATGGCAACCCGGACCTGTATGCCAAGGCGCTGGCGCTGAATCCCACCGGCCGGATGGCGTCGCCGCAGGAAATAGCCAACGCGGCCGTCTACCTCGCCAGCCCCGCGGCCAGCTTCGTGTCCGGCACCAACCTGGTGGTGGATGGCGCCCTGACTCGCGGCGTTCAGCTATGAAAAGGAGCAAAGAGGAGCAAGCGATGAAGAGCCGCCAGCCGATCGATGCCGCCGTCGTGCGTCAGCTTGCCGGGTATGCCGGCCTGCCCCTGGCCGCGGGGCGCGAACAGGTCATTGCGCCGATCCTCGATGCCTGGGTCGCGGATGCGAATGCACTCAGCCTCAAGATGAGCGCAGAGGAGCATCAGGCCCTTACTCCGGCGACTGGCTTCAGTCATCCCGCAGCAGAGGATGGGGAGCACTGATATGGCGCGCACCGCTCACGAGCTTGCCAGCCTGACGCTGGCCGAGGCCGCCTCGCTGGTCAAGAGCGGAGACGTATCTCCGGTCGAACTGGTGAACGCGTCGCTGGAACGCATCGAAGCGGTCAACGACGACCTGGCGGCTTTCATCTCGGTGTTCTCCAAGGAGGCAAGACAGGTCGCCAAGGCGGCCGAGATGATGGCGCTGGCGGGGCACGACCTGGGGCCCCTGCACGGCATCCCGGTCGCACTGAAGGACAACATCGCGGTACGCGGTCTGCGCACCACGGCGGGCAGCAAGGTGCTCGCCGACTGGCTTCCCGACCACGACGCCACCGTCGCGATACGCCTGCGCCAGGCCGGTGCGATCCTGGTGGGCAAGACCAACATGCACGAATTCGCATGGGGCGGCACCTCCGACAATCCGCACTACGGCACGGTCCGCAACCCTTGGAATACGGAGCGGTTTCCGGCGGGCTCCAGCGGCGGCTCGGGCGCCTCGGTCGCGGCCCGCGCCTGCTACGGCGCCATCGGCACCGATACCGGCGGTTCGATCCGCCTGCCTTCGGCGATCAACGGCATCGTCGGCATCCGCCCCACCTACGGGCGGGTCAGCAACCACGGCATCATCCCCCTCGCCTGGAGCATGGATACCGCCGGGCCGATGACACGCACCGTTGAAGACTGTGCACTGATGTTCGGGACACTGGCCGGGCACGATCCGAAGGACCCGACCAGCGCGCGGATTCCCGTGCCGGACTACGGCGCCGACCTGCGCTTGGGCGTCGCCGGCCTGCGGATCGGCGTGGTCCCGGGGTACTTCTTCCATCACCTGCAGCCGCCGGTGCTGACGGCGGTCACCCAGGCGATAGACACACTGGTGGCGCAGGGCGCGCAGGTGACCGAGGTGGACATCCGGCACATCCACGGGAATATCTCCGCTCAGTTGACGATCGAGTCGGCCGAGCCCAGCACCTATCACCAGCGCTGGCTCCGGGAGCGCCCGGATGACTACGGCGAAGACGTCCGCGGCCTGCTGGAAATCGGCGAAATGCTCCTGGCGACCCACTATCTCCAGGCCCAGAGATACCGCTCCCTGCTGCGCAGCGAGTTCATGAACGCATTCCGCCGGGTCGACGTCTTCATCTGCCCGACCCTGCCCTTCACGGCAACCCGGATCGGCGAGATGAAGGTCGTCATCGAGAACGGCGTGGAGGAAGACATGTTGTCCGCCATCATGCAGTTCACCGGCGTGCCCAGCCTGACCGGATTGCCTGCGCTCAATGTCCCGTGCGGCTTCGATCCCGACGGCATGCCGATCGGCATGCAGATCATTGGCCGACCCTTCGACGAAGCGACGCTGTTCCGGGCGGGTGCGGCATTCCAGGAGGCCACCGACTTCCATCGCCGGCAGCCGGATCTCTGACGGCAGGCGCCCCAATTCACTCGATGGTCGAATACAAGCAAGGAGAAACAGGCATGCGCAACAAACTGATGAAGAAGACCGTGCTGGCGGGGCTGGTGGCAATGGCGTTGGGAATCGTTCCCCAGGCCAATGCCCAGGAGAAGATCAAGATCGGGCTGCTCGAGGACATCTCAGGCGACCTCGCGCTGCTGGGCCTGCCCAAGCTGCACGGCTCGCAACTGGCGGCCGAGGAGATCAATGCGAAGGGCGGGATCATGGGCCGCCAGATCGACCTGATGCACCTGGACCCCCAGGGCGACAATGCCCGCTACCAGGAGTTCGCCCGCCGGCTGATCCAGCGCGACAAGGTCGACGTGCTGATCGGCGGCATCACCAGCGCGTCGCGCGAGGCGGTGCGGCCGATCATCAACCGCGCGGACACGCTGTACTTCTACACCAACCAGTATGAAGGCGGCGTCTGCGACGGCAACATGATCAGCGTCGGCGCAGTCCCGGAACAGCAGTTGTCCACTCTCATCCCCTGGATGGTGGAAAAGTTCGGCAAGAAGGTCTACACGGTGGCGGCGGACTACAACTTCGGCCAGCTGACCGCCGAATGGACCCGGGACCTCCTGAAGAAACCCGGCGGCGAGGTGATCGGCCAGGAATTCATCCCGCTGGGCGTCTCCCAGTTCGGCCAGACAATCCAGAACATCCAGAAGGCGAAACCGGACTGGCTGATGATGCTGAACGTCGGGGCGGCGCAGGACTCCTTCTTCGAGCAGGCGGCGGCCGCCAAACTGGGGCTGCCGATGGGCAGCCCGATCAAGGTGATGCTCGGGTTCGAACACAAGCGCTTCCAGCCGCCGGCACTGCATAACATGTATGCCGCGGCGAACTGGTTCGAGGAAATCGACACGCCGGCAGCCGAAGATTTCAAGAAGCGGTGGCGCGCCAAGTTTCCCGATGAGAAGTACATCAACGACATGGGCTACAACGCCTACGTTGCGATGTACATGTACAAGATGCTGGTGGAGAGCGCCAAGTCGACCGACAAGAAGAAGATCCGCGAGGTGATCGCCACCGGCAATGCGTGCATAGAGGCGCCCGAAGGCAAGATCTGCATCGACCCGAAGAGTCAGCATACTTCGCACCACATGCGCCTGATCGGCGTCAATGCGGATCACTCGGTCAAGGTGATCAAGGACTTCGGCGAGATCAAGCCCTACTGGCTCGGAGAAGTCGGCTGCGACCTCACCAAGGCCGACCCCAAGGAGCAGTACTCGCCGTCGAACCTGCCCAAGAAGAAGTAAGCTCGGCGGCATCGACCCCGGAAGTGCCCGCACCGGCGGCGGGCGCTTCCGTCCTCCGCCGGCCGACCTGCTGCCCTTGCCTCTGGACCATCCATGTTTGCTGAAGTCTTCTCGGTCGCCTTCCAGTTCGCGGACGTGTTCGCTTTCCTGGTCCTCGCGTCCGCCGGCCTGGCCATCATCTTCGGCATGATGGGCATCATCAACATGGCCCACGGCGAGTTCATCACCTGCGGCATCTATGTGACGGTGATCGGCGTGCAGAACGGCCTGCCCCTGCCGGTCGCACAGGCGTGCGGGGCTCTGGCAGCCGGCCTGATCGGCGTGGTGCTGGAACGGACGATCATCCACCGGCTCTATGACCGGCCGCTGGACTCGATCCTGGCGACCTGGGGCATCAGCCTGATCGTGACCCAGGGAATGCTGGTCACGCTGGGCTCAAGCTGGCCCAGCATCGGTACCCCAGCCGGAAGCTTCGAGGTCACTCCCTACACCTTTTCCACCTACCGGCTCGTCCTCTTCGCGTCCGCGGTCTTCGTCATGATCGCTATCTACTTCCTGTTCATGCGCACCAGTTTCGGCGTCCTGGCGCGGGCGACCATGCAGAATGCCCGGATGGCGCGGGCCCTGGGCGTGCGCACGCCGCGCATCTACGCCATGAGCTTCGGTATCGGCGCGGCGCTTGCCGGGCTTTGCGGGGCACTCTACGCGCCCACCATGACCCTGATACCGACCATGGGCATCACCTTCATCGTCGAGGCGTTCGTTACCGTCGTCGTCGGCGGCTCCAATGTCCTGCTCGGTACCGTGCCCGCCGCCATTGTCCTCAGCGCGATCCGCAGTGCCCTCAATGCATGGCAGGGGCAGATCGTCGGCCAGATCGGCATGCTGATTGCGGTGATCCTCGTGATTCGCGTGTTGCCCGAGGGCGTTTCCGGCTGGGTCGCCCGGCGCTCGCGGTAAGGAAATGACGATGCTCCGAGCACTTCGCGCCTTCAACGGACCCCAGACCATGGGCAACGGGCCCGCGTTCTGGACCGGCTTTGCGATCGTCCTGCTGCTGGCTGCAGCCTACCCCTTCGGTTTCGACCCCTACGATGTCGGAAACACCGCGTACTTCCTGATCTGGATCTTCGCCGCGCTGGGCTTGTCCGTGATGTGGGGGTACACCGGCATCCTGTCTTTCGGTCAGATGGCCTTCTTCGGCATCGCCGGCTACGGCTATGGTGTCATCTCGATCAACCTCACGGCCAGCGGCGGGGTCACCCTGCTGGCGCTGGTCGCGGCGGTGGCCGTTGCCGCGGCGTTCGCGGCCGTGCTCGGCTACTTCATGATCTACGGCCGCGTCGGCGGCGTCTATTTCGGCATCGTCACGTTCGCGACCACCCTGGCGCTTGCCGCCTTCATGGGACAGACGGCGGGCCCCGAGTGGGCGATCGGCAAGGCTCGCTTCAACGGGTTCAACGGCATGGGCGGCATGCCGCCGCTCGAGCTGCCCTGGTTCGGCAAGCCCATTGCGCTGGAAGGCACGGTGCTCTATTACGCCGTGCTGCTCCTGCTGCTGGTCACATACCTCTGCCTGAGATGGCTGCTGAACGGGCGCATCGGCAATGTCCTGGTGGCCATCCGCGAAGACCCGTTGCGCGCGGAACTGCTCGGTTACGACGTGCGCAAGTACCAGCTTGGCGCATTCGTACTCGGCAGCTCGCTGGCGGCGCTGAGCGGAAGCCTGTATACCGCCTGGGGGCAGTTCATCACGCCGGCCACGATGGGCCTGCCGTCAGCCGCCATGCCGATCATCTGGGTGGCATTCAGCGGCCGCGGGGATCTC
This sequence comes from uncultured beta proteobacterium, assembly GCA_963834335.1. Lineage (GTDB taxonomy): Bacteria > Pseudomonadota > Gammaproteobacteria > Burkholderiales > Burkholderiaceae_E > Lautropia. The sequence continues at coordinate 1,405,122 of CAWIBK010000009.1, read as the reverse complement.
ACCGCCACCCTGGTCGGCACCTTTGCGCTGCTGCTCTCCTTCCAGGCACTGACGGTCTACAGCCAGCAATACGCACTGATCCTGATGGGGCTGCTGCTGCTCCTGACCGTGCTGTTCGTGCCCGCCGGATTCGTGTTCGGCAGCGCCCGATGGCTGCAGCAGCGCATCGCCCGTCCGGCCCGCCGCGGGCGGACTTCCGCATGACGACCCTGCTGGAGGTCCGGGGACTGCACAAGCACTTCGGCGGACTCAAGGTCCTCGATGACGTCAACTTCGCCATCGACAGCGGCGAGATCCACTGCCTCATCGGTCCGAACGGCGCAGGCAAGAGCACGCTGTTCAAGGTGATGGTCGGCACTTACGAGCCCTCCCGTGGCCAGGTCTTCTTCCTGGGCGAAGACGTCACGTCGCGCAAGCCGTTCGAGCGGGTGCGCCGTGGCATGAGCATCAAGATGCAGGTTCCCAGTGTCTTCAAGGAACTGCCGGTCCAGCAGAATCTGGTGATCGCCCTGCAGCAGCGGCTGACCCGGTCGCAGATCGATGCCGAGGCAGACCGGCTGATGGAACTGCTGGAACTGGCGGAGCAGGCAGGGCAGACGGCGGGCAAGCTTTCGCACGGCCAGCAGCAGTGGCTGGAAATCGGGATGGCCCTGGCCCTGCGGCCGACCCTGCTGCTGCTCGACGAGCCGACGGCCGGCATGTCGCCGGAGGAGACCTTTCGTACCGGCGAGCTGATCCAGCGCCTGAATCGGGACGGCATGACGGTGCTGGTGGTGGAACATGACATGGCTTTCATACGCCAGATCGCGCAGCGGGTTACGGTGCTGCATTTCGGTCGCGTCTTCGCCCAGGATTCGGTCAGCGCGATCATCGCGGATCCCCGGGTGGCGGAAATCTACCTGGGCAAGCCTCATGGATGAAACACTCCTCAAGGTCTCGGGCCTGCGGGCGGGCTACGGCCAGACACCGATCCTCCAGGGCATCGACCTGGAGGTGCGGCGCGGCGAAATCGTCAGCCTGATCGGGCGCAACGGCGTCGGCAAGACCACGATCCTGCGCTGCCTCATGGGACAGCTTCCGGCGAGCGCCGGCAGCGTGCAGTTGCACGGGCGGGACATCACACGCCTGACCCCGGATGCGCGCGCCCGACTCGGGATCGGCTACGTACCGCAGGGTCGGGAGGTCTTCCCCCGCCTGACGGTGGCAGAGAACCTGTTCGTCGGCCGCCTGGTCGGCGGCTCGAAAAGCCGCAAGCTGGCGGATCAGGTCTACCGCTACTTCCCGCGGCTGAAGGAACGGGAGAACCAGCCCGCCGGCACGATGAGCGGCGGCGAACAGCAGCAACTCGCCATCGGGCGCGCGCTGATCGGAAATCCATCGCTGATCCTGCTGGATGAGCCGTCCGAAGGTGTCCAGCCGTCGATCGTGCAGATGATCTGCCAGACCCTCAGTTCCATCCGCGAGGAACTCGGCAGCACCATCGTCTTCGTAGAACAGAACCTCGATACGATCCTGGCCCTGAGCGAACGCGCCTACGTCATCGAGAAAGGCCGGGTGGTCCGTCAGATCGACAGCGACGAAATCTCCAATCCCGAGGTGGTACGACGCAGCCTGCTGATCTGACGGCGCTCACGGCGACAGGTAGTGGATCAGTTCCGGATCGGCCTTGACCGCAGCGGCCGGCCCCTCCAGGGCCACCCTGCCCCGGTCCATGACATATGCGTACTCGGCCACGCGCAGCGCCAGTTCCAGATGCTGCTCGACCAGAATCACGCTCATGGTCCGGGACAGCTTCTCGAGCTGCTCGGCGATCTCCTCTATCACGCCGATCCAGACGCCTTCCGTGGGCTCGTCGAGCAGCAGAAGTTTCGGTCGGCCCAGTATCGCCCGGCCGATCGCGAGCATCTTGCGCTCACCGCCCGAGAGGGTCCCCGCAGCCTGGGCAAGGCGCGCCTGCAACTTCGGAAAAACCGCCAGCACTTCATCCACGCCGGACTTGTCCCGCTGTCGGATGGCGCCGAGCTGGAGATTCTCGCGCACCGTAAGACCCAGGAAAACCGCATCTTCCTGCGGCACATAGCCGATACCGGCGCGCGCGCGGTATTCGGGCGCAACCTCGTTGAGTCTGGCACCGTCGAACCGGATTTCACCGGACATCGCCAGCAGTTCGCCCGCGAGGGTCTTGAGCAGCGTGGTCTTGCCGGCGCCATTGCGTCCGAGCACCGCGATCGCGCCCGCCGGAGGCACTTCCAGGCTCACGCCGAACAGCACCTGGCTGCGACCGTAGCCGGCGCAGAGATCGGTCGTGCTCAGTAAGGGAGGGGTTGCGGGCATCGGCGTTCAGACACGAGTGGTATAGACTTCCTGGACCTTGGGCGAGCGCTGGATCTCGTCCACCGTGCCGGTGCCGAGCACCCTTCCCTGGTCGAGCACGGTCAGGACGTCGCAGATGTCCCGGATGAAATCGAGATCGTGCTCCACGATCACCAGGGCGCACTCCGACTTGATCGGTGCCAGCAGTTCCCCGGTGACGCGCCGTTCCTCGGGGCTCATCCCGCCGGTCGGCTCGTCGAGCAGCAGCAGCTTGGGCCGTGGCGCCAGCGCCATTGCAATTTCAAGCCATTGCTGCTCGCCGTGGCTGAGCGCACCGGCCAGTGCATCCGCCCGGTCTGCCAGCCGGAAGCGCTCGAGTGCGTACATCACTTCACCACGAAGCTGGCTGCGCCGGCGCGAACGGATCAGCGACCAGATACCCTGACCGGCCTGCAGGGCGAGCAGCACGTTGTCGTAGACGGAAAGCTCCCGCAGGACGGCGGTGATCTGGAACTTCAGGCTCATGCCGGCACGCGCCCGCTCATAGGGTGTCGAATGGGTGATGTCCGTCCCGGCGAATGAGATCGTCCCGGAAGTCGGGGGGATGCGCCCCAGCAACCGCCTTGAGCAGCGTGCTCTTGCCCGAGCCGTTCGGGCCGATCAGGCCGTGGAACGTGCCGGCCTGAACGTCGATGTCCACGCCGTCAAGCGCCCGCAGCGATCCGAAGGACTTGCGCACCTGGCGCAGTTCAAGCAGGCTGCCCACGGGCTTACTTCCGCTCGCCGCGGTTTCGCGCGCGACCGCCGTAGGATCCGATGCGTTCGCGCTCGGACACGATGAACCCGAGGATGCCGGTCGGCTTGAAGGCCACCACCACCAGCAGCACCACGCCGAGGATCACTGGCCAGTACTGCTTGATCTGGTCCTGATCCGCAAGGACGTAACTGATCGTCTCGATCAGGACGGTGCCCAGCACCGGTCCGATCAGGGTGCCACTGCCGCCGAACAGGCAGTAAAGCACGGCGGTCGTCGACAGACCGGGACCCATGCTGCCCGGGCCGATGAAACCCTGGTGATAGGCGAACAACGCCCCGGACAGGCCCGCGATCAGGCCGGCGAAGGCGAAGATCAGGGCCTTGAAAAGCTGCACCCGATAGCCGAAGAAGGCGAGCCGCTCCTCGTTCTGCCTCATGCCGGCCAGCACCAGGCCGAACTGCGAGTGAACCACAGGTAGCGCGCCGCCAGGTAACAGAGCCAGCAGCAGCGCGACAGTGCGAGAAAGTAGAATGCGGTGCCCTCGACCAGCTCGAAGCTGCCGATCTGCAGCAGCTTGACGGCGGACAGACCGTTGCCCGCGCCGACATACTGCCAGCCCGAGACGAGCCGCTCGGCCGCATAGGACCCGGTCAGAGTGCCAAGGGCGACGAAGATGACGGTCGGCGTACGGCGGCCCAGCAGCAGGAAAGCCGCAAACAGCCAGCGCCAGAAGCAGCCCGACCAGCATCGCCAGCGGCAGCGTCCCGACGGCATGGCTGAACTCGAGATCCCGCCCGACCAGCGCCACGACGTAGCCGGCGACCCCGAAGAACAGGCCTGCCCGAAACTCATGATGCCCGAGTAGCCCCAGCACAGATCGAAGCTGATCGCGAGCAGCGACAGGATCAGCACGTTGGTGGCCAGCGTGATCAATTCCGGGCGGGCCTCGAGCAGCAGCGGCGCCACCAGCGCCGCCCCCAGCATCAGGACCTCGACGATCGGCAGCAGACGGCGGGGGCCGCTGCCGGTTCGGGCGCCGCCGTCGGTGGACTGGATTTCCATGGGCGAAATCAGGCGGGGCCGATCAGCATTCCTTCGGATCGACCATCTGGTACTTGCCGACGATCTCGTAGCGCAGCTTGTCGCCGGTCGGCTTGCACTTGCCGATGTACATGTTCATCTTGCAGTGCATCTTGCCCGGCACCATTTCCGCCCCGCCGCCCGGACCCTGCGTCGAGCTTGGCCTTGTCGAGCGCCGCGCGACACTGCCTCGCGTGCCAGATCGCCGTTGGTCGCCTTGACCGCCGCCTCGTAGAAGCTTGATGCCGCGATACATGCCGGTCGAGGCCTGCCCGCGGTGAAGAGGTACTTGGTGTCGGGAAACTTCTTCGTCGTAGGCGAGCGCAGCAGCTTCGCGGCTGTACGGATCGTCGACCGTACTGGAAGATAGTCGAGGCAGCTGAGAGCCCGTCCATCTCCTGCGGCGGATTGATAGTTGAGCAAGTTCTCGTCGTAGTAGACGCAGCGCAGATCACGCCGCCGTTCGTCTGGAAGCCCGGACTCGTAGAGCTGCTTCATGAAGGGCTGCACGCCCGGCGGGATCACCGTGCTGAAGACGCAGTCGACCTTGCCGTCGCGGATCTTGGCGATGGTCGCGGAATACTCCGGCTGGTCGAGCGGGTAGTACTCCTCGAACACCACCTCGCCGCCGTTGGCCTCGATCACCTTGCGGGCGTACTTGTTGAGCAGCTGCGGCCAGACATAGTTGGCCGACGGCATGGCGAAGCGCTTCTTGCCCATCGTCTTGATGAGGTAGGGAATCAGCTCGTCGCACTGCTGCGCCGGGGTCGGGCCGGTGTTGAACAGGTGCTTGGTGCATTCCTGGCCCTCGTAGAGCTGCGGATAGATGTAGAGCGTGCGGCCGCGATTGACGATCGGATCCTTGATCGCCTGGCGCATCGCGCTGGTGATGCCGCCCAGCACCACGTTGACCTTGTGCTGCTGGATCAGCTTGCGGACGTTGCCGACCGCGTCTTCGGGTCGGAGGCGGTGTCCTCCAGAAAGAGCTCGATCGGCCTGCCGGCGATGCCGCCGGCCTTGTTGATCTGCTCGACGGCGAACTGCGCCACCTGCCAGTTGGAGTTGCCGGAAGGGCGCAATCGGCCCGGTGATGTCGGTGGCGATGCCCATCTTGATCGGCGGCTTGCCCTGGCCCCAGGCCGGGCGCAGCAGCCAGCTGCCGCCGGAGCCGGCCGATCCATCCGGCGGCCGCAAGCGCGGTGGCCCCAGTCAGCAATCCACGGCGCCGCGGCTTTGCCGGTGCCTGGTCGATTTCATCCGTGTCGTATCCTGCTCATCTTCTTGCTCCTGCGATTAAGCCCTGAGGGCGGAGCTTCACAATAATCAGTGCAATCACGAACACCAGCGGGTCGGCCAGCACCGGCTCGACGATCCAGGGCAGCCCCGAGGCCATGGTGCCGATCGTCGCGCCGCCCAGCACCGGTCCGTCGAAGGTGCCGACGCCACCGAGCATGACCGACAGGAATCCCTGCACCAGGAAGCGCAGGCCGATGTCGGCCGAGAGCTGGTACAGCGGAACGATCAGCGCCCCCGCGAGGCCGGCCAGCGCGGCGCCGAAGGCGAAGGTCAAGGAATAGAGCCTTTTCGTCGAGACGCCGCAAGCCCGGGCCAGCATCGGGTTTTCCAGCGAGCCGCGGATGCGCAAGCCGAACGAGGTGCGAGACAGGAACAGCCAGGTGCCGAGCGATGGCAGCCACGGTCGTGTGACGATGATGAAGGTGCGCCAGATGGAGAAGTCGAGGCCGCCGATCACGAAGAAGCCCGGCCACGGCTCGGGCACCGGCTCGATACTGCCCGCCCAGGATCCCGCGGACGATCTCGCGGATCATCAGCCCGATCGCATAGGTGCCGAGCATTGCGATGATCGGCGCTGCGTAGAACCGGCGGATGATGACGCGTTCCAGCACCAGCCCGAACAACCCGACGACCAGCGGCGCCGCGAGAATGCCCCCCAGCTGTTCAACCCGAGCTCGTGAGCAAGGAATACCGTGAAGGCACCGAGCAGAACCAGTTCGCCATGGGCGAAATTGAAGATGCCCATCATGCTGGCGATGACGCCCAGCCCGAGCACGATCAGCACCATCACCGAGACGAACGAGAGGATGTCGAACCCGAATCGGACGATGAACTCGATCATGAGGCGGTGACTTCCAGGGCCGGTCCGCGCATTTCGGCTCAGTACCAGCCCGGTCGTGCATCCGACCCGAGCATGAGGTCATAGCAGTCCGTGCGTCGATCCCGCAGTATCTGGTTGAAGTCGTTCCAGTTGCGCTTGCGCCGCGCCTCGGACAGGTTCAATCGGGCATGGATCGTTTCCGTATCGACGTCGCTGGCGGGCCCGGCAACCGGCCAGCCGGTGTAGGAAACGATAAGGGAGCGTCCCAGGAAGGGCTGTCCCCGCTCCGTCCCGACCCGATCCGCCGCGGCAATGAAGAGCGAGTTGCTGTGCGCGGCAGCCATCGCCAGGACGTTGGCCATTGCCGGCTGGGAAGGATCCTGTCCGGGGATCGGAACCCAGTTGGTCGGCACGCAGACTATGTCCGCGCCCTGCAGGGCGCACAGGCGATAAGCCTCCGGGAACCAGCCGTCATAACAGATGAGCATCGCGATCCGCCCGACCGGAGTTGCAAAAACCGGAAAGCCGAGATCGCCCGGTTCGAAGTAGAGATTCTCGGCCGCCCACAAGTGCATCTTCCGGAAGGTGCCGATGTGACCTTCAGGACCCAGCAACACCGCCGAGTTGAACAGTTTCTGCCCGGCGCGCTCTGCAATCCCGGCCACGATATGGCAGTTGTGGCGGCGCGCGGCACTCATCCAGGCGCGACAGGCCGGCCCGTGCGGAATCTCTTCGGCATGGGCGTAGGCCTCCTGGCGACTCGAAAATACGTAGCCCGAACTGCAGAGCTCAGGCAGGACGATCAGGCGGGCGCCCTTCGCCGCGGCTTCATCGATGCGGGCGATGCTGTCTTCGATGTTTCCGTTGCGGTCTCCCACGTGCGGCTCCATCTGGACGCAGGCGACCGCGACCATGCTTTCCCCCGCTACTGAGTCGCTACCGCTCATCACCGTGCCGGAAGCCGGGAAGACCAGTCTGCGGTCCGCTCATAGGCCCGCGCGATGCGCAGAATGCGTGCCTCCTGGAACGGCCGGCCGATCACCTGAAAACTGAGCGGCAGTCCGTCCGTGCTGAAACCGCACGGCACCGCCACTGACGGCAGGCCGGTGACGTTGGCAGGGGCGGACAGGCGGACGAAGGCGGGAGTCACCGGCTCCTCGAAACCGTCGGGCCAGGCAATCGACGCCTGGTCGCGGCGGGTCGCCGCCGACGGAACCGCAGGCCCGACGATCGCGTCCAGGCCGTCGAACATGCGCTTCCAGGCCGACTGCATTTCGGCTCGAACCCTCAGCGCCGCGATGTATTCCGTTGCGGGGATCAGCTCACCCGCTTCAAGGAAGGTCCGGACATCCTCCTGGTACATCTCGCGACGCTGCCTGAGCATCTCGTGGTGGTAGGCTGACGCCTCCGGCATGCACAGTCCGAACTCGACCGCCATGATCTGATCCGCCATGGGCAGCTCGACGCTGACGATCTCCGCGCCCTCGGTCTTCAACCGATCGATGGCCTCGCGAACCTGGGTCTCGACCGCGGGATCCACACGATCGAAGAAATAGTTGGACGGCACGCCGATCCTCAATCCGCGAACACCCTGCTCCAGCTCGGACAGGTAGTCGCCCACCGGCACGTCGGCGCTTCCGGCGTCCCGCCCGTCATGGCCGGCCAACGCGGACAGCACCACCGCGGCATCGCCGACCGTTCGGGTGAGCGGCCCCGCATGGTCCAGCGACCAGCTCAACGAGGCGATGCCGTAGCGGCTCACGCGTCCGTAGGTCGGCTTCAACCCGACGAGGCCGCACAGGGCAGCCGGAATGCGAATCGACCCGCCTGTATCGGTTCCCATCGCCATGAAGCATCCGCGGGCCGCCACGGTCGCGCCGGAGCCGCCGCTGGAGCCGCCGGGAATATGAGCAGTATTCCAAGGGTTGCCGGTGGTCGGCGTCACGATGCCGTAGGCGAACTCATGCGTATGGGTCTTGCCGACGATGATCGCGCCGGCCTGCTCGAGCAAGTCCACGCAGGCAGCATTGTGGGCAGCAACGTGATCGTGGCGCACCCGTGAACTGCATGTGGTGGGAAGGCCGGCGATATCGTACAGATCCTTGACCGCAACCGGCACCCCATGCAGTTCCCCTCGCCATTGGCCGGCCATTATTTCCCGCTCGGCCTGCGCGGCTGCCGCCAGCGCCCGCTCTGCAGTCAGCCGGACGTAGGCGCTGAGCCGAGGCTCATCGGTTTCTATGCGCGCAAGCGACGCGCGGGTGAGTTCGACCGGCGAGATCTTTCGCGCGCGCAACGCACCGGCGATTTCGCGCAGGCTCAGATTCAGTGCATCGGTCATTTCATTCGTCCCAGCTGGCGCGAAAGGCCGAAGCTGGTGCGGTTTCCTGCAGCGTGCCCGGATCCAGTGCGTCGAGAAGCTGGAAGACCCCGTCCATGACTGGCACGAGTTGTGCTGCCCGCTCACTGGAAAGCGGGAGGTCCGCCAGTCTTGCGGCAGCCACCACCAGAGCCTGATCCGTCGGTAACCGTAAGGAAGTCATGATTTTTCAGTTTCCCAGGCAACAATGCGCCCATATTAGGTCCCGGTTCTTGAAGCCGTCAAGAGAAACCACCGAGCCCCCCGACGGCGAGTTTCGCGCTATTCTCAGCCTCCCGATGTATCGTCAGGTCTGCAGGTCTAATATGCGGACGCGGCAGGAGTTGACTTGCTGATTACGCACGAGCCAGATGAAAGCTAGCGAGACATTCGGACGGAAGAAACTGAAGGACGCCGGGCGGAGGGCGAAGCCGTTCAATGTCGGTCTCCTCATTCCCACGTCGGGCACGCTCGGCCTGCTCGGCCCGTCCGCCTATGCCTGCGCCCGGTTGGCCGGCGACACGTGGAATGCCCACGGCGGACTCGACGGGCGGGAGATACGCCTGAACGTCCTCAACTCCAGCGAAGCATCGGTGTCGCTGGCGGATGAACTCGACGAACTGCTCAGCGCCCGCGAACTGGACGCCCTCGTCTGCCTGTGCAATACCGACATGTGCCGTCGTATCAGTGAAGTGGTCAGGGAACGGGTGCCGCTGATCTACACGCCGCACTTCGAGGGCGCGGGCCTGCCCGATTGGGTCCATGCGATCGGCGAGACACCCGATCGGCAATTGCTGCCGGCCATTGACTGGCTGGCGGATCGTTTCAGTCCGCGTCGCTGGTACCTGCTGGGAAACGATTACAGCTGGCCCCGGCGAACGCATGCCTTGGCGCGACCGAAAATTCGAGCCGTAGGCGCGGAGGTAGTCGGCACCCGCTACGTGCCCCTGGGCGAACACCGCTTCGAGCCGGTCATAGAAGAGATCATCGCCAGCCGTGCGGATGCAGTGCTGATTTCCCTGGTCGGCGGCGAGTCCATCTACATGTGCCGGGCGTTCGCCGCCGCCGGGCTCGCCGGCAAGGTCCTGCGCCTGTCGGTCTGCATGGAGGAAAATGCCATCCTGGGGATGGGATATGAAAACACCGACGGCATGTACGTTGCAGCCGGCTACTTTGCCAACCTCGACTCCGATGCGAACGGCGACTTCAAGGAACGCTATCGCTACCGTTTCGGCGACCGCGCGCCGATGCTCAATTCGCTCTCTCAGTCCGTCTATGAAGGCCTGGTTCACCTGCAGCGCCAGGCTCAGCCGGCAAGCCGGATGCGGGCGACGGAAATCCTGCCCGGGCTGCGAGGCAAATCCCGCGACTCATCCGACGCCAGCGAAGATCCGATCTACCTGGGTGCAGTCGAGGGTCTGAATATCCGCGTCATTCAGACGCTTGTCGGTGCGCGTTGATGAACTCGCTCAACAGGAGGCGCAGTTGCGCTTCGCGCTCGGCGCCGAACGACCCTTCCAGCCGGCTGCGGTGCTCGCGCATACCGGCGCCCAGCGCGGCGACCTTGGCCAGTCCGAAATCGGAAATGTGCAGAATGACTCGCCGCTGGTCGCCGGGATCGGCCGAACGCTGGACGAGCGCCGCCTCGGTCATCCGGTCCACCAGTTTGCTGGTGGCCGGCATCTGCATGCCGGCGGCCTCCGCCAGCTGGGACATCGAATAGCCGCGTTCGTCCGACAGCACCTCCAGCACCCGCCAGAATTCCACGGCCAGGCCCTCGGATCCGACGACCCGGCGCAAGTCCGAGGTCACTCGCCTGCTCGCCTGGCTCAGGAGGCTGTGCAAGGAAGGCTCCACCGGCCTGTTGCGCCGACGCCGGGCCGGGGCCGTCGCGGCCGCTGCCTCTTGCTTCTTCGGTTTCATCGTTCGGCTACCCATTCCCCTTCAGAATAGTCGACATTATGTCCCAGGAAACGACCGGAGAGGCCGGCCGTTGTTCGTGCATGCGCACATTTGTTCACAAAAGCAAATCGGCTGATGTTATTGAAGGGAGAGCCTCAGGCAACTGCGTGTGAATAGGCACCGGGCCTGGGCATCTCGAGGCCCGTCGCCGCGCATGCTACGGTCGGCGCGCGCTCGTGCTTGCAGGGCTTTGCGGCTGGGGGTCCTGCTGTCGCGACCAGGCCAGCAATCTGTCGAAGTCGCCTTCAAACGCTCTCCTCTTGAGCGCCTCGTACACCAGCGAGCAGCCCATGGCGGCGGCGCCATCAAGATGACCCGCCAGGGCCTCACGGTTGCAGTAGCGATAGGCAAGCTTCAGCTCTTCGATCGGAACCTGACGCAGCCGATCGCCCCGCGCAGTCTCCGATGCGGCGGGTGCCGCGCTCGCGACCAGAAACAGCAGACTTGCCGTCGCGAGCTTGAGCGACCGGTTGCGTACGACATCGATGTCCATAAGGGCCTCCTTTTTTTCAGGCCGACCACCGGTCGGCGTGAAACCAGGATCGACCCGAACGCACAGACCCGCATGGGGCCATCGTCCCGACTGAGGCATTCGAGGCGTCGATACGGCGGGACCGCTGTCCCGACCCCGGCTCAGACGCCGGGCGGATGAAGGCCGTATCCGGCCTCCCGGGCGGCGACGATTGCCTGCCCGCGGGACTCGACTTCAAGCTTGGCGAAGACGTTGGACACATGGTTGCGCACCGTCTTCTCGCTGATGCCCAGGTGGGCCGCGATCTGGTGGTTGTCCAATCCACGTGCCAGGAGTTCAACCAGCTCACGCTCACGCGCGGTAAGCCCGCTGAACGCGCCGGGGGCGCCTTCACCGGGCGGCAGGAATTCCTGCAAGGTTTCGAGGAAAGAGGCCCAGGCGGGCTCGTCGGCCAGCATGAAATGATTCGGGCTGTCGAACGCCACGAAGCGGGCACCCGGAATGGTCTGCGCGAGCAGTCGACCTTCCTCCACCGGCACGGCGACGTCGCGCTCGCAATGCGCCACCAGCGTAGGACAGTCTACCCGGGCCGCCGAAGCCAGCACGTCGAGGTCGAACATGACACGGGTGAGTTCGGCCGCGTTCGTCGGGGAAGTTGCTGCACGCTGGAGCTCGCACCAGGCTCGCAGGTGCTCGGCGCTGCCTCCAGGCTGGAACTGGGATGCGAATACGCTCAGGAAGGATAAGTCCTCCCGAGCCCAGCCGAGTTGCATCATCTCCAGCATCACGCGGGCCTTCTCCGGCTCGAGCGGGACCGCGCGCCGGTTCCTGCCGCGTGCATAGGTGCCGTACAGCACCAGCCGGTTCACGCGCCCCGGCTGGCGCGCAGCGAACTCGATAGCCGTCGGCCCGCCCTGGCATATTCCGATGAGCGAGAAGTCGTTCAGGTCCAGCGCATCGACCAGGGCCTCGAAATCCCGCACCCAGGTTTCGAAGGTCAGATTGTCGATGGAATGATCCGACAAGCCGCAGCCGCGCGGGTCGTAGCGGACCAGCCGGTAGCGCTGCGACAGCGCATCCAGCCACGGCCGCCAGGCCAGGTTGCGCCACTGGAAATCCAGGTGGGTCAGCCAGCTTGGCAGCATGACTACCGTCGGGCCCTGCCCCGTGACGGCGTAGGCAATGCCGGCACCGTCGAAACTTTTGCAGAACTGTACCTGCTGGCTGTGCACACCCGCCTCCGGACCGCGTTCCTGCCGTTCGATGGTACGCCCGCCACGACGGCGCCCGCAACCCAGGCAGCCGCATCACACGTCCACATCAGATTGGCCTACGACAAGAACGAACAGGACGATCCTTTGCAGGCGCCTGATCATGGCTGCGCAGATCGGAGGAGAATGGCTGTACCAATCGGAGGGCCAACGTGGCCATCATCTCGCGGAGTCGAGTCGTCCCAACGGCACCAGCCGTCCTCGGTGGCGCAGCAATCCTGTCGGCGTGCGCACAACCATCAGACCCCGAGGGCTACGAGGCTCTCGCCGCGCGAACCTGGCGCGCCGGCTCCCCGGTCGGCACAGAAGGCGCGGCGCGAAGCCGGGAGCTCGTCCGCTGTGCAACGCTGGCACCATCCAGCCACAACACCCAATGCTGGAAGTTCGCGCTCGAAGACATGGCCATCACGATCCTGCCCGACCTCTCGCGGATCTGTCCTTCGGTAGACCCGGACAACCACCATGTCTTCGTGTCGCTTGGCTGTGCAGCGGAGAATCTCGTCCAGGCTGCATGGGCTCACGGGCTCAAGGCCGAGATCAGCTTCGATGCCACTCGAGACGCCGTCCGCGTGACGCTGACGCCCACACCCGCCCAAGCCTCCGCCTTGTTCAACGCGATTCCTGCTCGGCAGTGCACGCGCGGCGATTACGACGGCAAGCCGCTGTCCAGAGCGGAGCTCGATCTGCTCGAACGTGCAGGCACGTCGAACGGTGTGCGCATGCTGCTGTTGACCGAACGACCAGCGATGGAACGCGTGCTCGAGTACGTGGTTCAGGGCAACACGGCGCAGATGGCGGACCCGGTGTTCGTCAAGGAACTCAAGTCCTGGATACGCTTCAACGGGACGGACGCGGTTCGCACCCGGGACGGACTGTTCAGCGTGGCCTCGGGCAATCCGGCGATCCCCAAATGGCTGGGCGATCTGGCCTTCGGCTGGTTCTTCACGACCCAGGGCGAGAACGACAAGTATGCGCGACAGATTCGCAGTTCCGCCGGCATCGCCGTCTTCGTCGGCCAGGTCGCCGACATGGCGCACTGGGTGGAAGTGGGCCGCTGCTACGAGCGCTTCGCGTTGCAGGCCACGGCGCTGGGCATCCGCAATGCGTTCCTGAACCAGCCGGTGGAAGTGCCATCGGTTCGGTCGCCGTTTGCCGATGCCATCGGCCTGACCGGGCAGCGCCCCGACCTGGTGGTGCGTTTCGGTCGCGGGCCGGCCCTGCCGCCGTCACTTCGCCGGCCGGTGCAGGCCGTGCTGGTCTGATCGACAGGGCGCGCACCAGAGGAAGTTCAATGACATGGTTACTGTGGCTGGGTGTGGTGCTTGGCGCGCTGGTCGTCATCGCTCTTGGATTGAGGGTGCTCGGCGCCACCCGTTGGGCCGAGCTGACTCGCACGCACACGAGCCAGCTCGAATCGGGCCGCGTTGATTCCCAGGGCCGGCTGCCGTCTCCGGCACGCTTTGACGCGCGTGAACTCGAAGGCTTGCCCGCGCCCGTGCAACGCTACTTCCGCGCGGTGCTGACGGACGGACAGCCGATCATTGGCGCGGCCACCATCGAGATGTCAGGCACGATCAACATGTCGGCAACCGCAGAGCACTGGAAACCCTTCACATCGCATCAGCGGGTCGTCACCCGCAGGCCGGGCTTCTTGTGGGATGCCCAGGTGGACATGTTTCCCGGTCTGCCCGCACGCGTGGTGGACAGCTACGTCTCAGGCCAGGGCCGGTTGATCGCCAGGCTGCTTGGTCTGTTCACGGTGGCGGACGCGCAAGGCGGTGGCGAACTCGCACGCGGCGAGTTCATGCGCTACTTTGCCGAAGCGGCGTGGTACCCGACCGCCCTGTTGCCCAGCCAGGGCGTGCGGTGGCAGGCGGTCGATGACGCCTCGGCCAACGCCACCATCGTCGATGGCCCGATCACATTGACCTTGCTGTTCAGGTTCAATCAAGCCGGCTTGATCGCCTCTGTGCGCGCCGATTCGCGGGGCGCAGGCGTGGGCAGGGACATGGTCATGCTGCCTTGGGACTGCGGCTTGTCCGACTACCAGCCGCACGACGGCATGTCAGTCCCGATGACGGGCGAGGCCGCCTGGGTACGGCCTGAAGGGCGCAAGCCCTACTTCGTTGGGCACGTCAGGAAGTTGAGCTACGAGTTCCTGCCGTGATCCTGGCGCACCGTGACGGCCGGTACGCTGGTTCGTCAGCAGTGACTTGCGGCGTGCCCGCGCGCAGGGAGCGCAGAAACGACAAACGCCGGACTGGCCGGCGTTTGCACATTGAAACTGGTTGCGGGGGCAGGATTTGAACCTGCGACCTTCGGGTTATGAGCCCGACGAGCTGCCAGACTGCTCCACCCCGCGAACGCAGTATAGCCGCTCCGATGATGCACTGCAAACCGAGGCCGCCTCGGCTACCGCCCGCGCGAAGTTGGCGTACATTCCAGAGTCATGAAGTTCTGCCCAAACTGCGCCAGCGCGCTGACATTCACGGTCCCGCCGGCGGACAACCGGCCGCGATACGTCTGTCCATCCTGCAGCGCGATCCACTACCAGAACCCGCGGATAGTGACCGGCACGGTGTGCACCTGGAACGACCGGGTGCTGCTGTGCAAACGCGCAATCGAGCCGCGCTATGGTTACTGGACGCTGCCCGCGGGCTTCATGGAAATCGGCGAGACGGTTGCCGACGGCGCCATTCGCGAGACCGCCGAGGAGGCAGGCGCCAAGATCGAACTGACGGGGCTCTACTCGATGATCGATGTCATCCATGCGGAACAGGTCCACGTCTTCTACCGTGCCCGGATGCTGAGCCCGACGCTCGACCCGGGGCCGGAGAGCCTCGAGGCCCGCCTGTTCGAGGAGGCCGCCATCCCCTGGGACGAGCTCGCGTTCAAGACCGTCATTCAGACGCTGCGCTGGTTCATTGCCGATCGCAAGGAGGGGCGTTTCACGTTGCATACGGACGCCATCGCCTACCCGCCGAAGGCACCCCGATAACCGGTCCGAGGCAGACGAGAATGCATAGACGGGAATTCATGGGGACCTGCTCGGGTGCACTGGCGTGTTCGGCGATCGCCGCCCCCGCCGTGGCCGGCGAACAGTCGCGCACGCCGCGTCTGTACCAGCGGGCGCGGCTGGTCGACGAAACCGGCGCCCGGTTGCGGGCATCTCAGGTGCCATTGCGCCGCAACCTGCTGTTCGCCTACCCTTATCTGGCGACGCCCGCCTTTCTCCTGAACCTTGCCCGGCCGGCCGAGGCGACCGCCGATCTCACCGACAGCGGCGGCACGCCTTACGACTGGCCCGGCGGCGTCGGCCCGGCTGGCGCGATCGTCGCTTTTTCGGCCATCTGTGCGCACCAGCTGGCCTATCCGGCCCGTGAGATCAGCTTCATCAGCTATCGTGACAAGCCCGGCGGTGCCAATCGACGCGGCGAAGTCATCCACTGCTGTGCCGAACACAGCCAGTACGATCCAGCCGCAGGCGCCCGGGTCCTTGCGGGTCCGGCGCCGCAACCCCTGACTGCCATCCTGCTGGAATACGATCGGCGCGACGATTCGCTCACGGCAGTCGGCACGCTGGGTGGCGAGGTCTACGACGCGTTCTTCGCCAAGTACGAATTCAAGCTGGACCTGGAGCACGGTGGGCGCCAGCGTGAACTGGTCGGTGTGGAGACCCGCGTACAGCCGATCGAAAAGGTGTGCCGCCAGCGCGTCCAATGCTGACCTGGGTCGAACCCGGCCAGCCCCTGCCCCCGCCGGAGAGTGCCCGCGCGGAACCCAACGGACTGATCGCCGCCGGCCGCGATCTGTCGCCGCAGCGCCTGCAGGAGGCCTACCGCCAGGGCATCTTCCCGTGGTACTCACAGGGACAACCGGTGCTCTGGTGGTCTCCGGATCCGCGCATGGTCGTCTTCATCGACGAGTTCAAGCCCAGCCGCTCCCTGCGCAAGACCCTGCGCAGGCTCGACCTGACCGGTGACTGGTCGGTCACGCTGGACCGCGCCTTCGTCGACGTGATGCGCTGCTGCGCTGCGCCCCGCAGCGGCCAGGACGGCACCTGGATCACGCCGGAAATCGTGCGCGCCTATCAGGGACTGCACGCGGCGGGACATGCCCATTCGGTCGAGGTCTGGTCCGAGGGACAGCTGATCGGCGGACTTTACGGTGTTTCGATCGGCCGGATGTTCTTCGGCGAGTCGATGTTTGCCAAGGTGACCGACGCATCGAAATGCGCCTACGCCGCATTGATCGGCATGCTGCGTCGACTCGATTTCTGCATGGTAGACTGCCAGCAATCGACCGGCCATCTGGCATCGCTGGGGGCTCGCGAGATCACACGCAGCGAGTTTCTTGCCCACATCCGCGGCCTGTGCGCGCTTCCGGGGCCTGACTGGGAGACGGTGGACATCGACTGGCCTGCTTGAGCCTGATAACGTCGTTGGCACCTGGGAGCCTGTCTCTTGTCATTCCGCGCTGACATTCCGAGTTGATCGCACGCCGGTAACCCCACGTGACACACCTCAAGGAATTGCCTTTCTCGGCGCTGCAGTTCTACTCGACTGCACCCTACCCGTGCAGTTATCTTCCTGGTCACCAGGCGCGCTCCCAGGTGGCCACGCCGAATCACCTGATCAACGCCGACATCTACAGCGAACTGGTGCGCGCCGGATTCCGGCGCAGTGGCATCTTCACCTACCGGCCGCATTGCGACGGTTGCCGTGCCTGCGTTCCCGTGCGCATCCCGGCGCGCGAGCTGGTCATGAGCCGCAGTCAGCGCCGCGCGCGCCGTTCCCACCAGGACCTGAGCACCGTGGTCGCCCGCCTGGCCCTGGTGCCCGAGCACTATGAACTCTACCTGCGCTACCAATCCACCCGTCACGCCGGCGGCGGCATGGACCAGGACAGCCGCGAGCAATATGCGCAGTTCCTGTTGCAGAGCAAGGTAAACACCCGGCTGGTGGAGTTCCGTGCGCCCGGTGGCGAGTTGCGCATGGTATCGATCATCGACATCCTGGATGACGGCCTGTCGTCGGTCTACACCTTCTTCGACCCGGACGTGCCCGGCGCCAGCTTCGGCACCTACAACATCCTCTGGCAGATCGAGCAGTGCCGGTCGCTGGAACTGCGCTACCTGTACCTCGGCTACTGGATCGAGCAGTGCCCCAGCATGTCGTACAAGGCGCGCTTCAATCCCGTCGAACACCTGATCAACGGCCAGTGGGTCCGGCAAGCCGCGTAGCCTACGCGCTGGCGCGGCCGATGCTGTTCGCGCTCGATGCGGAGCGCGCACATGCCTTGGCGATGGCCGCCATCGACGGCCTCGCCTGCGCGCCGAAGGTCGGATCGCTGGCCGGCCACGCTCTGATGGGGCCGCGGGTGCAGGACCCGGTAACGCTGATGGGACTGCGATTCCCGAATCGCATCGGCCTGGCTGCCGGGCTCGACAAGGACGCGCG
Source organism: uncultured beta proteobacterium (assembly GCA_963834335.1). Taxonomy (GTDB): domain Bacteria; phylum Pseudomonadota; class Gammaproteobacteria; order Burkholderiales; family Burkholderiaceae_E; genus Lautropia. The sequence goes on along the minus strand of CAWIBK010000009.1, from coordinate 1,387,333 downwards.
GCATATCGACGGACTTGCCGCGCTCGGTTTCGGCTTCCTGGAACTGGGCACGGTGACGCCGCGGCCCCAACCCGGCAATGCCCGGCCACGGTTGTTCCGCCTGCCGCAGGCCGGTGCGCTGATCAATCGATTCGGTTTCAACAACGACGGCATCGAGTGCTTCATCGGCAACGTCCGACGGTCCCGCACCTGGCAGGCCCGACGCGCGGGCAGTTCCCCGGACGCACCCGTGATCGGCCTCAACATCGGCAAGAACGCGGCGACGCCGATCGAACGGGCGCTGGACGACTACCTCTCCTGCCTGCGACAGGCGCTGCCGGTGGCCGATTACGTCACCATCAACATATCGTCGCCGAACACCAGCCACCTGCGCCAGTTGCAGGGGGCTCAGGAGCTCGACGCGCTGTTGAGCGCCATCGACGCGGAGCGCGCAGCAATAGCCGGCCCTCGCGACGTCCCGGTGCTGCTGAAGATCGCGCCGGACCTGGACGAGCAGCAGATAGAGGTGATTGCCACCCTGCTGGGCCGCTACGCGCTCGACGGCGTGATCGCCACCAATACGACCCTCAGCCGCGACGCAGTGGCGGGACTGCCCCATGGCAATGAAGCCGGCGGACTGTCGGGCCGCCCGGTCTTCGAGATGTCCAACCGCGTCATCCGCGCGCTCCGGGCGAGCCTGCCGCCAGGCTTCCCGATCATCGGCGCCGGCGGCGTGATGTCCGCGGAGGACGCCGTCGCCAAGCTGCATTGCGGCGCCGATCTGGTCCAGTTGTACACCGGCCTGATCTACCGCGGCCCCGCGCTGGTGGGCGAGTGCGCCGCCGCGGTCGCCGCTTTCGCCGCCCCGGCCGCCGGATGAGCATGCCGGACGTGTCCGGCCCGGGCATCCGGGCATCAGACGCTGCGGTACCGGTCGTACTGAGCACCATCAATGCGCGCTATCAGCATGCCTCGCTGGGACTGCGCTATCTGTACGCCAACGCCGGCGACCTGCAGTCGAAGATGAGCATCGTGGAACTGGTGTGCGGCAGACCGACAGAGGAGCTCGCCGCCCGGATTCTGGTGCACCGGCCGCGCATCATCGGATTCGGCGTGTACATCTGGAACGTGGTCGAGACGACCGCGCTGATACGTCATATCAGGACGACGGCACCGGAGGTGACTATCGTGCTCGGGGGCCCCGAGGTGAGTCACGAAACCGCACGCCAGGACATCTGCGCCCTGGCGGACCATGTCATCCAGGGCCCGGGCGATATCAGCTTCGCGCGGCTGGTGCGGTCGCTGTTGTACGGTCCGAAGCCTCTGATGCGGATCATCGCCGGCGAGCAGCCCGACCTGGCCGCGCTTGCCCTGCCCTACCGGTACTACACCGAGACCGATGTGCGCGAGCGCACTCTCTACGTGGAAGCGTCGCGGGGCTGCCCGTTCAAGTGCGAGTTCTGCCTGTCGTCGCTGGACAAGACCGCCTGGGCTTTCCCGCTGGCCGCATTCCTGGAGGAAATGGACGGCTTGCATCGGCGCGGCGCCCGCCGGTTCAAGTTCGTCGATCGCACCTTCAACCTCAAGGCGGCCACCAGCCGAGCGATCATGGCATTCTTCCTCGAAAGAATCGAGGCCACGCCGGCGGATCCGTGCTTCGTTCACTTCGAACTGGTGCCGGACCATCTGCCGGACACCCTGAAGGAGCAGATCGCCCGCTTTCCGCCCGGCACCCTGCAGTTCGAGATCGGCATCCAGACCTTCGAACCCCGCGTGCAGGCCCTGATCAGCCGGCGCCAGGACAATCACCAGGCCGAGGCGAACCTGCGGTGGCTGCGCGACCATTCCGAGGCTCACCTGCATGTCGACCTGATCGCGGGGCTGCCCGCCGAAACGCTGGCAACGTTCGGTCGAGGCTTCGACCGGCTGGCCGCCCTGCGACCGCACGAGATCCAGGTCGGCATCCTCAAGCGACTGCGCGGTGCTCCGATCGCCCGCCACGAGCGCGAGCACGGGCTGCAGTTCTCCGCGCAGCCACCCTATGAAGTCCTGTCGACCGCCACGATGGACACGACCGAACTGGCGGACATCAGACTGCTGGCGCGCTTCCTCGACCTGGTGGTCAATTCGGGACGGATGCCGCGGCTGGCGGTCCTGGTGCTGGCCGATCGTCCCTTCGAACGCATGATGCGCTTGTCGCGGGATCTCTTCGAACAGTTCGGACGCAGCCACGCCATCGGCCTGGAGGCGCTGTTCGATGCCGTGCTCGCCTGGCTGGAGCGCAGGCACCGCGATGCAGGATCGATCGGACCCGCCGACCTGCGGGCCCAGGCGCTGGCCGACTACCGGGAGTGCGGTGCCCAGGGCAGGCTGTCGTTCATGGCGCGCGGACTCGCCCTGGCGCCATCGGCGCGGGCGAGCACTCCACCGCACGGCAACGACGGCGCCACACCGCAGCGTCAGTCCCGTCACCGGCAGGCCGCTCGGATCGACACCTCCGGGGCGGGCGTGCTATAACTCCAACGCTGATCAACCCTTGTGCTCCGGATGCTTGAGAGAAAACTACAGTCGCCGCCCCTGATGGCCAAGTCTGCCGAGCACAGCCCCAGAGCGTCAGCGGAGTCCCCCGGCAAGCCCGGCCGCGGGGAAAGCGGAAAGACGGCGGTGCAGGTACTGGAGCGGATGGTCTCCCTGCTCGACGGGTTGGCCCAGCAGCCGGATCCGGTCAGCCTCAAGGAACTCTCCAGTCGCACCGGTCTGCATCCCTCCACGGCCCACCGGATCCTCAACGACCTGGTCTGGGCGCGCTTTGTCGATCGCGTCGAGCCTGGAACCTATCAGCTGGGTATGCGCCTGCTGGAACTGGGCAACCTCGTCAAAGCGCGGTTGAATGTGCGCGATGCGGCCATGGGCCCGATGCGCGAACTGCACAGGGTCACGGCGCAGCCGGTCAATCTCTCCATCCGCCAGGCCGATGAGATCGTCTACATCGAACGCGCCGTCTCCGAGCGCAGCGGCATGCAGGTGGTGCGCGCCGTCGGCGGGCGCGCCCCCCTGCACCTGACCTCGGTCGGAAAACTCTTTCTCGCAGCCGACTCCACCCGGCTGATCCAGGGCTACGTGTCGCGCACCGGTCTTGCCGGACACACCCGCAACAGCATCACCGACCCGACTCTGCTGGACCGGGAACTGGCCCTGGTTCGCGCCCGGGGTTACGCACGGGATAACGAGGAACTCGAACTGGGGGTGCGTTGCATCGCCGCGGGTATCCGGGACGATTCGGGTCAACTGATTGCGGGCCTCTCCATTTCGGCGCCCGCGGACTTCGTCCAGGACGGCTGGATCGAGATGCTGTGCAAGACCGCGGCGCAGATCTCCAGCGCCCTCGGCTACGAGCCCGCCTGAGCGCCCAGGCGGCTGTCTCAGGAGCCTGTTCCAGGAGGCTGTCCTAGCCTTCCAGCCAGCGCCGGATACGTTGGGCGTCTCCCAGGCGTGAATACCGGCCGTAGGAATCGAGCAGCACCATGATCGTCGACTTGCCATCCATCCGGCCGCGCATGACGAGGCAATTGCCGGATTCGTTGATGTAGCCGGTCTTCTGCAGGGAAAGGTCCCACTCCGAACTACCCACCATCCGGTTGGTCGTCCGGAATACTCGTGCGCCGTTCACCGTCCGGACACTCAGGTCGGAGGCAGTCGAGTATTCACTGATCAGCGGGTAATGCGCGGCAGCCTGGGCGACCATCACCGCCAGATCCCGGGCGGTGGACACATTGGACGAGGACAGCCCGGTACCGTCGGCGAACACCGAGTCGCGCATGCCGATCGCGGCTGCCTTGCGATTGGCGGCGGCGACGAAGGCCTGCAGTCCACCCGGATAATTGCGGGCGAGCGCGCTGGCGGCGCGGTTCTCCGAAGACATCAGCGCCAGCTGAAGCAGTTCGGCGCGGGTCAGGGTGGAGCCCATCGGCAGTTTCGATGAACTCTGGCGCTCGGTATCCCGGTCGGCTTCGTTGATCGTGATGCGCTGGCTCAGCGGCTGCTTGCCGTCGAGGACCACCATCGCCATCATGACCTTGGTGATGGACGCGATCGGAAGGACGGCCTGCGAATTCTTTTCATAGAGGACCTCGCCGCTGCGGGCATCCACGACGAGGGCCACTGCCGAGCGCAGCGCCAGCGGATCGGGCACCCGATGCAGGCCGATTGCTTCTCCGATGGAGGGCGTGCCGCCGGCATCCGCCGCCGAATGATGCAGACTGGCCGGCACCGCCTTCGCTGCGGACCCACCGCCGGCCATGGCGGCACTGGCTCGCGTGGCGTGTGCTCCGCGCGGGGTCTTGCTCATCACCCGGGATTTTCGCAGCGATGCCCGCGCCGCCTGCGCCGCGCGCGATTCCTTGGCAGAAGACTTCAGACCGGACCGGCTGACGGATTTGGGCCCGCGTACGCCGGACCGGGCCGGTGCCGGGCGCAGCGCCTTGCCCCGGGGATTGGCCGCCGAGTGGCCAGTGACGGCGGTCTTGCTGGGTGTCGCGGCCTCGGCGCTATCGGGGAGCGGTGCTCCGATCCAAGAGACTATTCCCACCAGAACCGCCACCAAGCCCGCACATTTCATCCGTCTCTCCCGAAGAGCGGGTGATTTTAGGCACAAACGACCTTCAAGATCAATACGTTACTTTCTGAACCCAATAAACCACGCGAACTTCCCGAGCGGACGAAATTCTGTTACCAGCGGTACAGAACGCGATCAGGCAGCGGCCACCAGGGGGAGGAGCCCGTCACGCAAGGCCGCCGGCAGAGGGACCGGACGACGGGTATTGCGATCCACGTAGACGTGGACAAACCGCCCCTGAGCCGCGGGTTCCGACTGTTCGTTGCGGAACAGACCGATGCGGTAGACCACCGAGCTGTTCCCCAGCCGCTCGACCTGAAGGCCCGCCGCCACCCGATCCGGAAACTGCAAGGACTGGTAGTAACGGCACGCGTTCTCCACCACCAGGCCGATCACGCCGCCCCCATGGATGTCGAGCACGCCACGCTCGATGAGAAACTGGTTGACGACCGTGTCGAAGAAGGCGAAGTAGACGACATTGTTGACATGGCCGTAGATGTCGTTGTCTGACCAGCGGGTCGTTATCCACTGCAAGTGAGGGTAGTCTTCCCGCCGCTGGGGCTCGATCCGGTCCATGCCTGGCTCCTCCTGGGGCGTTGGCGTTTCATTCTGGCGTTGGCGTTTCATTTTCGAAGCATTTGACAAATGCTGCACTGCACGATTACACTCCCATTGTGCATTGCATCAAACGCCTCATCCGCGTGAAGCGATCGGTGCACGACAGCTTTCGATGGCCCAGTGTTCAACAAGGGCTGAGCCATCGCCATTCATTGTCTAACGCCAGGAGAATATCCATGTTCGCATTTCCGGATCAGTTCGCAGCCATGCAACGCCAGTCAATCGAGTCCGCCCAGGCAATCGCCCTGGCCTCCTTCGCCGGCTTCGAGAGACTCACCCAGTTGAACGTCCAGGCAGCCAAAGCCTCCCTGGAAGAAGGCGTCAACAAAGGCGTCTCGCTGCTGGAAACCAAAGACGTCAAGTCGCTCGGTGAGACCCTGTCAGAATCGGCCCAGCCGACCGGCGAGAAGTTCAGCGCCTACGCCCGTCACGTCTATGAGATCGCCAGCGAAACCGGCACCGAGATCTCCCGCGTCGTCGAGCGTCAGTTCAGCGAAGGCAACCGTCAGATGACCGCCGCCATCGAAGCAATGGCCAAGAATGCACCGGCCGGTTCGGAAGGTGTGGTTACGCTGGTCAAGTCCGCCGTCACTGCCGCCAACTCGGCTTTCGACCAGGTCAACAAGGCAACCCGCCAGGTCGTGGAAATGACCGAAGCCAATGTCGACAGCGCCGCCAACTCGACGCGCTCGGCCACCAAGCGCAAGGCCGCCTGATAGCCCTTCTTCGGATCGGCCGGCCGGCGCCTTGCGCCGGTCACCTGAAAACCCGGCGTCGCGAGACTGCCGGGTTTTTTTGTTCACGCCTGGTGGAGCTCCGGCGCCTGCAACGTGCGAAGCACCGCGTGGTTGCAGTCTTCCAGAGTCAGCAGGCAATCGTCGAGCACCGCGCACAGGGCAGGATCCGGTCCCCGCTCGATCGCCTCGACGATTCTGAGGTAGGGAGCGAACTGCCCGCTGCCGTGCACCAGCGTCTCCTGCACGCTGTCGGGCACCGCCAATGTGCTGAACAGTTCCTCGAACGGCTTCTTCATCAGCTTGTCGAGCAGCGAGAAAACGCCCAGGATGAAGATCTCGTCGCGCACCGAGTCTTCGCAATGCGACCCGAGCAGTTGCTCCAGCAGCAGCCCGCGCCGGAAGGAGGCCAGCATCACCGGACGCATGTTGGCGTCCTTGCTCGAGGTGGCCAGCAGCAAGGCCAGCCAGCGCTTGAGCTTCTGGTAGCCGAGCATCATGATCGCGTGCCGGAACGACTGCACCTGGACCGTAAGGCCGAAGCCGACGGAATTGATGTAACGCAGCAACCGGTAGGCGATAGCCGGATCGCGCCGGATGACGGTCTCCATCTTCGGCGCATCGTCGCCCCGCTCCGCCATGGCGATCAACTGCATGATGGCCACGTAGTCGGGAGCGGAACTCGGACGCTCGCTGTAGGTCATGGCGTCCTCCATCGGCCAGCCCAGGACGGCGTTGGCGCCGGTGCTGAAGCAGCGCTCCATCAGCTCGATCGAGTTCACACCATCCTGCGCGTATCCGATCGATCGCTTGACCCCGGATGGCGCCTGTTTTTCGATGCCGTGCAGGCGGCGGTCGTCGTTGACATGGATGATGGAGAGCTTGAAGACCGGCAGCAGACTGGGCGGCAACGGCACCGGCGTACGGCCCCGCAGCACCAGCGGGAATCCCTTGCGTGAGAGATCCGCGAGGAGTGACTGCATCGCGGGTTCCGGTGTCACTGCCGCGGGCACTTCGAGCCAGACATTGACATTGGGTGGGACCGCCATCAGTCGCTCGTCCAGAACGGCCCCGGGCGCGGATACCAGGATCGGATGGCTGCCGACCGGCCAGTCATGGCTGATCTCGTGGTAAAGCGATGACACGGGCACCGCCTCTGAGCCGCTGGCGGCGGCCTGCAACTGGACCCGCAGCGCAATGACGGCGCGTTTTCGGTCGATGATCGGCTCGTAGCCGATGAGAGATTGAAGGAGATTGGTCTTTTCCATTGCTCAGCTGCTGTGTCGTACCGGACGGGGATAGGGCGCCGGGGCAGGATGAAAGAATGAGGTGTCTATCGGCGCGCTCAGAGATAATCGAACAGCGAGAGCCGCGAGATCTGCGCATAGGTCCGCATAGCGGCATCGATTGCCAGCTGGTTGGTCTGCATGTCGGAGATCACGGCGGCGTAGTCGGTCGCCGTGATATCGGACAACCTGCCGGAAGCCTGCAACTGTCCCGATTCGATCAGCCGGCCACGCGATTCCAGCACGCGAAGCTGCTCGCCGACCGATGTCCGGGCGTTCAGCACTCGACCCAGGGTGGTGTCGACCGCCCCCATCGCGCCGCCAAGGGCTGCGCCCAGGGCAGCGCCGTCGAGAGCCGGATCGTTCAACTGGCCGATGATCGTATCCAGGGCGGTGAACACCGAGCCGGTGGCGGCATTGCCACCATCACCCAGGAAAACCTTGCCGCCGTCCACGGTGGTATCGAAGGGCATGTCGAGACCGGTCTGCTGCGTGCCGATTTTGGGGTGGTAGCCGGGCGCCGCTGCCGGGGTGAACGGCGCGGTCGAACTGCCCTGCCCACCGAAGACATAGCCGCCGGCGCCATCGCGCTGGTTGGCAACCGACAGCAGTTCGTTGCGGATGCCCTGCAGCTGGGTCGCGATCGAGGCACGGTCCGCCGGCTGCAGCGATCCGTTGCCGGCACTGATCAGCAGCTCACGGGTCGACTGGAGCTCGTCGGTGGCGCTGGCCAGCGCACCGTCGGCCTGGTTCAGCATGCCGGTGGCGAACGACATCATGCGTTGCTCCACCGACATCTGCGCCTTGGACGCCCGGATCCTCTCGGCTTCGGCGGCACCGATCGGGTCGTCGCTGGCCTGATTGACCCGTTTTCCGGTCGACAGCTGCTGCTGCAGTTTCGCCAGCGTCTCGCCGCGCTGGTTGATCGACTCGATTGCCTGCTGGTGGTATTGGGCGGTAGCGATTCTCATGGTTACCTCGACATCATCGACATGATCGTGTCGAACATCGAATTGGCGGTGGCGACCACCTTGGCCGCCGCCTGGTAGGCTTGCTGGTACTGGATCAGGCGGGCAGCCTCCTCATCGAGGTTCACGCCGGACTCGGCAGCGAAGGATGCCTTTGCGTTCGACAACAGGGCGTTCGAACTCTGCGCCGCGGCCTGCCCCTGGAGGGTACGGCTGCCGACATCGGCGAGCAGGGACGCGAAGGCGCTGGTGAAGCTGGCGCCGTCGACCAGCGGCCGCTCGCCCATGGCAGCCATGGCGCGGGCGTTGCGGTTGTCGACCCCGGCGTTGGCGGTCGGCGTGAGCGCTACGGCGTCGCCTGCAGCCGGGGTGCCGCGCAGCGCCAGCGTCCAGCCGTTGAAGCTGATCGGTTCTCCCGGCGTATAGGTCAGACCGGTCGGGTTGCCAGTGCCGGTGCCGGAGACGTCGAAAGTCGTCGCCGATGTGAAGTTGAGCGTCACCGCCTGGGCGGCGTTCGGATCCGCGCTCACCTGGGCGAAGCTGTCCAGGGCGACGCTGCCCTGATTCGCACCGCCGATCTCCACCGAGGCCGGCACGCCGGTGGCAAGCCCGCGACCGTCCGCGAGCGCGAGCTTCATCTGCGCGGCAAACTGCGACGCGCCCTTGATGGTGACCCGGTCGCCGATCGTCATCGAGCCGGAGCCCACGGTGATCTCCAGGCCGTCGACAGTGGCAGGCAGACCTGCCAGGGTGCTGACCGAGCCATCGGCCAGGCTTTCGAGCTGGTAGCTGCTGCCGTCGAAGCTCAACCGGTAGTCCGTTGCCCGCAGCTTCGAGGGATCGGCAATCGCAACGTTCAAGGCGATGTTGCCTTTGTTGTTGCCGGCCGGCACGGCCTGGACGCCGTTCGCGCCGAACAGGGCTGCACCGGGCCTGCCTTGCTGGTCCAGCCCCAGCGCCTGCTGGCCGTTGTACGCGCCGGCAACTGCAGCGGCCAGCTGACCCACCTTCGCCTGCGCGGACGCGAGATCCTGGTCCCGGAAGCGGAGCAACCCGGCAAGCGTGCCGGTCCCGAGCGTGGCGGCGTCGGCGGCGATGACGGTGCCGCTGACCTGGAAAGCGACCTGCTGCCTGGCCGGGTCGAGCGGATCCGGCTGGGTCGTGAGCTTCGACGTACTGCGGCCGAGCACCAGCGCGTGACCCGCAGCCGAAAAGAGGCTGACACTGCCGTCGGCCTGCGTCATGCGCGTCACTTGAATACTGCCCGCGACCTCGTCAATCAGCTTGTCGCGCTGGTCGAGCATGTCGGAGGGCTGCTTGCCGGAGCCCTGGGTAGCGGCGATCTGACGGTTCAGATTGGCGATCGCCTCGAGCTTGCTGTTGACCTGCTCGACCGTTTCACCGATTCTCAGGTCGGTATCGGCACCGAGCCGTTGCAGCTGCCCGGCCGTATCGCGAAACTGCTCGGCCATCGCCGCGGCGCGCCGGATGACGACCTCGCGCGTGCTGGCATCGTCCGGCCTGTTGACCAGGTCCGCAATCGATGAGCGCAAATCGTCAATGGCCACGCCGAGGCCGGTGTCGGTGTCGGCGAGCAGCCGGTCCAGCTGGTCGAGCGCCCGCGACCGCGCGGCATCGCCGGTGGCGAGCGCGGTCGTGGTGGTCACTTCACGGGCGATGAACTGATCGTAGCGGCGCGCCACGTCAGTGACGTTGACGCCGCGGCCGATATAGCCGCCACCGGTGTAGTGTCCGCCGGCCGACTCCAGCATGGCCTCCTGGCGCACATAGCCCGGCGTGTTGACGTTGGCGATGTTGTGCCCGGTCGTCTGCAACTGCGCATAGGCAGCGCTGAGGGCGCTCTGTCCGATTCCGATCAATCCCGCCATGGCCGATTTCCTGCCTTGTACTTACATGTCCAGACGCCGAAGCATCAGCGTCTGGTTGATCGTGCGCTCCAGCTTCTCGCTGTAGCGCGGGTCGGTGGCGTACCCTGCTTCCTCCAGCCCCCGCGCGAAATCGGCGGCGTTTCCGGCCTTCAGCACCTCCGCGTAGCGCGAGCTTCGCGTCATCAGCCGCGACCAGTCGGTGAACGCATCCGCGAACGAGTCGTACTTGCGGAACTGCTCGACGACCTTGCGAGGCTTGCCATCGACGTACTCCGTGGTCAGCACCGCTACTGTCTTTCCCTGCCAGCCACCAGTGGCCTTGATGCCGAAGAGGTTGTGCGAAGGGTTGCCGTCCGCATCCCGAATGTCACGCTTTCCCCACCCGGATTCCAGGGCCGCCTGACCAACGACGAATGCGGCCGGCAGGCCGGTCTTTTCCTGGGCGGCCTTGGCGTGAGGCCACATGTCTTCCACGAAACGGGCCTGGGTCGGGCTCAGCCGCTTGACCAGAGACTCCTGCAGGGATTGCGAATCCTGCAGGGTATTGCGGCCATAAGAGGCGGCGGCGGCTGCCTTGGCGTCGGTCGACGCCCCACCCGCCAGCGCATCGGGCCCCAAGGCGGTGGCGCCCTGGGTGCCGGCCGCGCCCTGCACGCCGGCGGCACCTGCGGCGCCGGTCGCGGTCTCCGACTGCCCCGCTGCCCGTCGAGCGGCGTCGCTTTCGATCCCTTTCATGTGGCGGGTCATCTGCTTGGCGATGATGTCCGCCAATCCGCCCGGCGTGGCAGCCATCGCCTGGGTCAGCTGGCTGTCCAGCATCCCGGTATACATCTCGCTCCCGGGCCCGTCGAACATCCCGCTCTTGGGCATGGCGGCACGCATGCTCTTGAGCAGTTGCTGCATGAACAACGCCTCGAACTGGCTTGCCGCCTTGCGCGCCGTGCCTTCCGGATCGACTTCCGCGGTCCGGCGCAGCGACTCCAGCGCCCGCGAATCCAGCGCCAGACCGTCGAGAGCCGGCCCGGGGGAGCCGGAAAGTGGGGACAGCACGGACACTAGATGATCTCCAGTTCAGCCTTCAGACTACCGGCGACCTTCAGGGCCTGGAGAATTGCGATCAGGTCCTGGGGCGTCGCCCCGAGGGAATTCAGAGCACTGACCACATCGGTCAGCTTGGCCGAGCCGGGCAGCAGCATTACCGTGCCGCCTTCCTGGCGGATGGTGATATCGGATTTTTCGGCCACCACGGTCGAACCTTGAGAGAACGGCTGCGGCTGGCTGACGAGCGGCGTGGTCGATACGGTGACCGACAGGCTGCCGTGCGCAACCGCGCTGGGCATCAGCGCGACGGCCTGGTTCATCACGACCGATCCGGTGCGGGCATTGACGATGACCTTTGCCACCGCTGCCGATAGCGTGATGTCGAGATTCTCCAGCTCGGCCAGGAACGCCACCCGGCGGGCCGGATCGCTCGGCATCGGCACCTGGATCACCCGCGCATCCTGCGCGCTGGCCAGCTGTCCCGGCGTACCGCCGGTGGCGGCCAGGCGCCGGTTGATCGCGTCGGTCACCGCGCGCGCGTTGCCGAAATCCGTCTGGTTGAGCTCGACCTGGATCGAATCCGCGGTGAGCACCTGGTTGGGTACGATCCGCTCGACCGTAGCCCCACCGGGGATCCGGCCGGCGCTCAGGTGATTGATCTGGACCTTGCTGCCGCCGGCCGCAGCCCCCGCACCACTGACCACCAGGTTGCCCTGCGCCATCGCGTAGATCTGTCCATCCGCACCGCGCAGCGGCGTCAGCAGCAGCGTCCCGCCGCGCAGGCTCTTGGAGTTCCCGATCGAGGAGACCGTGATGTCGAGCAACTGCCCGGCCTGTGCGAAGGCCGGCAACTGCGCAGTCACCATCACCGCCGCGGAATTACGCAACTGGGGCGTGATCCCCGGTGGCACCTGAATGCCCATCTGCGACAGCAGCGACTGCATGCTTTGCGCGGTGAACGGCGCCTGGGTGGTCTGGTCGCCGGTGCCGTCGAGGCCGACCATGAGACCGTAGCCGAGCAGCTGGTTGGTACGTACGCCCTGGATGCTGGCGATCTCCTTGAGGCGATCGGCGCGGCTGGGCTGGGCGGTGAAGGCCAGCGTTGTGATCAGGGCGGCGACGAGCCAGCGCCCGATTATCTTGTTGTTTGGCATGGTTCTCAAATCGGGGAAAAGGACAGGAAGAATCGGCTCAACCAGCCGGTGGTCTGGGCGCGGTCGGAATCACCCTTGCCCCGCACCTGCATGCGCGCATCGGCGACCTGGGTGGAGCTGACGACATTGCCAGGCAGGATGGTGGTGGGGCTGACGACCCCGGCGAACTTCAGGGATTCGATGCCCTGATTGATGCCGACCTGCTTTTCCCCGGCAACCACCAGGTTGCCGTTGGGCAGCACCTCGACGACCGTGACCGTGATCGTGCCGGTGAAGGTGTTGTCGCTGCCGGTGGCGCCCTTGCCTTCGAACTGGTTGCCGGAGCTGCCCTTGACGCCGAGCTTGCCGAGGGCCCGGCCGCCGGTGAACGGCAAGGCGGTGATGCCGGCGTCGACGCTGCCCTTGCGGTCGAGCGAACTGGTGGAGCTCTGCTTGGCGGAGAGCTTCTCCTCGATCTGCACCGTCAGGATGTCGCCGAGGTGCCGCGCCTTGCGGTCTTCGAACAGGCCGCGGTGCGACCCCGCCTGAAAGATGGCGCCGTTGGCCTGCGGCGGCGGCGCCGACTGCATCGCGGCATTGCGTCCGCTGGTGGGCATGTCGATCTCCACCTTCTGCGGACCGATGGCGGAACAGCCTGCAAGCAGCACGGCCAGGGCAAATACGATCGCTTTCACAGTTGGGAGATCCTCGCGAGCATCTGGTCGGAGGTCTGGATCGCCTTGGAGTTGATCTCGTAGGCGCGCTGGGTCTGGATCATCGCAACCAGCTCCTCCACCACATTGACGTTGGATGTTTCGGTATAGCCCTGCTGCACCAGTCCGGCGCCGTTCATGCCGGGGGTACCCACGGTCGCCGTTCCCGAGGCTTCGGTTTCGACGAACAGGTTCTGGCCACGGGGATCGAGCCCGGCGGGGTTCATGAACGTCGCCACCTGGAGCTGGCCGACCTGGGTCGGGGCCTGCTGGCCGGCGATCATCGCGCTGATCGTGCCGTCCGAGCCGATCGTGACATTCACCGTGTTGGCCGGCAGTGTGATCGGCGGCGACATCGGCAGGCCGTTGGCGTTCACCACCTGGCCCTGCTGGTCGACGTGAAACGAGCCGTCCCGCGTGTATGCGGCGGTGCCATCCGGCATCTGCACCGCAAAGAACCCGTTGCCGCTGATCGCGAGGTCGAAGGTATTGTTGGTCTGCTGCAGGTTGCCCTGGGCGAAGTTGCGGGTCGTCGCCACCGGCTTCACGCCGGTACCGAGTTGCAGTCCGGTCGGCAGGGCCGTGTTGGCGCTGGACTGGGCACCCGCCTGGCGCAGGTTCTGATAGATGAGGTCCTCGAAAACCGCATGCGACCGCTTGTAGCCGTTGGTGCTCACATTGGCCAGGTTGTGCGAGATGGTGTCCATCTGCATCTGCTGGGCGTCGAGCCCCGTCTTGGCAATCCATAACGATCTGATCATCGGTATCTCCGTGTTATTCCGGCTGGCGCCTGCGCGCAGGCGCCGGCGTCATCCCTTGAGCGAGAGCAACTGGGCCGCACGCTGTTCATTGGCTTCGGTGTTCTGCAGCAGCTTCATCTGCATCTCGAACTGGCGCGCCACTTCGATCATGCCGACCATCGCCTCGACGACATTGACGTTGCTGCCTTCGAGCACGCCATCGGCCACGCGCACCGTCGGATCCGCGTCGGCCGGATCGCCGCTTTTGAGCCGCAGCAGCCCATCGGCGCCTTTTTCCAGGTCCGCGGCCGGTGGATTCACCAGCTTGAGTTGCCCCACCGACAAGGACGGCTGGTTGCCGACTTTCGCCGATATCGTGCCGTCGCTGCCGATGATGAGCTGGGCATTGGCCGGAACGGTGATCGGCCCGCCATCGCCCATGACCGTCTGTCCACGCCGGGTCCGCAGCGTGCCCTGCTCGTCCACTGTCAGCGCACCGTCCCGGGTGTAGCCCTCGCTGCCGTCCGGACCCAGCACCGCCAGCCAGCCCGAGCCGCGCACCGCGACATCCAGCGGATTGCCGGTCTGGCGCGCCGGCCCCGGCGCGGCGTTGAAGCCGGTCGTGGTCTCGACGTTGTAAACCCGGGTTGTGGCGGTGCCTTCCTGGCGTACCGGCACCGCACGGGCCGTCATCATGTCGGCTTGAAAGCCGTCGGTGCCCGCATTGGCCAGGTTGTGCGTCAGCGCATCCTGGCGTTGCATCAGCGCCTTGGCTCCGGCCATCGACAGGTAGATCATGCGGTCCATGCGGTGTCTCCGTCAGCGATCAGCGCAGGTTGACGATCGTCTGCAGCAGCTGGTCGTTGGTCTTGATGGTCTGCGCATTGGCCTGGTAGACCCGCTGCGCCGTGATCATGTTGACCAGTTCGGCCGTGAGGTCGACGTTGGAAGACTCCAGCGCCCCCGACTGCACCACGCCCAGCGTGCCGCTGCCGGGTGAACCCAGCAGGGGCCGTCCGGACTGGGCGCTTTCTGCCCACTGGTTGCCGCCCTGGGACTGCAGTCCCTGCGGGTTGGTGAAGTTCGCCAGCGCGATCTTGCCGCGGGCCGCGGTTTCACCGTTGGTGTAGCGCGAGAGGATGGTGCCGTCGGGGCCGACCGAGAACCCTGCCAGGCGGCCCGACGCGAAGCCGTCCTGTTGCAGACTCGAAATGGAGAACTCTGAACCGAACTGGGTCGCGCCCGCCATCGATACTGCCACGACCTGGGTTCCGCCGGCATCGGCGCCGACCGGCACGGTGACGTTCATCGGCACGGTCGAAGTCCCGGCATTGAGGGTACCGTCGGTATTGAAGTTGAGATTGCCCACCGGCCCGCCGAGCGAGGCGCCGTCCACCGTGCCGTGCACCTCCCAGGCGTTGTCCGCGGTCTTGCGGAAATACAGGGCCATGGCATGTTCGCGTCCGAGTGAATCGAACACGCCCATCGACGTCGAACCGGAGTAGCTGGCGCCGTCGGCGATGTCGAAGGGCACCGTGGGTGGCGTAACGCGCGCGTCCAGGGAGGCGCCGATCCTGGCGGTCGTGGACTGACTGGGTGCGACGTCGGAGGTGTCGAGCTTGATTTCCTGCGGCACACCGCCATTGACGACGCCGTTGGCGCCGGCCGGGAATCCGGTCAGCTTCAGGCCCTGGCCATTGACGATGAATCCGTCCCGGTCGAGCTTGAACTGGCCGTTGCGGGTGTAGCTGAGAGTGCCATTGTTCGACATGCGGAAGAATCCGCCGCCGTTGATCGCCATGTCGAGCGAGTTGCTGGTCGTGGTCAGGTCACCTTGGGTGAACTGCTGCGCGAGGTCTCCCCCCGAGACCCCGATGCCGGGAGACGTGTTGCCGCCGTAGACGCTGGTGGCATAGACGTCGGAAAACTCCGCGCGGGAGGACTTGAAGCCGACCGTGTTCGTGTTGGCGACGTTGTTGCCGATCACGTCGAGATTGCGGGCAGCGGCATTGAGCCCTGACAGACCCTGTTGGAAACCCATGTGATGCGCTCCTGAGGAAAATCGGTTGATTGAATGCGTTAGAGGATGAAGCGCACGTCGGCGGGCGCCACCGGCGACCGGCCGTCCAGCTGCAGTTGGGTGGCGCCACCGGCCTGGCCGATGCCCATGACCCGGGCGGGCACCAGGGCCGCGGCCTCGACCGCGACCGTGCCGTCGACAGCGGCAACGCGCACCGACAGCGGGCCGGCGGGTACCTTCGCGCCACTGGCGGTCTTGCCGTCCCACTCGAAAGTCTGCATGCCGGCAGCGACACTGCTCATCGCCCGCGTGTGCACCACGGCGCCTGAGGCGTCGACGATCTCCAGCCGGGCGGCGGTTGCCGCGCCCTTCAGTTCGAATCCAAGCCTGGTACTCGACCCCGCTGCCGGCGGCTCGTACTTGAAGCTGTCGCCGGCGACCAGCACCTGCTTGCCGAGCATGGCCACCGATGCCATGGCCGAACCCTGGCCATTGGCGGCGACGAACTCGGTCATGGTGCGATTCAGGCCTTCGATGCCGCGCACGGTGCTGATCTGGGCCAACTGGCTGGTGACCTGGGCGTTGTCCATCGGATTGAGCGGATCCTGGTTGCGCATCTGCGCCACCAGCAGCTTGAGGAAACGATCCTCGGTGCCGTCGGCGGAATCGGTCTCCACCGGCAGGCCCTCCGATTGAGTCACGCCGTTGGCGTAGCCCGCCGCGGAAGCGCCTTTGACGACCGTTGCTGCCGCCGGTGCCGCAGACGATGCCGCGCTCGCGCCTGCCTGAGCCGGACTGTAGGACTGCGTGGTCGTCGACGGGAACTTGAAAGCGGTGTTGGCGCTCGAGCTCATCTGCATGCTGTATTCCTGTTCATCCTGGTCATCCTGTTCATCTGTTCAATCGGCTGCGATCAGGCTATTGCCCCAGCTGCAGCGTCTTCAATGCCAGTTGCTGCGCCGTATTCATGATTTCGATGTTGTTCTGGTATGAGCGGGAGGCGGAGATCATGTTGACCATCTCCTCCACGACGTTGACGTTGCTGTGGGTCACATACCCGTCGGCATCAGCCGACGGATGCTTGGGGTCGAAAAGTCGCTTGCCGGGAGTCGGATCCTCCACGACCTCGGACACCCTGACCCCCGCCGTCCCCGCAGTGCTTCCGGCGCGCGCCGGGCCCAGTCGGCCGTCGGCCGCCGTGGTCGCCTGGAAGACAACCTGGCGGGCCTTGTACGGCGAGCCGTCCGGACCGGCGACGGTGTCGGCGTTGGCCAGATTCGAAGCGACCGTATTCAGGCGCTGACTCTGCGCGGAGATCGCGCTGCCGGCCAGCGGCAGGATATTGAGCAGTGACATCGTTCAGCCCTCCTATTCGCCGCGGATCGCGGTCATCATCGTCCGCACCCGGCTGTTGATGAACCGCAGCGTGGCCTCGTAACGAAGCGAGTTGTCGGCGAAATTCGCCCGCTCGCGGTTCAGGTCGACGGAGTTGCCGTCGAGCGAACCCTGTTCAGGCGCGGTGTACTGAAGGCGGGTGGAGTGCTCGACCGCGCGGTCGCCGAGGGAGGCACCGCTGCCACCCGCTGTCAGATGCGATGGCTGCGACCGGCTCATGCCGATTGCGAGGGCGTGCGCGCCGCCGTCCGCCGCCGTGGAAGTGACCTGCCCCTGCCCTGCTCCGGCATTCTTCAGCGCTGCAGCGAAGTCGAAGTCCCGTGCCTTGAAGCCGGGCGTGTCGGCATTGGCGATGTTCGACGACAGCACTTCCTGACGCCTGGCCCGCAGCTGCAGCGCCTTGCCGTGAAATTCGATCGCATCGGTCATTCGGTCGAGCATGTCCGGCTCCGACTCAAGAGTTTCCAGTAGCTGCCGATTATCCGCACGCGGGCCTCATGCCATCGGGTGAACAAGCGGGCCAAACCCATGCTTCTTCAAGCCGTGCCGTGCGGGTGATGCCATTAAGCTTTCAACCATGAGATCGACCGTACAGTTCCTCCAGACGCTGTGGCTGGCCCTGTGGATTGCAATTCCAGCGCCGGCATCCGCTGCCGGCATCGGCGCTGCCGCTCCCGCTGCGGCCGCTCCCGCTGCGGGCGCTCGTACTGCAGGCGCGCCTGCTGCCGGCGCTGCTGCCACCACCGCCGCCCCGCCGTCCGACGGCCTGGAACGCTGGCTCAAGCAGTCGGTGAAGCTGCCCCACGGCCAGAAGCTGCGCCTCGAGATCCAGGTCGGGTCGCTCAACCGGGGGTTGACGCTTGCGCCCTGCGACAAGGCCGAGCCTTTTCTCCCCGGCAATACCCGCCTGTGGGGCCGGGCCAACGTCGGCCTGCGCTGCGTCGCGGGCGCCCGCTGGACAACCTTCATCCCGGTCAGGATCTCCGCCTACGGACCGGCACTGGTGGCGCGTTCAATGCTGCCGGCCGGCCGCATCATCCAGGAAGAAGATTTCACCATCCAGGAAGTCGACTGGGCAGCCAGCCGCTCCACGCCGATCGCCAGCCGCACGCTGCTCCAGGGCCAGGAACTGATCCGCGCGGTCTCCGCCGGTCAGCCGCTGCTGACCGAGTACCTCCGGATCGCACCGGCAGTACGGGCCGGCGACGCGGTCGCGGTGGTGGTCGAAGGCCAGGGTTTCAGCATCAGCACCGAGGCGGTCGCCCTGTCGAACGCGGCGGACGGACAACAGGTGAGGGTCCGAACGGCGTCCGGAAAGGTACTGAACGGCACGATCGATGGAAAATCCGTGAAAATTTCCCGCTGATCGAGGCTAAAGTCCTGCCGGTGGCGGCCGATACTAGGCCTGTAGGCGTCAAAATCGGCGCAAGCTTGGAGTGCTCGTCATGATGATCGGGAAACCAACAGAGATAGGATCGCCAGTGTCGCCGGCCCGCAGCGGCAGCGCGACCACGGCCGCCGGGAATACGGCGATCGCCGGCGACGGCAAGGTCGAGAACGTCCTGCCGACCGACAGCGTGAAGCTGTCTGACGCCGGCCGGGCGATGACCTCGCCCGTTCGGGCCGAGGACGCCTTCCGGGCCGACAAGGTGGCCGCGGTCAAGCAGGCGATCGAGCAAGGGACCTATAAGATCCAGGCCCGGGTGGTTGCCGAGCGGATGATCTCCGAAGCCGCGGAACTGCTTGAATCCATGTCTGCCACCGGGTGAGGCCCAGGCGATGACCAGCCGGCAGGCAAGTACCTTCCCCGTCGCAACGGCAGAACGCCTGCTGGAGCTGCTGCGTGAGCAGCGTGAAGCGATGGCGCGTTCGGATCCGCAAGCGCTCGCGGAAATGGAATCCGGCACCGAGCGGATCGGCCAGGCACTGGCGGAGTTCGCGGCGCTGACACTGAAGCCCCCCGGAACCGCATCGGCAACCGCTCCTGGAACCGGGACACCTTCGATGGATGGCACCGTCCTGCTACGACTGCAGCGGGAACTGCAGGCCAACCAGGCCATGCTGGCAGGCCTGGCTTCGGCCAACCGTCGCGCCCTCGGCGTCCTGTTCGGCGAACCCTCGCTCTACAGCAAATAGCCCGGATCGCCGCGCAGGCGGCTCCCGGGCCCTCTCCTTTTCGTCAAAGCAAGTTCCTGCTCAGAGCCAGTTCTTGAGCTGGGAACGCAGCCGGCCGACCGCCTGGGTGTGCAGCTGGGAGATCCGCGATTCGGTGACGCCGAGCACCGCCCCGATCTCCTTCAGGTTGAGGCCTTCCTCGTAGTACAGACTCATCACCAGTTTTTCACGCTCGGGCAGCCGCTCGATGCTCTCGACCAGCGCACTGCGAAAGCGCTGGTCACCCAGCCGCTCCAGCGGCAGGGCCGCCGGGGACGGAACCGAGCGCTCGAGCAGGCCTTCCTCGCCCTCGTCGCCGCTGGCGTCTTCCAGGTAGATCAGCTGGGCGCCCTTTGCGTCGAGCAGGAACTGCTGGTAATCGGCGAGCGACAATTGCAGGTGCGCCGCGATCTCGGACTCGACGGGTGCCCGTTTGAGGCGCTGCTCCAGGACATGGATCGCGCGCTCGATGGTGCGCTGGTTCCTGCGGACCGAGCGGGGCATCCAGTCGCCGCCGCGCAGTTCGTCGAGCATTGCGCCGCGCACGCGCTGCAAGGCAAAGGTCTCGAACTGGGTTCCCTGGCTGGCATCGAAGCGTGATTCCGCATCGAGCAGACCGATCATCCCCGCCTGCACCAGGTCATCGATGTCGACGTTGGCCGGCAGCCGGGCCATCATCTGTGCCGCGGCCCGCCGGACCATCTGTCCGTAGCGTTCCACGACCGATTCCCGGTCAAGCACTCCTTGCTGGGTATACATGGCTCGGTACGCTCAGTGGGACAGGCCGGGCCCGACCCCCGGCACCAGCGGATCGAGCGGCAGGAAACCGTCGATCCCGGTCTCGAAACGTTGCAGGCGGGCAAGCGACGCGGCACCGGGCCGCGGTACTGCCGACGGCGCCCTGCAGCAGCGGTTCGATTTCGACATCGAGGAATCGGCGGGCGCAGGTTGCGAGGCGATAATGCGCCTGCACCGCCTCGTCCGGAGACGGCGCGTCCACGAACAAGGTGGCGAACTGCCTGCAGGCCGTGGCCGCCGACGATCGACTTGATCGTCGCATACTGCGGCGGCAGCGCGTCCCGATGATGCGACAGCAGCAGGAGCATCGACGACTGCCGGCCCCGCAGCCAGCGGGCCAGGCGCACCGGTTCTTCCAGCAGCAGGAGCCGGTTCACCGGCGAGTGCGCCTGGACCTCGCCCAGCTCATGGTCGAGGTCGAGCCGGTCGAACAGCATCGGCGTGAAGCCGATGCGGGTCAGCGCGTCTAGCAGCGAGGCAGCATAGCCGCGGCAAGCCGCCGCCGGCGCGCTGCAGCCGATCGGGATGACCGACGAGGGCACGCGCGGGGAGAAGAGGCGCCGTAATCCGTCGGCCTGGTCTACGGCCGCTTCAAACATGGGCACTCTCTAGGATGAACCGCACTTCGGAATTCTCGAGGTCGCCGACAGTGGCGTCGCCGCCATCGGTCGCCGACATCGCGCTCTGGACCAGATAATCGAAATCGGGAGCATGGAAGTCTTCCGGCACCCGCTGGCCGTCGGCAAAGCCGAGCAGACGCAGGCGATTGCGGATCAGGCAGTCGAGAGCGCTGCCCAGCTGCACCGCCTCGTCCGTCTTGGACAGCAGCACGCCGGCGGCATCCTGCGCCTGGTAGGCGGCAGCCACTTCCTGCAATGAAGCGCCCTGCATGGCGGCGTTGAGCACCACCACGCGCTGGATCGGGTCCAGGTCGAGCGCGGCCAGCAGCTGCGCCACCCGGGCATCGCGCTGGCTCACGCCGGCGGTGTCGATGAGAACCAGCTTGCGGTCGGCGAACAGGCCGAGCAGCTCCTTGAGCGCGGCCCGGTCGTGCGCCACGTGCACCGGCACGCCCAGCATCTGGCCGAAGGAGCGCAATTGCTCCTGCGCACCGATCCGGTAGACGTCGGCGGTGATCAGCGCCACCTGGCTCGCCCCATGCTGCATCGCGTACTGGGCGGCGATCTTGGCGACCGTCGTGGTCTTGCCGACGCCGGTCGGGCCCGTCAAGGCGAACACACCGCCCTGGTCGAACAGAGACCGGGCGCCGTCGCCATCGGCCGAAGCGGGCTGGAAACTGCCGAGTGTGCGCGCCAGGGTCTGCTGCAGCCAGCGGTCCGCTTGCGCATCGCTGAAGTCCATCGGCAGGAGGTCGCACAGCGACTTCGACAGCACGGTGGAAAACTGGCGTGCCAGCAGGATCCTCAGCAGGCGCATTTGCGACGGACGCCGCCGGGCGGTATCGAACCAGCGCACGGTCTCGAGCTGGCCGGCGATGAACTGCTTGATCGAGCGCAGTTCATCGAGCAGCACCGACTGGTTCTCGGCGTTCTGACGGTCCCGGCTCGCCGCGTCGGCTGCGGCCTTCGGTCCCGCCGGCATCGCCAGCTTGGCTGACAACCCGGACGCGGCCGAAGCCGCCCGCGGCTGCGGAAAGTGCGCCACCGGCGGGCGCTCCTGGCGGTCGCGGACGTAGGATTCGAAGGACACTGTGCTCATCGGTCGCTCCTTGGGAAGTCGTGGGCCGCCGGCAGCCGGATCGATGTCGGCTTCGGCGCGCGGCGCATCGGGCGCCGGGCGCCGGGCGCGGGATTCGGCTGCAACCTGCGGCTGCAGGTGGCGCCGCTGCAGCGGCACGCCATGCACGATGGCGGTGAGTTCGACACCGTCGTCGGTCTGACGGCTGTCGACGATCTCGACATCCGGGCCGAACCGCGCCTTGGCCAATGCCATTGCTTCACGCGTGGTGCGGCCGATAAACGTCATCGTACTCATCGGTTACTCCCAATCAAATGACCGATACGGATTGAATGTGTGTCAGGAATTTCAGCGTGGGCCAGCACCCGCAGGCGCGGCGCCGACTTGCGGACCATCCCGGCGACCGGCACCCGGATGCGGTCCGGCACCAGCAGGCAGCCGGGCAGTCCCTGCTCTTCCTGGCGCTGGGCGGTGCGCGCCGCCTCGGCGGCGAGGAACTCGGCTACCGAGGGATCGAGCGAACCGGTGGCGCCGGCTGCCAGCGACTGCATCAGCAGCGACTCGAACGCCGGATCCAGTGCGATGACCGACAATTCGCTGGTCTGCCCGAAAAGCTGCTGCACGATCGCGGGCGACAGTGCGACGCGCGCCTCCCGGGTCAGCTCTGCCGCGTCCTGGGTTCGCGGACCGTGCTCGGCCATCACCTCGACGATGGTCTTCAAGTCGCGGATGTGCACCGACTCTTCCAGCAGGTTCTGCAGCACTTTCTGGAACACCGGCACCGGCACCACTTTCGGCACGACTTCCTCGACCAGCTTGGGGGAATGACGGGTCAGGTGCTCGAGTAATTGCTGAGCCTCCGCCCGGCCGAGCAGCCGCCAGGCGTGCACCTGCATCAGGTGGTGGAGATGCGTCGCGATCACGGTCGCCGAATCCACGACGGTATAACCGGCCGCCTGCGCCATTTCACGCTCGCTCTGCTGGATCCACACCGCCGGCAGGCCGAAGGCCGGGTCGGCGGTCTTGGTGCCGGGCAACGCCGTGGTGGCATGGCCCGGATCGATAGCCATCCACATGCCCGGGAACGCCTCGCCGCTGCCGACTGCGACCCCTTTCAGGCTGATGCGGTAGGCACTGGGGCGCAGGTCGAGCTGGTCGCGGATGTGCACGGCCGGCGGCAGGAAGCCGACTTCCTGGGCGAACTTGCGGCGAACGCCCTTGATACGCCCGAGCAGGTCGCCACCGCTGTCCTTGTCCACCAGTTGAATCAGCTTGTAACCTACTTCCAGGCCCAGGGTGTCGACCGGCTGGACATCGTCCCAGCTCGCTTCCGTGTTGTCGGCCTTCGGCAGCGGCGCTGCCGACTCTGGCGGCGCCACCGGGATGCTGCTCAGCTTGAAAGCGGTGTAGCCGAGGCCGGCGGCCAGCGACAGGAACGCCAGGTGCGGCATGCCGGGAATCAGGCCGAGGATGCCGACGATGCCTGCTACCAGGCCCAGCGCGCGCGGCAGCGACAGCAGCTGCTTGGCGACCTGCCCGCCGATGTCGTCGTCGCCGTCGCCGACGCGCGAGACGATCAGGCCGGCTGCCACCGAGATCACCAGGGACGGCACCTGGGCCACCAGCGCGTCGCCGATGGCGAGCAGCACGTAGTTGTTGGCCGCGTCGCCGATCGGCAGCGAGTGCTGCACCGTGCCGATGATCAGGCCGCCGACGATGTTGATCAGCAGGATCAGGATTCCGGCGACCGCGTCGCCCCGCACGAACTTGGACGCGCCGTCCATCGAGCCGTAGAAATCCGCCTCGCGGGAAACTTCCTGGCGCCGTTTGCGCGCCTGGTCCTGATCGATCTGGCCGGCATTGAGGTCGGCGTCGATCGCCATCTGCTTGCCGGGCATCGCGTCCAGCGCGAACCGGGCGGAGACCTCGGCGATCCGGCCCGCGCCCTTGGTGACCACCATGAAATTGATCACGGTGAGGATAGAGAACACGATGATGCCGACCGCAAAGTTGCCGCCGATCAGGAAGTTCGCAAAGGCCTCGATCACCTTGCCCGCCGCATCCGTGCCGGTATGGCCGTGCATCAGCACGGCACGGGTGGATGCCACGTTGAGCGACAGGCGCAGCAGCGTGGTCACCAGCAGGATGGTCGGGAAGACCGCGAAATCCAGCGGCCGGATCGTGTAGACCGCCACCAGCATCACCAGCAGCGACAAGGCGATGTTGAATGTGAAGAGGAAGTCGAGCAGCGGCGCCGGCAAGGGCAGCAGCAGCATCGCCAGCACGATGATCGCCAGTATCGGCACCGCCAGCGACCGCAGCGGCGGCAGCGCCACGGTGGAGCCGCCGATGGCGACACGCCTCGGGGCGGCCAGACTGCGGCCGGCCGGCAGGGATGGGGTGGTGGTCACGGGCGTCATCGTCGGGCGTGCGCTCTACTCGGCCTGGGGATCGAGGCCTGCCGGCACGTCGATGTCCGTGGGTGTCTGCGGGGCCGCCGTCCGACCGGGGACCCAGCGCTTGAGCTGATAGACGTAGGCGAGAACCTGCGCAATGGCGGCGTAGAGCACTCGCGGAACCTCCTGGTCGAGCCCGACATGGGCGTAGAGCGCCCGCGCCAGAGGCGGCGCTTCCAGCACCGGCACCTTGGATTCACGGGCGATCGCCTGTATCCGCGCGGCGAGGATGTCCACGCCCTTGGCAACCACACGCGGCGCGGCCATCGATGACTCGTCGTAGCGGATCGCGACCGCGTAGTGGGTCGGGTTCACGACCACGATGTCGGCGCTGGGAACGGCGGCCAGCATCCGGCGCCGCGACACCTCGCGCTGCCTGGCGCGCAGATGGCCTTTCACATGCGGATCGCCGTCCGTCTCCCGCGATTCCTTACGGACCTCCTCGCGCGTCATGCGCAGGTCGGCACGATGCCGGAACCACTGGAACGGGACGTCGAAGGTGGCAATGGCAACCAGCAGCAGCACCAGCAGCGAGAAGCCTCCGATCACCAGGTGCGATGCCGAACCCAGGGCCGACTGCAGCGAGCCGAGCGACAGCGACGCGAATTCCGGCAGGCTTGCGGACACGAACCAGGTACCGACCAGTCCGAGCACCACCGCCAGGACGGCGAGCTTGATGAATTCCACCAGACCGCGCAGCGAGAAGATGCGCTTGATCCCATTCATGGGATTGAGCCGGGACGCCTTGAAGCCAAGCGAATCCGGAGCGAAGTTGATGCCGCCGGGGATCGCCCCGGCAGCGACGGCGCCAACCATGGTCACCGCCATCACCATCGTCGCCAGCCCCGTGGCGTTCTGCATCGGCACCGCCATCTGGCGCAGCATTTCCCAGGTATCGCCCCGTGCGGAGGCATCGAAGTGCAGCGAACTGCGCAGCACGCCCACCAGGTCGGCGCGGATCGCGCTGCCGGTCAGCGCCAGCACGCCAACGCCGGCGCCAAGCACCAGCACGTGGCCGGCGTCGCGGGAGCGGGCGACATTGCCCTCTTCCGCAGCCTGCTGCAGGCGCCGATCACTCGCGGGTAGCTGCTTGTCTTCCTTGCTGGCGTCCGAATCGGCCATGCGCTCTCAGAAAAAAATGATCGGTTGATGCGATCATTATTTCGGGAGCGGGGAAAACTTAAGCGAACATAAGCGGTGGGGAACCGCTGCAAATCTACTGCTTGTCGGCACCTGCCGGCTTGTCCGTCACACTTGCCGGCTTGTCCGTCACACCTGCCGGCCTGTCCGTCGCACCTGCCGGCTTGTCCGTCGCACCTGCCGGCCTGTCCATCGTACCTGCCGACCCGTCCGCTGCAATGGCCTTCTTCAGGACGACCGGGTCGCCGACATCGATCTCGCTGCTGCGCAGGATTCGCTGCTGCGATGCCTGGTTGAGCACCACGATGGCGATGCGCCGGTTCATCGGATCGAGCGGATTGGTCTTGTCCAGCGGCACAACCGGCCCGACGCCCATGACCCGAAGGACCTTCTCCGGTTTCATGCCGCCGGCGATCAGTTCCCGGCGCGACGCGTTCGCCCGTTCGGCCGACAGCTCCCAGTTGGAATAGCCGCGATTGCCGCCGACATACGGAGCGGCATCGGTATGGCCCGTCAGGCTGACGGGATTCTCCACTTCATTGAGCAAGCCGCCGATCGTGCGCATCAGGTCCCGCATGTACGCCTGGACGACGGCACTGCCGGACGCGAAAGTCGGACGATTGTTGGCATCGACGATCTGGATCGACAAGCCGTCGGCGGTGAGTTCCAGCCTGATCTGGTCGCGCAGTTCGGCCAGGGCCGGTGTTCTGAAGATGACCTCCTCCACCCGCTCCTTGAGCTGGATCAGCCGCTCGCGCTCCTCGCGGACCGCCTCCGACCGCGCCACCTGCAGATTGATGGTCGAGCGCTTCTCGGGGGTCTCGCCGCGACGCAGGGCTCCCGAACGCCTGGAGAGATCCTGCCCACCGCCCTTGATCACCGAGGAACTGTCGCCCGAGCCGCTGCCGCCGGACAAGGCGACTTTCAGCGGTGTCTTGAAGTAGTCGGAAATGCCGTTGAGGTCACCGGTGCTGGTCGATCCCAGCAGCCACATCAGCAGGAAGAACGCCATCATCGCCGTCACGAAGTCGGCATAGGCGATCTTCCAGGCGCCGCCGTGATGGCCGTGAACCACCTTCTTCACCCGCTTGATGACGATCGGCTGGATCTTGCGGTCGACAGGCCCGGCCATCAGCGGCTCCCGGTGCGGGCGGCCGCGCAGCGGGCGCGGGATGCGCCACGGGCGAACTTCGGAATCATGTCTTCTTCTGCTTCACGTGCCCTTCCAGCTCCGCAAATGTCGGCCGCTCCGTGGAGTACAGCACCTTGCGGCCGAACTCGACACAGACGGTCGGCGCGTAGCCTTGCATGCTCGCGAGCAGCGTGACTTTCACGCACTGCAGTTCCTTGCTGCTCTCGTCGGTCTTCTGCTCCAGCAGGGTCCCGAGCGGGGCGACGAAACCGTAGGCGAGCAGGATGCCCAGGAAGGTACCGACCAGGGCGTGGGCGATCATTTCGCCGAGTTCGGCCGGCGGACGCCCGACCGAGCCCATGGTATGGACCACCCCCATGACCGCGGCCACAATGCCGAAGGCGGGCAGTCCGTCCGCCACCTTCTGGATCGCATGCGCCGGCACCATCGCCTCGTGGTGATGCGTTTCGATCTCGTTGTCCATCAGGTTCTCGATCTCGAGCGCATTCAGATTGCCGGACACCATCATCCGCAGGTAGTCCGTGATGAACTCCATCAGGTGATGATCGACAGTCAGTTCCGGGTAGTGTCCGAACAGCGGGCTGTCGTCCGGTGCGTCGACGTCGTTCTCGATCGACATCAGGCCCTCCTTGCGGGCCTTCGCCAGAACGTCGTACAGCATCGCCATCAGCTGCATGTAGCGCATCTTGGTGTACTTGGATCCCTTGAGCGCACTGGGCATCGCTGCAAAGGTGGCCTTGAGGGTCTTGGCCGGGTTCGAGACCAGGAAGGCACCCAGCGCCGCTCCGCCGATCATCAGCAGCTCGAGCGGCTGCATCAATGCCGCGACGTGGCCACCGGCCAGGGCATAGCCCCCGATGACCGAGCCGATTACGACGAGATACCCAACGATAACGAACATTCGACCCTGGCCCCGAAAATAAATGGCACCCGAATTGCGGAGCCTCTCGCAGATTCATCGTCCTGCCAACCGGATTCTTGATAAACCACGTCGACCGGCTGACATGCTGTCCGGCCAGACCGCCGGACGGTACCGCTACTGCATTCGAAGGACCCTTAGTGGATCGCGCCGGATTTGCGCGCCTTGCCGGCCCGCGCGGGCGGATTGCACAAGCCGCACACGAACTGTTGCTGTATTTCAAAGGGATGATTGATGAAATGACCGCCGCAGCGGCTGCACTTCATGGCGGTGACCAGCCCGCTGTCCACGAAGCGTACGAGCCGCCAGGCCCGGGTGATCGACAGCAGCGGCTCGACACCGTAACTGCTCACCTCCGCGCAGTAGAGCTCGTAGGCTTTGATGATCGACTCCGAGTCATCGAGCGCCGTAGTCTTCTGCAGATAGCTGTGGATGTTGTAGAACAAGGAGGAATGGATATTGGGCTGCCAGGTCATGAACCAGTCCGCCGAGAATGGCAACTGGCCTTTGGACGGGGACTTGCCCGCTACTTCCTTGTAGAGCTTGAGCAGTCGCTCGTAGGGCAGTTCGGTTTCTGATTGCAGCATCTGCAGGCGCGCGCCGAGCTGGATCATCCGGATCGCCCGCTGGATCTGGCGATTGTCGTCCAGCAGACTACGACCGCTCATTCAGGGTCTCCTGGAAGTTGCCCGACATCAGGATCGCGGCGTGCAGCCGCGAGGCCGAGCGATCTTCACGCTGGTCCTCACCGCTGCCGTGATCGGCCAGCAGTGACCACAACATCTGGTCGTCGAACCGGAAGCGGCAGATGAGCATGTTGCCCTGTGCGACCCTCAGCATCTGAGCGGGCGACAGCTGATCGATCAGGTCGGCCGACTCTTCCGAAAGGCCCAGCCGGTAGAGTGCCTGGACCGGGTCCTTCCTGATCAGCGCCTGCGCCAGGATCAGGTAGGAGAGATTGGCATCCCGGATCTCCGCCATCATGCGTTCATCGGTCAACATGCATTCCTCACTCAGGTGAATTCAATTAGCGGGGCAATTACGCTGTTTTTCCCGCACAAACGAAGTCTCGATCAGATGTAGGTGCGGCTGAATCAGAGGAAGTCGGTAATTCGGCGTAGGGTTTGCCTACCGGCGTGTAGGAAGTCGTCCTACGCAGCCGGCGCAGGCCATGATTCTTCGCGCGCCTGGGTTGCCCGAATGCGATGAGCGGTACCGCACAAGCCTCCGGCGGCATTTCCGGGCTAAAGCAGCGACGGCAGGCGCCGATAACCTTTGCAACGGGGGAACATCCCGCGGTCCTAACCGGATGTCCGGGTGGACATCCCAGTCGCAAGAACACAACGGAGTTTCAAATGGCCCAAGTAATCAATACCAACCTGATGTCCCTGAATGCACAGCGCAACCTGACCACGACCCAGGGCGCCCTGGCGACGTCGATCCAGCGCCTGTCCACCGGCCTGCGGGTCAACAGCGCCAAGGACGATGCAGCCGGACTGGCGATCGCCGAGCGGATGCACGCTCAGGTCCGCGGCATGAATGTGGCCGTTCGCAATGCCAACGACGGAATTTCCCTGGCCCAGACGGCCGAGGGCGCAATGGGCAAGCTTGGCGACAACCTGCAGCGCATGCGTGAACTGGCAGTGCAGTCCGCCAACGATACCAACGGCGCAGGCGATCGCACCGCCCTGAATGCCGAATACCAGCAACTGGCCGCTGAGAACGCCCGGGTGATCGCCAACACCAAGTTCAATGGCCAGGAATTGCTGACTGGCGCCGGCGGCACGACCGGTGTCTTCAACTTCCAGGTCGGCGCCAACACATCGGCGGACAACCAGATCTCGATCACCACGACCAACATCGCCACCGCCATGGGAACCAACACCCAGGGCGCCGCGGCGACGCTGGGCGCCACGGCCGCCACGGCCCGGACGGCGATGGACAACATCGACACCGCCCTGACCGCAGTCAACGGCGCCCGCGCCACCCTCGGTGCATCGCAAAGCCGATTCGAGGCGGTGGTCTCGAGCCTGCAGATCGCCTCCGAGAACCAGGAAGCCGCACGCAGCCGGATCATGGACGCGGACTTCGCCTCCGAAACCGCCGCCCTTACCCGCGCCCAGGTGCTGCAGCAGGCCGGCACGGCAATGTTGTCCCAGGCCAACTCGATTCCGAGCAACGTCCTGAGCCTGCTGCGCTGATCAGAAGGCCCACCCCGGGCGCTCCCGTACCGGGGCGCCCCTGGCGGCACGACGGGAAACCGCCGTGCCGCCTTTGCATTGCAGTCCGTCAAACGCCAAATAAGCAGGGTTTAGACCGCTTATCGGGCGGTTGCCTGCGGTCATCCGGAAATAACCTGTCGGAAGTCCCTACCGACCAGGAACGCTTCCATGACCCAGATCATCAACACCAACCTCGTCTCGCTGAACGCACAGCGCAACCTCAGCGCCACGAACTCGCAGGTGTCCACCTCGATCCAGCGGCTTTCTTCCGGCCTGCGGGTAAACAGCGCCAAGGATGATGCCGCCGGCATGGCGATCGCAGAGCGGATGCAGTCGCAGATCAAGGGCATGAACGTTGCAATCCGCAATGCCAACGACGGGATTTCATTCGGGCAGGTCGCGGAGGGCGCTCTCGGCAAGATGGGCGAAATGCTCCAGCGGATGCGGGAGCTGGCAGTCCAGTCCGCCAACGGCACCAACAGCGCGGCCGATCGCGCCAACCTCGACGCCGAGTTCCAGCAGCTGGCGGCCGAAACCTCCCGCACCATCCAGAACACCCGATTCAACGGCTTCGCCGTCCTGGCGTCGGCGGCCCCGCACACCTTCCACATCGGCTCCGGCAACGACCTGAACGACCGGATCACGATGAACTCGACCAACCTGACCACCAACGCGTCGATGACGGCGATCCTGGACTTCAGCACCCCGCCGGCGTCGCCTGCGCCGGTGACTATCCTGACGCAGGCGGCGTCCCAGACGGTGATGGGCCAGATCGACAATGCCCTGACCACTATCAACTCGGAGCGGGCCGCCTTCGGCGCCATCCAGAACCGCTTCGAAGCGGTCATCGGCAACCTCCAGGTGGCAGCGGAAAACCAGACTGCCGCCCGCAGCCGCATCATGGACGCGGACTTCGCAGCCGAAACTGCCGCCCTGACCCGGGCGCAGGTACTCCAGCAGGCCGGCACCGCAATGCTCGCGCAGGCCAATCAGCTGCCCGCCAATGTGCTGCAGCTGCTGAAGGGCTGAACAGCGGCAGGCAGGGCAGGCACTTCCTCGCACCGGGGCGCTAAAGTTTCCCCCGAAGGTGTCGAAGAGGCCTTGTAGAGTATCCAAAAAGCGAGAGGCAGCATGGCGATCAGTGGAGTAGGCAGCGGAGCAATCGATGTCGCCGGCATCGTGTCCCAGCTGATGGCGATCGAAAAGCAGCCGCTGGCGAAGATGCAGCAGAATCTTTCCGGCATCCAGACCAAGCTGTCGGCCTGGGGCAAGCTCCAGGGCGCGGTGTCCAATTTGCAGGACGCGACCCGCATGCTGACCAGGGCCGATACCTGGCAAGCGAGCAAGGCGGCAAGCGGTGACGAGGCTGCAATCACGGCAACCGGCGGCGGCAGTGCCGCCAGCGGCAATTACAGTCTGTCGGTGCAGTCGCTCGCGCAGAGCCAGAGCATCGTCAGCCGTGCCTTTGTCGCCAGCGACACGGTGGTGGGCGGCGGCACGCTGCATCTGCAGATGGGCAGCGTCGACGCCACCGGCAATACTTTTACCGCAGACCCTCAGCGCCTGGTCGACGTCGTCATTCCGGACGGCGCCACGCTGGCGGATATCCGCACCGCCATCAACGCCTCGGCGTCAGGGGTATCGGCGTCGATCCTGGATGACGGCACCGGCAAGCGGCTGGTCCTCACCAGCCGGACCAGCGGCCAGGCCCAGGCATTCCAGATCACGACCACCGACGCCGACGGCTCGAATGACGATACCGCCGGACTGTCGGCCTTTGCGGCATCCGCTACTGCGGCCGCGGGCGCCAACGGCACGCAGCGCACGCAACTGGCACGGGACGCGCAACTGACGGTCAATGGGCTGGCCATCACCGCCGGTTCGAATCGTCTGGACGGCGTCATCGAAGGCGTCACGCTCAACCTGAAAAAGGTGACGGCGACGCCGGTCGAGATCAGTATCGCGAGCGACCAGGAAGCCACCAAGGCTCACCTCGACAAGTTCGTCACGGCCTACAACGACCTGAGCAAGCTGATCGGCGAGCAGACGCGCTACGACGCGGGCTCGAAGACGGCCGGCGTCCTGCAGGGCAACACGGTCGCGGTGCGCATCCAGCAGCAACTACGCGAACAGGTGCGGGCGACGACCGGGGGCGACGCCACGACCAGCCTGTCGGCCGCCGGGTTCGAACTGGGCCCGGACGGTTCGCTGTCGATGAACGCCACCAAGGCGGCGGCAATGCTTGCGGACCCGTCCAAGCTTCGCACCCTGTTCGCCGGCACCGCCGCTGTCAACGGCGAGCCGGCCACGGGCGTCGCCCGCCTGCTCAACGAACGCCTGACCAGTTTCCTCGATCCGGAAGGCGCGATCACGAGTGCGACCGACTCGCTGCGTTCACGCGAAGGCACCATAGGCAAGCAGCAGGAGCGCTTCCAGAGTCGCCTGGTGGCGGTTGAAGCACGCCTGACACGGCAGTACAGCGCGCTCGATGTGAACCTGTCACGGATCACCGGTTCATTCTCGGCGATCCAGGGGCTGCTCAACCAGAGCAACCGGTGATTCGGGTGTCGGGCTGCCGTCGCCGGCCGGCAGGCAAGCCGGAGAAAAGCGGCAGGTTTCCTCTCTTTCGGTGCGCAGGCCTAAAGCCGGCGCAAAGAACGTCGATAGTCCAGGAGTAGCCCTTGAACAAACCGACGCAGCCCCGAGGTAAACCGATGTTCGCTTCTCCAAGATCCGCCGCCGCCTCCTATCGCGCACTGGACGTGCAAACCAAGGTGGACGGCGCCGACCCCCACCAGCTGGTCGAAATGCTGTACGACGGCGCCCTCCTCCAAGTGGCCAAGGCCCGTCACGCCCTCGCGAATCAGGACATAGCCGGCAAGGGCGAAGCCACCACGCGGGCCATCCGGATCCTCGACGAGGGACTGAAGGCAACGCTCGATGCCCGTGCCGGCGACGTCGCCCGCAATCTCGACGCGCTCTACGACTACGTGAACCGGACTCTGGTCAAGGCCAACATGAAGAACGACGACAACCTCTATCGCGAAGTCGAGAAACTGCTGGGCGATCTGCGCGGCGCCTGGCGCGAAATCGGCCCCAAGGTCCGCGCCGAAGCGGTGGCAGCATGAGCCTGCCGTGCTGCCGTCTGGCCGCAGAGCCGTCCCGTATCCAGGACATCAGGAATCATCAGATGGAAGATAAGTCGCCGCGCCTGCCCGCCGAGTACGCGGCCGCGGAACGCCTGGCTACCGCAATGCTCGCAGCGGCCACGCAGGGAGACTGGCAGACGGTCGTATCACTGCGCAGGGAAATTCCCGCAATGGCGCGCAGCCTGCATCATCGGTGGGAATCCATCGGGCGAAACGATCCGCGGCAGGTGCGGCAGCTTGAAAAGCAGCGCATCAACGCTATCCGGCGGATTCTCGCCGTGGATGACCAGATCCGGCGGCTCTCGGACGCCTGCAGCGCGCCGCTGGACCGCTGGCTGCGTGGCGATGCCACCACTCGTGCCCTGAATTAGCCCCAATCCGCCGACATCGGGTGCCGGCCCGTCGAACTTTCCTTAGAATAAAAACGATTCGACCGAGACCGACCTTGGATCCTTCGCCGCACTCATCGTATCTTCCACTGCAGCCCTCCGAGACCACCGAGGCGTTTCGCATCGATGGCACGATGGCGGTCAGGTCACTCGTGCGGGAACTGATCGGCGCCAATGCCCTGGTTGCGGTCTACGCCCAGGAGGACGCGGATACCTTCATCGTCACCCGCATCCTGGCCCTCGAAGCGGATTCGCTGGAGCTGGATTTCACCGGCGACGATAACCGCCTGCAGGACCTGCTGCGCGCGCCCTACCTCACCGTGGTCGGCGTACCTGGCTCGGTCAAGATCCAGTTCCGGCTTGAAAACGTGCAACTTGAGCGCGCCGCCCGGCGCACACCGGCTTCCGGCGGCCCGGGCGGCGCCGGGACACTCACAGCGCACCTCCCGGCCACCGGCTGGCGCGTGCAGCGTCGCAATGCCTTCCGGGTCAAACCGCCCGAGGAGGATGGCGCCACCGTCACGTTCCGCCCCTCGCGGGGCGCCGAGTTCAAAGGTCAGCTGACCGACTTGTCGGTCGGCGGCCTGGCCGCGCTGTGGCCCTCGGATGCGCCCGAGCCGGAATTGGGCAGTACGTTGCGTCACTGTCGGATCGATGCGCCCAATATCGCGCCGATTCCCTGCGACCTGCGCGTGGTTCGCGTCGATCACGCCGAGGGCATGCCCGCAAGGCTCAGTTGCGAGTTCTATGCCATGCCGCAAACCGTGGCCCGCTTTGTCCAGCTGTACGTCATGGACATCGAGAAGCGCGCCCGGCTGGCGGCCCAGCAGAAGCGCTGACGGCCGATACGGGCATCAGTCCCCGGAGCACGCGAGCGTGCTCCCCTCCCCCGCACGACAACAAATCCACTACCTTGCGAAGCCCGCGCGCTGACGTCAGCGCAGCATGCAGGCCGAGCCCGCGGCGGCGATCGCCTCGGCCCCCCACACCCGTTCTGAAACAGCCTGTTACGCCTTAGCCGCACGTACGCCGGAAGCGACGGGCGCCGCCAGACAGCGTCCGCACTCGACCCGCCAATTCGTGCGCGTCTTCTGGCCTGCACCCGTCCCTTGTCGCCAACCGCCCGTCATGGCGCCGCACGACGCCCTGAGTCTCGCTGGTTAAGGTGCGGCTCCTTCACTCGGTGACGCAGCACGGTCCCCGGGTGTCTGGCAGTCATCGCTTCGGCGGTTCCGAAGTGAAACAAGAGGTAACCAATGAAAACTACAGCACCAACAGGGATCGGGTCGTTTTACGGAAGGAATCGGAAAAGCGCTTTCAGGACGGAGATCACCGCGGCCTTGTGCATAGCGGTGGGCCTGCTGAGCGCCTGCGGCGAGGTCGGCCTCGGCTCGTCAAGCCGCACCGACGTTGCAGCCAGCGAGGTAGACGGCAAGTCCGCTGAAGGTCGCTTCGATGGACAACTGGACGAGTCCGGCAAGTCGACGGCCACGGGCGAACTCACAATCCAGTTGTCCGAACAGGCTGTCACGAAGCCCGCGCCCGTCGCGCCGGGAGCCACGGTCAACTCGGTCGACACAATCGTTGACGATATGCGATTGATGAACGACACGCAGCTTGCGGGCGTGCCGTCCAACTACGGCTGGTCACGCGGACCAGGCTACGTCATGATGGGCAACGACCCTCGGGGCACCAACACGCCCTCCTGGTGGGTCGTCAACAACGCCCGCTACAAGAGCGATGCCTACTGGAACGCGATCCTGCCCTGGTTCGTGATCTTCGATGGCGTAGGCCACAACGCCAGCAATACCCGGGTGCAGGTCCGCAACATGAAGCTCTACATCAAGAGCAAGGCGAGCGGCACCTGGAAGCTGCTGGAGGCATCCACCGGTGTCAGCGGCGAGCTCTATCCGAAAACCCTGCAGGGTACGAACGTCTCGAGGCCAGACACCCGCACCGAGGCGGACGGCTCGACCTCGATCCTGCCTCCGGGAGGGAACATGGTCTTCCATGGCTGGAGCGCCGGCTTCAGCGCGATCAACGGCCCGGACATTGCCGCGGTCTTCCTCACCCTGCAGGCACGACTGGTCAAGGACAACGAAAGCGGCGTCGACGATCGGGCCGGCGCGAAGTACCTGATTCATGTCGGCGGTGACTACTACCCGGAAACCTCCACCCGGGCCTCGGATCTTGCGCCCGCCTACTACTTCCCGGGCATCGGTGTTTCGCGGGCCAAGCTGGTCAACAACCAGTGGCAGGCCTTTAATTTCTCGACCATCGACGTCGGTGTCCAGGATCCGGGCGGAGCGACCTTGAGCGAAGCCGAGCTGCGCGCCGCGCCGCCCCCGCTCGAATAGCCCGAACGCGCTTCAAGCGACCAGCGCGAACCCGACCGACAGGATTGACAGCCGGAAAATCGCCGGCGCATCATTCGCCTGCGAGCCGGATTCTCACCCGCGAGCAAACAGAAGCCCCATGACGGGGTAGCTGCTTGCCGCGCAAGCCGGAATCCGATGCCTCGCAGGAAGCACGCGATGAAGCCAACCCTGAAAGGAGTTTTCCATGACGGTCTTTATGGTGGAGCGATCTCTCAAAGGCATCCCGATGAGCGACCTGGCAAAAGCGCAGCAAGGGGCTATCTCCACATCCAGGCAATTCACGGCGGACGGCACGCCGGTCCGCTATATCCGTTCCACCTTCGTGCCAGAATCGGGTGCGTGCATGTGCCTGTTCGAGGCAGCCGACGCCGAGTCGGTCAAGCGAGTCAATCAGACGGCGGGGATTCCGTTCGACCGGGTCACCGAAGCACTCGACCTCACACCATAGGCGAGCGGAGCCGCAACGCCCCGCATGACGGAGCATTGCGGCGCTGTACGCCAGGATCCGCCGCGTCACGCCGGCGCCGGTCAACCAGCTGAGGTCGCCATGCAGGCAAGCGCGAAAAGTGTGCTCGACGCGATCGGCAACACGCCGATGATCGAATTGAGTCAGGTGGTCCCGGCGGGATGCGCGCGCATCCTGGCCAAACTCGAATTCGCGAACCCGACCGGCAGCATGAAGGATCGCATGGCCAAGGCCGCGATCGAAGGCGCCGAGAAGGCAGGCCGGTTGCAGCCGGGCGGTACGGTGGTGGAGTACACCGCGGGCACCACCGGCGTGTCGCTGGCATTGGTTTGCGCCGTCAAGAAGTATCGGCTCGAGATCGTCTTCTCGGATGCCTTCAGCGACGAGAAGCGGCGGATGATGGAGGCTTTCGGCGCCCATATCACCGACGTCCGGAGCGACAACAAGAAGATCACGGAAAAACTCATCAAGGAGATGATCCGCACCGCTGCCGTCATCAGCGAGCGGCCCGGACACTGGTACTGCGACCAGCTCAGCAATACCGACGCGAGCAACGGCTATCGCGCGCTCGGCGAGGAGATCTGGGCCCAGACCGATGGGCGGGTGGACGCATTCGTTCATTCGGTCGGCACCGCGCACGCCATTCACGGCGCAGCGCGGGCTCTGCAGGCCCGGCATCCGGCGATCCATGTGGTGGCCGTCGAGCCCGCCGAATCCGCCGTGCTGTCCGGCGGCCCTACCGGGTCGCACCAGATCGAGGGGATCGGCATCGGCTTCCTGCCGCCCCTCTGGGAGCCCGAACTGGTCCAGGAGATTCAGCCGGTCTCCACCGCCGATGCGAAGGCCATGGCCCGGCAGCTGGCCCGCGACGAGGGCATCTTTGCCGGCACCTCTTCCGGCGCCAACGTCGTCGCCTCGATCCGGATCGCCCGCCGCCTCGGACCGGGCGCCACCGTCGCCACGATCATTTGCGACTCCGGCATGCGCTACCTCAGTACGGATGTCTATCGGCAGGGATAAGGCGGGAGCCCGGAAGACGAGGGGCACAATGCTTGCCCCACTCCGGCTAAGCAGCAACCGCGCGTCAGGCGGTTCCTTCACGAGAAGCTGCGCACGGCGGAGGCAATAGCATGGGTAGATTCGACCTGAGCGGTCAGGTCGCCATCGTGACCGGTGGTTCATCCGGTATCGGACGCGGTACTGCCGAGCAACTCGCTGAGGCCGGGGCGACGGTGATCGTGAATCATCCCCCTGGCGACAAATCACGTAAGAAGGCGCTGGCGGCAGTGTCCAGCATCGAGGCAGCCGGCGGGCAGGCGGTGGCGATCGCCGCCGACGTCACGCAGGAAGCCGAAGTGGATGCCATGCTGTCGCAGGTGGTCGACCGCTTCGGCACCTTCCACATCATGGTCGCCAACGCCGGCATTGAACAGGCGGCGGCCATCCAGGACATGACGCTGGCACAGTGGCAATCGGTGCTCGACGTGAACCTCACCGGCGCGTTCCTGTGTGCCCGGGGCGCCGTGCGTGAGTTCCTCCGGCGCGGCCCCCTGCCTTCGGTCTCGCCTGCGACCGGCAAGATCATCTTCACCAGTTCGGTCCACGAGATCATCCCCTGGGCGTTCCAGGTGAACTATGCCGCGTCGAAAGGCGGCATGTCCTTGCTGATGAAGTCCTTGGCGCAGGAAGTCGCCCATGCAGGGATCCGGGTGAATTCGGTGGCGCCGGGAGCGATCCGGACGTCGATCAATGCCGATGCCTGGGACAGCGACGAGGCGCGCGAACAGTTGCTGCGCCTCATCCCGTACGGTCGCATCGGCGAAGCCGAGGACGTCGGCCGCGCGGTCCTCTGGCTGGCATCGGACGAATCGGACTATGTGGTCGGAACCAGCCTGCTCATCGACGGCGGCATGGCGCTGTATCCCGCGTTTCGAGGCGACGGCTGACGCGCGCCGACGGATCGTGCGGCCGCGCACCCCGCGCCATTGCAGCAGATCAACGGAGCATTCGGATGTCCAAACCGCTCGAGGACTACGGTCTGATCGGAAACATGCTGTCAGCGGCGCTGGTGGCGCGTGACGGCGCCATCGACTGGCTCTGCCTGCCGCGCTTCGATTCGCCGGCCTGCTTCGCCGCGTTGCTCGGCGATCCCGGACACGGTCACTGGCGGATCGCGCCGGAGGATGGCGCCTGCCGGATCTCGCGT
Source organism: uncultured beta proteobacterium (assembly GCA_963834335.1). GTDB lineage: Bacteria > Pseudomonadota > Gammaproteobacteria > Burkholderiales > Burkholderiaceae_E > Lautropia. The sequence continues at coordinate 1,349,074 of CAWIBK010000009.1, read as the reverse complement.
CGCTACCTTCCCGGCACCGCGGTGCTGGAGACGACCTTCGAGACCGATACCGGTGCAGTCTTGCTCACCGATTTCATGCCCCTGAGCGATGACGAATCGAAGGTCGACGTGGTGCGGGTCGTTCGGGGCCTGCGCGGACGGGTGGCGATGACCATGGAACTCATCCTGCGATTCAATTATGGCCAGGCGGTGCCCTGGGTGCGCCGGCGTGATTACGGCCTGAGCGCCGTAGCCGGTCCGGATGCGGTCGAACTGCATACGCCGATCCCGCTCGAGGGCAGAGCCATGAAGACAACTGCGCAGTTCAGCGTCGGCGAAGAGGAGAGCGTGCCGTTCACCCTCTCCTATCACCCGTCCCACAAAGAGCCCCATTTCGTCGCCGATCGCGCGGAAAGCCTGGCGCGGACCGTGTCGTGGTGGCGGGAATGGTCCAAGCGCTGCCGCTTCAGTACCGGGAATGAGCGCTGGCGTGCGGCCACCGTCCGCTCGCTCATCACACTGAAACTTCTGACGTTCAAGCCCACCGGCGGCATCGTCGCCGCGCCGACCATGTCACTGCCGGAGACGCTCGGCGGGCATCGCAACTGGGACTACCGCTATTGCTGGCTGCGCGACTCCGCGCTCACCCTGTATGCGTTGCTGAACGCCGGCTATCGCGACGAGGCCGAGGCCTGGCGGCAATGGCTGCTGCGCACCGCCGCCGGTTCCGCTGAGCAGTTGCAGATCATGTACGGCATTGCCGGGGAGCGCTGGCTGCCGGAAAACCAGGTGACCTGGCTGCCGGGGTACGAGCAGAGCACACCGGTCAATGTCGGCAACGCAGCAGCCGACCAGATGCAGGTGGACGTCTACGGTGAACTGATGGAGACGCTGCACGCCGCGCGCGAGGCGGAACTGAGTCCGCTGGACGACTCCTGGCGGATGCAGAAGGTGATGTTGAAGCGCCTGGAAGACATCTGGCACAAGCCCGATCACGGCATCTGGGAAGTCCGTGGCCCGGCGCGGCAGTTCACCCATTCACGTCTGATGTGCTGGGTCGCCTTCGACCGCGCCGTGAAGAGCGTGGAGCATTTCGGATTGGACGGACCGGTGGCACGCTGGCGCGAATTACGGGATCAGATCCATGACGATATCTGTCGCCACGGATTCAGCGCCACCCGCAATACCTTCGTGCAGTCCTATGGCAGCGACGAAGTGGATGCGGCCCTGCTGCTGATCCCCCAGGTCGGATTCCTGCCCGCGCGGGATCCGCGGGTTCTCGGCCTGGTTGCGGCAGTGGAGAACGAACTCCTGCGGGACGGCCTGGTTCTTCGTTACGCCACCGACCGCGTCGACGACGGCGTGGGCGGCGAAGAAGGTGCCTTCCTGGTGTGCTCTTTCTGGCTGGCGGACACCTATGCCATGCAGGGACGCATCGAGGACGCCACGCGGTTATTCGAGCGGCTGCTCGATCTGCGCAACGATCTCGGCCTTCTCGCCGAGGAATACGATGTCGCTCACCGGCGGCTGGTGGGCAATTATCCTCAGGGTTTCTCCCATATCGGTCTCATCAACACCGCGTACAACCTGCTTGACGCTCACGGCCCCGCGCAGCAGCGTGCCGAACGCGCCGCGCCTGACGGCAGCGACCAGTAGGAGCCTGCGGAACGGGAATCAGCGGGGGAACAGGACTTGCAGCACGGTGGTACCGCCCGCATCGGCAAGCCGCGCGGGCCCCTGTACGGGCGAGCTGACGAGTGCTGGCCCTCGTTTCCAGGAGGAAAACATGACATTCGATCCGAACAGCGTTTCGATCCGCATCGATTGCCCGGCCCCTGTCAAGGCAGTCGCCCGGGCCACGACCGGGCTCCCGCCCTTTCCTGGTCCCGATGCTGGCTGCAGCGGTGGCCTTGGCGGTTCATTCGATCAGCGCCGCCGCAGGTGCGGAAACCGGCAAACAGAGCGCCCCGGCGCCCGCTGCGGATGCGGCCCCTGCGGCCGATGCAGCCGATGCCGCCGATGCAGCCGGCGCAACCGACAACATCGGCAGTGCTGACCGAAGCAGAAGGCCCTCGGCGAGCGAGTCGCGGCGCGATGTCAGACTCAGTCGGCTGCTGGACCGTGACGTCCGCAATCTGCAAGGGAACGACATTGGCGACATCGAGGACATCGTCGTCGATGCACGCGAGAACCAGGTCGAGTATGTCGTCATCGAATATGGCGGGGTGCTGGGAATCGGGGACAAGCTGATCGCCTTTCCATTGAATGCCTTCAGCGGCTTTGGTACTGCACGGCCGGGGACAGCGGCCGGGGCGCACGCTGCCGGCGCAAGCGAGCCGCGCCGTGGCGAGATCGATGCGCAAACCGTGCTGCCCCGGGCCGCGAGCATGTGGCGGGGTGACGACGACCTGGTGCTGAACGTGGATCAGCAGCAGTTGGATGAGACACCGGGTTTTGCAGAAGAACTCGGGCCGAACCCCCAGCCACTCACCTGGCGCGCCAGCGAGATGCTCGGCGCAAAGGTCGTCGGCGAGATGGGCCGGGATATCGGCGAAATAGTGGACGTGGTGGTAGACGTGCAGTCCGGCAGGCTGCAATACGCGGTCGTGGCCTTCGACGAAGGCTGGTTCGACGCGGACAAGCTGGTCGCGGTACCAGCCGGCAATTTGACGCCTCAAGGCGAAGGGCGTGCGTCGCTGGATGCGGAGAAGCACCAGATCGCACAGGCTCCCGCCTTCGACCGGGATCGATGGCCTGATCTCAACGATCCTTCGTATCGATCCCGGATCGAGCGTTACGTCGGCGAATGGGACTACCCCGGCGCCACCAGCAAAGGCGCAAACCAGTCCGGCCGCGGCTAGGAGGCTGCGCGGCAGAAGGAGGGACGGTTGGCGGGACTCGTTCTTGCGAGCACCGGCAATACCTTCTGATCCTGGGAAATCCGTCTTCAGGGTTAGCCCGGAGAACCCGGAAGTATTTTCAATCGCCGCTGGACACCTGGAGCGGCGACACCTTTCTGGAGTGTCATGAGAGTACCTGGTCGACTACGGCGTCTCGCCGCCCCCGAGGATCCCGCAGCACTGATCACCGCGTGGGCAGGCGGGACCCTGCGATCGCTGCTGGTCGCAGTCGCCCTGTCCATGACCGCGGCCAACGGCCACGCGCAGACGACCGTGGCGGGAATCACCCTGCAGGATCGGGTGCAGCTTGACGGCAACGAACTTGCCCTTGCCGCCTGCGGCGTGCGGGAAACCCTCTGGATCGATCATTATCTGGCAGCCCTCTACCTGCCCGTCGACGCAAAGCCTGCGGCATCGATGACGGATCCGGACCAGCCCCTGATGATCGTGCTGCATGTCCTGAGTACCGCCTTCATGCCTGACCGGATCCCAGAGCAATGGCGTGAGCCGCTGCGCGAAGAACTGCGTAGCGACCCTTTGTCGAGTATCAGGCGTACCTACGAAGAGCTTGCCGCGCAGGATCGGATCCAGGTGGCGTATTCGCCTGGCTCAGGTGTCACACTGTCGGTGAACGGACGCGCGATCACGACAGAACCGGGCCATGCACTGATCGCATCGATGCTGGCGACCTGGGCCGAGAGCGACCCGATCTCGGGCAAGCTGGAGCGGCTGCTGCTCAAGAACCCTTGCTGATGCGCAGGGGCGCAGCACTCGTAGGTACGGACTGTGCTGCTTGAGGTCGGGCGCCGGGCCGGGCGCCTCCTGGAGGCCAGGCACCGGTCCCGTTCATTCACTCACTGCAAGCAAGGAGAACCCAATGCAGACACTACATAAAGTACTGCCCCTCGCCATCGCAGCCGTATTCGCCCAGGGCGCTGGAGCCGCGCAAGCATCTGCGGAGAAATCCGGCAGCGCACAGCAGGCGGCAACCGCCGGTGCACCCGTCGCCATCGGCACCACCCGGACCGCCAGCGGCACGATCGAGTCGATCGACTCCGCCCAGCGCCGCGTCGTCATCAAGGGCGACGACGGCGGCTCCGCAACCATGTTCGTGGGCCCGCAGGTCAAGGACTTCGAGAACCTCAAAACGGGCGACAAGGTCACGCTGCAGTTCAATGAAGCCATCGCGCTGGCAGTCGCAAAAAGCGACAAGGGAGACCTGGGCGAGATCCGCCGGCGCGTGGAGTCCGCGGCAGTGAGCCAGGCGCCGGCCGGAGGCAAGCCCGGTATCGCCGCCATGGAGCGCACCACGGTCGCGGCCAATGTCTTCGAGATCGACAAGGACTCCGGTACCCTGACGTTGCGCGGTACCGAAGGTAAGCCGATGCAGATGAAGGTGCGCGACAAGCAGGCCTTGAAGGACATCGAAAAGAACGACCAGGTGATCGTCAGCTATGTCGAGGCGTCGGTACTGTCGATCAAGCCCGGGTCGTCGGAGTCCAGCGCCGGCAGCAGCGGCGGCGGCAATCAGGCGGGTAAACAGCAATCCGGCTCGACCGCCACTGGTTCGACCGCCACCAGTTCGAGCGCAGCCGGCATGAAATAGCGCAGGAACAGCGCGCGCGGCCCCGGTTGCGGCCAGGGCGGCGCGCTTTTTACCGACCAGTCCCTCCCCGCAGCCGAATGATCAGGATCACATAACGAGAGGTACCGCATCATGGCCACACAGCCCCCCAACCCCGCCGAACCGGTCAAACCGGACCATCCGGGAGATCCGAAACCGGTCCAACCCCCGCAGAGTTGATCGCGCTGACGGACCGTTCCGTGGCGAACAACCGGCCGGCGTCCCGCGCAGCCTCCTAGTCCGGATCGGGTCGCCGCGGACGGACCAGCCGACGCACCAGGGCCACCACTGCGATCGAGCAGACAGCAAAGGGGAGGAAGTCGGGCCGCTTCACGGCGACCGGCATCGTGGGCATCAGATGCGGCCCGAGCCAGGTCCACGCCCACCACAGCAGCCACAGCCCACCCCCATAGACGGTGAGCAGCATCAGGACCACGACCAGGTCGGCCGCGAGATCGGCACGGCGTTCGGAATCGAGGCGTCGCATCCTCGCCGGGCGGCACGCCGCATGCCCAGGCGGCCAGAAAGACGCAAGCCTTATCAGCCAGAAACAACTCGTCACCTGCCCGCAAGCTCGCGGTTGCGAGAGTCGGATGGCGGCAGGCTACCCCCTACCGACCTTCAACCCAGAGAAGCCAAGATGCCCCCCACACGAACCGGGGTTCTCGATCCGATCGAAATCTGGGCAAAGGCCGTGGCGAATTTCGATTCGAAAGCAAGAGTCGGAGTGCGCCGTATGATGTCGCCCTGAGACACTGGGTTCGTTCCCACTTCGAGCGAAACATCGTGAAGACTTTTCCACCCGATATTTCACAAGACCCCCGCTGGGCAAGCGTCGTCGCGCGCGACAAGACTGCAGACGGCACGTTCTGGTACTCCGTCGCTACGACTGGCATCTACTGCCGACCTTCATGTCCATCGCGCCTGGCTAATCCGAAGAACGTGCGGCTGCACGACAGTATCGGCGCGGCCCGGATAGCTGGATTCCGGGCCTGCCGACGATGCAACCCGGACGGCATGTCCATCGAAGCCACGAATACCGCGATCGTGACGAAGGCTTGCAGACTCATCGATGAAGCGACACAGACACTTTCGCTGGCGCAGATCGCGGAATCGGTGGAACTCAGCCCGCAGTACTTTCATCGGCTGTTCAAAAAGGCCACGGGGCTGACGCCAAGGGCCTACGCAACCGCCGGCCGCTCAAACCGCTTGCGCAACGGGTTGGCCAAGGCCGCGACGGTGACGGAGGCCTTCCATGAAGCAGGCTTTGGATCGAACGGCCGCTTTTACGAGGCGTCGACTGAAGTGCTTGGCATGAGCCCGTCCCACTACAAGTCAGGCGGTGCACACGAGGTGCTGACCTTCGCCGTTGGCCAGTGCTCGCTCGGCGCCATCCTTGTTGCCTCGAGCGACAAGGGTGTCACGGCGATACTGCTGGGCGACGATCCTGAAGCGTTGGTGCGCGACCTCGAAGACCGCTTTCCCAATGCCCGATTGATCGGGGGAGAGTCGGCCTATGAGCGGCTGGTTGCCCAGGTGGTCGGATTGGTTGAAGCGCCCGGACGTGGACTGGCTTTGCCACTGGACGTGCGAGGAACTGCGTTTCAACAACGCGTATGGATGGCGCTGCGCGAGATCCCGGCCGGCCAGACGGCAAGCTACGCGACCATCGCCGAGAAAATCGGATCACCGCGATCCGTGCGGGCTGTCGCGGGCGCGTGTGCGGCAAACGCACTCGCGGTGGCGATTCCGTGTCATCGCGTCGTGCGAAACGACGGCAACCTCTCCGGCTATCGGTGGGGTGTGGAGCGCAAGCGCGAACTGATATCCCGCGAATCAACCGATCGCGAAAATTGCGAAGAAGGGCATGCAGCGTGAGGCTTGACGAGGTCACCAGTGACGATGTGAGCCCGCGCATGGTGCGAATCGACGCGACGGCGTTGGAAGGTGATCTCGAGGCTCAGGGCTGGTCGATCTTGCCCCGCTTGCTCACTTCGCCGCAGTGCCACGACGTCGCCGACATGTACGACAAGGAAGATGGTTTTCGCAGTCGCGTCGTGATGGCGCGTCACGGCTTCGGTCGGGGCGAGTATCGTTACTTTTCTTACCCGCTGCCGCCGCTGATCAAGGAATTGCGGACGATGCTGTATCCGCGCCTGGTTCCGGTCGCCAACCAGTGGCACGAACGGATGGGAATAAACACGCGCTTCCCGGCTTCGCACGATGAGTTCATCGCACGCTGCGCCGCTGCCGGTCAGACGCGGCCGACGCCACTGTTGCTTCAGTACGGCGCGGGCGACTACAACTGCCTGCATCAGGACCTCTACGGCGAGCATGTCTTCCCGCTGCAGGTGGCCGTGCTGCTCTCTGAGCCTCGGAGCGATTTCAACGGCGGCGAGTTCATACTGACCGAGCAGCGCCCGCGCATGCAGACGCGCGCGGCGGTGGTCCCGCTCACGAAAGGCGATGCCGTGGTGTTCGCGGTCAATAGCCGACCGGTGCGCGGCACCCGGGGTGACTATCGGGTGAAGCTGCGGCACGGCGTCAGCAAGGTCACCAAGGGCCATCGGCATACCCTCGGCATCATCTTCCATGACGCGACCTGATCGGCAGGCACTGATTGCGCTGCTCGATGCTGCAGTGGATGCACTCGGTCATCGCGCTGACATGGAAATCACGCTGCCTGGCATCAAGCAGTCATTGGGCCCGGCGACCAGCGCTGGCTCGAATGGCAGCTGTACGCGGTACTACGGCCGTACGAGGGGCGGTCCAGGCCATCCGGGAGTCCGCTTCTCTACGGCTCGAACTCATGGCTACCTCTCTACGGAGCCCCATTCCGAAGGCTTGCGCCCGCAGACGAGGTCGGGCAAAGTAAGCGGATGCCAAGCTTGCCTTCGCCCTCCGGATACTCCGGCACCCCTCTCGCCAAGAAGCTGGGCATCATCGCCAACGTGTGCGTCGTGACACGGTGGGCTCCAGATGACTTTGCTGAACTGCTCGAACCGGTTCCTCCAGGCGTCAAGTTTGAGAAGAAGGTATCGAGCGCCACCGACGTCGTACATGTCTTCACAGTCGAGAAGTCGAGGCTCTCCCAGGAATTGACAACCCTGAGGAACCAGATCCGGCGCGACGCAGCAATATGGGTGTCTTGGCCAAAGAAGGCATCGAAAGTGGCAACCGACATCACCGAAGACACGATCCGCGAGTTGGCATTGCCGCTTGGATTCGTCGATGTGAAGGTCTGTGCCGTGAGCGAAGTGTGGTCAGGCTTGAAACTCGTCATACGGAAGGAGCTGCGGTGAGGGCTATCTGCGCAGCAGCCCAGGCAGCGCGTTGTACCGATCGGCATCGGGGAACAGCACCTGCGTCGTGCGCTCCGGGTCCAGGTTGAACGCTTCGGCGCAGGTCGAAGCAATCACCTTGTCCAGTGTCAGCGTGGGCTTGAGGTCACGGCCTTCGAACAGGTTGCGCGGGCGCGAGTCCCGGCCAGTCGGTGATGATCCGCCCACCCTGCACTGCGCCGCCTATCACCATGGCTGCAGCCGCGGTGCCGTGGTCGGTGCCGCCGGTGCCATTGGCAGCGACGGTCCGTCCGAACTCGGTGGCGACAACGACGACCGTCTGCGCCCAGGTGGCGCCCATGCCTTCGCGCAGCGCGCCGATCAGGCCGTCCAGCCCGCGCAGTTGCCTGGCCAGGCGTGCGTCCTGGCCACTGTGCGTGTCCCAGCCGCTGGTCTCGATCATGGCGATGCGCGGTCCGTCAGCGCGCGCCAGGAAGCCCGCCGCGATGCGGCCGAGCGCGGCGACATCCTGTCGGTTTCCGCCACCTCCTCTTCTGTCGCCCGCCATGCCGCGCGCTTTGAGGGCCGAGGTCCACAGAGCAAGCAGCTGCCGGTCTGGCGCATAGAGCTGACCTACCCGCATCGAGCAAGTCTTCGTTGGCCTCGGGCAACGTGGACGGTGCGTACGTCGTGACCGGAACGGCACCTCGCATGGCCAGCGGAACGGCAGGTGCGAATGCGATCGCCTCCTTGCGGCTGCGCGGCAGCATTCCAAGCAGCCGGTTCATCCAGCCGTCCTTCAGCTGGTACGGTGACTTGCCGCCGGTTTCCAGCACGTTCTGCGCGTCGAAGTGCGAGCGGTCGCGATACGAAGACGCGACCGCGTGCACGAACGTGGCTTCTCCGCCCGCGTACAGCTCTCGCAGCTTGGGCAGTGCCGGGTGCAATGCAAACGTCCCGTCCAACTTCAGGGCGGCTGCGGGGTCGATGGCCAGTCCGCCACGAAGACTGGCATAGGCCGGCTCCGCGTAGGGAATGACGATGTTCAAGCCATCCGCTGCGCCCCGCTGGATGATGAAGACGAAGCGCCGCTCGGTGGCGGCCTGTGCGAAGAGCACCTGCGGTGCGGCCAGCAGCGTGGCCGTGCCCATGAAGCCACGTCGGTCCATGCTAATTCCTATCTCCTCAGGAATTCGGGGGAAACCAGCAACAGTGCGAGTGCCGTGCCGCCGCTCTCTGCACGCGCGATCGCGGTTGCGGTGGCCTCGGTCAGCGCGCCAAGCAGTACCCGCGGCGCCAGACTGCGTGCGTCCGCTGCGTCGCCCGCTTCCTGTGCGAGCCGTTGTGCGACCTCCACACGCCGCATCAGCGCATCGGGCGCGGCCCAGGTGGCAGCGGTATCGCTGTAGCCCGCAGGCGAGCCGGGTCGCCACACCGGCTGGCCCAGTTGAGTCATCAGGTTTGCAGCCTGCATCGGCGCAATTGAACGGCGGCCGAGCGCGCGCAGGCTGGAGATCGACCAGTCCCAGGGCGACTTGAACTTGGCGGCGGCAGGCTGCCACGCTTCTGGCGACGCGATCAATTCGCGGTAGACGCTCGCGAGGTCGCCGCCGGTGCGCGCAAAGGTCTCGGCCAGGCGCTGGACCAATGGCTGTGGCGGGTCGTCCGCAACGAAATGACGTGCGAGCTTACGCGCGATGTGCAGCGCGGTGGCTGGCGCCGTGACCAGGTCGTGAATCACGGCGCGGGCCTGCGCTTCACCCGCATCGGAATAGGTCTTGCCGAGGACGGTGCGCGAGCCGGGCTCGTGCAACGCAGGGACAAAACGGAAGGTGGCGCCGCCGGGGCTTCGCCGGTCGCTCCCCATCACCGGGCAGTGTCCAGCCGGTAAGCGCGCGCGCGAACTCCTTCACGTCCTCCTGCGTGTAGCCGCTGCGCACACCCAGCGTGTGCAGTTCGAGGATCTCGCGCGCGAGATTCTCGTTGAGGCCACGGCCGCGCGAACCCATCATGCTGCCCGGACCGGTCGACTGCGCCTGATCGAGGTACAGCAGCATCGCGGGGTGCCGCACCGCCGCCAGCAGCAGGTCCTCGAATCGGCCCAGTACATGGGGTCGGATCGCATCGGCCTCGTAGCTTCCCGCCAAGCCCACGATCAGCAGCTTGTCGACGGACACCGCGAAGTGGTTGGACCAGAAATGCACCAGCCGCTCGACGAAGGGCGTGGCCGCTTGCAGCGCGCTGGTGGTGCGCGCGCCTACCGCGGCCTGGTACGCCTTGCTGCCTTCGCGCAGGTAAGCCTCGCGAATGCCGCTGCGCTCGCCCTCGGGCGCCTGCCGCACGGAGCGCTGCATGTTGTTCCAGACATCGACGAGTGCAGGCGTGCGCGGCAGCGCCTTCCAGGCCGCCGACATCGGCTCGTAGGAATCCAACTGCGCAAGCAGCCAGCGCTGCGGGTCGGCAGGTGGCGCGTCGTCAGGCCAGGCGCCGAGGCCGAAGCGGTTCAGGGCAAGGGCGGGAGAAGTCATACCTGTGATATTGCCAGGTGACGCGGCACGAATGGTGTCCGGCGGGTTGCGAACATGTAAAGGGACCGCGCCTCGATCGCCAGAATGACCTGCCAGCGATCGGCGCCGAAACTTCGACCTGCGCGTCGACCAGCGGGCCACAGACCCGCGGCGCCCATCGGGAACACTGCGGCCTCGAAAATCGGCGATCATTACTCCTTTGGCTGCGAAGGACCAAGGCATGAAGGCCGCGCACAGCTTCATCGCGGGCGGTGGAGAGATGGGCGAGCGCATCCGCGCGCTGGACTGGTCGAAGAACCTGCTCGGCCCGATCGATGGCTGGCCGCAGAGTTTGCGAAGTGCCGTCAGCATCCTGCTGCCGTCGAAGGCGCAGATCGCCCTGTGCTGGGGCGAGCAGTTCATCACCCTGTACAACGACGCCTACAAGCCGGTGTTCGGCGCTAAGCATCCCGAGGCGCTGGGCCTGCCTATCAGCCAGGCCTGGGACGAGCTGTGGCCGGCCGGCCTGAAGGAGATGTTTGAGGGCGTGGTCAGCAGCGGCGACGCGTATTGGGCCCGCGATCAGCCCTTCTTCATGGAACGCCACGGCTACCTCGAGGAAACCTTCTTCGACGTGTCCTACGACCCGGTACGCGACGAGTCGGGCCGCGTCGGCGGGCTGTTCTGCATTGTCAGCGAAACCACCGGCCGGGTGGTCGGCGAGCGGCGCATGCGCACCCTGCGCGATCTGGCTCGCGCGGTGCAGGACGCGAGCACCGTCGGCGAGGTGCACCGCGTGGCCGCCCTGGCGCTGGCCCAGTCGCAGCCCGACATCGCCTTTGCACTGCTGTACGGCCGCGGAAACGGCGGCAACCAAGAGTTGATGGCGGCGACGGGCCTGGCGCTGCCCCACGCAGCCGCGCCCGGCAGTCTGCCGCCGAGCGACGGGAGCGCCTGGCCAACGCCCGACCGCATGGTGGTGCTTGAACGAGAGCAGGTCGGCAACATCCTCGCCGGGCCGTGGCCCGAGCCGCTGAAGCAGGTGGCGGTGATACCGATTGCCGACACCGCCATCGACGATCCACTGGGCCATCTGGTCGTCGGCATCAACGCACGGCGGCGCTTCGACGACGATTACCGCGACTTTCTGCAACTGATCGCATCGATCATCGCCAGCGCCATCAACAGCGCGCGCCGCTCGGAAGACGAGCACCGGCGGGCCGAGAGCCTGGCCGAACTGGACCGGGCCAAAACCACCTTCTTCACCAACATCTCGCACGAATTCCGCACCCCGCTGACGCTGTTGCTCTCGCCCATCGAAGAAGCCCTGAAGCTCGGCGCGCTCGACGGGGAGGACCTTCAGCTGGCCTACCGCAACGGGCGCCGCCTTCTGCGGCTGGTCAACGGCTTGCTCGACTTCGCGCGCATTCAGGCCGGCCGGCTGAAGGCGCAGTTCGTCGCCGTCGACCTGCCGCGAATGACGCACGAGCTGGTCTCGCTGTTCCGCTCTGCCGCCGAACGCTCGGGATTGAGCCTGAGCATCGAGGCCGATGCGATGCGCTCACCGGTCTATATCGACCGCGACATGTACGAGAAGATAGTCTCGAACCTGTTGTCCAACGCCATCAAGTTCACGCGCTCCGGCGGCATCGCGGTGTCATTGCGCGACCATGACGATAGGGTCGAACTCGTCGTCTCCGACACCGGGGTCGGTATCGCCCAGGCCGAATTGCCGCGCCTTTTCGAGCGATTCCACCGCATCGGCAACAGCTGGTCGCGAACGCAGGAAGGCTCGGGTATCGGCCTGGCCTTGCTGCACGACCTGGTGGCCTTGCTGGGTGGCAGCGTCGAAGCCCGAAGCGTGCTGGGCCAGGGCAGCACGTTCACGGTCACCTTGCCGCGCAGCGCTGCGCCCAGCGCCGAAGCTTTTGCCGCCGCTGATTTCCGACTTGGCAGCCACGGCATCGCGCTGGCCGAAGAGGCCGCGCGCTGGCGACATGGCGAAGGCACTGTCGAGCTGCTACAAAGCAGTTTCAACGAAGTTGACAGGGCGGAGCCATCGGCCGAACGAATCATCGTGGTCGACGACAACGAAGACGTCCGCACCTACCTTACGCGTTTGCTGGGCGAGCGCTGGCAGGTGCAGGCACTGGGCGATGGCATGCAGGCCCTGGAGGTAGCCGCGCAGTGGGCGCCCGACCTGATCGTCACCGACGTGATGATGCCGCAGCTCGATGGTTTCGGATTGCTGGCTGCGCTGCGCAAAGCGCCGGCGACACGGTCCACCCCGGTGATGCTGGTGTCCGCCCGCGCCGGCGAGGAAGCGCGTATCGACGCCTTGCGCGCCGGCGCCGACGATTACGTCGTCAAGCCTTTCAGCGCCAGGGAGCTTGTCGCCCGGGTCGAGTCGCTGCTGCTCAAGGGCAAGCTGCGCGCTGCCGAGCGCGATCAGGGCGACCGACTGAATGAAGTCTTCGCCCAGGCACCGGTCGGCATTGCGGTATTTCAGGGGCCGGAACATCGATTCGAATTTGTCAACGACGCCTATCTTGAGCTGGTGGACCGTCGCCCGGTGCAGGGTTTGCCGATCCGCCAGGCCCTGCCCGAACTGGAGGGCCAAGGCATCTACGAATTGCTGGACGACGTCTACGCCAGCGGCATACGCTTTCACGGCCGCTCGGTCCGGCTGATGGTGCTGGATGCGGGCGGCGTGCCGCGCGAGCGGTACTTCGAATTTGTCTATCAACCCACGCGCGGTTCGGATAACAGGTCCAAGGGCATCGTCGTCGTGGTCTATGAAGTCACTGCGCTGACGGAAGCGCGCCGCGAAGCCGATCGCGCCAACCGTGCCAAGGACGACTTTTTGGCCATGCTCGGCCACGAGCTGCGCAACCCGCTGGCGCCGATCGTCACGGCCCTGCACGTGATGCGCCTGAGCGGCGCCGATGCCTTCCAGAAGGAACGGGCCATCATCGAACGCCAGACCGATCATCTGGTGCGGCTTGTGGACGACTTGCTGGATGTTTCTCGCATCGCCTCGGGCAAGGTCGAGTTGCGCAAGGAACGGCTCGACCTGCGACAGGCTATCGGCATAGCGGTGGAAACCGCCAGCCCGGCGCTCGAGCGGCAGCGGCAGGTGTTCGAGACGGATCTGGCGAGCCAGCCGCTTTGGGTGCACGGCGATGCGGCGCGCCTGGCGCAAGTGATATCGAACCTGTTGGTCAACGCGTCGAAGTACACCCCGCCAGGCGGCCACATCCGCATTGCTGCACACGCCAGGGGCGACGTCGTCGAATTGAAGGTCACAGACGACGGTGTGGGCATCTCGGCGGAAAACCTGCCGCTGGTGTTCGACCAGTTCATGCAGGAGCGTCAGGCGGTCGATCGTGCAGCGGGCGGGCTCGGGCTCGGGCTGACGATCGTGAAGAGCCTGGTGCTCGCGCACGGTGGCGAGGTCCACGCCAGCAGCGCGGGAAAGAGTCAGGGCAGCGAGTTCACCGTCCGCCTGCCCCTGTTGCAGACCGAACTGGCGGCGTCATCACGAGCGCGCGACGCCGTCCCTTCAGCCGACGGCAGACGCCGGCGCGTGCTGCTGGTGGACGACAACCTCGACGCGGCCGAGACACTGGCGATGGTGCTCGAGCTGCATGGCTTCGAAACCTGCGTGGAGCCGGACGGACCGCGGGCACTGGAATCCGCCGCGGATTTCAAGCCGGATGTCGCCGTGCTCGACATCGGCCTGCCCGTGATGGACGGCAACGAACTGGCGCGGCACCTGAAGCGCTCGCAACCCGATCTTTGCATCGTCGCGCTGACGGGTTACGGTACCCATGCCGTCGATGATTCGACCGGCGATTGCTTCAAGGCACGATTGCTCAAACCGGTGGAACTGCTGACATTGCTGGCTGCCATTGCACCGGACGCACCGGCTGCTTGAGCGGCGGTGCTGAGGCCAAGGCGCGCGCAGTAGAGCTGCTGCTGATTTTTTCAGTTTGAAGAGGCCTCGAGCCATTCGATCGTTCGATCGACCACTGTGCGCTGCGCGTGGCTTCCGCCCAGGCGCGCGGCCTCGGCGTGGCAGAGCCGCAAATTCTCGCGTGCGGCTCGCCTGTCGCCGCCCACTATTGCCGTCAGTGCAGCGGTCCAGCGCAGCGCAATCGGTGCGGCGGGATGGCCTTTGTCGGCGACCTCCTGCAGGCGCTGGCGGACGCTATCCAACCCAGCCTGGTTGCCTTGCGCCGCGGCCAGCATGGCCAGGTGAAATTCGGCAAACACATTGCCCCCTTGGCCGAACTGACGCCGGGCGTACGTGGCGGCATGGTCCCACGGCAGTTTACTGTGGCCCAGCAGGTGCAGCCGCCACGGCAGGGCAATGGCATCGGTCATCCCCACCAGCGGCGGCGCTGCATCGAGTTGGCGCAACACCTGCTGCTGATGGCGCGTGAGCGCCGCGTCAACCCGGCCGAGCGCGATCTCGCAGAGCCCGGCGTGCCAGTGCAGGTGACCGAACAGCATCGCATCGTCGGGGTAGCTCCGCAGCCAGGTATCGATGAAGGCCAGGCCCGCCGCCGCGTCGCCGCGCTCGAAGTGACCGTGCATCAGCACATGCGCGATGTTGCCGTTGGCCGGGCGCAGCGCGAAGCTGCGCCCGGCGTGCTCGAAACCCTCGTCGAGTTCGCCGGCTTCGATGCAGGCCCAGCCCAGGTTGGTCAGCAGCCAGGTGTGGTCGGCCGGGTAATGCGGGCGCAACTTGCGCAGGTAGGCCAGGCGCGCCTGGTTGTGGTCGAGCCGGCCGCTGAAGGCGAACAAGCCGAAGGCGCCGCACGGCAAGGTGGCCACGAGGGCGTCGGTCGGCCAGCGCGCGACATGCGCCTGGGCACCATCGAGCGCCTGTGCAGCGCGGCCCTGCAGCATGTCAGCAAGCACCATCACGTGCGAGCGTTCCCGCTCGCTGGCCGAAGCCGCGCAACGTTGCGCGGCTTCGATCGCTGGTGCAACTTCGGTCCGCTGCATATAAACCGCCGCGTGCAGGGCGCGCAGTGCGTACGCGAGCGCGAAGTCCGGCGCAGCAGCAAGCGCCTCGTCGACTGCCGGACCAACACCGGGCCAGGCATGCAGGTAGGCGTCGACCGCACGTTGGTAGGCCTGCACCGCAGCGTCGGATTCACAACTCAAGCTCAGACCGAGGGCATCGTTCATCGCCACTGCTCCCCACATCAATGCACCAACCTGCCACGGCGCGAACCCGTTCTGTCTGTGGCCGTGCAGCCGAGTATGAGCATAGATGAATCGAGCGCCATCGTTCACGCCCGATTTTACGGCGACCCTTGGCGAGTGGCCATCGCCGACCGGGTCGCTATCCAGAGCGCCGCCCATCAGTGCGTGAAGGACGCCGTCGCGATGCGGCGAAGTCGCGGGTGTACATGAAGCCGTGGTCCTCCATCGGGTTCAAATCGGCCTGCCCGCCATGGGCCGCGGCGGCCTCGTTCATCGTGTCCACACCTCGATTCGAGTCGGCAAACCAGTCGTTGGGAGTAGACAGGCGTGACGAAGTACGAACCGCCGGTATTCGAGGTCGCGTTGAAGAGTCTTGCTGTTGCGCACCAAAGCCGGAGTGCCGGTCTCAACTCAACGCGCGGCGTACTTGAGGAGCGAGTCGACAGCGTCGTCGACGGTCGGCAGCGTGGCCATGTCGATCGCAACTGCGCGTGCGGCGCGCCGAAATGCGTCGTTCGCCAGGACCCGCTGGATCACTGCAGCGAGCACATCTGCTTCTGGATTGATCAGCGCCAGGCCTGCGCCGATGGCGGCGATGCGCTTCGCGTTCTCCGGCTGATCGGCGCCGAACGGGACGACGACTTGAGGAACGCCCGCCGCAAGGCCACCGAGCACCGTTCCCGAACCGCCGTGGCAGACCAATACGGCGGCGTGCGGAAGGACGTCGGCTTGCGGCACCCAGGCCTCGACGCGAAGGTTCGCGGGGATGGTCCCCAGAACGCCGACGGCAGGTGCGGCTGTAGATGCCCCATGCCCCGCGTTGATGAAAAGAGTATGCGCATCAACGCATCCTAGCTAGACGCAGCCTTGTGCTGCCACATGTGGCGTACAGTTGGCCGGCTCCGGACGTTCAATTTCGTCGGCTAGCGTCGGCTTCTCGCCGAATGAGGTCGAGCGGTAGCGCCAGCGTTAACCGCACCCCCCTGTGAACATGCTTCGATCTCACCGCTCGACAAGCACAACCACGGTTTCCGGCCTGACGCCGTCATATTTCATCGCCGCAGCGCCCGCTTCACTCTGCATGACTGCTTGGAACGCGTCCATGTCGGCAACGTCCATAGACAAGCCGACGCGATTAGGAGCGTCCGGCTGAACGAACGTGCGGATGTCCTTGGCCACTCCGGCGAACACCTCTTCGCGCTTCTTCGATGAAAGCCAGTGTGCGACGTCGTTGACCTCATGAGTTGCGATGAGCTTGGGCATGGCAGATCTCCCGGTGATCGGCAGCGGATGCTGTCAGAGATAATCCTATATCACTTCGAAGTTGCTCGCTGGGCAGATCTTCGACTGACATACGTAGCTCTGCCACGCCGAGATCGGCGCCCCGATTCGGCCACCTGCAACGCGTAGACGATCTCCTCGCCAGAGGACCTGGACTTCAACATCGCTTCCTCGTTGCCCACCTCGGGCATTCTGGAAGCGACCTGACTCGGGTCGTGCGCAAGAAGCTCTGCAGGCCGCCAAACGGCGCGAGCTGGCGGTCTGGATGCAGGAGCGCGCCGTCGAATCACCCCGGTCTTGCACTGCTTCGTCTTAGGCCGGAACTCCTCTAACCCAACTACACCTGCATGTTCATGATGTCGGTATAAGCCGACACCAGCTTGTTGCGCACCGTGACCGCGGTCTGGAAGCCGATCTGCGCTTTCTGCATCGACACCATGGTCTGTTCCAGGGTCGCGCCGGGCGCGCCGCTCTGGAAGTCCTGCTGCTGACGGCTGGCATCGAGCTGGGTCGCATTGATATCCTTCAGCGCCCCCGAGAGCACGGTAGAGAAACCGCCCTCGCCGGCCCCGACCTTGTCGGCGGGACGCACTCCCTGGGCAGGACTGATCCGCTCAGGACGAGCGGCGGCTGCCGCGGCATCGGCGGCGGCTTTCAACGCTGAACTGGGGAAACGGACTTCCATGGCTGCATGGCCGGTTGGGTGATCGGTACCGCACGCGTGAGCAGTGGCGGCACCAGGAGACCCGATACTAGCCGGATGGCGCCGCCGACGTCCGCGAAATAGAGGGGTTACAACCCGGTAATTGGCGCATATGGCGGCCATTCGATGCCGAATAATCGGTGCCATGCGCAACAACTCAAGCGATATCGTGGCAGACGCAGTCCTCCCGGCAACCGGTTTTTCCCAGGTCCCCATGGCCCAGAAGATCAAGGCCGGACTGGGTGTCGTCGCATTGATCGCCGTGGCCACGTCGGCCTGGCTGTGGTCTCAGCAGCCGGACTGGCGGGTGTTGTACACGAGCCTCTCCGACAAGGACGGCGGCGCGGTGATCGCGTCGCTTGCGCAGATGAACCTGCCGTACAAGTTCACCGAGGGCGGCGGCGCAATCATGGTGCCGGCCAACCGGGTGCATGACGCGCGACTGAAGCTGGCGTCGCAGGGCCTGCCGCGCGGAGGCACTGTCGGCTTCGAACTGATGGAGAACCAGAAGTTCGGCACTACCCAGTTCCAGGAACGGCTCAACTTCCAGCGCGGCCTCGAAGGTGAACTGGCACGGTCGATACAGGCCCTGGCGGCCGTTTCGGGAGCGCGGGTGCATCTGGCCCTTCCGGCCCAGAATGGTTTCCTGCGCGAGCAGCAGAAGCCCTCGGCCTCGGTCCTGCTGACCCTGCATCCCGGCCGCACGCTCGAGCGCCCGCAGGTTGCCGGGATCCTGCACCTGGTGGCCTCCTCGGTTCCTGATATGGGGCCCAAGCAGGTGTCGATCCTCGACCAGAACGGCACGCTGATTTCCGACTTCGAGACTGCGGCCAACGGTCTCGACCCGTCGCAGCTGAGTCATCTGCGCCAGATCGAGGCAGCCCTCACCCGGCGGGTCACGGACATCCTCGAGCCGATCGTCGGCGCCGGTAACATCCGCGCTCAGGTCACCGCGGACCTCGACTTCACCCAGACCGAGGCCACCGCCGAGTTGTACAAGCCGAACCAGACGCCCGACACGGCGGCAATCCGCAGCCAGTCGTCGGTGGAGTCCAACGAACGCGCCAATGCGGCCGCGAACGGTGGTATTCCCGGGGCCCTGACCAACCAGCCCCCGGCAAACGCCACGGCGCCGATCAACGGCGCACCGCAGGCGCCACGCGCTGCCGCCGGTGCGGGGCCCAACGGTGGCGGCGCAGCCGGAGACGGCAGCGCCCGCCGCGAGACCCTCACGAACTACGAGGTGGACAAGACGGTACGGGTGACGCGCAATCCGACCGGAACGATCAAACGGCTCTCAGTGGCGGTACTGGTCAACCAGCGGCAGTCGACCGACGCGGAAAACCGCCCGGTGTCGACACCGCTGACTGCCCAGGAGCTGGAGAACATCAATGCCCTGGTGCGTGATGCGGTCGGGTATTCCAAGGAGCGCGGCGACTCGCTCAACGTGGTCAATGCGGCCTTCACCCGGGTCGAGCGGCCCGCGGCGGTCGACCTGCCGCTCTGGCAGCAGCCGGAGAACATCGCCCTGGCGAAGGATCTCGGCAAGCAGTTCGGCTTCGTCGTGCTCGCACTGCTGATCCTGATGATGCTGATCCGCCCGGCGCTGAAAGCGGCGTCGAGGCCTGCCGCGCGGGCTCAGCCAGGCCTTGCGGCCACGGCCGACGAAGCGCTGGAATTGCCGGAGCCGGGCGAGCCCCGGATCGGCAACTCCCCGAATCCTGCGCTTGACGGCAACCAGGGCATGGGCATGACGATCGCGCAGCACAATGCGCTGCAACTCGCCCGCACCGACCCGACTGCAGTCGCAACCGTCGTTCGAAGCTGGGTCAACCGTGAAAAGGCCGTGAACGCATGATGGCCGGCTTCGACGAAGGCGGTACCCTGGATGCGGCGGTACTGCTGCTCGCGCTCGGCGAGGAAACCGCCGCGGAGGTATTTCGCCACCTCTCGCCCAAGGAGGTCCAGTGCCTCGGCGAGGTGATGGCCAAGACCCAGTTCACCACCAAGGAACACGTCAACCAGGTGCTGGATCGCTTCCAGGAGCAGGCGGCGGGGCAGAGCACGCTGGTGCACGATTCCAACGCCTACGTCCGCGAGGTGCTTCGCCGTGCGCTCGGCGAGGAGAAGGCCGGCATGCTGATCGATCGCATCATGCAGGGCAGCGACGTGACCGGCATCGAAAGCCTGCGCTGGATGGATGCGCCCTCGGTAGCGGAACTGGTGCGCAACGAACATCCCCAGATCATCGCGTCGATACTGGTGCACCTGGAACGCGACCAGGCATCGGCGATCCTGCTGCAGCTGAGCGAAGAACTGCGCGCCGACGTGGTCCTGCGGATCGCGACCCTGGACGGCATCCAGCCGAATGCGCTGAAGGAACTGAACGAGGCGCTGTCGCGCGTGCTGTCTGCCGGCGACCAGATGAAGCGCACTCGCCTGGGCGGCAGCAAGACCGCGGCCGAGATCATCAACTTCCTCGGAGGCAGCGCCGAGGGCGCCCTGCTCGACTCGATCCGCGAGGAGGACCCCGACCTGGCCCAGGCGATCGAGGACCAGATGTTCACCTTCGACGACCTGATCGATCTCGACGACAAGGCGATCCAGATCCTGCTGCGGGAAATCCAGAGCGACGAGCTGATCATCGCGATGAAAGGTGCGGATCAGCCCCTGCGTGAAAAGCTCCTCAAGAACATGAGCCAGCGCGCGGCCGAGTCGGTTCGCGAGGATCTCGAGGCCAAGGGACCGGTCAAGCTCTCCGAGGTCGAAGCACGGCACAAGGAGATTCTCAAGACTGTCCGCCGGCTCGCCGAGGAAGGCCAGATCGCGGTAGGCGGCGGCAACGGTGATGAATTTGTCTGAGCGCTCGTCGCGGGTGATACGCGGCGACGCCGGCTGGCGTCCGCTGCAGATGTCGACACTGGCCGGTCCGCGTGGCCGGCTGGGCGCAATCGGCGATACCGGGCGGGAGCGCGAGCCGGATATCCAGGCCCGCATTGCGGCGGCGTTCCAGGACGGTGTCGCGGAGGGCCGCTATCAGGCGGGCGCGCAGGCGGAGGAACGCGAGCGCCAGCTCGGGCAGTCGGCGCAGCAGCGCTGGAGCGCTCTGCTCGACGGGTTGGCAGGCAGCATCGCCGAAATAGAATCGGCCACGGCCGATCGCCTGCTCGACCTGACGGCACAATTGGCGGCGCGCATCGCCTGCCGCGACATCGCGCTCGCCCGCGACCGGATCCAGCCGGTGCTGGCGCAGTCGCTGGCGCTGCTGACCGCGCCCTGCAGGCATCTGGAAATCACCGCCCATCCCGGCGACTGCCCGGCGATCGAGGCCTGGCTGCAGGTTCAACGCCCCCACGTGACGCTTTCGATCAGGCCGGACCCGGCGCTGGCACCGGGCGGCTGCCGGTTGCGGGCGGATGACGCGGCCTTCGACGCGACCGTGCAGACCCGCATCGCACGCACACTGGCTGCCGTCGGCATCGACGCCACCCAGGCGCGCGCGATCGCGGATGCGGCGGTGGCGGATCCCTGCCCGGCCCCTGGGGTAGAACCAATGAACGGCGGGCCGGCGACATGACCCGGCTCGCGGACTTCATGGACAACTGCGCGACGCTGGCGGACGCGGCGCAGCCGATCGGACTCAGCGGGCGACTCAGCAAGGTCACCGGCATGGTCGTCGAGGCCAGCGGCCTGCAACTGCCGGTGGGCAGCCTCTGCCTGCTGCACTCCGTGGGCGCGCCGAAAGTGGAAGCGGAAGTTGTCGGCTTCGGCGCCGGCCGGCTGCTGCTGATGCCGGCCAGCGATACCGCCGGCCTTGCCCAGAACACGCTGGTCGCACCACACGAGCCTCAGGTGCCGAGACCGCGGCTCGGCCAGCCGGCGCATCCCTGGCGCCGGGCCACCGACCGGGCGCGCCACCTGCCGATCGGCGACGGGTTGCTCGGCCGGGTGATCGATGCCGACGGAACGCCGCTGGACGGACTGGGTGCACTGGGTCGCACATCGCCGGCGCCGATTCGCGGACGCAGCATCAATGCCATGGACCGCGAGCCGGTCCGCACGCCGCTGGACACCGGCGTGCGGGCGATCAACGCGCTGCTGACCGTCGGCCGCGGCCAGCGCCTCGGGCTGTTTGCCGGCGCAGGGATCGGCAAGAGCGTGCTGCTCGGGATGATGGCACGCTATACCGGCGCCGACGTCATCGTCGTCGGCCTGGTGGGCGAACGAGGCCGCGAGATCAAGGAATTCGTCGAGGATATCCTCGGCGAGGACGGTCGCCGTCGCTCGGTGGTGGTGGCCGCGCCCAGCGACACGCCGCCGATTGCCCGGTTGCAGGGCGCCAACTATGCGACGGCCATCGCCGAGCACTTCCGCGACCAGGGCAAACATGTCCTGCTGCTGATGGATTCCCTCACCCGCTACGCGATGGCCGCGCGCGAGGTGGCGCTCGCGATCGGCGAGGCCCCCGCCACCAAGGGCTATCCGCCCTCGGTCTTCGCACGCTTGCCGGCGCTGATCGAGCGCACCGGCAACGGCGTCAAGGGCGTCGGCTCCATCACTGCCTTCTACACCGTGCTGGCCGAGGGCGACGATCAGCAGGACCCGATCGCCGACGCCGCCCGCTCCTTTCTCGACGGCCACATCGTATTGAGCCGCTCCCTGGCCGACGCCGGACACTACCCGGCCATCGACATCGAGCAGTCGATCTCGCGGGTGATGAGCGCGATCACCCCCGATCGATCACCAGCAGGTCGCGCGGCAGTTGAAGGCCCTCTGGTCGCGCTACCAGCGCAGCCGCGAGCTGATCACCATCGGCGCCTATGTCCCCGGAAGCGATGCGCAGACGGACCTCGCCATCCAGCTGATGCCGCAGATCGAACAGTTCCTGCGCCAGGAAACCTACGAACACAGCACGCTGGCGCAGGCCCTGGGCTCGCTCGAGCAGCTGCTCGGCGCCGGCGGCGCGGTGCCGCAGGGGGCCGGCCAGTGACCCGGCAACCGCTCCGGCTGGTCATCGAGCACTATCGCCGGCTGCGCGACGACGCGGTCGCGGCGCAGGCGCGGGTGCAGCAGGAGCTCAATGCGGCCCGGCTGACGCTCAGCACGCTGGCGGGATACCGCGACGAGCAGCTGCAGCGCGCCCGGGAATCGCAGCGAAATCCGTTGTCCAATGTCCACCTGCTGCTGCAGACCCGCTTCAGCGGCAAGCTGGAGGAGGCAATTGCCCTCCAGACCCAGCGGGTGGACGACATCCGGCAGCGGATCGAGGCTTGCCGCGTGCAGGTGCTGCATCACCAGCAACGCCTCAAGGCCATCGAATTCATCGACGCCCAGCGGCTCAGCCGCGCGCGAACCAAGGCCGCGCGGGCAGAGCAGTTCGCCAGCGATGAACGCGCTGCCGACACCCACGCACAGGACGCCCGGCACATCGGCGACATGTCCGTGGCCGGTCCCTACCCTCTTCCCTGATCCGACATCGTGCAGACATCCGACTCAGCTTCCGCTTCCTCAGCCCGCGCAGCACAGGCATCGCGCGAGTCCGCCCAGGCCGCGAAGGACCGCCGTGCGGCCGCGCGCGAAGACGATGGTCCCGGCGGCGTCGCAGTTTTCTCGGAACTGGTGGCACAGGCGGGCGCACAACTGGACGCCAAGCCGGCCGGTGCGGCAGGCGCCGAGGACGCCCCCGGCGCGGACGAGCACGGCGCTGACGAGCACGGCAATACGGACGAGTCGGCGGTGCCCGGCGGCGCGCTGCCGGCAGGCCTGCTGACGCTGCCCGCGGCGCTGCATGCGCTGCGAAAAGGAGGCAGCGGGCCGGGCGACTCTCCCGGATTGCGTGGTGGCTTGGCCGCCGCCGCGTCGCAGGGTGGCGACGCTGGCCAGGGCCTCGAAGCGCCGACGACGACCGCGGACGCACCAGCCGGCGCGATCCAGGACACGGATGCCGGTACGGGCCCAGGGATCGCTGCTCAGATCACAGCGGCCGCCGACGGCGCAGCGGAGACCGTCGGCGCGGCGGCTCTCGCGCGCGCCGCGGCACATTCCGCGACCGGCAAGTCGGCCCAGGTGCCGCCAGACCCCTTGGGCGGTGCCGCCGCGAGCGGCGCACCGGCCGGCATCGCACCGGCGGCCCTGGCGCAGGCCCTGCGGGAGATTCGCTCCGGTGCATCGGAGCGCGCAACGGCTGGAGCACGACCGGTATCCATCGCCGGTGACAGCGTCGGCGGCGAGCGCGGTTCCCGCCTGCGCCGCGGCGGCCCGGATACGGCCGCAGCGGCCGCGGCCGGCCGTGACGCCGCGACCATGGTCGACGGCATGGGCGCGGCCGGGTCGCTGACTGCCCGGGCGGTAGCCGATGTCGCAAGCCTCGCGACCGCCGGGTCCGGCACCCAGTCGGACCGGTCCCCGGCCGGCATGGGCGCCGGTGGCGACGCCAGCGTATTCGCTTTGACGATGAACCAGGCCTCGGCCGGAATCTCCCTGGCCGCCACGCGCGCCGAGATGCTGGCAGAGACGACGCAGGCGACGATCGACGTACCGGTCGACCATGCGGACTTCAGCGAGGCATTCGCTCGCCAGTCCGCAGGCCTGGTCGTCCAGGGCAGCAGCCAGGCGCAGATCCAGTTGAATCCGCGTGACCTCGGCCCGATCCGTATTGCCATCTCGCTCGATGCCAATGCCGCATCGCTCGACATCGCAGCCGACCATGCCGACACCCGTGCCGCCATCGAGGCATCCATGCCGGCCCTGCGACAGATGCTCGCCGACCAGGGTATCCGGCTCGCGGACTACCGGCTCGACAGCCAGGCAGCCGGTGACCGCCAGCAACAGGCCGGCGGCGACGCCGGGCGTCATGAGAGCGGTCGCCACGCGCAGTCCGGTGAGGCGGGGCAGCCGGGACCGACGCAGCCCGGCGCCGGGGGCAATCCCGGCAGCGCGGACGCCGCAGCGCTGGCCGGCGGATTCGGCCGACGAGACGGGGCGACGACCGGCGACCGCGGCGGGTCCGGCGCATCGCTCGCGGCGGCCGGCGCGGCGGGACAGGCATTGCGGGAGGGACTGACGGGGGTACTGCCCGCCGGCGCGACGCGGGGCGGCAACAACAGCCGGATCGACCTCTACGCCTGAGCCGTGTCCGCAGGCGCATCAGGACGCTCCAACTGCCGCTCATCATCAGCCTGAAGACCGCCCGTCGGCCGGCGCGGTCCGGGCGCGGAAATGACGGGGCACACCCCCCCTGCTCCGACGATCCCAGGGTTCAAGTCCCGCCAGAATGATCCTTGAAGTCAGGATGTACTGACCCTTTCGAGAGATCATTGATGGCAGCAAAGCAGGACACCAAGGCGGCTGGAGCCAAGGACAAACCCCCGAAGGGCGGCAAGGGGGTGATGATCGCGCTCCTTGTGACTGTGCTGGTTGCCGGTGGCGTCGGGGCCGGCTGGTACTTCACCCGTCCGGCCGCGCATGCGGATGGCGAGGCGCAGGCAGCGCCCAAGCCCGAACCGATCTTCGTCAACCTCGACCCGTTCACCGTCAACCTTGCCGACGAGGGCGGTGAACGCCTGGCCCAGCTGGCAGTAGTGCTGGAACTCGACAGCAAGACCGCCCAGGCAGCGCTGACCAAGAGCCTGCCGGTGGTCCGCAACAGCATCCTGCTGCTGCTGTCGGCCCAGCACACCAAGACCCTGCTGACGCTGGACGGCAAGCGTTCGCTCGCCGCCGAAATCGCCTTGCGTACCGGCACCGCCCTGGGCTGGAGCGCGGAAGACGCGGAAGACGCCGATCACGAGGATTCAAAAACAGCCGCGGCAGGCAAGTCCGGCGCCGCCAAGGCGAAAAGCCGTGCCCGCCGGGTGGTGCTGCCGAATCCGATTGTTGCAGTCCATTTCTCGCAGCTGCTGGTCCAGTAGCCATGGCCGAGCAGTATCTGTCCCAGGACGAGATCGACGCGCTGCTCGACGCCTCCGCGACCGCCGAAGGACAGTCGACCGCGGCCCAGTCGACCGCGGCCCAGGCGAGCGCCGCCCGGCCCTACGACCTCGCCCGCCAGGAGCGCATCGTGCGCGGGCGGATGCCGGCGCTCGAACTGATTCACGAACGCTTCTCCAGGAACCTCAGGATCGGCCTGTTCAACTTCATGCGCCGCAACCCGGAAGTGTCGGTCGAGCCGGTCGTGGTCGGCAAGTACGCCACCTTCATGGGCAGCCTGGCGGTGCCGAGCAACATCAATGTGATGCAGCTCAAGCCACTGCACGGCTCCGCGCTGCTGATCCTCGATCCGCAGCTGGTGGCCTCGGTCATCGACATCATGTTCGGCGGCAGCGGTCGCGCCAGTACGCAGATCGAGGGACGCGAGTTCTCCGCAACCGAGCAGCGCCTGATCCTCAAGATGGTCGAGCTGATCTGCACCGAATACCGCAAGGCCTGGGAAGCGGTCTACCCGCTCGAACTGGTCTACGGCCGCTCGGAAATGCAGCCGCAGTTCGCGAACATCGCCACCCCGACCGAGATCGTTGTCAGCTCCCGTTTCGAGATCCACTTCGGCGGCCTGGGCGGCTCGATCCACCTGTGCATTCCCTACACCGCGCTCGAGCCGATCCGCGAAACCCTGTTTTCGTCAGTCAACGCCAACCTGCAGAACAGCGAACGTGGCTGGCTGGGAACGCTGTCCCAGGAGATCAAGCCTGCGAACGTCGATCTGGTGGCGCAACTGACGACCACCGATATCACGATTGGCGAACTGATCAACCTGAGGCGCGGCGACATCATCGAATTCGACGCCGGCCCGGATGCGCAACTGAGGGTCGGACAAGTACCCGTGTTCGAGGGCCGCTACGGCGAGTTCAACGGCCGCTACGCGGTGAGGATCGACACGGTTCACTCATACACAGACAAACTGCAGGACTGAGAAGCAATGGCCACAGACACCCCTGTCAACTCTCCGAGCGCCACAGCACGCCAGGCGGATCCCCACGCGATCGGCTCTTCGCCGGTCAATCCGGACGCGGCCGGCGCGGTGCCGCATGTCCTGGAGCAACTGCAGCAGTCGGCCGGCATCGCTTCACGCGACATCGAGCGCATCATGGACATACCGGTGCAGCTCTCGGTCGAGATCGGGCGGACCCGCACCTCGATCAAGAACATTCTGCAGCTGGCTCAAGGCTCGGTGGTCGAACTCGATGCGATGGCCGGTGCGCCGATGGACGTCCTGATCAACGGCTATCTCATCGCGCAGGGCGAGGTCGTCGTCGTCAACGACCGCTTCGGAATCCGCCTGACCGACATCGTCACGCCCGCCGAGCGGATGCGCCGGCTCAACCGGGGTTGACATGAGTTCTGCGCTCGGGTCGTTCGCGGTCCTGCTGCTGGTCATCGCGGCGATCCCACTGGTCCTGTGGCTGGTCAAGCGGCTCTCGCAGCTGCCGGCCGGCGGCGGCGGCCCGCTGGCCCTGGCGGCCTCGCTCAACGTCGGTGCCCGGGAACGGATCGCCGTGATCCAGGTCCAGGAGCGCTGGCTGCTGGTGGGTATCACTCCGGGATCGATCACGCTGCTGACCGAACTCGGTTCGGCGCCGACCCTGCCGGTCGCCGGCAAGCAGCCGTTCGCGGACGTGCTGGCGCGACTCAGGCGCGGCGCGTGAGTCGCAAACCGGGACGCGCCCTGCAGCGCCGGGCGGGACTGGCCATGGCCGGCCTGATACCGGTCCTGCTGGCGGCACTGCTGGTGCCGGCGGATGCGATCGCGCAGAGCCTGCTGTCGCTGCAGTCCTCGCAGGACGCGGCCGGCACCACCTGGTCGGTGCCGATTCAGACCCTGCTCGTCTTCACCGCCCTCTCCTTCCTGCCGGCGGTGCTGCTGCTGATGACCAGCTTCACTCGCATCATCATCGTGCTGTCGCTGGTGCGACAGGCGATGGGCTTGCAGTCGGCGCCGCCGAACCAGGTGATCGTCGGCATGTCGCTGTTCCTGACCGCGTTCGTGATGGCGCCCACGCTGGAGCGCGTCTACGTCGATGCCTACAAGCCCTACGCCGAGCAATCGATGCCGCTCGAGCAGGCGGTGGAGCGCGGTACCGCCCCCATGCGCGAGTTCATGCTGCGCCAGACCCGCGCAAGCGACCTCGGCCTGTTCGCCCGCATCGCCAAGGTGCCGACCGAGGGGGAGTCGGCGGTTCAGGCCGCCGACATGCCGATCCGGGTGCTGGTGCCGGCGTTCGTGATCAGCGAACTGAAGACCGCTTTCCAGATCGGCTTCATGGTGTTCATCCCGTTCATCCTCATCGATCTGATCTGCGCCAGTGTCCTGATGTCCCTCGGCATGATGATGGTGTCGCCGGTGCTGGTAGCCCTGCCCTTCAAGCTGGTGCTGTTCGTGCTGGCCGACGGCTGGAACCTGCTGGTCGGATCCCTGGTCGCGAGCTTCAATCCATGACACCCGAGACCGTTCTCACCCTTGGTCGACAGGGGCTGGAAGTCATGCTGCTGACGGCGGCGCCGCTGCTGGCAGTGATCCTGCTGATCGGACTGGTGATCAGCATCCTGCAGGCGCTGACGCAGATCAACGAATCCACCCTGTCGTTCGTGCCGAAGCTGGTGTTTTCGGCCATGACTCTGGTCGTGGCAGGACCCTGGATGCTCACCACCCTGACCGACTACCTGCGCCGCGTACTGATGGCGATACCCGCCGTCGTCAGCGGCCAGATCGGCTTCTGAGCGGCCCGGGACCGCGGCATCGCCAGTCGGCATGATCTCGATCACGGAAACGCAGTTGCTGGGCTGGCTGGCCAGTCTGCTGCTGCCATTCTTCAGAATTCTCGGCATCTTCACCGCCGCGCCCATCCTTTCGGCGCGTGCGTTCCCGGCGCGCGTGCGCATCGGGCTCGCGCTGCTCATCGCCATCGTCGCGGCGCCGCTGGGCACCGGCGGCCAGGCCTCGTTCGCCGATCCGGATATCTGGCTCAAGCTCGCCTCGGAGATCATGGTCGGCCTCGCGATCGGCCTGGTGGCCAGGATGATCCTGTCCGCCGTCGACCTGGCCGGTGAAACCATCGGGCTGCAGATGGGCCTGTCATTCGCCGGGTTCTTCGATCCCGCATCCGGCACCAACAGCAACGCCGTCGGCCGACTGCTCGGCACCCTTTCCCTGGCGGCGTTCGTCGCAGCCGACGGCCCCGCGATGCTGATCGCCGCCACCGTCCGGAGCATCGAGACGGTGCCCGCCGCCGAGGTCGGCGCTCGCTTCCTGGGCCGCATCGACATCGCCGGCGTCGCCACAACCGTCTTCGAACTGGGGTTGCTGATAGCGCTGCCGTACATGGCGCTGCTGCTGTTCGTCAACCTGGCCCTGGGCGTGGTGTCCCGCGTGGCGCCACAGCTCAATGTCTTCGCCATCGGCTTTCCGGTGACGATCGTCTCCGGGCTGGTGCTCCTCACGGTCGGCGTTCCGCTGATGGCCCAGCCTTTCGCCAGCGTCCTGGAAGCGATCCTGCGGTCGATCGGGTTCTAGGAGCCTGCGCGCCGGAATATCGAGGGGCGCAACCCGTACAATTCGGGGATGCCATCCGCCGACCAAGTCGCCGCCGATCGCGTCGCAGCCCACCCGCCTGCCGCTGCGCGCGCCGCTGCCCGATCCCCACAGCTGACCGACGCCGTTCCGTCCGCAAGCGGATCCGCCGCGGACATCACCCTGCGATTGCTGATGCTCGAGGATTCAGTCCTCGATCACGAGTTGCTGGTGGCCACCCTGCAGCGCGAAGGACTGGCGATACAGTGCCTGCGCGTGCAGACAGCCGACGCATTGCGCGATGCGCTCGCCGACGGGCATTGGGACGCGGTGATCGCCAATCATCAGCTGCCCGGCCTCTCCAGCCTCGAAGCGCTGGAAATGGTCCGGGGCGCCATTGCGCACTGCCCCTTCATCATCGTGTCGGAGGTGACGGGCGAGGACGCCGCTGTTGTCGCGATGCGCCGGGGCGTGGACGATTACCTGGTCAAAGGCCGGCTGGCCCGGCTGGTGCCGTCGCTGTTCAACGCCCTGGCCGCCGCCGAGGCGCGCCGCGAGCGGGCCGCGGCGCGCGCCGCGCTCGAACGCTCGGAGGCGCGACTGCATGGGCTGCTGGCTCACCTTGAAACAGTCGTCGACAGCGAGCGCAGCGAGATCGCCCGTGAAATCCATGACGACATCGGCAGCGCGCTGACGGCCCTCAGGCTCGACATGAGCTGGATCGGCCAGCACGGCGACCGGGCCAGTGCTGCCCGGGCCGCCCAGTCCATGCAGACGCTCGCCGAGATGATGGACTGCGCACTGCGCCTTCAGCAGCGGCTGCGGCCGGCAGTGCTCGACCAGGGCCTGGTGCCGGCGCTGCGCTGGCTGGCGGACGACGCGGCGCGCCGCAGCGCGATTGCCATTTCTTTCGCGTGCAATACCGAGCAGGTCGAGGTCGATGCCACGATCGCGCTGGCGGCTTATCGCACGCTGCAGGAATCGCTGACCAACATCCACAAGCATGCCGGCGCCACCAGCGTCAGCGTTGGACTGGTGGCCGGCAAAGACGAGGTCTCGCTCGAGATCGCCGACGACGGTTGCGGAATCCGCGAAGCAGACCGCAACAAGCCCACCTCGTTCGGCCTGCGCGGCATGAGCGAACGGGCCGAGCGCCTGGGCGGCTGGCTGGAAGTGAGCGGCGCCGGCGAAGGATCCGCCGGCCGGGGCACGGTGGTGCTGTTGAGCCTGCCGCTGCGGGTCGAGGGGCAAGGCATCGACGCCACGGGCCGTCCATGATCAGGGTCGTGCTGGTCGACGACCATAACCTGATCCTGCGCGGGCTTCGGGAGCTGCTGTCCGCCGCTGCGGGCATCGAGGTGGTCGGTGAAGCCACGGATTACGGTTCGTTGCGCACACTGCTTCGCGGCACCCGGGCCGACGTGGTGGTGCTCGACATCAATCTGCCGGGGCGCAGCGGTCTCGACGCGCTCGCCACCATCAACGAGATCGACCCGGCGCCCCGGGTGCTGATGCTGTCTCAGTTCGCGGTCGACCAGTACGGGCTGCGGGCACTGCGGGCCGGCGCCATGGGCTATCTCAACAAGGCCTGCGATCCGGCACAGATCGTCGAGGCGGTCAGGGAAATCGCCGCCGGGCGCAAATACGTCACGCAGGACCTCGCCCACCTGCTGCTGGATGCGGTTACCGGCGCCCGGACCACCGCGCTGCATGAGACCCTCTCGGAGCGGGAAATGCAGGTGCTGCTGCTGATCGCGAGCGGCAAGCGGCTGTCGCTCATCGCCGAGCGGCTGGCGCTCTCGCCCAAGACGGTGAGCGTCTATCGGGCGCGCATAATGGAGAAACTCTCCCTGGCCAGCAATGCTGAACTGGCGGCCTATGCGCTGCGTCATCACCTGATGGAGTAGCTTGCCAGGCAGGACGTGCAGCGCTTGCGCGCTGGGCCGGCGCGGGAACGGAAATTGCATCGGTCACCTGTCTGGAAACCGGCCGCCCGGCTCACGGCGCGGCGTCATGACGAGGAGAAGACGATTATGGATACCGCAATTCCAGACAATGCCTGGGTGGTGATCGCGGATGGCACCCGGGCCAGCTACTACCGGGCAAGCGTTCGCGACGGCGCGGTATCGCTGGCGTCGATGGCCGACCAGAGCCCGGAACGCCTGGACGACGACGGTCCTGCCGGCAAACGGCCGAAGGAGCAGTCCCAGCAGCAGACCGATGAAGCGACCTTCGCCAAGCAACTGGCCAACAGCCTGTATGCGCATGCGCACGCCGACCACTTCCAGCAGCTGGTACTGGTGGCAGACCCCCAGACCCTTGGCCAGCTGCGCAGTTGCATGCACGCGGAGGTGACCAGTCGGATCGTCACCGAAATCCCGAAGACGCTGACCACCATGCCGCTGCCGGATATCGAGAAAGCCCTGTCGCGCTGATGCGCCGCATGCCTCGTCAGGCCGACGACGATCGCGACCTCGATGACGTTCGGCCGGTGGAACATGAACGTCCACTCGACGACGAGCGGCCCGTCGAGCTCACCGCCGAGGAAGAAGCGGAGATCGGCCACCACGCCGAACCGCGCCTTCCGGTCGTCTTCGAGCTGGTTCGCCGGCACGGCATCCAGGAACTGCAGCGGCCGGTCATGTCGTTATGGTGGTCCGGCGTCGCTGCCGGGATGAGCATCGGTTTCTCGGTGCTCGCCCAGGCGCTGCTGATCCGTTATCTGCCGGAGGCGGCGTGGACTCCCCTGCTCTCCAGCTTCGGCTACTGCGTGGGCTTCGTTCTGGTCATCATGGCGGGCCAGCAGTTGTTCACAACCAATACGCTGACCGCGGTTGCGCCCCTGCTCGCTTCACCGAGCCTGCTGACCCTCGGATTGCTGGCCCGCTTATGGACCGTGGTGCTGCTGGCGAATATCGCGGGGGCTTGCCTGTTTGCGCTTTTCGTCGGCAAGACCGCCGTGCTCGCGCCGGAATTGATGGAGCAGATCTTCGCCATCAGTCATCACGCGGTGGAAATGCCGGCGACGGTGCTGGTGGTGCGCGGCATCGGCGCCGGCTTCCTGATCGCGTCGCTGGTCTGGATCCTGGCGCGGGAGGGTGGAAGCCACTTTCTGGTGATCGTGGTGATCACCTATCTGGTCAGCCTCGGGGAATTTGCCCACGTCGTCGCCGGCTCGGTAGAAGCGGCGTTCCTGGTGTTCGATGGACGGATCAGTGCCCAACAGGCACTGGGGGGCTTTGTCGCGCCGGCCCTTGCGGGCAACGTGATCGGGGGAACGGTCCTGTTCGCCCTGCTCGCTTATGCCCAGATCGCGGTGGAGATGAACGCGGCGCCGAAGGGAAAACCTGCGGATCCACCCGCCGGTACCGCTCCGCAAGCCGGTGGCGCTCGATTGGCCGCTGACCGCTAGGAGCCAGGAACTAGCGCGAGCAGACCCGATTCTTGCCGGTGCGCTTGGCCTCGTAGAGGGCGTCGTCGGCAAGATCAAGGACGTGGGACAGATCCCCGTCGGTGACCTGAGCGACGCCGCCGGAAAACGTCACGTTCAGCCGGTTCGGCCCGCCCAGAACGGCCTGCTCCGCCAGGCTCCGCTGCAGACGGCGCACCATTTCCAGCGCCCCTTCCAAGGTCGCCCCGGGCAGCAACAGCACGAACTCCTCGCCGCCGAAACGGCAGGACACGTCGTCCGGACGCAGTTTGCTCTTCAACAGCGCCGCAAACTGTTTGAGGGCGTCGTCGCCGGCCGCATGCCCGAGGCTGTCGTTGACCTTCTTGAAGTCGTCGATATCCAGGAGCACCAGCGCCATCGGACGGCCGTGACCCGAGCATGTCTGCCACATCTGCTGGAAGGACTCCTCCATGCCGCGGCGGTTGAGCAGTTCGGTCAGGTGATCGGTCATCAGCTGAGCGCTGGTGGCGCTGAGCTGTTCGGAGAGGAAACTGACCTTGGATTCCAGTGCTTGCGCCCGATCGCAGGTCGATTCGATTTCGGCGCGCGCGCTGTCCAGGTGATCGTTCAGCGCCCGGGTTTCCTCGATGGTCGAGGCCAGGGTGGACGCCAGTTCCTCAAGGCTGTCCACCGTCTCCACCCGCTTGGCAAAGCTGTCCAGCATCCCGCCGTACTCGCGGCCGTGGTCGGCAAGCCGTCCCATGTTGCCCACCCACTGTGACAGCAGGCCTTTGACTCCATGAAGCGATTCCCGCTTGAGTGACAGCAGCTTCTGGTGCTCTTGCGCGGTCGACAGCAGCAGCTGCCTGGCCTGCGCCAGTTCGCTGCGGTCGGGCAAGCCCTGGGCCGGATGCACCGCTTTGCTGACCGCCTCGAACTGTTCGCGCACCCACTTCTCGTCTTCGACCAGGGTCGGCACCACAGTGCAGATGGTTTCGATCAGCTCGGTCATCGCCGCCATCAACCGCGAGCGGCGGTTGGCGTTGCGGATCGCTTCGGCTGCCGCCGCCGCGACATCCTGGCGACCTGGACTATCAACCGGGAGAAACGACGCGCCGACGTCTGCAACCGGCCGGCCGGATTCGGTCTGGTGCATCGGCAGCGTCAGAGGGTCGCTGGCGCCTCGCACGACGTCCCAGGCGGCCGAGTAGTTTTCCGGCGTAGGCGGCAGGCGATGCGTGGCCATGTGCCGCAGCGCGGCACGTGCAATATCCGCAGCGGTGCCCACGACGGGCGTGTTCTCACTCACGGCTTTTCCTCCAGGGTACGATTTCCCATACCACGACTTTAGCGCGCTGCCGGTACCGGCGAAAGCCGAAACAGCGGCGCTGAGCCACGGCATTTCTGCCAGGCTGTCGGGGATCGGCTTCCTGCGCGAGCGGATGCACCTTATAGCCTGCACGGCGGAAGGAGGAGGCCCTCCTTCAGATCTCGTCGAACTCGGCCCCCAGGTCGATGACCCCCTGACGCAGGCTCAGGTAGGCCTGCTCCACCAGGTCGCCGGCGCCCTTGACGCCCAGTTCGATGTGGCGACGCTCTCCGTTCTCACCGACGGACGGCAGGCTGTAGACCCGGATACCCATGAACGCCGACTCGATCGCTTCCATGAGCGGTGTCACCAGCGACTCGGCGGTGTCGTAGAGCCGCAGCGAACGGTCGGTCTGCTCGCCGAGATGGAACAGGTGCGCGTAATGCGTGTCGAGCACCCAAGCCACCATCGGCCAGGCCATCACCGGAAAACCCGGCACGAACCAGTGGTCCTCCACGCTGAAGCCGGGAATCCGGTTGTAGGCGTTGGGGATGATGCCCGCGCCTTCCGGGAATTCGCCCATCTTGAGGCGCTGGCGGTTCTCCGGCGTGGTCATGTCGGCGCTGCCCTTGCCTTCCAGGGCCATCTGGGCGCACCGCTCGCCGATCAGCCTGGCAGCTTCCGGATGCAGCAGCAGCGGCCGGCCCAGGGCCTGGGCCGCGGCCTGGCGCGTCCTGTCGTCCGGCGTGGCGCCGATACCGCCGAACGAGAACACGAGGTCCGCCGAACCGAGGCTCTGTTCGAGCGCCTCCACCAGCATTTCGTGATCGTCACCGAGGTAACGGGCCCAGGACAGCCGCATGCCGCGACTGCCGAGCATCGAGATCAACTGCACCAGGTGCTTGTCCTGTCGCTTGCCCGACAGGATCTCGTCGCCGATGATCAGCGCGCCGATCCGCCGGGTGCCGCCACCATGCCACCTGGTCTCATGGCTATCGCGAGTCAAGTCGTCCTCCAAGGGCCCGTGCTGGTGCGCCTGTCGTAAGCAGGCGACGGTCCCGCAACCGGGCGAGCGAATAATGCGCGAAGACCAGCGCCGATAGTACAGGTGCCACCAGGAACAGGGGCGGAATGTAGTTGAGCGCCGCGACCGCCAGTCCGAGCAGCATGTAGGCGCGGCCGTCGGAGCGGATCAGCTGTTCGCGCTCGGTGCTGCTGGCATGCTCGACCAGGCTGTCGAAGCGCATCAGGCGCGCGGTCAGCCATCCCCACCACAGCCAGGGAATGACCAGCGCAAGCGGTGGCACCAGCCACAGCGGCATCGTGAGCAGGTAGCCGATCACGAACACGCCAAGGCTGCGCGCGACGTTCCAGAGATTGGCCGCGAGCGCAAGGCTGCCCTGCCGTTCAACATCCTTGTAGCCAGCGGCACCGAGGTGGCGGACCACCACCGGCATGGCCAGCACGGCGACCAGGGCGAGCGCCGTGGCGATCGCGATCGGCACCAGCAGCAGGAATGCGAACAGGTTGGGTATCCAGGTGTTGAGCCCGCCCAGGCCATAAGGCGCCACCGAGCGATAGCCGCGTGCCATCCAGCCGTCGCCCTGGAACACGACCTGCTGGAACCAGGCGGTGACCGGATCCCAGAGGAACCAGGCCGACAGGATCCAGAAACCGATCGCCACCAGGAACGGCACCACCAGCAGCGCCAGCATCCGCGGGGTGAGCTGGCTGGCGATGCCGCGCCCGAAGGCGACGACCACGCGGCCGAGCGTGCTGCCCACCCTGTCAGGCCCTTCCGGCGATCCGCAACAGCGCCCGCCAGTGTTGTGCCCAGAACCCGCGGCCGTAGTCGCGGCCGTCGATCTGGTCGCGAATGCCCGTCGGAACGAAGCCGGGACGCCAATCGGCCGTGCCGAACAGCGCGTCCCACCAGGAGAACAGCACGCCGAAATTCACGCCGCGCGCCGGCCCCTCGTGGCCATGGCCGATGGCGTGATGCAGACGGTGAAAACTCGGGCTGACCAGCAGGCGCTCGAAAATGCCGAAACGCAGGCGCAAGTTGGCGTGCTGGACGCTTTCCAGCACCCGGAACAGGATCGTCAGCATCACGAACTGGCCCGGTGCCACGCCGATCGCCACCGCCAGTGTCGCAAGCAAGGCGTCGCGAAGGAGATCGTCGAGCAGATGGTTGCGCGAGTCCGACCAGAACGTCATCTGGCGCTGGCTATGGTGTACCGCATGCAGTTGCCACCACGCACCCAGCCGATGCTGTCCCCGGTGGATCCAGTAGTCGGCGAAATCCAGCACGACCAGGTAGAGCAGGAAGCTGACAAGCGGCAGGTCGGTGATCCCCGGCAGAATCTGGTCCAGGTTCGGCCGTGACAGTCCCGCCATGCGCAAGTCCGCCTCCAGCGAATCAATCAGGGGGGTGACCAGCGCGAAGCTGGCGAAAGCGAACAGACCCAGCCGCTGCAGGAGCGTGTAGATGACGTCGACGCGCACCGCCTGCCGGTCCAGGATCGGCTGCAGCGGCCAGCGGCGCTCCAGCGCCCCGAGGA
This sequence comes from uncultured beta proteobacterium, assembly GCA_963834335.1. Taxonomy (GTDB): domain Bacteria; phylum Pseudomonadota; class Gammaproteobacteria; order Burkholderiales; family Burkholderiaceae_E; genus Lautropia. The sequence continues at coordinate 1,312,818 of CAWIBK010000009.1, read as the reverse complement.
CGATCGCAAGCACCAGCACCTCGATGCCGCCGAGCACCAGCCATTCGCACATGTCGTACATCTCTTCGGCAACGGCCATCAGGCCGAAGCGGAACAGCAAGGGCTGCACCAGCCCCTCGAACAGCATCGTCTGCAGCGATTCGATCATGGCCTGGCGGTGGCGAAGGATGGGTGCCGGGGAATGGTCGCGAAGCAGAGCCCGCGCGCCTGCAGGCCGCCGATCAGCGCGTCGAGCGTCGGCGCATACGGGTCCTTGCGGCTGCGGATGCCGAGGTGAGCCATCAGGATGTCGCCGCTGCGGATCGAGGCCAGTGACTGCGCCAGCAGTTTGTCGTTCGGATAGCGCTCGGACGGCAACTCATCACCCAGGAATCCGGCGGCCGACCAGCCGACGTGTTCCCAGCCGCAGGATCGGGCCATCTCGAACAACGCCTTCGGCCCGCGACCGCCCGGCGCCCGCCAGATCCGTTCAAGGGGACGCCCGGTGATCTGCCGGAACCGGCCGTCCACGCGCGCGATCTCCTTGCACACCGCCGCGCTGTCCCATTCGACGGGCCGACCGGCTGCCGGGCCGAACTCGGGCCGGGCACGGACCGAAGAGACGCCGGCGTCCACGGGCGAGCCGGCGGTCCTGGGCGGCGCACTGAAATAGACGTGGTCGAAGGTGTGGCTGCCGAACGCATGCCCTTCCCGGACCCGGTCCCGCCAGTAGCCCTCCCAGGACGGACCCAGTGCCTCGCTGCCATCCGCTACCGCCTCATTGGCCAGGAAGAAAGTGGCCAGTACCTGCCGGCGTTTCAGGATGCCGGCGATCAACTCGGCATGACGCATGCTGCCGGTATCCAGCGTCAGGTAGACGTGGCCGGTGCAGGCCGGCGCCGCGCCGGCCGGACCACCGGGCGTCGTCGCCAATGCCGCCCCGCAGGCCAGCATAGTGGCCAGCAGCGTCCCGGCGCGCAACGCCCGGGCGGGCGCCAGTCGCGCCCGATTGCTAGATCGTGGCTGCACGGTTGTGCAGGTAGATGCCGTGCGGCGAACGCCCCACCGGGATGGTCCGCACCAGCTTGCGGTCTTCCAGGTCGACGATGGCGACGCTCTTGGCCCAGCGCGACGTGACCCACAGCGTGCGGCCGTCCGCGCCCAGGTCCATGCAGTCCGGGCCGCCGCCGACCTTGACGGAGTCGAGCAGTTTCAGGCCCGCCATGTCGATCGTGGACACGGAACCCACCACCCGGTTCGAGACCAGCAACCGGCGCCCGTCGCCCATGCCGCGGAAGTTGTGCGCGCCGGCGCCGGTGCGGATCTTTGCCACCGTGCGCCGCTCGCGCCAGTCGATCACCTGGACATAGTCCTCGCCCATGATCCCGACAAAGAGATGCTGCTCGTCCGGCGACAGGATGATGCCGGCCGGCTGCTTGCCCACCGGCATCTTCCACAGGAGCCGCTGATCGACGACGTCGACCGCGGCGATCTCGTCGGAGCCCTGGAGCGTGACGAAGGCGTGCCGGCTGTCAGCGGCGAACCAGAGATGGCTGGGCATCTTCGGCAGGGGAATGCGACGGGCGAGTTGCTTGTCCTTGCCGTCGAAAGCGTAGACATCGACCCGATCCAGGCGTATCGCCGCCGTCACGAACCACCGGCGGTCCGGCGAGAAGGCCAGCTGGTAGGGATCGTCCACGCCACGCAGGCGAGACTGGACCGCACCGGTCACCGGGTCGAGGAAGTGGAGTTCGTCGGAGGCCGCGCTGGCGACGATCAGCTGGCTGCCGTCCGGCGTCGGATAGAGATGATGCGGCTCCTTGCCGACATCGATCCGGCCCGCTTCGGTAAAAGTGGCTTGCTCGATCAGCGAGACCGAGGCGTCGCGCGAATTGAGGACGATGACCTTCGGCAGGGGCCCGTCGGCCACGGCCGGCGCAACTGCGGGGGCTGCCGGCATGTCGCCCGCCGCCACTGAAGGGGCTTTCGGCACTGGTTCCGTCGCAATCACGGCTGCCCCGCCCCGGGAGGATCCGTCCGATACGCCGCCGGCCGATGGCTCCGGATGGGGGCCCGCCGACAGGGTCCGGGCCAGCACGGTCGCAACGCCCGCGGCGACCCCTGAAGCCAGCACCAGCCGACGACCGGTGACGGGTGATTCCGGACGATTGCTCACTGAGCTTCCTTCTGATCGAGTATGCGGGTCAACCGTTTGACCGAAACCGGCATCGGGGTCCGCAGGGATTGCGCAAACAGGGACACGCGAAGTTCTTCCATCAGCCAGCGAAACGACTCGAACCCCGAATCGGGGGCGCCCTTGAGGGCGCGTTGCCGCCGCTGCCAGCGACTCATCAAAGGAGCCATTTCGGCCATCATCATCTGGTCACGCTGCGGTTGCTCACGGAGTTTATCCAAACGCATGAGGATGGCCTTCAGATAACGCGGAAAGCTGGAAAAATTTTCGAATGGCGTCTGTTGTATGAATCCCGGAGTAAACAACGTCGCGAGCTGGTTCTCCACATCCGAACTTACATTCGGTTGATCGCGGATGACAGCCAGCTTTCGCCTGACGTTGGCATGCTCCTCGAGCACGGCCTGGACCATCCGCAGGATCTCCTGCGCGGTGAGCGTGAAGCGCGGCCGACCTTGCGCCAGCGCCGCGTCGAACTCCTGCCGGTTGGCCGGCAGGCCGCCGGCGAGGAAGCTGCGGTCGACCGCGGCGGCGATCACCTGCTCGGCCAGCGAACCCGCGGCTGTCTGGTCGCCCGGCAGGGTGCCGAACAGCAGGTCGAGCCGCGTGCTCTTCCTGAGATCGCGCTCGAAGGCCTTGATCGGCTCCGACAAGGCGAGCATGAACAGGCGCCTGACGCCCGCCCGGTGACGGGAGACGGCCAGCGACGGCTCGTCGAAGACCATCAGTTCGACCGCATCGCCCCGATCCACCAGTGCCGGGAAACCGACGATGCCTTCGCCGCCCGGCGTCGACAGTTCCAGGAGTTCCGGCAGTTCGCCGAAAGTCCAGGTGGTGGATCGTTGCCCCCCGGCAAGCGTCCGGCACCGCCGCCGGCGGCCGCTTCTGCGGCCTGCCGCTCCCGCCTGCGCGTCTGCCGGAGCGGCCGCACCCGGCAGCGACGCCGGCACCACGCTGCTGGCGATCCTCGCGAAGGCAGCCTGGAAACTCGACTGGGCCTTGGCGCCGAGTTCGGCTTTCAACTGGGGCAGCTGCCGCGACATCGCCAGGAAACGGCCGTGCTCGTCGACCACCTGGAAGTTCATCGACAGGTGCACCGGCAGGGTTTCGGCCCGGAAATCCGACGGCCGCACCGTGATCGACCGCCGCGCCTTCAGGAAATCGACGATCGCATCGAGCAAGGGCCCGGGCGGTGGCGCAGTCGAATCCTCCGCTGCCTGGGCGGCCAGGAAATCGGACGCGGTCTGCGACAGCGGCAGGAGATGTCGTCGATAGCGCTGCGGCAGTGACTTCAGCAGCGGCTCCACCTTGGCGGCGAGCATGCCCGGCACCAGCCATTCGCATCGGCTCGCATCGACCTGGTTGAGCAGGTGCAACGGCACGGTCATGGTGACTCCGTCGTTCGCGCTGCCGGGCTCGAAGTGATAGTCGAGGGAGAAAGCCACGCCGTGCATGAGCAGCTGGCGCGGGAAGCGTTCGCTGTCGATTCCCTCGGTATCCTTGCGCAGCAGTGCGTCGCGCGACAGTTGCAGCAGGTCCGGCTCGGCCTGGCGGCGCTCGCGGTACCAGTGCTCGAGCGCGGCTGCGGTGCAGACTCCCGCCGGGATGCGGCTGTCGAACCAGTCGGCCAGCGCCTGCTCGTCCACCAGCAGGTCCGGACGGCGGATCTTGTGCTCCAGTCGTTCGATCTCAGCGATCACCGCGCGGTTGTGGCGGATGAACGGCAGTTCGTCCGGCCACTCGCCTGGAACCAGTCCTTCCCGGATCATCAGTTCACGCGCCAGCGCCGGATCGATCGCCGCGTAGGAGACGCGCCGGCCGGCGTAGACCACCAGCCCGTACAGAACGCCCCGCTCCAGGGCCATGACCTGCCCTGCCTTCTTCTCCCAGTGCGGGCTGGTCCAGCTGCGGCTGATGAGGTGGGCCGCGGCGCTCTCGATCCACTCGCCGCGAATCCGCGCGACGGTGCGGGCATAGAGGCGGCCGGTATCCACCATCTCCGCCGCCATGACCCAACGTCCTGACTTGCCCGCCGCATCGGGCGCTGCACCGGCGGCATGTGCGCCGGCGCCATCGGCGCCGTCGACGCCAGCCGTCCTGGCCGGCAGCTTGCGGCCGACCGCGGAGGACGGGATGGAGCCAGAACTTCTGCTGGTGCGCGCCCTGGTAGTGGGCGTCCTCGAGCGCGCGCTCGCCGATATTGCCAAGCAGGCCGGCCAGCAACGCGCGATGCACGGCATCGGGCTTCGCCTCCGACTGGTTCAGCGACCAGCGGATGTCGCGCGTGATGTCGCCCAACTGGCCATGGACGTCGGACCACTCCCGCAGCCGGCGCATCGAGAGAAACTCCCTGCCCGAACCGCGCCGCCAGCGCCCGATGCGACTCGCCACGTGCCGCCCGTCCGGCCTGCTGCGCCTGCCAGTAGCGCCACAGCCGGAGCCACCCCAGGAAGTCGGAACGCGGGTCGGCAAACCGCGCGTGCGCCTGGTCGGCCGCCTGCATCAGCGCGGGCGGCCGCTCGCGCGGATCCTGGGCGGCCAGGGCGGCGGCGATGACCGTCACTTCGGCGAGGCAGTTCAGCTCATGTCCCGCGAGCAGCATCCGGGCGATCCGCGGGTCGACCGGCAGGCGCGCGAGCTGGCGGCCCACCGGTGTCAATTGCCGCCGTTCGTCCATTGCCCCCAGTTCCAGCAGGAGCGCATAGCCGTCGGCAACGGCCTTGGGTGACGGCGGATCGAGGAACGGAAAGGCTTCGACCTCGTCCAGTCCCAGGCGCTCATGCGCAGGATCACTGCCGCCAGCGACGACCGCAGGATCTCCGGTTCCGTGTACTGCGGGCGCTGCCGGAAGTCGTCTTCGTCGAACAGGCGGATGCAGATGCCGTCCTGCACCCGGCCGCATCGGCCGGCGCGCTGGTTCGCGGCAGCCTGCGAGATCGGCTCGATATGGAGCTGTTCGACCTTGCCGCGAATCCGGTAGCGGCGTACCCGCGCCAGGCCGCTGTCGATCACATAGCGGATCCGCGGCACGGTCAGCGAGGTCTCCGCCACGTTGGTGGCGAGCACCACCCGCAATGCGGGTCCCGGAGAGAACACCCGCTGCTGGTCGGCACTGCCGAGTCGGGCAAACAGCGGGAATGACCTCGGCGGCTGCCAGCAGGTGCCCGACACCGCCGGCGGCGGCTCGCCGGCCTCCACCGGCGGCAGCCCGCGCGGCCGCCCGGCGAAGGTGATCGGCGCACTCACGGATCTCCCGCTCTCCCGGCAGGAACACCAGAACGTCGCCGGCAGCACGCGTCCACAGTTCGACGATCGCCGTCTCGATCGCCGACGGCAAGTCGGTCTCGTCGTCCTCATCCGCAGTCGGCCGGCTCCTTCTGCGCCGGCCGCGCCTCGCACGTCGCGCCTGGGGACGGTCGGGCGCCTGCAGCGGCCGATAGCGGATCTCCACCGGAAACAGCCTGTCCGGAGACCTCGATTACCGGCGCGGCGATCTCGTCATGCGCGAAGTGCCGGGCAAAGCGGGTTGCATCGATGGTCGCCGACGTGATCACCAGCTTGAGATCGTCCCGCCGGGGACCGTCGATCAGCCGCTTCAGGTAGCCCAGCAGGAAATCGATGTTGAGGCTGCGCTCATGAGCCTCGTCGACGATGATCGTGTCGTAGCGGGAAAGCAGCGGGTCGTTCTGCGATTCGGCCAGCAGGATGCCGTCGGTCATCAGCTTGATGCGGGCCGAGTGCGGGAGACCTTCTCGTTGAAGCGGATCTTGTAGCCGACGTCGACGCCAAGCGGGGTGCCCAGTTCGGCAGCGATCCGCTGGGCCACACTGGTCGCCGCCAGACGGCGTGGCTGGGTGTGGCCGATCGAGACCCCCGCCGCCGCCGGCGGGGTCGCGCCATCCTCGCCCTGCGGCAAGGCAGAGCTTGGGCAACTGGGTGGTTTTGCCGGATCCGGTCTCGCCGCAGACGATGATTACCGGGTGCTGCCTGATGGCGTCGATAATCGGCTGTCGATGGGCCGAAACCGGCAGGTCATCGATCAGTTGCCGCAGCTCGGCCGGAATCGACGCCTCCGGGCCGGAAGCACTGGAATCGTTCGGTTCGCTGACAATCGGGCCAGCCGGACCGGCGCGGCCGGCGGCTTTAACAGGCACATTCACGACAAAATTATAATGACCCGCAAATGAACGATCCGATCCCACCCCCGCCCCCGCAGGGCCTGCCGGTCCCGCCGTCCGCGCCGGACCCGCTGGAGCCCTCCGCAGTGCCGGCTCCCGCGCCGCTTCCCAACGATCAGTTCGTCGCCTGGTTGCGACGGGTGGCGCCCTACATCCACGGTTTTCGCGGCAAGACGTTCGTCATCGGCGTCCCCGGCGAGATGATCGTCAACGGCGGAATCAATGCCCTCATCCAGGACGTGAGCCTGCTGCACGCCATGGGCATGCGGATCGTGATCGTCAACGGTTGCCGCCCGCAGATCAACGAACAGTTGCGCCTGCGCGGCCAGGAGGCGCGCTACCACAACGACGTGCGGATCACCGATCAGGTGGCGCTGGAATGCGCCAAGGAAGCGGCCGGCGAGATCCGTCTGGATATGGAAGCCGGCTTCTCCCAAGGATTGCCGAACACGCCCATGGCCAATGCCGGTGTGCGCGTCATTTCCGGCAATTTCGTCCTGTCGCGGCCGGTCGGCATCGTCAACGGCGTGGACTTCATCTACAGCGGCCTGGTGCGCAAGGTGGACGCGCAGATGATCCGGCTCGCGCTCGACAACGGGCTGATCGTGCTGCTGTCCAACATCGGCTACTCCGCCACCGGCGACGCTTTCAACCTGTTGATGGAGGACGTTGCCGCCGCCACGGCGATCGCACTGGATGCCGACAAGCTGGTCTTCGTGAGCGAGGTCGACGGCATCGTCGACTCGGAAGGACGGCATTCTCTCCGAGATCTCGGAAGCGCAGGCCAAGCGGCTGCTGGCCGACAACAGCGTCCCCAATCCGGCGCGCACCTACCTGGGGGCGGCCCTGCATGCCTGCGAGGGCGGCGTCGCCCGCTCGCATGTGGTGCCGTTCTCGATGGACGGCTCGGTGCTGCTGGAGTTTTTCCTGCACGATGGGGTCGGCTCGATGGTGGTCGAGGAAACCCTCGAGGCCTTGCGCGAAGCCACGATCGACGACGTCGGCGGCATTCTCGCCATCATCCAGCCGCTGGAAGAGGACGGTACGCTGGTCAAGCGGGACCGGGCCCTCATCGAAGCGGAAATCACCAATTTCACCGTGATCGAGCACGATCGCGTCATCTTCGGGTGCGCCGGCCTCTACGCATTCCCGGAGGAAAACCTGGCGGAAATGGCCTGCCTGGCGGTCAATCCGGAGTCGCAGGGACTGGGGGACGGCGAGCGCCTGCTGCGACGGATCGAGCAGCGCGCGCGGGCGCTGGGCATCACCCGCCTGTTCGTCCTGACCACGCGCACCGCGCACTGGTTCCTGCGCCGCGGCTTCGTGCTGGGTAGCGTCGACGACCTGCCGGTCTCGCGCAAGAAGCTGTACAACTGGCAGCGCAAATCGCTGGTCCTGCTGAAGACACTCTAAGGAGGCAACGCGGCAGAAGGAGGGAGGCGCGACGGGCTTGCAAAGGGGGCGTACGCGGCAGGCAGACTAGAATCGAGGTCGAAGAGACCAGCCAGGAGCAGCCGATGTCGCGTACCGTTCATTGCATCAAATTGAAGAAGGAAGCGGAGGGGCTGGATTTTCCGCCCTACCCGGGGGAACTGGGCAAGAAGCTTTGGGAGAGCGTGTCCAAGGAAGCCTGGCAGGCCTGGCTGAAGCACCAGACGATGCTGGTCAACGAGAACCGCCTCAACCTCGCCGACACCCGGGCCCGCAAGTACCTGGCCCAGCAGATGGAAAGTTACTTCTTCGGTGACGGCGGCGACCAGCCGGTGGGCTACGTGCCCCCGTCGCACTGAGCGGTTACAGCTGCCGGGCGAAGAGTTCCTGAACGCCGGCAGTGCCGGCAACCAGCAGCACATCCGCGCGGCGCCGGGCGAACAGGCCCACGGTGACAACACCAGGCCACTGGTTGATCCGGCGCTCCAGTTCCAGGGGATCGTCGATTCGCAGGCCGGCCGCATCGAGGATCAGGTTGCCGTTGTCGGTGACGAATCCATCGCGCAGTGACACTGTCGCGCCGATGTCCCGCAGTTCACCCGCAATCAGCGACCGTGCCATCGGGATGATCTCCACGGGCAGGGGAAAGCCCCCGAGCACCGGCACCTGCTTGGACTCGTCGACGATGCAGACGAACTGCCGGCTCGCCTGCGCAATGACCTTCTCCCGTGTCAGCGCGCCGCCACCGCCCTTGATCAGCGCAAAGGCGGGATCCACTTCGTCGGCGCCGTCGACATAGACATCGATGCCGTCCACCTCGTTCAGTTCGAGCACCTCGATTCCCGCTTCCCGCAACAGGCTGCTGCTGCGCTCGGAACTGGAGACAGCACGCGAAAAATCGGAGCGTCGAGCTCGCCAGCGCTTCAATGAAGAAGGCGACGGTGGACCCGCTGCCGACGCCCACGACTTTGCCCGGCGTGAGAAAGCGCATTGCCTGTCCTGCGGCGGCTTGCTTGAGAGCGGCGCGCGGATCGACCCGGGCGTCGGTCACACCACGATCGCGTCTTGCGCGCCGCTGCCGGTGGCGACCAGCGAGGCGGGATTGACCCCGGTCTTTCGCCACCAGGTTTCGAAATCCGTGGCGGTCAGTGGCCGGGTGAAGTAATAGCCTTGCACCAGTTGACAACCCATTTTCTGCAATGCGACCAGTTCGTCCCGGTTTTCCACGCCCTCCGCGGTGATGGTGAGACGCAGGGCCGAACCGAGCGCCACGATGCCGCGCACCACCATCAATTGCTGCGGATTGATCTGCATCTCCTGGATGAAGGAGCGGTCGATCTTGAGGCAATCGAGCGGCAATTGCGTCAGGTAGGCGAGCGACGAATAGCCGGTGCCGAAGTCGTCAAGCGCGAGCCGCACGCCAAGGTCCTTGAGCATGCGCAATGCCGTCAGCGCCTTCTCGATGTCCTGCATCACGTCCGACTCGGTCAATTCCAGCGTGAGGGTGCTGGGCGGCAACTGGGTCGCTTCCAGCGCCTGCGCGACCGCCTTGGTCAGCGATGGCTGAACCAGGTGGCGGACGTTGATGTTCACCGAGACGCTGGTCACGCCCACGCCCCGCAGCTGCCAGCGACGCACCTGCTGCAAGGCTTCGGAGATCGCCCATTCGCCCATGCGGAAGACCAGGCCGTTTTCCTCGGCCAGCGGGATGAACGATGCCGGCGTGATCATCTGGCCCCCCGCGCATCCAGCGCATCAGCGCTTCTGCGCCGGTGATCCGACCGGTGCGGGCATCGACGATCGGCTGGTAGTGAAGCACCAGTTCATTGCGATCGACCGCGGTGTGAAGCGCCGCTTCCAGGTCGAAGTTGCTGCGCAGATTCTCGCCGAACTCGGCGCTGAACAGGACGGCGGAATTGCCGCCCTGGCGCTTGCCGACGCCGAGCGCGACATCCGCCTTGGCGAGCAGGACCTCGATGTTGCGACCGTGAGTCGGATAGACGGCCATGCCGATCGAGCAGCGCAGCAGCATGTCGAGGCCATCGAAAGAGACCGGCCGTTCGCAGATGGGCGAAGGCGATTTCCGCCGTCTTCTCGGCAGCGGCTTCCGATGGCAGGCTCGGGAACATCAGGGCGAATTCGTCGCCGGAGAGGCGACCGATGATCAGGCCGCCACGCTGGGCCGGTTCGCCTGCCGTCTCGGCGCCGTCCGCGGGTGCCGCCGCGAGGTTGCGGAACGCGTGCTGCAGCCGCTGGCCGACTTCTACCAGCACCCGGTCGCCGACCTTCTGGCCGAGCGAATCGTTCAGGCGCTTGAAGCGGTCCACGTTGACCAGCAGAATCGCCGCGCAGTGCCCGGGCGCTCGCGGCTGGCGCAGACCGGCCTCCCCGAGTTCGAGAAAACCGGTCCGGCTGGCAAGGCCGGTCAGCTGGTCGCGATGAGTCTGCTCACGCATCGAGCGCACACTTTCCTGGGCGACCGAGGCCATGTCCTTGACGCGGTCGAGCTGCAGCCGGCTGTCCGCCAGTGCCGCCTGCGCCTTGGCCGCGCTGACGAGATGGAGCAGGCGCTCCGACAGGAGAGTCCACTGCAGCGACTTGAGAAAATAGTCGCTTACGCCGCATTGGAAGGCCCGGTCGATCATCGATTCGTCGTTGCGCCCGGACAGCATCACGATCGGGATCTGGCGCGGGGCGATCAGTTCACGCAGGCGACCGATGGCGTCGAAGCCATCGGAGTCGGGCAGCGTGTCGTCGAGCAGTACCGCATCGGGGCTGCTGCGTCCAAATACCGGCAGTGCCTTCGTCAGCGAATCGACGACCTGAACGTCGATGCCACGCTCGCCAAGTCCGACCAGAACGAGGTGTTGCCACGCCGGATCGTCCTCAATAAGCAACACCTTCAGGCTTGCCGATCCGGATCGCAGCAGAGAATCTGTATCCAAGACGCTACTTATGTTTTGATCATCAATAGACTGCCGGGTGCTGGTCAGCTGTCTCAGGGGAAGAGCTGATCTCAAGACCGCGCGCTTCCGACCGAGTGGGAAGGTCACTATTTTCCACGAAATGAGCCACTGCGACCTACCTATCGCCACAATGCGACACATCAGCCGACCTTATGCCCGGATCCGATCTCAATGCCTGATCACCGGCGTCCTTTTCGCACTTCTTACTACGTCGGCCACTGCCCAGACACCGATCGGTCCTCCGGGCCGGCCCGGAACCCTGCCGGAAATCGTCGATGACGAGCCGGAACTGGATGACATCCGATTCGCGATCGGACTGGCCGGCAGCGTTTCACCCAGCTATTCCGGCTCCGACAAGATCGGCTTCGGGCTGGCGCCTGCGGCCCGTCTGGTCTGGCGCGGCTATTCGATCAGCACCTCGAGCGTTTCCAGGGCCACGGCTTCTGCGGGCACCAACCGCAGCGCTGAAACCGGCCTCACCGGACCGCTCTACCGCCGGAACTCGTTTGCCTTCGGCTTCGGCGCGTCGCTCAATCGAGGCCGGCGCATCGGTGAAGAGGACGCCCGGACTGGGGTTGAAGGAACTCCCCAGCACGCTGATCGCCAGGCTGCGGATGCGTTACTACATCAACCCCGACCTCGTGATCACCACCACACTGGTCGGTGACGTGCTCGGGCGCCAGAAGGGGATCGAACTGCCGATTGGTATCGGCTGGCGCAACCAGCTGCGCCCGAAACTGATGTTCAGCGCCGATGCCGGTCTGACCCTGGTCGACGCCAAGTCGATGGACAACAACTACGGCATCGGCCCTACGGAACAGGCGGCCAGCGGCCTGCCGCTCTACGCCCCCAAGGCCGGTTTGCGCGAGGTGTCCGGCTCGCTCGGCCTGGTCGGCGAACCTTCCGAACACTGGGTCTGGGTCACCCGCCTGAGCCTGGTGCGACTGGTGGGGCCGGCAGCGAAGAGCCCGATCGTGAAGCAGGCCTGGCAGCCTTCCCTGCTGGTCGGGTTCGCCTACCGCTTCACGCTCTACTGAGTCAGGTACGACAAGCTGCTCCCATGCGCCTCGGCGTCTCCAATCTGCTCTGGGAGCGAGACCTCGATCGAGATGTGGCGCGCCTGCTTCAGCGACGAGGTATCGACGCAATCGACATCGCGCCGACCCGCTATTTCGACCGGATCGCCGAGGCAACCGGCGCAGACTGGCGGGCGATCCGACGCTTCTGGCAGCAACATGGCATCGAAGTCACCGGCCTGCAAGCCCTGCTGCACGGCACCGACGGGCTCGATATCTTCGGCAACGACGAGGTGCGTCGCCGCACCGGCACCCACCTGCGCACGGTTCTCCAGGCAGCGGCGGAACTGGGCGCCAGGCAGCTGGTATTCGGCTCCTGGCGCAATCGCCGACGCGGCAGCCTGGAACACGAGACGGCATTGTCAGAAGCCGCCGATTTCTTCGGCCCGTTGGCGGCGCAGGCCGAGCGCCTTGGCGTCTGCCTGAGCGTCGAACCGATCGACGCCGGCTACGGCAATGACTTCCTGGTTGACCATGACGAAGCCGCCCGCCTGGTGACTCTGATTGCCAGCGCCGGCTTCGGCCTGACACTGGACGTCGGTTGCATCGCACTCGCCGGCGAGGACGTGGTTGCGGTGGTCGGGCAGCACGCGGCGCTCATCACCCACGTGCAACTGGCCGAACACCAGCTTGCACCGCTCAAGGCGGCCAATCCGATGCATGCCCTGGCCGGCCCGGTCGTTCGTGGCAGCCTGGCGGGTCGTGTAGCATGTATCGAGGCACTGAAGCCGCCGGAATCGACATCGTTTCAGGCGATCGAGCAATCGCTGGATGTCGCGCAGCAGTACTACGGCTGACGGCAACAGAATCAGATCGCGGGAGGATACAGATGGACTTGAACTACTCTGCGGACGAAGCGGCCTTTCGCACCGAAGTGCGCAGCTGGCTGCAAGCCAATATCCCGCCCCACCTCAAAGAAAAGGTGGCCGCCTACCAGGAACTCGACCGCGAGGACCTCCTGACCTGGCAGCGGATTCTCGCCACCAAGGGCTGGGTGGCGCCATCCTGGCCGGTCGAGTGGGGCGGCACCGACTGGAATGCCGTTCAGCGCTACATCTTCGAGGAGGAGTGCGGGCTGGCGGGTGCCCCGCCCCTGGTGCCCTTCGGCCTCGCGATGTGCGCCCCGGTACTGATCCAGTTCGGCACGCAAGCCCAGAAGGAGCGATTCCTGCCGAGGATCTATCATGGCAACGACTTCTGGTGCCAGGGCTATTCGGAGCCGGGCTCGGGGTCGGACCTGGCGTCGCTGAAGACCCGTGCCGAACGCCGATCGGATCACTACCTCGTCAACGGTCAGAAGATCTGGACGACGATGGGGCATTTCGCCGACTGGATCTTCTGCCTGGTCCGGACCGACTTCGGCACTTCGATCCGTCAGGAAGGCATCAGCTTCCTGTTGATCGACATGAAGACACCGGGCATCACTGTGCGCCCGCTGATCCTCATGGACGGCGGCCACGAGGTCAATGAAGTCTTCTTCGAGAACGTCAAGGTGCCGCTGGAGAACCTGGTCCATGAGGAAGGCAAGGGCTGGACCGTTGCCAAGTTCCTGCTTGGACATGAACGGCTCAACACCGGCAGGGTTGGCGCATCGAAGCGCGAACTGGCCACCCTCAAGCGCTACGCCGCGAGCCGCCAGCGCAACGGCCGGCCGCTGCTGGATGATCCCCGCTTTGCCGACCGGCTGGCGGAGCTGGAAATCGATCTGATGGCCCTGGAAATCACCAACCTCCGTTTCCTGGACCAGTTGCGCGGCGGCAAGTCGCCGGGTGCGGGAGTTTCGATGCTGAAGATCCGCGGTACGGAAATCCAGCAACGACTGACCGAACTTGCGATGGAAGCCGGCGGCGCGGACGCCATGCGGATTTCCGATGCCGAAGGCGATGAAGCGAAGTACGCGGCGACGCTCGGCCTGCGCTACTGCAATTTCCGCAAGACTTCCATCTATGCCGGCTCCAACGAGATACAGCGCAACATCATGGCCAAGATGATGCTGGGCCTGTAGCTCTTCTCAACTCCGGGCGGAACAGAGACATGGACTTTCAACTCAACGACGAGCAGCGCCAGCTCAGCGACTCGCTCGAGCGCCTGCTCAATCAGCAATATGGCATCGAACAACGCAAGGCCTTCATCGAGTCGGACAGCGGATTCAGCCCTGCATTCTGGTCGCGGCTGGCCGATCTCGGCATCCTCTCCCTGCCGGTATCGGAAGCGGCTGGCGGCTTTGGCGGTGGCGCGGTCGACCTGATGCGACCGATGACGTTGCTGGGCCAGGCATTGGTGGTTGAACCGGTGCTGGCGCAACTGGTGGCGCTTCGCCTGCTGGACCAGGCCGCAGCCGGCACCGGGACCGCTGCGGACCGATCGCGTGCAACGGAAGTTCTGCAGGAGGCGATGACCGGCGAGCGGCGCCTCGCGTGGGTATCCGCTGCGCCGGGTGCCGCCGCGGGCCTCGTCGCCAGTGCCACCGACGACGGCTGGGAGGTGAGCGGCACAGTCCCCGGCGTCATCGGTGCCCTGGGAGCCCAGGATCTGCTGGTCTCCGCAAGCCTTTCCGGGGACACCGCCGGTGGCGACACCGTGCCGGCCGGCGGTGAGGTCGGATTGTTTCTCCTGCCTGCAGATACGCCGTCTCTCAATCGTCATGGCGGCCGGGCGCTGGACAACCAGCGGATTGCGGATGTCTCATTCGACAAAGTCGTGTTGGCGCAACGACAGCTCCTCGCACGCGGAGCCACCGCATCCGGGGCAATCGAAGACGCCGCTGACTTTGCCAGCGCGCTGCTATGTTCGGAGGCCGTGGGCGTAATCGACTTTTCCTGCCAGGCGACGCTGGAATACCTCAAGACCCGCAAGCAATTCGGCACGACGATCGGCAGCTTCCAGGCACTGCAACACCGTATCGTGGACCTTCATGTTGAACTCGAACAGGTCCGTTCGATGGCGGCGCTGGCCTGCTCCAAGTACGATGCGGCCGCCAATGGCCAGGTATCCGCGCTCGAACGCATCAAGGCTATCGCCGCGGCCCGCGTGCTGATCGCCCGGGCCGCTACCAAAGTAGCGCAGGAGTCGGTCCAGTTGCACGGCGGCATGGGCATGGCCGAGGAAATGAAGATCTCACATGCCTTCAGGCGCCTGACGGTGCTGGCGCAGCAGTCCGGCAACCATGGATATTTTCTCGACCGGTTCATCACCGCGGACCGCCAGTTGTAGGACGTTCGAACTGTTTCCCGGCGCCCGCTAACTGCAGTAAGCTTTGCGGTAAGCGGGTGACCCGCTCATTGGCTGGCAGCGACAATGCAATTCCAGGCTTGTGCCTATTGCGACCACCCGAACCCGGTGGGCACGAACTACTGCAACGACTGCGGTGCGGCCCTGCACCTGAAACCGTGCCGGGTCTGCGGGGCTGTTGCGGTGGCGAAGGCTGTGAATTGCCCCGCCTGCAAGACGGAGTTTCCGGCTCGCCCCAGCATCCGGGTGGACATCCCGTGGGCAGTCCCCGGTGCCGCCGGCGCCGAAACCGAATCCGATGAAGAGCACCTTGCCGCCAATACTCAGGCATTCGCAGCCACGCGGCGCCTGATCGAAAAAGCCAGCACGCGAGGCACGCCGAATCCGCCGACGTCGGAACTGGTGTTGCCTCCCTCGCGGACGCAACCGCCCCCGGACCCGGCGGGCGGCAACCGGGCGCGCCGCCCCGACCGGATGCCGCTGCAGGCCTCCGACGTCGTCGACGTCCCACAGGCTGCGTATCCCGGTTCGGCTCAACCCGGAAGAGGGAGTGCGGGCAATGCACTGCTGGCCGTCGAGACCCGTCCCGACCGACGATTCGGCACCGCCCTTTTCATGGGGCTGCTCGCGCTGACCGCAACGGTTGCGGTGGTCTACCTGCTCGGATACGCAGACCAGGATTCAACCGGCACCGCGCGCGAGATTGCCTCCCCGCATAAACTGCTGCGTCCGGCGCCGGTGCCGGTATCGAAAGAGGCGGCGACGCCGTCGACCGGCATTGCATCGGCCACATCCCAGGACGGCGGCACAGCCCAGGAAACGGTGGATCTCACTGTCCCCAGCCCCTCCGGGGTGGCCAGGCGAGCGGCTCTGCCGGCTCCTTCCTCAACCCCGGTTCCTGCCTCAAGCCCGGTTCCTGCCTCGAGCCTGGCTCTTCCCTCAAACCCTGTCCCCGCCTCCAAACCGGTCCCCTCGGCGACCCCGGCACTGCAACTGCCCCCCGCTGAGGCAGCCTCGCCGGTAGCGTCGCCACCCGCCGCGACCGCAACCGGACGAAGCGCCACCAGGTCACCGACGCAGCTGACGACCCGGCCGCCGCGTCCGCCTGAGGCGGATGCTCGCCCTGCCCCCGCTCCATCCACAGCCCCGGCGCTGGCGGCCCCGGCCAGGCCGGCCTCTGAAACGACGCCCGGCACCGGATCGCCCTCGCAAGGCACGGCGGGTCAGGCCGGGGAAAATACGTCCGGGATCGATACCCTCGGTCCCAAGGTGGCCGCCGAGGAACCTTCCGCGTCGATTCCGGCCCCGGCGATCCCGGCGGCGATGCCGGGGGCGGCCGCAACGACGGCCCCGACGCCGGCCACCACCGCTGCGCCGGCCCCGACGCCTGCGCGTGACATCGCCTCGCCACCGTTCGCGGCCCCGGATAGCGCCCCGGCCACCGCTACCGGATCTACCCCACCAACCGCCGCTGGCGCCCCCTCCGCTGCTGCCCCCTCCGCTGCTGCCCCCTCCGCTGCTGCCCCCTCCGCTGCTGCCCCCTCTGGTGCCGCCCCCGTTGAGGACGTCACGGCCGCCAGGCCCGCAGGGCCAGCGCCAGGCTCGCCGGCCGGTGCGGACAAGCCCGTCGCCCCGGGACTGGAGCCCGATGTGGCTGCGCCAGGCGGCCCATTCGACCTCGCCCCGCCTCCTGCGTCGGTCGTCGCGCCCGCGCCGGTCGTCGCGCCCCCGCCAGCCACCCCCTCCACCCTGTCGGCCACGCCCGCGGAGGCCGACTCTCTTATTGCGCCCGCCAAGCCGTCGGCTGCTGCCACCCCCGCGACTGCGGCCACGGGGGCTCCTGCGCCTGCATCGACGGCAACGCCGGAGCCGCCTGTCAGCAGCGTGCCGGCCGCCGTCGCCGAATCCGGCCCATCGGCACCACCCGCACCCTCACGCGCAGCGCCCGAACCCGCCGCGCCGAAAACACCCACTTCCATTCCGCAGGCGACGCCTGCGGCCAGCGGCCCGGCAGCCTGCCGGCCCGAACTCCAGGCCCTCAGCCTTTGCGGCAAAGTCCAACAGTGAAAACAACCTTGATGTCCCTGCACCGCCTGTTCCGACCCGTCCTGCTGGCCCTGGCGCTGCATGCGGCTGCCAGCGGCGGAGCGCTGGCCGTCGAGTACAAGATCGTCACCGCATCGGAGCGTGGCACGTACATTCAGATCGGCAAGGACCTCGCCAATTTCGTCGCGCCGGCGGCGGACATCCAACTGGAGGCTCTGCCCTCGGCTGGGTCAGCGGAGAACGTCAAGCGGCTGCGCTACGAGCCCAACGTCAAGTTCGCGCTGGTGCAGTCGGATGTCTACCAGGCCTACCTGGACCTCGCCGCAAGCGGCAGTCGTGAAGCCCGGGGCCTGATCAGCCCTCTCCGCCTGATCCTGCCGCTCTACAACGAGGAGATCTATTTCGTCACTCGCCAGGACGCCCCGTTCGACTTCGTGCACGAGATCAAGGACCAGCGCATCAGCATGGGTCCGCTGGGCAGCGGCACCGCCCTGACTGCGGCAACCCTCTACCGCCAGATGTTCGGCACCGCCGTCCCCGACGACAAATCCCAGTTCCTCAGTAACGACGAAGGCCTCTCCAAACTGGTCACCGACAAGAGCGTCGACGTGGTGATCATCGTCGCAGGCCAGCCTGCCAAGGTGCTGGCCGACATGAAACCGGAGGCGAGATCACTGATCAAGCTGCTCAAGTTCGATCCGGAGTCGACCGCCAGCAAGGAGGCGCTGAAGACCTACTTCAGCACCACGGTGAAAGCGTCGAGCTATCCGAATCTGCTGGCCGACGACGTTCCGTCGCTGGCCGTCAAGGCTTTCCTGGTGACCTACAACTATGAGCAGCCCGGTACTCGCGAATACCTCACGCGCTTTTCCCGCTCGCTCTGTGAGAACTTCAGCAAGCTGCAGGCGCAAGGCCACCCCAAGTGGAAGGAAGTGAAGCTCGAGTTGCCGCCGGTCGGCCGCGGCTGGGCCTACTACCCGCAGACCAGCCGGCAGATCCAGTCCTGCGTGGCCGGGGAGGTAGCGCCGTCGGCGGCGTCCGCGCCGCAGCCGACGGCTACGCCCAAGCGCATTTGCAACCAGCAGGAAAAGATTCTCGGCATCTGCAGCTGAGCGATGAACCCGGGCGCCGCTACGGCCCGGGTGCGGGATCAGTTCCGGCCGATGGACGCGACCACCGACGCAACCGCGAGCGACAGCTTGCGGGCATAGCCGAGGTCGAGGAATTCATTCGGGCCGTGGGCGTTGGAACCGGGTCCGAGGACACCCGTGATCAGAAACTGCGCCCGCGGGAACTTGACGCCCAGCATGTTCATGAACGGAATGGTTCCGCCTTCTCCCATCCAGGCGGCTTGCCTGCCGAAGGCCTGATCAGAGGCCCGGTCCACCGCCTGCTTCAACCAGCCGGCGGTTTCGGGTGCGTTCCAGCCGCTGGCGGCGGCGTCCAACTCGAAGCGCACCCGTGCGTTGTACGGCGGGTCGCGTTCCAGTTCCCGCTTCATCGCGGCGGCGGCCGAAGCCCCGTCGATCGTCGGAGGCAATCGCAGGCTGAGCTTCAGCGCGGTCCGGGGCCTGAGCACGTTGCCCGCGTCGGCGATCCGCGGCAGGTGTTCAGCCCCGGTCACCGACAGCGCGCCGCGCCAGGTGCGGTTCAGGATCCCCTCCACCGGGTCGGTCGTGGTCGGCATGGCGTGCAGGTGGGCCGAGCGGCTGCCGTCCGGCGAGTGATCGCACCCGACCCAGGGAAACTGCCGCCAGACGGCCTCGCCCAGAATGTCGCCGGCGCGCCCGGCCTGGGCCAGGCGTTCCGCGGGGATGGCGGCGGAAAACTCAGGCATCAGCAGCTGCCCGCTATCCGGGTCGTCCAGCCGGTTCAACAAGCGTCGGGCAATGCGGAAGGTCGACGGGATGATGCCGCTGGCGTTACCGGAGTGCACGCCCTCGGTCAGCATCTCCACGGTCAGTGTGCCCCCGATCAGGCCACGCAAGGAGGTCGTCACCCAGAGCTGATCATAGTTCCCGCACCCCGAGTCCAGCCCGGCAACCAGAAGCACGTCGCCGAATCGCGGCGCAAGCAGGTCGAGATATGCCGGCAGATCCGGGGAACCGGATTCCTCGCAGGTTTCGATCAGACCGACGCAGCGTGGCCTTGCGATGCCCTGCGCGTCGAGCGACTGAATGACCGACAACGCGGCGTAGACCGCATAGCCGTCGTCGGCGCTGCCGCGGCCGTAAAGGCGGCCGTTCTCCAGCACCGGCCGGTACGGACCCAGGTCCTCGCGCCAGCCGTCCATCTCCGGCTGCTTGTCGAGATGGCCATAGAACAGCACTGAACTGTCGTTGCCGAGCCCGCCGGTTGCCGGGACCTCGAAATACAGGCAGGGTGTCCTGCCGGGCAGGCAGATAATCTCGAGCTTGAGATCCTTGATCGGCTGGCGGGCGCACCACGCGTGGGCGGCCTTGATAACCAAATCGAGTTCGCCATGGGCGGACCAGGACGGATCGAAGGACGGCGACTTGGCCGGGATCTTCACGTAGTCGACCAGGCGCGGCACGATGTCGTCGTCCCACTTGCGGTCCAGGAGGCGGGCAACTTCCGATAGATCCATCTCAGCGTTCCTCGGGTCCGGTTGCCGACGCGACTCGCGCCGGCAGAGTGAATGTCGGTCGAACAGGGGTCAGGGGTCAGGGGTCAGGCTCAGGTCAGGCTTCAGGCTTCAGGGTTCAGATCTCAGGGTTCAATCCTCGTCGCCGATCACCAGGCGCAGGCGTCCATCCCGGACCTCGATCTTGCGCAACACCAGCTTGGCCAGCGCCTGCTGGGCGTCGCGCTCATCCAGGACCCAGACCGGCGTCCGGCTCAGGTAATCGACCAGCAGCCCGCGGGTCAACTCGGTGGCGGGCGCGACATAGGCCGGCGGGAGGTCCGCGAAATCCATGCGAAGGATTTCGGGCGCATCCACGAAGAGCGCACCGGTGGCCACCTCGTACCTGGGCTTGCCGGCCACTTCGATGGTACCGGCACCGAGCGGCTGGCTGCCCACGTCGGGGCTGGCGCGTGCAATGACGAAGACCCGGGGATCGCCGTTGGCCAGCTTCACCACCGGATCGGACAGCGTCACGCAGGCGAGCGCGAGCAGGCAACGCCGCTGCGGGAACCGGGATGCCAGTTGCACGGTCAACTCGGCCGGCGTGAGCGACAGAACCCGACGCTGCGCCGCGACGTCCTGCCCTCCGGTGAGGGCAGCGCCGGCGAGCATGAGCATTGCCAGCAGGGCGGTTCCCGGAATCCGTTTCATCCCGCGAGTATGCCGCAGACTCATGCTGGATAATCCCGCCATGACCGATGCCAGCCCTGATGCAAGCCGCCGCATAGCCCACGTCGACATGGACGCTTTCTACGCGTCGGTGGAGTTGTTGCGCCGGCCTGACCTCAAGGATCGGCCGGTGGCGATCGGCGGGCGCGGCAATCCCGACAGCCGCGGCGTCGTCACCACCGCCACCTATGCCGCACGCAAGTTCGGGATCCGCTCGGGCATGCCGCTGCGCAAGGCGGCGCAGCTCTGTCGCGACTGTGTCTTCCTGCCGGTGGACTTCGACTCATACCGGACCTATTCCCGCCGCTTCAAGGCCGCGCTGGCGCAGATCGAGCCGCGCATGGAGGATCGCGGAATCGACGAGGTGTATCTCGACCTGAGCGCGAGAACCGAGGACAGCGTGACGATCGGACGAGCGATGAAACAGGCGATCCTCGAAGCGACCGCCCTCACCTGCTCGGTAGGCATCGCACCGAACAAGCTGCTCGCCAAGATCTCGTCGGACCTGGACAAACCCGACGGGTTGACGCTGATCACCTACGACGATCTCCAGTCCCGCATCTGGCCGCTGCCGGCTGACCGCATCAACGGCATCGGGCCGAAGGCCAGTGCGCGGCTCACCACCCTGGGGATCGATTCCATCGGCGCGGTGGCTGCGGCGCCACCCGCCCTGCTGCAGAAACACTTCGGCCCGACCTACAGCCGGTGGCTGATCAAGGTCGCCAACGGCCATCGACGACCGGCCGGTCGTCATCGAGAGCGAACCCAAGTCGAGGAGTCGCGAGACGACGTTCGAGCAGGACCTGCATCCGCGGCACGACGCCGGCGAAATCCTCGCCCTGGTGCGCGACATGGCGGCGCAGGTCGCTGCGATCTGACGCGGGGCGGCTACGTCGCCCGGACGATCGGCCTCAAGATGCGCTACGACGACTTCACCCGGGTGACCCGGGACCTGTCGCTGAGCCGGCGAACTGCCCTGCCGCCGATATCGAGCAGGCGGCGCTGGTCTGCCTCGGGCGGCTGGCGATGCGGCGGCGCGATCAGGCTGCTCGGGGTCAAGGCGTCCAGCCTCGAGCGCGGCGATCCGGACGGTCTCGGGTCACCGCGCCGCAGCTGTTCTAGGGGCGCAAGAGCCTGTCGGAGCTACCTAGACCAGACGCATCGACATCCAGCGGCCGGACGACCAGCGTCGCGCCCAGTGCCAATCCGAGCAGCACGACGTAGATGACGGCCGCCCACCAGCCGCCGACCGCGCCCAGCCCGAAGCCGGGCAGCGCCGCGATCGGACCGTGCCCGGACTCGAAAGTCAGCAGATGGGTCAGCGGCAGAAACACCATCCAGGACAGCAGCAGCAGCATCACGGCGGGAAACCGCGTATCACCCGCACCGCGCAGGCAGAACCCGGCGCCAAGCTGCAGGCCGTCGAAGACCTGGTAACAGGCGGCGATCCACAGCAGTGTCACCGTCAGCGACACCACCGCCGCCGCGTGCGCATCGCCCGACGACACGAACATCGGAGCCAGCCAGGGCCCGGCCAGCGCCAGCGCCAAACCCACGCCGCCCATGTGGATCATCGCCATCAGCGTGACGCAGTTGCCGAGCTTGCGCGCCCATGCGGGATTGCCCGCTCCGACCGACTGGCCGACCAGCGTGGTCCCGGCCATGCCAAGGCCCACCGCCGGCATGTAGGCAAGCGACGTCAGCATCATCACGATCTGGGTGGCGGCAGCCTCGACCACCCCGAGGCGGGTCATCAGCAGCTGGAAGACCGCCAAGCCCAGCAGGTCGAAAGCGATCATGGCACCGATCGGCAGTCCGACGAGGAACATGGCGAGGATGGCGGACGGTCGCGGGCGCCAGAGCAGGTGGCCGGCGTAGCGTCGCCGGCCGAGCGGAAATCGCGTGAAAATCACCAGCGACACCAGACAGCCAAGCGCCAGGGCGGCGTTGGTCGCCCAGGCCGCGCCTGCCATGCCCATTCCCAGGCGGAACATCAGCAGTCTCGTCCAGCACCACATTGGCGAGCGCCACCGCCAGGTTGATCACCACGGCCGTACGGACCTGGCCGGTGCCGTAGAAATACGACATCGGAGCCCACAGCAGCAACGCCAGCACGCCCCCTGCCATCCGCGGCTCCCAGTACTCGCACCGCCAGCGCGGTGATCGCGGGATCGAAGTTCAACGCCGGCAGCACGGCCGGGCCGGCCAGCCCCAGTCCGACGAACACGGGCAGGACGGCACCGACGCCCATAAGCCGCTCCAGGTTGCCAGGCCGGCGCGCCGGAAACGGCCGGCGCCATAGGCCTGCGCCGCGAAAGTCTGCACCGCCATCGCCACACCGCCGAACAGCAGCAGCAGCCCCAGGATCAGCCAGTGCACCGCGGCGATGGCGGCCACCGCCGTCGCTGAGATCCGGCCGATGAACCAGGTGTCCGTCAGGTTGAGGATCGCCTGGATGCCGGAGTTCAGGAACAGCGGCAAGGCCAGTGCGAGGATGGCCCGCAGGTCGACCCGGCGAAGGCCGGCCGGATCCAGCCGCGATGCCGGCAGCACCGCCATCGGGCGGGTAGCCCACAGTGCCTGCACCGGCGGCTGGGTCTGCGATGCCGGAGACGTCTGGGAAGGCAGGGAAGGATTCATCGGGTCGGCAGCGGAATTCCGCCGGCGCCTGCCTGGAATGGCATGGCGGTGCGGTCCGGAAGTTTAAAATCAATCGCTCCCTTCGCTGCGCTATTGCCGGCGGCGGCACCATTGTCTTCAAAGGACGGATCACCATGACAAAGCAAGTCGAAGAGCTTCAGAAGAACTGGCGGGAATTGCTGCCGGCCGGTGTCAAGGCCGAGGTGTCGCCCGAGCCGGTGGAACTGGGCACCCAGGAATGGCGCCGCAAGCTGGATCCGGCGGCGTTCGAAGTCCTGCGCAAAGAGGGCACCGAGCGGGCCTTCACCAGCCCGCTGAACGACGAACATCGTGAGGGCGTGTTCGTGTGCGCCGGCTGCGACCAGCCCTTGTTCACTTCGGAGATGAAATACGATTCCGGTTCCGGCTGGCCCAGCTTCTTCACCACGATACCGGACGCGTTGTCCACCAGTACCGACTACAAGCTGCTGATGCCGCGCACGGAATACCACTGCACCCGCTGCGGCGGACATCACGGACACGTATTCGAGGATGGTCCCGTTCCGACCGGCACGCGATTCTGCAACAATGGCGTGGCGCTGAAGTTCATACCGAAGAACGAAAGCTGATCGGCCGCGCCTGGCGGCTGCAAGGAGGGTTGGTGATGCCGTTCATGAACACGGCCCATCGCTACGGAGCGGTCACCAAGACCCTGCACTGGACGGTGTTCACACTGGTGCTGCTCCAGTACGTTGCCGCCAAGATCATGACCCACCTGAGCCCGGGCGCCGGCCAGAACTTCTTCTACGACTGGCACAAGTCGTTCGGCCTGGTGCTCCTGGCACTGATGGTCGCGAGGTTCGTATGGCGCTCCACCACACCCCTGCCCGACTGGTCGCCGCTGCTGACTGAACCCGAGAGACGACTCAGCCACCGGCTGGAATCGCTGATGTACCTCGCGCTGCTGGTTCTGCCGGTCAGCGGGTATGTCTTCGTGATGGCCGGCGACTACGGCGTCAGACTGTTCGGCGCCTGGGCACTACCCAACCCGATCGGCCAGCGTCCGGTGCTTGCCGGCACCGCCCTGGCGGTGCACGTGCTGCTGGCGTACGCTGCGCTGGTGGTGATTGCCTGGCATGTCGGTCACTGCTTGAAGAAGCACTTCTACGAACGGCGCCGTTTCATCCACCGGATGCTGCCCCTGAGCCGGTCGGCGCCGGCCGGTCATGCTCCGCCCGGACAACCAGCCCGTCCGGCCTGAGAAGTCACAGCGCGGTCAACGGCCGACGGCGTAGAAGACATCCCGGCGATCCGGCGTCACCGCGGTGATCACCAGCCTGCCGCCGGTGGCGATCAGCACCCCGTTGGCAGAATAGAGGAAGGGGCAACTGGGCAGGGATGCCATCGAAATGTCGAAGACGTTGCGACCGCCGCGGTTGGGCAGGATTCGCCCGCCGTAGGCACAGCCGCCGGCCAGCGATGCGGTGAAGCTGCCCGAGGCATCGATGTCGATCACGAAGTCCCCGGCGGACAGCAACGTCGACGCCGATCCGAGCCACCGTCCGACGATGGCGCGCGGGTCCGCGGGTAACCGGTAATCCGGCACATAGGCCAGGCCGAAGCCCTCCAGCTGGTCGGCCAGGAACAGTTCGCCGTTGATGGCAAAGGCAGGCTGGACGGTTGCCGCCAACGACGAGAAGAACGGACGGTCAAAGCCAAAGAAGTAGTCGGTCGCGTCGTCAGAGCGGAACTGAGCGCCCCGGGTGAAGAATCCCGAACCGTGGACCACGCTGCGGGCGACCCCGCGAAAGCCGTAGATCAGCCAGTACTCCCCGGTATCCAGAATGACGCCGTCGAGGGTGCCACCGGAACTGGTAGTGCCGGCCCAGAGTCCTTCCGCCTCCCAGGTGTCGAGACGACGCGGTTCCGAAGAGCCGCCGCAACCCGCCGCCACCAGCAATGCCGACGCGGCGAACGCCAGCATCAAACGCCTGATCCAGAGCATGTCTTTCTCCCGCACGATCAGGCAATGCTACCGCGCGGCTCCGGTCCGGGCGGACAAGCCCGGGCCGGCGGGGGCGTGATCGGTCAGGGACTGACCGGCCGCTTCATCTCCACCATGATGACGTGGGTCGGCGTGGTCCCCACGTTCTCGCCGATATGCGTCTGGTCGGGCGAATACATCACCTCCCCCGCCTTGAACTCGCGCATCAGGACCTTGCCGTCCGGCAGGCGGATCTTGCGTTTGAAAGGCGTCACCGCGTACAGCACGAAAGCCGGATGGCGGTGCTGGTGGGTGATCTCTCCCGGCATGTCCCGGTACTCGAGGACCCGGACCTGGTCGTTCTCCAGGACCACCTTGTATTTGTCGCCGTCGCTGTCGACCGGGTTCTGCGCGAAGGCCGCCACCGACATCAGGGACATGGCCAGGCCACAGATTTTTTTCTTGAGCATTTTGCACCTCGACGCGACCGCAAAGGCCGCTTCAGTTAAGGATCGATGCACGTTCGCCGGACCGTCTTCATCCCGTCCTGGGAGCTTGCACCGATGGCGCGCCACTCGACGCGTCCACGGGGAAAGACTAGCGGGCGGGATCCTAGAAATGACTTAGCGATTGCGAAGCCGGTCGGCGCGCACCCGGTGCAGGGGGCGGCAGAACAGATCGCGCCACGAGAGTCGCCGGTTCGTGCTTCAATCGCCGAATCGCCTCGGGGGATCGCCAGTGGATGCCAAGGTCCTGGGACTCATCTATGAAGCGGCGCTGGAGCCCGATCGCTGGACGGACGCCATTGCCGCAGTCGCATCCAGCGTCAAGGCCGAGGGCGGTCAGATCCTGCTGTGGGACGAACGTTCAGGGGGTGCTGCGTTCACCAGATCCGTCGGCAGCGGAGCGTCCGATCAAGCCCATGTCGACAGGCTTTACAACGACTACTACGGCATCATCGATCCCCGCCGCAACCACGCGATGACGCTGCCGGTGCAGCAATGGATGGCCTGCCATCATATCTGCGACGATCGCTTTGTCGCCCGCAGCGAGTTCTACCAGGACTATTTCATTCCGGTGCTCGACTCCCGGTACATGTGCGGCACTCGGCTGGCAGGAGAGCAGGGCCTGCACGCCATGCTGGCGATTGCCCGACGCGCCGGCCCGCAGGCGCGCCCCTTCAACGACGCGGCCCTGGCGCAATTGAAAGAGCTCACGCCCCACCTCTCCAGGGCAGCCAGGCTGCAATTGCAGATTGCCGGCCTGCGCCGGGATCTGACGGTCAGGGAGTCGGCGCTGAGCCATCTGTCGGTACCCCTGTTCGTCATGACCAGGGACGCGGTCATCCGGTTCAGCAACAGCGCCGGCGAACGGATGATCGGGACGCCCTCCTCCGGATTGTTCTCGAAGACCGGGCGGCTTTGCGCGCGCTCGGCCGACGAGGAGACGCGCCTCAAGGCTGCGGTCGCCGATGCCGTCGACGCGCGAGTGGGCGCCTCCCTGCTGATCGGTGCGGGTTCGCCCAGTCCGGTGTTATGCACCGTAATTCCCCTGAGTGAGCGATCGGGGCTCCCGGCAGGAGACCAGGTGCCAATGGCCCTGGTGCTGATCGGCGACCGGAGAATCGACCGCGCGGAAGAGATTCGGATGGTTCAGGCGATCTTCAATCTGACGCCGGCAGAATCCCGACTGGCCTTGGGGCTTGCTTCCGGCCGATCCCTCGACCAGCTGGCTGGTGACTATGGTGTCGCGATGGCGACCGTAAAGGCGCAGCTCCAGTCGGTCTACACGAAGGTCGGGGTGAACCGGCAGGGAGCGCTGATCTCGCTGCTGCAACGGCTGTTGCCGCCATTGCAGGACTGAGCATGCCGCGACCTGATGTCTACCTGTCCATCCCCGGACTCGCTTGAGTACGCGGCTTCGCAGGAAGAGTACCCACGAAGGCGGCGCACCGCTCAAGCCATGCCAGCAACTGTTCTTGCGACTTCAGTCCCGCCTGGTCGATAAACACGTAGCCACGCATCGGCCTGCCGGTGAAATCCATCTTGCGCACATGCTTCATGGCCAGCATCTGCTCGTACTGATCCGGCCCGACGCGGGCCATCAACGAATCGTCGGAGATCCCGACGAACATGTGGCCGTCGCGCATGAATGCGATCCCCCCGAACATCCGTCGCTCGGTGATACCAGGCTGCTCACGCAGGCTGTCACGGATGCGCTGGGCGAGAGCTTCGTCATAGGCCATGATCGGGCACCTCCGCTGCGGGTAATGGAAATGGGGACACCTGATCGGCCTGCGCCGCTTACCGGGCCCGCTGAGAGCGCCGCCACGCCGAGGGTGGCTGCCCCACTGCACGCTTGAAGGCCCGCGCGAAAGCCGCTTCGGACTCGTAGCCGACTTCTTGAGCGATCGTCGCAACCGTGGCGTTGCCCTCGCGCAGCAGGCAGGCACCGCGCTGCATGCGCCAGTTTGCCAGGTATTGCATGGGTGGTGATCCGACCCGCTCGAAAAACCGTTCGTGCAGCGCTGAGCGTGAAAGACCCACCTGCCGACCGAGTTCGTCGACCGTCCACGGCTCGGCGGGTTTCGAGTGCATCAGGCCGATGGCCTTGCCGACGTGGCGGTCGCGCAGCGCCGCCAGCCAGCCCGATGCATCGTCCGGCAACGCCTCGAGGTAGCGACGCGCGGCATCGACGAAGACCATCTCACTGACACGCTCCAGCACCGCAGCGCTGCCGGCACGGCGCTGGTGCGACTCGGATACCGCCTGGTGCAGCACCGGTGCGACCCACGCGCCCATCCCGCCGATATTCAGGTGCAGCAACCGCGGCAAGGCCTCGATCAGCGGATTGAAGGGGCGGATGTCGCAGCCGATGAACCCGCAAACCACGACCGTGCTCGCCTCCTCGGGAGGCATGGTGGCACCGGGTTCGATCACCCCCCCGCGGTAGGCCACCGGCAGGGGTTTCGGATCGTCGCGCGTCGCCTCTACCCAGGCACTGTCGTCCTGCTGCGCGCGCAGACCCGGCGCGCTCGACAACACATGCGCGTCGCCATGCGGGAACAGCACGATGTCGCCCGTGCGCAGGCGCACCGGCGGTTCACCGGTTGTCGCCGCCCAGCTGTCACCCTTGACGATCAGGTGGTAACTCAGCACGTGCTCGGCCAGCGGCATCACCGCCATCGCCAACTCAGGCATTGCAGGTGTCTCGGCGGCCCATTCGTCGCGACAACTGACGTAGTAGAAGACTCCGCCGCGCAGCCGCACGCTGCGCAAGACGTCGGACAAGGGGTCGTGGGTCATTGCGGATCCCGGGTCAGGACTGCCGATCAAGCCGCGCGGACGCACGGCACAGGCGGTGACTTCGATGCCGCCAATGGCGGACGATCGAGCAAGTTTGCTCGACTGCCGGTGAAGCGTCAACGCACCCGGATCCGGAGAATAGAACACCTGGGGCAGCGGCGCCTACGCCGCCATCGGCAACACTCACTGCAGCCTCGAACTGACCCTCGTCAACACCTCACATCATCAGGAGTGACCATCGTGTCCACCGAATCCCGTGATCTCATCGTAGTTCTCACCCACGGCACCGAGCATGAACTTTCGTCGGCCGCGCTCACCATCGCCTGCGGCGGCATCACCGCAGGGTTGAACGTCTTTATGTTTCTGACCAGTACGGGCGTGGATGTGGTGCGCCGCAAGGCGGCCGACACCACGCATGTGAAGCCGCTGGAACCCCTGGCGACGCTGCTCTCCGACTTCATGCAGCGCGGCGGAACGATCTGGGCCTGCCCGCCGTGCGTCAAGTCGCGTGGCTACACGCAGGACGACCTGATCGAGGGCACAGTCATCGCCGGTGCCAGCGTCATGCACGAGCGCATCAAGGCCGGCGCCGCGACCTTGAGCTTCTGAGACCCGGGGGCCGGCGGGGAATGCGACCGGGGACCTCACAGGGTCCTCCGGTTCGCGACATCCGAGGGCGCAAACCGCCCAAGGGGCAGGCCGTCGGACTGTACGGAAAAGAGAGATGGGGTGGCTGACGGGACTCGAACCCGCGACAGACGGAATCACAATCCGTAACTCTACCAACTGAGCTACAGCCACCACCGGAAAGCTGGCCTGCCCGACAGGAATCGAACCTGTGACCCTCAGCTTAGAAGGCTGATGCTCTATCCGACTGAGCTACGGGCAGATGTCGAAAACGACGGTCAGGACTGAACCTGGTCGGGGTGGAGAGATTCGAACTCCCGACATCCTGCTCCCAAAGCAGGCGCGCTACCAGGCTACGCTACACCCCGAATCCGCTATTGTAGCGAATCCGCGATCGACTGCGCCAGCCGCATCGCCTGTTCGGGCGTTTTTGCCTCGACCATGACTCTCAGGACCGGCTCGGTGCCCGAGGGTCTGATCAGCGTCCGGCCGTGTTCGCCGAGTTCAGTCTCCGCGGCAGCCCGTGCGGCGGCCAGCCCGCCGTGGGACTGCCAGTCGAAATTGCGTCTTGACCCGCACGTTGATCATCTTCTGCGGCAACAGAGTCAGTTCGCTGGTCAACTCCGCGAGGGTCTTGCCGGTGCGCACGACGGCCGCCAGCACCTGGAGTGCGCTGATGGTGCCGTCGCCGGTACTGTGGCAATCCAGCGCCAGCAGGTGACCCGAGTTCTCGCCGCCGAAGAGCCAGCCTCGCGACTGCAACTGCTCGAGCACATACCGGTCGCCGACCTTGGCACGCTCGAACGGCACGCCGCGCACGTTCATGGCCTGCTCGAAGCGCATAGTTGGTCATGAGCGTGCCGACCACGCCGGCCACCGGTCCCACCCGCAGGCGGTCATTGACCAGGACGTACAACAGTTCATCGCCATCGTAGGTCCGACCCGCCGCATCGCACATGATCAGCCGGTCCGCGTCGCCGTCCAGCGAGATGCCGAGGTCCGCGCCGGCCTTGCGGACCGCGGCAGCCATCGCCTTGGGATGCACTGCTCCCACGCCGTCGTTGATATTGACGCCGTTCGGGTCGGTACCGATCGAGACGACTTCGGCACCGAGTTCATGGAAGACGTGCGGCGCGGTGTGGTACGCCGCGCCGTTGGCGCAGTCGACCACCAGTTTCAGGCCTTTGAGGTCGAGGGCAAACGGGAACGTGCTCTTGCAGAACTCGATGTAGCGTCCCGCTGCCGCCTCCACCCGGAACGCCTTGCCCAGGCGCTCCGAAGTCACGCACACCATCGGTTCCTCCAGCAGCGCCTCGATCGCTTCCTCGGTCTCGTCCGGCAGCTTGTTGCCGTCGGCGGAGAAGAACTTGATGCCGTTGTCCTCGAACGGATTGTGCGACGCGCTGAGCACCACCCCGGCGGACAGCCGCAAGGCGCGGGTGAGATAGGCGACCGCCGGCGTCGGCAGGGGCCCGGTGACGTGGACGTCGACCCCGGCGGCACAGAAGCCCGGCCATCAGGGCGGACTCCAGCATGTAGCCGGAAATCCGGGTGTCCTTGCCCAGCAGCACCGCGGGGCGGCCACGCCCGCCCTGGGCCAGGACCCTGCCGGCCGCATAACCGAGGTGCATCACGAACTCCGGCGTGATCGGCGCGCTCCCCCACCCGTCCCCGTACACCATCCGTCCCGAAGTATCGACGCGCCATCCTGTTTCCTGTGTCAACCGGGCGAGGCCACCAGGGCCCGCGCCGCGCAATTCATCCGATCGGGCCACCGCCTGCCAGACCCGCAATGCCGCCACCGTCTCGGCAACGTCGTGCACCCGCACGATCCGCGCGCCGCGCGCAACCGCCGCAAGCGCCGCCGCAATGCTGCTGCCCAGCCGCCGGTCTACCGGCAGGCGGGTCAGTTCTCCCACCATCGACTTGCGCGACAGGCCCACCAGCACCGGGCAACCCAGGTCGTCGCAGCGCCCGAGACCACGCGAGCAATTCACATTGTGCGCAAGCGACTTGCCGAACCCGAAGCCGGGATCGAGGCAATCCGGCGGCGCACCACCCCGTGACTGCTGCAGCAGGTCCCGCTGCGCCGTTCCAGGAACTGCGTGCACCTCGGCGACGACGTCGTCGTAGTGCGGCGCCTGCTGCATGGTGCCGCGGCTCGCCCTTCATGTGCATCGCCACCAGTCCGACGTCGCTTCCGGCCACCGCCTCGACCGCTGCCCGGCCGGCGAAATCCCTCGACGTCGTTGATGATGGAGGCGCCGGCTGCGATCGCGCGACGTCATGACCGATGGATGCCGGGTATCGACCGACACCGGGCAGGACAGCGACGGCGAGCGCGTCGCAGTACCGGCGCCAGGCGCTGCCATTCCAGATCTTCCGGCACGGGCAGTGACGCGGGGTCGGGTCGACTCCGCGCCGATGTCGACGATGTCCGCGCCTTCGGCGACCAGCCGATGGACCGCGGCGATCGCCGCCTTCGGCTCGAGGAACCTGCCGCCGTCGGAGAAGGAATCGGCGGTGACGTTGACGATGCCCATCACCAGGGGCCGGTCCAGCGACAGAGAAAAGCGGCCGCACTCGAACACGGTGGCGGCAGCGGATGAAAAAGGGTGCCCTGGGGCACCCTTTCAGACGGCATGATTCACCGCGGCGCGATCGGCCTGCCGCTGTCAGGCGAGCGGGGCCGCCGGGTTGGCCGGTTGCCCGGGGGCGACGTCCGGCGCCTGGGGCGCGGTCGGTCCACGTCCGGCCGGCGGCGGGCTGAGATCCTTGGGCGGGCGCGGCGGGCGCCCGGCCATGATGTCATCCAGCTGGTCGACGCCGATGGTCTCCCAGTCCAGCAGCGCCTTGGCCATCAGTGTGCATCTTGTCCGAGTTCTCCTCGATCAGCTTGCGTGCCAGGTTGTACTGCTCGTCGATGATGCGGCGGATCTCCTGGTCGACCTTGCGCATCGTCTCTTCCGAAACGTTGGTGGTCTTGGTGATCGACCGGCCGAGAAACACCTCACCCTCGTTCTCCGCATAGACCATCGGCCCGAGCAGGTCGCTCATGCCGTAGCGCGTGACCATGTCGCGAGCCATCTGGGTGGCCCGCTCGAAGTCGTTGGACGCGCCGGTGGTCATCTCGTTGATGAAGATCTCTTCTGCAATCCGCCCGCCGAAGAGCATCGCGATCTTGCTCAGCATGTAGGTGCGGTCGTAGCTGTAGCGATCCTTCTCGGGCAGCGACATCGTGACGCCCAGGGCGCGACCACGCGGGATGATCGTGACCTTGTGGACCGGATCGGCCTTGGGCAGCAGGCGGCCCGAGCAGCGCATGACCCGACTCGTGATAGGCCGTGCTCTTGCGCTCGTCCTCGTCCATGATCATCGAGCGCCGCTCGGCGCCCATCAGGATCTTGTCCTTGGCGCGCTCGAAGTCGATCATCTCAACCAGGCGCGCGGCACGGCGCGCCGCGAACAGCGCGGCCTCGTTGACCAGGTTGGCCAGGTCGGCGCCGGACATGCCGGGCGTGCCGCGGGCCAGCACGTCGGCCTTGACGTCCGGGCCGATCGGTACCTTGCGCATGTGCACGTTGAGGATCTGCTCGCGACCGCGGATGTCCGGCAACTGCACCACCACCTGGCGATCGAATCGACCCGGGCGCAGCAACGCCGGGATCGAGCACGTCGGGGCGGTTGGTGGCGGCGATCAGGATGATGCCCTGGCCGGTCTCGAAGCCGTCCATCTCCACCAGCAGCTGGTTGAGGGTCTGCTCGCGCTCGTCGTTGCCGCCGCCGAGGCCGGCGCCGCGCTGACGGCCGACCGCATCGATCTCGTCGATGAAGACGATGCAGGGTGCGTGCTTCTTCGCGTTCTCGAACATGTCGCGTACGCGCGCCGCGCCGACACCGACGAACATCTCGACGAAGTCCGAACCCGAGATCGAGAAGAACGGTACCTTCGCTTCGCCGGCGATGGCCTTGGCGAGCAGGGTCTTGCCGGTGCCCGGCGAACCGACCATCAGCACGCCGCGCGGAATCCGGCCGCCGAGTTTCTGGAACTTGGTCGGGTCGCGCAGGAAGTCGACCAGTTCCTGCACCTCTTCCTTGGCCTCGTCGCAACCGGCGACGTCGGCAAAGGTAACGGTGTTGTTGCTTTCATCCAGCAGCCTGGCCCGGCTCTTGCCGAACGAAAAGGCGCCGCCTCGGCCGCCGCCCTGCATCTGGCGCATGAAGAAGATCCACACGCCGATCAGCAGCAGCATCGGGAACCAGGAGATGAAGATCTGCATCAGGACCGACTGCTCTTCTTCCGGCTTGGCGTTGACCTGCACGCCATACTTGAGCAGATCGCTGACCATCCAGAGATCGCCGGCGCCGGGAGTGAACACGGTCACGGCCTGGCCGTCCCGGGTCCGCGCACGCATCGTGCGGCCGTCGATCTGGACGCTTTCGATGCGCCCGCTCTCGGCCTCTTTCATGAACTGCGAATACGGCACATCGCCCGCGCGCCCCTGGCGCGTGTCGAACTGCCGGAAAACGGTGAACAGCACCAGGGCGATGACCACCCAGATCGCTGCCTTCGAGAACGCGTTATTCACCTGATGCACCCCACTGGAATCTGCCGCCGCTACCGGACCTGCCTCTGCGCGATTCTACGCCGAAGCCATCGTCAAACTATTGCCACCCGCCGGACTCAAGTGGTATGGCGTAATCGGCGACCCAAAAGGTAGGTTTCCGCCGACCGATCGCGTGACGCCTTGGGCTTGCGTGGCGCGACCGACACAAATCTGTCCTTGAAAAGCTTGACCAGTTGCCCGTAGCCGCTGCCGTGAAAGCACTTGATCAGCAAACTGCCCTCCGGCTTCAGCCAGGCCATCGCGAACTCCACCGCCAGTTCCGCCAGGTCATGCATCCTGGCGGTATCGGCCACCCCCACCCCACTCAGATTGGGGGCCATGTCCGAAAGCACAAGGTCAAGCCGCTGCCCATGCGAGGCTGGTTTCCAGCAGGCTCAGGGCTTCTGCCTCCCGAAAGTCCCCCTGGATGAACTCCACCCCGGCAATCGGCTCCATCGGCAGCAGGTCGAGGGCGATGATGCGGCCGTCCAGCGGCAGCTGGGCGGCTTCACCGCGGGCGTCGTCCGCCTTGGCCTCGTCGGCGCTGAGGGACTTGCGCGCCAACCGCCGCCGGACCACCTGCGACCAGCTGCCCGGGGTCGATCCCAGGTCGACCACCACCATGCCGGGCCGTATCAGGCGGTCCTGCTCGTCGATACCGATCAGCTTGAACGCCGCGCGCGAGCGATACTGGTGTCGCTGCGCAAGCTTCACATAGGGATCGTTCAGGTGGTCGTGCAGCCATGCCTTGTTGAGCTTCTTGCTGTTGCTGCCGTACATTCGGTCGTCGCCCGTGTGATGCCCGTAGAATCAGCGCTTTGGTCGCCGCCCCCAAGATGCCTACCCTGTTGCTTACCAACGCCGAACGCAAGGAGCTGAAAGCTCGCGCGCATCCGCTGAATCCCGTCGTCATGGTCGGCGCCGCCGGGCTCACCCCGCCGGTCCTTCAGGAAATCGACCGCGGCCTGGCCAGCCATGAACTCATCAAGGTGCGGATGTCCGGCGCCGACGGCAACGCCCGCGAGCAGGCCGCCGAGGAGATTGCCGAGGCTCTCTCATGCGCGGTGGTGCAGATGATCGGGCATGTGCTGGTGCTTTTCCGCCCCTTTCCCGAAGACGACTGACCCGCCCCCCGTCATCTTCCCCCAGTCTAGACGTACTTGATCTCGAGGATCTCGTATTCCCGGTCCCCGCCCGGCGCCCGGAATTCGGCAACATCGCCGGCCGTCTTGCCGATCAGTGCCCGCGCCAGGGGACTCGCCACCGAGATCTTGTTGAGCTTGAGATCGGCTTCGTCCTCGCCCACGATCTGGTACGTCACCTTTTCACCGGTTTCGATCTCCTCCAGCGACACCGTCGCCCCGAAGACCACCCGGCCATCCGCCTGAACCGTTGCAGGGTCGATGATCTGGGCCGCCGCCAGTTTCGATTCGAGTTCCGCAATCCGGCCCTCGATGAAGCTCTGACGCTCCTTGGCCGACTCGTACTCCGCGTTTTCCGACAGGTCTCCCTGCGCGCGTGCTTCTGAAATCGCGTTGATCACCGCATGGCGATCGACCTGCTTGAGCCGTTGCAACTCGTCCTTCAATAACTGCGCGCCGTGAACTGTCAACGGTACCGTCACCATTGCGACCTCCCCACAAAAACAAACCCCGGACTGAATCCGGGGCTGGCTGGTTTACGCCGAATATTGTAACACCGCAAGCGGCGCGGACCTGCACCAAGGTGGGGCCAAACCGACCGCCGGGGGGCATTCCCCGCCAGGATCAGACGGGCCGACCCAGGGCGAGATGCAGCGACTGCAGCGAATAGACCTGCTGCTCCTGCAGGGTTCGCATCCCCTCGACTGCCGCCCGGGCGCCGGCGATGGTGGTGTAGAAGGTGACGCGCTGCTGAAGCGCCGTCGTCCGGATGGCGCGCGAGTCCTGGATCGCCCCCCGCCGCTCCTCGACCGAGTTGATCACCAGGGAGATTTCGCCGTTCTTGAGCAGATCGACCACGTGCGGCCTCCCCTCCTGCACCTTGTTGACCGGGGTGACCGGAAGGCCATCGGCCGCAATCGCCGACGCCGTCCCTTTGGTTGCGGCCAGCTTGAAGCCCAGTTCATGCAGCGTCCGCGCCACCTTGACCGCCTTGGGCCGATCCAGATGCTTGACCGAGATGAACGCCGTGCCGGAGGTGGGCAGGCGCACCCCGGCGCCAAGCTGGGATTTCACGAATGCCTCGCCGAAGGTGTAGCCGACACCCATCACTTCGCCGGTGGACTTCATTTCCGGCCCGAGGATGGTGTCCACTCCCTGGAACTTGACGAACGGAAATACCGCTTCCTTGACCGAAAAGTACTGGCGGCGTCACTTCCTGCGGTCACGCCCTGGTCGGCCAGCGAACGCCCGACCATGCAACGCGCCGCCACCTTGGCAAGCGGAACCCCGGTGGCCTTCGATACGAACGGCACGGTGCGTGACGCCCGCGGATTGACCTCCAGCACATACACCGTGCCGTCGGTGGCGGCGCCGCTGCTGCCGGCGGCCAGCACGGCGGCCGGGTCCTGCTGGATTGCAAACTGCACGTTCATCAAACCGCACGACCTTGAGCGCGCGCGCCATCAGGGCGGTCTGGCGCTTGATTTCCTGGATCAGCTTGTCCGATAACGAATAAGGCGGCAGCGAACAGGCGGAATCGCCCGAATGCACGCCGGCCTGCTCGATGTGCTCCATGACACCGCCGATCAGCACCTGCTCGCCATCGCTGAGACAGTCGACGTCGACTTCGATCGCGTCGTTGAGGAAACGGTCGAGCAGCACCGGCGAATCGTTGCTTACCTTCACCGCCTCGCGCATGTATCGTTCCAGGTCGCGCTGCTCGTGCACGATCTCCATCGCCCGGCCGCCCAGCACGTAGCTGGGCCTGCACCACCAGCGGGTAGCCGATCTCCTGCGCCAGTTGCAGCGCTGCGGCCTCGGTGCGCGCGGTCCGGTTGGGCGGCTGCAGCAGGTCCAGGCGGGTCAGCAGTTTCTGGAATCGTTCGCGGTCCTCGGCAATATCGATCGAGTCCGGCGAGGTGCCGATGATCGGCACGCCGGCAGCTTCGAGCGCCTTGGCCAGTTTCAGCGGTGTCTGGCCGCCGTATTGCACGATCACGCCGATCGGCTTCTCGAGTTCGACGATCTCCAGCACGTCCTCGAGCGTGACCGGCTCGAAATAGAGCCGGTCGGACGTGTCGTAGTCGGTGGACACCGTCTCCGGGTTGCAGTTGACCATGATGGTTTCATAGCCGTCTTCGCGCAGCGCGAACGCGGCATGCACGCAGCAATAGTCGAACTCGATTCCCTGGCCGATCCGGTTGGGTCCGCCGCCCAGGACGATCACCTTGCGGTTACCGGTCGGCGCAGCCTCGCACTCCTCCTCGTAGGTGGAATACATGTAGGCGGTGCTGGTGGCGAACTCCGCGGCGCAGGTATCGACCCGCTTGTAGACCGGGCGCACGCCGAGCGAATGGCGCAACTTTCGGATCTCGTGCTCGGTGGTCTCCAGCAGGTGGCCCAGCCGCCGGTCGGAGAATCCCTTCTTCTTGAGGAATC
Organism: uncultured beta proteobacterium; assembly: GCA_963834335.1. GTDB lineage: Bacteria > Pseudomonadota > Gammaproteobacteria > Burkholderiales > Burkholderiaceae_E > Lautropia. The sequence goes on along the minus strand of CAWIBK010000009.1, from coordinate 1,275,681 downwards.
GCAGGGTCTCATCGTCGAGGTCGCCGATGGTCATCTTGTCCAGGCGCAACTCGATGTCGACGATCTCCTTGATCTCGGCCAGGAACCAGCGATCGATGCGCGTCAGCGCGTAGCACCTCCTCGATCGAGAAGCCCTGGGCGAACGCGTCGCCGACGTACCAGATCCGTTCGGAGCCGGGTTCGCCGAGTTCTTCCTCGATCACCTGGCGGTCGGTGGTCATCTGGTTCAAGCCGTCGACACCCGTTTCCAGCCCGCGCATCGCCTTCTGCAGGCTTTCCTGGAAGGTGCGACCGATCGCCATCACCTCGCCCACCGACTTCATCTGCGTGGTCAGGTGGTTGTCGGCCTGCGGGAACTTCTCGAAGGCGAAGCGCGGGATCTTGGTGACGACGTAGTCGATCGACGGCTCGAACGACGCCGGCGTCCGGCCGCCGGTGATGTCGTTGTGCAGCTCGTCGAGCGTATAGCCGACCGCCAGCTTGGCGGCGATCTTGGCGATCGGGAAGCCGGTTGCCTTCGAGGCCAGCGCCGACGAACGCGACACGCGCGGGTTCATCTCGATCACGATCATCCGCCCGTCTGTCGGGTCGATCGCGAACTGCACGTTGGAGCCGCCGGTGTCGACGCCGATTTCGCGCAGGATCGCGATCGAGGCGTTCCGCATCAGCTGGTATTCCTTGTCGGTCAGCGTCTGCGCCGGCGCCACCGTGATCGAATCGCCGGTGTGCACGCCCATCGGGTCCAGGTTCTCGATCGAGCAGACGATGATGCAGTTGTCCTTGCGGTCGCGCACCACTTCCATCTCGAACTCTTTCCAGCCGATCAGGCTTTCCTCGATCAGCAGTTCGCGCGTCGGCGACAGCTCCAGGCCGCGCTTGCAGATGTCCTCGAATTCCTCGGCGTTGTAGGCGATGCCGCCGCCGGCTGCCGCCCAGCGTGAAGCTGGGGCGGATGATCACCGGGAAGCCGAGTTCCTTCTGCACCGCCCAGCCCTCGTCCAGCGTGTGGGCGATGCCCGAGCGGGCCGAGCCGAGGCCGATCCCGCTCATCGCGTTCTTGAACTTGAGGCGGTCCTCGGCCTTCTCGATGGCGGTCGGGCGACGCGCCGATCAGTTCGACGCCGTATTTGCTCCAGCACGCCCTGGTGATGCAGGTCGAGCGCGCAGTTCAGCGCGGTCTGTCCGCCCATGGTCGGCAGGATCGCGTCCGGACGCTCCTTCTCGATGATCTTCTCGACCACCTGCCAGGTGATCGGCTCGATGTAGGTGACGTCGGCCGTTTCCGGGTCGGTCATGATCGTCGCCGGATTGCTGTTGACCAGGATGACCTTGAACCCTTCCTGGCGCAATGCCTTGCAGGCCTGCGCGCCGGAATAGTCGAACTCGCAGGCCTGGCCGATGATGATCGGGCCGGCGCCGATGATCAGGATGCTTTTGAGGTCGGTTCGTTTTGGCATTGAGTGCTTCTACGGCAGTCCGTCGCCCGCGCCGCAGCGAGGCAGCCTTGCAGGTCAGCGCGCCATCAGGTCGACGAAGCGGTCGAACAGGTAACCGACGTCGTGCGGGCCGGGGCTCGCTTCCGGATGGCCCTGGAAGCAGAACGCCGGCCGGTCGGTGCGCGCCAGGCCCTGGATCGAACCGTCGAACAGCGAGACGTGGGTGACCCGCAGGTTGTCCGGCAACGAGTCGGGATCGACCGCGAAGCCGTGGTTCTGGCTGGTGATCAGCACCTGCCCGGAGTCCAGGTCCTTGACCGGATGATTGGCGCCGTGGTGGCCGAACTTCATCTTCGACGGTCTGCGCGCCGGCGGCGAGTCCCATGATCTGGTGGCCGAGGCAGATGCCGAAGGTCGGCAGGCCGCGCTCGATCAGCGTGCGCGTCGCTTCGATGGCGTAATCGCAGGGCGCCGGGATCGCCCGGGTCCGTTGGCGAGGAAGATGCCGTCGGGATCGTAGGCCAGCGCTTCCTCGGCCGACGCGGTGGCGGGCAGCACCGTCAACTGGCAGCCGCGATCGGCCAGCAGGCGCAGGATGTTGCGCTTGACGCCGTAGTCGAAAGCGACGACGCGGAAACGGCGCTGCCCGGGCCTTTCCGCGGTCGATCGGCGCGATGTCGCCGCCGCGGTGGCCCTCGCCGAGTTCGCCAGGTGCCCTCGCTTCCACTGGTAGGCGGAATCGACCGAGACCACCTTTGCCAGGTCGAGACCCGCCAGGCCGGGAAAATTCCGGGCGGCCGACAAGCGCCGCTTCGATGTCCTGCGGCCTGCGCCGACGTCGTCCGCGGCCACCACGCAACCGTTCTGGGCGCCCTTCTCGCGCAGGATTCGCGTCAGTTTGCGGGTGTCGATGCCGGCGATGGCCGGCTTGTTCCATTCGCGCAGGAACTCGCCGAGCGAACGTCGCTGCGCCAGTTGGACACCATGGCCGGCAGGGCCTTGATGACCAGCGCCTCGGCCTGGATCCGGTCGGACTCCATGTCCTCGGCGTTGATGCCGTAGTTGCCGATCTGGGGATAGGTCAGCGTGACGATCTGGCGGCAGTAGCTCGGATCGGTCAGGATTTCCTGGTAGCCGGTCATCGCGGTGTTGAACACCACCTCGCCGACGGCGAGCCCTGGCGCTCCGATCGAATAACCGTGAAAGACGGTGCCGTCGGCTAGGACAAGTGCCGCAGGCGGCAGAGGGGGAGCGAAGACATTGGACATGATAAGGGCGCAGACAAACCGACTGATTATGCCACAGCCAACTGGCCTGCCGCCCCGCCTGCCCGGGCGCCGGCGCAAGGCGATCGCGCCCGCCGGGGTGGCCGCGTCAGCCGGTGCGCCGCCCCGGCCGGCCTACGCCCTCTAGCGACCTACTGCAGCGCCGACTTCAAGGCCGGCAGCCACTTGTCCGCCATCTTGCGTTCGCCGGCATCGTTGGGGTGAAAGCCGTCGTAGCGGTCGGCGCCGGTGAAGCCGGTGAACTGGTCGACCACGGTGACCGGGGAAGCGCCGGTGCTGCGGGCGAAGGCAAGAGACGCAATCTCTGAATTGAGATCCGGGATGCGCAGGTCCTTGCCGAGATCCCCGCTGCTCATCGGTATCACCTGAGCCAGCACGATGCGGATCGCCGGATTGGCGCCGCGCAGGGTCGCGATCATGGCGTCCAGATCCACGCGGATCTGCGCGGCGGTCTGGTTCTGCTGGTTGATGTCGTTGGTGCCGAGATGGACCAGCGCGACGTCCGGCAGCCGGTCGACCGTGCTGCCTGCCAGCACGGGCAAGCGTGCCTGGAGCTCGGCATTCACGCCATCGGTGCAGGCGCCCCAGTAGGCCTGGTGATCGCTGTCGAACTCCGGCACCGCAGGCACGGCGCCGCTGACGGAAAGATTGCCGCAGGTTCCCCCCGCAACGGCCACGCCCTTGCGGGTGCCGACGAAATCCACCAGCGGATTGCCCGTATCGGAAACGATGCCGTTCCACAGCGGGTGCCGGAAGCTGTCCTGACCGCTGTTACTGCCACCTTCGCTGATCGAGTCGCCGATGACAATCACCCGCCTCGCTCGCGCCACGTCGACCGGCGTGCTGTTCGCAATCGGCGCCTTGGCGCCGGCCCCGGCGCCGGCGTTGGCCAGCGCGTCGGCTTGCGATGCGGTCGCGGAATGGAAATTCATCGCGCGCCAGTTCACGCCGGCGAGGATCAGCTTGCCGGTGCCCATCGGCGTGCCGGCGAGAATGTCCGAGGGCGCCGGAACCGCCGAGGCGTACAGCGTCATCGAGTTGCGCCAGTCGGCGGCGGTGCTGACCAGGATGCGGGCGGAGGCACGGTCGTCGGCGCCGGCGGCGGAATCCACCACGAGCCGGGCCTGGACGGTGGTGAACACCGCGTCCACGTCATTGACCGGCACGATCGTCTGAGTCAGCCCACTCTCCGGCCAGAAACGGAACACCTGGCCGCTGGCCGGCTTCACGGACACGCCGCCCGAGCTTTCGTTGCGAGCCACCACGGCCGAGCCGGCCCCGGCGGCCCCGTAGTTGGCGCTGTAGAAGGCGCCGTTGACCCGCTCGCTGAACTGCACCCGCTTCCACTGGCCGGTGGACCGGACGAGCACGTAGGTTTCGAAGTTGCGCAACTGGACGCGGGTATTGGCGGCCGTGTTGTCGGCGGCGAGATACACCTGCCCGAAGCCGCCCAGTGCGATAGCCCCTGCCGGCGCAGTTCCCTGGGTGACGCCGGGGCCGCCGGTCGTCACGCCTGCGGGCACCGACGCATGCGCGCCAGTCATGTCGGCCTTCACCTGCGCCACCGAGTTGGCAGTGGCAGCGGGCGCGGGGCCCGGTCCGGGCGTAATCGGCGGGGGGACCGGCGTCGGCGCCGTCGGGGCGTCGCCGGATCCACCGCCGCAGCCGGCAGCGAGCAAGGCGAGCATCAGGCCGACGGCGGGCGCTGCAAGGCGAATTTTCATGGTCTGCCAATCTGATTAAGGAGGACGGGACGAAACGCACGGCCCGCCTCGCCGGTCGCCGACGAACCCGGGCAGAACGCCCCCTTCGGCGGCAAGTTTATCAGCCGGTCCGATCGGGTCTGTGGGATTTGTCACTCGGACACAAACCCGCCGGCGCTGACATGCGTCCGCCTGCACGGATCACGGATGAGTCTGCCTGCACGGCTCACAGGCGCTCGGTTTCTCCTGAGCGAGGCTGCCATTTCATCAGGCGCTTTTCAGCTACGCTCACCGCGCCGTCCAATACCAGGGCGAATCCGGTGAGCACCAGGATGCCGGCAAAGACGGTATTGATGTCGAAACTGCCCTCGGCCTGCAGGATCAGGTAACCGACGCCGCTGGCGGAGCCCAGGTACTCGCCGACCACGGCCCCGACGAAAGCCAGACCGACCGAGGTGTGCAGGCTCGAGAACACCCAGCTCATGGCGCTGGGCAGGTAGACATGACGCAGCAACTGGCGCTTGCTGGCCCCAAGCATGCGGGCACTGGCCAGGACGTTGGGACTCACCTCGCGCACGCCCTGGTAGACATTGAAGAACACGATGAAGAAGACCAGCGTCACGCCCAGCGCCACCTTGGACCAGACCCCCAGTCCGAACCAGACCGAGAAGATCGGCGCCAGGATGACCCGCGGCATCGAGTTCATCGCGGTCAGGTAGGGATCGAGGATAGCGGCGGCGGTGGGCGACAGGGCGAGCCACATGCCGATGACAAGCCCGGCCACCGTGCCGATGGCGAATGCGACCAGGGTTTCGAACAGCGTCACCCAGAGATGACTGAAGATCTCGCCGGTCCAGAACCACTCCAGGATCCGCTGGAATACGCCCAGCGGCCGTCCGAAGAAAAAGGCAGCCTGGTCCGGGTTTTCGAAGTAGATCGGCGGCAGCAGCGTCGGACTGGTCGCGACATGCCAGAGCAGCAGCAACACAACCGCCAGGCCGACCTGGAAGAATCGCAGGCGCAGGCCGGCCGGCGTCAACGCCGGCTCCATCGCGACCGTGCGGCGCAGGATGCGCTCATGCGGCCCGCCGCTGCTGCGCGTAGCCCTTGAGCACTTCTTCCCGAAGCACCGACCAGATCTGCTCGTGAAGCTGCATGAATGCCGGGCTCATGCGGATTTCCGCGACATCCCGCGGCCGCGAGAGCGTCACCGGAAAATTTCCGATGGGGTGTGAAGCGGGGCCGGCCGACAGGACGACCACGCGATCGGACATCGCAATCGCCTCGTCGAGGTCATGGGTGATGAACAACACCGCCTTGCGTTTGGCCGCCCAGAGTTCCAGCACCTCGTTTTCCATCAGCTGACGGGTCTGGATGTCCAGCGCCGAGAACGGCTCGTCCATCAGGATGATGTCCGGATCCATGATCAGGGTCTGGGCCAGTGCGACCCGTTTGCGCATGCCACCGGAGAGCTGATGCGGGTAACGATCGCCGAACCCGCCGAGGCCGACTCGCTTGAGCCATTCGTCGGCACGCAACCGGCACTGCGCCCGATCCATTCCCGCGAACTCCAGTCCGGCAGTCACGTTGTGGATCGCATCGCGCCACGGCATCAGCGCATCGCTCTGGAACATGTAGCCGGCGCGACGGTTGATGCCCGAAAGCGGTTCGCCGAATACCCGGACGTCCCCGAGAGAAGGCTGCAGCAGGCCGGCGGCGACGTGGAGCAGCGTGCTCTTGCCGCAGCCGGTGGGGCCCACCACCGCCACGAACTCACCGGGGGCGATTTCAAGCGATACGTCCTGGACCGCGGTGTAGCGTTGGCCGGGCTGGTCACGCGAAATGAAGGTGCAGGCCACGCCGTCCAGGGACAAGGCGGGTACCGGCAACCGGCTGGCGAATTCTCCGGACATCGAGGGCACGGCGCGCAGTCGACGCTACTTGCGGTATTTGGCCAATGCCTTCTTGGCGTAATCGTTGGTCCAGGTTCTCGACAGGTCGATCTCCCCGGCGTCGAGTTTCGGATTGAACGACTGCAGCGCCTTCAGGGTCGTGCGGGCACCGGCCTCGGAGTTGAGCCCGTCCGGCGACAAGGCGTCCTTGACGTTGCTGTAGGCGGCCAGGTACACCGCCCGATCCCCGAACAAGTAGGACTCGGGCACGGTCTTGACGATGTCCGAGGGGCCGGCGCTTTGCAGCCAGAGATTGGCCCGCACGATCGCGTTGGCCAGCGCCTGAACGGTCTTTGGGTTCTGCTTGATGTAGGTTTCCGGCGCGTAGAGGCTGGCGGCGGGCATCGGACCACCGAAGATGTCCTGGGTGCCCTTCAGTGTGCGGCTGGTCGCGATGATCTTGATGTCGCCGGAGCGCTCCAGCATCGTCATGATCGGATCGGTGTTGGAGATCGCGTCGAGCTGGCCGGACCTGACCGCCGCGACCGCGCCCGACCCGGTGCCGACACCGATGAAGGACGCGTCCTTGGGCGTCAACCCGCCTTGCGCCAGCACGTAGTTGGCCACCATATTGGTGGACGACCCCGGCGCCGACACGCCGATCTTCATGCCCTTGAGATCCTTGGGCGACTGGTAGTTGGCCGCCTTCGACTTGACCACGCCCACCGAAATCTGCGGCGCGCGCCCGATCAGTACGAACGAGGTGAAGTATTGCTTGCGCGCCTGCAGGTTGATGGTGTGCTCGTAGGCGCCCGACACGACGTCGGCCGACCCGCCGACCACCGCCTGCAGCGACTTCGAGCCGCCGGCGAAGTCCACGATCTCGACGTCGAGGCCTTCGTCCTTGAAGTAGCCGCGTTCTTCCGCGATGGTGAGCGGGAGGTAATAGAGCGCGGACTTGCCGCCGACCGCGATGGTCACCTTCTGCTTCTCCGGCGCCTGGGCCTGCGCCGGCGGGGCCTGCACCAGCGTCGCCGAGGCAGCCAGCAGCGCCATGACCAGCGCCTGCTTCAGCCGGAAACGGCGGTAGCCGCCTTGCCCGACGAGATCCTTATCCTTGTTCATCGTGGTCTCCTCCAAGATGTGCCGTCTGCGGCATCATACCGCCGGGAGCCTGCACGCCGGTGTCTAGGGAGCCTGTCGGAGTATGGGAAGGGGCCGCGCGGTGAACGACAGGGATGCAGCGCAAGGCGCGCGAAGGGGTCAATACCAGGGGGTATTGACCCCTTCGTGCAACGCCGCGATGCGCCCTGTCGTCCGCCGCCCTCCGGGTTCGCACCAGAAAGCCGCGATGCGGCGTTGCGCAACCCGGTCGATACCCACCGGTATCGACCGGAACACGCGCCTTGCCTCGCGGCTTTCTGGCGCGAACGCGACCCCTTCCCATACTCCGACAGGCTCCTAGAGATTTCTGCGGTCGCGCATCGCCTGTGCCACCGTGGCCGCATCGACGTACTCGAGTTCGCCACCCAGCGGTACGCCCCTCGCGAGGCGGCTCACGGCCAATCCCCGCGCGCGCAGCATTTCGGCGAGATAGTGCGCGGTGGCTTCGCCCTCCTGGGTGAAGTTGGTGGCGAGGATGACTTCCTTGACCAGCCCGTCGGCGACCCGCTCGATCAGGCGCTCGAAATGAATTTCACGCGGGCCGATGCCATCCAGCGGCGACAGACGCCCCATCAGCACGAAGTAAAGGCCCGTGAAGGAAAGCGTCTGCTCGATCACCAACTGGTCCGCCGGCGATTCGACGATGCACAGCACCGCCGGGTCACGACGCGGCGACGCGCAGATGTCGCAGAGTTCCTGTTCGGTGAAGGTATTGCAGCGCTGGCACTGGCGCACCCTGGCCAGCGCGTCGGTGAGGCCCGCGGCGAGGTCGCGGGCCGCCTCACGATCCCGCTGCAGCAGGTGCAGCGCGTAGCGCTGGGCGGTCTTGGGGCCGACGCCCGGGAGCCGTTTGAGGGCCCGTGTGAGCAGCTCGAAAGAAGGCGGGATCTTCAAGCGCCCTGCCCGCTCAGAACGGCATCTTGAAACCCGGCGGCAGCGGCAGGCCAGCGGTGACCGAGGACATCTTTTCCTGCGACGTCTGTTCGGCCTTGCGCAATGCGTCGTTGACGGCCGCAGCGACCAGATCCTCCAGCATGTCCTTGTCATCGGCCAGCAGACTCGGGTCGATGGTGACCCGCTTGACATCGTTGCGGCAATTGACAAGGACCTTGACCAGCCCGGCGCCGGACTGGCCCTCCACCTCGATGGCGGCCAGCTGCTCCTGCGCCTTCTTCATGTTGTCCTGCATCTGCTGCGCCTGTTTCATCAGGCCAGCGAGCTGGTTCTTCATCATCCGGCATCTCCTTCAAGCGGTTTGATTGAATCTGGCATGATCGTAGCGCCAAAGCCGTCGATCAGTTCGCGCACGAAGGGATCGCTGTTGATCGCTTCGGTGGCCTGCGACTGCCGCTGCTGGCGGACCTGGCTCGCCTTGGCGGCGGCGGTCGCATCGCCGGTTTCGCCGAGGGTGACGGCGAGCCGCACCGGGGTATCGAACCATTTCGACAGAATGTCGGTGACGCGCGCCACGATCACCGGATCGGTCATGGGCTTCAACGGAACCCGCAGCTTGACGACGTTGCCGTCGATGCCCAGCAGTTCGCTCTGCTGGAGAAACTGCCTGGAGAGCCCCCCCGCCGGCAGCCGAGCCGCCAGCGACGACCAGTCCTCGTCGACCCTGATGACACCGGCGCCGCCGGCCGCGGGCGCCTGACTGACGCCTGGACCGGCGCTGTCCCCAGCCGCCGTCGCGGCGGCCGGAGCGCTTGCCGCCGTGCGCGGCCTGCCGGCGGCAGAGTCGGGTGTCGACTGCGGCCGCGCAGCTTGCTCCCGCGCACCGGCCGGCGAGCTCGCGCGAACGGCCGGTGCGCCGGTGCCGGCCGATGCGCCGGTGCCGGCCGGTACGTCGGTCCCGGCCGCCTTGAAGGCCAGCATCCGCACCAGCGCCATCACGAAGCCGGTGTGCGGATCCGGCGCCAGCGGCAGATCGCGCGCAGCGTGAATCGCGACCTGGTACCACACCTGCACGTCTTCGGGCGCCACGACGCGGGCCAGCGCCGTGATCGCCTCGGCGTCGGCCGAGTCGACGCCCCCCTCGGCGCCGAGCGAGGGATCGAGCTGCACCAGCGCGACCCGCTGCAGTTCGCGGGCCAGAGCGGTCAGGATCTGGGCGAACGGCAGGTTTGCCGCCGCCATTTCGTCTGCCAAGCGCAATCACCTCGACCGGATTTGCGCCCGCCAGCAGATTCAGCAACTGCGAGACCACCTGCCCGTCCACCGCGCCCAGCATCTCGCGCACCGCGGCCAGGGCCACGGCCCCGCCGCCCAGCGCGATCGCCTGATCGAGCAGCGACAAGGCGTCGCGCATGCTCCCGGCAGCGGCCCTGGCCAGGAGCTCCAGCGCCGCCGGTTCGAATTCGACCTCCTCCGCTGCCAGGACCTGCGCCAGATGCCCGGCCACCGCCGCGGCGCTCATGTTCCTGAGCCCGAACTGCATGCAGCGGGACAGGACGGTGACCGGCACTTTCTGGGGATCGGTGGTCGCCAGCACGAAGATCACATGCGGCGGCGGCTCCTCCAGCGTCTTGAGCATCGCGTTGAACGCATGGTTGGTGAGCATGTGGACTTCATCGATGACAAAGACCTTGAATCGGCCGACGCTGGGGGAATAAGCGGCATTCTCCAGCACCACCGTCATCTCCTCCACCTTGCGGTTGGAGGCGGCGTCCATTTCGACGTAGTCGGGGAACCGGCCCTGGTCGACACCGGTGCAGGCACTGCACCGCCCGCACGGGCGGGAGGTGATGCCGGTCTCGCAGTTCAGCGCCTTTGCCAGGATCCGGGCGATGGTGGTCTTGCCGACGCCGCGGGTACCGGTCAGCAGATAGGCGTGATGCAGCCGGTTGTTGTCCAGCGCATGGCGCAAGGCGCGGACCACCGTGTCCTGTCCCACCAGCGACTCGAAGTCGCGGGGGCGCCACTTGCGCGCCAGGACCTGATGTGATTGGGAAGGCTGCACCGTATTCCGTCCGGGGTTTGAACTGGTCGGCCGGGTGCGGAGCAGGCACGACGGTCCGCACATGGCCTCGCAACCAGGAAAGGCAAGAAGCGGGGTGGACGAGCCTGACCCTCGGCACTTGCGGTTGACGGCTGTGGCTGCTTCCTTCCGGACCTGACCCGTTTCACCGAGCCACAATGCGAGGAGGCCCGTCCGATTTCATTGTAGCAGTGGCCGCCCCCCGATCGGCGCGAGCATGTCGGCAAAGGCATGCTCCGGTCGATCGTGGGGGAAAGCGCGAGCAGGCGGAGACACGCTGTGCTATTTTACCGCCGCAGGAGATAGCAAATGAGCATCAAACAAGTTTCCAATGATTCGTTCGAGACCGACGTCCTGAAAGCCGAGGCTCCGGTCCTCGTCGACTACTGGGCGGAATGGTGCGGACCCTGCAAGATGATCGCACCCATCCTCGACGAGGTATCCCGCGACTACGACGGCAAGCTGAACATCGCCAAGGTCAACGTCGACGAGAACCAGGAAATCGCGTCGAAATATGGCATACGCGGCATTCCAACGCTGATGCTGTTCAGGAACGGCGCCGTGGTCGCGACCAAGGTGGGCGCCCTGTCCAAGAGTCAGCTCACCGCTTTCCTCGACAGCAATCTGTAGCATCCGCAGGTCCAGTCCCGGCGCAACGACGGCCGCCCCCTGCCCGGGTGCGACGAACTTTGCGCGGACGGGGCATTCGTAGTACAGTTAGCCGCCGCCCCGACCGATTCGGTCATGCGCAGACTCTCAGGGATCTGTGCATATCTCTACCGGCGCGGGCATCCCCCGGTATAAGCCAGGTTCCGCACATGCGCTGAGCGCACCCGCCTTCGCGCTGACGGCGGGCCCTGTCCAACCCTCGTTCCTCCCAGACGCCAGGCGATCGCCGCGGCTACCCCTTCAAACCACTCCCGCATCCCCACCGACTATGTATCTGTCCGAGCTGAAGGCACTTCACGTGTCACAACTGATTGAGATGGCAATCACCCTGGACATCGAGAGCGCCAACCGGCTCCGAAAACAGGAACTGATGTTCGCCATCCTCAAGCGCAAGGCCAAAGGCGGGGAACAGATCTTTGGCGATGGCGTGCTCGAAGTCCTCCCGGACGGCTTCGGCTTCCTGAGGACACCCGAGACCTCCTACCTGGCGAGTCCGGACGACATCTATATCTCGCCGTCCCAGATCCGGCGCTTCAACCTGCACACCGGCGACTCGATCGAGGGCGAAGTCCGCACGCCCAAGGACGGCGAGCGCTACTTCGCGCTGGTCAAGGTGGACCAGATCAACGGCGAGCCCCCGGAAAACTCGAAGCACAAGATACTTTTCGAGAACCTGATCCCCCTGCATCCCAACAAGGTGATGCAACTGGAAAGGGACATCAAGGGCGACGAGAACATCACCGGCCGGATCATCGACATCATCGCGCCGATCGGCAGGGGCCAGCGCGGCCTGATCGTCGCGCCGCCCAAGAGCGGCAAGACTGTCATGCTGCAGCATATCGCCCACGCGATCACCTCGAACCATCCCGAATCCGTCGTCATCGTTCTGCTGATCGACGAACGGCCCGAGGAAGTCACGGAGATGCAGCGATCGATTCGCGGCGAAGTGGTTTCCTCCACCTTCGACGAGCCCGCGACCCGCCACGTGCAGGTGGCCGAGATGGTGATCGAAAAAGCCAAGCGCCTGATCGAGCACAAGAAGGACGTGATCATCCTGCTGGATTCCATCACCCGCCTCGCCCGCGCCTACAACGCCGTCGTACCCGCCTCCGGCAAGGTCCTGACCGGCGGTGTCGACGCCAATGCCCTGCAGCGGCCGAAACGATTCTTCGGCGCAGCCCGCAACATCGAGGAAGGCGGTTCGCTGACCATCATCGCAACCGCCCTGGTCGATACCGGCAGCCGGATGGACGAGGTGATCTACGAGGAATTCAAGGGCACCGGCAACATGGAAATCCACCTCAATCGGCGGATGATGGAAAAGCGGATCTATCCGGCGATCGACATCAACCGGTCCGGCACCCGTCGGGAGGAACTGCTGATGAAGCCGGAGATCCTGCAGAAGGTGTGGATCCTGCGCCGACTCCTGCACGACATGGACGAGTTGCAGGCGATGGAGTTCCTGCTCGACAAGATGAAGCAGACCAAGAACAACGCCGAATTCTTCGACATGATGCGCAAGGGCAGCTGATCCTTGCCATGAGACGGCTGCGCCTGCTCGCCGCGCCGCTGCTGGTCCTGCTGCTGGCGCTGGTGCTGCGGACCTTCGTCATCGAGCCCAGCCATATCGGCCACGCCTGCGATCCCGCCCCCTGGGCCGGCTGGTGCGCGCCCAGAACCGCTCTGATCATGGCTTTCCGGTTCCAGGAGATCGGCTGGGCGGCGCTCGTTCTCGGTGTCCTGGCGACCCTCGTGCGGCGTGCCTGGCTCGCCACGCTCGCACTTTCGCTGGGCCTCGCGGGGCTGGTGCTCTATTCCTATGAACCGGCGGTCATCGGGGCGCTTCTGGGCGCACTGGTGCTGGTACGGCCCCGGCCGGGCCGACCCCCCCGGCCGGACGCCGCGGCGGTGCCTGGTAGCGCCAGTAGCGGAAACCGGTAGCTACGCCCGCCAGGAGAATCGACTGCAGGCCGAAAGTGAGCGCCTGGCGATTCGAGAGGCCCTCCATCCCGATGAAGACAACGGCGCCAATCAGGACGATGGTCGCCAGCAGCGCCTCCTCCACCTCGATCGCGCTGGCTTCGAATCCCGCCACCAGCAGCAGCAGCAACGACGCCAGCGGCAGCAGGTACAGCGGTATCGGAAAGCCGCGATAGCGGGCATCGAACACCAGCAGCAGCGCCATCGCGGCGGCGCCGAACAGGAAGGCGAAACGCAGCAGGCTCAGCCACTGCAGGCGGGTCGCAGGCGCGCTGCCGCTCCGCCAGGCGACAACCACGGACCTGAGCGGCGGAATGATCGCGGCCGGGGGCGTAGCACCGGATAAGGGCGGCATCGATGGGTGCGCCGGCGGGTGCACCGCAGCGAGTCGGGCGCGCACCGCCGCGGCGGCAACGACCACGAACAAGACCGCGAGAACGGTGTAGAAGCCGGTCGCCACCCATTCCGGGACATAGCGGTTCCAGACCAGCATGTAACGCCATTGGGCCGCGAGGACCGCGCCGGTGACGGCGCCCATGGCAGCGGCGGTCGCCCAGGGCCAGGTCCACACGCCACCCCGTGCAGCGCCCAGACCGAACAACACCAGGCCCGCAGCCGCCGCGGCCAGGCCGATCCAGGCGTTGGGATCCTCCGCCACCGGGCCGGTGGCGGGGAACTTCGCCTCTCCGTCGCTGTCGAACAGACCCCACTGCCCGCCCATTGCGCCTTCCATGCGCCGCTTCCACGGCTGATCGAACGCCTCGATGAAGTTGTAGCGAAGTCCGTGCTCGGCGGCCGCAACGCCGAACTGGCGGAAGAATCGCGCCTGGTTGACCAGGCTGGCTACGGCCGCGCGACGGGTTCGGCCGTCACTGGGCCAGCCGGTTTCGCCGATCAGGACGTCCTTGCCGTCGAATGCCACCCGCATCTCCTCGGCAATCGTCACGATGTGCTCGATCGCGGTGTCGATCGCCACGGGATGATCCTCCCAGTAGGGAAGGATGTGGATGGTGACGAAGGACACATGCTCGGCCAGCGCACGGTGCTGGACCCAGAATTCCCAGACGTCCGCATAAGTAACAGGCACGCGGGTCTCGCGGCGTGCGCGGTCGAGGTAGTCGGCGAGGACCGACTCCGGCAGTTCGCGCCGAAGCAGCACTTCGTTGCCCACGACCAGCGCCGACACCGTGTCGGGAAACCGGTTGGCCAGCGCAATGCCGCTGGCGAGTTCTGCCTCGTTCTTTTCCCGGTCGCGTCCCAGCCAGACACCCAGCATTACCTTCATGCCGAGGGACTGGGCGACTTTCGGCACCACATCGAGCCCCTGGCGAACCGCATAGGTGCGCACACAACCGGTGCGCCCGGAAAGCAGCGTCAGGTCCTGGGTGACCCGCGCCTCGGAGACCTGGCTGTCTTCAATGAAAGGCGTCTCGCCGGCCTTGCGAAACGGCGCGTAGGACACGCACTGCACGCGATCACTGGCGCCCTCCGCGATCTCCTGCGGCTGCCCCTGCGCCCACCAGTAGCCGATCGCCAGCACAGCAAAGCCGAACGCGAGCAGGCACGCCAGCACGACGCGAGAAGGAACCCGGGTATTCGGCATCTGAGGTATCTGGCATCGAAGTTGCTCGATTGCAGTCGTGATCGAGCGGGAGGCGATTAGTAATCGAAGCGGTAGAAAGGCGCAAGCCGATCCCTTATATCAAGGCGCGAGCAGACTTCGATCAAGGCGCGAGCAGACCTCGACTGCGAAGCTCTTGATGCTTCACTTTAACTGCCGACAGATTTTTCTCGGTGATTCCTTACTTGTAGCTTTACGCGCGGGCGGACCTTTCACAAGCCGGCAACGTTCACGACACGTGCGGTCACTAGAATGCTGCAAGCGCGTAACGAATTTCCGCGATGCGTTCCGATGGCCCGAAGCAAAGTACCGGGACGGGCACGGCGGATGCTCCCGATCGCGGCAGGTTGAAATTGCCTGTCAACCGGCTTGGGACGGAAAGAGTTTCTTGGGGTGCCACGTTGGGGTGGCAATGTAGCGATCTTTTTTCAGTGACATTCTGGTGTCGGCAGATCCGGCATCTCAGGCAAGCGGCCGATCGGGAACGATCGGCCGAAGTCATTTTTGGAACCAAGTTTTGTTGCGCCGTATTGCTGGCATGTGAGGCCAAGCGTCAACGCGCAAGCAGTGATTCCTCAGGTCAGTCATTCAACGCCAAGCTGGAAAGCAGGAAGTTCATGTACAGAAATCGCGATGATCGAGTGGTAGTCCAATCGGCGGCAACGCCGGTGCCCCCCGCCTCCGGATCGGTGGCCGAGGCAACGCCGCGCAGGCGCAGCCGGACGGCGGCACTGCTGGGCGCACTTGCGCTTGCCGCCAGCATGTCGATCGGCAACTTCGTGGCCTGGGACAAGGCGCACGCCCCGGTATCCGCGCCCGCGTTCTACGGCCAGATCTCCGGGCTTGCCTACAACGCCTTCGGTCGCTGGGACAGCCCCCTGACCAAGACCTATCCTGACTTCGAGTCCATGCGCCGCGACATGGGCGTGCTTGCCAAGCACACCACCCGCATCCGCACCTACAGTTCGAGCGAACTGCCGGCGCTGCCTGCACTGGCCGAAGAACAGCAGCTTTACGTGACCGCGGGTGTGTGGCTCGACGCACGCGAAGACAACAATCAGAAGGAAATCGCGGCGCTGGAACAGGCGGTCCGCATCAACAGCAGCATCGAACGGGTCATCGTCGGCAACGAGCAGATCCTGCACGGCGCGTTCACGCCGGCTGACCTGATCCTCAAGATCCGGGAAGTCAAGCGGCGCGCCCGCAAGCCGGTCTCGACCGCGGAGCCCTGGCACGTCTGGCTGCGCTATCCGGAACTGGCGGCCAACGTCGACTTCATCACGGTCCACCTGCTGCCGTACTGGGAAGGCCTGCCGGTGAACGACGCGCTCGACTACGCCTTCGATCGACTGGCCCAGATCGAGAAGAAGTTCCCCAACAAGAAGATCGTGATCGGTGAGGTCGGCTGGCCGAGCCAGGGCGACCGCCGCATGGGCTCCTACGCGACGCCCGCGCACCAGGCCCAGTTCATCCGTCAATTCCTCGTTCGAGCCCAGGCCCGCAACCTCGACTACTTCCTGATGGAAGGGATCGACCAGCCCTGGAAAATCGACAACGAGGGTCGTGCCGGTCCGTACTGGGGCTACATGGACGCCGACAGGACCCCGAAGTTCGACCTCAAGGGACCGATCGAGCAGGATCCCAACTGGCGGACCAAAGCGGCCCTGGCATCGACGCTGGGCATGCTGGCGCTGATCTGGTTCATGGTCAGGTTCTACCGGATGCGGCTCGCCAGCCGCATCGCTTTCGGCGTCGCACTGCAGGCCGTCATTTCGCTGTTCATCTGGCTGCTGGCGATTCCATTCGATTACTACATGAGGCCGCTCGACTGGATCTTCGTCGCCATCCTGGGGCCGTCCCTGGTAGCGATGTCGGCCATCCTCCTGGCCAACGGCTTCGAATTCGCGGAGATGTTCTGGCCGGGCAACCTGAGGCGCTCATTCGGCCGCAAGCCGCTGGCGGACGGTGCCCGTGAACCGCGGGTCTCCATCCATCTGGCCTGCTGCAACGAGCCGCCAGAGATGGTCATCGCCACCATCCGCAGCCTCGCGCGGCTGGACTACGGGAACTTCGAAGTCCTGGTGATCGACAACAACACCCGTGACGAACGCCTGTGGAAGCCGGTCGAAGCGTTCATGGCGACCCTGGATGAACGCTTCAAGTTCTTCCACCTGCCGAAGTGGCCGGGCTACAAGGCCGGCGCCCTGAACTTCGCCCTGAAGCAGACCGATCCGCAAGCCGAGATCATCGGTGTCGTGGACGCCGACTATGTCGTGGTCAGCCGCTGGCTGAAGGATCTCGTCGCGCATTTCGACGATCCCAAGACGGCAGTCGTGCAGTGCCCGCAGGCGCACCGCACCTGGGGCCGCCAGGTCTTCCGGCGCATGATGAACTTCGAATACGACGGCTTCTTCCGGATCGGAATGCACCATCGCAACGAGCGCAACGCCATCATCCAGCACGGCACGATGACGCTGGTGCGGGCGCAGGCGCTGATGAATCACGGCAACTGGTCGGAGTGGTGCATCTGCGAGGACGCCGAACTGGGCCTGCGGCTGATGGACGCCGGCTATTCGACGGTCTACGTCGACGAGGTGATGGGTCGCGGCCTGACTCCGGACACGTTCTACGCGTTCAAGAAGCAGCGGCGGCGCTGGGCGCAGGGCGCGATGCAGATCCTGAAAGCCCATACCCGGACGCTTTTCGGCAAGAGCAACGTCGACGCCGGCCAGCGCTACCATTTCATCACCGGCTGGTTCTCGTGGATCGGCGACGCACTGCATCTGGTCTTCGCATTCGGCGCGATGGCCTGGACCATCGGCATCGTGGCGGCGCCCCATCTGTTCAGCCTGCCGATCCAGTTGTTCATGGTCCCCTTGATGGTGTTCTTCCTGTGCAAGGCGCTGATGGGCCCGCTGCTCTACATGCGACGGGTCGGGTGCTCGCTGCCGGACGTACTCGGCTCTGCGCTCGCCGGCATGGCCTTGTCTCACGGAATCGCCCAAGGGGTATTTGCCGGCCTGTGGCACAAGACCGCCGTTTTCGAGATCACCGAGAAGGGTGCGACCGAGGCCGCCCCGGCAGCGGCCACTGTCTCCGGCGTCGACCAGACGCCGGCGGTGGCCAAGCCGGCGACGCCGGTCCGTCCGGCCTCCGGCCCGCCCTGGGCCGGCGTGCGCGAAGAAGCCCTGCTGCTGATCGGCTTGCTCAGCTGCGTGGGCGCCATGGCGTGGACCCGCCTGCCCAACCACCTTGAATCCGCCATGTGGATGACGATCCTGGTCCTGCAGGCGGTGCCCTACCTGGCTGCGATCACGTGTGCGGGCTTGTCCGCCCTGCCCGAGTTCCGGACTCGTACCGCTCGCAACAGCGCGCGCCAGGCCTCGCCTACCGCGGGAGCCAGTCTTGGGCTTGGCCTGAGTCCGCTGGCTAAGCTATAATCGAGAGTTCCCCGGCCGCAGGAATGCTGCGGCTGGGTCGACCCTCACACAGAGCACAGACATGAAAGAAGGCATCCATCCCGCGTACCGCGACGTGGTATTCCAGGACATGGCGAGCGGATTCAAGTTCATCACCCGCTCCACGGTGAACAGCCGTGAAAAGATCAAGATGGAAGACGGCAAGGAGTATCCGCTCGTCAAGCTCGACGTGACTTCGGAGTCGCATCCGTTCTACACCGGCGCTCAGCAGCGGATCATTGAAACGGGCAGGGTCGAGAAATTCCGCCAGAAATTCGCACGGGGCACGGCAAAGCCGGAGACCTGAGCACAGCGCTGAGCACGGCGCTGAGCACGGCGCGGCTGTGGTCAAGCTGCCAATCTCGAGTTTGACTCGCTCGCGCTGAAGCATTGACAATCGGGCCGTCCAGACTGGGCGGCCCGCTCTCCGACGCAGTAAGACGCCGCGACCGCTCCAGGTGGCCTCGGCGGATAACGGGTTCGCCCGCAACAGGCGTCAGATTCCTGCGTGAAGCCCTTCCTAGTCACTTCGCTCGAAGCCGGACGGCTTCCCCGCTGGATCCCGATACTGCTCTGCGCCGTCTATGTGGTGGCAGGCCTTTTCGGCCGCGATCCGTGGCGCCCCGAAGACGCTGCCGGCTTCGGCATCGCGCACACCATGGCGCTCGGGTCGGCCATCGACTGGCTGATCCCGAACGTTCATGGCACGATCGTGCCCGAAGGCGGCCCGCTGCCGTTCTGGCTCGGTGCGATCGGCATTCGAATCGCGGGCCTGCTGACCATCCTGGGCAGCGGTGGTGTCGGCGGCGTCCTGCCGGCTTTCACCTTCCGGCGGACCTCGCTTTTCGTTCGGTCGCCGCGCTGGGACTGGCGCTGTCGCTGACCCTGCTCTGGTACGCCACCTACGCCTTTGCCCGGCGGCCTGAAGTCCAGCCTGACGATCCTTTCGGCGCGACCGCAAGCCGAAAGGACTTCGCCCGCGCGGTGGCCGATACCGCCCTGCTGGCAATGCTGGCCACCTTCGGTCTGCTGGCGCGGGTGCACGAAACCACCGCGGACGCGGCCCAGGTCACCTGGATTGCGCTGTACCTCTTCGGTCTGGGCTACGCCCTGCAGCGACCGGGCATCGGTGGCGCGCTGGTCGGCCTGGCGATCGCGGCCACGCTGCTGACCGGCGGCATACCGCTGGCGACGGTTCTCGCGGCCACGACCCTGGTGCTCTCCGTGACGGTCCATCCGTTCCGCCTGGTCATCGGCCGCTTCACTGCCGCCTGGCTGCCGGTGGCCGGATTGTGCGCCGCCGCCTGGCCTGCCCTGCTGCTGCACTATGCCGAACCCGGTGCGACGCTGATCAACTCGATGGCGGCGATGCAGGCGATCAGCGGCTGCCGGCGGCGGCGGCGATGCGGCAACGAGCCTGGTCAATCCCGCCGCAAGCGCGGTCGTGCGCCAGTTCCTCGATCAATGGCTGCTCTGGAACGTGAATCTCCTGCAAGGTCCCACCTGGCGATCGCTGGCCTACTATGCCCGGACCGCCGTCTGGTTCTTCTGGCCCCTGTGGCCCTTCGTGTTGTGGGCGATCTGGCGCTGGCGAGGCAGCCGGCGCGAAGCCCCGGTGGCGGTTCCGGCGGTGATGCTGGTGCCGCTCGCCCTGCTGGCCCTGCTTGATCCGGTCGGGTCGGAGGCGTCCATGCTGCCGTTGGTGCTGCCGATGACGATGCTGGCCGCGCTGGCCCTGCCGACCATCCGGCGCAGCGTCGTCAGCCTGATCGACTGGTTCTCGGTCATGACCTTCTCGGTGGTCGGGCTGTACGATCTGGGCCTACTGGATCGCCTTCATGACCGGCTTCCCGCCGCGGATGGCGCGCAAAGCGCAGGAGGCGGTTCCCGGCTTCGAGGCGCCGCTGTCGATCGCTCGAACTGGGTCTGGGTCTGCTCGCCACTGTCGCCTGGATACTGCTCGTGCTGCTGGCGGATCTCCCGCCAGCCGCGCCCCTTCTGGCGCCCGATGGCCTTGTCCTCCGGCGGGATGGTGCTCACCTGGCTCCTGCTGATGACGCTGTGGCTGCCGGCGGCCAACTTCCGCAAGAGCTATCGCGAGGTGGTCAGCCCGACCCGTGAAATCCTGGCCGGGGAAACCGGCTGCGTCACCGGCGTCGGCATCGACGTGGCCCAGCGCGCCCTGCTTGCCTACTACGGCAACGCCCGCTTCATCAGGCTTCCGCGGATGGACGGCGAGGACCCGATGCCGAGTCCGTCGTCATGTCCGTGGATGCTGGTGTCCGACCGGGAGGACCGGCCCCACGATCTGTCGGCGATTGCCGGGGGCGGTGCCGCCGATCCCGATGTCGGCTCGGGCGAGGATGCCGACGTCGGCCGGGAAGTCGGGCAGCGCCCGTCCGGCTGGACGCTGATCTGGCACGGCCAGCGGCGTGTGAGCCGGGGCGAGCGGCTATTTCTCTACGCCAGAGACGGCTTGGCGATGAAGTGATCGCGGTAGTAGCGGAGTTCCTCGATCGATTCCAGGATGTCTGCGAGCGCCGTGTGGGCGCTGCGCTTGTCGAACCCCTTGGCCACCGCCGGCGCCCAGCGCTTGCACAGTTCCTTGAGGGTGCTGACATCGAGGTTGCGGTAATGGAAGTAGCCCTCCAATTCCGGCATGTAGCGGGCCATGAAACGCCGATCCTGGCAGATCGAATTGCCGCACATCGGCGACTTGCCCGGCGGCACCCAATCCCTCAGGAAGCTCGACCAGTTGGGCCTGGCCTGCGCCTCTGTCAGCCGTGACTGGCGCACCTGCTCGGTCAGGCCCGAACGGCCGTGGGTCGCCTTGTTCCAGGCGTCCATGCCGTCCATCACACTCGTCCGGCTGGTGAATGACGAGCACCGGCGCTTCGGCCACCGGATTGAGATTCGCCGTCGGTGACGACGACCGCGATCTCGATGATCCGGTCGATTTCCGGGCGCAGCCCGGTCATTTCCATATCGACCCAGACCAGCCGGGTCTCGTCGACGCCGGCCGGCTTGGCGCCCGGGCCGATGGCCGCAGACCCTGTCGGCCCATCCTCCTGCCCGCCGGACTGGTTGGGGCGGTCCGGATCCTCGTTGTTGCCGTTCATCTGTCGTCACTCGCGGGTTGCGTCGCCGGCAGCCCGTGCCTGCGCGGATCGCTGTGCCATCCGGGAACCGTCGCCGATATTGTTGTCTTCGGCGCGATCAGGCTGCGCCATGCTCTAATTATCACATGCAAGCAATGACTCTTACGGTCGCCTTCCTGGCGTTCCTGCTGCTGTCCATGACGGTCCGCCTCTGGCTGGCCTCTCGCCAGATCCGGCATGTCGTTCGCCACCGTGATCGAGTGCCGGCCCAGTTCGCACATCGGATCACGCTGCCGGCACACCAGCGCGCCGCCGACTATACCGTCGCCAAGGTCAAGCTCGGCATCCTGGACGGCTTGATCTCGGCGGTCATCCTGATCGCGCTGACCCTGCTGGGCGGCCTGCAATGGCTGGCTTCGCTGTGGGCTGTCTGGTTGCAGCGACTGCACCGCTGATGCAGCAGCTGGCGATCGTGGTCTCGGTCGTCGTGCTGACCTCGCTTGTCGAGATACCGATGGACCTGTACCGCCAGTTCAGGCTCGAGGCGCAGGTTCGGCTTCAACCGGATGACTCCCGGCCTGTTCGTGGTCGACCTGCTCAAGAGCGTCCTGCTTGCGCTGCGATCGGCATTCCGCTGCTGGCTGCAGTCCTCTGGCTGATGCAGCAGGCCGGGAGCTACTGGTGGCTCTGGGCCTGGGCGCTCTGGACCGGGTTCAACCTGCTGGTCCTGCTGATCTATCCGACCATCATCGCCCCCCTGTTCAACAAGTTCAAGCCGCTCGAACCCGGGGCGGTTCGCAGCCGCGTCGAAACCCTGCTGCAGCGCTGCGGCTTCGCCTCCAGCGGGCTGTTCGTGATGGACGGCAGCAGGCGTTCCGCGCACGGCAACGCCTACTTCACCGGTTTCGGCAAGGGCAAGCGCATCGTTTTCTTCGATACGCTGCTGTCGCGCCTTGACGTCGACGAGATCGAAGCGGTGCTGGCACATGAACTGGGGCATTTCAAGAAGCGCCACATCATCAAGCGCCTGGCATTCGGTTTTATCGCCAGCCTTGCCGGCCTTGCCCTGCTCGGCTACCTGTCGCGGCAGACCTGGTTCTATCAGGGTCTTGGCGTGACCATCGATCCTGCGAGCGGCCTGCCCGCAGGGATCGCCCTGCTGCTGTTCTTCCTTGTCGCTGCCCGCCTTCACTTTCGTGCTGCGGCCGCTGGTGACCTATTTGTCGCGCCAGGACGAATTCGAGGCCGATGCCTATGCCGCCGCCCTGGCTGACCCGGTCCAGCTCACAAGCGCGCTGGTCAAGCTGTACGAGGACAACGCGGCGACGCTGACGCCGGATCCGGTGCACTCGGCCTTCTACGACTCGCATCCGCCGGCAGCGATCCGCATCGATCGCCTGAGTTCGCTGGCTGCGGCCGCCTGACCTCGCGGCCACCGGAAACTCCTGCGCGACCGGCCGTCTGGACCCGAGCATCATCCCGGCATCCGACACCCGACCGCCTGCGGCTACCGCGGCTTCCGCGGCTTCCGCGTCGACCGGACACGTGATTGCGGCCTACGGCCGGCATTTCCTGCTGCACGCGGCGCCGGATGAGCCGCCGTTGAGGGCGGTGTCCCGGGCCCGGCGCAATGACTGCGTGGTCGGCGATCAGGTGCGTTACAGCCGCCTGAACAGCGAACAGGCCGTCATCGAGTCCGTGCTGCCGCGAAGCAATCGCGTCACCCGCAGCGACAACTTCCGCACGAAGACCATCGCAGCGAACATCGACCTGGCCGGCATCGTGATCAGCGGGTATCCGCGCTTCGACGAGGCGCTCCTGATCCGCATCCTGATCGCCCTGGAAGCCGAACAGATTCCCAGCCTGCTGATCGCCACCAAGCAGGATCTGGACATTGCGCGGGAGGCCATGGCTTCGCGTCAGGACGTCTACCGGTCGCTCGGCTATCCGGTCGTCACTACTGCGGCGATGACGGCGCCTGCGTCGTTGAGCGGGCTCACGCAGCAGATGCGCGGCAAGCGGACCCTGCTGCTGGGTGAAAGCGGCATGGGCAAATCGACATTGCTCAATGCCCTGGTGGCGGGCGCGGAGCAGCAGACCGCCGCCATCTCCAAGGCGCTGGGGAGCGGCCGCCACACCACTACCTTCACCCGGGCATTTGCCCTGCCGCAGGGCGGATGGCTGGTCGACTCGCCAGGGTTCCAGACCTTTGAAATCGCCCACTTGAGCCGCTGGCAGGTGGTTCACGCCATGCCGGAGTTCCGGCCGCTGCTCGGCCAGTGCCGGTTCAACGACTGCCGCCACGGGATCGAGCCGGGTTGCGCCATCAGGAGCGCGGCCCAGGCCGGGAGCATCGATGCCCTGCGCTACAAGCTCTTCACGGAAATCGCCAGCGCCTGAAACTTTGTCGGGCGACTGCCGACCCACGCTTCAGCCCAGCAGCTTCGCCAGCAGGTAGATTCCCGCCCACACGACGGCACTGCGAAACAGCAATCCGGCCATCGGGCGCAAGGAGGCCGCTTCCGGCTCCGTGTCCGGGAGATCGAGGTCCGGCGCCTGGGTTCGCAGCTGTTCATCCACGCCGGCATCCGTCAATCGCAACCCCAATGCGCCGCTGGCCGCCGGCAGGAGCATCAGGCGCTGGTGAAGGTAGGCATCGAAAGGACCGGCGCCCTGCGATCCGATGCTGCTCATCGCCTTGACGTAGTAGACGGTATCCTCGAAGTGGGCCACCAGCGCAAAGACCAGCGCCGCCAGGCGCAGTGGAATCCAATCGAGATAACGGTAGGCCGTCCCGGCAAAGGGACCGGTCAGGCGGGCGGCAAAGCGCGCAAACAGATAAAGCACCGGGCCGATGGCCCCCGGAAGAACCGCGTACCAGAACAGCGGAGCGAAGACGTCGCGATAGGCCGCAAGCAGCGTCTGCGACATCGCCACGCCCGCGAAGTTCGGTGGAGGAAAAGCCGATTCGCCCGCCGGATCGGGACCGACCCAGCAGGCCAGCACGGCCCGCGCCGAATCGTCCTCGCCCGCACCGACCAGCAGCCGCAACTCGGAAAACTGGCGATGGAAGGCGCCCACCCCCACGGTGAGATAGAGGACCGCGACATGCAGCGCCAGAACCGCCAGAATACCGATCGCCTGCGCCAGCCAATGCAACAGGAGAACCAGGACGACCGGCGCGCCTGCCACGAGCAACCAGCCAGCGATGCCGACCGACCGGCGGACGCCGCTCGCAGGCGCGTCCTCCTCGGGCCGCGACACCGCATCGATCAGGGTCTGCGCAAAACGCTGCAGCGGATGCGGCGGCGGCTGGTCGGTTGTCGCCGGACCA
This sequence comes from uncultured beta proteobacterium, assembly GCA_963834335.1. Lineage (GTDB taxonomy): Bacteria > Pseudomonadota > Gammaproteobacteria > Burkholderiales > Burkholderiaceae_E > Lautropia. The sequence continues at coordinate 1,251,063 of CAWIBK010000009.1, read as the reverse complement.
GCGGCTGCCCCATCGGCGGGTTCGTCCAGGCCCGCATCGCGCGCCGCCGGATCCGGGCGCGGCTTGAGCGCACGGCCCTGCAACGGCCAGATCGCTTCGAGGACGACACTGACGATCAACGCAATCAAACCCATCGGACCCCCGCACCTTGCGACTGCGAAAAAGTAGCCGCGCTATTCCGCGGCCAGTAACCGGTAGAGGTTTCGCAACATTGCCGCAGTTGCGCCCCAGATGTAGTACTCGCGCGGCAACCCCGGATCAGGCCGCCACGGCATCGTGAAGAAACTCCGCCGGTGCTCAACGTCCCCCTGCTTCCAGCTGAAAAGCCGGCGCTGGTGATTGGCCGGATCCATCAGGAAGCTGAACGGAACCTCGAAAACCTCTGCCACCTCGGCCGGTTCGAGTATGAGCGAATTCAGGGTCAAACCAGGATCGATCAGGCCGACCACCGGTGTGATGACGTAGCCGGTGCCGGTACGGTATCGCGGCATCTCCCCGAGCACTTCCACCGACTCGGCCGCAATGCCAATCTCTTCGCGAACCTCGCGCAGGGCCGCGTCGACCACGGAAAAATCGCTATCGTCGATCCGCCCGCCGGGGAAAGCCACCTGGCCGCTGTGCTTGAGCAGCGTGGCGCTCCTCAGGGTCAGGAGCAAGGTGAGACCTGCGGGTCTCTCGATCAGGGGAATCAGTACGGCTGCCGGCCGAAGCGTTGCTTCGTCCACCGGAACCGAGTCGCCGGCGAACTCGGGCTGCCAGGAAGGGGGGCTGACGAAGCGCGAACGGAGCACGTGGCTGGTGAGCCGCTCGGGCGGCAGCGCCGGCGCACGCTCCAGGTCGGACGGATCCAGCGGTGCGCCTCGCGGATCGAGGATGGACGGCCGCTTCATCGGCAATGGCCGGGGCTCGCGGCCGGCAAGGCCCTGGCGCGCCTACGCCTGCCCGCCGCCCATGACCCCGGGGCTACTCCTCGCCGGCCTCGGCGGACGATTCCGTCGTCACTGCCTGGGCAGCGGCGCCGCGGCCCTTTGCCGAAAGGCCGGAGCGGGCCTGGAGCTTTTCCTTGATACGCGCCTTCTTGCCGGACAGATTGCGCAGGTAGTAAAGCTTGGCGCGACGCACGTCGCCGCGGCGCTTCACCTCGATGCCGGCGATCAGCGGCGAGTAGAGCTGGAACGTACGCTCGACGCCCTCGCCCGACGAGATCTTGCGGACGATGAAGGCGCTGTTCAGGCCGCGGTTGCGGCGCGCGATCACCACGCCTTCATAGAGCTGCACGCGCTTGCGCGTGCCCTCCACGACGTTCACAGCCACCGAAACCGTGTCGCCGGGGGCGAACTCCGGAATGGTCTTGCCGAGGCGGGAAATCTCTTCTTGTTCGAGTTGTGCGATCAGGTTCATCTGTAGTGCTCCAGGGCATCATGGACGGGGTTCTGTTGTGTTTCGGGCCGACAGCGGCCCTGTGTATCCCCGTCAGAGGATGCGGTTACTCAAATCCTGCCTCAAGGAGCATGTCCTATGGGCAAGCCCACTAGTATAAACCGTCAGAACCTTCTTTGAGCTGCCGGAGGTCCTCGGGCGTCAAAAGACCTTCTTCCCGCGCCCGTTCCAGGAGATCGGGACGCTTGCGCCAGGTCGCGAGCAGCGCCTGCCGACGGCGCCACCGGTCGATTTCCCGATGGTTGCCCGACAGCAGCACCGGCGGCACCGTCGCCCCGTCCACCGATTCCGGCCGGGTGTAGTGCGGGCAGTCCAGCAAGCCCGCCACGAACGAGTCCTGGACGGCGGAATCGGCATCATTGAGCACGCCGGGCAGCAGGCGGACCACCGCGTCGATGAGCAGCATGGCGGGCAACTCACCACCCGACACCACGAAGTCGCCGATCGAGATCTCTTCGTCGACGTGGGCGTCCACGAAGCGCTGGTCGACCGCCTCATAGCGACCGCACAACAGGATCAGGCCAGGACCGGCACTGAGTTCCTGCACCCGCTTCTGGGTCAGCGGTGCACCCTGCGGGGATAGATAGGCCACCGGCAGGGGATCGGCCCCTTCTTCGCCACGCTTGTCTCGGATCGACTGCAGGCAGCGGGCCAGCGGTTCGGCCATCATGACCATGCCCGGACCGCCGCCATAGGGACGGTCGTCCACCCGACGATAGTTGTCGGTGGTGACGTCGCGGGGGTTCCAGCAGCGGACCCGGTAACGCTGCTCGGCCAGCGCCCTGCCGGTGACGCCGAATGGCAGGATGCCCTCCAGCAACTCGGGAAAAACGCTGATGATCTCGAAATCCATGCCGCGGCGCCCGCTCAGATCCAATCCGCAGACCAGTCCGCGACGATCCGCCGCTCCTGCGGCACCACTTCCAGTATGAAGGCAGCGACGAAAGGAATCAGGATTCCATTATCCAGGCGCAGCACCGACTGCGCTCCGTGGTCGTCCATTGCCTCGACCACGCCGAGCGGTTTCCCGCCGGGATCGACTACCTGGCTGCCGATCAGGTCCGTCCAGTAGTACTCGTCGGGTTCCGGCGCAGGAAAATCCTTGCGCTGCACCAGCACCTCGGCGCCCTTCAACGCCAACGCCTGTTCCCGACTGATGCCCGGGGTGAGCGTCGCGACGACCTGGCCGCCATGCTGCTTGAGCGAGGCGACCGTCACGTCCGCGGGGAGGGGAAAAGGCAGCAGGCGCGCCGCGGCGGAGTCTGTTTCCCGGTGCCCGGCCATTCGCCAGCGGGCCACCCGGTTCAGTACCGACTGGTCGGTACTGTTATAGGCCTCGATCTTCAAGGCCCCGTGCACGCCGAATGCGCCCCGGACTACGCCGACCGCGATCCAGGCGTCGCCTTGCTCAGGATCGGCCGCCGAGGCCTGGGTCTGGCCCGCCATAGGAGGCTTCGGTGCCTGCCCGGCCGTGTCGGGCCCGGATGTCTTGTCAGGCGGCAGCTTGCGGTGCCGCTGCGGCGACATCGGTCTTGGCGAACTCACGAACCAGACGGGTGACCGCGGGGGACAGTTGCGCACCCTGCTCTTTCCAATGTGCCACCCGGGCAAGATCGACCCGCAGGGCCTGCTTTTCCTTCTCCGACGCCTGCGGGTTGTAGAACCCCAGGCGCTCGATGAAACTGCCGTCACGACGATTGCGTTTGTCAGTCACGACGATGTTGAAGAACGCGCGCCGCTTGGCACCGCCGCGTGAAAGACGAACAACGACCATTTGATTCTCCGTGCGTGTTGGGAAAGCGGCATTGCCGCCACCCGCCGGGCGGGCGCGATGCGACCGCCGAAGCAGGTATGGAATGTGGGAAACCGGTGATTATAACGCCGATCCCCGAGCGGAACCAGAGAGCTCACCGGTCTTGCGTCTGCGGGACGGGCCGAAAAAAACCGGCGCCTCGAGGGCGCCGGACATTCCAGCCAGGAAAAAGAAAAGGAAAAGGAAAGCCGGGGCTCAGCGCGCGCTGCTGAATCCGCTGCCGATGAACCCACCCTCGCGACCGCGGGCCGCACCCGGGGAACTGACGTAATTGGGCGGCACCCGGCTCAGGGATACGAGCGGTTGGGCCGCGTGATAGCCATGGTGGATCACTTCGGGCTCCCGGTACATCGCGACCTGTTCGCGGCGCGGGCGTGACGAGCGAATCGATGGACGCTGCTCGGCATCGCGCATCTCCTGCCGCCGGTTGAAGGCTTCTGCCTGCCGCCGCCAGTAGTCGCGCTCCGCTTCGGCGGCGCCACGGGGAGCCGTGAGCACGAAGGTGTCGCTGGCAACCGACTTCGCGCCGGTCGTGGGCTTATCGCTCAGAACCACCGTGCCATCCGGCATGGTGGAACGATAGATCTTGACGGTCTCCGCCGCGCCGGCAGGAATCGACAGGCCAGCCAGTACTGCGGCCAGCGACATTCCCGACAGAATCCGCCCCGCTACAGTTGCCGTTTTCTTTGATCCCATGACCTACCTCGACTGTTGAATGCCAAACCGTTGCCGCGTACTTCACTTCTCGATCGATTGTTGGAGATGGCCTGCAACCTTTCAAGCCGTGAAATCGACCGTCGGTCCGGGCGTCGGTAATACCAACACCAGCGACCTTAGAAATCACGTCGATATGATGCTATTAGTCACTGAATTATATGATTTTATTGAACCGACACTTTCATGGTCGGCAGCACCGCTCACCGCCTTGCGCGAACTGCGGGGGTCAGATCAATGTAAGTTGCTCAGGCACCCCGCCGCGCCGGCCCGCGCCAGGGTTGTCCGGCCGGCGGAACAGGTCCGTGCGCAGGTCAGGAAAGTCGCGGTCGAGCCCGAGCCGGCGGCTGGTGTTGGTGAACCGCATGCGAATCAGGTTGGCCAGGACGCCTTCGCCTTTCATCCGGCTGAAGAACCGGGCATCGTAGTCCTTGCCTTGGCGCAAGTCCTGGATCCGGTGCATCACTCGCTGCGCCCGATCGGGAAAATGCGCCTGCAACCACTGCTGGAACAACGGATTGACCTCCAGCGGCAGGCGAATGACCGTGTAATGCGCGCTGCGGGCGCCCGCATCGCGAGCGGCCCCAAGCAAGGCTTCGATCTCGTGGTCGTTGATGAATGGAATGACGGGCCCGATCGAGACCGCTACCGGTATGCCTGCCGAGACCAGCCGCCGGATGGTCTCCAGGCGACGCCAAGGCGCGCTTGCCCGTGGCTCCAGCTTTCGTGCAAGCTCGGCTTCCAGCGTGGTCACGGTGACGGTGACCGCCGCCAGACCCTTGACGGAGAGCGACGACAAAAGATCCATGTCACGCTCCACCAGGCTGCCTTTGGTGATCAGCGTGACCGGCTGGCGGTGTGAAAGCGCCACCTCCAGCAGCTGACGCGTAATGCGTAACTGCCGCTCGATCGGCTGGTAAGGGTCCGTGACCGAACCGATGTTGATCGGCTCGCATTGATAGTCCGCGCGCGCGATCTCGCTGCGAAAGAGCGCCGCTGCATTGACCTTGGCGAACAGGCGCGTTTCGAAATCGATACCCGGCGAAAGGCCGACGTAGCCGTGGTTGGGCCGGGCATAGCAGTAGATACAACCGTGCTCACAACCGCGATAGGGGTTGATGGACAAGTTGAAAAAGATGTCCGGCGAACGATTGCGCGTGATGATGGACCGCGCGTTCTCCATCAACACCTGCGTCTGGGGACCGGGCTGGTGTTCTTCTTCGGCATCCAGCCAGCCGTCATCCACCGCGTGCCTCTGGACAGGCTCGAACCGCCCCTGCATCGCCAATGCGGTGCCGCGACCCTTGATCGCCCCGGCTACCGCCCGGGCTTCGATTCGGTGCTCGACTTTCATTTTGTCGCCAGCCAGCGGTCAGGTTCATCCGGTCCCCGTGCCTGCGGCGCTCGCGGCGCCAACTCGGCTCAAGCGGTGACTACTGTTATTTTATACAGTATCGGCGTCGGTGCAAGTGTCGTTCGCACCCTTCCCAGGATGCAATCGACCCCTTTGCAGAACGTCCGGGATAGGATCGGGGCCCACCGAAAGACTGAGGAGGAGACATTGACGTCACCACAGGACAGCCCGCACGGGCAATGGCAGGGACGCCGGGTGTTGATCACCGGCGGACTCGGTTTCATCGGCTCGAACCTGGCGCGCCGCCTGGTCACGCTGGGCGCCGACGTCCTGATTGTCGACAGCCTGATACCCCAGTACGGCGGCAACTGGTTCAATCTGGATGGGATTGCCGACCGGGTTTCGGTCAACCTGTCCGACCTCCGGGACCGGCACGTTCTGCCCCACCTCGTTCGTGATCGCGACGTCATCTTCAATCTGGTCGGCCAGACCAGCCATCTCGACTCGATGACCGATCCCTTCACCGACCTGGCGATCAATACCGAAGCCCAGTTGCACCTGCTGGAGGCCTGCCGGAAAGTGGCGCCCGAGACCCGGATCGTGTTCGCCAGCACCCGCCAGATCTATGGCGCACCCGGCTATCTGCCGGTAGATGAAAAACATCCCCTGGTGCCGCCCGACGTGAACGGCATCAACAAGCTGGCGGGCGAGTTCTACCATCTGCTCTACCACCGGGTCTATGGCCTGAAATCGTGCAGCCTGCGGCTGACCAACACCTACGGCCCGCGCATGCGGATCAAGGACGCCCGCCAGACCTTCCTCGGGATCTGGATCCGCCTCGCGCTGGAAGGCAAGCCCTTCGAGGTCTGGGGCGGCGAGCAACTGCGCGACTTCACCTATGTCGACGACGCCGTCGATGCGTTCATCGCGGCGGTGACGCCGGCGACCGAAGGCCGGGCATTCAACATCGGCGGCTTTCCGCCGATCAGCCTGGCAACGCTGGCTCAGACCCTGATCGCCGCCAACCAGGGTGGCCAATCGGTGGTCAAGCCGTTTCCGGTGGACCGCAAGAAGATCGACATCGGCGACTATCATGCCGACGATTCCGCCTTTCGCGCGGCAACCGGTTGGAGACCGCAAATAGACATGCCCGAAGGCCTCAGGCGTACCCTGGACTGGTTCAACACCGAATCTGGCGCAATACTGCGCGCCGGACCTGCCGCAATGAACGCCACGCCTGCAGTTCGCGTACCGCAGTCCGATCCGGGCGCGGCCTACCGCGCGCACAAGGACGGGATCGACCAGGCGGTAGCCCGCGTGCTCGACAGCGGCTGGTACATCCTCGGCAAGGAAGTCGACGGCTTTCGAGGCGGAATTCGCACGATACATCGGCGTGCCGCATGCCGTCGGGGTCGCCAACGGCACCGATGCGCTGGCCCTGGCACTGCGCGCACTGGGAATCGGGCCATCGGACGCGGTGGCCACGGTTTCCCACACGGCGGTGGCTACCGTTGCGGCGATCGAGATGGCGGGTGCATCACCGGTGCTGGTGGACATCGAACCGGACTTCTTCACCATGGATCCGGTGGAGTTCGAACGCACGGTGACGGCCCGTCCCGCGGACTCGCCAATCCGCGCGGTGATCCCGGTGCACCTCTACGGCCAGGCGGCGGACATCGGGGCGATAGCGGCGGTTGCGAAGCGGCACGACATCGCGGTCATTGAGGATTGTTCCCAGGCCCATGGCGCCCTCCTCAATGGGCGGCGACTGGGAAGTTTCGGCGATATCGCCGCCTACAGCCTGTACCCTACCAAGAATCTCGGCGCACTCGGCGACGGCGGCATCGTCACGACCGCCCGCGCCGATCTCGCCGCGCAGCTGGCGGCGCTGCGGCAGTACGGATGGCGCGAGCGTTATGTCAGCGACTTCGTCGGCGTCAACAGCCGCCTCGACGAGATGCAGGCCGCGATACTGCGGGTCCGCCTGGGCCTGCTGGACGACGACAACCGTCGCCGCCAGGCGATCGCAACGATCTACGACGAGCAACTGGACGGCTGCCGCAACCGGGGCCTGACGCTGCCGGCGCGTCGCCCCGGCGCCAGCCACGTCTTCCATCAGTATGTGATCCGCGCGGATGACCGCGAGCAGTTGCAGCAGCACCTGCGCCAGGCGGGCATCGGCACCAACATCCACTACCCGCTGCCGGTACACCGTCAGCCCGCCTACCGGGACCGGCTTGCCACCGGGCCGGGCGGGCTGACACGCTCGGAGCAGGCGGCCGCCACGGTGCTGAGCCTGCCGATGTATCCGCAGATGACCGACGAGCAGGCGACAGCGGTCTGCCTCGCGCTGCAGCGGCGCTAGCCCTTGCCTGCGCCCCCTTGCAAGCCCACGCGCCCCCCTCCTTCTGCCGCGCAGCCTTCCGGGAGCCTCCTAAACCCGATACAGCAGCAGTACGCCGGTACAGATCATGGCGATGCCGGCTGCCTGCGACCAGCCCAGCGGCTCGGACCAGAGCAGGTATCCGAGCACCGCGATGACTGCGTAGCTGATGGAAACGCTGGGAAACGCGAGCGACACCGGGATGCGGCGGAGCGCGATGACATAAAGCACGGCGGAAATTCCGTAGAAGCCAAGGCCCACCAGCGTCGGCAGGCGCTGGAACTGCGCGACCGTGCTTTCGGCCCCGACCGAACCCGCCTTCAGAAGCAGTTGCCCCCCGATCCCGCCGGCAATCGCGGCTGCCAGCGCGAGGTAGTACGGCAACATCGGCGACTGCAGGAGCAGCGCCATCCGCGACATCAGCGCACCTTCGCCGAAGTCGTCGAAGACGTCGAAGTCGCCGAAGTCGCCGACGACGGTGCCGCCGGTGCCGGCACTGCGGCGATCTGTTCGGCAGCGGGTGGAACGATCTCCCGGACGATCGATTGCGGCTTGCGATTGGCGGTGAGGAACAGGCGTCCGAGGTACTCGCCGATGATGCCCAGCATCACCATCTGCACCCCCGACAGCAGGAAGACTCCCGCCATCAGCGACGCCCACCCGGGAGGCGGCGCGCGCAGCAAGGCCTCGATCAGCACTGCCGCGAAACCGACGATCCCCAGAAGTCCGCTGATGAGACCTGCGATCACGCTGATTCGAAGCGGCATGGCCGAAAAATTGACGAACAGGTTCATCCAGAGGCGTATCAACCGGCGCAGGGTGTAGTTGCTCTGCCCCTTGGCTCGCGCGACATGTTCGACCGGAATCCGGTCGATGTGCTGGGTGGTCTGGAGGATGAGGCCATCCACGTAGGGGAACGGCCCTTCGTAGCGGGTGACGCTGCGGGCGACGAAGGCGCTCATGCAGCGGAAACTGGAAAGATAGAGGCCACGCGGCTTGTCGAGCAGCACGTCGGCCACCTTGTTGGCGAAGCGGCTGCCGAGGTTTCGCCAGGCAGCGTGCTTTTTCTGTGAATAGTAGGTATAGACGACGTCCCAGGCGCCGTCGCGCGCATGCTCGAAGAGCTTGACCACTTCCGTGATCGGATTCTGCAGATCGTCATCCATCGTGATGACGTAGTCGCCGCGCACCTGCCTCAGGCCCGCCATGACGGCATTGTGTTCGCCGAAGTTTCGCGACAGGTTGAGGAAGGTGACCGGCAGGTCGGTCCGGGATGCAAGGCGGCGACAGACCTCCGCGCTGTTGTCCGGACTGCCGTCGTTGACCAGGATCACTTCAAGGCCCCCGGGAATGTCGAGTGCGGCGAGCGCGTCGACCAGTTCACCGATCGATGCGGCTCCCCGATAGACCGGAACCACGATGGACAGGGCGTAGTGGCGCATGGTTTGACTCACTTGGTTGCAATCGCCAGCAATGAGCCGCCGAAAGGATAGCGCAACCCCAGGCGCAAGCCGGCACGCTCCACCCCCATGATTGCGCCGAAGATCCGCTCGGCGATCCAGGAGTACTCCGCCACGTCGCTCGAATCGGCCCGGGGGGCGAGCAATTTGCGCCGCAGCACCATGACCGGAAAAAGCAGGCTGTTCCAGTAAGTGGCCCGGACGCGGCTGAAACCGGCGCCAAGCAGCAGGGATCGCAGGCCGGCCCGGTCGAAACGCCGCGCATTGTGGACCATGCCGGTCGTGAAACGACGCCATCCACTGGTACGCCGGCACATTGACGATCAGGGAACCGCCCGGCTGCAGGCATCGCAGTGCTTCCGCGACGACGCGATGCGGGTCCACCAGCCGGTGGCAGATGACGTCGACGCTGACGATGGTGCCCAGGCAGTTATCCGGGAACGGCAACTGGCCGGCACTGGCCACTGCAACCGGCGCGCCGCTCTTGCGGCCGCGCCATCGCCGCGGCCTGCTCGAGGATATCCACCCCGATGTGAAGCCTGCCGGTGCCCGCGGCACCCAGGCGACGCAGCAGTCCGCCGGTGCCGCAGCCCGCATCGAGCAGCACGCTACCGGCGGGCGCGCGACTGCGGCCCAGCGCATCCAGTACATTGGCATGGGCGGCGCGGTACCACCACATGTGGTCCTCCACCGCATTCATCCGGTCGTATTCGGCAAGTTCCATCAGGGAGCTTCACTACAGACCGTTCGCCGGGATGCCGCCAACCGCATATCGGACCGGCGCCCGGCAGAACGCAGTGGCCCGAATATAACCGATGACCCCTTTGAGCCGGGTGCGGAAAGTGCTGCGGGGAAGACTTCCGCCGCCGGCTTGCGGCACAATCCGGAACCTGCACCGGCGTACAGCGTCCAACGACCAACATCTTGACTTCCGAAAACAGCGGCTACTCCCCTCTGCGGCTCGACGGCGCCACCGCCAACGAACCGGGCGCCGGCTCCCTGGTGCCGGGCGGCGGCCTGCCGAGCGGCGGCCTCCGGGCAGCAGCCTGCCGGGCAGCGGCGCACAGGCCTGGTACCTCGATCCGGTCCGCAGCGCCAGGCTGGCCTACGTATTCTTCCTGATCGCACCCCTGCCCTGGGTTATCGCTTATTTCCTGCCGCCGTTGAATCACGATGCGGCGGCCATCCTGCATTTCGCCCAGCGCTGGCTCGGTGGCGAACGGTTGTACGTCGACCTGATCGACGTCAACCCGCCCCTGATCTTCGTCCTCAACCTGGTGCCGGCCGCCATTGCCCGCTGGACCTCGCTGAGCGGGCCGCTGGCCCTGACCGCCTGCGTGCTCGGGTGGATCGCCGTGGCGTTGGGCCTCGGCTGGCGACTGCTGCAAGTCTCGGGCAGCGCCATCGGCGACGCGCACCGCTACGTGTTCCCGCCGCTGTTCCTGTTCCTGATGATCGTCTTCCCCGGTCCGGACTTCGCACAGCGCGAGCACCTGATGATGGTGGCGACCTTGCCGTATCTGCTGCTGGCCCACGCGCGGGTCGTGGGTTCAACCGTCCCGCGCAGCCTGGCCATCGGTGTCTCGGTGTTCGCTGCGCTGGCCTTTGCTTTGAAGCCGCATTTCCTGCTGCTGCCCCTGCTGGTCGAAGCCTTCGTGATCACGGCCTGCGGCCTTCGGCGCAGCGCGCGCAGTCCGGTTCCCTGGACCCTGGGCGCCGTGTTCGCCGCCTATGGATTGTTCATGCTGCTGGTAACACCGGCTTACCTGAACACCGTGGTGCCCCTGGCAATCGGCCATTATCGCGATCTCGGAGGACTCGGGCCGTGGGGGGTACTGTTCACCTCGAAGCTCTCCGCCTCGGCGGCGCTGCTGCTGCCGCTGTCGGCTGCCGCCCTGCTGCGCCCCGATCCCCTGCCGCGGCTGATTGCGGTTGCCGCGGTGGCCAGCGTGGTGGCCGCCATGGCCCAGGGAAAGGGCTGGCCGTACCACGTGCTGCCGGCAGAGTCCTTCGTGCTGCTGCTCGCCGCCGCGCTGCTTTGCAACTTCGTCGATTCGAATCCGCTTCCCAATCAGGTACAGCGGCGCAAGTCCTCGATGGTGGTGATGATCAGCATCATGCTTGCCGGCTACTACCTCTGCACCCTCACCCGCCCCACCTTCTGGCGTCAGGCCGACTTTTCGAACAGCCCGTCAGGCCAGCTGCTCCAGCGCTTCGGCCAGATTGCCGGCCGGGGGCCGATTCTGGCGTTGTCGCCGGGCATCTATCCGCACTTTCCCATGGTGAACTACGCCAACACCACGATGGGCATGCGTTTCATGAGCATGTGGCCGATCCAGGGCGCCTACGCCCAGTGTCCGGCGGACGGTGGGCCGTTTCGTCGACCTTCGGAGATGTCGCCGGCCGAGTCATTTGCGTACAACGCCATCGTCGACGACTTTCACCGCTACCAGCCGTCCCTGGTGCTCATCGACAAAGAGCCGGGGATCCAATGGTGTGCGGGCAAGGACTTCGACTATCTCGCTTATTTCCGCACCCATCCCGTATTTGCAGCCGACTGGGAGAAGTATCGGCTGCTGACCGAATACGACCGGTACCGGGTCTACGTGCGGCGCTGACACCAACGCCGGGGCGGGGCGGCAGCCCGCGCCGCAAGGGCGTCAGAACTGATCGATCTCCAACGCCAGCACACCGGCCGAGCCGTCGACGATGCTGTCGCGATAGCCACCGGCGCGGCACAGGATGTGATCGGCGTAGAAGCGGGCGGTGCCTAGCTTGGCACGATTGAACGCCGGGTCGGGATCGTTGCCGGCCAGACGCGCCTGCGCGGCCAGGGCCGCTCGGCCCATCTGCCAGCCGCACAGCACGGTGCCGGCCAGCATGAGGTAAGGCACGCTGCCGGCATAGGCGGCACGCGCGTTGCCGCGCGCGTGCGCGACCATGAAGTCGACCGCGTCCCCCAGCGCATCCAGTCCCAGCGCCAGGCGCTGGCCGATCCGGTTGCAATCGAGGTCGGCCGACCCCAGCAATTCCGCCTGCGTCTTGCGGGCGAGTTCGATGATCCCGAAGGCAGTCGCGCCGCCGTCACGCGCCGTCTTGCGGCCCACCAGGTCGTTGGCCTGGATCGCTGTAGTGCCTTCGTAGATCGTCAGGATGCGAGCGTCCCGGTAATACTGGGCGGCGCCGGTTTCCTCGATGAATCCCATCCCGCCGTGCACCTGCACGCCGAGCGACGCCACCTCGATGCTCATCTCCGTGGCGAAACCCTTGACGATCGGCACCAGGAACTCGTACAAGGCCTTGTTCTGTGCCACCACCGCCGAGTCCCCGGACGCGTGCGCGGCATCGCTGGCTGCCGCAGCGACATAGGCGAGCGCACGGGCACCCTCGGTGCAGGCGCGCATCGTCATCAGCAGGCGCCTGACGTCGGGATGGTGAACGATGGCCACGGGACCGCTCGATCCCTCGATGGCGCGACTCTGGATCCGCTCCCGTGCGAACTGCGCCGCCTGCTGATACGCGCGCTCGGCGATCGCGACGCCCTGCATGCCGACCGCGAAACGCGCCGCGTTCATCATGATGAACATGTATTCGAGGCCGCGGTTTTCCTCGCCGATGAGATGACCGATGGCGCCCGCCCCGACCTCTCCCTTGTCATCGCCGTATACCAGCACCGCGGTCGGACTCGCCTTGATGCCCAGCTTGTGTTCGATCGACGCGCAATAGACGTCATTGCGCCTTCCAGTGTTGCCGTCCTCGTCGACCAGGTACTTGGGCACGATGAACAGCGATATGCCTTTCACCCCCTCGGGTGCCCCGGGAATGCGCGCAAGCACCAGGTGGACGATGTTCTCGGCCATGTCGTGCTCGCCGAAGGTGATGTAGATCTTCTGGCCGAAGATCCGGTAGCTGCCGTCGCCCTGGGGTTCAGCGCGGGTCCGCACCAGCGACAGATCGGAGCCGGCCTGCGACTCGGTCAGATTCATCGTGCCGGTCCAGCGGCCTTCGATCATCTTCGGGATGTAGATCTGCTGCTGGCTGGTCGTTCCGGCGGTCACAAGGGCCTCGATGGCGCCGTCGGTCAGCAGCGGGCAGAGCGCGAACGACAGGTTGGCGCTGTTGAGCATCTCGTTGCAGGCGGCGCCGACCAGCTTGGGCAGCCCCTGGCCGCCGAAGTCGGCCGGATGCTGCACGCCCTGCCAGCCGCTTTCACCGAAGAGCTTGAATGCTTCGCGGAATCCGGGCGATGTCGTCACCACACCGTTCTCGACTGTCGCCGGCTTCGATGTCGCCGCTCCAGTTGAGGGGCGCGACCACCTCCGCATTGAACTTCGCCGCTTCTGCGAGCACCGCTTCGACGGTATCGTCCGTGGCCTCCTCGAAGCCCGGCAGCTGGCGTATGCCGTCCAGCCCGGCAAGTTCGCGGATGACGAACAGCATGTCCTTCAGCGGCGCGAGCATAGCTCATGGCAGTCAGCCCAGTTGCTTGACCATGTCCGGCACCGCGGTGAAGAGATCGGCCACGAGGCCGTAGTCGGCCACGCCGAAGATCGGTGCCTCCTCGTCCTTGTTGATCGCGGCGATGACCTTGCTGTCCTTCATGCCGGCGAGATGCTGGATCGCACCGGAGATGCCGACCGCGACATACAGCTGAGGCGCGACGATCTTGCCGGTCTGCCCGACCTGCCAGTCGTTGGGCGCATAGCCGGCATCCACCGCCGCCCGTGATGCGCCCATGGCGGCGCCGAGCTTGTCGGCAAGCGGCTCGAGCACCGCCTTGAAGTTCTCGGCGCTGCCAAGGCCCCTGCCGCCGGAAACGATGATCTTGGCCGCCGTGAGTTCCGGTCTTTCGCTGGCGGCGACTTCGCGTCCGACGAAAGTGGACTTGCCGGAATCTGCAATCGCCGCCGCCTCCGAAACCGTTGCGCTGCCCCCTTCGGCCGGCGCGGCATCGAACGCCGTGGTGCGCACCGTGATGACCTTGATCGCATCGGCCGACTGCACGGTGGCGATCGCATTGCCGGCATAGATCGGCCGCTTGAAGGTGTCGGCAGACTCGACGCTGATGATGTCGGAGATCTGCGCCACGTCCAGCTTGGCGGCCACCCGCGGCATCACGTTCTTGCCGTTGGCGGTTGCCGGTGCGAGCAGGTGGGTGTAATCCTTGGCCACTGCCAGGATCTGCGCCGCCACGTTCTCGGCAAGCTGATCGCCGAGGTGCGGCGCATCGGCCACCAGTACCTTGGTCACGCCGCCGATCTTCGCAGCCGCCTTGCCGGCGTCCGCGCAACCGGCGCCGATCACCATCACTGTCAGCTCGCCGCCGAGCTTCGCCGCGGCGCTGACCGTATTGAGCGTGGAGGGCTTGAGGGTGTGGTTGTCGTGCTCTGCTATCACCAGTACTGCCATGGAATCCTCTCCGGAAATCTGTGTTTGAACCGCTGTTCGTATCGGCGTGACGGGGCTCAGATGACCTTGGCTTCGGTCTTGAGCTTGGTCACCAGGGCGCCGACATCGGCCACCTTGACCCCAGCCTGGCGGCCGGGCGGTTCACTCACCTTCAGCGTCTTGAGGCGCGGACTCGGGTCGACCCCGAGATCCGACGGTGTCAGCTTGTCGAGTTGCTTCTTCTTGGCCTTCATGATGTTCGGCAGGGTCACGTAACGCGGCTCGTTCAGCCGCAGGTCCGTGGTGATGATGGCCGGCAGCGTCACTTCGATCGTCTCGAGTCCGCCATCGACTTCGCGGGTGACCTTGGCCTTGCCGTCGGCAATCTCGACCTTGGAAGCGAAGGTGGCCTGGGGCAGATCCGCAAGGGCAGCCAGCATCTGGCCGGTCTGGTTGGCATCGTCGTCGATCGCCTGCTTGCCGAGGATCACCAGCTGCGCCTCTTCCTTGGCCAGCAGCGCCTGCAGCAGCTTGGCGACCGCCAGCGGCTGAAGCTCCACGTCCGTCTCCACCAGGATCGCCCGATCCGCGCCGATCGCCATGGCGGTACGCAAGGTCTCCTGGCAGGACTGCAGACCGCAGGACACCGCGATCACCTCGGTGGCCACGCCCTTTTCCTTGAGCCGCACCGCTTCTTCCACGGCGATCTCGTCGAACGGGTTCATCGACATCTTGACATTGGCGGTGTCCACACCGCTCTGGTCGCTCTTGACGCGAACCTTGACGTTGTAATCGACGACGCGCTTGACGGGTACCAGTACTTTCATGGGCGGGCCTGCTGTGAAGTGGCAGAAAGGATGCAGTGCAGAACGGGAAGAAAGAAATTAGAACGGTCGTGCGAAGAAAAGAACGATCGTGCCAAAAGCCGGATTATAGCGACAGGTGCCTGCGGCCATCCTCAATCAACCTTCAGCACGAGTTTGCCGAAGTCCGCACCAGAGAACAGCATCGACCGGTGCTCGGCCGCGGTCGGACGGCCAGCAGGACTCGCCGATTCGAGCAGGGGCGCGCCGGCGCCGGCATATCATCGGCGCGACCCGGACCGCTTGTCGAGAAAGGCCTGGACACCCGCGAGGGCGGATTCATCCATCATGTTGCACGCCATCGTCTGCCCGGCCAGCTGGTAGGCCGCCGCCGTACCCATCTCGAGTTGCCGGTAGAACAGGTCCTTGCCCATGCGAACGGCCACTTCGGGCTTCGCCAGGATGGATCGCGCCAACAGGTCCACCTCGGCATCGAGGCTGCCGGCCGGCGTGACCCGATTGACCAGGCCCCAGGCCATCGCCTGGCGCGCGTCGATGAATTCCCCGGTGACCAGCATCTCGAAAGCCTGCTTGCGCGGGACGTTGCGCGAGAGCGCTACCGAGGGGGTCGAGCAGAACAGACCGAGATTGACGCCGGAGACGGCGAAGCGCGCATCCTCGCTGGCCACTGCGAGATCGCAACTGGCCACCAGCTGGCAGCCCGCCGCCGTGGCGAGCCCCTGCACGCGGGCGATCACCGGCTGCGGCATGGCGCGGATGGCAGTCATGACGCGGGTGCAGCGGTCGAAGAGCTGCCGGTAATACTCGTCGGAGGGCGTCGCCCGCATCTCCCGCAGGTCGTGGCCGGCACAGAACGCGGAACCGCGCGCGGCCAGCACCACGACCCGCACTGCCGCATCGCGTCCAAGCGTTTCGAAGGCAGCGCCCAGGTGCGCCAGCACCGCTTCCGAAAGGGCGTTGTAGGCCTTGGGCCGGTTGAGCCAGACGGTGGCGACGGCGCCGTCGCGCGCCACCTGCACCGGCGCCGCGTCACCAACCGCATCCCAACCGCATCCCCGCGTCAGCACCCGCCTCGCCACCCGTATCCCCGGCGCCTCGGCTCATGCTGTCCCTTATTCCTCCCATCGTGTTCTCCGACTGGTGTGGCGGCCCTGACCGACCGTCGGTCCGGACTGGGCCGACCTGACCCCTAGATTACTATGCATGCGGACTCGAGAGCACATCGCATGCTGGAAGGAATTCAGGGCGTCGCCGCCCAGGTAGGATCGATAGTCGTCGGCAAGCACCCGCAGATTCGTCTCGCGCTGGCCTGCCTGCTCGCGCGCGGCCACCTGCTGATCGAGGACCTGCCCGGAGTCGGCAAGACCACGCTTGCTCATGCGCTGGCCATATCGCTGGGCCTGGATTTCAAGCGGGTGCAGTTCACCAACGACCTGCTGCCCGCGGACATCACCGGCGCGACCATCTACCGGCGCGATTCGGGGCAATTCACCTTCCTGCCAGGACCGGTATTCTCGCAGATGCTGCTGGCCGACGAGATCAATCGGGCGTCACCCAAGACGCAGAGCGCGCTGCTCGAAGCGATGGAGGAACGCCAGGTCTCGGTCGAAGGCAAGCCGCACCGCCTGCCGCAGCCGTTCTTCGTGATCGCCACCCAGAATCCCCAGGACCAGATCGGCACGTTTCCGCTGCCGGAGTCGCAACTGGACCGGTTCCTGATGTGCATCGAGCTGGGCTATCCGGACCCGAAGTCGGAACGGGCGCTGCTCGAAGGCCGCGATCGTCGCGACCTGCTCGCCGCACTGGCACCGCGTTTCGATCCGGTCAAGCTGATGTCGGCTCCAGCAGGCCGATCCGCGAAGTCAAGGCCGCCCCGGCGCTGATCGACTACATCCAGAACATCCTCACGCAGTCGCGTCGCTCGTCGCTGTTCTCCGAAGGCCTCAGTCCGCGCGCGGGCCTGGGCCTGCTGCAGGCGGCCCGCGCCTGGGCCCTGCTCGACGGGCGCAACCACGTCCTGCCGGACGACGTGCAGGCGGTGATCACGCCGGTGGCGGGACATCGCCTGCGGCCCGCCAAGGGCGCTGCCACCAGCCATCGGGCTCGCGCCGAACTGGTGGCGGAACTGGTCAAGGCCGTCGCGTTGCCGTAATCGCATGAGAGCTACGCCATGAGCTCGACCCCCGGCCCTTTGTTCGCACACGATCCCGCCGGGTCCGCCGCGCACCGGCTGGTCGATCGCATTGCGCGCCGACTGGGACACGCCGGCGGACCGCGCGCCGGCGACTACCGGCTGGACCGCAAGCGGATCTACATCCTGCCGTCCCGGGCCGGGCTGCTGTTCGCGGGCGCGATGGCCACGATGCTGCTGGCAACCGTCAACTATTCGCTCTCACTGGGCTACATCCTCACCTTCGTGCTGGTATCGGTCGGACTGGTGTCGATGCTGCATACCTACCGCAACCTGTCGGGGCTGATACTGCGGCCCGGCCGGGGCGAACCGGTGCATGCCGGCCAACTGGCGGAGCTGAGCATGACCCTGGTCAATCCGTCGCGGCTGGCGCGTTACGCGTTGCAGATCGATACGCCCGGCAGCCTTCAGCCGATCCTGCACGACATCGCCGCGCAGGCCGAGCGGATCGCCACGGTGGCGCTGGCTACCGACCGTCGCGGCTGGATGGCGGCGCCGCGATTCACGCTCTCGACCACGTTCCCGCTGGGACTGTGGCGCGCCTGGACCTACTGGCAACCCGCTTCCCGCATCCTGGTGCACGCGACACCCGAGTCACCGGCGGCTCCGCTGCCGGAATCGGATTGCGCCGACGGCGAAATGCAGGACCAGCAGCCGCGGCGACGACGATTTCAGCGCAATCCGGCCTTATCGCGAGGGCGACTCGCTGCGTCGACTCGCCTGGAAGGCGATGGCCCGAAGCGCCGCCTCCGAACCACTCACCAAGTCCTTTGAAGGCGGCAACGGCGGCGAACTGCTGCTCGACTGGCGCAATCTGCCGGGGTCGATGGACGTCGAAGCCAGGCTGTCCCGGCTCACCCGCTGGGTCATGCGCGCCGAGCAGGCCGGCCAGCGTTTCGCACTGGCATTGCCCGGCATCGACATCGACGTTGCCGGCGGGGCGGCCCATCGCGCGGCCTGCCTCGAAGCGCTGGCGACCTTCTCGCTGCCGGCAACGCCATCGGTCGCGGACGCGCGCGACCGATGAACGGTTCCGGCCGCCCGGTCCGCCTCTCCATCCGGGTGCTGGGCGGCCGGCTGGGAATGGCATGGGAGCGGGACCGGCGGGATACGCTGTTCCTGATGGGCGCCGTGCTGCTGTCGGCGCTGCCGCAGATGGTCTACCTGCCGCTGTGGTGCGGCGCCGGCTTCCTGATTCTCTTCGCGTGGCGCCTCGGGCTGGTCTTCAGCGGGCGGGCACTGCCCGGTGCGGCCGTGCGGCTGATCGCCGCCGCGGCCATCATCGGCGCCGTGTTTGCGCACTACCAGACCCTGCTCGGACGCGAGGCGGGCGTGGCGCTGCTGGTGCTCTTTCTCGGCCTGAAACTGATGGAGATGCGAGCCCGCAGGGATCTCTTCGTCGTGATCTTCCTGTGCTGCTTTCTGCTGCTGACCGGCTACTTCCACTCGCAGGGCCTTTGGATGGCGGGCGCCACCCTGCTCGCGGTCCTGACCCTGGTCGCGTCGATGCTGACGATGCAATTCCGCCAGGAGGAGATCCCGATCCGCAAGCGGCTGCGCTACGCCTCGGTGCTGCTGCTGCAGGCGATACCGGTTGCGGTCGCGCTGTTCGTGCTGTTTCCCCGGCCGAACGGCCCGCTCTGGGGACTGCCGGACGACGGCTTCAGTGCCCGCACCGGTTTGTCGGAATCGATGTCGCCGGGCGAGATCGCCAGCCTGGCGGAGTCCGAAGCCGTTGTCATGCGGGTTCGCTTTCGCGACCAGCCGCCGCACACGAGCCACCTTTACTGGCGCGGACCGGTCTTCGGCGAGTTCGACGGACGGGTCTGGCGCCCCGCCCGCTACCGGGCGACGCCGCCGCAACCGGAAGTCCGCCTGCGCAACGACACCGGCGAGGCGCTGGTGCGCTATGCCGCCACCCTCGAGCCTTCGTCGAACCGCTGGCTTCTCGCGCTGGAGACCGCAACGCTGGTCCCGATCGTGAGCGAGCGCCAGATCACGGTGTCCCCGTCGTTCGAAATGACCGCAAACGACACGCTCGACCAGCGGATCCGCTTCGAGGGCGAGGCCCGGTTCGACGCGCAATCGGGCCGCAACGAGAGCCGCTCGAGCTTGCAGAACTGGCTCAACCTGCCGGCGGGGTTCAACCCGCGCACCCTCGAGATGGCAGCGCGCTGGCGCGCCGAAGGCGACGAGCCGGCGGCGGTGCTGGTCGGCAAGGCGATGGACTGGCTGCGCCGCGACCGCTTCAGCTACACCCTCACACCGCCGGTGCTCGGCAAGCACACGGTCGACGAATTCCTGTTCGACAGCAAGGCCGGTTTCTGCGAACACTTCAGCAGCGCCTTCGTCGTGCTGATGCGCGCACTCGGCGTGCCGGCCCGGGTGGTCACCGGCTACCAGGGCGCGGAACGCAACGACGTCGACGACTACTGGATCGTGCGGCAGTCGCATGCCCATGCCTGGGCGGAGGTATGGTCGGAGGAGCACGGCTGGCTGCGCGTCGATCCGACCTCGGCCGTCGCGCCGGAACGCATCGAGCGGGGCAGCACCCGCGCACGCAGCCGGGCGGCGGGCGTCATCGGCAGCTTCGGCAACGCCGACTGGCTGCGCAACTGGCACCTGAGCCTGGACGCCCTCACCCACCAGTGGAACCAGTGGGTACTGTCCTACGACAAGTCGAAACAGACGTCGCTGCTGGGGCGCTTCGGACTCGACATCACCGACTGGCGCGAGGCGGCCGGCGCCCTTGCCGGCGTCCTTGGCCTCCTGCTCGGCGCCGTCGCGCTTGCAACGCTGCGCCCGAACCGGCCCAAGGACCCGGTGGAACGCCAGTTCGACGAGTTCTGCCAGCGCCTCGCGGCGATCGGTGCGATTCGCCTGCCATACGAGACCGCCAACCACTACCTGTACCGGATCGAACGACTGCTGGAGCCCGAGCAGAGCGCGCTGGCCCGCGACATCGTCGCGACCTACAACCGCTTGCGGTACGATCTGGGGTCCAGTCAACGCGATATCCTCGATCACCTGAAGCAGATGGTCCGTTCATTCAAACCGTGAAGGCTCGCCTCAGCAAGCCCGTCACCCGACGCTTCGGCCTCGCACTCGCCCTCCTGCTTGCAGCCGGGACCCTGTCGGCGATCCTGCTGCCGAACGTCGCCTCGGCCCAGGCGAAGCCGGCGACGCCGCCAAAACAGGCGTCCAGTTTCGGCGACCGGCCCGAGGTCAGGGCGTTCATCGAGCAGATGGTGCAGAGTCACGGCTTCGAGCGGTCCGCGCTGCAGTCGACTGTTCGACCAGTTGAAGCCGTCCGACCGGGTCATCCGGCTGATGACGCCCGGCACCGGCGGCAGCCACCGCCGCTCCTGGCGGGAGTATCGGTCGCGCTTCATCGAGCCGGTGCGCATCAACGGCGGCCTCGAGTTCTGGCAGGACAACGGCGCGGAACTGAAGCTCGCATCGGCACTCTACGGCGTGCCGGAAGAGATCATCGTCGCCATCATCGGCGTCGAAACCATCTACGGCCGCAACACCGGCAACTTCAGTGTCGCTCGAGGCGCTGTCGACCCTGGCCTTCGACTTCCCCTCGCGCGCGGACTACTTCCGCTCGGAACTCGAACAATTCCTGCTCTACACGCGGGAGAACGGCCTTGATCCGCTCGAACCGCTCGGCTCCTACGCCGGTGCAATCGGCACGCCGCAGTTCATGCCGGGCAGCATCCGGCGCTTCGCGGTCGACCTGGACAAGGACGGCCGGATCGACCTGCGCAACAGCACTGCCGACGCGATCGGCAGCGTCGCGAGCTTCCTCAACCGGCACGGCTGGGTAGAGGGCGAACGAACCCATTTCCCGGTCGAGATCGCAGACCTCGCCCGCGCCCGACCGTTCATCGACGCCGGGCCGGTGCCGTCCTTCAGCATCCTCGCCCTGACCCAGGCGGGAATCACCAGCCCGGTGGAAATCCCGCCCGACCAGCCACTGGTGCTGGCCGACCTGGTGAACGCGGACTCGCCGGCCGACCACGTGCTCGGAACCCAGAACTTCTACGCGATCACCCGCTACAACCGATCCTACTTCTACGCGATGGCGGTGATCGAACTGGCCGCCGACCTTCGCCAGAGAAAGACAGCCGCCCCACCAACGCCGCAATGACGCAGCGCTCGATCTACGCCATCTCGCCGTCCGGCGCGATCGAGGACCCCGATCGGATCCGACGTGCCGTCGCCCACCTGTCACAGATCGGCTTCTCGGTGAAGCTCGACCGCTCGGCGCTGTCGGTACATCAGCGCTTCGCGGGCACGGACAAGGCGCGGGCGGGTGCCTTCGAACGGGCGGCCGATGCCGACTGCGACATCGTCATGGCCACCCGCGGCGGCTACGGCCTCACCCGCTACCTGCACCTGCTCGACTTCCGCAAACTGGCAAAGGCCGGCAAGCAATGGGTCGGCCTGTCCGATTTCACCGCTTTTCATCTGGCCATGCTGGCGCGGGCACGGGCAGTGACCTGGGCCGGGCCCTGTCTTGCCGCCGGCTTCGGCGCCGAGAATTTCGAGGATATCGATCTCACCACGATGGAGACATTCACCGACACCGTGGACGGCTCCGTCGAGGCGCTCGGGTTTGCCACCCGCGGCAATAACGGGCTCGAGGCCGAGGGCATCCTGTGGGGCGGCAACCTGGCCATGGTCTGCGCGCTGCTCGGCACGCCGTTCTTTCCCAAGGTCGACGGCGGCATCCTTTTCCTCGAGGATGTCAACGAGCATCCCTTCCGGATCGAGCGCATGCTGACCCAGTTGCTGCATGCCGGCGTGCTCGACCGGCAGAAGGCGATCGTCTTCGGCCACGTCAACGGCTACCGGCTCCATCCTAAGGACCGCGGCTTCGATCTGCCGGCCGTCTACCGGTGGCTCGGCAAGCAGACGCGCGCAGCGATCGTCACCGGCCTGCCCTTCGGCCATGCGGACCCGGTGCTGACCCTGCCGCATGGCGCCCGGATCAGCCTCGCCGTCGAGCGCGGCACCTGTTACCTGGTGCTGCCGCATCCGCATCGGCACCACTAGCCGCGTTGCGAATGCCGGCTACTGGCGTCGGCCCACGACCCGCTGGCGCAGCGCCATCAGGACGCCGGTAGCGACGATCAGCAGCATTCCGGCCAACGACAGCGGTCCAGGAAAATTGTTGAAGACCAGCCAGCCGAGCAGCAGGGCAGCGACGATCTGCATGTAGGCGAACGGTGCAAGCACCACCGGCGGCGCATAGTCGAAAGCGCGGATGATCAGGTAATGGCTGCAGGCGCCGATGGCGCCGACGCCGACGAACAACAGGCCATCGAGCAGCGACCGCGGCCAGACCCAGACCAGCATCACGGGTGCGCTCAACGCGAGCACGCAGACCAGCGCGCCGATGAACAGCGACGCGAACCCGTCATCGATACCCGCGAGGCGGCTGGTCAGCAACTGGTACACCGCCGCGAAGCCGGCCGTGCACAACGGCAGTATCGCAGCCCAGGTGAAGGTGGAACTGCCGGGCTGGATGACCAGCAGCACCCCGGTGAAGCTGGCAGCCAGCGCGAACCACGTTCCCGGCGGCGCCTTCTGCCCGAACACGTAGACCGCACCGAGTGTGACCAGCATCGGGGTGACGAAGGTCACCGCAGACGCATCGGCAAGCCGCATGTGAGGCAAGGCGCTCACGAAGAACACGGAAGACGCGCCCAGCGCGAGCCCGCGCACGACCTGGATCGCCGGGCGCCGGGTTGCGATCAGTCGGCGGCCGAAGATCGGCCCGAGCACGACCAGCATGATCAGCACGTTGAAGAAGAATCGCGCCCAGGTGACCAGCAGCACCGGATAGCGCTCGGCCAGGTACTTGGCACCGGTGTCCATGACGCTGAAGAGCGTGACGGCCCCGATCATCAGCATCACGCCTCGCAGCGGATGCGAATAGCCGGCCGGTGCCTTGAGGTCGGCGACCTTCACAGCCAGGAGGCTGTCGGGCTATGAATCGGCGTCACGCGGGGAACACGCCGGTCGACAAGTAGCGGTCGCCCCGGTCGCAGACTACGAAAACGATGGTGGCCGGCGCCAGGTCCGGCTCGGACAGCATGCGCTGACGCCACTCTTCAGCGATGCGAAGCGCGATGATGCAGGCGCCGGCCGCGGAGATGCCGCAGAAGATGCCGTCCTTCACCGCCATGCGGCGCGCCATCTCCTCGGCATCCTGCTGACTCACGTACTCGAGGCGGTCGACCAGGGCATGCTGGTAGATCGAAGGCATGTACTCGGGCGGCCACTTGCGGATCCCGGCAATCGAGGAGCCCTCGGCAGGCTGCGCGCCGATGACCTGCACCGACGGGTTGCGCTCTTTCAGGTAGCGGGACACGCCGGTGATGGTGCCGGTGGTACCCATCGCCGAAACGAAATGCGTGATCGTGCCCTGGGTCTGGCTCCAGAGCTCAGGGCCGGTGCCCTCATAGTGCGCGGCCCAGTTGTCGTCGTTGCCGAACTGGTCCAGCACCCTGCCCTGGCCCTCGGCCTGCATCTTCTGCGCCAGGTCCCGGGCGCCTTCGATGCCCTGCTCCCTGGTGACCAGGATGAGTTTTGCGCCGTAGGCCGCCATCGACTGGCGCCGCTCGATGGACTGGTTTTCCGGCATCACGAGGATCATGCGATAGCCCCGGATGGCCGCGGCCATGGCGAGGGCGATGCCGGTATTGCCGGAGGTGGCCTCGATGAGCGTATCGCCGGGCTTGATCTCGCCCCTGGCCTCTGCACGCGAGATCATCGAGATCGCCGGCCGGTCCTTGACCGAGCCCGCCGGATTGTTGCCTTCGAGCTTGCCCAGGATCAGGATGCCGCTGTCCCGCACCGGCGGCGGCGGAATCCTGACCAGCTTCACCAGCGGCGTGTTGCCGATGGTCGCTTCGATCGTCGGATAGTCAATCATGAATAGAAACCATCAATGCGATGCCGGCTTCTCGTCCGGCAGGATCGTCACGCCCGACTGTTCGAGCCCCAGGATCGCCTGCCGGAGGACGGCGATGGTGGCGGTGCGCGTGAAGCTCTTGCGCCAGGCCAGCACCACCCGCCGCGTGGGGGGGACGGGATTGAAGGGTATGTAGGTCAGCAGGCCATCGCTGTGGGGATCGCCTGCCGGCGCCGCGTTGGAGGCAGCCGGCGCGGAGGCGGTTTCGCTGCCGTTGCCGCTCAGGCTGCCCTCGCGCACGCTCGCGGGCATCGCCGTCCACGGCAACACCGTGATCCCGATGCCCGAGGCAACCATGTGCCGGATCGTTTCCAGGGAGGAACCCTCGAAAGTCTTCTGGATACCCGCGCTGGCCTGCGAATATCGGGACAGTTCGGGACAGACTTCCAGGACCTGGTCGCGAAAGCAGTGCCCGGTACCGAGCAGCAGCATCGTCTCGTCCTTCAGTTCCAACGACTTGACGAACTTGCGCTTTGCCCAGGGGTGGTGGTCGGGCACCGCGACCACGAACGGCTCGTCATAGACCGCCTGGGTGATGAACCCGTGGTTGGGAAACGGCTCCGCGAGGATGGCGACGTCGATATCGCCCAGGCGCAAGGCTTCCAGCAGCTTGATCGTGAGGCCCTCCTGCAGCAGCAAGGGCATTTTCGGCGCAACTTTGATCATCCGCGGCACCAGCGCGGGCAGCAGGTAAGGCCCGATGGTATGGATCACGCCGAGGCGAAGCGGCCCCGCCAGCGGATCCTTGCCCTGCTTGGCGATTTCCTTGATCGCCGATGATTCCTCCAGCACCCGCTGCGCCTGCTCGACGACCTGCCCGCCGATCGGCGTGATGCTCACCTCGGTGCTGCCGCGCTCGAACAGCTGCACGCCGAGTTCGTCCTCCAGCTTCTTGATGGCGACCGACAAGGTCGGCTGGCTCACGAAACAGGCTTCCGCCGCGCGTCCGAAATGCCGCTCCCGGGCGACAGCCACGATGTACTTGAGTTCAGTTAACGTCATAGCCTGATTCTATCAACTTCCGGGGGGCGGTGCAGGAACCTACGCCCGAAGGTACTCCTCCCGGCTGCCCAGCCAGCGCAGCAGATGGGCGGCGACCGCCTCCGGGTGCGACGCCAGCATGGTCTCTGCGGCTGCGCGGGCGGCATCGACCAGATCGGCGTCCCGATCGAGATCGGCGAACCGCAGCAGCAGGGCGCCCGACTGGCGTGCCCCCAGGAATTCACCAGGGCCCCGCAACTTCAGGTCACGGCGGGCGATCTCGAAACCGTCATTGCTTTCGTACATGGTGGTGAGCCGCTGTCGCGCCAGCGCTCCGGCAGGATGGCGGTACATCAGCACGCAAACGCTCCGATGGGCGCCGCGCCCCACCCGTCCCCGCAATTGATGCAGTTGCGACAGGCCGAAGCGCTCCGCATGCTCGATCACCATCAGGGTGGCATTGGGCACGTCCACCCCGACCTCGATCACGGTAGTCGCGACCAGCACGTCGAGTTCGCCGCGCTTGAAGGCGTCCATGGTCTGGCTCTTCTGCTCGCCGGGAAGCCGTCCATGCACCAGCCCGACCCGGATCCCCGGCAGTTCGTCGGTCAGGCGCGCGAACGTCGCCAGTGCGTTCTCCAGGTCCAGGGCCTCCGACTCCTCGATCAGCGGACAGACCCAGTAGACCTGCCGGCCTTCGCCGACGGCATAGCGGACGCGATCGATGACCTCGTCGCGACGCCGGTCGGCGATCAGCTTGGTGGTGACCGGCTTGCGGCCGGGAGGCAACTGGTCGATCACCGAGACATCGAGGTCCGCATAGAAAGTCATCGCCAGGGTTCGCGGTATCGGCGTCGCGCTCATCATCAGCTGATGCGGCAGCAGCCCGTCGCTGCGCTGACGCAGGGCGAGGCGCTGGGCCACGCCGAAACGGTGCTGTTCGTCGACGATAGCCAGTGCCATGCGGTCGAACACCACCGCCTCTTCGATCAGGGCGTGCGTCCCGATCAGCAGGTCGATCGCGCCGGCAGCAACCGCTTCCCTGACCGACTTCTTGGCCCGGGGCGAGAGCGAGCCGGCGAGCCAGCCGACACGGATCGCCTGATCCGACAGCCAGGGCGCCAGCTTGTCGAAATGCTGCCGGGCCAGGATCTCGGTCGGCGCCATCAGCGCTGCCTGGTGGCCGGAGCCGATCGCCTGCATCGCGGCCAGGGCGGCAATCACCGTCTTGCCGCTACCCACGTCTCCCTGGAGCAGGCGATTCATCGGCTGGTGGCTCGCAAGGTCCGCGCTGATCTCCGACCAGACCCGCTGCTGGGCGGACGTCAAGGTGAACGGCAGCGACGCGAGCAGCCGCGGTGCAGCCCGCCACGCTGCCGAGGGCGATGCCGCTGCGCCCGGCGCGCGCGGCGCGTGCCTGGCGCAAGGACAATTGCTGGGCGAGCAGTTCCTCCAGGATGATGCGGCGGCTGGCCGGGGTCCTGCGTTGCAGCAGCTCGACCGGATCGATTCCCGCCGGCGGGCAGTGAACTTCCTGCAGCGCCTTGGCGATCGGGGGCAGGCAGCCCTGCCCGATGGCCTCGAGCACCGACGCGGGAATCGTGTCGGCCCAGTCGGCCTGTCGCAACTCGTCGAGAATCGCCCTGCGCAACTGGTGCTGCGGAATCGTGCTGCTGGTGGGGTAGACCGGCGTGAGACGATCGGGCAGGGGCGTGTCGGTCGACACCATCCGGTAACGCGGATGAACCATCTCGAACCCGAACAGTCCTGCCCGCACGTCGCCATGCGCCCTCACCAGGCGCCCCGGCACCAGCTGCGCCACCTGGGACGGATAGAAGTTCAGGAAGCGCAGCGTCATCTCGCCGCTGTCGTCGCGCAGCCTGAGAACCAGGGAACGGCGCCCGCGCGCGACGACCTCGCAATCGGCGATTTCGCCCTGCACCTGTGCGGTCTCTCCATCCGCAAGCTGCGCGATCGACCGCAGCCGGGTTTCATCCTCATAACGCAGCGGCAGGTGCAACAGCAGGTCGTCGCCGTTGCGCAGCCCGAGTTTGTGAAACCGTTTGTCCAGCTTGTCCAGCGCGGCGCTCGCGTGAGGTCGGCGGCCCCGCCCGGCTATTCGAGCACGACGGTCGCTTCGATCTCGAACGCCGCGCCGCGCGGCAGGCTGGCAACGCCGACGGTCGAGCGAGCCGGGTACGGCGCCCTGAAGTATTCCTGCATGATCTCGTTGGCCTTGGGGAAATTGCCGAGGTCGGTGAGATAAAGCGTCAGGCGTACACACTGACCGAGGTTTCCGCCGGAGGCTTCGATCACCGCCTTCATGTTCCGGATTGCCCGATGAACCTCCTTCTCGAAGCCACCCTCGACCAGCTTGCCACTGTCCGGATCAAGTGCGATCTGACCCGAGAGGTAGACGGTATTGCCAACCTGAATGGCCTGCGAATAGGGGCCAATGGCGGCCGGTGCAGCCTTGGTCGAAATCGATATGGCCATGAAAGTCCTCGAGCGGTTTGGACTCTTGATTCTAGCCACTTCGCCCGCAAGTCCTTCTGCCGCGCTGCCGATCCGGTGACTTCCCGGAACCGGCCGGCCGCTGCTCTACCATAGCGGCATGTCCACCGTCGGCATCTTCGTACTGCTGCTGGTCCTCTTCTTCGTGCTGCTCCGGTGGTATACCCGGCCGCGCCAGCCGGGCGCCGGTGCCGCCGGCCGCAGACGACGCGGCCTCCAACGGCACCAGCAACGGCCGGACGAGGACAGCACAGCAACAGGCAACAGCGACAGCAACAGCAGCAGCAGCAGCAGTGACGGTTCTAGCGACGGGGATTAGCAGTTGGACGATGTAAAAGAAGTGACAACCGGCAACACCAACCCGGACCGTGAAGAAGATCGGCAGCCGCCGATCCGGATCCGCGGCGCCCGCCAGAACAACCTGAAGAACCTGGACCTGGACATACCGACCGGCCAGCTGGTGGTGGTGACCGGTGTCTCGGGCAGCGGGAAGTCTTCACTGGTCTTCGATACGCTCTATGCCGAGGGCCAGCGGCGCTACGTCGAGACCTTCTCCGCGTATGCCCGGCAGTTCCTCGACCGGATGGACAAGCCCCAGGTGGATCGGATCGACGGTGTGCCGCCGGCCATCGCGATCGACCAGACCAATCCGGTCCGCACCTCGCGTTCCACCGTCGGCACGATGACGGAGCTCAACGATCACCTGAAACTGCTGCTCGCCCGGGCCGCCACGCTCTACTGCCGCAACTGCGCGCAACCGGTCCGGCGCGACCATGCCGCCAGCATCGCCGAAGAACGTCCGGGAGCGCGCATTGCTCGCCGGCGACCCGAGGCTGGTGGTGACCTTCGCCGTGGCGGTGCCTGCCAACTTCAGCGAAGCGGAAGTGGAGCAGCACCTGCAGGCTCAGGGGTACACCCGGATCCATCGCCGCACCGAGATGGCAGCGGCCGCAGGCGCCACCGTCGCCCCCCGCTCCGGGAAGAAAGCGGGCAAGTCCAAGGCCGGCGCCGCGCGGCGCGGTCCGGCGACGGCCTCGGCTGCCGTTGCGGCAGGCGCAGGCGTGAGCGTGGTGCTGGACGTGATCGCCGACCGCTTCCGTGCCAGTACCGTGCCCTCCCAACGACTGGCGGAAGCCATCGAAGCGGCACTGGCTCGCGGCCAGGGGCGCATGGCAGTGCACCTGCAGGCCGACGATGGCACGGACGCCGGAATCTGGCGCTACTCCGACAACTTTGCCTGCGCCGACTGCGGCATCGACTACGAACAGCCGACGCCCAGCCTGTTCTCCTTCAACTCGCCGATCGGCGCCTGCGAAGCCTGCCGGGGATTCGGCCGGGTCATCGGCGTGGACCTCGGCCTGGTGATCCCGGATCACGGCAAGTCGCTCGCCGAGGGAGCCGTCAAGCCCTGGCAGACAGCGAGCTTCAAGGACTGCCAGCTTGATCTGATCAAGTACGGCCCGAAGGCGGGCGTCGATCTCGACACGCCGTGGTCGGAACTGCCGGAGCGCGCGCGGCGCTGGGTGATCGACGGTGCTGAGGACTGGACCGGCGACTGGAAACGTCAGTGGTATGGCGTCAACCGCTTCTTCGAGTGGCTGGAAAGCAAAGCCTACAAGATGCACATCCGGGTGTTGCTGTCCCGTTACCGGGCCTATACCCCCTGTACCGTCTGCGATGGCGCCAGGCTCAAGCCCCAGGCGCTGCTCTGGCGGCTCGGCAGCCAGGGAGATGCCGCGCGGGCCCTGGCGGACGACCGGTCGGCTGGAGGATGCGCCGGCAGGACGCTACCGCCGCTTCCGTCCCCAGGCCGTGGCCTGGTCGGACGAGCAACTGCAGTCGCTGCCGGGCCTGTGCGTCCACGACATCATGCTGCTGCCGATCGAGCGCCTGCAAAGCCTGTTCGCCGATATCGACTTGCCGGCACCGCTGGACGAGGCAACCGAACTGCTGACCACCGAAATCCGCGCCCGGCTGCGGTTCCTGTGCGATGTCGGGCTCGCCTACCTGACCCTTGATCGTCAGTCACGCACGCTGTCCGGCGGCGAAGTGCAGCGCATCAACCTCACCACCGCGCTCGGCACGTCGCTGGTGAACACCCTTTTCGTGCTCGACGAGCCGTCCATCGGACTGCACCCGCGCGACATGAACCGGGTGATCGGGGTGATGCAGCGGTTGCGGGACGCCGGCAATTCGCTGGTCGTCGTGGAGCACGATCCGCAGGTGATGTTCGCGGCGGACAAGGTCATCGACATCGGCCCAGGGCCGGGCGAGCGCGGCGGCGAGATCGTCTTCAACGGCCCGGCCGCGCAGTTGTCGCGGGCCGACACCCTGACCGGCGACTACATTTCTCAACGCAAGCAGGTGTCCGCCACTGCGGCGCAACCGGTCCTGGCGAATACGCCGCGGCTGCTGCTGCAGGGCGCGCGCGAGCACAACCTGAAGAACATCGAGGTCGAGATTCCGCTGACCCGGCTGGTGTGTCTCACCGGCGTCTCCGGCAGCGGGAAGTCCACCCTCATGCAGGACGTGCTGCTGCCCGCACTGAAGAAGGCCAAGGGCAAGCCCAGCGAGGTTCCGGGTGCGTTCGACCGCCTGCTCGGCGACGACTGGCTCGACGACATCGTCTTCGTCGACCAGTCGCCGATCGGCAAGACCACCCGGAGCAACCCGGTTTCCTACGTCGGCGCCTTCGATCCGATCCGCAAGCGTTTCGCCGCCTCGGCCACCGCGCGCGAGCGCGGCTACACCGCCAGCACCTTCAGTTTCAACTGCCGGCGACGGCCGCTGCCCCGCTTGCGGCGGCAACGGCTTCGAACGCGTGGAAATGCAGTTCCTGTCGGACGTCTACCTGCGCTGCCCCGATTGCGACGGCAAGCGCTTCCGGCCGGAGATCCTGGAGATCGGGATCGAGGGCCGCAGCGACGACACCGCCTTCGGCCGCAAGCTGAACCGCTCCATCGCCGAAATCCTCGAGTTGACGGTGCACCAGGCCTTGTCGTTCTTCTCGGCGGACCGCGAGATCATCGTTCGCCTGCAGCCGCTGGCCGACGTCGGGCTGGACTACCTGCGACTGGGCCAGCCGGTACCCACCCTGTCCGGTGGCGAAGCCCAACGGCTCAAGCTTGCCGGCTTCCTGGCCGAGGCCGCCACGCAGCAGGGCCGCAGCGCGGCAGGCGCCGCACGGTCGGGCAAAACACCGGCAAGAGCCGGCACCCTGTTCCTTTTCGACGAGCCGACGACCGGCCTGCATTTCGAGGACGTGGCCCGGCTGCTGCGGGCCCTGCGCAAGCTGATCGCCGCCGGCCACTCGCTGCTGGTGATCGAACACAATCTCGACGTCATCCGGGCCTGCGACTGGATCGTCGACCTCGGTCCGGAAGGCGGCGACCGCGGCGGCCTGGTGGTCGCCACCGGCACGCCCGATACGGTCCAGGCTCATCCGGACTCCGCCACCGGCGCGGCCTTGCGCGACTACGCACGCGCACTGCAGCGGCAGAAGCAGCAGGCGGAGGACGGCCTGCCGGTACCGATCGCAGCGCAGGAAGCTGTGCCCTATCTCGTCACCAGCGATCCCGATCTGGCAACAGAGCCCGCCGACGCCGGCCGTCCGCTGCAGAGCGCGCTGCGGGATCGGGCGCGCCATTCGATCCTGGTCCACCGGGCGCGCGAGCACAACCTCAAGAACATCGACGTCGAGGTTCCGCGCAACCGCATGACCGTGATCACCGGCGTCTCCGGCAGCGGCAAGTCCACCCTGGCGTTCGACGTCATCTTCGGCGAGGGCCAGCGCCGCTACCTGGAATCGCTCAACGCCTATGCCCGGCAGTTCGTCCAGCCGGCGGCGCGACCGGATGTCGACGGCATCTACGGCATCCCGCCGACGGTGGCGATCGAACAGCGGACCAGCCGCGGCGGGCGCAAGAGCACCGTCGCCACGCTGACCGAGATCTATCACTTCCTGAGGCTGCTCTTCCAGAAGCTGGGGATCCAGTACTGCCCGAAAGACGGCACGATGATCCAGCCGCAGAGCTATCGACGCCATCGTCGCGCGGCTGATGCGCCAGTATCGCGGCCGCCATATCGGCCTGCTTGCGCCGCTGATCGTCGCGCGCAAGGGGATCTACACCGACCTGGCCAAGTGGGCCGGCGCCAAGGGGTTTCCGCATCTGCGTGTGGACGGGGCGTTCCTGCCCACCGACGGATTCCCGCGCATCGACCGTTACCTCGAGCACAACATCGAGCTGCCGGTGGCCGACCTGGTGGTGCGGCCGGAGGATGAGGCGCAACTGCGCTCGGCGCTGTCCCTGGCCCTCGAGTACGGCAGGGGTATCGTGATGGTGATCGACGACGTCACGCCGCTGAAGAGCGGCCTGGACGCCCCGGTTGCCACCACCATCTATTCGACCCGGCGCGCCTGCAACCATTGCGGCACCAGCTACCCGGAACTCGATCCGCGGCTGTTTTCGTTCAATTCCAAGCATGGCTGGTGCCCCGCCTGCCTCGGCGCCGGCCTCGAGGTGATCGGGCGCATCGACACGGACGAATTGACTCCCGGCATGGAAGGCGCCACCGACGCGGGCGTGACCTACGGCGAAGCGCCCTGCCCGACCTGCCAGGGGCAGCGGCTCAACCCGATCGCGCTCAACGTGCGGATTCGCGAGCAGTCGATCGCGCAACTGGTGTCACTGTCGATCGAGGACAGCGCACAGTGGCTGCAGACGGTCGCCTTCGCCGGCCGGGAAGCGGAGATCGCCCGCGACATCGTGACCGAGATCGAGTCGCGATTGCGCTTCCTGAAGGACGTCGGGCTCGCCTACCTGACCCTGGACCGCGGCGCACCCACCCTGTCCGGCGGCGAGGCCCAGCGGATCCGGCTCGCGGGACAACTCGGGTCCAACCTGCAGGGCGTCTGCTATGTCCTGGACGAACCCACCATCGGCCTGCATCCGCGCGACAACCGGATCCTGCTGGACACCCTTGCCACGCTGCGCGACAAGGGCAACACACTGCTGATCGTCGAACACGACGAGGACACCATCGCCCGCGCGGATCACATCATCGACATCGGGCCCGGCGCAGGGCGCCTGGGCGGCAACATCATCGCCACCGGCAACCAGGAACAGCTCAAGGCGCACAAGGACAGCCTGACCGGGCGCTTCCTGCTCAATCCCCTGCAGCACCCCCTGCATCCGCCCCGTCCGGTGGACAGCGACACGCCGTCGGTTCGAGTGCTGGATGCGACCCGCCATAACCTGCGCAAGGCCAGCGCCCGCTTCCCCCTGAACCGGCTCACCGTGGTCACCGGCGTCTCGGGTTCCGGCAAGTCGACCTTCACGCGCGAAGTGCTGCTGTCCAACCTCGCGCGTATGGTCGGCAGCCGCACGCCGGAACCGCCCCGTCACTGCGCCGCGATCGACGGCTGGCAGGGCATCACGCGGGTACTGGAAGTGGACCAGACGCCGATCGGGAAGACGCCGCGCTCCTGTCCCGCGACATACGTCGGATTCTGGGACGCCATCCGGCGGCTCTTCGCCGACACCGGCGAGGCGCGCGTGCGCGGCTATACCGCCAGCCGCTTCTCCTTCAACACCGCCGGCGGGCGCTGCGAAGCCTGTGAAGGCCAGGGCGTGCGGACCATCGAGATGAATTTCCTGCCGGACGTGAAGCTTTCCTGCGACGTGTGCAACGGCCGGCGTTTCGACCACGAGACCCTGCAGGTCCGGCTCAACGACCGGTCGATCGGCGACGTGCTGATGATGAGCGTCGACGAGGCCCTGGAATACTTCGCGCCATTCCGCTCCATCGCCCATCCCCTGCAACTGCTGCAGGACGTCGGCCTCGGCTACCTGACGCTCGGTCAGCAGAGTCCCGACCCTCTCGGGAGGCGAAGCCCAACGCATCAAGCTCGTGACCGAACTCGCCAAGGTCCGTGAACTCACCGAACTGGCCGATCCGATCAAGCAGGCCAAGGCCGCCGCATTCGCGCGCGCGCGCCGGGTCGCAGGACGGCTCGGTTCCGCACCCGGGCGGCACTCTCTACGTGCTCGACGAACCGACCGTCGGGCTGCACATGGCCGACGTGGAGAAACTCATCCAGGTGATGCACCGCCTGGTCGATGCCGGCAACACGCTGGTGGTCATCGAGCACAACCTGGACATCTGGGCGGAAGCCGACTGGATCATCGACCTCGGCCCCGAGGGCGGCGTCAATGGCGGGCAGGTGGTTGCCGAGGGCTCACCGCCGACGCTGGCGCGGCGGGGCCGTCACCCATACCGAGACGGTCCTGGCCGAATTCCTGAGCCGCCACGCCGTGCGCAGGGCGGCTTAGCTGACGGACAACCCATGACACCTGAACGGATCTTCTTCGCCGCCGGCGCCCTCATGGCCCTGCTGTCGGTGGCAGCCGGCGCCTTCGCCGCGCATGGACTCAAGGCCCGGTTGGGCGCGGACATGCTGGCAGTCTTCGAACTGGCCGCTCGCTATCACATGTACCACGCCATCGCGCTCGTCCTGTGCGCGGTGGCCTGGTCACGCTGGCCCGGGCCGGCCGTCGCGCTGGCGGGCGCCTTGTTTCTCCTCGGCACCCTGCTCTTCTCCGGCAGCCTCTATCTGCTGGCGCTGACCGGCGTGCGCTGGCTGGGCGCGATCACGCCGATTGGCGGAACGGCATGGCTGGCAGGCTGGGCCGCGCTGGCCTGGGCCGCCCTGCGTCACTGAGTCGGGCCGGCGGCCGAGGCGGCCCCATCCTCCGTCCCGCCCGCGCTCGCGGGCTCGATCGGGCGTTTGGCGACCAGCGTCAGGATATCGTAGCTTGCGACCAGTTCTTCCTCCTGGTTGCGGACCTCCACGTCCCAGGCCACCACCCCCTGGCCTGCGCCACGTGCGTCGGTGCGGCCACGGTCGATCTTGCGCTTGCAGGTCAGGCGCGCGCGGATGGTGTCGCCGATGCCCACCGGTTTGACGAAACGCAGGGTGTCCAGTCCGTAGTTGGCCAGGACCGGCCCCGGTGCCGGAGACACGAACAGGCCGGCCGCCGCCGACAGCACGAAATAGCCGTGCGCGATCCGCTTGCCGAACGGCGTTTCCCTGGCCGCTATCTCGTCGAAATGCATGTAGAAGTAGTCGCCCGATATGCCGCCGAAGGCGACGATATCGGCCTCGCTCACGGTGCGCCGATGCGTGAGCAGCGACTCCCCGATCTCGAGATCCTCGAACCAGCGCCGGAACGGATGCACGTCCGACTCCCGCACCGCTGCGCCGCGGATATGCTCGCCGGTCACAGCGGCGAGCATCGTCGGCGAGCCCTGCAGCGCTGCGCGCTGCAGGTAGTGCTTGACCGCACGCAGCCCGCCCAGTTCCTCGCCACCGCCGGCGCGGCCCGGCCCGCCGTGCTTCAACGGCGCCAGCGGCGAGCCGTGCCCGGTGGACTCTCCGGCCGCCTCGCGATCGAGCAGCAGCAGCCGCCCGTGATGCGCAGCGGCCACCGGGATCACGCGGGCTGCGATTGTCCGGTCGCGGGTGACGACGGTCCCCACCAGGCTGCCGCGACCGCGTGCGGCCAGCGCCAGCGCCCCGTCCAGGTCGTCATAGGGCATCAGGGTACTGACCGGACCGAACGCCTCGACCTCATGAGCCGCATCGTGCCGGAACGGCTCGCGGCTCAGCAGCAGCGTCGGCGCGAAGAACGCCCCGCCGGCGATATCGTCGCCGACCGGCTTGAAGCCATCGCGCTCGCCATAGACCACTTCGGCGCCCGCCATCAGCGTGGCGACCCGCGCCGCCACGTCGCTGCGCTGCGAGCGGGATGCCAGCGCACCCATGCGGACCTCCGGTCGGGCCGGGTCGCCGACGACGGTCTTGGCCAGGCGCTCCCGCAATCGGGTCGCAACCGCGTCGAGATGGCGGCGCGGGACGATCGCGCGCCGGATCGCCGTGCACTTCTGGCCGGCCTTGCTGGTGATTTCGCGCGCAACTTCCTTGATGAACAGATCGAACTCCACGTCGTCGGGCGCCACGTCGGGCGCAAGAATGGCGCAATTGAGCGAGTCGGCTTCGGCGTTGAAAGGAATCGAGTGCCGCACGATGTTCGGATGCGTCCTGAGCGTCGCCGCTGTGTCGGCCGACCCGGTGAAGCTCACCACGTCCTGGCCGTCGAGACGATCGAGCAGGTCACCGGTGCTGCCGATCACCAGTTGCAGGCAGCCCTGCGGCAGGATGCCGGACTGCTCGATCAGCCGCACCGCCGCCTCCGTGAGATAGCTGGTTGCGGTGGCGGGCTTGCCGATGCACGGCATACCGGCCAGGAAGCTGGGTGCGAACTTTTCCAGCAGGCCCCACACCGGGAAGTTGAAGGCATTGATGTGCACGGCGACGCCACGGCGGGGCACGAGGATATGGGTACCGAAGAAGCCGCCCTTCTTGCCCAAGGCGAATGCCGGCCCCTCGTGCACGAGGTTGCCGGACGGCAACTCGCTGCCTCCGATGCCGGCATAGGCGAACAGCGTGCCGGAGCCGCCTTCGATGTCGACCGCGCCGTCGGCACGCGTGGCGCCCGTATGGGCGGAGAGCGCGTACAACTGCTCCTTGTGCTCGTTCAGGTACTTTGCCAAGGCCTTGAGGCGTTGCGCGCGTTCCTGGAAGTCCAGCGCCAGCAAGGCCGGCAACCCGATCCGACGCGCATGGTCGAGCGCTTCGCCGAAATCGACCGCCTCGGCGTGGGTGCAGGCGACCGTCCTGC
Source organism: uncultured beta proteobacterium (assembly GCA_963834335.1). GTDB lineage: Bacteria > Pseudomonadota > Gammaproteobacteria > Burkholderiales > Burkholderiaceae_E > Lautropia. The sequence goes on along the minus strand of CAWIBK010000009.1, from coordinate 1,214,275 downwards.
CATTGATCGCGCTATGCAGTTCGCGGTCGGCCTGCCGGCCGATCCAGCGGCCGGCAATGTAGCTTTGCAGGGTGCTCGCCATCGTCATCGCTCCAGTTGCGGATTCCATTGCGGTCAGGAGGCTGCGCTCGCCGGCCGGCGTTCAGCATTCAGCGTTCACTTCAGCGTTCGTCGAATGACAGTACGACCCGATCGGTCAGCGGGTGCGCCTGGCAGGTCAGCACGAAACCGTCCGCGACTTCCTGCTTGTCCAGCGCGAAGTTGCGCTCCATCCTCACCTCCCCTTCGACCAGCCGGGCGCGGCAGGTTCCGCAGACGCCGGAGGTGCAGGAGTACGGCACCTCGAGGCCGGCGGCCGAGGCGGCATCGAGGATGCTCGGCTGGCCCCGGCTGAAGGGGAACTCGCGGCGCAGGCCGTCGCGCACGATCGCGACGGTCGCCTGCGGGGCGTCGCCCGCCTTGTCCTCGTGCAGCACCGCGCCGACCTCGTCCGCCTGCCTGGCCGCGTCCTGCAAGGCGATGCCGAAGCGTTCGATGTGGATCCGGTCGGGCAGCACGCCGGCCGCCAGCAGCGCCGCCTCGGCTTCGTCGTTCATCTGGAAGGGTCCGCAGATGTACGCATGGTCGATGCCGGCCGCCGGCAGGAGCGTCGCCGAGGAATTCGCCGATCTTGTTCCGGTCCATCACGCCCCGGTTCAAGGGCGAGTCGGTGTGCTCGTCGGAGAACACGTGCTGCAGCACCAGCCGGGTCATGTAGCGATTCTTGAGGTCTTCGATCTCCTCCTTGAACATCGTCGACTTCAGCGAGCGGTTGCCGTAGATCAGCGTGAAGCGGCTCGCCGGCTCCCGTGCCAGCACCGTCTTCATGATCGACAGGATCGGCGTGATCCCGCTGCCGCCGGCGATGCCCAGGTGATGGCGGCGGGAGGCCGGATCGAGCGGCACGAAGAAGCGGCCCTGGGGCGCCATCACGCTGATGGTGTCGCCGGGCCTGAGGTGCTCGTTGATCCAGTTGGAGAAGACGCCTCCTCTGACCTTGCGCACGCCCACCCGCAGTTCCGCGTCGTCGACGCCCGCGCAGATGGAGTAGGAGCGCCGCAGGTCCTGCCCGTCGATATCGGTTCGCAAGGTCAGGTACTGTCCCTGCGTGAAACCGAAGACCTCCCGCAGGTCCTCCGGAACCTCGAACGAGACGATCACCGCTTCCGATGTATCCGGCTCGATCGCCCGCACTCGCAGCGGATGGAAGATGACACTCATGAAGGCGCTCCAGGAATCGGTGCCGGCCGCGTTCAGATCGGCTTGAAGTGCTCGAACGGCTCGCGGCAGGAACGGCAGCGGTACATCGCCTTGCAGGCGGTGGCGCCGAAGGCGGAGATCCGTTCCGTGTCCTCGCTGGCACAGCGCGGACACGCCACCTTCGGGGCGCTGCGCCGGCCTCCGACGAAGCGCAGCGGCACTGCGACCTCGCCGCTGACCGGGCCCGGGGGCGCGATCCCGTACTCACGCAACTTGCGGCGCCCTTCCTCGCTGATCCAGTCCGTCGTCCAGGCCGGTGCCCGCTGCAGCCGCACCCGGGCCGGGCCCAACCCCGCGGCATCGATGGCCGCCAGCACGTCGTGCTCGATGACCTCGGTGGCGGGGCAGCCCGAGTAGGTCGGCGTGAGGACGATCTCCAGCGCCGCGCCGTCGCCCGCCAGCCGGACCTCGCGGACGATGCCGAGGTCGCACACCGACAGCGCCGGCACTTCGGGATCCAGCACGCTCGCCAGCGCCTGCCAGGCCTCGGCTACGCGGTTCCAGGCTGACCGGTCCCCGGCTACCCGATCTCCCGCGAACGGGTCGCCGGCAGGCGTCGTCACCACACCGCTCCCGGAAAGGCGCGCTGCAGGTACTGCATTTCGGCCAGCAGAAAGCCCATGTGCTCGCTGTGGCGGCCGAACTTGCCGGTGCTGCGAAAGGCGGACGCCGACGGTAGCGGCAGGGTCGCTTCCTCAAGCACCAGCGTCATGTCCGCCAGCCACGGTTCCCGCAATTCCGACCAGCGCGGCCCGAGCCCGCTTGCATGCGCCGCGTCGTCCACCGCATCCGAGTCGAACATTTCCGGCGTGTAGCGCCACGCGCGGGCCAGGGCGGCCTCGGTGCGGGCGCGGGACTGCGCCGTGCCGTCGCCCAGGCGGACGACCCAATCGGCCGCGTGCTGCTGGTGATAGCGCGCCTCCTTGACCGCCTTGCCGGCGATCCCGGAAAGTTCGGCGTCGGCGGACACTGCGAGCCGCTCCCACAGCAGCTTCAGCAAGGTGGCGACCATGGTGTTGCGGACCACGGTGAAGGCAAAGTCACCCCGCGGCAGCTCAACCAGCGTCAGGTTGCAGTAGTCGCGCTCGTCGCGAAGGAAGGCGAGCCGGTCCTCGTCCAGACCCTGCCCGTCCAGTTGCCCCGCATGCGTCAACAGGGCGCGAGCCTGGCCGACCAGATCGAGGGCCATGTTGGCCATCGCGATGTCCTCTTCCAGGACGGGCGCGTGGCCGCACCACTCCGCCAGGCGCTGACCCAGGATCAGGCAGGTGTCGCCGATGCGCAGCACATACTGCACAGCCGGGTCGCGTCGCAGTTCGATCGATGACTGCATCAGTTGCTCACATGTGGTCCACGGCCTTGGGCAGGACGTAGAAGGTCGGATGGCGATAGACCTTGTCCTCGGCGGGATCGAAGTACATCGCCTTTTCGCCGGGATCGCTGGCGACGATCTGGTCCGACCGGACGACCCAGACGCTGCTGCCCTCCTGACGGCGCGTGTAGACGTCGCGCGCCATCTGTATCGCCATGCGGGCATCGGTCGCATGCAGGCTGCCACAATGCTTGTGGTCCAGGCCCGCCTTGCTGCGCACGAAGACCTCCCACAGCGGCCACTCCTGTCCGCCTTGCTTATCGTCCTGTGTAGTCATGGCCTGTCCTTGCTCATGCCGCCCGTCGCCGCCGGCGCCCGTTTGGCCGCATGTGCCAAGGCCGCCTCCCGTACCCAGGCGCCTTCCTCGGCCGCGGCCACCCGCGCGGCCAGCCGCTCGCGATTGCAGGGGCCGTCACCGGCGACCACCTGCTTGAACTCGGCCCAGTCGATCGGGCCGTGGTCGTGCGCCTGGCGCTCCTCGTTCCATTTCAGGTCGGGATCGGGCAGGATCACCCCGAGGATACGCGCCTGCTCGACTGCCGCATCGATGAACTTCTGGCGCAGTTCGTCGTTGCTGACCCGCTTGATGCCCCAGCGCATCGACTGGGCGGAATTCGGGGACTGGTCGTCCGGCGGACCGAACATCATCACCGAGGGCCACCACCACCGGTTCACCGCGTCCTGCACCATCGCCTTCTGTGCCTCGGTACCGTGGGTCATCATCGTCAGCAGCGACTCGTAGCCCTGGCGCTGGTGAAAGCTCTCCTCCCTGCAGATCCGGATCATCGCTCGCGCATAAGGCGCGTAGGAGCAGCGGCAGATCGGCACCTGGTTCATGATGGCAGCGCCGTCGACCAGCCAGCCGATCGTGCCCATGTCGGCCCAGGTCAGCGTCGGATAATTGAAGATGGAGCTGTACTTCGCCTTGCCGGTGTGCAGCGCGTCGATCATCTGGTCGCGCGAGGTTCCGAGCGTCTCGGCCGCCGCATACAGATAGAGGCCGTGCCCGCCTTCGTCCTGCACCTTGGCCAGCAGGATGGCCTTGCGCTTGAGCGTCGGCGCGCGGCTGATCCAGTTGCCCTCCGGCAGCATGCCGACGATTTCCGAATGCGCGTGCTGGCTGATCTGCCGGACCAGGGTCTTGCGGTAGTGGTCCGGCATCCAGTCCTTGGCTTCGATGAACTCGCCGGCATCGATGCGCGCATCGAAGCGGGCCTGCAACTGCGCTTCATCGGTCGATCGCAACGGCCGGCGCCCGGCCTCGTCGTCGCCCATCGTGTCCATTGCCTGCGTGTACATGAATTCTCCCTGTTGCCGCGGCCTACTTCGGCCGCTTGTCGATCACCCGGCGCGCCTTGCCCGTCAGCGTGCGCTCGATCGATTCCGGCTCCCGCACCACCACCCGCGCGGATATCCCCACCAGCGACTTCACCCGCTGCTCCACCCAGCTTGCGATCGCCTGCAGCCCCGCCGCATCGACCCGACCCGCAGCCGGTTCCAGTTCGCAGTGCACCTCGACTTCGTCGAGCAGGCCTTCGCGCCGCACGTGGACCTGGTACTGGCCGGACAGACCGGCATGTGCGAGCACGATTTCCTCGATCTGGGTCGGGAACACGTTCACCCCGCGGATGATCATCATGTCGTCGCTGCGGCCGACGATCTTGCCCATGCGCCGGAACGAGCGCGACGTCGGCGGCAGCAGCCGGGTCAGGTCGCGAGTGCGGTAACGGATGACCGGCATCGCCTCCTTGGTCAGCGACGTGAAAACCAGTTCGCCTTCCTCGCCGTCGGGCAGCAGCTCGCCGGTTTCCGGGTCGATGATCTCGGGATAGAAATGATCCTCCCAGATGACCGGCCCGTCCTTGCTCTCGATGCATTCACTGGCCACGCCCGGACCCATCACTTCCGACAGTCCGTAGATGTCGACCGCATCGAGGCCCGCCTTGGTTTCGATTTCCCGACGCATGGCTTCGGTCCACGGCTCGGCGCCGAAGATGCCCACCTTGAGCGAACTCTCGCGTGGATCCAGGCCCTGGCGGACGAACTGCTCGACGATCACCTGCATGTAGCTCGGGCGTCACCATGATGATGTCGGGCCGGAGATCGTGGATCAGCTGCACCTGCTTCTCGGTCTGGCCGCCGGACATCGGAATCACGGTGCAGCCCGCTCGCTCGGCGCCGTAGTGCGCGCCCAGGCCGCCGGTGAACAGGCCGTAGCCGTAGGCCACGTGCACCAGATCGCCGGCCCGACCGCCGGCCGCACGGATCGATCGCGCCACCAGGTCCGCCCAGTTGTCGATGTCCGCCATCGTGTAACCGACCACCGTGGGTTTGCCGGTGGTGCCGGAAGACGCGTGGATGCGGGCCACCTGCGCGCGTGGCACGGCGAACATCCCGAAAGGATAGTTGTCGCGAAGATCGCTCTTGACGGTGAACGGGAACCGGGCGAGGTCGCCGAGGTCCTTCAGGTCGCCCGGGTGCAGGCCCTTGGCATCGAAGGCCTTCCGATAATGCGGGACGCGCCTGATACGCGCGCTGCAGCGTCGCCTGCAGACGCTGCAACTGCAGCGCCGAGATCTCGTCGCGGCTGGCGGTCTCGATCGGTTCCAGGTCAGCGGGTGCGGGTCGTTGCACGGGCATCGTCGGTCTCCTCGCGTGATCTGCGCATGTCGTGGTTGTTCCTGGCTGCTCGCGTTGCGTTCCGTACCAACGTGCCGCTCGTGCTCAGGCGGCGACCGCGGGCTTGCCCTTGAGGGTGTACGATCGGCCGCGGAACACCGCCACCCGTTCGCCGCGCTGATTGCAGACCTCGCACATCGTAGACACCGGTGCGACCGGCACTGGATACCTCGACGCAGGATGCCGTCAACAGGTCGTCGAGCCGGGCGGGCGCGAGGAAGTCGACGGCGAATCCCGAGGCGACGGTCAGTTCGTTGTAGGAATTGCAGGCGAACGCGAATGTCGAATCCGCCAGCGTCGCCATGAAGCCCGCCGTGGCAGATGTCGTGGCCGTTGAGCATGTCTTCGCGCACCCGCATGGAAATGGTGGCGCTGCCGGGCCCGACTGCCTCGATCTGCATGCCCAGCGCCCGGCTGGCGCGGTCGTTGCGATGCAGGCCCTCGCGCACGTGTCGGCCAGTTCCTGCGGCGAAGTCGAACGCATCGGTGAGGCCGGCAGCGACGGCGGGATAATTTCCCGGGCGGAAGAATCGGCTGGCATCGTCGGAGATTCCTTCTGTTCTTTCAACGAAACGGAAACCGGCCGCGTGCCGAGGCACGAACTGCATGCCATTATTGACCGACCGTTCGGTAGATAATAAGATCAAGCGCCGGCGGGCGCAAGTGTCGCTGCCGCCGGGCGATCCACAGGCAGCAAGGGAGGCGGATGGCACGCGGCAGAGCATCGGGTTACGACGGGCAACGGCAGGCGATCCTGACTCAGGCCGCGCAGTTGTTCGCGCGGCAGGGCTATTCCGCCACCTCGATGAACCAGGTCGCCGACGCCTGCGGCCTGTCCAAGGCGACCCTCTATCACTACTTCCGGGACAAATACAGCCTGCTCGTGAGCATCGCCGACGGCCACGTCAGCCGACTGCAGTTCCTGGTCGAAGACCTGCGCGCCATACCCGCAGCCACCGCGCGAGCGGCTGGAGCAGTTGATCCACCGCATCGTCGCCGAGTATGCCAATGCCCAGCACGCGCATCGCGTCCTGACCGAGGACGTGAAATTCCTCCAGCCTGAAGACCAGGCTCGCGTGCTGGCGAAGGAACGGCTGGTGGTGGCCGCCTTCGCGCGCGCGGTGTCCGACCTGCGGCCCGAACTCGATTCGGCAGCACTGGCGAAACCGCTGACCATGCTCCTGTTCGGCATGATCAACTGGATGTTCACCTGGATGAAGCCGGACGGCGCCGCTGACGCACGACGCGATGGCGCCGATCGTCTCGGACCTGTTCTTCGGCGGGCTGATCCCGGCGGTGAGGATCAGTGCCCCTACCGCCGGACGCGCCGCGCCGCAGGCGATCCCCGGCAGCGAGCGCACCGGTCGCCAGCGCAGTGCCGACGACGATGACCACCCCGCCGACCATCATCGACAGGTCCACCGACTCGGCGAGAAAGAGCCACCCCAGAGAACACCGAACACCGGGATCAGGAATGTCACCGACAGTGCCGCCGACGCGCTCACCTGGGCGATCAGGCGGAAGAAGAGAACGTAGGCGAGGCCGGTGCAGACCGATCCAAGGACCAGCGCGCTCACCCAGGCAGTGCCCGACGGCGGCAGCGCCGGCCATTGCGCCACCCCGGGGACCACCAGCACCAGCGCCGCCGCCAGCTGGCTGCCGGCCGCGACCATCAGTGGTTCGATGCCGGCCAGCTTCTTCCTGGCGTAGTTGCCGGCGATACCGTAGCAGAAGGTAGCCACCAGGATGGCGAGGACGGCCAGCCCGACGCCGTCATCCTGGCGGATCGATGCACGCTCCCAGCTGAGCAGCGCCACGCCGCCGATGCCGATGAGCAGTCCCGCCACGCGCCAGCGCGTCAGGCGCTCCTTGAGCCAGACATAGCCGATGAGGGCGCCGAAGATCGGCGTCGATGCATTGAGGATCGATGCGAACCCAGCGGACAGCGTCAGCGCCGCGAAGCCGAACATCACGAAGGGGATCGCCGAATTGAACAGACCGGCGATGAACAGGCGGCCGCCCTGCTCGCGCCCCCGCCCGACGCAGGCGCGCACCGCCGAAGCGCGCCCATGCGATCGGCAGGAGCACCGCGGCGCCGATCCCGCATCGCATCAGCATCAGCGGGACCGGGCCGAACTCCGGCGCGGCCACCCGCATGAAGAGAAACGAGGCGCCCCAGATGGCTGCGAGCAGGATGAATTCGAACTGGTGACGACGGTTCATCGCGATGAGTCCGAAAAGAGGCGGAACTGCATGATTCAGGTGGACCCGTTACCATCGCCCGACCTGCATTCTCGGACAAATGACACGTGACACCAAATCGTCCCAGGACTCCGCGCTCGGCCTGGCGGGCGTTGCAGCAGCAGGCCCGCCGCCTGTCCGGCACACACCTGCGCGATCTGCTGTCGGACGCGGACCGGCCGGCGCGGATGACCCTGGAAGCCGGCGGCCTCCTGGCCGACTTCAGCAAGCAGCGCGTCGATGACGAGGCGCTGCAGACGCTGTTCGCGATGGCCAAGGCGGCCCGGCTCGACGAAGCGCGCGCCCTCCTCTTTGCCGGCGCCATCATGAATCCGACCGAAGCGCGCCCGGCCCTGCACATGGCGCTGCGCGGCGTCGGCGGCAGCGCCCAGGTGGCGCAAGAGGTCGCCGGTGAACGCGAGCGTATCCGGCTGCTGGCACGGCAGCTGCGCGAAGGCCGGCTGCGGGGATTTTCCGATCTGCCGTTGAAGCACCTGGTCTGCATCGGGATCGGCGGTTCGGACCTCGGCCCGCGGCTGGTCTGCGACGCCCTGGCGCCGCCGCACCCCGCTTCGAACACGCCGGACAATCCGCATGCCCTGGAGGTCCGCTTCGTCGCCAACGTCGACCCGTCGGACCTGCATCTCGCGCTCGCGGACCTGGACCCGCATGTCACCGGCTTCGTGGTCGTCTCCAAGACCTTCACCACCCGCGAGACCCTCGCCAATGCCGACGCCGCACGGCGCTGGCTGCAGGCCGCCGGCGCCGACGCGAGCGGCGCCGCCCGGCATCTCATCGGCGTCACCGCCAATCCGGACGCAGCCGCCAGCTACGGTATCCAGCCGGACCAGGTGCTGCGCTTCTGGGACTGGGTGGGCGGACGCTATTCCCTCTGGTCGTCGGTCGGCATCTCCATCGCCGCGTCCTGCGGCCCCGACGCCTTCGATGCCCTGCTCGACGGCGCCGCCACCATGGACCGGCATTTCAGGGATGAACCGGCGCAACGCAACCTGCCGATATGGCTGGGACTGCTGTCGATCTGGAACCGCAACGCCCTGGGCTGTGCCAGCCAGGCGGTGATCCCCTACGCGGAGCGGCTGCGACTGCTGCCCGCTTTCCTGCAGCAACTCATCATGGAGAGCAACGGCAAGTCCGCCCTGCTCGACGGCTCCAGGTCCGAGCGCCCGACCGCGCCGGTGATCTGGGGTGTCAGCGGTACCAATGCCCAGCACTCCTTCTTCCAGCAACTGCACCAGGGGCCGGACGTCGTGCCGGTCGATTTCATCGTCGCCCGCGAACCTGAACTGGCGCTGCCCCCGGACGACCCGCGCCAGGACATCCTGATAGCGAACTGCCTGGCGCAGAGCGCCGCGCTGGCGCTCGGCAAACCGATGGCGTCGACGGCACCCGCCGGCAGTCCGGACAAGGGCAAGGACTGGCACAAGGCCTTTCCCGGCAACCGCCCCAGCACCGTGATCCTGCTGCAGAAGATCGATCCGCGCACGCTTGGCGCCCTGCTGGCCGCCTACGAGCATGCCACCTTCGTCGCCAGCGTGATCCTCGGCATCAATGCCTTCGACCAGTTCGGGGTGGAATACGGCAAGGTGATGGCAACCGCCGTCGAAGCGGTGCTCCGCGGTCGGGACGATCCGGAAATCGACCCCGCCACCCGCGCGCTGGTGGGGCGCATACGCGGAACGGGAAACTAGATCAGGCTCTCCCGGCTGGATCAGGTGTCCGTGCCGATCAGGTGTCCGTGCCGATCAGGCGTGCGTGCCGATCAGACGCAGCGTGCCCAGCAGGGGCACCGCCCGCCTGAGCACGTCTTCGGCCAGCCAGAGCGCCGCCCGCTGCCCTCTGAGCGCGACCGTTTCCGGCGGCATCCCCTGGAAATCGTCGTTGAAGACCTCGAAGCTGTAGTCGCCGCCATAGCCGATCGAGTCCAGGAGTTTGACCAGTTCGATCAGTATCGGGCTGTGCACGCCTTCGCCTGGAAAGACCCGGAAGGTCCGGGCCGTGGTGATACGTTCCTCCTGGGTCGGGACTTCGTTCCAGAGGAAATCGGCGAGTTGCACCAGGAAGATCCGGGACGGGTCCACCTGTTCAATGGCAGCCAGCGCGCTCTTGGTCGCAATCAGGTGATAGGAGTCGATGCAGAGGCCCAGGTTCGGCATGTCGGCGCGCCGCACCGCATCCCACGCCGTGGTGTACTCGTTGATCGTGCGCCCCCAGGACAGGCCCTCATAGGCGACATCGATGCCGAGCGGCAACGCGAGCATCGCCAGTTTCCGCAGGTCGCGCGCAATCAGGTCCGGCTCACCGCTGGCATGCGAGGACGTGGATGAGCAGGCAAGCAGTATCGGGCTGCCGACGGCCGCAGCCATTTCGAGCATCGAGCGCGCGATATCGAGCTTGTAGTCATGGAGATGGCCGGACAGGCCCTCGAAGTCCCGGAGCACCTGAAAACCGGTCACGCGGAGCCCGCTGTCGCGAACCGTGACGATCGCATCGGCAACGCCGCCGGCGTGGCCGGTCAGGTCGCGTGCCGACAACATGACCTGGCCGAATCCCGCCTGACGCACCGCTGCGAGCTTGGCTGCCAATGGACCGGCCATCGTGATGGTGTCCATACCGAAGTCCGCGATGTTCTTCATGTCGCCTCCCGCACCAGTTCGAAGGAAACACCGAGCCGGGCCGTCGTCAGTGCACCACGGGGGTCGGGCGGCAGGGACGGGCTTTCGAAGAAGTCGACACCCCGGGTCCGCAACAGCGCGACTGCTGCCTCGACGTCCGGCACGGCGAGGCCGACCCGCTGAAGCGCCTCGTCGTGTTCGTCATGTCCGGGCGCGGGCTCGATCAGCTGAACCATCAGGCCGTCCGGGCTGCGCAGGAGCTGGCCGCGCGGAAGAATGCCGAAATGCCGATCCGGCGCAATCGGCTGCCAACCGAACAATTCGCGATAGAACGCGATCCAGTCGTCGGTGCGATCGGTCCCGATGTACTGGACCAGCCCGAACCAGCGCATGCCCGCAAGCGCGGCGGGCCGCCGCGCTTCGAGCGACACTCCGGGCATCGGCACGAAGTCCACGTCCCAGATCGAGAACTCGCGCCATCTGTCGACCAGATAGATCCGGGTCGAGCCGACGCCGTGGATCGCAGGGATGTGCAGTTCCATCGGCTGCACCTGAACCGGTACGGCCCAGGCTCCGCGATCGAGGGCACGCCGGTGAGCACCGGCCGCATCGCGCACCCGCAGGGCGAAAGCACTGATAGCGGCCGTCCCGTCGCCCGACCCGGCGCTGGCGTTGACGACGATGTTCATGTCGCCCTGGCGGTACAGCATCACCTCACGGGAGCGGTGCCGCGCGATCGGATGGAATCCCATCGCCTCCAGCAGGTGGCCCAGGGCCTGCGGCTGGCTGGTGGCGTACTCGACGAACTCGATGCCTTCGAGTCCCATCGGGTTGGCGCCCTCCCCGATCGACTCCCGGGCGGCAGACGAAACCATAGGATCACCTCCTGTCGTTCAGGACGAAGCGCAGGATCGTCTCGCTGACCATATCCCTGATCCTCGCCAGTTCCGGGGCGGACGTCATGTCGTAGCGGAAGATGCTGGAAAAGGTTGCCCTGTTCGACACGTTGAAGAAGCACAAGGCGCTGATCTGCCAGTGCAGGTCGATCGGCGCAAGACCGGGTCGGAACAGGCCTGCGGCCAGGCCGCGCCGATAGAGTCGATCCAGCACATCGATTGCAGCGGCGTTGAGGTTCTGTATGACCGAGGAACGCCGAAGGTAGTCACCGTGATGGATGTTCTCGATCATCACCAGGCGGATGAAATCCTCGTGCGAGTGATGATGATCGAAGGTGAACTCGATGAGCCTGCGCAACGCCTGGATCGGTTCCAGATGATCGAGGTCGATCGTCGACTCGACGCTGCGCACCCGTCGATAGGCCTCTTCCAGGACCCGCAGGTAGAGGCCTTCCTTGTCGCCGAAGTAGTAGTAGATCATCCGTTTGCTGCAGTGGGTCTTCGCAGCAATCGCATCCACTCGTGCGCCCGACAGGCCGTTGCGCGCAAACTCGCCGGTGGCGACTTCGATGATGTTTCGCTTCGTCGCCTCGCCGTCGCTCGCCCGGACATTGACCGACTCGGCGGCGTCGGGCGACCGGGTCAACGGGTTGGTGTCAGTCATCGGCAATCCCTCCGATAGCAAGCCTAACAGGATTGGCGGTTGACGTGTACTAACTAGTACGTACACAATGAGCGCCGGTAGAAGAAAGATTCCTGCCCCCACAGGGGCCGACTCGCGTGGAGAGCATGGGCGATCCGGACATGGCAGGACGAGCGCAAGGGGCGACAGGCCCGGTCCCCGTGAGGCCCGTCGGCTCGCCTCGGAAGCTGCTCGCCGGCTTGGTGGGCGCAGGCATCGGAGCCTCGCTGACACCGGCGCTCCAGGAAGAGGAAGCCCGTCGGCACGGTCTGAGGCTGCACTATCAGCTCATCGACCTGGACGGCATCGACGGCGGCGCTGCCGCCCTTCCCGACCTCATCGCTGCAGCCCGGATGTTCGGCTTTGCCGGTCTCAACATCACTTTCCCGGTGAAGCAGGCGGTGCTGGCCTTGCTCGACGAATTGTCGGATGACGCCCGCGATATCGGCGCCGTCAACACCGTCGTCCGGCGCAACGGCAGGATGATCGGCTACAACACGGACGCCTCGGGGTGGCGCTGGGGGTTCGAGCACGCATTGCCGGCGGCGGACCTCTCGTCCGTTGTCCTGATCGGAGCGGGCGGCGCCGGCTCGGCGATCGCCCACGCCGTCATGCAGATGGGGGCCGGGCGGCTGATGATCCACGACCTGTCGCCGGCACGGGCGATAGAACTGGCGCAACGGGTCGCGGGGCGCTTTCCGGACCGGCCGGTGACGGCGATCGACGATCTCGCCGGTGCGATCGGCAGGTCAACCGGGCTCATCAATGCCACCCCCACCGGGATGGTTGGTTTTCCGGGCATGCCGGTGCAACCGCGACTGCTCAGGGGCGGACTGTGGGTTGCCGACGCGGTGTATTTCCCGCTTCACACCGAACTGCTGACGGCGGCCAGGCAGGCAGGCTGCCCCGTCGTCGACGGCGGCACGATGGCTGTGGGTCAAGCGGCAGGTGCGTTCGAATTGTTCACCGGGCTGAAGGCCGACCCGGATCGGATGCGGCTGCACTTCGCACGACTGGTCTCGTCCACGTCGACCGGACTTCAGCCGGATTAGATGACCAGACCCGTCAGTCTGGCAGAACGATGCACGCAACAGCAAGTCCAACACACAGGAGCTCCCATGAAGACCGATACATCCCGTCGCACCGTCCTTAAACAGGCTGCCGCGCTTGCCGCCGCGGCCACGGCGCTGCCGGCGTGGGCGCAAGGCAAGCCGCTACGCTTCGCGGCTGTCTTCTCCGACAAGGATATCCGGGCGAACATGATGCAGATGTTCGCCGCCGACGTCGCGCCTGATTTCAAGCTCGAACCGTTCTACAACGGCACGTTGTTCAAGCAGGGCACGGAGCTGGTTGCGCTCCAGCGCAACAATCTCGACATGGGCAATATTGCGCCGCAGGACATCGCCAAGCAGGTACCGGCCTGGTCGCTGCTGACATCGGCCTATCTCTTTCGTGATGCAGCGCACCTGAACAGCTTCTTCGCGAGCGACCCGGGGATGCAGATGAAGAAGATGGTCGAGGATCAGGCAAAAGTGAAGATCCTGGGGCCGACCTTTTTCGGCACGCGGCAGGTCGGCTTGAAGCCGAAGAAGAAGATCGAGACGCCTGCCGATCTGGCCGGCATCAAGCTGCGGATGCCGGGAGGCGATGCCTGGCAGTTCCTGGGCGAGTCGCTGGGCGCCAATCCGGTCCCGATGGCCTACCCGGAGGTCTACACCGGTCTGCAGACCGGGGCGATCGATGGCCAGGACAATCCGCTCCCCAACGTGCAGAACATGAAGTTCTACGAGGTGATGTCCCAGATCGTTCTGACGTCGCATCTCGTCGGCTTCGATCTGCTGACCATCAACCTGAAGCTGTGGGAGGGCATGTCGCCGGCACAGCAGAAGTCGATCCAGGCAGCCGCCGACAAGGCCATCGACTGGAGCACCAAGGAACACCTGGCTCGCGAGGCGGAACTGGCGAAGAACTTCAAGGAACAGGGACTGGAGGTTTATGTACCGAACCTGCAGGCGTTCCGGGACCATGCCCAGAAGGCCTACCTGGCATCGGACCTGGCCAAGAGCTGGCCACCGGGAATGCTGGAGAAGATCAACGCGCTGAAGTGACGCGATGAGTACCGTGAGCAAGGCCGGCGCCTGGCTCGCACGCCGCGCGGAGAACGTCGCGGCGGCGATGCTCGGCGTGATGTTCGTGGCCTTTCTGGTCCAGATCTTCTTTCGCTACGTCCTGAACTTCCCGATCGGCTGGACGTCTGAACTGACGATCATCATGTGGCTGTGGGGTGTCTTGTGGGGCGCCGCCTTCGTCGTCAAGGAGGAGGAAGAGATCCGTTTCGACCTGGTGACGTCCAGCGTCGGGCCGCGTCTGCGTCGCGCGATGGGCGTGATCGCCGCCGTTGCCATCCTGGTCATCTATGCAGGCGCCCTGCCGGCGACCGTCGACTACGTCCAGTTCATGAGGGTTGAAAAGACGGCCTACCTGAAGATCCCGTTCGACTGGCTCTATTCGATCTACGTCCTGTTCGCCGTGGCGGTGATCCTCCGCTACCTGTGGATCCTGTGGCACCTGCTGCGCGGCCAGGGCGCGAGCGACACGGCAACCGGCAGCAAGTCATGAACCTCGCGAGTCCGTTTGCGCTGACCGTACTGGCCATCGTCGCCCTCAGCCTGCTGGGCCTGCCGATCAGCCACGCGATGATCTGCGCGTCCCTCATCTATCTCTTCCTGATGGGTCTGGACCTCGCAACGGCCGCCGAGCAACTCCTGAACGGCATGTACAACAGCTTCGTCCTGCTCGCCATCCCGCTGTTCATCCTGGCCGCGGAGTTCATGAACAGCGGCAGCATCACCCATCGGCTGCTCGGGTTCTGCAATGCGCTGGTCGGCCGATTTCGCGGCGGCCTTGCGCACGTCAACATCGTGCAAAGCATCATCTTTGCGGGTATGTCCGGATCTGCCCTTGCCGATGCCGCCGGCACCGGCAAGGTCATGCAGCAGATGATGACGCGGGATGGCCGGTACACGCCCAGCTTCGCCGCCGCGGTGACCGCCGCGTCATCGGTCATCGGGCCGATCATCCCGCCGTCGATCCCGATGGTGATCTATGCGCTGGTGTCGGACACTTCCGTCGGCTACCTGTTCCTCGGCGGCGTCATCCCCGGCCTGCTGGCCGGCGTCGTGCTGATGATCGCGATCGCCATCATCGCCCGAAAGCGCGATTTTCCCGTTGAGGAACCGGTGCCGCTCGCCGAACTGCCGCGCATCACCTGGAATGCGCTGCCGGCATTGATGATGCCGGTCGTTCTGCTGGGCGGCATTTACAGCGGCGTCACGACCCCGACCGAAGCGGCGGCGGTCGCGGCAGCCTATGCCTTGCTGGTATCGGCAGTGCTGTACCGCAGCGTCACCCTGTCCGCGATCTACAACGCGCTGCAGAGCAGCGCGCGAATGACGGCGTCGATCGGCATGCTGATCGCCGGAGCACTGGTCTTCAACTTCGTCATCACCGCAGAAAACATCCCGGCCACGCTCAGCGTGATGCTGAAGGGCCTGGATTTCACGCCCCTGACCTTTCTGCTGGCGGCCAACGTCCTGCTGCTGGTCCTGGGCTGCCTGCTGGAGGGTACGACGATCCTGCTGGTCATCGTGCCGGTGCTGCTGCCAACCGCGCAGGCGATCGGCGTCGATCCGGTTCACTTCGGCGTTGTCGCCGTCTTCAATATCATGCTCGGTCTCATCACGCCGCCGTACGGACTGCTGCTCTTCGTCATGGTCCGGATTGCCGACGTGGCGCTGAAGGACCTGGTCCGGGACATCATGCCGTTCCTGCTCGTGATGCTCGGGGCGCTGGTGTTGATCACGCTGATACCGGACCTGGTGCTGTGGCTGCCGCGCCTGCTCGGCTATCAGCATTGAACCTGCATTCCGACCCGGGAGTTCCGATGAAAAAAGCGATCTATGTCCTCAATGGACCGAATCTCAACCGCCTGGGGCTGCGGGAACCGCACATCTACGGTACGACCACCCTGGCTGAACTGGAGGTCATGTGCACGCAGGCGGCAGCCGGCTACCCGGTCGTCTTCCGCCAGACGAACGCCGAACACCAGCTGGTCGACTGGGTCCACGAGGCGATCGACGAGGCCTCGGGCATCGTGATCAACCCTGCGGGGCTCAGTTTCCGGTCGATTCCGCTGCTGGATTCGCTGAAGATGTTCCCGGGCCCGATCTTCGAGCTGCACATCTCCAATATCCATCGCCGCGAGCCGATCTACCATCAATCGCTCGTGTCACAGGTCGCGACGGCGGTCCTGGCGGGGCTCGGACCGGACGGCTACCCGACCGCTGTCTCCGCGCTGGTCCGTCTCCTCGAACGGCAGCCCGCGGGCAAGGCTTAGCGCCGGACTCCGCCCATCGTCTATGATCATCGATCAGGCTGCTCTCATGGCCTCACCTGATCCAGGAATCGACTCTTCATGGACCCGCTGCACTACCTCTGCCTGCCCCCGCTGACCAAGGGGCTGCCGGTCTCGCCGGACCGCCCGACCGATGCGAAAGCCGTTCGCGACGCCGGCTGGCAAGCCCTCGACGACGCGCTGCCGTATCCGCTGGCCATCATCAAGGCCAGTGCGATGGACCACAACTCGAAATGGATGAATGCATTCCTCGAGCGCTTCGATGTCTGCCTGGCGCCGCACGGCAAGACCACCATGAGCCCGGCGCTGTTCCAGCGTCAGCTCGCCGATGGCGCCTGGGGCATCACCGCCGCCACCGTCCAGCAGGCGGCGGTGATGTTCGCCTTCGGCGTCAAGCGGGTGCTTCTGGCCAACCAGCTTGCCGGCACGGCTGCCCAGCGCTGGGCCTTCGACATCCTGGCCGAGCGCCCGGATGTCGACTTCATCGCCGTGGTCGACTCGCTGGAGGGCATTGCCGCGCTCGACCGGGTCGGACGCGACCGTGGCGCCAGGCGGGCCCTGCCCCTGATGGTGGAACTGGGCATGCCCGGCGGCCGGACCGGCGTGCGCAGCGTCGACGACGGCCTCGCGCTGGCGCGGGCGGTCGCCGCTTCGCCGGTGCTGCGGCTGGTCGGCATCGAGGGCTATGAAGCGGCCATTCCGGCGCAATCCGCCGAGGCCAAGGAGAACGGCATCCGGTCCTTCGTCGCCGACATGGGCGACCTGGCAGGACGCTGCGCCGAGGAAGGTCTGTTCGAAGACGACACTGTGCTGCTGTCGGCCGGCGGTTCGGCGTACTTCGACCTCATCACCGCGCTGCCCCGCAAGCTGGGCGAACATCCCACCCGCATCGTCCTGCGCAGCGGCTGCTACCTGACGCACGACGACGGCCATTACCGCAAGCTCTGGACGCGTCTCGCGCAAAGAGAGCCTGCCATCGCCCCGCTGGGCGAGGGCCTGCGCCCGGCGCTGGAAGTGTGGAGCGTGGTGCAGTCGACGCCCGAGCCCGGACTTGCCATCCTCACCATGGGCAAGCGCGACGTTTCGCACGACCTGGACCTGCCGATGCCGCGCTGGCACGTGCGCGGTCACGCCGAGGCGCTTACGCGCTGCGAGGCGCATCCCTCCTGGCAGATCAGCGCACTGAACGATCAGCACGCTTTCCTGCGCGGCGACCCGGGCACCCTGCCCGCATTCGGCGACCGCATCGGTTGCGCGATTTCCCATCCCTGCACCACCTTCGACAAGTGGCGCGTGGTGCTGATGGTGGATGACGACTACCGCGTCGTCGACGCGCTGAGCACCTGGTTCTAGGAGCCTGTCGGAGCATGTCCTTCCCGATCGATCCGGCGACGCTGCGCACGCGGGCTGCGGCGGCGGCACCCGTCTGCGACTTCTGGTCGCTGCGCGCCGTTTCGGAAACCGGCGAGAGCCTGCGCGTTCGCCAGGACGTTGCCGAAGCACCGGCCCGTACCCGCGACGCAGGCCTGATGGTCACCGTCGTGGACCAGGGCGGCATGGGTCATTGTGCCTGCGCGGACTTCAGCACGACCGGGCTGCGGCGCGCGTTCACACAGGCGCGATCGCTCGCACGCGCGATGGGCGGGCGCGGCGGATTCGACTACAGCCGCATGCGGATGCCGTCGGCCAGCGGCGACTATCGGGGGCCGTCGCTGGAACCGCTACCGTCCAGCCTTGCCGAACGGTTCGACCTTCTCCAGGCTGCCTGCGCATCGCTGCGCGGCGACCCGCGCATCGTCGACTGGAGCGCGCAAGCCTGGTTCCTCGACGCCGAGCAGATCCACCTGACCGGCGACGGCGGCCGCGCTCATCAGCATCTGCATTTCGTCATTCCCAACCTGAGCGCTGTGGCGCGGGCCGGCAATCAGACCCAGACACGCACGGCGGCAGGTCAGTACAACGGCTTCTGCCGCCAGGGCGGCCTGGAGGTGCTGGCACAGTCCGGGCTCCTGTCCGACGGGCCCCGGATCGCGCAGGAAGCAGTGGAACTCGCGCTGGCGCCGGACTGCCCGAGCGGCGAACGGGATCTGCTGCTGATGCCCGACCAGATGATGCTGCAGATCCATGAAAGCATCGGCCACCCGCTGGAACTCGATCGTATCCTCGGCGACGAGCGCAACTTCGCCGGAACCAGTTTCGTGACGCTGGACATGTTCGGCCACTACCGCTACGGCAGTGAGAAGCTGAACGTCAGCCACGATCCCGACCGCGCCGAGGCCTTCGCCAGTTTCGGGTTCGACGACGAGGGCGCGACCAGCCGCAAGCGGATGCTGATCGAGGCCGGCATCCTGAAACATCCGTTGGGCGGCAGTATTTCGGTCGCCCGCGCGCAGGACCTGCATCCGGACCTGACGCGCGAGATGGAGGCGATTGCCACCGCTCGCGCCAGCGGGTGGAACCGCGCGCCGATCGACCGCATGAGCAATCTCAACATCGAACCGGGTGACGCCTCCCTGGCGCAGATGATCGAATCGATCGAGGACGGCGTGCTGATGCGGACCAACTGCTCCTGGAGCATCGACGACTCGCGCAACAAGTTCCAGTTCGGATGCGAGTACGGGCGTCTGATCCGCCACGGCAAGCTGGGCGCGGTGGTGCGCAATCCGAACTATCGGGGCATCTCCGCCACCTTCTGGCGAAGCCTGTCGATGGTCGGCGACGCCTCCACCCTGGAGGTGCTGGGCACGCCGTACTGCGGAAAAGGCGAGCCGATGCAGGTGGTGCGCGTCGGCCATGCCTCGCCGGCATGCAAGTTCGACAAGGTCGCCGTCTTCGGCGCGGGCGAATGAAGACCTGGTTCGAGCACCTTGCGCAGGCGGTCTGCCGGCCCCTGCCCGACGCGGGCAGTGCGGTCGAACGGATCATGCTGCACGTCGCCGCGGAGCACTCCGATTTCGTGCGTTTCAACCGCGGCGCAGTCCGGCAGATGACCCGGGTGGAGCAGTACCAGGCAACCGTGACCCTCGTCGCCGGCCAGCGGCGCTCAGCGTGCAGGGTCAGCCTCAGCGGCAACGCGCAGGAAGACATTGCCGTGCTGCTGGACTTGCGCGCGTCCCTGTCGGCCGACCTGCCGATGGTCCCGCCGGATCCGCACCTGCAGATGCCGCAGGACAGGGTCGACACCTGTCGCGACGACGAGGTGGAAGACGGGCTTGACGGCGAGCGGCAAACCGTCATGCCGCCGGCCGAAGACATCGCGGCACAGGTGCTGGCGCACGCGGCCGGACTGGACCTGGTGGGTTTCTACGCCGCCGGCCCGGTGGTCGTTGCCTTCGCCGACAGCCGCGGCCAGCGCAACTGGCACCGCGTGCGCAGTTTTCATTTCGACTGGAGTCTTTACTGCCAGGGTGATCCCGCAGTCCGCGACCGCGCGGTGAAGTCGAGCTATGCCGGAGCCGCGTGGGATGCCGAGGAATTTTCCCGACGCATGACGCAGGCGAAGCGCCAGCTTGCCCTGCTGGAGCGGCCGGCGCGGATCGTGCCGCCGGGCGCCTACCGCACCTGGCTGGAGCCGACGGCGGTCGGGGAGATCCTGTCGACACTGGCCTGGGGCGGCTTCGGCATCAAGGAACGCCGCACCGGCACCAGTTCTCTCGCCGTGCTCGACAGCGGCGAGCGCACGCTGTCGTCGCAGGTCATGCTGGCCGAGGCGACATCCGGCGGCATCGCTCCGGCGTTCACGGCGAGCGGTCACGTACGGCCGGACACCGTCCCGCTGGTGGCGGCGGGCAGGAACGCTCAGACGCTCGTGTCGCCGCGATCGGCTGCCGAGTTCGGCCTGGTCGCGAATGCCGACGAAGGCGAGTTCCCCGAGTCGCTGGCCATGGCCGGCGGCACGCTCGCGGCCGGCGACGCACCCGCGGCGCTCGGCTCCGGCCTGTGGATCGGCAACCTCTGGTACCTCAACTACTCGGACCGCCGGCGCTGCCGGATGACGGGGATGACCCGGTTCGCATCGTTCTGGGTCGAGGACGGGGAACTGGTCGCACCGATCTCCGTCATGCGCTTCGACGACTCGTTGCCGCGCCTGTTCGGCGAGGCGCTGCTGGGCTTGTCGCGGGAAACGGAACTGCTGCCCAGCAGCGATACCTACGGCCGGCGGCGCCTGGGATCAGTCAGGTCACCCGGCGCCCTGCTCGCCGACATGCGCTTCACGCTCTGAGGAACCGGCGTCGAGTTCGGCCAGGATCTCGGCGGTGTGCGCGCCATGATCCGGGGCCGGATAGCGCACCGCGCACGGCGTCTTCGACAGCCGGACCGGAAATCCGAGCATCCTGACCGGTCCATGCCCGGGATGATCGACTTCGATCACCATCTCCTGGTGCACCATCTGAGGATCGGCCAGCGCCTGGCCGATGTCCTGCACCTTCCCGGAGGGCACGCCTGCCGCGGTCAGTCGCCTGATCCAGTTGGCCTGGGTGTCGCCCCGCATCCGCTCGTTGATCAGGCGGTTGAGTTCGGCGCGATTGCGAAGACGCAGGTCGTTGGTCCGGAAATCCGGCAGCGCCAGTACCTCCGCGATGCCGAGGGTGGTCAGAAAGCGCGTGAGGATCGCTTCGGTGCTCGGCGACACCGCGATGTCCCCGTCGCTTGCGGTGAACAAGCCATAGGGCGAGGCGATCGGATGATCGTTGCCGGTCTTGGTCGGCAGCTTGCCGGTGGCGAGGTAGTCGGAGGCGAGGAACGAGAACATGCTCATCATCGTGCTCATCATCGCGGCTTCGACACGCTGGCCGGAGCCGGTGAGATCGCGGGCGCGCAGCGCGTTGACCACGCCGAACGCGGCGTAGAGGCCCGCGATGAGGTCGGTGATCGGCGGCGCACATCGCACCGGCCCGGCGTCGGCATGCCCATTGACGCTCATGAACCCGCTCATCGCCTGGATCACGAAATCGAATGCGGGTCGATCGGCATACGGGCCGGTCGCGCCGTAGCCGTTGATGCTCGCAACCACCAGGCGCGGATTGATCCGATCCAGGCTCGCCTCGTCGAATCCCATGGCATCCAGCACACCGGGACGGTAATTCTCCACCAGCACGTCGGCGCCGGCGAGCAGCCGCGACAGAATCTGCTTGCCGGCAGCCGACTTGAGGTCCAGCGTCATCGAGCGCTTGTTGCGGTTGTAGGACGCGAAGTACCAGCTGAGGTCGCCGTGCCCTGCGCCGATGTGGCGGATCGCGTCGCCGTCCCCCGGGCCTTCGATCTTGATGACATCGGCGCCCATGTCACCGAGCAGCATGGTGCAGAAGGGACCGGACAGAATGCGGGTGAGGTCGACGACCCTGACGCCGGAGAGCGGCAGGACCGCCGCAGTCGCGGGGGGCATCGACTCAACCGGCCGCGGTCTGGACGGCATCTGCCTCGTGCAAGGTCAGGCGCGGACCGGCGCGCATCACCTGGCCCGACAGCTGCCGGCCCAGGGTCTGCTCCATCTTGAGCGCGACCGCAATCGCCTTCTGCAGGTCGATCCCGGTCTCATAGCCGCTCTCGTGCAGCAGGTAGATCAGGTCTTCGGTGCAGATGTTGCCGGTGGCACCCGCGGCGAACGGGCAGCCACCCAGTCCTGCCACCGATGAATCGAAGCGGCGGATGCCTTCCTCGAGTCCGACCAGCACGTTTGCCAGGCCGATGCCGCGGGTGTTGTGCAGATGCAAAGTGATGTCCATCGCCGGAAACTCGGCCTTGAGCGCACGCACCACCCGCCGGATGTTGGTCGGGGTCGCCATGCCGGTGGTGTCGCCCAGGCTGACGTGATCGATGCCGAGATCGGCATAGGCGCGTGCGATCCGAAGCACGGAGTCGACCGGCACCTCGCCCTCGAACGGGCAGCCGAACGCGGTGGCCATGGCGCCGAGCGCGTCGATGCCGGCCGCACGCAACTGCTTCGCCACCTGCGGGAAGACGGCGACCGATTCGGCGATCGAGCGGTTGAGGTTCTTGCGATTATGGGTTTCCGATGTCGAGCACAACAGCACGCCGCCGTCCAGCGGCGTCTGCGCCGCCCGCTCCGCCGCCTTGACATTGGGTACCAGCGCCATGAGGTAGGTATCGGCGCGCTTGCGAACGCCGGCCAGCACCTCGGCCGCGTCGGCCAGTTGCGGCACCGCCTTGGGCGACACGAACGAGGTCACCTCGATGCTGCGCAGGCCGCTCTCGATCATGTCGTTCAGGATTTCTATCTTCCTCGCGGGGGGCACGATGAAGCGCTCGATCTGCAACCCGTCGCGCGTGCCGACCTCGATGACCTCGACGCGGTTGTTGCCATCGCCCTGGCGTTCACCGGCTGCCGCCGTGGCGGCCTGCTGCTTGTCCGTCATGTCCTGTCCCATGGTCTCGTTTCTCCTGGCTGGTGCCTGCTTGTCGGGCCTGCTTGTCGGGCCTGATTTTCGGCCCTGACTGTCGGGCCCGATCGTCGGCGCGCAGCGATGGTGCGGCAGGACCGCGCGGTCGAAAAGCGACCATTGAGCAGCGGTACCCTCTCCAAAGGAGATGGTACGCCCGCGCGACGGCGAAGACCGCCGGTCGATCAGAACCGGAAGCCGCCTTTGATTCCGTAGCTGGTGACGTCGCCGGTCCGGTCGACTTCGAACGCCAGGTTGAATCCCAGGAAGACGTTGACACCGGCAAACAGCTTGTTCTGGGAAAACGACTCCTCGGTCAATCCGGGCACGCCGTCGGGGGTACTGGTGGTCCAGACCTTGCCGATACCGCCATACGGCGTGATATTGAGGAAACCCTTGGAAACCGACAGGTCGAGCGAGGTCGTCTCCAGGCTCAGCTGATCGACGCCAAGCAGCTTGGTCGCGGTCCCGCGCAGTGCGACCGCGGGGAGCACCGCATTCCCCTCAACAAATGCCCAGCGCACCTCGCCGCCGAGCACCCCGATGTTGGAACCCGGCACCAGGCCATACGAGGCGCCGATATCGAGGTTGTAGGGCAGCCCCTTGTGAATCCGCACCGTCGGAATCGGCAGAACCGACGGCACGCTGGCGCCCGAGGTCGCCCGCTGCCACAGATCGCGATGCTGCAATTTCGATCCGGTGAGCGTGAGACCGACATCGAAGCCGGTGACCCCGAGCGGTTCCGATGGGATCATCGACTTGAAGGACAGGACCGAGCCAAGGTCTTCCGACAGGAGGCGGAATTCACCCTGGTTCAATCGCTGCAGCGAGTTGATGTCATCGGCCGCACGGACCGGAAGCGGCACGGCGGCCAGCATGGCCGTGGCCGACACAGCCGCAACGGCCGTGATGAGCCGAGCGGGAAGGACAGAACGAAAGCGGATGCGGTGGTGCATTGGGATCTCCGTGCCGGAAATGTCGGCGGTTGCGGCAGGCGGCAACATCCGCGCCCGCCCCTCGCGTCTCACCAGCCGCTGAAACGCGGCCAGACGTCGATCCCGCCCGCTTCGTCGAGCAGGTGATAGCGGTCGAACTGGGTCGCGGTGGCACAGGCATGGTTGGGCAGAATCCTGAGCAGCGTCCCGACCGGCAGCAGGCGCCGGATGTCCTCTTTGCCGCCAGCCTCGTCAGCGTCGCCGCCCTGGGCCTGGGCACCCGCCTCGGCGAAGCCGACGATGCCGTGCTCCTGGTTGGCCGCGCGCAGCACCAGGCCGTCGATCGGCTTGCCGTGAGCATCGCAGACCTGACCGTAGCCGTAGTCGCGCCCCTGGGAGTGGGTGCCGCGATCGCGGCTCATCGCCATCCAGCCGGCATCGACGATCGCCCAGCCCTTGGCCGGCTGGTGACCGATGACCGAGGTCAGCACCGACAGGGCGATGTCGTCGAGCGCGCAGACGCCGACGTTGGCCATGACCAGGTCGAAGAACACGTAGACCCCGGCGCGAAGTTCGGTCACGCCGTCGAGCGATACGGCCGAGAGCGCAGTGGGCGTGGAACCGACGCTGACAATCGGGCAGGCGTAGCCGGCCTCCCGCAGGCGCCGGGCCGCGTCCACGCAGCGGCTGCGCTCCTGCTCCGCCATGCGCACCAGTGCAGCCTCCGTGTCCAGTTCGTAGCTTGCGCCGGCATGGGTCATCACGCCCGCAAGCAGCGCCCCGCCGCCGGCCCCGTGCCCACCCGCTTCATGCCCACCCGCATGCCCACCCCTGCATGCCCACCCGCGTCGTGCCCACCCGTTCGAGCGCCGCGGCGATCTGCAGCAGCAGGGGATCGTCGGGCCGGACACCGGCGCGATGGCCGTCCGAGTCGATCTCGATCAGGAGTTCGAAGCGGTGGCCCTGGGCCCGGCCGAACCCGGCCAGTGCCTCGGCGATATCCAGGCTGTCAGTCACGAGCATCAGCTTGCAGCCGCGCCGGCGCAAGTCCAGCGCGGCCCCGAATTTGTTGGGCGCCACGCCGACCGCATAGAGGATGTCGGTGACGCCGGCCGCGTGAAACTGCTCGGCCTCCTTCAGCGTCGACACGGTGATGCCGCTGGCGCCGCATTCGATCTGTCGCCGGGCAACCGGCAGGGACTTGGCCGTCTTGACGTGAGGGCGCAAACGCACCCCGAGCCGGTTCGCCTGCGCCTGCATTCGCGCGATATTGCGGTCGAGCCTGCTGCCGTCCAGCAGGGCCGACGGGGTCGGGAGGTCCCGGATCGAAGCGGGGGCCGATGAGGTGGCGGGAGTCATTGATGCGATCATCCGCGATTGTAGGCAGAGATCGATTTCCCGTCCCAGTCCGGAGCCTCACCCATGCAGATCCTCGACGCCACCGCCACCGCCGCAGCCCTGCCCTGGCCGGCGCTGATCGCCGCCCTCGAAGCGACGATCAACGACAGCCAGGCAGGCCTGGTCCTCGCCCCGACCCGGCAAAGCCTGCCGCTCACCGCCGAGGCCGTGTGGCTGATCATGCCCGCCACCTCACGTCGCGCCGACATCGGCGTGTGCAAGCTGGTCTGCGTCCACCCGCAGAATTTCCGCCGGGGCCTGCCCACCATCCAGGGCGACATCATGGTCATCCGCGCCAGTACCGGCGAGCGGCTGGCGCTGCTCGACGGCCCGGCGGTGACGGCGCGCCGCACCGCCGCCATCACCGCGCTGGGGGTCCGGCGGATTCACCAGGCACGCCAGGCCCTGTCCGATCCGGCCGGTCCGGGCAGGCCCTCGAGTTGCCTCGTCATCGGCTGCGGCGTCCAGGGCCGCGGCCACCTGGAAGCCCTGCACGCCGACTGGCCCGGGATGCGCTTTTACCTCCATTCCCGATCGCCCGCCTCGGCCATGCGCCTGGCGGAGTTCGCCGGCTCCCTCGGTATTGCGGCCGACGTCGTGTCGGCGCCGTCAGCGGTGCTGGCGGAAGTCGACATCGTTGCCTGCTGCACGCCCGCGCTGGAGGTATGCCTGGAGCAGCCGCCGCGCGATGGCGCGATCATCACCGCCGTCGGTTCGTTCACGCCCGAGATGAGCGAGATAGCGCCCGGCGTGATGCGTCGGATCGGCCGCAACATCCTGCTGGATTCCGACGCCGCGCGCCATGAGGCCGGCGAACTCGCGCAGGCCGGAATCGACCCTGAAGGGTTGCCCACCCTGCTCAGCTGGCAAGCGCAGGCCCTGCCGGCGATCGGCGGCACGGTCCTGTTCAAGAGTTGCGGCAGTTCGCTCTGGGATCTGGCTGCTGCCGAGGCTGCCTTGAGCAACGCCGGCCGGCCCGGCGTCAGCGGCTGAGCGCGCGCCCGGCCATTTCCGCCACCTGCAGGGCGATCGACAGGCTGGCGGTCAGGCCCGGGGATTCGATACCGAAAAGCTGGATCACCCCGGGGGTGCCGTGGGTCTCGGGTCCGACGATGCGGAAGTCCAGCGCCGGCTCGCCCGGCGCCTGAATCTTCGGGCGGATTCCGGCGTAGGCCGGCTGCAGCGACCCGTCGCGCAGGGCCGGCCAGTACTTGCGTATCTCGGCATAGAAGACCTCGGCCCGTCCCGGATCGACATCGAACTCGGGCTCATCGATCCACTGCACGTCGGGACCGAATCGGGCCTGCATGCCGAGATCGATGGTCAGGTGCACGCCCAGGCCGGCCTGTTCCGGAACCGGGTAGATCAGGCGGCTGAACGGTGCCCGGCCGGCCAGCGAAAAGTAGTTGCCCTTGGCATAGTAGGTCGGGGGCACGTGGTCCGCCGGGAACCCCGCCATCCGTTGCGCCAGTTGCTGGGCGTACAGTCCGGCGCAGTTGACCAGCAGGCGGGCCTGGAGCGTCGTCGCCGCGTCGCCGCCGGTCTGCACCACCACGCCGTCGCCGGTACAGCGGGCATTGTCGACCGGGGTATTGAAGACGCAAAGGCCACCGGCAGTTTCGATGTCGCCCTGATAGGAAAGCATCAGCCCGTGGCTGTCGATGATTCCCGAACTCGGGCTCGACAGCGCGCCGGCGCAGCGCAGCTGTGGCTCCAGCGTCAGCGCCTGCGCTTCACTCAGCATCTGGAGGTCGGGCACGCCATTGCGCGCCGCCGACTCCTTCAGTGCGGTGAGCCTGGGCAGCTGCTCCCGCGTGGCCGCGACGATCAGCTTGCCGCAGCGCAGGTGCCCGACCCCGCGTTCCTCACAGTACCGGTAGAGCAGCTCCTTGCCGCGCACGCAGTGCAGCGCCTTGAGCGAGCCCGCCGGATAGTAGATGCCGGCGTGAATCACCTCGCTGTTGCGCGAGCTGGTTCCCATGCCGATGCCGGCTTCCGATTCGAGCACCAGCACCTCGCGCCCGGCCAGCGCGAGCGCCCGGGCGCAGGCGAGCCCGACCACCCCGGCGCCCACGACGATGACATCGACCTGTTCCATCACGGTTTCAGGGCCGGCCAGGCCGGCGCCGGCAAGTCAGGCCCGGTACTGACGCGATCCTCAGCCTCAGACGTAGTTCTTGTATTTCGCCAGGTGCCGGACCGGCTTGCTCAAGGCATCGCGCCGGAACGGGTCGCCCAGTTCCTTGGTCACCATCATTTCCAGCACCGTGGTCTTGCCCTCGCCCTGGTTCTTCACCGACTGGGCCAGCGCGGCGCCGACGTCGGAGAGCTTGTCGACCGTGATGCCTTCGCAGCCGAAGGACTTGGCCACTCCCGCCCAGCTGGGATTGTCGAGCTCGACGCCCTGATAGCGGTTGGAGTAGAAGTCCACATGGTTCTTCTTCTCGGCGCCCCATTGGCCGTTGTTGAACAGGACGACCGTGACGCCGATCTTCTCGCGAGCGCAGGTCAGCAGCTCATTGAGGCTGATGCCCCAGGCGCCGTCGCCGACATAGGCGATTGCCGGACGGTCCGGCGCCGCCACCTTCGCGCCGCAGATCACCGGGAAGGCATATCCGCAGTTGCCGAAGCTCATGGCGGCAAACATCGAACGCGGCTCGTCGAAGCGCAGGTAGCTGTTGCTGACCGAACAGATGTTGCCGATGTCGGTGGACACCATCGCCCGCTTCGGCATCGCCTTCTCGAGTTCACGCAGCATCTGGCGCGGATGCATATAGCTGCTGGACTTGCTGATCTCGACCGAATAAGGATCGGTCTCGTGGGTCCACTGGTCGAGCTCCTTCTCCCAGCTCTTCTTCTCGGATTTGAGGGTGGCGTCGCGCTGGTCACGATTCTGCTGGCAGGCCAGCTGGCGGCCCTTCAGGCGGGACACCAGTGCCATCGCCGCCGCACGCGCGTCGCCGTGAATGCCCACGGAGATCGGCTTGACCAGACCGAGCATCCTCGCGTCGGCGTCGATCTGGATGATCCTGGCCTTGGCCGGCCAGTAGTCGAGGCCATGCTGGGGCAAGGTGCCGAATGGCCCGAGCCGGGTGCCGAGCGCGAGCACGACATCGGCCTGCGACATCAGCTTCATCGCAGCCTTGGATCCCTGGTAACCCAAGGGACCGACCCACAGCGGATGCGACGCCGGGAAGGCGTCGTTGTGCAGGTAGCTGCACGCCACCGGCGCATGCAGCAGCTCGGCCAGTTCGATCGCCTCCTTCGTGCCGCCGGACATGATCACGCCGCCGCCGGCGAGGATCACGGGGAACTTGGCTTGCGCCAGCAGCGTGGCCGCTTCGTCCAGGGCCTGCTCGTCGCCGGCGCCTCGACCGATCCGGATCGGCGCCGGAATCTGGGTTTCGCTCTCGCCGTAAAAGAAATCGCGCGGGATGTTGACCTGGGCCGGCCCCATCTCCAGCAAGGCCCGGTCGAAGGCGCGGCTGGTGAGTTCGGCCATGCGATTGGGGTGCATCACGTGCGACTGGTGCTTGGTGATCTTCGAGAAGATCGGCAATTGCTCGGTCTCCTGGAAGCCGCCCAGGCCGATCGTCATCGAGCCGGTTTCGGGCGTCAGGAAGACCACCGGCGAATGAGCCCAGTAGGCGGCGGCAATGCCGGTGACGAAATTGGTGATGCCCGGGCCGTTCTGCGCGATGCAGACGCCATGGCGGCCGGACACGCGTGAATAACCGTCGGCCATGTGCGCCGCGCCTTGTTCATGGGCAACCGGGATGAAGCGGATGCCGGCTGCCGGGAAGATGTCCAGCGCGTCCATGAACGCCGAGCCGACGATGCCGAAGACGTCGGTCACGCCCTGGGCGACCAGCGTCTCCACGAAGGCCTCGGACGGCGTCATCATCACTTTGCCCTGCGTGACGGCACGCTGCATCTGCTTCAGGTCGGGTTGCTTCATGTCAGTCATCGGGAACTCCTGGTGGGGCATGCCGGTCGGGCATGAGGCGGATCATTCAGTGAGACAGAAAGTCTCAATGCCGGTAAAGTAGTCGATTCCCAGGCGCAGGACAAGCCCCGCCGTTTCGTTTAATGAGACGATGTGATTGCACGAAATGCGCAAATGCGTCTAAGCTTGCGCCATGCAGAATCTCGCCGAAACCGCGCTGGACCCGATCGTTGCCGAACGGACGCGCCTGGAAGTGGCGGCCGAGAATTCCTCGACCCTGAAGGCGTTCGCGCTGCTGGAAACCCTGGTGGCCAACGGCCGGCCGATGACGCTGCCGGAGTTGATGCAGGTGACCGGCACGCCCAAGGCCTCGCTCTACCGCACGCTGTCGCTGTTCGAAGAAGCCCGACTGGTCATCCGGGAGTCCAACGGCCGGGCCTATGCGGCCGGGCCGCGGCTTGCACGCTTCGGCCTGGAAATTCTTCGTCACGACTCGGTGGCGGGAATCAGGCGCACGATCCTGCGTCGGCTGGTTTCGGAGGTGGGCGAAACCTGCAATCTCTCGATGCTCAGCAAGGGGGAACTCCTGTACCTGGACCGGATCGAGGCAGATTGGCCGCTGCGCCTGCACCTGCCGGTGGGCACCGCCCTGCCGGCGCACTGCAGCGCCAGCGGCAAGCTCCTGCTGGCCTTCAAGCCACCGGCCGAGCGCGCGCAACTGGTCGACGCGTTGTCGCTGACCCGCTATACCGATCGCACCATCTGTGACCGCCATCTGCTCACCACCGAACTGGACCGGATCGCCGCCAACGGCTACGCGCTCGACAACGAGGAATTCGTGCTGGGCGTGGCCTGCGTCGCCGTGCCGGTGCGGGCCGCAGATGGTGACGTCGTCGCCGCCGTGGCGGTGCACGCGGCCACCGCCCGACTGCCGCTGGCGCGCGCCATCGAGTTCGTCCCCACCCTGACCGAGGCCGCGGCGGCAATCGCGCGCACTTTCGCCTGAGACGCCATTGAAACCGACCGACATGCTGAAACTATTCTCCAGTTCCCCGATCCACGATCCGCTGGCCTCGCCGCTGCCGGGCGCCACCACTCAGATCAAGACGACCACCTGCTACATGTGCGCGTGCCGCTGCGGCATCCGCGTGCACCTGCGCGAGGGCCAGGTCCGCTACATCGACGGCAATCCCGCGCACCCGCTCAACAAGGGCATCATCTGCGCCAAGGGCTCCTCGGGGATCATGAAGCAGAATTCGCCGGCCCGCCTGACGCAGCCGCTGCTGCGCAAGGCCGGCGCGGCGCGCGGCGCCGGAGAGTTCGAGCCGATTTCGTGGGAGCGCGCGTTCAGCATCATGACCGAGCGGCTTGCAAAGATCCGCTCCACCGACCCCAAGAAATTCGCCCTTTTCACCGGACGCGACCAGATGCAGGCCCTGACCGGCCTGTTCGCCAAGAACTACGGAACGCCCAACTACGCGGCCCACGGCGGCTTCTGCTCGGTGAACATGGCCGCGGGCATGATCTACACCATCGGCGGCAGTTTCTGGGAGTTCGGCGGCCCGGACCTGGATCGGGCAAAGCTCTTCGTGATGATCGGCACCGCCGAGGACCATCACAGCAATCCGATGAAGATGGCGATCAGCAAGTTCAAGCGCCAGGGCGGCCGCTTCATCTCCATCAATCCGATCCGCACCGGCTATTCGGCGGTGGCCGACGAGTGGATCCCGATCCGTCCGGGCACCGACGGCGCCCTCTTCATGGCCCTGCTGCACGAGCTGATCCGCAGCGAGCTCATCGACCACGACTTCCTCAAGCGCTACACCAACGCACCGCAGCTGGTGGTGCTGGACGACGGCGAGCGGGACGGCCTGTTCGCCTTCGATCCGGCGGCCGGCCCTCCCGGCGACGGCCGCAATCCGCACAACAAGCTGGTCTGGGACGAACGGTCCCAGCGCGTGCGGCATGCCTACGAACAGGACGCCGAGCCGGCCCTGGGCGGGTACTACGAACTCGAAGACGGCACCCGGGTGGCGCCGTCGTTCCAGCTGCTCAAGGAAAGGGTGCAGGAGACCACGCCGGACTGGGCCGCGCAGATCACCGGCATTCCCGCCGAGCGCATCCGCCGGCTCGCACAAGAGCTGGGGGAAACCGCGCTGCATCACGCGTTCGAGCTGCCGATCCCGTGGACCGATGCCTGGGGCGCACAGCATCCGACCGTTACCGGCCGGCCGGTCGCATTCCACGCGATGCGCGGCCTGGCGGCCCACTCCAACGGCTTCCAGACCACCCGTGCCCTGGCCGTGCTGATGAGTGTGCTCGGCACGATCGACCGGCCCGGCGGCTTCCGGCACAAGGCGCCGTATCCACGGCACATCGTGCCGAACTACCGGACCGTCTACAGCCCCGACCAGGTGCGACCCGACACCCCCCTGCCGGCCGCACCGCTCGGATTTCCGGCGCATCCCGAGGAACTCGCCGTGAACCCGGACGGCTCGCCGATCCGGATCGACAAGGCGTTCTCCTGGGAGCATCCGCTGTCGGCCCACGGCATGATGCACAACGTGATCACCAATGCGGTCAACGGTGACCCGTACCGGATCGACACGCTGATGATCTTCATGGCGAACATGGCCTGGAACTCCACCATGAACACCTCGGCGGTCCGGGAACTGCTCAACGCACGAGTCGCACCCGGCACTACGGGCACCGATGGTTCGGACGGCACGGACGGCGCCGAATACAAGATCCCCTTCCTGATCGTCTGCGATGCCTTCCAGTCCGAGATGGTGGCCTTCGCCGACCTGGTGCTTCCGGATACCACGTATCTGGAACGCCACGACGTGATGAGCATGCTGGACCGGCCGATTTCGGAGTTCGACGCTCCCAGCGATTCGGTCCGCGTTCCGGTGGTGGATCCGACCGGCAGCTGCAAGCCCTTCCAGGACGTCCTGATCGAGCTGGCCACCCGGCTGAAGCTGCCGACGTTCACTTCTGCCGAGGGTGAGCGCAAGTACAAGGACTATCAGGACTTCGTGATCAACTTCGAACACAAACCAGGGATCGGCTTCCTGATGGGTTGGCGCGGCAAGGACGGCACCTCGCACCTGAAAGGCGAACCCAATCCGAAGCAGTGGGAGATGTACGCCAAGAACAACTGCGTCTTTCACTACAAGCTGCCGGCCGAAATGCAGTACATGCGCAACTGGAACCGCGCCTATCTCGATTTCGGCATGGAGCACGGCTTCCGGCAGAAGAACGACGTGATCCAGCTCGCGCTCTATTCCGACACGCTCCAGTCCTTCCGGCTGGCGGCCCGCGGCAAGACCGGCGGTCGCCAGCCGCCCGAGCACCTGCGGGCCCGCATCGATCGCTACTTCGACCCGCTGCCCTTCTGGTACCCCCCGCTGGAGGACGAGGCCACCGACCTCGACCGGTTCCCGCTGCATGCGGTCACGCAGCGTCCGATGGCGATGTACCACTCCTGGGACTCGCAGAACGCCTGGCTGCGTCAGATCCACAGTCACAACTATCTCTTCGTCAATCCGCTGACGGCCAGCGCGGCGGGCGTTGCCGACGGCGGCTGGCTCTGGGTTGAGAGCCAGTGGGGCAAGGTCCGCTGCCTGGCGCGCTATTCCGAAGCGGTCGAGCCCGGCACCGTCTGGACGTGGAATGCGATCGGCAAGGCGAGCGGCGCCTGGCAACTGGCGCCCGGCGCCGACGAGTCCCGCAAGGGCTTCCTGCTCAATCACCTGATCGCCGAGGAACTGCCGCTGCCAGGCGGCGTCGACGGCAGCGCGGGCGCCGGTGACGGCAAGTCGCGCCGGGTGAGCAATTCAGACCCGATCACCGGCCAGGCAGGCTGGTACGATGTGCGCGTCAGGCTGCGTGCCGCCGCGCCGGACGAAGCGCAGGAGAGCTGGCCCCAGGCCCTGCCGATGCCGGACACACCCGGTGCGCTCGGCACGGCCGGCACTCCCGCTGCGGGTGCGACCGGCGCCCGGCACGGGCGCACGCACCAGGTGCTCAGCTATTTCGCCCGCCGCCCGCCAACCCTTTCGAAATCGGAACCGGAATCCTGATGGCACAGACCTACGCCAAGCAACTCGCCCTGGTCATCGACCTCAACGTCTGCGTCGGCTGCCACGCCTGCGTGACCAGCTGCAAGCAATGGAACACCTCCGGTTCGGCCGGCCCCTTGAGCGACCAGGATCCCTACGGCCAGACGCCCTCGGGCACGTTCTTCAACCGGGTACAGACTTACGAAGCCGGCGTTTTCCCGGCGACCGAGACGGTGCACTTCCCCAAGAGCTGCCTGCACTGCGAAGACCCGCCGTGCGTGCCGGTCTGCCCGACTGGCGCGAGCTACAAGCGCAAGGAAGACGGCATCGTCCTGGTCGACTACGACAAGTGCATCGCCTGCAAGTACTGCGCATGGGCCTGTCCCTACGGTGCCCGCGAAATCGACGAAGATCGGCAGGTCATGACCAAGTGCACCCTGTGCGTCGATCGCATCTACGACGAGAGCATCCCGGCGGCGGAGCGCCGGCCTGCGTGCGTCAATGCCTGTCCCACCAACGCCCGCCTCTTCGGCGACATCAAGGACCCGCAGTCGGAGGTGTCGGTAGCGATCCGCGAGCGCGGCGGCTACGCCCTGATGCCCGAGTGGGAGACCAGGCCCGCGAACCAGTACCTGCCGCGGTCCATCACAGAGACGATCGCAGCGGTCCAGGCGGAGTAGCCCCTTGAATCCTGCAATGTCGGTCGTCTTCTTCACGACCCTGGCCGGTGTCGGCCAGGGAGTCGTCATGGCCATCGCTCTATCGGCCCTGGCCGGCGTGACGCTGTCCGCGTCGCTCGTCGTCAGCGGCCTCGCGGTTTCACTCGCCTTGCTGCTGGTTGCGCTGGGCGCATCCTTCCTGCACCTGGGCCGCCCGGGGCGGGCCTGGCGGGCGGTGATGATGTGGCGCACGTCCTGGCTTTCGCGCGAGGTCATCGTGCTGCCGGCGTTCATCGCGGTGGTCGCGCTCTGGCTCGGCATGCACCTCTGGCAGGAGCCGGGCCCGCTGCGCGACGTCGCGCTGCCACTCGTCGCAATCGTGCTGTGCCTCGTGCTGTGGTACTGCACCGCGATGATCTACGCCTGCATCCGCTTCATCCAGGAGTGGGCTCATCCCCTCACCCTGGTCAACTACACTCTGATCGGCCTCTCGTCCGGGCTGGTGCTCTTCACCGCCCTCTGCTCGCTGAACGGTGACGCGACGCTGGTCCGGCCCGCGGCCGGCTGGGCGCTCTTCTTCACCGTCCTCGCAGCCCTGGCGCGCATCGTCGCCATCGTCCGCAATGTCCGACTCAAGCCCAAGTCGACCCTGCACTCGGCCACCGGCGTCAAGACCGCACCGCTGCGCCAGAAGTCCATGGGCATGACCGGCGGCTCGTTCAACACCCGCGAATTCATGCACGGCAAGACCCTCGCCTTCCTTTCCGGCATCCGGTATTTCGCGATCGGTGCGGGCTTCGTCGCGCCGGCGATGCTGCTGCTGCCGGCCCTGCTGGGCGGCGGCGAGACCGGGCCGGTCGGGTGGCTGCTGCTTGCGGTCCTGGTGCAGTCCGTGGGGTTGCTGGCCGATCGCTGGTACTTCTTTGCGCAGGCCCGCCATCCGCAGAATCTCTACTACCAGATCGTGTCCTGAGGAGGCCGTCATGCCAAGTTCACCCCACCCCCTGTCCGAGTTCGTGAGCGTCGAAATGCTGGCGGCGTTTTCGGACGCCTGGAACCGCCACGACCTGGACGCGCTGATGACGTTCATGACCGACGACTGCGTGTTCGAGACGGCTGCCGGCCCGGACGCCTGCGGCGCTCGGCATGTCGGTCACACCGCGGTGCGGGCTGCCTTCGAAGCCGCCTGGAAGAACTTCCCGGATGCGCAGTGGCGCAACGGCACCCATTTCGTGGCCGGCGACCGCGGCGTCTCGGAGTGGCTGTTCACCGGCACCGCCGCCGATGGCAGCCGTGTGGAAGCCAACGGCGTGGATGTCTTCACCTTCCGGGAAGGCAAGATCGCCGTCAAGAACGTCTTTCGCAAGGACCGCCCCCGCCTGCCGGCAAAGTCCTGAGCGCACGCCGCGCCGGACCAGGCCGCTCACCGACCACCCGGGCAGAACCGATTGATCATGGAAACCGAATACGATCCACGCTACGATCCCCTGGTGTCTGCCGCCGGATGCGGCCAGCGCTATGCGCCCACCTACTGGGTCGACACCGCCGGGCCGGCGCCGGCTGACGACGGCGCGGTCGCACACGACATCGACGCCGACGTGGTGGTGGTCGGCGCCGGCTTCACCGGACTCGCCACCGCCTTGTTCCTCGCCCGGGAGCACGGTATCAAGGCAACGGTCCTGGAGGCGAACCGGGTAGCCTGGGGGTGCACCAGCCGCAACGGCGGACAAGGCCAGAATGCCACCGGCAGACTCTACCGTTCGCAATGGATCGCCAAGTGGGGAGTCGATACCGCAAAGCGGCTGGATCGGGAGATTCGCGCCGGTTTCGAAGGCTGGCAGCAACTGGTGTCGCAAACCGAATGCGACGCCCAGCACGGCGGCCACCTGTATGTCGCTCATCGCCCGCGCAAGCTCGCATTCCTGCGGCGCGAGTGTGAAGTCATGCGCGAGATCTTCGGCTACGACACCCGCATGCTGTCCAGCGAGGACGTTCGCGAGCGCTACGTCCACGATCACGAGGCCGTCGGCGCGCTGCACGAGCAGGAAGGCATCGGCATCCATCCCCTCAAGCTCGCCTATGGCCTGCAGAGGATGGCGCGCGAGGCAGGGGTGAAGATCCACACGGCCAGCCCGGTCACCGGCTGGGAAAGCCGGGGCGGCTCGCACTTCCTGCGTACGCCGGGCGGCACCGTCCGGGCGCGGGCGGTCGGTATCGCCACCGGCGGATATACGCCGCAGGGACTGCACCGGGCGCTGGACAGCAAGGTGATGCCGATCCTTTCCAATTCGATGGTGACCCGCCCGCTGACGCAATCCGAACTGGACCTGGCCGGCTTCAAGAGCACCACTTTCATCACCGACACGCGAACGCTGCGCTTCTACTACCGGCTGCTGCCGGATAAGCGCGTGCAGATCGGCAGTCGCAGCGCGGTGCACGGTGCCGACGCGTGTGAGCCCCGCCACCTCGAGTTGCTCAAGACCGGCCTCGGCCGCAAGTTCCCGTCGCTGCGCGATATCCAGGTCGACTACTCGTGGTGGGGTTGGGTCGACGTGAGCCACGACATGATGCCGCGGATCGCCCAACCGGATCCCTCGCTGCCCATCTTCTACGCGCTGGGCTATGGCGGAAACGGCGTGTCGTTCTCGTCGCATGCCGGCCGCCGCATGGCGGAACGGATCGCCGGCAAGGCCGGGGCGCACTGGGACCTGCCGATCTACGATTCGCCGCTGCCCGGCCACCCGTTTGCACCATTCCGGCGCCTGGGGCAGCGGATGCTGTACCACCTCTATCAACGGCAGGACGAGGCGGCCTGACAACGGACATTTAGAGGAGAATTGACTGGCATCACGTTGGACGTAGCGCAGCACCCTCGGCATCACTCAATCACCACTCGGGAGATTTTCGTGAATAGACGGACTGTGACCGGATTGATCACCACCGCGGCCATCGCCGCCGTGGCATTGCCGTGGGCAGGCGACGCCAGCGCCCAGGACAAGGAAGTGACGATCGCGCACCAGGACATGATGGTGCCCTGGCGCTACGCGCATGCCACCAAGGAGTTGGAGAAAGTCACCGGCTACAAGATCAACTACCGCAAATTCGGCGGTGGCGGCGATGTGATCCGGGCGATGGCGTCCGGCCAGGTGCAGATCGGCGAGGCCGGATCCGCGCCCATCGCCGCAGCCTTGTCGCAAGGGCTGCCGGTGCAACTGGTCTGGATCCTGGACGACATCGGCGCAGCCGAGGTGCTGGTTGCGCGCAACGGCAGCGGCGTCAATACCCTGGCCGACCTGAAAGGCAAGAAGATCGGCGTGCCCTTCACGTCGACGACGCACTTCCACACCATGGTGGCGCTGGACATGGCCAAGGTCGATCCCTCCTCCGTCAAGGTGCTCAACCTGAGGCCGCCTGAGATCGCGGCGGCCTGGGAGCGCGGCGACATCGACGCCACCTTCATCTGGGAACCGGTGCTTTCACGCATCAAGGCAACCGGCAAGCCGCTGATCACCTCCGGCGAGATCGCCAAGCAGACCGGCAAGGCGACCTTCGACGGCGTGGTCGCCAATACCGACTGGGCCAAGGCGCACAGCAAGTTCGTGACCCAGTTCATCCAGGTGCTCGCTGCGGCGGATGCGGACTACCGTGACAACAAGGCCAAGTGGGCTGCCGGCTCGCCCCAGGTCAAGGCCGTCGCGGAGATCAGTGGGGCCAAGGAGGCGGACGTACCCGCCTCGCTCGCGCTCTACGAGTTCCCGTCCATCAAGGAGCAGGCCAGCAAGTCCTGGCTCGGGGGCGGCAAGGACGGCGGCGCGGCCAAGTCGCTGGCGGAAACGTCCGCCTTCCTGAAGAGCCAGGGGACCATCCAGTCCGTGCTCCCCGACTATTCGGTGGGCGTCAACCCCAGCTACGTCGAAGCCGCTGCGAAATAGAGTCGCCAGTCGCCAGTCGCCAGTCGCCAGTCGCCCACCCCGGAGGCTTCGTGAGCACACTCGATCTGCAGGCCCTCAGCGTCAGCTTCGCCGCGCGGGGAGGCGGCTCCACCCAGGCGCTGGCCGCGGTCGACCTGCGGATGAGCTCCGGCGATTTCGTGGTCGCGATCGGCGCTTCCGGCTGCGGCAAGACGACCTTGCTGTCCTGCATCGCGGGCTTCCTGGCGCCGACCGACGGGCGCATCCTGCTCGACGGCAAGCCCGTCAGCGGCCCCGGCTCCGACCGGGGCGTCGTGTTCCAGAAACATGCCCTGCTGCCGTGGCTCAACGTCATCGAGAACGTCGAATTCGGGCTCCGGATGCGGGGCATGCCCAAGGCCGAGCGCAGCCGCATCGCGCTCCAGAAACTGACGGCCGTCGGGCTCGAGAAGGTCGCGGACTATCCGGTCTACCAGCTCTCGGGTGGCATGCAGCAGCGCGTGGGCATTGCCCGCGCCCTGGCTTCCAATCCCGAAGTCCTGCTGATGGACGAGCCGCTGGGTGCACTCGACGCCCTCACCCGCGCACAGATCCAGGAAACCATCATCCGCCTGTGGGACGCCGAGAAGAAGATCGTGTTCTTCATCACGCACGACGTCGAGGAGGCGCTGTTCCTGGCCACTCACCTGCTGGTGATGTCGCCCTCGCCCGGCCGCATCGTCCACCGCTATGAACCGGAGTTCGGCCGGCAGTTCATCGCCGGCGGCAACGCCCGGGCGGTCAAGTCCCAGCCGGACTTCATTCGCATGCGCGAAGAGGTCATCGGCCTGATCCACACCACCGTTCACTGAGCGACCCGAGCCGATGGCAACGCCCGACAGCCGCGGGACCCAGCCGTCGGTGGACGCGCAGGCCGGCGCCGGCAGGACCAGCAATGCCAGCATCACCCTGCTCGGCGAAGGCCGCACCACCGCGATCTCGGTGGTAACGGTCTGCCTGCTGTTCGCGCTCTGGTGGGTGGCCACGCACCTTCGCTGGCTGCCGCCCCTGGTGCTGCCGTCGCCGGAAGCGGTCTGGACCGCCTTCATGGCATCGAACCGCGGGGAACTGCAAGGCGGCAAGACCCTGGCCGAACACTTCGGCTGGAGCTTCGCTCGCGTCTTCGGCGCGTTCTTCCTGGCCGTGATCACCGCGGTGCCGGTCGGCATCCTGATGGGCGTCTCGCGAGTCGCCCGCGGCGTGTTCGACCCGCCGATCGAGTTCTACCGGCCGCTGCCGCCGCTGGCCTACCTGCCGCTGGTGATCATCTGGTTCGGTATCGAGGAGACGTCCAAAGTCATCCTGATCTACCTGGCCTGCTTTGCGCCGCTGGCGGTCTCGGCCCGGGCCGGAGTCAAGTCGGCCACCGTCGAGCAGATCAACGCTTCCCGTTCGATGGGCGCGTCCTTCCTGCAGGTGGTGCGGCATGTGATCCTGCCGGCAGCACTGCCGGACATCCTCACCGGCATGCGGATCGCAAT
The DNA here is from genome assembly GCA_963834335.1 of uncultured beta proteobacterium. Classification (GTDB taxonomy): domain Bacteria; phylum Pseudomonadota; class Gammaproteobacteria; order Burkholderiales; family Burkholderiaceae_E; genus Lautropia. The sequence continues at coordinate 1,175,228 of CAWIBK010000009.1, read as the reverse complement.
CGGATTCGGCTGGACGACGCTCGTCGCCGCGGAAATGGTGGCAGCCACCGCAGGCCTCGGCCAGATGGTGCTCAATGCCTCCAATTTCCTGCGCACCGATATCGTGGTGATGGGCATCATCGTCATCGGCATCGTCGCCTACCTGTTCGACATGCTCATGCGCCGGCTCGAACGCTGGCTGGTGCCGTGGAAAGGAATGATGTAGCCCCGAGGCAATGAGTCCACCCCGCGGACAATGAGCTAGCGGGGGCTCCGCTCCTGCTCCTGCTCCTGAAGCGAGCGCCACAGGATCTTCCCGGTCCCGGACTTGGGCAGCGAATCCAGGAACTCGACGATGCGCGGCGCCTTGTAAGCCGCCATGTTCTGGCGGCACCAGTCGATCACCGCCTGTTGCGTCACCCGTCCCCGCTCGGCGTCGCGCAGGACGACCAGCGCCTTGACCGTCTCGCCGCGGTGCGCGTCCCGCGCTGCGATGACGCAGGCCTCCTGGATCGCCGGATGCTGGTACATCAGGGATTCGACCTCGGCCGGCCAGACCTTGAAACCCGAGGCGTTGATCATCCGCTTGAGCCGGTCGACCATGTAGAAGAAGCCATCGTCGTCCATGCGGGCGAGATCGCCGGTGCGAAAGAACCGCTTGCCGTCGATCTGCACGAAGCACTCGCGATCGGCCTGCGGATTGCGCCAGTACCCCTGGAACAGTTGCGGCCCATGGATGACGATCTCCCCGATCTCGCCAGGCGCGAGCGCCGCCAGGGTCACGGGATCCACCACCCGCGCGTCGACGTCCATGATCGGAATGCCGAGGCACTGCTTGCGGGCGTGCTCGGCCGGATTGATGTGGGTCGCCGCGATCGTTTCCGACAGCCCGTATCCCTCGATATAGTTCAGCCCCATCGCCTGCAGACGTTGCGCGACTGCAGCCGGCATCGCGGCGCCGCCGCCGCTGATGCGGACCAGGCTGGAGAGGTCGAACGAGGCCAGATCCGGATTGGCGAGGAAATCGACGACCATCGTCGGGATGCAGGTCCAGGAGGAGACCTTGTAGCGCTGGATGCATTGAGCGGCCACCTGGCGGTCCCAGCGGGGCAGCAGGATCACCGTGTTGCCGTTGTAGAGGGGGATGTTCATGCTGCTCTGCATCCCGGTCACATGGAACAGCGGCAGCACCGCCAGGGCCACGCTGTCGGATTTGACGTCCGTCCACTGGCCGGTGGCGAGCGTCTGGTACATCACGCTGCGATGCGTGTGCATGCAGCCCTTGGGCTGCCCGGTCGTTCCGGACGTATAGGGCATGACGCTCAGGTCGTCCGGGCCGACCTCGATCGGGCCCGGCTGGCGCGCGAGCCGCAAGGCATCCGACCAGAGCAGGACGCCCTCGCCTTCGATGGCGCGCCGCGGCTCTGCGATCGTCTCGGGCACCGTCAGGTCGGTGTCTGCCTCCAGGTAGTCGGAATAGGCGCCCACGATCACATGATCCAGGCCATCCTCCGCGCCGCCGCCTGCTCGCAGCAGCGGTCGCATCCGCTCGAACAGCTCCTGGGTCACGAACGCAACCCGCGCGCCGCTGTCGCTGACGTAGTGGCGAAGCTCCAACGTGAGGTTCATCGGATTGACCGGAACCACCACCGCATTGGCCCGCAGGATCGCGTAGTAGGCCAGCACGAACTGCGGGCTGTTCTGGGTGAACAGCAGCACCCGGTCACCGCGTTGCACGCCGCAGTCCTGCTGCAGGCAGCCCGCCAGCCGCTCCGCCTCCTCGCGGAACCGGGCGAACGTGATGAAGGTATCGTAGAAGACCAGAAACGGCTTGTGCGGGTAGCGGCGGGCGGATACCTCGACGTTATAGAAGAGGTCGGTCTGCGCGACCGTGAGGTGCCGGGGCTGGTTCCTCGGCCAGACCTTCAGATGCCGCTCAGACAAGCGCGGTAGCCTCTGTCACGCGATATGTCCCGGCAGGAGTCAGCCGGCGGCCATCGCACTGGGGTTGGTGGCGCTCGACCCGGCCGGATCCCCGATGTCGAAGAAGGCGCGGGCATTCCCCGCAAGGATGCCGGCCTTCTGGGTTTCGTCCAGCCAGGGGCTCTGCGCAACCAGCGAGCCGATCGCCTGCTCGCCCAACGGGAACGGATAGTCCGAGCCCAGCATGATGCGCTCGGTCCCCATCACCTCCGCCAGCAGGCGCAGGGCACGCTGGTCGAACACCGCGCTGTCGACCGAGAAACGATTGACATAGCTCGACGGCGCCTGCGGGCAGTTTTCGCGGATGATGTCGCGGCAGTGCCAGGCATTCTCGGCCCGGCCGAGCAGGAACGCGAAGCTGCCGCCCCCATGCGCGAAACACAGTTTGAGCGAAGCCGGTATCCGCTCGAAGGCGCCGGACAGGATCAGCGACAGGATGCCCAACTGGGTCTCGGCCGGCATTGCGACCAGCCAGGGCAGCATCCATTTCTTCATGCGGCCGTCGGTCATCATGTCCCAGGGGTGGACCAGCACCGGGATGCCGTCGTTGGCGCAGTGGATCAGGAAGTCCACCAGCTGCGGGTCGTCCAGATCCCGCTGCGCGAGATGGTTGCCGATCTGCACGCCCACATGACCGTCGTCCCGGGCACGGGACGCTTCGCGGCACGCCAGGTCCAGGTCCTGCAACGGCACCTGGGCCAGCGCCTTCAGCCGCTTCGGATCATGGGCGCAATGCTGGAGCGCGAGGTCGTTCATCCGCCGGGCCCAGTCGGCGGTGCGCCGCGCCTCGTAGGCATAGCCGAAGAGGATCGGCGTGGCGCAGACGATCTGCAGGTCCAGGCCCTGCTCGTCCATCTCGGCGATCCGCACCGCCGGATCCCAGAGGGCCTGGTAAACCGGCCGGAACGGCTTGTCCGCCACCATGATCTGGCCACGCCGCCCCCCCTCCTCTATCTGCAACCAAGGCGCGCGCGCCTCATCCAGGGCCGCCGCTTCCTGGCGCGTCACCCGCGGAAAGAAGTGCGAGTGCATGTCGATTTTCATGTGCCTATCCTCTCTATCCTCTGTCTGGCCGGGCCGGCGAGGAAGACCCCGCCGCAATGCCTGCACGTGGTTTCAGGTGGACTTGCCGGGGTGAAGCAAGCCGCAATGAGAACACCGGCGCTTGTCTTCGCTGCGATAGAACGCGTCGAACAACGGCGGCAGGTCGGTGACGATGCTCTGCAGTTGCACCTCTACCCGGTGGACCAGATGGCCGCACCCACCCTGCTGGTCGCAATACCATTCGAAGCCGTCGATGACCCCGGGCGGGCGCTGGCGCTCGATCACCAGGCAGACGCTGCCGGCCTCGGGCCGCTGCGGCGAGTGACGCACGTGCGGCGGGAGCAGGAAGATCGCGTCTTCCTTCAGATCCACCGACTGTCGCCGGCCGTCCAGCCACAGGTTCAGCGAAGCGTTGCCGCGGACCTGATAGAAGAATTCCTCGTAGGGATCGTCGTGATAGTCGGTCCGCTGATTGGGTCCGCCCACCACGGTGACGATGAAGTCACTGTCCTGCCAGATCTGCTGATTGCCCACGGGCGGCTTGAGCAGGTGCGCATGCTCGTCGATCCAGCGGCGAAACTCGAAGGGCTTGCCATAGGCCAGTGCGGGCCCGCTTCCCCCGTGGTCAGCCTGCCCGCCTTGTGCCTGTTCCGCCTGCGCCATCCCGTCTCCCCGATGTAGTGCTTCCGGGCCGATTCTGTCACGATTCGGTATCGGGAGTCGCCGATTACAATCGCCGGATGGAACGACCCTGGCTTGGCGTCGAGCAACTGGATGGCGCCGGCCTTCGCGGCATCTTCACCGACATCGACGATACCCTGACCACCGCGGGCAAGCTGCCGGCGCGTGTGTACTGCGCGCTCGAGCGACTGCGTGACGCGGGGTTCGCCGTCGTGCCGGTGACCGGCCGGTCCGCCGGCTGGGCGCACATGGTGCTGCACCACTGGCCGGTGGACGCCGTGGTCGCCGAAAGCGGGGGGCTCTGCCTCTATCGGGATGCCGCCGGCATTCCACGCTGGCTGTATCACGACGACCCCGCACGCATCGTTGCCGATCGCACACGCATGGCCGAAGTGGCCAAGGCGGTGCTGGCCCGGATACCGGAACTGGCGCTGGCCAATGACAATGCATTCCGGCTGGTCGACTTCGCGGTCGATCATTGCGAAACCGTCGCGCCGGTATCCCGCGAACGTATCGGGCAGGCCATCGCCCTGTTTCGCGCCGAAGGACTGCAGGCCCGCGCCAGCAGCGTGCACATCAACGTCTGGCGCGGCGAGTTCGACAAGGCCCCGATGGCCTTGCGCTACCTGCGCGAGGTGCGCGGTGCAGACCTGGCGCACGAGAGCGCCCGCTGGCTGTTCGTCGGCGACGCACCCAACGACGCATCGATGTTTGCCGCTTTCGAGAATTCAGTCGGGGTTGCCAACCTGGCGCCGCTTGCGGACCAGTTGCCGGTACCACCACGCTATCTCACCCGGGCCGGCCACGGCGACGGTTTCGTGGAGCTGGCAGAACACCTTCTCAGAGCACGAACCAGCCGCGCTTGAGGCCGTGGTGCAGGACGATGCCTGCCAGCAGCCCCGCGCCGACATTCCAGATGGTCACTGCGGCGGTCCCGAGCAGCACTGCGCGTTCGGTCTTGTCGCGGTTGCTGCCGGCGGTCCCGATCACCATGTAGAGTCCGACAACGAACAGCATGGCGCCGATGGCCGACGCCGGTATCAGGCTCAGGGCGGAAACGATCGACTGCTGGAAAAACAGGGCGGCGGCGATGAACAGCAGGCCAAGCGCGGCCACCGGCCAGCCGGTCCTGGCGCCCGAGGCCAGGTAGCCCGCCAATCCCCCCGCCCCATGGCACATCGGCGGGCCGCCGATAAGCCCGGCCCAGAGATTCATCCAGCCGGTCGACTTCGCGACCCGCCCCTCGTCGAGACGGCTGCCTGGAAACTCACGGCGTGTCTCTTCCACCAGCCCGATCACCGCGTTGCCGAAGGTCAGCGGTATCTGCGGCAAGGCGAGAAGCACGGCCACCAACCACACCTGAGGCGACGTCCACTGCGGTGCCGACCATTGCGGCAACGAGAAGCCGACCGGCGAGCGCAGGAGTTCCTGAAACAGCGCGGGCTGGCGCCAGGCGCCCAACAGGAGGCCGGCCACGACGATCAGCAGGAACGGCGAGATGCGTGAGCGGGTATTGAGGGCCAGCAGCGCCACGACCATCGGCAAGCCGAACAGCCAGTCGGATTGGAGTTGGCGCAGTGCTTCGATGATGAGCGATCCGCCCACGCCCAGAATGATGCCCTTGGTGACGTTCCTGGGCACCGCGTCGGCGGCTCGCTGCGCAAGGCCGGCATGACTCGCAGCCAGCCAGAAGATCCCCGTCAGTACGGCGCTCAGGGCCAGCGCCGACGGGGTCACCACCAGTTGCTGGGTCGCATGGGCCGCTGCCGCCGCGCCGATGGCCTTCATCGGCTGCACCGGTATCGGCAGGCGATAGTGAAGGCCGGTCACCACCATGGCCGCGCCGAAAGACAGGAATACAGTGCCGGCATCCATGCCCACCACAACCAGATAGGCTACGATGAACGGCACCAGCGTGCCCAGGTCGCCGAAGGCGCCGGAGAGATCGCGGCGCCAGTCGGGCGAAGTTGCAGGCCCCACCGTGCCTCGATCCAAGGACATCGCCCCCCGAAATCGGCCGCCGGCGCACCGTCAGCCCGTTGCGCGCGGCTCGCGCCGATGACTCGGTATGATACCTACCGAGCACCCCTCACCCGGAGACCCACCCTCATGATCCAGTTCTACTTCAATGCCGCGCCCAATCCGATGAAAGTCGCGCTTCTCCTGGAGGAACTTCAGCTGCCCTATCGCCCGGTCCCCGTGGATACGCGCAAAGGCGAGCAGTTCGCACCGGATTTTCTGGCGGTGAATCCCAACGGCAAGGTGCCTGCAATCGTCGACGGGGATGTCACCGTCTTCGACAGCAATGCCATCCTGCTCTTCCTCGCGGACAGGGCCCAGCGTTTCGTGCCGACCGAAACCGGTTCGGCCGCCCGCGCCGGGATGCTGTCCTGGCTGATGTTCGTCGCCAGCGGCGTCGGTCCGTTTTCCGGGCAGTCGGTGCACTTCCGGCATGCCGCGCCGGAGCCCAAGGAATACGCGCTCAACCGCTACGACTTCGAAGCCAACCGCCACTGGAAGCTGGTGGACGAGCGCCTGGCCCGCAATGCCTACATGCTCGGTGACGCCTACAGCATCGTCGACATGGCAGTCTGGGGATGGGCACGCATGGTTCCCCACGTGCTGGGTTCCGACGACGCCTGGGCGCGGCTGCCGCATGTCAAGCGCCTGCTCGACGAGATCAATGCGCGTCCGGCCGCCGCGCGGGTCGAGAAATTGAGGACCTCGCACACCTTCAAGACCGAGATGGATGCCGAGGCGCGTCGCAACATGTTTCCGCAGAACGAGCGCCTGCGCGCGTGACCGCGTAACGCGCGTCGCCGCGTACTTGACCCAGGTCAATTCGCGCTTCTGACAATCGGTTAGCATCGTCTGGAAATGCCGGCGCCGCGCCGGCAAGTTCCGGGAGACCGAACATGTCGAAAGTGCTCGTTCCAATCGATGGATCCATCCACGCCCTGCACGCGCTCGACCTGGTGCTCAAGCAGAGGGCCGAAGGCCACTCGCAGGACGTCCACCTTCTGAATGTCCAGCCCCAGGTGCTGTCCGGGCACGCCCGGATGTACCTCAAGAGGGAAATGATCGACGAGTACCACCAGGAGGAGGCATTGAAGGCGCTGAAACCCGCGCAGGATAAACTGGACCAGGCGGGCGTGCCTTACGTCTCGGCGCACCTGGTGGGCCACATCGCCGAAACAATCGACAAGTACGCGAGAACCAACGGCTGCGACCATATCGTCATGGGTACCCGCGGACTCGGCTCCATTGGCAGCCTGATGCTGGGATCGGTCGCCAGCAAGCTCCTGCACCTCGCGGACGTCCCCGTTACCCTGGTCAAATGACTAGGAGCCTGCGCGGCAGAAGGAGGGGGGCGCAGCCTCCTACAGCACCGCGGAGGCGCCGCCGTCGAGATTGACGCTGGTTCCGGTCACGAAACTGGCCGCGTCCGACGCGAGGAACGCAATCACGTTGGCCACTTCTTCGGCAAGGCCGACCCGTCCCAGCGGGACTCCCTTGCCCAGGGACTGGTAGAGTTCTTCGACGTCGATGCCGCGCTTTGCCGCCGTCGTCTCGTGCTGACCGGCACGAACCAGCCCGATGCAGACGCTGTTCACCAGGATGCGATCGGCTGCGAATTCGCGCGACAAGGCTTTGGTCATCGCGAGCCCCGCCGCTCGGGTGACCGTGGTGGGCATCGAATTGGCCGCCGGCTGCTTGGCGCCGATGTTGGTCAGGTTGATGATGCGACCGCCGCCCTGCTGTTTCATGTGCGGCAGCGCCAGGCGGATCAGCCGGATCGCGCCGAACAGCTTGAGGTCGAAGTCCGCCTGCCAGATCTCGTCGGTGGCGGACTGAAACGGGCCCGTCGCCGACGTTCCTGCGTTGTTGACGAGGATGTCGATCCTGCCGAATGCTTGCAGCGATCCGTCGATCAGGTCCTGACACCCTTTTACCTTGCTGACGTCTGCCGCCACGACGTGGATCTTCCCGCCCAGGCTGCGCACTTCCCGGGCCACCTCGTCGAGCCGTTCCTGCCCGCGCGCGCAGGCAACGACGCTGGCGCCCTCCCGCGCAAGACGCAGGACGGTTGCCCGGCCGATTCCCTGCGAACCGCCCGTGACCAGCGCAACCTTGCCTTCGAGTCCCAGATCCATACTGTTCCTTGCTAATCGACCCGCAGGGTCACGCTGCCCAGTCCGTCGACCTTGAATCCGACCGTGCTGCCGGCCTGCGGAAACTTGGAGGTCACCAGGCTTCCGGTCGTCACCAGATGCCCGGCCAGGAGCCTCTGGCCTCGGCCCTGGAGGTGGTTCGCCAGCCACGCGAGCGCGTCGAGCGGATGTCCCAGCACGTCGGCGCCGGTGCCGCGACCCACTTCCGCACCGTCGATGAAAGCAATGCCGGCAGCCGTCTGCAGGCTGTCCAGCGTGAATTCCGATACCGGCTCACCCAGGACGAGACCCTGGTTCCAGGCATTGTCGGCGGCGAGAGTCAGGATCGAGTCGGCGATTGCGGTGTAATCCGCGTTGCGGTCGTCCGCCAGTTCCAGCGCCGGACTGGCGCTGGCGACATGGGGGAAGATGCTCTGGCGGGTCCACGGCGCAACGCCGACCGGCAGGTCGGCAGCCATGCGGAACGCGATCTCGAACTCCACCAGCAGGCGTCCATAGTCGCCGGCCCGGACACGGCTGCCGGAGGGGATCACCTGGTCTTCAAGCAGATGGCCGGAGATGGAATCGTGATAGCCCACCATCTGCCGCATCGCGGGCGTCGTCAAGGCAATCTTGAAGCCGCAGGTTCGGGTCCGGCGGAATCCCTCAAGCCGCTGGACAAAGCGCTCCTGGATCGCGTAGGCAGTGCCGGCATCGTCGAACTGCCATGGCGCCGGCAAGGCGGCGAACCGCTGCCGCTCCTGGTGTTGCCGGAAAAGTTCCTGCGCCGCGGAATCGATCAGGCGACTGCGTTCACCGTTATCTGCGAGGTCCATCAGTTGCGCGGGCCGCCTGGTGCCGAGCCGATCCGCTTGCGGGAGTTCTGGTGCTCCGGCAAGCGCAGCCAGATGGAGGCCCATTGCTGCCACAACTGCGCACGGTAAGTCACGGAGCGCAGGGTCTGAATTTCGTGCGCGACGGTTTCCATGAGTTGTGAGAGCCGGTGCAGTTTTTCCAGCGGTGTCTCATCGCTGGGGCCGGCGTGAGCACTCCGGGCCGGGCCCTCGGTCTTGACCGCCGACTTGTCGAAGCCGAGCCGCCTGGCCAGGTCCGCATAGTCGTCTCGTGCAGGCTGCCTTTCGTTCATCATGAGCTCCCTGGTAGCACTCTCGACAGTGACCGGATTGCCTGGGAGTCTGGGAGCCTCGGCTCCCTGATTCCTGATCCTATGGTGCCACATCGGAGGCCGACGGCGAACGCCGGCATCGTCGCTATGTCGTGCGCGCGACGGCAGCGAGTGCACTGGCCGCCAATCCCTTCGTCACCAGCAAGGTCGACATCGAGCGTGCGCACCGCTGCGGCAGGTACTCCACCGAGAACCATCCGAAGGAATCGGCTTCGGGCAGGGATTTCCCCGAGCGCGCATGCACGAACATGCTGGTGCACACGCAGTCGGCGACGCGGATCCGCGCACTGTCCACCCGGCGCGCGAACAGATGAAGGTCCTTCCCCGGACGGTAGCCGTGGCGGCCCAGATCGGCCCATCCCGACTCGTCCAGCACGATGCCGGTCTCCTCACGCGTTTCGCGCAGCGCCGCGGCAAGCGGCGTTTCTCCCGGCTCGGCCAGGCCCTTGGGAACGTCCCAATGGCGGTTGCCGGTGGCATGGGCCAGCAGGAGTTCGTCGTGCTCGTTGAAGAGCAGGACCCCGCAGGACAAGGCCACGGACGAGGACATCACTTCTCGATCGCGAGCAACTCGACGTCGAAGCTCAACGTGCTGTCGGGCGGGATCACATTGGGAATACCCCGCGATCCATAGGCGGTCGCCGGCGGACAGGTCAGCGTCGCCTTGCCCCCCACCTTCAGCTTCTGGATGCCCTGAGTCCAGCAGGGTACGACGCGACTGAGCGGAAAACTGGCCGGTTGGCCGCGCTTGTAGGAGCTGTCGAACTCCTTGCCGTCTGCCAGGGTCCCGCGATAGTGGACCTTCACGGTGTCACTCGCCTGGGGCGAAGCGCCCGTGCCGATCGTGAGGTGGCGGATGGCGACACCGGACGACAGCGTCTCAGTCGCTGCAGCGGGAGCGGCCCCGGTTTTCGCCGAACCGGACGGCGCCGCCGGCGCCTGCGCCAGCGCGACCGGCGCAATGCCGGCAGCGGCCAGCAGGAGGAATGTCTTCAGTGTATTTTTCATGGAATCCATCGGGGGAAGCGCTCGGGCTGCCAGTTTACTGCGCGACCGAGGCCGCCTGCGGCGCCGACATGCCGCAGCAAGCGGAATCCGCCTCGGCACCGGACTGCCCGGAATGCAGTGCAGGCATGTCACTTTGGAAGGCAACGCGACACCGATGCAACGAGATGGCCTGCAGGGAGCCTGTCGGAGTATAGGAAGGGGCCGGCGCCCGCCCCCCCTTTCAAGCGGGCACGGTCTGGCCCGCGTGTCCGGTCTGGCCCGCGTGTCCGGTCTGGTCCCTGCCGGCGTCCTGGCGCTTGCCATCGGCCTGCTGACGGGTGGCTGCAGCGCGTGGCAGGCCGGCGTTGGCGCGCCGGCGGGCGTGGCCGCGCAGACGCCCGGAGAGCCGGCCAGCTTCGTGAACTCTCTGGGGATGGTCTTCGTGCGCCTGCCTGCGGGCGAATTCCTGATGGGCAGCGACGAACCTGCCGAGCGCTTGCGTCAGGCCTTTCCCGGCATGGAGCCCGAGCGCTTACTGGATATCGGCGACGAGGCCCCGGTGCACCGCGTGGTGATCAGCCGTCCCTTCTACATGGGCAAGCACGAAGTGACGGTGGGCCAGTTCAGCCGCTTCCTCGCGCTGTCCGGCTACCAGCCCGAGTCGATCGCCGACGGCACCGGCGGCTATGGCTTCAATCCGGCCTATGACCCCGCCAGCACCGCCCGTCAGGATGCCTTCGAGGGGCGCGATCCCAGGTATTCGTGGCGCAATCCCGGCTTTTCGCAGGGCGACGATCACCCGGTGCTCAACGTCACCTGGAACGATGCCCAGGCGTTTGCACGCTGGCTCAGCCAGGCCGAAGGCCGCACGTACCGGTTGCCGACGGAAGCGCAATGGGAGTACGCCGGCCGTGCCGGTACCCGGAGCCGTTACCACAGCGGTGACGATCCCCTCTCTTTGCTCGCGGTGGCGAATACGTTCGATCGCGCGAGCGCCCGCCATTGGCCCCGATGGGCCGGCAATGCCCTGCCCGGCAACGACGGCTTTGCCTTCACGTCGCCGGTAGGCACGTTCGCTCCCAACGCCTGGGGGCTGCACGACATGCACGGCAACGCCTGGGAGTGGGTGTCGGACTGGTACGCGGCCGACTACTACGCGAACAGTCCGCTGCAGGACCCCCAGGGGCCCGCTACCGGCGACGTCCGGGTCAGACGCGGCGGCTCGTGGCACACCTGGCCGTTCTACCTGCGCGCGTCCTATCGCAACTGGAACTCCCCGCAGACGCGCTACACGCTGGTCGGCATGCGCCTGATCCTCGAGATCCCGCAAACCATGCCTCAAGGCATGAAGCTGCCGCCGTTCACGTCGAGGCTCGCCCCGGTCAGGTAGCTCGACCCGTCTGATGCCAGGAAGGCCACTGCAGCCGCGACCTCATCCGGTCGGCCGAGGCGCCCGGCCGGTATGGCCGCCGACAGCGCGGCATTGACGCCGGCGTCGGTCGCCGCGGTCATGTCGCTGGCGATGCGACCCGGCGCAACGCAATTGACGGTCACGCCATGCTCGGCCACTTCGGCGGCAAGCACCCGCGCGAAGCCGGTAAGGCCGGCCTTGCTGGCTGCATAGTGCGCACCCGGAATCGGCGTGCGGGTCCGTGCGGCCTGGCTGGTGATCATGACGATGCGACCCCAGCCGCGCGAACAGAGCGCCGGCAGGCAGCGTTGCGTGACCAGAAAAGCCCCGGTGAGGTTGACCGCCAGCACGCGTCGCCATTCCTCGCCGGGCATGCTTGCGACCGGACGCTTCCTGCCCTCGAACTTGGGCGAGATGCCGGCATTGTTCACGAGGATCGAAAGATCCTCCCACCAGTCCGACACCCGATCCTGCAACTGCGCCAGCGCCGCTTCGTCGGTGACATCGAGCAGCACCGACCTGACCGGCAGGCCGCGGGCCAGCAGGCGTTCGGCCGCCTGCTCGACGGCCGCGCTGGCATCGGCCAGCACCACACGATGGCCGTCGCCGGCGAGCTTCTCGGCGATCGCGAAGCCCAGGCCACGGGCGGCGCCGGTGACCAGGGCGACCCGGCCGGTGCCGGTCATCGCACACCTCGACCGGCCGGCATGCTCCGATAGAATCCTCGCCGATGGAACTTCGCCATCTCCGCTATTTCCAGGCAGTCGCCGAACATCTTCATTTCGGGCGAGCCGCCGCGTCGCTGCGGATCGCACAACCGCCCTTGTCGGTGCAGATCCGCGATCTCGAGCGCGAACTGGGCACGCCGCTTTTTCATCGCGGAAGACGCGGCATCGCACTGACCGATGCCGGCGTTGCCTTCCTGCCGCGCGCCGCAGCCATACTCGCCGCCGCGCGCCAGGCGGTCACCGTCGCGCGCGATGCGGCCGCCGGCCGTGGCGGCCGTCTGGTGATCGGATTCATGCCGTCGCTGGCCTATACCCTGCTGCCACGACTGCTGCCCGGCTACCGCCAGTCGTTCCCCGGCGTTGAGATCGCGCTGCGCGAGGTCGCGGTGATGGACAAGGAAGAGGCACTCCTGTCGGGAAGCATCGACGTCGGGCTCTACCGCCCACCGGCGCGCCATCCCGAAATCAGCATGGCCCCGATCGGGGAAGAGCGCATGATGCTGGCCATGCCGTCGGTCCATCGCCTCAGCCGACGCCGCCTCGTGGCCCCCGCCGAACTCGCCGGTGAAGACCTGGTGCTGTACCCACCCTCGCGCGGCGATGCCGGCCTGTACGGCACCGTCGCATCCTTCCTTCGCCTGCATGGCATCGAGCCGGAGCCGGCCGAAATCGCGGGCACCATTCACACCGCGCTCGGCCTGGTGCTGTCCGGCTCGGGGCTCGCGATCGTGCCGGAGAGCTCCGCCGCCCTCAGACTGCCGGGACTCGTGTTTCGCCACTTCACCCCTCCCCAGGCCCGCGTGCAGATCGTCGTCTGCTGTCGTCACGGCGACCCCGGTGCACTGGCGGCGTCGTTCATCCGGCATGCCCGGAACACGCACCATCCCTGGTCGGCCCAGTCGGTCGGAATGAGAGACGGTCGATCGGGATGCGCTCACTTGAGTTCGATCCCGGACGCCTTGACCACTTCAGCCCACCGTTTTGCTTCCGTCTGCACCAGGCGCCCGAACTCGGCGGGCGAGTTGCCGACGACCTCGGCGCCGAGGGTGTCGAGGCTCTTGCGTGTATCCGGATGCTCGAGCGCCGCCAACACCGCGGCGTGCAGCCGCTCGATGATCGGCGCCGGTGTTTTTGCCGGCGCGAACAGGCCGAACCAGCCCTGGACCGCGAAATCCTCCAGCCCCGATTCGGTCAGGGTCGGCAGGTCAGGCATCGCCGGCGACCGCTTGGGACCGGTGGTCGCCAGCGCCCGCAGGGCGCCGCTGCGGACATGGCCGATGGCCGACGGCATGTTGTCGAACATCACGTGAGCGCTCTGCCCGCCGATCAGTTCGGTCAGCGCCGGCCCGCTGCCCTTGTAGGGCACGTGGATCAGTTTCAGGCCGGTCTTCAGGTTGAACAGCTCCCCCGTGACGTGCGGCGTGTTGCCGATGCCGGACGACGCGAAGAAGACCTGGTCGGGACGCGCCTTGGCCCAGGTGATGAACTCCGCCACCGTCTTCGCCGGCACCGAGGGGTTGACCACCATCATGTTGGGCACGGCGGCCACCAGCGAGATCGGTGCGAAGTCGCGGACCGGATCGAACTTCAGGTTCGGGTAGATCGACGGGTTGACGGTCATGTTCCCGGCCGTTCCCATCTGCAGCGTGTAGCCGTCCGGCGCGGCCTGCGCCGCCAGCTCGGCACCCAGGTTGCCGCCCGCGCCCGGCCGGTTGTCCACTACCACGGTCTGACCGAGACGCTCCGCCATGCGGGGGGCAATCAGGCGCGCGATGATGTCCGTCGTACCGCCGGGCGCGTAGCCGACGATGATCTTGATCGGCCGTGTCGGATACTGGTCACCAGCGGCCAGCGCGGTCGAGGAAAGGGTTATGCCTGTGACGGTGGCGAGCAGCAGTCGTCTCGTGGTGTTCATACGCTTCATCGTGTGTCTCCTTGCGCAGCTACGGTTTCTCGTCCGGTTGCCTGTCGGCTCCCGGGTCGAGACATTATCAAAGATGGATCTGGCTGATGCTCGCGCCACCGCAGACGAAAAGCGTCTGGCCGGTGGTGAATGCGGCTCCCGCCGACAGCAGGTAGGCGACGGCCGCCGCGACTTCCGCGGGCTCTCCCATGCGTCGCATCGGCACCGCATCGAGCAGGCGCTGCCGACGCGGATCGCCCGGCGGATTATTGCGGTCGAACATCTCGGTCGCTATCGGACCGGGCGCCACGCAATTCACCGTGACCCCCTGAGCCGCCAACTCAAGGGCCCAGGAGCGGGTGAAGCCCACCAGCGCGGCCTTGGCCGCCGCATACACGCTGCCTTCGACCCGTCCCAGCAGCGAGCGGCTGGCGATGTTGACGATCCGTCCCGCCGGCCGGCCGGATGCATCCGTGGCAGCCCGGATGCCCGGCAGCAGTGCCTGGGTGCAGTCGACGGCGGCCCGGCAGTTGAGATCGAAGATCTGCCGGTACTCGTCCGGGCCGATCGCCCCGAGCGGCTGCAGCTGGTTGAAGCCGGCGTTGTTGACCAGGCGTCCGATCCGGAAGGCGGCCGCCACCTCGGCTAGCTTGCGCTGGGTGGCTTGTGGATCGGCAAGGTCGACCAGCACCAGCGGCGCTGGGAAGGTCGGATCGGGGTGGCGTGCAAGCCCGACGACGCCCTCGCCTTGTGCGAGCAGGTGCTCGACGATCGCCCGCCCGATGCCACGAGTGGCTCCGGTGACGAGGGTGTGCAGGCGGCTCGCGCCATCTCCCGCATCAACGCTCATTCGGGGCGCTGGCCGGAGATGGTGATCCGGTGCATCTCGCGCCGGTAGCCCTGGTAGTCGTTGCAGGCATAGTGCATCGTGCAGCGGTTGTCCCAGAATGCGACCGAACCTTTCTGCCAGCGGAACCGGCAGCAGAACTCGGGACGCGTGCAGTGCTGGATCAGCTGACCGAGCAAGGGCAGGCTCTCTTCGCGGCTCATGCCCTCGAATGCCCAGGTGAACGGATAGTTCACGTAGAGCGCCGGCTGACCGGACTCGTCGTGACGTCGGACCACCGGGTGCAATGCCGACAACTCCTTGCCGATGCGATCCTCACGCAATCGGGTCGACCGCCCGGCGTTGCGCTCCTGAAGCCTCTCGGTCAGGAACCGGTCCGAGTGCAGCGCACGACGTCCGGACAGCATCTGCTTCATCGTGTCCGGCAAGGCGTCGTAGGCGATGCGCATGTTGGTCCAGGAGGTGTCTCCGCCGAACGGCGGCACTTCACGAGCATAGAGGATCGAACCCAGGGGCGGCTCCTCCATGTAGGACATGTCGCTGTGCCAGGTATCGCCGATGTTGTAACGGTCATTCGCTTCCTTCACCACCGGCATGATCTCCGGGTATCCCGGGACATGGTCGTAGACCGGGTTGCTGACCAGGGGCCCGAACTGCTCGCCGAAAGTCTTCTGTTCTGCCGGAGTCAGTTCCTGGTCGCGAAAGAAGACCACGCCGCGATCCGCCAGCAAGCCACGGATCGCCGCCACCGTGGCCTTATCGAGCGGCTTGGAGATATCGAGGCCGAAGACCTCGACTCCGCAGGTCCCGGTCATCGGCCGGGCATCGAGCGAGTGGCTGATCGGGCGTTCCAGCGAGGCGGTGGTCATTTTCCGGGGTCTCCGTTGGTTGTCTGGGCAGCCCGTTGTCTTGACCGGGCAGCCGCCAGCGTAGGCGCGGGCTGGCGCGTTGTCCAATACTTCATTTATTCATAATCGATACGTTTGGCGTATCGCATGTTTCGCTTGATGGCGCCGCTTGAATTTTCCGCCCGCCTGCCTCATCTTTGTGGCCTCAGGAGCAGCCACATGACCACCAACGCACCGTCGGACGCCGCATCCGGCACCATCCTGCGCATCGCCGCGCTCGACTTCCCCTGGGAGACCGCCGATCCCTTCCTGTTCTGCGCCCATCACGATGACGCTTATCCCGCCGGCGACGGCAGGCTCGGTCCGCGGGAGTCGCTCAGCGGACGCTCGCTCGGCAGTGACTTCAGCCGCAAGGACGGCTGGAGCATGTACCACGGCGAGACCGTGCCGGGCTTCCCGGCGCACCCCCACCGCGGCTTCGAGACCGTGACCATCGTGCGCAACGGCCTGATCGATCATTCCGATTCACTGGGCGCTGCCGCCCGCTTCGGTCAGGGCGACGTCCAGTGGCTGACCGCCGGGCAAGGTATCGTCCATGCCGAGATGTTCCCGCTGCTCGACCCTGCAAAGCCGAATCCGCTGGAACTGTTCCAGATATGGCTCAACCTGCCGGCGCGCAGCAAAATGGCAGCGCCGCACTTCACCATGTTCTGGTCGGGTCAGGTCCCGCAACTGCGCCTGCGCGATGCCGACGGCCGCGAGACTACTGTGGCGGTCATCGCAGGCGCGCTCACCGGCGCCGGCTCGCCGCTGCCGCCGCCGCCGGATTCCTGGGCGGCCCAGGCCGACGCCGACGTCGCAATCTGGACCATCCGCATGGCGCCCGGTGCCCACTGGACCCTGCCGGCCGCCTCGGCTCGAGAAAGCCGCAGGCACCTCTATTTTTTCAAGGGCGCCGGCCTGTCCGTCAGCGCGCAGGCGCTGGTGGGTCCGGCCATGGTCGAGTTGCGCGCCGATCGCGCGGTTGAGCTGATCAACGGCGACGAACCGGCAGAGATGCTGCTGCTCCAGGGACGCCCGATCGGCGAACCGGTCGCGCAGTACGGGCCGTTCGTGATGAACACCGAGGCGGAAATACGGCAGACGCTGTCGGAGTACCAGCGCACGCGCTTCGGTGGTTGGGACTGGCCCGACGCCGGACCGGTGCATGGACCGCAGGCGGCGCGATTTGCGCGCCACCCGGACGGTCGAGTCGAATCACCGGCGTCCACTGCAGGTACGGCAGGTCCGGCAGCCCCGCCGGTTCCGGCGGAACACGCGGGATAGACGCAGCTCAGCCGATGTCGCGCAGGCTGTAGAGCAGCACCATCCCGCCCAGGTAGACCACCAGCACGGCCGCCGAGTCGACGCCTAAGCGCATCACCGTGCGGTCGCGCCGCGCCGAACAGCGCAAGACTGAGGCTCAGGCTCAGGGATCCGAATTCGGGCATGGGTCTGCTGTCAGCAAATTCGATGCCGGGACGGCATCGGCGGCGCGCAGGCACAAGTGTTGCCGACCTTTGCAAGTGACTTCCGCTGACCACTCCCCCCGCCCCGATGCGCCGGTGGTCCTGATCACCGGCGCCGCCGGTGATATCGGCCGCTCCCTTGCCGACATCCTGTCGGCCGACTTCCGCGTCGTCGGACTCGACCGCGAGTCCGGGGACGCAGGCTTCCCGATCATCGCGTTCGACTTGTCGTCAGAGGCAAGCGTGGAGAAGGCCCTCGGCGAGTTCAGGGAGCGATTCGGAGACGACATCGCCGCCGTCGTGCATCTGGCCGCATTCTTCGACGCGACCGGCGAGGACAATCCGCTGTACCGCATCGTCAACGTCGACGGCACGCGGCGCCTCTTGCAGGCGCTTGAAGGCTTCAACGTCGACCGCTTCATCTATTCCGGAACGATGCTCGTGCATCGCCCTTGCCTGCCGGGCCAGCGCATCGACGAGGGCCACCCGCTCGACCCGCCCTATGTCTATCCGGCATCGAAGCTGGAGGCCGAGAACGTCATCCGCGAATGCCACGGCGAGATTCCTTATACGATCCTGCGGCTGGCGGGACTTTACGACCGGCACACGATGGTGCCGACCCTCGCTCACCAGATCGCGCGGATTCATAAGCGCGAACTCGAGAGCCATTTCTACTCGGGTTCGCTGCTGACCGGCCAGGCGATGCTTCATCGCGAGGACATGATGGCGGCCTTTCGCCTGGCGATTGAAGCTCGAAAGGAAATGCCCGCCGAGGTGGCGATGCTGATCGGGGAGACCGACGCGATCGGCTACGGCGCACTGCAGGACATGCTCGGTGAGCTGATCCACGGACGCGAGCTTTGGCAGACGCTGCGAGTGCCCAAACCGCTGGCCGTCGTGGGATCGTGGGCCCAGGCCAAGGCCGAGCCGGTCATACCGGATGCGATCGACCAGGGTGAGCGCCCGTTCATACGGCCCTACATGGTGAAGATGGCCGATGCGCATTATGCCCTCGATACCGGCCGCGCCAGAAGCCTGCTCGGGTGGGAGGCCCGGCATCGGCTCCAGGACGAACTGCCCGCGATGATTGCTGCCCTCAAGGCGGATCCGAAACGCTGGTACGTCGACAACGGTATCAGGCCACCGCCGTGGCTGGAGGAAGCCGCTCGCCACGTCGATGATCCCGAAGGGCTCAGAATCGACACCGAGCGTCGCGTGCGCATGGAACACTCGGACAACCGGTGGGCGCACTTCGTCAATATCGCGCTGGGGTTCTGGCTGCTCACGCAACCGGTACTGATCCAGGTACCCGAGCCGCTGCTGCGCGCCACCGAGATGGTGCTCGGCGCCCTGCTCCTGGTCTTCGCGACGCTGGCGCTCGGTTGGCGCAATGGCTTCGCCCGCTGGATCTGCGCCGGTATCGGCGCCCTGGTGATGGCAGCCCCCTTTCTGTTCTCCACGACCAACGCGGCCGCCTACCTGTCGGACACCCTGGTAGGCGCGCTGGTCTTCGGGCTGGCGGTCTGCCTCAAGCCCGAACCAGGAACTTCGATGCTGGCGCGGATGACCGGCCCGGACGTACCCCCGGGCTGGAGCTTCAATCCGTCCAGCTGGGTCCAACGCATGCCGATCATCGCGCTCGCCTTCGTCGGCCTTTTCGTCTCCCGCTATCTCGCGGCCTACCAGATGGGCCATGTGGACGGCGTCTGGGAACCGTTCTTCGCCGGCACCGTCACCGATCCGAAGAACGGCACGGAGGAGATCATCACCTCCAGCGTGTCGCAAGCCTGGCCGGTGCCGGACGCTGCGCTCGGCGGATATACCTACATCCTCGAGATTCTGACCGGCATCGTCGGATCGCGCGCGCGGTGGCGGACGATGCCCTGGCTGGTGCTGCTCTTCGGTCTGATGATCGTGCCGCTGGGCATCGTTTCGATCTCGTTCATCATCATCCAGCCGATCGTCATCGGTACCTGGAGCACGCTGGCCCTGATCGGGGCCGCGGCGATGCTGGTGCAGATCCCGTATTCCATCGACGAGCTGCTGGCCTCGTCGCTGTTCCTGCGCCGCCGCGTTGCCGCCGGCAAGAGCTTCCTGCGGGTGTTCCTGTTCGGCGATATCGACGAGAAGGACGAAACGAGCAAACGAAGCGAAACCAGCAGCCAACCTGCCGGTGACGAGTTCGACCGGCCGGCCGGCACGATCCTGCGGGACATGGTGTCCGGCGGTGTCAACCTGCCGTGGAACCTCGCACTCGCGGCGGCGGTCGGCGTTCTTCTGATGTGCTCGCGACTGACGGTCGGCGCCGAGGGCGGCATCGCCAATGCCGATCACCTGATCGGCTCGCTGGTGCTGACGGTGATCGCGGTCGCGGCGGCCGAGCCGACCCGCGCGCTGCGCTTCCTGCTGATGCCCCTGGGCGCCGGCCTTTGCGTGGTGCCGCTGGTCTACGGCATCTCGGGCCTGCACCTGGCGCTCGATCTGGCTGCGGGCCTCGCGCTGATCGCGCTCAGTGTCCGGCGCGGCCGGGTGACCGAGCGCTATGGCAGTTGGGACCGGTTCGTGGTGTAGGGGGCCGCGCGCCGCCCGCTCCCTGCCTCGCGCCGCCGGCCGCTCCACTCCAGTCCTCCCCTCTTCCTCTCTTCCCCTCTCTTCTCCTCTCTTCCACTCTCCGCCCCATGCGTTGCCTCCTGATCCTCGCGCATCCCCGTCGGGAAAGCCTGTGCGGGGCTCTTTTCGACGCCTGCGCCGCAGGCGCGCGCGCCGCCGGGGTCGAGTGCCGGCAGCTGATTTTGTCCGAGCTGACTTTCGATCCCGCCGTACGCGCCCTGTCACCTGAGTTGCAGACCCTCGAGCCGGACCTGGTATGCGCCCAGGCCGACATCGCGTGGGCCGAGCACCTGGTCTTCGTATTTCCGACCTGGTGGGGCACTTTTCCGGCTTTGCTCAAGGGATTCCTCGACCGGGTCATGATGCCGGGATTTGCCTTTCGCCACCTGACTCACAATCGGTGGGAGAAGCTGCTGGCTGGGCGCACCGCGGACCTCATCACAACCATGGACACGCCGCCCCTGGTCTATCGCCTGATCTATCGAGCACCTGGAATCCAGGCGCTGGCGCGCGCCACCCTCGGCTATTGCGGCGTGAAGATTGCGCGCGTCGACGTCTTCGGCCCCGTGATCACGTCGACTGAGACAGAGCGCGCCCGCTGGCTCGAGCGTGCCCGTATCCGCGGCTCCCGCCTCGCCCAGGGACCGCTCTCGCCTGCTCAGCGCCGTCGCGGGCGGGTCCTCGCCTGGATCGCGGCATTGCGTCTGCAGTTCTACCCGATGACCTGGCTGGCCTTTACGCTGGGCGCGCTGCTAGCCAGCGGGCAGAAGCCGCTCGCGGTGCCGGCCTACCTGCTCGGGTTCCTCGCACTCTTCCTGCTGGAAGCGGCAACGGTCTTTCTCAATGACTGGTTCGACTTCGACAGCGACCGGCGCAACCTCAACGCCGGCCCGTTCACCGGCGGTTCACGCGTGCTGGTGGACGGTCGGCTCGATCGGGCTGCCATGAAGAAGGGAATCGGACTCTCGGTCCTGCTGTCGGCGGCCGCAGTCTCCGGACTGCTGGCGACGGCACCGGCCTTCGCCACCGGCGACATCGTCACGCTATACGCTCTCTTCGCGGTGCTTGCCCTCGGGTATACCGTTCCACCGTTGAAACTGAGTCATCGGGGCCTCGGCGAGTTCGACGTCGCGCTTACCCATAGTGCCGGTGCGATCCTGGCCGGCTATCTGACGCAGGGCGGCAGCGTCTACGCGAGCGCACCCTGGCTGCTGGCCCTACCCCTGGGTCTCTCGATCCTTCCCTCCATCCTGCTTGCGGGTCTGCCTGACCGTCGGGCAGACCAGGCGGCGGGCAAGCATACGCTAGTGGTCATCCTGGGTGCGTCGCGCACACTGCGACTGGCGACGCTGGCCAGTCTCTGCGCGCCGGCGCTTGCGGCCTTGGTGATGCTGCTGCGTCCCGAATTGTCGCCGCTGTTGCGCTGGAGCGTTGCCGGTGGCGCCCTTCACGGCCTGTGGCTATGGTGGGGTCTGCGTCGCCTCGCCGCCTTCCCTGAGGTGCCCGATCGTATCGATGGCACAATCGCGCTTGCCCTCGGATACCTGCTCTGGTTCTGCATCCCGCCCCTGGCCGTTCTGTTCTGGGCAACGGGCCCTTGAGCCCGCTCAGCGGGGGCCTCACACCCGGCGGGCCCGCGTCTTGCACCCTAGCCGCTTCCGCGGCCGACCCGCCTCTTGAAAGAACTGATATGAACGATCGAGCCCGACTGGTCGAACCCGATTTTTCCGTCATGCCGCAACTCGCGCCTGACGACATGGCCGGAATCAAAGCCGCCGGTTTCGCAAGCGTCATAAATAACCGCCCGGATTACGAGGGGGGAGTCTCCCAGCCGACCAGCGCCGAGCTCGCGGAGGCCGCCCAGGCGGCCGGATTGGCCTACCGGCACCTGCCGGTGCCGCCCAAGGACCATTCGGACCAGGACGCCCGCCGCATGGCGATGCTCGTGCGCACCCTGCCGAAACCGGTTCTGGCATTCTGCCGCACCGGCACGCGCGCCGCGGCCCTGTTCGAGAAGGGCAAGCTGCTGGAATGACGCCGCGCGCTCAATGGCTGACCGAGGCGCGCCGGATAGCGGTGCCTGACTGGCTGCGCAATTACCGCCGGGAGCAGGCGGCGCCGGACGGCATTGCCGGCGTGGTTGTGACCGTGCTGCTGATTCCCCAGAGCCTGTCCTATGCCATGCTCGCCGGGCTGCCGCCGCACATCGGGTTGTACGCGAGCATCCTGCCCCTGCTGGCCTACGCGGCCTTCGGTTCCAGCATGACGCTGTCGGTCGGCCCGGTGGCGGTCGCATCCCTGATGACGGCCTCGGCGCTGGCCCCGCTGGCCGCGCAGGGAAGCCCGGAGTATGTCGTGCTTGCCACCCTGCTGGCCCTGCTGGGGGGCCTGGCGCTGATGCTTCTGGGTGTGCTGCGTCTGGGCTTCGTCGCCAACCTGCTCAGTCACCCGGTGGTCAGCGGCTTCGTCACCGGATCGGCATTGCTGATCGCCATCGGGCAACTCAAGCCGCTCCTGGGCATTCCCGCCAGCGGCCACACTGCAGTCGAATTGCTGTATTCCCTGACGGCGAGCTTCCGTCAATTGCAACCTTTTACCGCGGCTCTCGGGCTGACCGCGGTGCTGCTGCTGTGGAGCTCACGTCGCTTTCTGTCGGGGCTGCTGGAGAAGGCAGGCATCGCAGCGCGTGTCGCCGACCTGCTCGCCAAGCTCGCGCCGATGGCGATCGTGCTGCTGAGCATCGGGGCGGTCGTCTTCTGGCGGCTCGATACCGACCACGGCGTGGCCGTGGTCGGTCCCATCCCGCAAGGCCTGCCGTCGCTGCAACTGGTGTGGCCCTCGAGCGAGCAGGCGATGACGCTGCTCCTGCCGGCGTTCATGATTGCGCTGGTCGGCTTCGTCGAAAGCGTGTCGGTTGCCCGATCGCTGGCCATGAAGCGAAGTCAGCGCATCGATCCCGACGCCGAACTGCGCGGGCTGGGTGCAGGCAACCTGGCGAGCGCGCTCTCCGGCGGCTTCCCCATCACCGGCGGGTTCTCCCGCAGCGTGGTCAACTTCGCCGCGGGCGCGCAGACCCCGATGGCCGGCGTGGTCGCGGCGGCCCTCATGTCGCTCGCGCTGGTCGGCCTCACCGGCCTCTTCGAGCGGTTGCCGCTGGCAGTGCTCGCCGCCACGATCGTCGTCGCGGTGGTCGGTCTGATAGACCTCGCCACCCCGCGTCATGCCTGGCACTACGATAGGGCCGACGTCCTGGCCTGGGCCGGCACCGCGATCGGCGTTCTGGTCCTGGGGGTGGAAGCCGGAATCGGCATCGGTGTAGCGCTTTCGCTCAGCGTTTTCGTCTGGCGCGCCAGTCGGCCGCATATCGCGGTAATCGGGCGCCTGCCCGGCACCGAGCACTTCCGCAACGAACGACGGTTCCAGGTCCAGACATGGCCTGGGCTGCTGATAATGCGCATCGACGAGAACCTGTTCTTCGCCAACATCTCGGCGGTCCTCGATCGGATCGAAGCTGAAATCGGAGCACGCCCCGGCACCCGCGATCTGTTGCTGGTCCTTTCGTCGGTCAGCCACATCGACCTGACCGCGGCGGAAGCCCTCGAGCGACTCTTCGGGGACTTGAAAAGCCGAGACATCGTCCTGCACCTGGCGGAAGTCAAGGGTCCGGTGCTCGACCGGCTGCGTCGCGGTGGCCTGCTCGGCCCGCTGATCCGTCCGCCGTTTGTCAGTGTGCATGCGGCGGCCCAGGCTCTGACCACACCTCACTCCTCGGACAAGCCATGATATTCAGACAACTCTTCGAACCCGTCTCCAGTACCTACACCTACCTCCTGGGCTGCGAGGAGACCGGCCAGGCCATGCTGGTGGATCCGGTCATCAATTCGATCGAGCGCGACCTGAAGGCGCTGCACGAATTGAACCTGACGCTCGCTCTGACCCTGGACACGCACATCCATGCCGACCACATTACGGCAGCCTTGCATCTGAAGGAGCGGGTCGGCTCCAGGATCGCCGCGCCAGCCATCGACCGCCTGCCGTGCGTGGACCTGCCGGTGGAAGAAGGCCCGCCCATCCGGCTGGGCTCGCTCTCGCTGGATGGCCTGCACACGCCCGGCCACACCGACGGCCACTTCGCCTATCGCATCGGCGAGCGCCTCTTCTCCGGCGATGCACTCCTGATCGACGGCTGCGGCCGGACCGACTTCCAGAACGGGGACGCCGAGACGCTCTACAAAAGCGTTACCGGGAAGCTGTTTGCGCTGGGGGATGACGTCCTGGTCTATCCTGCCCATGATTATTCCGGCAGGCGCGTCTCCTCCATAGCCCAGGAGAAGGCACGCAATCCTCGTCTGGGCGGCGACCGTACGCTCGCTGACTTCAAGCGGATCATGGCGGAGTTGAACCTGCCGTATCCGAAGTTCATCGACTACGCCGTACCCGGCAACAAACAATGCGGCGTCTGCCCCGACGATCTGCCCGAGCACATGCAGGAATACTGCCTGCGGATGGAGCAGAGTCCGCAGGGCTAGGAACCTGCGCGACCGCGTCAGTCGCGGTCGGCGGACGAGCGCGACTCGACGCTCTTTTCGATGACCGCATTCAGCGTTGCGTAGTCGACCGGTTTGACCAGGTGATGATCGAAGCCCGCAGCGGCCGAACGGTGCCGGTCCTCGCTCTGGCCATAGCCGGTCAGCGCAACCAGGATCGCGTCCCTGGTTGCGGGCGAAGCCCGCAGCTTGCGCGCCAACTCTATGCCGTCCATCCCAGGCAGGCCAAGATCGAGCAGGTACAGATCGAAGCTGCCGTCCGCGGCGCGCTCGGCCGAGGGACCGTCGTAGCAGACCGCAACCTCGTAGCCGTCGTGCGACAGCAGCGAGGCCAGGCTGTCGGCAGCATCCCGATTATCGTCCACGATCATGATCCGGGTCGCGTCAGCCGTTCCGATGCGGCCATTCGGCACGCTCGCCTCGGGCCCCGCTACCGGCGCATCGATGCGCGGCAGGCTGACACTGAAACGCGCCCCTCGACCCGCGCCGGCACTGTGCGCCTGCACCCGGCCGCCATGCAGTTCCACCAGGCTGCGGACCAGCGCCAGCCCGAGGCCGAGCCCGCCCTTGGCCCGGGCGGAGTCCTGTGATCCCTGGGTGAAGAGTTCGAAGATCGACGGCATCAGTTCTACGGGAATGCCGTCGCCGTCGTCCGAAACCGCAACCACCACCGTGTGCTCGCTTGCCTCGACGTCGATCGAGACGTGGCCTCCCTCGGGGGTGAACTTCGCGGCGTTGTTCAGCAGGTTACTCAGCACCTGTACCATGCGCACCGCGTCGACACTCACGAACACCGGGCCGTCGCAGTGGCGCACCGCCAGGTGGTGACGCCGCGCCTCGATCAGCGGCCGCGCCTGGTCGAGCGCCGCGGACACGATCGTCCCGATCTCCACATCGGTCTTCTGAAGGCTGACCAGGCCCCGGGTCACCCGGGAAACATCCAGCAGGTCGTCGACGATCTGGCTCATGTGAAGCGCCTGCCGGCCGACGATGTCGGCCGTTCGCGTGACCAGCGCCTGCGCATCAGGGCGGGCCTTCAGCAATTGCGCGGCCGTGAGGATCGGCGCCAGGGGATTGCGAAGCTCGTGCGCCAGCATCGCCAGGAATTCGTCCTTGCGACGATCTGCCTGCTGGAGCGCGGACGCCAGTTCGCTCAGCTTTTCGCGGTCCCGCAGCAGGTCGTTCTGCTGCTCGTTGAGGCGATCCAGCATTTCGTTGATGGACGCCGCGAGGCTCGCGACCTCGTCACTGCCAGTGACCGGCGCCCTGACCGGCGACAGGCCGCTTCCGGTCAGGCGGCGGGCGAAAGCTTCCAGTTGCTGCAGGTCGTGGGTCAGTAGGCGGGCAAGCTGCATTCCGCCGATGAGCACCGCGCTGAACAAGGCCAGGGCCAGCCCCAGGAATGCCAGGTACTGGGGTGTCAGTTGGGCAGACTCCGGCGCATTGCCGAGGCTTCGGATACGAAACTGCATCGGCTCGAACACCGGCGGTACCGGCACCGGCGCAACCCGTTCCACCTCGTCTTCCGGCGCGGCGTCGATGGCATTGGCGGGTAGCGGTCCCCACTCGAGACGCAGCGGATCCCCGTGATAGACGTCTTCCATCCGCACCTTGTAGAGCAGCGCGCCTTCGGGCGACGCGGTCCGGGCATAGGTCAACGGCTCCAACGCCACCAGTTCGGCATCCCCGCCCGCGCCGAATATCGCCGCGCTGCGCTTGCCGGACTGCAGTTCACGACGGAACCAGGACTGCTGCTCCGGCGTGAACAGTGCTATACCGTTGCTTGAGATCTCCTGGCCCTCGAAGTCGGTGAACAGCACCTGAACCGGCACGCCGTTGACCTGGCGAATGCCGGCGAGGAACGGCGCCAGGTAGGTCTCGCGGCCGGCGCTGTCGACGATGCCGGTCGCGAGGATCGTGCTTGCAGCGACTTCAGCCATCCGGTCGGCCAGGGCCCGGAACTGGCGGCCGACCGCCGTGGCCTGCATCTGGCGCTCCTGTGCCGAGAGCTCCTCGACAGCCTGGCCATGCTGGCGGTTCACCAGCCACCAGGACGCGAGCGAGATCGCCAGCAGCGCTACCGCCGCCAGTCCCGCGGCGCCCAGAGAGAATCGCCGGGCCAGGCTGCCGCTGCTGGCTTGCGCACCGTCGCGCATTCAGTCGGCAGAAGGAACGAGGACGCCGTCGTCCCGGTACCGCGCCATCAGCAACTGATCCGCATCGAGCGCCTCGTGGCGATCGCGGCTGAACGGAGGTGCATACCGCCGGACCAGCCCGTCGTGAGAAGGAACCCGCTCCAGCGCGTCGCGCAGCGCCGCGCGATCGGTCGAGCCGGCGATCTCCAGCGCGAGCCCGAGGATGTGCATCATGTCGTAGGCATGGGCGACGCCAACCGGGCTTTCGATGTCCTCGATCCGTCTGATGCCGTGCGCGGCCGCCGTCTTGAGAAATCGCTGCAACGGCTCAGAGCGCGCCTGGAAGAAGCTGAAGGTCTGGATCACCGAAAAATCGACCTGTTTCAGGGCCGCGCCGGCCTCAGCGACGAAGCGTCCGCCGGTCACGCCCCAGTGACTGAGGATCGGCACCCGCTCCTCGACCGGCAGCGCGGCAACCTCGCGCACCAGCACCGCAGCTTCATCGTCATTGGCCACCAGAACGATCGCGTCGGCGCCCGCCTCGATCAGCTTGCTGTAGCGGGCGACCAGCGACGGTTCCTGCCAGTTGTACCAGGCGACGCCGACGATCTGCGGCCGGGCGTTGGCGGACCGGAAGCTCTCGGCAGCGGCGAGGTTGCTGCGCCCCCAGGCAGTATTCGTCATCAGCAAGCCGACCCGGTCCAGACCGCGCCTGTGCGCTGTGCGCAGCATGAACGGCATCGCCAGGCTGTCACGCAACGAGAGCCTGAACGCGTAGTTGGGCGTCATGCCGTTGTCGACGATGGCGTCGGCTGCGGACCACACTGCCAGGAACGGCAGGCGAACCTGCCTGAGCGTCGGCAACTGCTCGATCACGACCGGACTGAAACGGCCGCCGAACACGGCGACCAGGTCGTCCATTCCCGCAAACTGCTCGATATTGCGGATGCCGCGCGCAGGGATGGACCGATGGTCGCGTTTGACGATACCGATCGGCCGACCACCCAGGACGCCGCCGGCGCTGTTGATCTGGTCGACCGCAATCCGCACGCCCAGTTCGATTGCCTGGGCCGAGGTGCTGTTCTGCAGCCCGAACTCGCCATCGATCCCCACCAGCACCGGACGCGCATCGGCAGCGGCAATCGCCCAGCCGGGCACGGCAGCGCAGGCAAGCAGCGCCCTGCCGAAGGATCGGCGTCCAAAATCGGTAGTACAGCCCAAACCCCGGTTCCTCGTGATCGATGCGCCGTCCGTGTCGGTGGCGACCCCTGGGGGGATTATGCCGGGCTCGGAGCGGAATCGGGTGAAGGGCGGATCAGCGGCGCAGCGCCTCCCCCGCCGCGGCCTGCATGAGGTCGGCAACTTCACGAGCCTCGGCGGCGCCCACCCCGTGCTCGGCCATGGCCGCCGCGATGTCGTCCATCACTGCCGCCCATTCCTCCGCACGGAAACTCATGCCCGCATACATCGTCGCCGTCGTCGACATTGCGCCCTCTCCGACCTGCCGCGGCCCCCCGGCGCGAGCGCTCAGAAGCGAGGAGCTGATCGTCTTGAGCTGCGGCAGGTCCCTGCCACGCAAGCGTGCCGCCAACAGCGGGTTGGCGGCGTGGCGATCGATGGCGTCGTCGACGATGGCCTCGATTTCCGCATCACCCCCGAGCCGCTGGTAGAGACTGCCGGTCATTGCCGGCCTGGCATGAGGTACTGCCGCCAGGACGCATACTCGACGGCACCGGCGTCGCCGGCGCCGTGGTCCAGTTCGCGCCGCAGCATACCCAGCCTGTCGGCGAGCGCTCCCTCGAGGCAGCCGAGGCTATCGAGCGTCAGCGGCCGCGGCAAGGTCAACAGGGCCGGTTCGTTGCCCGGGACGGGTATGTTGAGTTGCAGCCTGTTCA
The DNA here is from genome assembly GCA_963834335.1 of uncultured beta proteobacterium. GTDB lineage: Bacteria > Pseudomonadota > Gammaproteobacteria > Burkholderiales > Burkholderiaceae_E > Lautropia. The sequence goes on along the minus strand of CAWIBK010000009.1, from coordinate 1,146,785 downwards.
TAGGCATCTCCAGTGGCGTCGGACGGGGTCGGATGAACCCGTTGATTCAAGCGTACGAACCCCGCGTTCCTGGATCGTTCCTCGGCAACGGAGGACTTGCGGGCGATGCGGGCCGGCGCCACACTCCGTGCACGGACAGCCGATGACTCGCATGGACAACCACCTAACCACCCTGCCGGACAACGCCCAGTGCGGTCTCGAAGTATTTCTGCTCGGACGATTTGCCGTCGCGATCGATGGGGTCGAGCGCCCCGCGCAAGCCTGGCCGAGCCTGCGTGCCACGCACCTGGTGCAGCTGTTGAGCCTGCAGCCCCGGCAGCGCTTGACCCGCGACGAGGTGATCGATGCCCTGTGGCCGCAACTCGATCCCGACGCCGGGGCCGCCAACCTGCGCAAGGCGATCCATCATGCGCGGCAGGTCCTCGGCCGCCATGACGGCATCGTGCTTCAGGCCGGAGAAGTGCTGCTGTGGCCGGACCGGCCCATGGTCGTGGACGTGCACCGGTTCGAGAACCTGGCCGACGCGGCGCTGGTGAACCGCGATCGGCAAGCCTGCGCGGCCGCGGCAGCAGCCTATGGGGGTGATCTCCTGCCGGGGGCGCGGTTCGAGCCCTGGGCGGAATCCACCCGCGAACGCCTGCATGCGCGGTATCTCCAGCTGCTGCGAGCCAGCGCCCAGTGGGAGCGCCTGGCGCAACTGGAGCCGGAGGACGAACCAAGCCATCGCGCCCTGATGCAACGCGAACTCGATGCCGGCAATCGTGCTGCGGCACTGCGCTGGTATGCGCACTTGCGGGAGGCCTTGCAGCAGTCCCTGGGCGTGTCGCCCGATGCCAGCACGGAGGCCTTGTACGAACAATGCGTGGCCGGCTTGCAGTCGACTGGCCCGGCCTTCGTCGGTCGCGCGGCTGAATGCGCCCAGGTCACGGCCTGGCTGGGGATGGCAGCACCGGAGCGGCCTGGCGGCATCGTGCTGAGGGGGCCTGCCGGCATCGGCAAGAGCGCGTTGTGCCGCGAGATCGGCACGCAGGCACGCGCCCGCGGCTGGGTTGTCTGGCGTGTCGATGCATCTCAGACCGGTCGTGCCTGCGCCGTCATCGCCGCCGTCGCCGAGCGCCTGATCCTGGAGGACCGGGGCATCCTGGACCGGATCGGCCCGCAGGCGCGGGCCGTCATGGCCCAGGTCACGCCGCTGGCGGCACCGGCAAACGCCTTGTCCGGCCCCCTCGGGCGGCATCAGGTGGTGGGAGCCGTCCGTCGAATGCTCATGGCCTCGTCCCCCGGAAAGGACATCCTGTTCCAGGTCGACGATGCGCACCTCATCGACGACGCCGATGTCGATATTCTCGTGCAACTCGCGACGGCGGGTGCGCCGCTGTGCGTGCTGCTGGCCACACGGCAGCCGGCAACCGGGACGGCCCTCGCGCGCGGCGTGGCGCGGCTGCAGCGCGCCGGCGTCCTGCAGATCGTCGATCTGGTTCCCCTTGACGAACACGAATGTCGTCGCCTCGTGTCCCGCGCAGCGCAGGCGGCGCTGACCGAAGACCTGGTGTCGCGCATCGTTGGCGCGGCCGACGGCAATCCCTTCGCCGCCATCGAACTGGCGCGATCGGTCGCCTCGGACGGGGGCGTGCGGTTCCCGGGTAATGCGTCCGAAGCGATCACCGCGCGCCTGTGCGACGTGCCTGACGCGGCGCTCGCTCTGCTCAAGTGGCTGGCCCTGAGCAGCGACGAGTTCGACGTCGGCACGATCGAGGCGATCGCCGCCGAGGCTCAGGTCCCGACGCTCGAGGCACTGGATGCCGCGCTGGCGGCCCGGGTGCTGGTGCCCTCGGGCACCCGCTACCGCTTCAGGCACGAGCTTGTGCGGCAGGCGCTGATCGAGCAGGTCGCACCGCATCGCCGCCTGAAGATGCACCGGCAGATTGCGGCGCGCCTGGGGGATCTGGACATGGCGCCCGCCAGCATCGCCCGGCACTGGCTGGATGGGGGCCATACGCGTGACGCCATGCCCTGGCTGCTGGCGGCAGCGCGCGAGGCCGTCCGCCTGGCCGCCTTCAGCGATGCTCTGCGGCATCTCGAACCGGTGCTGGCGTTTCAGCCGGACCATGCCGAAGCGCTGCGGCTGCGCGCCGAATCGCTGGACGCCATGGGTGAACCGGCCGCCCTGGCGGCCTATCGGGCAGCGGCGGAGGCCGCCGGCGAACCGGGCTGCCATGACCTGCTGGCGAAAGCGGCGCTGGCACAGGTGAAGCTCGGCGATCCTAAGGGCGCCTTGCTGGCACTGGAAGGCGTCAAGCCGACCACGGTCGAAGGCCGCCTGTGCGAGGCCCTGGCCTACAGCGGCGCCGCCGCACTCGGCGTCGGCGACCCGGCGGTCGGCACCGCCAAGTCGGCGGTGGCGCGCCAGTTGGCACTCCAATCCGGCGACACCGCCGCGCTGGTGGTGGCGTCCTGGGCTCAGGCCGCGGCGGCGCATGCACGGGGCGACCTGCACCGCAGCGTCTGGGCCGACCTCCAGGAAACCAGCCACGTGCCCCACCTCGCCCTGCGCGTGTTCGACGGCCATCTCTGCATTACCCAACGCTTTCTCTACGGCGCAAGACCGTATGCCGAGGTCATTGCATTTGCCAAGGCGCTCTCCGACGAGGCGCAGCGCCTCGGCGCCGCCCGCGGACACGCCTTCGGCATCACGCTGCGGGGCGAGGCCGAATGGCTGGCAGGCAACCTGCCCGCCGCCCGGGAGCACCTGCGCGAAGGCGCCCGTTTGCATCGGACCATCGGGGGGCCGGTGGGAGAGGCGCTGTCGCTGCAGCGACTGGCTGAAGTCGCGATGCAGGAGGGTCAGGGCGCAGAGGCCCGGGCTCTCATCGACGAGGCGCTGGACGTCGCGCGCCAGACCGACATCGGGTTTCACCTGCTGGACCGGATCTACGGAACCCGCATCAGGCTGCATGCCGACGATCCCGCTGCAGCCCTGCATGTCATGGAGGATGCGAGCGCGTCGGTGCGGGGTCCGCTGGAGACATGCCCGGGTTGCCGCATCACGTTCGCCGTGCCGGCCGCGATCGCCGCGGCGCAGGCCGGCGAACTGGACCTGGCCGGCAAGCACGAGGAACAGTGCGCCTATCTTGCCAACGTGGTGATGCGCCTGCCAGCCTGGTATGCGGCGCATGACGAGGTGCGCGGCCACATTGCCGCGGCGCGCAACCCGCGTGGTGAAGATGCCGTCGCGCGGTTCGCCGCCGCCGCGACGGGCTTCGAGAAAGCGGGTCAGCCGCTGGACGCGGCCCGCTGCCGGCGGCTGGCTACGGGCCCGGGTTGAACCGGCAGCGTCAGGTCGACCCGAAGTCCGCCATCGCAACGCGGAGCCAGCCGTAATTCGCCGCCGTGACGCCTGGCAATCGCCTCGACAATCGAGAGTCCCAGCCCGCTGCCTTCCGGGGACTGGGTACGGCGCCAGAATCGTTCCGTTGCCTGCCCGCACTCGATCTCGGTCAGACCGGGCCCGCGATCGAGAACACTGAACCTGATCCGGCCGGCGTCGACCGGCTTTATCTCCAGCAAGACCTCGGTGTCCGGCGGCGCAAAGCGAAGCGCGTTGTCAAGCAGGTTGCGGATCGCGGAAACCAGCAGGGTCTCCGGCACTGCCACGGGGCGCAAACGATCCGCGCCGACGACATGCACCCGCCCGGCGCCCACCTGGCCTGCTTCCGCCTCCAGCACCGCCCTGCTCACGGCAGCGCCAGGCTCCGCCCCGTCACCGTCCGTGCTGCTGATGTTTTTCGGGTTTCCCGGACCTCCCGGACCTCCCGGACTTCCGGGGCTTTCGGGGCTTTCCCGGTCGTCCGCGCTCCTTACGTCATCATCCAGACGTGCGAGCAGCAGGAGTTGCTCCAGCGTGCGCTGCATCCGACGCACGCCTTCGTCGGCCTGGGAGAGCGAGCTCTCGAATGCGGCCTCCTCACAACCCTGTCCGGCTGCCAGCCGCATGACTTGCAGATGGGTCTTGACGGCCGTCAGGGGCGTACGCAGTTCGTGGGCTGCGGCGTCGGTAAAGCGGCGTTCCTTTCCGATCGTCTGCCTGACACGCCCCAGAAGATGAGTGATAGTCCGGACCAGTGGGCGCAGTTCTACCGGGATGGCCGCGGGTACCAGCGGCTCGTCGTCATCCGGTCGCCGGTTCGCGAGCTGCCGACGTATTCCCTCGATCGGGGCCAGGCCCCGGCCGATGGCGAACCACAGCAGCAGCAGGCTGCCGACCAGAGCCGCAGCGAACGGGATGGCTGCCGTCAGTGCGATGTCGCGCAGCAACGCCCTGCGGATGTCGATCCGGTCGGCGGTCGCGACACGGATGCCATCCTGCTGCAGCACGTAGGTTCGCCACATCCGGTCACCGAACATCCGGGTTCCGAACCCCTGCGCCAGATCGGCCATGCCGGGGCTCTCGGCGGTACGGGCAACAGTCTCGAGCGTGGTCCCGCCCCGCAGCAGGCTCACCTCGCAGGCCAGTCCGTCTCGCCCGATCACATCGACCAGTGCTTCCGGCCTTCCCCCCCGGAGGTCGGGGGTGGCGGGGAGCTGTGCCATCAGCCCCGCCACCATCCGGGCCGACGCCGCGAGCCGCTCATCCAGCGCCGAACGAACCTCCTTGCGCAGATCCACGAACATCCAGACGGCGACCAGGGTCCACAGGACAAGCAACGACACGCTGATGAGGGCGAGCAACCGCAGGCGAAGGCTGGTCATTCGCAATTGCCGAGGCGATAGCCAAGGCCCCGGACTGTTTCCACGACGTTCGCGCCAAGCTTGCGACGCAAGTGGTGGATGTGCACGTTGATGGCATTGCTCTCGACCTCCTGGCTGAAGCCATAGAGGCTGTCGCGCAACTGGTCGGCGTTCAACACCCGGCGCGGATGCTGCAGCAGCGTTCTCAGCAGCGCCGTCTCGCGGCGGGTCAGTTCCACCGGCCGGCCGCGCATCCAGACGTCGCCGGTTGATGGCTCGAACGTGATCGGGCCGTGTTCGATCCGGTCCGTGCTCCGACCCGCGCTTCGGCGCAGCAGCGCGTGCAAGCGGGCCACCAGTTCGTCCAGATCGAAGGGCTTGAGAAGGTAATCGTCAGCGCCGGCCTGCAAGCCCTTGATCCGATGCTCCACCGCATCGCGCGCCGTCAGCACGAGGACCGGGAGTTCCACACCCCGTTGTCGCCAGCGTGCCAGCAGGTTCATGCCGTCTTCGTCAGGCAGCCCCAGGTCGAGTACGCAGACGTCGAAATGCGACGCAAGCAGCGCGGCGTCTGCCTGCCGGGCGTTCCCGGTGTGGTCCACCGTCAGACCGTTCAACCGCAGTCCGGCGGTGATGCCGCCGGCCACGAGCGCATCGTCTTCAATCAACAGGACGTGCAATACCGTCTCTCCGGAAATGTAAGCAGAGTTTTCAGCCGCGAGGTCGCGGCAGCGGGCTTAACGCGCACTTAATCGTGGCGAGGAATACTGCTTCGTCCGATGCGAACCGCAGAAGCAGCCATGAACCCGACCTCCAATTTGACACCGACCCTGGGATCCCGCCTCGCGAGCCTGATTCTGATCCTTGTGCTTGTCCTGGCTGCCGGAATGGCCCACGGGGAAGAGGCCTTCCTCGCGCCGGAAGAAGCCTTCCAGGTGCACGTCGACCAGAGTGACCCCAGCGGAAAGCTGGTGCTTCAGTGGACAATCGCGCCCGGCTACTACCTTTACCGGGATCAGCTGCAGGTGATTGCCTCTCCCGCTCAGGCCGTCGCCGACTTTGTCCGTCCGCCTGGCGAGACCAAGGTCGACCCCAACTTCGGCACGGTCGAGGTGTACCACGACAGCGTCAGCCTCCAGGTCGACACGGCAAACGCAACTGCGGTGGAACTCGGATGGCAAGGCTGTGCGGAGGCCGGACTATGCTATCCGCCGCAGAAGCAGACGATCGCACTGAAAAATCCGACGGCCACAGGCCCATCGGCGGCGGCGCCTGCGGTACCCGGCGCGCAGTCCCTTCCATCCCCGGTCGGCAGCGACAGCAGCATCACCGAACTCCTGAGCGAGCGAAGCCTGCTGTTGGCATTGCCGCTGTTCTTTGTCATGGGTGTCGCCCTGGCATTCACGCCCTGCGTGCTGCCCATGGCGCCGATCATCTCCGGCATCGTGGTCGGCAGCCAGGCTCCACCGCGCCGCGCCTTTGCCCTGTCGCTTTCCTTTGTCCTGGCCATGGCAGTCGTGTACGCCCTGCTCGGCCTGGCCGCGGCGATGGCCGGGGCTGGCCTCCAGGCAGCACTGCAGAATCGTTGGGCCCTGATGGGATTCGCCGCCGTATTCGTCGTGCTCGCGCTCTCGATGTTCGGCCTGTTTGAGCTGCAGTTGCCCGCTTTCGTGCGTGACCGGCTGGCCGGCGCCGGGCCGCGCGTGGGCGGCAGCGTCGGCGCCGCCGCCGGCATGGGCGCCGTCTCGGCCTTGCTGGTCGGCCCATGCATGACCGCGCCGCTCGCCGGAACCCTGCTCTACATCGCGCAAAGCGGCAATCGGGTGCAAGGCGCCATGCTCCTGATGGCGCTGGGGCTGGGCATGGGCATGCCACTGCTGGTCCTCGGCACCGTAGGCGCACGCTACCTGCCGCGACCAGGGCCGTGGATGGACCGGGTCAAGGCCGGGTTCGGCTTCGTGATGCTGGGCACCGCGGTCTGGATGGCCCAACGAGTCGTGTCCGAGCCTGTCTCGCTTCTCCTGTGGGGAGGCCTGCTGGTCGGATTGGCAGTCACCCTATGGCACACGGCATTCGACCAGGGGGTAGCAAGTCACCGGCACGGGCCGCGATTGCTGATCCGCTCGACTGCCGTCATCGCCGCGCTGTGGGGGGGCGCCATGGTGCTCGGTGCAGCAGCCGGAGGCACCGATCCGCTGCGGCCATTGTCGATGGTGCTTGCCTCGCCCCCGCCGGCCATCGCGTCGCAACCGGCGCGGCCGGTTCCGGCATTTGAAACCATCACCGATCCCGCGGTCCTGCATGCCCGACTCGAGGCTGCAAAGGCCGCCGGCCAGCCCGCGCTGATCGACTATTACGCCGACTGGTGCACGTCCTGCAAGAGTATCGAGAAGAGGTCTTCGGCAACGATCAGGTCCTGCAGGCGCTGGCCGGGGTCGTGCTGCTGCGCGCCGACGTCACCGCCAGCGACGCAGCGCAGCGGGCACTGATGCAGCAACACCAGGTGATGGGGCCACCGACCGTCATGCTGTTCGATCGGAAGGGCCAGGAACGCCGCGACGCCCGACTGGTCGGCGAGTTCACCGCGCGCGACCTGCTCGAGCGCCGGCCTGCGGATCGAGGCTCCCTGTGAACACGGTTTTCCAACCCGGCTCCCTGGCATTGTCGCTCACCCTCCTGCTGGTGCTGGGGGCATTGGCGGCGGGTCTCTTCGGCGGAATCAGGATGGGCCACCGTGCGGGCGTCCTGATGGAGCCGTTGCTCTGGCGCATCCTGCTGGTCGGCATCGCATCCGCACGCCTGGCCTTCGTCATCCAGTTTCCTGAGGTTTATCTCAAGTCGCCTCTCGACATGCTCAATCTTAGCGACGGTGGCTGGTCACCCACGGCGGGTTTCGCCGTCGCTGCACTCTATGGGATTGGCGCAACCGTTCGGCTGGCAGCCCGGCGAAAGCCGATCGGCGCGGCAATCGGCACGGTCGCGCTGGTCTGGACAATCGGCACGATCGGATTGGCGGCGACCGCCGGCAGTGCCGTGCAGCTTCCCGCGCTGCAGCTTCCGGCGCCGGACGGTCGGACTGTTTCGCTCACCGATTTCCAGGGCAAGCCGACGGTCGTCAATCTCTGGGCAAGCTGGTGTCCGCCTTGCCGAAGAGAAATGCCGGTGTTGCAGAAGGCGCAGGCAGACCGCCCCGATGTCAATTTCGTCTTCATCAATCAGGGCGAGGCGGCCGAACAGGTGCAGACCTTCCTGACCGCACAGAACCTGTCCCTGGGCAATGTGCTTCTCGACACGCTCGGCACGGCAGGCACGACGCTGGGCGCACAGGGCCTGCCGACCACGCTTTTCTTCGACGCACAAGGCCGGCTGGTCGACGTGCGGGCCGGCGAGCTGTCGCATGCCGCCCTTGAACAGAGGCTGGGCGCTGTCCTGCCCGCTCCCGAAAGTCGATGACCGAACCGATAACCCGAATCGACAACCCCACCTCGACGAGCTACCGACCTTCCATGAGCTACCGACCTTCCATGAGCTACCGACCTTCCATGAGCTACCGATCTTCAATGAGGCTGCAACCGATGACGAATCCCCCTCGAATCTCTTTCCCCCTGCAGCGGACCGCCGCGGTCGCCCTGGCGCTCCTGGCGGCGGCCTCCCCCGCCGGCGCGCAGGAGCGCCCGGCGGCACTGCGCGCACTCGAGAGCCAGGGAGTGACTGTCGTCGGCACGTTCCCGGCGCCCGGTGGCTTGACCGCGTGGGCCGCGTACGCCGGACGCCAACCGGTGGCCTTCTATGCCACGCCGGACGGCAAGCAGGTCGTTGCCGGCTCCATGCTCGACGCGGATGGCAGGAACCTCACGCGCGAAGCACTGGACGAGGCGGTCCGTGGGCCGATGTCGGCCGCGCTGTGGAAACAGGCACAGGCCAGCCACTGGATTGGCGATGGACGCGCCAAGGCCGCCCGTACGGTGTATGTGTTCACCGATCCGAACTGCCCCTACTGCAACAAGTTCTGGGCCGACGCGAGGCCATGGGTGGACAGCGGCAAGGTCGAGTTGCGCCACATCATGGTGGGCATTCTGACTCCGACGAGTGCCGGCAAAGCGGCGGCATTGCTCGCTGACAAGGATCCGTCCGCAGCCCTCGCTGCCCATGAGCGTGGCCATACCGCCAGTAACGCAAAGACGCTGGCCACCGGCCGGCCCAAGCCGCTCGGCGAATCCGGCGTCAGTCCCCTCGCCAGCATTCCGCCGGCGATCCAGGCGAAACTGCAAGCCAATGAGAAGCTGATGGCGCAATGGGGTCTGCAAGCGACGCCGGCGGTCGTCTGGCAGGACACCGGCGGCGTGGTGCAGATGCGCGCCGGCGCTCCCGAATCCGCCCTGGGCGAGATTCTCGGACCGCGCTGACGCCACGTCGCATTCACTCAGCCAACGCGTCTCGCACCCTGCGCAGCCTCGCAGCCGCGTCCTCGGCCACTTCCTGAACCGCATCGCCGCTTGCGAGCTTCATCATCGCCTGGGGGTCCACCAGGGCAACGGTGACCTCCCCGCCGTCATCCTCTCGCACCACCACGTTACAGGGAAGCAGGAGCCCGATGTCGGGCTCCGCATTGATCGCCTTCAGCGCCAGCGGCGGATCGCACGCACCGAGAATCCGATAGCGCGGAATCTCGGCGCCTAGCTTCTCCCTCATCGCGCCCTGGATGTCGAGGTCGCTCAGGACCCCGAAACCTTCTTTCTTCAGGGTATCGGTGACCCGCTGTACGGCGTCGTCGAAAGATTCCTTCATCCTGACATCGAATCCATACATGTCGTACTCCTTCGATGGCTTGGTACCCGATCACGGATTGACTGCCGTCATCGGCATCCGGATCGGACTGGTTGCTTGAATGGCTGATGAGTACGCCTGGCCCGCCAGTTCGCGCGGCCCGTCGCCCGCCAGGTTGTCGACCAGAAAGTCGATCAGGCTGCGCACCGCCGGAACCAGTGCGCGGCGAGCCGGAAACACAGCATGCGCAATGCCCGGCGACGGTGACCAGCAGGGCAGCACCTCGGCCAGACGCCCGGCCAGCAAGTCGGCCCGGCACAGGTAGTCGGGTATCAGGGCCGCACCGGTGCCGGCCACAGCGGCGTGCAGCAGCGACAAGAGGTCGTCGGCCACGTAACGCGGCTCGTGCGTGTGCACGGTTACCTGGCCGTCGGAGCCGACCAGCCGCCAACTGCTGCGCCCCTCGTTGACTGCCATGGCGACCGTGTCCAGCCGTGACAGATCCGCCGGCGAGTGCACCGGCCCTTGCCGCGCCAGCATCGCCGGCTGGCAGACCAGAATGGTTCGACTGGTGCCGAAGGTCTTCGCCACGAGCGTCGCGCTGTCCTCGATCACTAGCCGTACACGCAGTGCGAGGTCGACGCCGTCCTCGACCGGATCGACCAGCCGATTGGTCACCAGCATCTGCACCCGGACCTTCGGAAACCGCGCCATGAACACCGGCAACAAAACACCCAGGGCGCCGTGCGCCAGGGTGACCGGGCAGCTCAGGCGCACCAGGCCTCGTGGCTCGCTCTGCTGCCTGGCCACCACATCGAACGCGGCTTGAGCGGCCTCACGCATCTCCGAGCAATGACGCAGGAACTGCTCGCCCGCCGGGGTCAGCGAAAGCTTGCGGGTACTGCGCTGCAACAGCTGCGCTCCAAGCTCCTCCTCCAGCCGTGCCACCCGGCGAGACAGGCGCGACTTGGGTATGCCGGAGGCGCGACCGGCTGCTGCGAAGCCCCCGTGTTCGACCACATTGGCGAACAACACCATGTCGTTCAGGTCTTGCATGATTTATCGTCCTATTTTTGGGACATATTGACTCGTTTTCGCTGTCTTATCAAACATTCGCCACAAAACTAAGATCATACCAAGCCGACCGATTTGAGCGCCGGTACCGTTATGAGGCAACACCATGAAACTGCTACACGTCGATTCCAGCATCCTTGGAGGCCAATCCGTCTCCCGCCAACTGAGCAGCGAGATCGTCGCCGAATGGGTGCGCAGCCACCCTGGCACCACGGTCGAGCACCTCGATCTGGCGCTGCAGGCGCCCAACCACCTCAGCGCCGACGCACTGGGCATCAAGTTCGGTCAGCAGGCCGAGCCGACCGATGGGCAGCGCCTCGAAAACGAAGTTTCTGAACGGCTGATACGCCAATTCCTGGCTGCCGACGTGATCGTCGTTGGCGCCCCCTTGTACAACTTCGCCATCCCCACGCAGCTCAAGGCGTGGATCGACCGTCTGGCCCAGGCCGGGCGCACCTTCAAGTACACCGACAAGGGCCCCGTCGGCCTGGCAGGCAGCAAGACCGTCATCGTCGCGTCCACGCGCGGCGGCATGTACTCGACCAGCGCCGCAGGACAGGCAATGGAACACCAGGAAAGCTATCTGAAGGTGGTCTTCGGCTTCTTCGGCATCAGCGACGTGCGCATCGTTCGAGCCGAGGGTGTGGCCATGGGCGACGCACCCAAGGCAGCAGCGTTGAGCGCCGCACGCATGAGCATCCGCGCGCTGGGTCGCGAGGCGGCCAACGAAGAGATCCAGGCCGCCTGACGCTATGTCATTGCGGCAGGTACGGTGAGAGGTGCTTCAGTGCGTTGGCGACGTACGCCTCTTTCTCACCGACGGGCGCCACGTAGTGAAGCGCCGCCGAGGCGGCGTCGCGCCCCTCGGTGCGGGCGATGATCCAGGCTGCCAGGTAGGGCGAGGCCAGGCAACCGCCCGCGGTGGCGACGTTGCCTTGCGCGAAGAATGGCTGGTTCAGGACTTCCACGCCGGCCTCCAGCACCCACGGCCGGGTGGTCAGGTCCGTGCAGGCCGGTACGCTGCCCAGGAGGCCGAGCCTGGCCAGGATCAAGGTACCGGAACACTGGGCGGCAATCAGTTGCCGGCCGGGATCAAGGGCCAGGCGTCCCATCAGCTCCGGGCTGCTGACGACCTCTCGCGTACGGATCCCGCTGCCAACGACGACGGCATCGGCGGACCGCGCGTCCTCCAGCATGGACTGCGCTCGCACGGTGACACCGTTCATCGAGGTGACCTCCGGTTCCGGGCAGCACAGCGTCACGCGCCACCCGGGCTTCCTGATCCGATTGAGGATGCCCAGCGCTATGAGCGAATCCAGCTCGTTGAAGCCGTCGAAGGTAAGTATGGCGATATGCATGTTGGCCTCAGGTGAGGCACCGAATATATCAATGATGCTGGCCGGCGTGCGGATCAGGTCGTATGGAAGATTCGAATGACCGGGAGGCTCTCCGGGGAAGCGAACGGGCCCCCCGATGGACAGGGAGCTGCTCCGTCCTTAAGCTGTCATGCAGCCAGCGTACCGGGACACCGGAGTCATGACCGGTCCGACTGAAACGTTCAGACAGACATCGCGAGGAGTTCCCCACCATGCTCAGCACCGAGTTCCTGCTCACTTCGCTCATCGTTGTGCTCATTCCAGGGACAGGAGTTGTCTTCACCGTGTCCACAGGGTTGGCGCGTGGTCGCCGCGCAAGTCTTTACGCATCCGCGGGCTGCACCTTGGGCATCGTTCCGCACCTGCTTGCCACCGTTCTCGGTCTTGCCGCCATCATGCATACGAGCGCGCTCGCGTTTCAGGTACTCAAGTACGCCGGTGTCGCCTATCTGTTCTACCTGGCGGTAGCCACCTGGCGCGATCAAAGCGCCTTCGCCGTACAAGATGGACAGCGAAATGGCGGGGGGTTCTCGGTAGCCGGGAAGGCATTCTTCCTGAACATCCTCAACCCGAAGCTCACGATCTTCTTCCTCGCGTTCCTGCCACAGTTTGTAGCACCAGGCGCAGAGTCGCCACTGAGTCAGTTGCTCGGCCTCAGCGCCGTATTCATGGCCATGACTTTCGTCGTCTTCGTCATCTACGGTCTACTCGCCCACGCATTCAGAAAAGCTGTCATCGAATCGCCCAAGGTCCAGATCTGGCTTCGTCGTGGATTCGCAGCGGCATTTGCCGGACTCGGCGCGCAGTTGGCTCTATCCGAGCGGTGAGACCGCTGCGGTCGGCTTAGCGCATAGCTTCGCACCAATGCCCCGCAACATCGAGATCAAGGCACGCATCGCCAGCGTCGAGGCGCTGGCGCTGAAGGCCGCCGCCATCGCGGATCAAGGCCCCATCGAGATCATCCAGGACGATACGTTCTTCGTATGCGACAACGGCAGGCTGAAGCTGCGCGCCTTCTCGAAGGAGCAAGGCGAACTCATCTTTTACCGACGCCCGGATCGGCAAGGTCCCAAGGAATCCTTCTACTTGCGCTCACCCACGTCGGAGCCTGAAACGCTGCGTGAATCCCTGTCGTTGGCGTATGGGCAGGCGGGGAGAGTGCAGAAGCACCGCACGCTCTTCATGGTCGGGAGAACCCGTGTTCATCTGGATCGGGTCGCCGGCCTGGGGCACTTTCTCGAACTCGAGGTGGTGCTCGCGGAGAACGAGCCTGGCGAAGTGGGCGTGCGTGAAGCACACGACGTGATGAATCGGCTGGGTGTGCAGCGGTCGCAACTCATCGAAGGTGCCTATGTCGATCTTCTGGCTCAGCGACGCGCCTGACCCCTTCAACGGCTTGTTCAGCCAACAGTGGCTTCGCCCGCTGTCGCCTGCCTTGGCCCGATTGCCAGGCGGCAGACATGCTGCCCCTTTCCACAAAGGAGATTAATGAACATGAACGGTCATTGCCTATGCGGTGCGGTCAGCTTCACGTCGCCCGAAGCGAAAGAGATCGGCGCCTGTCATTGCGGCACCTGTCGCAGGTGGGGCGGCGGCCCGTTACTCGCGGTCCACTGTGGCCCCGCGGTGGAGTTCAGCGGCGCCGATCAGATTGCTGTGTACGCTTCGTCGCAATGGGCCGAGCGCGCCTTCTGCAGGACGTGTGGCACGCATCTCTACTACAAGCTGCTCGCCACGGGCGAGTACTTCATGCCTGCCGGCGTATTCGAATCGACCGACTTCGAACTGGCAACTCAGATCTATATCGACAAGAAGCCGGCCTACTATTCCTTTGCGAATGAAACGCCCATGCTCACGGAGCAGCAGTTCATTGAACAGTTCGCCCCTCCCCCGAACGGTGGAACAGCCTAGCACGATCGGATTCCCATCAACTTTGAGCAAGTCCTCGGTTTCCTCCCTGATCGACATGGGGCTGTTCTTTCAGACCGCCACAATGCTGCCACGCCGCCGGCCTTCCACCTGGCGTCCCGCCGCGAACCATCGTTGCAACGCCTCGATCGCATCGATTGGCAGCTTGTGCCTGGCGTTGCCGTACTTGGCCGGAACGCCCTGCTCGCCCAGCATGGCTGCCAGGTAGACGCGATTGCGCTGGACCGGCGCGCCTTCCACCAGCAGTTCCTCGATGCGATATCCCTTCGGGTTTTCAGGCTTGAAGTACATGTTCAGCCCGCGGCAGCGCTTGACGTAGCCGCCCATCTGGCAATAAGGATCTGCGGAATAGGTGCGTTCCAGGTTGGCCTCCAGCATCGCCTGGAGTTCCTCTCCGGTGATCTCCACCGTGGAAACCGGCGGCTGGGTCGGGACGATATTCCACAGTTGCTCCATGCTTACCGGTCCCGGCAGGATGGGCGCACCATAGCGCCATCCATTGGAGAACGCGATCTCCGATCCGGCTGCGGCGGCGATCGCGTCCAGCAGAACATTGTCCATCGACGCTTCCAGCGACGTGGCGCGGTCCAGCGGGCTGGCAGCGTGCCCGACCAGCTGATCGAGAAAATCGCGATGCGGCTCCATCACCGCGTCGACAGCTTCCTTCATCTGCGCCTCCTCGGGGACACGTTCATCCATGGGCACCAGCGCGTGCCGCACATCCGCCACCTTTCCCGCTTCCAAGGTGACGTCGAGCCGACCGATGAACGAGCCATGACAGCCGGACTGGATGATGGGCGTTCGGCCGATCCACACCGGTTCATACAGCCGGTTGTGGGTGTGACCGCTTACCAGGATGTCGATGCCCGGAACCTGCGCGGCCAGCTTGGCATCCTGCGCAAAACCGAGATGCGAAAGCACCACCACCAGGTCGACCCGCTCATTGCTGCGCAGGTAATCGATGTGACCTGGCAATTCCTCGTTGCCCAGCGTAAATCGCACGCCCTCCGAATAGCTGGCCGGCATGGTCTTGTCGACGATGTGGCACGCGACGCCGACAATGCCGACGCGCAATCCGGCGCGCTCGACTACCGCGGTGGGAGGGAACACCAGGCTGCCGGAGGCCTTGTCGTAGCAATTGCACGCCAGCATCGGATAGCGCAGGCCGGCCGACATTTGACGCACACGGTCCGGCCCGTAGGCGAACTCCCAGTGCAGCGTCATGGCATCGAACCCCAACGCATTGGTCAGCGGCAGCATGGACTCCCCGCGCGATTGCACTGCCGCGTAGGTGCCGTGAAAGGTGTCTCCGTTGTCCAGCGCGAGTACCGCGCCGGGATTCTCGGTCCTCACCTGCTTGAAGTACGTCGCGATCCGCGCGAGCCCGCCGCAACTGCGGTAGGTGAATTCGCCGGCACCGCGGAATACCTCCGGATGCGGCTCGAGGTAGCCGTGCAGATCGTTCAGCTGCAGGATCGTCAGCTTGCGCGAGGTCGTCATGCGCGTGCTCCTGAGAAGTTCAACGCCCCACGCAGCCCAGCTTGCAGGCCCAGGTGCCCGAGGTTGGAAGGCAGCCCCATCTCCGACCGGCGCTGCCGCGCAGGGTAGAGCATGGATCGCGCCTGCCTACGCGTGAGATGGTCGGTGCTAGACTGAACGACGCAGCTCTCGTGCGCGTGCGGCGTGGCCGCCTGTCGTCGGCACCGCCGCCGAAGCCTGAATTCACAGCAGGAGTATCGCGGGCAGATGCCGTTCAAGGCATTCGACGTCAATGGCGACGGTGTGGTGACGAAGGGGGAATTCCTGGCGACGCACCGGTCGATGTTCATGCGCTTCGATGCGAATTCCGACCAGACCATCTCGTTGCCGGAATTCGCCAAGGCACAGGAAGCCGCGGCACAGAAGTGATTGGAATCGCAAGGCAACAGCGGTGGCTTGGGAAAACTGGTGGAGACGAGGAGGATCGAACTCCCGACCTTCGCATTGCGAACGCGACGCTCTCCCAGCTGAGCTACGTCCCCACTGCCTGGAATAGTAGCAAAAAGAACCGGGCACGCGGCTGCAACCAAGGCCACCTCGCCTGAACGGACTGCCCCACTGCAAGAGAGCTGACTACAGCTGCAGCAACCGGGGCAGGAACAGCGTGATGATGGGGAACGCGATCAGGATGGCCAGCCTGACGACGTCCGCGATCACGAACGGTGTCACCCCTTTCCAGATCTGGCCGGTCGACACGTCCGGCAGGACGCTCGACAGCACGAAAACGTTCATCCCGACCGGCGGTGTGATCAGGCTGATCTCGATGACGCACACGATCAATATGCCGAACCAGACCGGGTCGAATCCGAGCGACTGGATGAGCGGGAAGAAAATCGGCACCGTCAGCAGCAGCATAGACAGCGATTCCATCGCGCAGCCGAGCACGACGTAGATCAGGCAGATCACGATGATCACCATGATCGGCGCCACATTGAACTGCACCACGAAGGTCTGCAGGTCGGTCGGCATGGTCGTGAAATTGACGAAATTGCTGAAAATCGAAGCCCCGATCACGATCGTGAACAGCATGGCGGTGGTCCGGGCCGACTCGACCAGGATCTCGCGCAGGATAGCGAGGCTGAGGGTGCGCCGCGCCAGGGCAAACAGGAACCCCCCGAAGGCGCCCACGCCGGCCGCTTCTGTCGGCGTGAACCAGCCCCCGTACATCCCGCCGATCACGATCAGGAACAGCACCAGCACCGCCCAGACGTCGCGCAGGGCGTCCAGGCGCTGGGACCAGCTGCTGCGTTCACCGCGCGGACCCAGTTGCGGGTTGCGCGTGGTCACGATGCCCGCGGCAGTCAGATAGAGCACCAGCGCCAGCAGGCCGGGAATAAATCCGGCGGCAAACAGCGCACCGATGCTCGTGGTGGTCATGATGCCGTAGATCACCATGATCACCGAGGGCGGGATCAGGATGCCGAGCGTGCCGCCGGCGGCGATGGAGCCGGCGGCGAAAGAGTCGTGATACTTGAATCGCCGCATTTCCGGCATGGCGACACGCGCCATGGTGGCCGCCGTCGCGAGCGACGAGCCGCAGATGGCGCCGAAGCCGGCGCAGGCGGCGATGGTGGACATCGCCAGGCCACCGCGCCAATGACCGATGAACGCATAGGCGGCCCGATAGAGTTCGCGGGACATGCCGGCGCGGGTCACGAAATTGCCCATCAGCACGAACAGCGGCACCACCGATAGCGTGTAGGCGGCAATGTCGACGACTTCGGACGCCGTTGTCGAGATCGCGGCCGGCCAGGACCTGATCAGTCCGACCCCGACGAAGCCGACCGCGCCCATGGCGAACGCGATCGGCACGCGCAGGAACATCAACAGGAACATCCCGGCAAAGCCGAGCAGCGCCTCGTACATGGTCAGTCCTTGGACCTGCCCGTAAGAGCCAGGTACAAATGCATCAATGCGGACACTGCCAGCAACACGGCGGCGGCGTAGTGGAAGGGGGCGATCGAGATCTGCAACTGCGCGGTCGTATCGCCCATCATCTCGGTGCGCTGGGCGCGATCGAAGACGAACCAGGCGGCGGCACCGACCAGGAAGGTGCAGATCAGGTTGGACACGACCGCCTGCCAGCGCTTGACGCCGGGCGGAAGCACCGAGTCGAGCAGGTCGAAGACGACGTGCTCGCCCGCCAGCGATGCCAGCGGCAGGGCGCAGAAGATCAGGGCGAGCATCATCAGCTCGGTCAGTTCGACGCTGCCGGTGATGGAATTGTTGAGGAACTTTCTGCCGACGACGTCCAGGAAAGTCAGCAGCATCATCGCGAACAGCGCGGCGCCCGCCAGGGTGCCCAGCGTCAGCTTGAGCCCCGCGAGCCACCGGGCGGACGGTCGTTCCGCCGGCCCGGCACCGCCCAGGATCACGTCGGCCGCCTCGAGCGGGCGTGTCCCGGCAGGGGCCGGCGGCAGAAAAGGGTCATGGCGCCGCGGTCAGTTCGCCGCGATATCCGCCCGGAACTCTTTCAGCACCTTGGCGGGATCCGCCAGGCCCTTGGCCTTGGCTTCCTCCATCCATTTCTTCTCGAGGCTGTCGGTCCTGGACTTGACTTCCTCGATGAAGGCTTTGCTGGCCTTGGTCAGCTGGACATTGTTGGCCTGCATGACTGCGGCGCCCTCGCGGTCGGCCTTGTCCCACGCCCGGCCGGCCATCTGGGCCAGGTGGATACCCGACAGCTTGGTGATCGCCTCCTGGTCCGCCTTCGAGATCTTCGCCCAGGTCGCCGGATTCATGACGAACGCGAAGCTGGTGTTGTAGAGCCCGCCCGGAAACTCGGTCCGGTATTTGATCAGTTTCTCGAGCTTGAAGCTCGCCACCGACTCCGCCGGGAAGAACGTGCCGTCCATGACACCGGCAGACAGCAACTCATAGGACTGCGGCGCCGGCTTCAGCGTCACGCTGATCCCCAGGGCCTTGCCGACCTCGTTGACCATGCCACCGCCGACCCGGATCTTCAAGCCGTCGAGGTCGGCGAGTTTCTCGACCGGGCGCTTGACGTTCATGATGATGCCGGGGCCGTGGGTGAAGACCGAGAGGACTTTCAGTCCACGATGCTCGTCGAACTTGGCCAGATACTTGTCGTACATCTTCTGGTAGGCGACCGAGGTCGCTTCGGCCGAGTCCCCGAGGAACGGCAGTTCAGCCATTTCCGTCAGCTTGTAGCGGCCCGGCGTATAGCCGTGAACGCTGAACGAGACATCGGCAAGCCCGTCGCGGACCGCATCGAAAGTGCCCGGGGGCGGCGCCACTGCCTTGGCGAGCAGGTTGCACTTGACCCGACCGGACGTTGCCTTGGTCACCTCGTCGCACCAGAGGTTTTGCGTCATGGTGATGGCGTGGCTCAGCGGCACCCAGGTCGATGTCGTCAGAACCACTTGCGCAGACGCCTGCCCGGCGGCAGCGAGCAGCGCGCCGGAAAAGGCCACCGCCAGCGCGTGCTTCCTGAAATCTCTTGTCGGCTTCATCCGTGTCTCCTCAGGTTATATGGCGGATTGTACGGACCGTCCCCGGCAGCGCGCGCACGCGCCGATGGGGATTTTCCCTAGGGAGGCTGCGCGGCCGGGCCGGACGCAGCGGATGAAGCGGATTCGCGGGCGGGCGGCGTGGCGGCGGCCTGGGCGAGCGCGATGCATCGGCTGAGAACGGCGCTGTCACCCACCTGGTTGGCCAGCAGCAGCAACAGGCGTGCATTCAACTCGAAGCTCTGCTCGGTGCTGAGGCCGTCGTGCGCAGCCAGGAGTTCCTCGTAGAAGCGATCCGGGTCCTGGAGATTGGGTTCCAGATTCGTCATGGATTCCTCCCTGGTCCCGGACCGGGACCGAAGCAGGCCAGCAGTGCGCCGACGGACTGCGGCGGCACGCAACCGGCGCTGTGCAGGTCCGGCCGTATCACCAGCACCCGGCCCGTTACCAGACCTAACGATTCGGCCAGCGGGCGGGCGCCCGAGGCGGCCGCCAGCACCGCCCACCCCGCCGGAGCGGCCTGGCTGCCGGCGAGGAACCAGGCCGTCCTGGCATCATCGCGCACCAGGCGGGCGTCGACCCGTTCGGCGGTCGCGGCGTCCGGCGCAACCACCAGCAGGCGCCCCGCATTCGACCGGATCACTTGTTCCAGGTCGCCGTGCTCCGCCAGCGGCACGTTCTGCAGCGGCCTACCGGCGCCGATCGCGTCGACGCCGAGCCGGCGCGTGAGCGAGGCCTGGGCCAGATCGGAGCGGGTGTAGACGCTCGCCATCGACATTCGTCCGGTGTTGATCAGCGTGCGGCCGAAGGGATGATGGCGGGCCAGGTCGATCGCAGCCTTGCGGATCATCCGCTCGACCGGCGTGCGGGGCGACAGGAAGCGCGCCGTGCGATTGGTGACCAGCACATTGTGCTCGGCGCCTTCGCGCCGTTCACTGTCGTAAGTGTCCAGCAGCGATTCGTCGCCCCAGCCCTGCTGCACCCATTGCAGCTTCCAGATCAGATTGTCGGCGTCCTGGATGCCGCTGTTGCCCCCACGCGCGCCGAAGGGGCTCATACCGTGAGCACAGTCGCCGACGAAGAAGACGGGCCCGGCCCGGAATCGCTCCATCACGTGGCTGCGATAGCTGTACGGGCCGACCCAGACGAGTTCGTAGTCGACGTCCTCGCCGAACTGCTCGCGCAGCCGCTCGGCAACCACCTCGGGGCGGCTGACCGCTTCCGGATCGCAGTCCGGATCCATCTGATAGTCCAGCCGCCAGACGTCGTCCCCCATCAGATGCTGCCAGACCGCGCGATTCTGATTGAACGGCGCTTCGATCCAGGTCCACCGTTCGGTCTTCGGTCGATGGCGAAATCGCACATCCGAAATGCACCAGCGATCGACCCCGACCTCCGCCCGTGTATTCTGGCCAAGCATCTTGCGCAGGGGGCTCGCGACGCCGCTGGCGTCGATGACATGCCGGCCCTTGATCCGGTACTCCCCGGCCGGCGTCTGCACTGTCAGTTCCGCGCCTTCGTCGAGCAGCCGGATGCCGGTCACGCGGCTCTTCCAGCGCAGGTCGACCGTGTCCGATTCCATGATCCGATCGACCAGGTACCACTCGATGTAGAACTGCTGGATGTTGATGAAGGCCGGCTGGCTGGAATAACTGTGGGTGGCCTGCGTGGCCAGGTCGAAACTGTAGACCTCGTCCTCGCCGGCCAGCGTGCGCCCGACGAACCACTGGACACCCTTGTCCTTGACGCGCTGATAGACACCCAGCCGACTGAGAATCTCGAGGGTGCGCTGCGCATAGCAGATGCCCCGGGACGAGGCACCGCGCACGCCGATGGTGTCGTCCTCGTCCAGCACTACTGCGGGAATGCCTCGGACTGCGCAATCGCAGGCAGCGGCAAGACCGGCGAGTCCGCCTCCCACGATGATCAGCGGATAGACCCGCTGGCGATATCCGACGCCCCGTCCTGACCATCGGTCCCAGCGGTCGCCAGTTCAGGCGGCACACGGAACTCGAACGTCGGCAGGACGTAGCCGGTCCCGGACATCGCTGGCGTCTCGGCGTTCACAGCGTCGCGGCGAAGGCCGCCATTTCGTCGGCGACCTGCGCGACCAGATCCGGCCGTCCGACCAGGTAGTGGTCGCCGCCATGGATATCGACATTGCGCACCCGCGTACCCGCCGCATCCATCCACAGCTTCACGGTGCTCGGAAAGACGCTCTGGTCGGCGCAGTAGGTCAGGTGCAGCACCGGTACCGAGGTGCGCGCGAGGTTGTCCGGTCCGTCCGCCTGGGAGCCCGAGGACCATTGGCTCATGAAACTGGTCAGGGTGTTGAAGCGGCCCATGGAGTTGGCCGCCAGATTGACGGCGTTCGGGTCACCCCAGACACTGCCGGGTTTGCGCTCGTTGGGATCGATGCTCACGTCCAGGAATCGCGGGTCGGCATGGGTCCGGTGGAGCACGAAGGACTGATCGACCTGCGCCCCGTCCGCGCGCCGCAGTCGTTCGAGCCGGTCGGTGACCCAGGCTTCGATCCGCTCGAAGCGCCGTTGCTGGCCCTGCCTGAAACGGATGAGGAAAGCCTCGTCCAGCGGCAATGGACGCGGCGTGTTGTACAAGTCCAATTCCGGGTCGCTCTGCGTCGGGTCGTTGTCGTCGACCACGGCCGGATCGATCCACTCCTTCAGCAGGCGCGTCCGGCCGGCATGCGCCGCCGCCAGCGCGATGCCGTCGACCGGCGGCAGGTCGGCCTCCGCAAGCGTGATCGGCGCACCGTGCGCAAGATGCGTCAACGTGAGCTTTTCCGCCTGGGCCTGGTAGAAGCTGACCAGCGCCGCGCCGCCCGAATTGCCGATCAGCATGACCTTGCGATAACCGAGCGCCCGCAACTGCTGGATACCGGCCCCCAGATCCTGGATCACCCGCTCCATCAGCAGCGTCGAATCGTTGTTGACGTAGCGGGTGTTCAGCCCCATGCAAGAGACGCCCCGCCCGGCCAGCGGCTCGATCAGGTAATGGCCATGGAAGTTCGATGCCGGGTGGATCACGATCGCCGCGACCGACTTGCTGCGGTCGACACCCGGGGCTTCCAGCAAGGCGCCATAGATCCGGGGCCTGAGCATCTGCAGGCCGGACTGGGACTCCATCGGTCCGGCCGACTTGACGTCGATCCGGAGAAGCTGGGGCTGGTTCGTCCCGGGTGAACTCATGCGGTCTCCTGGCGTTTCCTGGCGGCTTCCTTGCGAGCGGTCCACTCATCGAGACGCGCGCGGGTGCGGCGCCTCTCGCCCGCGTCGTCGGGTGTCTCTCCCAGTTGCGCCGTCAGTTCGAGCCGGATGCCGTTGGGATCGAAGAAGTAGATCGACTGGATGAATCCGTGGTCCGTCACCCCGACCACCTCGACACCCGCCTCTTCGAGTCGCTGCTTGGCCTGGCGGACCTGTTCAGGCGATCCGACCCTGAGCGCAAGATGGTTGACCCACGACGGCGTGTTGGGCGACGGATCGCTGGCCTGGTCGTCGCCGAGATCGAAGAAGGCGATGAACGAACCGTCGCCCATTTCGAAGAACACATGGACATAAGGGCAGTACTCGCCGGTGGACGGGACGTGGTCCTCCTGGATGAGATGGACCAGCGGCAGCCCGAGGAGGTCCTCGTAGAACCGGCGCGTCTCCTCGGCGTCCCTGCAGCGATACGCGAAATGATGCAGCCCGCGGACCGGCACGAAAGCGTGGCCCCCAGCCGTGGGACTGTCGGCAGTCCTGCTCGCGGTCGTGTTGGCGGCCATGTTGGCGGTCCTGTCGGTGTTCACTTCGGCGGTCATGTCGGCCCCCCATCTCGCAGGCAGTGCGATGGCCCATTGTGCAGAACGCAACTATGCCACGATTTTCCGGGCCCCAGACGACCGGCAGGGGAAAGCCGCGCTCGCTCGGGACTGTCGGAGTGTAGGCGGGCTCCTAGTAGGACCGGCCCACCCGTCCCAGCATCGCCAGCGCCAGGCCGAAAGCCACCAGGGACGGGATGCTGACCGCGAGCCAGGGTGGCCAGGTGTTGAGCAGCCCCAGATTGGAGAACAGTCCGTTCATGAAGTAGAAGCCGACACCGAGCATCACTCCGAGGAACAGCTTCAGGCCGATGCCGCCGGCCCGCGCCTGCAGGTAGCCGAACGGCAAGGCGAGCATCAGCATCACGATGATCGCGATCGGGTAGACGATTTTCTTCCAGAGCGCCAGTTCATAGCGGCTTGCATTCTGGCCGTTCTCGCGCAGATGACTGGTATAGCGCCACAACGACCACGCGGACATCCGATCCGGCGCGATTGTCAGGACCGCCAGGATGCCGGGATTGAGATCCGAGATCCAGACCCGCTCGGGCTCCCGCGTCGTGCGCGCCCGCAGCGATTCGATCCCCCTGTCGCTGCCCGTCACGGCGAACGTGGTCTGCTCGACCTCCTGCAGTCGCCACGCGCTCTTCTCGCTGCGCGAGCCGCGATCCAGTGGATCGTAGACACCGCTCGCCGCCCGCAACACCGATTCCAGGCGAAAGCCCGGATCGAACTCGAATATCTCCACCCGTTCGATCCTGCCGTCGGGCGCGAGGTTGCCGATGTTGACGAAGCGCAGCCGAACCGGCTTGCCGCTGTCGTCCTTGACGCTGTCTTTTATCCACAGGCCCGAGCGGAACGTGCCGCCCTGGCTGGCACCCAGGACGTCGAGGCGAAGCTTCTGGGCCAGTTGCTCCGCCACCGGCGCCACCCATTCGCCCGCCAGGGCAGTGAGGATCGCCAGGACCACGCCGATGCCGACGATGCTGCGCAAGGCCATGAAGCGGCTCATCCCGGCGGCTCGCATGGCGGTGAACTCGGAACTGCTGGCAAACTGCGAGAGCGCGTAGATGCAGCCGATCAGCGCGGCCACCGGCATCAGTTCGTAGACGTGCCCCGGCAGGCCGAGCAGCACGTAGAGCACGGCGTGCTGGAGCTTGTACCCGGCGCGGCCGATCTCCCCCAACTCGTTGATCAGATCGAAGAAGGCAAACAGTGCGAGGAACCCGAACAACACCGCCAGGATGCCAAAGGAGATTTCCCGGACCAGGTAGCCGCCGATCAGCCTCATCGTTCCGCCCACCCGTCCCGGTCAGGCACCCGAAGCGCCGGCTTGCGACCCGCGACGCGCACGCAACAGGGAGCGCGACAGGACGAGCAGCCGGCCGAGCGACAGCTGCGGCAGGTGCATGCGGCGGTAGAACAGGAAAGCGGCGATGGCCAGCAGCAGCGCATGGCTTATCCACACGCCGAGCGAGAAGCTGAGCCGATCCTGCGAGATCCACGACTGCATCAGGCCGTTCAGGTTGGTGTACGTGAAATAGATCAGCACGCCGAACACGATGTTCAACGACCGGCCCAGGCGGGGATTGACGAAGGCCAGCGGGATGGCCAGCAGCGAGATGACGATGACCGATACCGGCAGCCCGATCCGGTTCATCAGCTCGCCGAGGTTGCGCGGCGTGAGGGAATCGAACAATTGCGGCGTAGTCAGCGCGCGCGGGGATTCCTTGCCGATCGGGCTGGGCGACGGCTCGAGCCGCACACCATAACGTTCGAACTCCATCAGCGAATATTCTGATCCGCCCCAGTTTCCGTCGTAGCGGCGACCATCCTCCAGCACCAGGAAGCGGTCGCCGTTGGGCTGGGTGTCCACCTCGCCGCCCCGCGAAGCCACTACGATCAGCCGGGAGCCGGCACGCTGGACCACGAAGACGTTGGAGACTTCCGTCTGCTCCTTGTTGACCGATTCGACGAAAAACACCCGGTTGGAAGAGCGGGATTCGCGGAATTGCCCGGCTGCCACCTGCGAGACGTCCTCCCGCTGCTCGAAGCGCTCCCTGAGTTCGACGATCTGGCGGTTGGCCCAGGGAGAGACGACCAGCGCGATCAGTCCGACCGCAATCGTGTACGGCAGCGCGAACGACAGGACCGGGCGGATCCAGGCTGTGAGGCTCTGACCGCTGGCAAACCAGATGACCATCTCCGAATCGCGCCAGGCGCGCGAGAGGACCATGATGATCGACAGAAAAACCGTCAGCACGAGCAGCACGGGTATGTAGCCGATCGAACTGAAGGCAATGAGGGGCACCACGTCGGCACTGGCGATACGGTCGGTGGCCGCCCTTCCGAGGAAACGGATCAGCGAAGTCGTGACCATGATCGTGAAGAGCGTCGAGAACATCACCCCGGCCACACTGTTCAGATCGCGCTTCAGGGACTGGCTGAAAATCATCGCCGTAGTGTATCCGTGAACCCTCACCCTATAATTGACGGCCCGCGCCGATGCGCCCCTTTCCGGCACCGCGCCCTTCCCAGCAAACTTCCACACACAGGCCCATGCAATTCACCATCAAACCCCCCGTCAGTGAAAAGCTCCGCACCCAATGCCTGATCCTGCCGGTGCACGCGGGCAAGCTCACGCCCACCGGGATGGCAGTCGACAGCCGCCTCGACAAGGCGCTCAGCGGCGCGCTCAAGTCGGGCGACCTGGCGAAAAAGGCGGGCTCGACCCTGCTGCTGCGCCACAGCGGCAGTATCAGCCGCATCGTGCTGGTATCGATGGGCACCGCGGACGAGGTTTCCGAGAAGCATTACCAGGACGCGACCCGCGCCGCCATCCGGGCAGTGATGGGCACCGGAGCGGCCGAGGCCCACTCCTGCCTGCACGAAGTCGCCGTGGCCCAGCGTGAACTGCGCTGGCGCCTGGCACACGCGGTGCTGATCGCCCGCGAACTGCTCTATCGCTTCGACCAGTTCAAGACCGGCAAGGACATCGTGCCCGTCCAGCTGGCGGAGCTGGCCTTTGCGGTGAGCCGGGAAGACACCGCCGCTGCCAAGAGCGAAGTCGAGCGGATGGCAGCGCTTGCGGACGGTATCGACCTGACCAAGGACCTGGGCAACCTGCCGCCCAACGTCTGCACGCCGGCCTACCTGGCCGACCAGGCAAGACGCCTGGCCCGGCGCTTCAAGCTCAAATGCGAGGTGCTCGAGCAGAAGCAGATGGCTGCCCTCAAGATGGGCGCCATGCTGGCCGTCGGCCAGGGCTCGGCCAATCCGCCCAAGCTGATCGTGCTGCACTACGACGGCGGCGCCGCCAAGCAGGCGCCGATCGTGCTGGTCGGAAAGGGGATCACCTTCGACACCGGGGGTATCTCGCTCAAGCCGGCAGCAGACATGGACGAGATGAAGTACGACATGTGCGGCGCCGGCACCGTGCTCGGCGTGATGCATGCCGTTGCGCAGATGAAGCTGAAGCTGAACCTGGTATGCGTCGTCGCGGCTGCGGAGAACATGCCTTCGGGCACGGCCACGCGGCCCGGCGACATCGTCACCACCATGTCCGGACAGACGGTGGAGATCCTCAACACCGATGCCGAGGGCCGGCTGGTCCTGTGCGACGCACTGACCTACGTGGAGCGGTTCAAGCCCGCGGCGGTCGTGGACATCGCCACGCTCACCGGCGCATGCGTCGTCGCGCTCGGCCACCATCACGCGGGCTTGTTCAGCCCCAGCGAAGCGCTGGCGCAGCGTCTCGCCGCCGCCGGCAGCGACATCAGCGACACCTGCTGGCGCATGCCGCTGGACGACGCCTACCAGGAATCGCTGCGTTCTCCCTTTGCCGACATGGGCAATATCGGCGGCGGTCGCGCCGGCGGCGCAGTGACCGCGGCGTGTTTCCTGTCGCGCTACACCAAGGCCTACCAGTGGGCGCACCTGGACATCGCGGGCGTGGCCTGGAAGTCCGGTGCCAGCAAGGGCGCCTCCGGCCGGCCGGTCGGCCTGCTCACCCGCTACCTGATCGACAGCGCAGCCTGAAACGCAAGATGACCCGCGTCGATTTTCATTTCAATGTACCGGACAAAATCGACTACGGTTGCCGGCTGATCCGCAAGATCCGCAAGGCCGGCCAGCAGGTGGTGGTGTACTGCGAGGACGCCGAGCGGCTGCGGCTGTTTGACGACGCGCTGTGGCGGTTTTCGCCGCTCGAGTTCATCCCCCACCTCATGGCCTCCGATCCACTGGCTGCGCGAACGCCGGTGCTGCTGACCGGGTCCGCCACGGAACTGCCGCATCACGAGGTGCTGGTCAATCTCGGGGCGGAACTGCCTCCTTTCTTCACCCGGTTCGAGCGCCTCGTGGAAGTCGTCAGCACCGAGGCCGAGGACCGCACCCAGGCCCGCCAACGGTTTCGCTACTACAAGGACCGGGGCTATCCGCTGCAGAACTACGAGGTCGGCGCATGAGTTATCCGCCGCTGACGGATCCAGACGCGGAAGAACCGGACAACTCGGTCGATAACATGGGTCGCAAGAACCGCAGGGGCCAGAAGGGCCAGAAATCGCAGGACACGCAAGCGGGAGACCCCGCAGCGTCCGTGCCGCAGGAGGACGCCGCGGCGTCCCCGCCGGAGTCGCCCGGGGCGGACCCGGCAGAGGCGGGCGCGCCCGACGCACCCGCCACCGCCGATTCCACCACCGCCGGGGACGACGTGCTCGCCGGGCTCGATGATCTCGACGAAGCCGACCTCGAAGAACTCAACGAGCAGGTCGACCTGGGCGACCTGGGGGAGTTTGCCGAGATCATCGACCTCGCCGACCTCGATGCACTTGATGATCCGGTCGATCCGGAGGACATCGAGGAACTGGACGAAGTGCTCGCCCTGGACGATTCCGAGGCCGCCGGGTCTGAGCCGGTGGCCGACGGTCCGGCGGACGCGCCGCCCGACGGCTCCGCGCCTGCCGAACCGGTTCCGCCCGTGGCCCCTGCTGCCACGGACGCACCGGTCTCTCACGGACTGCCGGTTCCGGCGAACATCCAGTCTGCCCAGGCGCGGGCCGTGGTCGATGAGCCGATTCCGATGCTGACGGAAGTGGTGCAGGTTCCGCGCTACGATACGGAAGATCTGCCCGAGAGCTTCGCGGAGGTGGATTGGGGCGATCTCGCCCAGCGGGTGAGGGAAAACGTCCTGGAGCGGCTCCTGCGTCGTTCCGATGCCTTGCTCGACGCCCAGTTGCAGAACACCCTGACCCCGGTACTGGAGCGGGCGGCCGAGACCGTCGCGCACGAACTGCACGATGCGCTCAACCGGATGATCCGAGACATCGTCGCGCGCGCCGTGACCGAAGAACTGACCCGCCTGCACGCCGAAATAGCCAAACAGAACCGAGCTTCCCGTTCCAGCCGATGAAACCAGCCAATCCCGTGACCACCGCAGCTGCCGACACCGTGGCAGGCAGCGGCGCCGACGCCCTTTCCAAGAGTTTCGAACCGGCGCCGATCGAAGCGCACTGGTATTCCCTCTGGGAGAACCGGGGCTATTTCGCCAACCAGTCCGCCCCGGTCGATGCCGGTGCGCCTGCGGCAGGCACCGCCGGCCATCCGGCCTACAGCATCCAGCTGCCACCGCCCAACGTCACCGGCACGCTGCACATGGGTCACGCCTTCCAGCAGACCCTGATGGACGCCCTGATCCGCTATCACCGCATGAAAGGCGCCGACACCAACTGGATCGTCGGCACCGACCATGCGGGCATCGCCACCCAGATCGTCGTCGAGCGGCAGTTGCAGGCGCAGGGCAAGACACGACACGACCTCGGCCGCAAGGCGTTCGTATCGCGGGTCTGGGAGTGGAAGCAGGAATCCGGCGCCACCATCACGCGGCAGATGCGCCGCCTGGGCGACTCGGCCAACTGGCCCTACGCGGACGCGGACGGCCAGAATGCCGGCTACTTCACCATGGACGCGAAGATGTCGCGGGCCGTGGTCGAGGTGTTCGTCCAGCTCTACCAGGCCGGTCTGATCTACCGCGGCAAGCGGCTGGTCAACTGGGATCCGGCATTGCGCACCGCCGTGTCGGACCTGGAAGTGGACATGGTGGAACGCGACGGCCATCTCTGGCACATCCTCTACCCTTTCGCCGATGGTCCCCAGACGGACGCCGACGGTCAGTCACTGGCCGGCATGACCATTGCCACCACCCGGCCCGAGACGATGCTCGGCGACGGCGCGCTGGCGGTGCATCCCGATGATCCCAGGTACCGGCACCTGGTCGGGAAAATGGTGGACCTGCCGCTATGCGACCGGCGCATACCGATCATCGCGGACGACTTCGTGGATCCGGAGTTCGGCAGCGGCTGCGTCAAGATCACCGGTGCCCACGACTTCAACGACTATGCGGCGGCCCAGCGCCACGGCATTCCCCTGATCGTCATCATGGACCTGGGCGCGGCCATGAACGACACCGTGCCCCTGCCCTACCGGGGACTGAACCGCTATATCGCCCGTGAGCGGGTGGTGGCGGACCTCGAGGCGGGCGGCCTGCTGGTCAAGACGGTGGCACATCGCAACATGGTGCCGGTCTGCGGTCGCACCAACGAAGTCGTCGAGCCGATGCTCACCGACCAGTGGTTCGTCGACCTCACCCGCGAGCGCCAGGCTGACGGCAGGATCGGCGGCCATGCCGCGATCACGTTGCCGGCACTGGATGCAGTCGCCAGCGGCGCGGTCCGGTTCTTCCCGGAGCACTGGGCCAGCACCTACAACCATTGGCTCGAGGGCATCCAGGACTGGTGCATTTCACGCCAGCTGTGGTGGGGCCATCAGATCCCGGCCTGGTACGGCACCGGCGGAGAAATTTTCGTGGCGGCGTCGGAGGCCGACGCGATGGCCCTCGCGCGCGACGCCGGCTATGCCGGCACACTGACGCGCGACGAGGACGTCCTGGACACCTGGTTCTCCTCCGCGCTGGTTCCCTTCACCTCGCTGGGTTGGCCGGACCGCACGCCGCAGGCGCTGGCCGACCAGGAGCGCTACCTGCCCTCCTCGGTCGTGATCACCGGCAACGACATCATCTTCTTCTGGGTCGCCCGGATGGTGATGATGACGAAGTACTTCACCGGCAAGGTGCCGTTCCAGCACGTCTACATCAATGCCATCGTGCGCGACGCCGAGGGCCAGAAGATGTCCAAGTCCAAGGGCAACACCCTCGACCCGCTGGACCTGATCGACGGCATCACCACCGAAGCACTGCTGGCCAAGTCGACGGTGGGCCTGCTCAAGTCGGAGCACAAGGGACGTATCGAGAAATACGTGCGCAAGACCTTTCCCAAGGGGATACCGGCGTTCGGCGCGGATGCCATGCGGTTCACGTTCGCGTCGCTGGCTTCGTTTTCGCGCACGCTGAACTTCGACATCAACCGCTGCGAGGGCTATCGGAACTTCTGCAACAAGCTGTGGAATGCGACGCGGTTCGTGCTGATGAACGTCGACGGCCAGGACAACGGTTTCGCCCCGCACACTGCCGAGCAGTGCGTACCGGGGGGTTACCTGCACTTCGGCGCGGTGGACCGCTGGATCGTGTCGCAACTGCAGCGCACCGAAGCCGAAGTCGAGCGCGCGATCGCCGACTATCGTTTCGACCTCGCGGCGGGGGCGATCTACGCATTCGTGTGGAACGAATACTGCGACTGGTACCTGGAACTCGCGAAGGTCAATCTTCAGCACCCGGACCCGGCAACCCAGCGGGCCACCCGACGCACCCTGCTGCGGGTCCTGGAGACCGTGCTGCGCCTGGCGCATCCGATCATCCCGTTCATCACCGAGGAACTGTGGCAGAAAGTGGCCCCGCTGGCCATGCGGTACGGCGAGCATGGGGTGCAACGGCTGGACGGCGAAGAACTGGCACAAGCACTGAGCGAGCAGCGCTTCTCGGTGATGCTGCAGCGCTATCCTCAACCCCAGGCCGACAGGCTCGACGAAGCAGCGGAGGTCTGGGTGTCGGAACTGAAATCGATCATCGACGCCTGCCGCGCGCTGCGCGGCGAAATGAACCTCGGTCCGCAGCAGCGCGTGCCGCTGGTCGTTGCGAGCAGCGCATCGCACCTGGCGGACATGGCACCCTACCTCCCGGGACTGGCCAGGCTCTCGTCGGTGGAACTGGTCAGCACCCTGCCCTCCGACGCGATGGCTCCGGTGCAGGTGGTAGGCGAACATCGTCTGATGCTCAAGGTCGAGATCGACCTTGACGCCGAACGTACCCGCCTCGACAAGGAGCTCGCGCGCCTGCAGGCGGAAATCGCCAAGGCGCAGGGCAAGCTCGGCAACACCGCGTTCGTCGAGCGTGCGCCCGAGGCGGTCATCACGCAGGAGAAGCAGCGACTGGCGCAGTTCAATGCCGCGCTGGAGAAGGTCCGGGAGCAGCGGCGCCTGCTGGGATGACCGGGGCCGCCGGGCCGGCTACCTCACGCCGGAGATGGACGCTCAGCCGGCGCTGGTGAAGCCGCCGTCCACCAGCATCACCGTGCCGGTCATGAAGCGGGCCGCATTCGAGGTGAGAAAGAGCACGGGATCGGCAATCTCGGACGGATCCGCCCAGCGCGCCATCGGCGTGCGGGCCAGGATCATCGCATTGCGCTCGGGATTCTCACGGGCTCCCTTGGATAGATCGGTTACCACCCAGCCGGGCGCCACCGCATTGACCCGGATCCCATCGGCCGCATAAGCGCAGGCGAGCGACATCGTGAGGTTCCGGATCGCACCCTTCGATGCGGAATAGGCCGGCTGCCGGGGCCCCCCGAAGTACGACATCACCGACCCGATCATCACGATGGATCCTTTCGATCGGGCGAGCAAGGGCCGCGCGGCCGAAGCGACCCGCATGCTGCCGGAGAGATTCACGTCGATGACCTGATCGAACACTTCCGGATCGTGCTCGGTGTCGCGCCGGATGATGCCCGCGCTGGTCACAACCACGTCGAGAGAATCAAGACCACTCACGAGACTGTCGACCGCTTTCTTGTCGGTGACGTCGAGCGCCACCACGGTGCTCCCGGCCAGCGCCGGATCGGATCGCGCGGCGGCGAGTTCCTGCTCGGTGATGCCGCAGGCGATCACCTGGGCGCCCGCAGCCAGGTAGGCAAGCGAAATGGCGCGGCCGATGCCGGACACGCCGCCCGTGACCAGCACCCGCTTGTTGCTGTAGTCGAAACTGATGTTCATGATGAGGATTCCGAAAGGGTCTGCCCGGCGCACGGCGGGCGGCTGACGCTGCTCAAGCCGGGATCGCTAGCGCCGCCTGATGAAAAAAGTCCATGTCCTGACTGCTTCGTCGGCTTCGAACTGACCGACCAGCGCATTGCCGGTCTGGCGGGCGAAGGCCTCGAAGTCGCGCTTCGAGCCCGGATCGGTCGCGGTCACCTTGAGAATCTGCCCGCTCTGGATCGTGGACAACGCCTTCTTCGCTTTCAGGATCGGAAGCGGGCAGTTGAGGCCGCGAGCGTCGACCGCGCTGTCGAAAGCGATCTCATCCATATTCCGACAGGCTCCTTGATGTCATCCGAGCTTCTCATTGTAGCCAGCCCGCAACTGGTTCAGCACCCCCATGCCCACCATCGCCCCCACCGTCCAGAACAGCAGCCCGACGCCGAATGCACTGCCGAGCACGCCGAAGACGCTGGGCAGCACTGTCTGGGTGCCGTTGACGATCATCAGCCGCAGACCTGCCGCTTCCCCGATCCGTCCGGGCGGGGTCACCCGGTGCATCAGCGACAGCACCATCGGCTGAGAGATGCCCAGGCCCAGGCCCAACGCGAACGACAGGCCCACCAGCACCTCGAAGCGATCGAACATCGGATAGAAGATGTAGACGACGGTCGCGACCAGCTGAGCCACGATGATTGCGCGCCATTCGGTGAGCGAGTGCAGCAGCGGCAGGATCAGGCGCACCACCAGCGTTGCCAGTCCGAAGGCGCCCAGGATCATCCCGACCTGCGTTGCGCTCAAGCCGATGCTGCGCCCATAGATCGGCACCACGAACTGGTGGACGTCCCAGGCGGAGGAAATCAGGCCCACGGCGAGGTAGAGACGGCGCAGTTCCGGCGTCTTCAGGAGATCGGAGAAGCGCCGCTGAACCGGCATTTCCGCCGCCGGCCCCGGCAGCCGCAGGCGGCGGATGAACAGCCACAGCATCACCAGCCAGGACAGCCCGGCCAGCACGAGGAAGGTGTTCTCGCTGCCGATCCGGTCGTACAGCAAGCCGCTGGAAGACGGGCCCATGACACCGGAAATGGAGTAACCGATGGCCAGCACCCCGAACATTTTGCGCCGCTGTTCCGGCGACTGGCCGAGGTCGCCGGTGAGCTTTTGCATTACCAGTTGCGACAGCAGGAACCCGGAGCCGACCAGGATCGAGGTCAGGAACAGCATCCGCAGGTCGGTCCGGACGTACGAGGCCAGCGCGCCCAGGACCATCAGGGCGGTGCCGGCGAACAGCGGCCAGCGCACGCCGATCCGGTCGATCCAGCGACCGCCCACCAGGGACAGCAGGGTCGGCACCAGGGCATAGACCGAGAGCAGGGCCCCGATGATCAGCGGTTCCGCATCGGCATCGATGGCGGCCAGCGAGAGGCAGACCCTGACCCCGCTGAAGCTGATGTGCGCCAGCAGTGCCAGGGTAGTGAGTTCGAGGATCTTCAGGGCGGCATGCCGGGAAACACTCGGCTCAGAGTCGTTGTTCCACCCACGCCCGTACCGACTCGAGTGCCTTGTCCACGCCTGCCGGATTGCTGCCGCCTGCCATCGCGAAATCCGGCTTGCCGCCGCCCTTGCCGCCCACCTGCCCCGCGACATGGCCGACGAGGTCGCCGGCCTTGATACGGCCGACCAGATCGGCGGTAACGCCCGCCACGAGCTGGACCCGGCCGTCGCCGACCGCCGCCAGGACGATCAGGCCGGACTTGAGCCGCGCCTTCAGCTGGTCCACTGTGGCGCGCAGGGCTTTAGCGTCGAATCCGTCGACCCGGGCCGTGAGCACGCGCACGCCCCTGACCTCGACGGCCCGCTCGGCCAGGTCGTCGCCCTGGCTGGAAGCGAGCTTCGCCTTGATCTGTCCGAGTTCACGCTCCAGGCCACGCGACTGCTCCTGCAACTGGCCGATCCGCTCCGGTAATTCCGCCACCGGCGAACGGACCATCGTCGCCGCGCGGTTGAGCGTCTCCAGAAGCTGCTGCACATGCGCCAGAGCGACGTCGCCGGTGACCGCTTCGATCCGGCGGATGCCGGCCGCCACGCCGCCTTCCGAGAAGACCTTGAAGAGGCCGATGTCGCCGGTTCGGGCTACATGGGTGCCACCGCACAGCTCGCGCGAGGTGCCGATGTCCAGCACCCGGACCGAATCCCCGTACTTCTCGCCGAACAGGGCAACCGCGCCACTCTTGACGGCCTCGTCGAACGGCAGGACCCGGGCCTGGGTCGGCGCATTGAGCAGGATTTCGGCATTGACCTTCGATTCGATCTCCTGGATCTGTTGCGGGGTCACCGGGGCGTTGTGACTGAAATCGAAGCGGGTCCGTTCCGCGTCGACCAGCGAGCCCTTCTGCTGGACGTGGGGCCCCAGAACCTCCCG
The DNA here is from genome assembly GCA_963834335.1 of uncultured beta proteobacterium. Classification (GTDB taxonomy): domain Bacteria; phylum Pseudomonadota; class Gammaproteobacteria; order Burkholderiales; family Burkholderiaceae_E; genus Lautropia. The sequence goes on along the minus strand of CAWIBK010000009.1, from coordinate 1,112,456 downwards.
GAGTGCCTTGTGCATCAGGTGGGTGACCGAGTGATTGCGCATGATCCGGTGACGCGAGGCGATGTCGACAGACGCCTCGACCTCGTCGCCCTTCTGCAAGGCGCCCCTGCTGAGAACGCCGTGATGACCGAACACGTCCGCCTGGATCTTGAGCGTGTCGTCGACCTCGAACAAGGCTGCGTCGGCGCCCTGCCCGTGAGTGGTCAACTGTCCACGATCGCCGACCTGGCCACCCGATTCGGCATAGAAGGGCGTGTGATCCAGCACCACCACGCCGCGCTCGCCCGCCGCCAGACGCGGCACCGCCGCACCGTCGCGGTAGAGCGCCACCACCCGAGCGCTGCGGGTCAGCCCCTCGTAACCATGAAAACCGGTTGCCTCGCCGCTGTACTCCAGCGCCGTGCCGGTCTTGAACTTGCCCGCGGCCCGCGCCTGTTCCCGCTGCCGGTTCATGGCCCGATCGAAGGCCGCCTCGTCCACCGTGACGCCGCGCTCGCGGCAGACATCCGCCGTGAGGTCCAGCGGGAAACCGAAGGTGTCGTGCAGCTTGAAGGCGGTCTCGCCATCCAGGACCTTGCCGGACCCTTGCGCCGCCAATGCCCCTTCCAGCAGGGTCATTCCGTGCGCGATGGTCTCGAAGAACCGCTCCTCCTCGGCCCTCAGCACCGCTGTAATCCGTTCCTGGTCCCGCCGCAGCTCCGGATAGGCGTCGCCCATCTCCGACGCCAGCGCAGCCACCAGGCGGTGAAAAAACGGCCGGCGAGCGCCCAGCTTGTAGCCGTGGCGGATTGCCCGACGCGCAATCCTGCGCAGGACGTAGCCCCGGCCTTCGTTGCCGGGGATCACGCCGTCCGCAACGGTGAAGGCGCAGGCCCGGATGTGATCCGCGAGCACCTTCAGCGAGGGACTGTCAGGCGCGGGGCTGCCGCCTGCCTTTCGGACTTCCCGGGCCGCCGCCACGAGCAGGTTGGCGAACAGGTCGATCTCGTAGTTGGAGTGCACGTGCTGGAGTACGGCCGCGATCCGCTCCAGGCCCATGCCGGTGTCGACGCTGGGCTTGGGCAGCGGATGCATGACACCCGCCTCGTCCCGGTTGAACTGCATGAAGACGTTGTTCCAGATCTCGATGTAGCGATCACCGTCTTCGTCGGGACTGCCCGGCGGCCCGCCGGGGATGCCGGGGCCATGATCGAAGAAGATCTCGCTGCACGGTCCGCAGGGTCCGGTATCGCCCATCATCCAGAAATTATCCGACGCGTAGCGGGCGCCCTTGTTGTCGCCGATGCGCACGATGCGCTCCGCCGGCACCCCGACCTCCTCCGCCCAGATCGCATAGGCCTCGTCGTCTTCCGCGTAGACGGTGACCCAGAGCTTGTCCGCCGGCAGCCCGAACACCCGGGTCAGCAGCTCCCAGGCGAACAGCACGGCGTCGCGCTTGAAGTAGTCGCCGAACGAGAAGTTGCCCAGCATCTCGAAGAAAGTGTGGTGCCGGGCGGTGTAGCCGACGTTTTCCAGGTCGTTGTGCTTGCCGCCCGCCCGGATGCACTTCTGCGACGTGGTGGCCCGGGTGTAGGGACGCTTGTCGAATCCGAGGAACACGTCCTTGAACTGGTTCATCCCGGCGTTGGTGAAGAGCAGTGTCGGATCGTCATGCGGTACGACCGGACTCGAGGCAACGATGGCGTGCCCCTTCGACTCGAAGAATTCCAGGAATTTTTGGCGGATTTGGGCGGACTTCATGACGGGATTCTGCGAAAGCTGTCGATTCTACCGAAGCGCCATCGTCCGAATGCGTGGAAACCCGTGAAAACCGGCCACGTGTGTGCGATAACATTGCCGCCCGGAACCAAGCCAGGAGACACCAATGACTTGCGACGAGCGAACCGGCCGTCCCACCGCAGGCAAGCGCCGGCCATTGCCGGCGGCTGCGCCGGCCCCTCAATGCCGGTCATCGCACCGGCGCGCCGCCGGCCCGAGCCTGGCCATCGCCGCGGCAGCCGCCACCTGCGCCGCCCTGCTGCTGCCGGCCGGGGTGCTCGCCCAGACGACCGGCGACGGGTCGGACTATCCCTCGAAAACCATCCGTTTCGTCGTGCCCTATGCCGCCGGCGGGCCGCTGGACCAGGCGGCGCGGGTTCTGGCGGAGGAAATGCGCGGGTCCCTCGGCCAGCCGGTCATCGTCGAGAACAAGCCGGGCGCGGGCGGCAATATCGGCGCCGACAACGTTGCCAAGTCGGCGCCCGACGGCTATTCGATCGTCATGGGCGCGGTGGCGACCCACGCCATCAATCCGTACCTTTACAAAAAGATGCCCTACGATGCGAACCGGGACTTCACCCCGATCACACGCGTCGCCGTGGTTCCCAACGTCCTGGTGGTCACACCGCAGTGGGCAACCCGGAACAAGGTCGATTCGGTGGCGTCGCTGCTCGCTTACGCCCGCGCAAATCCCGGCAAGCTCAACTACGGCTCCGGCGGCAATGGCAGCGCCGGCCATCTCGCCGGCGAGTTGTTCAAGTCGATGGCGGACGTCAGCATGGTGCATATCCCGTACAAGGGGGCTGCGCCGGCGAAAATGGAGTTGATCGGGGGAGAGATCCAGGTGATGTTCGACAACCTCGCCTCCGCCACGCCGCAGATCCGCTCGGGGCAACTGAAGGCCCTGGCCGTCACCACGGCGCAGCGCGCCGAGGCCCAGCCCGACTTGCCGACGGTCGCCGAGAGCGGCGTCCCCGGCTTCGACATCAGCACCTGGTTCGGCATCTTCGCCCCGGCAGGGCTGGCTACACCGGTCCTTGATCGGCTGTACCAGGCCGCAGTCGGCGCGCTGAAATCGCCGGCAATGATCGCCGCGCTTGACAAGATGGGCGCCAGGCCGGGGCCGATGGACCCGAAGTCCTTTGCGGATTTCATCAGGGCCGAGCAGGTCAAGTACGAGCGCGTGGTCAGTCAGTCCGGCGCCACCGTCGATTGACCGGACCATTGCCCGCTCAATAGTATTTATTTCAACAGGGTCATTCGTCACGCCATCCGGGCTTGGCGCAGGGACCCGGCGTCTCGCTGCCCATCCTGGAGGGGCCGGCCGACACGCCTTTTCTGAAGGAGACGGTATCGTGAAAATAAGGGACCGCAAGGATTTCTGGTCTGCGGTGATGTTCGTGGTCTTCGGCGTGCTGTTCATGGCCTGGTCCACCGATTACCAGTTCGGCACCACCCAGCGCATGGGGCCCGGTTACTTCCCTACCGTGCTCGGCGGCATGCTGGTCCTGCTGGGCATCCTGGTCGGGCTGCCGGCCATCAAAGCGGGCGCGCCCGAGACCCACGTCGGGAAGATCGGCTGGCGCGGCCTGCTGGTGATCCTGGGCGCGGTGATCCTCTACGCCATCCTGCTGCCTCGGCTGGGATTCGTCGTGGCGCTGGCCGTGCTGGTCATCATGAGCGCCATGGCTTCGACCGAGTTCACCTGGAAGGCAGCACTGGCTTCCTGCGTCGTTCTCGGGTTCTTCAGCTACCTGGTGTTCGTCCAGGGCCTGGAACTGCAGTTCCCGGTCTGGCCACCGTTCCTGACGAGATAAGGAAGCAGAGCGATGGAAGTCCTATCCAATCTCGCGCTCGGTTTCCAGACGGCCGGCACCCTTGAAAACCTCATGTACTGCTTCATCGGCGTTTTCCTCGGCACCGCGATCGGCGTGCTGCCGGGGATCGGGCCGCTGGCGACCATTGCCATGCTGCTGCCGATCACCTACCAGTTGTCGGACCCGACGACGGCGCTGATCATGCTGGCAGGCATCTACTACGGCTCGCAGTACGGCGGCTCCACCACCGCCATCCTGGTCAACCTGCCGGGCGAATCGGCATCGGTGGTGACCGTGCTCGACGGCTACCAGATGGCCCGTCAGGGCCGCGCCGGACCGGCGCTGGCAATCGCCGCCATCGGCTCCTTCTTTGCCGGCACAGTGGCCACCTTCATGCTCGCGGCGTTCGCGCCGCCACTCGCGGAGGTAGCCTTCAAGTTCGGGCCGGCGGAATACTTCTCGCTGATGGTGCTCGGCCTGGTCGCGGCAGTAGTGCTGGCCAACGGCTCCGTGGTCAAGGCACTGGGCATGGTGGTGCTGGGACTGCTGCTGGGCATGATCGGCACGGACGTCAACTCCGGGGTCGCGCGCTTCTCCTTCGACATCCCCGAGTTGACCGATGGCGTCGAATTCGCGGTGGTCGCGATGGGCATGTTCGGCTTCGCCGAGATCATCCTCAACCTCGAGCAGAAGGAAGACCGCAGCATTCTCGCCGGCAAGATCACGGGGCTGTTCCCGACCTGGGCCGACCTCAAGGCATCCGCGATGCCGATCGTGCGAGGCACCGCCCTGGGCTCCTTCCTGGGCATCCTGCCGGGTGGCGGCGCCACGCTATCGGCCTTCTCCAGCTATGCACTGGAGAAGAAGGTCTCCCGGCATCCGGAGCGTTTCGGCACCGGCACCATCGAGGGTGTCGCCGGGCCGGAAGCCGCCAACAACGCCGGCTCGCAGATGTCGTTCGTGCCGATGCTGACGCTGGGTCTGCCGACCAACGCCGTGATGGCGCTGATGATCGCAGCGATGATGATCCACAACATCCAGCCCGGCCCGCAGGTCATGTCGAGCAACCCGAGCCTGTTCTGGGGCCTGATCTGCTCGATGTGGATCGGCAACCTCATGCTGGTGATCCTGAACCTGCCCATGATCGGCATCTGGATCAAGCTGCTGACGATTCCCTATCGGCTGCTGTATCCGGCGATCCTGCTGTTCTGCTGTATCGGCGCCTACTCGGTCAACAACAACGTCTTCGACGTGATGATGACCATTCCGTTCGCCATCCTCGGCTACGCCTTCAAGAAGCTCGACTGCGAGCCCGCACCGCTGCTGCTGGGCTTCGTGCTGGGCAAGCTGATGGAGGAGTACCTGCGCCGGGCCCTGACCATTTCGCGCGGCGACGCCTCGGTGTTCTTCACCCGGCCGCTCTCGCTGGTGCTGCTGATCATCGCCGGCGTGCTGCTGGTGCTGGTGTTCAGCCCCAATGTCGCCAGGAAACGCGAAGAGGCCTTCCAGGGCGACGACTGAGGCGCTAGCCCGCAGGAAAACGCCGGCGAAGGTCGGCGGCCTGTGGCTCGCTCAGGCAGCGGCAGGGCTGGCCGCGCAGCAGCAGGAACAGGTGGGCGGTTGCCTCCAGTTCCTCCACCGCATCGGTGGCCGCGGACAAGGTGCTGCCGGCTACCACCGGACCGTGGTTGGCCAGCAGCAGCGCGTGATGGCGGCCGGCATAGCCGCGCACCGCTTCGGCCAGGTTGTGGTCTCCCGGCGGGTAGTACGGCACCAGCGGCAGCGTGCCGATCCGCATCACGTAATACGCGGTCAACGCCGGCAGCACGTTCTCCGGATCGACATCCGACATGACCGATGCGGCGACCGAATAGACCGAGTGCAAGTGGACGACCGCCCCGGCCGACGGCCGCTGCTGGTACATCGCGCGATGCAGGACCGCCTCCTTGGAGGGCGGATCGCCCGCGAGGAGCTTGCCGTCGTCGTCCAGCCGTGAAATGCGGGCCGGGTCCAGCGTGCCGAAGCTCGATCCGGTCGGAGTGACGAGCCAGCCATCATCCAGTCGCACGCTGATGTTGCCGGTGCTGCCGTGGGTGAGTCCGCGCTCGAACAGGGAACGGGCGGTTGCGGCGATCGCATCGCGCGCCTGGCTCTCGGAACTGCTCATCGGTTTGCTCATCGATCACGCCCGGCGAGCGGGCGCCGGCCGATCCGTCGCCATTTGCTAGACTGCGCGGATGATAAAAGTAATCGCGTTCGATGTCTTCGGCACGGTCGTGGACTGGCACGGTTCGATCGCACGGCACGTCGACGATCTGAAACTGGGTGTCGACGGCAGCGAGTTCGCCGGCGCCTGGCGCGCCGGCTATGCCCCGGCGATGGACAAGGTCCGCTCCGGCAAGCTCGGCTGGACCCGCATCGACGATCTCCACCGGCAGATACTGGACGAGATCATCGACCGGTTCGGCCTGACGATGGACGAGCAGGCCAGGACGGAGTTGAACCTGATCTGGCATCGGCTGGACCCCTGGCCCGACTCGGTGGCCGGATTGCGCCAACTCAAGTCCGCGTACACCATCTGCACGCTGTCCAACGGCAACATCGGTCTGCTCACCGACATGGCCAAGCATGGCGGCCTGCCCTGGGACTGCATCCTGTCGGCCGAGGTCTTTCGCCATTACAAGCCGGACCCGCAGACCTACCTGGGCGTGTGCGACGTGTTTGCCCTGCAGCCCTCGGAAATGCTGATGGCGGCGGCGCACAAGTCCGACTTGCTTGCCGCCCAAGCCTGCGGCTGCCGGACCGCCTATATCGAGCGACCGGACGAGTACGGCACCAGCGAGCAGGCCCGCCAACGCAAGGACCTCACGCGCGAGCCGACTTTCGACTACCACGCCAGGGACATCCAGGATCTGGCCGCACAACTCACGGACAAGCGATGAGCACCTTCCGACACGGCGCCGACGGCGCACCCCTGCCGTTCGGCTGGGACAACCGTTATCCCTCGGTCCGGACCCCCGTCTTTGCCCGCAACGTCGTATCGACGTCGCAGCCCCTGGCCGCGCAGGCCGGCCTCGCCACGCTGCGCCAGGGCGGCACTGCCGTCGACGCGGCAATCGCGGCCGCAGCGGTCATCGCCCTGGTCGAGCCGGTGTCCAACGGCCTCGGTTCGGACTGTTTCGCCATCGTCTGGGCCGATGGGAAGCTGCACGGCCTGAACGCCTCCGGATGGTCGCCGGCGGCGTGGGACCCCGCTTACTTCAAGAGAGTCGGCGACGGCACCATTCCCCAACGCGGCTGGAACTCGGTGTCGGTGCCGGGCTGCGTGGCCGCCTGGGGGGCGCTGCACGACAAGTTCGGCAAGCTGCCCTTCGAACAGCTGCTCGGCCCCGCGATCGAGTACGCCGAGCGCGGCTATGCGGTGGCCACGATCGTCCAGCGAAAATGGCAGGCGCAGGTCGATATCCTGAAGGATCAGCCGGGCTTTCGTGAGCATTTCATGCCGCACGGCCGGGCGCCGCATGTCGGCGAGCGTTTCGTGCCGGCGGGCGCCGCCGCCACCTTGCGCCGGCTTGCGCAGTCCCGCGGCCGCGATTTCTACGAAGGCGAAACCGCTTCGAGGCTGGTTGCTCACAGCAAGGCCAACGGCGGCGCCTTGAGCGCGGCCGACCTCTCCGAGTACCGGCCCGAGTGGGTCGACCCGATCGGCATCGACTACCGGGGCTACACCGTCCACGAGCTCCCGCCCAACGGGCAAGGCATCGCAGCGCTGATGGCGCTCGGCATCCTGCGACATTTCGACGTCGCCGGCCTGGATCCGGACGGTGCGGAAAGCCTGCACCTTCAGATCGAAGCGATGAAGTGCGCCTTTGCCGACGCCTACCAGCACGTCGCCGATCCCGCGCACATGAAAGTCCGGCCTGCCGACCTGCTCGACGACGGCTACCTGCGCGAGAGGGCGGCCCTGATATCCAAGGACAAGGCAACCGACTTCCGGCACGGCACCCCACCGGCCGGCGGCACGATCTACATGTCCACCGCCGATGAATCCGGCATGATGGTCAGCTTCATCCAATCCAACTACATGGGTTTCGGTTCCGGCGTCGTGGTGCCCGGCACCGGCGTATCGCTGCAGAACCGCGGCTTCGGCTTCTCCACCGACAAGGCCCATGTCAACGTCGTCGCGCCCCGCAAGCGGCCCTTCCAGACCATCATTCCCGCGTTTCTGACGCGCGCGGGCCAGCCGGTCATGTCCTTCGGCGTGATGGGCGGGAACATGCAGCCCCAGGGCCACATGCAGACCCTGACGCGGATACTCGATCATCGCCAGAACCCCCAGGCCGCCTGCTGCGCGCCGCGCTTCAAGGTGCATCGCGGTCTGGATGTCGACCTGGAGGCCACGATCGCGAAACCGGTGGCGAAGGCGCTGGCCGCGCTTGGTCACAACATCACCGCGACCGAGGATCCCTACATGGATTTCGGATCGGGTCAGTTCATCTGGCGTCTGACCGACGACCCGCTGGACGGTTATGTGGCCGCCAGCGACAGCCGCCGGGACGGCCACGCGGCCGGATACTAGGAGCCTGTCGATACAATCGCCGCCCACGTTCGCCCAACAGGAGCCCCGCCATGTCGTCCAAGACCTATGAAAAAGTACCCTCGCACAAAGTAGCCTTCATCGGCCTGGGCGTGATGGGTGCTCCGATGGCGCGGCACCTGCTCCAGGCAGGCCACCAGGTGACCGTCTATAACCGGACTGCCGCCAAGGCCCAGGCTTGGGTCAAGGAAGCGGGAGGCAAGTCAGGAGCGGGCGACTCGGCACGGGCTGCGATGGCCCCTACGCCGCGCGAAGCCGCCAAGGGCGCGCAGATCGTCTTCTGCTGCGTCGGCAACGATGCCGACCTGCGCAGCGTCGTTCTCGGGCCGGACGGTGCGTTCGCAGGCATGGCCCCGGACGCCGTCTTCGTCGACCACACCACCGCCTCGGCCGACATTGCCCGCGAACTTCATCAGACCGCAGGCGAGTCCAAGCTGAAGTTCATCGATGCCCCGGTCTCCGGTGGCCAGGCCGGCGCGGAAAACGGCATGCTCACCGTCATGTGCGGCGGCGAACAGGCGGTCTTCGACCGCATCCAGCCGGTGGCGATGGCCTTTTCACGGGCCTGCACACGGGTGGGCGAGGCGGGATCCGGGCAACTGGCCAAGATGGTCAACCAGATCTGTATCGCCGGGCTCGTGCAGGGCCTCTCCGAGGGCATCAACTTCGGGCTCGCGTCCGGCCTCGACATGAAACTGGTCCTGGAAGTGATCGGCAAGGGCGCTGCGCAGTCCTGGCAGATGGACAATCGCGGCAGCACGATGGTCGATAACAAGTTCGACTTCGGATTCGCGGTGGACTGGATGCGCAAGGACCTTGGACTGTGCCTGCACGAGGCCAAACGCAACAAGGCGCCGCTTCCGGTCACTGCCCTGGTCGACCAGTTCTACGGCGACGTCCAGTCGCTCGGTGGCGCCCGCTGGGATACATCGAGCCTGATCAAGCGTCTGCGCAAGTAGGCTGTCTGCACTGCAGGCGCCGGGCCGTCGCGGTTCAGCCGGCCGCCTTGCGCCAGGCGGCGGCTTCACTGAACAGGTTCACCAGCGTCGCGCGGTCGCGCTGCCTGAGCGCGGCTTCGACAAGGGCGGTCTGACGCCCGATCTGCCCGGCCGCCGCGAGCACCGGCTCCGCGTTCTGGATCAGGATGTCGGCCCAGAGTTCCGGCGACGAGGCTGCAGTGCGGGTCAGGTCCATCAGTCCGGGCCCTGCCAGATCACGGGAAGCGCCATCGCGAGCCACCGCCCCGGCCAGCGCGAAGGCGATCGCGTGAGGCCAGTGGGACACCAGCCCGTAGACCCGATCGTGCTCCTCCGGAGCCAGTCGGATGACCCGCGCCCCCAGATGCGCCCATACTGCTTCCAGGTGAGTCGTCCTGCGCTCGTCGCTCTGCGGCAGCGGACTGAGGATCACGATCCGCCCCCGGAAAAGCGCCGGGTCGGCTGCTTGCGGGCCGGATCGCTCGCTGCCCGCGATCGGATGACAGGGAATGAATCCCTCCAGGGCCGGACCCAGATGACGCAAACCGGCGGCTACCACCGGCATCTTGACGCTGGAGACATCCGTGAGCAGCACCCCGGGGCGCAGATGGGGCGCGAGGCGAGCGATCAATTCACAGTTGACCGATACCGGTGCCGCCAGGACCACGGTATCGCAGCCCGCCACAGCCTGCTCCAGCGAGTGGGCCACTTCGTCGATCAGCCCGAGCGACAGCGCCTGCCCGGCGTCGCCGGCGGAGAAACCGACCAGGTGCGACACCAAACCGCCCTGCTTGAGGGCGGCGGCCAGGGAGCCGCCGATCAAGCCGGTGCCGAGGATCGCCACCCGGCCGAGCCCGAGGGCGGGGCTCGACGCCGCCATCAGGCGACGGCCTGCCCGGACCCGGGAGCCTGGCCCGAGCCTGCGCTCTGCCGGACGTGCGCCAAAGCCTGGTCCAGCGCTTCGAGCAGGCGTTCGTTTTCCTGCGGCAGGCCGACCGATACCCTGAGCCACTCCGGCAAACCGTAATTGCCGACCGGACGGACGATCACGCCGGCGCGCAGCAGGCGGTCGTTGACCTGATCGGCGGGCCCGATCCGGACCAGCACGAAATTTCCCGATGACGGCACGAAGCTCAGGCCAAGCCGGGTGAACCCCTGCGTCAGCTGACGCAGCCCGTCGCGGTTGACCTGATAACTGCGCGCGAGAAAGTCTTCGTCGGCAAGCGCCGCGACTGCGGCGGCCTGAGCCAGCGAATTGACGTTGAAAGGTTGTCGCACCCGGTTCATCAGGTCCGTGATTGCCGGCTGCGAGACCGTGAAGCCGATCCGCAACCCGGCCAGGCCATAGGCTTTGGACAGAGTCCGCGAAACCACCAGGTTGGGAAACCGCCGTACCCAGGGCATCGAGTCGTAACGCTGCTCCGGATCGAGATACTCCGTATACGCCTCATCGAGCACCACCGCGACCCGCGCCGGCACCTTGGCGAGGAAGGCTTCGAGTCGTCCCGCGTCGACGAAGGTGCCGGTCGGATTGTTCGGGTTGGCCACGAACACCACCCGGGTGTCGTCCGCGATCGCCAGCGCCATCGCCTCGAGGTCATGCCCATAGGCGACCGCGGGCACGACGATCGCCCGTGCCCCCATTGCCTGCGTCGCCAGTGCATAGACCGCAAAAGAATGCTGGGCGTACACCACCGACTGCCCCGGCGCACAGACCGCGCGGACCACGAGTTCAAGGCCGTCGTTCGAACCGTTGCCCAGCGTCACCCATTCAGCCGGAACGTCGTACTTGCGAGCAATCGCGGCCTTCAGTTCAAAGCCGTTGCCGTCCGGATAGCGGCCCAGTTCATCCAGCGCGGCCAGCAATGCAGTCCTGGCGCTCTGCGGCATGCCGAGCGGGTTCTCGTTCGATGCCAGCTTGACGATCCGGGTGGCGTCGAGTCCGTATTCTCGCGCCACTTCGTCGATCGGCTTGCCGGGTCGATAAGGGGCGATGGCTTTCACATAGGCCGGGGAGTCGGGAGCGGGCGAATCCGGGCCGGAATCAGATACTTTTGATGAGGATGGCGACATGCTGGTTGACCGTAGTCCGAAGGATGGCCCAATCGACGGGGTGGCTCGATCGACAGGGGTGGCTTAATCGACAGGGGCGGATCAATCGCCCCCGGTGTTGTCGCTCGACTCGTAGGGATAGGAGCCAAGCGATTTGTAGAAGGCCGAGCGGCCTTTGAGTTCCTCCAGCGCCGGTGCGACGGCCGGGTCGTCCTGGTGGCCGATGAGATCGATGTAGAAGTAGTACTCCCACCCGCCCTGGCGTGCCGGACGCGATTCGAAGCGCTTCATCGACACACGGTGGCGCGCGAGCGGTTCGATCAGCGCGTGAACCGCCCCCGCCTGGTCGGGCACGGCGAGGATCAGCGAGGTCTGGTCGCGCCCGGATGGGGGACTGCGATAGCGGCCGATCACCAGGAATCGGGTCCGGTTCAGCGGATCGTCCTGGATCCCGAGCGCGACCGCCTGCAGCCCGTAGAGGTGCAAGGCGGGTTCACCCGCAATCGCAGCAACCGCGGGATCTTCCGCCGCCATTCGCGCGCCTTCGGCATTACTGGCAACCGGTACGCGCTCGGCGTTCGGGCAGTGGCGGTTGAGCCAGTTGGTGCACTGCGCCAAGGCCTGCGGATGGGCATAGACCTTGCTTATGCCGTCGGACTTCCCACTGCTCGACATCAGAATATGCCGTACCCGGACCGTTACTTCGCTGGTGATCACCAAGGGGCTCATCAGGAACAGGTCGAGGCTCCGGTTGACGGCTCCCTCGGTAGAATTTTCAACCGGAACGACACCGAAGTCGGCGCCGTCGGCTTCGGTCACCCGGAAAACCTCATCGATGGTCGGGCAGGCGACACCCTCGACCTCGGATCCGAAGTGCTGGCGCATCGCCTGTTCAGAGAAAGTGCCGGCCGGCCCCAGGAAAGCCACGCGCAGGCGCCGCTCCAGGCCCCGGCAGGCCGACATGACCTCGCGCCAGATCGCCGCGACGGCGCTGGCTGGCAACGGTCCCGGATTGGCCTCCTGGAGTCGCGCGATGACGCTCGCCTCGCGTTCCGGGCGGTAAACCGGGGTCCCATCCACCTTCTTGACTTCGCCGACCATCAGCGCCTGACGGGCGCGCTCGGAAAGCAACGCCAGCAATTGCCGGTCGATGTCGTCGATCGCCTTCCTCAGGCTCTCCAGGTCAGGCGCGCTCATCGGGCGTCTCCATCGTGGCCCCTGCTTCTGTCTCTTTACGTCCCAATGCGGCACTTTGTCACACCTGTGTCAGCGGTTGAACTTCACAATGCGTTGTAACGACATACGGGCATGAAAAAAATACTTCTCTCCTTCGCACTACTCGGATCTTTGCTGTTCAGCCTTCCCGGCACGACGGCAGACCGGTCGCTGCCTGACACTGCGGTGCAGGTTTCCCTGAGCGAGACCCAGACGCCGCTGCCCACGCCCCAGGTGCAACTTGCAGTGCTGAGCGATGCGCGCAGCGTCAGGGGGACGCCGGTGCGTGACCTGGTCCGTCCCGCCAATGTCGCCTCCAGTGCCGCCTCCAGTGCCGCCGTCATTGTCGCCGACAAGCCTCCCGTCGACGGCCTGCCCTCCACTCCGATTGCGCTGGCCTGTCTGCTGTTGATCATGTGCATTCTGGTTGGCCGCAGAAACAGCGGGGACCGCATCGAATAGCCGGTCACGGGCTCAGTTTTCCTCTGGCGGCGGTTCCGCCGCCGATTCCTGCTCTTCCAGCGCATTGGCCACGATCACGTCGGCCGCTTCCGTCTCGACGATACGCTGCACCCCGGACAGGGTGTCGTCGTCTTCGACGTCGATCAGCGTCACGCCCTGGGTGGCGCGACCCATCTGGCGGATTTCCGAGACCCGGGTGCGCACCAGCACCCCATAGTTGGTGATCAGCATGATCTCGTCGCTCTCCTCCACCAGGATGGCGGCGACCATCTTGCCGTTGCGCTCCGAGGCCTGGATTGCGATCATGCCCTTGGTGCCGCGGCCATGGCGGGTGTACTCTGAAACCGGCGTGCGCTTGCCGTAACCTTTTTCGGTCGCGGTCAGCACCGACTGCTGGTCGCTGTCGGCCACCAGCATCGCAATCACCGTCTGCCCCTCCTCGAGGGCCATGCCGCGAACGCCGCGGGCGGTACGGCCCATGCTGCGCACGTCGTTCTCATCGAAACGCACCGCCTTGCCGGCGTCCGAGAAAAGCATCACGTCATGCTCGCCGTCGGTCACGGCCGCGCCGATCAGGAAGTCCCCCTCGTCCAGATCCACGGCGATGATGCCCGCCTTGCGTGGATTGCTGAAGTCGGTCAGTTCGGTCTTCTTCACCGTTCCCAGGCTGGTGGCCATGAACACGTAGTGCTTGTCGTCGAACTCCTTGATCGGCAGCACGACGGTGATCTTCTCGTTCTCCAGCAGCGGGAACATGTTGACGATCGGCCGGCCGCGGGCGGCACGCGAGCCCTGAGGCACCTCCCAGACCTTGATCCAGTAGACCCGGCCGCGGTCGGAGAAACACAGGATCATGTCGTGCGTATTGGCGATGAAGAGCTGATCGATCCAGTCGTCATCCTTGGTGCCGGCGGCCAGTCTGCCCCGCCCGCCGCGCCGCTGGGCCCGGTATTCGGACAACGGCTGGCTCTTGATGTAGCCGGTGTGCGAAAGGGTCACCACCATGTCCTGCGGCGTGATCAGGTCCTCGGTATCGAGTTCGCTGGTGTTGAGTTCGATCTCCGAGCGGCGTGTGTCCTTCTGCTTGCCGCCGAATTCCTCGCCGATGACGCGCAGTTCGTCGCGGATGATCCCGGTGATCCGTTCAGGACGCGCCAGGATGTCGAGCAGGTCCAGGATCTTCTCGATGACCTCCTTGTACTCCTCGACGATCTTTTCCTGCTCGAGGCCGGTGAGCCGCTGCAGACGCATCTGCAGGATCTCGGTCGCCTGCGTGTCCGAGAGCTGATAACTGCCGTCGGCCAGCAGCCCCACGCCGGCCTCGACGTTGTCCGGCCGCAGCGAAGTCGCGTCGCCGGAGGCCCTTTCGACCATCGCGGAGGCGATGCCGGCGGCCCAGCTGCGGGCCAGCAGGCGTTCCTTGGCGATCGGCGGGGTCGGCGATGCCTTGATCAGGGCGATCATCTCGTCGACGTTGGCAACCGCGACGGCCAGTCCTTCCAGCAGATGGCCCCGCTCACGGGCCTTGCGCAACTCGAATACCGTCCGCCGGGTCAGCACTTCCCGACGGTGCGCCAGGAAAGACTCGATGACCTGCTTCAGATTCAACAGCCGCGGCTGGCCGTCGACCAGCGCCACCATGTTGATGCCGAAGGTGTCCTGCAACTGCGTCTGCTTGTACAGGTTGTTCAGGATCACGTCGGCGTTCTCGCCGCGCTTGAGCTCGATCACGACCCGCATGCCCTGCTTGTCGGATTCGTCGCGGATGTCCGAGATGCCCTCGATCTTCTTCTCGTTCACCAGTTCCGCGATGCGCTGCTGCAGGACCGCCTTGTTCACCTGGTAGGGGATCTCATCAATGATGATCGCCTGGCGATTGCCGCGTTCCATGTCTTCGAAATGGGTCTTGGCCCGCATCACCACCCGCCCGCGGCCGGTACGGTAACCTTCGCGCACGCCCGAAACGCCGTAGATGATGCCGCCGGTCGGGAAGTCCGGCGCCGGAATCTTTTCGATCAACTCATCGATCGAGACGTCAGGTTGCTCCAGGACCAGCAGACAGCCTTCGATCACCTCGCCGAGATTGTGAGGCGGGATATTGGTGGCCATCGCCACCGCGATACCGGTGCTGCCGTTGATCAGCAGATTCGGGATGCGGGCCGGAAGAACCAGCGGTTCGCGCTCCGAGCCGTCGTAATTGGGGCCGAAGTCGACGGTTTCCTTGTCGATGTCGGCCAGCATCTCGTGCGCGATCCGCGCCAGGCGGATCTCGGTGTACCGCATCGCCGCCGGGCTGTCGCCGTCGACCGAGCCGAAATTGCCCTGGCCGTCCACCAGCATGTACCGCAGCGAGAACGGCTGGGCCATCCGGACGATCGTGTCGTAGACGGCGGTATCGCCATGCGGGTGGTACTTGCCGATCACATCCCCGACGATACGCGCCGACTTCTTGTAGGCACGGTTCCAGTCGTTGTTGAGCTCGTGCATGGCGAAAAGCACGCGTCGATGCACCGGCTTGAGGCCGTCCCGGACATCCGGCAGCGCCCGGCCCACGATCACGCTCATCGCGTAATCGAGGAAGGAACGCTTCATTTCCTGCTCGAGGCTGATCGGTACGGTTTCTTTGGCGAATTGGTCCATGGGCCCGGGAAGCTGCGGTTACGTGTTTCACGCCCCTCTGCGGGGGGCTAAATCCTTGAATTTTAAACTATTCCGCTTGTGATCTAATTCCCCTAGCCAGGAGCCCCCGAGGAGCCCCGACCGTGATGGACCCAGCCGAGTCGCTGCAACTGATACAACCCCGCTGGATCGCCCCGGTCACCGCCGGCTCGCCGGTGCTGGCAGACCACGCGGTCCTGCTCCGCGGCAGTCGTATCGAAGCCGTCGGCCCGGCTGCCGCGCTCGCTCAGCAGCATCCGCAGGTTGTGCCCACCCTGCTGTCGGGCCACCTGCTCATCCCGGGACTGATCAACGCCCACACCCATGCCGGGATGTCGCTGCTGCGCGGCGCCGGCGACGACCTCACGCTCAAGGCCTGGCTCGAGACCCGTATCTGGCCGATGGAGCGCGAGCTCGTCAGCGACGACTTCGTCTATCACGGCACCGTGCTCGCCTGCCGGGAGATGCTGCTCGGCGGCGTCACCTGTTTCAGCGACATGTATTTCTTCCCTGAAGCCACGGCCCGCGCCGCGCTGGCGATGCGCATGCGCGCCGCGCTTGGGATCGTCGTCTTCGATTTCCCCTCGGCCTACGGATCCGGTCCCGGCGACTACCTGAGCAAAGGGCTGGCGCTGCGCGACGAACTACGGGACCAGTCGAGCCTGAGCTTCACCCTTTCGCCGCACGCGCCTTACACCAACTCGGACGAAACCCTGCGTCGGGTTGCGGCGCTGGCCGCGGAACTGCAGCTGCCGGTTGCAACCCATCTGCACGAAACCGCAGGCGAGATCGACGACAGCATCGCCCAATACGGGCTGCGCCCGATCGAGCGCCTCGAAAAGCTGGGGCTGCTCGGGCCCGAGTTCATGGCGATCCATGGCGTGCACCTGTCTGACGAGGACATCGCCCTGATGGCCCGGGTGGGGGCCACGCTGGTCCACTGCCCTCATTCGAACCTGAAACTCGCGAGCGGCATCGCTCCGATCGGCGCGTTGGAACGTCGCGGCATCAACATCGCCATCGGCACCGACGGCGCCGCCAGCAACAACCGGCTGGACATACTGGGCGAAGGTCGCCTCACCGCGCTACTGGCCAAGGCCGGCAGCGGGGATGCGGCCCTGTTCGATGCCCACCGCACGCTGCGGGCGATGACTTTGGGCGGCGCGTTGGCCCTCGGATTGAGCGAGCGGATCGGCACGATCGAGACCGGCAAGCAGGCAGACCTGGTGGCGGTGGACCTCGCGGCCCTGGAATATGGTCCGGTCTACGACCCGGTTGCAACACTTGTCTACTCGGCCGGGCGCGAAGCGGTGACGGATGTATGGATAGATGGCGAGCGTGTTGTCAGTGAGAGACAAATCAGCAATTCGCTGTCGCGCCAAGCCGTCGGAACCGTGGTTGGGGCCAGTCCGCTATGGCACAATCGGCTAGGCGAATTCGTATCGGGGCGTGCCAGTTGATCGTTCACGAAACTTCGGTACTTATGGTTCACCGCACTTTGTCCAGGTTTCCTTCTTGCGGCGCAAGAGTCCTGTCAGGGTGTTGATTTTTCAGCTGAGAGTCGTCTCACCGAGAGGAGAAATATGAAGAAATCGGTCAAACTTGGTGCACTGGCTGCGACAGCATCACTGCTCGCCGCCTGCGCATCCAGTGGCGGTGGCCAGGGCCCCACCATCACTGCTGATCCCAAAAACAGTGGGTATGTACAGAGCCAGGATTCTGGCGTGGTCATGAGCGGTTTTGGCAATTGCGTCCGGCAAGGTTTCTTCTCGCCGGCGCAGGCAATCAAAGGTTGCGATGACGACCTGTTGCCGAAAGCGCCACCGCCACCGCCGCCACCTCCTCCAGCGGCTCCGCCGCCCCCACCTCCTCCACCGCCGCCACCGCCTCCTCCCAAGGCGACCAGCGAGAAAGTCACGTTCGCAGCTGACGCGTTCTTTGACTTCGACAAAGCGGTGCTCAAGCCGGATGGCAAGGCCAAGCTCGATGATCTGACCAGCAAGCTTCGCGGTATCGCGCTGGAAGTCATCATCGCTGTGGGTCACACCGACTCGATCGGTTCGGACGCTTACAACCAACGGTTGTCGGTGCGTCGTTCCGAGGCAGTCAAGGCCTATCTGGTCAGCAAAGGCATCGAAGCCAACCGTGTCTACACTGAAGGCAAAGGCGAGAAACAGCCGGTCGCCGACAACAAGACCAAGGATGGCCGCGCGAAGAACCGTCGCGTCGAGATCGAAGTCGTCGGAACCCGTCCGGTCAGATAATCGACCGAGCAGGTAACGTGATGATCAAAGCCCCGCTTCGGCGGGGCTTTTTTTTGTCCTGTTCAAGCGGCCGTACCCGGGCCGAGGGCACGACGATTGCCACCCGCGACAGTCGAACTGCTAACGGATCGCTCATGAAACTTCGGAAAATCGCACCCACCGCTGCCGCCCTCGCGGCGGTGGCGACAGTCGCGTGGCTGGCCGGCTTCACCGCTGCCGGCCAGACCGCCGCTGACGGCATCCCTCCCGGCACCGAGAAGAGCGCGAAGACGCGCATGCTGGAGGCGGGTGCCCGGATCCTGCAGGACAACCTGCCGCTGCGCCTGATGGACATCTACCTGGTCGGCTTCCATCCGATGAAGGATCATCCGGACCATCAGATGGAGGCCCATCACTTCTGCCACCAGGTCACCGAAGAGTTCGCGCAGTGCACGCTGTTCGACGGAAATGGCAGGCACGCCAACCTCACCGGCATCGAGTACATCATTGCCGAGTCCCTGTTCGACTCGCTGCCCGCGTCCGAGAAGGCATTCTGGCATCCTCACAACGCCGAGATCCTCAGCGGCCAGCTGGTCGCGCCGGGAATCCCGGCCATTGCCGAACTGCCGTTGATGAAGGCGAAGATGAACAGTTACGGCAAGACCTGGCACGTCTGGAACACCGGCGAGCCCGGCGGCGCGGGTGGCGACGTCCTGCCCTTCGGGCCGCCGATGCTCGCCTGGTCGTTCAACCGGGACGGTGAGGCCAAGCCCGGCCTGGTCGAGCAGCGTGACCGCAAGATGGAGATCGATACCGCGGCCAAGCGTCAGGAGCGTGAGGAGTTGCGATCGCTTGCCCGGCCGCAGTCCGGCGTGGACGACCTCAAGAACGCGTTTCCCGGAGCGACCGTCATTCCCGGCGTGGTCGACAAGCGGGCCGCTGCCGGTCGCTGACCGCTCCGTCAGCCGCGCATCGGCTTTCCCCCGCGCGCCGCGCTGGTCCAGAGGGAAGGCGGGGTCGGCGTTCTGTAAACTGCCGGGATGCAATCAACCTCTGACACCTCGGCGCCATATGCCGACAACGCCGATCCCGCCGAACTGGCCAAGTTCCAGGCGCTCGCGTCGCGCTGGTGGGATCCCACCAGCGAATTCAAGCCGCTGCATCAGATCAACCCGCTTCGGCTGGGTTGGATCGAAAGGCATTGCGGTGGATCGATTCATGGGCTGGAGGCGATCGACGTCGGCTGTGGCGGCGGAATCCTGGCCGAAGCGATGGCGATCAACGGGGCGCGGGTTGCCGGCATCGACCTGGCCGACAAGCCGCTGAAGGTCGCGGAGCTGCATGCGCTCGAAAGCGGTGTCGCGGTCCATTACGAGAGGATTGCGGTGGAGGACATGGCCGCCCGGGAACCCGCCAGCCGCGACCTGGTGACGTGCATGGAGATGCTCGAGCATGTACCGGATCCGGCTGCCGTGGTGCAGGCCTGCGCCCGGCTTGCCAAGCCCGGCGGCTACCTCTTCTTCTCCACGATCAACCGCAATCCCAAGTCGTTCCTGTTTGCGATCGTGGGCGCGGAGTACCTGCTGCGCCTGCTGCCCCGGGGCACGCACGAGTTCGACAAGCTGATCAAACCGTCGGAACTGGTCGGCGCAACCAGGCGCGCCGGTCTCGACCTGATCGAGATGACCGGCCTCACCTACAACCCGCTGACCCAGAACTACCGGCTTCAGCCCGGCGACGTCAGCGTCAACTACATGCTTGCGCTGCGCAAGCCACTGGACTGACCCCGATGATCCTGCTGTCGCGGCCCCGTGCCGTTTTCTTCGACCTGGACGGCACCCTCGCCGACACCGCCGACGACCTCGCGGCCCCGGTCAATGCCATGCGCGTCGAGCGCGACCAGCCGCCGATGCCGGTCTCGGAACTGCGTCCGTTCGCCTCCGCCGGAGCGCGGGGACTGATCGGAAAAGGGCTGAACGTGGGCAAGGACGATCCCGCGTATGAAGCGCTGCGCCTGGAGTTTCTAGAGCGCTATGAGCGCGACATCGTCGTCCATACCCGGCTCTTCGAGGGAATGGCTGAATTGCTGGTGCGACTCGAAGCCGAGTCGATCCAGTGGGGCGTGATCTCCAACAAGATCGAACGCTACGTTCGTGTGATCGTCGAGCGTCTCGGACTGTCTCAGCGCAGCGTGGTCACCTACGGCGGTGACAGCGCTGCCAGACCCAAACCGCATCCCGACCTGATGCTGCTGGCGCTCAAGACCACCGGACTCGCGGGTGCCGATTGCGTCTATGTCGGCGACGACCTCCGCGACGTGGTGGCCGGCCGCGCCGCCGGCATGAAAACCGTGGCTGCCGCCTACGGCTATTGCGGCGACGCCGACGATCCGCAGGACTGGGGGGCGGATGCACTCATCCGGCATCCCCGGGAACTGGCGCCGCTCCTCGGTCTATAACGTTTCCCGGACCACCTGTCCGGCCATGCTATTGAATTCCGGAGTTGGAGCCTATACTTGCAAGTCTGGGGCCGACCTGGTTTCGACGGGGGTATTGAAGCGGCTCAGGGCGTGTCGAGGACCCGTACCCTCGTAAATCCATCGGGAAAACTTAAACGCAAACGACGAGCGTTTCGCTCTAGCCGCTTAAGGCTAGTTAGCCGCTGCACCGGGTTGTCGGTAGCCCGGGTCTCGCAAGAGACAGCAGCGTCATTCTTACCGAATCGTGCCTTGCCGGGCTACTTGGTGAGGAGCTAAAAAATAGGTAGCTGGTTGTCGGTTGAGCCTGTGCGTCGGCGTAACGGCAACGAGAATACAAAGACGTCACTACACACGTAGAACTGATCGTAGAAGACTTCCGGACGCGGGTTCGATTCCCGCCGGCTCCACCAATCGAAATGACAAGGGCTGCCCCGTAGGGGTAGCCCTTGTCATTTCGGCTGCGGCACTGCGAGGGGATCGGACTCGCGTCCGCTTGCGGACGCGGGGGCGAGCCGGACGCGGGACAGTCCCTGCGGACTGGCCTGCGCCTGCGAGCCGGCTGCCGCTTGCAAGCGGCAGCGCGCCCTGCAAGGGCGATTCCCGCCGGCTTGTTCCAACATACGGCTGCCCCGTAGGGGTAGCCCTTGTCATTTCGGCTGCGGCACTGCGAGGGGATCGGACTCGCGTCCGCTTGCGGACGCGGGGGCGAGCCGGACGCGGGACAGTCCCTGCGGACTGGCCTGCGCCTGCGAGCCGGCTGCCGCTTGCAAGCGGCAGCGCGCCCTGCAAGGGCGATTCCCGCCGGCACCGCCAGACGCATGCAAGCCCAAGCCCTACTTGGTGATCTATCGCGTCCTGGGCAACCAGGTCGTGATGTACCTGATCGTCGATTGCCGCCGGAATATGCAGCCCGCATTGGCGCGTCGATTTCTGCGCTCTTGACCCTCTGCAGCTTGCTGTAGCGATTCAGTCAGGATTCCTCCAACTTGTTCAGCGACCCGACGGCCAAATCGGTTTTAATTGGGCGGCGTTTCCGCTGGAGCTCCTGCGCAGGGAGCCGACTACTGAACAATAAAGAGAGAACGATGAGGATTCTGCCTTCTGTAGGAAACGCTTGCCGCACGGTTCGTGACGCCCAACTTTCCTTGCGCCGACACACCAGCTTTCGATCATCGGCAGTCGCACTGACGATCGCGCTTATTCTCGCGGGCTGCGGCGGCGGTGGCGGCGGGGCGCCGACTGCCGTCAAGTCGGTCACCGTATCCGGCCGCGCGACATACACGGACTACGACGTCAGCCGCAACGGAATCGGGTATTCGACGCCAAGTGAGAGACCGATACGAGGGGCCGTCGTCGAAGTGCAAAGCCCGCCCGGCACAACACTGCTTACCGGTAATACCTCCGACAACGGCGAATACGCCTTTGCGGGCGTGCCGGAAAACGCCAGTGTTCGCGTTGTTGTGAAGGCTGCGCTCGGAGATACGACGACGCCGAACACGAAGGTCATCGACAATACCAACGCCGACAAGCTGTACGAAGTCGACTCACTTGCCGCAACCGGCACGAGCAACCTGACACTGAACTTCAATGCTGCGTCGGGCTGGGACGGCACCCGTTATTCAAATCCTCGCGCGGCCGGTCCATTTGCCATCCTGGATGTGATCTACCAGGCGCAACAGATGGTGAAGGCGGTCGACGCGGCCGTGGTATTCCCTCCGCTCGACGTCCACTGGAGTATCAATAACAAGCCTGCATCGAATTTCGCTCCCTCAGTGGGGGACATTCCGGGCTCCTTCTACGTCAGTCGATCGACGGCGAAACGCTTCAACATCAAGGAGGGCATGTACATCCTCGGTGCAGCGGATGTCGATACCGACGAATATGACAGCCACATCATTGCGCATGAATGGGCGCATTACTTCGAGGCGAAGTTCAGTCGCTCGGACAGCCCGAATGGCTCCCACGAAATCACAGTCGATCTCCTGGACCCGTCGCTCGCCTTCGGCGAGGGTTACGGCTACGCGATGGCGGGCATGATCCTGAACGATCCCGTGGTAGTCAATACGTCGGGGCCGGGACAGAGGTCTGGAGCCGATATCAATCTCGACCTGGATGTCATACCGAACAACCGACTGTGGAGGGATCCGGCCACGGGCACCACCTATCCGAACGTGACTCTTGATGGTTCTTATTCGGAAGTATCGATCCACGAGATCCTTTTCGATCTCTTCGACTCGGGGCCTGGCGACGATGATCCTGTCGGCCTGGGTTTCGGACCGATATACCGGGTGCTGACCGGCGGCCATAAGAACACCCCTGCGTTCACCAGCATCTTCAGTTTTCTTCATCACCTGAAGCTCGAAGTGCCGTCGCAAAGCGCGGCAATCGATGCACTGGCACGCGCCGAAAATATAGGCCTCACCGGATACAACGAGTTCGAAAGCGTGCAAGCCAACGGGATGCCGGACTTGTATACCGACGTCTTCCCCGGCGTCGCGCCGTTCACGGTCAATACCCTTGACATCTTCGGCCCGATCAATGCCAACAACGCTACCGGCAACAAGTTCCTGAACCGGGCGCACGTCCGCTTCAATGCGCCCATCGCCGGTTGCTACCTGCTGACCTTCACGCCGGTAACCCCGACCGCCGCGGATCTGGTTGTTTTCCTCCAGGATGGTGAGTTCAGGGATGACAAAAGAAGCGGAATGGCTGAAACCATTTACCGTGCTTACGGCGACCTGGGTGTCGGCGTCTTCTCTGTCGGGTCGGATCTTCCCAATCTGACCGCTACCGTCGGCGGCGCCAGGGTCGGCGACTCCTCCGATCCGGCGTGCGCTTGACCATAGCGAGTACGCGGATCCGCGGGCACTTACACCTGCTGCAGGTGCCCGGATCATGGGACGGAATCTGGAATGCCGAGGTCTTGCCGTTTCTGCTCTCAGGCACGGTCGCTCGTGACCTGAACCAATAGACCCAACAAGCGGTCCAGTGCTTGCAGATACTGTTCTCTCATGGCATTGCCCTTCAATCGATCACCGGAGGCCGAAGTGATGGCAAGGCCACTTCCGTGTGCGTGATCGATCAGTATGTCTCGCCAGAGCAGGCATTCCGAAGTGATCGCGGCAAGCAATGATCCCAGGCGGTCAGTGATCTGACGGCTCACTCCTGCAAACGCTCGAGGCTCGGAAAAAATGGCCAGGGTCAACTGCGGATGTTTTCCCACAACGTCGTGATAGCGGACAAGGAGTGCTCGAATTTCCGCAGGCCGATCTGCAGACCCGTCCATGCCATCCAGGACTTCGCCGTAAACGCGGTCGGACAGTAACCGCAGCAGCCCGGCGCGGTCTTCTACATGGTGGTAAAGACTCATCGGCGTGACGCCCAGTCGGGACGCGAGAGCACGCATGGTCAATCCCTGCCGGCCCCCCTCACTCAACAGGTCGAGCGCGGCGGTAAGGATGTCGTCGCGTGCCACTCCCTTCCCTTGCGGCGGTCGGCCTCGTGCCCGCGTCATGGCGCCAGACGATAAGTGGATTGCACTAAACCAGACGGAAAGCTGCGGCTGTAAACCAGCTCCAGATCAATGTCGTGCGACAGTTCTCCGAACAAGGACCGTCCACCACCGATCAATACCGGGACAGTCGTGATGACCATGTCCTGGATCAGTCCCTCGCCGAGAAACGACTGCACCAACTGCCCGCCGTCGACATAAACCCGGCGGATGTTCCGCCCAGCCAGTTCCTCCAGCAAATTCTTTGGATCCAGACTGGAAAAACGTAGTTGGTCCTTCAGATCCTCGGGTACTGCCTTTCCGGCGAGTCGTTTCGATAGCACGACGACGGGGCGATCGTAGGGCCACTTGTCGAAGGTAACGATCTTTTCATAGCTCCCCCGTCCCATGACGATCACGTCCTTGTCAGCGATGAAGTCCGTGTAGCCATGGTCCTCAGTCGGGTCATCCCTCTGCAAAAGCCAATCGATGTCGCCATCGTGTCGAGCGATGAAGCCATCCAGACTGATGGCGATGAACACATGTGCGGTGATCACAGGGCTCTCCTTATTTATACGGTGTATATTTAAGCAAAAAACCGTGTGGAGGGCGAGTCTTTTCAACAAGCCATTTCAATCCCGGTGTACGTCGCGATACCAAAGCATCGACCCCAGCCGTTCCTCCTTTTCCGGGTCGAACCCACACCGCCCGTCCCAAGTCAGCGGATTTTCATAGGTGCCGAACATCATGTCCCACCAGACGATGTCGCCATAGTTGTTGCGATGTCGACCGTGCTGATGGTGAATGCGGTGCATCTCGGGGCGCTGGAAGATGTAGCCGATCCAGCGCGGCGTTCGCACGTTGGTGTGATAGAAGAATTCCCCGAGTGCGGTACACAGCGTGTACACCGCCCCGGCCTCTGGCGACAGACCGAGCAGCGTATAGACCAGCAGACTGCCAATGATCGAGTTGACCACCATCTCGCCCGGATGCTTGTAGAACGAGGTGATCACCTCGAGCCGTTGCGGGCTGTGGTGGATCTGATGGAATCCGACCCACAGCCACTGCACCTCGTGGCGCAACCGGTGCCACCAGTAGAAGACGAAGGTCGCGATCACGTAGGCGATCAGTCCACCGACTGCCGGGCCGACATGGTCGGACAGCCCGAAGACTGACCGGCTTGCGAACCAGTGCTCCCAGCTCAATCCTGCGAGCAGCACCACCCCGAGCTGTATGGCGTTGATCGCCAGCACGCGGAGCGGCCAGGTTCGAACGGCGGGAAGCCGCCAACCCGGAATCCGGCGCTCGAGGATCCAGCAGCACCCAAAGACGATGGCGATCGTGACCAGCATGTCGTTCCCCCTTTCAGAGTGAGTCGGAACGCGATTCGGCCGTCGAACACGCCTTCAGCGAGGCGCGCAAATGCTCCACGGGCGCCAGCCCGGCCATCACCTCGTGGACGAAGCGCGAGCAGAACTGCCGCCTGGATCCAGCATCCAGGGTCGAGATCCGGTTCGCATCGATGGCAACGCGGCCATCCTGTGAACGCCGGATGAAATCGGACAGGGGTCATCGTTCTCGACAGCGGCGAAGGTGCTCTCCGCCACGATGAGCCCCTGGCCGTCGCTGCCGACTGCGATGCCCACGTGGTTCGTCCAGCTTCCCGTCGACGCCGCAACCTCCCGCAACGGTTTGACGTCGATACGGGTGAACACGAGATCACCTACCTGGCTGTTGTCGATCAAGTGGCTGAGCATGGCGGCGCTGCTGCCTGACGTGGCCTCGTGCGAGATTGAGATGTGCGTGTCATGGGAAAGGCGCTTGTCGTTGTGGAGTTGCTGGAGAATGCCCGAAAGGCACACAAATCGACCCGTCCGTGATGAAAGAACCAGAATCCGGCTCAGGTGGTATCACAATACGACACCATGTCTGAACTGCCGCACCTGATCGATCACCCCTCAAGCGCCTGTTGAAGGCACAGGGTCTGACTTGCCGTGATGTCGCCAAGGGTCTGGAGCGTTTCCGAGACCAGCGTCGCACTCTCGTCAGAGCGCTTCACGGTGGAGGTCTCGAACGCATCAGTGGCATGTCGACTACACCTGCACTGCTCAGAAGACGACCCAGAACGGGTCACGGCGCTGACGCCCAACAGGACGATTGTTCGGACGAGAAGCTGATGCTGGTGCGGTCTGTGCGTTCAATCACGGACGGTGCAGTCTCGTACCGCTGACGCGCCGAGCCTGAGCGCCTTCTCGTGCCGATCGGATGGGACGATGCCGTCGGGTACCGGATCCGGCGAAGGTCGCCGGACTTCGACTGGCTTGGCAGAGGCACTTCATCGTTCGCAATCTGGCCGACTACGTCCAGAGCCGTTTCGACGGTGAAGGGGAGCGCCGGATTGCCCATCGCCGCGGTCGCAGAAGCGCGCGTGAACTGGCCGAGAACTGCGGAAGCTGGCGAGCGGATGAACGATTTGCACCAGGCTTCGGCGACGCGCCTCGTCCGGATAAGCAGGGCGTGGCGGTGCTTCTGTCGATTCGAGACTGGGAGCCGCAGGGCCTTCGCCGCATTGCGACGATGAGCAGTCAGATCGGGTACGGTCCGTCCTTTGCGTCCCAGGGGCTCGCGTCCCGCGGCTTGCCCCACACCCGGAATGCCGCGATCATCCTTCTGGGCCGCCAGATCATCAACTGGACCGAGGCGAGACAGTCTTCCAGATTTCCCCTGCCACGCCTGGCCCCACCAGCATCGCCCCAACCACCAGAGGGTGCACATGATCAAGCTGATCCAGTTCTCGCCGGCCTTCGGACTGCCCAATGCCAGCCCATTCTGCATGAAGGCGGAAACCTACCTGCGCATGGCTGGCCTGCCGTTTAAAACCGTGAACAGCGGCGACGTTCTGAAGGCCCCGAAACGCAAGCTGCCCTACATAGACGACGATGGCACGCTGGTGGCCGATTCGCACCTCATCGCCGAGTACCTGGTGTCGAAGTACGGTGATCGGCTGGACGCCGGCCTGTCGGCGCGCGACCGGGCACTGACCACCGCTTTCGAGCGCCTGCTGGAAGAAAACCTGTACTGGACCGCCGTGCACACCCGATGGTCGACCGACGACGCCTGGGGAAAGACCCGCGAGGCCTTCTTCGGCGCCATGCCCGCGCCGCTGCGCTGGATCGTCCCGCCAATGGCCCGGCGCGGCATGCTGCGCGAGATGCATGGCCACGGCATGGGGCGGCACACACCCGACGAGATCCACGCGATCGGCTGCCGCGACATCACTGCGCTGGCCGACCTGCTGGGTGACCAGCCCTACATGCTCGGCGCCGAACCCCATTCTCTGGACGCCTCTGCCTATGCCTTCCTCGCCAATCTCCTCTGGGTGCCTTTCGACTCGCCGATCCAGCAGCATGCCAAGGCGCGGCCGACGCTGGAAGCCTATTGCCAGCGCATGAGGGCGCGCTACTACCCCTGATCCGTCATGGGCCAGACTCTGCGGGCGGCTGACAAATACTGGAAGAAAGTTCTTCTGCCCTGTCGAAAACCGACCAGGCTGTTCGTCTGGTTCATGCAGGCACCTCGAAAACGTCCACTTTCATTCTGGAGTCCAGCATGCCCACCACTTTGACCCCCTACCTTAGCTTCGACGGCAAGACCAGAGAGGCCTACACCTTCTACGAGAAGGCGCTGGGCGCGAAGATCGAAACGATGATGAGCTATGCCGAAATGCCACCGATGGCGGCAGGCGCCGGCGGTGACGTCGGGTGCGGTGATGGCCCTCCCCCGAGCGGCGACGGCATCATGCATGCGTGCTTGAAGCTGCCCGGCGGCGCGATGCTGTTCGCCGGTGACGCACCTCCGGGAATGCCGTTCGAGGGGATGAAAGGCGTGATGCTCGCGTTGCAGTACGACACTGTCGATGAAGCCAAGACGGTCTTTCACGCGTTGTCGCAGGGCGGAAAGATCACGATGCCGCTTGCGCCGGCGTTCTGGTCTAAGACCTTCGGCATGCTCACCGACCGGTTCGGCGTGAGCTGGGCCGTCAATGGCGAACCGATCGCATTCCAGTAGGATAAGCGAACCAGTTCATCCCCATTGAGACACCAATCATGTCGTCAGTCGGAAAGAGCACCAAGGCCACCGTCATTCCCTGCCTTCGCTATCGCGATGCGCCGGCTGCGATCGAATGGCTCTGCACCGCATTCGGTTTCGAAAAGCAGGCGGTCCACCCGAACGAGGACGGCACCATTGCGCACGCACAACTGACATTCGGCAACGGCATGATCATGCTTGGATCGGTCCTGAAAAGCGAATCCGAGTGGGGACGTCTCATTACGCAGCCCGACGAGATCGGGGGCGCCGAAACGCAAAGCGCCTACTTGGTCGTAGCCGACGCAGACGCGGTCTATGCGCGCGCCAAGGCGCAAGACGCAAAGATTCTGATGGAGATCAGGGACGAGGACTATGGTGGTCGCGGCTTCATCTGCAGCGACCTCGAAGGACACATCTGGAGTATTGGCACCTACGATCCGTGGTGATCCGATATTGCATAGAGAGAATATCTTGTCGGGCAGTGCCCGCAGATCCTTCGAGAATTCAACTCGTAGCTCAGGCTGGTCACTCGAACTTGATCCCCGCCGACTTCACCAGCTGATCCACCTTTTGCGTCTCGCTTTTCAGGTGGCGGGCGAAATCCTCGGGAGACCCGCTGCGGGCTGCAAGACCGAGGCTGCTCAGCCGCTCCTTGATCTCCGGCAGTTCGGTCGCCTTGGTGAAGGCCTCATTCAAGCGTCGTACCACGTCGGGCGGCGTGCCGGCCGGCGCCAGCATTCCCCACCAGTTGGTGAAGCTGAACCCGTCGAGCGTTTCGCCGATACCAGGGGTGTCGGGCAATGCCGGCAGGCGCGGACCCGTGACGGCTACCGCTTTGAGCCGACCGCTCTTGATCTGACCGAACGCTGCGCCGTCGACCATGAAGTCGATATGACCGCCGACTGCGGCGGTCACGGTCTGGGCGCCCCCTTTGAAGGGCACATGAATCATGTCGACATTGGTCAGCGAGCGGACCAGTTCCATTGCCAGGTGCCCCGGCGCCCCGACGCCGCTGGTGCCGTAGGTCAGCTTGCCGGGCTGCTCCCGGGCACGGGCCAGGATATCCGCAAAGGAGTTGAACGGCGAATCGGGCTTGGTGCTGACGACGATGGAAACGGCGCTGACGAGCGAGATCGGCACGAAGTCCTCCAGCGGCTGATAGCCCAGCGAAGGAATCGAGTGCCTGGCGATGACCAGTGAACCCAGATCGCCGATGACGAGGTTGTAGCCGTCCGCCGGCGCCTTGGCGGCGATTCCGACGCCCAGTGTGCCGGCCGCGCCGCCGCGGTTGTCGAAGACGACCGGCTGACCCAGGTAGTCCTGCAGCTTCTGACCGATGGTGCGCGCGACGATGTCGGTATTTCCGCCGGGGCCGTACGGCACGATGATCCGAATCGGCTTCGATGGGTAGTCCTGCGCCGACACGGCACCCGGCAGCAGGCAGCCGACCATTGCGGCGGCCAGCCCGCCGAGCAGCGTCCGTTTGCGAAGGCTGGCCGGGTTGCGGATCGAGCGATGCCTTGAAGAAGAAACCATGGCCTGTCTCCTGGAGGTATCAATATCTTGCGTGATTGCTCACTGGTCGTTCATCGCCGCCTTCAACTGCAGGTCCGGATCGGGCGGGCGAAGGTCATCGACGTCCACGATGACCCGCGCGATCGTCCCGGTGAACCGGAAAGGCGCCACATAGTCATCGGTCACCGGCAGGCCGCTGTCATAGCCGCAGCACAAGCCTTCCCCGGAGGTTTCTATCACCGCGGGTACGGTTCGGGGAATCTCGCCGGCACCTATCGGCCGGTCATCGCAATAGAGGGTGCCGTGGCCCTGGTGTTCGCCGGTCCTCTCGAAGCGCAGCGCGAGCGTGATGCGGCCGGATGGGATTTCCTCGTCGGACGTGATCCGATACTCGGAGAGTCCGAGGTAGCTGTGGACATAGATCAGCCGCCGGTTCTTGACGTAAAGCGAGTAGCCGGCAAAGCTGCTGCCATGGGCGAGCAGCACGCCTTCAGCGCCGTCAGGCGGAATCTCCACCTCGGCGGCAATCCGATGCGACTTGTTCTTCAGGTTGACCGCCGTGTACTCGAAATGCGGTGCGCCGCCGGGGTAGTAGACGGTGCGCGGACCCTTTCCTATGGTGGAGGGCTTGCGCTCGCGCATCCTCAGCTGCATCCGCGAGTCGAGCGGCAGCACATCGTACTTGCCCGCCTCGACCCACCAGCGTTCGATCAGTTCGGCGAGTCGTTCCGGATGCTTCTGCGCCAGGTCGGTGCTCTCCGAGAAGTCCTCCGCAACGTGGTAGAGCTCCCACTTCTGGGCTGCCAGCATCTCGTCGGTCATCATTGCGCCCTGCGGCTGCTCGACGACCGCCTTCCAGCCGTCCGCCCAGATTGCGCGGGATCCCATCATCTCGTAGTACTGGACGCGCTTCTTTGTCGGTGCCGATGCATCGTTCAGCGTGTGCGCAAAGCTGACCCCCTCCAGCGGCCGCTGAGCGACGCCATCCAGCTCTGCGGGCGGAGCAACGCCGAGCAGTTCCAGGATCGTCGGAGCCACGTCGACGACGTGCACGTACTGGTCACGGATCTCGCCGCGCGCCTGGATGCCCTTGGGCCAATGGACGATCAGCGGATCGCTCATGCCGCCCTGGTGCAGATAACGCTTCCAGCGACGCAGAGGCGTGTTGCCGGCCCATGCCCAGCCCCAGGAGTAGTTGGGAAACGATCGGACGCTGCCCCAATCATCCAGGTGCTTCAGATTGTCGGCGACGCCGGGGTCGATCAGGTTGACATAGAGGTTCTCGTTGAACGAGCCATGCTCGCCGCCCTCGGCCGACGCGCCGTTGTCCGAGGCGAGCAGGATGATCGTGTTGTCGAGCTCGCCGAGTCGCTCGATGAAGTCGATGACGCGGCCGATGTGATGGTCGGTCTGCTCCAGGAAGCCGGCATACACCTCCATCTGCCGCGCGTAGAGCCGCTTCGCGTCGTCCGACAGGTCCGCCCAGGCAGTGACCTGCTCGGGACGCGGCGCGAGCTTGGTGCCTGGCGGCACGATGCCCATCTCCAGCTGGCGTGCGAACACGGTTTCTCGCCAGAGGTCCCAGCCGGCATCGAAACGGCCGCGATAGCGCTCGATCCACTCCGGCTCGACGTGGTGCGGCGAGTGACCCGCGCCGAGGCAGTAGTACATGAAGAAGGGCTTGTCCGGTGCGATCGAACGCAGGTCGGTCAGGTATTCAACGGCACGATTGGCCAGATCGGCGTTGAGGTGGTAGCCGTCCTGCGGGCGGCCCGGTGGGTCGATGTAGTGACTGTCGTGCACCAGGGTCGGCGCCCACTGGCTGGTCTTGCCGCCCAGGAAGCCGTAGAAGCGTTCGAAGCCCCGTGACAGCGGCCAGCGCGCCTTGGAGGCACCGGACGCGTATTCGCTCGCCAGCGTCAGGTGCCACTTGCCGATGGCCAGCGTGGCGTAGCCTTCCTTCAGCAGCATCTCCGACAGGAAGCCGTTGGCCTTCGGCACCTTGCCGTTGTAGCCGGGATAGCCGGTGGCCATTTCCTGGATGATGCCGACACCGTTGGAATGGTGATTGCGGCCCGTCAGCAGGCACGCGCGTGTAGGCGAGCAGATCGCGGTGGTGTGGAAGTCGCGGTAGCGCAGTCCGCCGGCAGCGAGCCGGTCGAAAGTGGGCGTGCGGATGTCGGAGCCATAGCAGCCGAGCTGGGCGAACCCCACGTCGTCGAGCAATATCACCATAACGTTAGGCGTGCCGTCGCGGGGACGCTTTGCAATCGGCCACGCCGGTTCCGATGCCGAGGCCGTGCGACCGATCCGGCCGGTGAACGGTGTTCCCTCGGGGTAAGTCTTCAGGTCCGACATGCCGCGCGTCTCCTCCGATCATTTTTGTCAGAGGATCTTAAACCAAGTGACCAACTCCGTGGGCGCTGCTATTCGAATCGGCGCACCGGCGAAGCGACCACGGAGCCCGCGCAGGCTCACTCCGGGGGAGAGGTCCGCTCCAGCTCGGACCAGAAGGCCTCCGGGATCGGCGTCCGAGACAAGTCGATGTTTTGCCGAACCTCAGCGGCAGACCGCATGCCGGTGACCACGCTCGCCACCGCGGCAAAACGCAACGGGAACTGCAGTGCCGCGGCGGCGATCGAGATCCGAAATCGCGCGCACACGGTTTCGATCGTCCGCACGCG
The DNA here is from genome assembly GCA_963834335.1 of uncultured beta proteobacterium. Taxonomy (GTDB): domain Bacteria; phylum Pseudomonadota; class Gammaproteobacteria; order Burkholderiales; family Burkholderiaceae_E; genus Lautropia. The sequence goes on along the minus strand of CAWIBK010000009.1, from coordinate 1,080,420 downwards.
GGCCAGTATCTCCGCCGACGCCGGCCGATAGTCGAAGCTCGCCCCGGCCACGGAGCCGGTGGCGAGGATGCCCGATTCGAAGGGCGCCGCCGCGAGCACCGAGATGCCGCGCGCCTGGCACATAGGCAGCAACGTGCGCGCACCGCTGCGGTCGAGCAGGGTGCAGCGTGCGGGCAGCAGGATGCAATCGACGTCGGCGTGTTCGACGAAAGCACAGGCGATGTCAAGGTCCTTGGTTGCCGGGCCGAAAGCCTTGATCACGCCCTGGGTGCGCAGTTCCGCCAGCGCCCGGCAGGCTCCGTCGAGCGCCTCGGCGAGCCGTTGATGGACCCGATTGCCGTGGTACCTGCGGTTCACGTCGTGGATGAAGAGCAGGTCGACCTGATCCATTCCGAGGCGAGTCAGGCTTGCGTCAAGCGACCGGCGCACGCCGTCGTAGGAGTAGTCGTATTCGATCTCGTGCGCCGGCGCGCCGACGAAGCCGACCGTCTGAGGCGGCGCGTCCGGGTTCAGGCACACGATCTTGCCGACCTTGCTCGACACCACCAGGCGCTCGCGCGGCACGCCCCGCAGGGCCTGGCCGAGCCGTTGCTCGGCGAGCCCGCCCCCGTACTGGGGCGCGACGTCGAAGTGGCACAGACCGGCGCCGAGCGCAGTGGCGACGGCCGCCTTCGCGTCGTGTTCCGTCGTGGCCCGCAACAGCCCCGCGAGCGGCGCTGAGCCGAAGCCCAAGCGCGAGACCTCGAGCGCCGTTCGGCCGATGCGCACGCGCGCGGTCGGATCGATCATGCTCAGGGGCGACGCGGATGTTCCGCCGAAGCAAGCTGCAGGCCGTAGCGTGCGCCGAGTTCGTTCAGCTCGGCCAGCACGCCTACGCCGATCGGGATGCCGTGGCGGCGACGGTGTGCGAGGCTGATCTCCTCACGCTCGCCAGGCACGTAAATGCGCTCCACACCCGGCGCTCGCCGCGCGTTGCGCATCTCGCCGATCGCCTGGTCCATGCGCCGCCGGAACACGTCGATCTCCTCGAACAGCGACACCGGCAGCACGCCGAACAAGTGACCGATGTTCTGCGGGTGCTCCAGGTCGTCATACATATGCGTGACCTCGCTGCCGAACGCAGCGCCCGAGAGCATCGTGCTGAGCAACCCGATGGTCATCGTCAGCGCATAGCCCTTGGGACCGCCCACGGGTTGCACGAAGCCCTTCAGCGCCTCGAGCGCGTCGGTAGTGGGCTGGCCATCGGGCCCGACCGCCCAGTCGGGCGGAATCGGTGTGCCCTCCTTGGCGGCGACAATGATCTTGCCGCGCGCTGCAACCGAACAGGCCATATCGAGCACGACCGCGTGCTCGGCGCCGGCGGGGATCGCAACCGCAAACGGGTTGTTGCCCAGCCGCGCCTCGGCGCCGCCCCAGGGCACCATGTGGTTGATGCCACCAATGGTGTAGCTCAGGCCGATCATGTCCTGCGTACTGGCCATCTGCGCGAAGGACGCGGCAGCGCCGTAGTGGTTGCTGTTGCGCACCGAGACGAAGACGCACATGCCGCTGCGCGCCTTGTCGATCGCGATCTGCATCGCACGCATACCGACAAGTTGACCCATGCCGTTGTCGCCGTCGACCACCGCCGAGCTCGGCGTTTCGCGCACGATGCGGATGCGTGGCCGCGGGTTGATCGCTCCGACCGCCAGCCGTTGCACGTAGATCGGCAGGCGCACCACGCCGTGCGACTCGACATCGCGCAGGTCAGCCTGGATCAGGTTGTCGATGATTTCGCGCGCCTCGTCGTCGGGAACGCCGACCTCAGCCAGGACCCCCGCGCCGAAGTCGCTCAGGTCCCGAACGGTGACCAGTCGGGTATCGGCCGCGATGGTCATTCGATTCTCCTCATCCTCGTCCCCTAAGCCGCGGAAAAGGCGGCAGCAGCATGGTTTCCACGCATCGTGCGCACCAGATCGGTCAGCGCGTAGACAACCATGAACGCCCCGCACACCGGCATCGACGCGTACCAGGGAATCTTCGAGACGAAGAGAAAAGGCATTGTCTCAATGCTGCCGGCGGTGAACTCCCAGCCCTTCCAGGTGAACACGAGCGCAAAGACCAGCATCAGGAGCCGCGATAAAACTTGCAGCCCCCGCAGCGCGAGGCCGGGCGGCAGGAAGACAAGCAGATCAATGCGGAACAACAAGCCCTGGCGCCACAATGCGATAGTTCCGGCGAAGGTCATCCAGGCGACCAGGAACTCGATGACTTCGTCGTAGCCGCTCATCGAGAATAACGGCACAAGGCGCACGAGCACCCCTAGCGTGATCAGGACCAGGATCAGGATCAGCGCGGCGATCACCAAAGCGCGCAGCAACGCGGCCAGGGCGCGGTCTAGCGCGTTCAGAAAGGCCATGGGCTCAAGCTCCGAAGCCGAAGACTCTGGGTAGCCAGATCGAGACCGCCGGCACGTAGGTGACGATCCCCAGAACGACCAGCAGCGCCGCCAGATACGGTCCGATCTCGCGGGCCAGTTCGGATATCGGCACCCGGCTCACGCTCGAGATTGCGTACAGGCACAACCCGACCGGCGGCGTCAGCAGGCCGATCATCAAGTTAAGCACCAGGATGACGCCGAACTGTTCCGGCGTGACGCCGATCTTGACCATCAGCGGCAGGAAGATTGGGGTCACGATAATCATGATGGCGATGGTCTCCATGAAGCAGCCCAGCACGAGCAGGATCAGGTTGACCAGCAGCAGCACGGCCCAGGGCTCGCTGGTGATGCCCAGAATGCCATGGATAATCGCGTTGGGAATCTGCTGCTGCACCAGCACCCAGCCGAGCGCGCCGGCGGCGGCAATGATGATCAGAACCTGAATCGTCTCGCGCCCGGAGATCCAGAAGATCTCGCCGAGGTCCTTGAATTTGAGCTCCTTGTAATGGAAGAGCCCAAGGCCCAGAGCGTACAGCGTGGCCAGCACCGAGGCCTCGGTCGGCGTGACGACGCCGGTCAGGATGCCGCCCACCACGAGAATGGGCATCAGCAGCGCTGGCAGCGCGTCGAGTAGGATCGGCCACGCCACTGCGACCGGCGGACGCTTTGGCGAGCGGGGCATCCGGCCGTTGCGGGCCATCAGCGCGATCGCCAACATCAAGGCCCCGCCCATCAGCAGTCCGGGGATGATACCGGCGAGGAACAGCGCGCCGATTGAAACATTGGCCACGGCACCGTAGATCACGAACGGGATGCTCGGCGGAATGATCGGCCCGATCGTCGAGGACACGGCGGTGAGAGCAGCGGCAAAGCGCTTGCGGTAACCCGCCTCCTCCATTGCCGGGATCTCGATCGTTCCCAGGCCGACGGCATCGGCCACTGCCGAGCCGGACATACCGGCGAAGATCATGCTGGCGATCACATTGACATGGGCCAAGCCCGCCCTGTAGCCGGCCGACCGCCAGGCGGGCGACGCCGAAAATGCGTTGCGTCATCCCTCCGGTGTTCATCAGGTTGCCGGCCAGCACGAAAAACGGTATCGCCAGCAGCGGAAACGAGGTAGTGGCCGCGTACATACGCTGCGCGATCATGATCAGCAGCGCATCGCCCCCCTGCCACCACATCGCGCCCATGGCGGTAAGCGCCAGACTGATCGCGATCGGCACGCTGACCAGCATCAGCAGAATCAGTGCGCCGAAGATCGAGAGAGTCAGCATCGGGTGGGATTGCCGCTGGCGGCTGCTAGGGACGGTTCGGCGGCGGGGAGCGGCTCGGCCCCTCCGCGACCGGTCGTTACTTCGTCCGCGAAGCCTCGACCAGCTTGGCCCAGTCGTCCCAGGCGGCCGCGCCGACGTACTCCTTGATCGCGACGTTGGCCGGTCCCATCAGGGCGCGGAACTTGGCAACGTCCGGATAGGTGGTCTGCACGCCCGCCTTCTCCATTTCCGCGATGTACCACTTCTCCTTGTCCTGGACCTGCTTGCGCGCCACGTTGCCGGCCTTCACGCCCTCCTCGGAGATGATCAGCCGCTGCGCCGGCGTCAGACCCTTCCAGGCATTGGCGTTGGCGAGCAGGAACATTGGCGTATAGACATGCTTGGTCAGGGCCAGGTGTTTCTGCACCTCGTAGAACTTGCTCGAGTAATCGGTCGCCACCGGGTTGTCCTGCCCGTCGACGGTCTTGGTCGCCAGCGCGGTGTACACCTCGGGGAACGCGATGGTCGCGGTCACCGCACCGAGCGACTCCATCGCGGCCTTGATCTGGATCTCCGGCGGCACCCGCAGCTTCATCCCCTTGACGTCCTCGGGCCCGTTCGACCGCACGGCGGGAGTTGGTCAGTGCACGGAAGCCCCACTCGAAATTAGCGATGTACTCGAAGCCCGCCTTCTCGGCGTAGCCGCGCAGCCATTTGTTCGCCGTCCCGTCGAGCGTGCGATGAGCGTGCTCGTAGCCGTCGAACTGGTAGGGAATAAAGACGACGCCGAAGGCGCGGTCGTACTTGTCGAGCTGCGAGGGAGACATGATCCCGAACTCGATCACGCCGCGGCGCAGTTGCTCGGTCTGCTCCGGGGGCGAGCCCAGCTCGTTGTTGGGAAAGATCTTGAAGGTGACCTCGTTATTGGTACGCTCAGCAATGCGCTTGACCATGTCGAGAAGCGCCAGGTGGTTGGGATGCTGGGCGTCGCCTGAATGCGAGAGCTTGTACTCCTTGGCGGCGGCCGCGCCGGCCGTCAGGCCGACGACCGCCACCGCGGCTGCGAGCACGCGTGCCGACGACAGCACGCAATGTACGAGAGTCGGGAAACTGCACTTGTGCATTAGAGCCTCCTGGAGGTCGGACGGGAATGGTTAGGAAGCCTTCTCGGCTTCGGCGCCTTGGATCAACGTGTAGTGCTGAACGATCTTGGATTCGCACAGGTTGCATGAAGCGCGATCGACGGTGACGGCGCAGGGCTTCAAGTCTTGCCCTGCCTTGGCCTGCCAGTAGAAACGCGTGACTTCTTCCAGGTGCTGCCGGACAGCGCGCTCGGCGGCATCCGGGTCGTGCGCGGCCACCGCGTTGTGGATGCGGGCATGGGCCTTGTAGGCATGCTCGGGAGAGGTCGGCTGCCGCACGGAAATGGCGCGCTGCTCCTTCAGCCAGGCGGCGATTGCCGCGTGCAGCGAGGTGAAGATCGGATTGCGCGCAATCTCGGCCAGCACGAAGTGGAAACCAACGTCGGTTTCGACGAATGCGTCGTTGTCACCCAGGGCCTGCTTGTTGCGATTCAACGCCTCGGCCAGCCGCGCGATATCGGCTGCGCTAGCGTGCTGGGCGGCATGGCGGGCAAGGGCGACCTCAAAGAGAATGCGCGCGCCCTGGAAGTTTCGGATCCCGTCGGGGGCCTGCAGCATGTGGCGGATCGAGGGTGACAGCTCGTCGAGCAGCGTTGATGCACTCGGCTGGGTGACGATGGCACGCTCGCCGTTCTGCAGGTTGATCAGCCCCATTCGGTTCAGGGCAAACAGGGCCTCGCGCACTGCGGTGCGGCCGACCTGGAAGGTGGACATCAGCTCGCGCTCGGACGGCAGCTGCTCGCCCGGCGCAAGGCTTCCGTCGAGCATCGAGGCTTCCAGGCGGTCGACGATCTCTTCATAAAGCTTGCGCTTGCGGATCGGGGTGGAGGCAGCGAGCGGCATGGTCAGGCTGTCAGCCTATCATACCAACGATTCGCCAGGCAAGCGATTGCCGCACCCATCGCGCAATGGCCTCCGCCGCCTCCAGCAGTGGGTGTCGGCATTGCAGCCGAGGTCGAAACATTGCCCAGAAGCTTCTGACCGTGCAAGTCGACCGGCTGCCACGTATGCTGACCCGGATTCCTGCGCGGATTGTTGACGTGGGGATTCGACCGGAGCGGGTGCGAGGCCGACTCGCCCAAACTGATTGAGCACTACGCAGCAGCGTCGTAGCCTCGATCGCTGAACTGAATGAGGCAGAATCCGTGGCCGAAGGGATCGCTCATCGTCGCCAGACGCCCCCAAGCGAAGCTGTTCACGTCTCCTTCAAGCCTGGCACCCGCCGCAACGGCACACGCTACGGCGGCAGGCACATCGTCGACCTGGAAGTCGAGATGCACCGGGGTCCAGTGTCGGCTGTAGTCTCGGATGGTTGAAGCGCGAAGGGATGTCGGGCTTCCTGCAGGTTTGGCAATCAGATAGACCGGTACGCCCGCGCCCCGCAGTTGCGCCACCGACCCATCGAAGAGATGTCGCTCCAGCTGAAGACCAAGCGCCGTGGTGTAGAACGCGACGGCGCGTTCGAGGTCCTCCACATCGATGTTCACGAGCAGGTGCACGGCCGCACTCAAGTGCCAGTTCTCGGGCCTGTCCGAATCAATCCGGCCACCGCCACAAGACGACCTCGGCAGCGGTGGCTCGACAAGCCGGGATCGGTCAGGCAGCGTGCTGCGCCGGCGCCTGCACCGGTGGCGTGCCGGTCTTCAGCAACCCCCTGATCTGCTCACGCAACTCCTTCGTGTCCTTGTGACCATGCACGGCAACCGCATGCTGCACGGCTACCTCCAGCAACTCGTCGTCGTTGTCGGCGGAGATTGCGACGGTGCAACCCTTTTCGCTAGGAAACTCTCGGCAATCGATAAACCTGCGGGCCATGATCGACTCCTGTAGTGACGCTGACCTGCGCGGGCGCCCCGTAGGTCAAACTGAATGAAGTCTGCGGATCCTCCGGAAGGCCGAAACGCGCGCCGGCAGACCGGAAACAGGGCAACGGGAAATATCCTACGCTGCAAACCGGGCGTCCGCCACACGGATTACCTCGTATCAAGCGCCCTGCCCCGGCCACAGCGCATCGGGCGGGGAGGTCCATTTCGCGGACTGCGCGAGGAGATGCTCCTGAAACACCCGGGCGATAGGCAATAGCCGCTTGGCTTTCTGGCTGACGACATGCCAATGAGAGTCGATCGGGAAGCCGCCGACATCCAGCACGCAGACCCCATGCGCCGCGGGCCCGCCGACGAGCGCATGCCTGGAGATGACGGAGACGCCAAGATCGCCCGCAACCGCGTCCTTGATCGCTTCGTTGCTGCCCAATTCCAGGCGGAGATTCGGCCTGAAGCGGTGCCGCTTGAAATGAGTATCGACCGCCATGCGGGTACCGGAGCCGCGCTCGCGCAGGATGAACCGGAGATCGCCCAGCTCGCTCAAAGCGATGTCGCGCCGTCTTGCCAGGGGGTGCGCCGCGGCGGCGATCACCACCAGCGGGTTCGGCATGAATACGCGGTCATTCAATTCGATGTCCGCCGGGGGCATCGACATGATGTACAGGTCGTCCCGGTTATCCCGCAATCTCTCGACGACGCCATCCCGGTTAAGCACCTCCAGGGAAATGTCGATCTCGGGGTGGACGGCGCAGAAGGTTCCCAGGAGGCGCGGCACGAAATACTTGGCCGTACTGACGACGGCGACCCTGAGCTTGCCGCGCACCAGTCCTTTTGTGGCATCGATCCGTTGTTCGAATGCCGCCCACTCGTCCGCGATGGCCCTGGCGGTCCTGGCGAGATCCCGGCCGGCGTCCGTCAGGTGCACCTTCTTCGAGATCACCTCGTAGAGGGGCAGACCGACCGCATCCGAGACGTCCTTCAACTGCATGGATGCTGTGGGCTGCGTCACGTGACATTCGCGAGCGGCCCGACTGACGCTGCCGGCATCCGCCAGGGCCAGGAAGAGACGCAGCTGTCTGAAGGTCACATTCATAGAGTTTTATCTATACATCAATCTATAAGAATCGATTTTACCTTATCAATCGACCTGCATAGCATGGGAAGCCTCAAAGGAAGCCTCATGCAGAACCTGCTCGACCCCGCAATCCTGTTCTTCGTCTTCGGCGTGCTTGCGGGCACCCTCAAGTCCAACCTGGAGATTCCACCGGCGATATCCAGGTTCCTGTGCCTCTACCTGCTGATGGCGCTGGGCCTCAAGGGCGGCTTCGCGCTCGCCGAAACCGGCCTGAGCGGTACGGTACTCGTCAGCATCGCCGCGGCGCTGCTGATGGCTTTCATCGTGCCAGCCCTGGGCTATCAGGTGCTCAAGAACCGCGTGTCGCGATTCGATGCCGCGGCGATTGCGGCTTCCTATGGCTCTGTCAGTGCGGTGACTTTCGTAACCGCGATGCAGTACCTCGAGACGAACGGGATGGCCGCGGGCGGCCACATGGCGGCTGCGATGGTCTTCATGGAATCGCCGGCGATCATCATGGCGGTCCTGCTGGCCAACACGTTGCGACACGGGCAGCCGGTCGCCGTCACCATGACGACCGCCGGTGGCGCCGCGATCGCGACGCTCGGCAGCCGCAACTTCGGCCCCCCGATCGGCAGGATTCTTCACGAATCATTCACCGACGGCGCGCAGCTCCTGCTGCTCGGCGCAATGGCCATCGGCTACCTGAGCGGCGAAACCGGCAGGGCCATGATGGCGCCGTTTTCGAGCGACCTGTTCAAGGGCATGCTGGCCTTCTTCCTGCTCGACATGGGACTGACGGTGGCGAAGAATTTCGGATCCGTGCGGAATCAGTCGCCGTTTCTGATCGGCTATGCAGCCATCGGCCCGCTGGTTCACGCCTCGATCGCGCTTGTGGTGTCGATCCTGCTGCAGCTGCCGGCGGCCGACGCTGCCCTGCTGATGGTGCTGTCGGCCAGTGCCTCCTACATCGTCGTACCGGCCGTGTTGCGCTATGCGATCCCGGAAGCGAATCCGTCGCTTTACCTCGGTCTATGTCTGGGGATCACATTCCCGCTGAACATCCTGTTCGGCATCCCCTTGTACACGAGCGTCGCCCGGCACTTCCTGGGCTGAGACGGCTGGCTCGCGGCTCGACCCGTCAGCCCGCCTGCAATGCCGCGATCAGCGGGCACCGTACCCGCCCCCGCGCAGCGCCGCAGCGATCGACCAGCCCCTGCAACGCCCCTTCGATCCGGTGCAGATCGGCAAGCCGCACGCGGACGTCTGCCAGCTTGCGCACGGCCTGGGCGCGAGCAGCGTCGCAGTGCGACCCGTCTTCGAGCGTGAGCAGATCCGCGATCTCGTCCAGGCTGAAACCGAGCCGTTGAGCCGACTTGATGAAGTGCACGCGGGCCAGATCCGACCCGCCGTAGCGGCGAACGCCCCCCAGGGGGCGGTCAGGCTCCCGCATCAGGCCCTTGCGCTGGTAGAAGCGGATCGTTTCGACGTTGACGCAAGCGGCCGCGGCCAGGGCGCCGATGGTGTAGCGTGCAGATTCGTCGATCATGGCGCTTGTCTCCATGCTGAATTCAGCTGTCGGTCTCGACGATACGCCGGGCCAGGCTGACCAGGTCCTTCTCGACGATCCCAGGCTGCGGGCCGACACGCAGCAACGCATTGCCGGGTCTGGTCAGCAGCGCCGCGTCGCAGCCGGCTGCGACCGCCCCCAGCGTATCCCAGGTATGGGCCGCCACCATCCTCAGCGAGCCGGTCTCGACGCCGAAGGTCGCCGCCACGAATGCATAGGTTGCAGGCGCCGGCTTGAACTGCCCGACCTCCTCGACCGAGAACAGCCGCTCGAAATGGCCCGCCAGCCCGGCCTTCTCGAGCACGGCCTTGCCGGCCTGCGCCCCCGAGTTGGTGAGGGTCGCGAGCCGAAAGCCTTCGCGCTGCAATAGCGCAAGCGCCGGCGCGGCATCCGGATGCGCGGGCATGCTGCGCATCCGCCCGGTGAAGTCAGCGAGGTCGGCATCCGATAGCGACACCCCGCGGATGTCCGCCACCATGTGAAGCACCCCGACCGCGAGTTTTCCGAACTCCAGGTAGCTGCCGCTCAACGTCAGGGCCTGGGAGTACAGAATCAATTCGGCGAACCATTGGCGCATCACCCGCGCATCGCCGAATGCACCGGCGAAGAACGGGTTGAGGATCTCGATATCAAGCAGGGTTTCGTTGACGTCGAAGACGATGATCTTGCTGCGTGGTGTCATTGCCGTTTCCTTTCAATCAGCCGACGTCCGGCCAGCGGCGGTATCGAGACGAGGCGGCATCGGCGCCTCGGGGTTTCGGGGCTCCGGGGCTTCGGGGCTCCGAAGACAACATATCATCAGTCCGTTGTCCGGACCTCCGACGCTGTTCAAGCGACCCGGAAATCCGAACGTCCGGATCATTGTCTGCAGCATCGTCGCGACGTCATCTTCCGGGCGATGCTGCGGACCAAAGGACCAGCCGTGACCACCGACCCGCCCGCCCCGTCGTATGACACCGCCCCCGATGACCCGGCGCAGCGCTGGGCCGCTCACGTCGAAACCCTCCACGACACGATCGCGTCGCGCCTCGAGCGCGCGGTTCCCGCCCAGGTCGACGCCGCTGCCCGGCTGATTGTCCTGGATACGCTGGGCTGCGCCTTTGCCGGGCGAACCGCGCCTGAAGTCGTCGCCCTTGAACGGCAGGCAGCCCTCCTGGAGCCCGGGACGTTTCGCTTCCCCGGCGGCGGGGGCCTCGGAATCCGGCCGGCCATGCAGATCCTGGCAATCGGCCCGACCTGGCACGAGGCCTGCGAAGGGCATGCGTTCGCGCACGGCCGGCCGGGGATTGCAGTGCTGGCCGCCCTTCTGCCACTCGCCATTGCGCGCGACGCGTCGCTCCGCGAGATGATCGAGGCCTTCGTCACCGGCTACGAAGTCGGGGCGCGGGCCGGCGGCTGGCTCCGGGTTGCGCCCGGCCTTCACGTCGACGGCAACTGGCCGGCGCTGGGTGTGGCGGCGGGCGTCGGCCAGCTGCTGGGATTGGACCGTGCGCAGATCGTTCGCGCGATCGACATTGCGGCCTGCCAGCTGCCGTACAGCCTCTACCTGCCGATCCGCACCGGGCGCAATGTCCGCAACGGATATCTGGCACATAGCGCCGCGCTCGGACTGGATTCGGCGCTGGCCGCGCAGGCGGGCTTCGACGCGCCTGGAGACGCGCTGGCACACTATGCCGAGCACTATTGCCGCGCCGATATCCGGCCCTTGCCGCCGGCTGCCGGCGACCTGCTGCTGCAGGCCTATCTCAAGCCCTTCGCCGCCGTACGCCATGTCCACTACGGCGCGATCGCGGCGCGCCGCATCCGGGAGCGGCTGCGCGGCGACACCACCCGTATCCGCCACATCACGCTTGCGGTCTACGAGGAGGCCTCGATCTACTGCGACAACCCCCGGCCGCAGACATTGCTGGCGGCACAGTTCAGCCTGACATTCGGCGTGGCGGCCATGCTGCGCCATGGCGCGCTCGATGCCGGCAGCTACCAGTCGTCGTCATTTCACGATGCCGAGCTGCGTCGGTTGGAAGCGCTGGTGACCGTGGTGATCGATCCGGGACTCACCCGCGGCAAGCAGCGGGGTGCCCGGCTGCAGGTGGACATCGACGGGGGCGCGCCCTTGACGGAAGAAGTGTCGTCCGATGACCCGGCATTGCTGCTGTCCGCCGATCAGACAGCAGCCAAGTTCAACCGTCACCTGGTGGCCGGCGGCGTATCGGAGGAAGCGGCGAGCGAGTTCTTCCGGACGGTGCAGGATGACGACGGCAGACGGGATTGCCGGTCGCTCTGGGCGTTGCTGGCGGGCTCGCCGGGCTAGGAGGCCGGGTGGCAGAAGGAGGGGCGCCTTTCACTGCGCGCTCAACGCTGGAGCCAGGGCATCTCCGCCCGATAGGTGTGCTCGAACGCCTCGATGTCCTTCAGATAGCCCATGGTCAAGCCGATCTCATCGATGCCCTTCATCAGGCATTCCCGCCAGAAGGGATCGATCGCGAAGGGATGGGTCTCGTCCCCGGGCCCGCGGACCTCGAGCCGTTCCAGGTCGACCGTCACCAGGCGGTCGGGGCCGGCGTGAAGACGCGAGCGTAGCCTGTCCACCACCGGCTCCTCGAGCTGGACCGGAACCAGGCCGTTCTTCAGGCAGTTGTTGTAGAAGATATCGCCGAAGCTCGGCGCAATGACGGCCCGCACGCCGTAGTCATGCAAGGCGTAGACCGCGCCCTCCCGCGACGAACCGCAGCCGAAATTGACGTCCGTCACCAGGACCCGCGCCTGCCTGAAGTCAGCCTGGTTGAGGACGAAGCCGGGATGCTCGTTGTGCGCCTGGTCGAATCGGAGGTCGTGAAACAGATACTGGCCGTAGCCCTGTTCCTTGTCCGTCTTGAGGAAGCGGGCCGGGATGATCTGGTCGGTGTCTATATTGCGCCCTTCCAGCGGCGCAGCCACGCCGGTCTCGCAGATGAAGGCCGTCGTCATGGCGTGTTCGCACCGACGAGATCGCGCACGTCCGTCAGGCGCCCGGTCACCGCAGCCGCAGCCGCCATCGCCGGGCTCAGCAGATGCGTGCGCGCCTGCGGCCCCTGCCGGCCCACGAAATTGCGATTGGACGTCGACGCGCAGCGCTGGTACGGCTTGACCACGTCGCCGTTCATCGCCGCGCACATGGAACATCCGGAATCCAGCCACTTCAGGCCCGCATCGATAAAGATCCGGTCCAGTCCTTCGGACTCGGCCTCGCGCTTGACCAGACCGGAACCCGGCACCACCATCCCGGGCACCACCGCCCGGCGTCCCTTGAGCACCCGCGCCGCCTCACGCAGATCCTCGATCCGGCTGTTGGTGCACGACCCGATGAAGACATAGTCGATCGGGACCTCGGTCAGGCGCGTGCCGGGCGTGAGGCCCATGTAGCTCAACGCCGCCTGCGCGGTGCTGCGCACATGCGGGTCCGTCATTGCCGACGGATCGGGCACCCGGCCGTCGATCGGCAGCGCCTGGTCGGGGCTGGTGCCCCAGGTCACCATCGGCCGGATCGAATCGCCATCGACGATGACCTCCCGGTCGAATGCCGCGCCGGGATCGGACGCGAGAGTGCGCCAGTATCGAAGCGCGGCTTCCCAGGCCTGCCCGCGGGGCGCGTACGGGCGTCCCTCGAGGTACTTGAAGGTGGTCTCATCCGGCGCCACCATGCCGCAACGCGCCCCCGCCTCGATCGACATGTTGCAGACGGTAAGCCGCTCTTCGATCGACATCGCGGCAATCACCGGGCCGGCGTACTCGATGGCATGCCCGCTCGCTCCGCCTGCGCCGATCTGGCGGATGATTGCCAGGATCACGTCCTTGGCGGCAACCCCCTCGGCGCGCCGCCCGGTGACCGTGATGCGCATCGTCGCGGGCCGCTTCTGCCACAGGGTCTGGGTGGCCAGCACGTGGGCATTCTCCGACTGCCCGATCCCGAATGCGATCGCGCCCAGTGCGCCGTGCGTCGAAGTGTGGCTGTCGCTGCACACCAGGACCATTCCGGGCAGGGTGATCCCCTGCTCCGGTCCGATGACATGCACGATGCCCTGGCGCACGTCGCGCAGGGGAAAGTTCGGCACCCCGCCCCAGGCCATGTTGCTGTCGAACTGGCGGATCATCCGGCCGATTTCCGGCGAACCCGCCGCATCGGCCGTACGCGCATGGGTCGGCACGTAGTGATCGGGCGTCCCCAGGATCTGGGCGGGGTGGCGCACGGAAAGACCGCGCCGGCGCAACTCGGCAAAAGCGTGAAACGATCCCTCGTGGATCAGGTTCTGGTCGACGTACAGCAAGGCCGGTCCGGTCTCGCGCTCGGCCACCACATGACGGTTCCAGACCTTGTCGAACATCGATGCCGGCGTCGTGCCGACCACGGGTTTCACATCGGGCTCCCTGCACGGACGCAACGTCCGTTTGGCGGAATCCTCTATCGTAAGGGATCATCCAGCATTAGCTGCATCCACCACTTCGGCATCTAACACTTCCCCGATGCCGGGAACCGGCCGTTCAACCATGTCCTACTTCGATTTCCCGTGAGCGGCGCCACCTTGCTTCTGATCGTGCTGGCCGCAGGGCTCGCCAGCCAATGGGTCGCCTGGCGGATCGGGGTGCCCGCGATCGTCGTGCTGATCGGCGCCGGCCTTGCGCTCGGCCCGGCATCGGGTGTGGTCGACCTGGCCATGTCCCAGGAAGAACTGGGCGGGATGATCGGCCTGGGCGTGGCCATCATCCTGTTTGAAGGCGGCATGGACCTGAAGCTGGGCGAGTTCCGCCGCGTCGGCCACGGCATCGGTCGGCTGACCGTCCTGGGGCCGCCGCTGGCCTGGCTGTTCGCCAGCCTTGCCGGACATTACCTGGGCGGATTGAGCTGGCCGGTCTCGATCGTGCTCGGCGCCATCCTGGTGGTCACCGGACCAACCGTCATCCTGCCCCTGCTCCGCCAGGCGCGCCTCAACAACGAGTCCGCCTCGCTGCTGAAGTGGGAGGGCATCGTCAACGACCCGGTCGGGGTGCTGATCGCGGTGCTCACGTTTCAGTACTTCACGATCGCCGACGGCGGGCCGGCTTCGATCCTGATGAGCCTGGGTGCCGCCATCGCCGCTGCCGCGGTGCTCGGCGGGCTGGGCGGCTGGCTGACCGGCTGGCTCTACCGGCGCGGATCGGTCCCGGAGCATCTGAAGGCACCGCTGCTGATCGTGCTGGTGCCCGTCGTCTACTGGGCCAGCAACCTGGTGCAGCACGAAGCCGGACTGCTGAGTGTGACGGTGATGGGGCTGGTGGTCGGCAACATGAAACTGGTCGAGCGCGAAGCCCTGCAGCGCTCACAGGAGAACCTCACCGTCATCCTGGTATCGGTCCTCTTCATCGTCATCCCCTCGCAGTTGAGCACGAGCCAGCTCGAACTGATCGATTGGCGCATCCTGCTGTTCGTCGCCGCCATTCTTCTGCTGGTCCGGCCTTTGACGATCCTGCTGGCGACCATCGGCGCGCCGATGCGCCGCGAGGACAAGATCCTGCTGGGCTGGATCGCGCCGCGCGGCATCGTCGCTGCGGCCACCGCCGGTCTGTTCGGCCCGGCCCTGGTGGCCAGCGGCTACCCGGACGCGGAAAAGCTGCTGCCCGTCACCTTCCTGATCATCATCGCCACCGTTCTGGCCCACGGTTTCAGCATCGGCCACCTGGCGCGACGGCTGGGCCTCGCCGCCAAGATCGACAACGGCCTGCTGCTGGTCGGGGCGTCCCCGTGGAGCTGCAGCCTGGCCCAGGTACTGAAGAAGCTCGAGATCGACGTGCTGCTGGTCGACGGGGTCTACCATCGCCTGAAGGGACCCCGTATGGACGGCATCGAGGTCTATTACGGCGAGATCCTGTCCGAGCATGCCGAACACACGCTGGAGGCACAGCACCTGAACCACCTGCTGTGCGCGACCGACAACGACTTCTACAATTCCCTGGTGTGCAAGGCCCAGGGACGCCGGTTCGGCCATCACCGCACGTTCCAGCTCGCCACCCACCAGGCCTCGGGACAGGAGCTCAAGCGCCTGACCCTGCAGCAGCGCGGCTACTTCGCCTTCGATCCGGAGGCGAACTTCGAGGTGCTACATCAGCGGCTCGACGAAGGCTGGCGAATCGCCACCACGAAATTCAGCGAGAGCTTCGGCTGGGAGGCGTTCAATGAGCGGATGGGCGAGCGCGGTCGCGACTGGCTGCTGCTCGGCGGCGTCTCACCCGACGGCATGCTGCGGCTCTACTCGCGCGAGCAGCGATTCAAGCTGGAAGCCGGCTGGACAGTCCTCTACTTCGCGCCCGCTGCAACAGAACAGGACAAGGCCTGATCCTTCGGTTCCAATCCTGCAGGCACCCTTCTTGCATCTCTGGAAATCCGGCGTCCACCCTCCACCAGGAACCAAACCTCAATGAACACAGATCACTGGATGCGATTCGCCCAGAAAGCGACTGAGGTGCTCAGCCTGCGCTCGACGCTGGTGCCGATCTGGTGGGCGACGAATCCCGAGCGGGCCCGACGGGAAACCGAGCTCATGGTCTCGGAGAAAGAAGCGGCCCTGCGTGAGACCCAGCTACTTCTCCTGCAGGCGCCGTTTGCCTTCTGGGCCGATGTGGTGCACGGGGCCCTGGCGGGCGAGATCGACGGAGGCTTCTCCAGCGCAAGTCAGAAAGCGGACCGCCGACTGGGAGAGCCGGCATTCCGGCGAGTGTTCGCCAACCACGAGAGGCTCGCGCGGCTGGGACCTGAGTAACCGCCTATTCCGTGGTCTTGCCGTCGAAGTGCTCTTCCTTCTCGTCGGCCTTGGTGGCGTGGATCGTCCCTTCCTTGTGTTCGGGCGGCGCGTAGAGTGAGTACAGTTGCAGGACCTTGCTGCCGCTGTTGATCACATTGTGGCTTGCACCCGCCGGAACGATAATCGCATCGTCGGCCTTGACCTTGGTGCGAACGCCGTCGATCACCACCTCTCCCGCGCCTTGTTCGATCCGGAAGAACTGGTCCCGATCCTCGTGCACCTCTTCACCGATCTCGTCCCCGGGCTTGAGCGACATCAATACCAGTTGGATGTTCTTGCCGGTGTAGAGCACGCGGCGGTAGTCGGTGTTGTCCTCGGTCAGCTTCTCGATGTCCTCGATGAATCCCTTCATGCATCTGCTCCTTTGAATCGTTCAAGTGCGGGTTCGTCCAATGCCGGTCCGTTCAAGTCTAACCGAGCGGCGATGCCGCGCAGTCAATCGACCTGCCGCAGCGTGAGTTCATGGTAGGCACGATCGCGAAACACGGTAATACGCGTGCCGACGACCGCATGCCAGGTCAGCAGTGCCCTGACCAGATCGGCGCTGTCGCCCAGGGGGTGGCCATTGAAGCCGACGACGATGTCGTCCACACGCAGGCCGATCCGGTCAGCGACGCTGTCCACGCTGACCGCAGTCACCAGTGCACCGTCGGCCAGCAGCCGTCCGGCGGCGATCGCCGCAGGCGGCGATACATCCTCGAACTTCGCGCCCAGTCGCGGGCGTGTGTCGGCGCGCCCGTCCTTGAGATCCTGTGCGATCCGCAGGACCAGTTCGATCGGCATGGACAGGCTGACACCAGCCGTGCCGAACGGGCCGATCATCATCCGCAGGTTCATGCCGACGATGGCGCCATCGGCGTTGAGCAGCGGCCCCCCGGAATTGCCGGGATTCAGCGCCAGGTCGCTCTGGATGAAAAGCGCATCGCGATCCTCGGCGAAATGGCGGGCCCCACCGCCGACGACACCGGCGGAGACGGAGCGGTTGAGACCGTAAGGATCCCCGATGGCAAGAACCCAGTCACCGGGTTCCAGTGCCTGCGCCAGCCCGAACCACGGCGCGACCGTCGAGGACGCGGGAATCCTGATCAGAGCGATGTCGCTGCCGGCGTCCCGGCCGATCAGCTCAGCCCGGAATACCCGCCGATCGGTCATCTTGACAACGATGCTGCTGGTTCCCGTCACGACATGGGCCGCGGTGACGATAAGGCCGGTGGTATCGAAAAGAAACCCGGCCCCGATGTTGACGGATACCCCTTCCGGCACCAGGTTCGGTTCGCCCGGTCGCGCACGCTTCGGGACGAGCGGGGAGTCGATGCCGGGGACCGCCGGCAACTGGTCGACCGGGCTGTCCGAATCAAAGGGCCTGGGAACTTCGTCGGCTTCACTCGACTCCGCCACCACGCCGTACACACCCACCGTCACCGGCAGGCCGCGCGCGACAGCGGCGGCGAAGCTGTCCGATACGGCGCGACCGGGGGCCGTCTTGTCCACGGGGGTCTCGATCGCCGGGGGCGGTGCTACCGGAGCAGTGGCGCAGGCGGCAAGCAGCAGCATGCCGGCCGGAAGGCCATAAGCCTTGAGGCGGACACGGTTCGGCCTCATCCGATGCTCCCACAGTTGCCTTGGGCAAGCATGGTACCGCCTGCGCCGGACGCCCCATCCCAGCATGGTCCCGACGCTCATGCGGTCGGATAAACCCGTGCCACCTTCGGCCGCCGGGAAACTCCGCGGACCGCTGTTGGATCTGATGCGGCGGACAGTCGACGTGCAGGCCCATGAAGTCGCCCTGCTTGGATGGTCCTGGCTTTTCATCCTCGCGGTGATGAGCTCCTACTATGTGATCCGTCCGATCCGCGACACCATGGGCGTAGAAGGCGGGGTGGAACACCTGCAGTGGCTGTTCACCGGTACGCTTCTGGTCATGCTGGCGCTCAACCCGGCGTACGCCGCTCTGGTGCGGGCCCTGCCGCGAGAGCGCTTCATCGCCATCGCCTACCGGTTCTTCATTGCCAACCTGCTGGTGTTCGCGGCGCTGCTTCACCTCGTCACCGGGGACGCGCTGGTCTGGGTCGGCCGTGCCTTCTTCATCTGGGTCTCGGTATTCAACCTCTTCGTGGTGTCGGTCTTCTGGGCCCTGATGGTCGACATCTTCGACGCAGTTCAGGCAAAGCGCCTGTTCGGCTTCCTGGCCGCCGGCGCGACGATTGGAGCCATCTGCGGATCCGGATTGAGCGCGACGCTGGCGGCCGACGTCGGGCACGTCTGGCTGCTGCTAATATCGGCCGGCCTGCTGCAGGTCGCGATTCTCAGTGCCCGGCGCATATCCGGCCTGGCCTGCGTGCGGCACGATGAAAGTGCCCGCGCAGACCGCAGCAGCGGCAACACCGGCAGCACCGGCGGCACCGGCGGCACCGGCGGCACCGGCGAAAGCGCACCCGGCCCGGACGCGTTGATCGGCGGCGGCCTCTGGACCGGGATCAGCCATGTGATCCGCTCGCCGTACCTGATCAATATCGGCCTCTACATACTGCTCAATTCCGTGACCTCGACGTTCCTCTACTTCCAGCAGGCCGAGATCGTGCGCGACTACTTTCCGGACCGGGCCTCCCGCACGACCTTCTTCGCCGGCGTCGATCTCGTGGTGAACGTGCTCACGCTCGCCGTGCAGGTCTTCGTCACGAGCCGCTTCCTCAAGACCTTCGGCGTGGGCGTCACCGCCGCGGTCCTGCCGCTGGCCACGCTGATCGGGTTCGCCGCCCTGGCGTTGGCGCCATTGCCGGCGGTACTGGTAACGGTGCAGGTGCTCCGGCGGGTGGGCAATTTCGGCCTTGCCCGGCCGACCCGGGAGGTGTTGTTCACCGTGGTCCCACGCGAAGACAAATACAAGGCCAAGAGCGTGGTCGACACCGTGGTCTATCGCGCAGGCGACCAGGCTGGAAGCTGGTCTTACGCCCTGCTCGGCATGCTGGGCGCCGGGCCGGCCGGCGTGGCCGTGGTCGCACTACCGGTTTCGGCCGCCTGGGTTGCCAATGCGCTTTGGCTGGGCAGGCGCCAGCGTACGCTCGCGTCCGGGCTGGCGGCGCAGGAAGAATCAGGGCCACCACCGCGATGACCACTCCGCCCGCCACCCGTCTGTCTCCCCCGGTCGATCGCGACAGCGATCATTGCCTGGGCGAAGACGACGCGCAGATCACGCTGCTGGAATACGGAAGCTTCGCCTGCCCGTACTGCCATGCGGCGCACGAGATCGTCGCCAATCTGCGCGATCGCTTCGGCAGTCGTCTGCGCTACGTGTTCCGCCACCGGCCGATCACCGGCAACCAGCACGCCGTGGATGCAGCCGTGCTCGCGGAATTCGCATTCGAAACTACCGGCGAGTACTGGCCCGCCCACGATCTCCTGATGAAGCGAGGGCCCACCCTGGTCAGCAGTGACCTCGAAGGCATCGCGAAGGAGCTTGGGGTGCCGACAGACGGCGAGCAATATCGGGGCGCCTGGGAACGAGCCATGCAGACCGTTGCCCGTCATCGACAAGGCGGGGTCGACAGCGGCGCCCTCGTCTCGCCCACCTTCTTCATCGACGGCCGGCGCTACGAAGGCGCGTGGGACGAGTCGATGCTGACCGAAGCGATGCTGCGCTCGCCCGGCCATCGTGTCCAGTCGGCGGCCCTGGACTTCGCCCGCTGGGCCCCGTCCACCGGATCGCTACTGCTGCTGATGACCGTTCTCGCCCTGATCCTGGCCAATTCCCCGTGGGGCGAGTGGATGGAAGTTCTTTGGCGCACGCCGGTGAGCATCGCCGCCGGCGCCAGCGGTTTCGGCTTGCCGCTGCGGGAGTGGATCAACGACGGACTGCTCACCTTCTTCTTTCTGGTGGTCGGGCTGGAAATCAAGCGGGAGTTCACGATCGGACGTCTGGCCAGCAGGCGCTCGGCCGCGCTCCCGATTGCGGCGGCGGTCGGGGGGATGCTGGCGCCGGCACTCATCTATCTCGCGCTCGTTCCGGCCGGGCCGCTTGCGGCCGGTTGGGCCATTCCCACCACCACCGATACTGCCTTCGCCATCGCGCTGATTGCGGTATTGGGCAGCCGCGTGCCGGTGACGCTGCGGGTCTTTCTCACGGCGGCCGTGATCGTCGACGACCTGGTGGCGATCGTGGTCGTCGCCGCGTTCTACGCGGGCAGCATCGACCTCGCGTATCTGTCGGCCGCCGTCGGCACTGTCGTCGCGCTGATGGCGCTCAACCGCGGCGGTGTCTACCGGCCTCTTCCCTATGCCCTGCTCGGGGTCCTGCTGTGGGCGCTGCTTCACGCAGCGGGCGTGCATGCGACCCTGGCGGGCGTGATCCTCGCGCTCGTGACGCCGACACGGCCGCCGGCGAACCTCGCGGCGCTGATGACACAAGCCGAAGCGGTGCTCTCGACCGAGCTCCACGCCGTTCAGGAAAAAGTCCTGCGCCACGGTCCCTCGGAGCCGACCCTGCGCGCGCTGGACGTCATCCACGATCGCGTCGAATCGCCGGCCTCCAAGCTGCTGCGCTCGACCGAGCCGTGGTCGAGCTATGTCGTGCTGCCGCTGTTCGCATTCGCCAATGCCGGCGTACTGCTGGCGCTGGAGGTGATCGAGGGACGCGAGCCGCTGATGCTGGCGATCGTCGCCGGACTGGTGGTCGGCAAGGCGGGGGGCATTCTCGGCGGGGCCGCCCTCGCGGTCCGACTCGGGATCGCGATCAAGCCCGCAGACTACAGCTGGCGCCAACTCGCCGGCGCCGGTGCCCTCGCCGGCATCGGCTTCACGATGTCGCTCTACATTGCCGCCAAGGCGTTTCCCGATCCCGGCGACTTTGCGGCGGCAAAGATCGCGGTCTTTCTCGCCTCCATCCTTGCCGCGGCCGCAGGTGTCGCCCTGCTCTGGGCCCGGCGCAAGCCGGTGGATACGGGCAACGGCCGGCCGGACTGAGCCTCAGACGTCCGCTGCGTCCAGGCTCGCCTGGCGGTTATCCATGAGCGACGCTGCGTTCTGCCGGGCCCGGACGTATCGCGGCCTGCGCCAGACCGCCTGGAAACAGCCGGTCCTGCGGGCTCACTCCCGCCGGCAACAGTGACAGCACGTCGCCGCCGTCCAGGCCGGGGTGCCGGGCGGTGGCCTCCGCCACGATCTCGGCCGCGAGTTCATCCAGCAGATTGCCCGACTTGCGCATCAAGGCGTCGAAACCCGTGTTGTCGAGCTTGTCGGTGAGGCAGCGATTCATGTCGGCGAACCAGCCGAGCGCGGCCTGGTCGAGCAGTTGCGCGGGGTTGTGCTCCCGTCCCGAGACCGCGCTCCACGCCCGCATGAACGATTGCACCGCGATGTTCAGTTGTTCGATGCGCGCCAGTTGCGCCTGGAGCCGGCCCATGGTGTTGACGTCGGTCAGGCGGTTCTGGATGAACAGGGGACACATGATGCCCCAGTAGAAGGTGTAGTCCCAGAGGACCTTGACCGGCAGTACCTGCGGGTCGGCAAAGATGCGGTACTGGCCGACGTAGATCGGCAGCATGTTGCGGTAGAGCGAAAAGTAGATCTGATCGTACATCCCGGCAACCATCTGCACCGGCCCCTGGTCCGCGTCCAGCGCGATCAACTCGGTGATGAAGGTGTTGGCGATCGCGATGAAGTCGCTCCCGGGCGAATAGAACGGATCCAGGAAGACCCCGGCTTCCCCGGTCAAGGCCCAGCGCTGCCTGCCCGAGAACACCTGCTTGCATCCGTGCGAGAAACGCTTGAAGAATGCGAAGTCCAGCAGCTTGTCCCGCTTGCCGTCGAGTTCACGAAACAGCCGCGGCTGACGCTCCCGAAGCCAGTCCATCGCTTTCTCGAAGGTGTCGAGATTCCCGATCGGGTGGATGCTGCTGTCGGCCACGATACCCACCGAATGCGCGCCCGACACCAGCGGGATCAGCCAGACCCAGTAGCCGTCGCCGACCAGGTGATTGGTGGAAAGCCAGCGATCCGGCGGATCCGAGCGGGACAGCCACGACGGGTCGTCGGACCAGGTGTCGATATCGATGCGCTCGCCGATCCGGAACCACACGGCGCCGGCCTCATGCGGGTTCTCCTGCGCCAGGTCGAGCTTGCGCTTGATGAGACCGGCGCGGCCGGAGCCGTCCACCAGCCAATGGGCCGTCGCCTGATGCAGTGCGCCGTCATGCTCGAAGCTCACCTGATGCAGGTCCGGCGCCGGCGGCTGGCCGGCTCGTGCCCGGGCACCGGTGGCGAGGTTGAAGCTGCGCACCACTGCGCCATGCAGGAAACGGCAGCCCCGCTCCTGGGTGAATCCGGCCAGTGCGGTCTCGAACAGGCCGCGGTCGAGCTGGTAGGCCGGCGTCGGCAGGAATGTGCTGGCACCCAGTTCGGTGACCTTGTCCAGATCGTCGCGACCATCGGAGAAGAAGAAGCGGAACCCGAATTTTTTCAACTGGTGCGACTTCAGGTATGCCGTCAGGCCCAGTACTTCGCCCAGGTAGTGCGCCGCGATCTCCACCGTCGACTCGCCGACCTTGTGGGCCGCGGGCGTGAGCGGATGCCGGCGCCGCTCCAGGATCAGCACATCGAGGTCGGGCAGGCGCTGCTTCAACTGCAGGGCGAGGGTCAGGCCGGCGAGGCCGCCGCCCATGATCACGACATCGTGATGCGACCCGGAGACCTGTCCGGCAACGCCGGTCGCGCTCGCCGGATCGGCATTCACGCCAGAGAATATTCCCATCGCTTGCGTTTTCCTCAAGGTTCCACCGCGACCCGCAGCGCATGGTAACGGTCATAGTCCAGGTGCGTCTGTCCGCCGACCTCGCTGCCGGCGAGCAGACTCAGCAGCGGCAGGGCAGCGCCGACCGGATGCATCCGCCGCAAATCCTCCAGGCCCGCCAACGCGCCATGATGCTGCCCGCAGGCCGCTTCTCCGGCCCCGGCCGGACGTTCGCCGCCGGGCTTGTGCAGCAGTTCCAGCGCGATCGTCGGCCCCTCGCCGACCGGTGCCGCCAGCACCAGTGCGATCGCCCCGCCCTCCTCCACCGGATGCGTCGCAAACAGGGGCGCGGGCATCGGCACATCGAAGACGACCAGCAGCACCGGCCCTGCGCCCTGCATGGCCTGCGTGACAGCCTCGAGCAGGCCGAGCGCAAGCACTTCGTCGCCGCCCATCACCATCGTCGTCGGGGCCTGCGACCCGGTGGCGATCGTCCAGTAGCCACTGACGGCGTTCTGGACCGAGTTGTGAAAGCGGGTCGGCGACAGGCTCGGCTCCGGTTCGTTCAGCGCCAGGCAGATCCGATGGGTGTTCTCGGCGTCCACGTCGCTCGATGCGAACACACTGGCCACGGTGTGCGCCTCGAAGCCGCTGTCGACGATTGCCTGGTGGCCGCAAGCCAGGGCCAGCCTGATCGCGGTGCCCGCCCGGCGTCGCTCGGCCGGGGGCAGCAAGTCCGTGACCGGAATCTTCAACGGTGCCGGCCGCCACGCTTCGAGTCCGGCCAGCACCCTCGCACCGGAGGGCCAATCGGCGAGACCCGGCGCCACCAGGCCGATACCGCAGACCCGCGCGCGCAAGGCCGTGTGTCCGCCGGTCATGCGTATGCGCCGATCACCAGCGAGCAGTTGTTGCCGCCGAAGCCGAAAGCATTGACCATCACACCGCCGACCGCCTGGTTGCGCGTCTGCAAGGGGACGTCTACCGGGCAGGCGGCGTCTACCACCCGGGTGTTGGCGGTCGCCGGAACGAAGCCCATTTCGATCGCCAGCACCGCGACCACGGCGGACACCGCGCCTGCCGCGCCGAGCGTATGACCGGTTGTACCCTTGACGGAAGTGGCGACGGCGCCGTCGCCCAGCACCGAGCGGATCGCCTGCGCTTCGATTTCGTCGTTGGTCCGGGTGGCGGTGCCATGAGCGCAGGTGAAATCGATCTGCGCGGCGGCGAGGCCGCTCGACCGAAGCGCGGCGCTCATCGAGGCGATGGCCCCGAGCCCTTCCGGATGCGGCGCCGACATATGCCAGGCATCCGCGCTCTCGCCATAGCCGAGCAACATTGCCCGGCGACGCCCGCTCTGCGGCAACCGCGACGACGGTTCACGCTCGAGGAGCAGGAACGCCGCGGCTTCGCCGAGCGAGACGCCGGCCCGATCGGCATCGAAAGGCCGGCAGGCCTGGTCCGAAATCACCTGCAGGGAGTGAAAGCCGTGCAGCGTCGTGCCGCAAAGGCTGTCCGCGCCGCCGACCACAGCCGCGTCGCACAGGCCAAGCGCCAGCCAGCGCATGGCGGTGGCGGCAACCTTGGCGCTGGAAGAGCAGGCGGTGGAGAGGCACTGGACAGGGCCGCTCACCCCCAGACGCTCTCGCACGAAATCCGGCAGCGATCCGTAGTTGTGGGCATGGCGGTAGTCGAACCAGGCAGGCAAGGCGCCGTCGGCGCCGCGCTCACGGTAGGCCTGTTCGGTGCTCAGGATGCCGGAGGTGCTGGTTCCGACCAGGACTGCAACCCGGTCGGGGCCATAGCGTTCACTGGCCCGGGCGACGGCCTGGTCGAAGCCGTCCGCGCCGAGCGCCGCATTCGCCAGGCGGTGATTGCGGCAGTCGTAGCGTTTCAGGGTGGCCGGCAGCGGCTGCGTTTCGATCCCTTCGACCCGTCCGACAAAGCCTCCCGGCCGCGTCGGATCGAAGTCGCTGGGCGTCAGGCCGCAGCGACCCTCCTGGAGCGCGGCTGCCAGCGGCTCACGGCCCACGCCGATCGAGCTGACAACGCTGCAGGCAGTGACGTGGGCGGGAACCATCAGCTCGATGATAGCCGCTGACGGATTTCCCGAACGAAAGCCGCGGGTTCAGCGCGGCCTTCTGTCTGCAGCACTCTCCGCCGCGCAGTCTGCTGGTGCCGGCGGTCAGCCTGCCCCGTGCGGGCGGTCAGCCGCGCGCGGTGTAGCCGCTGCGGCTGGAGCCACCGGTGGTGCCGGTGGTGCCGCTGCTGCGACCGTGGCCGGTGCCCTGGCGCGCGCCATCCGCGCCGCCGAAGCGGCTGGAGCCTTGCGCCGGCCGACCCTTGGTCCAGGGCTTCTTGCCGGCGCCGTTGCCGAACCCGGGCTTGCGAAAACCGCCGCCGGGTTTGCCGTCGCGAGGACGACGCTCCGCCGGCTTGAACTCCGCCTCGAGTCCTTCGAATGCGCTCACCTGGACCTTGCGCCCGATGAAGTGCTCGATCTTGCGCAGCGTGATGACGTCTTCGCGACCGACCAGCGACAGGGCCTGCCCGCTTGCGCCGGCCCGGCCGGTGCGGCCGATCCGGTGGACATAGTCCTCCGCC
This sequence comes from uncultured beta proteobacterium, assembly GCA_963834335.1. Taxonomy (GTDB): domain Bacteria; phylum Pseudomonadota; class Gammaproteobacteria; order Burkholderiales; family Burkholderiaceae_E; genus Lautropia. The sequence continues at coordinate 1,054,995 of CAWIBK010000009.1, read as the reverse complement.
ACGCGGGGCAGGTCGTAGTTGATCACATGAGTGATGGTCGCAACGTCGATGCCGCGCGCGGCCACGTCGGTGGCAACCAGCACCTTGCACTCCCCACGCCGCAGCCGATTCAGCGCCTTGGTCCGCTCGCGCTGGTTGAGATCACCGTGCAGCGCCAGCGCGGAAATGCCCGAACGGAACAACTCGCCTGCAAGTTGCTCAGCGTGGCGCTTGGTCGCGGTGAAGACGATGGCCTGCCCCATCCCGCTGTCGGTCAGGCACTTGACCAGAACCTTGTCCCGGTGGTGCGTGTTGTCCACGTACACGACGTGATCGTCGATCGGCTTCTCGTCGGACGTGATCCGCGCTACCTCCATCCACTCGGGATCGCGCAGCAACTGACCCGCCAGCGAGCGCACGGCCCGCGACAGCGTCGCCGTGAAGCACACCGTCTGGCGCTCTGACGAGAGCGACTTGGCAATCGCGATCACGTCGTCCGAGAAACCCATGTCGAGCATCCGGTCGGCTTCGTCCAGCACCAGCATTTCCACGCGCGACAAGTCGATGCGGCCGTTGTCCATCTGGTCCATCAGGCGGCCGGGCGTGGCCACCAGGATCTCGTGGGGGGCCGACAGCAGCTTGTTCTGGAGGTAATAGGACTCGCCGCCGGTGACGCATACGGTCGTGACGCGGTGCATCGAGCGCGACAGGGCCTGGGAGTGCTTGGCCACCTGCTGCGCGAGTTCACGCGTGGGCGTCAGCACCAGGATGCGGGCACCAACGCTGCGCCGACCATTGCGGCTCGCCGGCGTCTCGTTGCCGGGGCGCCGATCGGTGGCCGCCGGCGCCGGGACACTGCCCGTCTGGCTGGCGAGAAATATGCGCTGCAATGCGGGCAGCAGGAACGCCGCCGTTTTGCCGGTGCCCGTGGGAGCGGAGGCGATCAGGTCGCGACCTGCCAGCAGCAGCGGCATGGCCTGCGCCTGGACCGGCGTCGGCTGGCTGATCTCCAGGCGGCGAAGCGCGTCGAGCAATGGTGCGGCCAAGCCGAGATCGGCGAAACCAGTGTCCACCGGGGCGGTCTCTGCGGGAGCGCCATTTACGAGGGCGGCATCGACGGGAGCCACCGCCACTTGGGCCACCTGTACCGGAGCCACCACTTCTACGGGGGCGACCATAAGGGGTGCTACTGCGGCGACGGGAGCAGCGCTGGCGGTTTCGGTCGACACGGTCGCGTCGTCCATAGCCAGGCTCTCAATGCTATCGGCGGAAACAGGCAGGGAATTGTCGTACATCTAAAAACTCCGTTCGGCGCCAGCCAAACCGCCCGTCGCGCCCCGGCTTACTGCAGAGCGACAGTGGCGGCATGACAATGCGCGGTTACCAGGCCGGATCTGCGCATAGCAGGACGGACTGATGGGTTGGCGGATTGCAAAACATCGACGCCAACCTACGGAGGCCCGGATCAGGCAACTGGCGCGCTAGCGGCGAGCCGGAACCAGATGATGCGGGCAGAGGGCCAGATATCGATGACGCCGCCGGAATTTCCGGCGGCAGCCGGGACAGCCAGTAAGTATCACATGCTGCACCGCAAAAGTCCAGGCCTCACCGGCTTTTCTTTTTCGACCGGGGTGCCAATGGCTATCATCGGGGCGATCCCGAACCTCGACCCCAACCCGCCTGCGGAGCCCCTGCCGATGCAACCCGAAATCGTCTGCCTCGGCGAACCGATGCTGGAATTCAATTGCCAGGCGGATGGGCGATACCTTGCCGGCCATGGCGGCGACACTTCCAATTGCGCGATCGCAGCGGCCCGGCAGGGGGCGCCGACCGGTTACCTCACCAGTCTCGGCAACGACCGCTTCGGTGACAGCTTCATGGACCTGTGGACCGCGGAGGGCGTCGACACCAGCCGGGTGCGGCGGGATCCCGCGGCCCACACCGCGATCTACTTCGTCGATCACGCCGACGGCCAGCATCACTTCAGCTACATGCGTGCCGGATCCGCCGCAAGCCGCATGACGCCGGACACCCTGCCCGAGGACTACATCGCAGGCGCAAAGGTCCTTCATGTCTCCGGCATCAGCCAGGCCATCAGTGCCAGCGCCTGCGATACCGTCTTCCGGGCGATCGAAATCGCCCGCGCTGCGGGAGTGACGGTCTCGTACGACACCAATCTCCGGCTGAAGCTCTGGTCGCTGGCGCGTGCCCGGGCCATCACCCATGCGGCCATGCGCCAATGCCATATCGCCCTGCCCGGCATGGACGATGCCGTCCTGCTGACCGGACTCGACGATCCGGATGCAATCGCGGATTTCTACCTGGCGCTCGGTGTCGACATCGTGGCGTTGACCATGGGCAAAGCCGGCACGCTGGTCGCGACGCCTCACAGGCGCGAGCGGGTCCCGGTCACGCCAGTGGCGGCGATCGATGCAACCGCCGCCGGAGACACTTTCGACGGCGCATTCCTTGCACAGTGGGTGCGCGACAGCGACCCGTTCGCAGCGGCACGCTATGCCAACGCGGCCGCTGCCTTGTCTACCCTGGGCTACGGCGCGGTCGCACCCATGCCCAGGCGCCAGGCGGTACTGGATTTCCTGCGCGCCCCACCGACGGCATAGGAGGCTGCGCGGCAGCAGGAGTGGGACGCGCAGCCTCCCAGGCGCTCAGGGACGGAGCTGGACCTTCATGCTGCGGGTCTTGTCGCGGGCCAGGGTGATGGCTGCGACAGCGTCGGTGAGCGGGTGCGTGCCCGAGAGCACGGGCTTGACGTCGACCCGGCCGCCGGCGATGGCCTGCACTGCGATGTCGAAGACGTTTCCGAAACGGAACGAGCCGCGGACGTCGAGCTCACGGGCCATGATCTGGTTGGCGAGCAGGAACATGCCCTCAGGCGGCAAGGTTCCCACCTGCACGATGATGCCGCCGCGCCGCACACTCTCCAGCGCGCAGGCCAGCGCCGGCGCCGCGCCGGAGACCTCGAATGCGACATCCGGTTCGCCGATCAGCTCGCTCAGTCTGGTGCCTTCCGGCATCTGGTCGATTCGAACGGTCTGATCCGCGCCGACTTGCCGCGCGACCTCCAGCGGATGGTCGACGACGTCAGTAATTGCGACATGCGCGGCACCGCCGAGCCGGGCAGCCAGCACCATCATGCAGCCGATGGTTCCGCTGCCGGTGATCAGGACCCGCTTGCCCAGCAGGTTGCCGGCGCGGGTCGCGGAGTGAAGCGCCACCGACAAGGGCTCGGACATGGCGAGTTCTTCCAGCGACACGCCGGCGTCAACCGGGACGCACTGCCGCTCGGGCATCACGAAATACTCGCAGAACATCCCCTGCATGTGCGGAAAGACGCTGGCGCTGCCGAGGAACTTCATGTTGGCGCACAGGTTCTCACGGCCTTCGCGGCAGCCCTTGCACTGCCCGCACCAGCGCGACGGGTTGATCGCAACCCGGTCGCCCGGCTTGACCCGGGTGACGCCAGGCCCGACCGCGCTGACGGTTCCCGACGCCTCGTGGCCCGGTGTCAGCGGCTCGCGAATCCTGAAGCTGCCGACGCCGCCGTGAAAGTAGTAATGCATGTCCGAGCCGCAGATCCCTGCCGCCCCCAGCCGGATCAACACCTCGCCGTCTTGCGGCTGCGGCACCGGCACTTCCATCACCCGCAGATCATTGGCGCCATATACCTTGCATTCGAGCATCGCAGTTCCCCCGCTGGACGGCGATTTGCCGCCATCGCATTGTATCCACCCAGGCGGATCAGGCGGTGGTCCGGGTACTGGTGGGGCTGGGATCCGACCCCGGCAGGGGTTTGTATACTTGCCCGGCCGCGTTGCCTGTTGCCGCGGTCTTCTGAACGCGGTGGGATCGATCATGGAAACGACACCGAAGGCTCGGTGGAGCGGCACGATAGACAACGACGAGCGGCAGACGGCGGGGTGGCGCGCATGAAGCGCCTGGGTGCGGCCACACTTGCACAACTGCCCGGGCAGGTCTCCCGACCCGCCTACGAGCCCCGGTCAGCCGCCATCGGCGTCGTCCACCTGGGCGTCGGCAATTTCTTTCGCGCCCACCAGGCAGCCTACCTCGACGATGCGATGAACGACGGCGCGACCGGCTGGGGTGTGTGTGGTGTCAGCCTGCGCGCACCCGGGACCCGGGACGCACTCGCGCCGCAGGATGGCTACTACACACTCATCGAGAGCGACGGCGGCCCCGCCCGTGCACGCGTCATCGGATCGCTGCGGGAGTTGCTCGTGGCGCACGAGCGGCCGCAGGCGGTCGTCAGCCGGATCGCGGATCCCGCCACCCGCTGGGTCACGCTGACGATCACCGAGAAGGGCTATGGGCACACCGGCGCGCCGGCGGGGGCCGAGCCTGCTGCCCGGCTCGATGCCACGCATCCCGACATCGCGCACGATCTCGCCCGTCCCGACCAGCCGCGCAGCGCGGTCGGGCTGCTGCACGCGGCCCTGCTCCAGCGGCGCCAGGCGCGCCTGGGCGGGCTGACGGTGCTCTCCTGCGACAACCTTTCCTGCAACGGCGACCTGCTGCGCGACCTGCTGCTGGCGTTCGACCGGATCCGCGATACCGGCGCGCACGGATGGATCGTCGACGAGGTGCGCTTGCCGAACACGATGGTGGACCGGATCGTGCCCCGCACCGGGCCGGCTGAGCGAGCGCTGGCCGAGGAACTGCTCGGCGTGACGGACGCCTGGCCGGTGATCACCGAGCCGTTTCGCCAATGGGTCATCGAAGACCGCTTCGCCGGTCCGAGGCCGGCGCTGGAGCAAAACGGTGTGCAGTTCGTGGCGGATGTCAGGCCTTACGAGGCGATGAAGCTGCGGCTGCTGAACGCGGCGCATTCGGCGATGGCGTGGCTGGCGGTGCCCGCGGGGATTGCCACCGTCGACCAGGCGATCGCCACGCCCGCCTGGCGGGACTTCATCGAAGCGCTGTGGCGTGAGGAGATCATCCCGGGGCTCGACCCCGACGTGGTGGAGGCTGCGCCGGCTTACTGCGACAGCCTGCTGGCGCGCTTTGCCAATCCGGGGCTCGCGCACCTCACGGCGCAGATTGCGATGGACGGCTCGCAAAAAATGCCGCTTCGCATCCTGTCCTCGATTCGCGTCAATCTGCTTCGGAACTTGCCGATCGACCGCCTGGCGCTGGTGGTGGCTGCCTGGATCCGGTATCTCGAAGGCATCGATGAACAGGGGCGGGACTACGCGCCGGACGAACCGCTGTTGCCCCGCCTTCAGCCGCTCGCCCGGGAGCGCGACGCCGGTGCGGCGGTCCGATGCATGCTCGCCGACAAAGCCGTGTTCGGCGATCTTGCGGGCAACGCTATCCTGGTCGCCCGGACCGCACATTGGCTGGCGCGCCTGCGCCGATCCGGCAGCCGCGAAGTGATCGCGCGCGATGGACTGAATGGCGCTCACTGAATCCGATAGGTGATGTGGTGAATGCAAGCCCTTGATTCCCCTTCGCTCGAAACGGCCGCTTGCACCCGCACAGGTGCTGTCACATCAACTTTGCGGATATCGTCATGAACCTGTCACACGACGCCATTAAGGTGCTCGCAGTTGTTCACCTTAGAGGATCTCAGATCATGAAATTGACCCGCAGCCTCCTTGCCGGTGCCGCGCTCACGGCCATCCCTTTTATCGCCCACGCGGCCGACATGACCGGCGCCGGTGCGACTTTTCCGGCGCCGGTGTACGCCAAATGGGCTGAAGCCTACAAAGCCAAGACGGACAACGCACTCAACTACCAGGCGATCGGCTCCGGTGGGGGCATCAAGCAGATCAAGGCGAAGACAGTCGATTTCGGCGCAACCGACGACCCGGTTTCCGGCGACGACCTGAAGAAGGCCGGGCTGATCCAGTTTCCCGCCGTGATCGGGGGCGTCGTTCCGGTCGTGAATCTCGAGGGCGTTGCGGCCGGGGGGATGGTGCTGGATGCCAGCGTGATCGCCGCGATCTACAGCGGCAAAGTGAAGAAGTGGAACGACCCGCTCGTCGCCAGACTCAACCCGGACCTCAAATTGCCCGACCAGGCGGTGACACCCGTCTATCGCTCGGACTCTTCCGGCACTACCGCGGTATTCACCGGCTATGTGGCGGAGGCCGTGCCGCAATTCGAAAAGGATGTGGGTTCCGGGAAGACGGTCAACTGGCCGAGCGGCATCGGCGGCAAAGGCAACGCAGGCGTCGCCGCCAACGTCATGAAGATCGCCGGCTCGATCGGTTACGTCGAATTCGCGTATGCCAAGCAGAACAAGCTTGCCCACACGGCATTGGTGAACAAGGCCGGCAAGGTGGTGCAACCGGGCGACGAGTCGTTCGTCGCCGCCGCGGCCGGGGCCGACTGGTCCAAGGCGCCGGGCATGGGCATCAGTCTGAACAACCAGGCCGGCGACAAGGCCTGGCCGATCACCTCCGCCTCGTTCATCCTGATGCACCGGGAACCCGCCGATCCGGCGAAGTCGGCCGAAGTGCTGAAGTTCTTCAAATGGGCATTGTCCGAAGGGCAGGAGGCCGCCAGGGCCCTCGACTACGTGCCGATGCCCGCTGCAACCCTGCCCCTGATCGAAACCACCTGGAAGGACATCAAGGGCGTCGGCGAGCAGGCAGCGTCGAAGTAGCACCGGACCGGTGACAGGGACCTGCGGCGGGCAGCCAGGATGACGCCGGTCTTGCACGATGCGCCCGAGGACGTGAGCTCGCCGACTGCGGCGGGCAGGCTGCGGGCCGGCAGCACCGAGGCGGAGCGACGGTTCGCAGAACGGGTGCGCCGCTTCGCGATGCAGGACCGCCTCTTCGCGGGCGTGACTTTCCTGTTCGCGGCGCTGGTCCTGGTCACCATGGCGGGGCTGCTGGTGTCGTTGCTGATCGAGGCCTGGCCCGCGCTGCGCGAGTACGGTCCGGGCTTCCTGGTCGGCACCACCTGGAGCCCGGCAGACGACGTCTACGGCGCGGTCATCGGCATCTACGGAACGGTGGTCACGTCGGCCATCGCCCTGCTGATCGCGGTGCCGATCAGTTTCGGCATCGCCGTATTCCTCACCGAGACCTGCCCGATGGCCCTGCGCAGGCCGCTGGGAACCGCAATCGAACTGCTCGCCGGCGTGCCTTCGATCATCTACGGCATCTGGGGCCTGTTCATCTTCGCGCCCCTGCTCCAGGAGTACGTCCAGCCCTGGCTATCGGCTACCGGGCTGCCGTGGTTCTCCGGACCGCCGCTCGGCGTGGGCATCTTCACCGCCGGCGTGGTCCTGTCGCTGATGGTCGTGCCGTTCATCGCGTCGGTAATGCGCGACGTGTTCGAGACGGTTCCGGCCGTGTTGAAGGAATCGGCCTACGGCATCGGCTGCACCACCTGGGAGGTGGTGCGCTATATCGTGCTGCCCTACACCCGGGTCGGCGTCATCGGCGGCATCATGCTCGGGCTCGGCCGCGCGCTCGGAGAAACCATGGCCGTGACCTTCGTGATCGGCAACGCCAACCGGATCGCTTCCAGCCTGTTCGCGCCCGGCAACTCGATCGCCTCGACGCTGGCCAACGAGTTCGCCGAGGCGGACCCGACACTGCATATTCCGGCGCTGTACGCCCTGGGCCTGATTCTCTTTCTGATCACGTTCATCGTCCTCGCGCTCGCCAAGTGGCTGACCAGCCGCAGCGCACTGAAAGCCGGACGCTGACCGGCGCCAGTCCACCAGACCCGACCCAGGCAGCGACGCGGAACCCATCTCATGGAAAACTCGATCTACCGTCGTCGAATCATCGTCAACAAGGTCGGCATGGTCCTGTCCGGCGTTGCCATGGCCATCGGCCTGATGGGCCTGACCTGGATCCTGTGGACGCTGTTCTACAACGGCCTGACGGCCTTCAGCTACGACTTCTTCTTTCATTCGACGCCGGCGCCCGGTTCGGCCGGCGGCGGACTGGCCAATGCCATCGTCGGCAGCCTGCTCATGGTCGGCGTCTCGACACTGGTGGCCACGCCGGTCGGGATCCTGGCGGGCATCTACCTGTCCGAGTACGGCGCACGCTCGCGGTTTGCGGCGGCCACGCGCTTCGTGGTCGACATCATGCTGTCCGCGCCCTCGATCGTGATCGGGTTGTTCGTCTACGCGGTCGCGGTGGCTACGCTCGGCCACTTCTCCGGCTGGGCAGGGTCCCTCGCGCTCGGGCTGATCGCGGTGCCGGTGGTGGTGCGGACCACCGAGAACATGCTGAACCTGGTGCCAGGCAGCCTGCGCGAAGCCGCGTTTGCGCTCGGCGCGCCGCGCTGGCGGGTCAATCTCGCGGTGACGCTGCGCGCTGTAAAAGGCGGCGTGGTGACCGGCGTGCTGCTTTCGGTGGCAAGGATGATCGGCGAAACCGCGCCGCTGCTCTTCACCGCGCTCAATAACCAGTTCTTCACCACCGACATGAGCCAGCCGATGGCAAACCTGCCGGTGGTGATCTACAACTTCGCAATGAGTCCCTACGCCGACTGGCAGGAACTCGCCTGGGGAGGCGCGGCGCTGATCGCGCTGGTGGTCCTCGGCATCAACATCGCGGCGCGGGTGCTGTTCCGCGACCAGGTGCGCAGCTGACAATAAGCGAACCAACCATGCCATTTCATTCCGACTCCACGCAGTCCGATCGACCGCGGCCCGCCGCGGCGGCGCCGCCGGCGTCCACCTTCCAGTCGCCGATCGAGGATGCCGTGATGCAGATCAGGGACCTGGACTTCTACTACGGCAAGTTCAAGGGCCTGAAGAAGGTCAACCTCGACATCGCGCGCCGGCAGGTCACGGCCTTCATCGGACCGTCCGGTTGCGGCAAGTCGACCTTGCTTCGCACTTTCAACCGGATGTTCGACCTCTATCCAGGCCATCGCGCCGAGGGTCAGATCCTGATCCGGGGCAAGAACATCCTGGACGCCGACCAGGACGTCAACCTGCTGCGCGCCAAGATCGGCATGGTGTTCCAGAAGCCCACCCCGTTTCCGATGACCATCTTCGAGAACATCGCCTTTGGCGTGCGGCTCTACGAATCGCTCGACGCGAGGGCGATGACCGAACGCGTGGAATGGGCCCTGCGAAAGGCCGCGCTGTGGGACGAAGTCAAGGAGAAGCTCGACCAGAGCGGCCTGAGCCTGTCCGGTGGCCAGCAGCAGCGCCTGTGCATTGCCCGGATGGTCGCGGTCAAGCCGGAAGTGCTGCTGCTCGACGAGCCCACCAGCGCGCTCGACCCGATCTCCACCGCCAAGGTCGAGGAACTGGTCAACGAGCTGAAAGCCGACTACACGATCGTGATCGTCACGCACAACATGCAGCAGGCGGCGCGGATCTCGGACTACACGGCCTACATGTACCTCGGGGAGCTGATCGAGTTCGGCAAGACCGACGAAATCTTCATCAAGCCGAAGCGAAAGGAAACCGAAGACTACATCACCGGCCGCTTCGGCTGACCAGGGCGAGCACAGGATGGACCACACCTACACCCGCTTCGACACCGATCTCCAAAGGCTGCGCAGCACCTGCACCGTGATGGCGGCCCTGGTCCAACGGCAGTTCCTGCGCGCATTGGATGCCGTGATGACCGAGGACCCCGGCCGCATCGCCCAGGTTCTGGCGGACGAGGCAGAGGTGAACCGCATGCATCTGCAGACCGACCTGCTGTGCAACCAGATGATCGCGAAGTTGCAGCCGATCGCGGTGGACCTCAGGGAAATACTTGCCGCGCTGCACATGAACAACGACCTCGAGCGGATCGGCGACGAGGCCAAGAAGATCGCGCTCAAGGCGCGTCAACTGGGTCCCCGGCCACTGCCGATCACCACCGACCGCATCGCGAGAATGGCGGACATCGCCTGCGAAATGCTGCGCCTCGCCGTCGACGCCTATCTGCGCCAGGATCCGCTGGTGGCCGGCGCGCTGGTCGCGCGCGACCGGGAAGTGGACGGACTGCGCAACGACTTGACGAACGAACTGGCCGCCGTCATGAGCGCGACACCGGCCAGCGTCTCGACCGCCCTGGCGCTCATCTTCGTGGTGCAGTCGATCGAACGGGTCGGGGACCACGCCACCAACATCTCCGAGTACGTGGTCACCGTGGTCGACGGCACCGATCCGCGCCACTCGAAATCGGCTGCCTCGGTCTGACACCGATTCATACGCCGCGCCGGCCGCCGGCAACCAGGTAGATCCCGAGCAGGGTCACGCCCATGCCGGCCAGCGCGATCGGGGCCAGCGACTCGCCGAACATCGCCCAGGCCATGACCGCGGTAATCGCCGGCACCAGGTACATGTAGCTGGTGACCGTGGTCGCCCTGCCCTCCCGGAGCATCAGGAACATCAGCGAAATGCCACCTCCGGTCAGCACCAGTACGGACCACAGCAAGGCGGCAAACACCGGTGTATTCCACTCGATCCGGAACGATTCGAAGGCGAAGGCGAATGGCAGCATCACCACGATCGAGGCCATCGCCTGGATCGCCTGACCCGCGCGCAGGTCGAATCGCGGTACGAATCGCTTCTGGTAGAGCGTGCCGGCCGTCATCGAGAACAGCGCGAACACGCACAGCAGCGTCGGTGCGGTGAGCGGCGTACCGGCCTGCAGGAGCTTCTGCCAGACCACCAGCACCACCCCGGCAAAACCGAGCGCGACGCCCAGCCACTGGCGGCGCGACACCCGCTCATGCACGAAGACGGCAAGGGCCGCAGTCAGGACGGGCTGGAGATTCACGATCAGCGCCGAGACCCCCGCCGGCATGCCCTGGCTGATCGCCGCCCACACGCCGCCGAGATAGCAGGCGTGCATCAGGATGCCCGCCGTGGCCAGGTGCAGGGCATCCCGCGGCGCGGGCCAGCGCGAACGGGCCAACGCCGCCAGCACCAGCATCAGCGCGGTGGTACCGGCAAACCGCCACAGGAGGAAGGTCAGGGGCTCGGCGTGGGGTGCGGCGTACTTGGCGACGACGTAGCCCGAAGCCCAGATCAGAATGAACAGCGCAGGCGCAAGACGGACGAGCATGGCAAGTCTGGACGGATTGCGGGGCTGCCTCTGGCGGATCGTCGACCGCGAAGGCCAATCGCCGCAGGCAGGCCTGGACGTGCAGCGAATGCTACCAGCGTTACAGTTAATTACAAATTGACCGGCCTGGCGTACTCGCCAGTTGCGAAAGAGGGTAGAGGTCCAGGCACATCGGGCGCTTGCGTTAGCATTCGACATTCTTCGCAAGAGCCATCCTCAGGCACCCGACTCATGCTGATTCCCATTATCCTGTCCGGCGGCGCCGGCACCCGTCCTTGGCCGGTTTCCAGGGAGGGTCATCCCAAACCGTTCATGAAACTCGCGGACGGCCAAAGCTTGCTGCTGAAGACCTATCTGCGAGCTGCGAAGCTGGCCTCTTCCGGCGAAGTTCTTACCGTCACGAACCGCGATTACTACTTCCTCAGCAAGGACGAATTCGCGCTCGCGGGACTGGAGGACTCGCTCAGGTCATCGTACCTGCTCGAACCAAGCGGTCGTAACACGGCACCGGCAATTGCCCTGGCGGCGTTGCAAACTGCCGAAAATCACGGTCGCGAGGCCGTACTGCTGGTGCTCGCCGCTGACCACCTTATCATGGACGAGGCGGCCTTCGGGGATGCCGTGCGGGACGCGACCGGGTTGGCGCAGAGCGGCCACCTGGTGACCTTCGGTATCGTTCCGACAGCGCCGGATACCGGATTCGGCTACATCGAGTTCGGAAATTCTGTCGGGGCAGGCAAGGCGGTCAGCCGGTTTGTGGAAAAGCCGTCGCTGGAAAAGGCGCAGGAATTTCTGGCGGCCGGACGATTCCTCTGGAACTCGGGCATGTTCTGTTTCACCGCCGGGGCGATTCGGGACGCGTTCGCCAGACACGCACCCGAGGTTCATCACGCTGCTCAGGCATGCTGGAAGGCGATGGCGAAACCCGCGTCGTCGAAGGAAGGCATGCAGGAGATCCCCGAGGACCTGTTCAACGAGGTCCCGAACATCTCCATCGACTATGCCGTCATGGAACGCGCCGACAACGTCGTGGTGGTCCCGGGTTCGTTCGGCTGGAGCGACATCGGATCCTGGGGCGCCGTCAGCCAATTGGTCGAGCCCGATGAGAGCAACAACCGGGCAATCGGCGAGGCGATTTTCGTGTCCAGCCGGAATACCTTCGTGCAGAGCGAGGACCGACTAGTGGCCGCTGTGGGCACCGATGACCTGCTGATCATCGACACGGCCGATGCCCTGCTGGTCGCCAATCCGGCGAACGCGCAGGACGTGAAGCTGGTCGTTGCACGATTGAAGGCTCAGGGCCACGAGGCCTACAAGCTGCATCGCACCGTGTCGCGACCCTGGGGCACCTACACGATTCTCGGGGAGGGCTCGCGCTACAAGATCAAGCGGATCGAGGTAAAGCCCAGCGGGCGCCTCAGCCTGCAGATGCACCATCATCGCAGCGAACACTGGATCGTGGTGCATGGAATGGCTCGGGTGGTCAATGGCGAGTCAGGAGATCTTCGTCGGTACGAATCAGTCGACGTACATTCCCGCCGGCCACCGGCATCGGCTCGAGAACCCCGGCGTCCTGCCGCTGGTGCTGATCGAGGTGCAGTGCGGCGACTACCTGGGCGAGGACGACATCGTCCGGCTCGCGGATACCTATGGACGCGCCTGATGGCCATGCTCAGGGCCCTGTGGGCGTACCGCGGCTTCATTCTCGGTAGCGTCCAGCGCGAGTTCCAGTCGCGCTACCAGAACTCCCTGCTCGGCGCGGCGTGGACCGTCCTGAACCCGCTGGCGATGATCGTGGTCTACACGGTCATCTTCTCGCAGATCATGCGCGCCCGGCTGCCGGGCGTGGACAGCACCTTCGCCTACAGCATCTACCTGTGCGCCGGCGTTCTGACCTGGGGACTGTTCGCCGAGATCACGGGCCGCGCGCAGACCGTGTTCCTGGACAACGCCAACCTGCTCAAGAAGCTGAACTTCCCGCGCATGAGCCTGCCGGTGACGGTGGTGGCCAACGCGGTGCTCAATTTCGCCATCGTGTTCTCGCTGTTCACGCTGTTCCTGGTGCTCAGCGGCAACTTCCCCGGCTGGGTGTTCCTCGGGCTGCTGCCCGTGCTGGCCGTGCTGGTCATCTTCGCCATCGGCGCTGGGCGTGACGCTGGGCGTCCTCAACGTGTTCTTCCGCGACGTCGGGCAGTTCTTCGCCATCTTCCTGCAGTTCTGGTTCTGGCTGACGCCCATCGTCTACCCGGCCAGCATCCTGCCCGCGCGGCTCACGCCCTACATGGACCTCAACCCCATGGCGCGGCTGATCGGCGCCTGCCAGGAGATCCTGGTGCACGGCCGCTGGCCCGACTGGCTGACGCTGCTGCCGGTGCTGCCGGCCGGCCTGCTGCTGTGCGCGCTGGGGCTGCGCCTGTTCCGCCGGCACTCGGGCGAGCTGGTGGACGAACTGTGAGCCGCCGCTGATGGGAACGATCACAGTCACCGGCCTGGGCAAGGCCTACAAGCAGTATCCCAACCGCTGGTCGCGGCTGGCCGAATGGCTGGTGCCGTTCTCCGGGCAGCGCCACCAGCTCACCTGGGTGCTGCAGGACATCAGCTTCACCGTCGAGGCCGGGCCGCGCGCTGGGCATCATCGGCATCAACGGCGCGGGCAAGAGCACCCTGCTCAAGATGATCACCGGCACCACGCAGCCCACCACCGGCAGCGTGCACATCACCGGGCGCGTGGCCGCGCTGCTGGAGCTGGGCATGGGCTTCCATCCCGACTTCACCGGCCGGCAGAACGCGGTGATGGCCGGGCAGCTGCTGGGCCTGTCGACGCGAGACATCGCAGGCGCTGATGCCCGACATCGAATCGCTTCGCCGAGATCGGCGCACTATATCGACCAGCCGGTGCGCGTCTACTCCAGCGGCATGCAGATGCGGCTGGCCTTCAGCGTGGCCACCGCGCGCGCGGCCCGACGTGCTGATCGTCGACGAGGCGCTGTCGGTGGGCGATGCGTATTTCCAGCACAAGAGCTTCGACCGCATCCGCGCCTTCCGCGAGCAGGGCACGACGCTGCTGCTGGTGTCGCACGACAAGAGCGCGATCCAGTCGATCTGCGACGAGGCGATCCTGCTGGACGCGGGGCGGCTCGCGATGCACGGCGAACCTGAAGCGGTGATGGACTACTACAACGCGATGATCGCCGAGAAGGAAAACAGCACAGTGCGCCAGGCTCCGTCGAAGACGGCCGCATCCAGACGGTCTCCGGCACCGGCGAAGCCACCGTGCATACATCCGGCTGCTGGACGCGGACGGCGACCGGTCGAGGTGGTCGGTCGGCGCGCAGTGACCCTGCTCGATGCAGGTCGACCGTCAACGCGACATGGCCCCGCTGGTGCTGGGCTACATGATCAAGGACCGCCTGGCCAGGTGTATTCGGCACCAACACCCATCTCAAGCGGCATATCGTGCAGGACCTCCTGCACGGCCAGACAGTCGAGTACCGCTTCTCCTTCCCGATGAACCTGGGCCCAGGAACATATTCCATCGCCACCGCCCTTGTAAGCACGGACACCCACATCGAGAACAATTATCAATGGGTTGAACTGGCTATGGTGTTCACTGTAATGAACATGAGCCATCAGGTCTTCATAGGCAGCACCTGGCTCGACCCCAAGGTCGAAGTGGAACGGCAGTGAGGTCTGCGTCAGGGACGTTTCAAACATGAGCATGATCTCCTTCGCGCAAAACTTCGAGGACGTCGTGCTGATGCGGGCCTTGAAGGACATCGAGGCCGGCTTCTACGTCGATGTCGGGGCCTTCTCGCCCCATCAGCATTCGGTCACGAAAGTCTTCTACGATCGCGGCTGGCACGGCATCAACGTCGAGCCCAACCCGGAATGCGAGGCGGTATTCAAGGAAAGCCGGCCCCGTGACATCAACCTGGCCGTCGCCGTTGGCGATACGCCCGGACGGATGAAGCTGAAGGTGTTCAGCGACACTGGCCTGTCCACGCTCGACACCTCGATTGCCAGTGGCCACGTGGCAAGCGGACGGGTCGCGAAGGATCACGAAGTACGGATCGTCACGCTGGACGAGATCTTTCGCGAACATATCGGCCCGGATACCGAAGTGCATTTCGTGAAGATTGACGTCGAAGGATTCGAGGCGCAGGTTATCCGGGGCAAGGACTGGACTACCAGACGCCCCTGGATCGTGATGGTGGAGGCGACCCTGCCGCTGACCCAGGTCGCTAGCCATTTGTCCTGGGAACCGAGCCTGCTCGCTGCCGATTACATTCACGCTTACTCGGACGGGTTGAACCGCTTCTACGTCGCGCGGGAACACGAGCACCTGGCCTCGAAGCTGGCGGTACCGCCGAACGTCTTCGACGACTTCAGGATCATTGCGTTGGTCGAGGCGGAGCAAGGGCTGGAGCAGGCAGAAGCAGCGCTGCGGGAGGCGGGTCAACGGCTTGAGGTCGCGCGGAGCGCCGCGGCGGACAGTTCCGAAGCGGCAATGCAGTCCCAGAAGGCGCTGGAGGATCTCCAGGTGGCGATGAACCAATTGGCCGGCCGCGCCGAGGAGATCGACCGTCGATACCACCAGGTGGCTGCGGAACTCGACTTGGTTTATCGTAGCCGGTCCTGGCGGGCAAGCTACCCGCTGCGTCTGGGCTCACTGGCGACCAGTGATGTGCTGAACGGCCTGCCGGCCACCAGGGCCAAGTCCCGAAGACTGGCTCGCCGGATCGCCGTTGGCTTAGCAAGTCGCGGCGCGACGCTGATCAAGCGCAATCCCGTCATCTACGCACACACGGTGGCGTGGCTTCATGCGCACCCCGCGCTCTTGTTCAGAGTGCAACGGCTATTGCACGGCGCTGGTGACCCGGCCAGCCTTGTCGTCGGCCACGGTCCTGTGCAGACACGACAGCATCCTCCCTCAGTGGCAGAGCTTCCGCGTGGCGCCCGAGACATCTACCTTGCACTTCGCGAGGCGATCCAGAAGAACCGGGGGCGTTAGGACGTGCGCATTGTCATCGATTTGCAGGGTTCTCAGAGCGAGAGCCGCTTCAGGGGTATCGGCCGATATTCGTTGTCATGGGCGAAGGCAATCGCGAGGAACCGCGGCCATCATGAGATCCTCCTTGTCCTGAACGGCGGATTCCAGGAGTCGATCAAACCGATCCAGAATGCATTCGAAGGTCTGCTCGAGCCTCACGACATCACGATCTGGCATGGCGTTCTGCCAGTGAGGGAACTGTTCTCGGGCAACGACTGGCGACGCCTTGCATCGGAGCAGATGCGCGCTTGCTTTCTCAAAAGCCTGGCACCCGATGCCGTGCTCATCAGCAGCTTCTTCGAGGGTTACGTCGACGACGTGACCGCCAGCATCGACTCGACCCCGCCCGCTCCGCTCACCGGCGTAATTCTGTACGATCTGATCCCGCTTCTGAATCCTGAGAAGTACCTCGCCCATCCGGTTTTCAGAGTCCATTACAAGAGAAAACTCGCGCAATTCAAGCAAGCCGACCTCTTTCTCGCTATATCGGAGTCGGCAAGGCAGGAAGGCATCGAGCAACTCGGAATCGCTCCTGAAAGGGCTGTCAACATATCGGCTGCGGTGGATCCGACGTTTACGAGTCGATCGGTGGCCCCGGACCTGGCGGCGCAGTTGCGGACCCGCATGGGCATCGATCGCCCCTTCGTCATGTACACGGGTGGCACTGACGAGCGCAAGAATCTGCGACGATTGATCATCGCGTTCTCGCGATTGCCGGCGGTGGTAAGGGACGCTGCGCAACTCGTGCTGGTCGGCAGGCTGCCGACCGGCGATCGGGAAACACTGACGAGCCTGGCCCTATCCTCGGGCATGCCTGCGGAGGGTATGGTCATCACGGGTTACGTGAGCGACGATGAGCTGGTGGATTTGTACAACTTGTGCATCGGGGTCGTCTGCCCGTCCTGGCATGAAGGCTTCGGCCTGCCGGTGCTGGAGGCAATGGCCTGCGGCGCTCCGGTGATCTGTTCGAACACCTCGAGCCTGCCCGAGGTGATGGATCGGGCCGATGCCCAGTTTGATCCGATGAACGTCGACGACATCCGAGAGCGGTTGCTTCGTCTGCTCACGGATCCCGATTATCGCGAGGATCTGAGCCGCTACGGTCAGGCGCGAGCACCCGAGTTCTCGTGGGATGCGTGTGCGACAACGACGCTTTCAGCCCTGGAGGAACGTTTCGAGGGTCACGCAACCGTCCGCCCGGACTGGCGTTCGGTCCAGAACGCGTCACAGGCGGCCCAGCGCGATCTGATCGAGTCGATCGCCAGCCTTCCAGCGAGGACGGATGAACCCAGCGACAAGGACCTCCTTCGAGTTGCGAAAGGCATCCATGCAAATCGTCGGCGTGCACTTGGCACTCATCGTGCGTCGGTCATTCCGGACACGGGGATCAGCTGGCGAATCGAGGGCCCGTTCGACAGCAGCTACAGCCTTGCGCTGCTCAATCGCGAGACGGCCCGCGCGCTGGCGCAACTGGGGCATGACGTCGCCCTGCACTCGACCGAAGGCCCCGGCGACTTCCCAGCCGACAAACGCTTTCTCGCGCAGAATCCCGATCTCGACACAATGCACCGGAAGGCCGGCGTCGTCAGACCGGAAGACACGCTGGTGACCAGCCGCAACCTGTACCCGCCGCGCGTCGCCGACATGCGCAGCCAGTTCAACCTCCTGCATCACTACGCGTGGGAGGAGTCCGGTTTTCCGGAGTCATGGGTCGAGGACTTCAATGAACACCTGCAGGCAATGACCTGCCTGTCCGAGCATGTCCGCAAGGTCATGATCGACCATGGCGTCACGATCCCTCTGCTCACGTCGGGCTGCGGAGTCGACCACTGGTTGCGCGTCGAACCGGACGCCGGCTTCACGCCGATGGGGAAATCCTTTCGCTTTCTTCACGTCTCGTCCTGCTTTCCGCGCAAGGGGGCAGACTGCCTGCTGGCAGCCTTTGCTGCGACCTTCTCGAGCCAGGACGACGTGAGCCTGATTATCAAGACGTTTCAGAACCCGCACAACCACATCGCCGCCGCACTCGCACAGGCGAGATCGGTTCGCGACGACTTTCCGGATGTCGTCCTTATTGAAGAGGACTGGAGTGAGGCAAGACTCCAGGCCCTCTACCAGTCTTGTCATGTACTGGTCGCACCGAGCCGCGCCGAGGGCTTCGGACTGCCGATGGCGGAAGCCATGTTGTCGGGTCTGGCCGTCATCACTACCGGCTGGGGTGGTCAACTTGCCTTCTGCGACCCGGATACAGCCTGGTTGATCGACTATCATTTCGCGCCCGCCCAGACCCACTTCAATCTGCATGATTCAGTCTGGGCGGAGCCGGACCAGGACGACCTCGCGCGGATCATGCGCGAAGTGTTCACGCTCGACGACACGGTACGCCGCGTCAAGGTTGAACTCGGCCGCACCCGTCTGATGGAAGGGTTTCAATGGACCCAGGTGGCGAATCGGGTGGTGGATTCGGTTCGCCAGGCGGCCAGGGACGAACCAACGCCTGAACCGAGGATCGGCTGGATCAGCAGCTGGAACGCGCGGTGCGGCATCGCCGACTACTCGAGACATCTGGTCGATGCCTTGCCAGCGGACATCAGCGTGTTCGCCTCACGCACGTCCATCGTTACGGAAGCGGACGGCCCCGGTGTGGAGCGTTGCTGGAATCAGGACAATGTCGATGACCTGAGAGAACTGAGCGCCCGGATCGAAGCCAGCGGTATTGACACGCTGATCGTGCAGTTCAACTACGGATTCTACGACTTTGACCACCTGGCTCGTTTTCTTCATGACCAGATCGATTCAAACCGCTGCGTCGTAGTCATCCTCCATGCGACCGTTGATCCGGAGCATCTTCGCAACAAGCGGCTGGCCTCGCTGCAATCCGCGTTGGCCCGCTGCGACCGCCTGCTGGTTCACTCGCCCGCCGATCTGAATCGGCTGAAGGCGCTGGGCCTCGTCGAGAACGTCGCACTCTTTCCGCACGGCATCGTGGATCGGGACGAACCTTCCGCCGTCCCTAGCGCCACCGGCGATACCTTCACAATTGCCTCCTACGGTTTCTTTCTACCCCACAAGGGCCTGCCTGAACTGCTCGAGGCTGTCGCGACCCTGCGTGCCTCCGGCATCAATCTGAGATTGACCATGGTCAACTCGGAGTATCCCGTCGGCGAGTCGAAGCAGATGATCGCAGCAGCGAGCGCCAGGATCGACAAGCTCAATCTGGGCAGCCACGTGCGGCTCGTGACGGACTTCCTCCCGGCGGAGCAGAGTCTGTCTCTGCTCGAGGAAGCGAACCTGATCGTCTTTCCTTATCAGGCCACCGGTGAGTCCTCGAGCGCGGCCGTGCGCACTGGCCTGGCGTCCGGCAGGCCGGTCGTGGTGACGCCGCTGTCCATCTTCGACGATGTGTCGACAGCTGTGTTCAAACTGCCCGGCTGCACGACCGCGGACATCGTCACCGGGATCGAGTGCCTGATCAAGGATATCCGACAAAATACGGAGCAGGTGCAATTGACCGGGCGCCATGCCAAGGGCTGGCGCGATGCCCACCGGCACTCCCGCCTGGGGCCGCGGCTTCACCGCACATTAATCGCACTGCAGCGACACAGAACAATCATTCCAGAAACCATCATCACGGATAGCGAATCATGACATCACGGCCCGTTGCAATTATTACTGGCATTACCGGACAGGACGGTGCTTACCTTGCGGAATTGCTACTGTCCAAGGGTTATATCGTCTACGGCACTTATCGAAGGACGAGTTCAGTCAATTTCTGGCGCATAGAAGAGCTCGGCATCCAGGCGCATCCCGACCTTCACCTCGTCGAATTCGACCTGACCGACATGAGTTCGACCCTGCGTCTTCTGGACAGGGCCAAGCCCACCGAGATCTATAACCTCGCCGCGCAGAGTTTTGTCGGTGTTTCCTTCGACCAACCGGTGACGACCGCCGAGATCACGGCTATCGGGCCACTGCACATCCTGGAGGCCATCCGGATCGTCAACCCCCGTATCCGCTTCTACCAGGCATCGACCTCGGAAATGTTCGGCAAGGTACAGGCGATTCCTCAGGACGAGAACACCCCGTTCTACCCGCGCAGCCCGTACGGCGTAGCCAAGCTCTATGCACACTGGATCACCGTCAACTATCGCGAGAGCTATGGCATCTACGGTTCGACCGGCATCCTCTTCAACCACGAATCGCCGCTGCGCGGCCGTGAGTTTGTCACCCGCAAAATCACCGACAGCATCGCCAAGATCAAGCTCGGCAAGCAGGATGTCCTCGAACTCGGCAACCTTGACGCCAGCCGGGACTGGGGCTACGCCAAAGACTACGTGGACAGCATGTGGCGTATCTTGCAGGCCGGTGAACCAGATACCTTCGTGATCGCAACCAATCGGACCCAGTCGGTGCGGGATTTCGTCACCATGGCAGCCAAGGCCGCTGACTTCGAGATTGACTGGAAGGGCAAGGACGAGTCAGAGGTCGGCATCGACGCCCGGTCCGGCAAGACCCTGATCAGGGTCAATCCGAAGTTCTATCGGCCGGCGGAGGTGGAGCTGCTGATAGGCGACCCGACGAAGGCGCGTGAGGTACTGGGCTGGACCCCGACCACCGACCTCGAGGAACTATGCCGGATGATGGTTGAGGCGGACCTTCGTCGCAATACGAGCGGAGTCTCCTACTGATGAGGCTGCTGCTGACCGGCGCGCGCGGCTTCACTGGTCGCTACGTTCAACGGGCAGCCACCAGCGCCGGCTACGAAGTCCATGCGCTGGCGGTAGACCTGACGGACGCAGCGGCGACCCTGGATGCGGTCGCCACGATCGCGCCGACGCACGTCATCCACCTGGGAGCCATCAGTGCGGTGACACATGGCGATCAGCTCGCGCTCTATCGAGTCAATCTGTTCGGCACCCTGAACCTGCTCGATAGCCTGAGCGCGCTTCCGACACGCCCGGTGAAGGTGATCCTCGCCAGCAGCGCGAACGTGTACGGCAACGCGCTGACTGCGCCAATCCGCGAGGAAGCGCCACCCGCACCGGTCAATCACTATGCCATGAGCAAGCTGGCGATGGAGCACATGAGCGCGACCCATGCCGATCGCCTGCCGATTGTGATCACCAGGCCTTTCAACTACACCGGCGTCGGCCACGACCAGCGATTCGTTATTCCCAAGCTGATCGACCACTATGCGCGCCGCGCCCTCCACATCGAACTGGGCAATCTGAACGTTGAGCGCGAGTTCAATGACGTACGGCCCGTGAGCGATACCTACGTCAAGCTGCTCGATCAGGGTGTGGCCGGACAGACCTACAACATCTGTTCCGGCGAACCGGTCAGCCTGAGCCAGGTAATCTCCACGCTCGAGGAGATCTCGCAGCACTCGATGGAGGTCTCGGTCAATCCGGCCTTCGTCCGCGCCAATGAAGTGTTTCGTCTCTGTGGCGATCCGACCCGCGTCGAGGCTTGCGTCGGGCCGATCCCGCATGTGCCGCTTCGGGACACTCTGCAGTGGATGCTGCAGGCAGCCGCTGGCGGCTGATGAGGGTCGCCTTCAACGCCACTGCCCTGCTCGCACCGTGGGCAGGCGTGGGCCAATACACGCGGAATCTGGCCAACGAACTGCTGAAGATCGACGGTCTCGATCTGGAGTTCTTCTGCGGACTTAGCTGGAGTACGTCCCTCCGGGCGACTCCTCTGGCCGCTAGCAGTAGCGGGCTGCTTCCGCTGGCACGCCGCTATCTGCCGTTCTCTTATCAATTGAGGCGTTTCGCGCAGAATACCTCCTTCGCGCGGCGGGCATCAAAAGGTCGATTCGGTCTTTACCACGAACCGAATTTCCTGCCGATGCGATTCTGGGGCCGACCATCTTAACCGTGCATGATCTCTCATGGATACGCTATCCACAGACCCATCCGATTGAACGTGTTCGCGCGCTCGACCGCTTCTTCGGGAAGGGACTCGAGCAGGCCAGCCTGATCCTGACCGATTCGTCATTTGTGCGGCAGGAGTTGATGTCCGAGTTTCGGTTGCCACCTCAGCGCATCCGCGTCGTACCGCTCGCCGCCGGAGAGGCCTTTCGCCCCGCGGCAGTGGCTCAACTCGAGCCCACTCTCACGAAGTACCACCTCACGCCCGAGCGCTACTTCCTCAGCGTGGGCACGCTCGAGCCGAGAAAAAACCTGAAGATCGTCCTGCAAGCCTACGAGCGGCTGCCAACGCCGTTACGCGAGCGTTATCCGTTGATCCTCGCAGGTGGCTCAGGATGGAAGAACGAGGCGTTGCAACGACTTCTCGACCCGCTCGAAGCTCGAGGGCAGGTGCGCCGGCTCGGCTATCTCCCGCAGGCTGATCTGGTCGCGTTGACGGCTGGCGCCTGCACACTGGTGTATCCCTCGCTATATGAAGGCTTCGGCCTGCCACCGCTGGAAGCAATGAGCTGCGGCGTTGCGCCGGTGGTTTCGAATGTCGCGTCGCTTCCGGAAGTGGTCGGTGACGCGGGAATCCAGGTCGACCCCGCGGACGTACAGGCATTGACGCAGGCATTGCGCAGCCTGGCGGAGGACGACGCCCTGCGGAGCCGGCTGGGAGCATTGTCGCTTCAGCGAGCCAGTGCGTACTCCTGGCAGCGATGTGCTGCCGAGACTGCCGATGCCTACCGGGAGGTCATGGCGAGCCGATGAACGTTCTCTGTTTCGGTCGCTTTTACGACGACATTCCAGGCGGCATGCAGCGCCACGTCGAACACCTGTTCGCCGTGCTGCGCGGCCGGGTCGACTATGTCCATCTCGTGCCCAGCCGCGACTCGACTGCGGCCGAATTTACGCTTCATGGCTTTCCGGTCATCCGGACGCCGAGCCTGAACGTAGACGGCAGCATTGCCATCTCCCCGAGCCTGTTCAGTCGCGCACGTCGTCTGCATGCCCAGTACCGATTCGACCTGATCCACCTGCACTTCCCGGATCCGATGTCACACCTGGCATCGCTGGCGCTACCGGCTGCGATACCACGCGTGATCACCTGGCATGCCGACATCCTGCGCCACAAGGTGCTTCGGACGTTTTACCGCCCGCTGCTGCGCCGGGCGCTGACGCAAGCGAGCGCCATCACGGTCGCCACTCCCGCGCACATCCGCGCCTCGGCCGATCTCTCGAGGCTCCGGGACAGGTCACGCATCCATGTGGTGCCCTACGGCTTCGATCTTCAACGCTTCGTTTCACCACACCCCAAGACCGCTGCGATCCGCGCCGCCTACCCCGGCAACACCATCCTGACACTCGGACGACATGTGTCCTACAAGGGTTTCGACGTGCTCATCGAGGCGATGCGCTCGCTCGAGAACTCGACCCGACTGCTGATCGGTGGCACCGGCCCCCTGACAGAGCAATGGAAATCACTGGCTCGGCAACTGGGCGTAGCGGATCGTGTCCACTTCCTCGGTCTGGTTGACGAAGCCGACCTCCCTGCCTACTTTCAGGCCTGCGATGTGTTCTGCCTGCCGGCCGTGACCCAGGCCGAGGCCTTCGGCATCGTACAGATCGAAGCCATGGCCAGCGGCAAACCGGTGGTGAGCACGGCGCTGGGCAACGGCGTGGACTTCGTCAATCAGGACGGCAGGACCGGCTTCACGGTGGCACCGAAAAATCCCAATGCACTCGCGGACGCTCTGCGCCGCTTGCTCTCGGACCAGTCGCTTGCGCAGACCTTCGGTCGGCAGGGCCGGCAACGGGCCTTGGCCGAATTCAGCAGTGAAGCGATGGGCCGCCGGACTTTCGAGATCTACCGGCAGTCCATCGGCGCCGGGCCTGGCGGATCGCGGGAATTGGCCTGACTCGACCCAGCGGCCCGACCTCAGGCGCCGAGCTTGCGAAAGAAGAGCATGATCGATGTCCATTGACTTTCGCCGTCGTTCAATACCACATGCCGCCTGCGCCGATCGGCACCCTCAGGAGCACGGTGCTGTCGACGAGATACTCCGTCGTCAGCGTGACGAAGTTTGTTTCTTCAATCAACTCGAGGTCCCGGCACGGTGTGATCAGATCGTGAAAACGCGGGGGCGGCCGCGCTGCGACCTACAAAAACCGATCCAGCACTTTCCGGCTCGCGGCATCCAGTGCCGGCGTGTCCCGTACCAGGAAATGGATCCCCTGGCTGTCCGCTATCAGCAGTCTGGACGGTGACAGGCGCCGGATTGCCTCCTCCGACTTCAGCACGAAGCGGGTGCTGCCGCGGTCGGTCTCCACCGTCCAGGTGCAGGGGGTCACGAATCCGGACACTGCCACGATCCGGCGGATTTCCGGCGTGAACTCGCGCAGAGCGAGTTCGCCGGCCAGCAGGCCGCGCTGCGGCTCCGGCAATTCTTCCATCCGCTCGACCCAGGCGAGTTCATGGCCGTCGGCGCCGACCAGCGCGATGCCTTCATCGGGTGCGGCAATCGGAAACGCCCGCACCGGCACCACCGCCTGGTGGGTGACGCCGTCGATGGTCAACGACAGGCGGCCGAAGGAATCGCGCGCCAGCAGGAAGGCGGGTGCTGCCTGATCAGTCATCGAGTTCCGCCTGGCGCTGCTGCGCCATGTAGAGCTTGTGGTAATGCCCTTCGCGCGCCAGCAGGTCTTCATGGCGGCCCTCCTCCACCACCTCGCCACGGTCGAGGACCACCAGCCGGTCGGCCTTGCGCAGGGTGCTCAGGCGGTGGGCGATCGCGATGGTCGTGCGGCCCTGCACCAGGTTGTCGAGCGCCTTCTGGATCTCCCGCTCCGTCTCGGTATCCACCGAGGAAGTGGCCTCGTCCATGATCAGCATCCGCGGATCGATCAGCAGCGCCCGGGCGATCGAGATCCGCTGGCGCTCGCCGCCCGACAGCGACTGGCCACGCTCGCCGACCAGCGAATCGTAGCCGTGGGCGAGCCGCAGGATGAATTCATGGGCGTGGGCGGCCCGGGCCGCGGCGACGATCTCCTGGCGGCTCGCCTCCGGCTTGCCGTAGGCGATGTTCTCGGCGATCGTGCCGAAGAACAGGAACGGCTCCTGCAGCACCAGGCCGATGTGGCGCCGGTAGTCGGCCACTGCCATGGACCGGATGTCGATGCCGTCGATGAGGATCGCGCCTTCGCTCACGTCGTAGAAGCGGCAGATCAGGTTGACCAGGGTGCTCTTGCCCGAGCCGCTATGCCCGACCAGGCCGATCATCTCGCCAGGGGCGATGTCGAGATTCAAACCGCGGATGATGACCCGGTTGCCGTAGCGGAACGTGACGTCGCGCACCTGCACCCGGCCCTCGATCCGCCCGACGCGCACCGGCTCCACCGGTTCAGGCACGCTGGAGACGTGGTCGAGGATGTCGAAGATCCGCTTGGCACCGGCGGCCGCCTTCTGGGTCACCGACACGATCCGGCTCATCGAGTCCAGGCGGATGTAGAAGCGGCTGATGTACGCCAGGAAGGCGGTGAGCACGCCGACCGTGATCTGGTCGTCGGCCACCAGCCAGATGCCGAATCCCCAAACGACCAGCAAGCCGATCTCGGTCAGCAGGCTGACGGTGGGCGTGAATAACGACCAGACCCGGTTGACCCGGTCGTTGACGACCAGGTTGTGGCGATTCGCCTCGCGAAAACGGGTCGCTTCGCGCTTTTCCTGGGCGAATGCCTTGACCACGCGAATCCCGGGGATGGTGTCGGCAAGCACGTTGGTCACTTCCGCCCAGATCCGATCCACTTTCTCGAAACCGTGGCGAAGGCGGTCACGCACCAGGTGGATCAGCCAGGCGATCAGCGGCAGGGGCAGCAGGGTGACGAGC
The DNA here is from genome assembly GCA_963834335.1 of uncultured beta proteobacterium. GTDB lineage: Bacteria > Pseudomonadota > Gammaproteobacteria > Burkholderiales > Burkholderiaceae_E > Lautropia. The sequence continues at coordinate 1,029,137 of CAWIBK010000009.1, read as the reverse complement.
GCCAGCGTGGGATTGATCGAAAACAGGATGACCGCCGTCATGACGATCATCAGCAGGTCGGTGGCGAAGTCGAGCAGGTGCAGCGACAGGAACAGGTTCAGCCGATCGGTCTCCGCGCCGATCCGGGCCATGAGGTCGCCGGTGCGCTTGCCGCCGAAATACTCGAGCGAAAGCTTCATCAGATGATCGTAGGTGCTGGTGCGCAAGTCGGCGCCGATCCGCTCGCTGACCAGGGCCAGGATGTAGGTCCGCGCCCAGCCGAGAATCCAGGCCAGCAGCGCCGCGCCGAGCAGGCCCCCCAGGTACAACCTCACCAGCCCGGGATCGATCGGCTTGCCGTTCTGGTAGGGGATCAGAATATTGTCCATCAAAGGCAGCGTCAGATAGGGCGGCACCAGGGTCGCCGCTGTCGCCGCCAGCGTGAGCAGGAACCCGGACAGCAACTGCATGCGATAGGGCCGCGCAAAACGCCAGAGCCGGAACAGGACCCAGCCGGACGGCGCCTGCTCTTCCACGACTTCTTCCTGCTCGTCGGCATCGCGCTCCGAAGATTCGCGAACGTCCTCGCCGGGATCGCGGGCCAGATCCTCGTGTCTCGCCGAGGGCTGTCGCGCAAGGTCGGCGCGCGGATCCCCTGTCCTCATCTCGCCGTGGCCGGCGAGGGCAAGCCCGGCCGCTTGCGCCGGTACCTCGGGAACCTCAGGCGGCGTCTGCGGGTGCGCGCGGCGCTCGAATACCGCCACCAGGTTCCGGACCGCGCCACCCTGGCCGAGCGTGAAACGCCAGACCGCCAGCCGCGAGTTCGAATCGGACAGCGTGAGCGATCCGATGCCGGCATGATCCTGGGTCGCCAGCCGCAGATCCCGGCGCAGCGGCCATTCGAGCGCCGCTACGCCGGGCTCGGCCAGGAACAGCAGGCGCCGATCCGTCAGTGCCAGCAGGCCGGACGCGAAGACCAGGCGCTCGTCCAGGTCGGTGGCCAGCGTTGCCAGCAGACTCTCCCCGCTTTGCAGCATGGCGGCGAGTGGTTCATGCCATTGCGTAGCGACCGTATCGGCGAGAGGGCTATCAAGGGGGGATTCTGAGATCATCAGGTGCGAACGAAGGGCGGTACAGGCAGGACGGGGCGCGGCGCGGTGTAGCAGCCCCGGGGCGTATTCCTGCACAGGACCGGCCGGGAAGCCGTTGTAGTATCGCTGGCCGCGGTGCAAGCGTACATCAGTCAGCCGCAAGATCCGCCAATGAAGCACAAAGACATACAGATACTCAGCGTTACCCACCTGAAAGGTCCCAACATGTGGACCTATCGGCCGGTGCTCGAAGCGCTGGTCGACATCGGCAAGCTGGAGGACTATCCGTCCGACAAGCTGCCGGGCTTCGTCGACCGCCTGTGCGCCTGGCTGCCGTCGCTGGTGGAACATCGCTGCAGCTACGGCGAGCGCGGCGGCTTCGTGCGACGCCTGCAGGAAGGGACGTGGCCGGCCCACATCATGGAGCACGTGACGCTGGAACTGCAGAACCTGGCCGGCCTGCCGGGCGGCTTCGGCAAGGCCCGGGAGATTCCGACCCGGGGCGTGTACAAGGTCATCGTCCGAGCCTGGCAGGAAGACGTGACCCGCGCCGCGCTCACGGCCGCGCGCGACCTGGTGATGGCCGCGATCAACGATACCGCGTTCGACGTGGCCCGATCGATCAAGTCGCTGCGCGAGCTCACCGACGACCTGCTGCTCGGACCAAGCACGGCGTGCATCGTCGACGCAGCGGACGACCGGGACATCCCCTGCATGCGGCTGAACACCGGCAACCTGGTGCAGCTGGGTTATGGCGCTCGGATGCGCCGGATCTGGACCGCGGAAACCGACCGGACGAGCGCGATCGCCGAAGGCATCTCCCGCGACAAGGACCTGACCAAGCAGTTGCTGCAGTCCTGCGGCGTGCCGGTGCCGGAAGGACGTCTCGTGCACAGTGTCGAGGATGCCTGGGATGCTGCCGAGGACATCGGGCTGCCGGTGGTGGTCAAGCCCTACGACGGCAACCACGGCAGGGGCGTCTTCACCAACGTGACTTCCCGCGAGGAGCTGGAGAAGGCGTATGCGGTCGCGGAGGACGAGGGCAGCGGCGTCATGGTGGAGCGATTCGTCCGCGGCAACGAGCATCGCCTCCTGGTCGTGGGCGGCAAGATGGTCGCTGCGGCGCGGGGCGAGCCGGCGTCGGTCATCGGCGACGGTCGCTCGACCATCCTCGAACTGATCGAACGGCAACTGAACTCCGACCCGCGCCGGGGCAGCGGTGAAGACTGCCCGCTCAACTTCATCCGCATCGATTCGGCGGCGCGACTTGAACTGTCGCGCCAGGGATTCGACGGCAGTTCGGTGCCGCCGCCGGATATGCCGGTGCTGATCCAGCGCAGCGGCAATGTAGCCTTCGATGTCACCGACCTGGTGCATCCCGACGTGGCCGAGGATGTCGCCCTGGCTGCGCGCGTCGTCGGGCTCGACATCGCCGGCGTCGACCTGGTAGCCGAGGACATCTCGCGGCCGCTCGCGGGACAACGCGGCGCGATCGTCGAGGTCAATGCCGGCCCGGGCCTGCTGATGCACCTGAAGCCGGCCAACGGCGGCGCCCGTCCGGTAGGCCGGGCGATCGTCGATCACCTCTTCGCCGGCGAGGACAACGGTCGCATCCCGGTCATCGGAATCACCGGGACCCGCGACACGACGCCGGTCGCGCAAGTCATCGCCCACATGCTGCGGCTGGCCGGCAAGCGGGTGGGACTGGGCTGCAGCACCGGGATGTACCTCGGTCGCCGCCATATCGAGCGCACCGACGGCGGCAACTGGATCACCGGCCGCAGGCTGCTCCAGAACTGCCTGGTCGATGCCGCCGTGCTGGAGAACAGCCCAGCGGTCATTGCCAACGAGGGCCTTGCCTACGACCGCTGCCAGGTCGGAATCGTCACCCATATCGACCCCGACAGCACCCTGCCCGCCAACTACCTCGATACGCCCGACCAGATGTACCGGCTGCTGCGCACGCAGGTCGACGTCGTGCTGAAGGGCGGCGCCGCGGTGCTCAATGCGCACGACCCGCTGACGGTGGAAATGGCCGACCTGTGCGACGGTGAAGTCATCTACTTCGCGCGCGATCCGGCGCTGCCGGTCATCGCCGCGCACCGCGCGGCAGGCGGGCGGGCAATCCTTTTCGCCGAGGGCGAGATCCTGATCGCCAGCGGCGCCTCCCAGGATTCGATCGCCAGGATCGAGGCAGCGCCCGCGCTTGACGGCAATGCCCGGCAACTCTGGCGGGGGGACATCGCCATCGACTGCCTGCTGGCCGCGGTCGGCGCAGCCTGCGCCTTGAACCTGCGCAGCGACCTGATCGCCACCGCGATCAACACCTTCGTGCCCGACTACGGCAACCCTGAAGGGGCCATGACCGCCATGCCCGCCGGCGCCGTGCCGCAGCCGGCGCCTTCAGCGGCACCGGCATCCGCGCCGGCGCCCGGGCGCCGGGTGCGGCGTGCTCCGGCCCGCAAACCAGCCTGACCGTCCGCCAACCACCATGGAATTCAAGCGCGTCCGGGCCTTGCGTGGCCCCAATCTCTGGAGCCGGCTCACCGCCCTCGAAGCGCTGGTCTTCTGTCCGGAGACCGAGCGGTCGCTGGAGAAGTCGCCGACCTTCGAGCAGCAACTGCGCGAGCGCTTTCCCGACATGCCGGATTTCCGGCCCGCCGACGGAATCGAGCCGACCGCGATGGCGCAGGTGTTCCAGTACGCGATGCTGGCCCTGCAGGCCAACGCCGGCTGCCGCGTCTCGTTCAGCCGCACCATCGCAACCACCGATCCGGGGGTCTACCAGGTCGTCGTCGAGTACTCGGAAGAAGCGGTCGGCCGCCTGGCCCTCAAGCACGCTGCCGCCTTGTGCCAGGCGGCGCTCGACGGCACGCCCTTCGACTCCGTGGCGGCGCTGCACGAGATCACCGAACTGGACGAGGACATCCGGCTGGGCCCCAGCACCGGATCGATCGTGCGCGCGGCAGTTGCCCGCGGCATTCCCTACTGCCGCCTGACCGACGGCAGCCTCACCCAGTTCGGCTGGGGCAGCCGCCAGCGCCGCATCCAGGCCGCGGAGGTCGACAGCACCAGCGCCATCGCCGAGGCGATCGCCCAGGACAAGGACCTGACCAAGGAACTGCTGGCCGCGGTCGGCGTGCCGGTACCCACCGGCCGGCCGGTGACCGACGTCGAGGATGCCTGGCAGGCCATGCAGGCGCTAGGCGGCCGCGTCGTGGTCAAACCGCTCGACGGCAATCAGGGCAAGGGCGTGACGGTGAATATCGCCACCCGGGAACAACTCGAACTCGCCTATACCGCGGCGCGCGCGATCAGCCGCAAGGTGCTGGTGGAACGGTTCATCCCGGGTAACGACTTCCGCCTGCTGGTGGTCGGCAACCGGCTGATCGCCGCGGCGCGGCGCGATCCGCCCTACGTGACCGGCGACGGCGTGCATACGGTCAAGGAACTGGTGGACCAGGTCAACCGGGATCCGAGGCGCAGCTCCGGCCATGCCACTTCTCTCAGTTTCATCAAGCTCGACCATATCGCCCTGGCGCGGCTGTCGCAGCAGGATCTCACTGCGGATTCCATTCCACCCCAGGGCATGCGGGTGATCCTGCGCAACAACGCCAACCTGAGCACCGGCGGCACCGCCACCGACGTGACCGATGACGTGCATCCGGAAGTGGCCGCGCGCGCGGTCGAAGCCGCGCTCACCGTCGGCCTCGACATCTGCGGGGTCGACGTCGTCTGCCGGACGGTCTTCGCGCCGCTCGAGCAACAGGGCGGTGGCGTCGTCGAACTCAACGCGGCGCCCGGCCTGCGCATGCACCTGAGTCCGTCTTTCGGCAAGAGCCGCAACGTCGGCCAGGCCGTGATCGCCACCATGTTCCAGCCCAACCAGGACGGACGTATTCCGATCGTCGCGGTCACGGGGACCAACGGCAAGACCACCACCGCGAAACTGATCGCGCACCTGCTCGGCACCAGTGGACTGAGGGTCGGCATCACCGGCACCGACGGCATCTATGTCGGCGGGCGCTGCATCGACCCGGGCGACTGCAGCGGCCCCAAAAGCGCGCGCAACGTCCTGATGCACCCGGACGTCGACGCGGCGGTGTTCGAGACCGCCCGTGGCGGAATCCTGCGCGAGGGACTGGGTTTCGACCGCTGTGACGTGGCAGTCGTCACCAACGTGGGCGTGGGTGATCATCTCGGCATGAACTTCATCGACACGCCGGAGCGCCTGGCCGACGTCAAGCAGGTCATCGTTCACAATGTCTCCGAACGCGGCTACGCGGTGCTCAATGCCGAGGATCCGCTGGTCGTGGCCATGGCGGACAGCTGCCCTGGCGGGGTCATCTATTTCGGCAACAGCGCTTCGCAGGTCGTCCTCGCGCAGCACCGGGCCCAGGGCGGGCGGGTGATCTTCCGCGAGAACGGGCAGATCGTCGCCGCCGAGGGCACGATCGAGAACCGGATCGACCTGGCCGAGGTTCCCCTCACCCGTGCAGGAACGATCCCGTTCCAGGTGGAGAACACGATGGCCGCCGTCGCCGCCGCCTGGTCCCTGGGAATCGACTGGGCCGTCGTGCAGCAGGCGCTGGCAGGCTTCGTCAGCGACGCCGCCACCGCGCCGGGCCGCTTCAACCTGATGGACTATCGCGGCGCGACCCTGATCGCAGACTACGGACACAACCCGGACGCGATCCAGGCCCTCGTGCGCGCGGTGGAGGCCATGCCCACCCGGCGTCGGGTGGTCGTCATCAGCGGCGCCGGCGACCGCCGTGACGAAGACCTGACCCGCCAGACCGAGATCCTCGGCCACGCCTTCGACGACGTGATCCTGTACCAGGACCAGGCGCAGCGCGGCCGCGCAGACGGCGAAGTGCTTGCCCTGCTGCGGCAGGGCTTGAGCGGCGCGAAGCGCACCACCCGGATCGAGGAGATCCGCGGCGAGTTCGTGGCGATCGATGCGGCGCTTCAACGGCTGGACAAGGGCGACCTCTGCCTGATCCTGGTCGACCAGGTACCAGAAGCGCTTGCCCACCTGCAGGCGCGGATCGCCGCGACGACAGTGATACCCTTGGATCTATGAACAGAAGCACCATCGCCGACACCTCGCCGGCCCAGCCCCAACCCGCCGCCGGACATCCGGAAGACGCGGGTGTCCCGATCGAGTCCCTGCGGCAATCGTTCTCCGGGCGGCTGCTGACGGAACCCGACGACAAGGCGCCGTTCCTGCTGGACTACCGCAAACGCTGGCAGGGCGCAGCCCTCGCAGTCGCGCTGCCGGACACCACGGAAGACGTCGCCAGCATCGTCCGGTGGTGCCGCCAGCATCGGGTGGCGATCGTGCCCCAGGGCGGCAACACCGGCCTCACCGGCGGGTCGGTGCCGGACCGTTCGGGTCGCGCCATCCTGCTGTCGCTGGCACGGATGGACCGCATCCGCTCGGTGGACCCGATCAACAACACGATCACCGTCGAAGCCGGCTGCGTGCTGCAACGGGTGCAGGAAGCGGCCGCCGAAAGCAACCGCCTCTTCCCCTTGAGCCTGGCGGCGCAAGGCACTTGCACGATCGGCGGCAACCTCGCCACCAATGCCGGTGGCGTCCAGGTCATCCGGTTCGGCAATGCGCGTGAACTGTGCCTCGGACTCGAAGTGGTCACGGCCACCGGCGAGACCTGGGATGGGTTGAAAGGATTGCGCAAGGACAACACCGGCTACGATCTGCGCGACCTCTTCATCGGCGCGGAGGGCACGCTCGGCATCATCACAGCCGCAGTCCTCAAGCTGTTTCCCCTGCCCGTCGCCAAGGTGGCCGCGTTTGCCGGCGTGACGTCACCGCAGGCGGCACTGAAGCTGCTGGAACTCGCCCAGGGCCGGCTGGGCTCGGCCCTGACCGCCTTCGAACTGATATCGAGCGACTCGCTGGCCCTGGTGCTGAAGCATTTTCCCGCCAGCCGGCTGCCGATGCAGACCCCCTCCCCGTGGTACGTGCTGCTGGAAGTGAGCGACCTCGACAGCGACCAGCATGCGAATGAAGCGATGGAGGCGATGCTGGGCGCCGCCCTGGAAGCGGAACTGGTATCCGACGCGGCGGTGTCGACCTCGATCGACCAGTTCCGGCAGTTCTGGGCGCTGCGGGAGAACATCTCCGAAGCGCAGAGTGCCGAGGGCAAGAACATCAAGCACGACATCTCGGTGCCGATTTCACGGATCGCCGATTTCATCGAATCGACCGACGCGCAGATCCAGGCGGCCCATCCGCAGACCCGGATGATCGTCTTCGGGCATCTCGGCGACGGCAATCTTCACTACAACGTGTCCCCGCGCGACGGCCATGCCGGCAACCTCGACGAGAGCTTCCTCGCGCTGGAGGAGCCGATCAACCGGATCGCGCACGACGCAGTGGTCCGGTTCGGCGGCTCGATCTCGGCCGAACACGGCCTGGGCGTGCTGCGCCGGGACGAGGCGGCGCGCTACAAGCAGCCGGTCGAAGTCGCGATGATGCGCGCCATCAAGCAGGCGCTCGATCCCGAGGGATTGATGAACCCGGGCAAGGTCCTGCCCGCTTGAGCGGCTGTGCGGCTGTGCGGCGGTGCGGCTGAGCCGCAAGGCGACGCACCGGCCATCCGGCCACCGCCGGGCCGGCTATTGCACGAGCTGTACCGCGGACGCGCGGTAGCCCGCCGCACCGAGGTGCAGGTAGACGCAGGGAAACGAAATGACCTGCGCCTGGATCGTCCCTGTCGGCGGCGCAACGACTTGGGCCTTCACCTGGAGCACGCCGTCGAGCACCGGCAGGCTGTCCTCGCTGACCGTCACCCGGTAGCCGGGGTTCGGCTGCGGTCCACCGCTCACCAGCGCCACCGACTGGCCGGAGGAAAAATCCACCCGCCATGACCAGAGGCCGGACCGCAGATCACTGTTGAGGCTCGCCAGATGAGCCTGCCACCCGGCGGCGCCGGCAAAGGTGCTGACCTGCGCACCACCCGGTCTGGCCGGGTCCGGGCACACCGCGGACTGCCTGGCCAGGACCGGCACCGGCCCGTTCGGCTGGACCGTCTGGCAGCCGCCCAGGACCGCGATCGCCAGCAGCGTCTTGCGCAGCGCGACCCGGGATCCGACGCGAGCCCTTGCCCCTGCCACCGCCCCGTCGCTCATCGCGGCGCGTCCGACGCGTTCGGGCTGATGCCGCCGTAGGGTCCCAGGGAAAAATCGATGCCGGACAGGTTGCCGGTGGGCCGGAGCACCTCGAGTTCACTCGACAGCATCGGATAGGCGCCACAGGCCTCGCCGGGGCTGCAGATGCCGCCGTTGTTGTTGAGGTCGCTGCCGGCGATCAGCGAGATCGCAGCCGTGCCTGGCACGGTGACCGAATACTGGTAGCGTCCGTTGACCGGCACCGCGACGGCGGTGCTGGCCACCACCGTCCTGGCCGGATCGGCCGCGTCCAGCACCAGCAGGTAGACCGGGCCGACGCTGCCCTGGCCGGCTGCCGCCGCCCGCCGCTCGATCGCGACCTGCACCGTGAGCGTCCGCGAGGGCGAAAGCCGGATCACGACATTGGGGAACGCCGACGCGCCCACTGCCATCGCGTCGCGATTGGCCGTCACCCGGTAGGTGCCGAGCCCGGTGGCGGGATCCACCTGCCCCGCCTTCGGGGCCACCGCAATCGCCGGCGAATCGGTCGTGACCGCGGCCACCGTTTCGGCGCTGCTGCCGACATGCGACAGGACGAATTCGGCCTCGGTCCGGAAGCTCCCGAGGCTGATCGATCCGGGCTGGGCTTCGGTGCGCCCGGTTGCCGGCGGCGGCGGGGTGCCACCGGGCCGACTGGCGAGCGCCGCATCGACCGCCTTGCGGGCGTTGACCAGGCCATGGCCGAACTCGGTGTCCCGGCCCGCCGGGCCGATGTCGTCCACGATCACCCCGTTCTGGACCAGAGTCTCGATCGCCTGTGGCGTGAGCGCCGGGTTGACCCAGCGCATCAGCGCGAATACGCCCGCCACGTGCGGGGCCGCCATCGACGTGCCCTGCAGGAAGCCGTAGGTCGCCGAACGGACCCCACCACCGTCGACGCTGGCCGTGGTGCTGTAGATGCCGTCCGGCAGGCCATTGCCGGTGGTTGAGCGGGAGGTATCGCCACCCGGCGCGGCAATGAAGACCTGCGGCCCGGCGTTGGAGTAGTAGGCCCGGCCGCCGCCGACGACCGTCGCGCCCACCGCGAAAACAGTCGGGCAATTGGCCGGAAACCCCACCGGCGCCGGCGCAGCCCCGGGGCGGGATTCGTTGCCGGCCGCCGCCACCACCACCACCCCCTGGGCGCGCACCTGCCGGAACAGGTCCTGGAACAGCGGATCCTCGCAGCCGATGCCCGCGGCACCCAGGCTGAGGTTGATGATGTCGGCGCGCCGCGACGGCGAGACACCGGCGTCGGTGGGCAGTCCGGCCGCGAATCGCACCGCCTGCAGGATGTCGTAGAGGCTGCCGGAGCCGCTGGTGCCCAGCGCGCGGATCGGCATGATGCGGGCGATCGGAGCCACGCCGGCGCCGCCGATGCCGTTGTAGGTCTGGGCCGCGATGGTGCCGGCCACGTGCGAGCCATGGAACGAGAACCCCTGCTCGACCGACGCGTCGTCCGGATCCGCGTCGAGGCCGTTGCCGTCGCCGGCGTTGGCCGGTTCGCTGACGAAGTCGTAGCCGGCGACCAGCTGACTGGCGAGATCCGGATGATTGCCGACGATCCCGGTATCGACGACGGCCACGACCGGTGTGACGGCGCCTGTCAGATTGGCACCCTGCAGCGCTGCCACCGCCGCCGGCAGGCTGATCGCCTCGTAATGCCAACGCTGCTTGACATACTCACGGTCGTTGGGCGGGAACGGCGCCATGGTCTGCGTCTGGCTCGCCTGCAGCCGGAAGTCGGGGACGGCATAGGTATAGTCGCCGCTGGCGACCATCAGCTTGGCATAGTCGAAAGTCTCCAGCAGCGCCTGGCCGTCCACCGGCAGTTGCCCCCGCCAGGCAGCAATCTGGGCGGCCGCTTGTGCCTGCTGCCCCGCAACGGCGGTGGCCCCGCCGGGCGCCAGCGCCTTGGTGGCGGCCCGCATCCGCTGCACGGAGGCCTGCCGATCGCTGACGCCGACCGGCAACTGCAGCAGCAGCGGCAGCGGCTGCGAGGGATCGCCCCGCAGCACCACCACGCCGTTCAGCGACTTGGGGGCAGCGGCGAACCGGGCCCGGGCCGCGTCGCTGGGCTGGGCGACGATCCGCCCCGGCACCAGCGCCTGCCCCGCATCGGTGGAGTTGGAGCAGCCGGTACCGGTGCCGGGTGCGCCGATGCGCAATTGATAGACGCTGCCGCCGCTGCTCCTGTCCGGGACGACCTGCACGCCGAGGGTGTATTCGCCGCTGGCGGTAATCCGCACGCATTCGTACTTGTTGACGCCGATCGAACTGCCCTTGAGCACGCGGTTCGCGTCGAAGACGAACAGGTCGATGTCGAACTGGGTGGGATCGGCCGCGAACTCGAGTTCGACCACCTGGCCCGCCTCCAGCGAAACACGGTAGCCGTCCACCAGGTCGCCGGCATCGCCCGCCGGCCCTGCGGGGCCCTGCCCCGCCATCGCCAGGTAACCGGTCAGTTGAACCGGGTTGACCAGCGTCTGGGCCGTCTCGAAGGTCCCGTTGTCGGCGCGCCCGACCTGGTTCGGGTCGTTGGTGTCCGAGTCGACCGCGCTGGTCTCGGTAACGGACAGGGTGCCGGAAACGGTATAGCTCGATCCGGCCGGCGCCGGCGCCGGCGGGCTGGGCGAAACCGCTGCCGGGGAACCGCCCCCGCCCCCGCACCCCGCCAGGAGGGCGACGGCCAGGGCCAGCGACGCCGGCGCGCCGATGCGGCGGGGGGCGGCTGGCAGGCGGCAGCGCTTCCAGATCGGGGAACTCATCGGTGAACAGGATCAGATAACAGAATCGGCAAACAGGAAGACACCAGGCGACGCTCCAGGCAGGTCCAGCCCTCATCGGCTGCGACCGTCATCGGCTAGTATAGGCAGCAGTTCCGGTTTCGTGGCCGCAACAGGCGTCGCGCCACTTGCCGTTTTGACGGCAGTCCGGCTCAGGCATACCAACAACGGAGGAGTCAGGTGGCAAAAGATCAGGGACACCAGAAAGTCGCAATCATCACCGGCGCGGGCAGTGGCGTCGGCCAGGCCGTGGCGATCACGTTCCTGGCCAACGGCTACCGGGTCGCCCTTGCCGGGCGCCGCCAGGACGCGCTGCAACAGACCATCGAGCTGTCCAAGGCGAAAGAGGACCGGGTGCTCGCAGTACCCACGGACGTGACCGATCCCAAGGCGGTCGATGCCTTGTTCGACAAGACCGTGGCCAAGTTCGGCCGGGTGGACGTGGTGTTCAACAACGCCGGGATCGGTGCCCCCGCGATCAACCTGGAAGACCTGACGCCCGAGCAATGGCAGAGTGTGGTCGCCACCAACCTCAGCGGGCCTTTCTACTGCACCCAGGCGGCCTTCCGGGTCATGAAGTCGCAGCAGCCGCGCGGCGGGCGCATCATCAACAACGGCTCGATCTCGGCACATGCGCCGAGACCGAATTCGATGCCTTACACCGCGACCAAGCATGCCATCACCGGCCTGACCAAGTCGGCGTCGCTGGATGGCCGCAAGTACGACATCGCCTGCGGCCAGATCGACATCGGCAACGCCCTGACCGACATGGCCAGGCGGATGACCAAGGGCGTGCAGCAGGCAGACGGCCGGATCGAGATCGAGGCGGTGATGGATCCCCAGCATGTGGCGGACTCCGTGCTGCACATGGCGAACCTGCCGCTGGAAGCGAACGTCCAGTTCCTGACGGTCATGGCCACCAAGATGCCCTTCGTCGGCCGCGGCTAGGAGCAGTCGGAGTATCGGCTACTAGAAACTCGAACCCGGCTCCTTGAGGAAGGCGAGTTCCTCCGGCGTACTCTCGCGCCCGAGGATCTCGTTGCGGTGAGGGAAACGCCCGAAACGGCGGATGACCGCCTCGTGCATCCGGGCGAAGTCCAGGGATCCGCTCGCCACCGACGATTCCGCTGCCAGGGCTTCGAACAACTGCACGCACTGCGCCTGGTCGGACGCCGATTCGGAGTGCATCAAGGGCATGTAGACGAAGATGCGCTGCACGGCCGGCAGGCTTCGCTCCTCGGCCGTCCCGACCAGGGTCCTGGTGGTGGCGAGCGCGATCGGATCGAGGGCGAACGACTTCGGTCTCCCCCGCCAGACGTTGCGGGCAAACTGGTCGCACACGATGATGCGGGCCAGCCGGGTTACAGTCGCCTGGCCGGGACCCGGATTGTCCTCGCCGTCTTTCTTGCCGTCTTTCTCAGCGTCTTCATCGCCGCCTTCCTCGCCGTCGACCTGTCCGCGCAAGGCGCGCGCCAGCAGGCCGCCGAAGCGGGTTTCTATCAGCGCGTCGAACGCGGGATCCTTGCGAAACCATTCCGGGCGCGTCTGCAGCCAGGACGCGCTGCCCGGCGTGCCGAACCAGAAATCGATCACATCCTGAGGTGACGGCAGTGCCGATTCGCCCTCGGACGCGACCGCTTCAGCCGCAGCGCTCACCGCGCCCTCACGCGGAAGTCCCGAACACTTCGTTGATCTGCTGGGTGACCCTGACGAAGGTGGTGCATTTGGAAAGGTCCTTCAGTTTGCGCGCGCCGACGTAAGTACAGGCCGAACGCAGGCCGCCCAGGATGCCCTGCACGGTCACGTCGACCGGCCCCCGCGCCGGCAGCATGGTGGATTTGCCCTCGGATGCCCGGTAGTCGGCCACGCCGCCGGCATAACGGGTCATCGCCTCCTCGGAACTCATGCCGTAGAACTTCCGGTAGGTGGAGCCCTCATGTTCCACCACCTCGCCGCCGGACTCATCATGCGCCGCGAGCATGCCGCCCAGCATGACGAAGTCGGCGCCCCCGCCGAAAGCCTTGACCACGTCGCCCGGAACCGTGCAGCCGCCGTCGCCGCAGATGTGCCCGCCCAGGCCGTGGGCCGCATCCGCGCATTCGATGATGGCGGACAGCTGCGGATAACCGACGCCGGTCATCTTGCGGGTGGTGCATACCGAACCCGGTCCGATGCCGACCTTGACGATGTCGACGCCCGCAAGAATCAAGGCCTCGGTCATGTCGGCGGTGACGACATTGCCGGCCATGACGACCACGTCCGGATACTGCTCCCGGAACCGGCGGATGAAATCCATGAATGCTTCGGTGTAGCCGTTCGCGACGTCGATGCAGACCCAGCGGATGCCGCCGCCGCACTGGCCCCAGACCTGCTCGAACTTGCGCAGGTCGTGGTCGAGGATGCCGAGCGAATAGAAGGCGAACTGGCTGGCCCCTCCCTCGACCGGCTGGAAGAACGACACCAGTTCAGCCACCGGATAGTGCTTGTGGATGGCCGTCAGGATCTTGTGCCTGGACAATGCCCGGGCCATCTCGATGGTGCCGACCGTGTCCATGTTGGCCGCGATGACCGGAACCACCGGCATGTCCAGTCCGGCATGACGGAACCGATAACGCCGTTCGAGGTCGACATTGGCCCGGCTACCCAGGGTGGACCGCTTGGGCCGCAACAAGACGTCCTTGAAATCCAGTTTGACGTCGCTTTCGATTCTCATCGCCGCTCGCTCTTGATTGATGCCGCCCTCATGCTACCCGCCGCGCCGCGGTTAACATCGCCCCTGCAGCCCGGATCGTCGACGCGGGCCGCCGGCCCCGGCGCGGCCTTGCCGGCGTGGTAGGTTACCGCTGCCGGGCCGCGGTCCGCAGTTCAACGTCAATATTGTAGGAGAAGCGGATGAGTGATTCCCGGAGCTACCGTCCCCTGGGCCGAAGCGGCCTGATGGTGTCCCCCCTGTGCCTGGGCACGATGATGTTCGGAGACCGCACGGATGAGCAGCAGGCGCGCGAGGTCGTGGCCATCGCCCGCGACGCCGGCGTCAATTTCATCGACACCGCGGACGCCTACAGCCTCGGGGAGTCGGAGCGGATCACCGGCCGCCTGATCGCCGCCGACAAGAATCACTGGGTGCTGGCGACCAAGGCGGCCAGCCCGATGAGCGACGATATCAACAGCCGCGGGCTGTCGCGCCGCTGGCTGATGACTGCCATCGACGGCTCGCTGCAGCGCCTCGGCACCGACCACGTCGACATCTATTATCTGCACAAGGAAGACCCCGGCACGCCCCTGGCCGAGACCGTCGCCGCAATCGGCGACCTGATCCGCAACGGCAAGATCCGCTACTTCGGCGTGTCCAACCACCGCGCATGGCGCATCGCGGAGATCGTGCGCCTGTGCGAGCAGCTGGGCGTGCCGCGGCCGGTGGTCTGCCAGCCCTACTACAACGCCATGAACCGGATGCCGGAGGTGGAGGTGCTCCCGGCCTGCGGCCACTACGGCCTGGGTGTGGCCTCCTATTCTCCGATCGCGCGCGGCATCCTGGCCGGCAAGTATCTGCCGGGACAGACGCCCCCGCAGGATACCCGTGCCGGGCGCCAGGACAAGCGCCTGATGCAGACAGAATGGCGCGACGAGTCCCTCGTGCTCGCTCAGAAGGTGAAGCAGCACGCGCAGGAGCGCGGCATGACCGCCGCGCAGTTCGCGGTGAACTGGGTGCTGAACAATCACCTGGTTACGTCGGCCATCGTCGGGCCGAGGACGCCGCAGCAGATGTCCGAGTACACCGGCAGCCTCGAGCACGCCTTCAACGCGGACGACGAGGCCCTGATCGACTCGCTGGTGCCGATCGGACATCCGTCGACGCCGGGATACTCCGATCCCGCCTATCCGATCGAAGGCAGGCAGCCACGCACGCAATGACGCCCGTCGGCGCTCGCGGCTCCCTTGCACGGCGGCGGCGCGGCTTCCGGCGCAGCTCCGGCGCAGCTTCTGCCTGCCGGCCGTACTGTGCGGCCTGGCGCTTTCTTTCGGCGGCGTCCCCGGCATCGCGCACGCGCAGACCCTGGGCGAGGCGGTGGCCATTGCGCTCAAGTCCAATCCGAAAGTCCTGGGCGCCCGCACCGCCGCGCAGGCGGTCAGTTACGACATCACCGGCGCGAAGAGCCAGATGAACGCCCGCTTCGGCCTGATCGTCGAGCCGGCCTACGGCTACATCCGGGGCGCCGGCACCGCCGGCCGCGGCGACCTCGGCGTGCAGGCCGTGAAGCCGATCTACGACTCGGGCCGGACCGACAATGAAGTCGCGCGCCAGCGGGCCCGCCTCGCCGGCGCCAACCAGGAGCTCGAACTCGCGCGGGCGGACATCGCCCTCGAAGTGGCCGACACGTACGTGGAACTGGTCAAGCAGCAGCGGCTGGCGGAACTGGCGGAGGACTATGTCGCCGCGCATCGCCGCCCTCAACGGGCGGGTCGAGCAGATCGTCAAGCTGGACCGGGGCCGCGGCTACGACCTGCTGCAGACCCAGTCCCGCCTGCAACAGGCGCGGCTGATCAGCGCGTCCCGCCAGGGCAGCGTGCTGGAAGCGCAGGCCGCGCTGGCGCAGCTGGTCGGCCGGCCCATAGCGCAGACGACGGAGCCGCCGTTGCCCGCCGCCCTGCCGCAGACCCTCGAGCAGGCCCTGGCAGTGCTGGATCTGCATCCCGCGGTCATGGCAGGGCTGGCTGAAATCGAGGCGGCACGGCGTGCCGCTGCCGTCGCGCGCGCGTGGGACAAGCCGGCGTTCAGCGTTCGCGGCCGCGTCAACAGCCCGGAATTTCCGATCGGGAACCGCCAGTGGTTCGGCGGCTACGACGTCGGCATCGTCACTGACTGGAATCCGTTCGACGGTGGCGCCGGTGCCGCGCGGGCGGCGGCGGCCAATGCGCAGGTATTCGCCGTCGAGGATGCGGCAGCGGCGGCCCGGCTCGAACTGGCGACGGAGGTCGTGAAGCACTGGACGCAGATGCGCAGCCGCGCGGCGCGCACCGGCTCGCTCGATGACCTGGTCGAGGGCGCGCGCAAGGTCCGCGCCGCCTACTGGGAGCAATTTCAGATCGGCCGGCGCAGCATCCTCGACCTGCTCAACGCCGAAAACGAGACTTACCAGTCGCGCTTGTCGGCGATCACCGAGCGCATCGAACTGCTGCAGGTGCGCTACCGGCTGGTGGGCTCGCTCGCGCGCCTGACCGACTACCTCGGCATCGAGCCGGCGCTGCCGGTGGCGGAGCCCGATCAGGAGACCACGGGTGCCGCCGGCGGCCGAATCTGCCGGTACTGCGATAGCCTCCCGCAAGAGATGGGACAATAGCGGGTTCGGACCCCACCATGCAATGGATTCAGTCGTAAGCCCCGCCAAGCCGGTTCCCCCCTCAGTGCCGCAGGATGGCGCCGTGGCCGCACCGGCTGCCGCGCCTGCCGTTGCCGCAAGCCCGGCCGCCCCCCAGACGCCCCTGCCGGACCCGCTGCTGACTGCGCTCAGTCAGTTGCTGGGCATCTTCGGCACCTTCAAGAGCGAGGACGCTCTCGCTGCCGGCATTCCCCATGAGCGACCCCTCCAGCCGGCCAGCTTCTCCCGCATCGCCGAGGCCAACGGCTGCAAGGTCAGGATCCAGCCGCGGCCCATCGGGCAGATCTCGGACCTGCTGCTGCCGGTGATCCTGCTGCTCGACCGGCAGCAGGCCTGCCTGCTGCTGGCCCGCAAGCCCGACGGCCGCGCGGTGGTGCTGCCCTGCGAGCCCGGTGCGGTTGAAGTGGAACTTGCTCTCGACGACCTCGACAGCCGCTACGTCGGCACCTGCATCCTGATCCGTCCGGTCGTCCATGTCGAGGATCGCGGCATCGTCGAGGCCCGCGACACCAGCAAGGACTGGTTCTGGGGAACGATCTGGCGCTACAAGGGCTACTACCTGCAGGCCGCGACCGCGGCGCTGCTGGTCAACGTCCTCGCGCTGGCGGTCACCTTCTTCACGATGAACGTCTACGACCGCGTCATCTCGAACCAGGCCTACGTCACCTTGTGGACGCTGGCCGCGGGGGTGATGGTCGCGATGGTCTTCGAGTACCTGTCGCGCAACCTGCGCAGCTGGCTGCTCGACAACGCCGGCAAGAAAGCGGACCTGCTGCTCGGCTCCACCTTGTTCCGCCAGGCGATGATGTCGCGGCTGGAACACCGCCCGCAGTCGGCCGGCGCCTACGCCAACACCCTGCGCGAATTCGAGATCGGTGCGTGATTTCGCCACATCCGCGACCCTGGCCACCATCAGCGACCTGCCGTTCATCCTGCTGTTCGTCTGGGTGATCCACATGATCGCCGGACCGCTCTTCTGGGTGCCGTTGGCGGCGGTGCCGGTCCTGATGCTGGTCGGCGGGCTCGCCCAGTTCCCGCTCTCGCGCTACGTGAACGAGAACCTGCGAGAGGGCTCGATCAAGCACGGCATCCTCGTGGAAGCGCTCGAGAGCGCGGAGACGATCAAGGCGCTGCGGGTCGAAAGCCAGATGCAGGCGAAGTACGAGCGCGCAGCCGCGCTGACATCGCGTACCGCGATGAAGAGCCGCACCATCACCGCGCTCGTGAGCAACTTCACCAACTTCATGCAGTCGATGGGCACCGTGGTGATCGTCGTCTGGGGTGTCTACCTGATCGGCGACGGCAAGCTCACGATGGGCGCCCTGATCGGCGCGGTCCTGCTCTCGAGCCGGGCGATCGCGCCGGCCGCCTCGATCACCGCGCTGGCGGTGCGCTACCAGCAGGCTCGGATGGCGCTGCGGTCGCTGAATCGGGTCATGGCCACCCCCACCGATCGCGATCAGAAGCGAAGCTACCTGCACAAGCCGACGGCGGCCGGTGCGCTGACCGCGGACAACGTCTCCTACCGCTACGGGCCGCAGGCCGGCGACTCGCTCAGCGGCATCTCGCTGACGATCGCCGCCGGTGAAAGGCTCGCGGTGCTCGGACGGATCGGCAGCGGCAAGTCGACGCTGTTGAAGGTACTCGCCGGCCTCTTCGGCGCGACCCAGGGCAATGTCAGACTCGACGGCGTCGACCTGCAGCAGATCGAACCGGCCGACGTCAGGCGCCATGTGCTTTATGTGGGCCAGGAGGCACGACTGCTGTTCGGCTCGCTGCGCGAGAACCTGAAGGCCGGCAGCCCGCACATCGACGACGAGTCGATGATCCGCGTGGCCGATGCCTTCGGCGTGCACCAGTTCGCGAGCGCGCATCCCCATGGCTACGACATGCCGATCGGCGAGCGCGGTGAAGGACTCTCCGGCGGCCAGCGCCAGGCCGTCGCACTCGCGCGTGCGGTGTTGAGCAACCCCACGGTCATGCTGCTCGACGAGCCGACCAGCGCGATGGACAACGCCAGCGAGGCCATGGCCATGGGCGCCTTGTCCCGGCTCTGCGCCGGCAGGACGATGGTCTACGTGACGCACAAGCTCCAGCTGCTGGAGTACGTGACCCGGGTGGTGATCCTGGATGCGGGGGTGCGGGTCGCCGACGGGCCCAAGGAGGCGGTGATCCAGGCGCTCAAGGAAGGCAAGATCCAGGGGGCACGACGTGGCTGATCAGGCCGGCGCCGGCGGGACCGGTCTCGTCGCCGCCGGCGCCCCGGCCGGGGTCGCTGTCCGCAACCGCTCAGCGTTTGCCGAACCGGCCTATCGCGGCAGCGGCACCGACTTCGACTTCATGCGCGACATGCAGCAGGCGATGGTCAACGATCGCCAGGGTGGCGCGCTGCTTTTGCTGCTGCTGATGATCGGCCTGCTGATATCGGCCGCGGTCTGGGCCAACTACAGCCGGCTCGAGGAGATCACGCGCGGCGATGCCCGCATCATCGCCTCCAGCCGTGAGCAGGTGATCCAGTCGCTGGAGGGCGGCATCCTCCAGGAAATGATGGTCCACGAAGGCGACGTCGTCACCGCCGGCCAGGCCCTGCTGCGCATCGACGAAACCAAGGCCCGGTCGTCCTACCAGGAAGGCTACAGCAAGGCGATCGGCCTGAAGGCGGCGGCGGCGCGCCTGCGGGCTGAATCGCGCGGCACCCCTCTGACGTTTCCGCCGGAGGTGCTCTCCGACAAGGAAATCGTGAAGAATGAGACCGACACCTACAATGCGCGCAAATTCGCGCTCGACCAGGCGGTCGCCACCGCCAACTCCAGCCGGGCGCTGATCGCCCGCGAGATCGCGATCACCGCACCCATGGTCGACAAGGGTCTGGTCGCGGAGACGGAACTGCTGCGCCTGAAGCGGCAGTTCAACGATCTCCAGGCCCAGAGCCAGGAGCGGGTCAACAAGTACCGCGTCGACGCCGCAAACGAACTGAGCAAGATCGAATCCGAACTTGCCCAGACCGAAGAGGTCCTTACGGCGAGGCAGGATCTGGTCAAACGCACGGTGGTGAACGCACCGGTGCGCGGTACGGTCAAGAACATCCGGATGAACACCCGCGGCGGCGTCATCCAACCGGGCGAAAGCATCATGGAAATCGTGCCGCTCGAGGACAAGCTGCTGGTGGAGGCCAAGATCCGGCCGCACGACGTGGCCTTCCTGCGGCCCGGCCTGCCCGCCACCGTCAAGATCACCGCCTACGACTACTCGATCTACGGCGGGCTGGACGGTCACGTGGAACTGATCAGCCCGGACACCCTGCGCGAGGAGAAGCGCGCGGAGGAGGAGAGCTACTATCGCGTGCTGGTTCGAACCACCAACTCGGTCCTGACCGCCGGCGGCAAGGAACTGCCCATCATCCCCGGCATGACCGCCTCGGTTGAAATCCGCACCGGCGAGAAGTCCGTCATGGACTACGTGCTCAAGCCGGTCCTCAAGGTTCGCGAAGCACTGCGCGAGCGCTAACCCACGATCCCACTGACTTGTCACCCACTCTATTCCTGACGCTGATCCTGGCGCCGATGGCGCTGCTGACGACTGCCTACGTGCTGTGGCCGCTGCTGCGGCGCGCACCCGGCGGCGACGCGGGCGGCGGCGATGCGGGCGGCGGCGACGCCCGCAGTCTGAATCGCGAGATCGTGCGGGAGCGCCGGGCGCAACTGGACCGTGAACTGGCGCAGTTGCCGCCCGATTCGCCTGACCGCGACCGGCTGATCCTCGAATTCTCCTCGGCGGCGCTGAGCGACCTGGAAGGCACGGACGCGGCCGCCGGCGGCGCCCGGTCGCCGCGGTGGATCACCGCCGCCGTCCTGGCCGGCCTGCTGCTGGCCGGGCCCCTGGTCTTCTACCGGCTGGCCGGCCTGCCGGATGCTGCCAGCCCGGGATTCGCCGAGGCCGGCCTCGAGCAGGATCCGGCCGCCCTGGTGGCCGAACTGGAACGCCGGATGCAGTCCGAGCCGGACCGGGCGGACGGCTGGCTGCTGCTGGGCCGCTCCAAGATGGCGCTGGGCGATCTCGCCGGCGCCACCGGGGCGCTGGAGAAGGCGCTGTCGGTCGACAGCCCGGTTGCGGGGCTGGCCGCGCAGATCCGGGTCGATCTGGCGGACGCGATCGCCCAGGGATCGGCCGCCCGCCTGGCGGGTCGGCCGTGGCGGCTGATCCAGGAAGCGCTGGCACGCGACGGCACCAACCAGAAGGCGCTCGCCCTCGCCGGCGCTTACCAGGTGACCCAGGGCAATCCCGCCGGCGCGGTGTCCTACTGGGAAACCTTGCAGAAGCTGTTGCCCCCCGACTCCGAACAGCACCGCCAGATCGCCGCCTTCGTCGCGGACGTCAGGAGCGGTCGCATGCCCGGCGCGCCCTCGGCCGGCGACCCGGCGGCGGGCCCGATTCTGCGCGGCCGTATCGAACTGTCCGACGCGCTTGCCGCCAAGGCGAAGCCGGACGACACCGTCTTCATCGCGGTGCGCGGCGTCGACCAGGACGGCCAGCCGGTCGGCCCGCCGGCGGCCGCCGTGCGCCTGACGGTGGCGGACCTGCCGATGGACTTCGAGTTATCCGATCGGCACGCGATGAGCCCGGCGTCGAAACTCTCCGGCCAGCAACGGGTGGTCGTCGTGGCCCGTATTTCGCGCGCCGGCACCGCGGCGAGCGCTGCCGGCGACCTCGAGGGCCGCAGCACTATCGTCGCCCCGGATGCCCAGGACGTGAAAGTCCGGATCGACCGCGTCGTGCCATGACCCCGCCCGGCGGACACTGGCTGCAGGTCAGGGACCTGAGCCTTTCGCGCGGCCATCGGCAACTGCTGCACCGGATCGCTTTCGACCTCGACCGGGGATCCGCGCTGCTGCTCCACGGGCCCAACGGCAGCGGCAAGTCCAGCCTGTTGCGCGCCCTGCTTGGTCTGGCGATTGCCAGCAGTGGCGAACTCTGCCTGGACGGGGAACGGTTTGCCCCAGGCAGTCGGCGGCTCTGTCATGCCGCGCTGTACCAGGGACATGCCGGCGGTCTCAAGGGTGAACTCGATGCCCTCGAGAACCTCGCCCTCGCAGCCGCATTGGACGGTTCGCCGGCGTCAGCGGCGGAACTTCGCGCGGCTCTGGCGGCCACCGGGATCGCGCGCGAGGCCGGCATCACGGTCCGGCGGCTCTCACAGGGCCAGAAGCAGCGCCTGGTGCTCGCGCGCTTCGCGCTCGCCAACCTGCTGCCATCGATCCAACGCCCGCTCTGGCTGCTCGACGAGCCGTCGGCCGCGCTCGACCGGGCCGGCGCGGCCATGCTGGACGACCTGCTCGCCGCCCATCTGCAACGCGGCGGCGCCGCCATCATCGCCACCCATCTGCCGCTGCTGGACAACGCCGATTCCTCGCTGCGGCCGAGGTCGATCGACCTGGGATGAGCGCACCCCGGACACCGCAGGTACGGACTTCCGGCGGCCGCCCGGAGGCAGCCGGCAGCGATCGCGCCGGCGACTTTTCGCCGTTCGCCTGGGCGCTGCGCCGCGACCTGAACCTGGCGCTGCGGCGCAAGGCCGACTCGCTCAACCTGATCGGCTTCTTCCTGCTGTCCTGCCTGATGTTTCCGCTCGCGATCGGGCCGCAGGCGGCCTGGCTCAACCGCATCGGCCCGGGCGTCATCTGGGTCGCAGCCCTGCTGGCGCTGCTCCTGGCCCTGCCGCGCCTGTTCGAGCATGATCACCAGGATGGCAGCCTGGAGCAGATGCTCGCAAGCGGATGCTCGCTGCCGGCCCTGGTTGCGGGCAAGCTCCTCGCCGCCTGGCTGGTCAGCGCGCTGCCGCTGATCGCCATGACGCCGCTGCTGGCCCTGTCGCTCTACCAGGACTCCGGCGCCATGCTGCTGCTGATGTTGTCGTTGCTGATCGGCACCCCCAGCCTGCTGGCGATCGGGTCGATCGGGGCTGCCCTGACGCTCGGCGTGCGGGGCGCGGCGACGCTGATCACACTGCTGTGCCTGCCGCTGTTCGTGCCGGTGCTGATCTTCGGCGCCGGCGCGGTGGAAATGGCCGCGGCCGGGCTATCGCCCCTCCCGCATCTCGCCTTGCTGGGCGCTGTTATGCTATTGGCCGTCGCGAGCGCGCCGTTCATCGCTGCGCTCAGCCTGCGGACTTCCCTGGAATGAGCCTGCCGCCGGGCCACCGTCTCGTTCCACCGGGAGCGCCGCCCGGCGCCATGAGCACCCAATGAACCTGTACCGCTATGCCTCTGCCCAGACCTTCTTTCCGTTGGCCGGAAAGATGATGCCGTGGTTCGCCGCCGCCGCCGTGCTGCTGGCGCTGGCGGGGCTGGCGGTCGGCTTTCTGATTGCGCCGACGGATTTCCAGCAGGGAGAGGTCTATCGCATCATCTTCATCCATGTGCCTTCGGCCTGGATGGCCATGTTCATCTATCTGGTCATGGCAGGCTATGCCGTGTTGACGCTGGTGCTGCGGGCGCGCCTGTCGGCGATGATGACGCTGGCGCTGGCGCCCACCGGCGCGCTGATGGCGGCCATCGCGCTGTGGACCGGCGCGCTGTGGGGCAAGCCGACCTGGGGAACCTACTGGGCATGGGATGCCCGCATGACCTCGACCCTGGTCCTCCTGTTCCTCTACCTGGGCTATCTCGCGCTGGTCAGCGCGATCGAGGATCCGCAGCGGGCCGATCGCGCCGGTGCGGTGCTGGTCCTGGTCGGTGTCGTCAACGTGCCGATCATCTATTTCTCCGTGAACTGGTGGAACACCCTGCACCAGGGTGCAAGCGTCAGCGTGACCGGTGGCTCCCGGATGGCGACCACCATGCTTCAGGGTATGCTGCTCATGACCTTTGCAGCCTGGTGCTATTGCATCGCCGCCAGCCTGCACCGGGTACGCTCGATCATTCTCGAACGCGAAGGGCACAGCATGTGGGTCCGCGTCGGCTGGTCAGCAGGGATCCCTCCTTGCAGCGGGCGGGCAGGCCGGCATGAATCACTGGCAGATGATCGCCATCGCCTATGGGCTCAGTTTCGGCGCGCTCGCGCTCGAGATCGCCCTGCTCGTTCGCCGCCGCCGCGCCGCCTTGCGCGAGGCGCTGGCCGACGACGGCCAGGCCGTACCGAACGAGGCTGGCGAAGTCATTTGAGCCCCCGACCATGACACGACGACAAAAACGGCTTGCTCTCATCCTTGGCGGTGTCGCCGGACTGGGCTTGGCGATCGGCCTGGTGCTCTATGCACTCAACAGCAACATCGTCTTTTTCTTCACCCCGACCCAGGTCGCGCAGAACGAGGCGCCCTCCGGGCGGAACTTCCGCATCGGCGGGCTGGTCGAACCCGGCAGCGTCGTTCGCGACGGCACGCAGGTGATCGTTCCGGGTCACCGACAACGTGAAACAGATCCCGGTCGCCTACACCGGCAGCCTGCCGGACCTCTTCAAGGAAGGCAAGGGCGTGGTGGCGCAGGGCAGCCTGGGCTCGGACGGCGTCTTCAAGGCAACCGAAGTCCTGGCCAAGCATGACGAAAACTACATGCCGCCCGAGGCGGCCGAAGCGCTGAAGCGGGCGGGCCATCCGGCCGGCGGCGCTGCCGGCACCACAAGCGGAACTCTCCAGAAGTGAGCAGCAGATGATGGTCGGTGAGATCGGACATTTCGCAGTCTGGGTGGCGCTGGCGGTCGCCCTGCGCCCAGACTTTCCTCGGCGCTGACCGGCGCCCGGCGCAACGACGCACGCCTCATCAAGGCCGCGTGCAATGCAGCCAACGCGCAGATGCTGCTGATCGTGCTGGCCTTCAGTTGCCTGGCGGCGTCCTTCATCGACAACGATTTCACCCTGGTCAACGTCGCCAACAACAGCAACAGCCGGCTGCCGGTTGCCTATCGGCTGGCTGCCACCTGGGGCTCGCACGAGGGGTCGATGCTGCTGTGGTCGCTGATGCTCGCCTGCTGGACCGCTGCCGTCGTCAACCTCGGCGGCGACCTCGACGCGGCGGTGCGCGCCCGCGTGATCGGCGTGCTCGGGCTGATCGCCGTCGGCTTCCTGGCCTTCCTCCTGTTCACTTCCAATCCGTTCGTGCGCAGCCTGCCGGCGCCCGCGGACGGGCGCGACCTGAATCCGCTGCTGCAGGACCCCGGCATGGTGATCCACCCGCCGATGCTCTACATGGGCTATGTCGGCTTCTCCGTGGCATTCGCCTTCGCCATCGCGGCCATGATCGGCGGGCGCGTCGATGCGGCCTGGACGCGCTGGGCGCGCCCGTGGACCACTGCCGCCTGGTCGTTCCTCACGGTCGGCATCGCCCTCGGCAGCGCCTGGGCCTACTACGAACTGGGCTGGGGCGGCTGGTGGTTCTGGGATCCGGTGGAGAACGCGTCGTTCATGCCCTGGCTGGCCGGGACGGCGCTGATGCACTCCCTGATCGTGACCGAGCGGCGCGGTTCGTTCAAAGGCTGGACGCTGTTGCTGGCGATTTCGGCATTCAGCCTGAGCCTGCTCGGCACCTTCCTGGTCCGCTCCGGTGTGCTCACCTCGGTCCATGCCTTTGCCACCGACCCGGCGCGCGGCATCTTCATCCTCGGTCTTTCTCGTGGTGGTCATCGGCGGTTCCCTCAGCCTGTTCGCGTGGCGCGCGCCGACGCTCAGCAGCAACCTGACGCCGGTCAGTTTCTCGGCGAGTTCGCGCGAAGGCTACCTGCTGGCCAACAACATCCTGCTCGCGGTGGCGGCTGCCGCCGTCTTCCTCGGCACCCTCTATCCATTGCTGCTGGATACGCTCGGACTGGGCAAGATTTCGGTCGGACCGCCCTACTTCGACGCCGTGTTCTTTCCCCTGATGGCGCCCGCAGTCTTCCTGATGGGGATCGGGCCTCTGTCGCGATGGCGGTCGGCGCCCGTGCCCGATCTGGCTCGCCGCCTCAAATGGGCGCTGCTCGTGGCAATCGTCACCACCGTTCTGGTGGCGATCACGTCGGGACGCTTCGGGGCGGATCGACTGGCCAGCGCCGCCGACGGCGGCGCCGGCGTGGCGGGGGCGGTCGGTTTCGCCATCGGCATCTTCATTGCCATCTGGGTAATCGCCGCGAGCATCACGCTCCTGGTGGAGCGACTCAAGGAAGCGGGCGGCGGCGGCCCGCTGCCGCTCGCCGAGCGCCTGCGCTCCCTGCCCGGCGGCTTCTACGGGATGCTGCTCGCCCACGCCGGAGTGGGGGTCTTCGTCATCGGTGTGGCCTGCGTGAACACGCTGCAGGTGGAGACGGACCGGGCGGTGGCCATCGGCGAATCCATCCAGTTGAAGGAGTACAGCTTCAAGCTGGTCGGCCTGGAGGCGGTCAACGGCCCCAACTACACGGCAACCCGCGGCCGGATCGAAGTGTCGGAAAAGGGCCGGGTGCAGTTCACGCTGCGGCCCGAAAAACGGGTCTACCCCTCCCAGGGCTCGGTCATGACCGAAGCCGACATCGATTCCGGGCTCACCCGCGACGTCTACGTGTCGCTGGGCGAGCGTTTGCCCGACGGACGCTGGACCGTCAAGGCCTGGATCAAGCCCTTCATCGACTGGATCTGGGCAGGCTGCTTCATGATGGCGATCGGCGGCCTGCTGGCTATCAGCGACCGCCGCTACCGCGCAACCCGGCGTCAGCCGGCGCCGACCCGCTCGACCTCCGGCAGGGCGCCGGCACAGTTGCCGGCCGAACCCGCCGTCGGCACGTCGCCCTGACCGTGATGCGATCGCTGAAGTACCTGCTACCGATGCTGGTGTTCCTGGTTGTCGCCGGATTCCTGCTGCTCGGCCTCGACCGGAATCCCGCCGAGATCCCGTCGCCGCTGATCGACAAGCCGGCGCCGGCCTGGTCGCTGCCGCGCCTGCCATCCGCCGGTGCCGGTGGCGATATCCGCGAGCAAGGACAACCTGCGGCGGGCCAGTCGATCGGCAGCCAGGATCTGCGTGGCACGCCGTACCTGCTCAACGTCTGGGCGTCCTGGTGCGCGCCGTGCCTGCAGGAACATCCGCAGCTGATCGCACTGCAAAAACGAAATCAGATCAGGCTGGTCGGGATCAACTACAAGGACAAGCCCGAGGATGCGCGCACCTGGCTGGCACGTCACGGCAATCCCTTCACCGACATCGCTGCCGATCGCGACGGCCGCACCGCCATCGACTTCGGCGTCTACGGCGTGCCGGAAACCTTCCTGGTCGACGCGCAGGGCGTGATCCGCTTCAAGCACATCGGTGCGATCACGCCCGAGGCACTGCGCGACAAGTTGCTGCCCGCCATCGCCCGGGTGGCCGGCCCGGCTCCCGCTGCACCCCAGTCGAGCGCGCCGCCCGTTCCCGGCTCGACTCCGGTCGCCGCTGTGCAAGCCGCCCGCTGAACCGATGAAATCGATGAAACCGATGCCGGCAGCACGATCGATGCGGGGATTTTCGGACATCGCCGGCGCGACCGCGCGGGCCGTTCGCATCGCCGCCTGTGCAATGCTCCTGGCCGCTGCAGCCCTGGCAAATGCGCAGACCGCAAGCGCGCCATCCGGCCAGCCCGCGACCGGCACCGGCACGGCAGGCCACGCAGTGGACCACGAGGCGTTGATGAAGAGCGAACGCTTCCGGCGGCTCGCGGCCGAACTCCGTTGCCTGGTCTGCCAGAACCAGACCCTGGAGGATTCCACCGCCCCGCTTGCCCGTGACCTGCGTGAAGAGGTAGCGCGGCTGATGTCGGGCGGGCGCGACAACGAACAGATCAAGACCTATCTGGTCGACCGCTACGGCGAGTTCGTGCTCTATCGCCCGTCCATATCGAGCCGCAACGCGCTGCTGTGGTTCGGCCCTTTCCTGTTCCTGATCGCCGGTGCCATCGCCTGGTGGCGGCTTGGCCGGCGGCGCACGCAAGCGCCTCGATCCGCCCAGGCCGCACTACAACACGTGGATGAACTGCTTGGACGAGACCGGTAACAGCAAGGCGAATCGACCCGATGGCGACGCGCCCGCTGCGGGGCAGCCGCAGCCTTTCTCCGCGCTTGGTCCGGACGAGGTCCTGGGAGCGCTCGAATCGATCGGGGTGCGCTGCGACGGCCGCCTGCAAGCCCTGAACAGCTTCGAGAACCGGGTCTATCTGGTCGGACTGGAAGACGGCACGAGCCGGGTAACAAAGTTTTACCGTCCCGGCCGCTGGCGCAACGAGCAGATTCTCGAAGAGCACCGGTTCGCGCAGGAGTTGCGGGACGCCGAGATCCCGGTGGTCGCGCCGGAGCAGCTCTCGAGCGGCTCGACGCTGGCCCAGGTCGGCAGCTTCCGATTCGCCGTCTTTCCCCGCCAGGGCGGTCGTGCACCGGAACTCGACAACATCTATCACGGGCCGGCGATGCGCGACCGGATCGGCCAGTTCATCGGCCGCATCCACAACGTCGGCGCGCGCGCGCCCTTCGCCGACCGCCCGGTGATCGATGCGCAGACCCACGGCAGCGAACCGATCGCCATCGTCGCCGGCAGCGGCATGCTGCCCGCGGATCTCGCTTCGTCATGGCTGGCGATTGCAGGCCAGTGCGTCGCACTGGTGGCCGAACGCTTCAACGAGGCGGCGCCCCTCGCAAGCTTGCGACTGCACGGCGACTGCCACCTCGGCAATCTACTGTGGACCGACGAGGGGCCTCATTTCGTGGACCTCGACGACTGCCGCACAGGCATCGCGATGCAGGACTTGTGGATGCTCGCAGATGCGGGCACAGCCCAGGCCGGGTGGTCCGACGGGGTATCGACCGAGATGGAAGACCTGCTGGCAGGCTACGAGAAGATGAGGGAACTCGACCGGCGGGAGATCCGGCTGGTGGAACCGCTGAGGACCTTGCGGATGATCCACTACTGCGCCTGGCTGGTGCAGCGCTGGAATGATCCCGCATTCCAGGTCGCGTTTCCCTGGTTCAACACCGCCAGGTACTGGCAGGATCAGATTCTCTATCTGAGGGAGCAACTCGGGAATCTTCAGGGCTGAAGATCGCCGAAGTGTCCGGCGCCTGCAGGCACCGGACGACGTCGACTACTTGCGCTTCTTGTTGACCGCTTCCTTGAAGGCTGCACCGGCGGAGAATTTCGGCACGGTCGCCGCTGCGATCTTGATCTTTTCGCCGGTACGCGGATTCTGCCCGAGACGCGCGGCGCGCTTGGTGGCATAAAAAGTTCCGAAACCCACCAGCGTGACACGGTCCCCTTTCGACACTGCTTTCATCACTGCACCCAGTGCGGAAGTCAATGCCCTCTCGGCCGCGGCCTTGCTGATATCCGCATCACTCGAGATGGTGTCGATCAGTTCGCTCTTGTTCATTCAGTCCCTCTACGTAATGGATCGTCTGTCGTTCCCGCCTGTGCTCAGGCGGAGTTGGTCATTTGAAGTTGCCGATTCAACCTGCGGAGCTCCCAGCCAGGGTGCCACCGCATTTCTTCTTGCACTTCTATTGTCCG
This sequence comes from uncultured beta proteobacterium, assembly GCA_963834335.1. Classification (GTDB taxonomy): domain Bacteria; phylum Pseudomonadota; class Gammaproteobacteria; order Burkholderiales; family Burkholderiaceae_E; genus Lautropia. Next base: position 1,000,257 of record CAWIBK010000009.1, on the reverse strand, counting down.
GCCAACAAGATCTTGCCGACAAATAACTGGAAGCCTTCACTCAAACTGCGCATTGCTGCGCCACCGATTATCGTGCGTCGCAGCGGCCGCTTTACCGGGGTGCCGCGCAAAGCGAAGGGCCGATTCTACAGCGATTCAACGCGGCGAGAATAAGGCGTAACCCGAAAAGTCCGATCCCCCGCCGTTCCAGTATCCGGAATCGGATAATCTAGTTGAACTCCAGCAGCAGATCGTGAGCGTTGACCGTCTCTCCGGATTTCACGTGCACTGCTTTCACAGTGGCGTCACGCTCGGCCCGGATCTGCGATTCCATTTTCATCGCCTCGATCGAGACAAGAGGGTCGCCACTCTTGACCGCCTGCCCCGCGCGCACTGCCACGGTCACCACCATCCCCGGCATGGGCGCGGCAACGTGCGCTGCATTGCCGGTTTCGGCCTTGGCCCGCTCCACCACCGTCGAGGCGACACCGGCCTTGCGCACGCGCACCGTGCGGGGCTGGCCGTTCAGTTCGAAGAACACCCTCACGACGCCCTCCTCGTCCGGCGGGGAAGTGCCCTGAAGACGCACGATCAGCGTCTTGCCCTGGTCGATATCGATCGCCACTTCCTCGCCTTCACGCATGCCGTAGAAGAACGCCGGCGTAGGCAGGTCACTGACGTCGCCGTTGATGCGGCGATGGTCCCAGTACGCCTTGAACACCTTCGGGTACATGAGGAACGACGACAGGTCGCGCTGTCCCAGTTGGCGGCCTGCGACCTTCTCGGCTTCCTTGTGCGCCTGCTCCAGATCCACCGGCGCCATCCGGTCGCCAGGCCGGTAAGGCTCGGGTGGATCGTCCTTCAGAACCTTGCGCGACAATGCCTGCGGAAAGCCGTCCGGCGGGAAACCGAGTTCGCCGCGAAACAGCGACACGACGCTCTCAGGAAACGCGACTTCGCGCTGAGGATCGGCGACGTCGGCCGGCGTCAGGTCGTTGGCGACCATCATGATCGCCATGTCGCCGACCACCTTCGATGTCGGTGTGACCTTCACGATGTCGCCGAACAGGCGATTGACCTCGGCATAGGCGCTCGACACTTCCGGCCAGCGATGCTCGAGCCCGATCGCCCTCGCCTGCTCACGCAGATTGGTGTACTGCCCACCGGGCATCTCGTGACGATAGACGTCGGCAGTTCCCGACCGGATGTCGGACTCGAAGGGGGCGTAGAAGCGGCGCACCCCTTCGAAGTAGTCCGACACCTCGCGCAGCGCCTGGTGACTGATTCCCGGATCGCGCTCGTCGCCCTGCAGCATGGCGAGGATGGTGTTCATGTTGGGCTGCGAAGTGAGCCCGCTCATGGAATCGAGCGCAGCGTCGAACGCGTCCACGCCGGCATGCACTGCGGCCAGCACGCTCGCCGACGCGGCGCCGCTGGTGTCGTGAGTATGGAAATGAAGCGGCAGGCCGGTCTCCTCGCGCAACGCCTTCACCAGCGCTGCCGCCGCCCGCGGCCTGCAGACGCCCGCCATGTCCTTGATCGCCAGGATGTGACAGCCGGCGCGTTCGAGTTCCTTGGCCAGTTTCACGTAGTACGCGAGGCCGTACTTCGGCCGGTCCGCGTCGAACAGGTCGGCGGTATAGCAGATGGCGCCTTCGCACAGCGCGTCGGTCTCCAGCACGGCGTCGATCGCAACGCGCATGTTCTCGACCCAGTTGAGCGAGTCGAAGACGCGGAACAGATCGATGCCCTCGCCGGCCGCCTGCCTGACGAAGTGGCGCACCACGTTGTCCGCGTAATTGGTGTACCCGACCGCATTCGATGCCCGCAACAGCATCTGCAGCAGCAGGTTCGGCATCGCGGCGCGTAGCTTCTGCAGGCGTTCCCACGGGTCTTCCTTGAGGAACCGCAAACTCACGTCGAAGGTTGCGCCGCCCCAGCACTCGGCGGAGAACAACTGGCCCAGCATGCTGGCATAGGACGGCGCAATCGCCAGCATGTCCGTGGTGCGCATGCGGGTCGCAAACAGCGACTGGTGCGCGTCGCGCATCGTCGTGTCGGTTACCAGCACCTGGGGGGTTTCGCGCATCCAGCGGGCGAAGGCGGCCGGGCCGAGTTCACGCAGGCGGTCGCGCGATCCCTGCGGCAGGGCGACATCGGGAAGAGACAGCGGGCGCCTGACATGCACGTGGCTCAGGTCCGGCGCCTGGCGCCCCTTCATGTCGGGATGGCCGTTGACCGTGACGTCCCCGAGGTAGCGCAGCAGGCGCGTCGCGCGATCGCGCCGGCGTGCGAACTTGAACAACTCCGGGGTCGAGTCGATGAACCGGGTCGTGACCTTGCCATCGGCGAAATCCGGATGGTTGATCACGTTCTCCACGAACTGCAGGTTGGTCGCGACCCCCCTGACACGAAACTCCCGCAGGGCACGGTCCATCCGGCGGATCGCCTCGGCAGCGGTGGGCGCCCAGGCGGTGACCTTGACCAGCAGCGAGTCGTAGTAAGGTGTGATGACGGCGCCGCTGTAGGCGGTGCCGCCGTCAAGCCGGATGCCGAAGCCGGCCGCACTGCGGTAGGCGCTGATGCGGCCGTAGTCGGGCGTGAAGTTGTTCTCGGGATCCTCGGTGGTGACGCGGCACTGCAGGGCGTGGCCGTTCAGGCGGATATCCGCCTGGGCAGGCACCCCCGAACCCGCTGTCGTGACGTGTCCCCTGCCGTCGATCACGTCGTCACGATCGCCGATTTTCGCGCCCTCGGTGATCCGCAACTGCGCCTTGACGATGTCGATGCCCGTCACCTGTTCGGTGACCGTGTGCTCCACCTGGATCCGCGGGTTGACCTCGATGAAGTAGTATTCGCGGGTGTCGGCATCCATCAGAAACTCAACCGTTCCCGCGTGCGTATAGTTCACCGCGCGCGCCAGCTTGAGCGCCGACTCACACAGCGCACGGCGGCCCTCCTCATCGAGGTACGGCGCCGGCGCGCGCTCCACCACCTTCTGGTTGCGACGCTGAACCGAGCAGTCGCGCTCGAACAGATGCACGACCTGGCCGTGCCGGTCACCCAGTATCTGGACTTCGACGTGGTGAGCCCGGTTGACCAGCTTCTCGAGATAGACCTCGTCATTGCCGAATGCGGCGGCGGCTTCGCGCCGCGCAACCGGAAGCTGGGTCTTGAGATCATCGTCATTGCCGATGATCCGCATGCCGCGTCCGCCCCCGCCCCAACTCGCCTTGAGCATCAGGGGATAGCCCACCTCGCCCGCCATGGCCAGGCAGGCCGCCTCGTCCGCCGGCAGCGGCGCTGTGGCGGGCATCACCGGCACGCCCGCGGCCGCCGCGGCATTGCGCGCAGCGACCTTGTTGCCCAGCGTCGTCATCACTTCCGGTGTCGGGCCTACGAAGGCGATGCCGGCCCGCGCGCAGGCACGCGCGAAGTCGGGATTCTCCGACAGGAATCCGTACCCGGGGTGGATTGCATCGACGCGGGCGCGCCGCGCCACCTGGATGATCCCGTCGATATCCAGGTAGGCCTGCAGGGGTTTCTGCCCGACACCCACGAGGTAGCTCTCGTCTGCCTTGAACCGGTGCAGGGCGAAACGGTCTTCGTGCGAATAGATCGCCACCGTGCGCATGCCGAGTTCGGCAGCCGCACGCATCACGCGGATGGCGATCTCCGACCGGTTCGCGACGAGCAGGGAGGTGAGCTTCTTCATGTTCGGCCTTCGGCAGGAGGGACAGCGCAATGAGAAGCGAGCTTATCACCGACCAGCGGACCGGCCGCCGCTCCAGACGGTCGTTGTGATCTTGCACGCGCGGGCCTGTCCGATAGGCGATCATCGATAATGGCTCGATCCGGTACCGGGCCGCCGGCTCGGAACTGGCGAAACGACATAAATGCAAATTCAGACAAAGCGAACAGCCTGGTGGTTGGCAGGCGCCCTTCTGGGACTGCTTGCCGCCTGCGGCGGCGGGGGCTCGGCTGCCCCGGCGCCTTCACCCGCGCCCGATCCCGCCGCCGGCACCTTGAATGACCCGCGCTGCGCGCTGCAGTATTCGCTTACCGACACCCCGCTGCTGACCGGAACCGACCCCAAGCTGGCCCAGCAATGGCACCTCAACAACGACGGCACCGTCTCCGGAAGAAGCGGTGAAGACCTGCGGGCGTTCGCCGCCTGGAACAGCACCCGCGGCGAAGGCGTGCGGGTGGCCGTCATCGACGATGCAATCGAAGTCACCCACGCCGACATTTCACCCAACGTGGTGCCCGGCGGCAGCTACAACTATCGCCAGTCAGGCCGTGGCAATACCTGGCCGCTGCCGTGCAGTGCCGAAGACAGCCATGGCACCGCGGTCGCGGGCCTGATCGTCGCGCGCGACTTCAACGCGATCGGCGTCGCCGGCGTCGCGCCCCGTGCAAGCCTGGTGGGCTACAACGCACTGGCGACCTCGCTCGATACCGACGTCGCCGAAGCGCTCAATCGCGGTCTTGCGGAAAACGCCATATACAACAACAGCTGGGGCTCGCCGGATGACGGCTTTTTGCACCTCGCGGAGCCCAGCTTCATCGAGGCGATCGAGCGCGGCATCGCCACCGGCCGCAATGGCAAGGGTGCGATCTATGTCTTTCCAAGCGGCAACGGCGGCTGCTACAACCCCGACCTGCAGTCGACTCCTGCAGTCGAACCCTGCGTGCGCGAGAACTCCAACTACGACGGCTACGTGAACAAGCTGGGGATCATCACGGCCTGCGCGGTAGACAGCAACGGCCGCCAGCCTTTCTACGGCGAGCGCGGTGCCAATATGCTGGTCTGCGCGCCGTCGTCCAATCTTCCGGCCGAGGCAAGCAACGGTTTCACCAACACCAGCATCCGCACGACGGCGCTGCGCGACCAGTATCGCGACGACTTCACCGGCACGTCGGCGAGCACGCCGATGGTATCCGGCGTCGTGGCGCTGATGCTGGCCGCCAATCCCGATCTCACCTGGCGCGACGTGCGCCTGATCCTGGCCAGTTCGGCCCGCAAGAACCTGGGTTCGGCCACCGGTGCGCCCGTGGCCGATCCGGAATGGCAGACCAACTTCGGGCTCAATTTCAATCACAAATTCGGCTTCGGCGTGGCCGACGCCAATGCCGCCGTCGCACTTGCCAGGACCTGGACCAGCGTCGGCGGACGCGACACGCTGCTTGCTTGCGGTCCCTACGTGAAGAGCCTCAACCTGGCGCTGCCCGACCCCGTCCCCGGCGGCACGTCGCCGACGCCGCAGCCGGTGTCGGACACGATCGCCGTCACCGGCTGCGGGATCGGCAAGATCGAGTTCGTGGAGATCCGGTTCACCGCGAAGAGCGCTACCTACCCCGCTTCGTCCGCCGAGCATCCCAGTACCGGGGATCTGCGTATCCGCCTGCGCAGCCCGCAGAACCTGGTGAGCGAGCTGGCGGACGCGCACATCTGCTACAGCCAGACCGAGCAGCCGGTCAACTGCGGCGCCTATAATGACTATCCCTTCGGATCGGTCCGCCACATGAACGAGCCGGTGATCTCCGGCAGCAACGGCAACTGGACGCTCGAGGTTGCGGATATGCTCAGTCAGGATTCAGGAAAGTTCGCAGGCTGGTCGATCACTTTCTTCGGACGGCCCTGATGACGTCGCATCGCAGGCGGCCGTCGCTCGTGGCCGCACTCCTGGGTCTGCTCCTGGCCCTTCCCGCTGCCGCGCCGGCGGCCGACGAGCCGCAGCGGCGCCATGCACAGGACGGCGAGCCCGCGCCGACCAAGCCCAGGCTGGGTGAGAGCAAGAACACCAGCCCTTCGCACGTCGCCCAGGAAGGCAGCAGCCAGCGGCCCTTGTGGCTCGACAGCAGCCGGGTGGTGGAATTTCCCAAGGGCGGCGTCGCCGCCCAGCCTTCGATCCGGGCCGCGGCCCCCGGCGAGACGACGCGGGGCAGCCGCAACAGCAAGCCGGACGGGAAGAACGCAGCCGATGTCGTTGCTGCGGGCAGCGACACGGCTGCTTCGTCTTCCGGCGCGGGCGACGCCTCAGCAGCAGCCGGCGCGGCGCAGATTTCGCCGGTCTTTGTGGACGCCAGCGGCCAGCCGCGCGCGCTTCCCGGCGGCGTCATCATTTCGCTGAAGGAAGATCTGTCTGAGGCCCAGGCGCAAGCGCAACTGCAGGCGCAAGGCCTCACGCCGGTCCGGCGGATCGGCGCACGGATGTGGCTGGTCGAGTCGCCGGTGGGGATCGCTTCGCTGGAACTGGCCAATCGGCTGCAGGCGTCAGGCCGCTACGAATTCGTCCAACCCAACTGGTGGCAGCCGAGGACAACCAAGTAGGGGCCCCCGCTCAGGGTCACCCTGCGCGCTCAGATCAGACAGTCTCCTTGGGTGCAATTTGCGGCTTCGGGCGCGCCCAGCGCTGGCTGACGACGGTCAAGCCGATCAGCAGGAGGCCGATCAGGTCGGTCTGCAGGCCAGGCTTGATCAGCACCAGTGCCGCCGCTATCAGCAGCACCCGCTCCCACCATCGGGCAGGACCGAAGAAGAAGAACTCGTGCAGCCCCCCCGCCAGGCAGATCACGCCGACGGTGGCGGTCACGACCGCGAGCATCACCGTGGCCACATCGCCCTTGAGCAGCAACGACGGGGCGAACACGAACATGAACGGAATGATGTAGCCGGTCAGGCCGAGCTTCACTGCTGCCCAGCTGGTGCTCATCAGGGTGCCGCGGGAAATCCCGTTGGCGGCGTAGACCGCCATCGCGACCGGCGGCGTTATCGCCGACAGCACCGCGAAATAGAGCACGAAGAGGTGGGCCGCCTCCACTTCCACCCCGAGCTTGACCAGGGCCGGCACCAGCAGCGCCACTTGCACGATGTAGGCCGGCGTGGTCGGCAGGCCCATGCCGAGCAGGATCCCGGCGAGCATCGTCAGCATCAACGCGAGAATCAGGGAATTCTGCGACAGCGCCAGCACGACGCCGGTGAAGCTCAAGCCGAGCCCGGTCAGGGTGATGATGCCGATGACGATGCCGGCGCTGGCGCAGGCGAGCGCCACCACCAGCGTATTGCGCGCGCCGGACTCGAGCGCGTCGACGATCGCGCGCCAGGTGAAGGTGTTGCGCGTGCTCTTGCGCAGCCAGGTCGTCGGTATCACCGAGGAGATCCCGCACAAGGCCGAGAAGGCGGCACTGCGCCCGGACAGCAGCACGGCCACGATGACGATCAGCGGCAGGAACAGGTGGCCGCGCTCGACCAGGACTTCACGCAGTCGCGGCAGGTCCGCCTTCGGCAGTCCCTTCAGACCGATGCGCCGCGCCTCGAAGTGCACCGCCATGAAGACGGCGACGTAATACAGCACCGCCGGCAGCAGCGCGAAACCGGCAACCGTGAGGTAGGACACCCCGAGGAACTCCGCCATGACGAAGGCTGCCGCCCCCATGATCGGCGGCATCAGCTGCCCGCCGGTCGACGCGACCGCCTCGACCGCGCCGGCGAAGGCCGGGCGATAGCCCGTGCGCATCATCAGTGGAATGGTGAACGTCCCGGTCGTCATCACGTTGGCCACGGCGCTGCCGGAAACGGTGCCGAACAGGCTGCTGGTGATCACCGCAACCTTGGCGGGACCACCCGACTGGCCGCCGGCGAGGGCCAGCGCGAAATCCATGAACAGCTGCCCGGCGCCGCTTCGCTCGACGAAGGCACCGAACAGGATGAACAGCATGACGTAGGTCGCCGACACGTAGAGCGGTATGCCGAAGATGCCTTCGGTGGTCAGGTAGAGTTGATCGAGCACGATGCCGAACGACTGGTTGCCGAGCGTCAGGCCATAGACGAGGAACGCGAGCGCGGTGATCGGCAGCGCCAGGCCGGTCGCGCGCCGCGTGGCCTCGAGGATCAGCAGCACCAGCCCGCCGCCGAAGATGTAGTCGGCCACGACAGGGTCGTCGACGTAGTACATCCGGTTCTGGATGTACTCGAGGTTCATCGACGGGTAGAGGGACGCCGCCGCGGCCGCGACCAGGAGCAGGACATCCCACCAGCCGACCCGCTCGGCCTTGCCGTCATGCCCCGGCAGGATCAGGAAGGCGAGCACCAGGGCGAATGCCAGGTGCAGCCCACGCATCACGTAGGCGTCCGGCGGACCGACGAACGCCACATAGAGATGAAAGACCGACATCAGCACCGCGACGATGGTGATCGATCGACGCGTCACCGGTTCGGGTATCGAAAGCATCGTAGTGGGCTCCGGCGCTCTAGGAGGCTGTCGGGGTATGAGGCCCCGGGCCGCGCGGCCGTGAGCGGCGCTGCCCGGGGTCCGGCTGGATGATGCAAGGACCGGCGGGGGCGGACCCCGCACCGGCGGGACTGGTCAGAGGACGCCGGTCTCCTTGTAGTAACGCTGCGCACCCTTGTGCAATGGCACACCGATATCCTCGGCCATCATCTTCGGCGTGGTCTCGCCCATCGCCTTGGCGATGGAGGTCAGGGTGGCCTTGTTGTCGACCATGCCCTTGAGCACCTTGTACACCACGGCCTCGTCGAGGTCGCAGCGCGCGATCACATGGGTCGCGTAGCCGATGGTCTGCACATCCTTGTCCTGCTTCGGATAGCTCTTGGCCGGGATCACCAGCTTGGTATAGCCCGGATTGAGCTTGCGCATCGCCTGGAACTTGTCGTCGGGAATGGGAATCAACTTGATGTCGCGGGCCGATGCCAGGTCCATGATGGCCGAGGCCGGCACCGTGGTTCCCAGCGTGAACGCCTGGGCGTTGTTGTCCTTCATCAGCGAGACGGCGTCGGTGTAGGAGACGAAACTGACGCGCGACATGTCCTTGTAGTCGAGCCCGTAGACATCGAGCGACTGCTGGCTGATGAACTCGGCGGTGTTGCCCTTGGGCTGAACCGCGATCGGCTTGCCTTTCAGATCCCCCAGCGAGTTGATGCCGGAGTCGGCGTTGGCGACCACCTGGAAATACTGCGGGTAGAGCGTCGCGACGTTGCACACGTTCTTGGCCGGCGTCGTGAATGGCGCGCGTCCGGCCACGCCGTCCACCGTGGAGATCGAATTGGCGAAACCAAGGTCGGCCTTGCCGCCTTCGACCGCTTTGACGTTGGCGATGCCGGCGCCCGGGAGCACCTGGACATTGATTCCCGCCTTGTCGGCGATATTGGCAATGGCGCCCCCCAGGGGATACCACGAGCCACCTTGGGGGCCGGTCATCAGCTTGACCTGCTGCGCCTGGGCGCCGGCAGCCATGCACAACGCCGCCGCGCCGACCAGCAGCCTGCCGCGGCCGGCCGCCGTGATGCCGGCGCGCTTTGATTGGGAAAGTCGAGTCATTTCAGTCTCCTATGGTTCTCGGTGGCCACCAGCATGACGAAACCCGCGCCGGTTCGGCGCAGGAAGGGATAGGGATCCCCGTCCGGTGGGCTGTATCCCTATTAGACTGCGGTCCGGCCGCCCGGCGTAACCGGGGGTTTATCCTGATAGGCGGGCGTCGCCGTCGCGACCGGCTCCCCGACCGCCGCCCCGACCGCCGCCCCGACCGGCTCCCTGGCCGGCTCCCCGCGAGGCTTCAAAAACCGCTTTCGCGCAGCAGAACGGCCGCGACACCGGTGGCCCAGTCGGCCAGGACGCTGCGGCGCTCGCCTTCGATCAGGACGCTGCCCAGCCGCTGGCGGTGGTCCCCCGGCAGCGGCGGCGCCGCCAACCGGACGCGCACCCGGTAGTAGGCATGGCGCGGCGTCGGCGAGCCGTTGGCCTGTTCGCCGGCGGCAATCCGTCCGCCATGCGCCGCCGCCAGCATCGGATGCGGCAGGCTCTGGGCGCGAGCGGAATCGATGGCGATCACCACGCCGGGCAACGGCGGCGACCACCCGCCACGGGCATGGAATGACGCGGTGGCGCCGACGGCGAAGCGATCGATCGATTCCTGCGGCACCAGGGCCTCGACCAGCCAGGTTGCGGGGTCGTACAGGACCGCGATCGGCTGGGTCGGATTGATCCAGGTGCCGGGGGCCAGGTGAGGATCGACGTCGGCCAGGACACCGTCGAACGCGGCCGGCAAGGTCAACCGCTGCAGTTCGGCGCGCTGTGCGAGCACCTCCGCGCGCTGCTGCGCCAACTGCTCGACGATAGACGCTCGCCGTTCCTGCCCGTCGGCCCGGCCGATCGTCTGGTCCAGCTGAAGCGCCAGCGCATCGGCGGCGACCAGCGACTGGGCAGCCTTGCTGCGGGCGTCGGGCGAATCCAGTATCACCAGCGGATCGCCCGCGCGCACCGGCCCGCCGGCGGCGATCCGCACGACTCGCGCCGGTATCGGCGAATAGACCAGTTGCTGCTGCCCGGCGTGCAGCCAGGCCTCGGCGCGGATCCGGGTCTGCCAGGGCACGGCGAGGAGGGCCAGCACCGCGATCAGCACCAGCAGGCCGCCGAGCGCGTGGCCAGCCTGGATGTCGCGCCGCCCCCCCGCCCAGACCGTCAGCTCGGCCCACACCGGCCGGACGATGAACCAGGCCAGTTCGACCACCAGCAGCAGGATGCCGAGGGCCTTGAAGAAGAAGTGATACACCGCCAGCGCTATGCCGAGCAGGATGGCCAGGCGGTAGAGCCAGGTGAGCCAGGCGAAGACGACCAGCCCGCGCCGCAGCGCCGGCTCGAAGGGTTCCGGATCGGGCTCCTGCCAGCCGAGCAGCGTGCGCCGCAGCCCTGCCCTCGCCAGCGCGAACGAGCGCTGATGCAGGTTCGGCAGGTCGAGAGCGTCGGACAGCAGGAAGTATCCGTCGAACCGCATGAAGGGGCTGGCGTTGATGGCCAGTGTGACCAGCCAGCTGGTGGTGGCCAGGAAGAACAAGGCGCTCCTGAGCGCACCGTCATCGGCCAGGCTCCAGGCGAGCGTGGCGAAGCCGGCGATCGCGAGCTCGGTGACGATGCCCGCGGCGGCGATGGCGAAACGCCGGCGCGGCTCGACCAGTTTCCAGGATTCGCTGGTGTCGGTGTAGAGCATCGGCCATAGCACCAGGAAGGCGATGCCCATGTGCGCCACCCGGATGCCGTAGCGGGTGGCGGTGAACGCATGCCCCAGTTCGTGAAGTGTCTTGGCGAAGACGAGAGCCAGCGCGTAGCCCAGCAGGCCGGAGGGACTGAGAAAATCCTGGAACGTGTGGACGAAAATGTCCCACTGGCGCGCGGCCAGGACGATGCCTAGCAGCGTGCAAAGCACCGTGAGCACGGCGAAGGCGGGGGTGTAGACGACGCTGACCCAGGGAAGCGCTGCCTCGAGCCATCGCTGCGGCCGCACCAGCGCGATGCGGATGAAGAGATAGTTGTGGAGCAGCCAACGCCAGCGCGAACTGCCCGCGCTCAGGCGCCGCTGCTCCAGCGACCGGGTATCCTCGGCCGAACTCATTCGCAGCAGCTGATGCTGGCGCAGGAAGGCGATGAAGCCGGCCAGTTCCTCGGCACTGGCCGCCAGCGGGCACGACTGTCGGATCGCCCGCAGCAGCAGCGCCGGCTCGCGCAGCGGCCATCGCGACAGCATTTCGAATTCCAGCCAGCCGATCCGGAAGAACCGGTTGGTGACCGGGTCGTGGATCATCCACGCCGGCGACCCGTCGCGGTCGGGCGAAGCCGGATCGAGCTTCAGGTCCTCCCGAAGGGGCGGCAGCAAGGCGTCCACGGTCACCAGCCGGTCCATTCACGCAGGGCGGACAGCGGCCGTCGGAACAGGTAGTAGCCCAGCGTCGCCCGATCCCCGTAGATCTTGGCGGTGCCCTTGAGCCCGATCCGCGCCAGCCTGCGTTGCTCGTCGCTGAGTGGCTCGAAGACGGCGCGAAGCCGGTAGGATGAGACGCCGTCAGGCGAAAGCGCAGACTGGTAGCTGGTCTGGGACAGCGTCGCGCCAAGGGGCGACAATGGCGCCACCTGCAGGAACAGCCGCACCTCGGCGCCCGGATCGATGTCCAGCGCGTCCGCCACGGGCAGCCAGATCAGCACGCCGGCGCCCGCCGGATCGGCCAGCAGCGCGACCCGCTCGCCGGTCACCAGCGGCTTGCCGATCCAGTCGTTGACGTCGCCGAATACGACTACACCCGCGGCCGGCGCACGCACTTCGACCCGGCCAAGCTGCTCGTCCAGCCAGGCCACCTCCGCCTGGCGCTCGCCGACCCTGCCGTTGAGCGCCGTCAGCTCGCCTCGGCTGGCCTCGCTGGCAAACGCCTTCTGGGCCGCGGCCAGGGCATCGGCACGGGCGACCTGCAACTGCTTTTGGGCAACCTCGCGCCGGTTGCGCAGCGTCGTGTCGTCCAGCGTGAACAGCAGGTCATCCTGCGCCACTTCCTGGTTGGGCTGGACCGCGAAGGACTTGACGACGCCGTCCATCGGCGCGGTCACCGCGACCGCATCGAGCGCAATCACCTCGGCAGGCGCCAGCGCCGACAGCCGTACCGGCAGCATCAGCGCCAGCGCCGCCAGCGCCGCCAGCAGCCATCCCAGCCAGCGCCCCCGCCCGCCCCGGGTACGCCGCCGGCCGGTTTCGCCCGCCAGCGCAGCCCAGGCATGACCGCAGCCGGCGACCGCCCGCTGAACCAGATCCCGCTCCAGGTCGCTGGGGGCGGCTTCGAGCGCCAGCGCCAGGATGGCGAGCTTGCGCCCGCTGCGAGGGGCGCACATCGGCAGCACCAATGCCGACGGGGGCATGAACTCGTCCCAGTCCGCTGCAAGGTCCGGCGGCAGCGCCGCGCTGGTGATCAGCTCCGGGCCGCTCCGGCCCTCGGGATCACGCCGGTGCAGGAAGCTGCCGAGTCGGCGCAGCCAGACGGTGTTGGGCGAATCCTCCGTCAGCTGCGCGAGGCCGGAGATGGTCTGCAGCCGCGGTTTGCCGCGGGAGTTCATCCGCCAGAGCACCGCCTGCCGATGCGCCAGCAACTGCCAGCTCCCGTTGACCGCGATGAAGCAGATTTCGTGAACCGATCGCGCCGCGATCAGCCTGTCGTTCAGATGCGCGAGGGCGCGCCAGGGCGCCGACCCGGACTGGCCCGGCAGCGTGGCAGCGCCCGCGGTGACGATCCCCGCTCGCACCGGCTGCGCTCGCGCGGTTGCAGACGCCCGCGCGATTTTCGGCCGACCGGTCGCCTCGGTCATGGCCGCCCTCAGCGTGCTGGCGGCGCGAAGCGCGCGTTACCGCTCATGCCGGCCAGCAACTCGGCGAACTCCCTGCTGATCTCGCCTTCGACCTCGACGGTCTGACTGACCGCATCGACGCGCGAATTGATCGCCGTGACCTTGGCCGGATACGACTTGGCGGTTTCGTCGATCTGCACTTCGAATGCAGCGCCCTTCCTGAGCCATGCCAGCCACTTCGAGGGGGCGTTGAGCCGCACCCGGAGCGGTCCGGCGGAAACGATGTCCATCAGCGGCTGCCCGACATTGACCCCCTGATATTCGCGCACGTGAATCTTCGCCACCCGGCCGGTGAACGGCGCACTCACCGTGCACGGGGTCAGCTGTGAATGGCTGAGGTCGATCTGCGCCTGTGCCCGCGCCAGCGCTGCCGCGGCGAGGGAGACTTCGACGTCGCCGGCAGCGCTCAGGGCCTGCAGCCGCAACTTGGCCTGGTGCTGCTGCTCGGCCGAATTCAGTTCGGCCCGCGCCATGCCCATCCGCGCCCGCTGCTCAGCGCAGTCGAACCGCACCAGGGCTGTCCCCTGCCGGAAGCCGCTTCCCAGCGTACCGCCGAGCTTCTGCACGACGCCCACCATCTGCGCCACCAGCGTCGTCTCCCGCTCGGGTACCAGCAAGGCGCGCGGCATTTCAGGATCGGCCGCCGACGTCCCGGCCGGTGGCCGGTTCTGCGCGGCCGCAGGCAACGACATGCCTGCCGCGAACAGGACCGCCACGGCGGTCCGGACCGGGAGCAGCTTGATCATCGCTGCAGCGCGAGCGTCCGCTGGCGTTCGGAGTCCAGCCAGTCGATCACCACGTCGGCGTTGATGCTGGCCGCGGCTTGCGTCACCGCCCGGGCCGTGTCGATCGACGCGGATTGCGGCATCACGTTGCTGTAGAGCGTGCGCCCGGCGGAAGAACCATTCGGCCTGAACAACTCGATCGCCCACTCCAGCCGCTGCGTCGACTGCCCGGCTGGTGCGGTTCGCCTGGTGGCGTGGAGCCGCCAGACCGCTTCCGTAGTGGCCGGCGACGAAGGCGCGTCGACCACCCGCATCTCCCGGCGTCGCAGGGCCTGGGCGAAGATGCTGCCGATCTCCGCCCGCTCGGTTTCGTCGGCGGCGCCCTGGATATCGATGACGATCGGCAGTGCCTGGATATTGCCGAGCGCCACCGTGTTGAATGTGCGCGCCTGCCAGCGCAGCATCGAGTAACGGATCTGGACCGCGAGGGTGCGGACCGGCACGGCGCTGTTCTCGGCCTCCACATCCAGGCCCATCGAGTTGTAGAGCCGCCCCCAGGCTGCCTGCGCATTGGAATAGGCGATATGACGCTGGTATTCCGAGAGCACCGCCCGCGCCTCGCTGCGGATCACCTCGAGTTCCGATTCCACCCGCGAGCTTGCCGAAGCCCTGGCATAGCCCGCCAGCCGGTCGTCGACGCCGGCGCTCTGTGAATAAGTTTCGTGCTCGGCGCGCGCGAGCCCGTAGCGCAGCGCTGCCACCCGGACCTGGGTCAGCACTGCCATCGCCTGGGCCATGCGGCGGCTGTCGTCCACCTGGACCTGCGCCTCGCCCTGCCGCTTGATCGCCGGAATCGCGGCGAGCCGGAAGAGATTCAGCGACAGCCGGATGCCGCCCTCGACCCAGGAATTGTTCAGCAGGAACTTGTTCGAATCGTAGTTGGCGCCGACGTCGAAGGAGATCGACGGCAGCGTCGATGCCAGGGCGCGGCGGATCTCCGAGGCCGACACCCGCCGGCGATAGTCTTCTTCCCGCAACTCGGGCCGGCTGTTCAATGCCACGTCCTCCAGCTCCGCGATCGAGGCGGGCGGCGGCGGCAACTCGTCCTCCACCAGGTCGGACAGCGAGAAGCGGGCCCCGGCCGGCAGATTCATCAGCGAGGCCAGTTCCGCCCGCGACAGTTCAAGGTCCTGCCGTCGCGATTGCAGCTGGGTGATCGTGTCCAGCAGGGCACGCTGGTAAGCCAGCGCCTGCGGCACCGGCAGCAGACCCTGTTTCTCGATTTCGCGCGCCCGCGCGAGCGCGGATTCGCTGCGCACCAGCAGTTCGTCGATCCGCCCCGTCAGCCGCTGCGCGCCCAGCGCCCGCCAGTAGGCGTTGCGCACGTCCTGCATCACGTTCTGGACGACCTTGCGCTTGCGTTCCTCGGCGATCAGCACCTGGTCGGCCTGGGCGCGGGCGCGGTAATACGAGACGCCGAAATCGAGCAGGTTCCAGGACAGTTCCGCGCCGGCAATCCGCCGCGTGCTCTCGGTCGAGCGGCTGTAGGGCAGATTCGGGTCATAAGGCTGGCCCAGCGTCTGGTACTGCGAATAGAGCTCGTTGTCGCGGGTCACGTAGCCGGCGCTGGCAGTCAGCCGGGGCAGCATGTCGAACTGCGAGACGTCCAGGATCCCCTGCTGCAGCGCCGTCTCCATGAGGCGCAGGCGGTAGTCCAGGTTGTACTTGATCGCCCGGGCGGCCGCCTCTTCCAGGGTCAGCGGGGCGCGGACCGGCTCCTGGTCCGCATACATCCGTTCGCGATCCGAGCGCACCCGCTCGGCGACCTCCCCCCGATTCAGGGGCTCGGTCGAGACGGCGCATCCAGCGGCCAGGAGCACCAGCGCCAGGCCGGCGCCGAGGCGCCTGCCTGAGTATTGGGCTGGAAATCGGCTCGAACCCGGCCGGAAGCGGGGCGAACTCAGAAAAGGGTCGGCCGGTGCCGAAGTACCGGTGCGTTCATTGTATTCACTGCCCGCCACACCTTTACTGGAGGTTGCCGGACCGGCCGAGGAGGTTGCAGTCAGGAAATCGCTAAACGAGCTTATCTCCTGACTAATCAAATAGTTAGAGTGACAACCTCGAAAGTTTCTCATAACCGCAATCGGTCCACAAGTTAGGGCTGCATAAATGCGGCCTGGCCGCCACAGCGATGGCTGTTTCGGGGCATCCACAAGGAATCTCAACAGTCCGGGGCCGGTCGCACCCGGACCGCCGGCGGCGGTGCGATGCGCTTCTTACCCTCCCCGGCCTGCTCGGTGACGCGCGGGCGTTCCCGCTTCGCCGCGCCATCGGCGAATACGCTGCGTTTCACTACCTTGGGCCGTTCGGCGACCGGTTTCACCGGCACGCAGTCGTCGTCCTTGCCGACAGCGGCCTCGTCAGCCAGGGCCGCCTTGTCGCCGGCGATCTCGGTCAGCGGCAGATCGTCCCCGACCGCAGCATCCGGATCAGGGGCGAACGGGTCCGCCATCGCCAGCGGCGCCAGCATGGTCGGGGGTAATACCTGGTCGAGCAGCGGCCCAGGCGGCGAGAGGCGTTCAAGTGGCGGCAGCGGGCCCGGGGGCGGCGTGGCCGGGGGTGGTACCTCAGGCGGCGGCGCGGGCGGCGGTACCTCCGGCGGCGGCGCGGGCGGGGGTGCAGCCGGTGGCGGTGCCTCGGGCGGCGGAGCGGGTGGCGGTACCTCCGGCGGCGGTCCTCCGGCCGGGGCTGGGGGCGGTGCAGCCGGGGGCGGAGCCTCGGGTGGCGGCGCGGGTGGCGGCGCCTCAGGTGGCGGCGGCGCCGGCGGTGGCTCGGTCGGTGGCGGCGGACACGGAGGGGGCGGCGGGGGCGGACACGGCGGCGGCGGCGGTGGGGGACACGGCGAAGGTTGACCCGCAAGCACGACGACGCTGCCGTCGTCACTGGCGACGTAGTCGTTCAGGCCTGCGGGGCCGTCGGCGCCCGTGCGTTCGGTGTCGCTGCCGTCGACGAACGGGCTCAGGTCCTGGTTGTCGACATCCGGGGGGCAGTCACCGGCCGGCGCGGGCTCGGGCAGCGAGGTGTAGCGGACCAACACCTCCACGACCAGTCCCTGCCCGATCGGCGCGTCTTGCGCCACGACGGTTTCGAGCGTGAAGCTCGCCTGCTCGCCCGCCCGAAGCACGGCCAGCAAGGGGCCTGCCGCCTGCAGCGGCGACCAGGAACCGTCCTGCACCAGCAAACCTTCGGGAAGCCCGAGGTCGTCGATCGTGAGGTCGAATGCATCGACCCGGCTGTCGTTGCTGATGGTGACGATGAACTGCGCAATCCCGCCGGCCTCGACCGGCCGGCCGTCGGGGACCACGGCGACGTTGACGACAGGTTCGACCACCGTGACCGGGCTCGCCTGTGCGCCGATATCCACCAGCGGATACGCCTGGTCTGCCGCGCAACCGTCGACGACATCCGGGCCGCTGCGGTAAGCGGCCGCGGTGCTGCGAACGCTGCCGTCCTGGTTGGCAAGCACGTTGCCGACCACGGCCCGGTAAGTCACCGTGACCGTGCCCGGGGCGCAGTCGTTCGGGGTCCGGTTGACGAGTCCGCCGAAATCGATGGTGAACCGGTTCGCCTCGCCGCCATCGACGCTGTCCGGGACGACGTCGGCCGCCTGCGGCCCGGACTGCGAAGCGACCCCCGCCGAATAGACGATGCTGTCGACGGACACCAGCGAAAGGCCGGGTTCCAGGCGTTGAGTCAGCACGGCGTCGGGGCTGCGACCCTGCGGGATCGTGATCACCGTCTCGAAGGTGAGGATCTCGCCGATAACGGCGTCTGAGCCGTTCGTGTGATGCTGATCGGTCGCCGTCAACCGGGTCTCGAGACTGGCGGACCCGATGGTGACGGTGGCGCCGTCGGTGGGGCGATCGCCGCCGGCGACCAGATTCTCCCCGCAATCGCTCGCGGCAACCCCCGGGACTTCCGCCTGATTGTGCAGGTCCGATCCGGCGACGACGGTGGACGGCAGCGTCACCTGGTAGGCGATCGTGAGTCCGCCGCCCGGATCCGGACCGCCGTTGCCGCTGCCGTTGCCGTTGCCGCCAAGAAAGCCACGCCCCGACGCAGGATCGACGAACTCCACCGCGCTGTCCGAAAACAGTGCTTGCGCAAACTCGGCCTCGGTTCGGATGGCGGCGCCGGTCGCACCGTTGCGCAGCACGTCCCCTCCCCGGTAGTTCACCGCATTGCCGTCGGCGTCGAGCAGGCGTAACTGGCTGACCGCCGAGCGATCCACTCCCGCCGGCAACTGATCCCTGACCTGGAGATCGAATGCCTCAGCGGGTCCGCGGTTGCTGATGGAGATGGCGTACTGGATCGCATCCGCCGCGTCCACGCCCGACAGATCCGCTGCACCCACCGCCTCATGACCGGCGGCAACAGCGGCGTCGAGCGCGGCGCAGTCGGCGAAGGCCCCCTTCCGGACCGAGATGTCGATTGCACTGGCGCCGTCGCTCCTGCCGTCGTCGCCCTCCGCAGTTTGCAGCAGCGGCTCACGGGTCTGGCCGGCTTCGGCCGCGCGGACGGCAGGCAAGGCATGCCCGGTCGCGCCTTCGCCGCCGTCGCCGCCGTCGACCGGAACCCTTGCCGGACTCGCAAGCGCGATGTCGGCGGTGGCAAGGCCGGCGCCGTCGAACAGCAGCCGCGGCTCCAGGGCCAGCGGACGGCAGCGTGACCTGGCACGCGACGGTGTCCCGGCCGAGCGCTGGAGTGGCGCACGAAGCCCTCCGGCAAACAACATTGATCGCCCTCGTTTCATGGGCGCCCGGGCTCAAGCATCCGTGCGCGCTGTAGTAGTTCTACAACGATATCCCGAGCGGCGCCAATACTCAAGGGATCAAGTCCGCACGCCGACTTCGTCTTTTCTACAACGCAACAGAAGCCGCCTAGAATGACAGTCCCAGCTTGCCGACCCAACGGGTCGCGCGCCTCACGCAAAGCCCCAGCCCATGCCCGATCCAGCCATTCCTGACGCCCCCCTGACCGATGCCGGCACCACGCTGGCCACGATCAGGCGGGAGGACTATAGCGCGCCGGAATTCGGTATTCCGTCGGTGAGCCTGACATTCGAACTGGATCACGAGCGCACCGTGGTGACGGCCACCAGCCGCTTCGTTCGCCGGCCCGGCGCGGCCGCGGGCACGGTCCTGCGGCTCGACGGAGAAAACCTGGAGTTGCTCGCCATCGAGATCGACGGAGCGGCGCTGGCACCCGATCGCTTCTCGCTGCTCGACGACGGATTGCTGCTGCGCGATCCGCCGGCGGAGTTCGAACTGACCACCGTGGTCGCCGTGGCGCCCGCATCGAACCGCCAGCTGTCGGGCCTCTACGCGTCCGGCGGCATGCTGCTCACCCAGTGCGAGGCCCAGGGATTCCGTCGAATCACCTATTTCCAGGATCGCCCGGACGTCATGGCGCGCTATCGGGTGACGCTTCGCGGCGACAAGCAGCGCTTCCCCGTGCTGCTATCCAACGGCAACCTGGTGGATTCGAGGGACGAGGGATCGCGGCATGTCGCGGTCTGGGAAGACCCCTTCCCCAAGCCCAGCTACCTCTTCGCCCTCGTGGCCGGCCTTCTGGAAGTCAACGAGCAGCGGCATCGCACCCGCTCCGGTCGCGAGGTGACCCTGCAGGTCTGGGTCGAACCGGGAAACGTCGGCAAGACCGACCATGCCATGACCAGCCTGAGAAAGGCGATCGAATGGGACGAGAGGCGCTTCGATCTCGAACTCGACCTCGACCGTTTCATGATCGTGGCGACAACCGACTTCAACATGGGGGCCATGGAGAACAAGGGCCTCAACATCTTCAACTCGAAGTACCTCTTCGCCAATCCCCGCATCGCCACCGACGATGACTTCGCGCGGGTCGAGTCCATCGTCGGCCACGAGTATTTCCACAACTGGACCGGCAACCGGGTCACCTGCCGCGACTGGTTCCAGTTGACCCTCAAGGAAGGCCTGACGGTCTTTCGCGACCAGGAGTTTTCGGCGGACCTGCTGGCTGCAGAACTCGGGCGAGGGAACACCCGCTGCGGTCAGCGCACGCGCCGTCCACCGCATCGAAACGGTCCGGGTGCTGCGCGCAATGCAGTTCGCCGAAGACGCCGGACCGATGGCGCACCCGATCCGTCCCGACAGCTATCAGGCGATCGACAACTTCTACACCGCCACCGTCTACGAGAAGGGCGCCGAAGTCATCCGCATGCTGCAGACCCTGGTCGGCGTCGATGGATTCCGCAAGGGCATGGCGCTCTACTTCGAACGACACGACGGCCAGGCGGTGACCTGCGACGACTTCGTCGCCGCGATCGCCGACGCGAACGATCGCGACCTCTCACGTTTCATGCGCTGGTACGCCACTGCCGGCACCCCCCTGGTGCTGGTTCGAAGCGCCTTCGACGAAACGATCGGCCGCTTTACACTGTTCTTCCGGCAGCACCTGCGCGGCACCGGCGGCCGCACCCTGCCGGCGCGGGACACGCCTGAAGCGGACGCCGTCCCAGGCAGTCAGCCCTGCGCCCCCCTGCAGATCCCGATTGCGCTCGGCCTGATCGATCGCGACGGCAGACAGGCGCTGTCGTCGACGATCGAGCTGACGCAAAGCGAACAGCGTTTCGACTTCGACGGTTTCGCGCGGCGCGCCGGTACCGTCCCTGCTGCGGGGTTTCAGCGCCCCGGTCATCATCCGGCACGACTACAGTGACGATGACCTCGCCTTCCTGCTCGCCCACGACACCGACCCCTTCAACCGCTGGGAGGCCTGCCAGCAATTGGTCGTGCGCGCCATCATTCAGACAATGGCCGCAGGCCCGGCCGATAGCGCGCTTGCGGTGTTGTGCAAGGCGCTCCTGGGTGCCCTCGGCGACGAGCGACTCGACGACGGCCTGCGCAACCAGTTGCTCACCATGCCGTCGGAAGGTTTCCTCACCGAGCAGCTCGACGACATCGACCCCGGGGTGCTGCGCGCCGCCCGCAACCGCGTCCGCGCGACACTCGCGGATTTTCTTGCCGGGCCGCTGCAGGAACTGGCCGGTGAGCGCCACTGGCAGGCGCCCTACCGCCTGTCCGTGTCCGCCGCAAGCCGGCGCTCTCTCGCCAACACCGCGCTGGTGCTGCTCAACTGCCAGGACTCGGCGAGCGCCGCCGCGCTGGCGCAGTCGCAGTTCGATGCCGCCAACAACATGACCGACCGTCTCGCGGCTCTTCAGGCGCTGCTGCTGACAACGCCGGCGCGAAGCGATGCGGCGCTGGCCTGGTTCGCCGGCGAATACGCCGACGAAGCCGCCGTGATGGACAAGTGGTTCATGCTGCAGGCCACCATGCACCGGCTGCCAGGGGCCGAGCCGGTGCTCGATCGCGTGCTGGCACTGACGCGGCATCAAGCCTACTCGAGCGACAACCCCAACAAGGTTCGCGCATTGCTCAATGCTTTCTGCACCGGCAACCTGGCGGAGTTCCATCGCGAAGACGGCCGTGGCTACCAGCTCTGGCAGGACCAGGTGCTGGCCCTGGACCGGGTCAATCCGCAGGTCGCCGCGCGGCTGGCCCGCGCACTTGACCGCCATAGCAAGTTCATCGCCCCGCTCGGCGAGCAGATGCGCGCGGCGCTGCAGAACGTCGCCGCGCGGGCCCGTTCCACCGATGTCCGCGAGATCGTCGAGCGCTCGCTGGGCGCAACCCGCCGCCGCTCCCCTTCCGATTCGTCTTCACACGCCTGACCATGAAAACTGCCAACAAACGTACCAAGAGAAACATCAGCCTGACCCAGTACCTGGTCGAGGAGCAACGCGAGAAGGGTCTGATTCCCGGCGAACTCCGCCTGCTGCTGGAAGTCGTCGCACGCGCCTGCAAGCGCATCAGCATTTCGGTCAACAAGGGCGCGCTGGGCAACATCATGGGCGAGGCCGGTACCGAGAACGTGCAGGGCGAGGGCCAGAAGAAGCTCGACGTCATCGCCAACAGCGAGCTGCTGGAGGCCAATGAGTGGGGCGGGCACCTGGCGGCCATGGCATCCGAGGAAATGGAGACGCCTTACCCGATTCCGCACCGCTATCCGCTGGGTGAATTCCTGCTGCTGTTCGACCCGCTCGACGGCTCGTCCAACATCGACGTCAATGTATCGATCGGGACCATCTTCTCGGTGCTCAAGTTCGAGGAAGGCAGCGCCAACGGTCGAGCCAAGCCCGGCGCCAGGACCCCGGGACGCGTCGGCCGCGGCGCCGGCGACGAACCCTTCGCGGAGCCCACGGAGAAGAGCTTCCTGCAACCTGGGCATCGGCAACTGGCCGCGGGATACGCGGTCTACGGACCCGCAACGGTGCTGGTGCTGACCGTCGGCGACGGCGTTGCCAGCTTCACCCTCGACCGCGAGACCGCCTCCTGGTCCCTCACCCAGGAACGAATGGTGATCCCGGAAAAGACGAAGGAGTATGCGATCAACGCCTCCAATGCGCGGCACTGGCATCCCCCGATCACCCGCTACGTCGACGAACTGCTGGCCGGCAAGCAGGGACCGCGCCGCAAGGACTTCAACATGCGCTGGGTGGGATCGATGGTCGCCGATGTGCACCGGATCCTCACCCGCGGCGGCATCTTTCTCTATCCGGCGGACAACCGCGAGCCGGACAAGCCCGGCAAGCTGCGCCTGCTCTACGAGGCCAATCCGATGTCCATGCTGGTCGAACAGGCCGGCGGCGCCGCGACCGACGGCCGGCAGCGGATTCTCGACATCGTGCCGGACAGGCTCCACCAGCGGGTGCCGGTGATCCTGGGGTCAAAGGAGGAAGTCGAGCGGGTTACGTCCTATCATGACGAATGAGCTTCTACCACGTGCTCGCCCGCCTGGCTGCCCAGGTCCTCCTGGGTCTCGCGGTGTTCTTGTGGGGCGTGATCGCAGTGTTCGATTCCCAGCGGGTTGAACTGAGACCGTGGTTCCTGCTGGGCTTTCTCACGGTCGCCGCGGCGCTGGTCGGCCTGGCTCGCGGCTGGCGCTGGAGTTCCTGGTTCGGGGCCGTCGGCCTGTTTTTTCCGATCGGCGTGCTGGCCCAGAGCAACGGCGCGTCGCCCTGGCTCTGGGTGATCTGGCTGGTCTGCACAGTGGCTACAGAAAGGTGGATTCGCGATGCAATCCCGACAAGAGTTCCAGCAGACGGTGGCAACCCGCTCTAGTCATGGCCTGCGGGGTCAGTATGACAACATCGCAGCCGACTTTACCGTCGCACAGGATTACGGCAAGTACTCCCCTGCGCATCAGGACGTCTGGCGACGCCTGTACGCGCGCCAATCGGCGCTGATCGAGGGGCGCGCCTGCCAGGCGTTTGTCGACTCGATCGCTGCTCTCGCACGAAGCGGCTTCGCCGACGCGATCCCGCGCTTCGACGACGTCAACGAAGCGCTTGCCAAGGCCACCGGCTGGCGGCTGGTGCCGGTTCCCGGCCTGCTGCCGGATGCGGTCTTCTTTGAACACCTGGCCAACCGCCGCTTTCCGGTGACCGTCTGGATCAGGGAGCCGGAGGAATTCGACTACATCGCCGAGCCGGACCTGTTCCACGATTTCTTCGGCCACGTGCCGCTGCTGTTCGACCAGAAGATTGCCGACTATCTGCAGGCCTACGGCGCCGGCGGCCTGAAGGCCCTGCACCTCGATGCGCTGAGCCACCTGGCGCGCCTGTACTGGTACACCATCGAGTTCGGCATGCTTCTGGAGGACGGACGTCTTCGCGCCTATGGCGCCGGCATCCTGTCGTCACCAGGCGAGTTGCGTTTCGTCACCGACGATGGCGGGCAGGACCCGCAGCATCACGCTCGCTTCATCCGCTTCGACCTGATGCGGGTGATGCAGACCGAATACATGATCGACGACTTCCAGCAGACCTACTTCGTGATCGATTCCTTCGACCGGCTGATCGAGGCGACCGCGCCCGACTTCACGCCGTACTACGCCTCGCTTCGCAACCTGCCGGCACTGAAAGCCGGCGCCGTGCGGGACGACGACCGGGTGATCGCGCCCGGCCGCTGACCGTCGCATCGGATCGGGGCGCCCTGCCACCGGTCCGGCAATTGAATCAGGCCGGCAAAGACGGCACGGCCAGCGGCGACGGGACCGTGAGCGGCTGCTCGCTGCGCGTCAGGATGATGTCGATGGCACGACTGGCCGCCGCCAGTCCCATTGAAGCCGTGACCGTCACGATCGAACCGTAACCCGCGCAAGCCAGCGGTGCACCGCCGGTGCCGCCGGTGCCGCCGGCGCTGTCCGCGGGCGTCAGGCCCGCCGCCGGTTCCCCCGAGAAGATCGCCGCCACATCGAACTTGCGCGCGAGTGCGGGGCTGGCTGCGCCGGCAGCCGCAGGAAAACCGTGATCGCGGCGCAGCCGCGAGCGCACCGAGGCGAGCAGCGCGTCGCCGGTGGTGCGCGCCAGATCTTCGCAGCGCAGTTGCAGCGGATCGCGGCGGCCGCCGGCCGCGCCGCAGGTGATGACCGGCAGTTCCCGGCTGCGGCACCAGGCGATCAGCGCGGCCTTGGCCGCAACCGCATCGATCGCATCGATCACCACGCTGGCGTCGGCCGGGATCAGGGTCTGGACGTTGCCGGTTTCGATGAAGTCTTCAATCGCGGTGACGTCGCGCCTGCGGTGCGATCTCACGGATGCGCCGCGCCATCACGTCGACCTTGGCGGCGCCCAGGGTCGACTCGAGCGCGTGCACCTGGCGATTGATGTTGGACTCGACGATCTGGTCGAGATCGATCAAGGTCAGCCTGCCGACGCCGGTGCGCGCCAGCGCCTCCGCGGCCCAGGATCCGACGCCGCCGATTCCGACCACCACCGCATGGCCCGCCTGCAACCGACTCAGCCCGCTGCCGCCGAGCAGGCGGCCGGTGGCGGTGAAGCGCCGGTCGGGCTGCACGGTCACGGCAGCAGCAGTGTCTGGCCCGGTGGTCTTGCGGGCTTCGATGTCGCGGTGCGCCTGGGCAGCGTCGGCCATGGCGTAACGCTGGTCGATGCGGATCTTCACCTTGCCCGACGTGACCTGCTTGAACAGGTCGGCCGCCATCTCGTCCAGGTTCGCACGGTTGGCAATGTGCGGCATCAGGCTCGGCCGGGTCAGGTACAGGGTTCCCTTGAGCGCCGTCAGCGCGACCGGCGGCACCGCGCCCGGACGCGTTGCCGAAGCTGACCATCAGCCCGAATGGCTGCAGGCAGTCCAGCGACGCATCGAAGGTATCCTTGCCGACGCCGTCGTAGACCACCGGCAGCATCTTCCCGTCCGTGAGTTCCCGCACCCGCTCGACGATGTTCTCCTCCTTGTAGAGGATCACATGGTCGCAGCCGTGGGCACGCGCCAGTTCCGCTTTCTCGCGCGAACCGGCAGTGCCGATGACGGTGACTCCCAGGGCCTTTGCCCACTGCATCGCGATCAGTCCGACGCCGCCGGCGGCAGCATGGAACAGGATCGTCTGGCCAGGCTGCAGTTTGTAGGTGCGGCGAAACAGGTACTGCACGGTGAGCCCTTTGAGCATCATGCCGGCCGCGGTTTCGAAATCCACCGACGGCGGCAGCTTGACCAGCGACTTCGCCGGCATCACCCGGGCCTCTGCATACGATCCCGGCGGCACGTTCGCATAGGCGATGCGGTCGCCCGGCTTGACATGGGTCACGCCTTCGCCGACTTCCTCGACCTCGCCGGCGCCCTCCAGGCCGATACCGGCCGGCAATGGCAGCGGATAAAGGCCGGTCCGGTGATAGACGTCGATGAAGTTCAGACCCGCCGCCCGCATGCGTACCCGCGCCTCGCCCGGTCCGGGCTTGCCGACCTCGACCTCGGTCCACTCCATTGCCTCGGGCCCGCCCGGCTTGCGTATCCGTATCGCCTTGACCATTGTTTCTATCCTCGCTGTTAGAACGTGCCGGGGAAACTGCCACCGTCGATCAGCAGATTCTGGCCGGTGACGTAGGATGCCTGCTGGCTGCACAGATAGGCGCAGTACTGGCCGAACTCCATCTCCTCACCGAACCGTTTGGCAGGGATCGCCTTGCGGGCCGCCTCTGCCGCTTCCTCGACCGTGATGTTGCGTTTCTTCGCCTCGGCGTCGAAGTTGCTGCGCAGCCGATCGGTCATGAAGCGCCCGGGCAGCAGGTTGTTGATCGTGACGTTGTTGGCCACCGTGCTTCGTGCAAGGCCTGCAACGAAGCCGGTGAGGCCGCTGCGCGCGCCGTTGGACAGGCCGAGAATCTCGATCGGCGCCTTGACGGCGCTCGAGGTGATGTTGACGATGCGGCCGTACTTGCGCTCCATCATCTTGTCGACCGTGGCCTTGATCAGTTCGATCGGCGTCAGCATGTTGGCATCGATCGCGGCAATCCAGTCGTCGCGGGTGAACTTGCGGAAATCGCCCGGCGGCGGGCCGCCGGCATTGTTGACCAGGATGTCCACCTGCGGCGCCGCCGCCAGCACGGCGTTGCGGCCCTGCTCCCGGGTGATGTCGCCGGCAACCGCGATCACTTCGACCCCCGTCTCCTTGCGGATGCGCTCGGCGGCCTCTTTCAGCGTGGACTCGGTCCGCGCATTGATGACGAGATTGACGCCCTCGCCCGCGAGCGAGCGCGCGCAGCCGTAGCCGAGGCCTTTGCTGGCCGCGCAGACGACGGCCCACTTACCCTTGATTCCAAGATCCACAGTGTCACTCCTTCAAGTAGTCCGACGGCGTGCGTGCCGCTCGATTGCGGCATTATCCCTGATCGCCCGGCGCGGGCGCCGTGCGCCCGTGCTACTTCGACTTGAGGATCGAGCCGAGCACGCCGCGGATGATTGCCCGGCCGACCGTATTGCCCATGGTCCGGGCCATGCTCTTGGCCGCCGTCTCTATGATCGAATCCTTCCGTCCGCTGCCGCCGAGCAGTCCACCGAGCGAACCTTTCAGCGCATCGGTCCAGTTGCCGCTGTCCGCGGCGCCCCGCCGGTGGACTCCCGGGCTTCGCCGACTTCGCCTCGGCAGCGGCTGCAGCAGCGGTGGCGGCAGTTCGCTGCTGCAGTATTTCATACGCCGATTCGCGATCGACCGTCGTGTCGTAGATGCCGGCGACCACCGAGGTTCTCATCAGGGCGGCGCGCTCCGGGTCGCTCAACGGCCCGATGCGGGAGGCCGGCGCCGCCATCCACACACGCTGAACGATATTCGGACGCCCCTTTTCGTCCAGCAGGGAAACCAGCGCCTCACCGACGCCGAGTTCGCTGATCGCAGCTTCCGCGTCGAACGCCGGGTTGGGCCGCATGGTCTGCGCCGCCGCGCGCACCGCCTTCTGGTCGCGCGGTGTGAAGGCGCGCAGCGCGTGCTGGATACGATTGCCCAACTGCCCCAGCACGGTATCGGGTATGTCGAGCGGATTCTGCGTGACGAAGAACACGCCGACCCCCTTTGAGCGGATCAGGCGCACCACCTGTTCCACCTTCTCCATCAACGCGCGCGGCGCCTCGTTGAACAGCAGGTGCGCCTCATCGAAGAAGAACACCATCCGGGGCTTTTCGACGTCCCCGACCTCCGGCAGCTGTTCGAACAGTTCTGAAAGCAGCCACAGCAGGAACGAGGCGTAAAGCCGCGGGGAATTGAGCAGACGGTCTGCTGCAAGGACGTTGATCACGCCCCGCCCGGCCGCATCGGTCTGCATCATGTCGGCGATGTTCAGCATCGGTTCGCCGAAGAAGCTGTCGCCGCCTTGCTGTTCCAGCGTCAGCATGCCGCGCTGGATGGCCCCGATCGACGCGGCCGAGACGTTGCCGTATTCGGTCGTGAAGGTCCTGGCGTTGTCCCCCACATGCTGCAGCATCGCACGCAGGTCCTTGCAGTCCAGCAGCAGGAGCCCGTTGTCGTCGGCGACCTTGAATACCAGGTGCAGCACGCCTTCCTGGGTGTCGTTGAGCCCGAGCATCCGCGACAGCAGCAGCGGGCCCATGTCGGAGATGGTCGCTCGCAGCGGATGCCCATCCTTTCCGAACACATCCCACAGGCTCACCGGGAAGTCCTGGAAGGCGGGCCGGGGCAGACGGTACTTCGCCAGCCGCTCCTCGAGCTTGGGCGAGGGCTGGCCGGCCTTGGCGATGCCGGCGAGGTCGCCCTTGACGTCCGCCATGAAGATCGGCACGCCGATCAACGACAGGTGTTCCGCCAGGACCTGCAGGCTCACCGTCTTGCCGGTACCGGTCGCGCCGGTGATCAGGCCGTGACGATTGACCAGCGAGGGCAGCAGGGAAACTTCTTCGTGCTCGTTCCGGCCGAGCATCACGGGTGCAAGCGCTTGGGGCATAAACGAGTCCAGGAGCGGGGGAAGCCGCGGTGCGATGATAAAATTGCGGACCAACCCGGGTATCTTAGATCAGAAGGATAATCAATGGCCGGTCATTCCAAATGGGCCAATATTCAGCATCGCAAGGGGCGCCAGGACGCCAAGCGCGGCGCGCTGTTCACCCGGTTGATCAAGGAGATCACGGTCGCGGCCAGAATCGGCGGCGCCGATGTCGCGAGCAATCCGCGCCTTCGCATGGCGGTGGAGAAGGCATCTGAAGGCAATATGTCCAAGGACACGGTCCAGCGCGCCATCCAGCGCGGCGCCGGCGGCCTGGAAGGCGCCAACTACGAGGAAATCCGCTACGAGGGATACGGCGTTGCCGGCGCCGCCCTCATCATCGACTGCATGACCGACAATCGGACCCGCACGGTGGCGGACGTCCGTCATGCGCTCACCAAGTACGGCGGCAACCTGGGCACCGACGGGTCGGTCGCCTTCCAGTTCAGGCACTGCGGCCAGTTGATCCTCGCACCGGGCACTTCGGAAGACAAGGTGATGGAAGCCGCGCTGGATGCCGGCGCCGACGACGTCGTCACCCATGAGGACGGTGCGATCGAGGTCATCTGCGAGCCGCCACTGTTCGAGGCCGTCAAGGCCGCGCTCGATAAGGCCGGCTTGAAGGCCGAGGTCGCGGAAGTGGTCATGAAGCCGCTCAACGAACTCGTGCTCACCGGGGACGATGCTGCGCGGATGCAGAAGATCCTGGACGCCCTCGATAACGTCGACGACATGCAGCAGGTCTATACCAATGCCATCGTCGACGAGGCCTGAGCCCGGCGCCGGTCCGGCAACCCGCCCTTCCACCACCAGCAGGTCCCACGTGTCGACAGCCCGGAAGAGTCTAGTCATCGGCGGCGGCGGCCGCGAACACGCCATCGCGTGGCGCCTGGCCCAGTGCCGAGGCATGGAGACGGTCTTCGTCGCCCCGGGCAATGCCGGCACCGCGCTTGGAACCACGTGTGCGCAACCTCCCGCTGACCGCCATCGATTCCCTTGCGCTGTTCGCGGAGCGCGAGAAGATCGACTTCACCGTGGTCGGTCCCGAGGGCCCGCTGGCAGACGGCATCGTCGACGCCTTCCGGGATCGTGGTCTGCCGATCTTCGGACCGACCCGCGCGGCTTCGCAACTGGAGTCGTCTAAGGACTTCGCCAAGAGCTTCATGACCCGGCACGGGATTCCGACGGCGCACTACCGCAGCTTCACGGATCCGGTCGATGCCAAGGCCTATATCAGCGGGCGCGGTGCGCCGATCGTCGTCAAGGCCGACGGGCTTGCCGCCGGCAAAGGGGTGGTGGTGGCCGAAACCGTCGCCGAGGCCCACGCGGCGGTGGATCGGATGCTGGGCGTCGGCAATCACGCCGGCGGCCTTGCCCGGGTGGTCGTGGAGGAGTTCCTCGAAGGCGAAGAGGCCAGCTTCATCGTGATGGCGGATGGCGCGCACGTGCTGACCCTGGCATCCAGCCAGGACCACAAGCGCCTGCTCGACGGGGACCGCGGCCCCAACACGGGCGGCATGGGCGCCTACTCGCCGGCTCCCATCATCACGCCCGGCATCAATGCGCGGGTCCTGCGCGAAATCATCATGCCGACCATTACCGGCATGGCTGCCGAGGGCATCGTCTTCACCGGTTTCCTGTACGCCGGACTGATGATCGACAGAAAGGGCAACCCGCGCACGCTGGAGTTCAACTGCCGCCTCGGCGACCCCGAGGCGCAGGTGATCATGGCCCGCCTCAAGAGCGATTTCGGACAGTTGCTGAAGGCCGGCATCGAAGGACGCCTGGACCAGGTCGAAGCCGGGTGGGACCGGCGCAACGCCTTGTGCGTGGTGCTGGCGGCAGAGGGCTATCCCGACGCCCCGCGCAAAGGAGACACCATCGTCGGCTATCCGCCCGCGGGCAATGCGGATGACGCCGAGTCGATCGTCTTTCACGCCGGCACCGCCCCGTCCGGCAACGGCGTTGTCACCGCCGGCGGGCGCGTCATGGGCGTCACCGCATTGGGCGACTCGCTGAAGATGGCGCAGGGCAACGCCTACGAGGCAGTCCGGCAGGTCCGCTTCGAGGGGATGCAGTATCGCTCCGACATCGGCCACCTGGCCCTGCCCGGCAGCGCCGGTGTGCGCCGTTGACTGATCCGCACTCCCCGCCGCCAGGTCCGGCAGACGCTGGCGCGGTCGCGCGACTACCTGTCGGCGCTGCAGCAGCGGATCGTCCGGCAACTTGAAGCACTGGACGGTGGCCGCTTCCTGCAGGACCGCTGGCAGCGCGATCCCGACGGCACGGCTGGCGCAAGCGGCATCGGCGACACCGGCGGCGCAGCGACCGGCCTTGGCAGCGGCGGCGGACTGTCCTGCGTGCTGGAGGACGGAGACGTCTTCGAACGCGCCGGCGTGCTGTTCTCGGAAGTGAACCTGGACAAGCTGCCGCCGGCTGCGTCGGCCAGCCGCCCGCAACTGGCGGGACGCGCGGCGACCGCCATGGGCGTGTCGCTGGTGCTGCACCCGCGCAATCCGCATGTGCCGACGGTGCACCTGAATGTCCGGTTCTTCATCGCGCCGGCAACCGCCGACGGCGCTGCGCCCGTCTGGTGGTTCGGCGGCGGCATGGACCTGACGCCGTACTACGGGTATCGCGGAAGATGCCGTCCATTTTCACCGGACCTGCCGCCAGGCCTTGCAGCCGTTCGGCGACGACCTCTATCCGAGGCTCAAGCGCTGGTGTGACGACTACTTCTTCCTGAAGCACCGCAACGAGGCCAGGGGCATCGGCGGCGTGTTCTTCGACGACCTGAACGAGCCGGATTTCGAGACCAGCTTCGCGATCACCCGCAGCGTCGGGGACGCCTTCCTGCCGGCCTACGTCCCGATCGTGGAACGACGGGTGGCGACATCCTGGGGTGAACGCGAGCGCGACTTCCAGGCCGTCCGCCGCGGCCGCTACGTCGAATTCAACCTGCTCTTCGACCGCGGGACGCTGTTCGGCCTGATGTCCGGCGGCCGGACCGAATCGATCCTCTGCTCGATGCCGCCCCAGGTACAGTGGCGTTATCGCTGGCAGCCGGAACCGGGATCGCCCGAGTCCCGCCTGGTGGACGAATTCCTCGCCCCGAGGGACTGGGCGTGAGTACCGCCGGCAGCCGCCGGTTACGCGCCGGGATTCTCGGCGGCAGCTTCGACCCGGTCCACGTCGGCCACCTGGCCCTGGGGCGGGCCGCGGTCGAGGCACTCGCCCTCGACCGGATGATCGTGATACCGACCGGCAGCTCCTGGCAGAAATCCGCCAGGGCCGATGCCCAGACGCCGGCGTCGCATCGACTGGCGATGACGCGGATCGCACTGGAGCCGCTCGCCGGGAGCCGCGCCGGTGGGTGCGACTGGGAAGTGGATGACCTTGAAGTCCGGCGATCCGGCCCCAGTTACACTATCGACACGCTCCAGGAATTGCGCAATCGCCTTGGTGTCGACACGGCTCTGATCCTGGTGCTTGGCAGCGACCAGGTGCGTAATCTGGCGACGTGGCACCGGTGGCACGGAACTGCTGGAACTGGCCCATATCGCGGCGACGCAGCGCGAACGGGTGGCGCTGTCCGACCTGCCCGAGCCGGTGGAACGCCTGGTGAACGAACGGGGCTGCCAATCGTTGCCGGATACGCCGGCGGGGTCCATCGTCCTGTTCCGGATGCCTGCCGTGGCGGTTTCGGCAACCGGCCTGCGTGCACAACTGGCACGCGGGGAAATGCCTGAAGAGCTCCTGCCACCCGGTATTCCCGGCTACATCCGGCGCCACCACCTCTACCAACCCTGAACTTCAGCGACCACACGAGCAACCGACCACTGATGACGATCACCAAACTGCAACGAACGGTTGTTGATGCGCTGGAAGACATCAAGGCCCAGGACATCCGGGTCTTCAACACCACCGGCCTCTCCGATCTCTTCGACCGGGTCGTCGTGGCCAGTGCCACGTCGAATCGACAGACTCGCTCCCTTGCCGCTCACGTCAGGGACAAGGCCAAGGAGAAAGGGCTTCCCGGTCATTTCCACCGAGGGAGAGGAATCGGGGGAATGGGTGCTGGTCGATCTCGGCGACATGGTCGTTCACATCATGCAGCCAGCGATCCGGGCGTACTACAACCTGGAAGAGCTGTGGGGCGGCAAGCCAGTGCGCGTGAAGGTCCACATCGACGGCTTGTCGGGTGGCGCGACCCGAGGCGCTCCCACTGCCGCCAAGCCGGCCGGGGCGGTCAAGCCGGCCGGAACGGTCAAGCCGGCAGGGGCAGTCAAGGCGCCTGACGCCAGGAAGGTCACGCCCGCCAAAGGCGCCGCGGTCAAGGCCGCACGCCGGGGCGCCCCCCCCGCTACCGCGCCGCGCCCGACCATCAGCGCCCTGCGCCGGGTGCGCACGCCCAAAGCGGGAAGCTGATCGGCCGGCAGGCGTGGAGCCGCTGGCTTGCTGATCAGGATAGTCGCAGTCGGCCAGCGCGCGCCCGGCTGGGTCGATGCCGCCGTCGCCGACTACCTCAAACGGCTGCCGCCGGAATTGAAGGTCGAGTTGTGCACCGTCAAGACCGAAGCGCGGGGCAACGATGCCAGGAAACCGGCCGCCGGCCAGGCACTGATGGCCCGTGAGGCGCAGCGTATCCGCACCCAGCTGCCGGCGCGCTGCAAGCTCGTGGTGCTGGACGAGCGCGGCGACGATTTGACGACCGCCGCACTTGCCGAACGGCTGGTCAGCTGGCAGCGCGACGCTGCACCGGTGGCGATCGTGATCGGCGGCCCCGACGGCATCGATGCGCAATTGCGCGCCGATGCCCACCAGAGCATCCGGCTCTCGAGCCTGACCCTGCCGCACGCCCTCGTCCGCGTGCTGCTCGCCGAGCAGTTGTACCGCGCCTGGTCGGTCAACGCGAAGCACCCCTACCACCGCGAGTGACCCGGAGTCCTGCACGATGATCTATCTGGCTTCGCGCAGTCCGCGCCGGCTCGAACTGCTCGGTCAGCTCGGCATCGAGTGCCAGCTGCTCCTGGACGAGGATCCCGCGCGCGCCGAGGCGCTGGAGATGGTGATTCCGGGCGAACTGCCTGCCGCCTATGTCAACCGGGTCGCGCTGGCCAAGGCACGGGCTGCGCTCGCCCGCCTCGCTGCCACCGGCCTGCCACCGGCGCCGCTGCTGTGCGCGGACACCACGGTCGCGGTCGGCGGCAGCATACTGGGCAAACCCGTGGACGAAGCCGACGCCGTGCGGATGCTCCGGCTGCTGTCCGGGCGCACCCACAAGGTGTTCACCGCCGTGGTCGTCGCCAGCAATGACGGCGCCCGGATCCTGACCACGACGCAGCGCTCGCGCGTCCGGTTCTGCCGGCTGAAGCCGGAGCAGTTGGCCGCGTATGTGGCCAGCGGCGAGCCGTTCGGCAAGGCCGGCGGCTATGCCATCCAGGGTCGGGCAGCGCAATTCGTCCGGAGCATCGAAGGATCTCACTCCGGTATCATGGGTTTGCCCCTTTACGAAACCTCCCTCCTGCTGCGCAAAGCAGGCTATCCACTGCGACCCTGACCGCCCGTGAAAGAAGACATCCTGGTCAACACGACAGCGCAGGAACTCAGGGTCGCCGTCATGCACCAGGGAGTCCTGCAGGAACTGCACCTCGACCGCGAAGCCACGCGCGGTCTGGTCGGCAATATCTACGTCGGCGTGGTGACGCGGGTCCTGCCCGGCATGCAGTCGGCGTTCATCGACATCGGACTGGAACGGGCCGCCTTTCTCCACGTGGCCGATCTGTGGCAGTCGCGCAGCGAGGCCGGCGCGACGCCGATCGAGAAGCACCTCTACGAGGGCCAGCCGCTCCTGGTCCAGGTACTGAAGGATCCGATCGGCAGCAAGGGCGCCCGGCTGTCGACTCAGATCAGCATTGCCGGACGGCTGCTGGTCTACCTGCCGCAGGACCCCCACGTCGGCGTGTCGCAGCGCATCGCCGGCGAATCCGAACGCACCCTGCTGCGCGAACGCGTTCAGCGGTTCATGTCGGCTGAGGAACGGGGCGGATTCATCATCCGTACCATGGCCGAGGAAGCCAGCGACGAGGATTTCATCGCCGACATGGCCTATCTGCGCCGACGCTGGGCTCAGATCCTCGACGACACCCGCCCGGTCGCAGACCCGGCCCCGGCGCGGGAGCGAAAGCCGCGGCTGCTCTATGCGGAACTCAGCCTCGCGCACCGGGTACTG
Source organism: uncultured beta proteobacterium (assembly GCA_963834335.1). Lineage (GTDB taxonomy): Bacteria > Pseudomonadota > Gammaproteobacteria > Burkholderiales > Burkholderiaceae_E > Lautropia. The sequence continues at coordinate 965,745 of CAWIBK010000009.1, read as the reverse complement.
CGCGACATCGCCGGACCCACCACCCAGACGGTAGTGGTGGACAATCGGGCGACGCTGGAGGACATGCGCAGCTTCTGCCAGACCTACATGCCGGCGCTCGAGAGCAAGCTGCGCCTGTATGAGGCCGAGCGCCCGCTGTTCGACCTGCACGGCATCGATGACGAGATCGCCAAGGCCCTGGCCCGGCGTGTGGATCTGAAGTCCGGCGGCTACCTGATCTTCGACCAGACCGAGGCGCTGACCACCATCGACGTCAACACCGGCGGCTACGTCGGCGGCCGCAGCTTCGAGGACACTGTGTTTCGCACCAACCTGGAAGCCGCCCAGTCGATCTCGCGCCAACTGAGGCTGCGCAACCTGGGCGGGGTGATCATCATCGATTTCATCGACATGGGCAGTGCCGACCATCGCGACACCATTCTCCAGGAACTGCGGCGCGGCCTGACGCGCGACCGGACGAAGTCGTCGGTCAACGGCTTCACGTCACTGGGCCTGGTCGAGATGACCCGCAAGCGGACCCGCGAGTCCCTCGCGCACATCCTGTGCGAGCCCTGCGGCGTGTGCCTGGGCAAGGGAAGCGTGAAGACCGCCCGCACCGTCTGCTATGAAATCATGCGGGAACTGGCCCGCGAGGCGCGGCAGTTCAATCCCCGCGAATTCCGGATCCTGGCCTCGGAATCAGTGATCGATCTCTTTCTCGACGAGGAGAGTCAGCATCTTGCGGTGCTGGGAGAAGCCATCGGCAAGCCGATCTCGCTGCACGTCGAGTCGCTCTATACGCAGGAGCAGTACGACATCGTGCTGGCGTGAACTCTGCGGCGAAGCCGGCGGGCGCAGGAGGCGCCCTGACCATACTCCGACAGGCTCCTAGACCAGGATCTGGGCGCGCAGCGTTTCCTTGAGTTCCCTCCAGATGACCTGGGCTTCGTGCCTGGAGCGTGCGTCGTAGCGAGACAGCCAGGACACCGCGAAGAACTGCGAAGTCGAACGCATCAGTTCGTCCCGGACCAGTTCACGCAGGAGGTCCACCCCGTGCCGCGCAACAAACCGCTCTACATCGTCGTCACATGTGAAAGTGTGCATCACGTCGTCTCCTTACCCATCTATCCCGCAATGTGTCAGGTCGAACCAGGCCTCTTCGCCGCCTAAGCGTGCCGGACCCTATCGCCGGCGCCCCGGCAGCAGCACCGGAACCGGACTATCACGAATCACCTCTTCTGCGACGCTGCCGAGCACTGCCCGGCCCAGTCCCTTGCGCCCGTGCGTCCCGATGACAATCAGGTCCGCACCACCGGCCGAAGCCTCTGCGAGCACCGCGGCGGCAATGCTGCCGTCGATGGCGGGTTTCATCAGCGGCGACACCGTGACAGCGGCCGCCGCTCCCTGCACGACCGCCTCCGCCAGGATGGCATTGCCATGCTCGACCAGGTCCGTCTGGTCCAGTGCGTCGTCCAGCACATACAGCACCTGGACCCGCACTACCGCACGATCTCCGAGGCCACGTGCAAGCTGCAGGGCCTCATTGAGCGCTCGGCTGGACGGTTCGCTGCCATCGACCGGCACGAGAATCCGCTGGTACACCGCGCCTCCTTGCCTGGTCATCCACCAGCCTTACGATACCCCAATTTGCCGATTCCTGCCCCGCTTGTTACGACCCGCAGCGCCGATCCTTGACCTGTGTCAAGCCGAGTGGCGATAGGCTAAGATCACGGCCATCGCCGACCGGAACGCCCAGGACATGAAGATCACCGCGCTCGAGACTCTTCGCCTTGCCGAATTCGGCAATCTGATCTGGGTCCGGCTTCATACCGACGAGGGCCTCGTCGGCCTGGGCGAGACTTTCATCGGCGCAAGCGCCGTGGAGGCTTACCTGCACGACACCGTCGCGCCTAAGCTGCTGGGCAGCGACCCGATACAGATCGAGGCGCGCAACGCATCGCTGAGCAACTACCTGGGCTGGCGCGGCAGCGGCGTCGAGACCCGCGGCAATTCGGCGATCGACATCGCGCTGTGGGACATCTTCGGCAAGGCGGCAGGTCGGCCGTTATGCGAGGTGCTGGGAGGCAAGGCGCGCGACTCGATCCGCACCTACAACACCTGCGCCGGCTACAAGTACATCCGCGATTCGCGCTCCCAGGCCGTCGCCAACTGGCACCTGGGCGAGCACGGCGGCCCCTACGAGGATCTCGAGGCCTTCCTGAACGACGCCGGCGAGCTCGCCCATTCCCTGCTGGAGCAGGGCATCACCGGCATGAAGATCTGGCCGTTCGATATCGCGGCGGAACGCAGCAGCGGCTGGGATATTTCGCCGGCCGAACTGAACACCGCCCTGGAGCCGTTTCGGAAAATACGCAAGGCCGTCGGGGACCGGATCGACATCATGGTGGAGTTCCACTCGTTGTGGAGCCTGCCGATGGCGCGCAAGCTGGCACAGCGACTGGCCGAGTTCGACACCTACTGGCACGAGGACCCGTTCAGACTCGACAACCTGGCGGATCTCAAAGACTACGCGAACCACTCGAAGGCCTGGGTGTGCGCCTCGGAAACCCTGGCCTACACCCACGCCTTCCGGGAGTACCTGGAGACCGGGGTGGCCGGCGTGGTGATGCTCGACCTGTCGTGGTGCGGCGGCGTGTCGGAAGCCCGCAAGATCGCAGCAATGGCCGAAGCCTGGCACACGCCGGTGGCGCCGCACGATTGCACCGGTCCTGTCGTGTACGCGGCTTCCTGCCATTTTTCGATGCACGCGCGCAATGCGCTGATCCAGGAGTCGGTCCGGGCGTTCTACACCGGCTGGTACACCGAAGTGGTCAGCGGCCTGCCCCGTGTCCAGGACGGCCAGGTCCGGGTCTCCGATGCGCCGGGGCTGGGACTGGAACTGCTGCCGGAGGTCATCGGTCGGCCCGACGCGATCGTGCGGGTGAGCCGCTAGGCCAGCGACTACCGACCGATGGTGTAGAACTCGGCATTGGGCATCATGCCGCTGAAATTGGCAAGCCGGTTCGACAAGGCGAAGAACGCCGCAATCGCGGCAATGTCCCAGATCGCTTCGGCATCGAACCCATGCCGCAACAACACCTGATGGTCCTCGTCGTCGATGAACGCCGACGAGGCGGCCACCTTGCAGGCGAAGTCCAGCATTGCCCGCTGGCGCGGCGTGAGTGCCGCCTTGCGGTAGTTGGTGGCGATCTGGTCGGCGATCAGCGGATCCTTCTGGTAGATCCGCAGGATCGCTCCGTGCGCGACGACGCAGTAGAGGCACTGATTGAGCGCGCTGGTGGCGACCACGATCATCTCCCGCTCGGCCTTGCTCAGCGCGCTGTCCTTGAGCATCAGGGCGTCATAGTAGGCGAAGAAGGCGCGGAACTCCGCAGGGCGCCGGGCGAGCTTGAGGAACACGTTGGGCACGAACCCGGATTTCTCCTGGACCGCCATGATCCGCTCACGCAGGTCGTCCGGCAGCGTCCCGAGTTCAGGCAGCGGATAACGATCCGGCGACGCCGGCGTCCCGATCTTCTTCTTCCCATCCTGCTGCGTCGACATCATTTTCTCCTTTCGTCCGGTTCGCGCCCTGCCCAGAGATAACGCCAGTACGTGCCCTGCGCCGTCAGGCACGCCAGGATCAGCCCGTTGCGGCCATCGAGGAAACCGAAGCGCAGCACGTAGCCGCGCACGAAACTCCAGATGGCATGCGTCCAGGCGCTGAACGCGCCGCCCTTGCCGCGCGCACGTAACTGGATCGCGCCGGCCCGGGCATAGCGGTAAGTCTTCTCGCGCGCGTCCTCGATCGAGTCCACGCTGTCATGCAAGAGGATTCCGGACAGGTGGCCAAGCGGCTCGCTGCAGACAACCCGCTCATGAACGAGATCGTCGGTGAAGCGGCCGCCTGCGCGGCGAAAGAGCCTCAGCACGCGGTCATTGCGCCAGAGCCCGAAGCGGATCGTCTGGCCGCAGAAACGCGAACTGCGGTTGATCCAGTAGCCGTTGGCGGTCGGCTCGTCCGGCGAATCGACGATGATCTGAACCGACCGGCGCAATTCGGCGGAGACCTCTTCGTCCGCGTCGATCGAGAGCACCCAGGGAAACCGGCAATTGCCCAGGGCGCGATTCTTCTGGATCCCGAAACCGGGCCAGTCGGCAGTGACATGGACTTCGGCACCGAGACGCTGCGCCACCGCGACCGTCCCGTCCGTGCTGCCGCAGTCGACGACCACGATCTGATCGGCGAAAGCGACCGACTGCAGGCAGCGCTCGATCCGATGGGCCTCGTTCTTGGTGATGATCGCCACCGACAGTTTGCCGCTCACAGGCGGCTCCGCGGCAGGCCGGGAGCGGCACGGGTCGGCACCGCGGCATGGGTCGGCCACGCGGCCCGCAGCAACCACGCGTTCAAGAGAAAGAACGCGACCACCGTGATCTGCCGGTCGAACATGTCGTCCGTCAGGGCGAAGCCGGCGAAGGCGGTCGTCGAGACCAGCGCCGCGTAGGCCGCCGGCGAGCCGGCGCCGGCACGAATCTGGCGCACCAGGCTGACGACCGGCGCAACGAACATCAGGAGCAGCGCCAGCAGCCCTGGCACCCCCGCATGGGCAAAGGCGGCCAGGTACTCGCTGTGGGCCTGACGGTAGAGAAGCGTTTCGGACCCGGCAATGTCGCCGGTGCGGATCTGCCGGTCGAGTTCTTCGCTGAAGCGACCGAACCCGACGCCTGCCAGCGGCGCGTGCAACCCGGCGCGGGCGGCCGCCTTCCAGAGCGTGAGCCGCTGCCCGACCTCGGAGTCGACGTCACCGCGCAGATAGCGCTGGATCTGCGGCTCGATCTGCGCAAACCGCTCCTGCATGAAGCTTGCGGCGAATATCGTCAGCACCAGCGCAAACGCAACCATCAGGGCGGCAGTTCCCCGCCGCGTGGTCGCACGCCTGGCAATCACTGCGCCACCGTTCAACGCCCCGCCGATCGTCGCGGTGCTCCCGCGGCGATGACGCAACGCCATGCCCAGACCGAGAACGATGACCGCCAGGAGAAAGCCGAGAACACCCCCGCGGGTCTGGGTCAGGGCCAGCGCCAGCATCCCGCAGAACAGGCCGGCCAGTCCCAGCACCCGGGCACCGACTGCCCCGCCGGTCAGCACCAGCACCAGCGACAAGAGGGCCTGGAGCGCTGCCAGATCCCCGAACTTGATCGCGCCGTTGCCGAGCGGTCCGCCGCCCAGCCAGCCATAGGGCCGCGGGTAGTCGAGGAAATGGACCTGATAGAGCGCCAGGACGCACGTGCAGATCGCACCGATTGCCGCCGCCGGCAGCAGCCATCGCCGCACGTCCGCAAGCCGGTTGGGCACGCCCGAGAGAGCCGCGCCGAGCGTCAGCAGGCCGATCAGGATATGGCTGCCCAGGCTCACCGGAGCCGCACCGGTTGCAAGCTGTCCCGCCAGCAGCAGCAGGTAGATCGCAGCCGGAACCACCAGCACCGACATGTGCCGGAAGCCGTCGCGGGCATCCTGGCGCCATTGGTGCCAGCCGGCTGCCAGCGCGGCAAAGCAGGCCAATGCCGCCACCGGGGTCGATGCCCCCGGCACCGCAAGCAACGGAGATCAGGAACAGCGCGACCAGCATGTGCGCGGCCATGTCGAGACGGGTCGGCATCAACCGCCGGGGCCCAGTCCGGGGGGATCGAATCGTTCCTCCGGCGTTCGCTGGCGCAGCCCCAGGTCCGCCAGGATCACGCCGCTTCGGCGGGCCGCGAGCGCCCGCTGACGATTCTTCTCGGCCGCGTCCCGCGGCCGCTCCCGGTGCCACAGGTGCAGCACGGCGGTGGCGAAACGGCCCGACTTCACCTTGATCCCGGCATTGATCAGCCGGATGGCCAGGTCGGAATCCTCGAACCCCCAACCCGAGATCTGCTCCTCGAAACCGTTGATGCGCTCGAAATCGTCCCGGAAGACCGCCATATTGCACCCGCGCATCTGCAGCCAGTGCACCGGCCGCAACCGCCGCCAGGCATGTCCCGGCAGGGTCACCAGCGGCCACAGACGTTCGACGTCGCCGCGCAGGCGCGCACGTGTCCAGTCGGCGAGGCCCCAGGTCACCGGGTCGGCCGTCCCCTGCTCGACCGCTTCCGTCAGTCGCGGCGAGAGCAGCATACGGTTGCCGGCTACCGCGCAGCCCGCTTCGGCCAGCCGACGGTGCTCGGCGATGACCGCCGGCCGCAGCAGGCAATCACCGTCGACGAACACCAGCAGATCCGCCTCGGCCTCGCCGGCGGCGCGGTTTCGCGACGCAGCGGCGCGAAACCCCTCATCCGGTTGCCACACGTGACGCAGCGGCGTGCCCAGGCGATCGCGCCAGGCGGCCGACCACCGCGGTAGTGCTGGCGTCCGAGCCGTCGTCAGCGATGATCACCTGTTCCGGGAGCGAGGTCTGGCGCGCCACGCTGTGCAGCACGCGGTCCAGCGCCGCCGGCCGGTTGTAGGTCGTGAGGATCAGCGCGACGCTGGGCATCGGGATGCTCGGCCGTTGCCGGCAGCGATGAACGGAAACGGGGCGCGACTCAATTGACCAGCTCGCCGCCGGCATAAAGCCGCGAGTAAAGTCCGGCGCGCGCCATCAACTCGGCATGCGTGCCCTCTTCGACGATGCTGCCACCGGCGAGGACGACGATCCGATCGGCTTTTTCCACCGTCGAGAGCCGATGGGCGATGATCAGCGTGGTCTGGCCTTTCATCAGCCGCTCGAGCGCCGCCTGGACAAAGCGTTCGGATTCGTTGTCGAGCGCTGAGGTGGCTTCGTCGAGGATCAGGATGGGCGCGTTCTTCAACAGCGCACGCGCGATCGACAGCCGCTGCCGCTGGCCGCCGGAAAGACGGATGCCGTTGTCGCCGATCACGGTGTGGATGCCCTGCGGCAACGAGGCGATGAAGTCGGTCAGGTAGGCCGCATCGAGCGCGGATCGCACCTCCTCCTCCGAGGCGCCGCGTCTGTCGCCGTACGCGACGTTGTTGGCGATCGTGTCGTTGAACAGCATGACCGTCTGGCTGACCCAGGCGATCTGGCCGCGCAGGCTCTGCAGCTTCATCGTCTCGATGGGAATGTCGTCGATGAGGATGCTGCCCCGCGCTCACCGGGTAGAACCGCGGCAGCAGGTTCGCCAGGGTGGTCTTGCCGCCGCCGGAGCTGCCCACCAGCGCGACCGTCTCGCCGGCGCGGATCTGCAGATCGATGTCGCGACAGCGCGAGCCGCTCGGACTGCTCGTAGCCGAAGCAGACGTCCTCGAAGCGGATCTCGCCGCGCACCCGCTCGACCGTCACGGTGCCGCGGTCGCTTTTCCATCGGCTCGTCGATGAAGCGGAACACCGCGTCGGCGGCCGCCAGCGCCCGCTGCAACTGGCTGTTGACGTCGGCCAGGTGCTTGAGCGGCGCGAGGATCATCAGCATGGCGGTGATGAAGGACACGAAGTCGCCGACCGTCGTCTGGTCGCTGCTGCGACTGGTAGAGCGCGATCGAGATCACCACCGACACCGCGACGGCCGCCATGATCTGCGTGATCGGGACGATCAGCGCCGACGCCACCGTCATGCGCCGGGCGAAGTCGCGCAACTTGCCGCTGGCGGCGGCGAAGCGCGACGCGCTCGTAGGGCTGCCCGCCGTAGACCTTGACCACCGGATTGCTGTGGATCGCCTCCTCGACCACGCCGGTCAGTTCGCCGGTATAGCGGATCTGCTCGGCCGACAGGCGCCGCATGCGCTTCGAGAACGAACCGACGGCCAATGCGACCAGCGGGATGAGGATCAGCGCGATGATCGTCAGCTGCCAGTTGAGGTAGAGCAGCCAGCCGAGCAGGCCGATGATCACGAAGGTGTCGCGCACCAGGATGATCATGCACGCTCGGACAGCGTCTGGGTCACGTGCTGGACGTCGCTGACCAGCCGGGCGATGACCGTGCCGGACGAGTTCATCGCGAAGAACCGGATCGGCAGTCTCCACCAGCCGCGTGAACATGTCGCGGCGCAGGTCGAGCAGCACCTCCTGGCTGACGTAGTTCATGGCGTAGTTCATCGCGAAGGTGAAGACGCCGCGCAACAGGAAGAGACCGATGATCATCACCGGCGCGAGCCACATCAGCCGCTGCTCGCCGGTCTCGCCGAAGCCCTGGTCGAGCAGGATCTTCATGATTGCCGGGAACACCGGCTCGGTCAGCGCCGTCAGGATCATGCCGGCCACGCCAAGCGCGAACACCCTCCAGTGAGGCTTGACATGGCCCAGCAGGCGCGCATCAGCAGCCTTGTCGCTGGCGGCCGGCTTCATCGATACACGAGTCTCGACGCCGGCAGGCGTCAGCCAGTCGGTCAGTTGCGACAGCAGGGCATCGGCGGGCTTGACCGCCCAGTCGGGGCCGAGGCGGACCGAGACGACGGCGGCATCGTTGTGGTATTCGATCTCGACCGGGCAGCCGGGCCCCGGCTGCAGGCCGACCTTGAACGGTGCGAGCAGCCTGGCGAGGCGGACCGAGTCGGAATGCGCCGTTCATCCGCAGCCGCAGTGCACGGGCGTATTCGGCGCGCGCCCCGGCGAGATCCAGGATCCGCTCGGCGCTGAAGCGGTAGCCGCCGCTGTATTCGTCCTTCGATACCTTGCCGTGGACGACGACCAGTTCGTCCTCCCTGAGCAGGCTGCGGTTCTGCTCGTACTGCTCGGAGAACACCGCGAGTTCCTCGGTGGCGCTGCGATCGTCCAGCACCACCCGCATCATGCGCCCGCGCCGGGTCATCGTGCTGGAGATGGCCGCGACGATGCCCGCCACGGTCACCGCCGTGCTGCCATGCGAGCTCTCCACGATGCGCCCGAGGTCGGCCAGGCGCGTCTTGACGAAGCGGCGCAGCTCCTGCTCGTGCGCGGTGAAGAGATGCCCCGACAGGAAGAAGCCGAGGGCGACCTTCTCCTCGTGCAGGCGCCGATGTTCGTCCCAGGCGGTCGCCGGCAGCCACTCCCGGAGCGGCGCGCCCGTCATCGCCTTCCTGGGGCCCCGGCCCGAAGTCGCCGAACAGCCCGCCCTGCCCGGCGCTGCGCGCGCGCGCCGCCTGCTCGGCCGCATCCATCGCCCGCTGCACATTGGCCAGCTGCTGCGCGCGGTCGGCATCGAGCGCGTCGAACGCGCCGGCCCGCACCAGGGCTTCGACCGCGCGACGGTTGACCAGGCGGCGGTCGATCCGATCGCAGAAATCGTACAGATCGACGGTACGGGCCGTTCGCCTCGCGCTCGGCGATGAGATTCTCCACGGCCGCCTGGCCCGCGCCCTTGACGGCGCCGAGGCCGAAGCGGATGGTGGCCGCATCCTGCGGCTCGAAGCGAAACGCCGAGCGGTTGATGTCCGGCAGCATCACCGTGACGCCATTGGCCTGCGCGTCGCGCACGAACAGGTTGACCTTGTCGGTATCGTCCATGTCCGACGACAAGGTCGCGGCCATGAACTCCGCCGGATAGTGCGCCTTGAGCCAGGCGGTCTGGTAGGTGACCACCGCATAGGCGGCGGTGTGCGACTTGTTGAAGCCGTACTCGGCGAACTTCTCCATCAGGTCGAACAGCTGGGTCGCGAGGTCCGGCGTCCTGGCCTTGCGCCTTGGCGCCGTCCATGAAGATCTGGCGCTGCAGCGCCATTTCCGAGGCCTTCTTCTTGCCCATCGCGCGGCGCAGCAGGTCGGCGCCGCCCAGCGTGTAGCCGGCGATGATCTGCGCGATCTGCATCACCTGCTCCTGGTAGACGATCACGCCGTAGGTCGGCTCCAGGCACTCGCGCAGGTTCGGATGAAAGTAGTCGATCTTCTGCTGGCCGCGCTTCCTGAGGATGAAGTCGTCGACCATGCCGGAGCCGAGCGGACCCGGGCCGGTAGAGCGCGAGCACCGCGATGATGTCCTCGAAGCGGTCCGGCTGGAGCTTGCGCAGCAGCTTCTTCATGCCGTCGCTCTCCACCTGGAAGATCGCGACGGTATTGCCGTCCTTCAGGATCTGGTAGGCCTTGGCATCGTCGAAGGCCAGCGTCGAGAGGTCGAGCGCGGCGGATGCCCTCGGCCTGCGCGGCGCTGGTTCACGTAGCGGATCGGCCAGGTCGATGATGGTCAGGTTGCGCAGGCCGAGGAAGTCGAACTTCACCAGTCCGACCGCCTCGACGTCGTCCTTGTCGTACTGGCTGATGACCGAATCGGTGCCCGGCGCCTTGTAGAGCGGGCAGAAATCGGTGAGCCGGCCCGGCGCGATCAGCACGCCGCCGGCATGCATGCCGACGTTGCGGGTGATGTCCTCCAGCGCGCCGTGCGAGCGCCAGGAGTTCGCGCACCTCCTCTTCCTTGCGCTCGCGCTCGGCGAGGATCGGCTCCTCGACCAGTGCCTTGTCGAGCGACAGCGGCTTGGCCTGGACGATCGGGATCAGCTTGGAGAGCTGGTCGCAGAAGCTGTACGGCATGTCGAGCACCCGGCCGGCGTCGCGGATCACCGCCTTGCTCGCCATGGTGCCGAAGGTCGCGATCTGCGACACCGCATCGCCGCCGTACTTCTCGCGCACGTACTCGATGACCCGGATGCGGCTGTCCTGGCAGAAATCGATGTCGAAGTCCGGCATCGACACCCGCTCCGGGTTGAGGAAGCGCTCGAACAGCAAGCGCGTACGGCATCGGGTCGAGGTCGGTGATGCCGAGTGCGAACGCCACCAGCGAGCCCGCGCCCGACCCGCGGCCGGGTCCGACCGGCACGCCGTTGGCCTTGGCCCAGCCGATGAAGTCCGCCACGATCAGGAAGTAACCGGGAAAGCCCATGCCGATGATCGTGTCGCACTCGATCCGCAGCCGGGCTGTCGTACTCCTCCTGCGGCGACGCTTCGCGCACCACCGGGTCCGGAAACAGCTTCTGCCATCCGCGCGACCAGGCCCTTGCGCCGACAGCTGGCGAAGGTAGTCGTCCACCCCCATGCCGTCGGGTGTCGGGAACTCCGGCAGGCGGGACTCGCCCAGCTTCATCGAGAACGAGCAGCGCCGCGCGATCTCGACGCTGTTGGCCAGGGCTTCGGGCAGGTCCGCGAACAGATCGGTCATTTCCGCGCGGGTCTTGAAATACTGCGTCGGGCGTGAACCGGCGCACGCGCCGCGGGTTGGCCAGCATCTCGCCGTCGGCGATGCAGACCCGGGCCTCGTGGGCGCGGAAGTCGTCGACGGCGATGAACTGGATCGGATGGGTAGCCACCAGCGGCAGGCCCGAGCCGCGCCGCCAGCCGCGCGCTTTCCCGGGTGCAGCTCTCGCTTTCCGGCGTGTCGTAGCGCTGCACTTCGAGGTAGAAAGACCCCGGAAAGCAGGCCCGACAGGCGCAGAGCGGCCTCCTCGGCGCGCAACCGGTTGCCTGCCAGCAGCCACTGGCCGACTTCGCCCGAGGCCGCGCCGGACAGCGCGATGATGCCGCGGGTCTGGTCGGCGCCCAGCCAGTCGGGGTGCAGTTCCGCCCGGCCCCGGTACTCGTTCTCGAGCCAGCCGCGCGAAATCAGCTGGCACAGGTTGCGATAGCCGTCGAGGTCGGCTGCCAGCAGCAACAGGCGGTGCGGGCGGTCGCGATCCTCCGGATTCGTCACCCAGCAATCGAGCCCGCACAGCGGCTGGATTCCCTTGGCGATCGCTGCGCGATAGAACTTCACCCAGCCGAACAGGTTGGCCGAATCGCGTCAACGCCAGGGCGGGCTGCTGGTCGGCGGCAGCGGCCGCCATCGCGTCGTCGATGCGAACGATCGAATCCGAGATCGAATACTCGGACCGCAGCCGCAGGTGAACGTATCCGGGGTCACTCACTGGAATCGATAGTCCGGTCATTCGGCATTACGGCAGGCGCAGGCTTCGCGTCGATCGGGAGGAGCGGGCCATTGTACGAGGGCCGCCGCCAGACGTCAGAATCGACTGCGTGCCGCCGGGGCGGCCGGTGGTGCCGCCGAGTCGGGGCCGGCCCGTAGAATCGACGGTCCGCTCGGCTAGAATCACAGCCATGTATCTCAACCTGGCCGTCGTATCTTTTCACCGACCTGGAAGACCTGCCCGCGCTGCGACAGGACCTGCTCGCGGCCGGCAGGGACACTCTCGATGCGCGGCACGGTGCTGCTGGCGCCCGAGGGCATCAACGTCTTCGTCTGCGGACTGAGGCCGATGCGCGCGCTTTCGCGCGACATCCTGCGGCCGCACCCGCGGCTCGCCGCACTGTCGTTCAAGGAAAGCTGGTCCGACAGCCAGAGCTTCAACCGTCTCCTGGTCAAGCTGAAGAAGGAAATCATCACCTTCCGCCAGCCGCATGCCGGCCGGCGCGAGGGGCGCGCGCCTGCGGTCGACGCGCCGTGCTCGCCCGCTGGCTCGACCGCGGTACGCGACGACGATGGCCGGCCGGTGGTGATGGTCGACACTCGCAATGCCTTCGAAACGAAGGTCGGCGCTTTTGCGGGCGCCATCGATCCGAAGCTGAGCGCCTTTACCGAACTGCCCGCAGCGCTGAAGCGCCGATCGTGACGACCTGGCCGGCAAGCGGGTCGTCACCTACTGCACCGGCGGCATCCGCTGCGAGAAGGCCGCGCTCTATCTCGCGGCAAACGGCATCGATCACGTGGTCCAGCTCGAGGGCGGCGTGCTGAAGTACTTCGAGGAAGTCGGCGAGCGCCACTGGCAGGGCGAGCTGTTCGTCTTCGACCGGCGCGTCTCGCTCAAGCCCGACCTGCAGCCGGGCAGCTGGGAGCAGGACTTCAGCTCCCGCGAGATCAGGCCTGCTGCCGCCTCGCGACCTGAAACCCGGCAGACATGAGTGACCTCGCCCGACGACGCGGCGCCATCGCCTCGCCGTCGCGACCATGGTCCTGTGCGCGCTGCTCTGGAGCACCGCCGGGGTGGTCACCCGGCAACTCGACCAGGCCGGCGGGCTTCGAACTGACGTTCTGGCGGTCGCTGTCCTGCATCCTGTTCGTCGAGCGGCTACCTCATAGTCACCAAGGGTTCGCGCTGGCTGGGCGTCATCTCGGCCGCCGGCTGGCCCGGCCTGGTGTCCGGCGTGATGTGGGCGGTCATGTTCACCTGCTTCATGGTCGCGCTGACCATCACCACGGTCGCCAAGACCCTGGTCGTCCTGGCGATAGCGCCGCTGCTGACCGCCCTGCTTGTCTGGCTGGTGCTCGACGAGCGCATCGCCGGCCGGACCTGGACGGCCATCGCGGTCGCCGGCGCCGGAATCGTCTGGATGGTGCAAGGACGGGCTCCAGACCGGCGACGACCAGAGCAGTCTCTGGGGGATGCTGGTGGCCGCGGGCGTGCCGCTGGCCTCGGCGATCAACCTGATCAACATGAAGCGTCAGCAGGCCCGCGTCGACCTGGTCCCGGCGCTTCTGATCGGCGGCATGATTTCCTGCCTGGCGATGCTGCCGCTGATCTTCCCCGTCCAGGCGACCGGCCGCGACATCCTGCTGCTGGCGGGCCTGGGGGTATTCCAGCTTGGCCTGCCCTGCATCCTGATGATCTGGGCCGCCCGCTACCTGTCGACCCAGGAGACCGCCCTGCTGGCGCTGCTCGAGGTCGTGTTCGGTCCGCTGTGGGCCTGGCTGGGCGCCGGCGAGCGCCCGGCTGACGCCACGATCTACGGCGGCGGCCTGATCCTGGCGGCGCTGGTGGCCAATGAACTGCTGGCGACGAAAACGCGTCGTCGTGACAGTTGGCGCTGGCCCGGCGGCCGGCGGCCTCACCCCCTGACGAGCACGAAATCGAAGGTGGCGCTCATGGCCGCCGCCATCGGCGCCTGCCCGGCCGAAGGCTCGCCTTGATCCGGCGGCGCCACCGAGACGAGCAGCGCCGGCGAAAAGATGCCATCCCGATCGTTGCGGATCTCCCCCGGGAAATAGAGCTGCGTGGTCAGCAGGCGCCCATCCCGAGGCTGCACCCGGACGTGGATGTGCCGGGTCCGACCCGGATAGATCCCCGGCAGCACGGTTTCGAGCCGGTATCGGCCCTGCTCGTCGGTGAACTGGTGGCCGCGCAGCCGGTAGGCCCGATTGTCGTAATTCCCATCGGCATCGGCTTGCCAGAAATCCAGCAGGGCCGACGGCACCGGGGTGCAATCGGTTGCCAGCACCTGGCCGGTCAGCACGAGCCGGACACCCTTCACATCGGCTTCCAGCAACGAAGCCCGCCGGGGCGAGTTCCGGGTGAAGTACGGGCCTTCGGTCTGCGCCCGGGTCGGCGACGACGGCGGGTCGCAGGATGGGGTGGCGGCAAGGACTGCCGGCACCGGCAGCGCCGCAAGCGCCCCGCCCGCGACTCCTGCCGGCAAGCGGCGGGATACCGGGGCTGCCGACAGTGCCTGCAGGAGTCGGCGGCGCCCGGCGTGCGGCGGCGGGAAGGCCATGTTCGGATCCTGGTCGTTTTTCATTGCAGTCGCGGCTCCACTCGTTCGGGGGACAACTGCCGGGGCAGCGGATCGATCCGACGGGTGAGGTCGGCGAGGCAGAAGCGGCAGCGTCGGGCCTCGGCCCGCACGACCTCGCTGCAGGACGGACACATGCGCCAGCCGTCGCGGCCCTGCTTCGCATCCCGGCGTTGTCGCAATTCGGATCGATCAGGGAACAGCAACAGCATCAACGCGGCGGGCAGCGGCGTCAAGAGGATGGCGAGGAACAGCCAGAGTGGCACGCTCCGGCCGCGGCTGTAGGCGCCCAGGGCAACCAGGGCGGCACAGACAAGCCAGATCGACACCAGCCAGGCGATCAGCAGCGCACCCGCGCCGGCAATGACGCCCGCCAGCGTGGCCAGTGTGCCTGAGATTCCGAGCATGCCGTTCTCCCGCTAGGAGCGATGAGCCATTCAGCCGAAGTACCCTAACATGCGCCGGCGATGCGATCCCCGAATTCCTGTTAACCTCTTCGCCCGCCTCGACTGCGCAGGAGCGCCGCACCATGGATATCGCCTTGTGGATTCTGGCCGTCGCGCTCCTCGCCGTCGGTGTGGCCGGCACGGTCCTGCCGGCGTTGCCCGGCGCCATTCTCGTGCTGGCGGGGATCGTGCTGGCCGCCTGGATCGAGGATTTCACCCGCGTCACCGGCGTCACCGTCGCGATCGTCACCGTGCTCGCGATCGTCTCCTGGATAGTCGACTACGCCGCGGGGGTGCTGGGCGCCAAGCGGGCCGGCGCGAGCAAGGAGGCCATCGGCGGCGCCTTGATCGGTACCGTGCTCGGCATATTCACCGGACTCTGGGGCCTGATCTTCATGCCCTTCGTCGGGGCGGTCGCCGGCCAGTACCTGGTGGACCGGGACCTGATCCGTGCGCGCAACGTCGGGATCGGCACCTGGCTGGGCATGGCGGTCGGCATGGTGGCGAAGGTGTCGCTGGCCTTTCTGATGATCGGTGTCTTCATCGCCGCCCTCATGATCCCTTGATGCCCCCCTGATGAACACCCTGAAACCCGACCGCCTGACGCGATCACGGCAGCACGAACACCAGCACTTCCGCGCCCTCGCCGTCGGCGAGGATCACCTCCGGCTCATCGACCAGCTTGAGCCCGTCGCCGGCAACCAGGCGCTGGCCGTTCGCGCTGACGCTGCCGCGGGCGACATGGACGTAAGCCCTGCGCCCGGTCTCGATCGCCAGCGAATCACGCTCCGCCCCGTCGAAGAGCCCGGCATGCATCGTCGCCTGCTGGTGTATCAGGACCGAGCCGTCGCGGCCATCCGGCGAGGCGACCAGTCTCAACCGGCCGCGCTTGTCGGCTGCCGGGAAATGGCGCTCTTCGTACGACGGAGTGATGCCGCGCCGGTCCGGTTCGATCCAGATCTGCAGGAAGTGCGTCTCTCCCGCTTCCTGCTGATTGAACTCCGAATGCCTCACTCCGGTGCCGGCGCTCATCCGCTGGACATCCCCCGGCCGGATCGCCGAGCCGTTGCCCAGGCTGTCCTTGTGTCCCAGGGCTCCTTCCAGCACGTAGCTGATGATTTCCATGTCGCGGTGGCCATGGGTGCCGAAGCCCATTCCCGGTGCGACCCGGTCCTCGTTGATCACCCGCAGCGGACCGAACCCCATGTGAGCCGGGTCGTGATAATCCGCAAACGAGAAACTGTGCTTCGAGACGAGCCAGCCGTGATCGGCGTGGCCGCGGTCGCCGGCCGCACGAACTTCCATCATCGTTGTAACTCCTTACTATCAAATAATTTGTCTATCCAATCCCTATCTGGATGCGTTGATGGGAAATTAAACCGTAATATCCTCAACTGTCCATTCAAATAAATTGAACAAATGTCCCTGTCCCTCGACGCGCTGCGCGTGGTCGACACCATTGCCCGCCACGGCAGTTTCAGCGCCGCCGCGGCCGCGCTCGGCAAGGTGCCGTCGGCACTGACCTATACGGTCCGGCAACTGGAACTCGACCTGGATGTCCTGCTGTTCGACCGCCGCGGCCGGGGCGCCATCCTGACGCCCGCCGGCCGGGAACTGCTGCAACAGGGGCGGCAATTGCTGCTCGCCGCGGAACAGGTGACCGCGCAGGTCAAGCGCGTGGCGGGCGGCTGGGAGACGCACCTGCGCATTGCCGTCAACGGCATTCTGGAATTCCAACCCTTGCGCCCCCTGATCGAAGCGTTTCGCGAGGCAAGTCCCACTACCCGGCTGGAAATCAGCCATGAAGTCCTGGGCGGCTGCTGGGAGGCGGTCACTGACGACCGCGCCGACCTGGTGCTGGGGGCAACCGGCGAGGACACGGCCTTGTCGATCGCGCCCGGCTCGATCGGAACCGGCCGGATGGGCACGCTGCGCTTCGTCTACTGCGTGGCGCCGCATCATCCCCTGGCGAGTCAGCCGCAGCCGCTGCAGGCGCAAAGTCTTCAGCAGCATTGCGCCATCGTGCTCGCGGATACCGTGCGGCGCACGGAACCCCGCAGCGCCGGTCTGCTGGCCGGGCAGCCGACGATCACCGTCGCGACGCTGCCGCAGAAACTGCATGCTGCAGGTGGCCGGCACCGGGGTCGGCTTCCTGCCCGAGGCGATTGCGCGCCCCTACCTCAATGACGGCCGGCTGGTGGCGATGACGGTGGCGCACGACAATCCCGATCGGCAGGTCTACTACGCATGGCGCAGGCACAATGCCGGCAAGGGTCTCGCCTGGTGGCTGGAACGCCTGGCGTTGCCGATCGTACAGCGGCGCCTGATCCAGGCGAGCGTCGGTGATTAAGGATGCAGTTCCGTGATTCAGGATGCAGACGCGTGATGCCGGGCGCAAGCGTGTGATGGCCTGCGCTGAAGGCGGTTACGTCGGCCGCTTCGCACCCTCGCCCACCGGGCCGCTTCATCTCGGTTCGGCCGCCGCCGCCCTGGCGAGCTACCTCGACGCACGCGCCCATACCGGCTGCTGGCTGCTGCGTATCGAGGACCTGGACACACCCCGGGCGATGACGGGGGCGGCGGAATTCATCCAGGGGCAGCTCCGATTTCTCGGGATGAACTGGCAGGACCCGGTGATGTTCCAGTCGCGCCGCTCTTGCCGTTACCAGCAGGCCTTCGATCACCTCGCCGCAGCCGGTAGGGTGTTCGGCTGCGCCTGCACCCGCCGGGAAATTGCCGATTCGTTGCCGGCGCCGGGCGGCGAGCCCGGGCTGCGCCATCGTGATCCGATCTATCCAGGCACCTGCCGCTTCGGCATCCCCGGCGGACGCCCGCCACGCTCCTGGCGCTTTCGCGTCGAGGACGGCCCCGTGGCTTTCGATGACCGCTGGCTGGGACCGCAGCATCAGGAGCCGGCGGTGGACACCGGGGATTTCGTCATCAGGCGCGCCGACGGGCTCTGGGCCTACCAGCTTGCCGTGACGGTGGACGACGGGGATTCGGGAGTCACCGATGTCGTGCGCGGACAGGACATCCTGGGATCGACCGGTCGCCAGATCCAGTTGCAGCGAGCGCTGGACCTGCCCACGCCCGCCTACCTGCACATTCCCCTTGCGCTTGGCACGGATGGGGAAAAACTGTCCAAGCAGAATGGCGCTTCGTCGATCACCGGGGCCGAGCCCTCGCATCCGAGCCGTCGGCCTTGCGACCTGCTCGATCAGGCGGCCACGGTGCTGCGGATGCAGCCCCCGGCAACCCGCGATCTGGAAAGCTGGCTGGCACAGGCGACCCAGCAGTGGGCGCTGCGCTTTCCCGGCTAGGAGGCTGAGCGGCTCCAGGTTCGCTTGCCGCCGAGCAGCGCAGCAACCTTTCGGACCGGCCGGCGGTGGCCGGACTCGTGCAAGCCGCCATCGGCCGATGTCGAAGCCGGATCACTCGGGCCCTCGGCTTCAACCGCCGGTTCGTAGGGGCGCGAGAACAGGGGATCGGACTTGCCGGTCGCGGGCCGCAACGGCTGGGGACCGCGGCGGGGCTGCCGGTCACGCTCGGAAAAGGCTTCACGCCGCGGTGAAGCACCCTCGCGCCGCGGACCGGCTTCGCGGACCGCCTTGCTGTCCCTGCCGGCACTGCGCCCGCCCTCGCGAGGGCCGTCCCGATAGCCGCCACGCTCCGCCGGCGCCAGCGTCACCGCCAGGGACTCGACCTTCAACTTGGCCTGGATCAGTTTCTCGATGTCCGACAGCGCCCGCTGGTCCTTGTCCATCATCAGCGACAAGGCCATTCCCGAGGCTCCGGCGCGGCCGGTCCGACCGATCCGGTGGATATAGTCCTCCGGCGAATGCGGCAGGTCGAAGTTGATCACCGCCGGCAACTCCACGATGTCCAACCCGCGCGCGGCGACGTCCGTGGCCACCAGCACCTTGATGCCGCCCTGCTTGAACGCCTCGAGCGTCTGCAGCCGCTCCTGCTGCGACTTGTCGCCGTGGATGGCCTCGGCATTGAGACCTTCCTTCTGCAACTGCCTCGCGAGCCGGCCGGCGCCGATCTTCGTGTTTGAGAAGACGATGACCTGGTCGATCTCCCGCGAGCGGATCAATTGAGCCACGGCGGCCCGCTTGGCTTCATCGGACTCGACACGATAAACCGTCTGCTCGACCATCTCCGACAGGGAATTGCGCCTGGCCACTTCGATCAGGACGGGCTTGTCCAGGAAAGTCCGGGCAAGTTTGCGGATCTCGTCGGAGAAGGTCGCGGAGAACATCAGGCTCTGGCGCTTGGGCGAGAGCAGGTTGATGATCCGCTGGATGTCCGGCAGAAATCCCATGTCCAGCATGCGGTCGGCCTCGTCGAGGACCAGCAGCTGTACCTGCGACAGGTTGGCGGAGCGCTGTTCCACGTGATCGAGCAGGCGCCCGGGGGTGGCGATCAGGATCTCGACACCGGCCCGCAGCGCTGCCGTCTGCGGCTTCATGTCAACGCCGCCGAACACGGCCGCCGAGCGCAGCGGCGTATAGCGCGCGTACGCCTTGACGTTCTCGTAGATCTGATCGGCCAGTTCCCGGGTCGGCGCAATGATCAGCGCCCGGGTCGGATGCCTGGCCGGTGAGGTGCTCGCGCTGGCCAGTGGCAGCAGCGCGTTGATGATCGGCAGCGCGAAACCGGCGGTCTTGCCGGTTCCCGTCTGGGCGGCACCCATCACGTCCTTTCCGGACATGACCACGGGGATGGCTTGTGCCTGGATTGGCGTCGGTTCCGTGTAGCCCAGTTCGGTGACTGCGCGCAGGATCGTCGGGTCCAGCCCGAAATCGCTGAACACCGTGCCTGTCTTGCTGCTGCTGGACGAGGCGTCGCCGGAAACCGGTTCGAACGCGTCGCTGGAGGGGGTAGCGGGGCTTGTTCCGCCTTCGGCGTCGAAAGACGCCTCGCCTGTTGACAAATGCATATCAGGATATGATAACCGACGCCAGCCAATCGTGCCGGATCTTTTCTTCGGTTGGCCCCTACCCCTGATTCAAGGAGGCAGTATCCGGCGCAACAGCTGCCAGGCGTTGCCCCCTGCCAGCTTGGCGATGTCGTCGTCCGAGAATCCAGCCGCAGTCAGACCACGGGTCAGGTGGGCAAGTCCCGCGGCGTCGATCGGCGTGCGCGCTCCGCCGTCGAAGTTCGATCCCAGTGCCACATGCTCGATGCCCACCAGCGCCACCGCGTAGCGGATCGCCTTCACGATGGCGTCGATCGACGACTCGCAGACGGCAGCCGGCCAGAAACCGATCCCGATCACCCCGCCGCCGGCCGCAATCGCCCTGGCCTGTTCGTCGCTGAGATTCCCGGCGTGGTCGCAAGTGCCGCGCAAGCCGCTGTGGGAAGCAACGATCGGAAACCGGGCATGCGCCAGTATTTCCTTCAGCACCGGCGGGGCGGCGTTGGCGACGTCGACCACCATCCCCTTCTCCCCCATCCGGTTCAGCCAGGCGCGACCGGACGCCGACAGAAGTCCATCCGGGCCCACCGTGCTGGCCGGGGGCGCGGCCATCCGGAATCCGGCGTCGAACAGCCGGTCCAACACGGCAAGGTCGCCGCCTAATCCGCCTGGACCGTCCAGGGAAAGCATCACGCCGACCGGTGGGGTGAGGCCGTTGGCCTGGGCCTGGGAGCGCGCCAGCAGCAGCTGATCGAGGTCGGTCTTGCTCCGGATCGCAAGCAGGCCCGTTTCGGATCGCTTGACCAGCGCCTTGAACAGGTCCGCCTGGTGCAGGGCACGTTGAAGGCGGCTGGCCCAGGTCCGCGCCGGCCACAACTGCGCCATCGCCAGCGACGGCATCAAGTCGATTCCGCCGTCCGACATACCGCCTTCGCGCGGCCAGGACAAGGTGGTGACCGCCCCGAGCACCTGCAGCGCGACGTTGCCGTCGGTCAGGCGCGGCAGGTCGACATGGCCCCATCCGCTGCGCGCCAGCAGGTTGCGCGACCACAGCAGGCTGGTTGCATGCAGGTCGACCACCAGCAGCTTGGAATGCAGGGACTGAGCCTGGGCGTTCATGGGCGGCGGCGCCACTTGGGTGTGCTGGTGCAGGCGCCAAGCCAGCAGGCGGGGAAATACCCCGATGAAGACGACCCCGGCCAGGAGCAGGACGCCCAAGCCTCCCCAAAATGTCCGTTTTCGCCAGCTCACAGATCGTGCCGCCTCACCCAAGTCCAACCGGCTCCAGAACATCGCCCGACCGCGGCGGTTGCCCGCGCAGTCAAAGCGGGATGCTATCGCGCCCGCCGACTCGGCTGGTAGCCGCCGCACGGGGTGTTGCCCGTTAACATGACCCGCGTCAGCGACCCGAAGGAGTAAGCGCAATGCCTGCAAGTCCGGCCGGGGCAATCCGCCCGAGAGAACTGCTGCGGCAACTGTTCGATGCGGCTGTACGACGAGCACTGCCCGAACATGTGATGCAGTCCTGCCTGCCGCCGCCACCCCGGGGCCGCACGCTCGTTCTCGGCGCGGGCAAGGCCGGCGGCGCGATGGCGGCCGCGGTCGACGCCCTGTGGCCGGCCGAGGCGCCGATCTCCGGGCTGGTCGTGACGCGATACGGCCATGTGCCACCCGGCTACCTGGCACGGCGCGCCACCGGTGCGGCCCGCATCGAGGTCGTGGAGGCGGCCCATCCGGTGCCGGACGAGGCCGGCAGGCTGGCGACTCGCAGGCTCATGGGTCTGACCGAAGCACTGGGCCCCGACGACCTGGTGCTCTGCCTGATCTCCGGGGGCGGTTCGGCGCTGCTTGCCGCGCCGGCCGACGGGGTCAGCTTCGAGGACAAGCAGGCGGTGAACAAGGCGCTGCTGCGCTCCGGTGCGGCGATCGGCGACATGAACTGCGTGCGCAAGCACCTGTCGGCCATCAAAGGCGGGCGCCTGGCCGCCCTCTGCGCACCGGCCCGGGTGGTGACGCTGCTGATCTCCGACGTCCCGGGTGACGATCCTGCCGTCATCGCCAGCGGTCCCACGGTTCCCGACCCGACCACCTGCGCAGACGCGCTCGAGATCCTGAGTCGCTACCAGATCGACCTGCCGGTGGCGGTGCGCGCAGCCCTGCAGGCGGGCACCCTGGAAACACCGAAGCCGGGCGACCCTGCGTTCCGGGACAACACGGTGCACCTGATCGCGACGCCACAGCAGGCCCTGGAAGCTGCCGCGGAGCACGCCCGGTCACTGGGAGTGCAGGCCTACATCCTCAGCGACGAGATGGAGGGCGAATCCCGCGAAGTCGGCAAGGTGCAGGCCGCGCTCGCGCGCCAGGTGGCGCGCCGGGGCCAGCCCTTCACGCCGCCCTGCGTGATCCTGTCCGGCGGCGAAACCACGGTGACCGTCAGGAACAGCAGCGGCCGCGGCGGCCGGGCCACCGAATTCCTGCTGGGCGCCGCGCTGGCGCTGGACGGCGCCGCCGGCATCCATGTTCTGGCGGCCGACACCGACGGCATCGACGGCGTGGACGACAATGCCGGCGCCATCGTCACGCCGGACACCCTCGAGCGCGCCCGGGCCAGGGGCCTGAACGCGCGGCAATGCCTGGACGGCAACGATGCGCGCAGCTTCTTCGAGGCGCTGCGAGGATCTGGTGACCTGCGGGCCGACCTTCACCAACGTCAACGACTTCAGGGCGCTGCTGGTGGTGCCCCCGCGTTGACCATGTCGGCCGGCCTGACCCAGGCGTCGAACTGCGCCTCGGTCACATAGCCGGTGGCCACCGCCGCGGCCTTGAGGGTCGAGCCCTCGCGGTGCGCCTTCTTGGCGATCTCGGCGGCGCGGTCGTAGCCGATGTGCGGATTCAGCGCGGTCACCAGCATCAGCGACTGCGACAGCAACTCACGCGATCCGCTCCCGGTTCGGTTCGATGCCGACGGCGCACTGGTCGTTGAAGCTGCGCGCGCCGTCGGCCAGCAGGCGCATCGACTGCAGCACGTTGTGGACGATCATCGGCCGGAAGACGTTCAGCTCGAAGTTGCCGCTGGCGCCGCCGAAGTTGACCGCGACATCGTTGCCGAAGACCTGGGCGCACAGCATGGTCACCGCCTCGCACTGGGTCGGATTCGACCTTGCCGGGCATGATCGAACTGCCGGGCTCGTTCTCCGGAATGCTGATCTCACCCAGGCCGCTGCGCGGGCCGCTGGCGAGCCAGCGGACGTCGTTGGCGATCTTCATCAGGCCGGCTGCCACGGTCTTGAGCGCGCCGTGGACGTTGACCTGCGCATCGGCCGCGGCCAACGCCTCGAATTTGTTGGGTGCGGTGACGAAGGGCAGCCCGGTCAGTTGGGCGATCGCGGCCGCGACCTTCACGGCAAACTGCGGGTGGGCGTTCAGGCCGGTTCCCACCGCGGTGCCGCCCAGCGCCAGTTCGTGGAGATGGTCCGCGGCGTCGCGCAGGTGGCGCATGCCGTGATCGAGCTGCGCGACGTAGCCGGAAAACTCCTGACCCAGCGTCAGAGGCGTCGCGTCCTGCAGATGGGTCCGGCCGATCTTGACGATGTCGAAGAAAGCGCCGGATTTGGCCGCCAGCGTCTCTCGCAGGGTTTGCAGTGCCGGCAGCAGCTGGCTGGCGATCGCCGTGGCGACGGCGACGTTCATCGCCGTCGGGAACACGTCGTTGGATGACTGCCCCTGGTTGACGTGATCGTTGGGATGAACCCGCCGGGATTGCCCGCGCTCGCCTCCGAGCAGCTCGCTGGCGAGATTGGCGAGCACCTCGTTGAGGTTCATGTTGGTCTGCGTGCCGGAGCCCGTCTGCCAGACGACGAGCGGAAACTCATGGTCGTGCTGGCCATCGAGGACCTGGTCCGCCGCCTGGATGATCGTCGTCGCCAGCTTTTCATCGAGCGTGCCGAGTTCCGCATTGACCTGCGCGGCGGCGCGCTTGACCAGCGCCAGCGCACGGATCAGCTCGATCGGCTGGCGCTCGGTGGAGATGCGGAAGTTCTGCAGCGAACGCTGCGTCTGGGCGCCCCAGAGGCGATCGGCCGGCACTGCGATGTCGCCGAAGGTGTCTTTTTCCAGCCGGGTTGCTTCAGTCATGTCGTCCTCAATTTTCGATCCCTGTCCGGCGACTGGTTCCTGCCTGTCCGGCGGCCGATCGGTTCAGGCAAGCGCGTCGTAGAGATACCGGCGCGGCGCACCATCGCGTCGAACATGCGGCGTGAGTTGCTGACGGCGCCGGTGGACATCGCCTTCTCCGTCGCCGGCACGCGCTGCAGGATCTCCGGCGCAATCTGGCGGTTCGGCCCCAGGCCGGCATCGCTCGCCAACTGCACCTCGCAGGCACGCTGCAGCGTCCACAGGCGGTGGAAGGCAGTGGGCACGTCGTCGCCGGTCACCAGCAGACCGTGATTGCGCAGGATCATGTGGTTGGCGGTACCCAGCGACTTTACCAGCAGGGGCTGCTCCGACAGGTCGGTGGTGACGCCCATGTAGTCGTGATATGCGACGTCGCCCGCCAGCATGGCGCTGTAGAAATTGTCCTGGCGCAGACCGCTCTCCTTGCAGGCCACGGCGCAGCCCGCGGTGGTGTGGACGTGCATGATGCAATGGGCGTCGGGACGGGCCCCGTGAATCGCGCTGTGGATGACGAAGCCCGCGACATTCACCGGATGCTCGGTCGCCGAGATCGCCTGGCCGGTCACGTCGATCTTGACGAGGTTCGATGCGGTCACTTCGCTGTAGTGCAACCCGAACGGATTGATCAGGTAGTGCGGCGTCGCATCGTCGCCGTGTGGCACGCGCACGGTGATGTGGTTGAAGATCGCCTCGGTCCACCCGAGGTGATCGAAAAGCCGGTAGCAGGCTGCCAGTTCGAGCCGCAGCGCCCACTCGGCCTGGTCGATTCCGGCAGGCCGGGAAGAGGAACTGGCGTCACGGCCGTGGTGCATGATCGGAGTTCTCCACAAAGGGGCACGCGCTTGACCGGCCGGCCGGCCGGACTGCCCGATTATGCCCCGCCGGCCGCCTCGTCGGGTGCGATCCCCGGCCGGTCAGGCCAGGGTGTAGGAGGTCTTCACCTGGTGAAGAACTCCTGCGCATAGCGCCCCTGCTCGCGAGCGCCGTAGCTGGAGCCCTTGCGGCCGCCGAATGGCACGTGGTAGTCCACGCCCGCTGTCGGCAGGTTGACCATCACCATGCCGGCCTGGCGAATGGCGCTTGAAGTGGGTCGCGTACTTGAGCGAAGTCGTCGCGATGCCCGATGACAGGCCGAAGCGGCGTGTCGTTGGCGACGCTGAGCGCCTCCTC
Organism: uncultured beta proteobacterium; assembly: GCA_963834335.1. GTDB lineage: Bacteria > Pseudomonadota > Gammaproteobacteria > Burkholderiales > Burkholderiaceae_E > Lautropia. Next base: position 940,615 of record CAWIBK010000009.1, on the reverse strand, counting down.
GTAGTCCTTCACCCGGATGACGCTGGCCACCGGGCCGAAGATTTCCTCGCGGTTGATCCGCATCGCCGGCGCTCGTGTCCGTCAGCAGGGCCGGTGCCATGTAGAAGCCGTCGGTGTCGCGCTTGAGCCGCTCGCCGCCGGCGGCCAGCACGCGCGCCCTCGGACTTGCCGATCTCGACGTAGCTCAGATCCTGCTCGAGTTGCGCCTGCGAGGACACCGGACCGATGTCGGTTCCGGCCTTGAGCGCGTCGTCCACCTTGAGCGCCGCCATCCGCGCCTTCAGCGCCTCGAGGAACTTCGGATAGATGCCCCCGGTGACGATCAGCCGGCTCGACGCGGTGCAGCGCTGGCCGGTCGAAAAGAACGCGCTCTGTGCGCACAGCTCGACTGCGGTTGCCAGGTCGGCGTCGTCGAGGACGACCTGCGGGTTCTTGCCGCCCATCTCCAGCTGGAACTTCTTGAGGTTCTCGGCGCACGTCTGCGCGATTCGCGCGCCGACGCTCTGCGAGCCGGTGAAGCTGATCGCGTCGATGCCGGCGTGGTTCGACCAGCGGAGTCGCCGATCACGCTGCCGCGGCCCATCACCAGGTTGAACACGCCTGCGGGAATGCCGCTGCGCGAGATGATCTCGGCCAGCGCCCAGGCGCAGCCGGGCACGAGGTCGGCCGGCTTGAGCACGACGCAGTTGCCGATAGGCCAGCGCCGGCGCGATCTTCCAGGCCGGGATCGCGATCGGGAAGTTCCACGGCGTGATCAGGCCGACCACGCCGACCGGCTCGCGGGTGATCTCCACGCCGATGCCGGGTCGCACCGACGGCAGCATCTCGCCGCTCAGGCGCAGGCATTCGCCGGCGAAGAACTTGAAGATATGGCCGGCGCGGCCGGCTTCGCCGATGCCCTCGGCCTTGGTCTTGCCTTCTTCGCGCGCGAGCAGGGTACCGAGTTCCTCCTTGCGCGCGAGGATCTCGTTGCCGATCTTGTCGAGCGCGTCGGCGCGCGCCTGGATGCTGCCGGTGGACCAGGCCGGGAACGCGGCTCGTGCCGCATCGACCGCCGCATCCAGGTGCGACGGCGTCTGCCTGTGTGTACTCGCCGATCACGTCGGCCAGATTCGATGGATTGACGTTGGGCGCATAGCGCGTGCCGGCTACCCAGGCGCCATTGATCAGGTTATCGTGTTGCTCGATGGTCATGATGTCTACCCGCTGGTGGTTGGTTCTCTATTGTGACCTGTTCGTCACAATCCCATCGCCCGGGGCAGCCAAAGCGACAGCGCCGGCACGTAGGTCACGATCGCCAGCACGATCAGCAGGAGCCCGAAGAACGGCATCAGCGCCCTGACGACATCTTCGATCGGCAGCTTGGCTACCGCGCTGCCCACGAACAATACCGTGCCCACCGGTGGCGTTATCAGGCCGAGGCCCAGATTGACGATCATGATCATGCCGAAGTGCACCGGATCGATCCCGACCGCCACCACCACCGGCAGCAGTATCGGCGTCAGGATCACGATCAGGGCGGCCATGTCCATCAGCGTGCCCAGCACGATCAGCATCAGGTTGATGAACAGGAGGATCAGGTAGGGGCTCTGGGTCAGCGCGGTCAGCCCCTGAGTGATTTTCAGCGGGATCTGCATGAGGGTCATGACGTAGCCGAAACCGGACGCGAGGCCGATCAGGATCATCACGATCGACACCGTCTTGACCGTCCGGTGCATCAGCTTGGGCAGATCACGCCACCGGTAATCGCGGTAGATGAACATCGTGACGAAGAACGCCCACACCACCGCGATCGAGGCCGACTCGGTGGCGGTGAAGACGCCGGTCAGGATGCCACCCAGGATGATGACCATCGTCATCAGGCCCCAGAGCGCGTCGGCGCAGATCTTGAGGGCCTCGCGCAGGGGGATCGACCGGCCTTTCGGAAAGTTGCGTTTGCGGGCGATGAACAGGCAGTAGCCGGCGAGCGTCAGCCCCAGGAGAAGGCCCGGCAGCACCCCGGCCATGAACAGGGCGGCGATCGAGATCGAGCCGCCGGCGGCCATCGAGTAGATCACCGCGTTGTGACTCGGCGGGATCAGGGTGGCCTGAATCGAGCCGCTGACCGTCAGGGCGGTGGCGAAGTCGCGCGGATACCCCTTCTTCTCCATCTCGGGAATCATCACCGATCCGATCGACGCGGTGTCGGCAACCGACGATCCTGAGATCGCGCCGAAGAAGGTCGAGGCCAGGATGTTGACCAGTGCCAGCCCGCCGCGCACGAAACCGACCAGCACCGCCGCGAATGCCACCAGACGGCGCGAGATGCCGCCTTCGGCCATGATGGCGCCGGCCAGCACGAAGAACGGGATCGCCAGCAGCGAGAACTTGTTGACGCCGCTGGCGATCTGGATCATCACCGCGTCGACCGGCAGGTCGATCCACAAGGCGCCCAGCAGCGACGCCAGCCCCAGCGCATAGGCCACCGGCATTCCCAGCACGATGAGCAGCGCGAAACTGCCGATGAGTACCAGCGAGTCCATGGTCAGGCGTCCCTGGCGGGGTGATCGAGGCCGTGATCGAAGCGGATCACGTCACGCTCGTGCTGCGGACCGAAGAATATCCGCTCCAGTACGAACAGCAGCGTGACGATCCCGCCGGCAGGCAACGGCAGGTAGGTGATGCCGACCGCCAGTCCCGGCAGTTCGGCAACCTCCTGCCCCATCATCTCGAAGGACAGCTTGCCACCCCAGACGATCATGAATACGCTGACCAGGGCCATGAGGAGGTCGATCAGCAGCGCCGCGGCCCGTTGCGCGCCGGCCGGCAGGCGCTGCGTCACCAGCGCGACGGCGATATGGGCGCCCGCCCGGTAGGCCACCGCCGCGCCGAAGAAAGTGAACATCACCATCAGGAGGATGGCGATCGGCTCGGGCCACCGGGAGCCGGAGCCGAGGACGTAGCGGGCAAAGACCCCCCACGGAATGATCAGGCTCATCGCGCCGATCGACAGCCCCGCCACCCACATGCACAGCAGGTAGACCCGATCCATGAAACGCAGCGTCGAATCCCTCATTGGCGCGGTACCGGCCCTGCCCTACTTCACCGCCTCGATCCGCTTGATCAGATCGACGTAATCGGCGCCGTACTTCGCGCGCACCGGCGCGGTCGCGTCGTAGAAGAGCTTCTGGTCGACCTCGATGAATTCGACACCGGCCGCCTTCAGCTTCGCGGTGTAGTCGGCCACGCTCTTGTCCCAGAGCTGGCGCTGCTCCATCTGGGCTTCACGGGAGAATTTCTTCAGCAACGCCTGCTCGTCCTTGCTGAGCTTGTCCCAGGCGATCTTGGACATGACGAAGATCTCGGGGATGATCAGGTGATTGGTCTGCGAGTAGAAACGGGTGCCCGTGGTGTAGTGATTGGACGTGAAGTAGCTCGGCGGATTGTTCTCCGCACCATCGACGACGCCGGTCTGCAACGCGGAGTAGACCTCGGCATAGCCCATCGAGATGCCGTTGCCGCCCATTGCATTCATCGTGTCGACGAACAGCGGGTTGCCCATCATCCGCACCTTCTGCCCTTTCAGATCCTCAGGCGTTCGTACCGGCTTCTTGGTGTAGAGGCTGCGCGATCCGCCGTCCATCCAGCCCAGCGCGACCATGCGTGACGGGCTTTTGGTGATCTTGTCCAGGATCTCGTCGCCGATCGGTCCGTCTATGACGGCGCGCATGTGCGCCTCGTTGCGGAACACGAATGGCATGTTGAATACATTGACGTCGGGAACCACCGGCCCTGCCGGACCGAGCGAGGTGCGCAGGATCTGGATGGCATTGACCTGGGTCTGCTCGATCATCGTCTTCTCCGAACCAAGCACACTGTTCGGGAACATCTGCATCTTGTACTTGCCCTGGGTCGCCGCCTCGAACTTCTTTCCCAGATTTTCGATCGCGGCAACCGTCGGGTAGCCGGGCGGATGCACGTCGGCCGCCTTGAGAATGACCTGGGCCGACACCGGCTGCGGCAGGCCCCCGGCAGTTGCGCCGAGGGCGCACAGCGCTGCAATGGCGGCCCGCGAGGCGCCGGCCGTGATGACTTGTCTGCAAAGCTTCATGATCGTCTCCGGAAGGTTGGGGGGATTCACTCTTGGTTGGCGGGGTTCACGCTTGGTTGGCGGGATGCGCTCCGGGTTGTCCGGATTCGCTCCGTCCGGGGCCCGACTGCGCGTGCCTCAGTCGAAGGGCCCGGTACGCACGAACACGCCACCCTGGCACTGCACGGCAGGATCCTCGGGATCCGGCGCGGGGGTACGTGCAAAGACGGCGTCACGGAACACGTCCGAGCTGTCCTGCGGCCGGTAGCCGACATGCCTTGCACAGCGGTTGTCCCACCAGGTCACGGCGTTGTCGGACATGCCGAAGATGATGGTGTGTCCCAGCACCGGCGTGGTCAGGCAGGCGGTCACCAGCCGATGCAGGTCACCGTAGCTGAGCCAGGTCGCCAGCATGCGCCGGTCCTTCGGCTCCGGGTAGGAGGAGCCGATCCGCAGGCAGGCGGTCTCGATGCCGTAACGGTCGAAGTAGAGTCGCGACAGGTCTTCGCCGAAGGCCTTGCTCAAGCCGTAGACGCCATCGGGTCGCGGCGGACGGCTCGCGTCGATGGTTTCGCCCTGCCGGTAGAAGCCGGTCACATGGTTCGAACTGGCGAAAATGATCCGCCTCACACCGTGCCGGCGGGCAGCCTCATAGAGATGGTAGGCGCCGATGATGTTGGCCTGCAGGATCGGTTGGAAGGGCCCTTCCACCGAGTAGCCGCCGAGATGGACGATGGCATCCACCCCCTTGACCATCGAATCGACGGCCACAGGATCGGCCAGGTCACCGGTGACGATCTCCTCGTGCTCGCCTGCTGCGCCGAGGTCCGCGATGTCCGACAGGCGCAGCACGTCGCAGTTTTCCTTGAGCCGCTCCCGCAGCACCGTGCCGAGGCCACCGGCTGCGCCGGTCAGAAGCAGTTTGCGGTGCAGCTTGATGGTCACGTTATCGACTCCCCCGGTCACGCGGCCCGGCCTGCGCGGGTGGCCTGCGCAGGGCTGGACTTCGGCGACGGATTTGTTACATTCGGTGGCATGCAGTTGTCAGACGTCTGACGACTCCGGATTCTCAAGGGGCGCTATTGTCGTGTCAACAGATTTCGCTGTGAAACGATCGCGCGGCCTGGTGACGGAAATCGTCGACAGCCTTGCGGCCAGCATCCGCAGCGGGCAACTGCAACCCGGCGACAAACTGCCGACCGAAAGCGCGATCATGGCCCGCTTCGATGTCAGCCGCACCGTCGTGCGGGAGGCGCTGTCGCGACTGCAGGCGTCGGAACTGGTGCAGACCCGGCACGGCATCGGCACGTTCGTCATCGAACCGTCGCAGACGGGCAATTTCCGCATCACCGCCAGCGATCTCGGCACGCTCGCCGATGTCATCTCTGTCCTGGAGTTGCGCATCAGCCTGGAGACCGAAGCCGCCGGCCTTGCCGCCCAGCGCCGTACCGCGGACAACCTCAAAGCTCTGTCCCAGGCGCTGCAGGCTTTCCAGGCGTCCATCCGGCAGGATTCGGATGCCGTGCCGTCCGACTTCCAGTTTCACATCGAGGTCGCGCGGGCCACCGGCAACCGGCATTTCGCGGACCTGATGATGCACCTGGGCACCATGATCATCCCGCGGGCCCGCGTCAACACTCCCGAAAGCGCCGTGGAAGGGCGCGAGCAATACCTGCAGCGGGTGCATCGCGAGCACCGGCGCATCTACGCCGCCATCCGTCTGAGGGATGTCGAAGCCGCACGGGTGGCGATGCGAACCCACCTGTCCAACAGCCGCGACCGGCTTCAGGGTGCGCAACCGCCATTTGTACAGAAGCGCCCGGATCGGTTCAAATAGGCGGTTCCCATTTTCCGGATCCGACTCCCATGCGACTTTCAAGCTTACCCCGGTCCATCGCACAACTGGCGGCCTGCGCTCTCGTCGCCGGGGTGCTCGCCAGCGGCGGCACGGCGAACGCCGCGAAGAAGGACGACACCCTGCGCTTCGCCTACGACCAGGCGCCGGAAAGCGTCGATCCCTACTTCAACAACGTGCGCATCGGCGTGATCATCGGCGCCAATGTCTGGGACACGCTGATCTTCCGCGACCCGGACACCAACGAGTACAAGGGACAGCTGGCCAAGAGCTGGAAGCAGGTCGACGACCGGACCATCGATTTCGAACTGCGCGAAGGCATCAAGTTCCACAACGGCGAGGCCTTCGACGCCGACTCGGTGGTCTACACCCTCAACTTCGTGGGCAATGCCGACAACAAGGTCACCACGCAGCAGAACGTCAACTGGATCGATAAGGCGGAAAAGCTCGGCCCGTACAAGGTCCGGCTGACAACGAAGAAGGTCTTTCCGGCGGCCATCGAGTTTCTCGCCGGCCCGGTCGTGATGCACCCGGCCAAGTACTACCAGGAGGTCGGCCCGAAGGGCATGAACGCCAAGCCGGTCGGCACCGGGCCCTACAAGGTCACGCAGTACACGCCCGGCAAGTCGATCACGCTCGAGAAGCAACCCGGACTACTTCAAGGAGTCGCCCAAGGGCGCGCCGCAGATCGGCAAGATCGAGATCCGCTTCATCCCGGATCGCCAGACCCAGATGGCCGAAGCGCTGTCCGGCGGGGTCGACTTCATCATGCACGTACCCAAGGACCAGGCCGAGCAGGCCGCCAAGGTGCCGAGCCTGCAGGTGGTCAGCGGCGAGACGATGCGCATCGTCTTCATGCAGATCAATTCGCAGGACGGCACGCCGGCGCCGCAGTTCAAGGACATCCGGGTGCGCAAGCGCGATCATCCACGCCATCGACCGCGAGGCGATCGTCAAGAACATCGTCGGCGCCGGCTCCCGCGTGCTCCATACCAACTGCTTCCCGTCGCAGTTCGGCTGCACCGACGAGGGCGCGCCGCGCTACAAGTACGACCCGGCACTGGCGAAGAAGCTGCTGGCGGAAGCCGGGCTTCCCGAATGGCTTCGACACCCAGATCGTCGCCTACCGCGAGCGCAACCAGACCGAGGCAATCATCAACAACCTCCAGGCGGTCGGCATCAGTGCCAAGCTGAGCTTCCTGCAGTACGCCGCCATGCGCGAGTCGATCCGCGCCAACAAGGAGCAGCTGACCCACCAGACCTGGGGCTCGTTCTCGGTCAACGACATTTCCGCGTCGACGCCGAACTACTTCGCCTTCGAAGGCGAGGACGTCACCCGCGATCCGGAGGTGCGCGACCTGCTGCTCAAGGGCAACAATTCGATCGACCCGGAGGTGCGCAAGGCGGCCTACAAGTCGGCGCTGACGATGATCGCCGACCGCGCCTATGCGGTGCCGCTGTGGTCGCTGCCGGTCTTCTACGTCGCCGCAAAGGACCTGGCCTTCAAAGCCTATCCGGACGAGCTGGTCCGCTTCTGGGAGATGACGCTGGAAGTAGCCGGCCCGGCAGCCGGATGTTCGCCTACACGCTGAAACGCCTGGGGCTGGCGGTGCTGGTCGCGCTGGCGGTGTCGATGATCGCCTTCCTGCTGCTGCGCCTCTCGGGCGACCCGGCGAGCGCCATCGCGGGCGAAGGCGCCACGCAGGCCGAGCATCGACCTGATCCGCCAGACCTACGGCTTCGACCGGCCGCTGCCGGTGCAGTATGTCGCCTGGCTCGGGCAGCCGATGCGCGGCGACATGGGCGACTCGATCTACTTCAAGACGCCGGCCGGCCCGCTGATCCTGAGCAAGCTGAAGACGACCCTGCTGCTCGGCTGCTCGCGCTGATCGTTCGCGCTGGCGATCTCGATTCCGCTCGGCGTGCTCGCGGCGATCTGCCGCAACAGCTGGATCGACCGGCTCTGCCTCGCGGTCGCGGTCGTCGGCCAGGCGCTGCCCAACTTCTTCTTCGCGCTGCTGCTGATCATGTTCTTCTCGATCTCGCTGCGCTGGCTGCCGGTCTCCGGCAGCGACACCTGGCTGCACTTCGTGATGCCGACGATCGCGCTCGGCTACTACGTCGCGCCGGCCTTCATGCGGCTGGTGCGCGCCGGCATGATCGAGGTGCTGGAAGCCGACTACATCCGCACCGCCCGTGCCAAGGGCCTGCCGGCGCACGCGCGTGATCTTCAAGCATGCGCTGCGCAATGCCGTGGTGCCGGTGGTGGCGCTGGCTGCGGTGCAACTGGGCTACCTGCTGGGCGGCTCGGTGGTCATCGAGACCATCTTCGCGCTCGATGGGCTGGGCTACCTTGCCTACCAGAGCATCACCTTCAAGGATTTCCCGGTGATGCAGGTGATCGTGCTGCTGCTGTCGGTGATCTACGTCCTGCTGACGCTGGCCTCCGACATCGCCAACGCCTGGCTCGATCCGCGCATCCGGGTGGCCTGAGGCCTCGATTCATTGCCTCGACGAGCCTCCCAGCCGATGCCGGTTGCTCGCCATTGCCGCGACGCGGATCTGGCGCAACAAGGCCATCACCGTCGGCGGCGGCCTGCTGCTGCTGATCCTGCTGGTCGCCCTGCTGGCACCCTGGCTGTCGCCGCACGATCCGTATGTCCAGGATCTGCGCCAACCGCACCGTGCCGCCGATCTGGATGGACAAGGGCAGCGTGGTCCCATCCGCTGGGCACCGATCCGCTCGGGCCGCGACTACCTGTCGCGGCTGCTCTACGGCGCGCGCATCTCGCTGCTGATCGGCATCAGTGTCGCCCTGATCTCCGGACTGATCGGCACGACCATGGGCCTGCTGGCCGGCTATTTCGGCGGCGCGCACCGACATGCTGGTGAGCTTCCTGGTGACGACGCGCCTGTCGATGCCGGTCATCCTGGTCGCCCTTGCCACGGTGGCGCTGGTCGGCGGCTCGCTGTGGATCGTGATCCTGGTGCTCGGGCTGCTGAAATGGGACCGCTTCGCGGTGGTGATGCGCAGCGCCACGCAGCAGGTCCGCTCGCTCGACTACGTGGCCGCGGCGCAGGCGGCCGGCGCGTCGACACCGCGGATCCTGCTCGGCGAGGTCCTGCCCAACGTGCATGCCGCATCTGATCGTCGTCGCGACCCTCGAGGCGGCCAGCGCCATCCTGCTGGAAGCCGCCGCTGTCGTTTCTCGGCCTGGGCGTGCAGCCGCCCCTGCCCTCCTGGGGGCTGATGATTTCGGAGGCCAAGGCGTACATGTTCTTCTCGTTCTGGCTGATCGCGCATCCCGGGCACGGCGCTGGCGCTGCTGATCTTCGCCATCAACCTGTGCGGCGACGGCCTGCACGACCTGCTGTCGCCGGAAGGTCGGTCGTGAGCGCCGCGCCCACCACCCGAACCTCGCTGACCGGCGCCGCAGGCGACGCCGGCGGCACCGAAGGCAGCGAGGGCGCGGTCGTGCTCGACGTCGAGGGTCTGCAGGTCGACATCGCCACGCCGCGCGGGCACGCTGCACGCGGTGCGCGACCTGTCGCTTCCAGGTGCGGCGCGGCGAGACCCTCTGCCTCGTCGGCGAATCGGGCTGCGGCAAGTCGATGACCTCGCTGGCCCTCATGGGACTGCTGCCGCGAGGCCGCCCGGCGCAGGGCGCGCCGCCTGTCGCTTTCTGGGCGAAGACCTGACCGCGGGCCAGCGACCGACGGATCAACGCGCTGCGCGGCAGCCAGCATGGCGATGATCTTCCAGGAGCCGATGACGGCGCTCAACCCGGCCTACACCATCGGCAACCAGTTGATGGAGCCGTACCTGCAGCATCGCCGCGGCGGCGGCAAGGACGAGGCCCGGGCCCGCGCGGTCGATCTGCTCGAGAAGGTCGGCATCGCCTCGGCCGGCGAGCGCCTGGGACAGTACCCGCACCAGTTGTCCGGCGGACTGCGGCAACGGGTCATGATCGCGATGGCGCTGATGTGCGGACCGGAACTGCTGATCGCCGACGAGCCGAGCACCGCCCTGGACGTCACGATCCAGGCGCAGATCCTGCGGCTGCTCGCGGAACTGCAGCGCGAACTCGGCATCGCGATGGTGCTGATCACCCACGACCTCGGCGTGGTGGCGCGCATCGCCGACCGGGTCGCCGTGATGTACGCCGGCGAGATCGTCGAGCAGGGAACGGCCGAGTCAGTTTTCGCGACGCCCGCATCATCCCTACACGCGCGGACTGCTCGAGCTGCATCCCGGTGCCCGGGCCGAACCGCGCCGGGTGGCAGGCTCGGCACCATCCCGGGCGTCGTGCCGTCGCTGATCGGCGAGTTGCGACGGCTGCGGCTTTCAGAGACCGCTGCCGCCTCGCGCAGCCTGCCTGCGCGGCGCCGATCCCGCTCGCCGGCGACAGCGCGGCTGGCGCTGCATCCTCGACGAGGTGCCGCGTATGCACCGCTGCCGCGCAACTGCCATGCAGTCGCCGCACGGCGCGCTGCTGATCGCAGGCCCAGGCGACCTGACCCGCGACTTCACCGTCGGCGGCGGCTTCTTCCAGCCCCGGCGCGTCCTGCACGCCGTCAATGGCGTCGACCTGACGATTGCATCGCGGCGATGTGCTGGGCATCGTCGGGGAATCCGGCTGCGGCAAGTCGACCCTGGCGCGCATGCTGCTGGGCCTGCTGCCGCCGAGCTCCGGCACGATCTCGCTCGACGGCGTGGACATACGCAAGCTGGGCCGCCAGGCGACTGGCGCGGCGCCTGCAGCCGGTGTTCCAGGATCCCTACTCATCGCTGAATCCTCGTCGCAGCATTGCCGCGCATCGTCGCCCTGCCGCTGGAAGTGCACGGCATCGGCATCGCCGGCCGAGCGCCGGCGTCAGGCCATCGAGATGCTCGACCGGGTCGGCCTGCCCGCGCGTTACGCCGACAGCACGCCTGGCCAGCTCTCCGGCGGGCAGCGCCAACGCGTGGCAATCGCCCGGGCGCTGGTGATGCAGCCGGAGATCGTGATCTGCGACGAGCCGACCTCCGCGCTGGACGTCTCGGTGCAGGCGCAGATCCTCAACCTGCTGCTGGACCTGCGGCGCGACTTCGACCTCACCTACGTCTTCATCAGCCACAACCTGGCGGTGGTCGAGCATATCGCCACCCGGGTTGCGGTGATGTATCTGGGCCAGGTCGTGGAGCAGTCGGACACCGCCAGCCTCTTCCGCAACCCGCGCCATCCGTACACCCAGGCGCTGCTGGGATCGGTGCTGACACCCGAGCCCGGCGCTCGGCCTGCCGGATACCGGACTCGGACTTGCCTTCCCGGACCCGCTGAACCCGCCGTCGGGCTGCCCGTTCCATCCCCGCTGCCCGCAGCGCATGGCACACTGCGACAGTCAGGTGCCGCGCGCCGTGACAGACGGCCACGGGCTGGTTGCCTGTCATCTCTATCCGGCAAACGCCGTCGACGACCGGCCGTCGCCCTGATCCCGCTGACCCGCCGGCCCCACAGGAAGCACCCAGGACAACATGACCCGCTCCGACGCCTCGACCTCGCCCGCCGTCACTTCGATTCCGGCGCATTCCGCGCAACGCTGGCACGCCGCATCGCGATTCCGACCGAAAGCCAGAACCCGGAGCGCGGCGCCGGTGCTGGCGCAGCTACCTCGTCGGACGAGATGCAGCCCGCCTTCGAGGCGATGGGCTTCACCTGCGAGACCCTGACGCATCCCAAGGCCAAGGCGCCGTTCCTGTTTGCCCAGCGCATCGAGGATCCCGGCGCTGCCGACGGTGTTCGGCTACGGCCACGGCGACGTGATCCGCGGCCTCGAGCCCGAGTGGAAAGCAGGGCCTGTCGCCGTGGACGCTGACCGAATCCGACGGCCGCTGGTACGGTCGCGGCATCGCCGACAACAAGGGCCAGCACTCGGTCAACATGCAGGCCATGGCCAACGTGCTCGAGCGCACGCGGCAAGCTCGGCTTCAACGCCAAGTACCTGATCGAGATGGGCGAGGAAACCGGCTCGTCCGGGCTTGCGCGACCTGTGCGAGCCGAACCGCGAACTGTTCGCGGCCGACCTGCTGATCGCCTCCGACGGCCCGCGCCTGCAGCGCCGATCGGCCGACCCTGTTTCTCGGCTCGCGCGGCAGCCTCAACTTCGACCTGAGCATCGAGGCGCGCGCGGGCGGCCATCACTCCGGCAACTGGGGCGGCCTGATTTCCAACCCGGGCATCCAGCTGGCGCATGCCATTGCCAGCATCGTCTCGCCCACCGGGCAGATCCGCATTCCCGAATGGGTGCCGGACCGAACTTGCCGGCGTCGGTGCGCCGCGCGCTGGCCGACTGCGAAGTCGACGGCGGCGCCGACGGTCCGGCGATCGAGCCCGGGTGGGGCGAGCCCGGCCTGTCGCCGGCCGAGCGCGTGTTCGGCTGGTGTTCGTTCGAGGTGCTGGCCTACAAGACCGGCAACCCCGACACGCCGGTCAACGCGATTCCGCCGCGCGCCTGGGCGCGCTGCCAGTTGCGCTTCGTCGTCGGCCTCGAACGCAGCGGATTTCCTGCCGGCGCTGCGCCGGCACCTCGACCGCCAGGGCTTCCCGATGGTCAAGATCGCCACCACGCGCGAGGAGATGTTCCACGCCACCCGCATCGATCCCGACGACGCCTGGGTGCCGATGGGCGGCGGCATCGCTTGCCGCAGACCACCGGCAAGAAGCCGGCCATCCTGCCCAACCTCGGCGGCTCGCTGCCCAACGATATCTTCACCGACATGCTCGGCCTGCGACCGTCTGGGTGCCGCACTCCTATCCCGGCTGCTCGCAGCATGCGCCGAACGAGCACCTGCCGCCGGCGGTGCTGCGCGAAGGGCTGGCGATCATGACCGGCCTCTACTGGGACCTGGGCAGCGGCGACACCCCGGGTTCCGCCACCGCATCCTCCCACCCGGTCCAGAGGTAAGCCCACATGAACGACATGGCCGCCCGATACGCCTGCTTCTGCCAGCTCGCGCGACCTCGCGGACGCCGGCAGTTTCCTGACCGGCATCCGCCGGCGGCTGCATCGAGAATCCCGAGCTCTCCTTCGAGGAGGCCGGAACGGCCGAAACTGGTAGCGGCGAGACTGACCGAATGGGGCTATCAGGTCACCCGCAACGTCGGCGGTCACGGCGTCGTCGGCACCCTCACCGTGGGCGAGGGCCGGCGCGCGCGTCAGCGTCCGGGCGGACATGGACGCACTGCCGATCCAGGAGGAAACCGGCGTGCCCCTATGCCAGCCGCCATCGCCGGAAAAATGCACGCCTGCGGCCATGACGGCCACACCACCATGCTGCTGGGCGCCGCGCGCCAGCTGGCGCGCACCCGCAACTTCTCCGGCACGGTGCACCTGGTCTTCCAGCCGGCCGAAGAAGCCGGCAAGAACAGCGGCGCACAGCGCATGATCGCCGACGGCCTGTTCGATCGCTTCCCGTGCGACGCGATCTTCGGCCTGCACAACCATCCGGGCTATCCGGTCGGCACCTTCATGTTCGGCAGCGGGGCCGTTCATGTCCGCGTCCGACACCGTGCTGATCAGGATCAACGGCCGCGGCGGCCATGCGGCCCGCCCGCACCTGGCGGTCGATCCGATCCTGATCGCAGGCAGCCTGGTGATGGCGCTGCAGAGCGTGGTGTCGCGCAACATCGACCCGACGCAGACGGCCATCGTCACCATCGGCACCCTCAATGCCGGCATCGCCAGCCAACGTGATTCCCGAGAGCGCCTCGCTGGGGCTCAGCGTGCGCTCCTTCAGCCCCGAGGTGCGCGAGCAAGCTGCAGCAGCGAATCACCGACCTCGTCACTCACCACGTGCAGGGCTATGGCGGCAGCGTCGAGATCGACTACCAGCGCGGCTATCCGGTGGTGGTCAACAGCCGCCGCGGAGACCGAATTCGCGCGCAGCGTCGCCGAGGAACTGGTCGGAGCCGAGCGCACGATCGCGCCGTTCGGCCCGGTGACCGGCAGCGAGGACTTTGCCTATTACCTGCAGCATCGCCCCGGCTGCTTCCTGCGCCTCGGCAACGGCGAGGACGCGCCGATGCTGCACAACGCCGCCTACGACTTCAACGACGGCAACCTGACCGTCGGCGCCGCCTACTGGACGCGCCTGGTGGAGCGCTATCTGGCGCAGGATGAATCGCCCGCCTGAGGCCCCGCCCGCGCCCGTCGTGGCGATCATCGGGGCAGGCCCCGCCGGCCTGATGGCCGCCGAGGCCTGCGCGCTCGCCGGCGCCCGGGTAACCGTGTACGACGCCATGCCCTCTGTGGGGCGCAAGTTCCTGCTCGCGGGCAAGGGTGGGTTGAACCTGACGCATACCGAACCGCTCGAATCGTTCTACCGCCGCTATGCCGGCGCGACGGAGCCCCTGCGCCCGTTGCTCGACGCTTTCGGCCCGGCTGCACTTCGGGCCTGGGCGCAGCAACTGGGCGTCGACACTTTCGTCGGCACATCCGGGCGGGTGTTCCCCCGGGAGATGAAGGCGGCGCCACTGCTGCGGGCCTGGCTGCAGCGGCTTCGCAGGGCCGGGGTGACGTTTCACAGCCGGCACCGCTGGATCGGCTGGGCGCCCTCGATGCCGGGCACCGGCCCGGCGATCCGACTGCGTCTGGCCGCAACCCGCCCAACCGCGCACGCCGCGCCAGCCAGCCGGCCGGAAAATCCGGCGCAAGCGACCGGTCCGGAACTCGTCGTTACCGCCGACGCCGTCGTCCTGGCACTGGGTGGCGGCAGCTGGCCCCGTCTCGGATCCGATGGCGGCTGGGTCCCGCTTCTGGCGGCGCAGGGTGTCGCCGTTGCGCCCTTGGCACCTGCGAACTGTGGCTTCGACTGCGGCTGGAGCGACCACTTCGGCAGCCGCTTTGCCGGCGCCCCGGTGAAATCGGTGGCCATCGCGCTGGCGCCAGCGGACGGTGGGGCCGATAGCGGCTCGCACTTTCGACGCGGTGAGTTCGTGATAACCGCCACCGGGGTGGAAGGCAGCCTGATCTACGCGACTGCGGCGGCCGCCCGCGACCGGATCGCGACCATGGGAGCGGCTGTTCTGCACCTCGATCTGCTCCCGGATCGCAGCGCGGCGTGGGTTCTCCAGGCCTTGCGCCGGCCGCGGGGGACCCGCTCGACCGCCAATCACCTGCGTCGGTGCTTGCGGATCGAGGGAGTAAAAGCGGGCCTCTTGCGGGAATGCCTGCCGCCCGACGAACATGCCGATGAGCACCGGCTTGCCGGTGCGATCAAGCAGCTACCCCTTCGCCTGCTCGCGCCCAGGCCCCTGCCGGAAGCGATCAGCTCGGCCGGTGGCGTCCGCTTCGAATCGCTGGACGATCGCCTGATGATCCAAGGGCTACCGGGCGTGTTCTGCGCCGGCGAAATGCTCGATTGGGAAGCGCCCACCGGGGGGTATCTGCTGACCGCCTGCTTTGCCACCGGCCGGGCCGCCGGAGCCGGCGCGATGGCCTGGCTGTCGGAGGACCGACCGCCGAGTTAAACGCTCTGCAGACGTCCTGGCAAGGACAGGCGGGATCAGCAGGCGGGATCAGCGCCGCAGGCTCATGAGCGTGCGGTAACTGCGCTCCGGACGGGAAGCGAGCCATTGCGACACGACGAAATCGAAGGGTTTATCGGACCACCCCATGGCGGCCCCGTAGGCACAGATCTGTTCGTAGGCTGCCTGGGTGCCGACGAATGCGCGGGGCAGGCAACCGGGAAGACAACCACCGCTATCCCACCTTCGCCCCCTTTCCGGCGGTATGTCGCTCTGGTGCTGTCCGTGAGCGGGCAATTCCTGAACGAGAACCTGCTGAGCAGGCACCTGTTGACTGGCCTGACTTTCGACTGCTTGCATTTTCATGGTGAACCCCGCCGTGCAATGTCCCGATCCAACGATCTCGACCTATCTGCACTCTACCGAGGCTTCTGCTCAGGCCATGTGAGAAATCTCCGCTGCCCGCAGTCTTGGCCTGAGTCGCAGCCCTACCCTTCGGCCCCCGCCTGCGCCGATAGGCACCGGCGGGCAACCGGCGTACCCGGCGCCGGGGTTGGCAGTGGATTCCTGGTGCACGGACGTAAGTGATCCTCGCCAGAGTCCATGAAAGTGTTGCAATTTGTCGATTCACATTGCACCCATGTTGCAGACGTGTCCGAAACCGCCACCCCTCCGCCCGGAACCGCCGGTCGTCGCGCGCTTCTTTCGCCGGCCGCATCAGAGCGGGACCATGCACTTGGAGCGGCGTTGCAAGGGCTGTAGCCGATCCAATCTCCTCGGTTTCATTTGATGGGGCTGCCAGACCGGCGGCCCTATTTTTTTTTGCGGGCCTGATCCTTGCGGAGGACTTCGGGAAGGGGCGGCCACGCGGGGCGTGGAAAGTGGTCGTGACCCCCCGTTCAGCCACGATTCTCCTCACCCAAAAGGCCGGGCATGAACATGCCGACGGAACCGATCCTTGCCCGCGAAATGGACGACCGGGAGTCCGGTTCGACGAACGCGGGCGCGACACGCGAACCCAGGGTGCCGCTGCGCCTTCCCCCGTCGATCCGGATCTCCGTCGTCGGTATCTTCATCATCCTCCTGATCGGCGCAGTCCATCTCGCCAAGGAAATCCTGCTGCCGGTCGCTCTGGCCTTCATGCTGACTCTGACGCTGAGCCCTGTGGTCCGGTTCTTCGCCCGATTCAGGATTCCGGAAGTGGTGTCGTCATTGGCGATCGTGCTCGCAGTGCTGGGCAGCGCGGTTACCGGGGTCATCTACCTCAGCGGCCCGGTCAGCGGCTGGATCGACGGCGCGCCCCAGACAGAATGGCAGATCCGGCAGAAGATCGCCTCCATGCGTGCGCCCATGGACGCGGCAGTCAACGCATCCAAGAAGGTCGAAGAAATCACCTCCGGTACGAACGATCCGCAAGTGCAGAAGGTGGTCGTTCAGCAACCGGGGCTGATCTCCCGTCTCGCCGACGGTGCACTGGAGGTGGTGAGCATCGCCGGCGTGACCCTGGTGCTGCTGTTCTTCCTGCTGGCCTCAGGCCGCCTGTTCTATGAGAAGCTGGTCCGGGTCATGCCGACGCTCACCGAAAAGAAGCGCGCGATCCGCGTGGTCCACGCGGTCGAGGAGGAGGTCTCCGCCTATCTCCTGACGATCTCGGTAATCAATGTCGGTCTGGGGGCCGTATTGCCGGCGTCATGTGGATGCTCGGTATGCCGAATCCCATCCTGTGGGGCGTGATGGCGGCCGGTTTGAACTTCATCCCGTACGTCGGCGCCCTGATCGGTGTCGGCGTGGTCGCGGTGGTCGCCCTGGTGTCGTTCGATTCAGTGGGCGGTGCCATGGTCGCGCCCGCCCTCTACTTCATGTGCACCACCATCGAAGGCCAGTTCGTCACGCCGGCGCTGCTGGGAAAGCGCCTGGAGATGAACACCGTGGCGGTGTTCCTGTCAGTGGCGACCTGGGGCTGGCTATGGGGCGTGCCGGGCGCCCTGATGGCAGTGCCATTCCTGGTGAGCCTGCGGGTACTGTGCGACCATTTCCCCGAGCTCTCCGCCGTCGGGGAGTTCCTGTCCGGTCCCACAGTTGAAGACGATGAGCCCGATGCCTCGGAGGACGCGGCGCCTCGTGGGAACAATCAGGGGGTGACACCGCGCTGAGGCAGTCCCGGTGCCGCACGGCGGCGCGGCGCTCTTGACTGACCGGATGATTGTTCCGCTGATGCAATAGTGTTGATTGTGCGGGCCACTTTATCCGACAGCGGACCCAACCTACATTGTCTACATGCCGTCGCGTTCCCAGGAGCGGGACGGTCCCCCAAAGACAACTTAGGAGCCCGCCATGCAAGTCCGCAACTCTCTCATCGCCGCAGCCATCGTCGCCACGTTCGCCGCCGGTGCCTCTGCAGCCTACCTGACCGACAGCCTCCCGTCGAGAATCGTCACCGCGCTGAAGGCCGACCAAGGTGTGCCGCACAACCTCGTCACCGCGCTGAAAGCCGACGAGGCGTGCCGCATAACCTCGTCACCGCCCTGAATGCCGACGAAGGCGTGCCGCACAATCTCGTCACCGCCCTGAAAGCCGACGAAGGCGTGCCGCACAACCTCGTAGCCGCCATGGCAGCTGACGAAGGCACTCCGTTCAACCTGCTCGTGGCCATGACGGCCGACGAAGGCGTGCCGCACAACCTGGTCACCGCGTAACACCCGGCTTCCAGACTTCTCTCCGACCCCGCCGCCGCGCGGGCCGCCACGTTCTCAGGCGGTCCCCGCGGCGGATCTTCGTTCTCCCTCCGGGCGCCCCTTCAGCGCGCCCGTCATCCCCTTTCCCTGCACCCTTTCCCTGCTCCGCCTTGGCAATTGAAGGTGCCGGTGCGTTGCGCGTTTACCAACGCGGCGACCAGCATTCCGCCCGATACGGCCGTGCGTCATCCGGCGATCCGCCACCTGCCTCGGCTGCGTAATGCTGACCTGCGGATTGAAGGCAGGGAGCACATGAACACCATACTCGAATCCCATCGC
Source organism: uncultured beta proteobacterium (assembly GCA_963834335.1). Lineage (GTDB taxonomy): Bacteria > Pseudomonadota > Gammaproteobacteria > Burkholderiales > Burkholderiaceae_E > Lautropia. The sequence continues at coordinate 922,171 of CAWIBK010000009.1, read as the reverse complement.
AGACATGCCCGTTCGGTGGCGTTGGCCACGCTTGCGGCAGGCGTCCTCACCTTGGCGTGCTCGCCGGTCCGGGCGGGCGCTGCCCTGGGCATGGACTACGCGGCCCTGGTCGAACAGCGCGGCGCCGCAGTCGTTCACGTCAGCGTGCGCGAAATGATGGTCAAGACAGAGGACAAGGCGACAGCCACCAGCCGATCCGACATCATCCCGTCCCGAAGCTTCGGCTCCGGTTTCATCGTCAGCGCCGACGGGTACATCCTCACCAACGCCCATGTAGTCAATCAGGCCACGCGGATCCGGGTGACGCTCAAGGACAAGCGTGAACTGGCGGCCCACATCGTCGGGGAGGACGCGACCACCGATGTGGCCGTGCTCAAAGTCGACGCGTCCGACCTTCCGGTTGTCGCCATCGGCGATGCCAACCGTCTTCGCGTGGGCGAACCGGTGGCTGCGATCGGCTCGCCTTTCGGGTTCGAGCACAGCGTGACGGCTGGAATCGTCTCGGCCAAGTCGCGCAACGTGGACGGCCTGCTCGTTCCGTTCATCCAGACCGATGCGGCAGTGAACCCCGGCAACTCCGGCGGCCCCCTGTTCAACGCCGCCGGCGAAGTCGTCGGCATCAACAGCCGGATCTGGACCCGATCCGGCGGCTTTCAGGGGCTGTCCTTTGCGATCCCCATCGATCTGGCCATGCGTATTGCCGAGGAGTTGAAGGGCAGCCGGCAGATCGTGCGGGGCCGCATCGGCGTGAACACGCAGGCGGTCACCAGCGAACTGGCCCGGGCATTCGGCCTCGACCGCGCACGAGGTGCGCTGATCACCGCCGTGGAAGGCGATAGCCCGGCGCAGGCTGCCGGCGTGCAGAGCGGCGACATCGTCATGCGCGCCGCCCGGGTGGATATCGAGACGGCGCTGGACCTGCAGCGTGTGATCGGCAGCCAGGCGCTCGGCACCACGATCAGCCTCGAGGTCATTCGCCAAGGCCTGCCGGTACCGCTGTCGGTTACCGTTGTCGCAAGCGGCGACGCGTCGCGGTCCTCCGAGTCGGTGTCGGTATCGTTCAACGACAAGCAGACGCCGCTGGGCCTGGAACTGCGAAGCACCAGCGTGCCCGAGCGGCAGCGCCTGGGTAGCAGCGACGGCCTCTACGTCGAGTCGGTCGCGGCCAGGTCGCCTGCCGTTCGCGCGGAACTCAAACCCGGCGACCTGATCCTGCAAGTCCGCGGCAGGGCCGTGCGCGAAGTCGCCGACTTCCGGGACAGCGTGCAGGCAGCGGCAGCCACCGGTGTGCCGGTGGCCTTGCTGACGATGCGAGGCGAAGAAAGACGGTTCGTCGCCCTCGAACTGGACCGGTAGCGATGGGGCACTCGATCAAACAATTCTGCTCGAAGACCATCGGCATCGCGCTGGCCGGCGCGTTGGCGGTTCTGGTCTCGGCAGCGTTCTCGGCGCAGGTTACGCTGCCGCGCCTGCCTGGCTGCCCATCGATACCCGAACTGCCGGCCTCGGCTTCGCAGGCCGGCGATCTGGCCTGCCTGTCCCAGTCGCAACGGTCCGAACTGCTGAGCCGACCGATCAGGAACACGATACTCACGCCACTCGATCGTGACTACCATCATCACGCCGCACTCCACCAGATCAAGGCGCGCGAAGCAGAGGCACTGGCGGTTGCCGATCCGACGGGAGGCGACGCACTCGTCGCCTATCTCGACGGCCGCGCCATCGAATCGATGCGAACCCAGGCGCTGCTGGATGCGGAACGCGCCATTGCGAGACTGCAATCGCGCAACCGGATATCGAGCACCGACCTCAAGGTGGCCACCAAGGCGGCGACCGACTGGATCCGCAACCAGCCTGGACGGGAACTGCCGGTGGACTATCACCAGCGTATTCTCGATGCCGCCGAGGCCCTGCTGGCGCAGAGCGACGAACTGCAGCGTCATATCGACACGCGAAATGAACTGAACAGGATCTTCGACCGGGAAGTGAAGCGGGTGCAATCCTTGCGCGGGTGATCGCTCAAGCGGGCTGAGCAACTGGACCAATACCATGGCCAGCCACCCTGCAACTCGCCGTATGCCCCCAGCAACGTTCGTCGGCAAATTCCGGCATCTTGTCGTCTGGAACACACGGCGTTCGACGGCAAGCTGAAGAAGCGTGACAAGATCATCCCATGCTCATTGATGGAAGAACAGTCCGCAAGGATGCGCGGATAGAGTGCGATATCTGCATCATCGGTGCCGGACCTGCAGGTCTGGCGGCTGCGCAGGAGTTTCTCGGGCAGGACCTGCAGGTGTGTCTGGTCGAATCCGGGGACTTCGAGCCGGACCCGGAGACTCAGGCGCTGGCGGACTGCGAGGTGACCGAGAACGACGATCTCTATCCGAATCCGATCTATGCGCATGACCGTCGAATTGGCGGCACCTCTGCGCAATGGGACGTGATGCTGGACAGCGGCCCTCACCTGCACCTGACACCGCTCGACCCGGCGGATCTGCACACCCGCAATTGGGTCGCGCATAGCGGCTGGCCGATTGACTACCCGACTTTGCGCACCTTCTACGCGCGCGCCCAGTCGGTGTGCGCGGCTGGCGGCTTCGACTTCGATCCTGCGAACTGGTCTGATGAGTCGGCAGCACCGTTCACGTTCGACAGTGGCCGGGTTGTCAGCAAGATGCTGGCCACGGGCCCTCAGGCGCACTTCCTCAAGACGCTGCCGCGACGCGTGGCTTCCAGCGGGAATATCCGACTCCTGACCTGGTCCAATGCCGTGGAGCTGGTTACCAATGCCGATGCGAACAATGTGAGATCGGTACGGATCGCCTGTCTCGGCGGTAACCATTATCGTATTTCCGCCCGGTTCGTCATTCTCGCTCAGGGTGCCTTCGAAGTGCCGCGGTTACTGCTCGCCTCCCATGCCACCGCGCCGGCGGGACTCGGCAATGACCGCGACCTGGTTGGCCGGTTTCTGATGGACCGCCAGATCATCAAGGCAGGCCGTCTGGTGCCGGCAACCCATAGCGGGTTCGACCGATTCGCCTTCTACGACCTGCGCCAGATTCGCGGCAGGCACGTCATGGGGAAACTGGCCCTTTCACAACAGACGCTCGCGCGCGAAGGTATCCTCCAGAGCCTGATCAGCTTTTCGCCGGAGGAGCGATCGCTATGGCGTCGGCTTGCGCAGCGTCCGTTCGGGCGCGGCACCACTTTTCGCTCACCGGCCTACCGGTCCGCACGAGCCCTGCTGTCAGCCGCACGGGATCGGCGCCGGCCGACCCGATTGCTTCGCCATCTGGCGCGTATCGCCGGCGGGCTCGACGATCTGATGTACATCAAGCTTCGCGGGGCTGGCTACCGGCGTGAATTCAATCTCGACAACGGCGGCTGGACGCGCGTGCCGGGAAACGACCGGCGCTTTCTCGCGCTCGACGTCCACCAGATGTGCGAGCAGTCGCCAGACCCGGAGAACCGCATCACCCTTTCCCGTTCGAACGATGGCACCGGCATGCCGTTGCCGAAGGTCCACTTCAGATGGAATGAACTCGATATCCAGAGCGCCCTGCGTACGCAGGAAATCATGCGGGAGGAGTTCCGGCGCAGCGGCGTCGGCGAGCTGCGGGTTGAACGTCGTGACAACTATCCTCTGCTGGCACAGATGTCCGCCCACCATCCCTCCGGCACGACGCGCATGTCGCTCAATCCTTCATCGGGTGTTGTGGACGCTGACTGCAAAGTGCACGGCGTCGGAAATCTCTTCGTGGCCAGCAGCGCGGTCTTTCCGACCAGCGGCCACGCGCCGCCGACACTGACCGTCATCGCATTGACGTTGCGAGTCTGCGATCGCATCAAGGACCTCCTGGAACCCGCTACGGTCGAGCTCGGGGAAATGACTGGCTGAGGGGCCGCGCCGCCAGCCCGGCAATGGGCGGGTAAACTCGGACGGTCCAACCTTCTGCAACCCTGCTGATGAACAGCCCCGTCCCATGCTCTCGATTTTCGATCTGATCGCGATCCTGCTGGTCCTGACTGCCGTCCTCGGCTGGCTCAATCACCGTTTCCTGCGCCTGCCGCACACCATCGGCCTGCTGGTGATGGGCCTCTGCGCCTCGCTGCTGCTGATCGCGGTGGAGTTGTCCTATCCCGAAGAGACCTTGTACGAGAGTCTGATCACCGTGGTGCGGCAGATCGATTTCCAGGACACGGTCATGAACGGCATGCTCGCCTTCCTGCTGTTCGCCGGCGCGCTGCATGTGGATCTGGCGGCCCTTCGAAACCGCAGTTGGGCAGTCGGCACGATGGCGACCCTCGGCGTGCTGCTCTCGACCGGCATCGTCGGCATCGGATTCTGGTGGGCCGCCAACGCCTTGGGCCTGGCAGTGCCATTGGCCTGGGCTTTCGTCTTCGGCGCCCTGATCAGTCCAACCGATCCGGTCGCGGTTCTCAGCACACTCAAGGTCGTGCCGGTGCCGGAGGCGCTGAAGATCGACATGACCGGCGAGTCGCTGTTCAACGACGGCGTCGGCGTGGTGATCTTCTCGGTTCTGCTGGCGGTCGCCACGAGCGTGGAAGCCGGTGGCATCACCGCGGCCGAGATTGCATCACTGTTCTTCATCGAGGCCCTGGGCGGAGCCGTGCTGGGCATGGCTACCGGCTACCTGGCCTATCGTGCGATGCGCGCGGTCGACGACTACGCGCTCGAGGTTCTGATCTCGCTGGCGCTGGTCGCCGGGACCTACACCCTGGCCGGCTCGCTGCACATGAGCGGGCCGATTGCCGTCGTGGTGGCGGGCATCCTCACCGGCAATCACGGCTCGCGTTTCGCGATGAGCGACAAGACCCAGGAGTATCTGTTTTCGTTCTGGACCCTGATCGACGAGATCCTCAATTCGCTGCTGTTCCTGCTGATCGGACTGGAAGTCCTGGTGATGCGCTTTGACTGGTCGTTCGGATGGATGGGCGTCGTCGTCATTCCACTCGTTCTCCTGGCCCGCTTCTTCGCCGTCGCCGTCCCTGTTGGTCTGCTCGGCTCTGCCCAGAAGTTCTCCCGCGGCACGATTCCGATCCTGACCTGGGGCGGCCTGCGGGGCGGCATCTCGATCGCGCTGGCCCTGTCGATTCCGGAAGTCGCCGAAAAATCCCTGATCCTTGCAGCCACCTACACGGTCGTGGTCTTCAGCATCGTGGTCCAGGGCCTCAGCCTGCCCGCAGTCGTCAGGTTGGCCACCCGCAAGTCCGGCTGACGTTCCCGGTCACTCCCGGGTGGGGGACCGCGATGGTTATCATGGCGGATCACAGGGGCACGGAGTCGGGATGAAAGCGCAATTCCTCAAGTATTGGGACCGGCTTCGCTCGAGCTTCTGGTTCCTGCCGGCACTGATGGCGATTGCATCGGTCGCTCTCGCCTTCATCGCCGGCCGGCTCGACGAGACGGTGACCGACAAATGGCTGAGCAATACCTCCTGGGTGTACAGCGGGGGCGCCGAAGGTGCGAGTGCCGTCCTCTCGGTGATCGCCGGATCGATGATGACGATCGCCGGGGTGGTGTTCTCCATGACCCTGGTCGCAATGACCCTCGCCTCCTCGCAGTTCGGGCCTCGCCTGCTGCGGAACTTCATGCGGGACACCCGCAACCAGTTGGTGCTGGGCACCTTCGTCGCCACCTTCCTCTATTGCCTGCTGGTGCTGCGTACGATCCGGCGCGGCGACGCCGAAACCTTCGTGCCGCATCTCTCGGTGACGATCGGGGTCGTGTTCGCAATGGTCGGAATCGGCGTGCTCATCTACTTCATCCATCACGTCTCGGTATCCATCCAGGCGGACGAGATCGTGGCGCGGGTCGGTGACGAATTGAATGACAGCATCGATCGCCTGTATCCCGACCGGATCGATCAGGAGGACACGGCGGAGACTCCCGACAAGGCCGGCGAGGAATTGCCGGCGTCGTTCGTGCCGGATGCGCGCGCGGTCGGGGCGCCACGCGATGGTTACTTGCAGTTCTTCGATATCGACACGCTGGTGGAACTGGCCACCGGGCATGACCTGGTGATGCGCATCGAACGGCGTCCCGGCCATTACGTCACGGCCGACCGGATGCTGCTGCTGGTGGCTCCGGCCGACCGCTGCACCGACGAGATAGCCGCCGCGATCACCGACACCATCATCGTCGGCAACCAGCGCACCCCGGCACAGGACATCGAATTCCCGATCAGCCAACTGGTCGAGATCGCGGTTCGTGCTCTGTCGCCCGGCATCAACGACCCCTATACGGCGATCCGGTGCGTGGACCGGCTCGGTTCCGCCCTGTTCCGGCTGGCTCAGCGCCGGCAACCGTCTTCATTCCGGTTTGACGACGACAATCGCCTGCGGGTGCTGATGCCGCCAGTCTCGTTCGAGGATGTGCTCGACGCCGCCTTCAACCAGATCCGCCAGAATGCCTCCAACTCCGCCGCAGTCAGCATCCGGCTGCTGGAAGTCCTCGGCATCGTTGCAGAAGCGGCCAGCCGGCCGGAGGACCGCGAAGCGCTGGGCCGTCATGCCCACACCGTGGCCACCGGCGCCTGCCGCAGCCTGCCGGACGCCTCGGATCGAAGTGCGGTGCAGGACCGATTGGCGGCGGCCAATCGCGCGCTCGGCGCCGCCGGGGCATGAACAATGGCGGTGAGACGATGCGCGTCACCTTGGGGAAGCAAGCGGTCATCCTGCGGGGGTTTCTGCTGCCCGATGCCGAGACGCTGCTGTCGGAATTATCGGCAATCGAGGCGGTTTCTCCCTTTCGGCACATGACGACGCGTGGCGGCTTCAAGATGTCGGTTGCATGCACCAACTGCGGGGATCTTGGCTGGACCTCGGACCGGCGCGGCTACCGCTACGAGTCGGATGATCCGCACACCGGCAAGCCGTGGCCCCCGATGCCGGCCTCCTTCCGGCGCCTCGCCAACGCCGCCGCGCGCGCGGCGGGATTCGACGGCTTCGCACCGGATGCCTGCCTGATCAATCGATATCGGCCCGGCACGCGCCTGAGCCTGCACCAGGACCGCGACGAACGGGACTTCACTGCGCCGATCGTGTCGTTTTCACTCGGCCTGCCCGCTGTGTTTCTCTTCGGCGGTCATTCACGCACCGATTCCAGCGGGCGCTACGCGCTTCTGCACGGCGACGTCGCGGTATGGGGCGGCGTGGACCGCTTGCGTTTTCATGGCGTCCTCCCGTTGAAGGACCAGCCGCCCCACCCCGTGGTCGGTGAGCAACGGATTAATGTGACTTTTCGCAAAGCGGCTTGAACTTGCCGCGGCCTGCGGCCGGAAGATTGTCCGCACGATCTGGCCGGTTGACAGACACTGGGCATGAATACAACACCATGAGAACACATGGATTTCTCCTGTAACCGGGCGCCAAGCCCCACGCTCTGTCGATCCCCGCAAGCGCAAGGACCAAGCACTGCGGCAAGGGTGTGCCCGCCCGCAACGCGCTTCTCGCGGCTGTGGCATAGTTCTCAATCCGTTGGCTGATTTCGGGCACACTCGGTGCTGCCTTGAGACGGCATCCCTCGTCATTCCAAAAGGACACGTTTAATGTTGCAAAAATTCCAAGGCGCCTCGAGCCTCACTGTCACACCTACGTCGCCCCCGGCGGGCGGCTCGCGCAAGCCCTGGCATTTGACGGGCGCAGCCGTTGCCGTGGTGCTGGGCCTCACTGCTTGCGGTGGCGGCAGCGACAGCCCCGCGCCGGTCGAGACCCCGGCCCCTGCCCCCTCCCCGGCTCCGGCCCCCGTCCCGGCACCCGCACCGGTTCCATCGCCTGCCCCGGCGCCAACGCCGACGCCAGGGGATCCGACCCCCACCGGCTTCACCAAGACCGGGGAAGTGACCGACGCATCCGGCGCGGACGTCGGCGACAAGTACGCCAATACCGGCGCGACGCGCACGGTCGTGTACGACGCGGTTGCCGCCAAGTACTATGAACTCGTGACGCTCGTGACACCGATCGGTTGGGCAGACGCGAAAACCGCGGCCGAAACGGCCGGTGGCCAACTGGCCTCGCCGTCCACCGAAGCGAAGATGACCTTCCTCAAGCAGGCCTACACCAATACTGACCTGCCGGACCGCAATACCGCGACCGGCTCCAATGGCGCCTGGATCGGTGCTCAGCAGGCGGGTGGCAGTGCATCGCCCACTGTCGGCTGGACCTTCCTGGACGGTACTGCGTTGGCGGGCAACTCCCCGCTCTGGAACACCGGTGAGCCCAACGACACCGATGGCATCGAGAGCAACGAGGAAAACTTCGGAGCGCTCTTCTACGGCACCACGCCGGCTGCGCCGACCGATCCGCTCGACCTGAAGATGATCTACGACGCGGGCACGGGCGGTACCGGCACCCAGCCCAAGTACCTGATCCAGTACGACACCAAGGCTGCCATCAAGTAAGGCGCCACGACGTCGGGCCGGTGCTTGCGCCGGCCTGAGGAAATCGACAGTTCAAGGGCGACCACTCAGGTCGCCCTTTTTTCATGTGCGGCCGCCACGCGCGAGCAGGCGGCGCGCGCGGTGTACGACCGGGTAATCGATCATTTCACCGTCGAGGCGCAAGGCGCCCTGGCCCGCGCGCTCGGCCGCCTCGAATGCTTCGACCACCCGCGTTGCCCATGCCAACTCACGCTCGGACGGGGTGAACACCTGGTTCACCACCGCAACCTGGGCCGGGTGGATGCAGGACTTGCCACCGAAGCCGAGGCCTTTCGCCCGCACCGAGGTGGCGTGCAGGGCATCCAGCGCGGCGATGTCCACGAAGGCGGTGTCCAGCGGCGCCACCAGGCCCGCGGCAGCCGAAGCGCGCGCCACCGCGAATCGCGCCTGGTCCGTGGCGCCGGCATCATCGGCGATATCGATGGTCATGTCCGCGGCCAGGTCGACCGCCCCGAACATGAGGCGGACCAAGCGCGCAGACGCGGCCGCGATCGAGTCGACGGCCGCAAGGCCGCGGGCGGTTTCCACGATCGCCATCAGTCCGATCGATCCGGGCGCCAGGCCGGCTTCGGCCTCCACCTGCGAAATCAACCAGTCGATGCTGACGATGTCCCCGGCGGATTCCGCCTTGGGCAGGATGATTCCCGCCATTCCTGGCACTGCGGCACAGACGATGTCCTGATGGCAGTACGGCGTCGACATCGCGTTGATGCGAACCCAGGCTGGCAACTGCCGCTTCACCCCGACTATCCCGCGCAGCAGGCGGGCGGCCGCCTGCTTCTCCGCGGTTGCCACTGCGTCTTCCAGGTCGAGGATGACCGCATCGGCCGCGCTGGCAAACGCCTTGTCGATCTTGCGCTCGCTCGTGGCGGGCACGAACAGCATCGAGCGGGCGAGCGCTCCGGGCGTCATCTACCCGACTCCCGGTCGTTCTCCGCAGCGCTCGAGTCCGGCGCGGCGACGACGACGTTTCCTGGCCGGGCGTGGGAATGCAGCACCCGTCCGGCAACCGGTAGCTTCGCCCTCAGGATCCTCCCCTCTCCCGAATCGGTGATGTAGAGGGTGCGCAGGTCGTCACCGCCGAAGGCGATATTGGTGATCAGGTCGCTGCCGCAGGAAAGGACACGATAGAGGGGCTCGCCGCGACGGCTGTAGACCCAGACCGAACCCATGCCGGGATGAACCACGACGAGCCCGCCATCGGCGGTCAACGCCAGGCCGTCCGGCCCGATGCCACCGGACAGTTGCACCACCGTTCCAACCGCGGTGACGCCGCCATCCGGCATCAGCCCCAGGTGCCAGACGGCGTTGGCGTTGGTCATCGCGACATACAACACCGTCTCGTCCAGGCTGGTCACGACACCGTTGGGATTGAGACCGCAGTCGAGCAGGCAGTCCAGACGCCCTGTCCTGTCCACCCGGTAGACCCGTCCGGTGGGATCCTGGTGACCGGTCCGCCCCTGGTCGGTGAAGAAGAGATCGCCATTGGCGGCGAAGAACAGGTCGTTCACGCCGCGGAAGTGCTCGGTATAGCGCCGGCTCAGCACGGGGGTGACGTCGCCTGACGCGGGATCGAGCGTCATGATGCCGTTGCGATAGTCGGTGATGAAGATGCGTCCATCCGCCCGGATCTTCAGACCGTTGGGCTCGCCGTCGTACTCTGCGACCAGGGTCACCTGCCCGTTGGGCGTGGCTCTGAAGATCCGGCCGAAGGGGATGTCGGTGAAGTAGAGGTTGCCGTCGCGATCGAACGACGGCCCTTCCAGAAAGCTGTGAATCGGACGCCCTCCCCGGCGCGCGTCGCTCCAGGTCGAGTTCCTGACGGCCCGGTAGTGCGCGGGCAACTCGGTGAAGACTTCCGTGCGGATCGGTTCGGGGGGAGCGAACATCGGCTATTTCTCCGCGGCGATGCGATCAAGGATGGGGCCGAACCGCTTGCCGTATTGCTGGTAGACCGGTTCGAGCCGCTTCTGGAAGGCGGACGCATCGACGTTCTCGATGACGGCGACGCCGTGACTCTTCAGTTCCTTGATGCCGGTGCCGTCGACATCGTCGACGTACTTGCGGTTGGCATCACGCGCGACCAGGGAGGCCTTGCGCATCACTTCCTGATCCGCCGGCGAAAGCTTGCCGAAGAATTCCGCCGACATCGTGAATGCGATCGGGGTGAAGACGTGACGGGTCAGGGTGACGTGCTTCTGGGTCTCCCACATCTTGGCGGACACCAGGATCGAGATGGGGTTCTCTTGCCCGTCGATGACGCCCTGCTGCAGACCCGTCAGCACTTCGGTCCAGGCCATCGGCGTGGGAAGCGCGCCGAGCGCACGGAATGCGGCCAGGTGAACCGGGTTCTCCATCGTCCGGATCTTGAGCCCCTTCAGGTCGTCGGGCGCGTTGACCGCCTTGTTGCTGGTGGTGACGTGGCGGAATCCGATCTCGCCGAAGGTCAGGCCGATCAGCTGGCGTGAACGCATTTTCGCCAGCAGTTCCTGCCCGACCGGCCCATCCAGCGTGGCCCGCGCATGCGCCGAGTCCTTGAACAGGAACGGCAGGTCCAGCACCAGCATATCCGGCAGGAAGTTGCCGATGACCGCCGTGCCGGTGATCGCCATTTCAAGCGTTCCCAACTGCACGCTCTCGACCATCTCGCGCTCTCCGCCGAGGGCGCCGGACGGGAAGAACTGAGTCTTGAACCGGCCCGGGGCCAGGCGCTCCACCTCCTCAGAGAAAGCCTTGGCCCCGGTGCCGTGCGGCCCGACCAGCGGCGAAGGCCAGCCGATCCTGATGTTGACCGGATCTGCGGCCTGGGCAGGAAAGCTGGCTACGGCCACTGCCCCGATGGAGAGCGCCGCAGCGACTGAAGCGAGCAGTGGTCCGATCGACATTTTCATGGTGTGTCTCCTCTTGCGGATTGTTCCGCCCTCATTGATGAATCCGATCAACTCGAGTCCGGCCGATTCGAACCTGGCCGCCCGATTGAATCCGGCGCTCAGCGCGCAACCGACACGATTCCCGACGCCACCAGGGTCGCCAGCGTATCGGCATCGACGCTCAGTTCCTCCAGAATTTCACGCGTATGCTCGCCCACCTCCGGCGCCGCAAAGCGTAACGCCCCCGGCGTCGCCGACAGCCGCGGCACGATGTTGTGCATCGGCAGGGAACCCATGTCCGCGTCGGGCACCTCCACCAGCACTTCACGCCCGATGACGTAGTCGTGCGTCATCAAGTCGGCGGCGTCGCAGACCGGACCGACTGTCACGCCCACCCGGTCGAACAGCGCGAGATTCTCCGCCTGGGTACGCAGGCGCATGAAGCCGGCCACGATCTCGTCGATCTCGTCGTTGTTGCGGACCCGGTCGCTGTTGGTCGCGAAGCGCGGATCGACGATCAGATCCTCGCGATCCATGACCCGGAACAGTTTTTCCGCCATCGACTGCATCGACGCCGACAAGGCGACGAACTTGCCGTCGCTGCATTCATAGACATTGCGCGGCGCTGTATTGGAGGCCTTGCTGCCGTTGCGCAAGGTAGGCTTGCCGTTCATGCGCAGGTTGGCGGCCTCCGGCCCGAGGATCGCGTGGATCGGCTCGAACAGCGACAGATCGACGACCTGTCCCAGTCCATTGCGGACCTCGACTTCACGCAACGCGATCATCGCGGCCGAGGCGCCGAAGACACCGCTGACCATGTCCGCCAGTGCAAGCGGCGGCAGCACCGGCTCACGGTCCGGAAAACCGTTCATGGCGGCAAAGCCGCTCATCGCCTCGACCAGGGTGCCGAAGCCGGGCTTGTGCGCGAAAGGCCCGGTCTGCCCCCAACCGGACACCCGGACGATCACCAGGCGCGGATTGACCGCTTGCAGCACGTCGGGTCCGATGCCCATCTTCTCCAGCTTTCCGGGCAGGAAGTTCTCCACCAGCATGTCGGCGCCGCGAACCAGGTCCAGGAGCAGGTCGCGTCCCGCCGGCTGGCGGTAATCGAGGGCGAGGCTGCGCTTGTTGCGGCCGTAGACCTTCCAGTAGGTGGAGACGCCGCCGACCCGCCAGGCCCGCAGATCGTCGCCCTTGCCCGGTGCCTCGACCTTGATGACGTCGGCGCCGAAATCCGCCAGGACGTGGGTGACGATGTTGCCGGCCACCAGCCGCGACAGGTCGAGCACCCGGACGCCGCGCAGCGGACCTTCAGCCTGCGGACGATAGCTCTGCAGGGCCGGCTTGGAGGCGGGGGCGGAAGGATTCATGAACGCTTCGCAGGGAGCATGCCGGAATCGTAGTGGTTGCCTGCCAAGCACGACAGTACCGATTTGACCTACCCCCTATAACGGAAGAGCATGGCGGGCATGGACGCACGGCAGCTGCGCTACTTCGTCACGGTCGCCCGGCTGGGAAGCTTCTCGGAGGCCGCCCGCCGGTTGCATATCGCGCAGCCGGCGCTGAGCCGGCACGTCAAGTCGCTCGAGGAGCAGTTGGGTGTGCAACTCCTCACGCGCGAATCACGCGGCGTCAGGCCGACCCGATCGGGCGAAGACCTGCTGGCGCATGCCGGTCATCTGCTGGAACAGCTCGATCTGCTGCCGCAGCTCGTCGGCAGTCGCAGCCGGCGGATCAGCGGGCGGGTGGTGATCGGTCTGCCGACCTCGGCGGGCGCAGTGATCGCCGCGCCCCTGCTGACCGCCGCGATCGCGCGGCTGCCGCAGGTCCGGGTGCACCTGATCGAGTCGCTCTCCGGCTACCTCCAGGAATGGATCGAATCAGGTCGGCTCGACCTCGCAATCGTCTACGATCCGCATCCGAACCCGGCCATCCGGATCGACCCGATCCTGGTCGAGGACCTCTGGCTGGTCGGCGGGCCCGGTTCGCTGCCGCAGAATCGGCAGTCCCTGCCGTTTCGCGAACTGTCGCGCTTTCCGCTGGTATTGCCGGGCGCGACCCACTCTCACCGCAGGCTGGTAGAGGGCCATGCGGAGCGGCAGGCCACGCCCCTGAATCTGCTCGCGGAAGTCGATTCCCTGACGGTCCAGAAAGCCATGCTGGCCAGCGGAAACGCGTACACCATCCTTGCCCGCGGCGCGATCCATGCCGAGCTCGCGGCAGGTAGCCTGCAGGCGCTGCGCATCGTCGATCCGGTGATCAGCCGCACCGTGACTCTCGCGACCGCGCTGTCGCGCAGCGAGAGCCTCGCCTGCGCCGCGCTGGCGAAACTCACGCTCGAGACAGCGAACGAACTGGTTGCCGCCGGCATCTGGACCGGACTTCCCAGCGGCAAGTCCGGTTGAGCGTCGAGCCCGCGGCCGGTCAGTGACCTACAGCTTCTGCGCCTGCAGGAAGCCGTCCTGGCTGGCTTCGGCAAAGCTGAACCACAGGTTCTGGTCGGCGCGAAACTGGGCGTAGTCGTCCCACACCTTCTTCCAGTTCGGATTCTTTGCCGCCAGTTCGCCGTAAAGCGCCTGGGACTCCTTGAATCCCGCCTCGATGATCTCCTTCGGAAACCGATGCAGCTTGGTGCCCTGCGCGACCAGCTGCTTCAAGGCTGTCGGATTTCTCGCGTCGTAGCGCGCCTGCATGAGCACATGGGCATGCGAAGCTGCCGCCTCCACCATTGCCTTGTACTCGGCGGGCAGCGCCTCGAACGCCTTGATTCCAACGAACAGGTCGAGCTGGGGGCTGCCGTCATGCCAGCCGGGGTAGTAATAGTGCGGCGCCACCTTGAAGAACCCGAGTTTCTGGTCGTCGGCCGGGCCGCTGAATTCCACCGCATCGAGGGTACCCTTCTCCAGTGCCTGGTAGATCTCGCCACCGGGAATGCTCTGCGGCACCACGCCAAGCCGCTCATAGACCTTGCCGGAGACCAGACCCGACACACGCAGCTTCAGCCCCTTCATGTCGTCGAGCGACTTGATTTCCTTGCGGTACCAGCCGCCCATCTGCGCGCCGGTATTCCCCATCGGGAAGCTGATGACGTTGAACCCACGGTAGAACTCCCGCATCAGCTTGAGGCCGTTGCCGTCGTACATCCAGGCGTTCATCTGGCGGGAGTTGAGGCTGAAGGGAATGCCGTTGAAGGCAAAGGTCTCGTCCTTGCCGGCAAAGAAGTTCGATGCGGTGTGCGTGCATTCCACCGTTCCGTTCTGCACGCCGTCGAGCACGCCGAACGCCGGCATCAGTTCGCCGGCCGCATGCACGCTGATGGTGAACTTGCCGCCCGACAGGTCGTTCACCATCTTCGCGAAGACCTCGGCGGTCCCGAAGATCGTGTCCAGCGACTTCGGGAAGCTGTGGGCGAGGCGCCAGCGGATCGCCGCTTGCGCATGCACGGCCGGTGCGACACCGGTCGCGAGAATGCCGGCCAGGCCGGCGTGCTTTACGAGTGATCGACGATCCATAGTCTCCTCCTGTTGGTCATCAACTGCCTTCCGGGAAACCCCCGGCTCTTCACGAAACCGTCACCGCCCCGCGTCCCTCTCGAGCGCACGCCGGATCCGCTCCGTCGGATCCTCGGGTTCGCTCGCGTTTCGACCGGCGCCGTAGCCCCCCGGCTCCGGCGCTATCCTCATCTGTTGCAGGTCGACCGCCCGGGGCCGGTCCAGCCGGTCGGTCACCAGGCCGGGAAAACGGATCATTACCGCCACCATGATCACCTGAAGCACCAGGAAAGCAATGGAACCGCGATAAATCTGCGCAGTGGTGACCGCGCGGATCGGCCGACTGGTGACGCGGTCGACATAGTCCCGGGGTGCAGCAACGCTGCGGATGAAGAACAGCGCGAATCCGAAGGGTGGCGTCAGGTAGGACGTCTGAAGTGTCATCGCGATCGTCACGCCGAACCAGATCAGGTCGATCCCCAGTTTTTCAGCGACAGGAACCAGGAGCGGGATGACGATGAAGGCAATCTCGAAGAAGTCGAGGAAACAACCGAGCAGGAACACCAGCAGGTTGACGGCGACCAGGAAGCCGAGGCTGCCGCCGGGAAGGCCCAGGAACAGGTGTTCGACCCAGACGTGGCCGTCCACGGCGTTGAAGGTGAAGCTGAAGACCGTCGCACCGATGAGGATGAAGATGACGAAACTGGTCAGCTTGGCGGTCTGGTCCACCGCCCTCGTGAGCACCGCCGAATCGCCCAGACGGCCCCGCAGCGCCGCCATCACCAGCGCGCCCGCAGCGCCCATCGCGCCGCCCTCGGTCGGCGTGGCCACACCCAGGAAAATCGTTCCAAGCACCAGGAAGATGAGCACCAGCGGCGGCACCAGCATGAGGGTGACCCGCCGGGACAACTGCGATAGCAGTCCCAGGCGCAGCAACCTGTCGGTCAGCGCGAAAGCCATGGCGAACAGTGCGCCGGCGCAGATGGAGACGATGACGACCTCGTCCAGGGGCGCACTGCCGGTGCGGCCAACCAGCGGGCCCATGAGGCTGTCGTGGAACATCGACCAGCCGACCCCCGCTGCCACGGTCCCGGTTGCCAGGGCCAGCAGCGAACGGTGCCCGCTTGCGCCATTCGCTTCGCCGTAGATCCGCGCCTCGGCCGGCAAGGCCGGCACCCATTGCGGCCTGATGATCGCGATCGCAATGACATACAGGCAGTAGACACCGACAAGCAGCAATCCGGGCACCAGGGCACCGGCATACATGTCTCCGACCGAGCGGCCCATCTGGTCCGCGAGCACGATCAGGACCACGGAGGGCGGGATTGCCTGTGCCAGCGTTCCCGAGGCCATGATCACGCCCGTGGCGAGGCTGCGGTTGTAGCCATAACGCAGCATGACCGGCAGCGAAATCAGGCCCATCGAGACGACCGCAGCCGACACCACGCCGGTGGTCGCCGCCAGCAGGGCACCGACGACAACCACCGCCAGGGCGAGCCCACCCCTCAATGGTCCGAACACCTGTCCGACGGTCTCGAGGAGATCCTCGGCGATCCCGCTCTCCTGGAGGATGATGCCCATGAACGTGAAGAAGGGCACCGCCAGCAGCGTGTCGTTCTGCATGACTCCGAACACCCGCAGAGGCAGCGCCTGGAAGAGCACCAGAGGAAAGAGACCCAGCGCCATGCCTAGCAGCCCGAACGACAGGCCGGTCGCGGCCAGTCCGAATGCCACGGGAAATCCGGTCAGCAGGAAGACCAGCAGGCCGGCAAACAGCAGCGGCACGAACTGCGCCGCGATCGCGTCCATCAGTCGCCCCGACCCGGGCGGCCGGCAGGCGGCTCAGCCATGGGTGTTGCCGCGCGCAGGGTTGAGCCCGCGCAGGAAGGCCACCTGCTTGATCAGTTCGGACAGGCATTGCAGCAGCAGGAGGAGCATGCCGAGCGGCAACAGCGCATAGACGGGCCAGCGCAGCAGCCCGCCGGCATTGGGCGACACCTCGCCGCTGCGCAGTGCGTCGAGGACCAGCGGCAGCGACAGTTGGATGAGCAGCCAGCAGAACGGCACCGCGAACAGCACCAGACCCAGGATCTCGATCCAGGCGCGGGACCGCGGCGACAATCGCGACGACACGAAGTCGATGCGCACATGGACATTGGCGAGCAGGGCGTACCCCGCGCACAGCAGGAAGACCGCCGCGAACAGGTACCACTGGATCTCCAGCAGCGCGTTGGAACTCGTCTGGAACGCCTTGCGCACGATCGCGTTGCCGGCGCTCACCACCACCGCCAGCAGGATCAGCCATCGCACGGAGCGCCCCACCAGTGCATTGAGCGAGTCCACTCGGCGGGAAGCCTCCAGCAGGTACTTCATCGCGGCTTGGGGATGCCGTCAGTGCATGCCGCCCGGCGCGCGCGGATCGATCGGCGTCGCCGGCGAGACCGCCAGGAGCTGCTCCAGGTAGGCCCCCATGGCGAAGAGACGGGTTTCGCTGCGGGGCGGGCCGATCACCTGGACCCCCACCGGCAGGCCATCGGCCGTGAAGCCGCAGGGCAGCGCGAGCACCGGGCAGCCCGTGGCGGACACGGCAACGGTCATGACCAGCCAGCCGAGGTAGTCGCCCAGCGCGACGCCATCCAGGCGCTCGACGTATCGCTGCTCGACCGGGATCGGCGGGCAGAGGACGGTGGGACAGATGAGAAGATCGTGCTTCTCGAAGAACGCGGCCATCCGCCGCACGATTTCCCCGTGCGCCAGTTCGGCAGCAACGATATCCGGAACGGTCAGGCCGAGGCCGAACTCAGCGTTGGCGATCACGTCCTGATTCAGTCTCGATCGTTCGGTCGCGAGCAGGGTCCTCATGTTTGCCACGAAGGCGACCCCGCGCAGGGTCCGGAAAGTCGCCTGCGCATCGTGCAGGTCGGGGCAGGTCTCCTCCACTGTGCAGCCGGTTCCGGCGAGCCTTTCGCCGAGGGAGCGGCAGACCCGACTGACCTCGGGACTGACCACCGGCGCGACGCCCAGGTCCATGCTGAGCGCCACCCTGTCGGGGCGACGGGGCTGCAGGGCCGCCTGCAGGAAGCTGCCCGGCACGACCGGCGCCGAGAGCGGGTCGCGCGGATGGTGGCCGGCCTCGCATTCGAGCATCAGCGCGCAGTCCGCAACGGTACGCGCGAGGGGGCCCTCCACGTTGAACGGCGAGTACGGCTGCTTCTGGATGCGCGGCACCAGCCCCGGGGTCGGGCGCAGGCCGACCAGCGAACAGAAGCTTGCGGGCGTGCGGATGCTGCCACCGAAGTCGTTGCCGGTGCCCAGCCAGACCTGGCCGGCCGCCAGCGCGGCCGCGGTTCCCCCTGACGACCCCCCCGGCGTCACCGCGGTGTTCCAGGGATTTCGGGTGATGCCGAAGACCGGGTTGGACGTGTAGCCGCCGGCGGCGAACTCCGGGATATTGCTCTTGCCGATGACCAGGGCACCGGCGGCTTCGAGCCGCTGCACGACGATGTCGGACTGGGTGGATACGTTGTCGGCAAAGATCGGGGATCCGAAGGTGCAGCGCACGCCCTCGACTTCGACATTGTCCTTGACGACGATCGGCAGGCCGTGCAGGAAATGGGCCGGCCGCTCCTGCGCCGGCTCCTTCATCAGCCGCTGTGCGCGGGTGCGGGCACGATCGAGGCACAAGGTCGGTATGGCATTGAGCTGCGGGTCGGTACGGGCGATGCGCGCAGCCGCCACGTCGATCAGCTCGAGCGGGGACACCTCCCGCTTTTCGAGCAAGGCAACCGCCTCAATGGCTGTCAAGCGATGCAGATCCTGCAAGTTCGTCTCCTTCAGGCAAGTTTTTCGCAAGCGCGCCTGACGCGCCGGCAGCCTTCTTCCAGCAGCGCCATCGAGGCGGCGAAGGAGATGCGAAAGAACGGGGAAACCCCGTAGGCCGCACCCTGCAGCACCGCGAGGTTCTCCTCGTCGAGCAGGTAGAGGATGAAGTCCTCGTCGCTTTCCAGCACCCGCCCCGCCGGCGTCTTCCTGCCGAGGACCCCCTCGCAGGAAGGAAACACGTAGAAGGCGCCCTCGGGCTGGTGGCAGGAAATGCCCGGCACCTCGTTCAACAGCGCGACGACGCGGTCCCGCCGCTGCTGGAAGGTGGCGGTGCGCTGAGCGATGAAGTCTTGCGGGCCGCTCAGTGCCTCCAGTGCCGCGGCCTGGCCGATCGAAGACGGGTTGGAAGTGCTTTGCGACTGCAGCTTGGTCATCGCCTTCACCAGTTCGACCGGCGCGCCACCGTAACCGATGCGCCATCCGGTCATGGCATAGGCCTTCGAGACCCCGTTGACCGTCAGGGTTCGCGACTTGAGTCCGGGCTCGACCTGGGCAATGGTGGCGAAGGCCCGGCCGTCGTAGAGGATGTGCTCGTACATGTCGTCCGTGAGGATCCACACGTCCGGATGGCGCAGCAGCACCGAGGCCAGCGCCTTCAATTCGTCGCGGCTGTAGACCGCGCCGCTGGGATTGTTCGGCGCGTTGAGAATCAGCCAGCGTGTTCTCGGCGTGATGGCCTTTTCCAGATCTTCCGGCCGGAGCTTGAAGCCGTGCTCAGGCGGGCACCGTACGAACACCGGCGAGCCGCCCGCCAGCAGAACGATGTCGGGATAGGACACCCAGTAAGGCGCCGGCACGATGACCTCGGCGCCCGCCTCCACCGTGCACATGAGGGCATTGAAGATCACCTGCTTGCCGCCGGTGCCGACGATGATTTCGGAGGCGGAGTAATCCAGCTGGTTCTCCCGCTGGAACTTGCGCCTGATCGCGGCCTTCAACTCGGGGGTGCCGCCGACATCCGTGTACTTGGTCCTGGACTCGGCCATGGCACGCACGACGGCCTCGGCGACGTTCTCCGGCGAGTCGAAATCCGGTTCGCCGGAGGTGAGGCCGACGATGTCGCGCCCCGCTGCACGCAACTCGCGCGCGCGCTGTCCGGCCATGGTGCTGGCCGAGGGTTTTATCCGGTTGATACGAGAGGCAATCAGCGTCATTGCGGTTCCTGTTGAAGAGTCGGCTGGTTGCGCCATTCTCGCAGGTGCTCCAGGAAGATCCGGTCCACCCGCGCCTCGTTGCCGTCGGAGTGGCCGGCCGAATGAGGCGTGACGATGACGTTCTCCTGCCCCCACAAGGGAGACTGCGGATCGAGCGGCTCGTGCTCGAAGACGTCGAGATAGGCGCCGGACAACGCGCCGGATCGCAGGGCATCGATCAGCGCCTGCTCCACGACCACTTCCCCGCGCGCCACGTTCACCAGCCGGGCGCCGGGGCGCAGGCCGGCGAGCAGGCGGGCATCCACCAGGCGCCGGGTGCGATCGCTCAAGGGACAGGCGAGGACCAGCCAGTGGGCCCTGCCGGCCACCGTCCGGAGCGCTTCGAAGCGCACGGTTTCGATGCCGGCGGCCGCCGGATTCTCCGTGCTGCGGGCCACGATCACCTGCAGTCCGAGCACCCGCAGCAGTTCGGCGATGCGCCGTCCGATCGGACCCCAACCGACGACGATCGCGGTCTGCCCGGCCAGGTCCGCAGGCAAGGCGGCGCCCACCAGCGGCGCCCACCGGCGCTCGCGCTGGGCATCGAAGAGCCTGGGGAATTCCCGGGCCAGCGCCAGGATGCCCGCCAGGGCCGTCTGCGCCACGATCGGCGCGTTCGCGCCCGACGACAGCGTGACGGTCACGCCGCGGGCCCTGAGTTCCGCGACGATCGGGCGATCCGCGCCGGCGGAATGGGCATGCACCCAGCGCAACCCGGCCGACGCGCGCAGCGAGGCGTAGAACGCTTCCAGCGACTCGGCGATCACGTGCTTGGTCGAGATCCCGGTGACATCGCGCGAGATGAACGCGATGTCCACGTCGCGCGGGTCTTCGTCCGGCAGGGGCGACGCGATGACCGGCTCGAAACGACGATTGCCGAGGACTTCGGCGATCGTGCTGCCGATGCGATCGCAGGTCTTTCGGGACAACAGGATGCGCAGCGGCCTGTCTTGCGTAGCGCTCATTCCCGGAAGGACGGATCGAGCCGTCCCAGCTTGCGCAGCAATGCCGGCCATTCCATCAAGCCGTAGGGCCGCCGGGTCTTCGGCTGGTAGTTGTTCCAGGTCTCCTGCAGCACCGCCTCGGAAGCCTGGCGCAGCGGACTGCCGGTGGCCATCGCGGCCAGTTGCGAGCGGCATGCCAGTTCCAGGCGGTGCATCCAGTTGAAGGCTTCGCCGACGGTATTGCCCACGGTCAATACGCCGTGATTGCGCAGGATCAGCGCTTCGCCGTCGCCGAGGTCCGCCACCAGCGACGCCTGCTCCGCCAGGTCCAGCACCACGCCCTGGTAGTCGTGATAGCCGATCTTCAGGAAGCGCATGGCGGTCTGCGTCACCGGCAACAAGCCGCATTCGAGCGCGGAGACCGCCATCGAGGCCCAGCTGTGGGTATGGATCACGCAGGCGACCTCAGGACGCGCCTCGTGCACCGCACTGTGGATGACGTAACCGGCCTTGTTGATGCCGTAATCGAGTTCGCCGAAATCGGGCTTGGACAGGATGGCCCCGGAATGGTCCACCTTGATCAGGCTCGAGGCGGTGATCTCCTCGTACATCAGGCCGTAGGCATTGATGAGAAAAGCGCCGTCCTCGCCGGGTACGCGCGACGAGATATGGTTGGCCATCATGTCCGACATGCCGTACAGATCGACCAGCCGGTAACAGGCCGCGAGATCCACCCGGGCCTGCCACTCCGCGGGCGAGCACTTGTCCTTCATCGATTCGATCCGTAACACGTCCGTGCTGCCCACTTGCGCTGTCTCCCGGTCAGGCGAGGTCAAGGCCCGCGCCGCGGCGCTTGCGATGGCACCCGGTCCTGTCCTTCAATTTCACAGCCGAGGCGCTTGAGCGCGGCGTCCACCCAGGAGCGGTCCTGACCGCTGCCGCCGATCTCAGCGAGGGTCAGCTGTTCGGCATCGTATTTCGCCTTGGCCTTGGCATGGATTGAATCGACATGCGCGAGCGGCACGCACAGCAGCCCGTCGTCGTCGCCGAGGATCAGGTCTCCCGGAGCGATCACCATGCCGTCGATTGCAATCGGTACGTTGATCTCGCCGGGACCATCCTTGTAGGGTCCGCGATGGGTGACACCGGCGGCGAACACCGGGAACGATCCGGCCCGGATCGACGCCAGATCGCGGATGGCGCCGTAGATGACAATCCCCGCAACCTGCTTGCGGACAGCGTAGCTCACCATGAGTTCGCCGATCAGGGCATTGGTCAGGTCGCCCGCGCCGTCGACGACGATCACGTCGCCGGGCTCGGCCAGATCGAGCGCCTTGTGCACCATCAGGTTGTCGCCGGGGCGCGTTCGAACCGTCAGCGCCGGCCCCGACAGGGTCGCAGTGCAGTCGTGCATCGGCCGCAGCCGGGCACCACCAGCCGACATGCGCGCCATCACATCGCTGACGTTGGCAACCGGCAGGTGCCGGAAGCGCTCGACATCGGCCGCCGCCACCTTGTCCTGGCGCTGAAGAATGCGAAATCCGATAGGCACTGAGTCCTCCTGTTGATCACCAGATCCAGCCGGATCAGGCGGGCGTCGAAAATCGGGTCAGCAATTCGCCGGCCAGCGGCACCGACGGCACGAGCCCGGCCGCGTTGGCGACTTGGGCGCCGTTGACCCAGACCCCATGCACGCCGACGGCGTCGGTGGTCAGGCGGGGGGCGCCACCCGGGAGGTCGAACACCCGGCGCTTCGGCCCACGTCCCACCGTCGCCGGATCGAACAACAGCAGGTCGGCCGCGTAGTCCTCGCGGATCAGTCCACGCCGGTCCATCCCGAACACCTGCGCCGGCTGGCTGGTGAGGCGTCGCACCGCTTCGCTCATCGACATCCGCTGACGGTCTCGGGCCCAGTATCCGAGCAGGTGCAGACCGAAGCCGGCGTCGTTGAAGAAGGTCAGGTGCGCGCCGGCATCGCTCAGGCTCACGATGCTGTGGGGATGGTTGAGCATGCGGCCGACGGCGTCTTCGTCCGAATTGAGCAGTTGCGCGGTGAAAACCGTCTGGAGCTTCTCCTGGACCGCAACGTCCAGCATCACGTCGAGCGGGTCGCGGCTTTCTTCGCGCGCGATCTCGGCGATGCTCTGCTGCTCGTAGTGCGCAAGCCCCGGCGTCGCGGTCTCGACGATCTGGACCTTGTCCCACTCGCCGTTGAACAACCGGAAGGTGGTGGGTGACGAAAGCTCCGCCCGCACGCCGTCGCGGAACTCGCGGCTTGCCAGCATCGCCAGCAAGGCTTCGCCCTGGAGGCCGAGCGCCGGCTTCCAGCTCTGCAGCCCTTCGACCGGATAGGGAGACTGCATCGTGAAGTCCATCGTCAGCGGACAGCAGGATACCTGGCCGATCAGGGGATGCCCGCGCGTGTTGGCGGCAGTGATCGCGTCCAGGTCGTCGAAAACCGCGCGCGGATTGGTGCTGTTGTGAAGCAAGGCGGCAACCATCACCGGGCGGCCGCTGTCCGCGGCCAGCGACTCGAGAAACGGGATCGGCGTGTGCCCGCCCTTCGTCAGCATGTAGACGCCCTGACCGCCCTCGCCCATGGCGCACACCAGCGCCCGCATTTCCCGGTCGTCCGCCAGGCGGGACGGCATCGGCCGGCCGCCCTCGCCGTTGTGCGCCGGTGAGGTGCTGCTGGCGAAGCCGACCGCGCCGGCCTGCATGGCTTCGCGGACCAGGTCCTGCATGCGGGCGATCTCGTCATCGGTGGCCACGCGGCTGGCGGAGTCGCCGCCCATCACGTAGGTGCGCACGCTGCTGTGACCGACATAGGCGGCGACATTGACCGCGCTGCGCTGGCGTCGAAGCTGGTCCAGATATTCCGGGAAGGTCTCGAAGTTCCAGGCGATCCCCTGGCGCAGCACTTCCAGCGACATGCCCTCCACCTGGGTCAGATTGCGCATGGTGATGTCGCGGTCCTTCGGCTTGCACGGCGCGATGGTGAATCCGCAGTTGCCGATCACCGCGGTGGTGACGCCCAGCGCCGGCGACGGCCGCACCGTCGGATCCCAGGTGATCTGGGCGTCGAAATGGGTGTGGCTGTCGATGATGCCCGGCATCAGGGCGAGGCCATCGGCCGCGATCACCTCGCGTGCCTCGGCCTGCAGGGCCGGGCCGACGGCGACGATACGGCCGGCAGTGACGGCGACATCGCCGGTCACAGGCTCGCCACCGGTGCCGTCGAATATCAGCGCGTTGCGAAATAGGAGGTCGTGCACGGTCGGATCCTGTCGTGGTTAAGTCGTGTTTTCCCGGCAACTTAGCATGACCGCCGGGCACATGTCATTCGGGGCGCGGGTCGACCAGGCTCACATGGGCGGAAACCACCCGCCAGCAGCCGTCCAGCTTCACCCAGGTCTGCGACTGCCGCCCGATCTTGTCGATACCGTCCCGCGTGAACACCGCATTCGCCACGGCCATGCTGTCCCCATAGGCTGCAATCTCGTATCGGACGAGGCGCCGCCGCATGCCCGCCGTGTTGGGCGTGCGGCGAAACGCCTTGATCTCGTCCGATGACCAGAGTTCTTCCCGCATTCCGAAGCGGACCGTGTGCGGGCCGTCGAGGAAACAATCGTCCAGGATCGCGACGTCGTTGGTGTTGATCGCTTCCTCGTACTGGAGAAAGCGCTTCCTGACTTCCTCGACGACGTCGGCACGGTTGATGTCCATTCCTTGTCTCCATGGGTACCGGGATTGCTCGCCGCCCGATCGGCGCGAGCGGCCTCAGCCGATGGGGCGGATAACCTCGACCACCTGCTGCGCTTCCAGCAGGCGCGCCGCCCGCAGCAAGGCTGCTTCCCCGAACGGCGCTCCAATCAGTTGCACGCCGATCGGCAAGCCGCCGGCAGTTCTCATCGGCACGACCATGACCGGCAATCCGACAAACGAGATCGGTTGCGTGAACCGCCCCAGGTGGGCGCGCGAGGGGTAGGTTCCGGCACCGATCTCGATGGTTTCCTGTCCGATCCTGGGCGCGACCATCGGCGTCGCCGGCGCGATCAGGACATCGACACGCGAGAACACGCGGTGAAGCGCCTCCCGGAACGCGAGCCGGAACCTCTGGGCACGCACGTAGATCTCCGCCGGTACGAGTGCCCCGGCCAGGAACCGGTCCCGGGTCATCGGATCGAAGTCTGCGGGCCGCTTTCTGAGATTCTCGAAGTGCATGGCACTACCCTCCACCGCGCTCACGATCATCGCGGCTTGCCTCGCCTGCGCTGCGTCGACGACGATTTGCTCGGACGACGCACCCAGTGCGAGCGCCACCTCCTGCGTCGCGTCGAGTGCCGCCGGTGTCGCCTCCGCCTGGAAGTAGTCCACCGCCGTGCCGATACGAAGATCACCGATCCCGTCCTCAAGCACCGCCTGCGTTTTCTCCTGCGCCCGCCGGCTACTGACCGGATCTCTCGGATCGTGCCCGTGCATCAGGTCGAAGGCCAAGGCGGCGTCACGAACGCTGCGCGTCAGCCAGCCGACATGGTCGAGGCTGGGCACGAACGGTGCGGTCCCGCCGCGCGATACCCGCCCGTAGGTGGGTTTGAGCCCGAAAAGGCCGCACAGTGAGGCCGGAACTCTGACCGACCCGTTGGTATCCGTTCCAAGCGCCAGGGGAACGCATCCGCCGGCAACGGCCGCACCGGATCCCCCGGACGATCCGCCAGCCGTCCGCGATGGGTCGTGCGGATTGCGGACCGGGCCGTAATGCGTGTTCTCGCTGGTGAATCCGTAAGCGTATTCGTCCATGCCCAGGGCGCCGGTCAGCACGGCGCCCGCCTCACGAAGGCGCCTCAGCGCGGTCGCATCCTCGGCCGCCGCGGGGTTGTCACGGTTGATCGCCGAGCCGGCTAGCGTGACCAGGCCGGCAACATCGAACAGGTTCTTCACCGCCATCGGCACCCCCGCCAGCGGTCCCAGGGCAGCGCCGGCCTTCCTCGCAGCGTCCACCCGCTGCGCTTGCGACAGGGCGGCCTCCTCGAAAGTCGCGGTGTAGCAGTTGAGCGAAGCACCGACCGTTGCAGCACTGCGCAGCGACGCCGCCACCACCTCCACCGCCGAAAGATCGCCTGCACGGATCGCCTGAGCGGTGCCGCACGCATCCAGCCACTGCATGCTCACGGTTCAAACCTCGGTGCCAGGTCCTCGGACTTCAGGCTTCCCGACTCGAGAAACTGCGCAGCATCCAGTAGCCTCTTCAAGTGCTGCGCCACAGCCGGCGTCCATGACTCGTCGATGGACAGCCCGCGCACCGCCGCCGCGGCTCGCACGAACTCGACGAGCTGCTCGTCAGAGGATGACATCCTGACCTCCCTTCTGCCAGTGCAGCAGTCTGTGCTCCACCAGCACGAAAAGCTTGTTCAATGCGAAGCCCACCAGAGCAAGTGCGATCACACCGGCATACATCTCAGGCACCAGAAAGGAACGCTGGGCGTTGAGTACGTAGAAACCGATGCCGTTGTTGCCGGCCACCATCTCGGCGATCACCGTCACGATCAGCGCGATTGCCAGGCTGATCCGCATCCCCGTCAGCACGAAACTCGCGGAGGCAGGCAGCAGGATTCTCGTGATGATCTGCCAGCGACCATAGCCGAACGTCTTTCCTGTCTCCAGCAGTACCGGGTCGACACTGCGAACGCCACTCACGGTATTGAGGAGGATCGGGAAAAACGCCGCGAAGGCGACCATGAAGACTTTCATGACGTCATCGATGCCGAGGAACAGGATGGCCATCGGCAGATAGGCCGGGCTCGGGATCGGGCGCAGAAACTCCACCAGCGGCTCGGCCAGCAGGTAGAAGGCCCGCCAGACGCCCATCACCAGACCGATCGACAGGGCGAGAGCCACTGCGAGGAAATAGCCGATGAACAGGCGCCGCAGGCTGGAACCGATCACCGCGAAATAAGTGCCATCCAGCAAGCTGGTCCAGAAAGTTGACAGCACCTCGGAAACCGGCGGCCAGGTCGGCGACACGGTCCATTCCAGGCGCACGCTCGCCTCCCACAGGCCGAGCAGCAGCAGGATGAGCAGCACGCCCGGCACGCGCTCGAGGACCCGGTTCAAACTCATCCGGCCCTCCCGACAACCATCTGGTAAAGCAAGCGCCTGAGCGCCAGAAACGGCTCGCCCTCGCGTGTAGCCACCTGATCCCGAGGCCGGGGCACCTCGACCTCGATGTGGGCCGCGACACTGGCCGGTGTACCCGCCAGGACCACGATCCGATCGGACAGGTAAATGGCTTCGGATATATCGTGCGTCACGAACACGACGGTCAGGCCGACCTCCTGCCACAGACGCAACAGCAGGTCCTGCAGACCCTCTCGCGTGAGCGCGTCGAGCGCGCTGAAAGGTTCGTCCATCAGCAGGATCCGGGGCCGGGCCACCAGCGCCCTGGCGATGGCCACCCGCTGCTGCATCCCGCCTGACAACTGCGCCGGATAGCTGTGCTCGTGTCCGGTCAGGCCGACCAGGTCGATGTACTTCAGGCAATCCGCCTCGGTCACCGGACTGCCATCAAGTTGGCGCGCCCGTGGGCTGCGGGCACCGAACATCAGGTTGCCAAGTACGGTTTTCCACGGCAGCAGGGACTTCGAGTATTGCTGGAACACATAGATGAGACCGGGCGGGGGCGCTCTTACGACCGTGTCCTGCAGACGGATCTCGCCTTCGGATGCCGGTATCAAGCCTGCAATCATCTTGAGCAACGTGGACTTCCCGCATCCGGATGGCCCGAGCAGGCTGGTGAAGCCGCGATCCTCGATATCGAAGGAAACGTTCG
Organism: uncultured beta proteobacterium; assembly: GCA_963834335.1. Classification (GTDB taxonomy): domain Bacteria; phylum Pseudomonadota; class Gammaproteobacteria; order Burkholderiales; family Burkholderiaceae_E; genus Lautropia. The sequence continues at coordinate 894,500 of CAWIBK010000009.1, read as the reverse complement.
TCAAGGCCGTCAAACCGGTGGGGAACGACTTCCCCACCCCGCGTACCGATACGGCAGGCGCGGCGACTTCACCCGGTGGCGGCGAACAGGCCAGCGTGCGAGGATCAGCTTCCCTAATTGCCGACATGGTGGATCATGTCTTTCGCAACCAGATCCTTCTTCAGGACGCCTTCCTGCTTCATTACCGCTAGTGTCTTCGCGACATCGTCGACCGACAGGGAGGTTGACCAGTCGTCCACGGGCACTGCCTGCACCATTTCCGGTTTGGCACCGGTGAACTCGGAGATGAGCTTCTTCGCCTCCTCCGGATTACTGCGCATGTACTCGATCGCCTTACGCATGGCGGACACGAAACCCTTGACCGTATTCGGATTGGCGTCGAGCCACTTCGCCGTGCCGGCATATGGGGCGATGTGCATTCCGGGCTGGGTCTCGACGAAAGGATAGCCGAGCACGCGTACCTTGCCGGTTGCGACCGCGATATGGTGGAAGGGCTGCGGGACGTTGATCGCGTCAACCGAGCCGCGCAGCAGGGTGTCCACCATGGAAGGGAATGGCACCTCGGTGTATTGGACCTCGGCCGGATCGATCCCGCCCTTCGCCCGCACGAAGGCCCGGTCGTACAGCCAGTTCACGCTGTTGATCACATTGACCGCCACGCGCCGCCCCTTGAGGTCGGCTGGCGACTTTATCGGGCCGTCCGCCAGAACGATTTGCGCGGTCTGGCCGGGGCTGACCCGCTTCTCGTCGAGCGCGGGGGGAATCAGGCGAATGTCGAAGCCCTGCTGGTTGGCCATGGCCACCGTCACTACTGGCGTGACCGCCAACTGCAGCGTGCCCTGAACCAGCAACGGCAACGTCTGAGCGCCGCCGGAGGCCTTGTCGATGGCGACTTCGAGCCCCTGTTCCTTGAAATAACCGAGCTTGTCGGCGGCATAGATCGGCGTGAATCCCGCGATCGGAATCGCTGCGATCCGAAGCTTGGCGGTTTCAGGCCCGGCCGCGTGAGAGGCGAACGAAATTCCCATTGCCAATACCAGCACGATCTTCGCAATCATCAGCGTCTCCTCATTTGAACTGCGGCCTCGGCGGTGTAAGACCGCACCAAGGCAGTGCAATCCTACTCCTGATCCCGGAATCCGCTGCACAGGGCAGTCGCCAAGCCTCCCCACGCGGAACGCCCTCAAATCACCTTGTCGCGCTTGAAGGCCTCGGCCATGCCGCGCAGGGACGAGAGGAACAAGCGGGTGGCCCGGGACATGCTCGTGTTCTTCGACACCAGGACCTGTGCCCTCACCTCCGCACGCGGCGTGAGCTTGATCCGGACCAGGTTGCGATCGGTGTTGCCGATGAGCCAGAACGGATCGATGATCGCCACGCCGACACCGGCACGCGCGAGCGCGCAGGCCACCGACGACTGGTTGACCTCCATTGCGACCCGCTGCGGAACGCCGGCCTGTGCAAAGGCCTGCTCGACCACCAGCCCCAGCGGCAGCGTCTTGCGAAAGGAGATCAGCGGGTAACCTGCCAGATCCTTGGGGCTGATCGTAGCGCGCGATGCAAGCGGGCTGTCCCGACGCACGACGCAGACCAGTTCGGCGACGCACAGTTCGATCTGGCGGGCATCGACGTGCATGAACGGCGACAGCGCCAGTCCGAGGTCGACGTTCTCCCGTGCAACCTCGCTGACGACGCTGAAGTTGTCCATCGCGTTGACGGTGATCCGGACGTTCGGACGGGTTCGCTGGAAGTCTGCAATCGCCAGCGGCAGCAGGTTGTCCGCCAGCGTGGGCGTGGCTGCGATCTGGATCGTGCCGGCGCCGGTGACCCGCATGTCTTCGATGACGCGGTTGATCCGGTCGACACCGCTGAAGACCCGGTCGAGTTCGCCCAGCAGCCCCGTGACTTCGGCGGTCGGCTGCAGCCGGCCCTGCCGCCGGGCAAAGACCGGGAAGCCAGCCGCTTTCGCGCACTCCCTCAGCATCATGCTGACCGCTGGCTGCGAGACACCGAGCGCGGTTGCGGCGCCGGTGACCGAGCCGGTGCGGCTGACCGCATGGAGTACCTGGAGCTGGCGGAAGGTGAGCGACATAAGTTCGGATTATGAATAATTAAACCGGGTTGGATTGAACTTATTGTCTCGCTCGGCTAAGTTACCTCCCGGACCTGAGCGGCACCCGCTTGCGACAGGCGAAACGCGTCAGCCAGGCTCTGATGCGAAGTACGGAGACGAATGAAGATTCTGTCGATCGAGTCGAGTGTCGTGGCGCTTCCGTTCGACATGGGCGGGCCTTCGCCGCTCTTCGCCGGCAAGCCGTGGACGCACCTCGAGATCCTGCTGGTCCGGGTCGAGACCGATGACGGCCTGGTCGGCTGGGGCGAGGCGTTCGGCCATGCCGCGATCCCGTCGACCAAGGCGGCGCTCGACAGCATCGTCGCGCCGCTGATCGTGGGACGCGACGCCGGCGACATCCGCGGACTTACGCGCGACGTCCTGCAGGCCGTCCATCTGCTGGGGCGCAACGGGCCGTTCGTCTATGCCTTTTCGGCGTCGAGATCGCGCTGTGGGACCTGCTCGGCAAGCGCACCGGCCAGCCGCTGCACGCGCTGCTCGGCGGCGCCCGGCAGACCGAACTCGACGCCTATGCCAGCCTGTTGCGCTACGGCGAGCCGGCGCTGGTGGCCCGGAACACCGCGGCCGCCTGCGCGCCGGCTATCGTCACGTCAAGCTCCATGAGGTCACCCGCGAGGAGGCGCTCGCCGCCCAGAACGCGCCCGGAGCGGCCGATGCCCGCATCATGCTCGACGTCAACTGCGCCTGGTCGGTGCCCGAGGCGCTGGAAATGGCAGACGCGCTGGTGCAGGACGGCCTGATGTGGCTCGAAGAGCCGGTCTGGCCGCCGGAGGATTGCGACGGGCTGGCCCAGGTGCGCCACCGCGGCATTCCGATCTCGGCCGGCGAGAACGTCGCCGGCCTGTTCGGCTTCAAGTCGCTGATCGATGCCGGCGCCATCGACGTCGCGCAACCGAGCGTCTCCAAGATCGGCGGCATCGGCGAGATGCTCCGGGTCATCGACCTGTGCGACGCCCACGGCGTCGCAGTGGCGCCGCATTCGCCCTACTTCGGCCCCGGCTTCATCGCCACCCTGCACATTGCCGCGGCGCTGGTGGAACGACCGCTGGTCGAGGTGCTGTGGCTCGAGATGGAAGCCAATCCTTTCGATCCGTGGGTGCGCACGGCCAACGGCCGGATCAAGGTGCCGCCCGGCCCGGCCTTGGGTGCGATCCCGATCCCGCTGTGCTCGCGCGATACGCCGGGGCGAGTGACCCGAACGACTACTGGAGGTCATTCATGAAGGTCGTCCGGGTGGTGACCCGCCAGGTCGTCGTGCCGCTCGCCAAGCCGATCGGCAGCGCGCTCGGCCAGATCCACTGCTTCGGCTGCATTCTGGTTTTCGTGCACGGCGACGATGGCGTTGTCGGCGAAAACCTGGTCTTCACGCTCAACGATCGCCGCACCCGCGTGCTGCGCCAGATGGTCGACGAACTGGCCGACCTCCTCGTCGGCCGCGACGCCGGCCATATCGCCGGGTTCTGGGCGCGCGCCTGGAAGGACATCAATTTCCTCGGCCACAAGGGCGTGCCGGTCGTCGGCATTTCCGCGCTCGATGGCGCGCTCTGGGATCGCGCTCGGCAAGACCACCGGGCATGCCGCTCTACCGCATTGCTCGGCGGCGCGCCGGATCGGGTGCCCGCCTATCACAGCGGCGGTCTCTGGCTGTCGTCTTCGCTGACCGCGAACTGGTCGCAGCAGGCCGCAGGCGTTCGCTGCCGCCGGCTTCAAGGCCATGAAGATGCGGCTCGGTATCGCCGACCCGGCAGTCGACGTGGCCCGGGTGCGCGCCGTGCGCAAGGCGATCGGTCCGCATGTCCGGCTGATGGCCGACGCCAATCAGGGCCTGATCCGAAAGCCAGGCGATCCGGCTTGGCCGGGCGCTGGAGGAATTCGACCTGACCTGGTTCGAAGAGCCGCTGCCGGCCTGGGATCTCGACGGGCTTGCGCGCGTCGCGGCCGCGCTCGACACGCCGATCGCCAGCGGCGAAACCGAATACACCCGCTACGGCTTCCGGCGCATGCTGGAATTGCGCTCCGCCGACGTCCTGATGCCCGATCTGCAGCGTGTCGGCGGCGTCAGCGAATTCATGCGAGTCGGTCACATGGCGGAGAGCCACGACATTCCGGTGTCGAGCCATCTCTTCCCGGAGACGAGCATCCAGGTGCTCGGCGCGCTCGCGAACGCGAACTACCTCGAATACATGCCCTGGTTTTCCGATCTCTACCACGAGACGACTCGAGTTCGACGACGGCGATGCGCTGGTGCCGGAACGACCGGGCTTCGGCTTCACGTTCAATCACGGACTACATCGACGCGCCTCGAGCGGGCGTAGACGCGCCCGCCATCGACTACGACTCCCAAACATTACGGGAGAAGCTGCAATGATGATCACACGTCGTGGATTCGCCCTCGGGACAGCGGCCGCCGCCGCGGCCAGCGTAACCACGCTCGGCGTGCCGGCCTTGTGCTGCGCAGGCCGAACCGATCCGGATCGGCTGGCTCGCCGCGCTGACCGGCCCGAGTTCGGCGCCGGCGATCGGCTTTAATCGCGGCGTCGTCTTCGCCGCCGAGGCCATCAACGCCGCCGGCGGCGTCAAGGGCCGCAAGATCGAAATCATCACCCGCGACACCCAGGGCGATCCGACCAAGGCGGTCAACGCCACGCAGGAGATGATTTCAGCCAGCTCAAGGTGCACGCGATCTGGGGGCCGACCAATTCCGGTGAGTCGCTCGCGGTACGCCGATCATGGCGCGCGCCAAGATGCCGAACATCCATCCCTGCGTGGTCGACAGCCTGATCGACCCGCAGAAATTTCCGAATGCGTTCCGCGTCTCGCCGTCCAACACCCAGTGGGACGACGCGGTTCGCGGCTACTGCCTCGACATCCTGAAGGCGAAGAAGGTCGCGGTGATCGGCGACACCACCGGCTATGGCGTCGCGGCGGTGAACGCTTCCGTCGCCGCCCTCAAGAAGGACGGCGCCGAGGTCGTCTACCAGGCCAACATCGACGCGACCCAGCCGGACATGACGCCGGACATGCTGCGGGCCCGAAACGCCGGCGCCCAGGCGATCGTGGTCTGGAGCACGTCCACCGGCATGGACGCGCGTCTGTTCAACACCCGCGCCGACGATGGGCTGGGATGTCGCCTTCGTCGGGCATCCGTCGATGTCGTCGGGCGACGTCGCCAAGCTGATCGACAAGCCGGAGAACTGGAAGAAGGTCTATGCCGTCGGCTATCGAAGCTGCAGCTACGACGCCAACGGCAAGCTGCCGCCGCGCACCCAGGAGCTGGTCGACCAAGCTGAAAGGCAAGGTCGACCTCGCCGATACGCTGCTCTGGTGGGTCGCCGCGGGCGTCGACGCGGTCAACCTGATCGCCAAGGCGGTCGAGGCGACCGGCTCCTCCGCCGGCCCGGGCATCATCGAGCACTGGAACGGCATCAAGGCCTACCCGGGCTACTTCGGCGACTACAGCTACTCGCCGACCGACCACAACGGCTATCCCGGCGGCGACGTCGTGATGTCCGATGCCTGCTCGGCGAGAGACGGCACCTTCAAGCTCGCGCCGGCTACAAAGGCTGATCGGGCCCACGCATGCTCGCCTCGATCCTGGCCTCCGGCCTCGCCGTGGGCGCGATCTACGCGCTCATCGGCGTGACCTACAACACGATGTTCGCGACGTCGCGCGTCATGAGCTTCACCGCCGGGCAGCTTGGCATGCTCGGCGGCGTCTTCGGTTCGATGTTCGTGCTGCGGCTCGGCCTGCCGATGATCGTCGGACTGGTCGTTCGACGCTTGCCGTGCTGCGCGCTGGTCGGGCTCATCACCGAGATCGTCGCGGTGCGGCCGGTGCTCAAAAGCCTCGACCAGCACCTGTATGTGCTCTCGACGCTCGCGCTCGCGCTGCATGATCCAGAACAGCACCGCGATCGTCTGGAGCACCGAGCCGCAGCCGTTCCCGCGCATATTCCCGGTAGGTTCGGATGAACTGTGGGACGAGAAGTTCTGGCTGCCGATCGCGGCCTGCGCCGGCACCGTCATCGCCCTTGAACTGCTTTACCGCCATACGCTGGTCGGCCGCGCGTTCGTGGCCATCGCCGAGGACAATTTCGTCGCCCGCGCCCTCGGCCTGCCGGAGCGCAAGCTGCGGATGGCAAGCTACGCGCTTGCCGGCGTGATCGGCGGGCTCGCCGGCTTCGCCGGCGGCGCGCTTCTGCTGGCGTTCGTCGCCAACGGCCCCCTCCTCAACTTCTACGGCTTCATTCCGGTCGCCCTCGGCGGCCTGGGCAACAACCGCGGCGCGGTCGTCGGCGGATTCGCCCTCGGAATCTTCCAGCAGGCAGCCACCTTCCTGGTCGGCGGCATCTTCGCCTCGGTCGCGGTGTTCGCGCTGTTCATCATCGCCCTGCTGGCTGCGCCCCAGGGACTTTTCGGCGCACCCGCGGCCCGGCGGGTCTGAGATGGACCTGGCCCCGGCTTCCACGCTGCAGGACATGACGAGCGCGCAGGCCTCCGCAGGCCGGCGCCGCCGGATGCTAGCGCCGCTGATCGGCATATTCGCCCTCTCCTGTCTCGTTCCGTTCGTCGGCAACGACTACTGGGTGCTGATCGCCTCCCGCGCCGCCATCTACTGGGTGCTGGTCGCCGGGCTGAACCTGGTCGTCGGCTTTGCCGGGCAACTCGCGATCGGTTGGGTCGCCCTGCTCACGCTCGGCGCCTATACGACCAGCGTCCTGGTCGCCGGCAACGTATCGGCGCCTCTGCCGCCGTTCCTCGCCCTTGGCATTGCCGCGGTTGTCGGTGCCGCGTTCGGCGTGATCGTCGGCCTGCCGGCGCTGCGCCTGCGGACCTTCTACTTCGCGATCACGACCCTTGGCTTTTCCACGATCGTGACCCAGGTGGTGCTCGCGTGGCAGGGCGTCACCGGCGGCGGCATCGGCGTGGTGGGACCCGTTCTGCCGGCGCCGTTCGACACCGCGTCCGGCTTCTACTACTTCTGCCTGGCGGCGGCGGCCCTGTGCACCTGGATGACCTTCAATATCGCGCAGAGCCGATTCGGCCGCGCCCTCGTCGCCGTGCGTGATTCGGATGTCGCTGCGGAGGCCACGGGCATCTCCAAGCCCCGCCTGCTGGTCACGGTGTTCCTGTTCAGCGGTGCGGTCGCTGCGATCGCCGGCGGACTGTTTGCCAGCCTGCAGACCTACATCACGCCGGAAGCGTTCACGTTCGACCTGTCGGTGCTGTTCTTCATCGCCGTGCTGATCGGCGGGCGCGGATCGATCCTCGGCCCGCTGCTCGCCACCATCATCCTGACGCTGCTGCCGGAAATCGCTGCGCCGCTTGCCCGCTGGTCCACCTTCCTCTACGCGCTGCTGCTGCTGGCGATCGTCCTGGTCGCGCCGGGCGGGATCGCAGCGCTGCTCGATTTCGAGAGCCGCAAACCGCTGCAGCAGCACCGGGTGATCACCCCGCAACCGGCACTTCTGCAGCAATTGCTTGGGTCGGGACAAGTACAGGACAGCATCCAGCTGCGCAACGTCGTCCTGAGCTTCGGTGCGGTGCGCGCCGTCGATGGCGTCGGTCTCGACATCCGTCCTGGCCAGGTCCACGGCCTGATCGGACCCAACGGGAGCGGCAAGACCACGACCCTCAACGTGATCTCCGGTTTCTATGCGCCGCAGCCCGGAGAGATGCGAATCGGTGACTCGACCCTGCCCGGCGGGGCACCGGAAACCCGTGCTTTGCGCGGCATCGCCCGAACCTTCCAGACGCCTCGGATCATCGGCGAAGCCTCGGTGCTGCAGAACGTCCTGATCGGCGGCAACATCCGGGCGGGCGGTACCTTCGTCGAATCCCTGCTCTCGTTGCCGCGCCATCGCCGCGATGAATCGACGCTGGAAGCGGACGCCTTGCTCGCCTTGCGCATCGTCGGACTGGAGGCGCTCGCCGGGGTCCGCGCCGACCGGCTTCAGCACAGCGAGCTGCGCTTCATGGAGATCGCACGCGCGCTGATGGCCCGGCCCGCCTTCCTGCTGCTCGACGAGCCGGCCGCCGGCCTCGCCGCAGACGAGATCGATCGGCTCGGCAAGCTGATCAAGGACATCAGTCGGCGGGGTACCGGCGTGCTGCTCGTCGAGCATCATGCCGACCTCATCTTCGAGATCTGCGATTACGTGACCGTGCTCAATCTCGGGCAGGTCCTGACCAGTGGAACGCCTGCCGAAATCCGCGTGCACAAGGAGGTGGTCAGTGCCTACCTCGGCGGCTGAACCCCTGCTCAGGGTGCGAGGACTGACCGCGGGCTACGGCAAGCTCGTCGTGCTGCACGGCGTCGATCTGGACGTCGAGGCGGGCGAGGTAGTCGCCTTGCTCGGGCCGAACGGCGCCGGCAAGACCACGCTGCTGCGCGCGGTTTCGGGACTGCTGCCATGGATCGGCGGCGGTGTGCGGTTCGACGCAACCGACCTGGCCGGTGTCGGGCCACGGGAGACGGCCAGGTCTGGTCTGGCCCATGTCATCGAGGGCCATCGGGTCTTCACCCAGCAGTCGGTCACGGACAACCTGCTGCTGGCCGCCTACGACTTGCCGCGCGGCGAACGCAACGCCCGCGTCGAGGAGGCCCTGGCCTACTTTCCGGAGATCGCCGCCAAACGCCATGAGCGCGGATCCGCCCTGAGCGGTGGCCAGCAGCAGATGCTCGCGGTTGCCCAAGGCCTGGTGCGGCGCCCCAAACTGCTGATGCTCGATGAGCCGTCGGCCGGTCTGTCTCCGGTTCTGGTCGACCGCGTCCTGTCGGTGGTGGAACGCCTGCGCGAATCCGGCACTGCCGTCCTGCTGGTCGAGCAATTGATCGAGAAGGCCCTGCGCACCGCCGACCGCGTCTACGCGCTGGCGCAGGGACGCGTGGTACTTCAGGCGCCAACCACTGAGGCAGACCTGCCCGGTCGCCTGGAGCGGGCCTACATGGGCGGCCACTAGCACGTAGCCGTCACGCTTTCTTGCCCATGTGGCGCTGCGCACTGCTGCCCGTGCGGCGTGCTCCGTGGGAACCACCTGGCGGTGAGCCGGGAACCGGCCGGAGCACCTACAATGCCTGCTCCCGGACCGCCCCCGGCGAATCCCGGCGCAGCAAATACAAACACAAACGACACTGGAGACGAACGTGAACCCGAACCTGCATCGCATCGGCGCGCTTTCAGCCGCGCTTGGCCTGTCCCTGATGGCCGCCACCCTGTCGGCACAAACGCCACCTCCGCCTGCCTGGAAGCAGGGCATGCCGGAAAACATGGCGAAATCGACCCTGGCGCCGCTGGCCGGTAAAGTAACCGCCACGCCCGCCTCCGAGATTCCGATCGACAAGATCAAGCTGCCTCCCGGCTTCAAGGTGGAGATCTGGGCGTCCGGCATGCCCGGCGGCCGCGCCATGGCCCGGGGCGACGATGGCAAGATCTATCTCGGGACGCGGGCTCTCGGACGCGTCTACGAAGTCACCGACAACGGCAAGGAGCGCACCAGCCGGGTCGTCGTCGACAAGCTGGTTCAGCCCGCAGGCGTGGCCTTCAAGGATGGTTCGCTTTACGTGATGGCAATCGACAAGCTGCTGCGGTTCGACGGCATCGAGAAGAACCCCACGGTGGCGCCCGTCGACCTGACCGAGAAGTTCGCGCTGCCGCCCGAACAACATCACAACTGGAAGTACATCGCATTCGGGCCCGACGGCAAGCTCTACGTGCCCTTCGGAGCGCCCTGCAACATCTGCGAACTGCCGACACCGGAGTACGCGCAGATCAGACGCTATAACCCTGACGGCTCGGGCATGGAAGTGATCGCAACCGGCGTGCGTAACAGCGTCGGATTCGACTGGCATCCGGTCACCAAGGACCTCTGGTTCAGCAACCACGGACGCGACTGGCTCGGCGACGACCTGCCCAACGATACCCTCAACCGGGTGAGCAAGACCGGCTTGAACTTCGGTTTCCCCTACTGCCATCAGGGCACCCTTGCGGATACCGACATCAAGAAGGACAAGGCCTGTGATGGCGTCGAACAGCCGGTCGCGCTGATGGGGCCGCACTCGGCCACCATGGGCGTGCTCTTCTACACCGGGGACATGTTCCCTGCCGAGTACAAGAACGTGCTCTTCAATGCCCGCAAGGGTTCGTGGAATCGCTCCCAGAAGATCGGCTTCGACGTGGTGACTGTCAAGGCGACCAATGACGGCAAGAACGCGGAAGTCAAACCGTTCATGACCGGTTTCATGAATGAAGCCGACCAGTCCTTCTGGGGACGTCCCGCTTATCTGCTGCAGATGCCGGACGGAGCGCTGCTGGTGTCCGACGAGCAGATGGGTGCGATCTATCGCGTGACGTACGCCAAGTAACGCCGATGAGGTTGCGACTGCTGGCAGGCTTAGTGCGGATGGTGCGGGTGATGCGGGTGGCGCCGGCGTTGCTGGCGTTGATTGCCGGTGCAGGCCCAGCCGCGTGGGCGCAGGAGCCAGCCGCGCGGTTGCAGGCCTGCGCGGCCTGCCACGGCGCCGAGGGCAAGCCAGCGCTGCAGGGGGTGCCCTCGCTGGCCGGCCAACCCAAGGTCTTCCTGGAGACTCAACTGGTCTTCATCCGGGAGGGCCTGCGGGAGATACCGGCGATGAGCGGCATGCTCGAGGGCCTCAGTGACCAGGACCTGACCGCGATGGCCTCGCATTTTTCCAGTCAGTCGCCACAGCCGGTGCCGGCCGACAAGGATCCCGTCCGCTATGAAAAGGGCCGGCAACTGGCGCAGGACAATCGCTGCGGTACCTGCCACCTGCCGGATTACAGCGGGCGCGAGCAGATGCCGCGGCTGGCGGGTCAGCGTGAGGACTACCTGCTGCAGACGATGCAGCGCTTCAAGAACAATCAGGCCACCGGCCGGGACACCCTCATGGCTGCAGCGCTATACGGCATCCCGGATCCGGATCTGGAGGCGATCGCCCATTTCCTGTCGCATCTGGCGCCCTGAGCCGCAGGCGGTCGCCACACCGCCCCCCGCCCCACCGCTCCACCGCCACAGCGCCAGTCTGTCAGGCCATCAACTCGTCAAGACGGCTTGATGTTCTGGTTCATCCGGAAGAAGTTGCCCGGGTCGTACTTCTTCTTCACGTCCTTCAGCCGCTGGTAGGACTTGCCGTAGGCGAACGCGATACGCTCGCCCTCCTCCTGGGTCAGGAAATTGATGTACGCGCCGCCGCTGGCAAACGGCTGTGACTTGGCGAAGAACTCCCGCGCCCAGGCGATACAGCGCTCGTCTTCCGCCGCCGACTCCCACCGGCCGTGCACGTTCATCACGTAGTTCGCATCCCGATTCGAGTAGGCCATCGCGTCCGGTGCGACCCGACCTGTCTGGCCGCCGATCGTGCCGATGAAGATCTCGCAGTGCGGCGACGGCAGTTTGCCGGCGTATTCGATGATGGCGTCGATCGCTCCGTCGCTGAGCTTCGAGAAATTGTGCGACTTCCAGTAGTTGCGCGCGCCCTTGGTCAGGAGCGGGTCGAACGCCTGCTGCCAGGCGACGTACGGTTGCACGCCAATGTGCTCGCCATGAGGCTTGCCGAACCCGCGCAGTGGCGCGATCAGCTTCTCGCCCTGCGCCGGGTCACCCGCATGGCAGATGGCGAGCGCGACGATCTCCGTGCCGTGAACCGCCGCCGGCAGGAACGGCAGCGGCGGCGCCTTGCGGGTGACCATCCAGACGTTCAGCTCGTCGGGCATGGACTCAGTGAAGCGGGCGAATTTCGTGATGACCGACTTGGCCTGGTCGAACGGATAGACGACCAGGCCGCTCAACACCTGGGGACCGACCGGATGCAGCTTGAACTGGAAACTGGTCACCACCCCGAAGTTGCCACCGCCACCGCGCAGGGCCCAGAACAGGTCCGGGTTCTCATCCGCGCTGGCGCGAATCTCTTTGCCATCCGCGGTGACGAGGTCCGCCGACAGCAGGTTGTCCACCGTCATGCCCAGTGCTGTGGCTCAACCAGCCGAAGCCGCCACCGAGCGTCAGGCCGGCCACGCCGGTGGTCGAGTTGATGCCCAGCGGCGTCGCAAGGCCGTGCGCTTGCGCAGCGGCGTCGAAGTCGGCAAGCGTACAGCCCGGCCTCGACGCTGGCCCGCCGCGCGGACGGGTCCACCTGAACGCCCTTCATCAGCGACAGATCGATCATGAGGCCGTCATCGCAGATGGCACTACCGGCGATGTTGTGTCCGCCGCCCCTTATCGAGACGAGCAAGTCGTGCTTACGGGCGAATCCGACCGCTTGCACTGACGTCCGCCGCCGAGGTGCAGCGGGCGATCAGCGCCGGCCTTCGATCGATCATGGCGTTCCAGATCTGGCGCACTTCGTCATAGTCCGGGTCGCGCGGAGCGACCACCTGACCGCCGAAGCTCGCCTTGAAGTCCTTGATCTTGGCCTCTTGCAGTTCCTTCATGCTTTTCCCCTATATCCAGGTTGAGAACCCTCAGGAAAAAAACGCAGGTATACCAGGGCGCAATCCGGCAGGCGCGCGCAATGCCGCGGGCGCTTCGCGTCGTCGATCGAACGCGAACGGGCGAATCAGGACAGACAGATCAGGATAGACGTATGCGGACAGACGAATCAGTACAGACGACGGTACCGTAGACAGCGACCTGTGCCGATCAGCTTACTCCGTTCCGCCTTCACCAGTCAGTTACTTGTCGTCGAGGCCAACCCGGCAGGACCCTGGCCTACCTCGTGAACTTGCGTGGCGACAGCACCGCCGACTTGTCGGTGGGGTCGGACTCCGACGCATAGTATTTGTCTGCAAGCCCGTAGTAATACAGGCAATTGGTTCCACCGGTCCGCCGGCTGTTCACCCAGCATCGCCGGCCCTTTTCATCCACCCACCACTCGCCGCGGTAACCCAGGGCGAATCCGTTGTCCGTGGAAACCTCGCCCATGACGGTACCGTCCGGAAAATCCTGGGACCACCAGGTCGAATCCGCGGAAACACCTTCGACCTTGCTGCCGGCGAAGAGCGCCTTGACTTCCGGCGCAGTCAGCTGCCTGCCGCCCTTAGCAACCAGATCGCCGATTGTTATCGCCGGGGCAGCGACAACCGAAGAACCCGCGGCCTGGCGCGGCGCCGTCGGCGCCGTCGGGTCCGGGCCGGTAGAGGCGCACGCTGCCGCCAGCACAGCTGATACAAGTATCGCCCCTGCCAATCGAATCATCCTCACCTCCCGTATATCTGCCGGTCCTGCGCACACCGCGCAAGACCGAAGTTCGTCGAAACCCGAGGCTACTTGGAAACGCGGCGGCCCTCAAGCGCCTGCGCCCGGACTGCAGCCGCAAGTCGACGGATGGACAGCCACGACACCCGCTGCCCGGCCGTGCCTGGGGGCCGATGCCACCGGACGACCGCTGTTGAGAATCGCCTGCGACCGGTATAGCCTTGCAGTTGTGGCCGGCCCCGGCCTTCGCCTCGCCAAGGGACGGAGGATACACGGGGCCTGGAGTTTGCGGGGAGGATGATCATGCAAGCATGGCATTTCGAAGCGGACTACTTCACAGCATGCAACTGCGACTGGGGTTGCCCCTGCAACTTCAATGCGCGGCCCACTGAAGGGCGTTGCATGGGCTGGGGTGCCTGGCGGATCCGGACCGGGCAGTTCGGCGCGGTGTCCCTGGACAACACCCGGTTCGCGCTCTACTACAAGTTCCCGGGAGCGATCGAACACGGCCAGGGGACGGCCTGCGCCTATGTCGACAGCAGGACCTCCGACGAGCAAGGGCGGGCGTTGGAGAGCATCGGTACCGGCAAGGCGGGCGGCGGCATCTTCGCTCTTTTCGGCGACATCCTGGTCCGCGAGTGGCTGCCGACCAAGCGGGCGCCGATCGAGATCGACATCGTCGACGGCGTGGGCCGGGTCTCGATAGACGGCTTCGGGGCCGCCGAAAGTGAACTGCTGAGCTATCCGGACGGGACGACGATCCGGCCGACGGAGGAACTCCCGCACGGGATCGAATTCAAGCGTGGATTGATGACCAATGCCCGGAAATGGCACTGGCAGGACGGCGACCTGCTGGCGAGTTATGCCGACAAATACGGGGCGGCAGCGACGGTCAGGTTCACCGAGGAAGGCTGCGTCGGCTGACCCGCCGGACGGGAGGAGGCGGCGAACCGTCGCGTTCGCGCCTCCTCCCCAGGCAAAGCCTCAACTCGTGCGCACCTCGATCCGGCGTGGCTGAGCATGGGCCTGCTTGGGCAGGCGCATCGTCAGCACACCATCCTTGAGGTTCGCATCGATCTTGGCCGAGTCGAGTTCCCGACTGAGCTTGAAGCTGCGCCGGTAGCGCGGCACGCGAACCTCGGCGTAAATCGCTTCAAGACCCTCGGGAGTCTGCGACTGGACGCTGCCCTCGATGAGCAGCGAATCCCCGTCAACCTTGATTTCCAGCTGCTCTTTGGGGACCCCGGGCATGTCGGCCACCAGCGTGATGCCGGTCTCGTCTTCGAACACGTCCACGGCCGGCAGTACCGCACGTTCCTTCTGCTCGGATTTGTTCTGGGTCAACTGACTATTCTCTTTCATGATCGGTTCTCCTTGGAAAGCCGCCGGCATCACTGCACGGCGATGCGCTTGGGTTGGGCGGTCTCGCGGCGGGCAACGCTCACCTGAAGCACGCCGTCGCGGTAGCTCGCCGTGATCTTGTCAGGGTCGATATCCTCGGGCAGCGAAATCGTCCGGGTGAAGCGACCGCTCGTGCGCTCGCGCGCATAGACATTCGCTTTGGACCGGCCGTCCGGAATGGCCGACGCGCGCTCGCCCGCGATACGCAAGACGCCCCGGTCGAGCGTGATATCGATCTTGGACGCATCCAGTCCAGGGGCAAAGGCATAGACCTCCACGCTTTTCGGCGTGCGGCCCATGTTGACCGCCGGCACAGTGCCTGCGGCCACCGAGCGGATGCTGCTCGGCACGCCCGAGTCGCCGAACACGTCATCCAGTTCACGACGCAGGCGGTCGAACTGCCCGAACAGACTGCCCGGAATGTCAAGCATCGATGGGTACATGATTGGTTCCTCCAATTCAGTGGTCAGCGCCGTCAGGCGACCGATCACCTGGCGGCTTAGCGCGAAGCTAGGGGCCGGGTCGGAGGTTTTCAAGGGGGTGTCGCATTTCCTGCGGCAGCCTCCTAAAATCCCTGCGCCGCCATAGTCACCTCGCGAGGATGCGATGAACCTGCTCGACAACATCGCCTGGCACACGCTCACTGGGCCGCAGGCCGCCTACGCCGCCGGCGCCGGCGCTGCCCGGCGTTATGCCCGGGGCTTTTCGCCGATCATCGCGTTCGAGGATCCGGGGCGCCCTGGCTTCGCCGATCTCGCGGACCATTGCCGGCCTGGCGAACATTTCTATTGCGACGGCTGGTCGGGGAGTCCCCCGCCGGGTTGGCGGGTCGACGCAGAGTCGACCATGTTCAAGATGCTCTGGCAGGGCGATACCCCAGCCACCGAAGAAGCGCCGCAGGTGGTACGCCTCGGACCAGAGCACGTCCCGGCTGCGCTCGAACTGACGGCCATGACGAATCCCGGCCCCTTCGGGCCGCGCACCATCGAGTTGGGGGATTACTTCGGCTGGTTCGAAGACGGACGACTGGTGGCCATGGCGGGAGAGCGGATGCAGGCCGGGTCCCTGCGCGAAATCAGCGGCGTCTGCACCCATCCCCGATACCAGGGGCGTGGAATGGCGCGGCGGTTGATGCTGAAGCTGATTCGCCGCCAGCGGGAGCGCGCCGAGGTGCCGTTCCTGCACGTCATGCGAGACAACGTCGGCGCTCACCGCCTGTACGAGAAGCTGGGATTCTCCGACGACCAGGAGTGCGTGGTGCGGGTGGTGACGCGCGTCTGAAAAGGCGCTGGATCTGGTCAGCGCCAACTTGATCGCGACTACTTGCTGCTGGTCGAACCCGGGGCGTCGGATGCAAGCGCGTCATGCACACGCTCGCTGTTGGTGGTGGCGCGGCTGCCCTTCAGGTGGTCTTCCACGTCCGAAGCCCGCGTTCCGACCGCCCGCACCGCCTCCTCGACCTGCTCGACGCTTGCGTTGAACTTCTTGGCCCACGCTTGCATTTCCTGCGCGTCATCGGTGTTGATTCGCGCCCCCTGTCCCGTGTCGTGTGTCTTCTCTGTCATGCCTTTCGTCCTTCGTCCGGTTGCGTCGATTGCGTCTGCGTGGGGGAGCAACAACCGTGCCTCTCAGCCGTCAGCGCGCCGATTCAACCTTCGGCGTAGCCGCTGCCAGCGAGCTCAATTACCCTTTGCGCCGGTGCGCTCGACCGCGTCGACCCACATCTTCTTTTCGGCCGCGAAACGCGCCTCGGCGCGGTCCACCGGCAGATCGAGCGGCTGGGCTGAGATCCTGGCGAGGCCTGCCTCATAGGCCGGTGTCGCCGCAACCGTGGCAAACGTGGAGCGCAACTTTTCGAGCACCGCTGCCGGCGTCTCGCGCGCCGCGAAGATGGCGAACCAGACCGGCACGTCCAGCGCCGGGAACCCGGACTCAACCAGCGTCGGCACGTCCGGCAGCCCGGCGAAACGCTTGCCTGTACTGACGGCAAGGGCGTTGAGCTTGCCCTCCCGGATATGCGATACCACCGTCTGCGTTGCGATGACCGAGAAGCCGATGCGCCCCGACAGCAGGTCGGTCATCTGGGGGGCGGCCCCCTGGTAAGGCACGTGAAGGAACTTGACTCCGGCTGCTTCCGCGAGCACCTCGGTGGTCAGATGCGCGAGCGAGCCAATGCCGTTGGACCCGTAACTGAGCCCACCCGGCTGCTCCTTGGCCAGCTTGATGAACTCGTCGATCGTCTTCGCCGGAATCGTTTGCGGATGGGTCACGAGCACATTGGGAAACGCGCCGAGCATGCCAATGTAGTTGAAGCCGTCCGGGTCGTAGCCGAGCTTCTGGCCAAGTGCCCTGTTGATGAACATCTGGCCTTGCCCGGCCACCAGCAGCGTATAGCCGTCGGCCGGCTCGTTAGCGACGAACTCGGAGGCGATGCCGCCGGCCGCACCGGCCTTGTTCATGACCACCACCTGCTGGCCCAGCGCCGGCGACAGTTGCTCCGCCGCGAGACGGCTCACCGCGTCGGTCGCGCCGCCCGCCGGAAACGGAACCACGAGCCTCACGGAGCGCGAGGGAAAGTCCTGGGCCTGGACGGCACCAGCCGCCAGTGCAGCGAGCGACAGGGCGACCATGCTGCGCAACAGCGAGCGGCGACTGGCCGGCAGCGCGCGGCAAACCGCGGGAGCATGCGAGGCGCGGTGAGTCATCGGGGTCATGGGTGTCTCCTGGTGCGGTCTCGGAACCACCCAGTGTACAGGCGCCCTCAGGCGAAGCTGATCTTCGCGTCCCGTATCACCTTGCCCCATTTCTCGTAGTCTGCTCTGAGCCGCTCGGCGAACTCGGCCGGGCTGCCAGCGACCGGATCGTAGCCCTGGCGCCGGATCGCCTCCTGCACCGCGGGTTCCGCCAGTGCGGCGTTCAGCGCCTGGTTCGCCTTGGTTACGATGTCGGACGGCAGCTTCGCGGGACCGACCAGCGCAAACCACACACTCGCGTCGAATCCGGCAAGGCCGGCCTCGGCGACCGTGGGCGTGTCCGGCAGAGCCGACGCACGTTTGGTCGAGGTCACGGCGATGGCCTTGATCTTGCCGTTCTGCACATGCGGGATCGCCGTCGCCATCGACGAGAACAGCAGCGGCACCTGTCCGCCGACCAGGTCGGTAACCGCCTGGCTGCCGCCCTTGTAGGGAACGTGAACCATCTCGGTGCCGGTCATCGACTGAAAAAGCTCGGCGGCGAGGTGGCCTGCGCCGCCAAGCCCCGAGGTGCCGTAGTTGAGCGCGCCCGGCTTCGACTTCGCCAGCGCGATCAGTTCCGCCACCGTATTCGCCTTGACCGACGGATGGGCGACCAGCAAGGTTCCACCCGAGCAGACCATGCCGATCGGAGTGAAGTTCTTGAACGGGTCGTACGGCAGCGGCTTGCCGTTCGGCAGGATCGTCATCGGCCCGGAATCGGTGATGTGCAGGGTGTAGCCGTCCGGTGCCGCCTTGGCGGTGTAGTCGGCGGCAATCGTCGCGCCGGCGCCGGCCCGGTAATCGAACAGGATCGGTTGCCCCAGCATGGCGGCCATTCGCGGCTCGAGCGGACGCGACGTACCGTCGGCGGCGCCGCCCGGCGGGTAACCGAGTACCAGCTTGACCGGCCGCTCCGGCCAGCCCTTGGACTGGGCGAATGCCCGTTGCATCGCGCCGGCAAGCGGCAGGGTCAGCGCCGCGGCCAGCAGGCGGCGGCGAACGATCGGATCCATTGTCATGGGTGTGTCTCCTTGGTCCTTGTCTATGTCTGGTTATGGCTGCAGCAGCACCGCGCCGCTCAGCGTGCGCCCTTCGAGCAGTTCATGGGCCTTGGCCGCGTCCTTCAGCGGCAGCACGGCCGCGATGTCGATCCGCAAGGCATCGTCGGCAAGCAACTGGAAGAACTCGGTCGATGCGGTTTCGAGGTCCTCCCGCTTGGCGATCCAGGTGCGCAGTGTCGGACGGCAGACGGAAAGCGACTTGCTGTGCAGATCCTGCAGCGCAAACGGCGGCACCTGGCCGGAGGCAGTCCCGTAGTTGATCGCGATCCCCATCGGCCGCAGGCAAGCCAGCGAACCCATGAAAGTGTCGGCGCCGACCGAGTCGTAGACCACCGGCACGCCTTCGCCCGCGGTGATGTCCTTGACCCGGTCGACAAAATTCTCGCGGGTATAGACGATCGCGTGGTCGCAGCCGAGCGACTTGACGAAATCGGCCTTGGCATCCGTGCCGACAGTCCCGATGACGATGGCGCCGAGCCGCTTTGCCCACTGGACCATCAACTGGCCGACGCCGCCGGCAGCCGCATGGATCAGCACGGTATCGCCCGGCTTCACCACATAGAGTCGCTTGAGCAGGTAATGGGCGGTCAGGCCGCGCAAGTAGGACGCGGCGACCCGTTCATCGTCGAGCACGTCCGGGATTCGTATGAGCCGATCCGCCGGGACCACCCGATGCCCGACGTAGCTGCCGATGCCGATGTTGGCGTGAGTCACCCGGTCACCCGGCGACAGTCCGGTCACACCGGCGCCGACCGACTCGACCACGCCGTTGGCTTGCACCCCCGGCACGAAAGGCGGCACCGGACCGTCGCCGTGCAACTGGCCGATCCGGTGATACACGTCGACGAAGTTCACGCCGATGCCGGTGTGTCGCACCAGAACTTCGCCGGGCCCCGGCGTCGCGACCTCCATCTCGCCGGCAACCAGTACCTCGGGTCCGCCGAACGCGGTGATGCGCACGCAGTTGGTCTTCATGCGGTCAGGCCCCTTGGAACTGCGGCGTACGCTTTTCCATGAAGGCGCGGGCGCCTTCGCGGAAGTCATCGCTGGCGCCGCAGGCGGCAATGGCCGCATTGACCGCATCCATGTCACGCTGGTCCGGATCGCTGATCAGTGCATTGGCCGTCTTCTTCAAGGCCCGCAGGGTCAGGGGGGCATTGACCGCAACCGCCTCGCACCAGGCGTTTACCGCCGCATCGAAGGCTGCCGGCGCCTCGACCCTGGTCACGAACCCCATCCGAAGCGCCTCGCCGGCGTCGAAGATCCGAGCCGAAAAGAAGATGTCGAGCGTGTTCTGGAGCCCGAAGACCTGCAGGAAACGGCGTACCCCGGCGACGTTGTAGCCCAGGCCCAGGCGACCGGCCGGCATCCGGAAGCGCGAGCCCTCGGTGCAGAAACGCAGGTCGCAAGCGGCCGCCAGTCCGAGGCCTCCGCCCATGCAGATGCCGCGGATCTTCGCGACGACCGGCTTGCTGCATCGGACCGGCGCCTTGTAGGCCGCGTCGACGGCTTCGTTGTAGCGCGCCTGGGCCTGGGGATCGGTCCGCTGCGACTCGAACTGCGAAATGTCCGCGCCCGAGACGAAGGCCTTTTCGCCGGCGCCCTCCAGCACGATCAGCCGGATCTGGGGATCGGCGTCGAAGGCTTGAAGTGCGCCGGGCAGGCCGGCCCACATGTCGTAGGACATCGCGTTGTACTTCTCGGGATTGGAAAAGACGACGCGGCCGATCGGCCCCGCGCGGTCGATGATCAGTTCGGGCATGATGTCCTCAGATGATGTGGTCGGCGCGCAATTGCGCGATCGCAGTGTCGTCGAGGCCGGCTTCGCGCAGCACCTCGTCGGTATGTTCGCCCCAACCCGGCGCCGCCGAGGCGACGCCGGCGGGCGTGCGCGACAGCTTCACCGGTTGGCTGATGACGCGCACCGGAATGCCGTCGCTGGTCTCGACTTCGCTGACCACCTCGAGGTGGCGGATCTGCGGGTCCTCGAAGACCTGCGGGATCGTGTAGACCGGACCGCAGGGAACACCGGCGTCATTGAGCAGCGTGACCCAATGGTCGACCGTTCCGGTCGCGAACACCTCGGCCAGGGCGGCACTGAGTCGCGCGCGATGGCGGACCCGCGCTTTCTCGTCCCGGAAGTCGGGCTCCTCGATCCACGCGGTACGATCGATTACGCGGCACAGGCGCTGCCAGGTGTCCTGGCCGGAGGCGCCGATGTTGAACGGTCCGTCGGAGCCGTTGAAAAGGCCCATCGGCGAGCTCGTCGGATGGTCGTTGCCGACCCGTGTCGGCACATCGCCTTCGTTGAGGTAGCGCGCCGCCTGGAAGTCCATCATCGCCACCTGCGAATGCAGCAGGGATGCCGCCACCCACTGGCCTTCGCCGGACACCTCCCGCTCCCGCAGGGCGACCAGTATCCCGATCGCCGCATACAGCCCGGTGCTGGAGTCCGCCACGGCCAGGCCGGCGCGCAGCGGGCCGCCATCGGCATGGCCGGTCACCGACATCAGGCCGCCCATGCCCTGGACGATCTGGTCGAAGCCAGGGCGGCCGGCGTAGGGGCCGTCCTGGCCGAATCCCGAAATACTGGCCAGGATGATCCGCGGATTGATCTCCCGCAGGGACGCATAGTCGATGCCCAGGCGGGTCTTCACGTCCGGCCGCCAGTTCTCCACCAGCACGTCCGCCTGCTTGACCAGGCGCCGCAACACCTCCCTGCCCTCCGGTTTCTTCAGGTTCAGCGTCAAGGAGCGCTTGTTGCGATTCAGGTTCTGGAAGTCGCCCCCGAGACGGTTGCCGGCGAACATGCCCTCGTTCGGGTCGACGCCCGGCGGCGGTTCGATCCGGATCACATCGGCGCCGAAATCGGCCAGCATCCGGACACAGGTCGGCCCCGCGCGAACCCGCGACAGGTCGAGAACACGCAAGCCCGCAAGGGCAGTAGAGGCAGTCGGCATAGGCATGGCGGGATCGGATCCAGGTTCGTCGGAACGGGACAGGCCCGCACAGGCCGGGGCCATTCATTTTTGCAGTAGTACCGCGGGGCTGCGGAACAGACAGGCCTGTGGCTCTATTCAGGCGCATAAATATATTTAGGTAATCTTAAAACATAATTGCCGCCTTCGATAGCCCGCCCTTCACGGGATGACAGCGCCCGGCGGCTGGTGCAGACTTTCCCCGTACTGTTCACCCATGGGAGCGTCGACATGAATCCTAATCCCGTCGTGTGGTTCGAGATCTATGTGCAGGATATTGCCCGCGCCCGCGCCTTCTACGAGTCGGTCTTTCAGGCGAAGCTCGAGCGCCTGCCCGGATCCGAACTTGAGATGTGGAGTTTCCCGATGAAGCAGGACGGAGCCGGCGCGGGCGGCGCACTGGTCAAGATGCCGGGTTTTTCGTCCGGCGGCAACAACACGCTGGTTTACTTCGCCTGCGACGACTGCGCCGCCGAAGAAAGCCGGGTCGTCTCCAGTGGCGGGCGGATCGAGCGGCCGAAGATGTCGATTGGCCAGTACGGTTTCATCTCGCTGATCATCGATACCGAGGGGAACATGATCGGCCTGCACTCCCTCAAGTAGGAAGGCGGCGTCTCGCGGGGCGCTATAGCGGCAGCGCCCGCTCCGATACCTGGTTCCTGCCGTTGTGCTTGGCCCGGTACAAGGCCTGGTCGGCCCGCTGCAGCAACTCGGCGAACGAGCGGTCTTTCCTGCTGCACTGAGCCACCCCGAAGCTCGCGGTGACTTTCAGCGAACCGCTGGCGGTGTCGAACTCCAGGGCCGCCACGCCGGCCCGGATCCTTTCTGCGCAGGCGATGGCATCCTGGATCGCGGTGCGGGAGAGAAGGATCCCGAATTCCTCGCCGCCCAGGCGGCCCACCATGTCGAAGCTGCGCACCGCGCTGTCCGCCGTGCGGGCAATCGCCACCAGCACCGTGTCGCCGACATGATGGCCATAGGTGTCGTTGACCTGCTTGAAGAAATCCGCGTCCATCATGATCACCGACAGATCGTCGCCATAGCGTTGGGCGCGCTGGAAGTCGGTTTCGGCGCGGGCAAGGAAAGCGCCCCGGTTGGGGAGCTGGGTCAGGGAATCGGTGGTCGCTCGTACCCGCAGTTGTTCCTCCAGCTCCTTGCGGCGGGCGATTTCCTTCTCGAGTTGCGACTCACGCTCCTTGTTCTCGTTGATGTCGATGGCAAAACTCGCCACGCCACCCCCGCGGGTCTTGAATTCGGTGACCCTGAACCACCCGAAGCCGGGAAAGCAGCGATCGACAGCGGTGCCGTCCGCCTTCCGATGTTCAGCCATCCGCTTACCGATCCACTCGTCGATCTCGGATGGGTCCACTGTCTGCTCGGCGATCGCACGCACCACCTCCAGGTACTGCAGATGATGACGGTCCGCCTTCAGCCGCAGCCGGCTGAAGGCCAGCTCATGAAGTCTCTCGTACGGCTGGTTCCAGGCGATCAGCCGATCCTGGCCATCGTAGACGGCGAACGGAGTGGAGGTGACTTCGATGCTGTCGACGAGCAGCGCATGCTCGCGCTTGATCCGTTCGATACTCTTGTTCATCGGAAGCGATCGATATCTGCTGCGAGACCCGGGAACCTGAAGCGATCCGCACCCGCCGACCGGGCCCAGCCGCAAAACAGGGATAGTGCCACGGGTGGGGGGCCGGACAGGTTGTTCTGTTGCCATTCCACGCCATCCCGGCGCGTGAGGACGGACTCGCAAATCCGTCGAATGTCGACATTCGACTTATTTTGGGCTAAATTGCTGATCGAGTCCTTGTTCGCGATTTGGACAGTCATCCGTAAAGCCCAGAATTTCACAGTGTTGAGGCAGCCTTCTGACAACCAAACCGGTCATTATCGATACCGAATTGCACCGGACCTTGTCGGCGCAAATCGCGGACGTGCTCGCCCGCGCGATCATCGACGGCAGACATCCGCCAGGGGCGCGGTTGAATGAAGTGTCGCTGGCCACCGAACTCGGCGTCAGTCGTTCACCACTACGTGAAGCGCTGCGAATGCTCGAGACCCGAGGTCTCGTCAAAATCACGCCCCAACGCGGCGCACGCGTCACGATGCTGTCCCATGAGGAAGTGCTGCACCTTTTCGAGATCCGCGCCGTGCTCGTGGGTCTGGCGGCGAGACAGGCTTCACTTCGGATGGATCCCGACCTGAGGCAGATGCTGTCCACTGGGATCGAACGTCTCGAGGAAAGCCTGGACAACCCCCTCGCCTATGCAAAGACAAGTGCCGATGTCACGCTGTTGCTGGCTCATGCCTCAGGCAATCCACGCCTTGAGGAAATGATCCGGTCATTTGCCGATCAGATCGGGCGCTATGCGCGGTTGGGGCTGGCCAGCGCGGATCGCCGCAAGCGCTCGATCCGGAACTGGCGTCTTGCGTTCGCGGCAATGCGCGCGGGTGATCCCGACCGGTCCGAAGTGTTTCAGCGCCGACTTGCCGAGGAGAATCGAGATGCGGTCCTCAAGGCGTTGTCGTCGGAATGGGAGCAACCAGCCACCAGCCAAGTCGCCCGCCGCAAGCGGGCCTGAGCAAGCCTGTCTGCAAGAGCGCCACCACGCGCTTCGCACTTTGAGGAGAAAGCCAGCATGTCGAACACCACTGTCCCGTATACCCACCCTTCCGTATGGCGAGGACCTGATCTTGCCGCCCGAAAGGATTGGATACTTCTCCTTGACGATGACGATGTCGCCGACATCGAAAATGCCCTCTCGAAAGCCAAGAATGCAGGCCTCTCGATCCCCGCTCTCACACGAGAAGGATTTCAACTCACACGGGTAGGTGAGAAGATGGCGCGCGTCAGATACGCGCTCGAAGAAGGCCTTGGCTTCGCGCTGATACGGGGACTCCCGATTAACCGATATTCGAAATCGGACGCGGCATTGATTTATTGGGGACTTGGGGCTCATCTCGGGCCTGCATACGCTCAGAATGCGCAAGGCGACATGCTCGGCCATGTGCGTGACCTGGGAGCCGACTGGAAATCCGACATGCGCGCGCGTGGATATCAGACTCGCATGCATCTGCCGTTTCACAATGACTCGACCGACGTCGTCGGACTCCTGTGCCTTCAGGCCGCCAAGGGCGGAGGCGAATCCCGCATCGTCAGTTCCACCGCAATTCACAACGCATTCCTTGCCCAACGGCCAGATCTCTGGTCAGTCATGTGCCAGCCATTCTGCGTTGACCGTCGGGACGAAGAGAGCGAGGGACAAAAGCCCTATTACATAACGCCCTGCTTCAACCACTTTGCCGGCCGACTGTTCGTGCGATACAACCGCACCTTCATTGAATCGGCGCAACGTTTTGCCGAAGTACCCCGGTTGACGAAAGAGCAGCGGGAAGCACTGGATCTGATGGATTCATTCTGCAATGACCCCGACTTCTACCTCGACATGCAGTTCGAACCCGGTGACATGCAGTTCTTGTGCAACTACGTCGTGCTGCATTCCCGCACGGACTACGAGGATTGGCCGGAGCCGTCCCGGAAACGACATCTGCTCCGGCTTTGGCTGCGCACACCAGGATTTGCGCAACTGCCGCCCGCATTTTCAGATCGGAATGCCGACATGATCGCCTGGCAACGTCAGCCGAGGGCGCCGGTCTTTGATCATACGGAGATCATAGAAGAACTGGCGCATTGACTGCTTCCCGATCGTATTCGGGAAACACCGGTACGACGATAAAACCAGGAGGAGACCCCATGACTTATCGAACAGACCACCGCCTACGCCGCAGAGGCATGATTCGGGACACGTTGCTGGCAATGCTCGTCGCGATCATTGTTCCTGCCGCCGCGTCAGCCCAGGAACGATATCCCGAGAGGCCGATTCGCATGGTGATCCCATTCGCGCCGGGCGGCGAGACCGACATATTCTCCCGTGCAATCTCGGACAAGCTTGGTGAAGTACTTGGACAACCGATCGTTGTCGATAATAGGCCGGGCGCGACCGGAATCATCGCCTCTGAAGCGGTCGCCAACAGCGCGCCGGACGGCTACACGCTGATTTTCGGGACTGCCGCTACGCACGCACTCAACGTCTCGGTATTCAAGAATCTGCCGTATCACCCGGTCAAGAGCTTCGAACCGATCGCGTTCGTGGGCGTAGTGCCCCTGGTGCTGTTGGCTCACCCGACTATGCCCGCCAACTTGAGCGATTTCGTCGCCAAACTGAAGACCTCGCCGGGCAAGTATTCGTACGGCGCTGCCGGCAGCAGTACCAGCCATCTGGGGGTAGAACTCTTCAAGAATGCAGCGGGCGTATCAGCGGTTCATGTTCCCTACAAAGGAACTGGACCCGCCTTGATCGACACCGTTGCAGGTCACATCCATTTCATGGGTGCCTCGATCGGCGTCGGTCAGCAGATGGTCAAGGCAGGAAAGATCAACGCTATTGCCGTCATGAGCAAGGAGCGACTGGCGGCTGCTCCCGATATTCCTACCTTTTCCGAAGCGGGGATGCCAGGATTCGAAGTAGGTACCTGGAATGTCGTGATGGCACCGCGCGGTACACCAAGACCCATCGTCGATAAACTGAACGTCGCACTCAATACCGTACTTCGCGATGCCGCAATCCGCGCCAAGTTGGAAGGCCTCGGCATCACGCCGGTAGACGACTCCACGCCGTCAAGCACGGCCGAGCGGGTGACAGCGGAGATCGCTCGATGGGGTAAAGCATTCGAGCTTTCCGGCGCGAAGCCGGAGTAGCAGACGCCTCAGGCGGCGGGTTCTGACGCGGATCCGGTGGCGACCAAGCGCATCGACCAGGGCGCTTCCCCTCAGATCTGCACCGGGGGGTCGCCGCCCTCGACATTGCGCGCGGCCGCGCCTGACAACTCCATCCGGAACCCCTCCCGGCCGGGGCCGCTCCAGTCGGTTGCGACGGACGGTTCGTCCAGTTTGAACATCCGGATGTTCACCGTCGCCGGCCTGCCAAGCAATTCGCTCAGCGCCTTGCCGAAAGCCTCCTCGATGACTTCGAGGCTGAGCGACTTGATCGACGGCTCATCGGGATAGACCATCCCCGCCTCCATCCGATTGCCCCGCCTTCCCGACCTGCCCGACCCGCCCTGCCTGCCCCGACCTGCTCCAGGAACGCATCGATCAGCCCGTCCGGCGCCTTCACGACATGCCCGGCTCCGGGAAAGCGGCCCGAGCGCACGTCTTCGACAAATTCCTTGAAGCCGGCGATCCGCTCGGCCTGCATCGCCTGCTTCATCTTGAACATGTCCCGGTATTGCTTGGAGTGCCTTGGATACGGGGGACCGTTGTTGCCGAGAATGTCCTCGGCGAAGAGGAACTGGATATCTCCGCCGCCGCCGGCGCCGATGGAGGAGGTCAGCAACGTGGTGCGCTTGCTGATCTGCGTGAGCAACTCGGCGGGAATCACCTCGACCTCGACCGCCCAGGCACCCGCTGCCTCGAGCTTCTTGATCTCCTGGTAGACCCAGAGCGCTTCATCGATCGTCTTTCCGACCGCGCGCAAGCCGCCGGTCCAGGTACTACGCCGCGGCACCAGTCCGGCGTGCCCCTCGACGGGGATCCCGGCTTCGGCTGCCGCTTCAATGAAGCGGGGCGACCACTGACACATGATGCCGTCCGCTCCCAGTTCCATGGCCTGGTAGCCGATCCGGACCGCTTCGTCCGCAGTCGCCGCCGCCACCAGCGGCACCGAAAAGGACATGAAGGTATTGGGGGCGGCCTTGCGCAGCGCGGCCGCGAGTTCCGGGCGCTTCGGATCGAAGCGCACCTTCATCGTATCGATGCCGGCTTCCTCAGCCGCCGCGGCTTCCTCCACGGAGAACGGCAGCGTCTCGGTGAGCACGCGCTTGCCCTTCAGGTCGCGCAGGTCCTTGACCGTGTAGTTGCGGGTACCGTATGCGCCGCCAAGCGACATCACCCGTTTCAGGCCCCGCTGGGCGGCATCGCGCGGGGGGATGCCGCCGTCACCGGTTGCGTGAGTTGCCATTCATTGCCTCCTTGTCCGTGGATCGTCGTGGTCGTGCGCGGTGCGACGACCAGCCAAGGCAGTAGAGTAACCTCACCCGGCCCCACGCGTGCGGACCGGGGCGGGTTGTCGGAAGGCGGTGACAGCCCGGGCGCGACCGCTGCCAATGGATCAGGCGGATGCCACGAATCAGCCGGCCGCCTTGATGTTGCGCTCCTTGATCAGGCCCTTCCAGCGGTCGACCTCGTTCTTCAGCAGCGTGTCGAACTCCTCCGCCGGGGCCGGCGTCAGCTGGGCGCCCATCTTCTGGAGCCGCGCGACAACGGAGGGGTCCTTCAACGCCGCCATCGCCGCGTCCGACAACTTCTTCACGATCGGCGTCGGTGTCGAGGCCGAGGCAACGATGCCATACCACGGCAAAAACATGGCGCCGGGATATCCGGCTTCGGCCACCGTCGGAACGTCGGGAAGTTCCGGAGACCGTTTCGGCGCGCTGATCGCCAGCGCCTTGAAGCGGCCTTCGGCCAGGTGCGGCCCGGCCAGCGCGATGGTCACCAGCCCGAACGAGATCTGGCCGCTGGCGATATCGGTGAGCATGGCTGGCTGTCCCTTGTACATCACGTTCTGCATTTCCAGGCCGGTCTGGCTGAAGAACAGTTCCTGCCCCATGTGGTTGGAACTGCCGACGCCCGGATTCGACACGTTGACCTGGCCGGGACGGGCCTTCACGTAGTCGACGAACTCTTTCAGCGACTTGACCGGCACGTTGTTGGCGACGATGAAGAGGTTCGGCGGCGCACCTACCAGCACGATGCCGCGGAATTCGGCGGCCTTCCACTTCGTCGTGTCGAGCAGTTCCGGATTGGTCGCGAGATAGGGCGAACCCATCAGCAGCGTGTAGCCGTCTGCCGGCGCCCGCAGCACGTAGTCCGTGCCGATGTTCGCATTTGCACCGGGCTTGGCCTCGACGACGATCGGCTGGCCGAGCGTCTGCGCCATGTGGTCCGAGACGATCCGGCCGACCTGGTCGACCACGCCGCCGGCCGGATAGGGCACGATCAGCCGGATCGGCTTGTTCGGGAAGTCCCCTTGCGCGGCGGCCGGCAGCGGCAACATCGCGGCAACTGCCGCCAGCATGGCCACCGCGGCGCCCTTGATCCCCACTCGTCGTCCATTACCCATCGTCGTCTCCTTGCAGTCGTTGTCGAACCGATTCCGAATCTTCGCGCCGGCCGGCTGCCTTACGCGGCCGCAGTGCCAGGCAGTGTTGCCCAAGCCTCCATCATCTGGCCCACCAGCCGGGCCATGATCGCAGCCACCGGTTCCTCGTCGCGCAGCCAGGCGACGCTCTGGCCGGCAGCTTCGTAGACCAGCGGCTCGATGTCGTGCTCTTCGATCGCCGCGATCAGCTCGCCGGTCAGAGCCTGCTGGTACGGCATCGGCAATGGCGTCGGCGCGCCCGGCGCCGCCCACTCCTCGGACCAGGCGCTGCGGATCACGCGGCACGGCTTGCCGCTGTGCGCACGCGTGATCGTCGTGTCCTCGCTGCCGGCGCGCTTCAGCTTGTCGAGCAGCACCCGGTGGGTCCGGTTCTCGCGCGCACCGAGCCAGACGGTTCCGAGCCAGGCGCCCTGCGCGCCCATCGCCAGGGACGCAAGAATCTGCGCGCCGGTCGCAATGCCGCCGGCAGCCAGCACCGGGATGCCGTGCGGCCTTGCCAGTTCAACCACCTGCGGCACCAGCGACAGTGTACCGATCGTGCCGGTATGCCCGCCGGCGTCGTAGCCCTGCGCAACCAGGATCTCTGCGCCGGCGGCGATCGCGGCCTGCGCATGACGCGGCGAGCCGATCAGCGACAGCGTCCGCTTGCCGGCAGCCCGCGTACGGGCGATGACTTCCGGCGGCAAGCCGACCGCGGTCGCGACCAGATCGACGTCCGAGGCCAGAACCGCGGCGACCTGCTGCTCGAACAGTGCCTTCGAGCGGACGAACGAGGTGAAGAACGTCGGCCGCGTCGCCGCCGGCACCGCGTACTTGTCGCGAAGGCCATTGACGAATGCGCGGTGTCCATCCGGGATGCGAGCCGCGACCTCGGCCGGATCGGACCGGTCCGGAACCCCGGCAGGCAGCATCAGGTCCACGCCGAACGGCAGATCGCCGAGCTTTTCGCGCAGCGCCGCGAGTTGCGCCGGGATCCGGGCGGGATCCTCCCGAGCGACGCCGAATACCCCGAATCCGCCGGCATGGCCGATGGCCGCCACCACGTCGATCTCGTGCGAGAAGCCGAAGATCGGCAGCGCGACGCCGAGCCGCTCGCAGAGCGGTGTCCTGAAATCCGGCGCAGGCGCCCGGCGGGCCGGTGCAGGCCCGACCGCAGTCACGGAAGCGCTCACAGCTCGATACCCTCCAGGTCGAGGCATGGATGCCGCATCCGTTCGGCCCGCCGGACCAGATGGCGGCCGATCACCGTCTTGTGGACCTCGCTCGAGCCCTCGCCGATCTGGTTCAGCTTCGCGTCGCGCATGAATCGCTCCAGCGGGAAATCCTTCAGGTAACCGTTGCCGCCCAGCAGTTGCAGGCAGTCGGTCGTGATCCGCATCCCGAGATCGGTGGCATGGAGCTTCGCCATCGAGGCGTGCACGCCGATCTCCGGATCGCCGGCGTCGTAGCGGTCCGCGCTCGCGTGCACCAGGCAGCGCGCCGCCTCCAGCTGCGTGTGCATGTCGGCCAGCATCCACTGAACGCCCTGATGATCGCCCAGGCGCTGGCCGAATGCGTGGCGATGGGCGACATACTGGGCCGCGATCTCGAGCGCGCCCTGGGCCCGGCCAACCGCGATCGCCCCGTGACCGATGCGGGCCCGGATCAACGTGTCCTGCGCAATCGAAAAGCCCTCACCCTCGGCGCCGAGCATGCGTTCGGCCGGTACACGGACATCGGTGAGGTGGACTTCGGCGATCGGCGAGCCGTACCAGCCGAGCTTCGCCTGCTGCGGGCCGACGACCAGCCCTGGCGTGTCACGGTCGACCAGGAAGGCGGTCAGGCCCTTCGCGCCCCGCCTGGCGCCTGCGTCGTCGCTGCGGGCCGGCACGATGAACAGATCCGCCACCGGCGCCCGGGTGATGAAGCGCTTGACGCCGTTCAGCACCCAGTGATCGCCGTCGCGGACCGCCGTTGTCCGCAGGCCGGCGACGTCGGAGCCGGCACGCCGCTCGGTCAGGGCGAATGCGCTCTGCATCTGCCCGGTGGCCAGCCGCGGCACGACCGTGGAGGCAAGATCGTCGCGGGCGTGCGCGGCGATCGGCCGGCCCGCGAGGTCGGTGCCAGTCACCATCGAGGCTGCTGCCGAGCAGACCCGGGCGATCGCGGCGATGATCCGGACCCGCAGGCGCATCGGCGCCTCGGAGCCACCGAAGCGGACCGGAAAGGCCGTCGCGAAGACTCCTTCGGCGGCGAGCAGGCGAAACGTCTCCCAGGCGAACTCGTCGCGCTCCCCGACCCGGTTCGCGGCGGGTCCGATCCGGGTCTCGACCAGTTCCTCCACGCGGGCGAGGAAGTTGCGTTCGGTATCCGGAGTCCAGGCGGTCTTTGAATTCATCGGGATGTCGTGTCCTTCCGGGAGCCGAGCCGGCTCTGCATCTGTTTGGCGATATTCAGGATGTGGATCTGGCTGGTGCCCTCGTAAAGGCGGAAGAGCCGGACGTCGCGAAAGAAACGCTCGGCGACATTGCCGGCAATGTAGCCGGCGCCGCCCATCACCTGCACGGCGCGGTCGGCCACCCGGCCGCAGGTCTCCGAGGCGAACAACTTGCACATCGACGCCTCCAACGTGACGTCCTCGCCCGCGTCCCGCTTGCGCGCGGTCTCCAGCACCAGCGCCCGCGCGGCCGCAACCTCGACATTGCTCTGCGCGATCAGTTGCTGGACGAGCTGGAATCCGGCAATCGGCTGTCCGAACTGCTCGCGCTGGTTCGCGAACGCGAGCATCTCGTCGACCAGGCGGATCGCCGGCCCGACGCAGAGCGCCGCAAGGTTGATCCGTTGCTTGTTCAGGGCCTTCATCGCGCTGCGAAAACCCTGGCCGGGCACGACGCCGAGCACGGCATCTGCGGGCACCAGACAGTCCTTCAGGTGAACCTCCCCGACGGGCGAACCATGCTGGCCCATCTTGCGGTAGGCCTGCGGCGTCGACAGGCCCGGTGTGCCGCGCGGGATCAGGAAGGCGGTGATACCGCGCGCGCCGCGCGTCTCGGGTTCGGACCGGGCGAAGACGGTGAAGAGATCCGCGATCGGCGCGTTGGTGATGTAGCACTTGATCCCGTTCAACCGGTAACGCCCGTCACTGCCGCCCTCGAGCACCGCCGTGGTTTTCAGCGCGGTCGCGTCGGAGCCCGCGTCCGGCTCGGTCAGCGCGAAGCATCCGGTCACCTCACCGGTCGCGAGCCGGGGCAGCCAGGTCGCCTTCTGCTCCGGTGTGCCGTCGGCGATCAGCGCCTCCGATGCGATCCCGGTGTTGCCGCCGAAGCGGGCGCGGAATACCGTCGCCGCTTGCGACACCTCCATATTGACCCGCGCAAGTTGTTCGGTGTTCAGGCCCGCCCCGCCGTACGCGAGCGGAATGCTGTGGCCGAACAGGCCGAGCCTGCGCATCGCCTCCACCACCGGCTCCGGGATCCGGTCGGTCCGGTCGATCTCCGCCTCGAGCGGTATGCAGCTCTCTCTGACGAACCCGCGGATCTCGTCGAGCATCGCCTGGAACGCCGCGTCGCCAACCGCGGACGCTGAGGGCGCAGAGGTCGCTGAGGGCGCGAAGACCGCGGGCGCAGGAGCCTTGTCACGCATCGTCAGCGTCCCTCCCGGCAGGCCTGCTCGATCCGGCGGACCGCTTCCTTCAGCAGCGCCGCGATCGCCGTCGGCTCCTTCGCCCGCCGTCCCGGCACCACGGTCCAGGTACAGTTCAACGCGACCGGCTCCGGATGCAGCATCTGGCGTATCGGCATGGCAACCGCCTGGATCTCCGGCCGCCAGTCACCGACGCTCCAGCACCAGCCGCGCCTGGCGAATCCGTCGCGGTCGCGCTCCCAGAGCAGGCGTTCGACCTTGTATCGCTCGGGGTCGGCAACCCGCAACCGGTTCAGGATCGCGGTCTGCTCGCGCTGCGGACTGCCGATCAGCAGCGCCCGGCCGATCGCGCAAAGCAGCAGCGGCCGGGTGCTGCCGATGTCCGGTGCGGTTGCATTGCTGCGGTCTGCCCGGCTGCTGTCCACGTAGACGACGTCGAGGCGGTCGCGCATGCCGAGGTTGGCGCTGCCGCCGGTCTCGCGCGCCAGTTGCTCCAGCCAGGGTCGCGCGATCTGCCGGATCTTCATGCCGGCCAGCATCGGATAGCCGAGCAGCAGCACACCGGCACCGAGCGTATAGCGCTGGTCGGGGGTACGGGTCAGGTAGCCGAGCATGGTCAGCGTGTAGATCAGCCGGGAAACCGTCGCCTTCGGCAGGCCGCTGCGGGCGCAGAGATCGCGGTGGGAGAGACTGGTGTCGTCCACGGTGAATGCACGCAGCATCTGCAGGCCGCGCGACAGATTCATCGAGAACTGGCGATCGCCTTCGAACGAGGCGCTGTCGCCCAGGCCGGGCAGCAAGTCGGTGGCAGCCTTGACAGCATCCACGGCGATCGGTCTCCTCGTCATTCGGGTCCGGCGATGGTCCGTCATGGGCTTCCTCCGGGTCAATGACGCGGCGCGATAGATCCGCTGTGCGGAACGATTGTCTCGCAACAGCCGGCGTTCGCCTATGCTTGCGCCTGAGCCCGACCGCGCACGCCCGCCGCCGGCGGGACGTTTTACTCGAGCGACCCATGGGAGACGCGATGACCGGCAGCCCGACGCCTCACCCGGTAGATGCCACGCCACCGGCACCACCGGCGCCGCAGGGAAAGCCGCCGCTCGCCGGCGTGCGCATCCTGGACATGGCGACGGTGCTGGCGGCGCCGTTCGGCGCGACGCTGTGCGCCGATTGGGGCGCCGACGTCCTCAAGCTGGAACTTCCCGACGGCAGCGATCCGCTGCGCCACCTGCTGCCGGTCCACGATGGCCTGCCGCTTTTCTGGAAGGTCAGTAATCGCGGGAAGAAAGGCATCTCGCTCGACGTCCGCAAGCCGGCGGGCCGCGAACTGTTCCTGAAACTGCTGCCCGACACCGATGTCCTGCTCGAGAATTTCCGGCCCGGGACCCTCGACCGCTGGGGCCTCGATCTGGCGACCCTGCTGGCGGCCAATCCGCGCCTGATCGTGGTCCGGCTCACCGGCTTCGGCCAGGATGGCCCTGCCCGCAGCAAGCCGGGTTTCGCGCGGATCTTCGAGGCGACCAGCGGCCTCACTCAGCTTTGCGGCGAGGCCGGCGGCTCGCCCTTGCACATGAACTATCCGATCGGCGACGTCATTGCCGGCGCGTTCACCGGCTTCGCAATCGCGTCGGCGATGGTCAGGATGCGCAGCGATCCGCAGGCACCGGGATTTGAAGTTGACCTGTCGGCGACCGAGGCGGTGTTCCGGATGCTGGACGCCTTGCCGGTCGAGCACGAAGTCTGCGGCACCGTCCGGGGGCCGTCCGGCAACCGGGCCACCTATACGTCGCCGTCGAACCTCTACCGGACACGCGACGGCGTCTGGCTGTCGCTGGTCGGTTCGTCCAACGCGGTCTTCGCGCGGATAGCGGAGGCGATCGGCCACCCGGAGATCGCCGTCGATCCGCGCTTTGCGACGATGGCGGCCCGGATCGCGAACGCGGACGCGCTCGACGAGGCGTTGGCCGCCTGGTTCACCACCCACGATGCGGATGTCATCGCCGGGGCGCTGGAAGCGCGCGCAGTGCCGTTCGCGAGGGTCCAGTCGATTGCCGACATCGTCGACGACCCGCAGTTCGTCGCGCGCGGCGCGATCGTCCGGTTGCCCGACCCGGACCTTGGCAGCCTGCCGGCGCCCTGCATCGTGCCGCGCATCGTCGGCGAGACGTTTGCGATACCCAGAACCGGTCCGTCGGTCGGCGAGCACAACGCCGAAGTGTATGGCCGCGTCGGCGTCGACGCCGACGAACTTGCCGCGCTGCGGCGCCAGGGCGTGGTCTGACGAGGAGAAGGAACCGATGACGACAACGACGGTCAAGGACCCAGTGCGCTGCTGGCGGCTTTTCGACGACGGCGGCACGATCACCGGCCGGCTGGTGGAGCGCCCGCTCGCCGAGATCGCCGCCGCCGGCGACGTGCTGATTCGCGGCGCCTACGCCGGCATCAATTTCAAGGACGCGCTCGCCGGCCTGAACCGCGCCCCGATCATCCGCCGGTTTCCCTGCACGCCGGGGATCGAACTGACCGGGACCGTCGAACGCTCGCGCGACCCGCGCTTCTCGCCCGGCGACGCGGTGATCGTCCACGGCTTCGGCCTCGGCGCCGATCGCGACGGCGGATTCGCCGAGGCGATCGCGGTCGACGCCGACCAGGTCGTGCGGCTGCCGTCGTCGCTGTCGCTCGCCGACGCCGGCACGATCGGCGTGGCCGGCTATACCGCGGCACTGGCGATCGATGCGATGGAGCAGAATGGCCTTATGCCGGCGGGCGGTCCGGTCGCCGTCAACGGCGCGACCGGCGGCGTGGCGACGATCGCGATCGACATGCTCGCCGGACTGGGTTACACGGTGCACGCGCTGACGCGCCAGCCCGACGACGGCTGGCTGCGAACGCTCGGCGCCGCCGAGGTGCTGGGTCCGATCGAGGTCGGCGCCAAGCCACTCGAGCGGGCGCGCTGGGCCGGTGCGATCGATTCGCTCGGCGACGCCCCGCTGGACGCGCTGCTGCGAACGATGCAGCCATCCGGCGTGGTCGCCAGTTTCGGCAATGCGGTCGGCAACGGACTGTCGACATCGGTGCTGCCGTTCATCCTGCGCGGGGTTCGCCTGCTCGGCATCAATGCGAACAGCCCGATGCCGCTGCGTCAGCGGATCTGGGCGCGGATCGGAACCGACCTGAAGCCGCGGCACGCCGCCACGATCGCGCGTCCGATCGGGCTCGATGCCTTGCCCGAGGCCTTCCAGGCGCTGATCGACGGCAAGGGCCGCGGGCGGTTCGTTGTGAGGCTGGGCAGCGGCTAGAAAGCCGTCAGAGTCCCCGATTCGTACCCCGACAGCCTCCCAGGAGGCTGCGCGGCAGAAGGAGGGGGCGCGCAGCCTCCTAAGCGTCGAGCACGATCTGCGTCTGGGTGACGACGGCGCAGAGTTTTCCGGCGTCGTTTCTCACGTTCGTCTGCCAGACCATGGTGGTCCGGCCACGGTGCAGAGCCAGGCACTCGCCGTGAACCGTGGAACCCTGCCTGGCCGCGGCGATGAACTTGGTGCTCGAGTCTGTCGTCGCGGTGCGCTTGCCCTGATCGAGGTTCAGCAGCGTCCCCACGGCGCCGAGCGTGTCGGCGAAGGCCATGTAGGCTCCGCCGTGAAGGATCCCGCCTGCCGTACAGAGTTCGGGCCTGACGACCATTTCGGCAAGGATCCGGTCTTCGGCAAGTTCAAGCAGTCGCACGCCCAGCAACCCTGGAAAGATGGGCTGAAGACGCGCCTGGAGGGATTCGATGCTGATCATGAGTACTCTCCTTTCTCAACCGGGAACGCGCTCGGCAGTCTCCCCCAGCTCGGCACCTTCTTCGGTACCGAGGAACCCGCCGCTCTGGTGCCGCCAGAGACGCGCGTACAGGCCGTCCCGATCCAGCAGCGTGCGGTGATCGCCCTCCTCCACGATCCGTCCTTCGTCGATGACGATCAGCCGATCGAGCGCGGCGATCGTGGACAGTCGGTGCGCGATGGCGATGACGGTCTTGCCGCGCATCAGGTCCTCCAGGCTCTGCTGGATCGCGGCCTCCACTTCCGAATCGAGGGCACTGGTGGCTTCGTCGAGCAGCAGGATCGGTGCATCCTTCAGCATCACCCGGGCGATCGCGACCCGCTGACGCTGCCCGCCCGACAATTTGACGCCGCGCTCGCCGACGTGCGCGGCCAGCCCGCTGCGGCCATGCGGATCGGTCAGCCCGTCGATGAACTCCGATGCGCGGGCCCGCGCGGCCGCGGCGCGGATCTGCTGTTCGGTCGCGTCCGGCAGGCCGTAGGCGATGTTGTCCGCCAGCGACCGGTGCAGCAGCGACGTGTCCTGCGTCACCATGCCGACCTGGGCCCGCAACGATTCCTGGGTGACACGGGCGATGTCCTGGCCGTCGATCAGGATGCGGCCGCTGTCGATGTCGTGAAATCGCAGGAGCAGGTTGACCAGCGTCGACTTCCCTGCTCCCGACCGTCCCACCAGCCCGATCCGCTCGCCGGGCTTGACCGTCAGGTTCAGGTCGTCGATGACCGCCGGTTTGCCCGGGGCATAGCTGAAGCGGACGTTTTCCAGCCGGACCTCGCCGCGCGTCACCGTCAGCGGGACCGCGTCTGGCGCATCGACCACGGTGCGCGGCCGCGACAACGTGCCGATGCCGTCCTGCACGGTGCCGATGCTCTCGAACAGGCCGGTCATCTCCCACATGATCCAGTGCGACATGCCCTGCAGACGCAGGGCCATCGCCGTAGCGGCGGCCACCGCGCCGACGCCGACCACGCCGCGCGACCACAGCCAGAGCGACATGCCGGCCATTCCCGCCGTCAATCCCATCGACAATGCATGGTTCACGATCTCGAACGCGCTCACCAGCCGCATCTGCGCGTGGCCGGTGACGATGAAGTCCTGCATCGCAGCGCGGGCGAAGACTGCCTCGCGGTGCGCATGCGAGAACAGCTTGACGGTGGCGATGTTGGTGTAGGCGTCCGTGACCCGTCCGGTCATCAGTGAGCGCGCATCGGCCTGCGCCTTGCCGACGTGCCCCAGACGCGGCACGAAAAAGGCGATCGAGGCAATGTACAGCGCCAGCCAGATCAGGAAGGGCCAGATCAGCTCGCGGCTGAAGGCGCCCGCCAGGATGATGATGGTCACGACATAGACGACCATCGCCACCAGCACGTCGGCCATCACGAACAGGGTGTCGCGCACCGCCAGCGCCGTCTGCATCACCTTCGCCGTGACGCGACCGGCGAACTCGTCCTGGTAGAAGGACATGCTCTGGCCCAGCATCAGCCGGTGGAAGTTCCAGCGCAGGCGCATCGGCAGGTTGATCGCGATGGCCTGGTGCTTGACGATGGTCTGCAGTGCAACCGCGCCGACGCTGGCCGCCAGCAGTATGGCCAAGCCGGTGAGCGCGAGTCCGCGCTCCTCCCACAACCGGGCAGGCTCCACCGTCGCCAGCCAGTCGACGATACGGCCGAGGATCGCGAACAGCAGCGCCTCGAAAGCCGCGATGCCGGCCGTCAGCAGCGACATCACCAGCATTATCCCGCGAACCCCCTGGGTGCTGTGCCAGAGAAAACCGAAGAAGCCGGTGGGCGGAGCGACCGGCTCGGCCGGTGGATACGGATGCAGCAGGGACTCGAAAAAGCGGTACACGATAGTGCGGCGTCGGGTCGACGGCATGGTGGGGAGGTCGAGACTGTAGCGCAGCAGGCGCCGGCCTGCCATGATTGCCACGTGGCGACGAAGGGCCTCGAGGTTCTACATCAGTCCGGTCCGGCAGAGAGGTGCCTGCTGAAGAACGCCGCTATGCGCCGATCGACTTCCGGCAGCGCACTGCGATCGAACCCGGGCGGGTCGTTCAGCAGGTCACCTAAGAGACCGTCCAACCCGGGCGGCAGCGGCGACAGCAAGGCGCCGTGACCGGCATTCGGCAGGTCCGCGATGAGCTCACAGCTTGAACAGGCCGCGAGCACGCGCTCGATGTGAAAGCGCGGCGTCAGCCAGGCGTCGCGCCCGGCCTTGACCAGGCCGAGCGGCACTCGTGGCGTGGCCAGCGAGGCCATGTCGAAGTCCGCCGCGACCGGCACGCCCGCAACGACTGCGGCGACCCGGTCGTCCACGTATGCCTGCGGCGTGTCGTCGGAGAGGCGTGCGCGGATCACGAGCAGTGCGATCGCACGCTTCAGGCCGTCCAGCAGGCCGCCGGTCTGCCGGGCCGAAAGTCCGACGCAGGTGTTGAAGTCGTCCGCGATATGCGCCTCGCAATGCCGTTTGAGGTTGCCCGCAGACCAGCGCCCGCCGGCCATGGTCAGCGCAGTATGTCCACCCGCCGACATGCCGTAGACGCCGACGCGATCCAGTCGCAGCAGCGGCGCCAGGCGGGCATCGCGCCCGACCGAGTCGATCGCGCGGGAAACCTCGAGCGGGCGAAGCTTCCAGCTCTCCGGGCCGGGCGAGCCCTCGTCCCCGAAGCTGTCGCCGCGGTGCTGGGGAATCGCCACGACGAAGCCGGCTTCCACGAGTGTGAGGGCCAGGTCGGAGTGCACCCAGGGATTGCCGCCGGATCCGTGCGAGATGACGATCAGGCGGCCGTTTCCCCGTTCCGGCGCAGCATCCGGTGCAACCGGGATAGTGAACGGGCCGCGCTGAAACGGCCGCGCCTGCGCGGCGGTCGGGTAAAAGACGGTCACCGGATGGTCGGGTGCGACTGCCGGCAGTCTTGTCAGCCCGGTGTCGGCGCGAACCGGCACGACCCCGAGAATGCAGATCGCGGCGGCAGCGGCGAACGTCGTCGCCAGGAGGGTGGTACGCGCGGCCCGGGCGGCGCGGGGCTTCAGTATCCCGTCGCCCAGGATCGGCTTCCATTGCGGTGGTACGGGCTCTGTATTTGACCTCGTGCGCATTTGCTGGCGGGCCCCGGGAGGCAGAGTCGGAACCAGCGCATTATGAGCGAACGGTCTCTGCCTGAAACGGTATCATCGGCCGCGCCGGACTCGTCGTCGGGTTCGGCACTCCAGTAAGGACCCAGCATGCCAGCCCCAGCCGAAGTCTTCCGCGTGTTCGCCATCAAGTACGCTCACCACGATCGGCTCTCGTCGGCCAACTTCATCGGCGGCGACAGCCACGACGTGCCGATGCCGCTCGACTACTTCGTCTGGGTGATCCAGGGCGAATCCAGGACCTTCCTGGTGGACACCGGTTTCGACCAGGAGATGGCCGCCAAGCGCGGCCGCACGATCACCCGCCCGATCACCGAAGGACTGAAAGCGGTCGGTGTCGATCCGGACACGGTGGAGGACATCATCCTCACCCACATGCACTACGATCACGCCGGCAACCGGGACTTGTTCCCGCGCGCGCGCTACCACCTGCAGGACCGCGAGATGGCGTTCTGCACCGGCCGCTGCATGTGTCATGCCACGCTGAACCATTCGTTCGAAGCCGCCGACGTGGCCCGCATGGTGCATCGCGTATTCGACGGCCGCGTCACCTTCCACGACGGCGACTCGCAGATCGCGCCGGGGTTGAGCGTACACCTGGTCGGGGGGCACACCAACGGCCTCCAGGTGGTTCGGGTACACACCCAGCGGGGCTGGCTGGTCCTGGCATCGGATGCCTCGCACCTCTACGCCAATATCGAGCAGCACCGGCCTTTCCCCATCGTCTACAACGTCGGCGACATGCTGGAAGGTTACTCGCGCATCCACAGCCTTGCCGACTCCCCGCAAATGGTGGTACCCGGCCACGATCCGGACGTGCTCAATCGCTTTCCCGCCGGTTCCAGGGAACATGAAGGCTGGATCGCCCGTCTCGATACCGGGCCGCGTTGATCAGGCGGAATTAGAGCAGCGCGTTCGGCAGGAACGTGATCAGCGGCGGAAACAGGATGGCCAGGATCACCACTGCCGTTACCACCGCAACGAACACGCCGATGTAGCGCAGGCACTGCCCAGGCGTGGTGTTGGCCATGCCGCAGGTGATGTTGAGCAGGATTCCGACCGGCGGCGTGATGCCGCCGACCTGCATCAGGATCGCCAGCAGGACGCCGAAGAAGATCGGGTCGAACCCATATCTGGTCGCAAGTGTGTGCAACAGCGGCCCGAAGATCGTAGCGATGGCGAGAACTTCCATCACGGTGCCGAGCACCAGCACGAACGCGATCACGATCCCAAGGAATACGTACTTGTCGCTGCTGAGGCTCGTAATCGCAGCCGTGATCATCTCCGGCACGTTCTGCCACGCGAGCAGCCAGCCGAACACCGCCGCAAACACGATGATGGCCATCACCATCACCGTCAGCGCCGCCGAGTTCAGGAAGATCTCAGGGAGATCCCTGAACCTGAACTGCTTGTAGAAGAACCTGCCGATCAGGAACGAGTACATCACAGCGATCGCACCCGCCTCGGTCGCCGTGAACACACCGCCGGCAATGCCGCCAACGATGATCACCGGCATGCCAAGTGCGGGGACAGCATCACGCGTAGCGGCGCGGATTGCCTTGAACCCGGCAAACGGCAAGCTCACTATGCCCGGCTGGAAACGCGGCCCGGACAGGATATGTACTGCCACCATCAGGCCGAAAGCGATGAGATACCCGGGGATCAGTGCGCCCAGGAACAGCCCGCCAATGGATACGTTGACCATCGAGCCATACAGGATCAGCAGGATACTGGGCGGGACGATGGGTGCGAGCAAGCCGGCACTCGCCTGCAGGGACGCGGCAAAAGCCGGCCGATAACCGTTGCGGATCATCGAGGGCACCATGACGGATCCGACCGCAGTCGTGTCCGCCACGGCCGATCCGGACACGTTGGCGAAAATCAGGCTGGAAAGGACACTGGTCTGTCCCAACCCCCCGCGAAGATGACCGATCAGCGACTGCGCAAACCCGACCAGCCGCTCCGTCAGTCCGCCCCGATTCATCAGCTCCCCCGCAAGGACGAAGAGCGGAATCGCAAGCAGCGCGAAGCTATCGGCCGCATTGGCCGCACGCTGCGCGAAAATCAGCAGCGGCACATCGGTAACCACCAGAACGCACAGCACCGAAAGGCCGATCGAAAACGCGATAGGAATGCCCACCAGGAGCAGCGCGAAAAGCAAAGCGAACATTGCAATCGCTATCATCGTCGCCTCATTGCTGTTCCGCCGCGGTATGGCGCTTGTAGATTCGAAGCGCCAGCTCGACCAGCATCAGCACGGCGCCCACCGGCAGTGCAGCATAGACCAGGTACTTCGGCATCCCCAGGCCAGAAGTAGTCTGCCCGACTGCCAGCTGCATCAGTAGAACGCCGCCGTACAGCATCGTCCCGAACAGAACCGCGCAGGCCAGGTCGATGACGCTCAGCATGATCAGCCGGACCCGGCCCTGGTACCGGGCGCGCAGCAGATCCACTGTGACATGCTGGCCTCGCACCAGCGCGACCACCATGCCGACGAACACCATCCAGACCAGGCAGTAGCGCGCCAGCTCGTCGGCCCATGGCAGGGAGAACTCGAAAACGTAGCGAAAGATGACCTGCCCGAAAGTGACGAGCACCATCACCAGGAACGTGACGATCACGATCCATTCACTGACGAGGACATGCCTGCCGGCGCGCATAGTGTCGACCTGGGGATCCGATTACTTGCCGAGTTCCTTGCGGACCTTCTGCACGTACTCGAATATGCCGCGTTCCTTCGCGTACTCATCCACCATCGGCCTGAACACGGCGGCCAGTTCCTTGGGGTCCAGCTCGGTGTACTTCATGCCGTGCTTTTCCTCCAACTGCTTGCGCGCGGCCTTCTCTGCTTCGGCACCGGTATGCGGGCGGAACCAGATTCCGGCTTCCTTGGCTGCATCCTTGAACACCTGCTGATGCTCCTTGGGAAGCTTCTGGAAGAACTTCTCGCTGACCTCCCAGACGGCCGACTGATAGAGGTGTCGGGTGACGACGCCACGGTTTTCGATCTCGTGGAACTTCATCGCGATCACGCCCGGGTCTTCCTGCTCATGGCCGTCTACCACGCCGGTCTTCACTGCCGTGTAGATCTCGTTGAAGCCCATTGGCGTCGGATTCAGGCCCATCGTCTTCAGCACCCGCAGATAGAGCGGCGAGTTCGGCGAGCGGATCTTGATGCCCTTGAGGTCGGCCAGCGTATTGACGTTCTTGTTGTTCAGGAACACGTTGCGGTGCGCCTGGTCGACGAACCAGAGAATCCTCACGCCGGTCTTGTCGAGGAACTTCTGGGCCAGGTCGTCGCCGATCGGCCCATTCAGCACCTTGTGGACCTCTTCGAAATTCGTCAGCAGACCCGGCAGACCGATCACCTCCGTCTCGCGAACGTAATTCGGCAGGATCGCGGAGTAGCCGAACTGCATTTCCAGCAGACCGGCCTGCATCTGCTCCATCATCTCCGACTCGTTGCCGAGCGTGCTGTTGTAGAAGACCTTGAACTGGTACGCGTTATTCGTCTTCTGCCGCACCAGTTCCTGGAACTTCTCCATGTACTTGTTCATATAGAAGGAGTCGGACTGGATACTCCCGATACGCACCTGAGTCTGCGCCACCGCAGCCGTGCTGGCCGCGGCAATCACCAACGAAGCGACAAGACTGACTAGTTTCTTCACCACCTATGCTCTCCTCATGTCGTTATAGAGGTTCAACTGCCTCTGATCGGGCTTCCTTGCGGTCGCCCGGAACTTGCTGCCATCGACTGCCCTTCTATCAACTGCCGTTCAATCAACTTCCATTCCACCCGTGCGCGACGAGAACGGCGGCTTCGATCCGCTGTGGATCGACACCTTCATTGAGCGCTTTCACGTACGGCGCGCGCGCCCAGGTATCCCGGGCGATGACGCCGGCGGCCGCAACCGGATCGCCCTTCAGGCCGAGTTCAGTCAATGAACGCGGCAGACCCATCCGACCGTAGAAACCAACCAGGTCATCGATGAAGGCATCCGGTCGTTTTTCAAGCACCAGTTGCACGAGCAGGCCGAAGGCCACCTGCTCGCCATGAAGCGAGTGGGCGATGTCGGGCACTACCGAGAATCCCCGGGTCAGGGAGTGCGCGATGGACAGGCCGCCATTCTCGAATGCCAGGCCCGAGAGCAGGATCGTCGCCTCGATGGTCCGCTCGAAATCATCGTTCACAGTTCGCGATCGGACCGCGCTGAGCGCCGCCTCCGCGCTGGAGCGGATCACATCGTAGCAGGCGTCTGCGATCGTCTGCGCAAAGAACGGCGGCCGGGCTGCGTAGAAGTTCTTGCCGCCGGTGACCTCGCACTGGGCTGCCTCGAATTTCTTGGACAACGCGTCGCCCACGCCGGACACGAAAAAGCGGGCAGGCGCCTGGACCAGGACTTCGGTGTCCACCAGAACAAGATCGGGGTTGGCCGGCAACGAACGAACCTCCTGCAACACATGTTCGTCGTCGTAGACGACGGCCAGGCGGCTGGTCGGCGAATCATTGGACGCGATCGTCGGCACGATGACCAAGGGCACGCGATGGCCGATGCAGATGCCCTTCGCGGTATCGATGCTCTTGCCCCCGCCGACCCCGATGACCAGATCAGAGCCCGCCGCAGCTGCGATCGCCGTCAGTCGGGCAATCTCGTGCGCAGTGCATTCGCCGCGGAATTCACCGAATTGCGGCGCTTCGAAATGCGACCCGAGGCTGGCTTCGAGCGGCCCCCGGAGCAGATCGAGCACGATCCTGTCCGCGATCACCAGTGGTCTGGATCCGTAGGACACCGAGAGCGCGCCGAGTTCGCTCAGGGCGCCGGGGCCCTGAACGTAGCGATGTGGAGAGCCGAATGCACGCAGCATGGTCACGAGCCCTTCAGCGCGGAAAGTCGATGGTTGA
Source organism: uncultured beta proteobacterium (assembly GCA_963834335.1). Classification (GTDB taxonomy): domain Bacteria; phylum Pseudomonadota; class Gammaproteobacteria; order Burkholderiales; family Burkholderiaceae_E; genus Lautropia. Next base: position 850,271 of record CAWIBK010000009.1, on the reverse strand, counting down.
TGTCGACGAGTTGCAGGGCTGCGTCGCGGTAGACGCCGTAGAGATCCTCGTACAACGCGCGCTTGGTCGCGTCGGGTTCGTGGCGCGCCACCACCGCCACGGTCCGTTCGACCGCGCTGGCTTCGTCTGCGAACACGCCGATCCCGACCCCTGCGATCAGCGCAGCCCCGAAGGAAGCATCGGTTTCGCGCGGCACTACGATCGACAGACCGAGAATGTCCGTCACGATCTGCCGCCAGGTGGCGCTGCGCGAGCCGCCACCGATGATACGGGCCTCACTCATGTCCAGGCCCTGGGAGCGCAAAGCGCCCAATACGTCACGCAGGGAAAACGCGATACCCTCGTACAGGGCGCGAACGAAGTGCCGGCGATCATGGGCGAACGTCAGGCCGATGAAGTCCGCCCGCAGCAGCGGATCCCAATGCGGCGTGCGCTCGCCCTGCAGATAAGGGTGGAAAAGCAGCCCTTGCGCGCCGGGCGCGACCTCGGCGGCATGCCGGTCCATCAGGTCAAAGGCCTGCGCACCGGTCAACACGCCGTCGGTGAAGAAGCAATCGCGCAGCCATCGATGGGCCGACGCGCAGGAATTCGTCGCGCCGATCGTGTACCAGTGACCCGGCACGCAATAGGGGTAGTTGATGACGGTCGGATCCGGCCGCGCGTCGGCGGCCACGATGCTCATCGTCGCGGCCGTCGCCAGCTTCACCGTCCCTGCTCCGGGTCTGGTCGCGCCGGCGCCAAACGCCTCGACCGATGTATCCGAACTGCCGCAGACGACTGGCGTGCCCGCGGCGAGCCCGCACCGAGCGGCCGCGGCGGCCGTGACCTGCCCGACGACGGTTGTCGGCTGCACGATCGGCGGAAGCAGCCGCGGGTCGAAATCGATCATTTCGCACAGCCGCTCGGACCACTGGTTGCGCCGGCCATCGAACAGAAGCGTGCCCGCCGCCTCGGTCACATCGGTTTCCCAGGTTCCCGTCAGCCGTGAACGGAGCCAGTCCTTGGCCACATAGAGGCGGCGGGTGCGCGCGAGCGCCTGCGGCTCATGCCGCGCGAGCCAGAGCAACTGCGGCTGTGTCCAGGTAGGCGCCGGCCGATTGCAGGCAAGTGCCAGAATCTCGTCGCCGTAGCGCTCCTGGAGTTCTCGCGCCTCGGCACCACTGCGTGCGTCGCTCCACAGGATGGCTGGACGGATCACCGCGCCGTCGGCATCCTCCAGCACCGGCGTATGTGCACCGGCACTGAAGGCGACAGCAGCGATCCGGTCATTCCCGATGCCGGCGTCGGCGAGCGCCCTCGGCACCGTGTCGCAGAGGGCCCGCCACCAGTCTGCCGGATCCTGCTCACTCCAGCCGGGATGTGGTGAGCTGGTGCGCAGATCCGCGCTGGCGGAGCCTTCCACCGTGCCGTCGACCGACACGATCATCGTCTTCAGGCTGCCGGCACCGATATCGATGCCCATGAGACGCATGGTGTTCATATCCCGTTCCCGGCCTCAGCCCCAGAAATAATCACGACGCCCGCCGTCGATGCAAATGCACTCGCCGTTGATGAAAGCGGCCTGGCTGGAGCATAGATAGGTGACCAGTGCCGCCACCTCGGATGGCATGCACAGTCGACCGATGGGATTCTGCCGCTTCAGCCGATCCAGCATATCGTCGGTGAACTGCGCGATCAGTTCGGTGGCAACGTAGCCGGGCGCAATCGCGTTGACGGTGATGCCATGTCCGCCCACTTCCTTTGCCATCGTCTGCGTGATGCCGACGATACCTGCCTTGGCGGCCGAGTAGTGCGCCACGCCAGGCCGGCCACCACCCGTGAAGTTCATTGACGAGGTATTGATGATCCGCCCGAAGCCGCGCGCCTTCATCGGCGCGACCGCGGCGCGCGACCACAAGAAGGTGCTGTCCAGATGCACATGCAGCATGCGACGCCAGGCATCGAGCGGCATGTCTTCGACCAGCGCCGCCGGTTTTACGCCGATTCCGGCGTTGTTGACGAGAATATCGAGTCGGCCGAATTCCCGCATGACCTGCCCGATGGACTGCTCGACGACCTGCTCTTCGGTCGCATCGCCCTCGACGAAGGATGCCCGGATTCCCTGCGCCCGCAGACCGGTCACCGCACGCTCCAGGCTGGATCGGTCGATGTCGTTCAGCACGACGCAGGCACCCTCGACACCGAGCGTGCGCGCGTGCTCGAGACCGATTCCGCGTGCGGCCCCGGTAACGAGTGCGACCCTGCCGGTCAACCCGAGATCCATCGTTTCGTCTCCTCCCCTCAAACGGGGGTGCCTACAGCATGCCCATCTTGCCCGGGCACAGGATGTTGTCCGGATCGATGCCTCTTCTTGACCCCGCGCAGCAACGCCATGCCGGCGCTGCCGAACTGGCTCTCCAGGTGCGGGGCGAGTCGCATTCCCACGCCGTGATGGTCGTTCATGATCCCGCCGGACTGCACTGCCGCAAGCGCAGCGGCCCGCACGAAGCTATCGTGCAGTTCAAGCGCGGCGTCGAGATCGTCAGGTCCCTTTGGAATGATGACGCGCGGGTAGATCATCGCGCCCCAGTCGCACCAGTGCGACAGGTGTGTTTTGAGCGTCAGTCCCCACTGGGGGTCAAGCGACTCCCGTAGCGCACGGGTGACGGTCGTATAGAGGCCTTCGATATGCGCAAAATCCGACACTGCGTCCATCGTGCACCAGATCTGCGGCAGCTGTGGCGCATGCGGTGGATGGTAGAAGTCATAGCGCTTGTCCCACCAGGTCTGGCCGATGCTCGACGGCAGGGCCCGGCCACCCTGCGCCAGGCAGATCTCGTCGCACAGCACTCCCTCGAGATCGACCATCCGCTCGTGGTCGCCATCCACCATCAGCACCATCGTCTCGCCGTCGAGTCCCGCCTTGACGGCCTTCTCCAGGCTCTTCGTCGCGGCGTCCTTGTCATAGAGGCGCATGACCGGGGGCGCAGTCCGCTGGTCATGATCCTGCGGCCGGCCTCGATGCCCTGGGCAAGATCGTCGAAGCGAAAGACACTGAAGCGGCGCTTGACCGGGACGTGGCGCAACTTCACGCGGACCGCCGTGATGATGCCTAGCGTGCCCTCGCTGCCGACGAAGAGCTGGGTGAGTTCCGGTCCGACGCCATGCTGAGGAACGGACGGCAGCTCGACCACGCTGCCGTCGGGCAGCACGACCTCGGCTGACAACACATGGTCCTGGATATTGCCGTACTTGGTGGACAACACGCCGGAGCCGCGCGCGGCAACCGATCCACCCACGCTTGCCCATTCCGCGGAGGCCGGGTAATGGGTGAAGCTCAGCCCCTTCTCGTTCAGCTGTTCCTCGAAGGACTTCACGATCATCCCAGGCTCTACGGTGCACGTGAGAGACGCGAGATCCAGCTCACGCACCCGGTCCATCCCGAGCAGGTTGATCACGATGCCGCCGCAGTTGGCATTGGCCGCACCCTGCACCCCGGACGCGCCGCCGACCGGCGTGACCGGAACTTTCCGGCGCCACGCCAGGGCCATCACGGCCGATACCTGCTGCGTGGTGGTTGGCGCCACCACCACGTCAGGCCGATGCAGCGGTTTTCCGTAGTGGGCGTGGACGATGGTCAGCCAGCTCATGTCACCCGGATGCTTGCGGCGCGCCTCATCGCCGGCGAGGACCCGGTCCGCGCCGACAATGGCTGCCAACTCGCCGGCTAGTGATTTCACGTCCGTTTCGGAAAGGGATCCAAAAGTGCGGTAGGCGGAGACCTGCTTGTTGCTCACGATGCTCGTTCCCAGACCAGAGGATTGGCGCGCCAGCCCGAGGACACGGGCAAGCGACTATGGATCTTATGATGAGCGCCGTGCAAGCATCTTGGAAGTTGAATTATCCGACCGTTAGAATCAGGAAAACTGAATCAACATGCGCGAACTCAATCTCGACCGGCTCAGAACCCTGGTGGCTATAGCGGACCACGGATCATTCGTTGCAGCGGCCCGGGCGCTGCATCGGGCCCCACCGACGGTCAGCCTGCACGTATCGGAACTCGAGGAGCGCATCGGTGCGCCATTGCTGCTGCGCGAGCGTGGCGGCGTCGTGCCCACCGGGGTCGGGGCGACCCTGATCGAACGTGCACGTCTGCTGCTGAACCAGTCCGACGCCATGCTCGAGGGCGTGCAACGACAGGTTCTGGGCAAGAGTGGGCGCGTGCGGATGAGCGCATCCACCCCCGTCATCGCCAACTTGCTGCCCAAGGTGCTGGAGAAACTCGCCCGTGAGCACCCGGGCATCGAAGTCCAACTCGCCGTCCATACCTCGCTGGAAGCGATGACCCTGGTCGCGGAGGGATCGCTCGATGTCGCGGTGGTCGCATTGCCGCAGCCGAAGATGCCGGGCGTTCAGGTGCATCCGTGGCGGCGCGATCCGGTCATGGCGCTGGTGCCAGCGGCCTGGCCGCATCCAGCCTGCGCGACGCCATCGTGGCTGGCGGCGCAGCCCTTGATCCTCAATGATTCACGGACCCGTCTGTCGCGGATGACGGCCGAGTGGTTCGCTGCCGCCGGTCACCAGCCACGCCCGCGCATCGAGCACAACTACAATGAGTCGATAAAGAGTCTTGTCGCTGCGGGGTATGGCGCTGCGCTGTTGTCCTACGAGACCACCCCGGTCTCGCCCGATCCTCGCATCAGGGTTCTGCCGCTGCGCCCTTTGCTTTGGCGACCGCTCGGCATAGCGCACCGGAGCAGCGGGATCGAGGCGGCCGTGCGACACACGCTAGCGGGGCTGCACGCGCTGCGGCGACGCTGAGACCGCACACGGCGCTTTACGACGGTTTCCCGCTCAGAGCCTCTGCACCAGCAACACGACACTGGTAACGAGGATCAGCGCCGACAGGGCCTGGGGCACCGGATTTGCCCACCCGAAGGCGGGCCAGCCAGGCAAGCGCCGGGACCAGCAGCAGCACGACCAGCACCTGCCCCAGTTCGATTCCGAGGTTGAACCACATCAATGAAGAGAGCAGCGCGTCGCGCGGCAGGCCGATGTCGCGCAGGACGTTCGAGAAACCGAAGCCGTGGATCAACCCGAATGCGAATGCGACGACCCATCGGCGCGACATCGGTCGCACGCGCGTCAGGTTTTCGGCAGCAACCCAGGCAATCGACAACGCGATCAGCGCCTCGACCGGTGCCGCCGGCACGCTGATCAGTCCGAGCGCCGCCGCGGCAAGCGTGAGGCTGTGCGCGATCGTGAAGGCCGTGACGATGCGGACCAGGGTGCCGAGCGCTGCCGCCGGGCAGCACCAGCGCCAGCAGGAACAGCAGGTGGTCCCAGCCCGCGAGGATGTGCTCGACCCCCAGCGGCAGCCACCCGACGGCACCACGCCGCGTGCCCCCGGCCAATCCGCGCCAGCGCGCGGCGGCTGGCCCGGTCGCGCCCGCTGCGCTGCACGGTCAGGCTCCCCGATTTCGAACTCGACGGTGCGGTTTTCGTCGGCGAGCAGTACCGCCGAGGCAAGCGGCTCTCTGCGTCCGTCGACGCTGACCCGCAGCAAGGTGTGCGCGTCGCGCCCGATGACGTCGAACGAATCGTCAGTAACCCGCAATGTCCCGATCGGCGCTTCGCAGCGGAATTCGATGTTGTAGGTCGTGCTGAGCCGCGGCGGCGAAGGCGGCTCGTAGTCGGCAGCGCCGGGTCGACAGCGACGGCCGTCGGCCTCGATCCGCAGATGCCGCGCCAGAAGCGTTGCCATCCTGACCGGAGATCGCGCGTCGGCCCCGGATCGGACCGCGCTCGGCTGCGGAACCGGCCGCTCGGGCGGCTGGCTCGAGGTGGTCAGCGAATACAGAACCCGCGTGTCGACGACCGTGATCGAAGCGAACGAGGTTGGCGCGCCCTCGTGCGCCTGCGGTCGGGCACGGCGCCAGCGTGGCAATCAACGTCAGCACGACGGCCCCAGCCGCCCGGCGCCGATGTGCCGCGCGCGGGCAACGCAGTCGCCGTCGGCGGTCGACGGTCGACCGACGGCGCAACGGCGATCCATTCGCTTCACCACGAAGCGCGAGATCAGGTAGACGCCGTCGCGTCCATCGACGGACATGTACTGCGCAGTCCCTTCGGGATTGTCGGCGCCGAAGTTCACGGCGATCAACGGTCCCTGCGCGTCGTGCACGCGGCGGCGACCACCGGGCGATCGAGGCCGAATGCCGCCGGGGTCAGGCCGACCAGTTCCTTCAGCGCCAGATGCCGCAGCGGCGCCGACGTGTTCAGGAACTGCACGGCCATCGATACGCGCCGGGCCGCTTCGGGCGCGATCGCGCCGCCGCCGTCCAGTATCCAGCCCCCTGCCCCGTCGCGCACGAAGACCGCGTCCCGCCGGCAGGCGTGGCTCCGGGACTCGTCACCCCGGCACGCGTCACCTCGGGCTCGTCACTTCAACCCGGACCACCGATTCCGGCGGCTCGCGCATGAGGCCCCGGGCTTCGAACTCGACCAGCTGCCGTTGGCGCGGCAAGGCGCCGGTCACCACCATGGCGACCAGATAGCCGACGGCCAGCAGCGCCAGGACTGCCGCCAGCCAGCCGCGACCGCGTCCGCTCATCGCCGGCGCCACCAGGTCAGCACCCCGAGCGCAACCGCGAGCAAGGGCAGGATCACCGCGATCAGCAGAAAAATGGCCCTCATCTGAGTGTTCGACAGCACGATCATGGGCGGGAACCGGAATTCGCGTCGGCACGGTCGTCAGCCGTTCCTCGCGCAGCAGCCAGCGCGTCATCGCCAGCGCCAGGTCGCTGTTCGCGAGATAGGGCAGAAAGGAGTTGCTGGCGAAGTCGCTGTCGCCGACGACGATCGCCCGCATGGGCGCCGTGTCGGAAGCGACATCCGGTGCGGCGCCGGTCAGCCGCCCCTCGATCGCCGCGGCGAGCAGGCGCGGACCGGGCTCGGCCGGCGTTGCGGTCCCGATCCCGGACGGTGACTCGCGCCCCGTCCGCCCGGATCGTTTCAACCTGTCGGACGTAGCTGTCGCGGCTGCTGGAGAACAGCGGCGTTCGCACCAGTCCCGGCGCCGGGGTCGTCTCGATCAGTGGTCGAACCCCGGGGAAGAAGCTCATCGACAGATTGCGCGTGATCGCGCCTGCCGTGTAACTGGTGACCGCAACCATCTCCGCGTCGGTCGCGTAGTGGCTGAGCGGATCGACGACCACCTGCGAGGGCAGCGCCAGCCCGAAGCGATCCAGCAACCGGGCGAGTTCAGGATCCGGCGCAAATCCCAGGTCGAGGAGCGCGAGCAGCGCGCCGCCGCCTTCGAGAAAGCGTGTAATCGCCAGGGACTCCGCCGGCAGGAAAGTGGTGCGCGGACCGGCGAGCACCAGCAGCTTGCAGGCCGGGGGCAACCCCGGGCCGGTTGCCAGCGTCAGCTTGCGGGCTTCGTAGCCCTGTGCCTCGAGCGCCCGGCGAAAGCGGCCGATGCCGTGGCCCGAGGTCATCACCACCGCGGACGAGGCGTCGTCGTGGCTGTGGTCGGAGACGCTTTCCAGGTGGGTGTGGAACTCGAAGTTGTCGATCGGCAGTTCGTTGTGCCCCTCCAGGAAGCACACCGTCTGCAGGTCCGTACGGAGCAGGCGCTGGATGCCGATCGCGATCTGGCGCTCGTCGGTTGTCTCGACCTGCACCCGGCGCCCGTCCGCCTCGAGCACGGCGGTGTTGGCCGAACGCAGGCCTGCAGCGCGTGCCGCGGCGGGTTCGGAGTCCGGATCGATGACGCGCAGGCGCAAGCTGCGGATTGCTGCGCGCCATCTGTTCCAGCACCGTACGCATCCGCTGGCTGCCCGGATCCTGCGCGCGCAGGAAATACGTGAGCGACACCGGCTGCCCGAGTTCGGCGACGACCTTCATCGCCTGATCCGACGGCGTGTAGGTCTTCTCCCGGGTCAGGTCGATGTGCACGTCGTGCAGTACGATCGCCACGTTGGCCAGGACTGCCACGCCGACGCCGGCCGCCAGCACCGCGACCTGGTAGAGCAGATTCGTCGCCCGGCCCCAGCGCGTCTGCAGGGGCAGCCGCCACCCGACGGACGAGCAGCAGGGCCACGGCGACCAGCCAGCCGGCGAACCACAACAGGGCGTCGGCGTCGAGCGCGCCGTGTTCCACGTCCCGGTGTCCCTAGCGGCGCGCGAGCGCGCGCACGGCGACGAACAACGCGAACGCCGTGACCGTGAGGAAGAAGCCGAAGTCCGACGCGTACATGGCGCCGGTCGCGAACGGAGTGAAGCGCGCGAGCAGGGAAAGGCTGATGAACACCCGTTCCAGTCCGATCGGCAGCAATTGCGCCAGCGAATCCAGGGTCCACATGAGGAAGGAAACACCGATCGCAAGGATCGCGCCAACCACCTGGTTCGAGGTCATTGCCGAGAACATGATGCCGATCGCCACCAGCGTCGCGGAGAGCAGGACAAGTCCGAGGTAACCGCCGTAGATCGCGCCCCAGTCGGGCGCGCCGAACCAGCCCAGCACGCCCGCGTAGGCGCCGGTCGCGGCGATCATGACCAGGACGACCGTCAGGCTGGCGACGAACTTGGCGAGCACCAGTTCACCTTCGCGCACCGGCGCGGTCAACAGCAACTCGAGCGTGCCGGACTTGCGCTCCTCCGCGAAGCTGCGCATCGTGATGATCGGCACCAGCAGAAGCAGCAGGCCGGCGGCCTGGAAGAAGATGTGCACCAGCGTCGCGGCACTGGTCGAGAACAAGGTCAGCGTGAACGAGTAACCCATCAGAAAGCAGAAAGACCGCGATCAACGCCCAGGCGATCGGCGAGAGGAACAGCGCACGCAGCTCCTTGTCGACGAGAACCGCGAACGAGCTCAAGCGAGCGACTACGCTCGCCTGCCTCGGCTGATTCGTCTGCGGTCAGCTGCAGGAAGATCTGCTCGAGCCCGCCGGGTGGCACATCGCTTCAGCGACAGCACGTCGAGCAGGCGTCCGTCGAGCAGGATCGCCGCCCGATCGGCGACGCGCTCGATTTCGGCCAGCACGTGCGAACTGACGAGGATCGCGACCTCGCCTGCCAGCAGGCGAACCGTCTCGCGCAAGCTCGATGATCTGGCGCGGATCGAGGCCGTTGGTCGGTTCGTCGAGCAGCAGGAGCGCCGGGCGGCCGAGCAGCGCCTGCGCGATCGCGACCCGCTGGCGGAAGCCGCGCGACAGCTTGCCGATCAAGGTGGCATGCACCCGCTGCAGCGAGAGCCGCTCGATCACGGCGTCCACCGCGGGGCCGAGATCCGTGCGCGACAGGCCCCGCACCCGCCCCATGAAGGACAGGAACTCCCGCGTGCGCATCGCCGTGTAGAGCGGCACGTCTTCAGGCACGTAACCGATCCGGCTGCGCGCTTCCAGCCCCTGCCGGACGACGTCGAAGCCGGCCACCTGGACCTGGCCGGTACGTTGGCCGCAGGTACCCGGCGATCATCCGCAGGATCGTACTCTTGCCCGAGCCGTTCGGTCCGAGCAATCCGATGACTTCGTTGCGGGCGAGCACCAGATCGAAGGATTCGACGACGCGACGCGCGCCGAACGACTTTCCCAAGCCGCTCGCAACGAGTATCGGTGGCAACGATTGCGCCGCTGGCACGGGTGATTGTCTGGTGGCGGTCAGCGACGTCCGCCACCGTATCAACTCGTCTCAGTCGTAGTACTCCGGAGCCTTTTTCATCGCCTTGAAAGCATCCGGGTCATGGGCGGTGAAGAAGTCCGCCTTCTCGGTCGCCATCATCTGGCGGATCCACTCGAAGGCGGTGAAGAAGCCTTGCGGGCTGTAGGCCAGGACGAGATTGGGCGGGGTGTTCTTCTCGACGTTCTCGCGGAAATAGACGTTGTCCCCGGTCAGGATCGTCATGCCGCGATTCTTCAGCTTGACGACCATCATCTGGCTGCCCGGCGTATGGGCGACCCAGCGCTTGACCACGATGCTGCCGTCGCCGTAGAGGTCCAGGTCGCCTTCGAGCAACACCATCTTCTGCGCATTGGGATAGGTCGACTCGGCCTCGCGCAACGGCAGGACGTCGCCGATCACGTAAGGTCCACCGGTGCCCGGCGCCGGCCAGAACGCATTCATGAGTTCCGATTTCTGCAACGACGATGGTCGATTTCGGGAACTTGCCGACGTTGCCGCCATGGTCCAGGTGCAGGTGGCTGGGCACGACGTAGGCGATGTCGTCCGGGGTCAGCCCGATCTTCTTCAATTGGACGTCGATCGCCACGTCCGGGGTCATGGCGGGCTTCAATGCCTGGTTCGCCTTGCCCCACCAGGTCGGATCGGCGATCAGCTTGTCGTTGTTGCCGGTGTCGAAGAGAACGTTGCCCTTCGGATGCTTGATGACGTAGAAACCGACCGGCACCTGTATCGGCGGCTCCATCGGCGCAAAGTTCAACAGGGCGCCCTTGCCCAGCGTCAAGGCGCCGGAGCTGAAGCCATACAGACGGATGTCCTTGCTGTCACCGCCGGCCTCGGCGGCCGGCTTGGCTCCTGCCGCCGGCGTCTCGCTCTTGGGCTGAGCCTGCGCCGTGCCGAACGCCGTCAGAAAAGCCGCCGCCGTCGCGGCCATGAATAACAGACGACCACGCGATCCCGAACCTTTTTGTTTCACTTGGGTCTCCTAGGCTGCGCCGGCCAGCACCGTGGCCGAGCGTCGAGGCAGTGTATGCCTGAATTCAATGCAGCGCCCAGGCGGGCGAAAATGGCGTTCCAAAAGCCGTGAAACGGCTCGAGAAGACCAGTCGCGAGCTTCGATTCCAGGCACCCGAGTTGCTCAAAGCCGCCCGGCCGCCATCCTGCCGATCTCCCGGAGCGTCTTGAGCGCGGCCGACCGATCGCCGCGCGCCAGATCCACTGCGGCGACCAGCAACTGGACATCGCCGCGCTGGGTGTACAGGTAGGCCGCATCGGACAGGATGCCGCGTTTCTCGTCGGCCTTCTCGACGACCGCGGCGGCCTCGCTGCCCACTCCGTCGATCTTCTCGATACGCACCTGCTCCCGCGGCGCCGGCTTCAGTGGATCGACGAAGCCGAGAACAAGGCCCTGCGCTTCTTCAGTCGAACTCCCCGGCTCGGCCCCCAGCGTCAGCTGCAGCACCAGCCGACCGGCCGGATGATCCCAGATGCAGGCAGTGATCCCGTACTTTTCACGATCGCGCTCCCGCACTGGAGCTTTCGCCTTGGGAAAGTACTGGCGCACCTCGGCGCTGGTCAGCAAAGAGCAGGGATCGACCTTGGGCAGCGGCTCAGTCCCAGCCTTGACGCCGGTGGCGCCGCCGCCCCCCTGGGTCATGCTCTGGATCTTGTCGGCAAGTTCGCGCGCCGCCTTGTAGGTCGAGTCGTCGGCCGCCAGGGCGGAGCCGCCGGACAAAATCGCGATGGCGCCACTCAGGGCGAGGAAACCGACGACAGCTCGGGCAAGCGAAAACGAAGGTTTCATCGGTTGACTCCAGCAAATGAATTCACGCTTTCTCAACCATTGAGTGCGTACAAAGGAATCTAATCCGAAAATGCACCCCACGCATCGCCGGAGAGAAAACTGAAAACCCGAAGCGCCCGGCTTGCAGAAGTGGTTGCCACAGCGCTGGTTGCCGGCACGATTGCCGCCTGTGGTGGCGGGGGAAGTGACTCGACGTCGCCGACAGGCAACTCACCAGCGCCCTCTCCGGCACCGGTTGCCGCCCCTGCAACGGGCACCTTCCCGGTGCCCGCTCCGGCACCGGCTGCCGTGCCTCCAACGGGCAACTCTCCCGTGCCTGCCCCCGGACCGGCCGCCGTCCCAACGACGGCCGCGGGCCCCGCGCCGCAGTTCGATGCCGCGAGTTGTGCAGGCCTGCAGTCTGCTTCAGTAGCTGCTCCCACGATCTCGGGCGCAGACATGCAGTCGGTATCGGACCTGCTGACCACGATTGATCCCGGACACGGCTACGCCGAATTTGTTCGTCTTCCGGATCAGTTCATGTGGTGGGTACGGGGTAGTCCCTCGGTCGATATGACTGCGTTGTCCGGTGCAATCCATGAGACGAACCATCAAGCGGATTTTGCACTGAGCCACATCTGCAACTCCGACGGATTGGTGCGGTACTACGCGGATGGACAGATCCACATTACGGGATTGACGGGGTTCAATACCGACAACTACTCGATCGTGTCAGAGACCTACCCGCCGGGCCTCAAGACCTCCCGAGCGTTCCGATTTGATCACTACATCGCCGGAGCGGCTGCCGTCAACGGCAACCGCTTCAACGTGCTTCTGGACGAACTGACTGCTTATTCCGGCGCTGCGGACTTCGAATTGAAGTTGCTGGCATCCAGCTACAGCTACCTCTCAGGCGACTTTTCGGCCTCCGATGGCGGGGCCGGTGGCATGGTCGACTTCATGCTCTTCTTCCAGAGTTATCTCAAGTCCGCTCGGCTGAATCATCCCTCGTCCCTGGTGGCGATCCAGGCGAGCACCCAGACGTTGGCTTACCTGCAGTTCGCCTGGACGCGGGCGGAGCGCATTCTGCTGGCGACGTATCCCTATTCGACGTCGGCGGGCGGGCCTCAGGTCGTTCCCACCGATGTCGTCGCGCAGATATACAGCGAGCCCTTCCTGGCCGAACTCGATGCGCTCGGTATTACGCACAAGCGCGCTGTCGACTGGTCGGCGACCTACCTGCGCTGACATCGATCAGCCGACCGACTCGCCCGGATCGATGTTCTGGTTCATCCGGAACAGGTTTCCGGGGTCGTAGCGCCGCTTGACCGCCACGAGCCTCGTCCAGGTATCGGTACCGTAGGCCTCGCGGGTGCGCTCTTCGCCCTCGCCGTCCAGATGGTTGACGTACCCGCCACCCTCCGAGGCAGGCCGCAACGACGTCCAGGCGCTGCGGCACCAGTCCCGGTGCGACTCGGGCTCCGGGTCGCCCGGCTCCCAGCAGCCCGCGATCGTGAGCAGGTGCCGCGCCTGCCGGAACCGGAACGCAGTCGCATCGGGAGGCACCCGCGACGTGGCGCCGCCCATGTGACGGACCAGTACGTGCGACAAGGGCGACTTGCGGCTCCGGCCCGCTGCTGCCAGCGCGTGCAGTGCGTCGCGATCCAGCGGACGGAGCCACTCCGACCGGCAGTGATAGTGCAGTCCGTGAGGAACGCCGCCGTCGAACCATTGCTGGATGTCGACGTACTGCTGGCTGCCGAAGGTATCGAGGGCCGGCCTGCCGAAGCGGCGTATCGGCTCCACCGACGCTTTCCCCTCCTCTACCGGACCCACGTGGCAGGCGGCGATCGTCACCACCGGCTTGAGCCGAAGCTCTGCGGGCACGAAAGGAACAGGCGGCGCCGTCACCAGCGCCGTCACCAGTGACAGCGCTTCAGGCGCCTGCCGGGTCAGTTCCTCATAGTGAGCCATGACGTCCAAGGCCGCGGCCGCCGGATACATGAGCATGCCAGCGAACATCGGGCCCACCGGATGCAGCCGGAAGGTGAACCTGGTCACCACCCCGAAATTGCCGCCGCCGCCGCGCAGGGCCCAGAACAGATCCGGGCGCTGCGTCTCGCTCGCGGTCACGATGGCGCCGTCGGCCAGCACGACCTCCGCCTCGATGAGGTTGTCGCAGGCGAGTCCGAACCGGCGCGACAGCCATCCGATGCCGCCGCCCAGCGTCAGGCCCGCGATACCGGTGTGCGAGATTTCGCCGCCGGGCGATGCCAGGCCCAGTGCCTGGGTCGCCGCGTCATACTCGCGCAGCAGCACGCCGGGCTCCGCGGTAGCGATCCGCCGCTGCGCATCCACCCGAACCGCCTTCATCGGCGAAAGGTCGATCATCAGGCCACCTTCGCAGACGGACCAGCCCGGAATGCTGTGGCCGCCGCCTCTGATGGCCAGCAGCAACCGGTTGTCGGCCGCAAAGCGGACCGCGGCGGACACTTCCGCCGCCGTCCGACAGCGGGCGATGAATGCCGGGCGGCGGTCGATCGCGCCGTTCCAGATGCGCCGGGCGTCGTCGTACCCGGCATCGCCGGGGCGCAGCATCTCGCCGAAGCGGGACGGTCTCGGGGGACGATCGATGTTGTTCGTGGAAGGGATGGCTGAGTTCATGATCGGGAAGGTGGTGTCCATGGGTGCAATGGCGCTGGCCTTTGGAGTGGTTACGGAAATCATGAAGCGGATGGTGTTCCGCGCCATCCCCGCCGGACCATCCCTGAGTTCAGGGATATTCCGAAGTCTCGTTCCGGTTCTTACAATAGGCCCATGGACAAGGCCCAGCGCGTGCTGCGACGTGTGACGGAAGCGTGTCGGGCGGCCGACTCGCCGGCCTCGCTGCTGAGCGCGGTGCAGCAGGCACTGTCCAGGGAAGTGCCCGTCGACCGCTGGTGCGCGATGACACTCGACCCCGCGACCGCCCTTCCGACCGGCGGGGTGCACGAGAGCGGGCTGACCCCGACCCGGGTGCCTCGGCTGCTGGAACTCGAATTTTTGACCGGCGACGTGAACGCCCTGGCAGACCTGGCCCGCAGCCGCTCGCCGGCAGCCACGTTATCTGCTGCGACCGGTGGACGCAACGAGCGCAGCGCCCGCTATCGGGAAGTGCTTGCGCCCGACGGAATCGCGCACGAGTTGCGTGCGGTGTTCCGCGACGGCAGCGGCCCCTGGGCGGCCCTGGTGTTGATGCGCGGCACGGACGTTTCAGATTTCGGCGCGCACGACCTCGGCCTGTTGGCCGCAGTGAGCGACTCAGTGACCCGCGCGCTGCGCAGGCTCCTGCTGCTTGCAGAGATCGATGCCCACGCGCACCCCGATACACCGTCGCTGCTGCTGCTTCAGGGTGAGGCGACGCTCAGCATCGCCCACGCAAGTGCGTCTTCGCGCCAATGGCTCGAGCAGATCGACGACGGAACCAGTGCCGAGATCCCGTACGCCCTGTACTCGCTCGCCATGCGGGCAAGGATTGATGGCCATGCAGTCGCACGCCTTCGAACGCGCAGCGGCCGCTGGCTGACGGCGCATGCGGAAGTCGCCGGATCGGGGACGATATCGCTGATTCTCCAGCCGAGCCGTCCCCATGAGGTCGCCCAGGTGCTCGCCGCCGCCTACGGACTGACGACGCGAGAGGCGCAGGTCGCGCGCCTCGTGGCTGCCGGCTGCGCCAACCCCGAAATCGCGACGCTGCTGTTCGTCTCGCGCTACACGGTGGAAGACCACCTGAAGCACGTCTACGAGAAGCTGGCGGTCAAGAGCCGTTCAGAACTGGTGTCCCGGCTGTTCTTCGATCAGTACCTGCCCCGCACCAAGGCCGATCCGAGCCTGGACGGCCAGGGATGGTTCCTGGACGGGAGATCGCGTCTGCGGGGTTGACTCAACCGCACGGACCCCGAGCGCTGACGGCTGAGGTCAAGCAACGATCTTCCAGTAGGAATCCTTCCGGACGACCTTGCCGTCCCTGAAGGAATAGAAATCGCACCCCCTCACTCTCACGGACTCGCCCTGGGGTGTCGTCCCGGTCAGGAGCCACTTCGACATGCCGGTGTCGCCGCTGGCAAAGTTCTCGACTTCGTCGTACTGGACGTCCGGCGTCGCCTCGAACCGGGCCATGATCCCGCGCCGGACTTCGTCGGGACCGATGTATCGCCGGCCGTGGGGATCCGGACCTCGCGGCATATCGAGACAACAGTCATCAGAGAAGAAGCTCATGATGGCGTCGATATCGTGGCTGTTGAACCCGGCGGCGAGACCTTCCAGCGCCTTGATGATGTTCTTCTCGTCAGTCATCCGGTGCCCCCGCCTGCGGATTGTTTGTCGGATCGTAGCATTGCGTCGCTTTGATAGCCGATCTCAATTATTCAATCCGGCCCCGAGGATCCGGTCTGCCTGCTCTGTCAGACGGCCAGCCGCATCCGGACAGTTCCTTCCGTACAGGGAGTCAACTGGCAACAATACGGACACTGGATGCTGACGTGAAACAGACAAGCTTCCGGCAGCGCCTCGGTTTCCGCAACATCTATCGGAGACGGGGACCACCGCGTGCAGTGCAAGCACTGGATGTCAATGTGGGCTATGACAGGCACGGGAGCGCTCGGAAGTGCTTGGGGCGATATGCTTCGGCAGCAATCGTAGCTCAGAATTCCGGGACGGTGGCTACTGTCCGGGCAACCCCGGGCACAGTCGACGCCCTCCGAGGAAGCAACTCACAAGCTGTGCTCGAGCACCCGGATCGTCGCTTGCTCCGCGACGATCGGCGCGTCACTTCCTGCTGAGACTGATTCCGCGCGGGCCATGCTGTCCGGGCGCCAGTACCAGACCGAGCCCGTTTCACCCGTTCTCTGGGCGTGCACCGAACGGAAGATGACGGTTATCCGCTGCCAAGGGGCCACCAGGATATCCACCGTCTGCGGCTTGGCAGCAGGACCGGCGGGCGGCATCCCCGGAGCTACTGATAAATTGCCTGACTCCGTATCTGCCACTTCGTTTCTCCAACGATGGTGCAACTTCATCGTCATCAGTGTCGTTCCGCCTGCGCCGCAGGCTGACAAGGATGCGACGAGCGGCGTTCAGGAGACGACCTGTGGGTGGCTTTTGTTCTGCCGGCATCACTGATCCCCGCGACCGCCGCCACTCTCCGTTCTGACGTCTCGCCCCTGCTTCTTGGCCCGGAACGGATACGCACCGCCCGCCGTGCCGGCCGGTGGTACTTTCAGGGACAGCAGCATCGTTGCCGCCAGCACCGCCACCGTGACCCCCAGCGACCAGGCGACCGGGATCTTATAGACGTCGATCAGCAGCATCTTGAAGCCGATGAACACGAGCACGATCGCCAGACCGTAGGACAGCAGGTGGAAGCGCTCATGCATGCCCGCCAGCAGGAAGTACATCGCTCGCAGGCCCAGGATCGCGAAGACGTTGGAAGTCAGCACGATGAACGGATCGGTGGTGATCGCGAAAATCGCCGGGATCGAGTCGACTGCGAACACGACGTCGACGATCCCGATCAGCATGATCACGACGAGGAGCGGCGTAGCCATCCGGACACCGTCGACCACGGTGAAGAAGCGCTGGCCGTCATAGCCCGGCGCGACCTTCATCCAGCGGGTGATCCACTGCAGCGCCGGGTTCGAGTCCAGGTCCGGCTCCTGCCCTGCGGCCCACCACATCTTGACGCCGGTGAAGACCAGGAACGCGCCGAACACGTACAGGACCCAGTGGAATTGCGTAATCAGCCAGGCGCCGATCAGGATCATCCCGGCCCGGAGCACCAGGGCGCCGAGAATGCCGAACATCAGCACCCGCTTCTGGAATTCCTCCGGCACCGCGAAATAGGTGAACACCATCAGGAAGACAAAGATGTTGTCGACCGCCAGCGCCTTTTCCACCAGGTAGCCGGTGGCGAACTCGAGCGCCTTGTCCTGTGCGAGCGCACGGGCGGCCGCGTCGTCCGACGCGCCGCCGAGGTACCACCAGAGCAGGCCGAGAAATACGAAAGACACGCCGACCCAGATGAGCGACCAGACGGTCGCCTCCTTTATCGTGACGCTGTGTGCGCCCTGCCGGTTGAGCGCGAGGAAGTCGATCAGAAGCGCGACGGCGACGAACGCCGCAAAACCCGCCCACATCAGGGGCGTGCCGATAGTCATCATGGAAGATATGCTCTGTAGCCCGCCGGGCGACGCGGGTGGGGTTGAGAGCCGTGCGGCTCCGGTGCCGGATGTCGGTCTTGCCGACCGCTGCGGCGTCGAGACGACGACGCGACGGTCCGTGGCACCGGGACGGCGACGGGTGCCCACCCAGCGCCCTCCGTATTGTCGATGCCGCAGGTCACGGCGCCCGGGTCCCGATCAGGACCCTGCCGCCGGCCGGCTACTCCCCAACAGAAGCAGGCGGATTGTGGCGAGCAGGCGCCAGGATGTCAAAGGAAGACTCAGAATATGTAGGCTCATTCGCTGCATCCTGTGCCCATGACAGAATGCGTCAAACCGAAAGGAGACTGAATTGACGCTCACCGGCAGTGCTGAATCGCTGCGCACCCTGATAGAAGCCGTGGCAATCCGGATGATCGACGCCTGCGATGAACTCTCCGCGCTCGACCGGGCGATGGGCGACGGCGACCACGGACTCAATATGAAGCGCGGCTTCGAAGCGGTGCAGAACCAGGTCGACTCGATCGCCGCCAGGCCGCTGCCGGAAGCGCTGAAGATGATCGGCATGACGATGATTTCTAAGGTCGGTGGCGCCTCCGGTCCGATCTTCGGAACCCTGTTCACGACGCTGGGCAAATCGCTGCCGGCGGAACCGACTCTTACCGAGGTCGCAGTGGCACTGGACCTTGCAATCGCCGCGATCAAGCGGCTCGGCAAGGCCGAACCCGGCATGAAGACGTTGCTGGATGTGCTGGTACCGGTACAGATCGAACTGGCCCGGACCGCAGCCGAATCGGGCATCGGATCAAACGTCGCCCTGGTGGCAAGCCCCGCCTCGATCGCGCAGCGGATCAGCCGGTGCGCCGCGCAGGCAGCCGATGCGACCGCTTCGCTGAAGTCGATCCGCGGACGAGGCTCGTTTCTCGGAGAGCGGTCGATCGGCCACGTCGATCCCGGGGCCCGCTCGAGCGCACTTATCATCATGACGGTCTGCGAGGTGCTGGCGCAATGAAGAAGCTGATCAACTCCACCGAGACCATGCTGGCCGAAAGCCTCGACGGCTTCGCCGCCGCCCATGCCGATCTGGTCATCCTGGGCGATGAGCGCAAGTTTGTGCGTCGACGGTCGCCGCGACCCGGCAAGGTCGCGCTGGTGTCCGGCGGTGGCTCTGGCCATGAACCGTTGCACGCCGGCTTTGTCGGCGCCGGCATGCTGGACGCGGCCTGTCCCGGCCAGGTCTTCACCTCACCAACGCCGGACCAGATACTGGCTGCGATCGAAGCGGTCGACGGCGGTGCCGGCACGCTGCTGATCGTCAAGAACTACGAAGGTGACGTGATGAACTTCGGGATGGCCGCGGAGTTGATTGCAGAGTCGGCCAATGAGAAGACGACCGGAGCGGCCGCCGGCAGCGGCGCCGGCCGGATCGCGACGCTGATCATCGACGACGATGTCGCGGTCGAGCGTTCGACCTGGTCGACCGGGCGGCGCGGCGTCGCCGGCACGCTGGTGGTCGAGAAGATCCTGGGTGCGGCCGCCGAGCGTGGCGATTCGCTCGACCGGTTGCTGGCACTTGGCCAGCGGGTCAACGCCCGGACCCGTTCGATGGGCGTCGCCTTGTCCTCGTGCACGGTACCGGCGGCCGGCACGCCGACCTTCGACATCGGTGGCGATGAAATGGAGATGGGCGTCGGCATTCACGGCGAACCCGGCCGTCGCCGCGTCCCCCTCGCGAGCGCCGACGCGATCGCGGCCGAGATGGTCGGCGAGATTGTCAAGGAGTTGGACCTTGCCACCGGAACCGGCTGCCTGCTGCTGGTCAACGGCTTTGGCGCGACGCCGCTGATGGAGCTTTACCTGATGGTCAACGCCGCCCGCCGCGAACTGGCGGTGGCCGGCCTGACGGTCGCGCGGCATCTCACCGGCAGCTATGTCACCTCCCTCGACATGGCCGGCTGCTCGATCACCGTGACGGTGCTCGACGACGAGATGCTGGCGCTGTGGGACGCGCCGGTACATACGGCGGCGCTGCGCTGGGGGGCCTGACTCCGGCGCATCAGCAGCGCGGCCGCCGGCTGCGGCTACCCGACCCTGCGCTGAAACCAGTCGGCAATGCGCTCGGCCTTGCGCAGCGGCCAACTCAGGGCGCTGACCTCACTGACGGACGAGCGGCTTGCCGTCATCGGGGACGTGCCCTCCATCCGGGAACTCGGCTGGCCGAACCAGGTGTTCTACGCTGGACTCTTCCTCTTCGCGCCAGCCGCACTGGCAGCCAGGGCGGCGGAGCTGAATCAATGGCTGCTGACAGCTATCCGGCAGCCGTCAGTAAAGGTGAACTACCGTGAAGCAGGCATAGAGCCGGTGGAATACGATGTTGATCAGGTCCGAGCAGAGGTCGCCGATCGGCTTCGCACGGTCGACTCCATGCGGGAAGCAGTCTTCGGGCAAAAGCAATCCGACTCAGGTCGCGACCCGATCGCTGCACCACTTCTCGGTCCGTCAGTCGGCAACGTCAAGTAAACCGACCAAAGCAGAAGTCGTCCGACACGCCGCAAAAAAAACCGGAGAGGAGGATTGCTCTTCCCGCAGACCGCTGCATATACTTGCGACGCTTCGACCGGGTTATCTATGACTTCGGGACGGGAGACCTGAATGCCGTATCGCCACTGTCCAGTCAAGGCGTTCTGGCCGGCCCTGCTGAGCTTGACGCTCGCGGCCTGCGGCGGCGGCGGCGGCGGGAACACCGCCGTCAGCGGCAGTGAATTCTGCGAACCGTGCGTCGTCACCGGATTCCGTGGCGATCTCGATTGGGAAAGACTGCCCGGTGGCACCGTTGGCGAAGGCATCGGTGGCGGCGGCATCGGTGGGGGCGGCGACGGCGGTGGCGGCGTGGGCGCGGGCGGTTCGCTTGGCCAGTTCCGCCGCGCTCTTGTAGTTGCGCGTTTCGCCGACGGTACCGAGATCGGCCGAGCGCTGACCGACGATCAAGCCGGCATGGTCACGATCCGACCCGGACGCAACTACGACGGCCCGATCCTGGTCGAGATCCACGGTCAGGCCGGAGCGACCTATTTCGAGGAAGGCAGAAACACGGCGGTGCCGTTCGAACCGGGCCGCGTGCTGCACGCCGTGGTTTCGCGGATCGCGCGCAACATCGGCATCACGCCGTTCAGCGAAGCCGGCTATCAGCTCGCATTGCACTGTCAGACCGGGGGCGGCCCGGTCGAAATCTGCGGCCGAGGCGGCCTCGGCGGCAGCGCCCTGGTACCGTCGGTGGCGGCGATCCAGTCGGCCAATGGACATGTGACAAGCGTCCTGAACCAGCAGTTTCCGAACTCGATGAAAGTGGACGATGTCACCCGCCTGCCGTTCATCGTCGGCGAATCGACCCCGGACAACGCGATCGTCGACTCGCCGCGCGGCCGCTACGGACGCGCCAACATCGCGTTCTCGAAGCAAGCCGCGATGTACAACCCTGCGCAGGGCGCACCCACGCTGCTCGCGACCGACCAACTCAGCAAGGATCTCCTCGACGGCCGCCTCGACGGCCTCAACGGGCAGCAGCCGACCGGCTCGGCAGCAGAGCGGACCTATGACCCGCATTCGCTGACCTCGGAACTGTCGGCCGCGCTGGCGCAACAGACGACCCGCTATGGCGACCAGGTTACCCGCTCGTCACTGCCAGCCGTCACGGCGTTCGGCAACACCCGCTACGACAGCTATTACTTCGACGCCACCCTCGAATCGAGCGGGGCGACGTCGACCATCGCGGTCGCCACCGAGTCATCCAGCGACCGCCGCGCGCCCGGTCAGAAAACAGTCTATGCCGGTCCCGGCCAGTCCGATCCCCGTGGTTTCATGCTGTACGGCAACATGGGCAGCGGCTCACTGTTCATCAAGACCGATGCACCGGATTCCAATGGCGGCCTGCTGTCGGTGGGCGACAATCGCAATGGCGAACTCGGCGACGGGTCGGCCCAGCCGACCGGCCCATCCGGCCCGGCCCGACCGGCATTGCCCGGTGTGCTGACCCACGCGGCTGGCGGCATCGGCCACACGATAGCGCGCCTGGCCGACGGATCGGTCTACACCTGGGGCGACAACAGCGTCGGCCAGCTTGGACAGGGGCAGAACGGCACGTCGCTTCCTCGCTCCCTGCCACCCTTGCGCGTCAATCTGCCGCGCGGCGCAATTGCCGTTGCCGCATCGAATATGGCGTCGTTCGCGCTGCTCGATGACACCTCGGTCTGGTCCTGGGGAAGCGGCTGGGGCTTCGGAACGCTGGGTGACAATACCGCCAGCGGAGAGCGCATCAGCCCGGCCCCGGTGCTGTCGACCAATGGCCCCTTGACCGGCGTGATTCAGCTCTCAGCCCGGGACAACGATGCGATCGCGTTGCAGGCCGACGGAACTGTCTGGACCTGGGGCAGCTTTTCAGCAAGCGCCACGGCCAGCGAACCGACCGGCATCGTGCCGGGCAATATGGTGGCAACCCGGATTGCCGGCATTCCGAAAACCACCGGCGGCGTTCGCAAGGTGCTGACCGAGCAGGGTCTGTTTGCCGTGCTGCTTGCGGGCAGCGACGAATCCGGCCGTGATCTGGACGGCGCCGTCTATTCATGGGGCGTGCATTTCGACATCACGGCCAATCAGATTCTCGAGGACCGGGTGCCGCGCCGGGTGCTGAATCTGCCGCCGGTCCGCGACCTGATGCCTGGCGGGTTCCTCGGCTACGGCCAGCGACCGTCGGACCGGTTGACCGGTATGGCGATCGACTACGACGGCCATCTCTTCAAGGTTCGCGGTCGCGTCGCCGAGTCATACGACCCGGCAAACCCCACCGCGCAGCGACGCCCCCAAGGCCAGGTCAACCGACCCGACTGCGACTCCTGTCACGTGGTGCGACCGAAGACGCTTCCGCCGGTACCGACGACCGGCAATACCTGCGCCGTGCCGGTCAACATCCTGGCGCTGCTGACGACGCAGAGCCGCTGCGAGAACTGCCACAACAGCGCGCCGCTGGCCAACGGCTCGCCGCTTGGTGCGCTGACCTGCGCGCCACCAGTGCTGCCGCCGCCGTCTGCGCCGACCAAGACCGTCACCCGGACCGACCGATGCGCCCTGCCCGTGGCTCATCCGGTGATCAAGACCAACGCGGCCTGCTCGTCGTGTCACAACAGCGTCGTCACCACCCCGCTGACCTGCTCGCCGGACCTCGAGCCGCTGCAGCCACCGAGCACGACCGTGCCAACCATCACGGCGGCGCTCGACAATGCCGGCCCTGTCCAAGGCCTGATCGCGCGCGGCGGGATCACCGACGACACCACGCCCACGCTGCAGGGCACCTTGTCGGCCGCCCTGGTGGCCGGCGAATCGGTCAGCGTACTGCAGAACGGGCAGTCGGTGGGCGCAGCGACGGCGACCCCCGGCTCGGCCACCTGGCAGTTCGAGGTGCCGGCCCTGGCGACCGGCAGCACTTATTCGTTCACGGCGCGCGTCGTGCGCAACGGCGCCAGCGACGGCACGCCGAGCGGCGCCTTCCCACTGCAGATTTCCAATCAGGGGCCGGCGAAGACGGCTCAGGTCACCTCGATCGCAGACAACGTCGATCCGGTCCAGGGCAACGCGGCCGGGGGTGTGTCGAACGACACGACGCCGACGATAGCCGGCACCATCTCGCCGGCGCTGGCCGGGGGTGAGTCGATCCGCTTGCGTCGCACCGGGCCGGGTAACACCGTGCTCGAACGCGACCTGCCCAATGCCACCGGCTCGAACTGGTCCTTTGCCGAAAGCGGTCTCCTCAACGGCGTCACCTACGCTTATCAGGCGCAGGCGATCGGTCCAAGCGGAGTCGGCCCGCTGGGCACTTCGGTGCAGATCACGATCGACACCGAGGCGCCGAGCTCACAACCGACCGTGAGGCTCAACGCCAACCTGCCGGCCACGAGCCTCGCCGGTGTAGCCGGCACTCGTGCCAACCTGTTGGGCCTGTCCGACCCCACACCGTCGATCGGCGCCACGGTGACCGGTGCCGCCAGCGGCGATCAGATCGAGTTCCTCGTCCAGATCAATGGCGGCGCCGTCATCAGAGTCCCGGGCACCTCGCTGATCGAGGTTCCGCCGAGCGGCAGCGTGACGACGGCGCTGCAATCCCATACGATCACCGGCGCCACCGCCGCGACCGGCACGGCCACCACGGCGCCCGGCAGCGGGCCGATCTCGCTTGTCTACAGCGCGCGTCTGGTTGACCGGGCCGGCAACGTCGGACAACCGGGACCGGCTTCAACCCATCAGGTCGGGGTCTTCGATTGCATCGCACTGAAGCGACTGAATCCATCACACGCCAACGACCCTGACACGAGCGCGACCTGCGCCACCTCCGGCTGCCATACCCAGTCCTCCACCAGCGCCGGACTGATGCAGCGACTGCCAGGGGGCAGCCTGGTGTCGACCAGCTATTGGTGCACCTTCGGGTCGAACGCGATCCGGCTGAACTGAAGTTCGTCGCCCTTGCGGAGGGCCAGTACCGGCAACGGATCCTAGTCTTCGAATCCGTTGTCCACCATCACCTCGACCAGATTGGCCTGCCCGCTGGCCAGTGCTTGCGCCAGCACCGGCTCGATGTCGGCCGGATCCCGAACGCACTGTGAGGCCATCCCCATGCCCTTGGCCAGCGCCACGAAATCCAATGGCGGGTCATCCATGTCCATGCCAACGAACCGGTCGGTGCCCCTCCCGGCCTTCAGGCGCTCCTTGATGACGCGGTAACCGCGGTTGTTGATGATCACGTAGGTGATGGGCAGCTTCAGATGCGCCGCCGTCCACAGCGCCTGGATGCTGTACATGGCGCTGCCGTCCCCCATCACCGCCACCACCGGCCGACCCGGCTGCGCCAGGGCGATGCCCACCGCACCGGGCATCGCATTGCCCAAGCCGCCGCTGGCCAGGCCGTAGTAGCTATGGGCGTCGGTCATCGGCAGCAACGCGGCCAGCGCCGGTGCAGCCGTGAGATTTTCGTCGACCACGATGGTCCGCTTTGGCAGGGCCTCCACCAGCTTCATGATCAGGTAGCGCTGATCGATGGGCTGCCGGCCGGCGAGCCTGGCGATGGACTCGCGTGCCTGACTCCGGCGGGCGCTCCAGTTGGTTGCGGCCAGTGCGGACAAGCGCTGGGCCGCCTGCGCGGTCTGCCCCGGGCTTCGCAAGGCCTTCAGCACCGGCAGCAGGGCCGCAAGCGTTGCCTTCACATTGGCCCGCAGCGCCATCTCGGTGGGGTAGTTCTTGCCCAGCTCGGCCTCGCGCTCGCTCAGATGCACCACCGGGAGCCCGGCGGGCAGCGGATCGACAGGGCTGTAAGGCGACATGCGCAGCAAGTCCCCTCCCAGGCACAGCAGCAGGTCGTGAGGCGTCAGTGTTTCGCGCACCTTGGGTTGACTGCGCGTGAGATCGCCCATGCAGGTTGGGTGCTCCGACGGAAAGCGGGCGTTGTAGGGCACTGGCTCCTGGTAAACCGGCGCGCCCAGGAGTTCGGCGAGTTCGCAGGCCTCAGCAAACACATCCTGCTGGGCCAGTTCACGGCCGGCGATGATCACCGGTCGCTCGGCCCGCAGCAGCCGGTTGGCAAGGGCGTGGAGTGTCTCGTCCGTCGGCCGGGTGCCGGTGTCGACCCGGGTCGGATGACCAAAATCCAAGTCGGCCTCGTCGTCCAGAATCGAGCCTGGCAGACTGATGAAGACCGGCCCCGTGGGCGCCGTCATGGCGATCTTGGCGGCTCGCCGCACGATGCGCGGCAAGTCCTCGATGCGGGTCACTTCCACCGCCCACTTGACCAGCGGCTGAGCGATCGGCACCAGCGGCTCGTACAGCAGCGGCTCCTGCAAGCCGTACCCGATCTCGTACTGACCTGCCGTGATGATCACCGGCGAGCCGTTGAACTTGGCGCTGTAGATGGCGCCCATCGCGTGGCCCAGGCCTGGCGTGCAATGCAGATTGCAGGCCACCAGCTCGCCGCTGGCGCGGGCGAAGCCGTCGGCCATGGCCACCACCGAAGCCTCCTGCAGGCCGAGCACGTAATGCAGCTCGGGGTAGTCGGGCACAACCTCCATGATGGCGAGCTCGGTCGTGCCGGGGTTGCCGAACATGTAGCGCACCCCCTCGTCGATCAGCAGCTTCAGGAAGGCGTCCCGGCCGGTCAGTCGGGTGCTGGACATGGATGGCCTCAATCCGGGGTCAGGACAGCCCAGCACCTGCAGCGCCGCCCGGGCGCAGGTCATGTCCTGGGAGTAGTGGCCGCCGCTGACACCGATCGCGCCAATCACGTGACCTTTCTCGACGATGGGATAGCCGCCGCCGAAGATGACGAAGCGCGGTGTGTGCACGATGCCGGTGATCAGCGGCGGATCGTCCTTGATGTAGTCGTGCCACTTGTGGGTAGGCACCGCGGTGGCAGCCGAGGTGTAGGCCTTGTCCTGGGCTATCTGCAGCGAGATCAGCGAGGCGCCGTCCATGCGCAGGAACGCCTTGAGATGGCCGGTGGCATCGCTGATGGCAATGGACATGCAGAGTTCCTGATCGGCCGCCTTGTCACGCGCCGCGGCGATCGCCCGTTGCGCTGTGAATTCGTCGATCGTATGGACTGTGCGGGTGGTCATTTTTTCGTAGCTTGGTTGGGTGGATGTACAAGGTCGGCGTGCTCAGGAAGGTGCCCACCGCGTTACCGGCCGCATGGCCGTCGGCAGTGGCGCCCAGCAGACCTCGGGCGACACGGCAGTCGCCCACCAGATGCAGTTCAATACCGGCTTCATGGATCGGCGTCGACCATGTCGATCTCGGCCGCCCTCGGCGTGGCATAGGCCAGGAACGACACGTTCCCGATCTCGACCGCGTTCACCGCTGTAGACGTTCACGTACTCGAGGCATCCGTCTTCGAAGCGCTCGGTCCAGCACGGCTCGGTCAGCGTCAGGACGTCGACCTTGCGCTGCGTCAGTCGCCGCACGATGCCCTGCCGGGTCACCAGCGAGACGTCCTGCGCGATCAGCGCCCGCGGCGTGATCAGCACTACGCGTTCGAACAGGTCGGCCAGCTTCTCGACGGCGGCATAGACGCCCTCGGTGTGGTCCATGTCGTAAACCACCGCCGTGCCGGTCTGGCGCACGCTCAGGCGCACCACGTCCTCCATCGCGATCTGCAGGTCGGGCACCAGGCCGGTATCACGCACGTCTTGCGGCAACCACTCCGGCGCATGCATGACGCCGCCGGTGGCGAGGATCACCGCATCGGGTCGGAGCGCGATGATCTCCTCTGCAGTGACGCGTGCGCCCCAGCTCGAAGCGTGCCCCTGAACGTTGCGCCGCCGCCTGCTGGTAGTCGTAGATGCTGGTGAGCGGTCTCGCCGCCCGGGCAGCAGCGCCCGCAGCCGCGTCTTGCCGCCGACTCTCGGAAGCGCGACCGAACACCGTGACGTCATGGCCGCGCGCGGCGGCCACCCAGGCGGCTTCCATGCCGGCGATGCCGGCTGCCGACCACTGCCACGCGCTTACGCGGCCGCGCCCGGCGTGGCCTACCAGTCGACCTCGTCGCTGTTGGCCACGCGCGGATTGTTGTCGCACGCGATCGGCTCGTTGTGCGTGACCGTCGTGTCCCAGCACGTGTTGCACGACACGCAGTAACGAATGTCGTGCGAGCGTCCGCTCGCGGCCTTGATCAGCCACGCGGGATCCGCCACCAGCGTGCGCCCGAGCGCGAATCAGCTCGGCATCGCCGCGCGCGATGATGGCCTCGGCCTCGGCGGGGTCGGTGATGCGGCCGAGCGCCATCACCGGCACGCTGTTGCAGCTCGAGCGCAGCTCGCGGATCAGTTTCAGGTACGGCACGCTCGGGCCGTGGCCGTCCGGGACGTGCAGCTCGAGCGACCGCGCATGGGCGCCCAGCGCGAAACAGACGTAATCGGCCTGCCCGAAGCGGTGAGCTTGTCAGCGATGATCGCCGCCTCCGCCGGGCCGATGCTGCCGGGGACTCCGTCGTCGCCGGAATCTTCAGCCCGACGATGAAACCTCCACCGCAGCTGCGGCGAATCTCGGTTACCAGCTCATTTACAAAGCGTGCGCGCCGGTCCCAGTCACCGCCGTACTCGTCGTCGCGGCGGTTCGACCACGGCGAGAGGAACTGGTTGAACAGGTGGCCGTGCCCGCCGGAGAGCTCGACGCCGCTGAAGCCGCAGCGCTTGAACCGGGCCGAGGACTGCGCGAAGTCGTCGATCAGTCGCCGTACCTCCGCGACACTTAACGCATGCGGCATGGTCCAGCTGATGTCGTCCGGCGCGGCCGAAGCTCCCACCGCGTTATAGCTGCGTCCCGACGCGTGCCGGCCGCGTCCCGGGTCCTGGACCTGGCCGAGCAGCCGGCAGTCGTGGTCCTCGACTGCGTCCGCCCAGCGCTTGAGGTCGTCCAGGTTGTCGTCGTTCCATACGCGCACCCGCTTGTCGGCTGCATCTGGTGCGGCGCCATAGGCAGCGGTTCGGTGACGATCATCGCCGCGCCGCCTTTGGCGCGGTTGGCGTAGTAGGCAATCTGACGGTTGGTGATCCGCGCATCCTTGGCCATGTGAGTCGTCATCGACGTGTGCGCCGCGCGGTTTCGCAACCGGTGGCTGGCCAGAACCAGTGGCTCCGCCATGCGGGAAGACATCACGGGCGTATTGGGGGGGCGTTCTTCCGCATGTTCAACTCCGACTTACTTCAGGCGGCCGGTCTTGACGTAGAACTCGCGCTCGTGTTGCGCCATGGCATCGATGTCCGCCGCGACCTTGGTGGCGTTCATCGAGTGCGGGTCGAAGTAGACGCCGAGCTTCCTGTACTCGGCGATCAGCTCCGGGTCCTTTCATCGCCGCCTGCACGGCGGCGCCGAGATAGGCCTTGCGGTCCGCCGGCGTGCCCTTCGGCACGACGGCGAAGCGGATGATGATCCAGAGATACTCGTTGCCGCCGAGCGCCTCGTTGAGGGTCGGCATGTCCTTCAGGAAGGCCAGGCGCTCGGCGCCGGCGACGCCGATCGGCGCGACCTTGCCCGCGTCCAGGTGGCCGCGGAACTCCGCGAAGAAGCCGTGCGCGACGTCGACATTGTTGCCGAGCAGCGCCGTGACGCCGGCGCCGCCGCCCTGGAACGGCACGCGCAGGAACTTGGCGCCGGTGTTCGCCTCGACCTGCTCGATGATGTAGTCCCACATGCTGCCGGGCACGGTCGCGACGCGGACCGTGCCGGGCTTGTCCTTGGCGGCCTGGACGATCTCCTTGGCCGACATGCCCTTGTACGCGCCCTCGGTCGATGCCGACCCAGATCATCGGGTCGCTGTTGAGGTAGCCGATCGGCTCCAGGTCCGTGTAGCGTCCAGCGGCCCTGCGCGCGCAGCATCGCGTCGCCCCAGACCAGGTTGGCGATGCATGCCGACCGTGTAGCCGTCGGGCTTGGCCTGGGTGGCGAGCCAGGCGTGGCCGACCATGCCGGCGCCGCCGGTGCGGTTGTTGACGAGGATCCGGTCGCCGAGTCACCTTCTCGATCGTCTTGGCCAGCAGCCGAGCGGTCAGGTCCATGCCGCCGCCGGCCGGATAGACGACCGTGAATCTCGATCGGCTCCGTCGGGAAAATCCGCCGGCTTGAGCTTGGCGAGCCGGCGGTGCGACTTGCGCCGCGGCGCTGACCGTCACTGCGGCGAGCACCAGACGTCATCAGGGTGGGGATCAGTTTCATGTCAATGGTCTCCTTCAGTTAGTAATGACTTGCGTTGCGAAACATCGAGCAGTGCCAGCACGACGCTGATGACGATCAGGATGGCGGCGATCGGGCGTTGCAGAAAGATCAGCATGCCGTCCGGCGACATCACCAGCGACTGGCGCAACGACTGCTCGAGCAACGGCGCGAGCACGAAGGCGATGAGAAAGGGGCGAGGTCGTATTCGAGCTTGCGCAGCACGTAGCCGAACACGCCGAAACCGAGCATGACCCAGAGATCGAACACGTTCTTGTTGGCCGAATAGGTGCCGACGACAGACAGCAGCAGGACCAGCGGGAACAGCACGCGATAAGGCACCCGCAGAAGCTGCACCCACAGGCCGACCAGCGGCAGGTTGAGCAGCAGCAGGAAGACGTTGCCGACATACATGCTGGCGACGACGCCCCAGAACAGGTCGGGCCGTTGCGCGATGAACAGCGGGCCGGGCTGTACGCCCTGGATCACCAGCGCGCCGAGCAGCAGCGCCGTGACCGGCGTTGCCCGGAATGCCGAGCGACAGCAGCGGGATCATGCCGCCGCGGACGGCAGCGTTGTTGGCCGCTTCCGGGCCGGCGACGCCCTCGATCGCGCCCTTGCCGAAGCGGCTCGGATCCTTGGCCAGGCGCTGCTCCACCGCATAGGAGAGGAAGACGCTGTGACCGGTCCGCCGCCGGCAGCAGGCCGAGCACGAAGCCGAGGCCGCTGCCACGCAGCATCGGCTTCCAGGAGGCACGCCAGTCGGCCAGGGTCGGCCAGAGGCCTCGAATCTTCTCGGCCAGCATGGTGTTCTTGGTGATCGTCTCGACATTGACGAGGATCTCGGACACGCCGAACAGGCCGATCACGACCGACAGGATTTCGATGCCACCGGTCAGGTTCACGGTGCCGAAGGTGAACCGCTCCGTGCCGTTGACGATGTCGATGCCGATGATCGCGCCAAGGAACCCCAGCGCGATCATCAGAACGCCTTTGACCGTCGAGCCGCTGATCATGTAGAGCGTGCAGACGAGGCCGAGCACCATCAGCGCGAAGTTCTCCGGCGGCCCGAAACGGATCGCCAGATTCGCCAGAAACGGCGAGAAAAATGTCAATGCCACCACGGACAGCGTGCCCGCGACGAAAGAGCCGATGGCCGCCATGCCGAGCGCCGCCCCCGCCCTGCCCTGCCGAGCCATCGCGTGACCGTCGAGCGGGTGACCACCGAGGCCGCCTCGCCCGGAATGTTCACCAGGATCGAGGTGGTCGAGCCGCCATACATCGCGCCGTAGAAGATCGCCGCCAGCATGGCCAGGCCGGCGACGGCGAGAGCGGGAACGTCACCGGCAGCAGCAGGGCCAGGGCCGCCAGCGGACCGATGCCCGGCAGCACGCCGACCAACGTGCCGATCACGCTGCCCAGCAGGCAGAAGTAACAGGTTGGCCGGCGTCAGGATGACCGAGAAACCCATTATCAGGCCGTCGATTGCACCCACTCACCACCCCCACGGGCCGCGGGGCAGCGACATGCCCAGCAGATGTCCGAACAGATACATGACCACCGCGACCGACACCACAGACAAGACCAGCGACTCGATCAGGCGCGAGCGCTCCACGGTTTGCAGCAACACGAAGGTGGTGATGGCGCTGGCAATGGCAAAGCCCAGGTACGGCAGCGTGGCCGCCATGGCGACCAGGCCGGCCGACACACCGCCGATGCGGTATAGAGCTGGCCCGCGCGGCCATTCAGGGTCGGCCACCCGGCTGGCTGGTTGGCCCAGCAGCAATGCAAAACCGCAGATCGCAATGATCACACCGCAAATCATCGGGAACAGCCCGCTTTCAGGACCGCTCGGGCCGATCAGGCCCAGCGTCCAGGAGTTGATCATGGTGCCCAGCCCGATCAGGCACCAGATCAGATTCACGCCGCGCTCAATCAAGTGTTCGCATCCGTTGTCATGCCCGCTTCAGCCTGGTGTCACCGGACGCGTGCCGTTGTAGATGTCATCCAGGATGCGCCGCACCGCAGCCAGGGTCACCGGATAGGGATTCTCGCCGTTGTCGGTGTCGATGCTGATTTGCGCCACGCGATCCAAGTCCTGCTCTCTAAAACCAATCTCCTTGAGGCTGGTGGGCAACTGCAACGAGGCCAGCAAGTCGAAAATGGCAGCGCCCAGGTCACCGGTTTTCACGCCCATGGCACGGGCAAGCGGCTCCATCATCTGCGGCACCTGCGCCGCATGGTGGGCCGCGACATGCGGCAGCACCAGCGCGTGCGACGGTGCCATGCGCCACATTGAAGCTTCCGCCCAGCACATGGGCGACACCGTGCTGTAGCGCGAAGCCGCCGGTCAGCGCCGCGCCGCCCAGGTAGCCGCCGTACATGAGTTCGGTGCGCGCGCTCGATGTCGTCGGGACTGCGAACCACGCGCTGGTACAGCACCGGCGATCACGCGGGCGCCCTCGGCGGCCGCCATTGCCATGGTCGGGCTGCAGGTGGCGACCACTATCGCGTCCACGCAATGGGCCAGCGCATTCATGGCACTGGCAGCGGAGACCGTACGCGGCAGCCCACCGTCAGCTCCGGGTCGTAGATGACGCAACTGGCCAGCATGCGCAGGCTCTGTGTGCATGCGCTTCACGCCGTCGATCGTGATGCCGCAAAAGCCGCGTCATCTCCGAGCCCGAATAGGTGGTCGGAATCGCGATGATCGGCACGGCCGATGTCCGAGCGCGATCGCCTTGCCCAGGCCGATCGAGGCACCGCCACCGACCGACGATGCAATCGGTCCCCATCTCCCGGGCCCGGGCCTGGGCACGCCGACGCCAGTTCGATCGGCACCTGCGAAACGGCTTCGGGCAGCAGCCCGACGCACTGCTCGCCGAGCAGCGTCGACGACCGCCTGAGCCATGGCACTGCGGCCCGGGGTCGAGACGACCAGTGCGCGGCGTCGCGCCCAGCGCTTGACTTCCGCGCGCAACTTGCGCGAGACGAGCCGGCGCCGAAGACGATGCGCGCCGGTGTCGCGTTGTAGACATCGCCGGGGGTACTGAATGCACGCATGAATTTCCTGGGCTCTCGATGGATGGTGATCGCTGTTTACCAGTCCACGATCGTGCCGTCGGCAAGCACCGCCGACTGTCGCATGTATGGACTTCCTGCGTGCAAACGGATGCTTGGCCGCCTCGCGTTCGTTGACCTCGACGCCGAGGCCGGGCCGCGCGGCACCGCCCAGAAGCTGCCGGTCCGCTTCATCGGGCCGTGAACGACGTCGTCGTACCAGGGCACCGCGCCGGTCATCTCCTCCTGGATCACGAAGTTCGGCGTGGACACGGCGAAGTGCAGCGCGGCGGCGCCGGCGATCGGGCCGTTGGGATTGTGCGGGGCGACGCCGATCAGCTCTGCGTCGGCCGCAGCGGCGATGCGCTTGCCCTCGAGCAGGCCGCCGGTGTGGTTCAGATCGGGCTGCATGATGTGCACGCCTTGGCCGGCGAGCACCGGCACGAACTCCTTGAGCCCGACCAGCCGTTCGCCGGTCGCGATCGGGCACCGGCGACGCGCGGTGACCTGCCGCAGCGCCTCGGTGTCGCCGGGCTGCACCGGCTCCTCGCAGAACATCGGGTCGTAGGGCGCGAGCGCCTCGATGTACTGCAGCGCGGCGGCGATCGAAGCCGGCCGGCCGTGGAAGTCGATCATGATGTCGACGCCGTCGCCGACCGCGTCGCGCAGCGTCGCCATCAGCTTGCCGACGTGCTTGCGCTGCCGGGATGCCGACAGGTGGTTGCCGTAGGGGATGAAGACCACCTTCAGCGCGTCGTAGCCCGCCTCGACGACTTGCAGCGCCTGCTCGCGCAGCAGCGCCGTGGTCGAAAGTCTCGTAGACCGACCTCATGTCGCCGAGGCCGAGGTGGGTGTAGACGCCGCACCTTGTCGCGCACCTGGCCGCCAGCAGCCGCCATACCGGCAGCCCAGGCTCTTGCCGAAGATGTCCCACAGCGCGTGCTCGATGCCGCTGATCGCGGTCGCGCCGATGATGCCCAGCCGGTAGTAGCTGTGCTTGTTGAGCGCCCGCAGGCATCTGCTCGATGTCGCGCGGATCCCTGCCGATCAGCAGCGGCTCCAGGTCCTCGACGCGCCGGTCACCGCGCGGGTCTTCCAGTTCAGGCTGGCCTCGCCCCAGCCGTAGAGGCCGTCCTGGTCGGTGAGGACCTTGACGAAGATCCAGTTGCGCATCTCCGCGTTGACGACCAGGGTCTGGACGTCCGTGATCTTGATCGGGGTGTCGGAAGTGTTGTCTCGTTCCATGTCTCTTTGTCGTAGGGCTCGCATGCGTCGCCTGCTGCGCCGCCACCGTTATTGTGATTCCCTGCCTGGCCCACTCAATGTCTCAGACCTGCATGCTCCTCGGCCGTGTCACTGGTGCCCGCACCACATTGACCAGGGGCTGATTCAGCGCCAGCTGCAGAATGTTCCGGGCCATCAGCCGGTAACGCCGCTGCGGCAAAAGGCGTGTCCAGGCGGATGAATGCGGGGTGCACCAGACATTGGGCAAGCCGGCGAAGTCGAACGTCGACGGCGGCACCGTGTCATGGGCACCCTTGGGATACTGATACCAGACATCGAGCACGGCACCGCCGATGCGCTGCTCCGACAGCACCTGGTACAGGTCAGGTTCATTGACGATTTCGGCCCGCGATACATTGATGAGCACCGCATCCGGCTTCATCTGCGCCAGTTGTGGCGCGGCGATCATGCCGCGAGTGGTGTCATTTAGCGGGCACACAACCACCACG
The DNA here is from genome assembly GCA_963834335.1 of uncultured beta proteobacterium. GTDB lineage: Bacteria > Pseudomonadota > Gammaproteobacteria > Burkholderiales > Burkholderiaceae_E > Lautropia. The sequence continues at coordinate 816,096 of CAWIBK010000009.1, read as the reverse complement.
TAATCGGCCCGCTGCAGTGCCTGGGTCAGCTGAGCCGGCCGCAACATCTGATCGACCTGGCCATGAGTGTCAACTGCGTTGGGCGCCACCGCCAGCACCGACATATCAAAGGCCTTGGCCCGACGGGCGATGGCCTGCCCGATGCGGCCGTAGCCGATCAGTGCCAGCACCTTGCCCACGAGTTCACCGTGCGGCTGCCGGGCCCGGTACTGGTCGGACCAGGCTTTTGGTGTGAATGAACGGCTCATCGCGGCAAACCCCGTCTCGCGCTCCAGCATGGCCGCGCAGACGTACTCGGCGATGGGACCTTCATGCTCATAGACATTGCAGACGGTGCAGTCGTCTGGCAGGGTGTCAAAGTCGATGCCATCCAGTCCGGCGCCGGGCACATGCAACAGTCGAAACGCCGGGACAGACGCGTCTCGTCGCGAGAACCGCAACGAGATCACCACGTCCTGCGGACCGATGTCCGCATCATGAACCGCCGAATGGGCAGCCTCACGCGGCAGCTCAATCACCTCATGGCGACCGGCCAGTTCAGCGTCGAGGACCGCTCGATGCTGCGCAGCTTCGCCAATAAGGAAGACGTTCATTGGCGCAGCATATTAAGACTGACTGAATATCTCTAATTATTTATACTGATCATTTAATAACAGATACTAATGAGTGTGCCATGGATCGACGACGACTGCGCGGTTTCATCGCCCTGGCCGAAGAGCTGCATTTCGGCCGTGCCGCTGTACGCAGCAACGTCACGCAGCCGGCACTCAGCCAGCAGTTGCGCCAGCTCGAGGGAGAACTGCAGGTTGAGTTGGTGCAGCGCACCAAACGGCGTGTCGCCCTCACCCGCGCCGGCGAGGCATTTCTGGTCGAGTCACGCAAGATCGTCGCCAGCATGGACCACGCGGTGCACCTCACGCGCGAGGTGGAGCGCGGCCTGAGCGGGCAGATCGTCGTGGGTGCTACAGCGCCCGCCCTCTACATCGGCCTTCCGGCCATGATCAAGCGCTACAAGGAAGTGATGCCAGGAATCCAGGTGCTGGTGCGCGAATGTACGACTACCGTCCAGGAGTCCGCATTGCGTTCAGGTGAACTGGATGTGAGCATCTGCCATCCGCCGCTCGAAGATGCCAGTCTTGCCTGCATCGAGATTGCCCGCATGCCGTTTGACATCGTGATGTCCGACGCCAACCCGCTCGCAACCAAGCACCAGCTTTACCTGCGCGATCTGGCGAGCGAGAGCTTCATCGTCTTTGCGCGCACCATCGCACCCAACATGTACGACATCGTAATCGCCATGTGCCGCGAGTCGGGCTTCAGTCCCAAGGTGATCGTTGAAGCCTCACCGGCACAATCCATCGTCGCAATGGCGGCCTGTGGTGCCGGGGTCGGCCTGATCGCTTCACAGATGCAGCATTTCCCGCACCCCATGGCAGTGTTCCGCAGCCTGACCGGGATAGCTCCAATCCTGACCCTGGGCGCGTCGCATACAGGCGGCACCCCGCCAATCGCAGTTCAGCGGTTCGTGGAGGTGGCAGTGGAGGTCGGTCGCAAGCTGAATTAAGGATCGGCAACGGCTGAGGCATCGCCGGTTGATAGCATGATCGGCACGCACCGATCGAACCCGTTCCTTAGCTGCCACAAGGAGACCTGCAATGTTCCCGAGAAACACCTGGTACGTGGCGTGCACCGCCAGCGAGATCGACGACAAGCCGCTGGGTCGCAGGATCTGTGGCGAGAGCCTCGTCCTGTACCGTGCCGCCGAAGGCAAAGCCGCGGCCCTGGAAGACTTCTGCCCACATCGCGGCGCAGCGCTGTCGCTCGGGCGCGTGGTCGAAGGAAAACTGGTATGCGGCTATCACGGCCTGGAGATGGGCTGCGACGGCAAGACGATTGCCATGCCCGGCCAGCGCGTGCGCGGCTTCCCTGCGATCCGCACAGTTCCGGTGATCGAGCGGTATGGCTTCGTCTGGGTCTGGCCCGGCGACCCTGGCCTCGCCGATCCCGCCAAGCTGCAGCACCTCGAATGGGCAGAGAGCGCGGATTGGGCCTATGGCGGCGGCCACTTCCACGTCCAGTGCGACTACCGGCTGATGATCGACAACCTGATGGACCTGACGCACGAGAACTACGTGCACTCGACCAGCATCGGCCAGAAGGAAATCGACGAAACGCCGACCACGACCAGGATCGAGGACGACGTGGTCGTCACCAGCCGCTTCATGGATAACATTTCCGCACCGCCGTTCTGGCGCATGGCACTGAGGGGCAACCACCTGGCCGACGACGTGCCGGTCGATCGCTGGCAGATCTGCCGCTTCATGCCACCGAGCCACGTGCTGATCGAGGTCGGTGTGGCGCATGCCGGAAAGGGTGGCTATCACGCCGACCCGGCGCACAAGGTGTCAAGCATCGTCGTCGACTTCATGACACCAGAGACCGAGACCTCGCACTGGTACTTCTGGGGCATGGCACGCAACTTCCAGCCGCATGACAAGGCGCTCACCGCGTCGATCCGCGATGGACAATACAAGATCTTCAGCGAAGACCTGCACGTGCTCGAGTCGCAACAGCGCAACCTGCTCGCCCACCCGCAGCGGCAGGTGCTCAAGCTCAATATCGATGCAGGCGGAGTGCAGTCGCGCCGCGTGCTGGAGCGCCTGATCGCAGAGGAAGGCCAAGCTGCCGCCTCGCAGGGGAGCGCGGCGTGAACGCCTCTGAACTGAGCGTGCGGGTTGCCCGCAAGCAGGCGGAGGCGGTGGACATCTGCACGTTCGAACTGGTGCAGGAATATGGGCACCCGTTGCCCGCGTTCTCGGCCGGTTCGCACATCGACGTGCACCTTCAGAACGGACTCACGCGGCAATATTCGCTATGCAACGACCCGCGCGAGAGCCATCGCTACCTGATCGGCGTACTGCGCGATGCGAATTCGCGCGGCGGATCTCTGGCCATGCACGAGTCAGTGGCCGAAGGCAGCGCGCTGCGCATCAGCCCGCCCAAGAACCACTTCCCTCTCGCGCACGGCGCCGCGCGCAGCGTGCTGATCGCCGGCGGCATCGGCGTCACGCCCATCCTGTGCATGGCCGAGCGACTGGCGATTGCCGATTCGCCCTTCGAGATGCACTATTGCACGCGATCGCCCGATCGCACCGCGTTCGCCGGCCGCATTGCGCAGGCGTCGTTCGCATCCCGGGTGCAGTTTCACTTCGACGACGGCGAACAAGCACAGAAGTTGTCGCTGCCGGACGCGATCGGAGCGCCGCAGCCGGGCGTACACCTCTACGTGTGCGGGCCGAAGGGCTTCATGGACTGGGTACTGGGCGCAGCACGTGCCGCCGGATGGCCGGCCGATCAGATGCACTACGAGTTCTTCTCGGCCGAGCCAGTGAAGTCGGAATCGGACGCCGACTTCGAAGTCAAGCTTGCGAGTTCAGGCCGCGTCGTGAGGGTGCCCAAAGACAAGACGGTGGTTCAGGCGCTCGCTGCCGTCGGCGTGGAGGTGGCCACCTCCTGCGAACAAGGCGTCTGCGGCACCTGCCTGACACGCGTGATCGAAGGCGAACCGGACCACAAGGACATGTACCTGACGCCCGAGGAACAGGCGGCCAACGACCAGTTCACCCCGTGCTGCTCGCGTTCCCGGTCGCCGGTGCTCGTGCTTGATCTTTAGGGGGCTGTCCTTCGCCAGCCTGCGATTTCGGCCATGACTGGTCAGAACCTGCAGCACGCCACGGCAGGCGCGATGAAGTCGTTGCGAAAAGAGATTGCATTCAAGTCATTGCTTCCCGCGCTGCCGGCGCGCGAAAAGGCGATCGACAGCATCCCGAAGCAGGCAGGAATCATGTTTCCCTGACGCCATATTGAGGTGAGAACGAAGGCGAGACGCCGGCCGCCCGGCAAGCGCTTTACCCCTTGCGAAGTACTGCACCTCCAGGCCTCTTGACGCTTCTGGGGGCGTGCAGCAGCATTTCATCATCCCAGCCGCGTCGTCCCCAGGAGCGCAGGGCAGGTCAATGCGAAGGGGTGGGCCAAGGAAACTGAGCACCGGCGATTACGCATCGAGCAAACCTTTCCTCTTATTTCGATAGCAGAGGAGACCATGTCAGCCCGCCTTCTGTTGGACTACGTGTACCACCACGCCAGCACACAACCAGAGCGGATCTTTTTGACCCAACCGTACGGAGGCGGGCAGACCATCGACTACACGTGGGGCGAGGTCGTGGATCAGGCGAGCCGCATGGCAATGCATCTGCGTTCCGTCGGCATCAGCACAGGCATGCAAGTAGCGCTGCTGTCGAAGAACTGCGCCCATTTCGTTATCGCCGAACTCGCAATCTGGATGGCCGGCGGCACCACCGTAGCCATTTTCCCCACCGAAACGCCCGACACGATCTCATTCGTACTCCGGCACAGCGACGCAAAGCTGCTGTTCGTCGGCAAGCTGGATAGCTGGGCAGAACAGAAGTCAGGTGTACCGGCGGATCTACCGTGCATTGCGCTGCCGCTAGCGCCTGCAACCTCCCATCTATCCTGGGACAGGATCATCGCATGCAACCAGCCGCTCGCCGAGCGCGCCCGACGCCTGCCGAAAGACCTGGCGATGATTCTTTACACATCGGGGTCGACCGGAACGCCCAAAGGAGCAATGCACAGCTTCGAGCGAATCACTCACGTTGCAGAGCAGCTGGTCTTGGACGCGCAGTACACGCCGGATGATCGAGTGATTTCCTATCTGCCGCTGGCGCACGTCTTTGAAAGAGCTTACGGTGCGGCTGCAGCTTTCGTCGCCTCGCCAAGGGTGTACTTCGCGGAGTCAGTGGAGACCTTCTTGGAGGATATCCGGCGTGCCCGACCTACCCTGTTCGTTTCAGTGCCCCGTCTATGGGTCAAGTTCCAGCAGGGCGTACATCGCAAGTTGCCCCCAGCGAAGCTTGGCGTGCTGCTCCGAATCCCGGTTCTGAACAACCTTGTGCGGCGGAAAATTCTCACGTGCCTGGGTCTGGACCATGTACGCCTGGCCGGCAGCGGCTCCGCGCCCATTCCGCCGGAGGTTCTCGTGTGGTACCGCAGTCTCGGTTTGAATCTGATGGAAGGCTATGGGATGACAGAGGATTTCGGCTATTCGCATCGGTCCTGTGCCGAGGCGAAGGAGCCAGGTTATGTCGGCATTCCGTACCCCGGCGTAGAGGCCCGGCTCAGCGAGACGGGTGAAGTGTTGATCAAGTCGCCTGGCCAGATGGTCGGCTACTACAAGCAGCCTGAGCTGACCAATGAATCATTGACCGCAGATGGATTTTTCCGCACCGGTGACCTCGGCGAACAACGAGGACGACGGGCTTCTGAAGCTGACCGGACGGGCCAAGGATCTTTTCAAGACATCCAAAGGCAAATACGTGGCACCCGCCCCTATAGAGAACCGCCTCGGCGAGAGCCCGCTCCTGGAGATGGCCATGGTCTCCGGACACGGCCAATCGGCTGCCTACGCCCTGGTGGTACTGGCCGAAGAATTGCGTTCCCAGATTGAAGATCCGTTGAGCCGGACCAGGATCGAAACGGGGCTCGATCAGCTGTTGACCGCCGTTAACGCCAGCCTGGCGGACTATGAGCGCCTGAAGATGATCGTCATCGCCCGCATACCACCAACAATGGAGAACGGTCTTTTGACGCCCACAATGAAAATCCGTCGGTCGAGAGTGGAAGCAGCGGTTGCTCCGGATCTGGATCGCTGGTACGCGTCGACATGCTCCGTAGTCTGGGCTTGATGCCAATCCTGCCAGAAGCTAACGGTCGTGAACGACGACGACATTCTAGTGATAGGCGCAGGGCCTGCGGGCCTTGCTGTCTCCGCCTGTCTGCACCATCGGGACGTGCCTCACACCGTGGTCGAACGGGAAGTCGCGTTGGCTTCGAGTTGGCGCGGTCACTATGACCGCCTTCATCTTCACACCGTCAAGCGCCACTCGGGCTTGCCAATGACTCCCTGGCCCGAATCCGCGCCGCGATACCCTTCTCGCGCGCAGATGCTCGACTACCTTGACGCCTACGCGCGCGAGCACGGTGTCACGCCAAGACTGGGCGTGGACGTCAAGCGCGTCCTTCGCGAGAACGATCACTTTACGGTGCAGACCAATGCCGGAACGTTGAACCCTCGAATCGTCATCGTCGCCACCGGATACAACGGCGTTTCCAGATTGCCCGACGTGCCCGGACTCGACGGGTTTCAGGGAATAAGCATTCATGCGAGCGCCTACAGAAACCCGGCGCCCTTCGAGGGCAAACGCACGCTCGTCGTGGGCTGCGGAAACTCAGGGGCAGAGATTGCGCTCGATCTTGCGGAACAGGGTGTCGATGTCGCTATGGTTGTTCGGGGGCCGGTTCACGTCGTTCCGCGTGATCTGTTTGGTCGCCCATCCCAGGAGACCGCGGTATTGCTTTCCAGGCTTCCGATTTCAGTTCGCGATGCCATCGTGGTCCCGATCCTGCGTCTGGCCGTCCCGGATCTTGCGCGATGGGGGATCACGCGTCCCGCCATGGGACCCAATCGGATGATCGAGGAAATTGGTCGGGTACCGATTCTCGATATCGGCACAGTCCAGAGAATCAAGGACGGCCGAATACGGGTGTTGCCTGCGTTCCAGGAGGTACTTCCGAATGGTCTCCGCTTTGCCGATTCGAGCGTTCACTCATTCGACGCGATTATCTTCGCTACTGGCTACAAGCCAGGCTTGGAACGCTTCATTGAACAGTTCGACACCATTTCCGATCCGCGCGATCGACCCCACCGCTTCGGTGAGGAAACGGATATCAAAGGACTCTACTTCGTCGGTTTCCGGAATCCGCCCACGGGCGCTCTGCGAGAGATAGGAATCGAGGCGCAACGCGTTGCCGGCAGCATCAGGAGTTCAAAAGTTCTGGTCTGATCACGAAATTCGTCGTAAAAGTCCGGTCGGCCTCTGTGTCTTTTGCCCCAAAGACTTCTGTGCCCCCCGTCTGGCGCCATCGGAGCAGGTCACCCTCTCCCAAGTCCCTGTTTCACAGTAGTTCACCGCGATTTTCGAGCGTCCAGTCCTCCGCGTGGAGTTCCCGACTGTTCGTCCGGATGGCCAAGCCTCGGCATGGTGTGCTGCTGCTTGATTTCGGCCTGCCGATAGCTCAAACTCAGCCGCGGCCCGAAATAACTGAACCAGCCCCAGGAGACTTTCAATGCGACACATCCGCAGTCACATGGCAATCGCGGCGGCACTAGCCTGCTTCGTTACGGCAGCGCCCGCCCAACAGGCCCCGGAAAAAGAACCGGGCTGGGCCAAGGGCCGCCCCAAAACCGATGCGGCCATGCGCATGGCGCCGGTGCCGGCCTTTCCGATCCCCACCGCGGCAGACCAGTTGCCGACGTCGAAGTTCAAGCTACCGCCGGGCTTCAAGGTCGAGACCTGGGCCTCCGGCGTGCTCGATGCTCGCGAGCTGCGCCAAGGCGAAAAAGGCAACATCTTTGTCAGCACTCTGTTCGTCGGCAACAAGATCTACGCGATTCCTGAGAACGGTAAGCATGAGCCCAAGGTCATCATCGACAAGATGCCGATGGCCGCCGGCATCGCCTTCCACAAGGGCACGCTCTTCGTGGCCACGCACGAGAAGATCATGCGGTTCGACGGCATCGAGGACAAGCTCGACAATCCGGGGGAGCCGAAGGTCATCTACGACAAACTGCCCGGCGGCGAAGACCACAGCTGGAAGTTCCTGCGCATACGGGACGACAAGCTCTACTATCCGATTGGCGCGCCCTGCAACATCTGCGATCCGGGCGAATACGCCAAGATCTACCGGATGAACCTGGACGGCTCCGGCATCGAGACGATCGCATCCGGCGTGCGCAATACTGTCGGATTCGATTTCCATCCCAAGACCGGCGACCTGTGGTTCACCGACAATGGCCGGGACTGGTTGAGCGAGGAAATCCCGAACGATGAGTTGAACCACGTCTCCGGTCCAAACCAGCACTTCGGCTATCCGTATTGCCACCAGGGCAACATCCCGGATCCGGAGTTCGGCTGGGGCAAGTCCTGTGACGACTACCGCAAACCGGCCGCGCTCCTCGGACCGCACGCAGGCGCGCTCGGCATGACCTTCTACACCGGCAAGATGTTTCCGGAGAAATACCAGGGCGCCATCTTCATCGCGCGCCACGGCCCCTGGAACCGGACCATCAAGTACGCCGACGTCTCGGTGGCGTACCCCGATGGCGAGGGCGGGGTCAAGGTGGAGCCGTTCATGACCGGTTTCGTCGAGAACAATACCTATCTCGGGCGTCCAGTCGACTTCCTGGTGCTGAAGGACGGTTCGATGCTGGTCAGCGACGATCACGCGGGCGCCATCTACCGCATCAGCTACACCGGCCAATGATCGGTTCAGGGCGCTTCGCCCCTGCGCTGGCGGTCCTTGCAGTGGCCGCGGTATCCTCCGCGTCCGCACAAGGTACTGCCGGGGCCGGGGCCGACTACGCGCAGCGGTTCGAATCGGAGTGCGCTGCCTGCCACGGGAAGGCCGGCAAGAGCGAAATCCCCGGCACACCCCACCTCGCCGGTCAGCATTCGTACTACGCCGTCACCCAATTGTTCCTTTTCAGGGAGGGACGGCGCAGCAACGAAGCGATGAGTGCAGTCGCGAAGACGATGAAGGACGCCGACTTGCGCGGCTTCTCCGACTTCATCGGCACCCTGCCACCTCTGCCGGCAGCGCCGCCTCCGGCGCCGCTGGATGCGGCGCGGATGACGCGGGCGGAGGCGCTGGCGGACAAGCAGAAATGTCTTTTCTGTCACGGGTCGGACTTGAGCGGCGGGCAACAGGTGCCGCGCATCGCCGGTCAACGTGAGGAGTATCTGCGCGAGGCCCTGGAAGGCTACCGCACCGGCAAGCGAATCGGCTACACCCCGGCGATGGTCGAGCCATCCCGCACCCTTTCCCGCGAGGACGTCGAAGATCTCGCGTATTTCGCGGCGTATCTGCCTGGGGCGGGAGCGGCCAGTACCGGTAAATAGGCGATGTCACCAGGCGACGCAGTGCGCCTGATCGAGCGGGTCGAGGACTACTTCAGCGCCGTCGACCGAAAGGACCTGGCCGGCGTCCTCGCCTTTTTCGCCGAGGACGCCACCGTCACCATCGCCACCTTCGACCTGGTTTATCGCGGCCGGGACCCAAGTCTTCACGGGATGTTCGAGCGCCTGTTCATGCGCTATGAAACAGTCTGGCACGGCGACTTCGACCATGTGGTCGAACCACCCCATCGAATCGCCACTCGCTTCCAGGTTCGCAATGTCAGCGCGACCGGCCAGCAGTGGACCAAGCACAACTGCAACTTCTTCAGGCTGCGCCGCGACGGGTTGTTCCAGGACGTCCAGATCTTCATGAGCGGCGACAACGCACTGGCGTAGTCGGGTTTCGCCCCGTGCGGCAGGGCCTTTGATACCGCTGAATGCTACCGAGGCGCCGGCATGAGCGATCAGATGTCGAGATTGACGGTGACAGTCTTGAGTCGCGAGAACCCTTCCAGCATCGAGCCCAGCGACATCTCCTTGCCCAGGCCGCTCTGCTTGAAACCACCATAGGGCTGGCCCAGGATCTGGCCCTTGCCCTGGTTCACCTGCACCCAACCCGAATCCAGCTGATGGGCCATCCGGATCGCCCGCGCCGTGTCACGTGAAAACACAAAGCCGGCCAGTCCGTAATGACTGTCGTTGGCCATCCGCATGACCTCCGCCTCGTCGTTCCACGGAACCGCAACCAGGACCGGGCCGAAAATCTCCTCGCGCGCAAGCCGCCAGTCGTTCGACGCGCTTTCGAATAGCGTCGGGACCGTGAAGTAGCCCTCGCTCAAGGGTCCGCTGGCCGGGGGTAGCCCCCCCGTCAGGAGCTTGACGCCCGACTGATCGAGGCCCTCCTGGATATAGCCGCAAACCCGATCGAACTGCTTGCGACTGATCAGACTGCCGATGTCGGTCGATTCATCCAGCGGATCGCCGATCCGGTACGAACTCATCAGTTTGACAAGCTTGTCCATGAACCGCTCTCGCACTTTCTCATGCACGAACAGCCTGGAGCCCGCCGTGCAGGACTGGCTCTGACGGGTGAACCGCATCGCCGAAGCCACCCCCTGCACGACCCAGTCCTCGTCGGCGTCTTCGCAGACGATCGCCGGACTCTTGCCGCCGAGCTCCAGCGACACCGGCACGATCCGTGCTGCCGCACCCGCCATGATGCCCCGTCCTACTGCCGTCGAGCCGGTGAACGAGAGCTTGCTGATCCGCGGATGCTCCACCAGCGCCGCACCGCACTCCGAGCCCAGCCCCGTCACCACGTTCAACACACCCGCAGGCAGATGACGGCTGCACACGTCCGCAATCAGCAGCGCAGCGAACGGCGCATCTTCGGCCACCTTCAACACCAGGGTGTTTCCTGCGCAGAGCGCCGGCGCGATCTTGATCGACGAAAGCAATGCGGGGGCATTCCACGGCACGATCGCGCCCACCACACCCAGCGGTTCGCGCCTGGTATAGCTCAGAATGTCCTCACCCAACGGGAGCGTATCGCCCTTCAACTCTCCGCCGAGGCCCCCGAAATAGCGGAACACGTCGACGCAGCCCTGGGCCTCCGGCCGGGCCTGCGTTCGCAGCGCATTGCCGGTCTCGTGCGCCAGCAACCTGGCGAGTTCCTCCACCCGGGACTCCAGCTCATCCGCGATCTTCAGCAGCAGCCGCCCTCGGGCCGACGGTGTCACTTTCTTCCACTTGGGGAACGCCTCCTCCGCAGCTTTCACAGCCCGCTCGACATCCGCTTTACCACCGCGCGGCGTGCTCGCGATCACCTCCTTAGTCGCCGGACACTCGACCTCGATCGTCCGCCCGTCCGCACTGTCCGTCCACTGCCCGCCGATCAGCAAATGTGTAGGTCCCAGCACCACCGATTCGTTCGCGCTACTTCGATTGCCTTGCATTGCCATTCCCCTTCTTTGAGGCATCCAGTATGCATCCGGTCGGATTGTCGTTCGAATGCATGAACCGCGGATGAATACCGTGGCAAGGTCGAATTTTCGCGACATCACCCGAGCGGTGAAACAAATTCTGATTGTTTACGCAATCAGGACAGATCTCGCAACCATCAATCGCCTCTCAAAAGCGACGCGCCTTCCTCGCCGCAGCCATCGTTGCGGCTGGATCGGGCTGCGGGCCAGAAGGCGCAGAACCGGCACCGAAACCGCCCAGCCGCCGGCACCCTGCTCTTCAAGCACCACCCAAAGCGGCATTGCCCGCAAATTTTTTGTCGTTGAACTGAGGATCGAGCCGACTCCGCCGACCGCTTCACGAAGCTTAAGGCCAGCTTTTACGAACCAGTTTCTAACCGACGCGCATCTTCTTAGATTGCGCCTTCCTCCTTCCTTTACCACCAGCGAAAAAACTTGAGCCGCGGACTGAGAGCTTGGCCGGTCGCCATTCATCCACCGAAAGCTGATTCACCGTGCTGAAAGTGAAAGGCTGTGCAACCGGCTGCGCAGACGGGCGCCACCTCTTGAATCGCCACTTCCGAACCGACGTCATTCGGACCCGCTTCAACCGGAACGGCGCTAGCATGTGCTGCGGCTCCAGTCAGCCGCGGCGCCTAACGGAGACCAGACATGAACCAGTCCTTGAGGGTATGGAAATTGATTGCGGCGATCGGTGCCGCAAGCATCGTCATTTCGACGGCCGGTTGCAGCATGATCGAGCGGATGACGGGCCGAGATGCTTCTGACGGCTCGAAGGTAACGCTGAGCGGTGCCGAGGAGGTGCCACCCACTGCAACCACGGGCTCGGGCAGTGGCACTATCGCTGTCTCGCCCGACCGCACCGTCAGCGGCAGCGTCACGACTACCGGCTTTACGTCGACGATGGCTCACATCCATCTGGCGCCGCGTGGCGCGAACGGGCCGGTCATCGTGCCGCTGACTCGCTCCGGCGAGGGCGCCTGGTCGGTGCCGCCTGGTGCCAAATTGACCGAGGAGCAGTTCGGGGCGTACAAGGCCGGCAACCTGTACGTCAATGTTCACAGCGCCCAGTATCCGGCGGGCGAGGTCCGGGGACAACTCAAGCCGTGACGACACCTGAAGCGGTCCCCGCAATTGCCGAACAGGACGCGCGCGACGACATCGCCAGAATCTACGCCGAAATCCGCGCATCCGTTGGCATCGTCAACCTGATCTGGCGACATCTGGCCACGATCGATGGCGCCCTGCCGTGGGCGTGGTCGGTGCTCGGTCCCGCCTACGGGAATGGCGCGGTCGGCGAGTGTGCGGACCGCCTGCGTACCGCCACGCAGTCATTGCTGCCGGTGACGACACCGCTTCCGAACGAGGTCCTCCGATGCGTGGGACTGGATGAGACCGATCGTCAATCAATTGCCGCGATCGTCGGATCCTACGATCGCGGCAACGCGTCGAACCTGGTTGCCACGACCGCACTCCTCAACGTTGGCAATGCCAGGCAGCAAGCCGGCGAAGTCACCTGCAAAGCGGGCGGACACCGACGTGGGAACCCGGACACGGCAGCCAACCCCCGGGAGCGCCCGCGGACTTGCCAGTGCTCGCCCCGATTCTCACGCTCGCAGATCTCGATGAGAAGACCGCCACGCTCGTCATGCGACTGAACGGCCTGTGCAGCACTCACGACACGCCGATTCTCGTCAGCATCTACCGTCATCTCGGTCACTGGCCGGCATTTCTGACGCTGGCGTGGATGCAGTTGTCGCCGCTGGCGCAAGACGGTCGCCTGTCTGCATGCGCGGCGCGTGTCGACCATCTGGCTGCCGAGCAGGCCGGGCGCCTTGCGTCGACACTGCCTGCCGGTATTGGCCATCCAGAAGGCGAACGGGCCCTTGCGCGCTTTCTCGAGCGGATCGGACTGCACCGGATGGTGGCCGTCACCGCGCTGCATTCCGCCCTGCTGGGCAGGTGATCGGGCGGCTCGAGAGGGCGGTGGCACTACAACACTTCCGAACTAGAAGGCTTGGCTGAGAATCCGATCGATCGCCTTGTTGAGGCGCCTGATCGCGATCTTCTCGAAGCCCTCTCGCGTCGGGTGGATTTCGTTCAGCCAGTCGTTACTCTTCCCCGTGCTCTTCGGATCCGCCGGTATCAGAGTTCCTCGGGTATCGACGACATGGAAATTATGGAGTTGAGTCGAACTTCCCGGTCGAGACAGATCGAGGATCGTCTCTGCCAACAACGTGAACAGGGCGTCGGCAACCATGGGCTCCATCCCGGACGGGACGCCCACGGCAGCCAAGCGGGGCTTCAACCATGGCCCGAATCTGCTTCCAAGAATCCGGCTTGGCGCGTTACGCGGCATCGCGTAATCGTAGGTATGCGCGATGATCGGCATCCTCTCGTGGGCCGTTCCGCGACGCAGATCGCTGATACGGTTGTAGCCATCCTGGACGGAGCGAAGCGTATCGGCGAAGGCAACTGGATTGATGTAGCTTGCCGGATCCGTCACCGAGGCCCCTGCGGCAGGCGCGCGCAGGATGTCTCGGAGATCGGCGATCACATCATTTCCGCCGCCGCTCAGAAGCAGGACGGACCAGAACCGACTCGGCTCCTTCAGTAGAAGATGGAAGAATGTTCGCTGGCCAAGCTTGGTCATCCTGCGAATCTGGTCGCCTGGATTTGCGAAGTTCAGGATCAGGCTCCGCCGTTCAAGAGACAACTCGCTGAGGAGGTTCGCCTTCGAGCTACCCACGTATGAGAACCACGAGTCCCCTTCAGCGAGGATCGGGTAATCGTAAAAGTTCACCGGCAGACTATCGGACCTTGTCTTGTAGTCTGCCTCGGTTAGTATCTCCGGCCTGAACGGCATTCGCACTCCCGCTCGGATCTTCGCCACTCATGACGACTGGTCATCGACCAACCTGAGCGGAACTTGCTATCGGGTGCTGCTTACAGGCGGAGTGTGGCACCGGAGCTGGGCATCTGCAACAGGATGGAACGCACCGGATGGTGGCCGTCACCGTGCTGCATGCCGGCCTGCTGGGCAGGTGATCGGGCGGGTCATGCTGGCGCCGCTGGCGCGACCTGGCACATGAACGACCGATGCGGGGCTGTTCCGCTTACCGGGTCGACGGCGCGGCGATCGATGAGTAGGTTGAGGTTGGCGCCGTCAGGGCCGTAAGGGTCGTAGCCCGGTGCGTCAAGTTCTTCGCACGGCGCCCACCAGCCGTGCTGGCCACAAACCACGTCCTTCTGGAGGGCGTCATTCAGCCGTGCACGCGCACGGACGCTGCCGACCGGGGTCGATATCCGCACCCAGTCGCCGGCGCATATGCCGCGGGCGGCGGCGAGGTCAGGATGCAGTTCAAGCTGCGGGTCGGGAGCGCGACGGCGCAGGCTTGGGACATTGCGGTGCTGCGACTCGCAGAAGTGCGTGTCCTTGGCCGAGGTGAGTATGAGCGGGAAACGCGCCGCGAGGTCGCGACGCGAACGCGGTGAGACTCCCGGCTCGTCGAATTCGGGGAGCGGCGGGTAGCCGTGGTCGAGCATCTCCTCCGAGTAGAGTTCGATCCGCCGCGAAGGAGTCGGGAAGCCTGCCGGCACGCCGTCACGGATCTCAGCATACTTGCGGTGACGCGTAACGACCGGCGTGCGGATTCCACGCGGCTGGGCGCGGAGCGCCTCGATCGTGACCCCGCTTGGTGCGATCTGGTAACGCCACGCCGCCTCAACATCGCCGCCGAAGAAGCGGTCGCCGAGACCAAGGCGGTTTGCCAGGTCGAAGACGATCTCGATGTCCGACCTCGCCTCTCCGCGCGGCGGAACCACGCGCTGCCGGAGCTGGACATACGCCTGCGCCGCCTCGCTCACCTCGAAGCCGACACGGAGCGCCTCGGTCTCGAATGCGCTCGCGACGGGCAGGACGATGTCCGCAAGCTCGGCGGTGGGATTCATGAAGAGATCGGCATGGACCATGAAGTCGATGGACCTGAGCGCATCGCGTGCACGGGAGCTATCGGCGTGCGCCATGACGAGGTCAGCTCCGAAACCGACCACGCCCCGCACCTTGTATGGCCGGGCATCGAGCGCGGCGTCGTAGACCTCTCCGGAGGTGACGTATTCCCAGCGTGATGGCCCAAGCGGGCGGGCGGACAGGCCAAGCGCTTTTGCGCGCTGCTCCCTTGAAAGCAGCTCGGCGCCGTCGATCGCATTCACGGGAACCCCGGCGAAAAGCACGTTGCCTCCGGGTACATCGAAGCTGCCGGTGAGGACGCATAGCTGCGCGATAGCGCGGGCCATCTGGGTGGCGTTGGTGTGTTGCTCAACACCGCTCCAGGCGTAGTAGGCAACGGGCCTTGACTCCCAGAGAAGCCGCGCAGTGGCCTCTATTGCACCGGCTTCGATACCCGTGATGGCCTCAGCCGCCTTCGGTTCGTAACGGCCGCAGAGGTCGGTGAGACGCGCGAAGACAGGGCGGCATGAGATCGAGCCCTTGGGCGTAGGGATGTCGACGTTGCCAATGAAGCGCGAGATCCGCTTGGGCACCGTCGTAGACGCCGCGTTTCGGGTCGAATATCACCGGCGCGCCGCTCGCGGCGCTCCACGCGACATACTTGCCGGCCTCACCGGAGGCGTCGATATCCGACTCTCGGACCAGGCGCCCGTTGTCTTCGCGAACGAGCAGCGGACCGTTGGTCCAGTCGCGAACAAAGTCCCGGTCGAACCAGCCGCGCTCGATCATGACGTGAGCGATTGAAAGCGCGAGTGCCGTATCGGTCCCCGGCCGGACCCGCAGCCATTGGTTGGCTCGGTTGGCGAGCCCGACCCGTCGGGGGTCGACAACAACGAACTTCGCCCCGCGATTGAGCGCGGCGACGCAAGCAGTGGCGTGAACGATCCGCGCCAACGACGGGTTGTAGCCCCAGAAGAGGATGCATCCAGCCCGCTCAAGGTCCGGCATGAACGCGCCGGGCACCGGCGCGCCGAATGTGTAGGTCGTGGCGAGGTAGCGGCCCCAGCCGCACAGTTCCATCGACATCGCATGATTGGGGCTGCCATAGGCGCGACGCAGACGCATGACCCAGGCGAGCGAATCTGACAACGCGGAGGTCGAGGGCGAGGTGGTAGAGAAGACCACTGACTCCGGACCGTGTTCGTCAGCAATTCGACGGAGGTTCGCGGCGACCGTGTCGAGCGCCTCGTCCCACCCGATCTCGACCCAGCCGGGATCTGCATCGCCTTTCGGTCGAGTGCGCTTCAGCGGACGGAGCAGGCGTTTTGGGTGGTAGACGATCTCTGGCGCCACCTTGCCCTTGATGCACAGTGCCTGGCCGGTCGGATGATCGCGGTCGGCATCAAGCGCTACGAACTTCCCGTCGGTGACGGTGGCAGTCGCACCGCAGCGCGAGACGCACAACGCGCAGAAGCAGGCGATGCGCTCGCTTTTATGATCGGCCATGGGTCCGCCCGGTCCAGCCCGTGGGATAACCAATTTGGGGATGCTAACAAGGGTCGTCGCTTATTCACAGCAGGATCGATGCCTCAAGGCTCTGACTGCTCTCCAACGGTATCATCGACGAATAGGGTTCTTTTGACCGGTAATCATCCACGATGAACGCATTGGAACGTCCGGGGCGCCAAATTGCAGGTATGACGATTGCAATGTCAGGCACCCATAGTCGCAGCACGGCTACGGCGGCTGGAGCCGCTTGATCGTGTGAGTCCGACCGACGTCGACACCGTCGTGGCGCGCGCCGACGGGGCAGCGGAAGAGCGCAGGCGGCAGGCGGTGGCGGCTGCGGTCGACGCCGGCGACGGCGCGGCGGTCGCGCGACTGCTCGACGGAGCCGACTCGAGCGCGATCGCCGACGCGCTCGAGTCGATGGAGCCAGGGCCTCGTCGCAGCGCCTGGCGCGCGGTCCGTCCGGACTGTCGCGGCGAGGTGCTGGTCGAGGCGCACGGCGAGGTACGGCGCCAGCTGATCGAGCACACGCCGGCGGACGAACTGGTCAAGGCGGTGGCGCCACTGGACCTCGATGCGCTCTCGGACATCGACGCCGACCTGCCACCGGATGTGCTGAGCCGGGTGCTGGCGGAAATGGACGCCGAGCGGCGGCGTCGCTTCGAGCTGCTGCGCACCTACCCGGACGATTGCGCCGGCGGCCTGATGGATACCGACCCGGTGTCGGTCCGCCCCGACGACACGTTGGCGCAGGCGACGCAGGCGCTGCGCCGGCACCTCGCCGAGCACGGCGAGCTGCCCGCGCACCTCGACGCGCTGATGGTCACCGACGAAGATGGCCGCTACCTGGGCAGGATCTCACTCGCCGACCTGCTGGTGCACGACGACGCCCGCCGCGCGCGCGCTTACCTGTCCACCGAGCCGGGCCCGATCGACGTCGCGATGTCGGCCGACTACGTGGTGAGACGCTTCGAGGACCTCAACCTGGTCTCGGCCGCGGTCGTCGACGACCGCGGGCGGCTGCTGGGGCGAATTACCGTCGACGACGTCGTCGACGTCATCCGGCGCCAGGCCGAGCGCTCGCAACTCGCCAACACCGGCCTCGACGAGAAGACCGACACCTTCGCCCCTGCGCTTAAGGCGAGCCGCCGGCGCGCGGTCTGGCTCGGCGTCAACCTGTGCAACGCGCTCGTCGCGGCGTGGATCATCAGCCTGTTCGACGTGACCATCGACCGCCTGGTGGCGCTGGCGGTGCTGATGCCGGTGGTGGCCAGCATGGGTGGCGTCGCTGGCACACAGAGCTTGGCGCTGTCGATCCGCGCAATCGCGCTGGACCAGATGCAGCCGGGGACCCTCTGGCGCCTGCTGCGACGCGAACTGGCGGTCGGCGGGCTCAACGCCGCACTGTGGGCGGTGGTGGTGGCGGCGGTGGCGATGGCCTGGTTCGGCAGCGCCGCGCTGGCGAGCGTGTTCGCGCTGGCGATCGTGCTGAATCTGCTGGCCGGCGTGCTCGCGGGCACGGTCATCCCGATCGGTCTGGAACGGCTGGGCGTCGACCCGGCGCTGGCCGGCGGCGTGGTGCTCGTGGCACTGACCGATGCCTTCGGCTTCAGCGTCTTCCTCGGGCTAGGTAGCTGGCTGCTGATGTAGCCACTTCATTCCGGGCGACATCGTCAAGGTCACTGCCGCCGGTGAACGCTATGGCCTACACTTCACCGGTCCGCCGCTCGGAAAATACTGACCTGAAGACTGGAACAAGAACCATGAGCCGCCCAATCCTGTACCACATTCCGGTCTGCCCGTTTTCGCAGCGGCTGGAGATCCTGCTGGCCCTCAAGGGGCAAAGCGACGCCGTCGAGTTCCGCGTCATCGATATCACAAAGGCACGCGATCCCTCGCTGCTGGAGAGGACCGGCGGCTCGACCGCGTTGCCGGTTCTGGACACCGCCCTCGGGGTCTTGCAGGAAAGCCTCGTCATTCTCGACTACCTTGACGAAGTCGTCCCTGGGCCGATCCTGCGGCGCGCCGATCCGATGGAACATGCCGTCGAACGGATGCTGGTTGCCAAGGAAGGGCCGCTCACGATGGCGGGCTACATGTTCCTGATGAACCGGGACCAGAGCGCGCGGGAGAAGCATGCGCGGAAATTGCTCGGCCTCTTCATCGAGATCGACCGATTCCTCACGGAGCACACCCCGAACGGCACTTTCCTGTTCGATGAGTTCGGTCTCGCCGAAGCGGTGTTCACACCCATCCTGATGCGGTTCTGGTTCCTCGACTACTACGAAGGGTTCGACTTGCCCGACACGGCCGATTTCGCGCGGGTGCGCCGCTGGCGGGACGCCTGTCTCTCCCATCCGGCGACGCAGCAGACGAGCCGCGAGGAGGTGGTGAAGCTCTATTACGACTATGCGCTCGGCGTCGGGAACGGGGCCGTGCCGGAAGGCCGATCTCGGTCGAGCTTCGTCTTCGAGCCGCACTGGTCGGGCCGGCCCTGGCCGCCTTCCAAGAAGTATGCGACCCCGGCGACGGACGCCAGTCTCGGGCTGTTCTGAAGCAGGGGGGAACGTGATGTCACAGATGCTCCGGCACGGAGACGGAAGCTGACCTACCACTTGAGCTCTTCGACCTGAAGTCGAACCCAGCGGCGCGATACGACCTGGGCGCCGACCCCGGGCATGCGCGCAAACGAAGAGATGCTTGCCCGGATGAGAGAGATCGTCGACCCTGAGCAGGCGAACGCGAAGGCCTTATCCACCAGGCAGCGGTGGTCGCCGCCCACGGCGGCGTCGATGCGGTTCTGCGATCGGCGGATATCCCGCACACCCAGTGCCAACGCGATAGGCCCGAGCAGCGGGACGGAAGGCCGGTCTTAGGCGGCGACGTCTGCCTTCGGCACTAGCCGATGAGTACTCGAGAGAGAATCTGCAGGCGCACGATCAGCGCCGCAAAAGCTGGTCGGTTTTCGGACAAGGTTTCTCACCTCATCATTGTCGAAGGCGCAGGTGCTCGAACTGCCGTAGATGCGTTTTGACGAATACACGCCCAGCAGCAGGTGTCCGGGCCGCGGACGGTGAGCGCCGTTGAATCGGGTACGGGTATGGATCCCACGTTTCCGCGGGAACGCGCTCGATGTATTTTGGTTCCTGTAGTGCGGGCGGCCCTGCCCGCTCGGATGGCGGGCAGACCGCGCGTCGCGCGCTGATGCGGCGAAACGGCGCAGCGCCGCGAACAGATGCCGCAGGCTACAATTATTTTCCCGAAACCAGCCAGATCACTCGGCATGAAGCAGATCACCGATCTTCGACTGCCTTTCAAGGTGCGGCCACTGACCGAAAGGCTCGGCGCCGAGATTCTCGGGGTCGAATTGGCGGGGGGCGTTTCCGCCGAGCTCTTCGACGGCATCTACCGGGCGTTCCTGCACTATCAGGTCTTGTTGTTCGGCGCGCAAGAGGTGCCGCCGGGCGACCATGTGGCCTTCGGCCGCCAGTTCGGCGAGCTTCAGGTCCACGTGATGAACCAGTACCATGCGGACGGTTACCCGGAGCTCTTCCGCCTGTCGAACCTGGACGAACTGCAGCGCCCGAATGGCAGGCACCCGGACAAGGGCACACTTGCCTGGCACACTGACGGTTCCTGGTCCCGCGTGACCGGGCAGGCCACCCTCATTTACGGCGAGGTGGTACCGAGCACCGGAGGAGAGACGCACTTCTGCGACATGTACGGCGCATACGAGCGCCTCAGCGACGCGTGGAAGGCGCGCATCGCAGGCCTGCGCGCGGTTCACAATCTCGATTTCTCGCGAACGCGCCGTCACGGCATTGACCCGCTCACCGAAGTGCAACGACGCGAAAAGCCGCCGGTCGACCAGCCCATCGTACGCACGCACCCGGAAACAGGCCGCAAGTGCCTATACCTCGGCGATCATGCCCAATACATCGTCGGCATGCCGTATGACGAGGGCCGCGCGCTGATTGAGGAGCTCAACACGCTCGCGATCCACGCCGACTTGTGCTACGAGCACCGCTGGGAACCGCATCAGCTGCTGGTCTGGGACAATCGCTGCCTACTGCACCGCGCGACGGCGTTCGACGTCGCCACACAGGGCCGTGTCGTGCGCCGCTGCACGGTAATTGGCGAAGCGCCGCACTAAACGCCGGTACAGGAAGGACTGAATGAAGTTTCGATAGGACGTAGCAAAGAAGATCACACACGCACTGCTTCGTCAGTGGTCCACGCTTCCACCAGTAGCGTAGTTGGATGCCATTGCCGCTCCCCGATGGAAAGCCGGAACCGTGTGGAATTGGACGACGATTCGATTCAAGGTCGTTGTGCTTTATCGCCAGAGGCAGTTAGCAAGGATCAGGTGATGCCTGAACCGCTCATGTCTCTCGGAAAGTGGTGGGCCCCCCGAGAGTCGAACTCGGCACCAACGGATTATGAGTCCGCTGCTCTAACCAGGCATGAGCTAGAGGCCCGCGGAGGCATTATAGACAGGCGCCGCGGCCGGTGCCCCGCTCAGTGCCCCGCCGTCCGGGAGAACAGGTTGATCACCAGCACGCCGGCCACGATCAGCGCCATGCCGACCAGCGCGGCGGCGTCGAGTGCCTGGCTGAAAACGAAGTAGCCGACCAGCGAGATCAGCACGATGCCGGCGCCGGACCAGATCGCGTAGGCGACGCCGACCGGGATCGAGCGCAGGGTGAGGGACAGGCAGACGAACGCGATCGCGTAGCCGATGACCACCACGACCGCCGGAATCAGCCGGCTGAAACCGTCGGACGCCTTGAGCGCGGAGGTGGCAATCACCTCGGCGACGATCGCGATCGCGAGGTAGAACCAGTCGATCATGGCGTCGGTCGCGGTCGGATTGAGCGCAGGCCGATATCGGGTCGGTAGACCGGACGATATCGGACCGCCAGGGATCGATGCGCCGTCTCAGCCCAGCGCGACGACCAGCCGTCCTCGCACCTTGCCGGCCAGCACGTCGGCGGCGGCTGGTATGAGGTCGTCGAGGCCGATGGTGCGGGTCATGGCGCGCAGGAGACCCTGGTCGAGATCGGTGGCGAGTCGCTGCCAGGCCTCCTGCCGCAGTGCCATCGGGGCCTGGACCGAATCGACGCCGAGCAGCGAGACGTTGCGCAGGATGAAGGGCGCCACCGACGCGGGCAGGTCCATGCCCGCCGCAAGGCCGCAGGCGGCCACCGCGCCGCCGTAGCGCGTGCGGGCGCAGAGATTGGCGAGCGTGGTCGAGCCGACGGTGTCGATGCCCGCGGCCCAGGTTTCCTTGCCGAGCGGCTTGCCGGGCGCCGACAATTCGTTGCGATCGATGATGTCGTGCGCGCCCAGTTGCTTGAGATAGTCCGCTTCCTCGACACGCCCGGTCGAGGCGACCACCTGCCATCCCTTCTTCGCCAGGATGGCGATCGCCACCGAGCCGACGCCGCCGGCGGCGCCGGTGACGACTGCCGGGCCGCGGTCGGGTGTCATGCCGTGGCGCTCCAACGCCAGCAGGCACAGCATGGCGGTCAGGCCGGCGGTGCCGATCGCCATCGCCTGCTCGGCGCTCAGCCCGGCTGGCAGCTTGACCAGTTGATTGCCCTGCCCCCGGGCCTTCTGCGCGAAGCCGCCGTGGCGGCTCTCGCCGACGCCCCATCCGGTGGACACGACCGCGTCGCCGGGCTTGAAGGCGGCGTCGCGTGAGGTCTCGACGATGCCGGCGAAATCGATGCCGGGCACCAGCGGGAACTTGCGCACGATCGGCGCGCGCCCGGTCAGTGCCAGCCCATCCTTGTAGTTGAGCGTGGAGTGGCTGACGCGGATGAAGACTTCACCGTCGGCGAGTTCACCGCCGATATCGGATTCCTGCAGGTCCTTGAGGGTGGCCTGCTGCCCGGCGTCGGACTTCTCGACCAGGATGCCGCGAAAGGTGCCCTGCCCCGCCTTGCCGCCGCCACTCTGGGCGCTGGTCTCGACGCTGCTCTTGTCGTTGCCGCTCTTGTCGTCGCCCTCTTTCCTCGCTCCTCGTGCCCATGCCATCCCTCCGTCGGTGCCTTGGCCCCCATTGTGCCGCACCTGCCGCACCTGCCGCAGGCCGTCCCGCCGGCGCAGGAGCCGCCGGAGGGCGCCGCCGGCAGTCGCGTCATCGCTGCCTCGCTACAATCCGCCCTCGATACAGTCAGCAGCAGAGAGAGTACCCATGCCCGCACCCATCGAGAACCGCATCGCCGGGAACTGGCCGTCCGCCCGCAGCAGGTCCTGGCCACGATCGCCCTGCTCGACGAAGGCGCCACGGTGCCGTTCATTGCGCGCTATCGCAAGGAAGTGACCGACGGGCTCGACGACACCCAGTTGCGCAACCTGGCGGAGCGCCTGGAATACCTGCGCGACCTGGACAAGCGACGGCTGGCGATCCTGGAGGCGATCGGCGAGCAAGGCAAGCTGACGCCGGCGCTGGCGGCGCAGATCGACGGCGGCCGACAGCAAGCAGCGGCTGGAAGACCTCTACGCGCCGTACAAGCTCAAGCGCCGGACCAAGGCGCAGATCGCGAAGGAGGCGGGCCTGGATGTGCTGGCCGACCTGCTGTATCGGGAGCCGGCACGCGATCCGGAGACCGAGGCGCAGGCTTTCCTGAAGCCGGCATTCACCACCGACGCCGGCGACAACCCGGGCGTGGCCGACGTCAAGGCGGCGCTCGAGGGTGCGCGCCACGATCCTGATGGAGCGCTTCTGCCGAAGACGCCAACCTGCTGGGCCGGCATCCGCGAGGTCCTGCAGTCGCGCGGCGTGGTCGTGTCGAAGGTCGCCGACGGCAAGCAGGAGGCGGGCGCGAAGTTCGCCGACTACTTCGACTACCAGGAGCCGCTGAAGGACATCCCGTCGCACCGCGCCCTGGCGCTGCTGCGCGGCCGGCGCGAAGAGGTGCTGGCGATCGGCCTGAAAATGCCGGAGGACCTGGCGCAGACCGACAGCGCTGCGCGGACGGAGGGCTCGGTGTCGAAGGCCGGCGCTGCGTCCAAGGCACAGGCGGTGCCCCAGGCTACTGCGAGCAGATGATCGCGTCCCACTTCGGCATCGCGGACCAGGGACGGCCGGCCGATGCCTGGCTGCGCCAGACGGCGCGCTGGACCTGGCAGGTGAAGCTGTCCTGGCAGATGGAGACCGAGCTGATCGGCGCGTTGCGTGAACGCGCGGAGGAAGAGGCGATCAAGGTGTTCGGCCGCAACCTGAAGGACCTGCTGCTGTCCGCGCCGGCCGGCCATCGCGCGACCATGGGGCTGGACCCGGGCCTGCGCACCGGGGTCAAGGTCGCGGTGGTGGATACCACCGGCAAGCTGGTGGCCACCCAGACGATCTACCCGCATGCGCCGCGCAACGACTGGGACGGCTCGATCGCCACCCTGGCCGCGCTGGCGGCCCGGCACTCGGTCGAACTGGTGGCGATCGGCAACGGCACCGCCTCGCGCGAGACCGACAAGCTGGTGGCCGACCTGATCAAGCGCCATCCCGGTACCGCGGCTCACCCGCGCGATCGTGTCGGAAGCCGGCGCCTCGGTGTACTCGGCGTCGGAACTGGCGGCCAATGAATTCCCGGACCTGGACGTGAGCCTGCGCGGCGCGGTCTCGATCGCGCGGCGCCTGCAGGATCCGCTGGCCGAACTGGTCAAGATCGACCCGAAGGCGATCGGCGTCGGCCAGTACCAGCACGACGTCAGCCAGACGCGGCTGGCCCGCCAGCTGGACGCGGTGGTGGAGGACTGCGTCAACGGCGTGGGCGTCGACGTCAACATGGCGAGCGCGCCGCTGCTGGCCCGCATCTCCGGCCTGAGCAGCACGCTGGCCGACAACATCGTGCGCCATCGCGACACTCATGGCGCCTTCGCCAACCGCGCGGCGCTGATGGCGGTGAGCCGGCTGGGCGAGCGCGCCTTCGAGCAGGCGGCGGGGTTCCTGCGGGTGACCAATGGCGACAACCCGCTGGACGCCTCGGGCGTGCACCCGGAAGCCTATCCGGTGGTGAAGAAGATGCTGGCGGACATCGCGCTGGATCTGCGCGAAGTGATCGGCAGGCGCGAGGTGGTCGGCAAGCTGAGGCCGGAGAAATACGTCGACGAGCGCTTCGGCCTGCCCACGGTCCAGGACATCCTGAAGGAACTGGAAAAACCCGGCCGCGACCCGCGCCCGGAGTTCAAGACCGCGGCCTTCAAGGAGGGCGTCGAGAAGATCGGCGACCTGCAGCCGGGCATGACCCTGGAAGGCGTCATCACCAACGTCGCCAACTTCGGCGCCTTCGTCGACATCGGCGTGCACCAGGACGGCCTGGTGCACATCTCCGCCTTGTCGGAGAAGTTCGTCAAGGACCCGCACGAAGTGGTCAAGACCGGCGACCTGGTCCGGGTGAAGGTGCTGGAAGTCGACGTCAAGCGCCAGCGGATCGCGCTGACGATGCGGATGAGCGACGAACCGGGCGATGCCGGTGCCCGGCGAAGCGGCGGCCAGCGGCCCGAAGGCCGGTCGCCCCGGGACGGCCGCCCATCACGTGACAGCCAGCCGGGACGCTCCAGCGGCGCGCCGCAGCCCCAGGGCGCCCTCGCCGCCGCGCTCGCTGCTGCCCGGGGCAAGGGACGCTGACGGAGGCAAAAAAAACCGCGCCGATCTTGCGATCAGGCGCGGACGCAAGACAGAGTGTCGTCTTAGGAGAGGGTGTCCGCCCCGAAGGGCCGACACTTCCAATAACGACCCACCCGCCATTCGGTTGACGACCGGTTGCAACCCCGGATGGCCGGATGGGGACCGGTCGTCGCTCAAGTCGGGCAGGTCAGCGGACTTTGCCTTCCTTCCAGGCCGAGAGCAGCTTCTCGTAGGGAATGGTCTCGCCCTTGGGCTTCTCGTTGTCCAGCTTCTTCCAGGGCGCGCCCTTGTCGCTCAGATACTTGGCGGGATCGCCCTTGGGATTGAGCTTGGGCGGGCAGTTGGCCATGCCGACCCGCTGCAGGCGGGACATGATCTGGTCCATCTCGTCCGCCAGCGAGTCCATTGCCTTCTGCGGCGTCATTTCCCCGGTGACCGCCACCGCCACGTTCTTCCACCACAACTGGGCCAGCTTCGGATAGTCCGGGACGTTGGTGCCGGTCGGGGTCCACGCCACCCGGGCAGGGCTGCGGTAGAACTCGATCAGGCCGCCGTACTTGGCCGCATTGTCGGTGAAGTATTGATGTTTTATATCGGAATCACGGATGAATGTGAGTCCGACTATCGACTTCTTCAGACTGGCGGTCTTGCTGGTCACGAACTGCGCATAGAGCCAGGCGGCCGCGGTGCGGTTGGCGTCATGGCCCTTGAAGAAGGTCCAGGATCCGACGTCCTGGTAGCCGTTCTGCATGCCATCTTTCCAGTACGGGCCATAAGGCGAAGGCGCCATCCGCCACTTGGGCGTGCCGTCCTCGTTCATCACCGGCAGGCCTTTCTTGGTCATGTCCGCGGTGAAGGCGGTGTACCAGAAGATCTGCTGGGCGATCTGGCCCTGGGCCGGGACCGGTCCGGCTTCACCGAAGGTCATGCCGGTGGCCTGGGGCGGCGCGTACTTCTTCATCCAGTCGACGTACTTCGTCAGGGCATAGACGGCAGCCGGCGAGTTGGTCGCGCCACCGCGCTCGACCGAAGCGCCGACCGGCGTGCACTTGTCGTCGGCGACCCGGATACCCCACTCGTCCACCGGCAGCCCGTTGGGGATGCCCTTGTCGGCGGTACCCGCCATCGACAGCCAGGCATCGGTGAAACGCCAGCCGAGCGAGGGGTCCTTCTTGCCGTAGTCCATGTGGCCGTAGATCTTCTTGCCGTCGATTTCCTTGACGTCGTTGGTGAAGAACTCGGCGATGTCCTCGTAGGCCGACCAGTTCTGGGGCACGCCCAGGTCATAGCCGTACTTCGCCTTGAACTTGTCCATCAGGTCCTTGCGGGCGAACAGGTCGGCGCGGAACCAGTAGAGGTTGGCGAACTGCTGGTCGGGCAACTGGTAGAGCTTGCCGTCCGGCGCCGTGGTGAAGCTTGCGCCGATGAAGTCCTTCAGGTCGATCCCGGGATTGGTGAACTCCTTGCCCGGTCCGGCCATGTAGTCCGACAGCGGCATGATCTGGCCGTAGCGGTAGTGCGTGCCGATCAGGTCCGAGTCGGAGATCCAGCCGTCGTAGATCGACTTGCCCGACTGCATCGAGGTCTGCAGCTTCTCCACCACGTCGCCTTCCTGGATGAGGTCGTGGTTGACCTTGATGCCGGTGATCTCCTCGAACGCCTTGGCCAGCGTCTTGGATTCGTACTCGTGCGTGGTGATGGTTTCGGACACCACGTTCACCTCGCTGATGCCCTTCGCCTTGAGCTTGGCAGCGGCATCGATGAACCACTTCATCTCCGCAGTCTGCTGATCCTTGGACAGGGTCGACGGCTGGAACTCGCTGTCGATCCACTTCTTGGCGGCGGCTTCGTCCGCCGACGCCAGGCCCGGCATCATGGTGCTGAACACACCGGCTACCGCCAGTGCAACAGCGCTTCTGCAATGTCTCATCTTGCATCCTCCTTGGTTGTCTCTCTGAATCGAATCCTGTCGATTCCGGCCGAGAGAGGCGGACTGGCCGGATCGAGTCACGCATCCGAAACC
Source organism: uncultured beta proteobacterium (assembly GCA_963834335.1). Classification (GTDB taxonomy): domain Bacteria; phylum Pseudomonadota; class Gammaproteobacteria; order Burkholderiales; family Burkholderiaceae_E; genus Lautropia. Next base: position 788,966 of record CAWIBK010000009.1, on the reverse strand, counting down.
TGCTCTTCTACTGCTCTCTTGCTATCGCTTCTCATGATCCTTGCTATCCCTTTCTCATGATACAAAACCAGCACGATCGCCGACAGCCCAAGCCCGACCCAGGCGCTCGGTTCCTCGCTCAGGCTGAACCAGTCCTTGAGCCGTGCCGCCCATGCCGAGCACGATCAGATTGATGTAGCCGGCGGCGAGCAGGCTGATGAACAAGCGGTCGCCGCGGGTTGTCGGTATCGGCAGGAAACCCTTTCGCATCACCGTCGGCGAGCGGAATTCCCAGATCGTCATGCCCACCAGCATCAGGCCGACGCAACTGAAGAACACCGTCACCGGCGTCGTCCAGACCATCCAGCTCAGCATATCGCGCCCCTCCCGGAATCGATGGCCTTCCCCATGGTCAGACCCGCCCCATGGCGAAGCCCTTGGCGATGTAGTGCCGCACGAACCAGATCACGATCGCGCCGGGCACGATCGTCAGCACCCCGGCCGCGGCGAGCACGCCCCAATCCATGCCGGAGGCGGAGACGGTGCGCGTCATGGTCGCGACGATCGGCTTGGCATTGACCGAAGTGAGCGTGCGCGCCAGCAGCAGTTCCACCCAGCTGAACATGAAGCAGAAGAAGGCGGTCACGCCGATGCCGGCCTTGATCAGCGGCATGAAGATCTTGAGGAAGAAGCGCGGGAAGGTATAGCCGTCGATGTAGGCGGTCTCGTCGATCTCGCGGGGCACGCCCGACATGAAGCCTTCCAGGATCCACACCGCCAGCGGCACGTTGAACACCAGGTGGGCCAGCGCCACCGCCAGGTGGGTGTCCATCAGCCCAAGGTGGAATACAACTGGAAGAACGGCAGCAGGAAGATCGCCGGCGGCGTCATCCGGTTGGTCAGCAGCCAGAAGAAGACGTGCTTGTCGCCGATGAAGGAATAGCGCGAGAAGGCGTAGGCCGCCGGCAGCGCCACCGATACCGACAGCACGGTGTTGATCGCCACGTAGATCAGCGAATTGATGTAGCCCGAGTACCAGGAACGATCAGTGAAGATGACCTTGTAGTTGTCCCAGGTGAGGTTCTTCGGCCAGAAGGTGAAGGTGGTGACGATCTCGGTATTGGTCTTCAGCGACATGTTGACCATCCAGTAGATGGGCAGGATCGCGAAGATCAGGTAGAGGATCAGGAACAGCGAGCGCTTCTGGAAGAACGGCTCGTTCATGGCGCTCTCCCGCGGCCTTGTCCATCGTGCCGACCCGCTGCATCCAGTTGTAGAGCACGAAGCAGAACAGCAGGATGATCAGGAAGTACACCAGCGAGAATGCCGCCGCCGGCCCCAGGTCGAACTGGCCGACCGCCTTCTGCGTCAGGTACTGGGACAGGAAGGTCGTGGCGTTGCCGGGGCCGCCGCCGGTCAGCACGAAGGGCTCGGTGTAGATCATGAAGCTGTCCATGAAGCGCAGCAGCACCGCGATCATCAGCACGCCCCGCAGCTTGGGCAGCTGCACGTAACGGAACACCGCGATCTTGCTGGCGCCGTCGATGCGCGCGGCCTGGTAGTACGCGTCCGGAATCGCGCGCAGGCCGGCGTAGCACAGCAGCGCCACCAGCGGCGTCCAGTGCCAGACGTCCATCACCAGCACGGTCAGCCAGGCGTCGGTGGAGTAGCCGGCGTAGTTGTAGTCGACCCCCATGTTCCAGAGGAAGACGCCCAGCAGGCCGATGTCGGTGCGGCCGTAGATCTGCCAGATCGTCCCGACGACGTTCCAGGGAATGAGCAGCGACAGCGCGACGATCACCAGCACCAGCGACGCGCGCCAGCCGGTGGCCGGCATCGACAGGGCGAGGCCGATGCCCAGCGGAATCTCCACCGCCAGCACGCTCAGCGAAAACACGAGCTGGCGATAGAAGGCCTCATGCAGTTCGGTGTCGCGCATCACCGCCTTGAACCACTCGGTGCCGACGAAGACGCGCTGGGTCGGCGACAGGATGTCCTGGACCGAGTAATTGACCACCGTCATCAGCGGCAGCACCGCGGAGAACGCCACGCAGATGACCACCGGCAGCACCAGCAGCCACGCTTTCTGGTTGATCGGTTTCATGTGATCAGGTCCTGGTTGCGGTAGAAGCGGCTGTGGCTGTTGATCACCGACAGACTGAGCGGCCGCCCGGATGCGCCGGCACCGGCCGTCGCCAGCGCGGTCTGCGAGTCGGTTTCGACCGGCGCGCGCACCTTGACGCTGACGTCGCCGACCCTGGCCGTGATGAGGATCGAGGTCCCCAGGTCCTGCACCCGCTCGATCACGGCGTCGACCGTGCCTGCCTGCCCACTGGGGGTGATGGCGATGTATTCCGGCCGGATGCCCAGCATCAGGCGGGCGGAGGGTGCGGTTGCCTGCTGCGCCGACAGCCAGCGCGCGACCTGTTCCACGGCGGCGCCGTTGAGCGGCTGGCCGGCGATCAGCGGCCGGCCGTCGGCAATCGACACCGGCAGGAAATTCATGCCGGGTGAGCCGATGAAGTGACCGACGAAGACATGCGACGGCTCCTCGAAGAGCTGCTCGGGCGTGCCGGCCTGCACCACCTTGCCGTCGGACATGACCATCACCTGGTCGGCGAAGGTCAGCGCCTCGACCTGATCGTGAGTGACGTAGACCAGGGTCAGCTTCAAGTCATGGTGGATCTGCTTGAGCTTGCGGCGCAGCTGCCATTTCAGGTGCGGGTCGATGACGGTGAGCGGTTCGTCGAACAGCACTGCCGCCACGTCTTCGCGCACCAGGCCCCGGCCGAGCGAGATCTTCTGCTTGGCGTCCGCGGTCAGTCCGTTCGCGCGCCGATCGAGTTCGCCGGAGAGTTCCAGCATCTCCGCGATCTTGCCGACCCGCTCGCGGATGGCATCGGCCGCGACGCCGCGGTTCCTGAGCGGAAAGGCGAGGTTTTCCGCGACCGTCATCGTGTCGTAGACCACCGGAAACTGGAACACCTGCGCGATGTTGCGCTGCTGCGGTGACAGGTCCGTGACGTCGCGCCCGTCGAAGAGCACCCTGCCCTTGCTCGGGCGCACCAGCCCGGAGATGATGTTGAGCAGCGTCGTCTTGCCGCAGCCGGATGGCCCCAGCAGGGCATACGCGCCGCCGTCCTTCCATTCCAGTTCCAGCGGCTGCAGTGCATAGTCGGTCGGCGCATGCGGCCGGCGCACGTAGGAATGCGAAAGCGCCTTCAGTTCAATGCGCGCCATCGCCGCCTCCCTGGCTTGCCTGACTGCCTGGCTCGCCTGGCTTGCCTGACTCGCCTTCTGGACGGCCGCAGCCGTCGCCGCGGCATGATGCTCGCGCGACTGCACCACTTCCGGCGCCAGCAGCAGGCTGCCGGCGTGGTCGAACACGTAGATCGAGCCCGGGTCCATGTGCAGCCGCAGGTTCTGGGCGATCTCGAAACCCTGGACCCCGACCAGCTGGACGACCAGCGCGCCGAGCCGGGAGCTCACGTGAACGAAGCTGTCCGAACCGGAAATTTCCGCCAGCTCCACCCGGGACTCGAAATGGACGTCGCCGGGGCGCTGCTGAACCTTCAGGTCCCCGGCGCGGATGCCGACGGTGACGTCGGGCTGGTCCGTGGCGAGCGGCGCGTGCAGCGGGATGCGCGGGCCGTGCTCGATTTCCAGGACGTTGTGCTGCAGGCGCCCCTTGACCAGGTTGATCGGCGGGTCGCTGAAGGCGCGTGCCACGGCGACCGTGGCCGGACGCATGAAGACGTCGATGGTGCGGCCGTACTGCAGCAGCCGGCCCTTGTCGATCACGGCGGTGTGACCGCCGAGCAGCAGGGCCTCCGACGGCTCGGTGGTGGCGTACACCACCGCCGACGAACCGCTGGCGAAGAGTTGCGTCAGTTCCTCGCGCAGTTCTTCGCGCAACTTGTAGTCCAGGTTGACCAGGGGTTCGTCGAGCAGGATCAGGGGCGCGTCCTTGGCCAGGGCGCGCGCGAGCGCGACGCGCTGCTGCTGCCCGCCCGAGAGCTGCGCCGGCAGCCGGTCCAGCAGATGGTCGATGTGCAGGCGCTTGGCAAGCGACTCCACCGTCTGCCCGATATCACTGCGCCTGCATCAGCTTGAGCGGCGAAGCGATGTTGTCGAACACCGTCATCGACGGATAGTTGATGAACTGCTGATAGACCATCGCCACCTTGCGCTTGCGCACCGGCACGCCGGTCACGTCCTGGCCGTCCACCAGCACCTTTCCCTGGGACGGCGCGTCGAGCCCGGCCATCAGGCGCATCAGCGTGGTCTTGCCGGCCAGCGTGGGGCCGAGCAGCACCGTGATCCCGGCCGGCGCCACATCCAGGCTCATCGGATAAAGATGATCGTCGCGTCCGACCCGCAACGCGACGTTGTCGAGCCGCAGTTTCATGCTGTCGCCTTCTCTGCGTGAGCGGCGAGCCAGTCGGCCACCGCCTGCCGCTGGGCCTCGTTGAAATGCAGCCCCAGCTTGGAGCGCCGCCACAGCACGTCGTCGGCGGTCCGCGCCCATTCGTGCTCGCACAGGTAGATCAGCTCTGCCGCATACAGGCCCGGCGCGACCTCTTCGCCCAGGTCCTGCACCGAGGCCGCCGCGCCGATCACGCGGGTGAACAGCGTGCCGTAGCTGCGGGCGTAGCGCTTCACCAGCGCGTCCGGCAGCCAGGCATGGGCCTGGCGGATGTGCCGGCACAACTGCTCGAAGCCGAGGTCGGCTGCCGGCCGGTCGCCCAGCAGCCGGCGGAAGTCGCCGCCCGGCAGGGGCGCATGAGTGGTCCAGGGACCTTCCATGCGCTGCACGCGAGGGGACAGCACCGGATGCAGCAGATCCACCGCTTCCTCCGCCAGCTTGCGATACGTGGTTATCTTGCCGCCCCATACCGTCAGGCAAGGCGGGCCGTCGTTGGTCACCAGTTCCAGAGAATAGTCCCGAGTGATCGCCGATGGGTCGCCCGACTCGTCGTCCATCAGCGGGCGCACGCCGGAATAGCTCCAGACCACATCCTGGGGGCGGATCGGCTGGCGGAAATAGCGGTTGATGAGCCCGCACAGGTACTCGATCTCGGCGTCCGAAATGCTGACCTTGCCGGGCGTGTTGTCCTGCTCGACGTCGGTGGTGCCGACCAGCGTGAAGTCGGTTTCATAGGGGATCGCGAAGACGATGCGCTTGTCGGGGCTCTGCAGGATGTAGGCCATGTCGTGATCGAACATCCGTGGCACGACGATGTGGCTGCCCTTGATCAGGCGCAGCGACCGGGTTCCCTTGCGCTCGGTCCTGTCCTGCAGGAAGCTGGCGGCCCACTGGCCGGTGGCGTTGACGAGGGCCCGCGCATGCACCTCACGCGTCTCACCATCCGCCCCCCTCAAGGTGGCCATCCAGCCGCCGGCATCCGCCGGCGCCGCCACGGCGCGAATACAGGTCGTCCGCGGCAGGATGGTCGCGCCCTTCTCGGCGGCGCCGACCGCGTTCAGGACCACCAGGCGGGCGTCGTCCACCCAGCCGTCCGAGTAGACGAAGGCCTTGGTGAATGCCGGCTTCAGGGCACCGCCCGCCGCATGCCGGCGCAGGTCGATGCCCTCGGATCCGGCGAGCAGTTCGCGCTTGGCCAGATGGTCGTAGAAGAACAGGCCGAGCCGCATCATCCAGGCGGGTCGCATCGACGGATCGTGCGGCAGCACGAAGCGCAGCGGCCACATGATGTGCGGCGCGTTGCCCAGCAGCACCTCACGCTCCAGCAGCGACTTGCGCACCAGGCTGAACTCGTAATGCTCCAGGTAGCGCAGGCCGCCGTGGATCAGTTTGGTCGACGAGGACGAGGTGTGGGAAGCCAGATCGTCCTGCTCGCACAGCACCACCGACAGGCCGCGGCCGGCGGCATCGCGCGCGATGCCGGCGCCGTTGACACCCCCGCCGACGATGAGCAGGTCGCAATCAAGCGGTATTGGCGACGACGTGGATTCCCTCATCTGGTCTCTTACCGTCCGTGTCCATTTATTTTCGAATCGGTGCCCATTAGAGTGCACAAAAGAACTCAATGCAACATTGCAGGGCACAATTTTGTTCGTTTGTTTTCGATTATTCTTCGAAATCATGATTACGAACCCCCGCCAACAGCACCTGCTGGACGAGGTCAAGAACCGGCGATCGGTCACCGTGGAGGAACTGTCGCAACTGCTGGACGTCACCACCCAGACGATCCGGCGTGACGTCGCCGCGCTGGCGCGGGCAGGCCTGGTGGCGCGCTTCCATGGCGGCGTCGGCCTGCCCTCCTCGACCGTGGAGAACATCGCCTACGGCCAGCGGCAGAGCCTGAACCCGGAGGGCAAGCGCCGCATCGCGCACGCGGTCGCGGCGCGGGTACCGAATGGCTGCTCGCTGTTCCTCAATATCGGCACCACCACCGAGGCCGTGGCGCATGCCCTGCTTCGCCACGAGGACCTGCGGGTGGTCACCAACAACCTGAACGTCGCGGCCATCCTGTCGGACAACCCCAATTGCGAAGTGATCGTCTGCGGCGGCCAGGTGCGCTCACGGGATCGCGGCATCATCGGCGAAGCCGCCGTCGACTTCATCACGCAATTCCGGGTCGACATCGGGCTGATCGGCATTTCCAGCGTCGAGAGCGACGGAACCCTGCGCGACTTCGACTTCCGCGAGGTCAAGGTAGCCCAGGCCATCATCGCGCAGTCGCGCGAAGTCTGGCTGGTGGCGGACCATTCGAAATTCCAGCGTCGCGCCATGGTGCAGTTGGCGCACCTGTCGCAAGTCGATGTACTGTTCACCGATCAGCCCCTCACCGCGCAATTGCAGGCCTGTCTCGAAGACTCGGGTGGGCAGTGCGTGGTGGCCTGAGGAGAATGACATGAAATATCTGCTGGCCCTGGACCAGGGCACTTCCAGCTCGCGCACCATCGTGTTCGACCTGCACGGCAACATCGTTGCCATGGCGCAGCAGGAATTCCGGCAGATCTATCCGCAGCCGGGCTGGGTGGAACACGACCCCGAGGAGATCTGGTCCTCGCAACTGGCGACTGCGCGCAAGGTGCTGGCCGACAACCGCATCGACCTCGCGGACATTGCGGGCCTGGGCATCACCAACCAGCGTGAAACGACTCTGGTCTGGAATCGGCGCACCGGCAAGCCGATACACAACGCCATCGTCTGGCAGGACCGGCGCGCCGAGCCGATCTGCGCCGCGCTGCGGGAAATGGGTGCGGAGGCGGAGGTGCGCCAGCGCACCGGCCTGATCGTCGATGCCTATTTCTCCGGCACCAAGATCCAGTGGATCCTCGACCATGTGCCGCAGGCGCGGGACCAGGCGGCCCGGGGCGAACTCGCCTTCGGCACGGTCGACAGCTGGCTGATCTGGAAACTCACGGGCGGCAGGCTGCACGTGACCGACGTCACCAATGCCTCGCGCACCATGCTCTACAACATCCGCACCGGGGAGTGGGACGAGCATCTGATGAAGCTGATCGACGTGCCGCGCGAGATGCTGCCGCAGGTCTTCCCGTCCAGTCACATCTACGGCGAGACCGACCCCGAGCATCTCGGCGGCAGCCTCAGGATCGGCGGCATCGCCGGCGACCAGCAGGCGGCCCTGTTCGGCCAGGCCTGCTTCAAGTCCGGCATGGCCAAGAACACCTACGGCACCGGCTGCTTCATGCTGATGCACACCGGCAATGACATGCAGTTGTCCGGCAACGGGCTGGTCAGCACGGCGGCCGCGCAGTCGACGCCGGCGCTGGAGTACGCCCTGGAAGGCAGCGTCTTCATCGCCGGCGCAGTCGTTCAATGGCTGCGCGACGGACTGAGCGCCTTCAAGGCCTCGCCGGAGGTGGAAGCGCTCGCGGCCAGCGTGCCCGACTCGGGCGGTGTGATCCTGGTGCCCGCATTCACCGGCCTCGGCGCGCCGTACTGGCGCGCCAACGTCAAGGGCGCGATGTTCGGGCTCACCCGCGGCGTGACGATGGCGCACATCGCACGGGCCTCGCTCGAATCGATCGCCTTCCAGAGCGCGGCGCTGCTGGTGGCGATGAAGCGCGACGCGGCGGTGCCGATCACCGAACTGCGGGTCGACGGCGGCGCCTGCGCCAACAACATGCTGATGCAGTTCCAGGCCGATCTCCTGGGCGTGCCGGTCGTGCGCCCGCGCACCACCGAAACCACCGCCCTCGGGGCCGCCTACCTGGCCGGGCTCTCCTGCGGTATCTACGACAGCACCGCCGACGTTGCCAGCAACTGGCAGGCGGAAAGGACATTCGAGCCGTCGATGTCCACCGACGAAGCGGCGGCGCGGATGGCGCAGTGGTCCCGGGCGGTGCAGGCGCTGCCGGCGGAAGACGGTGAGGACGAGGCATAGGCGCCTGCGCAGCTGAGGGGTACGGGCCGCGGGAGGGATCGCGCCCGCCGCAGGCCCAGCGCTTGCCTGTGGCCCAGCACGATCCCGCCTATCATCCTGATTGCGGGTAATCGCGAACATCGGGAAACGTCGCCATGCGCTGGGAAGATGGCCGGGAAAGTGACAACGTCGAGGACCGCCGCGGAGGGCGGCGGCGGCTTCCGCATCGGCGGCCTCGGTGGCGGGGGAATCGGCCTCGGCACGGTGGCGATCGCGCTGGTGGTCGGCTGGTTCCTGGGGATCAACCCGCTGACGCTGCTCGGCATGCTGAGCGGCGACGGCACCGTCGTCGAACAATCCGCGCCCCGCCAGCAAGCGCCGGCTCCCCGCTCGGGTGCGACCCAGTCCCCCGGCGGCCAGACCGACCCCGGCGCCCGCTTCGTCTCGGTCGTGCTGGCCAGCACCGAGGACGTGTGGAGCCGGATTTTCCAGCAGTCCGGCAACCGCTATCCGCCACCGAAACTCGTGCTCTTCAGCGGCAGCACGCCGACCGCCTGCGGTTACGGCCAGGCGGCCGCCGGGCCCTTCTACTGCCCCGGCGACCAGAAGGTCTACATCGACCTGTCCTTCTACCGGATCATGCGCGACCGCCTCGGGGCTCCTGGCGACACGGCCCAGGCCTACGTGATCGCGCACGAAGTCGGCCATCACATCCAGAACCTGACCGGGACGATGCGCAAGCTGGACGCGGCACGCCAGCAGTTGAGCGAACGGCAGTTCAACGCGCTGTCGGTTCGGGTGGAACTGCAGGCGGACTGCTACGCGGGCATCTGGGCCCATCACTCCCAGCAGGGCCGCAACTGGTTCGAGCAGGGCGACATCGAGGAGGCGCTGAACGCGGCCGCGGCGGTAGGCGACGACAACATCCAGCGTCGAACCCAGGGAACCGTGGTTCCGGAGGGCTTCACCCACGGCAGTTCGGCCCAGCGCATGAAATGGTTCAAGGCCGGGATGCAGAGCGGCTCGGTCGACCAGTGTGACACCTTCTCGGCCAAGAATCTCTGAAACAAGGTGACCAGAGGACCCTGCTGCTGCTGGCGGTCTGCGCCTTCGCCAGCGCGGCCTCCATGCGGCTGTGCGATCCGCTGCTGCCTGTCCTCGCGCGGGAATTCGATACGACCCTGAGCGCGGCGGCAGCCACCACCACCGGCTTCGCCCTCGCCTACGGTTCGACCCAACTGTTCTTCGGTCCGCTCGGCGACCGGGTCGGGCGCCTGCGGGTGATCGTCGTGGCCATTGCCATTGCGGCGGCGAGCAGCGTCGCCTGCGCGATCGCACCCTCGCTGTCGCTGCTGATTGCCGCCCGGGTGGCCACCGGCGCGTTCGCGGCCGCCGCCATTCCGCTGTCCCTCGGCTGGATCGGCGACAACGTCCGCTTCGAGGACAGGCAGCCGGTCCTGGCGCGCTACCTCATCGGGCAGATGCTGGGCATGACCGCCGGCCAGGTCGGCGGCGGCGTGCTCGCCGACCTGATCGGCTGGCGATTTGCCTTCTGGGTGATTGCACTGCTGTTCGCCGGCGCCGCCGCCATGCTCTACCGTTCGATGCGTCAACCGGCCCCAGCGGCGGAAGCTGCCGGCGAGGCACCCCGGTCCCCGTCCGCGCCGGCGCAGCCGCCGGCCGGCTTCATCCGGCAGAGCCTGGGACTGGCGACCGACCGCTGGGCGCTGATCGTCATCGGCACGGTCACCCTGGAAGGCATCCTGCTGTTCGGCGCGGTGGCGCTGGTGCCGAGCTACCTGCAGCGCGTCTTTGCGACCTCGCCTTCGGTGGCCGGGACGGTGAGCGCGCTGTTCGGGCTGGGCGGGATGTTCTATGCGATGAATGCGCGCCGGCTGATCACGCGGCTGGGACCGGCCGGCCTGTCCCGGTCCGGCGGCTTCCTGTTTGCCGCGGCCATGCTGGTGCTGATCCTGCAACCTGCATGGCAGCCGGCGATTTTCGCAACCCTGCTGGCCGGTCTCGGCTACTACATGCTGCACAACACTCTCCAGACCCAGGCCACCCAGTTGTCCCCCGCGGCCCGCGGTGCGGCGATCGCCTGGTTCGCCACCGGCCTCTGGCTCGGCCAGGGGGTCGGCGTCTCGGTGGCCGCCGCGGTCGCGCAGCGGCACGGCTTCCTGCTGGTGTTCGGGGCCAGCGCGCTGGGACTGGTGGCACTGGGACTCGGCTTCGGCCAGGCGCTCGCGGCGCGCGCACGCGAACAGGCGCGCCAGCGGCAGTCACCGGCCTGATCGGGCAGGCGAGGCACACGCGCGGACGCGCCTGACCCGCCCGCTCACGGCCGGCGTCGACCCCCGACGCTATTCGCGTTACTCTCATGCAGCGGCCGCGCCTGCCCGGCCGCCTTCCCTGCCCACCCGCCGGAGTCCGCGCCGATGAAACCGTTGTCCGTCCTTTCCGCCCTGGTCGCCGGTCTTGCCGTCGCCGCTCTGCTGATCGCACCTGCCGGTCCGGTCCATGCCCAGGCGAAGAAATCCGCCAGGATCGCGGTGGCGCTGTTCGGCCCGCACGAGTCCCTGCACCAGGTGGTGGACGGGTTCAAGCAGGAACTCGCAGCCCGCGGGATCAGCGCCACCTACGATGAGGGCAACGTCAATTTCGACCGTTCGCTGGTGCCCCAGTTCCTCAACCGGCTGGCCGCCTCGAATCCGGACCTGATGCTGACGGTGACCACACCGATGAGCCAGTCGGCGCGACAGGTCCTTGCCAGCCGCCGTTTCCCGATCGTGTTCGCCCCGGTGACCGACCCGGTCGCGGCGAAGCTCGTGCCATCCTGGGACAAGGGCGATGAGCTCATGACCGGGGCGTCCAACCTGCCCGACCTCGCCGCTACCCTCGAATTCATCAAGGCGCTGGTGCCCGGCACCAAGCGCGTCGGCATCCTGTTCAACCCCGGCGACGACAGCGATGTCACCTTCGTCTCCCGGCTCGAGGCGATGGCGTCGAAGCACGATGTGGAACTGGTCAAGGTCGGTGTCGACAACGCGAACGACATCCCGGTACGGATCCAGTCGCTGCAGGGTCGCGCCGACGCCTTGTTCATTCCGGCCTCGTCGCTGCTGCAGCCGGCCGGACCGGCAATCGCGGCGGCCGCCAACCGGATCAAGCTGCCGGTCTTCAACAGCAACACCACGCAGGTCAGGAGCCACCAGATGCTGGCCGCCTACTCGGTGGACTGGAAGAAGGTCGGTATCAATGCCGGCGCGGTCGCCGCGGAGATCCTGAACGGCAAGCCGCCCAGCGAAATTCCGGTGCGGCTGCCCCGGCCCGAGGACCACGAGGTGGTCATCAGCGGCCAGCGCCTCAAGGACCTCGGCCTGACGTTGCCCGCGTCGCTCAAGGACTGCAATTGCGTCATCGAATAAGGCCGCGACGCGCGCGGATCGCGACCGATGATTGACGAGCAGCGACTGACGAGCAGTGATTGAACTGCGCGGCCTGCGGGTCGTCTACCACGCCCGCACGCCCGACGAACGGGTCGCCCTGGACGACGTCGACCTGACGCTGCCCGACGGCAGCTTCACCGTCGTGGTCGGCACCAATGGCGCCGGCAAGAGCACGCTGCTCAACGCGATCGCGGGTTCGGCCAGGGCCGCTGCCGGCCGGGTGCTGGTGGATGGCATCGACATCACCGACTGGCCGGTGCACCGTCGCGCCGGACTCGCCGCCCGGGTCTTCCAGGATCCGATGGTCGGCACCGCCGCGGCCCTGACGATCGAGGAGAACCTGGCGCTCGCGCACCGGCGTGGCCTCAGGCGCGGCCTGCGCCGGGCGATCGACGCGACACGGCGCAGCCGCTACCGGGCGTTGCTCGCGCCGTTCGGCCTGGGGCTCGAGGATCGCCTGCGCTCACCCGCGGGCCTGCTGTCCGGCGGGCAACGGCAGGTGCTCGCGCTGGTGATGGCGACGCTGGCGCGGCCCGCGGTGCTGCTGCTGGACGAGCACACGGCCGCGCTGGATCCGCGGATCGCCGGGCTGGTGATGGCGGCGACTGCCGAGGTCGTCGCCGCGGAACACCTGACCACGCTGATGATCACCCACAACATGCAGCAGGCGCTCGATCATGGCGACCGCCTGCTGATGATGGACGCCGGCCGCATCAGGCTGGACCTCGATGCAGCGGCGCGGCGCGACCTCACGGTGGCCGACCTGGTGAAGCGCTTCGGCACGCAGGCCGACCATCTCCTGCTGCAGGCGGGCTGAGCGCGATCCATGTCGTTCCTGCAGATCTGGTTCAACCTGATGCCGATCACGCTGGTGCAGGGCCTGCTCTACGCCCTCGTCGCCGTGGGCGTGATGATCCCGTTCCGGGTGCTCAACCTGCCCGACCTCTCCAGCGAGGGCGTGCTGCCATTGGGCGGCTGCGTCGCCGCGGCGCTGCTGGTGGCGGGCCTGCATCCGCTCGCCGCCACTGCCGCGGCGGTCGCCTGCGGCTTCGCGGCCGGCGCGCTGACGGCGACCATCCACCTCAAGTTCAAGGTCCATTCGCTGCTCGCCGGCATCCTCACCATCACGATGCTGTGGAGCGTGAACCTGCGCGTGCTCGGCAAGCCCAATACGTCGGTGTTCGGGCTGCCGAGCGTGTACGACTGGGTCCACCCGGCGATCATCGCCTCGCTGCCGCTGCAGATGGCCTTCTTCGCTGCCGTCCTGCTGGGCCTGCTCGCGCTGCTCTACTGGGGGCTGCACACCGAGGTCGGCCTCGGATTGCGCGGGGTCGGCGCCAACAGCCAGCTGGCGCCGGCGCTGGGAATCAACGTGGTCACCTATACCGTCGCCGGACTCGGACTGGCCAACGGCTTCACCGCGCTGGCCGGTGCTCTGCTGGTCCAGAATCAGGGCTACGCGGATGTCGGCATGGGCTTCGGCATGCTGGTCAACGGGCTGGCATCGGTCATCATCGGCGAAGCGCTGACCGGCCGGCGGACCCTGCTTGCCCAACTCGGCGCGCCGGTGATCGGCGCCATCGTCTACTACCAGCTGAGCTCGCTCGCCCTGGCACTCGGCCTGGCGCCGTCGGACCTCAAGTTGGCCACCGCGTTGTTCGTGCTGGTCACCATCGGCTGGCCGTTATTGACGAGGAGCGCAAGATGAACACACCCGTGCTGAACACACCCGGACAGACGCCAGGCGCCGAGCGCCCGCTGCGGATCGGCGTCATCGGCTACGGCTTCATCGGCCGGCACGTCGTCGACAGCATCCGCCTGCAGCATGGCCCGCACCTCTCGCTGGCGTTCGTGCACGCGCGCGACCCTGCCCGCCTGCACGACCTGACGCCCGACCTGGTGGCGCCCTCGCTCGCGGACGTCCGTCGCTTCGCGCCGGACCTGATCGTTGAATGCGCCCATCCGGACATCACCCGGCGGCACGGCGCGGACTTCCTCTCGTTCACCGACTACCTGCCGCTCTCGGTCAATGCGCTGGCCGATCCGGCGACCGAAGCCGCCCTCGAGAAGGCCTGCGCCGCCTCCGGACGGCGGCTGTTCATTCCCCACGGCGCCCTGATCGGCCTCGACAACCTGGTCGAACTGCGGGGGCAATGGCGGGAAGTGACCATCACCTTTCACAAGCACCCGGACAACATCGACTACGCCGACGCCGGTATCGAGCGCGACTCGATCCGCGACAAGACCGTGCTCTACGACGGCCCGACTCGGGGCATCGCCCACCTGTTCCCGCGCAACGTCAACACCATGACCACCTGCGCCCTGGCGACGGTGGGACTGGATCGCTGCCGCGCGGTGCTGATTGCGGATCCGCAACTGGCGGGCGTCGCCATTGCCGAAGTGAGGGCGGTCACGCAGGACGGCTCGATTCACGAATCGAGGAAGCAGCAGCGCATGAGCGGCGTTTCAGGCACCGAGATGCTCGCATCGCAGCTCGGCTCGATCCTGAGGGCGGCCGGGCATCAGCCGCCGGGCCTGAACTTCGTGTGAGGCGCCGGCGCCAGCGCAACCACGCTACGATGCCGGCGCGAAACGATAAGGCCCACCCTTCTCGAGCGCCTTCTTGTACGCCGGCCTCGCCTGGAATCGCTTGACCCAGGCCGCAAGATTCGGATGGCCTTCCAGCCGGCCGAACTGGCCGGCAATCTCGCCGATGAAGCTCATCTGGATGTCGGCGCCGCTCAGCTCTTCACCCATCAGCCAGGACCGGTCCGCGAGGGCACGGTCGACATGGCCCAGGTGGTTCGCGATCTCGCTGTCGATCCTCGGCACCAGCGGCGCGCCGGCCTCGCCCAGGCGCGAGACGTACAAGTTCATCATCAGCGGCAGCATGGCCGAGCCTTCGGCATAGTGCATCCACTGCTGATAGACGTCGTAGGCGTCGCTGGCGGGATCGGGCTGCAGGCGGCCCGCGCCGTGGCGGCGGATGAGGTAGTCGATGATCGCGCCCGACTCGATGACGGTCTTGCCGTCGTCGACGATCACCGGCGACTTGCCTACCGGGTTGACCGCAAGCAATGCGGGCGGCGCCAGCCGGGTCTTCGGGTCGCGCTGATGATGGGTGATTTCATAATCCAGGCCGAGTTCTTCCAGCAGCCACAGGATGCGCTGGGAGCGGGAGTCGTTGAGATGGTGCAGGACGATCATCGGATTCTCTCCGGTCGAAACCCTCCAGCATACGCCACGCCAGCCGCCGGCCTCTGGCTCATCCTTTTACTCGGTCAGGGGTGGGTGGGTTGATGTATTGATGGTTGCCCCTGAGCCGGACGCTGATGATCCATGGGAACCCAGGGCACGACGAAGGTCAGGGCCGCGCTCAGCAACAGGACCACGCCCGCCGCCTGTCGGGCCCGCGGCCGGCCGGCGAAACGCAGCAGGTGCGGGGTCCCGAGGCCGGTAGCCAGCATGGCCGGCAAGGTACCCAGGCCGAAGGCGGCCATAGTCGCTGCGGATTGAACCGGATCGGCTGCCAGGGCGGCGATGAGCAGCACCGAATAGACGAAGCCGCACGGCATCCAGCCCCAGATCATGCCGAAGCCCAGCGCACGCGGCAGCGTCGTCACCGGCAGCAGGCGACGGCCGAGCGGCGCGATGCGCGGCCAGAGCCAGCCACCGATGCCCAGGCCGTTGTCGCGCACCTTGCCGAAGGCGACACCGGCGGCGACCAGCAGCGCCGCCGCCGATAGCGCGCGCAGACCGATCCTCACGGACTCGATGTCCAGCATGGCCACGACGCCGCCCAGAACGCCTCCGACCAAGGCGCCTGCCAACGCGTAGGATGCGATCCGCCCGAGCTGGTACGCCAGGAGCAGCGCCGGTAGCGGCCGTCCCGCACGATTGGTTGCCGTCGCCATGCCGAGCGCACCGGCGATACCCCCGCACATCACCACGCAATGGCCGCTTGCCACCAGTCCGAGCAGCAGGGCCGCGGAGAGGGTCAGCGTTTCGGTCATTGCGTAGCGCCGCCGTCCTGGCCGTCACGGCCGTCACGTCCGCCACGGCCGTCACGTCCGCCACGCGCCGGTGACGGCCCTCTTTCGGCGGCCGCGTCGCTGTCGGTGAGGGGCTGCAATGAGGGGGAGTCCATGTCGTCGAACTGATCGTGGTTGACGGCCCAGAAGAACGCGAAGCCGCCGGCAATGACCAGCAGCAGCGTGATCGGTATCAGGACGAGCAGAATGGTCATGCGTATCCGGCTTCGGCGGAACGTCCGCGGTCGGACCGTCCGATGCGCATCGCGTTGAGCACCACCAGCAGCGAGCTGAGCGACATGCCGATGGCAGCCAGCCAGGGCGGAACGTAGCCCAGCGCCGCCAGCGGCACGGCCGCGAGGTTGTAGGCGATGGCCCAGCGCTGATTCTGGCGAAGCACGACGCAGGTGTGACGCACCAGCGCGCAGGCGCCGGCCAGGGCCGTGAGGCTCTCGCCGGCAAGGACGATGTCGCTGCTCGCCTGGGCGATATCGGCGCCGCTGGCCATCGCAACGGCGACGTCGGCGCCGGCGAGGATCGGCGCGTCATTGACGCCGTCACCCACTACGACGACGCGAGCGCCCTCGCTGCGCAATTGCGCCAGCCGCGCGAGCTTGTCCTGCGGCAGTTGCCGGGCCCGCCAGGTGTCGACACCGAGCGCGTGCGCGACATCCGCGACCCGCTGGGGCGCGTCACCGCTCAGGATCTCGACCTGCAGGCCGAGAACGCCAAGGGCGTCGATCGCCTGGCGGGCGTCGGGGCGCAACTGCTCGCCGAGGTGGAACGCGGCGATCGGGCCCTGCTCGCCTGCCAGCACGACCGCTTCGGTAATGTCGTCGGCAATGTCGTCGGCTGCCACCCCGCGCGCCGAGCGCGAAATCCGGCCGGCCCAGTCGCAGCAGCCGGCCGTCGATCATCGCCTCCATCCCGGCGCCGGCGTGGGCCACGGTGTGATCGGCCACGAGTGGAGCACCACCATCTTCGCCTGGAGCGGCGTCGATCGATACGGCGGCCGCGACGATCGCCTGCGAGGCCGGATGACGGCTCTCGCGCGCCAGCGCCGCTGCAAGGCGCAGGACGCCGACTTCGGTGCAGCCGGCGCCAAGGACCTGCACGCGCTCCACGCGCAGCCGGCGATCGGTCAGCGTGCCGGTCTTGTCGAAGACGACGTGGCTTGCACCGGCCAGCGTCTCGATCGCATCCGGCTTCACGACGAGCACGCCGCGGCGAGCCAGTACCGCCATCGACCGGGTCAGCGCCGCCGGCACTGCCAGCGCGAATGCGCACGGGCACGACACCACCAGGACCGCGATCGCCGCATCGAAGGCGCGGGCCGGGTCGACGACGCTCCAGATCGCCGCGGTCAGCCCCGTCAACGCCAGGATGCGGGCAACGAACAGTCCGGCGACACGCTCGCCCGCCTGCGCCAGCCGGGGCCGCGCCACCTGCGCCCGGGTGACCAGGGCCACGATCGCTGCCAGTGCGGTGTCCGCACCCACCCGATCGACACGGATCTCGGCCGGACCTTCGGTGACCAGGCTGCCCGCCAGCAGGGGATCGCCGCGCCGTTTGGCGACCGGCGCGGACTCGCCGCTGAGGAGCGATTCGTCGACCAGGCAACGCCCGCGTTCCAGCGTACCGTCGGCGGGCACCGCGTCTCCGGCTGAAACATTCACCCGGGCGCCGGGGCTGAGGTCGATCGCCGCCACGCGCTCCAATGTACCGTCCGGTCGCCGGCGATCTGCGAAGGCCGGCGTCAGGCGTGCAATGGCATCGGTCAGGTCTCCGGCGCGGTGCCGCGCCCGCATCTCCACGTGGCGCCCGCACAGCAGGAAGAAAACGAACATGCTGACCGAATCGAAGTAGACTTCGGCGCCGCCGCGCACCGCGACGAACAGGCTGGCCGCGTAGATCATCGCCACGGCGAGCGCCACCGGCACGTCCATGCCCATGCGTGCGGCCCGCAGCGACCGGATGGCGCCGGCAAAGAACGGTTGGGCCGAATACAGCACCACCGGCGTCGCCACCAGGAAACCGAGCCAGCGGAACAGACTGCGGGTGGCGTCGTCCATCGGATCGACTGCGCCGAAGTACAGGACACTCGCATACATCATCGACTGCATCGCGCCGAATCCCGCCACCAGCAACCGCTTGAGCGCCTCGCGTGACTCGCGCTTGCGCGCATCGTCGAGGGCCGATCGGTCAAGCGGCAGCGGACGGTAGCCCGCCCGTGACAGTGTCTGCAGCACCTGGGGCAGCCCGGTGCGGCGCGGATCGAAGACGACGCGGGCGCGTCGCGCCGTCGCATTGACCTGAACCGTGCTGACGCCCGCAACCGAGCCGAGCGCGCGCTCGATGAGCCAGACGCAGGCCGCGCAGCGCACACCGTCCACGAGCAGCATGACCTCGTTCAGGTGCTCTCCCACCGGCCTGAGCACGTGGCGCTGCAGGCCGGCGGCCGACCAGCCGGCGCCCGCATCGTAGGCCTGACCGGGCGCGGCAGGAGCCGCGGCCGCGGGCAGCGCGATGGCGCGCAAGCGGTAATAGTCGCCCAGGCCCAGCTGCTCGATCCACAGCGCCGCCGCGCGGCAGCCGTTGCAGCACATCGGCCGCTCCAGACCGGCTACCAGGGCCACGCACCCGCCTTCGGGCGGCATCGGTTCGCCGCAGTGCCAGCAGGCTCCGGCGAGAGCGCTCATCGGGCAATGTCGGCCGGTATCCGGTTGACCGGCATCTTCATGATGACGTTGCCCCCGTCCGGTGGCGATGGATCCGGATGGCGCATCGCGAGCACGATCATCAGTACGCAACCGGCGAGCGACGCGACGAAGAGGGCCACGCCCAGCCAGACAACCGGCTGGCGCCAGGGACCCTGCGACCGGTTCAGCCCGCCCGCCGGGTTTTCCTGGCGCCCCGGATCATCGGGCTGCGTTTGCAGGATTCGCGCCATGGAGCCAGGCTGTGATCAGCTTGACATTGTCCTCGCCGAGACGGTCGCGCCACGCCGGCATCACGCCGCCGCGGCCATTGCGGATGGTCTGCTCGACTTCCGCGACGGAGTCGCCGTACAACCAGATCTTGTCGGTGAGATTGGGCGCACCAAGGGCAGGATTGCCCTTGCCGGCCGGTCCGTGACACGCCGCGCACGGCTGGTACAAGGGCTTGCCAAGGGCGGCCTTGAGCGCATCGCGCGTGTCACCCGACAGGCTCAGCACGTAGTGCGCGACCTTGGAGACGCCGGCATCGCCGAGGGTCGTACCGAATTCGGGCATCGCCCCTTTTCGCCCCTCCAGGATGATCGTCATGACGGTCTCGGGATCGCCGCCATAGAGCCAGTCGTTGTCCAGCAGGTTCGGCGCGCCGAGCGCCTGGATGCCTTGGGCCTTGGTGCCGTGGCAGGCCGAGCAATTGTCCACGAAGAGTCGCTTGCCGGCGCGCATCGCATCCGCATCCGCGGCGAGTTGCTTGACCGTCATGCTCCGCGAGCGTTCCTGCACCGAGGCCGGCATCGCGTCAGTGCGGGCCTGTTGCTTCTCGAGGGCATCGGTGGAAGTCCAATTGAGGATCCCACGATAATTGCCCAGCCCCGGAAAGAGGAACACATACAACGCTGCCACGAAGAACGCGCCGAACGACATCACCAGCCACCAGCGTGGCAGGTCCCGTACGCCTTCGCGCAGGACCCCGTGCGCCCACACGTGGTCGGTGGTGTTGTCGGACCTGGTGGGGATCTTGACCCAGGGCGCCCAGCAAAGCAGCAGAAAGCTGATGCCGAAGGTCAACACCGCCAGGACGATGACCCAGGTGGACCAGAACGTGCTCATTGGCCACCCTCCCGATCGCGCTCATCCAGATCCTCCATCGGCATCTCCGCCAGGCGGTCGAACTTGCGCCGGTGGCGCGGGCGCCACGCCCATATCCAGATGCCGACGAAAGTCACCAGCAGCACGACCGTGACGACACCGGCCAGGTTTCCCCAGAACGCGCTCATCACTTGCCCTCCGGCGCCGGCGCTGCGGCGTCCTGCTGTACCGACGCGGGGGCGTCGTGATGCACGCCAAGTCCCTGGAGATAGGCGACCAGTGCGTGCATGCCGGTCTTGCGGGCCAGCATCTCCGGCGCCGCAGCGATCTCTTCATCGGTGTACGGGTCGCCCAGGCGGCGCAGGGCGCGCATCCGATCCTGGATGTCGGACGCGTCGATCGATTCGGTCAGCAGCCAGGGATAGCCGGGCATGTTCGAATCCGGCATCACGCGCCGGGGGTTCTCCAGGTGAATGCGGTGCCACTGGTCGGAGTACTTGCCGCCGACTCGGGCCAGGTCGGGTCCGGTGCGCTTGGAGCCCCACTGGAACGGCCGGTCATATACCGACTCGCCGGCGACCGAATGCGGTCCGTAACGCTGGGTCTCGAAGCCTTGCGTGCGGATCATCTGCGAGTGACACCCGTAGCACCCCTCGCGCACGTAGATGTCCCGTCCGGCCAGGCGCAACGGGTCATACGGAACGACCCCGGGCGCCGGCTTGATGGCGCTGGCGTTGGCGAACAAGGGGGTGATCTCGGACAACCCGCCCATCGACACCATGACGGCGATCAGCACGGCCAGCAGGCCGGCATGCTTCTCGATCTTTTCGAAGTGCTGATACTTCAGTCCCATCCGTCGCTCCGCCTCAGGTTGCCGCCGGCAGGGGTGCCGGACGCTGGTGAGGATAGGGCTCCGGAATCGGCACGACGATCGGCACGATCAGGCGCCTGCGCGCAGCGCCGGCCGTATACCAGAGGTTCCAGGCCATCACGACCATGCCGCCGAGCACCATCAAGCCACCGACGAACCGGATCACGTAGTAAGGACCGATTGCCACCAGGCTGTCGATGAACGGGTAAGTCAGCGAACCGTCCGGTTCCGTCGCGCGCCACATCAGCGCTTCGGTCACGCCCGCGGCCCACATCGCCAGGATGTAGAGGACCAGGCCGCTGGTGTGCATCCAGAAGTGCAGTTCCATGGCGGCGCGGGAGTGCATCTGCGGCACCCCCAGTGCGCGCGGCGCCATCGCGTAAAGCGAACCGATGGTGATCATCGCAACCCACCCGATCGCCCCCGAGTGGACGTGCGCCACCGTCCAGTCCGTGTAGTGCGACAGTGAATTCACCGACTTGATCGCCAGCATCGAACCTTCGAAGGTGGACGCGGCGTAGAAGACGATCGACATCACCATGAACTTGGCCGCCGGATCGGTGCTCAGACGGTGCCAGGACCCGTTGAAGGTGAGCAGTCCGTTGACCGCCGTACCGAGGCTGGGCATCAGCAGGATCAGCGAGAAGACCATGCCGACCGACTGCACCCAGTCCGGCAGCGCCGTGTACATCAGGTGGTGCGACCCGGCCCACATGTAGACCGAGATCAGCGCCCAGAAGTTCACGATCGAGAACCGATAGCTCCACAGCGGCTGCTGCGCCTGACGCGGCACGAAGTAGAACATCATGCCGAGGAAACCGGCGGTGAGCACGAAGGCCACGGCATTGTGGCCGTACCACCACTGCACCATCGCATCGACCACGCCGGAGTAGATCGGGTACGACTTGGTCAGCGAAACCGGCAGCGCCAGGTTGTTGACGATGTGCAGCAGCGCCACGGCGATGATCAGCGCCGCGTAATACCAGTTGGCGACGTAGATGTGCTGAATGCGCCGCCGCGCGATCGTGCCGAAGAACACGATACCGAAGCTCACCCAGACGACGGCCATCAGGATGTCGATGAACCACTCCGGTTCGGCGTACTCCTTGCTCTGCGTCAGGCCGAACGGCATCGTCGACATGGCCAGCACGATCACGAGCTGCCAGCCCCAGAACGTGAACGTGGCCAGCCGTCCGAAGGCAAGGCGGGTGTGGCCGGTGCGCTGGACCACGTAGTAGCAGGTCCCCATCAGGGCCGTGACGCCGAAGCCGAAGATGATGCCGAAGGTGTGGTTGGGGCGGATGCGGCTGAACGTCATCCAGGGCACATCGAAATTCAATGCCGGCCAGGCGAGCTGCGCGGCGGCGTAGACGCCGACCGCCATTGCCACGATGCCCCAGATGGCTGCCGCCAGAAGAAACGAGCGGACGATGTTGTCGTTGTAGGTTTCGGCCTGGGCCATCGATGGGTTCCGGATCTGTCAATGCGAGCCGGGGGTCATGACCATGCAATCATTCCGCCCGCCGTCGCTGCGGCGGGACGCTTTCCCCCGAGCCAGCAAAGTAGCAGGCCCGGATGCGCCGCCGGTTGACGTGCGTCAAGGAATTCTGAGATGCAACGCCCCGCCACAACGACAAACGCGCCCGAAGGCGCGTCTGTCAAGGTGGCGATGACGGGGCGCAGGCCCCCGGCGTCACTGTCCTTCGAGGAAGCTCTTCAGCTTGTCCGCTCGGCTCGGGTGGCGCAGCTTGCGCAGGGCCTTGGCCTCGATCTGGCGGATCCGCTCGCGCGTCACGTCGAACTGCTTGCCGACCTCTTCCAGCGTGTGGTCGGTGCTCATTTCGACGCCGAAGCGCATGCGCAGCACCTTCGCTTCGCGCGGCGTCAGCGAGTCCAGCACTTCCTTCACGACGTCGCGCATCGAGTCATGCAGCGCGGCGTCCGACGGTGCGAGCGTCGTGGTGTCCTCGATGAAATCGCCCAGGTGCGAATCGTCGTCGTCGCCGATCGGCGTTTCCATCGAGATCGGCTCCTTGGCGATCTTCAGGATCTTGCGGATCTTGTCTTCCGGCATCTCCATCTTCTCGGACAGGGTTGCCGGATCCGGCTCCTGACCGGTTTCCTGCAGGATCTGCCGGCTGATCCGGTTCATCTTGTTGATCGTTTCGATCATGTGGACCGGAATCCGGATCGTCCGCGCCTGGTCGGCGATCGAACGGGTGATCGCCTGTCGTATCCACCAGGTCGCATAGGTGGAGAACTTGTAGCCGCGCCGGTACTCGAACTTGTCCACCGCCTTCATCAGGCCGACGTTGCCCTCCTGGATCAGGTCGAGGAACTGCAGCCCGCGGTTGGTGTACTTCTTGGCAATCGAGATCACCAGCCGCAGGTTCGCCTCGGTCATCTCCCGCTTGGCCTTGCGCGCCTTCATCTCGCCCATGGCCATGCGCTTGTTGATGTCCTTCAGGTCCGGCAGCGGCAACACCACGCGGGCCTGCAGGTCGATCAGCTTCTGCTGCAGGTCCTGGATGTCCGGCACGCTGCGCGAGAGCACATCCACGTAAGACGGATTGGGAGCAAGCTCCTTCTCCACCCAGCTCAGGTTGGTCTCGTTGCCGGGGAAGGTGCGGATGAAGTGCCCGCGATCCATGCCGACGCGGTTGACGCAGATGTCGAGAATCGAGCGCTCCAGAGTGCGCACCTCATCGACCTGGGCGCGCAGCATGTCGCACAGCTTCTCCACCATCTTGGCGGTGAAGCGGATCGCCATCAGCTGGTCCTGCACCTCGCCCTGGGCCTTGAGATAGCCCTTGGACTTGTAGCCTTCCCTTTCATAGGCCTGGCGCATTTTCTCGAACCAGTGCGTGATCTGGTCGAACCGGGCCAACGCCGCCTGCTTGAGCTCCTCGAGCTTGGCGTTGTTCATCGCCGCGACGGCCTCTTCGTCGTCATCGTCGATGTCGGCATCGTCACGCGACGGACCGAAGGAAATCTCCTCGTCGGCCGCCATGTCGATCAGCCCGTCGACGACCTCGTCCACCCGGGCCTGCTTGGCGCGAATGCGGTCCGACTGCAGCAGGATTTCGGCGATGGTGGTCGGGCAGGCCGAGATCGCCTGCATCATGTCCTTGAGGCCTTCCTCGATCTTCTTCGCGATGACGATCTCGCCCTCGCGGGTCAGCAGTTCGACCGAGCCCATCTCGCGCATGTACATGCGCACCGGGTCGGTGGTCCTGCCGAACTCGGAGTCGACCGTGGACAACGCCGCTTCGGCCTCTTCCTCCGTGTCGTCGTCCGAGGAGGTCACGGTCCGGTCGGCCATCAGCAGGGTATCCGCATCCGGCGCCTGGTCGAACACCGAGATGCCCATGTCGCTGAACGTGCCGATGATCGACTCGATGGCTTCGGCTTCCACCAGCCCCTCGGGCAGGTGGTCATTGATTTCCGCATAGGTGAGAAAGCCGCGATCCTTGCCCAGCTTGATCAGCTGCTTCAGGCGCGAGCGGCGTGCTTCCAGCTCTTCCTCGGAAATACCCTGCTTGGCGTTGGCCAGCGCTTCCTTGATCAGTGCCTTTTCCTTGGCGCGCTTGTCCCGCAGCTTCTGCTTGGCAGTCGGCGCGGGAACTTCCTCGACCTCGATCACCTCGGCGTCATGATCGACATCGTCGTCGAGCGTCTCGAAGTCCTCTGCGCCGACGCCGTCCACATCGTCAGCGCGCGCCTTCGGCTTGGGGCCGCGACGTCCGGGCTTCTTGGCGGCAACCCCGCCGGCTGCGGCATTCTTGGGCGGACGCCCCGGACGGCCACGCGGCCGTGCCGGCGCGTCGGCGAGTTCTGCAGCCGATGTCGCCTGGCCTGCCGGCGCCTGGGCGGTCTTGGCAGCCGGCGCGACGGACTTGGCCACCGGCCGGGCGGCCACGCCGCTGCCCGCCTTTGCGGAAGCTGCCTTGTGCTCCGTCACCTTCGCGGATGCGGACTTGGCCTTGGCAACGACGTCCTTGGCGGGCGCCTTGTCGGCGCCCTTGGCCAACGGCTTGGCTGGCGTCTTGGGGGCCGGCTTGGTGGCCGTCTTGGTCTTGACGGATGGATCGAGCGCGCCGCCGGCGGCCTTCGCGCCGGTCTTCGTTATCGCCTTGGACTGGTCACCTGCTTTCACATTCAATTTCTGGGACACCTTTGGAATAACTTTCGGAGCCGCCTTGGCAACCCCCTTGGATGACGCCTGGCCGCCCTTGGCGACCGACGACTTGCTTGCTGCAGCGACGCCGCGCTTGATACCCGCCGCTTTCGTGTCAGCGGCCTTGCGGGCCGGCTTCACTGCCGACGCACCGGCCTTGCCTGCCCGGGCTCCGGCCTTCACCGTCGGGGCCGTCGACCTGCGCCCTGCTGCCTTCACCGCGCCGGCCGCAGCCGGCTTGGGGCCGGACTTGGCGTGCGGACGCCCACCCACCGCGCCGCCGGCGGCTGTCTTTCGCGCCGTCCGGGTCGACTGGGCCGGGGATTTCTTGAAGGTCGGAGCTGATTTCATCGACGTGTATACCCTCAATTAGTGAATCGGGTGACCCTGGCATCTCGCCGCGCCTTATCGGATCGGGTCGCGAGTATTCGCAGGCTGGTCTCTATCGCGAAGAGCGAATGTTCCACCGGTGACCGCCGCGTCCGGCGGTCTCGCGCCGGGACATGGGGACAAGGCGGTTCATGTCGATGAACAAAACCCTGAATTTTATCAGGATCTTGCCTCGACCGATAGGAGGCGAGTCGCGTCCATCAGTTCGTTATATCGGGTCCGCTGTGCCTCGGTTTCAAGCCCCTGCCCGGCCAGCGAGTCGATTTCTGCACGAATATGCAGCAATTTAAGGCGTCCGAGCGCATCGTCGTACTCGTGCTGCGCCTGCTCCAGCGACAGGTCGCCGATCAGGCCGGGATTGCGCCGGTCGGTGGCGGCAAGCGTCTCGGCCTCCTCGGGTGCTTCGATCTTCAACCCTTCCAGCAGAACCGCGAAATTTGACCCGGCTGGCAACGCGGCAATCCGCTCTCGCCACTGCAACAGACCGGACGGCAGGAAGGCGGTTGCCAGATCCTGGCGCGCGAGCGACGGATGGTAGGCCAGCAGCAGTTTCAACTGCGCTTCCAGCGTCGGCGGGGAGACCGCCCGGCTTCGCAGGCCCGCGGGCGCGCGCGTCCCGGCCGGGAACGGACCGCGCCCTGACCCGAACCCGCCCTGCCCGCGCCGGGCAGCGAAACCGCTGGTCGGGCCATAGTCGCCGCGTCCTGCACCGAAACCGGCGGGGGCGCCGCCCCGGCTGAACGGCCGGCTGTCATCGCGCTGTGCCGGCGGGGGCGCCGCCGCCCGCAAGCCCAGGTAACGCAGCAGTTCGTTGACTTCCACGCCCGCCCGGGCCGCCACTTCCATCACGATCTGCCCGCGCAGCGCGATGTCCGGCATCGCCTTGATCAGGGGCTTGAGGTCCGCCTGAAGGTGCGCCCGGCCCTCGGCCGTGGCCAGATCGACCCGGCGGCACAATTCCCGCACCAGGAAGCCCGACAGGGGCATCGCCCGCTGCACCAGCTCTTCAAATGCCGTCAAACCGTGCTCGCGGATGAAGCTGTCGGGATCGTGAGATGCCGGCAGGAACAGGAAATCGAGCCGTTTCGTATCGGCCAGCATCGGCAGCGCGTTCTCGAGCGCCCGCCAGGCGGCGCGCTGCCCGGCAGCGTCGCCGTCGAACGCGAACACGACGCGGGAGGCCTGGCGCAGCAACTTGGTCAGGTGCGCAGCGGTCGTCGCCGTGCCCAGCGTCGCCACGGCGTAGTCGACGCCGTGCTGGTGCAGCATCACGACGTCCATGTAGCCTTCGACGACCAGGACCAGGTCGCGGCCACGGATCGCCTCGCGGGACTCGAACAACCCGTACAGTTCGCTGCCCTTGGAGAACAGCGGGCCTTCCGGCGAGTTGAGATACTTGGGCTCTCCCTGACCGAGCACCCGCCCGCCGAAGCCGATCACCTGGCCCCGGGTATTGCGGATGGGGAACATGATCCGCTCGCGAAACCGGTCGTAGCGCTTGCCGTCGTCGCCTTTGACGACCAGGCCGGCGTCGACCATTGCCTCGTCGGCATAGTCCGCCACGGCCGACTCCAGCGCGCGCCAGCCGGACGGGGCATAGCCGATGCCGAAGCGGGCAGCGGTGGCGCCGGTCAGCTCGCGGGACTTCAGGTACTCGATCGCCTGGGGCGTCTCCCGCAGCCGCTGCTTGTAGAAGTCGGCTGCCGTCTGCAGCACCTGCAGCAGGCTCGGGGCCACCTGATTCGCCGCCTGGCGTTGCCGATCTCCTGCCTCCTGGGGCACGGCCAGCCCCAGCCCGTTGGCCAGGTCATGGATGGCATCGACATAAGACAGCCCGTGGTGCTCCATCAGAAATCCGACGGCGGTGCCATGGGCGCCGCAGCCGAAGCAGTGATAGAACTGCTTGACCGGCGAGACGGTGAAGGACGGCGATTTCTCGTTGTGGAACGGGCACAGGCCCTGGAGGTTGGCACCGGCCTTCTTCAGCTTGACGGTCCGCCCGACGATGTCGACGATGTCGACCC
The DNA here is from genome assembly GCA_963834335.1 of uncultured beta proteobacterium. Taxonomy (GTDB): domain Bacteria; phylum Pseudomonadota; class Gammaproteobacteria; order Burkholderiales; family Burkholderiaceae_E; genus Lautropia. The sequence goes on along the minus strand of CAWIBK010000009.1, from coordinate 761,885 downwards.
GCGCGAGAAGATCCTGGATGAATGCCTGGGGAATCATTTCCTGCTGCCCGCCCGAACTGGAATCCCGATCTTAAGCCCGATCCGTCAGCCCGATCCGGCGTGCGGCTAGGTTCCGGCCAGCTTTGCCCGGACCATCCTGGACACCGCCGCCATGTCCGCCCGGCCGGCGAGCCGGGTCTTGAGCAGGGCCATCACCTTGCCCATGTCGGCTGGACCGGCAGCGCCGGTCGCGGCAATCGCATCCGCCACCGCGGCCTGTACCGCCGCCTCGCTGGCCTGCTCGGGCTGGTAGGCCGACAGCACGGAGAGTTCAAAGGTTTCGCGCTCCACCAGGTCCTGCCGGTTGGCCTGCCCGAACTGCTCGATCGACTCCCGACGCTGCTTGATCAGCTTGCCGATGATCGCCAGGACCTGATCGTCATCGACGACGATCCGCTCATCGATTTCCTTCTGCTTGATCGCCGCCAGCAACAGGCGGATGGTCGACAGCCGCGCGGCGTCCTTGGCTCGCATCGCGCTCTTCATGTCATCGGTGATCCGTTCCTTCAGACTCATGGCGGCCTCCTGCTCGACGCTCACAAGAAACGACGAGGCCCGCCGATGGCGGGCCAGCTTTGCGGCGCCCTGCGGGCGCGGCCCCGACAGCGACAGTGCGCCGTCGGTACTTCCTGTCTGTTCTTCTACCCGGTACTTCTCAGTACTTCTTCTTGGGAAGCATCTGGCTGCGCAGACGCTTGTAGTGTCGCTTGACCGCAGCCGCTTTCTTGCGCTTGCGCTCGGCGGTGGGCTTTTCGTAGAACTCGCGCGCACGCAACTCCGTCAATAGCCCGGTCTTTTCAATGGTTCGCTTGAAACGCCTGAGTGCAACGTCGAATGGCTCGTTTTCCTTGAGGCGGACCAATGGCATAAATTCAAGACCTTAGTTGAATGGGTACTGACCTGTCGGGGCGGCCGCATCCTGCTGGCGCACACCGTAAGACCAGGCAAGCGATTTGCTGAGCCCGTGAGTATAACGCCGTCCGTGGGCCGTAGCAAATCCCGCGTCTTGCGGCTGCCTCAGGCCTGCTCAAGCCTCGCCCGGACCCGCTCGAGCCTCTCCCACCCGCTCATATCCCCAGGTAAGTCTGCCGGACGTGGTCATCCGCGAGCAGCCGGTGCGACTCTCCCGACAGCTCGATCCGACCGCTGGAGAGGACGTAGGCCCGGGACGACAGGGTCAGCGCCAGTTGGGCGTTCTGCTCGACCAGGAGAATCGATACCCCCTGACTATGGATTCGCAACAGCGCGGCGTGGAGTTCGTCCACGACCCGCGGCGCGAGGCCGTGGCTGGGTTCATCGAGCAGCAGCAGGCGGGGGGCGACCATCAGCGCCCGCCCGACCGCGACCATCTGCTGCTCGCCGCCGGACAGGGTGCCGGCCGGCTGAGACAGGCGCTCGCCCAGGCGTGGAAACAGCGTCATGACCCGCTGCAGGTCGGCATCCAGATCACCTCGCGACCGCCGCCGGGACCAGGCGCCCAACCTCAGGTTCTCCGCCACCGTCATCTGCGCAAACACCTGGCGGCCCTCCAGGACGTGTCCGATGCCCAGGCCGGCGACCTCATGGGCCGCCTTCTCCGACAGCGCCTGGCCGAGGAAGTTCATGCTGCCGCGGCACCAGCTGATGGCAATCCGGGATATGCAGCGCAGCAGCGAACTCTTGCCGGCGGTGTTGGGACCGATCAGCGCCACGATCTCGCCCTCTCCCACGTCTAGCGAGACGCCGTGCAACACCGCGGCCGGGCCGTAACCCGCCGCCAGGTCCCTGATCTCAAGCATGGGCCAGTTCCGCTGCGGCCCTCGTGCCGAGGTAGGCGGCCACCACGTCGGGGTCCGATGCGATCTGCGCCGGCGTGCCCGACGCGATCAGGCGACCGAAGTTGAGGACCAGGATACGTTCGCACAGGGTCATGATCGTTCTCATGTGATGCTCGATCACCAGCAGGGTCATGCCGCCCGCAGCCAGTTCCTTCACCATGTCGACGATCTCACCTTGCTCGCCGTGGGTGAGCGTGGCCATGACTTCATCGAGAAGCATGACCTTCGGCTCCGTGGCCAGGGCCCGCGCCAGTTCCAGGCGGGCCTTTTCCGGCAGCGACAATTCGCCGGCGAGCCGGTCCATGCGCGAAGCCAGGCCGACCCGACGCAAGGCGATGGCCGCGCGATCGCGCGCCGCTGCGATGGGATGGTGTGCCAGGGCACCGACGGTGGCGTTCTCCAGGACGGTCATGTCGCCGAAGGTGGCGACGTTCTGGAACGTCTTCACCAGACCTGCCCGGCAGATCCGGTGTGCCGGCCTGCCGACGATCGGTTGCCCGCCGAGCAGCACCGTCCCGGAGTCGGGGCGGATGAAACCCGTCAGCTGATTGAAGAGCGTGGTCTTGCCGGCACCATTGGGTCCGATCACGCCGACGATCGAGCCGCGGATCAGATCGAAGGACACGTCGTCGGTCGCCTGAAGCCCGCCGAAGCGCTTGCACAGGTGACTTACCGTCAGAATGGCGCCGGCGTCGTGGTCGGACGCGTTGCCGGGCGCCTTGCCGGGCGCCTTGCCGGACGCGTTGTCGGACAGGTTGTCGGACACGTCAGCGCCGCCGTTGCCGGACATGGAGCAGGCCTTTGGGCTGCAGGATGACCACGGCAATCAGGATCGCGCCGAAGACGATCTGCGAGAGGCCCGCCCCGTGGGACGAGAGGTAGGCGTTGGTCGCCTCTTCGATCGGCAGGATCAGCACGGCGCCGATCAGCGGACCCGACATCGTGCCCACGCCGCCGATGATGGCAATCAGCGCGATGCGGATGGAGATCCCCGCGAGACTGAAGACCGTATCGGGATCGAAGAAGAACTGGAACTGGGCGTACAGCACGCCGAGCATGGCGATCAGCGCACCCGACACGGTGCTGGCGATCAGCTTTGCCGCCGCCGTATCCACACCGAGGGACGCGGCCGCGTCGGGGTGGTTCTTCAGCGCCCGCAGCCGAAGGCCGAGCGCGCTGCCCCTGATCTTGCGGAACACGAGGCAACTCACCACCAGCGCCGCCAGCATGAGGTAGAAATACGGCCGCAGGGACTGGAACTGCATCAGGACGAAGCTCGGTTCCGCGAACGGTACCGACACGCCGACCGGCCCGCCGGTCAGGCCGGACCAGCTGTTCGCGATCACCCGCATGGCCTCGCCGAAGGCCAGCGTGGCGAGCGCGAAATAGTGGCCTTTCAACTTCATCGTGGGCAGGCTGATGAGGGCCGCGAGCAGGGCGCCCACCACGCCGGCGAACACCAGGCCGATCCAGGGCGAGATCGAGAAGTTGATCAGCAGCAGGGTCGAGGTGTAGGCGCCGGCGCCGAAGAATCCCGCGTGACCCAGTGAAATCTGCCCCGAAAGACCGGCGGCGATGTTCCAGGCCTGCGACATGGCGGCAAAGAGCAGCACCAGACAGAGGACGCGCAGGACGTACCCCTGGGCAGGCAGCAGCCAGGGAAGGCCGAGGACGCCGAGCACGAGCAGGAACAGGAGCAGCTTTCGGATCATCGGCGGATCACTTGGTGGCCAGTAAGCCCTGGGGACGGACTGCCAGCATCGCGATGAACACGACGAACAGTGCGAGATTCTGCAGTTGAATGGGCATGAACAGGGTCGACACCGACTGGATCACGCCAACGGCCAGCCCGCCGAATACCGCGCCGAGCACGCTGCCGAGCCCACCCAGGACGACCACCGTGAACATCAGCACGGCGAACTGGCCGCCGGCGGTGGGCGAGGCGGTGTAGTACGGCAGGATCACGCTGCCGCCCAGTCCGGTCAGCCCCACCCCCAGGCCGAAGGCCAACTGCCGCACCCGCTTGACGTCGATGCCCAGGCTGAGCGCCGCGATCCCGTTCTGGGCGGTTGCCCGCATGGCCTGGCCGATCCAGGTGAAGCGCATGAAGGCCCACAGCCCGATACCGACCACCACCGAGATACCGAAGGCGAACAGGTACGGCAGGCTGACGATCAGTCCCCCGAGATTGACCGCGGATGTCTGGTAGCTGGTGCGCACCGACTTGAACTCCGAACCGAAGAGCACGAGCGCAAGGTTCTCCAGAACGATCAGCAGACCGACCGTCAGGAATATCTGCGCGACTTCGGGCGCATTGATGACGCGCTCTATCAGAAACCGCTGGATGAGCACGCCGATCACGAAGACGACGCCGAAGGCGACCAGCGCCCCGGGGATCGGATCCAGCCCCAGGTACTCCCAGCAGTAGTAGCCGACGTACATCCCGATCATCAGGAACTCCGCCTGCGCGAAGTTGACGATCGACATGACGCCGAAGACCAGCGTCAGGCCGATCGAGATGACCGCGTAGACCCCGCCGATGAGGAGGCCGTTGACGACTGCCTGGAGAAAGTCCATTGGCTCAGGAAAGTCAGACGCTCTTTCCTTTCCAGCGGGCGGGCGCCTTGGCCAGATTCTTCGGCCACACCGTTGCCAGTTCGCCCTTCTGCCACTGCACCATCACCGGCGAAGCCATGGTGTTGAGCCCGGTCGCGTCGAATTTCACGCCGGCGGGCGACATCGCCGCCGACCAGCCCTGGGTGAACGTGCTCTTCTGCAGCACCTCCCGGATCGCGGCCGTATCGACCTTGCCCGCCTGTTCCAGCGCCTCGGCGAGTACCCCCATGCAGGTGGCATGCTCCAGTGCCTCGTGCACCATGAAATACCCGAAGCGCTTGCGGAAGCGCTCGGTCAGGGCGGGAGTGGAATCGTAGTTGGCCGGCGAGATCGACAGCACGCCTTCGGAGAGATCACCCAGCCCCTTGACGAAGTCCGGTATGACATAGCCTGCGGCCCCGCCGATTGCCGGCAGTTCGACCTGCTGCTGGGCCATCGTGCGGATGATGAGCAGGCTGTCGTTGAGATAGGACACCGGGAACACCATCTGCGCCCCGGACGCGCGCAGCTTGGTGATGAGGGGCGTCACGTCGGTAATGCCCAGCGGATAGGCATCGTCCATCACGAGCTCGATGTTCGCGTCCTTGGCGGCGGCACGCAGCCCGGTCGCCTGCGACGTGCCGTAGGCCGTGTCCTCGAACATGATGGCCGCGCGCTTGACGTCCTCGCCGGCCGCCCGAGCGATCGCCACGGCATAGTCGAACTGGGCGCGGCCGATGACCGACGCCTTGGACACGACCTGGAAGACGTTCTTGAATCCGCGGCCGGTGATCTGGTCTGCGAACGACATCGTCAGCAGCGGGAGACCCCGCCGCTCGGTCACCTCGGAGATCGCGATGGTCAGGCTCGATGCGAAGGCCCCGAGGATCGCCACCACCTCGTTCTGCGAGATCAGGCGCTGCGCGACGCTGGCGGCGGTCGTGGGCGTCGACGTGCCGTCGGCCACGATGAGTTTGATTTTGGCGCCGCCGAGCGACTTGATTCCGCCGGCCGCGTTGATCTCGTCGGCGACCAGTTCGATGCCGTTGCGGGAGTTGATGCCGAACTGCGCATTGGCACCCGACAGCGGCAGGATGACGCCGACATTGATCTCCTTGGGCTGAGCCTGGGCGGCCATCGGCAGGGTCGCAACCGTCCCGGCGGCAACGAGGCCGCCCAGCAGGCTGCGGCGCGCACCGTCGACCCCGGTGCCGATGTCGCCGGCAGGCTGATGCGGGGGCAGGGCCTTGATGTGGGTCTCCATGCTTGTCTCCTTTGGCTGTGACGCTCTGATTGACATTCTGATTGACAGATTGTCAGACAGTCTGGAACATGCAGGTATGGATGTCAAGGTTTCGGCGGTCAATCGCGACACGATCACGGCGCGGGCCGAGGCGGCCCTGCGCCATGCGATCGTCGAAGGTCGTTTTGCGGCCGGCGAACGCCTGGTCGAACGCCAGCTTTGCGAGGCGCTGCAGGTCAGCCGCGGCTCCCTGCGCGAAGCCCTGCGCAGCCTTCGCTCCGAAGGCCTGGTCGACCTGGTGCCGCACCGCGGCCCCGTCGTGGCGAGCATCACCACCGCGCAGGCTCGGGAGATCTATGCGATCAGGGGCGCCCTCGAAGGGCTGGCGGCCCGGTCGCTGGCACTGCAGCCCGATGCGAAAGCCATCGAGCGGATGCTGGCGGCGCTGGAGCGCCTGCGCGACATTCAGCGTGGGGTCGCCGATCGGGCCACGCTGATTCCCGTCAAGACCGAGTTCTATCGCGCCCTGTTCGATGGCGCCGGCAACGCAACCCTCGGGCAGATGATGGAAAACCTCCTGGCGCGGATCAGCGTCCTGCGCCGGACCTCGTTTTCGCGACCCGACCGGCTGGCCGCCAGCATCGGCGAGATCGGGAAGATCGTCGATGCGATCCGTGCGGGCGACCCCGAGCTGGCGGAGCGCGCGAGCCGCCTTCACGTGGCGAATGCCTGCGCGGCGGCTTTGCCGCTGCTGCCGGCCTCGCACACTGCGGTCTCGACACGGCGGCCTCGCACACGCAAGCCGACGATGCCCCCGCGGCGAGCCCCCGCTTCAATGACTGATTCCGATGACTGATTCCGATGACCGATTCCGATGACTGATCCCGTCGATCCGGCTGCGATAGCGCAGGCGCTGAGAACCGCCGCGGCCGCCCCGGACGCTGCGCGGGTGATCAGCCGTCTCCCGATCACCCTCTGGCTCGATGTCGGCGGCGACCGGTTGCACCTGGCGACCAAGGCTTCCGATGTCGGTGCGCCTGATGTCGAAAAGCCTGATACCCGGATGCCCGAGGTCGGCGTACCTGAAGTTGGCGTCCAGGGTCCGTTGTCTGTCTGGCAGACGTGCCTGGGTGCGGTACCGCCGGCGGGGTTCCAATCGGTGGGCGCGCTGATGCGCAGCCAACCGGATTTCCGCATCGTTGGTGATCCCCTCGCCATCGCCCAGTGCCTTGGCCTGCTCGAGACGGTGGTCGACGGCGCGCGGGAAATCCTGGCCGATGGCGCGGCGACGACAATGCCGCGGCAGGGCGGCGCCGATGCCGCCCCCGCCCAGGTGGAGTCGCTCGGTCGTATCCAGGGCCGCTACCTGCAGGTGAACCTGCCGGAAATCGGCAGCACCTGGCTCTACGAGGAGTCGACGGGTGACGCGGGCAAGCCGGTGATGCTGATGCTGCACACCGCCGGCGCCGATGCGCGTCAATGGCATGCCCTGATGACCGACGAGCGACTGCTGGCGGACTGGCGCATGCTCGCATTCGACATGCCGTTTCATGGCCGCTCAAGCCCGCCGCTGCACTGGCGCGGCGATCCGTGGCGGCTCGACACGCGCCTTTACCTGCAGACCCTCGACGCCTACCTCGATGCCGCCGGCGTCGAACGCGCGGCCATCCTCGGTTGCTCGATGGGGTCCGCGGCCGGCCTGGCCTTTCTGGCGGAGCGCCCGGCCCGCGCGCACGGCGCGATCCTCCTGGAGGCGCCGTTCCGCTCGCCGGGGCGTCGCTCGCCGTTCCTCGACCATCCGGCCGTCCACGCCGGTCGCATGTCGGCAGCCTGGGTGCAGGCGCTGCTCAGTCCGGGCAGCCCCGCCGGCCGGCGCCGGCGTGCGACCTGGATCTACGGCCAGGGCGGGCCCGGCGTCTACGAGGGCGACCTCGGTTTCTACAGCGACGAATTCGACGCGGCCGACTACGTGGGCCGCATCGACACCCGCGTCACGCCGCTCTGGTTGCTCACCGGTGAATACGACTACTCGGCGACGGTGGCCGACAGCAGCAGGCTCGCGGACGCCATCCCGGGCGCGCAGTTCCAGGCACTGCCCGACCTTGGCCACTTTCCGATGGTCGAGAACCCCGCGGCGCTGCTGACGACGCTGCACCCGATCGCCGCGGCGATGGCCAGGGCCATCGCCGACTGACCTATCCGACCCTGACCCACTCATCGCCGCAGGAGGCAAGCATGACGACACGTCCCGAATTCGATTCCCCGCAATTCGCCAAAGGCCTGAAGATCCGCAAGGAAGTGCTGGGCGCGGAGCACGTCCAGAAGTCACTGGACGGCGCCACCGATTTCACCGCCCCGATGCAGAAACTGGTCACCGAATGGTGCTGGGGTGAACTGTGGTCCCGTCCCGGCCTCGATCGACGCACCCGCAGCATCATCAACCTGTCGATGCTCTCGGCCCTGAACCGGCCGCACGAAGTCCGTCTGCATGTTCGCGGCGCCCTGAACAACGGCCTGACCCAGGAGGAGATCACCGAGATCCTGCTGCAGGTCGCCGTCTACTGCGGGGTTCCGGCCGCGCTCGACAGCATGAAGGTGGCAGCCGAGGTGCTGGCCGAGGAAGCCGCCAAGGCCAAGTCCGGGAAGGCCGCGTCATGACGTCGGGCACGTCCCCGCGCATCGGCTTCATCGGCATCGGCGCCATGGGCGAACCGATGGCGGCCTGCCTGCTCAAGGCCGGCCACGCTGTCACCGTCTACGACAGTCGCCCCCAGCGCATGCGCGAGTTCGTTGCCGCACACGGCGGCGGCGAAGCGGCCTCGCTGGCGCAGCTTGGCGCCGAAGCGGACGTGATCGTCATGATCCTGCCCGACAGCGCCATCGTGAGCGAAGTACTGTTCGGGGGCGACGGGCTTGCCGCGGCCCTGCGCCCCGGCACGGTCGTCATCGACATGACCTCGGGTGTGCCCGGCGTCACGGTCAAGCTGAGCGAACGTCTCGCGAGCCAGGAGGTGGTCATGTTCGATGCGCCGGTGTCCGGGGGCGTCGCCCGGGCCGTCACCGGCAAGCTCACCATCATGGCGGGCGGCGATGCCGGCGCGATCGATGGCGCCATGCCGATCCTCGAGGCCATGGGCTCGGTCATCCGCACCGGTGCGATCGGCACCGGCCACGCGATGAAGGCGCTGAACAACCTGGTGTCGTCCGCCGGATTCCTGATCGGCGTCGAGGCCTTGCTGATCGGATCGCGTTTCGGCATCGACCCCGAAACCATGGTCGACGTCCTCAATGTCTCCACCGGCATGAACAACAGCACGCAGAAGAAGTTCAAGCAGTTCGTCCTGTCGCGCAAGTTCGACTCCGGATTCGCCCTCGGCCTGATGGCGAAGGACCTGACCATCGCCCTGGGTATCGCCCGTGATCATGAGGTCAACGCGCCCTTCTCCGGCCTCTGCCGGGACCTCTGGTCCGGCGCCAGCACCGTGCTCGGTCCGCGAGAGGATCACACCGCCATGGCGAAGATGAGCGAAATGCTCGCCGGCATGGAGATCACCAAGGATTGAGGAGGACGAAAGGACTAGGTGTCGGCCTCGATCACGTCCGTCAACCAGGCATTGAGGTCGGACAGGACCCGGGCGCGATCGGCGGGGAACTCGTTGAAGACTTCGTGATAGAGCCCCGGGTACTCGCGCAGCGTCGCGAATTCAGCGGGAAGTCGGTCATGAAACCGTCGGGCGCTGTCGACATCGATCAGGCGGTCGGCCGAGGCGAGCATCACCAGCGTCGGCACACGGAGGCTCCCGGCCGCGGCGATCGACTTCGGCCCCGATTCGACGATGAACGCGGCCAGGCGCGGCGTGATCAGGCCATGAACGAGCGGATCGCTCCGGTAGTCCGCCACCACCGCCGGATCACGCGAAACATAGTCGGCCTTCAGCCCGGAAGGCACCGGCCGGTCCGGAGATAGCCGCTTGCCCACCTGCAGCGCGAGTTTTCGCGCTGCCGATATTCTGCCTCCGAGGGCGGGCGAGGACAGCACCAGTCCGCGTGGGGTGATCCAGCCACCGGTGGCGGCGCGGGCGGCAACCGCACCGCCCATACTGTGGCCGATCAGGAACGGAAGATCCTCACGGTCGCGCTGCCAGTCGTCGAAGACCCGACGGGCGTCGTCGAGCAGCGCGTCGGCATGCGGTATCCCGGCCCGCGCGCCGGGCGAGCGGCCGAAACCGCGCTGGTCGTAGCCGCGAACCTCCACGCCGATCGACAACAGCGACCGCGCGACATGGTGGTAGCGGCCGACGTGTTCTCCCAGCCCGTGGACCAGCAAGGCGCTGCCGCGCCGGCTGGTGCCAGTCGGCAGCAGCCAGTCCTCGACATGCAACGCCAGGCCGTCGGCGGTCTCCAGCGAGCGCGTGCGGGTGCGGGTACTAGCCATGGGCCGCCGCCGGCCTGCCGCTCGCACGCACGCGGGCCGGCACGTCCATGGCCATCGCCGCCGCATAGGCCGAGGCCCACGCCCATTGGAAGTTGTAACCCCCGAGCCAGCCGGTGACGTCGACCGCCTCGCCGATCCAGTAGAGGCCGGGCAATCGTCGGGACTGCAGCGTGCGCGGATCGAGTTCAGTGGTCGCCACCCCGCCCAGCGTCACCTCCGCCTTCTTGTAACCTTCCGAGCCGGCCGGCTCGACCTGCCACCGGTTCAGCCCCTGCCCCAGCAGCCGCAGATCGGCATGGCCGGTCTCCGCCAGCCGCTGCTGCCCCAAGGTCTCTGCCAGCCCCGGCGGGCGCGCCGCCCCGACCCACACCTGGGCCAGGCGTCGCGGCAGGATGCCGCCGAGCACCGTGAGCAGTTGCTGGCGCCGGCCTTCCCCGGCCTCGACCAGGGCCGCGCCGTCCTTGATGTCGATCAGCCGCCGCGGCAGATCGAGCCCCGGCGCCAGGTCGATATCCAGCCGTTGACCGGGACGCCAGTAGCTCGAGATCTGCAGGATGGCGGGCCCCGACAGCCCGCGATGGGTGAACAGCAGGTCTTCCTCGAACCGCGCCGCTGCCGGACGCGAGCCGCGAGCGGCGCCACCCTCGTCGCGACGCGCAGAAGCGGCCACCGAGATCGCAACCGGCAGGGCGACACCGGCCAACTCCACGAACGGCTGCCACTGCCGGGCGGAGAAGGTCAGCGGCACCAGCGCCGGCCGGTGCGGCACCGTCTCGACCTGCCAATCGGCGGCCAGCTGCCAGGCGAAGTCGCTGGCCCCGATGGCCGGTATCGACAGGCCGCCGGTGGCGATGACCAGGTTGGGGGCGGCAATGTCGCCCTGATCCGAGCGGATCGCAAAGCCGCCACGGTCGCCTGCGCCCGTACCTGCGCCTGTGCTTGCGCCGGCGAGACGGTCGATCCCGCGGACCTGCACCGGGTGGCGGATCGACACCTGCCCCTTGTCGCATTCCGCCCGCAGCAGGTCGATGACCTGCTGGCTCGAGTCGTCGCAGAACAATTGACCGAGATGCTTCTCATGAAAACCGATGCGGTAGCTTCGCAGCAGGTCGACGAAGCGTCCGGGCGGATAGGACTTGAGCGCGTGCCGCGCGAAGCGCGGATCCTGGGACAGGTAGCGACTCGGATCGGCGCCGCTCAGGTTGGTGAAGTTGCAGCGTCCGCCACCGGAGATCCGGATCTTCTCGCCGAGTCGACGGGCGTGATCGAGCAGCACGACCTTGAGGCCGCGCTGGCCGGCAATGCCCGCGCAGAAAAGGCCGGCCGCGCCGGCGCCGATGACCGCAAGATCGAAGCGTTCCACCCGCCGATGATAGACTGCGCGCCATGCTGGTCCTCGGTATCGAAACTTCCTGCGATGAGACCGGCGTGGCGCTGTACAGCACGCGCGACGGCCTGCGCGCGCAGGCCCTGCACTCGCAAGCCGCCATGCACGAGCAATACGGCGGCGTGGTGCCGGAACTGGCCTCGCGCGATCACGTGCAGCGGCTGACCCCCCTGATCGAACAGGTGGTGGCGGAAGCCGGTTGCACACTGGCGGACATCGATGCGATCGGCTACACCCAGGGGCCCGGGCTCGCGGGGGCGCTGCTGGTGGGCGCGGCCGTGGCCACCGCGATGGCCTACGCCCTCAGGAAGCCGGTGATCGGCGTGCATCACCTGGAGGGCCACCTGCTCTCACCGCTGCTGTCGGACGATCCGCCGGCATTTCCTTTCGTGGCATTGCTGGTCTCGGGCGGCCATACGCAACTGCTGCGGGTGGACGGTGTCGGCCGCTACGAACTGCTCGGCGACACGGTCGACGACGCGGCCGGGGAGGCTTTCGACAAGAGCGCCAAGCTGCTGGGCCTGGGCTACCCGGGTGGACCGGCCCTGTCCGCACTGGCCGCGACCGTCCACCCCACGGGCGCAACATCCGGCCAGGGACGCCGCTTCGTCCTGCCGCGGCCCAAGTTGCGTTCCGACGATCTCGACTTCAGCTTCAGCGGCCTGAAGACCGCCGTCCTGACCCAGGTCAAGCGAGGTGTCGCCGACGAGGAGAAGGCCGAACTGGCGCACGAGGTGGAACAGGCGATCACCGATGTCCTGGTCGCCAAGTCGGTGCGCGCGCTGGAGCAGACCGGCCTGACCCGGCTGGTGATGTCCGGCGGCGTCAGCGCCAACGCGGTCCTGCGCAGGAAGCTGGCCGACGCAAGGCTGGCGGGTCCGGCCGGGCGAGCGGGCCGTCCGGTCGAGGTCCACTTTCCGGCGCTGGCGCTGTGCACCGACAACGGCGCGATGATCGCCTTTGCGGCGGCCCTGCGCCTGCAGGCCGACCCGCACGGCGCCGCCGTGGCGCCTTCGTGGACGCCGACGCTGAACTTCGATATCAAGCCGCGCTGGCCGCTGACCGGCCTCGAGCCGGTTCCGACCGGACCGTCGGCTCCCGGCTGAGCGCCCTGCCCGCGCCGGCCCTGCCTCACCCGCCCGGTCCGCGACTCCTGCGCAGCAAGGGGGTGAGCAGCAGGGGCGCGAAGTACATCGGGATCTGAGCGATGCCGACATAGAGCGAGAAGATTTCGCCCGCCGTGCCCGCCGTGATCACCAGCATCAGGCCGACATTGCGGTTGCCGCTCAGCACTGCGGCGGTGTACGCGCCCACCGTGCCGCTTCGATGAAACAGCACGAAACCGGCGAGATGCAGCAGCACCGCGGCGGCGCAGGCGGCCAGCAGCAGCAGGCCGATCACTTCGGGCTCGCTGACCAGCCGCGCCGAGACGCCGTCCATGACGGCAATCGCGAAGATCACCAGCAGCAGGACATTGGTGCCGCCGAGCGCGGCGTCCGCCTGGCGCAGGCGCTTGAGGCCGATCGCGCGCCGCAGGACCCAGGCCAGCAGGAACGGCACCGCCACCAGCAGCGTCACCCGCAGGAAGAACGGCAGGAGGTCGACCCGGATGCCGGCTTCGGGCAGCAGCAACGCGACCAGCGGCGTCAGGGTCAAGGGCAGCAGCAAGGTCGACGCGACCGTGGACAACGCCGCCAGCACGCCGTCCAGGCCGAGGATCAGCGCAAACACCGCGGCCGATCCGATCGGCGGCGCCGCCGCCTGCAGCAGCAGCACCAGGCGCAAGTCAGGTGGCATGCCGGCCAGCGCCGTGCCGTACCAGACCAGCAGCGGGGACAGTACCAGCTGCCAGAGCGCCAGCGTCGCCGGCAGCGCCGGACGCCGCCCGAGATCCGCGAAGCGGCGCCAGTCCAGGCGCAGCAGGGCCCCGGTCAGGGTGCCGATGACCGCGGCGGTGAGCAAGGGGCGCATCAGGCTGGCCAGGCCGGGCAAGGCGATGCCGACGAAGACGCCCGCGGGCAGCGCCCAGCGAGCCTGCCGGCTCAGGAACGCCAGCAGGCCGTGCAAGATTCAGTGCTCTGGAATGGCGCTGCGCCGAACTGCCGGGTCAATCACCGTATCCGGGCATTTCGCGATCGAGCACCCGCATCATCGCCTCGAAGAAGAGGCGGTCGCGTTCGGCGCGCGGATGGCGGTCGTTCTCGTGCGGAACCTGCACCAGCTTGATGATCTCATCCGGGAGAACCTGCAGCGGTTGCCCGGTGCTCATCGCCAGGACCTGCGCCCGGCATACCCGCTCGAGTTTGTACAGGCGCCGATAGGCCTCGGCGACGGTGTTGCCGACCACCAGCACACCGTGGTTCTTCATGAACATCACATGCTTGTCGCCGAGCAGCGCCGCCAGGCGCTCGCCCTCGCTCAACTCGTCCGCGGTGCCGCCGTAGTGATCGTCGTAGGCGATGTGGCCGCAGTAGTAGGCGGCGGTCTGACTCGCCGGCAGCAGGCGGTTGTCGCGGAGCATGTTCAATGCCACCGCCCAGGTCTGGTGGGTGTGCAGGACGACATTCACGCCGCAGATGCGATGGATGGGCGCATGGATGCACTGCGCCGAGAGTTCGACCGTGCCCTGGCCCTCCAGCGTCGCGCCCGACTCGTCGAACACCATCAGGTCGCTGGCCCGCGCCTCGGACCAGTGCCGCCCGAACGGCAGGATCAGGTAGCGGTCGTCGTGCCCGGGCAAGGTCATGGTGAAGTGGTTGTCGATACCTTCGTCGAGGTCGTGGAACACGGCCAGACGATTCGCGGCCGCGAGGTGGATCCTCGCCTGCGTGACGGCATCGGTTGCGCGCGTGCCGGAAATCGGGTGAACGGACATGAGTGGACCTCGGGTAGCGATCGATCGTAGGGGGCAGTATAAGTCCGCGACGCCTCCCGCGGCCGGGTCGCCGGCCGGCATCGGCGGTCCCGGCGTGCCGGCATGCCGGTACCGGGGGCCTGGCCGGTCATGACATCATGCGGAGCTACATTGACGACCGCCATGACAGACGAATACCAGATCCAGATTCCGCCCTCGTTCACCGACCTGTACTCCGACTCCCGCCGCCGGCTGACGATCAGCCTGCAGTCGCTGAGGCAACGCTACGACCTCTGCGAGGACCTGGCCAATCACCTGGTCGATTTCGCCAACGGCGTGCATCACGACCTCGGCGTGTCCGAAGACGAAGTGCTGACGCGCTGCCGGCTCGGCCTGCTGGCGCCGCCCGCTCAGGTCGAAGCGGCGGAAGCCGCGTGGGTCGAGCGACGGCTGGCGGAACTGCTGGGCTGGCCCTGGCCGGATCCGCCCGCCAAGGCCGACGCCGCAGCGCCGGAAACGAACTTTCGCAGCCGCTTCACCCGCCGGCCGACTTAGCGATCGGATAGCGGCGGATCATCCAGACGTACAGCAGGGTACCCGCGACGAGTGCGCTCATCGCGAGCAGCAGGGAGCGGTTGAACCCTTCGCTGGCCGTCGCGCTGTGCGCCAGCAGCACGGCAACCAGCGGCGGCCCCACGATCTGTCCAATGCCGTACGTCACAGTCAGCAGCCCCATGAAGCTGGCGGCGGAAGCCGGGCGCAGCCGCCGCACCTCCTGCATCGCGAAGTAGGTGATGGTGGTGAAAGGAAAGCCGATCATCAGGCTGCCGATCGCGAATCCGGGCAGGCTCGGGAACAGCAGGCCGGCGCTGATGCCGAGCGCCTCGATGATGTAGGCTCCCGCCAGCAAGACGCGACGATCGCCGGCCGCCGGGACCGTAGTCGCGAGCAGCGCGCCCATCACCACGCCGCAGCCGAAGATCGGCCAGAACAGGTCCAGCCAGGCGGACTCCGGCAGGCTCTGGCGCGCGATCACCGGCAGGAAGGTCGCGGTGACGATGTAGCCGAAGCCGGCCAGGCCGTAGGCCAGCGCGAGCAGGCTGATCTCGCCCCTGCCGTCGCCCCTGCCGTCGCCGCTGCCGTCGCCTCTATCGTCGCCGTTGCTGTCGCCGACGGCCGGCGGCAGGCTCTTGTGCAAGGCGACCAGCCGTTCCTCCCCGCCCTGGAAGATCCGCCAGACCACGGCCGTGAGCACCAGCGCCAGCACGCCGAAGATCAGCCAGCCGATCGCCGCGGTCCAGCCCCAGGCGACCATGCCGGTGCCGAAGAGCCCGCTGACGACGATCCCCACCCCGGGTCCGGCGAAGATCACGCCGCCCAGGGCCGAGGCCCCCAGCCTGGCCAGACGGGCGAGGCACCAGCCGGTGGTGAAGACGAAGACGACGGCGCTGGCGATACCGGCGCCGAAGCGCAGGCTCGGCCAGATTGCCGCCAAGGGCAAGGCCATCGCCAACGTCAGCAGGCCGGTTGCGGCCAGCCCGTATCGCACGATGCTCGAATAGGTCAGCGACGGCAAGCCGGAAAAGCGCGACCAGATCCAGGGCTGCAGCGTACACAACAGCGCACCGAGCATGTAGGCGAGGTAGTTCGCGCTGGCCAGCCAGCTAGCGGTCGGCAGGTCCACCGTCCGCTCGTGGAGCATCATCGGCAGCAGCGGCGTGAACGCGAATCGTCCGATCCCCATCGCGACGGCGAGCGACACCATGCCGCAGAGCGCCGTCGCCCAGGCGCCGGGCTGCCCGCGCCTGCCGGCACGAACCGGAGCGGCCGTCACCACGCGCGAATCGCTCAGACGATCTTGCGCCGGCTGTGCTTCGGGTCGCCGTCGCCCTTGAGGCCGTGACCGCTCGCCTTGCCGCCGATCCGGCTCTCCTTGCCGGCCAGCAGGTTGCCGATATTGCGGCGGTGACGCCAGATCAGCAGCACGCTCATCACGACGATCGGCAGCACCGCCGTACTGGCGCCGAACAGCAGCACCCAGTAGAACGGCGCAAAGACTGCAGCGACCAGCGCCGCCAGCGACGAGTAGCGAAAGAAGAACGCGATGATCAGCCAGGTCGCCAGGGTGGCCAGGCCGTGGACCGGATTGAGCGCGATAAGCACCCCCGCCGCCGTGGCCACGCCCTTGCCGCCGGCGAACCGGTGAAAGACCGGAAACAGGTGTCCCACGAAAGCCGCCAGCCCGACCATCATCACGGTCATCGGCGCCAGTCCCAGCGACGGCGCCAGCGCCTTCGCCAGCAGGACCGCCGCCACGCCCTTGAGAATGTCGCCGAGCAGGGTGAGCGCGGCGGCCTTGCGGTTGCCGGTGCGAAGGACGTTGGTGGCGCCGGGGTTGCCGGAACCGTAGCTGTGGGGATCTGCCAGTCCCATGAGCCTGCTCACCACCACGGCGAACGACACCGATCCGATGAGATAGGCGAGCAGGATCGCCAGCAGGTTGATGCCGACCGATGCGGCCATGTTCATGCGGTGATCCTCATGATGTTTCCTTCAATGCGCACTCGACCTCGGTGGCCGCCAGCAGCCCGGTCAGCACCGCCGGCTCGATTTCTATCAGGTAGCCCCGCCGCCCGCCGTTGACCAGCAGGCTCGGCAGGCTCATGATGCTCCGCTCCACGAAGACCGGCAGGCGTTTGCGCGTTCCGAACGGAGAAATACCCCCGACGCGGTAGCCGGTCGCGCGCTGCGCCTGTTCGGTCGAGCACGGGCTGACCGAGCGCGCGCCGATCCCGCGGGCCAGATTGCGGGTCGAGACCTGGCAGTCGCCGTGCATCAGGATGACGAGTTCCCTGCTCTGGTCGTCCTGCATCAGCAGCGTCTTGACGATGCGCGATTCCGTCGATCCCGAGCTGGCGGGCAGCCTCGCCGGTGCCGCCATGTTCGACGTAGTCGTACAGGTGTTCGCGATAGGCGATCCCGGCCCGGCGCAAGGCCTGGGTCGCCGGGGTCACGCTGACGTGTCTGGCAGCGCCCATGATGTTCAGGTGGCCGCGCTCTCAGTAGAGGTCAAGCTGGCGCGCCCGCAACCGGGCCAGGCCCATCAGCACCCGGATGTTGGGCACCGCCACGTCGAGCCGGTCGGCGATCTCGATGACCGTGCCGACCAGCGCATCGAGTTCGATCGGCCGGGATGCCTCGACATCCTGGAGCATCGAGGTCTTGAAGGCGCCCAGCAGCGCCGCCAGTTTGAACCGCTCCTGCGGCGTCACCGGCAACTCGATGCCGAACTTGCGCGAGACCTCGCCCGCTTCGATCATCGCGCGGGCCATGAAGTCCCGGACGTCGTCGTCACGCAGGATCACGTCCATGGTGGCGCCGGTGACCGCGGAAACCGGGTTCATGGTCATGTTGCCCCAGAGCTTGTACCAGACCTCCGCGTGGATGTCGTCCGCCAGCACCGCGTCCAGCCCGGCGCCGTGCATCAGATCGACGACCCCCGCTGCCCGGCCGGCACCGGCGCCGCGAGCCAGCGGATCGCCCAGCAGAATCCGATGGCCGAAGGAATGCACGACCAGGCCCGGTTCCGGCATGCTCGCAGCCATGTGCAGCACGCAGCCGATGCACTGCTGCGGCGGCAACGCGGCGCTGACCCGGCCGCCGGCATCCACCGCCGCGATCGGCGTGCCCGCCTGCGAGGCATCGAGGCCATGGAAGAACCACCACGGCACGCCGTTCATCGCGGCCACGATGAGCGTATCGGGCCCGATCATCGGCGCGAGGGTTGGCGCGATCGACGGCAGCGAGGTCGCCTTGACCGCAAGCACGATCAGGTCCTGCCTGCCCAGTGCGCGCGGATCGTCGCTGGCCGTGATCGGATGCGCCGTCTGGCGGCCTTCGGACTGCATTCGCAGCCCCTGCTCCTTCAACGGCGCCAGATGCCGGCGTGTCACCAGGGCGACCGGTGACAGGCCGCCGGCAAGCATCCGGGCGGCCATGTAGCCGCCCATGGCACCCAGGCCCACGACTGCAATCTTCATCTGCTGCGCTCCCCTGCCTCATCCTGCTCCCCTGCCCTCGTCCTTTACCCTCGCCGATGCCCTCGGAATGAGAACACGCGCGTCGGAGCGGGGTCAAACCGGCGCCCCGTTCAGCGGCGCGTCGCGCCGCATCTCATCCACGCGGGTGATGGCTCTGGTGCACGGCCTTCAGACGCTCGCGCGCCACGTGCGTGTAGATCTGGGTGGTCGAGATGTCGGCATGCCCCAGCAGCATCTGCACCACCCGCAGGTCCGCGCCGTGGTTGAGCAGGTGGGTGGCGAAGGCATGACGCAGCGTGTGCGGCGACAGCGCCGCCCGGATACCGGCCGTCAGCGCGTACTTGCGCACCAGGTTCCAGAACATCTGGCGGCTCATCGCCGCCCCGCGGCCGCGTGACGAAGATGGCATCGGCGACGCGGGCGCCGAGGATTTCGGCCCGGCCGGTGCGCATGAATCGCTCCAGCCAGAAGCGCGCCTCCTCGCCCAGCGGCACCATGCGTTCCTTGCTGCCCTTGCCCACGATCCGGACGACGCCGTCGGACATCGACACCTCCACCGTCAGCAGTCCCACCAGTTCGCTCACCCTCAGGCCGGTCGCATACAGCACCTCCAGCATCGCCCGGTCGCGCTGCCCGAGTGGCGTAGCGGTATCCGGTGCGGCCAGCAGCGCCTCGACCTGGGCTTCGGAGATCGCCTTGGGAAATCGAGGCGGCTGCCGGGCCGAAAGGATGCGTACCGTCGGGTCGTCTGCCCGCAGGCGCTCGCGCACCAGGTACCGGTAGAAGCGCCTGAACACCGCCAGCCGGCGATTGCTGGAGGTCGCCCGCGAACTGGCGTGACGGGCAGCGATATAGGCGAGCACGTCGCCTTCGCTTGCCTGCTCCAGGGCCACTTTGCGCTCGCCATCGGCGAGCCAGGCCGCCAGATGTTCGAGGTCGCGCCGGTAGGCGGCGAGGCTGTTCCTGGCGAGCCCGTCTTCCAGCCAGATAGCATCACAGAATGCGGCGATGGCGTGTGCGGGCTGCGCCGCGCTCGCATGTCCCTCCCGTTCTCCCGATCCCTCCAGCTTGCGCTCCAGCCTCATGAACCTGTTTTTCCTGCTGTTCCCCGACCTCGCGCTGATCGCGATCGGCTTCGTATTGTCGCGCAAGGTGGACTGGGGCATCGACCTCTGGTCGGGGCTGGAGAAACTGACCTATTACGTCCTGTTCCCCGCGTTGCTGTTCCACGCGATCGTGCGCAACCCGGTCCAGTGGAGCCTCGCCGTCGACCTGATCGTCGGCGTCCTGCTGGTGGTCGGCGTCGCGGCCCTGGCAGGGTCGCTGGCCCGATACGTGCTCAAGCCCCCGGCCCTGCGGATGGCCTCGTCGGTGCAATGCGCCTATCGCTTCAACTCCTATGTCGCGATGGCGTTGTCGCAGCGCCTGGGCGGCACCGAGGGCCTGGCCCTGTGCGCCCTGTGCCTGGGGGTCGCCGTGCCGGTAGTCAACGTGCTGGCCGTCAGTTCACTGGCCCGTCACACGCGCGCCGGCCTGCTGTCGGAATGGGTCAGGAATCCCCTGATCCTGGCCACTGTCGGCGGACTGCTGGCCGCCGGCGTGGACCTCACCCTGCCAGAACCGGTCGATACCCTGTTCACGCGCGTCGGCGCAGCCGCACTGGGGATCGGCCTGATGACGGTCGGCGCCGGCATCCGGACCACCGGGGTGGCCGGCGACCGCGCGCTGATCGCCTGGCTGGCAACCGTCAAGCTGCTGGTCGCTCCCACCGCCGCCCTGGCGATCGGCCACGCCCTCGGGCTGGCGCCGATGGCAAAGTCGGTGCTGCTCGTCTTCTCGGCAGTTCCCACCGCCTCCGCAGCCTATGTCCTGGCGAACCGGATGGGCGGTGACGGCGCCTTCGTCGCGTTGTGCATCACGGCGACGACCGTCGCGGCGGCGTTCACGCTGCCGTTCTGGCTGTCCCTCGTCATTTGAGCGACGCAAAGCCACACGACACCACCGCCAATGCCCCGCCGGCGATCTCCGGCATTCCGGCCCTGACCGTTGTAGTTTGGATACATTCGCCCGATGAAAACGCTCGATCTGCTCCTGCCGGACGAGGCCGCCACACGCGACCTCGCCGCGATCCTGGCGCGCGCGCTCGCGGCGCAACCCCTTGCGAAACAAGCGTTTGTCGTCCACCTCAGCGGCGACCTGGGCAGCGGCAAGACCGCTACCGTGCGCGCCATCCTGCGTGAACTCGGGGTTTCCGGACCTGTCAAGAGCCCTACTTTCAGCCTGATGGAACCCTATAATCATCCGAACTTTCCTATCTATCACTTTGATTTGTATAGGTTCTCTTCCAGCGATCAATGGTTCGATGCAGGATTCGACGACATCTTCGCCGGTCCGGGGCTCATGCTCCTTGAATGGCCCGAGAAAGCGGCAGGCGCACTCGCGCCTCCGGACCTGCGGCTCGAACTCGAGGCGACCGGACAGGGCGATCAGCGGCGCTTGCGGGCGCGCGCGTACACGGAGGCCGGACGGCAATGCCTGACCTGCCTCGCCCCCCGATTGCCGCCGCAAGCGCAGCCGCCGGACAGCGTGGCGCGGGGAACCGACGCCGACTGCTGAAGGCCGGCGTCGCCGGCGTACTTGCCTTCGACCTTCGGCTGGCCCACAGCGGCGCCATCGCGGCGGTGCGGGTCTGGCCGGCCAAGGAGTACACCCGCGTCACCCTCGAGCTTGAGCAACCGCTGGCGCACTCGCATTTCATGATCGAGGACCCGTTGCGGGTGGTGGTCGACCTGCAGGGCATCGCCGTGGATTCCGCCCTGCGCGAACTGGTCGCGAAGGTCATCCCTTCGGACCCGTACATCCACCAGGTCCGCGTCGGCCAGTTCAACCCCGATACGATGCGCCTGGTGTTCGACCTGAAGCAGGCGGTCAAGCCGCAGATCTTCACGCTTGCGCCGGTTGCCGAGTACAAGCATCGGCTCGTCATCGATTTCTATCCGACCCGGCCGCCGGATCCGCTCGACCTGCTGATCGCCCAGACGGAGGCAACGGCGATCATGCGCGCGCTCGCGGCGGACGACGTCCCGGGTGCGGACAACCCACGCCCCAGCAAGCGCGATCTCTCGCGCGGCGGCGGCCGGGTGCTGCCCCGCCCAGCGCCGCCGGTGGTGGCGCGCCTGGTCACGATCGCCATCGACCCGGGCCACGGCGGCGAAGATCCGGGCGCCCGCGGCCCGCGCGGCACGCTGGAGAAAGACGTCGTGCTGGCGATTGCCGCCCGCGTGAAGGCCAAGCTGGCCCGGGAACCGAACATGCGCGTGTTCCTCACGCGCGACGACGACTTCTTCGTGCCGCTGGCCACCCGCGTGAGCAAGGCGCGGTCGGTCAAGGCCGACCTGTTCGTGTCGATCCATGCCGATGCGTTCGTCAAGCCCCGGGCCCGCGGGTCGTCGGTCTTCGTGCTGTCCGATCGCGGCGCAAGCAGCGTCGAGGCGCGGTGGCTCGCCAGCAAGGAGAATGGCGCGGACCAGGTCGGCGGCGTCAACCTGCGCAAGCGCAACAAGGAAACGGCCCAACTGCTGATGGAACTGATGACCACCTCGCAGATCCGCGACAGCCGGCGTTTCGCGGCCTCGGTGCTGTCGGAGCTCGGCGACATCGGCGACCTGCACAAGCCGCAGGTCGAGCAGGCCGGCTTCGCCGTGCTGAAGGCGCCGGACATTCCTTCGATCCTGGTGGAGACCGCCTTCATCAGCAACCCCGAGGAGGAGCTGAAGCTGCGCAGCGCGCGCTACCAGGACCAGCTGGCGATCGGCGATCGTGCGCGGCATCCGCGCCTACTTCAAGGACAATCCCCCCGGGCCGCGGGGCAAGATTCTCTAGCTGCCGGCGGCTGAGTTCGCCGCGGGGCTCGCCGCCCGCCGCTTGAACAGGGTGTGCCGCAGCACCTCGTAGACCGCGGGCAGGCCGGGAATGATGATCATGGCGAGCGTGACCCACTGGAAATTGTCCCGGACCCAGGTGGTGTTGCCCAGCAGGTAGCCCAGCGTGGTCAGGCTGACCACCCACAGCACGGCGCCGATCACGTTGAACAGCGCGAAGCGGGCGTAGGTCATCGCGGCGACGCCGGCAACGAAGGGCGCGAAGGTCCGGATGAAGGGCAGGAAGCGCGCGACGATGATCGTGATGCCGCCGTGCTTCTCGTAGAACGCGTGCGTGCGCAGTGAACGCGGCGCGATTGAAGAAACGTGAGTTCTCCCAGCCGAATACCTTCGGGCCGACGTAATGTCCGACCGAGTAGTTGAGCGCATCGCCGAGCACCGCGGCCACGGTGAGCAGGATCAGCAGCAGCCCCAGATCCATTCCGCCGACGGCGGCGATGGTGCCGGCAACGAACAGCAGCGAGTCGCCCGGCAGGAAGGGCATGACCACGAAGCCGGTTTCGATGAAGATGATGGCAAACAGCAGCAGGTAGACCCAGACGCCATAGCTTTCCACCACCGTGGCGAGATGCTTGTCCAGGTGCAGGAAGATATCGATCAGCGACGAGAGGTCCATGGCCCGATCCATGACGCGAAGGCGTTCGATGATACAGGCCACCTATAATCCTCTCCTACCCGCAACTGGTCCGTCATGCCAACAACCGCACGCCAATTCCCGCTGGGAGCGCCCGGCGTCGCCGTGCCGTCCGCTGGCCTGCCGTCCGGCGGCTCGAGGCCGATCGCGCTGCTGCCGGACGCACTGATCAGCCAGATCGCCGCCGGCGAGGTCATCGAACGGCCTGCGTCGGTCGTCAAGGAACTGCTGGAAAACGCCATCGACGCGGGCGCCGACCACATCGAGGTCCGCATCGATGACGGCGGCCTCGGGCGGCTACTGGTCAGCGACAACGGCCGCGGCATCGCCCCGGACCAGATTCCCCTGGCGCTGCTCCGGCACGCCACCAGCAAGGTCGGCTCGCTCGAGGACCTGGAACGGGTGGCGTCGCTGGGTTTTCGCGGCGAGGCGCTGGCCTCGATCGCTTCGGTGGCGCGGGTGGTCCTGACCAGCCGGATCGCCGGGGACGCGCACGCCTGGGTGATCGATGCGCGCCCGGGACAGGTCCCGCCGCAGGCGCCCGCGCCGGCAGCGGCAGGGTTCGGCACGATCATCGAGGTGTTCGACCTGTTCTCGGCGACCCCGGCCCGCCGCAAGTTCCTGAAGGCCCCGAACACCGAGGCGGCGCACTGCCTCGAGGCGGTCCGGCGAGTCGCGCTGGCGCATCCGGGCGTCGCCTTCGACGTGTTCCAGGACGGGCGCGAAGTCCGGCACTGGGCTGCCACCGAGCCGGCGCTGCGCGCGCATGAGGCGATCGGCGAGCAGGGGCGGCTTCATCCCCTCGATGTCGGGGCCGGTCCGATGCAGGTCGAGTGGCCTGCTCGGCGATCCCGACGCTGCCCGCGGCCGCCCGGACCGCCAGTACCTCTATGTCAACGGCCGCTTCGTGCGCGACCGGATGCTGGGCCAGGCGGTGCGCCAGGCCTATCGGGACCGGCTCCATGGCGACCGTCATCCGGTGTACGCGCTGTTCATCAGCATCGATCCGGCCCTGGTCGACGTCAACGTGCATCCGGCCAAGATCGAGGTCCGCTTTCGCGACGCGGCCGCGGTGCGCAGCCTGGTCTTTCACGCGGTCGAGTCGATCCTGGCTCCGGTCGTGCCCGACGGCGCGCCGACAGCGGCGGCGCGCACCATCGGCCTGCCCGGCCTGCCGCGGCCTGCCTGGTCTGACTGGAAACCCGGCTGGCGATCCGGCGGCGAGGGGCTCAACCACCCTCACGCGCTCCGGCAGCCTGTTCACCCACGGGGCGCCGCGCGCCGCCGACATCGCATCCAGCCTTCAGTTTTATGCCGCCGGCGCACTCGCTTCCCTGGCAGCAGGCGACACCGCCACGACGTCGCCGCCGGTGCCTCCCGCCCCGGGTGACGCCGCGGGTGACGCCGCGGGTGAAACGGCAGGTGAAGCGCCGTCGCAGCAGGCCCCACGGCTCGGCTACGCGATCGCCCAGCTCCATGGCATCTACCTGCTGTCCCAGACGGCCGAAGGCATGATCATCGTCGACATGCATGCCGCCCATGAGCGCATCGTGCTGGAACGCCTGCGCCTGCAACTGGGCACGCAGCGGGTTGCGCAGCAGCCCTTGCTGGTACCGGCCGTCTTCCGGGCATCGGAACTGGAGGTTGCGCTGGTCGCCGATGAGGGCGAAGCGATCGCCGCGCTCGGCATCGAGATCGACGTGATGTCGCCCACGACGCTGGCGGTGCGCAGCGTGCCCGCCCTGCTCGCCCGCGGCGATCCTGCCGCACTGGCCCGTGACGTTCTTGACGGCTGGCAGGCAGCGTCACCTCGGGATGCCGTCGCCGGCCGGCGCGACCGTCTGCTGGCGACGATGGCCTGCCATGCGGCGGTGCGCGCGAATCGTACGCTCACGCTGCCGGAAATGAACGCCCTGCTGCGGGACATGGAGAACACGCCCAACGCCGATTTCTGCAACCACGGCCGCCCCACCTGGTTCAGCCTGCCGATGGCCGAGATCGATCGCTGGTTCCTTCGCGGCCGCTGATCCGGTCCGATGCGCGCGCTGATGATCCTGGGCCCGACCGCATCGGGCAAGAGCGCGCTGGCGATGGCGCTTGCGACACGATTGCCGGTAGAGATCATCAGTGTGGACTCCGCCCAGGTCTATCGCGGGCTCGACGTCGGCACCGCCAAGCCGACGGCGGCCGAGCGTGCGCAGGTTCCGCATCACCTGATCGACATTCGCGATCCTGCCGACCCCTACAGCGCCGCCCGCTTCGTGGCCGACGCGGCGCCGCTGATCGGGCAGATTGCAGCGCGGGGCCGCCTGCCCCTGCTGGTGGGGGGCACCATGCTCTACGCCCGGGCATTGATCACGCCCTTGGACGCGCTGCCGCCCGCCGACCCTGCGATCCGCCGGCGGCTTGAACAGGAGGCGGCGGAGCACGGTTGGGCGCAGCTGCATCGGCGCCTGACCGCGCTCGATCCCCTGAGTGCAGGCAGGATCGATCCCGGCGACCCCCAACGCATCCAACGGGCGCTCGAGGTGATCGAGATCACCGGCGTCGCCTTGTCGAGCCTGCAGCGACGCCGCCGCTCCGGCGAGCCTCCCGCAGACGGCTGAGGCGGTCGATCACGACCGCTCGCTGCCGATCCTCTCGCTGGAACCCTCCGACCGCGCGGTCCTGCACCAGCGCATCGCGCGCCGTTTCGAGCAGATGCTGGCCAACGGTCTGGTCGACGAGGTCCGCGGCCTGATGGCCAGGCCCGACCTGCATCCCGACCTGCCGGCCCTGCGTTCGGTGGGCTACCGGCAGGTCTGGCAATACCTGGCCAAGGGCGGAATCGCCCGAGCAGGCGACGGCCCGCTGCGGGAAGCCGGCATCGCGGCGACCCGGCAACTGGCCAAGCGCCAGCTCACCTGGCTGCGGTCGCTGCCGGCGCATGCGCGGCTCGACTGCCTCGATGACCGGGTCGCCGAGCAGGCCTCGGCTATCATCGATCAACTCTGGCGGCAGTCCCCCGCGGCCGCCGGCTCGAACCCCGGAGCAACGTTCACATGACCAGCAAAGCCGCAGCGCACGCCACGTCCCCCACCCTGTTGATGGTGGGCCTCGGACGAATGGGCGCCAACATGGCCCGGCGGCTCGCCGGCAAGGGCGCCACGGTCCACGGTTACGATCCCGCCGCGGCAGCCCGCGCCGCCATGACGGAAACATCGGCGCAGTTTCCGGTCACGCTGCATGAGCAGTTCGCCGATGCGGTGGCTGCGCTGCCGAGCCCGCGTATCGTCTGGCTGATGCTGCCGGCCGGCAACGTCACCGCGCTGACGATCGAACAGATCGCGCCGATGCTGGACCGCGGCGACGTCGTGGTCGACGGCGGCAATGCCAACTATCTGGATGCGCAACCGCGGGCCGCCGCCCTTTCAGCGCGGGGAATCGAATTCGTGGACTGCGGTGTCTCGGGCGGCGTGTGGGGCCTGCAGAACGGCTATTGCCTGATGTACGGCGCCAGCGCGGACGCGGCAAAGCGGGTTGCGCCGGTCATGCGGCTGCTCGCGGTCTCCGCCGATGACGGCTGGCTGCATTGCGGCCCGGTGGGCGCCGGTCACTTCACCAAGATGATCCACAACGGCATCGAGTACGGCATGATGCAGTCGCTGGCCGAAGGGTTCGCCCTGATGTCCGGCCAGCCCGATTTCGACCTGCCCCTGGACCGGATCGGAGAACTGTGGCGCCACGGCTCGGTGGTGCGCTCCTGGCTGCTCGATCTCACCGCCGAGGCGCTCAAGGACCCGCAAGCGCTGGACCAGCTCGCGCCGATCGTGGCGGATTCGGGCGAGGGCCGCTGGACCATCGACGAGTCGATACGCCAGGGCACACCGGCGCCTGTGATCGCGATGGCGCTGATGACCCGGTTCGCATCGCAGGGCAAGGGCGACACCGGCAACAAGCTGCTGGCCCTGATGCGCAAGGGTTTCGGCGGTCACGCGATCACCACTGCGCCGAAGTCCGACGGCGGCTGAGGCCCAAGCACCGGCGTTGCCGGGGCTGTGCATCGTGCAACCTCCGGGGCTGTGCATCGTGCAGCCTTTCAGTCGAACGGGAAGAACCAGAGCAGGTCCATCGCCCGCTCGCTGCCGGCGCGAACGCTCAACGACAAGCGGTCGGTGATCTCGTACTGCAGCTTGAGGATGTTCCAGACGCCGCGAAGGCTCTGTTCGCAGACGGCAAGCAATCCCGCCGACAGCGGCGGGCCGAAGTCCGCCGTCAGGCTGCGGCTGTCCGCGCTGCCCGCTGCCGCCCGGGGACTGTCCCCGACTGCGGCAAGGTCGACGGCGGGATCGGCCAGGTCCCCGTCGTACACGATGCGGCCACGGCTGATCCTGAGGGCCCGACCGTCGACCCGATAGCTGCCGTCGACGAAATCCACCGCGCCGCTCGCCCGCGGTAGTTCGGGCGAGCGGCCCCTCAGGCGTATCGCCCCGCTCAGCCCGGCTTGCAGGCCGGCGCCCGACACCCGGAAATTCCGTCCGAAGTCGATGCCGACGTCGGTGTCGACGGTGAACAGCCGCAGCGCCGCCGGCGACGGCCCGTCGGCAGGCGCCGTTATGCCGATCTTGCGGATGGCCGGGTCCGAGGACGCCGGCCCGCGCGAATCGGCGCGCGCCTGGCGGCGCCGGTTGCCGTCGAGGACGATGGCGCCCTCGTCCGCCGCCAGGCGGCCGATGATTTCGAGTGTCCGGCCCGCCAGGACCGCGGTGGTGCTCCCGGACAACAGGATGCGTTGACCGCTGTCCAGCGGTATTGCCAGCCCGTCGAGCACGACCCGGGCCTCGCTCGAGCCGGCAGCCGGAGCCTGCAACAGGCCGCTGATGGCGACATTGCCGCCGTCCCCGCCTTCGAACCTCAGCAACCTGACGTCGACCCGGTCGCCCGCGAACTCCGCCGCCAGCACGCCGTTGCGCAGGTGCATCCCCAGCGTCGGCTCATGCGCGCTCAGGTTGCTGCCGGTGACGATGCCGTCGGCGTGCGGACGGGTCAGCGTTCCGGCCAGCTTGAGCTGGGCGTCGAGGGCGCCATCAACCCGCCACCGGTCTCCCTGAAGGGGCGCGATCCAGCGAAACGAATTCATGGCGACATCCAGCCGGCCCGCGAGCGGGCTGTGCGACAGCGACGACCTTGCCCACACCGGCGCTCCCCGGCTCTGCAGCGTCGTCCGGGCGTCGAGCGCTATCCGGCCGACGCTGTCGCCGGCCACGTTAACGATCAGGCTGGCAACGCGCCCGGACAGGCTGGCGCTCGCGCCCAGCGTCCGCAGCCCGGCGCTGATCGGCGCCTGCCCTTGCGCGCCACTCACCCAGAGGTCGCCGCTCTCGCGCTGCAGCTGCACGGTCCCGCGCCAGTCCGCGGCCGTGGCGTCGGCCAGGTTTCCCTGGAAATCGATCGCCGCGCCCAGCAGCAGGTCGGGGGCACCGGGAGGCCGGGCATCGAGCTCGGGGCCGTCGACGAGGGCGGCAAGCCAGCGGGTCGCGATGCCGCTGGCGTCTGCCTTGAGCGTGACGAACGAGTCGTCCCAGTCGAACTGCCGGACGACCAGTCTTGCGCCGGGAAACCGGAAGCGACCGTCCCGCACGCTTGCGCGGCCGCCGCCCACCTGGAGCGCGAACGGTGCCAGCGACCGGAGGGGGGCAACGCTCTCGCCCGAGTCCGCAGGCGCGCCCGCGTCGGACGTCATCCCCAGCAGCGGATGCACTGCCGACAGCTCGAGCACGCTGCCGCGCCAGACACCGTCCGGGCCGAGACTGCCGCGCGCGGACGCTTGCAGCCGCCGGTCCTTGCCGACCGCCTCGAGCGCGACGGTGTGATCGGCGTAGGCGCCGCCGAGGGCTGCGGTCACCCGGCCCAGCCGGACGACGCGCGCAGGCGCGGCGGCGGACCCGATCTCAGAGGCAGACGCGGTTGCAGTCGCAGGCGCAGGCGCCATCGCCGGCGGTGACGGCGCATCTGCCGCTGCTTCAAGCTCGACGTCCGTGAGCGAGGCGCGCAGATCGAGGTCCGCGCCACCGGACCGTTGCATCGTCAACTCCAGCGACGCGGCGGCAGTACGTGCGCGCAGCCCGCCCGCCACGACTGTCAGCCGTCCGGCATCGACGCGGGCCTTGACCGCAGGATCGAGCAGCGGCCCGCTCAACAGCACGTCCGCCTGCAGGCCGCCTGCCAGGCGCGGATCCAGCTGGCCGGCCCGAGGATGTCGCGAGCTTGAGGCGCAACTGGTCGGACGCCACGCCGAGCGAGCCCCCCGCTTCAAGGCTGGCCTCGCCCCACTGAAGATTCGCGGCAACGGCGGTCAGCCGCTGCGGCCGGCCGTCCGCGACGGACACGGTGGCGCCCAGCGTGCCGGCCAGAGCAAGCTCGCGAAACCGGCTGTCCTGCAGGCGGATCGTGGTGGCAACCGCGCCGCCGCCCGGGCCCGCTGCAGGGCCGCGCGCCTGCCAGGTGCCGTTGAGCAGCGCCGGCGGCATCGCGACCAGCTGGCTGGGATCGAAATCGCGGAAATCGCCGCGCAGGTCGAGCGGCCAGGACGGCGCCGAGCCGACGCTGCCGTCGAAGCGCGCGCGACCGCGTCCGGTCAGGGACCGGACCTGCGCCTGCCGGATCTGCACCTGCCCGCGCGCGTAGACAGCCGTCATGTCGGCGGCGAGCCTGTCGTCGCTCGCATCCAGGCTTAGCCTGACGCCCGCGGCTGCGCGCGAGGCCGGTTCGAGCGGTTCGAGGGTCAGCCGGGCCTGAACCGTGCGCGGCGCAAAGCCGCTGTCGATGCCCTGCAGCCGCAGCCGGTCGCTGTTGAGCGCAAGGCGGAAATCCGCCGGCTCGAACCAGCCGTCGCCGGCCATGTCGCCCATGGGTCCGTTCGCCCTCAGTCCGTGCACTTCCAGGCGTCCGTCGAGAACGGCCACCACGGCCTTGGCGGCAGCCAGCGGCAGCCGCCTGCGGTCGAACGTGCCGGCCGCCGTGTTGGCCAGCGTCACCGGCCCGATCAGCCAGGGCCGGCGCCCGCTCGCCCAGACCGGCATGACTTCGAGGTCGAGTCCGGCGGTCAGGCGGGTCACGGGCAACGACCGGTCGTAGCGGGACAGGTCGAAGTCCTTCACGTCCAATCGCACTTGTCGAAGCGGGCGCGGTTCGAACGCGTAGACGACGCCGCGCGCCTGCACCGGCGCGCCGGCGAACACCGTACTGGCGCGCACCGCCAGTTCCTCCAGGGGGCCATTGAGCCGCAGGTCCAGTCGTAGTGGCTGCGGCTGCAGGCCCGGCAGCGGCAGCTGGATGACGAAGCGGCCATCGGTGGCGTAAGGCGCACGCGACAGCAGCGCGGCATCCCCGCGGATGATCACTCGCGATTCGCCCGCAACCAGTTGGGCGTTCATCAGGCCGGCGTTGATCCGGTCGCCATCATGGGCAAGGACGACCTCGATGTCACGCAGTTCGAGCGGCCGGCCGCCGGCCTCGCGAATCATCAGCCGGCCCACCTCGAGTCGCTCGATCGCGTAGGGCAGCAACGGGTCGAGCACCGGGCCCAGGCGGATGGGCTGGCGTGGCTGGCCGGCCGCCGCCAGGAGAGTGACTTCGATGTTCGCTGCGCTCGCGCGGGTGATCCGCGCAAAGCCGTCGAGCAGGGCAAGCGGCTGGTACGCCAGCCGCAGCGAGGTCACGGTGACGTCGACGCCGTCGTCCAGCCATCGAACGGAATCGGCCGAGATCTCTTCAAGCACCGATCCGGCGATACCCTCGATTCTCAGCCGACCCCCGGACAGGTCGACCGCCTGCTGTGCTGCCCATTGCAACGTGACCGTGCGACTGGCCAGGAAGGCCGCCCCACCCAGCAGCAGCGCGAGCCCGACCAGGCCCCAGCCGAACAGCCCCAGCAGTCGGCCGGCAACGGATCGGCGAGGGGCCGGCTGGTCATTCATCTGTGAATGCGGCCGCCCACGCGCTTGAACTCATGGCAGCTGTCTTCGACTGAACCATCGACCGTCCGACCCACACGGTGAAATGCGGGATTGTGAACCAACCCCGCACGAAATTGGGGCGGCGAGGTACCGGGTCAGACCACCACGGTAGCCGCCGCCCCGGCCTGCCGCGCGACGACGGCGCCCAGGTGCACGGCTGTTTCACCGGCCTGCCTGAGCGACAGGAGGGTCGCGTCGAGGTCGTCCGCGGCAACCGCCAGCACCATGCCGATGCCGCAGTTGAAGACCCGATGCATTTCGCCGTCCCGGATGCCGCCGGTGGCCTGCAGCCACTGAAATATGGCCGGGCGCTGCCACGCATCGCTGCGGATCTCGGCCTGCAGCGACTCCGCCAGCATGCGAGGCACGTTTTCCAGCAGGCCGCCGCCGGTGATGTGGGCCATGCCCTTGATCGGGTTGGCCGGGCCGCGCAGCAGTGGCAGCAGCGACTTCACGTAAAGGCGCGTCGGGGCCATGATCCAGTCGGCAAGCGGCTGGCCGTCCAGCGGCTGCGCCAGCGCGGCGGGAGTGATCTCGCCGAAAGCTTTCTCCAGCACCCGCCGGATCAGCGAGTACCCGTTGGAGTGCGGGCCCGAGGATGCCAGCCCGATCAGCTGATCGCCGGCGACGATCGCGCTGCCGTCGATGATTTCGCTCTTCTCGACCACGCCGACTGCGAACCCGGCCAGGTCGAATTCGCCGTCCGGATACATTCCCGGCATTTCCGCTGTCTCGCCGCCCAGCAGCGCGCAACCCGACTGCTCGCAACCGGATGCCACGCCGCCGATGACAGCGGCGGCGGTATCGACGTCGAGCTTGCCGCAGGCGAAGTAGTCCAGGAAGAACAGGGGTTCAGCGCCCTGAACCAGGATGTCGTTGACACTCATCGCCACCAGGTCGATGCCGATGGCGTCATACCGGCGCAGCGCGAATGCCAGTTTGAGCTTGGTGCCCACACCGTCGGTACCCGAAACCAGGATCGGCTCCCGGTACCCGGGCGGCACCGCGAACAGGCCGCCGAAACCACCGATACCGGACAGCACACCCGGACGGCGGGTCCGCCGGGCCATCGGCTTGATCCGCTCCACCAGGGCGTCCCCGGCGTCGATGTCGACGCCGGCGTCACGGTAGGAGAGCCCGCCGGTTGCCACCCCGCCCGACTGTAGTGCCTTGGATGCGTCCGTCATCACCTGCCCGCTGGTCAAACCGCCATTTTAGCCGGACTAGAATGGCGACCATGTCCCGCAGCCCGCGCCAGCACCGACGCCCGTCATGAGCCAGCTGACCCTGGACTTCGGGCCGCCGCCCCCGCCCACCCTTGCCAACTTCGTGGCCGGCCGCAACCGCGAGTGCCTCGCCGCGCTGCAGGCGCTGCTCGCGCAACTGCGCTCCGGCCATTCGCCGGACGGCCGGTTCATCTACATCTGGGGGCCCACCGGCTCGGGCAAGAGCCATCTGGCAGCCGCGCTCGAATCGGACCGGCTGCCGCAACTGCGCATCGTCGACGACTGCCAGCGGCTCTCGCCCCCCGCCCAGGAAGCGTTGTTCCACCAGTTCGACGCGATGATGCAGGCGCCGGCAGCAGCGCTGGTCGGCTTCGGCGACGAGCCGCCCGCCCGCCTGCCGGTGATGCCGGAACTGGCGAGCCGCCTGAGTTGGGGCATGGTGTTCTGCCTGGAGCCGCTGGCCGACGACGAATTGCAGGCGGCGCTCGAGCAGGCGTCACGCGAGCGCGGACTCGCGATCGGTGACGATGTGTGGGGCTACCTGCTGCGCCACACCCCGCGTGACATGGTCGGGCTGAAGTCCATTCTTGACGGGCTCGACCGACTGTCGCTGGAGCGCAAGCGCCCGGTCACGCTGCCGCTGCTGCGAACGCTGCTCCAGCAGAGCGGCGACAAGTTGCCGGCAACAGATGCCCGATAGAATATACAGATGAAGCGACTTGCACTGTTCGACCTCGACCACACCCTTCTTCCGATCGACTCGGACTATGAATGGGGCTGTTTCCTCTGTCGGATCGGGATTGCCGACGCCGACGATTTCCAGTCGCGCAATCATGGCTATGCCGAGCAGTACAAGGCCGGCACGCTGGATGTCCTGGAGTTCCTGGGCTTCTCGCTCGGACTGATCGCCAATCGCCCGCGCGCTGAAATCGAGGCCTGGCGCCGGCAGTACATGGAGGAGGTGATCCAGCCCAGCATCACCCCGCAGGCACGCGCACTGGTCGACGGCTACCTGCAACGCGGCGATCTCTGCGCACTGGTCACCGCCACCAATACCTTCGTGACCACGCCGATCGCCCACGCCTTCGGCATCGAACACCTGGTGGGATCCGAGGCCGAGCAGGTGGGTGGCGTCTTCACCGGACGCCCGCACGGCACCCCCAGCTTTCGCGAGGGCAAGGTCACGCGCACCGAGCAATGGCTCGCCAGCCTCGACAGGTCCTGGCAGGACTTCGACGAGGTGTGGTTCTATTCCGATTCGTCCAACGACATCCCGCTGCTCGAGCACGCGACCCATCCGGTCGCGACCAATCCCGATCCGGGACTGCTCGCCCTGGCGCACAAGCGGCAGTGGCCGGTTATCCAGTTGTTCGCATGATCCGGAAATTCATCGACTGGTTTCGCACCACCCGCGGCAGCGTCCAGGGCAATCCGTCGCGCACGGGTGCGCCGGTGCCGCGCCGGCGCAGCTATCCGGCGGCAAGCCTCGAGTTGAGCAATCAATCCATCTCGAGCGCCGCCTTCAAGACCTGCGAAGGCCTGCAGCGGGCGGGCTTCAAGGCCTATGTCGTCGGCGGCGGCGTCCGCGACCTGCTGCTGGGCCTGAAGCCGAAGGACTTCGACGTGGCAACCGACGCCCCGCCCGAGACCGTGCAACCGCTGTTCCGGCGGGCGCGCCTGATCGGCCGGCGCTTTCGCATCGTGCACGTGATCTTCGGGCGCGAGACGATCGAAGTCTCGACCTTTCGAGCCATGCAGGTCAATGCGCAGACCGACGAGCACGGACGCATGCTCAACGACAACGTCTTCGGCACCGAGGAAGAAGACGCGCTGCGCCGTGACTTCACCATCAACGCCCTGTACTACGATCCGATCGCCGAGGAGGTGATCGACTACCTCGGCGGTGTCGAGGACCTTCGCAGCCGGACCCTGCGCATGATCGGTGACCCGGCCACCCGCTATCGCGAGGATCCGGTGCGGATGCTGCGCTCGGTGCGCTTTGCCGCGAAGCTCGGCTTCGACGTGCATCCGCCGACCCTGGAGCCGATCCGCTCGCTCGCCGAACTGCTCGAGAACGTGCCCGCTGCGCGCCTCTTCGACGAGATCCTCAAGCTGCTGGAGAGCGGACATGCGCTGGAATGCATCCGCCGCCTGCGCAGCGAGGGCCTGCACCACGGCGTGCTGCCGCTGCTCGATTCGATCTTCGAGCAGGACGAGCGGTTCGTGACGCTGGCGCTGGAACGCACCGACGAGCGGGTCCGCGCGGGCAAGTCGATCTCGCCCAGCTTTCTCTTCGCCACGCTGCTCTGGCTGCAGGTCCGCACCCGCTGGCAGGCCCGGCTGCAGGCGGGCGAGCACGCCTTCCCGGCCTTGCACACGGCAATCGATTCGGTCCTCGACGAACAGGCCGAGAAACTCGCCATCCAGCGTCGGTACCAGTCCGACATGCGTGAGATCTGGGTCATGCAGCCGCGGCTGGAGAAGCGGGCGCGCACCGCCTATCACCTGCTCGAGCACCTGCGGTTTCGCGCCGGCTACGACTTCCTGCTCCTGCGATGCGAAGCCGGCGAAGTGCCGGCCGAAGTGGGCGAATGGTGGACCCGCTTCATCGACGCCGACACCACCGAACGGGAGGAACTGCTGCGTGCGCTCGCCTCTCAGCCGGGCAGCGGCGCCAAACGCCGCCGCCGTCGCGGTGCCGGCCGCGGCGCAGACCGGAGTGCCGACAGGGGTGCCGAGCAGAGTGCCGACCGCGACTCCGCCGCCAGTGCCAGCGAGCCGTCGGGCGCGCCGTCGGGCAACGTCGCTTGAATGCCGAGCCTATTGCCTACATCGGCCTTGGCGCCAACCTGGCCAATGCCGGGGCCGCACCCGCGCAGACGCTCGCGCACGCCGTCGAGGCGATCGGCCGCCTGCCCCGGACCCGGGTCGATGCCGCTTCCCGGCTCTACCTGAGCGACCCGGTCGACGCCGAGGGCCCTGTCTATTTCAACCAGGTGGTGCGGCTGGCGACGGGGCTGCCGGCGCTGACGCTCCTGGACCGGCTTCAGTCGATCGAGCAGGACTTCGGCCGCGAGCGGCCCCACCCCAATGCCCCGCGCACTCTCGACCTGGATCTGCTGCTCTTCGATGAACAGACCATCGCCACGTCACGCCTGACGGTGCCGCATCCCCGCCTGCACGAGCGCCTGTTCGTCCTGCTGCCGCTGGCCGACCTCGACCCCGGGCTGATCATCCCGGGCCGCGGCCGCCTGAGCGAGCATCTGCGGACGGTCCAGGCCTTGCAGGCGCAGCGCTGCGTACCGGCGGCCTGACGGTCGAAGCGGTCGCGATTTCCTCCGAACACCTCTTCTCGACAGACCTGACGCCATGTCCCCAGTCACTCGCCCGACCGGTCCAAACCCCTTCGACCGCTACCGGCATATCGTCGTGGAAGGTCCGATCGGCGCCGGCAAGACCACGCTGTGCCGGCGGCTGGCCGACCTCTACAGCGCGCAGACAGTCCTGGAAGAACCGCAAAGCAATCCGTTCCTGGAACGCTTCTACAAGGACAGCATCCGTTTCGCCCTGCCGACCCAGCTCTTCTTCCTGTTCCAGCGTGTCAACCAGTTGCGCGACCTGGCCCAGCAGGACCTCTTCACGCGGGCCGTGATCGGTGACTTCCTGATCGAAAAGGATCCGCTGTTCGCGCGGCTCACGCTGTCCGACGACGAACTGGCGCTCTACCAGCAGATTTTCGACAGCCTGCGGCCGCAGGCGCCCACGCCGGACCTGGTGATCTACCTGCAGGCCTCGCCCGATACCCTCATCGATCGCGTGCAGGCCCGCGGCCTGGACATGGAAGCCGCCATTTCGGAAGACTACCTGCGCGCGCTCAGCGAAGCCTACAGCCGTTTCTTCTACCACTTCGAAGCCGCACCGGTGCTGATCGTCAATACCGAGCACCTTAATCCGGTCGAGCGCGACGAGGACCTTGCACTGCTGGGGGAGCATATCGTCGGCATGAAGGGGCGGCGGGAGTTCTTCAATTTCAGCCGCTAGCTGAGACTGCGCCGTCGGCGTCCCGCGCCGCGGCCTCGAAGACCGCTGCCAGCGCGCAAACCGGCAGGCGGCCACGCAGTCCGATCGCGACCAGCGCCGGCAGGCCGGCCGCGGGTAACGCATCGGCCCGGCGCAGCGTGCCGTGTCGACCTGCGAACTGCAGTTCCGACCAGCCGTGTTCGTCCGTGCGCAGAAGCCCCTTCAGGCGCAGCACGCCGGGCGGCATTTCGCGCAGCAGATGGCGCAGATCCGCGGCCCGAAAGATCCCGTCCGGCCGGCTCGACCAGGTGTCGAACTGCGCCGGGTGGTCGGGGCTATCGTGAACGTGATCGTGACCGTGATTGATGTCGTGACCGTGATTGATGTCGTGAACGTGAACGTGATTGGGATCGTGGTCATGATCCGGGTTGCCGGATGCGCGGCCTCCCTCGGCGGGTGACAGGGCCAGATCGCCCAGGAGGATGGGCGACACGCGTGCCTCGACGGTCTCGATTACCGGCGCACCGCCGATCACGCCCTCGAGCCAGGCCCGCACCTCGGCCAGTTCGCCCGCCGACACGAGGTCGGTCTTGTTCAGCAGCACCAGGTCGGCCGCCCGCAGCTGGCGCAGGATCGAGTCGGCGAGCAAGGGATCCCCGGCCTGCGCGTGGGCCGCGCTCGCGTCGAGCAGGACGATCACGCCGCCGAAGGCGAGCCCCGGGTCTGCCAGCCCGACCTGCGCGATCCGCCAGGGATCGGCCACCCCACTGGCCTCGATCACCACCGCGTCGAAAGGGGGGTCGGCATCGAGGACCCGGATCAGGGCCCCCGTCATGTCGTCGCCGATGCTGCAGCAGACACAGCCGTTGGTGAGGGCGATCATGTCGCCGGCCGCCGCGGCCACCAGGTCGGCGTCGATGTTGAGGCTGCCGAAATCGTTGACCAGCACCGCCAGTCGCTGCTGCCGGGCGGCACGCAGCCAGTGGTTCAGCAGGGTCGTCTTGCCGGCGCCGAGGAAGCCGCCGATGACCGTCAGCGGCAGACGGGCCATGAACTCAGGCCCCGGGGCGCGCCAGCACCCGCCCGCCCAGCACCGTCCCGCAGACGGGCACGTCCTTCAGTGCCTGCGGTGCGACGGCGAGCGGATCCTCTCCCAGAACGCAGAAGTCGGCGAACTTGCCGACTTCGATCGAACCGATGCGATCGTCCAGGCCGAGCGTGAACGCTGCCCCCAGGGTGATCGCCTGCAGGGCCTGCGGCACGCCGATGCGCTCGCTCTCGCCGAGTACCCGGCCCGAGGAACTGAGACGATTGACCGCGCACCAGGCGGTAAAGAGCGGGCCGAGCGGCGTGATCGGCGCATCGCTGTGGATTGCCAGGGGCACGCCGTGGCCGAGAGCGGTGGCGCAGGCGTCCATGCGCTCGGCCCGATCCGGCCCCATCGTCAGGGCATGGTGCGCATCGCCCCAGTAGAAGAGATGATTGGCGAACAGATTGACGCAGATCCCGAGGCCGGCCATGCGGCGGAACTGGGCGGCATCGGCCATCTGGCAGTGCTGCAGGGTATGGCGATGGTCGGCGCGGGGCGACAGCCTCAGCGCCTCCTCGATGCCGTCGATGGCGACCCCGGTCGCTTCGTCGCCGTTGGTATGGATGTGCAGTTGCAGGCCGGCCGCATGGAAATGCGCAATCGTCGCCTTCAGCTGCTCGGGCGGCAGGATCCAGATGCCGTTGGGCGCGCCGTTGAAATAACCCGGCCATCGCAGGCGGGCGGTGAAGCCCTGGATCGAGCCGTCCGCGACCAGCTTGACCAGGCCGTAATGCAGCTTGCCGGTGTTGACAGTCATGCGGGCGCGTACCCGCGCCACGCCCGCCTCGGGCGTGATCGAGCCGTCCAGCGCCACGAAAGCCGGCACCAGGCGCACCGGATAGTCATCCTCGGCGGTCAGGCGGCTCAGCATCGCCACGGAGTCGTCCGACAGGTCATTGACCAGGTCGGTGGCAGTGGTCACGCCTGCCAGCTGCGCGATCCGGCCGAACATGCGCAGGCCGGTTTCGCTGCTGCCGGTGAGCCGCATGATATTGCCGATGAGCCGCTGGATCGGGAACATTGCGGCGAATTCCTGCAGTTCGCCATTGGGCTCGCCGTCGGCGAAGCGCGCGATGCCCTCGACCTCGGTCTCGCGGGTAATGCCGGCCTTGGCCAGCGCCGGCGTATTGACGTTCATGAGGTGCTGGCTGGCGTGCAGGATCACCACCGGGCGCGTCGCCGAAACCTGGTCGAGGTGACGCACCGTCATTCGCTCGGTGCCGAGGAAGATCGGGTCGAAACCCCAGGCCACCAGCGGCTGCGCCGGATCGGACATCCCCGCTTCCAGCTCCGAGAGACGGCGCACCACCTCGTCGAAACTGCGGCATCCCTCCCACACCGTGCCGTCGGGCGCCGTCCTGGGATGGAAGCCGACAAACGGAAACTGCCAGAGTCCGCCGGCCATGAGGTGCGAATGGCCTTCGACCAGGCCGGGCATCAGCACCTCGTCGGCGAAGCGCTCGTCCAGCGTGAACCTGCCCCACGCCTTCATGCGCTCGAGATCGCCTACCGACAGGATCCGTCCGTCGCGCACCGCGACATGGGTCGCCTCGGGCTGGCGCGGATTCATGGTCAGGATCCTCCGGGCGCTGAAGACCGTGATCGGGCCGTTCATGCCTTCAGTATCCTTCGGGATTCATGCTCTGCCAGCGCCAGCTGTCGGCGCACATCTCTTTCAAGCCGCGACGGGCATGCCAGCCGAGTTCGCGGGCGGCATGGGAAGGGTCGGCGTAGCACTGGGCGATGTCGCCGGGCCGCCGGTTCACGATCTCGAACGGGATGCGGCGGCCGCTGGCCGCTTCGAACGCCTTGACGATCTCGAGCACCGAATAGCCCTTGCCGGTGCCGAGATTGACGGTCCAGGTGCCCGCTGCCTGTCCGGCTCGCTCGAGCGCGGCGAGATGCCCGAGCGCGAGGTCGACCACGTGGATATAGTCCCGCACCCCGGTGCCGTCCGGCGTGGGGTAATCGCCGCCGAACACCGACAGGCGCTCGCGCTTGCCGACCGCGACCTGGGTGACATACGGCATGAGGTTGTTGGGCACGCCGCGCGGGCTCTCGCCGATGCGGCCCGAGATATGGGCGCCGACCGGGTTGAAGTAGCGCAGGACGCCGATCGACCAGTCCCGATCCGCAGCCGCGAGGTCGGCCAGGATGTGCTCGACCAGCCACTTGGTATTGCCGTACGGATTGGTCGGGGCGGTCGGGGCATCCTCGCGGATCGGCACCGTCTGCGGATCGCCGTAAACGGTGGCGGACGAACTGAACACGAAGCGCTTGACGCCCGCTTCGCCGAGGCACTGCAACAAGGTGACGGTGCCGCTGACGTTGTTCCGGTAATAGGACAGCGGATCGGCGACGGATTCGCCGACCGACTTGAGCCCCGCGAAATGGATGGTGGCGTCGAACCGGTGCTCCGACAACAGGCGCTGCAACAGGGGCGCGGTCATTGACGTCGCCTTTCACCAGCGGCACGGACTGGCCGGTCAGTTCCTCGATCCGGCCGACGACGTCGGGCGAACTGTTGCTCAGGTTGTCCAGGATGACTGCGTCGTAGCCCGCACCGAGCAGTTCCACGACCGTGTGCGAGCCGATATAGCCGGCGCCGCCGGTCACGAGAATTTTCTGTTTCATGGTCGGAGATTCTCACATGTCGGCGTTAATCCAAAGGCCATATGTCCGCTGCCTGCAACCGGTTTTCAGTTGCGGGGACGGTTGTCATATCGCTGCAATGCTGATGTCATACTTTAGAACGCATCGGCGCTTCTGCCACGGTCCCGCCCTGTCAAGGTCATTCCCTGATGCCCGCCAACATCCTTGTAGTCGAAGACGAACCGGCCATTCGCGACCTCCTCTCGGTCAATCTGCGCCATGGCGGCTACAAGCCTCGGCAGGCCTGCGACGCGAGCAGCGCCCGCCGTGAGATCGACCACGAACTGCCCGACCTGATCCTGCTGGACTGGATGCTGCCGGACCAGAGCGGTACGGACTTCGCCCGCCGCCTTCGCAGCGAGGATCGGACCCGCGACCTGCCGATCATCATGCTGACGGCCCGCTCCGAGGAGGGCGACCGCCTGCGCGGCTTCGAGGCGGGCGTCGACGACTACATCTGCAAGCCGTTCTCGCCGCGCGAACTGCTGGCGCGCGTCAAGGCCCTGCTGCGGCGCGCCGCACCCGCTGCCAGCGACGAGCCGATCGAGGTCGGCGGCCTGCGACTGGACCCGCAGACCTATCGCGCCAGCGGCGACGGCCAGGCGCTGAAGGTCGGCCCGACCGAGTTCCGGCTGCTGCATTACTTCATG
The DNA here is from genome assembly GCA_963834335.1 of uncultured beta proteobacterium. GTDB lineage: Bacteria > Pseudomonadota > Gammaproteobacteria > Burkholderiales > Burkholderiaceae_E > Lautropia. The sequence goes on along the minus strand of CAWIBK010000009.1, from coordinate 721,265 downwards.
CGCAATCCCGATCGGGTCCTGTCGCGCAGCAAGGTCCTCGACGGCGTCTGGGGCGATCACGTCTTCATCGAAGAACGCACCGTGGACGTGCACATCCGGCGCTTGCGCCTGGCGCTTCAGCCCACCGGCCATGACCGCCTGATAGAAACCGTGCGCGGCGGCGGCTACCGCCTGCTGCCCCGGCTTCCCGACCAGCCGGTGTCGCCCGAACAATGACCTTCGTGCGCGGCATCGCCTTCGTCGTCGTAGCGGTCGCGATTGCCGCCGCCCTGCTGGCGGTGGGCCGACCCGTCGCCGCAGTGGCCTGGCTCGGCGCCTGCCTGCTGGCCGTGAGCGTGTTCCACCTGTCCCACCTTCACGGACTGAGCCGGTGGTCGGCCCTGCCCCGGCAGCGGCAGTTGCCGCGCGGCATCGGCAGCTGGCGCACCACGCTGGACCGGCTCGGGCGTTTCGTACGCCAGGAATCGGCGGAGCGAGAGGAGACCCACACCGAACTCGAGCGGCTGCATGCGGCGGTGGACCTGCTGCCGGACGCCCTGGTGGTGATGGACCGCTACGGACTGGTCCAGTGGTTCAATCGGGCGGCAGAGGAGCTTCACGGCATCGTCGGCCTGCGCCGCCCGATCGATCATTTCATCCGCCAGCCCGAGTTCACGCGTTACCTCGAGAGCGGCGATTTCCGCCTGCCGGTACACATGTCCCTGCCCGGCCGCCCCGGCCGGACCTTCGCGCTGCGCCTGGTGCCCACGCCGGACTCGTGGCGCCTGCTGATCACCCGGGACGTCACCGAGCAGAACAAGCTCGACGCGATGCGCCGGGACTTCGTGGCCAATGTCTCCCATGAAGTCCGCACGCCCCTGACCGTCGTGAGCGGCTACATCGAAACGCTGATCGACCTCGACCTGCCGCGGGAGGAGAATCTCACTCATCTGAACGCCGCCCGCAAGCAGGCGATCACCATGCAGCGCCTGCTCGATGACCTGCTGACCCTGTCCTCGCTGGAGAACGCCGCCAACCGGCCGGACGAGCAGATCTTCGAGGTCGAGCCGTTGCTGCGCAGCCTGCTGAGCGATGCCAGGACGCTGTCGGCCGGCCGGCACCGGATGGAGATGCTGATGGACAAGCCGGTCCGGCTGCGCGGCGTCCCCTCCGAAATCGAAAGCGCAGTGCGCAACCTGCTCACCAATGCGATCCGCTACACGCCCGAAGGGGGCCGGATCACGATGAGCTGGAGCATCCGTCACAAGGCAGCCCACCTGAGCGTGGAAGACACCGGGATCGGCATTGCGCCGGAGCATCTGCCGCGCCTCACGGAGCGCTTCTATCGCGTCGATCGCGGGCGTTCGCGCGAAACCGGGGGCACCGGCCTGGGACTGGCGATCGTCAAGCACATCGCCCAGCGTCACGACGCCACCCTCAAGTTCGACAGCATCCTCGGCAAGGGGACGCGCTTTACCGTAGTGATTCCGCACGAGCGGGTATTGCCCATGCCCCTGCCGGCCGACCCGGCGGCAGTACCGGCCGCAGTACCCGCTGCGGCGCCTGGCCGGGCCGCCGCGGCCGACTGGCGGCAGCGCGTCAGCGAGTTCTGGGCGCCGCGCAGCCCGCGACTGGCGATCGCGTCGTGCCGGCGGTCGATGCCTTCCACCACGTTCACGACATACTCGGCAATATTCTTGGCGTGGTCGCCGACCCGTTCGATCGACTGCACCACCAGCACCATGTCCATCGCAGCCGAGACCATCGAGGGGTTGGAGGCCATGCTGGCGAGAAGCTCCGCAATCACCGCATCCCGCTGGCTGTCCAGAACGCGATCGCGTTCATTGAGCACGCTCGATATGGAGGTGTCGTGCCGGACCACGGCATCGAGCGCAAGCCGGAGCATGTCGCAGGCCTCGTTCGACATCGCGCTGACCGGGGCGAGGGATATCGGCAGGGCCTTGCCTTCGAAACGCCTGACCTTGAGGGCGATCTTCTTGGCCTCGTCGCCGATGCGCTCGAGGTCGTTGATCATGTGCAGGATCGCGATGATTTCACGCAGGTCCACTGCGATCGGCTGACGCTTGGCGATCACCTGGTTGCACATGAGGTCCGTCTGCACGTGCAGGCGGTTGACCACCTCCTCGTCCTGAAGGACCTCCGCCACCAGGCCCAGGTCCATCAGGCGGATGCCGTCGACGGCCCGTCCGACCTGGCGCTCCACCAGCCCACCCATCTTCAGGACATTGCTACGCAGGTGATCGATATCCGCGTCGAAAGCTTTTGCCGTATGTTCGGCCACCATTTGCCACTACCTCGCCCAGGGATCGGAACCCGACATTTAGTGTAGACCGAATTACGCCTGCGGGCGCTCGCCGCTCATTCCGACGCGGCCGGTTTGCGGAACGACAACAACGTGTCGCCGTAAGGCGTGCGCGCAATGCGCTCCCGGCTTCCGGCCTCGGGCAGGCCGTGTTCCGCCATGAGCGCGCACCATTCGTCGGCGGCGCGAAAGGCACGCGGATGGGCCAGGCTCGCCTCCCAGGTCTCGCCCGCGCAAAGGAAGCCGAGCGTGACTGCGATCGAGGCGTCCAGTCCGGCGTGGGCCGAATCGGCATCATGCTCGAGCAGCAGCAACAGGCCGCCGGGGCGGACCGCGCGCGCGAGTTGCGAGAGGCAATGCGGCAACTGCGCCGCCGGCAGTCCGCTCAACCCGCCGTACAGGGTGATCAGGTCGGCGCCTTCGACGACGCCATCAAGCACGTGCTCGTCCCACTGCAGGATGTCGCCTACCGAGGTTCGCGCCGGCACTCGCGATTCGAGCCAGACCGCGCCATTGCCGGTAAGCTGGCAGCCGAAATTGTCGACCTGCCGGATCGTGCCGCCCACCTTGAGATGGCGCCGCAGAGCCCTCAGCTGCATGCCCCGGCTGGCCACCTCCACTATGCCGTCGATCGACTTCCTGCCCGGGCCCGCGGTGCGAATCGCCTGCAGCTGCGCGCGGGTATAGAGGGCCAGGCGCCGGTGCAGCGGTTTGTGCCAGTCGCCGGTCCGCATGATGAGACCGGCGATCGCCGAACTGCGCCACTTCAACAGCGTGCTGCGCATGTTCCGGTAGATCAGTTCGTCGGCACCGGCACGCTGGGACATCCGCTCCAGCAGCCCCATCAGGCGGGGCGCGCGGCCCCGCGGGCCGCAGTCGGCGAGCAGGCGAAAGACCGCATCGCGTGACGGCGTACGGGCAAGCGCCGCACGGAACTCGGAGACCTCGGACTGCGCGACCGACTCCCCCCGCCCCGTGTCGTCGAGGTAACGGCTCCACAAACCGTTGCCGAAGCGATTGCCCGGGTCGTAGGCCTGTTTCGCCAGCAGCAGTTCCTGGCGGCGCGGAAAAGCCCGGGCGAACTGCTCGGCCGTGGCGTGCATGTGGTAGGCAGGATTGAAGCTGCCGCCGCCCGCAAGCGCCGCATCGACCAGTTCCCGGCTCCAGACCGCGTAGTCGGCCTTGAGAGCATCGGCCGGACGGGAGCGGACCGCCAGGCAGAAGACGAAGGCGTCGCGCGATGAGAGGCTCAGGTAACTGTCTGCGCACTGTCCGTAGTGCCGGATCGACAGCCGGACCACCGGTACCCGGTAGCGGTTCAGTATTTCCCGGACGCAGTCCAGAAAGGTCAGGGCGTAGACGGTGTCGACCACGTACTCCTGCAGTTCCAGGGAGGGGTCTTCGTGAATCCGCGCGTCGAGTTCCGTGACGTCGTGGCTGGCCTCGTAGTTGCGCCAGTGCACCACCCGGCGGGCATAGCGGATCGGCTCCACCAGCAGTTCGTCGCGCATCCTGCCGAACCAGGTCGTGGGTCGCGACCAGTCGAGCACCTTGCGCAGCGGATCGTCCGCCCCGGCCAGGTGCAGCGGCTGGTCGTTGGTACACCGCTCCCGGGACTCCACCCAGGTACTGACGCGCAGACGCCGCAGGCCGGGCGTGTAGAGGTCCGCGCAATGGAACACAGCCCCAGGATCGGTGGCGATCCGCGCCTTGTAGTGATCGACGTACTGCTCGGCCGGCATTCGCTGGGACTTGCGCCTGAGCGGCGTGTTCGCGGTCAGCGTGAGTTCCACTTCAACCACCACCGCGACACCGCCGAAACCACCGACCACGGCGGCGAACAGGTCCGGCCGCTCGGTGCGGCTCGCCTCCACCAGGGTGCCGTCGGCCAGCGCCAGCCGCAGGCCACGGATGGAAGAGGCCATCGGCCCGGCGCTCGCGTAGTGCCCATAGGCATTGCTGGCGACAGATCCGCCGACGCTGAAGTTGGCAAACTGCGGCATCACCTGGACCGCGAAACCATGCGGTTGGATGAAGCGCAGCAATTCGAGCCAGCGGATGCCCGCCTGGACCCTGATGATGGCGTCCATCGGTTCGAACCGGATCACGTGCGTCAGCCGCGACATGTCGATATGCAGTGCGCCGTCGAGGGCGAACTGGGTGTCCGGACTGTAGCGGGCACCGCTCACGCAAAGGCGCCCGCTGCTGCGTCGGATGGCCTCGCTGATGTCGCCCGCCGTTTCCGGGATGACGGTTGCCCATACGGGGACGAGCGCCGTGCGCGAGGCGTTGCTGATGCGGATCCCGGATTTTTCTGCTGCCATGGTCGTGTCGAACCGGCGTTCGGACACCGCTGCTGAACGGGTGATTTGCGGTGATTGCGGGACTCTAGCCGAGGCGCGGCGACCGTTTGCCGCAAGCCGACGGCCGGTTTACCGGGTCCGATCGCCTGTTGCCGGGGGCCGCCCGATGGCCGCCCGATGGCCGCCCGACTCCCGCTCGGCGGACCGATCAGCGACCGATCAGCGACCGATCAGATCGAGGAACTCCTTGCGAAGGCTCGAATCGCGCAGGAAGGAACCCCGCATCACGGAGCTGATCATCTTGCTGTTGTCCTTGACGCCGCGCCAGTGCATGCAGAAATGGTCCGCCCGCATCACCACGGCCAGCCCGTCGGGTGCGAGTTTCATTTCCAGTTCATCGGCCAGGGTCTTGACGGCCTCCTCCTGGATCTGCGGGCGGCTCATGATCCAGTCCGCCAGTCGCGCGTACTTGGACAGACCGATCAGGTTCGAATCGGCGTTGGGCAGCACCCCGATCCACAGGCTGCCCATGATCGGGCACAGGTGGTGCGAACAGGCCGAGCGCACGGTGATCGGGCCGACCACCATCAGTTCATTGATTTTCTCGACGTTCGGAAATTCGGTCATCGGCGGCGCCTGGATATACCGGCCTGCGAAGACCTCGTCGATGTACATCTTGGCGACGCGGCGGGCGGTGTCCTGGGTGTTGTGGTCGGATTCGGTGTCGATCACCAGCGAGCGCAGCATGCCCTCGACGTGCCGTTCCACTTCCCGCCGCAACTGGCTGCGCTCCTCGTCCGAGTGGATGAACTCGGCAATGTTGTCGTTGGCGTGAAAGCGCTTGCCGGCAGACCGGATCCGCTCGCGGACCACCTCCGACATCGGCCGGCCGTCGTGACCCTCTTCCTTCGGCACCTCTTTCAACGCAGCCATTTCATTCTTCAATTGGATTCCCCTTCATGCTTCATATCACCCCCGCTTGCGATTGCGCATGCTCATGGCATGCGCGACGGCGGCGTTTGAGACGACCGGCGCTGCATCTCCTGCGCCAGTGCGGCCAGGTGCCGCGCCAGCGAACGCTCCACCGCATACGTCCCGAAAATCGGTGGAAGCGGGAAATCCGGCACGAAACGGGACCGGTACTCGATCAAGGTGCCCTCCGCCATCCGCGTCAATTCATAGCTGCCATCGAACTGCTTGAAGCTGCCGGCCAGCGAGCGCAGCGTCAGCCGGTCGGGTGGCGACTCGTCGATCGCCAGGCGGACGATCACCTGCTGGGAAAAGAACAGCACGGCCTCATCGGCAGTCTGCTCTATGACAACCGAGTGCCCCCTGCGGGAGATCACTTCGGATGTCAGCATGCCCGGCAGGAAGTCGGCCATGCGATCGTAGTCCGTCAGCACGGCAAACACCAATTCAGGACTCGCGGAAACCTCCATCCGCCCCCAGCAGAACACCTGCTCCCCCTGCCTCACCGCACCGGCGGCAGGATGGGGCACCGCGGCCGGCGCCATTGGCGCAATCGACGCCAGGCTGAAGCACAGCAGCATGACCAGGCGGCCCCATCTCACGACCGCCGGCTGTGGGGCCTGCGTCCTCAGCGGTCCGGCCGGCGGATTCGCGCGGGGCGCATGGGGAGTCAACCGCTCGCCTTCAACCGGCCTGCCGGGCGGCCGGCGGGTTCGGGACATCGATCAGGTGTCCCGCCCGGTCCCTCTTGGTGGCGATGTAACGCTCATTGTGACGGTTGATCTGGCCACCGATCGGCAGGCGTTCAACCACATCGAGGCCGGCCTGGCGCAAGGCCGCGATCTTCGACGGATTGTTGGTCAGCAAGCGGATGCGCGCGATGCCCAGGCTGTGGAGCATCTGCGCCGCCACGGCGAAATTGCGTTCGTCCCCGCGAAAGCCGAGATAGCGATCGGCATCGATGGTGTCCATTCCCGCATCCTGGCGGGCGTAGGCGCGCAACTTGTTGGCCAGCCCGATGCCGCGCCCTTCCTGGGCGAGGTAAAGCAGCACGCCCCCACCCTCGCCGAGCCTGTGGATCGCGCCGCGCAACTGATCGCCGCAATCGCAACGCAGGCTGGCGAACAAGTCCCCGGTGAGGCAGGAGGAGTGCAGGCGAACCATCACCGGACTGGCCGGATCGGGCTTGCCGACGATGATTGCGACGTGCTCGAGGTCCGCCACCGTCTCGCGAAACAGCACGAAGCGGCTGTCCTCGTGGCCCGCGAGCGGTACCGGTGCTTCGCTCACGCGCAGCAGCGAACTCGCCCGCTCCTGCGGGTAATCGAAAATGTCCTCCGCCGACAACCGCAGGTGGTGGGGATCGCCTTCTTCCGGTTGCCGGATGCCGTCCGCGAGCGCAAGGGCTTCCGAGCGCGCCCCGAGTCCGTCCGCGGTGACGATGGCAGGCACCAGCCTGGCCAGCCGCGCCAGTTCCAGCGCGGCGCGCATGGCCGGGGTCGTCTGCGCCGCCGGTGGCGCGGTCTGGACCGCGAGCAGATTGCCAAAGCGCTCGCTGCCGCCCGCCGTGGCGCCGCCGGCATCGCCGCCGTGACTGCCGATGCCGGCGAGGTCGGCAAGTCGGGCGGGCTCGAACGAGGCCGGAAGCCGCAGCGAAATGGGCAGCAGCGGCGCGGGCGCGTCGGCGGCCGACCCGATCGGTAGTGAATTGACCGCCGCCAGCGGCAGGGCCGTGCCATCGGTGACGGCGGTCACCAGCGTCGGCTTGTGCCAGCCTGTGGCCTGGGCCCGCTCGGCGGTGAGGGTAAGCGTCACGCCAGGACCCTGCCCGGTCAGTTCCAGCCAGGTGGACGGCATCAGCGTCTCGACCGCCCCGACCAGCAGTTCCTCCGGGCCGGACCGCAGCAGAACCGGCCGCCCCCGGCGCAATTCGGTCACCGCGCGGTCCACCCGCACACCGGCCCGGGTCGCTGCGAGGCCGTCCGCAGCACGCGGCGCGGGAGCCCTGGCCGTGGCAGATGCCGGGTCGATTGCTGCGCAAGCGCTGTCGTTATCGCGGTTCATCGGTGTCTGGCGGTTTCCTGATTACCTAGCATACCCAATCTGGCCGAATCCCACCCGATTGGCCCCCGGATCGCCGCCGGCCCCGCAGCAGCGGCCCCCGAATCGCGTAAGCTTGCGCCCATGACGCTAAACCCGCCAGGCCCGTCAACCAACGGCACCGCTACCGCCACCGCAGACAGTAGCGACGGCGGCAACGGCGACAGCGGACCGCTCTGGTCATTGTGCCTGGCCATCGTCGAAGCTCGGCGGGCCGGGCTGCCGCCCCGCGGATTCTCGGTGGACCCGGCCGGGGCAACCGCCCGCCTGCCAGCCGGATTGCCGGATGGTCCCGGGCTCGGCGCGGATTGGCAGGCCGGACACGGCTGGTGCCTCCGGGGCAACTGGAGCGCCACCGCCCGGGAACTGTTCAACCTCTACCGCCCGCTGCTCGAGCTCGGCAGCGGCCAACGCTACCTGATCGGCCACCTGGGGCAGAGCATCGATGGCCGGATCGCCACCAGTTCCGGCGATTCCTGCTTCATCAACGGCCAGGATAATCTGGTTCACATGCATCGCCTGCGCGCGCTCTGCGACGCGGTTCTGGTCGGCGCCGGCACCGTGGTGGCGGACGATCCGCAACTGACCACCCGGCTGGTTCCCGGACACCATCCGACCCGGGTGGTGCTGGATCCCTCGCGCCGCCTGACGGCCGCCCATCGTCTGTGCTCGGACGATCGTGCCCCGACTCTGATCGCGCGCTACCCGCAGCCGTCCGGCGAAACCACCTGCGGAAGGGCCGGGATCATCACCGCCAGACGCATCGACGGAGGTATCGACCTCGAGAGCCTGCTCGACCTGCTGGCGGCCAGGGGCCTGCACGCGATCCTGGTCGAGGGGGGTGGAATCACCGTGTCGCGTTTCCTGGCCCAGCGGCTGCTGGACCGTCTGCAGATCGCGATCGCGCCGGTGATCATCGGCTCCGGGCGTCAGGGCCTGCAGCTTCCGGAGGTGCTTGCGCTCAGCGACTGCCTGCGGCCCTCCTGCCGGCACCACCGGATGGGCGAGGACGTGTTGTGGGACCTGGAACTGCGAAGCCGGCTGCGGACCGGCGAGGAACACTCAGCCGCGGCCGCCTGATCCCGGCAACGCCAGCAGATCGGTGTGGCCGACCTGCATGATGGAGCGCCCCGCGGCCACCAGCGCCAGCCGGCTTTCTGACCAGTGGCGCAATCGAACCACGTCGCAGGCCGCACCGCCTTGCAGGCTGCCGAGCGCTTCGGCGATGCCGGTCACCATGGCCTGCTGCAGGACCCGGTCGGCGGGCTGGAGCAGCCAGTCGCTGGCCGCCGTCGTCACCGTATATCCGCAGGCGCGCAGGCCGCGGGCCGCCTGATCGGCGGCAGCCGGTCCCAGGGCCGGGCCGAATCCCTTGTCGGTGCGCTGATGCCGGTTGAACAGCCCGGTCACCCAGGCGTCGTCCGGCAGGCCCGGCTGCCATTGCATCGACCCGTCGTAGCTGAGTGCGAGCAGCAGCACCGGTCGGCGCGGCGCCAGCAGGTCCAGCAGGCGCGCCAGCCATTGCTCGGAGACCAGGTCGAGCAACGCGGAAGCGGTGACGAGATCCGTCTCCCCGATCGGCAGACGGTCGAGTCCATCCACCAGGTCCAGGCACACCGTCTCGAGCACAGTGGCCGCCTCGCCCGGCAAGCCGGCGCTTGCGCCACCGGGCAGCAATGCCAGCAGGCCGGCATCGTTGTCGACCATCGTCCAGTGCTGGCCACCCGCCAGTTTCGGGTGGAGGTAGCGGAAATTGGAGCCCGAGCCGCAGGCCAGGTCGAGCACGCGGATGGTTTCGCCAGAGACCCTGGTCAGTTGCTGGCGCAGTGCTGCGATCAGGGCCGGCGACCGGGCCGCATGATCGAAGGGCTCGCGCAGCGCGAGCCATGATGCGGAAAAGCTCATCGTGCCTGCTCCGGCGTACTGTCCGACGTACTGTCCAACGTACTGGCCGGCGCCCTGTCCGACGTACCGTCCGGCGCGTCGTCGAGAGCGGCCAGGACAGTCGTGAAGCGCCGCGCGGCATCGTCCCAATCGGGCAGGCCGGCGGCCGCCGCGCGGGCCGCCGCCGACATCGACCGCCGCAGGCCGGGCTGCCCGATCATCTGCGACAGCGCCCTGCTGAGGGCGGCTGCATCGCCCGGCGGCACCAGCAGGCCCGCGCCTGCGGGCACGGTCTCGGGTATGGCACCGGCAGCGGTGCTCACCACCGGCAGGCCGGCGGCAAGCGCCTCCGCCAGCACCATGCCGTATCCCTCGTGGTAGGACGCCAGTACGAATACATCGGCTTCTTCATACGCCCGGGCGACCGCCAACTCGTCGCGCTCCCCGGCCAGCACGATCTGCGCATCCAGCCCGAGTTCGATGATTCGCGAGCGGACCGACGCCGCGCAGGCCGGATCGCGCGCCGCACTGCCGATGCAGACCAGCTGCCAACGCACGGCCGGATTGCTCAGGCGGCAGGCAGCCAGCGCTTCCACCAGCAGCAGATGCCCCTTGCGGGGCGTCAGCGACGCGACGCACAGCAGCCTGACCGGTGCGCCGCTCGCTGCTGCGGCGGCGGCGGTGGGCGGTAGCACCACCACCAGCACCAGCACTGGCGGCGGTGGTCGTCGTGTCGGCGGCCGGCCCGGCAGCATGCGGCCGCTCGGTTCCCGGCAGCACCACCGTGATACGGTCGGGCGCAACGCCGTAATCCCGCAGCGCCACGGCGGTGGCCGGGCTGGTCACCACGATAGCGCGGGCGCCGGCGAGCGCGTCGCGCTCGGATGCGGCCAGGCGGGCAGCGACCGCAGGATCGAGCCCGGTCTCCAAGGCCAGCGGATGATGGACCAGGGCCACCAGCTTCAGTCGGGCGGCATGCCTGCCGGCGACCCCGGCCATTGCCCCGAAGGCCAATCCATCGACGACCACCTTGCTGCCGTCTGCCAGACTCGCCAGCAGCCGGTCAGCCTGGGCAAGCGCCGCAGAGTCGGGAAACGGGAACGAGTCGGCCAGCCGGTGGATCCGGGCGGTCAGCCCCCGGCGCTGCAGCGCCGCCAGGAGCTGGCGGGCGTAGCGATATCCGCCGGTCCTGGTGGCCAGGTCGCCGGGATGGATGAAATCGAAATCGGCCAAGCCGCTGCTCAATCGAGCGCGGCTTCGTAGGCCGCCCAGGCCACGTGGGATTCGTGCAGGACTACCCGCATGGCGGTCAGGCCCGCAGCGCCCGCGCCAAGTTCGCCGGCGCGCAGCCGCCGCGCGATCCGCGCGAAGATATCCTGCGCCAGGAATTCGGTAGTGGTGTTCCTGCCGTTGAATTCCGGCGCCTCGTCCAGATTGCGGAAATTCAACTCTGCCAGCACCTGGCGCAGAACCTCGCCGGCACGACCGATGTCGACGACCACGCCGTCGTCATCGAGCGTCGGGCGTCGATACTCGACGTCCACGACATAGGTGGCGCCGTGCATCCGCTGTGCCGGCCCGAAGACATCGCCCTTGAAACTGTGGGCGATCATGAAGTGATCCCTGGTGTTGACGCTGTACATGTATTCCCTGTTCTCCGCTGCCTGAGCGATCAGGCTGATCGGTCAGGAATAGGCGATTCTCTCGCACAAGGCATTGTCGAGTGACGGATCACGCGCTGCCAGGCGCGCCATCAACTCCGGCAGGGAGGAAAACGGCGTCTCTCCCGTGAGCAGCGCATCCAGGCGCTGATCCTGGAGCAGCGCCAGCGCCAGCGCCATGCGCCGCGGGTGGGACCAGCGGGCGCGTTGCTGCACGGCGATCGAGCCGACCTGGGACGCGCGCAGGTCCAGGCGCCTGGAGTGAAAGGCCTCGCCCAGCGCCAGGGTGACCGGCTGGCTGCCGTACCAGCTCATCTCGAGCACCGTCGCCTCCGTGCCGGCCAGCGCCAGTGCCGTCGCGAGTCCCGCCGGGTTGCCGCTGGCATGCACCACCAGGTCGGCTTCCGGCGCAGCGTGAGCCGGCGTGGCGAACCGCACACCAAGCCGGGTCGCGATCTCCGCGCGCGCCGGATTGGTGTCCACCAGTTCGACCCGGCAGCCCGGGATCGCGGCGGCCAGCCACGCGACCAGCAGGCCCACCACGCCGCCGCCGACCACGCAGATCCGGTCGCCGATGCAGGGGCGTGCATCCCAGAGGCCGTTGATCGCCGTTTCCAGGTTCGCCGCCAGGACCGCGCGTGCCGGCGGAATGCCCGCAGGGATCACCTGCACGGCGGCGGCAGGCACCACGTACGCCGTCTGGTGCGGGTAGAGGCAGAAGACCGGCTTGCCGATCAGATCGTCCGCGCCGGCATCGACGATGCCGACACTGCAGTAGCCGTACTTGACCGGTCCATTGAAGTCGCCCTCCTGGAACGGCGCGCGCATGCGCGCGTGTTCGCTGCGCGGAACCCCGCCGCGGAAAACCAGAAGTTCGGTGCCGCGGCTGATACCGGAGAAGAGCGTGCGCACGCGGACCTCACCGGCCTCCGGCTGCCGCAACTCCTGCCCGCGGATCGATCCGCTGCCATCGCCATGTGCCCAGAACGCCTGGGCCTCGACGGTCATCCGGCCGGCCAGGCTCACTTTGCATCTCCTCGGTGGCGCAGCGCATTCTATCCGACCACCCCCGGGCCAGGACACTCGCCTCATCGCGATCCGCGTCGATATACTGCCGTAAGGACATGCCGGCCGCGAACGACGACGCGGCTTCGATTGGCTGTACTGGGGCTGGACCATGGATGATCCGATCAGAAGCGACAGGCCAGGCTGGCTGCCAGGCATCGACGGTCTTGCGATCAGCGCGTGGCTTTGCATCCTGGGTGTCGGCGCAGCGCTGGCCGCAGGGGCAATCCTGCTGACGGCGCTCATGCCTGCCGGCAGCGGCCACCTGTACAAGGCGATCGGCGGCTATCTGCTGATACTGCTGCCGCTGCTGGCGTTCCTTCCCGCCCATCGGCCGAATACCCGCTTCGGTTCAGCCAACACCGTGACGCTGATCCGCGCCGCGATTGGTCTGCCTGCTGGCCTCGCTTTACGGCGAACATTGGTTCGACATCGGCCTGCTGGTGACCGGCATCGCCATTCTGGCCCTGTCGCTCGACGGCGTCGACGGCTGGCTGGCACGCCTCAAAGGCAGCCAGAGCCGATTCGGCGCGCGCTTCGACATGGAAACCGACGCCTTGCTCGCCTTGGCGCTGTCGGCGCTGGCTTGGCAGTCCGGCACTGCCGGCGCCTGGGTGATGCTGGCCGGGCTGATGCGCTACGGCTTCATCGCCGCCACCATGGTCTGGCACTGGATGAATCGCCCGCTCCCGGAAAGCCGGCGCCGCAAGACTCTGTGCGTCTGGCAGCTGATCGCGCTGATCGCCTGCGTCGCGCCGATCCTGCCCGATGGCGTGCGCACCGCGGCCGCCGTCGCTGCGGTGGCGATGGTGGCCTGGTCGTTTGCGGTCGATGTCGACTGGCTGATCCGGCGGCGCCGACTGCCGCTCGCCGCTTGAAGCCGACCGTGCCCCGGCCGGCGTGGAAGCAGGCAGTGAAGCAGGGGCTGCTGTTCGCCCTTGCCTTGCTGATACTCCATACCGCCTTGACCTTCGGCAACTGGTGGCCGACTCCTGCCATCCGGCCGACGCTCACGCTGTCGATCGAATTCCTGGTCCTGGTGGGGGTCCTGGCGGCAGCGGCGGCGCTGACGGCCCGCGCGCGAGAGCTGTTGATCGCTGCCGCCAGCTGGCTCTACATCGTGATGGCGGCGAGCCGCTACGCCGAAGTGACCTTGCCCGCGCTCTTCGGTCGTCCGATCAACCTCTACTGGGACGGCCCGCACATTCCCGGCCTGCTCGCCCTGGCCTGGCAGCAGATGCCCGGGTGGCAATCGCTGGCGATCGCCGCCGGCATCGCCGCGCTGGCCGTCGGCGTCCATCGCGCCTTGCGCTGGTCGATGCGGCGGGTTGCCGAGACTTTCGCGACGATGGCGCGCCGCGCGTCACGGCGCGCGTCTGCGGCAGCTTTTGCCGGGGCGGCCGCCGGCCTCGCCATCCTGCTGGTTCCGGCAGTCGGCAACTTCTCACCCGGCGCCGGGCCGGCAAGGCTTTGGGACTTCGTCGCCGACCCGGTCGCCGGCACCTGGCTGCAGCAGGGGCGTTTCATCGCCAACGCCCTCTCGGTTCAGCGCACCAACAGGCTCCTGCCGCCGAGCCCGGCCTTCGACGGCAACCTTGCACTGCTGGACGGCTCCGACGTGACCCTGGTATTCCTCGAGTCCTACGGCGCGGCCGCCTACGATAATCCCGACTATTCCCGCCACCTGCAGCCGCGTCGAGACGCGCTCGCCGACGCCCTCGATCGCAGCGGCCGTCACGCGGTGTCGGCCTTCGTGCGCTCGCCCACCTTCGGCGGCGGCTCCTGGCTGGCCCACGCCTCCCTGCTCTCCGGCATCGACGTGAGCGATCCCGGCAATTACGACTTGCTGCTGACCACCCGGCGACCCACGCTGGTCAGTCACTTCCGCCGGCAGGGCTACGAGACGGTCGCGCTGATGCCGGGAATCCGCCAGGAATGGCCGGAGGGGTCGTTCTACGGCTACGACACTCTGCTGGACAGCCGCAGCCTCGGCTACCAGGGGCCGGAATTCGGCTTCTGGCGGATTCCGGACCAGTTCTCCATGGCGCGCTACAACGAGCGACGCCGGGCCGGCACGTCCCGCAAGCCGCAGTTCATGGTCTTCCCGACCATCACCAGCCACATTCCTTTCGGTCCGGTGCCGCCCTACCAGTCGGACTGGTCCCGCCTCACGACGTCGGCGCCTTACGAGCCGGCGCCGCTGGCGCGCTCGCTCGGCGGTTCGCCCGACTGGCTCAATCTCGGGCCGGCCTATGTGCAGACGATCGCGTACTCGTTCGACTGGATCACCGGATATGTCGGGCAGCCGGAGAGTCTCAACGACACCCTGATCCTCGTCGGAGACCACCAGCCGGCGGCCAGTGTCAGCGGCCGGGACGCCAGCTGGGACGTGCCGGTGCACCTGATTACCGGCAATGCCGAACTGGCGCGGCGCTTCGTCGCGCTCGGATTCACACCGGGCCTTGCGCCGAAGCGGCCAGCCCTCGGAAGCATGAGTGTGCTGACGGAACTCCTGTTGCAAGGCCTCAGCTTGTAATGACGACCCCGGGAGCAGTTCAATGGACAAGTTCTCCGCCATGCAGGCGTTCATACGGGTAGTCGAGGCCGGCAACTTCACCAAGGCGGCCGATACCATGGGCCTGCCCAAACCGCGCGTGACCCGCCTGATCCAGATGCTGGAGACGGAACTCCAGACCAAGCTGCTGAACCGTACGACGCGACGGGTGACCGTCACCGCGGACGGCGCCGCCTACTATGAGCGCGTGGTGCGGGTGATGGCGGACGTCGACGAGCTCGAATCGAGCATGACGCACGCCCGTGCCAATCCGCGCGGCCGGCTCAGGGTCGACGCGCCGGCCTCGGTGGCGATCCCGATCCTGATCCCCGCTCTGCCGGACTTCATGGCCCGCTACCCGGGCATCAAGCTGGAACTGGGGGTCAGCGACCGTCTGGTCGACCTGCTCGGCGAGAACGTCGACTGCGTGCTGCGGGGCGGCGTGCTCACCGACCAGTCGCTGGTGGCGCGCCGCATCGGTGAAGGCCACCTGGTGACCTGCGCTACTCCCGCGTACCTGAAGCGCCACGGCATCCCCAGGCACCCGCAGGATCTCGACGACCCCAAGGCCGGCCACACCCTGATCCGTTACTTTTCACCGCGCTCGGGCGGACCGGCGCCCTTTGTCTATTCGCGCAAGGGCGAACAGGTGGAGGTCCACGGCAGCCACCACATTGCGCTCGACGATGCCAGCGCCATCGTGGCCGCCGGCCTGGCAGGCCTGGGCATCATGCCCGCGCTCACCTTCCTGGTGCAGGATCACATCAGCCGGGGCACCCTGGAGCCGCTGCTGCTCGACTGGTCGACCCCGACCAACCCGCTGCACGTGGTCTACCCGCCCAACCGGCACCTGAGCAACAAGGTCAGGGTCTTCGTCGACTGGGTCGCGGACCTGTTCGCCAATCACGACCTGGCGCAGATCAAGAGCACCTTCCCGCGCCGGGCAGCCTGAGCCCGGTTCAGCCGATCCGCTTCTGCAGTTCCGGCGGATTGGCCGATGCGCGCCGGAAGGCGTCGACCCCGGCGGACAGTTTGAGACCGGCCCGCTTCACCTCCTCGTCCGCCACTTTCGCCAGCGGCGTGTATTGCGGATGGTGGTGGGCCAGGTAGGGGTCGTTGCGCGCGGCGTTGTAGCACATCAGCACCGTCCAGCGCCGGTTCTTGGAGCGGTTCTGGTCGGAGCGATGCAACACGTTGCTGTGGAAGAAAAGCCCGTCGCCCGGTTCCATTTCCGCGTATTCGATCGGCAGACGCTTGAGTATCTCGTCGACACGCTTCGGGTCCGCGCCGACCTGCTCGCCCGGCAGCACGCCGTGCTCGATCCGGCCCAGCAAGTGGGAACCCTTCACGACCTGCAGGCAGCCGTTCTCGCGGGTCGAGTGATCCAGCGCGACCATCACGCTGGCCATCAATGGGAACACGCAGCCGTTGTGGTACCAGTAACCGTAATCCTGATGCCATTCCCAGGCGCCGCCGACTTCAGGCTCCTTGGCAGTGAGTTTCGAGTGGTAGTGGTAGACCTCGCCGCCGAGCATCTGCTCCATCCGGTCGACCACCCGCTGCGAACGCGCCGCCATTCCGTAGACGCTGTCGCCCGGGTGGTTCCAGGTGGCCATGCGGGTGGACATCCCGGCCTTGTCCTTGCGGTCGTACAGGCTGCTGCGTAGAGCAGGGTCGGTTTCGATCGCCTCGCGCATCAAGCCGATCTCTTGCGCGTCGAAGAGCTTTCTGATCGTGAAATAGCCATCGCGGTCATAGGCCGACTGCTGCTCGGCGTTGAGGATCGATGCGTTCACTGCTTTGTCTCCCGTGTGCTACCACGCGCAGTCATTGCGCGAAGGTCGCCATGATAGCGCTTTCATTGCCGCCCTGGCAAGACCGGCCGGCGTGGCATCATTGGCCGTTCCACCCCCTTGATGAACCAGCCGTCGACCGCCGCCGGAACGCGCGGCAATGAAGGCTACCGACTGGAGCAGCACCCCCATGGCTCGCCGATTCGTGATCGCAGGAATGTTGCACGAGACCAATACCTTTTCGCCGGTGGCGACCCCGCTTGCGTCGTTCTTCTCGCGCGCGGCCGCGCTGGCGCCGGGCGAAGGACCGATGCTGACCGGCCAGCGGGCCATCGATGCCTATGCCGGCACCAATATCGCGTTCGCGGCATTCCTCGATGCGGCGGCCGCGGTCGGCGGTGAAGTCGACGTGCCGGTCTACGCCAATGCCTCGCCCAGTGCGCCGACCGACGCCGCGTCCTACGACACCATGGCCGATGCCATCGTGGCGGCCGTCGCCAGAGGATGCGACGCCGTCATGCTGGACCTGCACGGCGCGATGGTCGCCGAGGGACACGACGACGGCGAAGCCGAATTGCTGCGCCGGATCAGGGACGGTGGCGCCGGACGTGCCGATCGCGGTCGCGCTGGATTTCCACGGCAACCTGAGCCCGGCGCTGGTGACGCGCGCCAACGTCATCACCGGCTACCGGACCTATCCGCACATCGACATGGGCGAAACCGGTGCGCGCGCCGCCCGCACGCTGATGGCGATGCTCGAGGGCAAGGTGAAACCGGTGGTGCTGCAGCGCTGGCTGCCGATGCTGACCCACATGAACCAGCATTCGCCGATGTTCCAGCCGATGAAGGACATCATGGGGCGGGCGATCCGCATGGAAGCCGATGGCGAGGTGCTCAACGCCTCGGTGTTCGGCGGCTTTCCCCTGGCCGATATTCCCTGGGCGGGTCTCAGTGTCATCGTGGTGGGGGACGAGTCGCGCCGCGACGGGCTCACCGCCGCGCAGGCGGCCTGCGACGAGCTCGCGAAGATGGCCTGGGAGCGGCGCGCCGAGTTCGTCTATCGACCCGAACCGCTGGCCAGGACGATCGAACAGGCCAAGGCGCTGCGCGACTACCCCGTCGTCCTGGCGGACCATGGCAACAATACCGCCTCGGGCGGTTCGGCCGACACGATGGAATCGATCGAGCAGGCCCTGCTCCAGGGACTGGACGGCATCGTTGCCGGGCCGGTCTGCGATCCTGCCACGGTCCAGGCCATGATCGACGCCGGCGTCGGCGCCCGGGTCACCCTGCCCGTCGGCGGGCGCGTGGACATGCCCAGCATCGGCCGCAAGGCCGTGCCATTGACCCTGACCGGCACGGTCCGGAGCATCACCGACGGGCGCTTCACGATCACGGGGCCGATGATGACCGGCGTCAAGGTCGGCTGCGGCCGCACGGCGGTCCTGGACACCGGTCCGCTGCAGCTGGTCGTCTCGGAAGAGCGCGTCGAACCGGTGGACCTCGGCGTCTTCACCCATTGCGGGCTCGATCCGCTGCGCGCAAAGTACATCATGATCTATTCGCGCCAGCACTTCCGCGCCGGCTTCGAACCGATCGCCCGCAAGATCCTCATGACTGCCGGCCCGGGCGTGTGCAGCTCCGACTATGACCAGTTTCCCTACCGTAACCTGCGCCGGCCGATCTACCCCCTGGATCCGGACATGCAATGAGTCGCGGAGCGAGTCGGACGATCGGCCGTTCGTGGTGACCGCGCCTGTGGTGACCGCGCCGGTCTGTGGTGACCGCGCCGGTGGTGACTGCGCCGGTGGTGACTGCGCTTGTGATGACCGGGCTTGTGGCGACTGAATACGGCGCGGCGGCGGCGAATCGCCCTGCGTGAAGCCGATCGCACCCGTGCCGCCCGAGCGCCTGCCCCCCGACAGACCCTATGCACCCCGCTGGCATCATGCACCGGTGCTCGCCGGCGTCGCACTGGGGCACCTCGCCCTCGGCTGGGCATTGAGCCGGATCGACATGAGCATGGATGTGTCCCGCGAGCCGACACCGCTGATCGTGCGATTCCTCGCCGCAGAGGCCGAGGCCCCTGCTCCCGGGCCGGCCTCCCTGTCGGCGCCTGTGCCGATTCCCGAGCAGGCGCCTGCCCCGCCGCCCGAGCCGGCGCCCGAGCCGACGTCAGCGCCCGCGCCGGCCCCTGCCCCTGCCCCTGCCCCTGCCCCTGCCCCGATACCTGCCCCGATACCTGCGCCCGAGCCCGTTCCCGCACCGGCTCCGGCGATCACGCCCGCACCCGCACCGGTACCTTTACCCGCACCAGTACCCGCCCCCGTGGCGCCGCCGCCCGAAGCGCAGCCGGCGATTTCTTCGCCACCGCCACCGCCACCGCCACCGCCACCGCCACCGCCACCGCCCAGGCCCAAGCTCCCACCGAAACGTCAACCGGCGCCCTCCCCGCCGGCGCCGCCGGCCTCGGCGGCATCCCCCGCTTCGGCCGCATCACAGGAGCGGCCCACCGCGCCCTTGCCGCCTGATCGCTCAGCGGCATCCACGGTGCAGACACCGCAACCGGCGGAGCCGCCGCAGCCGCCGGCCACTTCGCAACCGTCGCCGGAACCGGCAACCGTCCCGGCGACCGCCGTGCGCTACCTGAAGCCGCCGGCGCCGGTCTATCCTGCCTTCTCCCGCCGGGCGGGGGAATCCGGGCGGGTGGTGCTGCGGGTCCTGATCGACGAAACCGGCAGTCCGCGCACGCTGGAACTGCAGCGGTCATCGGGCTATGCGAGACTCGACGACAGCGCACTGGCCGCGGTCCGCGCCGCCCGCTTCAAACCCTATACCGAAGACGGCACTCCCCGCCCCGTGTGGGTACTGATCCCGATCGTCTTCGACCTGGAGAAATGAACTTGAACCAACCGGTCACCCTCGGCTTCGGGCACTTCCTCGCCCAGAGCGATGCGGTCAGCAGAGTGCTGCTGGGCATCCTGATCCTGATGTCGGTGGTGTCCTGGACGCTGATCGTCTCCAAGGGCATCTCGCAATTGTTCCGGCGCGCACGCAGCGAGACGTTCCTGACCATGTTCTGGAATGCCACTTCGCTGCAGGCCGTTCAGCAGGAGATCACGACGCACGGGGTGCGCGACCCGTTCTCCCATCTGGCGGCGCACGCGATGCACGCGCAGGCGCATCATGCCCGCTACGGCGCCTCCCGGCTCGAGGAAGCCGGCACGGCACAGGATTTCCTCACCCGCACCATCAAGAAAGTGCTCGACGAAGAAACGGTGCGCCTGGAGAACGGGCTGACGATGCTGGCGACGATCGGCGCCACGGCACCCTTCGTCGGGCTCTTCGGCACCGTCTGGGGTGTCTACCACGCGCTGGTGGCGATCGGCTTGAGCGGCTCCGGCTCCCTGGACAAGGTGGCCGGTCCGGTCGGCGAAGCGTTGATCATGACCGGCCTGGGGCTCGCGGTCGCGCTGCCCGCGGTGATGGGCTACAACTGGCTCACCCGCAGCAACCGCGTGCTGGCCGCCAAGCTGGACGCCTTCGCCTTCGAGCTGTTCGCCTTTCTCTCGTCGGGACAGACGCTGCGAGCCGGTCGACAGTCACCCGGCGAGATACCGCGCAACCCGCAGGATGCCGGCGCGCGCGCCGGCGACGCCCCCTGACAGGAACCAGCCATGGCCTTTGCGAGTTTCGATTCCCGCCGTGCCAGCGCCCCGATGGCCGACATCAACATGGTGCCGCTGATCGATGTGATGCTGGTGCTGCTCGTCATCTTCATCATCACCGCTCCCCTGCTGACCCACACCGTCAGGCTCGACCTGCCCAAGGCCGATGCGGTGCCGACCAGCGACCCGCGCGAGAAGATCGAGTTCGCGATCGACGCCGGCGGCAACCTCTTCTGGGACAACGAGCCGATCACCCGGCTTGAGGCCGCCCGCCGCTTTCGCGACGCCGCCGCGCGTGAGCCTCAGCCGGAACTTCACCTGCGCGCCGATCGCGCGGTCGCCTACGAGCATGTCGCCAGGACGCTTGCCGACGCGTCGCAGGCGGGCCTGAGCCGGATCGGTTTCATCAGCATCGAAGAAGAACGGTAGCCACGCGCGCCGGATGGCGCAGAATCCCCTATTTCGACGACAAGGACAGGGACATGACGAGGAAATCAGAGGAGAAGATTGCATGGATCACCGGGGGCGCCACCGGCATCGGACTGGCCGCCGCGCAGGCCCTCGGTGCGGCAGGCTACCGGCTGGTGATCTCGGGGCGGCGAGCCGAGGAACTGGACAAGGCGGTCAAGACGCTTGAGCGCTTCCGGAGTGCAGGCGAAGGCACGCCCGCTCGACGTCTCCGACGCCGCGGCAGTGCAGTCGGTTGCCGATGCCATCCTCGCAGACTTCGGCCGTATCGACGCCCTGGTCCTGTCGGCCGGCACCAACGTCCCGAACCGCGCGTGGAAGAACCTGACCGCCGAGAGCTTCAGCAAGGTGTCGGCCATCAACCTCAATGGCGTGGCCTACTGCGTTGCCGCCGTCCTGCCGACGATGCGCAAGGCGGGCGCCGGCACGATCGTGGTGGTGTCGTCCTGGGCCGGCTGGCGTTTCCTGCCGTTCACCGGCGCCGCCTACGGCGCAACCAAGATGGCGCTGGCGCCGCTGGTGGAGAGCATCAACTTCGAGGAGGGGCATCTCGGCATCCGGGCGACGATGGTCTGTCCCGGCGAAGTCGCCACCCCGATTCTGCGCTCCCGTCCCGTACCGCCGCCGGAAGCGGATATCGCGAAGATGCTGCTGCCGGAGGACGTCGGATCGGCGATTGCCTATGCGATCACGGCGCCGCCGAGGGTGTGCATCAATGAACTGGTGATAAGCCCCAGCTGGAACCGGATCTACCTCGGCGCGGACGATCTGGCCAGCAAGCGCTGAGGGGCCGCGCCGGCGCCTCTCACGAACAGCGCTGGTGCCGCTCCTTGATCGTTCGCATCACCGCGTCAGGATCCTGGGACCACCAGTGGTTCGAGAAGATCTCGACCTCGTGCATCCCGTTGTAGCCTTGCGCCTCGACCAGCGCCCGCAGCGCCGGCAGGTCGATGACCCCGTCACCCATCATGCCGCGATCGAGCAGGAGATCCCGGGTCGGCACCAGCCAGTCGCAGATGTGGTAACCGAGCAGGCGCTCGCGGCCGATGCGCGCAATGGCCCCGGCAAGGTTGGGATCCCACCAGACATGGTAGGCGTCCACGGCCACGCCGATCGCGCCGCTGGGCGCCGCACCGGCGGCGCGGGGCTCGAGCGCATCGCAGATGTCCAGCGCCTGGTCGATGGTGTTCACGCAGGCGCGATCCGCGCAATACATCGGGTGCAGGGGTTCGATCGCAAGCCGCACCCCGGCGCGCGCGCGCGTGCTCCAATAGTTCCGCGATCCCGTCGAACACCATCTGCCGCGCACCCGGCAGGTCGCGGGTGCCCGGCACGATCCCGCCGACCACCAGCACCAGGCACTGCGCGGCTAGCGTCGCCGCGTCGTCGACCGCGCGCCGGTTGTCCTCCAGGGCGGCGGCGCGGGCAGCGGCATCGGCGGCGGGGAACATCCCGCCGCGGCACAGCCCGGTCACCGTCAGGCCGTGATGCCGGATCAGGCGCGCCGCTTCGTCCACGCCGAGTTCGGCCAGTTTGTCCCGCCACGGCGAGATGCCGCGCACTTCGTGGCGCGCACAGGCCTCGATCATCTGGCGCAGGTTCCACTGCTTGCCGACCGTCGCGGTGTTCAGCGACAGCAGTGCCGGGGACGGCCGGCTGCGGCCGGCCTGATCGGCGGACTCCCCGCCGGCGCCGGTACCGGCGGTATTGGCAGCCGTGCTCATCGGGGCGCCCGCGCGTCGATGCCTTGGGTAGCGAGCAACTGCGACATCCGCGCACAGGCCAGGTCCGGATCCTCCAGCAGGCCGGCGGCGTCGGCGAGACGGAACAGCTCCGACAGATGCAGGATGTTGCGAGCCGACTGCTGCCCGCCCACCATCACGAAGTGATCCTGGTACCCGTTGAGCCAGGCCATGAAGACGACGCCGGTCTTGTAGAAGCGCGTCGGCGCGCAGAAGATATGTCGCGACAGCGGCACCGTCGGACCCAGGATCTCGTGGAAGGCGGCAGTGTCGCCCCGGGCCAGCGCCGTGAGCGCGGCCGAGGCGGCGGGCGCGATCGCGTCGAAGATGCCGAGCAGCGCGTCCGAGTGCCCGTGTTCGTCACCGGCGATCAGTTCCGCGAAGTTGAAGTCGTCGCCGGTGTACATGCGGATGCCGTCGGCCAGCCGCCGGCGCATGACGATCTCCTTGTCCTTGTCCAGCAGGGAGATCTTCACGCCGTCGATCTTGTCCGCGTGCCGGTTGAGGATGTCGACCGCGACGTCCATTGCCGCCATCGGGTCGGCATGACCCCAGTAGCCCGCCAGCGCGGGATCGAACATGTCGCCCAGCCAATGGATCATCACCGGCTCGCGCGCCTGCGACAACAGCCGGTCGTAGACTTCTGCATAGTCGTCCGGCGACCTGGCGCAGGCGGCCAACGCCCGACTCGCCATCAGGATCAGCCGGCCGCCGAGTCCTTCGATCGCTTCCATCTGCGACTCGTACGCCGCAATCACCTCGTCGATACGCATCGTCGGCGTCGGCACGATATGGTCGGTCCCGCAACCGGAGGCGACCAGCGCGCCGGGCTGGTCCCTGGCCGCGTCGAGCGAGCGCCGGATCAGTTCCAGCGACGTCGGCCAGTCGAGCCCCATGCCCCGCTGCGCGGTGTCCATCGCCTCGGCGACCCCGAGCCCAAGCGCCCACAGGCGCCGGCGATAGGCGATGGTGGCGTCCCAGTCGACAGCCGCACTGACCCAGGGATCGGCCGTGGAGAGCGGATCAGCGACCACGTGGGCGGCGGAATAGGCGATCCGGTTGAACGGCCCCGCCGCCTTCTGCGGATAGCCCTTCGGGCGGGACAGCGTGAAGGTGCGCAGCAAGCCGGCGCGGTCGGGTAAGGTCAGTGCGGACATCTCGGATTGCCTCAAGAAAGTTGTATCAGCCAGCCGCCGTCAGCGCCGCGATCACGGCGGCGTTGTCGGACTCGCCCAGCCCCAGGGCGATCGCCCGATCCAGCAGGGCGGCGTGGGCCTCGGAAAGGGGTAATGCCTGGGGAATCGTGGCGGCCTGCGCCAGGATCAGGGCCAGGTCCTTGCGATGCTGGCGCAGTCGCGACTGCGGCCGGAAATCACGGCTCACCATGCGCGGCCCCACCGTGTCGACGGCGCGTGAATAGGCGGGCGAGCGGCGCAGCAGGTCGAGAAAGCGGTGTCCGTCGATGCCCAGCCCTTCGGCCAGCGCAAGCCCTTCCGCGAGGGCCGCCCGGTTCAGGCCGAGCACCAGGTTGGAGGCCAGTTTCGCGCGCGCTGCCGCCCCCGGCGGTCCGACGTGAAATTGCGTCGGACTCAACAGGTCGATCAGCGGCTGGTACCGGGCCAGGGTCACGGGGTCCGCGCCGATCAGCGCCAGTGCTTCGCCGTCACGAATCTGCGCGCTCGAGCCGGACAGGGGCATTTCCATGAAGGCGATCGCGTGACGCGTCATCAGTGACGCCGCAGCCTCCACCGCCTGCGGGCTGCAGGTGGCTGCGTTGACCACCAGGTCCGGCGTGACGCCCTCGGCCGCTGCCTGCGCAAGCTGCCCGCTCACCTCGGCAAGCTGGGCGTCGTCGAAGACGCAAACCAGCAGCGCCTCGCAGGAACCGGCCAGCCGGCTGGTGTCGGGCAGCAGCGTGACACCGAGCGCCCCTGCCTGCGCTGCGGCCGCCTCCGACACGTCGAACCCCAGCACCGTGCAGCCACCTGCGAGCGCGCGCGCGGCGAGCGAGCGGCCGACCAGGCCCAGCCCGATCACGCCGACTCGCGCCGGCAGCCTGGGTTGTGCAGGTCCGGGGGACGCGGTCATTGCGCCTTGATCTTCGCGTCCGCGATGATCTGGCCGACCGAGCGGTAGTCGTCCTGGACGAAACGGCCGAACGCCGCCGGCGACAGGTTCTGGGTGTCGAATCCCTGCGCCGCCAGCCGGTCCTTCAACTCGGCCTCGCCGAGAATCCGGTTGACTTCGTCGTTGAGCCGGGTCACCACCGCCGCCGGCGTCTGGCCGGGGGCCCACATGCCGTACCAGGCGTAGAACTCGAAACCCGACACCCCCGACTCCGCCACGGTCGGCACATCGGGGAGCGCCGCCAGGCGGCTCGACGACGTGACGGCCAGCGCGCGGATGCGGCCGCTCTTGACATGCGGCATGGCGCCCAGGGCAGGCTCGACGAACCCCTGGATCTCTCCGCTCATGAGATCCACGTAAGCCGGCTGCGAGCCCTTGTACGGCAGCACGAACAGGTCGGTGCCGGTGCGACCTTTCAGCAGTTCGGTGGCGATATGGCCACCCGAGCCGATGCTGCCGATAGCAAAGTTCAGCTTGCCCGGATTCTCCTTTGCCAGGGCAACCAGTTCCGGGAAGGACTTCGCCGGCAGGTTAGGCGTCACGCAGACGATCAGCGCGCCCTTGGCCAGCAGCGCCACCGGGGTGAAGTCGCCGTCGAGATCGTAGGGTGTCTTGAGCAGGTGCTGGTTGATCACCAGGTTGCCGGCATTGACCAGCAGCGTATAGCCGTCGCCGGGCCGCTTGGCGACGTAATCCGAGCCGATCACGCTGTTGCCGCCGGCCTTGTTCTCCACCACCACGTTCTGTCCGAGCGAAGTCGTCAGCCGCTGGGCGATGTGGCGGGCCAACGCGTCGACCGAGCCCCCCGGCGGAAACGGCACCACGATCCGGATCGGTTTGTCTGGAAAACCCGCCTGAGCGGCGGCTGCGCCGGACAATGTCAGCGCGGCCGCGGCCGCGCCATGCTGGAGAAAGAGTCGTCGGTCCATGATGGCGTTCTGCTCCCGGAGTTGAGTTTGATGCCGCGGTTGGCGCGGTCGTGATCAGGCGGGCAACTCGCCGAGGTCGACCCAGCGCCGTTCCCGCCACGACTGCAGGCCCGCCTCGACCAGCTGCACGCCTTTGGCGCCCTCGCGCAGCCCCCAGGGAAACGGCGCGTCTTCCTCGAGATGGCGGATGAAGAGTTCCCATTGCGCCTTGAAGGCGTTGTCGAAAACGACGCTGTCCGGTACCTCCTGCCAGCCGGCAAAGAAATCGATCGGCTGCGGCAGGTCCGGATTCCACACCGGCTTGGGCGTGTTCACGCGCGCCTGCGTGCGGCAGCCGCGCAGCGTCGCGACCGCGGACCCGTGGGTGCCGTCCACCTGCAGCGTCAGCAGGTCGTCGCGGCGCACCCGCACACACCAGGAACTGTTGAAGTGCGCGATCACCCCCTGGTCGGTTTCGAAGGTCGCATAAGCCGCATCGTCGGCGGTCGCCTGATACGGCTCGCCGTTCTCGTCCCAGCGCCGGGGGATGTGGGTGGCACCGAGGCAGGACACGCTCTTGACGGCGCCGAAGAGGTTGTCGACCACGTAGCGCCAGTGGCACAGCATGTCGAGGATGATGCCGCCGCCGTCCTCCTCGCGGTAGTTCCACGACGGCCGCTGCGCCGGCTGCAGGTCGCCTTCGAACACCCAGTAGCCGAACTCCCCGCGCACCGACAGGATGCGTCCGAAGAAGCCCGAGTCGATCAGCATCTTGAGCTTGAGCAGGCCCGGCAGCCACAGCTTGTCCTGTACCACGCCATGCTTCACACCTGCCTTGCGGGCAGCCTCGTAGATCGCCAGCGCCTCGGCAAGATTGGTGGCGGAAGGTTTCTCGCAATAGATGTGCTTGCCCGCGGCGATCGCCTTTTTGATCAGCGACGGGCGCATCTGCGTGGTGGCCGCATCGAAGAACACAGTGTCCGCCTTGTTGGCCAGCGCCTTGTCCAGGTCGGTCCCCGAGCGCTCGATGCCATGCTGCTTCGCGAGCGCCTGCATCCGCTCTGCACCGCGGCCGATCAGGATCGGGTCCGGCATGACGCGATCGCCGTTGGACAGCCTGACACCACCCTGCTCGCGGATCGCCTTGATCGAACGGATCAGGTGCTGGTTCATGCCCATGCGCCCGGTGACGCCGTGCATGATGATGCCGAGTCTTCTGGTACTCATTGACTCTCCACGAGGGGGGCGATCGATCCGGTCGATCTCAGGTTATGCGCAGCCTCAAGCTGTCATCGTAGGGCAGTGCCGGATGCTCGAACCAGGTCTTGTGGTTGACGAAATGCAGCGCACAGGCGCGGCGCCAGCGGGTCGACAGGTTCGGGCCGGACTGGTGAAAGGTATTGCCGTGATGCAAGGACACACCGCCGCGCAGCACCGGCGCCGGCATCATCGGCTGCCGTGCGAGGATGGCCTGCGGCAACTGCAGGTTGAACGGCTCTGCGGCCGGCGCCTCGTGCGCGTACACCGGTCCGAGGTTGGTGCCTTCGCCGAAGTACAGGCAGCCGTTCTCCAGGGTCGCATCGTCGAGCGCGATCCAGGCGGTCACCACGCCTTCCGGGTCGTTCGGGCCGAAGTAGTAGTTGTCCTGGTGCGCCGGCTTCGGCCCGCCGCCCTCCGGGGGCTTGAAGAAGATCTGGCTGAAGTAGACCCAGATGCCCGGGCCGATCAGCTGTTCCACCAGACCGACCAGCGCGGGCGAACGCGCGAGCGCGCGCACCGGCTCTCGGAAATGATGGGGATTGTCCAGCTTGCGCAGCACCGCGCGGGCGCTGACGCCGCCGTCCACGTACCAGGCGCGCTGCGCCGGGGCCAGCTCGGCAAGGAACTCCTCGCCCCAACGCTCGATATCGGCGATCACCGCATCGGTCTGCTCCGCGCGGAAGATCCCTGGCACCGTCAGATGGCCGACATGCCGATAACGGGCTATATCGGACTCGGTCAGGATCATGGCCTCCACTTCGACTTATTAACCTGTTAGTTAATAATGTACGTCGAGGCCGGCGGTCCCGTCAACGCGGGTTGAAGCACTTGCCGGCCGGCATTACCATCGACTGGCCCACGGTTTGTCACCGTCCAGTCAATCCCGGGACCGTCGACGGGCGCCAGCGCCCGCCCCGCCCGCCCCGTTTCCGTTTCCCTTTCCTTGCGCCGAGGCGTCATGCCCAGAATAAAAACCACCGTCGTCGGATCCTATCCTGTGCCGGAGTGGCTGATCAGCAGCCCCTCGGACCAGGCGCTGATGGATGCCACCCGCCTGATCATCGACATCCAGCAGCAGGCGGGCGTGGACGTGGTGTGCGACGGCGAGCTGTATCGATTCGACATCGATCATCCCGAGACCAACGGGATGATCGAGTACTTCGTGCGGCCGATGGACGGCATCACCCAGCGGTTCTCGTTCGACGAGCTGATCGCCTATCGCACCAGCACCGGCATGAAGTTCCGCACCCGGCCGCCCGGCACTGTCGTCGGACCGATCGGGCACGGCAGCCTCGACCTGCCGCTGGCCTGCTCGCGCGCCAAAGCTCTGGCCAGCAATACTTTCAAGTTCACCGTGACCGGTCCGCACATGCTGGCCAAGACGCTGATCAACAAGCACTATCGGGACACGCCGGAACTGGCCCATGCGATCGCGGACGCCCTCGCCCACCAGATCGCTTATCTCGACGCCGACGTGGTGCAGATCGACGAGGCCAACCTGCCCGGGCATCCGGAAGAGTGGGAATGGGCTGCGTCGTCGATCAATCGCATGCTCGATGCGGTACAAGGCACGCCTGCCGTCCATCTCTGTTTCGGCAACTATGGCGGACAGTCGATCCAGAAGGGCAGCTGGGACCAGCTGATGCAGTACCTCAACGCGCTGCACGCCGATCATGTGATCCTGGAGTGCGCCCATCGCCCCCCGGAGGAGCTGCTGGCCTTGAAGGACCTGCGACCCGAGATCGGCTTCGGCCTGGGCGTGGTCGACATCAAGGTCACCGACATTGAAAGCGCAGACCAGGTGGCGCGCGCGATCGAACGTGCCGAACAGGTCCTCGGCGCGGGGCGCGTGCACTACATCCATCCTGATTGCGGATTCTGGATGCTGAAGCGTTCCATCGCCGACGCGAAGATGCGGGCGCTTGCCCGCGGACGGGATCTCTTCGAAGGCAGTGCGATCCAGTGAGCACGACTCCTTTCACCCTGCCGGAGCGCTTTGCCGATGTCGCGGCGCTCGAAGACTTCATGAGCCAGCCTTCGCCCGAACTGGTCGCCGATCTCGCCGGTGTCGACGGCGACATCATGGTGCTGGGTGTCGGCGGCAAGATGGGCCCGACCCTCGCCCGCATGGCCAAGCGGGCCGCGCCGGGCAAGCGGGTGATCGGCGTCGCGCGCTTCTACCGATCCGTCCCTGCGTGCGTCGCTGGAGGAACACGGCGTCGAATGCCTGCCCTGCGACCTGCTCGATCGCACCGCGCTCGAACGCCTGCCCAATGTCGATGACGGCGTCAGGAACATCGTCTTCATGGCCGGGCACAAGTTCGGGGCCGCAGACAACGCCGCCCTGACCTGGATGATGAATGTCGGCGTGCCGATGATGGTGGCGGAGACCTTCAGGAACGCGCGCATCGTGTCGTTCTCGACCGCCTGCGTCTACCCGTTCGTGCCGGTCGATGGACCCGGCGCCTCCGAGGCCACGCCGGCGACGCCGCCATCGGGCGACTATGCCAATTCCTGCGTGGGACGCGAGCGGATGTTCGAATACGGCTCGCGCAAGTACGGCACCCCGGGCCGCGCCGTCCGCCTGTCGTATGCGATCGACATGCGCTACGGCGTGCTGCACGACGTGGCCAAGGCGGTGCATGCCGACGTCACGCTGGATCTCACCATGGGCCATGCCGATGTCATCTGGCAGGGCGACGCCAACGACCAGTCGCTGCGCCTGCTCGCGCATTGCACCACCCCGACCACGCCGATCAACATCACCGGCCCGTCGCATACCAGCATCCGATGGCTGGCGCAGGAGTTCGGCCGGCGCCTGGGCCGCACGCCGCAGTTCAGCGGCACCGAAGCGCCAACCGCCTGGCTGGAAGACACGTCGGAATCGCAGCGCCTGCTCGGTCAGCCCCGGGTGCCGCTGCAGCGGATGATCGACTGGGTCGCCGACTGGGTCGTGGCGGGCGGTCCCAGCCTGGGCAAGCCGACGCATTTTTCGACCCGCGATGGCAAGTACTGACCGCACCTCGGCCCCGCCCTTTCCGACCGACCGCGACCCCGCCGACCCTCGCCCCCTCCGCGTCGCCGACCTGCCCGGCTGCCTGGCGCTGTCACGCTCGGCGCACTGGAACCAGAACGAAGCGGACTGGCGGATGATGATCGAGCTCGGCCAGGGCTGGGGAATCGAGGACACTGTCGACGGCAGCCGCAGCCTCGCCGCGTCGATCGTGGTGATTCCATTCGATGGCTGTGCCTGGGTGAGCATGGTGCTGGTGCTGCCGCAGTGCCGGCGACGTGGCTTTGCCGGCCGCCTGCTGCGCCATGCGTTGGACTGGCTGCACGCGCGCGGCACGCTGCCGATCCTGGATGCGACCCCGGCAGGCTATCCGGTCTACGCCCAGGCGGGGTTCGTGCCCACCTGGGGCTTCCAGCGCTATCGCCGGGAGGCTGCCAGCCCCGCTCATGTCACGCCTGCGACACCTGCGACGGCCGTCTCGCCCGCCTCGCCCGAGCAGGCCGCCGGGACCGCGGGGGTCACGCACATCCGCGCGCTCACGCCCGCGGACTGGCCGGCCATTTTCGCCCTCGATGCTGCGGCATTCGGCGCCAGCCGGGACCCGGTCCTGCGCCGGCTTGCGGATCGCCTGCCCGCGGCCGCCCGAGTAGCCGAGAATGCCGGCGGGGTCATCGGCTTCGTCCTCGGCCGCGACGGACGGGAAGCCTGCCAGCTCGGGCCCCTGGTCGCGACAGATGCCGGCGCCGCCCGGGCCCTGCTCGACAATGCCCTGACGACGATCGACGCGCCGGTCTATGTCGACCTGGTGGACCGCCACGAGCACCTGGACGGATGGCTGCGGCAGCGCGGCTTCGCGCCGCAACGCCGTTTCACACGGATGATTCGGGGCGCCAGCCGGACGCCGGGGGATCCGGCGCCGATGGTGCTGGTGGCCGGCCCGGAACTGGGCTGACCACCACGGGCCGTGCCGCCTACTTGGTCATCTTGATCGAGCGGTCGAGGAACTCGTTGGTGTAGACGGACTTGACGTCGAAATCCTTGTCGTAGCCGATGTACTCCTTCACCAGCTGCGTAATCGTCCTTCATCCGGGCGTCATCGTGAATGCCCAGCGCCTGTTCGCGCGAGTGCTTGTCGCTCATAAGCACTTCCACCAGCCCCCAGTTGGTCAGCTCATTGTCGAACTTGAGCGCACCGTTGACGTCGATCATCGCCTGCACGCACGGCTTGGGATCCTTGACGCAGGCCGCAAAGGCGCGCTGCGTGACCTTGACGAACTTTTCGATGACCGGCTTGTTGTCCGCCAGGAACTTGGCGTTGACGATCACCGAGTTGCCGTAAGGATTGAGGCCCGCATCACGCCAGGCAAGGAATCCCAGGTCGTCGCCGAGTTCGCGCTGGAAGATATGATGGATGTTGTAGAACGACGTGGTGGCGTCGACCGCCTGCGACTTCAAGGCCGCGAGCTTGGCATTGGCATCGAGGTTGACCCAGGTGACGGATTTCGGATCGATGCCGTTGGCCTTGGCCAGCGCCGGCCACATGACGCGCGCGCCGTCTCCCGCGGGATTGCCGATCTTCTTGCCGGCCAGGTCCTTGATCCCCTTGATGCCGGAGCTCTTGAGCCAGTACATGCCCTGCGGCGAGTTGGCATAGACATTGAAGACGGCCACGGTGTCGGCACCCTT
Source organism: uncultured beta proteobacterium (assembly GCA_963834335.1). Classification (GTDB taxonomy): domain Bacteria; phylum Pseudomonadota; class Gammaproteobacteria; order Burkholderiales; family Burkholderiaceae_E; genus Lautropia. The sequence continues at coordinate 689,762 of CAWIBK010000009.1, read as the reverse complement.
GCCCTTGGCCACCAGCACGCCGGCCATGTCCGCCAGCCCGATCGGATTGGCGCCCGCGCCGACCTTCTGGGTCGCCAGCGCGGAGCCCTTGCCGGGCTCGATCGAGAGGTCGATGCCGGCCTGCTCGTACCAGCCCATCTTCTTGGCGTAGTAATACGGTATATGGTCACCACCAGGCACCCAGTTGAGGATGAAGTCGAGCTTCTGCTGGGCCTGAGCCGGCGCGGACATCATCAGGGCGGCTGCGGCCGCGGCAGCAACGGCGGCGCCGAACTTGATTCGAATGGACATGTATTCTCCTGTTGTCTGGTTCTTCGGGAAAGCGGCGCGGATACGCCCCGCGTCATTCCTGGCGCAGCAGCAGCGGCCTGGCGTTGACGGGCCTGCGTGGCTGCGTTAGAGTAAATTAACCGAATGGTTACATCAATAGAATGATCATATTTTAGGGGTCCGACGGGTTCGCACCAAAAGCGGCCCCTTCCCATACTCCGACAGGCTCCTCGCGATGAAGCTTCACCGGTCAGACCTGCCCGTCGAGATTACCGACCTGCTGCGATCCGGCACCGCCATTCCCGGCGCACCCGTTGGCACTCGACGCAGCGCGCCGACTCGACCCTGTGCGCCAGCGTGCCCTCACCCGCTACTACGTTGACGCCGGCGCCGGCGGCCTCGCCGTGGGCGTGCATTCGACCCAGTTCGCGATCCGCGACGTCGGCCTCTATGAACCGGTGCTGGAGCAGGCGGCCCGCGCCGCGCGGGAATGGACCGATCGCCCGCTGGTGATGATCGCCGGACTCGCCGGGCGCACGGATCAGGCACTGCAAGGAGGCGCAGGTCGCACTCGCCCACGGCTACCACGCCGGCCTCCTGTCGCTGGCGCCGATGAAGGGATCGTCGGTCGACGAACTGATCGCACATTGCGAACAGATCGCCCGGATCATTCCCCTGGTCGGCTTCTACCTGCAGACATCGGTCGGCGGCATCGCCTTGCCGGCCGAGTTCTGGCGCCGTTTCGCGGCCATCGACAACGTCATCGCCATCAAGATGGCCCCGTTCAACCGCTACCGCACGCTCGACGTGATCCGGGGGGTGGTCGCCGCGCGCGCCGAGGACCGGGTCACGCTCTACACCGGCAACGACGACCATATCGTGCTGGACCTGCTCGTCCCCCTTCGAGGTCAGCGCGCGGCCCTGACCTCATCAGCGTCCGGATCCGGGGCGGGCTGCTCGGGCACTGGAGCGTCTGGACCCGCGGCGCCGTGCAGATGCTCGAGCAGATCCACGCCGCCGTGGCGGGAGGCGCCATCGATCCGGCACTGCTGGCCCTGGACTCCCGCGTCACCGATTGCAACAGCGCCTTCTTCGACGTCGCCAATGATTTCGCCGGGTGCATCCCGGGCTGTCATGAGGTGCTGCGTCGCCAGGGTCTGCTGCAGGGCATCTGGTGCCTCGATCCCGAAGAGACCCTGTCGCCGGGGCAGGCAGCGGAGATCGACCGGGTCTGCCGCGAGCATGCGGACCTTGCCGACGACGCGTTCGTTGCCGCCAACCTTTCCCGCTGGCTCGGTTGATGAGGGAGTGGCTCGACAGCACCGGGGGCCGCTACAGCATGGCGATACTCGCGCACCTCGCGCTGCTGCTCGCCTGGTACCTGTTCGTGCGTCTGGGGGAGGTGCCCCGCTTCGTCATGCCGTCGCCTGGCGACACCTTCCAGTCCCTGCTGTCGCCCAACTACGACTGGTGGTTCAACGTCCGGGTGACCGGCACGGAGATCTTCGGCGGCTATTTCCTGGCCCTGGTGGTCGGAGTGCTGCTCGCACTGTGCTTCACCTGGTCGCGCAGCCTGGAGGCCCTGGTCCTGCCCTTGCTCGTCACACTGAACATGATCCCCAAGGTGGCGCTCGGACCGCTGTTCATCGTCTGGTTCAAGTACGGCGTCTTTCCCAACACGATGATGGCGTTCTCGATCGCGGTCTTCCCGATCCTGCTCAACACTGCCCGGGGACTGCGGGAAGTGGAGCCCGATCTGCTCGACCTGGTGCGCTCGCTGCACGGTTCGCGCTGGCAGTTGTTCACCAAGATCCAGTTGCCCGGCTCGCTTCCCTATGTCTTTGCCGGCATGAAGGTCGCGGCGATCCTTGCCGTTGCCGGCGCCATCGTCGGTGAATTCCTGGGATCCGACCGTGGCCTGGGTTACCTGATGCTGCAGGTGCAGGTGACGCTGGATACACCGGCCATGTTCATGGCAGTGCTGCTGATCACCCTGATCGGCATGACGCTCTACGGCCTGGTGCTCCTGCTGGAATTTCTGCTGATCCCCAAGGACGCACGGCTCTGATGAACGGTCACGACAGCACCGCCACGGCGGAACCCTTCATCCACCTCGCGGGCGTCAGCAAGGTCTATCGCAGCGGCCGCAAGGAACATCTCGCCATTTCCGACGCGAGTTTCGACGTGATGCCCGGTGAACTGGTCTCGCTGGTCGGGCCGTCGGGCTGCGGCAAGTCGACCCTGCTCAAGATCCTCGCGGGCCTTCACGGCCACGACGAAGGCACCGTGACGATCGGCTCGGCCAGCCACGCTTTCGATCCCGCGCGGGACATCGGCATGGTCTTCCAGGCGCCGCTGCTGCTCAAGTGGCGCCGCATCCTCGACAACGTCCTGCTGCCGGCGGAACTGCTCGGCCTGCCGATGGCCGCCGCCCGCGAACGCGGCCGCGAGTTGCTCGCGCTGGTGGGGCTGTCGGGCTACGAGGACAAGTATCCCTATGAACTGTCCGGAGGCATGCAGCAGCGCGCCGCAATCGCCCGCTCGCTGATCCACGATCCAAAGCTGGTGCTGATGGACGAACCATTCGGCGCCCTCGACGCCCTCACCCGTGAAAAGATGAATCTCGAGCTGCTGCGCATCTGGAAGGAGTCGGGCAAGACGATCGTCTTCGTGACTCACGGCATCTCGGAGGCGGTGTTCCTGGGCTCCCGCGTTGTGGTGTTCACCGCAGGCCCGGCCCGGATGGCCGACAACTTCACCATCGACCTGCCCCATCCGCGTACACTCGACCTGAAAACCCAGGAACGCTTCGGCGCCTACACCCGGCGAATCTACAAGCTGCTCGGCATGGAGTAACCGCCGGACGCCTGTTGCGTCGACACCAAGGACAGCCCAGCATGACAGGCAGCACCCCGGCCCCCCGTTTCCTCGTCGAATCGATCGACTTCTTCGAGCGCGACGTGACGCTGCGCATGCCGTTTCGCTTCGGCGTCGTCACGCTGACCGAGGCGCCGCAGGTATTCGCCCGGGTCCGCATCCGGCTGGAGGACGGCCGCTCGTCCGAGGGTGCTTCGGCGGAATTGCTGGCGCCCAAGTGGTTCGACAAGAACCAGGCCTTGAGCAACGAGGACAACTTCGAGCAGTTGCGCGCATCGCTGCGGCTGGCGCGGCAGTTGTACCTTGGCGGACAGACCGCGAGCGCATTCGATCACTTCACCTCCCACTACCAGGACCAGATCCAGCGCGCTGCGGCACTGGGCCTGAACGGACTGGTGGCCAACTACGGGCCGGCGCTGATCGATCGCGCCGTCCTGGATGCCGTGTGCCGCGCACTGGGACGATCCTTTCACGAAGTGATCCGCGCCAATCTCGCCGGCATCCGGTCCACCGACCTGTGTCCCGACCTTGCCGGGTTCGACTTCGATGGTTTCCTCAGCCGATTGCAGCCGGCCGCAACGATCAGCGCCCGTCATACGGTGGGGCTGGTGGATCCGATCACGGCGGAGGACGAAGCCGTACGGGTCGGCGACGGCCTGCCCGAGACTCTCCAGGAAGTGATCACGGCTTACGGCCACCGATGGTTCAAGCTCAAGGTGGGCGGCAACCTGGAAGCGGACCTTGATCGCCTCGGCCGCATCGCCCGCGTGCTGGACCGCATCGAAGGCGGCTACCGCGTGTCCCTCGACGGCAACGAGCAGTACGAGGATGTCGATGGTGTGATGGAACTGTGGCACCGGATGCGGGCCGAGCCGGAGCTTGCGCGGCTATGCCGCAGCGTGTCGTTCATCGAGCAGCCGATCAAACGCCAGAATGCGCTCAGCCAGAACGTCAGCGGACTGTCCGCGCAGAAGCCGGTGATCATCGACGAATCCGATGACTCGCTGTCGGCCTTCGTCCGGGCGCGCGAACTGGGATACACCGGGGTCTCTTCCAAGACCTGCAAGGGGTTTTACAAGTCGCTGATCAACCGTGCGCGCTGCCTCAAGTGGAACCACGAGGAGGGCCATGACGAGGCGATCGATCCCACCAACCCGCGCTACCTGATGAGCGCCGAAGACCTCACCATCCAGGCCGGGCTGGCCCTGCAGCAGGACCTGGCCCTGGTGTCGCTGATGGGCGTGCGCCATGTCGAGCGTAACGGCCACCACTATGTCAACGGGATGGCCGGCCTGCCCAAGGCCGAGCAGGATGCCTTCCTGGCGGCACACCCCGACCTGTATGAACGCAGTCACGGCGCGGTGAGGGTGAAGATCCGCGACGGGACGCTTGCCATCGGCTCGCTCGGCTGCACCGGATTTGCCAGCGGCGCGGCGCCGGACTGGGCGACCATGCGCGCCATGACGCATGACGCGGCCGGCAAGCCCGCCTCGCAGGCAGATGATTAGTTCGTCGGAGCCAGGCTTCCTGAGCCGGTTTCTCGCCGGCGTCGTCTATTACCTCCCCAGCGTACTGGTGATGTGCGCGATCGTGCTGGCCTGGCAGGTGGCGGTGGTCGCCCTCGGCGTCAAGGAGTACATCCTGCCCACGCCCTGGGCAGCCGCACAGAAGCTGTTCGACGCCAATTATCAGTGGACCAACAACTTCCTGGCCACCCTCTATGCGGTGCTGGGCGCGTTTGCGCTGTCGGCCGTGCTCGGCGTGCTGCTCGCCATCGTCGTGGTCTGGAACGACCTGCTGCTGCGGACCGTCATGCCGGTGCTGATCCTGTTCAACACCCTGCCGAAGATCGCGCTGGCGCCGCTGTTCGTGGTCTGGCTCGGCTACGGGATCTGGCCCAACATCCTGATCGGCACCACCATCGCGTTCTTCCCGATGGTGGTCAACACCGCCGTCGGCCTTGCCGCCGCCGAGCCTGAAATGCTGGATCTGGTGCGAACACTGCGCGCGAGCCGCTGGCAGGTGCTTCGCAAGATCCGGTTCCCGAACGCCATTCCCTACATCTTCGTCGGCCTCAAACTCAATGCCACGATGAGCGTCATCGGCGCGCTGGTGGGCGAGTTCGTCGCCTCTGAACGCGGGCTGGGCTCGCTCATCATCACCGGGGGGGTGACCATGGAGACCGCGTCCATCTTCGCCTCGCTGATGCTGATTTCGGTCCTGGGGCTCGTGCTCTACGGCGTGGTGGTCGCCGTCGAGCGGCTGGTTGCACCCTGGGCCCATCGCGAAGACACCACCGGCTAGGCTGGACACACCAGGCTGGACCCTGCAGGCTGGACATGCAGGCTGGACACTGCAAGCTGGACACTACCAACAGGAGCGAGACATGAAGCAGGCAACGAGATCGAACCTCGGACATTTCCCGGGACAGGACCCGGCATCGATGCTCAACGGGCAGACCGGCGCGCAGGCCGGATCATGGCCGGCAGACTTCCGGCGAGGACCAGGCCGGACAGGAGCCCTGCTCGCCGCCGCTGCCTTGCTGACGATGTCGCTGGCGGCGCAGGCCGCGGACAAGATCCAGTTGCAGCTCAACTGGTTCCATCTGGCCGACCATTCGCCGATCTACCTGGCCATGAAGAAAGGCTACTACCAGGAAGAAGGACTCGACCTGACGGTACTGCGCGGCAGCGGCTCCGCCGACAGCGCCAAGAAGATCGACCTCGGCCAGTCGGACGTGGGGATCTCGGATGCGCCCACCGTCCTGACCGCGATCAGCAAGGGTGCCAACCTGAAGATGGTGGCCGTGGTCTACGACAAGGCAGGCAATAACATCTTCTTTCGCAAGAGCGCCGACATCAAGACGCCGAAGGACCTGGCAGGCAAGAAGATCGCCGTGCCGCCGGCCGATTCCCATCGGGTCCTCTGGCCGGCGTTTGCCGCAATGAACGGCGTCGATCCGCAGAGCGTCACGCTGGTCAACGTCAAGCCCGAAGGCAAGCAGGCGATCGTGGCCGGCAACGACGTCGACGGCGCCTTCGACCTCTATACGAGCTTCGCGATCTGGGAGAAGGTCCTCGGCAAGGGTGAGGTCGGCCATCTCCTGTGGGCGGATTTCGGCCTGCCGATCTACGGCCACACCTACTTCGTGAACGGCGAGACCGCGCGCAAGAATCCCAAGCTGATCGAGCGCTTCCTGCGCGCCACGCACAAGGGCTGGCGCGATGCGAAGGCCGATCCGGCCGCGTCGATCGATGCGATGGTCGAGCAGGTGCCGGGACTGGACCGGACAACGCTGCTGGCGACGATGCCCCAGATCCTCGACCTGTGTGTCACGGAGCGCTCGGCCAAACACGGTCTCGGCTGGATCGAACCGGAGCTGATGCAGAAGACCATCGACATCACATTCGCCAACAACAAGCCCGACAAGGCGCTGGTGCTCAACGAGGTCTTCACCAACGAGTTCAGCAGCAAGATCAAGCCCTGAACGACTGGAGTAGCCACGGCGTGGGTAGGGACGAAGCCCGCGCTGTGGTCAAATCGACGCGCGACCTACTCCGCGCGTCGCTTTCCCACTCTCCTTTACTTGCAAGGAACCACCATGCCCGGAATCGCAACCGCGCACCGTCCTGATCGATCATCCCGTCCAGCCCTGCGGACCTCACGATTGCCGACGGCGAGACTGCTGGCGGCACTCGTGCTGCCGTTGCTCCTGCTGCTGCCGCTGCTCAGTCCGCTTGCGCATGCCGCGGAAATGGTCAGCGTGAACCGGCCGGAAATCAACATGCGCGCCGGACCCGGCACCCGGCACGAGGCGCTCTGGAGCCTGATCAAGGGCTACCCCCTGGAGGTGATCGGCCGCAAGGGCAAGTGGTACAAGGTTCGCGACTTCGAGAAAGACACCGGCTGGATCTACCGTCCGCTTGCCGGGAAAAGCCCGCATCACATCGTCAGGGTCAAGATTGCCAACATCCGCAGCGGCCCGGGCACCCGGTACGCCATCGCCGGCAAAGCGGTGTACGGCGAGGTGCTGCGCACTATCGAGCGCAAACGCAGCTGGGTGAAGGTCGGTCAGGAAGACGGTGCCGTCGGCTGGGTGTCGCGCAAGCTGCTGTGGGGCTGGTGAGCCGTCGGATGCAGGGCTGAACCGGCGCAAGTGAACGATCGGACTCAGCTGGGACCGGTTCGGGACAGGGACGCTTCGTCACGCCCGAGACAGCGCCGGTAACGCCCTTCCACCCGCTCCGCGAACCAGGCGGTGGTGAGATTGCGGGTGATCTTGGGGCTCTTCAGTTTGATTCGCGGCACCATGGCCCGCGGCAATGCGCGCCCCGCCTTCTTATCTGCGAGCGCGAAGACCTGCCGGTACAGCGGCTCCTGCTCGAACTCGACGCTGTTGCCGGCCTGCAGCGCCCGGCGGATCTCCGCGTCGCTCATCTTGAGCGACTCGCCGAGCGAGCGGGTCGCCAATTCCGTGCTGCCGGGGTTTTTCGACGAGGCGCGATGATCCACCAGGTCGCCGTCGAGGACCAGCGACTCCCCGGAGGCCACGCTCACCGCGTTCTGGAACGCGGCATTGCGGCTCGCATAGTGTCCCGCGTTGAAATCGGCAAAGCGGAACAGCTGCCGATCATATGAAGCCGGGTAGTCGAGCAGGTGGGCGATGCCGAAGTACATGCCGCCATGGCGAGTGAACACCTCCTGCCGGATGCTCTGCGCCGGGTTGTAGGGATACGGCCGCGAGCGGCTGTGCTCCTGTGCAAACGCGATGCTCACCTGCATCGGACCGCCGGTGCGCACCGGATTCCAGCGCCCGAACAGGGTCTTGCCCATCGGCACCACGCCGATCAGGTCCTCGAAGGTATCGCTCAGTTCCTGCTCCGTGCGGGCGGCATCGATGCGCTGGCTGTAGCTGCGTCCATCGGGCGAGTCGATCTTGAGCGCGGACCGCACCACCACTGCCGGTATGCCGAGCCCGCCCGCCCGGTCCTCGATCTCCTTCCAGGCGATTTTCGCCAGGCCCGGCACCGCGGGATTGACCTGATAGCCGGACTCCTGCTCGGTCACCGCCAGCACCGCGCACACCCGGTCGGCGGTCGGCACGAGCTTCAGGGCGGTAAACGCGGCGTAGATGTCGGTCGCCCAGCCCGCGCGATCAGGGGTGCGCGGTGGCAGCAGGCGGGTGATCAATGCGTGGCTCTCGGCCGGGCTCGGCATCCGCTCCAGGGTCGGGTCGGCAGTCATGCACGCGCCCAGCGTCATCGCGCAAGCCAGCGCGGCGGATGTCGAACGACTGCGCGACCACTTCGTCTCCCGGCGGCGGCGATCGCGGGTAGCCAGGGCCGCAAAGAATCCCGTAGTACTCACTCGAACAGATGGCCCCGGCGACTGGGATGAACGGGCACGGAAGGACACGGAATCGGACATGGGTGACAACAACGCAGCAACGTTGAAAGGCCGGCATGCCGGTTGCTCATCGGGTCCGGCCCGGAGCGCCCGGCCCGGATCGCCTATTATGGCTAAGGACAACTGCAACCGACTGAGAGCAACCCACGTGCCGACCCGCCCCGCTCTTTTCCGAACCCTGCCGCCGACGCTGCCGCTGCTGCTGGCGCTGCTGACGGGATGCGCCAGCACCCTGGACACGCAGGTCACCACCTTTCACCGCGTTGCCGACGGACTTGCGGGCCAGCGGTTCGTCATCAGGCCCACCCCCGCGCAGCGGGACAGCCTGGAGTTCGACAGCTACGCCGGCTACGTGCGCGACGCGCTCACCGAAAAGGGCCTCGTGCCCGCTCCCACCGGCCCCGCGGACCTGGGCGTCGCCATCAGCTACTCGGTGTCGGGAGGTCCGGTTGCCACCGAGAGCGGCACTACCGGCCAGGTCGGCTTCGGCGTGGGTTCCGGTGGCTTTTCGGTCGGAACATTCGGCATCGGCATCGGGATCCCGATCGGCGGTGGCGGACGCCCGGTGGACTCCGGCGCCTACCGTCGAACTCTCAAAGTCGAAATCGATCGGCTTGCCGACGGCGCAGTGAAGCCGGCGGCGGTCGGGTCGGCGGAGCCGGACAGCCGCACGCGCGTCTTCGAGGCTCAAGCGACCAGTGAAGGCCCCTCGGCCTCGCTGGCGCCGGTGATCCGGCCCATGGTCCGGGCGATATTCCAGGATTTCCCCGGTGAAAGCGGCAAGTCCCGGATCGTGCGGGTGCCGGTCGAAGAGGCCCAGTAAGGGTTTCCGGCGATCGGAATGGATGCGACGCAGGTTCAGGGCCGTGGCGGCCCTGCATCGACCATGTCGGCGCCGAAGTACATGCGGCTGATGCGGGCCTGCGCCGCCACTTGTTCGCATGAGCGGCACGGCCTGGAGGTTGAATACAGAATCGCACCCGCGAGGTCTGCTGTTTCGAGTCGACGCTGCGCGTCACGGATCGCCTCGCGTTCGGCATGAGCGGTCGGGTCCGCGTTCCTGACCACGCGGCTTGGTCCTTCAGCGACCAGGCCACCGCTGGTGACGAGGACGGCCCCGTATGGCTGGTCGCCCCAACTCACGGCAAGCCGGCGCATCGTCTCGGCTGCCTCGATCCACTTCCGGTCAGGGTGTGCGGGCGCTGCGAGCGAAGGTCCCGCCATCAGCAAGCTACCCACCAGCAGGCAAAACTCCCGGCGCGCCCCATCCGGGATACATGCGCAGGGCTGCTCGACATCGGACATGCGGGCCTCCCGGTGGGACGATGACCGGCGGAACTCCACCTGTGTTGAGTCTACCAGTGGCAGGGTCAAGAGGGCAGCCGCTCGGAAGTCGCTCGCAGCGCCCTCGCACGACCGTCGGGCATGGGCCATGCTGCTGACCGGGTTCGACACTGGACATCCAATCGGAGGATTCATGAGCGCAAAGGACAATATTCCGGTCAAAGGCGGCAACCAAGGCGAAGGCGACCGCGAATCAGCACGCCGCTACAACGCCGACGTAAAGGAGTTCGTGCAGACCGGCAAGGTGGATGAAGCCGCCCGGCGTGCCGGAGAACAGGATCCCGCGGAGGGGAAAGCGGCTGAGGAAGCGGGCAAGTCACGGGCCAAGGAGTTCGATCCGGAAGAAACGCAGGGGTCCAAGAAGCAGGACTGAGGGCTGGCCCACACGTCAGGGGAATTTCCCACACGTCAGTACTCGGGCCACCTCGTCATCCGAGTACTACTCCCTGAGATGCCGCGCGCAACGCGTGGCCGGCGTGCCGACGCCAACGGCCTGGACAGCGCGCCTGAATGCCCGCCGGAATGTCCGGTCATAGCATGGCGGCGTCACATGACGCCGCTCCCCGATCATAGAATCGGACCCATCGGAATACCCTCAAGATCGTTGGCGTCGAACTGCGGTTGTAACAATCGTCGTCGAACATAGGACGCGACCTTCGCCGCCACCCCGAGGCCGAAGAACGGGAGTTACTCTTGAAGATCACAGTTGAAACGGTTGTTCGAGCCCCGGTTGCCGAAGTCTGGAAGGCATGGACGACCCCGAGCGACATTGTTCAGTGGAACGCCGCGTCAGACGACTGGCACACGACAAAAGCTGAAGTGGACCTTCGAGTCGGGGGTACTTTCAATTCAAGAATGGAAGCGAAAGATGGAAGCATGGGGTTCGATTTCTCCGGAACCTACACAAGAGTCATCGTGAATGAATTGCTCGAATGCTCGTTCGGGGACCGAAGTCTCCGAATCGAATTCCTGCCCGGATCAGAAGGGGTGACCGTGCGAGAAACATTCGATGCTGAGGAAACCCACTCCATCGAGCAGCAGCGCCAAGGTTGGCAGGCAATACTTACCAGGTTCATGCAATACGTAGAGCGCAGTCACTAAGACGGCCGACGACGAAGCTCGACGCTGTTTGGATCTCGCACGAAGAACACATGGGACTCTTGACCTTCAGTATCAACGTCACCCTGGACGGCTGCGTCGACCACCAGGAAGGAATCGCCGACGACGAGACACACGCCTTCTTCACCTGCCTCATGGACGAGTGCGGGGCGATGCTGTTTGGCCGCATCACCTACGAGATGATGGAGAGCTACTGGCCAGCGGTCGCCCGCGGCGACGCAGAGGCACCGCCAGCGATGCGCGACTGGGCGGTCAAGCTGGAGGCCAAGCCGAAGTACGTGGTGTCCTCGACGCGGAAGGACTTCCCGTGGACCAACAGCCACCGCATCGCCGAAGACCTGCCCACAGGCGTTCAGAAGCTCAAGGACGCGACCCCGGACGGCGTGCTCCTTGGTAGCGGCAAGCTCGCGACCGAGCTGGACCGGCTGGATCTGATCGACGAGTACAGATTGCTCGTCCACCCCAGGATCGCCGGCCATGGCCCGACCCTGTACGAGAGCGGGCTGCCCAGCACGCGACGGCTCGAGTTGATCTCGGCGAAGCCGCTCCGCAACGGCGCGGTCGCCATGCACTACCGGCGCGCGCGCTGAATGGGGTGGGTGAAGGCGTTTCCGCGGAAACGCGCGTGATGCCTGACGATGTGCTGGCCTCTGGGGCCGCGAACGGGCGGTCACGTCCGAGACACCACGCACTCGCGCAGCGTCCGGGCAATGGTTGCTGTCGCGGCGCAGCACCCGATCAGCCGAATCGCGCACCAAGCACGACTAGGGCGGGCAGCGGCGCCGCCGCAAGGCCGACCGTCAGCAGGAACGCCGCTGGACGGAACAGACTGCTGAGGCCGGCTGCCAGCGCGATGCCGCCACCGCCACCGATCACAGTATAGCCCGGCAGGTTCAGGGCCAGCGCCAGCAGTACGTAAGCGATGCCGTAGCAGGAAGGGGACGATGCGCGTGGGTGCGCGCGCGGATAGCTGGCGCAATCGCGCTTCGGCGCCGAGCAATTCACACTCGCCGACCATCGCAGCCGCGCGCGTCAGTCCCAGGCCCGCGAAGACTGCTGCCAGCCGGCGCGCCGGCACCAAGCGGCCCACGGCAAACGACAGCGTCAGCGCTGTCGCGATGCTGAGATAGACCAGGGGTGCGACACTCGCGCCGATCATGGCCATCAGAGCCGACCCGATCTCAGCCCCGGGCACGAGGGGCAGCGCCGAGGCGGCAATGTAGAGCTTCGCTCACAGATTCAGATTAGCAGCCCGGCCGGTTCAGCGTAATGGTCGGCGACGGCTCGTGGGGGCGCGGCCGGCGAGGGTACGGCCAACCACTTAGGACCTCTGGGGCGCCAGCGAATCCGGCTAATTGGTTGCGCCAAACGAACAGCGGGCCACTTCCATGACAGTTCCGAACTTCGTGACCCCGCCCTATCAAGACCCGCAAGTGCTGATGGTTTCCGGAAGTGGTTCAGCGCATGCGTCCGGCGGCGTCATCTTGTAGAAACACAATTCGGAAGGAGTGTTTCTGACCGACTCGATCAGAACCGGCGCTATCGGCACTTACATGCCGCCTATCTGCCGAAGAATTCCGAGCAGATCAGATTGGCTCCATCGTTCAACACACCGGTCATCCCGGAATCTGAGAATCGTAACTCCAGCGAAACTGACAACCTTTCCCGTGGCCGGAACACCGAGAAAAGTTCCCAAGTGCGTACCCTTCAAATCAAAGTTGTTCGCTACGAAATCGCCCTCGCCGACTACGTTACCTAGCGTCAAATGAAGATCCGGAAAAGCGGACCATAGGCCGCGATACCACGACTTGATAGCTTCAAGACCAGGAGGTAACGGAGGTGCGCGATGGAAGACCGCATCTTCGGAATAGAGCTCGAAGTAAGCTTCACGATTTTGGGCGTCGTTGAAACACGTGACTGCACGTTCCAAGGCACGTTTGTTTGATGCGGAGTTCATGGTGTGTCCTTTGTCGGTCCGACGGACTATCAAGCTCGCGTCAACGAACGGATTGCCTATCCCTCTCCTGGGAACTAGAACCCCCGTCGACCGAGTAAAGCGTAAATCAACTCGCGGGCGCTCGCCAGAAATGCTCGCGTTGATGAATACCCCCCGTCCGCACGATCTACAGGTGCATGCACGTCCGAAGGCACGGACCAACAAGGCCCACCATTTTGTCACCTTATGTTTCCAGGGATTGACGGCCAGTCGCCGGTCGAGCAAATTGCCTTCGCAACTCCTGGAGTTTGGCGACATGGGCGATGAACACGACGGCGGCTGTCTGTGCGGCGCACTGCGCTACCGCGTCACTGGGGAACCGGTGCGCAGCAACGTCTGTCATTGCCGCTTCTGTCAGCGCCTGACCGGCTCAGCGTTCCTGGTGGAGCCGGTCTTTCTCAAGCCGCAGGTGTCGTATATCGCCGGCAATCCGATGACGTACGCCCATGTGGGGGAGCATGGCCGGCGCCTCTTCGTGCACTTCTGCGGTCGATGCTCGACGCAAGTCGGATTGACCTTCGAACGATTTCCGGACCACTTCGGCGTCTGCGGCGGAACTTTCGACGATCCCACCTGGTTTCCCGTTCTGCGCCATATCTTCACCGACTCCGCCGTGCCGTGGATCCGGTACCCGGCGGATGTGGACTGCTTTTCCCAGCATGCGATCGACGCTCATGGCGCCCCGACGCAACCGTGGCAGCGGCGATCGGAGCAGCCAGGCTAATCGATCTTCGCACCCACCTGCTTGACGATCTTGTCGATGGCGATCACCTCGCTTTGCAGGAAGCGTCCGAGTTCCTCGGGGGTGCTGACCGCCGCGTCGGTGCCGATCGCGAGGAACTTCTGCTTGACGTCCGGCAGCGCCATCGCCTTGACGATCTCGGCGTTGAGACGCTGGATGACGGCCGGCGGCGTACCCGCGGGCGCGACGACCGCCTGCCAGGTGGCCACGTCGAACCCGGGCAGTCCGCTTTCGGCGACCGTCGGCAACCCCGGCACCGTGTCCGAGCGCTTGGCGGTCGTGACGGCCAGCGCGCGCAGCCGGCCGGCCTTGACGTAGGCCATGACGTCCGACGCATTGGCGAACATCACCTGCGCAATGCCGCCGAGCATGTCCTGCACCGCGGGCACGCCACCCTTGTAGTGCACGGTCGTCCACTCGATCCCCGCCTTGAGCTTGAACATCTCGCCGGACAGGCGGGTAAGCGTGGCCGCGCCGGGCGATGCCATGTTGAGCTTGCCGGGATTCTGTCTGGCGTAGCTGATCAGTTCGTCGATGCTCTTCACCGGCAACTCGGCATTGACCACCACGACGATCGGCACGCTCGCGACCATCGACACCGGCGCGAAGTCCTTGGTGGGGCTCCAGCTCAGGGTCGGGAAGAACGCGGGGCTGGTCGCGAACGAGGTCGCTGCCATGAGCAGCGTGTAGCCATCGGGCTGGGCGCGCGCGACCGCATCTGCGCCGATGTTGCCGCTCGCCCCCGGCTTGTTCTCGACGATCACCGGCTGGCCGAGCGATTCGCCGAGCTTTTCACTGAGCACGCGCGCCGCCATGTCGGTCGAGCCGCCCGGCGGGAAAGCCACGATCAGCCGGATCGGCCGCTCGGGATAGCCCTTGGGCCAATGCCGCGCCGGCACCGAGCCCGCATCCGGCCGCGAGTCCGAGCCCGAGACCGGTTGCCAGGAGCCGCCGCCGAACGCCTTCGCCATGCGTGTGCAACATCGTCTGCTTGTTCGCCATCGTCGCTCTCCTATTCCGCCTTGATGTTCCCGGCCTTCGCCACCTGCGCCCACTGCGCGAATTCTGTCTTGAGGAAGGCATCGAACTCGGCGGGCGTTCCGGCCACCAGCTTCATGCCCATGCCTTCGAGCCGGCCTCGGATGTCGGCCGAATCGAGGGCCTCCCGCCAGCCGCGACTGATCTTGTCGACCACGCCCGGCGGCGTCCCGGCCGGAACCAGCACGCCCTGCCACACGCTCGAGTCGACGCCCGGCGACACCGTCTCATGCAGCGTCGGCACCGCCGGCAACTGCGACGCGCGCTCGCGCGTGGTCACGGCCAGCGCACGCAGCCTGCCGGCCTGCAGCAGGGGCGTCGCTTCCACCACGTTCATCATCATGCACTCGACCTCGCCGGCCAGCACGGCCTGCCCGGCCGGCGCACCGCCCTTGTAGGGGATGTGCACGATGTCGATGCCGGTGGTCTGCTTGAGCAGTTCGAAGGTCAGGCGCTGGCCGGTGGCCGCACCGGGCGAGGCGTAGTTCAGCTTGCCGGGGTTTGCCTTGGCGTAGTCGATGAAGGCCTGGACGGTATCGACCGGCAGTGACGGATTGACCACCAGCACGTTGGCGATCGTCGACACCAGCATCACCGGCAGCAGATCCTTGACCGGATCGTAGCCGAGCTTGTCGAAGGTTGCGGCGCTGATCGGCAGCGCCGTGGTGCCCAGCAGGATGGTGTGCCCGTCCGGCGCCGAATGGGCAACCGTCTCGGTGCCGATGTTGGCCGCTGCGCCCGGCTTGTTGTCGACCGTCACCGGCTGCTGCCAGATCTGCTGCAGGCGGGCGGCGACCAGCCGTGCGGTGATGTCGGTCGAGCCTCCCGGCGGGAACGGGACGACGATCCGCACTGCCCTGGCAGGAAACTGGGCGGCGTCGGCCTGGGCCTGCGCCGGGGCGACCGGCGCCACGAGTGCGGACAAGGCCAGCAGCGCCGGGACGAACAATCGGATATTCAGGCGGGTCATCGGGTTCAAGCGGGTCATCGGGAACAGGCGCGTCATCGTGATTTCTCCCGGCGGTTGGGCAATCTAGACGGCCAGAGCAAAGCCGGCCACTTTCGTTTCGTCGATGTCGATACCGAGGCCCGGCCGCGTCGGCACCAGTGCCGCCATGCGCTCGATCGGAAACGGCGTCGCGAGATAGTCCTGCGCGATGAACTGCGGCCCGTTCAGGTCGACCGGATCGGCCATCCCGTAGGCGGCGAAGACATGCACCGAGGCGGCGAAACCGATCGGCGCGTCCTGCAGGCCGGAGCCGATCAGCTTGAGCCCGGCATTCATGGCCAGCTCGCACATCTGGCGCGCGTAGTGGATGCCACCGACCTTGGACACCTTGATCGCCAGGCACTCCACCGCCTCGCGCCGGATGAGGTCGATCACGAAGGGGATGCCGATCGCCGCCTCGTCCAGGCCGATCGTCATCGACGTTGCCGTGAGCAGCTTCTTCATCGCATAGACATCGCTCATCGCCACCGGTTGCTCGAACAGCGTCAGCCCGAGCCGCTCGAAGGCGCGCGCCATCCGGATCGCCTCCTCCAGCGTATAGCCCTGGTTGGCGTCCGGCCAGACATAGCACCCCGGTGCGGCTTCGACCACCGCCTGCACGATGTCCAGATCCAGCTGCTTGTGATGCCCGACCTTGACCTTGAACCCCTCGTAGCCCTCGGCGAGCCCGGCACGCGTGATCGCGGCGGCTTCGTCCGGCGTGGCGGCCGATACCAGGCGCGCCAGCCGCACGCGGTCGAGGCGCTTTGCGCCCAGCCAGGCGTGCAGCGGTATGCCGAGCCGGCTGCACACCAGGTCGTGCAAGGCCAGGTCGAGCGCGCACTTGGCGATCGGCTGCCCGGGGTCCATGCCGGTGGCGAGTTCGGTGTTCATCTTTGAGTGCGCGCCGGCAATGTCGAAGATGTCGTGTCCCAGCAAGGCCGGGACCAGGTACTCGCGGATCGTGGTGGCGCAGGACTCGACGGTCTCGGCCGACCACCGGCGGCTCGGCCCGGCCTCCCCCCAGCCGACGTGCCCGTCCTGATCGGTCATCTTCACCATCACGATGCGCTTGCCTTCCGCAAGGGTGCGCGAGGGTCCCCGCGGCAGGGTCAGGACCGCCTTGGTCGGCAACCGGACGGGGAACACCTCGATTCGTTCGATCTTCATCTGCTTATAACCGCTAGCGGTAGTTGAGAAACACCGGACTGACCCAGGCCGTGTGGCCGTTGCGCTGCCGCACGCGCAGGTAGATGCTGCTTCTCGCGCTCGACACCGGCAGCACCACCCGATCGCTCAATGCGGACGAAGCGAGCGCCACCACGCGGTGCCATTGAAAGGCTTCCTGCGGAAACGGTCCGGTGAACTGGTGATGCGATGCCTGCGCCAGCGCGCCGAGCGTGGTCGAACTGGTCATCTGCGCCGGCGCCTGAAGATCCAGCGTCAGGTCGCAGTCCGCGCCACCGGCGATCTCCAGCACCACGCTCTGGTTGGGGTTCTCGCGATAAGCATTCTGCCGCGCGGTGTAGGAGACGATCGAAAGTTCGTTGTCGCCGGCCTTCTCGAAACGATGGCGCCGGTCTTCGTCGAAGGGCATGCTCTGCAGGCAGGGAAAGACGCGTTGGATGGCGCCGTCGCGCACCGTCAGCTTCATCCGCCAGTCGGTGATGCGATCGAGTGCGAGTGCGCCCCATGGCCCCCAGCCCCATTCGAGCCGGACCTGCAAAGGTTCCTGCAGGATCTCCTGGCGCTCCATCGCCGGGCGCGGAAAACTGCGATGGACGATCGCCCCGTCCTGGATGACCTCGACCACGTCGAGTTCATCGCGCCCGCTGACGCTGTAGGCGACTTCGACCTGCGAGCCGGCGTCGATCGAGGCGCCCATCGGCATGCCGTCGACCGAGAACGCCACTTCGATCCGGTCGCCGGTGAGGGCGTAGACCCGACGCGCACGGATCGCATCGAGGATGCTCTGACGGGAGAGATCCTCGCACAGTGCGGCCATCAGCCCCTCGCCGTAGGCCCCGGGAAACCCGGCATGGTCGTCGGACGATCCGACGAAGCCGAACCGCAGTCCCCTCGCCAGCGCCGCGCGCACCGTGTTGGCGGTTTCGCGCCCACCCATGGAGTGGGTGTGGAAAGTGAACGGTCCGCGGTCCTCCTCGGAACTGCCGTGTTCCGAGAACACCTCCACGACCGGCGTGCAGGACTCATCGAACAGGTCCCAGTCGACGCCGCGGTGGCCCTTGGGATAGGCCAGGTGATGGGGAATCATCAGCGCGCTTTCCTCGGCGCAGAAGCGGCGCAACTGGGCGACGCTGTCGGCATAGTGGATCGGCCGGTGGTCCCGCGGGAAGACCACGCACTGGTCGCCGAAGGCGGAGGAATGCCACTCGAATCCCAGGAAGGCGCAGAATTCGCCGTCGCGGTTGGCGTCGGCAATGACGGACTGCACCCGCGGCCAGGTTTCCCTCAGGCGCGCAAAACCGCGCGACCAGTGCAACTCCCGATTGCCCTCCATCCGCGCCATGTCATGCCAGCTCGAGTGCCCGGTGAAGGCGAAGAAGTCGAGATGGCCACGAGCGATGTCGACCGATCGTTCGATCGATCCGACGCCGTAGCCATGGGCGTTATGGTTGTGGATGTCTCCGTAGAATATCGAGTAGCTCATCGGCCCCTGTCCGCCTGCCGGCACGCCGGCTCCCGGCGCGGTTAACCGTCCGGTTAATCCGCAAGGCCACTATAACAAGGGACATCCGGCAAGACAAGGCTGCGCGCGGCGGCAGGAGGGAGCAAGTATGTTGCAGCCCGACGATCCCCGGAACAGGCCTTAGACCGGTTGGCTCGCGAATACCAGCAATTGGGCGTCGAAAGCACGCTTGAACGCGGGTCGCGACTCGCCGCGGGCGACATATGCGGAGAGGTTGGGGAACTCCTCCAGCAATCCCGATCCATTCAACCTGCGAAGGACCATCACCATCAGTAGATCGCCAGCGCTGAACTCATCTTCCAGCCAATCGCTATCGCCAAGGCGAATGGACAGTTCACTCAACCGCACACGGACACGATGTTCAACGCCCTGCAGACGCTCCTCGTACCAGATTTTATCGTGCTCCAGGAGCTCGGCGATTTCACGATCCAGGATAGGCTGTTCTAACGTGCTGATCGCGGCAAACATCCATGCGATCGCGCGCGACCGGGCATTCGCATCGACCGGCAGCAGACCAGCATGCCGCTCCGCGATGTGCAAAACAACCGCGCCCGACTCGAACAACCTGAGGTCCCCTTCTTCATAGGTGGGGATTTGTCCGAAAGGGTGAAGCCCACGATGGGCGGGTTCCTTCAACTCGCTGAAGGAAACAAGCCGAACTTCATAAGGTTGGCCCACCTCTTCGAGCGCCCAGCGAACCCGCATGTCACGCGCCTGTCCTCTCCCGCGGTCGGGCGACCGTTCAAAGGCGGTGATCGTCGGAACCATCGGAAGATTCATCGTAACCAGGTCCGTGTAAGTCGGTATGTCCTTCAACTCGCCCGCCGTTGGAGCGCCGACCGGCACGAGCCTGGCCTGCCTGATCCTGGTCGGGCGACGCCCACGGCGCACCAAGGAACGTCAACTCTTCTGCGCGCCGGCAGCGTCCCCAGCATTGACCATCCAGGGAGTGCCAAAGCGGTCGACGCACATGCCGAAGCCGTCGGCCCAGAAAGTCTTGACGTAGGCAACCTTTACTGTGCCGCCAGCCGACAGCGCATCAAAGATTTTTTTTCCTTCCTGAGCGGTCTTGTAGGCGAGTGAAACGGTAATGCCCTTCATCGGTTCGAACGGCATTCCCGGGTGCGCGTCGGCAGCCATCAAGCGATCGCCATCAAGGATCAGCGAAGCATGCATGATGGCGTTGCCTTCGACTTTCGGCTGTGCCGGGTCAGGCGGCGCCTCTGAGTACTTCATCATCATCTCGATCTTGCCGCCGAGCGTTTTCTCGTAAAAACGCATCGCTTCAGCGCAGTTGCCGTTGAAAGACAGATACGGCTCAAAATGGGCCATGGTTGATTCTCCTTTTTCAGGGGTTGTTTGACCGTATGCAGATACGGCTGCCGAAGAACGCAGCGGCGAGCGGGTTGCGGTCGAGGGCCTCTTGCGGGTCTGAGGGCAACTGCGGTTTCCCGACGCAGATTAGTTTAGCGACTCCGGCCACCTCGCCCCAGCACATTACGGACAGATATCCGGCAGAGAACGACATTTCCTTCGGGCCTCATCATCGACATGTCCTTTTTTGCAGGTAGTTTGTCACCCGGTAGGCGGCCTTCACCATGTAGGTCGAGGGTCGACGATGGAACAGGAACCGTCCCGCGCGCTGAAAAGATCATCCTTATGTCTTTCGCTCCGGAGGAGCGCTAGGCCCCGGACGGTCAGTACAGGACCCGGCAGCGGATGGTGTCCGGAATGTCGCACAGGGATTCGACCGCCACCTGCCTGGCGTCGCCGTCGATGTCGATGACGACATAGCCGAGTTGCGCGTCGGTCTGCAGGTACTGGGCTGCGATGTTGACCCCGCCACGCGAGAGCCGCTCGTTGATCTGCGCCAGCACGCCCGGCACGTTGCGGTGGATGTGCAGCAGCCGGCATTTGCCCTCATGCTCCGGCAGCGAGACCTCGGGGAAATTGACCGCGGTATTGGTGGAGCCGTTGTTGCTGTAGCGGATCAGCTTGGCGGCGACCTCCTTGCCGATGTTGACCTGGGCCTCGCCGGTGGAGCCGCCGATGTGCGGCGTCAGCAGCACGTTGTCGAAGCGGATGAGGGGCGACACGAAGTTGGCGTCGTTGCCTTCGGGCTCGACCGGGAACACGTCGATCGCCGCACCGAGCAGGTGCTTGGACTCCAGCGCGGCGGCAAGCGCGTCGATGTCCACCACCGTGCCCCGCGAGGCATTGATCAGGAACGAACCCGGCTTGGCCAGTTCGATCTGGCGGGCGCCGATCATGTTGCGGGTGGCGGGATTGTCGGGCACGTGCAGCGTGACCACGTCGGCAGTCCCCATCAGGTCGTCGAGCGAGGGGATCTGGCGCGCGTTGCCGAGCGCGAGCTTGTTCTCGACGTCGTAGAAGATGACCGACATGCCGAGTTGCTCCGCCAGCACGCCGATCTGCGTGCCGATGTGGCCGTAGCCGACGATGCCGAGGACCTTGCCGCGCACCTCCCACGAATGCGCGGCGCTCTTGACCCAGCCGCCGCGGTGAAGGATGGCGTTCTTCTCCGGGATGCCCCGCATCAGCATGATGATTTCCGCCAGCACCAGCTCCGCCACGCTGCGGGTATTGGAGAAGGGAGCGTTGAACACCGGCACGCCGCGCGCCGCGGCGGCTGCCAGATCGATCTGGTTGGTGCCGATGCAGAACGCGCCGATCGCGGTGAGCTTCTCGGCCTGCTCCAGCACCGGGGCGGTCAGCTGGGTGCGGGAGCGGATTCCGACGAAATGAGCATCGCGGATGGCGTCGGCGAGCGCGTCGCCTGCAAGCGCCTTCGGATGGATCTCCACCGTGGTGTAGCCATCGCGCGTCAGCGCCTCCACGGCGGACGGGTGGATACCTTCCAGCAGGACGAACTTGAGGCGGTCTTTGGGAACGGACAGTCGTGAGGGCATGATTCTCGGCAGGTGGAAGACAATTGGACAAGGCCGCTATTGTCCTCCAGCCGATTTCGACGCTCCCGACGGTCCGCCACAGCCGGAAGGGTTTCCGGCGGCCTGCGGGTCAGTGCAGGCTGCGGCGGGTCAGCGCAGGCTGCGGCGGGTCATCGCAAGCCGGGGCGGGTCAAACCGATTCCAGCAGTCCCCGGACGTAGCCGATCGAGTGGGCCGCGCAGGCCGGCCCGTCGGGCTGGTAGACGAAAGGCTCCATGGCGATCCAGCCGGCATAGGACTGGCGCGCGAGCGCGGCGACGACCGGCCCGAAACGATCCTCGCCCTGCCCCGGGCCGCGGCGGTTCCGGTCGTTGAACTGGACGTGCGCAAGCTTGCCCGTCGGCCACCAGCGCTCGATCAGGCGGTCGATCGGCTCGTCTTCCGACTGGCCGGCCGAACTGGTGTCGAGCATGGTGCTCAAGCCCGGCAAAGCCGCCGTCCTGCACGATGCTCATCGCCTGCGCCAGCGTGTTGACGACACTGGTCTGATCGCGCGACAGCGGCTCGATGCAGTAGCTCAGGCCCAGGCCGGTCGGCCTGTTCGCCGGCACGCTGCCAGGCATCGGTGGCGAAGGACAAGGCGTCGGACGGCGCTCTGTCCGGGTGCCGGATTGCGCTGCGCCGGCGAGCCGTGGACCAGGTAGCTGCCGCCCAGTTGCGCGCACAGGTCGCACCAGGCGGGCGATGACCTCATCGGTGCGCGCCCGCACCGCCGGATCGGGGCTGGCGATCGACAGGCCCTTGGGCGCCACCAGCAGCCAGTGCAGCCCGCAGATCGTCGAGCCCGTGATCGGCGGCGATCGGGCGCCACTGCCGGGCCTGGGCGTCGGTGATGGTGGCCGGATCCGTCGACCAGAGTGTAGGGCGCCACCTCCAGCCCGCGATACCCGAGGCCGGCCGCATAGGCGCACTGGCGGGCAAAGTCCCAGGGGGCGAGCACCTCGTTGCACAAGGCCAGCCGCTCGGACTGCGGGCCCGCGGGTCCGGCGTTCCGGTCATCGTTCACATTGTTGCATCGCATCGTTCACTTGCTGCACACCTCCGATCAGCCGGCCCCCGCGCGCGACGCGCGGCGCCCCAGCAATGCCCGCACGGCGGGAATCTGCGCCAGCAGCATGAGCTACCACGAGCAGCGCCAGGACGCCGCTGATCGGCCGCGTCAAGAACGGCTCGAAGCTGCCGTCCGAGAGCACCAGCCCGCGCCGCAGCGACTTGTCGATGATGTCGCCGAGCACCAGGCCCAGCACGAACGGCGCGACCGGGAATCCGCGCCGCCGCAGCAAGAAGCAGACGATGCCCGACGACCAGCATCACCCAGACGTCGAACAGCCGTTGCGTGATCGAGTACGAGCCCAGCACGCACAGCACGAAGACGATCGGCATGATGATCTCGCGCGGCACCCGCAGCACCCACAGGATCGGGCCGCACCATGACCAGCCCGAATACCAGGATCGACAGCGTGGCGATCAGCGTGATGCCGACCACGTCGTAGATGAACTGCGGCTGGTTGATCATCAGCATCGGCCCCGGCTGGGCGCCGTGGATGATCATCGCCGCCATCAGCACCGCCGACGGCGCCGAGCCCGGGATGCCGAGCGCCAGCGCCGGGATCAGCGCGCCGGGGATGGCGGCGTTGTCGCCGGTCTCGGCGGCCATCAGGCCTTCGACCGAGCCCTTGCCGAACAGCTCGCGCTCCCGGCTCGCGCGCTTGGCGGCGGCGTACGACGACCACGCGGCCATGTCCTCGCCGACGCCGGGCAGGATGCCGACGAAGACGCCGATCAGGCCGGAGCGCAGGATGGTGCGCCAGTAGCTGCAGCAGGTCGCCGATCTTCGGCAGGACCGAGTCGATGGTCGACTTGACCGGCTTGACCGTCGGCTGCGCTCATCACCGTCAGGATCTCGGCGAAGCCGAAGGCGCCGACCAGCGCCGGGATCAGGCCGATGCCGCCGGTCATCGCGTTCTCGCCGAAGGTGAAGCGCGGATGCGCGTGGATCGGGTCGAGGCCGATGGTGGCGACGAAGATGCCCGAGCAGGCCCATCAGCCAGCCCTTGACCGGATTCGATGCCGGTCAGGCTGCCCGACATCATCACGCCGACCATGCCGAGCCAGAAGAATTCGAAGGCGCCGAACGACAGCGCCGTCTCGGCCAGCAGCGGCGTGAACATCGCCAGGCAGACGACGCCGAACAGCGAACCGGCGACCGACCCGGTGGTGGCGATGCCCATCGCGCGGCCGGCCTTGCCCTGGCGCGCGAGCATGTTGCCGTCGAGGCAGGCCGCCGCGTTGGCCGCGGTGCCGGGGATGTTGAGCAGGATCGCCGTGCGGCTGCCGCCGTAGATCGCGCCGACGTAGACGCAGATCAGCACCAGGATCGCGTCGTTCGGCGCGCATCTTGACCGTCAGCGTCGTGAACAGCGCCACGCCGAGCGTCGCCGACAGACCCGGCAGCAGACCGATCACGATGCCGACCAGCGTCGCGCCCAGTGCATAGGCGATCTGCCACGGGCCCGGCCAGCGCGCCAGCGCATTGCCGAGGTGGCTCAGACCCTCCATGGCGGCTCGTCACGCATCGCGTCGACCGATCCCGATCCGCCGACTGATCCATACCCGACAGCCTCCTAGGGCAGGCGAACCAGGAACACCGACTCGAACAGCCAGGAGATCGCAAAGCACGCGAGCACGCGCGATCACCAGCGTCAGCAGCGAGCCCGCGCAGCGATGCGCCCCTCGGCGCGCCATTGCGGCCAGCTGAAGACGGTGGTGAAGAGCGAAGACGAAGGCGGCGCCTTCGACGACGAACGGCAGTCCGCGCCCGAGCGAGCAGTCCGGCGAACAGCACGCACAGCGCGCCGGCGAGCGAGCGTGCGGCGCGAGATCGCCGGCGGGCCGTCGACCACCCGCTTCAAGAGCGCCTTGCGGCTGCGCCGCCGGCCGCGGGCGGCGCAGCCGCAGCGGCGCGGACGGCGGCGCGTCTGCAGACGCCAGCACCAGCGCCAGCAGCGATCATCAGCACGCCGACCACGCCCGGCGTCAGCCCGGGCACCGACCACGGGTTGATCGCCGAGGTTGTCGAGCCGGTCCATGCGCCACGAGGCCGACAGCGATCGCCGACACCGAGCACCGCCCAGACGGCGGCGCTCAGGTAGTCGCTGCGGCGGCGACACGCGCCGGATCGGGTCGGAAGCGGTCTCGGCCGGGGCGCCTCAGCGCTTGATGCCGAGCGATTCCGGCGTGACCTTGGCCATGCCGGCATCCTGCAGCAGGTAGGCGTCGGTGACGACCGTCGGCCAGACCGCGTCGTAGGCGGCCTTGCCGTAGAGCGGCGTGAACAGGGCGCCCTTGTCGTCGGCGTACTTGCGGATCTTCTCCGACTTGGCGACGCGCTCGGCCCAGAGCTTCTCGACCGTCGCGACGACCTCCGGCGGCGCGCCCTTGGGAATGAAGATGCCGAAGCCGGTGGTCACCTTGGGGAAGTCCTTGACGAACTGGGTGATCGGCGGAATGGTGCCGACGCCCTCGATCGTCAGCGGCTCGTCGGCCGACCACCGCGAGCGGTCGCAGGCGCTTGCCCTTGATCATCTCGGCCTGCTCCGGCGCAAGCTGGGTCGTGACCTCGGTCTCGCCGGACACGGTCGAGACCACGGCCGGATTGCCGCCGTCGTAGGTCACGTGGCGGTACTTGACGCCGGTCGCCTGGGCGATCGCCTCCATCGCGAAATGCCCGGACGAACTGTTGCCCGCGGTGGCGACCGACACCTGCTTGGTCTTCATCGCGTCCAGCAGTTGCGGGCAAGGTCTGGTAGGGCGACGACGGGATTGACGCTGACGATCGAGACGTTGGTGACGGCCAGGAACAATTCGAAGTCCGTCGACCTTGCTGTTGATCATGCCCAGCAGCGGGTAGGTGCCGAGTTGCTTGGCCGCACCGGCGGTCCAGGTGTAGCCGTCGCGCGGCGCGTCCATGGCCGCCTTGGTGCCGATCGATCCGGCGCCGCCCGGCTGGTTGACGACGACGATCTTCTGCCCGAGCCCTTCCTCGAGTTCGGCGGCCGCGAGGCGCGTCACCTGGTCGGTTGCGCCTCCGGCGGCCCACGGCACGATGATCGTCACCGGCTTGGTCGGCTTCCACTGGGCGTGGGCGGCGCCGGCGGCCAGCAGTGCTCCGGCCAGAACTGCCGTCGCGAACGCTCCGCTTGCCGCCGTCATGGCAGCTCCTGCGATCTTGTTTCTCACGATTGTCTCCTCGTTGAATCCGCCATCGGCGATGTTAACTACGTGGTTAATAGTAGCGCTGCCGGGCGACAGCGCCGCAAGTGCGGGGCCACCGCCGCGACCGAGACTTCAGACGGGCACCAGGTAGCCCAGCACCAGGTCGGTCATATGCGAAAGCCGGTCGAGTTTCGCTTTGGGAGCCATCAGGTCCCGATCGAAGATCGTCGACAGGGTGTGGTTGTTGCTGAGATAGAAATAGGAGATCCCGGCGATCGAGATGTAAAGCTGGATCGGGTCGACGCCGGCGCGGAACAGACCGGACTTCACGCCCCGCTCGAGCACCTCGCCGATGGTGGCGACAAACGGCGAATGCAGGGTGCGCACCCGGGCCGACTGCTTCAGGTGCCGGGCGCGATGCAGGTTCTCACTGTTCAACAGGATCGGAAAGGACGGGTTCTCGAGGTAATAGTTCCAGGTGAAGGCGATCAGGCGCCGGATGGCCTCGACGGGCTCCACTTGTGTCAGATTCAGCTTCTGTTCCTCGCCGCGGATCTTCTCGTAGGCGCGCTCCAGGACCGCCAGGAACAGGTCTTCCTTCTGCCCGAAGTAGTAGTACAGCATCCGCTTGTTGATGCCGGCACGCTCGGCAATCCGGTCTACCCGGGCGCCGCCCAGTCCATGGCCGGCGAATTCCTCGGTGGCGGCAGTCAGGATCGCCTCCCGGGTCGCCTCCGGATCACGGCTGGCAGTCCTGTCTCGGTGGGGTGGGTTTTTCGACATGCCCGATGCTACCCAACCGCCCGCATGCGGTACAGTCGCTCGTTGCTTCCGACCTGCCCGCGCGCCAACCGGCGCCGATCCCCTTGCCAGCCATCCTCAACGTCACGATCCCGTTCTTCGCCCTGGTGCTGTGCGGCTACCTGGCGGCGAGGTACCGGCGGCTGCCGCTGACGGCGGTGGCGCCGCTCAACGGCTTCGTTCTTTATTTTGCGCTGCCGGCACTGCTCTATCGTTTCGTCGCCAACTCGCCCTTCAAGCAGATCGCGAACACGCCGATCTTCGTCGCCTACGGCCTCGCCGGCGTGCTGGTCCTCGGGATCACCTGTGCGGTACTGCGTCGCCTCAATCGAGACGGCTGGCGCGATGCGGCCTTTGGCGCCATGGCGGCAAGCTGGGCCAACTGGGGCTACATGGGATTCGCGCTGATACCGGCGATCATGGGCCAGGACGCGATCGGCGTGATCATCGCTGCGGCGATCGCCGACCTGGTCGTGGTCGTCTCGCTCGGGCTCGCCCTGGCCACGCGCGAAGGCCGGGGCGGCGAGCACTGGACCACCGCAGCCAAGGGAGGCCTGCAGGGGATCGGCCGCAACCCCCTCATCTGGGCCATCAGCGCCGGGCTCGCGGCCTCCGCGTTCGACCTCGCCCTGCCCTTTGCCGTCGACGAATTCCTGCGACTGCTGGCGACGGCGGCCGGGCCGGTCGCCCTGTTCTCGATCGGACTGTCCCTCTATCGACCCGGCCACCACAACATGGCGCCGATCACCTTCGTCATCGTGGCGTTCAAGCTGCTGCTGCATCCGCTGCTGGCGTGGGCGGTCGCCACCTGGCTGCTGCGCCTGGGACCGGCCGAATCCGCCGTCCTGGTCCTGATGGCCGCGCTGCCGGCTGCCGGCACCGCCTACCTGTTCGCAGAACAGCAGGGCGCCGACGCCGACCGGATCGCGACCGTGGTATTGATCTCGACAGTGGCGGCTTTCGCCACGTTTTCGATGTTTGCCGCGCTGGTAAGATAAGCCTCGAACCGCGCGCCCTGCGGCCCTGCGGCCCTGCAGTTCTGCGGCCCCGCAGCCCTGCAGGGGCGTTTCGCCATCCCCCGTCACGAGGTCCCGCCCTATC
Source organism: uncultured beta proteobacterium (assembly GCA_963834335.1). Lineage (GTDB taxonomy): Bacteria > Pseudomonadota > Gammaproteobacteria > Burkholderiales > Burkholderiaceae_E > Lautropia. The sequence goes on along the minus strand of CAWIBK010000009.1, from coordinate 662,186 downwards.
GCTACCCACTGGTATTCCACGCCGCTATTCCTCGATGTCACCAGCCTGCACCTGGGCATTGCCGCCCTGGTGGCCGTCGGCAGTTACCTGGCGATGTCCCTGGCCCTGAGGATTGCACGCGGCGCCATCAAGCGCCTTTCCGGCAACGGCTCACGGGAAATCTTCGCGGCGCTCGGCGAGATCCTGGCGGGGACCAGCCAGCGGCTGATGCTGCTGACGGCGCTGCTGATCGGAATCAGCACGCTGCACCTGCCTGAGCCGTGGAATTCCCGCGCGAGCCACCTCTGGTTCCTCACGCTGCTGCTGCAAGTGGTCTTGTGGGCCAACCGGGCCATCACCCTCGGACTGTCGCGTTACTTCAAACACCACCTGGAACCCGGGGCGCAGACGAGCGCCTCGTCCACCCTGCTCTCCTGGGCATTGCGCACGCTGCTCTGGACGGTCGCGCTGCTCGCCGTGCTGTCCAACATCGGCGTCAACATCACCGCCTTCGTCGCCAGCCTCGGCATCGGCGGCGTCGCAGTGGCGCTGGCGGTCCAGAACATACTCGGCGACCTGTTCGCCTCGCTCTCGATCGCGGTCGACAAGCCCTTCGAGGTGGGCGACTTCATCGGTGTCGGCGCGTTCGTCGGCACCGTCGAGTACGTCGGACTGAAGACCACCCGGATCCGCAGCCTCAGCGGCGAGCAGCTGATCATGTCGAACGCGGAATTGCTCAAGCAGGCGGTGAGCAACTACAAGCGCATGACCACCCGGCGCATCGTCTTCACGTTCGGCGTGTCCTACGACACGACGCCGGAGCAGGCCGAAGCGATTTCCGGCATCGTCAAGTCGATCATCGAATCGAACGACAAGGTGCGCTTCGATCGCGCGCACTTCAAGCGCTTCGGCGACAGCTCCCTGGATTACGAGGCGGTCTACATCGTCCTCGAGTCGGCCTTCAATACCTACATGGACGTCCAGCAGATGATCAACCTGCGGCTGATGCGTGAACTGAAGGCGATCGGCGTCGATTTCGCGTTCCCGACGCGCACGATCCACATCGTGCCCAATGCCGGCGAGTCCGATACGGACCGTCAGCAAGGCGGCCCGGAGTTGCCGGCGGCAGCGCGCACCGCCTGACGCGCCGCACCTCGGGCCGCACCTCGGCCGCACCTCGGGCACCCGGGGCCGCAACCCGACACCGGTCAGCTGGTCTGCAGCAGGAAGGTGCCTTCCGGGTCCTGCGCCAGGGTGTCCACCAGCCACGGCATGACCTGGCGCAGGGTGTCCGCCAGGGTCCACGGGGGGTTGACGATGAAGAGCCCGCTGCCGTGCAGTCCGAAGCCGTCCGCGGCCGGCGCCTTGACGGTCAGGCTCACGTTGAGCCAGTCGTCGGCCCCGGCGAGCTTGAGCGAGTCCGGCAGCTGCCGGGCCTCCCGCCGCTGCACCAGCGGATACCAGACCGCATAGGTGCCGGTGGCGAACCGGATCAGGGCGTCGACCAGAGCCTGCTTGGTGCGCTTGTAGTCGGCCTTGTCTTCATAGGATGGATCGATCAGTATCAACCCGCGCCGTGAGGGCGGGGGCAGCATCGCCTTCAGGCCCTCGAAGCCGTCGCCGGCGTAGACGATCGAACGCCGGTCCTCGCCGAGGTTCTGCTGCAGGACGCGGATCTCGGTCGTGTGCTTTTCGAACAGGCGCATCCGATCCTGGGGCCTCAGCATCTGCAGCGCGATCTGAGGCGAGCCCGGATAGTTGCGCAACTTGTGGGCATCCGGGTTCAACAGGCGGACCTGGGCCAGGTAGGAATCCAGGGGCTTCGGCAGCCCGCGCCGGCCCCACAGGCGGCCGATCCCGGTCTCGAACTCCGCGTTCTTGAGCGCGGTGCTGTCGGTCAGCGCGTATTGGGCCGCGCCGGCATGAGTGTCGACATAGAAGATCGGCTTGTCCTTCTGCAGCTGGTGCGTCAGCAACTGCACAAGGATGAAGTGCTTGAGCACGTCGGCATGGTTGCCGGCGTGAAAGCCGTGTCGGTAACTGAGCATGGGGTGATGGTAACGTCTGGCGTCACCCCGGGTCCTATCGCTCTCCCCCGGAGCGGTGCGACAGGCTGCGGAACATGGTCCGGCGGGTATTCATGAAGTGCGGGCGGACCCGGGAACTCCAGTCGGTCGCACGCACCTGCAACCAGGGCTGGGACCCGAAGGTTTCCCGGGTCTCGAGCGAATAACAGGCGTGGTAGGTCGGTCCGCCGTCCAGGTTGCGGAAGCGGGCAGCGCGTACCGTGCCGGGCACGGCTGCCAGACCTGGCATGTGCTCCCGGTCGTACCAGTCATTGAGATCGGCGTCGGCATGCGCGGCGACGTCCGTTTCGACGACATAGTGATGCGAGGCCGGCCGCCCGGCCGAGGCTCCGTCGATCTCCATCAGCGCCCGCAGGCGGTCGACAACGACCTGCGGCTGGCTTTGCGACAGGCGCCGCCGCAAACCGGCGACTACGTCGTCGTCGATGCCGCGGACATCGGGTGCCGGGTAGAGATAGCCGCAGGCCCGCAGACCATCCAGTTCCCGATGGATCGCAAAATCCTGCGCGGAAAATCCCTCGGCGGCCAGCGCACAGGCCCAGCCTTGCGGCAGGTCGTCATCGTTTGCCGGCACCAGGTTGAACCGGACCAGCACGATCTGGCGTGGCATCAATGTTCCACGTTCAGGGCGACCAGCAGCCGCGACACCATGTTGTAGGCCGCGACCGTCGCCACCAGCTCGACCGTCACCCGATCATCGAAGCGCGCCTGCACCCGGTCCATCAACTCGGCAGGCACCTTGACCTGCAAGGTCATCGCATCTGCCAGCGCCAGCACCAGCCGCTCGTCCTCGCCGAACATCGGCGGCAGGTCGGCCGCGCGCAATGCCTCGATCCGGTTGTCGTCGAGACCGGCCAGCCGGGCGTGCGCCTTGTGGGCCTCGAACTCGAACGAAGCCCCGTTCAGCACTGCAATCCTGAGGATCATCAGTTCCCGCAGGTCGGCCGGCACCAGTGTTCGATTGCGGATGGCCGTGAGCATGCGCTCCCAGCCGTCGGCAACGGGCGCGCTGTTCAGCAGCACCCGGTAGAGCGATGGAAATCCGGCCACGCTCCGCCATGATTCGTGCTTCGAGGCCCGCGAGTTCCTCCCGGGTGCCCGGCTCTACCGGCGGAACCCGCAGCGCGCCAGGCTCGTTACTCAACCGTGATCCCCTTGGCGCGGATCAGGCGGGCCCACTTGTCCGTGTCGCGCTTGAGCAGGCTCGCCAGTTCCTCCGGACTCGACGTGGTCGGTTCTGCGCCGGTGGCACTGAGCTTCTGCGCCACCGACGGCGTCCCAACCGCCCGCAGCACCGCGGCGTTCAGCTCGACCAGCACCGCAGGCGGCGTCTTTGCCGGCGCGAACAGCGCGTACCAGTTGTTGGAATCGACACCGGGCATGCCCAGTTCCCCGAGCGTCGGCACCGTCGGGAAGCGCAGGGTGGCGCTTCTCGGCCGCCAGGCCGATTGCCTTCAGGCGCCCGCCCCGGACGTGTCCCAGCAGACCCGGAACATCGCCGAAGAAGGCACCGACCTGCCCGCCCATCACGTCGGTGATCGCCGGCGCCGCGCCCTTGTAGGGGACATGCAGCAGCCTGGTGTTGCTCACGTCCGCCAACTGCTCCATGACGAAGTGCGGAATGCTGCCGGTGCCCGACGATGCGATCGTGCCCTTGTCCGCATCCTTCCTGGCCGCCTCGATGAATTCCGCAGCGGTGTTCGCGGGGTTGTCGGGACTCACGACCATGACTTCGACGTTGTTGACGACCAGCGACACCGGCGCAAAATCCCTTGACCATGTCGTAGGGCAGCTTCGAATAAAGGCTCGGATTGATGGCGGCAGCGCCGACACTGGTCAGCCAGAGCGTCTGGCCGTCGGCGTCGGCATTGCGCGACTGCCATCCGCGCCGATCGCGCCGTTGGCGCCGGCCTTGTTCTCAACGATCACCCGCTGACCGCCGAGTTCCTTGCCCAGCTGATCGGCGATGGCCCGGGCGACCAGATCGACCGGCCCTCCCGGCGGGAAAGCGACCACGATCTTCAGCGGTCTTGCCGGCTCTGCGCCAAAGCGCGCAGCGGTGCTGCCGACACCGCGGCGGCAGCGCTGCCCAGTGCCATGGACCATGAGCAGGCGGCGGCGCGGTCGTGCAAGCCGGCGCGGCGCCCGCGCCCGTTCCGGATTGCAGGCTCGCACTCGAGCGGGGCTGCGATCTTCATGGCAGTCTGTCTCCTCGGTATGGATCAATGATTCGTGGGGCTAGTCGCAGCGCGATCGTCATGCCGCCGTCGACGACGATCTCGGTGCCGGTGATGAACCTGGCCTCGTCCGAGGCGAGGAACAAGGCCGCGTTGGCCGTGTCGCGCCCATCGCCCATGAAGCCGAGCGGGATGCGGCCCTGGCGCTGACGCAGGAGTGCCTCGACGTCGCCACCGGCTCGCTGCCCCGCCAGCCGGGACTCCACCATCGGGGTGTGGAGCTGCCCGGGAACGACGCAATTCACGCGAATGCCTTTGGCCGCATATTGCGCGGCAACCACCCGCGAGAGCTGGATGACGCCGGCCTTGGTCGCCGCGTAGGCGACCTGGGCCGCCCCGGTCCAGCGCAGGCCGATGTCGACGCCAGGTTGACGATGGCGCCACCGCCCTGCGCGAGCATCGCCGGCAACACATGCTTGCAGGTGAGAAAGACGCTCTTGAGATTGAAGTCGACCTGCGCATCCCAGGTTTCCTCCGACATCTCCACCGGCCCGCCGGGCGCCGAGCCGCCGACGTTGTTGACCAGGACGTCGATCCGCCCCCAGCGATCGAGGCAGGCCGCGGCCATTGCCGCCACTGACGCCCCGTCGGTGACATCGCACTGCCAGGCGTGAATCTTCCCGCGCCCGCCGACCGCGCGCGCCGCTGTTTCCTCGATGTGCTCGAGCTCGCGGTCCACCGCAAACACCAGCGCGCCTTCCTGGGCGAAGCGCACCGCGGTCGCGCGGCCATTGCCCCAGCCCGGCCCGACGCAGCCGGCGCCGGTCACCAGGGCCACGCGGCCTTCGAGCCGGCCGCCCTCGCCCTGCGTCATGGCTGCCGCCCTTCACCGCCGGCGCGTGCCGGCGTCGACTCGGCCTCGCCGAAACGGTACAGCCGCAGCGGATTGTCGACCAGCAATGCCTGGCGGTCGGCCTGGGTCGGCGCGATCTGCTCGATCAGGTCGACCAGCCCCCCGTCGTCCGGCGGTTCGCCGGCGAGATTGGGATGAGGCCAATCGGTACCCCAGAGCACGCGCTCGGGAAACTCCGCCATCAGGGCCCGGGCGAAGGGCACGGCGTCGCCATATGGCGCGGGCTGACGCGACGAACGCTCCAGGCCGCTGAGCTTGACCCAGAACCGCGAATCCCGCAGCAATGCGCGCAATGCGGCGAACGGCGCCTGCGCCATCCCCTGCGAGGCATCGATGCGTCCGATGTGGTCGATGACGACCGGCACCGGCGAGCGCAGCAGGGCCGGCGCCAGCTCAGCGATGAGTGCCGCCTCGCAGTGGATCTGCAGGTGCCAGCCGATCCGGTCCAGGCGCTCGCCCAGGCGAATGACTTCTTCGATCGGCGCGGTCGCGCCCAGGTGACCCATGTAGTTGAAGCGAACGCCCCTGAATCCAGCCCTGTCGAGCCGATCCAGTTCCGCATCGGTCACCGAGGTCGGCAGCAACGCCACCCCGCGATACGTGCCAGGCCGCTCGGCAATCGCGTCTTCGGTCACCGAGTTGTCGAAGCCATGGCATCCGGGCTGGACGATCACGCAGCGATCGATGCCGAGCAGCTCATGCAGCGCGAAGAGCGCGGTCGCGCGGCGCATCGGCCGGCGTGAAGCTGCGGTCGGGCGCAAACGGATAACGAGCCTGCGGGCCGAAAACGTGGCAGTGCGCGTCGCAGGCGCCCGTCGGGCAGGCGCAGCCGCGGCGAGCGAGGCGAGGGGTGAAAGGAGGGGCGGGTCATCGGCGCGATTGTCCCGACTGTTCCGCCAAAGCGATACCGCATAGCTAGAATAGCAGTCATGCACTTTCTCTATGTCATCGCGCAATCTCACGCGCGATCATCCGCACTTGTCCGGCCCACCTCTGCCTGAGCGACCGCGGCGATGGACCTGAGGCAGCTCGGCTATTTCGTCCAGGTCGTTGAGACGGGCAGCTTCAGCGGCGCCGCCGCCGTCCTCCTGCTGGCGCAGCCCACGCTCAGCCGCCAGGTGGCGCTGCTCGAGGCCGAGCTTGGCCAGCGACTGCTGGTGAGGAACGGTCGCGGTGTCGCGCCCACGGACGCCGGCGCCGTCCTTCACGAACATGCGAAGGCGATCATCCAGCTCGCTGCCCGGGCGCGCGAGGAGATCCGGGACATGAACCAGACCCCGAGGGGGCGAGTGGTCGTCGGCTTGCCACCACGCGTCGCACAGGTCGCAACATCGACGCTGGTGCAGCGCTTCCGGGCGCTGTTTCCGAAGTGCAGTCGTCACCGTGGCGGAAGGACTCAGCGTGCACCTGCGCGAATGGCTGGTCGCCGGGCGCATCGACCTCGCCCTGCTGTTCGACCCGCCCGCCTCGCCGCAGCTGTCCTACGAAACACTGGCGCACGAGGCGCTTCTGCTGGTTGCCCCGCTGGGCGGGTCGCGCCTGCCGCGCCGGGTACGGCTTGCCGGTCTTGCCGGGTTCGCGCTGGTGCTGCCGAGTTCCCCCAACGCAATCCGCAGCCTGCTCGACCGCGCGCTCAACCGCTACGAAGTCCGCCTGCAGATCGTCGCCGAAGTGAACACCGTGCAAGCCTGTCTCGGCCTGGTGTTCGACGGCGTCGGCTGCACCGTCCTGCCGGAAAGTGCTGTGGCCGCGCCGCAGGTGGCGGCCGGTCTACAGATCGCCCGGATCGGTCCGCCGGCGATCCGCAATTCACTGGTGCTGGCGACGCCGCTCGCGCGCCCCGCAACCCGGCTCACCCGGGAAACCGCCCAACTCCTTCGCGATCTCGATTTTCATGCACTGAATCGCGGCGGATCCTGACAACGCGAGGGCAGCTCTTTCTTACATCGATGCGTCCCGGTCGGGGTCTCGCCACAATGGCGCGTGCAACACTGGTACTCTTGAGCCAGATCCCGCAGGAGACCGGACATGGCAATACCTTCGCAGACATCCCAGCCACTCGAAAACCAGCCTCGGGAGTCCGCGATCGACATCGACGAGGCGCGACGCCTGCTCGATGCGCTGGAACGGGATCTGCAGGGCGTCGGCGGCAGCGGGCCCGATGTCGACGTGCTCAAGGCCGAGATCCGCCAGTTGCGCGATGTCCTGCATGCGGACGAAAGCACCACCGAGCAGATGCAGACCGGACTGCACGGCATGCGTGACCGGCTTCACGACTTCCCCGAGGAACTCAAGAGCGACGCCTTTCAGGCCGGTCGCTACCTGGCGGAACTGGGTCGCATCCTCGGGCTCTGAAGCCGCTGTCGCTCCACTCCTGAGGGCAGCGCTGCTCTGATTAGGCGCCCGCGGTCTGTGCGGCTAGAATCCGCCCAGTCATCGGGGAGTAGCCTCCCGCCGCTGCTGCCTGCAGCAGGCGGGGCTTGCATCAACATGCTTGACCGTCAGGTCATGGTGCAAGCCGGTTTTCCAGCCTGGCAAGACCTTTGACCATGAGCCGCCGCATTGGCCGGGGCGGCTCATGGTCATCGCGTCGTACCGGCCGCGGATCCCGCATTGGAAGCCTTCCTCATCTCGACCGGCGTCGTCGCCCTGGCGGAAATCGGCGACAAGACCCAACTTCTCGCGCTCGTCCTGGCGGCCAGATTCCGCAAGCCGACCGCGGTGGTGCTGGGCATGCTGGTCGCCACGCTGGCCAACCATGGCCTTGCCGGCGCGCTCGGGGCCTGGATCAACACCCTGGTCGAGCCGGAAATCCTGCGCTGGGGGCTGGGCCTCTCATTTCTGGCGATGGCCCTATGGACCCTGGTGCCCGACACCCTGGACGATCGCGATACCCGGTTCGCGCCCTTGGGCGTGTTCGGCACGACGCTGGTTGCCTTCTTCCTGGCGGAAATGGGCGACAAGACCCAGGTCGCCACGGTAGCGCTGGCGGCGCAATACCAGGCAATGCTGGCGGTGGTGGCCGGAACCACCTTCGGCATGGCGATTGCCAATATCCCGGTGGTGTACTTCGGCGAGCGGATCGCCGGTCGATTCACGGTACGAATCGTGCATCGGGTGGCCGCCGCCCTGTTCGCCACCATCGGCGTCGCGACCCTCGCCGGCGCCGGCAGTTGGCTCGGCTGGCACCCTACTCCGGCTTGATGACCGAGCGGGCGCGCCGCTGCTTCACGATCACCACCGGCGCCCGGTCGGGCGCACGCCTGGCCGGTATCGGCAGATCCGGCGGTTCGGTGTCATGGGCCTTGTACTGCGGGCGCGCCTTGAAGGGCTTGGCGCCGCCGCGCTTCTGGGCGCGGACCACCGTGCTGATCGCGTGATGGTACAGACCGATATCGCCGCTGCGGGTCTGCAGCAGCATCATGCTGGCGTCGAAGGAACGGATCTGGCCGTGCAGGCAGGTACCGCCGATCAGGAACACATCGACCCAGGTGCGCTCCCTGCGCAGGCGGTTCAGGCTGGCGAACTGTTCGTTCTTGGGTGGGTCAGGCAGCGCCGGATTGCCCTGGTCGGATTCGGTGTCCGTTGCCTTCGGGTCGGTCACGATTGCTCCCCCTCTGTGCTGGCCGCTCTAGTCAGGCGGTGGATTCGCCGGTGGTCCAACGATATCCGTGAAGTCATGCTCGCAATCATCGGCAGATGATACTGCAATGCAGCATGCCCGCCTGCGCCCGCTGATTATCGCTGATCGCGCGCAAGCCGGCCCCCATACTCCCACGCGACCTCGGTCTGCACAAGCCGGTCCGCATGTTTGGCGAACCGCGGCCTATGCAGTATCGTCTCGCACCGGGCGGCCCCAGGAGGCTGCCACTGCTTGAACATCACCAGGAGACCTACATGAATCGCACAGTGTTTGCCGTCCCGGCAGCCCTTTCGACGGCAATGCTGCTGGGCGCAGCGGGATTGATCGGCGCCCTCGCACCCGCCGGCGCCCAAGCCCAGTCCTACCCGGACAAGCCGATCCGCCTGATCATCCCGTTCACGCCGGGCGGCGGCACCGACACGCTTTCGCGCCTGGTCGGCAACAAGCTCGCGGAGAAGAAGAAGTGGACCATGGTGATGGACAACAAGGCCGGCGCGTCGGGCACGATCGGCATCGCCGAGGCGGTCAAGGCAGCGCCCACCGGTTATGAGCTGGTGCTCGGCCAGGCGGACAACCTGGCGGTTGCGCCGCTGCTGAACAAAGCGGTCACCTACGACCCGGTCAAGGACCTGCAGCCGATCGCTCACGTGGCCGATGTGCCGATCATTCTGCTGACCTCGTCGGCCAAGCCCTACAAGGACCTGGCGGACGTGGTGGCTGCTGCCAAAAAGGCGCCGGGCACGATCACTTTTGCCTCCGCCGGCGCGGGCACCGTGTCGCATCTTGTCGGCGAGCTGTTCGCCTCGACCGCCAAGGTCGAACTGCGTCACGTCCCCTACAAAGGCTCCGCGCCCGCGCTCGCCGACCTGCTCGGTGGCCATGTCGACCTGATGACGTCCTCGGTGTCCTCTGCGGTCGCGCAGATCAAGGCCGGGAAGGCTCGGGGGTTGGCCGTGAGCACGGCGAAGCGCAGCAGCGTCCTGCCGGAGGTGCCGACGGTGGCGGAATCGGGATATCCTGGCTTCGACGTCGCGACCTGGTACGGGCTCTACGCACCCGCGGGCGTACCGCAACCGATCATCACCACCTTGAATACGGAGGTGAACAAGATCCTTCCGGAGTTGCAGGAAGCGATCAATGCCCAGGGCGGCGAGCTTCGGATCATGAGCCCGGAGGACTTCGGTGCCCTGTTGAAGTCGGATATCGACAAATGGCGCGGTGTCATCAAGGCCGCGGACATCAAACTGGATTGACCGGCCTGCCCCGATCGGCCCGCGCCGGCAGGCCGATCGGCGCAACTGCGGCAACCGCGTGAAAGGCCCTGCCGCCGCCGCCAGGGCCGCGGACGCCGCGGCAATATGTCCTGGCAGCCGCCGATATCCGAAGAATGAGAAATCAGGCTGCCGTCCTCGCCGTACGTGTAGAGGGCGCCCTGCTTGCGCACGGTCACTGTGGACGGGGTGTAATCCACGAGGCCGTCGCCGGCCTCGGTACCCACCGAAATCCGGGCAGTGACCTCGCCGGCCGCGCCGTAGACATAGACGCGCCCATCGCGGGTAATTGCATCGCTGATCGCCATGGCTTTTCCTCCGGGCTCCTGCGGAGCCTCACATGGGTTATGAAGATTTATCCTGCAAGCATAGCGGATGCCCGCGGCACGGCGACGATCCACCCTCTCCCGGACCCCGTCTTGCCGACGCTTCCCGTTCTCTTGCCGACGCTTCCCGTTCCTGCGGCATTTTCAGTAAACGCCCCCGAACGTTTGTGAAACAATGTCGGCCCTGTCCCCCCGGAGTAGCAGCATGAGTGTTCAGCGTCGCAACAATGTCCATGTCGGCGGCGGCGGTCCGGTCACGATGATGTTCGCCCACGGCTTCGGTTGCGACCAGAACATGTGGCGTTACCTTGTCCCGGCCTTCGAGCGGGATTACCGGACGGTGCTGTTCGACCTGGTGGGCAGCGGTCATTCCGACCTGTCGGCCTACGACCGCGACAAGTACGGAACCCTGGAGGGCTACGCAACCGACGTGCTGGAGATCGCCGAAGAATTCGCCGAAGGCCCGATCGTTTTCGTCGGGCATTCGGTCAGCGCCACCATCGGCATGCTCGCCACAATCCGGGCGCCGGAGCGATTTGCATCGCAGGTGATGGTCGGCCCGTCGCCCTGCTACATCAACGACGGTGATTACATCGGCGGCTTCACCCGGGCCGACATCGACGGCCTGCTGGATGCGCTCGAAAGCAATTATCTGGGCTGGTCGAGCAACATGGCGCCGGCGATCATGGGAGCGCCCGACCGCCCCGATCTGGGCGTCGAGTTGACCAACAGTTTCTGTCGCACCGATCCGGTGATCGCCGAGCACTTCGCGCGGGTGACTTTCCTGTCCGACCACCGCAAGGACGTGGCTCGAGCCACCACGCCCGCGTTGATCATGCAGTGCAGCGACGACCTGATCGCCCCTCGCACGGTGGGGGAGTACATGCACCGGACGATGCCGGACAGCACGCTGACCATCATCGACAACGTCGGCCATTGCCCCCACATGAGCGCTCCCGACGCCAGCGTGGAGGCCATCCAGACCTTCCTGCGGCAGCGGGGTAGCTGACCGGTGCAGCCGGCGGATGAGGCCTTGCCCACGCCGGCCGCCCTCTTCGAGCATGCCGCCTGCGGGCTGTTGCTGACCCGTATCGACGGCACCATCCTGCAGGCGAATACCACCCTGTCCGACTGGATCGGTTACGCCGCCGGCGACCTGGTCGGACGCCGGCTGCAGGACCTGCTGACGATCGGCGGACGGGTCTTTCACCAGACCCACTGGGCGCCGCTGATGCAGATGCAGGGCTCGGTCGCGGAAGTGAAACTGGAACTGGTCCATCGCGATGGCGCCCGCATCCCGATGCTGATCAACGCGATCCGCCGCGGCAACGAGGCATCGAGTCACGACGAACTGGCGCTGATGGTGGTGCGGGACCGCCACAGCTACGAACGGGAGTTGCTGACCGCGCGCAAGAACGCGGAAACTGCGCTGCTGCTGCAGCAGGAAACCCAGAGAGCCCGCGCCCTTGCCGAAGCCCGGCTGCGCCTGGCGCTGGATGCCGGGCAGTTGCATATCTGGGACATCGACGCGGCCAACGGCCAGCGGCGCTACGACGACAGCGTGGCGGCGCTCCTGGGCCTTGCTCACCCGACAGCAATTACGCCGGAGCAGTTCGATCGCTGCATCGAACCGGCCGACCGGGAGGCGGAAGCAGAGGCCTTCGCGCAAGCCACCGACGCGGCCAACGGCAATTACCAGGCGGTCTATCGCCTCAACGGCATCGATGGCGTGCAGCGCACCGTGCGCTCGTCGGGAAAGGCGTCTTTCGACGATCAGGGTCGACTGCGCCAGTTCGTCGGCGTGCTGCATGACATATCGGAACTGACCCGCCAGCGCGCCCAGGCGGAAAGCCGGGCGCAATTCGCCGAGCAGATGGTCGGGATCGTCAGCCACGACCTGCGAAACCCTCTCTCCGCCATCCTGATGAGCGCACACGTGATCGGACGCGGCGAAGTCTCCACCCACCAGATGCGCGCGGTGAGCCGGATCGTTTCTGCCACCAATCGCGCCCAGCGCCTGATCGCGGACCTGCTGGACTTTACCCAGGCGCGGGTCGGTACGGGACTGTCGGTGTCGTTGCGCCCGACCGACCTGCATGCGGTGGCCGCACACAGCATCGAGGAACTCGCGTCCGCCTATCCCGACCGGCCCCTCCGACACGTCCAGCACGGCGAGGGCGACTGCATTGCCGATGCGGACCGGCTGGCGCAGATGATGGGCAACCTGATCTCCAATGCCATCTCCTACGGCGCCACCAGCCGGCCGGTAACCCTCACCACCCGGATCGACGATCGCGAGGTCCTGGTTTGCGTTCACAACGAAGGCGAGGCGATCGCACCGGACGTCATCCCACGCCTGTTCGAGCCGATGACGCGCGGCGGCACGGAGGCCGGCGGCGATCGCGGCGTCGGCCTTGGCCTTTTCATCGTCCGTGAGATCGTCAGTGCTCATCGGGGGACGGTGGACGTCTTGTCGACCGAGGAGACCGGCACCTTGTTCACCGCGCGCTGGCCCCGCCGTCCCGAGCCCGGGGGGACTATCGCTCAGGCATGACCCGTGCTCCCTCTCGCGACTGCCGGAACGCAAAATGGAGGAGGACGAACGGTGATGTCGAAAGCGATGAGTGCGGGCCGACGCCCCTTCCCGGCCTGCCTCCTGGCCCTGTGCCTGCTGATCGCCAACCCCGCAGCGGCGCTGGCGACCGACACGGAGACTGCCGACAGGATCATTGCGGAAGGGAATTCCCAGGGGGCGCCGGCGTGCAACAGCTGCCACGGTGCCAATGGCGAGGGTATGGCGGCCGCCGGCTTTCCACGTCTTGCCGGGCTCGGCAAGGCCTACCTTCTGGAGCAATTGGATGCGTTCAGCGCGGGAACCCGCCGCAATGAAGTCATGCATCCGATCGCGAAGGCGCTGAGCGCCGCCGAGCGTCGGGCGCTAGCCGAGCACTACAGCGAACTGCCGCAGCCGGTCCAGGTGAGCTGGCCCCTGCCCGAACCGCGTCCCGGGGACGGCGCTGCCTGGCTGGCCGCGCGCGGCCGCTGGAGCGACAATCTGCCCGCCTGCGCGCAATGTCACGGGCCGACCGGCATGGGCGTGGGCGAGCACTTTCCGCCCCTGGCGGGGCAACCCGCCGCCTACATCGCCGCGCAATTGCGAGGCTGGAAGGCAGGCCTTCGGCCGCCGGGACCGCTGGCGCTGATGGTCCAGGTCGCCGTCAAACTGACCGAACCGGAAATCGCTGCGCTCGCCGACTATTACGCCGCCCTGCCGAAGGGGGGTGCTGCGCCACCGGCGCCCGGGGTCGCCATGCTGGCGGCGACGCTGCCGGAAGCGACAGACCAGGTCCAGAACGGCCGTTTCCAGCCGCCGGCCGAGACCCGGCTGCCGGCAGGCGAATTCGGGGAGACGGTGCGCCAGGGCGAACGGATCTTCCTCGATACCCGCACCCATGCCGGCGAATACGTCGGCAACGCCTTGAGCTGCGCCAACTGCCACCTGGACGCCGGCCGGCATGCCGACTCGGCGCCGCTGTGGGGCGCATTCGGAGCCTACCCCGCCTATCGATCCAAGAACCGGCACGTCAACACCTTTGCGGAGCGGATCCAGGGCTGCTTCACATACAGCATGAACGGCAAACCGCCGCCGCTCGGCGACCCCGTTCTGGTGGCACTGGAAACCTATGCTTTCTGGCTTGCCAAGGGAGTGCCGGTGGGCAGCCAGCCTGCCGGCAGCGGCTACCCGGAACTGCCGCAGCCACCGAAGCCGCCGGACTACGCGCGGGGCGAGCGGCTGTTCGTGGCGAACTGCGCGCTGTGCCATGGCGCCGATGGCCGGGGCCAGCGCAGTGACGGCCACGTGGCCTTTCCGCCGCTCTGGGGCCCCGAGTCCTTCAACTGGGGGGCCGGGATGCACAGGATCGGTACGGCCGCCAGCTTCATCCGGGCGAACATGCCGCTCGGGATGGGGGGAACGCTCGGGGTTCAGGACGCCTGGGATCTGGCCATGTTCATGAACAGCCATGACCGACCCCAGGATCCGCGCTTCGAGGAATCGGTCGAGGCGACCCGTCGCAAGCACCATGACACCTGGCAGTCGATGTACGGAAGGACGGTCAACGGCACGGTGCTGGAGGGGCTGCAGGCGCAATGATTGCGGAACCGCAGGTCCGGAATAGAACCCCATGGAGGAATCGCCTCATGTCCGATCTACGCTTTCAGTCCTGCATCGACGCCTGCAATACCTGCGCGGATGCCTGCGATCACTGCGCCGGCGCCTGCCTGCGGGAAGACAACGTCAAGGCAATGGCCGAATGCATCCGCCTCGATATCGACTGTGCCGCGCTGTGCCGGTTGGCGGCAGCAGCCATGGCGCGGGAGAGTGACTTTGCGATGCGCTTCTGCACGCTGTGCGCGGATATCTGCGATGCCTGTGCCCGGGAGTGCGGCCAGCACCAGCATCAGCATTGCCAGGACTGCGCCCAGGCGTGCCGGCGTTGTGCCGAGGAATGCCGCCGGATGGCGGCGCCGCCTAGGGAGCCGGCGCTCCGACAGGCGCCTAGCGCAGCAGCAGGGTCGGCACCCGCGCCGAGCGCAGCAATCCGGTGGTCTTGCTGCCCAGGAACAGGCTGCGCAGGCGCGAGTGGGAGTAGGCCCCCATGACCAGCAGGTCGATGCCCTGCTCGACCAGGGTTCTGGCGATGACGCTTTCGGCATCGCCCGGAATCGACAAGGGGTGAACCTCGAAGCCGGCGGCCTGCAGCGTGGACTGGGCCCAGGCCAACTGCCGGTTCGCCTCCGCGCTCTGCTTGCCTGACATCAGCAGGTGCACCGGCAGGCCCCTGAAGAGGGGGCTGGCCGCCACCATCTCGACACCCCGGCGGGTGACGATACGGCCGTCGAAAGCGATCATCACCCGGCGCGGTTCGACGAACGGCTCGCTCACCGTCCATACCGGCTTTTCCATGGAGCGGACGACGTTTTCGACCTGTCGGCCGACATCGCGCGGCTGCGTGTCCGCCGACTCTCCCCGTCGCCCCAGCACGATCAGGCGGGCACCGCCCTGCAGATCGGCCAGTGTGTCCACCAATGCGCCATGGCGCTGCCGCACATCGACCATCGCGGCGCCTGCCGCCAGTGCGCGCGCCCGCAGCCGGGTCAGCAGTTCGCGCCCCTGCTCCCGGCCGGTCCGCGCGATCGCTTCGTCGGCACTGGACAGGCGCTGGAGCAGGGACTCCTGGGCATCGATGCCGATGGCGCCGCTGTGGTCCTCACCGGAACTCTTCTCAGACTGCCGGTCGATCACATGCAGGAACTCCAGCGGCGCGTCCAGCCGCCGGGCCGCCCAGACGGCGTAGTCGGCGACGAAGTCGGCGAAGCGCGACCGGTCGACGCAGGCCAGCACCTTGTTCTCGTTCCTCACCCTCTTGTCGTGCTTCACCATGATTGCCAGCTCAATGGCCGAGCAGCACGTCGCCGCCGTCCTTGTCATGCACGGCGAACTTGTCGACCATGGTGGCGCTGGCCTCGTTCAGCCCGATGACCTCGACGCTGGTGCCCTCGCGCCGGAACTTGATCACCACCTTGTCCAGCGCGCTGACCGCCGTGATGTCCCAGAAGTGCGCCCTGCTCACGTCGATCCGGACCCGGTCGATGACTTCCTTGTAGTCGAAGGAATCGACGAAGCGCTCGGCCGAGCTGAAGAAGACCTGGCCGGTGATGGTGTAGGTGCGCGAGCGTGCGTCGTCGCCGGCGATCGACCTGACATGCAGGATCTGCCCGACCTTGTGGGCAAAGAAGAATCCGGAGAGCAGCACTCCGGCGAGCACGCCCTGGGCCAGGTCATGGGTGACCACGACGACCGCGACGGTGGCCAGCATCACCACGCTGGAACTGCGCGGATGCCGGCGCAGGTTACGGATCGAGGCCCAGTTGAAGGTGCCGATCGACACCATGATCATCACGGCCACCAGCGCCGCCATCGGAATTCGGGCGACCCAGTCGCCGAGGAACACCACCATCAGCAGCAGGAACACACCGGCCGCGAGGGTCGAGAGCCGGCCGCGACCGCCCGATTTCACGTTGATGACCGACTGCCCGATCATGGCGCAGCCCGCCATGCCGCCGAGCAGGCCAGAGGCGATGTTGGCGACGCCCTGACCGACGCATTCGCGGTTCTTGTCGCTGCTCGAATCGGTCAGGTCGTCCACGATCGAGGCGGTCATCATCGACTCCAGCAATCCCACCACTGCAAGCGTCGCCGACACCGGAAAGATGATCCTGAGAGTCTCCAGGTTCAGCGCCACGTCCGGCAGAAGAAAGACCGGCAGGCTGTCCGGCAACTGACCCATGTCGCCCACGGTACGGATGTCGACACCAAAGACGATCGCCACCGCCGACAACGTCACGATCGCAACGAGCGGCGATGGCACCGCCCGGGTCAGGTAGGGAAACAGGTAGATGATGCCCAGGCCGGCCGCCGTCATGACATACACCGGCCAGCGCACGCCGATCAGCTCCGGCAACTGCGCCAGGAAGATCATGATCGCGAGCGCATTGACGAACCCGGTGATGACCGAACGCGACACGAAGCGCATGAGCGCGCCCAGTTTCAGCCAGCCTGCCAGGATCTGCAGGACACCGGTGAGCAGCGTGGCGGCCAGCAGGTATTGCAGGCCGTGATCCCTGACCAGGGTGACCATGACCAGCGCCATGGCGCCGGTGGCGGCCGAGATCATCCCCGGCCGGCCCCCGGTGAACGCGATCACGGTCGCAATGCAAAACGAGGCGTACAGGCCCACCTTGGGGTCGACCCCCGCGATGACCGAGAAGGCAATGGCCTCGGGGATGAGCGCCAGCGCAACCACCAGGCCTGCCAGCAGGTCGTTGCGGCTGTTGGCTAACCAGTCCTGATGAAGGGATTTCATGTCTTTTCGCAATGGGAGGGAGGACAACGCACGGCCGCGTCACACCATCGACGTCGGACCGCCCGGCCTGCCGGAAATAGCGGAAGCCGCCCTGCGGATCGGCGTCTGATCGGGGATGGTGCCCGGGGCCGGAATCGAACCGGCACGCCTTGCGGCGGGGGATTTTGAGTCCCCTGCGTCTACCAATTTCACCACCCGGGCGGGTTCTGCATGCAGTGTCGCCAGGTTCATCTGGCGCGGCGAAGGGGTGGATTATGGTGCAAATCGGCATCCCGCATCAAACCGCGCCCCATTCGCCCCGCTCGGGATGTGGTGCAATCCCGCCATGCGACTTGCCGATTTCGACTACCCGTTGCCCGCCGAACTGATCGCCCAGCATCCGGCGCCGGAACGCAGCGGATCCCGGCTGCTGGCTGTGGACGGGCCCTCGCTGGCGGACCTGCCCTTCACCGCCCTTCCGGAGCTGATGCAGCCAGCGGACCTGCTGGTCTTCAACGATACCAAGGTGATCAAAGCCCGGTTGCTCGGCCGCAAGGACAGCGGCGGACAGGTGGAGGCGATGGTGGAGCGTATCGTCGGCGAGCGCGAGGCGCAGGCGCTGATCCGGGCCAGCCACGCCCCCAGGGAAGGCAGCCGCCTGCATTTCGAGGACTGCGATGCCACCGTGGTCGGGCGCATCGGCCAGGCGCGCGAGGGCCTGCTGCCGCTTTACCTCCTCACCTTCACCGAACCGGTGGCGGCGCTGCTCGATCGCATCGGCAGGCTGCCTCTGCCGCCCTATATCGACCACGCCGGTGACGCCGACGACGAGTCGCGTTACCAGACGGTCTACGCCAGCCGGCCCGGCGCGGTGGCCGCCCCTACCGCCGGGCTGCACTTCGACGAGAGGATCCTGGCACGGCTGCGCGAGCGCGGCGTCGGCACGGCGATGCTGACCCTGCATGTCGGCGCCGGCACCTTCCTGCCGGTCCGGACCGAGAACCTCGCAGAGCACCGGATGCACAGCGAACGTTTCGAGATCCCGGTCGAGACGGCGCGCCTGCTGGCGCAGACCCGAAGCCGGGGCGGCCGGATCGTCGCCGTCGGGACCACCAGCCTGCGTGCGCTCGAGGCCAGTGGCGGGCGGTCCGGCAGCGCCGAGACCGACATCTTCATCACGCCCGGTTACCGGTTTTCGGTGGTCGACGCGCTGGTGACCAACTTCCACCTGCCCAAGTCGACCCTCCTGATGCTGGTCAGCGCCTTCGCCGGGGTTGATACCATCCGCCGCGCCTACTGCCCACGCGATTGCCGAGCGTTACCGGTTCTTCAGCTACGGCGACGCGATGCTGCTGCAGCGGCGTGAGGCCGATTGAAGCAGCGCCGCCTTCCTGCCGGAGAACCCCTTTGCTGACGTTCGAACTTCTCGCCACCGACGGCGCCGCCCGCACCGGCACGCTCACGCTGAACCACGGCACCGTCCAGACCCCGGTCTTCATGCCGGTGGGCACCTACGGCGCAGTCAAGGGCATGTCGCCCCGCGATCTCGACGACGTCGGCGCGCAGATCATCCTGGGCAACACCTTCCACCTCTGGCTGCGCCCCGGTGTGGAGGTGCTGGACAAGTTCGGCGGGCTGCACCGCTTCAACGGCTGGTCGCGGCCGATCCTCACCGACTCGGGCGGTTTCCAGGTCTGGAGCCTGGGCGCGCTGCGCAAGATCAGCGAAGAAGGGCGTGCGATTCGCCTCGCCGATCAACGGCGACAAGCTGCTCCTGACGCCCGGAGGTGTCGATGCAGGTCCAGCGCTCGCTGAACTCCGACATCGCCATGGTGTTCGACGAATGCACGCCGTATGAGATCGACGGCCGGGCAGCGACCCAGGCGGAAGCGGCGGAATCGATGCGTCTGTCGCTGCGCTGGGCACGCCGCAGCCGCGACCGAATCCGATCGCCTGGAGAACCCCAACGCGCTGTTCGGCATCGTCCAGGGCGGCATGTACGAAAGCCTGCGCGACGAGTCGCTGGCCGGACTGCTGGACGTCGGCTTCGACGGGCTGGCCATCGGCGGGCTGTCGGTGGGCGAGCCCAAGGAGGACATGATGCGGATCCTTGCGCACTGCGGCAGCCGCCTGCCGGCCGACGAAGCCGCGCTACCTGATGGGCGTCGGCACGCCCGGAGGACCTGGTCGCCGGCATCGGCATGGGCATCGACATGTTCGACTGCGTGATGCCGACGCGCAACGCCCGCAACGGCTGGCTGTTCACCCGTCAGGGCGACCTGAAGATCCGCAATGCCCGTTACCGCGACGACGATCGCCCGGTCGACCTGCGCTGCGGCTGCGAGGCCTGCCGGCACTTCACGCCGCGCCTACCTGCACCACCTGCAGCGGGTCAACGAGATGCTGGGCGCGCATCTGGCCACGGTCCACAACCTGTACTTCTACCTGTCGCTGATGCAGGAAGCACGCGATGCGATCGCTGCCGGTCGCTTCGAGGAGTTCGAGAAAACGTTCGCGAGCGCGCGGGCGGCGGGCATCGACTGAGGCGGCGGCGGCGGCCGGACCGCCCCGAGGCGGCGGCCGCCCTGCGGGCATCGGCTCGATTCCGGCGCCACGTCGCTATAATCCGCAGCGATCCACCCATCATCGGCGCGATCCACCCGTCCGCCCGACCATCCAACAAGGAAACAACGTGTTTATTTCCAACGCATACGCCCAAGGCGCCGGCGGCGCAGAAGGCCAACTGCTCGGTTTCCTGCCGATCATCCTGATGTTCGTCGTCCTGTATTTCCTGATGATCCGTCCGCAGATGAAGCGCGCCAAGGAGCACAAGACGATGCTGGGCGCCCTTCAGAAGGGTGATGAAGTGATCACCGCCGGCGGCCTGGTCGGCAAGGTCAACGAGGTCGGCGACGGCTACGTCACCGTCGAGGTGGCCTCGCAGGGCGACAAGCCGATCGAGATGCAGTTCCAGAAGGCATCCGTGCAGACCCTGCTGCCCAAGGGCACCATCAAGGCCATCTAGATTCCCCCGGGTCACCAAGACTTCCGGATCACGGCCCGTCCCGGCTCAGGCCGGGCAGCCAGGCTCGATCAAGGTACCAAGAGTGAACCGATATCCTCTCTGGCGATACGCGCTGATGGCGATCGCCCTGCTGTTCGGGCTGATCTACACGCTGCCGAATTTCTTCGGCGAGTCGCCGGCGGTGCAGGTGTCAAGCCTGAAGGCGACGGTCAAGGTCGACGACCAGACCCAGCAACAGGTGCTCGACGCGCTCAAGGGCGCCGGCATCAACAACAACGGGATCCTGCGCGACGCCAACTCGATCAAGGTGCGGTTCGCCACGCCGATGTGCAGATCGCGCGCCCGGGACGTGCTGGAGAAGGCACTCAACCGCGACCCCGCCGACCCGATCTACATCACTGCCTTGAACCTGCTCAGCAGTTCGCCGCAGTGGCTGACGCGGCTGCACGCACTGCCGATGTACCTCGGGCTCGACCTGCGCGGCGGCGTGCATTTCCTGATGCAGGTCGACACCGCCGAGGCGCTCAGCAAGCGCATCGAATCCACCGCCAGCGACCTGCGCGGGCTGCTGCGCGACAAGAATGTGCGCCATGCCGGCATCCAGCGCAGCGGCAACAGCGTCGAGATCCGGTTCCGGGACGAAGAGACCCGGGAACGGGCCCGCGACGTCCTGCGCGACAACCAGCCCGACCTGGCGGTGACGCCGCAAGGCACGCGGCAGCGACCTCAAGCTGGTGGCGACCCTGACCGAAGCCGCGGTCCGGGCGTTCCTGGATACCTCGCTGCAGCAGAACATCACCACCTTGAGCAACCGGATCAACGAACTCGGCGTGGCCGAACCGGTCATCCAGCGCCAGGGCGCCGACCGCATCGTCGTGCAGCTGCCCGGCGTCCAGGATACTGCCCGCGCCAAGGACATCCTCGGACGCACCGCCACGCTGGAGGCCCGCCTGGTGGATCTGTCCGCCGAGGCGCAGCAGGCGGTCCTGGACCAGGGCCCGGTTCCCTTCGGCAGCGAACTGTTCCGCCAGGGACGCGGCGCGCCGGTCGTCCTCAAGAAGGAAGCGATCTTCACCGGCCAGCAACTCACCGGCGCCGCGGCCACTTTCGACGAGAACCAGCAGTCGGCGGTGGCGGTCAACCTGAACGACGCCGGCGGCCGTTCGCTGCGCGAGGTCTCCCGCGCCAACATCAAGAAGCCGATGGCGGTGGTGCTGTTCGAGAAGGGCAAGGGCGAGGTGCTGACGGTGGCCACCATCCAGTCGGAGCTGGGCTCGCGCTTCCAGATCACCGGCATGGGCACGGCGCAGAACGCCAACGACACCGCGCTGCTGCTGCGCGCCGGGGCGCTGGCGGCGCCGATGGAGATCATCGAAGAGCGCACCATCGGCCCGAGCCTGGGCGCCGAGAACATCGACAAGGGCTTTCGTTCGGTCGCGTGGGGCTTCCTCGCGATCGCCGCCTTCATGACCAGCTACTACGTGCTGTTCGGGCTCTTCTCCACGCTGGCGCTGGCATTCAACCTGATGCTGCTGATCGCGCTGCTGTCGCTGCTGCAGGCCACGCTGACGCTGCCCGGCATGGCCGCGATCGCGCTCACGCTGGGCATGGCGATCGACGCCAACGTGCTGATCAACGAGCGGATCCGCGAAGAACTGCGCGCGGGCGTGTCCCCGCAGACGGCGATCAACCTGGGCTATGACCGGGCCTGGGCCACCATCCTGGATTCCAACGTCACCACCCTGATCGCCGGCGTGGCCTTGCTGGCCTTCGGTTCCGGGCCGGTAAAAGGATTCGCCGTGGTTCACTGCCTGGGCATCCTGACCTCGATGTTCTCGGCGGTGTTCTTCTCGCGCGGACTGGTCAACCTCTGGTACGGCGGCAAGAAGAAGCTGTCCGGACTCTCGATCGGACAGATCTGGAAGCCAAGCGGCTCCACTGGAAGCTGAACATGGAATTTTTCCGGATCCGGGGCGACATCCCCTTCATGCGGAACGCGCTGATGTTCAACGCCATCTCGGTGGTGACCTTCGTCCTCGCGGTGGCCTTCCTGGTCTTTCGCGGACTCAATCTCTCGGTCGAGTTCACCGGCGGCACGGTGATGGAGGTGGCCTTCAACCAATCCGCCGACCTGGAGAAGTCCCGTCAGGCGATCGAGAAACTCGGGTTCAGCGACGCCCAGGTCCAGAATTTCGGCACCTCGCGGGACGTGCTGATCCGGCTGCCGCTGCGCGAGGGCGTCACCTCCGACCAGCAGGCGGCGCAGGTGATGGACGCACTGCGCACGGTCGATCCGGGCGGTGGAGCAACGGCGCAATGAATTCGTCGGCCCACAGGTCGGCGACGAACTGGCATCGGACGGCGCCATGGCGCTGCTGATGGTGATCGTCGGCATCATGATCTACCTGGCGATACGCTTCGAATGGAAGTACGCCGTGGCGGCCATCATCGCCAACCTGCACGACGTGGTCATCATCCTCGGCTTCTTCGCCGCCTTCCAGTGGGAGTTCTCGCTGTCGGTCCTGGCGGCGGTGCTGGCCGTGCTGGGCTACTCGGTCAACGAGTCGGTCGTCATCTTCGACCGGGTCCGGGAGAAGTTCCGCGAGCGGCGCGCCCGCAACATGACCACGCCGCAGGTGCTGGACCACGCCATCACCAGCACGATCTCGCGGACCATCATCACCCACGGATCGACCCAGCTCATGGTGCTCTCGATGCTGCTGTTCGGCGGCGCCGACCCTGCACTACTTCGCGCTTGCGCTCACCATCGGCATCCTGTTCGGGATCTATTCGTCGGTGTTCGTGGCCGCTGCCATCGCGATGTGGCTTGGCGTCAAGCGCGAGGACCTGCTCAAGCCGGTGAAAAAGAAGGACGATGCAGGGCGTCGAACTTCCCTGAAGCCGGCGATTCGCCGGCGGCATCCGGCAGTTCGCCTCCGGCGGCCGACGCGGCCGGCGTGCAGGGCCCGGTCGCGGTCAGGGTATGGGACCTGCCCCTGCGCCTGTTTCACTGGCTGCTGGTCCTGTGCCTGACCGGCTCCTTCATCACCATCAAGGTCGGCGGCAGCTGGACCGAATGGCACCTGCGCTTCGGCTACCTCGCACTCGCCCTGATCCTGTTCCGCGTGCTGTGGGGCCTCATCGGTCCGCGCTATGCGCGCTTCTCCAGCTTCCTGTTTCCGCCCGGGCGCGTGCTCGCCTACCTTCGCAACAGCGCCCACGCGCCACGCACGCTCGGCCACAGCCCGCTGGGCGCCCTGTCGGTGTTCGCGCTGCTGGCAGCAGTCGGCGTGCAGGCGGGTGCCGGCCTGTTCACTTCCGACGACATCTCGGTGGAAGGCCCCCTGGCCCGGCTGGTGTCCAACGCCCTGGTCGAGCGCGCCAGCTGGCTTCATCACAACAACGAGTGGGTCATCCTCGGGCTGGTGGGGCTGCACCTGGGCGCCATTCTTTACTACCGCGTATTCAAGCGCCAGTCGCTGGTCCTGCCGATGGTGGTCGGCGACAAGCGGGTCGCCCGCTCGCCGGCTGAACCGGCCCCGGCGCTGCTGGCCGCACGGGACGATGCGGCCATCCGCCTGCGTGCGGCAATAGCCGCCGCAGTTGCCGCCGCGACTACGGCGGTCATTGTCTACTGGCCGATATTCTGAGCCGCACCTGGTCGCCGGTCAGGCCGGCGACCAGGTGGACCTCATTTGGCGCGAAAGCTGTCGTGACAGTTCTTGCAGGCGCCGGCGGCCTCGGTGAAGGCCTCCTTGATCTTGCCCTTGTCACCCGTTTCGGTTGCCGCCGCCAGCTTGGGCAGTGCCGCCTGCAGGCGGTCCTGGGCGGCGCTGAACTTGCCCGGATCCTCCCAGATCTCCGGCTTCGCCTTGGTATCGCCACCTTTTTCGCTGCCGGGCACGAAGGCGGCCCACGGCAGTTTGCCGACCGCGTTCACGACGTTGGCGCTGTCCTTGGCCTTGGCGGCATCGAAAGGCGCCTTGTCGTTGACCATCGCACCGATCCGGCCGAAGTGCTGGCCCATGATGAACAGCGCGCTCTGGCGGTAGTTGACAGCGTCCTCAGTCTTCGCAAACTGGGCACTGGCCAGCAGCGGCAGGAAAGCGGCGACGGCGGCAGCGGCGATGAAAGCTCTCTTCATTGGTGCAATCCTTGACGGAAACAGGGTCGAAAAAGGAGAACCGGGCGGAACGGCATGCGCCTGGTGACGCGCACGCGCATGACAGCAACGTGCACAGGAAATCTATCACGGCCTCTGCATACTGCACTGCACACTGACCACGATGGTCGGGTCGATGCAGGCCCGGCCATATCCACCCCTTCCGCTCGGAGCCTGCCTAGACCGAACGCGCCAGGTCGGCCGCCTTGCCGATATAGCTGGCGGGCGTCAGGGCCAGCAGTCGATCCTTCGCCGCCTGCGGAATCTGCAACTGGCCGATGAAGCGGCTCATCTGCTCGCCGCTGATCGCCTGCCCGCGCGTGAACTCCTTCAACTTTTCATAGGGCTGCGCCACGCCGTAGCGGCGCATGACCGTCTGCACCGGCTCCGCCAGCACTTCCCAGTTGTCGTCGAGGTCGCGGGCCAGTCGGCCCGGGTCCGCCTCCAGTTTGCCGAGGCCGCGCAGGCAGGAATCATAGGCCAGCAGCGCGTAGCCCAGCGCGACGCCGACGTTGCGCAGGACGGTCGAGTCGGTCAGGTCCCGCTGCCAGCGGCTGACGGGCAGCTTCTGGGCGAGGTGACTGAGCAAGGCATTGGCCAGTCCCAGGTTTCCCTCGGAGTTCTCGAAGTCGATCGGGTTGACCTTGTGCGGCATGGTCGACGATCCGACTTCCCCCTCCTTGAGCGACTGCTTGAAATAACCGAGGGAGACGTAACCCCAGATGTCGCGGTTCAGGTCGAGCAGGATGGTGTTGACCGAGACCAGCGCATGGAACAGGTCCGCCATATAGTCGTGGGGCTCGATCTGCGTGGTCAGCGGGTTGAACTGCAGCCCCAGCTGCTCCTCGATCACCCGCCGCGAGAACTCGGCCCAGTCGACCTCCGGATACGCGGCGAGATGCGCGTTGTAATTGCCGACCGCGCCGTTCATCTTGGCAAGGATGGGGACCGACGCCGCGCGCAGCCGGGCCGCACGCAGGCGCACCACCACGTTGGCGATCTCCTTTCCCAGGGTGGTCGGCGACGCCGGCTGGCCGTGGGTGCGGGACAGCATCGGCAGGTCCGCATGACGGTGCGCGAGCAGGCGCAGCACTTCGACGATCCGGTCGATGGCGGGCAGCATCACCTCGTCACGGGCGGAGCGCAGCATCAGCGCGTGCGACGTGTTGTTGATGTCTTCCGAAGTGCAGGCGAAATGGATGAACTCTCCCGCCGCGGCCACCTCGGCGTCGCCCGCGAGTCGCTTCTTCAGGAAATACTCGACCGCCTTGACGTCGTGATTCGTCTTGCGCTCTTCGGTCTTGATGGCCTGGGCATCGGCGTCGCCGAAGTCCGCTGCCACCGCTTGGAGCGCCGCCCTCGCCCGCGCGGAGAAAGGCGGGAGTTCAGGCAGGCCCCCGTCGGACAGCGCGATCAGCCACTCGATCTCGACCCGCACACGATGGCGCATGAATGCCGCTTCGGACCAGAGTGATCGCAAGGGCGCCACCTTGCCGGCGTAGCGGCCGTCCAGCGGCGAGAGGGCGTTGAGCGCATCGTTTTCAGCCATGCCTGGAATGCTAGCATCCGCGCCCGAGGCCAACGCCCGCACCGGGGCCGCACCTGCTGCCGCTTCGCCCCTCGCGATGTCTCTCGCGCTACGCCCCTACGCCTTTGATCCCTACGCCGCCTCGAACGATTCGGCCTGCGCCTTGGGCCAGTAAAAGCGGTAGACGGCGGGCTCGGCCTCGCCGTTCAGCAATTCGCCCGGCTTGAGCATGGGAAAGATATTCGAGAACAGCTGGATCCGCTCGCCGGACACCCGCCGCACGATATGCTCGGGACTGATCTGCGACGGATGGGTCAGTCCGGCGGCCGCCACCAGTTCGGCCAGCGCCGCCAGGGTGTTGCGGTGGAAATTGGCCACCCGCTCGGCCTTGTCCGGCACCACCAGCGCCCGTTGGCGCACCTGGTCCTGGGTCGCGACGCCGGTCGGACAGCGATCGGTATGGCAGGACATCGACTGGATGCAACCGAGGGCGAACATGAAACCGCGCCCGGAGTTGCACCAGTCCGCACCGATCGCCATGGCCCGCGCCACGTCGAAGGCGGTGACGATCTTGCCGGCGGCGCCGATGCGGACCCGATCCCGCAGGTTGAGCCCGACCAGGGTGTTATGCACCAGGAGCAGGCCCTCGTGCATCGGCGCGCCGATGCGGTCCATGAACTCCGCGGGCGCGGCGCCGGTGCCCCCTTCCTTGCCGTCCACCACGATGAAATCCGGCGTGATGCCGGTCGCCAGCATCGCCTTGGCGATGGCGAACCATTCCCAGGGATGGCCGATCGCGAGCTTGAAGCCGGTCGGCTTGCCGCCCGAGGCCTGGCGCAGACGATCGAGAAACTGCAGCAGCCCGATCGGCGTCGAAAACGCCGAGTGCGAGGCGGGCGAGACGCAGTCGACGCCGACCGGCACGCCGCGCGCCGCCGCGATCTCGCGCGTCACCTTGGGCCCCGGCAGCATGCCGCCATGGCCCGGCTTCGCGCCCTGCGACAGCTTTATTTCGATCATCTTGACCTGCGGCTGGGTGGCGTTGGCGATGAAGCGCTCCTCCGAGAACGAGCCATCGTCATTGCGGCAGCCGAAGTAGCCCGAGCCGATCTCCCAGATCAGGTCACCGCCGTGCTCGCGGTGGTAGCGCGAGATGGACCCTTCGCCGGTGTCGTGGGCGAAGCCGCCGGCCTTGGCGCCCTTGTTGAGGGCCAGGATGGCATTGGCCGACAGCGAACCGAAACTCATCGCCGAGATATTGAACACCGACATGCTGTAGCTTTGGGAGCAGGCCGATCCGCCGACCATCACCCGGAAGTCGTGGCTGACGACCTGAGTCGGCGAGAGAGAATGGTTGATCCACTCGTAGCCGGCGGCGTAGACATCCTGCTGGGTGCCGAAAGGACGCTTGTCCAGTTCCCGCTTGGCCCGCTGATAGACGATGGCGCGCTGCAGTCGGCTGAAGGGCATGCCGTCGGTGTCCGATTCGAACAGGTACTGTCGCAGTTCCGGCCTGACATACTCGAACAGGAAGCGCAGGTGTCCCAGGATCGGGTAATTGCGCAGGATCGAATGGCGCTGCTGCACCAGGTCGTGGATACCGACGGCGGACAGCAGCAGCGCCAGCAGGAACCAGCCACCCGCCACTGCGCCGCCCAGCCAGGCGACAGCCAGCACCAGCGTGATCAGCAGCGCCAGGAAGACCGACAGGAATCGGGTCTGCTCGAGCAGGGCGAGCGAGCCGCGGGGATTGACTGGCATATCGGTGAGCTTGCCTTAGGAGGCTGTCGGGGGATGAATCGGGGTCATGACGACGCGATCATCTGCGTCAGGCGCTCGGTGGTACCGACCAGGCTGCGCAGCGCCTGGGGGCTGCAGCCGGCGTTCTGCCGCGGTAACGAGGTCGTCAACAGGTTCCACTGGGCGTTGTACTGAACCCAGGCGAGTTTCGCAAGCCGCTGTTCCTGGGCGGCGAGCCAGCGGTTGAAGTCGGCGCTGATCGCGGCGATCCGATCGGGGCGCGCCAGGTCGCGCCGCCAGCAGCCGAACAGGCCCTCCTTGGCCAGTTGCTGCAGGTTCTGCAGCTGCCAGCGCCGGTCCAGCAGCGGGTGTGACTGCGGCAGGATTCCGGTCAGCGCGTGGAGCTGGAAGGCGATGTCGTCGCCGATGTCACTCATCAGGGCGCCGATTTCCGGCGACGGCCGGGTGAAGGTGGCATCCCGGATCGAGCGCCAGCGCTGCTGCAATCGCTTGCCGTCGGCCGCCGGGAGCTCCTTGCCGCCACGGCGCAGCAACCGGGCCAGCAGGGCGTCGAAATCCTCGCGGCCCTGCCGCAGGCGCTCGCCGGCCTCCGCCGGCTCGACCTCCAGTCCTACCTGGGCATAAGCTCGCAGCGTGAGGGACAATTGCCCGAGGCAGTCGGCCAGCAGCATCGCCTGGCGCGTCCGCGCGTCCTGTGCCGCAGCGTCGGTCGGCGAGAGCAGGGTCGACACTGCCGAGGCCAGCAGGGCAACGACGACGGTACGCCTTCCGGTGCCACGTGGGACACTGGCAGAGTCGATGGCAAGCCCTCCTTCGATCCGGGCGTTCCGGCCGGTCACGGTTGCCGGATCTTACGGCCGACTGAGCGCGAGCGCCGGGGCATCGGACGTGCGGGGCTCCAGCGTGGCAATGACACCACCGCCCAGGCACACCTCGCCGTCGTAGACCACTGCCGATTGTCCGGGCGTCACGGCCCACTGGGGCGCCTCGAAGTCGATCCGCAATCCGCCGGCGCTCACCGTCGCAGTGGCGGCGGCATCGGACTGGCGGTAGCGCGCCTTCACGCCGTAACGGCGTCCCGGCTCGGGCGGCGGGCCGATCCAGTGGACATCCTGGCCCTGCAGGGTCTGCGACAGAAGCCAGGGATGGTCGTGCCCCTGCACCACGATCAGGGCATTGGCTTCCAGCTCTTTTCGCGCCACGTACCAGGGCTCGCCCCGGCTGTCGCGGTGTCCGCCGATGCCGATGCCCTTGCGCTGGCCGAGGGTGTAGAAGGCCAGCCCGATGTGCTCGCCGACCTGCTTGCCACGGTCGTCCAGGATCGGTCCCGGCCGGCTCGGCAGGTACCTGCCCAGGAACTCCCGGAACGGGCGTTCTCCGATGAAGCAGATGCCGGTCGAGTCCTTCTTGGCGGCATTCGGCAGCCCGATCGACGCGGCGATGCGCCGCACTTCCGGCTTGCGCAGCGCACCCAGCGGAAACATCGCTTTCGAGAGCTGCGTCTGGTCGAGCCGGTGAAGGAAGTAGCTCTGGTCCTTGTCCGGATCCGCGCCTCGCAGCAGCTGCCATCGTCCATCGGCGGCCTGGCGCACGCCGGCATAGTGTCCAGTGGCGATCCGCGCAGCTCCCAGGCGGCCGGCGTGGTCGAGGAAGGCCTTGAACTTGATTTCCGCGTTGCACAGGACGTCCGGATTCGGCGTGCGCCCGGCTGCATACTCCCGCAGGAACTCGGCGAAGACCCGATCCTTGTACTCCGCCGCGAAGTTCACGGCCTCGAGGTCGATGCCGATGACGTCCGCCACGCTGGCGGCATCGAGCCAGTCCTGGCGCGTGGAGCAGTACTCGTCGTCGTCGTCGTCCTCCCAGTTCTTCATGAAGAGTCCGACCACCTCGTGTCCTTGCTGCTTGAGCAGCCAGGCGCTCACCGCGGAATCGACACCGCCCGAGAGGCCGACGACGACCCGGCCGTCCTTGACCGCAGCAGCCGGGGCAGCCGTGGCCTGCGCGCCCGCCATGGGCGCCGGCGGCGCGCCCGGATCAGGCGGCTCGGATCAGGCGGGCTCGGAGCGATCTGCTGGACGGGAGGCAATTGGGACGGCATGGGCGACATTCTAAAGAGGCCGCGACCATAGACCCCAGACAACACGCGGTCACCCCGCCGCACCGTTGCAGATGGCCGCTTGTTAGACTGTGGCCACTGGATGCCCGAGGATCGGGCGGCTCCGCACGCTGAAAATAGGTGAATCGAACATGAGAATCGGGGTCCCCAGGGAGCGCCGGGCCGGTGAAACCCGGGTCGCTGCCACGCCAGAGACCGTCAAGAAGCTCGTCGCCGCCGGCCACGAGGTCCTGGTGGAAAGCGAGGCCGGCCAGGCGGCCAGTCAGCCCGACAGCGCTTACAAGGAAGCGGGGGCGCGCATCGTCTCCGCGCGGGATGCGTTCACCACCGAAATGGTGATCAAGGTCAGGGCCCCGCTGGCCGAGGAGCTGGCCACCCTGAAAGCCGGCACCGTGCTGGTGGGCATGATGAACCCGTTCGACATGGAGGGCCTGCAGAAGATCGCCGCAACCGGGGCCAGCGCGTTCGCGTTGGAAGCCGCGCCACGCACGACCCGGGCCCAGAGCATGGACGTCTTGTCTTCGCAGGCCAACATCGGCGGGTACAAGGCGGTGCTGCTCGCGGCCAACCTCTATCAGCGCTTCTTCCCGATGATGATGACCGCTGCCGGCACGGTCAAGGCGGCGCGCGTGATCGTCCTCGGCGCCGGGGTGGCTGGGCTTCAGGCGATCGCGACGGCCAAGCGGCTCGGGGCGGTGATCGAGGCCTCCGACGTGCGCCCTGCGGTCAAGGAGCAGATCGAGTCGCTGGGCGCCAAGTTCATCGACGTACCGTATGAGACCGACGAAGAGCGCCAGATCGCCGAGGGCGTGGGCGGCTATGCGCGGCCGATGCCGGAGAGCTGGATGAAGCGCCAGGCTGCGGCGGTCGCGGAGCGCTTCAAGCAGGCGGATGTGGTCATCACCACGGCGCTCATTCCCGGGCGCAAGGCCCCGGTGCTGGTCACGGAGGAAATGGTCAAGTCGATGAAGCCGGGATCGGTGATCATCGACATGGCGGTGGAGCAAGGCGGCAACTGCCCGCTGTCGGAGGTCGACGCGGTCGTTACCCGTCACGGCGTGACCATCGCAGGCGTCACCAACCTGCCCGCCCTGGTCGGTGCCGACGCGTCGGCGCTCTATGCGCGCAACGTGCTGGATTTCCTCAAGCTGGTGTTCGACAAGGATGGGAAGTACCACATCGACCCCGAAGACGACATCGTCAAGGCCTGCCTGGTCTGCGCGGACGGCAAGGTCCTGCGCGCCTGAGCGCGGCCGGCTGCAACACACCCCGCGATCCCGCCCACATCAATCACGACGACTGCGCGAGACAACTCATGGACAGCATCAATCCCACCGTCATCAACCTGATCATCTTCGTGCTGGCGGTCTATGTCGGCTACCACGTCGTCTGGAACGTGACGTCGGCGTTGCACACGCCCCTGATGGCGGTGACCAACGCGATCTCGGCGATCATCATCGTCGGCGCCATGCTCGCGGCGGCACTGACCGAAACCGCCCTCGGCAAGACGATGGGCATCCTGGCCGTGGCGCTGGCCTCGGTCAACGTCTTCGGCGGCTTCCTGGTGACCCGTCGCATGCTCGAGATGTTCAAGAAGAAGCAACCGCGCAAGGCTGCTCGCGGCGAAGAGCGAAAAGTAGCCGCCGGTGACCCTCAAAGCCTTCCTGTTCCTGTTCGTCGTCACCCTGGCGGCCGTGGTGGCCGGCGCGTTCATCGCCGAGCGGCTGGTCGCTCCCGGCCTGATACGCGGCGCGCTGATTGCCGTCCTGGCCGGCCTGGTCGTCTTTCCCGCCGCGCGCTGGGCGGAGTATCGCGGCTGGATCAAGGGTGACTGGAGCCCGGGCGGCGAAACGCGCAAGGCGCAGGACGCCCGCAAGACCGAACAAACTGCCGCCGGCACGGATCGGATCGATCCGCCGGCCGGTGACCCTACCCCACCCGGAGATCCTCGGTGAGCCTCAATCTCGTCGTCCTGCTGTACCTGGTTGCCTCGATCTGTTTCATCCAGGCGCTCAAGGGCCTGTCTCACCCCACCACATCGCGGATCGGCAACACCTTCGGCATGGTCGGCATGGCCATCGCGGTGGTGACCACCGTCGCGCTGATCCTCAAGCTGGAAGGCGACGCCGGGTCGATGGGCATGATCTGGGTGGTGATCGGCGTGGTCGCGGGCGGCACCGCCGGCACGCTGATGGCGCAGCGCGTGGAGATGACCAAGATGCCGGAACTGGTCGCCTTCATGCACTCGATGATCGGCCTGGCGGCGGTATTCATTGCGATCGCCGCCGTGGCCGAGCCTTGGGCCTTCAACATCGTGCCCAAGGGCCAGCCGATTCCGGTGGGCAACCGGCTCGAACTGTTCATCGGCACCTTCGTCGGCGCGATCACCTTCTCCGGTTCGGTCATCGCCTTCGGCAAGCTGTCCGGCAAGTACAAGTTCCGCCTGTTCCAGGGTGCGCCGGTGACCTTCCCCGGTCAGCATCTGCTCAACCTGGCGCTGGCCGTCGCCATGCTCGGCTGCGGCGCCTGGTTCTTCCTGACCCAGGAGTGGACCCCGTTCTGGCTGATGACGATCCTCTCCTTCGTGCTGGGCGTGCTGATCATCATCCCGATCGGCGGCGCCGACATGCCGGTGGTGGTCTCGATGCTCAACAGCTACTCGGGCTGGGCGGCAGCCGGCATCGGCTTCTCGCTCAACAACCCGATGCTGATCATCGCCGGCTCGCTGGTGGGTTCGTCCGGTGCGATCCTGTCCTACATCATGTGCAAGGCGATGAACCGTTCGTTCTTCAACGTGATCCTGGGCGGCTTCGGTGGTGAGACCAGCACCGCCGCCGCCGGCAGCGGCGAACAGCGCCCGGTGAAGTCCGGATCGTCCGACGACGCCGCCTTCCTGCTGGCCAACGCCGATCGCGTGATCATCGTGCCGGGTTACGGCCTGGCGGTAGCCCGCGCCCAGCACCCGCTGAAGGAGCTGACCGAAAAGCTGATCGCCAAGGGCATCCAGGTCAAGTACGCGATCCACCCGGTGGCCGGGCGGATGCCCGGCCATATGAACGTGCTGCTGGCCGAGGCGGAAGTGCCCTACGACCAGGTGTTCGAAATGGACGAGATCAACTCCGAGTTCGGCGACACCGACGTGGTGCTGGTGCTGGGCGCCAACGACGTGGTCAACCCCGCGGCCAAGGATCCGAAGTCGCCGATCGCCGGCATGCCGATCCTGGAGGCTCACAAGGCCCATCGCGTGATCGTCAACAAGCGGTCGATGGCCTCCGGTTACGCCGGACTGGACAACGAGTTGTTCTACATGGACAAGACCATGATGGTGTTCGGCGACGCCAAGAAGGTGGTCGAGGAAATGGTCAAGGCCGTCGATTGATGCCATCGACGCGGCCCGGGTTGAATGCGGCGGCCTTGGCGCTGCGGGCGGTAAGATTGCCTGAATCCATTCGACAGAGGTTGCGCAATGAATCAGACGATCGAGACCATCGACCCTGACCGCGAAGGTTCCCTGGCTCGCACGGCGATGCTGGACTACGGGCTGCATATCGCAGGCCTGCTGCTGTCGGTCGGCATCCTGTCGGTGGTCGCGCTGATCATCAACTACGTCAAGCGGCCATCCTCGCGCGGCACCCTGTTCGAAAGTCACTTCACCTGGCAGATCCGGACCTTCTGGTGGACGCTGTTCTGGCTGGTGGTGCTGGCCATTCCGGTGTTCCTCACCCTCGGGGTGTTCTCGTTCCTGTTCTTCCTGCCAGCGATCTGGTACCTGTACCGGATGATCAAAGGCCTGCTCTACCTGAACGATCGCAAGCCCATGCCCGTCTGAGTCAGCCGCGCGCCGGACCGCAGCGGGATGGACGTCACGTCACAGCCAAGGAGTTCCGCATGGAAAAGTACACCAGTGCTGCGTCACGGGACCGTCGCCGCGGGCTTATCCTCGGGACCGGCGCGGGGCTCTCTCTGGCTTTCCTCGGCCTGAGCGGGTGCGCCAGCCCGCGGTCGCAGGCCGCCTCCGCCAGGCAGTTCGAGTCGCCGCGCGTGGGACTCGGCGATCGCTGGGTCTACCGGGAAATCAACCGCTACAACGGCCTGCCGCTGGCCGAAGTCGAGGTTACCGTCACCGCCTCCGCGCCGCTCACCTGCAGCGTCAGGCGCAGGCGCAGCGACAGCACGGCGGGCGAAATCCCCCGCCCCGATTCGGTCCTGGAAGAGGTCTATAACGGTCCCTGGGCGGTCGGTCACGAGCCGACCTACGACATGACGCTGGACTTCTCCGAGCCGATGCCGCTGCTGCCGCAGTCGCTGCGGGTCGGTGCGACAGCGCACGACCGGACGCGCTACACCGTCAGCGGATATTCCGGATCCTATCGCTGGTCGCAGCACCTGAAGGCAGTGGCGGTCGAGCGGATCGCCACTCCCGGGGGCAGCTTCGAGTGCCTGCGGGTTCGCCGGATGATCTGGTTCGAGTACCCGGATGTCTTTCGCTTCGGCTCCGCCCGGGTCGACGACATCTGGTACGCACCCGAAGTCAATCGCTGGGTGCGGCGGGAATGGACCGGCGACTACCAGCACGAGAACGCCATGGATCCCAGGGGCGGCAGGCGCCGCGAAGACTGGGTCCGCTGGGACCTCCTGCGCTACGAGCCGGCCGGACCAGCCCGGGCCGGTTGACCGGCGACGCAACCTGCCGGGAGCGGTCGGCGGCCGGCGAACTTGGCGCTGTCGGCCGATCGGCCGCCGACGCGCCGGCGTCGACCTTTGGTCGGCAGCGCGTGCCGCCGCAGGCGACGTCGTGGCATAAGTCACATCGGAAGCAAACCCGGTTGCAGGAATATCCGATGACTCGCGAACTGAACCAACTGATCAGGAAGCTGAAGACGCTTTCGTCCGACGATATCGCCCGCGTCGAGCAGTTCCTGGCCCAACTCAAGTCCCCTGAACGGCGGGGAGCCCCGGTGGAACTCAAGGCCGTGCCGGTCGAAACAAGGCCGGTCGAAGGCAAGCCGCCGACCGACACAACCCTGGCCTCACGGGCGCACCCTCTTTCTGTCGATGCCGAAGTGGCGCACGCAGCGTCCGCGCAATGGCGGCGCCGGCCCTTCCAGGCGATCGACGCGGACGACCTTCAGCCTATCGCTGCGCTGTTTCGCGAGGCGGTGGACAGTCGGGCCGCCAGCCGTATCCGCTTCGGCTCGCGCTGACGGCACGCGCCGGACCTGAACGGCGCCTTCGCCGCGCCTGCCTGCACCTCCCCGAACCGTTCCCTGCGCCCTTGACGGCGCAACGCATCAGGCACCTCGCAGGCGATGCCCGCGCCCGGGCGCCTGCGCGGCGCAAGGCGCATGTCATACTTGACTTCGCCCGCACCCGGCGCATCGCGCCGATCGACCTCCCAGCCCAGCTATCCACCGCCCGCATCGTGGCCCACATCACCGCCCGCCCCACCGGACAGCCGCCGGAGATCGCAGCGACCGGCGCGGCCCGCCCGGGCCTGGCTGCCCAGGCATTGCAGCGCCTGGAGGAGATGATCGTCACCCATGAACTGGCGCCGGGCAGCATGTGGACCGAAGCCTCACTCGCCACCCTTCTCGGTTTCGGCCGCACGCCGGTGCGCGAAGCACTCAAGCGCCTGGAAGCCTGCCACCTGGTGCGCATCGTCCAGCGGCACGGCGTCCAGATCACGGAGATCAATGTCGAACGGCAACTGCTGCTGCTGGAAACCCGCAGGGAACTGGAGCGCCTGGTCGCCACCCGGGCGGCGCGTCGACGTACCGCCGACGAGGCCCTGCGCTTCAGGCAATGGGCGGTCGCGCTGCGCGAGGCCGGCGAGAACGGCGACGTCCTGGCCTTCCTTCGCGCGCACTCCCAGTCTGAATCGCTCGCGATGGCGGCCACCCGCAATCCGTTCCTGACCACTGCCATCGCACCGTGTCACGCGATGTCGCGGCGCTTCTATTTCCTGCACCACCGCACTGCCAAGGACCTCAAACTGGCCTGCGACCATCATGCCGACGTGATGGAGGCGATCGCCCGCGGCGACGAGGAGGCGGCCGCCGCGGGTGCGGACGCCGTGCTGAACTACGTCGAAGGTTTTACCCGCGCGACCCTGTCCGAGCGATTCTGAACGCCGCTGCCCAAGCGCCTCCGGACGCTCCGCCATGGTCCCTGTGCTGCGTCGCACATTGACGGCCCAGGCGCGTGCTGATTACCATATCTCTGATATATCAATAGAATAATTCAAACTATCCGCCCGGCCGCCCCGGCCAGACAAAGCAAGGAGTAGAGACATGACAGGCAAGGTGTCCCGACGTCATTTCATTGCATCGGCAGCCGCAGCATCATCGCTGGCAGCCCCGGCGATTGTCACCGCCCAGCCCAAGGTCAAGTGGCGGGCGCAGGCGATGTGGAGTGCCGCCGAGACCACCTACAAGGCCTTCGAGGATTTCTGCCAGCGGGTCGGCGCGGCCTCGGGGGGACGCCTGGAAATCCAGCCTTTCGCCGCGGGCTCGGTGGTGGGGGTGTTCGAAACCCTCGACGCGGTCTCGGCGGGCGTGCTGGACGCGCAGTCGACCGCGCCGGTGTACTGGGCCGGCAAGGATGCCGGCTTCTCGATGATCGGCGACCTCAACTTCGCCTATCAGCATCCCTGGCAGGCCGAGGCCTGGTATTACCACCGGGGCGGCCTCGAGATGCTGCGCGAGGCCTACGCCAAGTTCAATGTCTATCCGGTCGGCGTGAGCTGGTGGGGCGTCGAGGCGCTGGTCTCCAAGAAGCCGCTCAACAGCGTCGAAGATTTCAAGGGTATGAAGATCCGGACCCCCCAGGGCATGTTTGCCGAGATCATGACCAAGCTCGGCGCGTCGGTCGTCGTGGTCCCGGGCGGTGAGGTCTACTCGGCGCTCGACAAAGGCGTGGTCGACGCTGCCGACTGGGCAACCGAATCGATGAACTTCCGGATGGGCTTCTTCGAGGTCGCCAAGACTTCGGTCAGGATCGGCCATTCGATGCCCTCACAGGAATTCGCTGTCAACAAGGCCAAGTGGGACGCGCTGGCCCCGGATCTCAAGGCGATCGTGTCGAGTTGCGTGCGGGAGTGGACCTGGGACCAGGTCCAGCGGATCGCGGTCGAGGACACCCGTGCCATCGCGGACATCCGCAGCAAGGGCGCCACCGCCGGGTCGATGCCCGACGCGGAAATCGCCAAGATGCGCAGTCTTGCCGAGAAGACCTGGGAAGAGTGGTCCAAGAAGACGCCACTGGCCAAGAAGGCCTATGACTCGCAGATTACCTGGCTCAAGGCGCTGGGCATCCTGTCCTGAGCGATGGCGCCGCCGATCGGACATTCAGAGCGCAGCGCGGGCCACTCCCCCGCCCTGAGCGCCTACTGCCGTTTTGTCGACGGCATGAACGACCGCCTCGGCTGGCTGCTCGGGCCGATGATCGTCTTCGTGTCGGCGGCGATCGTCTATGAAGTCGTGTCCCGCGGCATGTTCAGGTCGGCGACCATCTGGGTCAACGAGGGCGTCGTCTACGGCTCGTCGGCGGTGTACCTGCTGGTTGGCGGGTATGCCCTGCTGCACCGGCGCCACGTGCGCATCGACCTGCTGTTCGGCGTGATCTCGCCCCGCATCGCCCGCGCCTTCGACCTGGCGGTGCTGCCGTTTCCTGATCGCTTATGCGCTGGCCCTGATGATCGCCGGCGGCCAGCTGGCCTGGGCCTCCTTCCTTCAGGGCGAAGGCACCGGTTCTCCATGGAATCCCAGGATCTGGCCGGTCAAGGCCTGCATCCCGCTGGCGGGCCTGCTGCTCGCACTCCAGGCCTTCTCCAACCTGTTTCGCGACCTGGGCCTGGCGCCCCGGCGCACCGAGGATTCCGATGGGGCCGCTCGCCGGTGAGCATCGAGATCATCTCGCTGCTGATGGCGGTTTCCTTCGTCGGCCTGCTGGTACTCGGGCTGCCGCTCGCCTTTGCCGCCGGCGCGATCGCGGTCATCTTCGCCCTGGCGCTCTACGGACCGCCGGGCCTGGTGCTGGTGGTCAGCCGGGTGTTCACGCTGCTCGGCAACAGCGTGCTGGTGGCCGTGCCCCTGTTCGTATTCATGGCGTGCATCCTGGAACGCTCGGGCATTGCCGAGGACATCTTCAGCGCGGTCACCGCCTGGGCGGGGGGCGTACCGGGCGGGTTGGCGGTGGCGGTGATCATCACCAGCACCCTGATGGCGGCCATGGTCGGCGTGCTTGGCGCGGAAGTGGTGACCATCGGCATAGTGGCGTTGCCGGCGATGCTCGCACGCGGCTACCGCAAGGACCTGGCGCTCGGCTGCATCTGCGCCGGGGGCGGACTGTCCACCCTGATCCCGCCATCGGTCGTCTTCATCCTCTACGGGCTCACGGCCGGCGTGTCGATCGGGCAGCTGTATATCGCCGGCATCGTGCCCGGCTTGCTGCTGGCAAGCACCTACATCGCGTACATCGTGATCCGTGCCAAGCTCAATCCGGCGCTCGCCCCCCGGGCCAGCGCCCGGGAAGGCAACCTGCCGATCGCGCAGAAGCTGGCGTTGCTGCGCAACCTGATACTGCCGTCGGTGGTGGTGTTCGCCGTGCTCGGTTCGCTCTATCTCGGTTGGGCCACGCCGACCGAAGCCGGGGGCATCGGTGTCGCCGGCGCGGCGCTCGCGGCGCTGGCCAAGCGCCAGCTCAACTGGCCCAACATCCGCCAGGCGATCACCGAGACGACGCGCACCACTGCGATGCTCTACTGGCTGTTCTTCGGCTCGTCGGCGCTGATCGGCGTCTACACGCTGGCCGGTGGAACCACGATGATCCAGGATTTCCTCACCGCGTTCCCCCTCGGTCCGATGGGCGTACTGCTGATGATCCAGGCGATCTGGATCGTCCTCGGCGCCTTCATCGACTGGATCGGCATCCTGCTGCTGACCGCTCCGATCTTCGTGCCGGTCGCCATCAAGCTGGGATTCGATCCGATCTGGCTCGGCGTGCTGTTCTGCATGAACATGCAGATCTCCTACATCTCGCCGCCGTTCGGGCCGGCCGCCTTCTACCTCAAGGGCGTGACCCCGCCCGGGATCAGCCTGACCGACATCTTCGTTTCGATCTGGCCCTACCTGGGACTGCAGGTGCTGGTCCTGGGATTCGTGATCGCCTTTCCGCAACTCGCCCTGTGGTTGCCGGCCACCATGGGCAACTGAACTCACCGGACCATTCCACGGTCCTGCCGCGGCGCGCCAGCCCCGGGGCCCTGTACCACCATTGAAGTCCCGAGGAGGATGCCATGACCAAGCTGCTGACCGAAGAACAGGTGGAACGATTCCGCCGTGAGGGCTACCTGAGTCCGGTACGGGTGATGGACGAAGCGGCCGCGATCGCCGTCCGGGAAAAACTGGAGGCATTCGAGCGAAGCACCGGTGGCCCCCTGCGCGGCGAACTGCGCCACAAGTCCCACCTCCTGTTCAAGTTCCTGTCGGATGTGGTTCACCACGAGAAGATCCTCGATGCCGATCGAGGATCTCTACGGTGCCGACCTGCTGTGCTGGACCAGCAATTTCTTCATCAAGGAGGCCAACACGCCGGCCTACGTGTCCTGGCACCAGGACTCCACCTACTGGGGCCTGTCGTCACCCGACGTCGTCACCGCCTGGGTGGCACTGACGCAGAGCAACGAGTCCAACGGCGCGATGGAAGTGATTCCCGGCACTCACCTCATGGACCAGGTGCCGCACCGGGACACCTTCAACGACAACAACCTGCTTTCGCGCGGCCAGGAGGTCGCGGTCGACGTGGACGCCGCGAAGGCGGTGCGCCTGGACCTGAAGCCGGGCGAGATGTCGCTGCACCACGTGCGGATCGTGCACGGGTCCCAGCCGAATCCCTCCGACGACCGGCGCATCGGCTTCGCGATCCGCTACATCCCCACCTCGGTGCGGCAGTTGCATGGCGACGACGCGGCCACCCTGGTGCGAGGCGTCGACCGCTTCCGGACCTTCGAACACGAGCCGGTTCCGACGGCGGATCAGCAGCCCGACATGGTCAAGCTGCACAAGGAACTGACCGAGCGCAGCGCCAAGATCCTTTACCGCGGCACGCCGATCAAGTCCTACAGCGATTCGGCAGCGCGCGGCGCGTTCCGCTAGCTTGCGGCGGCCGTGGAACCGGCCGCAGCCGCAGCCACCGCCGCCGCAGCGGGAGCCGGTGCAGCCGCAGCCCCGGCTCGGGGGTTTTCCGGCAACTGCGCCTCCAGCCACTCGATCCAATGCCGCACCGGCGTGCCGGTGCCGGACTGAAGGTGGGAAAGGCAGCCCATGTTGGCGGACAGGATCACTTCCGGACCCCCCGACTCCAGGGCTGCCAGCTTGCGGTCCCGCAGTTCACGGGAATAGACCGGCTGCAGCACTGAGTAGGTCCCGGCCGAACCGCAGCACAGATGGGCGTCCGGGACCGGCAGGATCTGCGCGCCCCAACCCGCCAGCAGCCGTTCCACTGCGCCCTTGATCTGCTGGCCGTGCTGCAGCGTGCACGGCGGATGAAAGGCCACGCGCCGCGCCGCCAGTTCGGGCGCCCCGGAAGCGCCGGGGTGTCGGCCGCCGCCCGCAGCGCCGCTCCCGGCAACACCGCCTGTCGAAGGAGCCGGCGCCAGGCGCTGCGGCAACCACTCGATCAGGTCGAAAGTCATCGCCGCCACCCGGGCCGCACGCTCGGCATAGGCCGGATCGTTTCGCAGCAGGTGTCCGTAGTCCTTGACCATCACGCCGCAACCGGACGCATTCATGACGATCGCTTCGACACCCGCCTCCAGGTAGGGCCACCAGGCGTCGATGTTGCGGCGGGCGTCGGCCATGCCGCCCTCGTGGTCGTTGAGGTGATAGCGCAGAGCGCCGCAGCAACCGGAGGACGGCTCGATGATCGCCTGCACGCCCAGCCGGTCCAACACCCGGGCGGTGGCGTGATCGATTCCCGGCATCATCGCGCCCTGGGTGCAACTGTTCAGCAGCAACACCTTGGCGACATGCGAGTCGGTCGGCCACGGTCCCGGATCGCGGGCGTCGGGCACCTTGGTCCTCAGGACCTCGGGCAGCAGCGGTCTCACCAGCTTGCCCAGGCGCATGGCCGGGTCGAACAGCCAGCGCCGAGTGAGGCCCTCGCGCAGGACGGTTCTGGTCAGCCGCTGCCCCAAGGGGCGCTGCACGCGCTCCTCCACCAGCTTGCGACCGATATCGACCAGATGACCGTAGCGCACGCCCGAGGGGCAGGTCGACTCGCAGTTGCGGCAGGTGAGGCAACGGTCCAGGTGGGTCATCGTGGTCAGGGTCGGCTGCGCGCCTTCCATGACCTGCTTCATCAGGTAGATGCGGCCGCGCGGACCGTCTTTCTCGTCGCCGAGCAGCTGATAGGTCGGGCAGGTCGCCGTACAGAACCCGCAGTGCACGCAGGCACGCAGGATGGCTTCGGCCTCGATGCCATCGGGCGTGTCCTTGAGCCAGTCGGCGAGATGCGTTTCCATTCAGTCGTTCACAGTTGCCAGAGAGTCATTGGAAATCAGAGCCAGTCGTACATGCGCCCGGGATTCAGGATGCGGTTGGGGTCGAACTCGCGCTTCAGGCGCTGGTGGATCTGTCTGACCGTGTCGTCGAGCGGATGGAACCGCTCCACCGACGCACGCGGGCTCGCGCGGAACAAGGTCGCGCTGCCGCCGAGGCTGCCCACCAGATCCCGCACCGATTGCGCCGGCGCGTGGTCGTGCAGCGGAACATGCCAGCGCAGCGCGCCGCCCCACTCGATCAGCTGACGGCCGGTGAGCGCCAGCGGCGGTGTCGCCGATGGCAGCGACAGGCGCCACAGCACGCCGGCATCGGCGAAGAAGTCGTGGGTCTGCTCGCGTACCGACAGCCACAGCGCCTGCGCCTCGGGCGCCGGCAGTCGCTCGCCACCGAGCCTGGCCGCAGCCGCGTCGACTGCCGCCCGCGCCCCGGAGAGCCGCACCGACAGGCGTTTCTCGTGCCACACGGTCGCGGAGATCGGCAGCGGCTGCCCACCCCACTGATTGCACAGGCGGATGGACTCCGCCTGGTCGCAGTCGAACTGCAGCGTCTGCTCCGCCACCGGCAGCGGCAGCACCTTCAGCGACACTTCCGCGATGACGCCGAGCACGCCGAGCGAGCCCGCCAGCAGCCGCGACACGTCGTAGCCGGCCACGTTCTTCATCACCTGGCCGCCGAAGCGCTGCACGTCCCCGCGCGCGGTCAGCAAGGTGGTTCCCAGCACGTAGTCGCGCAGCGCACCTGCGGCCATGCGTCGCGGACCGGAGAGCCCAGCCGCAACCATGCCGCCGATCGTGGCGCCCTCACCGAAATGCGGCGGCTCGAAAGGCAGGTACTGGCGATTGGCCGCCAGGATCGATTCGATCTCCGCCAGGGGCGTGCCG
Organism: uncultured beta proteobacterium; assembly: GCA_963834335.1. GTDB lineage: Bacteria > Pseudomonadota > Gammaproteobacteria > Burkholderiales > Burkholderiaceae_E > Lautropia. The sequence goes on along the minus strand of CAWIBK010000009.1, from coordinate 619,848 downwards.
CAGCGCACGGAGATCACCAGTTCGGTCGGCTCGTAGCTGATGACACCGCGGTTGCTCCGGCAGTCGAGCACCTGCGCGGGGTCGGCCGCGTCGTCCGGGTGCCCTGCCCCGTCCTCCGCCGACACCGCCGGCCTGCCATAGAAGGCCTTGGTGCCACCGCCGCGGATCGTGAGCGGGCGGCCCTGACGGTCGGCTGCCGCAACCTGCTCCCGCAACGACGCGAGAGCGTCTTCGGACGCGCTGTCCATCAGAACCGGGGCAGTTCGGGAAACGCGAGGCGACCGTACTGGACGTGCACCCGGCCGTACTCCGCGCACCGGTGCAGGGTCGGTATCGCCTTGCCGGGATTCAACAGTCCGGGCGGATCGAAGGCGCGCTTGACCGCGAAGAACGTTTCCCGTTCCGGCGCGGAGAACTGCACGCACATCGAATTGATCTTCTCGACGCCGACACCATGCTCGCCGGTGACCGTGCCGCCGAGTTCCACGCACAGTTCCAGGATGTCGGCGCCGAAGCGGTCGGCCCGTTCCCATTCGCCCGGGACGTTGGCATCGAAAAGGATCAGCGGATGCAGGTTGCCGTCACCGGCGTGGAACACGTTCATGCAACGCAACTGGTATTGCTTCTCCATGTCGGCAATGGCCAGCAGCATCCGCCCCAACCCCTTGCGCGGAATGGTGCCGTCCATGCAGTAGTAGTCGGCTGAAATCCGGCCGGCCGCCGGAAAGGCGTTCTTTCGGCCGGACCAGAATCTGAGACGCTCCGCCTCGGAGGCCGAGACCGACAGGCGGGTCGCACCCTGCCTCGCGCAGGACCTGCTCGATCGCCTCGATCTCTTCCGCGACCTCCTCCGGCGTGCCGTCGGACTCCACCAGCAGGATCGCTTCCGCCTCGAGGTCGTAGCCGGCCTTGACGAACGGCTCCACCGCGCCGCTGGCCTTCTTGTCCATCATTTCCATACCGGCTGGGATGATGCCCGCGGCGATGATTGCCGCGACGGCATCGCCTGCCTTCTGCACGTCGTCGAACGAAGCCATGATCACGCGGGCCAGCAACGGCTTCGGGATGAGTTTCACGACCACCTCGCTGACCACCGCCAGCATTCCCTCGGAACCGACCAGCAGGGCCATCAGGTCGAGACCGGGGCTATCGAGCGCCGCTCCGGCCCCGCCGATGGCGCTGCCCAGGGTCATCACCTCGCCGTCGATCGTGATGGCGCGGATCGCGAGGACGTTGTGCACCGTCAGGCCGTACTTGAGGCAGTGCACGCCGCCGGAATTCTCGCTGACGTTGCCGCCGATGGTGCAGGCGATCTGCGAGGACGGATCGGGCGCGTAATAGAGGTCGTAAGGGGCCGCCGCCTCCGAAATCGCCAGGTTGCGCACGCCTGGCTGCACCCGGGCGGTGCGCGACACCGGGTCGACGGCGATGATCCGGTTGAATTTCGCGAGCGAGAGCACCACGCCGGCGGCATGGGGCATGGCGCCGCCGGACAGGCCGGTGCCGGCGCCCCGGGCCACCACCGGTACCTCCATCGCCTTGCACACCTTCAGGATCCGGCACACCTGCTGCTCCGTCTCAGGGAGCGCCACCACCATCGGCAGTTGCCGGAAGGCGGTCAGGCCGTCGCACTCGAAGGGACGGGTGTCCTCCTCGCGGAACAGCAGTGCCCCGGGCGCAAGGATTTCCCGCAGGGCAGCCACCACCTCCAATTGCCGTTCAGCGGATGCCTGCCGGGTGTAGTCGGTGAAGCGGGGCTCGGCAGTTTCCACCGGATCGGTCGATACGTTCATCGCTGCAAGCCTACTCGTAACTGGAATCCGCATAAAGCATCGAAAGCGACAAACATCTTTTACCTCTGTGACACGACCGGCTGTCATGACGGGGCAATCATCCGACTTCACTATACCCCGAGGAGCCACAGCCGGGAGCCACCATGATCCACGAATTCGACCTCGCCATCCGACGTTACGCCGAGGAGCGGCGGTCCACTGCGCCCGAACCTGCCGCCCGCCGACCGGAGGCAATCCGGGAAGCGCCACTCGCCACCCTGCGGGTGCTGGAGACAACAGGGCGGCTCTGGCGCGAACCCCTGGCTTGACAGGCGCCCGGGGCGCGGATACTGTCCCGGTCAGTCTTCCTCCGAAGCGGGAGAGACCGTGATTCTGCCAGACACCGCCGGCCGCCAGCGTGCAGCCGCATGACCGGCGGCTGCACGGCGCCGAAGGTGCACGCCAACCCCGCAAACTCTCAGGCAAAAGGACCGCTTCGGATCGGACTCTCTGGAGAGTAGGCCGCATTGCGGTCTCGCCGAAGGTCAATATCTCAGGCAAAGCGGACAGAGGGGGTGAGGAGTGCAGGCGCAGCCTTGCCCTCCGCCTCCTCAACCGACTCCCTGGAGATTGCCCATGACCGCATCCACCCCCCCGGACCTGAAGTACACCGAATCCCACGAATGGCTGCGGCTGGAGTCCGACGGCAGCTACACCATCGGCATCACCCAGCATGCCCAGGACGAACTGGGTGAACTGGTTTACGTGGAACTGCCCGACGTGGGCAGGAAGCTCGCCCGGGAGGAAGCCTGCTGCGTGGTGGAGTCCACCAAGGCCGCCTCCGACGTCTACGCCCCGATCGGCGGCGAAGTGCTTGCGGTCAACGAAACACTGCGCGACGCTCCCCAGACCGTCAACGAGAAGCCGTTCAGCGACGGCTGGCTGTTTCGCCTGAAGCCCGACAATGCCGACGACGTCAAGTCCCTGCTCTCGGCGGCCGACTACACCAAAGCGATCGAGGGCTGAGCATGAAGGCCGATGAAATGTCAGGCGCAGGCGTGGCGGCGCTGTTCGATCCGGAAGAGTTCCATCGCCGCCACATCGGCCCCTCGGTCGCCGAGGAAGCCGAGATGCTGGCAGCCATCGGCTACAACTCGCGGCGCGCGCTGATCGAAGACACGGTGCCTGCCGCCATCCTGCTCGACACCGCCAAGGGCGAACCGCTGGCGATCGGCGAGCCGGTCACCGAAGCCGGCGCGCTGGCCGAACTGGCCGCGATAGCCGCGGGCAACCAGGTCTGGCGCAGCTACATCGGCGCCGGCTACCACAACACGATCACGCCGGAGCCGATCCGGCGCAACCTGCTGGAGAATCCGGGCTGGTACACCGCCTACACCCCTTATCAGGCTGAGATCGCGCAGGGCCGGCTGGAGGCCCTGCTCAACTTCCAGCAGATGGTCGTCGACCTCACCGGCCTCGAGGTCGCCAATGCCTCTCTGCTCGACGAAGCCACTGCAGCCGCCGAGGCGATGACGCTGATCCGCCGCGCCAGCCGGGTGAAGTCGAACCGCTATTTCGTCGAGGCGGCCACTCATCCCCAGGTCATCGCGGTGATCCGCACCCGCGCGAAGTGGCTCGGGATCGATGTCACGATCGCACCCCTGGCAACGCTCGCCACGCTCGACCCGGCCGACGTCTTCGGCGCTCATCTGCAGACGCCGGACACCGAAGGCCAGGTCCACGATTTCACGCCGGTCATCGCGGCACTGCAGGCGGGCGGCGCCAAGGTCTGCATCGGCACGGACCTGCTGGCGGGACTGGTGATCAAGTCCGCCGGCGCCCAGGGCGCCGACGTCGCGATCGGCTCGGCCCAGCGCTTCGGCGTCCCGCTAGGCTACGGCGGGCCGCATGCGGCGTTCATGGCGACCCGTGACAGCCTGGTCAGGATGATGCCCGGTCGCATCATCGGCGTCAGCCGCGACGCCGCCGGCAACCCCGCCTATCGCATGGCGCTGCAGACCCGCGAGCAGCACATCCGCCGCGACAAGGCGACCAGCAACATCTGCACGGCGCAGGCCCTGCTGGCCAACATGGCCTCGTCCTATGCCGTCTACCATGGGCCGGAAGGACTGCTGCGCATCGCCCTGCGCACCCATGCCATGGCGCGCCTGCTGGCCCGGACCGTACGCGAGGCCGCCGGCGACGCCGCGCGGCCGGTGGTGCACGCGCACTACTTCGACACCGTCGTGCTTCGATGCCGGCGGCCAGCTGGCCGTGATCCTGGAGCGCGCCGCGGCGCGGCGCATCAACCTGCGCCAGCTGGGCGGACAGCGCCTGGCAGTGGCCTTCGACGAGACCGTGGGCCTGGCCGACGTGGCGGATGTCGTCTTCGCGCTGACCGGCACCCAGCCGGCCGCGGCGGAGCTGCTGGCCGCGGCCCGCGCCATGCCGGTCGAGACCGATGTCCTGCCGGACGGCTTGCGTCGCCAGGATGCGGTCCTGACGCACCCGGTCTTCAACCGCTATCGCAGCGAAACCGAATTCGTGCGTTACCTCAAGAAGCTCGAGAACCGGGACATCTCGCTGGTGCACTCGATGATTCCGCTCGGCTCGTGCACGATGAAGCTCAATGCGGCGAGCGAGATGGCGCCGGTGAGCTGGCCCGAGTTCGCGGCGATCCACCCGTTCGCACCCGCCGCCCAGGCCGCAGGCTACGCCACGATGCTGGGCCAGCTGGGCGACTGGCTGGCGGACATCACCGGCTTCGCGGCCGTGTCGTTTCAACCGAATTCCGGCGCCCAGGGCGAGTACGCAGGCCTGCTCGCAATCCGCAACTACCTGGCGGCGCGCGATGGCGCCGACCGCCGCGACGTGTGCCTGATCCCGTCCTCGGCCCACGGCACCAATCCGGCGTCGGCCCAGCTGATGGGGCTGAAGATCGTGGTCGTCGAGCTGCGACAGCCAGGGCAACATCGACATGGCGGATCTTGCCGAAAAAGTGTCCGCGCACGCTGACCGGCTGGCGGCGCTGATGGTCACCTACCCGTCCACCCACGGGGTGTTCGAAGCCGGCGATCCGCGAGGCCTGCCAGCTGGTCCATGAGGCCGGCGGCCAGGTCTACATGGACGGCGCCAACATGAACGCCCAGGCCGGCCTGACCAAACCCGGCGACATCGGCGCGGACGTCTGCCACCTGAACCTGCACAAGACCTTCTGCATCCCGCACGGCGGCGGCGGCCCCGGCATGGGCCCGATCGCGGTGGCGGCGCACCTGCAGCCCTACCTGGCCAGCGATCCGTTCGACGACTGGTCCGCCAAAGGCATGGCCGATTGCGGCTCGGTCTCGTCGGCCCCTTACGGCAGCGCGCTGATCACCGCGATCTCGTGGATGTACATCCGCATGATGGGATCCGCCGGAATCCGCAAGGCCACCGAAGTGGCGATCCTCAACGCCAACTACATCGCCCACCGGCTGAAGGACCACTACCAGGTGCTGTACGCCGGCGCCAAGGGACGGGTGGCGCATGAATGCATCCTCGACCTGCGGCACTTCAAGTCGCGCTACGGCGTCAGCGCGGAGGACGTGGCCAAGCGCCTGATGGACTTCGGCTTTCATGCGCCGACCCTGTCCTTTCCGGTGACCGACACGCTGATGGTCGAGCCGACGGAGTCCGAGAGCAAGGCCGAACTCGACCGTTTCTGCGACGCAATGATCGCGATCCGACAGGAAATCGCGGATGTTCAGGCAGGCAGGCTCGATGCGAGCGACAATCCGCTCAAGAACGCGCCGCACACGGCGTTCGAGATCGCTGCACAATGGGATCATGCCTACAGCCGGGAGCAGGCGGCCTTTCCACTGCCCTGGGTGCGCGAGGCCAAGGTGTGGCCCAGCGTGAAGCGTATCGACAATGCCGGAGGCGACCGCAATCTCATGTGCACCTGTCCGCCCATCTCCGACTACGCCAGCTGAGCGCAAACCCAGACATGGTCCCTGCTCTCGTCCTGATCGTCGTCGGCTCGCTGTTCCTGCTCTCCAACCTGGGGTTCCTGCAGATCGACAACCTGGCTGAGTTGCTGCACACCTGGTGGCCGCTTGATCCTGATCCTGGTCGGGGTCAGCATGTTTATTTCCCGCTGGCGGAGAACCCGTTGATGGCTGAGAACACCGATTCCCCCCTGCCGGGACAGCCGGCCGGCGCCATGCAGCGCGTGCCGCTCGATGCCCTGCACCGCGAGCTCGACGCGCGCATGGCGGGCTTCGCCGGCTATGACATGCCGATCCAGTATCCCACCGGCCTGAAGGCGGAGCATCTGCACACCCGCGCGGCCTGCGGCCTGTTCGATGTCTCGCACATGGGCCAGCTGCGGATCGTGCCGCGCGACGGGCGCATCGAGACCCTCCAGCAGGAACTGGAGGCCTGCCTGCCGCTGGATTTCGCCGGCTGGCATGTCGGCGTGCAGAAGTATTCGCTGCTGCTCAATGAACGGGGGGGCATCGAAGACGACCTGATGCTTGTCAACCAGGGCGACGAAGTCCGGATGATCGTCAATGCCGGCAATCGCCGGCACGACCTGCACCTGCTGACGATGCGCTGTCCCGGCCTGGACTTCTCATGGGTGGACGCCGCGCTGATCGCCCTCCAGGGCCCGCAGGCGGAAGCGGTGCTGGCCGCGCTCGATCCCCGCGCGACATCGCCACGCTTCATGGAGGCGACCGCGCTGGAGTTGCTCGGCACGCCCTGCTTCGCGACGCGCTCCGGTTACACCGGCGAAGACGGTTTTGAAATCTCGATTCCTTCCGACGAAGCCGAACTGGTGGTGCGCCGGCTGCTGACGGATCCGCGGGTGCGGCCGATCGGCCTCGGGGCGCGCGACACGCTGCGACTCGAAGCCGGACTGCCCCTGCACGGCGCCGACATCGGTCCCGACACGACGCCGGTGCAGGCGCAGTTGTCGTTCGCGATCGCGCGCTCGCGCCGCAGCGACGGGCCGAAAGTCGCGGGTTTCCCGGGCGCAGAGGTGGTGCTCAACCAGATCGCACACGGCGTGACACGCAAGCTGGTCGGGCTCACGTCGAGCGAGCAGGTGCCGATCCGCGGCCATGCCGCGCTGGTCGATCCCGCCGACCGCCAGGTCGGCGAGGTCACCAGCGGCACCATCTCCCCGACCCTGGGCCATCCGGTCATGCTGGCCTACCTGGAGGTCGACGCCATCCAGTCGGAGCAGCCCCTGCGCGCCCGGGTCCGCGACAAGCGGCCGGCGGTGGCGCGCCAGTCGCTGCCCTTCGTGCCCAAGCAGTACAAGCGCTAGCCGCGACAGCGCCAGCCGACACCACGGCGGTGCCAGCGGCCGCACGCCGGCGTCGGTTGCCCGGTTCAGGCCGCCAGAGCGACCTTCGCCGGATCCTGCCAGCCCATGGCCGCCACCAGGTCGGCGAGCAGGCGTGACAGTTCGCCTGCCATCAACGTGAAGTCCGAGTCGAACCGCTCGACGGCATCGCCGCCGGCGTCGCCTTCCTTCGTCACATCCAGCGGCGTGATCCGCTTGAGCGCCAGGGTGTCGGTCAGCACAAACGAAATCCGGTCGGCCCAGGTCAGCGCCAGCCGCGTGCATTGCTTGCCTTCCTCGATATGCCGGCGCACGTCCGCCGCCTCGATCGACTGGCGCACGTAACGGATCGCGGCGCGACTGTCGCCGGTCGCCCGCAGTTCCGTGTCCTGATCGATGGTGAAGCCCGCAGGCGCCTCATCGGCAGCGAGCCAGCCGGTCATGACGTTTGCCGGCGAGTGCGGCACCTGGAGCATCTCGAGCGGAAAGGGATCGATCGTCTTCGACATCACGCCGATCGCCTCCTCGGCTTTGGCTGCCGAGGTCGTGTCGATGAGCAGCCAGCGGTGAACCGGATCGATCCAGATCCGCGTGTCGCGGAAGATGCTGAATGCTTTCGGTATCAGTTCCTCGGTGACTGCCTCCTTGATCTCCTTCATCTGCTTGCGTCCCGGCTTGTAGCCTTGCCGCTCTTCAGCCTCGAGCGCCCGCGCCTTGGCCACCTGGTTCACCACGGAAGCCGGCAGCAGCTTCTTTTCGGCGCGCAGGGTCAGCAGGATCTGGCCGCCGACGACATGCGCGAGCGGCCCCTCCTCCAGCGCAGGCACCCATCCGATCGACTGGGTCTGGACCGAGGTGCCCGGGCTGAAGCGCAGGCGCTCAAGCTGATCGGTCAGGGCGGCGGTGCTCAGCGTCCACTCGGAAGACAGGCGATACACCATGGCATTACGAAAAAATGCATTCATCGATTCATGCTCTTGTTGAGTCGCGGCGGCCACGCAAGGTGGCCCCGACCGCGAGGATGTCGGACCAAAGCGGCGCCTGCCGGCGAGGCATGACGCATTCGCCGGGCAGGTCTGCCGCCGGGATGGCCGCGTCGCCGCCGGGGGTCGCAACAGGGGACGCCCGGGAGGCCGGAAGCGCGGAAAGACGGGAGCGGAATTATGCCACGGGTCAGGCGCCCAGCAACTCGTCGAGGACCGAGCCCGGCCCGATCGCGCTGGCGGCGCTGCCATGGCTGACCGGGTGCGCCGGCGCCTCGGCGACCGCCAGCAGGCTGTCCCCGGAATCCAGCAGATCGCCGACCGTGAGCGACTTGGTCTGCGTCAGCGAGACCCGGATGTCGTAGGTCGAACTCAGCTTTCCGAGGTTGCCGGCTGCGTCGACGACGCGCACCGTGTAGTCGTAGTTGCCGTTGCCCAGTCCGCCGTCGGTGAACGTCCAACTGGTGCCCGTCACGGCCGGGGCAGTACTGATGACCTTGCCGTCACGCAGCACGTGCAGCTCCTCGCCGGCGCCCAGGGCCGAGGACAGTTTTCCTGCCAGGGTCGGCGACGCGTCGTTGGTGGTGCCGCCGTCCTTTACATTGCCGATGTCCGGCAGGACGTTGTCGGTGACCGAGGTGATGGTGGCGGTCTTGCTGTTCACCGTGTCGACGGTGATCCGGTAGCCGCCGCTCACCGCGCCCGACCCCTCCGGGTCGGTGACCCGCGCGGTATAGGTGTAGCTGCCGTCAGAGAGACGCCCGTCGGTGACGCGCCAGGTGGTGCCTTCGATCGCGACCGGCGCGGTGATCACCACGCCGTCGCGCAGGACCTGGAGGCTTTCGCCGGCGACCAGCACGGCGGACAAGGTGCCCGATACCGTCGGTGTGTTGTCGTTGGTGGCCGCACCATTGGAGACGTTGCCGGTGAGTGGCGCGACGTTGTCCGTTATCGCCGTCACCGACGCGATGGTGCTGGTTCCGGCCTGCACCACGATACGGTAGTCGCTGCTCGTGCCCGTGTTGCCGACGGCATCCACGACCCGGGCGGTGTACGAGTAGGCATTGCCGAAGGCAAGTCCCGAGTCGGTCACGCTCCAGGCAAGGCCGCTGACGGCAATCGGCGCGCCGATCTGCTCGCCGTTGCGCAGCACCTGCAACTGTTCGCCTTCGGCCAGCGGCGCATCGAGTCTGCCCTGTAGCGTGGGCGAGCGATCGTTGGTGCTTCCCCCGTTGGGCACCACGCCGACTTTGGTGGGGGCGTCATCCACGATCGCGGTGATGCGAGGCGCAAGCGGCGGGGTGGCATCCACCAGCAGTGCGTACTGCAAAGGGGCGCTCTGATTCTGGCTGGCGTCGATGGCGGTGACCGTCACCAACGACGTGGACGAATCCGGCAGCGACGCGCCCGGCAAGCTGCCGCTGACGGGTGCCTGGCGCGCCAGGTCGACCTGCCACTGGCCGTTGCCGTCGGCAATCGTCAGGTAGCTGGCCTCGACGCGGCCATCGCGATCGGTGTCGATGTCAAGCCGCACCGTGGCGCCCGGCTCGGCGGAGCCGGTGATCACCGGCGTCCGGCTGTCGGTGCTCTTGCCGCTGGTGACGATCGGCAGTTCGGGGGGGACGGTGTCGAGCGCGCCTCCCGGCGCGGGAGCGGGAGCGGGTGTCGGACTTGGGGCCGGCGCAGGCGCGCCCGGGCTGGCGGCGACGGCGGAGGACGAGCCTCCTCCCCCGCTGCCGGCTACGGCCAGCGCCGCGATGGCGAGACCGCCGACCGCATACAGCGCGGCCTTCGGGAAGCCTTCGCCGTCGGCTACCGCGACGGCCGGGGCGCCGGAATAGCCGGAGGGGTAGAGCACGAAGCTGCCGTCCGTGAGCGCCTGCAGCGGCGGCGACGCCGGCGAGATCTCCACGGCTCCCTGGGAGAACACCGAGTCGGTCTCCAGGATCAGGGTACAGGGCGCGCTGACGCCGCAGCGGGCATAGAAATCGGTGAGTTCGACCTCGGCGCCCCCGGGCAGGCCCTCGATGCGCATATGGCTGTCGAAACGCTTGACGACGATGTCCGGTGGCGTCTTGCCGGTGACCGAGTCGTAGATCCGATAGCTGTCGCCGATCGCCGCCTTGATCCGCTGGAGGCCGGGCTGCAGCGTCATCCGCGCCGGCATGCCCTGTGCGGAGGTCAGTTCAAAGTAAAGCGCCATCGTCGTCCGCCCTGGTTGCAATCTTACCGATGGTAGTCAGGGCATCGAAACGACTACTGTGACGGGGTTATCATTTCCGCAATAGGTCCGATCGCTGTAAGGCTCTCCGACTGCGGGGCAGCGCCTCGGGCGGTCAGCCGCGAGCGGCCGGCGCCGCCCCGCGAGGCTGGTCCCATCCGCCCCCTCCCCAGCCCTCTCCCCTCCCTTCCCAGCCTCCGCCCAGCGCCTTGATCAACGCCACCCCGGCGGCCAGCCGGCGCCCGCGCAGGTCCAGCAGGGCCCGTTCGCTGTTGAGCAGGGCAGTCTGGGCGGTCAGCACGTTGAGGAAATTCACCACCCCGGCCTGGTACTGGTTATTGACCAGTTGCAGCGCCAGCCGTGCCGATACGAGCGTATCTGCCTGCAACCGGATCTCATCGTCAAGTATCCGCAGACCGGCAAGGCTGTCCTCGACCTCCTTGAATCCCAGGAGCACCACCTGGCGATAGCTGGCGATCTGCGCCTCGTGCGCCGCGCGCGCCTGCTCCGTAATCGCGCGCCGCGCCCCGCCGTCGAAGATCGATTGCAGCAGACTCATCGCCGGCGACCAGAACCAGGCGGGCGCGCTGAGCAGATTCGATAACGAGGAATCGCGCAGTCCCGCCGACGCCGTCAGGTTGAACACCGGATAGTAGGCGGCCTGGGCGACGCCGATCCGGGCGCTGGATGCCGCCACCGCCCGCTCCGCCGCCGCGACATCGGGCCGGCGCTCGAGCAGTTCGGAGGGCAGGACCGCCGGCAGAACCGGTACTTGCGGAATGCCGGGATAGTCGCCGACCGCCGCGACCGGGGCGGTGACCGGGTCGAGCTGGAAGTTCGACGGCATGCGCCCGACCAGCACCGCAATCGCGGACTCGAGCAACGCGCGCTGCCGGTCGATGTCGATCAGCTGGACCTGGGTGCTTTTCCACTGCACTTCCGCCTGGACCACATCCACCCGCGGCACGACGCCGGCCCGGTAGCGATTGCGGGTCAGCTGCAGGCTGCGCTCGTACGCCGCCACCGTGTCCGTCAGCAGCTGGCGCTGTGCATCCAGTACCCGCAGGTCGAAGTAGCTGCTCGCCAGCTGGGCGATGACCGACAGCCGCAGGTTCTCCAGATCGGCCGCTGCCGACTCGACCTGCGCTTCGCCGGCCTCGATGGTGCGCCGGATGCGGCCCCACAGATCGATCTCCCAGCTGGCATCGAGACCGGCGCGGTAGCTCTCCCTGGCGACGCTGCCGCCGGTGCCGTCGACGGCCGTTCCCGACACCGAGCCGGCGCTGCGCGATGCGGACAGTCCACCGGAGACGACCGGATAGCGCGCCGCCCGGGACTGCCCCAACTGCGCCCGGGACTGGCGCAAGGCAGCATCGCCGGCCTGGACGGTGTTGTTCGCCTTCAGGGCCTGGACTGCCAGCGCGTCGAGGGTGGAGTCGCCGAAGAGCGTCCACCAGGAGCCCCGCGGCAGGCGGTCGCCGGCCTGCGACTCCTTCCACCCGGGCGGTGGCTGCTGACGGAAATCCGCCGGAGTCGCGATGTCCGGGCGCCGGTAGTCGGGGCCGCTGGCGCAGGCCGCCAGCCCGAGGCACACCGCAACCAGCACCGACGGTACGAGAGGGTCGCGTCGCATCAGTTCCGGACGGCGCCGCCGTCGGCTGCCGCTGCGCGGCGCTGCAGCCTGCGCTGCCGGCGGCCTGCATGCCACAGCCGCAGCCGATCGAGATAGAGATACACCACCGGCGTGGTGTAGAGGGTGAGCACCTGGCTGACCAGCAGGCCGCCGACGATCGCGATGCCCAGGGGATTGCGCAATTCCGCGCCGTCGCCGGCACCGAGCATCAGCGGCACGGCGCCGAGCATCGCCGCCATCGTGGTCATCAGGATCGGCCGCAACCGCAGCATCGCCGCCTGGTGGATGGCTTCTCGTGGCGACAGGCCCTGCTGGCGCTCGGCCGCCAGCGCGAAATCCACCATCATGATGGCGTTCTTCTTCACGATGCCGATCAGAAGGAACAGCGCGATCAGCGCGATCAGGCTGAACTCGGCCCCTGACAGCCGCAATGCCAGCAGCGCACCGACGCCGGCCGACGGCAGGGTCGAGAGAATGGTCAGCGGATGGATATAGCTTTCATAGAGCACGCCGAGCACGATGTAGACGGCGATGATCGCGGCAAGTATCAGCAGCGGCTGGTTGGACAGGGCGCTCTGGAAATTGCGGGCGGTACCCTCGAAGCTGCCGAAGATGGAGGCCGGCACCCCGATGCGCGCCGCCGTCTCGTTGATCGCCACGGTCGCATCCGACAGCGACACGCCATCGCGAAGGCCGAACGAGATCGTGGCGGCGGCGAACTGGCCCTGGTGGCTCACCGAGAGCGGCGTGTTGGTGTACTCGTAGCGGGCAAAGGTCGACAGGGGCACGCGCACTCCCGCCGGCGTCATCACCTGGACGTCGCGCAGCGCCTCCGGTCCCTCGGCATATCGAGGATCGATTTCCATCACCACCCGGTACTGGTTCTGCGCCTCGAAGATGGTGGAGACCACCGACTGCGAGAACGCGTTGCCCAGGGTGGTATCGATCAGGTCCGGGGTGATACCCAGCCGGGAAGCCGTCGGCCGGTCGATCACGACCGCCACCTGCAGGCCCTTGGCCTCCTGGTCGCTGTCGACATCGGTGAGTGCGGCAACCTGCTGCAATGCCGTCTCGAGGCGCTGCGTCCATAGCCGCAGCAGGTCGATGTCGTCGCTGCGCAAGGTGTACTGGTAGCTGCCGCTGCTCTGCCGGCCACCGGAACGCACGTCCTGGATCGGCGTCAGGATAAAGCCGCGCGCCGGGCACCCGGAACTGCTCGCGCAGGCGGTTCACCACCGCCCGTGCGGACTCCTTGCGCTGCGCCAGCGGCTTCAGCTGGACGTACATCTGCCCGGTCGACCGGGAACCGCCGCCGGTGGTCGCGGTGACGCTGGCCACCGCCGGATCGGCACGCACGCTGTTGACGAAGAAGTCCATCTTCTGGCGCGTCAGCTGGAACGAACTGCTCTGGTCGCCGCGCATCCATCCGATCAGCTTGCCGGTGTCCTGCTCCGGAAAGAAGCCTTTGGGAATGCTGCGAAAGAGGTAGCACGTTCAGGCCGACCGTCGCGATCAGGATCAGCAACGTCAGGAACGAATGCTTCAGCGTCCAGGACAGGCTGCGGGAGTAGCCGCGCAAGCACCCTGCGCCCGGCCTGATCGAGCCACGACTGCCGGGCACGGACCGGTGCGCGAGCCACGCCGTGCAGCAGCCGGGCGCACATCATCGGCGTCAGCGTCAGGGAAACCACCATCGAGATCAGCACCGCAACCGACAGGGTCAGCGCGAATTCCCGGAACAGCCGCCCGACCAGGTCCCCCATCAGCAGGATCGGAATGAACACCGCCACCAGCGACAGGCTCATCGAGACGACCGTGGCGCTCACCTCGCGGGCGCCGCGCAACGGCGGCGGCTGCCGGCGGCAGGCCGTGCTCGACATGCCGGGCGGTGTTTTCCAGCACGACGATGGCGTCGTCGACGACGAAGCCGGCGGCCACGATCAAGGCCATCAGCGACAGGTTGTTGACGCTGAATCCGGCGAGGTACATGAAGCCGAAGGTGCCGATGAGCGACACCGGCACGGCCGCGGCCGGTATCAGCGTCGCCCGCCAGCTGCGCAGGAACGCCAGGACCACCAGCACCACCAGCAGGACCGAAATCAGCAGCGTCTTCTGGACCTCCCGGATCGACGCCCGCACGGTGGACGTTCGCTCCAGCGACACCCGCAGGTTCATCGTCGGCGGGATCGTTTCACGCAGCACCGGCAGCAGCGCCTCGATCCCGTCCGCCGTGTCGATGATGTTGGCATTGGGCTCCCGGTAGACCAGCAGCAGCACCGCCGGGACGCCGTCGGCCGAACCGGAATTCTTCAGATCCTGGACTGAATCGGTCACCCGCGCGACATCCTGCAGGCGCACGCTCGCGCCGTTGCTATGCGACAGGATCAGCGGAAGGTACTCGGCGGCGCGGCGTGCCTGGTCGTTGGCGTAGATCCACCATTGACGGTCGCCGTCCTCCACCGCGCCCTTGGGCCGATTCGAATTGGCCGCCGACAGCGCGGCACGCACCTGGTCCAGTCCCAGCCCCCGCTGGTTGAGCGCGGTCGGATCGACCTGGACCCGCACTGCGGGCAGCGAACTGCCGCCCACGGTGACCTGGCCGACGCCCCGGACCTGCGCGAGCTTCTGCGCGAGCACCGTGGACGCGACATCGAACATCTCGCTCTGGCGCGCGCTGGCGGAGGTCAGCGCAATCACCATGATCGGCGAATCGGCCGGGTTGACCTTGCGATAGGTCGGGTTGTCCGGCAGGCTGGTGGGCAACTGGCTGCGAGCCGCGTTGATAGCCGCCTGGACCTCGATCGCCGCGGCATCGATGCTGCGGCTGAGGTCGAACTGCAGCACGACGCGGGTCGATCCGAGCGAGGAGCGCGACGTGATCTCGTTGATGCCGGCGATGCTGCCGAGTGCCCGCTCGAGCGGCATCGCGACTGTCGCAGCCATGGTCTCGGGACTCGCGCCCGGAAGACTGGCGCTGACCGAGATGACCGGGAACTCGACCTGCGGCAGCGGCGACACCGGCAGGCGGGTGTAGGCGACCGCGCCCGCCAGCACCATGCCGACGGCGAGCAGGATGGTCGCCACCGGCCGGGCGATGAAGAAGGCGCAGACAGTTCAAGACGACTCCGCGGGGTCGGCGCCCAGCGCCGGCGCATGCCGCCGAAAGCGCCGCGCCGCACGGTCGAACACGAGATAGATGACCGGCGTGGTGAACAGGGTCAGCACCTGGCTGACGATCAGGCCGCCGACCATCGTCAGGCCCAGCGGCTGGCGCAGTTCCGAGCCCACGCCGGTGCCGAGCATCAGCGGCAGCGCGCCGAGCAAGGCCGCCATCGTGGTCATCAGGATCGGCCGGAAGCGAAGCAGGCAGGCCTCGAAGATGGCGTCGCGCGGCGCTGGCGCCGCGCGAGCGCTCGCGCGTCCAGTGCGAAGTCGATCATCATGATGGCGTTCTTCTTCACGATGCCGATCAGCAGGATGATGCCGATGATCGCGATCATGTCCAGGTCCCGGCCGGCCAGCAGCAGCGCGGCCAGCGCGCCGACCGCCGCCGACGGCAGGGTCGAGAGGATCGTGAGCGGATGGATGAAGCTCTCGTAGAGCACGCCCAGCACGATGTACATGGTCACGATCGCCGCCAGCACCAGCCAGAGCGTACCCGAGAGCGACTCGCGAAAGGAGGCCGCGGTCCCCTGGAACGCGGTCTGCACGCTGATCGGCATGGCCGACTCGGCCCGCGCCTGCTCGATGGCGCTGACGGCCTTGCCCAGCGACACGCCCGGCGCGAGGTTGAAGGAGATGGTCGCCACCGGGAAACTGGCCGCTGTGATTGATCGTCAGCGGTGCAGTGCCGGTGCGGACGGAGGCCAAGGTGGTGAGCGGCACCTGCGAGCCGCTGCGGGTGGCGACAAACACGTTTCCGATCGCCTCCGGCCCGCGCCGGAATTCCGGCGCCAGTTCCAGGACCACGCGATACTGGTTCGCCTGCGTGAAGATGGTCGAGATCAGGCGCTGGCCGAACGCGTTGTAGAGGGCAGTGTCCACTGCTGCCGGCGTCACGCCAAGCCGGCCGGCCGTGTCGCGGTCGATGTCGACGAACAGCCTGCAGCCCGTCCACCAGGTGATCGCTTGCCACGTCCGCGAGCTGCGGCAGCGCCTGCATCCGCTCAACCATTTTCGGCACCCATTGATCGAGCAACCGGGCGTCGGCCGTCTCCAGGGCGTACTGGTACTGGGTGCGGCTGATCCGGTCTTCGATCGTCAGGTCCTGCACCGGCTGCAGGTACAGGCGGGCGCCCGCAACCTGGCCGAGGGCGGTCTGCATCCGCTGGATGATCTCCGGCACCCGTGCGTCGCGCTCGGCCAGCGGCTTGAGCTGGATCAGCATCCGGCCGGTATTCGGCGTCGCGTTCTGCGCGTCCACGCCGATGTAGGACGACAGGCTCTGCACCGCCGGATCCTCCAGCACCACCCGCGCCAGCGCCTGCTGGCGTTCGGCCATCGCCGAAAACGACACGCTCTGGGGCGCCTCCGCGATTCCCTGGATCATGCCGGTGTCCTGCACCGGAAAGAAGCCCTTGGGCATCACGAAGTAAAGCGCCACTGTCAGTACCAGCGTCACCGCGAACACCACGAGCGTCAAGGGCTGGTGATTCAGCACCCAGCGCAGCATGCGGGCGTAGGCCGCGACGATCCGGTCGAAGCCGGCGCCGACCGCACGATCGAAGCGGCCGCGCTCGGCCACCGGCCGGTGCCGCAGCAGCTTGACGCACATCATCGGCGTCAGCGTCAGCGAGACCACCGCCGAGATCAGGATCGCGACCGCGAGCGTGATCGCGAACTCGCGGAACAGGCGGCCGACGACGTCGCCCATGAACAGCAGCGGAATCAGGACCGCGATCAGCGAGAAGGTCAGCGAAATGATGGTGAAGGCGATCTGGCGCGAGCCGTCCAGCGCCGCCTTCATGCGGCGCAACGCCCGCCTCGATGTAGCGCGAGATGTTCTCGATCACGACGATGGCATCGTCCACGACGAATCCGGTGGCGACGACCAGAGCCATCAAGGTCAGGTTGTTGACCGAGATAGCCTGCCAGGTACATCACGCCGAAGGTCCCGACCAGGGACAGCGGTACCGCGACGCTCGGGATGATGGTGGCCGGCAGGGTGCGCAGGAACAGGAAGATGACCATCACCACGAGCCCGATCGCAAGCCCCAGCTCGAACTGGACGTCCCGGACCGAACTGCGGATGGTGACGGTCCGATCCGACAGCACCGCCACGTCGACCGCCGCGGGCAGCGACGCCTGCAGCTGCGGCAACTGCTTCTTGACCCGGTCGACGACGTCGATGACGTTGGCGCCCGGCTGACGCTGGACGTTGAGGATGATTGCCGGCGTGTCGTTCATCCAGGCCGCCAGCCGAAGGTTTTCGGCATCTTCCTTGACCTCGGCGACATCGGACAGGTAGACCGGCGCGCCGTCGCGGTAGGCGACCACGATCGCGCGGTACTCCTCCGGCGAACGGAGCTGGTCGTTCGCGTCGATGCTGTAGGCGCGGCTCGGCCCGTCGAAATTGCCCTTGGCCTTCTTGACGTTGGCGGCGACGATCGCCGACCTCAGGCCCTCCATCCCCAGGCCATTGGCCGCCAGCGCCTGCGGATTGGCCTGGATGCGAACCGCCGGCCGCTGGCCTCCCGACAGCGTGACAAGGCCGACGCCGGGCAGTTGCGACAGCTTCTGCGCGAAGCGCGTGTCCGCGAGATTCTGCACCTGCGGCAACGGCAAAGTCCCGGACGTCAGCGCAAGCGTGACGATCGGGGCGTCGGCCGGATTGACCTTGCTGTACACCGGCGGCGTCGGCAGGTCCGACGGCATCAGGTTCGACGCCGCGTTGATCGCCGCCTGCACGCCCTGCTCGGCCACGTCCAGCGCCACCACCAGGTCGAACTGCAGCGTGATGATCGAGGCACCGCCGGAACTGGTGGAGGTCATCTGCTTGACCCCGGGGATCTGGCCGAACTGGCGCTCCAGCGGCGCCGTGACCGACGAGGTCATCACCTCCGGACTCGCGCCCGGATAGAAGGTGTAGACCTGGATCGTCGGGTAGTCCACCTGCGGCAGCGCCGCGACCGGCAGCAGGCGATAGGCGATCGCGCCGGCGATGACGATCGCCAGCATCAGCAGCGTGGTCGCCACCGGGCGCAGGATGAACAGGCGCGACGGGTTCATTTGACGGCGATGAGGCGTGCTCAGGGCGCTGCGGCGGGTGGCTTTCGACCCTGCCTCGCGCCGGCCTGGGGCGCGGCAGACGGACCGGCCGGCGGCGTCGAGAAATCCGGTCGCTCGATCAGGTCCACCTGGGCGCCGTCGCGCAGCCGGTCGATGCCGTCGATGACCACCCGCTCGCCCGGCGCCACGCCGCTCGCGACCGCCAGGCGCTGCCCGTCGAGCCGGACCGAGGGTCACCGGGCGCAGTTCCACCGTGCGATCCGCCTTCACCACGTACACGAACAGGCCCTGGGAACCGCGCTGGAGCGCCGACGATGGGATGGTGACCGCGTCGCGCAGCGTCTCCAGTTCCAGGCGGACGTTGACGAACTGGTTCGGGAACAACCGGCCGTCGGTATTGGGGAACTCGGCCTTCAGCTTGATCGTGCCGGTCGCGGGATCGATCAGGTTGTCGATCGACACCAGCTTCCCGGAGGCCAGCAGGTTCTGCTGGGTACGGTCGAAGGCCGTCACCGGCAGCGAGTCGCCGCCGGAGGTGCGCCGGATCACCTTCGGCAGTTCATCCTGCGGAATGGAAAACAGGACCGCGATCGGTTCGACCTGCGTGATGACCACCAGCCCGTTGGGCTCGGCGCCGGTGACCATGTTGCCGGCATCGACCTGGCGCAGCCCGACGCGGCCGCTGATCGGCGCGATCACGCGGGCGTGGCTCAACTGCAGACGGGCGTTGTCGACCTGGCTCTGGTCCACCCGGATCAAGCCTTCGTACTGCCTGACCAGGGCCCGCTGGGTGTCGACCTGCTGGCGCGCGATCGAGTCCTGCTCGAACAGCGCCTCATAGCGCCGCAGATCGACCCGGGCATTTTCCAGCTGGGCCCGATCGCGAGCCAGCTGGCCTTCGGCCTGGGCAAGCTGGACCTTGAGCCCGCGGGGATCGATCTCCGCCAGCAACTGCCCCTCCTGGACCCGCTCGCCCTCCTTGAACAGCACCCGCTCGAGCAGGCCCGCCACCCTGCTCTTCACGGCGACCGTCTGCGTCGGCACGACCGTGCCGAGCGCGTCCAGGAAGATCGGCACGTCGGCCGACCGCGCCGGTTCCGCCACCACCGGCGTACCCGGCGCCCCGCCGGGACGCGCGCCCGGCCCCCTGCCGGCAGGCGTGGTGGCGCCGGGCGTTGCCGCGCCCGGCATCCTGCCCGTGGCCACGCCCTGGGCGGGCGCAGGCCTCGCCGCCTGCGGCGCATGCCAGTAGTGCCAGTAGTACCACCCCCCGGCCAGCGCCAGCAGCAGTAAAGCGAGCGGCAGCCACCATCGGTTGCGGCGGCGCGGTGCCGCCAGCGGCTCGCCGCCGGCCGCCGGCAGCGGCCGGGCGCCTGCCTCTCCTGTCCGCGCGTACCGGTCCGCCCTGTCGTCGCGGGGCCGCCCGGTCAGCGGATCATTTCCTGGCTCGATGATGGCCTTCACGGAGATTTCAGAGATGGTGCTGGCGCCGATGGCCTGGGGGGCATCGACGCTGGAGTTCGTCGTTCATCACCGCAGTATTCATGTTTTCGCGGCCGCTGTCGCCGCTGCGGGCGCGGCTGCAGGGTCAATCGCCCCCGGCGGTGTCGCACGCCGTCCACGCCCCGGGCGCCCGCCGATTAGAATGCCGCCGGAGAACGGTTTCCCGGCACTGCCGCAGGACCGGTCTCCGGGGGGCTGCCATGGGATGGGACACGACGGAGATGCTGCACAACGCCGGGCGTCTGCATGACATCGCCGCCATCCTGATCCGTTACGGCTTCGGCGACCTGGTGCGCCGGCTCGGCATGGCCAATGCCCTTGAACGGGCCGGCCGGGCATTGCACTGGCAGGCACCGGAGGAACTGGCCCGCCTCGAGCCGCCGGCGCGGGTTCGCCGGGCGATGGAGGAGCTGGGGCCGACCTTCGTCAAGCTCGGCCAGATCCTCGCCACCCGGGTCGACCTGTTCGACTCGGCCTGGATCGACGAGTTCAGCAAGCTGCAGGACTCGTCCCCGACGGTGCCCTTCGAAGCGCTGAGGGGCCAACTCGCCGAGGATCTCGGCGACGCGCCCGAGAATGTCTTCGACGAACTGGAAACCAGCGCCCTCGCGTCCGGCTCACTGGCCCAGGTGTACAAGGCACGGCTCAAGGACGGCACGCCGGTGGTCATCAAGGTCCGTCGACCCGGCATCCGGCCGGTGATCGAAGCCGACCTGCGACTGCTCGCCCGCCTGGCTGAGATGGTCCAGAGCCGCGCCCCGGAGCTGCATCGTTACCGGCTGAAGGAAGTGGTGCGGCAGTTCAGGCGGTCCTTGCACCGCGAACTCGACTTCGCCGCGGAATGCCGCAATGCCCAGCGGGTTGCCGCCAATTTCACCGATCATCCGGAAATCCTCGTTCCCCGGGTCCACTGGCAGTGGAGCGGCGAGCGGCTCAACGTGCAGGACCGGGTCGTCGGCATCGCCGGGCGCAATCTCGCCGCGCTCGACAACATCGGTCTCGACCGCAAGCTGCTGGCCCAGCGCGGGGCCGACGCGGTGCTCAAGATGATGCTGGAGGACGGCTTCTTCCACGCCGACCCCCACCCCGGGAATGTCTTCTACATGCCCGGCAACCGCATCGCCTTGATCGACTTCGGCATGGTCGGACGCCTTTCCGAGGAGCGGCGCTTCCAGGTCGCAATGCTGATGAAGGGACTTTCCGATCACGACGCCGCCGCCGCTGCCGAGGTCCTGCTGCAGTGGGGCGGGGACGAGTCGCAGGCGGACCCGGCTCAGTTGCAGAGTCGTATCGACGACTTCATCGACCAGTTCCATGGTGTACCGCTGGGCGAACTCGATCTCAACGCCGCCTTGAGCGACGCCATGACCATCCTGCGCGAGCAGCGGCTGTTCCTGCCGGCCGACCTGGCGCTGATGATCAAGGCGTTCATCACGCTCGAAGGACTGGGACGATCGCTCGACCCGGGCTTCGACATGGCTACCGCCGCCACGCCCTTCCTGGCCAAGGTCGTCGCGGCGCACTATGCCCCTGCGTCGCTGGCCGGGCGCGGGCGGCGCAGCGCCGCACGCCTCATGAGGCTGCTGGGCGACCTGCCGCGCGACGTCGAGCAGCTGATGCGGCTGGCACGGCGCGGCAGTTTCAAGGTGGACGTGAGCATCGCATCGCTGGAGCACTTCGGCGAGCAGATCGACCGGGCTGTCAGCCGGCTGACGGTCGGCATCGTCGTCGCCGCGCTCATCATCGGCTCCTCGATCGTGGTCACGCGCGAGGGCGAGTTCCTGCCGGGCTGGCCGTCGCTGGGCCTGCTCGCCTTCATCGGCGCCGTGATCGGCGGCGTCTGGCTGCTGGGTTCGGTCTGGCGCAGCGGCCGCAGCCGTCCCGCCCGCCGCGACGGCCCGCGCTGAGGGGCGGCGGCCGGGCGCGGCACCAGTCGGGTTCAGGTCCGGCTCAAGCGGGGCGCTCCAGCATCCCGCGGTGCTCCACGAACGCGACGATGTCGTCGAGGCCCTGCCCGGTCTTGAGGTTGCTGAAGACGAACGGGCGATCGCCCCGCATCCGGCGCGCATCCCTGTCCATCACCTCGAGCGACGCGCCGACATGCGGCGCCAGGTCGATCTTGTTGATCACCAGCAGATCGCTGCGGGTGATTCCCGGACCGCCCTTGCGCGGGATCTTGTCCCCGGCCGACACGTCGATCACGTACAGAGTGAGGTCCGACAACTCCGGCGAAAAGGTTGCCGCCAGGTTGTCGCCGCCGGACTCGATGAACACCAGCTCGAGGCCGGGAAAGGCCCGTTGCAGACGGCTGACCGCCTCCAGATTGATCGATGCATCCTCCCGGATGGCGGTATGGGGACAGCCGCCGGTCTCCACCCCCAATATGCGTTGCGCCGGCAAGGCATCGTTGCGCACCAGAAACTCGGCGTCCTCGCGGGTGTAGATGTCGTTGGTCACCGCGGCGATCTCGTAGCGATCCCGCAGCCGCCGGCACAAGGCCAGGGTCAACGCCGTCTTGCCCGAGCCGACCGGCCCGCCGATCCCGACGCGAAGCGGACCGTGCCGGCTGGCGGATGGCAAGGAGCCCGAGCGCTGCTGCAGGCCGTGGGGTGCGCCCGGGTCATCGGTAGCCGGCTGCGAAATGGTCGAAGAAGTCATTCGGTCGATCCTGTCGGTCGTGCTTCAGTGTAGCGACGGGCGATCAGACCGGAAAACCGGCCTGGGAGCCTGCGCGGCAGAAGGGGGATGGGAAGACGTCGTGTCATGAACGGAACAGGCGCGAATACTGCGATTCGTGCGCCATCGATGCGATCGCAAATCCAGGCGCGGCGTTGGACCAGGCCTCCTGCGGCAGTCGCAGCGATGATTCCACGACCATGCCGATCCGCGGCCCGAGCCGGTACAGCAGACGCTGGGCCTGGATCTGACCCATCGGCACGGTCTTGATGAGCACGGTCACCTGGTTTTCGACGAAGCTCCAGAGAAAGCCGGTGACCGCATCGCGCCCGCCCAATCCGAGGCGCCAGGCGGCAATCGACCACGCGACGACCGCGGCGAGCGGGCGGCCGGGATCGAGCAGGGATTGCATCCAGCCCGTCCCATCTGCCCCATCTGCCCCATCTGCCCCACCCGCGTCTCCCGCCACCCCGGCAATCCACTGCGCGAGCGAATAGCCCATCTGTTCGCTCTCGAGCCGCAGTTCGGCGGTCTCCCGTGCCGCCAGCGCCAGCCGGTTCAGCTCTGTCAGGCGCGCGTGATCGGCGGCTTCGCAGGACGAGACCGCCGCAGCCAGCAGGGGGGCATCGAACCGCCCCAGGACCAGGCACAGCGCATCGTCGATCCAGGCGAAGGCAGTCCGGTCGTCGTTCACCGCGCCGCTGTCGACCGCCCATTCGAGGCCGCTCGAATAACTGTAGCCGCCGATCGGCAGCGCCGGCGACGCCAGCTGCAGCATCCGGATACGGCCGAGCAGACCGCCGTGCGGCTCCGCCGCGGCGCTCACGTCGGCGAGGCCGGATCGGACATGGTGTGGATGCGGCCGCCATGGCCCTCGTCGTCATGGTGATGGTGGACGTGGCTGTGGCCGTAGGCGCCCGCTTCCGGCTGAAAGCGGCTGGTCACCGGGGCCGCGGCGCCGCCGAGGCCCCGCACCATCGCCGCCAGGACGTGGTCAGGGAGAATGCGAAGCCAGCCCTCGCCGATCTGGATCGGCACGTGGCGATTGCCGATGTGATAGGCGATCCGCGCCAGCGCCGCGCCGCTGGACGCGCTCACCTCGAGCAGCGACTCCTGGGCCGCCTCGACCGCGACCACGCCGCCGTCCGGCAGCTGCAGCTTGCTCCCGTGCTGAAGCATGGTGCCTACCGGCAGGTCGATGCCGATCTCGCGCCCCGAGAGCAGCGTGACCCGCAGGCGCGACCGCTCGCGTGCCTCGAAGGGCAGCTCGACCACATCGGTGACGACCGCGTCGGCGCGCGCCAGTTCAGTGCTTCTGATCATGTCAGAACAGGAAGTAGCGCTGGGCCATCGGCAGGCTGGCAGCCGGCTCGCAAGTCAGCAGCTGGCCGTCGGCACGCACCTGGTATGTCTGGGGATCGACCGCCATCACCGGCGTGTAGTCGTTCCGGATCATGCTCTTCTTGCTGAGCTTGCGGATGCCCGACACGGCCGCTAGCCGGCGCGACAGACCGAACCGGCGTTTGATGCCGGCCTTGATCGACGCCTTCGAGACGAAGGTCAGGCAGGCGTTGTTCATGGCGCCGCCGAACGAGGCGAACATCGGGCGGTAGTGCACCGGCTGCGGCGTCGGAATCGAGGCGTTGGGATCGCCCATCAAGGCCTGTGCGATGCTGCCGCCCTTGAGGATCAGCGACGGCTTCACGCCGAAGAAAGCCGGCCGCCAGAGCACCAGGTCAGCCCACTTGCCCGGTTCGATGGAGCCGACATGATCGGCGATGCCGTGCGTGATGGCCGGATTGATCGTGTACTTCGCGATATAGCGCAGGATCCGGAAGTTGTCGTTGCGCCCGGTATCCGGCGCGAGGGCGCCGCGCTGCTGCTTCATCTTGTGCGCGGTCTGCCAGGTCCTGCACGATCACCTCGCCGGGACGCCCCATCGCCTGGCTGTCCGAGGACATCATCGATATCGCGCCGAGATCGTGCAGGATGTCCTCGGCGGCGATCGTCTCGCGGCGGATGCGGCTCTCCGCGAACGCCAGGTCCTCGGCGATCGAGGCGTCCAGATGGTGGCACACCATCAGCATGTCCAGGTGTTCGTCCAGGGTGTTGACGGTGTACGGCCGGGTCGGATTGGTGGAGGACGGCAGCACGTGGTCCAGGCCCACCACCTTGATGATGTCGGGTGCGTGGCCGCCGCCCGCCCCTTCGGTGTGATAGGTGTGGATCACCCGGCCGGCAATCGCTGCAATCGTGCTCTCCACGAAACCGGACTCGTTGAGCGTGTCCGAGTGGATCGCCACCTGCACGTCGTACTTGTCGGCGACGGTTAGACAATTGTCGATCGCTGCCGGCGTGGTGCCCCAGTCCTCGTGCAGCTTGAGCCCGATCGCGCCCGCCTCGATCTGCTCGACCAGCGGACCCGGCATCGAGACGTTGCCCTTGCCGAGAAAGCCGAGGTTGACCGGAAACGATTCCGCTGCGCACAGCATCTGCTCCAGATGCCACGGACCCGGGGTCACGGTCGTCGCATTGGTGCCGGTGGCCGGCCCGGTGCCGCCGCCCAGCATCGTGGTGATTCCCGACGAGATCGCCTCCTCGATCTGTTGCGGGCAGATGAAGTGGATATGGGAATCGACCCCGCCGGCGGTCACGATCATGCCTTCGCCGGCGATGATCTCGGTGGCGCCGCCGATCGGGATTGTCACGCCCGGCTGGATATCCGGATTGCCCGCCTTGCCGATGCGCCAGATCCGGCCGGACTTCAACCCGATGTCGGCCTTGACGATGCCGGTGACCGCGTCGATGATCAGCGCGTTGGTGATGACCGTGTCCGCGACGGCCTTCGCCATCGCCTGGCCCTGGCCCATGCCGTCGCGAATCACCTTGCCACCGCCGAACTTGACCTCCTCACCGTAGACGGTGTGATCGGCCTGCACTTCGGCAATCAGGTCGGTGTCGGCCAGTCGGATCCGGTCGCCGACGGTAGGGCCGAACATTTCGGCATAGGCCTTGCGGGAGATGCTCGCCACCATTGCTCCTTGCGGACTCTATTTGCCGGAACGGCGGGCAGGCCTGGCCGCCGGCCGCGCTGAAGCCGGTTTCGTTGCCGGCGCCGATGTCGCCAGCGCACCCATGACCTGCTGGCGGAACCCGAAGACACGCCGCTTGCCGCCCAGCGCCACCAGTTCCACAGTGCGCCCCTGCCCCGGTTCGAAACGCACCGCCGTGCCGGCCGCGATGTTCGAGCCGGCAGCCGTAGGCGGCCTGGCGATCGAACGACAGTGCCGGATTGGTTTCGAAGAAGTGGTAATGGGATCCCACCTGGATCGGACGGTCGCCGGTGTTCGCGACCTTGATGGTCACGGTCTTGCGGCCCTCGTTCAGTTGGATCTCGCCGTCGGCCACCAGGACTTCACCGGGGATCATCGCTGCTTCCTCATCGCAGATTCCTCATCGCTGCTTCCTCATCAAACGGTCGACTGCGCGGGCGCCTGCTCAGTCGGTCGAGTGCAAGACGGCTTCGTCGCCATGGTATTGCGGCCCGGCGACGATGCGATCCCAGTATGAAAGGTGCGCGTCGCTGCCGGCCGGCCAGTGCTTCAGGAATTCCGCGCGCCAGGCTGATGCGTCGTGGTCGATGGCGATGGCATCCAGGTGCACCCCCTCGTGCACCAGGCCGAAGCGGCGCTGCGGCCCCGCGAACGGATGCACCGCAACCCGGGTCAGCAGGCCGGCGGTGTCGCCGAGAAAATTCGGCATGCCCGAGGCGCCGTTGTTCAGCACGAAGCGCGGGCGCTCGCCGGTGCGTTCGAGGGTGTGAAAGAGCGGCAGGCAGGTGTGGGTGCAGGCGAAAGCGTCGACCTGCGCCGCGTCGAACCAGGCATGCACCTTTGCGCGATGCGCGCGGTCGCGCAGGTGCTCCTGGGCGAAGCCCCAGCCGGCAAGCGATTCGGCGTCGCCGTGGACGATTCCCAGGCGCAGCGGACCCACGTCGATACGCCGCCACATCGGCAGCGCCGCCAGGCGCTCGCACAGGTCCGGAGACTGGCGCGCGGTGCCGCGCAAGCGGCGCATGATGCGGTTCGAGCGTTCTACGACCTCGTCGCTCACCCAGCCCGGATAGCCGCAGCCGCAGCCCGCGTCGTCGGACCCGGCAGCATCGGCGGCCAGTTCGGTCTCGACATTGCCGCGAAGCGCGTCGAACGACAGCACCTGCTCGGTGATGCGGCGGAAGGCTGCCGGATCGACATCGAACCAGTGGAAGTCGCCATTGAACAGCAGGCGCTTGCTGCCGCGCTCGCGCTCGAACAGCGACAGCACGGACGCGAGGGCTGCCTCGTTGCCGTACAGGCCGCCGACCAGGTAGAGCACTTCCGGCGCAGCGTCGGCCGCCCGAGCGAACACCTCGGGCCGGTAACGATAGCCCAGGGGGCAGGTGCGACCGGCGCCGGTCGCGTGATCGGCGCCGGTCGCGGCATCAGCCGCGGCCGCGGCCGTGCTCACGGGGCGACCGTCTCGGCCGAGAGGTCCGCCAAGGCCTTGCCGACCGCCTTTGCTGCCGGGCAGTCGGGCGCGCCATGGCGAGCCACCAGCCAGACCGGGTCGTTGTAGCCGAGCCAGACCTGGCCCTTGTCGTCTTCCCAGGCAAGCGCCTTCAACGGCAGATCGATACCCATCGTCTGCGCGCACACCATCAGCGGCGTGCCCCCCTGGGGGTTGCCGAAGATCACAACCGCGGTCGGCCGCAGCGACTTGTCGATACTCTTCGCACCCGCCGCATGATCGACGCGGGCGAAGACCTTGAGCCCTCGCTTCTTGGCAAGATCTTCGAATCGGTCCAGCGTCGCGGCAGCGGCGTGGGGACTGCGCAGTGTCAACAAGCCGTCGGCAGCCACGGCCGTGCCGCCGACAGCGGCGCTCAATGCCACGCCGCAGGTGAGCGTACTTACGATCGATGGAAATTTCATGCCATTCTCCTTGTCCCTTCGGACTTCGTCAGGTGATCCATCCGGACGGCAGATGGATCAGATCGGCAGGCTCGTCGATGTCGTGCTGCGTCGCCAGTTCCGCGTGTGTCAGTCCGGAACCGGCAAGTCGTGCCCGCGTGTCCGCCATTACCCGCGGCGTGCTCCACGTCATGCCTTCGAACAAGGCCGGCGCCGGTCGTCGCAATCCTACCAGCGCATAGCCGCCGTCGTGCGTCGGGACGAATACGGCGTCATGGGCAAGAAGCGCGTCCGCTGCCTCCCGCAGGACACCCGCATCCAGCGCGGGCGTGTCGGTGCCGATCAGCAATGCTCCGCCGTCAGACCCGTCAGTGCCCGCCAGTGCCGATTCGAACGCGGCGCGCATGCGGGCCCCGAGGTCGCCGGTCGATTGATCGCACAGCGTCAACCGGTCGAGTCCGGCAAAGGGCTCGAAGCCGGCGGCGCCGGCCCCGGGCGCACAGTGCAACTGCACCGGACCCAGTCCCGCCGCCAGCGCATTGGCCACCGCGTGCGCCAGCAGGCGCCGCGCCAGCGCGGCCGCACCGTCGACACCGAGTGAAGGAATCAGCCGGGTCTTCGCATAGCCCGGCAATGGTGCCTTGGCCATCACGACGATACGGCAGGCCGGTGTGGCCCGGTTCACCGGTAGTCCTTTGCAAGCTCGTCCGCGGGTGCGCCGAGCCAGTATCGAAGCCTCAGCCGCCACATCAGCCAGATCGTGCGCCACACGCCACGCTGCTCCCAGCGACGGCCCGACGTGACGACCCGCTCGCGCAGGCAGCAGGGGCGTCGGCGCCGGCGCAATCGGCGCGACAGTTCGATGTCCTCCATCAGCGGCTGATCGGGAAAACCGCCGACCGCATCGAACAGCCGGCGTCGCGCAAAGATGGCCTGGTCGCCGGTGGCAATGCCGCTCCAGCGCGAACGCAGGTTCATCAGGCCGGCGATGACAGGAAACAGCGCCGAATGCCCCTGGATGCGGACGTCGAATCGGCCCCACTGCGCGCCGCCGGCCAGTGCGGCCTGCAGCGCCGCCGGCGCAGTCGGCGGCAGACGGGTGTCGGCGTGCAGGAACAGCAGCAGTTCGCCGGTTGCGGCGGCTGCGCCGGCATTCATCTGCCGGGCCCGGCCGCGTGCCGATGTCAGGCACAGATCGGCCAGCGGCCTGCAATGCTGCGGCGTACCGTCGTCGCTGCCGCCGTCGACCACGATCACCTGCGCCCCGCCGGCGCGCAAAGGCGCCAATGCGGTGAGCGCGGCGACGATCTCTTCGGCCTCGTTCAACACCGGTATCACGATGGACAGGCTTGTCGGCAACACATTCCCGGTCGGGATCGGACACGCCTGGATTGTAGAGTAGCGGCTGCGCCGGCCGGTGCATCGGACCGTGAGCACCGGTGCATCAGACTGCGAGCAGATCGCGCAGTCCGTCGGCGTCCATCTGCGCACCCTTGCCTTCGCGGATGATCTCGCCGCGCTGGATGACGACATAGCGGTCTGCCAGCGACCGGGCGAAGTCGTAGTACTGTTCGACCAGCAGGATGGCCATGGTCCGCTGCTGCGCCAGCGACGAGATCACCTTCTCGATCTGCTGGATGACGACCGGGCTGATTCCCTCGGTCGGCTCGTCCAGCACCAGCAGGCTCGGGCGCGTCACCAGTGCCCGCGCGATCGCCAGTTGCTGCTGCTGGCCGCCGGACAGGTCGCCGCCCCGGCGATGGGCGAATTCCTTGAGGATCGGAAAGGTCTCGTGGACCCATCCCGGGATGCCGCGCTCGCCGCCGCGGCGTGCAGCAGGGGTTGCCTCGATCGCTATCCTCAGGTTCTCCGTGACGGTGAGCCGCGAGAAGATCTCGCGACCCTGGGGTACATAACCGATGCCGGCCTGCGCACGCTGATTGGGTTTGAGACGTGCCAGGTCCTGGTCCTTGAACATGATGCGACCGGACTTGACCGGCAGCAGACCCATCAGGCACTTGAGAAGCGTCGTCTTGCCCATGCCATTGCGGCCGAGCAGCGTCGTGACTTCGCCGACCGGCACCTCCAGCGTCACGTCGCGCAGCGTATGGCTGCCGCCATAGAACTGGTTCAGGCCCTCGATTCTCAGCATCGCGCCCCCCTCCTTCTGCCGCGCAGGCTCCTTGCCTTGTCATCGTCCAAGGTAGACCTCGATGACCTTGGGATCGCCTCGGACCCGGTCCATCGACCCTTCGGCCAGAACCGACCCTTCATGCAGTACCGTCACCTTGCGTGCGATGCTGCTGACGAACTCCATGTCGTGCTCGACCACCACCAGCGAGTGGGTCCCTTCCAGGGAGAGGCACAGTTCCGCCGTGCGCTCGGTCTCCGCATCGGTCATGCCGGCCACCGGCTCGTCCAGCAGGATCAGGCGCGGCTCCTGTACCAGCAGCATGCCGATCTCCAGCCACTGCTTCTGTCCGTGCGAGAGGATGCCGGCGACACGCCACACTTCATCACGCAGGTTCACCCTGATCAGCGTCTGCTCGATGCGATCGAGCTGCTCCGAATCGAGCGAGGCACGCACGCTCGCGAAGGCGCCCTTGGCGGTCTTCAGCGCCAGCTCCATGTTCTCGAACACCGTCAGGGTCTCGAACACGGTCGGGCGCTGGAACTTGCGGCCGATGCCGATGTTGGCGATCTGCGACTCGGTCATTCTCACCAGGTCGATCGTCGACCCGAAGAACACCGTGCCCCGATCGGGTCGGGTCCGGCCGGTGATGCAGTCCATCATGGTGGTCTTGCCCGCGCCGTTCGGTCCGATGATGCAGCGCAGTTCACCGTCATCCACAGCCAGCGAGAGCTGATCCAGAGCCTTGAAGCCGTCGAACGACACCGTGACATTGTCGAGGTAGAGGATCGGGCCGTGGGTGACGTCGACTCCCGCGCCGACATGGTGGCCGAAGGCCGGCTGCGCACCCTCGCCCGGACGCGCGCGCTCGCTTGCAGGTGTATGCGCCCTTGGCGCAGGGGTACTCACCTGCCGCCCTCCGGCGCCAGCGAGTCGCCGACTGCAGATGCCGGCACCCTGGCCGGATGACCGGCCTTTATCGCCGGCACCGCAGTGGCAGGAACGGCTGAAGAGACCCGTACCGCGGCCGCATCTGCACGCGCGGTGGCACTCGCTCTGCGCAGCTTCGTGGACAGCAGGCCATAGATGCCCTGCGGCAGGAACATGGTGACCAGCACGAACAGGAGGCCGAGGAAGAACAGCCAGTACTCCGGAATCGCAACCGTGAAGAAGCTCTTCGCGCCGTTGACCAGGAAGGCGCCGATGATCGGGCCGAGCAGCGTGCCGCGTCCGCCCACCGCAGTCCAGATAGCGACCTCGATGGAACTGGCGGCCGACATTTCGGATGGATTGATGATGCCGACGATCGGCACGTAGAGTGCGCCCGCCACTCCGCTGATCACTGCCGCCAGCGTCCAGATGCTCAGCTTGTAGCCGAGCGTGTCGTAGCCGCAGAAACGCAGCCGCGACTCCGAGTCCCGGATCGCCTGGAGCACCCGGCCGTACTTGCCCATGACCAGGTGACGCGAACCGATCAGCACCAGCAGCAGCATCAGCGCCGCCGTGGCCAGGATCACGGCCTTGGTCGACGGATCGGTGATCCGGAACCCCAGTATCGTCTTGAAATCGGTGAACCCGTTGTTGCCGCCGAAGCCGGTCTCGTTGCGAAAGAACAGCAACATGAAGGCGAACGTCAGCGCCTGCGTGATGATCGAGAAATAGACTCCCTTGATCCTGGACCGGAAGGCGAAGTAGCCGAACACCAGCGCGAGCAATCCGGGCACTGCGACCACCAGGAACACCGCCCAGAGGAAGTGATCGGTCCCCAGCCAGTGCAGCGGGAATTCCTTCCAGTCGAGGAACACCATGAAGTCCGGCAGGTCGCTCTGGTACTGTCCCTCGCGGCCGATGCCTCGCATCAGGTACATGCCGAAGGCATAGCCCCCGAGCGCGAAGAACAGCGTCTGCCCCAGGCTCAAGATACCCGTATACCCCCAGATCAGGTCCATCGCGACCGCTACCATGGCATAGCAGATGAACTTGCCCAGCAGAGTCACCGCGTAGGAGTCCGGCCAGAACGACGAATCGTGCGGCAGCCAGGCATGCATCATCGGCACGGCGACGCCCGCCAGCAGGAAGGCGCCCAGGATGAAGGTCCACTGCAGGCGCGAGAACAGTCTCTTGCGCGGAGCACTCAGCATGTCAGTTCTCCATCGCGCGCTCACGCAGCGCAAACAGTCCCTGGGGCCGACGCTGGATGAATGCGATCACCAGCACCAGGATGAGGATCTTGCTGATGACGGCGCCCATCGACGGTTCCATGAACTTCGACAGCACGCCCAAGCCCAGTCCGGCCACAACGGCGCCGGTCAACTGGCCGACCCCGCCGGCGACCACCACGATAAAGGAATCGATGATGTAGGACTGGCCGAGTTCCGGGCCGACATTGCCGATCTGGGACAGAGCCACGCCGGCGAGACCGGCGATGCCCGAGCCCAGGCCGAAGGCCAGCATGTCGACCTTCCCGGTGGGGACTCCGATCGCACCCGCCATCGCGCGATTCTGCGTCACCCCGCGCACGAACAGTCCGAGCCGGGTGCGGGCCAGCACCAGCGCCACCGCCGCCAGCACCAGCAGGGAAAAGACGATGATTGCAATCCGGTTGTAGGGCAGCACCAGGCTGCCGAACGCGATTCCGCCGGACATCCAGCCGGGATTCTCGATGCCGACGTTCTGCGGGCCGAAGAGCTGGCGGACCGCCTGTATGAGAATGAGGCTGATGCCCCAGGTCGCCAGCAGCGTCTCCAGCGGCCGGCCATAGAGGAAGCGGATCACCAGGCGCTCGATCAGGATGCCGACCAGCG
The DNA here is from genome assembly GCA_963834335.1 of uncultured beta proteobacterium. Taxonomy (GTDB): domain Bacteria; phylum Pseudomonadota; class Gammaproteobacteria; order Burkholderiales; family Burkholderiaceae_E; genus Lautropia. The sequence continues at coordinate 587,619 of CAWIBK010000009.1, read as the reverse complement.
CGCACGCCAGGAAGGCCACCGGCAGGGCAATGATCGGGTACCAGTCGAACAACGCCGGCGCGACCTGGCGAACCAGCGCCTGCGTCGCGTAGGTGGCATAGGCGCCGATCATGATCATCTCGCCGTGAGCCATGTTGATCACGCCGAGCAGGCCGTAGGTGATCGCCAGTCCCATCGCTGCCAGCATCAGGATGCTGCCCAGGGACAGGCCGGCGAAAATGCGGCCGAGATACTCGCTGAACATGAGTCTGCGCTCGACCGACACCAGCGCCTCTTGCGCCGCGGCGCGAACGCGGGCATCCGGTTCGCGCGGGCTGCCGTCGGCATTGCTGCCGGTCATACGCTTCAGGTTCGCCAGCACATCCGGCCGCGCACTCGAGCCCAGCGACTCCAGCGCCGTCAATCGTTGCTGCGGATCGGCAGAGTCGATCTGTATGAGGGCGGCCGCGGCGACCAGTTCCTGTCGCACGTCCGCGTCCTTCTCCCGGGACAGTGCCTCTTGCAGGCGCTCGAGCAACGCCTCATCCGGTCGTTGCTGGAATTCGCGCGCGGCCGCAAGCCGCTGCCCGCGATCGGGAGAAAAAAGCCGCAACGAGGCCAGCGCAGCGCCGATTGCATTACGCACCCGGTTGTTGACCGCGACCGTCCCCGGCGCCGGGTCCGGCACTGCCACCGGTGAGCCGGTCCTGGCATCGCGCCAGATCTGCGGCCCCACCAGGTAGCCCCGGCTGCCGTCCTCGGACACCGCCAGCGCATCGTCCCCGAGTGCACGCAGGATCCGCGCGGACTGGTCGTCGGCCTGCTGAGCCAGCAAGTCGATCGCCCGGTCGCGGTCCTCGGATTCGCCGGTGGCGAGCAGTTTCAAGGCCGCATCGACGCCGATGCCGCCCGCATCCGCCGAATACGCGGGCATTGCGCCCGCGATCAGGAGCAGCGGCAACAGCAGGCGGATCAGCAATCGATGCATGTCACCGCGCTCAGATGCTCTGCTTGGCTTCGTTGCCGGCGATGAACGGCGACCAGGGCTGTGCACGGATCGGGCCACGGGTCTTGTAGACCACCGTGAACTGGCCATCCGCCTTCACCTCGGCGATCATCACCGGCTTGTGCAGGTGGTGATTGGTCTTGTCCATCGTCAGTTCAAAACCGCAGGGCGCCTTGAACTGCTGACCCGCCATTGCTTCGATGACCGGATCGACTGCCGTGGTCTTCGCCTTCTCCACCGCCTGCTTCCACATGTGGATGCCCACGTAGGTCGCTTCCATCGGATCATTGGTGACCACGGTCCCCGCGTTGGGCACGTTGTTCTTGGCAGCCCAGTCCTTGTACAACTTGATGAACGCGTCGTTGGTCGGGTTCTTGACCGACATGAAGTAGTTCCAGGCGGCCAGATGACCCACCAGCGGCTTGGTGTCGATACCCCGCAGTTCCTCCTCGCCGACCGAGAAGGCGACCACCGGAATGTCCGTGGCCTTGATTCCCTGGTTGCCCAGTTCCTTGTAGAACGGCACGTTGGAGTCGCCGTTGATGGTGGAGATCACCGCGGTCTTGCCGCCTGCGGAAAACTTCTTCACGTTGCCGACGATGGTCTGGTAATCGGCATGGCCGAACGGGGTGTACGCCTCGTCGATATCCTTGTCCGCAACGCCCTTGGATTTCAGGAACGCGCGCAGGATCTTGTTGGTGGTGCGGGGATAGACATAGTCGGTGCCCAGCAGCACGAAGCGCTTGGCGCCGCCGCCGTCCTTGGACATCAGGTACTCGACTGCCGGGATCGCCTGCTGGTTGGGCGCGGCACCGGTGTAGAACACGTTCTTCGACAGCTCCTCGCCTTCATACTGCACGGGGTAGAACAGCAGCGAGTTCAGTTCCTCGAAAACCGGCAGCACCGACTTGCGCGACACCGAGGTCCAGCATCCGAATGTGCAGGCGACCTTATCCTGGGTGATCAGCTGGCGCGCCTTTTCGGCGAACAGCGGCCAGTTCGAGGCCGGGTCGACCACGACCGCTTCCAGCGGCCGGCCCATGACGCCGCCGCCGGCATTGATCTGACCGAAGGTCATCAGGGCGGTGTTCTTGAGCGCCGTTTCCGAGATTGCCATCGTGCCGGAAAGCGAATGCAGGATTCCGACCTTGATCGGTGACTTGTCCTGGGCGAACAGGATGTTCGACGCAGTGAGACCGGGAAAGGCCACCGCCGAGCCGGCTGCATATTTGAGAATTGAACGACGTGACGCCATTTGATTGAACTCCCCTTGTTGACGCGGATGCCGTCGAGTCGGATGCTCGCGACCGCGTATTGATTGGCACTACCGGCGAGCCGGTCGAACCAGGGAATGCAACTCGCGTGCCACCAGCCTTTACTGCGGCGGCAAGCGCTGCCGCGCACCAGGCCGGCGCACGAAAACGGCGGGATTGTCGGGAAGCCGGTGCCCCGCACCCCTTCGGTGCCCAGAGGGGCGCCGGGGCTTCAGCCTGCTATCGGTTGGTGCACCGTCACCAGTTTCGTGCCATCCGGGAACGTCGCCTCGACCTGGATATCCGGAATCATCTCCGCGATGCCGTCCATCACGTCGGCACGGGAGAGCAAGGTCGTGCCATAGTGCATCAGGTCCGCCACGGTTCGACCGTCGCGCGCACCTTCCAGCACAGCCGCGGTGATGAAGGCGATCGCCTCCGGATAATTGAGCTTGAGCCCGCGCGCCTTGCGACGCTCGGCCAGCAGTCCTGCCGTAAAGATCAGCAGCTTGTCCTTTTCCCGGGGTGACAGGTCCATCTCCGATTCCTCCGCTATGCCGGCGAGGCCGGCGGTTCTCAGGTTCGCCAGATCCTCGGTAATGATCCGGCATCGTTTTCGAGCGAGGTCCGTGCCACGCGCCACAGCAGTTGACAACACGAGAGCAGATCCTCGCTGTCGTCGGCAAGAATTTTCGCCAGCAGGAGACCTTGAGCCGCGATCGTCGCACCCGCCGCCGGCATCGGTGGCGCTGCACCTTCGCCGCGCAGCAGTGATCGCCATTGGTCGCGCAGGGCCAGCAATCGCGCCGGCGCCAACGCGGGGGCGCAGCACCAGACGCTGGCGGCCGCCAAGCGGCCCTGCCACCCCAGCGGCGAGTCGAACAGGCGATCACCTGCATCCGCATGGAGGATTTCCTGCCAGAGCGGCGACTGCGCCACCGTTATCGACAGGCGCTGTTCGATACGACCGGTTGCAAAGCGCTCGCCCATCGCCGCGCGGCCACGAATCAGTATCTCCCAGCCGACGCTGCTCGCGTCCGGCGCCATATCCAGCGAGAGCGACTGGCGCGCGCGGGCCTGGTCGAACACGATCGACGGCTGCGGCAACCATTCGAGCGACCCGCCCTGCGCCACGGCCAGGCAGGTTGCCGCCGAAGCCTCCTGCTCGGCGCGATACCACTTCTGGGCGCCGGGGGTGGTCACCAGTACCCGAGCCCCCGCACCCACGCTCAGGTCCAGCGACAGGCGGTCTCCACCCACCAGTCCGCCTGGCGGATGCACGATCACCGCTTCGAGACGGCGGCCGTCCTCGCTGCGAAGCGGCTTCAACAGTCGCAGTGGCCCTTCATGGTGGTTGCGGACCAACCGGGCGCCACTGGCGTCGGCTTCGAAACGAAGATCGAGTCGTGCCTGCCAACCGGACTGGGGCGTACCCATCGGATCGCCGCCGACAACGGTTCGAGCGTCCTGTAATGTCATGGTGGCCGCAGTGGAAAGGGAGGTGGCGCGAACCGGGGAGATTGCGCCGGACGGTATTATGGCTGCACACAATCGCATGGACGTGACCGAACGACGCCCCGTGACCAGTCCCTTGTACGCTAAAGATCCCGACCAGCCGCTCTTGCCGATCGGTCCCGACACGACTCGCAATCCCGTCCACGACGGCGGTCATCAGATCGCGTTTCCGACACCGGCCGCGTCGCCTATGCCGGCCGAATCGCCAACGCCGGCCGCAGCAACCGTTGCGGCTGACCAGGCGGAACCGTCCCGGGTGCACGCCCCCGATACCGTGGCCCGGACGGCCGCTCCGGCACCGTGGCAGACACCGGCAACCCAGCATGGTGGCGCCTCCGCCGGCCGAGGTGGTTTCCTGCGATTGCTCGCTGGTGGCCTGCGGGCGATCCTGCTCCTGCCGGTACGCCCCGGCTCCGTCTCTCCCGGGGCAGGCTCCTGCCTCGCCCTGGTGGCGCTCATCACTGCCATCGGCATCGTGGGGGAATGGTGGCTGCTGGCGGACCCGGAAAGCCGGTTCAACTGGAGCGCCTTGCGATCGGCCTGGTTCGACCTGCCGGTGATCGTATTGGGCGGCGCCTGGCTGGCCCAGCCGCGCGGCCCCCGCTGGTTCGGGCGCAAGCCGCCACCGGCGGTTGCCACCCGACCGCCCCATCTGCTGCACTTCGCCGCCGTCCTGCTCAGCGCGTCCGCCTGGATCGTGGCCCTCGCCTACGGACTGCTGATCGCGATGACCGAGGGCGTGATCACCGGCTACCCCGCCATCGGCACCTGGATCTATCTCGCCGCGCCGCTCTGGTCCTATGTGATCGCAGTGCGCACGCTGGCCACGATGAACCGGTGGTCGCCGACCCCCCTGCTGCGGCGTTTCGTGATCCTGTTCCTGCTGGCCGCCACCACGGCCTGGAGCCTGATCGATCCGCTGGAGTCGTATTGGGAAGGCCCGGATGCGCCGGAACCGACGAACTATGCCTCCGCGGCAGCGGCCTGGACCATCAAGGTCGGAGGACGCTAGACCCAGGTTCGCGGGCGAGGCCGGCGATCCGGGCGGCCGGGCGAAGAGGGAGCGCCGTCGCTTCGCTCCGGTCCCCGGCGGCGAGGACGCCAGCGGCGGTCGGCTTCCATGCGAGCCCGCTCCTCGCGGTCTCGGGAAGCCTCGGACAAGCCCCCGGCTTGTCCGTCCCCCGCTGACGCCCTCGCCGCCGGCGCCCCCAATTCGCCCCACCACCCGAATCACCACCCTCGCCTGGTCACAGTCCGCTAATTGAGCGGTCCGGGACGAGCGACTCATCGCCAGTGCTTCCCGTGCGTTGTCGACGTACTCGACGTTGACGGCCGAAGGTTGTGCGGTCTCGAATGGAAACTGGACAGCGTCTAAGCGTAATTCGGCGGGTATCGGCGCGAAGCAACGCTTCGGTCGCACCCCGCAGCCTCGGAGCGGGTGGCCGGGCGCGGGCGAATTGGGGGCGCCGATGGAGCGCGGGTGGGCGCGGGCGAGTCGATCCGGGGGATCGACTCAGGCTTCCCGAGACCGCGAGGAGCGGGCTCGCATGGAAGCCGGCCAGCGACCGCACGTGCTCCGGCGGGGACCGGCGCGAAGCGACGGCGCCCCCTCCTTCGTCCGCGCCCGGCCACCCGCTCCGAGGCCCCGCTCCGGCCCCCGCTCCGAGGCCCCCGCTCACTGCTAGCATCCCGAACAGCCGGCAGTAACAACAACGCCTGTGCCGGCCAGGCCGACCGCGGAGGCAGACATGAATGGATTCTTTCGGCCCTCGGGCCTACGGCCCAGAAGTTTCATCCGGCCGCTCGCGCTGGCATTGCTGTTTGTCGGTGGTGGCTTGATGGCCGCGGAGCCGCCCGCCTTGAGGGCGCTGGCCGATTCCGCACCGAAACCGCCTTGGCCTGACGGCGACGAAAAGGGTATGGCGAATACCCTCGGACCGGCCACCACCCAGCGCTGCGCCTGGCACATGGCGCAGCCGCAGGCAAAGTGGTATGAGGTGTCTCAGGTACGTACCAACACCATGCCCAAAACCCCCTTCGGCGGGCCCGGTGGCGTCAGGGCCAAGCCCACGGCGGGTGTTCCGTTCTCCAGGCACGCGTTCAACAGCGAGGTATTCGAGGCCGACGCCGAACCCGGCCAGCAAGGCACGCAGATCGATGCCCTCGGTCATTTCGGAGTACTCACGAACCCGTGGGATCCCAAGAACCCGTTCCCGAACGACGAGGTCGTCTACTACGGCGGTTTCTCGCAGAAGGACGTCAAGCCGACGCCCGATTCGCCGCTGCTCAAGCTTGGCATGGAGAAAGTTCCCCCGCTGGTGACAACTGCCGTTGTCCTGGATGCGCGCAAGCAGGTCGGCAAGGGCAAGGCGATGTCAGCCGGCCAGTTGGTCACGAAGGCCGACATCGAAGCAATGCTCAAAGCCCAAGGACTCGAGGAACGCGGCATCCTGCCGGGCGACATGGTCTGGATCCATACCGGCTGGAGCGAACTCTGGAAAGACCCGGTCGGCGACAGCCCCTACTACGCGATGGCGCCGGGCCTGTCACTGGATGCCGCCCGCTATCTCGGTGAACGCAGCATCGTCGCGGTCGGCCTCGACACGCCGTTCATCGATCCCGTCCCCGAAGGCATGCTGCAGGGAAAAGCCCCGCCCGCGGCCGGAACACCGGAGGGGCTGCCGTTCGTTGTCCATCACGAGATGCTGACCCGCTTCGGCATCTATCACCTCGAGAACCTGAAGCTCGCCGAACTCGCGACTGACCGGGTCTGGACCGCCTGCGCCATGGCCCTGCCGACCCTCGATCGGGGTAGCGGGGGCGCACCGGTACGGCCGGTGGCGGTCGGGGTGCCGGGGCAGTAACGCGGCGCGAGGCGGACTATTCGGACGGCTGGCAAAGAGGTAGCGCGGGGCGAGGCCGGCGATCCGGGCGGCCGGGCGAAAGAGGGGGCGCCGTCGCTTCGCTCCGGTCCCCGGCGGCGAGGACGCCAGCGGCGGTCGGCTTCCATGCGAGCCCGCTCCTCGCGGTCTCGGGAAGCCTCGGACAAGCCCCCGGCTTGTCCGTCCCCCGCTGACGCCCTCGCCGCCGGCGCCCCCAATTCGCCCCACCACCCGGATCACCGGCCTCGCCGGTCACAATCCGCTACCTGAGCGGTCCGGGACGAGCGAGTCATCGCCAGTGCTTCCCCTGCGTTGTCGACGTACTCAACGTTGACGGCTGAAGGTTGTGCGGTCTCGCATGGAAACTGGACAGCGTCTGCGCGTAGTTCGGCGGGGACCGGCGCGAAGCCACTGGCACTCCCTCTTCGTCGCACCCCGCAGCCTCGGAGCGGGTGGCCGGGCGCGGGCGAATTGGGGGCGCCGCTGGAGCGCGGGTGGGCGCGGGCGAGTCGATCCGGGGGATCGACTCAGGCTTCCCGAGACCGCGAAGAGCGGGCTCGCATGGAAGCCGGCCGGCGACCGCACGGAATCCGGCGGGGACCGGCGCGAAGCGACGGCGCCCCCTCTTCGCCAGCGCCCGGCCACCCGCTCCGAGGCCCCCGCTCCGAGGCCCCCAAGGTCCTAAAGGCGGAAAATCTTCCCCGGATTCAGGATATTCCCCGGATCCAGCGCCACCTTGATCCGCCGCATCAGTTCGAGTCCGTCCTCGCCGGCCTCGTCCACCAGGAAGCCCATCTTGTGCAGACCGATGCCGTGTTCGCCGGTGCAGGTGCCGTCGAGCGACTGGGCCAGGCGCACGATCTGGTCGTTGACCAGTTCGGCGCGCTGCATCTCCTCCGCGTCGTCCGGGTCGACCAGGATCACGCAGTGGAAGTTGCCGTCGCCGACGTGGCCGATGATCATGGACTGGAAGCCGCTGGCCTCGAGCAGCCCGCGAGCGCCTTCGAGCGACTCGGCCAGGCGCGAGATCGGCACGCAGGTGTCGGTCGAGATCGCCTTGCTGCCGGGACGCTGCTGCAGGCAGGCGAAGTAGGCGTTGTGGCGGGCGTTCCAGAGGCGGGTGCGGTCTTCCGGGCGCGACGCCCACTCGAAGTCCGCGCCGCCGTTGTCGGTGGCGATCTGCTGCACCGTGGCGGCCTGCTCGGCCACTCCGCTTTCGCTGCCGTGGAACTCGAAGAAAAGCGTGTACGCCTCGCGCAGCTCCAGCTTGCTGTGCTCGTTGAGCGCCCGGATCGACGGCGGGTCCAGGAACTCGCAGCGCGCCACCGGCACGCCCAGCTGGATGGTCTGGATGACGGTATCGACTGCCGCTGCGGCGGTCGGGAAATTGACCACCGCCGCCGAGATCGCCTCCGGCTGCGGGTACAGGCGGACGGTGACTTCGGTGATGATGCCCAGCGTGCCTTCGGAGCCGACGAACAGTCGCGTCAGGTCATAGCCGGCGGAGGACTTGCGTCGCCCGGTTGGCGGTCTTGATGACCTTCCCTTCGGCGGTAACCACCGTCAGCGACAAGCACGTTCTCCCGCATGGTGCCGTAGCGGACCGCGTTGGTGCCCGACGCGCGCGTGGCGGCCATGCCGCCGAGCGTCGCATCCGCCCCCGGGATCGATCGGAAAGAACAGGCCGGTATCGCGGATCTCGAGGTTGAGCTGCTTGCGGGTCACGCCCGGTTCCACCGTGGCGGTCAGGTCGTCGTCGGCCACCGACAGCACCTTGTTCATGCCGGTCAGGTCCAGCGACAACCCGCCGTGGATGGCCAGCAGCTGACCTTCGATGGAGGATCCGGCGCCATAGGGGATCAGCGGGAAATCGGTGCTCGCGGCAGAGGTTGACGATCTCGACCACCTCCGCGGTGGATCTGCGCATAGACGACGGCATCCGGCGGCACCGTCGGGAAAGGGCGATTCGTCCTTGCCATGGTGATCGCGGACTGGCCTGCGCGACCGTGAAGCGATCGCCGAAGCGCGATCGCAGTGGCAGTCGACCAGCGCGGCCGGCAGCGGCCGCTTCAGCGCGTCGAGGATCGGCTTGGGGTGATTCATCGCGGGTCCCGGGAAGTGTGGTGCAAACGCGGATTCTAGTCCGCCCCGCGGCCCAGGCGAGCCTAGCCCGGACGCCGCCGCCTCAGGCCTGCGCGGCGCAGGCTCCTAAGCCGGTGCGCGGAAGTGCGACGATCCAGTGGCGGGCGATGTCCGCCCGCCGGCATACCCAGACCCGATCGTGCTTCTCGATGTGATCGAGGAACTGCTGCAGTCCGCGCAGGCGGCCGGGCTTGCCGAGCAGGCGGTTGTGCATGCCGATCGACATCATCTTGGGCGCTGTCGGCGCCTTCCTCGTAGAGCACGATCGAAGGTAGTCGCGCAGGTAGGTGAAGAACTGCTCGCCGTTGGCGAAGCCCGACGGGCTGACAAAGCGCATGTCGTTGGCGTCGAGCGTGTAGGGCACGATCAGCTGCCGCACCGCGGCGCCGTCACTGCGCGTCACGGTCGGTCCAGAACGGCAGGTCGTCGCCGTAGTAGTCGCTGCTGTAGAGGAACCCGCCGGCGTCGCACAGCAGGCGCAGGGTGTTGGGACTGTCGCGACCGGTGTACCAGCCGACCGGGCGCTCGCCGGTCAGGTCCGGCGATCACGTCGATGGCCTTGCGCATGTGATCGCGCTCAGTGACCTCGTCGACCTCCTGGTAGTGGATCCAGCGCCAGCCGTGACAGGCGATCTCGTGACCGGCGGTTCGACGAAGCGCCGCTCACCTCGGGATGTCGCTGCAGCGCCATCGCCACCCCGAATACGGTCAGCGGCAGCTTGCGCTTCTCGAACTCACGCAGCATCGCGCCAGACGCCCGCCCGGTTCCGTACTCGTACATCGACTCCATCGACAGGTGCCGTGCCGGATAGGCAGCGGCGATTGACGATCTCCGAGAGGAACTGCTCGGATGCGGCATCGCCGTGCAGGACGCAGTTCTCGCCGCCTTCTTCGTAATTCAGCACGAACTGCACGGCGATCCGGGCGCCGCCGGGCCAGCTCGGATCCGGCGGATTGCGCCCGTAGCCGATCAGGTCGCGCGGATAGTCTTCGGTCATCGTCGAATCCTCCCAGGGTGCCAGCGCCGCGGCCCGACCGGTGCGAATCCGACCGGCGCTCGGTGTAGCATCTTAGCGGTTGGCAACGAGCACCGCCCCGATGGCGGCACCAAGCGGAGAGAGACCCCAGATGGCCCCGGTAATCACCTGCATCGACGACCTCAAGAAACTGGCCCGGCGCAGGGTGCCGCGCATGTTCTTCGACTATGCCGACTCCGGCTCCTGGACCGAAAGCACCTACCGGGCCAACGAAGACGACTTCAAGCGGATCAAGTTCCGCCAGCGGGTGGCGATCAACATGGAGCATCGCTCCATCGCCAGCACGATGATCGGCGAGAGAGGTGGCGATGCCGGTGGCCATCGCGCCGACCGGCCTGACCGGCATGCAGCATGCCGACGGCGAGATCCTTGCCGCCCGAGCGGCGGAACGCTTCGGCATTCCGTTCACCCTGTCGACGATGAGCATCTGCTCGATCGAGGACATCGCCGCGGCGACCACCCGCCCGTTCTGGTTCCAGCTCTACATGATGCGCGACCGCGACTTCATGGAACGCGCCTGATCGACCGCGCCAAGGCGGCGCAACTGCTCGGCGCTGGTGATCACGCTGGACCTGCAGATCATGGGCCAGCGCCACAAGGACATCAAGCAACGGACTGTCCACACCGCCCAAGCCGACGCTGCGCAACCTGCTCAACCTGGCGACCAAGCCGCACTGGTGCCTGGGCATGCTCGGCACCCAGCGACGCACGTTCGGCAACATCGTCGGCCATGCCAAGAACGTGAGCGACATGTCGTCGCTGAGCAGCATGGACCGCGGAGCAGTTCGACCCGGCCCTGAGCTGGGACGACGTGCGAATGGATCAAGAAGCGCTGGGGCGGCAAGAGTCATCCTCAAGGGCATCCTGGACGCGGAAGACGCCCGTCTGGCGATCGAGACCGGTGCCGACGCGATCATCGTCTCCAACCACGGCGGACGCCAGCTTGACGGTGCGCCGTCGTCGATCGCCGCCCTGCCGGCGATCGTCGACGCGGTCGGCAACGAGATCGAAGTCCATCTCGACGGCGGCATCCGCTCCGGGCAGGACGTGGTGAAGGCGCTGGCGCTCGGCGCCAAAGGCACCTACATCGGCCGGGCCTTCCTCTACGGCCTCGGTGCCATGGGCGAAGCCGGCGTCACCCGCTGCCTGCAGATCATTGGCAAGGAACTCGACCTGACGATGGCCTTCTGCGGCCTGCGCCACGTGCAGGACATCGACGAGAAAATCCTGCTGCCCGGGACCTCTCGGCTGGAGCCTGGACAGCGATGCCAGACGCGGCTCCAGCCGAGCGTGGCGCTCATCGGATCCGCTTATTCGCGCCGGCGCGCCTCGGACTACCGGACCGCGAGTCAGGCTTGAATCGATTGCTACCCGGGTTCATCCCGGCTGATTCGATCTCGACCTCCGCCTGGGCCTGAAGGGCACCTTGGCGGCGACCGCCGCTGCGCATCGGCCGGTTCACGCTGGCGCGCTATCCCAGCTGGTATGGCCTTGCCTGTCCAGACGCTGGCATGGCGCATTCGGCGACCGAATGCATCGGCTCGATCGCAGGCGGATCTTGACTCGGCGTATCCTCCCCGGTCTAGGCGCCTGTTGACCACGGACTCGCAGAAATCCCGGTAAACCGCGCTCCGCCCCATGTCCGACCACGACATCTACCTGTTCAAGGAAGGCAGTCACGTGCGACTCTACGAACAAGCTCGGATCCCATCCCGGCGCTCCGACGGGGTAGCCGGCACTGGTTCGGCGTGTGGGCGCCCAATGCCGCGCGAGTCACGTCATCGGCGAATTCAATCGGCTGGGACAAGACTACGCCATCCGCTGTCTGTGCGCGGCATGACGGCTCGGGCATCTGGCAGGGCTTCGTGCCGGGTGCGGCCACGGCCATTGCTACAAGTACTTCATCGAATCGCGCTCACGACCACTCCCGATCGAGAAAGGCGATCCGTTCGCATTCGCCTGGGAAGAGCCGCCCGCGCACCGCATCGCGGATATGGTCGCGGAGTACACCTGGAACGACGGCGACTGGATGGCGCAGCCGCAAGGCCGCCAACGCGCTGGACGCGCCATACAGCGTCTACGAGGTTCATCTCGGCTCATGGATGCGCCCTGCCGACAATCCCGCCGGCTTCCTGAACTATCGGGAGATGGCCGGCCAGCTTGCCCAGTACGCGCGCAAGATGGGCTTCACCCACGTCGAGCTGATGCCGGTCACCGAGCATCCCTTCTACGGTTCGTGGGGCTACCAGACCACCGGCTATTTCGCGCCGACCGCCCGCTACGGCACGCCCGAAGACTTCATGTACTTTCGTCGACCACCTGCACCAGCATGGCATCGGCGTGATCCTCGACTGGGTGCCGTCGCACTTCCCCGGCGATCGCTCACGGCCTCGCTGCAACTTCGACGGCACTTCGCTGTTACGAGCACGCCGACCCGAAAGAAGGATTCCATCCGGAATGGCAGAGCTACATCTTCAACTACGGCCGCAACGAAGTCCGCGCCTTCCTGGCCAGCAGCGCGCTGTTCTGGCTGGACAAGTACCATATCGACGGCATCCGCGTCGATGCGGTGGCGTCGATGCTCTACCGGACTACGGCCGCAAGGCCGGCGAATGGATTCCGAACGAGTACGGCGGCCACGAAAACCTCGAGGCGGTCGTCGTTCCTGCGCGACCTGAACGCCGCCGTCTACCGCGAATATCCCGGACGTCCAGATGATCGCGGAGGAGTCCACCGCCTGGCCGGGCGTTTCCCGCCCTGCTCTACACCGGCGGACTCGGTTTCGGCATGAAGTGGAACATGGGCTGGATGCACGACACCCTCGCCTATTTCAAGGAAGATCCGGTCAATCGCAAGTATCACCAGGGTCAAGCTGACCTTCAGCCTGTGGTACGCATTCACCGAAAACTTCATGCTCTCGCTGTCCCATGACGAAGTCGTCTACGGCAAGCGCAGCCTGCTGGAGAAGATGCCGGGCGACGACTGGCAGAAGTTCGCCAACCTGCGCCTGCTGTACGGCTACATGTGGGCGCACCCCGGCAAGAAGCTGGTGTTCATGGGCAACGAGATCGGGCAGCGCAGCGAGTGGTCGCACGACGGCTCACTCGAATGGGGCGTCCTCGGCTATCAGCCCCATGAAGCGCTGCAGCGCTTCATGGAAGACCTCAATCGCACCTATCGCGAGCATCCGGCCCTTTACGAGGTCGATTTCACGGCGGAGGGCTTCGAATGGGTGGATGCAAGCGACACCACGCAGAACGTCATGAGCTTCCTGAGGAAATCACGGGATGCCCGCGAGACTATCCTGATCGTCTGCAACGGCACGCCGGTGCCACGCTACAACTACGCGATCGGCGTGCCGCCGGGCCGGGCGCTGGTTGGAGATCCTCAACAGCGATGCAACCCTTTACGGCGGCAGCGGCCAAGGCAATATGGGCGGGGTCGAAGCGGCCCCGGTCGCGGCCCATGGACGGATGCACTCCCTGTCGCTGACGCTGCCGCCGCTGTCCGTGCTGTTCTTCAAATCGCCGGAGGCCGATCAATGACAGCGACGAAGAAGACCGCCGCCGTGAAGAAGTCTGAAATCAGGAACACCGAGGTCGACGCCACCGCTGCGAAAGCCTCTACCGCAAAGGCCTCCGCCGCAAAGGTTCCCGCCGCACAAGCACCCGCCGCAAAAGCACCCGCCGCAAAAGCACCCGCTGCGAGTTCACCCGCTGCGAAGGGCGCCGCCGCCAGGGAGCCGGACCGCACATCGGACCGGCCCGCCCGTCGTCCCTGGGAGCGGGCGATCATCGAGAGTGTCACGCCCCAGGTGGACGGCGGGCGCTTTCCGGCCAAACGCAGCGTCGGCGACACGGTGACGGTCGAGGCCGATGCATTCACCGACGGCCACGACGTGCCACGCTGCGTCCTGAAGCATCGATACGCCGACGAACAGGCCTGGACCGAAGTCGAGATGGTGGCCCTGGGCAACGATCGCTGGCGCGGACAGTTCAAGGTCGACCGCCTGGGCCAGTACCACTACACGGTCACAGCCTGGGTCGACCGCTTCCTGACCTGGCGGCATGATTTCAAACGCCGGCTGGAGCCGGCCGACATCGAGACGGCATTGCAGTCGGGCGCGCAGATCGTGCGGGAAGCGGCAGCCCGGGCCAGCGGCGAGGACGCGCAGCGCCTGACCCGGCTGGCGCAGTCGCTGCTGGGACCGGATGACTTCACCCGGCGTCAGACGCTCGGTGCTTCGCAGGAACTGGCCGACGCGATGAGTCCGCTATCCGGACCGCAGTCACGCTGCCGAGCACGAGCGCGAACTGACCATCGTGGTCGAACCGGTGCTTGCCCGCTACAGCACCTGGTACGAACTGTTCCCGCGCTCGGCGGCACCCGAGGGTGGCCGTCACGGAACATTCCGGGACTGCATCACCCGCCTGCCCGCCGTCGCGAAGATGGGGTTCGACATCCTCTACCTGCCGCCGATCCATCCGATCGGCCGGATCCAGCGCAAGGGACCGAACAACTCGCTGGTCGGCCGGGCCCGACGATCCGGGCAGCCCCTGGGCGATCGGCGCAGACGAGGGTGGCCACCTGGCGATCCACCCGCAACTCGGCACGCCCGAGGATTTCCGGGCGCTGGTCGCCGCAGCGAACAAGCATGGCATCGAGATCGCACTGGACATCGCGTTCCAATGCGCGCCCGACCATCCGTACGTCAAGGAGCACCCGCAGTGGTTCCAATGGCGCCCGGACGGCACGGTGCAATACGCGGAGAATCCGCCCAAGAAGTACCAGGACATCTACCCCTTCGACTTCGAGAACGAGGACTGGCAGGGTCTGTTCAACGAGCTGAAGGGCATCTTCCTGCACTGGATCGGCCAGGGCGTCACCGTGTTCCGCGTCGACAATCCGCACACCAAGCCATTCGCGCTCTGGGAATGGCTGATCGCCGAAATCAAGAAGGACCATCCCGAAACGATCTTCCTGGCCGAGGCATTCACGCGACCGCGGGTGATGCATCGCCTGGCCAAGCTCGGCTACTCCCAGTCCTACACGTACTTCACCTGGCGCAACACCAAGGCCGAACTCGTGGAGTACGCGACCGAAGCTGACGCAGCATCGCTCACGCGAGTATTTCCGCCCGAACTTCTGGCCGAACACGCCGGACATCCTGCCGGAATACCTTCAGCTTGGCGGTCGCGCCGCTTTCATGACGCGCCTGGTGCTGGCCGCAACCATGACAGCCAACTACGGCATTTACGGTCCGGCCTTTGAACTGCTGGAGCATCAGCCGCGCAGTCCCGGCAGCGAGGAATACCTGGATTCGGAGAAGTACCAGATCCGGTACCGCGACCTGTCGCAGCCGCACAGCCTGGCCGACTTCATCACCCGGGTGAATCAGATCCGGCGTGAAAACCCGGCGCTGCAGGACGACTGGAACCTGAGCTTCTGCCCTGTCGACAACGACGCCATCATCTGCTACGTGCAAGGCGACCGAGGACTGCGACAACGTGGTGATCATCGCGGTCAACCTCGACCCGCACCACACCCAGTCGGGCTGGGTCGACCTGCCGCTGGATGACATCGGCGTCAAGCCCGGAACCGGCTTCCAGGTGCATGACCTGCTCGCGGATCATCGCTATCTCTGGACCGGTGCACGTAATTTCCTCCAGCTCGATCCGAGCCGCTCGCCGGCCCATATCTTCTTGCTGCGCAAACAGATCCGCTCAGAGCAGGATTTCGACTACTTCCTTTGAGCGCGGCCGGGAGCCTGCCAGATGAAACGAGACGAACTGATCAAGCCGCAGACGCAGGACGGCATCATCGCCGGCAAGAACGTCGATCCGCTCTGGTACAAGGACGCGATCATCTACCAGTTGCACGTCAAGACGTTCCGCGACAGCAACGGTGACGGGATCGGCGATTTCCGGGGCCTGACGGAGAAACTGGATTACATCAAGGAACTCGGCGTCACTGCCATCTGGATCCAGCCCTTCTATCCGTCGCCGCTGCGCGACGACGGCTACGACATCGGCGACTACCACGGCGTTCATCCGGACTACGGCACGCTGGCCGACTTCAAGCACATGATGCGCGAGGCGCACCGTCGCGACCTGAAGGTGATCACCGAGCTGGTCATCAATCACACGTCGGATACCCACGCCTGGTTCCAGGCCGCCCGGCGGGCGCCCCCGGGCTCCACCAAGCGGGACTACTACGTCTGGAGCGAGAGCGATCAGAAATGGCCGGAGACCCGGATCATCTTTACCGATACCGAGAGCTCCAACTGGAGCTGGGATCCGATTGCCAAGGCCTACTACTGGCACCGTTTCTTCTCGCACCAGCCCGACCTGAACTTCGATAACCCGAATGTGCTCAAGGCGGTCATCAAGGTCATGCGTTTCTGGTTCGACATGGGCGTCGACGGCATGCGACTGGATGCGATCCCCTACCTCAAGGAGCGCGACGGCACCAACAACGAGAACCTGCCGGAGACCCATCAGGTTCTCAAGACACTGCGGGCGGAGCTGGACAGCCGCTACCCCGACCGCTTCTTCCTGGCCGAGGCGAACCAGTGGCCGGAAGATGTCCGCGAATACTTCGGCGACGGCGACGAGTGCCACGTCGCCTATCACTTCCCGCTGATGCCGCGGATGTACATGGCGATTGCTCAGGAGGATCGCCATCCGATCGTCGAGATCATGCAGCAGACCCCCGACATCCCGGAGAACTGCCAGTGGGCGATCTTTCTGCGCAACCACGACGAGCTGACCCTCGAGATGGTCACCAGCCGTGAGCGCGACTACATGTACCGGATGTACGCCGCCGATCCGCGCGCCCGCATCAACCTCGGCATCCGGCGCCGCCTGGCCCCCCTGCTGGAAAACGACAACGACAAGATCAAGCTGATGAACAGCCTGCTGCTGTCGATGCCGGGCTCGCCGATCATCTACTACGGCGACGAACTCGGCATGGGCGACAACGTCTACCTTGGCGACCGCAACGGCGTGCGTACGCCGATGCAGTGGAACCCCGATCGCAACGCCGGTTTCTCGACTGCCGACCCTCAGCGACTGTACCTGCCGCCGATCATGGACGCGATCTATGGCTACCAGGGCGTCAACGTGGAGGCGCAGTCGCGCGAGCCCTCGTCGCTGCTCAACTGGATGAGAAAGCTGCTGGCCGTGCGCAAGCAGTTCGTCTCCTTCGGCCGCGGCTCGCTCAATTTCCTGCGCGCAGGCAATCGCAAGGTCCTCGCCTATATCCGGGAGTACAACGACGAGATCATCCTGTGCGTCGCCAACCTTTCCAGGACGGCACAGCCGGTGGAACTGGGCCTGGGGAAGTATCGCGGCTACGTGCCGGTGGAACTGATCGGACGGACGCCCTTCCCGCCGATCGGCGAGTTGCCTTATCTGCTGACGCTGTCCGGTCACAGCTTCTACTGGTTCCGCCTGTCGCTCAGCGAAGAGGCGCCGGTTTGGCACAAGGAATGGCTCTCGCGCGAAGAAGCTCCGGTGCTGGTGCTGAGCAACGCCTGGCGCAGTTTCGCACCCGGTAGCGAGGCGACGAACCGCAGCGTCCTTGCTCAGAAGGCGTTGGCCCGTCTGGAGAGCGAACTGGTTCCCCAGTTCATGGCGGTGCAGCGCTGGTACGCCGGCAAGGATGCGACAGCCGACATCGAGCGGTCAGGCAGCAAGTCCGCGTCGGCCGGCCAGGGCGCCACGACGTCGCGGGCGTCGCTGGTCGAGCAGACCGAGTGGGCGCTGGAGGGCGCAAGCGCCCTGCTCGCGGTCTTTGAAGTGGATGCAGTCCGGTATTTCGTGCCGCTGTCGCTGATCTGGGAAGACAGCGAAGGCGATGCCACTCGGATTCCCGGACCTTCGATCCTGGTGAAGGTGCGCCAGCAGGCGCGGGTCGGCACGCTGGTGGACGCCATGGCGGACGACCAGTTCTGCCGCGCCATCGTCCGCGCCATCGCGTCCTCGCAGTCGGTCCCCGCGGCCAGCGGCGTGATCGAGTTCAGGCCGAGTCAGGAATTCGCAGCCGCCACCGCGTCGATGACCGCGCAGGAGCAGGCGGCGATGCCGGTGCGGTTTCCCCCGGCGCAGAGCAGCAACACCACGGTCATCGTCGGCGACAAGTTGTTCCTCAAGGCCTACCGGCAACTGCGCAAAGGCGTCAACATCGAGGTCGAGATCGGCCGCTTCCTCACGGAGGTGGCGGCATTCCCGCACACGGTGCCGGTGCTGGGAACGATGGAGCAAGTGGCCCCCGACGGCAGCAGGACGGCGCTGGCCGTTCTGCAGAGCGTCGTCCAGAACCAGGGGGACGGCTGGACCAATACCATCGAATACCTGGACCGCTTTCTGGAATCCTACCGCCTTGCCGGCCCGCCGACGGCGGACGGCAGTTCTGCCCATGGCGGCTACCTGGAGCTGGCCCGCGTGCTCGGCAAGCGAACCGCCGAACTGCATCTGGCGCTGGCGACCCCCAGCGGCGATCCGGCATTCGAGCCCGAGCCTATCACTGCCGAGGACCAGGAGCGCTGGGCCAGCCAGGTCCAGGCTGAGGTCGGGCTCACGCTCGATCGGCTGCAGGCTGACCGGCGCAAGCTGCCGGAAACGATCCAGACGACCATCGACGAGTTGCTGGCCAGCCGCCAGCAGATGCTCGATTCGATCGACGCGTTCCGGAAGCAACCGGTGAGCGGCGCACGCATCCGTCACCACGGTGACTTTCATCTCGGGCAGGTTCTGCTCTCGAACAACGACTTCGTCATCATCGACTTCGAGGGCGAACCGGCACGGACGATGGAGGAGCGCAGGCGCAAGCATTCGCCCCTTCGCGACGTGGCCGGCATGATCCGTTCGGTCAACTATGCCGCCCGGGCAGCGCTCGCGCGCCTGCCGTGGGAAGGCTTTACCGATCACGAGCAACTGGAGGCGGCAGCGCTGCAATGGGAGGCCGAGGCAGTGGCGGTATTCACCGAAGCCTATGCCACGGCGGCCAGCCATTCCGTGCTGTTCGATGACTGGGCCGACATGCAGGAGGTCCTGAAACTGTTCATCCTGGAGAAAACACTCTACGAATTGCGCTATGAGCTTGCGCATCGGCCGGATTGGATCGGCATTCCCATGGGCGGGCTGCGGGCCTTGTTCCCGCTCCGACCGATTGCCGCGGGCGATTCGTCCCAGTCGGGAGCGTCACTACCGGCGAAGACCTGACGCGCCGCGGCAAGGCCGCGGGTACGGGTTGTGCTAAGGGACGCGCCTCCTATCGTTGCCTCCACATCTGCGGTCATGACCACAACACACAATCAGCGTTCCTCTCCAACGGGCAGCGATCGCACCGGCGCTGCCCGTAAACCGAAGGCCTTGCGCTCGCTGCCGCGCGCAACTTATCGGCTTCAGTTGCACCATGAGTTCGGCTTTCGCGAAGCGACCCTGGCGCTGCCGTACCTGGCGGCGCTCGGCATCAGCCATGTCTATTGCTCTCCTTACCTTCGCGCGACTCCCGGGAGCATGCACGGCTACGACGTGGTCGATCCGTGCGTGATCAATCCGGATCTGGGTAGCGCCGCGGACTTCGACCGGTTCAACCGGGAGTTGCGTGCCCTCGGGCTGGCGCAGCTGCTGGACATCGTTCCCAACCACATGGGCGTCGAGAGCGCCGAAAACGCCTGGTGGCAGGACGTGCTGAGAAGCGGAGAAGCCTCGCCCTACGCCCATCGCTTCGACATCGACTGGTCCGGCGCCAACGGCGTGGCACCCGGCAGGCTGCTGCTGCCGATCCTCGGAGCGCCCCTGGCGGAAGTGATCGCGCAGGGTCAACTTCAGCTGCGCCGCGACGAATCCGAATACGCCTTCCGGCTGCATTACTTCGATCGCAGCCTGCCGATCAATGCGCGCGGCACCGCACTGATCTTCGGCACCGCCGCTGAGCAGGCCAGTGATGAAGCCGCGGGCGAGCCGGGGAAGCCGCTGGCGGACGTGCTGGCCGATCCGGAGCTGCTGGCGGCGGTGATCGAGTGCCAGCACTATGAACTCGCGCCGTGGCAGGACGCGGCTACCCGGATCAACTACCGACGCTTCTTCGACGTCAGCGGCCTCGGTGCGTTGCGTCTGGAGGATCCGGCGGTGTTCGAAGCCACCCACCGGCTGGTGATCGAACTGGTCCAGGCGGGCATCGTCAGCGGCCTGCAGAGTGGACCACCCCGATGGTTTGCAGGATCCGGCGGAATACTTCCGGCGCCTTCAGAAGGCCATCGCCGCGGAAGACGGCCAGCCGCAACAGGCTCCTCTCTATATCGTTGCCGAGAAGATCCTTGCCGAAGGCGAAGCCTTGCCTGCGGACTGGCCGGTCAGCGGCACGACCGGCTACGACTTCGCCAACCTGGCCTGCGGCGTGCTGCTCGATGTCGACACCGCCGGCCGCGTCGACGAGATCTGGCGCGAATTCACCGGCGAGACCGCCCGGCGTTTCGCCGACATGGCGCTCGCCGCCAAGAAAGAAGTTCTGGCGCGCAGTTTCGGCAGCGAGATGAAATCGCTGACCCGGGGGTTCCAGGCGATGCTGCCCGCGTCCTTGCAGGACGAGCGCACCACCCAGGCCTGCGCAGAGGTACTCGCCGAGGCGATTGCCTGCTTTCCGGTGTATCGCACCTATCCGGCGGCCGAAGCCTCCGAACACAGCCGCCGCTACGTGCGCGAGGCCTGCGAGGCGGCGCGCAGCCGGCTGGCAGCCGCCCGTTCCGGCGATGGCGCCACCGGGCCGCATGACGCGCTGCTGGCAAAGCTGGAGGAGACGCTCCTCGGGCCCACCGGCGAATGGGAGCTGCGGTTTCAGCAGTTGTGCGCGCCGGTGATGGCGAAAGGCGTGGAGGACACGGCGCTCTATCGATGGACCCGCCTGGTGTCGATCAACGACGTTGGCGCCGACCCGGACGTCGCCGGGGTGCCGGTTGAGCACTTCCACCAGGCCAACGCGCAGCGGCGGGCGAACTGGCCGAACGCGATGCTGGCCACCTCCACCCATGACAACAAGCGCGGCGAATACGTGCGCATGCGGATCAACCTCATCAGCGAGCAGCCCGACCGATGGCGGGAGATCGCGCTGGACTGGCGCGAGCAAGCCGATCGGTTGATGAAGCAGGCGGACATGACGCGCAAGCCGAGCGCCAGCGACCTGTACCTCCTGTTCCAGACCTTCGTAGGGACCTTCCCGGTCGATCCGGCCACGCCCGACGCCCGGCCGGACAAGGACGCCCTTGCCGTCTATGCCGAGCGGGTGAAAACCTACATGACCAAGGCCTGCCGGGAAGCCAAGGTGGACACCTCCTGGACCGAGCCGGATGAAGCCTACGAAGGGGCGGTCCACCAGCTGATCGACCTGATGCTCACGGATCCGGCTTGCCAGGCCGGCATTGCCGAGGTCAGCCGCCCGTTCGCCTGGTATGGGGCCCTCAGCAGCCTCTCGATCACGACACTCAAGCTGACGGTGCCCGGCGTGCCGGACATCTACCAGGGCGCCAACGTCCTGGACGACTCGCTGGTGGATCCGGACAACCGGCGCCCGGTCGACTTCGCGCAGCGCCAGACCCTGATCACTGAACTGGCGGCCCTCGCCGAACGACCCGCTGACGAAGTGCGTCAGGCGGTGGCCGGCTGGCTGGCTGCCGGCGCGCTGGACAAGCTCAAGTTATGGACGATGCATCGGGTGCTAGGCTGGCGCAAGCGCCATCGGGAGGTCTTCGATGCCGGCGCCTATGTCCCCGTGCCGGTCAAGGGCGCCCTTGCGCGTCACTGCATCGCCTATGCACGTTGCAGTGACAGCCTGGGCGTGCTGGTACTCGTCTCCCGGCTCTACCGGCAGGCGGGCTTCCCCGGTCCCGGGGGTACGGTGGTCGACGGCACAGGCCAGGAAGGCGCCGCCGCAGCCGGGACGTCCATGGGCATGGACTGGGGCGATACCAGCGTCGATCTGGCCGGTGCCGGCATCCGCGCCGGCGCCATGATCGATCTGCTGCTCAACCCGTCGGAGACCAGCGGCAGCACGCGCACCGCCTCACCGCAACCCGATGGATCCGGTTCGCTGCGCCTGGATCAAGTGCTGAAGACGCTTCCCGTAGCCGTCCTCAGCTTCGACGTCCACCCGCGTACGGCGGGCTGAACGAATACCCACCACCATCAAGGCTTTCATGAAGACCAGGAATATCACGCTGCGCGAAGGCAGCCCGCTGCAACTGGGCGCCGTCGCAGACAACCGCGGCACCAACTTCGCCGTGTTCTCGTCGTCCGCCACAAAGGTCGAGGTGTGCCTCTTCGACAAGCAAGGCAAGACCGAAACCGCCCGCATCACCCTGCCTGAATACACCAACGAAGTCTGGCACGGCTACCTGGAAGGTGTGCGGCCCGGCACCATCTATGGCATCCGCGTGCACGGCCCCTACGAGCCGGACGCCGGGTTCCGCTTCAATCCGAACAAGCTGCTGATGGATCCCTACGCGCAGTCGCATTGGGGATCGCTGACCTGGTGCCCGGAAGTGTTCGGTTACCAGTTGGGGCACAAGGACCTGGACCTGTCCTTCGACGAACGCGACAGCGCCCCCTTCGTGCTCAAGTGTGTGGTGGCCGAACCCGAACCGCCCGGCTGGACCCGCCCGAGCCTGCGCGTGCCGCCATCGGAAACCGTCCTCTACGAGGCCCACGTCAAGGGCTTCACCATGAAGCATCCGGGCGTGCCGGAAATGCTGCGCGGCACCTTCTCGGGGCTGTGCGAGTCGCCGGTCATCGAGTACCTGCAGAACCTGGGCATCACCAGCCTGGAACTGCTGCCGATCCACACCTTCATCAACGACAGCTACCTGCTCGACCAGGGCCTGACCAACTACTGGGGCTACAACTCCATCGGCTTCTTCGCTGCCGATCCCCGCTACTTCGCCACCGGCTCGCTCATCGAACTGAAGTCGATGGTGCAGCGCCTGCGTACCGCGGGTCTGGAGGTGATCCTCGACGTGGTCTACAACCACACGGCCGAGGGCAGCGAGCTGGGCCCCACCCTGTCCTTCCGCGGCATCGACAACGAGTCCTACTACCGACTGCAGGAGGGGAACCGGCGCTACTACGTCAACGACACCGGCACCGGCAACACGCTCAACCTGACCCACCCTCGCACCCTCAAGCTGGTGACCGACAGCCTGCGCTACTGGGTGACTTCGATCGGCGTCAGCGGCTTTCGCTTCGACCTTGCCACCATCCTCGCGCGCGAACTGCATGGCTTCGACGAGGGTTGCGGCTTCCTCGATTCCTGCCTGCAGGACCCGGTGCTCTCGAGCGTCAAGCTGATCGCCGAGCCGTGGGACTGCGGCCCCGGTGGCTACCAGGTCGGCGGCTTTCCTCCCGGCTGGGCCGAGTGGAACGATCGCTTCCGCGACAACGCCCGCTCGTTCTGGAAAGGCGATGAGGGAACGGCGGGAGAAATGGCCGGCCGCCTCACCGGATCGAGCGACCTGTTCAACAAGCGGGGACGCAGGCCCTGGGCCAGTGTCAATTTCATCGCCGCCCATGACGGCTTTACCCTGAACGACGCGGTCAGCTATGACCACAAGCACAACGGCGCCAACGGCGAGCAGGGACGCGACGGCCATTCCGACAATCGCAGCTGGAACTGCGGGGTCGAGGGCCCGACCGACGATGCCGAGATCCTGGCCTTGCGCGAGCGTCAGAAGCGCAACCTGCTGACCACTTTGCTGTTTGCTCAGGGCACGCCGATGATTCTTGCCGGCGACGAGCATGGCCGCACCCAGCACGGCAACAACAACGCCTACTGCCAGGACAACGAGATCAGCTGGCTCGACTGGGAACTGGCGGCGAAACAGCCCAACCGGAACCTGACCCGTTTCGTCAGCATCCTGACCCGGATGCGCCGCGATTTGCCGGTGCTCAGACGCAATCGTTTCCTCACCGGCGACGGCGATGAGGAAACCGGTATCACCGATGTGCGCTGGCTGTCACCGGCCGGAATCGACCTCACCGATGAGCAGTGGTCGGACACCTCGATGCACAGTTTCGGCGTCCTGCTGGATGGCCGTGCCCGGATCAGCGAGATCAAGAAGCGCGCGTCCGATGCCACCGTGCTGATGTTCTTCAACGCCTATCACGATGCGGTGGTCTTCACGCTGCCGGAAACCGCCGACCAGGACCGCTGGGTGCTGCTGATCGATACCGGCCTGCCGTTTCCCAAGGAGCGCATGGAGTTCAAGACCGGCGACGAATACATCGTGACCGGGCGGTCGCTGGTGGTGCTCGGCCTCGAGGCGGAAGGCACTACCCGGCAGGTCCTGCTGGAACTGGAGGACGCGATCTACAAGGCGGCAGCCGCGGACGATTTGCCGCAGGTCGACGAAGAAGGGAAGTAAAACGGCCGGCCGGGCGTCAGCGAACCCGGCCGATCACGCCCTCCACCAGCCAGTCCATGCGATGCAGGGCCTCGTCGGTCATATAGCCGTCCTCCAGCATCAGCTTGCCGTCATTGGAGCGCAAGGGTCCGCTGAAGGGCAGGAGCCTGCCCTCGGCGATGTCGCTGGCCCGGGCGCGGACGGTGCGGCGCACTGAGGCCGGGACCTTGCGGGAGATGGATTCGACCCGCACGAAGTCCCGGGCGATTCCGCCCCAGGTGTTGACGCTGGTCCAGTTCCCGTTCAGGACCGCCCGGCTGCGCTCGATGTAATAGCGCCCCCAGTGATGGGTTACCGAGGCGAGATGCATCGAGGGGGCGACCTCGCTCATGTCCGAGTGATAGCCGATGAGCAGGCGCTTCTTCTGCTCGGCCACCTCCGCCACGGCGATCGTGTCGCTGTGGTGGGTCAGCAGATCGGCGCCCTGCGAGATCAGCGACAGCGCGGCGTCGCGTTCTTTCTCGGCGTCGTACCAGCTGTCCACCCAGATGACCCGGACCTCGAGCTTCGGATTGACGGTGCGCGCGGCAATCGTGAATGCGTTGATTCCCTGTAACACTTCGGGAATCGGCATCGCGGCGACATATCCGACCACGCCGCTGTCGCTGGCATGGCCGGCGATCAGGCCGGCCAGGTAGCGGCCCTCGTAGAAACGCGCGTTGTAGACCCCGACATTCTCAGCGGTCTTGTAGCCGGTGGCGTTCTCGAATGCGACGTTCGGGAATTCGCGCGCCACACGGATCGTGGGATCCATGAAACCGAAGGCGGTGGTGAAGATCAACCGGCGCCCCTGGCTGACCATGTCCCGGATCACCCGCTCCGCGTCCTGCCCTTCGGGCACCCGTTCCACATAGGCCGATTCGACAGCGGTATCCAGCGACTTCTCCAGCGCAATCCGGCCGAGCTCGTGCTGATGGGTCCAGCCGGCTTCCATGATGGAGCCGACATAGACGAATCCGACCTTCAGCGGCGGCGCAACCGGCGTCTTGGGCTGCGCCGCCAGGCGCGCCGTCGGCGATGCCAGCACCAGCCCGGCACCAGCGGCGGCGATCGCCCTGATGCGATTTCTATGGTGGTTGTTCAAGCAGGTAACCTTCGAACCGGAAGACAGCAGAGGCCAAGCGGGCACTCCGCCGCAACGCTAGTGCCCGATTCTACGGTCGTCGGCCAACGCGGAGGTGCTTTTCCGCACAGTCCGGGGGCCCGCCGGCGTGTCCGGTCTTCAACCAGGCGGCGGGACCTTCCCGTCGACGCCCTTCACATAGAACATCATGCCGCGCACAAAGCGCTCGTCCGCCACCTCCCCGGTGGCCAGGACCTCGATGTCGTCGGAGGAGATCATCGGACCCTTCCAGATCGTGAAAGTACCGTCCCCGATCGCCCGCTTCTTCCCGTCGACCACGAGCTTGACCTCCGCCGGCACGCTGTCGGACAGGCTGACCAGGTCGACCGCTCCCTCTCTGATCCCCCACCAGTGTCCCTGAGCCCGCCAGGTGCCGTCCAGCGCCTGTTGCACGGCCCGGGTGTAGTACGGCGCCCAGTTGACGACGGAAGAGCCGAGATGCGCTTTGGGGCCGTAGGATTTCATGTCGCTGTTCCAGCCGAAAGCGTACTTGCCGGCCTTTTCCGCCACCTGCAGCGGTGCGGTGGAATCCGTGCTCTGCAGGAGAACGTCCGCACCGGCGCTGATCAGCGACTGGGCCGCCTCCGCCTCGCGGCCCGGATCGGACCATTTGTAGACCCATGCGACCTTGGTCCGCACCGACGGGTTCACCGATTGGGCACCGAGCGTGTAGGCATTGATGCTGCGAATCACCTCAGGCACCGGAACCGACCCGATGAATCCCAATGTATCCGTGCGCGTCATCTTGCCGGCAACGATGCCCGCCAGATAGGCCCCCTGGTAGGTCCGGACGTCGTAACTGCGCAGGTTCGGGGCACCGTCGAAACCGCTGCCTGCCCCCTCCCACTTGACGTCGGGAAACTCCCTGGCCAGGCGCAGCATCATCCGGCGGTCGGCTATGGTCGCGCCGAAGATGATCCGGTTGCCCTGGCCGGCCAGTTCGCGCAATGCCTGCTCGGCGCCATCACCCGCAGTGCGCCCCTCGATAAAGCTGGTGCTGACCTTGCCGCTCAGCATGGCTTGCATTTCACGTCGGCCGCGATCATGGGCGAAGCCCGCTCCGCTCTCTCCGAGCGGTGCGCCATAAGCGAACGCCACTTTCAACGGATCGTCCTCCGGGACAGCGGCCCAGTCCCGCACCGCGGGCGCGGCGGCAACCGTCGTCCCGACCAGCGTCGCGTTGGCAGCGGAAGCCCCGACGAGCACCGCCCGCGTGCTCGACGCCTCCCGGGAGGCCGTATCCTCCCCGACGCAGCCAGCAGAAACCATCGTCACCAGCAGGATCGGCGCCAGCAGGGCTAAGCAAGGGAAGTTCATCGGGCGGACTCCTGGCAAGCACGCGAGCAACGGGATATCGACGGGGCGGCAGTCCCGACAGCAAGTGCCGATCCTGACCGGCGGCCCCAACGGGTGCCGATGTTGCCCTGCGACAATCAATACTAGCAGGCCGCAGCGGCGCCGGGCAGTCGGCCGGGGTTACAGGATGCTGCCAGCAGCAAGGAACCCTTACCGGTGACGCTCCAGATCCGCCACCCACCCGGCCTTGGCGTCGCGCGGGGCGAAGCTGGCTTCGAGGCTGTTGCGGGCAAGTGCCAGGATCTCGCTGCGCCCGAGATTCAAGGCGGCGGCGGTCTGGAGATAATTCTCGCCGATGTAGCCGCCGAAATAGGCCGGATCATCGGAGTTGATCGTCAGGTTGATGCCGGCATCCAGCATGCGTTTCAGGTTGTGCGACGCCAGGTCCGGGAAGACACGCAGCTTGACATTGGACAAGGGACAGACGGTCAACGGTACCCGGCTGCGGGCCAGGCGCTGCATCAGCGCCGGATTCGACTCACTGCGCACGCCGTGGTCGATGCGCTCCACTTTGAGCAGGTCGAGTGCCTCGATGACGTATTCGGCAGGTCCTTCTTCGCCGGCGTGGGCGACCAGGTGCCAGCCCATCGCAGCACAGGCATCGAATACCCGCACGAAATCCGATGGCGGGTGCCCCTTTTCAGACGAATCCAAACCGGCGCCGATAATCCGGCCCGCATGCGGACGCGCCTGCATCAGCGTTTCAAAAGCGTCCGCCTCGGGCAGGTGACGCAGGAAGCACATGATGATGCCGGAGGTGATGCCGAGCTCGGCTTCTCCCTTCTTCAGCGCAGATTCGAGACCGTCCAGCACCGTCTCGAAGGCGATGCCGCGCGCCGTATGGGTCTGCGGATCGAAGAAGATTTCGGCATGCACCACGCCGTCCGCCTTGGCACGCTGCAGATAGGCCCAGCACAGGTCGAAGAAATCCTGCTCGGTACGAAGCACGTCGGCGCCGGCGTAATAAAGGTCGAGAAAAGACTGGAGATCGTCGAAGCGATAAGCGGCCCGCACAGCGTCGATATCGGGGTAAGGCAGCTTTACCTTGTTGCGCTCGGCCAGCGCGAACATCATGTCCGGCTCCAGCGACCCCTCGATATGAAGATGCAGTTCCGCCTTCGGCAAGGCGAGGACCCACTGGCGGAATGCGTCGCTGCTGGGCATGGGAAACTCCGGATGATTGCAGTGCCGGCGGACCGGGCGTGCGCGTGACCATCCTAACACCGCGGCACAAAGCGCAGACGGGCAGTCGTGGCCCCGGCCGGCTCAGTGCGCCGAGCGAATGCGTGGGCTCAGCGCGCCCCGAGTGCCGACGCCAGCCGGCGCAGGACGCTGTCGGTGAACGCGTCGACGGCCAGCGGTCGCCCGGCCGCAGTCGCGGCGTCGATGGTCGATGAAGCCAGTTCGCGCGCCCACTCCACGGGCTGCCGAACCGCCTCGCACAGCGCGAGCCAGGGCACGGGGGCCAGCAGCACACCCGCCACCAGCAGCACGCCGTGACGGCTGCGCCGCTGTGCGAAGCCGACCAGCTTGCGATTGCCGATGGCGACTTCCCAGGGCGACATGCCTGCAAAGCAGGACCAGGCCAGGTGCGGCGGCGCCTTCCAGGTTGCCTCGCGCGGCACCGAGACCGATGCCACTCCGTTTTCCGCGAGCGCCGCGACGAATAATTCCCCCAACCAGCGGTAGCTGTCGGCGATCGATTCGTTCTGAAGCAAGGGATGCGCCAGCGGCAGCACCACCGACGCCCCGAGCATCCACGGCCCGACCAGCACCGCACCGCCGCCCGCCGAGCGTTCGACGATCCGATGCGTGTCGGCGTCGAGCGAGGCCAGCAACGCGTGCTGCGAGCGGCCCAGCACCACGCCGGGCCGGGTGTATTGCCACAGGCGCGCAGCAGGTGCGAGCACGGGTGTCGCGAGCCGGCTCTCGTTCCATGCCTGCTCCTGCGCCGCATCCACCAGATGCGCGCTGGCGAGTTGATCGTCGGCAGCAACAGCCGGGAAGTGGGACATGGCGTATGCGGTGCGGCCTGTGGGATCTGTCCGTAGCTTACCGCACCGGCGCCCGGCGCCTGCCCCCGTGGAGCCTGTCGGCGTATGGAAGGAGTCGCGCTTTATCGCGCCTATCGCGCCTCTATCGCGCCTCTACAATGCAACGGCTGCGCTGACTCCCTGGAGAATCAAGTTGTCCTGGATCGTCCTCTTCATTGCCGGCCTGTTCGAGATCGCCTGGGCGATCGGGCTCAAGTACACCGAAGGATTTACCCGGCTGTGGCCGACCGTCGGCACGGTGCTGGCGATGGTCGTCAGCGTCGCCCTGCTCGGGCTGGCGATGAAGACGCTGCCGGTAGGGACGGCGTATGCGGTATGGACCGGCATTGGCGCGGTGGGGACGGTGATCCTGGGCATCGCCCTGTTCAGCGAACCGGCGAGCGCCGGCCGCCTGGTAAGCCTGGGCCTGATCGTCGCCGGCATCATCGGCCTCAAGCTGGTGACACCCGCCTGACCGGCGCCGGGATCGCCGGCTCCGGGTCAGGCAAGGCCGAGCGCGGAAACCCCCTGGCTGGCAGCCAGCCGGGTATCCGGAGCCATCGCGTCCTCCGTCACGGACCCTGACGAGCCGAGATGGTTCTCGCGCCGCCCACCCCCGCGCCCTGCACCGGCGAAAGGCGGGGGCGAGGGGTCGAGCTGCCGGGCGATCGTTTCCACCGACGGCAGACCATCGAGCGACCAGGTGACGGTCCTGATGCCGGCGCGATCGAGCAGCTTTGCGCGCAACCTCGCCTGCGCGCGGGTCGGCGCAGCCTCGGGCTTGTCCAGGAGCACAACCGAGGAGATCGTCCCGTCGGCGCGGAACACGGCGAAGTCGACCGCGAGCGCCGCCAGCTTGCGCCGGGAGCGGGCCGAACCGCGGTCCTGGCGGACCGCGAGAAAGCGCGCCAGCGGCAGCGACGCGAGCACTACGTGAGCGGGCAGCGCCGCGACCAGCCGCAGCCACAACTGACCTTCCGCCGGGGGAAACGCGCGCCGCGCGTTGACCTGGCTGCGCGCCCTGCGGCTCGAACGGCGCAGCAGCCAGACGGCAGCAGGCAGCAGCAACACGACGGCCCCCGCCAGGGTCAGCGCCAGCGGCCCCGCCCCCTTGAAACCGCTTTCCAGCCAGTGACCGGCGCCAGCGAACCACTGCGCGAAACTCGAGAAAAACGAAGCATCCATAGTGCTGGCAGCATCACAGACCACGTCGCCCCTGCCAAGCGGGCGGCAGCAACCGGGAGACCGGCGGCGAACTTCAGCTGATCGGTGGCAGGGCCCGTTCGAGCAGGGCGGCTGCGGCCGGATGGGCCGGCAGGTTGCCGAACGTCATGCCGGCGCCTGCGCGGTCGTCGAGCCGTGACTGGCAGAACAGGTCGCCGGTATCGCCCGCATGCTGCAGCAGCAAGGACGCCGACACCGCCAGCGCGATATCGGACACCAACCGGCGCGCCTGTGCCTCCATCTGCGCCGGATCCTGAGCGACGAAGCGCGCCGTGAGCCGGTCGCAGAAGCGGTCGTAGATCGGGTTGCTGCCGCGCGCGGGCCTCAGCACCTCGGCGATGCACTCCCCGGCTGCCGGCGAGCGCGCCAGGGCCCTGAGCACATCCAGGCACATGATGTTGCCCGAGCCCTCCCAGATCGAGTTGACCGGCAGTTCGCGGTAAAAGCGCGCCAGCGGCGCCTCTTCGACGTAGCCATTGCCCCCGAGCGCCTCCATCGCCTCGAAACCGAGCGCGGGCCCCCGGTGGCAGATCCAGTACTTGCAGACCGCCGTCATGACGCGCCGGAATTCGGCCTCCATTGCCTCGTCGGCACGGTCATAGGCACGGGCGAGCCGCATCGACAGGGCGATCGCAGCCTCGACTTCCAGCGCCATGTCGGCCAGCACATTTCGCATCAGCGGCTGTTCGATCAGCGGGCGCCCGAAAGCACTCCGATGACGGGCGTGATGGACCGCCTGCGCGACGCACTGGTGCATGATTCCGGTCGACCCGAGCGAGCAGTCGAGCCGGGTGAACACGCCCATCTGCAGGATGGCCGGAATGCCCCGGCCTTCCTCGCCCACCAGCCAGGCGACCGTCCCGTCGAACTCCAGTTCGCCGGAGGCGTTGGACCGGTTGCCGAGCTTGTCCTTGAGCCGTTGGATCCGGATGTCGTTGCGGGCACCGTCCGGCAGGAACCGCGGCATGAAGAAACATGAAATGCCGCGCGCCGGGCCTTCGGTGCGTGCGGTCACGAAGAAGCCGTCGCACATCGGCGCCGAGGTGAACCACTTGTGTCCGCTCAAGCGCCAGGTGCCGTCGCCCGCCGGCGTTGCCACCGTCGAATTGGCGCGGACGTCGGAGCCCCCCTGCTTCTCGGTCATGCCCATCCCGATCAGCGCCCCGCGTTTGTGCGGCAGCGGCAGGAACTGCGGATCGTACTGGCGCGAGAATATCGCCGGCAGCCAGTTCCGTGCCAGTTCGGGCGACTGCGAGAAGGTCGACGCGGAGCCGTAGGTCATCGACAGCGGACAAAGGCTGCCGTTCTCGACTTCGGCATGCAGCATGAACGCCGCCGCGCGCGCCACGTGCGCGCCGGGGCCGGGCGCCGCCCAGGCGGAGGAGTGAAGCCCGGCCGCCACGCCGGCGGACATCAGGCGGTGCCAGGCCGGATGGAAATCGACGCGGTCGATCCGATGGCCATAGCGGTCATGGGTCTGCAGCACCGGCGAATGACGGTTGGCCAGAACCGCCTGTTCCTGCATGTCGGCGGTTCCCAGCAGTGCGCCGTATTCGTCGAGCTCACGATCGGCCCAGCCGGCGCCTTCGCGATGCACGGCTTGACGAAGCACCGGATTGGCCCGCCACAAGTTGTAGTCGGCCAATGGCGCAGGCTGGTTTTCGACGCGATGAGACATCTCGAGCCCCCTATGCAATGATGCCACCGACCCGCCGGCCACCGGGGCCGGCTCAGGCGCTGCGGACGCGCGCCACCTTCTGCAGCAACTCGACCAGGATGCCACGCTCGGCGGCGGACAAGTGCTTCAGCAGGTCCTCCTCCATCATCAGGGAGATCCTGCGCACTTCACGCCCCAGCGCGGCCCCTTTGCGGGTAAGGCGCAGATGCTGTGATCGGCGATCGGCCTCGTTGCGCACGCGAGTCAGCAGTTCCCGCTCGGACAGGCGGTCCAGCAGGGTCGTGACGTTCGGCGCGGACACCGACAGCGCCTGCGACAACTGTTTCTGGGTCGCATCCTGATTGTGCGCCACCAGCATCAGGATGGTGAATTCGACCGGACTGAGCTTGTGCGGCTCACCGATGTGCCGGTTGAAAGCCTTGCGGCACGGCAGGTTGGCTTGCGTGAGGTGATATCCCAGCAGGTGTCCCAGGCAGGTCTGGTCGAGGACCCGCACGGGCTGCCGGACGGTCATCGACCGCGGGCCAGGTACAGGTGCGGATCGTCGAGTCCGCCGGGACCGGTGGACATTCCGGGCCGGGCGCGAAACATCGCATCGACCACGTCGCGACGATGCGCCAGCACCGCGCGCTGGTTGATCGAGCCTTTGTCGGTAACCTCCCCCCGGTCGATCGAAGGCGGTTCCGGCAACAGGTAGGCCCGCGTGACCCGGCTGGCGCTGCCGCTGCCGCTTGCCCACATCCGATCGGTCAAGGCCTGCATGAAGGCACGCACCGCCGGATCGACGAGCACCGTGTCGGCCGGCACCTCGCTGCCCAGGCCGGCGAGCCGGCGGCACTCATCCAGTCGCGGGAAGATCAGCATGCCCACTTCGTCCCGGTCCGGTCCGGCGATCACCGCATCCTGGACGCACGGCGCACCGCCGGCCACGATCCGCGCGCGCAGCGGCCCGACGCTCACGAAGGTGCCGGTGGAAAGCTTGAAATCTTCCGCGATCCGGCCGTCGAACAGCATGCCCTTGTCCGGCGCCGCCGGATCAACCCACTTCACCGCATCGCCGGTCCGGTAGAAGCCCTCCTCGTCGAATGCAGCCGCGCTCAGTTCAGGTTCGCGCCAGTATCCCGGCATGACGTTGGGGCCGCTGAACCGGATCTCGGTCTTGCCGTCGACCGGGACCAGCTTCGCCTTCACCCCGGGACAGGGCAAGCCGACGTGGCCCGAGCCGACCTCGCCCGCCCTCACGGCGAACATGCAGCTTGGCGCGGTTTCGGTCATGCCCAGGCCGGTGAACATCGGAATCCGCTCGCCGACCTCTTCTTCCGCGATCCGGTCGAGCTGATCCCACACCGTCTGGGAAAGCCCAGCGCCGGCGAACATGAACGCCTTCACCCGCCGCAGCAGCGTCGCGCGCAACTCGGAATCGGCTGCCATCGCCGCGGCAATCTCCTCGAATCCGCGGGGCACGTTGAAATAGATCGTCGGCGAGATCTCCCGCAGATTGCGCAGGGTCTGCGCCATCGCCTGCGGCGTCGGCCTGCCGTCGTCGATATAAAGCGTGCCGCCGTTGTAGATCGTGATACCCACGTTGTGGTTGCCGCCGAAGGTGTGGTTCCACGGCAGCCAGTCGACCAGGACCGGCGGTTCATCGGCCAGGAAGGCCATCGCCTGGCGGATCATCTGCTGGTTGGAGCAGATCATCCGATGAGTGTTGATGACGCCCTTGGGCAATCTGGTCGACCCCGACGTGAAGAGCAGCTTGACGATCGTGTCGGGACCGACGGCGGCGTGGGCCTCCTCGAGTCCGGCGCCGGGCCTGGCCTGCAGCAGTTCGTCGAACGGCGTCACCAGCCGCGGCAGATCGGCTGCCGCCTGCGTCATCACCACCTCGGTCTGCGGCGGCAACACCGCCAGGATGGCCTTGGCGTAGGTCGGGTCCGCCGCGAACACCAGGCCGGGCGTTACCTTGGAGAGCACGTGACGCAGCTTTCCGAAATCCTGCGAGATCAGCGAATAGGCCGGTGAAATCGGCACGAACGGAACGCCCGCCCACATCGCGCCGAGGGAGAGCGTCAGATGCTCCAGATCGTTCCCGGACAGGATCGCGACCGGGCGGTCGACACCGAGGCCGCGGTCAACCAGTGCCTGCCCCACGGCACGGGCGCGCTCGAGCATCTGCGCGTAGCTGATCCGGACCCAGTCGCCGCTGCCCTGATAGCGGCGGGCCGCCAGGACGCGGTCGGGTGCCAGCCGGGCCCAGTGCTCCAGCCGATCGGTCAGCCGCGACGCATAGTCCTGCAACGGCACTTCCCCGAGAAGCATGGGGATGTCGTCGTCACGCTCGCCGAATCGGGCGGTCAGGCACGCCGCCACCCGGGCTTGCCGGTATCGCGGCGTCGTCATCGTCGCGGCCCCTTCATCATGACGGCCCCTTCCTGACCTTGGCGGCCTTGCCCGCAAGGAAATCCCGCATCCGATCCTTGGCCGCGGGATCGCACTGGGCGATGGCGGCCACCAGGGATTCGACGAAGAGGCCGTCGTCCTGCGACATGCCGACGATTCGCGGCAGCGCCTGCAGCACGGCGAAGTTCGAGAGCGGGGCGTTGCCCGCAATCTTCCCGGCCAGCTCCAGCGCGCGCGCCTGCCCTTCGCCGACGCCCACCCGGTAATGGGACAGGCCAGCCCGGTGGCCCTCCTCGGCGTCCAGCACGCGACCGGTCAACATCATGTCGGTCATCGCAGCGAGACCGATCAGCCGCGGGATCCGCACCGAACCGCCGCCGCCCACGAACAGTCCGCGCTGTCCCTCGGGAAGGGCATAGAAGGCGCTGTCCTCCGCCACCCGGATGTGCGCCGCGCTCGCGAGTTCGAGGCCGCCACCGATTACCGCTCCGTGCAGCACGGCGACCACCGGAATCCGGCCGAGCTGGATGGCGTCGAAAGCGGCGTGCCAGCTGCGCGAGTGGCCGATGCCACCGGCCACGTCGTGCTCCGCCAGTTCGGACAGGTCGAGCCCTGCGCAGAAGTGATCGCCCAGGCCGCTCAGTACCACCACACGCACCGAAGCCGGCAGGTTGATGAAGCAGGTATGCAGCTGCGCGATCAGGGTGTCGCTGATCGCATTGCGTTTGCCCGGCCGGTTCAGGCGGACCTGCGCCACCGGGCCGTCGAGGGAGATGCTGAGTTGATCGAGTGTCGTCAGCACGAGCGCCGCCTCCGGAAGATGCTGCCGCCTGGGAGCCTGTCGGAGTATGGGAAGGTCTCCTCAGCAGATAG
Organism: uncultured beta proteobacterium; assembly: GCA_963834335.1. Lineage (GTDB taxonomy): Bacteria > Pseudomonadota > Gammaproteobacteria > Burkholderiales > Burkholderiaceae_E > Lautropia. The sequence continues at coordinate 552,663 of CAWIBK010000009.1, read as the reverse complement.
TTATGAGTTTTAAGTATCTGCAGCCCTCCCGCACTTGGGACTAACCCCAGTCGCGCATCGTTTGCAGCCCCCGGCAATCGCCAGGGCGCGCCGGTGAGCGCGCCTATACTTGACCAGGCGGCTGCAGGGCCTGACCAGGCGGCCGCAGCGCTGGACCATGCGGCCGCAGGACGGGCGCGAAACGAGGGAGCCGGGATGAAGCATCAGGAACTCATCGCCATCGACATCCACACCCATGCGGAGGTGTCCTGCTGGAACCCCTTCGATCAGTACGGAGAAGAGTACGACCGCGCGGCAGACAAGTACTTCCGTTCCGGTCGCCGCCCGACGATCGCCGAAACGATCGCCGCCTACCGCGAAGACAGGATCGGCCTGGTCATGTTCACCGTCGACGCGGAAACCCAGATGGGGCGCCGGCGGATCCCCAATGAGGAAATCGCTGAAGCGGCGCAACAGAACCAGGACATGATGATCGCGTTCGCCAGCATCGATCCGCACAAGGGCAAGATGGGCGCGCGCGAAGCGCGCCGCCTGGTGCAGGAGCACGGCGTCAAAGGCTTCAAGTTCCACCCCACGGTGCAGGGCTTCTATCCCCACGACCGGATGGCGTGGCCGATCTACGAGGTCGTCGCCGAGTTCGGCATGCCGGCGATTTTTCATAGCGGCCACTCGGGCATCGGCTCGGGCATGCGCTGCGGCGGCGGACTGCGGCTGGAATACTCCAACCCGATGCACCTGGACGACGTCGCGATCGCCTTTCCGGACATGCAGATCGTCATCGCCCATCCATCCTGGCCCTGGCAGGATGAGGCGCTATCGGTTGCCATGCACAAGCCCAACGTCTGGATCGACCTGTCCGGCTGGAGTCCTCGCTATTTCCCGCCGCAACTGGTGCAGTACGCCAATACCCTGCTCAAGGACCGCGTGCTGTTCGGCTCCGACTTTCCGCTGATCACACCGCAGCGGTGGATGAAGGATTTTGCCGAGGCCGGCTTCAAGGACGAGGTCAGGCCCCTGATCCTGAAGGACAATGCCATCCGCCTGCTGCGGCTCGAACCGTGAGCCCGCGCCGCTGACGGGCGGCAAGCAGCCCGCGCCGGCACGGCGTCAGGGCAGCAGATCGCGCCGCGGAGCGGTCCAGGGCGGCATGCGGGACGTGCAGTCAGGCGAGGTCCCGTCCAGCGCCAGTTCCGCGAAGCCCAATTCCGGCTCCCTGTCGTAACGCAGGTCGCCGATGACCCATCGTCCCTCGCGCTGCGCAATCCAAGGCGCGCGCGCAAACCGCATGAACACGGCCGCGTCACAGTGCTCGCGGATCACCGCCGTCAACTGCGCGCGCGACATCCTGATTTCATCGCGCCAGTGCAGGGCGGTAGCCGACCCGTCCGGCCGCACGGCAGCCAGCGGCGCGGTCGTATCCGCCCGCGCGCTGTTGTCCGGACAGGCCCCGGCAGCGACGACTGCGGGCGCAAGCGACAGCACGCCACGCTGCAGGACGAACTGCGAATCGTCGCGCGACACCGCGATCACCTGCCAGCACAAGGGATTGGCCGGCATCGGCGTCAACACGTTGTCGAGCCGAACCAGTCGGACGGACTGCATTGACGCGGCCGCCCCCGCCGCCTCGGCCGCTCTGGCCGCCTCGGCCGACTCGGCCGCTTCCACCCGGCGCCCGGCCACCTGACCCGCGACGACGAAGCCCGCGGTCACCAGCAGCCACGCGCCGATCGACGACGACAGCGCCAGCCTTGCCGATCCTTTCCAGCCGACGAACAGCAGCAGCGCGAGCAGCGCCGCCAGCACGACGCCGCTCGCCGGCAGCACCCAGGGCGTAAAGAAACACAAGATGAGCGCGCCGATCAGCACCATCGCGAGCAGGCTGCGCGCGGTCCGGCTGCGAAGCAGGAAGAACAGGGGCGCAGCCGCGATCCACAGGGCCGGCTCGATGATGAACACCGAATCGCCGTAGACCCAGTCGTTGATGACCGGCCAGAAGGGATGGACGCCGTAGTTGTTGGTGTAGTCCATCAGCAGGTGAAGGGCCAGGGCGGCCACCACCACCGTCGCAACGGCGCGGCGGTCGCCGCCGGCAGGGCGCAGGCGCCGCAATCGCAGCCACAGCTGCGCCACGGCGAACATCAGGACCGCGGCCGCCAGGATACCGATGATCGTGTGCGTATAGCCACGATGCTGCGAGAGGTAGTCGAGCTTGCTCTGGGTTGCCAGCGAATAGAAGAAGTCGGCATCCGGCAGGTTGCTGCCGACGACGCCGAGTACGAGCAGGAGGTTGCGGCGCTCCGGGGCCGGCAGGCCGGAAGCTTCGACCCGCAGGAATCGGAAGCAGCTTTCCCCGACCAGCAGGCCGGCCAGAGTATGGGTGAGGTTATCCATCCGGGTTGTGCGGTCGTCAGGGACGCAGTACGGACGAGAGCGCGGGCGGCGGCACCTGCCCGCGCCGGAGGTGGTCGGCCAGGCCGCCGCTCACCCGCAGGTACCAGTCCGGCGGCAGGTCGCAGCCGTCGTGATCCAGCGCAATCAGGCGCGTGCCTGCCGGGAGGTCGGCGGTGCGCGCCACCACCGGCATGATCGCCGTCGCTTCGTCGACCTCGTCGAACATCGCGATGAAGAGGCTGCGCGCGCCGGCGGCGATGCGGCTCTGCCCCTGCTGCCACAGGAAGTTGCCGCAGCGGCGAGGCGTGCGGTTCTGGATGGCCGCCGCCGTCTCGCCGCGTACCGTCATGAGGTTGGCCCAGGAAAAGCCCGGGAAGATCACCGGCAGGTAGGCGATCCCGAGTCGTTCGGTCTCGGCGAGGTCCGGCCCGATCAGCTCATCCACGAAACGCTGGTTGCCGGCCTCGTCCTGGTAGCGGCCGACCGCCCAGGGGCTGATCACCTGGAAGCTGCGATAGACCCGGCCCCAGTCGTCGCCGCGCTTGGAGTCGCCGTCGGCCGTGCGCCAGCCGGCAGGCACGCCACCGATCACGAGGGGCTCGCGCGTCGGGGCCGACGGCTCCCGGCCGGCGTCGGCATCCAGGCGAAGGTCGGACAGCAACTGCAGGACCTGTGCCGGCTCCCCGGGGCGATCCTTGAATCCGAATCCCCAGATCTGCAGGAAGGGACGATCCTGCATGCTCAGGTAGGCGCGACTGTCGGTGATCTTCTGGGTTCCGGTCAGGTCGGCCCAATCCGCCCGGATCGTCCGGTAGACAGTGGCAGGGTCGGCACCGCTGATGTCGTAGCTGACGTAGAACACGCGGTCGTGCGCCTGCGCTGCGTCTCGGATCATTCGCAGGATGGCATTGCTGCGATCGCGATCGGCAGGGTTCTGCAACTCGGTCACGAAGCGCTGCACCGCCGCACCATCGATTCCGTGCGCCTTCATCCAGGCGAAGTGGAGATCGAGCACCGTTGCATTCGCCGACGAGAACACCTCGACGGCGCTGCCGTCCGGCCGCAGCAGCCCGGTCCTGCACAGCGCCGCCGCGGGCAGCATCGTCACGTCCGGAAGCATGTCGACGGTCAGGTGGGCGGCGTCATCAACCTGCCCCCCGAACCAGTGCCGCCAGCGTGCAGAACGGGCCAGGCCGCCAGCGGCACCCGCGCCTGCGAGTTCGTTTTCTTTCGGACAGCCGAACCAGCCCTGGTAGCCGACCAGGGTCCTGCCGGCGAGCGCCTTGGCGACGGCGGCCGCATCCGGTGAACTGCCGCCGGCGGCCCCGATCGGGGGCGCACCGGACGCACTCACCGCCGTAGGCGCACCGCCCCCGCCGCAACTGCCGGAAAACAGGACCAGCAGCAACAGCACCGACCAGCGGACCACGAACCCCGGTCCCGTAACGCTGTGCCTGCCCGAATGCATTCCCCGCCCTCGCTGTACCTGCGGCCGGACAATGCCGATCCGCCTGTGCGACCCCGAATGGGCCACTGAGGCACATTGTCCGCGCAACCGGACCGCCTGTCGGCAATCCGGTGCCGTTCGGCGGTGTCAATAATCCCGACGAACGCGGATTCTCAGCCCCAGACCGATCGCGCGGTTTCGACGATCAGGCGCAGTTTCTCCCGCTGCTGTTCCACCGCGATGTTGTTCCCGTGGACGGTGCTGCTGAAGCCGCACTGCGGGCTCAGGGCCAGCTGTTCGAGAGGGGCGTACTTCGATGCCTCGTCGATGCGACGCTTGAGGTCGTCGGGATTCTCCAGTTGCCCGAGCTTGGTGGTAACCAGCCCGAGGACGACGGTCTTGCCCTTCGGCAGGAAGCGCAGCGGCTTGAAGTCGCCGGAACGGGCGTCGTCGTACTCGAGGAAATACGCATCCACGTCCATTTCGGACAGCAATGCCTGCGCGACCGGCTCGTAGCTGCCCTGGGCGGCCCAGGTGCTCTTGAAGTTGCCGCGGCACAAATGGATGGCGAGCGTCATGCCTTCCGGCTTCTGCGCCACCACCTTGTTGATGAAAGTGGCATACCGGTGTGGCAACTCATCGGGGTCGTCGCCGCGGCTGCGGGCGGCCTCGCGCATCTTGTCGTCGCAGAGGTAGGCCAGATTGGTGTCGTCCATCTGCACGTAGCGGCAGCCGGCCGATGCCAGCGCGCGAAGTTCGTCGCCATAGGCACTGGCAACGTCGTCGTAGAACGCCGGATCGAGTTCCGGATAGTGCTGCTTGCTGATGCCGGCGCGGCCTCCCCGGAAATGCAGCATGGTCGGCGACGGGATCGACACTTTCGGCGTGTGTCCGGCCGCGACCTGGCTCTTCAGGTACTCGAAATCCGCCTTCTGGATATCCTTGACATGGCGGACCTTGTCGACGACCCGCATGACAGGCGGAGCCAGCTCCTCCGTGCCGTCCGGCTTCCTGATGGTGACCGGCACGTCGGTTTTCACGCCGCCGAGCTGCTCCAGGAAATCGATGTGGAAATAGGTCCGCCGGAACTCCCCGTCGGTTATCGCCTGCAGGCCGACGTCCTGCTGGAACTTGACGATCTCGGTGATCGCCTGATCTTCGACCCGTCGCAGCGCCTCCGCGGTGATCGCACCGCTGGCCGCCTGTGCGCGCGCATCGAGCAGGTACTTCGGTCGCAGGAAGCTGCCGACATGGTCGGCGCGAAACGGCGGTGTAGTTCTTTCGGTCATCGGGTTCTCCTTGCTGGGCGGATCCGGCTGTCCCAAGGGGAGCAGCGGACGGTCTAAGGCTTGGACCCTAGTTGTATCCGATATCGGGCGCCAAGGAATACAGTTTTCCTTTTACACCAAGGGTTAACCCTCATTAAGTGCGCGCGAACAGGCCGTCTATGATCATCCCTGTATACCGCCTGCATGCAGAAGGGGTTCGATGAGCGCGACCAGCGCCGTTGCTTCCGGAGTCCGCCCGCTCCCCTCGGCGTCGATCGACGGCGGAGGGTCGCAGACCGTACGCGCGCAGTTGGCCTTGCGTGAACTGGTGCTCGGCGGCGAACTGAAGCCGGGCGTCCGGATCGCGGAAGTGGCATTGGTGGACCGCATCGGCGTCTCCCGCACACCGATTCGCATGGCCCTGCTGCGGCTTGCAGAGGAGGGCCTGCTGGAGGCCCTGCCGTCAGGCGGCTACACCGCGAAAGCCTTCTCGGAGGGCGACATCCACGACGCGATCGAGCTGCGGGGCACGCTCGAAGGACTGGCGGCGCGGCTGGCCGCGGAACGTGGCGCCGGCGGCAGGCTGTGGACCGACGCCTGCGACAGCGTTTCCCGCATAGACGATCTCTTCACGCAAGCCGAACTGACGGACCAGTCGTTCACGATCTACGTCGAGCAGAACGCTCGCTTTCACGCCGCGCTGGCGGCAATGGGCGGCAGCGACATCGTGCGGCGTCAGGTCGAACGCGCCTGCACCATGCCGTTCGCCTCGCCGAACGCTTTCGTCCTGCAGCGCTCGACCGGCCCCGGCGCGCGCGACCTCCTGATCGTGGCGCAAGCCCAGCATCGTGCCCTGCTCGATGCGATCCGTCATCGTGAAGGCGCGCGTGCCGAAGCGATTGCCCGCGAGCATGCGCGGATCGCACAGGCAGAATCTGGGAAAAGTCCTCAAGAGCCGGCAGGCCCTGGCGAGCCTGCCGGGCGCTGCACTCATCCGGCAAGGCGCCGGACGCTGACGCCCTGTCCTTTGCCCTGTCCTTGCCCTGCGCTTCGCCACGCCTCGCACCCATTCGCTTGAACCGGACACCATGGAGACTCCGATGATCAGATCCCCGATTCGCCGCGCCCTCTGCGCGGCATTGCTCACTGCCGCCGCCGGCGGCCTCCAGGCACAGGAGACCCTGAAGGTGGGGCTGATCCTGCCGATGACCGGCCCCTTCGCCTCGACCGGGCGCCAGGTCGAAGCGGCGGCCCGGCTCTACCTGGAGCAGAACGGCAGCACGGTCGCGGGCAGGAAGGTGGAACTGATCCTGCGCGACGATGCCGGCACCGCCGACACCACCCGGCGCATTGCCCAGGAACTGGTCGTCAACGACAAGGTCGTGGCACTGGCGGGCTTCGGCCTGACGCCGCTGGCACTGGCGACGGCACCGATCGCCACTCAGGCCAAGACGCCGATGGTGGTGATGGCCGCCGCCACCTCCAGCATCATCAAGGCCTCCCCGTATATCGTTCGCACCAGCTTCACCCTGCCCCAGGTGACGCTGGGAATCGCCGACTGGGCGGCCAAGAACGGCATGAAGAAGGCCGTGACGCTGGTGTCCGACTACGGTCCGGGCATCGATGCGGAGAAAACTTTCAAAAGCCGCTTTGCCTTGAACGGCGGCACCATCGAGGCGGAACTGAGGGTCCCGCTGCGCAACCCCGACTTCGCCCCGTTCCTGCAGCGGGTGCTCGACGCCAAACCCGACGGGCTCTTCGTGTTCCTGCCCTCGGGAGTCGGCGCGCAGTTCATGAAGCAATTCACCGAAAGGGGCCTGGACAAGTCCGGCATCCGGCTGATCGCTACCGGCGACGTCACCGACGACGACATCCTGAACGACATGGGCGAGGTCGCGGTGGGGGTCACCACCTCGCATCACTATTCGGCGGCCCACGAGTCGGCGCTCAACCGGAAGTTCGTCGCCGAGTTCCGCAAGGCGAATAGCGGCATGCGCCCGAACTTCATGGCGGTCGGCGGCTACGACGGCATGCGAGTGATCATGAAAGGGCTGGAAGCCACCAAGGGCAAAGGTGGCGAAGCCCTGATCAACGCCATGAAGGGGCAAGTATTCGAGAGCCCGCGCGGCCAGATCCTGATCGACGCCCAGACGCGCGACATCGTCCAGGACGTCTACATCCGCAAGGTCGAACGGGTCAACGGACAGTTGTACAACGTCGAGTTCGACAAGCAGACCGCTGTCAAGGATCCCGCGTCCTGACGCCGCGATGCTGACCCTGCTGTTCGACGGCATCGCCTACGGCATGCTGCTGTTCGTGCTCGCCGTAGGATTGGCGGTCACCCTCGGGCTGATGAACTTCATCAACCTCGCGCACGGCGCCTTCGCGATGGCGGGCGGCTATGTGACCGTACTGCTGATGAGCGGCGCGGGCTGGCCGTTTCTTGCCACCCTGCCGGCCGCATTCGTGGTGTCCGCGCTGGCGGGCGTCCTCCTCGAGCGCACCTTGTACCGGCCGATGTACGCCAGGTCGCCGCTGGACCAGGTGCTGTTCTCGATCGGACTCACCTTCATGGCGATCGCGTCGATCGACTTCCTGGTCGGCTCGCAGCAGCAGAACATCCAACTGCCGGCCTGGCTGCAGGGTCGCTTCGACATCGGCGGCGTCGGGATCGGCAAGTACCGGCTGTTCATCATCGCGGTCTGCACGACGCTGACCGTCCTGCTGCAGTGGGTGCTGTCGCGCACGCGCTTCGGCAGCCGGTTGCGGGCCTCGGTCGACGACCCGCGCGTCGCCGCCGGCCTGGGCCTGGACGTGAACCGGATCTTCGCGCTGACTTTCGCCGTCGGCTCCGGCCTGGCTGGCCTGGGCGGCGCCCTCGGCGCCGAGATCCTCGGGCTGGACCCGACCTTCCCGCTGAAGTACATGATGTACTTCCTGATCGTGGTCGCTGTCGGCGGCACCACCACCATCACCGGTCCGCTGCTGGCCGCGCTGCTCCTGGGCATCGCCGACGTGATGGGCAAGTACTACGTGCCGAAGCTTGGCGCCTTCATCGTCTACACCGTCATGATCGTGATCCTGATGCTGCGCCCGCAGGGTTTGTTCGGCCGGAGCGCGGCCCGTTGACTGCCGGCGACGATTCTTCCTGCGCCGGGTCGCTGGCGGCGGCTGCCCGCTGGCGCTGGTGGGAGTACGTTCTGGTCGCCACCGCGCTGCTGTCCTGGTTCCTGCTGCCGGCGCATGCGCTGCTGCTCAACGAGATCGCGATCCTGGGGCTGTTCGCGCTGTCGCTCGACCTGATCCTGGGTTACGCCGGCATCGTCTCGCTGGGTCACGCCGCCTATTTCGGCTTCGGCGCCTACGTTGCCGCCCTCTTCGCGAAACACCTGCTGCCCGATCCGCTGGTCGGCCTCGCGGTGGCGGTCGTGGCCTCCGCCCTGCTCGGGCTGGCGACCAGCGTGCTGATCCTGCGCGGCTCGGAACTGACGCGCCTGATGGTCACACTCGGCATCGCCTCGCTTCTCTACGAACTGGCCAACCGCCTCGACTGGCTCACCGGCGGCGCCGACGGCCTCCAGGGCGTCGTGATGGGCCCCCTGCTCGGCCGCTTCGAGTTCGATCTCTACGGCAGGACCTCCTATGCCTACAGCCTGGCCGTCCTGATCGCGGCCCTGCTCTGCTGCCGACGGCTCGTGCATTCGCCCTTCGGCATCTCTCTGCAGGCTCTGCGCGACAATCCGCTGCGAGCCACCAGCATCGGCCTGTCGGTGCCCGCCCGGCTGGTGATCATCTACACCGTCGCTGCGGGGCTGGCGGGTGCAGCCGGCGCACTGCTGGCCCAGACGGCGGGCTTCGCGTCGCTCGACGTGCTGGATTTCCATCGCAGTGCCGATGTCCTGCTGGTCCTGGTGATCGGTGGCGCAGGCTACCTCTACGGCGGAATCATCGGCGCCGTTGCCTTCAAGTTCCTGCACGACGCGGTGTCCACCCTGACGCCGCAATACTGGACCTTCTGGCTGGGTCTGTTCCTGGTGCTGCTGATGCTGGTGGGGCGCGAGCGGCTGCTGCGTCCACGGACCTGGTTCCGGCGGCGGGCATGAGAACGCCCGCGATCGTGACGCCCGCGACCGTGACTCCCGCGCCTCCCGCGACCGGGACGGCCGACCCGCCGGAGCAACCGGTCGCGCTGGAGACGCGGGCGTTGACGCGGCGCTTCGGCGGCATCACCGCCACCGACCAGGTTTCGCTGAAAATCGCCCGGGGTGCCCGGCACGCGCTGATCGGGCCCAACGGCGCCGGCAAGACCACGCTGATCAACCTGCTGACCGGGGTCCTCAAGCCAAGCGCCGGCAGCATCCTGCTCGACGGCCAGGACATCACGCACATGGCCGCGCACCGGCGGGTCGGCCGGGGACTGGTCCGGACGTTCCAGATCAACCAGCTCTTCGACGAGTCCACCGCGGCACAGTCGCTGGCACTGGCGGTGAGCAGCCGCGCCGGCACCAGCGCCGGCTGGTGGCGCGCGCTCGGTGGCGCTCACGAGCCGCGGATCGCGCAGGAGTGCGACCGCCTGCTCTCGCAGTTCCAGCTCCAGGACGTGATGAACCGGAAGGTTGCACAGCTGCCCTATGGCAAGCGCCGCCTGCTGGAGATTGCGATGGCCCTCGCCTGCCGGCCCCGGGTACTGCTGCTCGATGAACCGGTGGCAGGCGTGCCCGAAGGCGATCGCCAGCAGATCCTCGATGCCATCGGCGCCTTGCCTGCGGAGGTCACCGTCGTGCTGATCGAACACGACATGGACCTCGTCTTCAGTTTCGCGAGAACGGTGTGCGTTCTGGTCAACGGCGCGGTCCTGGTCGAAGGCGATGCCCTGGCCGTGTCGACGGATCCCCGGGTCAAGGCTGTCTACCTCGGCGAAGGCCATGGCTGAAATTCTTCGTCTCGAGGGACTTCGCAGCGGTTATGGCGAGGCCGTGGTCATCCAGGACCTCGACCTGTCGCTGGCAGCCGGGCGATCGCTGGCCTTGCTCGGGCGAAACGGCACCGGCAAGACCACCCTGATCAACTCGATCATCGGCGTCACGCGCAGGCACGCCGGACGGCTGCTGCTCGACGGACAGGACATCACGCGGCTGGCGCCCCACCGCCGGGCGGCGGCCGGCATCGGCTGGGTGCCGCAGGAAAGAAATATCTTCAGGTCGCTGACGGTGGACGAGAACCTGAGCGCAGTCGCCAGGCCGGGTCCGTGGACGAGGCGGCAGGCCTACGAGATGTTCCCGCGCCTGGCGGAGCGGCGCGGCAACCTCGGCTACCAGTTGTCGGGCGGCGAACAGCAGATGCTGGCGGTTGCACGCGCGCTCATGCTCAATCCGACGCTGCTGCTGCTCGACGAACCGCTCGAAGGTCTCGCCCCGATCGTCGTCGAGGAACTGTTGCGCTCGATTGCGCGCATCGTCCGCGACGAGGGCCTGTCGACCATCATCGTGGAGCAGAATCCCCGGCTGGTGCTCGGCATCACCGAACGTGCCATCGTGCTGGAGCGCGGACGGATCGTCCATGAAGCCGGCAGCGCCGAACTCCGGGCAGACCCGGCGACCCTGGAACGACTGCTGACGGTATCGGCCGCGTCCTGATCAGGCAGCCGCGTCCTGATCAGGCAGCCGCGTCCTGAACAGGCAGCCGCGTCCTGAACAGGCGGCTGCGTCCCGATCTCATCGTCCGGGAGGCTTGTAGACCCGTTCGCTGGAGGCCGGAAAGCGCGCCAGTTTCTCAGGCGGGCGGCGGGGCCTGGCGAGCAGTTCGCCGCCGCAGTTGGGACACTTCCCGCCGAGCACGCCGTCCGCGCAGTCCGCGCAGAAGGTGCATTCGAACGAGCAGATCCGTGCTCCGGTGCTGTCCGGGGGCAGGTCCTTGTCGCAGCACTCGCAGCCTGGTCTGAGTTGCAGCATGGCGGTCACTCCCGGATGTCGTCGTAGCGCGGCTCGCAGGTCACCGCGGTCTTCACGGAATTGGCGATGAAGCAGGCCTCATGCGCCTCGTGATGCATGCGGTCGATCTCCTCGTGGCTCGGCTGCCGCTCGCCGGCAAAGACAGCCTGCGGGCGCAGCCTGACGACGGTCATCGCGATTCTCCCGTCGCCGTTCCTTGCCATCGTTCCGATGGCGGCGTCGCTGTAGCGCTCGACCCGGAAATCGTGCCCGGCGGCGATCGACAGGAACCACAGCATGTGGCAGCTGGCCAGCGACGCGACGAACGCCTCCTCCGGATCCAGCGCCACCGGGTCCGACATCGGCACGGGCACGACGTGCGGCGACGAAGAACCCGGAACCTCCAGGCCGCCGTCGAAACGAAGCAAATGCCGGCGGCTGTACTGCCTTGCCGGCAGATCCTGCTCGTCGCGCAACCAGAGAACTTCAGCGGTGTAGTGGGCGATGACTGGCCTCCGCCGGGACGGCATTCAATCGACGATGAAAAGCCTGGCGCCGGTCACCGTGGACGACCGATGGGGTTCGGCGTTATCCGCGACCTGATAGCTGGTGCCCGGCGTCAGCACGAACGTGCGGCCATCCTTCAGTTCCGTGTGCAGTTCGCCTTCCAGGCAGAGGAGGATGTGCCCCTTCACGCACCAGTGATCGGCCAGGTACCCCGGCGTGTACTCCACCATCCGGACCCGCATGCCGCCAAAGTTGCGGGTGCGCCAGTAGGCGATACCGGACTCGCCGCGATGCTGCGTCGTTTCCACCGTCGACCAGTCGGTGGTCCCGAAAGGAATGTCGTTCATGATCATGATGTGACCCGAGACTAATTCGGCGCCCGGAACCGCGCAAGTCATTTCGCAGGCGAGGGAGGGTCGCGCTCCAGCGCCCCGGCGTCGGCCTGGGCCAGAGGCAATGTGAAGATCATGGTGGTGCCTTCGCCAGCCGCGCTTTCGGCCCGAATCGTACCGCCATGCGCCTGCACGATACCCCGCGCGATGTAGAGCCCAAGCCCGATGCCCGAGGAATCGTCGCGCTTGCCCTGCCAGAAGCGCTGGAAGAGAAACTCGATCTGTTCCGGCGCAATGCCCGGGCCGCTGTCCGCCACCCGGAATTCGCAGACGCTGTCGGACCTCGCCACCCCGATCCGCACCCGCCTGCCCTGGCCCGCGTACTTGATCGCGTTGCCGATCAGGTTGGAGAACACCTGGAAGATCCGTTCCGCATCCGCCTGGACCGGATCATCGACCAGGCCGTCGGTGACCAGCGTCACGTTGGCCTCGCCGGCCACCCCGTCCATCATCTCGACCGCCTCCACCACCAGCCGGCTGGCCGGACAGGGAGCGGTCGTCACCGTGAACCGTCCGGCCTGGATCTTGGACAGGTCAAGCAGATCGTGAAGCAATGCGCCCATCTGCTGGCCGGCCCGCTGGATCGTGAGCGCCGCGGTCCGGAACCGCTGCAGGACGCCGTCCGTGTCGCCGATGATCATCCGCTGGATGATGGCCGCCTGCATCACCACCACCGACATCGGGGTTCGCAGATCATGCGAGACGACGGCGACCAGATCGTCGCGTGCCCGCACCGCCTCGCGTTCCTTGTCGATCTGCCGCCCCAGGTCGAGTTCGACTGCCCGGCGGCGAAACGATTCGGCCGCATCGCGATCCGCCCGGTCCCAGCGCTGCGCCTGCCCGGTGACCACCTCCCGCCACAGGGCGAACGAATGGCGGGGATGCAACTGCAGTGACCCTCCGGTGCGCTCGATGGTCTTGGCCTCGTGGGGATTGCCCCCCCAGTGCACGGTCCGCGCGATCTCCGGGCGAAACCAGAGGACGCACTGGCGCGTCGCGCTCGGCAGCACCACGGCCAGCACCCCGCTGGCAACGTCGGCGCAGGGCGCCCACCGCGCGTCCTCGGCACCGAGCGATGCGCTTTCGAACAGCCCATCGACCGGATCGCGCTCGTGAAGCCACCGCGACAGCTCGATCAGGGTCGACGCGGGCGGGCAGGACCCGATCGCGATCGCACGGTCACCGATCACGACCCCGGCGCCGGTCGCCGACGTCAGCGCCAGCAGGGCCGACGGCTCCGTCTCGACACCGTCAAGGACCTGGCCGCCCTGTCTGCGCTGGATGCCGTCGACCAGCCTGGCGAGGCTGAGTGCTTTCTCGTCCTGGCGGCGCCGGAAATCGAGGGCGTCGATCGCGCCGATCTCCAGCGAGACCACCCGGCCGATGGTTTCGCAGGCCCGGCGCAAGCGGTAGTCGAGCCGATGGGGTGTCCGGTGCCCGCCGCTGATCAAGCCCCAAAGGCGACCGGCCACGATCAGCGAGACGCTCATGGAGGCCTGTACGCCCATGTTGGCAAGGTATTCGAGGTGAACCGGCGAAACGCTGCGCAGGTGGGCGGCCGTGAGGTCGAGGGGCGCACCGGTTTCCGGGCGCAATGCCGGCACCAGCGGCACCGGCCGATAGCGCGCATCGACGATGCTGCGGCTCCAGGTCCGCAAGTACAGTTCGCGCGCCTGCCGGGGTATGTCCGATTCAGGAAAACGCAGCCCCAGGAACGGCTCCATGTCATCGCGCCTGATCTCGGAGACGACCTCGCCATGGCCGTGTGGGTCGAACCGGTAGACGAGCACACGATCGAAGCCGGTGAGGTCCCGGACCACCCGGGTCGTCGTGTCCAGCAGGTCGCCGAGCTCGTCGCAGCGCGCCAGCCTCGTCAGCGCCTGTTCCAGTCCCTCCCGGTCCAGTTGTCGCTGCGGCTCATCGCGGGCCTCCAACTCGAGGATGAGTTCGTCGTTGCCACGATGAAGGACTGCGTCGAATTGTCCCAGCCCGGTCGCCACGACGAGCGGATTCACGTCGTCGAGGTTGGCCGCTTGCAGCGCGCGGGCGAGCAGATCGCCGGACTCTTCAGGCAGCGCATCCCGGAGCGATCGGCCCAGCAGCGCTTGCGGCGCGATCCCGAGGAACGATTCGACGTTGGCACTGACTTGCGATACCGTCAACCGGTCGGATTCCAGGGTCAGCAGGCAGCCGTGCGGTTGAATCGCTCCGGGGATGTGGATCGGCTCGTGCGCGCAGTTGGTCAGGTCCGACATCTAGACAGCCAGGAAAATGGGAAAGCAAAGAGGGATAATCGCAGAAGTCCGGGATACCGTCGAACCGCCGTCCTGCTGCCGAGGTCGACACACCGCGCGAGGAAGTTACCGCTGTCCACATCTGAAAGCCCGCACGCCCCCGTCCTGACGCCGCTTCCCGAGCGGCTGCGCGCCGCGACCGCGCGTGCGCATACCGAACTGGAAGCAAGCGTCGATCTCCTGCGCTCACCGCTCGAGCGCGCGCGGATCACGACCCTGCTGACGCGCTTTCACGGCTTTCACCAGGTGTGGGAGCCGCTCCTGCCGCGGTGGCTGCCTCCCGCACGAATGCCGCGGCTGCGCCTGCCGCTGCTCGACCGTGACCTGCGCACGCTGGGATTCGAAGCAGCCGCCGTCAACGGCATCGCGCCCTGCCTGCCCGCCGCCACCCTCGGCGACGACCCGGCAAGCGTCCTGGGATCTCTCTACGTGCTGGAAGGATCGACCCTGGGAGGCCGACTGATCACCCGCCACCTGCGTCAGGCCGCCTGGTATCCGCCGGACGGGCTGCGATACTTCGACCCGTATGGCGACGACACCGGCGGGCGCTGGCAACAGACCCGGCGGACCCTGACCGACTGCAGCGAGGACCACGACCGGGTGATCGACGGCGCGCTGCGGACCTTCGCGATACTGCAGCACTGGCTCGTCTAGGAGGCTGCGCGCCCCTCTCCTTCTGCCGCGCAGCCTCTTAGGTCCTGCGCCAGCGCTCGACCAGAGCACAATGGCGCTCCAGCGCCGACACGTCGATCTCGACACCCAGTCCGCCGCGATCGGGCACCGCGATTTCCCCCTGCCGGTAGACCCACCCGGTCTGGAAGACATCCGGCAGGATACCGCCGAGATCGAACTGGCATTCGGCCAGCAGGTCGGTGGACTGCACCGCGTCGAAGGTCAGTGCGGCTGCCTGCACCAGCGGCGTTCCGGACCCCATGTGCGCGGTTACCGCAATGCCGCTCGACTCGGCCGCCTTCTGCAGGCGGATGCCGTCGGAGAATCCGGTCCGGCCGATGTCCGGCTGGAGCACGTCCACGGCCCCGGCCGTCAGCCAGGGCGCGGCCTGCCAGTAAGAATTGAAACTTTCGCCCAATGCGATCGGCACCCCCGGCAGCCTGGCCAGTTCGGCGTGGCCAGGCAGGTCTTCCGGAACCAGCGGGCATTCCAGCCATCGCACCTGGTACGGCGCCAGCAGCCGCTTCGCATCGGCGGCCGACGCAAGATCCGAATACGACCACAGCGCGTCCGTCATCAACTGCCAGGCACCGGGCACGCCGTTGCGCAGTTGCTCGACCTCACGCAGCGTGTCGGCAGTGTCTCCGCCCACGAAGATCTTGGCGCCGCGCAAGCCCTCTGCGGTCATCCCCCGCATCAATTCGATCCGTTCTCCCACGCTCGCCCGGCGTATGCCGGAGAGATAGACCGCAATCGAATCCCGCGGCGCCTCGCTGAGCAGGCGGCAGACCGGCAGGTCGAGCCGGCGCCCGAGCGCGTCCCAGACCGCGATGTCGAGCGCGGCCATCGCCAGCAGCTGATAGCCGCTGGTGTGCCCGCGACCGCGATTGAGGTCGTAGCAGAAATCCCAGAGCGCCGCGGGTTCGGCAAAGGCGGTCCCGCCCGCCAGCGGCGCGAGCAATTGTGTCGCCAGCCGGCAGATCACTTCCGGGCAGATCGGTTCGGTTGCTTCGCCCCAGCCGACACTGCCGTCGTCGAACGTCACCCGCACCAGGGCAGACTCGACCTGCCGGGCATACACGGTCCGCCATCCCGGCTTCAGCATGAAGCGGGTGGACTCGGAACGATTGCCGGCGCGGTACTCGTTCCAGTAGGTTGCCTGCGGCACCACCAGGTGATAAGCATCCACGGCGGCGATGGTGAAGGCGAGGTCGTGCCGGGGCCGGGGGCCGGCCGGCTTCAGGTCTTCCTGCATCATCTCGTCACCGCAACGCCTTGAGCGCGAATCCGCAGCCGGCCGCGACCAGGGTTGCACCGACCAGCTTGCTCAGCGCGACGAGCGGCAAGGCTGCAGCCAGCCGGCGTCCGATCAGGGCGCCGGGGACCAGCATCAAGCCGATGGCGACCCCCGCGCCGATGTCGACGTCGGCCAGGGCCAGGTTGCCCGCCGTCGCGGTCAGCGCGATCGGCAACTGGACCGCCTGCCCGGTCAGTATCGCGGTGAGCATGGGCACCCCCCGGCCGAGCAGGATCGGCGTCAGCACCATCGGGCCGCCGGTCCCGGTGAGGGCAGAGGCGAAGCCGGTCAGCAGCCCGATCGGCAGCGGCGGCGTCGAACGAAGCGGTTCCTGCACGCGGCGACCGGCGGCATCGACGAAGAGCACCCGCAAACCGATCACCACGGTCAGCACCGCCAGCAGGGCGAGCGCGATCCACCCCGGTATCAGCGACAGCGCCCAGGTGCCCAGGAGCGCGCCGGGCAGCGTCGCGCCCACCAGGCGCCAGTCCATCCGGTCCGCTCCCCGCAGCGCCCGCGCCGAAACCACCAGCGCGGCGATACCGGTGCCGATGAACGCGAAACTGCTGATCATGATCGCGTCGCGCACCGGCAGTCCGATGACCTGGCTCAGCCACGGGGTCAGCAGGACGCCGCCGATCCCTATCGTGCCGATCAACAGGCCGATGACGAGCGCCACCAGCGTGGATGCAACCAGGTCGGCCAGGCTCACTGCGCGTCAGGATCCCGTCGACGCGCGCTCGCCAAGCGCCGGCAGGCCGGCGGAATAGCGCTCGATCACGTCGAGGCCGAATTCCGACGGCAGTACGCCGGGATGGCGCGGATGCACCTGGGCCAGCCCGATCCGGCGGGCGAACAATCGCTTTCCGTAGCACAGCATGTGCTCCGGCGAGGCCATGACATACGTGAGCAGCGGCAGCAGGCCGGCATGCAGGCGCTCTGCCTGCTCGACGCTCCCGGGGTCGTTGCCGGTCATCAGGTCGTAGACACGGGCCATCACGTCGGCGCAGTCCGGCGCGGGGATGAGGCCGGCACACCCGAGCCGCAGGCTGCCCGGCAACTCCAACCCCCCGCGCCCGTTGAAAACGCGAAAGACGCCGTCGGTTTCCTCCATCATCCGGCGCACATACTCGATCGGGCCCTCGCCCTTGAGCAGGCTGACGTTGGGATGATTGCGATTGAGGGTCTTCAATGCACTGTTGGAAAGCCAGACATCGAGGTTCATCGGGTTGTTCTGGATCGCGACCGGCAAGCTTGCCGCCTCGGCCACCTTGCCCAGGAAGGCCACCAGTTCGGACTCCGGGACATTCTTGACCGGTGGGGGTTGAAGGATCACCCAGTCGGCGCCGACCTCGGCCGCCAGGCGGCACATCTCGATCTGGCCGTGCACGCTCAGTTCGTTGATGGTGACCGCGAGCGGCACGCGCCCCGCAAGATCCTGCGCCGTCCATTCAATGATCTGGCGACGTTCGTTGACGTCGAGCTTGTTGAACTCGGTGACGATGCCGAGGATGGCGATGCCGTGCACACCGCCCGCGACGCAAGCGTCGAGCTGGCGCCGCATCGCCGCCCTGTCCGGCCGGCCCTCGGCATCGAAGAACGTGTAGATCATCGGGTAGATGCCGTGAAACTGTTCGCTCATGTTCTCTCTCCGGGGCCTTCAGTCGATCTTCGCGTTGGACGTCTTCACCACCGCGGCCCAGCGTTCGATCTCGGCCTGGACATGTTGTGCCAGCGCCTGGGGTGTGCCGGAAAGCGGCTGGGCGCCGGCCTTGACCAGCTTTTCGCGCACCTCGGGCATAGCCATGATCTCGTTGAGCGATCCGTTGAGCTTGCCGACGATGGCCGGGTCCATGCCGGCGGGACCGAACATTCCGAGCCAGCTCGAGATATCGAAATCCTTGATACCCAGTTCGACCAGGGTGGGTACGTCCGGCAACGCCGGCCAGCGCCGGTCGGTCGTGATGCCGAGCGCTCTCAGCCTGCCGGCCTGGATCTGGCCGAACACGTTCGGCAGATTGTCGAAGACGACATGCAGCGTGCCGTTGATCAGGTCCGCGGTCAGTGCGCCGTTGTTGCGGTACGGCACATGGACCATGTCGACGCCGGTCCTCATCTTGAAGAGCTCGCCGCCGAGGTGCTGGCTGGTGGCGTTGCCGATGGAACCGAAATTCAGCCGGGTGGGTGAACGCCGCGCCAGCGCGATGAATTCTTCGAGGGACTGAACCGGCAGTTCGCCGCTGACCACCATGACGTTGGGGATCGCGGCCACGAGGCCGATCGGCGTGAAGTCCTTGCGGGGATCGTAGGGCAGCTTCGGATAGAGGCTGACACTGGTGGCATGGCTGCTGACGCTGCCCCAGCCCAGCGAATAGCCGTCGGGGGACGACTTTGCCAGGAGATCGGTGCCGATGGTGCCGCCGGCCCCGGGTCGATTATCCACCACGAAGGGCTGCTCGAGACGCCGACTCAAGTGCTCGGCAACGAGTCGGGCGATGAGATCGGCGGTGCCGCCGGCGCCGAAGGGAACGATCACCCGGACCGGCCGCGCAGGGTAGTTCGAGTCCTGGGCGACCGCCCCCCGGCCGATGAGGCCCAGGCCCAGGGCCGAAAGGCCGGCAGCCAGATACCTTCGTCGCAACGCAATCATCGTCATCGTCTGTCTCCTCCTGTTTCCAGGCACCAGCGCAGGCACCTGTGCAGGCACCGGCGCAAGCACCCGCGCGATTGTCGCGAGATCCTACCTCAAGTTCTTGCGCCGGGAGCGGGCGGATTCGCGCATCGCCAGGGTGACGCCGCCCAGGGTCAGCGTCAGCGCCGCGAGCTTGGCCGGTCCCAGGGATTCGCCGAGCACCACGGCCGCTGCAACGACGCCGATGACCGGCACGAGCAGGGTCGCGGTCGATGCGGTGGTCGCCGGAAGCCGGCGCAATGCCTCGAACCAGGTCAGGTAGCTGAGGCCCATCGGCACGACGGTCATGTAGGTCATGGCGGCCCAGCCTGCCCCGCCCAGTGCGCCGAACTCCGGCTTTTCGAACAACAGGCCGATCGCCAGCATCGGCAGGCAGCCGAGTCCGACCTGCCAGGTCACCGAGACGAGTGGCGACAGCGGCAATTGCGACCAGCCCGCGACGGTGCCCAGCGCAAAAGTGAACGCCGCCGCCAGCGCCAGCAGAACGCCCGGCAGTTTTCCGACGCCAACCGCCATCTCCTGGCCGCCCAGGAGCACCGCCAGGCCGGCCATGCCGAGGACGAGGGCAGCGACGCTCGCCGCAGCAGGCTTGATGCCCTGCATCGGCCACGCCAGCAGCACCGCCCAGATCGGCATGGTGTAGACCAGCAGCGCGCCTTCGCCGGCGTCGAGCCAGGACAGGGCCAGGGTAGAAAGACCCATCCAGCAGAATACGTTGATGGCCGCCGCGCGCATCAGGCGGGGAACGATCGCGCGCGGGACGAGCAGCGACTCGCCCCGCAGGGTGACGAGCAGCCCGATCGCGATCGCAGCAGCGATCCCGGACAGCCCGCGGGCGAACAGCGGCGGCCAGTCGGCCAGCACGATCTTGACGACCGGCCAATTGATCCCCCAGCCCACCGAAGTGACGAGCAGACAGAAGAGGCCGAAGCCGCGGGAGTCGGACGGCTTCACCGAAGCCAGGTTTGCAAATTCAGGGGCATGGCCGCATTGAACGTCGCTTCGCGCCGAATGTCACGCCCGGAACCGTCACGCCCGGAACCGTCAGAACGGTCACGCCCGGAACAGTCACGCCCCGGCCACCCGGCACTCCGACGCGACCGGCCCGGCCCTACTGCGCCGGCAGCGGTCGACCGCTTTGCGGCACCTTGCGAACGTCCTTCAAGTCGTAGCCCAGTTCTCCCAGCCGTCGCAGGTGGGCCTCCAGGTCCGCGGCGGGGATGGTCGGGCTGCGGGCCATGATCCAGGCATAGTCGCGAGCGCTGCGTCCCACGATCGTCTGCGAGTAATCGTCGTTGAGATGGACCACGACGTATTCGGCCTTGATCGGCCAGATGAACTGCATGCCCCAGACCGCATTCCCGGTATCCGGCCGCACCGTACCGGTGGGATGCATGGTCTTGACCGGCTCGTCGAAGCCGCCGTTGCGATAGCGGAAAGTCGTCTGGATCAGTCCTTCGGCATCGAGCCGGTAGGTCTCGATCGCATCGTAGGCATTGCGCTCGATGAACGACGGGACATGCGCGATGACATACCAGTCACCCATGAAGCGCGGCAGGTCTACCCGGTCAACCGGGGGAATCGGGTTCGAGCTGGTAGTGCTGCAGGCGACCATCGTCATCGCGCCGAAGCCGGCCATCGAGGCCAGGCGAAGCATTCGGTACAGGGGCATCTTGCTACTCCGTGAGTGCGCCGGATCACCGGCTGCGTGAAAAGCGGTAGTGGCAGACCAGCCACTCCTGCCCGTCGGCATAGCCGAACAGCTCCGAGCAGGCCATCCAGAACATCCGCCAGCGCTGGAACCAGAGCCGTGCAGTCGCCTCGCCGTACGCGCCGGTCAGCACGGCCAGGACCTCGTCGCGATGCGCATCCTGGTTCTGCAGCCAGTGATTGGCGGTGCGCGCGGTAGTGATTGCCGTCGACCTGCCAGCGCTGTTCGATCCGCAGGTCATTCTGGAACCAGAGCAGCGTGTCCGCCGACGGCATGAGTCCACCGGAGAAGAAGTGGCGGCCGAGCCAGTTGTCCTCCCCTTCGGTCTCGAAGGGATACAGGAAAGTCCGGTGGGCGAAGATGTGCACGAACAGTTTGCCGCCGGGGCGCAGCCAGTCGCTGATCCGGTCGAAGAGCGTGTCGTAGTTGCGCATGTGCTCGAACATCTCGATCGACACGCAGCGGTCGAACTGCTGCGCATCCAGCGCAAGCCGGTTGACGTCCTGGGTGATCACGCGCACGTTGTGCAGGCCGAGGTCGCGGCACCGCCCCTCGATGTGCTCGCGCTGCGGCCGGGAATTCGACACCGCGGTGATCCGGGCGTTGGGATAGCGCTGCGCCATCCAGATCGTCAGCGAACCCCATCCGCAGCCCAGCTCCAGGATGTCCTGGCCATCGGCCAGTTCAGCGCGGCTCGCAGTACAGCGCCAGCATCGCCTCCTCGGCCTGGTCGAGTGTCTCTGTCGCCGGCAGGGTAGTAGGCACAGGAATACTTCAGGCGGCTGCCAAGGCAATGCTGGAAAAAGGCCGGCGGCAGTTCGTAGTGCTGAGCGTTGGCGGTATCGGTGTGGATGGCAAGTGGGCTGAGACGCAGTTGCCCCACCCGCTCGCGCAATCGCTCACCCTGTTCACCGAGGCCGCCGGCCCTTTCCTCCCGCAGCCGCTGGGCGCACAGGCGGCGCATGCCCTGCCGCAGCAGCCAGTCGGGCACCAGTCCGCGCTCGGCCCAACCCAGCAGGCCCGGGGCCGGTCGGTCGCGCGGCAGTTCTTCGATCAGTGCAGTGGCGGCAGTCATAGCTCAGTCCTTTTCCGGTTGGTCTGGAAGTTGTTCGTCACGCCTGGGAAACCAGGGGAACAGCATCGGCGTGCGCCGCTGGTAGTCCAGGTAATCGTCACCCCGGGTGCGCAGCGCCTGCGCCTCGGTGTAGGGAATGCCGCTGACGTAGCGCAGGAACAGGTACATCACGACCGGCCCCATCCACGAGAGCCATGCCATCGGGGCGCCCACCGCCAGTGCGACGTAGGCGAACCAGTGGAGCCACTCGAAGAAGTAGTTGGGATGGCGCGAATAGCGCCACAGGCCCGCCCGGCAGGTCCGCCCCTTGTTTGCCGGGTCGGCCCGGAAGCGCGCCAGCTGCCGATCGGCGATGCCCTCCCCCAGCACGCTGCCGAGCCAGATGACAAGACCCAGCAGCATCCACGGGAACGGCGTCTCGACCGGGTTGCCGGCCACCGCCAGGAATGGCAGGGAGAAGAGGACCACCAGCAACGCCTGGAACTGGAAGAACAGGAACCACTTGCCCTGGTGGCCTTGCCAGTGATCACGGAGGTAACGATAGCGGCCGTCCTCCGGCTCTCCTCGCACGCGCATCCAGAGATGCAGCGCCAGTCGCAGGCCCCACAGACCGCCGAGCACGGCCAGTATGGTCCGCGGCAGCGCCGAGCCTTCGCCCAGGACGGCAAGGGCCACGGCGCTCGCGCCCAGCGCGCCCGCCCAGATGACGTCGACGATGCCCGCGTTCTCCCGCCGGCGCTGCCACCACCAGCCTGCCGTCATCGCGACGGCCACGGCCACCCAGACCACTGCCAGCGACCACCATGGGCTCATCGCAGGCTCCCGTCCCAGGCCCGCAGCGCGGGGCGCAGGGGCCGTTCGGACCACCGCAGCGCAAGCCCGCTCAACAGCGGAATCGCCAGCGCCCAACCGAGCGCAAGCCACAGCAGCGCCGGCCACAGCGGCTGCGCGAACGCCACCGCGTCCCATCCGCGGGCCGCCGCGAGGTAGGCCATCGGGGCGCCCACGGCACCGAGCAGCGCGCCGGTCCAGGGCCTGCCCTGCAGCCATCCGAGCGACTGTGTGATGGTCAGCGAGAATGCGACCCACAAGGCCAGGATCCACAGCGGCGCACCGCCCTGCGGCAGCGCCGGCGTCGCCGCGCCATAGCGCAGCAGGCCGCTGGCAGCGAGCCCGCCTTCGAGCATCACGCCCAATGCCAGCGCGGTGGCAGCCAACCGCAGTTCCAGGCCGCGCCGCGACGCCACCGACAGTTGCCAGGCGGCGAACACGGCCGTTGCTGCAAGCGCCGGCCAGGTCAGGCCGCGGCCGGCGCCGACCACCGTGGCGAACCAGACCAGCTGATACCCGACCAGGTTGCTCCAGAAGCGAACCGGCGTGACCGGGGACCGCTTCGGCTTCATGTCATGCGCGCTCATGCCTCCAACCCGCCTGCGCCCGGGCTCGGGGCCGCCGGCCGATAGCCGGGCCTGGCGAGAAGCAGATGCGCCACGCCGATCGATCGTTCGCGGAAGCCGCCTTCGCAGTACGCCAGGTAGAACTCCCACAGCCGGATGAAGCGTTCGTCGAAGCCCTGCGCGCGCACCTGCGGCAGTTGCGCGAGGAAGCGCTCGCGCCAGGCCTGCAGGGTCAGGGCGTAGCTGACAGGCCGAAGTCCTCGAGGTGGATCAGTCCGCAGGTCGCTGGCGCGCGTCTTGCGATTCGAGCATGGCGCTGACCGACGGGATGAAGCTGCCCGGGAAGACGTGGCGCTTGATGAAATCGACCGCCTTCACGCGCCTGCGCATAACGATGGTCCTCGATGGTGATCGCCTGCACCAGCGCCAGGCCGTCGGGCTTCGAGCAGACTGGCCGAGCTTGGCGAAGTACGTGTCCAGGTACTGCGCGCCGATCGCTTCGATCATCTCGATCGACACCAGCTTGTCGTAGTGGCCGTCCAGGTCGCGGTAGTCCTGCAGCAGCAGGGTGACCCGATCGCCGAGACCTGCCGCCGCGACGCGCGCTGGCGGCCAGCGCGTGCTGCTCGCGCGAGATCGTCGTGGTGGTGACGTGGCAGCCGTAGTGACGCGCGGCGTGCAGCGCGAAGCCGCCCCAGCCGGTGCCGATCTCGATCACGTGGTCGCCGGGCGCGCAGGTCGAGCTTGCGGCAGATGCGGTCGAGCTTGCGCGTCGAGGCCGCCTCCAGCGTCTCGTCCGTCGCTCGCCCAGAGCGCCGACGAATACATCAGGTCCGGTCGACAGGAACAGCCCGAAGAACTCATTGCCGAGGTCGTAGTGCGCGGCGATGTTGCGGCGGCTGCCGTCGCGGGTATTGCGGCGCAGCGCTGTGCCAGGCGCGCATCGCCCAGCCGCCGAGGCGCGCCAGCGCCGGTCTCCATGCCGTCGAGGAGGTCGCGGTTGCGCACCAGCAAGCGCACCAGCGCCACCAGGTCGTCGCAGTGCCAATGCCCGTCCATGTAGGCCTCGCCGGCGCCGACGCTGCCGTTGACGCGCGACCGCGCGGTAGAACGCCGGGTCGTGCGACGCTGCAGGTGGACCTGCAATGTGCGGCGTGCGCGCCCGGCATCGATCCCAGTTCGCAGGTGCCCAGCGCGTCCTCGATGCACCAGGCGGCCATCGCGTCAGAGCCGACTCAGTCGGAGCCAGCAGACGATCCGAGCGTTCTGTCCAGGGCGCTGGATCCGGCGCGGCGGAGAGTCCGTGATCCGGCGTGACGGGTTCGTGGCGGCAGGGTTCATTCGCGGACCTCGCGAGTGCCGGGGTGAGTCGTGGACGGGATTGCGCTTGAGCCAGAGGCGCAAGGCCTGCCAGTGGATGGCGCCGACGACCTGCGCAGTCATCAGCGGATAGCGCCAGAGAACGCGCGCCAGGTGAGCGGGCATCGAGCGGACGGCGTTGAAGCAGCAGGGTGGCGTCGAACTCGCGGGTGTCGCCGCTCGCAGGACGTCCATGTGCACGCGCAGGTCGTCGCCAGGCGCCGTCAACCGCCAGGCGTAGCGGCGCTCCATCGGCATGAAGGGCGAGACGTGGAAGCGCTTGTCGAACTGCCAGTGCAGCGCGCCCCGGCGGTCGGCTGGCCTGCGCGGCCGGCAGCACATAGGCGTGGCGCTCGCGCCAGGGCGTGTTGGTGATCTCGGCGACGATGCAGTCGAGCGTCGCGCCGTCGGCCTCGAAGCAGTAGTAGAAGGTGACCGGGTTGAAGACGAAGCCGCCGAAATAGCGCAGGTGCGTCAGCACGCGGATCGGCCCGGCGGGGCGGCGCCCGATCGCCTGCGAGACGCAGTCGCGCACCGCCTCGGCCAGCGGCATGTCGCCGGATCGCCGAGGTAATCGCTGCGCCGGAATTCGGCGAGGTTGCGGCGGCCGACCGACCACAGCCAGCGACCGTCGAACACGCGGTCGAGTTCGTCGAGGTCCAGGTAGAGCTGGGCCATGCGATAGCGGAAGGCATGCGGATGCGGCGCGTGGCGGCGATGGCGCACCACGCCCTCGTAGACCGCGCTGGCCAGGGGCGCGGCTGCCCGGTCGTGGTTCGCGACGATCACGCGGCCGCCTGCCAGGCGGTGGTCACGGGCTCCAAAGCAGGCACCGCAGCGGGCGCGCCCCACTTCACGCCGAGCGCGGCGCCACCTCGACCGCGCTGCGCATGCCGTCCTCGTGGAAGCCCCAGCCCCAGTAGGCGCCGGCGAACCAGGTGTGCCGCTGCCCCTGGATCTCGCGACTTGCGGGCCTGCGCAGCGACGCGCGGCGTGGCTGTAGACGGGATGGTGGTAACGCATGCGCCGCAGGATCCTGGCCGGGATCGATCGCCGCGCTGCGGTTGAGCGTGACGACGAACGGCTCGGGCGACTCGAAGCCCTGCAGCAGGTTCATGCAGTAGCTGACCGTGCAGGCCTCGCCCGGCGCGGCGGGCACGTACGCGTTCCACGCCGCCCAGGCCTTGCGGTTGCGCGGCAGCAGACGCGCGTCGGTGTGCAGCACGGTGTCGTTGGCCTGGTAGGCAATCGCCCCGAGCACGTCGCGCTCGCTGCTCGCTGGCATCGGCCAGGAGCGCCAGCGCCTGGTCGCTATGACAGGCGAGCACGACCTGGTCGAACCGCTCGGTCGCCGGCATCGGTGTCGATCCGCACGCCTTGCCGCTCGCGATGGACCGCCCGCACCGGGCAGTTCAGGCGTTCGTCGACACTGCCAGGCGGCGCGCAAGGCCTTGACGTAAGTGGCCGAGCCTCCGCGCACCACGCGCCACTCGGGCCGGCCGCTGATCTGCAGCATCTGGTGGTTGGCCATGAACTGAACCAGATAGCGTGCCGGAAACGCCAGGACCTGGGCCGCGCGGCGAGGACCACAGCGCCGACGCCATCGGCACCAGGTGGTCGTCGCGAAAGGCGCTGCCGTAGCCCTCGCGCGACAGGTACTCCCCCAGTGTCGGACCGGGGCCGGCTGCTGCGAGCAGGGCCGGCGCTTCGCGGTAGAAGCGCGTCAGGTCGCGCACCATGCCGAGAAACCGCGGCGAAAAGCAGGTTGCGGCGCTGGCAGAACAGCGCAGTCGAGCGTCGAGGCGTTGTACTCCAGGCCGGTGCGCCTCGTTGCGTACCGCAGAAGCTCATCGTCGTCGGCTGCGACGCGACGCCGAGCTCGTCGAACAGGCGATTCAGCAGCGGGTAGTGCTGCGGATTGTGGACGATGAAGCCGGTGTCGACCGCGTAGCGGCGGCCCTGCATCTCGACGTCGTGGGTATGGGTGTGCCCGCCGAGATAGTCGCCGGCCTCGAACAGGGTCACGTCGTGTCGGCGCGACAGCAGCCATGCCGACGCCATGCCGGCGATTCCGGAGCCGACGACCGCGATGCGCATGGCTCAGCCCCGGGCCTTGGCCGCGACCCAGGCCGGGACCGGTTTGAGGTCGTGCACCAGGCCGACCGCCGCAAGCAGCCTCAGCCCGTAGTAGGTGAGATCCAGTTCCCACCAGCGGAAACCCTGGCGCGCCGATCCGGAATAGAAGTGATGGTTGTTGTGCCAGCCTTCGCCGAAAGTCAGCAAGGCGAGCCAGGCATTGTTGCGGCTGTCGTCGCGGGTCTCGAAGCGCCGCGTGCCGAAGCGGTGCGCCAGCGAATTGATGGTCACGGTGGCATGGAACAGCACCACGGTCGACACGAAGAAGCCCCAGGTGAGCATCTGCGCCCCGGTCGTTCCATACTGCGGCGCATAGGCCTCCAGCAGCGCCCCCGCCCCGAACAATCCGAATCCCAGCAGCACCGGCACCAGGGTGTCGTAGCGGTCCAGCCAGCGCAGTTCCTTGAACCGCGCCAGGTCCGGGATGCGCTTCCAGTCGGTCCGGAATCCCGCCGGCGTCAGGAACCAGCCCATATGGCTCCAGCAGAAAGCCGTGCATGGCGGGCGAATGCGGATCCTGGCTCGGTGTCGGCGTAGCGGTGATGATGGCGATGCTGGGCAGCCCACCAGAGCGGTCCACGCTGTACCGACGAAGCGCCGATCACCGCGAACACGAACTGCATCTGCCGTGAGGTGCGAAATGTGCGATGCGCGAAATACCGGTGGTAGAAACCGGTCAGGGCGAACATGCGCACCGCGTAGAGCGCCACCGCCACTGCGATCGCGATCGGCGACACGCCGACCCAGATCACCGCGAGGCAGGCGACGTGCATGGCGATGAACGGCACGGTTCGCAACCAGTCGATGCGCTCGGCCGCAGCCGCATCGCGCGGACCGTCCGGCGCGGCACCCGGCTCGGACCCGGTCGGGCCGGTATCGACCCAGCGCCTTATCTTGCCTGCCAGCCCGGAGGCGGCGCAAGACGGGACATCGAGGGCTGGCCCGTCCGCAGCGGGGGCGGACCGGGTTGATTGCGACATTCGGCTCTCCTGACGGGGTTGTCATCAGGAGATACGAGCGGATCGGGCTACCGGATGCAGCCCGGGCCGGTTTAACTCATCCTTGCTTGATCTGGCCCTTGGCCACGATCGGCCCGGTTGCGACGCCCGCGGGTGCCCCGCCGGGCGGCTCGAGGGTCACGGCAAGCGTCGAGCCGGCGGCCAGCGCCTGCCGCAGCGCTGCCGGCACCGCCACGGTATGCGACTTGTCGATCGACACCAGCCCAAGCGAGCGAGCGGCTTCACCGGGCGGAATCAGCCACAGTTCCGGAACCCGGCCCTGGGCGTCGGCAGCCGCGGGGACCGGCACCATCAGCACCGTGCCTCGCACCGGGTCCACCGACGCCAGCCAGGCGGGCCGGCCGTCATCCTGGGCCAGCGTGGTGACCGGCTTGGCCGCCTGCTCTTCCGCTACAGGGGGCGGGGCCGGCGACTGCCACTGCGGTCCGATCACGATCGCGGCCACCGCTGCTGCCGCCGCAAAGCCGGTTGCTGCGCGCCAGAAGCCCACGCTCCACCAGAGGCCTCGGGGCGCCTCCGGCTTGGCTTCCCATCCCAAGCGCCGGCGGATCGACGGCCAGACGCTGGCCGGAACCTCGGCCGGCGCGAACTCGGCATGAAGCGGCTCCAGACACCGCTCCCAGTCCGAGACCAACCGGGCGAAGGTGGGGTCGCTGGCGATGCGGGCCTGCACATCCCGGCGCTGCGCCTCTTCCAGTACGCCGAGCACGTACTCGCCGGCGAGCAGGTCGGGGGTGGGGGGTTCCAGCCCGCCGGCGTCAGCGGGATCGATCGGATGGCTGCTCATTGCTCTAGGCACGCACGAAGCTGCATCAGGCCCCGCCGGATCCAACTCTTGACGGTGCCCAGCGGCGAGCCGCTGCGGCTGGCGAGTTCCTCATAGGTGGCACCGTCGAAGAAGGCGGCATGGATCAGGGACCGGCGGTTCTGGTCGAGTTGCTTCATGCAGTTGCCCAACCGGGCCCGGTCGGCCGAAGCTTCCGCGCCCTGCTGCGGGGTCGCGCCCGGATCGGGGACTTCATCGGCCGCCTCTATCGGCAGCATCCTGCCGCGCGCCGGCAGCGCGCGCAATCGATCGATCGATTTGTTGCGGGCGATCGTCGCGAGCCACGCCATTGCGCTGGCACGTGCCGGATCGAACTGACGAGCCTTGTGCCAGACGCCGGCATAGACTTCCTGCAGGACATCTTCGGCTTCGCCGCGGTCCGACAGCAGCCGCATGCAGATGCCGAAGAGCTTGGGCGAGGTTGCACGATAGAGCGATTCGAAGCCGGCGCGGCTGCCGTTGGCGACTTCGCTCAGCAGCCGTTCGAGGGCGCTCGCGTCTTGAGTCTCTTGCCGATAGTCGGTGTCGGACATCCGGAACCCTGTGGGAAAGGAACGCGCGGAAAGGTGCGCTCATGAGCGGTCACCGCACTGCCCGACCAGAACCGTGTTGGCGGCTGCCGTCATGCCATGCCTGGAGACGTCCCGAACGCGGTCTGCCTCAGCGAACATTATACGGACATCCTGCTTGCGCCCCTCGCCGTCGCGACCGCCCTCGTAACGCTCCACGGACCACTCCGCACCCCGCGCCGCCGATGCGGCCGCGCGAAGGACCTTGGTCCGGGACTTTATCCAGGCCACCGGTCGGTGCGTTTCGGCAGTGGTTCGAGTAAACATCGGTCAGGCCTTGCGTGCGGCCGGGTGGCCGCCTGTACCTTGACTACGTGATCCCTGCCCCAGCGGATGCATGCCGTCCATCGGCCCGGGATGACGCCGACATGATGCCGGCTTCATAACCGCACGGCGCGCCCCGGCATCGCAGGCGTGCCTGCGAGCCGACTTGCTATGCTGGGCCGGACCTGACGGAACCCGGATGAACCACAAGACCCTGCACTGGTTTCGACGCGACCTTCGCGCCACCGACAACGTCGCGCTGGCCGCGGCACTGGCCGAAAGCGAGCGGGTGCATTGCGCCTTCGTGTTCGACACCGACATTCTCAAGCAACTGCCGGACCGGGCCGATCGACGGGTCGAGTTCATCCGGCACAGCCTGGTGGAACTGGCGGCCGACCTGGCCAGGCAAGGGGGCAACCTGATCGTGCTTCACGGCAGCGCCCGCGAGGAGATTCCCCGCCTGGCCGTCCGCCTGGGGGTGGATGCCGTCTTCGCTAACGGCGACTACGAACCGGCAGCGCTTGCACGCGACGGCTACGTACAAGGCGCCCTGGGCGCCGTCGGCATTTCGTTTCGCACATTCAAAGATCAGGTGATTTTCGAGAAGGATGAACTGCTGAGCCAGGAAGGCCGCCCGTACACGGTGTTCACGCCCTATCGGAACGCCTGGCTCAAGCGCCTGCCGGAGATCGACCTGGATCCCGCCGGGGCGGGCGGCGCGGGCGGCTCCGGCGGCAGGCTCGAGGCCGCCGCGATCGACACGACCCTGCCCAGCCTGGCCGACCTGGGGTTCGTCGCGACCGATCTGCTTGCGCTGGGATTCAAGCCGGGTGCCAGCGGCGCAGCCGAGGCCTTTACCGATTTCGAGCCGCGCATGCGCCGCTACCACGAGGCTCGCGACCTGCCGGCGGTTCGGGGTGTGTCCTACCTGTCGGTGCATCTGCGCTTCGGTACGGTGTCGGTGCGCCAGCTGGTCAGGGCGGCGCTCGGCCAGGGCAGCCAGGGCGCACAGGCCTGGCTCGGCGAATTGATCTGGCGGGATTTCTACTTCAGTATCCTCTATCAGTTCCCGCACGTGGCGGGACATGCGTTCCGGCGTGAGTACGAAGGATTGGCGTTCACCAACCGCGAGGACCTGTTCCTGGCCTGGTGCCAGGGCCGCACCGGTTTTCCGCTGGTGGACGCGGCCATGCGGCAGATCAACCGCACCGGCTACATGCACAACCGCCTGCGGATGGTGAGCGCGTCCTTCCTGGTGAAGGATCTCCATGTGGACTGGCGCTGGGGTGAACGCTATTTTGCCGAGCGCCTGAACGACTTCGACCTGGCTGCCAACAACGGCGGCTGGCAGTGGGCCGCTTCCACCGGCAACGACGCACAGCCCTGGTTCCGTATCTTCAACCCCGTACTGCAGTCACGGCGTTTCGATACCGATGGGGCCTTCATCCGCCGGTACGTACCGGAACTGGCGCGTTGCGGCGACAAGGAGATCCACGAGCCCTGGAAGCTGAGCGAAGCGCGCCAGCGCGAAATCGGCTGCGTCATCGGCCGGGACTACCCGGCGCCGATCGTCGACCATGCCGTCGCCCGCAAGCAGGCGCTGGCGATGTTCGAGGCCGTGAAGCCCGTCCGGTGACGGCGTCAGTCGACCCGGCGCAGTCCCTTCCTGAATCGCGCCGCATTCTGGACATAGTGGCGCGCACTCTGCCGCAGCCCCTCGATCTGTTCGGGCGACAGTGATCGCACCGCCCGCGCCGGGCTGCCGACGATCAGTGAACCGTCAGGGAACTCCTTGCCCTCGGTGACCAGCGCTCCCGCGCCGACCAGGCAGCCGCTGCCGATACGCGCATTGTTGAGAACAATGGCGCCGATGCCGATCAGGGACCCGTCGCCGACCGTGCAGCCGTGGAGCATGGCCTTGTGGCCGACCGTCACGTCTCGCCCGATCGTCAGCGGGCTGCCCGCGTCGGAGTGCAGGATCGCTGCTTCCTGGATATTGGTGGCGGCACCCACGGTTACCGGTTCGTTGTCGCCCCGGATGACCACGTTGGACCAGATGCCCGTATCCTGCGCAAGCGAGACGTTGCCGATGACTTCGGCGGTTTCGGCAACCCAGGCCGAGTCCGCAAGCGTGGGCCGTATTCCATCGAGTTCGTAGATTGCCATGTTCTGCCTTGCTCCCGTGACGCGCCCCGCACCGGCCCAGCACCGGCACGTCGCCGGAGGATTTTCGCACACCTGTCCAAGCCCACCTGCCGCACGGGCCGGTGCCGCACCCGCATCCCCGGACGACGGCGCGGACGTGCACCGGCGCCGCTTCGTTCAGTAATGAGGCGGGAGGTCGTCGCGCAGGCTGCGCCGGGATTCCGAGTCCTGCGGGATCTGCTGGCGAAGCGCGGCGAGTTCCCGCGCCAATTGCTCGATCTGCTGCTGCTGGAGGAAGACGGTCCGGTTGAGCTGCTCCAGCAGGTCCTCTGCAAAACTCGCTTTGATTTCAAGATCCATCAGGCGCTTGTCGGTGTCGTGCGTAGCTTCCATACCCCGATTAGACCCGAAGCGGCTTGCGAATGCGCGTCGGTCCGACGGTCAGATGGCATCGCCTGCAGATTGCGCTATTCTGCTGCGGCAAGGGCAACCCGATCCCCGGGACGGCCTGACGGAATGTCCATGAACCAAGCGATCACACTGGGTCCTGTCACGGTACAGCGCATCGTCGAGCAGGAGGGGCCGTTCTTCGATCCCTTGAAGTTCTTTCCGTCACTCACGCCGGCACTGCTGGAAGAACACCGCGCCTGGCTGGCGCCTCGCTACATCGACCCGGCTAGCGGAATGATGGTCTTGTGCATCCAGAGCTACCTGGTGCGTACCCGGCACCACAACATCCTGATCGACAGCTGCGTCGGCAACGACAAGCCGCGCCCGCACCGGCCGTTCTGGCACATGACGAAGCACTCGGCCTACGAGCGCAGCCTGCGCGCGGCCGGCCTGGGATTTGCCGACATCGACTTCGTGATGTGCACGCACCTGCATGTCGATCACGTCGGCTGGAATACGAGGCTGGAGAACGGCAGGTGGGTTCCCACCTTCCCGAACGCGCGTTACTGCTTTTCCGAAGTCGAACTGGCCTATTGGACCGAGCGCCACCAGACCCGGCCCGAGGCGTGCCCCTGGATCACAGACTCCGTGCTGCCGATCGTCGCGGCCGATCGCTGCCAGCGGGTGGCCAGCGATCACGTCCTCGACGACGACCTCAGGCTGGTGCCGACGCCGGGGCACACGATCGATCATTTTTCGGTCAGGGTCGGCCGCACGGGACAGGATGCCATCATCACCGGCGACATGATCCACTCGCCACTGCAGATGCTTTATCCGGACCTGGGCATGATGTCGGACTACAACCGTGAACTGGCCGGACAGTCGCGCCGGCGGATCCTGGAGGACGTCTGCGATTCGCCGACCTTGCTCTGCACGGCGCACTTTCCATCGCCTTCCGTCGGCCATGTCGTGCGCCGCGGAGATGCCTTCGCCTTTGTCGAGAGCTGAGAGCTGAGAGCTGAGGGCCGAGGGCTGAGGGTCGCAGGCGGAGACCGGTTGCCGGCGACGGCGTCAGTCGCGGCGGCCGAACAGCTTCTGCAGCGGCCCGCTGACGCCGTGTACGGCGCGTCCGCCGGTGGGGGAAAGGCTGCCGACGTCGGGCTTGGGCAGCTTCAGTCCCACCAGCATTTCGGCGAGGCCGACGGCGCAGGCCACGCCGTCGAGCAGCGGCACCGGCACCCCCGGCTGCAGCTGCGGCGCCATCTCCGCCATGGCGGCACCGGCCAGCACCACCACCTCCGCACCTTGAGCGACCAGCCGCAACGCGCCGGCACGCACTTCGGCACGGACCCGCTCCGGTTCAATGAAGGTCTGCTGCGGCGTCACGTCCACGGTTTCGACGCCGGCGAGGCGGCTGCCGAAACCGTGGGCCTCGACCAGCTCGCGATACACCGGCCCCAGCCGTGCGCCGTAGGTCAGGACCCCCAGGCGGGTACCGAGCATGGCGCCGGTCAGCAAGGCGGCCTCGGTCATGCCCACCACCGGCTGCTCCAGCAGCTCGCGACAGGCCAGCAACCCCGTATCGAGCGAGACCGCGAGCACGACCGCATCGACCCCGTCGCCATGCTGTGCGACGAGTTCCAGGACGCCATGCGCGGCCAGTGCGTTCTCGGCCCGCGAGCCGATCACCTGCGGGCCGAAGGTGCCGGTTACCGCCACGATCCCGGTACCGGGCCGCGCGGCGGACCGGGCCACGCGGCACACGGCGTCCGTGACCGCCTGGGTCATGTTCGGGTTGACCAGCAACAGCTTCATGGGGAAGGCACCTGCTGCATGAAATGGCGGGCGATCTGCTCGCGGGTCGCGAACCAGACACCGCTGTGGGAAGCGACATGCCGGATCAGGGACTGCAGGCCGCCGATCCGGCCCGGGCGGCCGATGATGCGGGTATGCAGGCCGACCGACATCATCCGCGGCTCGTGCAGCGACTCCCGCCGCAGGCAATCGAAGGCGTCGGCCGCGTAGTCGGCGAAGTCGCTGCCCCGCACGTAGGCGAAGGAGTCGAAGAAGCGCATGTCGTTGGTGTCGAAGGCATACGGCAGCACCAGATGCGGCCGCGCGCCGGTCCCGCTCTGCACCGTCACCCAATAGGGCAGGTCGTCATTGTAGGCATCGCTGTCGTAGAGGAAACCGCCGTGTTCGACCAGCAGTCGGCGGGTGTTGACCGACGCCGACGACTTGGTGTGCCAGCCGACCGGCGCATGGCCGTGCAGGCGCGCGATCGACTGCGCGCTGCGCGCGATCACCGCACGCTCGGTGGCCTCGTCCATGCCGGCATGCGATTCCCAGCGCCAACCATGGCAGCAGACCTCGAATCCCTGCGTCGCCGCGTCCTGGGCGATCCACGGCGTGGCCTCGAGCGCACGGGCACAGGCGTTCAGGGTCAGCGGCAGACCGGCGTCCGTGAGCGCACGGGTGATCCGGCGATAGCCGACCCGGGCGCCGTATTCAAACTGGCTTTCCATGCACAGGTCGGGCGCACCGATCACCTCATGGTTGACCTCGTGACGGGACTCGTTTCGTGAGTCGCCGGCGCTCAGCGCCAGTTCGGCGCCCTCCTCCACGTTGAGCACGAAGGACACCGCAAGACCGGCGCCGCCGGGCCAGCGAAGGTCCGGATACTGCCCGCGGTAGCCGGAGAAGTCCCGAGGCGTCACGCTGCGCGCCTGCTAACGCTGGCCGATCCGCACGTCGCCGAAGATCGGCGGATGCCCCGGCGGCAGGCAGCGCAGCAGCGGCGAAGGCACCTGCACCGTGCCGCCCAACTCCGCCGCTGCGCGCCACGGCCAGCGCGGATCAAACAGAAAGGCACGGGCCAGCGCCACCATGTCGGCCCGTCCCTGCGCGATGATGTCCTCGGCCTGCCGCGGCTCGGTTATCAGCCCGACCGAGACCACCGGTATCCCGACGACACGCTTGACCTGTTCGGCAAAACCGACCTGGTAGCCCGCTGCGAGCGGGATCTTCTGCAGGTGCGAAAGTCCACCAGAGGAAATGTCCAGGAAGGCGCAGCCTTCAGCCTCCAGGCGACGGCTCATTTCGAGGGTCTGCTCGAGGTCCCAGCCGCCATCGGCCCAGTCGCTCGCGGACAACCGCACGCCTACCGGCATCTTCGGTCCGGCCGCCGCAAGC
This sequence comes from uncultured beta proteobacterium, assembly GCA_963834335.1. Classification (GTDB taxonomy): domain Bacteria; phylum Pseudomonadota; class Gammaproteobacteria; order Burkholderiales; family Burkholderiaceae_E; genus Lautropia. Next base: position 517,690 of record CAWIBK010000009.1, on the reverse strand, counting down.
ACCGCGCGCAGGACCGCCAGCGGCAGCCGCGCGCGGTTTTCCAGCGACCCGCCATAGTCGTCGCGGCGCTGATTGGACAACGGCGACAGGAACTGATGCAGCAGGTATCCGTGCGCCATGTGCAGTTCGATGGCGTCGAAGCCGATGTCGCGTGCGCGCGTAGCGGCGCGTGCGAAGTCGTCGACCACCTGGCCGATGTCATCGGGCGTCATCTCGCGGGGTTCGGGCTCTCCCGGTCGCTGCGCCAGCGGCGACGGCGCAGCGGGCTGCCAGCCGCCATCGGCCTCCGACATCAGCGCACCTCCCTCCCATGGCCTGCGGCTGGACGCCTTTCGCCCGGCATGCGACAACTGCAAGGCGAGCGGGATACCGGATACCGTGCGAAGTGACTCCACCAGCTGCTGCAAGGCCGCCTGCTGAAGGTCACCGTACAGACCCAGGCAGCCGGGGGTGATTCGTCCTTCCCGGCTGACGGCGGTCGCTTCCAGGCACAGCAGGCCGGCACCGGAAATGGCGAGGCTGCCCAGGTGCACGACATGCCAGGGGGCGGCCATGCCGTCCTCGGAACTGTACTGGCACATCGGCGACACCATGATGCGGTTACGCACTTGCAGCGGGCCGAGGGAGAGCGGGGCGAAGAGTCTGGCGGAATCGGACATGAAGCGTTGACGTAGAAGTGCAATGCTGCAGCTTATCAGGTCGGCCCGACAGCACGCGCGTCGGCCACGGTGATCAGGTCGCTCAGCGGGTAATAGGCGCGCGCGTTCAAGCCGGTAATCTCGCTGATCCGATTCAGCCGTGCATAGACGGTATTCGGATGCACCGCCAGGCGGGCCGCGGCCTTGAGGATGTTCATGTCCGCATCCGCGTAGGCGCGCAGTGTCGCAGCCAGTGCACCGCCGAGCCGGTCATCCGCCTGATAGAAATCGCCGGCCCACGGCGGCAGCAGGCCCTGCAGCTCTTCGCCGGCGAGGTGGATCATCAGCTGGCGCAACGGGGTGGCGGAGAACTGCACCACGCGACGGGTCAGGCCGGTCATGCGAATCGCCAGCAGGGCCTGGCGATGGGCCGCCGGTATCCGGGAAGTGGACGGTACGTCGCCACTCACGCCGATCAGCACCGCATTGCCCGCGGTCGCAAGCTCATGCGCGATCCGGTTGGCGAGCGACGCGGTCGGCGCCGTCCAGCCCGAGACACGCCTGACGCCGGAGAAGACGCCGATGACGCGGCCATCGCGGACGTCGATCAGGCGGCGGGCGAGGCCCGGGGGCACCAGCTGGTCGATCGAATCGGCCAGGCGGCGTGCCCGCGCCGGACTGTCCATCTCGGTGGCGTCCACGGGCTGCGCCAGCACCACGCAGAAGTTCTGCCGTCCGTCGAGATAGCCCGCTCCGCGCAGGATGGCCGCAACCCGCGCGTCCGACTCGTCATACCCGTCCAGCAGGATGCTCAGCAGTTGGGCACGCTGGTCCCCCGCCACCTCGACCAGCAGACGGACCTGCGCGATATACGCGGTCGACGCGATCGTGCTGATCGCGTCCGTGTACTCGAGCGTGAAATCCGCCACTCCTTCGATCACGTCGCGCGCCGCCTCATCGGAACCGGCGCAGCTCAGGACAGCGTCGCGCAGCCAGCGGGCGAATACCTTGTGGCCGCAGCGGTAGCCATGCAGCAGGGCTTCCAGGGGAAACCGGTGTTCGGCCCGCCGGCGCGCGTGATCGTGCACGAAACCGAAGTCGCCCACCGCGCCGCCGTCGAGCAGGCGGACGATCTCGGCCAGTTGCTGCGGTCCGTGGGAGGACAGCTCCTGCAGGGTCGCCGGATCGCGGGACTCGGTGAAGGCGGGGATCTCGGCAAGGATTCTGTCCCGCAACTCCGCCTCGATCGAGCGCGCGTGACTGCGCAGGTGCGCGACCGCCGCCGGCAGCAACGTGCTTCCGCTGAGCCGGTCGAGCGCCTGAAGCATCACCGTGATGTGATAGTCGGCCATCGGCGCATTGTGCAGTGTGCACAACCGAAGCGCGGTTCTCTCAGCATTTTGCCCACTGGCGCCCGCGACATCCGGCGTTACGCTGGCTGTGCCGGCCAACCCGGTCGGCGCCGGGCCCGCGGACAGCGGGCGCGAAAGACCTCAATCAAGGAGTGACCATGGCGAAGTATCTGTTCGTGTACCACGGGGGCAGCATGCCCGAAACCAAGGCGGATCAGGCCCGGGAGATGGATGCCTGGGGACAGTGGATGGGCGGCATGAAAAGCGCGATCGTCGACGGCGGCAGCCCGGTGGGAAAATCGTCGACGGTCAACAGCGACGGGAGCGTCTCGGACAACGGCGGCGCCAACCCGACCAGCGGCTATACCCTGATCGAGGCGGCCAGTCTGCAGGATGCACTCGGGCACGCGAAGAAATGTCCGATCCTCGCCAACGGCGGCTCGGTAGAGGTGGCCGAATCGATCGACATGTGAGCCAGGGGCCGGGCCCGGAGCAGGCGCGTGCCTGCCCGGCGGGCCGGTCCGCTTCCCATACTCCGAAAGGCATCTACCGGTGGCTGCGCCAGGAATGCCGCGGCACGTATCCGAACAGTTGCTGAGCCTTGGCGGACGATTGCAGCGACTCGAACTCCCCGAGTTCACGGGTCACCGGCACCTGCGGGAAGCACTGAGCCATCAGGGACCGGCTCGGCTGATCCATGACGGTGTCGGCCGCGGCGACGATGCACTGGTCGGCGCCGGCCGGCGCGGATTCGAGCCCGAGGCGGCAGGCGAGCGCCACGTCCCTGCTGTCCACATAGCTCCACAGGTTCCATTGGCGGACCTGCGGATCGTTCTGCCAGCTGTCGAACAGGCCGTACTCGCCCGGATCGATGATGTTCGAGATTCTCAGCCCGAGAAAAGAGGTTGCGGGACACCAGCGATGCATCTGGCGCGCCATTTCCTCGGCCAGACCCTTGGCCAGCGCGTAGCTGTTTTCCGGCAGCAGCGGATGCTCCTCCGTGATCGGTGCGAACGCGGGTGACTCGCGGGTGAACGGCAGCCCGAACAACGTCTCGCTGGAAGCCCACACGACCCGCTCCAGGCCCAGCAGCGTGGCCGCGCTGAAGACGTTGTAGGTGGTCATCAGGTTGTTCTGAAATGTCGTCGCGTCCGGCGCCAGCCCCGGCGCGGGGATGCCGGCGAGGTGAATCACCGCATCCGCCTTCTCGAAAGGACGCCGCCGTTCCACCGTGCCAGCGGCGCGCCGGAGCGCATCGATCGCCTGGCCCAGGTCGTTGAGATCGGCCTTGAGGAAGTGGCACAACGGCTGCGCCGGCGGCACGAGGTCCACGTTCACCACCCTGTAGCCATGGTCGATCAGATCCCGCACCACGGCGTGGCCTGCCTTGCCGCTGCCGCCCGTCACGACCACGTTCTTCATCTGCCGGTCCACCGATGGGTCAATGTCGTGACCCGAGCGCCGTGACCCGAACGGCCACGGCGGATTATCCCATGGCAAAAACCGCGTCCCGTGGCAATCCCGTAGCGGGAACCCGCCTGCCGGTTGCATTCGCCGCCCCGAGGTTGCACAGTGGCGGATCTAAGCCCGCCCGAGGAGCCCATGGGACAGATGCTGCGCACGCCGGACCAACGATTCGCCGACCTGCCCGGCTACGCATTCAGGGCCCGCTACCTCGATGGGCTCGCGGGCTGCGGCGACGGCCGGATCCACTACCTCGACGAGGGTCCTGCGCAGGCAGCGCGCGTGTATCTGTGCCTGCACGGGCAACCCACCTGGAGCTACCTCTATCGTCGGATGATCCCGGTCTTTGCCGCGGCCGGCCATCGTGTCGTCGCGCCGGACCTGCTGGGGTTCGGCAGGAGCGACAAGCCGGCCGGGGAAGAGGCCTACAGCTTCACCCGCCATCGCGACATGCTCCTGAGCCTGGTGGAGCGCCTCGCGCTGCGCGACATCGTGCTGGTCGTCCAGGACTGGGGTGGGCTGCTGGGACTGACGCTGCCGATGGAGGATCCCGGGCGCTATGCCGGCCTGCTGGTCATGAACACCGCGTTCGCCACCGGCGACCGGCCGCTCGGTCGGGGCTTCCTCGACTGGCGCGACTACAGCAATCGGCATCCGGATCTCGCGGTCGGCAAGCTGCTCTCGCGGGCTTGCCCTCACCTCAGTGCCGCTGAAGCGTCGGCCTATGACGCGCCATTTCCGGATGCCACGTACAAGGCCGGCGTGCGACGCTTTCCGAACCTGGTTCCCGACCGGCCGGATGCCGACGGCGCAGCCGTATCCCGCCGCGCGCGCGACTGGTTCCGGACCCGATGGCAGGGGCAAACATTCATGGCCGTCGGCATGAGGGATCCGGTTCTCGGTCCGCCGGTGATGGCCGACGTTGCCAGCCACATCCGCAATTGCCCGCCACCGCTCGAGGTCCCGGACGGCGGGCATTTCCTGCCTGAATGGGGCCAAGCGGTGGCGGCCGCCGCGCTTGCAGCGCTGTAATGTCGCGGCGGCGGACCCGGCGTTGAAGCGCCCCGCCTTCCTGTCGATGCTCCTCGGCCTGCTCGTCGGCTGTGCCGCGCCCGAACTGGCGATCGTCTCCGATCTCGAGCCGGGCCGACTGCCGCCGCCCGACACCGTGCTGGAGATCGCGCAACTCGGACCCTGCACCGACAGCCCGGACCGTCGCCTGCATCTGGATGCGAACCAGCCCGTCACCGTGCTGGTGCACGGCTGCTACGGCTCGTCCGGGCAGTTCCGCGGACTCGCGCAGGTCCTGGCGTTTCACGGCCAGCAGACTGCGTGCTTCACTTATGACGACCGCGCCCGGCTGACCGACAGCGCGATCGAACTCAGACGGGCGATCGGGCAACTTGCCGATCAGTCGAAGGTGCCGCAGATCACCCTGATCGGCCATAGCCAGGGTGCGCTTATCGCGCGCAAGTCGATGACCGAGCCGATACGGCCAGACGCCGGGCACACCCGCGACACCCGCGACACCCGCGACATCCGCGACATCCGCGACATCCGCGACATCCCGGACGTTCCGGCCGGCGCGCCCGACTGGCGCCTGGTCACCGTCTCCGGCCCTTTCTCCGGCATCGAATCGGCGCGCACCTGCGGCCGGACATGGCTTTATCCGCTGACGCTCGGGCTGCTGCCGCTGAGCTGCTATGTTGCCACCGGGCCGAAATGGGAAGACATCACCTACTCGTCCGGTTTCATTCTCGACCCGGGAGAACTGTCGCCCCGGGTCGTCGAGCACCTGAAGATCGATACCGATGAACGCGGCTCGTGCAGGCGCGAAGCCGCCGGGCGCTGCATCGAGAGCGACGATGTATTCTCGCTCGACGAACAGCGCAGCGCCCGGGTGGACAACGGCCCCCGGACTACCCGGATCCAAGTCGCAGCAGGCCATGTCGAAATCGTCGGCGACCAGCACGCCGCGCCGGAAAAACTGATCTCGGTGCTGCAGGATCGTGGCGTGCTCCGGCCCACCCCGCTCGGGCGGCGCGAGGCGTTCAGGCACCTGCTGTCACGGGTCTACCGGGACGGGTCGGCGGTTCAGGGCCGGAACCAGACGCCGCCGCGGACCGCCGCCGCCAGCATCGCGCCGTAGATGACGAGGCCGGTTGCCAGCGCCACGAACAACCAGTTCATCGATCCGGTCAGCCGCAGCGCGAGCCAGCCGCCGCCGATCGCGACCACCAGGCGAACCAGCCCCGCGATCAGCGGCCAGGCCAGCCGGCCCGCTCCCTGGGAAGCGAAGTACAGGGCCAGGCCCAGCGCGAAGAAGCCATAGGTCGGCGCAACGCGGCGCAGATAAGCGCTGCCCGCCTCGATCATCAGCGGATCGTCGCCGAACAACCCGAGCCAGGCCTGCGGCCAGATCGCGGCCGCCAGTCCGATCGACTCCGCCAGCACGAAGGCGATCGCCCCGCCTGTCAAGGCGATCCGCAATGCCCGTTGCTTCTGCCCGGCCCCGATGTTGGTGCCGACCAGGGCAACCAGCGGCGCACCCAGGCCGAACGCCAGCGGGATCAGGAGGTACTCCAACCGCGCGCCGGTGCCGTAACCCGCGACCGCCGCGGGGCCGCCGACCGTCCCGACCAGGGCGGTCGTGAGGGCAACGGTCAGGCTCGTCTGCAGCGTGCTGATCGACCCGACCGCGCCGACCCGCAGAATATCCATGAAGAACGGTCTGCGCAGGGGCGTCCGCCTGAATCCGACGAGGCAGTGTCCACGGTGGATGTAGAGGGCCAGCACCAGCGCGGTCAGCGACGTCGTGATCAGGACCGCATACCCCGCGCCGGCGATTCCGAGAGCCGGAATGGGGCCGACGCCGAATATCAGCACCGGCGAGAGCGGCACCAGCAACGCCACGCCCAGGCACACCGCCAGCGAGGGAACCAGCATGTTGCCGGTGCCCCGGATGACGCTGGCGAGCGCGTTCATCAGCCAGACCAGCGCCGTGCCGGCGAAGACCACATCGGAGTACGCCAATGCCGCCGCCAGCGACTCGCCGTGCGCCCCCATCGCCCGATAGATCTTCGCGCCGAAGACGAGGAAGATCACCGAGAAGAGGCAACCGAGGGCCAGGTTGATGATGAGCGCGTGCTGCACCAGGGCCTGCGCGTCCACGCGACGGCCGGCGCCGAGTGCCCGCGCGATGGCGGACGAGATGCCGCCCCCCATCGCGCCCGCCGAGAGCATCTGCATCATCATGAAGCCGGGAAACACTACCGCCATCCCGGCCAGCGCATCGGTGCCGAGTCTGGACACCCACCAGGTCTCGATGAGACCGGTCGCAGCCTGTGCCAGCATCACCAGGACATTGGGCCAGGCCATCCGCAACAGCGTCGAGACGATCGGCCCACGCAGCAGCAACAGCGTACGCGGGCTCATCCGGGTCTGAGCCGCTTCTTCCGCCAGGAGGCTTTGGGGGGATGAATCGATACGGCTTCCCCGTCCTCGCCGCTGGCCGAACCGGAATGGCGGCTTGAGCGGGCGATGGACGCGCAATCATTGTATATGCAATCAACCGATCGATGCGGTACCCATCCCCCAGGCCAGCAGGAGGGCAAACAAGGCCGAGTAGCCAAGGGTTGCAACCACCACCAGCCGGCGCGCCTGCCGGGGTGAATAGCGGGCGGCAACGAAGCCCGCCAGCGGCAGCAGTTGCTCGGCATGGATACCGAGGAAATGCGCGGGTCGCAGGTCACCGCCGGCCAGCGACCAGCCGAACAGCGGGACGGTGGCGCCCCCGGACGGCGGTGGTGCCGCCGAGAGCAGGCCGCCCACGCCGGCCCCGAACACAAAGGTGAGAACCAGGCCCAGCAGTACCGCGTGGCGATAGGCAAGCGGCCGGGCGGGATCCGGATGCCGGTAGAGTTGCCAGGCGAGCATCGGCTGCGTGACCGTGAGCAGGATCGCTCCAATACCCATCAGGGCATACATCGCGGCATGCCAGAGGTCGCCGATGTTGTAGTGGGAGCCTTGTCCAAGCCCGGCCTGAAGCGCGATGTAACCCAGCTCGAAGCTGCCCGCGCCGATGATGAGCCAGACGATCCAGTCCATCGCCCGGCCGGCACGCGGGCGCGCGGGCAGGTGTCCCGCGAACCAGGCGCTGGTCAGCGACAACACGGCGATCGACAGCGCGAATTTCATCGGTTTGATCCAGACGTTCGCGCCACGCAGCACGCGCTCGTCGACAGCCCAGGCCGCCGCCATCGGCAGCAGCAACGCCAGCAGGCAGAAACCGAAAAGCGCGAGCCGCCGCTCCCGACGAAGCAGTTCGGCAGGCCACCGGTTGAGCGCGACGAGGGCAGCCGATCGAAAGTCGGAGGCTGCCGGAAATGACAAGGTCGACATGATCTACTCCTTTTTATTCAGAAACGGATTCAGAGGTGACTTCAGGAATGAAACCCGCGGTGAACGGCATGCGTCAGGCGGGCACCGCTTGCGGACGCCGGCGCACCCAGCCCGCACGCACCAGGGCGAATGCCAGCAGCCCTGCCGGGCCGAACAGGAAAGTCAATGCGAGCAACGGCAGCACCAGCAGGTGCGGAATTCCAAGGAGGCCGGCGCGTTCGGCGATCCATGCACCCACGAACAGGTCGAACGCCAGGAAGTGCAGCCAGCCCGCGGCGAGTAACGAAGGAACGGAGAAGAGGCGCTGGACCGCCGCCAGCGAGTCATAGCCGCCCTCCCCCATTCCGGTCGTCGCGAACAACACAACGTAGACGGCGGCAAATACAAGCGGCAGCACACGGCCGGCAGCGAAGCGGGCGGCCGGCGACCAGCGCGATTGGGAAGGCGACACCGCCAGCGCCAGCCAGCCCAGCATGGCAAGCTTGCTGGCGAGGGAGAAAACGAGATCAGGGTCGAGGAAGGCAGTGGAGTTCATGGTGTCTCCGACGGTTGGACCAGGATTGGACAAAAGCGAAAGAACGGTGGAAGAAGAGATGAACGGGAGATGAACAAGATGAAACCGAACAGGTCTTAACACTGTTAAGATAACGATACGATATGATTTGAACAATGTCAAGTTCAAAAGAGACACCCGGCACAATGGCTTCTCCGCGCAAACCCGCAGGTCCCGCAGCTCCTGCCACCCCCGCCAAACCGGCCCGGCCCCGCAGGCCGACGCCGACCGGCAGGAGCGCGCCGTCCGCAGTCGTCCGCGAGGGCTATCACCACGGTTCGCTGCGGGCGGCGCTGATCGACGCCTCGGAGGCCGTGCTGGCGGAGCGCGGCCTCGAGGGCTTTTCGCTGCGCGAGGTGGCCCGCCGATCGGGTGTCTCTCCGGCCGCACCGGCGCATCATTTCGGGGACGCCGCCGGCCTGCTCGCGGCCGTGGCCACGCTGGCCTTCGACGGACTGACCGAAGCGCTAGAGGCGGGAAATGCGCGGGGCGGCCAGGACCCGGTGGCTCGCCTGCGCGAGCAGGGGGTGGGGTACGTGAGTTTCGCCCTGCGCTATCCGGGCCGTTTCGGCCTGATGTTCCGCCCCGGCCCGCACAAGAGCGACCAGGGCGACCAGGGCGCCGCGCTCGAGCGCAGCGCGGCTGCCGCCTTCGACGCGCTCGAGCAGGGCGTGCGGGCCCTCTATGGCGTCGCGCCGCCGGCACCGCTGGCCCCCGCCCAGTGGAATTCGCTCCTGTCGATCTGGTCGGTGGTCCACGGCTTCGCCCATCTGGCGATGGCGGGCCAGTTCGACCGGATCGTGCCGCAAGGCGGTCAAGAGGCTCTCCTGCGCGGGGCGCTCGCGCCCATGCTGGATCAGTTCCTGGCCGCCATCCGGCCGAAGAGTCCCGAGCGGATCCGCCGCCGACCGCCGCCGACGCCGTAAAATTGAGGCCCGCCATGCCAAGCACCGCTCACGACATTCTTGCGTAGCGATCGCGGCTCGCGCCCCGGGACATCCTTGTGGGACACGTGGGGACCGACGGCGCCATCGACACCGCTGCGCACGTCGTCAGTCAGCACTCGACAATGTTGACCGCGAGTCCGCCGCGCGCGGTCTCCTTGTACTTCGTCATCATGTCGGCACCGGTCTCGCGCATGGTCTTGATGACCTTGTCCAGGCTCACGTGATGGTTGCCGTCGCCGTGCAGCGCCATCCGGGCGGCGTTGATGGCCTTCACCGACGCGATCGCATTGCGCTCGATGCAGGGTATCTGGACCAGACCTCCGACCGGATCGCAGGTGAGCCCCAGGTGATGCTCCATGCCGATCTCGGCGGCGTTCTCCGCCTGGGCCGGCGTGCCGCCGAGCACCGCGCACAGCGCGCCCGCCGCCATCGAGCAGGCCACGCCGACTTCTCCCTGGCAGCCGACCTCGGCGCCTGAGATCGAGGCGTTTTCCTTGTAGAGAATGCCGATCGCTGCCGCCGTCAGGAGGAAATCGATCACGCCTGCATCGTTGGCCTCCGCCACGAAGCGGGTGTAGTAGTGCAGCACGGCCGGAACGATGCCGGCCGCACCGTTGGTCGGCGCCGTGACCACCCGGCCACCGGCCGCGTTCTCCTCGTTGACTGCCAGCGCGTAAAGATTGACCCAGTCGAGCACCTGCAGGGGATCCTGAGCCGCAGCCTGCGCGTTCTCGCGCAGCCGCCGATGCAGATCCTGCGCGCGACGACGGACCTTGAACCCGCCAGGAAGCGTCCCACCGGTCCTGCAGCCCCGCTCGACGCAATCCTGCATCACCGACCAGATGTGCAGCAGACCGCTGTCGATTTCGGCATCGCTGCGCCAATGACGTTCATTGCGCCGCATCAGGCCGGCAATCGTGCAGCCTTCGCGCAGAGTCAGGGTCAGCAGATCCGCTGCGCTGTGAAACGGAAGCGGCAGTACGGTCACATCGGGCGCAATCGTCTTCTGCCGCTCGCCATCGGCCACGACCTCGTCGCTGACGACGAAACCGCCGCCGACGGAGTAATAGGTGCGCTCCAGCAGCGTCGCGCCGCCATCCGAGAAAGCCTCGAAGCGCATGCCGTTGGCGTGGAACGGCAGCGACTCGCGGCGCAGGAAAATCAGGTCCGACTTCTCGTCGAACGCGATCGGATACCGCCCGAGCAGGCTCAGTCGGGCATCGCTGCGAATCCTTTGCAGTTCCGTCGGCATGGACTCGATGTCGATCGTGTCCGGTTCGTGTCCGGCAAGACCCAGGAGCACGGCCTTGTCGCTGCCATGTCCCTTGCCGGTCGCCCCCAGGGAACCGTACAGGCGTGCCCGTACGCGGGTGACCGCACCGAGGTGACCGTCGTGCTCCAGCCGGTGCGCGAACATGCGCGCCGCGCGCATCGGACCGACAGTATGCGAGCTGCTCGGCCCGATACCGATCTTGAACAGGTCAAAGACGCTGACAGCCAATTCGGTCCCCTCGCGTGGGCACAGGCTGCCCAGTGGCAGTCTAGCATCGCGCCCGCCACCGCTTGACTCTATACCTGCTTCAGGGTTTGTAATGACATCATGACGACGAAGTCCGCCCCCGCCCCCGCCCCCGCGCCCGCCCACGGCCCAGTTCACAGCCACAGCCACGACCACGACGCTTGCCACGGCCCCGATCACTGCCGGCACGGCCACGATCACTCGCACGATGCGCACGACCATGCCGGCGTCGACGGACACACCCATGCATCCGCCCGACGGCCCGCTCCCGGCGAAGCATTTGCGCCGGCCGGCTCGCGCTTTCGGGTGCCGGCTATGGATTGCGCCAGCGAGGAGTCCGACATCCGGCGCGGCCTGGAGGCGGTAAACGGCATCCGCTCAGTGGGGTTCCGCCTGGGCGAACGCAGCCTGCACATCGACGCGGACACGCCTGCGCTCGCGCAGGCCGTCGCCGCAATTCGTGCCATCGGCTATGAGATCCATCCCTGGCCGCAGTCGGGCGCGGGAGAAACCGGTGAGCCACATGACCACCACGACGGCGCCAGTCCCGGGCTGACCAGGCTGCTCGTCGCCCTGGCCCTGGCGATCGGCGCCGAACTGCTGGCACTTGCCGGCCCCGAGTCGCTGGCCGTGAAATCGCTGGGCATGGCCGTGGCCGCAGCAGCCATCGGGTTCGCCGGCCTGGATGTCGTCAGGAAGGGCCTGACCGCGTTGCGCCACCGCCGGCTCAACATCAATGCCCTCATGACGGTGGCGGTGTGCGGCGCATTCGCGATCGGTCAGTGGCCGGAAGCGGCGATGGTCATGGCCTTGTTCGCCATCGCGGAGTTGATCGAGGCGCGTTCGGTGGACCGGGCGCGGGATGCGATCTCCGGGCTGCTCGCGCTGGCGCCGGACACGGCCGCAGTAAGGCAGCCGGATGGCGGCTGGAGCACCCTGGCGGTGGAAGCCGTGATGCCCGACGCGATCGTGCGCGTGCGGCCCGGCGAGCGGGTGCCGATGGACGGCGTGGTCATCGAAGGCCAATCGGCCGTCGACCAGGCACCGATCACCGGCGAGAGCATTCCGGTCGACAAGATCGCGGGCGACCCGGTGTTCGCCGGCACGATCAACCAGACCGGCACGATCGAACTGAGGGTGACCGCAGCCGCCTCCGGGTCCACGCTGGCGCGCATCATTCACTCGGTCGAACAGGCCCAGGGCAGCCGGGCGCCCACCCAGCGATTCGTCGACCGGTTCGCCGCGATCTACACGCCGGGGGTGTTCGTACTGGCGCTGGCGGTTGCATTGCTGGGACCCGCACTGCTGGGTTGGTCATGGCTGACTGCAATCTACAAGGCACTGGTTCTGCTGGTGATCGCCTGCCCGTGCGCGCTGGTGATTTCGACACCGGTGACCGTGGTCAGCGGCCTGGCGGCTGCGGCGCGCCTGGGGATCCTGATCAAGGGCGGTGTCTTCCTGGAAGACGCGCGCAAGCTCAAGGCAGTGGCGCTGGACAAGACCGGGACACTGACCGAGGGACGGCCCGTGCTGATGCACTGGTCGCCGCTCGACGATTCGCGCAGTCCGGCGGACTTGGAACCGATTGCAGCGGCACTGGCGGGACATTCAACCCACCCGGTCTCGCGCGCCATCGCGCAGGGGCTCCAGCCCTCGCAGCTTGCTGTCACCGGATTCGAGGCGATCGCCGGGCGCGGCGTGCAGGCCACGGTCGACGGCACCCGCTACCTGCTCGGCAACCATCGCCTGCTCGAGGACCTCGGCCAGTGCAGCCCCGAACTCGAAGCCAGGCTCAAGCCGCACGAGGATGCCGGCCACAGCGTCACCGTGCTCGCATCGGCGGCGGGCCCGCTGGCCCTGTTCGCCGTCGCCGATCCGATCAGGGCCGGTGCCCGCGATGCGGTTGCCGATCTGAAGTCCCTCGGCCTGGTACCCGTCATGCTCAGCGGCGACAACCAGGCGACCGCGACCGCCATCGCGCGGCAGGCCGGCATCGAGGATGCGCGCGGCAACCTGTTGCCGGACGACAAGCTGGCGGTGATCCAGGCGCTTCAGGCCCGGCATGGCCCCACGGCGATGATCGGCGACGGCATCAATGACGCCCCGGCGCTGGTGCAGGCGGACATCGGCGTGGCAATGGGCGCCGCGGGCACCGATACCGCGATGGAGGCCGCCGACGTCGTGGTGATGAACGACGATCTGCATCGCGTCGGCACCACGGTTCGCCTGTCGCGGGCCACGCACCGGGTGCTGTGGCAGAACATCTCGCTCGCCCTCGGCATCAAGGGCGTGTTCCTGCTGCTGGCCGTGTTCGACGACGCCACGATGTGGATGGCCGTATTCGCCGACATGGGCGCAAGCCTTCTGGTCGTTGCCAACGGCTTGCGACTGCTGAGATTCCGGCCCGATCCTACTTCTTCAGCAGGGTTCCGAGTATCCCCCGGGGCATGAAGATGATGAAAAGGATCAGCAGCGCGCCGTAGACCGTCATGTCCACGCCGTGATACTGGTTGCCGATCAGCACCCGCAAGGTCTCCGACAGAGCCAGCAGGAACATCGCGCCTACGGTCGGGCCCAGACGAACGAACATTCCGCCGGCAATCGCACCGAACACCAGTTGCAGCGAGATCGCGATGCCCGAGACCGTATCCGGATTCACGTAGAGCTGGTATTGCGCATAGAGCACACCGCCGAGCGCCGTGAGCCCCGCCGACAGCATGGTGACAGCCAGCTTGGTGCGCGCGACCGGGATGCCGATCGACGCCGCCGCGTCTTCGTCTTCGCTGATCGCCTGCAAGGCACGCCGTGAGGGGTGCCGGTCGGCCATTTTCCAGACCACCAGCCCGAACAGCCACACCGCCAGAGCAATGTAGAACCAGACCGTCTTGTCGGAGAACTGCATGGCATAGACGCTGTAGCTGGCGCCATCGGCCAGTCCGGACATCGGCGTGATGCCCAGCGAGCCGCCGGTGTGGTCCCGCAGGGCGACGATCACCAGCCGCGTGACCTCCGACAGGGCCAGGGTCACGATCGCGAAGTAATGGCCGATGATCCGGAAGCGGAAACACGGATAGCCGATCAGCATTGCGACAAGCACCGAGAGGACGACGCCGACCACCGCGCCCAGCCACGGGGTGATGCCGAACCCGTTCCACAACAGCACGACGCTGTAGGCGCCGATGCCCATGAAGGCGCCGTGCCCGAAGCTGACCATGCCGAGCCGGCCCATGATCGCCCAGCTGGTATAGATGTAGGACCAGATCAGCGCGACGATGACCAGGTGCAGCGGATACTCGCCCAGCCCCAGCCATGGCAGCAGCAGGAAGGCGCCGAGCACCGCGATCCAGATCCCCCTGAGCGTGCCGCTCGGCCCTGCCTCCACCCACAGCGGCCGGCTTGCCGTACCTGGCGCCGGCACCGGGGCCTCGACCTGATTGCTCATGCTGTTCTGCCCGCGCTCATCGCGTGCTGGGCGCGAGGATGCCCTGCGGCCGCCAGAACATCATCGCGATGAAGAACGCAAACGCGATGACGTAGCCCCATTCGAGGTGGAACAGGAATCCGCCCACCGAAATGAACTGCGCAAAAATGAAGGAGGCGACGAAGCCGCCGACGAGGTTGCCCAGGCCGCCCATCACGCAGATGAGGAAGGTCAGCGGGCCGAATGACAATCCGATTGCCGGATGGATGTCGTACTGGAGCACCAGCAGGCAGGCGGCAAGTCCGGCCAGGGCGCCCCCGATCGCCGACGTGACCAGGTAGACGCGATTGGGGTTGACGCCCATCAAAGGCATGATTCCGCGGTCCTGGCTGATCGCCCGGATCGCCACGCCGGTGAACGTGTGGCGCAGGTACCAGCCGGTGGCTCCGATGGCGGCCAGCGCCACCACGAAGGCGAGCAGGCGGGCGCTCGAGAGGTACATGTCGGCGACGTTGATGCCGGGCATGCGCACGCCGATGTTGCGGAAGTCGATGCCGAAGATCACGGTGGCCAGCGCCTGCAGCAGGAACAGCACCCCGCCGGTCACCAGCAGCTGGTTGATCGGTTCGGCGGCAAGCACCGGGCGGATGATGAAATAGTGCAGCCCCGCGCCCATGACCGCCACCAGGAGGACCGCCGCCGGAAACGCCAGCCATAAGGTGACGCCCTGCGGCACATGCAGCCACCAGATGGTGTACATGCCGATCATGATCAGTTCCGCATAGCAGATCCAGACGACGTCGATGACGCCGAAGATCAGGTTCAGGCCGAGCGACAGCAGGGCGAACAGCCCACCGAGCAGCAGTCCGTTGACCACCGCCTCGAGCAGGAAGATATCGAAGATCGAGTCCATGTTGCGGTCAGATTCCCAGGTAGGCTTTGCGTACGGCGTCGTTGGACAACATTTCGGCAGCAGTGCCGCTGGCCCGCATCCGTCCGGTTTCCATCAGGTAGGCACGGTCCACCACGCCGAGGACCTGGCGCACGTTCTGCTCCACGATCAGCACCGTGTAGCCCTCGGCGCGGATCTTCTTGATGAGACCGAAGATCGACTGGACGATCACCGGCGCAAGACCCGCGGACGGCTCGTCCAGCAACAGCAGCCGCGGGCCGCTCATCAGGGCACGGCCGATGGCGCACATCTGCTGCTCGCCGCCCGACATGGTGCCGGCCAGTTGCAGGCGGCGCTCCTGCATCCGGGGAAACAGCGAATAGACAAACGCCAGGCGCGTCGCCAGCTGGCTTCGCGCCGCCGGAAGATAGGCGCCGATGCGCAGGTTGTCCTCCACCGTCAGCCGCGGGAACAGCCGGCGGCCTTCCGGCACCTGGGCAATGCCCAGACCGATGACTTCCCAGGCCGGCAGCGCGTCGAAGCGGCGCCCATCCATGAGCAGTTCGCCCTTGGTGCTGGCGATGAGCCGCGAAATCACCCGCAGGAGCGTCGTCTTGCCGGCGCCGTTGGGACCGATCACGGCAACCGCTTCGCCTGCCCGCACTTCGAGATCGACGTCGAACAGCGCCT
The DNA here is from genome assembly GCA_963834335.1 of uncultured beta proteobacterium. Lineage (GTDB taxonomy): Bacteria > Pseudomonadota > Gammaproteobacteria > Burkholderiales > Burkholderiaceae_E > Lautropia. The sequence continues at coordinate 501,813 of CAWIBK010000009.1, read as the reverse complement.
GGAAGCTGCCGTAGCCGGCGCTGATCTTGCGCAGTTCCAGCAGGTTGTCGCTCATGCCGCGGAACCCTTTCCATCGCCCTGGCGCTGGACCTGTTCCTGGACCTGAGTCGCATCGGTACCCAGGTAGACCTCGATGACCTTGGGATGGTTGGCCACCTCGGCAGGGCTGCCGTGCGCAATGACTTCGCCGTGATCGAGCACGATACAGCGGTCGACCACCCGCATCAGCACCCCCATGATGTGCTCGACCCAGATGATGGTGATACCGCGCTCGAGCCTGATGCGCGAGAGCATGTCGGCGGCCTGTTCCATCTCCTGCTCGTCGAGTCCGCCCAGGCTCTCGTCTGCCAGCAGCAATTGCGGGCGTGTGGCGAGCGCGCGCGCCATTTCAAGCTTCTTGAGTCCCGCTGCACCGAGCCCGTCGACCTGAGCGGTGCCGCTGGTCGGCAAGCCGACCAGTTCCAGCGCATCGGCCGCCTGATGCTGGGCCTCGAGCGGGCTCAAGCGCCGTGAGGACCCGTAGAACGCGGCCAGGCTGGCGTTCTCCAGGATCGACAGCTTGCGAAACGGCCGCGGAATCTGGAAGGTGCGGGCGACGCCGGCCCGGCAGACCTCGTTCGGCATGGTGCCGCCGATCTCCCTGCCCTGCAGCCGGATCGACCCCTCGCTCGGTGCCAGGGTGCCGGCGATCAGGTTGAAGGTCGTGCTCTTGCCGGACCCGTTGGGGCCGATCAGCCCCAGGATCTCGCCCCGGTCCAGCGAGAACGACACCTTCTGGACCGCCGTGAACCCCCCGAAGCGCCTGGTCAGATCACGTACGGATAGCAGCGCGTTGTCCACCGGCACTCAGGGCGCGTAGGCGTGCCCCTTGGGCAGCGGCAGCACGGCGTCCTTGGTCTTGATCGCCGCCGGCCATACCACCGCCGTCTCCTGGCCGATGTACTGCATCACCGCCGGCGATGAACGCTCGCTCTGCCCCGCCATCGGCGTGCCGGGCGGAAAGAACTTCACGCCATAGCCCTGGATGGTCCCGCCTTCCGGGATGTCGGTCTCCAGCGCCGCCTTGCGCAGGGACTCCGCATCGATACCGCCGTACTTCTTGATCGCGCGCGGCAGGACATCGTTGAGGAAGATCCACGACTGGTTGAAACCCATAGAGACGTGCGTCGGCACCTGGTCGGCCTTGGTCTCGGCCTTGTAGCGCTTGACCATTTCCTGGGTCAGTTCGCCCAGGCCGGGAGCGAGCGTCTTGGGGTCGAGCAGCTGCGCAGCCACCGGGTCGACGTTGTAGATGAAGTTGGCGTCGTCGCCGAACGTGGCGTAGAGCTTGTCGAACTGCCCGTAGCCCGCGCCGTGTCCGATCAGGGCCGACCATTTGAGGTTCTGCTCCTTGGCCTGGCGCAGGAACAGCGTGATGTCCGGGTTGTAGCCGGTATGCAGGATGACGTCCGCACGAGCTCGACGAAGCTTGGTGACCAGAGGCGACAGATCCGGCGCGGTGGCCGCGTAGCCCTCCTTCAGCACCAGTTGCATGCCGTATTCCTTGCACGACGCTTCATTGCCCGCGGCCACGCCGGCTCCATAGGGCCCATCCTCGTAGATGATCGCAACCCGCAGGTCCTTGGGTTCCTTGCCCAGTCGCGCCTTGGACTGCTCCTTGAGGAATGCGCAGGAGGCGGCACCGAACTGATCCGAGTGCACCTGCGCCCTGAACACATAGGAGAAGTTCTTGTCCTTCAGCACCGCGGAAGCGACACAGACGTTCATCCACATGAACCGCTTGGCGGCGTCGACCTTCTGGGCCATCGGCACGCATTGGGCGCTGGAGAAGAGGCCCATGATGAGGTCCACGTTCTCCTGGTTGAGCAGGCGCTCGGACTCGTTGATGGAGACATCGACCTTGCTCTGTGCGTCCGCGTAGATCGGCTTGATCTTGTAGCCCTCGACCCCGCCCTTCTCGTTGACCATGTCGATGGCGTACTTGGTCCCGAGGTTGCTGGCCACCGAGCCACCCGCTGCGAGCGGGCCGGAAAGGTCGAAAATGACGCCGATCTTGACTTCCTTCACCTGGGCGGCAACCGGCCCCAGGGCGAATGCCAATGCGGCACCCGCCACCATCAGTGACTTCAACATGCTTTGTCTCCTCGTCTTGGGGCGTCGCAGGCCTGCGCGCCGGCAATTCTTGCGACCGCCGATCAGTCGGTGAGCAATCGTATTCCAAGGTCAGGCGCCGTACAACCCCGTGAATCCCCGGTCCGCTGCGCCATCAACCGCCGCGGATGGCCCGGGTCAGCATGTAGGCGGACAGCCCGATCAGCACCATCGCGAACACGGCCCGCATCCGGTTGACGGACAAGGCGTGGGCAGTGCGCGCGCCCAGCGGCGCCGTCAGCACGCTGGCCGGCACGATCGCCGCCAGCGCAGGCAGATAGAGATAACCGAAGGTCTGTCCGGGCAGGTGGATATTCCAGCCCGCGATGATGTAGCCCACGCTCCCCGCCAGCGCGATCGGGAAGCCGCAGGCCGCGCTGGTCGCGATTGCCTGCTGGATCTTCACGTTGCGCCCGGTCAGGAACGGGATCGTGAGGAACCCCCCGCCTGCGCCCAGGAAGGCCGACAGCACGCCGATGATGCCGCCGGTGCCGAGCAGGCCCGCGGTCGAGGGCAGCGTCCGTGGTTTGCCGTCGGCGCCGGTGGTCTTGGCCCGACGCAGCATCTTGTAGGCGGTCCAGCCGATGAACGCCGCAAAGAAGGCCGCGATCAGCCGGGCCGGCAGCGCACCGACGATCTGGGCGCCAAGCAGGGTGCCGACCACCATGCCGGGCGCCAGCGCCTTCACGATGTCCCAGCGGACGGCGCCTCGGCTATGGTGGGCGCGCACGCTGGACAGGGACGTGAAGAGGATCGTCGTGAGGGAGGTGGCGATGGCGACCTTGATGATCGCATCGTGCGGGAAGTCCCTGGCGGTGAGGATCATCACCAGGAAGGGGACCATGATCATGCCCCCGCCGATGCCGAGCAGGCCGGCCAGAAAGCCGGTGACCACTCCCAGTGCGAGGAGCAGCAGGATCAGGGTCAGGTCCATCGGCGCCCCGCAGCGGCGGTGGCCACAGTCGCGGTGGCCACCCGGTGCCACGATCACGGTGGCCCCGGTCACGCCGGCCGGGATCACGCCGGCACCGGCGCCGGCCACTGGCCGGCCACCAGCTGCCCGGTCAGCGCGGCGAGGAATCGGTTGCAGGCATCGAGTTGAGCCACCTCGACATACTCGTCCGGCTGGTGCGCCACGAAGATGTCGCCGGGCCCGCAGACCACCGTCGGGATGCCCGCCCCCTGCAGGATGCCGCCTTCGGTGCCGAAGCTCACCCGCCGGGTCGATAGGCAGCCGCAGAGCGGCATGACCGCCTGTGCCAGGTTGCGGTTGCCGCGCTCGTCCATGCCCGGCGAATCGAGCATCTGCTCGAATTCGATCCGGCACTCCTGCGAAATCGCCTTGATCTGGGGCAACAGGGTCGACTCACAATAGTCGCGCACCTGCCGGACGATGCCGGCGGAATCCACTCCCGGCAGGGTGCGGATCTCCAGCAGGAACTCGCACTCCTTGGCCGTGATGTTCTGGGCCGTTCCGCCCTGGATGCGGCCGACATGCAGGCCGGTATGGGGAAACTCGAAACCGTCGTGCCGGTGCGCCTCGATCAGCTTCTTCTGCAGGGCGTTGACGAATACGATGATCTCGGCTGCCACTTCCACCGCCGATACGCCCAGGTGCCGGAAGGAAGAGTGCACCGGCTTGCCCTGCACCCGGATGCGGTACGACGCAGCACCCTTGTTCGCCACCACCACTTGCATCAGCGTCGGCTCACCGATGATCGCAGCCACGGGCTTCACGGCCGCCGACGACAGATGCTTGGCGAGCTGGTTCATCCCGTGCATGTTGCTCTCCTCGTTGTAGGAGAGCGCGATGTGCACCGGCGTGCGCAGCGCCGCGCGCTTGAACGTCGGCGCCATCGCCAGGCAGCAGGCGATGTAGGCCTTCATGTCCGCCGATCCGCGACCGTAGAGCCGTGCATCCCGTTCGGTCAGGATGAAGGGATCGCTCTGCCAGACCTCCCCCGCCACCGGGACCACGTCAGAATGGCCCGACAGCATCACGCCCGGCCGGTCCTCAGGGCCGATGGTGGCGAACAGGTTCGCCTTGCCGGGTTCGTCACCATGCTGCACGAAAGAACGCACGCCGAGGTCGTCGAGCCGGTTGGCGACCCAGTCGATGAGCTCGCGGTTGCTCCTGGAGCTCGTGGTATCGAATCCCACCAGTTGCCGGAGCACCTTCACCGTTTCGGGAAGCACTTCGGCATCGACGCGGATGTCGGCCTGTGGGATCGAACCGGAAGGGGAGGTGTTCACTGCGGACTCGCCTGGGAGATTGAGGTGATCCCGCAGTCTAACCGAGGCCGCAGTCACCCGCCGTGGTCCGGCGGGCTAGAATTCCCGGCCCTGTCGGATGCCTCTCACCGGATGCCTCTCACCGGCATCGCATGCCTCTGACTGCCACGACTGACCCGCAGCGCCATGACCGACATCTTCCGCGATTCCGCCCGCACCCTTGACGGCCGCCTCCAGTCCTTCGAGGAATTCCGCGGCAAGGTCCTTCTCATCGTCAATACCGCCAGCAAATGCGGGTTCACGCCCCAGTACACCGGGATGCAGGCGCTGCACGAAACCTACGGTGACCGGGGGCTGGTGGTGATGGGGTTTCCCTGCAACCAGTTCGGTCAGCAGGAGCCGGGCGCGGCAGATGAAATCGCCGGATTCTGCGAAACGAACTACGGCGTGACCTTCCGGATGTTCGAGAAGATCGAAGTGAACGGCGCGGATGCCCATCCACTGTTCAAGCAGCTCAAGGCAGCAGCGCCCGGGCTGCTGGGCAGCGAGGCGATCAAATGGAACTTCACCAAGTTCCTGGTTGCGAAAGACGGCTCGGTCCACAAGCGCTACGCGCCGAAGACGTCGCCGGCGGAACTGGGGAAGGACATCGAGACGCTGCTCGCCGCGTAGGGAGCCGGCAGACCGCCGCCAGACCGCCGTCCGGATCAGTGAACCAGGGGCCCCGGTACCGTGGCCGCGGCCGGTACCGGCGCGGCGGCGGGCTCGCCGCGCCGCGGCTTTGCCGATGCTTGTGTCTTGACCCGCGGCAGGCTGATTTCTGCGATGAGCCCGGTCCTGCCGGGCGCGTTGCGCAGTTTCACATCGCCGCCATGCCAACGGGCGATATTGCGCGAGATCGCCAGGCCGATGCCGGATCCGCCGCTGTTCCGGTTCCGCGATGGCTCCAGCCGCACGAAGGGCTCGAACACCCGCTCCAGATCTTCTTCCGCCATGCCGGGGCCATGGTCGCGGATCGTGATCCGGAGCATGCTCAGGCTGTCGCTGAGTTCGATATGCGCCCTGCCCCCGTACCGGATGCCATTCGACACCAGGTTGTTGACGCATCGGCGCAGCATCGACGGTTCGGTGGCATAGACTGCCCGCGCTGCGCCGTCCAGTGTCACCAGATGCCCGGTGTCGGTCCAGTCGTTGGTGATGCTCTCCAGCAGGGCGGTGACATCGACCAGCTGGCGTTCGGTGCTCTTGCCAAGCTCCGCAAACAGATCCAGTGACGAGCCGACCAGCTCCTCCATCTCCATCAGGTCGTGGACGAACTTGCCGCGCTGCGGTTCCGGCAGCATCTCTGCGCGCAGTCGCATCCGCGTGATCGGGGTGCGCAGGTCGTGCGAGATGGCCGCCAAAAGGCTCGAGCGCTCGATCATATAGCGCCGGATCCGCTCCTGGGTTTCGTTGAAGCTGGCGATGACCCGACGCAATTCGATCGGCCCGGTTTCAGGAATCACCACCGAGTTCGGACTGGAGCCGGTGGGATTGGCGCCGATGCTGGTGACCGCCCGGTCGAGCTGGCGCAGCGGACTGGTCATCATCCGGGCGATCACCAGGGCCAGCGCGAAGATGATGGCCATCCACATCAGCAGCTTGGGGATCAGCGCCTCGAGCTGGCCGAGCGGCTCCTGCGGCATGCGCACGAAGAATGCCGCGGTCGAGCCGTCCTCCAGCTCGATCTGGGACACCACGGAAAAGGTCGCAGGCAGGAGGAAGTAGAAGCGGCGGGCGAGCCACTGCTCGAAGGTGTTTGCGCTCGGTGGCGTCACTTCCTCGGGCGTCTTTGCCCGGGCGGCCCGCGTGATCTCCACCGTGGTCAGCAGCGGCGGGTTCATCTCGTTGCGGATGGCCGCAGCGAACCCCTTCTCATATTCGTCGAGTTCGATGAAGCCACTTTCGATTTCAATCGGTCGCGACGCGAACTCGATCCGGAAATCCCGTCCGCCCAGTTCCTGCGCCACGGCCATGCGTCCGTCCTTCGGCAGGCGGTTCAGCAGGCTGGCGGCACGGGCGATCCGTTGCGCCATCTGCTCAGAGTTCAACCGGTAGATGGAACTGCCACGATCGAAGAAATTGACCAGCAGGCTTGCCGATTGCGACAGCAGCAGGCAAGCCGCCAATACCAGCACGGTCCGGCCGAACAGCGATCGCGGCAAGCGCAGTTTCAATCGACCCGCTCCACTTGCGCTGCAAGGATGTAGCCCTCGTTGCGGATCGTCTTGATGATGCGTGGCTCACGGGCATCGTCGTTGAGGCGGTTGCGCAGGCGGCTGATCTGCACGTCGATGCTGCGATCGAACGGTGTCGCTTCGCGGCCCAACGTCAGGTCCATCAGCTGGTTGCGATCGAGCACCCGGTTGGGATGTTCGACGAGCACCGCCAATAGCCGGTACTCCGCACCACTGAGCGAGACGATCACGCCATCGGGCCCCACCAGGTGCCTTGCACCGGAATCCAGGATCCAGCCGGCAAACCTGACGCGATGGGCGCCGCCCAGGGTCGGCGGCAGGCTGCGGGTGCGCCGCAGGACTCCCTTGATGCGCGCCAGGAGTTCCCTTGGGCTGAACGGCTTGCCCATGTAATCGTCCGCGCCCATCTCGATGCCGATGATCCGATCGACCTCTTCGGCCCTGGCAGTCAGCATGATCACCGGCACGTTGGACCGCGAGCGCAGTTCACGGCACAAGGTCAACCCGTCCTCACCCGGCATCATCACGTCCAGGACGATGATGTCGGGCTTGGTGCCGTCCAGCACCTGGCGCATCTCCCGCGCATCGCGCGCGACCGTGACCTTGATCGCATTCTGGCCCAGGTACTCCGCCAGCAGATCGCGGATGTCGGCGTCGTCATCGACTACGAGTACATGGTCAGGGTTTTCGTTGTTATCCATGATGTCTTGTTGCCTGCAATTGAGTTTCCGGCTGTCCGCACGTGCGCAGCCATCGTAACCAGGCGCCGCTGTATCCGCGCGTAACAACAGCACTCCTATGTTAACTGCCCCGACCAGCGACGGGATTCCCGGGCGGCAGTTGCCACAATCTGTCTCAGTAGGCAACGTGCTGCTTACATGCGCCATGTTGAATGAACTCAGAGCAATTTTCCGGGAACTGCCTGTTCGGTGATGCAAAGCGGGCACCCCGATTGCTCGATGAAGGTTCGACTCACAAAAAGGAATCCAGCCATGAAAACGAAGATCTTTGCCGCAGCAGTTTGTGCCCTTGCCTTGAGCGCTTGCGACTTCGAGCAACGCCCAGCCAGCGCGCCCGACCAGTCCGGCGTGACCCAGCCCGGCAAAGGGGCCGCACCGATGACGCCCGCCACGCCGCCCAGCAGCGGCGCGACCCGGTCGGCACCCCCGGCGTCCGGCGGCACCCCTGCCCAGTGATCCTGACAGGGTTGTTGTCACGTACGTCCCGGCGGAACTACCGTGGCCGAGTCACGGCCGTTCCGCCGGTGCCCTGTCCCCAATCGGAAGTTTCCACAAGGGGGCTGGCCGCCCACAAGGGTGTGGCCGCCGTGCAGTGCGCATGAAAAGCCCCTGATCGGTTGCCTGCTTCCGCGGCATTTGCGGCCAACCCCGACTCTCCAGGCCCCTCCAGCACCGGGTTGAAGAGCGCCAGCTTGCAGGCGCCAAGCGATCGGCCTCCCGCAGGGCTGACCATGCCCCAAGGCGATCTCCCCGGTATCCGACGACTGTTTGCCGGCATACACCCCGCGCGCCATCCTGTCCGCATTTCCCGACGTCCTCCTGCAGGACGACCGAAGCTGCGATCGCGAGGAGGTACCATTCGAACTTTTGGTTGCGGGCCGCGCCCGACCTGCAACCCATCCCTTCAAGCGGATTCACCCGCTGGCGCCGGGTCGGCCAGCACCCGCCGGGACCCCAGCTTTCGAGAGAAGATGAGCTACATAAAGCGATTTGCCGTCACAGGAAGCGTTTGTCCCTCCACCCCGATTTTTGGACAGCGGGCAGCCGCGGAGGTCGCACGCCTCGCGCCGCAGTTCGATCGCGTGGTCGTGGCAGGCATCGGCAGCGGCGTCGTTGCCAGCCGGATCTACCAGCGCTGCCCGAGTGCGATTTTCGTGGAATGCGAGGCGCTTTTTTCCGGGCAATTCGCGGCGCGCCACCCTGGGGCGACAGTAATTACCGACTACGTCCAGCATCTTTACGTGCATCAACCTGAATTGCGCACCCAGCGGATCCTGCTGGCCTCGTTCGTTCCCACGGCCGGGACGTTCTATTCCGACGAGATCGTGCGGTTTTTCGTGTCCGTCTGCCGAAGCGCGGGTTCGGTCATGCAGATGCGCTACCTGCCCCACCAGATGAGCGCGCGTTTTTTCGATGGCATGCGTGCCCGCGGCATCACCAGCAAGCGGCTCTTTACCGTCGCGATGAATTTCCCGCCGGTATCGATGTACGGCATGCGCTCGGTACTGGCGCCGGTCGCCAGCAACGGCCATACCGCCAACGTGGCGCGTCCGGCCCCTGCCCGCCAGCCGCTGGCGGCCAAGACGGCCAGTCCGTCGCTGGAAACGGCGCGCGACGCGGCCGCTTAGGGCCGCGCACGCCTGCGTCGTCGCGCCTCATTTCCCAGGCGGCAAGCCCGGGTCAGTGCCGTAGGGGTTGAAACCGAATCCGCCTTCGACCTCGATCTTCACCTTGCTGGCGTCGAATGCCTTCTGGTCTGCCTTGTAGTGGGTCACCAGGCCGGGGAACGCAATCACCACGCCGACCATGACGATCTGGATCAGGATAAAGGGCACCGAACCCCAGTAGATCTGACCGATCGTCACTTTCGGGATCAGCTTCCCGGTTACCCGGTCAGGATAGTCCTCGTGAGGAGCGACCGAGCGCAGATAAAACAGGGCGAGCCCGAAGGGTGGATGCATGAACGACGTCTGCATGTTCACCGCAAGGAGGATGCCGAACCAGATCAGGTCGATGCCCATCTTGTGCGCCACCGGCCCGAGCAGCGGCACGATGATGAAGGCGAGTTCGAAGAAGTCCAGAAAGAACGCCGCTATGAAGACGAAGAGGCTGACGAACAGCAGGAAGCCGAGTTCGCCCCCCGGTAGCCCCACCAGCAGATGCTCCACCCACAGGTCGCCGTTGACGCCGCGGAACGTCAGGGCGAAGACGGTCGATCCGATCAGGATGAAGATGGCAAAGCAGGTCAGGCGCGTGGTGGAATCCATGGCCTGGCGCAGGAGTGCGAGCGACAGCCGCCGCCTCGCCAGGGCCATGGCCAGCGCGCCGACCGCCCCCATCGCACCGCCCTCGGTAGGCGTGGCGACGCCGATGAAGATCGTGCCCAGGACCAGGAACACCAGCGCCAGCGGGGGGATCATGACAAAGGTGACCCTTTCCGCGATCCGCGACAGCAGTCCCAGCGACAGCACCCGGTTGGTCAATGCCGCCAGGAACGCCAGCCCGCCCCAGGCGAGCACGGTGATCACGATGCGTTCATCGACCGGGGCGTCGGTACGAATCACCTGTGACACCCACAGGATCGCGACCGCCATGGCAATCGACATCACCGCCACCAGCGAAACGACACCATGGCTGCCGTCGGGCTCGACGAAGCTCCTCGCTTCGACCGGCATGGCGGGCATCCGCTTCGGTCGCAGCCACGACAGCAGCAGCACGTAGAGCATGTAGGCCGCCGTCATCAGCATTCCGGGCACGATCGCGCCGAGATACATGTCGCCGACCGAACGGCCCAGCTGGTCCGCCAGGATGATCAGCGTCAGCGAGGGCGGAATGATCTGCGACAGCGTCCCGGAGGCGGCGATCACCCCGGTGGCTAGCCGCCGGTCGTAGCCGTAGCGCAGCATGATCGGCAGCGAGATCAATCCCATCGAAATGACAGAGGCCGAGACCACCCCGGTGGTCGCCGCCAGCAACGCGCCGACGGCGACCACCGCATAGGCAAGCCCACCGCGCATCGGACCGAACAGCTGCCCGATGGTCTCGAGCAGGTCCTCGGCCATTCCCGAGCGCTCCAGAATCAGGCCCATGAAGGTGAAGAACGGCAGCGCGAGTAGCGTGTCGTTGGTCACGACGCCGAAAACGCGCTGCGGCAGAGCCTGGAACAGGGCCGGGGACAGCAGCCCGAGTTCGATCCCGATGAGCCCGAAGAGGATGCCGTTGGCGGCAAGCGTAAAGGCAACCGGGTATCCGAGCAGCAGGAACACGATCAGGGTGGCGAACATGATCGGCGCCAGGTTGGCGGTCAGCAGGTCCACTACCGGTTCGCCTTGCGATCGTGTGCGCTTGCGGCGAGACGCGCGATATCCTCGGCCAGGGACTGCTCGGCCGACTTGCCTGCACCGCGCCGGGTCGGATCAGGCGCAACGCCCCGCAGGTAGGCGATGCACTTGATCAGGTGCGACAGCGCGGCCGCGATCAGCAGCGAAAATCCCACCGGAACCAGCAGCTTAACCGGCCAGCGCACCAGCCCCCCCGAATTGGAGGACTGCTCGTTGGAAACGAAAGACTCCCAGAACATCGGCCACCCGTGCCACATGATCAGGCCGCAAGCCGGCAGCAGGAAGAAGAGGACACCGAAAATCTCGATGCCGATCTGGCTGCGTTTGGACAGTCGCTGCGACAGGACGTCGACCCGCACGTGGTCGTTACGAAGCAGCGCATAGCCGGAGGCGAGCAGGAAGAGCGCACCGAACAGGTACCACTGCAGTTCCAGCCAGGCATTGGAGCTGGCGCTGAGGAACTTCCGGCTGAGGGCATTCCCGGCGCTGACCAGGACCACGACCAGGATCAGCCAGGATATGTTGCGTCCGACGAAGGTGTTGACTGCGTCGATGTAGCGCGAAACGGCAAGTAGCAGGCGCATGGGTCGGCTCCTCGAGTCGGAGAGGTCATTGTTCGGTGGGAGTCTTCCAGGGCGTGGCCCAGCGCTCGAACCAGACAAGCGCGCCATAGAGCCCCACACCCATCAGCGCGAGCAGGAACAGCGCAGCGAAGACCCGCGGCGTGTCGAAAGTTCCTTGCGCACTCATGATCACGTAGCCCAGGCCGCGCTGGGATGACACGAATTCACCGACGATGGCGCCGACGAGGGCGAGCGAGATAGCGACCTTCATGCCGGTAATGATCGACGGCAGCGCGCTCGGCAACTTGACCTTGAAGAAGAAATCGTACCAGCGTCCTCGTAGCACCCGGCCCAGGTCCATGACGTCCGGCGGCACCGATCGCAGGCCATGGATGGTGTCGACGATGACGGCGAACACTGCGATCAGAAAGGCGATTGCGACCTTAGGCTCCGCTCCGGTGCCCATCCAGATGACGAACAGCGGCGCTACGGCGACCTTGGGCACGCTGTTGAGGGCGACGATGAGGGGGTAGAGGAAGCGCTCGCAGATGGTTGAACCCACGATCAACGCGCCGATCAGCACCCCGCCCACGACGGACAGCAGAAAACCGATCATTGTCGTCATCAGGGTATACGCCGCGTGGCCCAGGTACCAGGGAGTTTCGGCGGCCAGTTCATACAGGATCTGCGAAGGCAGCGGCAGCAGCACCGGCTGCACCCCCAACCACCGGCCCAGTCCCTCCCAGAGCAGCAGGAGCACCACCGAAGAAGCCAGACCCGCCGCAGCGGTGGCCAGGCTAGTGCTGCGCATCAGGTCCGGCTCCGTTCATCGATGAGGCCCATCTCCTCGAACAACGTCCGGATCCGCGCGACGTAGCGGCTGAACTCGGGGGACTCACGCACGGCGAGAGGCCGGGGCCGGGGCAGGTCGATGGTCAGGATTTCCGCAACGCGGCCGGGACGCGGGGAGAACACGATCACCTCGTCGCCCAGGAAGACTGCCTCGGCAATCCCGTGGGTGACGAATATGACGGTGTTGCGAATCTCCAGCCAGATGCGCTGGATCTCCACATTCATCTGGTCACGCGTCAGCGCGTCCAGCGCGCCGAACGGCTCGTCCATGAGCAACAGGGAGGGATCGTCGATGAGGGCGCGGCAGATGGCCGCGCGCTGACGCATTCCCCCGGACAACTCGCGCGGATAGCTCTCGGCGAATTCGCGCAGGCCGGTCATGCCCAGCAGATGGTCGGCTTTCTGCGTGTAGTCGGCCGACGACTTGTGAGCGAACTCGATCGGCAGCAGGATATTGCGACGGACGCTGCGCCACTCCAGCAGGGCGTCGCGCTGAAACACGATGCCGACGCCTTCGGGAGTGCCGTTGATTGGCCGGCCGTGCAGCAGAAGTTCCCCTTCTGAAATGGTCTCGAGGCCGGCAATGCAGCGCAGCAGCGTGCTCTTGCCACAGCCACTGGGTCCCAAGACGCTTACGAAGCGCCCGGGGGGGATCTCGGCGTCAATCCCCGCCAAGGCCTGCACGCCGCGCTCGCCCGGAAAACGCTTGCGGACGTTGCGGGCGACGACTCCCTGCTGCATCACTGCCCGACAAGGGCATCGTAGCGCTCCGGACGGGTCAGTCCGGCGACGTAGTAGTCGGCGGGTGCCCGCTTGTCGCCGATCAGCCCGACCGACGAGAGCGTCTTCACCGCCACCACCCAATCCTCCGGCACCGGTGGGCCGATTCGCAGACCGGGTTGAGGCTTGCCGAAGTAGCCCTTGAGCGCATCGATCTGGCCACGCAGCACCGCGCGATCGAGCCGCGCCTGCGGCCGCTGGGCGATGATTGCGTCGGCCGCCTCGTCCTCATGCCCGGCATAGATGTATTCCCAGGTGCGGGACACGATGCTGGCGAAGCGGCCGATGGCCTCGCCTCGCGCGGCCAGCTTCTCCTCGCTGGCGAACAGACCGAAGCTGGGCATATTCAGCCCGTAGTCGGCAAAGCGCACCGCGGTGGAGAGACGCTTCTGCGACACCACCGGCAGAAAGAACGGAATGGTGGAGAAGGCCGCATCGGAACGGCCTACGGCGTAGGTGGTTGCTTTGCTGGCGGCGTCGACGTTGATCAGTTCCAGGTCGCTGCGTTTGAGCTTGCCCGCCGCCAGGAAGGCGTCGATAAAGGGGGCCTCCAGCGAACCGGCGGTGTAGGCGACCTTCTTGCCCTTGAGTTGCTCCGGGCCGGTGATGCCGGAGTCGGCGGGAACCAGCAGACCGACGTCGCTCTCGCGCGCATAGACGGCCACGGCCTTGACCGGCAGGCCCTTGTCACGCGCGATCATCATGGAGGCTAGTGCTGCATGTCCGACATCGAAGCTGCCGCTGGAGCCCACGATCTGAACGGTGGTGACCGAGCCATTGCCGTCCTCCAGGTTCACGTCCAGCCCCGCCTTGGTGAACCAGCCCCTCTGCTGAGCGAGGTGCACAGCGGCATGGACTCCCCAGGGCGTCCAGTCCAAGCGCACCTTGATCGGTTCAAGCGCCTGGGCATTGGTAGTGCTGCCGATCAGGACGGCAGCCAGGGCGGCACTTGCGCGGCACACCCATCGTTGCATGAATCTGGACATCATTTAGCACCTCTTTGTTCTGGATCCTCGCCAAGGGGCGGGAGGTTTCAAGGCTATGGAACGGGGAAGCCAGGGGATCTTCAGCCAAAGACTTCGGGGTCGGTGACGAGGCCGCCGGCCGCGCAGATCGGGAAGGGAAATCTGGCTGGCATGCGGGGTTCGGCGCCTGGCGCGAACGCGCCTGTCAGCGGCCGCCCCCCAGAACACGCCGGATCCGGTCCCAAAGCACGCCTAAGAGCATCCGCACCGGGCTGAGGCTCGCGGGCTGTGGCGGCACCCCTGTTCCCGCGCCCTGCATCCGCCGGGTCACGTTGCGGCCGAAATCGACGATCATCCGCCTGACAAAATCGCGCACCAGGCCCGAGCGCGAGAATTGGGCGAGTGGCCCCTGCAGCGAATAGAGCAGGTCCACATGCACCCTTGTGGCCTCGGGCGTCAGGGACTCGAGCCGGTAGCCGACATCGCCGGTCGCACGCGACTGGCTGAGCGAGTCCTGTCCGGCGCCGCGCAACACCGCGGACATGGCCACATCGTCCCGCTCCAGCCGCGCGGTCCCGTTGAAGGCTGCCGACATCGGGCCGAACCTGATGGCGATCCTGCCTTTGACCCGGTCCCCATCCTGCGAATCCACCGAGGCGCCAGGCAGGCAGGAAGCGACGGCCGGCAGGTCGACCATGAACTCCCACACCTGGCGCGCGGAAAACGGGAGATCGAACTGGCCGTCGATGCGCAATCCTTTCCCACCGGCCGGCGCAGCAGCAGCTTGGCCGCCGGCGCCGGACGGTGCCGCAGCACGTTCGGGTCCGGCCGTATCCACGGCGGCTTCGAAACGGCCCAGAGCGGGCGCAGGCAGCGGCTGCGCGGGCGCGGCCGCCCTGCCCTCGCGGGCCGCCTGGCGCAGAGCCTCCACCTCGTCGACGGGTTCCCTGCGCAAGGTGTCCAGCACCTCCAGCACCGCGCCCACGATGCCCATATAGCCGGTGCAGCGGCACAAGTTGCCCGCCAGTTCAACGCGCACCCGCGCTTCGTCGGCATGCGGCAGGCGCAAGACAATGTCCCGCGCGGTGGCCAACATGCCGGGAGTGCAGAAGCCGCATTGCAGAGCATGGTGTTTCGTGAAGGCCGGCCGCAGGCGCTGCATCACCGGGTCGGTATCGTAGCCTTCCACCGTCGTGATCTCGCGTCCTTCGCAGGCGACTGCGAAGGTGATGCACGAGCGCACCGGCTGGCCGTCGAGCAGGACGGTACAGGCGCCGCATACGCCGTGCTCGCACCCGAGATGAGTCCCCGTCAAGCGCACTTCCTCTCGCAGGAAGTCGCCCAGGTGGGTGCGCGCGGGCACCTCATGGCTGACGTCGCATCCGTTGACGGCGAGCGTGACCCGCGTCACCGGCTCTGCGGCCGGGCCGCCGGCGGGGGTTCTCGCTTTCGCCTGAGGCAGGTTCATGCCGCCACCTCTTCGGTCCGAAGCGCTTGCGCAAGGCAGCGCTCCACCGCGGTTGCATAGAGCCCGCAGTCGACAGCATCCTTGCCAGGCGCGGCGGCACGCACCGCCGCCAGGATGGCCGGGCGGTCAACCGGAGCACCCTCGCGAGCAACCGTCGCTGCGAGCCCCGGCAATGGCTGGGGCGGGCCATCGAGCGCGCCCACCACGACCCGCGCGATTTTCTGCTGCGGATCGAACACCGCAGCGCAACTCGCCTCGGCAAACTCGCCGGTCTTGCGGCAGATCTTGTAGTAGCCCCAGCGCGCGGCTTCGCCCCAATCGGGCAGCCGCACGCTGGTGATCAATTCGTCCGAAGCCAATGCCGTGGTGTAGGCCCCCTGCATGAAATCGGCCATCGCGACTTCCCGCGTGCCTCGCCTGGTGGCCAAGCTCAGCACGGCGCCGAGCGCCGTCATCACGATCACCCAATCTGCGGCCGGATCGGCATGGGCCAGGCTGCCTCCAATGGTGCCGCGGTTGCGCACGCCCCGGTAGGCGATCACGCGGGCCACCCGTTGGATAGGGTGCCCGCGCAGAGGGGCGAATACACCATCCTCGATCTGGGCATGGGTCACCGCGGCGCCGATCTGCAGGCCGTCGGGTTGCGCACTGACACCGCGCAGTTCGTCCAGACCCGAGATGTCCACCACGGTCGCCGGCCGGGCCAGCCTCAGGTTGAGCATCGGACCAAGGGACTGGCCGCCAGCCATCGCCTTGGCCGAGTCGTCAGCCAGAAGCTCCAATGCGCGTGCGACCGAATCCGGCCGGTGGTAGTCGAATCTTGCCGCCTTCACGTCCGCTCCTCGCACCGCGCCCTGGCAGCGCCCGCGCTGTCAGCAATGGCCGCCAGCAGGCGCCGCGGTGTGAGCGGCGTCTCCAGCACCTCCGCCGCGCCGATTTTGCGCAAGGCGTCGTTTACCGCATTGAAAAGCACCGCCGGCGGCGCGATCGCTCCGCCCTCGCCCATCCCCTTGGCCCCGAACTCCGTATGCGGCGACGGTGTCTCGACGTGCTCGATCCGAATGTTGGGCACTTCGGTCGCCCCCGGAAGGATGTAGTCCGCCAAGGTCGACGCCAGGGGCTGGCCGTTCGCGTCGTAGGGCGTCTCTTCGTACAGAGCGGTCCCGATACCCTGGGCGATGCCACCGATGATCTGGCCTTCGACCACCATCGGATTGACGATGATGCCGCAGTCCTCGACCACGACATAGTCGAGGATCTCGACTGCGCCGGTACCGGTGTCGACCGCCACCACTGCTGCCTGGCTGGCATAGGAGAAGGCGCCGGTGTCCACCTTGGGCTTGTAGCCCAAGGTCACCTCGAGGCCGGCCGGATCCACGTCGGACGGCAGACGGTGGGGCGTGAGATACCAGGCATTGGCGACATCGCCGATCGCCACCGACTGCTCGCCGCAATACAGGTGCCCATCGGACAGGGCTACCGTCGCGGGGTCCACGCCGAGCAGGTGCCCGGCGATATGCTGCAGCCGCGGCACCAGGCGCTTGCAGGCCACTGCCACCGCGCCGCCTGACATGACCAGCGAACGCGACGCATAGGTGCCAGTGGAAAACGGAGTCTGGGCCGTGTCGCCATGCACCAGCTTGATCCGGGCGATGTCGATGCCGAGGATCTCGTTGGCAACCTGGGCGAAAGTCGTCTCCATGCCCTGTCCGTGGGAGTGGACGCCGACCCGCAGCTCCAGTCCCCCGTCCGGTGTGATCCGCGCCGTCGCCTGGTCGAAGCCCGGGATGACAGGCGTCCCCCAGGTGGCGAACACCGAGGTGCCGTGGGCGGACTGCTCGGTATAGGTGGCTACGCCCACGCCGATCAGGCGGCCATCGGCCTCGCCCCGAGCCTGGCGCGCGCGCACCGCATCGATGTCGATCATCTCCATCACCCGGCGCAGGCTGGCGGGATAGTCGCCGCTGTCCAGATGCTTGTTGGCAACGTTGACATAAGGCATCTGCTCCGGCTGCACCAGATTCTCCAGCCTTACCTCCCACGGTTCGCGGGCGACCTCGCGGGCGATCGCGTCCATGGTCAACTCGATCGCGAAGCACACACCGGTGCGGGCGACGCCGCGATACGGCACGAAACCCGGCTTGTTGGTGGCCACGCATCGCGTTTGACAACGGTATCCGCGAAACGCGTAGGGGCCCGGCAGGTTGCCGACCGCCTGGCCCGGCTCGAGTCCGACCGTGAATGGCCACACCGAATAGGCTCCGCCATCGATCGTGATCTGCGCGTCCAGCGCCAGCAGCTTGCCCCGGCGATCCGCATAGGCGGTCATCTCGTAGTGATGCTGGCGCGAGTTGGCGCCGGCAATCAGGTGCTCGCGCCGATCCTCCAGGAAGCGGAAGGGGCGGCGGTGGGTCAGCGCCAGCCAGGCGACGCAGAGCTCCTCCTGCTGCAGCACGCACTTGTAGCCGAAGGCACCGCCGACGTCAGGGGAAATAATCCGGACCTTCCCTTCCTCCAGCCCCAGAAACAGGGAGATGCCGGTGCGGATCAGGTGCGGCACCTGAGTCGCCGAGATCAGCACCAGCTGGTCGGCCTGATGGTCCCAGTAGGCCAGGACCGCCTTGCCCTCCATCGGCACCATGCATTGGCGCGACAGATCGATGGTGCGCTTCACTACCACCTCCGCGCCGGCGGCCAGGGACTCGAAGTCACGGTCGGCGTGCAGGGTGACGAACACGTTGTCCTCCCACTGTTCGTGCACCAGGTCGGCGGTCGCGGCCTGCGCCTGTGTCACGTCCGCATACACCGGCAGCTCATCGTATTCGACCTCGACCATCTCGATCAGGTCCTCGGCCTGGGCGCGGGTGGATGCAAACGCCATCACCACGGGTTCGCCCACGAAACGTACTTTGCCGTGAGCAAGCGGCGGCTGCGCCGAAACCCGGTAGCTCGGCAGCGTGGAGTCGGCCACGATGTCGCGCGCCTCCGGCATCATCTCGCGCACGAACACCCGGTCCGCGATCTCCGGCGCAATGGTCACCGCCCCGATGCGGGCATGCGCCAACGGGCTGCGCAGGAATGCCACCTCGCACAGACCCGGCATCGCCATGTCGCCGACGAAGTTCCCCTTCCCGGCCAGATGGCGCGCATCTTCCTTGCGCGGCACGCGCGCCCCGATGCCCTGGGACTTGGCCACTCCGGCCGGCTTGTCGCTATGATCCATTGGCTGGTTCCTCCTGCCCTGCCGGCAGGCCGGCGATGCCGGCCACCGTACCGGCGCGTAACGCCTTCAGCGGCGGCTGACCGCGTTGAAGGTATAGCCGTCGAGCGCGCTCTCCGCAACCCTGAACCAGCTGACCTGATCTTCCTGGTACTGTTTCCAGCCCGGGTAGATCGCTGCGAAGTCCGGGTTCTTGGCCGACAGTTCCGTCCACAGTTCCTGCGACGCCGCGTAGGCCGCATCCATGACATCACGCGGGAAATAGCCCACCTTCGCGCCACCCGAGATCAGCCGCTTCATCGCTTCCGGATTGCGGTTGTCGTAGAGCGCCAGCATCTTCATCGTCTGCTCGGCACAGGCGCCCTCGAAAGCCGCCTTGTAGGCAGGGGGCAGCGCCTCCCAGGCCTTGTCGTTGACCATGGTCGTGATCGACGCGCTGCCTTCGAACCAGCCTGGCGCGTAATAGTACGGCGCAACCTTGTTGAGGCCAAGCTTCAGGTCGTCGTACGGCCCGATCCATTCGGCGGCGTCGATCGTGCCCTTCTCCAGCGACGGATAGATGTCGCTGGTCGGAATCTGCTGCGGGATTGCGCCGAGCTTGCCCAGAACCAGGCCGCCGATGCCGCCGATCCGCATCTTCAAGCCCTTGAGGTCCGCCACCGACTTTATCTCCTTTCGATACCAGCCGCCCATCTGCACACCGACATTTCCGCAGACATGGTTGACGATGTTGTACTTCTTGTAGAGTTCACGCAGTTGCTGCAGACCGCCGCCGTAGTGGATCCACGCGTTGTGCTGGCGAGCGTTGAGGCCGAACGACAGGCCGGTATCGAACGCGACCGCAGTGTTCTTGCCGAAGTAGAAGGTGCTGAGCACGTGGTTGCACTCAACCGTGCCGTTGCTGACGGCGTCCATGTTCTGGGCGCCTGGCACGATCTCGCCGCCGGGGAAGGGACGAATGTCGAACTTGCCGTCAGTGACGTCGTGCACCCGCTTGCAGAGTTCCTCCACCGACGCATAGATGGAGTCAAGACTCTTGGGCCAGCTGGTGGACATGCGCCAGCGGACTGCGGGCGCGGTCTGGGCAATGGCCGGCGCGGCGATCGCTGCGATTCCGGCCCCGGCAACACCTGCGGCACCATTGAGAAAACGACGTCGTTGCATGGACAACTCCTTGCGCTGGGAGGAACATCTAACGGGGTTTACGAAGCGGGAATCGCCGAAGTCAAAGGGCCGCCCCGAGAACAGGAAACGAAGAACACGAAGGACACATTTTTTTATTCAGTGTACTGATCGGAAATTCCGGTGTCAACGCAATCCAGGCGGTGCTTGTCACGTGCAATCGACCCCGCTATAATTCATCAGCACACTGAACAAACCGCCGGCACGTATCCGTTTTTTCCGCGCGGCAGGCCGGCGCAGCAATGCTTGCCTGCAGCCATTCCGGCCGAGGATCTCAACGATGAACTGGACCAGGATCGCTTCCACCGCAGAACTGCAGGACGAGGAGCCGTTGCCGGTCGTTGTCGGCGAGCGCAGGATCGCGCTCTATCGCTACAACGGCGAAATCTACGCCACCGACAACGTCTGCACCCACGCCTATGCCCTGCTGTCGGACGGCTTCCTGGAGGACGGCTGCATCGAGTGCCCCCTGCACCAGGCACGCTTCGACATCCGTACCGGCAAGGTTCTTTGTGCACCGGCAACGCAGGACATCAGGACCTACCCGGTGCGGGTCGACGGCGACGACATCCTGCTGGCGATATGACGAACGCCGCGGCACCTGCAGCGGGCCGCCGCATGAAGCCGCCGGCTTCAATCGTGATCGTCGGCGCCGGCCAGGCGGGGGCGATGGCGGCCGTAGCACTTCGGGAGCATGGGTTCGATGGCCGACTGACGCTCCTGGGCCGGGAGATGCATGCACCGTACGAGCGCCCGCCCCTGTCCAAGGATGTCCTTTGCGCCAGCGAGGAACCGGCCACCCGCATTCATCCCGACGGTCTCTATCAGAGCCAGGTGATCGACTGGCAGGCGGGCGTGGAGGCGATCGCCGTGGACAGGGCCAGCCGGGAAGTCGAGTTGTCGGACGGCCGGCGAGTCGGTTATGACCGCTGCCTGCTGGCCACCGGCGGCGACGCGCGCGAACTGCCGGGACTGCCGCGCGGCACTCCAGGAGTGCACTACCTGCGCACGCTGGAGGACGCCCGCCGCTTGCGGTCCGCACTGACGCCCGGATGTCGCGTGATCGTGATCGGCGGCGGTTTCCTGGGCCTGGAACTGGCTTCGTCGGCACGCGCCCGCCAGGCATCGGTCGAGGTGCTGGAGACCGCGCCGCGACTGCTGGAGCGCTTCATGCCGCCGGCCGGTTCGGCCTGGCTGGCCGCTCGCGCCCGCCAAGCCGGGGTCGGCCTGCATCTCGACGCGCGACTGCAAGCCGCCCACGCCATCGACCGCACCACGGGAGCGCTGCGGATCACCCGCGATGACGCGCCTCCAATGGAGGCCGACGTCGTCGTGGTCGCCGTCGGCCTTGCTCCCGACACCCGCCTGGCACGCCAGGCCGGCCTGGAGATCGATCCGTCCAACGGCGGCATCCGGGTCGATGAACAGTGCCGCAGCAGCGATCCCGCGGTCTTTGCCGCTGGTGACTGCGCCAGCCAGCATCGCGCCGTCACCGGTAGCCACACCCGCTTCGAATCCTGGCAGAACGCCAACGACCAGGGCCGCTGCGCCGCTGCCGGAATGCTCGGACTGGCGCCGCCCGCCGCGTCCTATCCCTGGTTCTGGACCGACCAGTTCGACTGCAATATCCAGATGCTCGGACTGCCGTCAACCGGCCTGAGCTACGCCCTTCGCGGCGATCCCGAGGCCGCCGAGACCAGGTTGATCTGGCTCGGGCATCGCGAGGGAGTACCGATTCACGCCATCGCGGTCAACGCCGGCGGCGACCTGCGCCAGATGCGCAGTCTTTTCGAGTCCGGACTGCCACTGGACCCGACAGCCTTCGCCGACACGACGATCCCGCTGCGAGGCCAGGTGAAGGCCGCACAGCAGCGCGCCGCCTGAACCCCCAGGCGACGCCCAGCAAGGAGCTTCCATGTATCAATCGCAAACCGTCATCGGCCACACGCTCGCCTCGAAGGACCTGGCGCTGGCCGACTGCCGATGGCCGGAGGATGCGCTGCATTACATCCCCGACTGGGCCTACACCAGCAACGACGTCTACAACCTCGAGATCGAGCGCATCTTTCGCGGCCCGACCTGGAACTTCGTAGGCCTCGAGGCGGAAGTCCCCAAGGCCGGCGACTACAAGCGCTCCTACGTCGGCCCGATCCCGGTCGTTCTCGCACGCGCCGACGACGGGTCGATCAACGTGTTCGAAAACCGCTGCGCACACCGCGGCGCCGAATTCTGCCGCCACGGCCAGGGCAATACCCGTGAGTTCGTCTGCCCCTACCACCAGTGGACGTACGACTTGAAGGGCAATCTGCAGGGAGTGCCGTTCAAGCGGGGCGTCAACCGCGCAGGCGGCATGCCGAAGGACTTCAAGAACAGCGAGCACGGCTTGCGCACACTGCGGGTGACGAGCCGCAACGGCGTGATCTTCGCGTCCTACTCGTCCGAGGTCGAGCCGATCGAGGAATACCTCACGCCGGAAATCCTGGCCGACTTCGATACCGTCTTTCCCGGCAGGAAACTGAAGATCCACGGCTACTACCGCAACGAGTTGCCGTGCAACTGGAAGATGTATCACGAGAACCTGAAGGACCCGTATCACGCCACCCTGCTGCACTCCTTCCTGGTCGTCTTCGGCCTGCTGGTGGCCGGCAACAAGTCGACGATGCTGGTCGACGGGGTCCACGGCCGGCACGGCACGATGGGTTCGGCCAAGACGGAAGACAAGTACGCGACGGTCAGCGACGAGAACAAGAAGGAGATGCGCTCGTTTCACGAGGGTCTGCGCCTGCGCGACGACCGCTTTCTCGAGTTCGTCAAGGAATTCGACTCGCCCTGGTCGGTGACCATGCAGACCATCTGGCCCAATCTGATCGTGCAGCGCGAGATGAACACCCTCGGCGTGCGGCAGATCGTACCCAACGGACCCGACAGCATGATCATGCAATGGACCATGTTCGGCTACGAAGATGACGCGCCCGAAATGGAGCGACACCGCCTGCGCCAGGGCAACCTGATGGGGCCGGCCGGATTCCTGGGCCTCGAGGACAACGAAGCGATGAAGTTCGTCCAGGAAGGACTGCGCCGCGGCACGAGCGACGTCAATGTCCTCAAGCTGGATTCTGAGACCGTCGGCACTTCCGAGTCGCTCATCTCCGAGGCGGCGATCCGGGCGATGTACGTGTACTACCGCAAGGTCATGGGTTTCTGAGCAGGAACACGAGCAATGAGCAGCATCACATATCGAGTCAATGAGCCCCGGACCATCGATCCGGCCAGGGCGCTGGCGCTGCGCCAGGAGATCGAGGAGTTCAATGCCGACTATTGCGCGACGCTCGATGCGAACGATATCGAGTCGTGGCCGGATTTCTTCACCGAGGACGGCCTCTACCGGGTCACCGCGCGTGAGAATGTCGAACTCGGCCTGCCGGTCGGGCTGGTCTATGCCGAGGGCCGCAACATGATGCACGATCGCGCCGCCGCCATCGCCCGCACCCAGATGTTTGCGCCCCGCTACATGCTGCACGTGCTCAGCAGCACCCGTGTGATCAGCGAAACCGGTGGCGAGATCCAGGCGAAGACGGCCTTCCTGCTGATGCAGACGCTGGTCGAAGGACCGACCACTTTGCACCTGGCCGGCGTCTATCACGACCGCTTCGTGCGGGTTGCGGACTCGCTGAAACTGATCGAACGCCAGGTCGTGCACGATACCAATATTCTCGCCAACGACCTGGTCTACCCGGTCTGACCACGCCCCAGCAACCCCTTATCCAGGACGGCCCATGCCCCAAGTGCGCAAGATCGCATTCGAAGAACACTACACTGCGCCCGGCTTCGCCGAGTACAGCAAGGCGTTCGTCCAGCACATTCCGCCCGCGCTCGCCGCAGATCTCGGCGCACGCCTGACCGACTTCGACGACGTCCGGCTGCGGGAGATGGATGCGGCCGGCATCGACTACGTCATCCTGTCCCAGACGGGCCCCGGGGTGCAGGCGGAAACGGATCCGGTGGCGGCGGTTCGACGTGCCCGGGAGAACAACGATTTTCTCGCTGCCCAGGTCGCCCGCCACCCGGACCGCTACGGCGGCTTCGCGCACCTGCCGATGCACGACCCGAAGCAGGCCGCCGACGAACTCGAACGCGCCGTCAGGCAGTTGGGGTTCAAGGGGGCGCTGGTTAACGGCCACACGCTCGGCACCTACTACGACGGCAGACTCTACGATCCGTTCTGGGAGCGCATGCAGGCCCTGGACGTGCCGCTCTACCTGCATCCGATCGATCCCTACCCGACTCCCCAGGCCTACGCGGGTCACCCGGAACTGGTCGGCGCCACCTGGGGCTGGGGCGTTGAGACGGCCACCCATGCGCTGCGCCTGCTGTTCGGTGGCGTATTCGACCGCTTCCCCGGACTGACCGTCATCGTCGGCCACATGGGTGAAGGCCTGCCGTTCCAGCGCTGGCGGTTCGACAGCCGCTTCGCGGTCTATCCTCATGGCATCAGGCTGAAGCGCGCGCCGTCCGAATACATCGGCAGCAACATCGTGATCACCACTTCCGGCGTCTGTTCCGGAGCGACGCTGGCCGGCGCCGTCGCCGAAATGGGGGCCCAGGCCGTGATGTTCTCGGTCGACTACCCCTACGAATCAACCGCACTTGCCGCACAATTCATCGAGCAGGCGCCGATCGACGACGCTGCGCGCGAACTCGTCTGCCATGGCAATGCCAGGCGCCTCTTCAAGCTCTAGTCACCAGGAGCCCTTCATGCAGAAGACTTTCAGGATCGGCCAGATCGTGCCGAGTTCCAATACGACGATGGAGACGGAAATCCCGGCGATGCTGAACGCGCGCCAGCAGATCCGGCCGGAGCGTTTCACATTTCATTCAAGCCGCATGCGGATGAAGAAGGTGGTCAAGGAGGAGCTGGCCGCGATGGACGCCGAGTCCGACCGATGCGCGCTTGAACTCAGCGATGCACGGGTTGACGTCCTCGGCTACGCCTGCCTGGTTGCCATCATGGCGATGGGCCACGGTTATCACCGGGTATCGGAGAAACGTCTGCGGGCTCATACCGCAGCCAACGGCAGCGAGGCGCCGGTCGTCACCAGCGCCGGTGCGCTGGTCGATGCCCTGGCCGTCATCGGCGCCAAGCGGATCGTGGTTGTCGCGCCCTACATGAAGCCGCTGACCAAACTGGTCATCGACTACATCCAGAACGAAGGCTACACGGTCATCGACTCCAGGGCCCTGGAGATTCCGGACAACCTCGAGGTCGGGCGCCATGATCCTGCCCGGCTGCCGGAGATCGCCACGCAGTTGAACTACCGGGAAGCCGATGCCGTGGTGCTGTCGGCCTGCGTCCAGATGCCATCGCTCGCCGCAATCGCTCAGGTGGAAGCGATGACCGGCAAGCCGGTGATCACCGCCGCAGCTGCCACCACCTACGCCATGCTGTGTGCGCTCGGACTCGACCCGGTCGTTCCCGGCGCCGGTGCCCTGCTCTCGGGCGCCTATCCCCTGGCTGGGGGGGCGCGCCGGTGACCACCAGCTTCCGTTACGGCGCCCATGTCCGGGCCAATGGCATTCGCCAGCACTACCTGCGCTACGGCGGCACGGACGGCGCACGAAGCGCGCGCGACGCGGTCGTCATCGTACCCGGCATTACCAGCCCTGCGGCGACCTGGGGTTTCGTCGGCGAGCGCTTCGGGCAGGCGTTCGACACCTATGTCGTGGACGTGCGCGGCCGCGGCCTCTCTGAATCGTCCGAATCGCTCGACTACAGCCTGCGGGCGCAAGGCGCCGACATCATCGCGCTCGCCGCCGCGCTCGGACTGAAGCGGTACGCGATCGTCGGGCATTCGATGGGCGGACGGATCGGGGCGCGTGCGGCAGCCGAGGCGCCGGCCGGTCTCAGCAGACTGGTGCTGATCGATCCGCCCGTCTCGGGGCCGGGTCGCCGGGCATACCCGGCGCAGCTGCCCTGGTATGTCGACTCCATGGCGCTCGCCCGCGAGGGTACCGACGCCGACGGCATGCGCCGCTTCTGCCCGAGCTGGAGCGAGGATCACCTGCGCATCCGCGCCGAGTGGTTGCACACCTGCGACGAGCGCGCCATCCTCACGAGCTTCTCGGGCTTTCAGGAAGACGACTTCCATGCCGACCTGGCGCGCGTGAAGATCCCCGCCCTGCTGATCACGGCCGAGCGTGGCGACGTTGTGCGCCCCGAAGATGTGGAAGAGATCCGCGGCCTGCTGCCGCAATTGCGCACCACCCGGGTGGCCGACGCCGGACACATGATTCCGTACGACAACGAACAAGGGTTCTATCAGGCGTTCGGCGACTTCCTTGGCGCCGAGTTGACCGCTTCTTCACGCTAGGAGTCTGTCATGGCTGTAAGTGACTATCAACTGATCCGCGCCTGGCAGCAGGTACTCGAACTGTCGCAGCTGAAGCCGGGGCAGACGGTCACCATCCTGACCGGCGCCGCGACCCATCCGCAGACGCTCAGCACCGCACTGATCGCGGCGCAGGCGGCCGGCGCCATCGTCAACCGGCTCGACCTGCCCCCGATCAACGCCGAGAAGTCCCTGAGCCGCGACCCGCTCGCCTACCTCGGCACCACGCCGCTGACCGGCAACCGGGCGGCCATCGCCGCGCTCAAGGAAAGCGATCTGGTGCTCGACCTGATGACGCTGCTGTTCTCGCCCGAGCAGCACGAGATCCTGTCGGCGGGAACCAAGATCCTGCTTGCAGTCGAACCGCCCGAAGTGCTGGTCCGGTGCGTTCCGACCGCCGCGGACCGGCAGCGGGTGCTCGCGGCCAGCGCGGTGCTGGGCAAGGCCAGCAAGATGCTCGTGACGTCGAAGGCCGGCACCGAGTTGCGTTGCCCGCTCGGCGAGTTCCCGGTGATCAGCGAATACGGCTTCGTCGACGAACCGGGCCGCTGGGACCACTGGCCGAGCGGCTTCGTGCTGACCTTCCCGAACGAAGGCGGCGCCAGCGGCCGGATCGTGATCGACCGCGGCGACATCCTGCTGCCGCAGAAGTCCTACGTGAGCGAGCGGATCGAGCTGACCGTCGAGAACGGATACGCGACCCGCATCGAAGGGGGACTCGATGCCGAGCTGCTGCGCGAGTACATGCAGACCTTCGACGATCCCGAGGCCTACGCGATTTCGCACATCGGCTGGGGGCTGCAACCGCGGGCGCACTGGTCGACGCTCGTCGCTGTACGACCGCGAGGACACCGATCGCCATGGATGCCCGAGCCTATGAAGGAAACTTTCTGTTTTCGCTCGGGCCGAACAACGAGGGCGGCGGCACGCGCACCACGGCCTGCCATATCGACATCCCGTTGCGCGCCTGCACCGTCAGCCTGGACGGGCAGGCGGTGGTTCGTGACGGCAAGGTGCTCGACGGAGCAGCCCGGTGAGCCCCTCCGATGAGGCCGGCACCTACGCCCGCCAGGGCTTCGGCGCCACGCTGGCTCCCACGCCGCCATACGGCTTGCTGATCGTCGACCTGGTGAACGGCTTCGCCGACCCCGCGGTGTTCGGCGGCGGCAATATCCCAGCAGCTATCGAGAACACCGACGACACTGCTGTCCGCGGCGCGCCGGCGCGGCTGGCCGGTGGCCCACAGCCGGATCGTCTTCGCCGACGACGACGGCGACCACAATGTCTTCGCCTTGAAAGTGCCGGGCATGCTGACGCTCAAGGAGGACGCCACTGAAAGCGCGATCGTTCCGCAACTGGCCCCGCGCCACGGCGAACTGGTGGTGCGCAAGGTCGTGCCCTCCGCCTTCTTCGGCACCACATTGGCGCCCTGGCTGACCCAGCGCGGGGTGCAGACTCTGCTGGTCGCGGGTGCAGTCACCAGCGGCTGCGTCCGTGCGAGTGTCGTCGATGCGATGTCCTGGGGATTTCGTCCGCTGGTGGTCTCCGACTGCGTCGGCGATCGGGCGCTGGGTCCGCACGAGGCCAACCTGTTCGACATGCGGCAGAAGTACGCTGCCGTGATGACACGCGATGAGGCGCTGTCAGCCACCGCGCAGGCTTGAAATCTAGAAGGCCTTCAGCGTCGCCCGGCTGTACTCGTTGTTGGCCTCGACCAGGGTCGAGAGCAGCTTCATGAAGATTTCCTGGTTGCGTGGCGACAGCGGTTCCAGCAGGCGCTCCTGTGCGCGCATCATCCCCTTCTGCAACAACCCCATCACCCGCAGGCCTTCCACGGTGACCAGGGCCTGGCGGGAACGACGGTCCATCGGGTTGACGCGACGCTCCACCAGCCCCTTCTCCTCGAGCCGCTTGATGACGTCCGCGGTGGTAGTCCGATCCAGGCCGACCTCCAGCCCGATGGCCGTCTGGTCGATCCAGGGTTGAAGCGACAGCGCGGTCAGGATTCCGTACTGGACGGGGGTCACATTCTGCGTCTTGCACTCCTCGAAAAAGAGCGCGTAGTGGATCTGGTTGAGGCGTCGCACCAGGAATCCCGGCCGGGACCAGAGCACTTGCTTAGCCGGATCGAACGAGTTCGCCGGGGCCTTGGGTCGCCTTGCCTCACCCGCCTTACGAACCGCGCCTGTCATTGCAATCGCCCCCGACTGATTTTCTTAGTGTACTGATTATATTTGCGGGACAGCGCGCTGGGAGCGGCGCGCCTCGATGCACTGGTCTAAATTTCAGCGGACGCCTGGCATCGCATCTCCGAAGGCAAGCGGCGCCCCATTGCGAAGCAACAGTACTTCAACCCGGCGATTCAGCGCCCTGCCCCGGTCCGATTCATTGTCGGCAACGAAGTCGGCGGCGCCGACGGCGCTTCTGAATAATCGGTCGCCGGGAATGCCACGTCGCAACAGGATCTGGACTACCGCATCGGCGCGCGCGAATGCCAGCGCCTCATTGGCAGCGCGCGACCCGGTTGCGTCGGTATACCCTGTGACGCGGATCTCATCCGCGTTGGCCGCTTCACGCAGGAGCAGTCCAAGACCATCATCCGGGGCGACGATAGCGCGCGACGCGGTGGCGAAGTACAACCTGACCATTCCGCGCTCTTGCATCGGCACGGACGCCTGCGCACCGGACCCCGGCGTCAATCGCGCAGACTGAAGCAGGGCACGGGCGGGCAATGAGCCGGGAGGCAGGCCGGCTGGCTGCAGGCCGGGCTGATGGCCGGGCTGAAAGGCGGGCTGATGGCCGGGTTGGAGGACGGGTTGTGGGACAGCTTGGGTAGCCGAGTGGGGGGCGGGCCGCAACGGCATTCCGAGCGGCGCCTGAACGGCCTGCGCCATGGGAAAGTGCGCGCCTTGCTGCGCCCGCGCCGCGTCCTGCGCGCGCTGCATTGCCAGCAGCTGGCCGCCCTCGCTTTCCAGCTTCGCCCGCGCCTCAGCGTAGTCCGCCAACTCCGGCAGCGGCCTTCTGGGCAATGACAGGGCACGCGGATTGGGCGACACGAAGCTGGCGCGGTCTGCACGCTGCACCAGGATGCCTCGATGCACGCCGGTGACGGCAGCCACCCGGCCGGCGCCCGCCATCGGCAGCAAGCGGCCCTCATGATCGAAGAACCGGGTCTGAGAGTCCACTGGCGAGGCGAAGGCCAGATAGGTGAGGTGACCGTCATCCTGCGCGGACATCAGTTGCGTGTCCTCGGCCCTGAACCGCAGGTACTGGGGCTCTGCCGCCGACTGCGACTTGAGCGCTTCAAGCCTGGCGGCCTCGGCCGCAATGGCGGCATTGACCGCCGTACCGGCATCGGCGACGCCGATCCGTTCGGTCGGTTCGAGCGCGGCACAGGCGCCGGCCAGGGGCAATACGAAAAGGAGCAGGCGAAGTTCCCGGCCTGGCCCCCCCGGTTCAGTCCGCATACTGACCCGCCTTGCGAAGGATCGGCGACCAGCGGGCGGTCTCGCCGGCCAGCAAGACCTTGAGACCGGCGGGACTTGCCTGTTCCTGGCTTGCGACGATGACCTGCAGGTCGCTCATCCGCCTCACGAATGCCGGCGAGGCCAGAGCAGCCTGCAGCATGAGCGCCAATTGGGCGACGACCTCCCGCCGCGTGCCGCGCGGCGCGAAGAGACCGTGCCAGATGGACAGTTCAAGCCCCTGCAAGCCCGCCTCAGCCGTGGTGGGCAGGTTTGCCAGACCCGCCAGGCGGCGCGGGCTGGTGACTGCCAGCCCTTGAATGAGGCCCGCCCGCAGCGGTTCGGCGGTGTTGGTGGTCTGGTCGCACATCAGGTCGGCCTGACCGCTTTGAAGGTCCGCCAGAGCGGGGCCGGTCCCCCGGTAAGGCACCTGGATCAGATCCACCGCCAGCGCACCCGACAGCAGCAGCCCGCACAGATGCGAGGCCGCGCCGAGGCCTGCATAGGCCACGACCAGGTTGTCCTGGTTGCGCCGGATGTGCCGGACCGCCTCTGCTAGGGTCAAGGCAGGAAAACCGGGGCGCGCCACCAGCGTCATCGGCACGTCCACGATCCGGCCGATCGGCTCGAAATCCTGCCGGGGGTCGTACGGCAGGGTCCGGTAGAGGACCGGGGCGGTTGCCATGCCGATGTGATGCACCAGCAGGGTCAGGCCGTCCGGTGTTGCCCGCGCCACCCACGCCGCGCCGGCCGTGCCGCCGGCACCCGAGCGGTTTTCCACGACCACCGGATAGCCGGTCCGCTCCACCATGGCCGCCGCCAGCGCCCGCGCGACGGTGTCCGTAGGGCCTTGGGCGGCGAACGGGACCACGAGCGTGATGGGCGGGAACTGCGGCGCGGACGACCCGCCCGGGCTCTCCGAAGCCTGTCCGGCTGCGGGTGCCGCACCGGCGAGGACGGGCGGCAGAATGGCGGCGAGCACCGCCAGGAGCCGGCGCATGCCGGCTCCGAGCCGCATCGGGATGCACGGGGCGCTCCAAACGCTCCGGGCACTCCAGGCAGAAGTTCCGGACAACATCCGGTGGGCGGGCTGGCTCATGCAGGCGCAATGAAGAAGTGGCTGCGGATAAGAAGTGGCTGCGGATTCGGATCGGGGAGCTTCGGATCCATCCTAGATCGCCGGCGCACGCGCCGGGGATCGCACACCAGGCCGTACGGACTAGCCCAAACGGCGTCAGCCGCAATCGCCGGCCGGCAGCGGGCGGCGGCTGCAGCCACCGCCTGGCGCATCTGCCGTCAGCGCCGCTCGTGCGCGAACGCCCAGTACAACTCGCGTGCCTTGCGATAGACCGGACCGATCGCGCATTTGCGATCCTCGACCCGTGTGCAGGGCTGGACCTTGCCGTAATTGCCGGTGCAGAAGACTTCGTCCGCCGCCAGGACGTCCTCCATCGTCACCCGCTGTTCCAGCACGGTGCGGCCGTCCTGGCGCAGCAGCGCAATCGTGCGCTGTCGCGTAATGCCGTTGAGGAAGGTGCCGTTGACGGCCGGAGTCAGGATGACGCCGTCCTTGACGATGAACAGGTTCGACGTCGCCGTCTCCGCGACATTTCCCAGCATGTCCAGCACGATCGCGTTGCCGAATCCGCGATCCAGCGCGTCCTTCAGCGCGCGGGCGTTGTTGGGATAGAGCGCGCCGGTCTTGACGTCCGTCGGCATCGTCTCCAGGGTCGGGCGGCGAAAGCGCGAAACGCCCAGCGAGAATCCGGTCGGCTCCGGCATTGCGGCCTCGAACAGGCACAGGCAGAAGCGCGTGGATTCCGGATCCGGCATGATCGTTCCGGGCCCTTCGGCCTCGCCCCAATACATCGGCTTCACGTACAACGCCGTCTTGCCGTCGAAGCGCTTGACCCCCTCTGCTGCCAGAGCGACGATTTCGCCGGTCTGCATCGTCGGCTTCATGCCCATCTTCACGGCCGAATCGTTGACCCGCTGCGAGTGGGCTTCGATATCCGGCATCACGCCTTCGAACGCGCGCGCGCCGTCGAACACCGAGGATCCCAGCCAGGACGCATGAGTGCGAGGCCCCATCATCGGCGGATTGCCCTCGACCCACTTGCCGTCCAGCCAGGTCCAAGTCTTCGAATACCAGCTCATCTGCGTCTCCTTGCATGTTCGGTGCGTACGCTATTATGAAGCTCGACTGTGAAGCTCGAGTGTGAAGCCCACCTCCACTGTGGCGACTGACTGGCAAACCATGATCCAACGGCTGAAGCGCGCGCGGGTCGTCCTGCGCGCAATTTTCCTGGCAACCCACCTTGCGGTGGCCGCTCCGGCAGCTCTGGCCGCCCTGTCCGCGCTGCTGACGCCCGCATCCGCGCTGGCGGGACCGACGGTGCAGCTGCAGGCGGCCGCCAGCAGCGAACTGCCCAACGACGAAATGGTGGTTCAACTCGCCGTGGAGCGCTCAGGTGCTGCGGCCGGCAAGCTCAACGACGAGGTCCTGGCTGCCCTCAATCTGGCGCTCGCGAAAGCGAAAGCGGTTGCCGGCGTCAAGGCGCGCCTCGGCGCCGTCACCACGCAGCCCGACTGGGGCCCCCAGGGCAGGCGCACCGGCTGGCGGGTCCGCGGCGTCATCGTACTCGAGGGCAAGGACCTGGGGGCGACCGGCGCGCTTGCCGGAGAACTTTCCTCCGATCTTCAGATCGCAGGCGTGTCGTTCAGGCTGACCGAAACGGCTCGCAGCCGCGAGGAGGCACGGCTCCTGAAGGAAGCGGCTGCAGCCTTCAACCAGCGCGCCGCCGAGACCGCTGCCGCGTTCGGTTTCAGCGGTTTCGAACTGCGCAGCCTCGACATCAACCATGCGGCGCCCAATCCGCCAAGACCGATGATGATGGAGATGCGCGCGGCGTCGGCCGGCTCCCCTCCTTCGGTGCCGACCGATGGCGGCGACGCGACCGTGACGCTGGTCATCAGCGGCTCGGTCGAACTCAAGTAGGCCGGCCGCGCCACCCGAGGTCGGCCACTACCGCCCGCACCAGCAGGCGATACGCTTGCTGCCGACAATCCGGTAGGATTGTTGCTGCCGCGGACTGCGATGCGCTCGTTGACGCGCTTCAGTCCGGCCGCCGCCTTATCGACTTCCCCTGGAGATCGCAGTGAAACTGTTCGCCCTGGAGCTTGCCCTCATCACTGCCCGGCCGGCTGGCCTGCTGGTTGGCCGCCGGGCTGATCGGTGCCGCCGCGTCGGCACCCGCCGCCGCACAGATGACATCGATCAAGTTCCAGCTCGACTGGCGTTTCGAAGGCCCGGCAGCCTTGTTCCTGCTGCCCAAGGCCAGGAAGTACTTCGAGGCCGAGAACCTGGACGTCTCGATCGACAGCGGCAACGGCTCCGGCAACGCGGTCAACCGGGTTGCTTCCGGCACCTACGACATCGGCTTCGCCGACCTCGCCGCCCTCATGGAGTTCTGGGGGAACAACGCCAACATCCCCACCAAGCCGGTCGCGGTGATGATGGTCTACAACAATACGCCCGCGGCGGTCTTCGCTCTCAAGAAATCCGGCATCAAGACGCCCGCGGACCTGGTGGGAAAGAAGCTCGGCGCGCCGGTGTTCGACGCCGGCCGCAAGGCCTTTCCGGTCTTTGCGGCGGCCAACGGCCTGGATCAGACCAGGATCAGCTGGGTCAGCATGGACCCACCCCTGCGCGAAACCATGCTGGCTCGCGGCGACGTCGATGCCATCACAGGCTTCTACTTCACCTCGCTGCTCAACCTGAACGCGCGCGGCGTCAAGGACGAGGACATCGTGATCCTGCCCTACCCTCAATACGGCGTGAAGCACTATGGCAACGCGATCATCGTCTCGGACAAGCTTGCCAAGGAGAATCCGGAAGCGATCAAGGCGTTCCTGCGGGCATTCACCCGCGGGGTCAAGGAGGTGCTGGCCGATCCGGACGCCGCGGTCAAGGTGGTCAAGGCCCGCGATCCGATCATCGACGAAGCGCTCGAGCAGCGTCGCCTGAAGCTGGCGATCGCCGGCTCGATCGCCACGGCCGATGCCCGGGCGGAGGGCTTCGGCGAGATCCGCGCCCCGCGCCTGGCCCTGATGGCCTCGCAGGTCGCCGACGCCTTCGGGCTGAAGGAGCGTCTGGATCCCGCCAGGATCTTCGACGCCAGCTTCCTGCCCGCCAAGCAGGACCGCGACATCCTCGGCAAGTGATCCCGGTGAGCAGCAGTCAGACCGGGTCCCGGCGGAGTCCCCGCTTGACCGATACCGGCGCCGCACCCGCGTTCGTCGACTTCCGCGACGTCTGGCTGGCCTACTCCAGGGAACTTGAAGCCAGCAACGAGTTTGCGGTCGAGGCCATCGACCTGGCGACCCGCGACGGCGAGTTCATCGCCATCGTCGGGCCGTCGGGCTGCGGCAAGTCGACCTTCATGAAACTGGCCACCGGCCTGCGCCAGCCCACCCGGGGCAGCATCACGGTCGACGGCAACAAGGTCACCGGCCCGCTCAAGTTCGTCGGCATGGCATTCCAGGCGCCGACCCTGCTGCCCTGGCGCACCACGCTCGACAACGTGCTGTTGCCCCTGGAGATCGTCGAGCCCCACCGCTCACAGTTCCGCGCGCGGCGCGCCGAATATGCCGAGCGGGCCAAAGCCCTGCTGGCCACCGTCGGGCTCGGCGGCTACGAGGACAAGTTCCCGTGGGAACTTTCCGGCGGCATGCAGCAGCGCGCCTCGATCTGCCGCGCCCTGGTACACGAACCTAAGCTGCTGCTGCTGGACGAGCCCTTTGCCGCGCTCGACGCCTTCACCCGCGAAGAACTCTGGAACGTGCTGCGCGACCTGTGGACCCTGCAGCGATTCAATGTCATCCTGGTCACGCATGACCTTCGCGAGGCGGCCTACCTTGCCGACACCATCTACGTCATGAGCAAGCGCCCCGGTCGGATCGTCGCCCGCCAGCAGGTCGACCTGCCGCGACCGCGGGACCTCGAGATCACTTACACGAAGCCTTTTGCCGAACTCGTGCTGGGCCTCAGGGAGCGGATCGGTGCGATTCGCAGGAACTGACCGAGGCGCCGGGACGTCAGGGGGCGCGCGGCAATGAATCCGAAAGCGCTGCGCCTCGCACCGCTGCTGTTGCTGCTGGTGGTGCTGCTCGTCTGGGAGGTCCTCTGCCGGGTGCTCCAGGTCTCGGAGTTCATCTTCCCGGCGCCCAGCGCAATCATCGCCTCGCTGATCGAATTCGCGCCGGTGATCGCCGGCCATGCCTGGCGCACCTTCTGGACCACGATGGTGGGCTTCGCCATCGCGATCGCCGTCGGCGTGCTGTTCGGGTTCCTGATCGGCTCGTCCCGGATCGCCTATGCGGCCATCTATCCGCTGATGACCGCGTTCAACGCGCTGCCCAAGGCGGCCTTTGTGCCGATCCTTGTGGTCTGGTTCGGCATCGGCGCGGGACCCGCGATCCTGACCGCATTCCTGATCTCCTTCTTCCCGATCATGGTGAACATCTCCACCGGACTTGCCACCCTGGAGCCGGAACTGGAGGACGTGCTGCGCGTTCTCGGCGCCCGCCGCACCGACATCCTGCTCAAGGTCGGCCTGCCGCGGTCGCTGCCGTACTTCTTCGCGTCGCTGAAGGTGGCGATCACGCTGGCATTCGTCGGCACGACGGTATCCGAGATGACCGCGTCCAACGAAGGCATCGGCTACCTTCTGATCTCGGCCGGGTCGGCGCTGCGCATGCCCCTGGCCTTCGCAGGGCTGGTGGTCATCGCCGTGATGGCGATGGCGATGTATGAACTCTTTGCCTACGTGGAGAAGCACACGACCGGGTGGGCGCACCGGGATGCCTGAGGCGCGTATCGGATGAACTTCGTTCAGGCTTTCGAACTTGCGCTGCCGCTGTATCTGCTCATCCTGATCGGCTACCTGCTGGCGCGTTACGGCAAGTGGCCGAAGACGGTGGCCGAAGCACTGTCGCGTTTCGTCTTCGTGATCGCGATTCCGGCGATGCTGTTCGCACTGACCAGCGACCTGTCGCGCCTGCCGCCGATCGACCCGAGGGTTCTCGTGGCCTATTTCGGCGGCTGCTTCCTCATCTTCGGCCTCGGCAGGGTCGTGTCGGCCCGATGGTTCCACCAGGATGGCGTCGGCCAGTCGGTGTTCTCGATGGGCGCGATCTACGGCAATACGGTGATGCTCGGGTTGCCGGTGGTGAAGGCCGCGCTCGGCGAGGCCGCGGTGCCGTCGCTGGCGCTGATCCTGGTCACCAATACGCTGGTGATGTGGACGCTGGCGACCGCTTCCGTCGAATGGGCCCGTGGCGGCAGGCTGAGCCCGAGCGGCGTCCTCACCACCCTGCGCAGCGTGCTGACCAACCCGGTGGTCGCCTCCATCCTCCTCGGCACCGCCTGGAGTCTGACCGGCCTGCCGTTGCCGTCGGGGATCCGCGGCACGATGAACCTGCTCGGGCAGTCCGCCGTGCCGCTGGCCCTGGTGACGGTCGGCTTCAGCCTCGCGGCCTACCGCTTGCGCGAGGGACTCGGGGAAGCAGTGGCGATGAGTGCGCTGAAGCTGATCGGACTGCCGCTGCTGGTCTGGCTCATCGCATGGCTGGTCGGGTTGCCGCCGCTGGAGACGCAGGTGGTGGTCATACTCTCGTCGATCGCGGTCGGGGTGAATGCCTACCTGATGGCCCGGGAGTTCAAGGCACTGGAAGGGCCGATGGGCACCGCATTGCTGATGTCGACAGTGGCCTCGGCGATTACCGTGCCGCTGGCTTTGCTGCTTACCGGACCCTGAGTGCGGTCCGGCCACTGCCGTATACTCGGTCGCCGTGAAACGGCCATCCGCGACTGAGCCCGACCAGAACGCCAGCCAGGACAGCGGCTCCCTGCAGCGGCGGGTTCATGCCGCCCTGAAAGCCATGATCGCGCAAGGACGGATCCAGCCGGGCGAGCGCCTGCTGGAAGTCAAGGTCGCGCACGCCTTTCAGGTCAGCCGCTCGCCCGCCCGGGCGACGCTGCAGGCCTTGTGCCGGGAACGGGTGCTGCGCAAGGCGCAGGGTCGCGGTTATCTGGTCTCAGGCCCCGCGCAGGGCGACGCGATCGGACGGCTGGCCACGCTCGAAGCCCTCAGGATCGAACCGGCCCCGCTGTGGGAGCGCGTCTACGCCGACGTGGAACTGGACCTCGCGACCCACATCCTGTTCCGCTCGGTCCGTCTCACCGAGGAAAAGCTGGCTGAGCACTTCGGCGTCAGCCGGACGGTGGCGAGGGACGTCCTGGCCCGGATGCAAAGCGTCGGCCTGGTCGGCAAGGATCGGCTGGGGCGCTGGGTGGCAGAGCGCGTCACTGCGCAGCGGATCGTCCACCTCTATGAACTGCGCTGGCTGCTCGAACCGGCCGCCCTGATGCAGGCCGCCCCGCTGATCGAGCGCGGGCAGCTGGAGGCGGTGGGCCGGGCGCTGTCGGACACCCTCGGGCGGATGGGACGCGCCGGCAGTCCCGAGATGGACCGCCTCGAGCAGGACCTGCACGTCCAGCTGATGAGCGCCTGCCCCAATCGCGAGCTGGTGCGGGCGCTTGAGCCGACACGGCTTCTGCTCGTGCTCAACCGCTACATCTTCGACCTGTACATCGGCGTGCCGACCCAGGTGCTGGCGGGATCGCTGCGCGAGCACCTGCAGGTAGTCGAATGCCTGCTGGCCGGAGATGCGGCCGGTGCCGGCAAGGCCCTGGAAGCGCACCTGCGGGCCTCCTGCGAGCACTGGCTCCGGCGCTACCGGCAGGTGGCAGAGAATCCGCGCCCGCCCCGTTTCGATGCCTACCTGCTGCCGCTCGAGGATTCCGACTCCCCTGGTTGACTCCCGTCCCGCCGATTTTCGGCAGGGTTGTTTGTTCTCTGTATACAGCGTACACTTCTGCCGGAAATCAGGAACGGCCCCCCACCGGAGACACGATGAGCACCATCGTTCGGATCGAAGTGCACGAGTTCGAATTCGACGCGCAGAATCTGGCGCGCGATGGTGCTTCGCAGGCTGTCACCTACAAGAAGGGGGCGGCCACCCGGCTTGGCAAGTACGCGGTCGCTATCCATACCGCCGACGGCGGCCGGGGTGACTACGTTGCCCTGTGGGTCGCCACCCGGTCATCGCTGGGCCAGACGCTGATGCTCGCCCCGCGCCTCGTGGGCAAGGACGCCCGCGAGCGCATCGCGATCTACGAGGACCTGAAGCGCGACATCCGCCAGTTCGATCACATGGGTCACGGCGCCATCGACATCGCGCTCTGGGACTGGGCCGGCCGCCACTACAACGCGTCGGTGTCGGAGTTGCTGGGCGGCTACCGCAAGCGCCTGCCGGCCTACGCGAGCACCTATCACGGCGACCGCGAGGGCGGGCTCTCCTCGCAGGAAGCCTATGCCGACTTCGCCCGCTCCTGTTATGAGATGGGCTACCGGGCGTTCAAGATCCACGGCTGGAACGACGGCAACGCCCGTGAGGAGGCCGGCAACCTGCTGCATGTCGCCAAGGCGGTGGGCGACCGCATGACCCTGATGCTCGATCCTGCCTGCGAACTGCGCACCTTTGCCGACGCGCTCTACGTCGGACGGGCCTGCGACGACGCGCGCTACTTCTGGTACGAGGACCCGTTTCGCGACGGCGGCGTATCCGCCTTCGCGCACAAGCGATTGCGCAGCATGATCCGGACGCCGCTGCTGCAGACCGAGCACGTGCGCGGCGTCGAGCCCAAGGCCGATTTCGTGCTTGCAGGCGGCACCGACTTCCTGCGCGTCGATCCCGAATACGACATGGGCATCACCGGCTCGCTGAAGATCGCCCATCTGGCCGAGGCCCTGGGCCTGGACTGCGAGATCCACGCCAGCGGGCCGGCACATCGCCACCTGATGGCAGCGATGCGCAACACCAACTACTACGAGGTCGCGCTGGTGGGTCCGGACTGCCCCAATGCCATGCCGCCGGTCTACCGCTGCGGCTATACCGACCAGCTCGATTGCATCGACGCCGACGGCACCGTACCGGTTCCCACCGGTCCGGGCCTGGGGGTCGACTATGACTGGGAGTGGATTGCAGCCCACCGCACCGCACTCCATGTTTTCGATCGCTCGGGAAGCCGGGTGAGCAACTGACGTCGTCCCGCCCCACTCCACCAGCTTCGCGCTCGATCAGGTTCCACGCCGGCCCGATTCAACATCCATCCAGGAGGTTCTATGCATCGCTTCAACACCCGAAAACTGCTTGCCTCGACGCTTGCCGCGTCGGTATTCGCCGCCTTCTCAATGGCCGCCACCAGCGCGTCGGCTGCCACGACGCTACGCTTCGGACATGCCAACAACAACGGTGAGATCGCCACCGATCTGTTTCAGGAATTCGCGGACAACGTCACCAAGCGCACCAAGGGCGAAGTGACCGTGAAGGTCTTCCCGGCCGAGCAGCTCGGCAAGGAAGGCGACCTGATCCAGCAGGTGAAGTCGGGCGCGCTCGACATCTCCGCACCGTCGATGCCGTCGCTGTCGGGCCTGGTTCCCGCATTGGAGATCGCCAGCGCGCCGTTCCTCTGGACCGATTGGGCACAGGCCGAGAAAGTCATCACCGGCCCGGCCTTCCAGCCCCAGTTCGACGAGCTGAAGGACAAGCACAACATCCTGATGCTTTCCAAGATCTGGTACTGGGGATGGCGCAACCTGACCACCGGACCGCAGGCGGTCAGCAAGCCGGAAGACCTCTCCGGGCTGAAGATCCGCGTGCCGGAATCGCCGGTATGGGTGGAGATGATCCGCGCGATGGGCGGCGCACCCACCCCGATTCCCTTCGGTGAGGTCTACACGGCGCTCCAGCAGAAGACGGTCGACGGCCAGGAGAATCCGATTCCCACGATCTACTCGCGCAAGTTCTACGAGGTGCAGGCCCACCTGTCGATGACCCGTCACATGCTTCAGAACAACACGATGATCATCAACAAGCGCTCCTTCGACAAGCTGACCCCGGAGTTCCAGAAGGTGGTGCTCGAAGAAGCCGCCGCTGCGTCGAAGAAGAACAGCGAGCAGCAACAGGCGCGCGAATCGAGCATGCTGGAAGAGATCCGCAAGAGCGGCAAGACCGCGATCGTCGACAATCCCGACCGCGCAGCGTTCGCCGCCAAGATGGGCCCGGCGATGCAGAAGCTGGAATCCCGTTGGGGCCAGGCGAACCTGCAGCGGGTCCGCGCCGCAGTCGACGCGTCCGGCAAGCAGTAAGCGGCGTCCCGGTCGCCAGTCGCCACCCTCAGCATCAGATCCGGAGACCCCCGTGGGCAAACTTCAAAGTATCCTCGGCCGCATCGACGATGGCCTCGGCGCGGCAGAGGACCTTTTCATCATCGTTTCCCACGGCGCGGTCGCCTCGCTGGTGCTGCTTGCGGTCGTGATGCGCTACCTGTTCAACGATCCGCTGACCTGGGGCGAGGAGCTGGTCGTCGGCCTCTTCACCTGGATGATCTTCATCGGCGCAGCCGCCGCGATCCGCTCGCACATGCACATCCGCATCGACGTGATGGGCCCGCTGCTCGCCAATCCGAAGATGAACTGGCTGAACACGCTGACGGTGATCATCGGGATCGTCGTCGTCCTGACGATGATGACCGCCTGCTACGAGTACGTGCTCCAGGAACTGGTCGTGGAATCGCCGATGCTGGGCGTCTCCAAGGCCTGGTTCGCGATGGCGATGCCCACCGGGCTGGCGCTCATGCTGATCCATGTCGTCAGGGCCTGGATCGACCACGGCTCGGCTCCGGTCTTTCGCGGGGAAACCGAAACGCTGGTCGCCAACGAAGGCGGCGTGCGATGACCCTGCTGCTGATCTCGTTCGCATTGCTGCTGGTGATCGGCCTGCCGATCGCGCTCGCCATGATGGGCGCCTCGCTGGCGGTGGTTCTCTGGGAAGGAATTCCCGCTGTCGGTGGTGGCACAACGGGTAGTCACGGGCGTGCAGTCGTTTCCCCTGCTCGCCATCCCGCTGTTCACGCTGGCCGGATCGCTGATGAACGATTCCGGCATCAGCGAGAGACTGTTCTCTTTCACCCGCGCCTTTGTCGGCCACATCCGTGGCGGCATGGCGCAGACCGCGATCGTCGGCAACATCTTCCTGTCGGGCATCTCCGGATCTTCGGTCGCGGACTGCGCGGCGACCTCGCGCGTGTTCGTGCCGCAACTGTCCAAGGCCGGCTACAGCGCCGGCTTCGCGGCGGCGCTGTGCGCGGCCTGCGCGACGCTCGGGCCGATCATCCCGCCGTCGATCCTGATGGTGATCTACGCCTGGCAGGCGAATATCTCGCTCGGCGGCCTGTTCTGGGCCGGCGTCATACCCGGCCTGGTCATGGCGCTGGCCATGGTGCTGCTGACCGCCTACCTCGCGCGCAGGCGTCAGTTCCCGAAAGACCAGGCGTTCGCCTGGGCCCGCCTGTGGACCGAGTTCCGCGGCGCGGCCTGGGCGCTCTTCATGCCGGTGCTGATCCTGGTCGGATTCCGGATGGGGGTTTTCACCGCGACCGAAATCGCCGGCGTGGCGGCGGCCTACTCCCTGCTCGTCGGTCTGTTCATCTATCGGACCCTGCGCTGGTCGCAGTTGCCGAAGATCCTGCTGACCACGGCCAAGGAGACGGCGGTGATCCTGCTGATCGTGGCGGCAGCCTCGCCCTTCAGCTGGATCCTGGGCATCGAGCAGGCGCCCCAGCTGATCTCGCAGGCCCTCACCGCAGCGACCGACAGTCCCTGGGTCATCCTGCTGCTGCTGAATGTGGCGCTGCTGGTGCTGGGCTGCTTCATGGAAACGCTGGCGATCATGATCATCCTGGTGCCGATCCTGATCCCGGTGTTGAATCAGTTCAACATCGACCTCACGCACTTCGGCATCATCCTGCTGGTGAACCTGACCATCGGGCAGCTGACCCCTCCCGTCGGGGTGCTGCTGTTCGTCGCCAGCTCGGTCGGCAAGGTCAAGCTCAGCCTGCTGATGCGCGAGGCCTTGCCCTATGTCGCCGTACTGATCGCCGCCCTGATGGTGATTACCAACGTCCCCTCCCTCGCCCTGTGGCTGCCGCAGGCACTGAAGTAGTCCCGCTGTTGCTGCCCTTGCGTTTCATCGACACAAACCGGAGAACATTGCCATGAACCCAGTCAATACC
Organism: uncultured beta proteobacterium; assembly: GCA_963834335.1. GTDB lineage: Bacteria > Pseudomonadota > Gammaproteobacteria > Burkholderiales > Burkholderiaceae_E > Lautropia. Next base: position 460,033 of record CAWIBK010000009.1, on the reverse strand, counting down.
ACCGGACAGGCAGGGGCCGGCAACGCCGCTTCGGCCGTCACGCCGACGATCCGGCTGCACGCGGCCGACGACGTGGTCATCGCCAGGCACCAGCTCATCTCCGGCGCGAAGATCGCGGAGGAAGGCGTGACGGTGTCGGGGCTGATTCCCGCCGGACACAAGATGGCCGTGCGCAGCATCCCCGCCAATCAGCCCGTGCGGCGCTACAACCAGATCATCGGCGTGACCACCCGTGCCATCGAACCCGGCCAGCACGTGCACACGCATAACCTCGCCATGGCGGAGTTCGCCCGCGACTATGCCTATGCCGTCGATGCGCGGCCGACCGAGCCGGTCGCGCAGCCCGCCACCTTCGAAGGCATCGTCCGCGCCGACGGCCGCGTGGCGACCCGCAACTATCTCGGCATCCTCACCAGCGTGAACTGTTCGGCAACCGTCGCGCGAGCCATCGCCGACCATTTCCGCCGCGACATCCATCCCGAGGCGCTGGCCGACTACCCCAACGTCGACGGCGTCGTCGCCCTGACGCATGGCGGGGGGTGCGGGATCGATTCGATGGGCCCCGCCATCCAGCTCCTTCGCCGGACGCTGGCCGGCTACGCGATCCATCCCAATTTTCATTCCGTGCTGATGATCGGGCTGGGCTGTGAAGCCAACCAGATCAGCGGCGTGATGGCGGAACACAACCTCGACGAGGGCGAACGGATCCGCGTGTTCACCATCCAGGATACCGGCGGCACCACGCGGACAATCCAGCGGGGAATCGAACTGATCCGTGAAATGCTGCCCGCCGCGAACCGGGTGAGCCGGAGCACGGTGCCCGCATCCCACCTGATCGTCGGACTGCAGTGCGGCGGCTCCGACGGCTACTCCGGCATCACCGCCAATCCCGCCCTCGGTGCGGCCGTCGACCGGCTGGCGCGCCACGGCGGTGCGGCGATCCTGTCGGAGACCCCGGAGATCTACGGCGCCGAACACCTCCTGACCCGGCGCGCCGTCAACCGCGAAGTCGGAGAGAAACTCGTGCGCCGCATCGAATGGTGGCAGGACTACTGCGCCCGCAACGGCGCGGCGCTGGACAACAATCCCTCCGCCGGCAACAAGGCAGGCGGGCTCACGACGGTGCTGGAGAAATCCCTCGGCGGCGTCACCAAAGGCGGCACCACCAACCTGGTCGAAGTCTACGAGTACGCGCAACCGGTCACCGCGCGCGGGCTGGTGTTCATGGACACCCCCGGCTTCGATCCGGTGTCGGCCACCGGCCAGGTGGCCGGCGGCGCCAACCTCATCTGCTTCACCACCGGGCGCGGCTCGGCCTACGGCTGCCAGCCGTCGCCCAGCCTCAAGCTGGCGACCAATACCGAACTCTGGAACCGCCAGTCGGACGACATGGACATCAACTGCGGCGAGATCCTGGAGGGCAACTCCACCATCGATGCGATGGGCGAACGCATCTTCCGGATGATGCTGGACTGTGCCTCGGGCAAGCCCAGCCGCAGCGAAACGCACGGCTACGGGCAGAACGAGTTCGTGCCCTGGACGGTTGGCGTCGTGACCTGAAACTCTGGCGGTATATGGCAAGGCCGGCATCCTGGTCGCCTGCCGGCGTCCGCGCTACTATGCGCGCATGGTTCAGGTGGAATTCGCACCGGCGCTGCAGCGCCACGTCGCCGCGCCGCTCCTGACGATCGCAGCAGGTCCCCTGCGCGACGTGCTGGATCGGGCGTTGGACCACGTGCCGCCCATGCGCCGTTACGTGCTGGACGAACAAGGGGCTGTCAGGAAGCACGTGGCCGTATTTGTCAACGGCCAGTTGCAGCAGGACCGCTCGCGCCTCGCCTGCCTGCTGCGTGCCGGTGACCGGATCTACATCGTGCAGGCGCTCTCCGGTGGTTGACCTGCTGATCGCCGCCACCCGCAAGGGACTGTTCCGATTCGACGCCACCGCTGCCGACCCTCGACGCTGGTCGATCGCCGGGCGGGATTTCCTGGGCGAACCCGTAACCGCCTGCGTGGTCGATCCCACGGGCAGGCGCTGGCTGGCGGCCCTGCGGCTCGGGCACTTCGGCGTCAAGCTGCACGCGTCGGACGATGCGGCCGCAAGCTGGCACGAGATCGATGCGCCCGCCTACCCCGCCAAACCCGAGGACAGCGACGATCCGGTGCCGTGGACGCTCGACCAGGTCTGGGTACTGGAGGGAATGCACCGGTCGAGACCGGCTCGGCTGTGGGCTGGCACGCTGCCGGGCGGGCTGTTCAAGAGCGAGGACTACGGCGCGAGCTGGGCGCTGGTCGAATCCCTCTGGAACCGCGCGGAGCGCCGCCGCTGGTTCGGCGGCGGCTACGATCATCCTGGCGTGCACTCGATCGCCGCGTCCAGCACGGACCCGGACGATGTGCTGATCGGGGTTTCGTGCGGCGGCGCCTGGCGCAGCCGCGACGGCGGCGCCAGCTGGCGACTCGGCACCGGCATGGTCGCCGACTACATGCCGCCCGATCAGCGCGGCGATGACGCGACCCAGGACCCGCATGCGATCGTGCGGTCGCCCAGCCATCCCGACGTGGCGTGGACCCAGCACCATAACGGGGTCTGGCGCTCCGACGACGGGGGCGATCACTGGCATCGGCTGACCCGCGGCGACGGCGATTTCGGTTTCGCCGTGGCAGTGCATCCCGGCGATCCGCAGACGGCCTGGTTCGTACCGGCCACCGCGGACGCGATCCGCTTTGCGCCGGACGCCGCCATGGTGGTCTCGCGCACCCGTGACGGCGGCCGCAGCTTCGAAGCGCTTCGCAACGGGCTGCCGCAGTCGGACGCCTATCACCTGGTGTACCGTCACGCCCTGGCGGTCAGCGACGACGGCGAGGTTCTTGCCATCGCCTCGACCACCGGATCGCTCTGGGCTTCAGTGGACCAGGGCGACTCGTGGACCTGCGTGTCGACGTCCCTGCCGCCGGTGTACGCATTGCGCTTTACCTGAACGCCACGGGACAGACCGGGCGCGTCCGACCATTACGACTGCCGGAGACGATCATCAGCCAGTCCACCCAGCCAGTGAACACCCCGGCCACGACCCGGGTCATGAATCTCGCACACCTGGCGACCCAGGCGAGCCGGCGCCATCCGGAGGAAGTCGCACTGGTCTGGGGCGATCGTCAATGGACCTGGCGGGAGTTCGACCGCAGGATCAATGCGATGGCGGCGGCGCTGGCATCGCAGTTCGGAGTTCGCAAGGGCGACCGCGTGCTGGTCCAGTCCGCCAACTGCAATCAGATGTTCGAGTCGATGTTCGCCTGTTTCAGGCTCGGAGCCGTCTGGGTGCCGAGCAATTTCCGGCAGACCGCGGAGGAAGTAGCCTACCTCGCCAAGGCGAGCGGGGCGGTCGGGATGATCTGTGGAGGATCCTTCGCGGCGCACGCGCAGGCCTGCCAGGCGCACTGCCCGGATCTCAGGTTCGTGGTGGCTATCGGCGCCGGCCTGCCTCCGGATTCGCCGGACTACGACCAGCTGGTGTCGCGATTCGCGCAGGAGTCCGTGCCGACGGCGACCGTCGGACGTGACGACCCCTGCTGGTTCTTCTTCACCTCCGGGACCACCGGCAGACCGAAAGCCGCGGTGCTGACGCACGGGCAGATGGCCTTCGTCATCACCAATCACCTGTGCGACCTGATGCCCGGAACCACACCAGAAAAGGACGCGTCGCTGGTCGTGGCGCCGCTGTCGCACGGTGCCGGCATTCATCAGCTGGCGCAGGTTGCCCACGGCGTGAAGACCATCCTGCTGCCGACGGAACGATTCGACATCGATGCGGCCTGGTCCCTGGTCGAGCAGTGGCGGGTGACCAATATGTTCACCGTTCCGACGATCCTGAAGCTGCTGGTGGAGCATCCGGCCGTCGACGAGCACGACCACACCTCGCTGCGCTACGTCATCTACGCCGGTGCGCCGATGTACCGGGCCGACCAGAAGCGTGCCCTGGCCAAACTCGGACCGGTCCTGGTGCAGTACTTCGGCCTCGGCGAAGTAACCGGCAACATCACCGTGCTGCCGCCGGCCCATCACCACCTCGACGACAGCGTCGACGCCCGCATCGGCACTTGCGGCTTCGAGCGCACCGGCATGCAGGTGTCGATACAGAACGACGCCGGCGAGGAACTGCCGGCAGGCGCCACCGGCGAGATCTGCGTGGCCGGCCCGGCCGTCTTTGCCGGCTATCACGACAACCCCGAGGCCAACAGCAATGCATTTCGGGACGGCTGGTTTCGAACCGGCGATCTCGGACATCTGGATGAGCAGGGCTTTCTGTTCATCACCGGACGCGCTTCGGACATGTACATTTCCGGCGGCTCCAATGTCTATCCGAGGGAGATCGAAGAGAAGATCCTGATGCACCCGGATGTCTCCGAGGCCGCGGTACTCGGCGTGCCCGATCCCACCTGGGGCGAGGTCGGCGTCGCGGTGTGCGTGCTGCGGCCCGGCGCGGCCGTATCCGAGCAAGCACTGGCAGGCTGGGTCGAAGGCAGGATCGCCCGCTACAAGCGGCCCAAGCGCTTCTTCTTCTGGGAGACGCTGCCGAAATCCGCCTACGGCAAGATCACCAAGAAGCTGATCCGGGAGGAACTGGCCCGCCGGGGCGACCTGGACGGAGCGTGATCGCGCTGGGCCTAGCCGATGACGAAGCCGCCGCCGGCCACGTTGACATGCGCGCCGGTCACGAAGGCCGCCTTCTCTGACAGCAGCCAGACGACGGCTTCGGCCACTTCCTCCGGCTCGCCGAAACGGCGCATCGGGATGCCGGCTTCAATCGCTGCCCGAACTGCGGGCGAACGCAGCCGCTCGATCATGTCGGTATCGGTGACTCCCGGCCTGACTGCATTGACGCGGATGCCTTCCGGGCCGACCTCTTTCGCGAAACCCGTCGTGAAGACATCGACGGCGGCCTTCGAGGCTGCATAGGTGCTGGCGCCGGGGCGCCCGCCGATGGTGGCCGCCATCGATGACACGTTCACGATCGCGCCACCGGCGCCCCCCCGTGCCGTCGACATCCGCAGTGCGGCCTCACGGCAGGACAGCATCAGGCCGATGACGTTGACCTCGAACATCCGCGTGAGCTGCGACGCGTCCAGCGCTTCGACACGATTGTGAAAAGCGATGCCAGCTGAATTGACCACCGCTCCGATCGGTCCAAGCGCCGATTCGACCCGCTCGAACAGTTGGACGACCTGTGCCTCGTCGGCGACGTCGGCCTTGAACGACTGAGCCCGCCTTCCAAGCGCGCGGACTTCGGCGACAACGGCATCGGCCGCGTCGGCGCGCTCGCGATAGCCGATGGCGATATCCCAGCCGTCGCGTGCCGCAATCCGCGCGGTCGCCCTGCCGATGCCGCGCGCACCGCCTGTGATGACGCAGATCCCTTTCATATCTCTTTCACCTCTTGTTCCGGACCGATTTCCCCGGCCATCATGGTGGTGCCCGATGGGCACCGCAGATTGCGCGTATCGTATCCTCCTTATTCACGATCAGGCGCGAAGCCCTGCCGCACCCGATTCCATCTCTTCAGACCTCCCGACCATGCCCAACAGACTCACGAAGATCGCAACCCGTACCGGTGACGACGGCACCACCGGCCTGGGCGACGGCGCCCGGACCCGCAAGAACAGCCCCCGCATCATCGCGATCGGCGAGATCGACGAACTCAACTCGATACTCGGGCTGCTGGCCTCGGAAGACCTGCCACGCGAAGTGGCGCTGATCATCGTGGCGATTCAGCACGATCTCTTCGACCTGGGCGGCGAACTCAGCATTCCGGGTTTCGAGAAGATAGAGCCACGCCGGCTGGCCCTGCTCGATGCCTGGCTGGCCCAGTTCAATGCGCAACTGCCGGTGCTCGCGGAATTCATTCTGCCGGGTGGCTCGCGACCGGCGGCCGTGGCTCACGTCGCCCGCAGCGTCTGCCGCCGGGCCGAACGCAGCGTCGTGGCGCTCGCCGGCCTTGAATTCGTGCGGCCGCTCTGCCAGCAGTACCTCAACCGGCTATCCGACCTGTTGTTCGTGCTCGCACGCGAACTGAACCGCGCGGTCGGCGGCCGCGATGTGCTGTGGCAGAAGGATCGTACCGACTGAGAGGTCGGTACCGGATCGGCGAGAGGCCCGCCGGAGGGAGTCAGGCGTCGCGCGCCGCCTCCAGGTAGGACACGAGCTTGGCGCTGGTCTGGCGCAGCCGCTCAGACAGCAGTTGCACGAGCTTCAGGAGGATCTTGTTGCCGAGCTTGGCCTCGTCCTGCAGGACCAGCATCAGCGAGTCGCGGGTGAGCACCGCCAGCCGGCATTGCTCCAGGGTGACACAGGAGGCAAAGCGCGGCTCGCCGTCGAACATCGACATCTCCCCGAGCGCATGGCCGGCGTGGGCGACCGCGATGCGCGAAGGATAGTTGTAGCGGTTGCGCCGCAGGACGTCCACCATGCCGGACATCAGCAGCACCATGAAGTCTCCGCTGTCGCCTTCGTTGATCAGCGTGAGACCGGCCGGCGCGTCATAGACGTACATGAACGCCCCAAGCGCGCGGGTTTCGGTCATGTCGAGCCCGGAGAACAGCGGCGTCTTCGCCATCAGCGAGTAGATGTCGTCCGCGAATTCGCTGGCGCGACCCAAGGGCGAGAGACCCAGCGCCGTCAGCCGCTCGTGCGGGCTGGGTCGGGTTCGCGGGTTGGCGCCGACAGAAGCAGGGTTACGGGTGACCTGCATGGACTACCTCCGGGTTCTTTGGGCTATTACAGCACGCAGTGGCTCCCTCGGGACAGCCCTGGCGGGCCCCACCGCCGTTCACCCGATTTCTGCGGCGTTTTTGCCGACAGACGGTGGCTACTGTGGCTTACTGGGAAAGCGCCACCCGCCGCTCCGAGACACCCTCGGCCAGCATCTCGAGGGCCTGCTCGGTGGCTTCCCAGCCCAGGCAGCCGTCCGTGATGCTGCGTCCGTAGGTCGGATTCCGGCCGGCGATCAGGTCTTCCCGCCCGGCGACCAGATGGCTCTCGAGCATCACGCCGAAGATACGCGCCTCGCCCTCGCTCAGCTGGTCGACGATGTCCTGGGCCACCAGCAGCTGATTGTCGGGATTCTTCTGGCTGTTGCCATGCGAGCAGTCGATCATCAGCCGGCAGGCCAATGCCGCGCTGCCGGCCTCCCGGCAGGCGGCCTCCACGCTGCTGCGATCGTAATTGGGCGACTTGCCGCCGCGCAGGATGATGTGGCAGTCCTCGTTGCCGGTGGTCGACACGATGGCCGAGTGCCCGCCCTTGGTCACCGACAGGAAGTGGTGCGGCTGCGAGGCCGCCTTGATCGCGTCGAGCGCGATCCGGATGCTGCCGTCCGTGCCGTTCTTGAATCCGACCGGACACGACAGACCCGAGGCGAGTTCGCGGTGGACCTGGGACTCGGTGGTCCTCGCTCCGATCGCCCCCCACGAGATCAGGTCGGCGATGTACTGGGGCGTGATCATGTCGAGATATTCCGTGCCCGCGGGCAGGCCCATGGAATTGATGTCGAGCAGAAGCTCGCGGGCGAAACGCAGTCCCTTGTTGATGTCGAAACTGTTGTCGAGGTCGGGATCGTTGATCAGCCCCTTCCAGCCCACGGTCGTGCGCGGCTTCTCGAAGTAGACGCGCATCACGATCTCCAGCCGGTCCTTCAGGCGCCGCCGCTGCTCGGCCAGGCGCGACGCGTACTCGCGGGCTGCCGCCGGGTCGTGTATCGAGCACGGGCCGACGATCACCAGCATGCGGTCATCCATTCCGTGCAGGATCCGGTGAATGGCCGCCCGGCTCTCGCTGGTGATCTCCGCGGCCGCCGGAGAAACCGGGAACTCCCGGATCAGATGGGACGGCGGCGCCAGTTCTTTCATGGCCCGGATTCGAAGGTCGTCGGTGGTGGTCGGCATGGTTTCAGTTCTTTACTGGAGGGTGGGATCGCAAGTCGCGGCCCGAAAAAAAACCGCCAGGGCTTTCGCGCTGGCGGTTCATCGGACGGATTGCGGTTCTACTTCAATGCACTCGTCGACTCAACCCGCCAGCGGCAGGAAAGCCCCAAAAGTAGCCGAAGTAAAAATACGTCGCTTGCATAATGACTTTAATGTAGCCGCAAGCATCCCCATCTGGCAAATCATTGTTCTCGGATGTGTTTTCTGTGAGGTTTCATGCGGAGTCTGGCGATGGCGCGAATCCTGTTGTTGTTTCTGGTGGTCGCCCTCGGCATCCTCGCCGCGCGCAGGATCCTCGGGACGTTTCGCGAGGGTGCGAACCCCGCGCAGGGCCCCGCCTACCGCCCGCACGGCCGTTCGCGCAGCCGCTCGGGTTCCAGCCAGCCCCCTCCGCCCGACGCGCAGGCGCTGGTCAGGCGATCCATACTGTCGGGACTGCGTGATGCGCTGAGCGGCGGGCCGCTCGATCCCGACGCCGAGTTGTTCCGCTGCGCCGACTGCCAGAGTTTCTACTCGGTTGCCAGCGTGCGGGCCCTGGCGCTCGACAACGGCGCCCGCTGCATCAATTGCGGCAGCATGCATCGCATCGGCGTGGAGGTCGTGGATTGAAGCCGACATCCCGCCTTGAATCCGATTACCCCCTGCCCGCGGTCAAGGCACGCCCCCTACGAGCCGGCTGAATGGACCGCTACGCGCGACACCGCGCCATCGACGGTTTCTCCCAGCCGGCGCTGCAGGCCAGCCGCATCGCGGTGATCGGCGCCGGGGCGATCGGCAACGAGGTGGTCAAGAATCTCTGCCTGCTCGGGGTCGGCAGGATCGATCTCTACGACCTCGACACCGTCGAGTTGCACAACCTGACCCGCTCGGTCCTGCTGCGGGAGGCCGACGTCGGCACCGGCAAGGCGCAAAGCGTCGCGCGCCGCGCCGCTGAACTCGACCCGGCGGTGGTGGTCAAGGCCATACCGGGCGACGTCTGGCAGACCCTGGGTTTCGGGGCGCTGCGTGAGTACCGCTGCGTGATCGGCGCACTCGACAATTTCGAGGCGCGGATGCGGCTGAACCTGCTGTGCTGGATCGCGGGCGTCGACTGGATCAACGCCGCGATCGACAGCCGCTACGTGACGGTGGAGTCGTTTCCCTTCTCCGCCGCCGCCACATCCGACGCATCCGCCGCAGGCGCCGCAGCCGCCGCCGCCACGGCCTCCGGCGCCGGGGCCGGCGACAGCAGGCCCGATGACGGCCGGCCGGCCTGCTATGAATGCGGCCTTCCTTCCTCGGTCTACCGGCAGATTGCCGATCGCTATTCCTGCGGAGGGCTGCAGCGCGCGGCAGCGCGCCGGCGCATCGTACCGACCACCACCATCACCGCCTCGCTGGCCGGGGCCCAGGCTGTCAATCGCGCTCTGCGCTCGGTGGCGCCGGGCGGCCCGCAGGGACAGACAGCGCAGCGCTGGCTCATGGATACTTCGAGCGGACTGGCGACGGTCGCCCGCCTGATGCCCTCGCCTGCCTGCCCTGCCTGCGGGGAGCATAGGCACAATGCGCCCATCCTGCCGATACCCGGCGGCACTGCCGGTGCGCTGGACGCCACGGCCCGGTCGCTGCCGGCCGAATCGATCCGCCTCAGCGACGCCCTGATCTGGCAGTGCCACTGCGTCAACTGCGGCGCCACCGACGCCACCCGCGCGGTCGAGTTGCAGCCCGCGGGCAACGTCCCCGACACGGTCACCTTCTGCACCCGCTGCCGGAGCGAGGCCATCACGGTGCAGATCCGGGACGACTTTGATATCGGCGAATTATCGGAGCGCTTCGGCCCGCAGGCACGGGTACCGGCGCGCTTTGCCATGGCCGGCGATGCCTGCCTGGACCTTCAGTCATCCTGACTATTCCGGAGAACCACATGAACGACAAGAAGCTCATCGTGCGCACTGCCGACCAGAGCCGGCGCGCGGATATCGAGTTCGACAGCGACAGCACCGGCGGCGACATCATCCAGGCAGCCGTCGACAACTGGGCGCTGCCCACGGACATGGACTACACGCTGGTCAACACCACTACCGGCCAGGTCCTGAATCCCGCACAGGGACTGGACCGGCAGGTCAGCGCCGGCGATGTGCTGGAGGTCCAGCCGGTACTGGTGGCGGGCACCCGGGGCCGGCACTGAGTTCCATGGGATCCGGTCCCGCGTCCGCTCACCTGCTGCGCCGGCAAGCCGACCTCACCCGGCTGCGCGAACTCGCGGCACAGTCGGCAGGCCGTCTGGAGCTGCTGGCGCTTCCAGAGCGCAGCGGGCGGCCGATCCGCCTTGCGCTGGCATGCCGGACGGCCGGCTCCGGCGATTACCCGCAGGCGCAGCAGCACGGCGTGACCCTGCGCATCGACCTGCCGGCCCGCTATCCGTTCGAGCGGCCGGTCGTCACCGTGGAGTCCCCGATCTTTCACCCCAACGTCTTTCCCTCCGGCGTGGTCTGCCAGGGCGAGAAGTGGCTGCCCGGCGAGGCGTTGGACATCCTCGTGCGGCGCATCGTCCGGCTGGTCACCTTCGATGCGGCCCACGTCAATCCCGGCTCCGCCGCCAACCGGGCCGCCGCAGCCTGGTACCTGCCGCAACGGCTCAGGTTTCCCGCGGCCTTTCCCACTGACCGCCTCGAGTTCGCAGCGGCTGCGCCGCCCCGGGTGGTACGGAACTGCCCTGCCTGCGGCAAGGGGCTGCGCTTGCCGGCCGGACGCGAAGGAACGGTGGAATGCCCGGCCTGCCGCCGGGAATTCACGGTCGCGAGCTAGCATGGCCATCCGATGGACCGATGCCACCAGCGAACGCCGGATGCCGCCCTTGCCGCGCCCGCGGGCCGCCACGCCGGGGCAGCAGGCTCTGGTCGACGTCTGGATCTGCCCGGAGGTCGACCGGCTGGTCAGGGCGCACCTGCGGGAGCAGACCGTCGAGCAGGGTGGACTGCTGATCGGCCAGGCCTACGCGGACCCGGATACCGGTGCGCTCGCGCACGTTCGGGTGATCGACCACGCGCGCGCCGACGACGCCGAAGGTACCGCGGTGTCGTTGCGCATGGCGACCGGTGTCTGGCAGCGTGCCCAGGCGCTGCTCACTTCGGACGACCTGATCGTGGGCTGGTACCACAGCCATCCCGGACTGGGCGCATTCTTCAGCGCGACCGACCGGCAGACGCAGCAGGCGTTCTTCAACCACCCTTACAGCCTCGGCTGGGTGATCGACCCGCTGACCGAAGACGAGGCCCTGTTCCTGGGCGGCGATTGCCGCCGCGTCCAGCGCGGGCCCGATCGGGTCCCGCAGGCGCCGCGAACGGGAGGCTAGGCCGTGCCGCCCACCGTCAGGCCTTCGATGCGCAGCGTCGGCTGGCCCACACCCACGGGCACGCTCTGGCCGTCCTTGCCGCAGACCCCGATACCGGAATCCAGCGCCATGTCGTTTCCGACCATGGTGACCCGGGTGAGGGCATCCGGCCCGTTGCCGATGATCGTCGCACCCTTGACCGGGTACTTGATCTGGCCGTTCTCCACCCAGTACGCCTCCGATGCGGAGAAGACGAACTTCCCGTTGGTGATGTCGACCTGACCGCCACCGAAGTTGGCCGCGTAGATGCCGCGTTCCAGCGAGCCGATGATCTCCTTCGGATCGTGGTCTCCGCCATACATGAAGGTGTTGGTCATGCGCGGCATCGGCAGGTGGGCGAAGGACTCGCGGCGGCCGTTACCGGTCACCGGCACTTTCATCAGGCGTGCGTTGAGGGTGTCCTGCAGGTAGCCGGTCAACACGCCGTCTTCGATCAGCACGTTGCACTGGGTGGGATTGCCTTCGTCGTCGATATTGAGAGAACCGCGCCGGTCGGCGATCGTGCCGTCGTCCACAACCGTCACGCCCTTGGCGGCCACCCGCTGGCCGAGGCGTCCGGCGAAGGCCGAGGACTTCTTGCGGTTGAAGTCACCTTCCAGCCCGTGACCGATGGCCTCATGGATCAGGACGCCCGGCCAGCCCGGCCCGAGCACGACGCTCATCACCCCTGCGGGCGCCGGGCGCGACTCGAGGTTGATCAGCGCCGACTTGACCGCGTCGTCGACATAGCCTTCGATGATCGGGTCGGTGAAGTAGTCGAGGTCGAAACGTCCGCCGCCGCCCGACGAGCCCTGCTCGCGCCGGCCATTCTGCTCCGCGATCACCTGCACCGATATCCGGATCAGCGGCCGCACGTCTGCCGCCATTACCCCGTCCGAACGCATCACCATGACGATGTCGTGCTCGGCCGCCAGCCCGGCCATCACCTGGATCACGCGGGGATCCCTGGCGCGGGCGTACTTTTCTATCTTGTGCAGCAGGTCGACCTTGCCGGCCGCATCGAGCGAAGCGATGGGGTCGCTCATCGGGTACAGGCTGTGGCGGCTGCCCCGGTCTCGGCCCCCGGCGGCAAGCGCGGCAGGTGTGACGATCCGGGTCTTGCCGCCGGTGCCCGCGCGCGCGATCGTGCGGGTGGCACGCGCCGCCGAGTCCAGCGCGGCGGCGTTGATCTCGTCCGAGTAAGCGAACGCGGTCTTGTCACCCGAGACGGCGCGAACGCCCACGCCCTGCTCGATCGAGAAACTGCCGGACTTGACAATGCCTTCGTCGAGGCTCCAGCCCTCGCTTCGGGTGTACTGGAAGTAGAGGTCGGCGTAGTCGACCCGATGCTCGAAGATGGTGCCGATCGCCTGGGCCAGATGGGATTCATCCAGACTGTAGGGCTCCAGCAGCGCCGCACGGGCGACGGCAAGGTGATTGATCGCGGGTTCGTTCAGATTCATCGGAAAGCCTCTCGGTTATCGTCGCGTCCGGTGGCGCCGTTGCCGGCGGCCCGGACGATCGTCTCAATTCGTTTCAGAGCACCCGGTGGGTCAGTGCGGGAAGGCTCGCTCGTATCTCGTCGGTACGCCCGGAGTCGACCACGCCGAAGACCACACCCTCGCCCTGCGGCAGGACCGCCTTGACGTCGCCCCATGGGTCGACCAGCATCGAATGCCCCCAGGTGCGCCTGCCGGTGGCATGGGTGCCTCCCTGGGCAGCAGCGAGCACATAACACTGGTTCTCCACCGCCCGCGTGCGCAACAGCAGTTCCCAATGGGCCTCGCCCGTGGTGTGCGTGAATGCCGAGGGCACGACGATGAGATCCACCGGAAGCATCTGCCGGTACAACTCGGGAAACCTCAGGTCATAGCAGATCGACAGGCCGACCCTCAGCGTCGTGCCGGCGGCCGTCGGCACGTCGCACACCACCGGCGTGCGTCCCGGCAGGATGGTGGCTGCCTCGTCGAACTTTTCCTCGCCGCGCTTGAAACCGAACAGGTGGATCTTGTCGTAACGGGCGATCAGGTTGCCGTCCGGGCCGTAGACCGGACAGGCGTTCAAAACCCGCCCCACCTTCGGCGAGATCATCGGAACCGTGCCGCCGATCAGGGTGATACGGTGCCGGTGCGCACACTCGGCGAGATAGGTCTGGATCGGGCCGCCCGGCGCTTCCTTGCAGTCGACCTTGTCGGTATCACGCCTGCCCATCAGGCAGAAGTATTCCGGCAACAGCGCGATTTCCGCGCCTTTCTCGGCCGCCTGCGCCACCAGTCGTTCGGCAGTGGCGAGATTGACCGCCACCTCGGGCGCCGACACCATCTGGATTGCTGCGACTTTGACTTGCATGCCTCATTATCCCCGACTCGCCGCCTGCGCGGCCCTATTGTCCCTGAGGTGCGGCAAAGCGCTCACGCTTGCGCTCCACCACCGTCGGATTCGCCCATGGGCCGGTCACGTCGATCTCGTATGCCAGGGCTTTCGACAGGGACTGACTGAACAGCGACTGCGCCAGGAATGCGCCAAGGCCGATGGCGGGGTTGACGATTGCCGCATAGGCCAGCGTCGCCAGGCCGCCATTGAGTTCCGGAATCACCACCACTTTCAGGTCCTGGGTGCTGGCCTTGAGGTCCGCCTTGCCCTTGATCTGAACCACCGCCTGCAGGCCACGCATCGCCAGGCTGTCGGTGGTGGCGATCCCGCCGTCGATAAGCACGCTGCCGCGCAGTTCGTCGAAAGAAAATCCCTGCGCGAAGATGTCCCGGAAATCCAGGGCCAGCAGCTTCGGCAGCGCCTGCAGGTTCAACACGCCGATCAGCTTCGCCGCGCCCGGTTCCACCTTGAGGAACTGCCCGTCACGCACGGCGATTTCCACTGTGCCGTCCAGTGTGGGCAGGTCCATGGAGAACGGCGAACCGCTCCATTGCAGCTCGCCGGTCAGCGTGCCGCTGCCGCCTTTGACGACGTTCTTCAGCTGCAACCGGTTCAGGAAGCCGCCGGCGTCGGCAATGTCGAGCCGATAGTTCAGGGAGGTCGTCCGGTCCCAGTAGCCCTTGGCATCCAGCACCGCCGCCGGGTTGCTCAGTCGCAGCCGCTCGAGCTGCCAGATGCGGGGGCGGGAGCCGGCGCGCCCGGCCGCCTGGCCTGCCGGCAGTGGCTGGGCGGTATTGCGCGCGACCAGTTCGAGCGCACCGAGGTCGAGCCCGCCGAGAATGAACTGGGTCGCGGTGATATCCATCGCCGGCAGCGAGGATGGCCCGGAAGAGAGCGAGGCCGCGATCTCCTGCTGCTGCGACTCGGGGATCTCGAGTCGTCCCAGCCGCGCGGTCAGCTTGCCCGATGCCGAGGCGTCGGTCCAGGTCACGAAGCCGTTGACCTCGCGGGCGCTCAAGTTGGCCAGCCATTGCGACCCGGCACGGGACGCACCCAGCACGACCTTGTTCAGGTTGCGGTCGGCAACCCGCACCTCGTCGGCCAGCAGTGAGACGGTCAACGGCAGTGCCGCCGGGTCGACCCCGGGCAAACCGGCGCCGGCCGCCAGGGTTCTCGCTGTCGGAGAACACCGACATCCAGGCATCCAGGTCGATCCGCTGGCCGGTGAACTGGAAATTCACGCCGATGTCGGGCAAGGCCGGCGGACGATTGACCGCCAATGCCGCACGCGTCAACTGCATCGGGGCGCGCGCATCGCTGCGGGCGCGCTCGGCCGAGAGCAGGATCTCACCGCGCAGCGACGCCTCGATGCGGTCCGCGGCCGCCCCGGGCCGCTGCCCGCCCGCCTTCGACGTCGAGGCCGTGGGTGCAATCGGTGTCACCGCCACCTTCAGCGGCCAGGACACATCCGCGGTCTTCGCCATCGGTGCCGGCAGGTCACTGGCCATCCCCACCAGGTCGGATTCGATGGTGATGTGCGTGCCGTCGCGGGAGATGTCCATCGCCGCGCGATACGGCGCGCTGCCGCGCAGCCGCCGGGTAAGCGGGTTTGGCGAGAGCCGGCGCAGGCCATCCGCAGTCATCGATCCGCGAGCCAGCAGCCGCATGCCACCCGCGGCATTGGTCTGGCCGGTCAGTTCGACCGGGGTGCCGTTGAAGCTCGCGCTCAGCCCGTTGAGGGTGAGGGACTTCTCGGTGAACTCGAAGCGCCCGGTCACGTTCTCGAGGCTGACCTGGGCCGGCGCGAATTCGATCAGCGCGCCGGCGAGGTCGACACGGCCCTTCGCGCCCGCCGCCGGCATGTCGTTGAGCGGCAGGGCCAGGCTCAAAGCCAGCGTGGCCGGGCCCTTCGCCACCATCGGCCGGGTGACGTCGCCAAGCGTCTCCGCCAGGCCGCTGCTGTTGACGAACTTGAGGAACTGGGCGGCGTCTCCCTGCGCCTTGCCCTCCACTTCCAGCATGCCCACGGCGAGGTCCTCGATCTTCGCGGTGACCTCCGTCACGGGCACTTCGAGGATCCTCGCCCGCTCACCCCGGAACATCATGCCCGCGCGCTCGAACGCCAACTCGCCATTGATCCCATGGATGGCAGGCCAGCCGGGTGCGTACGTGAACATGACATCGCGGACCGTGCCGGCAAAGCGAAACTCGCCGGGCCCGTCGCTGGAATTGGGGCGGTAGGGAAAGTCCTTGATGTCGCCGCGCCAGCGTGCTTCGGCGCCCTCCAGGGTGCCCGCCTCGAACGCCCCCTTGATCCACACGCGTACGCTCTCGGGCACCTCATGCGGCAGGTAGCGCCAGACGCGCGCCGCACGGAAACCGTCGACCCGGGCGCGGAAATCGACGACGCCTGCGCCGCGCCCGCCGCTGCGGTACCGCCCGCTGATTGCGCCCCTGCCGTCGGTGTTGCTGAAGTTGAAGCGGTCCACTTGGACCGTGAGCCAGCCGGGCCCGCCGGCGGGGTCCAGCGTCCACGAGAGCTGGGAGTCCAGCCAGTTCAAAGCTATGGTCGGCTCGACCAGCACGCCCCCGAAACGGACGAGACTCTTTTCAGGTGCGCTCGACGGCGCCTGGCCGGCAGTGGCGGCAGCCGGCGTCTCCCCGGCGCCACCCGCGGCCGGCGTCCGCAGCGACACCTTGCCGCCGGCGCTGTTCGCCTCGAAGCTTCCGGACAGATTCATGAATTCCGGCATGCGCAGCGCCCACGGCTTCTGGCGCTGAACGTCCGTGGGGGCGCTTTCCAGACTCGCCCGGTCCAGCGCGCCTCGCACGCTCCACGCGGCGGGCTTACCCGCCGCGCCTTGTTGCCAGGTCGACTGCACGTCGGTGAGTGCACCGGCTCCGGAGAGGCGGTGGATTGCCTCGACCGCTCCCGCATCCCGCGGGGCTGGCACCAGCAATTTCGCGAAATCCAGCGTCGGACCGATGTCGATCCGGGCGAAATTGCCGGAAAAGCTCTCGACGTCGCCGTCACGCGTCACGATCAGCCGCAGCGGGGGTGCTATCGCGCGGATGTCCACGCCCCCCGCCTCCGCCACTTCCAGCGTGGGAGCACTGATCTCGATCGACCCGTCGACGCTGCGACGCACTCTCAATTCAGCGTCGACGCGGGTCAATCGGAGGGCAGCCGCTCCGCTTGGTCCGCTGCCTCCTGACTTGCGGGCACCCCGCCCGCTGCCCGTCACCGCCGGCGACGGGTCGGTGATGACCAGCCTGACATCGTCCGACCGCAGCCGCAGCCGTATCTCGCCCGGCTTACCCTCGCGCACATCCAGCGACATCCAGGGATCCATCCGTCCCGCGAGCGACTGGAGCACGACCCGTGCGGGCGCGGCGCCCAGTGACGCCGATGCGGCAGCGGGCAACTGCGCCAGCAGCGGCTGCAGCGCCAGCTGACGGGCTTCCCACTGGATGTTGCCCGACCAGCTCTCCCAGCGGGTTGGATCCGCTTGCAGGTTGCGGGACAACTCCGCCTGGACGACCAGCGAAGCCGCGAGGTTGCCGGCATTGCCGACGTCCACGCGCGCCTGATGGTTGCGGCTGCCGTTTCTCAGCACCACCGACACCTGATCCAGCCGCAGGCGGCGGTCCGGATCGGTCGCGTCCGACATCAGGATGGTGCCGCCCACGATCCGGACGTCGGGCTGCTGCAGCAGCCACTGTGCGAATCCGGAGGACCCCGCCGGCCGATCCGCGGACGCGGGCAGCGCCGCCAGCGACAGGGAATCGCCCGAACGGACCAGGGGTACCACCGGACGATCGAGCATCAGATCGTGGAAGTCCGCCCGTCCCCGGAGCAGGGCCTGCAGCGAGAGGGTAGCGTACAGGCGCTCGGCCCGGACCGCCGCCTCCCCGGTTCCGAGCACGGGTGCGATGACCTGAATCGACGGGCGCAGGCCGCTCCACTCCGTCTCGATCGACTTCCACGACAGAGGCGCCCCGATTTGCGCCTGCGCAGCGCCGGTATAGCGCGCGGCGATAGCGTCGATGTTGGGCCAAAGCAGGAAGCGGGCCGCGAGATAGACCACCCCCAGCATGCCCACGGCCAGCAGCACGGCACCGATGATCAGCCGTGCCAGCCAGGCGCCAGGACTGCGGGAAAGTGTCGTCATTTGCGGAAAGCTGTCGGGCATTTTGGACTCTAGCATGCCAGCGCGCGGATCGCGCGCAGGGACGGGGCAGGCATGGCCGCTGGCGGCAAAGTCACACCCGCTGGCCTCTGCGAAGAAACGATGAGACTATCGATGGGGAGGACGTCGGGCACACGACGCCTTCGACTTTCCAGTCCACCACCAGGGGATAGACAAATGGCCGCACAACAGATCACCGACGTTCGTGACGTCGCCGGCGAGGCAGCGGCGCCAAGCCGGCAGGAACAAAGGAAGGCCGCCATCGACGGCAACCGGCATCCGCAGGAAGACCAGGCGGCAGCGGCGGCAGTCGTCGACGCCGCACAGGCCGAGGCCATCGCCGCGCAGGCCGCAGCCGAGGGCGGCGTCCTGCCGACGCAGGCCCCGCTGCAGGGCATCGGCGAAATCGCCCAGGCGCCCGCCCCCACGCCTGCGCCCGCTGCGGCCGAGACCACCGCCGCAGCCGCGCCTGCCGCCCCGGCCGCCGAAGCGGCGGGGCTGTCACCCTGGGCGATCGGCGGCATTGCCGCGCTCGGGGTCGGCGGGGTAGCGGCCGTGGCCGGCGGCGGCAGCGACAATGCGGCACCGGTGGCGGCGCCGGCACCGGCGCCGGTCCCGGTGCCCGTTCCACCGCCACCACCACCCCCGCCGCCGGCCAACGTCGCACCCACCAGTGCCGACAAGACCATCACCACCGACGCGGACGGGCAGACAGCGCTGTCGGCCGCCAGCTTCGCCTTCAACGGTCCCGAGCCGGGCGACACCTTGAGATCGGTAACGATCGGAACGATCACACCCACCGTGGTCGAATCAGCCACGCTGCAGCTGGACGAGGCCAGCGGTCATGCGTACCAGTTCGTCGCAGGGGCCACCCCGGTCACCTGGGCAATCGCCAACCAGGCGGCCATCGACGCGGGCGGACATCTGCTGGTCATCGATTCGGCAGCCGAGCTTGCACTCATCCGTGATTCCTTTGCCGGCGCCACTCTCAATGGACTGGGCAGTCCGACTGGTCAGAATGGAACATGGATCGGTCTCGCGCAGGACGGTGCCGCCACCACGCCTACCGACGGCTGGAGCTGGGTCCCGGTAGCCGGCGCAGCGGCCGTGGCCTTCCCCGGCAACGCTCCGACCTGGAATGCCGGCGAGCCGAACGACTCCGACGGCGCCGAGAACGGCGAGGACCAGTGGGCTGCGCTCTACCAGGGCACGAGCCCGACCGACACACAGTTGATCTATGACTGGGACAATACCGGCCTGCCGAACTACATCATCGAGTTCGAATCGGCGCTGACCCTGAACGGCGCCGCGGTGGCATCCGGTCAGGTAATCGACGCGGCCCAACTGGGCAACCTCTCCTGGAATTCGGTCTTCAACGACGGCGGCACCGTGACCTTCAACGTCACCGATTCCGGCCAGCCCAACCTGACGTCCACTTCGCCGAACACGCTGACGTTCAACAATCCGGTCTCGGACGCCGGTCCCAGCCAGTCCCTCTCGGCCATGATCGACGATCCGAACCAGAACGTGCTGGCCTGATCGCGGGCCGGGCCGGGCCGGACCGGACCGTTCCGGCTCAGGCCTAACTCAGGCGTAGGGCGCCCCGGTCGCCCGCGGATCCGCGGCCGGGGTGCGAAGACCGGGACTGGCCCAGCCGTGTTCGAGCCGCCGGGCAATCCGCTTTCCCCGTTCCCGCCAGGGCACTTCGATGTGGCGGTAGCAGAGAGCGGACAGCACCAGCACGATGGCGACGAAGAGCAGGCCGACCAGGTGCTTGGCCGGTTCGGGGACCACGCGCCCCGGCCAGTCCAGCACCGTGAAGACCGTGATGTGAGTCAGGTAGATCGCGTAGCTGTGAAGGCCCAGCCATTGCATCGGTCTCGTCTGCAGCCAGCGCGCAATCAGGCCGCGGTCGGGCAGCAGCGTCAGCAGCAACCCCGCGAATGCAAACGGGATCGCCAGTTGCGCCGCGCCAAGCTGGTCCTGCCGGCCCACCAGGAACAGCACCAGCGCGACGGCAGCGACCTGGGCCAGGCCGAGGGCAGCACAAGCGCCAGACGTCGCAGCGACCGGAGCAGCCGGAGCAACCGGAGAAGGCTGAGCAGCGGGGGCTGCCGCGGCACGCCCGGCGCCCATCCACGCCCAGGCATGACAGGACAGCACGCCGAGGAAGAAGCTGAGCAGGCCCCGCGGCAGTCCCTGGACATCGAGGGTAATGCCGGCCGGGGCGAGCGACAACCAGACGCGCAGGAAGTAAGCGACGCATAGCGCCACCATGGCGAGGCTGAAGGCGACCCTCAGCCAGCGCGTGCGCACCAGCATCATGACCAGGCCGAAGACCAGGTACATCCAGAACTCCACCGAAATCGACCACGCGGGATAGTTGTGGATTTCCTTCTGGAGGATACCCACGCCCTGCAGCAGCAGCACCTCCAGGCCGAAATAGCCCGGGTCGAAGAACGGGACCGCGAACGGCGCGGCGCCGCCGAGCACCACGCCATGGCGAGCCAGCAACCACTTCGCGGTCTGGACCCCCAGCGCGGCCAGGATCACCGCCACGGTGGTGACGATGTGCAGCGGGTAAAGACGGAAGAAACGGCGGACCAGGTAGGAGGCCAGCATCGCGGGCGTCTGCAGCCGGTGAGCGTAGGCTGCCGCCATCACGAAGCCGCTGATCACGAAGAAGAGATCGACAAACAGCCAGGCATGCTGCAGCACACCCCACCCGGCCAACTGGCCGCCCCACTTTCCGTAGACGTAGGCGTGAAAGAGCGCGACCAGCATGGCCGCGAGGCCCCGCAGGCCTTCGATCGATCGAATCAAGCAACCCCCCGATTGCGGCTCTGGCAACGACGCGTTGCCATTGCGGATGATCACGCAGGGTGCCGGTCGGGGGCGTGAGAAATGTTACGCTCATGACATGGCATCGAGCGAGCAGATGGATTCCGACCAGGGAGAACCGTTCGCGGCGCAGGAGCACTCCGGTTTCTTCCGCCGCGCGCTCGCCGCCCTGCGCGCCCGCGACGACGGCTCGCTGGCGCAGTTGACCGAGCTCATCGCCAACCCGATGACGCCGCAGGTACTGGCCGACCTCTGGCAGCGCCGTCTGGCCGCCGGCGAAGCGCCCGAAGCCGCGCTGCGGCGATTCCGCAACCTGGTCATGCTGGCGATGATTGAACGCGACGTGAGCCAGCAGGCGCCGGTGGCGGAAATCTGCCTCGCCACGACCAGACTGGCGGAATTGTCGATCACACACGCCCTGCGGGTGGCCGCGCAGGAGTTCGTGGCCGGCGGCAAGGAACTGGTCGACAACGAGGGGATGGCGCAGGACCTGCTGGTGGTCGGCATGGGCAAGCTCGGCGGCTGCGAACTGAACGTTTCTTCGGACGTGGACCTGGTGTTCGTCATGCGTGACCAGGGACCGCAGCCCCAGGCCGCCGAAAAGATCGTCCGGCGGATGATCCAGCTGTTGTCGCAGCCGACCGAGGATGGGTTCGTATTCCGGGTGGACACCCGTCTTCGTCCCTATGGCGATTCGGGGCCGCTGATCAGTTCGCTCACCATGCTGGAGCAGTACTTCTACGAACAGGGCCGGGAGTGGGAGCGATTCGCCTGGTTCAAGGCGCGGGTCATCGCCAGCACCGGCCTGGCGCCGGCCGAGGCCACGACGGCGGACGAGCAGTCGCTGCTGCAACTGGTCACGCCGTTCGTCTATCGTCGCTACCTCGACTACGCCGCCTTTTCGGCACTGTCGAAGCTGCACGACCGCATCCGCGACGAGGCCCGCAAGAACGAGAACCGCCGCGAACGCAGCGACAACGCCGGCTTCGACGTCAAGCTCGGTCGCGGCGGAATCCGCGAGGTCGAGTTCAGCGCCCAGTTGTTCCAGATCGTGCGCGGCGGCCCCGATCCCCTGCTGCGCGAGCGATCGACCCCGCAGGCGCTGCAGCGCCTGGCCCAGCGCCGCCTGCTGGAACCGGCGACGGTCGAGGCCCTGACCCGGGCCTGGACGCTGCTGCGGCGCACCGAGCACGCGCTGCAGTACCTCGAAGACGAGCAGACCCACTGGCTGCCCGCGGCGCCCGCAAAAGCGAGCCGGCATCGCCGCAATGCTCGGCCTGAGCGCGGACCAATTCGATGCCCGGTTGAAAGAGGCGCGCGAGGCAGTCATCGACGTGTTCGACAAGCTGCTGGCGCCGGCGCGGCGGGAAGCCAACCGCGCAGCCGAACTGGTCGCGGGCGGCAAGGCCCGGGTTGCGATTTCCGGCAATGGTCAGGCGGTCGTCGGCACCGAAGCAGCCGGCGACGAGCAACAGACCGTTCTCGACCAGGACTGCGCCCGGCGGATCGAGGCGCTGCGCGAATCGTCCCGCTACCGGCGGGCCAGCAGCGACACCCGCGACCGCATCGAGCGGCTGATCGTCAAGTCGGTGTCCTTGGGTCCCACCGGGGCCGACGACCCCAAGGTCGCGACCTGGATCGGGCGGTTGTGCGACTTCCTCGAGGCCACCGCGGGCCGGCCGGCCTACCTGAATCTCCTCGATGAGTACCCGAAGGCCTTCGAGCACCTGTTGCGGATCATCGCCCAGGCGAAATGGGCCGCCGACTACCTGCAGATGCATCCGATCGTGCTCGACGAGCTGCTGGACGGGCAGTTGCTGGCGCCCTTCGACTCCGAGCGCTGGGGCCGCGAATTGCGAGAGCAGCTTGCCGCCACCACCCTGGCCGGCTCCGCAGGCCAGGAGGGCTCGCCCGCCGGCGTCGATGCACCCGACGTCGAGCGGCAGATGGACGCCATGCGCGAGGCCCATCATGCGGCGGTGTTCCGGCTGCTCGCGCAGGACCTGGAGGGCAAACTGACGGTCGAGGCGCTGGGAGACCAGCTGAGCGATCTCGCCGATCAGGTGCTGGAGATCACGACCAGTCTGGTGTGGTCGCAGATGCCCCGCAGGCATCGCGAAGAGCCGCGTTTTGCCATCGTCGCCTACGGCAAGCTCGGTGGCAAGGAACTGGGTTATGCGTCGGACCTCGACCTGGTCTTCCTCTACGAGGACGATCACGAAGATGCGCTGCAGCGCTATTCCCAGTTGTCCCAGCGCATCGCCAACTGGATGTCGACCCGCACCGCGGCCGGTCAGTTGTTCGAGACCGACCTGCGCTTGCGTCCCAACGGCGATGCCGGCCTGCCGGTGTCCAGCCTGAACGCGTTCACGCTCTACCAGACCGAGTCGGCCTGGGTCTGGGAGCACCAGGCCCTGACCCGGGCGCGCGCCTGTGCCGGCGACGCCGGCATCGGCGAACGGTTCGAGGACTTCCGCCGGACCGTCCTGGCGCGGCCGCGTGACCGCGCGGCGCTGGCGGACGAAATCCTGACGATGCGCCGGAAGATGCATGACGGCCATCCCAACCGCAGCGATCTGTTCGACGTGAAGCACGATGCCGGCGGCATGGTCGACATCGAGTTCATGGTCCAGTACCTGGTGCTCGCCTGGGGCGCGATCCACAGCGGCCTCCTGGACAACATGGGCAATATCGAGCTGCTGCGGCGGTGTGCCGGCGCGGGCCTGATCGACCCGCAATCCGCGGACGACGTGGGCAGCGCGTACCGCCGCTACCGGCAACTGCAGCACGCGCTGCGGCTCAACGACGCACAGTTCGCCCGGGTTCCCCCCGATCTGGTGCAGGACGAGGTCCGCACGGTCCGCGGCCTATGGCGCGAACTGTTCGGCCTCGCGTCGGAAGGCCCGGGCGCAGCGGGTCAGGGGCACCGGTGAACCGCCCCGCCCTGCACCAGGGCGTCGAACCAGGTGTCGGCCATCTTGCGGTAGCCCGAGCTATTGGGATGCAGTCCGACTGAGTCCGCTGCCGGATCCGAGAGGTCGGTGGCAACATCGAGTTTCGCGTTCATGTCGAGCAGCCGCACGACGAAGCGCGGACGCGCGCCGGAGGGATCTGCCCAGTCGGCCTGATGCATGCCCTTGAGATTCCTGTTGAAGACGGGCACGTAGGACGCGCCGCCGAATCGCTGACCGATGATGGTGGCAAGCTGCAACTGGACCGCCGGGTTGGCCGGATTCGATGACCAGGTGTCGACCCGGGCAAGCAGTTCGGCGATCGGCGTCACGTCGGTTTCGGCCGCGGCATTGACGTCGTTCGTGCCGATGTGCAGCAGCACCACGTCGGAAGGATTCCGGTTGAGCCAGGCGGTGATGCCGTCGCGCAGTTCGCGCTGGCGGGCCCCGGAGTAACCTTCGTTGGCCGGGTCGTCCAGGCCGGCACTGGCGCCGGCGCTTTGGCTGCCGACGAAATCCACCGCATAGCCAGCCGCCAGCAGCCGATCGCGCAGGGCCTTGCGATAACCCACCCGCAGGGGCTTGGCCGGCAGGTCACCGCTTTGCTCGTTGTAGCTTTCGACGCCGTCGGTGATGGAATCGCCCAGGGCCATGATCCGCCGGCGTCCATAGATGATCTGCGCGGTCGCCTCGGCAGCTTGCCCCGACTTGTCGGTTATCCGGTAGACGAAACTGTCGATGTCGCCCCGGCTCGGACTGGTGCGGACATAGGTGAAGGCGCCGCTGACCGGATTCAGGGTCAGGCTGCCGGACCGTGGCGGGGTGAGCAGCGAATAACTCAGCGGCCGGCTGTCGTCACTGCCGGCGCTGCCGGCGACGCTGCCCTCGACCGTCTCGCCGGCTGCAAGCGGGAAGGCACTGCAGGATTTGGCGGCGATCGGCAGGCCGGTCGGGGCGGACGGTGCCGGCCCCGCCGAACCCGGCGCCGGAGCCCCGGGTGCGGGCACCGCGGGGGCGGGCGCAGACGACGCTACCGACTTCTGGTCCTCGCCCCCGCAGGCCGCGAGACCCAGTGCGGCCAGCAGCATGAGCGTGGCGCCGGCAGCGCGGCGGCGCTGCGGCGCGCGTGCGGCAGGCGGCAGCGTCACGGCCGGCGGGTTTGAGGGGCGGGGATATTGACTGCTTTCCTGAAGTGACACGCAATTGCCTTGTAAATCGGTTATCTCGGACGGACCAGCGGGCCCGGATGACAGTGCGGGCCGGGGCGCAAGCCCCGGGCCCGGGACAAAGTGGAGCGCTTCAGGAGGCGAGCCGCCTCAGGAGGCGACGCCGATCAGCGCGCGGCGCGAGGCCAGCCAGGTCACCGCCAGCATCACGGCCAGCACGAACGGAAGGGACAGGTAGTTGAGCACCGCCCAGCCATTGCTGTTCAGCAGAATGCCGGATGAGGCCGACGACGTGATCATCGTCACGAACACGACCATGTCGTTGAATCCCTGGATACGCATCTTCTCTGCCGGCCGGTAAGCATACGTGAGCAGCGTGGTGGCGCCGGTATAGGCGAAATTCCAGCCCACCCCGAGGAGCGCGAGCGCCACCACGAAATGAGCGATCGTCACGCCGTTGAGCGCCACGGCAATACAGACGAGCATCAGCACGCAACCGGTCACGATCACCGGCAGCACCCCGAAGCGGGTGATCAGGGCGCCGGTGAACAGGCCCGGCAGAAACATGCCGATCACATGCCACTCGAGCACCAGTGCAGTCGCGGCGTAAGGGTGGGTGCAGAATGCCATGGCGAGCGGCGTGGCCACCATCAGCAGGTTCATGATTCCGTAGGCGCTGGCCGCTGTGAACACAGCAACCCAGCAGACCGGCTGCCGCAGGATCTGCAGCAGCGGGCGGGCCGGCCCGTGGGCAATCGCGCCTGTGCTGGGGGGCAGTCGCAGGCACTGAGCCAGGATCAGCGACAGGATCGCAAAGCCCGCCAGGACCAGATAGGAGCCCGCATACGTCGCCGGCAGCATCTCCCGGGTGACCTTGGACAGTTCCGGACCGACCACCCCGCCGATGATTCCGCCGGCCAGGACCAGCGAGATCGCGCGGGCGCGAAAGGCCGGTCGATAGGCATCGGCGACATCGGCGGCCGCGAACCGGTAACTTGCACCGAATGCGTTGTAGATGCCGGTGACGAAGGTTGCCGCCGCCAGCAGCCAGAGGCTGCCGATGCTCACTGCCCACGCCGCCAGCAGAGCCCCGCAACCGGCGAGCATGGCTCCGATCGAGTAACCGAAGCGCCGGCCGCGCTTGCGCATCAGTTGCGCGGCCAGCATGCTGAAGCAGGCGGCGCCAAGCACGTAGCCGGTCACCGGCAAGGTGGCGTAAGCCTTGTCCTGGGCAAGCGCATAGCCCGCAAGGCTGCTGATCGCGATCAGCGTGACATTGTTGGTCAGCAGGAGCGCCTGCAGGGTGGCGAGCACCCCCATCTGAAAGCGAAGCGATTGCACGGGCGATTCCGGAAGGGGCCGCGCGTTGCCGCAGGAGCCGGCATTGCTGGGCAGAAGCGGACAGCCTCCTGGGAGGCTGTCGACGAAAAGCGCGAGTTTACCGCCCCCGTGCATCCCCGCGCAGCCGACCCGGCCGCGCGGAACCTCCTTGCCGGTACAGTCGCCCGCCGGCGGGCCGGTACGCCCTTACGGGCGGCTCACTGCCTGCTGCTAGAATTTCGGCTCGGGGCGGCTGCCCACGGAAGGAACACAGACATGTCGATGTCGGATCGGGACGGATTCATCTGGATGGACGGAAAGCTGGTGGACTGGCGTGACGCCAAGATCCACGTGCTTACTCACAGCCTGCATTACGGGATGGGGGTGTTCGAGGGCGTACGCGCCTACCAGACGGCCAAAGGCGCGGCGATTTTCCGCCTTCCCGAGCACACCCGGCGCCTGTTCAATTCGGCCAAGATCTTCCAGATGAACCTCGGATTCGACTACGAGACGCTGCTGCAGGCGCAGAAGGAGGTTGTCCGCGTCAACAAGCTGGACAGCTGCTACCTGCGCCCGATTGCCTGGATCGGCTCGGAAAAGCTGGGGGTTTCTGCCAAGGGCAACACGATCCACGTCGCCATCGCCGCCTGGCCCTGGGGCGCCTACCTCGGCGAAGACGGCATGAACAAGGGCATCCGCGTCAAGACGTCCTCCTTCACCCGTCACCATGTCAATTCATCCCTGGTCCGCGCCAAGGCCTCGGGGTACTACATCAACTCGATCCTCGCCAATACCGAAGCCCTCAACGACGGTTACGACGAGGCGCTGCTGCTCGACACCGAAGGCTACGTCTCCGAAGGTTCGGGCGAGAACGTGTTCATCGTGCGCCAGGGCCGGCTCTACACGCCGGATCTCGCTTCCTGCCTTGACGGCATCACCCGCGATGCGGTGATCACCCTGGCACGCGACCTCGGCATCGAAGTCATCGAAAAGCGCATCACGCGCGACGAGGTCTATTGCTGCGACGAAGCCTTCTTCACCGGCACGGCCGCCGAGATCACCCCGATCCGGGAGCTGGACAACCGGACCATCGGCGCCGGCAATCGCGGCCCCCTGACCGGCAAGCTGCAGAGCCTCTTCTTCGAGATCGTGGCCGGCAAGTCGGAACGCTACCAGCACTGGCTGCATCCGGTCGCCGCCTGATTCCGGCCCCCCGCCCGAAGCCCCCGCCGAAGCCCGCCGCAGAACAGACCATCGAAATGAATCAGATCGAGAACCCCGCGCCCGCCGAGGCGGCGGTGGAACTGGACGGCAAGTCCTTGCCGGCCTTCTGTCCCAACCCCGCCATGACCCTGTGGAGCCAGCATCCGCGGGTCTTCCTGGACATGTCCGCGGGCGAAGCGATGTGCCCTTACTGCGGCACCCGCTACCGGCTCAAGCCGGGCACGCGCACCGGACACCACTGAACCGGCCGGCCGGCCAGGCACTGTCGGTCGGGGCGACGTCCGCCGGAAATCCCCCCGGGGGGACGCAAGTGTGACTTAGTCGCGGTGCCGCCGGGACGGGCTTGGACACAATTCAGTCCATAAATCGAACGGCGCCCCGTCCTGGCGGTTGCCGAAGACTTCTGGTGGCCCGAACTTGCCTCTCTCAAAGCCCTCCCGGCGCTCGCTGATCATCGCGCCTTCGACCGTCACCGAATCGGTGCTCGCTCAGCCCCTGATCGCGCTGCTTCGCCGCTTCGACGCCTTCGGACGAATCGACGTGCTCGCCCATACCGACGTTGCCGCCGTGTTCCGGGCGATGGCGGAAGTCGACGAAGTCCTCGAGACCGAGGTCGCACACGACCGGATCGCGGTCGTCCAGCGCATGGCCCTGTCACGCCGGATCGAGGAAAAATCCTACGACTGCGCCTACATTCTGCAGGAGGTCACGACGGCGGCGATCGCGCCGTGGCTGGCGAGAATCCCGCAGCGGATCGGTTTCGGCAGCAGTGCGGTGTTCGGCATGGTCAATCGTCCCAACGGCGTCGATGGCCTCCATACCCGATCTGCCGCGGACCGTTTCGTGGCGCTTGCCTTTCCGCCCGGCGAGGTCCTGCCGCCGGGAATCCCGGCGCCACAGCTGGCCGCCGCACCGGAAATGACGCCGGCGCTCGCGCGCCGCCTCGGCCTCGATGCCGACAAGGCGCTCGTCCTGCTGTGCCCGTCCTCGGAATTGGGGCCCACCAGCGAATGGCCGGCGCGTCACTTCGCGGCACTGGCGGCGATGATCTCCCTGCAGTGGCCTGAACTCGCGATCGGGCTGGTCGGACGGCCGCGGGACCGGAGTACCGCGACCCAGATCGCGCTGCTGTGCGGCGAGAGACTCCAGAACTGGTGCGGGCAACTCGATCCGGACGAGACGCTTGCACTGATGGGAAGGGCTCAGGCCGTGGTCACGTCGGAGTCCCAGTACATGCACCTGGCTGCCGCGATGGGCCGCCCGCATGTTGCCATTTACGGCGGCGGGGACCCGCGCGCAGAGCGCTTCAACTCGGCACGCCGCAGCGTCATGTGGCTTCACCTCGAATGCAGTCCCTGCCTCGATGCGCATTGCAGGTTCGGCCACATGAACTGTGTCAACCTCCAGACACCGGAGCGCGTATTCGCGGCCCTGCGCAAGGCCATGAAATTCTCCGCCACCGCCTGACGCGGCGGCCCCGCCGGTCCGAGCGCCGGCATTCGGATAAACTGCTGCTGAGGAGCCCCGGAATCGACCAGCATCTGGCATGCCGCGACAGTTGATCTTTCCTTCCGCGTCGGCAGTGGAGGAAGCCTTCTACTCCGCGCTGGCGCACGCCGACCTGGCGGGCGTGATGTCGTTGTGGGCCGATGACGAAGAAGTCATCTGCATCCATCCCGGCGGCCAGCGACTCAGCGGACTGCACGCGGTGCGCCAGTCCTTCGAGGAAATCCTCGCCGGCGGACCGCTCGACATCCGGACCCGTGAGGTGCAGGTATTCGAGAGTGCCACGCTCGCGGTGCACAACCTGATCGAGCAGATCGCCGTGACCGGCACCAGCGGCACCGAGGTGGTGGAGGTGCTGGCCACCAATGTCTATGTCAAGAACAGCACCGGCTGGCAACTGCTGGTGCACCATGCAGCGCCCGGGCATGCGCCGCAACGGCCAACCCATGAGTCCCCACCCGGCAGGCTTCATTGATCCCGCAGCGCCATCGCTGCGAGGCGACCCGGCGTCCAGGCGGGTGAACACCGATCCGACCTCGGCCGCCTATCAGCCACCCCGCTGGCTCGGCAACCGGCACCTGCAGACCATCTGGCCGGTCGTGATCCCCAGGGGGCCCCGGGTGACCTACCGGCGCGAGCGCTGGGTGACGCCCGACGACGACTTCATCGACCTCGACTGGGCCCTGGCCGCCCCTGGGTTCGCCCCGGGCTCGCCCCTGACTCCGCCACGACCGACGGACCGCTGGTCGCGCTCTTCCATGGCCTGGAGGGCAGCTCCGGCAGCCACTACTCGCGTGCCCTGATGGCAGACCTGCTCGCCATCGGCTGGCGCGGCGTGGTCGTGCACTGGCGCGGGTGCAGCGGTGAGCCGAACCTGCTAGCCCGGGCGTACCACTCGGGCGATTCCGCCGAAGTCGACTGGATCATGCGCAAGCTCAGGCCGGATTTCGTCGCCGGCGTCTCGCTGGGCGGCAACGCGCTGTTGAAATGGCTGGGTGAACAGGGGTCGCAGGCGGGTTTCGTGAAGGCGGCGGCGAGCATCTCGGCCCCGCAAGACCTGCAGGCCGGGGCGATCGCCCTGTCGCGTGGCTTCAACCGGATCTACTGCTGGAGCTTCCTGAGCACCCTGAAGCGCAAGAGCGTGCTCAAGCTGGACGCCTTCCCGGGCCTCTACGATCGCCGCAGGCTGATGGCAGCGCGTAACTTCTTCGACTTCGACGAGCTCGTCACGGCGCCGCTGCACGGCTTCGCCAGCGCAACCGACTACTGGCAGCGAAGTTCCTGCAAGCAGTTTCTCGGCGGCATCGCGGTGCCGACCCTGGTGCTCAACGCCCGCAACGACCCGTTCCTGCCGGAACGAATGCTGGCGCGCCCGGCCGAGGTCTCCGCTGCAGTGGTGCTGGACTACCCCGCCGACGGCGGCCATGTCGGATTCGTTCACGCCACGCCGCAAGGAAAGGTCGAATGGCTGCCGAGGCGCCTCATCGGTTTCTTCAGGCAGTTCACCTGATCACCCCATAGGAGTCGGTCGCTCATGCTGGATGACCAGGTCAGGCGCGCCATGCAGAAATGGCCTCAGGTTCCGGCGGTATACGGCTGGCTGCGTCTGAGCCGGCGCGGACAGTGGTTTCTTGTCGACCGGTCGCTGCCGGGGTTCAGCGAAGCGCGCGACGGCGACGGCAGCCTCATCACCAGCCCGCCGATCATCGACTTCATCGCCAGGAACTACGAGTGCGACGATCGCGGCGCCTGGTACTGGCAGAATGGGCCGCAGCGGGCGTTCGTCCGCATCGGACTCGCGCCGCTGATCCTGCGCGTGCTCAATGAACCGCCGCGCCAGCGTCTCATCACCCACACCGGCTTGCTGGTCGAACGCGTCTCGCGGGTCCTGAGCGATGCGCAGGGCAACCTGCTGCTGCAGACCGATCTCGGTCCTGCAGCCATCGACGACCGCGACATCGGCCAGCTGCAGTTGTCGAGCGGCGCGAATGGAGAAACCCTGCTGCTCATGGAGCACTACCGCGCCGGAGCCCGGGCCGACGGCGACTGGCGCATCGAAGACACGATGCTGTCGGGTGCCTCGGCGCTTGGCGCTGATATGGGTTTCGTCGCCGAACCGGTCACGCCAGAAACAGGGCCAGCAGCGCCAGCGCCACCAGGAGCTTGAACAGGTCGTAGCGCCGCACCTGCTCCAGCGTGCGCCCGTTGATCAGCGGCGGCAACTCAATCCTGCCCGCGTGGCGCGATGGTTGCCTCCCGGCCCTTCGCCGACGCCAATCCGGCCCAATCCTGGGCAGCCGCCATTCTTGCCTGCCCGCTCCAGCGCGCCACCTGCGCACCGTCCGCCGGTTCGCCGGTGCTCTGGACAATCCTCACCAGTTCCTCCACCGGCGTGTCGGCGAGTTCGGAGAAAGTAGTGATGCCGTTGTTCCTGAGCATGGCGCCGATCTTCGGCCCGATGCCATCGATCGCCTCCAGGTCCTCCTGCCGGTAGACCGGCGCTTTGGTGGTCAGGGTCGCGGAACTGGTCGACACCGCACCTGCCGCGCCCGTCGCCACGGCGCCGGCCACCCGACCGGCAGTAGTGCCGGCCGAAACGCCGGCAGAGTCACCGGACCGATCCTGGCCGATCCGGGGTGCCGATTCCGCCGGCGCCGCCCCCGTCATGACCGGGCATTTCCGTCAGCGGGACCTGCGCCCGGACGGAGCCGGTCGCAGCCGAACGCGACAGCGGCGGCCTGCGCCAGAAGAACCAGTCGATGATCCATTCGAGCAGCCAGCCGACCAGCACGCCGAGCACAAAATACTTCCACATTGCATACCCCGGAAAAAGGTTGGGACGCGGTGGCAACCGGCCCCTGCCGCGCGCCGCCGTCAGCGTCTGGCGTCCTTCATCTCCTGGCGATAAAGCGCCTCCACTTCCCGCAACTTGGAATCGACGATCGAGCCGTTGTAGAAATCGAGGTCGCGCGCGTCACGGGCCAGCCGCAGTTGCTCGAGCGCCGGCAGGCGCATGCCGCGCAGCAGGTAGCCCTCGGCCGCCGCCTTGTGCGCCATGCCGCGCTCGCCCAGCGCCTGGTGGGCCTCGCCGAGCACCCGCCACAGTTCGGGATCGCCCCGGAAGTCGGCGGTCCTCTCCCGCAGCAGGCTCACCGCCTCGCGATGGGAGCCGGCGGCGACAAGCACCTGCGCGCGCAGCCGGAGGATCGCCAGGTTGTCGGGATACTCGCGCAGCGCCCCCGCGGAGCGCTGCACCGCCGCTGCGATGTCGCCGGAACCCAGGCTGTTGGCGATGCCGAGGCGCGCGAAATAGACGTGCGGTGCGCCCAGCGCCTGCCGGGCCTTGTCGAGCGCCTTGTCCGACCCGTCCCAGTCCCGGCCGAGGTGAGCCACATTCGCCAGGCCGTACCACGGCGCCGGGTCTTCGGCGCCTTTCGTCGCACCGACCTGCTGCTCGAATTCGCGCCGGGCCGCGGCCAGCGCGTCGACCGCATCGCTGCCGACCGCGCGCGCCCGTGCGCGCATGAGCCGGAAGGCCGTCGTATCGGCGTGGTCGACAGCCTTGAAGTCCTGGATCCGCAACTGCAGGTCCGTCATCCGCTCGCCGGTTACCGGGTGGGTCCGGAAGTAGACCGGCGCACCCCCTTCGTTGTAGCGGTTGTACTGCTGCAGGCGCTCGAAGAAGCGCGGCGCGGCGCGGGCGTCGAAGCGCGCCTCGCGCATGATGTCCAGGCCGACACGGTCGGCCTCGCGCTCGGCATCGCGGGAGAACGACAACAGCGACCGGGTGGCCAGCGTGTCGCTCAGGGTCAGGGCGCCGATAGCCCCATCCGGACTGGAGCGGGACGCCGCCAACGCCGCCAGCACCACGCCGGCGAGCGCCATCATCGAGGCCTGGCGCTGGTTGCTGAGCATCCGCGCGATATGACGCTGCGTGACGTGGCCGATCTCGTGGGCGAGCACGGTCGCCAGTTCCGACTCATCGGCGACCGCAGCCAGCAGGCCGGTGTGGATGCCGATGAAACCACCCGGGAGGGCGAACGCATTGATGGACCGGTCGCGCACCGCGAAGAACTCGAACTGCTGGGACCGTGCCGCCCGGGTGCCGGTGAGGGGCGCTGCGAAGCGATTGAAGAAGTCGGTGAACTCCGCGTCGTCCCAGACGACGCCCTCGGCCCGCAGTTCGCGCATGATCGATTCGCCGAGCCGCCGCTCGGCCGCGCCGGACAGTTCGTCGCCGCTGGCCGAACCGAGATCGGGCAGGCGGTCGACCTGCGCAGTTGCTGCCGGCGATCCCGCCAGCAGCGCGAGGCTGGATGCCAGCGCCAGCAGGCGGCTCAGCGGACGCCGCCGCAACCCGACGGCGGCGCGACCGCCCGCAGCCGGCCCCGGTTGATGCTTCTGCTCGGGTCGAATGTCCACGTTGCTATGATAGCGATGCCGGCAGGATGATGCAGGCCGGCCTCCGCAACCTGGGCAGACGCACGCAAACATGGGTAACTTGTCACATTTCGATGCCAGCGGGCAAGCCCACATGGTCGACGTCGGCGACAAGGCCGACACCACCCGGGTCGCGATCGCCGAAGGTTCGATCAGGATGCTGCCGCAGACATTCGAGCTCATTCAACGCGGCGACGCGAAGAAGGGCGATGTCATCGGCATCGCGCGGCTCGCGGCGATCATGGCCGCCAAGCGGACCTCCGACCTGATTCCGCTATGCCACCCGATCGCGCTGACCCACGTCTCGGCCGAGTTCACGCTCGACGAGGCGCAGAGCCGGGTGACCTGCAAGGCCCGGGTCGAATGCACGGGCAAGACCGGCGTCGAGATGGAGGCCCTGACCGCCGTCCAGATCGGCCTGCTCACCATCTACGACATGTGCAAGGCGGTGGACCGCGGCATGGTGATCGAATCGGTGCGGCTGCTGGAGAAGCACGGCGGGAAGTCCGGCAGCTTCCTGGCCGGCGGCGGGTAGAACGGCCGGCGCCGGGCTCAACGCGCGAAGAAAATGGTGGCGAGTCCGAGGAACAGCAGGAATCCGAGGCTGTCGGTGGAAAAGGTCAGAAGCACCGAGGAGCCGATCGCAGGATCGCGGCCCGCCCGCTCCAGCATGAAGGGCACCAGCACGCCGATGAGCGTGCCGATCAGCAGGTTCAGCACGATGGCCAGCATCATCGTCAGACCGAGCAACTGCCCATAGGGATGGCCCCGGTAGAGCAGCCAGGCGAACAGACCCGCGACGCCGCCCCAGACCAGCCCGTTGAGGGTGGCGATCAGCAGTTCCTTGCGGATCAGCCGATTGACGTTGCTGCGGTTGACCTGACCCAGCGCCAGCGAGCGGATGACAAGGGTCATGGTCTGGTTGCCGGAGTTGCCGGCGACGCCGGCGACGATCGGCATCAGCGCGGCCAGTGCAACCACCCGCTCGATGGTGTCGTCGAACAGACCGATCACCCGCGATGCGAAAAATGCGGTGACCAGGTTCAGGGCCAGCCACAACCAGCGGTTGCGAGCCGAATACCAGATCGACGCGAACAGGTCTTCGTCTTCGCGCAGGCCGGCCTGCTGCAGGACGTCGGCCTCGCCCTCCTCCCGGATGATGTCGACCACCTCGTCGACCGTCAATCGGCCGATGAGGTGGCCGTGCGGGTCCGTGACCGGCGCCGACACCAGGTCGTAGCGCTCGAATGCCTGGGCCGCGTAGCCGACGTCGTCCAGCCCGCGCAGGGTCAGCAGGTCCCGCCGCATGACGTCCGAAACCAGCGTGTCGGGCTCATTGATCAGCAACTGATCGATCGGCAACGAGCCCTTCAGCGTGTCGTAGCGATCGACCACGAACACCTGGTCGGTGTGCTGGGGAAGTTCCTCGAAGCGGCGCAGGTAGCGCAGCACCACCTCCAGCTTGACGTCCTCCCGCACCGTGACCAGGTCGAAGTCCATGCGCGCGCCGACCGATTCCTCGGGGTAGGACATCGCGGCCCGCAACTGCTCCCGCTCCTCCGGCGTCAACTGGCGGCGAACCTCGTCGACCACCTCGATCGGCAGATGGTCCGCAAGGTCGGCCAGGTCGTCCGCATCCAGTCCCTTGACCGCCTGGACCAGTTCGGCCCGCGTCATCGAATCGATCAGCGAATCGCGGACCGGCTCCGATACCTCCAGCAGGATCGCGCCGTCCGCTTCCGCCTTGACGGAGTCCCAGACCAGGAGGCGCTCTTCGCGAGGCAGGGCCTCGAGCACGTAGGCGACGTCGGCCGGATGCAGGCGCTCGACCCGGGCGCGCAGGTGCGACAGGTACTGCGCCTCGCTCAGCCGCTCGACGATCTCGGCGCGATCGCCACCGGCCGATTGCCCCTCGTTGTGCGCCTGCTCGCGCACCGCGTCGTAGTGCCGCAGGAGTTCCTGGACTTCCGAAAGCGCGCGTTGCGCCTCCTCGTAGTCCTTCGGCTGCACCGCTTCCTGCGCCGCATCGGCATCGGCATCCGCCTCGGCATCGGCCTGGACCTCGGCTTTGACTTCGGTCTCGGCCCCAGCCGCGGCAACGTCGCCGGCGGCCGCTTCCTGCGGGACTGCCGGCGCCGGGACGGGCGTGGGGACGGGCGTGGGGGAGTCTGCGGGACCGGTCATCGCTGCTGCACCCTGGACGGCGAAAGGGACGGGATGTGCGGCCGGGGCCGCCGGGCGTTCATGGCACTTCGATTGCGGGCATGCGCCGTTGCACGATCGCTGCCTGCCGGGCCAGCAGGGTACTGTCCCGATGACGGTCATAGTAGCGCGGACGCGGCAGCATTGCCGCCAGCCGCGCCGCCTGCGCCGGTGTCAGTTGTGCTGCCGAGACACCGAAGTGATGACGGGCGGCGGCTTCGGCGCCGAACACGCCGACCCCCCATTCCGCCACGTTCAAGTAGATCTCCAGGATCCGCCGCTTGCTCATCGTCGCCTCCAGCATGTAGGCGATCACCAGTTCCTGCGCCTTGCGCAGGTAGCTGCGCTCGCCGGAAAGGAAGAGATTCTTGGCGAGTTGCATGGTGATGGTCGATCCGCCGAAGGCCGTCCGCCCCCGTTTTGCGTTGCGTTCCATCGCCTGCTCGATCGCGTTCCAGTCGACGCCGTCATGGTCCGGAAACTTCGCGTCTTCCGACGCGATCACCGCGCGCTTCAAGTGCACCGAGAGCCGGTCGTACGCCACCCAGCGGTGGTCCAGCTTTGCCGAGGGGTTGCGCTCCTGCAGCACGGCCAGTTGCTCGCGCATGAAGCGGGTCGAGGACGGATTGACCTCGCGCCACATGATGACATGCATCAGGAACCACAACTGCAGCGCCAGCAGCAAGCCCAGGACCAGCAGCAGCAGCGCCAGCAGGCCTTTGCCGATCGTCCTAGGCGCCATCGGCAGCCCGCGCTGCCACCGCGGCAACCGACCGAGCGACCGAGGCGACCGAGGCTCGCAGCATCCGGAACACCGGCGCCGTCTGCGGCCGCACGCCGCGCCAGATCAGGAAGCTCTCGGCAGCCTGCTCGACCAGCATCCCCAGGCCGTCGGAGGCCTGAGCGGCGCCACCGGCTCTGGCCATCCGCATGAAGTCGGTGTCCTGCGCGCCATAGACGCAGTCGTAGGCCAGCGCGCAGTCGCGAAACAGGTCCGGCGGCAGGGCGAGCGCGGCATTCAATACACCGCTCGAGGTGGCGTTGATCACCAGATCCGCCGGCGGCGCGGCGTCCAGCGCCGCCGCTCCGACCGCCGCGAGGCCGGCGTCGCGCACCGCCGGCGCGGCATTGAACCGTGCAGCCAGCTCGCGCGCGCGCCCCGGCGTCCGGTTGGCCACCGTGAGCCGGGCAACGCCGGCCTGCAGCAGGGACATGATCACGCCGCGTGCGGCGCCGCCGGCGCCCAGCAGCAGCACCGACCTGCCGTGCAGGTCGAAGCCCAGCCGGCCCTGCAGGTCCGAGACCAGGCCCGGCCCGTCGGTGTTGTCGCCGTAGATCCCGTCGTCGCCCAGCGCCAGCGTATTGACCGCGCCTGCCTGCAGGGCGCGCTCGCTGTGACGGGTGGCACAGGCGAAAGCGCGCTCCTTGAAGGGCAGGGTCACGTTGAGTCCGCGGCCACCCGCCTCGGCGAATGCCGTCACCGCCCGGTCGAAGGCGTCAGCCGGCTCGGTCGGAATCAGCTGGCGGCGGTAGCTGATCGGCTGTCCCGTCTGGCGGGCGAACTCGGCGTGGATTTCCGGCGAACGGCTGTGGGCGATCGGATTGCCGACCACGAGATAGCGGTCAACATCGCCGGCGTCGTTCATTTGCTCACCGACTTGGTCTTGAGCGAATTGTTGGTGAAGGTCCAGGTCCTCACGATCTGCAGGATGTCGCCGTCCTTGCGCATCTCATCGGTGAACGCGGCGTAGGGCGCTCCGGCATAGACGATCTGCTTGATGACGCGGTTCAGCGTTTCGTATTTCGATTTCTTGTTGATCAGGACATCCACCACGTTACCGAAGCGATCGATCTCCACGGTGATGATCAGCGAGTCGTACATCTTGCCGCGGGCTTCGGGCGGAAAGCGGTCGGTTCCGATCCGCTCGATGGTATCGGCCCAGCCGTCGACATAGCGGGCGTACTTGACTCCCACGGCATTGACGCCATAGGTCAGGCGGCGCGGCCGCTTGTTGTAGTCCTCGATCTGGCGGTCGATCTGCGCCTGCAGGCGGGCGATCATCGCCTTGGTTTCATCGGCGTTGGGCGCATCCGCCGGCGGGTCGTCCTGGCGTGCCGGTGGCGTCTGGACGTAGTTGCGCGGTCCTTTTGCCAGCTCCAGCAGCCGGCGCTGCTCCTCTTCCAACTGGCGCTGGCGCGCCTGCTGCGGCTGCAGTGCCTCGCCGTCTTCGGCCTTGCTCTCGGCGGGCAGGGGCGAGCGTGCGCGGCCGCTGTCCCGGTCGCCGCCGCCTTCCATGTTGACCTGCGCCAGCACTTCGGGGGCCAGCGGCGCCTCCTTGGTCTTGGCATTGACCAGCACGACTTCGAGCTGTGACTCGCTCGGGATGAACTTGAGCGGATCAGGCGGGGCAAAGCGCACCATCATCACGGCCAGGTGAAAAACCAGCGACACCAGGAAGCCGACGGTGAGCGGGTCCTTTCGTGCCCAGGACTGCCTCATCATCGCCCACAGCCCCGCGATCATGGTCCCGACGACTCCGTGCCCATGGGCTGTACCGCACCGACGTGCTGGGTAGCTGCCGGTACGCTGTCCTCGCCGGCGCCCAGTTGCCCGACCGCGACCGGCTCACCGTCGAGCTCGTCCCGGGTACGGGCCGGTTCCGCTTCGGCCGTGGCCTCGGAGCCGACCGAGTCGGGGTTGTCGGGATCGGTCAGCAACTGGGCCACCCGCGCCTGGATCGTGAGGTCCAGTTCGTCCCACTCGAGCACGTCGACCAGCAGCCGCTGCCCGGCAGCCAGCGGCGGGCCGCCGGACACGCGGAAATACAGCGGGGCTTCCATCAGGCGAACGGTATCGTCGCGGATGCCCGTGGCCTCGAGCCGCCGGCGTGGCTGCTGGGCAACCCAGCGCAGGCACCAGTAGCGCTCCATCGTCTGCTGATACTCGTTGACGCTTGTGTAGCGTGCCTCGAAAGCGGAAAGGATGGCGAACAGGCTGGTATCGTTCTGGACAAACGCGGGAGTCTCGCCATTCAGGACCGCGACCAGCTGCATCTGATTGACAAGGTCGACATAGCGGCGCAACGGCGAAGTGCACCAGGCATACTGCGCCACCCCGAGTCCCTGGTGCTCCAGCGGATGAGTCGACATCTTCACCCGACCGACCGCCTGGGAGCGGTAAAGACCCGACACGCCATGGTCGGCCAGCAGCTTGCCCCACAGGCTGTTGGCGAGGATCGCCATCTCGGCCACGATCCGATCGATCGGCGCGTCGCGGCGCCGGCGGCGGATCTCGACTTCCTCGCCGCGGATATAGAAACTGAAGTCGGCGCGCGAGCGTTGCTCCGGCTTGCCCCGCACGCGGTCGCGCTCGGCACTTTGCGCCAGCGTGAAGCGCCACAGCACCGACAACGCCTCGGCATGGGGGAAGTCGCCGGGGTCTCCGCGCAGCAGACGCTCCTCGTCGTCCAGACCGTCGAACTGCCGGTGCCGCAGGTTGCTGGCGACGCGGATCCGGTCGATGCGCGAGAACTGCTCAAGCACCTGCATCGTTTTCGGATGGACATCCACATAGAGCGACAAGGCCGGCCGCTCGGTTCCCGCGTCCAGCGAGAACGCCCGCACGACCGCCTCAGGCAGCATCGTGATCTTGCTGCCGGGGCTGTAGACGGTGGTCATTCGCTCGCGCGCCACCTTGTCGATCGGATCGTCTGCCTGGATGGCAAGCGCCGGGGCGGCGATATGAACGCCCAGGCGCAGCCGGCCGTCCGGAAGCGTCTGCAACGAGAGGCAGTCGTCGATCTCGGTAGTCGTCTCGTCGTCGATGGAGAAAGCCTCCACCCCGGCGTGCGGCAGGTCCTCGAGATCCGGCACGGCGAACTCACGCGTCAACGACGCGGGGAAATCGAGGCCCGCCGCGAAGTGGTTGCGCAGGAACCGGCTGATGTGCAGCAGCTTCGGGCTGGGTACCGCGCCCACCTTGAGCAGCAGGCGCTCTGGGGAGAGGCCGGTGCGCTGGCAGGCGATGTCCAGCGCACGGAATTCGATACCCTGCTTGTCGCTCTGCACCAGCAGGTCCGAGACCTTGCCGGCGATCGCGGCGGGCAGCTCGCCGGCCGTCAGCTGGTCGGCGAGTTCGGCAATCTCCGCCTCCTGTCGACGTTTACGCTCCAGGGCCGCCAGCGCCGCCCGCAACGTGTCCGGCTGCGCCGGCCGGTATCGTCCTTTACCCTTGCGATAAAAGTAGACCGGCGCGCCGTGAAGTTTCATCAGCAACGCGGCCGACTGGATCACCGTACGCTCCTGGCCGAAGTACTCGTCCGCCAGCGCAAGGAACTCGAACTCTTCCTGCGGTGCACACTCCCACAGAAAGTCGATGTCGATACCCTGGGCGGTTTGCAGCGCCTGCGCCATCATCGCCGCCGGATCGGGCTCGTCGAAACGCAGCATCACGCCCGCCTGCTTGACCTTGGCGCGTTTGCCCGATGCCAGCTCGACCTGCAGGCTCTGACCGCTGTCCTGCAGGATCACGCCGGTCTTGAACTGGCCGGCCTCTTCAAATAAGACGTTCTGGCTGGGCATCGGTGGGACGGGCGCGCTGCCGGTGGGCAGCGGAGGCTGAAGGGTCCGTGATTATATCTGCCGACGATGGCAGACCCGCCGGCGCGCGCCGGCCGACGGGGCCATCCGGCCTACAACTGGATGCCGCCGGACACCTCGATGACAGCACCATTCAGGTACGAGGCGTCGTCCGACGCGAGGAAGGCATAGACGTTGGCTATTTCCTCAGGCGTACCGAGCCGCCCGAGCGGCACTTTTTCGACCATCTTCCGGATCACCGATTCCGGAATCGTGTCCAGGATCGGCGTGCGGATGAAGCCCGGGCAGACGGCATTGACACGGATGCCCTTAGGCCCGAGTTCCCGCGCCCAGGTCTTGGTGAAACCGATGACGCCGGCCTTGGTGGCGGCGTAATTGGTCTGGCCGAAATTGCCGTAGAGGCCGACCACCGAAGACGCGGTCAGGATCACGCCCGCCCCCTGGCGGATCATCGGATCGACGACCGCCTGGGTGCAGCGGAACACACCCTTGAGGTTGACTTCGATCACCCGGTCGAACTGTTCCTCCGTCATCTTGACCAGGCGGGCGTCGCTGGTGATTCCGGCGTTGTTCACCAGACAGTCGATCCGCCCGAAGCGCGACAGGGTGGTGTCGACCATGGCGGCGACCTGATCGGCACGGGTGACGTCGACCACGACGGTTTCGACGGTCGCGTCGGGTACGGCCGCGAGCACGGTCGCGCGCGCCTTGGCCAGGTCGTCGGCCCGCAAGTCGGCCAGCGTCACCGCAGCGCCCTCCGCGGCAAATTTACGGGCGGTGGCCAGGCCGATGCCGCCCGCAGCCCCGGTGATCACTGCAACTTTACCGATCAATCGCATCAATCATCCTTGTCTTGAATCCGCAAACGCGAGGACCTCGTCGATATGGTCCCCGAAATCCGAAAGCCCGTGATCGCTCCCGGGCAGTATCCGCTGGCGCGCCCCGGGGTAGGCGGCAACCATTTCCCGCCAGTCCAGCACTTCGTCCCCCTGCGCGGCAATCAGGAAATAGCGCTCCGGCCTCGTGATCCTGTCGACCTGATAGCGGCGCAGCTGCTCGACCCAGGCGGGCTCGAAGACGAACGGGCGGCCGTCGTGATAGCCGGTCTGCGCCCCGACCTGCCCGGCCAGGTCGCGCGCCGCGTGGGTCGCGGGGTTGAGCAGGACCGCCCGGCAGCCGATCTGTTCGGCCAGCCAGGTCGCGTAGCAGCCGCCGAGCGAGCTGCCGACCAGGGTGTCGTCGGTGCGCGGCCTGATGTCCTCGAGGATCGCACCGATCGCGCGATCCGGCTCGGGCGACAGGTCGGGAGCGACGAACGATTCCGCCTTCCCGAGCGCGGCAAGCCGCCCCTCCAGGAGCCGTGCCTTGAACGATTGCGAGGAAGAGCGAAAGCCGTGCAGGTAGATCAGTCGCATCGGTGCGTCGGTCGCATCAGTTCAAGCGCATCAGTTCAGGCGCATCAGTTCAGGCGCATCAGTTCACAGCGCATCAGTGCGAGGCGCGCAAAGGCTCGGGCACGTCGATACCGTGGGACCCGGTGGTGGCAGCCAGCGCCGCCAGCAGTTTTCCGTGGATGCCGCCGAAGCCGCCGTTGCTCATCACCAGGACCTGGTCGCCCTCGCCCGCTTCCTGCACGACGGCCCGTACCACCGAATCGACGTCGTCGAACGCACGCGCGCGCAGTCCGAGCGGCGCCAGTACTTGAGCGGCATCCCAGCCGAGCCCGCCGGCATGGCAGAAGATCAGGTCGGCCCCGACCAGGCTGTCGGCCAGCATCGCCTTCATCGCCCCGAGCTTCATCGTATTGGAGCGGGGCTCCACCACCGCGAGCAGGCGCCCGG
Organism: uncultured beta proteobacterium; assembly: GCA_963834335.1. Classification (GTDB taxonomy): domain Bacteria; phylum Pseudomonadota; class Gammaproteobacteria; order Burkholderiales; family Burkholderiaceae_E; genus Lautropia. The sequence continues at coordinate 418,051 of CAWIBK010000009.1, read as the reverse complement.
GCCGCAGCGCCACGCCGGGCAGTCGCTCGATGCCCCGGCGCTGGGCCTGCATGCGGGCCCGCAGGCCGGCGATGGTGGCCTCGATGGCCGTCGGGTGATGCGCAAAGTCGTCGATGACGGTGACGCCGCGAACGCGACCCCGGAATTCCAGCCGGCGCTTGACACCGCCGAATCGCGACAGCGCGGCCAGTGCCGTGGCATGGTCCACGCCCACGTGCGCCGCGGCAACCAGGGCCGCGATCGCATTGGCCCGGTTGTGCGCGCCCGCCAGCGGCAGATTGCACAGGCCGACCGGCTGCGTTGCGCGCATCAGCATGAACTCGGTGGATTCGGCGCCCTCCACCACCCGCTCGGCCCGCCACCCGTCGGGGCCGCCCAGTTGCTCGGTACTGCTCCAGCAGCCACGGGCCAGCACCCGCCGCAGACTCGCCTGGGTCACGTCGTAGATGACACGCCCCGTGCCGGGCACCGTGCGTACCAGGTGATGGAACTGGTTCTCGATTGCCTCGAGATCCCGGAAGATGTCGGCGTGGTCGTACTCGAGGTTGTTGAGGATTGCCGTTCGCGGCCGATAGTGGACGAACTTCGAGCGCTTGTCGAAGAAGGCGGTGTCGTACTCGTCCGCCTCGATCACGAAGAAGCGGCCGCCGCCCAGTCGGGCGGAGACATCGAAGTCACTGGCAACCCCGCCGATCAGGAAACCCGGCTCCAGCCCGGCCTCCTGCAGGATCCAGGCGAGCATGGAGGACGTCGTGGTCTTGCCATGCGTGCCCGCCACTGCGAGAACCCAGCGCGAACGCAGCGCTTCCTCCGCCAGCCACTGGGGGCCGGACATATAGCGTGCGCCCGCGTTGAGGATGGCCTCCATCAGCGGGTTGCCGCGCGGATACGACGTTGCCGACCAGCCAGACGTCCGGCGCAATCGTCAACTGATCGGCGCCGTAGCCTTCGATCAGGCGTATCCCGAGCGACCGCAGCTGATCGCTCATCGGCGGATAGACGTTGGCGTCGCAGCCGGTGACCTGATGCCCCGCTTCCTTCGCAATCGCGGCGATGCCGCCCATGAAGGTGCCGCAAATGCCCAGAATGTGAATATGCATCGCCCGATTCTACCGATCCGCTAAACTGCCCGCTCGGATGCTATGACGAATGGATTTTGCAGATGGACCCCACGCGCTCGGAAGTGGCCGCCCTCGCGGCGCAGATGATCGCAGACAGCGGCCTCGACTACCAGAGCGCCAAGCGCAAAGCGGCACGGCAGGTCTTCGGCGACTCCCATATCAGCGCCGCGATGTTGCCGGACAACGAGGCAATCGATCAGTTCCTGCTGGCCCACCTGCAACTGTTCGATCCCGAACACGACCAGCGGGTGGCGCGCTACCGCAAGGCCGCGCTGCACTGGATGGAGCACCTGGCGCCGTTCAATCCCTATCTGGCGGGGTCGGTCTGGAAAGGAATCGTCGCCGCGCACGCGCCGATCCATCTGCAGGTGTTCACCGATGACGCCAAGGACCTCGAAATGCTGCTGCTGAACGACGGCATCCGTTTCGACGTCGCCGAGATCGCCCACTTCGCCGGCCGCAACGATGTCCCGGCCCTCACCTTCCATTGGCAGCAGGATCTGCCGATCCTGTTGTCGGTCTACCGCTACGACGACCTGCGCGGCGCGCTGCGGCGGCAGAAGCCGACCCACGGCGGCGTCGGCCGCGCCGAGCGCGGCGGCCTTGCCGCGGTACGCGAACTGGTCGCCGGCGAGGGTCCGGCGGCGCTTGCAGCCGATCACGGGGGGCAGACGCCGTGAACCGACCCCGCCTCCCGCGGAGGGCGCTGTTCGGGGTTGCGGCCCTGGCCGGACTGGCGGGCGGAGGACTTTCCTGGTGGCGCTGGCAGGAACTGCAGCAGGCAGAGCGCGCCACCGGCGAGGCGGTGACTCTCTTCTACCAGCAGATCCTGCCGGACTCGGAAGGTCGCGTGTTCAAGTTCGACCAGCTGCGCAAGCATCAGGTGGTCGTCAACTTCTGGGCAACCTGGTGCGCGCCATGCATCGAGGAAATGCCGGAGTTGTCGGCCCTCGCCACGGAACTGCAGTCATCCGGGACGCGTTTCCTGGGTGTCGGCGTCGACAACCAGGACGCGATTGCCAGATTCTCGCAGCGGGTGCCGGTGAGTTATCCCCTGGTAGTCGCCAATGCAACCGGCGCCTTTCTGGCGGCAAAGTTCGGCAACGTCGCCGGAGGACTCCCCTACACTGTGGTAATTGACCCTGCCGGCAGGGTTAAAACGAAAATTCTTGGCCGAGTCGACGTCGACTCCTTGCGCAAAGTGCTAAAATCCTGAGAAGTGCACTGACCGGCTTTGATCTTGGTCCGATCTGCTTCTAAAACTACAATCCTCGTCCTGCATGGTCCCAACCTGAACCTGTTGGGCACCCGTGAGCCGGCGGTCTATGGCAGCACCACCCTGGCGCAGATCGATGAGCGTCTGGCCGGGCTGGCCCGGGCTGCGGATATCGGGCTGCAATCGTTCCAGAGTAATCATGAGGGTGGCCTCATCGACCGGCTACATGCAGCCCGGGACGAGCAAGTCGCCTTCATCATCGTCAATCCCGCCGCCTTCACGCACACCAGCGTCGCGATTCGCGATGCACTGGCGGCCCTGGCGGTGCCGTTCGTCGAGGTCCATCTCTCGAACGTCCACCGTCGGGAGGCGTTTCGGCATCATTCCTATTTTTCGGACCTGGCGGAGGCGGTAATCGCAGGGCTGGGCCCCTACGGCTACGAGGCCGCCTTCAACTATGCGCTCGCCCAATTAGGCAGGAATCAGCGAACCGGTACATAGCAAACCGGGAACCAGGCGATCCGCGAGCGGGTTCCCCTCATTGAACGGTGGATCCGGCGGACGGCGACAGGTCGTCCCGGGTCACCACCTAGGAGGCTGTCGGAACCCGACATCCGGGGCGCGGACCCACCGGGACGTTCGGCGTCGGGCCCGGCGACCGGATCCGGCGGCAGCGCCAGGCCTGGAACCAAGAGAACAACAGAAAGGCAAAAGCAATGGATCTTCGCAAACTCAAGACGCTGGTCGATCTGGTCGCCGAATCGGGGATATCGGAACTCGAAATCACCGAGGCCGAAGGCCGGGTCCGGATCGTCAAGGCGCCACCGGCACCCGCACCCCAGCAGTACAACCCGCCGCCGATGCCGATGTCGCCGATGATGGCGCCGGCCCCCTCGGGCGGCAGCCCCGGAATCGCGACCGGACCGGAACCCGTCCAGATGATGTCCAAGGGCCAGATCGTCAAATCCCCGATGGTCGGCACCCTCTACCGCGCGCCGAATCCGGAAAGCAGTACGTTCGTCGAGATCGGCAGCCAGGTCAAAATCGGCGACACCCTGTGCATCATCGAAGCGATGAAGCTCATGAACGAGATCGAATCCGAGTTTGCAGGCACGGTCAAGGAGATCCTGGTCGAGAACGGCCAGCCGATCGAATACGGACAACCGCTGTTTGTCATCGAATAGCCGCCGCCCTCAGTCATGTTCGAAAAGATCCTGATCGCCAATCGCGGCGAAATCGCGCTGCGCGTGCAGCGAGCCTGCCGTGAGATGGGCATTCGCACCGTCGTGGTTCATTCCGAGGCGGATACCGAGGCGAAGTACGTCCGGCTGGCAGACGAGTCGGTCTGCATCGGACCGGCCGCGTCGCGCGACAGCTACCTCAACATCCCGGCCATCATCAGCGCCGCAGAAGTCACCGATGCCGAAGCGATCCATCCCGGCTACGGCTTTCTCTCGGAGAATGCCGATTTCGCTGAACGCGTAGAGCGCAGCGGCTTCGTCTTCATCGGGCCCCGGCCGGAGTCCATTCGTCTGATGGGGGACAAGGTCTCGGCCAAGGACGCCATGAGGAAGGCCGGCGTGCCGGTGGTACCCGGCTCCGAAGGGGCGCTGTCCGACGATCCCAAGGAGGTGCTCGCCACCGCGAAGGCCGTCGGCTACCCGGTGATCATCAAGGCGGCCGGCGGCGGCGGCGGCCGCGGCATGCGCGTGGTCCACACCGAAGCCGCGTTGCTCAACGCGGTGTCGATGACCCGCAGCGAAGCGCAGGCAGCCTTCAACAACCCCGCCGTGTACCTGGAGCGGTTCCTGGAGAACCCGCGCCACATCGAGATCCAGATTCTCGCGGACGAGCATCGCAATGCCGTCTACCTCGGCGAGCGCGACTGCTCCATGCAGCGGCGCCACCAGAAGGTCATCGAGGAGGCGCCCGCGCCCGGAATTGCGCGACGGGTCATCGAGAAGGTCGGTCTGCGCTGCGTGGAAGCCTGCAAGAAAATCGCCTATCGCGGCGCCGGCACCTTCGAGTTCCTCTACGAGAACGGTGAGTTCTTCTTCATCGAGATGAACACGCGCGTGCAGGTCGAGCACCCGGTCACCGAAATGATCACCGGGATCGACATCGTCCAGGAACAGATCCGGATTGCCGCCGGCGAGCGCCTGCGTTTCAAGCAGCGCGACATCGAGATCCGCGGCCATGCCATCGAATGCCGCATCAATGCCGAGGATCCGTACAAGTTCACGCCATCGGCCGGTCGGATCACCAACTGGCACCCGCCCGGCGGACCCGGCACGCGCGTCGATTCGCACGCCTATAACAACTACTTCGTCCCGCCCTATTACGACTCGATGATCGGCAAGGTGATCTGCTACGGCGACACCCGTGAGCAGGCGCTGCGGCGCATGCAGATCGCCCTCTCCGAAATGATCGTGGAAGGCATCCTCACCAACATTCCCGCTGCACCGTGAGCTGATGATCGATGCCCATTTCGTCGCGGGCGGGACCTCCATTCATTACCTGGAAAAGGCGCTCGCGCTGCGGCGATGACGCAGCAGTGGCTCGAGGCGGTGGTCGAGGTGGCCCGCGACGAGGCGGAAGCCTGGGCGGACGCCTGCCTCGAAGCAGGCGCGCTCAGTCGTTCGAGCCGAGGATGCCGACGCGGACTCGCGCCGATGAACAACCCCTGTTCGGCGAACCGCGGATGGCGAACGACCCTCCCGCAGCGGACGACCTGCCGGTGTTCGGCTGGGAACGGACCCGCCTGGCGGTCATGCTCGACGCCGGCACGGACCCGCAGGCACTGGTGAACACGGTTGCCGCCGCCCTGGGCCGGCCTGCGCCCCCGATTGAAACCGTGTCGGTGATCGAGGAACAGGACTGGGTCCGCGCAACCCAGGCGCAGTTCACGCCGATCCCGATCGGGGCACGCCTGCTGGTCGTTCCAAGCTGGCATCTGGCGCAGTTGCCCGCGGAGCAAAGCGCAAAGCTGGCGCTGATCATCGATCCCGGGCTCGCCTTCGGTACCGGCAGCCACCCCACCACCCGGATGTGCCTGGAGTGGCTGGAGCAGGCTGACCTCGCCGGCAAGCGCGTGATCGACTACGGTTGCGGCTCCGGCATCCTCGCGATCGCCGCCGCCAAGCTGGGCGCGGCGCGGGCGATCGGCATCGACATCGATCCCCAGGCACTGGCCAGCGCGCAGCAGAACGCCCGGGTCAACCAGGTCGAGCTCGACCTGCAGTCCAGCGCCGACCCGCTGCCGCCGCCAGCCGATATCGTGGTGGCCAACATTCTCTCCAATCCGCTGAAGCTGCTGGCGCCGATGCTGGCGTCGCTGGTCGCACCCGGCGGCGCCCTCGTGCTTTCCGGCGTGCTCGAACGGCAGATCGAGGAGGTGTCCGTGTTCTACGATGAGAGCGTGGCAGTCGCACCGTGGCGAACACAGGACGGTTGGGTGTGCCTCGCAGGAAAGCGGGCCGCCGACGGCGGCGCTGCGGATCGCCGGCAGTAAGATAGCGGCATGGCGCTCGCAACCACCTGCCCCCAGTGCAAGACCAGTTTCAAGGTCATACCCGACCAGCTCAAGCTGCGCCGCGGACTGGTGCGATGCGGGGTGTGCCAGCATGTGTTTTCCGGAATCGACTACCTGCGCTATGTCGACGATTCCGGCAAGGCCCGCCAGAAAGCGGCATCAGGTCCGGCCGGCTCGAGCAGCTCGACCGGCACGCCCGGGTCGGCGCGCTCACGCCAGGCCGACGGCGGGCGCGCCCCGTCGTCCCGGGATTCATCGCCTGCCGCACGCGCGGGATCGGGTCGGCCCGCAGCCGGCGTCGACGTCTCAGCGGCTTCTCCGCAGACGGTCATCGCAGCCGACGACGAGCTGAAAACCGCGTTCTTCCTCTCCGACAGCACTTTCGGACCCTATTCCCAGACGCGCCCCCAGGACGTCGTGCCGCCACGGTCGATCGTGGCGCGCGACGAGCGCGCGTCCCCCCAGGCGCCTGACGATCAGCGGCCGGCATCCGATCCCGCGGGGCAATCCTTGCGCGAATCGAAGGCACGGCAGTCGGCAGACCGGGACTCGACAGCAGGACCGCCGACCCGGCTCGCAAGCCGATCGCGCGCGGCGACGGGTGCGGACGGTGCCGGCGGCTCCCGTCGCCATCGCAGCCGCAGCAGCCTGCTGGGGCCGGCGGAAGATGAAGACCCGGAGGTGGCCGCCGCCAACCAGCTCGCCCGCCAGGCGAAGGAGGCGTTTCGCGGCGCCCCGGGCAGCAAGCGCACTTCCCGTTCGCACTCGTCGCGCTGGCCGGCTTTCGGCGAGGGGCACGCGCCGTTCGAAGACCTCAGCGCCTATTTTGCCGATCCCCGCCACCGGTACCTGGTGATCGGCCTGGTGGTGCTGGCGCTGTTGCAGTTGTCGCTGCTGTTCCGCAGCGAGATCGCCAGCCGGGCACCGGTGCTGCGACCGGTGGTGGCGGTACTTGCCGCTGCTTTCGGAATGAGCGTGGACCCGGTGCGCAGCCTTTCCTCGTTGTCGATAGAATCCTTCGAGCTCCAGGCGACCGGCCGCGAAGACCACCTGGCCCTCAACGCCGTCCTGCGCAATCGCGATGGCCACACGGTGCGCTGGCCGGCCATGGAACTCACCCTGACCGACCAGGGCGGCGCGGTCGTGGTCCGCAAGGTCATTCTGCCCGGCGACTATCTCAATCGCAGTGCCTCCCAGGACGGATTGAACGGCCGCAGCGAATGGCCGATCCGCATCAACCTCGACCCGGATGGGCCCCAGCTCGCCGGCTATTCGGTCGCCCTCTTCTACCCCTGACTGCGCTCCCTGCGCAGTCCCATCGGATCGACTCTCCATGTCACGACGCGTTCTCATCAGCGGCTCGGTAGCCTTCGACACCATCATGGTCTTCGATGGCCACTTCAAGGACCACATCCTGCCGGACCGGGTCCACATGTTGAACGTCTCGTTCCTCACACCGCAACTCAAGCGCGAAGCCGGCGGCTGTGCCGCCAACATCGCCTACAACCTGAGTCTGCTCGGCGGTGAAGCGGCGATCCTTGCCGCTGTCGGAGAGGACGGCGCCGACTACGTGCGGCAACTGGCCGGCCGCGGCATCGACGTCAGCCAGGTCAAGGTGATGAGCGACGCTCTACACGCCGCAGGCCTTCATCACCACCGACCTCTCGGACAACCAGATCACGGCCTTTCACCCCGGCGCGATGGGCGAAGCGCACCAGGCCGACGCCGCCAGCCTGGCGCCGGCTGCCTGGGGCATCGTGTCGCCCAACGGCAAGCAGGCCATGCTCGATCACGCCCGGCAGTACAGCGAGCTGAAGATCCCATCGATCTTCGACCCGGGCCAGGGACTGCCGATGTTCAGCGGCGACGAACTGCGGGCCCTGATTCGATTCGGCCACGGCGCTGACGGTGAACGACTACGAATTCAGCCTGATCTGCGACAAGACCGGCTGGAACGAAGCCGAACTGGCGCGCGCGGCCGGCACGCTGATCGTCACCCGGGGCGCGCGAAGGCTCTCACCTGTACCGCGCAGGGCAAGGAGCGGGAGACGATCAAAGCGGCGCCGGTCGGCACGGCCATCGATCCCACCGGATGCGGCGACGCCTATCGCGGCGGCCTGCTCTACGGTCTCGCGGAGGGTTGGGACTGGTCGCGCTGCGCGATGCTCGGCAGCGTCATGGGCGCCATCAAGATCGAAAGCCAGGGACCGCAGAACCATGCTCCGGATCGGGCGGCCATCGCCGCCCGTTTCGAGTCAGCCTACGGCAGCGTTCCCTGGTAGTCGGCATCGTTCGGATCCAGGCCGTAGTTCTCCCCGGCCTGACGTCGGGACACATAACCGTTGCGCAGACTCTGCGCGCCAGCCGTTGCGCGCTGCCGCGCTTCCGCGGGCCTCGCCGTAGCCGCCGCCGCCAGGCAGTTCGAGGACAAGGCGGCGCCCCGCCGGCACTGCCACCTGCGAACTCTTGCCGCGCAGTGGCGTGCCGTCGTCGAGGTGCACCGCGCCGGCGCCTCCCTGGCCACCGCCGGCGCGACCGGCCGCCGGATGGTCGATGCGGTCGAACATGGCATTGAAGTGGATCTCGTAGCCCTCGGCCGCGGCGATCTCGATCACCTGGCCGAGCCCGCCGCGCTGCCGGCCGGCGCCGCCGGAGTCCGGACGCAGTTCCTTGCGCCAGACGACGATCGGGCCGACCTGCTCGGTGGCTTCGATCGACATGGTGCGTACGCCGCTCGGGAAGGCGGTCGCGCTGAGGCCGTCCAGCGCGGGGCGGGCGCCGCCGCCGCCGCTGTTGAACATCAGGATCTCGGCCCGTCGCCGCCCGCCCGTCAGCGGCGAGGTCGACCGGCCGGGCGCTGATATGGATGTTCCAGAGCGTGCCCGCTCCCTCCGCCGGTATGCGGTCCGGCAGGAAGCGGTGCAAGAGCGCCCAGCACCAGGTCGGGGATGAAGTGGCCGAGCACGTGGCGCACCGCCACCGGTGCCGGCCGCAGCGCGTTCAGGATGCAGCCTGGCGGGCGCCTCGACCTCGAACGGCGCGAGCGAGGCGGCGTTGTTCGGGATCTCCGGCGCCAGTGCGCACTTGAGACCGTAGCAGGCGTAGGCCTTGGTGTAGATCAGCGGCACGTTGATGCCGTAGCGGCTGACCGGCGACGTGCCGGCGAAATCGGCGACGATGCCGTCGTGCTCGATCCGTCAGATCTACCGCGATCGTGATCGGCTCGTCGTAGCCGTCGAGCACCATCCGGTTGCGATAGCGGCCGTGCGGCAGGCCGGCGATCTTCTCCAGCGTCGCCCGCCGGCTGTGCGTCGAGGATGAAGTCACCCAGTGTCCTGCAGGTCGTCGAGCCCGAACTCGTCCAGCATGGCGATCAGCCGGCGATGGCCGATCTCGTTGCAGGCCGCCAGCGAGTAGATGTCGCCGACGACCTGGTCGGCCTCGCGCACGTTGTTGCGCACGATCAGTGACCAGGTCGCGGTTCACCTCGTCCGCGCTCGCGCGAACTTCATGATCGGGATGAACAGCCCTTCCTCGTAGACCTCACGCGCCGTCGGGGCCGAAGCCGCGACCGCCGATGTCGACCACATGGGCCGTGCAGGCGAAATAGCCGATCAGGCGACCGCCGCGAAACGACGGCGTCACCACCGTGATGTCGTGCAGGTGGCCGGTGCCCTTCCACGGATCGTTGGTGATGTAGACGTCGCCCTCGAAGATCTCGTCGCGGACCGATGTCGCGGATGAAATGGCCGACCGCCTCGGCCATGGCGTTGACGTGGCCCGGGCGTGCCGGTGACCGCCTGCGCCAGCATCAGGCCGGCGGCGTCGAAGACCCCGGCCGAGAGGTCGCCGGCCTCGCGCACGCTGGTGCTGAAGGCCGTGCGCACCAGCGTCAGCGCCTGCTCCTCCACCACGGAGATCAGCCGGTTCCACATGACCTGCATGTGGATGTCGGCCATCGAATCAGGCATCGCGGCTTGCCGGGCTGCCGGCTTGCTGGCGCCGGCCTTGCCGGTTGGAGATCTGCTCATGTGGTTGTCCTCGGACTTGTCCGCTCGATTGCCTGGACCAGCAGGCAGCCGTCGTTCTGCACGACCGCCTCGAAACCCGCGGTGAGGATGGTGGAGGTCTCGCGCTCGGCGATCACCGCCGGTCCCGCGACGCAGGCGCCGGTTGCGAGTTCCTCGCGATTGAAGATCGCCGCCTCGTGGAAAGTGCGGCTGGCGGCATCGAAGAGTTCGCGCCGGCCATGCGGTTGCGGCCGGCTCATGGCCGCGACCTCCGCGATCGGCTCAACCGGCGGCCGCGGGGAGCTGGCCTTCACCGACCAGCTGACGATCTCGGCATCGAGCCCGTCGATCGGACGGCCGAAGAAGCGGCGATAGGCGGCTTCGAAGCTGTCCTTCAGGCTCGCGCGGTCGCCATCGGCGAAACGCCTCTGCACCGCGACATCCACCGGAATTTCCCAGCCCTGGCCGGCATAGCGCATGTAGGCAGTCCGCTCCAGTTGCGGCTGCCCTTGCTCCATCCCCTGGCGGGCGAAGACGACTGCCTCCTCGGTGAGGCTCTCCAGCAGCCGGTTGACCGACTCCGCGTCGAATTCGCTCAGACGCATGAAGGCGCTGCGTGCCGCCTCGAATCCGAAAGGTGCCCGCAGGAACCCGATGGCCGAGCCGACCCCGGCGCCGGGCGGCACCAGGAAGCGACGTATCCCGAGTTTTTCGCACAGCCGGGCCGCATGGACCGGGCCGGCACCGCCGAAGGTGATCATGGTGTAGTCGGCGATGTCGCGGCCGTTTTCGACGGCATGCACCCGCCCGGCGTTGGCCATGTTCTCGTCGACGACCTCCGAGACGCCATAGGCCGCCATCGGCGACATCCAGCGCCAGCGTTTCACCGACGTCTCGCTGCAGGGCCTCCTGCGCCAGCCGCGGCTCGAGAGCCATTGCGCCGCCGGCAAAGTACGCCGGATCGAGCCGGCCGAGCAGAAGGTCGGCATCGGTGACGGTGGCCCGCGTGCCGCCGCGCTGGTAGCAGGCCGGACCCGGTTCGGATCCAGCGCTCTTCGGGCCGACGCGGATCTGGCGCATGACGTCGATGCCGGCGATCGAACCGCCGCCCGGCGCCGATCTCCACCATCTCCACCACCGGAATGGAGATCGGCATGCCGCTGCCCTTGCGGAACCGGTAGGTCCGCGCGACCTCGAAGGTCTTGGCGGTCTTCGGGTCGAAGCCGTCGATCAGGCAGATCTTGGCCGTGGTGCCGCCCATGTCGAAGGACAGGACCGACTCCAGGCGGTAGCGCCGGGCGATGTCGGCGGCGAAGATCGCGCCGCCGGCAGGACCGGACTCCACCAGCCGGACCGGGAACTCGGCAGCCGTCTCGACCGAGATGATCCCGCCGCCGGAATGCATCATCAGCACCGGACAGGTGGCGCCGGCCTGCCGCAGCGACGCGACCAGCCGGTCGAGATAGGACTTCATGATCGGCTTCACGTAGGCGTTGGCGCAGACCGTGTTGAAGCGCTCGTACTCGCGCATCTGCGGCGACACCTCGGAAGACACGGAGATCGAGAGTCCCGGCAGTCTTCTGCTGCAGCACCTCGCGCATCCGGCGCTCATGGACGTCGTTGACGTAGCTGTGCATGAAGCCGATGGCGACGCTGTCGTAGCCGCCGTCGTGCACGGCTGCGGCGACGGCAGCCATGTCGGACTCGACGGCCGGCCGCAGCACCCGGCCCGCGGCATCGATCCGCTCGTCGAGGACGAAGCGGTCGCAGCGCTCGATCAGCGGGGGCGGCAGCGTGATGTTGAGGTCGTACTGCTCGAAGCGGCTCTCGGTGCGCATCTCGATCACGTCGCGAAAGCCGGCGGTGGTCACGAAAGCCGTCCGGGCGCCGCTGCGCTGGATCAGCGCATTGGTCGCCAGCGTCGTGCCGTGGATGATCATGCCGATATCGGCGATCCGCAGGTTTGCCTGCGCTGCGACGTCCTGCAGGACTGCCAGGATGGCGCGCTCGGGCGCCTCATAGTCGGTAAGGATCTTGGCCGAGACGAGCTTGCCGTCGCGCTCCAGGGCAACGTCGGTGAAGGTCCCGCCGATGTCGATGCCTACCCGTGCCGCTCGTTGTCCGGACTGCACTGTCAATTCTCCCAAAGGTTGCCGTTGCACTGACCTCGCCATCGCGTCCGTGTTGACCTTGCCCCCGGGCGCGCGACGCGCGGGCGGACCGGGAGGCGATCCGACAGGCGACCAGGAGGCTGTCTGATCGCCTCCTAGTGCCCGACCAGCATCGGCACGCTGCCCGGATGCACGAATGCCAGCAGGACCTGGATCAGCAGGATCGCCACCAGTGGCGACAGGTCGAAGTTCCCGACCAGGGGAATGATCCTGCGGATCGGCGACAGGATCGGGTCGGACATCTGGTTCAGTGCCGGTGCAAGCGGTGCATAGGGATTGATCAGCGAGATGATGGCCATCAGGATGATGATCCCCATCATCAGGTAGAGCGACCAGCGGATCAGCCAGATGAATCCGAGCAGCAGGACCGCGCCGGGATTCGGGGTGTGGCCGTTCAGCACGAAAAACAGCAAGGAAACGAGCAACGCCACCAGCAGGCCGGCGATGGCGCTGGGCCAGTCCATCGCCCGCGTCGGCTTGACCAGCCGACCGAGGGGCTTGACCAGCCAGTCGGTCAGCGCGTTGACGAACTGCGAAACCGGGTTGTGCGGATTGAGGTGAACCCGCCAGGCATAGGCTCGAAGCACGCAGGCGCTGGCAAACAGGCTGCCCAGGTCTCTATCAGCATCCAGATGATCGGGTTCATGGCGACGATGATTCTCGCACAAAAAAAATCGCGCCCGATGGGCGCGAACCTGGCTGGGAAGTGCCGCCGCGACATTCAGCGGCGGCGTACTCGTTATAGTTCTTCTTGAGAAAACAGAACGCGGTTTCCTACGGACGATTGCCCGTCGGGAACGGCCATGCGGCGGCCGGAGCAGCTGCCGCCGGCGCGGACGCCGAGGAGGCTTTTGCCGCGGGAGCAGCCCGCTTCTTGGCCGCCGGTTTCTTGGCGGCCTTCTTCGCAGGCTTCTTGGCAGCAGGCTTCTTGGCGGATTTCTTCGCCGCTTTCTTCGCCGGCTTCTTGGCTGCTTTCTTCGCCGCTTTCTTTGCCGGCTTCTTCGCTGCCTTCTTCGCAGGCTTCTTCGCCGCTTTCTTGGCTGGCTTCTTCGCCGCTTTCTTGGCAGCAGGTTTCTTGGCTGCCTTCTTCGCAGGCTTCTTCGCCGCCTTCTTCGCCGCAGGTTTTGCCGCCTTCTTCGCAGGCTTCTTCGCCGCTTTCTTGGCCGCCGGCTTCTTGGCTGCAGCCTTCTTCGCCGCCGGCTTCTTCACCGCCTTCTTGGCTGCGGGCTTCTTGGCGGCTGCCTTCTTGGCGACAGGCTTCTTCGCTGCCTTCTTGACTGCGGGCTTCTTGGCGGCTGCTGCTTTCTTCACGACAGGTTTGGTTGCAGCGGGCTTCTTGGTTGCTGCGGCGTTCGCTTTGGCAATTGCCATCAGAGTACTCCTTGAAAGGAAGTTGCTATAAAGGAAGCCCGTAACAAGGAAGCCCCCGATCGGAATCGATCAGATGCTCGCTTGTTGCACGGGCTATTCATCGGCGCAGACGTGGGTTGAACGGTACCTACGCTAATGAATTCGGTACGACCCCGCTCGTGGTGGCTGGTCATCATGCCGGCCAGTCTGTACGAGGGGATCGGGACGCTCGGTCGGCGAAGCGCCGAATGCGAGCAAACAGCAGACGAAAGGAAGGGAACTGTGGCGACGGCATTACCGCGCATGGCAGGGACCATGCCCGATTTCCGCGTACGCGCTCCCTTCGATTCCCTCAAGGCGTATCCTGATTTCGCGGCAATCCGCGTTTCCTAATCCCAGGCAAGAGCACCACCGGTCTGGTACTCGGTGACCCGGGTCTCGAAGAAGTTCTTCTCCTTCTTCAAGTCGATCATTTCACTCATCCACGGGAACGGGTTCTCCTCGTTCGGGAAGAGCGGATCGAGACCGATCTGCTGGGCCCTGCGATTCGCGATGAAACGCAGATAGCCCTTGAACATCGAGGCATTCAACCCCAGCACACCCCTAGGCATCGTGTCTTCAGCGTAAGCGTACTCCAGATCGACCGCCTTCTTGAACTGCAGGCGGATGTCGTCGCGAAACTCCGACGTCCACAGATGCGGATTTTCCAGCTTGATCTGGTTGATCAGGTCGATGCCGAAATTGCAGTGCATCGACTCGTCACGAAGGATGTACTGGTACTGCTCCGCCGCGCCGGTCATCTTGTTCTGGCGGCCGAGCGCCAGGATCTGAACGAACCCGACATAGAAGAACAGCCCTTCCATGAGGCAGGCGAAGACGATCAGCGAGCGCAGCAGCTTCTGATCGTTCTCCGGCGTCCCGGTCTTGAAGTGCGGATCGGTCAGCGTATCGATGAACGGGATCAGGAACTCGTCCTTGTCCCGGATCGACTTGATTTCATGATACGCGTTGAAGATCTCGGACTCATCCAGGCCCAGGGACTCGGTGATGTACTGGTAGGCGTGGGTATGAATCGCTTCTTCGAATGCCTGGCGCAACAGGAACTGCCGGCATTCGGGCGCGGTGATATGCCGATAAGTGCCGAGCACGATGTTGTTGGCTGCCAGCGAATCCGCAGTGACGAAGAAACCGAGATTGCGGCAGACCAGGCGTCGCTCGTCGTCGGTGAGCCCGTTGGGCGACTTCCAGAGCGCGATGTCGCGGCTCATGTTCACTTCCTGCGGCATCCAGTGATTGGCGCAGGTGGCGAGGTACTTGTCCCAGGCCCACTTGTACTTGAACGGCACCAGTTGATTGACGTCCGAGGCACCGTTGATGATGAACTTGTCTTCGACCCTGACTCGACGATCCGAGGCGGCCTTGATCGAAGCGTCGGTCGTCGGCGCCTGCACCGCCACCCGCTTCGCGGGCGCGAGGGCAATGTCCGCGTCGAAGATCGGCGCCACGTCGGATTGCACAGGAGAGCGGGAGGGAACGGAGGAGGGAACGGAGGACTTGGAGGCCACCGGCTGAAGGGCGGGCTCCGCGAATTGATCGGACCTGTCGGCCCGGTTGCCTGGCCTGTCAGCAGGCCTTACGAAAATTGGTTCGTCCCAGGAAAGCATCTAATCTCTCGCTTTAGCTATAAGGAGTTAACTGCCATAACTAACTACTTGTACTAACGCGAGATTCACCAGTTATGCACTGTGCAAATCATACGTCAGCTGTATAGCAGTTGCAACGGATTTCGGAAAATTCAACTTGACTTTAGTGTTGATCGAACGACAGAGCGCTGCGTCATTTGCGTCCTGTCGAAACGCGGCCGTGGTGCTTGCCGGTGCGCGCGGCGCGACCACGAAGGCGCGTCGCGCCGCGCACACCGGACATCACTGGCAGGCCTCGCAATCCGGATCGTCGATCATGCAGAACTTGACGCCTGCATCGGCTTCGTCCGGCTCCGACGGCTTCGCGCCGTAGGAGAATCCGGCGTCGTTGCCGTTGCTCGAAACGGAGTTGAGCTGGCCCATCCGGTCCGAGGTCGACTTCTCCGCATGGGTCGCTCCGACGGTGCGCAGATAGTAGGTCGTCTTCAAGCCTCGCTGCCACGCGAGCATGTAGGTGTCGTGCAGTTTCTTGCCGGAGGCGCCCGCCATGTAGATGTTGAGCGACTGGGCCTGGTCGATCCACTTCTGGCGCCGGGCCGCGCATTCGACCAGCCAGCGCGAATCGACTTCGAACGCGGTGGCATAGATCTGGCGCAGCGGGGCGGGAATCCTGTCGATCTTGGCGACGCTGCCATCGAAGAACTTGAGGTCTGCGATCATCACCTCATCCCAGATACCCGCCTGCTTGAGGTCCCGGACCAGGTAGTCGTTGACCACGGTGAACTCGCCCGACAGGTTCGACTTCACATAGAGGTTCTGGAAAGTCGGCTCGATACAGGCGGACACCCCGATGATGTTGGAGATGGTCGCGGTCGGCGCGATGGCGACGCAGTTGGAATTGCGCATGCCGTGGACCTTGATCCGCTCGCGCAGGCTGTCCCAGTCGAGGGTCGCCGACATGTCCACGTCGACGTAGCCCCCGCGCTGCTGGGCCAGCAACTCGAGCGTGTCCTGGGGCAGGATGCCGCGGTCCCACAGCGAGCCGCGGTAACTGGCGTAGCGGCCGCGCTCCTCGCGCGAGTTCCGTCGACGCCCAGTACGCGTGGTAGCAGACGGCTTCCATCGACTGGTCGGCGAACGTCACCGCAGCCTCGCTCGCCAGCGGCGTGCGCATCAGGTGCAGGCAGTCCTGGAAGCCCATGATCCCCAGGCCGACCGGACGGTGCTTCAGATTGCTGTTGCGCGCCTTGCCGACGGCGTAGTAGTTGATGTCGATGACGTTGTCCAGCATCCGCATGGCCGTCGAAACGGTGCGCTTGAGCTTGGCATGATCGAGCACCATCGCCCCGGCGCCTTCACCGGACCGCCGTCGGCGCCCTCCGCCTGCTTCATGTGGGCGACCAGGTTGACCGAGCCGAGGTTGCAGACCGCGATCTCCTTGGCTGTTGGTGTTCAGCGTGATCTCGGTGCACAGGTTGGAGCTGTGTACCACGCCGACGTGCTGCTGGGGCGAGCGGATGTTGCACGGATCCTTGAAAGTGATCCAGGGATGCCCGGTCTCGAACAGCATCGAGAGCATCTTGCGCCACAGGCCCAGTGCCGAGACCTTGCGGAAGAGCGGCAGCTCGCCCGACTGCGGTCTTGCGTTCGTAGCCCAGATAGGCCTCCTCGAACGCCTTGCCGTACTTGTCGTGGAGATCCGTGCACGTCGGAAGGCGAGAACAGCGTCCAGTCGCCGTCTTCCGCCACCCGCTTCATGAACAGGTCCGGGATCCAGTTGGCGGTGTTCATGTCGTGAGTGCGGCGGCGGTCGTCGCCGGTGTTCTTGCGCAGCTCCAGGAACTCCTCGATGTCCATATGCCAGGTCTCGAGGTAGGCGCAGACGGCGCCCTTGCGCTTGCCGCCCTGGTTGACCGCCACGGCCGTGTCGTTGACCACCTTCAGGAACGGCACGACGCCCTGGCTCTTGCCGTTGGTTCCCTTGATGTGGCTGCCGAGCGCCCGCACCGGGGTCCAGTCGTTGCCGAGGCCGCCGGCGTACTTGGCCAGCAGCGCGTTCTCCTTGATGGCCTCGTAGATGCCGTCGAGGTCGTCGGCCACCGTGGTCAGGTAGCAGGAGGACAGCTGGGAGCGCTGGGTGCCGGCGTTGAACAAGGTCGGCGTCGAGCTCATGAAATCGAAGCTGGACAGCAGCTGGTAGAACTCGATCGCGCGGGTTTCGCGGTCGATTTCGTTGAGCGCCAGGCCCATTGCCACCCGCATGAAGAACGCCTGCGGCAGTTCGATGCGACGTTCGTCGATGTGCAGGAAGTAGCGGTCGTACAGGGTCTGCAGGCCGAGGTAGCTGAACTGGAAGTCCCGCGACGAGTCCAGTGCGCGACCGATCCTGTCGAGGTCGTACTGGGCCAGGCGCGGATCCAGCAGCCCGGCCTCGATGCCCTGGGCAATGAACTGGCCGAAATAGTCGGGGTAGCGGTCAGCCATCTCCGGCTGGCTCACTTCCTCGCCCAGCACTTCGCGGCGCACCGAGTGCAGCAGCAGTCGGGCCGTGACCTGGCTGTAGGCCGGGTCCTTCTCGATGTGCGCCCGCGACGAGAGGATCGCAGACTTGTACACCTCGTCGAGCGGCACGCCGTCGTAGAGGTTCTTCATGGTGTCGTCGATCACCGCATCGACCGAGACGCCTGAACCCAGGTTCTCGCAGGCGATAGCCACGAGCGAACGCAGCGCGGCCTCGTCCAGCGGCCGGCTGACGCCCTTGTCGGTCACGGTCAGGCGGTTGGCCGGCTCGGCTTGCTGGGCGCGTTTCGCCGCCCGTTCCTGAGTCCGCTTCTCGCGGTACAGCACGTAGGCGCGCGCCACGTCGTGCTCGCCCGAACGCATAAGCGCGAGTTCCACCTGATCCTGGATATCCTCGATATGGAAGGTGCCGCCGGCCGGCTTGTTGCGGATCAGAGCCGCCGTCACGCCTTCCGTCAGGCTCCGGACCAGTTCCCGGATTCGCGCCGACGCCGCGCCTTGCCCGCCATTGACGGCAAGAAACGCCTTGGTCATGGCGATCGAGACCTTCTCCGGATGGAATTCCACCACCGCGCCATTGCGGCGGATCACCTTGAAGTCGTCGAAACGGCGCTCCGACAGCACGTCCGTCTCACCTGCTTTCGCCGTCAGTCCCGCTGTGCGCGGCGACACCGATTCCCGCACGGACTCACCAATCCATTGCATTGCGTCTTTCCTTCTGTGTTGATTTGTCCGCCGCGTGGGCGAACACCCTGGCTGCCTGGCGCCATGCGGCGACCTGGCCTGCCTATGAACGATGAATAAAGGTTGCCGCGCCGACCCCTGGCCGGCGACCGGCTACCCGGTCTTTGCCATTCGCTGCATGCCGACGGCAACTGCGCCGACCGCCGGCAACATGGCACTGGCCGGCATTGCGGCACTGGCCGACATTGCGCCGGTCGTTCCGGTGACCGGGACCATGCTCGACACCCTCTGGCTGTTTACTTTCAAGACGTCGCTCCTGTCTTGT
This sequence comes from uncultured beta proteobacterium, assembly GCA_963834335.1. Taxonomy (GTDB): domain Bacteria; phylum Pseudomonadota; class Gammaproteobacteria; order Burkholderiales; family Burkholderiaceae_E; genus Lautropia. The sequence goes on along the minus strand of CAWIBK010000009.1, from coordinate 399,479 downwards.
TCTTTTTTAGCCTCTGGCGGGCCTTTTTGACTGCCGCATCGCCGCCGTCGGGGCAGTGAGCGCACTCGTTCAGTATCGGCCACGCAACACTACCTGTAGTGTTCATTTCGCGTCCGATGACTAATTGTAGTGCGCGCCATTGGTGATCGCAAGCGTAAAAGTCTGTTTGCGAGCGCCCGGCGTCCTGCCCTTCCCGGGATCCCGCGCCGATACTGAGTTTCGATTTTCACGCCCCGTCATCGCGTCGCCTGCGGGCGATTGAGCCGCGAATCCCGCGTCGCGCCAGCATCGTCCCCACGACTTCCAGAGACGACGGGGGAATGCGGTCAAAAAGGCCGCTCGATGCCTGCGCGACGGAGCACCGGTTGCAGCGCAGACCAGTCGAAAAACGGTCCCGGGTCTTCCTTGCGGCCCGGCGCCACGTCGCTGTGACCCGCGATGTAGCGCAGGGATAGCGGCGGGAAAGCGCCGCGATGCAGTATGTCGAGCCGACGATACTGGCTCGCGGTGAACCGGCGCCGGCTGCTGCCTTCCAGTTCGATACCGATCGAGAAATCGTTGCAGCGATCGCGCCCGAGCAGACGCGACGGGCCGGCATGCCAGGCGCGCGCGTCGCAACTCACGAACTGCAGCAGGCTCGCCGTGGCGACGCACAAGGAAATGCGCGGACACCCGGACGCTCGCGCAATTGCGCGAAGTAAGGGTGAGCTTGCGATGTCGAGCCGGTTGGTGAAGAAACGCTCGACCGCATCGCCGCTGAAGTCGCTCCGGCGGCAGGCTGATGTGGTGCAGGATCACGGTATCGACGGCCATCCCCGCGGCCGTTCATCGCAGTTGGGGCTCGGGATACGGTGGGCCGTGTCCAACCAGCCATCGGCACCGACGTTCACGGCGTGTGCAGGAACACCGCAGCGAACACGCATCGCCCGCCGTGGATCAATTGACGTCCAGCCGCTGCATGCGATAGCGCAGGGCCCTGAAGGTGATGCCCAGTAACCGGGCGGCGGCGGTCCGATTCTGGCCGGTCTTGTCCAGCGCCTTGCGGATGGCATCGCGTTCCACCTGGTCGAGATAGTCTGGCAGCGAGCGCGGAACACCGTCCGGGTCCAGCAGTGCCGCACCCTCCAGGTTGCCGGACCCCGCCGGGTCGCCGCGCGGGTGGACCCCGCCTGCGCTGCCGCTTGCGTCCGCATCCGAGGGAGCGCCTCTGCCCGGCAACGGCAGCCCCTCATCGATCGCCCGCTCGCTTTCGCTGTCCTCCGTGACGATCGGCCGCAGGCCGAGATTCTCGACGTTGATCACCCGGGCGTCGGAGAACGCCAGCGCCCGCTCCAGAATGTTTTCGAGTTCGCGCACGTTGCCCGGAAAGCGGTAGCTCTGGAGGTAGCGCAGTGTCACCGAGGCCAGCCGGGGCACCTCCGGCAGCTTCGCCCGCTGCGCCAGTTTCGCCAGGATCGCATCGGCCAGGACTCCGATGTCTTCGCGTCGTTCCCGCAGGGGCGGCATGCGCAGCTCGATGACGTTCAGCCGATAGAAGAGGTCCTGCCGGAAACGGCCCTCGGTCACGCAACGGGTCAGGTCCTGATGGGTGGCGCTGATGATCCGGGCATCGACCGGTTCTTCCGTCACTGCACCGACCTTGCGGATGCGCTTCTCCTGGATCGCCCGCAACAGCTTCACCTGCATCGCCAGCGGCAGGTCGGCAACCTCATCGAGGAACAGCGTACCGCCGTCGGCCGCCATGAAGAATCCGGAACGATCGGACTCCGCCCCGGTAAACGCCCCTTTGCGGTAACCGAAGAACTCCGACTCCATCAGGTTCTCGGGAATCGCGCCGCAGTTCACCGCGACGAAAGGCCCATCGGGGCGCGCGCCCATGCGATGGATCAGCCGCGCCGCAAGTTCCTTGCCGGACCCGGATTCGCCGGAAATCGCAACCGGCGCCATGCTGCGCGCCATCCGGGAGATGCTGGCGCGGACAGTCTCGACCGCCGGCGAAATGCCGAGCAGCAGTTCGCCGGCTCCGTCAGCCGGCCGAGCTTGCCGGGCGTCGGCCGCCCGCCCGGTTCGATGTCGCCCAGCGCAGGCAGCCTCAGCGCGGACCGGATCAGAGCGCGAAGTGAATCGAGTCCCACCGGCTTTGCAAGGTAGTCGAACGCACCCGCCTTCAGTGCCGCGACGGCGTTCTCCGCGCTGCCATAGGCGGTGATCACCGCTACCGGCGTATCGGGGCTTCGCGCCGCGATCAGCCGGACCAGTTCGAGACCGTTGCCGTCCGGGAGACGCATGTCAGTGAGGCAGAGCGAGTACTGCTGCTGCGCCAGCAGCCGGCGCGCCTCGCCCAGGTCGGCAGCGACGTCGACGTCCAGGCCCATGCCGACCAGCGTCAGTTCCATCAGTTCGCGCAGGTTCGCCTCGTCGTCGACCACCAGCACGCGTGGCACCCGTGCGCCCCTTGCCAGCGACCTCACGCCGTCTGCTGTTGCCATGGGCTTCCTCGTGGTTGTCCGGCGCCGGGGGCGTCCTTCCCGTCGCCGGCGGCATCTATCGCCGTCGGCGGCGGCGCGTCCGGGAATGTCCCGGCAGCCGGCGTGGCATCACGGTCTGCAATCGGCATCGGCCAAGGGGCCACTTCCGGCTCGATCACGAAGCCCCCGCCATGACGCTCGCCCGATTTCGACTCGTAGCGCAGGTCCGCACCGTTGGCCGCGCACAATTCCTGCGCCATGTGCAGTCCCAGTCCGGTGCCGCGCGCTTCGGTGGTGAAGAACGGCTCGAACAGATGTGAGCGGTCGGCCGCGCCGATCCCGGGGCCATCGTCGAGCACCCGCATCACGCACCGGCGTTCGCCGGCGTACTCCCACTTCACAAGGATGGCTCCGGGGGTGTCACTGGCATAGCGCAAGGCGTTGCCCAGGAGGTTGACCAGCACCTGGCGCAGGTGGTTCGGATCGAACTGGATCACCTCGCGGCACTCGAGCTTCACCGCGATCCGTTCCCAGCTGGTGTCGCTCTGGGCCACGAATTCAGGCAGGAATCCGCTGAAGAACTGGGGCAACTGCACCGCCTCGCGGGAAGCCGAGCGGCGTGCGAGCGACAGCACGTCTTCCACGATGCGGTCGATCCGCAGCGAGTTGTCCTCGATGATGGTGGTCATCCGCCGCAGCGGCCCCGCCGGTACCTGCTCAGCCAGCAGGTTGCCGGCATGACGGATCGCCCCGAGCGGATTGCGGATCTCGTGGGCGATCGAGGCGGACAGGCGCCCCATCGATGCGAGCTTCAGTTGCCGGGCCCGCTCCTCGATGGTCTCGAGGTCCTCGAGCAGCACCACCCGATCCACCATCGAGGGCATCCTGCCGCCGGAAGTCAGCACGCGGGCTCGAATCTTGGTCCGGCGATCGCCGTCGGTTGCCATGCTGAGGTCCGCGACCAGCCGGCGGCCGGTGGTGAGATCCCGCAACGAAACCATGGCCGCAGCGTCCACTTCGGATACCGGCGCGCCGTCGCGAAGTCCGAGGATCCGGCGGGCCAGGGGATTCATGCCTCTTATGCCGACCGTCCCGGTTGAAGACCACGACGCCACGGTCCAGTTCCGCGATCACCAGTTCGTTGATGGCGACCTGGTTGCGCAGGTCCTCGCCGCGGCTGAAGGCAAGGCGCTCCTGGTCCGTCAGCCGCCGTGCGAGCCGGTTGACGATGATCGCGATGATGAACAGGGTGGCGCTGATGACCGCGGCAATGAACAGGCCGCCCTCCGTTACGGCCTGGCCTTCGCCGTCCATGCGAAGACTTCGCCACAGGCTCTCCGTGAGCAGCACCATCGAGGCGCTGGCCGCAATGAACATCGAGAGCAGTGGCGTAGAGAGGATCGCGGCACCGGCAGTGGGGGTGATCATGAGCACGCCCAGCCCGCTGCGGGCCCCGCCGGCGGCGTAGACGATAAGCCCGATGACCACGAGGTCTGCCACGATCTGCGCCAGCAACTGGACGTGAAAGCCGCGACGGGTCAGGCGCACCAGCACGGACCACAGGAGCGCGGCCATGAAGTAGGCCGAAGCAACCAGGAGAAACAGCGGGGCGTCGAAGGTGGCCTCGCGGGCCGCATCCCGCCCGAGCCAGGGTACGTAGAAAAGCAGCAACCCGGCCACGGCAAGACGGGCGTCGGAGAGATAACGAAGGGAAGTCCAGAACGACGGCGTCGCCGGCGCCAGGTAGCGGCCGCCCGCCTGGGTCATTTCGGGGCCTTCGCTCCCGCACGCCGCTCGTCCTGGTCGCGGTGCTCGGGACCGCAGAACACCTTCCCGCGTGCGAACACCGCATCCGAGGACGGCACGTGCGTGCCGCAGACGGCGCAACCGAGGATGAGTTCGCCGGCATCGCCGCGCCGCTCCGGATCCCCTGCCTGCGGCTGCCTGGCACCGCCGGCCGGATTCACCTTCCGCGCGCTCGTCGCGCGGGCGTCGTTTGCCTACGCCGATGGTACGCAACAGCAGCATCACCACCACCGCCACCAGGGCCCAGAGCGCCAGTTTGCCCACGTCAGTTCCGCCTCACGTCAGATGCGCCTCAACACGACTTCCAGCACGAACCTGCTGCCCACATAGGACAGCAGCAGCAACAGGAATCCACCCAGTGTCAGCCGGATCGCGATCCGGCCCCGCCAGCCCCACAGCCAGTGCCCGGCCAGCAGCACCCCGACGAAGACGGTGGATACCAGGGAGAAGACGGTCTTGTGATTGACCGGCAAAGGCTTGCCGAAGGTCTCTTCGGAGAAGAAGATGCCGGTCACCGTGGTCATCAGCAGCAGCACGAAGCCCACTGCAATCACCCGGAACAGAATGCGCTCCAGCACCAGCAGGGGCGGCAGCGGCATCGTTCCTCCGGCCAGGGCAGTCAGCAGGCCGGAACCCTCCGACGAACGATGCGGATGCAGGCGCTGCTCAGCCGCGGCCATCAGCAGTGCCTGCATGGCGGCCAGGAACATCACGCCATAGGCGAGTGTCCCGACGATCACGTGCGGCACGAACAGCGGCGGCTGTGCCTGCAGGTCGAAAGCGACACCGGGAAAGAAATAGGGCACCACCACCAGCACGATGGCCAGCGGCGCCAGCAACGACGACAGGCGGCTGATCTCCACCCGGGCGCTTTCGATCCAGACCAGCAGCACGCCGATCCAGACGGTGGCGGACAGCAGCTTGGCGAACCCGTAGTGGAAACTGCCGGCTTTCCACGGCAGGACCAGGCTGCCCGCATGGAGCACCAGCGCAAGCGCCAGCAGCGAGCCGGTCAGCGCGGGACGCCTGCCGCGAAGGCTCAAGCCCCAGGCAAAGGCGTACAGGGCCGCCGGCAGCAGGAACAGAATCAGTACAATGCTCACGCAGCCAGTTTACCCTGCCGGCGCGGTGTGGCCGCGTCGCGGTGAAGGTGGTCGATGCCCGCGTCGCGGGGGCCCGACACCGGTTTCGCCGCTCAACTGCTCAATCAACTGCTCGAGCCACCCCGCACACCCTCCGCGCACGGAACGACCTATGCTGGAAAGCCTTTCGCAACGACTCGCCCGCGTCGTCAAGACAATGCGCGGCGAAGCGCGCCTGACCGAGACCAATACCCAGGAGATGCTTCGCGAGATCCGGATCGCCCTCCTGGAGGCGGATGTGGCCCTGCCGGTGGTGCGCGAGTTCATCGCCACCATCAAGGAAAGGGCACTCGGCCAGGACGTGCTGCAGTCGCTGACGCCGGGGCAGGCGCTGGTCGGTGTCGTCAACAAGGCGCTGACCGATCTGATCGGCGGCACCACGGCGGAACTCGACCTGGCCAGCCAGCCGCCCGCGATCATCCTCATGGCCGGACTGCAGGGCGCCGGCAAGACCACCACGGTCGGCAAGCTCGCCCGCTGGCTTCGGCAGAGCCGGCGCAAGAAGGTGCTGACCGTGTCCTGCGACGTCTATCGCCCCGCCGCGATCGAACAGCTGAAGACGGTCACTGCCCAGGCAGGCGCGGATTTCTTTGCTTCGCAGGCCGACCAGAAACCGGCCGACATTGCCCGCGCGGCCGTGGCCTGGGCGAAGAATCACTATCACGACGTCCTGATCGTGGACACCGCCGGTCGCCTCGGCATCGACCAGGCCATGATGGCCGAGATCAGCGAACTGCACCGCGTCCTGGCACCGGTCGAAACCCTGTTCGTGGTCGATGCCATGCAGGGGCAGGACGCGGTCAACACCGCCAAGGCGTTCAGCGACGCACTGCCGCTCACCGGCGTCGTACTCACCAAACTCGACGGCGACTCGCGCGGCGGCGCGGCGCTGTCGGTCAGGTCGATCACCGGCAAGCCGATCAAGTTCGTCGGTGTCGGCGAGAAGCTCGATGGCCTGGACGTCTTTCACCCGGACCGGATGGCCAACCGCATCCTCGGCATGGGCGACATCGTCGCGCTGGTCGAGCAGGCCCAGGCCAATGTCGACCAGGATGCCGCCCGCGGGCTGGCGGAAAAGCTCAAGGGCGGCTCGCGCTTCGACCTCAACGACTTCCTGCAGCAGCTCGGCCAGATGAAGAAGATGGGCGGGCTCGTCGTCGCTGCTGGACAAGCTGCCGGCCGAGATGCAGGGCAAGGCCGGTCCCGGCGACATGGATCGCGCCGAGCGCGAGATGCGGCGCATGCAAGGCATCATTCATGCAATGACCCCGCTGGAGCGCGCGAAACCGGAACTCATCAAGGCCAGCCGCAAACGCCGGATTGCCACCGGCTCGGGAGTGCCGGTCCAGGAGGTCAACCGCCTGCTGAACCAGTTTTCGCAGATGCAGGCCATGATGAAGAAGATGCAGAAGGGCGGGCTGGCAAAAATGATGCGCTCGATGAAAGGCATGATGGGCGGAGGCATGGGCGGCATGGGTGGCATGGGCGGGATGCGCTGATCGCTCCCCGACCCGATTGACTGCCACCGGCTTCAATGAAAGACTGCCCCGACGTCCCATGCGATTCTTGCAGGCAAGGAACCCCGACATGACACGATCCGCCCACCAGACCCCGGACGTCCCGATCGACGACGATCCCGACAAGCCCGATCCGGCCAATGACTGGCCCGACAAGACCCGGCACCGTCCGGACGAAGTGCGCGAACCACCGCGGCCCCGCACACCGCCGATCGAGGAACCCCGCACCCCTGCATAAGCCAGTCCCATGAACATCCGCTCGATGCTTTTCGTACCCGGTGACTCGCAACGCAAGTTCGAACGAGCCTGCAGCGGCAACGCCGACGCGCTGATCCTGGATCTTGAGGATTCAGTGGCACCCGACCAGAAGCGCGCCGCGCGTGACTGCACGCGGCAGATGCTCCTGAACCGGGGCCGGCAGTATCTGTTCGTCCGGATCAACGCCTTCGACTCCGGGCTCGCACTGGACGACCTCGCCGCGGTGATGCCGATGCGACCGGACGGAATCGTCCTGCCCAAATGCGCTGCCGGCGACCAGTTGCGTCGCCTGGACCACTACCTGGACGCTTTCGAGAGCGCTTGCGGGCTCCTTCCGGGTTCCACCCGCATCCTGCCGATCGCCACCGAAACCGCCGAATCGCTGTTCGGCCTCCAGGGCTTCAAAGGCGTGACCCCGCGACTATGGGGAATGATGTGGGGCGCGGAAGACCTCGCTGCCTCGCTGGGCGCTTATCAGAATCGCGATGCCTCGGGCCATCTCGAACCTTTCCGGCTGGCCAGGAACCTGTGCCTGGCCGCTGCCGCCGCGGCCGGCGTGGTGCCGGTGGACACGGTCTTCGTTGACATCGACAACCTCGAAAGCCTGCGCGAGGAGACACTCGCCGCGCGTCGCGACGGATTCACCGCCAAGGCGGTGATCCACCCGAAGCATGTCGACGTCGTGAACCAGGCACTATCGCCGGATGCCGCCGATATCGAATGGGCAGAACGTGTAGTCGCCGCGTTCGCCGCCGATCCCGACGCCGGCGTGGTCAGGATGGACGGCCGGATGGTGGACAAACCGCACCTGGTGAAGGCCCAGCGGATTCTCGCCGTCGGTTGAGCAACCACGATGGAAGAAGATGATGCCTGTGCGGCCGTCAACACGACAGGAGTGGAATTCGGCAGACCCCGGCTCAGCCTTTCTCGGCGACCCAGACCCGTCCAAGCACCTCGGCCCGATCGATCGCTTCCTCGCGCGTGGCAAAGCGCAGGTCCTCCGGCGCGATGACACGGTAATCGTCGGTGACGTCATTGGTGTCGACATCGGCGCGATCGTCGCGGATAGTGGCCGAGGGCATCCAGCCGTCATCACGCTGAATTGCCTCGGTTTCGACGATGTATCCGTTCAGGCTGAACGTGGCCACGGTGTGTCTCCGTTGGTAAGGGTTCTCGATCGACAGGAAAGGGTTCTACGATCGACAGTATCGTTGCATGATCGACGCCATCGGCGATCGATCCTGTCGCTACCGTCGCAAACGTCATACCCGATGGCAAGCTGGGGAATACCAGCGCCATGCCTGCGCGGGATGAACGGCGCCATTTGAGGGACTTGCGGCGGGCAGGACCGTTTCGCGATACGTCCGGATACATGTCGGCCGCCGGCGCAATCCATGCACATGCCGGTGCAATCCGAGAGGCCTAAGCTTGGATGCAAGTGTCGGTGACAGGCCCTGCGGATGCCACCGGTCTCACTCAACCGGAAACGATCGGGATGGTATCGGCAATGGACCTGGTAAATGTGCAGACGGCGGTTCAATCAGCGGTTCAATCAGCGGTTCAAACCGCACTGTCATACTGGGTCGGCGCGCTCAGCGAGCCCGTGCTGATGATCACGCCGCAGGAGATGGCGCGCGCCCGTGGCGAGGGGGCCGTCATCTGGGACGTTCGCACAGCGGCGGAATACCAGCAAGGCCTCGAGGAAGACGACCTGTGGCTGGGCAGCGTCGACTGGCTGCTCGCGGACAACTGCGGCGGCAATCTCGTTCCCGCGCCGGTGATCGCGCAAACGCTGGAGAGCAACGGCATCAAGCCCGGACGCATGGTTATCGTCTATGCCCAGTCGCGAGCGGTGGACGCATTCGTCGCCCTCAGGGCACTGCGCAGTATCGGCATCCACGACGCCCGGGTCTGCCTCGGAAGCGCACAGACGGCGGGTCCGGCGCCGGTCAGGTCAGCGCGCACCGGCCACGGCGCGCTCCACCCGTCGGACCAGCAGGTCGATCTCGCCCAGGTCTATTGAGGTCAGCCGCGGACCCGGCTGGCGCATGGTCGCATGCCGGATCGCGCCACGGCGGCGCAGTATCTCCTTGCGCACGCCCACGCCCCACTGCGCCTGGTTTTCATAGTTCAGCAAGGGCAAGTAGCGATCGAAGAGGTCATGCGCGGCATCGACCTTCCCTTCCCGATAGAGGCGGTACACCCCGGAAAGCATCTCCGGATGAGAGAACCCCGCCATCGGCCCATCGATGCCCCGGCCAAGCTCCAGCGGCAGGTAGACGGCGTTGTTGCCCGTCAGGATGGCGATGCGCCGCTTGCCTTTCTCGCGCAAGCGCGTGATCTTTCCCAGACTTGGAACGTCCTCCTCCTTGAGCACCTGGATCTGAGGATGACGCTCCACCAGCGCCAGCACGGTGTCCACCGACATCCACACGCCGGTTGAGAACGGGAAATCCTGAAGGACGGTAGGCACGTTTCCGATTTCCTTGAAGACGACATCGAACCAGGCATGGAGCGCCTCCTCCGTGCGAAGTCCCGCCGAGGGGGCGATCATCACGCCGGCGGCACCACTATCCATCACTCTGGCGGTCAGGTCCCGCATCTGGGCGACGCTGGGGTTGCTGACGCCGACGATCACCGGTTTGCCGCCTGCCCGATCGATGAAGCGCGTGGCGACCGCCACCGCCTCCTCCTCGGTCAGCTTTGCGGATTCGCCCGCCACTCCCAGGACGGTCATGCCGTCGGCGCCGTGCTTCAGGTAGAAATCGCACAGCGTGTCCACGCTGTCCAGATCGATCTCGCCGGTATCGCGAAAGGGTGTTTGGGCGACGATGTAGACGCCCTTCGACTGTTCGAGCATTGCCTGCAATCTCCCCGACTAAAGGTAATCCGGATATCGGACCAGAGAGGCCCGATCAGAGTTTCCTGATGTGCATGCCGCCGTCGACGTGAACCGCCTGGCCGGTGCTGAAAGGCAGGTGTCCGAGCGCGAGCGTCGCGACGGTTGCACCGACGTCCGCGGTTCCCGCTTTGCAGATGACGGCGCATCGTGAGATAGTGTAACGAGTGACAGGACTGGACAGCCGCCGTGATACCCAAGCCGCCGTGATGCCCGAGCCGCCGTGACCACCAAGCCGCCGTCGATCAACGCCCGGCTCACCAGGCGCGCAGCGCTGAAATGGACGGCCGCCACCTTCGCCTTGTCGGACCTCGGCCGCGCCTCGGCGGCGGCAGCGCAGCCGGCCGCAACAGCAGGTGCCATCCCTCGAATCGGCTTGAGGCCGGATGAGACTGCCATGAAGATGAACACCCGCCCCATCCCCTCCAGCGGCGAGTTGCTGCCCGTCGTGGGGTGCGGCACCTATGTGGGCTTCGACGTGGAACCCAACACGCCCGCCTACCGCGAACTGCCCGCGGTGCTGCAAGCCCTGTTCGACGCCGGGGGATCGATGATCGATGCGTCGCCCATGTACGGACGGGCCGAAGCGACAGTCGGGGAGCTGCTCGATGCGGCGAAGGCCCGTCCCCAGGCATTTCTTGCGACCAAGGTCTGGACCAGCTCCGCCGAGCAAGGCATCGATCAGATGAAGCAATCGATGAAACGGCTCCGGGTCAGGCAGATCGACCTGATGCAGATCCACAACCTGGTCGACTGGCGTGCGCACCTGCCGACCCTCGAGTCCTGGAAGCAGGCGGGTACGATCCGTTACCTCGGTGTGAGCCACTACACGCCCAGCGCGTACCCGCAGCTGGAGTCCGTCATGCGCAGCCATGCTCTCGATTTCGTTCAGCTGAATTATTCCGTCGACGAGCGCGACGCTGAGACGCGGCTGTTACCCCTGGCGGCGGACCTCGGCGTCGGCATCATCGTCAACCGGCCCTTTGGCGGCGGCGGCCTGCTGTCGAAGCTGCGCGCACGGCCCCTGCCCGACTGGGCACCGGAAATCGGTTGCACCAGCTGGGCGCAGCTGCTGTTGAAATTCGTGCTGGCGCACCCCGCCGTCACCTGCGCCATTCCCGGCACCGGCAAGGCCGCGCACATGGCGGACAATGCCGCCGCCGGCGTCGGCGTCATGCCGGACCTGGACCTGCGTCAGCGAATCGCCGCGTCGTGGCAGTGATCGCTGCCGGTTAGGCGGCTGCGCGGCAGAAGGAGGGGGGCGCGCAGCCTCCTAGGAGCCTAGCTCTTGCGCTGGACCGGTTCGCCGATGGCTGAGTTCTTCTTCGCCATCGCCTGCTCGACATCCTGCAGGGAGCGGATATCGCGATAGACCGAGGCCAGCGCGCCCCGGTCGAGCAGCAGGCTGGCGATGTCGAGCGCGGCCGGCCGGTAGAAGGTCTCGATGGTCCAGTCCAGCGGCGTGTGACTGGCGGTGCAACCCTTATTGGCATCGGCGCCGCGTTGCAGGAGCTCACGCACCGCGTTCTCGCTGCCGGCAGAGATGGCGGCGCACAGTGGCGTCGCGCTGCCCTTGGTATCGCCCTGGCTCCAGGCCTGGGGTTCGTTGACCCCGACCTGCCCGGAGCGGATGAGCCCCATCAGCGGTTCGGTCTTGCCTTTCATGGCCAGGTCTGCGATCGGTTCGAGTGAGGTGCAGGCAGACAGCAGAAGCGCTGCGCCCAGCAGCGGCAGAACGGCGCGCATCCCGGCCGGCAGTCGTCGCGCAGGTAAGAAGTTGTTCATCGGGACCTCCCCGGTCAATGGCGGCTGAACCGCGCGGGCGCTTGGCACGTCTCCGGGAGCGTGTGCGCCCTTCGCGTTTCAACGTCTGGACCAGGCAGCCTAGCCAGGATCGGCCGGCGCCACTCCCCCTGCCGGAGCAACCGGCGACTGCGCCGGATGGGCGGTCTGTCAGCCAAGGTGCGGGCCGCCCGGCAGCGACGTCATAGTAGACTTCTCACCAGGCGTCGCAGCGGCCTCGGATGGATCCTTTCGGGTTCGCGGAACCGGCGTACCGATGACATGAACGACGCCCCCAAGCCTTCCGCCCTGTCGCCCGCCGGCGGCGCGCCCGCCACCTCGCGCCTCAACAAGCGGATGGCGCAGCTCGGCCTGTGCTCGCGTCGCGAGGCCGATGCCTGGATCGCGCAAGGATGGGTAAGGGTCAACGGCACGGTCGCGCCGATGGGACTGCAGGTCGCCGATGACGACCGCATCGAAATCGACCGCCGGGCGCGGGGACAGCAGGCGACACTGGTCACGATCCTGCTCAACAAGCCGATCGGCTATGTCAGCGGGCAGGCTGAAGACGGGCACCAGCCGGCGGTTTCGCTGATCGGGGCGGCCAGCCGTTGGCGCGACGATACTTCGCCGCAGCGCTTTCAGTCCGGCCAGCTGAAGAACCTGGCGCCGGCGGGACGGCTCGACATCGACTCGACCGGATTGCTGGTGCTGACGCAGGACGGGCGCGTGGCGCGCCAGTTGATCGGCAGCCCGTCGACGATGACCAAGGAATACCTGGTGAGGGTCGCCTTCGACGACATCGTCAACGATGTCCAGTCGCACTTTCCGGCATCGCAGCTGGCAAGGCTGCGGCACGGCCTGTCGCTGGACGGAGAGCCGCTGCAGCCGGCGCAGGTGCAGTGGCAGAATCCCGAGCAGCTGCGCTTCGTGCTCACCCAGGGCAAGAAGCGCCAGTTGCGGCGCATGTGCGAGGCGGTGGGACTGAAGGTCGTGGGCCTGAAACGGATCCGCATCGGCCGGGTGATGCTGGGCAACCTGCCGCTGGGGCAGTGGCGCTATCTGGGGCCGGACGAGCGTTTCTGAGGGTCACTCGCGCGTGAAAGCGCAGGCAACCGACCCGAGCGGGCCGTAGTCGACATGGAAGCTGTCGCCGGCCCTGGCGGCGACCGGGCGGGTGAACGAGCCCGCCAGCACCACCTGTCCCGCCTCCAGCGTGGTGTCGAATGCCGCCAGCCGGTTGGCCAGCCAGACGATGCCCATCGCCGGATGGCCCATGACGCCGGCGGCCAGCCCGGTCTCCTCGATCTGCGCATTGCGATAGAGCATGGCCCCGACCCAGCGCAGGTCGATCGCGTCCGGCTTGACCGGTCGTCCTCCCAGGATCACGGCGCCGCAAGCGGCGTTGTCCGCGATGTTGTCGACGATGGTGCGGGGATAGCAGCTGCGGCCATCGATCAGTTCGAGCGCCGGGGTCACGTACTCGGTGGCCCTGAGCACGTCGTAGACGGTCACTCCGGGGCCTCTTAGGGGTGCGCCCAGCACGAAGGCCAGTTCCACTTCAATACGCGGGATGATGAAACGGGAAATCGGCAGGGTGTCCCCATCCGCATAGAACATGTCGTCGAGCAGGTGACCGAAATCCGGCTCGGCGATGCCGGCGCTGGCCTGCATCGCCTTGGAGGTGAGCCCGATCTTGTGGCCGCGCAGGACCGCCCCCGCCGCGCGGCGGGCGCCGATCGCCTCCAGCTGGATGGCATAGGCATCATCGATGTCCATGCCAGGATAGGTCTTGGCCAGTTGCACCACCGGGGACACCTTGCGCTCCGCTTCCAGCAACTGGCGCGCGGCATCCCGGTGCTGGGAGAGCGTCAGCGTCGTCATTGCTCGTCCGCCACCGGATTCTTCAGCACGCCGACGCCACTGACCTCGACCTCGACCTCGTCGCCGGGGACGAGGAATCGCGGCGGCTCGAAACGCACGCCGGCGCCAGTCGGGGTGCCGGTGGCGATCACGTCGCCCGCCACCAGCGTGGTCCAGGTGGAGATGTAGCTGATCAGGGTGGCGAACGGAAACATCAGCCGCGCAGTGGAATCGTGTTGGCGTTGTTCGCCGTTGACCCGGGTCTGCACGGTCAGCGCGCCCATGTCAGTGAACTCGTCCGCGGTCACCAGCCACGGTCCGATCGCCCCGCTCGCATCCCAGTTCTTGCCCTGGGTCACGTTGAACTTGCCGTGGCGCACCCAGTCGCGGATGGTGCCCTCATTGAGGCAGGTGAGGCCGGCGATATGCGACACGGCGTCGGCCTGGCTGATGCGCCGGCCCGGCTTGCCGATCACGATCGCGATCTCGCCCTCGTAGTCGAGCTGCACCGACTCGGGCGGGCGGCGCAGCGCACGGCCGTGGCCGACGAACGAACGCGCAAAACGGGGAAACACGCTGGGGTAGGCCGGCGCGGCGCTGCCGTCCTTGTACTCCGCGTTGCGGTCGGCGTAGTTGACCCCGACGCAGATGATCTTTTCCGGATCCGGGATCGGGCAGTCGAAGCGCAATTCGGACAGGTCGATGTCGCCGGCAGCCGCGGCGGCGGAATTACCGGTCGCCTTCTCCACGGCCTGGCGCGCACGTGCCAGGCCGCCGGACGCGAGGAGCGCGCGCAGACCGGCGTACTCGCCGCCGAATCGCTCGCCGAGATCGACCACGCCGCGCTGATTGTCCGCCAGGGCCCCGAAGCCATGCCCGCCGTCGCGGCGCTCGAAGGAAAGAAGTTTCATGTCTCGAATCCGAATAGTCTCGCCGGATTATCCACCAGTACCCGACGGCGCGAATCGGCGTCCGGCACGAGGCGGAACAGGAGATCCATCAACGCGCCTTCATTGGGTGTCGGCTTGAGCGATACCGGATGCGGCCAGTCGCTGGCCCAGACGCAACGATCCGGCGCGGCATCCACCAGCGCGCCGCGCAATCGGCACCACATCGTTCCAGGGCTCGCCGGTGCGGGATATCTTCTCCGAAAGCGACAGCATCACCCAGAAGTTTCCCCGCCCCAGCAGTTCGACGACTTTCTTCAGGCTCGGATCCGCCGCACCCTTGCCCGGATCGGGCCTGCCCATGTGATCCAGCAGTACCGGCACCCGCAGGTGTTCGAAGGCCGCGATGTTCTCCACGATCCCACCGGCCTCCGGCTGGACCTTGGCGTACCAGCCGAGTTCTTCGAGCCGGGCGAAAGCGCGTTGCAGGTCGGCGGCGGACAAGGCGATACCCAGGCTCTGGCGCGAGAACCGCGCACCCCGCACGCCTGCCTGGTGAAGCCGCTCGATGTAGGCATCGTCGTGGGTCGACAGGACTACCGCATTGGCACAGCCCCGATAGTCGGGGCCCGCCGCCGCAAGCGCGTCCAGCACCACCTGGTGATCGGCGCCGTAGGTGGTTGCCTGCACGATCACCCCGCGCTCGATGCCGATCGTCCGGTGCATGGCGAGCGCACGCTCTATGGTCGCTGTCGGCATCTGGTAGGCCGCGCCGGGGCGGACCGGATAGCGCTCGGGCGGCCCGAAAACGTGGAACTGGGAATCGCAGGCCAGCGGCGGCGGCCGTACTGCCGGCGGCCGCGGGACGGGGTCGAAGGAGTGATAGTCGGTCATGGCGTTGCGATGACGGCCACGAAATCGCATTCCACCAGTTTCGCGCCATCGAGGTCGGCATTCATCGTGTGCCGGGCGGGCCGGCTGCGCGGATCAGGAAACAGTTCCAGCCAGGGCGGGTTCAAGGCTGCACGCTGGTTGCGATCCTTCATCCACACGGTGATCCTGATGATGTCCTGCACGCCGCCCCCGGCGGCCTCGACGATCCTGGCGACCTGGAGGAACATGAGCCGGCATTGCTCTCCCAGGTCTGCGCCGTATTCGCCGGTGGCGGGATCGGTGCCCTGGATACTGCCCGAACAGACCAGGCCGCCGATACGGCAGGCGGCCGGAATCGGGTTCTTGTGGCTGAACCCTTCCAGGTAGATGCTGCGTCTGGCGGATTTTCCCGTCGTCATCAGTTCGCCTGGATGTTGATCTTGCGGATGACCGGCGCCCAGGTATCGTATTGCTTGCGCAGGTAGGCGGAGAACGCCGGCGGCGACATCGTCCTGGCGTCGGCGCCGAGCTGGTCGAACCGCGCGATGACTTCCTTGCCGGCCGCCACCTTGCTCAGCGCGGCATGGAGCTTGTCGAGTATCGGCTGGGGTGTGCCGGCCGGCGCGACGATGCCGGTGAAGGTTTCAGCGGTGAAATCAGCCACGCCCAGTTCGATCAGGGTCGGCACGCCCGGCAGCGCGCTCACGCGCCGCTGCGTCGTCACCGCCAGGGGGCGCAACCGGCCGTCCTTGATGTAGGGCAGCGAGACCGAGACCTGGTCGAAGTTGAACTGGACCTGGCCCGCCAGCAGATCCTGCGTGGCCGGTGCATTGCCTTTGTAGTGCACTGTCACCCAGCGGGCGCCGGTACGGGCCTGCAGCAACTCGCTGACGAGGTGGTTGGTGGTGCCCGCGCCCGGCGAGGCCATCGTGATCTTGTCCGGCTCCCGGCCGACCAGGTCGATCAGCTGGCCGAACGTCTTCACCGGCACGGCGGCGTTGACCTGCAGCACCAGCGGGGTGAAGGACACCGAACTCACCGGCACGAAATCCTTGTCCCACGCGTAAGAGGCCTTGCCGAAAATGAGCGGCGAGAACAGGAGCGGGCCATTGGCGGTGAAGAAGAACGTATAGCCGTCAGGCGCGCTGCGGGCGACGTGCTCGCCGGCGATCATGCCGCCCGCGCCGGCCCGGTTCTCGACGATGACCGGCTGGCCCAACGCCTGTTCGAGTCCGGGCGCGACGATCCTTGCCGCGACGTCCACGTTCCCGCCCGGTGGGTACGGCACCACGAATCGGATCGGCTTGGCCGGCCACGCCTGCGCCCAGACGGGTACCGCGACCGTCATGGCCGCCGACGCCGCAAGCAGTGCCGCCAGGCCCCACACGGCAGCCGAAATCCGGGAAGCCGCGCCGCGGCCGATCAATGCAGGCATGTTCATCTGTCTCCTCCGCTTCTTGTCAGCACTCCACCTTAGGCCTCGCGAGCCTCGCAGGCAATCAAACCACCGCCTTATCTTCCACATGATGGACTTTTATCGATATCAGCCCCGATCCGTAATTGACCCGGCTCGAGCCCGCTCTTACGCTAGCCGGATGCTGATCGAACCGGATTCCCTGGGCCCGGAGGCCCTCTACAAGTTGCTCACCGGCGTGGTCGTGCCGCGTCCGATTGCCTGGGTGACGACGCTCTCGCCCACCGGCCTGGTCAACCTCGCGCCCTTCAGCGCCTTCACTTTCGTGTCCACCAGTCCGCCGATGCTGGGCATCAGCGTCGGGCGCAAGGCCGGGGTGATGAAGGACACCGGCAACAACATCCTGCGCACGGGAGAATTCGTGGTCCACATTCCCGACACGTCTCTGCTGGACGCTGTTCATCAGTCCTCGGTCGAGTATCCGGATGACGTCAGCGAAGTCGACCTCCTCGCTCTCCGGACGCTGCCGAGCACCCATGTGACACCGCCGCGCCTGGCGGCGGCGCCGGTAGCGATGGAATGCCGGCTGCATCGCTCGATTGCTTTCGGCGACACCGGCTCCGAGTTCATCGTCGGCGAAGTCTGCGCCTTCCATGTCAGGGACAAGCTGCTCGTCGACGGCAAGGTCGATGCTATGGCCCTGCGCCCGATCTGCCGGCTGGGGGGACCCAACTACTCACTGCTTGGGGAACTGGTGCGGATGGCGCCGGTGTCGCAGACGCCCAAGACGGTGCCATAGCTGCGGCGACCGCACCGGTTGCCGGCGCGCAGAGCATCCGCCGCGCGCTGGTGGTGCTGCGCCTGCTTGCCGCCGGCCAGGAGATGGGAGTGCGCCTGACCGACCTGGCGGCCTCGTCCGGCCTCAACCGGGCGACGCTGCATCGCATCCTGCGGGTCCTGGTCGACGAAGGCGCGGTCGAACAGGATCCGCAGACGCGACGCTACATGATCGGACCGGAAGTCTCGCTGTTCGGCCTGGCCCGGACGGCGCGCTTCCCGATCCGCGGTCTCGCACGACCGGGCCTGGAGCATCTCTGCAGCCAGGTGGGCGACACGGTGTTCCTGTCGCTGCGCACCGGCGGCGATTCGATCTGCATCGATCGCCTGGTCGGATCCTGGCCCTTGCAGGTGCTCGCCCTCGAGGTCGGAGCGCGCCGGCCCTTGGGGGTAGGCGTCTCCGGCATTGCGATGCTGGCGGCCATGCCGGAAGACGAAGCCCGGCAGGTGATTGCGGATAACGGTATCCGGCTGCTGGGATACCGACTGGATGGCGACGCCGTGGCGGAACAGGTCCGCATCGCACGTGCTCACGGCTTCACTTATGCCTCGAACGGCATCGTGCGGGGAACCCGCGCCGTCGCGGTTGCGGTGCTCGACCCGGCCGGCTCTGCCATCGCTGCGATCAGCATCGCCGGCATGGCCAACCGGCTCACGGCGGCGAGGTTGCCGCAGATCGTCTGCCTGCTCCAGGAACAGACCGCAAGCCTGCGGCTGCTCCAGAGCGAACGCGCACGGCGGCGCACCGGCGGGAGTCGTCCGTCCGGATAGCGGTCAGCCGGCGCAGTGGTCTTACCGGCGGTGTTTCCTGCAGGACACGCGGCCTGCGCGACGGGCACGGCTGACCGTACACTGGAGACTGCCGGTGAAGACAGGAATCGCAGCGGGCGTGCAAGCGATCGGGACCGGCGGCAAGCAAGGGATAGCGCGAGAT
This sequence comes from uncultured beta proteobacterium, assembly GCA_963834335.1. Taxonomy (GTDB): domain Bacteria; phylum Pseudomonadota; class Gammaproteobacteria; order Burkholderiales; family Burkholderiaceae_E; genus Lautropia. The sequence goes on along the minus strand of CAWIBK010000009.1, from coordinate 380,799 downwards.
CATGTGCCGTTGGGTTGCATATACCGGAAGGCCTGAACGTCTGGAAAACGTCGTCACCCGACCGGCTCGGTCGCTGGTGCACCAGTCGCTGCATGCTGCCCAATGCAAGACGGCCACCAATGGCGACGGCTTCGGAATCGGCTGGTATGGCGACCGCGAGGCGCCCGGACTCTACCGGGAAATCTCCCCCGCCTGGTCCGACGAGAACCTGATGTCCCTCTGCGCCCAGCTCAGCGCGCCGACCTTCTTCGCGCATGTCCGCGCATCGACAGGCGCCAGCACCGCTCGCGCCAACTGCCATCCATTCAGTGTCGGACCCTGGCTGTTCATGCACAACGGCCAGATCGGCGGCTTCTGCGGGATCCGTCGACGCATCGAGAACATGATTCCCGACCGGCTCTACCCGCATCGGCGCGGCGGCACCGACTCCGAAGCGATCTTCCTGATCGCCATGGGCACGGTGGAGAACGAGGGTCCGGTGCAGGCGGTCCGACTGGCACTCGCCGGCATCGCCGCGGCGATGAGCGAAGCCGGCGTGAGCGACGCCCTGCGATTCGCGGCGGCGATGACGGACGGGAAATCGCTGACGGTCTTTCGCTGGTCGAGCGATCCCCTGGCGCCGTCCGTCTACTTCCGGCGAACCCCCGATGCGCTGATGGTGGTGAGTGAACCGATCGACGACCACGCCGACGGCTGGCAGGCCGTCGCAGCCAACCATGTGCTGTCCGCCAGTTGCGGCGACCGGCAGGATCTGCCGGTCATCGCGCCTTTCGAGGTTCTTCCGTCGGCGCCGGTACCGGACAGGCTCAAGCAGCTATTTGGCGGCAAAGCAATAGAGCAGCCCGGCGCCGCCCGTGCCCCGCAGGGCCTCGTCGCTGCAACCGCGTGACGGGTGCGACGAGTTCCAGGACTTCGAGGGCGCGTCGTCCTTGAGTCCGATCCGGTCGTGATGACCGACCATGGCGGACCCTTCCCCGCTCTTCGTCCAGTTGCCGCAGGTACGATCTTCCGCACCTGAAAACGCGGTGCCGTCGGCTTGCGAGCCGGTCAGGATGTCGTGCTGGTTCGGCGTGTCTCCCCGGCCCTTGATCGGATCGCCCTTCTCGGTCAGCGCGGTCTGCTTGGTCAACGCATTGCCGTTGTGCAGATCACCGACGCTCTTGGCCACCACGTCGCCCTTGGCGTTCTTCCACGGACCACTGCCGATCCGGTCCCGCGCATTGACCGCCGCCGCACCGCCTGCCGCGCTGGTGCTGAGGTAGGCGCGCCAGGTGTGCTGGCCGGCGCCGGCAGCAGCGGCCAGGTCGGCGCAATGCTTGTCGGCACCCGCCAGGCCTCCGAAATCGGCACCCTTGCCCGACCCGGTGCTGGTCACGAAGAAAGTCATGTCTGCCTGCTGCGCCACCGCCGGCAGGCTGGTGACGATCAGCAGGGACGCGGCCAGCGTAGTGGCCAGGGAAGTGCCGAGACTGCGGGGCGAAACAAGGCTGAATCCGCTCATTGCGATCTCCATTGGATGGGAGGGGGGAACTTCGGATTACGATGATATGTCCGGAACCGGGCTGGCGGGGCGCTCGCCGCACCTGGTCTATCCTGAGGCACCCGATGCATCCCGCTGCATCCTGAGGCAACCTGCAAGGCGACCGTCATGAACCTGATCGATCTTCGCTCCGATACCGTCACCCGCCCGTCGCCCGGGATGCGGCAGGCGATCGCGGCCGCCGAGGTCGGCGATATCCAGTACGACGACGACCCGTCGGTCAACCGGCTGCAGGCGCGGATCGCGGAGATGCTCGGCAAGGAGGCGGCCCTGTGGCTGCCCAGCGGCACGCAGGCCAACCAGGTCGCCCTGCTTGCCCTGACGCGGCGCGGCGACGATGTGGTGGTGTCACGCGAGGCGCATTCGGTCTGGCACGAAACCGGCGGATCGGGGGCGATCGCCGGCGTGCAATTGACCGAGATCGGCGATCGAGGCGTCTTCAGCGCCGACGAATTGCGGGCCGCGATCAAGCCCCGCAACCACCCCATCTATCCGCCGACCACGCTGGTGGAAGTGGAGAACACGCACAACCGGATGGGCGGCGTGGTCATCCCGCAGTCGACCGTGCTCGCGGTCTGCGCCCTGGCTCGCGAGCGGGGAATCGCGTCTTATCTCGACGGTGCCCGGCTGTGGAACGCGGCGGTCGTCACCGGCCTTGCAGTTGCCGAAATGGCGGCGCCGTTCGACCTGGTGATGGTATCGATGTCGAAAGGACTTGGAGCCCCGGGCGGCTCACTGCTCGCGGGTCGCCGCGAGGTCATCGACGCGGGGGTGCGCTTTCGCAGGATGCTCGGCGGCGCGATGCGACAGGTCGGCCTCTTCGCCGCCGCCGCCGAATACGCGCTGGATCACAACATCGAACGGCTCGCAGAGGACCATGAGAACGCCAGGACGCTCGGCCGGATGCTGGCACAGTCCAGCCGGATCCGGATCGACGCCGGGCGCATCGAAACCAACGTCCTGGTGTTCGATCTGACCGCTCAGGCCCCCGATGCCTTCGAGGTGGTGGGCCTGGCCCGCGAACGGGGCCTGCTCATCAACGCGCTGAGCGCCACCAGGCTGCGCGCGCTGACCCACCTGGACGTATCCGCCGCGGACTGCCGGCGGGCCGGCGACATCCTCCTGGAAATCGCCGGCGGCTGATCCGTTCAGGCGAATCCGGCGCCGCGCGTCTCCACGAAGACCGCATACAGCGACTGGCTGCCGGTCATGAACAGGCGGTTGCCCTTGCTGCCCCCGAAGCAGACATTGGAGATGATCTCGGGCATCCTGATGTGGCCGATGCGGGTGCCGTCGGGATGAAAGACGTGCACGCCGTCATAGCCGTCGCCGACCCAGCCCATGCCGGCCCAGACATTGCCGTCCTCGTCGCACCGGATGCCGTCGGCCATTCCTGTCTTGCCGTTGAATTCCATGCTTGCCAGGACTCGCGGGTTTTTCAGGGCTTTGCCGTCGACGTCATAGACCCAGATGACGCTCTTGGCTTCCTTGTAGTGCGAGGCGCCGGTATCGGCGACATAGCACTTGCGGTAGTCCGGTGAGAAGCAGATGCCGTTCGGCTTGTATGGCTCGTCCGCGACCTTGACGATCTGCCCGGGCGCGTCGACCCGGTAGATGGCCTCCTTCTGGTTGGGCTGGACGCTGGTCGCACTGGCGGGGACCCGGTTGCCCTCGTACTCCATCAGGCTGCCATAGCCCGGATCGGTGAACAGCAGCCAGCCCTCAGGATGGACGACGCCGTCGTTGGGCGCATTCAGGTCCTTGCCATCGAAGCGGTCGGCCAGCACCGTGACCTTGCCGTTGTACTCATAGCGGATGACGTTGCGGGTGCCGTGGCAAAACGAGATCTGCCGCCCCTGATGATCGAAGGTGTTGCCGTTGGCGTTGTGGGAAGGGGAACGGAAGCGGCGCCCGACGTGCCCGTCCTCCTCGCACCAGCGCAGGATCTCGTCGTTGGGAATATCGCTCCACACGAGATAGCGGCCAACCCCGTTCCAGGCCGGTCCCTCGGCCCAGAGCGTGCCCTGGTGCAGGCGCACGATCGGCGTATTGCCGAGCTTGTACTTGAAGCGAGGGTCCAGGCCGATCACGTCGGGTTCCGGATATCGGGTCGGCGGCGCCCCTGGCGAATAGCGGTCCATCGCCTGGGCGAATGCCTCCGCCGAGGAACTGGCGGCAAACGCTGCCAGGCCCATTCGTTTCATCAGTTGCCGGCGACTTTTCAGGGCCGGCGACGCGTCCGGCGGTACGGTCTCGGCGAGATCAATCAGCGGATGCTGCTGCGCGCGTTGCATGCCATTGCACTCCATTCAAAGTGCCGGCGCCAGCCGGCGGGATTGCGGCCACATCCGGCCGCCGGCACGAAACCGGCGGCCGCACTCAATCCGACTAGTTCCCGTCCGGCGATTGCAGCTCGAAATCCTTCTCACCGGCGATGTTCTGTTCATCGCGTGTTTCGGCCGGCGGCTGGTTTGCGGGCTCCAGCCGCTGGCGATCGAACCCCTGCCGGGCTCCCTGGTCAGGCTGGCGCGGCGGCTGCGGCTCAGCCCGCGCCTTCTTGACGCCGCCAGGCGGCGGCACCGCCGCCGGCGAAGTCTTGCTGCCGCTTCCCGCTTTGCTCATCTGTCTGCTCCAGTCACTTGATCGATACGGTCTTGCGGTTCATGAACTCGAGCATTCCGTCGCGTGCCAGTTCGCGTCCGTGACCCGAGGACTTCACGCCGCCGAACGGCAGTCGCGGATCGGACGCGACGATCGAATTGACGAAGGTGCAACCGGCATCGATGCCATTCACCGCCATCCTGATCTCGTCTTCATCACGTGTCCAGACCGACGAACCGAGTCCGTAGCGGGTGGCGTTGGCCACGGTGATCGCCTCGTCGAGCCCCTTCACCCGGAACAGCAGGGCAACCGGGCCGAACATCTCTTCGGACCAGGCAGGCGACTCCCTCGGAATGTCGGACAGGATCCCAGGCCGGTAGAAATTGCCTATGCCGGACATGGGGCGGGCCCCGCAAAGCCGCTTCGCCCCCTTGGCAACGCTGGCGTCCACCTGCCGGACGAGGTCCTCCTTGATCTGGGGCGTGGCCAGGGGACCGATATCGGTCTCCGCCTGCATCGGGTCGCCGACCTTCAGCGCCTCGAAGCCGGCGACGAAGGCCTTCTCGAAGTCCTCATAGATGGCGGCGTGGACCAGGAAGCGCTTGGCGGCGATACAGGACTGCCCGTTGTTGATGATGCGGGCACCGATCGCCGCTTTCACCGCCGCATCGAGATCGGCCGAAGGCATGACGATGAACGGATCGCTGCCGCCCAGTTCAAGCACTGTCTTCTTGTGATGCCGCCCGGCAATCGAGGCCACCGCGGCCCCGGCGCCTTCGGAGCCGGTCACCGTGGCAGCCCGGACGCGATCGTCGGCCAGCACGTGCTCGACGGCGTCCGACCCGATGAGCAGGGTCTGGAAAACTCCTTCCTCGAATCCGGCCAGCCGGAAGATCTCCTCGATCGCGAGGGCCGAGGCCGGCACGTTGGAGGCATGCTTCAGCAGTCCGACGTTGCCCGCCATCAGCGCCGGAGCGGCAAAACGGAACACCTGCCAGAAGGGGAAGTTCCACGGCATCACCGCGAGCACCGGTCCGAGCGGCAGGTTGCGGACGTAACTGCGGGAGGCGTCCGACTGCATCGGTTCATCGGCCAGGTAGCCCGCGGCGTGGGTGGCATAGTGGCGGCAGGTGGTGGCGCACTTTTCCACTTCGGCAATGGCCGACCTCAGGGTCTTGCCGACCTCTGCGGTGATCAGCTCGGCCCACTTCTGCTTGCCGGCGATGAGCAGGTCCGCGGCCGAATTCATCCGTTCGCTGCGCTCTTCGAGCGACGTCTGGCGATGATGCTGGAAAGCCAGGGACGCCCGGGCTATGGCGGAATCGACTTGGGCGGGCGTGAAATGTTCGTAGGTATGGAGGGTCTCGCCGGTCGCGGGATTGATGCTGCGAAGCGTCATGGGGGTCTCCTGGAGTTTCCTGGCGGGTCGGCGACTGCGGATGGTAACCGGACAGGGTTCTAGCGTAGCAGGCGAAGTGGACGAGGGGCAGCTTTTGTACCCAGGCGCCGCAGGGTGTTTACAAGTCAGCCTTTGCTATGAAACTTGGTTTACAAGTACACTGCGCTCCACCTTGCCATCACTGGAGCCGCCCTTGAAGACCACCCCCATCACACCCGCCGACCTTCAGAGTTCGGTGGTCGCCGTTCCGCCCTTTGCCCGCAAAGCGGATTTCAAGCCGAACTGGCAGGCCAACGCGGCGCTGATCGGGTATCTGCAGGACGGCGGAGTGCGCAGCCTGATGTACGGTGGCAATGCGAACTTCTATCACATCGCAGTCAGTGAATATGCCGAAGTGCTGGACTTCCTGGCCTCGACCGCCGGCCCGGACACCTGGGTGCTGCCATCGGCCGGCCCCGACTACGGCAAGCTGATCGACCAGGCCAGGCTGCTGCGCGAACGGGCATTCCCCACCGCCATGCTCCTGCCGATGAGCTTTCCGTTCACCGACGACGGTCTTGCCACGGGCATCCGCCACTTCACCGACGCACTCGGCAAGCCGGCGGTGATCTACATCAAGTCGGACAACTACATCAAACCTGCCACCCTCGCCAGGCTGTTCGAGGAGAAGCGGATTGCGGCGGTCAAGTACGCGGTCGTGCGAGAGAACCCGGCGGACGACGCCTACCTTCGCGAACTGACCAAGGCTGTCGACCGGGAGTACCTGGTGAGCGGCATCGGCGAGCGGCCGGCGGTGATCCACCTGAGGGACTTCGGCCTGAAGAGCTTCACCTCCGGGTCGGTTTGTGTGGCGCCCCGCGGCTCGATGCAGATGCTGGCACTCCTGAGCGCCAAGCGCTGGGCGGACGCCGAGGCGATCCGCAGCGACTACATGCCGCTGGAGGACTGCCGGGACGGCATCAGCCCGATTCGTGTTCTGCACGATGCAGTCACGCTGGCGGAGATTGCCGATATGGGCCCGATGCTGCCGATGCTGTCGGTCCTGGACGAGGCCTCGCGTGCCAGGGTGGCGCCGGTCGCCCGCCGCCTGCGTGAGATCGACCGGGCGCGGCCGGAACTGAAGCGCTGAACGCGCGCATCGTCCCTTCCGGCGTCGCGCCTGCGGCCGCAGCGCCACCGGAGTCAACCGAGCGGGTCAACCTCGGCGACCAGGTTTACGGCGAGATCCTCGAGCGGATCATGTCGGGGTCGCTGAGCGTTGGTGATCGCCTGCCGTCGGAGAAGGAGATCAGCGAGGGATTCGGGGTGTCCCGCCCCATCGTGCGTCAGGCGCTGCTGCGCCTGAAGGCCGACGGCGTCATCACGACCCACCAGGGGCTGGGAAGCTTCGTGGTTCACCAGCCCGACCAGCGCATCCGCAAGTTCGCCCGCGCACGGGACGTGGCGTCCTTCCTTCGCTGCCACGAGGTCAGGATGGCGATCGAGGGCGATTCGGCGAGGCTGGCCGCCATCCGGCGCACCGCCGAGCAGCTGCGAAGGATCGAATCGGCGCACCAGGTATTCCTGGAAAGCGCCCAGGCGGGCCGGATGGTCGCCGACGAGGATCTCGCGCTCCATCGCAGCATCGCCGAGGCCAGCGGCAACGAGTTCTTCCCGCAGGCACTCGACGGCATCCTCGATTCGATGTCGGGCTTCATGCAATTGACCCTCAACCTGACCCGGACCGCCAACCGCCAGCGAGCCCAGCGAGTGCTGGATGAACACGCAGCCATTGTCGCGGCGATCCGCGACGAGGATGGCGAGCGCGCCCGCACCGCCATGCAGTTCCATCTGGGTCAGGCAAGGCAGCGGCTCACGCACCGCTTCTAGGACGTTGTCGGAGGACGTTGTCGGCCGATCCTTGCGCGAGTCAGTCCGGCAGATCCGCCTGCGTGACCACCTCATGGACGAACTGCATCTTGCGCAGCGCGGGCGGTGAGAGTGCGAATGGGTACGCGTCGTCCTGACCAAGGCTGCGACTCAGGCTGTTGGTGAGCAGGGTCAGCGGCACCCATTCGTGGACCATGCTGCGGAAATCCTCGCTCAGGTCGGCGTGCGCCGGCACCCGGTCGCTGCTCTTCTGGTCCGCGAACCCCTCGATGCGCAGCTTCCAGGACCTCGCGGTGTTCAGCAGGTCCACCATGTGCAGATAGTGCGCCCAGGTCTCGGCCCAGTCTTCCCAGGGGTGCATGGTGGCGTAACCGCTGACGAATGAGGTCTGCCAGTCGACGCTCGGCCCTTGCTCGTAGTGACGCTTGAGGGCCTCTCCGTAGTCGAGGCGCTCGTCGCCGAAAAGCGCACGAAAAGGATCCAGGAACGGGGTCTCCCTGACCAGCAGGTCCCAGTAGTAATGGCCTGACTCGTGACGGAAGTGGCCCAGCAGCGTCCGATAGGGTTCGTGCAGCTCATGCTTGCTGCGCTCGCGCTGGACCGGGTCCGATTCCGCCGCATTGATGGTGATGACGCCCGAGTCGTGGCCGGTCAGAACCGGCCGTTCGGAGTTCACCTGCTGCAGGAAGTGGAACGCCAGACCGTGCTCCGGATCCTCCTGGCGCGAACGTACCGGCAGGCACAAGCCAAGGATGGTGTACAGCCAGGAACGCTTTGCCGATTCGAGGTGCAGCCAGGCCGCCCGGTTCTCCGGCAGGCTCTGGTCGGGTATCGTGACCGTCAGCCGGCAGGACAGGCACAGTTCATTGGCATCGTGATCCGCCACCATCCAGTTGCACAGGCAGGCGCTGGTGCTGTTGGCACAGGGGCGCCAGAGCGTCGATGCCGGCGCGTATCGCAGGTATCTGCCCGCGTCATCGATCCTGAAGGCGGCCAGTTGCCGCTCCTCGGGAATGAATCCCAGCCGCGCGCCACACTGGCCGCACCGGTCGTTCGGGAAGTAAAGGGGGTGGGCGCAGTTTTCACAGCGAAACTGCCGCATCGGGGGCTCCTCGGCGTTCTAGAGTGACTCGGACGGCATGAACCCCGGGACGTCGATGACGCCCGGCTGGAATCGGGCCGGGTGGTTGGGGCGGGTACAGGCGAATTTCATGCCCACCCGGCAACGCCCGCTCAGCCGGCCCTGAGGCCGTCGGCCATCTGCCTTGTCAGGGGATCGTCGGGATCGTTCAGCGCCATCATGATCGAGAAATGATCATGCCCATCCAGGATCTGCGCGCGCACCTGCGGATTTCCGGCGGCACTCCAGCGTCGCGCCAGTTCGCTGCTCTGGCGATGGTATTCCGGGCCTTCCTTGCCGCCCACCAGCGCCGTCCAGAAACCCTGCCGGGGTGCGGGCAGGTCCACCGGGCTGTTCCTGGCCACCTCGTCGTCGCTGAGTTGCAGGCTCTGCTGCAGGTAGCAGCGACTGATCGGCACCAGGTCGTGCAGGCCGCTGAGCGCAAACCCGCCGACCGGCCGGGCCGCCGGTGGCGCTGCCGGAGCGGCGAAAGCTGCCCAGTTTGTGGCGCCCACCATCGCCGTGAGGTGGCCGCCCGCCGAATGTCCGGCCACCGCCACCCGCTGCGGATCACCCCCGAAGCTCGCGGCATTGGCCAGTACCCAGGCCGTCGCCTGGCGGCATTGCCGGACGAGTTCGTCCATCCGCACCGTCGGGATGAGGGCGTAGTTGATCACCACGGTAGTGATGCCGTGCGGCACGAAACCGTTTGCGACGAAACTGAAGTCGGCCTTGTCGAGCATCAGCCAGTAGCCGCCATGAATGAAAACCAGGACCGGGGCGGGAGTCTTGCCGGCTGCTGCCGGAAAGATGTCGATACGCTCGATGTCGGTGGGCCCGACCGCGACATCCAGCCGGGCGCCGGCGGCGTAACGGTCGCGCGCGGCGGCGCTCTCGGCCTTGTAGCGCACGAGGTATTCGGGATAGGCCGGGACTTTGGCCCGGTTGTCGAACTGCGCATCGAGCGCGGCCTGGTCGTAGTCGAGAAAGAGCTTCTGGCTCATCGGGCCTTTCCTGAGGTCGGGATTGGGGATCGGGGATTGGGGATGGGGATTGGGGATCGGGGATTGGGGAGAGGGCCAAGGGTCAGGGCCGGGTCCGTGCCGTCCGGCGCATCCGGTGGAGCGATCATCGGGACCGCCGGGCAACGAACCATGAAGTCAAACTAGACTCGGCCGTCAGTTTCAAGCGATTTTTCCAAGCGATTCATCACTTTGTCAAAGCATACGCCAGGTTCAACGCCGTCCAGCGGGATCGCCGGTTTCGCAAGTGACGCCCTTGTCTTCGGCCGTCGCCATGAAGCCGGCAGGCTCGCCGGCTGGCTGCTGGCCGCCCTGGTCCTGGTGTATGCGGTCTGGTTCTTCGGCTTTGCCACCGTCCATGAAGGTCCGACGGCCTCCCTGCCGATGCGGCTGCTGGCCTCCGACCGGCCGTTTGGTGACGTTCAGTCGATGGTCGAGCCGCTCGGCAGCCAGCCGGCGCGACCGGTCAACCGCACCGGCATCGACCGGCCGACGGTCTGGATGATGGCCAGCATTCCCAAGGGCCAACGCGGTCACGCCAGGACCATCCACATTACCGAGAAGAACATCGCCCACGGCGAAGCCGCCCTTTTCAACAGCAGCGGCGAGGCGGTGCAGTGGTCGCACTTCGGCGTCGGCCTGCCGTTGCTGGAGGCCAGTCGCGCCCTGCCCGGCTTCGCAATCGAAGTGCCGCGCGGCTGGAACCACCGCGACGACCTGACGCTGGTGGTACGCGCCGTGCCGAGCGGGGTGACCACCCTGCTGGGCATCAATCTCTGGGATAGCAAGCGCTTCGAGGATGCGCAAGTCAAGCTGCAGCAGCGCACCGTGATGCTGATCGGCGCGCTGATGCTGCTTGCCATCTACGCGCTTGCCGCCGCCCAGGCCGGCAAGGTTCCGTACCTGCTGATATTCGCCTTCTGGCTGATCGCGCGCTGCGGATTCGTCATGAGCTCCGGCGGCTTCAATTTCTTCTCTTTCGGCGAAATCGCGGGGTCAGGGATCGGGCTTGGCCTGAGGCACTTCACCCTGCTGGCGTTCCCCTGCGCGACCACATTGCTCGTCTGGTCGCTGACCCAATCGGAGTTGCGCGGAACCCTTGCCCGCAAGCTGCTGCGCCTCGCGATGGCACTCAGCTGCGGCGCCACGGCGGTCGCGGCGTTCCTGCCATTCGCAGTCTTCCAGCTGACGCTCTGGCTGACCGCGGGGGTCGTGATTCTCGCCATCGCCGTCGTCGTCTACAGCGGCTTTCGGCTCATCAACAATACGTCCACCCGCTGGTACCTGGGTGGACTGCTGCTGGACGTGGCCGCCGGCATCAACGAACTGACCATTTCAATGGGATTCGAAGCGGCGGTTCCCTGGCTCAACGTGCAACAGGTCTCGCTGGTGTCGGCGATGCTGACCGGGATCGCGGTCGGCTCCATGGTGGCCAAGGAGCGCGAGAAGCGCCTGCGCGCCCAGGAGGCCGCCATCGACTTCCTCGGCAAGTACGAGGCCGTCTACCAGACGGTGCCGATCGGCCTGATCTCGTTCGGTGCAGACGACAGGGCCGAGCGCTTCAACGACGGATTCGCCCGCATGTTCGGGCTGCCGATGCCGTCGGGCCGCCCGATCGGCAGCGTCATCGACGACCCCATCCGGCAGGACCTGAACCAGGCCTTTCCGATTGCCCTTCGCAATCGGATTCGCGCCGAACTCGAGGAAGCCGGTGAATGCGACTTCCCCTACCGGCTCGGTGACGAACTCCAGGCACGCTGGCTGCGCATACTGGCGCGAGGCTCCCAGTCCTCGTTCGAGGCGAGCGTGACCGACATCACGGATCACAAGAACACCGAGCGCCGCCTGGCCCATGCGGCGGAGCATGACGCGCTGACCGGTGCGCTCAACCGCCGCGGACTCGCCCGCCGGATCGGCCGACTGATCGAGAACGGGGACCGTATCCACGATTATTCGCTGCTGTACCTGGACCTGGACCGCTTCAAGCTGCTCAACGACCTGTTCGGGCACCAGGCCGGCGACGCGGTACTGCAGGAGGTCGTGTGCCGCCTGCAGTCCGCACTGGGCGAAGGCGTGGCGGTCGCCCGCCTCGGTGGCGACGAGTTCGCAGCCCTGCTCGATGCGGAGCGCCGGGATCGGCACGAGGAACTGACACACCTCGCCCTGCAGGCGATCGCCGGCGAAGCCTTCCAGATCCCCTCTCGCAGTTTTACCGTGACCGCGAGCGTGGGCATGTTCCGGTTTGCGCCCGGCCTGGGTCAGGAGGCGCTGATCGCAGGTGCAGATCGCGCGTGTTTCGATGCCAAGCGCAAAGGCCGCAACCAGGTCGTGATCCAGAACGACCCGAGCTCGCTGATAAAGCGCCAGATGGCGGAGTTGTCGGTGCTCGCCGAACTCGGCGACACCAACTCCTTCGGCGAATTCGAACTGACCATCCAGCCGATCATTTCACTGAGCGATCCCCGACGTATCGGCGGTGAGGTTCTGCTGCGCCAGCGCTCGCCCGACGGCACGCTCGGATCGGCGGAAGTGCTCCTGGACGCTGCGGCGGAGCGCGGCGAGATGGCCAATGTCGATCGCTGGGTGCTGCGCCAGTCGCTGCAATGGCTCAGTCGCCACGCAGAGCGTTTCGCCTCCCTCGGTTTCCTGTCGCTGAACCTCTCCGGCGTTTCGCTCAACGACGAGGTCTTCAAGACCTTCGTGCTGGCCTTGCTGCGCAAGCATCACGCCGTAGCCCACCTGGTGGTCATCGAAATCACCGAGGCCGTGGCGATGCAGGACGTCTTCGTGATGGAGAAGTTCATCGCCCAGTTGCGCGAAACCGGCGTACGCATCGCGCTCGACGATTTCGGCAGCGGCTACAGCAGTTTTGCCTCGCTGCACGATGTCGGCGCCAGCTATCTGAAGATCGACGGCCGCTTCGTGCAGGCGCTGTCCAGCCAGGGCGCGGACACGACCATCATCCGCATGATCAACATGCTGGCACATGAACTGGGCATGGAGTGCGTCGCCGTATCGGTGGAGGACGCCCCGACCCTGTCGCTGCTGCGCCAGCTGGGCGCGGACTACGTCCAGGGCATGGCATTGTGCCCGCCGCTGCCGCTGGTGGAGTTCGAGGCGCTGTGCGCGGGCGGCAGATTCCAGCATTCGCCCGAGATGCAGCAGGCATTCGCCGACGGTCTCGAGGGCGCCAGGGCGCTCACGACCCTCTCGCGCGTCCCCGCCGCGAGCCTCAGCGCCCCGCAGCGGGTGACCCGGGAGGGTCTGCCGGTGCCGGTGGCTTGAACTTCCACCGCTGCCAGGCGGCCAGGACCGCCCGGGGATAGCTGTCCCGCCCGCGACTGCCGTTGTAGCGGCCGAGCGCCAGGAACAGGTCGCCGCCCTCCAGGTCCAGGTAATGACGCAGGATCACGCAGCCGTAGCGGATATTGGTGACCATGTCGAACAGTGCCGCCGGGTCACCGTCGCCGATGATCCGCGTCCAGAACGGCATCACCTGCATGTAGCCGCGGGCACCGGCGGATGAAACCGCATAGCGCCGGAATCCGCTCTCCACCTGGATCAGCCCGAGCACCAGTTCCGGCTCCAGGCCCGCACGCTGGGACTCATAGCGCACCGTATGAAGAAATTCGCGCCGGTCGGCGTAGTTCGGGTGATGCCGCAGCGGCAGCTTGTCGGACATCGCCGTCAGCCACGCCACTTTGTACTCCAGCGACTCCCACAACGGCTGCGGCTCGCTGCGCTCGGCGATCGCCGCCGACAACGCGACCTTGACCGCAGCGGATAATTCCTCGTACTGCTGCGCGCCGGCAAGACCGGGCACAGGATCGAGCGCGAGGATTACGCCCGCGGACAATCCTGCCAGCAGGCGACGCCGGCGCCGCGCGTTGGCGCCGACCGCCGGGCAGCGCGCGCCGATCGGCCTCATCAGCCGGCCGGTCAACCGCCTTGCAGGCGGCCGGCGATGGCGGCCACGGCAGTCGTCAGCGGCAGCTTCTCGGTGACCAGGCCGCGCCGCGCCGTCAGTTCCACCATGCCCTCCTTGAGGCCCCGATCACCCACGGTCAGCCGCAGCGGCACGCCGATCAGCTCCCAGTCCGCGAACATGACACCGGGCCGCTCGCTGCGGTCGTCCAGGATCGCATCGATGCCCGCCTCCTCGAGTTGGCTCAGCAATTGCCCGGCCGCAGCACGAACGGCCTCCGACCGGTCCATACCCATCGGGCAGATCACGACCTGGAACGGCGCGATCGCCGCGGGCCAGATGATGCCCTTGTCGTCATGATTCTGTTCGATCGCCGCGCCGAGCAGTCGCGTGACCCCGATCCCGTAGCAACCCATCTCCATCGGTTTGGACTGGCCGTCCTCGTCGATGAAGCTGGCGTTCATCGCCGCCGAATACTTCGTCCCCAGGTAGAACACGTGCCCGACTTCGATGCCCCGCTGGATCGCCAGGCGGCCGGTGCCGTCCGGCGCCGGGTCACCGGCCACGACATTGCGGATGTCGGCCGTCATCAGCACGCCTGTCTCGCCCTCCGGCGCCGGGGCGGGCAGGTCGCGCCCCCAGTTCATGCCGGTGAAGTGAAAATCGCCCTGGTTGGCGCCACAGATGAAGTCGCTCATGGCGGCGACGGTGCGGTCGGCCACGATGCGCACCGGCTTGCGCAGTCCCAGCGGGCCGAGGTAGCCCGGCGGGCAGCCGAAATGATCGACGATCTCCGCTTCAGTGGCGAAACGAAAGCCCTTCAGGCCCGGCACCTTCGCGGCCTTGATCTCGTTGAGCGAATGATCGCCGCGCACCAGCAGCAGCCAGATCGTCGGCGCCGCCGGGGTTCCGTCGGCATTGAGCGCATCGGTGGCAAGCACCAGCGACTTGACGGTGGTGTCGAGCGGCACGCCCAGAAATTTCGCGACGTCCTCGCAGCGGGCCTGGCCCGGCGTCGCCGTCTTCTCGAGCGACTGGCGCGCCGGCGCGCGCTGCGCGATGAGGGACACCGCTTCGGCAAGTTCGACATTGGCGGCATAGCTGGACTCGGCGCAGTACGCGATCGCGTCCTCCCCGGTATCCGCGATCACCTGGAATTCGTGGCTTGCCGACCCCCCGATAGCGCCGGTATCTGCCGCGACCGCGCGGTAGGTCAGCCCCATCCGGTCGAAAATCCGGACATAGGCGTCGTACATCAGGCGGTAACTGCGCAACGCCGCGTCCGGATCGCGGTCGAACGAGTAGGCGTCCTTCATGGTGAACTCGCGCCCGCGCATCACTCCGAAGCGTGGCCGTCGCTCGTCACGGAACTTGGTCTGGATATGGTAGAAATTCTTCGGCATCTGCCGATAGCTCTTGATGTCCTGACGAACGATGTCGGTGATGACCTCCTCCGAGGTCGGCTGGATGATGAAGTCCCGATCGTGGCGATCCTTCACCCTCATCAATTCAGGGCCATACGCCTCCCAGCGCCCGGATTCCATCCAGAGTTCGGCGGGTTGCACCACCGGCATCAGCAGTTCGATCGCACCCGCGCGGTTCATCTCCTCCCGGATGATCGCCTCGATCCGCCGGATGACGCGCAAACCCAGGGGCATGTAGGTATAGATGCCGCCGGCCAGTTTCTTGATCATGCTGGCGCGGGTCATCAGGCGGTGACTGACGATCTCGGCGTCGGCCGGGGCTTCTTTCAAAGTGGCCAGATGGAAGGCTGTAGCTTTCATAGTCTCGATCGATATAATCCAATCAATTCTAGAGGATCGAGGCAGCATAGCCATGTTGGACAGAAACGGCTATCGCCCTAACGTCGGCATCATTCTGGTCAACCGTCGCAATGAGGTGTTCTGGGGCAAGCGCATCCGGGAGCATTCCTGGCAGTTTCCGCAAGGTGGCATCAATCGCGGCGAAACGCCCGAGCAGGCGATGTACCGGGAACTCAACGAGGAAACCGGCTTATGGCCCGAGCACGTCAGGATCATCGGGCGCACGCGGAACTGGCTGCGCTATGACGTTCCGGAACGGTGGGTCAGACGGGAGTGGCGCGGGCACTATCGGGGGCAGAAACAGATCTGGTTCCTCCTCCGGATGATCGGCCACGATACGGACGTGTCGCTGCGGGCATCGCCGCACCCGGAATTCGATGCATGGCGCTGGCATACCTACTGGGTGCCGCTGGATTCCGTCATCGAGTTCAAGCGGGCCGTCTATGAGCAGGCCCTGACCGAACTCTCACGTTTTCTGCATCAGGAGGGCGACGGGTCGCCCGCCCGGACGGCCTCCGGCGAACCGGCCGGACCGTCGATCATCGTTGGCGCAGCGCCAGAGGATTGACACGGCGTCGCGGCAGCGTCGCACCGCCGGGCATTGACCCCGGGCGCGCGACGGCAACTGCAGCGCACCGGCGGACTACAGCGCCAGCGGCGTCAGCAACGGCTTGCCGGCGAAGAACGCATCGACGTTGCCGACCGTGAGATCCCCCATCGCCTGGCGCGTCTGGTGGGTGCCGCTGCCCTGATGGGGCTGAAGGACCACCGATTCGAGCGTCAGCAGTTCCGCCGGCACCTTGGGCTCGTCCGCAAAGACGTCCAGGCCGGCACCGCCCAGCTTTCCGGACACCAGCAGGGAAACCATGGCCGGCTGATCCACGACCGAACCGCGGGAGATGTTGATGAAGTGTCCTTCGCTGCCGAGTGCTTCGAGGACCTTGCCCGAGACCAGCCCACGGGTGGCTTCGCCACCGGGACAGGCTGCGATCAGCACATCCGACCACGCGGCCAGCGCCACCAGGTCCGGGAAGAATTCCCCGGCAACCGGTTTGGGTCTCGGGCCGAAATAGCCGATCCCGGTCTTGAAAGCACGGCAGCGGTCCGCGATCGCCTGGCCGATGCGGCCCATACCGACGATGCCCACCTTGCGCCCGGCAACCGTCGTGGCCAGAGGCAGTGCGCCCTCGAGCCAGCGGTTGGCGCGCACGAAGCGGTCGGCTTCGGCAACCCGGCGCAAGCTGGCCAGCATCAGCGCGACGGCGAGATCGGCCACGTCGTCCGTCAGGACGTCCGGCGTGTTGGTGACCGCAATCCCGTGCGCGGCGCAGTAGTCGAGTTCGATCGCGTCGACGCCCACGCCGAAGCAACTCACCAACTTTACCTGGGGCAGCTTGGCGAGGGTGGCTCCGTCGATGCCCCGCCCGCCGCTGGTGACCACCACCCGGCAGGTGGGCGCGATCTCCTTGAACAGTGCCTCCGGTTCGGGTGCGGTCCAGAGCGCGTGCACCCGATAGGTCTCTTCCAGACGCCGCTGGGTCGGCGCGTAGAGAGGGCACATCAGCAGCACTTCATTCTTGCTCATGAGTCCAGCGGCTCCGGCAGGTCGATTCGATACCGCGTCGTCCAGGTGTTCAGCCCGGCCATGATGGTCGGCGCCAGGGCGATTCCCTGCGACAACTGCTCCGCCTTGCGTGCGAGGCCGCGCTCGCCTGGCAGTCTCACCGCCTGCCCCGGTGTGCGTGCGGCGCTGGCATGGCAAGCGTCGGCCAGCCAGTCGGTCTGCCAGGTGAATTCTGCCGATCCGCCGAAGGCGGCCGGATCGCTGATACGAACCATGACGGAGGCCCCCCAGCCTTCGGGCACATCGGCGCGGCCGTAACCCGCCAGGCCACCGGTCATTGCTTCGACCATCAGCAGCAGGCCATAGCCCTTGTGCCCCGAGTCGAGTCCGCCCAGCGGCAGGATCGTGCCGGGCGGCGTGGTGAACAGGACCGCCGGGTCGTTGCTTGGCTGGCCGAGGGAATCGAGCCACCAGTTGTGCTCACCCTTGATCTTGGCGCTGCGCATCCGGTTCGACAACCCGTTGGTGGTCACCGACGAGGAAACGTCGATCATGATCGGATCGCGGGAGGTTGGAATGCCGACGGCGATCGGATTGGGTGTGAATACCGCCTGGGTGCCGCCAAAGGGCGCGACGCTGGCGACGGCCGGGTCCGAACTGTAGATCTCGATCAGCAGGCCGGCGCGCGCGACCTTTTCCAGGTAGGCGGCAAGACAGGCGATGTGATGGCTGCGCTTGATCACCACCGTGGCGACACCGTGCTGCTCCGCGCGCGGGCTGGCCCATTCGATCGCCTGCCTGACCAGCCACGGGCCCGGTAGCCGCAGGCCGTCCCAGGTGGCCACCGCCGCCCGCTCGCTGACCACATCGGGCCCGCCCGACTTGCTCATCGACCCCTTGTCGATTTCCGACAGGTAGGGTGCGAGCAGCGACAAGCCATGGGTATCGTGACCGAGCAGATCCCCCTCCACCAGCACCTCGGCAACGTCTCGCGCCGGCGCCGCCGGCAGGCCGGCGGCAGCCAGAAGCCGCTCGCTGAAGTCGGTCAGCGCCTCCGCGTCGTAGCGCAGTCGTTCATAGATCGCATCGCTCATGATCGCCGCTCCCTGATCAGTAGACGGCGCGCCCGCCGGAGATGTCGAAGACGGCGCCGGTGGAAAACGAGCAATCCTCGCTCGCCAGCCAGCAGACCATGGCCGCGATCTCCTCGACCTTGCCGAAGCGGTTCATCGGGATCTTCGACAGCATGAAATCGATGTGCTGCTGGGACATCTGGTCGAAGATGGCGGTCTTGACCGCGGCCGGGGTGATGCAGTTGACGCGCACGCCGGTGCGCGCGAGTTCCTTGCCCAGCGACTTGGTCAGCCCGATGACCGCGGCCTTCGATGCCGAGTACGCCGAAGCATTCGGGTTGCCTTCCTTGCCGGCGATGGAAGCGATGTTGACGATGCGCCCGTAGTCACGCCGCGTCATTTCCGCCAGCACGGCACGGTTGCAGAGGAAGACCCCGTGCAGGTTGACATCGAAAACCGTGCGCCAGTCATCGAAGCCGTAGTCAGCGACAGTCTTGTTGGGGCCGGCGATGCCGGCGCTGCAGACCATGATGTCGATCGTGCCGAAAGCCTTGATGGTCGACTGGGCGGCAGCGGCCACGTCGCTCTCGCTGCTGACATCCAGCGCGACCGCCAGATGGCCGTCGCCGGCGAGCGATTTGGCGGCGGCCTGCGCAGCGTCGCGGTCGCGGTCCCAGAGCGCCACGCGCGCGCCAC
The DNA here is from genome assembly GCA_963834335.1 of uncultured beta proteobacterium. Classification (GTDB taxonomy): domain Bacteria; phylum Pseudomonadota; class Gammaproteobacteria; order Burkholderiales; family Burkholderiaceae_E; genus Lautropia. Next base: position 362,167 of record CAWIBK010000009.1, on the reverse strand, counting down.
TGTCGGCCATGCGTTGAGCGGTGGCGAACCCGATACCCGCCGCTCCGCCGGTGATCACCGCGGCCCGCCCCTCAAGATCGATCCTGTTCATCCCCGCTCCCCTTGGCATTGCGCAGCAACCGGTCGACCGCGCTCTTTGATCCGAGAGTTTAAGCGAGTTCCCGCCCGCGCAGTCGCGCCCCGCGGGAAGCGGCCTGCCGGGACCAGGGGCGCTGTGCGCTAGCATAACGGACGATCCGAACGACCCCGACATGGAAGGCCCTATGAAAGTCCTGTTCACCGACCACGACATGCTCGATGTGTCCCTGGAGGAGCGAATCTTCAAGGAAGCCGGCATCGATTTCAAGATTGCACAATGCCGCACCGAGGCCGATGTGATCCGGGAAGGCAAGGGCTGCAGCGCGATGCTGATCCAGTACGCGCCGATCAATGCCAAGGTGTTCGAAGCCCTGCCGGAGGTGCGCCTGTGCGCGCGGATCGGCGCCGGCTACGACACCATCAATGCCGATGATGCGGCCCGCTACGGCGTCTGGGTGGCCAACTCGCCGGACTACGGTGTCGGCGAGGTTTCCCTGCACGCTCTTTCGATGATGCTCGCCGTGATCCGCGGCATCGTGCGCTACAACAGCGACATCCACTCCGGCAACTGGCACTACAGCAGTCCCGGTGTCATCCCCCGCGCCCAGGACATGACGGTGGGAATCCTCGGGCTCGGCCGCATCGGCAAGCGCTTCGCGCATTACGCTCAGCCGATCTTCAAGCGGATCATCGCCCATGATCCCAACCTGATCGAGGGCGACTTCCCGCAGTACGTGCAAAAGGTCGGCATCGACGAACTGTTCGAGACGGCCGATGCGATCTCTCTGCATTGCCTGCTCAACGACGGAACCCGTGGACTGGTCGGCGAGCGGTTGCTGTCGCGGATGAAGAAGGGCGCCTACCTGGTGAACACCGCCCGCGGCGCCGTGATCGACATCGACGCGCTGACGGCGGCGGTCAGGGGCGACCGCCTGGCCGGGGTCGGGCTCGACGTGCTGCCCGCCGAGCCGGTCGCCGCCGACCATCCGCTGCTGGCCGACCCGCGGGTCATCTTCTCTCCCCACTCGGCTTTCTATTCGGTGACCTCGGAAATCGAACTGCGGCGCAAAGCGGCGATGAACATCGTCAACTGGGCCCGCCATGGCAAGCCCGACTACCCGGTCGTCATCGGGCGCGAGCAGCGCTGATCAGGCGCGGGCCGGCTGGGTGGGGGCCGGCTGCGCGTCGGCCGGATGGACGGGCGCCGGCAGCTCCACGGCAAAGCAGCTGCCGCCGCCTTCGCGGGGCTCGCAGCTCGCCGTTCCGCCGTGGGCCTCGGCAATCTGCTTGACGAGCGCCAGCCCGAGGCCGACGCCGCCCGCCTGTTCGGAGTAGCCCTGCACCCGGTAGAAGGCCTCGAAGATTCTCTCTCGTGCATCGGCAGGCACGCCCGGGCCGCGATCCAGGACTTCGATCCGCATTCCTGCCGCCAGCCGCCTGAGGACGATACGGATCGGTTCCACCGCGGTCCCGCCATGGCGAACGGCATTCTCCAGGAGATTGCGCAGCATCCGCCGCAGCAGCCGGCTGTCGCCGGTCGCCAGCATTGCGACGGGTTCGGCCAGTTGCACGTCGGCCTGCACCCGGCTGGCCTCCTCGGCCGCCAGGCCGGCCATGTCGACCTCCTCCCGGATCGGCGCCGCCGTCTCGAGCCGGCTGGCCAGCAGGATCTCGTCGATGAGCTGGTCGAGTTCGGCGATGTTGCGTCGGAGTTCGGCGGCCAGCGGCTCGCCGTCCTGAGGTTTGTTCAGCAGCAGTTCCATCGCCATGCGGATCCGGGCCAGCGGCGAGCGCAATTCATGGGACGCATTGGCCAGCAGGCGCTTCTGGCTCGTGAGCAGCGCCTCCTGCCGTCCGACCAGGCCCTCGATACGCGCGGCCGACTGGTTGAAACTGCGCGCCAGGGCCGCCACCTCGTCGCGGCCCTCGACGGCCACGCGGGCGGCGAGGTCGCCCGCACCCTGCAGGTCGACTCCGCGCTGAAGCCGTTCGAGCCTGTGGGTGATACGGCGGGAGATCGGCCAGGCAACGACCGCACCGGCGAGGATGAGCAGGCCGAGTGCCAACCCCACGCTGACCGGACGAGGCCCGACCGGATGCATCCGGTTGGGCCGTGCGATCAGCCGGCGGCCGTCGGGCAGTTCGACGTCGAAGGTCGGGGGCCAGCCCCGACGCGGCCCCATCCGTGCCCCGCCCTCGGAGGCCGGGGCCGATGGCCCGGGCAGCAGCCGTCGTCCGGCGGCAGCGACGACATTGCGATCTTCGTCGAGGACCGCGAGATCGATGTGGGTCCGCCGGTGCCAGCGCTCCAACGCGCGGCGCAACTGCTCGGGGCCTTCGGCGGCGGCCGGCAGGATCTCCACGGCAAGCTCCGATGCCAGGCGCCGCTCGAAAGCCTCGTCCCGGGCCTGCAGGTTCCACCACCAGGCCACTGACACGGCGACCGCGAACACCGCCAGGCTCCCCAGTACCGCCAGGAAGATCGTCTGCGACAGTCGTCTGGCCATGCTTATGCAGCCGTGTCCTGCTGCCGGGCGAGCACGTAACCGCTGCCGCGCACGGTCAGCAGTCGTCGCGGCTGCTTCGGGTCGTCCTCGATCGCCTGGCGGATCCTGCCGACGTGCACGTCGATGGAGCGGTCGAATGCCTCGAGGGCTTCACCGCGGGCGAGGTCCATCAGGCGCTCGCGCGAGAGAACCCGCCCGGCATTGCGAGCGAGCGCCAGCAGCAGGTCGAACTGGTAAGCCGTCAACGTGCGTGGCACACCATCGATCAGCACCTGGCGCGAGTCAGGATCGATCTCCATCCGGCCGAAGCGCATCGGGGCCGGCCGGTCGTCCGTGACCGGCCGGGCAACACCGCCCCGATCGGTCGGCTCGGCACGCAGGCGCGATCGCCTGAGCAGCGCCCGCACCCTCGCCAGCAACTCACGCGGCTCGAACGGCTTGGGCAGGTAGTCGTCGGCACCCACCTCCAGGCCGACCACCCGATCGGTCGTCTCGCCGCGTGCAGTGAGCATCAGGATGGGCACCTGGGCCACCGGCCCGTCCAGGCCGCGGATGTCGCGGCAGACGTCCAGGCCGTCGGCATCGGGAAGCATCAGATCCAGCAGGATCAGGTCCGGCGCCAGGGCCGGTTGCGCCTGCAGCGCAGCCAATGCCGATCCGGCGTCGAAGTACGGCAGCAGCTCGAAGCCGGCCTGGGACAGGTAGCGGCCGACCATGTCGGCCAGCCGCTTGTCGTCATCGATCAGCAGGATGCGCGTGAACATCGCAATGTCTCCTGCCGACGGGCCCGGGCGGTCCGGTGCGCAGGCCGCCCGCGCCGATCAACCGCGCTTGCCGTGGCGCGACTGCATGTGCTCCGCCAGGCGGGCCCGCTGCTCCGGCGTCAGCACCTCCGCCGCATCCGCCAGCGCAGCGGCCAGGCGCCGCGAGAGCGAGTCTGCCACCGCCATCTGCTGGCCGCGCAGGGTTTCAATGGCGGCGCGGTCTATGGCCGGCGCCTTCAGCAGCTCGAGGCCCTGACGGCGCAGATCACGACTTTGCTTGCGCAGCTCCGACAGGTCCCGGGCAGCGGACTTGGCCAGGACGCCGATCTTCTCCTGCTGCTCCGGCGTGCCGTCCACGGATTTGATCAGGCGCTCGGCCATATGGTCGATACGCGATTCCATCCGCTCGGGGTTCATCCCCCGGTGCCCCCGGTCGTGGCCGTGCTGACCCCGATGCTGACCCTGACCGTCGCCGTGTTGATGGCGACCGCCACCCCCTTCGCCGGCACCCATGCCGAACAGACCGGGGCCGAGTTCCGGACCGCCCGCGGCCCATGCACTCACCCCTGCCGAACCCAACACCACTGCCGCCGCCAGCACTGCATTTCTGAATCGCATCATGATCTCCTTGATCGACTTCCAGGCCAATTTGCCAGTGAGTCGATGGTGAAGGGCCGAGGTCAATCCAGAATGAAGACTGAGTAAAGTTAGGTAAACCGGCTAGGAGGCTAGAGCTTGAATTTGACCACTTTGGCGCTCTGCTCGCCGAGTCCGTCGATGCCCAGGGTGACCTGGTCGCCGGCCTTCAGGAACTGCTGCGGCTTCATGCCGGATCCGACGCCCGGCGGCGTGCCGGTCGTGATGATGTCGCCGGGGTTGAGCGTCATGAACTGGCTGACATAGGAGACCAGCGTGGCGCAGTCGAAGATCATCGTCTTGGTGTTGCCGCGCTGGCGCTTCTCGCCGTTGACGTCCAGCCACATTTCCAGGCGCTGCGGTTTAGGCACTTCGTCGGCAGTCAGGATCCAGGGACCGATCGGTCCGAAAGTGTCGCAGCCCTTGCCCTTGTCCCACGCGCCGCCCCGCTCGAGCTGGTACTCGCGCTCCGACACGTCGTTGATCAGGACGTAGCCGGCGACCCGGCTCAGCGCGTCGCGCTTGGAAACATAGCGGGCGGTGGAGCCGATCACGATGCCCAGTTCCACTTCCCAGTCGGTCTTGACCGAGTTCTTCGGCAGCATGATGTCGTCGTTGGGGCCCTGGATGCACGACAACGTCTTCATGAACACGATCGGCTCGCTCGGCACCGGCATTCCCGACTCGGCCGCGTGATCCGAATAGTTCAATCCGATCGCAACGAACTTGGTAGCGCCGGTCAGCGGCGCGCCGAGCCGCGGATTGCCGCGCACCAGCGGCAGGCGGGCAGGTTTGATCTTGCTCAGTTTCGCCAGCGATTTAGGGCTCAGTGCGGCAGGATCGATGTCGGCGACCACTTCCGAGAGGTCACGCAACGCGCCGTCGGCGTCGATCAGCCCGGGTTTTTCCTTGCCGGGTTTGCCATAGCGTACGAGTTTCATTCCTTGTTCCTTGTTGGTCTTGTGAAGCGCTTCCGGGCGACGGGACGTTGCCGTTCGGCCGGGTCAGATGGTAATGCCACCATCGATGTTGAAGGCCTGGCCGGTGGCGAAACGCGATTCATCGCTGGCGAGGTACACCACGATCGGCGCGATTTCCTCCGGCGTGGCCAGCTTGCCGGTGGGCTGCCGGGACAGGAACATGCGCAGCCCCTCTTCCGGATCGCCGTGGGCCTTGATCCGCTCGTGCAGGCTGGGCGTTTCGACGGTGCCCGGGCAGATGCAGTTGCAGCGGATGCCCTTGCCCACGAAGTCGGCCGCGACCGACTTGGTCATGCCGATCACCGCGGCCTTGCTGGCGCCGTAGAGGAAGCGGTTGGGGAACCCCTTGGTGCTGGAGCAGACCGAGGCCATGTTGATGATCGAGCCGCCGCCGGCGGCGAGCATCCGGGGCAGCACGGCCGCCATCGTCTTCCACATGGCGCGCACGTTCAGGTTGAAACTGAAATCCCAGTCGGCGTCGCTGGTCTCGAAGATGTTGCCCTGGTGCACGTAGCCCGCGCAATTGAAGATCGCGTCGATGCGCGGCATTGATTCGATGGTCTGCTTGACGGCGGCATCGTCCAGCACGTCCAGCCTGGCGGTGGTGATCCCGGCCACGCCCTTGAAGCCGGCCAGCAGCGTCTCGTTGACGTCGGTGGCCAGCACCTGAGCACCCGCCGCCGCCAGCGCCAGCGCGCTGGCCTTGCCGATCCCCTGACCGGCAGCGGTCACCAGGATGTGTTTGCCTTCCAGCCTATTCGCCATGCATGTCTCCGGTTCGGACCGCAGGCGTTGCGCCTGCGGCTTCCAATGCAACAGTCGCCGATGCTACTAAAAAAGCCTCCCCCCTGCGGCTCGAGGCGCCTCGGCCGCGCCCGGACCTTACAATGGCGCCCACTCCGGAGATTCTGTGCCGACTACCGTTTCGCGTCGCGACCTGCGTCTCGACTTCTTTCGAGGACTCGCGCTGTGGTTCATCTTCATCGACCACGTACCCTCGACCGTCATCGGCAATCTCACGTTCCGCAATTTCGGCTTCAGCGACGCCACCGAGATCTTCGTCTTCATCTCCGGCTACACCGCCGCGATCGTCTATGGCTCGTCGCTGCACAAGAACGGCTTCGCGTACATGCTGCTGGAGGTGCTCAAGCGCTGCTGGCAGCTCTACGCCGCCCACATCCTGCTGTTCGTGTTCTTCATCGCCCAGATCACCTGGGTGTCGATCCGCTTCGACAACGCCGCGTTCATCGACGAACTGAACATCGCCGAGTTCTACGAGAGTCCCCAGGAATCGATCATCGGGGCTTTGATCCTGCGCTACCGCCCGGTCAATCTCGACGTGCTGCCGCTCTACATGGCCCTGCTGGCAGGGCTGCCGCTGTGCCTCTGGCTGATGACGCGCTCGCGCAGCCTGACCCTGCTCCTGTCGATCCTGCTCTGGCTAGGCGTGCAGGAATTCCAATGGGCGTTCCCGGTCTACGCGGCGGGGGATACCTGGCTGTTCAACCCGCTCGGCTGGCAGCTCCTGTTCGTGATCGGCGCACTGTGCAGCAGCGCAGCGCGCGAAGACGACCCGCCCTGGCTGCGCTGGCGGCCCTGGCTGGGTTGGCTGGCCGGAGCCTGGCTGTTATTCGCCCTGTTCATCACGATCAGCTGGAAGTACCCGCCGCTCAACGACTGGGTGGAAGTCGCGATCGGACCGTGGCTCTATCCGATCGACAAGTCCAACCTCGGCATTGCCCGCCTGCTCCATTTCCTCGCGGCGGCCTATCTGGTGGCGCGATTCGTGCACGAGGATTCGCCGATCCTGAGCTGGCGCCTGGCGGACCCTGTCATCCGCTGCGGGCAGCACTCCCTTTACATTTTCTGCGTCAGTATCTCTTTGTCTTTTGTAGCGCATTTCGTGCTGGTACAGTTCGGACGCGGGATGGCGATGCAGATACTGGTGCTGATCGGCGGCCTCGCGCTCATGTCCGCGCTGGCCTACCTGCTCCACTGGTTCCGCGGGCGCGGGCGCGGGCGCAGCGCCGGCAGCCCCCGTCCCGCACCGGTTTCGCAGTGACGAAGCAGGAGCCCAGATGACACACCGTTGGTCTGAATACGCCGCGCGACGCGCCGGCCCGCCGGCCCGGGCATCGTCGGGCCGGGCGCCGGGGCTGCTCGCGCTGCTGGCCGCAGCCGCTCTCGCTGCCGCGCCTGCCGGTGCGCCGGCGCAGGCCCAGAGTGCCGGCGCCACCGAATCCACCGTCAGGCCCGCCCCAGGCACGGATCCCGGAACCGGCGCACTCACGACTGGCGTCGCCGCACCCGCGACCACTATGGAGTCACCCGAGGACAAGGAGGACGAACTCGTTCGCCGCTGCGAGGTGCCCGACGACGCGGCGGCAAACGACGACCTCCTGCCGGGTCTCACCCAGGCGCTGACCGCGGCGGCCGGCCCGGTCACCGTCGTCGTGCTCACCTCCCTGTCGGCTTCGGGCAAGGGGGACGATCTCGGCGCCAGCGGATTTCCGGCCCAGTTGCAGGCGCGCCTGGGTAGCCGGCTTGCCGAGCGAGGCGTGCGGGTCAATCTCAAGGTCGAGACGGTCGGCAAGACCCGCGCCATGGCCGGCGACCTGACTGCGCTCATCAAGCGGCGGGTATTGCCGCTGAAACCGGCACTGGTGATCTGGCAGGTCGGGCGGGCAGACGCCCGCAAGGGCAATCCGCCCTACCGCTTCAACATCAGCCTGACCGAGGGCCTGGAACTGTTGCAGCAGCAGGGAATCGACATCCTGCTGGCGGACATCCAGTTCCACCCGCAGTTCGAGGCGTTGTACCGCACCGACGACTATCGCAATTATGTGCGATGGATCGCAGGCAAGCGCGATTTGCCGTTGCTGCGGCGTTATGAAATGATCAACCATTGGGCAGTGTCCAGCCTGATCGACCTCGACTCCGGAAGCGATGCCGATCAACGGGCGGCTTACAGGTTCATCCAGGAATGCCTGGCGCACCAGGCTACCCGACTGATCATGGGCGCCGCCGGCCTGGCGCCCTGAACTCTCTCCCCCGGCCCCCTGCAACAGCGCGTGCGGCACGCGCCGGGCGGCGGTTTTGTGACCTGCGGATGACAAGATGACGAATCTCTCTGCCTTGGACCACGACATTTCTCCGGTGCGGACCACGCGGACGGCGCTTGGCCGGCAATGGGCAGTCCTGTTCACCGCGGTCTGGCTTGCAGCCACCCTGCTGCCGGGCACCGCGGCGGCAGCACCAACCCCCTGTCCGGAAGGAGGGCGAGCCGAGGTCCTGGAAGGCCGACTGCCGCAGCTGGCTTCCCGGTTCGCCCGCGGCGGGGCACTCAAGATCGTGACGATCGGGTCCTCGTCCACGGCCGGCGCCGGTGCCACCTCGCCCGACCGCTCCTACCCGAGCCAACTGGAATCCGACCTTCAGCGACGGTTCCCGGGTCATGACATCGACGTCGTGAATGCCGGCGCCAATGGCCAGGAGGTGCCGGAAATGCTTGCCCGGTTGGACCGCGACGTACTGGCGCACCGGCCTGATCTGGTCATCTGGCAATTCGGCAGCAACGCGCTGCTGCGCGGTCGGTCGGCCGAGGAGATGGAGGCGGCTGCCCGCGACGGCATCGGGCGTCTCAAGGCGGCCGGCGTGGAAATCATCCTCATGGATCTGCAGCACGCGCCGCGCATCGACAGCGTCGCCGCGCGCGACGACATCCTGAACATGATGCAGCGCTTGAGCAATTCAACCCAGACGGCCCTCTTTCACCGCTATCGCCTGATGAAGGCCTGGGCTGCGAACATGGGCAGCGGCTATGGCCGGATGGTGGCCCCGGATCAGCTTCATATGACCGACGCCAGCTACTACTGCATGGCCGACGCGTTGGCTGAATCGCTGCAAGGCATCGTCACTGCCGGGACCACCGGCACCAGGCCCAGCGGCACCTTGGCCTCGGCCACCCGACCTGCCACCGCGCCGCGCCGGTTGACCCCGTCGCCGTAGGAACCGACGCCGCCCGACCGTCGGCCGGTCCCGGCGCCTCGGCCTTCCAAGGCAGCTGAGGCGGTTTCAATCGAAGGCGATTTCCGCGCGCAGTTCGTCGCCCACCTTCACGACGGCCTCGTCCGCCCCCCGCACGACGATGGCGTTCATGCCGAATGCCAAGCCGCCGCTGCGGTCGTCGAACCGGTAGGCCGCGAGCGTATCCGTCGGTTCGCTGCCGGCCTGCGCCGTCTGCTGGTCGATACAGGGAATGACGCAACGCGCGCAGCGCTTGACCAGGCGGATTTCATAGTCCGGGTGCGACAGGGTCGCGAGATGGTCTTCGCCGTAGGGGTCCAGCCCGTCGATCACCAGGTTCGGCCTGAACCGGTCCATCGGCAGCGCCGGCTTGCCGGCGGCCGCCATGCGCTGGTTGAGGTCGGACAGCGACGCCTTCGAAACAACCAGCAGTGGAAAGCCATCGGCAAGCTGGGTGATCGCCTCGTGCCCGCCGGTCCATGCAGGGTCGCAGATCCGACGAAAATCGGGATCGATCCGCAGCAGCCGCACGGGCCTGTCGAGGAACCGGCTGAACCAGGTATCGACCAGTTCGCTCTCGGCAAAGGTCTCGACCCGGCTGCCCCAGACCTCACTTTCCACCCGCTCGGCCGAGGCGTAATCGAAGCCGCCGACCGGGATATCCAGCCTCAGCATCCCCGGGGCCCTCACCTGCAGGCTTTCGAACCTCAAGGCGGTCGACACCAGCGCCAGCCGCGGCGCGGTGCGCTGCGACACCATCTGGCCTGCGGCATCGACCAGCATCCAGAGCCGGTCCAGGTACAGGCCCGTCTCCCAGAGGTCCGCGGAGTCAAGCCGGATACCGCCGCAGGACTTGATCGGGTAGATGAACAGATCGGTGACGACCGGCATGTCGGGGCTCGCTTAAGACTTGGGATAGGGCTGGATCAGGGGGCTGGAACAGGGCAGTGTGATCGCATTGTATCGGCGCCCGCCTACCCGCCGGCTGTCAGGGGCGGCAACGTCTGCGCCGTCCAACCGATCTAGAATCGGCCCTCCCCGGCTGAATCCACCCCGACCTGGAACCGTCATGACCGTCGTCTCCCTGATCCGCAAGTCTTCCCTGCGCCTGAACGCCGCCGATGACGTCGTGATCGCGGCGCGGCCGCTGGCCGCAGGCACGCGCCTGGAAGAGGAAGGCCTCGTCTGTGCCGACGCCATTCCCGCGGGCCACAAAGTGGCCGCCCGGGCGATCGCCAAAGGCCAGCCCGTGCGCCGCTACAACCAGATCATCGGATTCGCGAGCCAGGATATCGCCGCAGGTCAGCACGTCCACAGCCACAACCTCGCCTTCGACGGCTTCGCCCGTGACTACGCGATCGGCGTGGACGTCAAGTCCAATCCGGTTGCGACCGAACCGGCCAGCTTCAACGGCTACGTGCGCGCAGACGGCAGGATCGCCACCCGCAACTACATCGGCGTGATCTCCACCGTGAACTGCTCGGCAAGCGTGTCCAAGTATGTCGCCGCGCATTTCACGCCGGAGCGGCTGGCGGCATTCCCGAACGTCGATGGCGTCGTGGCGATCACCCACAGCATCGGCTGCGGCATGGACACCAACGGTAAAGGCATGGATGTGCTGCGCCGGACGATTGCCGGCTACGTCCGCCATCCCAACTTCGCCGGGGTCGTCATGATCGGGTTGGGTTGCGAGGCCAACCAGATGGACGCCCTCTTCCAGACTCAGGGACTGGACGAGGACACGATGCTCAAGCCCCTGATCATCCAGTCGTCGGGCGGCAGCCGCAAGACCGTGAAGGCGGGCATCGAGGCAGTCGACGCCGATGCTGCCGATCGCCAACCGGCTCGAAGCGCCAGCCCGTGCCGGCCGCGTGGCTGACCGTCGGCCTGCAGTGCGGCGGTTCCGACGGCTATTCCGGGATCTCCGCCAATCCGGCGCTGGGCGCGGCCTGCGACCTGTTGGTGGCCCACGGCGGCACGGTGATCCTCTCCGAGACGCCGGAGATCTACGGCGCCGAGCACCTGCTGACCCGCCGCGCCGTCAGCGCGGAGGTCGCCAACAAGCTGATCGAGCGGATTCATTGGTGGGAGGCCTACACCGAACGCAATGAAGGCAGCATGGACAACAACCCATCGCCGGGCAACAAGGCCGGTGGCCTGACGACGATCCTCGAGAAGTCGCTCGGTGCCGTCGCCAAGGCCGGCACCACCAACCTGGTGGATGTCTTTCAATATGCCGAAACGGTCACCGGCAAAGGCATGGTGTTCATGGACACCCCCGGCTACGATCCGGTCTCGGCCACCGGTCAGGTTGCCGGCGGCGCCAACCTGATCTGCTTCACCACCGGCCGCGGCTCGGTCTACGGCTGCAAGCCCTCCCCGTCATTGAAGCTCGCCACCAACACGACGCTCTACCAGCGGATGACCGAGGACATGGACATCAACTGCGGTGACATCGTCGAGGGCAGTTGCACGGTTGCCGAGAAAGGCCGCCAGATTTTCGAGCTGATGCTGCGCACCGCTTCCGGGGCAAAGAGCAGGAGCGAGGAATACGGCATGGGCTCGGAGGAGTTCGTTCCCTGGTATCTCGGTGCGGTGATGTGAGCGGCGTCAGCGCCGAGAAACGCCGACCGCCCGGGCGGTCCGCAGACTGGAGATCGACTTGCCATTCCCAGCATTGAAATCACGGTTGAGACGGACGTTGCAGCGGGCCGGGTCCGCACTGCTGCCGGCCGCCATGGCTCTGGCCGCGGCGATGCCGCTGGCCGCGCCGGCACAGCAAGCGCAGCCGGCACAGCAGGATCAAGGGGCCCTGCAAGCCCAACCGGCCCAGCCGCAGGATCCGGCCGGCCTGCCCCGGAAGATCGTCACGATCGAAGGCATCACCGAGTACCGCCTTCCCAACGGCCTCAGGATTCTGCTCGGCCGGGACGCCTCGAAGCCGACCGTGACGATGAACCTGGTCTATCGCGTCGGCTCGCGCCACGAGGGTTCGGGCGAAGCCGGCATGGCGCACCTGCTGGAGCACATGCTCTTCAAGGGCACCGCGGCATATCCCGATCCCAAGAAAGCGTTCACCGAGCGCGGCATGCGGTGGAACGGCACGACGTCCTACGACCGCACCAACTACTACGCCCAGTTTGCCGCCAGTCCCCAGGACGAACGCTGGATGCTCGGCTGGTTTGCCGACACCATGAGCAACATCCGGATCACGGCGGAGCAGCTGGACTCCGAGCGACCCGTGGTTCGCAATGAAATGCAATCGAGCGAGAACCGGCCGCAGCGGTTGCTCTTCCAGCAGCTGATGCGGGCGGCGTTCGACTTCCACCCGTATGGGCGCACCGTCATCGGCACCGAGTCGGATCTCGCCAGCGTGCAACCGGCCCAGCTTCAGGAGTTCTACCGACGCTATTACCGGCCGGACAACGCGGTCCTGATCGTCACCGGCCAGTTCGATGTGCAGCAGACCCTGGCCGCCATCGCCGAATCGTTCGGCCCGCTGGCGCGGCCTTCCGAGCCGATTCCCGAGCCGTACACCCTGGATCGTGCGCAGCAGGGCGAACGGGAAGTGAAGCTGCGTCGCGCCGGCGGCATCCCGTTGCTGGCGGTCGGATATCACATGATGCCGGGGGCTGCCCGCGAGGCGGTGGCACTGACCGCCCTGACGGTGATGCTGACCCGCCAGCCCGATGGCCCCCTTTACGAAGCCCTGGTCAAGCCCGGCATCGCGGTCAGCGTCTACGGCTATCCGATCGCTTTGCACGACCCGGGGCTGCTGCAATTCGGGGCGACGCTAGCGGACGAATCCAAGCGGGCCCAGGCGTGGGAAAAGATGCTTGAAATCCTGGAGCAGACGCAGCCGGTGACCGAGGCCAGCCTGGCGCGCACCAAGCTGGATTTCGCGAATTCCCGCCGCGAAGTGGTGGAATCGCCGGAGGCTTTGGGCCTCGCCCTGACCGAGGCGGTGGCACTGGGCGACTGGCGGCTGCTCTTCGCCCAGGACGACTGGATGCAGGACCTCACCGTCGCCGACATCGCCGCCGTTGCGAAGCAGTACCTGGTCCGCGACAACCGGACCCTGGCCTGGTTCCTGCCCACCGACCAGCCGATGCGGGCGCCGGCGCCGGCGCGGATCGACGTCGACAAGCTGCTGAACGACCATCCATGGCAGCAGCAGGCGGATTTCGTGGCCGATTTCGCCCTGACTCCCGCCAGCATCGAGCAGCGGACCGTGACCGGCAAGCTCGAGGGTGGACTGCAGTACGCACTCCTGCCCCGCCGTACCAAGGGCGATCGCGTCAGTGTGGTACTGCGGCTGCAGTGGGGCGACCTCGCCAACCTGTCAGGCCGCTGGAAAGACGCCGACATGCTGGAGCGGATGATGCTGACCGGCACCCGCAACCTGCCCCTGCAGGCTTTCGAGGACCGGCTGCGCCACCTCGATGCGCGCATGGACCTGAGCGCGGACGAAACCGGCGCGCAGCTGACCCTGCAGGTTGCCAAGGACAAGCTCGACGACGCATTGGGATTGGCGGTCGAGGCGCTGCGCGAGCCCGCGTTTCCAGCTGATGTCTACGAGGAGCGAAAACGCAGGCTGGTCGCCAGCATCGAATCCCGCCGGGACCAGCCCGATTCACTGGTGGCGGATGCGCTGCGCCGGGCGGGGCATGACTATCCGCCCGCGGACCCTCGTCACTATCGTCCGCCGGAGGAGCTGATTGCCGACCTGCAGGCACACACGCTGACGGCAATGCAGGCGTTCTACCGCGACTTCGCCGGCGCCTCCCATGGCCAGTTCGCTGCCGTGGGCGAGTTCGACCCGCAGGCGCTGAAGGCCTGGCTGGCAAACACGCTCGGCGACTGGCGCAGTCCCCGCTCCTATCAACGGATCGAGCGCCCGTTCCATCCGCTGCCGGTCGATCGGCAATTCCTCTCGGTGGCCGACAAACCCAATGCCGTCTACCTGCAGAGCCGCGCCATCGAGCTCAGCCAGGACGATCCGGATTATCCGGCGCTGGCGCTGGCGATGCGGATGTTCGGTGGCGACTCCGGCAGTCGGGTGGCCCGGCGCCTGCGCGAAAGCGATGGGCTCACCTATGGCGCCTATGCCGCCCTGAACGCGGATCGTGAGGTCCGCAACGCCGCGATCACCGTGAGGGCGATTCACGCGCCCGCCAACCTGGAGCGGGTGGAAACGGCGCTGAAGGAGGAGTTGCAGCGGGCGCTCAAGGAAGGATTCACGCAGGAGGAGCTGGAAAGCGTGCGCCAGGCCTGGGCCCAGCGCCGCGCCCAGGCCCTGGCCGACGAAAGCACGGTCGCTTCGGTGCTGGCCTCGAACCTCTATTGGGACGACACCATGCAGCGCTGGATCGACTTCAACCAGGCGATCCGGACCACCAGCCTCGACGAGGTCAACGCGGCCTTCAGGAAGTACCTCCGACCGGAGCAGGTGCTGGTGATCGGCGCCGGCGAATTCGGCCGCAAGATCGAGTGATCGTTGGTTCCATCTCCTCGCTGCTCGGCGGCATGGGAATCCTGCTGTCGGGATCCGGGCTGCTCGGCATCCTGCTGGGGCTTCGCGGTGCCCAGGAGGAATTCGGCAACCTGACGCTCGGCGTCGTGATGTCGGCGTTCTACATCGGATACATGATCGGGGCCTGGGTCTGCCCGCCCCTGATCCTGCGGGTCGGCCATATCCGCGCCTTCTCGAGCTTCGCCGCAACAGCGGCGGCGGTGTCGCTGGGCTACGGGCTGGCTGTTGACCCGGTCGCCTGGTGGTTCCTGCGGGTTCTCAACGGCATCATGATCATGGGCATCTACATGGTCATCGAAAGCTGGCTCAACGAACAGGCACACAGCGGACGGGCGCGGATCTTTGCCGTCTACATGATCGTCAACCTGCTGGCGGTGGCCGTCGGCCAGTACCTCATCGTGGTGCAAGGCACCGACGGCCTGGGCTCGTTTGCGCTGGTGGCGATCCTCTTCTGCCTCGGCCTCCTGCCGATCGCATTGACGCCGGCCCACCAGCCGGTTCCGGTCAGGACACCGAAGCTGTCATTGCGCAAACTCTATCGCGGCGCGCCGACCGGTGTCGCCGGCGCGTTCGGCTCGGGGCTCGTGCTGGGTTCGTTCTGGGCACTGTCGGCGATCTACGCCCGCGCGCTGGGCCTCGATGATCTCGACGTCGCGAACTTCACCGCCACGGCGATTTTCGGCGGGGCGCTGCTGCAGTGGCCCATCGGCCTGCTGTCGGACCGGCTCGATCGCCGGCATGTCCTGGTCTGGGTGTGCATCGGGGCCAGCATCACCCTGGCCTTCATGAGCGCGATCGATCTTATTGCCGGCCCGACCCCAGGCACGATCTGGCTGGTGCCGCTGTCGTTCGTCACCGGCGCATTCATCTTCTCGTTCTACGGCCTGGCCGTCGCGCAGACCCACGACCGGTTCCCGCCGACCGAGGCCCTGGAGGCCACCAAGGGACTGCTGCTGCTGCACGGCATCGGCGCTGCGATGGGACCGCTGCTGTGCGGCGCCGTCATGCATCTGCTGCTGGCGCGCGGCTTCCCGGTGGCCCTTGCGCTGGCGACCGTCAGCCTTGCCGTGTTCACCGCCGTGCGCATCCGGCGCGATCCGCCGGTCGTGCCGGCAAACCGCACCAGTTTCGTTGCGGTTGAGCAGTCCTCTCCCGGCGCCACCGAGTTGCCGCACCTGAAAGCCGAAGACCTGGAGCGGACAGCCGGATAGAAGAAAGGGGGCCGGCGCCGTCCCGCCTCAGACGTGGATCGACTTGTAGCGCAGGCGCTTCGGCTTGGACTCTTCCTCGCCGAGCCGGCGCCGCTTGTCTTCCTCGTATTCCTTGTAGTTGCCCGCAAAGAAGTTCCACTGCGAGTCGCCTTCGGCCGCCAGGATGTGCGTGGCGATCCGGTCGAGGAACCAGCGATCGTGAGAAATCACCAGCACGCAACCCGCGAATTCCAGCAGCGCGTCTTCCAGCGCCCGCAGAGTCTCGACGTCGAGGTCGTTGGATGGCTCGTCCAGCAGCAGGACATTGCCGCCCTCCAGCAGGGTCTTGGCCAGATGCAGCCGCCCCCGCTCACCGCCGGACAGCTGGCCGACCAGCTTCTGCTGGTCCTGTCCCTTGAAATTGAAGCGCCCGATATAGGCCCGCGACTGCATTTCGAATCGGCCGACATTCATGATGTCGAGCCCGCCGGAGACGTCTTCCCAGACCGTCTTGTCGCCATTGAGCGAATCGCGGGACTGGTCGACATAGGCGACCTGCACGGTGTGGCCGAGCTTGATGGTGCCGCTGTCGGGTTTCTCCGTGCCCGTGATCATGCGAAAGATGGTCGACTTGCCGGCGCCGTTGGGGCCGATGATGCCGACGATCGCACCCGGCGGGATCATGAAGCTCAGGTTGTCGACCAGCAGCCGATCGCCATAACCCTTGCTGACGCCGTCGAACTCGATGACCGCGTCGCCCAGCCGCTCGGCGACCGGAATGAAGATCTCCTGCGTCTCGTTGCGCTTCTGGTACTCGTGCGAGGACAGTTCATCGAAGCGCGCCATCCGGGCCTTGCTCTTGGCCTGACGCCCCTTCGGATTCTGCCGCGACCACTCCAGCTCCTTCTTCAGGGCCTTCTGGCGCGCCGATTCGCTGGACTCCTCCTGTTTCAGGCGATTGCCCTTCTGCTCGAGCCAGGAGCTGTAGTTGCCTTTCCAGGGTATGCCGCTGCCCCGATCCAGTTCGAGGATCCACTCCGCGGCGTTGTCCAGGAAGTAGCGGTCGTGGGTTACCGCCACCACGGTCCCCGGAAACTTCTGCAGGAACTGCTCGAGCCAGTCGACGCTCTCGGCATCAAGGTGGTTGGTCGGCTCGTCGAGCAGCAGCATGTCCGGCCGGGACAGGAGCAGCCGGCACAGCGCCACCCGGCGCTTCTCGCCACCGGACAGGGTGCCGACCGTGGCCTCCCAGGGCGGCAGGCGCAGCGCGTCGGCAGCTATTTCAAGTTGCAGTTCCGTGTTTTCGGTACCCGCCGCCGCGATGACTGCTTCGTACTTGGCCTGGTCCGCGGCAAGCTGATCGAAGTCGGCGTCCGGTTCGGCATAGGCGGCATAGATCGCATCCAGCTTCGCCTTGGCTTCCATGATCTCACCCAGCCCCTCTTCCACCGCCTGGCGCACGGTCGCTTCGGGATCGAGTTCAGGTTCCTGAGGCAGGAATCCCACCTTGATCCCCGGCATCGGGATCGCGTCGCCCTCGATGTCCTTGTCGAGACCCGCCATGATCCGAAGCAGGCTCGACTTGCCCGATCCGTTCGTGCCGAGCACGCCGATCTTCGCTCCAGGGAAGAAGCTGAGCGAGATGTCCTTGAGAATGGTGCGTTTGGGCGGAACAGTCTTTCCGACCCGATTCATCGTGTAAACGTATTGAGCCATCTTGAGAGCGGCTGGGGCCGCAGGTATTCCGGGATTGTGTGAAAGCAGGAGGCCGGGAACCCGACCGAGGACTGCCGCCCGGGCCGACCGGCGCAGGCAAACAGCCGTCATTATCGCTCAGTCCCGGAGATTTTTTTCCCGGACCGCTTTCTCAGACGATTTTCAGCCGGGTTTTTGAGGAGGGGGCGGGGAACAGGCGGTCGATCGCCGCGAGGGTCTTGGCCGAAAGCGAGAGGTTCAGCGCGGCGGCGTTTTCCGCTGCGCGTTCCGGTGACGTCGTCATGGGTATGGGCAGCGTCCTGCCGCGTGCCAGCAGCCAGGCAATCGCCAGCTGGGCCGCGCTGGCGCCGTAGCCGTCCGCCAGCGCCTGCAGCCCGGGGTGCCGCGGCAGGCGGCCCTCATCCAGGGGACAGTAAGCCATCGTCGCAATGTCGCGCTGGTCCATCCAGGGCTTCAGTTCGAATTCAATGCCACGCTCCGAGAGCGAGTAGTAGACCTGGTTGACCAGGCACTCGTCGCCGCCGGGAAGCGCGGCCAGTTCCTGCAGGTCGGCCAGATCGAAATTCGAAACGCCCCAGTGCCGGATCCTGCCCGCCGCGACCAGGGCCTGGAATCCCTCGATCGTCTGCGCCAGGGGGAGGTTGCCGCGCCAGTGCAGAAGATACAGATCGATCACGTCCGTGCCGAGGCGCCTGAGGCTGCGTTCGCAAGCGGACTTCATTGCCGCCGGTGCCGCGTGCTGCGGCAGGACCTTGGAGACCAGGAAGCAGCCGTCCCGCCGGCCGCGGATGGCCTCGCCGACGAGTTGCTCCGATCCGCCGTCGGCATACATTTCCGCGGTATCGATCAGGACCAGGCCGAGATCGAGCGATGCGCGTATCGCTGCGATCTCCTGGGCCGAGCGCGACGGCGCCTCGCCCATCCGCCAGGTGCCGATGCCGAGGGGATGGGCCAGGTTGCTCAGCGTGGACATCGTACTCAACTCCCTGACGGCAGGCAGGTGCAATCCGGCAGGCGGGCCGAGCGCGGGGCCTTGTCCTGCGCGGCCGAAGCAGCAGGCGCGGCGGCCTCCTCGTCCAGCCGGACAAGGCACCCCTGCTGGTCCGTCGACAGCTTCAGAACCAGCGGCCGGGGCGGTGCGGCACGGCCGTCGAGCAGCGTGCCGTCCGGGCCCCGCCGGGGCATGCGCGTGAGCACCAGTTGATCGCTGTCGGCGAAAGCGGCCGGGCCCAGCATGACTCGACTGCCGCTGTGCAACTCCGCGAAGGCCTCGATCTGCGCCAGGCACACGGCTGAGCCACCCGGCACACCTCGGGACCCGGCGGCCAGCATTGCCGGCGAGCGGGTACCGGCGGCCGGCCCGCCCGGTCCCCGGCCGGCCGGCGCCTGCACGCTGCAGCCGGCGGCGCCGAGGAGCAGGACCAGGGCGCCAACGCCTGAGAACAGCGGATGCCGCTTCATGGCGTCAGGTATTTGTTGCTGCGTGCGGGCGGGCGCACGATCATCGCCGCCCCGCTGCCCGCATCGGAATCGCCGGCGCGGACTTCCGGTGCAATTTTCGGCCCGCGGGCGGTGATCGCCGCGCAGCTGGCGCCACCGCGATAGGCCAGCGCCGCGGCCAGCAGACCCTCCCGCTCGCTGCCCAGCGGATTCTCGAGATCGTCGCCGACTGCGCAGGCGGGCGCGAAGCCGTCGGCGAACTCACCGAAGCCTTTCTGATTGACGCCCTGGAACTCCACCGGGAAATAGGAGAGTCCGCAGTTGTCCTTGGCGGTGAAACCATAGGGCTTGCCGCAAGTGGGGGCACCCAGCAGGATCACCTCGATGTCGACACCGCGCAGACCGTTGATCACCGACTCGCTGGCAGAACAGGTGGCGCCGGTGGTCAGCAGGTAGACACGTTCCAGGCCCAGGTTCGGCAGAGGGGAGTTCGCCACCGTGTTGCTGCCCGCCACGCCGCTGCTGGTGCCCTGGAACTGAAGGATGCTGGACGAGCTGTTGGTGGCGGCGTCACGCTTGTCGCTGTAGATCGAACGCTCGAAGATCTTGCCCGTGGTACGCGGAGGCGGCGCGATCATGTAAGCGAGCTGGCTGGCCATGTAGAGGTAGCCGCCACCGTTGTACCGGAGGTCCAGCACCAGGTCGCGCACGCCGGCACTCTGAAAACCCTGAATCGCCGACTTGAGCTGCCCTTCCCCGGGCACGATGAAGTCGTTGAACAGCAGGTAGCCGACCTTCGTGCCGCCGGCGTCCAGCACTTTCGCTTCCTTCACCGGGGTGGTCGTGACCTGGGCGGCGGTGAGAGTGACCTCGCGCTCGACGCCGTTGTTGCCGCGCAGCCTGAAGGTGGCCCGGCTGCCGTCGACCGGAGAAAACAAGGTCTCGTTCAACCGCGCGATTTCGGAAGCAACGGTGGTATTGACCACATCGATCTCGACGCCGTCCACGACCAGCGCCCTGACGGCGTCCCCCCGGACGACACCTGCGGTGGCCGCCGGCGACTGCGCTTCGACGTAGGCTGCCCGGATGTTGCGCGGGGCTGTCCGCGAGATCAGTGCCCACTCGACGCCATAGCCGCCGACGACGCCGGACTGGGCCAGGGCATTCCATTGCGCAGTCGGCAAGGTGAAGCTGAAGCGGTCCTTGCGCGCGCCCGACGCCGTCAGGGCCGGCGTCTTCAACGCCTCGAACCAGGCCTCGAGCGCGCGTTGGGCGGGGCTCACGATGAATTCGGGCGCATTCGCGTCGACCTGCGGTACCTCCTTGTACCAGAGGTAGGCCTCGTCGACGTAGCTGCGCACCCAGTTCTTCTCGTCGGTCAGCGTACCGCCGGCATAGCGCGGCAGCAGGTTGCCGGCGCTGTCTCGCGCCAGCACGTTGTCGGGTGCGCACTTGCCCGCCAGCGAGCTCGACGGAAGATAGTCCGAACGGCCGGAGCCGCCGGCACCGCCGCCGCCACAGGCGGCGAGCAGGGCGAGCGCGGCGCATACACCCGCTGCCGCCACGCTCACCCGCAAGGTCCTCATGGCGCTCATTGCGCGGCGGGTCAGGGCACCAGCTTCACGCCCGTGAGCCGCTCCTGTGCGCGCACCAGCGACGGCACGAATTCATCGCCGAATCCGAGCGCGCTCGCCAGGCAAAGGGTCTGGTGCACCGCTTCGCCGACCACGGACGGCACGTTGTTCGATTCAGCCAGGTGAGTGTAGTAACGGACATCCTTGCGGGCGTTGTCCAGGCCGAACTTGATCCCCTGCATGTCGCCGGACAAGGTCTTGCTCATGGCCTGGAAAAGGCCCGAATTGACGCCGCCGGCGGACACGACCTCCACCAGTTTCTTCGGATCGATGCCTGCCTTGGACGCCCACGGCGAAGGCCTCCGCGGCGGCCGTGCAGATCGCCTGCGCGATGAAGTTGTTCAGCAGCTTGACGGTGTGGCCGGCACCGGGCTGGCCGACGTGAAAGACATTTTCGGCAAAGGTCTTGAGCACCGGTTCCAGCGCCCGGAAGTCCTCGTCCGATGCGCCGATCATGACGTTGAGGCGTCCCTCCTCCGCTTCCAGGGGGGTGCGGGCCAGCGGCGCATCGATCAGGGACATCCCCTTGGCTTCGGCCGCCTCGCGCAGGCGCGCCGTGGAGTCGGGTTCGCTGGTGGAACAGTCGACGATGTAGAGGCCCTTTCGTCCACCTTGCAGCAGGCCCTGGTCGCCGGCGAACTGCTGCTCCACCTGCGGCGAGCCGGTCACGCACAGGAAGACCACGTCCGATGCAGCCGCCAGCGCTGCCGCCGATTTCACCTGGGTGGCGCCGGCGGCCAGCAAGTCCTTCACCGCCTCGGAATTACGGTGGACGGTCAAAGCCAGGGGATGGCCTTTGGCGAGAATGTTCTTGGCCATGCCGTGCCCCATCATGCCCGATGCGCCGATGAAGCCCACTCTCAATTTGTCGCTGCCTGCCATTGCTCACTCCCTTCCGATTGATCTGAAGAGAGGATTATCCGTCATTGCCGGTCAGGAGTCCGGCCGGCGCTCAGCGCAGCACCAGGTTGTCCCGGTGGATCAGCTCCGGCTCCTCGATGAAGCCGAGAATCGCCTCGATGCGCCCGGAGGGATGGCGGATGATGCGCCGCGCGTCGCTGCTCGCATAGTTGACCAGTCCCCGCGCCAGTTCGCGGCCGGCGGGATCGAGAATCGCCACCAGTTCTCCGCGATCGAACTCGCCCCGGACCTCGGTCACGCCGATCGGCAGCAGGCTGCGGCCGCCGGTCATCAGGGCAGCGACCGCGCCGGGGTCGAGCACCACCGCGCCGCGCAACTGCAGGTGGTCGGCCATCCATTTCTTGCGTGCGGCCAGCCGGGGCGTCTGGGCGACGAAACAGGTTCCGATCGCTTCGCCCTGCATCAGCCGCACCAGAACGTCGGGCTCGCGGCCGGAGCAGACGATGGTCGATGCGCCGCTGGCCGCGGCACGCTTGGCTGCCAGGACCTTGGTGATCATCCCGCCACGTCCGATCGCGGATCCCGCCCCGCCGGCCATGGCCTCCAGGGTGGGATCGCCGGCACGCACCTCGGGCAGCAGGCGCGCGTCGGCCGTTCTGCGGGGATCGGCGGTGAACAAGCCGGCCTGGTCGGTGAGGATCACCAGCAACTCCGCCTCGATCAGGTTGCTGACGAGGGCGCCGAGCGTATCGTTGTCGCCGACCTTGATCTCGTCGGTGACGACGGTGTCGTTCTCGTTGACGATCGGCACCACGCCGAGCTTGAGCAGGCCGAGCAGGGTCGAGCGCGCATTCAGATAGCGCTTGCGGTCCGCCAGGTCGTCATGGGTGAGCAGGACCTGGGCGGTCATGATGGCATGCTGCCGGAAGCTGCTCTCGTAGGCCTGCACCAGCCCCATCTGGCCGATTGCCGCCGCGGCCTGGAGTTCGCTCATCTCATGCGGCCGGCGGGTCCAGCCCAGCCGCTTCATCCCCTCTGCCACCGCCCCCGAGGACACCAGGATGATCTCGGGCACGCCGGCGCCGGCATCCTCGCCAAGCTGGCGGATGCGGGCGATCTGCTCGCTCCAGTGGGCAATCGCCGCATGGTCCAGGCCCTTGCCTTCATTGGTGACCAGCGTCGAGCCCACCTTGACCACGATTCGCGCGGCCCGAAGCTTCATCGGGCCGGCGCCCCACCTTCGGCGTCATCGTCGGCTTCACCCTCGGCGTCGTCTACCGGGTCGCGGTCGAAACGCACGTCGAGCGGGCGGGTCTCGGCGGCTTGCAGGCCGTGTACGTACTGGCCGACTGCATAGCAGAGCTCCTTGCAGCCCTCACCGGTGAGGGCCGAAATGCTGAACACCGGGCCCTGCCATGCCAGTCCTTCGACCAGGGCAGTGGCGACCCGCTCGCGCTCATCGGGGTCGATCATGTCGAGCTTGTTCAGAACCAGCCAGCGCGGCTTCGCGTGGAGTTCCGGGTCGTACTTGCGCAACTCCTCGACGATCGCCTTCGCCTCCGAGACAGGATCACGGTCCGGATCGAACGGAAAGACGTCGACCAGGTGCAGCAGCAGGCGGGTGCGCTGCAGGTGGCGCAGGAAACGGTGACCGAGCCCGGCGCCTTCCGAGGCGCCTTCGATCAGTCCCGGAACGTCCGCCACCACGAAGCTCTTGTTGGCCTCGATCCTGACCACGCCGAGGTTCGGATGCAGCGTGGTGAACGGATAGTCGGCAACCTTGGGGCGCGCGTTCGAGATCTGCGTGATCAGCGTGGACTTGCCGGCATTGGGCATGCCGAGCAGCCCGACGTCGGCCAGAACCTTCAACTCGAGCCTGAGCGAACGCTCTTCGCCGGGCCAGCCCTTGGTCGCCTTGGTCGGGGCGCGATTGGTGCTCGACTTGAAATGCAGGTTACCGAGGCCGCCGTCCCCGCCGCGGGCAATGCAGATGCGCTCGCCGTCGGTGGCAAGGTCGAACAGCAACTCGCCGCTGACTTCGTCGTAGATCTGGGTGCCGACCGGCATCCGCAGCACGATGTCCTCGCCGCCCTTGCCGTACTGGTCGGCGCCGCGACCGTTCTCGCCCTTGCGGGCCAGGAACTTGCGGGTATAGCGATAGTCGATCAGGGTGTTGATGTTGCGATCCGCAACCACCAGGATCGACCCGCCGCGGCCCCCGTCGCCACCGTCCGGACCGCCCTCCGGGATGAACTTCTCCCGACGAAACGACGCCGATCCGTTGCCGCCGTTGCCGGCCACCACTTCGATACGGGCTTCGTCAATGAATTTCATAAATCAAAATGGCTCCGCACGGGCGGAGCCATCCTGCTGTTCCCGGGGTGTTGCCGCGTCTGCTACTGAGCCGCAGCGATCGGCTGGATGCTGACGGTGCTGTTGTTGCGCACGCCCTTGACTGCGAAGGTCACGGTACCGTCGATCAGCGCGAACAAGGTGTGATCCTTGCCGATGCCGACGTTGGTGCCCGGGTGGACCCGCGTGCCACGCTGGCGCACGATGATCGAGCCCGCCGAGACGACCTCACCGCCGAACGCCTTGACGCCGAGCATCTTCGGGTTTGAATCCCGGCCGTTCCTGGTGGAACCGCCGCCTTTTTTCTGTGCCATTGCTTGCTCCTGCGTCTGACTTTACTGGGGGGCAGCCTGCTGCGGTTCCGCCTGCTGGGTTTCTGCCTGCCCAGCCTGAGTCCGTGCATCCGCCTTGGCCTCCGCCTTCACCACGCCGAGTTCGGACGCGATCTGCGAGATCAGCAACTCGGTGTAGTTCTGACGGTGACCCTGGTGCTTCTGATAATGCTTACGCCGGCGCATCTTGAAGATGCGCACCTTGGCGTGCCGCCCCTGGGCAAGCACCGTTGCCGAAACCGCGGCGCCGCCCAGCAGGGGGGCACCGATCCTGAACTGATCCCCGCTACCGACCGCGAGCACCTGATCCAGCTGGATGTCGGCTCCGATGTCTGCGGATATCTGTTCTACCTTGATTTTGTCGCCGGGGCTCACTTTATACTGCTTGCCGCCGGTTTTTATGACCGCGTACATGGGAATCTCCAAAGAGCCAATCAACAACTTTCTAAAAGCAATCCTCTGAGAGAGGAACCCTTAATTATAGAAAGTATGGCGCCGGAGGTCAATTCAACCCCTTGCTGCGCTCCCAGCGCGCATTCGGCCCCTTATACTCCATCCCCGATCCGAATCCCGTCAGGTGCCGACCCCATCAGGTCTGCGCTCCCCAAGTTGCCCCATGAAGTCGCAGTCACCGTGAATCCCTACGCGTCGTTCCCGACCATCACGCGCGACCTGGCCGAGGTCGATCGGGTCATCAAGCAACGGCTGGACAGTCCCGTGGCGCTGATCAGCACGATTGCGCAATACATCATCGGCGCGGGCGGCAAGCGGCTGCGCCCCGTGCTCCTGCTCCTGTTCGCACGCGCCCAGGGCTACGGGGCGTCGCCCTCTCTTCGCCAGGAACACCATTGGCTGCTCGCCGCGGTGGTCGAGTTCATTCATACCGCCACGCTGCTGCATGACGATATCGTCGACGAGTCCACGCTGCGGCGCGGCCGGCCGACCGCCAATGCCCGTTTCGGCAATGCCGCGGCCGTGCTGGTCGGCGACTTCCTGTACTCCCGCGCTTTCCAGATGATGGTCGAGGTCGACCAGATGAAGATCCAGCGCCTGCTCGCCGATGCGACCAACACCATCGCCGAGGGCGAGGTGCTGCAGTTGATGAACTGTCGCGACCCGGATGTGGACGAGGCCGCGTACCTCAGGGTCATCCGGTACAAGACCGCGAAGCTGTTCGAAGCGGCCTCCCAGATCGGCGCAGTCCTCGGCGATGCCGACGCCGGACTCGAGCAGGCCGCGGCGACCTACGGCCGCCACCTCGGCACCGCCTTCCAGCTGATAGACGACGTCCTGGACTATTCCGGCGCGAGCGACGAACTGGGCAAGAACATCGGCGACGACCTCCGCGAAGGCAAGGCGACCCTGCCGCTGATCCGCATCATGCAGGCCGGCTCGCCCGCCGACCGGGCGATCGTGAGCGACGCGATCCGCGAAGGCGGGACCGACCGGTTCGACGACATTCAGGCCGCGATCGAGCGGCACGACGCACTGGTTTACACGCGCGAGTTGGCGCAGCGCGAAGCCGACCTCGCGCGCGACGCTCTGGCGGCCTTCCCGCCCTCCGAGCACCGGGACGCTTTGCTATACTTGGCGGCCTATTCGGTCTCCCGCAGCAATTGAACACCGCAGGCTTGGCGCCAAGCGCAGGCGCCGCGGCTGCAGTGCTCGCGGACGGTCCGGATTTTCGGGGTGTAGCTTAGCCTGGTAGAGCGCTGCGTTCGGGACGCAGAGGCCGGAGGTTCGAATCCTCTCACCCCGACCATGATTTCTTCCGGGAGCAGCCCGATCATCCGGGGGCGGCCCACTATCTCATCCACACCTACGACTACCCGGCGATCGCCGCCAAGGGCCTGGATGCCGCGCGCAGCTACGCGAAGATCGCGCCCAGTGCTCCGCATGCTTTGCACATGCCGTCGCATATCTTCACCCGGGTTGGCGCCTGGCAGGACTCGGTCGAGTCCAACCGCGCCTCGGCCAAGTCGGCAGCGGCCGGGGATTACAGCGCAGCGCACGCCTACGACTACATGGTCTACGCACACGCCCAGATGGCCCAGGACCAGGCGGCCGACGCAGGTGCTGGCGCAATTGCGGGCGATGAAGCCGGTGGACCATCCGGCGTACTCCTTTGCGTCGGCGGCGGTCCCGGCACGGGTGGCGCTCGAGCGCGGCGACTGGGCGCAGGCGGCGCGGGTGGAGCTGAATCCGCCGGCAGACGCCTTTCCATGGCAGAAGTACCCTCAATCGGAGGCCATGAATGCATTTGCCAGGGGCATCGGGGCGGCGATGGCCGGCGACCTCACCGCGGCGCGTGCGCAGGTCGAACGGCTCGAGGCGCTCAAGGGCGCCAGCAAGATCCCCTATTGGGCAGAGCAGATCGGCATCCAGGCCGAGGTCGTGCGCGGACTTGTCCTGGCTGCGGATTCGCAAGTGCAGGAAGCCCTGGTCGTGCTGAACAAGGCCGCCGATCGGGAGGATGCCACCGAGAAGAACGTGGTGACCCCCGGCCCCCTGGTTCCGGCGCGCGAAGTCCTGGCCCAGGTTCTGCTGGCGGATGGAAAAGCGAGCGAGGCGCTGCAGGCATTTGAAGCCGTCATGAAGCGCGAGCCCAACCGCTACCGGACGATCGCCGGCGCGGCACAGGCGGCGGAGAAGGCCGGCGACCGGAGTCGGTCGATTCAGTACTACGCGGAACTCGCGGAGCTGACCCGCCAAGCCGACACCGTACGACCCGAGGTGGCGCGCGCCCGGCAGGTCATCGCGAGATAGGCTTACCGGATAGAACGGCAGGATGGCAGCACTTACGACGCCCCGTCAGCGGTCAGCGCAGCATACCCCGCGACCACGTCGAACAGTTCTTCATCGATCGATCCCTGCCGTTGGCGGTGAAACCGGCTCCGAAGGCCCGTGAGCAGGTCGTCGATGTTCTGGTCGGCGCGCTGCATCGCCGCGAGCCGGCTCGCGTTTTCGCTCGCCAGTGATTCGGCGCAGGCCTGGAACAGTGAGATGAACAGGTGTTCCCGGATCAGCGCCCGAAGCGTCGCGACGCCGCGTCCCATCACCTGCGGAAGACAGGCCGCCGGCCAGGGTTGGCGCATCAGCCGGGCCCGCCAGGTCGCATCGAGCGGCAGCAGGCGCAACTGCGCCGGCTCGTAGAGCGCGCCGGCCAGCGGGCGGTTGTGAAAGATCTCGATGCGCGGCGACGCGCTCTTGCTGGCATGGGTTTGCGCATCCAGCAGCAGCCGATCGACGAGCGGCGGGATGCCCTCGACGGCGTTTGGCAGCGGATAGGAAGCGGTGACATGAATCCCGGCATCGTCGAGGCGCGCCCCCACACGTTCGCCGACCGCCCAGACTTCCCGCGGGCCGGGCATCGCCCGCAGCGCGCCGGCGACGTGATCGACGATAACTTCGTTGAACCGGCCGACCAGCCCCTGATCGGACCCGAATACGATCACCCCGACGGCCGCGGCCTTTGCCGGCACGGTCTCCCACCCGACGTGGCCTGCAACAGGAGCGTCTCGAAGGCACGCGCCCAGACCCTGCTCGACTGTGCGGCGATACGCCGACAGCGCGAGCACCGATTGCTCGTACTGGTGGATGCTGGAGGCGGCGAGCGCGCGCATGGTGCGCACAACCGATTGCAGGTCCGCTGCGCTGGCAATCTGATGCCGCAATGCGGCGGTCGAATCGGTCATGTCGATGCCCCGGCGGAAGACGGGACTGCGTCGAAGGGCTTGAGCGCGTCGCGGGCGAAGGCAACGACGGCTTGCACGTCCGCCGCGCCGGGTTTGCCCGCCAGCTCGAACCGGCCCGATAACGCCGCCGGCAGCTGCGAGGCGGCGTTCCTGACGGCACGTTCGGCGTCGGACATGCGCTCCAGCGCAATGGTATCGAAAAGCCCCGCCGTCAATGCCTGGAGCAGGATGATCTGTTCCGGCACCGGAACCGGTTCGGACTGCGCCTGCTTCAGACAGGCGCGGATCCGCTGACCGTGCGCGATCGCCTGGCGACTGCTGTCGTCGAGCCGAGCGCCGAACCGCGAGAAGGATTCGAGCTCCTCGAACTGCGCGTAGGCGAGTTTCAGATCGCCGGCCACCGCGCGGAATCCGCCCCGCTGCGCCTTGCCCCCGACACGCGACACCGACTGGCCGACGTCGACCGCGGGCAGCACGCCCAGTTCGAACAGCCTGGGAGACAAATAGATCTGCCCGTCGGTAATCGAGATCAGGTTGGTCGGAATGTAGGCCGACATGTCCTGTGCCTCGGTCTCGATGATCGGCAGCGCCGTCAGCGACCCACCCCCGCGTGCGGTGCTCAGCTGGGTGGCCCGCTCAAGCAGGCGAGAATGGATGTAGAAGATGTCACCGGGAAAGGCCTCACGTCCAGGCGGTCTGCGCAGCAGCAGCGACAGTTCGCGGTAGGCGCGGGCATGCTGTGTGAGATCGTCGAAGACGATCAGGACATCCCGCCCCGCCTCGCTGAAATGCTCCGCTATGCTGGTGGCCGCGTAGGGAGCAATATAGGAAAGACCGGACGGCTGGTTGCCTTCGGCCACCACCACCACCGTGTAGTCAAGCGCTCCTCGATCGCGCAGCGTCGCCACCGCCCTGGCAACAGCCGACGCCCGCTGCCCGATGGCGCAATAGACACAGGTTACATCCTTGCCTTGCTGGTTCAGGATGGTGTCGATCGCGATCGCGGTCTTGCCGGTCTGGCGGTCCCCGAGGATCAGCTCGCGCTGTCCGCGGCCGATAGGAATCAGCGCATCGATGACCTTGACGCCTGTCTGCAGCGGCACATTGACCGCAGCGCGATCCATGATGGGTGCGGCCGGCCGCTCGATCGGCAGCCGGTGGCTCGAGCGCACCGGCCCGTGGCCGTCAAGCGGCCGGCCGAGCGGATCGATCACGCGCCCCAGAACACCTTCGCCCACGCCCACGTCCATCACACGACCCGTGCGCTCGACCTGGTCGCCGGCTCGCAGCCGCCAGTAGTCGTCGAGCAGCACGACGCCCACCTCGTCTTCGTCCACGTTGAACGCAATGCCATAGACATCGCCAGGAAACCGGATCAACTCATCGAAACCGACGTTGGGCAGACCGGCGACCCGGGCAACTCCGGTGGCGACGCTGAGGATGGTCCCGACCTCTTCCGGACTCAGTTCCGGCATGAATCTGCCAAGCGCGTCGTCCATCGCGGCGAAGGACTCATCGAGGACGGCTCCCAGGCCGGCGACCGGGGCAGTCATGCGGCACTGACGTCCGATTGCGGGCTTTCAATCGCCGGTGCGTCCCGGGAATCTTCCGGCTGCGGCGCCACCACGTCGCTCACAAGGTGCTCAAGCGAGTCAAGGTAATGCGCAATGGTCCACGAGAGCTTTTGTCCTCCGGCGACAAGCTCGATGCCACCCACGAGTCCCGCCGCGGTGTCGAACCGGAGCGCGACGGTAGCGCCGAAGGCGCCGGCGACAGCCGCCCGGATAGCCGCTTGCTGTACCGCGGGCAGCTCGAACGAACTGCGGACCAGCGCAGGCTGCGCCGATGACTGGAGTGCCGTCGCCAGCACGGTCCGGGCGGCTGCATCGAGCGCACCCAGGCGAGCGATGAACACCTCCGCGATGCGTTCCTCAAGTCCCGTCGCCGCGAGGTCCGTCAGCACCTTGCGCGCAATGGCGAATACCTCGCGCCGGGCGCGCTCGCCAAGGTCGCGATTCAGCTGCAGTGCATCGGTCTTCAAGGCCTCGCGCCGCCGCGCGCCAAGCTCGTCCGCAGCCTGGCGTGCCGCGCCAATGAGCCGGGTGTGTTCGGCATCGGCTGCACGCGTCGCCTGCGCGAGCAGGTCCGCGCGCTCGCGATCGAAGCTCAAGGCCTTCTGCTCGAACGCGTCCCGCTTGGCCTGAGCATCGCGCTGCATGGCCTGAGAATCGGCGATCTGCCGGGCAATGAGGGCCTCGCGCGCATCGATGGCATCGAGCACGGGCTGATACAGGAAGCGTTTCAGAAGCCAGACCAGGATGACGAAATTGAGCGTCTGGGCTCCCACGGTGAACCAGTCGATCAGCATGGATCACTTCCCGGCGGCTTGTGCGATCGCGGCGTTCCAGAACGGGTTGGCGTAGATGAGGATCATTGAAATCACGAAGCAGTAGATCGCGGTCGACTCGATCATCGCCAGACCGACGAACAAGGTGCGCGTGATCGTTGCCGAGGAATCGGGCTGCTGCGACATCGCGGTCAGCGCGGTGGCCACCGCCCGACCCTCAGCAAAGGCCGGCCCCATGCAGCCGAAACCGGTGGTGAGGCCGGCGATGGCAATTGAAGTGACTGCGATGATTGTCATGCTGTCCATGAGATCTCCTTGCTTGTTTCAGGGTGCCGATCCGGTCGCAGTGCCGTGGCGGGCTTTGTTGGAGTGCGTGGCCGCCGCAAGATAGACCGCGGCGAGGACGCTGAAGATGTAGGCCTGCACCATGCCCACCAGCAGACCGAGCGCCGTCATCACGATCGGAAACAGGAAGGGCGTGATCGTCAGCAGGATCGCGATGATCATCGCACCGCTCATCATATTGCCGAACAGGCGCACCGCCAGCGCGAGCGTGCGCGAAAGCTCGCTGATGATGTTGAACGGCAGCATCATCACAGTCGGCTGCAGGTACAGCCTCAGGTAGCCGCGCATACCCCGGTCGAGGATGCCGTAGAACGGCACCGCGACGAATACGCACATCGCCAGCGCCAGCGTCGTCGACAGTGATCCCGTCGGCGGATCGTATCCCGGCACGACGGTGCACAGCGCCGCAGCGGCGACGAAGAGGAACAGGCTGCCGACGAAGGCCAGGTACCTGCGCGGCTGACGCGGGCCGATCTGCTCGATCTGCTGCAGGATTGCGACGACGACGATCTCCAGCAGGTTCTGCCAGCGCGAGCGCCGATGATCGGGGCTGAGGCGGCGCGTGACCAGCCAGGAGCCGAGCCCCAGCAACAGCATCAGCGCCCAGGTGAAGACGATCGTACCGTTAAGCTTGAGGAAGCCGCTCTGCCAGAGGATCCACTCGTCAGGGCTGAGGCGCATGGCCCACCTCCTGCGCGGCTGTCGCATCAGAGAGTGCGCGGTTTCGGATCATCCGGACTACGATCATGCGAGCAACGACGAAGCCCGCGAGGCAGGCCACCAGCCGCTGCCATTGCCCGGCTCCAATGAGATAGAAGCCGGTCATCGTTACGGCCATGCGCAGCAACAAGCCCCCGATGTGCCACAGCGCCGAACGGTCGGAGGCCAAGGTCCGCCGCACCGTCCACCAGAGCCCGCCGAAGAAGAATATCCCGAGCCCGGCCCCCGCCAATCCGGCAAGCAGCCATGACCACGCTTCATGGTTCTGGATCATCGTGTTCCTCCGGATCCTGCCGCATGGCCCTGTCTTCCTTTGCAACCCAGTGCCAGGCGTTGAAGCAGCCGAGCACCAGGCCAGCCACCAGCAGCGCCAGCGTCCAGGAATGCCGCCCCCCATGCCGGGCATCCAGCCAGGTGCCGAGGGCAGCGCCGAGCAAGGTCGGCACCACTATCGACCAGCCGATCAGACCCATCGTCCCCAGGCCGAACCACAAGCCGGGAACGCCGTGGCGCCGTGAATCGAGCTTGCGTTGCGCTTTGGCGCCGACCTTCGCAGCCAGCGTGGACGCTCGCGTGGAGGCCGGCGTGGCCCTGGAATCTTTCACGGAGAAAGGCTCGCGAAGCGGGCCACGAAGCCGCTCTCGAGCTTGTTCATTACCTCGCGAAGCTGGCGCGTTTCGTCGTCCTGCGTCAGGAACTCGCGCTCCACCGCATCGCGCAGTTGCGAGAGGCTGGCACCGAGCATCGCACGCCGCACCGACACGCACACCTCGACGCCGGTCTTCACGAGAACCCCCTCGTCGACGGCCACGAAGACCTCACCATCGGTCGGCGTCTCGAACGTCAGGATGCCAGGCGTCAGCGCCGCAACACAGTCCAGGCGGTGCGGCAGCAGGCCGAACGATCCGTCGCCGGTCTCGGCGACGATGCGTGAGACGCCGGTCTTGCGCATCATGACCCGGAAGGGCAACAGCACTTCAAGATTCATGGGACTCGGCAGCATGACTCACCTCGTCGGCGGGCGCTGCGACTACCGCTGGCTCGCCTTTGGCCTCCGCGATCTCCCCGATCATGTAGAGCGCACTTTCGGGGTAGTTCTTGAATTCGTCGCGCAGGATGCGCTCGCAGCCTTCGAGCGAGTCCTTCAGACTCACGGTCTTGCCCGTGATGCCGGTGAACTGTTCGGTCGTGAAGAAAGGCTGCGTCAGGAAGCGCTCCAGCCGGCGCGCCCGCGCGACTACCTTGCGGTCCTCCGAAGAGAGCTGCTCGAGCCCCAGCATCGCGATGATGTCCCTGAGCTCCGCGTACTGCGCAAGCGTTCGCCGGATCTCCTGCGCCAGCCGATAGTGCTCGGCGCCGACGATACCCGGCGTGGCCATCTTCGAGTTCGACTGCAGCGGATCGATGGCGGGATACAGCCCTTCGCTGGCACGCTTGCGCGACAGCGCAATCGACGCGGAGAGGTGAGAGAAGGTGTGCACAGCCGCTGGATCGGTGAAATCGTCTGCCGGAACGTAGACCGCCTGGATCGAAGTGATCGCACCGGTTGCGGTATTGGCGATGCGCTCCTCCAAGCTGGCCAGCTCGGTGCCCATCGTAGGCTGGTAGCCGAGCCGCGACGGCATCTGTCCCATCAGACCTGAGACCTCGGAACCCGCCTGGATGAAGCGGAAGATGTTGTCGATCAGCAGAAGTACGTCACGGTGCTCGTCGTCGCGGAAGTACTCGGCCATCGTCAGCGCCGCATGGCCGACCCTGAAGCGCGCGCCCGGCGGTTCGTTCATCTGGCCGAATACCATCACCATGTTCGGCAGCACGCCGGCCTCTCGCATGTCGCGATAGAGCTCCTCGCCCTCCCGGCACCGCTCACCGATGCCGCAGAAGATGCTCACGCCGTGGTGGTGCCCCACCATGTTGTGGATCAGCTCGGTCAGCAGCACGGTCTTGCCGACCCCGGCTCCGCCGAAGAGGCCGGCCTTGCCGCCAGTCTCCAGGGGCAGCAGAACGTCGATCGCCTTGATGCCAGTCTCGAAAACAACGGAACGAGTGGAGCGCGTTGCCAGCGCGGGCGGCGGCCGGTGCACCGAGCGGCCATGGACGTTTGTCGGCGCCGGCAGGCGGTCGATCACCCGGCCGAAAACGTCGAACATGCGCGACACGATGCCGGGACCGACCGGCGCCTGCAGAGGCGCGCCTGTGTCCTGCACGACCATGCCGCGCGCCAGGCCCTGGGTCGACGTCAATGCAATGCAGCGCACGCGCTGCGCGTCGAGCTGGGCAAGCACCTCGAGCGCGACCTCGCCGTCCGCACCGGCGCGAAGCAGCGTCCGGATCGGCGGCAGCTGCGCGTCGAATCGCACGTCGACGACGCTGCCGCGAACCGCCGTCACCTGACCCTGGTTCGACGTCATCCGCTGCCCATGGTGGCGGGCGGCGGGTTCCCGAGGCCCCGCGGCGTCCCGTCCACCCCGGCACCGCGGCGTGAGTCCGCCCACAGCACTGCAATCGCGCACGACGCGATACGCGAGTGTGCCGAATCTGCGCGACTGGTCAGAACGATGGGAACCGTGGCGCCGAGAACGATGCCCGCGACCTGCGCGTCTCCCAGATATTCCAGCTGCTTGGCCAGCATGTTGCCCGACTCCAGATCGGGCACCACGAGGATGTCGGCATCACCGGCCACGGCGGACCGGATGCCCTTGGTCTTTGCGGCAGCCATCGAGACCGCGTTGTCGAATGCCAGGGGGCCATCGACCAGGCCGCCGGTGATCTGGCCGCGATCGGCCATCTTCGCCAGCGCCGCGGCATCCATGGCCGATCGCAACTTCGGCGTCACCGTCTCCACTGCCGACAGGATCGCGACTTTGGGTTGGGCGCGGCCGAGGGCATGGCACAGGTCGATGGCGTTCTGCACGATGTCGACCTTGGCCTCGAAGGACGGGGCGACGTTGATCGCGGCATCGGTGATCAGCAGGGGCTTGGGGTAGCGTGGCACGTCGAGCACGAACACGTGGCTGATCCGGCGCCCGGTCCGCAGACCCGTCTGCGCGCTGACCACCTCGGCGAGCAACTCATCGGTGTGCAGGCTGCCCTTCATCAGCGCATCGACTTCGCCGGCGCGGGCCATCGCCACGCCCCTGGCCGCGGCCGCATGACTGTGCGGGACGTCGATCATTTCCGTCCCGGAAAGATCGATATGACGCTCGTCGGCGATTGCACGGATGCGGTCTGCCGGGCCGATGAGTACCGCATCGATGAGGCCGAGACGGGCAGCGTCCACGGCACCCTCGAGCGCATCGCCGCTGCAAGGATGGACGACACCCATCCGGATCCGGACGCAGCGCTTCGCTGCACGGAGCAACTCGTCGTAGCGCAGGTTCTTGTCGGCCAGCAATGCTTCGGGAAGATCGGTGCGGTTGATGCGCAGCTTCTCCGTTGGCGCCGTCACCTCGGCCTCGCCCAGGATGACGACATCGCCGGCCTGGTTGATGCACCGCGTGTCGAGCACCAGACGATGACTGACGGCGTCGAGCGACGTGACCGTGACCGCCACGGTCAGCACGTCGCCTGTGTGCACCGGCTTCAGGAACTTCAATGACTGGCCGAGATAGATGGTGCCCGGGCCCGGGAAGCGCGTTCCGAGCAGCGTGGAGATGAGCGAGGCGCCCAGCATCCCGTGCGCAATGATGCCGTGGAAATCGCTGCTCCTCGCATACAGCGCATCGACGTGATTCGGGTTCGCGTCACCCGATACGGCCGCGAAGAGCTGGATGTCACGCTGCGTGACCTTCCGTTCCAGGCTGGCCGTGTCGCCGAGACGGATCTCCGAGAAAGGATGGTTCTCCAGGAAATCGGCG
Organism: uncultured beta proteobacterium; assembly: GCA_963834335.1. Classification (GTDB taxonomy): domain Bacteria; phylum Pseudomonadota; class Gammaproteobacteria; order Burkholderiales; family Burkholderiaceae_E; genus Lautropia. The sequence continues at coordinate 327,154 of CAWIBK010000009.1, read as the reverse complement.
TCCAACAGGTCGTTGGCGAAGCTGAGGGGCGCTGGAGTGACCAGGGACGCGTTCGTGTCCATCGTGACGTTCGTCATACGGCCGATCATACTTGGCGGCTCCAGGCCGTACTTGATCTGGAACAAGCCGGCGCTGCACCGCACTTCCCTGCCCTCGCCCGCCACCGGCAGTTCAGGCCAGCTTGACGAGAAGCGCCGCCTGCATCACCAGGCGGCACTTGTCGCTGCGTGTCGCGTCTATGTCCAGCAGATCGGCGAGCCCGGCGGTGGGGTGGCCCGGGTCGGTGATCCGGTCCAGGACAGGGATGGGGACCGCGTCGGCGATTCTCTGCACGAGGCTGGCAGACATGCCTTGGCAAGCGAGCGCAACATACAGGCGACCCAGTACGCCAGCGAGTTGTCGGATCTCCTCGGGCTGGCAGTCGGCCCACAGACCCGTCCGGACATGCGCCACCTGCGCACCCAGCGCGGTAGCTGAATTCTCGAACAAGCTTGCGTCCGGCGTGTCGTCGCAGCCGGTCAGCAGGGCGATGTGCCTGCCCTGGAGCAGCGACGACAGCCGGCCCTTGTCTTCCAGGTGATGAAGGGCTTTCGCGTACGTCAGGATCGCGTCCGTATCCCAGGGGGAGGGTCCGCCGGTCTTCCTGTTCCTTCGCTTTGGCCTGAAATGCATTAGCTCGCGCCGATCAATGGGATCGAGCGTACCGTTACGCCACCGGGCAGGCATTGACCCGCATCAAGGACCGGGAGCCTGTCGGCGTATGCGACCCGTAGAACGCAAACGGTTAACACACTGTTACCGACCGGCACAGGCCGTTCTCGCCGGGTTTTCGGAGGGTGCCTAGCATTACCTTCATCGAGTCGGACGGGCTCTAACCAGGAGAAGACATGCTGAGCACCCCCATCACCGTGAATGCAACGGCAAACGGCTTGCTGCCCCGTAGCGCGCTTGCGGCAGACGCCGCGTCGGGTGATGCCGCACGGGAGATTTCCGGGACGATGGCGCTGCTGCGTGGCACTCTGGCGCCGCAACGACGGGTGATTCGGGCAGGCGACGTGGTGTATCGGCTCGGAGAGCGCTTCGACAACCTCTACGTGCTCAATTCAGGCTACTGCAAGATCGTGAACCTGTCCCAGGACGGAAGAGAGCAGGTGGTGGCGCTCAAGTTCCGCGGAGACTGGCTCGGCTTCGACGGAATTGCCGACCGCCAGTACACCTGTGATGCGGTGGCAATCGACACCGGCGAAGTGTGGGTGATTCCGTACCAGGCCCTGCTGTCGGCGTGCACGGCAACCCCGTCGTTGCTGACGGTGATGCACGAGGCGATGAGCCGCGAGATCGCAAACGAGCGCGAATCCCTGATGTCGGTCTGCACGTTGACCGCCGAAGCGCGGGTTGCGGAATTCCTGGTCTACTGGGCCGATTCAGTCGCCCGTCGCGGCATGCGCACGGACCGGATCACGCTGCGGATGACCCGGGCCGAAATGGGCAACTACCTCGGTATGACGCTGGAGACGGTCAGCCGTTCACTCTCGCGGCTGGCAAAGCAACAGCTGATCGAGTTTGCCGAGAAAGGCCGTCGCGATATCCGGATCCCGTGCGCCGAGGCGCTGCAGGGATTCGTCGCCGGCAGCTTGACTCCAGCTTCCCGGGTGCTCCAGTAGCTCCGGGGAGGCAATGCTCTTCACGCGGGCGTCAGATCTTGCGCGCTGACAGTACATGGCCGATGGCTCTCGCCAGATCTTCCCTGCTGCAGGGCTTCTGGAGCAACTGCCATTCTCGAGGCGATTTCCGGTCCGCCTCCAGCAGTTCAGCGGAGAAGCCCGACATGAGCAGGATGCCCATCCGCGGCAGACGCCGTTGCACGGCCGAGGCAAGGTCGGTTCCTCGCATGCCGCCGCCGAGCACTATGTCGGTAAGCAACAGGTCGTAGAGCGCATCCGGCCCCAGCATCGACATCGCCTGCTGCCCGCTGGCGGCGCAAGCCACCTCGCAGTTCAGCGATTGCAGCAGAATGGAAACGGTTGCGCGCACGTCGACCGCATCCTCCACCAGCAGCACCCGCAGGCCCTTGGGAATCTCCTGGAACGGGGACAAGAGCTCCAGCGGCCCGGCGTCTTCTTCACCGGGCCGAGGGACGTACATCGTGACGGTGGTTCCGACGCCGAGTTCACTGCTGATCGACATCGCGCCCCGGGACTGCTTCACGAAACCGTAGACGGTGCTGAGCCCCAGCCCGGTCCCCCGCCCTGCCTCCTTGGTGGTGAAGAAAGGCTCGAAGGCGCGTTCCTTGACCTCTTCCGACATGCCCGCGCCCGTGTCCGAGATGGCGATGGCGACGAAGTCCTCCGGCTTGCGTCCCGCCAGCTCGCTGCGGATTTCTTCCGGCAGTACCGAACAGGCCGCCGCACGGAAACGCAGCGTGCCTCCGTCGGACATCGCATCGCGTGCGTTGATCGCGATGTTCAGCAGCGCCGATTCCAACTGCCCGGGGTCCGCCAGGACGATTGCGTCGGCAGACGACGACAGGACCTCGATCCGGATTCTCTGGTCCAGTGTCCGGCGCAGCATATCCGCCAGCGACCCCATCATCGCGCTCAGATCCACCGGCATCGGCTGGAGCACCTGACGACGGGAGAAAGCCAGGAGTTTGCCGGTGAGCTGGGCGCCGCGCTTTGCAGCGCGGGTGGCATCCCCCACCAGTTGCGAAGCGAACGTGTCCTGCGCGAAGCCGGGGGTCTCCTCAAGGACCTGCAGGTTCCCCTGGATGACCGTGAGGAGATTATTGAAGTCGTGCGCGATCCCGCCTGTCAGCTGGCCGACACTCTCCAGGCGCTGCGCATGCTTCAGCGCATCATCCGCTTGCGCGCGCTGCAGGGTAGTTGCAAGCAAGTTCGAGAGCGAATCAAGGAAGCGGGCCTCTTCCTCGCCGAACCCCTGGGGCGCGGAGCAACCGGCGCTGATGACGCCGATGATGCGGCCTCGATCCGAGAGGGGCACTGCCAGCCCGCTTGCCGGCGCCGGATCGAAGTAAGCCTGCGGGTCGGCGAACCGCTGCTCTGCGCGATAGTCCGACACCACCACCGGGGAGCCGCTTGCCAGGACATGGCCCGGCAGGGTGTCCGAACCGTTGGAGATGGTTGCGCCAGCCGCCTCTGCAGGCGCCAGCCCGACGCCGGCAGCCACACGAAACGCCAGGCCACTGTTCTCCAGAAGAAGCACCGCGACGCTGTTCACCTGGAGTGCCTCGGCAGCGAGCCTGGGCACATGGTCCAGCAGGACCTGGGGGTCACGGACATCGACCGCCAGGCGGCCGAACTGCGCCAGGCATTCGCTGTAGCGGGCGCGCTGCAAGGCCTGTTTTACCCGCGGATAGGTGGCGATGTCGCGGATGGCCGCCACCACGAACGGCAGGTTCTGGACCTGCAGCGGGCTCAGGGCGATCTCGACCATCACCTCGCTGCCGTCCTTGCGCCTGGCCACCAGGTCCATCTGCGTGCCCATCGGCCGGGGACGGGGCGCCCGGCCATAGGCCTCACGGAACGAAGCGTGGCGCGGACGAATGCTGTCCGGCACCAGGGCGTCGATCTCGAGACCGCTCAGCTCTTCCTGGCTGTAACCCAGCAGTTCTGCGGCGGCGGGATTGGCAAGGACGATCCGCCCCGTCGGGCCCACCAGCAGCATGGAGTCCGGGTAGGCGACGAAGAGCGACCGGAATAGCGCGTTCTCTTCGATTCCGGCCGGCAGCGCCGGCGATCCTTCGCCTGTCGGCCGACTCGAAGACACCGACTACGCTTCCACGACGGGGCTGACGAGGATGTAGCCGGCACCGCGGACCGACTTGATGATCTGAGGGTCTGCGGAATCCGGCTCCAGCTTGCGGCGCAGCCGGCCCACCTGCACATCGATGGTCCGGTCAAAGGGAGCCGCTTCCCGGCCGCGCGTCTGCTCCAGGAGAAAGTCACGCGAGAGCACGCGACCCGGGTGAAGCGCCAGAGTGCACAGCAGGCTGAACTCTCCGGAGGTGAGCGGCACGTCCCCGCCCTGAGCGTCGGTGAGTCGCCGCGCAGCGGTGTCGAGCTCGAAACCCGCAAATGACAGTTTTCCGGGGGACGCTGATGGGGCGGACCGCGCTGCCGGCGCCGCCCGCCCGGCCGGCCCTGCCGGAGAAGCGGGCCCGACGCGACGCAGGACCGCCTTGATCCTGGCGAGCAACTCGCGCAGGTCGAAGGGCTTGGTCACGTAGTCATCTGCACCGACCTCCAACCCGACGATCTTGTCCACCGCTTCCCCACGCCCTGTCACGATCACGAGACCGCATTGCCAGTGTTCCCGCAGCTGCCTGGCGATGGAAAAGCCGTCTTCCCCGGGAAGGCCCAGATCCAGCAGCACCAGGGCTGGCGGATCCACGGGCAGCAGGGACAGGAGGGAGGCGCCGTCATGCAGTTGCGTGACCCGAAAGCCCTGGTTCTGGAGATAGCCCGCGAGCAGCCGTGTGATCGCGACTTCGTCGTCGACCACCGCTATATGGGGAGCTGGATTGGCTTGTTTCGACACGATAGAAAAGGTCACGACCATCCTGCGATGGGTCGCAGCTTGCAGGCAGATTAACACGCCGGCCCGCAATCGCAAACGCACCGCTCGGTTGTCCGCAGCCTGCCCGATATGCCCCACGGGCCGGTCTGGCGCTTGACCTGCATCAACGGCGAGCGGCTCAGGCGGGGGAAAATACCCTATGCCTGAACCTGCTACCGCCCTGCCCTGCCCGCCGGCTTCGGAGGTCCCGCCCGCCCCGGTCTTCAGCGCGCGCGGCCTGACCAAGGTCTACCGCACCGGCGAAGTCGAGGTGCACGCGCTGCGTGGCGTCGACCTGGAGGTTTACCGCGGCGAATTCATCGTCCTTCTCGGTGCGTCGGGCAGCGGAAAGTCGACGCTGCTCAACATTCTGGGTGGACTCGACGTCCCCACCGCCGGCGAGGTGCGCTTCGGGGACTACAACCTGAGCGCAGCGAACGAGGCGCAACTCACCCGCTATCGCCGCAACTACGTCGGCTTCGTCTTCCAGTTCTACAACCTGATCCCCAGCCTGACGGTGCGCGAGAATGTCGCGCTGGTCACCGACATCGCGTCCGACCCGATGCCGATCGACGAGGCGCTCGCGCTGGTGGCGCTGACGCCCCGGCGCGATCACTTCCCCTCGCAACTTTCCGGTGGCGAGCAGCAGCGCGTCGCCATCGCCCGGGCCATCGTCAAGCGACCCGAAGTGCTGCTGTGCGACGAACCGACCGGCGCCCTCGACTATGAGACCGGGAAGCTGGTGCTCGACGTCATCGCCCGCATCAACCGGGAACTCGGCACCACCGCCATCGTGATCACACACAACGCGGCCATCGCCGGCATGGCCGACCGGGTGATCCGGCTTGGCGACGGCCGCATCCTGAACGTCGAGCGCAACGCGCGCAAGCTGCAACCGTCGGAATTGTCGTGGTGAACTGGACCGGGCTCGGCTGGGTACCGCTGGCGCTGGATCGCAAGCTGCTGCGCGACCTGGTCCGCCTGTGGAGTCAGGCGCTGACCATTGCTCTCGTCGTCGCCAGCGGCGTCGGCGGTTTCATCACGACGCTGAGCGCGGTCGATTCGCTTGCGCTGGCGCGCGAGCGGTTCTATGCCGAAGGCCGATTTGCCGATGTCTTTGCCAGCGTCAAGCGCGCGCCGAACGCCCTGGCCGAGACGCTGCGCGCAGTGCCCGGCGTGGCCGACGTGCAGACCACCACCGAGCATCTGGTGCGGGTGCAGATCGAAGGGTCGAGCGATCCGATCATCGGTCGGCTGATCGGCGTCGACGCGCGCAACCCGCCGCGCATGAACCGGGTGACCGTGCAGTCCGGCCGGACGCTGGACGCCGACAGCCAAGCCGGCGCCCGCACCGACTCCCGGATCGAAGCCCTGGTGTCGGCCGGGTTTGCCCGATCCCGCGGACTTGAACCAGGCGCCCAGCTCACCGCGCTGGTCAATGGCAAGCAGCGTACGCTGCTGATCGTCGGGATCGCGCTCTCCCCGGAATACATCTTTGCCGGCCTGGGCGGCGCACCCGACCAGCGCGGCTTCGGTGTCTTCTGGGTTGACCACGACACCCTCGCCTCCGCCTACGACATGCAGGGAGCCTTCACGCAAGTTGCCGTGAAGCTGGCACCGGGCGCTTCGGAGCGGGACGTGACCGCGCGCCTCACCCGCCTGCTCGGCCCCTACGGTGCGGGCGAAGCCCATGGTCGGGAAGATCAGCAATCCCACGCGATGCTGGACGCCGAGATCACGGAACAGGAGGTCCTGGGCACCATCCTGCCCTCGATCTTCCTGGCGGTCGCGGCGTTCCTCCTCAACGTGGTGGTCTCCAGGCTGGTGGCCACGCAGCGCGAACAGATCGCTGCACTGAAGGCTCTTGGCTATCCCAACAGCAGCATAGTCGCGCACTACCTCAAGCTCGTCCTCGTCATCATGGTGGCGGGCGTGGGGCTCGGCATCTGGCTGGGTGACTGGCTTGGCGGCGCCTTCACCGGGCTGTACGCCGAGTTCTTCTTTTTCCCGCTGTTCGAGCACCGTATCGCGCCCTGGCTGCTGGTGGTGGGAGTCGGCATCGCTCTGGTGACTGCCGTGGCCGGCACCTTGAACGCCATCGGGGCAACCGTGCGACTGGCGCCGGCTGAGGCGATGCGCGCACCGGCGCCGGGGGACTTTCGCCGGACACTGCTCGACCGGTTGGGCATTCAAGGCGTGGCGCCGGCGTTGAAGATGATCCTGCGCAACATGGAACGCCGGGCTCTGCGCACGCTCCTGGCGATCGGCGGCGTCGCCGCGGCGGTTGCCATCGTGGTGATGGGCAACTTCATTCGCGACGCGATGGACCATATCGTGCATACCCAGTTCGATCTCGCCATGCGAAGCGATGTGATCCTCTGGATGATCGAACCGGCCGGGAACAGCGCCCGCTATGAGGTCGCGAGGCTGCCAGGGGCACTGCTGGTCGAATCGACGCGCGATGTGCCGGTTCGCTTCAGCAACGGTGCGATCAGCGAACGCGGCGCCATCCAGGGCTATGCAGCGGACCCGGAACTGCGCCGCGTCATCGACATCCGTGGCCGCGAAGTCCCGTTGCCCGAGGACGGACTGGTGATGACCGACCGGCTGGCGACGAAACTGGGGCTGCGCATCGGAGACCGGGTCAGTGCCCAGGTACTGGATGGACGCCGCCAGACGCTGGACATCAGGCTGGTCGCGACCGCCCAGGAAATGATGGGAATGAATGCCTACATGGAACGACAGGCGCTCAACCGACTGGTGCAGGACGGCGACGTTGCGTCGCAGTTTTCGGTCGCCATCGAGCGCGGCCGCGAGGCCGCCTTTCTCAAGGCGACGCAGGGGATGCCGCGCGTGGTCGGCAGCTTCAGCAAGGCGTCGTTGCTGCGCAATATGGAGGAGATCAGTGCCCGGAACATCCGCCTCATGAGCACCGTGCTCACCGTCTTCGCCAGCGTGATCGCCGTCGGCGTGGTCTACAACAACGCCCGCATCGCCTTGTCGGAACGGGTGTGGGAACTCGCGAGCCTGCGGGTGCTGGGGTTCACCCGCGCCGAGGTTTCCGCGCTGCTCCTCGGAGAGATGGCCATCAGCATTGCACTCGCCTTGCCGCTGGGCATGCTGCTCGGCTGGGGCCTGGTGCATGCAATTGCGGAACTGCTCAAATCGGACCAGTTCCACTTCCCGGTCGTCATCCAGGCGCGGACCTATGCGTGGGCGGGGATCTGTGTGGTTGCGGCAGGGATCGCAAGCGCCCTGGTGGTGCGCCGGCGCATCGACCGGCTGGACATGGTGGCGGCACTGAAAACGCGGGAATGAAGCGATGAAAAAGAAATCGATCGTCTACACCGCCGTCTCTCTCGTGGCCGTCGGCCTGCTCATCGCCTGGGCGTTCGCGCCTCGTCCGGTGGAGGTGGAAGCGGCCAAGGCCACGCGGGGCCTCTTCGAGCGAAGCATCGAAGAGGACGGCAAGACCCGGCTGCGCGAGCGTTATCTGATTTCCGCGCCGCTGGGGGGTCGTCTGGCGAGATCCGGCCTGCGGGTGGGCGACGTGGTCGGCGCCGGCGAGGTGCTCGCCACGCTGACCCCGGCTTTTTCGCCGATGCTGGACGAGCGCACGGTACTCGAATTAGGCGCCCGCATCGAAACGGTGCAGGCAACGGTGCAGCGGGCAGCCACCCGCATCCAGCGCACCGAGGTCGCCGTCGCCCAGGCGCGGTCGGAACTCGGCCGCAGCGAACAGCTTGCCCGGCAGGGCTTCATCGCACCGATCAAGCTGGAAACCGACCGCCTCAACCTGGAGGCGGCCCGCAAGGAGTACGACACCGCGGTGCTTGACCAGCGCGTCGCCGCGCACGAACTGCAGCAGGCAAGGTCTGCCCTGATGACGGTGCGCGAGCCCGACACCGGCGCAAACCGCTCGTTTGCGGTACGCGCCCCGGTCGCGGGGCGGGTGCTGAAGCTGATGCAGGAAAGCGAAGCCGTGGTGGGCATCGGCAGCCCGTTGCTGGAGCTGGGCGACATCCAGCAGATGGAGGTGGTGGCTGAGCTGCTGACCACCGACGCCCTGTCCACGCCTGCGGGCACCCTGGTGCGTATCGACCGCTGGGGAGGACCGACCGTCCTGGAAGGCAGGGTGCGCCTGGTCGAGCCCGCCGCGTTCACCAAGGTGTCCGCCCTCGGCGTGGAGGAGCAGCGGGTCCGGGTGCTCATCGACCTGCTCAGCCCGCAGCAGGACTGGCAGGCATTGGGCGATGGCTACCGGGTCGGGGTCCAGCTCATGGTGCAGCGGGTGGAGGACGCCCTGCGGGTGCCGGTCAGCGCCGTCTTCCCCTGGAACGAAGAAGATCGGCGAGGCTGGGCGGTGTTCATCGTCGAATCCGGCCGCGCCAGGATCGTTCCGGTGGAAGTCGGCGGCCGCAATGGCGACCAGGCCTGGCTGCGCGGGGGCATCGAACCCGGCACCACCGTCGTCGTCTATCCGCCGCCGACGGTGAAAGACGGCGTTCGGGTCAGAGTGACGAAGCCCTGAAACCTGCCTATGACCACCGGCTGCTTCCGGAACCCCTGACCGAGCCGGGATCGCGTTCATCCGAAACGCGGTCGCGAGCTCAATACATCGAGTTGCCGTTCTTCGTCTCGGCCGGCACGACCTGGATGGCATCCCAATGCTCGACGATCTTGCCGTCGTCATCGAAGCGGAAGAAGTCCATCGTCACGTACTCGTCGCCACCTGGCCAGGTCTGGTGCGTGTGCAGCGCGACCAGATCGCCCTCGGCCACCGCGCGCACGAACTCGATCGTCTTGCCCGGGTACTGCTGCGCCATTTCGGTGAAGTAGTCGATGAAGGCCTGCTTGCCATCCGCCACCACCGGGTTGTGCTGGATGTAATCGGCGCCGACGTAGCGCGCGACCGCCTGGGCCGGGTCGCCCAGGTAGGCTGTGCGATAGAAGTCGATGGCGTTGCGCTTGTTGGCGTCCAGATCGTTATTCATGTTCGGCTCCCTCAGAACCCTTCGAGCACGATCTTGCCGCGCGCCGAGCCGCTTTCGATCTGCGCATGCACCCGGCGCAGTGTCGCGGCATCGATCTTGCCGGCGACTTCGGTGGCCGTCGATCGGATGCGCCCGGCGTCGACCAGCGCCGCCACCTCGTTCAGCAGCTGGCCCTGTCGCGCCATGTCCGGCGTGCCGAACATCGAGCGCGTGAACATCAGCTCCCAGTGCAGCGACACGGCCTTGCTTTTGAGCGGCAGAGCGCTGAGTTGCGCCGGGTCGTCGATCAAGCCGAAACGGCCCTGCGGTGCGATCAGCTCGACGACGTCGGCATAGTGCGCGTCGGTCTGCGTGGTCGAGAAGACGAAGCCCGGCGCGCCGAGTCCGAGCGCCTTCACCTGCGGCGCCAGCGGCTGGCGGTGGTCGATCACATGATGGGCGCCGCACTCGCGCACCCAGGCCTGGGTCTCGGGTCGCGACGCGGTGGCGATCACGGTCAGGTCGGTCAGCGCGCGCAGCAGTTGGATCGTGATCGAGCCGACGCCTCCGGCGCCGCCAACCACGAGAATGGTCTGGCCGCCCTGCGCCGTCGGGCGCTTGACGTCGAGCCGGTCGAACAGCATCTCCCAGGCGGTAATCGCCGTCAGCGGTAGCGCCGCGGCCTCGGCGTGGCTCAGCGTGGCGGGCTTGCGGCCGACGATCCGTTCGTCGACGAGGTGGTACTCGCTGTTGGTGCCGGGACGAGTGATGGAGCCGGCATAGAAGACCGCGTCGTCGGTCTTGAAGGCTTTCACCTCGGGCCCGACGGCCTCGACGACGCCGGCGGCGTCGAAGCCGAGGATGCCCCAGGCGCCTGCCTCGGGCGCCTTGCGCACGCGTAGCTTGGTGTCCACCGGGTTCACCGAGACGGCGTGGACCTTGACCAGCAGATCGCGGCCGCTGGCCTGGGGCATGTCGAGCGTGATGTCCTGCAGCGCGTCTTCGCGCCCGATGGGGCCGGGGGTCCGGTAGGCAACGGCTTTCATGATCAGTCCTTCTCTGGTTCGAGTTGTGATTTGTCGGTTGTTCAGGCGCGGTCGCGCAGCAGGGCCTCGATCGATTGCACGACCTGGGCCGACCTGCCGGGTCGAGCGCGTCGGGATGAGGCTCGGCGAACCGGCCCGCATCGTTGTCGAAATAGCTTCCCGACGCGTCCGAGAACTCGTCCGACAGCGCGGCGTGTACCAGGATCCTGGCGCCGATGCCGATGTCGCCACCGGCCACGCCGAAGGCCTCTTTTACCATCTTGCTTCCGAGCATCGACCCGGGGTTGACCGCGACGACCACCGGGCCGTCCTTGCCGAGGGAAAGCGCCAGATGACGCGACCACATCGTCAGCGCCAGCTTGCTCTGCGCGTAGGCGGCCATGTCGTCGAGCTTACGCCCGCCGGCCAGCGCGCCCAGATCGACCGGCGCCTGCGCCGCCGACGACAGGTTGATCACCCGCCCGGAAGGACCCATCAGCGGCAGCAGCCTGCGGGTCAGCAGGGCCGGCGCCATCGCATTGACCGCAAAGCGCATGTCCAGCCCGTCGGACGTGACGGGCACCGGCGTGCGAAAGACGCCCGCGTTGTTGATCAGCACGTCGAGCCGCTCGTGCTGCTCGGACACGGCGTGCGCAAGGGCCTCGACCTCGCCGATGCGCGACAGGTCGGCGCTGTAGGTCTCGACTGGCCCGGCGCCCGGCAGCCCGGACAGGGCCTTGGCTGCGTCGGCCAGCCTGGTTGCGTCCCGCCCGTGCAGCAGCACGCTGTGACCCTGCGACGCCAGCAGCCGGGCCGTTGCCAGGCCGATGCCGTCGGTCGCGCCGGTGATGAGGATGGTCTTCAGCATAAGGAATTCCTGTTCAGGAGCGACTGCATCGCTGGCTTGTCGGGCAGCCCAAAGCGCTGCGCGTCGATCGATTCGCGGCGCCGCATCCGCACAGGTACAGCATTCGTGTGCGTCACGGTTCGCCCTGCTCAGGCTGCGCCCTCACCGCCGGCATCAACGGTGCCGGTCCTAGGCCGCGGGGCGGGGTTGCTCGGCGCCCTGGAAAGCAGCGTTCGCACCGTTGATTGAGGACCATGGCTTTCATCAGAGTTCTCCGGGATTGCGGTGATTGGGCTGAGAGCTACTTTATTTACTTTATTTCATCAAATAAAGTGGCCGCGATAGAATTCATTTTTCGCCAAATCGATATAAAGCGTGGACACCGACAGCATCCGGCTCTTCGTGCTCGCGGCAGAGCGGCTCAACATCAGCGCCGCCGGCCGGGAACTGGGGCTGGCGCCTGCAGCCGCGAGCGCCCGGCTGGCCAAGCTCGAGCAGATGCTGGGTGCCGACCTGCTGCGGCGCACGACGCGCAAGGTGACCTTGTCGCTCGAGGGCGCCGAATTCCTGCCGTATGCCAAGGAACTGCTGGCGCAGGAAAGCGCGGCACTCGCTGCGCTCGGCATGGGGCGCGCGCAGGCCAGCGGCACCCTGCGCTTCGCAGCTTCCAGCACCTTCGCCCAGCTCTACATCGCGCCGCTGCTGCCGGAGTTCCTCGCGCTGCACCCGGCCGTGCAGCTTGACCTCCGCTTGTCGGACACGCCCTTCGACCTGATCGAAGGCAGCTTCGACCTGGCACTGCGCAATGCCGCGCTCGACGACAGCAGCCTCAAATGCCGCAAGCTGGCCGACGACCGCCGGGTGTTGTGTGCATCATCGGGCTATCTGTCGGGCCACGGCACGCCGGCCGGCGTCGACGACCTGAACCGCCATCAGCTGATCGGCTTCCGCGACCTGTCGCCGAAGCCGCTGATCAGTCGCGACGGGCCCGCCGGAACCTTCGATCCACGCCGCGCTGGCGGCCGACTGGTGATGGACGACGGCGCAACGCTGAAGGCCGCCACACTGGCCGGCGCAGGCATCTCGATAAACGCGCTGTGGAGCGTGCATGCCGAGTTGCAGGCCGGCACGCTGCGGCGGGTTTTGCCCGAGATGTGGATCGACGACCAGTCTGCGCTGTGGCTTATCTATCCGCAGGCCAATGTGCTGACGCTGAAGGTTCGCGCGCTGATGGACTTCCTGCTGGACAGGATCGGCAAGCAGCCGGTGTGGAACATCTCTGAAGGCGTCGTGAACAGGCCATGCTGACAAGCTATCCCTCTTTGTACGCTGGACAAGCTCGTGCTTCGCGACGACATCCTGGTGCCCACACCGGGGCCCCTTGATGTATTGATCAAGGTGCACGCCGCAGGCGTGAACAACACCGACATCAACACTCGCATCGGCTGGTATTCCAAGACCGATGGCGACAGCCGCGACGCCAGCTGGAGCGGCAAAGGACTTCACTTTCCGCGAATCCAGGGCGCAGATGTCTGTGGCGAGGTGGTTGCGGTGGGAGCGCAAGCAGATCCCGATCTGCTGAACAAGCGGGTGCTGATCGAGCCTTGTCTCCAGGAAGTCAATGGCAAGGCGCTTGCACAGCCGTGGTATTTCGGTTCCGAATGCGACGGCGGTTTTGCCGAGTACACGGTGGTCGCTGCGCGGCATGCGCATGCCGCCGACAGTGCGCTGAGCGACGTTGAGCTGGCGTCCTTTCCCTGCTCTTACTCCACGGCGGAAAATATGCTGACGCGAAGCACCGTCAGCGCAAGCGACGTGGTGCTGGTCACGGGAGCGTCGGGCGGCGTAGGTTCGGCAGCCATTCAACTGGCGAAAGCCCGGGGAGCGCGGGTCATTGCCATCACTTCGCCATCCAAGGCCGATTCATTGCTGGCCTTAGGTGCTGACCGGACGGTGGAGCGAAGCGATGATCTGGCGCAGGCATTGGGCAAAGACAGCGTGGATGTGGTGATCGACGGGGCTCACGGTCCGTAAGCCGCGGCGGCGCGCCGCTCCCGCAACCAGCGGCCGGCCGGCCGCAGATTGCCGCGGCGGTCGACCAGCGCGGTGCGGGTGTAGTAGCCACGGTCGATATCGGCGAACGTGTCCAGCATGAACTCCAGCGTCGGAAACCGCGCCGCGACGCCGCACAAAGCTTCAACCTGTGCCCGCGCCTTCTCCTCGTCCATTTCGCTGTCGTTGGGTCCGTCGGGCATCAGTGCCCAGGTGACCACGCAGGTGAGCCCACTGGCTGCCGAGAAGACGGCGAGCCGGGTGAGGTCGTCGTGGTCGAGCGCGTCTCTGCCGACCCGGAAGCAGGCCGACGAGATGGTCGCGGACACCGTCCGATCGAACAAGGCCTGGACGCTGTCGAGTTCTCCGGGCAGAAAGCCGGGGGCGGTAAAGTGCTTGCCGGCCGGCTTGCCGGCGTTCCCGATCGCTGCGCTGCGCATCGCGGCCAGCGCGACCTTCAGGCCGGTCTCCTCGACCAGCGGCGCGACGGCCGTCACCAGCGCCGGCACCTTCCGGACCGGTAACACGCACTCCCAGCGTCCCACCAGCGCAGCCTGCTCCCGCAGCAGCGACAGTGTCGCCGCGCCCGGCAGGCCGGCCGAGAAGAACGTGAAGCGATGGCCAAGCGTGACCATGTCGGCCACGCGTTGGCGCACCCCTGGGTTCCGGAGATCGTCGATCGGCGCTCGCACCGACCGGATCCCCATGTCCCACAGCGCCTGCACCGGGTAGTCGTTGCGGACGGTCCGGCGAGCGAACTCGTCCACCGGCGGGTTGTAAGGCAGGTCCGTGAGTTCGGCCCAGGGATGACGCAGGCAGACGCCAAACGGAGCGCCTCCCGGATCCTTCGGATGCCCCGATCGGATCGCAGGCGCAGCGGCCCTGCGGCGCGGGCCGCCGACGGTCTCGGCAGAGGTATCGGTGTCGTCACCGCTTCGAACCAGCCGGGCGACATGGCCGCGTTCGTGAACATCCACCCAGAACCATCCCAGCTTGCCCACATCATTGCGACCGAACTCATCCGCTGGCTCGATCCTGAACATTTCGCTGTAATCCCGCCGCACGAACGAGGGCGACGGCAGCAGGTAGATTTCGGTCTCGCCGCTGCGGTTGTAGAACAGGTTGTGGACATGACCGCAGAACATGGCCTCCACCCGGTACCGGGCCAGCAGTGTCAGCAGCCATTCGCGCGCTGGTTGATCGATGTTGTCGTAGTGGTCAGGCTCCTCTGGCGAGACGAGGAACGGCGGGTAGTGGGTCGCGATGAACAGGCGTCGGCCTCGGGCGGCCGCCAGGGTGGTCTCGAACCACTCGCGCTGGGCCCGCTCGGCCGGATGTCCCGAGTTCAGGATCGGGCTGTTCAACAGCAGGAGCAGACAGTCCCCGAACGAGTGCGCGAGCCAGGGCGCACCGAAACAGCGCTGGTACTCGCCCAGCCAGTCCTCGGTCACCGTCGCCGCCGGCATCGCATCGCTGGCCTTGTCGCCGATATCATGATTGCCGGGCGTCCACAGCAACGGCCGGCCGATCCTGCCGTAAAGCGCCAACGCCAACGCCATCGTCTCGAGGTGACCCGGGGCCTGAGGCACAGGATGGACGATGTCGCCAAGGTGAAGCACGAAATCCGGCGCGAGAGGGGCCAGCGCCTGGACCAGACGGCGGTTGCGTCGATTCGAACGGGGGACCACCTGTCCCGCCTCATCCCCGCCGATCTCGGCCTCGAGGTGCGAGTCTGCAATGACGGCAAAACTGAACAGACGCCGACCCGCTCGCCGCAGGGATTCCGCCGGCTGGATCAACCGGCTCAGTAGCGGCACCCCCGGCGGGTTGGCGTGCGGGTTGGAGTGCGACTTCGGAGCGGCAACCGGTGGCGGATCATTTGTCATCGTATAACCTGTTGAACAAGATCGGGTGTCGGCCGAAACTTAACGCGGCCGCGCCTTCGCCGGAATGCGTTCCATAATATATACAGTGGAGATCCGATCTTGACCGTACTCAACCGCCCCGTTTCGATCGACGAAGAACTCTGGTCGCTTTGCCTGAAGGTCGACACGGCCACGGTCAGCGACGTGCTGAACGCGCGCGGCACCTTCAACAAGGCGATGGCCCCGGGCATCGTCGGGATCACGCCCGGCACCCGACTGATCGGGTTGGCGCGCACCATGCGCTCGCGCCCGCGGGAAACAGCCCCGGATGCCGGTCGGGAGTATGCCCTGCTGTTCGAAGCCATCGACGGACTGTCGACCGGCGAGGTCCTCGTCACCGACACGATGGACTGTTGCGTCTGGGGCGAGCTTTGCTGCGAGCGCAGCCTGGTGAAGGCCGCCAATGGCACCGTCATCGACGGCTACCATCGGGACACCATCCGGGTCATCGACAGCGGATTGCCCGTGTTCAGTCGTGGCGCCCATCCGAGCGACATGCTCTACCACCGCGAGATCGTATCGATCAACGAACCGGTGCATTGCGGCGGCGTGTTCGTCGCGGCCGGCGACCTGCTGATCGCCGACTGCGACGGCATCGTGGTCGTTCCCGCCGGACAGATTTCCGCCGTCATCACCGAGGCGGTCGGCAAGAGCGAGGTCGAGACATCGGTGAGGACCGCGCTGCGAGGCGGCGCGACGGCCGCGCAAGCCTTCGAGAAGTACGGCGTGTTCTGACGATGGCTGGCGCGCCGCCGAGAATCCAGGCCCTGGTACGCGCGGACAGGCTGATCGGCGGGGTCGTCGGACTCGGCGCGGGCAGCGCCGTCTCGCTGACCGATCTGGCGGCCCATACCGGGCTCAACAAGGTCACCGCCTTCAACCTGCTCCAGACGCTGGTCGCGCTGGGCTATCTCGAGCAGGAACCCGGATCGCGCCGTTATCGCCTGGGATTGCGCACGCTTGAACTCGGCGGCTACGCCCGCAGCGGACGCGAGATAGGTCGTCTTTGCGAACCGGCGCTGCACACCCTGTGCCGGGACACCGGCGAAACCGTGAACCTTGCACTGCCGTACCACGGTCATGCAGTCATCGTCGACAGCGTCGAAGGACGACACGGCATCCGCACCACCGCGTACGCCGGTGAACGCTCTCCCTATCATTCGACGGCATGCGGCAAGGTCCTGCTCGCCTTCATGCCTGACGAGGTACGGGCGTCGCTGCTGTCGTCGTTGATACTGGAGCGGCGAACGCCCCGGACGATCACCGATCCGGGAAAGTTGACCCGGGAACTGAACGCCATCCGCCGCCGCGGGTGGGCGTTCGATCTGGAGGAAAACGAAATCGGTGCGCATTGCGTGGCCGTTCCCCTGCTCGACGGTGACGGCAGACCACGGGCAGCGATCAGTGTCTCCGGCCTCAAGGACCGGATGACCGCGACCGTACTGGACGGCATCGCGCGGAGCGTCCGTGTCGAGGTCGGTCGGCTCGCACGCACCCTGGGACCGGGCCTGCCGGACCCACCGGCCCGGCCTCTCCAGCCGGATGCCCAGAACGGTTAGGAAGCTTTCGCACCGGACGCTTCGATCGCGTCCCGCCAATGCTTGACCTCCGTCGCGAGAAACGACTTCAAGTCGACTGCGCTGCCACCAACCGGCAGATTGCCACCGGTCAGGATCCTCTCGCGGGTCTCCGGCTTGGCGACCGACGCACGCACCGACGCTTCCAGCCTGGCGAGCCTGTCGGCCGCAAGATCGGCCGGCGCGAACACCGCCACCCAACTGGACACGTCGAAATCCGCCAGGCCGGCTTCAGCGAAGGTCGGCACATCTGGCAGGGCCGGCCAGCGTTCCGGCAGTCCCATCGCCAGCGCTTTCAAGGCGCCGGACTTCAGGTGCGGCAGCGCCGACGCGACATTGTTGAAGGACATCTGGATCCGACCCGATATCAGGTCCGGCATCAGGCCGTCCACGCCCTTGTACGGTACGTGATTCAGATTCAGGCCGGTCCGCAGACCCAGCATGACTGCCGCCAGGTGCTGGGTCGTCCCGACCCCGTTCGACCCGTAGTTGAAGGTGTCCGGACTGGCCTTGGCGTAGGCGATCAGCTCCTTGACCGTGCCGACCGGCAGATTGCCGGGCACGAGCAGCACGGACGGAACCATTGCGACCAGGGAGACCGGTGTGAAGTCGGCCTGCGGATCGAAGGGCGTGGCCTTGATCAACGCCTTGTTGATCGCGATCGATGCGCTGCCCATCAGCAGGGTATAGCCATCCGATGGTGCGCGCGCGACTGCGCCCATCGCGATATTGCCGCTGGCGCCCGGACGGTTGTCGACGATCACACTCTGTCCGAGGGAGGCGCTCATGTCGGACGCCAGGATACGGGCGATCACATCGGCGGCGCCTCCCGCCGAGAACGGCACCAGCAACCGGATAGGCTTGTCGGGGAAGTCGGTCGACTGGGCGAACGCGCGCGCCGTCATACTCAGCGCCGATACCGCGATCGGCAACCGAAGCGCCAGTCGAACGGTCCGGGCCAGGGCTTCGCGGCGGGCAATGGATGGCATCGGTTTCATCGGCAGCGTTCCCTGAGCGGTTCGTCGTGGAGGTCAGCGCATCCCAATCTATCGACCTGGCCGACACTGCGAAAGGCGTTCCAGATTGTATATACGGCGTCCGGCGGAATCCCCCTCACCGAACCCGCTTCACGCTTCACTGCGTCATGACTTTGTCACCGGTCGCGGTTAGATTACGATGAAAACGTTTTCCATCCGGGGGCGCCACGCCCGGTCACAATCCACCAACCATGTCGATTCACACCGTCGCCGCCCACGCAGGCGTTTCCATCACCACCGTGTCGCGGGTGTTCAACCGCCCGGATCGGGTGGCGAACGCCACGCGCGAACGGGTGCAGGCCGCTGCGCGCATGCTCGGCTTCACACCGAACGCCAGCGCCCGGACGATGCGAACCCGCAAGAGCCGGATTCTCGGCGTGGTGTTGCCGACGCTGCTGAACCCGGTCTTCGCCGAATGCCTTGACGGCATCGCCGAGACCGCCGACGCGGCCGGCTATGCGATCGTTCCGCTGGTCACCGACTACCGGATCGCGCGCGAGGCGGCGGCGATCGACCGGCTGCTCGCGCGCGATGTCGACGGGCTGATCGTCACCGTCGCCAACGCCTCGCGCTCGCCCAGTCTGCAGCGCCTGCAGCAGGCCGGGTCGTCCTATGTGCTGGCCTACAACCGCCACGACCGCCACCCCTGCGTCTCGGTCGACGGCGAGGCGGCGTTTGCCGGCATCGTGCAATGGCTGACGTCTCTCGGTCACCGCCGCATCGCGATGGCAAGCGGCACACTGGCCGCCTCGGACCGCGCCCGACAGCGTCACCGCGGGTTCCGTTCAGCGATGCGGGAGGCCGGGCTCGGTGACGGCGAATTGATCGAGATGCCGTTTGTCGAGACGGCGATCGACGCCGTCGTCGCGCGGCTCGAACGGGCCGATCGGCCGACCGCCCTGGTCTGCTCGAACGACCTGCTGGCCGTACGTTGCATCCGCGCGGCCCGCCTGGCCGGACTCGACGTGCCGACCGACCTCTCGGTTGTCGGGATCGACGGCATCGAGATCGGCATCGACCTGACACCTCAGCTGAGCACGGTCGTGCAGCCCAACCGGCGAATCGGTGAAGCATGCGCGACGCTGCTGATCGACGCGCTCGGCAACGATCGTGTACCCTCGCCGGCCGACAGCGTCAGCCTCCCTTTCCAGTTGCGAGCGGGCGAGTCCTGTTCGCGAGCACCCTCTCCCTCCACCCGAAGGAAATTGCGATGACACCAACCCGACTGTTGACCCGCACGGCTATCGCCGCCGCTTTGCTGAGCAGCCCGCTCTTCAGCGCCCAAGCTATCGCCCAGAACGCCATCTGCTACAACTGCCCGCCCGAGTGGGCCGACTGGGGCACGCAGCTGAAGGCCATCAAGGCCAAGACCGGCATCAGCGTTCCGCCGACAACAAGAACTCCGGCCAGACGCTGGCGCAGCTGGTCGCCGAGAAAGCCAGCCCGGTCGCCGACATCGACCTACTACGGCGTCACCTTCGCGCATCCAGGCGCAGAAGGAAGGCGTGGTCACCGCCAGCTACAAGCCGGCCGACTGGAACGACATCCCCGACGGCCTCAAGGACCCCGACGGCCACTGGTTCACCATCCACTCGGGCACGCTCGGCTTCATGGTCAACGTCGATGCGCTGAAGGGCAAGCCGGTGCCGAAATCGTGGGCAGACCTGCTCAAGCCCGAGTACAAGGGCCTGGTCGGCTACCTCGACCCGGCCTCGGCCTTCGTCGGCTACGTCGGCGCGGTGGCGGTCAACCAGGCACGCGGCGGCACGCTCGACAACTTCGACGCCGGCCATCGACTACTTCAAGGCGCTCCAGAAGAACGAACCGATCGTGCCGAAGCAGACCTCGTACGCGCGCGTGCTGTCCGGCGAGATCGCGATCCTGCTCGACTACGACTTCAACGCCTATCGTGCCAAGCTACAAGGACAAGGCCAACGTCGAGTTCGTCATCCCGGCCGAAGGCACGGTCGTCGTCCCCTACGTGATGAGCCTGGTCGCGAAGAGCGCCGAACGCCGACAACGGTCAGCAAGGCTGCTCGACTTCATCCTGTCCGACGAAGGCCAGGCGCTGTGGGCCAACGCGTTCCTGCGTCCGGTGCGCGCCTCCGCGATGCTCGAAGGAAGCCCAGGCGCAAGTTCCTGCCGGCCGCCGATTACGCGCGCGCCAAGACGGTCGACTACGGCAGGATGGCGGACGTCGCAGAAGGCCTTCTCGGACCGCTACCTGAAGGAGTGCACTAGTACAGCATGTCGCGCTGGCTGCTCGCCGTCTGTCTCGGCGCCGGCAGCGGCGCTGTTTCGCGCGCCTTCTGGCTGCTGCCGATGGTCTGGCTGGTGACGCTTGCCGGCGAGCAAAGGCTGGGCGACCTATATCGCGGTGCTGACCGAGCCACGCTACCTGCAAAGCCTGCTCAACACGCTGCTGCTGTCGCTGACGGTAACGGTGGCGACGCTGGTGCTCGGCGCCGCCGTCGGCCTCTTTCTGGCGCCGCACGCCGTTTCGCGGCCGTCGCGCTGCTGCTGTCGCTGCTGACGCTGCCGCTGTCCTTTCCCGGCGTCATCATCGGCTTCTTCGTGATCCTGCTGGGCGGCCGTCAGGGCCTGATTGCCGACGGCTCGGCCGGGCTGCTCGGCAGGCGACGGCATCACCTTCGCCTACGGGCTGCTTCGGCCTCTTCCTGGCCTACCTGTATTTCTCGCTGCCGCGTGCGATCGCCAGCTACGCCGCGGCAGCCGAATCGATGGACCCGCAACTGGAGGAAGCGGCCCGCTCGCTCGGTGCGTCGCGCTGGCGGATCGTTCGCGACGTCTGGCTGCCGGCGCTGGCACCGACCTCGATCGCCTGCGGCGCCATCGTCTTTGCGACCGCGATGGGCGCGTTCGGCACCGCCTTCACGCTGGCCAGCAAGTTCGAGGTGCTGCCGATCACGATCTACGACGAATTCACCAACTACGCCAACTTCGCGCTGGCTGCCTCGCTGTCGATCGCGCTCGGCCTGATGACCTGGCTGGTGCTGTTCCTCGCCCGTCGCTTCGACCGACACCAACACGCTCGGCAGGAGCCGCCTGACATGGCCGGCCGCTCGTCTGCCCCTTCTCCGTTCCTGCTCGGCATCACCATCGCGGTCACGATCTTCACGATCGTGCCGATGATGCTGTCGGTCACCGCCGGCCTGATCAACAACTACAGCGTCGGCCTCGGCAGCGGCCTCACCATGCGCTGGTTCCTTGAAGTCTGGTCGGTCTACGGCGACACCGTCTGGCGCTCGCTGCTGCTGGCACTGGCCTGTGTCGCCGGCACGCTGCTGCTCGGCGTGCCGTGCTGCCTATGCGCTCGCCCGCAGCCGCTCCCGCGGGACGCGGATCTTCGAGGAACTGCTGACGCTGCCGGTCGCGGTGCCCGGCCTGGCCACCGCGCTGGCGCTGATCCTGGTCTACGGACAGTTGCGCGGCTTTCGCCAGAGCTTCGCCTTCATCCTCGTCGGCCACCTGATCTTCACCCTGCCCTTCATGGTGCGCACCGTCGTCGTCGGCCTTCGCGCGACCGACCTGCTGGCGCTCGAAGAAGCGGCCCGCTCGCTCGGCGCCAGCTTCACGCAGCGCTTTCTCGGCGTGCTGGTGCCGGCGGTGCTGCCGTCGATCGTCGCCGGCTGCCTGATGGTCTTCACGCTGTCGGTCGGCGAGTTCAACCTGACCTGGATGCTGCACACCCCGCTGACCCGCACCCTGCCGGTCGGCCTGGCCGACAGCTACGCGTCGATGCGGCTCGAGATCGGCTCGGCCTACACGCTCGTCTTCTTCGTTGTCGTCCTGCCAGTGCTCTGGGTGCTGCAATGGCTGGCTCACCTGTTCGAGAAGCGCTATGGAACCTGAAGACATCACCCGCGTCGACGTGATCGACTGCGCCAAGACCTATGCCGACGGCACCCGCGCGCCTGCAACCGACCACGCTCGCCGTCGAGCCCGGCGAGGTGCTGGCGCTGCTCGGGCCCGTCCGGCTGCGGCAAGACCACGCTGCTGCGCCTGATCGCCGGGCTGGAAGCGCGCCGACGCCGGCGGCCGCATCCTGCTTCGGCGACGAGGACGTGACCGCGGCGCCCGATCGAGACAGCGCGGCGTCGGCATGGTGTTCCAGCACTATGCGCTGTTTCCGCAGATGACGGTGGCGGCCAACATCGGCTACGGCCTGCGCATCCGCGGCGTCGCCGAGGCCGAGCGTCGGCGCCGGGTCGGCGAACTGGTCGACCTGGTCCGTCTCAACGGCCTGGAGAAGCAAGCGCCCGGCCGAACTGTCCGGCGGCCAGCGCCAGCGCGTCGCCCTGGCCCGCGCGGTCGCCGTGCGCCCGCGCGTGCTGCTGCTCGACGAGCCGCTGACCGCCCTCGACGCCAAGCTGAAGGAATCGCTGCGCGACGAGCTGGCCGAGCTGCTGCGGCGGCTGCACATCACGGCCATCCACGTCACCCACGACCAGCACGAAGCGCTGGCCATCGCCGACCGGCTGGCGATCATGCAGGCCGGCCGCATCGTCAGGTCGGCGACGGCGAGTCGCTGTACCGGCACCCGGCCATCCCTTCGTTGCCGAGTTCCTCGGCCGGGTCAACCGCATCGCGCGTGACGACAACGACCGCCGCGGCGGCAAGATCCGGCTGGCCGACACCGACTTCGACTGCCCCCATGCCATGCACGATCTCGCCGCCGTGATGGTCCGGCCCGAAGATATCGAGGTCGGCCCGGTCGCCGCCGGCCACGCGAATATGGTGGTCGCGAGGCGCGTCTTTCTGGGCGAACGGGTGCAGCTGCACCTGCGCGCGGCCGACGGTGCCGCCGGTGACGCCGGCTTGGCTACCACGGCCGACGCTCCCGATCTCGTTGCCGAAGTCGGCCGCGACCATGCGGTCCGCCGCGGTGACACCGTCGGCGTACATATCGCGGCCGACCGCTGGATGCCGTGGTTCGAGGAGGCGGCATGAACACCACCCCGCTGATCCTGGTCCAGATCACCGACACGCATATCCGCGAGGCCGGCCGGCTCGCCTACAACCGGGTCGACACGGCCGCCGGTCTGCGGCGTCACGATCGAGTCGGTGCTTGCACTGAAGCAGATTCCGGCGGCGGTCGTCGTCAGTGGCGACCTGGTCGACTTCGGCCGGCCTGTCGAATACCAGCGGCTGCGCGACCTGCTGTCACCGCTGACGATGCCGGTGTACCTGATGCCCGGCAATCACGACGACCGCGACCAGTTGCGCGCCAGCTTCGCCGATCATCCGTGGCTCGACCGCCCGGTCCGCACCAGCGATGGCGCCGACGCGATCCAGTACGCGGTCCGGGTCGGTCCGCTGCATCTGCTGACGCTCGACACCGTGGCGCCGGGCCAGAGCCACGGCGAACTCTGTGACGCGCGCCTCGACTGGCTCGAGGCCCGATTGGCCGACTGTGCCGGCGAACCGGTGATCGTCGCGATGCACCATCCGCCCTTCACGACCCTGATCGGCCACATGGACGACATCGGCCTCAAGACCGGGGGCAAGCGTCTGGCACGGATCATCGGCGGCCACCCGAATGTCGAACGGATCATGTGCGGGCACCTGCACCGGGCGATCGACGTCCGCTTCGGCGGCACCATCGCCTGCACGACCCCGGCGCCGGCCCACCAGGTCACCCTGGATCTGGCGGCCGATGCCGAGTCGACCTTCACGATGGACCCGCCCGGTTTTCGCGTCGTCGCGTGGACGCCGGCTACCGGTGTCGTATCCCACATCGCCGCGTCCGGCCGGTTCGACGGCCCCTACCCGTTCCACGAAGCCGACGGCGGGCTGATCGACTGAGCCGGCGCGGAGTCGTAGCCCCGGCCTCCGCCGCCCCTCACTCGAGCGCGAAACCCTGCCCGCGAACGTAGGCGCCGAAACTGTGGCGTTGCGGCACCGAGTATTGCCTCGCCTTGTCCTCGGACCAGGTGTAGTGCTCGGCGACTCCCCACCGCTGCACCTCCTTCTGCTTGTCGGGCGCCGTCGGTTCGCGAGCCGCGCGACGTGCGTCATAGGCGGCGAGCCCGCTGTCGAATCCGTCGGCGTCGTAGCGGTCGCGGTGAACCGTGATCGACGGGGGCAGGCGCATGCCGACCCGCCCGGGACCGTCCGGGTAGCCGACGCACAGGCCGGCGACGGGAAACACGCCTTGCGGCAGTTGCAGCAGAGGGCCGAGCCGCCCGATCTCGTTGCGGATCAGGCTCACCGGGCAGCACCCCAGGCCGGCGGCCTCCGCCGCGACGATGAACGCCTGCAGGACCAGGCCCGCGTCGACCGCCGCGTTCATGAACATGTCGAGCGTGTCGTTCGGAAACGGCTTGCCCCGGAGCTCGGCGATCCGCCGAAGCCGCCGGTTGTCGCCGCAGAACACCAGGAACCGCGGTGCCTGAGCCATCCACGGCATCGCCGGCACCAGCGCCTGAATCGCGTCGCGCTGCGACGGCTCCCGGACATCGATGATCGTCGCCTGCTGCAGATCGGATTTGGACGGTGCCGACAGCGCCGCGGACAGCACGATCTCGAAAACCTCGTCGTCGATCGCCCGGTCGGTGAAGCGCCGATGCGATCGATGGCCCAGCAGCCGGGCGAGCGGGCCTTCCGCGGGACAGGAACGTCCGACGTCGGTCGGCAGCCCGAAGCGCTGCTGGATCAGATCGGCAATCGTCGCGCTCACGTCGTCCTCCCAGGCGGGTCTTTCAAGGGTCATCTTAATACATCGCGTTGAGGCAATTAACATCGGCGCAATGCGTTTGCCTGAAGGGAACCGGGAAAAGGGGCCTGGGAACCAGGGATGGGGCCTGCACATCCTCCCGCGAGAGCGTACCGGCGCGTCGCGCCCGGGCAGACACGATGACGGCGGCTCGAACCGATCGCCACAACCGAGGACAACATGATGCGTGAAAACATTCCGGGCCGCGCCAACGTCGAAGAAACGCCCGAGTTGAGGGACTACTACCGGCAACTCGAGACGCTGGATGCCGGCGCACTGTGGACCGTCGCCAACGAGATCGAGCCCTGGTTTCCGAAGTCGACCTCGGTGCCGACGATCTGGCGCTTCGCCTCGCTTCGCGATCTGGTGCTGAAGTCGGTTGATCTGGTCACACCGGAAAAGGCCGGGCGGCGCGTCGTGATGCTGACCAACCCTGCCCGCCGGGACGTCAGCGCCTCAGTCGGCTGGCTCTACAGCGGCTTGCAGGTCATGCGGCCCGGCGAACTGGCCACCGCGCATCGGCACTCGGCATCGGCGCTGCGCTTCATCATGGAAGGCAGCGGTGCCTTCACCGTCGTCGATGGTCACAAGATGACCTTGTCGGGCCGGGACTTCGTCCTGACGCCCAACGGCACCTGGCATCAGCACGGCGTCGAGGAGTCGGGCGCCTGGTGCATCTGGCAGGACGGTCTGGACATTCCGTTGATGAATGCACTGGAGGCGAACTTCTTCGAGGTCCATCCGGACATGCTGCAAGGAGCGCTGGCACCGGTCGACGATTCGAGCGCCACCTATGCGGCGCCGGGCCTGCTGCCGCTGGGCCATCGCTGGGACAAAGGCTATTCGCCGCTGTTCAAGTACGGCTGGGACAGCACCTATGAATCGCTGCAACGCTATGCGCAAGTGACCGACGGGTCGCCGTTCGATGGCGTGATCATGGAGTATGTCAACCCGGTCACCGGCGGGCCGGTCATGCAGACGATCGGCGCCGCGATGCAGATGTTGCGCCCCGGCGAGCATACTCGCGCGCATCGTCATACCGGCAGCATCATGTACCAGGTCGCCAAAGGCGAAGGCTTCTCGGTGATCGGGGGCCGGCGCTTCAACTGGCAGGAAAAGGATATCTTCTGCGTGCCCTCGTGGGTGGTCCATGAGCACGCCAATGCCTCGGCAGGCGACGACGCCTGCCTGTTCTCGTTCAATGACCTGCCGGTGATGCGGTCGCTGGGCCTGTATCGGGAGGAGGCCTATGTCGACAACGGTGGCTTTCAGACGGTCAAGGAAACTGCATGAAACTGGTGACTTATCGTAGCGGCGAACAGGCCGCGCGGCTCGGGGCAATTGTCGACGGCATGGTGGTTGACATCGGGCGGCTCGGGGAAGCGGCCGAGCTTGATCTGCCGGACGACATGCTGAGCTTCATCGACGCGGGCCCGGCGGCGCTGCGCGTGACCGCCGAGATTCTGGCCGACTGCGAAGGCAACTGGCCGGTCGGCGTCGCGACTCGGCTCGCCAACGTCCGTCTGCTCGCGCCGATCCCGCGCCCGCGCAAGAACATCTTCGGTATCGGCCTGAACTATGTCGAACACGTCGAGGAGTCGGCTCGCAGCCTCGACACGGCAACCGACCTGCCGAAGCAGCCGGTCGTTTTCAGCAAACCGCCGACCTCGGTCATCGGACCCGGCGTCGCGATCGAACACAACGCGAAGCTGACGCAACAGCTGGACTGGGAGGTCGAGCTGGCGGTGATCATCGGCACCACCGCAAAACGGATCGACGAGGCCGATGCGCTGAACCATGTGTTCGGCTATAGCGTGATGATCGACGTCAGCGCACGGGATTGCCGACGCGCCGGTCAGTGGATCTTCTCCAAAGGCCAGGACACGTTCGCGCCCTTCGGTCCCTGCATCGTCACGGCTGATGAGATCCCGGATCCGCACCGGTTGCGGCTGTGGCTGACGGTCAATGGCGTTTCCAAGCAGGACTCGAACACCCGGCACATGCTGTTCAAGGTGCCGCACCTGATCGCCGACATCAGTTCGGGGATGACGCTCGAGCCGGGCGACGTGATCGCGACCGGCACGCCGTCCGGGGTCGGCGCCGGCCGCACGCCGCAGGAATGGCTGTGGCCCGGCGACGTGGTCGAAGCCGAGGTCGAAGGCATCGGCCGATTGCGCCATCCGATCGTCGCAGTCTGAGAAAACCGATGCCGGAGCCGGCACGACCGCCGAGCCAGCGCGCGCCGCCACGCTCGTTCAGGAAGCGCGCGACTCGTCGAGCCGGATCCGGTCGCCCGCCTGGAACTGCGGCGGCTGTTCATAGCGCAGCACCCGGGTCGAACCGTCGCCGAGCCGCACCCGCACATCGTAGTGGGCGCTGCTCTTGACGGTCTTCTCGATCGCATTGCCGGCGACCGCGCCGCCGATGGCGCCGAGCACGGTCATTGCCTTGCGGCCGTTGCCTTTGCCGACCTGGTTGCCGAGCACGCCGCCCAGGACACCACCGCCGACCGCGCCGACGCCGCTTCCCTCTGCGGCGTCCTCGACCCGCTCGATCGACAGGACCGTCGCCTGGTTCGGATCCACCACCGGCGCCGCCGCCAGGCGCGGACGCTCTTCGGCCGGCTGCGCTCCGACGCTGCTCTGGCGGACCTCGGGCTTGCGGGCGGCAGCGGCGGCCGTCCCTGTTGACGCCGGACGAGGACGTGGCGCGGCCGGTGCGGCTGCGGTCGCGCTTGCCGCCGCAACGGGTGTCGACGATGCTGCCGACATCACAGCAGGGGCCGGGGTCGCCACAGGTTCAGTCACCACCTGCGGCGTGGTTACGGGCAATGGCGCTGTCGCGACCAGCGGACCCGAGGTAGGCGCAGACACTGCCGGCAGCGATGCCTGCAGCGAAACCGGTCCGGGCCCGGCTAGTGGTGAACGGATCAGGCCGGTGACAGCCCCGATTCCCGCCAGGCTGAGCGCAGTGACGCTGATTGCGGCGGTGGCGACGAGCGGATGGATTCGGCGGGCGCTGGGTAGGGTCGACGACATGAAAGCCTCCTTCGGCATGCGCGTTCACCGGCGAAATTCGCCTCGGCTTCGAACGCGCAGCTCATTGGATCCGGCCGCGGGCCTGCTGAACAGGGGAGCGCCGCCCGGGTGGTGGCGCCCGACCGATGAATGGCGCCGGATCAGCCGGATGCGGGCGGGGCGACCCGGATCACCGGGCCGTTTCGATGACCACGCCGTCCCTGGCGATCCGGGTCCATGTGCGCCCATCGTCCCTGCTGACGAAGACGCTGCGCTTGAAAGTCGCGATGGCGATCTCCGAGCCCTGAGATGGGTTATGCGCGATATAGGCCACCGCGTCTTCGCTCAGCGACGGAATCGGTACGCGCTTCCGGCTTGGCCTGCGGCTGAAGGGAAACTTTTGCCAGCGCCGCCGCGCTCGCATAGGTGCTGAACCACAAGTGCTGTCCCGCCAGGTCGAAACTGCTGGCCAGCACCCGCCGGCCGTCGACCAGCGGTTCGAAGTGCCCCGCCGAATCGCGTGACAGATACAACCCGTCGTCCGTCCCCGCGGCGACGACAGCAGGATTCGTGGGATGGACCGCCAGGCTGTTGATCCTGGGCCCGAGCCCCCGGGCCGCGGCTCGCTGCCACTGGAAGCCGTCCGTGAGGGTGTAGTGGATGCCAGTCTGGCTCATCCGGCTGTTCGGCTGCGTGTTCAGGACATACACCGCCTGGTTTTCATAGCCGCTTGCCATCAGATGGAAATCCGACTCCCCTTCCAGCCCGAGGTTCTGCCAGGTCTTGCCGCCATCCCGGCTCCTGATCAGACCGAAGGGATTGATCTGCCCCGATCCGGGAGCAGGATGGCCGCTGCTGTAAAGAGCGCCGCGGGTGGCGGAAAACCCCATGTAGTCGTGCGCCGCTCCCTCAGCCTTGGACCAGCGCCCATCCGAGTAGACAGCCAATCCATGATGGCTGGGGATCAGCAAGCGCTTGCCGTCGTCGCTGTAGGAGAGCCCATGCACATGGGTCAACGCCACCGGACCGGCGGCGCCGACGGACGAGGGCGTGATGAAGCCGGTCAGCAAGGCGAACGTCCAATGACCCATCAGGCGATATCCGCGGGACATGCCGATCGCCTTCCGGGTCATTTCTTCGACTCGATCTTCGTGATCACGAGCGAGTCGCCCTGCTTCTCCGCGCTGAACCGCACCTTGTCGCCGGCCTTCAAACTATCCAGACCGGCCGGGTCCTGCACTTTGAAGACCATGGTCATGGGCGGCATGTCCAGGCTCTTTATTTCGCCGTGCCGCACGGTGACCTTGTTGTTTTCCTTGTCGACCTTGCGCACCTCGCCATCGGTCATCTCGCTCTCGGCCCGAGCGACCTGAAGGTAGGCACTCAGCCCCGCGGATGATTCAGTACCGGGGCGGGCCGTGGCGTCACCGGCCGCCCAAGCGGTTGCAGAAGCGGCTAGCAGACCCGCTGCAATGATAGAAGTCCTGGCAAGGTTCATTCTGGCTTCCTTAAGCGATGGTTTTCCGGAATAGGTAAAGCGGTGTCGCGATAGACCAGGCGTCATTTGGGAATCACTCTGATCTTGCCGACCATGCCGGCCTGGTAGTGGCCCGGAATGAGGCAGGCAAAGTCGAAGTCGCCCACCCGATTGAAGGTCCAGATCATTTCGGCGGTCTTGCCGGGACCGACGTGAGCCATGTACGGCTCATCGTGCTCCATGCCGGGAAACCTCGCCATCAGCGCCGCGTGCTCATCGAGTTCCTTCTTGGTGCCCAGAACGAATTCATGGAGGATATCGCCATCGTTCTTATGGATGAAGCGGACCGTATCGCCCCGCTTGACCTCGATCTTGTCAGGCGTGAAGCGCATGGCATCCTTCATGTGCACTTCGATGGTCCGCTTGACAGCCTTGGCATCGCCGGCGATTCCCCAGGGCTTCTGTTCCTTGACGACTGCAGCCTCCTTCTTCTCGTGAGCGGCGTCCCCATGCGCCAGGACCACTGCGGCGTGAGACGAAAGCGTCAGGACGGCAGCCAGTGCCGCCAGTCTGGTCAATTTCATGCGTTCTCCTTGAATATATCGATCGGTGCCCGGAAGCTTCAATGGTGACCGGACGTGCCCGATGGTTTCCGAATCTGCACTTCAACCGGCCGGGCGGAGCCAGCCTGCCCCGCCATCGACTGCCCGGCCGTGGACATCGAGCGCGCCGGTGACGGAACTTCGCCGGTCCACTCATAGGCGACCGTGCCGGCGGGATGGCGGTACCAGTCGGGATTGCTGTAGTCGCCGGGCTTCTGGTCCCGGCGAACCTTGACCACGCTGAACATGCCGCCCATCTCGACCGAGCCGAAAGGACCTGCGCCCGCCATCATCCGTGCGGTGTTGTCCGGCAGCGGCATCTCCATCTCGGCCATGTCCGCCATTCCGCGCTCGCCCATCACCATGTAGTCGGGAATCAGGTTGGTGACGTCCCTGACGACCTGGCGATGGTCCACCCCGATCATTGTCGGCACGTCGTGACCCATGGCGTTCATCGTGTGGTGGCTCTTGTGGCAGTGGAAAGCCCAGTCGCCTTCCTCGTCGGCCAGGAACTCGATCTGGCGCATCTGCCCGACCGCCACGTCGGTGGTGACTTCATGCCAGCGAGTGGACTTCGGCGTCGGCCCGCCGTCGGTGCCGGTGACCAGGAACTCGTGCCCGTGCAAATGCATCGGATGATTGGTCATGGTCAGGTTGCCCATGCGGATCCTCACTTTGTCCTTCAGGCGGACATTGAGCGAATCGATCCCAGGGAAAATCCGGCTGTTCCAGGTCCACAGGTTGAAGTCGAGCATCGTCATGATCTTGGGCGTATAGCTGCCCGGTTCGATGTCGTAGGCGTTGAGGAGGAACACGAAGTCGCGGTCGACTTCATCGATCAGTGGATGCCTGCCCTTGGGATGGGTGATCCAGAATCCCATCATGCCCATGGCCATCTGCACCATTTCGTCGGCATGGGGGTGGTACATGAAAGTTCCCGGGCGTCGCGCCACGAACTCGTAGACGAAGGTCTTGCCCGCAGGAATGCCGGGTTGCGTCAGCCCGGTGACGCCGTCCATGCCGTTCGGAAGACGCTGGCCGTGCCAGTGGATCGAGGTGTGCTCCGGCAGCTTGTTGGTCACGAAGATGCGCACGCGGTCGCCCTCGACCACCTCGATGGTAGGGCCCGGCGACTGGCCGTTGTAGCCCCACAGGTGCGCCTTGAATCCGGGCGTCATTTCCCGCACCACCGGTTCGGCCACGAGATGAAATTCCTTGACGCCATTGTTCATGCGCCACGGCAAGGTCCAGCCGTTGATGGTGACCACCGGGCGATAGGGGCGCCCGGTCTCGGGCACCAGCGGCGCCATCGTATCGGAACTGGTCTGGATGACGGGTTCCGGCAGGGCTGCCATCGACACCCGGCTGACCGCACCGGCCGCGACGGCAGTCGCCGCGCCGGCCGCCCCAGTCAAGAATCGGCGACGAGTCGTCGTCATAGCAATCTCCGGGCTCTGTTTGTATTCGCCATCATCAATGCGCCGCCGCACTGCCGCCGCCAGCGCTATCGGCCGAGTCGGCCTGCATGGCGATTCCGCCGAAGGGTCTCCCGATGAGCGCGGCCTCCAGCGCTGCATCGGCGAGAAAGGCATCGCGCTGCGCCTCGATGGCCTGGACCACGCTACCGATCTGCTCGCGCGCATCCGCCAGAAGTTCAAAGATGCCGATCAGCATCCCGTTGTAGCGAAGGACGTTTTCCTCGGCGATGATCTGCCGCAACGGGACGATCTCGTCGCGATAGTGGCGAGCGAGTCCGTACGCTGTGCGATAGCTGGCGTAAGTCTCACGCACCTCCGAACTCGCATCCACCGCCAGCCTCGCCACCCGGTTGAGCGCCGCCATGTAGCGGGCCTGACTCTGCGCACCGATCGCATCGCCGGCATCGAAGATCGGCAGCGGGAATTCCAGTTCGTAGCCTTTCTGGGGCGCCATACCGCTTTCGCTGTTGCGTACCCCTGCGATATGAAAACCGTTGACCACTCCCGTCAGCCGGGTCAACCCCTGGGCGCGCGCCGAATACTCCAGGCCGGCCTGGGCCATGCGCACGTCCAGCCGCTGTGCGATCGCGCTCTGCATGACTGCCTGCTCATCCCGCGGACGGTCGGGCAGGTCGGGCAGGCGTTCCGGCAATTTCAGCTTCGCCGCCTGGGCATCGTTCAGGCCGAGCACACGAACGAGCGCTTCCCGCGCGCTGACAGCGGCCTGTCGCGCCCGGGCAAGCCGAGCCGTGGCGTCCGCGGAGAAGGCCTGTTCGCGAGCTCGTTGCAACCTGCTGAAGTTGCCGACCGATTGCATCCTGCGCGCCAGTTCAGCGCTGGCAACCGCGGAAGCCTTGACCTGCTCGAAATACTTGAGAGATTGCTGCGCGGCCACCGCACGTACCCAGCTCTGGCGGGCGTCCACCGCAGTCTGGACGACATCGCCGGCGAGCTTCAGCCGCGCCTGCTGCTGCTGGTAATCAGCCAGCCTCAGCCGCGCGGGCAACAGGAACAGGTCAAACAGGGAAACACTCAGCATTCGCCCGATTTCCAGTTCCCGGGTGTCGCCTTCGTTCCTCACCAGGCGTTCGAACGTGAAGACGGGATTGGGCAGCCGCGCAGACTGGGTCGCAGCCGCAGACGCCGCGGCTCCCTCGAACAGCATGACCTGCAGCGCCGGGCTGTAGGCCAGCGAAATCCGCACGGCATCGTCTACCGACACCGGCTTCTGCAACAGCTGGTCGACCGATTCCTCAGCCTCGCGGCGGGCCTCGGCCGTCCTCAGCCATCGGACTTCGGTGTCGAAACGGTCCCTCGCAACCGCCTGGACGCTGTTGAAGTTCTCGTCGACAACCGTGCTGGCGCATCCTGCCAGGACAAGCACCGCGGCGATTCCGGTGGCTACCCTCCTGACGGCCGCGATACGCGGGCGCAACTTGCCGGCACGCATCGGGTTTCCCGGCAACAGGTTCGAGGTCATGGCTGCGCCCGGCTCTCGCCGCCGGTGGCTGGCATGTCTGCAGGGGCACTCGGGCTTGCCGAACCGGGAGCGGCAGGGGGAGAGTCTGGATCTGGAGCGGGCGCCGCGGGCGCATGCGCCTCTCTCGCATAGGCCCGCCACCCGCCGATCTGCCGAACCTGGTCGTTGGACTCACGCCAGGGTGCGACCGGTTCGTCTGCATAGCCCCGATAGCCGCTGAATGCGGACTCGAAGGGCGGCACGGACGGCCCGACCTGCTGCGAGGCCGGCGACACCGGGACCTGCCTG
Source organism: uncultured beta proteobacterium (assembly GCA_963834335.1). GTDB lineage: Bacteria > Pseudomonadota > Gammaproteobacteria > Burkholderiales > Burkholderiaceae_E > Lautropia. The sequence goes on along the minus strand of CAWIBK010000009.1, from coordinate 294,065 downwards.
GCGGTTCCGGTCCCTGCCCCCTGTGCCTGTTCACCACCGGCTGCCTGTACTGAGGCGCCCGACAGTGCCGCAGCAACGCCCATCAGCGACACCATAAACCATCGACCTTGGGGCACAGCGACCTCCTGAAACCAAAGCCCGTCACTGTAGCGAGCTGACCGCGACAACCTCCTGACATCCACATTACATTTCTGTCAGGTAAGCCCGTGGGGCAGTGTCTGGCACTGCGTAGCCAGCCCCCACGACGCTACGGCTGTATGATCTGGCCACGATTTCTGGCGAATCATGCGCATTCTGCTCATCGAAGATGAACCTCGGCTCGCGTCCTATCTGCAGAAGGGACTGGCGGAGAACGGATACCGGGTCGACATTGCCGCGGATGGCATCGACGGCAAGCACCTGGCGATCGAGGGCGAATACGACCTCATCCTGCTGGACGTGATGGTCCCCGGCATCGACGGCTTCGGCGTTCTGGAGCAGGTGCGTCGGCACAAGAGCACACCGGTTCTGATGCTGACGGCGCGTGATCAGGTCGAGGACCGGGTCAGGGGTCTCCAAGGGGGGGCCGACGATTACCTCGTCAAGCCCTTCGCGTTCTCCGAGCTGCTTGCGCGCATCCAGGCGGTCATGCGGCGCGGTGGCGGCCATAATTCCGGAACTCCGATGTCCTTGAGTCTGGCCGACCTCGATCTAGATCTTGCAGGCCGCAAGGCGCGCCGCGGCGGCAAGCGCCTCGAGCTGACGGCCAAGGAATTCAGCCTGCTCTCCTTGCTGCTGCGGCGGCAGGGGCAGGTCCTGTCGCGAGCCACGATCGCAGAGCAGGTCTGGGACATGAACTTCGAGGGTGATACCAATGTCATCGAAGTCGCAATCCGGCGGTTACGGGCCAAGATCGACGATCCATTCGGGGTGAAGCTGCTGCACACGGTTCGCGGAATGGGCTACGTCCTCGAACTCAGGCAGTGATTCAGGTCGGCGCCCCCTGGTTTCGCGCGCGATCGATTCGCGCGCAGCTGACGATCACCCTGGGTCTGATCGCCGTCGGGGTGTTTGCTATTGCCGGTGGGGCTCTTTATTTTGCACTGGCGGCAGAACTCGCCGCCGTCGATCGCAATGAACTTCGCAGGAAGGAACTGCTGGTCAGCCACTACATCGGCGAGGCTTCGGCCGGTGGAAGCTTCGACGATCTGAAACACCATATTGAGGATGCGGTAGTGGCGCACGGGCATCTGCGGGTATGGCTGATGTCCGACCGCGGGGAGGTGATACTGGGCTCCGGCGAAGTCCCACGCGAGACAGCTCGGATCGGCGACCTGCTGACGCTGCGGGCGGCTGACGGGGTCCCGCTGGAGGGCATACGCAGCGCGCTGTCGATTCAGAAGCCCTTGCCGATTGCAACCATGCTCGTCACCATCGACGTGGAGCCGCGCATGAGACTGCTGGCGCGCTACCGCGCCATGCTATGGCTGGTCTTGCGGCTCGGGCCTGCTGCTGGTCATCGGTCTGGCTGCCTGGACCACGAGCCGTGGCCTGGCGCCGGTTCGCCGGCTTTCGAAGCAGGCCGCCCGGATTGCACCAGACTCGTTGTCGATCCGGCTGGGGACCACCCATGTCGGCGCCGAACTGACCGAATTCGTCCAGGCCTTCAACGACGCACTGGATCGGGTCATGATCGCCTACCGGAAGATGGAGACCTTCAATGCCGATGTCGCTCACGAGCTGCGTACGCCACTTGCCACGCTGATCAACGCCGCCCAGGTGACACTCTCCGGCGAACGTTCCTCAGACAACCTGCGGGAGACCCTGACGGACCAGTTGGAGGAACTGGAGCAGTTGAAGGCGCTGGTCAACGACATGCTTTTCCTGGCCCGCGCCGACCAGGGCGACCAGGCGCAGGACGCAACGCGCGTGGACCTGGCGGAGGAAGCGAGGAAGACCGTCGAGTACTACGATGCGCTGCTGGCCGAGGCAGGTCTCTCGACGGCCATATCCGGCGAGGCTGCCGTCCGGGGTAACGCCGGCCTGATCCGCCGCGCCCTGTCCAACCTCCTGTCGAATGCCATCAAGCAGACCCGACGGGGCGAAACGATCCGCTTCACCCTTCGGCGCGGGCCGGGGTTTGCCGTCGCCGAGGTGTTCAATCCGGGGGCAGTCATTGCCGACGACGTCCGAGCCCGCATGTTCGACCGCTTTTTCAGGGCGGATCCGGTTCGAAGCCAGCGAGGCGCCAGCCACGGCCTTGGCCTTGCGATCGTAAAGGCGATTGCCGAGATGCACCGGGGAGAGGTATTCGCGCACTCGAGCGCTGCCGGCACTACGGTCGGTTTCCGGATTCCGCTTTAAGCCACTGAGCGGCTCGGTCAGCCTGCCCGTCCTCTCGTCTACTTTCCTTCGAGCTCGCGGATCAGCGCTTTCATCTCCGCGATCTCCTTGCGTTGCGCCTCGATGATGCTGTCAGCGAGCTTGCGGACGCGGGGATCGGAAATCTGCGCACGCTCGCTGGTGAGGATGGCGATGGAATGATGCGGGATCATCGCCTTCATCCAGGACACGTCTTCGACCGTACGCTGGCTGCGCACCAGCCAGAGCGCCCCCGAGAAGACAATAACGGCCAGGATGAGTATCGCCACGTTGGCACCAGCACTGGGATACATGTGGAGCATGAAGGCGAGCATGATGATGGCCATGGCCGCGCCCATTACCAGGGCCATGTAGGCGCGGGTTTCGCTGAAGAACACGTGATCCATCTGGAAGGTGTTCAGGTACATGAGAATGAACATCACGAGGGTGGAGGTCGCGATCATGATCGAGAACTTTGTGTACTTGTGCATGTTGAAGTCGGCCCCCTGGGTGATGGTAGAGCTACGTCGGGATAAAGCAGTGTCGGGAAAGCGCCGCGTCGGCGCAACGAACAGGTGCGATCCCGCAGGTACCATGCCCGGCCTTGACAGGGATCAAGGTCTCCCGACGCCGCTGCCGTCAGACTGCTGGCTGGACGGGCAAAAAGGAGATACGCATGTTCTACCAGGATGGATTCTTCATGGGCGGCATGCACGGCGGCTGGTGGATCTTCTGGCTCGTGCTCATCGTGATCCTGGTCATCTACCTTCGCAATCGCGACGACCGAGGTGGCGCGGCAAGGGAGACCCCGCGCGAATCTCTGCGTCGGCGGCTCGCAGGGGGCAAGATCACCCCGGAGCAGTACGAGGAGCGCAAGGCGTTGCTCGATCGGGACGAGGCCGCTTAAGAGCCTGTGCGGCGTAGGCCGAGGACCGGCCCATCTCCCCGGGCGCTTGACCTTCACCTGATGTCAAGGTTTACCTTTCGCAGGACGGCTGGTGCCCCGCACCGGCGTTCACCGGGGATGACCGAAATGACCGCCTCCACTCAAGAAGACCTCTCGGCTCATGCACACCACGGCCCTGCAGACCACGGCCATGCACATCATGACCAGGCACATACTGACGCGCACGCGCACCATCACCATGGCGCGACGCCGCAGAACGACGCGCTGAAGGGCCCGCCAGCACCACCGGGGACCATCTACACCTGTCCGATGCATCCGGAGATCCGCCAGGATCACCCCGGCAACTGCCCCAAGTGCGGCATGAGCCTGGAGCCGGAACTGCCAACCCTCGATGACGACGACAACCCGGAACTGAGGGCATTCTCCCGCCGGTTCTGGCTGACCCTGCCCCTGACCATCATCGTCACGCTGCTGGCCATGTTCGGGCACGATCTGGGTCTGCTGGACATGGGCACGCAAAGCTGGGTGGAACTGGTCCTGACGCTGCCGATCGTCCTCTGGGCGGGGTCGACCTTCTTCGTGCGCGGCGCGCAGTCCATCGCTACCGGCAATCCGAACATGTGGACCCTGATCAGCCTGGGCACCGGTGCGGCGTTCGTCTACAGCGTCGTAGCTACCGTGGCGCCGCAGTTCTTCCCGGCGTCGTTCATTTCAATGGGCCGCGTCGCGGTCTACTTCGAGGCGGCGGCGGTGATCATCTCGCTGACGCTGCTCGGCCAGATGCTGGAGTTGAAGGCGCGCTCCCGCACCTCGGCAGCGATCAAGTCGCTGCTCGGCCTGGCGCCGAAGACCGCACGGCGCATTGCACAGGACGGCACCGAACACGACGTGCCGCTCGCGCAAGTGCATGTCGGTGACCATCTGCGGGTGCGCCCCGGGGAAAAAGTGCCGGTCGACGGCGTCGTGCTGGAAGGCAGCAGCGCACTGGACGAGTCGATGCTGACCGGCGAGCCGTTGCCGGTGACCAAGCGGCCGGGCGACAAGTTGTTCGGCGCGACGATGAATACCAGCGGCGCCCTGGTGATGCGCTCCGAGCATGTGGGCTCGGCCACCGTCTTGTCGCAGATCGTGCAGATGGTGGCGCAGGCGCAGCGCTCGCGTGCACCGATGCAGCGGATGGCCGACACCGTCGCCGGCTATTTCGTGGTCGGCGTGGTCGGCATCGCCCTGTTGAGCTTCTTCGCCTGGGGGCTGTTCGGTCCCGAACCGAGCTGGGTCTACGGGCTGATCAACGCGGTCGCAGTGCTGATCATCGCCTGTCCCTGTGCGCTGGGGCTGGCCACGCCGATGTCGGTCATGGTCGCCACCGGCAAGGGTGCAACCAGCGGCGTTCTGTTCCGGGATGCAGCAGCGATCGAAAACCTGCGCAAGGTCGACACCCTGATCGTGGACAAGACCGGCACCTTGACCGAAGGCCGCCCCGTGTTCGAACGGACGATTGCCGCCGGCGACTTCGATGACCTGGAGGTGCTGCGCCTGGCCGCGAGCCTGGACCAGGGCAGCGAACATCCGCTGGCTGCAGCGATCGTCGCTGCCGCGCGCGACCGGGGAATGGAACTCAGCAAGCCCGAAGCGTTCGATTCCGAGTCGGGCATTGGTGTCCGTGGCATCGTCGAAGGCAAGTCGCTGGCTCTGGGCAACACTGCGCTGATGGCCCAGCACGACGTGGATGTCGCGCCCCTGGCCGCCCAGGCGGAGACGCTGCGCAGTTCGGGCGCCAGCGTCATGCATCTGGCAGTCGACGGAAGGTTGGCCGGGCTGCTCGCGGTCTCCGATCCGATCAAGTCGACGACGCAGGATGCCTTGAAGTCGCTGCGGGCGGCCGGCCTGCGCATCGTGATGGCGACCGGCGACGGGCTCACCACGGCGCGCGCCATCGGGCAGCGCCTGGGCATCGACGAAGTACATGGTGAGGTCAAGCCGGCCGACAAGCTGGCGCTCGTCGAGAAGCTGCAGGCCGAGGGCGGCGTAGTCGCGATGGCGGGGGACGGCATCAACGACGCTCCCGCGCTTGCACGAGCCGACGTCGGCATCGCCATGGGAACCGGCACCGACGTGGCGATGAACAGCGCCCAGCTCACGCTGGTGAAAGGTGACCTGCGCGGCATCGCCACGGCACGCGCGCTGTCGATGGCGACGGTGGCCAACATGAAGCAGAACCTGGGCTTCGCCTTCGTCTACAACGCGCTCGGCGTCCCGTTGGCCGCCGGCGTGCTGTTCCCGTTCACCGGATGGCTGCTCTCGCCGATGATAGCGGCGCTGGCCATGAGCCTCAGTTCGGCATCGGTGATCACCAACGCACTGCGGCTGAGGGGGACCAGACTGCGCGAATGAACTGGCGGCAGACCCGGGCGGCAGGCACGGATCCCTCCTAAGCCTTGATCTCGGCGAGCAAGCCGAAGCCGATCGACCACAGGCCGAGTGCGACCAGCAGCAGTCCGGTCCAGATCGGCCGCTGCCGGGACCAGCCGGCCAGCCGATCGAGCAGGCGGCGGCCGGGGGCGATGAGCACCGCCGCCACGATCGGCAGCGACAATGCAAAACCGAATGACGCCAGGGAGACGAACCCGGCGGCCAGCGTGTCGCTTCCGACGCCGCGGGCCGCGGCCATGCCCAGCAGGGCAAAGACCAGGGGCGCGGCGCAGGCGGGGATGTTCAGGCCGAACAGCAGGCCCAGGACGAGCGAGCCTCGGGCACCGGAGAGGCGGTGAAGATTCGGTCCGACCGACACATTCATCCAGCCGACCCGCCGGAAGATGTAGGCCAGGCCGACCAGGACGTAGACCGAACCCAGCACCACCCACGCCCCCTTCTGGAGGCCGACGAACGCCGACCCGATCACCACGGCCAGCATGCCGAGCGCACCGACGAACAGCGTCCGGGTCACGGCAAACACCACGGTCTGCGCGAGCCTGCCTGCGGTGGACTTTCCTTCCAGGTACTTCAGGAACAGGAGCGTCGAGCCGACCGAGCACGGCTCTATGAAGCCGAGCAGCCCCAGGCCGAAAGGGATCACCACCAGTTGAACAATACCGGCATCCAACGGTCAGGCCCAGTCGTCCCGGGCATAGGCTTCCACCGCCGAGGTCTCGAAACCGAAACCGAGGCCGGGGGTCTTCGGTACCACCAGGCGACCTTCCTTGAATTCAAGCTGGGTGTCGACCAGCCGACGGAAGTTGAGGACCTGGTCATCGCAGAAGTACTCGACGAATCCGGCGTTGGGCGTGCTGGCCACCAGGTGCACGTGCAGGTCGTGAAACCAGTGCGGGCACATGGTCACGCCGTAGCCGGCGGCCATCGCCGCGATCCGGCGCCACTCGCTGATACCGCCGCAAACCGCCGCGTCCGACTGCAGGATCATCGCCGCCCGCTTTTCCAGCAACTCCTGGTGACGCCAGCGGCCGGCCTCGATTTCACCGGTTGCCACCGCGACCCGGGTGCGCTTGGCAAGCAGCGCATGATTCTCGATGTCGTCCGGGCTGAACGGCTCCTCGATCCAGTAAGGGTCGCAAGGCTCGTAGCGCTTCATGTACTCGAGCGCCGTCGGCAGGTCGGTCCAGGCATTGTTGGCGTCGAGCATCAGCAGAACATCGGGGCCGATCGCCTCGCGGGCGGCGCGGATGCGCGCTTCCTCCTGCTTCGGATCGAGACGCCCGACCTTGATTTTCACCGCCTTGAAACCGAGGGTCACATAGCCCGCCACCTCCTCGGCCAGCTTGGCCGGTGTCTTGCCTTCGAGGTAGTAGCCGCCGCTGGCGTAAGCCGGTACCGACCCCGTCGCGCCGGCGCCGAGGTAGTCCGACAGCGGCAGGCCGGCCGCACGCGCGTTCCGGTCCCACAGCGCCACATCCAGGATGGACAGCGCGCGCATCACGGAACCGGCCCGCCCCTGCAGCAGCGAATCCTGGTACATCTCGCGCCACAGGCCCTCGGTGCGCAGGGAATTCTGGCCCTCCAGCAGCGGCTTGAACAACTCGCGCACCGCATGGGTCACCAGCACACCGCCGCGACTGCCGCTGTAGCAGAAACCGATGCCTTCGCGGTCGTCGGCGGTGCGCACCTTCACCAGGGTGTACTCGCGCGCCGACACTTTGCGGGTTGAAAAAGAGGTCTCGTGATCGAGCGGAATGCTGATCGTGCGAGCCTGCACTGAAACGATGCGGGCGGCGCCTGCGGCGTCGCTGGCCGGATGCGGCATGATGTGGGGTCCTTTCAGGAAGTCCGGGCGGCGACCGGCCAGTGCCGGACGTGCCTGCCCGGCATCATGCCATGATGCCGATCTGCCAGGGAACGAATTCGTTGTCGCCCAGCCCGAGCAGTTCGCTCCTGGAGCGTTCGCCAGAGGCGGTCCGCAGCATCTGCTCGAAGATGCGTTGACCCATCGCCTGCAGCGAACAGGTACCGTCCAGTATTTCGCCGCAATTGACGTCCATGTCCTCCTGCAGCCGCAGGTACATCGGGGTGTTGGTCGCGAGCTTGATGCTGGGCACCGGCTTGGCGCCGAACATCGACCCGCGGCCGGTGGTGAACGCGATCATATTGGCGCCGCCGGCGATCTGGCCGGTGGCCGATACCGGGTCATACCCCGGGGTGTCCATGAACACCAGGCCGTTCGTGGTAACCGGCTCGGCGTAGTGGTAGACCGCCATCAGGCCACCGGTGCCGCCCTTCATGGCGGAACCGAGCGACTTCTCGAAGATGTTCGCCAGCCCCCCGCGTTGATTGCCCGGGCTCACTTTGCCGTTGATCTGCACGTCGCGACCCACCGCGTAATTTTCCTTCCACCACCGTATCCGCTCGATGAGTTTTTCGCCGACGGCGACGCTGGCCGCGCGCCGCGTCAGCGTGTGCTCCACGCCATAGATTTCCGGCGTTTCGGAGAGGATCGCAGTGCCGCCGTGCTTCGTCAGGATATCGACCGCGGCGCCCAGCGCAGGATTGGCGGTGATCGAGGAGAAGCCATCCGAGCCGCCGCACTGCAGGCCGACCACCAGATGGCTGGCCGGCACGGTGCGGCGGCTGACCTGATCGGCCGCCGGCAGCAGCTCCCGGACGGCAGCGATGCCGGCCTCGATCGTCTTGCGCGTTCCTCCGGTGTCCTGCATGACAAAGGTGCGAAGCAGCGGCCCGGATTGCAGCTTCTCGTCCACCATCAGGTCCCCAAGCTGATTGCGCTCGCAGCCGAGGCCGACCACCAGCGCCGCCGCGAGGTTGGCGTGGCGCGCGTAGCCGGCGATCGTGCGTCGCAGGAGCGCCATCGGCTCACCGGTCATCTCCATGCCGCAGCCGAGTGCATGACTGAAGGCGACGACGCCATCGACATTCGGGAACTCGGCCAGTCGCTCGGGCGTGAACCAGTCGGCGATCCGGCGCACCACGGTGGCCGAGCAGTTGACGGTCGACAGCACGCCGATGTAATTGCGCGTCGCTACCCGGCCGTCACGGCGAACGATGCCCTGGAAGGTCGCCCGCTCGGCCGGGTCCAGCATTGCCGTCGGCTGGTACTCGCTTGCATGCGAGTAATCCCGCTGGAAATCGCTGAACGTCGTGTTGTGGCTGTGGACCATCGTACCCGGAGCGATGTCGACAGCGGCGAATCCGACCACGACGTTGTACTTGCGGATCGGCTCACCCTTGCGGATATGGGCGGTGGCGATCTTGTGGCCGGGAGGCACCTGGCTGCGGCTGCTGATGCCCTCACTGTCGATGGCCGCGCCAAGACCGACGTCGGTCCGGGCCACCACGATGTTGTCGCCAGGATGCAGGCGGATGACCGGTCCGGTGGCCTGCTTCAACCCGATTTCGATGGCCGGCATCATCTCTCTCCCTGGCGCAAGTGCTGACCGGCAACGAACACATCCGTCCCGCCGGCACGTCTCGGATGTTATTCGAAGACGAGGACGAAGAACGCCGTTGCACGGCGCCTGCCCGACTGGTAGCTTATCGGTTGAGAGACTCGCCTTGACAGGAGACGCGCGCCATGAACCGACCCGGCAGGCAGCAGGCAGTGACGTTCATCGTGGGAGGCTTGGCCCTGTTGACCGGCGGCATCGCCGGCGCCCAGACGGCGCAGGAGTTGCACCTGCGATCGCTGGCGGCGACTTGCGCCAACTGTCACGGGACCGAAGGCAAGGCGGTACCCGGTACGGCCATGCCCTCGCTGGCACAGATGCCTCGGGAGTACCTCGTCGCGCAGATGCAGGCCTTTCGCGACGGCAAGCGGCCGGCCACGGTGATGCACCAGCTTGCCAAAGGCTACAGCAACCAGCAGATCGACGCACTGGCCGGCTATTTCGCCGGCCTCAAGTGAGGACAGGATCATGAAACGTCGTGAAGTGATTCAGGGCCTGCTGGCGGGCAGCGCGGTTGCGGGTCTGGGCGGTTGCGCCGCCATGGGCGCGACACCGTCGAGCGCCAAGGTCGTCGTCGTCGGTGGCGGCTACGGCGGCGCCACCACTGCCAAGTACGTGCGGATGCTGTCGGACTACTCGATCGACGTGGTGCTGATCGAGCCCGAGAGCCGCTTCGTCTCCTGCCCGATGTCGAATCTGGTCGTCGGTGGAGTCAAGCAACTGGCGGACATCACCTCGCCCTACGACGCGCTGAAAAGCCGGCATGGGGTGACCATGGTGCGCGACCGGGTGGCGGCAGTCGATATTCAGAAGAAGACCGTGACGCTCGCCACAGGCTCCTCGATCCGCTACGACAAGCTGGTGCTCGCGCCGGGCATAGACCTTCAGCTCGATCGCATACAGGGGCTGGGGCCCGCCCAGGCGAGCGGCAGGATTCTGCAGGCCTGGAAAGCGGGGCCGGAGACGGCGGCGCTGTTCAGGCAGATCCAGGCGATGCGCGACGGCGGGGTATTCGCGATCGCCATTCCGGAGGCGCCCTACCGCTGTCCGCCCGGACCCTATGAACGCGTCAGCCTGGTGGCGGCGTACCTCAAGAAGAACAAGCCGAAGTCCAAGGTGCTGATCCTCGACGCCAACCAGGACGTCACCTCCAAGGGCCCCCTGTTCAAGAAGGCCTGGTCCGAGCTCTATCCGGGCATGGTGGAATTCCGCGGCCAGCACAAGGCGGTTGCGGTCGACGCGCAGGCGCTGACGGTGAAGTTCGAATTTCAGGACGATGTGACCGCGGACGTCCTGAACCTGCTGCCGCCGATGCGCGCCGCTGAGCTGGTGGTCCAGACCGGGCTGGCGAACGCCAACGGCCGATGGGCGCTGGTTGATTTCCGCTCGTTTGAATCGACGGCAGCGCCGGATGTCCACGTCATCGGCGACTCCATTCAGGTGGCACCGCAGATGCCGAAATCGGGTCACATGGCGAACAGCCAGGCCAAGGTTGCCGCTGCAGCCATCGTTGCGGCCCTGAAGGACCTGGCCCCCAACCCCCAGCCGATGCTCACCAATACCTGCTACAGCTTCGTCAGCCCCGAAGAGGCGATCCACGTCGCCAGCGTGCATGAATATGTCGCCGCCGAAAAGACGTTCAAGCCGGTCGCGGGATCCGGCGGCGTTTCCGCCGCCCGCTCGGAAATGGAGGCGAAGTATGCGAGCGGCTGGGCCCAAAACATCTGGGCCGATACCCTGGGCTGAGGAGAAACCGGCTGCGCCGGGGGTCCTGGAAGCCTGCCTGGCAGAAGGGGGAGGGGCGCAGCCTCCTAGTGCAGGACGATGCTCTGCCGGTAAATCCTGCCGACGAGATCCCGCACCGAGTCCACCGTCGCCTCGGAATTTTCATAGGGATCGCCGACCTTGCCCAGGGACGACTGCAACTCCTTCCCCAGGCTGAGCGTCGCCGAGGTCTCGGTGACGGCAAAAAGGCCCTCTTCTTCACCGACATCCTGGAACCAGATCAGGCCGTCGTCGCGCTCCAGCGTTACCACCGACTGGGATGCGGCATAGAGCAGTGCCTGAGAGATCTCTTCCACTACGAGTTCATCCGGTGACATGGCGTATCCCCCTGGTGTTGGTAACTGCGTAGCACATGTCGTGCCTTGCGTGGCCTGTTACAGAAATGGGGCCGCTTTCCTTGAATATCAATCGGATAGCGAACTGATGCAGAATCCCTCCCTGGACTGGTCTGCCGGGCCGGCTGGAGGAGAACAAATGTCTCGGTTGCTGGCATGTGGCGTTGCCTGATCATAGAGGACGACCAGGTCAACGCGCGCTACGTCGCAGACGGCCTGAGGGAATTAGGTCACGTGGTGACCCTGTGTCAGGACGCGGTGAAAGGGCTGGATGCGGCCTTGGCTCAGCATTGGGATGTGATCGTGCTCGATCGGATGCTGCCCAACGGTGTGGACGGACTGTCCCTGCTGGCCACGCTGCGAGGCGTCGGGCGAACGACTCCGGTCATCATCCTGAGCGCCTTGACGGCGCTGGATGAACGGGTCCGCGGCCTGAAGGGCGGCGCGGACGACTACCTGGCCAAGCCATTTGCATTCTCTGAACTGTCGGCCCGCATCGAGGCGTTGATCAGGCGGTCGCAATCGGAGCCGGCCGCGTCACAGCTAACCATTGGGGATTTGCGCATCGACCTGGTCAAACGCCATGTCGAACGGGCCGGTAAGCCGGTGGCGCTGCAGCCCCGGGAATTCCGGCTGCTCGCCTACATGATGGCCCACCCCCGCCAGGTCCTCACCCGCACCATGCTGCTGGAAGCGGTATGGGATTATCGCTTCGACCCGCAGACCAACGTGATCGACGTCCATATCAGCCGCCTGCGCCAGAAGATCGACGCCGGCGCGCGCCAACCATTGATCCACACGATCCGGGGGGTCGGTTACCGGCTCGCCGAGGATGGTGGCACCGCAATGCCCGGGGAGCGGGAAAGCCACCGATGAAATGGCGTCCGCTGCAGGATCTCCAGAGCCAGTTCGAATCGGTCGGCTTTCGGCTGGCCCTCAATTACGGCCTGCTGTCGATCTTCACCATGGTGGTGCTGATCGCCATGTTCTACCTCCAGACGGTTGGCGTGCTCAAGCAGGGCAATGCCAGGCAGGTCAGCGCAGCCGCCCAGCGGATGACCAATCACTTCGATCGCGGTGGCCGGCTGGCGGTCGTGGAGGCGGTGAAGCAGGCGCTTCGGGATGGTGCGGATTCCGACACGGAACTGTACCTGCTGCGTGACGAGAATGGGGCGATGCTGGCCGGCAACCTGACCACCGTGCCCGACCTGCCGGCGCAAGTCTCGCGCATCGTGGAGCGGCAGATCGCCCACAGTGGCCGCGACTCCGACGCGATGCTGCTGCTGCGCCCGTTTCCAGATGGCTCCTCCCTGGTGGTCGGCCGGGAGATGAGTGACCAGCGCCGCATCGAGTCCATGGTTCAGCGGGCCACCTTCGCTGCCGCCGGCGTCACGCTGCTGCTGGTGCTCGGCGGTACCGGCTGGTTTCGCGCCCACCTCGAAAGCCGGGTGGAGGCCATCCGGCGGACCACCAATCGCGTCGGCGAGGGCGACCTGAGCTGGCGGATTCCCGCCACCGGGGAAGAGGACGAGTTCGCCCGCCTGGACCGCGACATCAATCAGATGCTCGACCGGATCGAAGGGCTGATGAGCGGCGTCAAGCATGTGTCCAACGCGATCGCACACGAGATGCGCACGCCGATGGCCCGAATCCTCGCGGGGCTGCGAACGGCAGATCGTCCCGACAGCCCCGCGCAGACAGTGAGGGACGCCAACCGCACCGCGATTCGGGAGATCGAAGCGCTGACCCAGGTTTTCGACAAGCTGCTCCAGATTGCGGAATCCGAATCCGGCACACGGCGCCAGGAGTTTCTACCGACCCAGCCTGACGAGATCATGAGAGACGTGATCGACCTGTTCAGTGCAGTGGCCGATGAACAGGGCGCAGTGCTCGTCGACGAAACCGCGCAGAACCTGACGGTTCTGGGCGACCGCGACCTGCTCGCCGGCGCCGTCGCCAACCTGGTCGACAACGCGCTCAAGTACTCCCGGCGGGGGGCCCGCATTCGCGTGGCCGCCACCCGCGAGGGCGATGAGGTGGTGCTGATAGTGAGCGATGACGGCCCGGGCGTTCCTGCGCAGGCGGTCGAGTGTCTCGGCACCCGCTTCTACCGGCTCGATCGCAGCCTCCCCGGCTTCGGGCTCGGCCTGACCAGTGTCCGCGCCATCGTCAGCCTGCATGGCGGAACCCTCGAGTTCGAAGACGCCCGGCCGGGCTTGTCGGTGCGGATCCGGCTGCCGGCATTCCTGGCCTGAACCCTCCCGACCAGCCGGTCGGTCTCATTGGCCACCGCTCTGCCGGCGGTACTGGCGGGAACATTACCAAACGGTAACAATCTATTCATGCTGGTGGATCCCGCCACCCGCCAGAATTGCCCACCGCTGCGGCGGGCATCCGGACGACGCGATCAGTGCCTCGGCCGGATGAAACCGGGACCGAAGGAGACAGGATTTTGAAGATAAGGGACCGCAAGGATTTCTGGTCGGCGGCGATGTTCGTGGTCTTTGGCGTGCTGTTCATGGCCTGGTCCACCGATTACCAGTTCGGCACCACCCAGCGCATGGGGCCCGGTTACTTCCCTACCGTGCTCGGTGGCATGCTGGTCTTGCTGGGCATCCTGGTCGGGCTGCCGGCCATCAAAGCGGGCGCGCCCGAGACCCATGTCGAGAAGACCGGCTGGCGCGGCCTGCTGGTGATCCTGGGCGCGGTGATCCTCTACGCCATCCTGCTGCCACGGCTGGGATTCGTGGCGGCGCTGGTCGTGCTCATCATCATGAGTTCGATGGCCTCGGACCAGTTCGCCTGGCGACCGACTCTCATTTCGGTCGTCGTGCTGGGCATCAGCAGCTACCTGGTGTTCGTCAAGGGCCTGGACCTGCAGTTCCCGGTCTGGCCGCCATTCCTGACCCGATAAGAGAGCAGAACCCCGATGGAAGTCCTATCAAACCTCGCGCTCGGGTTCGCCACGGCGGGAACCCTCGAGAATCTCTTCTACTGCTTCATCGGCGTGCTGCTCGGCACGCTGATCGGCGTGCTGCCGGGGATCGGGCCGCTGGCGACCATCGCCATGCTGCTGCCGATCACCTACCAGCTGTCGGATCCGACGACGGCGCTGATCATGCTCGCCGGCATCTACTACGGTGCGCAGTACGGCGGCTCCACCACCGCCATCCTGGTCAACCTGCCGGGCGAATCGTCCTCGGTGGTGACCGTGCTCGACGGCTACCAGATGGCACGTCAGGGCCGCGCCGGACCGGCGCTGGCGATCGCCGCCATCGGCTCCTTCTTTGCCGGCACCGTCTCGACCTTCCTGCTGGCGGCGTTCGCGCCGCCCCTTGCGGAGGTGGCCTTCAAGTTCGGGCCGGCGGAGTACTTCTCGCTGATGGTGCTCGGCCTGGTCGCGGCGGTGGTGCTGGCCAACGGTTCGGTGGTCAAGGCGCTGGGCATGGTGGTGCTGGGACTGCTGCTGGGCATGATCGGCACCGACGTCAACTCCGGCGTCGCGCGCTTCTCCTTCGACATCCCGGAACTGACCGACGGCGTCGAATTCGCGGTGGTCGCGATGGGCATGTTCGGCTTCGCCGAGATCATCCTCAACCTCGAGCAGAAGGAAGAGCGCGGCATTCTCGCCGCCAAGGTCAGGGGGCTGTTCCCGACCTGGCCCGACCTCAAGGCCTCGGCGATGCCGATCCTGCGAGGCACCGCTGCTGGGCTCCTTCCTCGGCATCCTGCCGGGGGGCGGGGCGACGCTGGCTTCGTTCTCGAGTTACGCCCTCGAAAAGAAGATGTCCAAGACGCCCGAGCGCTTCGGCAAGGGTGCGATCGAGGGCGTGGCGGGACCTGAATCCGCCAACAACGCCGGCTCGCAGATGTCGTTCGTGCCGATGCTGACGCTGGGTCTGCCGACCAACGCCGTGATGGCGCTGATGATCGCGGCGATGATGATCCACAACATCCAGCCCGGCCCGCAGGTCATGTCGAGCAACCCGAGCCTGTTCTGGGGCCTGATCTGCTCGATGTGGATCGGCAACGTGATGCTGGTGATCCTGAACCTGCCGCTGATCGGCATCTGGATCAAGTTGCTGACCGTGCCCTACCGGCTGCTCTATCCGGCGATCCTGCTGTTCTGCTGCATCGGCGCCTACTCGGTCAACAACAACGTGTTCGACGTGCTCATGACCGTGCCGTTCGCGATCCTCGGCTATGCCTTCAAGAAGCTCGACTGCGAGCCCGCACCGCTGCTGCTGGGCTTCGTGCTGGGCAAGCTGATGGAGGAGTACCTGCGCCGCGCCCTGACCATCTCGCGCGGCGACGCCACGGTGTTCTTCACCCGGCCGCTGTCGCTGGTGCTGCTGCTCATCGCCGGCGTGCTGCTGGTGCTGGTGTTCAGCCCCAAGATCGCCAGGAAACGCGAAGAGGCCTTCCAGGGCGACGACTGAGGCGTTGCGGGCACCGGCGCCGGTATGCAGGCGCCTGTGCCGATGCCGGCGCCGGTGCCAGTCAGACCTTGAAGATCGCCTCCAGGTCGACGGTGTCGGCGGCAGCGTCGAGCTTGAGGCTGCCCTCGATGTGCGCCAGATGCTCGAGCATGAGCCTGCCGGCAGCGGCGGCATCGCGACGGGCCACCGCATCGACGATGGCGCCATGCTCATCGACACGGCAACTGGTGGCAGTGGGCGTATCGTAGAGAAAGATGATCAGGCAGGTGAGCGTGGACAGTTCGCGCATCGTGCGCGCCAGCGCGCCGTTTCCGGCCAACTCCGCGAGCAGCGTGTGAAACTCGCCGGAGAGCCGCACGATGGCCCTCTTGTCCTCGCGGCGGCGCGCATTCTCCTCCAAGGCCAGGTGCTGCCGCAGTTGTGACACGCCCTCGATCGTCAGCGTTTCAATCAGGCGATGCACGACAGCCGGTTCGATCAGACGCCGGGCTTCGAAGATGTCGATCGCCTGCTCGATGGTGGGTTGCGCGATGTACGCTCCCCGCTTCGGGATCAGCTCGACGATCTGTTCATGGGCAAGGCGCGCCAGTACTTCACGGATGCGCGCCCTGCTCACCTTGAAGATATCCGCCAGGCGCTCCTCCACCAGTTTGGTTCCGGGATGCAGACGGTGTTCCAGGATCGCGGCGACGATCTTCTCGTAGATATCGTCCTGGATATTCCTGCGCTTGAGTCGCGCCGGCACCGTCGAGGTGCGCTCGCCATTGGCGCGGCTCGCGCAGAAACGAGCCCTCCCTCGACCGGACACGGTCAGTGCCAGTCGAACAGCCGGCCCCACCCCTTGATCCGGGAGGGGTCGGCGCCCACGGCGCGCAACGCGCCCCATACGGTGGTGCAGACGGTATCCAGGATCGGGATGTCGATTTCGGCCTCGGTGGCATGAACCAGCGGAGCGGCGAAAAGATTGGTGCAGAAGGTCGTGATCGCATCAGGGCGCTGGGCAGCCACGTCCAGCATCAGCGATTTCAGCGTGTCCGTGGAAACCAGCCCGAAATCATGATTGACCCGGATGCCGAGGTGGCGCTCGCTGACCACCTCGACGCCGATCTCGGCGTAGTGGGCGACGATACGCTCCTGGACGTCGAGGGTGTAAGGCGTAACCAGCGCCAGGCGCCGGATATCGCGCAGCGCGAGCAACTCGTTGAGCGCCAGCACCGCGGTGGTCGCGGGCAGGCCGGTGCGCGCGCGGATGCGATCGACGAGACGCCGATCGGCATCGAAACCCAGCCAACCCGACGACGTACCGCTCCAGGCGATCACATCCACCTTGGCATCCGCCAGCAGGTCCGCCGCTGCGAGGATGTTGCTGTCGTCGAACTGGCCGAGCGCCTGCGCGGTGAGGGCGATCTCGGTGACCTTGAAGCGCGAGAAGTGGGCGCTGCATCCGGGCATCGCGGCCGCAAGCGCGCTGGTCAGGGGCTCCAGGGCGATGTTCGAAGAAGGCGTCAACACGCCGATCCGCACTGGGGACACCATGCATTCACTCCTTCCGGCCAGCCCGGGATGACTTTGGAATCGGTCGCCGGCCTCGGGAAAGCGATGTTTTCAAAACGCTTGGCGAATCCGACATCGGAGGACTATCCTAGCAATCGCCAGATCGATTGTCGACCACGATGTCGACAAGCATCGACCTGGCGCTGAACCGTCGTGGCCCGTAATTTGCTCATCTATCCGGTATGACGTGTCGTTGCACACGCCATGCACCACCAGGGAGCGGAACTCGATTGTCAACAATACCGTCGTCGAATAATCGCCCGCACGCGCCTCATTGCGGTGCAGATTGCCGCGGGTCTGCATGAGCACGCCGCCCCTGGACCTGGTCCTGCGCAATGCCCGGGTGGCGACTGCCAGCGATTGCTTCGAATCGGACATCGGCATCCGCGACGGCCGTATCGTTCTGCTGGGGCGCGACCTGCCCGGCGCATCCCGGGAAATCGATGCTGCCGGCCGGGTAGTGACTCCCGGCGGTGTCGATGCCCACTGCCACCTCGACCAGCCGATGGCGGCGCCGGCGCGCATGGCCGACGACTTCGACACCGGAACCCGGGCGGCGGCATGCGGCGGCACCACGACGGTGATCCCGTTTGCGGCCCAGGCAAAGGGGCAGTCGCTGCGCGATGCAGTCGCGGATTACCACCGCCGGGCCGACGGCAAGGCCCACGTCGACTACGCGTTCCACCTGATCGTGAGCGACCCGACCGAGCAACTGCTGAGAGAGGACCTGCCGGCGCTGATCGCCGAGGGATACACGTCGTTCAAGATCTACATGACCTACGACGACCTCCAACTGGATGACGGCCAGATCCTCGACCTGCTGGCGGTGGCGAGAGCGCATGGCGCCATGGCCATGATCCACGCCGAGAATGCAGACTGCATCGAATGGCTGACGCGGCGCCTCGAAGCCGCCGGTCAGACCGCGCCCCGCTTTCACGCCACCTCCCGGCCGATGCTGGTCGAGCGCGAAGCGACCCATCGGGCGATCGCCCTGTCGCAACTGGTCGACGTGCCGGTGCTGATCGTGCACGTGTCGGGCCGGGAAGCGGTCGAACAGATCCGCTGGGCGCGAGGCCAGGGCATTGAAGTCTTCGCCGAGACCTGCCCGCAGTATCTGTTCCTGACCGCCGCGGACCTCGGCGTCGACGACAGCTATCTGGGCGCACGCTGCGTCTGCAGCCCGCCGCCACGCGACAAGTCCAACCAGGAGGTCATCTGGCAAGGCCTGGCCGATGGCCTGTTCACGGTCTTCTCCTCAGACCATGCGCCGTTCCGGTACGAGGACCCGCAAGGCAAGAAGCCGGACGGATTGGAGGTGCCGTTCCGCTACATACCGAACGGCATCCCCGGCATCGAGACGCGGCTGGCCCTGCTCTACAGCGCCGGGGTCCTGGGCGGTCGCATCACCCTGGAGAAGTTCGTGGAGCTCACCGCCACCAATCCAGCCAAGGCCTACGGGCTGCATCCCCGCAAGGGCACGATCGCCATCGGCGCGGATGCGGACCTGGTCGTCTGGGAGGAGCGCGACGTTCGTCCTGAGCAATGATCATCTCCACCATGCGGTCGACTACACGCCCTATGAGGGAACGTCGCTGCGAGCCTGGCCGGGCCTGACTCTGGCCGGTGGCGAAGTCGTCTGGGACGGCGTCCGCTTTCACCCGCGCGCCGGCCGCGGGCGCTTCCTTGCCGGCGGCCCGCCGACTCTGCGCCCCCTGCGGGCACGCGCGCGTGATCTCCCATCCACAACCCCATCCACAACCGCAGCCAGTACCAGCAGCCAGAACCCTGCAGCCAACCCGGAGCCTGACATGATGAAAAAGCACCGACTCGCAACCCCGTTCACCCTCGCCGCCGTCGCAATGACGATGTCATTGGCCGCGCCGGCCGCCACCGCCCAGAACACGATCACCTACAAGGTCATCGGCCAACCCGCTGCCACCGGCCTGGTCCAGAAGAACAAGGAGAAGCCGTTCTTCGAGGAGTTCGCCAAGCGCACCGGCCTGCCGATCGACGCCGACTACAAGCCGATCGACCAGCTGGGCATCAAGGACACCGAACAGCTGCGCGTGATGAAGGCCGGCCTGTTCGACATCGTCTCGCTGCGCGTCTCGCAGAACTCGCGCGACGAGCCGACGCTGCTCGGCCTGGACCTGGTCGGCGCCGCGCCCGACTACGCGACCGCCCGCAAGGTCTACGAGGCCTACTTCGACACGCTCGACCAGCGGCTGCAGAAGCAGTTCCAGGTCAAGCTGCTCGGCGTCTGGCCGTTCGGCCCGCAGATCCTGTTCTGCAAGAAGCCGATCACCGAGCTTGCCGACCTCAAGGGCATGAAGGTGCGCGTCTACGACCAGAACCTGGCCAAGTTCATCGAGTCGGTCGGCGGCACGCCGGTGCCGCTGGGGTTCACCGAGGTGCACCAGTCGCTGTCGCTGGGCGTGGTCGACTGCGCGATCACCGGCCCGAGTTCGGCCAACTCGTCCAACTGGCCCGAGGTCACGACGCACCAGTACCCGCTCGGATTCCAGATGGCGCTGAACGGCTACGCGATCACGCTGAAGGCCTGGAACCAGCTCAAGCCCGACCAGCAGGCCAAGATGCAGGCCGCATTCAACGACGCTGACCGACGACATCTGGGTCTACTCGGAGGAGCTGACCCAGGACGCGCTGAACTGCAACGCCGGCAAGGACCCGTGCACCACCGGCAAGAAGTTCAAGCTCGTCAACGTGCCGGTGACGCCGGCCGACATCGAGCTGGTGCGCAAGGCGGTCGCGGAGATCTCGCTGCCGACCTGGGCCGAGATCTGCGACAAGTCGAACCCGGGCTGCTCGGATGCCTGGAAGAAGACCGTCGGCAAGGCGATCGGCGTCCAGTAACGCGGCACACGGGCGCGGGCGGCTGCCGCCGGCGCCGCCCGCTCCGCACACGACATCGAAGGAGTCGCGATCATGAAAGATTCCATCGAACGCTGGCTGGGCACCCTGTTCGGCCTGATCTTCGTCGCCCTGTCGCTGCGTGGTCGCGGTCGAGACCTTCGATCCGCAAGGTGTTCAACTTCTCGCTGCAGGGCGCCGACGAACTCGGCGGCTACGCGCTGGCGGTCGGCGCGACGATCGCCTTCAGCCTGGCGCTGATGGGGCGCACCCACATCCGCGTCGACGTCTTCCACGACCGGCTGCCGGCGGCGCTGCAGACCGCGCTGAACTGGCTCTCGATCGTCTGCCTCGCGGCGTTTGCCGGCCTGCTGGCGTGGCTGGCGTGGTTCGTCATCCAGGATTCGCGCAGCTACCAGAGCGTCGTCGCAGACGCCGTGGGCGACGCCGCTCGTCTATCCGCAGTCCGCCTGGCTGCGCCGGGCTGATCATGCTTCGCGCTGGTCTCGGCCGGCTACGCAGCTGCGAGCCACGATGCTGCTGCTGCGCGGCCGCATCGGCGAGCTGAACCGTGACTTCGGTCCGCGGACGCACCAAGGAAGAAGTGGCCGAGGAACTCGACGACCTGCAGCAGCGCCGGCCGGCGGCCGACGCCGCCGTTGCCAGCGCCACGGGAGCGCAAGCATGAACGTCTCCTACATCCTGATCGCCTTCGGCGGCATGCTGGGCATGATGCTGATCGGCCTGCCGATCGCCGTGGCGATGGCCGTGGTCGGCATCGTCGGCGGTGTCGCTCGCCTATGGCGTGCCGTTCATCAACTCGATCGCGCCGGTGGTCTGGGGCGTGCACAACGACAACCTGCTGACCGCGATCCCGCTGTTCGTGCTGATGGGCGAACTGCTGCTGCGCTCCGGCATCGCCGACCGCATGTTCGGCGCGCTGGCGGCCTGGCTCGGCCGGCTGCCCGGCGGGCTGCTGCACACCAACATCGGCTGCAGCGCGCTGTTCGCCGCCACCTCGGGCTCGTCGGTCGCCACCGCGGCGACCATCGGCACCGTGGCGCTGCCGTCGCTGCACAAGCGCGGCTATCCGATGCACGCTGTCGCTCGGCTCGATCGCCGCCGGCGGCACGCTCGGCATCCTGATCCCGCCCTCGGTCAACATGATCGTCTACGGCTCGCTCACCGACACCTCGATCGGCAAGCTGTTCATCGCCGGCATCATCCCGGGCCTGCTGCTGACCGCGCTGCTTCATGGGGTTCATCGCTGCTTCATGCGCTGGTCAGCCGGCACCGCGATGCGCGAGGAGCAAGGTGCCGCTGGCAGACGCGGCTGCGCTGCTGAAGGACCTGGTGCCGCCGGCGGTGGTGTTCCTGCATCGTGATGGGCAGCCTCTACAGCGGCATCGCCACCACCACCGAATCGGCCGCGCTCGGCGTCGTCGCGTCGCTGTTCTTCGCCTGGCGACAGCCGCAAGCTGAACTGGACGCTGCTGCAGCACTGCTTCATCCAGACCGCCAGGACCAGCGGCATGATCCTGCTGATCATCACCGCGGCCTTCATCCTGAACCTGGCGATCAGCCTGACCGGCGTGGCCGAGGCGATGACCACGTGGGTGACTCGGTTCGGCCTGACGGCGCACGCAGCTGCTCCTGGTGCTGATGCGTCTTCTACCTGCTGCTCGGCATGTTCATGGACGTGCTGTCGATGATGGTGGCGACGATCCCGATCACCTTCCCGATCGTCACCGCGCTCGGCGTCGACCCGGTCTGGTTCGGCATCTTCATCGTGCTGATGTGCGAGCTCGGCCTGATCACGCCGCCGGTCGGCATGAACCTGTTCGTCGTGCACGGCATCCGGCCCGACAAGGGCGGCATCCGCGATGCGATCGTCGGCGCGCTGCCGTACGTGGTGATCATGATCGCTGTTCACGATGCTGCTGATCGCTGTGCCGGGCATCGCGACCTGGCTGCCGGGGAAGATGTGATGGGCGATCGGCGATGACCGAGCCGCTGCTGGCAAGCTGAGCACGGCCGTGCGAGCTGCGCGGCGCCTACCGCGACGGCAGCCTGACGCCGCTCGGCGGTGCTGGCAGGCCTGCCTGGCGCGGCTCGACGCGGTCAATCCGCGGCTCAACGCGGTGGTCGCGCGGCGCGATGCGAGCGTTGCTCGAGAGGCCGCCGCGCGAGCGCGAGCGCCTTGCGCGCGGCGCAGCCGCTGTCGGCGCTCGACGGCATCCCGCTGACGTGAAGGACAGCCTGCTCACCGCCGACCTGCCGACCACCTGGGGCACGTCGCCGCGCTGCGCGACCACTGCACCGGCAGGACGAACTGGCGGTGGCACGGGCGCGCGCCGGGCGCGCTGTATCATCGGCAAGACCAACGTGCCCGAGTTCGCGCTCGAGGGCTACACCGACAACCCGCTCTTCGGCGTCACCCGCAATCCGTGGAACCTCGAGCTGACGCCGGGCGGCTCGAGCGGCGGCGCGGTGGCGGCAGTGGCCGCCGGCATCGCGCCGCTGGCGATCGGCGCAGGACGGCGGCGGCTCGATCCGGCGCCCGGCCTCGCACACCGGCGCTGGTCGGCCTCAAGCCGTCGCTCGGCGCGATGGCCGCGCGAGCATGTGCTGCCGCAGCCTGCTGCTCGACTTCGAGGTGATCGGCCCGATCGCGCGCACCGTGGCCGATGCGCGCCTGCTGTTCGACTGCCTGCGCGGGCCGGCACCCGGGCGACCGGCGTTCGCTGGCCGCCGCGCGCGGCGAGGCCGCTGCCGGACCGGATGAAGGTGCTGTACGTCGACGCCTCGGACGACGCACCGCTCGATCCGCAGATCGCCGCAGCCTGCCGGGAGGCGTCGACCGGCTCGCCCGGCAGGGCCATGCCGTCGAGGACGGACCATTGCCGCTGGACCTCGGCTTCATCGTGCCGCAATGGCCGCAGATCGGGCAGATCGGCCTGGCCTGGCTGTTCGAGCGGCATCCCGACTGGCGCAGCGGTGCAGCACCGAAATACCGTCGACATGGCGGCGACCGGTTTGCAGGTCCCGGCCACGCGATCTGTGGCAGATCCTCGAGGCGGTCGAACAATTGCGGCGCGATGTCGCCGCGCTGTTTTCACGACATCGACCTGATCGTGACTGCCAGCGGCCGCCGCGCTGCCCTGGCCGGCCCAGGAGCCATTTCCGCCGGAGATCGACGGCCAGCCCGTCGGGCCGCGTGGCCACGCGATCTACACCGGCTGGGTCAACGCCGCCGGCCTCCCGGCCATTGCCCTGCCCTGCCGGCCCTCCGCCGACCGGCTGCCGATCGGCGTGCAACTGATCGGCGAATACGGCAGCGATAGTGCCCTGCTGACCGTCGCGGAAAGATTCGAGCAGGCAGCCCCCGAGCCCTGGCAGTGGCCGCCCTGCCGGTAAACCGGTCACAAACCGGTCACAACTGCAGGCTGGCCTCCCCGATTCCCTCGAATACCACCCGGACCAGATCGCCGGCCTCGGCAGGCAACAGCCCGCACCAGGTGCCGGTGGTCACGATGGTCCCTGCGGGCACCACGGCGCCGGCGCGGGTCGCGTGCCGAAGCCAGGCCGGCAGCACGAACGCCGGATCCGCCATGGCGTGCGTCCCCCGGAAGCGCAGCACCGGCTGCGCGCCGATCTGCACGGCACAGTCCTGCGCCGACCAGTCCCGTGCTTCGAAGGCCATCCACCCGCCCAGCACCAGCGCGCCGTGTGACTGCAGGTCTGCCAGCCGCGCCGCCGCCGGGGCGGCGGCTCCCTCGCTCCAGCGCGAGTCGACGACTTCGATCGACACGCACATCGCCTCCACCAGTTGCTCGGCGCCGTGCTGGTCGAGTCGCCGAGCCAGCGTCGGATCCACCGGCTTGCCCAGGCGCAGCGCGATCTCGGCCTCGATCCCGCGGTCCTGGAAATACCAGCCCGCCGAACCGGCATCCGCCGGGCTTTCACGCACACCTGCCGGTGGCAGCGGCGCGTGGGTCTGCCGCGCCTGCCGTGACGCCCCCCCGGATTTCCAGTATCGCGGCGGGCCGTCGGCGAACCAGCCGAGCGCCTGCGCCACCGCCGCCTGGACCGGGTAGGCGGCATCGAGGTCGACCAGGTTCGGCGCGGGCCGGGTGGTGCGCTGGCTGCGGGCCTCCAGCAGGCTCGCCGCGGCGGCAACGGTTTCTTCGCTCGTCACCCCGAGGCTGGACCAGCCGTCGCTCGCCGGCGATGAGTTCGTTTTCATGGGTCGATGTCTTCAGTCGCGCCAGACGACGCAGTCGGCCGGATCGGCCCGGTGCGTGCGAAAGCGATTGGCAGGGTGGACGGTGTCCGCATAGCCGAAGGAGATGCCGCAGACGATGATCCTGTCGTCAGGAATCCCCAGATGCTCGCGCAGCATCCGTGGATGCGCCGCCAGCGAGGCCTGTGCCACCGAGGCGATCCCGAGGCTGTGTGCAGCCAGCATGAAGTTGCCCACGTATGCGCCGCAGTCGATCGCACCGTACGTCCCCAGGGCCGCGTCGCTGGTGACGACCGCCAGATGCGGCGCGCCGAACATCCGGAAATTCTCCGCCGCCTGCGCCGCCGACGCCTGCCGGTCGCCCTTGGCGATGCCGAGGCTTTCATACAGTCCCCAGCCGCATTCCCTGCGTCGCTCGCGGTAGACGCCGCGATACTCGGCAGGCCAGGCAAGGTCCGGCTGCGCGGTTGCGCCCGGCGCGAGCGCGGCCATCGAATGCCGCAGCCGCTCCAGCGGCTCACCGCCGGCGAGGTAGAGCACCCAGGGCTGGGCATTGCACCAGGAAGCCGTTCGCTGTGCGGCCTGCAGGATCGACGTGATCAGTGCACGCGGCACCGGTTTGTCCTGGAAGGCACGGCAACTGAACCGTCCCCGCAGCATCCGGTCCAGGCATTCGAAATCCCCGCCCGCGCCCTCTTGGCCGTGATCAGCGGCGCCTTTCTGCGGGGCGCCCGAAGCTGCCATCGTCATGCCCGACCCTGCGGGCCTGCAGTCGCGACGATGCCCCGGTCGTGGAGTCGTCCGAATTCGGCCGGGTCTACTCCCAGCAGTTCGACCAGCACCTGCTCGGTGTGCTCTCCGAGTCGTGGCGCCGGACCGGCGGGCAACCGGTCGGTCCCCGAGAAGTCCAGGGGAATGCCGGGCGCCAGGATCGGACCGACGCCCGGCTGCTCGACCGTGCTGAACATCGGGTTCTTCGGCGAACAGGATTCGTCGCCGTCGACCAGTTGCTGCAGCGTCTGATAGCGACCCCAGCAGACCCCGTGACGGTCGAATTCCCGGGCTACATCGCTCAGCGGGCGGGCCTCGATCCAGCCTTCCAGATGACGCGCGATTTCCTGGCGCGCCTTGAAGCGGTTGCCTTCCCGGGAAAGGTCCAGCCCCAGGTCCTGCCCGAGCTGCGCCATCGCTTCTTCCAGCCCGGTCGCCTTGCACAGTCCGCGCCACTGCTTGCCGGTGAGTCCGACCACCATCACCCGCTCCCTGTCGGCGCAGTGGAAGTCCCGACCGAAGGCGCCGAAGAGATCGTTGCCGTGGCGCTCCCGCACCTGTCCCAGCTGGGCTTCCGCCAGGAAACCCAGGTGTCCCATGACGGCGAGTGCGACGTCTTCGAGCGCGAGCTTGATGTGCTGGCCTTCGCCCTTGCGCCGCCGCTGGCGCTCGGCGGCGAGCAGCCCGGTCGCGACCATCTGGCCGGTGATGAGATCCCAGGCCGGCAGTACATGATTGGTCGCTTGATTGCTCAATTCGCCACCGTCCTTGGGGCCGGTGATATACGGCAGTCCGACCCGCGAATTGACGGTGTAGTCGACCGCCGAACCGCCGAACCGGTCACCCTGCACCGTCATCTGGATCAGGTCGGCGCGGCGCGCTCGCAGAGCCTCGTGATCGAGCCAGCCGCGGGGCGGAAAATTGGTGATGAGCATGCCGGCGTCCTCGCCCGGGGCACAGATCAGCGCCATGGCCAGTTCGCGGCCCTCCGGTGCGCCCAGGTCCAGCGCCACCGAGCGCTTGGACTTGTTGAGGCCGCACCAGAACAGGCTGACATCGTCCGCGGTGACCGGCCAGCGACGATAGTCCAGTCCGCCGCCGACCGAGTCGAGGCGGATCACATCCGCGCCCATCTGGGCGAGCGTCATGCCGCCCAGCGGGGCCGCGACGAAGGCGGCCGCCTCCACCACCCGCATGCCTTGCAGGATCGCGTCAGCCACGCCCGCCTCCCCCTGCCCCGTTCAGCGCGTCCTTCGGTGCGTCTTCAAGTGCGTCTTCGGTGCGTCTTCAAGTGCGTCTTTCAATGCGTCCTCCAGCAGGCTGCGCGCGATCACCTTCAGCGCAAGGGTTTCTTCTGCACCTTCGAAGATCGACAACACCCGCGCATCCACGAAATAGCGGCTCACCGCGGACTCCTCCGCGTAGCCCATGCCGCCGTGAATCTGCAGCGCGTCGCGGGTCACCATCTCGGCGGAGCGGCAGGCCAGGAGCTTGGCGAGGCTGGCCTCCATCCGCCCGCCGCCGGCGTCAAGCATCCGGCCGACCGCGTAGGTGAGTTGCCGGCAGGCCCCGTATCGGGCCGCGCCGACCGACAACTTGGCCAGCGTCAGGGGAAAGCTCGCCAGCGGCGCGCCAAAGACCTTGCGATCGCCAGCGTACTGCAGCGCAGCCCGCAGGGCGGCGCGCATGACACCGCAGGCTCGAGCCGCCGTCTGCATGCGACCGCCGGTCATTCCAGCCATGGTGAAGTAGAACCCCTTGCCCAAGCCCTGATCGCCGCCGACCAGGTGGCCGTCGGGGACGAAGAAGTCGTCGAACGCCAGATCGAAAGAGTGCATGCCCCGATAGCCGATGGTGGGGATCGCCTTGCCGCTCAGCCGGCCGCCGCGATCCTGGCGGTAATCGAAGTGGTGGCCTTCGCTGGAAGGCTTTTCCACCAGGAACAGGCTGAGGCCCTTGTGCCCTGCCGCCCGGTCCGGATCGGTTCTCGCCACCACCATCAGCAGCCCCGCCTTGCCGGCAAAGGTGCACCAGGTCTTGGCGCCATTCAGCAGCCAACCACCGCTGGTGCGGGTGCCCTTCAGCGACAGGCTGGCGACGTCGGAACCGAAGTCCGGCTCGGTGATCGCGATAGCGCAAAGCGGATCGCCGGCCGCAAGCTTGGGCAGCCAGTGTGCCTTCTGCTGCTCCGTGCCGCCGGTCAGCAGCGCCCGGGCGAGAATCTCCGGCCGGGTGATCAGGCTGCCGGCGGCAGCCAGCGACGCTTCCGACAATGCCTCGGTCACGACCACCATCATCAAGGTGTCTTCGCGTCCGTCGGGCCCGGTACCCCCGAACCGCTCCGGAATGGCCAGCCCGAACACGCCCATCTCCCGCAACGGCTGAAGCAGGGATTCGGGCACGGTGAGGTCCTCGCGATGGATCTGCTCAGCCTGGGGCGCCACGACTTGCGCCGCGAAGCGCCGGAACGCTTCCTGGGCCATGGCCAGCGGCTCATCGAGCGCAACCCGGCCGAAGTCGGCGCCGGGCGCGGTCAGCAGGCGTCCCGCCGCCGCCAGTGACGAAGCGCCGGCGCAGGCGCGGCGCAAGCCGGCCCATTGCGGGTCGGCCGCCAGCTCCTGCAGCGGCGCCAGGTCCAGCGACAGTTCAAGGTAGAGGTTCTCGAGGCGGCCCAGCACCGACCCGATCGCCTCGACCGCGCCGATGAGCCCGAGGCGCGCATCGAGTTCGCCTGTGTCGGGACCGAGGCTTCCAACCACCGTCTCGGCTGCCAGCAGGTCAGCGCAGGCCCACGCCAGGTCGTAGCAGGCAACCTGACGCTCGTCGAGCAGGCGGGCTCCCAACGCGCCGTCAGGACCGCAGGCCAGCGCCAGCGCGGACGCCGCCTGCCGGAACTGCCGGCGCAGATCTCCCAGCAGGCGGGTGGCCACCTCCCGCTCTCTCTCCAGCACCACCGTCACCGGCTGCTCCATCACCATCGCTTCGCCATCGCCATCACCATCACCATCGTTATCGCTCTTTGTCTTTGCCTCACGGCGCCGTCGGGCAACCTCACGTACCGTCGGGCGGCACCCTTGAAGTCTACCGCCTGGCTTGGAGGCTGCGCGGCAGAAGGAGGGGGCTGCGCCTGCGGCCCGTGCGCGACAGCGACGCCGCCGAGGGCGGCGCGGCGGCCACCGGTCGCCGCCCGACCGCAGCGCAGCGAGGGCCGGTGCAGGATGCAGGCCTTACTCGAAGACGGTCACCGAAGCAGCCTCTCCATGCAAGCCATCACCATGCAGCATCCCGTCTCCAGTGCCCTGGAAACCACGACATTCCTCGGCCTCTACCGCGCCCTCTGGCACCATGCCCGCGGGGCGCGGCTGCTGCTGCTGGCATCGAGCGCGATGCTGGTGGCCTCCCAACTCGTCAAGCTGGCCGTCCCCTGGCTCGCCGCCCAGGCCATCGACACCCTCCAGGCGGGCGGTCCGGACTCGATCCTGCGGGCGGGCTGGTTCGTCGCGCTGGTCATGCTGTCGTGCGTTCTGACCTGGTCCCTGCACGGCCCGGGGCGCGTTCTCGAGCGGACCGTCGGCGTCCGGGTACGACGTGCACTTGCCGATGATCTGTACGCGAAACTGGGCCGCCTGCCGTTGTCCTGGCACGACCGCCAGCACTCCGGCGACGTGCAGCAGCGCGTGCGGCAATCGACCGGGGCGCTTTTCGGTTTCGCCCAGACCCAGTTCGTCTACCTGCAGAGCGTCGTGAATCTTGCCGGCCCGATGGTGGCGCTGAGTCTGCTGTCCACGACGCTGGGAGTCGCTTCCGTCGCCGGCTACTTCGTGGTCGCTCTGATCATCCTTCGATTCGACCGCGCCCTGATGCGTCTAGCGAGCGTCGAAAACCGTGCCGAGCGGCACTACCTCGCCGGGATGATCGACTTCCTGGGCGGCATCGGCGCGGTCATCGCGCTGCGCCTGCAACCCAGTACCCGCCGCATGCTGGGGGCTCGCCTGGACGCGGTATTCGTGCCATTCAAGCGAACCATCCTGCTGGTCGAAGCCAAGTGGTGCGCGGTCGACCTCCTGGGCACGGCCATGACCTGGAGCCTGGTGGTGGGTTTCGTGTGGCAGTCACAGGGCACCGGCGAAATCCTGCTGATGGGCAGCGTCTTCATGATCTATACCTATGGCCAGCAGGCGGCCTCCGTGATCGGCACCATGGCCACGCATTTCCAGAGTTTCTCGCGCGCCTGTGTCGACTATGCATCGGGCGACCTGATCCGATCGGCGCGGGAGGAGCCCGACGATCCCGGTGGAATCGCCGCCGACTGGCAGCGCATCGATATCCGAGGGCTGTCCTACGCGCATGGAGCGCCTCAGTCCGATGCCGCTCCCGACCACGGTTCCACCGCCCAGTCCCGGGCGCCCTCGGGACTGCACCAGGTCAGTCTCTCGCTGGGCCGCGGCGACCGGATCGCGCTGGTCGGCCCGAGCGGTTCGGGCAAGAGCACGCTCCTGCGGGTCCTGGCCGGACTCTACCAGCCCGACGAGGCACGACTCGAGATCGACGGCGCGACCCGGTTGCGGCTGAGGCACCTCGGCAGCATAGCCACGCTGATCCCGCAGGAGGCGGAAATCTTTGCCGGCACGGTTCGCGAGAACATCGCCCTGGATATCGACGTACCCGCGGCGGCAATTGCAGCGGCGCTCCACGCCAGCGCCTTCGACGAAGTGATGGCGACGAATGCTCAGGACCTGACGGCAGGTGTCGGCGAGCGGGGAATGAATCTCTCCGGCGGACAACGCCAGCGGCTGTGCCTTGCCCGCGGCATTCTGGCGGCGCGCGGCAGTTCCCTGGTGATGCTGGACGAGCCGACCAGTGCACTGGATCCGATGACCGAGGACCGGGTGCTGCGCCGCATCAACACCCTGTTCGAAGATGCCTGCCTGGTGGCCTCCGTGCATCGGATGAGCCTGCTGCACCACTTCAACCGGGTAGTGCTGGTCTGCGCCGGTCGGGTGGTGGACAGCGGCACTGTGGCCGAGCTGAGTGATCGCCAGCCGCTGTTCCGCGAGATGCTGCGAGGACAGGCAGCGAACGACGGCGGGCAGGACATTCGGAATTCCCAGGTGGCATGACTGTCTGCGGGGCCTCAGGCGACGCGGGATCGCTTATTGCTGTAGAGTGATTGATCGGCAAGTTGCATCGCCGACGTTGGCTGGGTGTGCATGTAAGGTTATCGGTGCGCCTGCGTCTAACACGGGTATTCATTGTTGTGACGGTGGGGACCCATCGGTAAATCAATCAGATAAGGGGCATTACATGAACAAGATGAAGATCGCAGTCCTTTCGACGTGCCTGATGGTCGCCGCAGGCGGCGCGATGGCGCAAAGCGACGCCGCAAAGAAAGCCGAGGAGCAACGCAAGGCCTCCGAGATGATGAAGCCGCAGAGCGTCAACCCTCCGGCCGGCGCCAGCCAGGGAAACACCATGGCAAAGCCGATGAGCGAGGCTGACAAGAAAGCCGCCGAGCGTCAGAAGAGTTCTGAAATGATGAAGCCGCCCAGTGTCAATCCTCCTGCCGGCACCGCCGCCACGGGTGGCACCGCGAAGCCCATGACCGATGCCGAGAAGAAGGCGGCCGAGCGTCAGAAGAATGCCGAGAAGATGAAGCCGCAATAAGTCGTCTTCACGACCAGGGTGCGGAGCGCGACTGGCGCAATGCACCTTGAACACACGGTCGAAGGGCTCCTGTCCTTCGGCCGTTTTCGCATGCGCCACCGGGCGGCGGGTCAGGGGACGATCGGGTCCTCCAACAAGGCAGACCAATGAACAAGGCGGCAATCGGCTTCGATTACGAAGCGGCGCTGGGCGCATGCGCTCGCGGCGAACGCAGTGCGCTGAAACTGCTGTATGACCAGGAGGCCCGCTGGCTGATGGGCGTTGCCCTGCGCATCGTTCGCGACCGCCAACTGGCGGAGGACGTTTTGCAGGAGGCCTTTCTCCAGATCTGGCGGGCGGCCGGCACGTTCGACGCCAGCCGCGGGTCCGGTCGTGGCTGGATATTCACGGTGGTGCGTCATCGGGCGCTGCAGGAAGTCCGCAAGGACGCGCGGACCGGCAGGGTCGAGGTGGAAGATCTCGAGAACCTCGCGGATCAGCAACAGGAAGAACAGGGTCCGGCGGACATCGACGCGACCGAACTGGAGAGATGCCTGGAGCGCCTGGAACCCAAACGACGGGAATGCATCATCAACGCCTTCGTCGAGGGCTACACCCATGAGCAGATCGCACAGAAGCTGGACACGCCGCTCGGTACGGTAAAGTCCTGGGTGAGACGCGGTCTGTTGTCGCTCAAGGAGTGTTTGTCGTGAATCTCGCTGACCGGGAGGACCGGACCGTCGCCTGTGGCGAGTATGTGCTCGGCACCTTGCCGGTCACGGATCGGGCGGCGTTCCTCGCCCGGCTCTCGACCGACCGGGAACTGCAGGACGAAGTCGCCTTCTGGCAGGATCGCCTGCTCGGGCTGGCCCGGCGGGTGCGCCCGCAGTCGCCGTCAGCCGCGCTGTGGCAGGGTATCGAGGCGCGGCTGGGTGGCGAGACGCAACCGGCTGGCGCGGCCGCAGCGCCCGCCGGCATCGGCCCTTCCCCCGTCCGCGCCGCGACATCCAGGCGGCCTGCTCCGCCGCTGTGGGAGCGGCTCGGCTTCTGGCAGACCTTCAGTGGCCTCGGGCTGGCCGCATCGCTGCTGCTGGCTTTCATGCTGGTCGCGCGCGCACCCTCCCCGTCCCCGGCCAGTTACGTCGCCGTGCTTCAGAGCAGCGATCAGCGCGCGGGCTGGATCGTCCAGGCCAGCGTCGGCGGGCCGGTCAAGCTGGTGCCCCTCGCAGACCTGGGCACGATCCCCGCCGGCAAGTCGTGGCAACTGTGGACCAAGGGTAAGAGCGCCTCCGCCCCGACGTCCCTCGGACTCGTGCCGGGTGCCGATGCGCTGGAGGTGCCGAGGGAACGCCTGCCTTATCTCGGCGAGGAACAGCTGTTTGAAATCACGCTCGAGCCCCCGGACGGTTCGCCCACCGGCCGACCGACGGGGCCGGTCCTGTTCCTCGGCAAGGCGCAGCGCATCTGACCTCACGATAGTTGTGACCGCCCGGTGACCGGCCGATGCGAGCTGGCCCGGTCAGCCCGCCTTCAGCATCCCGAGCAGGTCGGGGTTCAGGTCGAGGTCGAAGGCCCGCGTCACGAACCAGCCGGCGCCGGCGATCGAGATAACCACCGCGGCGGTGGGCAGCGCGATTCTGCGGAACGCAGTCGTTGCTCGAACTGTCCAGGCGAGCGGGAAGATGATCGCCAACGCCAGAAGCTGACCGGCCTCGACCCCGACATTGAATCCGAACAGCGCGGACAGCACAGGTCGTCCGCCGAAACCCGCATCGCCCAATGCGGACCCGAAGCCGATGCCGTGGATCAGACCGAACGCGAACACCAGCCACACCGGCAGGACGGCGATACCGGCGGCGGTCGAGACCGCGGACGGGTTCGACCGCAACTGTTCCGCCCGTCGCCAGACCCAGAGCGCCTGCAAGCCGGCCACCAGGACCGAGAGGGCGATGGCGCTTTCCACCAGGGCGGAAGGCAGGTGTATCAGGTCGAGCGCCGTAAGGCCGAGCGTGATCGAATGCGCCAGGGTGAAGACGCTGACCACTGCGACGAGTTCACCCAGGGCACTACCGAGTCGCCGCTGGCTGACGGCTGCCATGGCCAGGGCCGGGAGCAGCAACGCGGTCGAGGAAGGCGAGGTGGTCGATGCCATTGAGGATATGCCGCAGCCCTTCGACGAAGAAACCGGACAGGTCATAGGACACCTCCCCTGCGCCGGCCGGGCGCAATTCGACCGGTTGCGGACTCGGCGGACGGTCTCAAGGTCGTCAGGCTCATCGCTGCGCCGGGCACCGACACGAGGGCGCGGTGAGTCGGGTCGATACCCAGCAGGAAACGATAGCCGACGTCCACCCGGGACGGTGGCGAAACGCAGTCGGCGCGCCAGCGCAGGACTGCGTAAGCGCCGTCGCTGCGCCGCGCCAGTTGCTGCGAGACGGCCGCGGGCCGGCACGACCCCGCCGCCGACGCGATGTCGATCGACTTGAAGGCGTAATCCCGGATGACACCCTGCTGCTGCTCGATTTCCCCCCAGTCGAGTTGCCCGTCGTGATTGCTATCGAGATCCAGGACCTGGTCGAGATCGCGCAGGGCGATATCCCACCGCACCGAGACCGCGCTGCCGTCGGGCCGAAGATCCAGGTAGGCATCGCTGGCCTTGTGCGCGAGCGCGAGCGAACAGCACGCGGCTGTGAGCACGATCGCGATGGACCGGATCAGCAGCGTCCCGAACGGCACGACGCGCCCGCGTCCGGAGTCAGAGCAGCGCATCGAGACGCACATCCGAGAGTCCGGGACTGCGGGCAAATGCCCTCACCGGCGCCGCAGCCTGCGGCCGGCCCGCCGCGCGGGCAGCTTCGGCGAGCAGCAATGCGTCGGCGGGCTCCTTTTGCAGTGCCCAGTTACGGGCAGCCAGGCGCAATGCAGCACCGGCGTCGCCATCGATTTCAAGGGCGAAGCGCGCCATCTCACGCAGATGCAGGGAGTCGTCCCGGGAAACGGACGACTCGAAGCGCTCGCGCAATTGCGCGATGGCAGCCTTCGCGCCCGGGTTGCCGGAGCGCTTCATCGCGATTGCGCGTCGAAGCAGGACGGCATCGGTGGCGGGCACTCCGCGCAGCAGGGGCTCGACCTCCTCGACCCGGCTCTTGCGCAACAGGAAATCGGCGTAGGCGACCTTGGCGTAGCTGTCGGCATCGGCCGCAGCAACGACCGCCTTGAAAAGCCGTTCGGCGTCGTCGTCCCGCCCCAACCGCTCCGCCATCTCCGCCTGGACAGTCTGGATCCACACGCCCTCGGCCGCGGCGACGCGCCGCGTCGTCAGCAGCCGCTGCACCTGGTCGAATGCCCCTGTGTCGCCTGTCAGGCTGGCGATGTCGGCCAGGCAGACGTGGCCGGCGACATGATCCGAGATGGCCACCACTTTCCGGCAGCTATGCGCCGCGTCGTCCAGGCGCCCGACAGTCTGCAGTATCGCGGCCTGTGACAGCCAGGTCTGGGCGTTGGCAGGCTGAGCGGCGATCGCCCGGCCGAGGTCGGACAGCGCGCCATCGAAATCATGCTGGTACTGCCGGATCGCTGCCCGCATCTGCAACACCGGCACCGGCGCATCCGGCTGATCCCACCACCGCCCGAGCGCGGATTGAGCCAGTCCCAGTTCACGGGGCTCGCCGTCCCGACGCGCCCGGTCGTAGTGGCGGCGGGCGACCGCTACCGCCACGTCGACGCTTTGCGCTTCGGCGTTGCCGCTCTTGAGCCGTTCCTGGAGTTCACGTTTGGAGGCGAGCGATTGCCGCTGCAACTGCTCTACCACCTCCCCGGCCGATGCCGGCGTATAGATGGCGACCTCCAGGCCCGAGGGCTTGGGGTCCGCGGGATACAGCCAGGCCGCACCCAGGATGACCGCCGAAGCGAGAAGCGAAAGGCCAACCGAACGCGCGGCAGATTGGTTTGAAAGCATGGCCCTGGTCGATGAAGTGGCTAAAGTGCCATTAGCGGGCGGATTGCCTGACTGCAACGCCCACGCCCCTTCTACGCTATCCGGGCCTGCCTGGATGCACTCCCGGTCCCCGGCGCAACCCGGGGCCGGGTTCAGCCGTGTTCAGGGTCGGACATAGGCGAACTTTTCCCTGGCTTGCAGGCGTGCCGCCTCGGCGACACCGGACGGTACGATGGTGGCTTCCATGACCACTCGATCCTGCGCGATCTCCCGCGTTTCCAGGGTGTTGGCGCAAACCCGGAATTCGACGCCGCGGTTGGCGAGTTCGCCGATCGGCCCGGTGAACTTGCTGCCGTTCTCCGCCTTCGCGTCGTTGAGCAGGAAGTCGATGCCCAGGCCGTTGGCGACGACCACGATCTTGGCGGTCGGGTCGGCGTTGAGATGATTGCGGATGTTCCTCAACGCCCGGGTTGCCTCGCTGGTGCCGTTGGTGAGGTGATAAACCGCCTTGACGGGTTCATCGGCGGCCGAAGCAACGCCACCGGCCAGCAGGCACGCACTCAGCAGCATCACGCGAACGATCTTCATAAACTACTCCTTTGGGCGAATGCCCGATAATGAATCAGTCTTGCTTCTTCTCGAAACGCAGCGCATCCCGCTCGACGTTGAGATAGGTCTGGTAAGCGTTACGCCGATTGGCCGCTTCGAAAGCCGGCAACTGCGAGAAGCGCTGCCAGTCGATGGAGTCATAGGCCTCCTTGAAGCCCATGCCGGATTCGAAGGCCTCCGAAATCTGTTCCTTCAGGTAGACCAGGTAGTCGCGGGTGGTCTTCAGGTCCTTTTCGGCATCGGTCGACGCGGGCCCGTGCCCGCCGACCACGATCTTCGGCTTCATGGCCAGCACCCGGTCGATCGCCTTGATCCAGGAAGAAACGTCCGCGTCGGCTACGAACGGGATGCGGCCCGCCATCATGAGATCCCCGACGAACAGGACCCCGTCCTCCTCCACCAGCATCATCAGGTCCTCGGGCGTATGGGCCGGGCCGGCGTGAAGCAGGTGAAAGGTGAGGCCGCCCATGCGGAAGGTCGTCTCCTTGCCGACGTAGTGGTCGGGAGGAACGATGCGTGATTTTTTATTGACCCACTGCGCCAACGACTGGCGTCGCTCATCCAGCCGGGCTCCAGGTGCCGCGGTGGCCAGGTAATCCCGCACGCTCTCGTGCGCCCAGATTTCAACCCCGGGCTTGGAGAACGCCTGGACCCCGTAGAAGTGGTCGGAATGGTAGTGACTGGCGATGACCCGCCTGACCGGCTGGTCGGTGGTCTCGGCGATCAGATCGGCGAAGCGCTTGCCAAGGGCCGGCGTGCCGAGCGCGTCGAAAACGACCACGCCATCCGAAGTCACGACGAAAGAGGCGTTGGAATTGAACCCCTCGTTCTGCTCCGAGATCATGCCGGACTGCCCTTCCACGTAGTAGCTGTGGGGCGCAACCTGGGTGACCTTCATCGGCACGGACACCGGTGCGAACTCCGGTACCTCATTGGCCGTATCGGCCGTATTGTCGGTATTGGCCGCATTGCCCGTGTTCGCCGCATTGCCCGTCGCGGCCGCCAGGAAGAACGCGAATCCGAACGCGTACGCCCGAAACCTCATGAGCCCATCTCCAGGTCGTCGCGAATCGCCTCGAATCCGGCATTGGCGCAGGCTTCATCCATCTCGCCGGACGGCGCTCCCGAGACGCCGAGACCGCCGACCAGGCTGCCGGCCGCTTCCACGGGCAGGCCGCCACCGATCATGGCCACGCCGGGCAAGTGCCGGATGCCGCTGCTCGCGGTCGTGGCCGCAGTGGCCTTTTCAAGGGTGGTCGTGGGGTTCCTGAAGCTGACCGAGGTCCAGGCCTTTCTCACGGCCGTATCCGATGTATGCACGCCGGCCAGGGGGTCGCGCAGTACGACGAGCACGTTGCCCGAGCGGTCGGTAGCGGCGACAGCCACCAGCGCACCACGCTCGCGGCAGTCCGCCAGTGCGGCCGATGCCGCCTTGACGGCAGCCTCCAGCGACAAAGAGGGCAATCGCACGACGCTGGCTTGCCCTTGCGCCTGCGCCTGCGGTGTCAGCAGTAAGCACAGCAGCACCAGGATCGGGCGCAGTCGCCGCAGGATCACGATGCGATTCCGGGATTGTCGGACACGCCGACCAGGCGCGGCCGGTTGAGTTCTCGCGGCGCGACGGTCTTCTGATCGCGCAGGTAGGTCTCCACCACATCCCAGATCGGCTCTCCACTGGCGCCCTCGGCCACCGGCGCCCAGCCGCCGACCTTGTACGTCTTGTCGGCCTCGATCGGCTTGCCGTCGAGCGTCATCTCCGAAATCCGCGAACCGGCTTGCCCGCCCGGCGTGCAGGTGTACTGGAGCCCGCCGACCCGGACCATGTCCCCGCCCTGCTGATAGTAAGGGTCGGGATTGAACAGGTTGTCGCAGACATCCTCGAGGATGGTCTTGATCGTCGTGCCGGTCATGTCGGTCAGCGTGGTGGCAGGGTAGGTGATCGCGAGCTGATCCATCATCAGTTCTCGCGTGATCTCCTGCCCCGGCAGCAGCGACGTCCCCCAGCGGAACCCGGGCGAGAACGCGATCTGCGCACCCTTCACCGCCATGATGGCATCCACGATCACCTGGTCCCAGGGGCCGTTGAAATTACCGCGCCGGTACAGCAGCCCTTCGCTGACCGCGAGTTTTTCCGCCAGCTTGTCCTTGTACGGTGCGCGGGCCTTGTCGATGTACGCCTGCATCGCAGGATCCGCCGGCAGCAGATTGGAGAACACCGGCAGCAGCTTGTACCGGTAATCCTGGATCTTGCCGTCGCGTACGTCGAGGTCGAGCACAGCGAGGAACTTGCCATTGGAGCCGGCATTGGTCACCAGCGTCTGCCCACCGCCGTTCTTAACGATCACCGGCGCCGGCACGCCGTCGTGAGTATGTCCACCCAGGATCGCGTCGATTCCGGTGACCTGCGAGGCCATCTTCACGTCGACGTCCATGCCATTGTGGGAAAGCACGACGACAACCTGCGCGCCGGCGGCACGGGCCTCGTCGACGACCTTCTGCATGTTCTCGTCCTGGATGCCGAACGACCAGTCGGCAACCATGTAGCGGGGATTCGCAATCGGCGTATACGGGAACGCCTGGCCGATCACCGCCACCGGCACGTTGTTGATCTGGCGCATCGAATAGGCCTCGAACACCGGATCGCCGAAGTCGGTCGTCTTCACGTTCTGGGCGAGAAAGCCGATCTTGCCCTTGAGATCATTTTCCACGATCTCCATGACGCGATCCGCACCCAGTGTGTACTCCCAGTGCGAGGTCATCAGGTCCACGCCCAGCAGCTTGCAGGCGTCCACCATGTCCTGACCCTTGGTCCACAGCGCTGTGGCCGAACCCTGCCACGTGTCGCCGCCATCCAGCAGGAGCGACTGGGGACGGGATGACCGCAGCCGCTTGACAAGGGTGGCCAGGTGGGCGAACCCGCCGACGCGGCCGTAGGTCCGCGCGGCCTCCTCGAAATTCAGGTAGGTGAACGCGTGGGCTTGGGGCGTTCCCGGGGCGATGCCGAATTCCTTGAGCAGCGCCTCGCCCACCAGGTGCGGCGGCCGCCCGCTCGCCTCGCCGATGCCGATATTGACACCGGGCTCGCGAAAATAGACGGGTAGCAATTGCGCATGGCAGTCGGTGAAGTGCAGCAGGCTCACGTTGCCGAAGGCCGGGATGTCGTACAGCCGCTCGGCCGCCCCGGCGTCCGCCGCCAGCAGCCGGCGATGATCCAGTGCCATGCCGGCTGCCGAAGCAGCCGCCAGCAACTGCAGGAACTCGCGTCTCGCAATACCCACTATGAAACACCCCTCGTTGGAAATTGACTCATTCGTTGATCGGCGACTTCGGATCCAGCAGCAGCGCCATGACATCGCGGATCTGCTTCTCCGTCAGGACGCCCGCGTGTCCGAGGCGCGGCATGTCGGAACAGGCGTTATAGGCCTTGGCGTTGTAGATCTTTCCCCAGGTGTACTTCACGATGGGTTCCGATGCCGACGATGCCGGATCCGCCACGCCGCGCAGTTTGCCGTAGTTGTACAGGCTGGGTCCGATCGTGCCATAGGAGATCTCCTCCTTGCTGAGCTGGTGGCAGTTGTAGCAACTGCCCCCGTTGGCACCGTCGGCGTCATCCCGCCAGGTCATTCCGCGCCCGCTCTGGGCAATCTTCTCGCCCGACTCCCAGTTGCCGAGGTACTTCCCGTCCGACGGCCACTTGATATCCGCCATGGCCTGCTCCTGAATCTTGGTGACGACTTCAGGTGCCGGCGGTGTGGTTCCGGAACAGGCTTTCTGGGCCAGATCCTGCTCGAGCCAGCTCATTTTCGCCTGGCCTTGTTCCCGGAACGACTTCTTGATCATCTCCTGGGCGCTGGGTACGCCGTCGTCGGCAGCCCTCAGGCCGGCACTGGCCAGCAGCGCGAGTAACGTGAGCCCTGCAACCCCGGTGACCCGGGAAATCAGTTTGCTGTTCATGGTGTCTCCTTTAGGTCCGGGTCAACGCTTGAGCGCGGGAGCGATCGATTCGACACCCTTGCCGGTCACGCCCATGTAGACGCTCAAGGCGACCGTGACGTCGGACGCGAAACCGGGGAAGGGGAAGCGCTGTTGCCTGAAGCAGTCGTTCAGCCGATGCTGCATGCTCCACAACTGGCCGTTACTCACGCGATAGGCAGGCCACGCGCCGAAGCCGGCGCCCGCACCTTCTTTATCGGTCAGGTTCGGCAGGTCCTGGAGCCGGATCCGCTTGCCGTCTGATCCATGACAAGTGGCACAGGAAAAGTCGAATGGACCGGCCCGAAAGTTGAATATTTCCTTACCCGCGGCATACATCGCCTTTTCGGCGGGATGGCTCTGAGGCAGATTGAAAGGCATCCCCCTCGACTCGGCGGCTATGTACGCGACCAGGCTTTCAATATTGGCTTGTTCGCCCTTGCCGAATCCGGTCTTGGCAATCGCCGACGCATCGAATCCCTGCAATTTCTCCATGCAGGTCAGAAGACGGGACTCGAGATCCTGGACCTTTCCGGTGTCGGAGAAATAGCGGGGCAGCTCCACGAAGGCACCCTTCACCACGCCGGGCCCCTTGCCCAGGTCGCATTTTTCGAACGATGCGTTCTTGGGTCCGCGCGCCGTCTTCCACAATTCCTGACCCTTCATTTCCCACAATTCGGCGGGATTGCCGTCCGCCAGCATGTCCCGATACTTCTGGATTTCGTCGCTCGTGCTCTGCGCCCCGACTCCTCCCGCCAGGCCGACGCAGATTGCTGCCATCAGAATCTTCATGTGTGTTCTCCAGTGTCTCCATGCGGCGCACGGTCGCGCTGCCGCCCGCTTGTTCTCGGCCGGGCGGCTTGCCTGCCGCCCCTCGGCTTTCACTCGATCATGCCCAGACGATCACGCTCAGGCGATCACGCTCGATCGATCACGCTCCGCCGATCACGATATCGCCGCTTCGTCCGTCCGACTGTCGCCCTTGTTGTCCTTCCAGGTCACCTTCACCACGTCGCCCGCCTTCGCCCCGC
This sequence comes from uncultured beta proteobacterium, assembly GCA_963834335.1. Lineage (GTDB taxonomy): Bacteria > Pseudomonadota > Gammaproteobacteria > Burkholderiales > Burkholderiaceae_E > Lautropia. Next base: position 253,716 of record CAWIBK010000009.1, on the reverse strand, counting down.
TGAACTTGAAATGCAGGAACGGGTTCTGGGAAATCGCCGGGCCCCAGTTGGCGGTCAGCACCGTCTTGTCGCCGACGGTGGCCTTGACCTCACTGATGTAGTGCGCAGGGATCGTCTTCCCGGACGAGTCCTTGCGCTGGCCTGATTCCATGATGTGCGCCATCAGGATGCGCACGTCGGTCACGCCGTCTTTGAGTTTCGCGCGGATGCGCATCGGGTCAGCCATGATTCATCTCCTTGTTCGTGTCGTTGACGGTGGGACCACTAGCCGCCGCAGCCGCCGAGGGTCACCTTGGTTTCCTTGACGGCGAAGTGCAACTTGCCGTCCGCCTTCACCACCGCATAGATATTGCTGGTCTGGCCCATCTTCGTGCGCGTCGACACGAAGGGCTCCGTGCCCTCGGGAATGGTGAAAGTCGCCGTCAGCGGTTGCGGGTTCTTCTCAACCAGGATGTAGATCTCCTCGGTCTTGGGAATCTTGCTCGTTACCGCGACCGGCACGACTGCGCCGTTTTCCGCGATGTCCGGCGAGGTCAGGGTGACGTCCGCGCTTTCGGCGGGCTTGCCCCCCAACGCCTTGAAGGCTTCGTCGAGGGTTTTGACCTCAAACGCGTTGCGTTCGACCGCCGCCCGCGCCTGCCTGCTGGTGATCAATCCACTGGCTACCAGCGCAGCCAGCAGCCCTCCCTGCTTGAGGATATCCCTGCGTGATTCTGACTTCATAGCTTGTTCCTCCAAAAATCGTTATCTCAAAAAACTATTTGGCGCCGTCTGCAAGCCAGCGTGCGATCGCCTGTGCATCGGACTCCTTGATCTGCGCCTGGGCTGGCATCGGGATCGGCCCCCAGACGCCTTGCCCCCCCTTGAGTATCTTCCCTGTGAGATAGTCCACGGCATTATCCTTGCCCTGGTACTTCTTGGCGATTTCACGGAAACCAGGCCCGACAATCTTCTGGTCCATGCCATGGCAGGCGGTGCAGGCACTGGCCTTGGCGAGGTCGGCACCGCTCGGGCCGCTGGACGCCGCGGGCGCGCGCGTTGGCGCTGCCGCCGCCGCGCCGCTTCCGGCCCCCGCCGCAGCACCGCCCGCCACCGCCGTCCCGGCGCCCGTGCCGTCGGCCGCCTGCGCCGCCGCCGTGGCGGCGGCCACATCCGGCGCCATCGGTTCCGTCGAGGTGCCTCGGGCGGGCCCGAATGGCCGCACCTGGTCGGCTATGTTGCCGTGCGTTCCGCGGGCGGCTTCCGGCAACTCATGGACGGTCGCCTTGCCATCGTCGCCGACCGGGCAGTCGTTCATGCAGGCCTGGTTGCTGACATCGGGTTTGCCTCCGACCTGCCACAGGCCGTCAAAGCGCACTTTGCCGTCGCGATTGGGCAGCCGTTCCTGGACCTGCGCCATGTTCTTGTCGCTCAGTGTAAAGTCGGCCGGCACGATGTCACCGAGGTTGAGGATGTAGGCAACCACCCCGTACACCTCATCCGTGCTCAATGTTTTCGGCGCGTTCCAGGGCATGGCCCGATTGATGTAGTCCCACAGGGTCGACAGCTTCGACAGTTTCATCAGCGTCGTGCGATGCGGATGGCCTCCTCCAGCCAGGGTCTGCACCCGCCCGGACTCGATGTCCTCATCGGTGGTCCCACCGACAATCGGGGTGAACACTTCATTGCTGTCGCCGAAGACGCCATGGCAGGAGGCGCACTTCCCTTCCCAGACCTCTTCGCCCAATGCGACATCGCCCTTGCCTGGCGGAAGCCCCTGGAAATCCGCACGCACGTCGATATCCCATGCCTTGACCTCGGCGGCAGTAGCCGGCCGGCCAACGGCGTTCAGCGCCTTGTCGATGGCGTCCGGCGCGGCCCAGGCGGGAAACGATGCCGCCAGGATCAATGCGCCCGCGGCCAATGACCGCCCGCTCACGCTGGCATGACGCCTCAAGCCTTCTGTTCCAAGACGGCCCGGATCGGCTTTCTCAAGAGACCTGAACATTGATGACTTCCCCGTTCTCGCCCACCCGCCAGGACTGGATCGCATTGTTGTGATAGATCGAGCGGGTACCGCGTACCGCCCGCAATTGATTGATGCGCGGTTGCACGTACCCGGTTTCGTCGATGGCACGTGACTGAAGGATCGCCGGCGAGCCATCCCATACCCAGTCGATGTTGAAGCGAGTCAGTGCTTTCGTCAGTACCGGTGCCTCGAGCCGCGCGGTTCGCCAATTCTTGCCGCCATCGACGCTGACATCGACGCGCTTGATGGCGCCGCGCCCGGACCAGGCCAGGCCAGTCACGTTGTAGTAGCCCTTGTCGAGCAGAGTCTGCCCGCCCGAGGGCGTGGTGATGACTGACTTGCACTCCTGGATGGAAGTGAACTGACGGTGGGTGCCGTCCGGCATCAGATCGATGTAGTGCAGTTCTTCGTCCTTGGTGTACCAGGGCTGGTCGCCGACCTCGATGCGGCGAAGGTATTTCACCCAGCTGACACCCTGAATGCCCGGCACGACCAGCCGCAGCGGGTAGCCGTTCTCAGGCCGGAGCATCTCTCCGTTCATCCCCCAGGCCACCAGGACGTCGTCCAGGGCGTTTTCCATCGGGATGGTGCGGGTCATCGACGATCCGTCGGCGCCCTCGGCCAGGACATATCTGCCCTTGCCGGTTTCGGCGCCGCACATCTCCAGCAGCGTCGACAGGGGCACGCCGGTGAACTCGGAGCAGGACAGCATGCCATGGGTGTACTGAACGGTCGGCACCGCCGGATTGCCCCACTCCATTGCGCTGTTGGCGCCGCACTCGATGAAATGAATGCGCGACACGGATGGCAGCCGCATCAGATCGTCCATCGTGAAGACGCGCGCCTCCTTCACCAGGCCATTGACCATCAGGCGGTGCTGGGACGGATCGATGTCCCACCATCCCTGGTGGTGACGCTCGAAGTGCAGTCCCGCGGGCGTGATGATTCCAAACAGCGACTGCAGCGGGCAGAACGACACCGAGGCCTGCGGGACGCGGGTGAGCCCCGGGCTCTGGCGACGCTGTATGTTTTCTTCCCACTTGGAGGGCTGGCCATAACCGCTTGCCGCCACCGGCTGGCCAAGACCGGTGCTGTGCGCCGGCAGTTCCAGGATGGCCGGATCGCCCTTCTCACCGACGGACTGGGCTCGGGCAGCCGTCGCGCCGACGGCGCCGGCCCCCATGGCCAGGGCCTTGCCCATGAAGGCGCGCCGCGCTCGCCGCGCCTTTTCAAGCTGGGCTGGTGGCAAGTGGTTTTCAGGAGCCCGGACCACACGGCCGATCCGTTGATTCAAAGCCCCTGCGCCATACGCTTCATCCGACATCCTCTCTCCTTTTCCGTATGCCCCTGGCAATGCCGAAACAGGCAACCATACCAGATCGTCGGCCGCGGCAATTGACGTGCCCAGGCACCGTCATGGTGCAGTCTGGCTGAACTACCCGCAAGCTAGGGCAACTACGGAGCGGCTAGTGATTTCCTGACGGCGGCGTCGAGGTAGGCCCCGAAGAAGTCGTTCGATAACCCCACGATGCGCTCGGCCAGTTCCTTGCCCGCGGAATCGCAGAACAGAAGGGTCGGGGCAAACCGGACCCGCAGGGCGCGCGCGAACTCGGCGTGCGAGACCGGTTGGCCTTGCCAGTTCCGGAGTTCCCGGTCGCTGCCCAGCTCCACCTCCGCAATGCGAATCCGCTCGGATGGCGGGGACTGTCTCATCGGTTTGAGGTAGTTCTCCCGGACGATCGCGCAGAAGGGACACCCCTCCTGGGAAAACAGCAGCACGTTGACCGCGCCTGGAGACGTCGTCAGCTGGTCGGGCAATAACGCCGGCGTCGGCTTGGAGGATGGCACAGGGATCGGTTCCGGGGACTGGAGAGGACAGATTAAAGCAGTAAAGGTTGGAGCGGAAAGATTTGAAACAAACGGCAAAGCTTGAGTCAGAAGGTCAGGCACCAGCAACCCGCATGCCCCGGTCCGCCGCATTCGCATACAATTTTACAATGTCTGCCGCCGTCAGCCCCCTTGCCCAACTCGCAGATCATCTGGCCGAACGTCGTGAGTTCATTATCCGGGCCTGGGCTTCAGCAACCCGGCGCGACCCGGAAGTGGCGGCGGCCAAGCGCCTTTCGGCGGTGGAGTTCGCCGATCATGTACCCGGTGTGCTGGACGCCTTTGAGCGCCGGCTTCGGGCCGTGCACAGCTCACAGCGGACCGAGGCGCTCGCCGACCAGGGCGCCAGCGCCGCGGATCACGGGCTGCAGCGCTGGCAGCAGGGGTACGATCAGCGCGAAGTGATCCGCGAATGGAATGCATTGACAAACTGCCTGGTGGAGGAAGTCGCCGAATTCGCCGCCCGCAACCCCGTGATCTCATCGGTGGACATGTCCAATGCATGGCGGGCGTTGAACCAGCTTGCTATCGACGGCGTCTGCGAAAGCGTCGAGGGCTATGCGCGGCTGCACCGATCGGAGGCCGCGGGGCGCCAGGCGGCCCTGGAGCACGCGATCGATCAGTTGACTGAACTGGATCGCCAGCGCACCGACGCCTGGCGAGAGGCGGCGCATGATATGCGAGGTAACCTCGGGCTGGTCCAGCACGTGGCCGCGCTGCTGCACCAGGAAGGGCTGCCGAGGACCACCGTCACCGAATCGGTTGCCATACTCAATCGCGGCACCTCCGCCCTGCTCGCGATCCTGGAGGACTTGTCGCTGCAGGCTCGACTGGATGCCGGACACGAGGAGCGCCGGATCTCGGCATTCGACGCCGCCGCTCTGCTCCTGGAGCTCTGCGAGGACTTGCAGCCGATGGCACGCAGCCGCAGCCTGGTCCTGGAGGCTCTCGGTCCGCCGCGGCTGGAGGTGAGAGGTGATCCGGTAAAGGTCAGGCGCAGCTGCCAGAACCTTCTGCTCAATGCACTCAAGTACACGCAGCGCGGCAGCGTGCGCGTCGGCTGGCGCTTGATCGACGACGCGCGCTGGTCGCTGACCGTCCAGGACACCGGCCCGGGCCTGCAGGAAGACGATGCCGGCACGCTCGTCGGCGCTTTGGATGTCGCCACCGAGGAGAACCTCGCGATGGAGTTTCAGGCGCAGCAATCCGGTGCTCCCGAAGCCGACCCCAGTCCGCTGCCCACCCTGCAATCCCAGTCCTACCAGGTGGGATCGCCTGCACACGGAGAAGGGCTCGGGCTGCCGATCGTCAAGCGCCTGTGCGAACTGCTCAACGCCAAGCTGGAGATGCGATCGGCGCCCGGCGAAGGCACGACCTTCCGGATCACTTTTCCGACGGACTACTTCGGCGAGTGACAGGCGGGGCCGGCGGCGAGGGTGAAGCCTTCCTTGCGCGCTTCGGTTTCAACCGGAAGACGCGCGTGGTGCCGCTTTCGAAACGGCAGGTCCGGCCCCGCACCGACAGGGTGATAGCGGCGGCCCCCTTGTTGCGCCCCCGCACGGTAAGCGTGTCGGGTGTCAGGCGCAGGTCCAGGGCATGCCCGCGATAGCGGATGCGCATGTCGAGGCGATTCAGTTCCGGCGGCAGCCGCGGGTTGAGCCGGAGCACGTCGGCAGTGACCTCGATACCGGTGGTAACCCGCTGCATCAGGTCGACGGTTCCCGCCATGGCCCCGAGATGTACCCCCTCCGCCGTGGTCCCATTCTGGATGTCGACGACATCGCTCTGCAGTGCCTGCGTGAAGCAGCTCATTGCGCCGGTACGATCGGATCGCGCCAGCACCCATGACATGGCCACGCGGCTGAGCGTCGAACCGTCCGAGGAGCGACTGGCGTAGTAGGCCACGTTGCGCTGGATGTCACCCTCCGCCACCGGATAATCCAGACGCTTCATCAGCCCGCCGAACTCGTCCGCCGAGAAGACGTAGAACAGCATGAGGACGTCCGCCTGCTTGGAGAGCTTGTAGCGATTGGCGCTGTCGCCCTCCGCTTCGAGGATCAGGTCCAGGCGCTGGATGTCGAGATAGCGCGCCCGATAGGCTTCCCAGTCCAGTTCCTGCAGCTTCTCGTAGCCCTCGAACTGGCTGATGATGCCATCGCCCTGAAAGGGCACGAACATGCGGCGACTGATCGTGTCCCACCGCTCGATTTCAGCGGCGGAAAGTTCCAGCCGGGACATGAGTTCGATACGGTTGATCTCCGAAACCGCCTGGAGAACGTCGAGGGCACGGCAAAGCACCCACACCGCCATGACGTTGGTGTAGGCATTGTTGTCCAGCCCGGGCGTCGGGGCGTCGGGGTAGCCGTCGTGAAACTCATCCGGCCCCATCACGCCGCAGATCTCGAAGCGCTCACGCGCCGGATTGAATCGGGCCATGCTCGACCAGAACTTCGCGATCTCGAGGATCAGCTCCGCGCCGTGGTCCTGCAGGAACTCGAAGTCCTGTGTGACCTGGAAGTACTGCCAGACGTTATAGGCGATGGCGCTGCCGACGTGGCGCTGGAGGTAGGAGTGGTCCGGCACCCATCGGTCCGAACGGGGATTGAGGTTGAGCTCCTGGGTCTCCTCCTGGCCGTCGCTGCCGCTTTGCCACGGGAACATCGCGCCGCGTAAACCCGCCCGCCGGGCGGCGGCGCGAGCCTCTCCCAGGCGCCGGAAACGGTACATCAACAGCGACCGGCTGATTTCCGGCATGCGATGGTTGAAGAACGGGAAGATGAACAGTTCGTCCCAGAAGATGTGGCCCTGATAGGCCTCGCCGGTCCAGCCCCGTGCCGGCACGCCGATGTCGAGCCCGATCGAATTGGGCGAGACCGCCTGCAGCAGGTGAAAGATGTTCAGGCGCAGGAGCATCAGCACATTCAGCGTGAATCCGGTATCCGCGGGCACCAGGTGGATATCGAAGCGGCGCCACAGCCGCCGAAAGACGTAGAGGTGATCCGACATCACCTCGTCGAAGCCACCGGCGCGGGTGATCGCCTTGCGCGCAGCGAGCATGCACTCCGAGATCGCATGGTCACGCGACGTGTGCAGGGCGCCGAGCTTTTGCAGGACCAGGACCTGGCCCTCGACGAGGTCGACGGTGAATTCCTGGGCAATGTAGTCGGGCTCCTGGACGGTGCGCCGGACCGGCGTCAGATCCTTGCCATCGAGCATGACCTGCGTGCGCACCGCCTGCGCGATCTCGAGCCGGGACTGGCTGGTGCGCACCAGCAGGCTGATGGCTTCGTCCGACTCGACCCGTGCCTGCAGCGTCTCCAGGTGCCGGTTGTTGAACCGGCGATAGAGTCGCGCGCCATTGTTGACGACGCGCCCGTCGATGGCGGACCGGACGGTAACCTGCCCCGACCAGTTCTCCGCCGTCAGCGACAACTCGAGCGCGCCCAGGTGCATGTCGGCCATCGACACCAGCCGCCGTTCCTGCAGCAGGCTTATACGCCCATGGACGTCCTCGAAACGGATCCGCCGGAGCAGCATCCCATGGCGCAGATCGAGCTCCTGGCGGTACGTCAGCAATTTCACCTGCCGCTCTTCGAACCAGTCCTGGTCGCCGACGCGGAACATCAGCGACAGCCAGTTCGGGAGGTTGACCAGGTCCTCGTTTTCGACCACCCGCCCGGCGATATCGGTGGTCATGCGGTTGTAGCCGCCCGCGAGGTAGGTGCCGGGATAGTGGGTGCCGTCCGCGACCGCACCCGCCGCTGCGCCGCGGGTCCCGAAATAGCCGTTGCCGAGCGTGCAGAGGGCCTCGCGCATACCCTCGCGCTCCGGCTCGAACTCCTCGAACACCAGGGACCAGTCGGAGGGCGGCTCCACCGAAACCTGCACCTGGCCAAGACTGTTCACGACAACATCCGCCCCTGCGGCCCGCAGCGCGTGCGCCTGGCCGCCGCGATCGACGCCGATGACACGACCGAACCGGCCGGCGCGGGCTGCCTCGATGCCGGCAATCGAATCCTCGAAGACCACGGCGCGTGACGGTTCGACCCGCAACCGCCGGGCCGCCTCCAGAAAAGTATCGGGCGCGGGCTTGCCGGCGAGTCTGCCGCCGGCCAGATCGTTACCGTCGACCCTGGCGTCGAACATCTCCGCGATGCCGGCGGCTTCGAGCACGGCCGCGCAATTCCGACTCGATGACACGACCGCCGTACTGACCTGCTGCGTGCGCAACTGGCGTAACAGGTCGATCGACGGCCCGAAGGACTGAACGCCCTGTTCCTCCAGGTTCTCGAGGAAGTAGTCATCCTTCAACTTGCCCAGCCCGTGAACGCTGGGCGCGTCCGGGTGAGCGGCCGGTGCGTCGAGCGGCAGTTCGATGCCACGCGAAGCGAGCAGCGAGGTGACCCCTTCGTCGCGCGGCTTGCCGTCGACGTATCGCAGGTAGTCGGCACCGCTGTCGAAAGGCACGAAGGGCTCGTTGCTCGAGGCGGCATGCCGGCGCAGAAAGTCGTCGAACAGGCGCTTCCACGCCGCTGCATGAACGGTCGCGGTGTTGGTCAGGACACCGTCGAGATCGAACAGCACCGCATCGTAGTCCCGCGGGGACAGCGTCAGCAGGGGGTTCGCCGGCCTCATCCGCCGGGGGCCCCGGGACTCAGGCTTCTGGCAGCCGGCTTGGCCGGGGCCCACAGGAAAATGACGTTCATCGACGCTCCGGTAATGCGGCCTGAAGGGCCGATTCGACGTATTCTTGACAATTCCTGACAAATGGAAGACATCGATGGCAAAAACGCTGACCCAGATCAATCGTCAAATCGAAGCACTCCAGCGTAAGGCTGAGATTCTGAAGCAACGGGAAGTCAAGGGTGTCATCGGCCGGATCCAGGAGGCGATCGAACATTACGGTCTCACCGCCAAGGACCTCGGGCTGGCGCCGGGAAGCGGTGCCGCCGGTGCTTCGACCAAGGCCGCCCGCAGGACCAGCGCACGCAAGGCGCTCGCACTGAAGCAGCCTGCGCCGGTCAAGTTCCGCGACGAGGCGGGAAATACCTGGGGCGGACGCGGCAAACGGCCCAACTGGTTCAAGGAGGCGTTGGCCGCAGGCAAATCCCCCGACGACCTCGCCGCCTGATACAGGAGGATCCGGGCGGACCTCGACGCGTCCGGCCGCAAGCCGGTCGCTGAACGGCCATCCGGCCGGGCTGTCGCCCGCTTGCTGCCGGGGCGCACACAGCGCCCGTCGTACCCCCGTTGCATCGGCAGTCTCCCTGTCCAGCCGCGATCCTGATGCCCATGGCACTACCGGGGCACTGTAGCGCAAGTCGCGTATCCTGTTGTCAGGGGTACTGCCTCCGGCAGATGCAGGGCCGACCATGAACCAGAGTCGCTGCAACGCATTATCCGCGCAGGCCGGCACCCTCGCCTTCCTGCAGGATGAACTCGCGCGCCGCGATCCCGGCACGGCGGTGGCGGTGATAGAAACGCATATCTCCGTGATTCTGTTGTCGGCGACGCGTGCCTGGAAACTGAAGAAGGCGGTCACCCTGCCTTATCTCGACTTCGCGTCTGCGCAGACCCGGCTGGCGCTGTGCCAACGCGAACTCGAACTCAACCGGAGGACAGCCCCCGCAATCTACCGGGCGGTCCACCAGGTGATCCGGCGGGCCGGCGGCGACATGGTCCTTACAATAGCGCCCTCTCTGCAAATCCCTGGTGGCGACGCCGTCGCCGGCAAGGGCGGGATCGGCGCGGACGACGGCACCACGCTGGTCGATGCGGTGCTCGAAATGGAACGCTTCGAGCAGGATCAGTTGCTCGATCGAATGGCCGTGGACGGCGCGCTTTCCCCGCAGTTGATCACCCGACTGGCCCAGGGGATCGCGGCGTTTCACAAGCGGGCCCCGCCATTGCTGCAGGCCGGGCAAAGCGGCTCGCAGCGGATCGGCGACATCCTCGATATCAACGAGCAGGCACTCGCGCGGGCGGGCGGACTGCTCGACGCCGCGACAGTGCGGCGGGTGACCCAGGCCTTGCGCGCGCGTTGGCGCCAGCACGACAGCCTCCTGGACCAGCGTCAGCACGCCGGTCATGTGCGCCGCTGTCACGGCGACCTGCACTTGCGCAATATTGTCGCGATCGACGGCGTCCCGACGCTATTCGACTGCCTGGAATTCGATGAGGACATGGCAACCACGGATGTCCTGTACGACCTCGCCTTCGTCCTGATGGACCTCTGGCACCGGGAACTGCCGGCACTGGCCAACCTCCTGTTCAATCGTTATCTCGACGAAGTGGACGAGTCGACCGGCCTGCCCCTGCTCGGACTGTTCATGGCGATGCGCGCGACCGTACGCGCCCACGTCACGGCAACCCGCGCGCAGGAGATGCCCACCCCGCAAGCCGCCCAGACCGGCGCCCGCGAGGCGGTGATCGCCGAGGCCGGCGCCTACCTGGCGCTCGCCGGACGACTGCTGGCACCGCGTCCGGTCAGGCTGATCGCGATCGGGGGCCTGAGCGGCTCGGGCAAGTCCACCGCCGCTGCCGCAATCGCGGACCAGGTCGGTCCTGCCCCCGGGGCGCGGGTCCTGTCCAGCGATCGCCAGCGCAAGCAACTCCTCGGCGTGCCGCCGCTGACCCGGCTGTCGTCCGAGGCCTATGAACCGGACGTATCGGCGCGCGTGTACGCCCGGCTCCGGGAGGCGGCTGCGACCGTCATCGCGCTGGGCCATGGCGCCGTGGTCGATGCGGTATTCGATCGGTTGCAGGACCGCGATGCTGTGCGGGCGGTCGCCGATGCGGCCGGCGTAGCTTTTCAGGGGATCTGGCTGCAGGCGCCCACAGCGGTGCTGCTGGACCGGGTCGAGCAGCGCCGCGATGACCCGTCCGACGCCGGCATCGAGGTGGTACATCGGCAGCTGCAGCGGGACCCCGGACGCATGGACTGGCGCCGCATCGATGCCGGCGGCGCCCAGGCACCCGCACTGCTGCGGAAGTTCCTGGACTGATCCGCTGGAGGAGGCCATGAACAGGATCGAAGCCTGCCGCGCGCGCTATGCCGCCATGCTTGCCCGTTCGGCGGGAGCCGCGGGAACTCCCCTCGAGCGGGCCTTCGCCCATGTGCCCAGGGAACAGTTCGTCGGGCCGGGACCGTGGCTCGTCGAAGGCCACCACGGCTTCGTGCCGGCACCGCCGGACGACCCGGCGATCCTCTACCAGGATGTCCTCGTCGCCCTGTCGGTCGAACGCGGCATCAACAACGGCCAGCCGTCACTGCATGCCGGGTCGCTGGCAGCCCTGGCGATCCGTCCCGGCGAACGGGTGGTGCACATCGGGGCGGGCACCGGTTACTACACCGCGATCCTGGCGGAACTGGCGGGCCCCCAGGGGCAGGTGCTGGCCTACGAGATCGAATCGGACCTCGCCGCCCGCGCCCGCGCCAACCTGCAACCCTGGCCGACCGTCGAGGTGCTGGCCGCATCCGCCTGCGAATCACCCCTCGCCGAAGCGGACGCGATCTACGTCAGCGCCGGCGCGACCCATCCCCTGCCGTCCTGGCTGGACGCGCTGGCGCCCGGGGGCCGGCTGATGTTTCCGCTCACCTCGGATCACGGCGGCGGCATGCTCCTGGTCACGCGCCCTGGTCCCGGGCGCGACCTGCACGATCGGCGAGGGACCGGGTACGCCGCCCGATTCACCAGCAGCGCCGCCTTCATCGCCTGCCGGGGCGCCAGGAGCGAGGACAACGCACGCGCCGTGGCGGCGGCTTTTCGCGACGGCTCCCCCGCCCGGGTCAGATCGCTGTGGCGCGGCGGACAAGCCGACGAAACCGCGTGGTGCCTCGGCAGCGGATGGTGGCTCTCGAGCGCCGGGATCAGCTGAAGAACGACTCGAAGCCGTCGAAAGGTTCGAAGCGGCTGTTCCGGAACACGAGCCGGGAGGGACCCGGCAGCATCCGCAGCCGCACGGTATGGCGCTCGTCTCCCGGATAACAGACCACCCGCTGCCCTTCGATCTCGCAGGTATGCGGCTCGATCAGCATCGGCCCCCTTCGGCGGGCTTCCTCCAGCACGCTGCCGGCACTGCCGTGCCGCACCAGGTGGGCCAGGCTCATGATCTGCGGGGGCGCAAGCGCCATGGTGCCCGACCAGTACGCCGCAAGCGCCGCTCGCGGTTTCACCCAGACGCTTTCGACCGCCTCGTGGTTGTCATGACTGACTTCCACTTCATCGTTGACCACCGCAATGAAGAAGCGGGTGTCGAATCGCTTGCTGGTCACCGACGGCACCTTCGGCGTGATCCACCGCGACCACGGGGCCAGGTTTCCGGTGTCCAGCCTGAGCGAGAGATCGGCCAGCAGGCGATTGAATGAAAGGCCTCGTGTCACCCGCATGGCCGCAAGTTCCGCGAGACGCTCCGTCACGTCGTGCGCCAGCAGCAGCCCCGACTCTTCAAACGCCTCGCGTAGGGCGGCCACATGCAGTCCGGCGGCCTCGAGCGGACTCAGGCCCGGCTCTCCAAGCGCGCGATGCAGGGCCGCCGGATCCTGGTCCAGGTGCACCGCCATGTCGAGTTCGGTATCCGCCGGGTCGAGCTTGCCGCCGGGAAACACAAAGGCGCCTCCCAGCACGCTGGACGCGGCATGCCGTTTCAGCATCAGCACTTCCAGGCCGTCCGCCGAATCCCGCAACATCACCACCGTTGCGGCTGCGCGCGGCGCGGTGGTGACTTCCAGATGGTTCAACTCCATGGCAAAAATCCCCGGGGGTATCGGTCTGCATGCTATCAGCGGGCCCGGCCTCTGGTCTAAACTCGGCCCATGACCACTGCCTCGCCCGAATCGCCCGGATCAACGGAATCGCCCGAACCAACGGAATCGCCCGGACCAACGGAATTGCCCGGATCAACGGGAGCGCCCGAGTCGCCCGAAGCGTATGAAGCGCCGTTCCGGCTTACTTACGCGACGATGTTCGATCCGCCGCCGCAACTGCATCGGCATTTCGATGACGCATTGCAGCGCGCCCGCCGGGAATTCGGCGCTGCTTTTCCTGCCGGCTGGCCGGCGGCCCGAAGCACGAGCGGCGGCGCGCGCCCGCCGGACCTCGAGGTCCGGTCTCCCATCAACCGCAGTTGGCTGCTTGCACGTTTCTGTCAGGCATCCCGCAGCGACGTGGACGGGGCGGTGCGGGCAGCCTGCGACGCCTGGCCGGCGTGGGCGGCAACCCGCTGGCAGGAGCGGGTTCGCCTGCTGAGGCGCACCGCGACCCTGATCGAGGAGAGGGTCTACGACCTGTCGGCGGTGGTGGCGCTGGAAGTCGGCAAGAACCGGATGGAGTCGATCGGCGAGGTCCAGGAGACCGCCGACCTGATCAACTGGTACTGCGATCAGATGGAGCAGAACCAGGGATTCGACCGACGACTGCCGAACGATCCGCTGGCCGGCTTCGTCAGCCGCAACCGCACGGTGCTCAAGCCGTATGGCGCATGGGCCGTCATCGCCCCCTTCAATTTCCCGTTCGCACTGGCAGGCGCGCCTGTCGCCGCCGCCTTGCTGGCCGGCAATACCGTCGTCTTCAAGGTCGCCAGCGAGACTGCCTGGAGCGGCTGGTTGCTGATGCAGGCGTTCGCCGACGCAGGAATTCCCGACGACGTCCTCTGCTACCTGACGGGTTCCGGCAGCGAGGTCGGGGAGGCGATGGCCAGGCATCCGGCAATCGCCGGCGCCACCTTCACCGGCTCTCATGCCGTCGGCATGGGTATCCTGAGGCACTTCGCGGCCGGCGCCTATCCGCGGCCCTGCATTGCCGAAATGGGTGGCAAGAACGCAGTCATCGTGAGCCGGCACGCCGATCTCGACCGCGCGGCCATCGGCATCGTGCGCTCCGCGTTCGGCCTGCAGGGACAGAAGTGCTCGGCCTGCTCCCGCGTCTACGTGGAGAAGTCGATCGCCGGCGCCCTGCGCGAACGCCTGGTCGCGGCAACCCGCGACATCAGGATCGGGGACCCGACCGAGCGGGAGAACTGGATGGGGCCGGTCATCGGCGCCGCCGCCCGGGCGCGCTACCTCGACGCGGTGGCGCACCTGCGCGGGCGCGGTCGTGTCGACACGGGGGGCGAGGCCCTCACCGGCGCGGGGCGCGACGAAGGCTATTTCGTTGCTCCCACTGTCGCGGGGATCGATTTCGACGATTCCCTCTGGAAGACCGAACTGTTCGCCCCGCTCGTGCTGGTGGGTGAAGTCGACTCGGTCGACGAGGGCATCACCCGCGCCAATCGGTCCGACTACGGCTTGACCGCAGGCTTCTATGGCGCGCCGGAGGAGATCGACCCGTTCCTGCAGCGCATCGAGGCCGGCGTCACCTATGTCAACCGTCCGCAAGGCGCCACCACCGGGGCGTGGCCGGGTTATCAGCCTTTCGGTGGCTGGAAGGCCAGCGGCACCACCGGCAAGGCAATCGGTTCGTTCTGGTACCTGCCGCTGTACTTGCGCGAGCAGTCGCAGACCATCGTTGATTGACCGCCCCCTCAGCCCGGTGCGCCGCATCCCGGGGCGTCTTGAGCCGACCCGTTCCGGGCCGGGCCGCCGTAAGCCGAGCCGCCGCAGCCGGGTCGCCGCGAACCGGGCGTGCGATCGAGCCACCAACCTGGAGCCGTCGATGTCCATCCATGAACATCAGTCACAATCTTTCGCCTGGCGTGGCGCCGACTTCACCTCGTCCGCCGATTACAGCGTCGCGCTGACCGGCAGCGAGCGGTCCCAATTGCTGGAGGCGATCCGCCGTTGGGATGCGCAGGGCCGCCCCCGGCCGGTTCACGAACTGGACCGCTCGGCCTATGCGCTGGACCCCGCGCTCTCCGCGAAGCTGGCCGCCGCCGCCGGGCAGGTCCGCAGTGGACGCGGATTCGTCGTGCTGCGCGGGTTGCCCGCCGACGGGCTCGACGTCGAGCAGTACGCCATGGTGGTATGGGGCCTCGGCCTGCACTTCGGTTTCGCGCTGTCCCAGAACGCGCAAGGTGAACTGATTACCCGGGTGGTCGACGCCACTGCGGAGGATCCGACGCCACGCATGTATCGCAGCAACATGGAATTGCGCCCGCACACCGACATCACCGCGATGATCGCCCTCGGCAGTTGGAACCGCTCTCAAGCCGGCGGCGCCACCGTCCTGGCAAGCGGCGTGACGGTTCACGACGAGATCCGACGCCGCGCGCCGGAACTGCTGACGCCACTCTACCGGGGATACCACTATCACCGCCTTGGCGAAGAAAGCGAAAGCGAAGCTGCCGTGACGGAGGAGCGGGTCCCGGTGTTCGCCAACCGCAACGGCCAGGTCAGCTGCCGCTACCTGCGCTCCGGGATCGCCGGCGGCCATGCCGCGCTGGGCCTGCCGCTGGGCGAGGACGATATCGCCGCGATGGATCTGTTCGACGCCATCTCCACCGCGCCGGAGAACCGGTTGGCGTTCTTCCTGGAACGCGGTGACATGATCGTTGTCAACAACTACACCGTCATGCACGCGCGCACCCGCTTCGTCAATTTCCCGGAGCCCGAGCGGCGGCGACAACTGGTGCGCCTGTGGCTCGACGACGAAGGATTTCGAGACGTGCCGCCGACGTTCAACTTCTTTCGCAGCAACGGCGTACCGAAGCAGGAGGGACGAAAAGCGACCTACGATTTCAAGAAGCTCTACGCCAACGACCCGGTGGCCACCGGCGGCGTTCCCGACCTGAAGGTCACCGACGAAGAAGCTGCCCGTGGGCGTTGAGCAGATGGACGACCAGCCCAGCCACGAACGCATTCTCTATTCCAACATCAACCGGCAAGGCAAGCTCGCCCGGGATCAGGCGCCGCGGCCCCTTCCACCCGGAGTGCCGGGCGTCTGGATCGAGCCCAGCCGGGAGATACCGGTGCACGCCCACTGCGACGTGCTCGTCGTCGGGGGCGGCCCTTCCGGCACGGCGGCCGCGGTGGCTGCCGCACGAATCGGCGCGGACGTCATTCTCCTGGAGCGATATAACCATCTCGGCGGCCTGTCGACAGGTGGCCTGGTGATCTGGATCGACCGGATGACGGACTGGGACGGCAAGCTCGTGATCCGCGGGTTCGGCGAGGAGATCCTGTCGCGGCTGCCGGCAGCGGCGGTCGCCGGCCCCCCCGGCGCCGAGTGGGGGTCGACCGACCCCGGGCAGGTCGCGCACTGGGGCCAGCGAACCGCTGCTTATCGGGGCGTAGTCACCTGGTCGCCGACCATCGATCCCGAGTGGCTCAAGCTCGCTTCGCAGGAGCTGGTGCTGCAGAACAAGGTTCGGCTGGTCTACCACAGCTGGGCGGCCGAGCCGATCCTCGACGGCGGCGCGGTACGCGGCGTGCTGTTCGAGAACAAGGCCGGGCGCCGGGCAATTCGCGCAAAGGTCGTCATCGACGCAACCGGCGACGGAGACCTGTTCGCGCGAGCCGGCGCGCAATACGAGTCGAATTTCGCCGACGAGGACATCCACCACTGCATGAATACGGCGTGGCTGTTCGGCGGGGTCGACATGACGCGCTGGATCGAGTTCCGCACCGGCCAGCCGGAGCAGTACTCAGCCTTCATGGCACTGGGACGGGAACGGATCGGCCTGATCGAGCGGCCGTTCGTGTCCTGGCGCGACGACATCGCCTTGTTCATGGGCCCGCGCCTGGCCGGCTACTCCGCGATCGACATCGACGACCAGACCGAAGTGGAAATCCGCTCCCATCGCGCAATGGCCGGACACCTCGCGTTCTATCGGGAGAACGCCCCGGGATTCGAGAGCGCCTATCTCATGTTGAGCGCGCCGCAACTGGGCGTGCGCCACAGCCGCCGGCTGGCCGGCGTGAGCACCGTCACCCGTGCCCAGTGGCCGACCGGTACGGTGTTCGACGATGAAATCGGGGTCTCGCCAAGCCTGTCGCAGGTGTTTCCCAGCATCTCGATCCCGTACGGCGCGCTGGTGCCGCGCAAGCTGGACGGACTGCTCGCCTGTGGACGCCACATGTCCTGCGACACCAACTCGCACGGGTTCCTCAGGGAAATACCGCAGTGCTGGGTCACCGGGCAGGCTGCGGGCGTGGCTGCTGCGCAGGCGGTGCAGGCGGGCGTTGAGCCACGCCATGTCGCCATTGCGCCGTTGCAAGTCGCACTTGCCGGGCAAGGGGTCTATCTGCAGGGGCGATGACCCTGGCAATCCTCAGTCGCTCGACGCGGCCTGCACCGAGGCGAGGCTGCGCACCCTGAATCGACCGTCGTCCCGGAACAGCCAGGTCTCGGTAATTTCCGCCCTGCCCTGCCTTATCATCGGTTTTCCAGGCGCCGGCAGTGGCATCGCGGTGCGTACGCTCTGCATGGCGCGACGCTCCAGTTCCCTGATACCGTTCGACCGCAGCACCCGGAGACGGACCAGTCGGCCTGCCGGACTGACGCCAATCGACAGCACCACGACAGAGCGCAGCACAGGCGGCGGAGCGCCGTCGTAAAGATGGGCGCCATTACGCGCATGAATGAGACAGGCCATCTCGCGCTTGTAGGCATCGGGGGTGTCCAATCCGGCGACAGGCAACTCGCCGCATCCGTCGGGCCGCCTGATGTCGGATGCGACTGTCGGGCCGGCCGGCATCGAACTCGCAGCCGTCGCCACGATCAGCACCAGCATCAGCCGGCGCAAGCGGCCCGTCATCGACGGCGAACCTAGAGCGGCCTCTTCATCCGCACGCTCCTAGAGCGGCTTCTTCATCCGGTAGGCGATCTCGCCGATCACGCCCCGCCGGAATGCCAGGACGCAGACGACGAAGATCGCACCCTGCACCACGGTGACCCAGGCGCCTAGCTGTGCCAGATAGTTCTGCATGGTGATGATGATCGCGGCGCCCACCACCGGGCCGAACAGCGTACCCATGCCGCCCAGGA
This sequence comes from uncultured beta proteobacterium, assembly GCA_963834335.1. Classification (GTDB taxonomy): domain Bacteria; phylum Pseudomonadota; class Gammaproteobacteria; order Burkholderiales; family Burkholderiaceae_E; genus Lautropia. Next base: position 235,899 of record CAWIBK010000009.1, on the reverse strand, counting down.
GCGTCATCAGCACCACTTCCCCGGACATGGTCCAGTAGACGTCCGTCAGCGAAGCCAGCTGGAACAACAGCGCCTTGACCGCACCGGCCAGGCCGGCGAATCCGGCGGACAGCACGAAAGCCATCAGCTTGAAGTGGTCGGTGTCGTATCCCAGGGAAGTCGCGCGCGGCTCGTTCTCCCGGATCGCCTTGAGCACCTGGCCGAACGGCGAATGCACGATCCGCCAGATCATCAGGAAGCCGGCAAAGAAGATGACCGATACGAAGACGTACATCGCCCAGGTATTGGAGAGATCCACCAGCCCGAACAGTTTGCCCCGCGGTACTGCCTGGATGCCGTCCTCGCCGCCGGTGAACGGTGTCTGGAGATAGAAGAAGTACACCATCTGCGCCAGCGCCAGCGTGATCATGGCGAAATAGATGCCTTGCCGCCGGATCGCCAGCTGCCCCGTCACGTAGCCCAGGGCCACGGAGCACAGCGTGGCGAAGAGCACGGCAAGCTCCGGCGTGAAGCCCCAGACCTTGGCCGCATGCGCCGAGGCGTAGCCGGCGGTGCCCAGGAACATGGCATGCCCGAACGACAGCAGCCCGCCGAAGCCGATCAGCAGGTTGAATGCACAGGCGAACAGCGCGAAGCACATCACCTTCATCAGGAACACGGGATACACCACGAATGGTGCGGCGACGAAGAAGATCAGCATGATGGCGAACGCGATCTTCAGGTGACCGTCATTCTCGCCGATGGCGGTGGCGGTGGCGCGGCTACCCGCACCGCCGGCAGCCGGCTTGCCCGCATCGTGTTCGGTAATTGGAGTGTTGACCGCCATGATCAGCCTATTTCTGGGTGCCGAAAAGTCCGGCCGGTTTGATCAGCAGGACGATCGCCATGATCACGAAGATGACCGTGTTGGAGGCCTCCGGATAGAACACCTTGGTCAGGCCTTCTATCAGGCCCACGCCGAAGCCGGTGATCACCGCACCGAGGATAGACCCCATGCCGCCGATGACGACCACCGCGAACACGACGATGATGAGGTTCTCTCCCATCTGCGGACTGACCGAATAGATCGGTGCGGCCATGACCCCGGCGAAAGCTGCCAGCGCGACGCCGAAGCCGTAGGTCATGGTGATCATCCTAGGCACATTGATGCCGAAGGCCTGCACCAGTTGCGGATTCTCGGTCGCCGCCCTGAGGTAAGCGCCGAGCTTGGTGCGTTCGATCACGAACCAGGTGCTCAGGCAGACGACCGCAGATGCGACGATGACCCAGCCGCGATAATTGGGCAGGAACATGAAGCCCAGATTCTGGCCGCCGGACAGCAGCGCGGGAATCGGATACGGCTGGCCCGAGGAGCCGTAGGTGTTGCGGAACAGTCCCTGGATGATGAGCGCGAACCCGAATGTCAGCAGCAGGCCGTAGAGGTGATCAAGCTTGTACAGCTTGGAAATCATCAGGCGCTCGATGATCGCACCGAAGACGCCGACGATTGCGGGCACCAGGAGGAGCGACCACCAGTAGCCGATGCCCAGCTTGTTGAGCAGCAGGTAGGCAACGAAGGCACCCATCATGTACTGGGCGCCGTGGGTGAAATTGATGATATTGAGCAGGCCGAAGATAACGGCCAGGCCCAGGGACAGCAGTGCGTAGAACGAGCCGTTGATCAGCCCGATCAGCAATTGCCCGAACAAGGCCTGCGTAGGTACGCCGAAGATCTCCATCTGCTGCCGGATCCGTCTGGTGCTGTGCTGTTGAGCCGCGACCCCGCCCGACCTTCAGCGGCCGGGCGGTATGCGGGTGTTACTTCAGGCTGGGCCACTCACTTCGTGCCCCTCACTCATGCCCTTCTTTACTTGACCAGCGGGCAGCCACCATCCTTCAGCGGACGGAAGGCCTTCTCCGCGGGGATCGTGGTGCGCAGCTTGTAGTAGTCGTAAGGACCTTTCGACTCGCTCGGCTTCTTCACCTCGAACAGATAGGCCGGATGGATCTTGCGACCGTCCGCCCGGATGCTGCCCTTGCCGAACAGCTGATCATCGGTCGGCAGTTCCTTCATCTTGGCGATCGTCTTGGTGCCGTCGTCCGTCTTGCCGGCTTCCACTGCCTTCAGGTAGTGAAGGACCGAGCCGTAGACACCAGCCTGCACCATGGTCGGATACTTGCCGCCGCTCTTTTCGACGAATCGCTTCGCCCAGGCACGGGTCTGGTCATTGAGGTCCCAGTAGAAGGTCTCGGTCATGATCAGTCCTTGCGCGATCTGCAGTCCCAGGCCGTGCACGTCGGTCAGGAACACCAGCAGGCCAGCCAGGTTCTGTCCGCCCTTGACGATCCCGAATTCGGAGGCCTGCTTGATCGAGTTGATGGTATCGCCACCGGCATTGGCGAGGCCGATGATCTTCGCCTTGGACGCCTGGGCCTGCAGCAGGAAGGACGAGAAGTCCTGTGTATTCAGCGGATGGCGCACCTTGCCGACGATCTTGCCGCCACCGGCCTTGACCACTTCTTCGGTGTCGCGCTCGAGCGCATGGCCGAAGGCATAGTCCGCCGTCAGGAAGAACCAGGAATCACCGCCGGTCGCAACGATGGCGCTGCCGGTACCGTTGGCCAGCATCCAGGTGTCATAGGTCCAGTGCACCGTGTTCGGGGAGCAGGCCTTTCCGGTGAGATCCGAAGTGGCGGCGCCCGAATTCAACATCGCCTTTCCTTTTTCGCGGGCGATCTGGTTCACCGCCAGCGCGACCGACGAGGTCGGCACGTCGACGATGACATCCACGCCGTCGGTATCGAACCACTGGCGTGCGATGCTGGAGCCGACGTCAGGCTTGTTCTGGTGATCGGCGGAGATGATCTCCACCTTCATGCCTTTCTTTTCAGCGCCGAAGTCCGCCACCGCCATCCGGGCCGCTTCGACCGATCCCTGTCCGGCGAGGTCGGCATAAAGACCCGACATGTCGTTCAGCACGCCGATCTTGATGACGTCGCCCGAAATCTGGGCGTTGGCCGCGCCGGGGATCGCGGCGATCGATGCCAGCGCACCTGCCACCAGCAGGGCCGAGAGTTTCTGTTTCATGTTTCTACTCCTTCAGTTGTCAAAATAGGATGTCGAACCCGGGACAGCCGACCAGCCAGGCGCGTCAGACCCCGAGGAACTCGTGCAACATATCCATCTTTCCTTTCAGTTCGCTCGCCACGAAGCGCTCCACGATCTGACCGTGCTCCATCACGTAGAACTGGTCGGCCAGCGGCGCGGCGAAACGGAAATTCTGCTCGACCATGACGATGGTGAACCCGTTCTCACGCAGCATGCGGACGGTTCGCGCCAGCGTCTGTACGATCACCGGCGCCAGTCCCTCGGAAATCTCATCGAGCAGCAGCAGCCGGGCCCCGGTCCTGAGTATCCGCGCCACTGCCAGCATCTGTTGTTCGCCGCCGGACAGGCGAGTGCCCGGACTGCTCCGGCGCTCCTCCAGGTTCGGAAACAGCTTGTAGATCTCGCCCAGGTCCATGCCGCCTTCCAGCAGCGCCGGCGGCAGCAGAAGGTTTTCTTCGCAGCTCAGGCTGGCGAAAATGCCGCGCTCCTCGGGACAGTAGCCGATGCCATGGCGCGCGATCTGGTGCGGCGCAAGCTTCACCGACTCGACACCGTTGATCAGGATCGACCCGGTGCGCCGGCCGACCAGGCCCAGGATCGACTTCAGCGTCGTCGTGCGTCCGGCGCCGTTGCGTCCCAACAGGGTGACTACCTCGCCGCGTTTGACGGTGAGATCGACGCCGTGCAGGATGTGCGACTCGCCGTAATAGGCGTGCACATTGGACAGGCGCAGGAACTCGTCGGTATCCGTACTCATGCGGCGCCTTTCATGCGGCAGCTTCTTCGGAGCGGCGGCAACTCATCAGTGCCCCTCCAGTGTTTCTTCGGCGCTGCCCATGTAGGCTTCCAGCACCTGGGGATCTTTCGAAACGGTGTCGTAGGGTCCTTCGGCAATGATCTGGCCGCGCTGCAGCACACTGATCTTGTCGGCAATGCTCGCGACGACGTTCATGTTGTGTTCCACCATCAGCACGGTCCGGTTGGCCGATACCTTCTTGATCAGCTGCGTCACTCGCTCCACGTCTTCATGGCCCATGCCCTGGGTGGGCTCGTCGAGCAGCATAAGCTCCGGCTCGGTCGCCAGGGTGGTGGCGATCTCGAGCGCGCGCTTGCGGCCGTAGGCCAGTTCGACCGTCATGGTGTCTGCGAATTCGGTCAGGTCGACGGTCTCGAGCAGCGTCATCGCGCGTGCATTCAGCACGTTCAACGACTGGTCCGATTTCCAGAAGTGGTAAGAGGTGCCGGTGGCGCGCTGCAGACCCAGGCGCACGTTCTGCAGCACCGTCAGGTTGGGAAACGTCGCGGAAATCTGGAAGGACCGGACGATCCCCCGGCGCGCCGTCTGCGCCGGCTTCTCGCTGGTGATGTCGTGACCTTTGAAGAGGATCTTGCCTTCCGTCGGGATCAGGAACTTGGTCAACAGGTTGAAGACGGTGGTCTTGCCTGCGCCGTTGGGCCCGATCAGCGCATGGATGTGCCCGCGCTCGACGCGCAGGTCGACATCGTTCACGGCCCTGAAGCCCTTGAACTCCTTGACCAGCCCGCGTGTTTCCAGGATGAAATTTTCGTTGGCCATGCGCACCCATTCCGATAAGCGCGAATTATTGCAGTCGCACACCCCAGCGCCCATCGGGGAAAACGTGAGTCGCGATGCCGTGCGCGCGGCGCACCGATAATGAGCCACCTGACTATGACCCACCTTACAGAGACCACGGAATCAGTGGACGTGACGGCACCGCCAGCGCAGCAGATTCCCGGGCCCGCCGCCGGACCCCGGATCGGCATCGACCTCGGCGGTACCAAGACCGAGGTGGCGGTGCTCGATCCGCAGGGGGACTTCCTGCTCCGCCATCGGGTGGGGACCCCGCGCGACGACTACCCGGCGACCGTCCGGACGATCGCCCGGCTCGCCGTCGAGGCCGAGCAGGCGATCGGCCGGCCCTGCAGCGTCGGTATCGGCATTCCGGGCACCATCTCACCGGCGAGCGGACGGGTGAAGAATGCCAACTCCGCCTGGCTCAACGGCCGGCCCCTGCTCGAGGACCTGCAGGCCGCGCTTGGTCGCCCGGTCCGCATCCAGAACGACGCCAACTGCCTCGCCTTGTCGGAAGCTGTCGACGGGGCTGCCACCGGCGCGCACTGCGTCTTTGCGATCATTCTGGGCACCGGAGTCGGTGCGGGCATCTGCGTGGACGGCCGTGTGCTGACCGGCCGCAATGCGATCGCCGGCGAATGGGGGCACAACCCGCTTCCCGGGGCGGCCTCGGCGGCGTCACCGGCCTCAGCGGCCTCGGCACCCGACGGTTCGCCCGGTCCGCACTGCTGGTGCGGCCGACAAGGCTGTATCGAGGCCTGGCTGTCCGGACCTGCGCTCGCCCGGGATTTTGCGCATTCCCGGCCGCCGAACGCGCCGAGTCCCGGCCCGGTCGACGCGCGCGCGGTCTGCAGCCTGGCCGAGGCGGGTGACGCCGTCGCGCAGGCGGCGCTGGATCGTTACTTCGATCGCCTGGCCCGCAGCCTGGCGGGCGTGATCAATCTGCTGGATCCGGACGTCATCGTGGTCGGGGGCGGCCTGTCCAACCTCGACGCGCTCTATCGCGAGCTGCCGCTGCGCTGGGAAAGACACGTATTCTCCGACCGGGTCGACACCATCATCATGCCGGCAAGGCACGGCGACTCATCCGGCGTGCGCGGCGCGGCCTGGCTCTGGCCTTGAACGCCGGCGGGCGCGGGCTGCTCAGCGCAGCGCGGAGTAGGCGGTCGGCTGCAGGATACTGCTCTCGATGTGGCCGACAATCGGCCCATCAGCTTCGGACTCCGCCCGTTTCCTGATCCACTCCGGGTCCGCGGCGAACGCGTCCCAGCGCTTCTCCCGATCCGCCAGGCTATCCCATTGCAGCAGGTAGTGCAGGGTCTGGTTGCTGGGACCGAGGACGGTTGTCCAGAAGCCGACCTGGCGGATACCGTGCTTCTCCCACAGCTTGAGCGTGACCGTCTCGAAGCGTTTGTTGAGGGCCGGCAACCGGCCGGGTACGCAATGGTAGATACGCAATTCATGCAGCATTGAGATCGTTCCTGTCAGTGATTGTCACGCGGCAGACCCTTGGTCTCGGCAACCCGCTGGTACTTGATTGCAAAATCGAGGCAGGCGCCGGTCTGCAGTTGCCCGATGGTCATCCGCTGCAGCTCCTGCCATGGGGTCTGGTGCTCCAGAACCGGCGCTTTCCAGGCCTTCTTGCGCTTGGCGTATTCCGACTTGCTGATCAGGATGTCCGCCGTCCGCCGACCGAGGTCGATCCGCACCTTGTCACCGGTCTGCAGCAGCGCCAGGCCACCACCCACCACCGATTCCGGCGAGGCGTTCAGGATCGACGGGCTGCCGGACGTTCCCGACTGCCGGCCGTCGCCGACGCAGGGCAGCATGGTGATGCCCTGTTTCACCAGCGCATCGGGCGGCAGCATGTTGACCACCTCTGCCGCGCCCGGATAACCGATCGGTCCGACACCACGGATGAAAAGCATGCAGTCGGCATCGATCTTGAGCTTCGGGTCGTTGATCCGGTGGTGGTAGTCCTCCGGTCCCTCGAACACGATGGCGCGGCCCTCGAAGGCATTCGGATCCTTGGGGTTCTCCAGGTAGCGGGACCGGAACTCCGGCGAAATCACCGACGTCTTCATCACGGCCGATTCGAACAGGTTCCCGGACAGCACGGCGAAGCCGGACTCCTTGAGCATCGGCTCCTTGTAGGTCTTGATGACCTTGCGATCGGTTGCCGCCGTCTTGCGGTAGTTCTGACCCACCGTCTTGCCGTTGACCGTCATCGCGTCGGCATTGAGCTTGCCGGCTTTGAGCAGTTCATTCATGACCGCCGGCACGCCGCCGGCCCGGTGGAATTCCTCGCCCAGGTATTCGCCGGCCGGCATCACGTTGCAGAGCAGGGGGATGTCGTAGCCGACCCGGTCCCAGTCCTGAATCTTCAGGTCGACACCGGCGTGGCGGGCGATCGCGGTCACGTGCGGCGGGCAGTTGGTGGAAGCACCGAGGGCGCTGGCGGCGACGATGGCGTTCTCGAAGGCGCCCATCGTCAGGATCCTGGACGGGCGCAGGTCCTCGTGCACCATCTCCACGATGCGCCGGCCGGTGAAGTAGGCCATTTGCGGCCGCTCGCGATACGGCGCGGGAATCGAAGCGCAACCCGGCAGCGACATGCCCAGCGCTTCGGCCATGCTGTTCATCGACAGGGCCGTCCCCATGGTGTTGCAGTGACCGGTGGACGGCGCAGCCGCGGCCACCATGTCGAGGAATTCGTCGTAATTGATCCGGCCGGCGGCCAGTTCCTGGCGGGCGAACCAGACCACGGTGCCGGACCCCGCCAGCCCGCCGCCATAGTAGCCGTTCAGCATCGGCCCGCCGGACAGGACGATCGCGGGGATGTCGACCGTGGCCGCGCCCATGATCATGGCCGGGGTGGTCTTGTCGCAGCCGGTGGTCAGCACCACACCGTCCATGTAGTAGCCGTACAGGCACTCGACCAGGCTGAGGTAGGTCAGATTGCGGTCGAGTCCCGCGGTCGGGCGCTTGCCGGTTTCCTGGATGGGATGAACCGGGAATTCGATCGGGATGCCGCCCGCATCGCGAATGCCGTCGCGCACGCGTGAGGCCAGGTCGAGGTGGTGGCGGTTGCAGGGCGACAGGTCGCTGCCGGTCTGCGCAATGCCGATCACCGGACGATTGGTCCGGTGCAGTTCGTCCAGGGTCAGCCCGAAGTTCATCTGGCGCTCCAGGTAGAGCGCCGTCATGCCGGGGTTCTCGGGATTGTCGAACCAGGCCCGGGACCGCAGTGTCCGGGCGGGTGCCTTGGGCGGATTGCGCGGCTTGCGTTTGGGGTCCGTAGCCATTGTCTGTCCTGAAGAAGCGGGTGGAAGGTTCAAGCCCGCGAGTCTATCAAGTCCTGGCCGTTACGCCCCCTCGCCGAAGCCGCTCATCGCAAAGCCGCTCACCGCAACCAGGGTGGCTGACTGCCCCGGTCGATCGACAGCCCTGCCCGTGCATCGCGCAGCGCGTCGTCCGGGACTTGCCCGGCCTGGTGCAGCGAATGAATGGCCGCCAGCACGATGGCGGAGCGATCCACCTCGAAGAAGGCCCGCAACTCCGCGCGCGTATCGCTGCGGCCGAAGCCGTCCGTACCGAGCGTGAGGTAACGCCGGCCTTCAGGGAGGTAGGCCCGGATCGCTTCCGGCACCGCTCGGACGTAATCGCTGACCGCGACGATCGGCCCCGACGTCGGGGCAAGCTGGCGACGCACGAACGGATGGTCCGCCGTCTGTCCGCTGCCGGTATCGGCGGTATGGGCGGTATCGGCGGTATCGGCGCCAGGACCGCTGAGCCGCTGTTCCCGCTCCCATGCCATGCCGTCGCGCGCCAGTTCACTCCAGCTGGTGACGCTCCAGACTTCCGCCGCAACGCCGAAGTCGCCGGCGAGCCTGGCAGCGGCCGCCAGGGCCTCGTTGAGCAGGGCGCCGCTGCCCAGGATCTGCACCCGCGGCGGGTTCGCCGCTGCGCTGCCCTTGCCGTCGGCGGCGGAAAACACCTGGAACCGGTAGAGGCCGCGGATCACCGCGTCGCGCAGATCCGGGTCCTGCGCGAGATCGAGCGACGGCTGCGCATAGTTCTCGTTGCCCACCGTGATGTAGTAGAAGACATCGCGCTGATCCTGCAGCATCTCCTGCATGCCGTGCTCGACGATCACGGCGACCTCCGAGGCGAAAGCGGGATCGTAGGCCCGGCAGTTCGGGATCGTCGCCGCCACCAGGTGGGACGAGCCGTCCTGATGCTGCAGACCCTCGCCGCCCAGGGTGGTGCGGCCTGCCGTCGCTCCGATCAGGAACCCGCGGGCGCGCTGGTCGGCTGCCGCCCAGATCAGGTCGCCGACGCGCTGGAAGCCGAACATCGAGTAGTAGATGTAGAAAGGCAGCATCGCGAGCCCGTGCACCGAGTAGCTGGTGGCCGCCGCCGTCCATGACGCGAGCGCCCCCGCTTCGGTGATCCCCTCCTCCAGGATCTGTCCCTCCTTGATCTCCCGGTAATAGAGCATCGAGTCGATGTCTTCGGGCTGGTAGCGCTGGCCGACCGACGAATAGATGCCGACCTGCCGGAACAGGTTGGCCATTCCGAATGTGCGCGCCTCGTCGGCCACGATCGGCACGACCCGCGGCCCGAGCGCCGGGTCCTTGAGCAGGCCGCCGAGCATCCGCACGAAGGCCATCGTGGTCGACATCTCCTTGCCGTCTGCGGCCAGCGCGAACTGACCCCACTTCGCCACCGGCGGCACCGGCACGGTGTCGCAGTCGCTGCGACGCGCAGGAATGGGGCCGCCCAGCGCCTGCCGGCGCTCTTTCAGGTAGCGCATGGCCGGCGAGTCCTCCGGCGGCCGGTAGAACTCGAGCGCTTCGGTCTGCGCGTCTGTGAGCGGCAGCGAGAAGCGGTCGCGGAATGCCTTCAGCGCATCGCCGTCCAGCTTCTTCTGCTGGTGGGTGGTCATCCTCCCCTGCCCGGCGCTGCCCATGCCGTAACCCTTCTTGGTATGCGCGAGGATCACGGTCGGCTGGCCGGTGTGATGCGCGGCCGCATGGTAGGCCGCATGCAGTTTCACCGGATCGTGCCCGCCGCGGGTGAGCCGGTCGATCTGCTCGTCGGTCATCCCCTGCGACAGCGCCCGCAGGACCTCGTTCTGGCCGAAGAAACGTTCGCGATTGAACTTGCCGTCGGTCGCCGCAAATGTCTGGAACTGTCCATCCACCGTCGCCGCAAAGGCGTCGAGCAACGCGCCGTCGCGGTCCCGGGCGAACAGCCCGTCCCAGTCGCTGCCCCAGACCAGCTTGATCACATGCCAGCCGGCACCGAGGAACAGCGCCTCGAGCTCGTCGATGATCCGGCCATTGCCGCGGACCGGCCCGTCGAGCCGCTGCAGGTTGCAGTTGATGACGAAAACCAGGTTGTCCAGGCGCTCGCGCGCTGCCAGTGTGAGCGCGCTCATCGATTCGGGCTCGTCCATCTCGCCGTCGCCGAAAATGCCCCACACCTTGCGCGGCAGGCCATCCTCGAATTTCGCGGCCTCCGTCAGGCCACGGTGCTCCAGGTAGCGGATGAAGCGGGCCTGGTAAATCGAGCTGATCGGTCCGATCCCCATGGACCCGGTGGGAAACTGCCAGAAATCCGGCATCAGCCACGGATGGGGATAACTCGAGAGCCCGCGGGCAGCGCTGCGCGGAGCAGCCAGTTCCTGGCGGTAGTGCGAGAGGTCGGCCTCCGACAGCCGGCCTTCCAGGAAGGCGCGGGCATATACACCGGGGGCCGAGTGGGGCTGGAAATACACCAGGTCGCCCAGAAAGCGCCGCGCCGCGCCCGGAAGAAGTGGTTGAAACCGACTTCGAACAGGTCCGCCGCCGACGCGTAACTCGCGATGTGCCCCCCGAGTTCGCCGTGGACCCGATTGGCCCGAACGACCAGCGCCAGCGCATTCCAGCGCATGATCGCCGCCAGTTCCCGCTCGAGTTCCAGGTCGCCCGGGAATCGGGGCTGGGTGGAAACCGCGATCGTATTGACGAAGGGCGACGCCAGTGCCGGGGTCCAGCCGAGCCCGGCGCGGGCCGCGTGGCGCTGCAAGGCGTCCAGCAGGAAACGGGCGCGTTCCGGTCCGGCCGCCTGGAGGACGGCATCGAGCGACTCGAGCCACTCGGCAGTTTCCTGGGGGTCGGCATCTGTGAGCGGGAAAGGCCTGGGTCAGGCGGCTCAGGCGATCGATATGGGAGAGGTCGGTCATCCGGTGATTATCTGCCGTCCTCCGGTTTTGAGTCTGCCGAAATCGGCCACAATGCGGACTTTGGCGGCATTTATTGCGTAAGCAGCATGAACCAGCAGAATAAAATGCCGGCGGCGCTGGGGTCCCTGGACGCGACCGACCTCAAGATCCTCGCAGCCTTGCAGCGGGACGGTTCGCTCAGCAATGTCGAACTCGCCCGGCTGGTGCACCTGTCCCCCTCCCCCTGCCTGGCCCGCGTCAAGGCCTTGCGCCAGTCGGGGGTGATCCGCCGCTACGTGGCGCTGGTCGACCCCGAGGCGATCGGGCTCGGCGTCTCGGTCTTCATCTCGATCAGCCTGCGCGAACAGAGTACCGCCGCGCTGGCCGAATTCGAGCGCAGGATCGAGGCCTGCGACGAAGTCATGGAGTGCTACCTCATGACCGGGGATGCCGATTACCTCCTGCGCGTCGTCGTGTCCGACATCCGCGCCCTCGAGCGATTCATTCTCGATCGCCTCTCGCCGATCCCCGGCGTCGAAAAAATCCGCTCCAGCTTCACCCTCAAGCAGGTCCGCTACAAGACCGAGCTGCCCTTGCCCTGACCTCGGCGAAGGGCGTGGGCGCCGCGGGGCCGCCCCGAGGCGGGCTCGCATCTCCGCAACAGCGCCCGGCCGTTCATAGCGGCGAGCCGCCCGTTCAGCCGCCTCGGAGCCGCCGACCCGCGCCCTGCCCGCCGGATCGCGTCAAACTCCATCTGCGAAAAGAGGTCACCAAAGCATCCAGAGGGAAAACCGTGTCCGTGAATACCGCGTATCCAGCCAAGACCGAACGAACCGACAAGGGCGAGCCCGTCGTTCTGCCCGGGCTGGCGCGTGCCCTGGTGCAGCACCAGATCCTGCGCATCGACCAGGCGGTTGCGCTGCACCAGAAGGTTCAGGCAGCGGACAACGGCTCCTTCATCGACGAGTTGATTTCCAGCAATACGATCACTGCCGCCAAGCTCGCACGCTTTCTGTCCGAGACCTTCGGCATGCCGATGATGGATCTCCTGGCGCTCGACGTTTCCGTACTGCCGACCGATCTGATCGACCGCAAGCTGCTCGCCGAGACCCACATCGTGCCGCTGGTCAAGCGCGCCAACCGGCTCTCGGTGCTGCTGTCCGATCCGACCGACCACGCCGCCATCGACCGGGTCAAGTTCCAGCAGCAGTCCTCGATCGATGCCGTCGTCGTCGAACACGACAAGCTGCGCAAGCTCCTGGACAAGCTGGGCCAGAGTGCCGCCGACAAGCTCTCCGACATGGTCGGGGATGCGCTCGACATCGAGATGACCGCCGACGACCCGGTGGCCACGCCCGAAGACAGCTCCGAAGTCGACGACGCGCCGGTCGTCAAGTTCCTGCAGAAGGTGCTGATGGATGCGATCCAGGCGGGCGCCTCGGACATCCATTTCGAGCCCTACGAGAAGTTCTACCGGATCCGTCTGCGCATCGACGGCGAACTGCGCGAGTTCGCACAGCCGCCGCTGGCGATCAAGGAAAAGCTCGCTTCGCGCATCAAGGTGATCTCGCGCCTCGACATCTCGGAGAAGCGGATGCCGCAGGACGGGCGGATGAAGCTGGTGATTTCCCACAACCGGGCCATCGATTTCCGGGTCTCGACCCTGCCGACCCTGTTCGGCGAAAAGATCGTGATGCGTATTCTCGACCCGTCGTCCGCCCGCCTCGGCATCGAAGCCCTCGGCTACGAACCCGAACAGAAGGCGGTGCTGGTCGAAGCGATCGCCCGCCCCTACGGCATGGTCCTGGTGACCGGACCGACCGGCTCGGGCAAGACCGTGTCGCTCTACACCTGCCTGAACATCCTGAATCAGCCGGGCGTCAACATCGCCACCGCCGAGGATCCGGCGGAGATCAACCTGCCGGGCATCAACCAGGTCAACGTCAACGACAAGGCCGGCCTGACCTTCGCCGCGGCGCTGAAGTCGTTCCTGCGCCAGGATCCGGACATCATCATGGTGGGCGAGATCCGCGACCTCGAAACCGCGGACATCTCGATCAAGGCCGCGCAGACCGGCCACATGGTGCATGTCGACCCTGCACACCAACGACGCGCCGACCACGCTGACCCGACTGATGAACATGGGTGTAGCGCCCTTCAACATCGCCTCCTCGGTGATCCTGATCACCGCGCAGCGGCTCATACGGCGCCTGTGCACCTGCAAGCAGGAAGGCCCGCTCGACGAGGAGGCGCTGGCGGCGGCCGGCTTTGCCGAAGCCGAACTCGACGGCAGCTGGAAGCCGATGCGCGCGGTCGGCTGCGAGCGCTGCAACGGCTCCGGCTACAAGGGTCGGGTGGGCGTCTACCAGGTGATGCCGATCACCGAGGAGATCCAGCGGATCATCCTGAACAACGGCAACGCCATGGAGATCGCCGCGCAGGCCAAGAAGGAAGGCGTGAAGGATCTGCGCGAATCCGGCCTGCTGAAGGTCAAGCAGGGACTGACCACGATCGAGGAAGTACTCGGCGCCACCAATGAATAATCGAAGCAGCGAGGGCAGGAGAATGCACTCGCCCGCCACCCCCCGTCCCACCACGCGCCGGCCGGCGCATCAGCACGCGCGCCGCGCGTAGTACGCAAGCGGAGTCGACATGGTTGCCAAAGCACTACCTGCCGGGCCAACGGCCCAAGGTCAAGGAATTCACCTACGCCTGGGAAGGCCGCGACCGCGCCGGCAAGACCCTGCGCGGAGAGACACGGGCCAGCGGCGAGACCATCGTCATCAGCGCACTGCGCCGGCAGGGTATCGTCGTCACCAAGATCAAGAAGCAGCGCTACAAGGCCGGGCGCGGCAAGATCAAGGACGCGGACATCTCGCTGTTCACCCGCCAGCTCGCCACGATGATGAAGGCCGGAGTCCCGCTGCTGCAGGCCTTCGACATCGTCGCCAAGGGCACCGACAACGGTGCGGTGGCAAAGCTGTTCACCGACATCAAGGGCGACGTCGAAACCGGAACCTCGCTTGTCCCGTGCCTTTCGCAAGTATCCGCTCTACTTCGACAGTCTCTACTGCAACCTGGTGGGCGCCGGCGAACAGGCCGGTATTCTCGACGACCTGCTCGACCGCCTCGCCACCTACAAGGAAAAAATGGAGGCGATCAAGGGCAAGATCAAGTCGGCCCTGTTCTATCCGATTTCCGTGCTGGTCGTGGCCTTCGTGGTGGTCGCGGTGATCATGCTGTTCGTCGTGCCGGCCTTCAAGAGCGTTTTCGAGAGCTTCGGCGCGGATCTGCCGGGGCCGACGCTCGTGGTCATGGCCATCTCCGACATCTTCGTGACCTACTGGTACCTGATCTTCGGCACCATCGGGCTCACCTGCTACTTCTTCATGCAGGCCTGGCGGCGCTCGCCGCGAATGCAGATGGTCATGGACCGCGCGCTGCTGAGGGCGCCGATCTTCGGGTCGGTGATCCGCAAGGCGACCGTGGCCCGCTGGTTGCGGACCCTGTCGACCATGTTCGCCGCAGGCGTGCCGCTGGTCGAAGCACTCGACTCGGTCGGCGGCGCATCGGGCAACCACGTCTACATGATGGCGACAAAGAAGATACAACAGGAAGTGTCGACCGGGACAAACCTGACCGTCTCGATGCAGAATGCCAATGTGTTTCCGAACATGGTGCTGCAGATGGCATCGATCGGTGAGGAGTCCGGTTCGCTCGACTCGATGCTGGGCAAGGCCGCGGATATCTACGAGCGTGAGGTCGACGATGCGGTCGACAGCCTTGCCTCCCTGATGGAGCCGCTGATCATGGTCGTGCTGGGTACCATCATCGGCGGTCTGGTGGTGGCGATGTATCTGCCGATCTTCAAGCTCGGCCAGGTCGTCTAGCACCCCCGGGGCCGGACAACACAACTCGTTCACAGGAGCAGGCTTGGCGGGAGTGGATTCCTACTACTGGGTGACGCCCGCCCTGACGCTCGCCTGCGCCGGCCTCTTCGGGCTGCTGGTCGGCAGTTTCCTCAACGTCGTCATCCATCGCCTGCCGCTGATGATGCAGGCACAGTGGGAAGCGGAGGCGGCTGAGTTCGAGGCAGCCCGCAGGGCCGCCCCGGAGCACGCCGGCAACGACGCCACCCAGGTTGCGCCTGCTGAGGCGCCCGATCCGGGCCGGGACGGGAAGACCTTCAACCTGCTCACCCCGCGCTCACGCTGCCCGGCGTGCGGGCACCAGATCACCGCCCTCGAGAACATCCCGGTGCTCTCCTGGCTGTGGCTGCGCGGCCGGTGCTCGGCCTGCAGATCGCCCATCTCCGGTGCGCTATCCGCTCATCGAGGTCCTGGCCGGGCTGCTCGCCTTCGCCTCGATCGCGCAGTTCGGGCTGACACTGCAGGGCGCTGCCGCGGTGGCGCTGTGCCTGACCCTGATCACCCTCGCCTTCATCGACCTCGACACCCAGTTGCTGCCCGACGACATCACCCTGCCGCTGCTGTGGGCCGGCCTGCTGCTCAACCTGGTCGGCGGCTTCGTTCCCTTACGGGACGCGGTGATCGGCGCCGTGGTCGGCTATCTGCTGCTGTGGAGCATCTACTGGCTGTTCAGGCTGATCACCGGCAAGGAAGGCATGGGCTACGGCGACTTCAAGCTGCTGGCCGCGCTGGGCGCCTGGTTCGGCTGGCAGGCGATCCCTGCCGTCATCCTGCTGGCCTCGGTGGTCGGGGCGATCGTCGGGGTCGGCCTGATGGTGCTCGCGAAGCACGGGCGCGACGTGCCGATCCCTTTCGGGCCCTATCTCGCCGGCGCCGGAGCGCTGACGCTGTTCTTCGGCCCGCCGTCTGCTGTCCCTCTACGGCCTGGCCTAGCGCGGCTGCCAGGGCCTGCCACGGCAGATCGCGGGCCGGGCCCGCGATCGGTGCGACAATCGCGCCCGATGGACATCGGAGCAATCGATTGAGTACGACTTCCAGGCAGCCGCAGGACCCGGCAGCCGGCTCCGGACCGACGCTCTTCAGGGTCGGCCTGACCGGGGGCATCGGCAGCGGCAAGAGCACGGTTGCCGACCGGTTCGTCGGTTGCGGCGCGGTGCTGGTGGACACCGATGTCATCGCGCATCGGCTGACGGCGCCGGGCGGCCCGGCAATCGACGCCATCCGCAGGCAATTCGGAGACGACCTGATCGCCGCCGACGGCAGCATGGCCCGCGCGGCGATGCGGGCCCATGTCTTCGCGGATCCGCAGGCCCGCAAGACGCTGGAGTCGATCCTTCACCCGATGATCAGGGCCGACTCGCAGCGCGAGATCGCGGCAGCCGGGGCCGCCGGTGCCGCCTATGTGCTGCTCGCCATCCCCCTGCTGGTGGAGTCGGGCGCGGCCGGCAACCGGGTGGACCGGGTGCTGGTCGTGGATTGCCCCGTCGAGGTGCAGATCCGGCGCGTGATGGCGCGCTCCGGGCTCTCGCGCGAAGCGGTCGAGGCCATCATGCGCAGCCCAGGCCAGCCGCCAGCAGCGGCTCGATGCAGCCGACGACGTCATCGACAACAGCGGCGATGTCGAACATCTGGACCCGCAGGTCTCGCGCCTGCATCGCGAGTACCTCGCGCTCGCGGCATCGCGACAGGCGGGCGGGGCAGGCTCCGGCACGCAGGGTTTATCATAGGCCGAACCATAGTCCAGACGATCTGATGATCACGTACGCACACCCGTTCAACGAAAGAATTCGCGGCCTGCTCAGGCTCGAAGAACTGTTCCGCCGCTTCGAGCGGTTTGCGGCGCGCGCCGATGCGCTCGACCATCACATCGCCCTCACTACGTTGTTCGAGATCCTCGAGGTCTCGTCACGGGCCGACGTCAAGTCCGACCTGCTGCAGGAACTGGAGCGCCAGCGCCAGACCTTGCTGGCGTTCAAGGACAACCCCAGCGTGTCGCTCGACGCGCTGGAACACATCCTGGGCGAGATCGAGGAAGCGTCCGGCCAGCTGCAGACGTCCCCCGCCAAGACCGGCAACCACCTGCGGGACAACGAGTGGCTGATGAGCGTGCGCAGCCGCTCCATCATTCCCGGTTGCAGCTTCCAGGTCGATCTGCCCTACTACTACGCCTGGCAGCAGAGCAACGCCGAAACCCGTCAGCGCGACATCTTCGATTGGGCGCAGCCGTTTCGTCCGCTGCACGACTGCCTGAACATCGTGCTGCGGCTGCTGCGGGAATCGGCGCAGCGAAGCAAGGTGTCCACGCAGGCCGGTACCTACCAGCAGCAACTCGGCGGCAAGACCTATCACCTGGCTCAGATCAGGATCGACGAGAAGCTGGGCGCGGTCCCGGAATTTTCGGCGAACAAGTACATGCTGTGGATCCGGTTCGGGCGGGTCGACCGGGAATTCAAGACCCGTCCCTTCGAGGGCAACGTTGAATTCGAATTGAGCCTGTGCAACCTTTGAGTCCACGCGAGTTCCCATGAGTTCCCGCGAGCCACCCATGGTCACCTGCCCCGGCTGCGGGGAGGTCGCCCCCTACGACTCCCGCAACCGCTGGCGGCCGTTCTGCTCGGAGCGCTGCAAGATGGTCGATCTCGGCACGTGGGCCAGCGACGGCTATGTCGTCGCCGGCAAGACCCTCGAAGCCGACGACGACCTGATCGATCCCGACACCGGCAGGCCGCGCGGCACGCCCGGAGCCATCGGCAGCAACTGAAGTCAGCCGCGCCAGGCGGCGCGCTGCATCGCCACGCCGTGGGCGCCTCGCCGCATCGCTTCGTCGAGGTCGGCGGCGTCGAGGCCACCCAGTGCATACACCGGGATCGGCGTCGCCGCGATCGCGCGCTCGAATTCCGCCCAACCGAGCGGGAGTCGCGTGCGGATGGCTCGCGGTCGCGAGAACCGGCCCGAATACCGCAAGGTCGACGCCGCGTCGGCCGGCCAGTTCGAGATCCGAGCGGTGGTGGCACGACGCGGCTACCAGCGGCAGTCCCTGGCGCCAGTCGGCGCTCAGACCGGTCCGCAGGTCTTGGCCGGTGAGGTGAACGCCTCCGCCGGTCTCGTCGGCGGCCAGGCGCCAGTAGCGGCGATCGTGCCTGCTGCTGACCAGCAAGCGCACGCCCGCCGACCGGCATAGCGCCGCCACCGGGTCGAACAGGGCCGCGAATTGCGCCGCGGGCATGCCTGGTTCGCGCAACTGCAGCAGCCTCGGTGAATCCGGGCCCTCCTGCAAGCGGTCGGCGAGCCGATCCACGAAGGCCGCCACGCCCGACTCGCCGGCATTGGAGATCGCATAGCGCGGCGGCAAGCCGAGCCAGGCGATCGGCGCAGTCGCCGCCGGCAGCAGCGGGGCCACGTCGATCGCGTCGGGAGCGCGCCAGACGAATGCCTGCCCCTCGCGCGAGCGCACCTGGCCATCCCATCGCACCACCCGCCGGAAATGAAGACGGACGTGGGCATGCGCGTAGACGTGCTCTCGAACCACCCAGGCGCGCGACTCCAGGACCCGGATGCCCAGTTCCTCGTCGAGTTCGCGCGCGAGCGCCTGGGCCGCGTCCTCCCCGGTTTCGAACTTTCCGCCCGGGAACTCCCACCAGCCGGCGTAGGGCTTGCCCGCCAGCCGCTGGCCGATCAGCACCGCGCCGTCGTCGCGAAAGACGACGCCGACCGCCACCTCGGTCACCGGTCGCGACGCGTCGGATTCAGCCACGCCCGCCGCGCCGGCTGACGTGATGACCCGCCCAGTCGCGGGCGAACTGCCAGGCGACCCGGCCGGAGCGTGAACCCCGCTCGAGCGCCCAGCGCAGTGCATCGCCGCGCGCCCGTTCGACGTCCTTGGGCGTCGCGCCGAAGAAAGCGAGCCAGTGACCGACCACCGCCAGGTAGTCGTCCTGCCGGAACGGGTAGAACGCCACCCAGAGACCGAAGCGCTCCGACAGGGAAATCTTCTCCTCGGAGGTCTCACCCGGATGGATTTCGCCATCCTCCTGGTACTTCGCCTGAAGATTCTCGCTCATCATCTCCGGCATCAGGTGGCGCCGGTTCGAGGTGGCGTAGACCAGGACGTTGTCGGACTGGCCCGCGACCGAGCCGTCGAGCACCGTCTTCAATGCCTTGTAGCCGCCCTCGCCCTGTTCGAAGGACAGGTCGTCGCAATAAACGATGAATCGTTCAGGCCGCGATCCCACCATTTCCACCAGATCGGGCAGGTCGACCAGGTCGTCCTTGTCCACCTCGATCAGGCGCAGGCCGTCGCCATGAAATTCATTGAGGCAGGCCTTGATCAGCGAGGACTTGCCGGTACCGCGCGCACCGGTCAGGAGGACGTTGTTGGCGGGACGTCGCTTGACGAACTGGCGCGTGTTCTGCTCGACCAGGCGCTTCTGCTCGTCGATGTTCTGCAGGTCGCTGAGTTTGAGCGCCGCCGGGCGGCTGACCGGGATCAGGTCGGCGCTGCTGCCGAACGCCGTCTTGCGGCGGCGCCAGCGGAAGGCGACCGCATTGGCCCAGTCCGGCTCCTTTGGCAGCGGCAGCAGACGGTCCACCCTGCCAAGCAGAGGCTCGATCTGGTCCAGGAGTGCCTCGAGACGGCTGGACAGGCGGGAAATATCATTCGGCATCTGGGAATCTCAGGAACGGTAGTCGGCGTTGATCGATACGTAGTCGTGCGACAGGTCGCAGGTCCAGACGGTGGTCGCGGCTTCTCCGCGGTTCAGCACCAGGCGCACACCGATCTCGTCCTGCTTCATCACCCGCTGGCCATCCTCCTCGCGATAGTCCGGGTGCCGGCCTCCGGCCGTCGCCACATGCACCTCGTCCAGGTAGAGGTCGATACGATCCACATCCAGATCGTCGATGCCGGAATAGCCGACAGCCGCGAGGATCCGCCCCAGGTTGGGGTCGGAGGCGAAGAAGGCGGTCTTCACCAGCGGCGAATGCGCGATCGCGTAGGCCGCGGCCGCGGCCTCGGCCGTGCTCGCCGCCTTCTCTACGGTGATGGTGATGAACTTGGTCGCGCCCTCGCCGTCCCGGATGATGGCCTGTGCCAGTTCCTGGGCGATCGCGACCAGCGCGGCGCGGATCGGGGCCGCGGCGGGACTGTCCTCCGACGCTACCGCGACTGCGCCGGCGCCGGTGGCCACCAGCAGCATCGTGTCGTTGGTGGACGTATCGCCGTCGACGGTGATCCGGTTGAAGCTGAGGTCGGCCGCCTCGCGGGCCCACTGCGCCAGCAGCGAACGGGGCACGCCGGCATCGGTCGCGATCAGTGCGAGCATGGTCGCCATGTTCGGCCTGATCATGCCCGCCCCTTTCGAGAAACCGGTGATCGTCACCGTGCGCCCGCCGATATCCAGGCGGCGTGACGCGGCCTTCGGCAGGGTGTCGGTGGTCATGATGGCCTCGGCCGCCGCAGCCCAGTTGTCCGGGCGACAGGTCGTCGATTGCAGCGGGGATGCCCGACACGATCCGCTCGACCGGCAGATGTTCCAGGATCACGCCGGTGGACATCGGCAGCACCTCGTCGGCATCGCAGCCGACCGCGCCGGCCACGGCCGAGCAGACTGCCCTGGCATTGGCAAGGCCGACCTGGCCGGTGCCCGCATTGGCACAACCGGTGTTGATCACCACCGCGCGCGGCGCCCCCGACGTGCTCGCGAGATTGTCGCGGCACACCGTGACAGGCGCGGCGCAGAACCGGTTCCGCGTGAACACACCGGCCGCGGTCGTTCCCTCGCAGAACCGGATGATCAGCAGATCACGCCGATTGGGCTTGCGGATCTGCGCGCGCGCAGTGCCGAGTTCGAGCCCGGCGACGGCATGAAGGTCGGCCGGGTCCGGCGCGACGAGATTGACTGGCATCTGCTTGATCTCCTGGAAGCAGGGTCGATTCTAGGCGAACGACGCCGACTTCACGGGCTGCCGCCCATCGGCAGGTTCGATGCGGGGCCAACCGCTCGCGCGGGTTCGCTTGACCGGAGGCCGGAAGACGTTGAGGATGATCCAACCGAATCCGAACAACCGAAATCGTGAGAGCTTCTTCAACCGAGCCGTTACCTATCGGCCTCGTACTGACCGGCGGCGGCGCCCGTGCCGCCTACCAGGTCGGCGTGCTGGCCGGCATCCGGCGGGTGCTGCTCAACGCCGGCTGGCCGTCCGATGCCAATCCCTTCCAGATCTACACCGGCACGTCGGCCGGCGCCATCAATGCCACGGTTCTGGCAGCCGGATCCGATGCGTTCTTCGACGCGGTGGCGAATCTGACAGTGGTCTGGGGTTCGCTGGAACCTGCCCAGGTGTTTCGCGCAGATGCCGGTGGCGCGCTCGGGAATGCCGCGCAGTGGCTGGGGGGCACCGGGCTCGGTTGGCTGATCCGTCGCCAGCCCAAGGCCCTGTTCGACACGTCGCCCCTCAACGACCTGCTGGTGCGGATGATCGACTTCGATCGGCTGGGCCGCAACCTCGCCAGAGGCCACTTCGACGCCCTGGCCGTCTCGACTTCGAGCTACACCTCCGGTCACCACGTCACCTTCTTCCAGAGCCGCGACCCGCATGAGCCTGCCAAGCGCAGCCAGCGCCTGACCTGCCCGGCGGTACTGACTGCCGACCACCTGATGGCCTCCAGCGCCATTCCCTTCCTGTTCCCCGCCGTTGCCTTGAACATGGAGGGGCGCAACGAGTTTTTCGGCGACGGTTCGATGCGACAGACCGCGCCGATCAGCCCGGCCATCCACCTCGGGGCGCGCAAGATCCTGGTCGTCGGTTCGGCCGAAGCCGACCGCAATGCACGGCACCGCGATGAAGAGGGGTCGCAGCACAGCTATCCGACGCTGGGGCAGGTAGGTGCGCACGCACTGGCGAGCATCTTTCTCGACGCCCTCAACAGCGACCTGGAACGACTCGAGCGAATCAACCGTACGCTCTCCCAGATGCCGCCGAAGGTCAGGTCGGGCGTGCCGCTGAAGCCCCTGCAGACCCTGGTCATCTCCCCGAGCCGCACGCTCGACAAGGTGGCCGAGCCTCACGTGAAGCGCCTGCCGCGCAGTGTGCGCGCGCTGCTCAGGGTAATGGGTGCGACCCGCGGACGGGGCGCCGCCTTCAGCTCATATCTGCTGTTCGACCGCAGCTACACCCGCCGGCTGCTGGCCATGGGGCGACGCGACGCCCTGGCCCAACGCGACGAGATCAGGGCGTTCTTCGGACCGGGGCCGGGACGGGACGGCTAGAAGGCTCCGGGACTAAGAGTCGCGATCAGGCCAGGCGGCCGTGGCACTGTTTGTACTTGCGGCCCGATCCGCAGGGGCAGGGATCGTTGCGGCCGATCTTCTGGCCGAATCGGCGGAACGGCTGCTGCGAGTCGTCCTGCCCGTTGTCAGGTGACATCTGCAGGCGCAGCGCCACCGTCTCGGGATCCTCTTCCTGGCTGTCTGCGGCAGCACCGGCATCGGCATGGACATAGTTGGCGCCACCAAAGGCCGCCTCAGCCTTGTCCTCGACCTGCTCGGCCACTTCCTCGGCCTCGGCCGCCGACTGGATCTGGACGTTCATCAGGACCCGCGTGACTTCGTTGCGGATCGTCTGCAGCATCAGTTCGAACAACTCGAAGGCTTCGCGCTTGTACTCCTGCTTGGGGTTCTTCTGCGCGTAGCCGCGCAGGTGAATGCCCTGTCGCAGGTAGTCGAGCGCGGACAGGTGTTCGCGCCAGTGCTGGTCGATCGACTGAAGCGTGATCGAACGCTCGAAATTGCCGAACGCCTCCTTGCCGACCTGGTCGATTTTCGACTGGTAGAGCGTGTCTGCCGACTCCACCACCCCGGCGAGGAGTTCATCGTCGGACAGCTCCGGATTGTCCTTCAGCCGCTGGGCAATCGGCACCTCGAGCTGCCACTCGGCCTGGAGCGCATTTTCTAGGCCGGCAATGTCCCATTGCTCCTCGATGCTCTCGGCCGGTACGTGGCGGCGGAAGACTTCTTCGAAGACGCCCCGCCTCAGGCTTGTGATCAGTTCGGTGACGTCGGACGAATCGAGCAGTTCGTTGCGCTGGCCGTAGATGACCTTGCGCTGCTCGTTGGCGACGTCGTCGTATTCCAGCAGTTGCTTGCGGATGTCGAAGTTGCGCGCCTCGACCTTGCGTTGGGCGGACTCGATCGAACGGCTCACCAGCCCGGATTCGATCGCCTCGCCCTCGGGCAGCTTCAGCCGGTCCATGATCGCCTTGAGGCGATCACCGGCGAAGATCTTGAGCAGCGGATCTTCCATCGACAGGTAGAAGCGCGACGATCCCGCGTCGCCCTGGCGCCCGGACCGGCCGCGCAGCTGGTTGTCGATGCGCCGCGATTCATGCCGCTCGGTGCCCACGATGTGCAGGCCTCCAGCCTGCAGCACCGCCTGATGAAGCCCATCCCAGTCCGCGCGCAGGCTGGCCTCCATGGCCGCTCTCTGCTCCGCCGTGAGCTCGGCCCGGCCGGCGAGCGCGTCGATCTGCTTCTCGAGGCTGCCACCGAGGACGATGTCCGTGCCGCGGCCGGCCATGTTGGTGGCAATGGTGATCTGCTTGGGCTTGCCGGCCTCCGCGACGATCTCGGCCTCGCGCGCATGCTGCTTGGCGTTCAAGACATTGTGCGGCAGTTTCTGCTCGTCCAGGAGACCGGACAGCAGCTCCGAATTCTCGATCGAGGTGGTGCCGACCAGTACCGGCTGGCCGCGGTCATAGCAGTCTTGGATATCGAGAATGATGGCGTTGTACTTTTCGCGGGCGGTGCGGAACACCTGGTCCTGCAGATCGTTGCGGATCATTTCACGGTGGGTGGGCACCACCACCGTCTCCAGCTTGTAGATCTCCTGGAACTCGTAGGCCTCGGTATCCGCCGTGCCGGTCATGCCGGCCAGCTTGTCGTACATGCGGAAGTAATTCTGGAACGTGATCGAGGCGAGCGTCTGGTTCTCCGACTGGATGCTCACCCCCTCCTTCGCTTCGACACCCTGATGCAGGCCGTCTGACCAGCGCCGACCCACCATCAGCCGGCCGGTGAATTCGTCGACGATGACGATTTCGCCCTCCTGCACCACGTAGTGCTGGTCCTTGTGGTACAGGGTATGGGCCCGCAGCGCCACCATGAGGTGATGGATCAGTGCGATGTTGGCCGGATCGTAGAGGCTGGCGCCTTCAGGCATCAGATCCATGCGGCCGAGTATTTCCTCGGCCCGCTCGTGGCCGGCTTCGGACAGATGGACCTGGTGAGCCTTCTGGTCCACCCAGTAGTCGCCGGGGACATCAGGCTCGTCGGACTTCGGCTCCCGCTCCATCGCCTGCAGCATCGGGGCGACCGCGTTCATCTTGACGTAGAGATCGGCGTGATCCTCGGCGGGACCGCTGATGATCAGCGGCGTGCGCGCCTCGTCGATCAGGATCGAGTCGACCTCGTCGACGATCGCGTAGAACAGCTTGCGCTGCATCCGCGCTTCGACGTCGTAGACCATGTTGTCGCGAAGATAGTCGAAGCCGTATTCGTTGTTGGTCCCGTACGTGATGTCCGACGCATAGGCCTTGCGCTTTTCGTCCGGCGGCTGCTGCGAAACGATCACGCCGACGCTCATCCCGAGGAACGTGTAGAGCTTGCCCATCCAGGCGGCGTCGCGCGAAGCCAGGTAGTCGTTGACCGTCACCACATGAACGCCGCGGCCGGCGAGGCTGTTGAGGTACACCGCCAGCGTGGCCGTGAGCGTCTTGCCTTCGCCGGTTCGCATCTCCGCGATCTTGCCGTCGTGAAGCACCATGCCGCCGACCAGCTGGACATCGAAGTGGCGCATGCCGAGCGAGCGCTTTGCGCCTTCGCGGCAGACGGCGAAGGCTTCCGGCAGCAGATCCTGCAGTGCCTGCGCCAGATCCTTGCCGCCGGCCGTTTCGCTTGCCAGGCGCTCGCGGAATTCCACCGTCTTGGCGCGCAAGTCGTCGTCCGTGAGCTCTACCAGCGACGGCTCGAGGAGGTTGATCTGTTCGACGGCTTTCCCGTACTGTTTCAGCAGACGCTGATTGCGGCTGCCGAACAGGCTGGTCAGGACTTTCTGGAACATGTATTGATCGAGTCGAATGTGGAATGGCTGCCGTAGGCAAACCAAACCGAAAATGGTATCACGCGACCCCTGTCCGGCCCGGAGGGCGGACACCTCCCGAGCCAGGGGTACTGCGGTTCACGGTCTATGACGACGGCGACCCGGTGGCGCCGGCTGCGCCGACTGAGTCGGCCGCGTCGGCTGAGCCTGCCACGTCGGCCGCATCGGCTCCTTTGCGGATATACACCGTGCGATGCGGGTACGGTATCTCGACGCCCGCTTCACGCAGCTTCTTGAAGACCCCCAGCCGCAGGTTGCTGCGGACCAGCAGCGAGTTGGATACGTCCCGGACGTGAACCCGGATTTCGAAGTCCAGCGAGCTGTCCCCGAATCCGGCGAAATAGATGAACGGCTCGGGGATCTTCATGACCAGCGGCGTGCGGGTGGCTACCTCCAGGAGCAGAGCCATGACCCGGTCCGGATCTTCGTCGTAGGAGACGCCGATCTTCACGCTCACCCGGCCGATGGTGTCGCCGTGGGTCAGGTTGGTCACGGTGCCACTGATCAGCTCCGAATTCGGCACGATCACCGACGCCTTGTCGAACGTCTGGATTTCAGTGGACCGCACGCTGATGCGCTTGACGAACCCTTCGCCGGAAGGCACGACGATCCAGTCACCTTTCTTGATCGGACGCTCGAACAGCAGGATGAGGCCGGAGACGAAGTTGTTGACAATACTTTGCAGGCCGAAGCCGATGCCGACCGACAGGGCGCCGGCAACGATCGCGATGCTGGACAGGTCCAGCCCGATCGTGCCGATCGCGGCCAGTGCGCCGACGACCACGCCGACGTAACCGATCAGCGTGCTGAAGGAGTCGCGCACGCCCGTGTCGATCCGCAGCGACTCGAACAGGCGCGCGTCCGCGACGCGCTGGATCACCCGCGTGATGCCGTAGATGACGAAGAAGACGAACACCGCCGACAGCAGCTTGAACAGCGAGATCGTCACGTTGCCGACCCGGATCCCGAAGAAGGCATCGCGAATCGCGGCCTGCACGTCGGTCGGATCGGCGCCCAGCACCAGGAAGACCAGCGGGGCGAACAGCATCAGCACCAGGATGTCGGCGCCGAGCCCCATCCAGAACGACAGTGCCGAGGGAGCCGCGTATGCGGACGGCTCCAGCCGCGCCGGCGTCGCGCCTGAGCGGACCGACCACATCCGCGCAAGTTTCGCCAGCGCCTCCTGCAGGACTGCCCGCACGCCCCAGGCAGCCAGCACCAGCCCCAGCAGGAAGAAGAAGCGCGTCGCCAGGAAGTAACCGAGGGCGACGCGGCCCAGCACCACCGCCACCAGGATGACGATCGACAGGGCCGTGGCACCCCAGAGGAGTTTGGACAGCACCGGCGCCACCTGCCCGGCTTGGCCGGCCGGGCCGCTCGGAACGCTCTGCGCGCCGGGCGCTTGCGGCGCGGCAACCGCCCCCCCGGCTGCATCGTGACCGGCCGTGTCGCTTTGCCGCCAGAGCTTGTATCTCGTCAGCAGCAGGATGCACGCTGCCAGGAGGACTGCCACCGCGGCACTCTGCAGCAGGTACCACTGCTCGGCCACACCGACCAGCCGCGCGGTCACCTGCAGCACGGCATCCAGCCCCAGCAGCACGGTCGCCGTCAGGACCAGGGCGTGCACGCTCAATCGCGCGGCGAGCGCCAGCGGAATCAGGTTCCAGCCGGGCAGGTTCCGGCCGAGCGTGGCGGTCGCAGCGCCGTTGACGGCGAGCACGATGAGAAACCACAGCCAGACGGTGCGCGCCAGGGCATCCCCGGCCTGTTCAATGCCCCCCACCAGGCTCATCGCCCCGTACAGGATCGCACCCGCCAGCACTCCGGGCACCACCCGCCCGACCGTGCGCGCGGCGGCGGCGATCGTGCGCCGCGATGGGCTCGGCTCGGCACGGCGCATGACGTTCGTGATGCGCCGGTCCACCTGCCGGCGCACCGGGATGAACAAGACCAGCGCCAGCCCCAGCGCGCCCGACAGCAGCACCAGGTTTCGCCCGAGAACGTCGATATCCCGCCAATGGGAGACGAGCCCCCAGAACCAGCGGGCCGAAAGCGCGGCGGTTGCCGCCAGGCCGTCGGCCGCCGCCGTCAGTACGGAACGGCTGGCGGGAAACTCGCTGCGCTTGAGGATCTGGCTGTAGAACGCCTGCTTGCGGCGCTCCGCGATGACATCCAGGGTGCGCTCCGCGAGAGCATCATTCAGGTCGGCCTGGCGCAGGACGGACTCGTGGCGGGCCAGTTCCGCAGCGATCGATGCGCGCTCGGCGGCGATTTCCGGCAAATCGGGGGCGGCATCCTTTGCCGGCGCCGGACCCAGGCGCTCGAGGTCGGCGCGCAGGTTGTTTCGTCGCTCCTCGAACGGGGCGCGCGCGCTGCGCGATGCTTCGAGAAGCAGCCGGAGCCGCTCACGCAATGCCAGCAGGCCGGTCACCGGCACCGTCGACAAGGTCTTGGCGGCCTCCTCCACTCCGAGCCGTCGCTGTTCGACGGCGCCCTGGTAATCCTCCAGGGAATCGGCAAAGGCCGGGGTCGAGAACCCCGCAAGCAACACCAGCAGGAAGACGGCTGCTCGCCGTACCCAGGGTGCCGCTGGAAAGGAGGCGCGGCGAGTGCGCACTATAGTACTGGTCGTTCTGGTCATGAAGGCTCACTGGCGCGATGCGCCGCACGGATCGGCGCTAGACTGGCGCCTGGGTAAGACAACGGCGAAGCCGTGACGAGGAGACCGGGATGAACCGCATATTACTTTCCTTCGCAGTATTGCTCGGCGCGGCCGCGCTCCCCGCAGGGGCCATGGTGGCGGGATGCTGACCCCCTGCCTGCGCGCGGGGTCGACAGGTAGTCATGAAACAAGGGGGCAGCCGCGGCGAGAACGCCGGCAACCGCCGCAGGCGCGATCCACTGCCGGCTCTGTCGTTCCTGAAAGGAACAGACCTGTGGTCCACCTATGAGCGGCTGTCGGCGCTCGAGCGTGACCTCCTGCAGTTGCAGCCCCGGCTGGGGCTCAAGCCACTGAAGCTGGCAAACCAGATTCTGGTGGTGACCGCAGGCTCGGCAGCGGTCGCGGCCCGCCTTCGCCAGTTCGAGCCGAGCCTGGTGGAAGGGCTTCGCGCCCGCGGCTGGCTGGTCGGGCGAATCCGCTTCCGCCCGATCGCCATCCACGACGCTGCGCCGCCGCCGGTCAGGACCAAGGAGGCGATCAGCGCCGGCGCACTCGATGCCTTGCAGTCTCTGGAGGCGACGGAGATGAATCCGGAACTCTCGGCGGCCCTGAGTTCCTTCGTCAGGCGGCAGAAGTCCTACCGCGCTTCTTAGTGCCGGGGCCGGTGCCGGTGCCCGTGCTCGCACGCCTCACCAGTTCCACCGGCAACGGCCCCGACGATGCCGGCGACTCGTCGCGCAGGCGCGCGATCAGGTACTCGCCGGAGCGCCTGCCGATTTCCTGGATCGGCAGGCGCACTGTCGTCAACGGCGGATGCAGGAACGGCGCGAAGTCGTTGTCGTTGAAGCTGGCCACCGACAGTGACCCCGGTACCTGGACCCCGGCACGATCGAGCGACGAGAGGGCGCCGGCTGCGAGATAGTCGTTGCCGCAGACGACGGCGCTGACGGGAAGCTTCCTCGAAATCAGTTCCGACATCGCCTCGAAGCCTTCGCGAAAGCCGTAGTCCGTTTCAAACGTCGCCTCCTCCAGCAGTTCGAGTCCACGCCTGGCCACCGCCCGCAGCAGCCCCTGGAATCGACGCCGGGCGCGCTCGTTGTCGGTCGTGCGCCCCCCGATGAAACCGATACGCTGATGGCCGAGGTCGGCAAGGTGATCGATCAGCAACCCGGCGGCCGCCGGCTCGTCGAATCCGATGCAGGTGCCCTCACGGCTTTCCTGCGCCCACATCATCACGAAAGGAATGCGGCTGTTGGACAGCATGCCGAACACTTCGCGCGGATGCTCGCTGCTCAGCAAAGCCACCGCATCCACCCCGCGCTCGAGCATCGTGCGCAGGATCGACGCCTCGTCTGACTGGCGGTGTTCCGGCGCCGCAAGGAGCAGCGTATATCCCTGCTGTGCGAGCGCCGTCTCGAGCGCCTGGATCATGGTCGGAAAGGAGGAGCCCCCGAAACGCGGGACGATGGCGCCGACCGTCATCGTGCGCCGCATCGCCAGTGCGCGAGCGGCGCCGTTGGCCACGTATCCGAGCCGCTCGACGGCTGCCAGCACGCGGTCGCGGGTAGCCTTGCTGATCATGTCGGGCCGGGACAGCGCCCGCGAAACGGTGCCGCTCGAGACCCCCGCGAGCGAGGCGACGTCCGCCAGCGAGGGCGATCGGCCGGTCGGCAGATCCGGACCTGCGGTGTTGCGCGACGAAGGCATGGGCGCGCCCGGTAGGGAAGTGCCCGCATGATAGTCGCCCTCCTCGGCCTGCAACCGCATGCACCGTCGACTCCGGGAAAACCCTTTATTGACCCATCGCCAAAGCCGATCTAACTTTCGTGCAAGCGCTTGCACTGAGGATCCGATGCGACGCCGGTTCTACTGCCGCACAGAGGAGAGACGTTTGGCAACGACAAAGAATGCGCTGGTTCGCACCCTGATCGAATGTGGCGCCAGCCATGCCTTCACGCTGCCGGGGCTGGGCATCACCTGGATGCTCGACGAGTTCGACGAGGTGCGCGATCGCCTGCGCGTGGTTCTCACGCGCAGCGAGCAGGTCGCGTCGGTGATGGCGCAAGTCTATGGCCGCCTCACCGGCAAGCCCGGCGTCTTCATGGGACAGGGTCCCTGGGTGAACACCACCGGCGGTTTCGGCATCCTCGAAGCCTATTTCGCGGGTTCGCCGATGGTGGTGCTCACCGACACTTCCTGCTACGACGGCTTCGGCATGTATGGCGTGTACCAGACCATGACCGGCGACTACGGCGCAGCCGATATCCGGACGGTGCTCGGCACGATGACCAAGTACACCGCCTATGCCACCGAACCCCACGAGGCGGTCTACGGTCTGCAACTGGCGTTCAAGCACGCGCAGTTGCCGCGAATGGGTCCTGCGGCACTGGTGCTGAAGTCGCCGATCATCCGTCGGGAAATGCCCGAGCAGCAGCGGGTGAAACTCTACCCTTCGGCCGGATATCTGCGGCACACGCCCCAGCAGCCCGATCCGCAGGCGGTGGCGCAACTGGCGTCTCTCATTGCACAGGCGAAGAACCCGGTCATCGTTGCCGGTCAGGGCGCGCAGACGGAGCGCTCCCGGGAATTGCTGGCGCAGGTCGCCGGCAGCGCCGGTATCGCCGTCGCCACCAGCTACAACGGCAAGGGCGTCGTCGACGAAACCACGGCGATATCCGTCGGCATGCTGGGCACCTGGGGCAGCAGCAGCGCGAACCGGATGCTCGGCAAGGCGGATCTGGTGGTCGCCCTCGGCGCGAGCCTCGGTCCCGACTACCTGCGGTTTCGCGATGCCGGGTTGATCGATCCGGACCGCCAGACCATCGTCCAGGTGGACATCGATCCTCGCAACGCTGGCTGGGTCTACCCCGTGGACCTGGCGATCACCGCAGACGTGGTGGATGTACTGCAGCGCCTGAGCACGCTCGCGCTTGGCGAGCAGCACCGCGCGGCGCGGGTGGCCGACATCGAGGCCAACAACCGGGCCGAGGGCTACGGCGTCCTTCCGCCCAGCGTCGCCGCCGCCGGTACCCTGCACAATGCCGACATCATCCGCGTTCTCGACCAGGTCCTCACCCCACGCGACATGCTGGTGCTCGATGCCGGCAACAACCGCATCTGGGCGACCAGCAGGCTGCGCGTGCGCACGCCCGGCCAGCTGGTGGTGCCGGGCGGGATTGGCGGCATGGGCTGGGGCCTCCCCGCCGCCGCGGCAACCAAGCTGGTGTACCCGCAACGCAATGTCGTCTGCCTGATCGGCGACGGCGGTGCCGCCATGACTATGGCCACCCTCGCCACCTGCGTGCAGGAGCGCCTGCCGATCACCGTCATCGTCGCCAACAACCAGGGGCTCGGAATGGTCCGCGACAACATGAAGCAGCGCCGCATCGCCGTGGACTTCAGCGAGATGGATTTCGCAATGATCGCCCGCGGCATGGGATGCCACGGCATCCGTGTCGACCGGGCCGGAGATCTCGCCGACGCTATCGTTGGCGCGCGCGGCGCGGAACTGCCGACGGTCATCGACGTCGCCGTCGATCCCCAGGCAAGCCACATCCCCGTTTCGGACTACTGAGCATGCGGCCGGTTGCCATCGTCACCGGCGGCTCCAGCAACATCGGCTGGGCCTGCGTGCAGCGCTTTGCCGCCGATCACCAGGTCATGATCGGGGATCTGCGGCCGCCCGACGGCCCGCTGCCGGAAGGCGTGCACTTCGTGCAGACCGACATCACCGACGAGCACGCATGCCGTGCGCTCCTGTCGCGGGCGGCTTCGGCCGGCGAGGTCGCGGCGCTGGTGCATTCGGCCGCTATCACGGCGCCACCACTGCCGATAGAGGAGATCAGCGCGCAGGAATGGCGCCGCCTCATCGACGTCAACCTGACCGGGGCCTTCCTGGTCGCACAGGCAGCGATCGGCGCGCTGCGCCGATCGCAGGGTTCGATGGTGATGATTTCCTCGCGCGCAGCACGCACCGGCTACGCAGCGCTGACCGCCTCGCCCCAGGGCACGAAGGCGCACTACTGCGCATCGAAAGCAGGCCTGCTGTCGCTCGTGAAATCGCTGGCGATCGAGTTGGCGCCGGCCGGTGCCAGGGTCAATGCGGTGGTTCCGGGCTCGATCGAAGGAACGATGATCCCGCGCGAGCGCTGGCCGGAACTTGCCCAGCGCATTCCCCTGGGACGGCTCGGCCTGCCGGCCGAGATCGCCGAAGCGGTCCGCTTCCTCTGCTCCGCCGAGGCACGCTACATCACGGGACACTCATTGGACGTCAATGGGGGAACCTGGATGAGCTGAGCTTGCTCTGTCATCCCTCACCCGGCGCTCAGTCAGTGAGGCATGCAGTCATCCTGGACAAAGCGATCAGAAAGGAGAGAATCAGATGAGACGAATCACCGCAGTCCTCTTCGCCGTGGCGGCGGCAGCCTGCCTGGGTTCCGCCCAGGCGCAGAACACATACCCGAGCAGGCCGGTCCGGATCATCGTGCCGTTTCCCCCCGGCGGCGCGACCGACATCGTGGCGCGGGCGGTCGGCGAGCGCCTGCAGGCGTCCCTCGGTCAGCCGTTCATCGTCGACAACAAGGCCGGCGCTAGCGGCAATATCGGTATGGGCGAAGCAGTCCGCGCCCCGGCCGACGGCTATACCCTGGTTCTGGGCGCGCCGCAGACGCTGACGATCAACCCGCAGATCTTCTCGAACCTGCCGTTCGATCCCCAGAAGGAACTGGCGCCGATCGTGGTCGTGGCATCGGTGCCCAACGTCCTGATCGTCACCAGCAAGTTGCCGGTGAAGACGCCGCAGGAACTGATCGCCTACGCAAAGCAGAACCCAGGCAAGCTCAACTACGGCTCTTCGAGCATCGGCGGAACGCCGCACCTCTCGGCCGAGATGTTCAAGGCGATGACGGACACGTCGATCGTGCACGTGCCCTACAAGGGAAGCGCGCCTGCGCTGCAGGACCTGGTCGGCGGCCAGATCGAGATGATGTTCGACAACCTGCCGGCCGCCCTGCCCCAGATCCGTGCGGGCAACCTGAGGGCTTTGGCGGTAACGACGATGAAGCGCTCGAGCTCGACGCCCGACCTGCCGACCCTGGACGAAGCCGGCGTCAAGGGCTTCGATTCGCAAGGATGGTTCGCACTCCTGGCACCCGCCGGCACCCCGCAACCGATCCTGGAGAAGCTCAATGCCGCGGTGGTCGCGGCACTCGCCACCCCCGAGTTCAGGCAGCGGCTGGAAACGGTCGGTGCCGAACCGGTGGGGGGATCCATCGACGACTTCAAGCAGCGGATCCGGCAGGAAACGGAGCGCTGGGGCAAGGTCATCAAGTTCGCCAACATCAGGGTGGAGTGAGCTCATGACGCCCAGTATCCACAGAGGGGGGCCGGAAGCCATACGGGAGGCCGACCCCGCCCGGGCATGCCGCCGGATGAGCGGCCGGGTGGTGTTGCTGACTGCGGCCGCGCGCGGCATCGGCTTCGCCTGCGCCGCCAGGCTTGCGGCCGAAGGCGCAACCGTCTGCTTCACCGACCGGGACGAAGCTGCGCTCGCGCAGGCGGCAGCCGCCGCGCAAGCGGCCAACCTCGAGATGCACGGACTGGTCGTGGACTCCTCCAATCCCGGCATGGTCGCTGAGGCCGTCGCCGGCGTGCTGCGGGAGCATGGCCGGATCGATGTGCTGGTCAACAACGCAGGCGGCTCGCTGCACACCCCGTACCGGTTCGAAGAGGAGGCGGACGAGGACTGGAAGCAGGTACTCGACCTGAACGTGATGGGGGCCGTCTGGGCCAGCAAGGCCGTGCTTCCTTCGATGGTGAAGAACGGCTACGGACGCATCGTCAATTTCGGCTCGAAGGCGGGTCGCTTCGGCAGCCTGATCGCCGGCGCCAACTACGCCGCGGCAAAGGGGGCGGTTGCCTCCATGACGCGGCAGCTGGCCCTGGAGTACGGACCGCACGGCATCACCGTCAATTGCATCTGCCCCGGTGTGGTGATGACGGAGCGCACCCGGGGGCTATGGGCCCAGCGCCGCACGCCGCAGGAACGTGCGCAAGTCCTGGAGGAGATTCCCCTGCGTCGCCACTGCGAGGTCGAGGACGTCGCTGCCGCCGTCGCTTTCCTCGCTTCCGATGATTCAGCCTTCATCACCGGAGTGATGCTGGACCTCAACGGCGGCCAGTCAATGGCCTGAGGCGATCGACCGGCCTCTCCCCTCAGAACAGCCGCTGAATGAACATCACCGCGAAGAACACGAAGGCAGCGATGATGCCGCCGAACAGCGTGCGCTTCGCGCGACCGAGGTGCTTGGCGTCGCCGGTGGAGAGGTAGGCGAGCACGAAGCCGATTGCGGCCAGCGCGACCAGGATGGCGGTGACCCTGAGGAGCGCTAACATGGCGAGTCGCCCGTTGGTGCAGGCCGGCCGCTCAGGCCTGCAGCCAGTCCAGGGCGAAGGCGGGCGGTGCATTGCGCGCCTGCGCAAAGGTCGCGATCTCCCAGGCCGTGGTGTCGGCCAGCACGGCCCGCACCAGCTGGTTGTTGAGTGCATGGCCGGACTTGCGCGCATGATAGGCACCGAGGATGGTGTGGCCGATCAGGTAAAGGTCACCGATGGCATCCAGCGCCTTGTGCTTGGCGAACTCGTCGCTGTAGCGCAGGCCGTCACGGTTGAGCACCCTGTGATCGTCCACGACGATGGCGTTCTCCAGGCTGCCACCCAGGGCAAGCCCATGGGTGCGCAGCGCCTCCACTTCCTTGGCCATCACGAAGGTTCGTGCCCGCGCGATCTCCCGGACATAGGAGGTATGGGCAAAGTCGATCTCGATGCGCTGACCGGTGGCGTCGATTGCAGCCTGGCCGAATTCGATCTCGAAACTCACCTTGAAACCGAAGTACGGCTCGAGCCTCACCCACTTGTCGCCTTCCCGGATCTCCACCGGCTTGAGGATGCGCAGGAGGCGCTTGGCAGCGCTCTGCTCGACCACGCCGGCGGACTGCAGCAGGTAGACGAAGGACCCCGCCGAGCCGTCGAGGATCGGCACCTCGCCGCCGTCGATATCGATCAGCGCGTTGTCGATGCCCAGACCCGCCAGCGCCGACATGAGGTGTTCCACGGTGAAGACCTTGATGTTCAGGCCGGGCCCGTCGATGGCAGCGGAGAGGGTCGACGCCAGTCGGGTATCGGTCACATGACTGGCCTGCGCCGGAATCCTGACCGGCGGATCGAGATCGATGCGCCGGAAAACGATGCCGCTGTTGACCGCGGCCGGACGTATCGTCAGATTGACCCGCTGTCCGGAATGCAGCCCGATGCCGGTGGTCTGAACGGGCTGCTTGAGCGTGCGTTGCCTGAGCATGGAGCGTGCGACCGGTCGGTCTTGCGGTGGGCTATTGCGGGCAGCGACGCAGGATTCAGAGTGCCTTGAGTACTGCCTCGGCCGAGCTCACCTCGAACTTGCCGGGCTCCTCCCGGTTGAGCATCTTGACAACACCGTCTTCCACCACCATCGCATACCGGCAGGAGCGGATCCCCATGCCGCGAGCCGTCATGTCCATTGACAGGCCGCAGGCCTGGGTGAACTCGGCGCTGCCGTCGCCCATCATGCGGACCTTGTCGCCCGCTTCCTGGTCCCGGCCCCAAGCGCCCATCACAAAGGCGTCGTTGACCGAGACGCACCAGATCTCGTCCACGCCCTTCGCCTTGAGCTGGTCGAACTGCTTCACATAACCCGGCACGTGCTTGGCCGAACAGGTGGGCGTGAAGGCGCCGGGCAGACCGAAGATGACGATCTTCTTGCCCTTGACGAGATCGGCAACCTTGAATGAATTGGGTCCTATCGAACAGCCGTTGCGCTCCTCGTCATAGAACTCGTTGAGGGTGGCATCCGGTAGCTTGTCGCCTGGTTTGATGGTCATGATGGTCTGGATATGGTGGGTGAACAACTGGAAGGTAGCGGATGCGGGCCTGCGCGCGCAACCTTCCGCGAAGGCGCCGGCTACGCAGAGCCGGCAGCCCGCACGTGCAAACGTGCATCGATGCGGAAATCAGAAAGACCTCCTGATTCTATTCCGGCAGGCGGAAACCCTCCGGATGCCCCTGAAAATCCAAGATCATCCAGAAGGACGGGTTGACCGGAAGGCCGACGATCAACCCCCTGGCACCACGCCAGGGCCATCACCGCCCCCGGGGAACAGGCCCCCGGAGCAGGTAGAACCCTGTCAGCGCCAGCCGCTTGACAGACGCTGCCCTTAGTCGGCCTGGCGGCGAAGGAATGCCGGGATGTCCAGGCGCTCCACACCCTTCTGGGCCATGGCGCTGATGCGCGCGCTGGCCTCCGAACGGGGATTACGGAACACTGCCGGCTCATCCAGGCCCGCTGCGTATTCACCCGACTCGACGGTGGCGTTGTCGGTGCCGGTCTTGACCGAGGTCTGGGGAACCAGTTGCGGCTTGCGGATCACCTTGCCGATGCCGGTGGCCACGACGGTTACCCGCAGCGAGTCCTCCATGTCCTCTTCGTAGACCGTGCCGTGGATGATCGTGGCGTCCTCTGCGCAGAACTGCTTGATCGTATTGATGACCTCGTTGGTTTCACGCAGTTTCAGGGAACGGGTTGCCGTGATGTTGACGATGACGCCGCGGGCGCCATGCAGGTCGACGCCGTCCAGCAGAGGCGAGGACACTGCCTGCTCTGCCGCCAGGCGCGCACGGTCCAGCCCGGAGGCTTCGCCGATACCCATCATCGCCTTGCCCTGCTCGCCCATGATCGTCTTCACGTCGGCGAAGTCGACGTTGACCAGGCCGGGCACGTTGATGATCTCGGCAATGCCGGCCACCGCGTTGTTCAGCACATCGTCGGCGCGCTTGAACGCATCTTCCAGCGTCGCGTCCTCGTCCATCACCTCGAACAGCTTCTCGTTGAGGACGACGATCAGCGAATCGACCTGGGCGATCAGGTTGTCGATGCCTTCATCGGCCACCCGCAGCTTGCGGCTGCCCTCGTAGTTGAACGGCTTGGTCACCACGCCCACCGTCAGGATGCCGAGTTCCTTGGCGATCTCCGCAACCACAGGAGACGCACCGGTACCCGTACCCTTGCCCATGCCGGCAGTGATGAACACCATGTTGGCGCCCTCCAGCGCCGCACGGATGTCGCCACGCGCCACTTGCGCCGCTGCGCGGCCGGCTTCCGGGTTGGCGCCGGCGCCGAGCCCCTGGTCGCCGAGCTGGATCGTCTTGCTGGCCAGCGAGCGGCTCAGTGCCTGCCGGTCGGTGTTGATGGCGATGAACTCCACGCCCTGCACACCCCGATTGACCATGTGGTTGACAGCGTTGCCGCCGCCTCCGCCGATTCCAACGACCTTGATCACAGCGCCGTCGAGATCCGATTCAAGCATCTTAAAAGACATTTTATTTGGCCTCCTGGTTGAACAAAACAGCCGTCGGCATGGTTGCCTGGGCTGGCGAGCGCGACACCGGGCAGGAGTACGCGCTCTGGAAAAACGAAGGGGCGGTCCTAGAAGTTTCCAAGGAACCACTCCTTCATGCGACGCATCGTGTCCTTGAACGAACCCGATTGCTCCGCAACCTTGCGCCCCCGCAGCCGGATCTGGCGAGCTTCCTCGAGCAGACCCATGGCGGTGGCAAATCTGGGAGTCCTCACCACATCGGCGAGTGACCCGTCGTAGTCCGGCGCGCCCACGCGCACCGGCTTCAGAAATATGTCTTCGGCGAGTTCGGCCATCCCCGGCAGCAGGCTGGAGCCGCCGGTGATCACGATGCCCGACGAGATCGCCTCCTCGTAGCCGGATTCGCGGATGGTCTGCTGCACCATCGAGAACAGTTCCTCGACGCGAGGCTCGATCACGGCGGCCAGCGCCTGCTTGGACAGCGAGCGCGGCCCGCGGTCGCCGATTCCCGGCACCTCGATCTTGTCGCTCGGATTGGCCAGCACCTGCTTGGCAAGACCGTGCCGCAGCTTGATGTCCTCCGCATCGGCGGTCGGCGTGCGAAGAGCCATTGCGATGTCGTTGGTGATCTGGTCACCCGCCACCGCGAGAACCGCCGAGTGCCGGATGGCGCCTCCGACGAACACGGCGATGTCGGTGGTGCCGCCGCCGATGTCGACCAGGGCGACGCCGAGTTCCTTCTCGTCGGCGGTCAGCACCGCGCTGCTCGACGCCAGTGGCTGCAGGATCAGGTCCTGGACCTCGAGGCCGCAGCGGCGCACGCACTTGATGATGTTCTGCACCGCCGACACCGCACCGGTCACGATGTGCACCTTCACGTCCAGGCGCACGCCGCTCATGCCGACCGGCTCGCGGATGTCCTCCTGGCCGTCGATGATGTATTCCTGCGGCAGCACGTGCAGGATCTGCTGGTCGGTAGGGATATTCACCGCCTTGGCGGTCTCGGTCACCCGCAGCACGTCGGCCTCGGTGACCTCCTTGTCCTTGATTGCCACCATGCCGATCGAATTGAAGCTGCGGATATGGCTGCCGGCGATGCCGGTCACGACCGTCCGGATCTTGTAGCCCGCCATCAGTTCGGCCTCCTCGAGCGCGGACTGTATCGAAGCCACCGTCTTCTCGATGTCGACGACAACGCCCTTCTTGAGGCCGCGTGACTCGTGCTGGCCGATGCCGACGACTTCGTACTCGCCGTCGCTGTGCATTTCGGCCACGATCGTCACCACCTTGGAGGTGCCGATGTCGAGTCCAACCAGCAGATCTTTACTCTCTCTCGTCATGGTCGCCTGGCGATCTCTTTGCTGCTGCTACGCTCGCTTCTTTCATGTCCTTCCTGATCCAGCACCCCCGGCGCCCTGACCGCAAAGCCGTTCGGGTAGCGCAGGTCGATGACCTCGGTGCGTTCGTTGAGCCGGGCCGGCTACGGTCGGATGAACCGCCACCCAGCGGGCGATCCGGTCGTTGACCGCAACGCCTTCATCGCGGCCGATCAGCAGCGTGAGGCCGTTGCTCGAGCCGCGCCGACCAGGCCTGGCGCTCGGACAGGCCACCTTGCGCGGTTCCAGGGCCAGGGACTTCAACTGCTGCGTGAGTTCCGCATAGCGGCGCGTGACGATCCCCTGCGTGCCCTCGGGACCGCGAAATCCAGCAGTGCCTCGGCATTGCCGACCTCGTCCGGATTGACGCTGAACAGTTCGCCGAAGGTGTTGACGAAGCGTCCGTCGCCCCAATGAGCGAGCGGCCGATGCTCCTCGATGCCGACGAACAGCCGGTTGGGCCAGACCCTGCGGACCCGCGCCCGGCGGACCCAGGGGGTTTCCTCGAAGGCGTGGCGAACGCGCTCCAGGTCGACGGTGAAGAAATTGCCGCTGAGCCGGTCCAGGTTTGCTGCGTGCAGGGCATCGACGCTGACATGCTCGAGTTTCCTGCCGGGTACCGGGCCGATCTCGACCGATTTCAGGTCGAACAACTGCCGGTTCGCCAGCCACCAGAGACTGGCGCCGAGCAGGCAGGCGAACGCCGCCATCATCATCGCACTGGCGATGGTGTTGAGCGCCCTTGCGTCCTGCCAGAGAGTCATCTGCCCGCCTCCCGCCGATGACCCGGCTGCACCTTCAGGGCGGCGGAGCGGGCGATTTCCAGCACCAGGTCCTCGTATGACAAGCCCACCGCGCGCGCGGCCATCGGTACCAGCGAGTGGCCGGTCATTCCCGGTGCGGTATTGACCTCCAGCAGATAGGGCCGGTCGTCGCGTGCGGACAGCATGAAATCCACCCGTCCCCATCCTTCGCACGCCACGGCGCGATAGGCGGCCACGGCGATGCGGCTGACGTCGCGCGCCAGCGGGCCGGACAACGGGGCCGGACAGAGGTACTCGGTATCGTCGGTGAAGTACTTGTTCTGGTAGTCGTAATTGCCCTGCGGCGCGCGGATCTCCACGATCGGCAGTGCCCTGACGGAGTCGCCGGAGCCGAGCACGGCCACCGTCAGCTCGCGGCCGTCGATGAATTCCTCGGCCATGACCTCGCGATCCAGCCGCGCTGCGGTCGCATAGGCCTCGACCAGCTGGTCGGCGGCGCTCACCTTGGTGATGCCGATGGTCGAGCCCTCATGCGGCGGCTTGACGATCAGGGGCAGCCCGAGATACTGCACGGCGGTGTCGAGCTGGTCGACGCCGGTCACCGTCAGGAAGCGGGGCGTCGCCAGCCCCTGGGCGATCCAGATCTGCTTGGTGCGGATCTTGTCCATGGCGATCGCCGAGGCCATGACGCCCGAGCCGGTATAGGGTATGCCCAGCAGCTCCAGGGCGCCCTGGATCGTGCCGTCTTCACCGTAGCGGCCATGCAGCGCAATGAAGGCGCGGTCGAAGTCGGTTGTCCTTGAGCGACTGCAGCGAGTCGCTGGCCGGGTCGAAGGCATGCGCATCGACACCGCGGCTGCGCAATGCCTGGAGGACGCCGTTGCCGGACAGCAGCGAGATTTCACGCTCGGAAGAGCGCCCGCCCATCAGCACCGCCACCTTGCCCAGCATCGTTGGCGGATCGTCAGCCATGGGCAGCCTCCCGTCAACAGGGCTGGAACCCGGCCGATCGTGCCGGCACCCATGGTGATCACGACATCCCCGTCATGCGCCGCGTGGCGGATCGCCTCGGGCATGTCGGCGATCGACTCGACGAAGATCGGCTCGAGCCTGCCGGCCACCCGCAGCGAGCGGGCGAGCGATCGGCTGTCTGCCGCGACGATCGGCGCTTCGCCGGCGGGATAGACCTCCGCCAGGAGCAGACAGTCGACGCTGGACAGCACGCGTACGAAGTCCTCGAACAGATCGCGCGTGCGCGAATACCGGTGCGGCTGGAAGGCGACGACCAGCCGCCGGCCGGGGAATGCCCCGCGAGCGGCAGCGATCGTTGCCTCGATCTCGGCCGGATGGTGGCCGTAGTCGTCGATCAGGGTGAAGCTGCCGGGCTCGCCGGATCGGGAGAGGGAAATTTCGCCGTAGCGCTCGAAGCGGCGCCCGACGCCGCTGAATTCGCCCAGCGCGGCCGTGATCGCCTCATCGGGCGCGCCGAGTTCGTCGGCCACCGCGATCGCCGCCAGCGCATTGCGCACGTTGTGCTCGCCGGAGAGGTTCAGGCTCACGTCCAGCGGCTGCTCGCCCTCGCGCGTCACCGTGAAGCGCATCCGGTCGCCTTCGGCGCGGACGTCGACTGCCCGCACCTGGGCGTCGGCGCTGAGCCCGTAGGTGATCATCGGCTTGGACACGAACGGCATGATCTCGCGCACGTTGCGATCGTCGACGCACAGCACGGCCGCGCCGTAGAACGGCAGGTGGTGCAGGAACTCGATGAACGCGTGCTTGAGCCGCGCCATGTCGTGACCATAGGTGTCCATATGGTCGGCGTCGATGTTGGTGACGACGGAGATCATCGGAGTCAGGTTCAGGAACGAGCCATCCGACTCGTCCGCCTCGACCACGATGTAGTCGCCGGTGCCGAGGCGCGCGTTGACGCCGGCGCTGTTGAGCCGTCCGCCGATCACGAAGGTCGGATCCAGGCCGGCCCTGGCCAGCACGCTCGCCACGAGACTGGTCGTCGTGGTCTTGCCATGGGTGCCGGCGATCGCGATGCCCTGCTTCAGCTTCATCAGCTCGGCCAGCATCAGCGCCCGCGGCACCACCGGCAGGCGGCGCGCACGGGCGGTCCGCACCTCGGGGTTGTCGGACTGAACCGCGCTGGAGGTCACGACGCAGTCGGCCTGGACGACGTTTTCCGCGGCATGGCCGACCTGGATCGTCGCGCCGAGGTCGCGCAGGCGCTGCAGGACCGGCGACTCGACCAGATCGGAGCCGCTGACCTGGTAGCCGAGGTTGAGCAGGACCTCGGCGATGCCGCTCATGCCGGCGCCGCCGATGCCGACGAAATGAATGCGCTTGACCTTGTGCTTCATGCCGGTTGCGCCACCTTCGCCGCCGACTCGCAGGCGTCGGCCACCGCCCTGGCGGCGTCGGGCTTGCCGAGCGCGCGCGCCTTCGAGGCCATCGTCGCGAGCGCATCGCGATTGAGTTCGAGCAGCAGCGATGCCAGCCCGCTCGGAGTTGAATTCGCTCTGCGGGATCAGGATCGCCGCGCCCGACTCGGACAGGAACCTGGCATTGCCGGTCTGGTGGTCGTCGACCGCATGCGGAAACGGCACCAGGATCGAGGCGACGCCCGACGCATGCGAGCTCCGAGACCGTCATGGCGCCGGCCCGGGCGATCACCAGGTCGGCGTCGCGCGTAGGCGGCTGCCATGTCGTCGACGAAGGCAACCGTCTCTGCCTCGACCGCGGCCGTCAGGTAGTTGGCCCGCAACTGCTCGAGTTGTGCCTTGCCGCTCTGGTGCAGGATCGCCGGCCGCCGCTCCGGCAGCATCAGTCCGAAGGCGTTCGGCAGCACCTGGTTGAACACCGCGCGCGCCGAGGCTGCCGCCCACGACCAGAACCCGAAGCTGCCC
The DNA here is from genome assembly GCA_963834335.1 of uncultured beta proteobacterium. Lineage (GTDB taxonomy): Bacteria > Pseudomonadota > Gammaproteobacteria > Burkholderiales > Burkholderiaceae_E > Lautropia. The sequence continues at coordinate 193,804 of CAWIBK010000009.1, read as the reverse complement.
GCGGCGCTCGCGATAGCGCTGCTCCGGCGGCGCGACCGCGGCGATGTCCGCTGCCACCGGATTGCCGCTCCAGCGGGCCTGCGACAAGGTTCCGGGGAATGCCACCATGATCCGGTCGGCAACGCGTGCCAGGACCCTGTTGGCCAGCCCGGCAACCGAGTTCTGCTCATGCAGCACCAGCGGTTTGCCCAGCAGCACGGCCATCATGCCGCCGGGAAAGGTGATATAGCCGCCCAGTCCCAGCACCACCGCAGGGTCGGCCTGGCGCACGGCCCGCAGCGACTGCCAGAAGGCCCGCAGCAGGTTGAGGGGCAGGAGGACCTTGGTGAGCAGGCCCTTGCCGCGAAGTCCGCGGAAGTTCACCGGTTTCATCTCGATGCCGCGCTGCGGCACCAGGGTTCGCTTCCATGCCGCGCGGATTGCCCAGCCACACCACCCGCCAGTGGCGCTCGCGCATCAGTTCCGCCACCGCGAGGCCGGGGAAGATGTGGCCGCCGGTGCCGCCCGCCATGATCATGACGGTCCGACCGGGCCGCGCATCCGCGCCTGCCGTACCGGCCGTCACAGTACCGTCCCCCGCATCAGGCGGCGGTTTTCCACGTCGATGCGCACCACGATCGCCAGGGCGATGCAGGTCATCAGGATGGCGGTGCCGCCGAAGCTCATCAGCGGCAGCGTCAGGCCCTTGGTTGGCAGCAGTCCGAGGTTGACACCCACGTTGATGAAGGCCTGGATGCCGATCCACAGGCCGACGCCCTGGGCGACCAGGCCGTTGAAGAACAGGTCGAAGGAGATGGCCTGCCGCCCGATCTCGAAGCAGCGCCGGACGATCCAGAAGAACAGGCCGATCACCACGATCATCCCCACCATGCCGAGTTCTTCGCCGATGATCGCGAACAGAAAATCGGTGTGCGGCTCCGGCAGGAAATTCAGCTTGGCTACGCCGCCGCCGAGACCGACGCCGAACCACTCGCCCTTGCCGATCGCCATGAGCGAATGGGTCAGCTGGTAGCTGCTGCCTTCGGCGTTCTTGCTGGCGAAGGGCTCGAGATACGCGAAGAACCGCTGTCGGCGAAACGGCACGAACAGGATGAACATCATGAACACGCCCGCCAGCGTCACGCCCATGCCGAAGAAAAGCTTCGGACTCATGCCCCCGAGGAACAGCACGCCCATGGCGACCGACACGATCACCATCAGCGCGCCCAGGTCCGGCTCGCGCATGATCAGGATGCCGACCACGGCGATCGCCACGCGCCATCGGGATGAAGCCGCGCTTGAGCTGGTGCATCAGCTCCTGCTTGCGGGTGGCATAGTCGGCCACGTAGAGGATCACGAACAGCTTCATCAGCTCGGTCGGCTGCAGGCTGACGCCCAGAAGGCTGATCCAGCGGTCTGCGCCGCCGGCGCGACGGCCGATTCCCGGCACGAAAACCATGACCAGCAGGATGGTGCCCAGGACGAAGAGCGGCAGCGCGGCCCGCTGCCAATGCTTGACCGGCACGGCATAGGCCAGTATCGAAGCCGCAACCGCAACCACCAGCGAGCTGCTGTGCTTGAGCAGGAAATAGGTCGACGCCGCGGCCGTGGGATCCCGGCGCTCCAGCAGCGCGATCGAAGCCGAGTAGACCATCACCAGGCCGAGCATCAGGAGGATGCCGATCGACCACAGGAGCGCCGCATCGAATCCCTGGACGCCGGTGTCGCAGGCGTCGTGGGTGACGCTGCGCAGCAGCCCGGGTTTGTACGCGGCCACCCGCCGGCGGCCGTTGGACAGCGGCCGGGCGGCTGCGCGCCGGTCCCCGCTGCGACGGTCGCCATTGACCGGGTCGCCCCGGCCCAGCTTGAGGAAGCCCGCGACGGCGCTCAGCATGGCTGGCCGGCCTCCTCTGCGAGCTGCCTGACTTCGGCGTTGAACACCGCTGAACGATGCGGATAATTGCGGAACATGTCGAAACTGGCGCAGGCGGGCGACATCAGCACGGCATCGCCGGCGACCGCCCGCTGCGAGGCGATCGCGACCGCGGCCGCCATGCTGTCGGCATCGAGCAGCGCCACGCCGGCATCCTTGAGCGCTTCGCGGATCGCCGGCGCATCGCGACCGATCAGCACCACCGCGCGCGCGTGGCGCCGCACTACTGCAGCCAGCGGCGTGAAGTCCTGGCCCTTGCCGATGCCGCCGGCAATCAGGACGCAGCGCTTTCCGAGCCCCGACAGCGCGGCCACGGTCGCACCCACGTTGGTGCCCTTGCTGTCGTCGTAGTACTCGACTTCATTGACGACGGCCACAAGCTGGCAGCGGTGAGGGGCGCTTGCGAAGTCCTGCAGTCCCCGCAGCATCGGCGCCATCGCCACGCCCGCCGCCCGCAGCAAGGCCAGGGCCGCAAGCACGTTGGCATGATTGTGCGCACCGTGCAGGCGCAGTGCGTCGACCGGCATCAGTCGGTTCAGATGAAAGGAAGTCGCCGCCGCCGCGCGCCGCCGCCGGGTGCCCGCGTCATCGTCCGGCATGGCTTCGACCAGCCAGTTCAGCCCGCCGTCGCGCACCAGTCCGAAAGCCGGCGCCGTCACCGGCGTCGCCAGTGAAAAACTGACCTTCATCGGGCAGACCGGAACCACCTTGGCGGCGGTTCTCGCCGCCTTTGCAGCGCGCTTCGGCGCCTGACCGCCGTCGTCCTGTTCGCGCGAAGCCGACGCGGGATCGCTCTCGCGGTCGTCCCCGTTGACGACGCAGCAGGCCGATCCCCGATGAATGCGCAGCTTCGACTCCCGGTAGTGGGCCATCGTGCCGTGCCAGTCGAGGTGGTCCTGGCTGACGTTGAGCACGGTCGAGGCCGTGCACAGGAGCGGCTCGGCGGCGCCGTGACCGGCCAGCGCCAGCTGGAAGCTCGACAGTTCGAGAGCCCACAATTGCGGCAGGCGGTCCGCCTCGATGCGCTCGCGCAAGGCCTGCAGCATCGCCGGACTGATGTTGCCGGCCATCTGCACGTCGATCCCGGCCTCGGCCGCCAGATGTCCCACCAGCTGGGTCACCGTCGTCTTGCCGTTGGTGCCGGTGATCGCCAGCACTTTCGGCACATAGCCCTGTTGCGCACGCCGGGCGAGTTCGTCCGCAAAGAAATCGAGTTCTCCCAGCACCGGCAGGTCCGCCGCCTGCGCGTCGCGATAGAGCGATGCGCCGGGGCCGGTCAGCGGCGACAGGCCCGGACTCCAGGCCAGCAGGTCCGCGCCCTCGAGGCTTCGGGGGGTGAACTCGCCGCACACCAGGCTTGCCTGCGGGCACTGGGACCTCAACGCTTCACGCTGCGGCGGATCCTCGCGGTTGTCGAGCACGCTCACGCGCGCGCCCTTGAAGGCCGCCCAGCATGCCATGGCGAGTCCCGACTCGCCCAGTCCGACCACCACCACATGCTTGTCCTGGAGCTCGATCATCGGCTACCTCAGCTTCAAGGAAGAGAGGCCGAACAGGACCAGCATCATCGTCACGATCCAGAACCGTACGACGACCTGCGACTCCTTCACGCCACCGACTTCGAAGTGGTGGTGAAGCGGCGCCATGCGGAAGATGCGACGTCCGACGCCGTACTTGCGCCTGGTGTACTTGAAGTACGCCACCTGCATCATGACCGAGATCGTCTCGGCGACGAACACGCCGCCCATGATGAACAACACGATCTCCTGGCGCACGATGACGGCGATGGTCCCGAGGGCGGCGCCCAGCGCCAGCGCCCCGACATCGCCCATGAAGACCTGGGCCGGATAGGCGTTGTACCAGAGGAAAGCCAGGCCCGCGCCGGCGATCGCACCGCACAGGACGATCAGTTCGCCGGCGCCGGGAATGAAGGGAATCAGCAGATAGCGCGAGAACACGGCATTGCCGGTGACGTAGGCGAAGATGCCCAGGGCCGAGCCGACCAGCACCGCCGGCATGATCGCCAGCCCGTCGGCGCCGTCGGTCAGGTTCACCGCGTTGCTGGTCCCGACGATGACCAGGTAGGTCAGGGTAATGAAACCGAAGACGCCCATCGGATAGGCGATCTCCTTGAAGAAGGGGACGATGAGGTTGGCGTTGGCCGGCAGTTCCAGTTGCAACCCGCTCTTGACCCACAGCACGAACAGGTCGAGCGCCTGGCCGCTGGTCTGGCTGGGAATGGCGAAGGCGAGATAGAAGGCGGCGAACAGGCCGATGCCGCTCTGCCACAGGTACTTCTCACCCGCCGACATGCCCTTGGGGTTGCGATGCACGACCTTGCGGTAGTCGTCCACCCAGCCGATCAGGCCGAAGCCGGTGGTCACCAGCAGCACCAGCCAGACGAACCGGTTGCCGAGGTCGGCCCACAACAGCGTTGCCAGTCCCACCGAGATCAGAACCAGTACCCCGCCCATGGTCGGCGTACCCGACTTGATCAGGTGGGTCTGGGGGCCGTCGGTGCGCACGGCCTGGCCGATCTTCATCTGCGTCAGCCTGCGGATGACGGCCGGGCCGAAGAGCAGGCCGATGAACAACGCGGTCAGGGTCGCCAGTACCGCACGCAGGGTGATGTAGTTGAAGACCGAGAAAACCCGGAAGTCCTTGGCGAGCCATTGCGTCAGTTCGAGCAGCATCAGTGATGCCCCCCTGCCGCACTGTTCGCGCCGTCGGCGCCACCGGTGGCGCACAGGAGCGTCACGACGCGCTCCATCCGCATGAATCGGGAGCCCTTGACCAGCACGCTGGCGCTGGTGGCGGCCACCGGGCCGGCCGCCTCCATCAGCGACTCGACGGATTCGAAGTGCCGGGCATCGGGTCCGAAGGCGCCTGCCGTCTCGCGACCCAGTTCGCCTGCCGTCAACAGGCGTTCGATGCCGCGCTCGCGGGCATAGCCGCCGACCTCACGGTGGAATTGCGCACCCTGGGTCCCGACCTCGCCCATGTCGCCGAGCACCAGCAGCCGCGGCGCCGGCTCGTCCGCCAGTACGTCGATTGCCGCCAGCACCGAATCCGGATTCGCGTTGTAGCTGTCGTCGATCAGTCCGAAACCGGCAACGCCGCGCATGCGCCGCAGGCGTCCGGACACCGGCTGGAACGCCTGCAGTCCCTGCGCGATCGCTTCGAGGGGCACCCCGATCGCGTGCGCGCAAGCCGCCGCGGCCAGCGCGTTGCGGACATTGTGGCGCCCGGCGATGTTGAGCCGCAGTTCGACCGACCGGCCGTCGATGGTGGCCGTAAAGCGCGCCGGCCGGGCATCGGCGCCGGCATGCACGGTCTGCAACGGGGTCAGGCCGAACTCGATGGTGCGGCGCCCGGCCGCGAGGCCTCGCCAGATTCCGGTGTGGTCGTCGTCGCCGGGGAATATTGCGATACCGTCGTCATTCAGGGCCGAGATGGCGGCGCCGTTCTCGACCGCTGTCGCCTGCGCTCCCGCCATGAACTCCTGGTGTTCGCGCTGTGCGTTGTTCACCAGGGCGACGGTCGGTAGCGCGAGACTCGCCAGCCAGGCGATCTCGCCGATGTGATTCATGCCGAGTTCCACCACGGCGGCGCGATGCCGGGATTCGCAGGGACAGCAAGGTCAGCGGCACGCCGACGTCGTTGTTGAGGTTGCCGCGGGTGGCGAACGCAGCCGTCGCGCCGAAATGAGCGGCGAGGATGGCGGCGACCATCTCCTTGACCGTGGTCTTGCCGTTGCTGCCGGTCACCGCGATCAGCGGCAGGTCGAAGCGTTTGCGCCAGCCCGCCGCGATCCAGCCAAGGGCCCGGCGGGTGTCAGGTACCAGCAGCGCCGGCGGCGCGCGTACGGTCGGTCCAGCGCTCGACCACGACTGCGGCGGCTCCCCTGTCGATGACATCGCCGACGAATTCGTGGGCGTCGAACGACGTCGCCGCGCAGTGCGACGAACAGGTCCCCCGCTTTCGCGCTCCGGCTGTCGGTGCTGACCGCCTGCATCGACTCCGACGCCGGTACCGAAGAGCACGGCATCAGGCAACCAGTCGAAGGCCTGGCGCAAGCTCAAACATCGTCGGCCTCCCCGGCACCGCGGGCCCCCTGGTCGGCGCGCGCTGCCCGTGCCGCGAGGGCAAGGCGGGCCTGCTCGACATCGGAAAACGGCAGGCGGCGGCCGGCGATCTCCTGGTAGCGACTCGTGCCCCTTGCCGGCAATCAGCACCACGTCGGCAGCATCGGCAGCCTGCAACGCCGCGTCGATCGCTTGGGCGCGATCCGCTCTGCACCAGGTGCGGCGCGGCGCTCAGGCCGTCGCGCAGTTGCGCGAGGATCGCGTCCGGCGCCTCGTTGCGGGGGTTGTCGCTGGTCAGCACCAGCAGGTCGGCATGGCGCTTCGGCCGCCGCGGCCATCGGCTGCGCGCTTGCCGGCATCGCGATTGCCACCGGCGCCGAACACGCACCAGAGCCTGCCACCGCGGCTGTCGCGCCAGCGGCCGCAACGCCTGCAGGGCGTTGGCGAGCGCATCGGGCGTGTGCGCGTAGTCGACCACCGCGAGCGGCTGCCTCCGCTGCGCCAGATCACCGACCAGCTGCAGCCGCCCGGGCACCGGCCGCCAGGCACTCGAGTTGGGCGGCCACCTCGGTCGAGCGTCCAGCCCAGCGCCATCCAGACGCCCGCCACGGCCAGGGCGTTGCTCAGGTTGAAGCGACCGATCAGCGAGAGGGCAGGTCGACGCTCTCGGCGCTGCCCGGGTTGCCATCGCCGGCGGTATCCAGGTTCGAGGCCGCACGTTGCGCCGCGCGGAAATGCGTCAGCACGATCCGCCCGTGGGCATCGAGCGGCGTGGCGGTGAGCAACTCGCTGCAGGCCGCCGAGCGCTCGCCCGCATCCGCCGAGCCTGCCGCTCGCCGTCAACCGGCTCGTCGTTGACCAGATAGCCGATGCGGCGCAAGTCCGGATCCGCCGCGTTCAGCATCTCCGTGGACGCCGGGTCATCCAGGTTGACGACCATCGCCGCTAGCGTCGGCCAGGAGAACAGCCTGGCCTTGGCGGCGGCGTACGCCTGCATCGTCACGTGATAGTCCAGGTGATCGCGGCGTCAGGTTGGTCAGCACCGCCACGTCGACGCGGGTGCCGTTCAGCCGCCCTTGCTGCAGCCCGATCGACGAAGCTTCCAGCGCCACCAGCTTCGACACCCTGATCGGCAAATGCCAGGAACTGCTGCTGCAGACCGATGGCGTCCGGCGTGGTCAGCAATGCCGGCGTGGCCGAGCCCGCCGCCACCGGCTCGACGGGATCCTGGATCTGCCCGGGCACACCGGCGCCGAGCGTGCCGATCACCACCGCACGAGCGGCTTCGTCTTCGCCGCGCAACGATACCGACCGGTTGTTGCAGCCCTGGGCGATCCAGTGGGTGCAGCTGGTCTTGCCGTTGGTACCGGTGACCGCCACGATCGTCATCCGGGCGCTGGGCTCGTCCAGGTAGGCTGCCGCCATCTCGCCGGCAAGCCGACGCAAGCCCTCGAGCCTCAGCGCCGGTGTCGTGGACTGCGTGAGCTCGTCGTCGAAGCGCTCGGCCCCGGCGCGCTCCAGCACGACCGCGCCCGCACCGGCGGCAAGTGCCTTGCCGATATAGCTGCGGCCGTCGCTGGTTTCACCCGGATAGGCGACGAACACGTCTCCCGCAGCAACCCTGCGGCTGTCCGACGACAGTCGGGCGCGCACCGGCAGCTGCTGCTTCAGCCAGTCCGCGGCCTGCCGCGCGACCGGGCTGATGACCGGGGAACGGGTCACGCACCTTCCTTGGTCAGGGCAACCATCGGGGCGATCATCGTTTCGAAGGGAGCATCCGGCTCGACGCTCAGCGTCTGCAAGGCGTCGCCGGCGATCCTGGAGAACACGGGGCCGGCGATCTGGCCGCCGTAGTACTTGCCGCTCGACGGCTCGTCGATCATCACCGCGACGATGATCCGCGGGTCCGACATCGGCGCCATGCCGACGAAGGACGAAACGTACTTGCGGACGTAGCGGCCGTTCTCGATCTTCATGGTGGTGCCGGTCTTGCCGCCCACCCGGTAGCCGGGCACCTGGGCGGCACGGTGCGGTGCCCTTGGGACCGGCAGCCATCTCGAGCATCTTGCGCATTGCCGCCGCGGTCTCCGGCTTGATGACCGGCGCGCCGCGCAGCACGTCATCGGCGGCCGGGCGCATCGACACCTGCATCGGACGGCCGCGAAGCTCGTCGTTGCCCGGCTTGAAGATCCGGACCGGCAGCAACTCGCCGTTGCCGCTGAAGATCGTGTAGGCGTGGGCCATCTGCATCAGCGACACCGAGATGCCGTGCCCGTAGGACATCGTCGCATGCTCGATCGGTTTCCACTTCTTGTAGGGACGCAGCCGTCCCGATGCGGCACCCGGAAAGCCGATCTGGGGGGCCTGGCCGAAGCCCGAGGCGGACAGCAGCCGCCAGTGGTCCTCGGCCGGCAGCGACAGCGCCAGTTTCGCAGTGCCGATGTTGGAGCTCTTCTGGATCACCTGCTCGATCGTCGTGAGCTCCTTCATCCGGTGGGCATCGCGGATGGTGTCGCGCCCGATCGTGAGCTTGCCTTCGCGCGCGTCGACGATGCTGCTCGGACGGTACTTGCCGCTTTCCAGCGCCAGGGCTGCGGTGAACACCTTGAGCGTGGAACCCGGCTCGTAGAGGTCGGTGATCGCACGGTTGCGCAACTGCCCGCCGGCGAAGCTCGAGCGGTCGTTGGGATTGTAGGAAGGCCAGTTCGCCAGCGCGAGCACTTCGCCGGTCTTCGCATCGAGCACGATGGCCGCGCCGGCCTGGGCACGGTTCTCCGTCACCGACTCCTTGAGTGCCTGGAACGTCTTCGACTGGATGCGGGTGTCGATCGTGAGCTGCAGGTCGCGCCCGTTACGCGGCTCGCGGATCTGGTCGAGCCCGCCGATGATCCGCCCGGTCCCGTCCCGGATCACCCGCCTGCTGCCGGCGTGCCCGGCCAGAGTCGACTGGAACGACAGCTCCAGGCCTTCCTGGCCCACGTGCGCGATGTCGGTGAATCCCACCAGGTGCGCGACCGACTCGCCCTCCGGATAGTTGCGCTTGTACTCGCCGTCCTGGCCGATGCCGCTGATGCGCAGCGCCTTGATGCGTTCAGCCGTGTCCGAATCCACCTGCCGCTTCAGGTAGACAAACGTCTTGTCTTCGGCAGTCAGGCGCCGCTGCAGATCCAGCGGCGCTATATCCAGCAATCGGGCCAGGTCCATCAGCCGCGGATCGCTGAGGTCGACCCGGTCGGCATAGGCCCAGATCGAACTGGCCGGAAGGCTCGACGCGAGGACGACGCCGTGACGGTCGAGGATGCGACCGCGACTTGCCTGCAGCTCGACCGTCTTTTCGTACCGCTTCGCCCCCTGTGCCTGAAGGAAAGGCGCGGACATGACCTGCATGTAGAGGGCCTTGCCGCCGAGCGCGACGAAACACAGCGCCACCAGCGAGAAGATGAATCGCGAACGCCACAACTGCAGCCGCGTCTGCAGCAGCTTGGGCGCGGCGAATTTGACTGTCCTGACCATCACTTGGACTCCTTCAGGTACAAAGTCCGTTCGGGCGACAAAGAAATCATCTTCAGTTCCTGGCGGACCAGCCCCTCGATGCGCGAGGCCTTGGTCAACTGGGCAATGTCGAGCTGCAGCTGGGAATAGCGGACGTCCAGCTCCCGCATCTGCCCCTGCGCGCGCTCGAGTTCGGTGCTGAGCCTGCGGGCGCGCTGCTGCGAGGTGACCAGCAGCAAGGCCGCAATCGTCAGGACCGCGGCGAGCACCAGGTTGAAACGGGCGATGACCGTCGAGCTCATCACTGGGGTACCGCCGCGGCGGTCCGCTCGGCTATCCGCAGCACAGCCGAGCGCGCGCGCGGATTCGCATTCACTTCCGCGTCACCAGGCAGGATCCGGCCGCAGTTGCGCAGCGTGGCGGCCGCGAGCGGAACACCGGTGATCGGGTGACGCTCGCCGCCTTTGCCGCTGTGCAGGGAAATGAACTGTTTGACCATGCGATCTTCGATCGAGTGAAAGCTGATGACCGACATCCGCCCGCCCGGAGCCAACCGACGCACGCTGGCGTCTAGTGCCCGCGAGAGCTCGACGCCTTCGTTATTGGTGTGAATCCGTAGAGCCTGAAAGGTACGTGTTGCCGGGTTTTTCCCCACCTCCGGTTTTTTTTGCCGACGGCGGACGACACCCGCCACGAGATCGGCAAGCTGTCGTGTGGTCTGAAACGCCGTGCTACCGGCTTCGCTGCGGCGAGCAGCAATCGTCTTTGCAATCGGAACAGCAAACCGTTCGTCCCCATATCGCTTCAAAACCTCCGCTATGTCTTGTTCAGACGCAGTCATGAGCCACTCACGTGCAGACATGCCCTGCGTCGGGTCCATTCGCATGTCCAGTGGTCCGTCACCCGCAAAACTGAAACCCCGGGTGGCATCGTCGACCTGGGGTGAAGAGATCCCGAGATCGAGCAGGATTCCGTCGATCGCCGCGATCTGCCGGGCATCCAGCACCGATTCGAGTTCCGAGAATCGGGAATGCACGATCTCGAAGCGCGGGTCCTGCCACTGCTCGGCAAGCTGCCTTCCGGCTGCCACCGCCTCGGGATCGCGATCGAGCGCGAGCAGCCGCCCCCGCTCCCCGAGCGCCTGCAGCATCCGCCGGCTGTGGCCTCCCCGCCCGAACGTCGCATCGACATAGACTCCTTCAGGCCGGATCCGCAGCGCCTCGACTGCTTCGCTTGCCAGGACCGGCACATGCTGGTAATCGGGTGAACTCTCACTCAATGCCACTCACTCAGAAGCCGACGGCGTCACGCATCGCATCCGGGATTCCCGCTTCTGCCTGCGCATCCAGGTAGCGGGCGTGCACTTCCTCGTCCCATACTTCAAACCGCTGCAGGTCGCCGACCAGCACCACCCGCTTGTCGAGCTTGACTGCCTTGCGCAGGATCGGGCTGATCAGGATCCGGCCGGCGCCGTCCATCTGCACCGGATCAGCCGAGCCGATGATCAGCCGGCGCACCGGCTCCTCTCTCGGGGTGAACCGTTCGGCCATCAGGGCACGCATCCGCTCCCATTCGGGCTTGGGATAGATGCGCAGAAGGGGGCCGAAGTGACGGGTGACGGTCAGCTTGCCTTGGCACAGCGTTTCCAATTGCTCACGCATCTCGGTCGGGATCGTCAGGCGACCCTTCGCGTCTAGCGTCAGTGGATAGCTACCCTCGAACATCTGCCAATCAGCCCTATCCGATCCCTGTCGTTTGCAACCCCCAGTCCGGGAGCGCGCTTTTTATTCCGCTTCATCGCCCGGAAGTGGCCTTAAACCCAATTGGCGGCCAATTCCGGTCAACTTCGCTTTATCTTCGGCTTACAGGCTTGAAATTCTTAAATATGAACGGGGGCCGCGTTAAATCGAGAATCCCACGTGGCCCCACAATTTCCCACGAATTCCCACCAAGTCGGAGAATATTGCATGAGCGGCAGGGCAGTCAAATCACATTTGGATAATTTTCCTGTCCGTACAAGGACTTAGCCGTCATTCCTAAGAGCGTGGCCGGCCGCGGACAGCGTTTATCCATGACTTACGGATGGGTGTGAAAGTAAACTCGCAACTCCGGCTCAATAAAAGAGTGCGAAAGAGGCGGATATGGCGGGATCGCGGCGTTGCCGGATTCGTACAGGCGGCGCGTGCGCCTGACCCTGGCCTCAGGCAGGAAGTTGGAGCGGGTCTGTAGGCCGGATTCTGTGCGCCGTTGCCGGCGTGACGGTCATTCCTCTGGGCCCCCGGTTACCCGAAGGCTCTAGCCATCTACCCGCACGCTCGAGTGGGCGCTCTGCGCGAAGCACCGGAGTGCCTCGCATCGCGTGCCTATTTGATGTTGCTCCGGATGGGGTTTGGCCTGCCATCGCTGTCGCCAGCGACGCGGTGAGCTCTTACCTCGCCATTTCACCCTTACCCCGACCGCTTGCGCCGCCGGGGCGGTTTGTTTTCTGTGCCACTTTCCGTCGCCTTGGGCCGGCAAAGCCGGCTTGCTGCGCCTGGCCGTTAGCCAGCATCCCGCCCGTTGGAGTCCGGACCTTCCTCCAGGGCCTGCGCCCCAGCGACCGTCCGACCCGCTCCGCCGTCACTGTAGCACCTGTTGCGCGCACTCTGCAGGACGCGACCGTTCGTCGATGATCGGTGGACAGGGGCCTGCGCCTGCCCGCATCCTGAAGCGTTCGTATCGGCGCTGCCGGTCGTCCGGCAAGGTGTTCTCGCAGCGCCGAAGCGTCCACTATTCGAGGATCCCTGACATGACGATCTCGCTTGCTCCACGTCTGGCGATGGCAGCCGTGGCCATCGCTGCCTCTGCCGCCGGTGGCGCCGCCCTCGCCGTCGACCAACCGGTGGAATTCGGCGCGCCAACCGTGCTCTCCCAGCAGGGGCAGCGGCTCAAGGTGGTTCTGCCGGTCCGCACGGCGCCGGAGGATCGCGCCACGGCCTCCGCCTTCATGGTGCGCGAAACCGAGGTGCCACAGGGATATCCGGTCGTGCCGGCCCAGGACTTCACCGTCATGAGGCCATCCGAGGCCGACTATGTCGTGTTCCAGTCGGATCAGGCGGTGAACGCACCAAGCGTCAGCATGGTGGTCAGCGTCGCCGGTGATCCCCGCAGCCCGTACCGCATGGACCTGCAGATTCCCCCGGCACTCGCCAGCAGCGACGCCCTGGCGGCGGCCGGTTCACCGGCGGTGGGCGGACGGACCGATCGCGGACGACTGGCCACCCGCAAACTGCGCGGGCCGGCGGGCGACCCGACCCTGCCGCCGAAGTAGCCGGCTCAGATCCGGACAGCGACCTTGATGGCGTCGCGATTGTCCTCGACGTAGGCCCGCACGATCTGGTTGAAGTCGCTGTCGGCCTTGAAACCCATCGACTGCGCGCGGCTGGTATCGAACCGTGCGGCCCAGGTCGACACCAGCTTCTGCACCTGCGCGTCCGGTTGACGCCTGATCAGCGACGTCGCGGCGTCGCCGCCGATGGCCTGCAAGGTGGCGATCGCTTCGGACATCGTGACCACGAAGCCTGGCAGATTGAGGCTGCGGTGCCAGCCCCAGTCTTGCGGTGACAGCATCAGCGCATGCAGGAACATCCCGACGATCGCGCGCGGTGAAGCAACCCACATCGCGGTCTCTTCGGGAACCGGCAGCAGCGCTTCGATGCCGCTCAGCGGTTCGCGAATGATGCCGGAAGCGAAACCGGACGCCGCCCCATTGGGCTTGCCGGGGCGTACCGTGGCAGTCGGCACCCGCACACTGCGACCGTCGATGAAACCTTTGCGGGTGTAGTCCTGCACCAGCAACTCGCCGATCAGTTTCTGGATACCGTAGGACCCCTGCGGGGTCGGCGTCGTCTCGTCGGTCACCACCGCAGGCAAGGCGCCGCCGAAGACGGCGATCGAACTCGAGAACAGCAGCCGCGGTTTCCGGCCGGTCGCCCTGCAGGCGTCCAGCAGGTTGCGCGTGCCGTCCAGGTTGACTCGCATGCCGAGGTCGAAATCGGCTTCCGCGGTTCCGCTCACGACGGCCGCGAGGTGCACGATCACGCCCGTATCCTTGTCGACCAGGGCTGCCACGGTCTTCGGGTCGCCGAGATCACCGGCCCGATTGTCGACCTTCGCATCCTTGATGGCCCCTTCGACCACGTCGAAGCAGACGATGCGGGTGATCGGTTCAGCAGCAGCCTTGCCGGGGCTGTCGGCAAGCTTGACCGAGCCCGCATCGAGCAGTGCCCGGATCAGTTGCTGCCCGAGGAATCCGGCGCCGCCGGTGATAAGTACTTTCATGTTGCCTCCTTGCGTGCGCGGAACCTTGCTGCCGCGCGTTCGTTAGCGATTGAATCGGGTCGGATGGCGCCCAGACCGCAGACTCAGCCGACCTGGCGCAAAGCCTTGTCGAAAAAGTCCTCAGCCCCGAAGTTGCCCGACTTGAGCGCCATGCCGACCGGCACGTCCACGCCGCGCAGCGCAGGCACGCCGGGATCGATCTCGGGCCCGATCGCCAGTTGCCGGACCCCCAGCGCCTGGACCACCGCACCCGAAGTTTCGCCGCCGGCGACGACGAAGCGCCGGAACCCCTCGGCCTGCAGGCGCGCCGCGAGGGCGCCGGTGAACGACTCGATCGACTGCGCCACTTTCTCCGCACCGTATTCCTTCTGTGCCTGGGCCACCACCTCCGGATCCGCGCTGGTGAAGACCAGCGGCGCCGGCTCCGCCGGCTGGGCGATCACCCATTGCGCCACTTCGTCGGCGGTCAGCCCCTGCCCGCAGATCTCGCCGGCGGTGACCAGGCGCGAGGGCGCCAGGTGCCCATAGACCGCGATCTGGTTGCGGGTGGCGCTGGAACAGCTGCCGGACAGCACGACGGCGCGGCCGCCTACCTTCACGGGCTCAGGAGCGGCCAGCGAAAGCCGGCCCCTGCGCCGGAAATTCTCCGGCAGGCCCAGTGCGATGCCCGAGCCGCCGGTGATCAGTCCGAGCTCGGCGCAGCCCTCGCCCAGTGCCCGCAGGTTTTCGTCCGTCACCGCGTCGGCGACCGCAACCCGCACACCGTCGGCGGCGAGTTGCGCAAGCCGCTCCCGGACTGCGGCCGGCCCCCGCCCGATCACACCCAGATCGAGCAGGCCGACCCGGCCGGGCATCTGGCGCTGCAGCCAGCGGACCAGGTTCGCGTCGGTCATCGGCGTCAGCGGATGGTTCTGCATGCCGCTTTCGTTGAGCAGCTTGTCACCGACGAACAGGTGACCCATATAGAGGGTGCGCTTGTTGGTGGGGAATGCCGGACAGGCAATCGTGATCTTTTCGCCGAGCTGATCCAGCAGGGCCTGCGTCACCGGCCCGATATTGCCCTTCGGAGTCGAGTCGAAGGTCGAGCAGTACTTGAACAGGATTTGCGTGGCGCCCTGCGACTGCAGCCAGGCCAGTGCGCCGATGCTCTGCTTCACTGCATCCGCCGGATCGATGCTTCGCGACTTGAGCGCGATGACGACGGCATCTGCATCGATCGGGTCGCCTTGGGGCACACCGATGGTCTGCACCGTCCGCATGCCGCCGGCCGTCAGGGTGTTGGCCAGGTCGGACGCGCCGGTGAAGTCGTCAGCAATACAACCGAGCAGCATGGGGGTCTCCTTGGGGCGCGCACCAGTTTTCTACTGCGTCCGGAAGACGCGAGCGTCGTCGTAGTATGACGCATGAAGATTGGCAGGATCCCAGCCCGGCAGACCGAGAATCGGCAGCGGCGCGAGCACCGGCAGCGCGCGCGATCCGAAGGCCGCTTCGAGATGCGCCGCCACCGCGCCGTCGATTTCCGCCTGCTCCAGCGCAGCCGGCGCCTGGCCGGACGCGGCGGGCGTCCGGCCGGCCCCGGTCGGCGCCGACCGCTCCCAGGGCACCACCAGGCAATGCGCGGTCATCGACTTGTAGGGGAGCGCCAGCTTCTCCAGCAGCCCGTGTCCGATGACGACCGGCCGGACCCGGGCCCGGATCTCTTCGCGACGGGCGACCAGCAATGAATGCCAATGCTTCCTGCGCAGTTCGTCGTCCAGTTGCGGCGAGGCACTGAGCCACAACAGGCCGCTCTCGTCGAGGAGCGTCAACAGGTCGCGCCGGCGGCTGCGACGGCCGGCGCCGGCGGCAGCCTTCGGGCTTGCCGTGCTTGCCCCGGATCGCGGTGTCGCATCTGTCAGGTGCAGCCGGTTGAGCATCGCCTTGATCCGCGGGAAAGTCAGCCAGGCGAGGGCGTTGTGCAGGTCATGCATCGCGCCCTTGTGGTCGCTTCGCCAGGCGATGCGGCCCTCCTGGAGGATGGTCGCCTCGTATCCGAGCGCATCGCCGGGGCAGCCGGCGTCGACGAAGCGCAATGGCACGCCGGCGGCCGACGTCAGCCCGCGCTGACTGGCCAGTGCATTGCAATGCGCCAGCCGCTCCTCGCGCGGCAATGGCAGCAGTTGCGCCCTCAGCGCAGCGTAGGGGGCGAATCCCGGGTGCACCCCCGGGCCAGCCCCCGGGAGCGGCAGGTAGCGGCTGTCCATGGGGGAATGTTACGCGGCGATGTAGCAGAATAGCGGCGACCGGCACCACCTGCCGACCGAACCACCTACCGGAAAGACCCATGAGAATTCGCGAACTGGCCTCGGGATTGCTGTTTCCGGAAGGCCCCATTGCCATGGATGACGGCTCGGTCATCCTGGTGGAGATCGGGCGCGGCACTCTGACCCGCGTGTCCCGGGAGGGGCGTGTCAGCGTGCTGGCGGACCTCGGTGGCGGGCCCAACGGCGCCGCGATCGGGCCGGACGGCGCCGTCTACGTCTGCAACAACGGCGGGTTTCATTTCCACACCGAAGCCGACGGATGCTTCCGGCCAGTGCTGCAGGCCACAGATTATTCCGGCGGAAGGATCGAACGCGTGGACCTGGCGACCGGCCGTTTCGAGCGGCTGTTCGACACGGTCGACGGCCATCCCCTGCGCGGGCCCAACGACATCGTCTTCGATGCACACGGCGGTTTCTACTTCACCGATCTCGGCAAAGTGCGCGAGACCGAAATGGATCGCGGCGCCCTCTTCTATGCGGGCGCCGCCGGCGCCGCGCCGGCGACGATCGCACGCCCGGTGATGACGCCCAACGGCATCGGCCTGTCCCCCGACGGTGACACCCTGTACTTCGCGGAGACGGAAAGCGCCCGGCTGTGGGCCTACGACGTCGCAGCCCCTGGCCAGGTCGACAAGCGAGCGTGGCCCTCGCCGAACGGCGCCCGCCTGGTGGTGGCGGCGCCCGGCGGCCACTACCAGCGCTTCGATTCGCTTGCACTGGATGCGTTCGGCAACGTCTGCGTCGCCACCCTGATTCATGGCGGAATCACCGTCGTCGCCCCGGATGGCAGTCACTGCAGTCACGTGCCGCTACCCGACCTGATGACCACCAACATCTGCTTCGGCGGCGCCGACATGCGTACCGCCTACATCACCCTCTCCGGCACCGGCAAACTCATCGCCATCGACCACTGGCCGGTGCCCGGCCTCAAGCTCAACTACAACGCCTGAAGCCGACGCTGGCCCGCCCGGCCGCGGGTTAATATCGCCGTCCACCCGCCCTGCAGGAACATCATGAAACCAGACCTGATCAAGCATCCCCTACTCTCGCTGGCCCTGTGCGCTGCGCTATCGGCGCCGATCGCCGCCGGGGCGCAGACCGAGATCAAGCTGGGTCACGTACTGGCGCCCAGCCACAGCTGGCACAAGGCGGCCGAAGGTTTCGCCGCGGATGTCAACCAGCAGACTTCGGGACGCGTCAAGATCGTCCTGTTTCCGAGCGGTCAGCTGGGCAACGAGAAGACCATGCTCGAGGGCATGCAGATCGGCAGCGTGCACGCGGGCATCATCGGCACCGGCTCGCTGCAGCCTTTCGACCCGAAATTCGGCGTGGTCGAAATGCCCTATGCCTGGCAATCCCAGCAGCATGCATACCGGGCGCTGGACGGAGACCTGGGCAAGGCGCTGGAGAAACTCGCCGACGGCAAGAACCTGGTGATCGTGTCCTGGTGGGAGAACGGCTATCGGCACATCACCAACAACCGCGGCCCGATCAGGACCCCCGCCGATCTCAAGGGGCTCAAGATCCGGGTGACGCCGGACAAAGTACGGCTGGATACCTTCACAGCCCTGGGCGCGAGCCCGGCGCCGCTGGCATTCGGTGAACTCTACTCGGCGCTGCAGCAGGGGGTGTTCGATGCGCAGGAGAACCCGCTGTCGATCATCTATACCTCCTCGTTCTTCGAAGTCCAGAAGTTCGTCTCGCTCTCCGGCCATGTCTGGGGCGCGGCCTCGCTGATCGTGTCCAAGCCTATCTGGAACCGGCTCTCCGCGGATGACCGCAAGACGGTGGCCGCAGCGGCAACCAAGTGGCGCGACGCCCAGCGCAAGATGGTCCAGGACTCGGAGAACGAGATGATCGCAAACCTCAAGGCCAAGGGGATGGCGGTCAACGAGGTGGACAAGGCGGTCTTCGCCAAGGCGGTCGAACCGGTGTGGCAGGCCTATGAGCCGGTGCTCGGCAGCGATCTGCTGGGGCTGATCAAGAAGTACCGCGACCAGTAGGATCCATGCTCGCGCAGGTCACCCGCCGGCTGGCCGAGGCCAGTAACGCCCTGGCCGGCGCGGGGGTGCTGGTGCTCGCGGTCCTGGTGACCGTGACCGTCTTCATGCGCTTCGTGGTGGGCATGCCGCCGCACTGGGCCGAAGAACTGCCGCGCCTGGTGCTGGTCTGGAGCGCCCTGATCGGCGCAGTCGTGTGCAGCCATCGGGGATCCCACCTGACGGCCGGCATCACGCCCCTGCTGGTGCGCAGCGCGCGCGTGCGCCGGCAGATCGCCCGCGCCAATCACCTCCTGCTGCTCGCCCTGTTCTGCGTGCTCGGAAAGGCGGGCTGGGATCTGTCGCAAATCACCATGGGCCAGACGACCACCGCCCTGCAGATGCCCGCAGGCCTCCTCTACCTTGCGGTACCGGTCGCCTGTGCGGGGCTGGCGCTGGTACACCTCGGCCTGCTCCTGCTGCCCGGATCCGGCGAATGACGCCGGGCGTCCTGACCCTGCTGGCGATCTTCGCGGTCACCGTCCTGCTCGACATACCGATCGCCTTCGGGCTGGCCCTGGCCTCCGTCGCCTACCTCCTGATCTTCGAAACGGCGCCGCTGATGGTTGCCGCACAGCAGCTGGTGGCCGGCCTGGACAGCTTCACCCTGCTGGCGATTCCCCTGTTCCTCCTGGCAGCGCAGCTGATGAACAGCGCGGGTCTGACCGACCGGATCATCCGCCTGTGCTCCGCCCTGGTCGGCGACGTGAAGGGCGGGCTGGCCATTGTCGTGGTCCTCGCCAGCATGCTCTTCGGCGCCCTGTCGGGCTCGGGCGTCGCGGACGTCGTCGCAATCGGCAGCGTCACCCTGCCCGCGATGTATCGCAGCGGTTACGGCAAGGGCTTCAGCTGCGCGCTGCTGGGCTGCGCCGGCTCGCTCGGCACCGTGATCCCCCCAAGCATCGTGATGATCGTCTACGGCACGATCACCAACACCTCCGTGGGTAAGCTCTTCCTCGGCGGTATCGTGCCCGGCATTCTGCTCGGATCCGCGCTCATTGCGGTGGCGATCTGGCAATCCCGCCGCCACGGCTGGGCGGGGGGCGAGGCCTTCGACGCGCGCCGGCTCGTCGTCGCATTCAAGGACGCGCTGCCGGCCCTGATGGTGCCGGTACTGATCATCGGCGGCATCCGCTTCGGCATCTTCACCGCCACCGAAGCGGCCGCTAGCGCAATCGTGTACGCCCTGCTGGTGGGATTCCTGATCTACCGGCAACTGGACTGGACCACCATCTGGCAATGCCTGAAGCGTACCGGCGAGACCAGTGCGTCGATCCTGCTGATCGTCGGCTCGGCCGGCCTGTTCGCATGGATCCTGATATCCGAACAGGTGCCGCAGTCTTTGGCGCTACTGCTCTCCCAGTGGACCTCGAGCGCCGCTGCCGTGCTGCTCGCGATCACCGCGGTCCTGCTGATCCTCGGTACTTTCATGGAAACGATCGCGATCATCATCATCGTAGCCCCGGTGGTCATGCCAGCGATCCAACGGTTCGGTATCGATCCGGTCCACTTCGGCATCCTGCTGACGATCAACCTGGCCATCGGCGCCAACACGCCGCCGCTGGGGGTAGACCTCATGGCCGCATGCCGCATCGGCGGGATCAGCATGATGGACACGCTCAAGCCGCTGGCGGCGATGCTTGGTGCCATGCTGCTCGTCCTGCTGCTGGTGATGTTCGTGCCCGACGTCGCGCTCTTCCTGCCTCGGCGCATGGAGTGAACCGGCCGCGGCTCCTCGCCGGCATAACGGTTTTCAGGTACCGCGCCAACCTGCAATTCCCCTTCATGTTTCAGGGCCAAAGGGCGGGCTGCTTGACCCTGCCATCGTGGCAAGGTTGAAACTACCGTCGCTGCGGCACACTGCAAGGAGAATCGGCGATGGACGACAGGATGAACATCGGGCAGGCGGCGGAAGCGGCCGGCGTATCGGCGAAGATGATCCGCCACTACGAGCAGATCGGGCTGCTGAGCCCGGCAACCCGCAGCGACTCCGGCTATCGGCTGTACGGCCGCCGCGACGTGTCGGTGCTGCGTTTCATCCGCCGCTCGCGCCGGCTGGGTTTTCCGATCAGGCAGATCGCCGAGTTGATGGGGCTGTGGAGCGATACGCAGCGCTCGAGCCGCGAAGTCAAGGCACTGGCATCGCGCCATCTGGCCGAGATCGAGCAGAAGATGCGCGAAATGGCGGCGATGAAGGAAGAGCTCGAACGGGTCGTCGATGATTGCCGTGGCGATGACGACCCGCATTGCGCGATCCTCGACGGTCTGGCGCTCGACGGCGCAGCCGCACCGGCCGCCGCGCCGATCATCGTCGTGCCGCCACGCCGCGTGGCACAGCGTCGCCAGTCGGGCAAGGCTGCGGCCGCTGCAACGGCTGCGGCAAGCCACGAGGCCCTGCTGGCCTGGACGCATCATGCGGTTCATGCGGTGAATGAGGGACCGGCACCAAAAGCCTGCAGCAGCCCGACGATCTGCTGACGTTGCTTCGTCAGTGCGGTCGACAGTTGCAGTTCGGCTTGAGCAGCGCTGCGCTGCGCGTCCAGCCATTCGAGCAGGTCGGAGGCGCCGGCGCGGAAGCGCTGCTGCGCGATCTCCTGGGCAGCCGCGGCCTGGCGCAGCCGCTGGTGTAGCGAGCGCAGTTGCAACTGGCCCTGGCGCACCTGCGTCATCCGGTTTTCAACCTCCTCGACGGCCAGCAGCACCCGCTGGCGATAGGCGAGCAGCGCCTCGCGCTCGTGCGCCTGCGCCGCGGCCAGCCGGGCTTCGATGCGTGGCCGATCGAACAGCGGCACCGACACAAGCGGTGCAGCGAACCACGATGGGCTGGCCGCGAAGCCGATGCCCGCCACTGAACCGGCGACCAGCCCGAGAAAGCCGCTGATCGAGACACGCGGCATGAACTCGGCGCGCACCGCGCCGACGTCGAAGGCCTTGGCCTGCAGCGCGGCTTCGGCTGCGCGCACGTCGGGCCGCGCCTGCAGCCACTCGGCCGGTGTCGGTACCGCCAGGCGGATCTGCGCCGGATCGACCGGCGCCTGTCGCGGAACATCGAACTCCGACGGCAGCTCGCCGAGCAGCACCGCGATGCGGTGCGTGGCGACGTCGGCGGCGGCCTGGAAGGCTGGCACGTCGGCTTCGGCCGCAGCCAATTCGGCGCGTGCCCGTGCGACATCGAAAGGCGATCCCGAGCCGGCGGCGTCACGTGCTTCGACGACGCGCAGCAGGTGTCGGCGCGTCTCGAGGACGTTCATCGCCACCTGCGACTGTTCGCGCGCACCGGCCAGCGCATACCAGGCGCCGGCGATCTCCGCGGCGACCGACAGGCGAAGTGCCTGCACTTCGGCCTCGCTGACGCGAACGCGCGCGTCGGCGCCGAGCGATTGCTGCCGCAGCCTGCCGAACAGGTCGATTTCCCAGCTCAGGTCGAGGCCCGCGCTGATGCGATCGCTGCGCCGCTCGTCGCGCGTCAGCCCGGGCCCCTCGACTGCGCCGGCTTGCGTGGCCACTGCGCCGGCGAGCACCCCGCCGCGCGGCCCACTCCCGGCCTGCTCGGCGCGCGCCAGCGCCCGCGAACGTTGCACGCGTTCGGCCGCCTGTTGCAGGTCGAGGTTGGCCGACATACCGCGTTGCATCAGTTGCGCCAGCGCCGGGTCGCCAAGGCGGCGCCACCATTCGGTCTCGCCGGGCAGCGCGGCCGGCCACGGCTGCGCGTGCTTGAAGTTCGCCGGCAGCTGCGCGGGCGGGGCCGGGTCTGCAGGCGGGACAGTGCTGCACGCCGCCAGCAGCACTGCAGTGGCCAGCGCCGTCAGGCGCGGCAACGATCTGTTGACTTGCATGGACGTCTCCTTCAGCGGGCCGGCGCCAGCGGCGCGACCACAGGGGCAGCGCGACGGCGCTGCAACACGGCGTAGAACACCGGGGTGAAGAGCAGCCCGGCGAGCGTGACCATCGACATGCCGGCGAACACCGCCACGCCGACTGCCTGGCGCATCTCGGCGCCGGCGCCGCTGGCGAAGACCAGCGGCAGCACGCCCATCACGAAGGCCAGCGAGGTCATCAGGATCGGCCGCAGCCGCAGCCGCGCGGCCTCGACTACCGCATCGAGAACGCTTGCGCCGCCGGCATGCAGCCGTTGCGCGAAGTCGACCACCAGGATCGCGTTCTTCGTCGACAGCCCGATCAGCACCACCAGCCCGATCTGCGTGAACAGGTTGTTGTCGCCCTGGCTCAGCCACACGCCGGCCAGCGCTCCCGGCACGACCGTCGGCACGATCGCCAGCACCGCCAACGGCAACGACCAGCTGCCATAGCTCGCGGCCAGCACCAGGAAAGCCAGCAGCAGCGCCAGCGCGAACACCGACGCGCCGGCGGCCGAGCCGTGGCGCTGCTGGTGGCTCAGGTCGGTCCATTCGAAGGCAAAGCCCGCGGGCAGTTCCCGTTCGAGGATCTGCTGCATCGCCGCCATCGCCTCGCCCGAGCTGACACCGGCGGCCGGCGCGCCCGACAGGTCGGCCGACGCCGCGCCGTTGTAGCGGCTCAGCGGGTCGGGGCCGACCGCGGGCGTCGCGCTGACCAGCGCCGACAGCGGCACCATCCGGCCGTCCGCATTGCGAGTCCACAGCCGGCGCAGCGCGTCTTCGTCGACACGGTGCGGCGCATCGGCCTGCACATTCACCTGCCAGGCACGGCCGAGGAAGTTGAAGTCGTTGACGTACATCGATCCGAGGTAGACCTGCAAGGTGTCGAACACCGCGGACAGCGGGACGCCCATCGCCAGCGCCTTGTCGCGCTCGATGTGCACCGCCAGCTGCGGCACATGCGGCTGGTAGGCTGAAAACAGGCCGGTGACGCGTGGCTCCTTCGCCGCAGCGGCCAGCACTTTGCCGAGCGCGTCGTTCAGCGCTTCGGCGCCTTGCTGCCGCTGGTCGAGGATCTGCAGCTTGAAGCCGCCTGACGGGCCGAGCCCGGGCACCGGCGGCGGCGGGAACATGGCGACGAAGGCCTCGTCGAGCACCCCGAAGCGGCCGTTCAATGCACCGGCGATTGCGCCGGCGCCGAGCGCCTTGTCGCGCCGCTTCTCGAACGGATCGAGCATCGTGAACAGCACGGCGCTGTTCGGGCTGTTCACGAAACCGTTGATCGACAGCCCCGGAAATGCGACGACACTCTCGACGCCGGGTTGCGCGCCGGCGATCCGGGTGACTTCGCGTACCACCGCCTCGGTGCGGTCGAGCGACGCACCCGGCGGAAGTTGCACGATGCCGACCAGGAAGTACTTGTCCTGTGCCGGAACGAAGCCGCCCGGCATCGCACGCCAGCTCCACAACGCCAGCGCCAGCAGCGCCACATACAGGAGCAGCATGCGGCCGGCGCGGCGCACTGCGCCCCGGGCGAACAGCGCATAACGGTCGGCGAAGCGCTCGAAGCCTCGATTGAAGGCGCCGAGCCCCCGCTGCAGCAGGGTCGGACGCGCAGCGGCCGGCCGCGCACGCAACCACAGCGCGGCCAGCGCCGGGCTCAAGGTCAGCGAGTTCAGCGCCGACAGCACGGTCGAAATTGCGATCGTCAACGCGAACTGACGATAGAACTGCCCGGCCAGCCCGTCGATCAACGCGCTCGGGATGAACACCGCGGCGAGCACCGCAGTGATCGCCAGGATCGGGCCGGTGACCTCACGCATCGCCGCCAGTGCCGCGGCGCGCGGGGCCAACCCGCGGTGCAGATGCCGTTCGACGTTCTCGACCACGACAATCGCGTCGTCGACGACGATGCCGATCGACAGCACCAGGCCGAAGAGGCTCAAGGTGTTCAGCGTGAAGCCGCTGACGTGCATCACCGCCAGCGTGCCGATCAGCGACACCGGTACTGCGGCGATCGGAATCAGAGCGGCCCGCCAGCTCTGCAGGAACAGCAGCACGACGGCGACGACCAGCAGCATCGCTTCGGCGAGGGTGCGCAGCACGTTGCCGATCGAGGCACGCACGAACAGCGTCGGGTCGTAGGCGATGCGGTGCTCTATCTGGGTCGGGAAGTCGCGCTGCAGCACGGCCATTTCGGCACGCACGGCGGCGGCGACGGTGATCGCGCTGGCGCTCGGGTCCTGCACGATCTGCAGACCGACCGCCGGCCGGTTGTCGATGAGGCTGCGCAGTGCGTACTGGCTCGCGCCCAGTTCGATGCGCGCCAGGTCCTTCAGCCGCAGCTGCTCGCCGTTCGGCCCGCTGCGTACGATGATCTCGCCGAAGTCCTCGGGCGCGGCCATCCGGCCGCTGACCGACAGCGGCAGCTGGAAAGCGCTGCGCGCGTCCGGCGGCTGGCCGACGGCGCCGGCGGCAACCTGCATGTTCTGTTCACGGATCGCCGCGATGACGTCGCCGGCAACAAGGCCGCGCGCGGCCATCCGCTGAGGGTCGAGCCAGACGCGCAGGCTGTATTCACCGGCGCCCCAGACCGTGACCTTGCTGACCCCCGGCACGCGCAGCAGGGCGTCGCGCACTTTCATCTGCGCGAAATTCGACAGGTGCAGCAGGTCGTAGCGGCCGTCCGGCGACAGCAGGTGCACGACCATCAGCATGTCAGGCGCCACCGCCTCGCTGACCACACCCAGCCGTTGCACCTGCGCAGGCAGCCGCGGCAGCGCACGTGCGACCCGGTTCTGCACTTCGGTTTCGGCGCGCTGCGCGTCGGTGTCGGCGCTGAACGTCAAGGTCAGGCTGTAGCGGCCGTCGCCGCTCGACTGCGAACCCATGTACATCAGTCCGGGCAGCCCGGTCAGCTCGGTTTCCAGCGGCGTGGCCACGGTGTCGGCGATGACCTGCGGATTTGCGCCCGGATAGCCGGCGCGCACTGCCACCGTCGTCGGCATGACGTTCGGGTATTCGGTCAGCGGCAGCCGGCCCAGGCTGAGCAGCCCGGCGATCACGATGAGCAGCGACAACACGATCGCGACGATCGGGCGCTCGATGAACAGCTTGGCGAATCGGTGCATGGTGAAACTCCTGTCGGGGGTCTCGGGAAGGCGAAGAGGCTTGCGGTCAGGTCGGGGTGGCCGGCGCGGTCCCGGCCGCCGGTGCGATCTGCGGCGCGACCTGCATGCCGGGGCGCACACGCAGCAGCCCCGAGGTGATGATCAGCTCGCCAGCGCTGACGCCGCCGGTGGCAACGCGCAGGGCGCCGTGGCGCGCGCCAAGCTGCACCACGCGCTGCTCGACCTTGCCGTCGGGTGCGACGACCAGTACGTAGCGGCTACCCTGATCGGTGCCGATGGCTTGTTCGGGCAACAGCAAGGTCGGCTGCGCAGCGCCGCCGGCCAGCTCGACACGCACGAACTGGCCCGGCAGCAGCCCGGTCGGCCGGTCGATGCGCGCACGCAGCCGCAGCGTGCCGGTGCCGGCAGCAATCTCGTTGTCGACAAAGTCGATCGGCGCACGCGCCAGCACACCTTGGCCACCGGCGTCGAGGATGCGTGCCTCCCATTTGCCCGGCACCGGGCTGGCGGCGCGAAGCGCGGCGATTTCGGCGGCATCGACGTCGACATGTACATGCAGCGGCACCGAGACGATGGTCGCAAGCGGGGGTTGGCCGGCGCCGACGCTGACATGGTTGCCCGGCGTGACCAGCGCTCGGCCGATGCGCCCACTGATCGGCGCCCGCACGACGCTGAAGTTGCGCTCCAGGGTTGCCGCCTGCAGCTGCGCCTCCAGCGCTGCAGTGTGTGCCTGCGCCTGCGTATGCAGCGCTACGCGGCGCTCGAATTCCTCGGCGGCGATCGCCTGGCCGCGCTGAAGCTGCCGCGCGCGTTCGGCCTCCGATGCGGCCAGGGCCTGGCGCGTGCGCGCCAGTTGAAGTTCGGCAGCGGCCCGCGCCAGCGCCGCGTCATGCAGACGTGCGTCGATGCGAAACAACGGCTGACCGACCTGCACCTGCTCGCCTTCGGTAAACAGCACGCCTTCGACCTGGCCCGCGATGCGCGGCCGCAGCTCGACCCGTTGCGCCGCTTCGGTGCGGCCGATCAGCATGCGCGTTGCTTCGAGCGGCTGTTCGACCAGCTGCTGCACTGCCACCGGCGGGGGCGATTGCGTGAGGGCGGCTGCGTCGGCAGGCGCGACGACCGGCGAGCACGCCATCAGCACGGCCACCGGGATCAGCGCGACCGCCAGCGTCAGGACGCTTCGTCTCGACTCGGCAAAGGTCGGGGGCGGTGCGATTGCAGAGGATGTCTTCATGTCGAGCTCCTGGGTGTGGAGACGGGCTATCGGTGCGCCCGTCGAAGTCCGGCATCGGTGGCCGCGCCAGCGGCGCAAAGGCGATGCATGGCTGTATGCTCGGCATTCCCGCAGTGGCAAGGTCAAGCGCGACCGGTGTCGTTGGCATTGCCAGGCCTTTGCAGGCCTTTGCGAAGGTTTCAGAACATTTCGTAACGAAAAAGTGGCCAGTCCGGAGCCGGTCAAACCGGGGACGGGTAAACGGTCATGCCTCGCTGCACGTTGGAGGATGGCAACATTGCAGTTCCGGCTACATTGGCAGTTCAGGCTGCAACGCCGGTCGACCCCTTCAGGAGCGCCATGATGAAAGTCCGGTTGTGCAGTTGGTTCGTCGGCCTGGCCTTGAGCCTGCCGGCCGCTGCCATGGCGCAGCATGCCTACACGACCACTGCCGTGAACTTGCGCTCCGGTCCGGATACCGAGTACCCGCTGGTCCGCTGGATCCCGGAAGGTACCGAAGTGGAGGTCCAGGGGTGCCTGAGCGACTATCGATGGTGCGATGTCGAGGTCTACGGGGAACGCGGCTGGATGTACGCCAAGTACCTGGTCTACCCGTACCAGAGCACGCGAGTACCCATCATCACCTACGGCCCGGTGATCGGCCTGCCCATCCTGGGCTTTTCCATCGATTATTGGGACGACTACTACGTCGGCCGGCCGTGGTACCGGGACCGTCCCCGCTGGGCCAACCACTACCGTCCGGAGTACTACGCGCCCCCGCATCGGGCGCCGCAGTATCGGGGACCGTATTACCCGCCGGTGCAGTCACGGCCGCCTCAGCATCGGCCGCCGCAATACTATCCGCCCGGAAACGCGCCGGAATTCCGCCCGCCGTCGGTGCGCGGGCCGGAACCCCAGCCGCTGAGGCGGGCGCCGGAGTCTCGGGGACCGTCCTATCGGCCCCCGGATGTCAGGCCGACCCCGAGGCCCGATTATCGGCCGCCGGCAGTGCATAACCGGCCTCCCGATGTCCAGAACCGTCCCTCTCCTGGCTTCCGGCCTCCGGAAGCGGCCCGGCCGTCGGCGCCGCCACAGCCGCGCACGCCCCCGGGACGCGATCCGCGCGGCCTGCACAACGATGCCGGCGAGCGCGGCGGCATGACGACAGGCAACTTCTAGGAGCCTGTCAGGGAGCCGTGACGATTCCTTCCGTGCCCCCGCCGTCTTGAACGCTGCGTGCCGGTCGGCACTGCGCATCGGCGTCGGCATCGCCACCGCGACTGCGCTGACCCTCCCGTTTTCCCTCCCCGGCCTTTTCGCAGGCGGCTCCGGCCCGGGGACCGGCACGGCGGCGGCGGCCGCGCCCGACTTCCGCGACGACATCGCCCAGCGGGTCCTCGCCTGCACCGGTTGCCATGGCCGGCAGGGGCGTGCCGCCAGCGACGGCTACTACCCGCGCATCGCCGGCAAGCCGGCCGGCTATCTTCATAACCAGCTGCTCAACTTCCGCGACGGCCGACGTTCCTACCCCCTGATGACGCAGCTGCTTGAAAACCTCTCGGACGACTACCTGCAGGAGATCGCCGGCTACTTTGCCGGCCTGGACATCCCGTACCCTGCCCCGCAGCCGGCTGCCGTCGACCCCGCCACCCTCGCACGCGGCATGGCGCTGGTCACGCGCGGCGACCCGTCCCGGCAGATTCCCGCCTGCGCGGGCTGTCATGGCCAGGCTCTCACGGGCGTCGTGCCCGCCGTGCCGGGTCTGCTCGGACTGCCGCGCGACTACCTGAATGCACAGTTCGGCGCCTGGCGCATCGGCCAGCGCAAGGCCCAGGAGCCCGACTGCATGGCCCGGATCGCGCGGCAACTCCGGCCCGAGGACGTCGCAGCCGTGAGCGGCTGGCTGGCCGCGCAGCCGGTCCCGGCGAATGCCAAGCCCGCCGCAGCGCCGGCCGAGCCGATGCCCATGCGCTGCGGCGACCTGGGTCGGCAGTGAGCGGCACCTTGCGGCACCTTGGTGGCGACCGGCAGGCAGCACGGGTGAACGCCGCCCGATGAAGCGACTGCTGATGGCACTGCTGGTGATCGCCTGCGCCCTGGCGGCCGGCGTGGCCGCGCTGAATCTGCGCGGCGAAGATCCGGTCACTGAACTCGACACCGGACGCGCCGGATCGCCGGCCGACGCCGGCGATATCGAGCGCGGACGCTACCTCGCGCTGGCGGGAAACTGCGCCGGTTGCCATACCGCACGCGGCGGCGCGAGATACGCGGGCGGCACCGGCATCGACACCCCCTTCGGGACGGTCTACGCCTCCAACCTCACCCCCGATCGCGAGACCGGCATCGGCAACTGGTCCCCGTCCGAGTTCTGGCGCGCGATGCACAACGGCCGGTCCCGCGATGGCCGCCTGCTCTACCCGGTGTTCCCCTACCCGAACTACACCCGCATCACCCGCAGTGATTCCGACGCGATCTATGCTTGGCTGCGCACGCTGACACCGGTAGCGCGACCCAACAGCGCGCACGCGCTGCGGTTTCCGTACGACTCGCAGGCGGCCCTGGCGGTCTGGCGGGCCTTGTTCTTCCAGCCCGGCACGCAGGAGCCGGATCCTGCGCGAGATGCCCGGTGGAACCGGGGCGCCTACCTGGTCAATGGCCTGGGCCACTGCAATGCCTGTCATGCCGGGCGCAACTTTCTGGGCGCCACCAGCGGCACGCTCGATCTCAGCGGCGGCCTGATCCCGATGCAGAACTGGTACGCGCCGTCTCTGGCGTCACCCCGCGAGGCGGGGGTCGCGCACTGGCCGGAAGATGAGGTGGTCCGGCTCCTGGCAACCGGAATCTCTTCCCGCGGCTCGGTGCTGGGCCCGATGGCGGACGTCGTCTTCGGCAGCACGCAGCATCTCCGGCCGGCAGACCTGGAAGCGATGGCGGTGTACCTGAAGGCGCTGCCGCAGGCCGCCGCGGGGTCCGCCACCGCGCCCGCTCCCGCCGGCAGCGCCGGTGCCCTGGCAGCGACCCTGGAACGCGGCGCCCGGATCTACGACGACCACTGCGCGCAGTGCCATGGCGAACAAGGACAGGGAATCGCCGGAGCCTACCCCGCGCTGGCCGGCAACCGGGCCGTGGTCATGGAACCGCCGGCCAACCTCGTGCACGTCGTACTGGGCGGCGGCTTTGCGCCGGCCACCGCGGGCAATCCCCGCCCCTTCGGCATGCCGCCCTATGCCACGATCCTGAGCGACGCCGAAATCTCCGCAGTGATCACCACCATCCGCAACTCTGGGGCAACAGCGCCAGCCCGGTGAACACGGCGGACATTCACCGATACCGGGCAAGCCGGGCACCGGGCGATTAGCCGGATCGAACCACCGCGGCGACCGCGCCCAGGCAGCGCCCAGGCAGCGGTCAAGCCCCCAGGCGCGCATCCTCGAGGATCCACCGGGACGCCTTTTCCGCGATCATCAGCGTCGGCGCATTGGTGTTTCCGGAGGTGATGGTCGGCATCACGCCGGCATCCACCACCCGCAACCCCGCCACGCCCCGCACCGACAGCCGGCTGTCGACAACCGCCATCGGGTCGTCGGCCCGGCCCATGCGGGTGGTGCCGACGGGATGGAAGATCGTCGTCGCGATGTCGCCGGCAAGCTCGCACCAGTTCCTCGTCGGTCTGGAACTGCTCCCCCGGTTTCCATTCCTGCGGCTCGTATTTCGCCATCGCGGGCTGCGCCACGATCCGCCGGGTCACCCGCAAGGATTCGGCCGCCACCATGCGATCCTCGTCCGTGCTCAGGTAGTTCGGTGCAATCGCCGGCGCGTCCTCGAATCGCGCGCTCTTGAGCATGACCGAGCCGCGACTGGACGGATTCAGGTTGCACACGCTTGCCGTGAAGGCGTTGAACGCATGCAGCGGCTCGCCGAAGGCTTCCAGGCTCAGCGGCTGCACGTGGTACTCGAGGTTGGGATGTGGCCGCTCCGGTGAACTGCGGGTGAATGCGCCCAGCTGCGAGGGCGCCATGCTCATCGGCCCGGTCCGCTTGAGGGCATACTCCAACGCAACCAGCGCCTTGCCGGCGAAGTTCGAGACCATCGTGTTCAAGGTCTTCGCGTTGTTGAGCTTGTAGACCGCACGGATCTGCAGGTGATCCTGGAGATTCGCGCCGACGCCCGGCAGGTCCGCCAGCACCGGGATGCTGTGCTCCTTCAGCAGCTGCGCGGGGCCGATCCCCGACAACTGCAGCAACTGCGGCGATCCGATGCTTCCCGCACTCAGGATCACTTCGCGCCGGGCAGTGACCAGCACCTGCCGCGCGTCCGTCCACACCTCCACGCCGGTGCAGCGGGGCTTGCCGTCGGCCTGCTTCGTCGACTGACAACCGCGCCACCTGCGCCGAAGTCCAGAGCGTGAAGTTCGGACGGTCATGGCAGGTCGGCCGCAGGAACGCCTTGGCCGTGTTCCAGCGCCAGCCGTTCTTCTGGTTGACCTCGAAGTAGCCCACTCCTTCGTTGTCGCCGCGATTGAAATCGTCGGTGGCGGGCAAGCCCGCCTGCTGGGCGGCCTGGGCGAAAGCGTCGAGCACGTCCCAGCGTAGGCGCTGCTTCTCCACCCGCCACTCGCCGCCCGGCCCCGTCGGGCGTGCGCCCGCGGGCCGCGCGCCGTGCACCTCGTCCGCGCCGCGGTGATAGTCCTCATGCTTCTTGAAGTCCGGCAGCGAATTCTTCCAGCGCCAGGCCTGTCGTCGCCGGTAAGCGCGGCCCACTGATCGTAGTCCCGCGCCTGGCCGCGCATGTAGATCATGCCGTTGATGCTGGAGCAGCCGCCCAGTGTCTTGCCCCGCGGATAGCGCAGGCTGCGTCCGTTGAGGCCCGCGTCGGGCTCGGTGCTGTAGAGCCAGTCGGTCCGCGCATTGCCGATGCAGTACAGGTACCCGACCGGAATGTGGATCCAGTGGTAATTGTCCTTGGGGCCCGCCTCCAGCAGCAGGACCTTCATCCGGGGGTCGGCGCTCAGGCGATTGGCGAGCAGGCAACCGGCCGTGCCCGCGCCGACGATGATGTAGTCGAAATCCAGCTCGTTCATGTCGCCGCACAAGGTCGCGATACAGGTGAAGGATCGAGGTCGTGCGCCTATGTTATACGCTCGCCCATCGCCTGGGCCGGCGTGCGCCCGGTTCACGGCGGGCGCGCGCGCCCGGTTCACTACAATGCGCCATGAGCACATCCACCCCCGCAGCGCCCGCTGCATCCACGGCTTCCCCCGATCCCGCATCCGCAGGCTCGTCCTTCTCACGCTTGTCGCTGCCACCCGCGATGCTGGCGAACCTGGCGCAACTCGGCTACCTGGAGATGACACCGATCCAGGCAGCCGCCCTGCCCCTGACCCTGGCGGGCCATGACCTGATTGCCCAGGCAAGGACCGGCAGCGGCAAGACCGTCGCCTTCGCGCTGGCGCTGCTGGCGCCCCTGCAGCCACGCCGCTTCGAGACACAGGCGATCGTCATGTGTCCGACTCGCGAACTCGCCGACCAGGTGACCGGCGAGATCCGGCGAGCTGGCTCGCGGCGAGGACAATGTCAAGGTGCTGAGCTTGTGCGGCGGCACGGCGATCCGCGGCCAGGTGGCGAGTCTCGGCCCACGGGGCGCACGTGGTCGTGGGCACGCCGGGACGGCTCCTGGACCATCTCCAACGCGGCAGCCTGAAGGTCGATGCGCTCCGTACCCTGGTGCTGGACGAAGCGGACCGGATGCTGGACATGGGATTCTTCGACGACATCGCGACCGTCGATCCGCCAATGCCCGGCCGCACGCCAGACACTGCTGTTCTCGGCCACCTATCCGGAGGAAATCGGCAAGCTCAGCCGGCAGTTCCTGCGCACGCCGCGGGAAGTGAGGCTGCAGGCAGGACATGCCGCCGGCGCGATCCGGCAACGCTTCTACGAGGTGGCGTCGAGACCAGCGACTGCATGCCGTGACGCTGCTGCTCAATCACTACCGGCCTGTCAGCTCACTCGCTTTCTGCAACACCAAGCAGCAGTGCCGGGATCTGGTGTCGGTGTTGCGGGGCCATGGCTTTCATGCGCTGGAACTGCACGGCGACCTGGAGCAGCGTGACCGCGACCAGGTGCTGATCCAGTTCGCCAACCGCAGCTGCTCGGTGCTGGTTGCCACCGATGTCGCCGCCCGCGGCCTGGACATCACCCAGCTCGAGGCCGTGATCAACGTCGACATTGCCCAGGATCCGGAAATACACGTTCACCGCATCGGCCGGACCGGCCGGGCCGACGAAGCGGGCTGGGCGTTCAGCCTGGCGAGCCTCGAGGAAATGCCGCGCATCGCGCGGATCGAGGACATGCAGAGGTCGGAGGCCGAATGGCATCCGCTATCCGAGCTGCGACCTGCCCGCCCCGAGCCGCTGCTGCCGCCGATGGTGACGGTCCAGCTGCTGGGTGGCCGCAAGGAGAAGATCCGGCCGGGCGACGTTCTGGGCGCCCTGACCGGCGAGGCGCGGCTATGCCGCCACGCAGATCGGCAAGATCAACGTGACGGACTTCGCCACCTACGTCGCCGTGGATCGCGACATCGGACGCCAGCTGGTGGAGCGTCTGTCGTCGGTCAGGATCAAGGGAAAGAGCGTGAAGGCGCGGCTGATGCAGGACTAGACATCATGGCCGCCTCGCTCCGCGCGGACGACCCTGATGTCCAGGACAGGCTTCTAGGATCTCGGTTTGCCGTCGCGCCGATCCAGGAAGAGGGTGAGCAATACCGATGCGTCCTGCACTGCCTGCAAGCGAGTGGACCTCGTCGCCGCGCAGGTAGAGCATCTGGTTGGCCTCGCAGGGTGCAGGCTTCCTTGGAAGAGACCTCTACCACGCCCTCGATGCACTGGATCGTCACTTCTCCGGAAACCTTGTGCGGCGGAATTCCTTTGCCGGCGAGCAGCACCAGCCGCATCACTTCCAGATCCTGCGCCTTGAACAAGCGCGGTGCTGACCGAGGAACGCAGGCGGTTCCCCAGCGGGCTGATATCGATGATCTGCCCCGATTCGGCGTGCGGAAGTGCCATTGCGCTTGTCCTCCTTCTACGGATCCTGTGGCCCCAGTTTAACGCTACCGGCGCCAGACGGTTGCCAGCCAGGCCTGCTGTGCACGCGGCAACCCGGCAGGCCGGTAGTAGTGCTCGAGCTCCGCGAAACCGGCCGCCGTGAGGTAACGGCGCCAGGCCTCGAGGTCATGCCACGCTCCGTAGCGGCCCGCGCTCCAGCCTTCGACGTTGTCGCCACGCGGATTGGAAGTGAACAGGACACCCCCTGGCTTGAGCGTCGCGTACAGGCGCCGCAGGACCTGCGGCAACTCCTGTCCCGGCACATGGAACAGAACGGCATTGGCGAAGACGCCGTCGAAGCGTCCGTCGGAAGATCGAGGGCCAGCAGATCCTGGTGCCAGACCTGGCAGCCGGTCGCCGCACGTGCCATTTCCACGAAGCGCGCACTGCCGTCGAGGCCGATGGCTTCGTGCCCGAGCCGGGTGAAGGCGCCGAGATCACGGCCCGGGCCGCAGCCGATGTCGAGAATCGAGAAGGGGGGTTCGACTCGTATATGGCGCAGCAACGCGTCGATGTTCTGGCTCACATCGTGATCGCGGGTCGCATCGCGAAACGCCTGCGCGCGGCCGTCATAGTGCGCCAGGGTTTCCGCAGTCACGTGCTCAAGGTCCGCGGCCCCGAGTTTGCGCGTGGTCATGATCGGCCGAACAGCTGGCTGATGTCCTTGAAAGCGATCGCCTCGCGCGCTGTAGCTGAAGCGTCCCTGCTGGCGGACTTCGCGGGCCGCCCGCAGGAACGCGCCCAGCGCCGCCCGTGCAAATGAACTGCCGACGCTGATCCGCTTGACGCCGATCTCGCCCAGCGTCGCCACGTCTAGGTCCAGTCCGGGCAGGCCCATGATCACGTTGACCGGCCGATCGACAGAGCGGACCACAGTCTCGATCTCGCCACGGCTTGCCAGGCCCGGGGCGTAAAGCACGTCCGCGCCGGCTTCCTGATAGGCCTGCAGGCGCGCGATCGTGTCCTTCAGATCCCGGCGCCCCACCAGAAAGTTTTCCGCCCGGGCAGTGAGCGTGAAAGTAAACGGCAGGCTTCGCGCGGCCGCGACCGCAGCGCGGATCCGCTCGACTGCGAGCTCGAACGGATAGATCGGATCCTCCGCGCGGGTGGTGGCGTCTTCGATCGAAGCGCCGACCAGGCCGGCGGCAGCGGCCTGCCGGATGGTCTCGGCCACCGTGGCGGGGTCGTCACCGAATCCGTTCTCCAGGTCTGCGCTGACCGGCAGGTCGGTGGCCGCGACGAGTTGGGCGACATGGTCCATCATCTGTTCACGACCGACTTCGTTGTCGCGCCTGCCCAACGAGAAGGCATAGCCGGCGCTGGTGGTGGCGAGCGCCTCGAACCCCAACTGGGCGAGCAGCCGCGCCGTGCCGGCATCCCAAGGATTCGGGATCACGAACGCGCCCGCCCGCCTGTGCAGGTCCCGAAACCGCGTGCCCTTTTCCGCCTGGCCGGATGCGGCAGGCCCTTCGCCCCCTGTATTCACGTCGCTCTCCTCTCGGACTCCTGATTCGAGCTCAATAGTAAGGCCGGGCAGCGGCCCCTGCACCACCGGCATCGAAGTCTGCCAGCGGCAGCGCCACGAAGAAGACGCTGCCCCGGCCCGGGCCCGCGCTGCAGACCCGAACCGATCCGCCGTGCAATTCAGCCAGCTTTCGAACGATCGACAGTCCCAGACCCAAGCCCCCATGCTGCCGGGTCGTGGAGCCGTCCGCCTGCCGGAAACGATCGAAGACGAACGGCAGGAACGCCGCGTCGATGCCTTCGCCGTTGTCGCTCACGGCGACCTCGACGTTCGCTGCCACCTGGCGCAGCGAGACCTGGATCCGACCGCCGCGGGGTGTGAACCGGACGGCGTTGGCGAGCAGGTTCCAGAAGATCTGGTGCAGGCGGTCGGCATCCGCGAGCACGCCGATCGCCTTGGCGCGATCCTGCAACTGGATCTGAATGTGCTTGGCCTGGGCGGTGGGGCGCACGGCGGCCACCGCGCCGTCCAGGATCCGTGTCAGGTCGAGCGAGCGCAGATTGAGGCGCATCTTGCCGGTGACGATGACGCTCATGTCCAGCAGGTCCTCGATCACCCTCGCCTGCGCGCGGGCCTGGCGCTCGATGACATCCGCCCCGTGCGCGATGTCGACACCCGGCGCCGCGCCGTTCTTCAGGACGGCGGCCCAGCCGAGTATCGCATTCAGCGGCGTTCGCAACTCATGGCTGAGCGTCGCCAGGAACTCGTCCTTGAGAAGTCCTGCGAGTTCCGCCTCCGTGCGGGCCCGCCGCAGCGATCGCTGCGCCTGGGCAAGTTCGATCGCCGTCCGCGCGCGCGCCAGCGACTGACCGCAGCGACGGCTGGCCTGGCGCACCAGCGCCACTTCGTGAGGCCGCCACTCGCGCCGGCTCGCATGGCTCAGGACCATCAGCGCGCCGATCCTGCCGTCTTCGAGCAGCGGCACGACAATCATCGATCGCTCCGGATGATCGAGATACGGCTGGTCTTGCGCCAGAAGGCGCCGGGCCTGAGGCCCCAGTTCACTCAGTCGGCGCAGCGCCGGCCCGCCAGTGCCCGGCCGGCTGTGATGACTGTCGACATCGACTGTCTCCTCGTCCGCCCGCAGCGTCAGGAGATCGCAGCTCTGGACCTGCAGGTGCTCCTTCAGCAGATGAGTACCTGCGGCGACGATGGCCTCGGGTTGCGTCAATGGCCCGAGCGTCTCATCCAGCGCCAGCAGGAAGCGGTCCCCCGCCTGCCGCAAGTACTGATCGGTGACGTCGACGCCGTGCACGAGGATGCCGTTGACCGCACCGTCCGGACCACGCAATGGCTGGTGCACGAAATCGACGAAGATTTCCTCCGGGCGGTCTTCCTGGCCGCGCCGCAGCGTCAGCGGCACAGCGGATCCGACATGGGGCCTGCCGCCGCGGTAAACCTGGTCGAGGACGTCGACGACGCCCTGGCGCACCAGTTCGGGCAGCGCCGTCCGGATCGGGCGTCCGGCCAGTTCCCGGCGTCCCACCAGCCGCTGAAAACGATCGTTGAAATACTCGATCCGATGGTCGGGACCGTCCAGGATGCCGACGAACGCAGGCGACAATGCCAAGGCCTCGCCCAGGCGA
Organism: uncultured beta proteobacterium; assembly: GCA_963834335.1. Taxonomy (GTDB): domain Bacteria; phylum Pseudomonadota; class Gammaproteobacteria; order Burkholderiales; family Burkholderiaceae_E; genus Lautropia. Next base: position 157,236 of record CAWIBK010000009.1, on the reverse strand, counting down.
TGCTGCTCCGACGCCGCCTGCCCTCCAGGCTCGAGCCCCTGCCGCCCTGGCACGTCACCGGCATGGGCATTCTTCAAAAGAGATCGTTCAACCACCGGCAATTGCCTCCGCGGGCGAATTCTGCTGCGCCTGCGCAGGCAAGTGACGTACCCCCCCCCTCGCGGGCCCGGATGTCTGGACTCTGCGTGCATGGTCGTGCAGCATGCGGCCAAGGTTGTCGCCTTCGGCGTGCTCGGTTTCGCGTTTGCCGAATGGATACCGATGCTCGTGGCCATGCTCGTGGCCGGCCAGGTCGGCACTCAGGTCGGCGCGCGGATCCTCCGGAGCTTGCCCGAACGCGGCTTCGAGATCGCGTTCAGGCTGATCCTCTCAGGGCTGGCGCTGAATCTGCGCCGGTCGGCGATCATGGCCTGACCGGTCGGCGCGAGGCACCTGACCGGTCGGCGCGAGGCACCCGACAGCTTCCTACCGGGAAGCCGTCTTCAGGCGCTGCATGAACCACCACATGTGTCCTTCCGGGTCTTTTGCGCCGTAGGTGCGGTCGGTCCAGTACTTGTCGCCGTAGTCGTTGGTCTTGGGCTCGGAGAAGATCCGCGCACCCGCAGACCTGGCCCGCTCGCAGTGGGCCTCGACATCGTCCACATAGAGGCAGAGGCTCTGCGTATTGCGCTCTTCGATCGCTCCGGGGCTGACCCGGCGTTCTCTCCATTGCTCGCCCTCACCCCCGCCACCGCCGGTCTGGCCGACCATGATCAGGCCGTCGCCGAAGACGAGTTCCGAATGCGCAATGCCGCCGTCGTCGCCGGTGATCTCGAGGCGCACCATGAAGCCGAAAGCGTTGCACAGCCAGTCGATCGCGGTTTCCGCGTCGTCATAGTAGACCGCAGCGCTTATCCGGGGCCAGTCAGGGGGCGTTGGTTTCATCGCAGGCTCCTCTTCAATCAGTAAACGGCACGGCCGCCGGACGCGTCGAAGGCGGATCCAGCCGTGAACGAACACTCCTCCGACGCCATCCATGTCACCATGGCCGCAATCTCTTCAGCCTCAGCCAGGCGCCCCATGGGGCTCTTGGACAGCATCGTCTGCACGTGCTGCGGTGTCATCTGCGACAGCATCTCCGTGCGGGCCGCCGCCGGGGCGACCGAGTTGACCACGATGCCGCGGGTTGCGACTTCCTTGGCGAGCGATTTCGTCAGCGCAATCACTGCGGCCTTGGAAGCGGAATAAGCGCAAGCATTGGGCGTGCCTTCCTTGCCGGCCAACGACGCGAGGTTGACGATGCGGCCATAGCCGCCGGACAGCATCGCCGGCACCACTGCCTTGCAGCAGTTGAAAGTGCCGATCAGGTTGATCTGCAGGACCCGACTGAACTCTGCCGTCGGATAGTCCCACAGGGCATGATTCGGTCCGGTGATGCCGGCGCTGTTGACGAGGATATCGATCCGGCCGAACGCCTCGCGGGCGTCGGTCGTGGCGGCTATCACCGCCGCTTCGTCGGTGACATCGACGGCTGCCGAGCGCACCCGGCCAGGATCGGCCGCACTCTTCAGGGTCTCGTCCGCCGCCAGATCCCACAGCATGATGCTCGCACCGCTCGCCAGCATCCGCTGCGCAATCGCGTAGCCGATCCCGCGTCCACCGCCGGTGATGATCGCCACCCGGCCATTAAGGTCGTAATGATTCAACTTGCCACTCCCAGCGGTTGCGCCCTACCCTTTGCCTCATCGCACGTCATGTGGGGCATTGATGAAATCGACTGTTCGCGCCAGGATAGCCCTGGCGCTCGGCCTGCTCCTGGGATTATGGTGGACCTCGGCGCCGGTTTACGCCCAGGCCGCCGGCGCCGATGACGCGGCAGTGGAGTCCCTGGTCGCGGCCCTGCGCGAGGGCGGAGTGGTGGTGCTGATCCGGCATTCCGTCACCGATCCCGGGGCCGGCGATCCACCCGGGTTCAAGCACGACGACTGCCCCACCCAGCGCAACCTCAGCGAACCCGGTCGTGAGCAGGCACGCAGGCTGGGCGAATGGTTTCGCACCAGAGGAATCGTACCTTCGTCGGTGCGGGCATCGCCGTGGTGCCGGACCAGGGAGACTGCCCGACTCGCCTTCGGCCGGTCGGCCGACTGGACTGCCTTGTCGAATCTCTACACGGAACCGGGCGGCCGGCAGGAACAGACCCGGCAGGTACGCACGGCGATCTCGGCGGTTGGCAAGGGCGAGGTCGACGTCCTGGTCTCCCATGGTGTCTCGATCCGGGCTTTTGTCGACGTTTACCCCGCCCAGGGAGAAATGGTGGTGGTCCGCCCGTCCGGGCGCGCCGGTGACGACGGCATCGAGGTCGTGGGCCGCCTGCTGTTGCCATGACCAAGGCCCCGGCATTCGGCACCCACATCCTGGTGAGCGGCGCGGTGCAGGGCGTCGGCTTTCGCGACTTCGTGCGCCGCACTGCCGACCGGCACGCAGTCGCGGGTTGGGTCAGGAACCTGGCCGACGGGCGGGTGGAAGCCGTGCTCGTCGGCAACGGCGCGGCCCTGCAATCGGTGATGGATGCGGTGGCGCGCGGCCCACGCGGCGCCCGGGTCGATGAGATGGTCACCCGCATTGCCCTGGACGAGGAATGTCCGGCGGCCACGACGCCGTTCGCCATCAGGCCCACATCCTCAGGTTCCTGACCCGGAACGAACCCCACTATCCCTATGCGGGGTTGGGCACATAATTCCTACGAAAATGGTACGGTATAGACCGGATTGCCACACGGAAGGACTTCAGGAACCGCTGCGATGCTCAGAATCAGCAGGTTGACCGACTACGGCACCGTGATCATGAGCCAGATGGCTCGTCATCCGGAGCGCATTTTCAGTTCCAGCGAACTGGCGCTCGTTCTCGGGCTCGGCGCTCCGACGGTGGGCAAGGTCCTCAGGGGGCTGGCTCGCCATGGCCTGGTGATCGGCATCCGCGGACTGCACGGTGGCTATACGCTGGCGCGCGCACCGACGCAGATCAGCGTCGCGGATATCGTCGACGCGCTGGAGGAGCAGCCTTTCGGCCTGACCGAATGCAGCGCCGGCGACGGCCTGTGCGATCTCGAGGAGTCCTGTGGCATCCGGACCGGCTGGCGCAAGATCAACGATATCGTGCGCCGCGCACTTGAAAGCACCACCGTGGCCAGCATGGTTCAGGCTACGGTGCCCCTGGCCGGCAGGACCGCGCCAGTCGGCCTGCCAGTCGGCACACCAGTCGGCGTCGGACGGCCCCGGCGACGGCGTGGTACTCCCCCTGAGCATGGGGCCGAATTCAGAACGAGGAAGACATGACAGAGCAGAACATGACAGACACCCCGGCCGATGTAGATATCGGGCGCCGACAGGGCGTCACCCCTGCGGGCGGCCCCGGCGGCTCGCCTGGTGGCAAGGCGGCCGAGACCGCCCGCAAGCTGGGCAGCTTCCTCGACCGGGAATATTCAGCCGGGTTCGTGACTGAACTCGATGCCGACACCGTCCCCCGCGGCCTGTCGGAGGAGACGGTTCGCCTGATTTCGGCGCGCAAGGGTGAGCCGGAATTCATGCTCGACTGGCGGCTGAAAGCTTATCGCCATTGGCTCACGATGACGCCGCCGCACTGGGCGGCTGTCCGTTTCCCCCCGATCGACTTCCAGGACATCGTCTACTACTCCTCGCCCAAGCGGATCAAGGACGGCCCCAAAAGCCTGGCGGACGTCGACCCCGAGTTGCTCCGGACCTACGAGAAACTGGGCGTGCCGCTGCATGAGCGCGCGCGCCTGGCCGGGGTGGCGGTCGATGCGGTCTTCGATTCGGTGTCGGTGGCAACCACTTTCCAGAAGCAGCTGGGGGAGCACGGCGTGATCTTCTGCTCCTTTTCAGAGGCGGTGAAAAATCACCCCGAGCTGATCCGGAAGTACCTGGGGACGGTCGTGCCCCAAGGCGACAACTTCTATGCCGCCCTGAATTCCGCGGTGTTCTCGGACGGATCTTTCGTCTTCATCCCGAAGGGTGTCAAGTGCCCGATGGAACTGTCGACCTATTTCCGCATCAACGCCCGGGACACCGGCCAGTTCGAGCGGACCCTGATCATCGCCGAGGAAGGCGCATCGGTCAGCTACCTGGAAGGCTGCACGGCGCCGATGCGCGACGAGAACCAGTTGCACGCCGCGGTGGTGGAACTCGTGGCGCTCGACGACGCGCGCATCAAGTACTCGACGGTGCAGAACTGGTATCCCGGCGACAAGGACGGCGTCGGTGGCATCTACAACTTCGTCACCAAGCGTGGTGATTGCCGCGGCCCGCGTTCGCATATCTCGTGGACTCAGGTGGAAACCGGCTCCGCCATCACCTGGAAGTACCCCAGCGTGATCCTGCGCGGCGACGACTCCGTGGGCGAGTTCTATTCGGTCGCCTTGTCCAATCATCGGCAGCAGGCCGACACCGGCACCAAGATGATCCACATGGGCCGCAACACCCGCAGCACGATCGTCTCGAAAGGGATTTCCGCCGGCCGCGGCAGCAACACCTTTCGCGGCCTGGTGCGCATGACGCCCAAGGCGGTCGGCGCGCGCAACCATACCCAGTGCGACTCGCTGCTGATCGGCACCGAGTGCGCCGCCCACACTTTTCCGACCATCGAGGTCCGTCATCCGTCCGCGCGGGTCGAGCACGAGGCGACCACGTCCAGGATCGGCGAAGACCAGTTGTTCTACGCGATGCAGCGGGGACTGTCCGCCGAAGACGCGGTCTCGATGATCGTCAACGGTTTCTGCAAGCAGGTTTTCAAGGAACTGCCGATGGAATTCGCGGTCGAGGCCCAGAACCTGCTCGGCGTCAGCCTCGAAGGCAGCGTCGGTTGAACAAGGAGAGATACGACATGCTCACGATCCGTGACCTGCATGCGTCGGTAGACGGCAAGCAGATCCTGCGCGGCCTCGATCTCGACGTCAAGTCGGGAGAAGTCCACGCCATCATGGGGCCGAACGGCTCCGGCAAGAGCACCCTCGCCCAGGTGCTGGCCGGTCGCGACAGCTTCACGGTCGACGGGGGCAGCGTTTCCTGGGACGGACGCGACCTGCTCGGTCTGGCCGCGGAAGAGCGGGCGCGCGAAGGCCTGTTCCTCGCGTTCCAGTACCCGGTCGAGATTCCCGGGGTGTCCAACGCGTACTTCCTCAAAGCGGCGGTGAACGCGGTCCGCCGCCATCGCGGGCTGCCTGAGTTCGATGCCATGGACTTCCTGGCACGCGTCAAGTCCGAGATGAAAGCCGTCGGCATGAAGGAGGAGTTCCTCTATCGGGCTGTCAACGAAGGTTTCTCCGGCGGCGAGAAGAAGCGCAACGAGGTCCTGCAGATGGCCTTGCTGGAACCCAGGCTGGCGATTCTCGACGAGACCGACTCGGGCCTGGACATCGACGCGATGCGCATCGTCGCCGACGGCGTCAACCGCCTGCGCAGCCCCGATCGGTCCCTGATCGTCATCACCCACTACCAGCGCCTGCTCGACTACATCGTCCCTGATCGGGTGCACGTGCTGTCGGGTGGCCGGATCGTGCATTCGGGCGGAGCGGATCTGGCGAAGGAACTGGAAGAGCGCGGCTATGAATGGATCGTCGATCCGCAAACCGCGTCGTCCGCGGCCGCGGTCAGCGAGGTCGGGCGATGACCGCAGCGGTAGCGACGACCACCGGCAGCGGCATCGAGCGCTGGCTGGACGCATTCCGGGAGGCCGCACCGGCGCTGCCGGGTGCGGACTCGCCCTGGCTGGCAGCGCTGCGCCAGCGGTCGATGGAACGGTTTGCCCGCGCGGGATGGCCGACCAATCGGCTGGAAAACTGGCGGCATACCTCCCTGGCGTTTCTGGACAAGTCCGAATTCGCGACGCCGGCCCTCCGGGAATCCGTCGATCTTTCCGGCTCGCGGGCAGCCGTCGAGCGTGTTCGCGACGAAATGGACCGGGCCGGCCACTGGTTCGCCTTCGTCGACGGGCAGGCGGCGCCTGGCTTGTCGCATCCCGGCAGCCTGCCCGCCGGCGTCGATATCACCCCCCTCTCGCAGTTTCTGGCGAGCCGGCAGGGTGAGCCCGCGGATTCGCTGCAGGCGCTTTTTGACGATGGCGACGATGGCGACGATAGCGACGCCGGCGAGGCGCCGGCCGCGCTGAACGCAGCCTTCGCCGCCGACGGCGCCGTCATCAGCGTCGAGCGGGGCGTCGTCGTGGATGAACCGATTCACCTGGTCTTCGTGGCCGCGTCTGCCGGCGGCGCATTTCACCTGCGCAACCTGATCACTGCGGCAGAAGGTGCGCAGCTGACGGTCGTGGAGCACTATCTCGGGATCGGCGACGATGCGGCGGACGACCCCACGCTCACCACCACCGTCACCCGTGTGCGGGCCGGCGCCGGCGCCCGCGTCACTCACGTCAAGCTGCAGCAGGAGCGCGCCACCGCGGTCCACCTGGGGGCGCTCGATATCCGACAGGCCCGCGCCTCGCGCTGCGTATCCCATTCGATGTCCTTCGGCGCCCGGCTTTCGCGCAACGATATCGCCGCCCGGCTGGACGACGAGGGTGGCGAGGTTCTGCTCAACGGCCTTTATCACGTCGACGGCCGGCGCCACGTGGACCACCATACGAGCATCCGGCATGAGAAGCCTGGTTGCACCAGCCAGGAGTTCTATCGGGGCATCCTCGATGACGCCGGTCGCGGTGTGTTCACCGGACGGATCCGGGTCGCGCCGGGCGCCGTGCGCACCGACGCGGTCCAGCGGACCGACAGCCTCTTGCTGTCACCACGGGCCGAAACGGATGCCCGTCCCGAACTCGAGATCTACGCCGACGACGTCAAGTGCGCGCATGGCGCAACCGTGGGGCAGATCGACGAGACCAGCCTGTTCTATCTTCGCTCGCGCGGGTTCGATCCTGAGCATGCGCGCAACATGCTGATCCATGCGTTTGCAGTTCAGGCCCTGGACCGCATAGACATTCCCGCAGTGCGCGGGCGTGTCAGCGCGGCCCTGCGAACCTGCCTGCCGGGCGCGCAATCCTTGGAGGACCTGTCTTGAGCGCCGTACCCGCCGAAGCCACCCGATCACAGGATCGACTCGACCGGGCGCCCTTGCTCGACCTGGCCGCGGACTTCCCGATCCTCTCCCAGCCGCTGGTGGGCGGCAGGCGTCTCGCCTACCTGGACAACGCCGCCACTACCCAGAAGCCCGCCGTGGTGATCGACACCGAAATGGACTTCTACCGGCGCTCCAATGCCAATATCCATCGGGGTGTCCACTGGCTCTCGCAGCACGCGACAGACCTGTACGAGGCGGGACGCGAGCGCGTGCGCGGTCTGCTCAATGCGGCCCATGCAGAGGAGATCGTCTTCACGCGCGGCACCACGGAAGCGATCAACCTGGTCGCCCAGAGCTGGGGGCGCGCCAACCTGAAGTCCGGCGACGAAATCCTGCTCACCACGTTGGAACATCATTCCAACATCGTGCCGTGGCAACTGCTTGCCGCCCAGACCGGGGCCGTGATCAAGGTGGTGCCGGTGACAGACTCGGGCGAACTCGAGCCAGGCGCCTTTGCCCGGATGCTCGGACCACGGACCCGCCTGGTGGGGGTGGCGCATGTCTCCAACGCGCTCGGCACGGTCAACCCGGTTGCCGAGATGATTCGCCAGGCACACGATGCCGGGGCGCTGGTCCTGGTGGATGGCGCCCAGGCGGTTGCGCATCAGCCTGTGGACGTGCAGGCGCTCGGGAGCGATTTTTACGCATTCTCCGGGCATAAGCTCTATGGACCGACCGGCATCGGCGTGCTGCATGCGCGGGGCGATCTGCTGGCGGCGATGCCGCCGTGGCAGGGCGGCGGCGACATGATCCACACCGTCAGCTTCGATGGCAGTACCTGGGCGCCCCCGCCGCAGCGCTTCGAGGCCGGCACGCCCAATATTGCCGGCGTCGTCGGATTGGCAGCCGCGATCGACTATGTCCAGCGGGTCGGCCTCGCGCGGATCGCCGCGCATGAACACGCGCTGCTTGCCCAGGCCACCGGCGCAATGCAGGATATGCCGGGCATCACCCTGATCGGCACCGCCACCAGCAAGGCCGCCATTGTTTCCTTCGTCGTGGACGGCATTCACCCTCACGATTTGGGGACGATACTGGACAGCGAGGGAATCGCTATTCGCGCCGGCCATCATTGCGCCATGCCGCTGATGACCCGTCTCGGCCTGCCAGGCACGGCCCGGGCCTCGTTCGCGCTGTACAACAGCACGCAGGATGTCGAGGCACTGATGGCGGCGATCCGCAAGGCCCAGATACTGTTCGGAACGCCGGCCGCGAGCGGGGCCGGGCACGGCACGCGAGGTGAATCCACATGAATGCAGACGGCAGGCCGGACGGTCCGGTGCAAGGCGACCTGCGTGAGCTCTACCAGGAGGTGATCTTCGACCACAACCGCCAGCCGCGCAACTTCCGCGCACTGGCAGACGCCGACCAGGTCGCGCAGGGTCACAATCCGCTGTGCGGGGACCAGTTGACCGTGTACCTGCGGATCGAAAACGATGCGATCGCGGACGTCAGCTTCGAAGGTCACGGATGTGCTATTTCCAAGGCATCGGCCTCGCTCATGACCGAAGCGGTCAAGGGCCGCCCGGTAGCCGAAGTCGAGGCGCTGTTTCGCGACTTCCACGCCCTGCTGACCGATGCGCCGCCCGCAGACCGGGATTTCGGCAAGCTGCAGGCGCTCGCCGGAGTTCGGGACTTCCCCGCCCGGGTCAAATGCGCAACCCTGGCGTGGCACACACTACACAACGCGCTGAGCGGCGCAGGCGACACCGCCAGGACCGAATGAGGCCATGAGCATGGGCAATCGACACGGAGAAACGCGGGAGATCGAACTGACCCGCGACTGCACGGCCACGATGGTGCCGTGGGGCACGACCACCCGCCTGGAAGCCGGCAGCGTCGCGCAGATCACCCAGCAACTCGGGGGCAACTTCACGGTGATGGTCGGGGGAAACCTGTACCGCATTGCCGGTGCAGACGCGGACGCCCTCGACCTCGCACCGCATGATGCCGGCGATACCACAGGCAGTGAAGACGATACCTCGGGTCCGCCGACCCTGGAATCGGTGGAGGCTGCGGCCTGGCGGCGCCTCGCGACCTGCTACGACCCGGAGATCCCGATCGACATCGTCGACCTGGGGCTGGTCTACCTCTGCCAGGCGATTGCGCTGCCCGACGGCAACTTCCGTCTCGACGTCCGCATGACGCTCACCGCGCCGGGCTGCGGCATGGGTACGGCGATTGCGGACGAGGCCAGTGCAAAGCTGCGCACCATCCCCGGCGTCACCGAAGTCGATGTCGATCTGGTGTGGGACCCCCCGTGGAGTCGCGAGATGATGAGCGAGGCGGCACGCCTCACCATGGGGCTGATGTAATTCAGGATTGTTTCAGCACTGCAATTCTGTAGGTCCGCCGGGCTACTTTATCCAGCGTCCGCCCGGCGTTAGAGTAAACGCTTTCATCAGCCAGAGAGCCGATGACGACGGCAAGCCGGCAGGGTATCGGCACCGGGTCATCCGAAAGACCGAAGCCATGAGAATCGAACAGACCGTCGTCGCAGTCCTGCTGCTGGTTGCCGCCGTGTTGTTTGGCGGCCTGGCAGCCATGACGCTGCTGAACTGACAAATGCTGAACTGATAGCTGCTGAACCGATAGCTGCTGAACCGGCAGCATCTTGAACTGACAGTTTTTCAGGCGTCGACCGGGCGCCGGGAGGACCTCGCCCGATAGGCCGCGATCCGTTCCCGCAGACCTGGTCGGGCTGCTGAACGGACGAGTCGGGCCAGGTCTTCTCCATCTGCATCCAGTCCCGCAGCCTGTCCCGCTGCGCCCGCCGCCTCGCGGATTGCGGCAAGCGTGGCGCCATCGACGGCCTGCGTCGCCTCGCTGAACGTACGAACAGCCGCCATGGCCGCAACGGCTGGGTTCTCCGCGTCGGAGCGCTCCAGACATCGGGTCGCGAGGCCGCTGACCAGCGCTTCCTCGCTGCCTATTCGCGCGGCGCCGGCAATCCACGCTTCGGCGCGCGGGGCGCCGACCTTGGCCGCCAACCGCCTGGTGCCGAGGATCAGCCCGAAGCCCGCTCCCGGAAATGCGAAGCTGGCATCAGCCTGCGCCCAACGCTGGCTGCAGGCCACGAACAGGTCGGCGCCCGCACCCCAGGCGCGGCCCTGGGCAACCGCGACGGTAAGGAAAGGCGCCCGATGGATGGCCTGAAGCAGTAATTCGATCCGCACGAACCGGGCAAGCAGCGAATCGTCATCTTCGTCGTCCAGACCCGACAGGTCGAAGCCGGTGCAGAAGTTGGCACCGTCCGCATCGATGCAGAGCACACGGGTGCCATCGCTATGGCAAGTCGCGATCGCATCCGCCAGTTCCAGGACCATTGCCGCCGACAAGCTGTTTCCACGCGTGGGGCGATCGAGCGTGATCCGGGTGAGGCACAGCGCGTCGTCGCGCTCGATGCGGATCGACTTTGCGGGGCCGGTGGAGTCGGCTGATGTGGGACTTGGGGATTCCGGCATGGGTGCATCCTTCGCGGGCGCCGTATCATCGGCAGTCGACAGAGACCGCAGTAGACATGAGCCGGCGCAGGCCAGTCAAGGCGGGCCTTAGGCGGGCACCGCGCGAAGTAACGGCGGCCGCTGTTCATCGCACCACGCAGCCTCGGAGCGGGTGGTCGGGCGTGGGCGAGTTGGGGGCGCCGCTGGAGCGCGGGTGGGCGCGGGCGAGTCGATCCGGGGGATCGACTCAGGCTTCCCGAGACCGCGAGGAGCGGGCTCGCATGGAAGCCGGCCAGCGACCACACGTGATCCGGCGGGCACCGGCGCGAAGCGACGGCGCCCCCTCCTCGCCCGCGCCCGACCACCCGCTCCGAGGCCCCCCGAGACCGCGAGGAGCGGGCTCGCATGGAAGCCGGCCCGCGACCACGCGTGATCCGGCGGGCACCGGCGCGAAGCGACGGCGCCCCCTCCTCGCCCGCGCCCGACCGCCCGATCCGAGGCCCCCCGAGGCCAAACTCAATCGCAGGACAGCACCACCGCCTGCACCGGCCGGATCAGCCGCGAATCGGTCACCACAAAGCTCACCCGCCGGCTTCGGGCGGCATCCGGCAGCGTCAGCGTGACCTGCTGGCCGGCAGAGGCATCCCATGGGTCCACCGGCAAGTAGTGGCTGACGACATGATCGTGCTCCAGCGTCCGGCCGGCATTTTCCCCGGCGCCGACCCGGCTGACCAGGCCATCCGCCAGTACCGCCCAATAGCCGGCGAGGCGTCCGCCCGCGGCGCTCGGGGAAATCTCGGCAGTGACCTGGTCGGCGGCACGGCTCAGACGCAGCGCCGGCGCGTCGCCGGCCGGAAGGCCGGGCAATCCCGATGAATCGCGGCCGCGCCAGCCCCGCCAGTCCGTGCCGTTGAGCAGCACCTGCGGCGTGTAGACATACGCGGCGCCGGTGGCCTTCTTGAAGTGGTACTGCCGCCCGGTGGTGGCCTCGGTGGCGAACGGATCCTGCCAACCGAGGTGATTCCAGTAGCTGACGTGAAAGGCCAGCGCCACCACCTCGCCATTCTTCGCAATGCCCGCCAGCCAGCGATCTGCAGGCGGGCACGAACTGCATCCCTCCGAGGTGTAGAGCTCCACCACCGCCGGCGGCACCGGTCCCGATCGGGCCTGGCAGGATTCGGCCTCGGCGGCTGCCGACGACGGGGCCGTCGTCACTGCAAGCACCACAAGCATCGCAAGCATTGCCGGCAACAAGACTGCGAGGTCATGGCTGCCTGCCCGTGACACCACTGCTCCCATGATCCGACCCTCCCCGCTTCGCCGTACTGCATCGTCGCCGACGCCGCGCGAAACTTACGTCACGGTGCCGCGATACTCACCCATACAATCCCCCCAGAAGCGCGGGGAACGTCCCTGCACGGACCGACTGGAGGAAGTGCGACGATGGAGAAGCGCAAACTGGGCAATGGTCCCGAGGTGAGCGCCCTCGGCTTCGGCTGCATGGGCATGTCGGAGTTCTACGGTGCCACCGACGACGCGGAGTCGCTCCTCACGCTGGAGCACGCATTCGGTGCGGGCGTGACGCTGTTCGATACCGCGGACATTTATGGCTTCGGCCACAATGAATCCCTCCTCGCGCGCTTCATCCGCGGCAAGCGTGACCAGGTGGTCATCGCCACCAAGGCGGGCATCGTCAGGAGCAAGTCGAACCCGGCCCTGCGTGGGGTCGACAACTCCCCTGCCTATCTCACAGCGCACTGCGAGGAGTCGCTTGCGCGGTTGGGGACGGATCATGTGGAACTCTACTACCTGCATCGGATCGATCCGTCCACGCCGCTCGACGAATCGATCGGGACCCTCGCGCGCCTGAAAGCCGCCGGCAAGATCGGCGGAATCGGCTTGTCGAATGTGACGCTCGACACGGTGCGCGCTGCCCACCAGATTCATCCGGTCACTGCCGTGCAGAACGAGTTCTCGCTGTTCACGCGCACGGACCAGGCCGAACTCGTGCCGGCGCTGGCCGACATGGGGATCGCCTACGTCCCCTATTCGCCGCTCGGGCGCGGCATGCTGACCGGCGGCATCACCGCCCGGTCGCTGCCGGCGGACGATTTCCGCCGCAACCTGCCCCGTTTCGGCGACGAAGCAATGACGCAAAACGCGCAACTGGTCGAGGCTCTGCAGGCCATCGCGTCCGGCCGGGGCGTTACCCCGGCACAGGTGGCGCTGGCATGGGTGCTGCGCCAGGGTTCGCATGTGATCCCGATTCCGGGCACGAAGCGGATCCGCTACCTCGACGAGAACCTGGCCGCGCAGGATATTGCGCTCTCCGACGACGAGATCGCAACCCTGCATCGCCTGTTCGACCCGCTCGCAGTCAGCGGCCAGCCTTATCCGGACATGTCGTTCATGCGTTGAACCGCTACAATCCGGGCCATCGAGCGACCCTTGACTTCGATTCCTGAATCGCAGCGTCGCAGTCCCCCTCACCGGATCCATTGCGGCCCGGATCGGGGGGCGCGGGGCAAGGCGGTCCGATGTCAGGTGATCCCGATTCCATCATCGAGGAGACATGCATGAACCGTCGTAACCTGTTGAAAGCCGGCGCCGCCGGCTCCGCCGCGCTGACCGCCCCGTTCATCATCACCGGCACCGCACACGGCCAGTCCTACAAGAGCGAGTACAAGCTGTCGACGGTCGTCGGCACCGCGTTTCCCTGGGGCAAGGGCGCGGAGATCTGGATCAACATGGTCAAGGAGCGGACCCAGGGACGGATCAACATGAAGATGTATCCCGGCGTCTCGCTGATCAACGGCGACCAGACCCGCGAGTTCAGCGCAATGCGCCAGGGCGTGATCGACGTGGCAGTCGGCTCCACCATCAACTGGTCGCCCCAGATCAAGGAGTTGAACCTGTTCTCCCTGCCCTTCCTGTCCAAGGACCACGCCGGGTTGGACGCGATTACCCAGGGCGAAGTCGGCAAGCAGATCATGAAGCTCGTCGAGAAGGCCGGCGTGGTCCCGCTCGCGTGGGGCGAAAACGGCTTTCGCGAAGTGACCAATTCGAAGCGCGAGATCCGCACGCCGGCCGACATGAAGGGGCTGAAGTTCCGCGTGGTGGGCTCGCCGATCTTCAATGACACTTTCACGGCGCTGGGCGCCAATCCGACGCAGATGAGCTGGGCGGATGCGCAACCGGCGCTGGCCTCCGGCGCAGTCGAAGGCCAGGAAAATCCGCTGCATATCTTCACCGCCGCCAAGCTGCACACGCTCGCGCAGAAGTTCGTGACGCGCTGGGGCTACGTCGCCGACCCGCTGATCTTCGCCGTCAACCGGGAAGTCTGGGACTCCTGGTCGCCGCAGGACCGCGACATCGTGCGCGAAGCGGCCGTCGAAGCCGGCAAGCAGGAGATCGCGCTGACCCGCAAGGGCCTGACCGGAAACGACATGTCGATGGTCAAGGAGGTCGAAGGTCTCGGCGTCAAAGTGACGGAGCTCTCGGAGGCCGACAAGAAGGTCTTCCAGAAGGAACTGCAGCCGGTCTACGACAAGTGGAGCAAGCAGATCGGAGCCGACCTGGTCAAGCGCGCGGAGGCTGCCGTCGCCGCCTCGCGTCGCAAGTCCTGAGCGCCCGGGTCCGTGAACCGCTGATCCGTTCCACCCGCTTTCAATCACGCTGGCTCGCGCCTGGCAGGCCTTCCTGCCTGGCGCTTAACCAGTAGCCCGAGCAGATCCGATGCCCGACTCCCTGCCACCTGCTGCCGGCAGCGCTGACTCCCGGTCCGGCCCTCCCCCCGATAACGGCGTCCTCCCTGCCGACAATCGCCGGCGGATCGAGGACGCGGTCGGCGCCGTGGCAATGGCGCTGCTGGCCCTCATCACCTTCACCAACGTGGTGGTGCGCTATCTCACCAACGAATCGTTCGCCTGGAGCGAGGAGTTGTCGGTCTCGCTGATGGTGGTCCTGACTCTGGTGGCGGGCAGTGCCGCCGTCGTGCGGGATCGGCACATCCGGATCGAATTGTTCTTTGAATCCGGTTCCATCGGTCGTCGCCGCTCGCTAGCGCTCTTCTCCGCGCTCACCATGGTGGCCGCCTTCCTGATCCTGGCATCGCTGGGTACCCGGCTGGCCTGGGACGACTTCCGGTACGAGGTCACCTCACCCGGCATCGGCGTTCCGCAGTGGTGGTACACGATCTGGTTGCCCGTGCTCTCGGCGCTGATCGCCTTTCGCGCGATGCAGCGCTTCATCCGTATCCTCATGAAACGATGATCAGCGTCGCCATCTTCGTCGTCTTCGTGCTGCTGATGCTGGCCGGGGTGCCGATCGGGGCAGCCCTCATGCTCGGCGGCGCGGTCGGCATCGGCTTCGGGGATCTTGGCTGGTTTTCGATTCCGAACAACTTCTACGCCGGCATTGCCAAGTACCCGCTGCTCGCCTTGCCGATGTTCGTGCTGGTGGGCACGCTGTTCGAGCGCTCCGGCGTCGCCCGCCGCCTGGTGGATTTCGCCGTTGCCATCGTCGGACGCGGCCCGGGCATGCTGCCGATCGTGGCGATCGGCGTGGCGATGTTCATGGGCGGCATTTCCGGCTCGGGGCCGGCGACGGCGGCGGCGGTCGGCGCGGTCATGCTGGTGTCGATGGGGCGCGCCGGCTATCCACCGGCCTATTCGGCCTCGGTCATCGGCGCGGCCGCGGCGCTCGACATCCTCATCCCGCCGTCGATCGCGTTCATCGTCTACTCGGTGCTGGTGCCTGGCGCCTCGGTGCCGGCGCTGTTTGCCGCCGGCATCTTCCCGGGCATCCTGGCCGGCCTCGGCCTGATGATCCCTGCCTACTGGCTGGCGCGCCGCCACGGCATGGGCACCCGGGATGCCGACGAACCCCGCCCGCCGTTCCTGAAGGCGATCAAGGATGCGAGCTGGGGCCTGTTTGCCCCGGTGCTGATCCTCGGCGGGATGCGCCTGGGGTGGTTCACCCCGACCGAAGCGGCGGTCGTGGCCGTGTTCTACGGCCTGTTCGTCGGCACGGTCGTCTACCGCACGATCGGCTGGCGGGAACTGTGGGACATCCTCGTCGATGCCGCCGAAACGTCGGGCGTCATCATGATCATCATCGGCCTGGCCAGCATCTTCGCCTATGCCGTGAGCACCCTCGGCATCGTGGATCCGCTGGCGCGAGCCGTCACCGAGTACGGCATCAGCTCCCTGAGTGCCCTGATTGCCGTGATGGTCGTGCTGCTCTTCATCGGCATGGTGCTCGACGGCGTGTCGATCTTCCTGATCTTTGTGCCTCTGCTCGCCCCCCTGATGAAGACGTTTGCCTGGGATCCGGTGTGGTTCGGCGTGCTGCTCACCTTCATGGTGGCCATCGGGCAGTTCACGCCGCCGGTCGCGGTCAACCTGATGGTGTCGTGCCGGATGGCCGGCGTGCGCATCGAAAGTACGATCCCCTGGGTGATGTGGTTCGTCTTCGCGATGATGCTGATCCTGGCGGTGCTGGTCGCTGTGCCGTCGATCTCGCTCTGGCTTCCGCAGGCGCTGGGTTACTGAGACCGCTGGCGCCCGGGGCGCGCCCTCAGCCCCGGACGCTGCCGCTGATCTTGTCGATGAACTGACCGACCGTGTCGCCGATGCCGACTCCCATGGCAGCGGCCGTGCGGTTCACGCAGGAGATCACGCCGTCGCTGAGCACGGAGCGGCCGTCGCCGATGCGGGCGCTGTCCGCGGACACCGTCACCGCCGCGATGCCGCGATCGTCGAGCACCGGCAAGCGGGTGACGCCGGCACGGTCCTTTCCGAACCCTGCATCGGAAAAGACGGCAGCCAGCGCGTCGGCCGCGAGTGCGCTGCCGGGATCGCCCCCCAGCAGGCCCCCATGCGACGCGGTCACCACGATGGCGCCCGCATCCGACGCCTGGACCAGCGACACCGAATCCATGGCGATCACCCGGGGGGTGCCGGGATCGCTTCGCACCACGAAGCGCGACTCGGCGTGCGGGGGAATGGCGGCGGCGGACTGCGCCGCGTCCCGCATGAGTCCGGCACAGACGCTGACCGGTTGGCCCGGCGCGCACCCGAGCGCGGCGGCCGACTTGTTGACGAAGGACACGATGCCGCCGGCGGCCATGTCGCCGCCATGGCCGATGCGGCAGGTCTTGCCGTCGGCCGTGGCCGCCGCGACGCCGAGCGCGTCGAGATAGTCGAGCGATCCGATCCCGGCCTGCTCGCGGCCGACCCCCGCGTCGTTGAGGATCACTGCCCTCACCCGGCCGACCGCGGCGCAGTGGCCGGCATAGACTCCACCATGCGAGCCGGCGATCACCACCTGGCCGGCATGCTCGGCCTTGAGTTTGGTTATCGAGTCGATCGACAACACCTTGACTTCGGTCACCCCGCTCCCCTTGTCCCGATCATCCTGTTTGCTGGAAAGGCCCGGCGCGCCGCCGGGCATGCTTGCACTACTGCATCGCGTGTCAGGCGTCGAGACTGAAGATGGCCGCCGTCGCCGTCATGCCGCCATCGATCGGCAGCGTGTGTCCGGTTATGTAGGAGGCCTGGTCCGACGCAAGGAACGCTGCGCCGTCGGCGATTTCCATGGTCGTGCCGTACCGGTGCATCGGGCTGTTGCGGTTGTAGGTCTCGCGCGTGGCCTGCGAATGGACCTGCCGGACCATCTCCGTATCGACCGGTCCCGGTGCAATCGCATTCACGGTAATGTTGAACGGCGCCAGTTCGATCGCGAGTGCGCGGGTCATGCCGACGATTCCCGTCTTCGACGCGCCGTAGGAGACCCGACCGGATACGCCCCGCAGCCCGGTGATCGACGAAATATTGATGATTCTGCCCCAGCCGCTCTTGATCATCTCGGGCGCGGCGACGTGAACGCAGCGATAGGTGCCGGTCAGGTTGACGGCGATGATCCGCTCGAAGCCCTCGATGGTCTGCTTGAGGAATGCCGTCTGCTCGCCGACACCGGCGGAGTTCACCAGGATATGGAGTCCGCCGAAATTCTCCACCGCCGCGGCAACCATCGCTTCCACTTCCGACTGCACCCGCACATCGACCTTCATGCTGATGGCGCGGCCGTTCGCTTTCTCGATCTCGGCGCAGACCGCCTTGGCCGTATCGGCATTCTGATCGGCAACGACCACCGCCGCCCCGTCCCGGGCGAAGCGCAATGCCATCTCCCGGCCGAGTCCGCTGCCGCCACCGGTGACGACCGCCACCCGCTGCTTGCCTGCCTTGTCCATCATTCCGTCTCTCCCGTTGCTGTTATCGATGGCGTCAAACCGTCGCCTGACGGCTGAGTTCAGCCGCCACGCTTGGCCGCCATGAAGAAATCGCTGCCGCCGATCTGCCCGCCCTTGAGCACCAGTTGCACCCCGTCGAAACGGGTGTCGGCCGACCAGGCCCGGCAGATCGGGGAGCCTCTCGCCAGCGGCGACACCGCTTCGAGCGCATCGATGGGCAGCTTGTCCACGATCCTGCCCGAGGTGTCACCACCCGCAAACACCAGGCGCGGCAGGGCATGGCGACGGGTCAGATCGCTGGCGATGTCTCCCAGGGCATCGCCAAGCGCCTGCTGTGCCTGGACCATCGAGGTTCCGGCGTGTTCGCATTGCTCGCGCAACCTCGCGATCGAATCGTCATCCGGGGACTGGGCCGTGTAGACGAGCGCGTCGCGTCCCTGCGTCAACGCGAGGTCGGCTGCCGCCACCGCCCGATCGATCTCGGCCTGGCGTGCGGCCGGATCCGCGATCTTCAGCGCGTCGAGCCGGCAGGGTGCGAACCCCGCCTCGATGGCGCTCGACACCTGATCCGACGTCGTCGGCGAACAACTGCCCGAGAGCACCAGCAGGCGGTCGACCGGTTCGGATCGGGCCTCGGCCATGGCGGTGTCGGTCGGCAACAGGCCTGCCGCCCGCCACCAGGCCACCAGCGCGTACTGCAGTCCGGACGAGGACGCGGTGAAGAGGCCGTTGCCGCGATTGCCCCAGACCAGACGCCCCACCTCGGCCTGGCTCGCGTCGTCCATCACGTCGAACGAGACGATCCGGTTGGCGCTGCGCGCAGCAGCCAGGGCGGTGTCGCCGTTGCCCGACATCAGATCCACGACGTCGACCAGCCCGACGGGAGCAGCGGTCTGCTTGCCGAGATGCCGTCCCAGGTCGGATTCGGACATCGGCGTCATCGGGTGGCGCGCCATCGTCGGGTGACGGTCGAGCCGATAGCGCACCGGGCCGACCCCGGCGAAGAGGTTGCCGAACGCCTGCCAGCGCCGCAGTTGCGGCGCGCCGACCACCAGCGGCGACCAGGCCTCTGCGGCCAGCGGCAGGGCCAGGTCGATGGCGCGACCGATCGACCCGACGGTCGCGGAGGAATCGAAGGTGGAGCACACCTTGTATTGCGTGATCGGCGCCTTCAGGTCGAACAGCGTCCGGAAGACCGGCGGGAGGTGCTCGTCCATCCACTCCGGCGGCCTGCTCCTGGCGGTCCCGGCAATGCCGATGCCCCGGTAGTCCCTGAATCGCGCCAGTCCGGCGGCGGTCGGCGGCTTGACGAACAGCACCGTCGGCAGCCCGGCAAAGGCCATCACCTCCATCGTGTCGGTCGAGCCGGTGAAATCGTCCCCGTAGAACGCCAGCAGCAGCCCCTCGGGCAGGGTTGTCTCGCTGTTCATCGCCCGAATGTCTCCAGCGCCTCGCGCAGGGCCTTCGATTCCCGCGCCGCCTGTTCGACCGGGATCCCGCTCATTGCCGCGTCCCACGCGTCCCGCAATGCCTCAACCCCCGCTGCCACGCCACCGGGATGGGCAACGATGCCGCCGCCGGCGCAATAGATCAGGTCCGGCGTACCCAGCGCCGCCCAGGTCGGCGCGACCTGCTTGGCGGACTGCGCCGACGAAAACACCGGCATCACCAGGCAGGGCTTTGAAGCGAACATCGGAGTCAGGCAGGCACGCGCGGACGCAAGCACGCTGTCGTCCGGCTCCCAGAACTTGTTGGCGAGGCCATTGACGTGCATATGGTCGGCACCCGCCAGGCGCCACAACTTCTGCCAGGCGACATAGGACCAGCCGTGGGTGTCGGACCGTCCGAGGTATCCCCAGCCGTTGCGATGGGCGTGGATCGCCAGGCGGGTCGACTTGCGCAAGGCCGAGAATCCCACCAGTCCGACCGAGTTCAGGCTGACCATGACGCAGGTATTGCCGAGTTCTTCCACCAGGTCGTGGCGCCGGCGCATTTCGTCGAGGTCGCCGGTGATGTTCACTGCGTACATCACCCGCCGGCCGCTGCGGTCGGCATGGCGATCGATGACTGCCATGACTGCCCGCAGGCGGTCTTCAAAGGGGCAGGCGGGGCCGTCGGCCTGCAGTTCGTCATCCTTGATGAAATCGATGCCCCCGTCGCAAAGCTGTGAGACTACCGCCGCGGTCTCCTCCGGACCGAGCCCGACCGAGGGCTTGATGATGGTGCCGATCAGCGGCCTGTCGAGAACGCCACTGAGTTCGCGCGTGCCGGCGATACCGAAGCCCGGGCCGGGATACGCCTCCGCAAAAGCCTGCGGCAGGTCGATGTCCAGCAGCTTCAGCGCGGCCACCTGCTTCAGCTCGAACAGGTTGCCTGCAACCGTGGCCACCAGGTTCGGCAGCGACGCGCCGAAGTTCGCGAGCGGCCACGACAGCGTCATCGCGTAGCGGCGGCCCTCGGCCACCGGCTGATCCGCAGGAGCGATTTCAGTCAGCGACTCGACGCGGGCAGCCGCCCTCTCCTTGAGCGCCTCGTCTTCCTGCGGCAGGGCGATGAAGGTTCCGGACGACTGCTCGCCCGCAATGCCCGCCGCGACCACCGCAGGATCGAGCGACGTCTCCAGGAGATAGGAGGCGCGCACCCGGCTCGGATCCGTCGTAACGCTGTTGCTCATTCTTCGCTTCCTCGGTTGCCGTCGCCCGGACGGTCAGATTGCGGAAAAGCCGCCATCGGCGGTATAGGTGCCGCCGGTGCAGAAGCCGGCTTCGTCGGAGGCGAGGAAGGCGATCAGGGCCGCCACCT
Source organism: uncultured beta proteobacterium (assembly GCA_963834335.1). Taxonomy (GTDB): domain Bacteria; phylum Pseudomonadota; class Gammaproteobacteria; order Burkholderiales; family Burkholderiaceae_E; genus Lautropia. Next base: position 136,618 of record CAWIBK010000009.1, on the reverse strand, counting down.
CGTTCGCATGGCCGTAGCGCGAAAGCGGCATGCCGCGCAGGATCGCCTCGCGGCCGTCGCCGCCGGTATCCCGGGCGCGCGCCGCCTCCAGCTCGCGGATCATGATCGTATCCGTCGGCCCGGGAAGAACGCTGTTGACGCGGATGCCATCGGGGGCGCATTCGACCGCCGCCGTCTTGACCAGGCCGAGTTCGGCATGCTTGCTGGCGACATAGGCGGCGTTGCCGGTGCCGCGCGCCTTCAGCCCGGCAATCGACGACACCACCACGACGCTGCCCTTGCCGCGGGCCCGCATCGCCGGGATCACAGACTTCAGCCCGAGGAAGACGCCGCGGACGTTGACCGCCATCACCGCGTCGAACGACTCGACGGGGAGGTCGACGATGTTCCAGGTCGGCAGCCCGATGCCGGCGTTCGCCACGAACACGTCGACGCCGCCGAAGCGCGACTGCGCGGCCGCCACGATCCGGTCGTTGTCCGCGGGACTGCTGACGTCGGCCTCGACGATTTCGCAGCGGCCGGCGCCCAGCGACTGCGCCGCCTGCTCGAGCTTGCTGCGGGTTCGGCCGGCAAGCACGACTTGCGCGCCTTCGGCCACCATCAGGGCCGCGGTTGCGAACCCGATGCCGCCACCACCGCCGGTGATCACGGCGACCTTGCCTTCGAATCGCCGGCCCCCGCCGTCACTCGCTGCCATGCTTGCTCCTGCGCTGCGGCGTCTTGTGGCCGAAGACCCGGTGGATCGCCGGCTTGAGCGGCTCGCCGACCACGAAGCCGAGCGCCGCCGCGGTCTGGTTGACGACAGAGAGGATGCCGTGGTCCCAGGCATCCTGCGCGTCGCCGATACGGGCGCTGAGATGGCTGTAGGCCGCGGCCGGCACGCCGATGCGGTCGAAAGCGGCAAACGAGGCAACGCCGGCGCGATCCTTGCCGCCGCCGGCGTCGTTGAGGAAGATCCCTGCCAGCAAGACCTCGCCACCGTACTTTCCGGCCAGGCCGCCGTGCGAGCCCGCCACCACGATGTGGCCGGCATCGGCGGCGTCGGCGTAGCCGGTCGAGTCCATGAGGATTACCGTGTGCCCGAGCGGCAACCCGATCCGGATCTTGCGGCCGGACGCCTGCGGCATCTCCGGCAACGCCGGCATCCCCGGCGACGCCGGCTTTCCCGGGGCGGAACCGAATACCCGCTGCACCGCATCCGCCACCCGCTCGCCTGCGACCAGACCAAGCTGCGACGCCTGCCGGTTGACATGCGAGATCACGCCATGCTGCCAGGCATCGCGGGCGTCGCCGATACGGGCGGTTTTCGAATCGTAAGTCGCGCCGGCGCGCCCGAGTTCATCGAACATCGCCAGCGCCGCGATACCGGCATCGTCCTTGCCGATGCCGGCGTCGTTGAGGAAGCAGGCCGCGAGTGCATGCTCGATGGCAAATCGCCCGGAACTGCGCCCGCCATGCGAGCCGGCGATCACGATCTGCCCCGCGTCCGATTCCTCCACATAAGCAATCGAATCCATCAGCAGCACCGACCGGCCACCGGCATTGCCGACTCTGACCGTCTCTCCCATGGCTTGTCCTCCTTCAGGCCACCCGGTCGCCCTTCTTCACCTGGGCGGTTCGGCTGTCGACGCCGGGCAGCATCTTGGCCGGATCACGCGTGACCACGACATCGATGACGACCGGACCCTTGAGCCCCTTCGCCTTTTCCAGCGCCGGCCCCATCTGGTCGGCCCGTTCGACCCGGATGCCGATGCAGCCGAGCGCATCGGCCGCCTTGGCATAGTTGGTCTCCGCGAGGTCGCTCGACTGGTAGGCGTCGGCTCCGTACATCAGATGCTGCAACGCCTTGACATAGCCGGACGCGGCGTTGTTCACGACGATCACGGTCAGGTCGAGCTTGAGGCGGCGCGCCGTTTCCAGCTCACCGATCATCATGTTGAAGCCGCCGTCACCGGTCAGGCCGAATACTTTGCGGGCGGGATATGCCATGGCGATTCCCATTGCTCCCGGCAGGCCGTAGCCGATGGAGGCAAAGCCGCGGTCCGGCACAAAACTGCGGCCGGGGCGCTTGCTGTCGAACAGCAGCGCGCCCCAGTGGGCGGCGAATCCGCCGTCGGCAACCAGGAAGCCGTCCTCCGGCAGTGCCCGGTTGATCTCGGCGAGCATCCGGGCCATCGCGACCGGTGTCTCGTCGGACTCGAGGCGCGGCGCGACGCTCTTGCGCCACGTGCTCATCGCCGCCGCGACCGAGGCCGCATAGGGCTCGAGCCGCTGCCTGATCTTCCCCGCCTGGGGCTTGAGAGCCTCTTCCAGGTCGCGCAGGCTTTCCCGTGCGTCGCCCCACAGGCGCAGGGTCGGTTGCAGGGTGCGGTCGAATTCTTCCGGGCTGCTGTCCAGGTGGATCAGTCGCGCGCCCACCGCGGGGACGGTATAGCGCTTGGTGGCGATCTCACCAAGCTTGCAACCGACCACCAGCAGCAGGTCCGACTGGGCGATGAACTCGTTCGCGATCCGGTCGTACCGGCCGAACAGACCGGCGCTCAGCGGATCCACGCACGGAATCGCGCCCTTGCCGGTCATCGTGTGCGCCACCGGGATGTTCAGCGCCCGGGCAAACGCGGTCAGGGTGTCCGCGGCGCCGGACAGGTGGATTCCGCCGCCCGCGAGCACCAGCGGCCGCTGCGCCCCCGCCAGCATTTCCACCGCCTGCTTCAGGGACGCCGCGTCCGGGCGGCAGCGCAGCGCCGGGATCGACGCATGGGTCTCGTCCGCGCGCCAGGCGTCGGGCATGAAGCCGTGCACGCCGTGGGCGATGTCCTCGGGAACATCCAGCACGACCGGGCCCGGTCGGCCCGACGTCGCGACGGCGAAGGCACGCCGGACCAGCTCCGGAATCCGGGAGAGCGTCTCGATCCGGATCACTTCCTTTACCGCCGGTCGCAGGATGTCCAGCTGCCGGCATTCCTGCGTCATGTTCTTCCAGGAATACTCGCGATGGCTGTCGCCGACAATCGCGACCATCGGTGTCCCGGAGTTCAGCGCCTCGACGAGGCCGGTCACGAGGTTGGTCGCGCCCGGGCCGAGGGTGGCATCCACCAGCCCGACCCGGCCGGTGACCTTCGCATAGGCATCGGCCGCGAAGACTCCGGCACGCTCGTCGTTGATGAGGTGGTGGTTCAGGCCCAGGCGGCGGGCGGCATCGTAGAACGGCAGCAGCTGGAAACCACCCATGCCGAAGATCGGGCCGGCGCCATGGGCCATCAGCATGCGGACCAAGGCTTCGCCGCCGGTGATTTCGATCGGGCGCATGTCGTCTTTCATCGGGATTTTCCGTTTGGGGTTTGCATGAGCCGGTGCGCGGCCGCCATCAGTCGTTGCGGTGTCACCCGCACTTCGTTTTCCAGCGAAGGGGCGTAGCCGATGTGGATGCGCGGCGCGGCAACCCGCACCGGTGGCGCCCGCAGCGCGTCGAATGCGCTTTCGCAGACGGTGGCCACGACCTCGGCGCCGAAACCGGCGACCGAGACCGCTTCGTGCGCGACCATCAACCGGCCGGTGCGCTTCACGCTGTCCAGCACGGCGGCCTTGTCCCAGGGCCAGAGCGTGCGCAGGTCGATCACCTCGACTTCAACGCCCGCCTGGGCCAGTTCCGCCGCGGCCTCGAGCGCCACGTGGACCGTGGCCGACCAGGTCACCAGCGTGAGGTCCTTGCCGGCTCTGGCGATCCTGGCCTTGCCGATCGGGATCAGGTTCTCGCCTTCCGGCACCTCGCCTTCCAGCGTCCAGAGATGCTTGTGCTCCATGTACACGACCGGGTCGTCGCAACGGATCGCGCTCTTCAGCAATCCCTTGTTGTCCTCGGGGGTCGAGGGGCAGATCACGACCAGCCCCGGAATGTGGGCGTACCAGGACTCGAGCGATTGCGAATGCTGTGCCGCCGACGAACGCCACATGCCGATCGGCTGGCGCACCACCAGCGGCACCCGGGTCTGGCCGCCGAACATGTAGCGGGCCTTCGCAGCCTGGTTGACCAGCTCATCGGTTGCACACAGCGCGAAATCGGAGAACCGCATCTCCACCACCGGACGCGACCCCATCATCGCCGCCCCGGTGGCGGCGCCCATGATGCAGGCTTCCGAGATCGGGGCGTCCGAAATCCGCTCGGCGCCGAACTCCTCCGCCAGTCCCTTGTACTGGCCGAACACGCCGCCCCGGCCGAGATCCTCGCCGACCGCCCAGACCCGCTCGTCCCGGCGCATCTCCTCGATCAGCGCCTGCCGCGACGCCTCCATGTAGGTCATGACTGCCATCAATAGGCCTCCTGCCGTGGATCACCGATATCCTGCACATCCTCGAACGCCAGTTCCGGCGCCGGGTAGGGTGCCTTTCGCGCATCTTCATAGGCCGCTTCGACCGACTTCCGGATCTCGAGCGCCTCCTGCTCCAGTGCCGCTGCGGTGATCCCCGGCTGCTGCAGCAGCAAGGCCCGCAAGCGGCCGATGGGCTCGTGCTTGAGGCGCTCGTCGACCTCATCCTGCCGGCGGTAGGCAGCCGGGTCGGCCGCGGTATGCCCGGTCAGGCGATAGGTCGTCACGTGCAGAAAGCGCGGGCCGCCGCCGGCCCGGATTTCGGCCACCAGCCTGGCAGCGACCTGGTCGACCTCGCAGACGTCGTTGCCGTCGACATCCACCGTGTCGATGCCGAGGCTGCGGGACCGCGCCGAAGGACCCTCGCCCGCGCTCAGCGCGGTCGTGCGCGTCGTGGCCGCAAAGCCGTTGTTCTCGCAGACGAACAGGATCGGCAGTTCGTTGACCTTCGCCCAGTTGAGGCCTTCGAGAAAAGGACCGCGGTTGGTGGCACCGTCGCCGAAGAAGCACACGACGATCTCGCGCGAGCGTCGCAGCTTGATGGCGTGGGCCGCGCCGGTCGCAATCACGATGTTGGCGCCGACCACGCCGTTGGAGCCCAGCATGCCCACCGAGAAGTCGGCAATGTGCATGGACCCGCCCTTGCCTTTGCAGTAGCCGCCTTCCTTGCCGAACAGCTCCCGCATCATCGGCTTCAGCTGCGCACCTTTGGCCAGGGTGTGACCGTGGCCGCGGTGCGTCGACAGCACGATGTCGGTCTTCTCGAGGTTGGCGCAGACGCCAACCGCCACCGCTTCCTGGCCGATCGATGGGTGGATGGCGCCGAGAACCAGTTGCGCCTTCATCCCCTCGATCGCCGCTTCCTCGAAATAGCGGATGCGCAACATCTCCCGATGGAAATGCGCCATCCGCCCTGCATCCGTGCCGGCATTGCTCATCTCTTCCCCTTTCGCCCTTTCGTTTTCCTGCTTCCGTCCCGGTTCACGATGCCAGCAGCCGCTGCAGGGTTGCGGACTCCTCCCGCAACTGTGCGACCAGGCTGTCGGCACGTCCCACGATCCGATCGGTGACGGCGGCGACCGAGAAGGCCGCTATCGGCCCTCCGGAGGGGCCTGGTACCGCCACGCCCAGCGCGCTCATCGCGGGGACGATTCCGCCCCGATTGAGCGCGAAGCCCTGTGCCCGCGTCTTCGCCACCTTCTCGCGCAGGGCGGCCGGCTCGAATCCCGGATAGCTCGCCAGCCATTCCCGATTGCGATCGAGCGACAGATCAATCTCGGCATCGCTCATGGCGGCCAGCAAGGCGAGGCTCGCCGCGCCGACTCCCAGGGGGCGCCGGTCGCCGACATCGAGCGTCAGTATCTTGATCGGATAGCCCCCCACCTCGCGGCCGACGCAGACAGCGGCCGGGCCCTCCGGAATCGACACGAAGACCGTATCGTCGGTGGCCTTCGCGAGTCGCTTGAGGCACTGCACCGCGCCGGTCGCCACCGATATCGCGGTGGAAGCGGCACCCATCATCGCGAGGGACGCGCCCGGGTGGTAGCGGCGGGTGGTGGGGTCTTGAAAGGCCAGGCCGTTTTCGATCAGGGCCGACAGCAGCCGATGGACCGTCGGCTTGCCGAGCCCGACATGACTCGCCAGATCCGTCAGGCGCCAACCGGTGATTGCGCCGCCCGAAAGCCCCTTGAGGATGCGGGCGACCCGTTCGACCGTCTTGACCGTCGGGTCTCGACCGGACGTTTCGGACATGGGCTCTTCACCGACCACGTCAAGCAAAATGGAGTGTCTCCTGCCGCCTGTTCCGTTGTGTGGAACTTCTAGTACTGTAATTTCGGAACAAATGACCGTCAACGTGGAATTAATAAGGGTTAACCCTTATCGAGCACCATCCCCGAGTGCACAGATGCAAAGCGGTCCCCGGGGGACCGCAGACGCCGCTCAGCCGCCGCTCGAGGGGCGGCGAAGCTCAACCGATTTGTGCAACCACCCGGCCGACCACGGTGCCGGCCTTCAGCCGGTCGATCACCGACGAGACCTCGTCGAGCCGGCAAGTCGCCACCGGGATCGACTTGAGCTTGCCCGACTTCGCCAACGCGACCACCTCCCCGAGCTCGGCCGGTGAGCCGACATAGGACCCCTGGAAGGTGATCGCCCGCTGCACCAGGGTGACCAGCGGAATCTGCATCTCGCCGCCGAACAGGCCGACGCAGATATAGCGTCCGCCCTTGCGCAGGCTGCTGAATGCGAGGGAAGCGGTCTGGCTGGCGCCGACCAGGTCGACCGCCCCCCAGAGCCCACCGTCCAGCCCCTGCAACCGTGCCACCGCCCCGGCCTCGGCCGGGTCGATCACCAGGCTCGCACCCATCTGGGTGGCCGCATCCCACTTTCCCTTGTCGATGTCGGCGACCGCGATGTTGCGGTGGCCGAGGGCGCGCAGCATGGCGATCGCCATCAGTCCGAGGCCGCCGGCGCCGAGGATGACGATCCAGTCCTCCGGCCGGCACGGCATCAGCTTGCGGACCGCGCTGTAGGTGGTCAGTCCCGAGCAAGCGAGGATCGGCGCGAACGCGGGGTCGATGCCGCTCGAATCCACCAGGTACTTCGGATGCGGTACCAGCAAGTGGTCCGCGTAGCCGCCGGAACGCTGAATGCCCAGATAGCGCGGCTGCATGCACCAGTTGTCCATGCCGTCGGCGCAGCGCTTGCAAGCGCCGCAGCCGGTCCACGGATAGACCAGGCGATCCTCGCCGATCGGTACGTCCCCGGCATCCGGACCAGCGGACACGACGGTACCGTAGGGTTCATGGCCCAGGGTCACCGGCAGCTTCATCCCGCGGTCGTACATGTTGAGCCGCTTGCCGCTGCCGAGGTCGAAATAGCCGTCGCGGATATGGACGTCACTGTGGCAGACACCGCAGAATTTCACCCGCACCAGCACTTCCGTGCCGCTGGGCTTTGGTGTCTCGCGGATCGCCTTCTGCAGCGGCTTGCCCCAGTCGACGACGTCGTAGCTTTCCATGAATTGTTCTCCTGATGATGGCCGGACTACGGCCGGATGCCCGATGGCGGAATTGCGTTCAGCATAGCGGCCCGATCTGCGCGAATGCCTCCCGGATCTCCTGAGTATCGGCGCCCCGCGCCAGCAGCAGCGTGAGCAGCAGCCGCGCCTTCGGACCATCGAGGGAGCCGGCATGGATCACGCCGCGCCGGATCAGGTCGGTTTCCGAGCCCGGGAACGCGTAGGTCGTGCGCAGCACTTCGCCGCTGCCGGTGCGGGAAGCGAGCACCACCGGCATCGCGGCGATGAGCGGATCGAGAATTTCCGGGGCCGCCACCTCACCGGTGACGTGGCCGCCGCCGAAGCCTTCGAGGACCACGCCGGCAAACCCGGCACCGGCCAGCAGGGGAAGCAGGCGGCCGTCGTCGCCCAGGGCCATCTTGAGCAGGCACACCGGCGGCACCGCGGCATCACCCGGCACGGACACGTGGAACCGGCGCGCAGGCCGGACGGCTATCCTCACCTCGTCCTCGGCCAGCCAGCCCAACGGACCGGTCGCAGCGGAACGGAAGGTGGCTGGATTGGCGGTATGCGACTTGTGGACGTAGCGGGCCGCGTGGACTTCCTCGTTGAACACCACCAGGGTTCCCAGCCCGCGCGCGCCCTCCGCGGCCGCAACCCGGATCGCGGCGATGACATTGGCCGGGCCGTCGGCACTGGGCTGGCTGGCATTGCGCATCGCGCCGGTCACCACGATCGGCTCGTCGCCGCTGCATAACAGGTCCAGGCCGAATGCGACTTCTTCGATGGTGTCGGTGCCCTGCGAGACGACCACGCCCCGGCAGCCCTGCGTGATCGCCGTGCGCGCAGCCTGCGCGATGTCAAGCAGGTCCCTGACCGTCATCTGCGAGGACGCGAGCCGCTTCGATTCCTGCGGCACCAGGACCGCAAGCTCGCTTACCCCCGGCAGGCTACGCGCCATGTCGCCGACGTCCAGCGTCGGGATCGCGCCGCCCCCCGGCTGCACGACACTCGAGATCGTTCCGCCGTAAGGGATGAACGCGATCCTCGGCAGCCGATCCTTCGCGCCGGCCGCCCCGGCGGCTTCAGCGTCGGGCGCCGTCACAGCACCAGCTCCCGGGCAGCGCTGCGAACGTCCATTTCGTACTCCAGTCCGAGCACCGGCGGCCGGTCGTAGCACCAGACCAGCCCACCCGGCATCGTGCCGCGGCGCGCCAGTTCCTCGCCCACCAGGTGGCCGATGTTCTGCACCGTGTAGGCCTGGGTCACGGCGGCGTCCTGCCAGCCCAGGCCCAGGGTCGCCAGGCGCCGCTGCATCTCTTCGATGACGAAGACGACCTTCTCGCGCAAGGCCTCGGGCGATGTGTCGCCATACCTGACGACCCGTTCTCGATACGCCTGCGGGCCGCTGCGAGCGTCGCCGGCGCCGGAGATCACGAAAGTGCGGCGGCCGGCATCGGCCGCCGGGACGGTATAGGAGAAGGCGTGCATCGAGACCTCGGCCGGGATGTCATAGGCCGGGCAGACATTGGTGCGCGCCACCGGATTGACGCCGTCGCGGTAGATCCCCCAACCCTCGAGCATCCCGACGTACTGCTTGTTGAAATCGATGAAGCCCTGGTCGGTGAAAGGCGCGGGCGAGCGCAGTTCGCATTGGGCAAAGGCGGTGACCGGGCGCCCGATTGCGCGCAGGTGTGCTTCGGCCGCGGCAAAGGCCGCTGCCAGCGCAAGCGGCCTGAAGAACCGGACACGCTGAATCTGGTAGCCCGGTTCGGCCGCCACGCCGCCGGAATACTGGAACAAGGCCGGAATGTAGCGATAGTTTCCCGGGACGAATACTGCCGTATCTGACATTGCTCTCACTCCGATGGCTGGAAGGCGAGTCTCTCAGCAAGCCTGGATGATGTCGAGGGTCCGGCGCCCCCTGCCCCGGTCACCGCGTCCGTCCGATCCGCCCCGCCACCATCCGCACCTTGCGCGGCGATGCGCGCCAGATCGCGAACACCGACAGGCAGACGGCGGCGATCGCAATCCAGAATGCCAGGGCGTAACTGCCGGTCTGGTCATGCACCAGGCCCGCAACCCAGGGCCCGAAAGCCCCGCCGCTGATCGCTACCATCATCAGGGTGCCGAAGATGCTGCCGTAATGCCGTCCTTCGAAGATCTCCGCGGGAATCGCACCGAATACCGAGGTTACCCCGTAGCCCAAAGCTCCCTGGACCAGGACCATGAACACCAGCAGCGTCATGTCCGGATGCCGGGGTAGGAGCAGGAGCGCCACGTAGGTCAGCAGGAAACCGGCGGCGCCGATGGTCCAGACGATTTCACGCCCGACGCGGTCCGACAACTGCCCCAGCGCGATCTGGCCCGGGACGCCCGCCAGGCTCACCCAGCCCAGGGCCCAGGCCGCGGCAGAAGGCGTGAAGCCGACCTCGACCAGGTACTTGGTCTGGTGCACCTGCACCAGGTACCAGGCGAAGAGGCCGCAGAAGTAGCCCAGGGCAAGCCACCAGAAGCGCGCGGTCCGCATCGCGCGCGCGAGGGTCCATTCGATCGCGGCCCATGAGGCGTCGACGACATAGGCCCGATTCGCCGCGGCCGCGGCACTGGCGGTGGCATTGTCGCCGTCCGGTTGCAGACCGATGTCCTCGGGTCGGCGGCGCAGCAGCAGCGCGAGCGGCGTGAGCGCCGCCAGCGCGAACAGCCCGAGACCGGCGCAAGCGGTTCGCCAGCCCCAACGCTCGATCACGCCTTGGAGCAGGGGCAGCAGCACGATGGAGCCGACGCCGACCCCGGCAAAGGCGATGCTCATGGCGAGGCCGCGGCGGCGCACGAACCAGGCCGGCAGGAACAGGGCCTGGCAGGAATAGCCTAGACAGACGCTGCCGGCCCCGACCAGGACCCCGAGCGAACCGTAGAAATGCCAGGGCTCGCTGGAGAGGGCCGCAAGCAGCAGCCCGGATGCGGTGGCGGCAATGCCGAGCAGGGTCACCACGCGCGGCCCCCGGGTATCCATCAGCCGGCCGAACAGGGGGCTCAGGAAAGCCGACATGAGGAAACCGAACGAGAACACGCCCGCAGTCACGCTGCGTTCCCACTGGAACTCCTGCAGGATCGGCGGGTAGAACAAGGAGAACGCGGTGCGCGCATTGACGCCCACCCCCATGGTGACGAACACCACGGCGACCACCATCCACCCATAGTAAAACGGCAAGCGCCCGGCCAGTCTCGACAACACCGCAGCCTCCTTCACGCCGCCCGCGATTGCCCGTCAAGGGTTCCCGGGTCGGGTGTCGGATTCTATGCCCACCCGCGGCCGGCCGCCGCTGTGGGGCCGGCCGGTCTACCATCGCCTGCACTTCTTTCGAATCAATCCTGCGGAGCCCTGCATGCCGTTCCCACGTCTGCGCCGCGCCTGGTCGCACCGGCACGATCCGGTGATCCGCCCCTATATCGGCCAGGTGATCGAACGCCGCCTCCTGCTTGGCGGTCGTGTGCTCCGGCAGGGCCCGCTGCAGGATGTGAATGACGCCTCGCCGAGGCACCGCAATCTCTACAACATGTACCGGAGCTTCGTCACCCACAAGGTGGCGGGAGCCAGGCTTCGCGCGAGCTTCGGCGCCGCAGATGCCACCGTCACGACGGACAGCGGCGGTTACTTCAGCCTCGAGATGGACCTGCCTGAAGCGGCGGGCGGCCCGCTGTGGCAGGAAGTACGGTTCGAGCTGATCGAGGCGGCGCATTACCAGGGCGCACCGGTGCGGGCGATCGGGCAGGTGCTGGTTCATCCGTCCCGATCGCGCTACGCGGTGATCAGCGATGTCGACGACACGGTGCTGGCCTCCAACGTCACCCGCAAATACCGGATGCTGTTGACCGTGCTGCTGTCGAACGCTCACACCCGCAAGCCGCTGGCCGGCGTCGGCGCCTTCTACCGGGCCCTCGAGCGGGGACAGGGCGACGAGCACAACCCGATCTTCTACGTCTCCAACGGTCCCTGGAACCTGCACGACCTGCTGGTCGAATTCTTCCAGTTGAACCGGATTCCGCTGGGTCCGATCCACTTGCGGGACTGGGGCGCGCATATGTTCCTGTCGCCCAAACCAACCGGCACCCACAAACGGGCGCAGATCGAAAAGATCATGACCACCTTTGGGCAGGTGCCCGTGATCCTGATCGGCGACAGCGGCGAGCACGACGCGGAAATCTTCGCCGGAATCGCGCGCCGGTTTCCGACGCGTGTGCGCGCCGTCTACATCCGCAGCACCACCCCCGGCGCACCGCCGGGTACTGCCATGGACGCCCTTGCGGACGACCTGCGCGCCAGCGGCACCGCCTTCGAGTACGTCGCCGACAGCGAGGCGGCCGCCACGCACGCGGTCGCCATCGGCCTGATCCCCGCCGAGGCGCTGGACGCGGTCCGGCGTGACCGGCGCGAGGACGAGCGCGAACCGTCCGGCTGACCCAGGAGCCTGCGCGGCAGAAGGAGGGGGAGCGCGCCGGCTCCTAGCCGGGCGTGCCGGGCGTGCCGGGCGTGCCCGACGCGCCCGAGGCCCCGGCCAGCATCGTTTTCAACTCGCCGGAATCGATCATGCGCCGGAGATCGCTCGAGCCACCGATCAGCATGCCCTTCACGAAGATCATCGGCAGCGTCGGCCACCCGGTCCAGAGCTTCAACGCATTGCGGCGGCGCCAGTTGTTCAAGTAGCTGCCGTACTCCAGGTACTTGTATGGGACGCCGATCGCATCGAGCGCCTGGCGAGCCTTGCGCGGGAAGGGATTCATGGCCATGCCGACGACGACCACGTCGTGCGCTGCAGTCGCGGCCGATACTTCCTCCACCAGGTCGCGGTGATCTGCGCCGACCCGCTCCCGGATCGACGGGTGGATGCGGGATTCTTCGAGTAATGGACGCGTCATTGGGGTTTCCGTAATCGACCGATAGAAGTTGACGATGGCAAGGGGCGCAGGTAGGTTAGCGCACTGGCAGAATACGACATCCGGAGATCGACGATGAAACAGGTGAGACTTGTTGCGCTTCTCGGCATGCTGGCGGCAGGGTCGGCGCTGGCCGCGGATCCGATCAGGATCGGCATCAGCATTGCGCAGTCGCCCCCGGGTTCCGTCGTCCAGGGTGCGCAGGTGCGCGATGGCGCCGAGATCGTCAAGGACATGATCAACGCCAAGGGCGGTGTGCTCGGTCGCCAGGTGGAACTGGTATTCGAGGACAACCAGGGCATTCCGGAAAAGGGCCGGGCGGCAGCGGAAAAGCTGATCACCAAGGACAAGGTAGTCGCGATCACCGGCGGCCACCAGAGTTCGGTGTGCCTGGCAGAGATCGAAGTGGCGCATCGCTACAAGATGCCCTATATCAACACCAACTGCTGGTCTGACGACATCCGGAAGAAAGGCTATGCGGAGGTTTTCAATCCGGGCAACTACAACACCCGGGTTTCCACCGCGATGGCCGAAACTATTGCCGCGATGGGCGTCAAGCGGGTGGTTGCCTTCGCCGAGAATACCGACTACGGCATCGGACAGGCCAAGCTGATGGCCGAACTGATCAAGGCCAAGGCGCCCAGCGTCGACTTCAAGTACGAAACCCTGGACCGCGCCGGCAAGGACTTCACGCCAGCCGTCCTGGTCATGCGCTCCAATCCGCCGGACATGGTCGTCAACATCATGCTGCCGCCCGCCGCCTACATCCTGATGAACCAGATGTATGAACAGGGCGTCGCGCCGTCCCCGAAAACCTGGCTCTACGACGGCGCCGGCATCGCCGACTATCCCGACTTCTGGCAGAACGTGAAGGATGCGGGCAAGAACCTGGTGTCCTTCGGTCTCTATCACCCGAAAATGACGATTCCGCAACTGGGCCAGGAAGTCACCGCCGAATACAAGAAACGCACCAAGAACGAACCGAATCGTCTGATCTTCCAGGCGGCAGACTCCCTGCTCCTGATCGTCGACGCGATCCGCAAGGCCAACAGCGTCGAGCCGGAAGCAATGACCAAGGCGTTGCAGGACATCAGGTTCGAAGGTGTGCGCGGAGCGTTCCAGTTCTCCAAGGAGCCTGGTATCACCTTCCAGCAATGGGCCGAGATCCCCTACGTGACCTACCAGTTCACTGCCGTAAACCAGCCCTTGACCCAGTCGAACCTGGTGCAAGGTCCCGGGATGGCGCTGGACGTGAGCAAGCTGCAGAAAGCGAAATGACGTCCCGGGCTCGACCCTCGTCACCGTCTCCCCGAGGGTAGGTAGCTGAGGCGCCGATGCTCGCACTGGACCTGCTGGTCAACGGACTGATCTTCGGCCTGTTCTACGCGCTCATGGCAGTGGGCCTGGCGATGATCTTCGGCGTGTTGAAGGTGGTCAACTTCGCCCACGGCGAGTTCTACATGGTCGGTGCCTACGCCTATGTGCTGATCTCGCTCAAGCTGGGCGTATCCCCCTGGATCGCGCTGCCGATGGCGGCGGTGCTCGGCGCACTGCTGGGCTGGGTGGTCGAGCGCCTGCTCATGCGCCCGCTCTACGCCGGCTACGCCAGCTGGACCATCATGAAGGATGAATACGCGGTGGTGGTCACCTTCGGCCTCTCGCTGCTGCTGATCAATCTGGTCGACAAGATCGTCGGGCCTTATCCGTTTCGGGGCCCACCGCTGATCGAAACATCGCGATTCGCGTTCGGGCCGGTCATGCTCAATGGCCAGAAGCTGATTGCCGCCGGCATCTCGATCGCGCTGCTGGTCGGGTTTGCGCTTTTCGTCAAGCGCTCGCTGTGGGGACGCCAGATCCAGGCCGTGGCGCAGAACCGCCTCGGCGCATCGCTGGCCGGCATCGACGCCACCCGGACGACCGCCCTGATCTTCGCGATCTCCGGCCTGCTGGCGGCCCTGTCGGGTGGACTGCTCGCGCCGCTGATCAATCCGGCGCCGGACGTCGGTGCGTTTCCGGCGATCAAGTCGTATGTCATCGTGGTCCTGGGCGGCATGGGCTCGATCTGGGGCAGCATGGCGGCGGCCCTGCTGCTGGGGGTGGCGGAATCCTTCTTCGCAGTCTACGTGTCCTACGCCTACCGTGACGCGCTCGGGCTCGCTGATCCTGATCGCGGTGCTGCTGTTGCGGCCGCAGGGCCTGTTCGGCGAGAAAGGAAGGGAGGTATGAGCCGTCCGCCCGCGACCGGCAGTTCGCGCAACCTCTGGGTCAACCGGCTGGGCACCGACATGCGCGCGGCGATGGTGGTGATTGCGCTGCTGGCCTGCCTGCCCCTGTTCGTCACCTCTGCCTATTCGCTTGGCATTCTGATCGTCAGCATCTACTTTGCAATGCTCGCGCTCGGCTGGAACCTGCTGGCGGGGTTCACCGGCCAGTTCTCGCTCGCGCCCGCGGCCTTCGCGATGCTGGGCGCCTACACGCCTGCCCTGCTCAATTTTCACCTGCAGGCGCCCCTGGCGCTCGGCATCCCGCTCGCCATCGTCGCCACTGCGGCGATCGGGTGGCTGCTCGGCCGGGTAGTCCTGCGCCTGAGCGGGCCTTATCTGGCCTTGACCACCTTGTCCTTTGCCGAGGTGGCGCGCGTCGTGATCGGCAACTCCATCGACTTCACGCGTGGCGACCAGGGGCTGAACGTGCCGACGCTGTTCGAAAGCCGGGTCGGCTACTACTACCTGTTCCTCGCGGTCCTGGCGCTTATCCTGCTCGGACTCTACTGGCTGCTGCGCGGTCGCGCCGGCCGCTTCTGGCTGGCGATCCGCGACGACGCCACCGGCGCCGAAAGCCGCGGCATCGACGTCGTCCGCTACAAGACCTGGGCCTTCGCCCTGTCGTGCGCCATCTGCGGCGTAGCGGGCGCGCTCTACGGCACCTTCAGTCAGCTGGTCAGCCCCGAGCTGGGACTGCTGGCTGCAGACCGGCCTGGTCATCTCGATGGTCGTGATCGGCGGCATCGGCACACTCACCGGCTCGATCGTCGGCGCCTTGCTGGTCTACATGGCTTCGGAGTGGCTGCGCGATTTCGGCGGCGTGCAGATGATCATCATTCGCTGCGACGGTGATCATCTTCGCGCGCTTCTTCCGCACCGGCCTGTGGGGAATGCTCACAACCCCCAGGCGCGCCGCGCCCGAGGACAATCCCGGGAAACCGGCGTGAACACGGACCCCGGTGGCGAACGCCCGGCCGACAGCCTCCTGAGGGCGGACGCCCTGAGCAAGCGATTCGGCGGCATGGCCGCGGTCGACAACGCCGGGTTCGATGTCCGGCAGGGCGAAATCCTGGGCCTGATCGGACCGAATGGCTCGGGCAAGACCACCGCGCTCAACATGCTTTCGGGCTTTCTCGCACCCGACGAGGGCAAGGTCTGGCTTGCCGGCGAAGATGTCAGCGGCCTGTCCCCCGTGCAGTTGGCCCGGCGCGGCCTGCTGCGCATGTTCCAGATGACGCGTGTCTTCACGCGGATTTCCGCGCTCGACAACCTGCTCACCGCCGGCATGGCCATGGGTTTGACGGAAGCGGAATCCGGCCGGCGCGCCGAACGGCTTCTGGAGGAACTGACGCTCGAGCACGTCCGGTACCTCGATGCCGGCCAATTGTCCGGTGGTCAGCGCAAGTTGCTGGAGTTCGGCATGTGCTTCATCCAACCACCGAGGATCGCGCTGCTCGACGAGCCGTTCGCCGCCGTGCATCCGGTGATGCGCGAGGCGATGGCGGCGTTCATCCGGCGCCGGCACGCCGAGGGCCAGACCTTTCTGCTCGTCAGCCACGACATGCCGATCGTGGTGGACCTCTGCGCGCGCGCGGTGTGCATGAACGCCGGCAAGGTGATCGCGATCGGTCCGATCCGCAGCGTGCTCGAGGACCGTGAAGTCATCGAGGCGTATCTGGGGAGCAGCAGCGGTGAATGAAGTCCTGCTGAGTGTGCAGAACGTCACTGCAGGCTACGCGCAGGACATCGACGTCCTGCGCGATGTCAGCCTCACCGTCAGCGCCGGCGAGGTCAGCGGGCTGATCGGCCTCAACGGTGCCGGCAAGTCCACTGTGGTAAAGACCATCTGCGGCTTCCTGAGTCCCAAGCAGGGCACGATCGAATACATGGGAGAGTCGATCACCGGCATCCCATCGCACACGCTCATCGATCGCGGCATCTGCTACATCCCCCAGGAATCCAGTCTTTTTCCTTACCTCACCGTCGAGGAAAACCTGCTGCTGCCCCTGCAGGGGCGCGCCGCGAAATTCCGGGCAGTGATCCGCGAGCGCTATGAAGGCGTCCTGGCTGCTTTTCCGATCCTGGCCGACAAGCGCCGCGCCCAGGCCGGCGATCTGTCCGGTGGCCAGCAGAAGCAACTGGAATTTGCCAAGGCCTGGCTTCAGCAACCCCGGCTGTGCCTCATCGACGAGCCCAGCATCGGCCTGGCGCCGATCATGGCGGAAGGCATATTCACCTGGATCGAGAAGTTCACCGCAAGCGGCATGGGCATTCTGCTGATCGATCACAATGTCCGGCGCGTCGTGCGCATGTCGGACCGGGTCCACGTACTGAGCCTGGGCAGAATCACCGCTTCCGGACGGCGCGAGGATTTCCAGGGCGACCTGCACGAGCAGGTTCGCCAGTGGCTGGGACTGAACTTCTGATGCCGCCGCCATTGGGAAGCATCGCACGATGAAGCAACCGAAGGTGAAGCAACCGGATGTGAAGGAACTGGAAGTGATGCGGCTGAATGTCCAGCGACTGAGCCGGGAGGCATTCGCACTCTATGGCAGCGTCATCGAAGCCGCGGGCGTTCCTGTCGACATCATCAACGCCGGAACGACGCGCCGGCACTCGGACCTCGCACGGCTGGACTTGCTGGCTTCGGGAAGCGATCCGGTGATCAGCGTTTACGAGGCTTCAGCGCGGGTTTTCCCGTTGCAGTTGCTCAAGCTGGAGCGGCATTCGCAGGCAAGCCAGGTTTTCCTGCCGCTCGGCTTGCATCGGTTCATCGTCGTCGTCGCACCGGGCGCGCAGGCGCCACAGTGGGACCGGACAGTCGCGTTCCTCAGCGAACCGGGCCAAGGGGTCTGCCTGCGGCGGGGGTGCTGGCATCATGGCCTGATCGCCCTCTCGGACGGCGCCCGCTTCGCGGTGATCGAAGGCGGAAACTACCGCAACGATACCGTCGAAAGCGACGCGCCGCTACAGATCATCCTGCAGGCCCCCGCCTGAATGGGCCAGTCGTCGCTGTCAGCGGACCGACTTGCGCCTGAACAGATTCACGATCGCCAGCAGGATCACGGCGCCCAGCAATGAGACCAGCAGGCCGGAAAGGCTGAAATCATTCTGGTTGATCGTGCCTGTGCCGAACAACGGCGCCAGCAGCCAGCCGCCGAGCATGGCGCCGATGATGCCCACAACGATGTTCAGGAACATGCCCTGTTCTGCGTTCGTGCGCATGATCATGCTGGCAATCCATCCGAGGACGCCGCCGACGATGAGCCAGATGATGAAGTTGATCATGGAGATTCTCTTTTATAAGGAGTTGTGTGATGCCCGAGAGCGGGCCCGATGTTGGTCCGACGCGAAGTTGGTCCGACGCAGGGTGGTTAGCAACCGCTATGCCCGTCAACAGTGGCTTACACCACCAATGACCCTTTGCAGAAAATGTGCGATTTGCACATTTTCCGGGAAAGGCTTTCTATACTGAAGACATGGCGACTGATGGCTCCGTATTTCCAGTTGAGGCTCTGCTCGATTCGTTTCGCGCAATCCTGCGTCCACTCGCCCGGCTCGCAGTGGCTTCGGGTCTCTCGTATGCGCGCATCGACGAAGTCTTGCGCCAGGTCCTGGTTGAAGCGGCCATCGCCGCCCACCCGTCCTTGCCGCCCCAGCGGCGCGTCAGCCGCATCGCGACAACGCTGGGCCTGAACCGGCGTGAAGTGACCCGGCTGACCCAGGTGGAAGCGGCCCCGAGCGCGGCGCCCGCTTCGCATGCCACCCGCCTGTTCCTGAAGTGGCAGTCCGACAGGCGATTCCGCACGCCGGCCGGGTCCCTGCGCAAACTCCCGCGTCAGGGCACGGGTCGGAGTTTCGAGAAACTGGCTCAGGAGATCACCCGCGACGTCCATCCGCGAAGCCTGCTGGACGAGCTCCGCCGACTCGGTCTGGCCCGCCTGGACGAAACCCGCGACACGGTGGAACTCGTGTCAGAGGCCTTCGTGCCGCGTCACGACGGCAGCCGGATGCTTGGCTTTCTCGGCGCGAATGTCGGTGATCACCTGCAGGCCGCCGTGTCGAACGTCGTGGGTGACGGCCGCGAGCACTTCGAGCAGGCGATATTCGCCGACGAGTTGTCGGCGGAGTCGATACACCGCTTTCGCGACACTATCACGCGCCAGTGGCAGGTACTGCGCAGCGAAGCCGTCCCGACACTGGAAAGCCTGATCGAGGCCGACCGCAAGCTCGGCCGTGCCCAGGACAATCGGATCCGGATCGGCCTGTTCAGCTGGACCGAATCGATGCGGCCCGAGACCGGCCCGAAGGACAAAGAATGAGTGTGCAACCCGATCGCCGGTTCCTCCGGCGACTGATATTCGTCGCCAGCCTGGCGCTCGCGTCGTGCGGCGACGGCGGATTGAATGTTGCCGGCGTCGACTCCGGTGGCACGGGTTCCTATGCGGTTGGCACCATCACCGGTTTCGGATCGATCGTCGTGAACGATATCCGATACGACGACAGCGCGGCGCGGGTGGTCAACAGGGATGGAACGCCGGGCACCGCGGCCGACTTGAGGCTCGGGATGGTTGTTCAGATCGAGGGCTCGACGCTGACGCAGGCGCGGCCAAGTTCACCGTACGGGCGCGAAGGTACGGCAAGCCAGATCACCTACGGGGCCGAGATCATCGGTCCTCTGCAGGGCGTCGATGCCACTGCCGGCCAACTGATTGTGCTGGGACAGAAAATTGCCGTGTCCACCGCTACGCTTTATGGAGACGAACTGGCGGGCGGCTTGCCCGCCATCGCGAGGCTGCCGTCCGGCAGCACGCTCGAGATCTACGGATTCCTTGAGCCTGGAATCGACGGACTCTACACCGCCACCAGGGTGGATCTTCGCCCGGGGGCGCAGGATTACATACTCCACGGCATCGTCCGGGAACTGGATCCGATCAATCGTCGTTTCCGCATCGGCTCGGCGCAGATCGATTACCTGGCATTAGGCACCGATGAAGCCCGGCAGGCCGGCGTGGTCGAGGACGGGCTGGCGCGTGTCCGCCTCGGCACCGTGGCGCGCACCGACGGCACCTGGCCCATGCTGGCGGCGGCGCCGGAAGCGCCGCGGGTGCCGGAGCAGGACATCATCGAAATCGACATCGAGGGTCCGGTCACGACCTTCACGAGCGCAGCAGCTTTCGCCATCGACCGCATTCCTGTCGACGCATCGGCCGCCGTCTTCGAATACAACGGCGGGCAACTGGGCGTCGGCCGACGGGTCGGCGTGAGTGGCCGCCTTCGCGATGGCGTGCTGATTGCCGACAGAGTCGAGGTCCGGCGCGAAGAGTCCGAGCGGGTCGACAGCGGCCAGGCAGGTCAGGGCACTCAGCAGATATTCCTGAGCGGGCCGATCGGCGCCTTGGACCTGGTCGGCGGGCGTTTCAAGTTGCGGGGCGTCACGGTGAACCTGCTGACTGCGAGCTTTGCGGGCGGCAGTCTCGCTGACTTGCGCAACGGCGTCACCATCGATGTCGTCGGTCGCCGTTCAGCCGACGGTGCAACGATCAACGCCTTGGAGATCCGATTCGGCGTGGCCCGGGCGACGCCCGCGGAAGTCAATCAGCCACAGGACAACGGCAAACCTGCCAATCCGGGCAAGCCGGACAAGCCGGACAAGCCCGACAAGCTGGATAACCCCAGCAAGCCGGACGACCTTGACGACGACGACGACGACAAGGACAAGGACAAGGACAAGGACAAGGACAAGGACAAGGACAAGGACAAGGACAAGGATAAGGACAAAAACAAAAGCTTGGGGAACTGACCGAGGTCAAGCGGCGCCCGAAAGAACCGGCCTAGAGTGGGCCGAGTGCCGGGCCTTTCCGGTGGGCGGTTCGATCTGAGTTGCGGAGATCCGATTCAGGAGAGCGGAAAAGCAGGAAAGCAGGAGAGTAGGAGAGCCGAATGAATTCAGTAAATGCCGCGATTGCAGTGACTCCGTACGCGAGCGCCCTCAATCCCTTGCCTGAGAGCACCCATCCGGCCCCGCTGCCATATGCCGGGCCGCATGATGCCCGTCCTGGTCGCGATCGCGACGAGCGGGGCCGGGCCCGATCGGGGACGACTCCGCCGATCGTGTTGCTTGCTGCGATGGGAGCGGATGACGCACTCCTGGCGCGTGATCTGGCGGCGGCTATCACCGGTGGAATTCACGCGGCGATACCATCCGCCCGGGTAGTTCATGCGCCCGTGATCAGTGGCAGTGAAGGGTTCACCCGTGGACTGATGCGGATCCTCCGCGGCACGATCGAGCAGGTCACCAGCACCGGTCCGCACGGCGAGTACGTCAGCGTGTCACTGGGACTGGCCGGCCCCGCGGGCCGCCGCATCGGTGTCTTCGAGATCGACGAGGCGGTCGATCTGCGGCAGTTGCCGCCCGAACGCCGCGATCCGACCAGCGCCAGCAGTCGGGGGGTCGGCCAGCTGATCAGCGCCGCCATGGATCGTGGCGTTCGTCGCCTCATCATCGGCTGCGGAGATAGCGGCGCGAATGACGGCGGAATCGGCATGGCCGCCGCGCTCGGCGTGCGCTTCCTGGATACCCGACGCACCGAGATCGTCGAGGCAGGCGGACTTCAGCGACTCGCCGCCATCGACATGAGCAACCGCGATCCCCGGCTGGACCAGATCACGATCGAAGCGGTCGTCAATCCGGCCGATGACCTGATCGGCGAGCAAGGGGTCACTCGGGTCTATGGTCCCCGCAAGGGCGCCTCGCCGGCTCAGGTGCTGCGGCTGGAGCGTGGGCTCGCAACCTTCGCCACGGTAATTCAACGGGAATTGCGGCTCGATGTGGCCGCGCTGGCTGGAGGCGGCGCCTCTGGCGGACTCGGCGCAGGGCTCGTGGCCTTCGCCGGGGCGAGACTCATCCCGCGGCTCGCTTTCGAGCAGCAGGCGCTGGGCCTGGACGCCACCCTCGCGGCGGCAGATGTGCTCGTGACCACCGGCGGCACACCGGTATGGTTGGCACGGCGCGCAGCGGACCGGGGACTCGCGGTCGTCACCCTGGACGCGGGCGCCCGGACTGCGGGCGGCCATGCGCTCGCTCGCGTGCGCGCCGAAAGTGCTCAGGCGATTTGTTCGGTCCTGTCCGCAATCGGGTGGCAACCGATCCCGGCTTAGGAGCCTGTCGGAGTAGGTATCGGACCCGTCGGCGTGTCCTGGCCTACAAACCGAGCGCGTCTCGCACCGCGAGCCAGCAGGTGCGATCCGCTGCATAAAGCAGGCCGCCGCGCAGCCGCAGCGGATCATAAGCGGCGCCATCGAAATGGGCGACATGACCGCCCGCTTCCCGGTGAAGAATCACGCCAGGCGCGTGGTCCCAAGGCGTGAGCTTGTGGAACAAGGCAAAGTCGTACTGGCCGCCGGCCACCACCCGGGCCTCGTGACCGGCGCAGCGATAGCCCGCAGTCGCCGCGAACCGCACCAGGCGCTGCGCGAACTCCGGTCGGAGTTCCTTCGGCATATGCGCCCAGAGGCCGCATCCTTCCATGGCGTCGACCGGCCGCGGCGGCGCGACGCGAAGCCGATCCCGGCTGCCGTCCCGATGCCGCAGCCAGGCCCCCTCTCCTTTTGCGGCAATCGCCCAATCCCGCACGACCGGATCACAGATCACGCTCGCCACCGGCTGACCATGCGCCAGGAAGGCCACCATCACGGCGAATACGCTGATGCCGGCGGCAAAATTGCGGGTACCGTCGACCGGGTCGATGGTGATGGCGAACTCCGCGCCGGCAAGCGTCTGCAGTACTCCGGGATCGGCCGACACGGCCTCCTCGCCGACGATGACCGCACCCGGATACATCCGGCGCAGTTCGGCCGCGAGCACCCGCTCCGCGGCCTCGTCGGCGACAGTGACAAAATCGGTCGCAGACGACTTGGTGCGGATGTCCTTTTCGCCAAGCCGACGAAACAACGGGAGAATTTCCGCATCCGCCACAGCGAGCAGCAGATCTGCAGTGGCGTCGAGTTCACTGAGCGATGGGGTCATGGCGTCCAGATGTCCGGTGTCTTCACTGTCACTTTCAGCGGCTGCGATCCGCCAGCGCTTCACCCATGTCGTTCCAGACGTCCTGCCGTCGGATCAGGCCGTCGGCCAGCTCGAACCGGTCGATGAACCGGATGTCCGAGAAAGCGCGGCCGTCCAGCCAGACGCCGTGCAGCCGGCCGGAGCAGTAGACCACCTCCGCCGACTGCGCGCGACAGTGGTCGAGCCGTTCGAAGGTTTTTCCGACGGAACGATAGCGTTTGCTGGATCGCTCGACCAGATCCGCCAGGCTGCGCATCGCGACACCCCCGGGAAAGCACATCGTGAAGTCCGCTGTCACGAACCGGCGGGCGGCATCGAGGTCGCGACGCTCCATCGCGTCGAGAAAAGCAAGCGCCACGGCCGTGGCGGCCGGCAGGTTTTCCGACGGCGGGGTACCCGAATCGATGGACATGGACGGCCTCCCCGGCGCGGATGCGCGCTGCTGAGGACAGCGCGGGCAGCCAGCAGGTGCCGGTCAGACCACGCTCAGCGCCATGTCGATGTTACCGCGGGTGGCTTGGCGTACGACGACCCGGCCCGGTTGACAGCGCCAGGGCGTACCCCTACCATGCACTCTATAACGACCTAGGACGACTTGGCGGAGGAGACACCGATGCAAGCCCTGGCGCGCGGAATGCAGGCGATCGGGCAGGCACTGGGCGTGATCGCGGTCGCGGTCATCGCCCTGCTGAGCTTTCCGGTTTTCTACGATGCCCTGGCGCGCAAGGTCGGGGTGCCCACGACCTGGGTATTCGAAGTCAGCCAGTACGCCCTGATCTGCGGCGCTTTCCTGGCCAACGCCTACGCCCTGCGGCACGGCAACCATTTCAGGGTGCAGATCCTGCTGACCCTGTTCCCGCGTCGCCGCCAGTTCCTGGACGACCTGTCGCTGGCGGGTACCCTCCTGTTCGCCGTCGTCATTGCCGTCTGCGGCGCCATGACAGCCTTCGACTCCTGGAGCTACGGCGTCAGGTCGGCCTCCATCTTCAACGTTCCTCTCTACCTGCCGCAGGCGGTGGTGCCGCTCGGCGGCCTGGCGCTGGCTTTGCAGGCCGCGGCGATGCTGATTCTCAGGCAATCGCCTTCGGAAGCGGCGGAATTCGCCTGAGCCGCAGCCCGAGCCCGCCTGCTGCCTGCCCTCACCATGGAATCCATCGGCCTGCTGACGATTGCCCTGCTGTTTCTCTTCATGCTGTTATCGATACCGGTGTTCGTATCGATGGGACTGGCGGCGTTCATCGGCTTCTCGCTCTCCAAGGGCTTCGAGCTCGCGCTTTCCACTTTCGGCGACATCGTCTGGCAGAGCTCGTCGATTTTCGAGCTGGTCGCCATACCGCTGTTCATCCTGACCGGCGTCCTGGTCGAGAAGATCGACGCCGGCAAGGACCTGTTCGCCTTCACCAAGGTCTGGGTCGGCAACCTGCCCAATTCGCTCGGCATGGCGACCATCCTCGCCTGCGGCGTCTTCGCCGCCATCAGCGGCTCGAGCATCGCATGCGCCGCCACGGTCGGCATCGTGGCCATCCCGCTGCTGCGCGACGAGGGCTACTCGACCCGCCAGGCAGGGGGGTTCTGCGCCGGCGGCGGGACGCTGGGAATCATCATCCCGCCCAGCATTCCCTTCATTCTCTACGGCGTCATCACCGAAACCTCGATCGGCAAGCTGTTCATCGCGGGCATCGTGCCCGGCATCCTGATGCTGACGTTGTTCACGATTTACGTCATGCTCAGCCGTCCGCGCGTGCTTACCCGCCACGTCCTGGCACCGGGCGAGCGCTGGCGCGCGACCCGGCAGGGAGCGGGCATCCTGGTACTGCCGGTGGTGATCATCGCCGCGATCTACACCGGGCTGTTCACGCCGACGGAGGTGGGCGCGCTTTCGACCGTCTACATCATCCTGCTGGGACTGTTGCAGCGCCGGCTCACGCGGCAGAGGTTCCTGCAGGCGGCCGGCGTGGCTACGCGGACCACCTGCATGCTGCTGATGCTGGTCATCTTCGGACAGTACTTTGCGCATCTCCTGACTTTCGAGCAGATTCCCCAGACGATCGCCGGGTGGATCACCTCGTTCGACTCGCACGAACTGGTGACCGTGACCCTGATGATCCTGGTCTACCTGGTCCTCGGGATGTTCCTGGAGAGCGCGGCGATGCTGCTGATCTCGATCCCGATCTTCTACCCGATCGCCATGCACGTGGGCATGGATCCGATCACTTTCGGCGTGTTCGCCTGCATCGCGATGGAGATCGCGCAGATCAGTCCGCCCGTCGGGATCAACCTTTACACGATCCACGGCGTCTCGCGGATCCCGCTGGCGACGCTGGCACTCGGGGCCCTGCCCTTCCTGGCCATCCAGATCGTGATGCTCTACGTCATCTACTACCTGCCGGCACTGTCGCTGTGGCTGCCGCAGCGGATGATGGGGCAGTAGCCGGCGCCGCGCCCGATGAAGACTTTCAAGATCGACCGCGACAGCAACGTCGCCCTTTACCGGCAGATCGCAGACCGCCTCGGCGCGGATATCGGCAGCGGCGTGCTGGCGCCGTTCGCCCGGCTGCCCTCCGAGCAGGACCTCATGCAGCGGCTGGGGGTCTCCCGCATCACCATCAGGCAGGCGCTGGCTGCCCTTTCTCGCGAGGGTTTGATCGAGGCCAGGCAGGGCAAGGGAACCTACGTGTGCGGCCCCGTCGTGACGCATGAACTCGAAGAGCTGAAAGGATTCTACGATTCGCTGGTCGCCACCGGCCACGTGCCGGAAACCCAGCTGGTGACATTCGACGCCGAGGCGCCGTCCGACGAGATCCGGGCGCTCTTCGGAACCGGCGCCGAGCCGGTGATGCGCCTGGAGCGGGTCTACCGCCTGCATGGGCATCCGTTCGCCGTCGCGCGCGCCTGGCTGCCGCCATTCGCGCGGTCGGTGACCCGCCAGCAGGCCGCACGGCACCCGATCTACGCGATCCTGCAGACGCTGCTCGGCAAGTCGGTCGCGGGCGCCGAAGTCGGCATCATGGCCCACGAAGCGGACGAAGTGGAAGCGGGCCTGCTCGCCCTGCCCCCGCGCAGCCCGGTGCTGATCATGGAGCGGACTTCCTATGCGGCCGACGGCGGCGCGCTCGAGCACTCGCGGTTCATCATCCGCCCGGAGAGCTACCGGTTCAACCTGAGCGTGAAGGGTCCGCTGGCCATCACCCGCCAGATCGGGCAGGTGGGCCGCACGCACGCCTCCGCGCGACCGGGCAACACACGACGCAAGAAGGAATCACTGAAGGAGCGATGACGATGGAACTGACCGACGAAGAACAGGCCATGCTCGATGGCGCCCAGGGACCCGCGGTGCAGGAAGCGATCGCCTACCTGATCAAGGTGGGCGAATTCTGGGGGGCGCGGCGCTTCGTCCCGGTGACCAACGTGCACATGATGGGCGACATCGAGGTCATGGGCGACGGCGGCCTCGCATCGGCTCGAATGCACAGCCGCGCGCAAGGCCCGCTGCGCGGTCCACGTCACGACCAACGCGCGCTGCTTCGACTTCGCCCTACGTCGACAAGCCTCGGCCAGGACGCAGGCGAGGCGGTCAAGGAGCGCAAGCTGATCGCGCTGCCTCCAGCAGATGGACGTCATCACCACCGACACCTGCATCAACTACCAGACCGCTCTACCAGCCGCACCTCGGCGAGCACGTGGCCTGGGGCGACACCGGCACGGTGATCTACGCCAACTCGGTGTTCGGCGCGCGCACGCAACTTCGAAAGCGGGCCCGGCCGCCTTCGCCGCCGGCGCTGACCGGCGCACGCCCGAGTACGGCTTCCATCTCGACGAGCATCGGCGCGGCACCTTCGTGGTCGAGGTCGACGCCGACCTGGACGACCTCGCCGACTGGGGCGCGGTCGGCAAGCTCGTCGGCGAAGCGCACCAGAGCTACTTCGCGGTGCCGGTCTTCACCGGCGTCAGGCGCACGCCCACCTCCGACGAGCTCAAGCACCTCGGCGCGTCGCTCGCGAGCTACGGATCGATGGGCATGTTCCACATGGTCGGCGTCACGCCCGAAGCGCCGACGCTCGAGGCCGCCCTGGGCGGCAACACTCCGCATCGACGGATGCACGATCACCGACGCAGGACATCGACGACGGTCTATCGCGCGCTACGACCTCGAGGACGGCACGCTGCGACCTCGTCGTGTTCTCCGGCCCGCAGCTGTCGCTCTGCGAGATGAAGCGCCTGGCCGAGCTTTTCGACGGTCGCAAGGTGCATGCCGGGCACGCAGGTGTTCGTCACCACCAGCAACGGCGTGATCTCCGCTGCGCGCAAGCTCGGCTACGTGCGGACAGCTCGAGAGCGCCGGCGTGACGATGCTCGAGGGCGTGTGCTTCTACATCCTGCAGAACCTGTCGCACGATGCGAGTAGCAGAACGGCTGGACCAACATGATCTCCAACTCCGCCAAGATCGTCAACATCATCGGCGCGCACCGGTTCAACACGATCCTGCGGCGCACGCGCGGATTGCGTCGACATCGCCGGCACCGGGAGCATCAAGATGAGCGGCACCGCTACTCGAGACCATCCAGGTCGAGCGCGGCGTTCGGCGAGGTCGTCGAAGGCGAGGCGCGTCGTGTCCGACGAAGGCTTCAGCCCGCGCTACGACCTCGACCGCTGGACCGGCCTGATCACCAAGCCGCGGCCACAAGCTCGAGGGCACGAGCATCCGCGACAAGATCTGCTTCTTTCCGACCGCGAAAGGCGGCATCGCGGCCGGCTGGGCTTTCTACGACATCAAGCACAAGGGCATCGCGCCGAAGGCCCTCGATCTTCGGCGTCACCAATCCGGTGATGGTGCAGGGCGCGGTCTTCGCGAACATCACGATCACCGAAGGCTGGTCGCGCCGGCCGGGCGACTGCATCCGTACCGGCGACTGGGTCCGGGTCGACCCCGGCCGGAGAGTCATCGAATTGCTCAGGCGGGCATGACCGCCCGCCCCCATCAAACAAGGAGACACAGCATGAGGACGCACACATTCGGCAAAGGCGTGATCGCAGCGGCACTGGCACTGGCAACCGGGATGGCAACGGCCCAGACGCTCTCGCTCGCGACCTGGGGTGCTTCAAGTCACCCCCAGGTGAAGGAGTTCACCCAGCCGTTCATGGAAGCAGTGGAGAAGGCGAGCAAAGGCGCCATCACCTTCAAGTACTTTCCTGACGACCAGATGGTCAAGCAGGCGTTCGTGCCGAGCGCGATTCCAGCCGGCACGGTCGACATCTCGCTGGCCACCCTGGACAGCTGGGCCGGCCGCATACCCGACGTGTCGGTCACGGTGATGCCCCTGTGGCCACTGTCGATGCAGCAGACCCGGGACAAACTCGTGCCGGGCAGCGACCTTTTCGAATGGTTCGACGGACAGTTCCAGAAGACCGGCGTGAAAATCCTCTGCATCTTCGACATCGGTCCGCCGGTCGTATCGACCACCTTCCCGCTGCGCGTACCGGAAGACCTCAAGGGACGCAAGCTGCGCGCGACCTCCAAAGGACATGCGGAACTGCTGCAGTCCCTGGAGGCATCCCCGGTGGTGCTGAGCGTCGGCGAGGTTTACCAGGCGCTGCAACGCGGCACGGTCGACGGCGCGGTTGGCGGCCTGCAGGGAATGGTCGGGCTCAAGCACTTCGAGGTGGCGAAGCACCTGATGGCCTCAAACGGACTGCTGGGCACCTACATCCACGGCTACGTGATGAACCTCAAGCGCTACAACGCGCTGCCCAAGCCCCAGCAGGAGATCCTCCTGAAAGCGGCGGCGGATGCGCGCAACCGCGCGCAGGATTTCATGATCGGCAGCTACGACAAGTTCCTCGGCGTGGCCAAGGAAAATGGCATGGAGGTTTTCGTGCCCGCCAAGGAATCGCCGGAATGGAAGAAATGGCAGACGTCCGCGGCCAGCTTCAACGACGCCCAGCGCAGTAAATTCTCGCCGGAACTGCTCAAGCTGCTGTCCGCGTACTAGAAGCCTGTCGGAGTCAGCAAGACTCTCCTCGCGCCGCCCCCCGGGGCGGCGCATCTACGTCGGGTCCCTGGGTACGACTATTGCACGGCCTTCGACTGCCCTTGCTATCGGAGGCTCCAGTGACTGACAACCCGATCTCCGAGCCGCTCAAGTCTGACTAAGGAGACTGAATGCTGAAAGCCATCGGACTGAACTGCACCCTGAAACGAGCCGGCCAGGCTTCTTCCACCGCCCTGCTGCTGTCCCAGGTGGGTGATGCCCTGAAAAAGCACCTGGTCGCCTTCGAGATGGTCAATATGGCCGACCTCAATATCCTTCCCGGCGTCACCTCGGACGAGGGACCCGGGGATGACTGGCCGGAGGTTCGAGAGCAGATTCTCGCGGCGGACATCCTGGTGCTGGGCACACCGATCTGGATGGGCCAACCAAGCAGCGTCGCCAAACGGGTGGTGGAGCGCATGGACGGTTTCCTGAGCGAGGCCGACGATCATCAGCGCCTGCCGTCTTACGGCCGCGTGGCGACGGTGGCTGCCGTCGGCAACGAGGACGGCGCCCATCACGTGGCTGCGGAGATGTACCAGGCTCTCAACGACGTCGGTTTCTCGCTCGCTCCGAACGCGGTGACCTACTGGGTTGGAGAAGCGATGAAGGGCGTCGACTACAAGGATCTCGAACAACCGCCGGAAGCCACCGCCAACGCGACCGCGATGATGGTCCGCAATGCGGTCCACCTGGCCACCCAGTTGCGGGCGACAGCCTATCCGGGCGCCGCCGCACCCTGAGTTCATTTGAAAGGAGAATGCAGATGAGCGATCCCATCGGCAAGCCCGGAAAGCCGGGATCCGGACAACCCGGACAATCCGGACAACCCGGACAACCGGACGAAGCTCAGCGCAAGGCGCTCGAGGACTCCGAACGCGCAGCCGCCCGCAAGCAGCCCGGCAGCTACAAGGAAGAAGCCACCGACGACAAGATCGTCGAAATCGGCCCCGACCTGGAGGATGATCCGATCAAGGGTATCGATCCCCCCGGCCGTTGATTCCCGCTCGCCCGGCTGTCCCGGCTGGCATCTACTGCAGCAGGAGGAGGGACAGCTGCGGCATGAATCCGACGATGATCGCAATGACCACCATCACCAGCACGAACGGTATTGCGCGATAGGCGATCGACATGATCGGTTCACCGGTCAGGCTCGCCATCACGAAGAGGTTCAGCCCCATCGGGGGGGTGATGAAGCCGAGGCCGAGGGAGGTGATCATGAAGACGCAGAAGTGGATCGGGTCCATGCCGATGCTCTGAGCCACGGGGAAGAGCAGCGGTCCGAGAATGACGATGTTGGGCGTCGTTTCCATGAACATGCCCGCGATCACGAAGATCAGCAGCATCACCAGCACCAGCAACACCGGATCCTGGGTGATTCCCGCCAGGCTGCGCACGAACGACTGGGGCACGTCCAGCACCGTCAGTGCCTGGGCGAACAGCATCGCCACCGCGATGATCGGCAGGATGACGCCGTTGACCCGGGCCGATGTCTCCAGCATCGAGGGAAAGTCGCGGACGTGGATGGTCTTCTGCACCAGGCCGACCACCAGTGCCACCGCGACTGCAACCGCCGCCGACTCGGTCGGCGTGAAGATGCCGGAGTAGATGCCGCCGAGGATGATGAACGGTATCGACACGGCCCACTTGGCGTCGTTCAGGGTGGCGAACCAGCGCTTCCAGGAAAACCGGTCGATCGAGTGCTCATAGCCCGATAGCCGGTTCATCACCGCGTTGGTGAAGAGCACGCCCAGCAGCACCAGGATGCCGGGAATGATCGCGGCGGTGAACAGCGTCGTCGAGGAGATTCCGAGCACCAGGCCGAGGATGATGTAGGAGATGGAGGGCGGAATCAGGATGCCGGTGCAGGCGCCGGCCGCGACCAGCGCGCAGGCGTATGGCTTCGGATACCCTCTCTCCACCAGTCGATCCATGGTGATGCGGCCGATCGCCGCGGCATCGGCCGCATCCGAACCCGAGATGCAGGCGAAGAAGCCGCATCCCAGCGCGGTCGAGGTTCCCAGCCCGGAACGGAAACTGCCGGTGGTTGCTTCAGCCAGATCCAGCAGCTTGTAGGCGAGGCGTGATCGGACCATCACGTCGCCGGTCAGAACGAACAGGGGAATCGCGATCAGGGCGAAGGAGTCGACGCCCTCGAACAGCGCCTCGCCCAGCAACGACAGCGGCAGCGCGTTGGTCGACAGGAGCAACACGATGGTGCCCATGCCGAGCGCCACGAAAAACGGCACCGCCAGCGCCAGCAGCGCCAGCATCAGCAACAAGCTCAGGGTTATCGCCACGGGCGGCCGCCTCAGTCAGGATCGAACAGGAGTGCGCCACGGTAGACGTCGCGCCCGGCGCGCAGGTCCCGGACATCGCGGATCAGCGATTGCACCAGGCGCACCATCATCATCGCCATGGCAATCGGCACCGCCGCCTCGAACCAGGCCTTGTTGATCCGCAAGGCGTAGGACGCCGCCCCGAACTGCAGCAGGGTGCCGATCACGTGCAATGTCCAGTACATCGCGAAACAGGCGAACACGATCGTGACCAGGTCGCCCAGAATGAAGATGTAGCCATGCAGGCGCTGCGGCAGCGCCATCAGGATCACGTCGAAACGGATGTGCGCGCGCCGCTTCACTGCATACGAAGCACCGATCCAGCCGAGGTAGATGAAGGCATAGCGTGCGGCCTCCTCGCCCCAGAGCGAGGAATAGCTGAACACGAAGCGGCGGATCACTTCGATCACGATGACGAACACGATCATGCAGTAGAAAACCAGCATGAGGTAGCGTTCGCCATCGCGGTCGATGGCTGCCAGGAAGCGGCGCATAGCGGTCAGCCCTTGAAGTCGCCCACGGTGTACCGCCCTTTCGTGTTGGCGGCGGTCTTGAGCTTGTCGAAGGTGGCGGTCGATCCGGCCAGTTCGATCTTGTTCTCGTTCCACTCGGCGCGCTGCTCGCCGCAGGCCTCGACCCAGCTCTGCATTTCAGCGGCGGTGGGTTTGTAGAACTTGATGCCGGCCTTGCTCATGGCTTCGATCGATCGTCTTGCGGGCCGATTCGATCTGGGCGAACGATGCTTCCTGGGTCTTCTCGGACGGCCTCGTCGAACTGCGTCTGCATCTCTTTCGGCAGGCTCTGGAACCACGGCAGGTTGCAGGCGAACATCTGCGCATCCGGCACGGACGACACCGCCGTGATCGACTCGAGGATGTCGATGAAGCCGAAGGTGTAGAGCGCGCCGATGGCCGGATCGAGCGCGTCGGCAACACCCTGCTTGAGCGCGGTCGGCGTCTCCCCCCACGCGACGATGGTGGGATTGGCGCCGGCGAGCTGGTAGAACTTGCCGAGCAGCTTCGAGGGCGGGATGCGCATCTTCACCCCGCGCATGTCATCCGGGGTCTTGATGATCTTGCCGAGCCCCTTGCGCGCGGCGATCGTGCGCGGATCGACGGTGTAGTAGAACATCGGCTTGAAGTTCTTCGCATTGACCTTGGGATTGATCTCGTCGGCCCAGATCTTGGAGGTCACCAGGTTGGCGAAGCGCTGGTTCTCCCCGCACCAGAACGGGATGTTGATCACATCCACGATCGGCGCGAACGGCGAGAAATTGGATAACGACAGACCACCACCCTGCACGGTGCCGCCCTGCACCTTCTGGCCGAGCGCGGCGCCCACGCCGAGCTGGCCGGCGGGATGCAGGCGCACATACAGCGCGCCCTTGGTTGCGTTCTGCAGGTTCTCCTTGAAAGCCTCCTGCATGATCGGATAGGTCTTGAACGAATCGAGCTTGTACTCGGTCGCGAAGATCATGTTGTGCTTCGCTGCCTTCTGCTTGGCGCTCTCGTCGTCGGCGGTCTGCGCCACTGCGGAATCCGACCACAGGAAGCCGCCGCTGCTGGCAAGGACGGCAGTCGTGAAGCCGTAGCGCTCCGCGACCTGCAGGAAGCGGCGCCGTTGCGGCGAGGCGAGGGCGATATCGGGTTGCGACAGGGATCGTGACATGGGGTGCTCCTCTTTGCTTTGGTTGAGATATCAGTGCGACTGCGGCTTCTCGGGCCGCTTATCCTCCACCGCCAGTACGCCGGCGACGAAGAAAATCATGGAAACCAGGACAACCAGGAATTCCGAGAGATCGCCGAGGCGGGTGACCTGCCAGCCGAGCTTGACCGCCGCCATGCCGACCGCGATATTGACGAAGTACACCGCCATGAAGAAGCCAGCCACCAGGAACGGCACGCGACCGCGTGGCTTGCCTGCCGGGCCGGGCGGGCTTGCGGGCGATTCTGGCGATGCCATGCGTTGTCTCCTCCGTGCGCTTGAACGCGCCTCAGTACGCCACGGTACGGCTCATTGCGTCTCAATCCAGCCTAATGCGGTTGCAGCACGATCTTCGCGGAGGCACTTCGCCCTCCGGCCAGATCGGCGAAGGCAGCGGCACCTTCAGCCAGCGGCCGCATCTCCACCCAGGCGAGATCGCCGAAGACGCCGGTGTGCAGCGCCTGCACCGTCGCCCTCATATCCGCGGTCGAGTAAGTATAGGTGCCGATCAGCGTGATTTCCGAGAGGGTGAGCTTGCGCATGTCGATTTCGCTCGCCCAGTCCATCAGGCCGATGTGCAGGATGACGCCGCCGGGCTTGACCGCCGCCAGGGCGCTGGCCCGGGTCGCCTTGCCACCCACCGCGTCGACCACCAGGTCGAACCGGTTCGCCTGGGGCGGCGTCGACACCGGATCGAACGCCCGGGCGGCGCCGGTGGTCGACACCGAACGGCGGCGCAGCGGGTTGGTCTCCGCGAGGTCGATGCCGCGGCAGCCGTATGAGTTCAGCAGCAGCGCGGTCAGCAGGCCGATCGCGCCGCCACCGATGACCAGCACCCGGGCCTCGGGCAACGGACGGGTCAGTGCCCGCGCGGCCAGCGCCATCGCGTGCAGCGCAGTCGCGGCCGGCTCGGTGAGTGCCACCTCGCGCGGATTCATGTCCTGGGGCACATCGATCACACTGGCGGCCGGAATGGTCATCAGTTCCGCAAACCCGCCCGGGCGAGTCATGCCGATCATCGTCCGATTGGTACAGAGGTTGTTGCGGCCGGTCACGCAGTACTCGCAGACCCCGCAGGTGATGAGCGGATTCACGGTGACCCGGTTGCCGGTGCCGGGCCCTGCCACGATCCGGCCGGCCAGTTCATGACCGAGGATCATCGGCGGCACTCGGCGAGGATCATGGCCGTGATAGGCATGCATGTCGGAGCCGCAGATGCCGGCGGCGTCGATCCGGATCAGCACCTCGCCGTCGTCCGGTCGGGGATCGGGCTCTTCGCGATAGACGACCTGGTCGGGTGCGGTGTAGACAAGCGCTTTCATTCGAGCCCTCTCATCCGGCGGAGAAACCGCCGTCGACAAAGATGGTCTGGCCGGTGACGTAGTCGGATGCCGGACCGGCCAGGAAGATGGCGGTGCCTGCCAGGTCTTCGAGCCGGCCGTTACGACCGGCGAAGGTCCGTTGCGCCATCGTGGCGGAACGGGCAGGATCGGCGAACACCGGCGCGGTCAGCGCGGTAGGGAAGAAGCCGGGGGCGATCGCATTGACGTTGACACCCTGCGCCGACCACGCCTGGGCCTGCGCGCGGGTCAGCTGCATCACGCCGCCTTTGGAGGCGCCGTAGGGCGCGCCGTCGGCGAAGGCCCGCACCGATTGAAGCGAGGCGATGTTGATGATCCGTCCCCACTGCCGTGCCAGCATCGCCGGCACGAGGCGTTGCGCCAGGAAGAAGGGCGCGTCGAGATTGATCCGCATCGTAGCGTCCCAGTCGTCGGCGCTGAGTTCGTGCATCGGCTTGCGCAGGTTGACCCCAGCCGCGCTGACCAGGATGTCCGGCGCGCCGAACGGGTCGGCGGCGGCATCGGCACATTTCAGCAGCGAGTCGCGCACCGCGAGGTCGCAGGCCAGGATCGCCGCCCTTCGCTGTTCAGGGCGCTGAGCGGGTCCCTGATCCGGGCGGACCGGTAGCTCACCGCCGCCGGCGCAGGCGGCGTCGATCGCCACCCGGGTCGCTTCGAGCGCCTCGACCCGACGGCCCACCAGGACCACGGACGCGCCCGCCTGGGCCAGCGCCAGCGCGATCGCCTGCCCGATGCCGGAGCCCGCGCCGGTGACCAGGGCGACCCGGCCATCCAGGCGGAACAGCCGGTCGGTCAAGGTTGTGTCCGCCATCGGCGGCTACGCCCCGGTCTCGAACCGCTCGGCGGGAAAATACTTCCGCAAGCGATCGTCAGCGGTGCGCGCATGCGCCTCCATGCCTTCCAGCCGAGAGATGCGCGCCGTGACCTGCGCGATGTCGCGCGAAGCCTCCCGCGTCATTCGCTGCCAGGTGAGGGTCTTCATGAACTTGTGCACGGACAGCCCACCGGAGTAACGAGCGGCGCCCTTGGTCGGCAGGATATGGTTGGGCCCCGACGCCTTGTCGCCGAACGCCACCGTGGTCTCCTCGCCCAGGAACAGCGAACCGTAGGCGGTCAGGTTCGCCAGCCACCAGTCCAGGTCCCGGGCGTGCACCTCGAGATGCTCGGAGGCATAGCGTATCGGAGAGACTGGCCGCCTCCTCCCGGGTATCGCAGACCACGACTTCGCCATAGTCGCGCCACGCCGCCCCGGCCGCGTCGCGAGCAGTGTCCGGCAGCGCCGCGATCAGGTCCGGTACCTGCCGGATCACCGACTGCGCGAGCGGCTCGGAAAGGCTGATGAGCCAGGCCGGCGACTCATGGCCATGCTCGGCCTGGCCGACCAGGTCCGAGGCGACGATGGCGGCGTCGGCCGAGTCGTCGGCAATGACTGCAACCTCCGAGGGACCGGCGAAGCACGTCGATCCCCACCTTGCCGAACAGGGTGCGCTTGGCCTCGGCCACGTACTTGTTGCCCGGGCCGACGATGATGTCGGCCGGGCGGCCGGTGAACAGGCCGAAGGCCATGGTCGCGATCGCCTGCACGCCGCCGAGCATCATGACCGTGTCGGCGCCGGCCACTTTCATCGCATAGAGGACCTGCGGATGGATGCCGTCGGCGTCGTAGGGCGTGGAGCAGGCAATCACCGTCGGCACGCCTGCCGCCTTGGCGGTGGCGATGCTCATGTAGGCCGAGGCGATGTGCGCATACCGCCCGGTCGGCACGTAGCAGCCGGCAACGTTCACCGGGAGCAGGCGCTGGCCGGTGACCAGGCCGGGATGCACTTCGACCGAGAACTCCCTGATCGATTCCCGCTGGGCAAGTGCAAATCGCCTGCACTTGCGCCGTGGCGAAATCGATGTCGCGCTTGATGGCATCCGGTATGTCGCGGGTCCGGCGCTCGATCTCCGCCGGTGGCACCAGGATTTCGCCCTGCCAGCGATCGAGCCTGGCCGCATAGTCCCGGACCGCTGCTTCGCCGCCGGTCTCGATGGCCGCCAGCATCTCGGTGACCACTTTGCGGGCATTGCCCGCTTCGGTTTCGGCGGTCTTGCTCGCCTTCTTGAGATATCGGATTGCCACGGCGGATGTCCCCTGCTACTTGAAATCGATTACAGAAAAGACTCTAATGCGCGAAGAACGGGCTGTCAACGCCGGTGGCAGACCGAGGGCGCCGGACAAACCGGAGAGTCGGGTTTTCCCTAGTAAAGATCACCTCGAAGCCGCTCTTCAGTCGGCAGGTTATCGGCCGGTACGCGCAAAGCAGTACAGCGCTGGAGTTGTAATCGTTTACATTCAGGTCGGACTGGCCGATCGGTCCGCATGACTACAGGAGTGCTGTCGACGACTCAGGACCCGCACGCCCATGAGCACACCGCAAACCAAACTGAGTGACGTGGCACGCCGCGCCGGCGTCTCGACCGCCACCGTGTCACGCGCGCTGTCGACTCCCCAGAAGGTCAGCGGCGACCTGCTGGCGCGGGTGCTGGCGGCGGTTCGGGAGTCCGGCTACGTCCCGCACGGGGCCGCCCGCGCGCTGCGCTCGCGCCGGACGCGCACCATCGGCGCGGTCATTCCGACCCTGGACAACGCGATCTTCGCCAGCGCCACCCATGCGCTGCAAAAGAGCCTGAATGCGGTCGGCTACAACCTGCTGCTGGCTTGCCATGAATTCGACCCCGCCAATGAAACGATCATCGTGCAGTCGCTGATCGGCCGGGGCATCGACGGCGTGGTGCTGGTCGGCCTGGACCACGAGCCCGCACTGTTCGAGATGCTGGACCAGTTCCGCATCCCCTACCTCCTGACCTGGGCGATCGACCCGGAAGGGCGCCATGCCTGCGTCGGATTCCGCAACCGCGAGGCGGCCGCGCGGGTCGCCGGTTATCTGCACGACATGGGGCACCGCCGCTTCGCGATGATTGCCGGCGAAACCGCCCACAACGATCGCGCCCGGGAGCGGCTGGCCGGGGTGCGGGAAGCCCTCGCGGAACGTGGCATCGACCCCGATGCCATCCCGGTACTGGAGACGCCCTACACCTTCGACGCCGGCCGCCAGGCGCTGCACACTCTGGCCGCAGTTCGACCGAGGCCGACCGCCATCATCTGCGGCAACGACGTCCTGGCGATCGGCGCTATCGGTGAAGCGCGCACGCTGAGCCTACGGGTGCCGCAGGACCTGTCGATCGTCGGCTTCGATGACCTGCCGATCTCCTCGCTGATCACCCCCGCCCTGACGACCGTGCGCGTACCGACCCGCGAAATGGGAGAAACGGCAGCCGCCCACCTCCTGTCGCGCATCGCCGGCGATACAGCGAATGCGGTGCGCGAACTCGTCGTGGAGCTGATCGTCAGGGACAGCGCCGGCCCGCCGGGTCCGACTTCCGCCTGACGGCTACGGTTCCGCCACGTGGGTCGGCGCCGTGCCTTCCACCCGCTTGCCCGGCCGCAACGGCAGGATCATCGGCACCCGCTCCCGGTAGCTGCGGTAGGCGGCGCCGAAGGTCGCCGCCATGTCGTGCTCCTCGAAGGCTATCCCGATGAAGATGTAGGCGGTGGTCATTACCGCGAACAGCAGGTGCCCCTGGCTCATTACCGGCGTCGCCCAGAATGCGACGATGAAGCCGAGCATGATCGGATGCCGGATGAACCGGTACAGGTAGCGCGTGGTGAGCGCCGGCGGCGTCTCGGCCTGCGCGTGTCGTGCAATCGCCTGCTTGAGCCCGAACAGTTCGAAGTGGTTGATCATGAAGGTGGAGCTCAGAACGATCAGCCAGCCGACCCAGGACAATCCGGTCAGCAGGGCGCTGCCGAGCGGCGCTTCGACGGTCCATACCGGCGCCGGCAGCGGCCGCCAGACCGCGAACAGCAAAAAGAGAAGCAGGCTAGCGAACAGAACGTAAGTGCTGCGCTCCATCGGCACCGGCACGAACCGGGTCCACCAGCGCTTGAAAGCCGGGCGCGCCATCAGGCTGTGCTGGATGGCGAAGGCGCCCAAGGCCAGCAGGTTGATGATCAGTGCGGGAACCAGGGCGCCTGGGGCGCCGGAATCGATGGACTTGGGCACCAGCGGAAGGTTTCCGACAAATCCGATTGCGTAGAGAAACGAAGCAAGGAAAATCGCGTACGCCAGACCGGCATACAGTGCAAAGACCGCTCTCATGATTGCCTCCTGAAAATCGGGGCATCCGCGCGCCAGGCGGCGGAGCCACTGGACCGAAGAAAAGAAACGCTCTGACCCTCCTCAGCAGGGGTTGCGAACCGCCATCATATATCGGATACTGACCAAATGGTTAAACCACTTGTTCAAACTAAATCGACCCAGCCTGCACAGCCCTCCGCATCACGGGGCGCCGGCCGGGCCGATGGCCAGAGCACGCGCGACGCGATTCTGGCCGCGACCTTCCGGCGGGTGGTCAGTGACGGGTACTCGAAGCTGAACGTCCGGGAAATCGCTCGCGAGGCCGATGTCACCCACGCGCTGATCAACTACCACTTCCGCAACAAGCAGCAGCTGGTGCTGGAGGTACTGGATCAGGCCAACCGCCGTCTGCTGGAACGACAGCAGCGGATGTATGCGCAATCGGAGCCGGTCAGCGCTCAATGGCGTCAGGCCTGCGAGTTCTACGAGGAAGACCTGAGCTCGGGCTTCGTCAAGCTGATGATGGAACTGATGGCGGCCAGCTTCACGGATCCGGTGCTGCGTGCGGAGTACCTGCCACGATTCCTGAGCTGGCGCAGAGTTGTCGATGGCGCGGTCCAGGAGGCGATCGCGCGACACGGACTGGCGCTACCCGTATCGGCGCAAGCCATCTCCACCTGGATCGGGTGCTTCTGGATAGGGATGGAAGCCGAGATGGCCCTGGGTATCACGGAGCCGGAGGGTCACCATCGGGAGGCATTGAGTGCCATGCTGTCGCTGATCCGCATGATGGAAGGCCGCACGGCCACCGCATCCGCCACGTCCACCACGCCCGCCACGTCCGCCACGTCCGCCACGTCCACCACATCCGCCACATCCACCAGGCGCAAGCGTGCCGGTACCGGCACGGCGTAATCCACCGCAGGAAGCCATCATGAGCAAGGGAGCCAACGAACTGCCACCGAAGATCCGCCTCACGGTCGGCGAGCTGCCGCCGGCTGACCATCTGCCGGAGCCTTATCCCTTCGAGACACTTGCCCCGCAACGGCAAGGTCATCTGGAAAACGCCGGCGTACGGGTCTGGTACGGTGTCTTCGGCGACGCAGGTCCCTGGCTGTGCTTCTCGCCGATCTACCAGATCGCGACCAGCAACGCCTTCAAGGCCACCGTGCCGTACCTCTCCATGCATTTCCGGGTCGTCGTGATGGACCTGCCGGGCAACGGCCGGTCGGATCGGCCCGCCGATCCCCGGTCGTTCGGTCTTGATCCCTACCTGATGCACTTCCGGGCCGTGCTCGATCACCTCGGGGTGGATCGCACGACCGTCATTGGCATATCGGCCACCACCATGGTGGCGATCCGTTTCGCGGCCGAGAGCCCGGGGCGGGTTTCACGCCTCATCGTCGCGGGCGGCTATGCAGAATCCCTGACCCCCGACGACGCCGCGCGCGCTGCCGCCCTGCATTCGCTCGAACAGATGCGCCAGGACTGGCCCGGCCATCTCGATGCCTTCTGGTCGAAGGTCTTCACTGAACCGCACTCCACCAAGGCCTTCGAGGACGGTGTCGGATACGGCTGTGCGACCACCGGCAGCGCGATCGCGCTGGCTCGGGCAGGCTGGGTCGGCCACGATGTCCGCGAACTCGCCTCGCGCCTCACCTGCCCCACCCTCGTCATCCATGGAGACAGCGACGCCCGCGTGCCGTATGCCAAGGGGCGCGAAATAGCCGACCTGGTACCGGACGCAAGCTTGCTGACCATCGTCGGCGGCGGACACCTCACGATGGTCCGGGATCCGGTCCGGTTCAACCTCGCGGTACGGCAGTTCGCGTCCGAGGGCAGCGTCCGTCACACCTGGACGCGCGGCATGGCGCGCAAGCCCCGCGCGCTGTTCGTCTCGAGCCCGATCGGGCTTGGTCACGTGCAGCGCGACCTGGCGA
Source organism: uncultured beta proteobacterium (assembly GCA_963834335.1). GTDB lineage: Bacteria > Pseudomonadota > Gammaproteobacteria > Burkholderiales > Burkholderiaceae_E > Lautropia. The sequence goes on along the minus strand of CAWIBK010000009.1, from coordinate 96,404 downwards.
TCGCCCGCGAGATGCGCAAGCTGCGCCCGGACCTGGAGATCGACTGGTTCACCGTCGACCCCGCGGCACGCTATCTGATCGCAGAGGGCGAACGCCTGCATCCGATGACTGCGCGGCTGGCCAACGAAAGCAGGCACTTCGAGTCCGTCGCCGGCGAACACGACCTGCATGCCTTCTTCGCCTTGCGCACCATGGACGAAGTCATGGCCCGCAACTTCATGACGTTCAGCGACCTGGTCGAAGCCGAGCACTACGACATCGTCGTCGGCGACGAGGCGTGGGACGTGGACTACTTCTATCACGAGAATCCGGAACTCAAGCGGCAGCCGTTCGTCTTCCTCACCGACTTCGTCGGCTGCCTGCCGATGAGCGACGACGAGCGCGAGAACTACCTCTGTGCCGATCGCAATGCAGACGACATCGAGCACGTGGCCCGCTATCCCTGGATCCGCGATCGCGCGATCTTCGTCGGTAACCCGGAGGACCTCCCGGACCAGACCTTCGGCCCCGGCCTGCCTCACATCGGCGACTGGACGCAGCGCAATTTCTGCTTCAGCGGCTATGCCCTGCCTTTCGATCCCGCCGCGCTCGCGGACACCGAGCGCCTGCGCGAGCGGCACGGTTACCGCCGCGACGAGAAGCTGGTCATTGCCGCCATCGGCGGGACCGCGGTCGGACGGCCGCTGCTGGCCCGGATCGCGGCCGCCTTCCCGCGGATGAAGCGCCAGGTGCCGGATCTGCGCATGATCCTGGTGGCCGGGCCCCGGCTTGCCGCCGAGGCGTTTCCGGTCCACGACGGACTGGAGGTGAAGCCCTACGTGCACAAGCTGTTCGAACACCTGGCCTGTGCCGACCTCGCCCTCGTGCAGGGCGGCCTCAGCACCTGCATGGAACTGGTCGCCACCCGCCGACGCTTCCTGAGCTTTCCGCTGGAGCGCCACTTCGAGCAGTGCATCCACGTGCGCAACCGGCTGCGCAACTACTGCGCCGACTGCGCCGTGAATTTCCGCGAGCTGATGCCGGATGACCTCGCCGACCGGGCGCTGACAGCGATGCACGCCCCGGTCGCCTATCGTCCGGTCGAAACGGACGGGGCGGCGCGAGCCGCGCAACATATCGTGCAAGTGATGGACAACCGGCACTGGGCGACGGGCTGATCAGCGACTCCTTGCGCCGGCCCGGGCATCACCCATAATGGGCCCGGAGCGCATCGAGCCAAGGATCCCCCGTGCAAGACTTCATCGCCCCTCGCGGACATGACATCGCCGTCCTCTTCAGCCGACGCAGTCGCGACGCCTACGTCGCCGCGGCCCGGCAGCAGGGTGAGGTCTACACCTTCGACAGCGCCTGGGATGAGCCCCGAACCTGGCTCAAGGGAGAGCACGCCTACCTGGCGCCCAACGCCGCCAGCCTCCTGCTGGCCCGCTGCAATCTCAAGCACGACCTGGTCGACGAGTCGGACCTGGACGAGGCGGTGCTGGCAGGCTACCGGGCTCTCCTGATTCCGAATGCGGCACACCTGGCGCCGCAGACGATCGCCCGCATCGAAGCCTGGCTCGGCGAGCCGGCGCGCCGGCTGATCGTCACCGGCAAGACCAATCTGCCGCCGTCCCTGCTGGGGCTCTCGTCCTGCCGCCCGGCCCCCGCGAAGGGCTTTACCGGCTGGCGCTGGCTGCCCGGGTCGCCGTTTCACGGCCCCGCGTGGGAGCCGGCCTACGTCACCGGCTACGCCGGCCACCCGGTCATGGCGGTGGAACCGGCGCCGGGGAGCACGGTGCTCGCAGAACTGCTGGAGTTCTCCGGCGACCTGACCAGCGCCGCCACCGCCACGGCCACCGCCCGCGGTCCGGCCATCGTCGTGAGCCGCCAGACGGCGTACATCGCCAACCAGGTCTTCGAGATGATCGGCGGAATGATGCAGGCTCACCTGAATGTCGAAGCGATCCGGCACTGGGCCAACCCGACGCACTGGGGCGACACCATCCTCTTCTTCCTGCGGCGGCTGATGCGCGACCTCGGACTGGACGGGCTGTGGGAGACCCGGCTGCGCTCCTTCGGCACTCATGACGGGGTGCTTTCGTTTCGTCACGATGTCCACGGCATGACCGATTTCAGCTTCCTGGACTACCAGATCCAGAACCTGATTCCGGCCAGCTACGACATCGAGGATCCGGCGTTCTCCACCAACATCTCCGGCGCCATGGCGCGGCAGTGGCTCGACCGCACCACCCGCAACAACTTCATCGAGCCGGCCCTGCACAACGACAGCTCCATCGGCGATCCGCCGGCGGCCGTCTTCGGCAAGGGCCTGTTCAAGCACGTCGACGATGCCGGGCGCAACCTCGGCATCCGCATCTGCACCTGCGGCCGGCACGCCGGCGGTCACATGCATCCGGAGACCATCGATGCGATGGACTACCTCTATGCCAACCACCCGGACATCATCGGCGCGTGCACCTTCAGCTATTACCACATGATCGAGTACGGGGTGCGGCTGCCGGACGTGATGGTGGGCGGTGCCATCGGCGGCAAGCCCCTGACCTACGTCACCGACGTGAAGCGCACGATCGCTACCCAGGGCGTCTGGTTTCCGTTTCACCCGGTGGTGACAACAGACACCGAATGGCGTCCCCTCCGTGGCTGGGACCGCACCCACGAGTACGACGCCGCCTACGAACTGGTCGAAACGATCTACGGGGGCCACAGCTCGCGCGAGCGCGGCGTCGAGGACCGGTTGGAGAACGGGGTTTACAGCTTCCAGTACCACCCCGAACTCGGGCGCGATCCTTCGGTCAACGACGGCAAGGGCGCCCTCGACTATGTGCGCTACGCGATCAACCTGGCCGAGCGCCGCAATTTCTGGATACCGAACCAGCGCGAGTTGTACCAGCGGATGGCCGACTACGAGGCGCTGGTCTTTCGCAAGGACGACGGCGGCCGTCGCCTCACCATCGTCAACCCCACCGAGCGCGTCATCGAAGCCCTGATGGTGGAGCAACGCCTGCCCTTTGTCAGCGTCTGGGATGGAGAGGAGGAGATCGTCCACGTGGTCGACGATGCCTTCGTCACCGTGCCGCGCCTCGGGCCCGGCGAAAGCGTCACCCTGCAGTTCTCGGACAGGCAGTCGCAGGCGCCGCTGCTGCGCAAGCCGAGCAACAAGGGACTGGTGGTGATCGATGCGCGCCATGATCACCGCGCGGCGCTGACCGACGTGCTCGTGCGGGTCTGCCGTGCCCAGCCGCTGGCGATCGAGGCCATCGATCCGGGCGGGATCTATGAAGTGCAGGTGGATGACGCGCCGCCGTTCCCGGTCATGCCCCGGACGGCGCGCACCATCGCGGCGCTGCTGAGCAAGCAGTCCGCCGCAGCCACCGCCCCGGCGCGCCGGACCCGGATCCCCGGGGTGACCCGGTTTCTCGATCTGATGATCCAGGGCGACGAGGACAATTTCGTCGAGCGCCGGCTGCGGATTCGGGAACTCACCGGCGCCGATGCCCGTAGCGCCCGCGCGGCGATCCTGGCCGCGATCCCGGCGCGCACCGGTCGGGTGCTCTAGGAGCCGGGGTCGGCGCCCAGATAGGCGGTTCTGATGCGCGGATCGTCGATCAGGTCCCGGGCCGGTCCGGTCATGAACAGGCGGCCGAGTTCCATCACGATGCCGTAGTCCGAGATCTCCAGCGCGCCGTGGGCGTTCTGTTCGATGACCAGCACGGTCAGCCCCTGCCCCCGCAGGTCGCTGATGGTTTCGAACACCTGATCCTGCATCGCCGGCGACAGGCCGAGCGAAGGCTCGTCGAGCAGCAGCAGGCGGGGCCCCGCTTCCAGCACCATCGCAGTCTCGAGAATCTGCTGCTCGCCTCCGCTGAGGTTGCCTGCAAGCACGCCGAGTTTGGACACCAGCATCGGGAACATCGCCAGCACCCGTTCACTGGCCTCGGCCGCCGCGCGATCGGCCAGCGTGTACCCGCCCAGCTCCAGGTTTTCGCGCACGGTCATCAGGGGGAAGTTGCAGCGGCCCTGGGGAACGAAACCGATGCCGAGCTTGAGGCGCTGGCGAGGCGAAAGCTGCTCGATCGGCTGGCCCAGGAATCGGATACTGCCGCTGAAGTGGCGGTTCAGGCCGTAGATTGCGCGCAGCAGAGTGGACTTGCCCGCCCCGTTCGGCCCGATCACGGTGGTGATCGATCCGGTCGGAATCGACACCGAGAAGTCGGTCACGATCGGCTCCTCGGTATAGCCCACTGCCAGCCGATCGGTCTCGAGGATGATGTCAGCCATGGGCCGCCGCCTGCCTGCCGCCGCGCGACTTGCCGAGGTAGGCCGCCAGCACGAGGGGGTCGCTGCGCACCAGCGACGGTGCGCCCTCTGCGATCTTGCGGCCCGACTCCAGCACGAGCACCCGGCTGCACAGGTTCATGACGAACTCGACATTGTGCTCGATGATGATCAGCGCCACTCCCTCGGCGTTGAGCCGGCGGATCGCCTGTTCGATATGACGGATCATGGTCGGATTCACGCCGGCCACCGGTTCGTCGAGCACCACCAGTTTCGGTCGGGTCATCATGGTGGCCGCGATCGCCAGCAGCTTGCGCTGCCCATAGGAAAGCGCTGCCGCCGGGGCTTGCGCATAATCCGCCAGGCCGATCAGGCTCAGCAGTCCCGCGGCCCGTTCGTCCGTCCGCTCCTGCGCACGCCTGAGCCGCCCACCCCCGGCCAGAGCCCGCAGCCAGCCGATGCCGTCCTGCTCCTGGCCGGCAATGCGCAGGTTGTCCAGCAGGCTCATCTCGTCGTAAGCGCGCACGTTCTGGAAGGTCCTGACCAGGCCGGCCTGGGCGATCCGGTGGGGCGCCAGGCGTGCGAGCGATCGTCCGTCCAGCAGCCAGTCGCCCGCGTCCGGCCGCTGGAAACCGGTCACGCAATCGATGCTGGTGCTCTTGCCGGATCCGTTCGGGCCGATCAGGCCGACGATGGCACCGGGCTCAACGCGGTACGACAGGTCGTCGACCGCCGTCAGGCCCAGATAGCGCTTGCAGAGCCCCCGCACTTCGAACAGCGGCGCAGCCGGGTTCGACGGAGCGGGCGGGATGACCGGTGCAGCCGGGTTCATCGGCGACGCCAGCGTGCCAGCCGGCGCCGCTGCAGCCAGCCGCCGATGCCGCCGGGAAAGACCAGCATCACCGCGATCAGGATCACGCCGTAGAGCACCATCCGCAGGTCGGTGGTGAAGCGAAGCAGGTCCGGCAGCGCGGCCAGCACCGCCGTGCTGCCCAGCACGCCCCAGAAGCTCCCCGGGCCGCCGATGATGACCATGATCAGCATCGTCTCGGTGTAATAGAAGTCGAAGACCGAGGGATCGACGATGGTGAGGTAGAAGACGAACAGCCCGCCCACCATGCCGGCCAGTACCGCCGACAGGACGATCGCCAGCAGTTTGTAGGCCAGCGGATTGATGCCCTGCGACTGCGCCAGCGGCTCGTTCAGCTTGATCGCCCGCATCGCGCGGCCGAGCCGGGATCGCATCACCAGGTAGAAAATCGCCTGCGCCGCGATGGCGAAGCCCACCATCAGGTAGTAGTAGTCCTTCGGCTGTGCGACCCGCCACTGCCAGCCCCCCGGGAGCTGCAACACCGGCGTCGGCAGCCCCGGGATCCCCATCGAGCCTCTCGTCAAGGACACCCAGTCGCGGGCGACGATCATGCACAGCAACGCAAAGCAGAGGCTGACGATGGCAAACGCATGGCGGGAAAGCCGCAGCGACGCGTAGCCGATGGCGAAGCCGGCCGCTGCCGCCAGAATCCCCCCGGCGACGGCCGCGCTCCAGTGCGACCAGCCGCGCTCGAGTACCAGCAGCGCGGTGGTGTAGGCGCCGATACCGAAGAAACCGACCTGGGCGAACGACAGCAGGCCCGCGTACCCGTAGACCAGGTTCAGGCCGCTGCTCAGCACCGAAAACATCGCGAAGCTCACCCCGAGCGCGAGCAGGTACTCGTTGCCCGACAGCGTCGGCATCGCCACCAGGAAGGCGGCGATCAGCAGCGCGGCGGCGCCCGGGAGGGACAGGATGCGGCCGCTCATACCCGCACGCCGCGCCCGAACAGGCCGTGCGGCTTGAACAGCAGGATCGCGATCATGGCGACGAAGGCGAGCGCATCGACCATCACCAATGGCAGGAAGCCACCGATCAGGCTTTCCGCGATACCCAGCACGATCGCCGCGATCGCCGCGCCCGAGACGTTGCCAAGGCCCGCCGATGATGATGATCGCGAACGCCTTGAAGACGAACGCGAAGCCCATCACCGGATGGACCGCATAGACCGGCGCCAAAGCCGCGCCCGCCAGTCCGGACAGGCCGATCCCGATCGCCACCGCCAGGCGCGCGACCGCGCGTGGATCGATGCCCACCATCAGTGCCGCCTCGCGGTTCTGCGATACGCCCCGCATCGCCTTGCCGATCCGGGTGCGATGCAGGATGAAGTAGAGGGCGGCAAACGCCGCCAGGCCCAGCGCCAGCGCGTACAGGCGCGCCTGGGAGATCCTCAGGTCGCCGATCAGCACGTTGCTGTAGGTCAGGCTGTTGCTGATCATCCGCGGGGTCATCGTGAACAGGTAGACCGCGCCGTTCTGCAGCACCATCGACAGCCCGAGCGTCAGCAGGATGCTGCGCTCGAACCCTTCTCCCTGCAGCGAACCGAGCAAGGCCTCATACAGCACGAAGCCGACACAGACCGCTCCCAGAGTGACCACCACGATCGTCGGCCAGTACCCGAGGTTGACACCGGAGGACAGGAAGAAGGCCGCCATCGCGCCGAGCATGTAGAACTCGCCATGCGCGAAATTCACGATCTCGAGAACGCCGAAGATCAGCGACAGCCCCATCGCCACCAGCGCGTAGATCACGCCGATGACCATGCCTCCCAACAGCAGTTGTAGCAGGAAGCCCAGGTCCAACGGAAGCGGCCAGGCGAATCAGGTCAGGTCTTGCTCATTCCCTGGACCACCACCTTGCCGTCCTTGATCATCAGGATGATGGCGTTGTTGTGCGCCAGGTTGTGGTCGTCGAATTCCACCGTGGTGCCGAGGATCGATTCGTACTTCGTCGCCGCCAGTGCGTCGCGAACCGCGGCCGGTTCGGTGCTGCCGGCCCGGGCGATCGCATCGATCAGGATCCGGATCGTTTCGTAGGACTCGAAGCTCACCAGGATCGGCGCGACATTGTTGCGCTTCTTGAACGACTCCACGAAAGCCTTGTTCGCCGGGGTGTCCACCGACGGGTCGTAGGGCTGGACCGACGTGGTGCCGTCGAGGAAGCCGCTGTCCATGATCTCCTTGGGCACCTGGTCGACCAGCACCCGTCCCGTCAGCGGCACGCCGCCGCCGAGGTTGAACCACTGGCGCATCGCGTTCTGGAAGTCCGCGTCGATCGCGTAGAGGGCGAGCATGCCCGGCTTCTGCGACTTGATCTTGGTGAAGACCGAGGTGAAATCCGCCATTCCCTTCTGGTAGAAATCGATCGAGGCGAGCTTGCGGTCCTTCTCCTTGAGGGCCTCGGTCAACCCGTTGGCCCCCGCCCTGCCGAAGTCGGTGTCTTCTCCCAGAAAGGCGATGCTGCCCGCCTTGCCCTCCTTCTCCAGCCAGGACACCAGTGCCTTCAGCAGGCTGGCGTCGGTGGGGTTGATCTTGAACGTCCACTTGTTGCCGCCGACGCCGGACTTCTCCGCGATCGATGTGGCAGACGCATTGGCCACGACGAAGGGAATGCCGGCGCGTTCCACCAGCGGCATGATCGCCAGGGCTGCGGAACTGCACAGGCCGTCATGGATCGCCACGTACTTCTTGGTCGGACAGCATCTGCGTGACGCTCTTGACCGCCTCCGCCGGATTGCAGCGGTTGTCCTGGAACTCGATCTCGATCTTGCGGCCCAGCACCCCGCCCTTCTCGTTCGCCTCCGCAATCGCCTGCTCGGCGCCCCAGCGCGAATGCTGGCCGAAGGCGGCGACGCCGCCGGTCATCGGGATCGAGGAACCGATGATGATCGGCTCCGCGGACGAGGTCTGGGCCTGGGCCGCGCCGACACCGCAAAAGAGAGAGACGAGCGAGGCCGCCAATGTGTGATGGAGTCTGTTCATTCGAGCGCTTCCGGTTTTGACAGGCAGGCTGTGGAACGACGTGGCGGCGCTTGCCGCTTCGCCCGTGCATACATCATGCAAGTTATCACGCCGGCGAATGGGTGGAAAGGGGCTGCCCGCGCTGCCCATTGACAAGCTTCCCCGTTCTTTCTACCCTGAATGCGAACACTTGTTCGCACCATGGAGAAGCCACCCGATGCGCCCCGTCAAACTGGCCGCCCTTCTCGTCGCCGCAGCAATGCCGCTGGCGGCGCTTCCCCAGGCTTCCACGCCCGCCGCAACCTATCCCGCCCAGCCGATCCGGCTGATCGTGCCCTACCCGCCCGGCGGCTCGGCAGACGTGCTCGCCCGCACCCTGGGCAAGCAGATTGCTGAAGGGCTCGGGCAGAACGTGATCGTCGAGAACAAGCCCGGCGCCGGCACGGCAATCGGCGCCAAGGCAGTCGCAAGCGCGCAGCCCGACGGCTACACGCTGCTGATGGGAACCGTCAGCTCGCATGCGATGACGCCACTGATCAATGCCAGTGCGGGCTACGACCCGATCAAGGACTTCGCCCCGGTCGCGCCGGTTGCGGAGATTCCGTTCGCGTTGCTGCTCAACCAGTCGGTCTCGGCCAGCACACTGCCGGAGTTCCTGGCGCTCGCGAAGAGCCAGCCGCGCAAGTTCACCTTCGCCTCGGCCGGGGTCGGCACTTCCAACCATCTCGCCGGCGAACTGCTCAACTCGATGGCCGGCATCGAGATGGTGCATGTCCCCTACAAGGGCAGCGCACCCGCACTTGCGGACCTGCTCGGCGGGCAGGTCGACGTGATGTTCGACCTTCTGCTGACCGCCTCCCAGCATGTCAATTCCGGCAAGGTGAAAGCCGTGGCCGTGACCTCCGCCAAGCGCTCGCCGCTGCTCAAGGACACGCCGACATTCGTCGAGTCGGGTCTTCGGGAGTATGTCGTCAGTGCCTGGTTCGGGATCTTCGCGCCGGCCGGCACGCCGCCGGCCATCCTCAACCGTCTGAACCTCGCAGTCGGCAAGGCGATCCAGGCGCCGGACACCACACGGCAACTGGAAAGCATGGGGGCGGATCCGCTGGCCGGCAGCAGCACGCAATTCAGCGACTTCGTTCGCTACGAATACGGCAAATGGGAAAAGGTGATCAGCCAGGCCAACCTGGCGGGCAAGCAGTGACGGCGCGTGCCCGATATCAGATGCCGATCGAGCGGAAGAAGTCGATGATCTCGCGACCCAGCAATTCCTCCCCGGTATTGAAGTGGGCCATGATCGACATGTGATTGTGCCCGCCCAGCCGCAGGAACCGCGGCGCCCGGCCCCGGCTCGCGGCGAGGCGATACGCCATCTCCAGGCCATAGACGTCCAGGAGCGGATTCTCGAATTCGGCGATGACGACAAACACCGGCAGGTCGCTGCCGGCGCAGTGGCTCACTGGTGATCGTTCGTCGTATCGGCCACTGTCGTCGCCGAAGTAGGCCTTGACGGCGTCGGCATTCGGATTGACGGGCAGGTCGTCCGCGCGCAGTCGGGCAGAGATCAGGACCAGGCCGGCCAGGTGGCGGCCGCGATAGCCGAGGGCGGTATCGAAGACGTAGGACGCAGCGTGGGTGCCGCCGGCGGAGTGGCCGATCAGCAGGAGCCGCTGCGGATCTCCCCCCCACCGCGCCACCTGCACATGAAGCCAAGCCACCGCGGCGGCCACGTCATCGGCGCCGCCGGGATAGGTGCTTTGCGGCGCCAGCCGGTATTCGAGGTTGATCCCGAGAAATCCCTGCCGGGCGAACCAGTAGAGCACGTTGTCGTAGAGTTCCTCATCGGTGCGCTTGCTGCCCCGGACAAAAGCGCCCCCGTGCACGAAGATCGCCACCGGCAGCCCACCGGCCGGTGCGCTACCCGAGCGGAACACGTCCAGCACCTGGCGCGGATCGCTGCCATAGGCCAGGTCCCGGATGACTTCGATCCCGTCCTTCGGGGCGCGTTCGAGCAGTGGGCGATACGCGTCCTTGACCAGTGCGCTGTGGCGGCGGATATCCTCGCCCCAGCACCGGCCCGATCGCCGCCATCCGGTCCCGCAGCGCCGCCGGCGCTCCGGCAAAGGGGCGACCGGATTCCATTGCGAAGGTGCTCAAGCCCCAGTGATCAGGCCGCGGATGCCGAGGCCGCGGATGCCGACGCGGATGCTGCGGATGCTGCGGTCGAGCGGAATGCCACCGCCTCGACCTCGACCAGCCATTCCGCCCGGGCGAGCGCCTGGATGATCAGCAGCGTGGAGGCGGGGCGGGCATCGCCCAGGAAACGCGATCGCACGCCAGCCATCGCCGTGATATCGTCGGCGCGGGTCATGAAGGTCGTGACCTTGACCAGGCAGTCGACGTCCATGCCGGCCTGCGCCAGGATTGCCACGAGGTTGCTCCAGGCGGCTTCGGTCTGGGCAGCGATACCTTGCGGCGTGCTTCCGTCCGGATGGATGCCGACCTGGCCGGCGATGTACAGCCACTCCCCTGCAGCGGGCGCGACCACGCCGTGGCTGTAGGTGCCTACCGGCTTGGCGATCGACGGCGGGTTGAGCCGGGTCAGTCCGCTCATGGCCGCTGCACCGCGCCCGCATCAGCGGCAATGAGGTCGACGGTCCCGGCGGACGATGCGTCGATCTCGGGAATCTCCGGGATCGTCACGCCGTACTGGCCGACGTCGTCCCGGATCTTGTTCACGCCGCGACGGATGATGTCGATCTCGTCATCCGGATGGGTCGCCCCCAGACCGTATTCCGCGGCCAGGGTCCGGTTCCTGCCGGAGCGTTCGCGCTCGTCGTCCGGCAGGTTGACGACGGCATACACGCCGTTGAGCAGGCTGCCGCGCAGCTTCTTGGCGAACTTGACGCCGATGACAGTCTTCTCCTCCTCGCTCAGGTCCTTGAAGAAGCGCCGCATGATGATCCGGCCGAACTGGATGTGCCGCGCCTCGTCGCGCAGGACCAGCCGGCACGATTCCTTGATCGACTCGAAGCGGGCATTCTCGTAACGGGCCTGCAACAGTTCGCCCGACAACTGCTCGAACAGCGTGTTCACCGACAACCCGGCGAAGAAGCTCATCGCCTTCTCGTCCTTCTCGTCGTGGAAACGCGGGATGATCTGCCGGAAGTAGTCCGCGCGGGGCGTCGGCTCGTATCCACCGAGCGCATCGGCGATCCGAAAGCTCACCTCGTGATGGCGGAACTCCTCGGCGATGAAGTTGGTGATGTGCTGCTTGATCTCGAAGGGCTGGTGCAGGTAGATCGCCTCGCGCAGGCGTTCGGCACCGTAGGGCGTGGCGCCGTGCTCCATCCAGGCCCGCAGGCTCCACCACTCCGCGCCGGCGGCCCTGCACCTCCGCCGGCAGGTCGGCCCGCTTCAAGTCGCTATAATCGATGTCGGCAGCCGGGTTCCATGCGAGTTCCCGCGCCTGCTCGCACAGGCGCCAGACCTCCGGGTACGCCACATTCGACACCACCGGATAGGGATTGGGAACGGGAACCAGTTCTTCCAGCATCGACGCTTGCATTATTCTTCCTCCGAACATTTGTTCGTAAACTAGACTGCCAGCCCCCGCCCCCTATGTCAAGCAAACCGGCTCTCAAGGACGGATCGACCGCCGCGCGTACCGAACACCTGGAATCGCTGGAGCGCGGCCTGCGCGTGCTCGCCTTGTTCGGCACCGACGGCGTGCACGCGTTCACGATGACCGAAGTCGCCGAACGGCTCGACATCACTCGCGCGAGTGCGTTGAGAGTTCTCGGCACGCTCGAGCGCCTCGGCTTCGTGCATGCCGACGGGCGCAGCTATCGACTCGGCGTGAGGGTGCTCGGCCTGGGCTATGCCTTTCTCTCGTCGCTCGGATTCGGCACGGTTGCGCGTCCGGTGGTGGAGGCGCTGGTCCGTGAGACCGGCGAGACCTGCTCGATCGGCGTGCTCGACACGGACGAGGTGGTCTACGTCGTCCGCGTGGAAGCCAGACGAATCGTGCGCATCGACCTCAGCGTCGGCAGCCGCCTGCCCGCCTACCTCAACTCCATGGGCCGGCTGCTGCTGGGGGCACTGCCGGATCGCGAGCTCGACGCCTACCTGGCAGCGGTCCAACCCGTCGCCGTCACCGCCCGCACGGTCACCGACCGCGGGGAATTGCGCCGGCGCATCCTGGCCACGCGCCGCAGCGGCTGGTGTTATATCAACGGCGAGGTGGAATCGCGGGTCGCGGGACTGTCGGTGCCCCTGCGGGACCGCGAAGGCGGCATCGTGGCAGCGCTCAACATCACGCTGTTGCGACATCCGCCCGTCCGGGGCGAGATTCCGGGCAAGCTCGTACCCCGGTTGCAGGCATCGGCCCGGGAGATAGAGCGGATCCTGCATTGCGGCCTGCCGGTGCGGTGAGGCCCTACTGGCTCGCGCCGGTACTCCGCTAGCGCTTGCGCTTGTAGCCCGACTCGCGCTGGCTTCGCACAGCCAGCACGAATACGGTGTCGATGTCAGCCACATAACGGTAGAGGGCGACGTAACCCCGCGCAGCCTGTCCGATTACAAGCTCGCGCTTGCCGCCTCTGACCGTCCGGCCGATGAGCGGACTGCGTGCGAGGACTTCCACAGCCTGCACGATCTCACCGATCCGCTCCGCGGCACTCACGGGATCCGTGCTGGCGATATGATCGAAAATCCGATCGAAGTCGTCGAAGATCTCCGGCGCGAATTCGATCCGGGCCATGCGACCTGTCAACTTTCCGCTTTGCGCGCGACCGGCTTGCGGCGCCGTTTGCCCTCTGATCGAGCCTCGAGATAAGCCCTGGCTTCCGCCCATGACACCGTCTTTCCGCTGGCAAGCACTCTTGCCCAACGCTCATCGGCGACACGATGGAAGTCATCGTCCAATTCAACCTGTTCGACACTTTTCGCGATGGCATCAAGAATGAATGCATGGGAAGTCTTGCCGGCACGCTCAGCGGCCGCGGCAATGCGCGCTTTCAAGTCATCCTCGATGCGAATGGTGGTCGTCGACACTTCGATCTCCTCCTGTCGTGCCGATTGTAGCACTAATGTGCTACGGCAATCCTGAACCTGCCAGTGAGTTGAAGCGGCCCGCCGCCCGCCAGCGCCAACACCCGAAAAATTGCGCGGGCTTGCCGCTTGCTCCCCTGCCCCGATGGAAAACGCACTCTTCGACAACTGGTCCTCTCTGCTGCGGACGCTGCTGGTCGGCGGCCTGTCCTACGTCCTCCTGATCCTCTTCCTGCGGCTGTCCGGCAAGCGCACGCTCTCCAAACTGAATGCCTTCGACCTGGTGGTCACCGTGGCGCTGGGTTCGACCCTGGCCACCATCCTGCTCAGCAAGGATGTCAGCCTCGCCCAGGGGACGCTGGCATTCGCGCTGCTGGTCGGGATGCAGTTCGTCGTCACGTGGTCCAGCGTGCGCGTCCGCTGGCTGCGCCGCCTGGTCACCGGCGAGCCGACGTTGCTGCTGTATCGCGGGCAGGTTCTGGAGGACCGCTTGCGACGGGCGCGGCTTACCCGGGCGGAAATCCAGGCAGCGGTGCGGGCCGTCGGCATCGCCGACCTCTGCGAGGTCCAGGCGGTCGTGCTGGAAACCGACGGGTCGCTCAGCGTGGTCCGCGGCGGTGAGCCGGCGGCGGAATCGAGTCTCGGGGAGATGCAACCGATCCCGCCCTCCGCTGGACCCTGACTCGATAGCGGCGACCGGCAGCGCCCGGCAGGTTCGGCCGCGTAGGCACGGCTGTTGACAGGATCCGCCTCTCGAGTCAAACTGGCACTACCAGACTGGTCCTACCAGATCGCGCCCGTTTCTCGAGACTGATGTTCAGCGAATCGCGTTCCGTCCCCCCGTCCGCTCCCACCGATGCCCTGCGCGAGCAGAGCGAAGTCAATCGGATCATCGGCGACTTGGTGGGCTTTATCCGAAAGCGCGGCTTCGACCCCGGCGACCGGGTCGGTTCGGAACGAGACTTTGCCAGCCGCTTCGGGGTCGGACGCGGCGTCATCCGCGAGGCGCTTTCCGTGCTCGAGTCGATGCGGGTGGTGGAGCGGCGTCCCAACTCGGGCATCTACCTGCGCCCGGTCGACTCCGAAGGCAGCATCGACGCGATGGTCCTGTTCAACGACCTCGGCATCCCGGCGACCCATGGTGAAGTCCTGCAGCTGGTGGAGATGCGACGCATGCTGGAGATACAGGCGGTGGCGCTCGCGGCCGCCCGCTGGCAGCCCGACGATATGAAGGCACTCGATGCCGTCCTGAGCGCCACCGAGGCCCGGATTGCCCGCCGTGAATCCATCGTCGAAGAGGACGCTGCCTTTCACCTGCAGGTGATCGCATGCGCGCACAACCAGTTCATCCAGCGGGTTGCCCACTCCTACTACCTGGCGTCGCGCGCCCGGCGCCACCGCTACTTCCACGCGCCGGCCCAGGGCGTGGCTTCCCATCGGGGCCACGTCTCCCTGCGCAACGCGATTCACGCCCGCGATGCCGCGCTGGCGATCCAGGCGATGGAAGTGCATCTGGAAGGCATGGAAAGTTACTGGCTGGAGCGAGTCGAGTACAAGCAACGGCCTTAGTAGCGCGCGGGGCGTGACATGCGCCGGCGCGGACGGATCACCTGACTGATAACAAGGAACGAGGAGACACACGATGAGAGCAATGATTCACGCCGGGCTGGTCCTGGCGCTTTCGACGCTGGGCAGTTCTGCTGCGCTGGCGCAGAGTAATGGCGATTATCCTCAGAAGCCGATCAGGATCGTGGTGCCCTACCCCCCCGGTGGCACCACCGATGCCCTGACCCGGATGGTCGCCCAGGGGTTGTCGACCGCCTGGAAACAGTCGGTCATCGTCGAGAATCGTGCCGGGGCGTCCGGCATCATCGGCACCGAGGTGGTCGCGAAGAGCCCCCCCGATGGCTACACCCTTCTCTCGACCGGCAGCGGTCCGCATTCGGTGAATGTGAGCCTCTTCCCGAAGATTCCTTATGACCCGGTCAAGGACTTCGAGCCGGTGATCCAGATGATCACGATCCCATTGCTGATGGTGGCCCCGGTCGACGCGCCTTTCAACACGGTGCAGGAATTCACCGACTGGGCGAAAAAGAACAGCGACAAGGCCAACTACTGCTCGATCGGGCCCGGCTCGCCGTCGCACCTGGCGGCCGAACTCTTCAAGTCGATGACGAAGACCGACATCACCCACCTGCCGTACAAGGGAAGCGGGCCGGCGATCATCGATACGATCGGCGGCGTCTGCAATGTCATGTTCGACAGTGCCTTGTCGTCCGGCCCCCATGTCAAGTCCGGCAAACTCAAGGCGCTGGCCATCGGCACCGCAGAGCGGGTCGCTTCGTGGCCTGACCTGCCGACCGTCGCAGAGAGCGGCGTGCCCGGTTTCAACGCCTACACCTGGGGCGCACTGCTGGCACCGGCCGGCACGCCGCCCGCGATCGTCGCCAAGCTGAATGCCGAAGTCGGGAAAGTCCTTGCCAGCGCCGAGGTCCAGGAAAAACTTGCGGCGCAGGGAGCGATACCCGGCAAAGGAACCCCCTTGGAACTCGCCGACTTCACCAACAAGGAAATCGTGAAGTGGGCGAAAGTCATCCGTGAAGGCAACATCAAACCCGACTGATCATGCAAGCCATTCCTCTTCACCCCGATTTCGGCGCCGAGATCCGCGGAACCAGCCTGCTGGACGTCGTGTCCCGGCAGGACGCCTACGAGGAGGTGCGGCGCGCCTTCGAGGAGTACTCGGTCCTGCTCTGGCGCGGCCAGCAGGTCACCGATGATCTGCAGGGCACCTTCAGCCGGGCCTTCGGGCCGCTGGAGATCACCAAGGTCGGCTCGCTGGGAGAAGGCACCATCTTCGGCCGTGTGACCAACGTCGGCCCGGAAGGAAAGCCGGTGCCTTCAGGACATCGGCAGTCGCTGGTGGCCCAGGCAAACGCGCTCTGGCATACCGACAGTTCGTTCAAGACGACACCGGCGCTCGCGTCGATGCTGTCGGCCCGCACGATTCCGAGCGACGGCGGCGAGACCGAGTTCGTGTCGACCCGCGCTGCCTGGAGCAGGTTGCCGGAGGCAGAACGAGAATCCCTGCAGGATCGGGTGGTCGAGCACAGCTACCTGTACTCGCGGCGGGTGATCGATGCGGCGATCGTCACCCCGGAGGAGCGCCGGGCACTTCCCCCGGTCCGCTGGCGCCTGACCTGGCGCAATCCCGTCAACGGCAGGCGATCGCTCTATATCGCGTCACATGCCGGTGCGATCGAAGGCATGCCGGAGCGCGACGCACTCGAGTTGCTCGCGCGCCTGAACACGCAGGCGACCCGGCCGGAATGCATCTATCGGCATACCTGGAAGCCGGGCGATGTCATCCTCTGGGACAACCGCGCAACGATGCATCGGGGACGTCCCTGGCCTGGCGCCGAGGTCCGCTCGATGGTCCGCACGACCATTTCCGCCACTGCGGCCGACGGCCTGGCTGACGTGACTCCACCTGATTGACTTCACCTTGGTCACTCCAGCTTGATTCCCGCCGACTTGACCACCGGCGTCCACCGCTCGATCTCTTTGCGGATGAAATCGGTATACGCGGCCGGCGTGCTCGCATGGACCTCATAGCCCTGCTTGACCAGCCGTTCCCGGATATCGGAGTGAGCGAACGCGTCGACCACGGTCGCATTGAGCTTCGCGATGATCGCCACCGGCGTGCCCGCCGGCGCGAGCAGGCCATAGAAGCCGGAGCCGATCAGTTCGGGGTGCCCCTGCTCGACCACCGTGGGGACGTGCGGCAGCACCGGCGAGCGATGCTGGGATCCGACCGCGATTCCCCGCAACCGGCCGGCCCCCACGTGCGCGCCGGTCGGGATCATCGCATCGATGATCACCGGCACCGTGCCGCCGATGACGTCCTGGATCGCCTGGCCCGCGCCCTTGTAGGCCACCATCGTCAGGTTCGCGCCGGTCCGGGCCTTCCAGGCTTCACCGATCAGATGCGTGACGGCGCCGATATTGGCGATGGCGTAGGCAACCCCGTCCGGGCGGCGCTTGGATGCCTCGACCACGTCGGCCAGCGACTTGTAGGGGGTCGACGGATGCACCGCAAACAGCACCGGCAGCGAGGCAGCCAGCGAGATCGGTGCGAAGTCGCGGTAAGGGTCGTAGGGCAGTTTCATCCCCAGGGCTGAATTCAACGCGAGCGGTGCGGCGGCGAACAGCAGGGTGTATCCGTCCGGCGCGGCCTTGGCCACCGCATCCATCCCGATCACGCCGGCGGCGCCCGGCCTGTTCTCCACCACCAGGGGCTGGCCCAGCCGCTCCGACATCTGCTGCGCCAGCATCCGGGCGACATTGTCGAGACCACCGCCGGCGACCACCGGCACGATGACGCGGATCGGTTTCGTGGGATAGCTATCGGTACCCTGCGCCACGGCGGCCGACGGCCAGGCCGCCGCCAGGGCCAGCGAGGAGACCAGCACGGGGGCCAGCACTGGGGCCAGTGCCGAGGCCAGCAGCGTCGCGCACCCCAAGAGGGCGCGACGCCCGCGGACAATCCGACCGTTCAGTTCCCGCCCTGCTGCAGCCAAGCTGTCGTTCATCGCATGTCTCCTGGTGGATCGGATTCAGATCTGACCCGGCACGCGCCGGCCGGGTTCGATCGTCACGTCGACGATCTCGCCCGGATAACGAAAGGCGCCATGCCGCTCGTATAGTGTCCACAGCACCGGACCCCGGCGGTCCAGCCCGATGTCGAGGCCCTCGAAGACGCCGTACAGCACCATGGTGGGCGCCATCCGTGTGAAGCCGACGACCTCGTCCTCATTCAGCAGCAGGCGGGCGCGCCCGTCGCGGTTGCCGAGCGCCTCGTAGTCGATCGTGGCCGAATGCGAGCCGGCAGCCAGCGGCACGCGCGGCAGCGTCGTGCGCTCACCGAAGCCGTTGTAGTGGAATCCAAGATAGCCGTCCTCGACCCACATCACCATGCCGCCGATGGGATCGCCGATCGCCCACAGCACGCCCGCGTCGCCGATCCGATGGTTGAAGCGCACGCGGATGCGGAACGACCGATCGGCGATCATCGGAAACACGTCGGCGCGGTGCACGGTCTGCATGCCGCGCAGGAAGGTCCGGGGCCGCTCTTCGGCTTCGACTTCGTCGGGCGCCCGATCCGCGAACTTCTCGCGCCGGTCGCGATTGTCGAGCGGATACACGAAGTGCTGCCAGGCGGCCTGATCGAACGCGTCGACCAGTTCCTTCAGCCGCTCGGGTTGCTCGGCGGCCAGGTCCACGCGCTCGGAGAAGTCGCGCGCCAGGTGGTGCAGGGTCCAGTTGTCCAGATCGATCGCTTCGCCGCGCTTCTGCAGCGAGCGCGCCAGCCAGCCGTCCCGGTAGTAGGCCCGGTTGGACCAGCACTCGTAGTACTGCTCGTTGCGCGCGGCCGGGGCCGCCGCCTCGAACAGCACCGGTGCAAAGCTTGCGCCGTGCATCGCCCGGGCGGGCCGGCCGTTGATCTCGGTCATCGGCGCGACGCCGGCGAGGTCCAGCAGCGTCGGCATCACGTCGATCACGTGGGCGAACTGAGTGCGGATCGCACCCCGGTCGCGGATGCGCGCCGGCCACGACATGATGAAAGAGACGCGCCGACCGCCGGCGCCGGTGTAGGTCTTGAACGAGGGGAATGGCGTGTTCGAGACCTCGCCCCACCCGGTGGGATAGAGCGAAGCGCTGCGCGGGCTGCCCAGGTCGGACGCCAGACTGCGCTCGACTTCGATCGGCGGCGCCGCCAGGCCCATGTAGCGACGGTTGTTGTTGAACATGCCGGCAGGCCCGCCGGCGTCGGTGCCGCCGTTGTCCGATGAAAACAGGATGATGGTGTTGTCCAGTTCACCGATCGTCTCGAGGAATGCCACCAGCCGGCCGAGGTTCTGGTCGACGCTGTCGAGCATCGCCGCATAGGCTTCCATGTGCCGCGCGAACAACTCGCGGTCCGCCGGATCGATCTCGTCCCACGGCGGAACCCGCGGGTCGGACGGCGGCAGCACGGTGTCGGCGGGCACCAGCCCGGCCTCGATCTGCCGGCGCAGCCGTGCCTCGCGCATCGCGGTCCAGCCGGCGTCGTAGCGACCGCGATACTTGGCCAGGTCGGCCGGCTTGGCCTGCAGCGGGGCATGCACCGCGTTGTGGGCCAGGTAGAGCAGGAACGGCTTGGACGGCGACGATGCCCGCAGTTCCTTGACGAAGCGGATCGACTGGTCGGTCCAGTCGTCGGTGGTGTAGTAATCGGCCGGATAGGCGTCCATCGGCACCAGTTGCGTACCCATCATCAGCTGGGCGGGAAAGAAGAAGTGCGCCTCACCCTCCATGAAGCCGTAGTAGGTGTCGAAGCCCCGGTTCGAGGGCCAGGTGTGTTTGGGCGCCGACGGAACGCAGTCCCGGGTGGGCGTGTTGTGCCACTTGCCCACCATGATCGTCTCGTAGCCGGCCGCGCGCAGCGTCTCCGCCAGCGTCGCGGCGTCGCGCGGAATCTCGCCGGAGTAGCCCGGGTAGCCGGGGTTGTTGTTGGCCAGCCAGCCGGTGCCGACCGCGTGCGCATTCATGCCGGTGAGCAGTGCGGCGCGCGCCGGTGAGCAGATCGGGTGCGTGGTGTAGTGGTTGAAGCGCAGGCCTCGCGCCGCCAGCGCATCGATGTGCGGCGTGTCGATCTCGCCGCCGAAACAGCCCGGGTCGGAGTAACCCATGTCGTCCATGTAGACGATCACGATGTTCGGGCTGCCGGGTCGCGCCATGGTGCGAGGCGCATAGGCCGGCGAGGATTCCTCGCGGGTCTGGCCGATCCGGCCAGGAAAGCTGTCCGCAGCGGGCGCCTGGTTCATGTTCTTGCCCTCAGTAGCTGACGTCGCCGATGCCGGGCACGCCGGCCGCATGCCCGCTCTCCTCCAGCGCCGACTTCAGGTCGGCGAGGTAGGCATCGACCACCGGCTCGTGCGTCAGGTTCAGCATCAGATGAATGCCGGGCGGCTCCGCCAGGCGCCCGACAAACCAGCCCTTGCTCGCCATCCGGTCGGCCACTGCGCCCATGTCCCGCTCTTTCGAGCCGTAACTGAGGATGCTCAGGCGCGGCTCTCCCCACACCGTCAGTCCGAGGTCGCGAACACCCTGTTCGAGCGCCTTGCGGATCGCCAGGATGCGGGAGGTCACCTTCAGGTAGCCGTCCTCGCCGAGGTAGTTCATGACCGCCCAGGCGGCGGCGATCGCGCCGCCGGCTCGGGTTCCGACCAGCGTCTGGGTGCTGTACTTGCCGCGCGGCCACTCGTCGAACTCGTAGCCCTGGAAGGCGAAACTCTCTGCGTCGCGATAGACCACGGTCGAGGCGCCCTTGGCCGCATAGCCGTACTTGTGCAGGTCGGCGCTGATGGAGCGCACGCCGGGGACGGCGAAATCGAACTCGGCCACCGGCTCGCCGAGCAGTCGGGCGAACGGCGCGATGAAGCCGCCGACACAGGCGTCCACGTGCATCCACAAGCCGGTGCGCTCGGCCAGCGCGGCCAGGTCCGCGATCGGATCCATGACCCCGTGCGGATAGGCCGGCGCCGAACCCACCAGCATGATCGTCTGCGGCCCGATCGCCCCTTCGAGTGCCGCCACATCGGCCCGGAAGTCGGCGCCGACCGCCACCCGGCGCACCCGCATGCCGTAGAAATAGGCTGCCTTGTTGAAGGCCGGATGGGCGGTGATCGGCGCCAGTATCTCCGGCGCAGCGACCGCCGGCCGGTTGGCGCGCGCCCAGTCCCGCGCCGCCTTGACCGCCAGGAAGATGCTCTCGGTGCCGCCGGTGGTCATCGAGCCGCAGGCATCGGGCCCGCCGTGCAGCAGGCCCAGCGTCATGGCGATCACGTCCTGCTCGAAGCGCGCAAGGCTCGGGAAGGCCTTGGGTCCGAGACCGTTCTCCGAGAAGAACTTGAGGTAGGCCTGCTTGGCGACGTCGAGCACATCCTCGCCGCCGTAGTGGATGTACACGCCGATCCGGCCACCGCGCCAGTCCACGTCCTGCGCCTTGGCCTCGTCCATGCGGGCATCGAGTTCAGCGCGCGCGACGCCTTTCTTGGGTAATTCCATGTCAACCGTCCTTGCCGCTCCAGTGAACCAGCCTGTCCTCGATCAGCCGGGCGATCCGATCCAGGCCATAGCCGATGGCGGCCATGATCAGCACGCCCACCAGCACTACGTCGGTGAGCAGGAAATCGGCCGCGCTCAAGGCCATCCAGGCGACGCCATCGCTGGTGGCGATCAGTTCCGCGCCGACCAGCATCGTGACGCCGATGCCGATGCTCACCCGGATGCCGGTGAAGATGCCGGGCAGGCTGGCGGGCAGCAGCACCCGCCGGAACACCGTCCAGCGCGAGGCGCCCAGCGAATAGGCCGCCTGGATCTTGCGCAGGCTCACGCCTCGCACCGCCTGCATGGCGCTGATCGACATCATCGGAAACAGCGCCGAGATGATGACCAGGACCTTGGAGAGTTCCCCGATCCCGAACCAGATGATGAACAGCGGCAGCAGCGCGAGCTTCGGAATCGGCCGGGTCACCTCGATCGGCGGATCCAGGAGCGAGCGCGCGGTCATGCTCATACCCATCAACAGACCCACGGCGACGCCGAACACGACGCAGAACGCGAAGGCGATGCCGAATCGCATCATGCTGATGGCGACATGGTGCAGCAGCGACGAGCCCTGGTAGCCGGTGGTGGAAAGGATCACAAACCGCTCCAGTACCGCCCAGGGCGACGGCAGGAACACCGGGCTGACCAGTGCCGCGTCGGTGCCGAAGCCGGTGAGGGCGAACCAGACAAAAAGCATGCTCCCGAACGAAGCGAAGGTCAGCAGGCGCCGGCGCCGGTCCTCGATCGACTTGGCGGTGCGCTCGCCACTCGCCGCCGAGCCGGTCGCGCTGACCTTCATCGCCTCGGCGTCGTCCGCCTCAGCCATGTCGGACCCCTTCCTGACGCTGCGCGGCGAGCGACTCGTCGCGCAGCAGCCCTACGATCGTGCGCTTGGCTTCACTGAACGCGGCGCTGGTGGTCACCAGCGGATCCGGATCCTCGTGGAAGCTCGAGCGGAAGCTCGCCTTGATCCGGCCCGGCCGGGCAGTCATGACCAGGATGTGGGTCGCCAGGAACAGCGCCTCGTCGATGCTGTGGGTGATCCAGAGCACGGTCTTGCCGCTGCGCCGCCAGATGCGCTTGAGTTCCTCCTGCAGCAACTCGCGGGTCTGCTGGTCGAGCGCCGCGAACGGCTCGTCCATCAGCAGCACCTCCGGGTTGTTGGCCAGCGCCCGCGCGATCCCGACCCGCTGCTGCATGCCGCCGGACAACTCGTAGGGATACCGATCCTCGAATCCAGTCAGGCCGACCATCTCGACATGCTCCATTGCCGTCTGCCGGGCCTTGCGGGACGACACGCCACGCGCGAGCGGGCCGAAGGCGACGTTGTCCACCACCGACATCCAGTTGAACAGGGCGCCCTGCTGAAAGACCACCCCCCGCTCCGCGCCCGGACCGCTCACCGGCTGGCCGTCGAGCAGCACCGTGCCGGTGGAGGGGGTCTCGAATCCCGCCAGGATGTTGAGCAGCGTGCTCTTGCCGCAGCCCGACGGGCCGACCACGCACAGGAAATCCTGAGGCATGATCGCCAGGTCGATGGCCTCGAGCGCGCGCACCGCCGAGGCGCCCTCGCCGAACTGCTTGGAGACTTGCCGGATCTGCACCTTCGCATCGGCACGCGCAGCGCTCAGGTCGACCGTCTGGAGCGGGGTCGTGGAAGTCGAACCGATAGCACGTCCTCCGCTCGGGCGACGTTCGGGGTCCGGATCGGAAACCGGGGAAGAGTCGAGTTGCAGTCCCAATCGCGGTCAGACCATCTTGGCCAGGAACGAGGAATCGACGTAGCGCTCGAAACTCTCCGGGACCTTGCGCATCTGGTCGGCGCTCTTGAGGAATTCCGCCTGGTCGCGCAGGGTCTTGAGAACGCCGGTGTCCTTTGCGCCCGGCATGCCCATCCACTTGTCGGTGGCCATCTCCTTCGCCGTGAGCGAGTGGAAGGAATCCACGTAGGCCTTGGTCTTCTCGGGCGCCAGGTTCAGGTAGGGCGAGAGCGTCTGGATGATTTCCTGCGGCTTTTCGCGGTACAAGGTGCACAGCCGGTCGTACTCCTTCAGGTAGGCCAGCACCAGGTCGGGACTCTTCTTCTTGAATTCGTTGCGTACCACGATGCCGTCGAACACCAGGGTACCCTGGTCCGCCAGGTCGCCGGAGGTCAGGATGATCTTGCCGTTCTTCTCCACCACGTCGCCCAGGACCGGGTACCAGATGTAGGTGGCGTCGATGTCCTTGCGGTCCCAGGTCGCGACGATCGAATCCGGCTTCAGGTTGAGCAGCCTGACGTCGCTGGCGGCCAGCCCCGCCCGCTTCAGCGCCGACAGGAAGGCAAAGTGAACCGACGTGTTGAACGGCAACCCGACCGTCTTGCCCTTCAGGCCCTTGACGTCGTCGATGCCCGAGTCCTTGCGCACCGCCAGGCACTCGCTGTCGGTGATGATCTTCTCGATGTAGACCATCGAGATGTCCAGTTCCTGGCCGAAACCGACCACCATCGGGCTCGAGCCGACGTTGCAGATGTCGATGCTGCCGCCGGCCATTGCCGAAATGACCTGGGAACCGGCGCTGACGGTCACGAAATCGACCGCCGCCTTGTCCCCCATCGCCTTCTGGAAGGCGCCGGTCGCCTTGGCGTAGGTCTGCGGATTGGCCGACCCGAAGTGCCCCAGCACCGCCTTGTCAGCCGCCAGGGCATTGCGGGTGCTGAACAGCGCGGTGCCGGCGACTGCCGCGGCCCCCGCCTGGAGCACGCGTCGGTTGAAGTCGCGACGGGCAGTGTGGATCATCTTGCGGCTGTTCATGGTGCGCTCCGGTGTAGTCGTGATTTTGCGGCTACTGTACCTTGCTCACGCGCGGACAACCAGAAACTTCGGTTCGGTTCTGGAATGGAGCGGGTCATTCCGCGCGCGGCACTACCGGCAGTCGAGCAGCACTTTGCCTTTGGTCGCGCGGCTTTCCAGCAAGGTGTGAGCTTCGGCGGCATTCGACAACGGCAGTATCCGGTCGATACTGACCCGAAGTCTCCCGTCGCCCAGCCATCCAAAGAGGTCATTCATCCGGCCGATGAACTCGTCACGCGTGGCGACGTAGTGCTGCATATGCGGCCGCGTCAGGAATATCGAGCCGGCCTCAGCGAGATCCATTGGCGCCATCTTGTCGACCAGGCCGGAAGAGTGTCCGAACAGCACGCACATGCCACGCGGCCGGATCGAGCGCAACGAGGAGCGAAATGTATCTCGTCCGACCGAATCGTAGACAACGTCGACGCCTCGACCTTGGGTCGCTTCCATGACTGCGTCGCGAAAATCGACCTGGCGATACGGGATGACGAGATCGGCACCAAGCCGTCGGGCAATCGCCGCCTTCTCTTCGCTACCGACCGTGGCCAGCACCCGTGCACCCCTGAGCTTGGCGATCTGCACGAGCAACTGCCCGACGCCGCCGGCAGCCGCGTGAACCAGACAGCTGTCGCCCGGCTTCAGCGCAAACGCGGAGTGCGCCAGATAGTGCGCGGTAAGTCCCTGGATCGTGCCTGCCACCGCAGCATCGAGAGCGACGTCGTCGGGCACCCGAGCGGTCTTGTCTGCACTCGCGATTGCGAAGTCGGCATAAGCGCCCTTTGCCGCGAAGAAGACGACCTTGTCACCGACCACCAGATCGTCGACAGATTCCCCGACAGCGTCAACCACTCCGCCGCCTTCGATGCCAAGTATGTGCGGTAGTTCGGTCAGGTAGGTGCCGGAAGTCGCATAGTGCCCCTGGCGACGGTAGATATCCGTGAAATTGACCCCCGCCAATGCCATGCGAACCTTGACCTCGCCGGCGCGAGGAACAGGTACCGGGTGGGCAGCGAGGCCCAGTACCTCGGGCCCGCCAAAGCGGGCAATCTCGATTGCTTTCAATGAATTCTCCAGCGACAGCTTCTGGTATATAAGTCTTTGTTTAGTACTATATAACTCATGAAAATCTGGCCGGCAGTTCCACAACTGATGAGGCCTCTACGCGCATGCTCTGCGGTCGATGGCTTCTAGCGCCCTCCGCCAGCGGCTCGCAACGAAACGCCGTCCTGCCAGGGTGAGGTCCGACCGGCGCCTGGACGGCATCGCGGCGCAACTGCTGCGCCATGCAGGGCATGACGACCAGGCGCGATCGCCCAAGTACCTCGCGGTGTTCAACGCTTTCCTCGATGCAATAGAATCCGGGCTCTGGAAGCCGGGGGAACGACTGCCCTCGGAAGCGGTAATCGCCGGCACGCTGCCGGTCAGTCTCGGCACGGTGCAACGGGCCCTTCAAACCCTTGTCGAACATGGCGTCGTGACACGACGTCACGGACAGGGCAGCTTCGTCGCCGGCCTGCCCATTAATGCCAACCAGATCCGCAACTTCCGCTTCCTCGACGACGACGGTCAACGACTGCTTCCGGTCTACGGGCGGGTGCTCAGCGTTGATGTCACGGCGGAGCAAGGACCTTGGAGCGCCTTTCTTGGTGAGGGCACCCGGTGCGTCAGGATCTCCCGCGTGATCAGCGTGAACCTGGAGTTCCAGACCTTCAGCCAGGTCTATCTCCCGGAGGAAAAGTTTGGTGAGTTGCTGACCATGCCCCGTTCCAGTATCAGCGTGCCGCTTACTCACATGCTCAGCGAACGTTTCAATGCGCCTACTTTGCATGTCAATCACACCGTTTCATGCGAACCGTTCTCGGAAGAAGCCGCTCTTGCGATCGGCGAAGAGCCTGGAAAGATCGGCATTCATTGGGAAATATTCAGCTACAGCTATCGGAACCTGCCGAGTTTCTATCAACGGGTATACCTGCCATTGAACCGAAGGAAACTTCAGTTCACGGAGACTGTCTGACTAGGCAGGGACACGCGCCGCCAGGCGCCGGTGACGCAGGTTTCGATAAAGCGGGTATCCGAGCGAGAGTAGCGACAGCGCCATCACTGTGCCCGAAATCGGGCGTGTCAGAAATACGGTCCAGTCACCCTGATAGCTGATCATGCTGGTCATGAAGGCATTCTCTGTCTGGGCCCCGAGAATGCAACCCAACACCATCGGAGCGATCGGAAACCTGAAACGCTCGAACAGGTAGCCCACGATGCCGAACGCCACGATCATCCAGAGATCCGTGACGTTGTTGCGCGCCGAGTAGGCCCCGACGAAGCAGAAGATGACGACAAAGGCTGAGGTGATCGCTTCAGGAAGATACAGAACCTTGATCAGCAGCTTGATCGCGAAATAGCCAAGCAGGCACATGCCGACGATTCCAAGCAGGAGTGAGCCGAAGATGGTGAACACCAAGGCGGAGTCCTTGATGAAAACCTGTGGTCCCGGCTGGATCCCCTGCAGAAGGAAGGCTCCGAGGATTACTGCCGTCGCACCGCTTCCCGGTATGCCAAGTGTCAATAAGGGCACCATTGCCGATGCCACGGTGGCCGTCGACGCCGCCTGCGGCGCGACGATACCCTCGGCAATGCCGCTTCCTAGTTTGTCGCGGTTCTTGCAATACTGGCTCTCGGTCCCGTAGGAAACGAACGACGCTATCGTTGCACCCGCCCCCGGAATGGTGCCGAGCACCATGCCGATCCCGGAACTGCGAGCAAGGGTGGCCCGGACTCCCCATACTTCGCGCAAACTCGGGAAGCGGGTTGACACCTTCGTACCCTCCGATAGCGCCTTGGACCGGAAGCGCTGCTCAAGCCGTACCAGAACCTCGCCTAAACCGTACGCGCCCACCATCACGGTCAGGTACTCGATGCCATCTGCGAGCATCGGAACTCCGAACGCAAGACGCTCAACGCCGTAGACGCCATCGACGCCGACTGTCGCCACCATGAGGCCGAGACAGAGGCTGATCAGGGCGTTGACGAGCGAAGTCCCGCCGAGGGAGACCACCGTCGTCAACGCGAAGAGGAGCACCGCAAAGTATTCAGGAGAGTCGAATCGCAGTCCGAATGCGGCAAAGTAAGGTGCCAGCATGACTGCAAGGATCACGGACACCACGCCTCCCACGAGCGCCGCGAACATCGTCCATCCCAGCGCCTTGGCAGGCTCGCCTTTCTGGGCCATCGCATAGCCGTCCCACAGCAGCGGAACGTCGAGCGGTTCACCCGGGATGCGGAAGAGAATTGCGGTGAAGGCTCCGCCATAGGTGCCTGAAACATACATTGCCGAGAGCAGGATGATCGCAGGAGTGATCGGCATACCGAAGGTAAACGGCAGCGCCAGCACGATACCCATCACCGCCGTCAGCCCCGGAAGCACCGCCACCAGCATTCCCGCAACCAACCCGACCACCAGCGCCAGCAGATTCAGCGGCTGGAAGCAGGCAGCGATGCCGCCCGCAAATTGCAATAGAACGTCGATCATCTCAACGGACGCCCATCAGGCGCATCAGCAGGAAGGATAACTGAGCGAATGGCTCGATCCCGAGGGGCAGGGAAATGTAGACGATCTTCATGAACATGAACACGAACACGAGGCTTCCCAGAACGCTGGTGAGCGCAATCACGACGATCCGACGATAGCCCCCGAGCATGATGAAACCAGCCAGGTATAAAGTGGTGCACAGGAAGAATCCCAGGATTCCCAGCAACGCCACGTAGGCGATCGACATGGCTACGCCGGCGGCCACAAGCCACGGATAGGTAGGAGCCGGCTCGACGCCCGGTTCCGGTCCCTCCCCCGACATCTCGTCGAGTTCATCCCTAGGTCCGCCAGCCACACCGGGTCCTGCGTCTCGAGCAAGTAGGCGCCGCGCTATCTCGTAGACGCAGACCAGGATCGCCAGGATCAGGATGATGTTCGGCCAGACTTCCGGTCCGATGCGCCCGCCGGGCGCTTCGAATCCGAGATGAGTCGTCTGATAAAAGAGAAACAGCGTGACCAGCAGGACAACCAGGTAGGGTGCAATACCTCTCCGGGCATTGGTCATGTGGTCACCTCCGGGATTCAAACGTCCAGCCAGCCATCATTGAGCGGTTTTCAGGCCCGCTTCCGCCGCTTCCTTGCGCACGGCGTCGAGCATCTGCTGAATGAACTGGCGTGCCTTCGACGCTGGAACGAAGCTATCGGGGTCAGCGTACTCCGAGGACAGGTACTCCTTGAACTCGGCTGTCTTGGACATCTTCTCGAGTGAATCGGCGATGACCTTCACCCGGGCGGGATCGGTTCCAGCTTTCATGTAGACCCACCGGACCTGGGGAACGGTAATGTCGTACCCATGCTCCCTCGCGGTCGGGATCTCTTTGTACAAAGGAAAGCGCTCCGCCGTGATGGACAGGATCGGACGCATCTGCTTGTTGCCAACGAATGCCTTCAAGTCGCCGGCCTGTTCATAGAGCAGGTCGACGTGGCCACCCAGGATTGAAACGTAGCGCTCGCTGGGTTTGCCGTAAGGCACGACATTGAGCTTGATGCCCTTCGCCAGCATATAGTTGGTGTGGATCTCGTCGATGATGCCGTAGCCCGCCATGGCGATCTTCAGCGAGTTTGGCTTGGCGCGCGCTTCCTTTTCGACATCGGCCCAGGTCTTGAAGCGGCTGTTCTGCTCGACGAAGATGGCGCCGGCCTGGTTGATCACCACGGCCACTGGGATGAAGTCGTCGAGCTTCCATTTCGCCGTCGGGCTTCCAAGAATGCCGTAATAGTCCCCGCTGACACCGATCGAATAGCCATCCGCCGGGTTGAGCAGTAGTTTCTGGACGCCCGTGACACCCGATGCTCCCGGCGCATTGACGACCGGGAACGAAGCGTTCAGATCAGATTCCAGGTACTTCGCGATCATCCTCGCGGTCAGATCGGATCCGCCACCCGCGCCCCAGGGAACGATCACCTCGACTGGACGGGAGGGATATTGCTCCTCGGCAACCGCCGGATCCGGCCAGGCAAGCGAGCGCGCTTGCTATAAGTAGGACGCGGCGCCCCGCCGTAGAAAATGTCTGCGATATGCCATGTTGTCTCCTCTGTCTGCTTGTCGATGCGCTCAAGCGGCGCGGACGTGGTCGGGCCTTGAGATCCGGACAGGTTTGTCACCGGCAATCTGCGTGCGATGCATGATGCGGCGTTTGCCGCCGTCGAATGCATTGCGCCGGTGCATGACGCAGCGGTTGTCCCACAGGATGAGATCCCCCACCTGCCATTCCTGATACCAGGTCAAGCTGTCCTGGGTAACATGCGCCCAGAGTTCGTTCAGAAGCGCCTCGCTGTCCTCGAGACTCAGCCCCATGATGTATGCATTCAGGCGGCGCCCCAGGAACAAGGCGTCGCGGCCGGAAACCGGGTGGGTCCGGACCATCGGATGCACGGCGCCCGGCGCGTCCTTGGGATTGGTGACGTCCGGATAGTCCCCACGCCGCCCGCCAGTGCTGTTGCGGCTTGCATCGTGCTTGCATTCCAGGCGATCGACGCGCCGCTTGAGGTCGGCCGGGAGGGTCTCATATGCGAGGTACATGTTGTTGAAGCCGGTTTCGCCGCCGGCCCCCGGTACTTCCAGCGCATACAACGCACTGGCCATCGGCGGCACCGGGTTGTACGACATATCGGTATGCCAAAGCGACTCGCCATCGCCCAGGTCTCCGATCGGTTTGCCATCGACCTTGACATTGGAGATCACCGTCACAAAGTCGCTGTCGACATTCACCCGGGTTCCTGCCGTGTAGATCGGCGCGGCGTCTAGCTTGCCGAGAAGGGCGGAGAACCGCTCCAATTGCGGATCAGTCAGTTGCTGGCCACGGAATCGAAGCACCAGATGCTGCGACCAGGCGTCGACGATCGCCTTGAGCGTGTCCGGGTCGAGCGATGAGCCCAGATCCACACCCTGGATATCGGCGGCCAAGGCGGCGCCAGAGGGAATAACCTTCACGATGCTGTCTCCTCGATGTTTCAGCGTACTTGAAAAAGGAAGGCAAAACGGGGCCGCGCTGCGACTAGACCGGGACTTCCATGCGGTAGCGTTCGAGTTTTTCCTCATCCAGCCTGGCGCCGAGGCCTGGGCCCTCCGGTAAAGGCAGAGTGCCCGAACTCAGGTCGAGCTTATTGCTGACGATGTCATCCGCCGTCTTCAGAGGACCGACGCATTCCAGGCCGTCCATCACGTTGCTGGACGTTGCCGCCAACATGATTTCGGCCAATGTGTTGACGCCGAGACCAAAGCCGTGACCGACGACACAGCGAAGACCGGCCGCCGCGGCGGTCTCGATCATCTGGCGGGTGTTGCATAACCCACCCTGCTTCATGACCTTGACCTTCACGATATCCGCTGCCTCCGCCTTGATCAGGCGTATGAGGCTGGCATGATCGAGCACCGACTCGTCCGCCATGATCGGAATGCCGGCCGCCTCACGTCTGACGCGCTTCATGCCTTCAAGGTCGTCGGCAGCAACCGGCTGCTCGAACAACTGTAGGTCGTAGGGTGCCACCATCCGAGCGAGTCGGATTGATGAATCGGCGTCATACCCCGCATTGGCATCGATGCGCAGGAAGAAATCGGGCCCGACAGCTTCTCGGATCGCCCGGATCCGGTCGCGATCGGCTTCAATTCCTCCACCGACCTTCACCTTTGCCGAGCGAAACCCACGTCGCTGCCAGGAGGCGGTTTCCCTTGCCGCATCGTCGGGGGGCAAGATACCGATCCACGCGTTGAAATGCAGTTGCTCCCGGACTGCGCCGCCCAGATAGTCATAAACCGGGACCCCCATCGCTCGCGCCGTCAGGTCGACACACGCCATCTCGATTGCCGCTTTGGCGTCGAGGAAATCAGGGGAGACAGCGGACATCCTATGCCACAGCACATGGATATTGCCGGCATCCATGCCGACAACCAGCGGACCGAAGCGCGATCTCAGCGCCGCGAGCGTGTCCTCTATCGACTCGACCGAATACCCGGGTACCGGATCAACATTACCGAGGCCGATCCGACCCTCACTATCCGTAATCCGAACCACCGCGCTTTTCTGAATCGATTTGCTTTTGTAGGCCGTGGTGTACTCACCAATAAGTGGCATCGCCACTCCAAACACCTCGACGCGCTCGATCTTCATCCTGTCTCCGTGAAAAGGGGCGGCTTGTCTGTCAGCTGATGTGACTACCCTCTATCCACTATATAGTACTTTCGTCGATACTATTTGACAAGAACAGATCCGCGCCCAGGCATAGTGCAACCGGGGTGGGCTCTATTACTGGGCGTGCCAATCCCTTGAGACGCCCATGGATAGACGGTTTCACGGGGTATTGGCATTTCTGAGAGAGAACGGATGCTGAGCGGATCAAGCGATCCGGCGGGCAAGCCCGACCCTGAGCGCGGCAATAATCCCACTATATAGTAGTGGCGGACACTTACACCCGCTGATCCAGCCCGTACCGCCTTCTCCACCGATCCGCCGCCGCCTTGCTCGCGGCCGAGAACGCGAAGATGAAGACGATGTAGATCGCCGCCGTCGCGGTCAGGATTTCGATCGGCTCGTAGGACATGTTCACGATCTTCTGCGACTGGAACATAAGGTCCGCT
Source organism: uncultured beta proteobacterium (assembly GCA_963834335.1). Taxonomy (GTDB): domain Bacteria; phylum Pseudomonadota; class Gammaproteobacteria; order Burkholderiales; family Burkholderiaceae_E; genus Lautropia. The sequence continues at coordinate 64,597 of CAWIBK010000009.1, read as the reverse complement.
ACCGAGATCACCGACACCAGCGACGACGACTTCACGATGACGGTGAACTGGTTGCCGAGCGAGGGCGCGGCCTGGATCAGGACCTGGGGCAGGACGATCCGCAGGAAGCGGCGCGCCGGTGGCAGGCCGAGCGAGTCCGCCGCCTCGATGTGCCCCCGCGGAATCGCTTCGATCGCACCGCGGAAGGTTTCCGCCAGGTAGCCGCTCGACTGCAGGGCCAACGCGACGCAGGCCGCACCGAAGAAAGTCGTCGGCCAGCCGAACAGGTCCGGCCACACGTAGTTGACCCACAGCAGTTGAACCAGGATCGGCGTGGCGCGGAAGAACTCGATCAGCAGAATCGCGAGCGGCCGCAGTGGCCGCAGGTAGACGCGCACCAGGCACAACAGAAGACCGCCGACGAAGGCGGCCGCAAACGCGATCACGCAGATCTCGAAGGTGACCTGGAGCCCGGCCCAGAGCGCGTCGCGCTGGTTCCAGACGAATCGCTCCCAGTTACCCATGCGCCGACCGCCCCCGACTCAGGCCAGGATGCGGTTGCGCCAGCGGCCCAACAGCATCTGCAGGAGGTTGGCGAATGCGAACACGACCACGAAGTAGATCAGCGCGGCGCCGGTATAGATCGGCAGGGCCTTCATCTCCGCCGCCGTGATCATCGACACCTGGTACATCAGGTCCGGCACTGCAATCAGCGACACGATGCTGGTCGCCTTGAAGAGCGAGATGAACTGGTTGAGCGACTCCGGCAGCACCCGGCGTACCACCTGGGGCAGGATCAGGCGGCGCATGATCGCGGCCCCGGACATGCCGAATGACCGGCCGGCCTCCACCTGCCCCGGCGGCACCGCCTCGATACCGGCGCGGAAGGTCTCTGCGAAGTAGCCGCTGTAGACGAAGCCGAGCGCGATCACGGCGGAGTAGAAGGGGTGGAACTCCAGCCGCCGGCCGATCAGGGTCCCGATCAGCAGCGGCAGCACGAAATGCACCCAGACCACCATGATGTAGTCGGGCGAGTTGCGCGAGACTTCGGTGTAGAAGGTGGCGATGGCGCGCACCGGGCGCCAGCGGCCGGTGCGCAGCAGCGCCACCAGAAGTCCGGCGCTCAGGGCCACTGCGGCGGCAGTACCGAAGACGCCCACACTCATCGCCAGGCCCTTCAGCAGCACGTGGCGGTATTCCCAGAGAATGGTCAGGTCGAGCGCTTCGCGCAGCGAGTCGGACAGCATCACTCGGCCGTCAGCGCGCCGTCTTGGCCAGGAACTGCCGCAACCGCTCCGAGCGGGGCGCACCGAACAGGTCCGACGGCGGACCCTGCTCCTCGATCAGGCCGTTATGCAGGAACATCACCCGGTCCGACACTTCCCGCGCGAATCCCATTTCATGCGTGACCACGATCATTGTCGTGCCGTCGCTTGCCAGGTCGCGCATTACCGCGAGCACTTCGTCCGTCAGTTCGGGATCGAGCGAGGAAGTCGCCTCGTCGAACAGCATGGCCTTGGGACGCATTGCCAGCGCCCGCGCGATGGCCACCCGCTGCTGCTGCCCGCCGGACAGACGGGCCGGATACTCGCGCGCCTTGTCGAGCATGTGCACCCGCCGCAGGCAGGTCTCGCCCTGCTCGATCGCATCGCGCCGGGACAGGCCTCTAACCCGCCGCGGCGCCTCGATCACGTTCTCCAGCACCGACATGTGGGGCCAGAGGTTGAACTGCTGGAACACCATGCCGAGTTCGCGGCGGATCCGGTTGATCTCCCCCAGCGGCCGCGGCCGCCGCGGGCCGCCCGCGGGTCCGGGCTCGCCACCGGCCGGCTCCTGCCGCCAGCAGATCGACTCGCCGTCGATCAGGATGTCGCCGGCGCTGGGAGCCTCCAGGTGGTTGATGCAGCGAAGCAGCGTGCTCTTGCCGGAGCCGCTCGCGCCGATCATGCTGACCACTGTGCCGCGCTCGACGTCGAAGCTCACGCCCTTCAGCACCTCGTGCGTGCCGAAGGACTTGCGCAGGTCGACCACCCGGATGCTGGGCGCGGCGCCTGGCGTCATGTGGTGCTGATTCGCTCGATGTGCGTCTTCAGCAGCCGGTCCATCTCGCCGTTGACCACCATGAACTTGGCCCAGAAGTCCAGGAAGTTGCGCCACTCAGGATCGCCGTAGCGCACCGCCCAACTGCTCGGCCGCGGATCGATCGGCTTCTCGGGCTCGAAGGGATGCGCCCAGCTGTTTCTCTGCGCCATCGCCAGCACCGTGACCTGACTGCTCATCCACACATCCGACTTCTTGGCGCGCACCGGTTCGGCGCCGAGCTCGGCCTGACCGGTGGTGGTGATCAGCTTGGCCTTCGGAAACAGCACCGGGATCCGCGGCTCCTCGCTGCCGCCCGATACCACCGAGAACGTCACGCCGGGATCGTTGAAGTCGGCCAGCGACTTGAAGCGGCCGGCGTTGTCCTTGTGAACCATCAGCAGGCTGCCGAGGGTGAAGAGGGGACCGATGTAGTCCACCGACACACCGCGCGGGATCGTGTAGGTCAGGTTCGAGCCGAACACGTCGTAGTCGTCGCGGCGCAGCGCCACTGTCGCGTTCTGGAAGGTAACCTCCTTGAATTCGACCTTGACGCCCATCTGCTTGGCCAGCGACAACGCCGCGTCGTGATAGACCCCGCCCAGCTCGCCGGTCTTGGCATTGCGATAGAAGAACGGACCGGTCTGGGCATAGCCGACCCGCATGGTGCCGCCGGACAGCACCTTGGCCAGGGTCGACTCCTTGCGGATACCGCTGTCGAGCGACTGCGCCAGCGCGGACCCGGCTGCGCTCGCGGCGGCGACACCGGCGGCCAGCCCGACCAGTGCCGATCCCTTCAGGAAGTCACGTTTGGCGGCATGCCGGTTCTGCGCCGCATCGATCTTCGATTCGTCGACCGTCTTGTTGCTCACTCGAATTCTCCCTTTCAGATTGTCAGGCGTGGTCAGGTAAGTCGAATACTTCGAGGATGCGGCCGCCACGGCCGGCGTACAACCGCCGATGCAGGAAGACGGTCGCGTCCGAGTAACCCACCGCCAGCGACAGCTCGCTGCCCGGCGCAATGGTGTCGTCCTCCGCCACCAGTTCGATCGTCAGGTGCTCGGCGGAGTAGGACAGGCGCTCGAACGCGGGCACACCGACCGGCTCGGACGGGGTCGGGTAATAGCCGGTGACCTTCCAGCCGGCGTCGCAGACGATCCGCCGCGAAGTCGGGCGGCTGATCACCGCCGTGCGCAAGGTCAGCGCCATCTCCAGCGGCATGTGGAACTCGTTGCGATAGCGCAGATCTCCGAACACCCCGCCTCCCGCCTCGAGCTCGGTCACGCCCTCTATGCGGCTGGTGACGGTGTAGGTGCCGGTGCCGCCGCAGCTGACGATCGCCACTGCCAGCCCCGCGGCGCGGCACTGCGCGGCGGTTTCGGTCAGGCGGCCGACCGCCTCGCGGATTGCCGCTTCCTTGGCGCGCGGGTCGGCGATTCTGGTGGTGTGTCCCTCCCAGGCCATCAACCCGTCGCAGCGCAGCCCATGCACCGACTGCAGGCTGCGCAGCATCTCCACCGCCGCGCTGCCCGGCGCAACTCCCGCACGGGCCAGGCCGACATCGACTTCCAGCAACACCGGCAGCACCACGCCGGCGGCGGCCGCCACCCTGCCGAGGCTACGGGCATGGTGCAGCGAATCGGTCGTGCACCTCACTCGTGCCCGGCGGTTCAGCGCCACCAGTGCTTCCTGCCGCACCTCTCCGGTCACCTGCGTGGCGATCAGGACATCGCCGATACCGGCCGCCACCATGTGGGCGGCATCCTCCACGTTGGAACAGGTGACACCGCTGGCGCCGGCCTCCAGCAGCCGCAGCGCCAGTGCGGGAGAGCGGATCGCCTTGACATGCGGCCGCCATTGCTTGCCGCCGTCGCGCACGATCGCCTGGACGAGCCGTTCGACATTGCGATCGAAGACGTCGAGGTCGAGCAGCAGGTAAGGCGTGGCGGGCGGTGTCATGAGAGCTGCCCCGCGCGTTGCTCACGGGCCTGCCGGATCCGCTGCCGCGCCGCGCGCGTGGCGGCTTGCGCCACCTGCAGTCCCTGCTCGCCGGCATCGAAGACGACGCCGTAGGCGTCCTCGGCCACGCGCGACGATACCTTGCCGTCCTCGACATCGGCCAGCACCGCCTGCACGTCGCGCTCGAGCGGATCGCCCCAGCCGCCGCCGCCGGCGAGGATCGCCTCGTAGCATTCTCCGAGCGCCAGGGTACGCATGAACTTGCCCGGCAACTGCCGGCGCACGCCATCGCTGCCGGTGAGGAAGTTGGCCGCATTGGCGCCGGGGTGGCCGCCCTGCAGGCCGTACGGGCGGAACTTCTGGCGGTCACTGCGCACCTGCAGGACCGCGTCGTCAACGCCCGTCAGGCGATACGTTCGCAGCATGCCGACGCCGCCCCTGAACTGGCCCGGCCCGCCGGAATCCGTGCGAAAACCGTAGGCTTCTATCCGTACCGGCTGCTCGCCCTCGAGCACCTCGATCGGGGAGTTGGAGTAGTTGACCGCAAGCGACGACAGGCCGTCGTTGGTGTCCTTGCCGGGTCGTCCGCCCCAGGTGCCGAAGAGGAATTCCAGCAGCACGAAGGGCTGCTGCTGCCGGTCATAGCCCGCGATGGTGACGCCGAAGTCGCCCTGCGCGCCGCAGGCGAACACCCGCTCGGGCAGCATCATCGCCAGCGCGCCCCAGATCGCTTCGGTGGCGCGCATCGCGGTCAGACCACGGGCGGCGACCGGTGCCGGGGTCGTCGGATGAACGATCGTGCCTGGTTCCGCCGTGACCTTGAGCGCTCGCATGAATCCCGTGTTGGTAGGTAAGCCCGGATCCATGATGCAACGGACGCAGGCATAGGTACAGGACTGGGTCATGGAAAACGGAAGGTTGATCGAGCCGCGCACCTGCGGCGAACTGCCGCTGAAGTCCACGTCGAGTGCGTCGCCGTGCTTGGTGATGGTGCAACGGATTCGGATCGCCTCCTCGCTGAAGCCATCGTCGTCCAGGAAATCCTCGAAAGTCCATTGGCCGTCGGCCAGCTTGCCGAACTCGGCGCGAGTCATCTGCTCGGTGTAGTCGAGCAGGTGGGCCATCTCGTCGAGCAGCACCTCGGCGCCATAGCGCCGCGCCAGGCCCTGCATCGCCCGCTCGCCGCGGGTGCAGGCGGCCACCGTCGCCATCACGTCGCCGCTCACCTTGTCCGGCAGCCGCACGTTCAGGCACAGCGTGTCCATCAGGTCCCGGTTCAACATCCCGCGGGTGAACAGCCGTACCGGTGGCAACCGCAGGCCTTCCTGGTAGATCTCGGTGTTGTCGCAGGCGTTGCCGCCGGCGACCCGCCCGCCGATGTCGGTCTGGTGGCCGATCGCCGCAGCGAAGCCGAGCAGGATCGACTCGTGGAAGATCGGCTTGAAGACGTAGATGTCCGGCAGGTGCGTGCCGCCGCCCACGTAAGGATCGTTGGTGATGTAGATGTCGCCGGCTTCTATCTCATCGCCGAAACGGCGCAGCACCGCCTCGATGGTCGGCGGGAACGACCCCATGTGCATCGGCAGGCACAGTCCCTGGGAGATCAGGTTGCCGTGGGGATCGATCAGCCCGGTCGAGAAGTCCATCGCCTCCTTGATCACGTAGGAGCGCGCGGTGCGCACCACCGTCACCGCCATCTCGTCGGAGATCGCGGCGAAAGCATTCTTGAGCAATTCCAGTCGGATCGGATCGCGGCGGGTGGCCATGGCTATTCAGGCTTGCAGGATCAGGGAGAGGTCGATGCGCACGCTGCCGGTGCCGTCGCGCCAGGCCGTTGCACCGGGCGGCACGACGATGGTGGTGTCGTACTCCTCGATGACCAGTGGCCCAGCCTGGGCCGCGGCCTGCTCGCGCGCCAGCTGGTGCCGGCGCAGCACCGGCGTTTTCCGCCAGCCCCAGCGGGATCCGAAGAAGACCTGGCGCGATGGCGGATCACCGGTGCCGTCGCCCGGCGCCTCGTCCGACCTCTTCGCCGCGACCGATCCGTCATCGGCAGGCGTGCCGCCGCCCGCGGGTTTGATCGAATCGGCGTTGACGTCGATCGCGGCATGACCGAGGGCTCGGGCACGCAGGCGCAGGTTGACGATCTGGGTCGCCTCGCCGGGATTGCCGTAGCCGTAGGTGCGTTCGTGCTCGGCATGGAAGGCATCGACCGCCTGGTCCAGCGCCGCCCGGGTCAGCGGGATCGGCACGGTGACGGCCAATTCCGAACTCTGGCCGCGATAGCGCAGGTCGAGCTGGCAGATCAGCTCGCAGCCGTCGCGTGCCACCCCCTCGGCGTGCATCAGGGCCGTCGCCTCTTCCTGCAGCGCCCGTGCCAGGCTCGCAAGCCGGTCGAGGTCGGCCTCGGCCGAGTCCATCGAGCAGGTGCGAACCAGCCGGTGCTCGATTCGCGCGAACAGCAGGCCGAAGGCGCTGAAGACGCCCGAGGCGGGCGGCACCACGATCTGGCCGATGCCTGCGTGCAGCGCCAGCGACGCCGCATGCACCGGGCCGCTGCCGCCGAAAGCGATCATCGTGAAATCGCCCGGCGAGCGGCCGATCTCGCTGGTGACCGCCTGCACCGCCCGGACCATCGTCGAGTTGGCGACTTCGTGGATGCCCCAGGCAGCCTCGTGAACATCAATCTTGAGCGGCACCGCGACCGCGCTCGCAATCGCGGCTTCGGCGGCGACGCAATCGATCGGCATTGCCCCGTCCAGCAGGTGACTGCGATTCAGAAAGCCCAGCACCACGTTGGCATCGGTCACCGTCGGCAGAGTTCCGCCCAGTCCGTAGCACGCCGGCCCCGGCACCGAACTCGCGCTGCGCGGGCCGACCCGCAGGGCGCCGCCGGCATCGATCCAGGCCAGGCTGCCGCCCCCGGCGCCGATCTCCGCCAGGTCGATGGCCGGAGCCCGCACCACGTAGCCGCCGCCGCTCAACAGCCGCTGTCCGGCGTTCAACTGGTTGCCCACTTCCAGCTGGTCGGTGAGACGCGGTTCGCCATCCTCGATCAGGCAGGCCTTGGCTGTGGTGCCGCCCATGTCGAAGGCAATGATGTTGGCAAGGCCCAGCAGCCGGCCGAGCGCCGTTGCGCCGACCGCCCCCGCGGCCGGACCCGATTCCACACACTGCGCCGGCAGCAGGCGCGCAGTGGCCGACGTCATCACCCCACCCGCCGACTGCATCACCATCAGCGGCGCGTGGGCGCCGGCCGCCGCCAGGCCCTGCTCCAGGCGTGCGAGATATTCGTCGACCACCGGCTTGACGAAGGCATTGACCACCGTCGTGCTGGTGCGCTCGAACTCCCGGATCTCCGGCAGCACCTGGAACGAAGCCGAGGTCGTCAGGCCCGGGGCCCGCCGCTCCAGGATCTCCAGCACGCGACGCTCATGGGCGGGGTTCACATAGGAGTGCAACAGGCAGACTGCGATCGACTCGACGCCCGCTGCCAGCAGCGCGTCGATGGCAACGATCACGCTGGCTTCGTCCAGCGCTTCGACCACTTCACCGGTCGCGCTCATGCGCTCCGCGACCTCCAGGCGCAGGCTGCGGCGCACCAGCGGCACCGGCTTGTCCCAGCCCATGTCGTAGAGCTGCGGCATCCGCAGGCGGCCGATTTCCAGCACGTCCCTGAAACCGCGGGTGGTGATCAAGCCGACCCGGGCCCCGGTGCGGGTCAGGAGCGCGTTGGTCGCGACCGTGAAGGCATGCACCATGCGCCCTACCTCAGCCGGCGCCAGCGCCCGGGTGCTGACCAGCTGGTCGATACCGCCAAGAATGCCGCGGCTGTAATCCTCCGGGGTCGAGAGCACTTTCAGCGTGCGCACGCCCCGGCTGCCGTCCGAGACCACCAGGTCAGTGAAGGTGCCGCCCACGTCGATGCCGATCTGTTGCATGCACCCAATCTAGCCGCCGGTGACGCCGAGGCGGTAATCGGAAATCATGGTCCCCGTGATAAGATTTTCTGATCGCAGAAATGCCCTGCCGGAGTCACCGTGCGCGCTTCCCTCGCCCAGCTGGAAGCCTTCTACTGGATCGCCAGGCTGGGCAGCTTCCATGCCGCGTCGCGCCACCTGCACGTGACCCAGCCCACCATCACGGCGCGCATCGCGGAGCTGGAAAAGATCCTCGACGCCAAGGTGTTCCTGCGCAGCAACCAGCAGTCGCGGATGACCGCGCGCGGTCGTGCCATGTTCGACACCGTCGGCCGCATGCTTCGTCTCAGCGACGAGATCGCCACCAGTGCCCGTGGCGGTGGCAACACGCTTCGCGGCCTGCTGCGGCTGGGTGCGGTGGAATCGGTGGCCCTGCTCACCCTCCCCCGCCTGCTGCCGCGCCTCATCGCGGACTACCCGGATCTCAAGGTCGAACTGACGCTGGACGTCGGCACCTCGCTCAACCGCAAGCTGCTGGCAAGCGAACTCGATATCGCAGTACTGACCGACCCGCAGGTCGGCGAGGCCCACGTGGTCGAGCCGATCGGCCTGATCGAACTCGCCTGGTTTGCCAGTACCCGGATGCGGCTGCCGCGCGGCGAGATCAAGCCGCGCCACCTGCGCGACCTGCCGATCCTCACCATGCCGAATCCGTCCACCATATACACCAGCATGACCGCCTGGTTCAACGCCGCCGACGTCGCGCCCTCGCGGGTCAGCACCTGCAATTCGCTCGCGCTGATGGCCCAACTGATCAGCGCCGGCCAGGGTGTCGCAGTGCTGCCCTCGGCCATGGTCAAAGCCGACGTCGACAGCGGCAGGATCCGGATGCTGCCGACACGACCGGCAATGAACGCCGGGATTCTCGCTGTGGCCAGCAACGGCCCCGTGCATCGCTATCGCGCGCTGGTGCGCACTATTTCGGAGGCAGTCAACGAGAGCGGACTGGTGGCGCCGCTGTAAGCGGATTGCCAAGCGGCAGGCGAAGGCGTACGTTCTCGTCCTGGCCCCGGAGGGAACAATCATGTCGAGCCGCCCTGCGTTCGTCGCGTTGTCGCTGGTCTTCGCCCTTGTCATCGCCGTCGTTCCCCCCGGGACCCGGCTCGCCGCGGCCGCCGAGGCCGCTGCCGCGGTCGTCATTTCGGATCGGGACCCCGGCAACTTCCCGTTCCTGCCGTCGCTCGAGGGCTTCGAGCCGGTGCCACCCGCGGCATCGAGCTGGACGCGCGACAGCGATTTCGCCCGCTACCACTTTCAGCCCGCGCCGGAGCAGACGGTGGAAGTCGGCGGCCACCTGTTGATGCGGCACTTCGCCGCCCGATCCCCCGGCAGCCAGTCGCTCGACAAGATCGTCGAGTCCTACCGCCTGCTGGTGGAGGAAAAGGGCGGCACCATGATCTACAGCGGCCGCTTCACCGGCGGCGCCATCGACACCGTTGCGCGCAGCGAGCAGCAGTCGCGCGAAGGCGCCACCTACCTCATCCGCACGCCGGAGCGGGAGATATGGACGCAGGTGTCGGTGCGTGACGAGGGCGACGAGTACGTCCTGGTGGTGCTGGAAAAGGGCCCGCTCCAACTCAAGATCAAGCCGCTGGCAGCTTCAGAACTCAAGCGGTCGCTGGACGAATCGGGCAAGGCGATCCTGTACCTCAACTTCGAGTTCGACCGTGCCGACCTGCGCAAGGATGCCAAGCCGGTGCTCGACTCCGTCTATTCCCTGCTCAAGTCCGACCCAGGCCTGAAGCTGTCGATCAACGGCCATACCGACAACTTCGGCGCCGCCGACTACAACCAGGCCCTCTCGCAGAAACGCGCCGAAGCGGTGCGGCTCGCGTTGCTGGCCCGCGGGCTCGCCGGCAAGGACGCCTCGCGCCTGGACGCGGCAGGATTCGGCGCGACTCTGCCGATCGCCGACAATGCCACCGAGGAAGGCCGCGCACGCAACCGCCGGGTCGAACTGGTCAAGCGCAACTAGCTACCACGTCGAGGCCTGTCGCGCGCCTGGAGGCGCCGCTGTAAGCGGATTGCCAAGCGGCAGGCGAAGTCGAGTATCGCTATGGCAGCGATAAAGATTGCTCATCCGCACTACGTTGATTCTGCAGGACAATCGATCCAACTTCAGTTTCGTTTCATTGCAGATCAAGGATCACGACATGAGCAACGACAAGACCGGTGCGAAGTGCCCGTTCAGCGCAGCCGCCGCCGTCGGCACGTCCAACCGCGACTGGTGGCCCCAGCGATTGCCCCTGGAACTGCTGCACCAGCACTCGGCCAAGTCCGATCCCATGGGAGAGGATTTCGACTATCGCCGAGGCATTCAAGAGCCTTGATCTGGCTGCAGTGAAGAAGGACCTCGCTGCATTGATGACGGACTCCCAGGATTGGTGGCCCGCGGACTTCGGGCACTACGGTCCGCTGTTCATCCGCATGGCGTGGCACAGTGCCGGCACATACCGCATCGGCGATGGCCGCGGCGGAGCGGGTCGCGGCCAGCAGCGCTTCGCGCCGCTCAACAGCTGGCCGGACAACGTGAGCCTCGACAAGGCCCGTCGCCTGCTGTGGCCGATCAAGCAGAAATTCGGCCGGAAGATTTCATGGGCCGACCTGATGATCCTGGCGGGCAACGTCGCGCTGGAAACCATGGGCTTCAAGACCTTCGGTTTTGCCGGCGGCCGTGCCGATGTGTGGGAGCCGGATCAGGATGTGTATTGGGGGCGCGAGACGACCTGGCTGGGTGGTGACGTGCGGTATGCCCACGGCTCGACAGGCGTTACGGAGGAAGGCGGCGTGCTGGTATCAGACGATGACGCGGACGGTGACCGGCACACGCGCGACCTGGAGAACCCGCTCGCCGCGGTTCAGATGGGACTGATCTACGTCAATCCCGAGGGTCCGGACGGCAACCCCGACCCCGTTGCCGCAGCGCATGACATCCGGGACACCTTCGGACGCATGGCCATGAACGACGAAGAGACGGTCGCGCTGATCGCCGGCGGCCACAGCTTCGGCAAGACTCACGGCGCCGGCGGCTCCGACCACGTCGCGGCCGAGCCCGAAGCGGCTGACATCGAGCACCAGGGCTTCGGCTGGAAGAACAGTCTCGGCACCGGCAAGGGCGGCGATACGATCACCAGCGGCCTGGAAGTGACCTGGACTAAAACCCCCACGCAGTGGAGCAACAACTTCTTCGAGAACCTTTTCGGCTTTGAATGGGAGCTGACAAAAAGTCCCGGAGGCGCACACCAGTGGGTGGCAAAGGACGGCGCGGGTGCCGGCACCATCCCCGACGCGCACGATCCCGCCAGACGTCACGCGCCGACCATGCTGACCACCGACCTTTCGCTGCGCCTGGACCCTGCCTACGAGAAGATCTCCCGCCGGTTCCTGGAAAACCCAGATCAGTTCGCCGACGCCTTCGCGCGTGCCTGGTTCAAGCTCACCCATCGTGACATGGGGCCTGTTGCACGCTATCTCGGCCCCGAGGTGCCGGCCGAAGAACTCGTCTGGCAGGACCCGATTCCCGCAGTCGACCACCCCCTGGTCGACGAGCAGGATGTCGCATCCCTCAAGAAGAAGGTGCTGGCATCAGGCCTGACGGTGGGCCAACTCGTCTCGACGGCCTGGGCCTCGGCGTCCACCTTCCGCGGCTCCGACAAGCGCGGCGGTGCCAACGGCGCGCGGATCCGCCTGGCGCCGCAAAAGGACTGGGCCGTCAATCAGCCCGAGCAACTGGCGAAGGTGCTGCAGGTGCTCGAAGGCATCCGCAAGGAATTCATCGGGCAGGCCGGCGGCAAGAAGATCTCGCTCGCCGACCTGATCGTCCTGGCGGGTAGCGCGGGCGTCGAGCAGGCAGCCAGGAAAGCCGGTCACGAGGTTACCGTGCCGTTCGCACCCGGACGCATGGACGCCTCGCAGGAGCAGACCGACGTGACGTCGTTTGCCCCCCTCGAACCGATCGCGGACGGCTTTCGCAATTACCAGAAGACGAACTACAGCGTGCCGTCGGAGGCCCTGTTACTCGACAAGGCGCAGCTGCTGACGCTGACGGCGCCGGAGATGACCGTTCTGGTTGCCGGCATGCGCATGATGGGCGGCAATGTCGGCGGAACGAAGGACGGTGTCCTCACCACCCAGGTGGGCGCGTTGAGCAACGACTTCTTCGTCAACCTGCTCGACATGGCTACCGAATGGAAGGCCGTCTCGGGTTCCAGGGAGCGGTTCGAAGGGCGTGACCGCAAGACGGGTGAACCCCGTTGGACCGCCACCCGTGTCGACCTGGTCTTCGGCTCGAACGCGCAGCTGCGCGCCATCGCGGAGGTTTACGCCGGCGCGGACGCGAAGGAAAAGTTCGTGCGGGACTTCGTGGCCGCCTGGACCAAGGTGATGAACCTGGACCGGTTCGATATTGCGTAAGCTGGCTCTTTAGCCTCGGGTCGAATCGTTTCGACCCACGGCAGATCCCGCCCAGCAAGTGACTGTCGGCGGGATCTGCCTTTGGACCATGGTGGATAATGCGGCCACCCTGTCGGATCAGGAAAATGCATTGATCTGGATTGCCGCCTACCTCGCTACCGGCGCCGCCGTCGGCTGGCTCGCCGGCCTCCTCGGCATCGGTGGCGGAATGACGCTGGTGCCGATCCTGTCGGCGATGTTCACCGCCCAGGCCTTCGCGCCGGAACATGCGGTGCACCTCGCGCTCGGCACCGGCATGGCGTCAGTCGTCTTCACTTCAAGCGCCAGCGTGCGCGAGCATCATCGCCACCGTGCGGTGGACTGGACGATCGTGCGCCGGATGGCGCCCGGCATGCTCACCGGAATCCTGCTGTCCTCCCTGGCCTCCGGCTGGATCTCGCAACGTGCTCTCGCACTGTCCTTCGCGGTCATCGTATTCGGCGGCGCGACCCAGATCCTGCTCGGCCGAAAGCCGTCGGCGGCACGCACCCTGCCGGGCCCGGCCGCGCTCCTCGCCATCGGCACACTGATCGGCATCGTCTGCGGGCTGGTCTCCGCGGGTGGGACCTTTCTCACCGTCCCCTTCATGCTGTTCTGCGGCGTCACCATGCACGTGGCGATCGGCACCGGCGCCGCCATCGGCGTGCCGATCGCCGTGGTCGGGACGATCGGCTACATCCTCAGCGGCTCGCAGATCGACGGACTGCCGCCGTACAGCATCGGCTTCGTCTACCTGCCCGCGCTGCTCTCACTGGTGGTCGCCAGCGTCCTGACTGCACCGCTCGGTGCCCGCGCCGCCCACCGTCTGCCGGTGCAGACCTTGAAGCGGGTGTTCGCCTGCCTGCTGTACGTGCTGGCGACCAGGATGGTGGTCAGCTACTGGTAGTACCCGCATCGAACACGGCCACCAGAGACCGCCCCATGAAAGACCCGATGCACAAAGCTCCCACCGACCCTGCCCAGATCCGCAAGGGACGGATCTAGGGTCATGCAGACCTTGCTGACGGGGTGGCCGTAGTCGAACAAGTAGCCCCGGGAAAGCAAACAGGCTTTACCAGCGCCGCCAAGGGAGACTTGTCCAAGCGCTTCATCCGCCAGCCAGCCTCGCTCAATCGATCTTAGCGGTCTTAGCGGTCTCTTCGCCAGCGCTCACCGCGTCGGGAAGCATCCTGGGAATCAATGCCGAAACGGGTGATCCTAAGCCTTGGAATCGACGGAGCGCGTCGGGAACGGAATGCCGAGCCGATCGCCAAGTGAGGCCAGCTCGGACTCGATCGCCCCCGAAATGTCCAACCCCTTCGCGAAGCCTTCCTCCTCGCGTCTCGCGCCTCGTGCACCAGGGAGCCGACTCCGCCCCCCTCCCGCGTCCAGGTAGTGGCGGGTCCACTGGTCCATATATGATCCGAACAGGGACTCTTCCACGAAAGCGCCGGGCTTGACCAACCACATAAATCCCCCTTGGCGGCCCACCGCTCCAGACTTCGGTATGGAATCCTGCATGGACGATAGCGATCCCGCACTTGCCGCCAAGGCGCCTGCGAGGCATTCGATCATCATCGCCATTCCCACTCCCTTGTGGCCACCCACCGGCAACAAGGCACCGCTCAGCGCCTGCTGGGCATCGGTGGTCGGTGCCCCGGTTTCGTCGACTGCCCACCCCGGTGGGATCGAATTGCCCTCACGAGCGGCGAGCAGTATGTGACCGCGGGCAGCTACACTGCACGCTATGTCGAACACGATCGGCGGTCCGCTGGACATCGGACACCCGAAGGCGATGGGGTTGTGGCCAATCGCTGCGTGGGAAAATCCTTCCATGGCAAGGATGGGAGGCGTCCGCTGGCCCAGCATGCAGAATGCGCCGGCCTCTGCGGCCAACAAGGCGTGAATGCCCAGCGCGCCGAGATGCCCGCACTCGCGTATCGCGATGAGCACCGATGCCGATTTTCCAAGCACCTCAAGTCCGAGTGTGAGTGCCTGTGGCCCAGCGACTTGTCCCATGGCGCCGTCGGCGTCGAGTACGATGCCGCCCGGAAACATCCGGTGGCGCATCTCCGGGCGGGCGTTGAAATCCCCCGCATTGAGCCGTTCAACGTAGGAGGGGACCCGGCTCAGCCCGTGGGTACGGTAGCCCCTCATCTCGCTTCGCACCAGTACCGATGCCGCGAGGCTCGCGGCATCCTCGGGCATTCCACAGGATGAGAACACTGCCTTGGTCCACCGCTCGAGGACATCTACTGGATGGCGCATCGTAAGGGGCCTAGTCGGCCTTGAGCCCAAGCTTCTTGAACATCGCCGCGAACGTCGACGACTGCGCGCGATTCGACTGGTCGAACTGTTCGGACCTCTGCGCGACCACCGTGGCACCCACTTCAGACAGTTTGCGTGTCACGTCGTCGTTTTTCAGCGCGGCAACGATCTCGGTCTCGAGCCGTTGCGCGATCTGCTTAGGCACTCCGGCTGGTAGGAGAAATCCGTACCAGGTCGGCAGTCCCTCAAGGGACGCCTCGCCCGTTGCCTCCTTCACGGTCGGCACATCCGGGAACGCTCGGTTGCGTTCCTTCTCCCATACGGCGAGAAGACGCAGTTGCCCTGACTTTACGTGGGCGAGAGTTGGTGGCAATCCCGGCCCACCAACCGATATCTGATTCCCGATGGTGTCGACGATGATCGGCGGAGCGCCCTTGTAAGGGACATGCACGATATCTACGCCGAGCTTCTCCTTGAGAAGTTCGAGTTCGGCGTGCATCGAGCTGCCGTTGCCCGGCGTGCCCCATGTCACCTTGCCCGGATTGGCGCGTGCGCCCTCAACCAGCTCTTTGAACGACTTGTAGGGCGAGTTCGCCGGGACGGTCACCGCTGTCGGCACCGTCACACCCTTCACCAACGCAAGCAACTCTTTATACGGGTCATAGGTGGTGCGCGTCAGCAGCGGAAGCTGGGTGACCGGCGCGTCGCCCGTGACCAGGACTGTATAGCCGTCGGACTCTGACTTGGCAACGATTCCTGTTCCGAGCGCGCCGCTGGCCCCTGGCCTGTTCTCGACTACCACCGGCTGACCGATCCGAGTGGACACATCGGTAGCTACCAGCCTGGCCATGAAGTCGACCCCGCCGCCCGCGGGGTATGCCACGATGAACCTGATCGGGCGTGTTGGAAAGTCATCTGCTAACGCCACCGTTGCAGTCAGCGCCAGCGCCACGAAAGCAAGAGTCCGCTTCATCAGGTTACCCCCCTTAGATTTCAGATTAGCGCACAATGACCAGGCTCTCCGAGAACGGCCCCGCGCAGACCCGGTGGTAGAAGAGCGGCTGGTCGCGGACGGATAGCCTCGCATCTCCATCACGAAAGCCCGTGCCTCATCGGGCAATGCCGAGCTCGCGGACGATCGGCCGCCGGCAGCGCTTCGAAGCGAATCCACTGGTCGATCCGCAAGGTCGGCAGCGAGAGCTTCTGGTCCAGCAGAACGCGCAGATTCTTCTCCAGCAGCTGGTTGTCCACCCCGTCGAGGCGCACGAAGTCCGTTTCGCGCAGCCAGAACTCGCTGTGCAGTTCCATCTTGCCCCCCACGCTGATGCGCCGTTCGATGCGGACGTACCCGACCTCGGTCCCCGAGCAAGTCCGACCAGGGCCCGCTGCGGGCGCATGCGCTTGACCGACTGCACGTGGATGAAGTTGGGCAGCTCCTTGCCTGCGGCGTCGCGAAACCGCAGATAGCTCCACGTCCGCCCGGGTCCGACCCGCGAGCCCGAGACGAAGGTGCCCGCGTCCATGCTCGCGCGTGATCAGCTCCGGATTGAGCGAGCGCGCGCGAGCGACTTCTGCATCGTGCCCACGCTCACGCCGAACTCGGCCGCGAGCTGCGCCTCCGACGGCAACCGATCGCCCTCGCGCAGCTGCCCAGACTCGATCGGCGCAGGAGCGACTCGCAGACGCGCTCGAACTTTGGTCACCGGGCGCGCCGTCAGATGGTGGGCGCGAAGCGGCTGATCGCCGTCTCGCGCACGTCGAGCACCTCGCTCGAGGTGCGCGTACCGGACGCCACCGCGATCGCGTATTCGTAGAGGCGATCACCGACGAGCGCTACCCTGCGCGCCCCTCTCGAGAATCGTCCGAGGCGTCGAAGTCGATGTTGTCGGCCATCGTGCGCAACGTGTTCACGTTGCCGCAGACCTTCACCGTCGGCGACGACCATGTTGCCGATCGGATTGCCGACGCCGGTGCCGAAGAAGATCAGCTGGCAGCCTGCCGCTGCGAACGCGGTGAGGTTCTCCACCGCCGGCGCGGGCGCGTCCATGAAATGCAGGCCCTTGCTTCGCCGGTCGCCTCGCCGTAGCTGAGCACGCTCGAAAGGGGCCGGCGTGCCCGCCTTGGCCATGGCGCCGAGCGCCTTCTCCTCGATCGTGGTGAGGCCGCCGCGGATGTTGTCGGCGGTCGGATTGGTGCCGCGGATGTCCATGCCGCGATCCAACGCCTGCTGCTCGAGGCGCAGGACCGCGTCGACGAAAGCCTTGCGAACCGACGCGCTCCTCGGCGCGCTCGGCGAACAAATGTTCCGCGCCGAGAAATTCCGAGGTTTCCGAAATGATCACCGAGCCGCCGTCGTCGACCAGCCGGTCCGCCATGTCGTCCGATGGTCGGATTGCAGGTAAGCCCGGAGGTAGTATCCGATCCACCGCACTCGACACCGACGAGCAATCCGGACACCGGGCAAGACATACGGCCGCGGCGCTCGACGCGCGCGATGACGAGCTTCATTGCCCGCCGCGTGCCCTCTGCCACAGCAGTTGATAGTCCCGTCGGGCTGCAGATTGATCGACTCCACCGGCTTGCCGCTCGGGCGGATGCGGCGTGCCACCTCCTCCGAGGTCTGCCTTCCTCGAGCCCCACCAGCAGGACCGCCGCGATGTTCGGATTGCGCCCCATGCCTGCGAGCGTGTTGAACGCGATCTCGAGATCGTGGCCGTACTGTCCGCGCACGAATAAGCGTGGTCACGGCAAGCGTACCGTCGACTGCGTGGCAGATCGAGCGGGTGACAGGATTGCAGTTGTCCATGATCGAGATCACCGCGACCCGATTGCGCACGCCGACCGCTGCCGTTCGGCGCGCACGTATCCCTGGAAGGTCTTTGTCATGCCTTACCCCTTGCGAGCCTGGTCGCCGCGGCCGCGGGCCGACTCGATATTGTGGGCGTGAGCGTACTCGCCGACCGCCAGGTCGGGCGACGCCGCCCGATGACCTGCCCGTACTTGAAAATGTCGGCGCCCGCCGACGCATCCGCGAATGCATACCTTGTGTCCGAAGGGAACGCCCTCTTGGAGCTTGAGTTCACCAGTGGCCTCGCCCTGCAGCGTGCATGACTCGCCCGCTTTGCCGGGATCGATCAGTGTCGCGACATTGTCCCGCGGTCGAGCACGATTGCGCGTGGCATCATGAGTCCTATTAAGTCCTATACAAGAGTTTTGCAGCATACCCAGCGGCCTTTGCGTCGTCACGCTGCACCGCATCAGGAGACCTATAGATGTCTTCTTGTTGACATCGGGCAAGCCTCTCGCTAGAGTCCGACTCACGAAACAGGAGAGGAGAAGATCCATGTTGCGACTGTTCCTGGTCTGCATGCTCGGTTGCGCGTTCAGCGCCCAGGCTCAGGCGCCCTGGAAACCCTCCCGTGCAATCGAGATCGTCAATCCCGCAGCACCGGGTGGATCGGTCGACATGATGGCGAGGATGCTCAAGAAGTACATCGAAGACAACCGATTGGTCGATGTTCCCGTCAACATCGTGTACAAGACCGGTGCCAACGGAGGAATTGCGCTGGACTATGTGAATCAGCACCGGGGTTCGGGAGAGACGCTGTTCTCGATCTCGCATACCTTCCTGACGATCAAGCTTACCGGCCAGTCAAAGATGGACTGGCGTGACCTGACCCCACTGGGAATCTTGTTCAAGGAAACCCACGTGACCGCCGTCGGTGCGGACTCCCCGCTGAAAAGCGGCAATGACCTCATCGAGCGGATGCGCGCCGATCCGAGTGCCCTAAGTTTCGGCTTCTTCGGAAATGCAGGCAATCACCTCCACCTCGCGGCGGCCATCCCGCTGAAGGCGGCAGGCGTCGACATCAAGAAGATGACGACCACGCCATTTCGCTCGGGACCGGAATCCATGATTGCAGCCATGGGCAATCACCTGGACGTCTCCCTCGTCTCCGCAGTGAATCCCGCGGTCCACGTCCAGTCCGGGAAGCTTCGTGTGCTGACCCAGACGTCGCCTCAGCGAGGGAGCGGCTATTTGAAGGACGTCCCGACTTGGCGCGAGCTCGGCTTCGATGTCGAGTACGCGACCGCGCAGGGCTTTGCGGGCCCCGGAGACATGCCCAAGGAGGCGGTGGCGTTCTGGGATGAAGTGCTTGCGCGACTTTCGAAGGACCCCGGCTGGCAGGAGACACTGGAACGCAGCCTGTGGTCGAGTGCCTACATGAACTCGGCCCAGATGCAGCGGTACTACGAATCGGAGTTCGCTACTATGAGAGGAATTCTCGAGGAACTCGGCTTGACCAAGCAATAGCGGCCCGTAGGGTCAAGGCCATGAACATCGCGTCGCATCTCGAGAAGATCGGCCGACTCGAAGCGCTGCGCGCCCGGCTGGATCCGTTGGATGACTTCGCCTTGTGGTTCTGGTCGGCGATGAACTGCGGTACTCACGCGGTTAACGCGGCTCTGCATGACGCTGGGGTCACCCGGGCGGACGACGTCTTTCCGATGCAGCCGGGCGTCTACCTTGTTCCCCAGCCGGGCGGCGAACCGCAGCCACGCTTTCATCCTCTGGGGGATGTCTTGCATGTTGGCCGGCCGAAGATCGATCCCCCGGTGCCACCGGACATTGCCGAGATGATGATCGCCATGGAGGTCATCGAGCACCACCGCGACCCCTGCGTGCGCGGCGAGCGCGAACCGACGCAGGCGATCGTCGCGGAATGCGACGTTGCTCTGCGCCGCTGCCTGCAGTTGCTGACCGTCCGCCTGCAGGGATGAGTACATGACCCCCGAAGAACATCGAGTGAAGGCGCAGCAGATCGAGCGCACCTTGCGGAAATGCGGCCCTGCCGACTACGAGATGGTCATCGAAGCGGCGATGCTCGCCGGTACGCACTGGCTCAACTGCCTCCTCCACCGGGCGGGCGTGACGCCGCCGCACATCGACGTCCTCCACACCTACATGCTCACGGTCAACGACCTGCGCAAGTACCGCGTGGCCGCGGCGCAGGCAGTGGACGCCTTGGCGGAGATCGAGGACATCCGGCCCGGCTACGTGCGTGGCAACCTGCCCGGCGGGGCCGCGGCAGCAGACGCGCGCAAGACCTGCTGGCGGTCCTGCGCGAACGGGCAGCGAAAGTGGGCCGCCATGAAGAGCGTAGCTGACCGATTTTCCCTCGAGGGAATGGTAGCGCTCGTGACCGGATCGAGCCGAGGGCTCGGCTGGGCAATGGCACAGGCTCTGGCTGGCGCCGGCGCCAGGGTGGTCGTCAACGCCCGGGATGCGACGCTTACCGGCGAGCGAGCTGCGGCGATAAACGGGACTGCGGTCATCGGCGATGTCTCGAATGAAGCCGGTGCAATGCAGGTGGTGGCCGAGTCGCTCCAGAAGATGGGCCGGCTTGATATCCTCGTCAACAATGCCGGAACGATCCGTCGCGGGTCCTTCACATCGAACACGACGCAGGAATGGAGCCGGGTACTTGACCTCAACCTGAATGCCGCATTTATTCTCGCGCGCGAAGCAGTGAAACCCATGCGCAGCGCGGGTTTCGGCCGCATCATCAATATCGGGTCGGTGATGTCCGGCATTGCCCGACCTGGCGCCGCGAGCTACGTCACGACCAAGCACGCGTTGGTGGGCCTGACAAGGGCGCTCGCCGTCGAGTACGGCCCGTACGGCATGACCGCGAACATGATCGGGCCCGGGTTCTTCGCAACTGAATTGAACGCCGACGCCCGCACGGATCCAGCGTTCAGCCGTCAGATCACCGATCGGACACCTTCCCGTCGCTGGGGAGAGCCCGATGATCTCGCCGGCGCCGTCGTCTTCCTGGCATCGCGTTCCGCCTCATATGTAAACGGCCAGGTTTTGTACGTCGACGGGGGCATGGTCGGATCGTTCTAGGCTCATCACGTTGACTCCCAGTCTATCGTTGCCGGCCACGCACCATCGACGATGAGCCGTGAAGTCTCCAGAACTCAAGGCGTACTGATTCCCACTGCGGTGACTCAGGAACCTTTGCGACTGGCCCGATGCCCAACCGGGCTGCTATGCTACGACCTCCTCAGTAAAGGTCCCGTCGCAGCCAGGCACGCGGCCCTAACAAGAATCAGGAGACATCGCAATGCGTTTTCTATTGTCAATCGCCCTGGGTACAGCCCTGATCGCCGGTCTCGCGGCGACACCCGCGTTCGCCCAGAAGTATTCGCTGGCCTCGGCCGTGCCGAACACCGGCGTTAACAAGGTCGTCGTCGACACCTTCATTGCCGAACTGAAGAAGTCGGAACCCGACATCACGATCGACACCTTCCTGGACGGCAAACTCGGCGGGGAGAAGGAACTCCTCGAGATGCTCAAGCTCGGCGAGACGCAGTTCCAGATGGGTGTGATCCACAGCGCTCTGTACTACCCGGAGCTGGACGCCACGCTGGTGCCCTATCTCTTCCCGGACTACGCGAGCATCGAGCGTTTTCTTTCCGGCCCCATCGGTGAGAAGATGAATCGCACCCTGCTCCAGAAGGGCAGCGCAGTCTTTCTCGGCACCTATTACCAGGGGCCGCGCTGGTCGACGTCGAACAAGAAGTTCGAGACGCTGGACGACCTCAAGGGCGTCAAGGTGCGGATGCCCGAGATCCCGATGTGGATCAAGATCTGGGGCGGCATGGGCGCGACCATCACGCCGATTCCGTCGCCCGAGGTCTATTCCGCCCTGAAGACGGGCGTTATCGACGCGCAGGAGAACATGCTCAGTAACATCCTGGGCCGCAAGATCTACGAGGCACAGAAGTACCTGATCGATACGGCGCACCAGCAGTCCTATGTCACGGTGATGGCTCAGAAGGACTTCTGGGCCAAGCTTCCGGAACAGAAGCAGAAGGCAATCCGATCAGCCGTAGAGGTCGCCACCAAGGCCGGCACCGACGCAACCCTGAAAACCAACGTCGAGATCGTCGCCAAGCTCCAGGCTGCGGGGTTGGAACTGGTGCAGCCCAAGCCCGAGTTCCGCACCAAGGCCATGCCGATCATCGAAGCCGCTGCCAAGGCCACGTTGGCCCCCGGCGTCTATGAAGCCGCGGTTGCGGCAGGCAAAGCGCAGTAGCAGCAGTCGATGATTGCCCGCTTCGCGGCGCGGTGGATGGATCGCGTCGCCTTCGCGATCGACATTTTCGCGACGGCGTCGTTCATCGGGTTCTTCCTCGCCGTCGTCGCCCAGATCGTCTACCGCTACCTGGGCGTATCGATCGTATTCAGCGAGGAACTGGCCCGTCTGCTGAACCTCTATGCGGTATTTCTCGGCGCCGTCGTGGCCAGCCGGCTCGACGCGCATATCCGGATCGACGCCATCGACAATCTCCTTGGCCTGTCCTACCGGCCGCGTCTGCGCGCCGGACTGCATATCCTCTATCAGCTGACGGCTGCCGTCTTCCTCTCGGTGTTCGCCATCGGCGCGACCCGGCTCGTCGGCGCCAACTGGGATATCCCGCTGGCCACCATGGATTGGCTCAACAACGGCCATATCTATCTCGCGGCCTCCATCGGCGCATGGCTCATGGTGGTGCTGGCAGTCGGACGGATCATCGAGATCGCGGCGGGCTTAGCCGGCGACACCCTGCCGCAGTCCGGTAGCGCACCGTCATGACGCCGGTTGCGCTCATTCTCTGGGCCCTCGTCGCCCTGCTGCTGGTCGGATTGCCGGCGGCAATCGCGATGGGCACCGCCGGTACCATCTATTTCGCACTGACCCGCGGCATCGACAACCTGCCGTTCGAACTGATCGCGTCGCGGATCGTCTACGGCATCGACTCCTTCCCCTTGCTGGCGATTCCGCTGTTCCTTCTGGTGGGTCACCTGATGAACGAGTCCGGGGCGACCGACCGGATCTTCGCATTCGCCGACGCTGCCGTCGGTCATTTCAGGGGTGGCCTCGGTCACGTCAACGTCATCGCCAGCATGGTGTTCGCGGGCATGTCCGGCTCAGGAACCGCGGATGCGGCCGGACTGGGAGCGATCGAGATCAAGGCCATGCGTGCGGCCGGTTACGACGACCGCTTCACCATCGGTGTCACCGCCGGCAGTGCCTTGATCGGTCCCATCATTCCGCCCAGCATTCCGGCGATCCTGTTTGCCATTCTCGCCAACGTCTCCGTGACCGACATACTGCTGGCCGGTGCGGTTCCCGGGCTGCTGATGGGTGCCGCGATGATGCTGCTGGTCGCCTTCTACGCCTGGCGGCGCGGATATCCCAGGCGCGCGTTTTCCGGCCTTCGCCGCGTCTGGGTGACCTTCCTGTCCGCCTTCGCGTCGTTGCTGACCCCGGCGATCCTGATTGGCGGAATCATCTTCGGCGTCTTCACCGCCACCGAAGCGGCCGCTGTCGCCTCGGTCTGGGCGATCATCCTTTCCGTGGTGATCTACCGGAACGTCGGCCTCGCCAAGCTCGTGCTGATTTTCCGGAGGACAACGCTGGATTCGGCGATCATCATGTTCATCCTCGCCTGCTCGACGCTGTTCGGGTGGATTCTCACCCGGACCAAGACCCCGGACGCCATCGCCGAATGGCTCGCCGGACTCAGTGCCGATCCGACCACGATCATCGTCCTGATCATCGTGTTCCTGCTGGTGATCGGCTGCTTCACGTCGGTGATCGTGGCCATCAACATCCTCACGCCGATCCTGGTTCCCGTCGCCATCGCGGTCGGTTTCGATCCGGTACATTTCGGCGTCGTGATGATCATGACGCTGGTAATCGGCGAGGTCACCCCGCCCTTCGGAATGGTCCTCTTCGTCCTGACCCGCATTTCCGCTCGCCCGTTCGCCTTCGTGGTCGGAGCGACGCTTCCCTGGATCCTGACCGTTCTTCTCGTCGTCCTGGTGGTCGCCAGCTTCCCTCAGCTGGCGCTCTGGCTACCCGCTCTGGTGCGTCAGTAGATACTCTCGTGCGTCAACCGATAACTCTGGTGCTTCAATAAATACTCTCGTGCGTTATTAGAGAGATAGATAGTTAAAGAAAGAGAGAAAAAATGAGCAAACAAACCCTTGCCCAACTGGTCCGCTCAGGCAAATTCATATCGGCCCCCGGCGTCTACGACATGATCTCGGCGCGGATTGCCGACGCCATGGGCTTCGATGCCCTCTACATGACCGGCTACGGCGTCACCGCGTCCCATCTCGGCCTTCCCGACGCCGGCCTCGCCAGCTACACCGACATGGTCAGCCGGGTCGGCCAGATCGCCCAGGGCACCAAAACCCCGCTGATCGCCGACGGGGATACCGGCTACGGCGGCTTGTTGAACGTCCAGCATACCGTGCGCGGCTACGAAGCCGCGGGCGCCGCCGGCATTCAACTGGAGGATCAGGAGGTGCCGAAGAAATGCGGGCACACGCCCGGTCGCCGTGTCGTGCCGTTGCAGGACATGGTCATGAAGATCAAGGTCGCCGTCGAGACCCGATCCAGTCCCGACTTCCTGATCGTCGCGCGCACCGATGCCCGGACCACGCTCGGCCTGGATGAAGCGCTGAGGCGGGCGGAGGGCTTTGCCAAGGCCGGCGCCGACGTCCTGTTCATCGAGTCACCTGAAACCGAAGAAGAGATGAGGCGCATCGGCAAGGCCTTCGACCTGCCGCTGCTCGCCAACCTGGTCGAAGGCGGCAGAACGCCGGTGCTTCCGCAGAAGCAGCTGGCGGAAATCGGCTACCGGATCGCTATCTATCCTGCCCTGGGCTTCCTGGCGGCCGGCGCCGCGCTCAAGCAGGTCTATACCGCCTTGCAACGCGACGGCGGCAGCCACAAGGTCGCCGATTCGCTATACGACTTCGGCGAGTTCAGTCGGCTGATGGGATTCGAGGCCGTCTGGGAGTTCGACCGGCTGCACGCGGTGGATGAGGCGAAAGACAATTCAAAGTAGCCAGCTAACGTAGCCTGTTCCGGTCGAACCGGACAGCGCTTCACACGACAATAATGCTGGAGTCGTAGCGCGCGATGCTGGAGTCGTGCGTCAGCAATTTCATCGGCTCGAAGAACGCTTGCGCTACCAGCATCCTTCCCGTCGCGGCCCGCCCGCCCTGGCCCGATGCCCAACCGGGCTGCTATGCTACGACCTCCTCAGTAGAGGTCCCGTCGCAGCCAGGCGCGCGGCCCTAACAAGAATCAGGAGACATCGCAATGCGTTTTCTATTGTCAATCGCCCTGGGCACAGCCCTGATCGCCGGTCTCGTGACGACACCCGCGTTCGCCCAGAAGTATTCGCTGGCCTCGGCCGTTCCGAACACCGGCGTGAACAAGGTAGTCGTCGACACCTTCATTGCCGAACTGAAGAAATCGGAACCCGACATCACGATCGACACCTTCCTGGACGGCAAGCTCGGCGGGGAGAAGGAACTCCTCGAGATGCTCAAGCTCGGCGAGACGCAGTTCCAGATGGGTGTGATCCACAGCGCTCTGTACTACCCGGAACTCGACGCCACGTTGGTGCCCTATCTCTTCCCGGACTACGCGAGCATCGAGCGTTTTCTTTCCGGCCCCATCGGTGAGAAGATGAACCGCACCCTGCTCCAGAAGGGCAGCGGCGTCTTTCTCGGCACCTATTACCAGGGGCCGCGCTGGTCGACATCCAACAAGAAGTTCCAGACGCTGGACGAATTGAAGGGCGTCAAGGTGCGCATGCCCGAGATCCCGATGTGGATCAAGATCTGGGGCGGCATGGGCGCGACCATCACGCCGATTCCTTCGCCCGAGGTCTATTCCGCCCTGAAGACGGGCGTCATCGACGCGCAGGAGAACATGCTCAGTAACATCCTGGGCCGCAAGATCTATGAGGCACAGAAGTACCTGATCGATACGGCGCACCAGCAGTCCTATGTCACGGTGATGGCTCAGAAAGACTTCTGGGCCAAGCTTCCGGAACAGAAGCAGAAGGCAATCCGATCAGCCGTGGAGGTCGCCACCAAGGCCGGCACCGACGCGACCCTGAAAACCAACGTCGAGATCGTCGCCAAGCTCCAGGCGGCGGGGTTGGAACTGGTGCAGCCCAAGCCCGAGTTCCGCACCAAGGCCATGCCGATCATCGAAGCCGCTGCCAAGGCCACGCTAGCCCCCGGCGTCTATGAAGCCGCGGTTGCGGCAGGCAAAGCGCAGTAGCAGCAGTCGATGATTGCCCGCTTCGCGGCGCGGTGGATGGATCGCGTCGCCTTCGCGATCGACATTTTCGCGACGGCGTCGTTCATCGGGTTCTTCCTCGCCGTCGTCGCCCAGATCGTCTACCGCTACCTGGGCGTATCGATCGTATTCAGCGAGGAACTGGCCCGTCTGCTGAACCTCTATGCAGTATTTCTCGGCGCCGTCGTGGCCAGCCGGCTCGACGCGCATATCCGGATCGACGCCATCGACAATCTCCTCGGCCTGTCCTACCGGCCGCGTCTGCGCGCCGGACTGCATATCCTCTATCAGCTGACGGCTGCCGTGTTCCTCTCGGTGTTCGCCATCGGCGCGACCCGGCTCGTCGGCGCCAACTGGGATATCCCGCTGGCCACCATGGATTGGCTCAACAACGGCCATATCTATCTCGCGGCCTCCATCGGCGCATGGCTCATGGTGGTGCTGGCCGTCGGACGGATCATCGAGATCGCGGCGGGCTTAGCCGGCGAAAACCTGCCGCAGTCCGGTAGCGCACCGTCATGACGCCGGTTGCGCTCATTCTCTGGGCCCTCGTCGCCCTGCTGCTGGTCGGATTGCCGGCAGCTATCGCGATGGGCACCGCCGGTACTATCTATTTCGCACTGACCCGCGGCATCGACAACCTGCCGTTCGAACTGATCGCGTCGCGGATCGTCTACGGCATCGACTCCTTCCCCTTGCTGGCGATTCCGCTGTTCCTTCTGGTGGGTCACCTGATGAACGAGTCCGGGGCGACCGACCGGATCTTCGCATTCGCCGACGCTGCCGTCGGCCATTTCAGGGGTGGCCTCGGTCACGTCAACGTCATCGCCAGCATGGTGTTCGCGGGTATGTCCGGCTCAGGAACCGCGGATGCGGCGGGACTGGGAGCGATCGAGATCAAGGCCATGCGTGCGGCCGGTTACGACGACCGCTTCACCATCGGTGTCACCGCCGGCAGTGCCTTGATCGGTCCGATCATTCCGCCGAGCATTCCGGCGATCCTGTTTGCCATTCTCGCCAACGTCTCCGTGACCGACATACTGTTGGCCGGCGCGGTTCCGGGGCTGCTGATGGGCGCCGCGATGATGCTTCTGGTCGCCTTCTATGCCTGGCGGCGCGGATATCCCAGGCGCGCGTTTTCCGGCCTTCGCCGCGTCTGGGTGACCTTCCTGTCCGCCTTCGCATCGTTGCTGACCCCGGCGATCCTGATCGGCGGAATCATCTTCGGCGTCTTCACCGCCACCGAAGCGGCCGCTGTCGCGTCGGTCTGGGCGATCATCCTTTCCGTGGTGATCTACCGGAACGTCGGCCTCGCCAAGCTCGTGCTGATCTTCCGGAGGACAACGCTGGATTCGGCGATCATCATGTTCATCCTCGCCTGCTCGACGCTGTTCGGGTGGATTCTCACCCGGACCAAGACCCCGGACGCCATCGCCGAATGGCTCGCCGGACTCAGTGCCGATCCGACCACGATCATCGTCCTGATCATCGTGTTCCTGCTGGTGATCGGCTGCTTCACGTCGGTGATCGTGGCCATCAACATCCTCACGCCGATCCTGGTTCCTGTCGCCATCGCGGTCGGTTTCGATCCGGTACATTTCGGCGTCGTGATGATCATGACACTGGTCATCGGCGAGGTCACCCCGCCCTTCGGAATGGTCCTCTTCGTCCTGACCCGCATTTCCGCTCGTCCGTTCGCCTTCGTGGTCGGAGCGACGCTTCCCTGGATCCTGACCGTTCTTCTCGTCGTCCTGGTGGTCGCCAGCTTCCCTCAGCTGGCGCTCTGGCTACCCGCTCTGGTGCGTCAGTAGATACTCTCGTGCGTCAACCGATAACTCTGGTGCTTCAATAAATACTCTCGTGCGTAATCAGAGAGATAGATAGTTAAAGAAAGAGAGAAAAAATGAGCAAACAAACCCTTGCCCAACTGGTCCGCTCAGGCAAATTCATATCGGCCCCCGGCGTCTACGACATGATCTCGGCGCGGATTGCCGACGCCATGGGCTTCGATGCCCTCTACATGACCGGCTACGGCGTCACCGCGTCCCATCTCGGCCTTCCCGACGCCGGCCTCGCCAGCTACACCGACATGGTCAGCCGGGTCGGCCAGATCGCCCAGGGCACCAAAACCCCGCTGATCGCCGACGGGGATACCGGCTACGGCGGCTTGTTGAACGTCCAGCATACCGTGCGCGGCTACGAAGCCGCGGGCGCCGCCGGCATTCAACTGGAGGATCAGGAGGTGCCGAAGAAATGCGGGCACACGCCCGGTCGCCGTGTCGTGCCGTTGCAGGACATGGTCATGAAGATCAAGGTCGCCGTCGAGACCCGATCCAGTCCCGACTTCCTGATCGTCGCGCGCACCGATGCCCGGACCACGCTCGGCCTGGATGAAGCGCTGAGGCGGGCGGAGGGCTTTGCCAAGGCCGGCGCCGACGTCCTGTTCATCGAGTCACCTGAAACCGAAGAAGAGATGAGGCGCATCGGCAAGGCCTTCGACCTGCCGCTGCTCGCCAACATGGTTGAAGGTGGAAGAACGCCCGTGCTGCCCCAGAAGCAGCTGGCGGAAATCGGCTACCGGATCGCTATCTATCCTGCCCTGGGCTTCCTGGCGGCCGGCGCCGCGCTCAAGCAGGTCTATACCGCCTTGCAACGCGACGGCGGCAGCCACAAGGTCGCCGATTCGCTATACGACTTCGGCGAGTTCAGTCGGCTGATGGGATTCGAGGCCGTCTGGGAGTTCGACCGGCTGCACGCGGTGGAGGAGGCGAAGGAGGGGTCGAAGTAAGCCGTTCCAGACGCATCGGAGTCGGCGCGTCAGACAAGAAGAATGTTGGGGTCGTAGCGCGCGATGATGGAGTCGTGCGTCAGCAATTTCATCGGCTCTGAGAACGCTTGCGCTACCAGCATCCTGTCGAACGGGTCGGCGTGGATTAGAGGTAGTGTCTACCGCGGCAGCATGCTCGGGTCGGATATCGAGCCACTGAAAACCCGCCTCCTTGCAGTATTCAAACGCTTCGCCGCACACCCCACGGCGAACATCTGCGCTATAATACTGTACATATATACAGCTATCGGAGGCGCGTCATGACTGCAGCTGCCCGGATCGCCGACATCGACTACATGTCCCCCGCCGCACCGCACGCGTCGCTCGCACCACGCTCGCTGGCAGAGCTGGAAGCGCAGATCACGGAACTGGCCGGCCACTTGAACGCCGCAAGCTATCGTTGGCTGGTGCTGATCGCAGAATTCGACCGCCGTGAAGGCTGGGCGGACGGATCGACACCGTCGTGCGCCCATTGGTTGGGCTGGAAGTGCGGCATCGATGCTGGCGCTGCCCGTGAGAAGGTCCGGGTGGCGCGGGCGCTGGAAGGACTGCCGCTGATCTCGGCTGCAATGGCGCGCGGCGCGCTCAGCTATTCCAAAGTTCGCGCCCTGACCCGCGTGGCAACGGCCGATACCGAAGAGACGCTGCTGATGATTGCGCTACACGGCACGGCACACCATGTCGAAACGCTGGTAAGGCGTTATCGGCGCGCACAGGAGGCCTGCGAGCTAGACCGGGAAGCCGTTCAGTATGCCAATCGCGGCGTCAACTGGTTCTACGATGACGACGGATCACTGGTACTGCGGGCACGCCTGACCGCCGACACAGGCGCATTGCTGGTGAAGGCACTTGAACTGGCGACAAAGGACTTTCTTCGCGCAACTGCCTCGTCGGACGTTTCCGCGGAAACGCCTGGAGCAGGCCACCTGTCTGACTCGTTCGGTTCGTCCGGTTCGTCTGACGCGGACGAACCCGGCACGCTGTCCCAGCGCCGGGCCGACGCGCTGGCGCTATTCGCCGAAACCTGGCTCAGCAATGGATACCAGGCGCTCGGCGGCGGGGACCGCCACCAGATCGTGGTTCATGTCGACAGCGAAACGCTGAGGCACGACACGCCGGGCCGCTGCGAGATCGAAAACGGCCCTTCGCTGGCAGCACAGACCGCCCGGCGGCTGTCCTGCGACGCCAGCCTGGTCACCCTGGTCGAAGACGAAGCGGGCAGAGCCCTGGATGTGGGCCGCAAGATGCGCAGCATACCGCCGGCAATTCGTCGCGCCCTGCGCTCGCGCGATCCCTGTTGCCGTTTTCCCGGCTGCACGCACAGCCGTTTTCTCGACGGGCATCACATCCGGCACTGGGCTCACGGGGGCGAGACGAAGCTGTCGAACCTGGTGATGCTTTGCCGATTCCATCATCGCCAGGTACATGAAGGGCGGATCGATGTCCGGATGCTGGATGACGGGGCGCTGCGCTTCACCGGTTCCCGGGGACAGCATTTCGGCGGAGTGGTGAGCAGCGCCGGTGACGCAACTCGACTCATCCACCAGCATCGTTGGGAAGGGATTGCCATCGACTCGGCGACGGCCGTTACCCGATGGTGCGGCGAGCGGCTGGACTACGGCATGGCGGTCGAAGGGCTGCTGCGCCAGGAGGAACAAGCTCGATGGAACGTTCCCGCGGAAACGTCGGAGCCTCGCTCTAACGCCAGCGCCGCCTGAAGGAGAGGAGCGGCCTCTCCTACCGCGGTCAGCTCGCAGACCACCAGCGAGTTGGAAGTCCTCCAAGTCGATCGATCGCGCCACTCTGCCGGCCCGAAGTCCAGCGAGCTGACTCATTTCCTCCTGGCCTGAAAAGACAACTCTTCAGTTACTCATTGCGCAAGGATCGGTCTTACATGCGGTACCGGCCTCACGACTGCCTGGGGTCAGCCTCCTCGGCTCCTACCGCCCACCCACCGCCGGCGCAAAGCGCCGGGTAACGAACTCTCCGTTTTTCATCACCGAGATCCGGTCCCGATCCTGCAGCACACGGATGTCCTGCAGCGGATCGTCCTCCAGCACCAGCAGGTCCGCAAGCTTTCCCTGCTCGAGCGTGCCGATGCGATCCGCCATCCGCATCAGCTGCGCGCCATTGCGGGTCGCGCACGTGATCGCCTCGAGCGGGGTGAAGCCGATCACGTCGACGAAAACCTGGATGTCCTTCGCATACTCGCCGTGCGGATTCCAGGCGAAGCCGAAGTCGCCGCCCGGGCACATGCGGATACCGAGCTCGCGCGCACGGCGATAGGTGTCGGTGGCCTGGGCGATCTCTTCATGCAGCCCGCTGCCTGCGATGATGTCTTCTGTGATGCCGAAGCGGGGGCCGTTCTCGACGATGGAATACAGGTAGCGCAGTCCCGGCACCAGGGTGAGGTCCTGGTCGCGGATACGTTCCAGCGTCGCCTGGCTGGCATAGGTGGCATGTTCGATGGAATCGACGCCGGCGCGGGCCGCCACCTCGCTGGAACGCTCACCACGCACGTGCGCCGCGACCAGTCGGCCGCGCATGTGCGCCTCGTCGACCAGCGCATCGACCTCGGCCTGGGTGTAGGTGCAGTCTCCGATCGGCGTATGCGGCAGCAAGGCGTCGCCGCCGATGTAGCACTTGACGACGTCGGCGCCGTCCTTGATCACCCGCCGCGCCGCCGCCCGCACGGCATCGGTCCCGTCGGCGATCAGCGCCAGGCCCTCCATGCCCAGCTTCAGGTAGGAGGGGTTCCAGTCGGCCATGCCGCCGGTCGCGCAGATGTCCCGCCCTGCCGCCAGCAGCCTCGGTCCCGGGAACATGCCCTCCTCGATGGCGCGCTTCAGGGCGACATCGACCGCATGCACCGAGCCCGCCGAGCGGGCGGCGGTATAGCCGCAATGCAGTGCCAGTTCCGCCGTCTTCGCCGACACGAGCGTCGAATACTCCGGCGGGCAGTTGAGATCCAAGTCGGCGATCACCTTGACGTTGTTGTACGACAGGTGGATGTGGCCTTCGACCATCCCCGGCATGACCGTCCTGCCGCCGACATCCCATCTTCGGATGTCCTCCCCGACGGGCTCGTTCGCGGCGGCCAGTGGGCCGACGTGGGCCAGCCGGCCGTTCTCGATCACCAGCGAACAGCCGTCGCGGGGGCGGCTGCCGGTGCCGTCGATCACCCGGGCGTTCCTGATCAGGGTCCTCATCATCAGCTCCTCAAGTGTTGCTCCGGATGGTCTGTCAGGCCATCTGCAGTCGCCCGGGGATCCGCGTCCTGATCCGGTAGAGCGACGTCGACGCGGTGATGTAGAGGCTGCAGCCGTCGTCATCGCCCCAGGCGAAGTTTGCGGTGTATTCCGGCACCCGGATCACGCCGAGGCACTGTGCCTGGGGACTGAAAACGTGGATGCCGCCGGGGCCACAGCAGTAGATATTCCCTTGGCTGTCGAGCTTCATGCCGTCCGGTGCGCCGTCGCCCTCCCCGACGGTTTCCGCCCAGACCTCGCCGCCACCGACGGAACCGTCCGGCTTCAGGTCGAAGACGCGGATGTGCGCGCGGTCGGTGTCGTTGACGAACAGGCGCTTGCCGTCGAGCGAAAAGCACAGACCGTTGGGTTGGCCGAAATCATCGGCCAGCAGCGAGAGCCGGTGCGCGCCAGCGTCCCCGCCACTCACGTCCGGCATCACGCGGTAAACGCCCCGGAACTCGAGCTGCGTTGGCCGCGGCCGCCCGTAGAATTCGGAGCGCCCGTAGGTGGGGTCGGAGAAATAAATCGCCCCCTGCCGGTCGACGACGACGTCGTTCGGGCTGTTCAGTTCCTTGCCCTGCCAGTGTGATGCCAGGGTCGTGATCCGGCCGTCGGTTTCGGTGCGGGTCACGCTGCTGGAGGAATGTTCACAGGCGATCAGCCGGCCCTGCAGGTCCCACGCCAGTCCGTTGGACTGGTCGCAGGGCTTGCGGAACGTGGTGACACCATCGCGCTCGCTCCAGCGGCGCAGGTGATCGCCCGGCATGTCGGAGAACAGCAGGTACTGCTCGCGGCTATGCCACAGCGGCCCTTCGGTGAACAGGAAGCCGGTGGCGACCTTTTCGAACGCGACCTCCTCGCCCACGACCTCCCGGAATCGGGGGTCGCGAATTTCGACGCTCATGACAGTCTCCTCATTTCTTCTTCATCTGGCTGACGCGGGTGGGGCCGACATACCAGTCGTCGCGGGAGACGTCCTCGAAGACCACCCAGATCGACTCCTTCGGTATCTCCGCGACCTCGTTGATCGCCTCCACTACCCGGCGCGCGATCTCGTCCTTGCGCTGCTGCGAATGTCCGTCATTGATGCGAATGTTCACGAATGGCATGGTCACTTCTCCTCGAGGTAGCGTTGCACTGCAAAGTCGTTTCGGGCTGATGGCTTCGCGTCGATCCTATATCGTCATCAGCGAGTTGCGCAGCGCTTCATCGCGCCGCAGTTCTTCCGCCGGGCCGCTATGGCGGACGCTGCCCTTTTCCAGCACGTAGACACGATCCGCCAGCGCCAGCGAAAAGTCCACCCCCTGTTCGGCCAGCAGGATGGTCAGCCCCTCGTCACGCAGCAGCCTCACCTGCTCCAGGAGGTGCTCCACCACCAGCGGCGCCAGCCCCTCCGACGGTTCATCCAGCAGCAGCAGTTCCGGATTGCCCATCAGGGTCCGCGCGATCGTCAGCATCTGCTGCTCGCCGCCCGACAGGTTTCCGCCGCGCCGATCCGCCAGCTCACGAAGCTTCGGAAACAGTTCGTAAACGGACTCCACATTCCAGCGACCTGGCCGCGCTGCCGCGCGCTGCGCCACCTCCAGGTTTTCCCAGACGGTCAGGTCAGCGAAGATCCTTCGGTCCTCCGGCACGAAGCCCATGCCCGATCGGGCCGCACGGTGCGGCGCCCAGCCGGTCACGTCGCGCCCCTGCCAGAGCACAGCGCCGGCAGCCGGCGGCGTCAGCCCCATGATCGCGCGCATCGTCGTGGTTTTGCCGACCCCGTTACGCCCCAGCAGGCAGACACATTCGCCGCGCGCGACCTCCATCGAAACGCCGAACAGCACCCGTGACAGGCCATAAGCCGCATGGACCTCGCGCACCTCGAGCAGCGGGGGACCGGCGGGGGCTGCTGTCACTTGGCTGCTCCCAGGTAGATGCGCCTGACCTCGGGATCCGCCCGCACCTGCGCCGGCGTGCCTTCGGCGATCAGGCGACCCTGGTGCAGCACTGCGATCCGCTGCGCAATCGAGAACACCACTGCCATGTCGTGCTCGGTGAACAGCAGCGACAGGCTGCGCTCCGCCGCGATCCGATCGAGCAAGGCGATGGCCTCACGCGTCTCGCGTGCCGACATGCCGGCGGTCGGCTCGTCAAGCAGCAGCAGGCGCGGCTGGCTGGCCAGGGCGATCCCCAGTTCGATCTGCTTTTGCGCGCCGTAGGACAGTTCGCCGCTGGTCGCTGCGGCAGAGTCGGCGAGCCCGATAGATTCAAGGAGCGCCATCGTCTCGTCGACGAAAAGGTCGGCGGAGCGCCCCCAGAGCCGCCCGCCCTTGCCACGGTCCGCGATCATCGCCGCCTGCACGTTCTGGAACACGGTGAGTTTCGGGAAAATGTTGATCCGCTGGAACGAGCGGCCGATGCCCATGCGGCAGATATCGTGCGGCTGCGCGCCGGTGATCGCGCGCCCCTCGAACCGCACCTCGCCCTGGTCCGGGTGGATGTGGCCAGTCACCAGATTGAAGAAGGTCGACTTGCCGGCACCGTTCGGTCCGATGATCGCGACGATCTCGCGCGGGGCCATCGACAGGCTGACGCCCCCGATGGCGGTGAAGCCGCCGAAGCTCTTGTGCAGATCCCGCACCGTCAGCATCTCCGCCGGCAGCTGGGCGTCCGCAGGAGCCGGCATGTCAGTCATTACGGTACCCGGTGGGACTGGCAGTCCAGATAAGATCCGCGCCCCGTCCAGCAGCCGCCGCGGATCCGGCTCCGCCGGGCCGCTGGCGGCGCCCCCAGTGGGGGGAGGCGCCGAAGGCGCTTCGGGGGCGTCATCGTCTCAGCCGGTTCCAGCCGGCGGCCAGTGTGCCGACGATGCCACCGGGGAATACGAACAGCAGCACGATCAGCGTGCTGCCGAGGACGAACGGCCAGAACTGGGTGTAGGCGCTGATCTGCTGGTTCAGCAGGATCAGCGCACCCGCGCCGAATGCAGGCCCCCAGAAGTGGCCCATGCCCCCGAGAATGACCATGATCAGGACTTCGGCGGACTTCGACCAGTAGGCGAAGTCGGGAAAGACACCGCGGTTGAACAGTCCGAACAGGGCGCCGGCGACGCCGGCGAAGGCGCCGGCCAGGACGAAGGCGGCGAGTTCGTAGCGCCGCACGTCGAGCCCGATGAAACGCGCCCGCTCCGGATTCTCCCGGATCACCGTCAGCATTCGACCGAAGGGGGACCCCACGATCATGCGCAACAGCGCGAGGCATGCCGCCACGATCGCCAGGGCCAGGAGGTAGTACTGCTCGCCGACGCGCAGGCTACCAACCAGCGGCAGCGACGCCATCCACGACAGGTCCGGATACGGCACGTCCGACAGCCCCTGCTCGCCACCGGTGACGGCGTTCCACTTGAAGCAGATGCCCCACACGATCTGGGCGAAGGCGAGGGTCAGCATCGCGAAGTAGATACGGGTGAGGCGGACGCAGAAGTAGCCGAATACCAGCGCCACCAGCCCGGCCAGAAGCGGCGCGCACAGCAGGCCGACCGCGAACGGCACGCCGTGCGTCTTCATCAGGATGGCGCAGGTGTAGGCGCCGACGCCGAAGTAGGCGGCATGCCCGAAGGAGACCAGCCCGGTGTAGCCGAGCAGCAGGTTGAGGCTGGTTGCAAACAGGGCCAGGATGACGATGTCGGTCGCGAGGAAAGTGTAGAAACGGGAGCCCATCCAGGGAATCGTCGCCATCGCGAGCAGCACGAGCGTCATCCAGGGAACCCGCTGGACCCATCCGCGATGCGGTGTCGCCTTCATCGTTCGATCGGCTTGCCGAACAAGCCCCAAGGGCGCACCACCAGGATCACCGCCATCAGCACGAAGGCCGCGAAGATGGAGAAGCGGGGGAAGATGAGGATGCCGAAAGCGAGCACCTGGCCGTAGATGAGTGCACCGAGAAACGTTCCCCACAACGACCCAAGCCCCCCGATGACCACGACGATGAATGCTTCCACGATGATCTCCACATCCATGCCCGGCACCAGGCTGCGCACCGGAGTCACCAGCGCGCCACCCAGACCGGCAAAGAACGAGCCGAGCGCGAACATCCCTGTATAGAGCCAGCCGACATTCGCGCCGAGCGCGGACAGCATCTCCCGGTCGAGCGCCGCGGCGCGCACCGTGCGACCAAGGCCGGTCCGGTTCAGCAGCAGCCAGATCCCCCACGCGACCCCCGGGCCCAGCACCATGATGAAGACCGTGTAGAGCGGCACGTTGGTTCCGAAGACCAGGAACGCTCCCTCCATGCTCGGCGGACGGGACACCCCAAGCTGCTGGGTGCCCCAGGTGTACCGCACCACGTCCGAGATCACCAGCACCAGCGCGTAAGTGAACAAGAGCTGGTAGAGCTCCTCGCGGCGGTACATGTGGCGCAGCAGGAGCCGCTCGATCAGCGCGCCCACCAGCGCGACGGCCAGCGCCGCGCCCAGCACCGCCAGCCAGAAACTTTCGGTGCGCGGGCCCAGCCACTGGACCAGTTGCCAGGCGAGGTAGGCGCCGAGCATGTAGAAGGAGCCATGGGCGAAGTTCAGCACCCGCAGCACCCCGAAGATCAGCGACAGCCCCGACGCGATCAGGAACAGGTACATCGCGGTAGACAGGCCGCTGACGAACTGACCGAAGATGAACGACGACTCGATCACGGCGCTTTCAGCCGTCGCCCGGCATCAGCCGCTCGCCGATGCGAGCTGCCGACTCCGCCAGCAACAAGGTCCACCGCTTGATCGAGCCGCCGCGAAAGCGGCTCTTCGGCATCGCCACGCTGAGCGCGGCGACGACTTGCCCGGACGAGTCGGCAACCGGAACGGCGATGCAGCACAGGTCGCTGGCAAGTTCCTCCTCGTCGATCGCGAACCCCTGCCCGCGCACCGCAACCAGCTCGCGGAGCAGCTCCGGCTTGCGGGTGATCGAACGCGGCGTGCGACGCTCAAGCGGTCCTGCCGCCAGCTGCGCCGCGAGCGAGTCCTGCGGCAGGTGGGCAAGGAGAATCTTGCCGAGCGCCGAGCAGTGGGCCGGATCCTGAAAGCCGGTGCCAAGGGTCACGCTGACCGGCTGGCGGCTGCCGGCACTGGCGAGCTCGATCACCTGACCGTTGCGGTACACGCCCAGATGAATCGTCTCGCCGATCGAGTCGCGAAGCTGCTCCAGTTCCGGCCGCGCCACCTGTACCAGCACCTCGCTGCCGCGATACGTGCCGGACAATGCCAGCAGTCGCGGGCCCAGCACGTACTGCCGCAGGACCGCCTCCTGCTCGACGTAGCCTCGCGAAGCCAGGGTGCGCAGCAGTCGGTGAGCGGTGCTGACATGGAAGTTGACGGCACGGGCCACCTCCGACACGCCGACCGGGCGCCTCGCGGCGGCCAGGTACTCAAGGATGTCGAGAACCTTTTCGACGCTCTTGATGCCTCCCGGACCGGTCGCCGTCGCCCTGCCGGCGGCCGATGAGGTCTGCTGCGGCAAGGCCACGAAGTCACTCAATCCATGATCGGCAACGGGTCCACATAGGTGACGTCCGACATCACCGGGAACGGGTACTTGGGATCCTTCACCATCTTGCCCCAGAACTGGCCCCGATTGGCGTTGTGGTCCTTGGCGCGGATCGTCTGCTTGCCGAGCGGCGTGTCATAGGTGATGTCCAGCATCGCCTTCGCCACCTTGTCCGAGTCGACCGCCTTCGCCTTCTCGATCCCGGCGACCAGGGCCTGCATGGCCATGTAACCCACCAGCGGCCACGACGACGGGTACTCCTCCTTGGTGTACTTCTTCAGGCGATCGATGAAATCCTTGTGCGACTGCGGCGCCTGGTCCCAATGGAAGACGTCGTAGGAGTTCGCCCAGATGCCGACGGGGTAGTCCGCGCCCATCGACTTGGCCGTCTCGATCGAGCCGGCCTCGCCAGCCCCGACAAAACGGGATTTCAGCGCCTCGAAATACTGCACCGGCCGGGCCTGCTTCGCGAACGTGAGGAAGCCGCCGCCCCACAACGACGAGAACACCGCATCAGGCTTGCGCGACAACTGGGCGTTGATGAAGGGCGTGTAGTCCTGCTCGCCGAGCTTGGGCCACTGCTGGTCGACAATCTCGATATCCGGGCGCAGCTTCTTGAGGTGCTCGACGAACGCCTTGGTCGCGTCCTGGCCGTAGGCATAGTCGTAGCTCATCGTGCCGACGCGCTTGACGTCCTGCCACTTGGCCATGACCTGGGCGGCGCTGCGTCCCTCGGTGGTGGTGGTGGATGCGGTGCGGAACACGTACGGATGCAGGTTCTGCGGCGCGGTCAGCATGTCGGTCTTGGTGATCGGCGCAATGAACAGGACCTTGTTCTCGCGTGCGATGGGCGACACCGCCGGCCCTTCCGCCGATGTGAGCGTGCCGACCAGGAAGTCGACGTTGTCCTTGAGGATCAGTTCGCGCGAGACGCGCACCGCCTCGTTCGCATCGCCCTTGCTGTCCCTGACGATCAGTTGCAGCTTGCGTCCGAGGACGCCCCCTCTGGCGTTGACCTCATCCACCAGCATCTGCGCACCCTTGACCGTCGGCTCGCCGAACAGCGCCCCCCCGCCCGACAGGATCATCGGGAAACCGACCTTGATGGCGTCCTGAGCGGCCGCCGACAACGGCAGGCTCATGGCAACCGCCCCGGCCGCGCACAGCATCGCGAAATGGCGTCGTGACATGGTTCTCCTCCTGTGGTTGATCTTCCCTTCAGATGACCCGACCAGCGCGGAGAAGCCCTGGCCTTTGCACCATGCGAGAAGCTTTATCGT
Source organism: uncultured beta proteobacterium (assembly GCA_963834335.1). Classification (GTDB taxonomy): domain Bacteria; phylum Pseudomonadota; class Gammaproteobacteria; order Burkholderiales; family Burkholderiaceae_E; genus Lautropia. Next base: position 25,865 of record CAWIBK010000009.1, on the reverse strand, counting down.
CTACTGCAAGCCAGTATCGATCTCCGCCCAGATCCGTGTCAAGAATTGCCGATGGGACCCCGGTGGCGACGGCCGAAAGCCGGCAGCGTGCCTGCGGCAGAACCGCCGCAAGCTCGTCGGCCTCCCGCGCTGCGTCAGCCGCCCCAGGCCCTGAGGTATACCGGGCGGACCAGGACTACTGAGAAGAGTCGGCGTCGAACACCGGATCCAGCGGCAATTGCAAGCCCGTGGCCAGATGATTGGTCTTTGCAGCCAGCGCTATGATCGCCAGGAGTTCGGCATGCTGGGGCTCTGTCATGCCTCTGGCGCGAGCGGCCGCGGTGTGGGAATGAACGCAGTAGCTGCAAGCGTTGGCAACGGAGACTGCGACGTAGATCATCTCCTTCGTAAGAGGGTCGAGGTGTGAGGGCGTGGCCATCACTCTCTTCACCTCGGACCAGGTGCTCTCCAGTAGCGCGGGATCGAACGCCAGAGACCGCCAGAGGTTATTGACAAAGTCGGTCTTCCGGGTCGAGCGGATGTCATCGAATACCGCTTTGACGCGAGGATCTGCTTCCGGATTCGCTGGCTGTCTGATCGTGGCCATGGTGTCGCTGTGAGTGTGGCTGGTGTCGCCGATTGTATGACTGGCGTTCTGACGCTGCCTCCCGCGCCGCGTCAGCCGCCCCAGGCCTTGAGGTTCAGGAACTCCCGTCGCGTCCGTGGCCCGTGCGTCAGGAACGTGGGGTCGGCCTCGTTCCGATAGCCGTCCCGTTCCCGGGCGACCCGATCCTTCACGTGCTGCTTGCGCACGTCCTCGGGTATGGCATAGACCTTGAGCGCATTCAGCCCGAAGACCTTGGCGCGCAGCGCCGGCGTGATTTCGGGATAGCCATGCTTCTCGCGCAGCTCCGGCGAGATCTGGAAAGTGCGGAACGCCTGGATCTGGTCCTGCGGCGAGCCGTACCAGATCGAGTCGGTCCCCCACAGCACGTTGTTGTCGCCGCAATGCTTCAGAAGCTTGCCCGAGCCCGTGGGCGGCGGAGTCCGGGTCGCGCATCAGGAAGCGCCAGGTCGAGCCGAGTTCCGCGTACACGTTGGCGCCCGGCTTGATGTCGTTCGCCACGAGGCTCGTCACGAGCGCGTCGATCCCGTCGGTTCGGCCCGGGTCGTACGGGCCTTCGGCCTGGCCCGGCGACGAAGCCCGAGTGGTAGATGAGGAAGTTCACGTCGGGATAACGCCTGGCCACTCGCCCGATATCCACGCAGGTCGAATGCTCGTAGGACCTCTGTCCGAAGGGGAGGCCCTTGTGGATGGCGATGTTCATGATGCCCAGCCTGCGAGCCTTCTCGATCAGGCGGATGCCGGGTTCGTCGTCCATGAAGAAGCCGCGACCATCGGGGCCCCACTGCGTGTAGGTCTTCCACGCCGAGATCCGGTGGCTCGATGCCAGTTCGTCCATGCCCTCGAGATCGCCGGGCTGGTTGGGATTCACGCGCCCGTGGATCAGCAGCCGATGCGTGCCCTCCAGCTTCTCGACGATGCGCGCGGTGGCCTGAGCCTCCTCGATGGTGAGCGGCTCGCCCTGGCGGGTCGACGGCACGAACGAGAGCACCATCAGATCGGTGTCGGAGTCCATGAACACGTCCTTCACGAACTGGTCCGGCCCGATGCAGTTCAGGTAGTCGCGGTCGCCGGCGCCGCGATGCGGCTCGCAACTGCCGCGATTGGTGGCGAACTGCAACGGCTTCGCCGACGGAGGCAGGGTCTTCAACCACGCGCCGGTGGGATTCACGAAGTGACCCTGCACGTCGAAGATGAACTCGTTGCCATCCACTGCCGAGCGCGCGGCGAACTGGTCGAGCGGTGCCTCGCGCGGCATCTCGTAGAAGCCGCCCGTGCGGCCCGCGGCCGCGTACGCCGCATTGAAACTCGCGAACGTGCTGGTGACTCCACACGCCGAGACGAGAAAGCTCCTGCGGTCCATGCCCAGCCGCCGGGATCTTGCCGTCGCTTCTTCCAGCGCGAGACGATTGGCATGCCGATGCACCGCTTCCAGCGGGACCGGGGCGAACTCGCCGTTGGTCGTGGCATCGAGCTTGACGGGGAGCCGCAGGCCTTCAGGGTCGTTACGGTATTTCATGTCTCCCCCTGTTTTCCGGGAAGTTAGCTTGAAACACAGCCGGAAGGTACTAACGGCCGTAGATGGGAGGATAAGCATCCGGCGGCGGCCGCACAAGGGCACCCGTTTTGTCGCAATTGCCGTATGGCGTCTGTACCGGCCGGAACTATCATCGGCGCATGGAGTCAGATATCGGCTCGCCCAAATCCCTGACGGCGAGCACCGGATCAACTCATGTCCGACTTCAACGCTGACGTCATGAGGTGGAATCGTGAACACGGTCGTTCTTGAAGTTCGTTCACTTGCGCAGACGCTGGCGGACGCCTCGCGCGCAATGAAGGGCCGCCGCACGGAACGGGAGGCGCGCATCGGGTTCGCAACGCCTGAACTGCTGTGGCAGGTGCTCACCGCCAAACGGTGGGAACTGCTCAAGATCATGTGCGGCGCAGGACCTCTGTCTATTCGCGAGGCCGCTCGCCGGATAGACCGGGATGTCAAAGCCGTTCATGGTGACGTAAAGGCGTTGCTGGACGCGGGCGTTCTTGAGCGCACGCCGAAGGGGATGGTCGAATTCCCGTTTGACGCCGTGAAGGTCGAGTTTGTTCTTAAGGCGGCGTGACGATGGGCTGAAGTGCCCTTTCCTTGACCAGGATCAGAAAGCGCGGAGCGCCTTCGCAGTAGTCTGGGGCAATTCACTACGAGGAATTGTCATGGACCGACTCAAGGACAAGGTAGCGCTCGTCACCGGCGGCGCGATGGGTATCGGGAAATCAGCATGTCTGCTGATGGCACGCGAAGGCGCGATGGTGGCGGTCACAGACCTCGACGACTCCCAGGGAATGGCGGTGGTCAAGGAGATTGAAGCGCAGGGCGGCAAAGCGGCCTTCTGGCACCTGGATGTCGCCAGCGAGGCCGCGGTGCGCAAGGTTTTCGGCGAAGTGCAGGAACGGTTCGGTCCGATCACGGCGCTGGTTGCCAACGCCGGAATCAGCGGCGCCAACAAGCCGACCCACGAAATCACCGAGCAGGAATGGGATCGGGTGCAGGGTATCAACGTGAAAGGCGTGTTCTTCTGCACCAAGCATGCCGTCCCGCAGATGAAGAGCGCCGGCGGCGGTTGCATCATCAATCTGTCGAGCATCTACGGCATTGTGGGCGCGCCCGATGTGCCGCCCTACCATGCCAGCAAGGGCGCGGTGACGCTGATGACGAAGACCGACGCCTTGATGTACGCCGCCGACGGCATCCGGGTCAACAGCGTGCATCCCGGCTTCATCTGGACGCCGATGGTCGAGAAACATCTGCAGACCATGGAGGACCCGGCGGCCGCAAAGAAGGCGACAGCAGAGGCGCACCCCCTCGGCCATATGGGCGAACCCGACGACATCGGCTGGGCCTGCGTCTGGCTTGCGAGCGACGAGGCCAAGTTCGTCACCGGGGCGCAGATCGTGATCGACGGAGGCTACACCAGTCGGTGAGGTGCCAGCAACTCCACCAACCCGCTCGACCTCCGCGTCCGCTGCCCCAGCGCCTCGATGAACGCCTGCCGACGCCCGGTCACCAGCGTGAACGCACCGCGCGCCCGCGTGATCCCGGTGTAGACCAGCTCCCGCGTCAGCACCCGGCTGGGCGCCTGCGGCAGCACCAGCACCGTGTGCTCGAACTCCGAGCCCTGCGACTTGTGCACGGTCAGGGCGTAGGCGGTCTCGACATGCGCGAGCCGGCTGACGCCGACCGAGCGGATCGACGTGCCGTCGAGGAAGTACGCCCGGGCGCGGTCGCCGCTTCGTTGCGCGATTGCCCGGCAGTCGTGCCTCATCGGCCGCAGCACGATGCCGATGTCGCCGTTGAAGACGCCGATGCCGGCGTCGTTGCGGGTCACCATGATCGGCCGGCCTTCGTACCACTCGCCGTGCCGCTCGATCAGCCCCTTCGCGGCCAGCGATCGTTCGATCGCCGCGTTCAACTGCCGCGTGCCCCACTCGCCTTCGTGCACGGCACAGAGCAGCCTGAAGCGCTCGAACGCCTGCAGCACGCGTACCACCCATTCGTCGAACGCCTGGGCATCGAGCAGATCGTCTTTGCAGGGCGGGCGCTGCGCCAGCAACGCCAGATAGCCGCCTTCGCCACCATAGCCGCCCGGCGCGCCCGGCCGCCCCTGCAGCGCGAGCTTCACGGCGACGTCCGCGGATCTCGCATCGAGCCAGCGCAGCGCGGCATCCCCATCGCCGCCGTCTGGTCCTGAAGCAGCGCAGTCGCGCGCTCGACATCGCCCGCATTGGCAGCCAGCGCCAACTGGCCGATCCGGTCGCCGAAGCGGCGGCTGGACCGCAGCATCACCGTCTGCTGCGCCAGCGGCGGCCCTTCGGCCAGAAACTCCACGGGAAGCTGCTGGCCGCTGACGGATCGGACGAACGCAGCCGTCTCCGGGCGATACCGGCCGAAGCTCCGCATCGCGGCACAACTCGCCCAGCACGGCGCCCGCCTCCACCGAGGCCAGCTGATCCTTGTCGCCAAGCAGGACCAGCCGGCTCCTGCGGGGGCAGCGCCTCCAGCAGGGCTGCCATCATCTCCAGGTGGATCATCGACGCCTCGTCGACGATCAGGACGTCCACCTCCAGCGGATTGGCGGCGTCGTAGCGGAACTTGCGCGTATCCGGTCGCGCGCCGAGCAGCGAATGCAGGGTCCGGGCGGGGCCGATGGCGCGCACCAGGCTCTCGAGCGGCAGATCCTGCGCGACCTTGGCCTGCAGTTCCTGCAGCGCGCCGCCGATCGACTGCTTCAGCCGCGCCGCGGCCTTGCCGGTGGGCGCCGCCACCGCCACCTGCAGCCGCTCCGGATGCGGATCGAGCGCCAGCAGCAGCGCGAGCAGCCGCGCCGCGGTGTAGGTCTTGCCGGTGCCCGGGCCGCCGGTGATCACCGACAGGCCGCTGCGCAGCGCCATCGCGCACGCGATCTTCTGCCAGTCGAGGTGGTCGCGTCGCAGGGAACAGGCGGTCAAGCCAGTCGCGGGCTCTCTTCTCGTCCACCGCGATCGGCGCCGACGCCCGCTGCAGCACCCGCGCTGCGACCTGGCGCTCATAGCGCCAGTAGCGCCGCAGGTACAGCTTGTCGCCGCGCAGGACCAGCGGCTGGTTGGCGTCCCCGCGCGAGGATTCCGAAGGCTGCGATGACTGCAACGGCCCAGGGTCGACCCACACCAGCGGGCTGAGGCGCAACGCCACCAGCCAGTCCTCCAACTGGAACGCAAAGACCGTCGCAACCGTCTTGAACTCGACGGCTGCCTCCGGCCCCAAGCCGAGCAACGCATCCGGATCCCGGAACAGATCGTCGATCAGCAGGCAGCTGTGGCCACGGCCTTCCATGTGCGCGAGCAGTGCCGCGGCCATCACCACCGGCGGCGGCGCATCGGGACACAGGTCGAGCATGAAGCCGGCAAAGGCGCTGTCGAGGCGGCGCAGCCAGCCCTGGCCGCTCCACCCTTTCAGCGTCCGCAGCAGCGCGGCGGTATTGGCCGGCGGTGGCGGTGAGTCCGGCAGTGGCGGTGACTGGGGCGGCGGCGGTGACTCGGCGGCTCGGCGACCGGCGGGGCTGTGCCGGCGCCGTTGCGCGGCGGCGGGACCGGCACCGACGCGGCCTCGAACAGATCACCGGTGGTGGGGATGGCCTCGTCGTCATCAGGCCCGGTCCCGCCGGTCGGCGGTGAGCCGCGCTTGGAGCGGCCTGACGAAGGACTCATCTGTCGGCCCCTTCGATCATTCTTCGGCCCCTTCGGTCGCGCGCAACAGCAGGTCGATGCCGTCGAGCAGCTTGGGATCCGGCGGCACCAGGTAGCAGCCGCGCGTCGGGCCCTCGACGCCGCGCAGGAAGAAGTAGATCGCGCCCCCCAGATGCCTGGCGGGCTGGTAGGCCGGCCCCAGCCGCGACCCGCAGCAGCCGATGCAGGGCCACCAGGTAGAGGGCGGCCTGGACGTCGTACCGATGCGCGGCCATTGCCCGCTCCAGCGCGTCCTCGGCGTAGTCGGCATCGCTCGTGCCGAGGTAGTTCGACTTGTAGTCGAGCACCCAGTAGCGGCCGCCATGCTCGAAACACCAGGTCGGCGAAGCCCATCAGCATGCCGCGCAGTTCGCGCTCCGGCAGCGCCGGCCGAGGCCTGTCCGTGCAGCGTGTGGGCGCGGCACAGGGCGTCGATGCGCCGCGACGGCAGGCTCTCGCTGGGGAACCAGAACTCCATCTCCGGCAGGAAGCCGGACAGCGAATCGAGGGCGACGCCAGACGCACCCAACGGCGGCAGCGGCGTCGAGACCGCCTTGCGCAGCCACGCGACGACGTCGTCGGCGCGATGACGCCCAGCCCTGCCGCTCGCAGCGGCGCTGCAGTTGCTGCTGAAGGTCCGCTGACTCCTGCAGCCCGAAGCCTTCTTCTGCCAGCCACTCCAGCTGGTCGTGCAGGAAGTTGCCGGGCGAAGGCGCCGCGCGGGAAGCGGTGCCAGGGCTTCAGGAGCTCCGCGCTAGCGCTCGGCGGGGCGATGACGAGGCCGATGTCCGCGGCTCCTGCGTGTTCTGCCTGCGGCTCCTCTTGCGGCTCCTCTTGCGGCCGCTGCCTCCCGCCCCTCCCTATCGTCGCCTCGTCGCCACTGTCGCCATCGACCGGCAGCGCCGGCTGCAAGGCCTCGTCGTCGCGCACCGCGGCCATGCTCGACGCCCACAGGCCTGCGGAGGGCAGCGCGCGCACCAGCGCGGAGAAGCTGCCGATCGACCAGCGGCGGTCGAAGTCGGCGGCGTAGGCCGGTGGCGGTCGCAGTTGAGCTCGGTGCATCCCTGCGGCACGAGGAAGGTCCGGCCGATCTCGGCGGCCGGCGTCGCCGCCACCAGCGCGATCTCTTTGCACGCCGCAACCAGTGGCTGCGATCCGCGCGCGCAATGTCCGCCGGCTCGACCGGCTGGCTGCCGCCGAGCACGTAGCCGATCGCGCTCTCGTGCCAGAGGCACGGGCTCGACCTGCGCTGCAGCGCCGCCAGCCCGACCCACAGTGCATGGCGCGCGCGGGTCAGCGCCACGTACAGCAGCCGCAGGTCCTCCCGGTGACGCTCGACATCCGCCGCCTGCACCTGCTCGGGCGTCGGCTCGATCACCAGCGCGCGCGCGCCGGAATCACCCGGCAGGTTCACGAAGCTCTCTTCGTCCGGCACCGGCCGGTAGTTGTACGGGAACGGCAGGAACACCAGCGGGTACTCGAGTCCCTTGGCCTTGTGGACGGTCACCAGCTTGACCAGGTCCGCATCGCTCTCCAGGCGCACGATCTGCTCGTCGTCGCCGACGCCGTGCGCCTCCAGCTGGTTGGCGAGCCAGCGGATCAGCGCCTGCTCGCCGTCGAGCTGCGCGCTGGCGTGCTGCAGCAGCTCCGCCAGGTGCAGGTAGTTGGTCAGCTTGCGTTCGCCGTCGTTGACGCCGCGATGGGCGGCGCCGTCGTCGCCAGCGCTCGTCCCTTCGCCGGCGCCCAGCCAGCGGGCCGGCAGCTGCAGCAGGTGCAGGCTCTGGCGCAGCATCGTCAGCACGCCCTGCTCCTGCCAGGTGCGATGCAGGTCGCGCAGCTGCTCGCTGCGCAGATCGAATGCCACGTCGTCCTCGGCCAGCTCGGCCAGCTCCGCGATCGAGAGCCCGACGCTGCGGGTGGCGAACGCCGCCCGCGCCAAGCCCGCGTCGCGCGGCGAGGCGACCGCCCGCAGCCAGGGCAGCAGATCGCGCGCCTCCTCGCTGTCGAATACCGACTCGGTATCGGAGAGGTACACCGACGCGACGTTGCGCCGGCGCAGCTCGCGCTTGACCGCCGCGCCCTCCCGTCCGGTCCTGACCAGCACGGCGATGTCGGCGGGACGCAGTCGCCGGAATCCGTCGGTGGGATGCTGGAACCCTGCCCGCGTATCGTTCAGCAAAATGACGATGCGCTCGGCGCAGCGGGCGGCGAAGCGGCGCATGTGGACGTCGCCCGACGCGAGTTCCTCGTCGAGCGCAAGCGTCACCGCCGGACTGGCGCCCGCCGACGTCACGAACGACTCGGGGCGTCCGGCGGCCTTGACGGCATTGAACGGCAGCGGGTTGTCCGCACCGCGACGATGCGTTACCGGCAGCCTCGGCCGAAGCATCGGTGCGGAACATGAACGCGCCCTGGCCGGAGCATTCCTCGGCTTGCGCAAAGACGTGGTTGACCGCGTTCACCAGCGGCACGGTCGAGCGATGGTTGGTGCCGAGCACATAGTGGCGTCCGCTGGTCCTGCGCCGCGCATCGAGGTAGCTGTAGATGTCGGCGCCGCGAAAGCCGTAGATCGCCTGCTTCGGATCGCCGATCAGCAGCAGCGCCGTGCTGGGGATCGTTGTCCGCCACCCGGTAGAGCCGATCGAAGATCCGCGACTGCACCGGCGACGTGTCCTGGAACTCGTCGATCAGCGCCACCGGATACTGCGAGCAGGATCCGCTCGCGCAGGCGACGGGCGTTGTCGCCGTTGACCGATTCGTCGAGCGCCCGTCGAGCCGCGCCAGCATGTCCGCAAAGCCGAAGGTGCCGGCCTGTTCCTTGAGCGCCGCCAGCCGCCGGGCGATCCGGGCAGCGGCATGCAGCCGCAGCGCCGTGCGCAGCGTCCGGCGCCGGTCGCAACCGGGCAAGGTCCTGCATCAGTTCCTCGAAGGCGGCGAAATGCGCCGGCAGCTCTGACCGGCGCGTCCGGCACGAGCGCCTCCTGCATGCAGGTGTGGGTCAGCCTCTCCATGCCCTTGCCGAGATTCGGCGCCTCCAGCGAATCACCGTCGGCCCAGGCGGCCAGATCGCCAAGCCAGCGCGTGCAGTCGTGCCTGCGCAAGCTTGCCCTTGCCGAAAGGCGAGGGCTTGGCAGCGAACTGCACTTCCAGCCAGCCCTGCATCTCGCGCGCCCGCTCAGCCCAGCCCGTCTTCAGCTGCCGCAGCGCTGCGCCCTGCTCCGCCTGCAACCGGTCGACAAGTTCGCCCAGACTGCCGATCACCCGCGCCCGCCGGCAGCTCCTGTCTCCACCAGCTTGCGCGCATCCTCCGTCAGCGCGCCGACGGTCGACCACACTCGCAGCACCGATTCGAGCTGCCGGGCGTTCAGCGGATAGACCTGCTGCCGCCAGTAGTCGTGCGCGGCCTCGGTCTGCATCGCGGTTTCGTTGGCCGAGAGCTCCTCGTCGAAGAGGCAGCCGCTGTCGAAGGCGTGCTCGCGCAGCATGCGCTGGCACCAGGCGTCGATGGTGTGCACCGCGGCGTCGTCCATGCTCTCCGCCGCCACCGACAAGCGCCAGGCGGCGCCGGTGCGGGCCGGACCTTCCGGATACGCCTGCATCAGGCCCGCCAGCAGCGCGTCGCCTTGCGGCGGTTGCGCCTCGCCGCGAAAGCAGCGCGCGGCTTCCAGCAGGCGCGAGCGGATGCGGTCCGACAATTCGCGGGTGGCCGCCTTGGTGAAAGTCATCACCAGGATCTCGGACGGCACGTGCGGCTGCAGCGTGGCGTCGCCCCCTTGCCCGCATTGCCCTCGTTGCCCCCATCGTCGGCATCGCCCGGGTCGGCGTGTCCGAGCACCAGGCGCAGGTACAGCGCCGCGATCGTCCAGGTCTTGCCGGTGCCGGCGCTGGCCTCGATCAGGCGGCTGCCCCAGAGCGGGAAACGCAGGACGTCCAGGGTCGCGCTCATGGCGAAGTCTGTGCGAGGCGGCTGCCGCATGCGCCTGGAGCGTCACCTGCGTTCGGGCCCAGGCGCTGAGCGGACCGAACAGGCGATCGGCCAGTTCAAAGAACCGGCCGTCCGGCGTGAGCGACTCGAGATCCGGGAACATGCGCGCCAGGCAGGCGTCCTGCGTCACCTCGCCGCCGGCGCTCGTCCTGGCCTTCGTAGACCGGCTCCAGCTTGCTCGCCCGCCACATGCGCCAGCGCCGTCTTGCGCGCCAACGGCAGCGGCTGCGACATGCCCTCGCGCCAGGTGCGCATCAGCGTGGTGAGCGCCTCGATCGCCTCGTCGCGCGGCAGCGGATCGATGGTGATCGTCGCGTCGCGTCCGACGATCACGCCGCGCAGCGGAAAGCCGCAGGCGGCGGCGGCGACAGCCTTCACCCAGGCGGCGACCAGCTTGTCGGCACGCACCGGATTGCCCTTCCTTGCCGCACATCCGGCTCGGACGCAGATCGAGCCAGGCGGGCGGCATCGCCTGTCCGCCGCATCGCTCGCGGCCGATCTCACGCCAGTGAGCCAGTCCTCCAGCACCATGTCGTCGACCGCAAAGCGCAGGCGCTCTCTGCCGGCCGTCAGCGGGTACTGCGACTCGATCTCCGCCCAGCAGGCCAGCATCGGCACCAGGTCGTCGACCAGCGACTGCTGCACCCGCGCGCCGAGTTCGCCGACCGGCAGCGCGCCCGCGCGGCGAATGCGTGCGACGTGCTCGCTCACCCGGTGCTGCAGTTCGGCGGCCCGGTCATCATCGGCACCGGCAGCGACACCGGCAACAGCGCTCGGCAGCGACGACCTCCCCTCGCCCGAGCCCAGGCGCTTCCAGCAGTACCTGCTGGAGAACCTCATCGAGCAGGCTGTATTCGGTGAGCCCGTTCAGGTCGAAGGTCTCCTCGTCCTCGCCCGGATCCTCCTCATCGCGAAAGACGACGTCGAGCCGGGCGCGGAAGAAGCTCTTGACGGGGCTCCTGAGAAAGCTGGCGAGCGATGCGAGGGTCAGCGGGACATTCGGATCCGGTTGGAAGTCGATTGCCGACGCCGGGCCGAAGGCCGGCGCGTCGTCTTCGTGCGCCGACCGCCATTCCCGGGCGTAGGTGAAGAGACGCCCGCCCGCGGCAACCGGACCTGCCTGTTGCACGCCGGAGCCATCCGCACTCGCCTCGAAGTAGCGCCGGCTGAACGGCTGCAGCGGATGCTCGGTGGTCCGCTGCGCCAGCACGCTCATGCCCCCAGCCGGCGGCGAGGTAGTCCCGCAACTGCGACACCAGCACCGAGGGCGGCTGCTCGACGTTCTCCCGCGCGCTGCGGCCGGTCCAGCTGACGTACAGCACGCGCCGCGCGGACAGCAGCGCTTCCAGCATCAGCTGCCGGTCGTCGTCGCGTCGCGACCGGTCCCCGGGGCGATGCTGTCCCGGCAGCGCCGTCAGGTCGAAGTCGCTGCGACGGCTGCTGCGCGGATAGTCGCCGTCGTTCATGCCCAGCAGGCAGACCACCTCGAACGGGATCGAGCGCATCGGCAGCAGGGTGCAGAAGGTCACGCCGCCCGCCCGGAAGCGCTTGCTCAGGCCCGGCTCATCGATGCCGGCCAGCCAGGCTTCGCGCGCCACCGCCAGCGAGACCGGCTCATCGAAGCCGGCGCTATCGCAGGCATCGAGCCAGGCGCGCAGCGCGTCCAGCAGCGCCGTCACAGTCATGCGCTCGCGGTCGTCGGTGGGCGCGACGAACTCCTCGATCAGCGCGCGCGCCCGCTCGGCCCACTGCGCCGGGGTTGCCGGAGTCGATGCGGTCGTCCACCAGCGGGTCAGCGATTCGACAACGGCTGCCAGCGATCCGGCGATCGAGGCGTCGAGCCCGCCGACCTCGCCGTAGGGCTGGATGTCCTGGAACGCGGCGCCGGTGGCTGTCGACGACGCCGCGTCAAGCACCACCCCTCCATCCCCGCTGGCGTAGCCCAGCAGCATGCGCCGCAGCCCGAACAGCCAGGTGTTCTGCTCGCCGCTGGCGCCCAGGCCCAGCGCGTCGCGCTGCGCCTGATCGCAGACCCCAGCGCACGCCCGCGCCGGCCAGCCACTGCGCCAGCCGCGGCATGTCGTCGGCATCCAGGTCGAAGCGGGCCGCAATCGCCGGCACGTCCAGCAGGTCGCGCACTTCGCTCAGCGTGCAACGCTGCATCGGCACCTGCAGCAGCCACTCCACCGCCACCAGCAGCGGGTTGTTGCCGCGCTCCTGCAGGTCGGCGATGTCGAACGGGATGTGACGGGGATCCATGCGGTCGTGCTGCCCGAAGACCGAGCGGATCGCCGGCGCAAAGACCGCCACGTCCGGCACCATCACCACCACGTCGCGCGGATCGATCGCCCGCCCCTGCGGCGGATGGGCCAGCAGTTCCAGCAGCTGGTCGTGCAGGATCTCCACCTCCCGCTGCGCGCCATGGGCGATGTGAAAGACGATCGAGCGGTCGGCTGGCGTCGGGCGGCTGCTCGATCAGGGCCGCGTGCTCCGCCATCGGCACCAGGTCGCGGATGCGCGCCTGCACCTGGGCCAGCAGCGTCTGCCCCGGCTCCTCGGTGAACAGGTCGATCTTGGCCAGCGCAAACCGCTCCTGCGCGGCGAGCGCATCGTCGAAGGCGTCGAGCTGGCGCACGAAGTCGCGCCCCTGCCGCCCCCAGGCCGCCAGCAGCGGATGGGCGTGGGCGTGCATCTCCTCCAGCGACACGGCAGCCAGGTCGCGTCCGTTGCGCAGCGGATGGCGCCGGCGATTCATGCGCAGCAGCTCGCGCCCCTGGATCACGTCCGCCCAGTGAAAGCGGCAGGGGTTGGGAATCGCCAGCAGGACCTGGGAATACTGCGACAGCGCGGCCAGCGCCTGCAGCGTCTGCATCGGGACGTGGGTGGTGCCGAAGAGCACGATCCGCCGGGGAACCGGCATCTTGGGTCGCGCGCCGGATTCGAGCGCCGCCAGAAAGCGGCGGTGCAGCTGCGGGCGGGTGGCGTTGCGGGCGGCTTCGCCCAGCGGCGCCAGCAGCTCCCGCCACAAGGCCGGCTGCCAGCGCTGGTCCGGCGGGATCGGCCTGGCATCGGCGGCGCCGTCCGCGGGTGCCAGCACGTCGTCACCGGCCGCCCAGGCGGCGAGCCAGTCGCTGCGGTAGACCTGGTACTGATCGAAGAGGTCCGCCAGGCGCTCGGCCAGTTGCAGGCGGCGGCTCATGTCGCCCTGCTGCAGGAAGCCGGCCAGGGGCTCGAAGCCCGGCTGCGACACCACCCTGGGCAGGATCTGCATCAGCTGCCAGGTCAGCGGCAGCTTGTCCAGCGGCGATGTCGACGGGACCGCGTCACGCCCCAGGACCTGGCGATAGGCGCGCCAGAGGAAGCGGGCCGGGAGTTCGACGCGGGTGGCAGCGGAGATGCCGGCGTGGGCGGCCAGCGACATCTTGAGCCACTCGGCTACGCCGTTGCTTTGGACGAGGAAGGTCTCTTCTTCCAATGGCCGAAGCGGGGTCGTGCGAAGCCACTCGAAGACGGCTTGGGCCAGGGTCTCGGTGCGGTTGCCGTGGAGGACCAGGAGGCCGGGGGTCATGTCACCTGTCATTCGTCTTGAACATTCATTGGAATAGTCTTGATTCGGCAGTCTGACAGGAGACTTGATTATGACAACCGGAACGCGTCGCCTGATCGACAGGATCATTGAGGCTCAGTTCGTAGCTTACCCTGCGCAGGCCGGACTCCCCCCGGTCGCCGATGCAAGTCCGCCTCAATGGCGCTCGCGCAGCCCGCGGAAGCGGATCACAATAGCCGCCGATCAACACTTCGGCGAGTGCCTCCACTGGCACACGTAACATTGTCATCAAGGAAACAGCCGTGAAATACCGTTCTCTGGGCAACACCGGTCTCTACGTGTCGGAACTCTGCCTCGGCACCATGACCTTCGCCGGCCAGGGTGAGATGTGGAGCAAGATCGGCGATGTCGATCAGGCCGATGCGACCAAGCTGGTCGAGGGCGCACTGGCCGCCGGCGTCAACTTCATCGACACGGCCGACGTGTACTCCGAAGGCCGGTCCGAGCGCTTCCTGGGCACGGCGCTGCGGGACCTGCAAGTGCCGCGCGAGGACGTCATCATTGCCACCAAGGTGCGCGGTCGGGTCGGCAAGGGTCCCAACGCGATCGGGCTGTCACGCGGCCATGTGCTCGATGCGGCGCAGCGCCAGCTTGAAGCGACTGCGCCTCGACTACATCGACCTCTACCAGATCCATGGCGTCGACCTGCTGACGCCGATCGAAGAGACGCTGCGGGCGCTGGACGACCTGGTGCGCCGCGGGCTGGTGCGCTACATCGGCTGCTCCAACCTTGCCGCCTGGCAGATCATGAAGGCGCTCGGCATCTCGGCGCAAGCGAGGCTTGCGCGCGCTTCGAATCCGTGCAGTCCTATTACACGATCGCCTCCCGTGACCTGGAGCGCGAGATCGTGCCGGCAATCCTCGACCAGAAGGCTGGGCCTGATGGTCTGGAGCCCGCTGGCCGGCGGCCTGCTGTCCGGCAAGTTCGGTCGCGACGGCAGCGGCCGCAGGCAGTCGCGCCGCACGTCGTTCGACTTCCCGCCGGTCGACAAGGAGCGCGCCTACGACATCGTCGACGTGCTGCGACCGATGGCAGAGCAGCGCGGCGCCTCGGTCGCGACGGCTCGCGCTCGGCCTGGCTGCTGCATCAGAAGGCCGTGACCAGCGTCATCATCGGCGCCAAGACGGCCACGCAGCTGCACGACAACCTCGCCGCTTCCGGCCTTGAACTGAGCGCTGAGGAACTCGCACAGATAGACGCAGTAAGCGCGTTGCCACAAGAGTACCCCGCCTGGATGATCGAGCGCCAGAACTCTGATCCGCGTACCGGCATCGTTCGCTGACCAGGATGGAAGACCGCCCCAGCCGCCGGGCCTGACCCGTCAGCCCGGAGCACTCCTGCCCGCACGGAGCCTGGACACGTGAGCCTGGACACCCGCAAGATCCAGTACTTCATCGCCCTCTTTGAAGAGGGCAGCATGAAGCGCGCGGCGGAGCGGCACAACATCGTCCAGCCGGCGATGTCGATGCAGTTGAAGCAGCTTGAGGCGGAGCTGTCGATACAGCTGTTCGAGCGGTCGTCTCAAGGTATCCAGCCGACGCCGGCGGGGCGTCATTTCTACAAGCTTTGCGTTGGCCTGCAGCACGACCTGCAGAGGGCTCGCCAGGAGATGCTGGACTTCGGCAGCCGGGTGGTCGGCGGCATCCGGCTGGGGCTGATGCCCTCCATCTGCCGCGGCCCCTTCGCCCGCATCCTCACGCGTTACTGCGACGAGTATCCGAACGTCGAAATCAAGGTGTTCGAGGCCACCAGCGGCGCGCTTGCCGACATGCTGCTCGCCGGGGATCTCGACTTCGCCGTCTGCAACCGGCCGGTGTCGCAGACCCGGCTGAAGTTGCAGCCGGTGTTCAATGCGTCGATCGCGCTGGTGTCCGGCCGGGCGACCCGGATGAAGCACGGCGCGTCCTGCGACCTGGCCGAACTGAGCGGGCTGAAGCTGGTGCTGCCGACGAGCTCGAACTCCCTGCGACGGCTCGTCGACCGCAAGATTAAGGCCGGGGCCATACGCGCCAGCCGCATCATCGAGATCGACGGACTCAGCGGCACCATGTCGTTCATCGAGTCCTCCGACTGGTCCACGCTGGTGCCGAGTATCGCGCTGATCAATGACATTCACTCAAAGCGATTCATCGTCAACCCGGTGGCGACGCCGGAACTGGTGTCGGAGATTTTCGAGATGCACAACCCGGACCGGCCGTTGTCGCTGCCGGGGCAGAAGATGGTGGCAGCGATCCGCTCGGTGCTGGCCGCCGAGCCCACTGCCGCGGATTCATGATCGCCCGGCTGGTCCCGGCTGGTGCCGATCAGAATAAACTTTATCCACTATCAGAATAGCAAACTTGTTTTGATAGTTCGTGCTGGCTATACTCCGGCGCTCAGACAGGGTGATTACACCCGCGAGGCAGGAGACAAGCGGTGAAGGCGGTGCGTTGAAGGCGGTAGTGATCGGCGGCTCCATCGGCGGCTTGTTCGTCGCGAACATGCTGCTGCGCCAAGGGTGGGACGTCCACGTCTATGAGCGAGTCGCCTCGGGACTGAGCGGCCGCGGCGCCGGCATCGCGGGGCATGCCGAGCTGAGCGCCCTGCTGAAGCAGGCCGGTGTCGAGCAGGAGCCGCTCGGCATCAATGTCGACGGCCGCGTGGCTTACGGCATGGCCGGTGAAGTCATAGACCGCGTCGACCATCCGCAGTACCTGACCGCCTGGGGCTTCGTCTACCGCCAGCTGCATGCGGTCTTCCCCGCCGAGCGCTACTACGCAGGAATCGAGTTTGCCGGCCTGAAGCACGGGCCGGACCATCCTGTTGCCGTCTTCGCGGACGGCAGCGAAGTGCAGGCCGACCTTGTCGTCGGCGCGGATGGTTTCCGCTCGCGGGTCCGCGCCGTCCTCGCACCCCAGATCGAGCCGCGCTACGGAGGCTATGTCGCCTATCGCGGCGTGATGGCGGAAACCGCGCTGTCCATCCGCTTTCGCGCCGAGACGGTAGGCGTCTGGTCCTTCCTGTTCCCCGGCGACGGCCAGCTGATCGGCTATCCGCTGCTCGGTCCGGATGATTCCATCAAGCCCGGCGAGCGCCGCTACAGCTACCTCTGGTACCGCAACATCGGCGACATGGACGCGCTGGACGACCTGCTCACCGACGAATCCGGCACGACGCATGAGTACTCGATCCCGCCGCCGTTGATCCGCGGTGAACACATCGAGCGCTTCAAGGCACATGCGGCGGTCACCCTGCCGGCGCAGTTCGTCGAGATCGTACAGCGTGCCGAGCAGCACATGCTGCAGCCCATCTACGACGTAGAGTCGACCCGCATCGCCTTCGGACAGGTTGCCTTGCTCGGCGATGCCGCCTTCGTCGCGCGCCCGCATGTAGGCATCGGCGTGCTGAAGGCCGCGCAGGATGCCCGGGCGCTCGCCGCCGCCGTGGGCCGGGGCGACTCCACCAGCGGTCCGAACGGCAGCGCGCAGGCAGTCGTCGCCTCGCTCGCGCGATACAACGACCTCAGGGTGCCGCCCGGGCGCCGGGCAGTGCATTTCGCTCAGCATCTTGGGGCTTTCATCGAACGGGGCCTGCAGGGGCCTTGGAGCGATCCGTCGCTGGGCGTCTCGCCGCAGTACCTCATCCGGGTCAGCGCGAGGCCGATGGAGCAGCTGCCGGCGGAGGTCGTGATAGGCGCGCCGTGACCTGGCCCGCGACCGATGCCCGATGACCGATGACAATTCGATGAACCTCTGAAACCGCACCGTCAGCTCGTAAAAGCATCCACAAACCACGTCCCGTCGTCTTCCCCAGGAGCCATCATGGACAGCAAGGCCGAGAAGAAAGGATTCACCAGTACGCGTCGCGACATTATCCGCAAGATCGGTGCGGCAGGCCTTGGCGTCGCGGCGGCGGCCCGCGCCCCGTCCGTGTTCGCCCAAGGCAAGGCGCCGATCAGCCTGAGTTTCTGGACCTTCGAGAATCCGCAGCAACGGCCGTGGATCCAGAAGCGGGTGAAGATGTACACGGAGCAGAATCCGCACGTCAAGATCGATTTCCAGTGGTTCACCTTCGGCGACCTCGGCAAGAAGATCAGCGTCGGCTTCGCCACCGGCACCGCGCCCGACGGCTTCGTCAGCCAGGACTGGTTCATGCCGACGTGGATGTCCAAGAACCTGCTCGCGCCGCTGGATGTGGACCGCCTGGGCTACGCCAACTACGATGCTTTCGTCGAACGACTTCGCGTCGGCGTTCGTCGCCGGCGCCACCCAGGGAGGCAAGGTCTACGGCTATCCGCTGTGGTTCTACGGCTTCTGCAACTACATCAACACCAATCACTTCAAGGAAGCCGGGCTCGATCCGGTGAAGAACGCGCCGAAGACCTGGGACGAGTTCGGCGACGTCGCCAAGCGGCTGACCCGCAAGGAAGGCGATCGCTTCACCCGCCAAGGATTCAAGTTCGCCATGCATGCGGCGCAGTGGACGATGATCCAGTACAACCCGATCCTCATCATGAGCGGCGGCAAGTGGTTCGACGAGGCCGGCAAGTGCACCGTCAACAGCGCCGCCGGCGTGAAGGCGATGACCCTGCGCGCCTCGCTGGCGCGGCAGTACGGCGCGGAAGATCCTACCGAGTCGATCGCCACCAACCCGCTGCCGGCAATGGACTGGCTCAAGGAACGATGCTCGATGTTCTGGAGCCATCCGCTGCCGCTGGTGGCGATCAAGTCGCAGAACGAGAAGATGGTCGCCGAAGGCTACTTCCGGCCGATCCAGTATCCCGGTGTCGACTCGAACAAAGGCATCTCCACCACCTATGGCTTCAACCTGGTGATCAACGCACAGGCGCCCAAGGAGAAGCAGGAGGCGTTGCACGACCTCTACAAGTTCATCATGTCCGACCCGCTGGATGCCTGGAAGGACACGCAGCCGTTCCCGATGGCCCGCAAGAGCGGCTGGGCGGACAATCGCGGCGGTCAAGTCGTTCCCGGACGTCGACGAGTTGCTGCTCGCCAAGGACCAGGGCGTCTACCTGCCGCGCACGGTGGTGTACAACGAACTTGCCGACGCGATGCATCGGGCGGTGCAGAAGGTGGTCCTGAACAAGGGCGACATCCAGCAGACGCTCAACGATGCGGCGGCCGAAGTGGATCGCGCGATCCGCGGCGCTAAAGAAAACTTGAGGATCGCTGCCGATCAGCGGGAGGACCGGGAGAGTGCGATCCCCCTGCGCCTTCCGCGCAAGCGCCGCGCGGCGCTGGGGGACTCTCGTTTCGCCGCCGCATTCAGTTCTGGGGGCTTGGCTTCGTCGCTGCCGACCCTGTTGTTCCTGGCTGTGTTCAAGTACGGCCCGATGGTATGGGCGATCACGCTGAGCTTCGAGCGCCTACGACATCGTCTCGCCGCCGCGCTATGTCGGCCTGGACAACTACCGCGCGCTGCTCTCGGACCCGATCTTCCGGGAGACGCTGCTCAACACCCTCGTCTACATCGTCGGCTCGACCGTACTCACCACTGTCGTCGGCCTCGCGCTGGCCCTGGCGATCAATACCGGCATTCCGGGCGCACGCAGCTGCATGACGGCGATGTTCCTGACCAACCTGATGCCCATCATCGCGGTCTGCCTGGTCTGGCGCTTCCTGCTGCATCCCTACGGCCTGGTCAACCAGATGCTAGAGCCCTTCGGCATCGGCCGGATCGACTGGTTGACAAACGACTGGACGGCGATGCCGGCCATCATCCTCGTCACCGTCTGGCGCTTCGCGCCCTATTTCATGGTGGTGTTCCTCGCCGCGATGCTGGCGCTGCCGAAGGACTACTTCGAGGCCGCGGAACTGGAGGGCGCCAGGCGCCCTGCGCCGCTTCTGGCACATCACGCTGCCGCTGCTGTCGCCGACGATCTTCTTCGTCGTGGTGGTGTCGGCGCCTGCTGTCCGCGCGCATCTTCCTGATGCCCTACATCATCACCGGCGGCGGCCCGGGCAACGCGACGCGGGTGCTGTCGATGCTGATCTACGAGACCGGCTTTCTCCTACATGAAGATGGGGCAGGCCGCCGCCATCTCGGTCGTGCTGTTCGCCATCATGCTGGTCTTCACCGTGTTCCAGATGCGCTTCTTCCTGCAGCGCGAAAAGTTCTATTCATGAGCGCCGACGACGTCTCCCTTCCGCAGCCGGCCAGCCCCGTCCGAACAGCCGGCGCACCGCCCTCGCCGGCCGGCCGCCTCAGGCGCCTTCTGCGCCGGCCCGGCCGATCGTGGGCCTAGTCCTGCTCGCCTCCCTGACCTTCTGCGTCATCCTGCCGATCCTGTGGATGGTGACGACCTCGTTCCAGGCCGGCGAGAAGATGTTCCAGTTCGATACCGAATGGATTCCGTCGGTGCTGCATCCGGAGAACTATCCGAACGCCCTGTCGCGCGGCGCCTTTCCGCAATACTTTCTCAACAGCGGCATCGTCTCGGTTGCCGTCATGGTCGGCAACGTCGTCTTCTGCACGCTCGCCGGCTACGGGCTCGCCAAGTTCCACTTCTGCGGCGACAAGATCGTGCTGCTGCTGATCCTGAGCACGATGATGCTGCCGCTGGAGGTCACCCTGGTGCCGACCTTCCTGGTCATCCACCATTTCGGCTGGATGAACTCCTACCAGGGCATCGCCGGGCCCCTGCTGATCGACGCCTTCGGCGTGTTCCTGATGCGCCAGTCGATCCTGTCGATTCCGACCGACTACATCGAGGCGGCCCGGATGGACGGCGCCGGCGAAGTGCGCATCCTGCTGCAGATCATCGTGCCGCAATGCATCCCGGCGCTGGCGGTGCTGGCGATCTTCTCCTTCCGCGACAGCTGGGACCAGTTCCTCTGGCCGCTGACGGTGGTATCGGTCGGATGCCTTCCGCACCTTCCCGCTTGGGCTGGTGCAGTTCGGCGAGGACTACGGCAATCCGGCCACCGAGCAGATGGCGATCGCCGTGCTGGCGACCATCCCGACCTTCCTGCTGTTCGCCTTGCTGCAGCGCCTGGTCAACCGTGGCTTTCGGACTGAGTGGACTGAAATGAACCAGACCGCGCATACTGCGAAAGAGAAGATCAGGATCGGCATCGCCCATTATGGCGCCGGCCTCGCGCCGGTGTTCGCCGCGCTGGACGTCGGGCGCCTTCGACGCCGCCGGCCTCGAGGTGGAACTGGTCAACTGCCCCGGTCATCCCCGGGACGATGCAGGCGCTGCTCGCCGGCGAGGTCGATTTCATCAACTCGGTGGGGCCGGAACTGCTGCTGGCCAACCAGCGCCACGGCGGCGATGCGGTAGTGATCGCCTCGGCGATCAGCCGCAGCGCGCAGCAGGTCTCGGCGCGGCCGGGCCTCGAGCTCGCGGGAGGAGCTGCGCGGCAAGCGCTGGGGCGTCGGTGCGCGCAACGACATGGACGAATGCGCCATCCTGACCGCGTTCGACCGCTGGGGCTGGGAGATCGGCCGGACGCCGAGATCGTCGTCGTCGGCAGCGACGGACCGCGGCTCGATCTGCCTGCTCGATGCTGCAACGCGTCGACGTCGCCATCATGCATGCCCCCGAGACCTTCCAGGCCGCCAAGCGCGGCTGGCGAATGATCGAGGACCTCGGCCGCCTCGATGTCGCCTTCCAGAACAGCTGCGCCGCACGACACCCGGTGCGTCGAGGCGCAACGCCGGAACGTGGTGTGCGCTACGTGCAGGCCTTCTGCCAGGGGGTCTGGCGCTTCCGCACCGACGCGGCTTCGGCGTGGAGGTGCTGCGCAAGTACACCGGCGAGCCGGACATGGGGTGCTGGAGGAGACCTGGGTGCTGTTCGCGCGGCTGATGGGCGGGCATGATGTTTCCGAGCGTCGAGGGCATGCGCAACGCCGCCGACGTGCTGCATCGCCTCGGCGCGCTGCCGGCGCCGGTTGCGCCCGCCGACGTGGTGGACCTGCTGCCGGTTGCCGCGCTGGAGCAGGAATGGCTACTTCGCTCGACTGATGGGACTACATGGCCGCGGTTAACCTCGACAATGTGACCAAGTGGTACGGCGACACCGAGGTGGTGCGCGGCATCAGCCTCGAGATCCCGGACGGCAAGTTCGTCGCGCTGGTCGGACCGTCCGGCTGCGGCAAGACCACGACCCTGCGGATGATCGCCGGGCTGGAGGACGTCACCGACGGCGAGATCTCATCGGCGACGAGGTCATCAACGACGTCCCGCCGAAGCACCGCGACATCGCGATGGTGTTCCAGAGCTATGCGCTGTATCCGCACATGACGGTGTTCGAGAACATGTCGTTCGGCCTGCGGCTGCGCGGCATCGCCGCGGCCGAGATCCGCAAGCGGGTCGAGGAGGCCGCGCGGATCCTGGAGATCGGCGACCTGCTGCACCGTCGCCCAAGGAACTCTCCGGCGGCCAGCGCCAGCGGGTCGCGATGGGCCGCGCCATCGTGCGCAAGCCGCAAGGTCTTCCTGTTCGACGAGCCGCTCAGCAACCTCGACGCCAAGCTGCGCGTGCACATGCGCACCGAGATCAAGCGCATCCACCAGCAGGTGCGCACGACCACCGTCTACGTGACGCACGACCAGGTCGAGGCGATGACGCTGTCGGACTACGTGGTCGTGATGAACCGCGGCCGGGTCGAGCAGTACGGCACGCCGCAGCGAGCTGTACCACGCGCCACAGACCCGCTTCGTCGCCGGCTTCATGGGTTCGCCGTCGATGAACTTCCTGGAGGCGACCCTGCTGCCGTCGAGCAACGGCTCCGGGCCTGGAACTGATGGTGAACGAGCACTTCTCGCTGCCGGTGCCGGCCGACCGCACCGCGCGGTATGCCCCTGGGTCGGCAAGCCGGTGACATTGGGCCTGCGGCCGGAACACATCACCGAGGCCCGCGGCGAGCCGGCGCGCTCAGTGCGCCGAGTTCATCGTGCCGGTCGACGTCGTCGAGCCGATGGGGATGGAGACGATGGTGTTCTTCCACGTCGGGCCGACCGAGGTCTGCGCCCGCGTCGAACCGGAGTGCGGCCGGCGTGCCCGGCGAGCCGATGCGGCTGCGAGCGGATCTCGCCCACCTGCATGTCATCGACCCGGCGACCGACAGGGTGATCCAGTGACCATCGTCGACGCCCACCACCACATCTGGCAGCTGGCGCAGACCCCGTGGCTGAACGGGCCGACGGTGCCGCGGATCTTCGGCGAGTACGCCGCCCTGCGGCGCGACTACCTGATCGAGGAATACCTCGACGACATTCGCAACAGCCAGGTCACTGCTTCGGTCTTCGTGCAGGTCAACGTCGCCCCTAATGCGGAGGTCGCGGAGGTCGACTGGGTTCATTCGGTCGCGCAGCGCCACGGCTTTCCGCAGGCGATCACCGCCTATGCCGACCTGGCGTCCGCGGATATCGGCGACGTGCTGGACCGCGAGACGGACGGCGGCCGGGTCAGGGCCATCCGCCAGCAACTTCATTGGCACCACAACCCGGCCTACCGCTTTGCGTCGCGGCCGAATCTGCCGGACGATCGGGCCTGGCGCCGCGGCCTGGGGCAGGTGCAGGCGCGCTCCCTCGCCTTCGAGCTGCAGGTCTTCCCCGGGCAGATGGCCTGCGCGTTGCGGCTGGTCCAGGACTTCCCGGGCGTGACCTTCATCCTCCTGCACGCCGGCATGCTGGAAGACCGGAGCGAGTTCGGCTGGTCGCGCTGGCGCGAGCAGATGGCGTCGCTGGCGGCCTGCCCGAACGTGGTCGTGAAGCTGTCGGGACTGGGCACATTCCTGCGGGCCTGCTCCGAGGAGGCCTGGCGGCCGGTGATCGAGCAGACCGTCGAGATGTTCGGGCCCGCACGCTGCATGTTCGGCAGCAACTTCCCGATCGAGAAGCTCTGGACCGACTACACCACGCTGACGACGGTCTTCCGACGATGCCTGAGCGGCTTCACCGGAGACGAGCGCAGCGAAATACTGCAGGGCACCGCCCGGCGCGTCTACTCAATCACTGGAGCAACAAAATGAAGATCGGCATTGCGGGACTCGGTCGCATGGGAAGCGCCATCGCCAGGCGCTTGCGGGAATGCGGCCATGACGTGACCGTGTGGAACCGCTCAGGCGGAAAGGTCGAGGCCCTGCTGGCGACAGGTGCGACTGCTGCAGTGACGCCGGCGGCGCTGGCTGCGGCCAGCGAGGCCGTCATCACCATCCTGACCGACGACGCAGCCATCGAGGCGGTCTACGGCGGCGCGCAAGGCCTGCTGAGCGGCGACGTGCGCGGCAAGCTCTTCATCGAGATGAGCACGGTGCAACCGCAGACGGAAGTCGCGCTGGCGCAGAAGGTGACGCAGAAAGGGGCGGACTTCGTCGAATGCCCGGTCGGCGGCACCGTCGGCCCGGCGCTGTCGGGCAAGCTCCTCGGGCTGGTGGGCGGCACGGCCGAGGCGGTGCAGCGCGCGCGACCGGTGCATCGACCAGCTCTGCCGCCGCGCGGACCATGTCGGTCCAGTCGGCGCCGGCGCCAGCATGAAGCTGGCGATCAACCTGCCGCTGGCGGTGTTCTGGCAGAGCTTCGGCGAGGCCGTATGCGCTGTGCCGTCACCTCGGCGCGGACCCTGCCTGGGTGGTGGAGCTGTTTTCGGACACCTCCGGCGGCGCCAACGTGCTGAAGGCGCGCGGCTCTGCCGTCGCCGCCGCGTTGAAGACGAACGACGGCGGGTCGGTCACCTTCGACTGCGACTCGATCCGCAAGGACCTGCGCACCATGGTGGCGGAGGCGAGGTCCCGCGGCATGAGCCTGCCGCTCGCCGAGCGCACCCTGTCCGTGTACGACGACGCGAGCCGGGACGGCTGGGGCGGCCGCGACTGCACCGAACTGCCGGCCTACTGGTCGGCGAAGGCCGCCGTGTTCGGCCAGGCGGCGCAGCCGGATCCGCCGGATCGGTCCAGTCCGTCGGGAAAGCGGGAATGAAGGCTGGACTGATCGGGCTAGGGATCATGGGGTCGGCGATGAGCCGCAACCTTATCGCGGCCGGTTTCGAAGTGACCGGCTACGACCTCTCGCCGGCGGCCGTGGCGGCGTTCGAAGTGCTGGGCGGCAAGGCGGCGGCGTCTGCGGCCGACGTGGCTGCGCAGGTGGAGATCGTCATCACGTCACTGCCTTCCGTCGCGGCGTTGACGCAGGTGGTGGATGCCCTGGTGGCCTCGCCGGGGCGGGTGCGGATCCTGGCCGAGACCAGCACCTTTTCGCTGTCCGACAAGCTTGAAGCACAGCGCCGGCTGGCCGCCGCCGGCATTGAGACGCTGGACTGCCCGCTGTCGGGGTCCGGCGTGCAGGCGCTGGTGCGCGACGTCGTCGTCTATGCGAGCGGATCGGCCGAGGCCTACACCGCTTGCCTGCCGGTCTTCAACGCCTTCTCGCGCTCGCCCAACCACCTCGGACCGTTCGGCAACGGCACCCGGATGAAATTCATCGCCAACCTGCTGGTGGCGATACACACCGCCGCCGCCGGGGAAGCGTTCGCCCTCGCGCGCAAGGCCGGTCTCGACCCCGCGCAGGTCTTCGCCATGGTCAACGATGGTGCCGGTGGTTCCCGGGCCCTGGCGGTGCGAGGCGACATGCTGGTCGTCGACGAGTACCTGCCGGTGAGGACCATGCCGCTGGATCTCTGGCGAAAGGACCTGAAAGTGATCGGTGATTTCGCGGTGGAGATGGGTTGCCCGACGCCGCTGTTCTCCGCCTGCGTGCAGCTCTTCACGGCCGCGGTGGCGGGGGGGCTCGGTTCGCAGGACACGGCGGCCGTCGCCGTCGTCTCGGAGGCGATGGCCGGCTTGCGCACCCTGGAGTCTTAGTCGACACAAGGAGCTTCAGATGATCACCCGTCTCTATCATTGCGCCATTCGCACGCCGGATACCCGGCGGATGCGCAACTTCTATACGCAGGTGTTCGGCATGCTGGTGGACGAGCGCCGGCCGGACGTACCGGTCGAAGGCTTCTGGCTGCGCTCGGCGGTGCCGGGCGGAGAGGCGCTAATCCATGTGTTTGCAGGCAAGGATGCGGCGTTCGAGGACAGCACCGTGCCGGCCGGTTCAGCGGCGGTGCATCACCTCTCCTTCCTGTGCCAGGGCTTCGACCGGATAAAGCGTTGCTGCATCGAGCATGGCCTGCCCTGGCGCGCCTCGCTGCTGCCCACCGTCGGCCTCTGGCAGCTGTTCGTATACGACCCGCACGGCATCCTGATCGAGTTGACCTTCGAAGCCGCGGTCGAAACCACGCCCACCCCCGAGATCCCGCCGGAGAACCAGTTCCAGGCCCAGGACCGCAGCTGGTTCGACGCGGGCAAGTTCGCGGCCTTCGACTGACGGTCGACTGATCGGATCGACCGTTCCGACAGCAGCCGGCGGAGCTGCGGGTGGCGTCGCGGCCGAGGACCTGGCGGTAGGCGCGCCAGAGGAAG
>CAWIBK010000008.1:0-8500 GCA_963834335.1 uncultured beta proteobacterium | reverse complement strand
TAAGCTTCCTTCAATCCTGCACCGCTCCCAGGTCTGGCGCGTTTCCGACCATCATTCGCGACAGCAGCATCGCCAAGGTGTCCCGCTCCATGACGCTGAACATCTCCAGCAGTTTCAATTCGGCCCGGGCATGGTCCGGCATTGCCCGGTCCGCGAGCGCCCGCCCCTTTGCCGTCAGGCTCACGAGCACCCCCCGGCCGTCTTGCGGATCGCTGGTGCGGCGGACCAGGCCGCCATGCTCGAGGCGCTTGAGCAGATTCGAGAGTCCGCCGGAAGAGAAAAGCAAGGTCGCCTGCAGCCGGGACGGCGTCAGCCGATAGGGTGAACCGGCAACCCGCAGGGTCGCAAGCACGGCATATTCCTGGTACTTGAGCTGATGCGGGGTGAGAGCCAGGTTGATCGTGCGCAGGACGACTTCCTCGAGTCGCAGCAAGCGGCCCACCACCGCCTTGCCGGAACTGTCGATGTCAGGACGTTCGCTGCGCCATTGCTGGATGCCGCGTCCGACCAGGTCGGCTTCGGGCCGCGCACGACCGGACACTTCAGCGGAGGCAGTTTTCATGGGCGTCGACTATAGCAAACTGGCGCGCATTGCAGGACAGCGAAGTTCAGATGCTGCACCGCGCTTTCTGCCGGCGCGAGAAAACCGTTGCATTTATCTTTGGCGAAAGATAAATTAGCTGCACCCTTGCCGCTCGATGAGCCTTGCACCCGTGCCTGCGACGCGATGCCGGCAACGGCGCCGCGACCCTCGGGGATTATTTCGCCCCAGCCTTTCAGGAGATCCCGATGAGTTCGAAATCCCAAGTAGTGCTGAGGTTGAGTCTCTCGGTTGCAGTGTCCGCTGCGGTGACGATTGCCCACGCTGAGGATCTGGTGGTGGGCATCTTCGGCGGCTCCTTCGCTGACGATTCGAAGACCTGCCACATCGCCGAGTTCGAGCAGAAGACCGGCGCCAAGGTGCAACTTAAGCTGGGCAGCTCGGCGCAGTTTGCTGCCGCGGTGCGGGCCACCGGCGGCAAGTCCGACTTCGACGTCGTCTATATCGATAACTCGCTCGCCACCCAGCTGAAGAACGAGAAGCTCCTGGAGAAGATCGACCGCTCCAAGCTGTCCAATGCCGCCGAGATCTCCGACCGGGCCTTCGACAAGGACGACCAGTACGTGGTCTTCATGACCGGCGCCACCGTGATCGTCTACGACAAGAAGCAACTCAAGGAGCCGCCACGGTCATGGGCGGATCTCGGAAAGCCCGAGTATGCCGGCAAGCTTGCCATCGGCGACATCAGCGGCACGTCCGGCATGCAGTTCCTGCTGGCACTGAACAAGATGAACGGCGGCACGCTGGAGAACATGGATCCCGGCTTCGAGGCGATCAAGCCGCTGGCCAAGGCGTCAGTGACGCTCTACACCCAGGCCGACCAGATCGTGTCGCTGTTCGAGCGCGGTGAGATCGCCGTCGCGGTCTGGTATCCGGACCGTGCCGGCTCGGCGATCGACAAGGGCTTGCCGCTCGGAGTCGTCTATCCGAAGGAAGGTGCGGTGGGCATCCTGCCGGCGCTGGTGATCCCGAAGGGCACCAAGTCGGCTGCCCTGGCTCACCAGTACATCGACCAGGTGCTGTCGGCGAAGGGCCAGACCTGCTTTGCGGAGAAGAAATATGCGGGACCGGTGAACACCAACGTCAAGCTTTCCGATAAGGCCGCGGCCATCGTGCCCTATCGCGAAAGTTTCGATGCCATGTGGTTGCCGGACCCGGAAGCAGTGGCAAAGTCATTGCCGGTCTGGACCCGCCGCTGGCAGCGCGAGGTCGCCCGCTGAGCGGCGCTGCCGCCGCTCGATTCTTCATCACTGGTAGGCCAGGATGCCCCGACTCGTTCTCGAGCAGCTCGAGAAGCGCTACGCCGACCAGGTCGCGGTGTCGTCCGTCTCGCTGACGGTTCAGGACGGCGAGTTCGTTTCGCTGCTCGGCCCGTCGGGCTGCGGCAAGACAACGATCCTGCGAATGGTGGCGGGACTCATCGCGCCGACCTCGGGCCGGATCCTGATCGACGAACGCGATGTGACGGCGCTACCGTCCAACCGGCGCCGGATCGGGCTGGTCTTCCAGTCCTATGCGCTGTTTCCGCATATGACCGTCTTCGAGAACGTCGCCTTCGGCCTGCGGCGCCAGGGCGTGCGTGGGGGACAGCTTCAGCGTCAGGTCGACGAGGCGCTCGCCAGCGTCAGGCTCTCGCCGTTTGCCGACCGCATGCCGCGGCAGTTGTCCGGTGGCCAGCAGCAGCGGGTCGCGGTCGCACGTTCGATCGCACCGCGGCCAAGCATCATGCTGTTCGACGAGCCGCTGTCGAACCTCGATGCGGCACTGCGCGACGAGATGCAGATCGAATTGAAGCGCCTGCAGCGCGAAGTCGGCATCACCACGCTGTTCGTCACCCACGACCAGGCCGAGGCGATGGCGATGTCAGACCGCGTCTGCGTGCTGGCGCAAGGTAAGGTACAGCAGTTCGCCTCGCCGGAAGAGATCTACCATCGGCCGGCCACCGGTTTCGTCGCCGGATTCATCGGCCGGCCCAACCGGCTGAAAGGTCAACTGCTCGAGACCGCCGCGGGCGGGGCCGCCTGCGGCTGGCGGGCAATGTGGAAATGGCAGCGGGAACTGTCAACGGCGTCGCCGACGGCGAAGCGGTGGACGTCATCATCCGGCAGGAGGACATCCGGCTCTCACCAGCCGGCGTCGGCTGCACTACTCATCCCGGCACGGTGGCGCTGCGATCCTTCGTCGGCGCGCGCGTCCAGTATGTCGTGGCGGTGGCCGACGGGCTGGAGCTGATAGTCGAGACGCCCACCAATGGACCGCACGCGGGCTACGACATCGGTGCTGCCGTGGCGGTGTCGGTCGATCCGGCCCATGTCTACGTAAGTCGTGCAGAAGCGTGAGCGCACCCGTAGTGATGGGCGCAGCATGAGCGGACGTCTAGCCGGGCCGGCGCTAGTCTCTCCGCTGCTGCTGGTGCTCTTGCTGGTTTTCATCGCACCGGTGCTGCTGATGCTGCCCCTGAGCTTGAAGGAGTACGTGCCCGGAACCGGCATCTCAGATAACTGGACACTGCTCAACTACACGCAGATCGTCACCGACGAGTACTTTCGCGAGGTGGTCTACCGCACGCTCGCGCTCGGCGCCGGCGTCACCGTCATTTGCCTGCTGATGGGTTATCCGCTGGCCTACTACATCGCTCACGCTTCGCCGCGAGTTCGCCTCGGCCTGACCCTGCTGGTCATGTTCCCGATGCTGCTTAACCTGGTTGTGCGTTCCTTCGGCTGGATCGCACTGCTGGCCAATCGCGGGCTGGTCAACAACCTGCTGATCGACCTTGGTCTGATCGAGCGGCCGATCAAGCTGATGTTCAACCTGACCGGATTGCTGCTGGGCATGTCGCACATCTTCCTGCCGTTCATGGTGCTGATGCTGGTACCGGTCATCCAGGCGATACCGCGTGACGTGCGCGCGGCCGCCTACACCCTGTCGGCCAGTCGGCCGCGCGTATTCTGGTCGATCACCCTGCCGATGAGCGCGCCGGGAATCCTGTCCGGCTCGATCCTGGTGTTCGTGCTGACGATCAGCGCGCTGGTGACGCCGCGCATGCTCGGCGGGCCGACCTACAAAGTGATGGCGACGCTGATCTACGACGACTTCCTGCAGACCCTGGACTGGCCGGCGGGCGCGGCGATGTCGTTCGCGCTCCTGGCGATGACCCTGGCAGTCATCGGTTTCTCCAGCCGGGTGCTCCGGCGCTGGGGCGGGCAAGCGTGAAGGAAGAGGGTGCACCGCCGGGACTCTGGCTCGCCGTCGTCGCAGGCCTGGTGGTCGTGTTCCTGCAGGTGCCGGTGTTGGTAGTCGTGCTGGCGGCGTTCAGCAAGACCTCCTATCTCACCATCCCGCCGCAGGGCCTGACCCTGCACTGGTTCGAGGTGGTGCTGGCAGACGCCGACTACCTCGAGGCCGCCTGGACCAGCCTCTGGCTGGCCGTGGCCTCGACCGCCGCCGCGCTGGTGGTGGGTCTGGCGGCCGCCTATGCCATCCACCGGCGGATGGTGCCCGGTGCTGCCGCGCTGACCTCCATGGCAATGGCGCCGATGGTACTGCCATCGGTGGTTCTGGGCGTGGCGCTACTGCAGTACTACACCCTGACCGGAACGCGCGGCAGCGCGCTCGGGCTCTGGTTGGCTCACGTGGTGATCACCATGCCCTATGTCGTGCGCGCGAGCCTGGCGAGCCTGGCGTCGGTTGACGACTCATTCGAGGACGCGGCGCGCGTGCTTGGCGCCAATGGCTTGACCGGCTTCTGGCTTGTGACCCTGCCGCTGGTCAAGCCGGGCCTGATCGCCGGGGGCCTCTTCGCGTTCATCACGTCGTTGGACAATGTGCCGGTGAGCATCTTCCTGCTTTCGGCGAGCCAGACCACCTTACCCGTCAAGATCTTCACCTCCGTCGAGCACGGCGTGGACCCCGGTGTCGCCGCAGTATCGACGCTGCTGATCGTGGTCACTGGCGTCGTACTGCTGCTGGCCGAGCGATGGACGGGGTTGCACAAGCATGTCTAGTCGAGAGGTTCTCGATCGCCGGGGCCGCACGTGCCTTTCACCCCAGTTTCTTTCACAGGAGAAAATCAAATGCCGGTGACCAGCAAGGGTTTCCCGCTGATGCTGACCTTCGATCTCGATGCCGAGACGATGTGGACTGCGCGCGATCCGTCGTATGCCAAACGACCGATACTGATGTCGCAGGGCGCCTATGGCTGGAAGGTCGGCATGCCGCGGGTGCTGGCCTTGCTCGATCGCTACGGGATCAAAAGCACGTTCTTCGTGCCAGGCCTCGTCGCCGAGCAGCATCCCGCACTGATGGAGGACGTGCTCGCCCGCGGCCACGAGATCGCCCACCACAGCTACAGCCATCGCTGGATCGTCGGCCTGTCGCCGGAAGAGGAACGCGAGGAGATGGATCGCGGGATGGAGGCGCTGATCGCCATCACCGGGAGCAGGCCGCGCGGATGGCGATCGCCGGCGGCCGAGTTCAGCGACATCACGCTGCAGATGATCCTCGAGTACGGCTTCGACTACTCCTCCAACTTCTTCGACGACGACTCGCCTTACCTGCTCGAGATCGACGGTGTTCGCACCGATATCGTCGAGTTGCCGTTCCGCTGGGTGCTGGACGACGCGCCGTTCTTCCAGTATTCGATTGTGCTGCCCGGACGCACCCTGCAGGCGCCCTCGGCCGTGCTGGAGGCGTGGAAGAGCGAGTTCGACACGCTCTACGCCGAAGACCGGATGATGATGGTCGGCATGCATCCGCAGATGATCGGCCAGCCATCCCGGCTGAAGGTGCTGGAAGGCCTGATCGAGCATGCACTGGAGCATTCGAATGTTTGGATCGATCGGTGCGACGTGATCAGCGACGACATGCGACCGCGCCTCAAGGCCGCAGGATGATCAGCGAAGCGGGTGCGGCGCCTATGCGCTTGCTGGTCACCGGCGGCGCCAGTGGCATCGGGTTGGCGGTAGCGCGACTCGCACTTGCGCAGGGCGCCAGTGTGGCCCTGCTGGATCGGGATATCGACGCCCTCGAGCGGGCGAAGTCTGGTCTGGGATCGCAGGCACTGGCAATAAGTTGCGACGTGTCCGCCGCGAGTTCGGTTGCAGGGGCGATCGACGAGGCGGCCGCGGGGCTGGGTGGGCTGTCTTCGCTGGTCAATGCCGCGGGGGTTGACCTGCAGGCATCCCTGGCCGAAATGAGCGATGCCGATTGGGAGCGAGTATTGGCGATCAATCTGACAGGCCCGATGCTCGTCTGCCGCGCGGCGCTGCCGCATTTGCGCCGGGCGGGGGGCGGCACTATCGTCAACGTCGCATCCGCAGCCGGCCTGACGCCTCTCTCGGGCCGCTCGGCCTATTGCGCCGCGAAGGCCGGCGTAATCATGTTTGCCAAGGCGCTTGCGATGGAACTGGCGGCGGATCGGATACGGGTCAACGCCGTTTGCCCAGGGGCGGTGGACACACCGCTCTTCAGGACAAGCTACGAGAACACTGTCGATCCCGAGGCCGAACTCGACCGGATTCGAGGCCGCTATGCCCTTCGGCGGATTGCGCAACCGCAGGAACTGGCGGAGTCCATTCTATTTTTGTGCGGTCCCGCCTCCAGTTTTATCACCGGCGTCGCCCTGGCGGTCGACGGCGGCCGGTCTTATCACTAAGGAACAGTCATGGCGGAATCGACTGCGCAGGATTCTCCGATGCGGTTCACCGATCGGGTGGTGGTGGTCACAGGCGGCTCGCACGGGATCGGGGCCGCAACCGCCTGGCGGTTCGCCCGCGAGGGCGCGAAGGTGGCGGTGATGGACCTGGAGGCACCGTTACGCGCAGCGGAGGATGGTGTGTCCACCGCTCTGGCCGTGACCGGGGATTGCACCGATGCAGCGGTGCTTGCGCGATTCTTCGATCAGGTGGAGCAGGAACTCGGCCCGGTCGATGTACTGTTCAACAACGTCGGCCAGAGCGCCCGCGAGCGGGGTGGTCCTTTTGCAGACTCCGACGAACAGACCTGGCGTTTCGTACTTGAGGTCTCTTTGCTGACCACCATGCGCGCTACCCGCCGGGTATGCCCGGGCATGAAAGCGCGCGGCCGGGGCCGGATCATCAACATGAGCAGCGACGCCGCTCTAGTCGGCGATGCTGGCTTGGCCGACTATGCGGCGGCCAAGATGGGTGTGATCGGCCTGACCCGGTCCGTCGCCCGCGAATTGGCTCCGCACGGCATCACCGTCAATGCCGTTTGCCCCGGGGCGATCAGCACGCGGGCTCACGAGCGGCTCGCGCCAGAAGTGCTCGATCGAATCCGGGCCGGCACCCCGGCCGGTTTTATCGGCGTGCCGGACGACGTGGCCGGCGTGGTCGCGTTCCTCGCCGGGGACGAAGCCCGCTTCATTACCGGTCAGACCATCCTGATCGACGGTGGCCGCTGGATGGTCTAGCACCGATGAGTGAGTACGCGCAAGTACGCGACCGAACAAGGTGGCGACAACCTGAAGGAGTCCGACTGGCATGAGTAGCGACACGATGGCCTTGAGCGCCCGGGAACTGGCGGCGCGAATCCGGAGCCGGGAGATTTCGCCGGTGGCCGCGACGCGTGATGCCTTGGACCGAATCGATGCGCGTCGGGATTTGAACGCCTTCATCACCGTGTGCGCCGAACAGGCGCTCACGGCAGCGCACTCTGCAGAAGCGGCGGTGATGGCCGGCGCTGCGCTTGGACCCTTGCACGGCGTGCCGATTTCGGTGAAGGACCTGATCCTGACTGCGGGCGTTCGTACCACCATGGGCTCGGTCATCAACGCCGATCTGGTGCCGGCCGAGGACGCGATTGCGGTCGCCCGCATGAAGAAGGCCGGCGCGATCCTGATCGGCAAGACCACCACTCCCGAATATGGCCACAAGCAGGGCGCCGACGCGCCCATCTTCGGTCGCACGCTCAACCCCATCGATCCGCGGTTCACTTGCGGGGCATCGAGCAGCGGCGCGGCGGTTGCCGTAGCTGCCGGCATGGGTCCGCTGGCCCTCGGGACCGACGGCGGTGGGTCGATTCGAATACCCGCTTCCTGTTGCGGAATCGTCGGGCTCAAGGGCACGCTCGGTGAGATCGCCAACGTGCAACCGCCTGACCTGTTCGGCGCCAACTCCTATGTCGGTCCAATGGCGCGCGACGTGCAGGACACCCGGCTGCTGTTCGATGTGATTCGGGGCGCCGATCGGCGCGACCCCTACGGTCAGGCATCGGCACCCCTGCGGCGGGACGCGCCGTTGTCGTTGTCCGGCCTGAAGGTAGCCTGGCTTCCGACCTGCGGCAACCGGCTCGACCCGGAGGTGGCAGCCGCGACGACGGCGGCCGTGAAGCAGATGGAGCAGGCGGGGGCTATCGTCGAAACCATGGAACTGAACTTCGTCGCGCTGGAGCGGCACTTCCTTATCATTCTCGAGTCGATGCTGGCGGCCCGCGTCGGGCCGCATCTCGAACGCTTCCGCGACCGGCTGGATCCCTCGCTGGTGCGGGCGATCAACCTGGGACTGCAGCACAGCGCGGTCGCGCTGCACGAGGCGAGCTATGCCCGCACCCGATGCTTCCTTCAGTTGCAGGCGCTATTTGACCATCACGATGTTCTCGTTTCCCCAACCGTATCCGCGCCCCCGCTGCCGGTGGAACAGGATCCCAATGGAATCGTGATCATTGACGGTCAGCCGGCCGGGACGATCCGGGGCGCCTGGTATCCGTATACGTATCCGATGAACCTGACCGGACATCCGGCGCTGTCGATGCCGTGCGGCGTCTCTGCGCTGGGACTGCCGATCGGCCTGCAACTAGCCGGCCGCTGGCACGACGATGATTTCCTCCTCGGCATCGCCGGCCTGCTGGAGGCGCGCCTGCCGCGCGCGAACTGACCACGCT
>CAWIBK010000007.1:0-6908 GCA_963834335.1 uncultured beta proteobacterium | reverse complement strand
GGCGAAGGACAGGTGGGGATAATCGCTGCCCCAGATCATCCTGTCCGGCGCGGCATCGATCAGCGCCTCGGCCATCGGTGCGGCGTCCGCGAAGCCGGGCTGGGTCGAGGTCCGGTACACCCCGGTCAGCTTGACCCAGCATCTACCTTCACCATGGCGCAGTAGGTCCAGTAGTTCAACGAATCCCGCCTGATCCGGCCCGTCCTTGGCGGCGAACAGGCCCATGTGCGCCAGCACGAATGGTGACTTGAGCCGCTTGAGGTGGGGCATCAACTCCCGCACCAGCCATCCGGGTGTCAGGAAATCCAGCTGCCACCCGATCTCGCTGCAACGCGCGTCCAGGCGAAGGATGCGCGGCAGCAGGGTGTCGGCGAACCCGGCTTCCGGCGGTTTGATCGGCTTCACGTTGATGCGCACACCACGTACGCCGAGCCGATGCAATCGTTCCAGTTCCGAGTCCGCCACGTCCTCACCGACATCGACTATGCCGCGGCACTGCGCATTACCGACCTGCGCCATGGCGTCGAGCATGCAGCGGTTGTCGCGTCCATAAGCGCTCGGTTGAACGAATACGAAGCGCTCGATTCCCAAGGCCTCGACGGTGCCGCGATAGTCGTCGAACGGCGCGAGGGGCGGCGCGTAGCGCAGGGCGTCATCGCCGTACGGGTAATCCGCGGCCGCACCGAAGACGTGGAAGTGCGAATCGCAGGCCAAAGGCGGCGCCCGCCATCCGGGATTCTCCTCCTGCTGCGATTGGGTCCGCCGCTCATTCGACCTTGACTCCTGCCTTGACGGTGATGGCCTTCCAGGTGGTGATCTCGCGCTCGATGCGCTGCGCGATCGCCTGGGGTGTGCTGGTGACCGGCTCCGCGCCCTGGGCGGCGAAAACTTCCTTCAGGCGCGGTTTGGTGGTCGCCGCCACCACGGCCTGATTCAGCCGGGTCACGATCGCCTCCGGCGTGCCGGCAGGCACGGCGATGCCCCACCAGTAGGACATGTCGTAACCGGTTGACGCCACTCTCCGCAAAGGTCGGCGTGTCCGGCAGCAAACGGTTGCGCCCTGAGCCGCTGACGGCCAGGCCCTTGACCCGACCGTCGCGGACCTGTGCAACGCCACTGGCCAGGCTTGCGATTGACACGTCGATGCGGTCGGCCATGACCTCGGCAATCGCGGCGGCCACGCCCTTGAACGGTACATGGGTCATCTTTATGCCGGTGACGCTCATGAGCTGCTCGGTGGCCAGGTGAGCCGACGACCCGATGCCCCCCGAGCCGAAATTCAACTCTCCGGGCTTCGAGCGGGCGAGGGTGACCAGATCGGCCACCGACTTCACCGGCAGGCCCAGCCTTGCCACCAGGAGCGAGGGCGACTCGGCGAGCTGGCTGACCTGGATGAAGCTCTTGTGCGGATCGTAGGGAAGCTTGTCGTACAGGGCGGCGGACATCACGAACGAGTTGTCGGTGACCAGCAGCGTGTATCCGTCCGGTGCGGCGGTGGCGACCATGGACGCGCCGATCGTACCGCCCGCGCCACCCCGGTTCTCGACGACCACCGCCTGGCCAAGCAGCCCTGTCAGTTCTGCGCCCAGGGTGCGAGCCGCGACATCGGTGAATGAACCGGGCGAGAACGGCACCACGATCTTCACAGCGCGCGTCGGCCAATCCGGCGACTGGGCAACACCCGCAGCAGGGTAGAGCGAGACCGCCAGGAAGCCCGATGCAGCGGCGGCGAGTAGAAGTTGTCGTCTCATCATTGCTTGCATTCCTTGTCGTTCGAAGTGGAGGTAGCGAGAACGGGTGGCGCAAGCGCGCGCAGCTGGCTCGCATCCTGTCGAGCCGCCGCCATCAGGTAGGTCACGTCGTTGCCGGCGATCAGGAAGCGCGCGCCCATGGCGATCAGTTCCTGCTGCAACTCGACGTCACCGCGAATTCCGCCGATGCCGAGCGTTCGACCGTGCTTCTTGCACGCAACGGCAACCTTCTCGTAAGCCGCGCGCAGGCGTGGATCCCGCAACTGTCCCGGAATCCCCATCTCCGAGCAGAGATCGTTGGAGCCGATCAGCAGCAGGTCGATGCCGGGCACGGCGGCGATTGACTCCGCGTTCTCGATCGCCTCCGGCGTCTCGAGCATGACGATCACCAGTGTCGTCGCATTCAGCCGCAGATTGCACTCGCTGGCCGACAGCGCCTGGTAGGCCAGCGCCGGGCCGCCCCCCATGACCGAGCGGTGGCCCAGCGGTGCGAATCGGGCATGGCGCACGACCGCATCGGCCTGCGTCGCATTGTCGACGTGCGGCACGATCACGCCCTGGGCGCCGCCGTCCAGCACCCGGCTGATGTCGCTGCCGGCATGGCCGGGCACCCGCACAAGGGGGGTGATGCCGGCGCCAAGCGCTGCGGTGCAGATGGAGGACGTGGTCTCGAAGGAGACGGGACTGTGCTCCATGTCGACGTAGATCGCGTCGAATCCGCAACGCGCGGCGATCATCGCGATGTCGCCGGTACGGGCCTGGCGAAGTCCCATGCAGAGGACCAGTTCGTCCCGGGCCAGCTTGTCGCGTGCCACCGTCTGCAGCTTGTACTCCATTGCGGCTCCTTGGAGCAGCCCGCGATCGAGCGCCCTTGTCAGTGAAATAATCCCGAATAGCGGGATAATATTACAAAATGATCCGTATGAACCGGATCGGGGCGGGTTGATCGACGATGAACAGCCTGGACAAAATGCTGGGACTGCTGGAGGTCTTCACGCCGGCGGCGCCGATGTGGTCGATGGAGCAACTGATCCAGTTCTCCGGCTGTTCGCGTTCCACCTGTTACCGCTATGTCGGTGCGCTGCAGGGCGCGGGCCTGCTCACGCCGGTCGGACAGGGCGCTTACATGCTGGGGCCGAAGGTGATCGAACTCGATCGCAACATCCGCGCCAGCGATCCGATCTACACCGCCGGGGGCGTGCCGATGCAGGCACTGTGCCGCAGCACCGGCCACACCACGATCCTTTGCGTCCTCTACAGCGAGGCGGTGATGTGCGTGCGCGAGGAATTGGGCGACGGATGCACCGCCCGGTTCGTTCAGTCGCGGCCAGAAACGCCCGCTCTTCACCGCCGCCGCGTCCAAAGTCATTCTTGCCGAATTGCCGGCCCATCAGTTGCGGCGTCTCTACGCCAAAGCATCGCAAGTCGATCGCGTTGGCGGGTCTGGGCGCCGACTGGGATGCCTTCAGGCTGGCCCTTCGCCGCATTCGTGATGCGGGCCACTGCATCACCGTCGGCGAGTTCACGCCCGGCATCGTCGGCATCGCCGCGCCGATCTTCAATCGCGCCGGCCAAGTGCTCGGCAGCCTCGGCCTGGCGATGACTGCCACAGCCAAGGTTCGCGCGTCCTATCCACGCCTGTCCGAACAGGTGATGGCGGCGGCGGCGGACGTGACCGCTAAGATTGCCGAACTCGGCGACGCGGTCGACCTGCCGGCGCGCGCGGTCGGATAGGAACCGGCGCAGCGCCGGCAACTGCACTACCCGGCAGCGGCGGTTCAGTGCCCAGGCGGTCGCGCGGATCGACGACCACACCGGCCTTTCCAGTTCGATCCGGAGCGCATCCACGATGCGATGGGTCGGCAGTTGCGAACAGCCGATGAAGAGCGCGTCGCAGTCCTCGTGCATGGTCTGGCGCGCCAGTTCTGCGACCTGGTCGGCTTCTATGCGTCCCAGTTCATCCGTGTCCTTGGCATAGAAACTCGCAAATCGGGCCACCTCGATCGATGCCGACGCGAGATAGGACTTCAACTGGTCGTTGACCGCATCCAGGTACGGGGTGACCAGGGCGATGCGTCGGGCGCGTTCCGCGGTGAGCGCTTCGACCATGGCGTTGGCCGTGGTCACCACCGGCTTACCGGTGACCCGCTCCAGTTCGAGTCGAAGGCTCGCGTCGCCTTCGGGCCCCGAGATGAAGCCGGCGGCGGTGCAGCCGTAAGCCACGGCGTCGAGTGCCTGATCGGCGAAGTCGACCGCGAGCCGGATCGCTTCCTCACGATAAGCTGGCAGCGACTCGGGAGTCAGCAATCCCTTGCCGCGCGGAATCCGCCGCAGCATCACGGTCGAACCGGCCGGCAACCAGGCCAGCAGTTCCCCTTCCATGGTGGTGTTGTTGGCTGGAACCATCAGGCCCAGCCGCAGCGGGTGCGCCTTCATGCCTCGCCACCGGCTGGCAGCTGGTGCTGAAGACGGGACGGCAGCGGGGTCAGGGGGGCGGGCGCGTCCTGCGGCAGCGGCGGCTGAGCCGTATTGAGTACCAGCGCCAGGGTCGAGTAGTAGCCGCAGATTGCCAGCAGCGACAGGACCTGATCCAGTCCGAATTGCTCGCGCGCCGCGGTGAACGCGTCGTCGCCCGGCTGGCCGCGTTGCAGGGCCTCGGTGGCGAAGGCATGGACGATCGCTTCATCCGCAGTCATCCCGATGGGAGTACGGCCCGCCGCAACGGCAGCGATCACCGGCTCCGGAAGGTTCGCCTTGCGTGCCAGACGCTCGTGCGCATACCACTCGTACTGGCAGCTGAAGTGGCGCGCGGTCACGAGGATCGCCAGCTCGACCAGCCGGTCCGGCAGTCCCGTCTGGAAACGCAGGTACTCGCCCACGCCCTGCAGGCGACGGGCGAGTTCGGGGTTGTGCAAAAGGGCGAGAAACGGTCCGCGGACCCCGCCGCGCGGGCCCGACGCAATCTCTGCTGCGACCTCGCGCTGCGCATCGGTCATCGTCTCTTGGCTCAGTTCGGGAAATCTGTTCACCAGGGCACCTTGATCATGGGTCGAGTGATGGAATGCGCCGCCTGACGGGTCCCGTCAGGCAATGGCCTGCAATGCAGCGCTCGGATCTCGCCGAACTCGTGTGGCAGGCGAGTCCAGTGATCGCCGCCGTCTTCGCTGCGAAACAACTGGCCGAGATTGGTGCCGACCAGCATCAGCTGCGGGTCGGCCGGGTCGATGGCGATGCACCAGACCGTGCTGTTGAGATCGCCGGGCAGGCGCACCGGCTCCCAATGCAGACCGTGGTCGCGACTGCGCAGCAGGCGACCGTCGTTGCCCGGCGGACCGTTGCCGGTTCCGAGGAAGAGGGTCGAGGGATCGCCCGGCCGCGGCACGATCGCCCGGGTGTACTGCCAGGGATTGGCGAGTTCCTGCCAGGTCCAGGTTTCTCCGCCGTCGTCGCTGCGATGCAGGCCCCGATTGGTCGTGGCATAGACATGCGAGCCGAGGCCCGCAGCGGTCGGCACGACCGCCACGCCATGGACGTCGACCGAGACCAGGCCCTGGTCACGCAGCTCCCAGTGTGCGCCCCGGTCGCGGCTGCGAAAAATGCCGCCAACCTCCACCGTCGACCAGATCGTGCCGGATTCGATCGGGTCGAAGAGGATCTGGGTGACCCGCGTCGGCCCGCTGTTGACCTCGGAGAAGGCCGGCATGGCCGGCGTGGACATGGCGCCCAACTGTTGCCGCCATCCGTCGAAGCGAAGAGGCCCGCCGGGCGACAGCCCGCGATCAGCCGGTTCGCATCCAGCGGGTCCTGCTGGATTGCCCAGACGTCCTGCATCGGCGAGGGCAGCGCCACCCAGCGCGCCGGCGCTTCGTCCCATCGGAACACGCCCATGTCGGTGCCGGCGAACAGGTGTCGCCGGCGTCGACGGGTGGCTGGCGAACGCCCATACCCTTGCCTCCAGGTACATGCCGGAATGGCTGTTCGGGTGCACCCAGGTCTCGCCGAGGTCGTCGCTGAACCAGGCCGAGTGGCCGGCAGTACCCGCATAGAGATGGAAGCGGCTCTGGCTCATGGGCTCCAGCGGCTGAACGTTGGTTGAGGGTTCCGATAAAGTATCCTACCATTTAGGAAAGTTTCTAAAGAGAGGAGGAGACATCATGAATACAGCCAAGGCGGATCGCCCTGATTGCCGGACTGCAACTTGCGTTGCTGCTTGGCCCCGGGCTGTCGCCCTTGCAGGCGCAGGAGGCGTTCCCCAGCAAGCAGGTGCGCATCGTCATCGGTTTTCCACCCGGCGGCGGCATCGACACCGTCGCCCGACTGATCGCACCGAAGCTTGCCGAGGCGTGGAAGCAGCCGGTCATCGTGGAGAACAAGCCGGGCGCCAACGGCGTGCTCGCAACCCAGCTGGTTGCCGTCTGCACCCGCTGACGGGCACACCATTCTGTTCGGCACCACCGGCAACCTCAGCGTCAACCCGGTGTTCATGAAGAACCTGCCATCGACATGGCGCGGGACTTTCGCCCGGTGACGCAGACATCGTCGGTTGCCTTCCTGGTGATGTCCGATCCGCAGTTGCCCGCGAAGACGCTGGCCGAGCTCATCGCCTATGCCAAGGCCAATCCCGGCAAGATCAGCTTCGCCTCCAGCGGCACCGGCGGGCTGCCGCATCTGGCGGAGGAACTGCTCAACAGCAGCGCCGGCATGGGCGCCGTCCATGTCCCGTACAAGGGCAGCGCCCCGGCGCTGACCGACGTGATCGGCGGCCAGGTGCAGTTCATCATCGATGCCGCCGCCATCGGCCTGCCGCATGTGAAAGCGGGCAGGGTCCGCGCGCTGGCGACCACCGGCACGGAACGCCTGTCGTTCCTGCCCGACGTCCCGACGGTCGCCGAGACGGTGCCCGGCTTCGAGGTGGTCAACTGGTACGGCATGGTCGTGCCGGCCGGCACGCCGCCCGCGGCGATCGCGACGATCCAGACCGGCGTCGCTCAAGCCATGAAAGATCCCGAGGTCCGCGACAAGCTGCTTGCGCAGGGTACCGACCCGGTGGGCAGCACGCCAGAAGAGTTCGGCGCGTTCATGAAATCCGAGTCGGCCCGATGGGCCAAGGTGATCGAGGAGAGCGGGTATCACGCCGGAATGCCTCACGCAATATCG
>CAWIBK010000006.1:0-22987 GCA_963834335.1 uncultured beta proteobacterium | reverse complement strand
GCATCACCACGCACAAGGCCACAGTTGCCAGCGTCGCGGCAGCAGCCGCAGCATTGGCGACCCAGTTTTCGTACATATCGCTCATTTCGTGAGTACGGACGGGCGCTAGCGTAGCAGACCGGACTTCATCCCCGCCCTTGGCGCCGCTCGGCGGCAAAACCTCCAGGCAGCCGAAAACCTGGGTTCCATTCGGTTGACCAGACGAGCGATTCGCGCACCGACGACGACAACTGGTCGCATCGGCCTATGCCTTCGAGGCGATGGCGCGGAAAGTTCACTCCATCGAAGACATGTTGTCGTCGATAAAACGACTGAGTGGAGTGAACGATGACCCATCTTACCCTGAGCCAGGCAGTATCGGCGCGGACATTGGCCCCCGCCCGCGAAAACTGCGCCCTCAAGTACGCCGATCTCAACGGACTCGCCACGCACACCGGCAGGCTGATGCGCACGCTGTCCGCGGTACTCGCGGGCGTCACCCTGTTCGCCGGTGCAACCGTGGCGCGCGCCGCCGACTTGACCGTAACCGTCAGCGGTCAACGTTCGCAGAACGGTTCGATCATGATGGCGCTTTTCAACAGCGCGCAGGCTTTTCCCAGGGCCGGCGAACACGCGGCGGCGCAGATCGTGCCGGCCGTCCAGGCCGCCAGCTCGGCGACCTTCCGTGACCTGGCACCAGGGCGCTACGCGGTGGTGGCCTTCCACGACGAGAACGGCAACGGCAAGCTGGACGTCAACCTCCTGGGCATGCCCTTGGAAGCCTACGGCTTCAGCAACAATGTGTTCGGTCAAGCCGCTGCACCGTCATTCGACAAGGCCGCGTTGGATCTGGCCGATGTCGCCGTCGCCATTGGCATCAACCTGCGCTGACGATCTTCAGCCACCTACGACCGGAGACCGAGCATGAAACGCCGAGACTTTCTTCGCCTGTCGACTTCCGCCGCCACCGGCACGGCGCTGACTCTGCCGTTCGCACCCGCATCGGGCGCCGCAGACAGCTGGACGGACGGATTTGCGCAGGCCGAAGCGTCGCCATGGACGCTCGGCTTTCGCAGCGCCGCCGGAGACATCGACCCGGGTCCCGCGCAGGTGCGCGGCCAGTTTCCCGTCGCCTTGCACGGCGTCCTGTACCGCAATGGTCCGGCGGTACACGACATGGCCGGGCAGCGGTACCACCATTGGTTCGATGGCGACGGCATGGTGCATCGCTTCGTGATCGAGGGCGCGCGGTCGCACCACCAGGGCCGCTATGTCGCCCACGCCCAAGCGGGTGGCCGAGGTGCGGGCCGGACGCCGCCTGTTCGAGGCCTTCGGCACCATCCCGCCGGGGCGTCGAGCCGCCGACCTCGGCCGAACAGCATCAACGTCGCCAACACCAGCGTGCTGCCGATGCGCGGCGAGGTGCTGGCGCTGTGGGAAGGCGGCTCCGCCCACGCGCGTCGATGCGCGCACGCTGGAAACGCTGGGGGGTGAAGACCTGGCGCCCCGACCTCGCGGGCATGCCGTTCTCGGCCCATCCCAAGGTGGACCCTGACGGCACGGGTCTGGAACTTCGGGCGTCAGCACAGCAGCCAGGGCCTGATGGCGCTGTACGAGATCGGCGCCGACGGTGCATTGCGCCGCGTGGCCGCGGTGCAGGTGCCCGACGTCGGGATGGTCCACGACTTCGCCGTGACCGAGCGGCACCTGGTGTTCCTGATGCCGCCGCTGGTCTACGACGGCAAGCGCAAGGAAGCCGGCGCAACCTTTCTCGACCGCGCATGTCTGGCGGCCCGAGCTCGGCATGCGCGTGCTGGTGGTCGACAAGGCAGGACTGGGACGAGCGCCAGAGGCTGACACTGCTGGTCGGCTCCCTGTTCCACGTGGGCAATGCGCGGGAAGATGGTGATGGGGTGATCGGCGTCGACGACATCGACGCCGCAGAGCCGACCGCGCCGCTGGAGACCGACCGGGAACTGATGCGTGGACAACATGTACGGCGACCGGACTACCACATCGCACAGGCGCGACTGGACATCGTGCGCAAGAAGCGCGTCAGGCGCCGACACGGGTCGACGCCGACTTCTTCGTGCAACGACCCTCGACCGACTGGAACTCCGCCATGCCGACCTGTTCCATGTGACGAACATGAGCGCCGACCCACCCGGCTTCAGCGTGATTGTGCGCACCAACATGGAAGGCGGCGAGACCGACACCATCGACGGCGAGGATCATCTGATCGAGGAGCATCTTTTCGTGGCGACCTGGTCCCCGGCGGGTGCCGCGGCACGGGTGCTGGTGACCGCGCTCGACCTGAGCCGGGCCCGCAGAATGCTGTCGTGCCTTCGGTTGGACCGTCTCGCGACGGGGCGGTGGCGCAGGCGCACGGCCTGATGCGTCTGCCGCTGGGCCTGCATGGGATGTTGGTCGCCTCCCGATGGATATCGCTATCAATGAAGCGAACGCATGAGTCAAAGGCGGCTGGCGCAGCTTCAGTGCGGCTGGCGCGGGAACCGCAGGAACAATCTATCCTCATGCCTTGCCGGCGCTCGCACAGCAGCAGTCGCTGAACTCTTCCCAGCCTTCGGACGTCGTGGATCGGTCAAGTGGTCCTTGATGTCCTCCCATGCGTTCGCGCGTGCCTGCGGGTCAGGGGCTTCATCATCTTCGACGACGGCGAGGCGGTAAGTCCGCAGGAAGTCGACATAGTCTTCTACAGCGCGCCCCGGAATGGCGCCTGCATCGTACTGACCCGACGCGACCGAAGATCTGCTGATGCAGGAGTGTCTCCCATCAGGGCTGGTCGGCCGAGGCTCAGCAAGGTCCCTGGCGCAACGGGTCGGCGGGGGCGAGGGCTGGCGCGGCGGCAGGCGGGCTGCAGCGTAGGGCGGCGATGCAGGGATGGCCTGCGGCGTGCCGAAGACGAGCGCGCCGAACCGCCGCGCCTTCGCCAGGCGCTGCGGATTCCCTGCAGGGCGGGGAAAGGCTCCTTGCAGAACATGAGCCCGAGGTGCAGATCCGCGGGCGTCGAACCGGGCGTTCTCCAGTTCCATGATTGCGCATCGGCCTGCCGGCTGCGAACTGGGATCAGGCCCTCGGCCCGGAAGCGTGCGCCAGCCAGGTCAAGATGCGCGCCCGACACATCGGTGGCCAGCATGCGCCGCTGGGGCTGATCCTGACCGGGAATGTCAACGGTCTGGTCGCGGCTCCGGCGGTGACATCCAGGACGCGTTGGCCGCATGCGATGGCGCGCCGTCCAGCATTGCTGCCGTTGCGTCGTCAACCATCGCCTGGATCAGGTCGGTGCTGGCG
Source organism: uncultured beta proteobacterium (assembly GCA_963834335.1). Taxonomy (GTDB): domain Bacteria; phylum Pseudomonadota; class Gammaproteobacteria; order Burkholderiales; family Burkholderiaceae_E; genus Lautropia. The sequence goes on along the minus strand of CAWIBK010000006.1, from coordinate 19,696 downwards.
GTCCACCCTCTGGCGGGCATCATCCCAGGGGTGACGGTCGGCGCGTCGATGGCCGCCGCCTTCATCGGCCCGGACGCCGATGCCGCGCAGACCGCCCGCGCAGATGCTGCGCCGAAATCGCGAATCGCCTGCCACGGCGGTGCCGCTGGGAAGATGATCACGACAGGGCGGGTAGTCACAGCGGGCAAACTCGAGGAATGGGGTAGGGATTCGACGGGGCGGGTGCCCGGGTACGAAATCCGGCAGAGCCCGGTCCGCGTCGAGGGCTTCTTCAGCGGCAGCAGACATGCCTGCGACCGTCAGGCGGTCGGCGGCGGCGCGCAAAGATCGTTGCATGCGTCGGTGAAGGGTCAGGCGGGCTGACGCCACACCGGCCAGTGTCTGTCGGGAGCAGGGGCCCCTGGTACAGTCGGCATAAGGCCTTTATGAGCGCCGGCGCCACCTCGACCGGGGCTCTGGTCCAAAGCTGTCAGGTGGCGGTCGAGCACCGCAACATCCGTCCAGCAGCGCTGCGGATTCAAGGCCAATGTCCCCTGCCGCAGCACCACGCGATCGTCACCACCGAGCAGCTTGCGCAGCCGGTGCAGCGCGTTGTCCAGCGAATTGCGGGCCGCGTCGCCGTCGGCATCCGGCCAGAGTGCGTCGGCCAGCTGGTTCAGCGAGACCGGATTCTCGCCCTGGGCGGCCAGCAGCGCGACGAGTTCCAGCAAACGACGGCTTTCCTTCCGGCTGGTCGGGAGCGGCCCGTCGGCACGTTCGATGAAGGCGGCCCAGCGCATGGATCCGGACTGCCCAGGGCCAGGAGTCGTCTGCCTGGGGCGGCGCCTTCAGGCCGTTGCGCACGACCAGGTCGCGCGCAAGCTCCGGCTCGATGTCGTGTGCCGATGCCATCGCTGCCAGCTGCGCCATCATGTCGCCGCAGCAGTAGAGCGTCGGCGCCTGCCGGAAACCGCATTCGCGGGCGGCGCCCAGTGCATCGCGCAAGTTGACGAGCGCCTGCGCCTGGTCGCCGCATAGGGCGGCATAGGCCGCCGCGCGTCCCCCGACCCAATGATGCCAACGGCAGATGGCATGAAAGGGGTGGGTCAATGCATCGGTCAGCAGGCGTTCGGCCTCGGCGGGTTCGCCGCTGCGCGCCGCGGCCAACGCATTGGCGATCAGGGCCAGGTGCTGGCGCATCGGGAAGCCACTGGCCGTGGCGCTGGCTACCGAGGCGCGCAATACGCGCAGCGCGGTGGGGCGATCGTCCTCCAGCAGCGCGAGCATGCCGACCTGGTGCTCGAGCGTGGTACGGTCCACGGCATTGTCCGGGTGCAGGGCATGCGCTGCACGCTGCATATGCCGCCGTGCCGCGGCCGCGTCCACCACGGCGAGCGCAACGATCATGTTCAGCAGCTCGACGCTGGCGCGCTGCGCCGCCACCGAGGGCTCCGCCTCCACCATTACCAGGGCCTGCTGGGCATCCTTGAAGGCGGAGTCGGTCTGACCGAGCAAGGTCTTCACCAGGATTCCGACGCCCCACCAGCGCATTCGCGTAGCGGGCGCCGCCAGCGGCTCCGCGCACAACGCGTCGATGCGAAGCACGATGCGCTGCAGCCGGTCGATATGGCCGCGCCACAGCGGATGAAATGCCAGTGACCCGAGCAACAGCCGCTGGCCGGGGCGGCCTGGCGGTGCAGCAGCCGCTCGGCACGCTCGGCAAACAGCTCGACCAGCGGGTGCCAGGGCGCCCGATACGCCGTGGCTGCAGCAGGCCGGGGACAAGGCGCATCTCGACTTCCTCGGGATGGACCACCGCAGCTTGCAGCGAATGCCGGGTCAGCACATCGAGCCAGCGATCCAGTTGCTGCAGCCGGCCCAGCGATACCAGCGCCGTCGCCAATGCCGCCGCGGCCAGCAATTCGCCGTCGGCATCTCCCGCTACGGCGCTGGCCGCGTGGGCCCGGGTCAGGTCCTCGAGGGCCGACGCCGGGTCGGTATCCAGCGCGCAGAAGCCGCGCCAATACGACAGCCGTTCGCGCTGCTCAGCCCGGCAGCCGGTCGATGCGGTCGATCAATGCCGACGTACGGCCGTCGGCGACGAAGCGGGGCGCTGCATCGAGCAGCACGTCGACCGCCCCGTCCCAGCTCCCGGCGTCGATCAGGCACTGCAGTCCGGCATCCACCAGGCCCGCCGCGACCAGCAACCGACCCGCGCGAACCCGGAGCCGCTGCAACTCGTCGGCCGAGTGCTCGGTTTCGAAGCGCTTGCGCAGAAACTCACTGAACAGGGCATGGAAGACGTATACCGGGGGCCGGCCATCGCGGCGGTCGATGAAAAGGCTCAGGGCGGCCAGACGCTCCAGCAGGGCCGGCGCCTGGGCATCGCCGGTCAACGCCGTCGCCAAGTCGTCCGTGACGCCGGGCAGGTAGGCCAGCTGGCAGAGCGCGTTGCGATCCGCCGCCGGCAACTCTGCCAGCACCTCGCCCGCGAAGTAATCGAACAGCCGTTGGCGAGCTTCCAGGCCCGGCATGCTGGCCTGGCGCGGCGAACTGAGCAGCATCAAAGTCATGCCCCCGGCCCAGCCCTGGGCCGCGGCAAGCGCCTCGGCCATCGCGTCGGGGCGTCCGTGCAGGCGGGTCAAGGCCAGGGTCTCGGTCTCGTTGAAGCGCAGGTGCTCGGCGTCCAGCAGCGCCAGCTGCTGCGCGGCCAGGGCGCGGGAGTACATGGCCGGGGGGCGCTCGCGGGAAACGAAGATCCACAGCACGCCGGGCGGCAGCTCGCTGACGACCTGTGCCAGAGCCTGCTGCAGCGGCGAGTCGGCCGGCAGTTCCTGATGGTTGTCGAACACCAGGGCCCAAGGCGCAGGCAGGACCGGCAGAAACAGCCGGATACGCCGGCGCAACCAGCCGGCCAGGTCCAGCAGGTCATCGGCCCGAAACGCGGGCAGCACCACCGGTTCGGTGGCCGCGCCAGCCAGCAGCACGTCCAACGCGCGCAGGAACGTCGCCGGATCCGCGTCGCCGGGATCGACCTGCATCCAGAGCGTCAGCCGCTGGCGGCTCTGCAACCAGGTCGCCACCAGCGTCGATTTGCCGGCGCCGGGCGCCGCCGCCACCCAGATGGCAGGGTATCCGGACCACCCGTCCAGCATGTCGAAAAGCCGCGCACGTTCGAACACGCGCCCCAGGCGCGGCGGCAGCAGTTTCCCTTCGGGCGTGGGCGCAGGCGTGGGCGCGGGCGCGCGCGTGCGTGTCTGCGGTGTGTGGCTGCTCATCGGCACGAGTGGTTGTTCATGGGCACAAGCATAAGCCAGGAAGTCTTTGCCAGGCCTTCACTCGAATGCCGACAGTCGGGTCAGGAAACCCGTGCACCTTTTCCGATCTCCCGGCCGCATCGGCGCAAGACGTCCAGAACGGCAAGGACGTCCGGCAGAGTTTCGCCTTCTCGCCATGCCGTTGCCAGGCGACATTCCTGTTTCGGGCACTCGGGCTCAAGCAGTTGGTAACGGGGCGCTGACGGGCAGGCTTCAAACATTCTTTCCGGGGCTTTGGATGCTTGTCTGTCCGTGGCGCTGCGACGTAGCATTGGCGGACACTGACGTTTCTGTCTCATCCCCAATCGGAGGCGTGATGTCCCCACCCGCGGTCACGGAACTCACCCAGGCTGGAGTCCGGTCGCGGCGAATCGAGGACCTGCCGGGGCCACCTGGCCTGCCCCTCGTCGGCAATCTTCTCCAGATAGAGGCCGAACGCCTTCACCAGCAACTCGAGGGTTGGCAGAGGCAGTACGGCGACTTCTTCCGCTTTCGCATCGCGCGGCGCGAGTTCCTGGTCGTGGCCCAGCCGGAGGCGGTCTCGGCCATCCTGCGCGACCGGCCGGAGGGCTTTCAACGTACCGACCGCGGATGTGAAGTCGCTGCGGAGATGGGTTTCGATGGCCTGTTCACAGCGCGTGGCGACAAATGGCGACGCCAGCGGCCGCTGGTGATGGCAAGCTTCGACCCGGCGCACATCAGGACCTACTTCCCGACTCTGGCCAAGGTCACCGGTCGGCTGGCCCAGCGCTGGCGGCGGGCAACCGACGCCGGGGAGTCGATCGACCTGCTCCCGGACCTGATGCGTTTTACGGTAGACGTGACGGCCGGACTTGCCTTCGGCCAGGATATCAATACGCTGGGCAGCGATACCGAGGTGATCCAGAGCCACCTCGACAAGATCTTCCCGGCTTTGCTTCGGCGACTCCTGGCGCCGGTGCCGTACTGGCGCTACCTGAAACTGCCCGTCGACCGACAACTCGATCGGCACTTGGTAGCGATACATCAGGCGGTCCAGGACTTCATCCGTCAGGCCCGCACGCGGCTTGACCAGGACCCCCATCTGCGCGAGCGACCCGGCAACCTGATCGAGGCGTTGATCGCAGCCAGGGACGCGGACGGAAGCGCACTGGACGACGAGGATCTGGCCGGAAACGTCCTCACCATGTTGCTGGCCGGCGAAGACACCACCGCCAACACGCTTGCCTGGATGATCTACCTGCTGCATCGGAATCCTGCTGCGCTGCAAGCCGTTTCCGGGACGGTCAAGGCGGCTATCGGGTCGGAGCCGCTGCCCAGCCGTTATGAACAGCTCGCATCGCTCGATTACATTGAAGCATGCGCGCATGAAAGCCTTCGCCTGAAGCCTGTTGCGCCGACGCTGCCTCACCAGGCAGTCCGGGACACGACGGTCGCCGGTATCGTCGTGCCCAAGGGCACGCTGGTGATGTGCCTGTTGCGCCCGGCCGCCGTCGATGAAGGCAGATTTGCCGACGCCACGGCATTCAAACCCGAGCGGTGGCTGTCGGACGGGACCGCCGCCCAGGCCGCCAGCGCTTCAAAGCGTGTTGCCATGCCGTTCGGCGCGGGCCCGCGTATCTGCCCGGGCCGCTATCTTGCGCTCCAGGAGATCAAGATGGTGATTGCGATGCTGGTCGGCAGCTTCGAGATCCAGGACGTTTCGACGCCGGAGGGTGGGGAGCCGCCGGAGCGTATGGCCTTCACGATGTCCCCGGTGGGGCTGCGGCTGAAACTGCGGCCACGCGAATGTTTGCCGGTCGAGTCCCGCGCTGGATTCAACTGCTAGCTTGGACCCTGCCTGTGGTTCGGTCGCGGGCGGCCTTGTGTTTCCTACCGCGGCCCGCCCGCAATCCCCAGTTCTTTGCGCCAGTCGTCATCGCGCTTCATCGAGGGGTTCGATGGCCGTTGCAGGTAGTAGGGGATCAGCGGCTTGTAGAGACCGTAAAGTCGACGAAGCTCGCCGATCGGCTCATTGTGCTCATCCACGCGTAAATCGACCAGCGCATAGCTGCGCTCATGATGAACCTGCAACGCTGCCGAGTATTGGCCCGCGATCTGGCCCCCGGCGTCCCGACCGGCCTCGATCGCGGCCAGAAGCCGATTCGCCAGTTCGCCGTCCGTCTTCTCGAAGCTATCCAGCATCGCCTGCGCGACGCGATCGTTGGACAACCGGTTGCCCGCCACGCACACGTTCTGTTTGACGATGTGTCCGCGCCATTCCTCGTTGTGGCTGCCGGTACGGGCGGCAGTGTTGCCGTCCTTGTCGATGACCATGATCTGGCGCCATTCGATGTGATCCGACCCGTCGCTTGCTTCCAGTTCCTGCAGCACCTTGCGTGCGGAATATCCCATCTCCAGCAGCTTGAGGCCCAATGGCCCGAGTCGTGGATCGCCGTTTGCCTGCACCATGAGGCCGCCGATGTGAGGTCGGACGAACGGGCACTTGGCGCCGATCGCGATCGGCCGGGTAGCGATTGCCATCCCGAACTGGCCGGTGTGCTCGCATCTGGCGAGAACGGAAAAGGTCATCTGGATATCTCCTGGGGTCCGTGGGGGCGGGCTGTTGCGTCAGTTCGGCTTCACGCCGGCTTTGGTCACGATGTCGGCCCAGCGGGTGACTTCGGTCTTGACGTAGGCGGCGAACGCGTCCGGCCCGATGCCGGAGACTTCGTTGCCGAGCGCATCCAGCCGTCCTTTGATTTCCGGATCGGTCAGCGTCCGGGATATCTCCGCATGCAGGCGCTCGATGATCGGCCTGGGCGTACCGGCGGGCGCGAATACGCCGAACCAGACTTCAGCCGCGTAGCCGGGCACCTCGGATTCCGCGATCGTCGGCACGTCCGGCAAGGTGGCGGCGCGCTTGGCGGCGGTCACGGCTATCGCTCGCAAACCGCCGCTCTTGAGGTGCGGGACGACATCCGGCATGTTGTGAAAGCCCAGCTTCACATGTCCCGCAAGAATGTCCGAGATTGCGGGCGCGGCGCCTTTGTAGGGCACGTGAAGCATGTCGACGCCGGTCATGACCTTGAACATCTCGCCGGACAGGTGCTGTGAACTGCCGTTCCCGGCGGAGGCGAATGTCAGTTGGCCCGGGCTCTGCCGGGCAAGCGCGATCAGTTCCTGTACGGTCCTGGCCGGCACCGACGGGTGCACCACCAGGACATTGGAGACGGTGCCGACCATGGTGATCGGCGCGAAATCGCGGACCGGATCGTAGCTGAGAGTCGGATAGATGGCTGCGGCAGTTGCATGGGTCGGGGAACTGCCCATCACGATCGTATAGCCGTCGGCCGGCGCCCGGGCCACCTGGCCGACGCCGAGCGTGCCGGTTGCCCCCGGCCGGTTCTCCACGATCACCGGTTGACCCAGCGCCTGGTTCAATCGGCTCGCGATCAATCGGCAGAAGGTGTCGTTGCTGCCTCCAGGCGGCCAGGGACTGACCAGCTTGATCGGATGCGCCGGGAACGATTGCGCAGCCACGGGGTGCGGCTGCAGCGAGATGGCGCACGTGACAAGCGCCAGAAGCAGCAGGAACAGGCGAGGGCGGTGCAGACGAATCATGATCGGGCCTCTCAAGTGGATGGGCGACGCGGCTGGGCGTGCCTCGGGAAGAGCTTTGCGGAAAACTGATAGCGGGTGGGGTGGTACTGCGCCTCGAAGATCTCGATCAGCTTGTCGTCGGTGTCGTAGTAGGCGCGAAGCGCGCGCAGCACCGGGGCGCCGCGTCTAACGCCTAACGCCGCGGCAACGGGTGCGGAGGCCGACACTGCATCGAGTGCCTGGTCCGCGTGATCCAGTCGTACGCCGCGGCTTCGTTCGATATGTCGGATCGTCGGCAGGGGGCCGGCGACGTCAGCCGCAGCGACGCGCTTGCCGATCGCCGGCGGAAACCAGAAGGTGATATGAACGATTGGCTCGCCGGGAGTAATGTGATTGACGCCGACGATCCTCTTGAACTCCATGTCACCGTCGATTCCGGCAAAAGCCATGATGTGGTCCGGCAGGGGGTGCCACGCGTCTTCCAGAACGGTCATCCGGTTCAGCATCAGGACGTCGTCGATGCAGCCGGTCAGCACGACCGCCTTGGTGATCCGGTCGTTGCTGCTGATGTACGTGCCTGACCCTCGACGCCGCTCGATCACCTGGCGCGCGACCAGCTCATCCAGTGCCTTGCGAACGGTGATTCGACTGACGCCGTATGAGGTGCACAGTTCGGACTCGGTCGGCAGAACGGATCCAGGCTGCATCTGCAGGGTCTCGATCGTCATCAGTACATCCTCTGCGATGCGGCGATAGAGTGGCGCCGAACCGCGGCCCGGGGTGGCCTTGGGCCTCTCACCGGTCTGGTTGAGAAATGTAGTTGTCATAACAACTATGATCGGGCGATGGCGGCTCGCTGTCAATCCTCGGTTATCGCCTGCGCCATTCGCTGGGGGCCACCCCGGCGTGTTTCTTGAAAGCGCGGCTGAATGCCGCCTCTGATTCATAGCCGACCGCTTCGGCTACCGACTTCACCTTGGCATTGCCGTCGGCAAGCAGGCGCGTCGCCAACTGCATGCGCCATGCGGCCAGGTACTGCATCGGTGGCTGGCCGACGTAGTACAGAAAGCGCTCCGCCAATGTGGTGCGGGACGTGTTGGACCTGGTAGCAAGTGCCTCCAACGTCCAGGCATGTGCCGGCTGGCCATGCAGGCAGGCGAGCGCGCACGCGACCAGCGGATCACGAAGGCCGACCAGCCAGTCGGAGCGGTCGCCCGAGGTTTCGGCGAGATAGCGGCGCACCACTTCTACGAACATCAGTTCACTCAGGCGCAGCAGCACCTCCCGCGATCCGGCGCGGGGCGCCCGAAGCTCAGACAGCGCCACCTGAATCAGATGGCCGAGATGGTCGATCGCGGAGGAGGCGCGGCGAAGGTGAATGACCCGCGGCAGGGCGGCGAGTATGGGATTGAACGGGCGCGAATCGCAGCCGAGAAATCCGCAGATGAAGGTGGTCTTGTCGGCGCCGCCGCCTCCTTCGTTGATCACAGCGGGCAGTTCACCGGCGGCCATGCGTTGAAAGAAGGATATCGCCTCCTGTTCGCCGTAGGTCTGCGCCGCATCGCGCGGCGCGGCCAGAAAATAGGGGTCGCCGTGGGGAACGACCAGGATGTCGCCGGCCTGCATCGGCTGGGGCGACTCGCCGACCAGACCGGCCCAACAGGTTCCTTCGGTGATGACGTGGTAGGAGATCAGGTGCTGTGCGGCGGGCATCACGTGGGCGAACACGCTGGTTCGAGGCGCCTGGGTGAGCCATGGCGTTGTCGCCTCGACCAGGAAGAAGAGCGAGCCGGTGAGGCGGACTCGAGCGCAGCACATCCGACATCACGTCGAGAACCGGGACGCTGCCTGCGGGTGCCGGACGCTCGGGCAAACGATCCGGAAGCTGAGTCATGGCCTTCACTCCTGGTCGGATCGATGATGCAAAAACAGGACTTGAACCGCAGGACGAGAACCGGAGGTAAATTATGGGCGCTTCTGAGAGAGTTGGCAGCCGCTCGCCGGCTGAAATCTACGACGAGAAGTTCGTGCCGGCGCTGTTCCGGCCATTCAGCGGCGTGGTGGCCGATGCGGCACGCGTCGGCCCGGGCCAGCGCGTGCTCGACGTCGCGTGCGGAACCGGCGTGCTGGCCTGCACCGCTGCCGCGCGCGTCGGCAGCGCCGGGTCGGCGGTCGGACTCGACGTCAACCCGGAGATGCTGGCAGTTGCCCGCGGCAAGCCGGTCCCGGTCGAATGGGTGGAAGGCCGCGCCGAGGCGCTGCCTTTTCCCGACGCTTCGTTCGACGCGGTGGTCAGTCAGTTCGGCATGATGTTCTTCGAGGACCGGGCGGGCGCCCTGCGCCAGATGTACCGGGTGCTGCGTCCCGGCGGCAGGCTTGCCGTGGCGGTGTGCGACGCCGTCGATCATTCGCCGGGCTACGCGGCGCTCGCGATGCTGCTGCAGCGCCTGTTCGGCGACCGCGTGGCCGATGCGTTTCTCGCCCCCTTTGCCATCGGCGACAAGGCACTATTGAGTTCCCTCTCGGCGCAGGCCGGTCTGCCGGATGCCAGGGTCGAGACCCATGTCGCGATGGTGCGCTTCGCGTCGATCGACGCGCTGGTGTCGACCGAGCGCGCCTGCATCTGGACCCTCGGGGGCCTGCTCGACGATGGGCAGTTCGAGCGCCTGCTCGAAGAGGCCCGACGGGTGCTGGCGCGCTTCGTGCAGGCTGATGGCAGCGTTGCATTCGAGATGCCGGCGCTGGTCGTCACGGCGGGGAAACCGTAGAGCAGCGCCGGCGTCGCAGGAAGTGCGGATCGGACAGATTCTCCTGGTCAACGTCACTCAGGTGCGGGGCATGGGGAGCGGTGACCGAGTGCTCCGCACTTTGCGTTCACGATCGACGGGTGTGGGTCGACTATGTCAATATGAGCCGGCCGACCGATCGGCACCCTCAGGAGACATGATGAATTCACCTCGTTTTTGCCGGCTGCTGTCCGCCGCCGTTCTGGCCCTGGCCGCGACCGGCGCAGTCGCCGCCAACTACCCTGCCCCCGTGGAGGGCGACTACGTGATCAAGGATTTTCGCTTCCACACCGGCGAGACGGTGCCCGAACTGAACGTTCACTTCAGGACCATTGGAAATCCCACCGGCGAGCCTGTCGTCATCCTGCACGGAACCGCCGGCTCCGGCGCGAGCATGCTGGTCAAGGGCTTTGCGGAGGCGCTATACGGGCCGGGGCAGCCGCTGGATGCCTCGCGCTATTTCATCATCCTGCCCGACGCGATCGGCACCGGCAAGAGCACCCGGCCGTCGAGCGGCATGAAGGCGGCTTTCCCGAAGTACAACTACGACGACATGGTCGAGGCGCAGTACCGGCTGGTGAAGGAACACCTGGGGCTCAAGCACGTGCGGCTCGTGATGGGGAATTCAATGGGTGGCATGCAGGTCTGGCTATGGGGCATCAAGTATCCCGACTACATGGATGCGCTGGTGCCGATGGCGTCGCTGCCGGGTCCGATGTCGGGCCGCAATTGGATGATGCGGCGGATGCTGGTCGACTCGGTGCGCGACGATCCGGCCTGGAACAATGGCAACTACACCGAGCAGCCGCCGAACCTGCGCGTCGCAACCTTCTGGTTCGCCACCGCCACTTCCGGTGGCAATCAGCGCCTGCAGAAGTTGGGGCCGACGGGCAAGGAAGCCGACGCCTACGTCGACAAGCAGTTGTCGGCGCAGAAGGTGGGCGATGCGAACGACGTGATGTACCAGTGGGCGTCATCGCGAGATTTTGATCCTCGAGCCGACCTTGGCAAGATCAGCGCGCGCCTGCTGGCCATCAACTCAGCCGACGATGAACGTAATCCGCCTGAACTCGGTGTGCTCGAGCAGGGCCTCAAGCAGATTCCGAACAGCCGCGCGTTCGTGATCGAAGCGAGCCCGGATACCTCCGGGCATGGCACCACCGGCTCCCAGGCGCATCTCTACGCTGCCGAGTTGGCAAAGTTCCTGGCGGAGGCGCCCAGGCGGGACAAGTAGAGACAACCACCTGCGCTGAATTCCGGGCACGGGAGATGCAAGGGCGCTTCGCCATCGAGCGCCCCGTCGGCACGCGAGGCATCCACTCGTCACGGAGCGACCATGGATCCGAGCAGGTCTCGCGCAATGTCCACTACTCGGACCTTCGATTCACGTTCCAGACACGGCCGCTTACGCCTCGGTCTCGTGCTGGCCGGCGCGCTTCTCGCGGGCTGTGGCGGTGGCAGCGACCATGCCGGCTACCCGGGACCGGTGAGGGAGTCAGCCTTTATCAACTTTACCGGCGCCCCGAACGGTGACGTTGTCCTGGACGCAAACGGCGACAGCTTCGGCGTCACTCAGCGGGAAGGTTGCCTATATAGCGACCAGTACCAGGTGCTTACCAACTGGTGCCTCACCCGAGATGGGACGGCCTTGGACTTCGGCAGTTATTTCGTCCGCCCGGTCGGTCACCCCGACGGCTACGGCGGCTGCGTAACCGTGCTGGTGGAAGAGCGCTCCGCGCAGATGATCGATATTTTCCTGGATCGCTTCGGTCGCCTTGACTTCGTGATCACCAACCTTTTAGCCGTGCGCTGCTGAGCGGAGAACGGTTTCGACCGTGCCCCCCGCCGGGGGTGAGCCGGCGGGCGCGGGGCGAGGTGGGGTCAGCGACTTGCGGCGGTGTTCTTGTTTGTGCCGGGCAGCAGGCCGAGCGCCACCAGGGTGTACACATCCGGTTCACCGGTCGGCTCGATGCCGCGACTGCGCTGGAAGTCGCGCAGCGCATTGACCGTCCTGTCGCCCCAGATGCCGTCCGGCGTGCCGATTCCGTTGCCGGACCTGCCTAGCGACTGCTGGATCATGCGGATCGTGGCCGGATTCAGGTCCGCCGGTCCGGGTGGCACGCCCGCTCGCTTCGTCGCTGGGAGTTCCGAACCACCTGGGAGTCAGCCCCATTGCGGCCAGCGTATGCGCGTCGATTCCCCCGACGCTGGAAGACCGCGCGCCCGCTGGAAGTTCCCGATGGCGCTGACGGTCTTCTCCCCCCAGACCCCGTCTATCGGGCCGGCCTGAAGCCCCTGCTTGTCGAGGGCGCCCTGGACCGCCCGGACCGTGGCGCGATCGAGGTCGGCCGGCGTTCGCGCCCGCACCGGCCGTGACTTGTCCGCCGCCGCCAGCGGCGTCGCCAGGCCGGGGGCCGCTTTGCCATCCGCGGTCACGCCGAGGGCCGCCAGGGTCTTGGCATCGGGACGCCCGGTGGCCTTCAGGCCCTTGACGCGTTGAAATTCACGGACCGCGGCGGCAGTCCTGGGGCCCCAGACGCCGTCGGTAGCATCGACATCGTATCCGCCCTGCATCAGGGAATGCTGGAGCATGCGGATGGTTGCGGGGGACAACTCGCCTGCGCGGTCTGTGCGGGCGATGCACCAGGGGCGGGCTTCACCCCCGGGCCGGCGGCGAGGACAAGACCTGCGCTCACGAGGGCTGCGCCAACAATCGGCACAAGGCGTTGACTGGGGTGCGCAGCAGGGTGATGACTTGGAACTTGCCGACTTTGACTTGCCTTCATCGCTCTTCTCCGAGGGTATCCATGCCGCAGCCATGTCGACTGCCCGGGCGGCTGTCGTGGGGGCGGTAACCAGGCGCCTGAAGCATTAAGCATGCCCTGGAGAGATGAAGACTGGACGTGGCTGACCGCAGGCCGTAGCATCGAGCCCCACCGAGGAGGAGACAAAGAAGATGAAAAGCCAACGTTTGTTCTATCCGACCCAGACCTTGCCCGCGCGCAAGGCGGGCCCGGACTTCCGACCGAAGTCATCGCTGGCTGCCGTAGTTCTGGCTGCGGCGTTGACCGCTGTCGCCACGGCGGGACTGGCAAGCCTGCCGACTTTGTCCTATGCCAAGGACGCTTCCTCGGGCAACGGCGTCACCGACGCCGAGTTCACCCCCGAACGGCTCGGCCGGATCAAGCCGGCGATGCAGAAACTCATCGACCAGAAAGTCTTCCCGGGCGCAGTGACGCTGGTCTCTCACCAGGGCAAGGTAGTTCATTTCGAGTCGGTCGGCTTCCTGGATGACGCGAAGACCAAGCCGATCGCGAAGGACTCGATCTTCCGGCTTGCGTCGATGACCAAGCCGATCGTCACCGTCGCGGCCATGATGCTGGTCGAGCAGGGCAAGATGGTGCTGCATGATCCGATCTCGAAGTGGCTGCCCGAACTGAAGGACCTGAAGGTCGAGACACCCGAAGGTGACGTGGCGCCGGCGCGGCCGGTGCTGGTTCATGACGTGATGCGGCACACGGCCGGCTTCGTCTACGGCGGTGCTGCCAAGTCGCCGCGGATCAAGGAACTCTATCAGCGCGGCAACATCGAATCCGCGGAGCAGGACATCACCGGCGACGAGATGCTGAAGGCGCTGGGCAAGATACCGCTCGCCTACCAGCCCGGCACCACCTGGTTCTACTCGATCGCCGTCGACGTGCTGGGTCTGCTGATCGAACGGGTCGAGAACAAGCCGCTCGACCGGGTGCTCAAGGACTTGCTGTTCGATCCTCTGGGCATGACCGACACCGCCTTCTGGGTGCCGGCGGAAAAGTCCAGCCGGATCGCGGAGGCCTACGATGCCGATCCGCTGAAGGCGGACATGCTGAAGGCCTACCGGATCACTGCCGATCCGTCGGGCAAAAGCTATTTCAAGGGCGGCGCGGGGCTGGTTGGCACGGCCGAGGATTACCTGAAGTTCGCGCAGATGATGGTCAACGGCGGCGAGCTGAACGGCAAGCGCTTTCTCTCCAGCAAGACGGTGGACTTCATGCTGTCGGACCACACGAAGGGCATGGGCGGCAGCACCATCGCGACCACCGGGCCGGGGTACGGTTTCGGGCTGGGCTTCGGCGTCCGTCTCGATCAGGGAATGGCGTACGTCCCGGGCACGCCCGGTGACGCGATGTGGGCCGGCGCCTGGGGCACCAGCTTCTGGATCGATCCGAAGGAGCGGCTGGTCGGCATCCTGATGGCGCAAAGCCCCTCCAACCGCTACCAGACTCGGATGGTCTACAAGAACCTGGTCTACGGCGCGCTCAGCGACTGAAGCGCTGCGATCGCGCTGCCTCGAAGTGCGGGGCAGGCCGCCCGGCCTGGCCGTACCGGTGCGGAGTGACGCGTTCGGCGCTGTCCCCCGTCGCTCTTCCCTTCGCCGCTGTCCCTCGTCAGCCCCGTTCATTCGAGGAAGCCGAAGCGGCGGGGGATGTACAGGACGATCTCCGGAAAGATCATGCAGAGCGCCAGCGCTACCAGTTGCACCACGACGAAAGGAATGATCCCCTTGTAGATGTCCACCATCGTCACCTCTGGTGGAACGGTGCCTTTCATGTAGAAGAGCGCGAAGCCGAACGGTGGCGTCAGGAAGGAGGTCTGCATGTTGATCGCGACGCAGGATGGCGAACCAGGCCAGGATCACCGGCTTGCCGTCGATGAAAGTGCCGAAGTCGAGATTTGCGACGATCGGTGCGAAGATCGGCAGCACGATCAGGCAGATCTCGATCCAGTCGAAGAAGAACCCCATGAAGAAGACCAGCGCCATGACGAACACCATCACCTCCCAGCCGGTGTCGACGCCCATGGCGTTCAGCAGGTCGACGACGACGTCGTCGCCGCCGAGCGCGCGGAAGACGTAGGCGAAGAGGGTCGCCCCGAAGATGATGAAGAAGACCAGCGCATTGGTCATCGCCGCATCGGTCATCACCGCCGCAGGGTCGCCATGCTGAAGCGGCCGTTCGCCATCGACAGCACGATCGCGCCGAAGGCGCCGACGCCGGCGGCCTCGGTCGGCGTCGCCCAGCCTGCCGAAGATCGAGCCGAGCACCAGCACCATCAGTGCGGTCGGCGGCAGGAAGCCGCGCACCACCATGGCGAGGGTCAGCCGCTCCGACTGGATGTCGAGCGGGCCTGCGAGCGCCGGGGCGAGGCCCGGCTTGAGCCAGCAGGCCAGCGAGCATGAAGACCACATAGAGTACGCTGAGCAGCAGGCCCGGCAGGATCGCGCCGGTGAACAGCGTGCCGACGGGAATGCCGATCAGGTCGCCCATGATGACCAGCATGATGCTGGGCGGGATCAGGATGCCGAGCGTGCCGGCCGACGCGATGGTGCCGACCGCCAGGCTCTTGTCGTAGCCGCTTGCTCAGCATGACCGGCAGTGCGATCAGGGTCAGCATGATCACCGAGGCGCCGACGATGCCGGTGGTGGCCGCCATGATCGTGCCCAGCGGGGTCACCGCGATGGCGAGCCCGCCCGGGATCCGCCGCAGCATCAGCTGAAGGATATGCAGCAGGTCCTCGGCGATGCCGCTTCGTTCGAGCATCGTGCCCATGAAGATGAACATCGGGATCGCCACCAGCACCGGGTTCTGCACCGCCTGGCCGAAGATCCGGGGCAGCAGTGTGGCGAACTGGTCAGGCTGAAGATGCCGAAGGCGGTTCCGAGGAGACCGAAGCCGACGCCGACCGCGCCGAGCAGAAAGGCCACCGGGTATCCGAGGAACATGATGACGATCAGCGCCACGAACATGATCACTGCCAGATGATCGATCAGCCAGTCCATGGCGCTCTAACCGACCGGCGGGCGGGGGGTGGGGGCTGGCGAACGGCGTGTAGGCCTTCGCCGCCTGCTCCGGGCTGCCGAAGAGCGCGACGACGCAGCGAAGCAGCACCGCCACGACGGCCATCAGGATGGTGACGAAGGCGCCGTACAGGAACAGCTTGATGATCCAGCGCGCGCCGAGCCCGTTCGGTGCCTCCGACGATTCCCGCTGCGAGAACGAAACCCAGAAGAAGTCGTGCGCATACGGAGGGCGATCCAGAGGTAGGGCAGGGCGAAAACCAGGCAGCCCATCAGTTCGAGCCATAGCCGGGTGCGCGGGCGGGGACGCGAGGAATACATCGATGCGGACGTGGCCGTTGCGGACGTAGGTGTAGCCGATCCAGGTGCAGAAGAGCACCGCATGCAGATGCCACTCGAGTTCCTGCAGGCGGGTAGATCCCAGCCCTGGAACCTGGAAGCCGGCCTTGCGGGTCAGGACGTCGAGCGTGATGGCCGCGATGCACGCCAGGAAGGCCCACGCGCCCGTGTCGGCGATTGCCTTCAGAACTCTCTCCAGGAACCCGGCCAGGCGAAGCAAGTGCGTTCATACCGGTGGCTCCCGCAAGGAGTGTCAGGAGCCGGCAGCGCCCGGAGCGCCCGACTTCGCGTGCCAGTGTCTGTCAGGGAGCCCCGCTCCGCCGCGCCCGTGCCCGCTCGGCTTGCGGCACACACCGATGCTGGCGCGCTACTTGAGGTAGCCGATGTCCTTCCAGATCTTGTAGTTGCTGCGGAAGGCGCTGTACGACTCCCAGCCCTTCTTGAACTCCGGGCTCTTGGCGACCTCCTCTGCCGCGACTTCTTTCCATGCCTTCTCGAAGGCGTCGAGCATCTCCTTCGGCCACATGTGAACGGTCACGCCTTTCGCCTCGATGTCCTTGATCGCCTTGAACTGGACGGCTTCACCCTCTGCGAACTGGTTGAGCATCGTCGCGTCGCAGGCGCCCTGGATGATCGACTTCTGGGTCTGGCTGAACTCGGCCCACTTGCTCTTGGAGATGATCAGCTCGTTGAGCGTCGCCTGCTGGTGCCATCCCGGAAAGTAGTAGTGCTTGGCGACCTGGTGAAAGCCCAACGTGAGGTCCATCACCGGCATCGAGAACTCGGCTGCGTCGATGGTGCCGAGTTGCAGCGCCTGGAAAATCTCCCCCGCCTGCAGCAGCTGGGTCGAGACGCCGAACTTCTGCATGACGCTGGCGCCCAAGCCGAGGAACCGCATCTTCAGGCCCTTGAGGTCGTCCAGCGACTTGATCTCGTTGCGGAACCAGCCCGATGCTTCCGGGGAGATCACGCCGCAGGGAATGACTTCCACGTTGTACTTCGCGTGCAGGTCCTTCATCAGCTTCTCGCCGCCGCCCTGCTTGAGCCACGCCAGATACTCGCCGACGCCCGGGCCGAACGGAACCGCCCCGTAGAGCGCGAAGGCGATGTCCTTTCCGGTCCAGAACGCCGAGACCGTGAAGGCCATGTCGAGAGAGCCGCTCCCGACCGCATCGAGGTACTGGCTGGCGGGCACGAGTGCGCCAGGCTCGAAGCCCCTGACGTCGATGCTGCCGCCCGACATGGCGCGCAGCAATTCCACCAGCCGCACCTGCGTCGGTCCCAGCAGGCCGGTGGTGCTGGGGAAAGCCCAACCCATCTGGGCCCGGACCTTCTTGTCCTGGCCGATCGCAGGCGTAACCGAGATGGCGGCCGCGACGGCGCGGCAAACAACTTGAGTAACTTCATTGTCTCCTCCTGATGTTTTCGATGTGGCGCAAGGCTCCATCTGAACCTTGTCACCGGTTCTATTCCCGACGCGGCGGGCATTATTCAGGGAGGTCGCCCGACAATGTCGGCCAACAGGAGGAACTACGACTCCGATGCCGCCGGTTTGGCAACATCGGATAATCCCGAAATCGGGTGACGCGCCGCAGCAGCCGCGCCGTCGTCCTCAGCCGGGTGGCTGATTGCCCGGCTGGGTGGGCTGCGGCATCGGATTCCCGGGTTGGGTGGGGACCGGTCGGCGGCTTGCGGGGCGGAGGCTGGCTGGGATGAGGGTGGGTCATGTCTGCTCCGGTGAATGGTCCGGCGCGAAGGGCAAGCGACATGCCGGTCGCAGACGAGCTGGGAGTCGCCGGGCCTGAAGCATGCTGTTGCAGCCGATCTGCCTGACGCCTCACACTGCTGACTGTGAAGATCGCCACCTATAACCTGAACGGAATCACCCGGCGCTTGCCGAACCTGCTGGAATGGCTGGCGCGCGAGCAGCCGGACGTGGTCTGCCTGCAGGAATTGAAGTCGCCGGACAGCGGCTTTCCGGCTGGGGAATTGCGCGAGGCGGGCTATCGTTCGCTCTGGAAGGGTCAGCCCGCGTGGAACGGGGTCGCCATACTGACGCGCGGGACGACCCCGGTGGAGGTGCGTCGGGAACTGCCCGGCGATCCTTCCGACAAGCAGAGCCGGTATCTCGAGGCGGCGGCGAACGGGATCGTGGTGGCCTGTCTCTACCTGCCCAATGGTAATCCGCAGCCCGGCCCGAAGTTCGATTACAAGCTGGCCTGGTTTGAACGTCTCATCGCGCATGCATCGACGCTGCTTGCGCTCGAGCATCCGGTCGTCCTGGCGGGAGACTTCAACGTCGTGCCGACCGACTTCGACATCTACAACCCCCGCTCCTGGCTCAAGAATGCCTTGCTGCAACCGGAAAGTCGCGAGCGTTTCCAGCGCCTGCTCGGACAAGGCTGGCTCGACGCCATCCGGACCTGCCATCCGGAAGAGCCTATCTACACGTTCTGGGACTTCTTTCGCGGCCATTGGGAGCGCAACGCCGGCCTGCGCATCGACCATCTCCTGCTCAATCCTCCCCTGGCGGCCGGCCTGGTCGAGGCGGGTGTCGACACCTGGGTCCGCGGCCAGCCGCATGCCAGCGATCATGCCCCTGCCTGGATGGTCATCGACCAGGACAAGCTCGGGAAGAAACCACGGGCCCGACGGTCGGTTGGTCGGAAGACCGCACCGAAGCGGCGCGAGCCGGAAACCTGATGTCATCGACCGGCGCGACCACGCGCATCCTTTTCGTCGGCAACAGCTTCTCGTCCAGGAACGACCTGCCGGGACTGGTGACCGGCCTTGCCGCCTCGGTCGGGCGGGTGGTTGAAACTTCGTCGATCGTGGCCGGGGGGCGAGCCTGCGACGTCACTTCAACGCGGGGTACGGTTGCGCGTGCCCTGGCGGACTCGCGTTGGGACTTCGTGGTCCTGCAGGAGCAAAGCACCCTGCCAATCAAGAATCTGAGGCGGTATCACGAGAACGTGCGGGCGCTGAACCCAGAGATCCGGGCAAGCGGGGCTACAGCGGTGCTGTACTTGACCTGGGCGCGCCGAGCCGCGCCCGAAAGCCAGCAGCAACTGACGGATGCCGTGATGGCGATCGGCCGGGAAATCGGCGCCCGGATTGCACCGGTCGGCATAGCCTGGCAGGCGCTGGCGTCAACGCATCCGGATATCGACCTTTATGCCGCCGACGGCAGCCACCCGTCGATGGTCGGATCGTTCCTTGCCGCAAGCGTGCTGTGCCACACCGTGTTCGGCGACCAGGATTTCCGGTACACGCCGTCGCGGTCCACCAGGCTCGACCCGGCCACGATCGACGTGCTGTCGGGTGCGGCGCGACAGGCCGCGCCACCGCCGGGACTACTGATCATGCGCATGATGGCCGTCTGTGAACGCATTGGCTACCCCGGCGGTTGCCTGGCAGGCTGCATCGACTATGCGATTCTTTCCACGCTTGCCGCCCAATGGATTTGAGATGAAATTTCGTTCCAGTCGCATCTTGCCGGTTCCTATCGTTGCGATTCTTATTGCCGGTTGCGGCAGTGGCGACTCGGATGACAAGGAGGTCTCCGCCAGCCCCCCGGCCCCGGCCCCCGCCCCCGCGTCGGCCCCATCTCCGGCGACGGCGCCGCCCCCCTCACCGGCGCCCGTGCCCGCGCCTGTTCCCGTGCCGGTGCCAATCCCGGCACCAGCCGCTGCCCCGGACACGCGTCCGGTGATCCTGGGCCAGCACTTCGCCGAAATGATGAAAGCAACCACGGTTCCTTTTCGGGCGGACCGTATCGATGCGCGCCACCGACGATCCCGACGGCAGGGTCTACGGGCGGGTGTACGGTTACCAACGACGGCACCAGCTACTATTATCAGAGCGGCTACTTCGACCG
>CAWIBK010000005.1:0-13599 GCA_963834335.1 uncultured beta proteobacterium | reverse complement strand
ACAGCGCAGGCGCAAGACGGACGAGCGGGCGCGACGCGGAGGTGGGGGGCATGTCGGAATTGTTGCTGATCGTGACCCGCAAGTATCACCCGCCGACGCAATCGTCCAAACTGGGATCACCGGCGTAGCCGCCCGGGCCGATCGGGTACCATTCCATGGGCCGCCTCGGGAAGAGCAGCGCCCCCCAGACACGGATAGACATGAGCAAGAAAGTAGCACTGATCACAGGTATCACCGGCCAGGATGGCGCCTATCTGGCGGAACTCCTGCTCTCCAAGGGCTACGATGTCCACGGCATCAAGCGTCGTTCGTCCCTGTTCAACACGGACCGGATCGACCACCTCTATCATGACCCGCATGAAACCGGGCGTGACCTGACCCTGCACCACGGCGACCTGACCGACTCGTCCAACCTCATCCGGATCGTCCAGCAGGTGCGCCCGGACGAGATCTACAACCTCGCGGCCATGAGCCACGTGGCCGTGTCGTTCGAGGAACCCGAATACACCGCCAATGCGGACGGCATCGGCACGCTCAGGCTGCTGGAGGCGATCCGGATCCTGGGCCTGGAGAAGACCACCCGCCTCTACCAGGCCTCGACCTCCGAGCTGTACGGGCTGGTTCAGGAAACGCCGCAGAAGGAGACGACGCCCTTCTATCCGCGCTCGCCCTACGCGGTGGCCAAGCTGTATGCCTACTGGATCATCGTCAACTACCGTGAAGCCTACGGGATGTATGCCTGCAACGGCATCCTCTTCAACCATGAGTCCCCGGTTCGCGGCGAAACCTTCGTCACCCGCAAGATCACCCGTGCGATGGCCCGGATCCGGCTGGGGCTCCAGGACTGCGTCTACCTCGGTAACCTGTCGGCCCGTCGCGACTGGGGCCACGCCCGCGACTACGTGGAAATGCAGTGGCGGATGCTGCAACAGGACAAGCCCGAGGACTTCGTGATCGCGACCGGCGTGCAGTATTCGGTGCGCGACTTCATCGAGGCCAGCGCCGGGGAACTCGGCATGGAACTGGAATGGGAAGGCGAGGGAGTCGCCGAGGTCGGGCGGATCGTCCGGGTCGCGGACAGCGACGCCCCCGTCAAGCCGGGCAAGGAAGTCGTGCGGGTCGATCCGCGCTATTTCCGCCCGACGGAAGTCGAAACCCTGCTGGGTGACCCCTCCAAGGCGCGCGAGAAACTCGGCTGGGTGCCCACCACCTCGTTCGAGGACCTGGTCAAGGAGATGACGCAGGCGGACTTCAAGTCGGCGCAGCGCGATGCCCTGGTACGCAGCCACGGCTACGCCTCGTTCACCTACGCCGAATAAGATGGCGCAGGACAAGCCCGCCGCGGTCCCGCCCATGACGACCTCTTCGAAGATCTTCGTGGCCGGCCACCGCGGCATGGTCGGTTCGGCGCTGGTGCGCAAGCTGACCGCAAAGGGCTACGGCAATCTGCTGACCGCTCCCCGCAGCGAGCTGAACCTGCTCGATCAGGCGGCGGTATCGCAGTACCTGGCGCGGCATCGGCCCGACTACATCTTCGTCGCGGCAGCCAAGGTGGGCGGAATCCTCGCCAACAACAGCCTGCGTGCCGACTTCATCTATGAAAACCTGATGATCGAGGCGAACCTGGTGCACGCTGCCCATGCCGCCGATGTGAAGCGCATGATGTTCCTGGGCTCCAGCTGCATCTATCCCCGCGACTGTCCGCAGCCGATCCGGGAGGACTACCTGCTCACCGGGCCGCTCGAAGCGACCAACGAGCCCTATGCCATTGCCAAGATCGCCGGCATCAAGCTGTGCGAGGCATACAACTTCCAGCATGGCACGCAGTACACCAGCGTGATGCCCACCAACCTGTACGGGCCCAACGACAACTACGACCTCCAGAGTTCACACGTCCTGCCGGCGCTCCTGCGCAAGGCGCACGAGGCGAAGCTGAACCGGCAGCCCGAGCTGGTCATCTGGGGTTCCGGCCGTCCGCGGCGCGAGTTCCTCCATGTGGACGACCTGGCCGATGCCTGCGTCTTCCTGATGGAGGCCGGCTATGCCGGCGGGCTGCTGAACGTGGGCACCGGCACTGACGTGACCATCCGCGAACTCGCGGAAATGGTCATGGCCGCCGTCGGCCTGGACGCCCGGCTGGAGTTCGACGCGACCAAGCCCGACGGCACCCCGCGCAAGCTGCTCGACGTATCCCGGCTGCAGGCGCTGGGCTGGCGTTCGTCGATCCCCCTGGACCAGGGACTCGTGAAGGCCTATGCCAGCTTCCTAGAAGAGCACGGCAAAGGGTGAGCGTCGCCGGCGCAATCGACCCGTCGTCGCCGCTCGTCACGCTGGTCATCCCCTCGCTCAACCAGGGCCGCTTTCTGGAGGCCGCGCTGCAATCGATTTTCTCGCAGGGCGTGCCGGTGGAAGTCTTCGTGCAGGACGGCGGCTCGACCGATGAGACGGCAGAAGTGCTGCGCCGCTGGTCGCCGCGCCTGGCCGGCTGGCGCAGCGGCCCCGACGGCGGACAGAGCGCGGCGATCAACAGTGGCATCGCACTGGGCGGCGCGCCCTATGTCGCCTGGCTCAACGCCGATGATTTCTACCTGGACGGCGGCCTGGCCCGACTGACCGAAGCCTTGCAGGCCGCGCCCGAGGCACCGATGGCCTATGGACGCTGCTGGGTCGTCGACGAGAGCGGCGGCAAGCTCAGCCGCTACCCGACGGTGCGGTTCAGCGCCAGGATTCTCGCCAATTTCTGCTTTATCTGTCAGCCCGGCACGCTGATGCGCCGCCGAGCCTGGGAAGCAGTCGCCGGGGTCGACGAGTCGTTGCAGATGTGCATGGACTACGACCTGTGGTGGCGGCTCTACCGATCCGGCGGCGCACCGGTCTATGTCGACGCCGCGGTCGCCGCCAGCCGCGAGCACGGGGAAACCAAGACCTCCACCCGCCGCAGCGATCATTACCGCGAGGCCCGGCAGGTCGTGCGTCGCCACTGGGGCCGGGTGCCGGTCAAGTGGTACCTCGCCTGGCCCTACAAGGTCTGGTGGCTACAACGGCGCAACGCTCGTCGGCGCACCAACGGCGCCGCGGCTCACCTGCGTTAGCATCCCTTAGTCGAGAACCCTTGAGCGCTGTACGCCCATGCCATCCACACTGATCCCCGTAATCCTTTCCGGCGGCGCGGGCACGCGACTCTGGCCGGTGTCCAGGGAGGGCAACCCGAAACCCTTCATGAAGATGGCCGACGGGCAGAGCCTGCTTGCCAAGACTTTCGAGCGCGCCGCCGGTGTCGCGGTCGGCGGCTCTATCGTCACGGTGACCAATCGCGACTATTACTTCCTCAGCAAGGACGAGTTCGAGGCGGCCGGCGTGTCCGTGAGCCACAAGGCGGTCTTCATGCTCGAGCCGACGGGCCGCAATACGGCGCCCGCGGTCGCGCTGGCCGCGCACGAAGTCGCCCAGACCCATGGTCGCGACGCGCTGATGCTGGTGCTGCCCGCGGATCACCTGATCCGCGACCAGGCGGCGTTCAAGGCTGCTGTTTCTGCGGCTGCGGCGCTGGCCGAAGATGACTATCTGGTGACCTTCGGCATCAGGCCCACCACGCCTGAAACCGGATTCGGCTACATCGAAGTCGGCGAGGTCGTCGGCGGCGGGCTGAAAGTCGCGCGCTTCGTCGAGAAGCCCAGCCTGGAGCGGGCCAGGGAGTATCTGCAAAACGGCCGGTTCCTCTGGAACTCCGGCATGTTCTGCTTCCGGGCCGGCACGCTGCTGGATGAACTCGCGGCGCACGCCCCGGAAGTGGACGCGGCGGTCAGGGACTGCTGGTCGGCGATGGCGGGCGCAGCCGACGCGTCGATGCAGGAGATTCCGGCAGGAGAATTCGACGCGGTGCCCAGCATATCGATCGACTACGCCATCATGGAACGGTCGGCGCGGGTGGCGGTGGTGCCCGGGGATTTCGACTGGAACGACATCGGCTCCTGGTCGGCCGTCAGCGATCTGGTCGCGCCGGACAAGGACAACAACCGCAGCACCGGCGACGTCGTGCTGGTGGACAGCCGCAATACCTTCATCCAGAGCGAAGACCGGGTGGTTGCCGTGCTCGGCGTCGACGACCTGACCATCGTCGACACGCCGGACGCCCTGCTGGTGGCGCGCACGGACAAAGTCCAGGACGTGCGCAAGGTGGTTGCAGAACTCAAGAGCCGCGGCCACGAGTCGTTCAAGCTGCATCGCACCGTGTCGCGGCCGTGGGGGACCTACACCGTGCTCGAAGACGGCGATCGCTTCAAGATCAAGCGCATCATGGTCAAACCGGGGGCGAGCCTGAGCCTGCAGTTGCACCACCACCGCAGCGAACACTGGATCGTGGTGCAGGGCATGGCCAAGGTGGTCAACGGCGAGCGCGAGTTGTTCCTGCGGACCAACGAGTCGACCTACATTCCCGCCGGCCACCGCCACCGACTCGAGAATCCGGGGCTGCTGGACCTGATGATGATCGAAGTGCAAAGCGGAGAGTACCTGGGCGAGGACGACATCGTCCGCTTCGAGGACATCTACGGCCGTGCCTGAGGCCGTGTGCTCTCACCCGCCTCGCTGAACTCGCCGGCGGTCCTGCAACGCCCGCGGGTGCTCTGCTTCGGGCGCTTCTACGACGAGGTGCCAGGGGGCATGCAGCGGCATGTCGAGCATCTGTTCACGTCACTGGCCGCCCGGGTGGACTTCGTGCACCTGGTGCCGAGTCGCGACCGCCGGGGCGCGCGCTTCGACCTGCACGGGGTGCCGGTGGTGCGCACGCCGAGCCTGAACCTCGACGGCAGCCTGGCCCTCTCTCCGAGCCTGATGCTGGAGGCGCGACGGCTGCACGCCCGCCACCGGTTCGACCTGGTTCACCTGCATTTTCCCGACCCGATGTCCCACCTGGCGGCGCTGACGCTACCGGCGGGGGTGCCGCGGGTGATCACCTGGCACGCCGACGTCATGCGGCATCGCACGCTGCTCAAGTTCTACCGCCCGCTGCTGCGACAGGCGCTGCGCACTGCCAGTGCGGTCATCGTTCCCACGCCGGGGCACATCGCGGCCTCTGCCGAACTGTCCGCCCTGCCGGATCCTGCCGCCCTCAGCCTCGTGCCTTTCGGCTTCGACCTGGAACGCTTCGAGCGGCCGCACCCGCTGGCGGCGCAACTGCGCGAGCGCTACCCGGGCCCGCGAATCCTCGCGCTGGGCCGGCACGTTTACTACAAGGGCTTCGACGTGCTGATCGAAGCCATGCGGGAACTTCCGCCGGACGTGCAGCTGATCATCGGCGGAACGGGCCCCCTCACGGAGCAGTGGCGCCGCTTTGCGTCGGATCGGGGCGTGGCCGACCGGGTTCATTTCACCGGCATGATCGACGAGGCGGACCTGCCCGCCTATTACCAGGCTTGCGACATCTTCTGCCTGCCGGCCGTATCGCAGGCCGAGGCCTTCGGCATCGTGCAGATCGAGGCGATGGCCTGCGCCAAGCCGGTGGTCAGTACGCGGCTCAACAACGGCGTCGATTTCGTCAACCAGGACGAGATCACCGGGCTCACGGTGGCGCCGTCCGACCCGCATGCGCTGGCCCGGGCCCTCCTGCGGCTGCTGGGTTCGGCGTCCCTGCGCGAGCGCATGGGGACCGCCGGTCGCCGGCGCGCGCTGGAGGAGTTCTCGCTGGCGGCAATGGGCACCCGGACGATGGCCGTTTACGAGCAGGCGCTGGCCCGTCCCCGGTAAGCTTGCCGGGGCGGCCGGAGCAGGGGCTTCCGGTGACCTCCTGGTGGTTATCACGTTATCATGTGCGGTTCAGCAACGTTTTACCATCCCTTCCAACGTGAACAGCCACGCCGTTCTTCCCGTGCGGGCGCAGACTCGCCCTGCCCCAGCCGCAGCCGGCATGGGCGGGGTCGTCACGCGGGTATCGGTGGTCACCGTCTGCCTGAATGCGGCGGCGACGATCACGGACACGATGGACAGCGTGGCAGCCCAGGAGGGGTGCCACATTGAACACCTGGTGATCGACGGCGGCTCCGATGACGGCACGGCGCAGCTGGTCGCCGCCCGCAAGCCCGGCTACTTCGTGAGCGAACCCGACGGCGGAATCTACCCGGCGATGCAGAAAGGCGCGCTCGCGGCGACCGGAGACGTGGTTTTCTTCCTGAACAGCGGCGACACTTTCCACGACAACCGGGTAGTGGCCGACGTGGTGGCGTTCTTCAACCGGACCGGCTGCGATGCGGTATTCGGCAATCTGCTGCCCTGCTATCGCAGCGTCGGCGATTCGCACGACCACCGCGCCTTCAAGGCGGGCAAGCTGCTGGACCTGTCCTATTTCAACAACCGGCGGCTCTTCTACGACGAGTCGATCCACCACCAGACAATCTTCTATCGCCGCGCGATCTTCGACGTGTGCGGTTTTATCTGCGCCGATCCGCGGGCCAACGGGGAGTATCACCTCAACATGTGCGCCTTCGTCGGCCGTGGCCTGACGGTGAAACACCTGCCGCGGCCGATCTGCCGATTCGCGCTCGGCGGAACCAGCACCGCGGATTTCACCGCCGAATGGCGGCGCTTCGAGCAGGCGCGCGAAATTCTGCGCGGCTTGTACTTCCCCGACGGTGCGGACATTCCGGTTGCCGACGAGCACGAGTACCTGCATTTCCGTCCGGACTGGCGGACTCGAGCGAAGATCCGCCTGCGCAAGTCGCGCTGGCACGGTGTGCTGTCCCGGGCCCGGGACATCCGCGACCGACTGCTGCCCTCGTAACGCCGACAGATTGCCATGTCGATATGAACCGGAACCCGACGCCTTGAAGAACCCGAGCAATTCCCTGGCCGCACCAACCCAAGCCGAGGAGGCCGACACCCTCGATCCGCCGCCGGGGCGGATCACGGCCGCGATCACCGATCTGGTGGACGGCGCGGGACGCTGGCGCATCTGGATGGTCCTGGCGATGTTCGACATCCGGGCCCGCTATCGCCGCTCCAGGCTCGGCCAGTTCTGGATAACCCTTTCCATGGCCGTGACGATCGCCGCGCTGGCGCTGGTGTATTCGGCCATCTTCAAGATCGAACTGGCGGTGTACCTGCCACTGGTCGCGATCAGCTTCATCGCCTGGGGGCTGATCGCTTCCCTGCTGAACGACGGCGCCACGGTCTTCATCGAATCCGAGGGGTACCTGAAGAGCGCGCCGTTGCCCAAGTCGATGTTCCTTTATCGCATGCTTGCCCGCAACACCATCATCTTCGCGCACAACCTGATCCTGGTGCCGATCGTGACGCTGTTCTTCGGCATCTACCCGACCTGGGCAACCCTCCTGTTCATCCCGGCTTTCCTGCTGACCATGATCAACGGCCTGTGGATCGGCATGGTGCTCGGTCCGCTGTGCACCCGGTTCCGGGATATGCCCCCGATCATCGCCAGCATCGTCCAGATCGCCTTCTTCGCCTCCCCGGTCATGTGGGGCCGCAGCCAGCTGGGCACCGGCAACGAGGTCTGGGTCATGTGGAATCCCTTCGCGGTCTTTCTGGAACTCATGCGCGAGCCGTTGCTGGGCAAGGTGCCGCAGGCGCACTGGTGGCTGCTGGCGGGCGCGATCACCGTCGTCGGCTACGCCGTCGGCTTCGCCTTCTTTGCGCGGTTCCGCTCGCGCATCGCTTATTACCTGTGAGGCAGCATGGCTTCAATCGATCTTGAGGCAGTGTCGCTGGCCTATCCCATCTACGACGCCAACGGCCGCTCGCTGAAAAACGCGCTGCTGCGAACCGTGGGCGGCAGGATGACGGAGACCCATGGCCGCGTCGACGTGCAGGCCCTGAACGACATCTCGCTGAAACTGCGCGACGGCGACCGCCTGGCCCTGGTCGGGCGCAACGGGGCCGGCAAGACCACCCTGCTGAAGGTTCTCGCCGGCGTCTACGAGCCACCGATCGGCCGGGTGCGGATCTCCGGTTCGGTCTCGTCGTTGACCGATGTGACGATGGGAATGGACATCGACGCCACCGGCTACGAGAACATCCTCATGCGCTGCGTTTTCCTCGGCATGACCTATGCCCAGGCCAAAGCCATCATTCCGGACATCGAGGAATTCACCGAGCTCGGTCCCTACCTGTCGCTGCCGATCCGGACGTATTCCACCGGCATGCTGGTACGCCTCGGTTTCGCCGCGTCCACCGCCAGCCGACCGCAGATCCTGATCATGGACGAGATGATCGGCGCCGGCGACATGGCTTTCGCGGAGAAGGCGCAGGCCCGGATTGGCGAATACGTGGCGGATGCCCATATCATGGTGCTTGCCTCGCACAACAACGCGATCCTGCGGCAGTTCTGCAACAAGGGCATCCTGCTGGCAAAGGGTCGGATCGAAGTTGCCGGCGACATCGAGACCGTGCTCGCGCACTACGAGCGCACAGGCAACTGACGGGCCAGACATGCAGGCGCAGACCGAACCGCCCACGCCGACTAGCAGCGACATCCGCAGGCTCGCGGCCGCCGACCTGAAGGCGCTGGCCGCGCTGTTCGAGCGGATCGCCGCCGATCCGGCCGCCCGGCAGTTCCATCCCCACCCGTTCACCCTCGAGCAGGCGGCGCGAATCGCCGGCTACCAGGGGCGCGATGTCTATCTCGGCCTGTTCGCCGGCGACGAGATCGTCGGCTACGGCATGTTGCGGGGATGGGACGAGGGTTTCGAAGTGCCGTCGCTCGGCATCTACCTTCATGCCTCGATTCGTGGACGGCATGTTGCCGGCGACCTGATGCAGGCGCTGCACCGGGCCGCCGCCAGGAACGGAGCCGGGCGGGTCCGTCTGAAGGTCTACGCCGACAACCAGGTGGCGGTCGCGCTCTATCGCAAGCTGGGCTACGTCTTCACCGCTGAGGAGGGCGGCCAGCTGGTCGGCTTCCTGACGCTAGACCCCGGCACGCTACCCGCCGGCGGGCACCCCACCGATGCGCAGCCGCCCGACGACCAATCGGCCGCAGCCAGTACCAGATCGATCAAACCGCCAGGAAAATCCCGATGAGCATCAAGTTTCCAGTCTACCGTCCACGCTTCACGGGCAAAGAAAAGGACCTGGTCCTCGACTGCCTGGAATCGACGTGGATCTCCTCCAAAGGCAAATACATCGGCCAGTTTGAAAGCCGTTTTGCCGATTACCTGGGCACCGCCCATGCAGTGGCCGTGAGCAACGGCACGGTCGCTTTGCACGTGGCACTGGAAGCGCTCGGCATCGGCCCCGGCGACGAGGTCCTGCTGCCGACGCTGACGTACATCGCCTCGGCCAACGCCGTCACCTACACCGGCGCCACGCCGGTCTTCGTCGACAGCGAGACCGAGTACTGGCAGATGGACCCCCGGGCGCTGGAGGCCCGGATCACGCCGCGCACCAAGGCCATCATGCCGGTGCATCTCTACGGCCACGCCTGCGAGATGGCGCCGATCATGGCGATCGCGAAGCGGCATGGCCTGAAGGTCGTGGAGGACTGCGCCGAGGCGATCGGCACTCGCGACGGTGACCGCCTGGTCGGCACCTTCGGCGATGTGGCGAGCTTCAGCTTCTTCGGCAACAAGACCATCACCACCGGCGAAGGCGGCATGGTGACCACCGCCAATCCCGAAATCGCGGACAAGGTACAGCGGCTCAAGGGCCAGGGCCTGGCCAAGGACCGGGAGTACTGGCACGACCTGGTCGGCTACAACTACCGCATGACGAATATCTGCGCCGCGATCGGCTGCGCTCAGATGGACGCGATCGAGGAAGTGATCGCGATGAAACAGGCCGTAGCCGGCTGGTATCGCGAAGCGCTCTCCGGGCTTGCGGTCGAGGTTCACGGCACCCGACCCGGCAGCTTCAACAGCTACTGGATGGTGTCGATCCTGACCGACCAGGCCGAGGATCGGGATCGGCTGCGTGCGCACCTGAAGGAAGACGGCATCGAGACCCGGCCCCTGTTTCCGCCGATGCACCTGATGCCGGTGTACCAGCGCCCCGGCGAGCGCTTTGCGCGTGCGGAAGGGCTGGCGCAGCGCGGCCTCAACCTGCCCAGCTATCCTGAACTGTCCCGCGACGATGTCGCAGAGATCAGCGACTCGATCGCGCGCTACTTCGGTCGCGGCGAGGCGAGGCGATGAGCGCCACCGGCAGGCCCTTGCGCATCGCCATCCTGGCGCACGAATTCCTGATCAACATCGGCGCCAACGACTTTCTCAAGAACATCATCCGCGGTCTGGCGCTGAACCCGCAAGCCGAGCTGATCTTCCTGTGCCCGCGCCCGCATGAGCGGGTCGAGCACATGGTGCCCGCCTCACTCAAGCACACCCTCAAGAACATCCCTTACCTGAAGGAGGCGTCGCGCGCCCTGCTCCGGTTCATGGCGCCGGCCGCCGATCGGATCGTGAGCCGGACCGAAGCCGGTGAATACGACTTCTACCGCGAGGCCTGCCCGCGGATGGAGTTCCTGGTGTGCGAACTCTCGCCGGCGGCGCTGTCCCGGCTCAAGGTCGAGCGCCAGATCGATGTCTTCCTGCCGTCCATCCACATCCTGCCCCGCGCGCTGCCGCATGTGAACTACTGGCCTGACTGCCAGCCGAAGCACTTCCCGGAGTTTTTCGACGCCGAATCCCAGCGGGTCCGGGACCAGCGAATCCGCGGATTGCTGGCCAGCGGCAAGCCGATGATCATCAATTCACGCGATGCGAAGCGCGACATGCAGCGCTTCTACGGGGCCGATGCCGACCAGGTCTTCGAACTGCCGTTTGCACCGATCGTGGAATTCGCCAAACTGTCGCCGCATCCCGAGCTGACGAAGCCCTACGCGCTGCCCCGGCCCTACTTCATCGTCTGCAACCAGTTCTG
Organism: uncultured beta proteobacterium; assembly: GCA_963834335.1. Taxonomy (GTDB): domain Bacteria; phylum Pseudomonadota; class Gammaproteobacteria; order Burkholderiales; family Burkholderiaceae_E; genus Lautropia. The sequence goes on along the minus strand of CAWIBK010000005.1, from coordinate 2,736 downwards.
GGTGCACAAGTCCAGCGAAACCGCGATCAAGGCAGCACATATCGCGAGATCACGCGGACTCCAGGTGGACATGGTGTTCACCGGCCGGATGGAGGAGCCGCGCAAGCCGGGCTATATCGACGGCCTGCGCAAGATGGTGAAGGACCTCGACCTGGCCGACACGGTCCGCTTCCTCGACTACATCCCCAAGGACCACCAGCTCGAGCTGATGAAAGGCGCGATCGCGGTGATCCAGCCGACCCTGTTCGAAGGGGGGCCCGGCGGCGGGGCGGTCTACGACGCAGTCAGCCTCGGCGTGCGCGCCATCGTCTCCGACATCCCGATCAACCACGAACTCCCCCTGGATCCGCAGCGGCTGGTGCTGTTCGAGCCGCGCAATGCGGAGGAACTGGCCGACCGGATGCAGGCGTTCATCGACCAGCCCTACCAGCGGCCGACGCCCGAAGATCTCTACCAGCAGTGCAGGCGATCCACCGAGACGCTCTCGGCTAGGCTCTACGAGGCAATCGATCGCGCAATGTCGGAAAGTCCGGCGAGTGCGGCAACCGCGGCAACCGCGGCAACGGCGACCGCAAGGACCTCATCATGAAGGCTAACGACCTCGTCCTGAAGGCAAACGACTTCGTCACGAAGGCGTTCCCGCGGGACCGGCAACGACAGGCGCAGGCGAAACCCGCGGTGCGCAGGATTTCGGTGGTGACGGTCTGCCTGAACGCGCGGGACAGCATCCGCCTCACACTCGAGTCGATCGCACGCCAGACCTTCGAGGGCATGGAGCACGTCATCATCGACGGCGGCTCCACGGACGGCACCTGCGACATCGTGCGCGAGTATCCGGTGGGGCACTTCGTCAGCGAAAAGGACAAGGGCGTCTACGATGCGATGGACAAGGGAGCGCGAGCCGCCAGCGGCGACGTGCTCATCTTCCTGAACGCCGGCGACACCTTCTACGACGACCGCTGCTGCGAGGATGTCGCCGCCTTCTTCGACGAAACCGGCACGGATATCGTCTTCGGCAACCTGATGCCGGTCTACCTGGATTCCTCGGACACCCACGACCACGGGGCTTTCACCGCCGGCACGCTGCTGGACCTGAGTTACGTCGTCAACCGCCGGCAACTGTACGACGAGTCGATCCATCACCAGGCCACCTTCTATCGGCGCTGGATCTTCGACAAGTGCACCTACACCGCCCCCGACCCGGCGGCAACCGGCGAATACAACCTGCTGCTGGACGCAGTGATGACGCACAAGGCCGCGGCCAAGCACATTCCGCGCGCGGTGTCGCGCTTCGTGCTCGGCGGCATCAGCACCCGCAGCTTCGAAACGGAGTGGACGAACTACGTGAAGGCGCGGGACATCCTGCGCAGCCGGTACTTCCCGAAGGGCCAGAACGTGCGCGTGCGCGACGAACTCGAGTTCGTGCATCGGCCGGCCGGCGAGGACGCCGCGCAGCGCAGCCTGGCGCGCCGTGTCCGCGCCAAGGAATGGCTCAAGCGCTCACCTTTCTTCAAGGGCTACGACAGGCTGATGCGCAGCCAGTCCGCGCGGACCAGCAACACCCTGTTCGAGCGGCTCGATGGCGCACTGGCGGCGCAGACCCGGAAACTGGAAGACGCGATCGAGTCCGCCCGGACGGCGGCGCGTCAGGATCAGGACGCCCTCCAGACAATGGCGGCCAGGACCGAGGAGCTGGCCCGGCGGCTTGCGGAAGAGGCCGCCCAGACGCGGGCGCAACTGCAGGCCGATACGATGGCGACGGCGCAGCGTCTGCACGCGGTCGTCGAAAACATGGAAGCGCAGATCGCCCGCCTGCAGGTGAACATGGCCGAGATCGTGCTGAGGGCCAAGCCCGGTGACGCCGCCGATGCCGACGACGAGTTCACGGCACACGGCTTCAGGGTCTCGTCGCAATGGAACGAGGACGGACTGATTCAGTACCTGATTGCCCGCGGCCGGGTGACGAACCGCCGGTTCGTCGAGTTCGGCGTCGGCGACTATCGTGAATCGAATACCCGGTTCCTGCTGCAGAAGGACAATTGGACCGGCCTGATCCTCGATTGCGGCAGCGACGAGATCCGGAAGATCCGCAACAGCGAGCTCTACTGGCGCCACAGCCTGACCGCCGTCGAAGCCTTCGTCGATGCCGACAACGTCAATCGGCTCCTGACGGAGCATGGCATGAGCGGCGACATCGGACTGCTGTCGATCGACGTCGACGGTGTCGACTACTGGATCTGGAAAGCGCTCAAGGACGTATCGCCCCAGATCGTGATCTGCGAGTACAACGGCCTCTTCGGTCCGGATGCGGCGGTGACCGTGCCTTACGAGCCGGGTTTCGATCGAACCCGCAAGCACTACTCCTGGCTTTACGCAGGCGCGTCCCTGGCGGCCCTGACCGATCTCGGCCGCGTCAAGGGCTACACCCTCGTCGGCACCAGCGCGGGCAACAACGCTTTCTTCGTCCGCGACGACGTGATGGCGCGCGGCTCGATCAAGCCTTCGGCGCAACCGTTCACCCGCCCGATGTACCGTGAATCCCGCGATCCCGACGGTGCGCTGAGCTACCTCGATGCCGACCAGGCAATCAGGCTGATCAGCCACCTGACGGTGATGGACGTCCGGCGCGATCAGGAGGTCACGATCGCGGAGGCCTGCCTGGGCGGCCAGGACTAGCCGCCCGGCTCACAGGAAGCGATCGAGCGTCCTGCGGCTGGCGGCGTCCAGCGCCTGGGT
>CAWIBK010000004.1:0-16633 GCA_963834335.1 uncultured beta proteobacterium | reverse complement strand
GATCTGGCGTAAGCTGGCTCTTTAGCCTCGGGTCGAATCGTTTCGACCCACGGCAGATCCCGCCCAGCAAGTGACTGTCGGCGGGATCTGCCTTTGGACCATGGTGGATAATGCGGCCACCCCGTCGGATCAGGAAAATGCATTGATCTGGATTGCCGCCTACCTCGCTACAGGCGCCGCCGTCGGCTGGCTCGCCGGCCTCCTCGGCATCGGTGGCGGAATGACGCTGGTGCCGATCCTGTCGGCGATGTTCACCGCCCAGGCCTTCGCGCCGGAACATGCGGTGCACCTCGCGCTCGGCACCGGCATGGCGTCAGTCGTCTTCACTTCAAGCGCCAGCGTGCGCGAGCATCATCGCCACCGTGCGGTGGACTGGACGATCGTGCGCCGGATGGCGCCCGGCATGCTCACCGGAATCCTGCTGTCCTCCCTGGCCTCCGGCTGGATCTCGCAACGTGCTCTCGCACTGTCCTTCGCGGTCATCGTATTCGGCGGCGCGACCCAGATCCTGCTCGGCCGAAAGCCGTCGGCGGCACGCACCCTGCCGGGCCCGGCCGCGCTCCTCGCCATCGGCACATTGATCGGCATCGTCTGCGGGCTGGTCTCCGCGGGTGGGACCTTTCTCACCGTCCCCTTCATGCTGTTCTGCGGCGTCACCATGCACGTGGCGATCGGCACCGGCGCCGCCATCGGCGTGCCGATCGCCGTGGTCGGGACGATCGGCTACATCCTCAGCGGCTCGCAGATCGACGGACTGCCGCCGTACAGCATCGGCTTCGTCTACCTGCCTGCGCTGCTCTCACTGGTGGTCGCCAGCGTCCTGACTGCACCGCTCGGTGCCCGCGCCGCCCACCGTCTGCCGGTGCAGACCTTGAAGCGGGTGTTCGCCTGCCTGCTGTACGTGCTGGCGGTTAAGATGGTGGTGAGCTACTGGTAAGACCATGCGTCGAAATGTCCGATGAGCGCACGGATGCCGAAGGTGCCGAAGGTGCCGAAGGTGCCGAAGATGCCCAAGATGCCGATGACGCCGCCGGACCCCGCGCAGGTCAGGAGGGGACGGCTCTTCCTGTCGATTCTCGGCGCCTTTCTCGTCCTGGTCGCGGTCTACCTCGGCCCGAGCAGCGAGGGCGGTGCGAGCTACGGAGCGCTGGTACTTGGATTCTTCGGTGTCCTGCTGGGGGTCGTTGCTGTCTTCGCGTCGGATAGGCTGGTGAACGTCATGCAGACATTGTTGACGGGCTGGCCGTAGTCGAACACGCTGCAAGGCACATCAGACAGGCTTCACCAGCGCCGCCAGGGGAGACCTGCTCAACCGCTTCATCATCATGTCGTGGACGATGGCTTCCAGCCGCGCAGCGGCCCGTGAACGAGGACGCTCTCGCGGTCTTATGATCCGCAGTCGATTCGGGAATGACGGACGGAACGGAATAGCGGTCAGCGAGGCGCGCGGACTGGCCACCAGCAGGAAGGGATCCATGACCGCCAACCCCGCGCCGGCCTCCACGAAATCCAGCGCCTGCTGGGATTGATTGATGACGATGTCGACCTCCCGGCGGCCACCGGCGGCACTCAGCGCCTTACGGACCAGCGAACCGATCGCCGTGTCGCTTCGATAGCAGATGATCCGGTCCTTCTGCAGGTCGCGCACGCTAAGTGACTTCCTTTCTGCGAGGGGATGGCGCTTGGGAACCACGCAAATCCCTTCGCCCTCGCAAATGACATCGCCGCTCACGTAGGGGTTGTCCGTCGGCTGGTGAATCACGCCGAAGTCGGCCTGGCTGCGGGCGACGTGTTCCGCAACGCTGTGCGTGGTCAGGATCATCACTTCGACCCGGATGTTCGGATGCTCCCGGGAGAACCTGGCAATCGCCGGCGTCAGGAACGGGTGCGCGATCGAGCCAGGCGCCGCCACAGTCACACTCCCGGCACCACCATCGCGCAACTGCCTCACCAGCACCGCAATCGCATCCAGATCGCTGCTGAGGCGCTCGACCTGCGGCAGCAACGTTTCAGCCTCGGGACTGGGAAAGAGTTGCCCGCGGACGCGACGGAAGAGTACGAAACCCGCCACCTGCTCAGCCAGGCGAAGCGACTTGCTGATTGCCGGTTGCGAAACTCCCAGTTCGCGCGCCGCAACGCTGAGCGAGCCGGTACGCATCACCGCCATGAATACTTCCAGCTGCCGCGGATTCACCTATAACCTACCGTAGCGAATATCAGTACTACAAGTATAGGTGCCTCAACGCATAATCCCTTTTCCGGCGTCGCTTGCGGATTCAAGACTAGCGCCACGCGCCCGATCTGCCTTCGGCATACCTATGATCATCGACTACGCCAGCAAGCCGCCGACCGGGCCGTTCAATCCGCCCCAGACCGGGCATCTGGATAACTATCGTCGCGTCTACCAGGCGAGCGAATCCCGCGTGGCGAAGCCGCAGGACGAGCAGACGGCACTTGCGGAGTATCTGCAGGCCTACGAGGCGGTGGGAGCGTCCCATGTGGTGGTCAAGGCACGCGACAACGAGACCACCTTCGGGCTCAAGATCCGCAACGAGGATGTCGCCGCATTCTGCCGGCAGCAGGGCCCCCGCTTCATCGGCTTCGCCGGGGTCGACCCGAACAAGGGGATGGCGGCAGTCCGTGAACTTGAAACGGCGGTGCGTGAACTCGGTCTGCGGGGGCTAAACCTGCAATGCTTCGAACTCCGGCTCGCGATCAACGACAAGCGCATGTATCCGCTCTATGCGAAATGCGTGGAGCTGGACATTCCGGTCAATATCCACTGTGGCATCAATTTCTCCACCGCATCGCAGATGGACTACGGCCGGCCGGCCTACCTGGATGAGGTGATGGTGCATTTCCCGGAACTTCGCGTGTGCGCGTCGCCCCCGGGCTGGCCCTGGATCGAGGAACTGATCGGCGTAGCCTGGCGCCACCCGAACGTCCACATCGGCGTCGTTGCGGTCCGGCCGAAGCTGCTTGCGATGGACGACTCCGGCTACCGGCCCCTGCTTGCCTACGGCACCAAGCTGCTGCAGGATCGCATCCTGACCGGGACGTCCTTTCCGATGCAGCCGGTGCAGCAGGCCTACGCCGAGTTCGACGCGCTGCCGATACCGGACGCGATCCGGCGCAAATGGATGCACGACAACGCAGCCCGCTTCCTGGGTCTCGCCTGAATGCAAAAGCCGATCAAGTCCGGGTGGCGGATCCCGCGCTACAGCGCCGATCCGGTCAAGCGCTGCCGGCAACTGGAAGCGGAGCCTTTGCCGATGTCCAATGCGACGCTCCTGGACGAAGCGGCGGCCGAGGTGCCCGACCACTTGGCCTGGCGTTTCATCGACAGCGGCGAGACCGCCACCTATGCCGAAGTCCGGGCGATGGTCGGCCGCCTTGCCTGCGGCTTGCACCGGCTCGGTGTGGGCAAGGGCACGCACGTCGCGGTCATGGTGCCCAACGTCCCGCAGTTTCCAGTCACCTGGCTCGCTCTCGGCCGGCTCGGCGCGGTGATGGTGCCGGTCAACATTGCCTACACCCCCCGCGAGCTCGACTATATCGTCAATGACGCGCAGGCGCAGTACCTGGTCATCGCCGAGGAGTTCCTGCCGATGCTGGCCGCGATGGCAGAGCGACCCATTGCGCTGACCGATTCGAACGTGATCGTCGTCGGCCGCGCCGCCGCGGGACAGCAGGACTGGCAGGCGCTTCACGACTCCGGAAGCCCGACCTTCGAGGCGCCGGCACCGGTGGGCCTGGATGACCTGTTGAACATCCAGTACACGTCTGGCACGACCGGTTTTCCCAAGGGCGTTCTTCAGGCACAGCGCTACTGGATGACCCAGAGCAAGATCAACGCCTTCCGCGACGGCCTCGTCTACGAGCGGATCCTGATTTCGACCCCGTTCTATTACATGGATCCCCAGTGGCTGCTGCTGATGGCCTTTCACCAGAGAGCCACTGCCTTCATCGCTGCCCGGCAGAGCACCAGCCGCTATACCGACTGGCTGCGAACCTGGCAGATCCAGTTCTCGCTGATGCCGGCGGAATTGATGTACAAGAATCCGCCCGCGTCCGACGACGCGGACAACGACATCCGCCGGGTCAATGTCTACGGACTGCGCAAGGAGATCCACCTCGCGGTCGAGCAGCGGTTCAACGTCAATGCGCGCGAGGCGTTCGGGATGACCGAACTGGGATCGGCGACTTTCATGCCGTTGGAGGTCGAGGACATGATCGGCTCGGGTTCATGCGGCATCGCCGGCCCGTTTCGCGAATGCAAGGTCGTCGATCCGCAAGGCACCGAAGTGCCCCGTGGTGTGACCGGCGAACTGGTGGTCCGCGGCAGCGGCATCCTGCGCGGCTATTTCAGGAAGCCGGCCGCGACTCGAGAGGCCTTCTTCGGAGACTGGTTCCGTACCGGGGACCTCTTCCGCCAGGACGAGCGCGGCTACTTCTTCATCGTCGGCCGGCTCAAGGAGATGATCCGGCGCAGCTCGGAGAACATTCCGGCGCGGGAGGTGGAATCCGTGCTGAAGGACATGGCGCAGGTCCTGGATGCTGCGGTCATTCCAGTGCCGGACGAGGTTCGCAAGGAAGAGGTCAAGGCCTGCGTCATCCTGCAGCCCGGCCTGACCCGCAAGGAGGTGCCGCCCGAAGCCATCATCGAGCATGCGCGGCGGTTCCTCGCACCGTTCAAGGTGCCCCGCTACATCGAATACCGAAGCGAGTTTCCCCGCACACCCTCCAACAAGGTGCGCAAGCCCGCGCTGCTGGCGGAGAAGCCCGACCTCCGGGCGGACAGCTGGGATCGTGTGGACGGGATCTGGCGATGACGACCCCGAGCCTCCCGACCCCGAGCCTCCTTTTCAGCCCCTTCACGCTGCGCGGCCTCACGCTGGCCAACCGCATCGTCATCTCGCCGATGTGCGAATACAGCGCAGTCGACGGCAGCGCCACCGACTGGCACGTCATCCACCTGGGGCACCTTGCCCTGTCCGGCGCCGGGTTGCTGATCATCGAAGCGACCGCGGTGCATCCGCACGGACGAATCAGCCGGGAGTGCCTGGGACTCTACTCGGACGAAAATGAAGAAGCGCTGGCCCGCGTTCTGTCGATCGTGCGGCGCTACAGCAGCATGCCCATCGGCATTCAGCTGAGCCACGCCGGCCGCAAAGGCTCGCAGCTCAAACCGGCCGACGGCCGCGGCGACATCCCCGCCGGTCAAGGGGGCTGGCAGACAGTCGCCCCTTCGCCTGTCCCGTTCATCGAGCAATGGCAGACGCCGCAGGCGCTCGATCGAGCCGGGATGGAAGAAGTGGTCGAGTCTTTCGTGCGTGCCACCGAACGCAGCGCGCGCCTGGACCTCGCCTTGATCGAAGTCCACGCGGCCCACGGTTATCTTCTGAGTTCCTTTCTCTCGCCGATAGCGAACCGGCGGGAGGATTCCTGGGGAGGAAGCCGCGAGAACCGCATGCGATTCCCGCTCGAAGTGTTTGCGGCGATGCGGCGGGCATGGCCTGCCGGCCGTCCCATGGGGGTGCGCTGCAACGGAACCGACTGGGACGATCGTGGCCTGACGACCGACGATGCGGTCGCCTTCTCGCGCGCCCTGCGGGAATTGGGCTGCGACTACGTCGACGCGTCGTCGGGCGGCAACAGCATCGCCCCGATTCCGCTCGCACCCGGCTATCAGGTACGTTTCGCCGACCAGATCCGTGAGGAGGCAGGCCTGCCGACCATGGCCGTCGGGCTCATCCGCGATCCCCGCCACGCGGAAACGATCCTGGCAAACGGCCAGGCCGACCTGATCGCCTTGGGTCGCGGCATCCTGAACGATCCGCGCTGGCCCTGGCATGCCGCCGAGGATCTCGGCGCCCGGGTCGACGTCCCCGTCCAATACGCCCGCGCAGCGACGCGGGAAGGCATTCATCAGCACTTCGCGCTATCCACCGGGAAACAGGCAGAACGTTCTGCTTCCCGCATGCAATCCACCAAGGAGGAACCACCATGCGACGGATCATCCGATCGGCACTGACCGCTTTGCTCGGCACGGCGCTGTCTGTCTCAGCCGCAACCGCCATCGCGCAGGACTATCCCAAGCGGCCGGTGCGAATCGTGGTGCCGTACCCCGCTGGCGGCTACACCGACGTGCTCGCCCGCATGCTCGCAGCCGGCATGCAGTCCCGGTTCGGGCAGTCCTTCATCGTGGACAACAAGCCGGGTGCGGCCACCTCGATCGCCGCGGAATTCGTCGCGGCCTCTGCGCCGGATGGGTTGACGCTGTTGATGACCACGGTCACGACGCTGGCCATGAACCCGTTGACGATCAAGGACCTGCGCTACCGGGTCGACCAGTTCGTGCCGGTCGCACTGGTGGCCCGCCAGCCCTTCATGCTGGTCGCATCGCACCAGTTCGCGCCAAACACGCCACAGGAACTCATTGCCTACGCAAAAGCGAACCCCGGCAAGATCAACTGGGCAACCCAGGGATTGGCGGGGTCGTCGCAGCTGGTGGGCGAGTTGTTGAAATCACTCACCGGGATCGACATGACCGCGATCCACTACAAGGGCAGTTCGCCGGCCAACATCGACCTCATCGGCGGACGCGTCGACGTGCACTTCGACGGCGTGGGCACCTCGATCCACAACGTCGAGAACAAACGGGTCAAGGCCATTGCCGTCACCTCCGACAAGCGCATGGCGATCGCGCCGGACATACCGACCTTCGTGGAATCGGGCATTCCTGGAATGGTCGCCTATTCCTGGTACGGCATCGTGGCGCCTGCCGGAACGCCGCCGGCGATCGTCGAGCGCCTGAACCGCGAGATCGTCGAGTGGGCCCATGAAAAAGAAGTGGGCGAGCGCATGGTCAAGGACGGCTCGGAAGTCAACCGGATGTCGCCCGTGCAGTTCGGCCAGATGATCGCCGACGAAACCGAGATGTGGCGCAAGGTCATCACGCCGCTCAACCTCAAACTTGAATAGCTTGCGCAAGGGGAAACCATGCGAGTAGGAGTCGAAGTCGGCGGCACGTTCACGGATCTGATTGCGATCGACGGCGACGAAGTGCAGCGTCACCAAGGTGCCCAGCGTGCCGCGCAGCCCGGAGGAAGGCGTGTTCGCCGCGCTTGGCGGCGGCCGGGATTCCGCTGGCGCGGATCACCGACCTGGTGCACGGTTCCACGGTGGCGACCAATGCGGTTCTGGAGCGCAAGGGCGGCCTGACCGCGTTCGTCACGACCGCCGGCTTCCGCGACCTGCTGCTGATCCAGCGCCAGGACCGGCCCAAGATCTATCACTTGTCCTACCAGAAGCCGGTCGCCGTGGTCGAACGGCGCGACGTCGATCGAGAGTCGAGGAACGGATGCTCGCGGACGGCTCGGTCGCGGTTGCGCTCGATCCGGTCGCCACCGCCGCAGCGGATCGAAGCCGCCCTCTCGGCTCGTCCGTTCAAGGCGGTCGCGATCTGCCTGCTCAACGCCTATGCCAACCCCGCGCACGAGCGCGCCGTCGCGGACCTGATCCGCGCACGGTTTCCGGATCTCTACGTCAGCTGCTCGCACGAGATCAGCCGCGAGTTCCGCGAGTACGAGCGCGCCTCGACCACGGCGCTGTCCGCCTACGTGCAGCCGATCATCGACAGCTACCTCGGCCGCTTCGAGGACGCGGCTTGCCAGCGGACGGTTTCGCGGGCCGTTTCAGCATCATGCAGTCGAACGGCGGGCGCCTGCCTGCAAGCGCGATCCGGCGCAACGCCATCACCGCGCTGTTCTCCGGCCCGGCCGCCGGCGTCATGGGTGCGATCCGCCAGATCGGCGCTTCGGATTGCCACGACCTGATCACCTTCGACATGGGCGGCACCAGCACCGACGTCTGCCTGATCTCCGACGGCAAGCCGATCATCGCGCCGGAGACGAGCGTCGACGGCCTGCCGATCCGCACGCCGGTCGTCGACATCGCGTCGGTCGGCGCCGGCGGCGGCAGCATCGTCTGGCGCGACTCCGGCGGCATGCTGCGCGTCGGGCCGCGCTCCAGCGGCGCCGATCCCGGTCCCGCCTGCTACGGTCGCGGCGGCACCGCGCCGACCATCACCGACGCGCACGTGCATCCGCGGCACGATCCTCGCCGCAGTCCTTCCTCGGCGGTCGCATGCGGCTCGACGCCGGCGGCGGCGCGCGCGGCGTTCGCGCCGCTCGCCGACGGAGTTCGGCATGAGCGTGGAGCAGATCGCCGACAGTGCCATCCGCCTGGCAGATGCCAACGTGGTGCGCGCCATCCAGCTCATCTCCACCGAGCTCGGGCGCGACCCGCGCGACTACGTGCTCGTGCCGTTCGGCGGCGCCGGCCCGCTGCACGCCGGCCGCATCGCCGAGGATCTCGGCATCGAGACCGATCGTCGTGCCGCAGAATGCCGGCGTGCTGTCCGCCTTCGGGCTGCTCGCCTCAGACTACACCCAGTACGAGACGGTGACCCGCCGGATGGCCCTCGACGACGCCGCCCCGGACGCGGTGCGCGCGGTGCTCTGCCGACATGCGCGATGACCTGGATGCGCGCTTGCGGGCCGCCGGGATGACCGGCGCTCTGGTCCACGCTTACACGCTGCAGATGCGTTTCGTCGGCCAGGCCTTCGAAGTCGATGTGCCGCTTGTCGGCCGTCGGAAGTCGAAGCGCTGACTGCGGCCACGCTGCTTGCTGCGCTTCGAAGAGGCCAACCGCCGCATCTACATGCACAGCGACGGCGCCGGCCTCGCCGGCAAGCAAGGTCGAGATCGTGGGCTTTCGTGCCGGGTCCACCGCCGCCGAGAAGTGCGCCCTGCCGCCGCGTTCCGCCGCCGGCGCCGATCGCCGGTGCGCCGCACGCCGATCCACGAGAACCGCGAAGCGCGCGACTGCGCGGTGCTCGACGCGCGCCGCTCGTGCGCGCGCAGGGTGAGGTGGCCGGCCCGCTGCTGGTGGAGGACGAAACCGCCACCATCTACGTGCCGCCCGGCTGGCGCGCAATCGAAGATGCCGCCGGCAATCTGATCCTGCGATTTCACGAAGGTAAACGGCATGAAGCTCGATCCGGTCGACTATGCGGTCATCAGCCAGGCGCTGCTCGCCGCAGCGCGTGAAATGGGCACCAAGCTGGTCCGCTCCGCCTACTCGAACATCGTCCGCGAAGCGCGCGATGCTTCCTGCGCCATCCTCGACCCGCAGGGCAACATCGTGGCCCAGTCGGAGATGGTGCCGATGCAGCTCGGGTCGATGAACACCACGCTGCGCGCCTGCCTGGCGCTCTATCCCGCCGGAGTCCCTGACCGAGGACGACTTCCTGGTCAACAATCACCCCTACCACGGCGGCCAGCACCTGCAGGATGTCTTCATCTTCCGGCCGGTCTTCGTCGATGGCGAACTGGTCGCGTTCGCCGGATCGACGGCGCACCACCTCGACCTCGGCGGCGGCAGCGCCGGTCTCAATGCGCTCGCGAGCGACGTCTACCAGGAAGGCCTGCTGCTGCCGCCGCTGAAGTTCAGCCTCGTCGCGCGACTGGAATGGCGGCACCTTCGAACGGCTGCTCGCCGCCAACATCCGCGTGCCCGACCAGACGCTCGGCGACTTCAACGCGCAGTTCGCCGCCAAGGCGATCGGCATCGAGCGAATCCGGCAGCTGTGCACGAAGTACGGCACCGGGCTCGGTCAAGGCGAACCATGACCGAACTCATGGACTACGCCGAGCGGCAACTACGTGCCGCCATCCGCGCCCTGCCCGACGGCGTCTATCGCGGCGCCGATGCCGGCGACGACATCGAGGGCAGCGGCAAGCCGCTCTGGGTGCACGCCGCAGTGACCGTCGCCGGCGACACGATGGAGATCGACTTCGATGGCACCTGCGGGCAGGTCGGCCGCAACATCAACTCACCGATCGCATCCACCCAGTCGGCGGTGATGAGCTGCATCAAGGGCGTGCTGATCGGCGGTGACGTGCCGTTCAACGAAGGCAGCTTCCGGCCGGTGACCATCAAGGTGCCGTTCGGCAGCATCCTGAATCCGCGCCACCGGCGCCGGTTCGCGCCCGGATGCTGCCCTGCTATCGCGCCTACGACGCGGTGATGAAGGCGCTCGCGCAGGTGGTGCCCGAGCGGGCCATCGCATCCGGTTTCGACAACGCCCTGATCACCTGCCTCGCGCGGCTTTCAACGACGGCCGCTATCGCGTCTGCCTGGAGACCTACGGCGGCGGCTTCGGCGCCTCGGCCATAGCGGACGGCGCCGACGGCATCGCAGCGCCACTGTCCAACACCACCAACTCGCCGGTCGAGGCGCTGGACATGGACGTTCGATTACTTCCGGATCGTCGGCTACGAGCTCAACCGAGATTCCTTCGGCCACGGCACGCCACCGCGGCGGGCTCGGCATGCGCCGGACCTACGAGATGCTCGAAGGACGATGTCGATTTCTCGCTCTATGGCGACCGCTTCGAGATCGCCCCCGAGGGAATCGATGGAGGTACCGCAGGCGTGCTGACCAGGGCCGAAGCTGATCCGCAACGGCGAGCGCATCGAGATCGACCTCAAGCAAGGCACACGGCTGCGCAAGGGAGACCGGGTCGTGATTTCCACCTCCGGCGGCGCCGGCTACGGCGATCCGCGACTGCGCGAGCGTGAAAGCGTTGCCGCGGGATGTCGAGCAGGGGGTGATTTCTCGGGGAACGGCGATGGATGTTTATGGGTGGACGGAATAACACGCCGCGGCTGACCTTGTGGTGACGTACTGGTGAGGCGCCGCCACCCAGCCTCGCTCAATCGATCTTAGCGCCCGAGGCCTTGACGATTTCCGTCCACAGCGCAATGTTCTGTGTGATGTACTCTCCGAAATCCTTGCCGACCACGAGGTTCACCAGCACACCCTGGCTGTCGAAACGCTTTCTGATCTCCGGAGCCTTTACGGTCTCTGCAAATGCGGTCGCGAGCCTGTCTACGATTACCGACGAGGTTCCCGCCGGAGCCAGAACGCCGAACCAGGATTGCACTTCATAGTCTTTCACGCCACTCTCGAGCATGGTCGGTGCTTCAGGGTAGGAGCTCAAGCGAGCCGGCGACGTCGTGGCCAGCACCTTGAGCCGACCGCTGGCAATCTGCTGCGCCACCTCCACCGGTGTCGCGAACATCAATTGTGTCTGCCCCGCGACCAGATCGACGATGGCGGGGCCGCCACCACGATACGGCACGTGAATCAGATCGGTGCCCGTGCGGAGTTTGAAGAGTTCGCCGGCAAGGTGTGGCACGGTGCCATTCCCGGCGGATGCATACGAAAGCGAACCCGGTTTGGATTTGGCCAAAGCGACCAATTCAGCCACCGACCCCGCGGGGAGAGAAGGGTGCGCAACCAGGACGAACGGCGAATTGGCAAGCAGGGTCACCGGAGTGAAATCCCGGTTTGCGTCGTAGGGTAGCTTGGGGTACATCACCTGAGAAATCGCAAATGGCGTCGGCGCGAAAAGCAGCGTGTAGCCGTCGGGGGCGGCCCTGGACACAGCGGCCGTGCCGACCGTCGTCCCTGCGCCGGGCTTGTTGTCGACAACGACCGTCTGTTTCAGCTGCTCTGCGAGCTTTTGTGCAATGTCCCGTGCGAGCACGTCGGTGGCGCCTCCCGGCGCAAACGGCACGACCAGGGTGATGGTCTTTTGCGGATAGTCGGACTGTGCGGCGGACTGGGTCAAGCCGGAGGTCGGGAGAACAAGGGCAAGTGTCAGCAGGGCAAGCAGGCGCTTCACAGGTCTAGCTCCAGTAGCAGTGGTTGATGATCGGAAGCTTGGGTCTGGCTATTGACCTCAAATCGGCGTACGCCGGACTCGAGGTCGGCAGACACGAACATGAAGTCCAGGCAGCGAGGGGAGGCACCATCATGGACCCCAACCGTGAATGGATGCGCAAGGCCAGGATTGGCCAGCGCCCACGCATCGCGATAGGTGGTGGACCCATCAGGCTGTGGCGCCTGAAGTTGCGCGATGACCTGATCGTCCGGCGTGCAGTTGAAGTCGCCGGTCAGGATGGCGCGACCCTCGCGCGCCAGGGTCTGGAACGGGCTGCCGGCCTTGTGCGGCTGCTCGATGTTCTTGGCATGCCCGCACGCATCAGCCTGGACCATCCGCAACAGATCGATCTGCGCCATCCGTTGGCGAGCGGAATAAAACTCCAGATGCGTCGTCGTCACTCGCAATGCTCCTGCATGAGTCCGCAGCACGACTTCCAGCGCCATTCGCGGCATGGTGGGAAACTCCGGCTGGGCCGGCCAGGGCAGCTGATGCCTGAAGACCTGCACGATGGGAAGACGACTCAGGATCATGTTGCCAAAGCGCTGCCGACCGAACTCAGGCGAAAAGCGATCGACCGCAATGCCCTCGACCGCCTGATAACCTGGCAGAAGCCGAGCCAGGGTCTCGAACTGATCGGAACCATCATTGCCTTTCAGGCTCGCAAAGTTATCGCTTACCTCCTGCACGCACAGGACATCGAAGTCCGACATCTGCCGAGCCGTGTCTGCAATGCGCCCAAGATCGACCCGACCGTCCAGCCCGAGTCCCCATTGGATGTTCCAGGTGATGAGCGTAAGGGGTACCTTCAAGGGCCAAGCGCCTCCCTGATCGCAAGCCAGCTGTCCTTGTCCGAAGCGTACAGCAGCCCACTCCGCAGCCGAAGCGAATTGTAGGCGCCGTTAGTGCGGGGGACCACCAGCATGATCTGGTGGTCCCGCAACGACAGGGTCGGATCGGGGTTTGGCGATACTGCAGCCGTCCAGTTGTCCGAACCGACTGGCCCCGGAATCACTGACTACCCCCCAGACTGCACCCCTCAGCCTGCGCCTGCATGTTGTCCACCGCGCCGCGGGACAGGTGCCAGCCCAGAGGAAAGTGCACGCCCTTGGGCAGAAGATCGACAGCGGTCACGGGCGCGGTGACGGCGGCGGTGGTGGCTGCGGCTGCCACGCCGCCCAGCGATCTGCGCGCCTGCACGACAGCGTCTCCCAGGCGGGCCTCTGCAAGCCGCCCGCTCGCGCCGATACCGCTGGTGTTGATCAGCGCGAGCAAGGGGCCGATCAGGTCGAGGTAGGGGGTCTTGCCGCCGGCGCATACCGGGCGCGCGGGACGGTAGCGCTCGCCGATGGCCGTGGTGCAGGCGTTGTCGGTTGGCGGAACGACCTGCGCTCGTGTCGGTTGCGAGATCTCGCCGCAGTCCTTGGCGACTGCAGCACCGGGATCGGCCTCGTTGCGGATCATCAGGACACGCGGCACCAGATTCTCACGAAGCCATGTCCGGTGAGCCGTCGGCAGGCTTGCGCATGCATTGCCCGCGGCGGGTGCGGATTCGGGGAAAGCAACCGTGAGGCAGGCGTCGAAGGCGCGCACCAGGTCCGCGGTGGTCTGCGCACCGCCATTGTCGAAGTACCCGCCGTCTGCGAGGTGGCCGCAGATCCTGGTTTCGGCACCCGGCGACCCCTTGTCGGGTGCCACGGGGACGTCGGTGCCGCGATGGTCACAAAGGTAGGCCGGGGTCTTGAGTCCACCGATCGCATTGACGTAGGGAAAGCGCGCGGCGTTGTGGGCAGCCGCACCCAAGGGCATGTCCGCTCCCACAAGGGCCAACTGATCCTTGCTGGCGGGAAAGTCCGCCTGGGACAGGACGAGTTCGGAAGCGATCGCCCGCTCGCCGGTTTCCACCCAGGTGGCGTTCAGCAGCAGGTAAGGCACGTGCCGTCCGGCGCGCGTGTCGTCCCTGCGCAGTTCCCGCATGCCCTTGCGCAGTCGCGGCGCGCCCACCTCCATCGCCTGCTCGAACCAGGCGCCGCGGGACATGAAACCGCAGCCGGGTGTCCGGCAGATTCCGCTGGGCACCAGGCGTCCGAGCAGGTCCTCGAACATCCACGAGGACACCAGCGGCGACAGCAGGTCGGTGTCGGCAAAGCCGGCGATGCACGCCTCCCGCTTCGCGCCAGCCGATTCATTGCCGCACGCACGATAGACAGCCGCTCCGATCGCACCGCCGGACACGCCGGATATCGAAAAAGTGCGCGTCTCGAAACCGGGATCGTCCGTCTCCAGTCGATGCAGCGCAATCGCCGTCCACACCGCCGCGCGGATGCCGCCGCCTTCGCTCGATACGAAATAGACGTCGTAGCCGCCAGTGGCGGGATTCGGCGCGATCGACGGTGTGCAAGGCTCCAGGTTCTTCCGCTTTTC
This sequence comes from uncultured beta proteobacterium, assembly GCA_963834335.1. Taxonomy (GTDB): domain Bacteria; phylum Pseudomonadota; class Gammaproteobacteria; order Burkholderiales; family Burkholderiaceae_E; genus Lautropia. Next base: position 2,414 of record CAWIBK010000004.1, on the reverse strand, counting down.
CGGGTTGTCGACCGTTCCGCAGAGCTTGCGCAGCCAGCCGGCCAGGGCGACATCCAGCGGCACGGCGGGGGCGGCCTGCGCAGCCATTGCCTGCGCAGGCCGGCGGTTGGTGGCCAGGAAGTTGCCGGCCATGATGACGGCGGTGAGCGCCAGGAAGAAGCCCGCCAGGCGCATGAAAAACCAGACCCCGCCGCGACGGCCGGGACTCGCAGGGCTCCCCAGATTGCCCGGTTTGCCGGAATTGCCCGCATTGCCTGACTCGCTGGACCTGCTGGAATCGCCCGAATTGCGCACCCGCTTGATGGTCCAGTGATACGCAACCAGGATCACGCCGGCGAGCAGCGTCGTGCAGGCGAGCATTCGCACCGCGCCCCATGCGCTGGGCTCTCCCGGCAACGGTCCCATCCAGACGATGTGGTTGTCCGTGAGACCGAGCAAGCCGAGCACGCCCGCCCAGCCGATGAGTACCAGGACCCAGGGAACTGCACGATAGACTTCGAGCAGGGAAAGCCAGCCGAAGAAGCAGAGCCAGACGGTGAGGGACAGAAAGATGATCGGCAGGGCCATCGACGGCACATAGTCGCCGGTGCGCCCGGGCCAGGCATCCACCAGACGGCAGAGGAGCAGCAGGACCAGCGCCACGATCGGCAGCAGGTATGGCGTGATCTTTCCGAGGAAGTTGTATTTCATGTCCACGGCAATGCCACCGCGAAATTTCAACCACGGGCCGGCCTTCGGCATTGCATTGAGCAGCCCGACACGCTCGCGCCACTGCGCCCAGTCGATGCAGTCGTAGTACCCCCCGCGCGAGGCCTGCTCACCGCGGAGCCAGATGAAGCTCCCCCCGCCAAACACGGCGAGCACGGCAAAGGCCACCACACCCAGGCTCGCAAGCAGGCCGGTCCACGGGCCGGTTCCGGCGTGCGGGTCCGGACTCAAACCTGCTTGAGCCTTGGCGATGTCCTGCAGGACATCGGCGCACAGCAGGACCACGAGCAGCACCGGTACCAGCGCCAGGACTCGGGCCCAGTCCCGCGCAAAGGTGTCCTCGTGCCGCTCCCCGGGCTCGCTGTACCCCAGTCCTGTCACCGGCGGGCGCCCACCCGCCGACCGCAGGTGGCAGACGCTGCGCGTCCACAACCAGCAGGCGAACACGAGCAGGGCGAGCGCAAGAGCGGACAGCGAGAAGACGAGCATCGACCCGAGGAACAGCGCGATGGACGCATATCGATCGGCGCCGGGTCCCACCGGCGCTGCCGACCCGCCGCCGGTGAACAGCTCGAATATCCGGGGGACGGACGACGCAGCGGAAGCGATGACGTCTCGCGACTGATCCATGATCACCGTCATTCCCGCGAGCAGGACAAGCGCCAGCAGCACATAGCGGCTTCGCACCATGCAGTCGAAGATTGCCGAGCGCAGGTTCGCGCGCAGCATTGCCTGCTGCCGATTGCCAGGAGAATTCCCAGGGTCGGCGATCAGTGCGCCAAAGAGCCAGCAGATGCCACCGGCCACGAGAAGGAACAGCACCAGCACGATCATCAAGGGCTTGGCGCGGTGCGCACTGCAGCCCAGGCGCCCGCGCCAGCTCGCACTCTCGACTGCAGCGCACGCGTCGGAGAAGAAAAGGACCGCGAGCAGGAGCACAAGCACCACGAGCCCGCTCAGCACGAGCTTCAGTTGCACTCGAACCTGCCAGGCATGCAGGTCTGCGGTTCGCCGGACGCCTTCCAACCCGAGCACAAGGGTAACCAGCGCGATCGACAATCCCAAGGCCCCGATGCGGTAGAGCCCCAGGAAGTTCTCCAGCAGATCCACCGCCACCAGCATCAGCACCGGAACCCAGAGGAGCGCGAACCATAGAGAACCCGCCGTGCTCGGCCTGCCGGCGTCCCGCTCCAGGGCGGCGACCAGCAGCCGTCCCGTCTTCAGGAAGAAGGCAGCATAAATCGGCACGAACAGAACACTATCCGTCGCGAGGTAGGCCCACGCCAGCCAGGTCAGCCGGCCATTGCGCCACAGCTCCAGCAACGCAACGCCCGGGCCCGCGGGACTATCGTCTGCCCAGCCCAGGAAGTCCTCTATCCCCCATCCGGTACGGACATAGAGCATGGACTGCATGAGCAGCAGGACCATCGCCAGGCCGATGACTGCGATGCCGAGCACGCGGGCACTGCCGGACACGAACTTCACGCCGCGGCCCATCGAACCCGCCGCAGCCTGCGCGACCTGTACCACCGACCGGCGCGCCGGATGTGCCCCGGATTCTCCAGCCACTGCGCTCATCCCGCACCCCGCTCTGCATGGCCCGATAGGCAATTCTCGCGGCAGGTGGGATGCTACGCAAGGTGGCCGCAGCGCTTCGATGTCGGCGCACTTCCCGTCGCGGCCCGCCCGCCCTGGCCCGATGCCCA
>CAWIBK010000003.1:0-15903 GCA_963834335.1 uncultured beta proteobacterium | reverse complement strand
GTTCTCTATAAGCCGGGCCCTGCAGCCCGGCTGGCTGACCGCTTAGTCCACCTGCATCCCGGACTCGCGCACGATCGTCTCGTAGCGCTTGCGTTCGGCGTCGATGAAGCCGGCGAACTGCGCGGGCGTGCCGGCGACGAGGTCGCCGCCCTGCGAATCGATGATCTTCTTCACGCCTTCCGTCTGCGCGGCCTTGGTCACTTCGTCGCTGATCTTCTTCAAGACCTCGGCAGGCATGTCCTTCGGACCCACCAGGCCGTACCACGCCACCGACTGGTAGCCGGGCACGCCGGCCTCATCCACGGTGGGCACGTCCGGATAACTGCGGCTGCGGGTCTTGGACGACACGGCCAATGCCCGCAACTGCCCGGAAGTGATCTGCTCCTTCGAGGTCGGCTGCACGATCATCATGTTGACGCTGCCGCCGAGCACGTCCATCAGCGCGGGCGCGCCGCCCTTGTAGGGGACGTGGATCATGTCGATGCCGGCCATGTGCGTGAAGAGCGCGCCGGCCAGGTGCTGCGACGAACCATTGCCGCCCGAGGCATAAGTCGAGCGTTTTCGGGGACTTCTTCGCAAGCGCGATCAGTTCTTCGAGGTTCTTCGCCGGCACCGACGGATGGGTCAGCACCAGTTGCGGGAAGGTGGCGATCAGGCTGATCGGCGTGAAATCCTTGTCGGCATCGAACGGGATCTTCTTGTAGATCAGGGGATTGATGGCATGGCCCATTGCGACCAGGTGCAGGGTGTAGCCGTCGCCGTGCGACTTGGCGACGATCTCGGCCGCAATGATGCCGTTGGCGCCGACTTTGTTTTCACTCACCACCGGCTGTCCCCAGGCCTGCGCGAGGTGCTGGCCGATCGCGCGGGCCAGCAGGTCGGTGGTGCCGCCGGCCGCGAACGGAATGATCATGCGGATCGGCTTGTCCGGGTACTCCGCCCGGGCAGCAAGAGGCGACAGCGCCATGGCGCAGGCCGCAACGAGACCCAGCACAGCGCGACCCATATCGATTCGTTTCATTGCGCGACTTCCTCATGAAGGTGATAACCGGAGGGCGTGCCCATGACGGTGGTCCGTTCCAGATGCCGGCGCTCGCCCTCCTCATAGTCGCCAAGTGCGACGTGCATGGTGCAGCGGTTGTCCCACAGCACGATGTCATTGGTGCGCCACTGATGGCGGTAGACGAAGCGCGGTCGGGTCGCGTGCCGGCAGAGAAATTCGATCAGCGGCTTGCTCTCCTCCTCCGTCATGTCGACAAAGCGCGAGACCTTCTCGCCGATGTAGAGAGCCTTCCTGCCGGTCTCCGGATGCACGCGCACCACCGGCTGTGCAATCGGCGGGATCAGACGCTTCGTCTCCTCGACCCGGTCGGCCGTCAGGTCGACGATCTTGCGCTGGCCGATGTGCACGCCGTGGAGGTCGGCGATCATCCGCTTCATGCCATCGGAGAGCTCGTCGTAGGCCCTGGTCATGTTGGCAAACATGGTGTCACCGCCCACCGGAGGAATCTCGATGCCGCGCAACAGCGAGCCCAGCGCGGGCACCAGTGTGAAGGACATGTCCGAGTGCCAGAGCTGGCCGGTGTACTTCGAGTCCGACGGCTTGCCGTTTTCCTTCGGAATATTGGTCACCAGCAGGAGTTCGGGATACTCGGGATGACGGTCGCGAGGCAGCGTGTCGTGCGTGTCGAGTTCACCGAACCGGCGGCTGAAGGCGATGTGCTGCTCGCGGCTGATCTTCTGGTCGCGGAACAGCAGGATGCCGCTGTCCAGGAACGCCTGGTGGATCTGGCCGAACTGGTCGTCGTCGATCGGTCTCGACAAGTCGACGCCGATGACTTCCGCGCCAAGCGCGTACGAAAGGGGCCTGATGGTGAGAGCCATGGGAGTCGTCTCCTGCAGCAGGGCACGCGGCACAGGCCGGCACCCTGTTATTTGTATGTCAGAAATATATCAGGTCAAATCCGATCCAGGGCAGACCCGGCGCACGTAGGGGGCGCAGTCATACCGCAGAAAGCGTTCGTACCGAAGGTGAGTATCCATCCGGTGCTAGACCGCTGAACGGGCGCGGCAATCGCCCGCGACCTGTAGCGACGCCACCTTTAAGCAATTGTGAAATACACCACCCCGCCGCGCGATCCTGACTGATAGGATGCCCGTTGTTGGTAGGTTCAGGCTATCCCCGCTGCCCCGCTTTGCGTCGGTCAAGCCTTGTGTTGGCTTTTCGCCGACGCTGTTAACAATTAATGCAACAACAGCCGCTGCGCAACAAAGACAACATTTATAACAACAACAATAGCTCCCGCCAGAAAAACAAAAACGGCTACAAAAAAGAGTGATCGCGCATGACAGAGAGTAGACCCGTACTTCGGATCCTGGGCATCCGGGGCATCCCCGCCGCCCACGGCGGCTTCGAGACCTTCGCCGAGAAATTGGCACCCTACCTGGTGAACCGGGGCTGGCGAGTCATCGTCTACTGCCAGGAACAAGGCAGCGCCGAGCCCTGGCACGACACCTGGCAGGGCGTGGAACGGTTCCACATTCCGGTCGCCGGCGACGGCGCCGCAGCGACCATGCAGTTCGACCTGCGCAGCATCCTGCATGCGCGCAAGTCCCCCGGACTGTGCCTGACGCTGGGCTACAACACGGCCTGCTTCTGGCCGCTGCTGCGCGTCAAGGGCATCCGCAACGTCGCCAACATGGACGGCATCGAGTGGCGCCGCGGCAAGTGGTCCACCCCCGTCAAGGCCTGGTTCTGGCTCAACGACTGGATCGGCTGCTTCACCGCCCACCACCTGATCGCGGACCACCCGGAGATCGAGAAGCTGCTGCGGCGCCGGGTGCACCAGAAGCACATCACCCAGATCGCATATGGCGCGGACCGGATCGAGGACGTCGCCCCCGACGCGCTCGGTGCCCTGGGCCTGGAAAGCGGGCAGTACATGACGCTGATCGCGCGCGCTGAGCCGGAGAATTCGGTGCTGGAGGCGGTGCAGGGATTTTCCATGCGGCCGCGCGGCATCAAGCTCGCGGTGCTGGGCAACTATGCCAAGGACAACGCCTACCACCAGCGGGTTGTCGAGGCGGCCGGCGAGGAGGTTGTATTCCTCGGCCCGATCTACGACAAGGACACCGTGCGCGCCATCCGGGCGCATTGCCTGGCCTATGTTCACGGCCATCAGGTCGGCGGGACCAACCCGTCGCTGGTGGAAGCGCTGGGCGCCGGCAATCCGGTCATCGCCCACGACAATGCCTTCAACCGCTGGGTCACCGATGAAGGCGCAGCCTACTTCAAGACCGCGGCCGACGCGGACCATGCCTTCACCCGGCTGGCCAAGAATCTGCCGTTGCGACTGGGCATGGGCCAGGCGTCGATGGAGACCTTCGAGGAGCGGTTCACCTGGGACGGCATCCTGGGCCGGTATGAGGCGACTCTCAAGGCCGAATTGGTCGGAGGCATTGTGAAGGCTCCGCGGACCGTGCGGCCTGTCGTTACGGCACGGGCTGCCGGCATTCCGGTCGCCGCGAAGCTTTCCCCGGAACCGCTGCCGGAACTGGAAACGGCTGAGGCGGAGTCCTACGACCGGCGCTAAAGCCTTCGAATACTGGCCCAGGCCAACGACCCGTTCCTCACTGATGACCGGATCCCGGCCTTACAGTGCCCGGATTCCGGCCTTCTCTACCGCGCCGATCAACCCGATCTCGCCGCCGCGCCGCTGCTCGGCGTGGCGAAGTCGCGCTTGCTCGACCTCGCCCGCTGCGATCAGGTCGATCAGATCCGAGTGCGCCTGCTCCGAGGCGGCCGGGATCGGCCGCAGCCGCGAGGCGACCAGATGGGCACGCTGCGCGTAGTCGCGAAAGCCCAGCCCTACCTGCGCGATGCGCCGGTTGCCAGACAAGGTCAACAAGCCACGGTGGAAGCGCTCGTCGCAGAGGATCCAGACGTTGGGGTCGACGACTGGGCGTGATTTGATCATGTCGGCCACTGCCTGCCGCAACGACGCCAGTTCCCCCTCACTCGGCTTGCGCGCCGCGGCAAGGACGACAGCCTCGATCTCCAGCGCGGTGATCAACTGGTAGACCTCGCGCAGGTCGGCGATGGTGATGTGCGCGACCCGGGTCCCCTTGCGAGGAATGACCTCAACGAAACCCTCTCCCCGCAGAACCTGGATCGCTTCGCGCACCGGGGTGCGGCTCAGGCCCAGGCCGGCGGCAACTTCCCGGTCATCGATTGCCTGGCCCGCCGGCAGCCGGTCGGACATGATCTCGCCCTTCAGCCAGCCGTAGGCCTTCTGCACGAGCGAGCCTGGGGATGCGGGGTAACTGGACATCGATTTGCGCAGGCCGAGGCCGCCGTCAATCCACCTTCGCCCCGGACTGCTTTACGAGCTTAACCCAGCGCGACAGGTCTTCTTCCAGCACTTGCGCCAGCTGCTGCGGAGAGCCGTTGGCGAGTTCGACACCCTGTGCAGCAAGCTTTTCCTGCACGTCCGGTGTTTCCAGCACTGACTTCGCCGCCGCCTGAAGCTGCTGATCGATTTCCGCGGGAATGCCTCGAGGCGCGAACAGGGCGATCCAGAGCATGCCGCTGAAACCCGGCAGCGTCTCGCCGATCGGGGGCACGTCCGGCAGGCTGGGGGTACGGCCCGGGCTGCTCACGCCCAGCGGCACCAGCCTACCCGACTTGATGTGTTGAATGACTGCCGCCGGCGTGGCGAAGGCCGTGGAGATTTCACCGCTGATGACATCGGTCAGCGCGGCGGCGATGGCACGATAAGGAATATGCTGCAATTGGATGCCAGCATCGGCGTTGAGCAACTCACCCATCAGATGCGGCAGCGTACCGTTGCCAGCGGAACCGAACTGATAGGCCTTCGGCTTCGCCTTCGCCAGGTCAATGAGCTCCTTCATTGATCGCGCCGGAAACGACGGACTCACCACCAGCACATTCGGCACGGATCCCACCAGCGAGATCGGCGCAAAGTCCTTGACCGGATCGAAGCCGGGCGACTTGTAGAGCGCGGGGTTGATGGCCATCGCGCTCGACACATTCATCATCAGGGTGTAGCCGTCGGGCGGGGCCTTGGCGGCAGAGGTCGTGCCGATGTTGCCGCCGGCGCCGGGCCGGTTCTCCACGACGACCGTCCCCCGCAGCACCTCGCCGAGCTTTTGGGCGACCAGCCGCCCGACGGCATCGTTGGTGCCGCCGGCGCCAGCGGGCACGATCATCGTGATCGGGCGATTGGGGTAGTCCGCGGCGATCGCACCGAGCGCCCAGCTTGCGCACACCAAAGCCACCAAACCGTGTCGAGCCAGCACAAACATTCTTGTCTCCCTTGATTGAGTTTCTTGCAGGCCGCGGCAGTGCTAGGCCTACGTCAGCGCCCTGCAGATCGCGGCCGTGATCTCGGTCGTGGGTGACGTGCCGCCGATATCGTGCGGCAGCACACTGCCCTCACGCATCACCACATCCACCGCCCGCTCGATCCGCTGCGACGCTTCGTTCAACGTCGCATCGCCATTGCGATCACCGAGCCACTTCAGCATCATCGCGCCGGAAAGGATGGTGCCGATCGGATTAGCGACGTTCTGGCCGGCGATGTCCGGCGCCGAGCCGTGGGCCGCCTGAAAGAAACCGTTGTTGTCGCCCAGCTCCGCGGACGGTGACATGCCCATGCCTCCGACCGACACCGCGCCCAGGTCGGAGATGATGTCGCCGAACATGTTCTCGGTGACGATTACGTCGTAGAAGTCCGGACGCTTGACCATGTGCACCATGATCGCGTCGGCGTACGCATAGTCGGTCTCGATGTCGGGATAGTCCTTGGCGACGTCGTTGAAGACCGATCGGAAGAAGGCGTAACTGCGCAGCACGTTGGCCTTGTCGCAGCAGGTCGACCCGGCGCTTGCCGTCCTTGAGCGCGCCACTGCGCCGGCGCGACAGTTCGAACGCCTGCCTCACGATGCGCTCGGTGCCCTTGCGGGTGATCACCATCGTATCGGTCGCGATCTCGTCATGCAGCAAGTTGCCGCCGCCGCGTGCGGCATACAGGCCTTCGGTGTTCTCCCGCAGGATGACGTAATCGATCGAGCCAGCGTCCCTACCGCGCAGCGGTGAGATCACGTTCGGATAGAGCTTGATCGGGCGCACGTTGGCGTAGATGTCCAGGCGGAAGCGCAGTTTCAGGCCGAACTCGATGCCGGCCTCAGTGCCGTCCGGATAGACGACGCCCGGGATGCCGCGGCGCCATGCAGGATGGCGTCCGCCTTGGCGCAGGCCTGGAAGGTCTCTTCGGGCAACGCGGACCCGGTCTTCGTGTAGTGCGTGGCACCGGCCGGCAGATCCACCAGATCCAGCCGGCTTGCGCCGACCGCCTGGTCACCACCTGCACGGCCGAGTCACAGACTTCGGGGCCGATGCCGTCTCCTCGGACTACTGCGATCTGGTACTTGGACACTTGAGATTCTCGTCGATATGCCGGGTACCAAGAGGCATGCGGGCGGATCGGGAGAGTGAGATGTCTCAGGATCGGCAGCGCCTGATGTGCACCTATATATCAGAGAGCTGGCGTTGCTTGCAACTGAGGGAACAATGAAAGACCTGTACGGAGTTACAAGCCCGCCTTCAGGATTCGCTTCTACAACCCGCGATAGTTCCGGAACCACTCGCAGAAGGCGCCGAGTCCGGTTGCCAGCGACGTCACCGGCGTGAAGCCGGTGGCGGCATGCAGGCGATCGATGCTGGCGCAGGTCACCGGCACGTCGCCGGGCTGGATCGGCAGTTCGTTGCGGACCGCGGTCTTGTCGAGCAGGCGCTCCAGGGTCGCGATGAATTCGTTGACCGTCGACGGCCGGTTGTTGCCGATGTTGTACACGGTGAACGGGGCTGCGGGCGCGTCGCCCGTCGCTGATCGTGCCCTGCCCGTCGCCCGACGCATCGCCCTGTGCACCAGCCTGCGGCGCCAGTCGCAGCACCCGGCACACCCCTTCGACGATGTCGTCGACATAGGTGAAGTCGCGCAGCAGTTCGCCCTTGCCGAACACCTTGATCGGCTGGCCCTTGAGGATCGCTTCGGTGAACAGCCACGGCGCCATGTCCGGGCGTCCCCACGGACCGTAGACGGTGAAGAAGCGCAGGCCGGTCATCGGCAGCTGGAACAGCTGGCTGTAGCTGGCCGCCATCGCCTCGTTGGCGACCTTGGTGGCGGCATAGAAGCTCACCGGCCGGTCGATCCGATCCGGCTCCGCGAACGGCGTCTCGTTCCTGCCGCCATAGACGCTGGAACTGCTGGCGAACACGAAGTGCGAGGACTGCCGCGCCCGGGCCAGCTCCAGCATGTTGGCCATGCCGACCAGGTTCGACTGGACGTAGACGTCGGGGCGCTCGATGGAATAGCGCACGCCCGCCTGGGCGGCCAGGTGCACGATGCGGTCGAAGCGGGTGTCCTTCAGTGCAGCGACGAAAGCCCGGACTGGCGATGTCGAGCTTCCTGAAGGTGAACCGGCCGATGCCGCCGGAGGCCTCGGCGCCGCGCCCGCGTCTTCGACTGCGCTTCGCGACGCCGCGATCCGCTCGATCTCCCGCAGCCGGTCGCGCCGCAGCGGCTCGAGGATCGGCAGGTTGCCGGGACCGGCCAGGTCGACGCCGACCACGTCGACGCCGGCACGAAGCAAGGCGATGCTGACGTGCATGCCGATGAAGCCGGCAACGCCGGTGACCAGGACGGGGCATTCGATGGGTTGTCGGGGTCATTCATCCGCTGTAGTTTATAGACCAACCGGACCGCTGCGCCGTCAACCGCCTATCGGTCTGAAACCGGACCCCGAATGGCCCTCGGCTAGGATAGCCCCTTCAGACCTCGGTCCCCACTCGCAAAGGAAGTGTCGTGAAAGTCACGGTCGTCGGAACTGGTTATGTCGGGCTCGTCACCGGTGCCTGCCTTGCGGACGTCGGTCACGAGGTCCTGTGCATCGACCTGGACCGGTCGAAGATCGACCGGCTCAATGGCGGTGAGATCCCGATCCACGAGCCGGGCCTGGAGGCGGTGGTGAAGCGCAATCGCGACGAGGGTCGCCTGAATTTCAGCACCTCGCCGGCCGAGGGCGCTCATTTCGCCGACGTCGTGATGATCGCGGTCGGCACGCCGCCGGACGAGGACGGCTCTGCCGACCTGTCCCACGTGCTGGCGGCCGCGCGCTCGCTCGGCCAGCACATGTCGCGCTACACCGTGGTGGTCGACAAGAGCACGGTGCCGGTGGGCACCGGCGACAAGGTGGAAGCGGCGATCCGCGAGGAACTGGAGAAGCGCGGCTCCGATGTCGAATTCGCGGTGGTGTCCAACCCCGAATTCCTCAAGGAAGGCGCGGCGGTGGAGGACTTCCAGAAGCCGGACCGGATCGTGCTGGGCACCGACGACGCCCGCGCCGAGCAGATCATGCGGGAGCTCTACGCACCGTATCAGCGCAACCGCGAACGCCTGATCGTCATGTCCCGGCGTTCCGCGGAACTGACCAAGTACGCGGCCAACGCGATGCTGGCCACCCGCATCTCCTTCATGAACGAACTCGCCAACCTCGCCGAGGCGCTCGGCGGCGACATCGAGGAGGTGCGCCGCGGGCATCGGGTCGGACACCCGCATCGGCTACTCGTTCCTCTATGCCGGCACCGGCTACGGCGGCTCGTGCTTTCCCAAGGACGTGAAGGCGATCCTGCACAGCGCCAAGACCGCCGGCCTGCCGCTGCGGCTGATGGACGCCGTGGAAGCGGTGAACGACGAGCAGAAACTGGTGCTGATCCGCAAGGCCAAGAAGCACTTCGGCTCGCTCAAGGGCAAGCGCTTCGCGTTGTGGGGCCTGGCGTTCAAGCCCAATACCGACGACATGCGCGAGGCGCCGGCGCGCGCCATCCTGGAGAGCTTGTGGGCCGAAGGCGCGACGGTGCAGGCCTATGACCCGCTGGCGATGAACGAATGCCGGCGGATCTACGGCAACCGCCGCGACCTGGTGCTGACCGCGTCGCCGATGGAGGCGGTGGTGGGCGTGGATGCGCTCTTCATCGCGACCGAAGCCATGCCGTACCGGGCGCCGAACTTCAACGACATGATCGCCAGCATGAACGCGCCGGTGATCTTCGACGGGCGGAACCTGTATGAGCCGGCCGCGATGGACGAAGCTGGGGTTCGGTTATCGGGAGTGGGCCGGTAGCTCAGCCGCCGCTCGCCCGCTCCGCCGGACCCGACAGCGGCAGCCTCACGATAAAGTCGCTGCCCTTCCCGATCCCATCGCTGTTCGCCTGCACGGTGCCGCCGTGCATCGTCACCAGTTCCTTCACCAGCGACAGCCCGATGCCGACGCCGCCGTCCGAGGTGGCGGGCGCATGGACCTGGGCGAACAGGTCGAAGATGTGAGCCAGCATGTTGGGCGCGATGCCGATGCCGGTGTCCTCCACCCGGACGACCGCCTCGTTGCCTTCGGTGGTCGCCTTGACCCAGATCCGGCCGCCGCGCAGGGTGTACTTGCAGGCATTGGTCAGCAGGTTGGCGAAGACCTGCTGCAGCCGCACCGGGTCGCCCTCGACGCGCAGCGCCACCGGCGGCAATAGCAGGCTGAGCTCCTGGGACTGACTGTCGACCAGGGTGCGCACGGTTTCGGCGGCGGCGTTGATCACGTCCTGCAGCACCAGCGGCTCCTTGCGCAAGTGAACCTTGCCGGCGTGGACATGGGTGGCCTCCATCAGGTCGTCCACCAGCCGGCGCATGAAATCCACCTGTCGCTCGATGAGCTTGACCGGGTAGTCCACCGGCGCGCCTTCCCGCAGCAGGTGCACCGCATTGATCAGCGGCGCGAGCGGATTGCGCATCTCGTGCGCGAAGGTGGCGATCATCCGGTTGCGCTGCTCGTCCGAGTGTGCGAGGTCTGCGATGCGGTTGCGGAAGGTCTCCTGCTGCTCCTTGAAGTCGGTGCGATTGCGCAGGATCTTGCCGTAGCCGATCAGTTCGCCCTCCGGGTTGCGAAGTGCGTAGGCGAGGCCGGCGGCCCAGAAGCGTGAGCCGTCCAGCCGCTGCATCCAGCGGTCGTCCTCGGCCGAGCCATGGGCGCGCGCGATGGCGAACTCATGCGCGGGCACCCCGAATGCCACGTCCTCCGGGCGTGAAGAGCTCGGCGGTGATGCGGCCGATCAGGTCATTGGCGGGCCGGCCGAAGATGCGGTGGGCCGCGGGGTTCGCCCAGATGATGTTTTCGTTCGTATCGAACAGAAGGATGGCATGGTCGATGGCCTGATTCAGAAATGCCTGCAGGAGACTGTCTACTGCAGCCGTCTGGCCGGAAGCCATGAGGTAATCTCCACGGGCGGAATGTTGTTGTTGTGTGTCGGGCGAAGGGAGCGGCGCGCAACATGTATGCCCGCTCCGGTGCCCGCCCCGGTGCCCAGGCTTGCCGGCATCCCGGCCACCGGGCATCCGCATTGCCTGGGGCGCAGCCGCCTTCGCAAGGTCATTCCGACAAGTCTCCAGACAAGGTCCGCCGATGTCCCCGTCCCCCGACGCTCCGATCGACAGTTTGTCCCACCCCGCCGACCCCTGGCCCGACTGGCTGTGGGAGCTGGCGCAGTCCGCCCTGCCCGCCTTCCTGATGCGCCAGCGCTGGTATCCGGCCAAGGACGCCGGGACGCCGCAGGTGACGCCGGCCGACCGGATCGCCCTGCCCTTCCTGGACCAGTCCGCTGCGGTGACGGTCTGGGAGGTGACCCCGCCGGGGCGCAAGCCGCTGCACCTGTTCGTCGCATTGGCACTGGCGCGGGCCGGCAGCGTCAAGGACAACGACGTGATCGCACCGATTCCAGCGGACAAGTCGCCGGCGGACGAATCGCAGGTCCTGGTGGAAGGATTTGCGCTGGACGGCTTCGTGCGCGCCTGGATGGATCTGCTGCTGCAGCCGGGCGGCGGTCGCTACCGGCCGGCGCGGCTGGTGGCTCAGGCTAGTCCCCTGCTGCAGGACTCTGACGCCGGTGCCACCGACCCCGCAGGCGGCCGGGCGACCGGGCGTTCCAGCGAACATCTGGCCATCCGCCGCAGTTCCGCCGAGCAGTCGAACACCTCGATCCGCATCGGCGACGACATGATCCTCAAGGTCTACCGGCGCCTGGAGCCCGGGGCCAACCCGGAACTGGAGGTCGGCCGCTTCCTGACCGGCGAGGCCGGATTCTCGGCGACACCGGCGATGCTCGGCTGGTTCAACCTCGACGCTGCCGGTGGCGAGGAGCAGCAGACGCTCTCCATCCTGCAGGCCTTCGTGCCCAACGACGGCGACGGCTGGGACTGGCTGCTCAAGCGACTCTCGCGCGGCGCCGGCGGCGGTGACACTGCAGTACTGGCGGAGAGTCTGGCCTGGCTCGAGCGACTCGGCACCCGCACTGCGGAGATGCACGGCGCCTTCGCCATCGACTGCGTCGACCCGGCCTTCCAGCCGGAGCCGGTAAGCGCTGCCGACCTGCGGGCCTGGTCCGACGAAACGAAGACGATGGCGGCCCGCGCCCTGGACGGCCTGGCGGCGGGACGCGACCAACTGCCGCCGGCGGCGGCCACGGCGGCCGACAGGCTGCTGTCCCGGCGGGATCGGCTGCAGGCGCAAGTGAGCTCGCTGCTGCCGGACGGCGCTGATGCAGCGCGACCGCTTCGCCGACGGCGCCGGTTTTCACAAAACCCGCCATCACGGCGACTACCACCTGGGGCAGGTGCTGGTGGCGGACAATGACGCCATCATCGTGGACTTCGAAGGCGAGCCCATGCGCCCGCTCGCGGAGCGGCGCGGCAAGCACGCGGCGCTGCGCGACGTCGCCGGCCTCCTGCGCTCGCTCGCCTACGCCGCCGCCGCGGCGCGACGGGCGCTGCCGGCCGACCTCGCTGCCGACGCGCGCGTCGCTGCCGAGTCGCGACTATCACCTTGGGAGGCCGAAGCCGGCCGCAGTTACCTCGATGCCTACCTGGCAGCGGCGCAGGGCATGCGCGGCTCCCCCACCGACCGCGCCGCTGCAGAGCGCGTGATCCGATTCTTCATGCTGGAAAAAGCACTCTATGAAATCAACTACGAACTCGCCAACCGGCCCGACTGGGTGGAAATTCCTTTGCAAGGCGTCCTGGGCCTGCTCGACGACCAGTGCGATGGCAGTGGCACCGGCGGTAACGGTGGCCACGACGGCGACCGGAGCTAGCGTATGAGCGTGCATCGCATGCCCTATGGCGCCGAGGTCCAGAAGGACGGCTGGTAGGGTTTTCGCGTGGGGCACCGTCGCATCCGACGGTTAGGGCTGTTGCTGGACGGCCCAGCGGCGCGGCAGGCGCCTCCACGGGCGCGCCCACGGGCAAAGCCGCGGGAGGCGCCGCAACTGAAAGACGGCGGTCAACCGCTGGCGATGACGGCAGTGGGCGATGGCTGGGGATGAACTGGTGACCGACGCGGCGCGTGCCGGCAGCCGCTACCGGTTCGAGCTGGCGGACGGCGCACGCGTGCCCGGACCCGGCGTCGCGCCACAATCCGGACGACGTGCACGCGGCCAGCGAGGTGATCGATCCGCCGGCCTTCGCCTGGAGCGACGAAGCCTGGCGCGGGCCGCTGCTGGAACGAGGCCGTGCTCTACGAGCTGCATGTCGGCGCGTTCACCCCGGAGGGCACCTTCGCTGGCGTGGAGTCGAAGCTCGACGATCTCGCCGCGCTGGGCGTGACGGCGATCGAGCTGATGCCGGTGGCCGACTTCCCGGGCACGCGCGGCTGGGGCTACGACGGCGTGCTGCCCTTCGCGCCCGTCGCGGGCTACGGACGCGCCCGATGACCTCAAGCGCCTGGTGGACGCGGCGCACGCGCGCGGGCTCATGGTGTTCCTCGACGTGGTCTACAACCATTTCGGCCCCACGGGAACTACCTGCATCGGTACGCGCAGCCGTTCTTCACCGACCGGTACCACACGCCCTGGGGCTCGGCGATGAATTTCGACGGCGCCGACAGCCGTCCGGTGCGCGACTTCTTTGTTCACAACGCGCTGTACTGGCTGGAGGAGTTCCATCTCGACGGCTTGCGGCTCGACGCGGTGCACGAGATTCGCGACGCCAGCCCGCGGCATCTGGTCATTGAACTGGCGGAGGCGATGCGCAGGCACGCTTTGAAGACGGGCGCAAAGTCCACCTGACGCTGGAGAATCACGACAACGCGGCGCGGCTGATCGGCGGCTCCGTACCGGCGCAGGCGCAATGGAACGATGACTTCCACCACGTCATGCACGTGCTGGCCACCGGTGAAACGGAAGGCTATTACAGCGACTTCGCGAGCGAGCCCGGCGCGCGCTGGCCGCGCGCTGGCCGAAGGGTTCGTCTACCAGGGCGAACCATCGGCGTTCGAGGATGGCAAGCCGCGGGGTGAGCGCAGCGCGCAGCTGCCGCCCGGTTCGTTCGTCAATTTCCTGCAGAACCACGATCAGGTCGGCAACCGCGCCATGGGTGAACGACTGGGCGCGCTGGCCCGGCCGGAGCGCTTGCGGGCGCTGCATGCCGTCCTGCTGCTGGCGCCTTCTCCTCCATGCTGTTCATGGGCGAGGAATACGGCGCGCCGCAGCCCTTCCCCTCGGCGTTGCCGACCTCCGCCGACGCCGTGCGCAACGGCCGGCGCGAGGAGTTCGGCGCTTTCCCGAGTTCCAGGATCCGCAGCGAACCGCGAACGCATACCCGATCCGCTGTCGCAGGCGACCTTCGAGTCGGCCAAGCTCGGCTGGGACGACCTACGCGCCAGCCGCATGCCGAGCGGCTCGCCTGGTATCGCAGGGTCCTGGCGGTGCGACATGCGGAGATCGCGCCACGGTTGCCGTCGATCAGGGCCGGGGGCACATATGAAGTTGTCGGCGACGGCGCGGTGATCGTGCGCTGGCGCCTGGAAAACGACGACGGCGCAGGCACAGGCGGCGACAGCACCGCTGCCGGCGCAGGCGGCGAAGCGGCGCGAACGACTGGCTGGTGCTGGCGGCAAGTCGTCCGCGCAGCCGGTGTCCGGCTTTGCGCCCATCGGCTAGACGATCGCGCAGGGGGTTGTCACTATCGACGGACCGGTCGTCTGGCGTGTGCGTGAACTGTCCGTGAGTTCGGCCGGCGCTCCAGAGTCGCCGGCTGCCTCATTCGTCCTGCAACGAACCGGGGCCACGGTCATCCGCAATGAACTGACCGGCCGGCGCACGCGCCTGGATCCCGGGGAAGCCGAGTTTCTGCCGGCTGGGGATCCGATCCTCCGCTATGCAGTTGGGACGATTCCTGGTCTGCTCTGGGACATCGAGTTGCTTCCGCCCGAGGCGGCTGCCGAGGCTGCGCCCAGCGTGGGTACCGTGCTGTACACGAGCGATGCCACGAACGACTATCCGCAGGGCACCTTCGAGGCAATACTGGCGCGCAATGTCCTGTTACCCGGTGAGGTTGCGGTCTTGCCGCCGTCCACCGGGGCCGTCCTGGTCCTGGTCACAGCCGGACAGGTCGACGTGTCCATCGAGGGTGGACAGAGCGCGCCGCTGGCCGCGGGGAATGGCCGGCTCATCAGTGGGCAGCCTGCGCTCCGGAATACCAGTACCCAATCCGCGGCCGTGGTCATTGCCGCCCTTCATGAACCCGTCACGGGGTCAGAGTCCACATCCAGCGTCGTGCAGGAGACACCGGCGCCAACTCCAGTCCCCAATAGTGCCCCAGAGGTGCTCCCAGTCGCGCCGGTCGTCATCCAACCAACCCCGATGCCGGAGATCGTGCCCGCCGTGGTTCCGACCGAGGTAGCACCACCACCCCCCGCGGCGATAGACACCGATGGTGACAACATCGCGGACGAGGATGAACTGAACATCTATGGCACCGACCCGTACGCCTGGGATACCGATGGCGATGGCCTGGGCGACGGCGAAGAGGCCTTCGGCTACGGCACGAATCCGCTCGCCTGGGATACGGACGGCGATGGCATTTCTGATGGCGAGGAGATTTACGCCTACGGCACCAATCCCCTTGATCCTGCAAGCGGCCCCTAGTTGCCGGCTCACTTATTGCCCCGCCAGTTCCTGCAGTTCCTGATCCCTGGATTGGTCTTGCTCCGGGTTCAGCGCCGGGTCTCCCTGGTACGCCGCTGCGGTGGCCCGCAGATAGGCGATGCGTCGCAGCCGCTGTGCGCGCTGCAAGGCGTCATCCGCGCCTGCGGCGTTACCCTCACGAATGGCTGCTATAGCCCGGGCCTCTTCCTCCTCCGCCAGGGTTCGCAGATAGTCCGCGCGCCGCTTCATGGCTGGATTGGACTCCCCAGTGCGGTGTCTTGCTACACAACGCACAATTTCGTGGCCGTCCTCCTGCCTTACGCGAAGACAGTGACAACCATCAGGATTGTCTCAGGGAGATGAGGAGGTAGCATGGACCACATCGGCCCAGATACGAGCCATTCTGCCCCTCGTGATGGACAGGAAGAGGTGCGGTGTTCGCCACGCGCCCTACGGCAGCCAGCCAAGCTCACGCGCCACGCGCACCGCGTCGTTACGTCCAGCAACACTGAGCTTGCTGTAGACGCTGGATGCGTGGCGTTTCACGGTGAGCGGCGATATGAACAACTGGTCGGCAATCTCCTTGTAGGAGAGGCGCTCTGCCAGCGCCGCCAGCACCTCGCGCTCCCGTTCAGTCACGTTCTCGATCAGGGTTTCACTTCGGGTGGCAGGCCGCTGCGAACACACTGGCGTACTGGATGCTTCCAGCGCTGCACGGAGGGCAGGTGGCACATCACGCTCGCCGTAAGGAGCGACAGTTCTGCGGCAAAGGCCGGCAGCAGATCGAGATAGGTACGGACGTAGCCCTGCGGCTGGCCCGTCGCCAGAGAGCGGCGCATGGTTGCGAGACCCGTCTCGCG
>CAWIBK010000002.1:0-1888749 GCA_963834335.1 uncultured beta proteobacterium | reverse complement strand
CGGCGGACTTCAGCAAGCGAGATCGGAATTGCACAGGGATTCGGACGGTAACAGCAGGGGCCGAGTGCTCTACATCGCGGAAACCGCTTCGGACGGCAATTGTCGCGGGGTCTTCCGCCCGATGGAGATCGCGACGCAGCTTGCCATCGAAGGTTGGGAGGTGACCATCGTCGCCGCCACCGCGACCAATCAATGGCCGGAAATGTTCGCACCCGGCGCGAGCCGGTTCGGAAAGGTCAGGTTCGTCCGTCTGGCCACGCCCTTTCGCCAGCCCAGCGGCGCGCGGCGAGCGTTGAACATGTTCGTGTTCGCCTTCAAGGTGGGGGTTTTCCTTTTCCGGCGTCGTGCCAAGGCCCGGCCGGCCATCATCGTGACGTCGTCGACCGGCTTTCTGGACATCTTTCCGGCCTTCCTCGCGATGCTGACCGGCGGCTATCGGTGGATCTTCGAAGTCCGGGACGTCTGGCCCGACGCCCCGCGCCAACTCAATCCGCACCTTCGGACCTGGGGGCTCCTGCAATTGGCCAGCGGGGCGATCAAACTGGCGTTCCGGTACGGCCATGCCATGATGTCACCGCTGCCGAATGCCGGCAGGCTCCTGGCCGAGCGCGGGCGGCCCGACCGGGTCGAGCTACTTGTCGTGCCCAATTGCGGCCGCCTGCATACCAGGACGCGCAGCGGGGCTGCCCTCGACCAGGGCCGCACCGAGGCGGCCGACACTCTGGCGGACCTGCGCCGGCGATTCTCAAAGGTAGTCGGGTACTACGGCACCTTCAACAGCGGCAACGGCACACAGCGCCTGCTGCAACTGGCCCAGACCGAGGCGGCCGCCCGGATCGGGTTTCTCTTCGTGGGCGAGGGCGTCGACGCCGATGCGATCCGTCAGTGCGCGCTGGAGCGGGACAATATCGCCCTGGCCGCGCCCGTGACGCCGGCGGAATGCGCGCTGTTGATGCAGCGGACTGATGCGCTGCTGATCGGTCTGCCCTGGATCCCAGCCCTGGAATACGGCCTCAGTCCGATCAAGTACGCCGAGTACCTGAGTGCCGGGCGCCCGATCTTCTGCTGGGGCGTCTCTTTCGGCGCGGAAGAAGAGGCCAACGGCCATATGGTGAGCGTCTCTCACGAGCAGCCGGTCGAGGTTGCCGCCGACCAGCTGCAGACACTGCTTTCCCGGAGCCCGGCGGAACTTGACCTCATGGGCCTGAAAGCTGCGCAGCGCAGCCGCAGCCATTTCAACTACGACGTCCATCGCTCGCGACTGACCGAGTTCTTCCAGCGTCAGACGTGGCTCAACCCCTAGATCCGGCAGCACGATGCAGGACGGGGCGGGGAGCACTCCTGAGGAACGCTCGAAGTTCATCATGTTTCCGAAAAAGGAAAAGTAGGATGGTGCGCCCGGCAGACTCCGCCCGCATCGGCGTGCGTGACTGATGGCCGGCCTCGGCATCCTGGCGCGGCGCTCGCTCGGCGTGGTCATGGGAACGATCATGGCGCAGGGGATCGCCATCCTGGTGCTGCCGATCTTCTCGCGGCTGGTCGACGCGGAGGACTTCGGCCGCTTCGGCATCTGGCTTGCCGCGACCGCGATCTGCGCAGTGCTGTCCGGCTCGAAGATTCAGATCCCGATCGTGAACGATCAGCGGGTGGAGAACATCGTCCAAGGCGCCGCCACGGCCATGATCGTGGCCACCCTCGTGGCGGCGTTGCTGGTAGGCCTCGGTCTGCTGCTGGATCATTCGATCAACCACCTGATGGCCAGTTGGACGCCGCGGGTATACCGCCGCCCTGGGTATCGCGGTCTGGGGGACCGTGGTCAATCAATGCATGAACGCGGCGGCGATTGCCCAAGGCAGGTTCCGGATTCTCATCCGCCAGCGCCTGGTGACCGCCAGCGCGATCGCCGCCTGCCAGCTGATCGTGCTCCTGATGCTTGCCCAGCGGCTTCGGCCTGGTCCTGGGCTATGCCGCGGGTTCGGTGCTGGGGGCAGGTTACGGCCTGGTGACGTCGTTCCTGCCGATTGCACGGGCCAGCCGTTTTGACCTGGCCGCGCTGCTCGACTGGTTCCAGGGGGCATCTTCCCCAACTTGCGCTGACGACTCCGGCCGAACTCACCAGCACCGCCATCCAGTACCTGCCCGTGATGGTGCTGGGGGCCCGCTTCGGCGCCGAGGCCGCCGGCCTGGCCGCGATGACGATCAAGGTGCTTGCCGCGCCCGCCACCCTGATCTGCGGCTCCCTGCTGGACGTCTTCAGGCACGCGGCATCCGCGGAATATTCCTCGAGCCGCCAGTGTCTGTCGACCTACCGGTCGACCCTGAAGCTGGCGCTGCCGCTGGCGGTCGCGATCGCGCTGCCGGTGCTGGCCTTCGGCCCCTGGCTGTTCGCCACGGTGCTCGGTGCCCAATGGCGGGTATCGGGAGAATTCGGCCAGATCATGTCGGCGCTGCTGTTCCTGCGGGTGCTCAGCAATCCGGTCAGTCATGCCATTTATCTCGCCGGCAAGGCGCACCAGGAGCTGTGGTGGCAGCTGATGCTGTTCGCACTGGTGGCGACGTCGCTGGCGATCGGGGCCTCCGCGATCGACGCCATCATCCTGTATACCGCCAGCTACTGCATGATGTACCTGCTTTACCTGGCGTTGTCCTATCGCGCTGCCAAGGGTGGACCCGATGTGGCTCTGGTCTAGCGTAAAAGGACTGCTCAAGCGGGCGGGGCTCTGGCGCGGCGCTTCCGCGACGCCTCGCTGGCGCGCGTTCATCACCGGCCTGCTGGCCGTCGCGTTCATCTTTCAGTTCTCGCTGCTGACGATCGCCTGGGACAACACCGTGGGCAGCACGGTGATATATACGGCGTTGTCGGGCGGGCTGATGGCGGCCAGTTGCATCCTGTGCCGGATCGACCGTCGTCATTCGCGCACGCTGACGCTGCAGTTGACGGTATTCATGATCCTCTATGCCTTGTTTGCGGTAATCAGCTTCTACCTCGTCGGTCGCCAGAGCCAGGAGCGCTGGGACATTTTCGCTTCGGCAGTGCCCTTGCTGATACTGGCGTTGATCTATTACGGGTTCGGGGTCGCCGTCGGGTCGCGAGTGCCGCCGTGGGCTTTGCTCATCACGCTGGTCATCACCGCGGTGTACACAATCACTACTCGGGAGTCGCTGACCGAGCACCAGATCTACCTGCGGGGAAAGGCGGGTCTTCACACCACTTACCAGTATTCCGGCGATGCATTCGCCATCGTTTCGCTCCTTCTGCTCGGCGTCACCCGCAGCGCGGCCTTGCGCGTGGTGCTGGTGTTCACGGCAGTTGCCGTGCTCTTCATCATCCCGTCGCGCAGTTCGGCGCTGATCGGGACCGTGGCGATCCTCGTCCTGGTCGATCCTCTATGCCGGCAAACGGACCTGGGTGCTGCTGCTGGCCAGCGCCCTGATTCTGGCCTGGTACTTCGATCTCTTCTCTGCGGCTGCCCTGCAGGAGACGTTCTCCGGCACGCGGTTCGAGAACGTCTTCACCGGCGCCGAGGACAGTTCCAAGGCGAGCGCGAGGCGATCGCCGTCACCGGCTGGGAGATGATCCGCGAGTATTTCTTCTTCGGAAACTGGGCGTTCCAGTTGCAGCGCTTCGGCGATGCCGGCCTCTACATCCACAACGTGCTGGACATCTGGGCACAAACCGGCATCGTCCCGTTTGCGGCCTTCGTCATCATGTGGATTTCGATCGGATGGCGGATCGCGCTGCCGTCGAACCCGGCGATGCGCCGTGATCAGATCATCGGCATCGCCTTGTTCGCGCTGCTGTCGTGGATGTTCAGCCGTCACACCCATGTCGGCCTGATGTACTTCTGCCTGGGCATCATCTCGGCCCATCTCGGACCGTCGCTGCGGCGTCGCAGCCGTGCGCAACCCGAAGCGCCAGTCCATGTCCGCTGTACCTCCCAGGAGCCTGCGCACCGCCCGACTTGGCGGCCGGCGCCGGCGCGCATCCGGACGGAGCAGGTCGTTCATCATGGAAAGTCAGGACCGCCGTTGAATTCAAATGAGATTGACCCGGCGCTCGAAGTCGAAGTGCCGGCTTCGCGATCAATCGAGTATGGCTATGCGGCGACCCTGCTGATAAGCAGTTGCCTGGGTCGGACCGTGCGGCTCAAAGTGGGAGAGGAAGGCGTTTGCCGCATTGGCGTCGGCGGACGCACCGTCCTGGCTTTTGCCGTCGGCAGCACGGATCTTCGCAGCGCGGCGGCCCGTCGCGCCCTCGCGCTCGTGTCGATCCCGGTGCCGGCGGTGCTGGTCGATGACGGGTTGCCGGCAGACCTGCCTGCCCTGCACGAGTCTGCGCCTTTGCCGGACGCGGGGCACTGGGAAGCCGGCAATGACCTGCTCCTGAGCACTTTCTATATCGCCTCGGGGTGCTGGGAGATCGACCATGGCGAGGCCGACGAGCATGGACGCATCCGGGGGAGGGAATCATGGCTGGCGAAGCAGGGGTTGCTGAACCTTCCCGTGATAAATGCGTACGCGGAACTCCTCAGGCTTAGGCTGGCGCAGTCCGGAATTGAACTGCCTCCTTCCGGGCGGCAGTACTCGCGCTGGGTCACCTGCGATGTCGACCGACCCCGCGATGAGGCGTGCTACTCGGTCGGCCGGCTGCTGCGGCGCGTGGGCAGGAACGTCCTAGAGGAGCGCAGCGCCCAGGCTGTGCGGCGCAGCCTGGCGCAGTTCCGGGCGGTGCGGCGCGCAGGTTGGCCGGCGGATCCGAACAACACCTTCGATTACATGATGTCCGCCAACGAACGCCAGGGCAGTCCGGCGACGTTCTTCTTCATCTGCGGCGGAGAACATCAGCGCGATGCCAGCTACCGGATCGACGAGCCGGCGATTCGCGGGCTGATGAAGTCGCTCGATCAGCGCGGGCACGGCATCGGGCTTCACGGCAGCTTTGACAGTCTCGTCAAGGCGAGGCAGCTGCGCCGGGAGCGAAGCGAGCTTGCGACCGCACTCGAGCAGCTCGGCATTGCCGACCGGGCGCAGGCACGCCAGCACTACCTGCGCTGGTTCCCCGGTCAGTCGGTGGGTGTTGTCGAGCGGGCCGGCGTGCAGCTGGACTCGACCTTGGGGTTTCACGATGCCTGCGGGTTCCGCCGGGGGCTGTGCTGCGATTTCCCGCTTTTCGATCTGTCAGAATGGCGACGAAGCGCAGTGATCGAACGCCCTCTGATCGTAATGGAATGCGCGTTGCTTGGGGGCGAATACGATCCGATCGAGCGGCCGGAGGAGGTCCTGGATGGGTACCTGGCAATGGCGCGGCAGTGCCGGGTCTACCGGGGAACGTTCACCTTGCTGTGGCATAACTCCTTTTTTACCGAGCCCATTCACCGGACAATGTATGAAACACTTATTGGTGCCTGATGTCGCAGGAGTTCGCAGCCGGGCAGTGGCACGCACCCTCAGAGGATTTTCTTAATGGGCAGTATGGCAGCACTATCGATAGAACTCAGGCGTTACAAGTATGCCGCGCGGCTCGGCCTCGGCAAGTTCAGGAACAACGAGGCGGTGCATGCTGTATTCAAGCAGTACTGCAAGCCCGGCGACTGCGTCGTGGACATCGGGGCGAATGTCGGGCATTACACCAAGGACATGTCTGACCAGGTCGGACCCACCGGTCGCGTCCTGGCCTTCGAGCCGATTCCGGAATCGCTGGCTCTGTTGTCCATGAACGTCCTCAACTTCCAGTACAAGAACGTGACCTGCCTGGGCCTCGCCCTGGACCTGCAGGCGGGCGAGCGCCGGATGAGCATTCCAGTGGAGCGGGCCGGCAAACAGAATCTATACCTGTCGGCTTTCACCCATGATGACAGCGCGGACCTTTGCGTCAGGGCGATCGACTTCGACAGCCTCGGGCTGGGGATCGTGCCGCAACTGATCAATGTCTGCGCCGAAGGCGCGGAACTGGCAGTGCTGCAGGGCATGTCGAAGTGCCTGCAGGCGCACCGGCCGATCCTGGTTGTCGAAAACAAGACCGCCCAGATCCGCGACTGGCTCGTGGCCCGGGGCTATGCCGTAACCATCATCGACGACTCTCCTTCGGTCCTGGCGATCGCGGGCGACGCAACGGCGTGAGCGGTCAGCAGGCGGCCTTGCTGCGAGAGGACGGACCGGTGAAATCGGCGCCTTCCGCCGGCGCCGAGCGGCGGCTGATCGTCTGCCATCTTGCGACGGTTCACACCGGGCTGGATGTCCGCATCTACCATAAGCAGGTGCTGTCGCTCGTACGCGCGGGATACGACTGCCATCTGGTCATTTCCGCCACCGCCGCTGAGGCCGAACGCGCCCGTGCCGAGGGCGTGACGATGCATCTGCTGCCGGACCCCGAGGGACAGTCCCGGCTTGCGCGGATGTTCATCCGGCCGTTCCAGGCGCTGCGACTGGTGCGCGAGAGCGGGGCGGGGCTGGTTCATTTCCATGACCCCGAACTGATTCCGCTGGGTTTGCTGCTGCGCCTGATGGGCCGCAAGGTCATCATGGATTCGCATGAGTTCCTGCCGGACGATGTCCTGACCAAGGATTGGATTCCGCCGCGGGTGCGCCGCCCGCTCGCAAGCGCCATCTGGGCGCTTCAGAGGTTCGCCGCTGCCCGCTTCGACGCCATCGTTGCCGCAACGCCGCACATCGGCGAGCGCTTCAGCGGCCACGCACGGAAGTGCGTCACGCTCAACAACTTCCCGGTGCGCGCGGAAATTGAAACCGCCTTGCCGACGGATCGCTGGGGCGACCGCAAGGCCGTGATCTATGCCGGTGCGCTGACGGCGCACCGCTGCATCGCGGAACTGGTGGCGGCGGCCGGGCAGGTGCAGGTGCCGTTGCTTCTGGCCGGCAGTTTCTCGTCCGAATCCTATCGCGGGCAGGTTCGTCAGACCCCGGGTTGGTCCAACGTGGTGGACATGGGCCAGGTCGAACGGGAGGAAGTCCTGGCGGGGTATCGCAAGTCCTACGCCGGTGTAGTGCTGTGGGCCCCGATCCCCAATTACATGTACGGCGTACCCAACAAGCTGCTGGAGTACATGGGCGCCGGCATCGCGGTGATCGCCTCCAACCTGCCAGGGATGAAGGAGTTTGTACTGACGCACAATGCCGGACTCTGCGTCGATCCCTATGACGTGAAGGCGATCGCCGAAGCGATCGCCTTTCTGAGGGACAACCCGGAAACTGCGCGGCAGATGGGCCAGCGGGGCCTGGCAGCCGTCCGGGAGCGATTCAACTGGGACGTGGAGGAAAAGCTCCTGCTGGGACTTTACGAAGAAGTCGGCGCCTGAGTACCCGGCAGCAGGCGCCTCGACGCTCAATTGGCTACCGGTTGGGCCAGGTGCAGGACGTCACGCCAGGCGCCGACGTTGGCATCGACCGAGTGGCCGAAGTGGTAGAAATCGATCCATCGGCCGTTGTAGTAGTGCTGAGCGGTAAAGCTGTGGGTGTCGTCCAGGTTCTTGTAGCCCGGGTAGTCGCGGAAGTCCCGGATGTTGGCGAAGGCGACCGAGGCGCTGCCCTGCGGCGTGTACCGGAGGTAGTAGGTCTGTCCCGCGCTGAGGGTCACCGGGCTGGAAAAGGCCTGGTGATACCACTTCATGACGCCGGCGATCTCGCCTGCCATGATCTGCTGCGACTGGTAGTTGGCGGCAGGCTGCGAGATCGTGGCGCTGCGAATGACATTGCCCGATGCGTCGGTCAACTCCGCCAGCAGGGAACCCCCTTTTGTAAATGCCGTGTTGAGGGAGAACCCGATGACCTGCCAATCGGCCGACGGGACGATTCGAGACCGGGCCGGTGCGTAGGTCGTCAGGTTCAGCAGGCGAGGTTCATTGGTATTGGCACCCTCGGTGCGCAGCGCGCCGTAGGACTTGCCGGAACTCATCGTGATCTGCAGATTGGGCGTCTGCCGGAAGTTGCCGATGAGGTTGGCGGTATGGTCTTCCCAGGAGACCGCACCTGCGGTTCCGGATGAGCCGCGTCCCCGGAGGACGGCCCAG
Source organism: uncultured beta proteobacterium (assembly GCA_963834335.1). Classification (GTDB taxonomy): domain Bacteria; phylum Pseudomonadota; class Gammaproteobacteria; order Burkholderiales; family Burkholderiaceae_E; genus Lautropia. The sequence goes on along the minus strand of CAWIBK010000002.1, from coordinate 1,880,725 downwards.
TCGGTGGCGGCATAGCCAGGGGGCCAGGTCGCCGGTGCCCGTGACCACGGTGGTGTCGTCGGTAGAAATCCAGTTGCGACGCGGCGTTGGCGTCGATATTCTCGTACACCACGTGATAGAGCCCGCCCTTGACCAGCGGCTGGGAGGCGCTCATTGCCACCGGTGTATAGAAGTTGGTGGCGCTGGTGTAGTCGCCGTTGCTCAAGCGCGGCACATGCTCACCGGACGCGAGCGGAGCGGCCCGCAGGTTGGGGTTGTGCGCTGCCGATTCATCGTCGGGATAGACCCGCACGCGAATCCGTCCGCCATTGCCCAGCGCGTATCCAGACTTTGGGCTGGCGATCCAGTAGAGCTGAATGGCGGTGACGTTGCCGGATTCGCGAGCCCGGAAACGGTGCGATACCATTTCATCGGTCGAGCCGGAACGGCCGACCTTGTTGTTCATCAGCGAGTCCATCAGCACGGTGCCCATTCCGCGCAGGCGCAGGAAGGCGTCGGAATCGAAGCGGTGTTCGCCGAACGACACGAGTTGACCGGACGGTGCCGCTGCCGGTGTCGGGCTCGCTGCCGGTGTCGGGCTCGCTACCGGGTCGGGCTCGCTACCGGGGTCGGGCTGCGGCGATGGCGGTCGGGCTGGCGACCGGGTGGGTGCCGGCGAGCGGGGCTGGCCGCTGGTGCCGGAGCAGGTGCGGCCACGGCGGTCGGCGCGGCCGCGAGGGTGGTGGACCTCGGAGTTCGTCCGCGGCGGTGCTTTTCTTCAAGCTCCGCGTCCGAAAGGGTGGCATCCGACAGAGCGACCGGATCGGCGGAGTCCGTGGCGTCCGCCCCCTGGGCAGCAGCCATCGTGGCGGGGTCAGTCCCATCTCCACCGCTGCTGCCGCAGCCGGCCAGTGCCATGGATAAGATGAGGCAGTACATGGAATGGGTCCGGGATGTAGTCAGTGTCATTCTAGATTCCTTGACAGGCAGAAAAACGCCTGATATCGGTGGATCGGGAACAACACTTTATGTGTAGGATGTCTCTTTTTTTTCCTGCTAGAAGACGTATGGTCGTTCGACAGCGTCGACGGTCGCCTATCAGGGTAGTACCGCCGTACCCGCACCTATTGACAAGGCGCTTCTCGTTGTTTTTCTGCCCGGTGTACGGCCGTCCGACGGTCGGAGTCGGAATTCGAGCCTTCACCGCAGGAAGTGCCAATAGTTCACTGACCCGGCCCACTTCGGCCCGTAGAATTTTCCCCTGGCCAATACAGGTATAGGCATGACCACACGTTTGATCTCGGTCGTCGGTGCGCGACCGCAATTCGTCAAGGCCGCCATCGTCAGCGATGCACTCGCATCCCGTCAGGAAGCGGCGCATGACATCGTCCACACCGGCCAGCACTTTGACCTGAACATGTCGGACGTGTTTTTCCAGGAACTGAAAATCCCGCCGCCGACCTTCAATTTGCAGGTTCGCTCATCGCTGCACGGTGAAATGACCGGACGGATGTTGGAGTCATCTGGAGAAACTGTTCCTCGAGCAAAAGCCCGACTGCGTCCTCGTCTATGGCGACACCAACAGCACGCTGGCCGGCGCCCTGGCAGCGGCCAAGCTGCATATTCCCCTGGCGCACGTCGAGGCCGGTCTGCGCTCATTCAACCGGATGCCGGAAGAGATCAACCGGGTGCTGACCGACCACGTCACGGACCTCCATTTTTCCGTGACCGACGCCTCCACCCGGAACCTGCGCCGTGAAGGCATCGACGGGCCGCCGCGTGTACCAGGTCGGTGACGTCATGTTCGACTGCGCGCTCAAGAGCGCGGAAATCGCGCGCCGCCAGTCGGATGCGATGAGCCGTTTCGGGGTGGAACCGCAATCGATTCGTGCTGTGCACGGCGCATCGCGCCAACAATACCGATGACCCGGAGCGCCTTCGCTGCCTGATCGACGGTCTCGACATCGTGTCTCGAACCCTCCCGGTCATCCTGCCGGTGCATCCGCGCACCCGGCTTCGGATGGAAGCAGCCGGCATCCGGGCAAAATCGCCCGCGCTCAAGCTGGTGGAACCGATCGGGTACCTGGACATGGTGCGGCTGGAACTCGAGGCCGGTGTGATCGTGACCGATTCGGGCGGGGTTCAGCGGGAGGCGTTCTTCCACCGCCGGCCTTGCGTGACTTTCCGGGACGAAACCGAGTGGGTGGAACTGGTCGACCTGGGCTGGAACGTGCTGGCGCCTCTGGATTCCGCCACCAGATTCGCGTCCCTGGTCCTCTCGCGCCTCGACGTGGCCGGTGCCGAGGCGGCGCCCTACGGGCACGGTGATGCCGGTGTCCGAATCGCCGAGGTGCTGCTCGGCGTTCGGGAAATGACGTTCAAGCGCTGAGCACTAGCGCGGATTCAGGAGATTCCATGGTTCTTTCGTTTCCGTCTCCCTCCGACACCATCCTGGTGCTGGCACCCCATACCGATGACGGCGAATTCGGATGTGGCGGCACGATCGCCAAGTTCATCGATCGGGGCAGCAGGGTGGTCTATGCCGCCTTCTCGGCCGCGGAAACCTCGGTGCCGCCGGAGTTTCCCCGGGACATCCTGCGCCACGAGGTCAAGGAAGCCACCGGCCGGCTCGGCATCAAACCGGAGGACTGCAGGATCCACCAGTTCGAGGTCCGCCGTTTTCCCGAGCAGCGTCAGGAAATCCTTGATGCAATCCTCGAATTGAGCCGGGAGCTGCGTCCCAGCCTTGTGTTCGTGCCCAGCCAGAACGATACCCACCAGGATCACCAGACGATCTCCTACGAGGCATTCCGTGCCTTCAAGCGCACGACCATGCTCGGATACGAGGTACCCTGGAACAACCTCAATTTCACGACTTCCTGTTTCGTCGGCCTCAGCAACGCCAATGTAGAGGCCAAGCTGCGGGCGCTCGAGGCCTACCGTTCGCAGGCGTCGCGCTCCTACGCGAGTGCCGACTACATCCGGGCGTTGGCGACCACCCGGGGCATGCAGATCAATCGGCCGTTTGCCGAGGCGTTCGAAGTCGTGCGCCTGGTGATCGACTGACCCCGCCCGGGGACTCCCGATGTGTGGAATCTGGGGTGCGCTGAGCCGACCGGACGCCGCATTCGATCAATCCGGCAGCGAATACCTGCGCAACCGCGGGCCGGATGGCGTCGCACAGGAAGTGATCGCCAGCGGGCAATGGCGGCTGTCGCTCGTGCACACACGGCTGGCCATCATCGACCTGCACGCCCGCTCGAACCAGCCGATGACTTCAAGCAATGGGCGCAACGTCATTGCCTATAACGGCGAACTGTACAACTACCGGGAACTGCGGGACGACCTGGTCGCCGCGGGTACTTCCTTCAGGACCGCGGGCGACACCGAGGTCCTGCTGGAAATGTGGACGCGGTCCGGGCTCGACGCCCTTCGGCACTGCAACGGCATGTTCGCTTTTGCGATCTTCGACAAGCAGGCCGGCGAGTTGACGTTGGTGCGGGATCGCTTCGGGGTCAAGCCTCTCGTCTGGGGCCGGCTGCCGGATGGGGGCCTGATTTTCTCCAGCTCCGTCGCCGCGGTGGCCGAAGGCCCTCGGCAGCGAGCCCGACCTGGCGTATTGCGCGCGAGGCTGCTTCTACGGGGCCTTCGACCGCGACGATCGATGACGCCTTTCAAAGGGGTTTACGCCGTCCAGGCGGGCGGCTACCTGCGCGTCAGGCTCGACCCCGGCGGCCTGCAGATCGAGGAGGGCCGCTGGTACCGACCTGGAAAAGCCGTACGCAGCGTGTCGAATGCCTGTCCGGCCTGCCCGATGCCGGCTTGACGTCGGTCTGCGCCGATCTTCTGGAGAGCGCGGTCGCCCTGCGGCTGCGCAGCGACGTGGCCATGGGCTGCTCGCTCAGCGGCGGCCTGGATTCATCCGCCATTGCAGCCGTCGCGATCCAGTCCGGCAGTGCGGTGCGCGCCTTCAGCTTCGGTCATCCCGGCTTCGCCCGCTCCGAAGGGCCGGTGGTTGCGCGGTTCTCAACCACGCTGGGGCTGGATACACACTACATCTGGCGCGAGGTCAGTTTCTCGTCCGATGTGAGGGCCTCGGTGGAACGGGCATTTCAGGCTCAGGAGGCCCCGTTCACGACTCTCAGCATCGTGGCCCAGCAGGAAGTGTTCAAGGCAGTGCGACTGGCGGGTGTCAAGGTTCTGCTGGGGGGGCAGGGGGCGGACGAGGCCTTTGCCGGTTATCGGAAGTTCACGATCGTGGCGCTCCGCGAAGCGGTTATCCGCCGCCGGCCTGAAGAGGCACTCCGGTGCTTGTTTTCCGCCGGTGCGATGCTGTTTGCCGAGGCGAGCCAGTGGGGGCAGCGGCTGCACACCCTCAAGCGCTACTTTCATGGCGCCGCGCCCCGGTTCAAGCTGCTGGACCTGCCGATCGCGCCGGAGCAACTGCTCGGAATGAGTGAGCCGGATCTGCAGTCGCGCCAGGTCCTCGACGTCCTGCGGTGGAGCCTGCCCACCCTGCTGCGGTATGAGGATCGCAATTCCATGGCCAACGGGGTGGAGACACGCCTGCCGTTTCTCGACTACCGCCTGATGGAAACGGCCCTGGCCCTGCCCAATGCGATGAAGATCCGCAATGGTTACGCCAAATGGGCCCTGCGGGACGCGGTAAAAGGGCTGGTCCCCGATTCGATCCGGTTGAACCGGGCCAAACGCGGCTTCGATGTGGCCGAGGACTGGTTCACCAGTGGACTGGGGTCGTACCTGCGGGAATCGCTGTCGGACCAGGGTGCCGCCGGCACGTACCTTCGCTCGCCGGCGACGATCGGGCGGCAACTCGACGACGAGGCGTTGTCGCGAGACCCGGGACTGGTTGCGGAGGCGCTGGTGGCGATGTGGCTGGTCAAGCCGGTCCGCGAGCCGTTGCCGCCCCTGCCGCCGGCGGTGACGCCGGAGCCATTGACAGTGGAGCGGTTGTCGCCTCTTGCGCCGGCTTGAGTCGTTCAAATTGCCTGGGCGGCGTTCATTGCCAACGCCAGCTGATCGACGACGTACTGCTGGAGTCGATCTTCGATGCCGGGATACATCGGCAGGCTCAGCACTTCGGTCGCCGCCTTTTCCGCATGCTCGAAGCGCAACCGGTCCATCCCGGCCGATGCATAGACGGGCTGGCGATGCAGACAGATCGGGTAGTGGACAGCGGTCGGGACGCCGGCATTCTTCAGCGCGGTGACGACACGGTCCCGATGTCCTACCCGGATCGTGAACTGGGCGTACACGCTGTCATTGCCCTCCAGCAGAGCGATCGTAGTCACCTCGGAAAGTTCGGCTTGTTCAATCAGCTGCAGGTAGCGCGATCCGTCAACTGCGCGCTGTGCCACCTCCTGGGGAAACGCATCAAGCTTCGCGAGCAGAATCGCGGCCTGCAGCGTGTCCAGTCGGCCGTTCATGCCGATCACGCGTATGCACGTAGCGCGTTCCTGACCATGCAGGCGGATCTGCGCCATCTTGCGGCCCAGCGCGGGATCATCCGTGAAGCAGGCGCCGCCGTCGCCGTAGCAGCCGAGCGGCTTGGACGGGAAGAAGCTGGTGCAGCCGATGGTGGACAGTCCGCCGGAGCGCCGGCCCTTGTAGCTGGCGCCGAAGCTCTGGGCGGCATCCTCGATCACCGCCAGGCCATGGCGCGATCGGCGACTGCGTTGACGCCGTCCATGTCCGCGCACTGGCCGTACAGGCTGACCGGCATGATGGCGCGGGTGCGCGGCGTGATTGCCGCTTCGATCAGGCCGGGTCCATGTTGCAGGTGACCGGGTCGATGTCGACGAACACCGGCGTCGCGCCCAGCAGGCTGATCATCTCGGCGGTGGCGATGAAGGTGAACGGCGTGGTGATCACTTCATCGCCGGGCCCGATGTCCAGCGCCATCATCGCGACCATCAGCGCGGTGGTGCCGTCGGCGACCCCGACGCAGTGACCGACGCCGACGTAGTCCGCCAGGGTTTTCTCCAGTTCCGCCACCTCCGGCCCCATGATGTACTGTCCATGGTCCAGCACGCGCTGGATTCGGGCGTCGATGGCGGGCTTGAGCCGCCGGTACTGCTGCTTGAGGTCGATGAACTCGATCCGGGGTTGTTCGGTGCTGGCCATGTCCATGGGGGTCCTGTTGTTCTGGGATATGAGTCTACTGGGCTGGTGCCTCGAGACACCGGGAGACGGTGACGTCGTACCGGCGGCCGCAGGCGCTGCAGGCCACGGGACCGCCCGCCTTGTCCGCGGCTGCCAATTTGACTCCGCACTGGCAGACCCAGCCGGTGCGGCGCGCCGGTACGCCGGCTACCAGCGCGAAATCCTCGACGTCACGCGTCACGACGGCGCCCGCGCCCACGAACGCGTAGCGACCGACCGTGACGCCGCAGACAATGGTGGCGTTGGCGCCAATCGATGCTCCCTGCCTGACGCGGGTGGCCGGTACTCCGACTTGCGCGACACATGCGTGCGCGGGTTGATGACGTTGGTGAAGACCATGCTCGGGCCGCAGAACACATCGTCCTCCAGCGTCACGTCGTCGTAGATGGAGACATTGTTCTGCACCCGGACGTTGTCGCCCAGGACGGCGCGGTTGCCGACAAATACATTCTGGCCGAGCGAGCAGGCGCGGCCGATCTTTGCGCCGCTGCAGACGTGAGCAAAATGCCATACGCGGGTACCGGCGCCGAGGACTGCACCGTCGTCAACGATGGCGGACGGGTGAACCAGGGGGGCCATGGTATCGGTCATCTCGATTAAGCAGCGGATCGCAGGAGGGCCCATGGTAGCGCCCAATGGCACGTCGGCGGGATGCATTCGTTCACGGTGCCGATCGCGCGCCGGCCTGATGTCGTCGGATCTTCTGACGACGTTGCCGGTGCGTCGGGGCAGACGGAGTCCGCTGCACTTTGACACTTCTCCGTGCGGAAATGAGGGCTAATATCGGCTGCTACAGGCAAGGCGGAAACCAAGTGCAACGGAACTATTCAACGGAGTCAACTGCGTCCGAGCGCGGGTCGCGGCCGGTCGGACTGGAAAGCGTGCCGCTGGATTCGGCGCCTTGGCGAGAACTGGATGCGATGCAGGACCGTATGTTCTGCCAGCGCGAGCATTGGCTGTCGTATCTGGCTGAGGAAATGGATTTGACCATTCATCTCTGGCGGCTCACGTTGTCGGGCGAAACGGCCGGATACTTCACCGCTGGGATCTTTCGCCGCCTCGGGGTCAGGATATGCGGCAGCCCGTTCGACGGCTGGGGCACGCCGCATCTGGGATTCAACATGCTGCCCGGGTTCGACCGCAAGGCGTTTGTCGAGCCCCTGATCAGGCATGTCTTCGAAACGCATGGCTGCTGGCATTTCGAGGTGTCGGATCCGGCGCTGCGGATGGAAGACTTCGGGCGGCTGAAGACGACGACGGAAAGCCGCAATACCTGGGTCAACAATCTTTCGCGAAGCGAGGATGAACTTCTCGCGCTGATGAACCAGAGCCGCCGTTATGCGATCCGCCGCGCGTCCAAGACCGGGGTGCTCGTGGAGATCGCCGAGCCGCGGGGTTTCGCCGTCGAACATTACCAGCATCTGACCGACACCTATGCCAAGCAAGGCCTCACGCCGCCGACGTCGATCGCCCGCCTGGAGCGGATGATCGAACGCGTCCATCCGTCGGGCGACCTGCTGCTCCTGCGGGTCCGGGCCCCAGACGGTCGTTCCATTTCAAGCGGCATCTTCGCCGGTTACGGGGAGCGATCCTTTTTCCTTAGCAACGGCAGCTTGCGCAGCGACCAGAAGTGGAACCCGAACGAGCCGATGCACTGGCACGCCATCCGCCACTTCCGGGACAAGAAGATCCGATATCACGACTGGAACGGCGGCGGCAGCTACAAGCGCCACTACGGTGGTGAGCCGACCACGCTTGTGCGCTTCAAGGTCTCGCGGTCGCCGGCGATCGAAGTAGCGCGCAATGTGGCGCGCTCGCTTTACTATCTGCCCAGGAACATGAAGGCAATAGTCCATCGACGCAGGCAGCAGGCTGCTGCAGGCAAGGGCAATGCTGAGTGATTCGGGGGCGATCATGACGAATCGAGCCAGAGAACTGATCGCTGCTGTCGCTCGCGCAGGCGGGCGCAGCCTGTTGAGGCTGGATGATCTTGTGTTCGACCTTCGGTATCGGGTGCGTACGTCAGGCTACATCCGGGACGACCAGATCGATACCCGGTTTTCGGAGGCGGTGGCGCACGCTCGCGCTTATGAAAGCACCCGCGTCTGGACTCTGCGTGCGGCTTTCCGGGCGCTGCGGAAATTGGAGCGTGACCGGCTGCCGGACGTTTTCGTCGATCTCGGCTGCGGCACCGGCCGCGCCTGTTTCTTTGCGGCGGGAAAGCAAACGTTCGGCGCAGTGCACGGGGTCGACTTCTCCCAGAGCCTCATCGATCGCGCGCTGGTCAACGCCCGGCGTTTCCGTGGGCCCGCTGTGCAATTCGAGTGCGGCGACGCAGGGGCCTACCGGTTGCCGTCCAACAGCTGCCTGATATTCATGTTCAATCCGTTCGACGAGGTCATCCTGCGGCGGTTTCTGGACCTCAATGCCTGGGAACTGCGCCACGGGAAGTGCGTGGTCGTCTATGCCAATGACCTGCAGCATCTGGTGCTGACCGAGGCAGGCTTCCGCCAGGTGCATCGGAACCCTTCCAGGAAGTTGTTGATCTGGGAGGCCCGCTAGTCGACGAGCTTCCCGGATAGCTGGCACCGGGGCGAGAATGTTAAATTGAAGTGACCAATCCCACAGACCCGCCGGAACGAGGCAGGTAAGCTTTGTCTCACACACCGCCGAGGCGACCCGAGGTCGCTGATTGTCGAAAGCGTTGCGAGTTCTTGACGACATCACAAGCGGGTCAAATCAGTTGCGTTATCTCTTCCACCGCCTGCTGTGTTGCTTGGTCGGGCAGAACGACGGGTTCCCGAGCCCATTTGGATTATGGGTATGAACAGACTGTTCTTCGTCAACAGGTTCTATCGGCCGGATCATTCCGCTACGAGTCAGTTGCTGAGCGATCTGGCTGAGGCGGCGGCGGCAGCCGGCTCCCATGTGCATGTCATTGCGAGCCGGATGCTCAGTGACGACACCACAGTGGTAGTGAAAGCATACGAGGTGATGGGGGGTGTACATGTTCATCGGGTCGCTACTACCCGATTCGGGCGAGGAACGATGCTGGGACGTACGGCGGATTACCTGTCGTTCTACCTGACAGCGTTTGTGCATCTGGTGCATCTGATACGCCGTGGCGACACGGTCGTCGCGAAGACGGATCCTCCCATGCTGTCCGTGGTCTGCTGGCTGGCAGTCGCCCTGCGGGGGGCCACTCTGGTGAACTGGCTCCAGGATCTGTTCCCGGAACTGGCGTCGAAGTTGGACATCGGTCTGGCAAAGGGCGCCGCCGGAAGGATGCTGCGCTGGATCAGGGATCGATCACTGAGGGCCGCAGATCTCAATGTCGTGATTGGCGACCTCATGCGTGCCACGCTCATTGCGCGTGGCGTGAGCATCGAGCGAATTGCGGTGATACCCAACTGGGCCGACGATGGCGCAATCTTTCCGGTATCGCATGAGCACAACCGCTTACGAAAGGAGTGGGGGCTCGACAACAAGTTCGTGGTCGGATACTCCGGCAATCTGGGGCGGGCACACGACTACCAGACCTTGTTGCGTACAGCCGAACTGCTCCGGCACGAGCACCACATCATTTTCCTGATCATCGGGGGAGGCAAACAGCGGGCGGAATTCAAGGCGAAGGCGCGTAGCCTCGCTCTCAACATTCATCTTCAAGGGCTACCAGCCGGTCGAGGTGCTCCACTTGAGCCTGAGCGCCGCAGACATCCATGTCGTTAGCCTGCTCGCCAGAGTCGAGGGATTGCTGGTACCCAGCAAGTTCTATGGCGTTGCAGCGGCGGGCCGGGCGACTTGCTTCATTGGCAGAGTCGACGGGGAAATCGGAACGCTTGTTTCTGCAAACACGTGTGGCGTTGCGATTGCCGAGGGAGACGCCCTGGCATTTTCCGAGACGCTGCTGGCTTGGTCGCATAACCCTGCTCTGGTGGAAGAGATGGGTATCAACGCCCGGCGGATGCTGGTCGAAAAGTTCTCGTGGGCCATCGCCCGTCGCAATTGGTTGAGCCGATTGTCAGCATTCGGCGCCCTCGATCCGGATCGTCTTGTCGTCCGCCCCAGCGTCGTCGATTGATGCGCAGCGATCGGACAGGCGCCCGCACCGTCGTTTTGGATGGGCAAATCTTTGCGCTGCAGAAGCGAGGCGGCATCTCCCGCTACGTGCTGGAGCTCTGCCAAGCCCTCCGGGAACTGCAGCTGGACGCATCAATCGCGTCCTGCTCGTCGGCGAACCCGATGCTGGAGGCGCGGTCTGAGTTATTCTTTCCGGTGCCTCGGATTCCGCATCTCAGCCGCCCGACGTCGCTCGCGCTCGCCGGCCTTCATCTGGCGTATACGACAATGCGTCATCCGGTCGATATCGTCCACCGCACCTACTACGCGGCGCTGCCTCATCGCAAGCCACTGCTGGGAACGGTAGGAACTGTTCACGACCTGATTCCTGAAATCTTTGGCACCGGCAGCAGACTGCTCAGGATGTACCGACAGCGGTGGCTGGATTCACTCGACCATGTCTTCTGCGTCTCGCAGTCCACCGCTCGCGATCTTGATCGCTCATTATCGGATCGACGAGGCAAAGGTATCCGTTACTTATCTCGGTTATGATGCAATGATATTTCAGCGGACGGCGGAAGAGCTGGACTCACCGAATGCGGTTCAGCCGGCCGCATCCGCGACGGATCACCCCTACATTCTTTACGTCGGCGCTCGCAGGGGCTACAAGAACTTCGCGTCGCTGGTGACAGCCTTCTCCAAGAGCAGGGCCCGGAAAGCCGGCATCCGCATAGTTTGCGTCGGCGGTGAATCGCGCAGTGCCGAAGAGGCCGCACAACTGGCAGAACTTCGGATCGCTCCGGCCGAAATCAGCCAGATGTCGGTGTCGGATCGCAAACTGGCAGAGCTTTATCGGAATGCATTGTGCCTCGTCTGTCCCTCGCTTTACGAGGGTTTCGGACTGCCGTCATTGGAGGCGATGGCCTGCGGTTGCCCGGTCATCTGCAGCGAGGTGGGATCGCTGCCTGAAGTGGTCGGGGATGCCGCCACACTGTTCGACCCTATACGCAACGATGACCTCACAGGGTTGATTGATGAAGTGGTCTTTTCGCCCGGCAGACAAGATGCCATGAGATCGTCCGGGCTGGATCGCGCCCGCAATTTTTCCTGGGAGCGCTGCGCGTTGCAGACCATACAAGGCTACGACAGGCTCGCGGCAGCCTGATCGCCGAACCTGGACCTTTTGCGCTCGGGCGCATCCGGCCGGTACGGGAGGACGTTTCGGGAGAACAGGATGACGCTCGATCGCAGGACCTTTGTCGTAGGCTCCCTGATGGTCGGCGGCGCGGCCGCCGCGGCCCGCGCCACCGCGAGCGACGAGTCCGCGCGCGCGGGTCTCGGCAGGGATATACGCGATTATCAGCGCGGGGCGAGCGGCGATTGGACGGCTGCCGTGCAGGCGGCTATCGACAGTGGAGGACCGGTCTGGATTCCCGAGGGGGAATACGCGGTTGATTCGTTGACGGGGTCGAACCTCAGGATGTCCGGGACCGGTACTCTCAGAAAAAGGGAGGGCACCAAAGGGGCGATGCTCAAGCTGTCGGGGAGCAACACGATCCAGGACATCACAATCGACTACGACTGGAACACCGCCGACCAGTCGCTGCCCGTCAACCGCAACTACACGGTCTATCAAACTGGCGGCAGCCTGCGCCTGCGGGGCGTTACTTTTCTTCGATCATTCACCGATGCCGTGATGAACGTCGGCGGCAGCCTCTTCGTCGATCCGGCCTGCCGGTTCACGGAGGCGGCGCCGCATAACGACCGGCGGGGTGGGAACGAGCGGCTGACCGGATACATCACCTGCTACGCGGACGCCGGCACGTCGGACCAGGTCATCGACATTCAGGGCGCCTACTTCGAAGGGCCGATCAAGGACCCCGCAAGAATGCACCTGAACCCGACCGGTTTGTTCATCACCAACCATCCGCCGTCGGGCGCCCGTTTCAAGGCGGTGAAGTGCATTGGCGCGACCTTCCAGTACTGCGGCACCAACGCCGGTGACGGGAACGTCACCGGCGCCATCGACACCTACGGGGGCGCGGAGAACGTCGTCATCGAGGGGAACACCATCCGGTTCTTTACCTACGCCGGTATCAAGGTGCAGAACTCCAGCAAGGTGAACATCGTCGGCAACATCATCACGGATGGCTATACGCCGGCGGGTGCTTCGGTCAATTCCCAGAGTTTCGGCATCATCACCGCGCAGAAGGCCCGCCACTCCTCTTCCCGTCAGAACAGCGTGAACGTGGTGAGCAACATCATTCAGAGAGTGGCATATGTCGGTATCCAGAACTCGGTCGACGACGTGAACATCCTGGCCAATCACATCGATGGCGTGGACTTTATTGCAGGCCTGGGGACGGCAATCTTCAATACCGGCGGCGGGGTCAACATCAGCAGGAATTTCGTCAGGGACGTTGCAGGAACGGCGGTGGCGACCTGGGGCGACGGCGTGTGTGTGGAGGGGAACAGGCTGCAGGCGCGGGAAATGGCCGGATCCGCGGGCGTGTACTTCGAGGGCCGTCGACTGACCTTGCGGGACAACGACGTCGAGGGCGATTCCCGGACATCCACGTCTGGCTTTCGAACCGATGGCCCGGCCTGTGAGGTGACCTACGACGGTAACTTCGTACGGGGATTCGACTACGCCTTCGACGCACGTGCCCGCGCGGGTCCGGTGGCCGACTTGCGGATCGGCAGCAACTTCTACGCCTCCATCGCCCGCGAACGAGAACACTTCGACGGCCCGGTTGAAGTCTCAATCTGGGGACCGGCCGTCATTCCGGATGCGGGCGATGCCGATGTCAAGGCGAAACGGGGCGCGGTGTCGACGGTAATCTTCAATTCACCGCTCACCGCAACGCGCCGGGTTGCAGCGCCCGCGGGTGCTACAAATGCCGGCAGTGTCGTGCGGGTGATCCGGGCAGGCGATGCGTCCGGGAGGCATCCTGTCGTCACGCCGTCGGGCGAGAGGCTGGCCCCAGGGTTTTGGTCGGAATGCATCTGGGACGGCGATGGATGGCGCGCCAGCGGTTTCGGAAAAGCCGACCGGGCGCTGAAAATGGCTCATGTGTGGGGTGTCGGTCGCGCATGACGTCCACGCGCGGCCTTCGCTTGCGGGGGGAGTAAATGCCATCACCGCGATGGCGATCGGCACGATCGTCTGGTTGATCAAGGTCGGCAGCGCGGCGCCGATACCCCCCCTCGGCAGGTAGTACGTGAAGATCAGCACGATATAGACCTGGAACACGACATTTCGGGCTGTTTCCCCAGGAAACGCCCGAAGAAGGCGGCGAGCACTCCCACGAGATGCTCTTGCAGCCAGTAGAAGTTAGTGCCGAAGATGTAGATGGCCTCGCCCAGCAGGGTCGCAAGTACGATGTAGTAGCCTTCCACGCCGCGCGGCAACCCGAGCACGATCTCCGAAATCTCGTTGTCGGCTTCGCGTACCGCCGATGTCTCCCAGCAACAGCTTCGGGATCGGCAGGGTGACGAGCCACGTGAGGTACTCGCCGGCGTCGGCGCGCTGGCCGGAGTAGATCATCGGCGTGGCGACATCCCTGATCAAACCGATTTCCTGTTCGAAGGTGATCGCAACCGCGTCGGAGACGCTTAGCCTCGACGCAGCCTCCCCCAATCGTATGTCGGTATACATCCCTACCGCCAGAGTGACGAATGGCAGCAGGGCGACGACCACCAGGCTGAGGCGCAGGCGGCAGGTGCGGCCGGTAACGCCAGATGACCGCAAACAGAATAAGCAGCGGCGCCAGGACGTCGGCGCGGGAGAGATAACCGTCGGCGACATACTTGATGTAGAGAGGAAACAGCAACAGCAGCAGCAGCATCCAGATGCGATGGCGATACGCGTACAGGGCGATGAAGTAGAAGGGCGTGAGCAGCCCGTCCCGATAAGTGGCCAGTCCGAGTACCGCATCCCTTTCCAGGCCAGCCCAGCGCTTGGCGAACGAGGCCTTCAGATCGGGTGTCGGCGGGGAGAAGATTTCGAGCAGGGGAAATCCGGGTATATCAGCGGAACCAGGCCGAAGGCGGCGTAGAGTGCAATGACTACCGCGCCGGTCCGGGTTTCACAGATCTGTGTCGAAAGATGCTCTAGTCGGGCTGTCCAGGTGAAGTGCACATCCCCCAGTAACCTCGAAGTGGCGCAGGTACCCAGAACGAATGCGCCGATGAAGATGCCGTAATATGTCAGATAGGAGCCGGGGACCCAGGGTCTGCGCCCCCCATACCGCAGTAGACGAACGTACCCGCGAGTGCGCCCATGGCAATCGCCTTGACCAGGGCGTCCTGTTCGACCATCCACACCAAGACTGCTGCGCCAAGGGTGATGCCGATGATCAGCGCGAGCACGGGAAGGCTGAGCAGGTCCAATTGGCGCTCTCCTCGTCTGGCGGCCGCACGTTGCAAGATAGCACCTTACACCAGTTACCGGGAGATCGAGTGAACCCCCGTCGCCGAAGAATCGGGATAGGTGTCGGTGCCTTTGCTGCCATCGCGGCTGCCGGGGTCGCCGCGTGGAAGCACTGGAGCGCCGGTCATGGAATCGCTGCGCGAGTGGTCGGGGAGAGGTTCCTCTCGAACCATCCGTTGGCCGACAAGATTCCTGTCCGCGACCACGGCATTGCCGCTGCCGTCTCCCAGAGCGCGTGGTCGGGTCCCGCACTCGGGTCGGGCGCTCGTGGCGAGCGGCTGCTGGTCTTGAAGCTGTGGGCAAGCCCGCCACGGGTCAGCACCTATCTCACTGTCGACGTATCGAGCGGCGCCTCGGTCCAGACCGATCCCGGGAGTTCTGATTATGGGGCCTATTTCCCGTTCCTGAACACTCGCAGCAACAGGTTCTACGACACGCTGGATAGTCAGCTCGTCGAGTTTGATCCGGTCACCGGGCAGGTCCTCCGACTGGGCCGCATCCCGGAGGGGTTTGCTTCGAGCTTTACCGTCGACGATACGGGCGTGCTGTTCTTCTCGGACTCTACCCGGACGCGCGTCTGCTGTCTTTCACGCCGCAGGATCGGACGCTCCGGGATCACGGACCGATGGCGATTGAAAACTGGCCTCAGACCCGACCATCGCCGTCGACGCCGCCGGGCCGGGTCTCCACATGCTGATCGAGTACGTGAGCGGCAACCTGATCGCATTCGACCCGCGCAGTTCCCGCCGCGTCGAACTGCTTGCCCCTGCGGGAGCGGCATCGGGTAGAAGGTGCCTCGATTGCCCGCAAGCTGGACGGGAGCGTGGGAGTCCGGTTCGGGCGGGACGGTCGCTGGATCATGTTGCGCGAGGGAGTAATGGTCCCCGCGGACGGTCCCTACTCGGAGGACGTGGCTGGGGCGAATTCCGGCCAGGCTGCCGGCGCCCCCAACCGGTCCTGGCCGGACGGATCGCTCCTGGTCGCCGCCGATGTGCCTGACAAGGTGGCGGTAGTTCATGACGCCAGCACCGGAAACCGACGGGAAGTGAGCTTCGGCTATGACAGCACCGGCGCGATCGTCTATTCGTTGGTGGTCGGACCTGACAATTTGATCTACGGTTCCACTGGTGCGCCATTGCGGGTATTCCGGCATGACCCCGGAACCGGAAAGACCGGACACTGGGGTCCTGGTGACTACGGCGGCCATGTCAACCAGTGGGTGGTCCAGGGAGGCCTGCTCTACGGCGGCGTCTACAGCTATGGCAGCCTGATCGCGTTCGATCCCGCAGTCGATTTCGATGCACGAGCGCTGGGCGAGAGCCTTAATCCGAAGGTGGTCTATCGCAACGCGCAGGCCCGCGATCAGGTCGGCCGTCCGCGGGCCCTGGCCGCCCACCCGGACGGCAAGACCATCCTGATGGGCGGCGGCGCCTTCAGGGCGGTGCCGGGA
The DNA here is from genome assembly GCA_963834335.1 of uncultured beta proteobacterium. Lineage (GTDB taxonomy): Bacteria > Pseudomonadota > Gammaproteobacteria > Burkholderiales > Burkholderiaceae_E > Lautropia. The sequence continues at coordinate 1,864,622 of CAWIBK010000002.1, read as the reverse complement.
GGTGGACTGCTGGTATTTGATACGACCTCCGGCAGCGGGACGCTGTTGCCCCGGGACGGGATCCTCAAGACGCAGGTTGTCACGTCACTGGCAGTTTTCCATGACCGTGCTTTCGTGGGCACGACGACCCGGGGGCCGACCGGAGGATCCTCCGCGGCAGGCGATGCCGGCATTATCCGGATCGATTTTCCGGCCATTGGCATTTCCCGATGGATGCCATTGCCGGGGATTTTCGCAGTCACCGACCTCCTGGGAGGGCCAGACGGCCTTCTCTACGTTGTCGCAGAACCAGCTACGCTCTTTGCAGTCGATCCGGCCACGGGGCGGACACTACGGCAGCTTCGACTGACCCGATTCGGCGCGCTTGTCGCCACCGACGCCCCGCGGTGCCTACACTGGGGCCCTCGTGACCTCATCGTCGTCGTCATGCGAAAGGCGATCCTCCAGATCGAGCCGGTGACGTTGATCGTGCGCCGGGTCATACCGTCGGGCGTGTCCATTTCCGCGGGGCAGATCATCCGGGATGGCGTCCTCTGGTTCGCCGGCGGCGCGCGCCTCCTCAGCGCAGATCTTCGCTGGAATGGACCGCGCCAGCAACCGACCCCTGGCTGAAGGATCTTGACCGTCGTGGGAGGAGAGAGGCGGCGGCGCACAATCCGATAGACAGGAAGATGTAGGAGAAAGCCCAGGAGCGGGCGGAGATCACCGAAAGGACGGTGAAGCTGCCCAGAAAAACGAGCAGTTTCCTGCGCTCGCCTGAGAGTGAATCGAGGCGTCGATAAACCACCCTGATCGACAGACCGATCGCGACCACGATGAGCAGGAAGGGGACCAGGCCGAACTGTCGATAGACCTCCAGGTAGTTGTGAATGTAGTTTCCGATCTCCCCGAAGTACCTGACGTCGCTGCCGAAGGAGCCGAGGATCGGCGCCTCCAAAATGGTTTCAAGGCCGACCGACAGGCCTTCGACCCGGGCTTCCCAGGAGCTGTCCCTCCCGGTGTAGAGGAACTCGAACATCCTCGTCCCGCTCAGGCGCTCGGTGTAAATGAAGGCCATGACCGACAACGACACGAGCGAGAGCACCAGTAGCACGGCGCGCGTCTGCAGGCCTTCGCGAAAGGCCGCGCGAACTTCGACCAGGACGAGGATCAGCGACGCGAGCGAGAATGCATAGAGAGAGGACCGGGAGCCGATCAGGTATAGGATCAGGATCGATGCGATCAGGCCAAGGATCGAGAGCGACCGCGAGCGGATAGCGGCGATCGTCACGGTCGACAGAACCGCAAACGAATCGGCCAGGTAGAGATAAGTCACCTGTCCTGACACGCTGAGGGTGATGGTCTTCTGCGCATCGACACCCAGGGCCATCAGCGTGGCAAAAACCAGCCAAAGGGGGATCAACAGCATCCGCAGGTCCAGCCCTTCGTCCCAGCGCAGTCCGAGCAGAAAGTAGAACGAGTGAAAGATGAGGACGACCCAATGGAAGAAGACGATCTGCCCCACGTCGAAACCTGCAATGTCGGTCAGGAAGACCTGATGCACGAGCAGGCTGGTGGCGACATACGCCAAGGCGACGACCGCGGGCAATCCCACCAGACCGAACTTCTGCCTTCTCAGGCTTGCGGTCAGTATGGCGAGGATGAACATCAGGGCCAGCACGACGGAAGTCACCAACCCGGGAGTGCGGGTCAGGTTCCCGAGGTCCGCAAAGTATCCGTACAGGGGCGCGATCGCCACTGCATAAGCCAGGCTGAGACCGATGAAGCGGCCGAGGAACCTCGGGTTCTTCCTGAGCGCGCGCGCGTAACCTGTCAGCATCTCTGATCGGCCGGACTCAACCGACGGCCTTCTGATAAGTCATCTTTGAAGTCTCCTCCAGACGATCCATGAGGTTTTCAAGCGCTGCTTCGAAGTTTTCACCGCGCAGGGATTCGATCAGTTCGGCCAATTCCGCCGGTAGCGTGCCGTCCTGCCACGGCACCACCGCCCCCGGCACCGAGGAGAAGTGCGCGACCAGTTCCCGCCAGTTGGGCGACACGACCAAGGAGACTCCGTGGCGCAGGGCCTGGAACAACTTGTTCGGCATCGCGATCGAGAAGTTCCGGGACTCTTCGGCGAATAAAGCAGCGCGATGCGATAGCGCCGCAGGAAGCCCATCTTATCCGGACTGTACGCCGGGAATACCTGCAATTGATTTTCGCGCAGGTAGTCTGCCAATCCGCGGGCGGCAATCGCGCCCGCAATATTCCTGCCATGCATGTGGACTCTGATACCGTCGCTCAACAACGAATCGAGCTTGTTCCACGGCGCACGATCCGCCATCCCGAAGTACACCACCGTGTTGTGCAATCGCGTCTCGTCATGGGTGATCGGTTCTGGCAGGCGGGGGGGAACGCTCATGACCACTGCCGGCCGTCGGCAACCGTACTGTCTCTCCAGGCAATCCGCCATGCCCTGTGAAACCGCGAGCACGATGAGTGAAGGATCCGATACCGCCCATCGCTCCAGCCAGCCCAGGATGTAGTGCCGTATCCACCGGTAACGGATCACCTGCCAGAACGTCGTGGCAGGCTCCGGCTCGTTCAGGTCATGGACGTCGTAGACAAAGCGGGGGCGCTGCCGTGACCTGCGCAAGGCAAGCGCCACTCGAGCCAGGAGGAGATAGGGCAGGGTGGACTGGCCGTGGAAGACGAAGCTGCCGCGGTCGCCGAAACGCGCCAGGACGTCCAGGACTGAACGAAAAGAAAGACAAACAGATTGGGCGTCAGTTGGGGATGTGGAAGGCGCCGGGTGGCGCCCCGGTCGATGCACCAGGAAGGAATTCTTCTCCCAGTTGCGCTGCACGAAGATTCGCGAGGACCCGAAGGCATCGAGCGCAAAGATATGGACGGTTGTTCGCGCGGATTGTAAGTCTGTGGTCATCGTGCTCAGGCGAGGAGCCTGCGGTAAAGCGACTTGGCGTCGTCGTGAATCAATTCTGCGTTATGCCACAAAAGCGTGAACGCGCCGCTCACCGCCCGGCAGCGGCTCTTGAGGTCCGTGAATTTCTGAAGGGCTGCGTCGCCCGTCCCGAGACCCAGGTAACGGCTCGCCAGGATCGTGCACTCCATTGCGATCAAGGGGCGGATTCGCAGCGGTAGCATCTTGCGGGCGACCGGATCGAATGCGGGGTACTCGAAGCAGGTGCCGCAGCGAAAGCCGGGATGGTCGGCATAGCCCAACGAGCTGTCATAGTCCATTCCTGCCGCCGACCAGCCGTAGAGCGTCGTCGGCGTCTCCCACCTCAGGAAGTGCATCCGTCCGCCCCATGCCGGCTGATCGATGGCCTCCTCGCGGCAGACCTGGCGAAGGCGGGATGCTTCTTCGGTGACTCGCTCTGGGGACCGGAAGGTGTTGTAGCTTGGGTGCAGGCCGATTTCGTGTCCGCGGAGATGGATGCGCCGCAGCAGCCCACGAATTGCCGGATCACCGATTTCGTACGGGGCGTCCAGGTGCGGATGCGTGCGCCCGCAGATGAAGTAAAAAGCGCTCTTCAGGCCGGCGCTTTCCGAGCGCGCCATGATCCAGTCGAAGGTGTTCAGTGGGTCGGACGGGTGTAACCCGCCGGCAGAGCCGATCCGGTAGAACGGTGCGCCGATGGCGGCGGCGAGATCCCGCCGCTTCAGCAGATCGGCGACCATTCCCCGGGCAAGCTGCGGGACAGTGGCAAACCGGTGGCGGCTTGGCGTATCAACGTCATGCGACACCAGCAGACGGAAGCGGTGCTCGGCAAGCGGGAGTGCGGGCCAGAGCCGGGCGACCACCTGTCGTACCACTGCCAGCCACTCGTCGACGAGCGGACGCTCCAGGTACCCGTGTCGGAACGCGTGCGAGGCGCTCGCGGGAAATCGTGCATGTCCATCGAGGTCCGTCCGGCCGACTTCTTCCTGGCGCGACATCATCCAGCAGGCGAAGCCGAGGACGTCGAAATGAAGTACGTACCCGTCCCGAGTCGCCTCGATCAGGGGTGACGGGAGTTCGCGATACCCAGGGGCGGGGAGGCGGTCCTCGATGACCGCGTCCCATCCCTCGGGGCACGGCTGCCATGCGGTGACCGGCGGATCCCATGCGGGCTCGCAATACCATGCGGGATTCGACCGGATGATGAGCGAGGATGGACTTTCCGGAGCCAAGAGGATGGCGTCGCCGTGCGCATCCCATGAGAGGACCAGCCCGGATCCGAAGCGTTCTTCAACGATCAGCCGCAGCCACGCGGCCACGTTCTCGTGCGGCCCTGCATATTGCGCATAGCGATCGTGATCAGCGCTCATCGACCCGGTATCAGACGCGTCATTGCAATTGGTCGCAGTACCGCGCGGGGGGACGGTACGCATTGTTGAACAGGCTGCGCGACGGTTGCACCAGCTCGTGCCGTACCGAATAGAGATCAGCCAGCGTGTGCAGCAACATATCCGACTGGAAGGGCGCCGCCAGGTTGCTGCTCAATGTGGCGATACGATCCGGCAGGCTTTCCCGCAGGCTCTCGGAGAGGAAAAAGACGAGTGGCACCTCGTATACCTGCCGCGGGGCGGGTCCGTCCAGATGCCCGGTGAACGAGGAGCTTTCTCCAAGGGATTCGCCATGATCCGAGATGAAAGTCACGGAAAATCGCTCGGACTGGCGGGCGAGCGCCATTACCGAGGCGACGATATAGTCGGTGTACAGCACTGCGTTGTCATAGGAGTTGTTTTGAGCAAGCAGCGACGTCAGCCAGCGTTTGCCCGTTCCATCGGATTTGGCCTGGATACGCTCGTCGAGTCCGTCGAGGCCGGTGAAGTGGTCGAACTCGGGTGGGTATCGAAGCGAGTAGGCCGCGTGGGCGCCCAACAGATGGATCACGATAAAACGCCTGCTATTGCCATCCGCCATGATGTCCTTGAAGGGAGGCAGCAGGGCACCGTCCCAGCTGATGCCGTCCCGCCAGCCCCGGAGATTGATGAACTTGCGCTCTGATGCCGCCGACGACAGGATCTCGGACCAGCTGTCGCTGCGACCGATGAGTTGCTGATTCGAGAGCCAATAGGTGGAGTAGCCCGCGGCGTTCATTAACTGGACGATGTTGGGTCCTTGAAAAACCAGCTCAGGGTTATCGCGGGTCGCAAAGGTCAACAACTCCTTGATCGACTCGAGCGTATTGCCACGGGAGGAGCACGCGTCCTGAGCCACCAGCAGTTCCTTGCGCATCGCATCCAGGCGAGGCGTCGTGCGGCGGCCATAGCCGTAGAGGGACATCCGTTTACTGGTCGTCGATTCCCCGATGACCAGTATATGGGTGGCCGGCTGCGAATCGAAGCTGAGGACCTGGGTATCCAGTTCCGCAGCCATCTTCGCGTAGGCTTCCTTGATAATTTTCTTCTGCGAGAGGGCTTCCTCCACGCTTGCAGCCAGGAACTGAAGCGGGTTGTGTCCGTAGATGTTGGGTCGCTCGGTGCTGGCGACGGCACTCGCGCCGACCAGCAGCAGGTAGAAGGCGAGCTGGTAGGGAGGTTGGCGCGGCACTGATCTTACCGCTGTCCTCATTCGACGCCAGGCAAGCAGCATCGGCAAAGTACCCAGTACTGCGAGCGCCAAGAAATCGGTTCGCGACACCGCGCCTGCGAACTCGAGGCCTTCGCTCAGCGATGAATCGATCAGCACGTAGATCGCCGAGACCCCGAAGAGCTGGGAGTACAGGAGGTAGTGGTAGAGCTGGGCGAACGTGTAGAGCGCCAGCATGGCGACAACCGCTGTGCCGGTCGCGACCCGCAAGGAGGCGTATGGCAGGCAAAAAATGATACCGGCCAGGGCGAACGAGACGAGAAGGTTGTAGCCCATGCCGAACAGGAAGCGCATGGCCAGGTCGGCACTGGGCGTCTGGATGAGGACCAGCACCATCGCGAGCGCCGCCGGATAGGCGAGCAGCGCGCCGATTACCGCGGGTTCCCGCCAGTCCTGCCAGGCTCGCCCGAGGAGTTTCTTCATTACCGATGTCCGAGGTAGCGAAGAATGGATCGACCGTACTTGTATTCGCTCAGCATATTCTGGTCAGTGATGACCTGCAGTTCGCGGCCGTACGAATTTTCGATCGCGTCGAAGGGCTCGAATCGTCCCGCCACATCGTAGGCCTTTTCACGATCTGCGGGCCGCGTCAGATCGACAAGTGGCTGACCGTCCAGTGTCAATCCTGCCATGCGGGCGACAGCTACGTCAGCGTCCGGGACCTGGACGTCGTCGCCGGCGATGGCGAATGACTGGAAGCGATAGACGGATGGAAAAACCGATGCCGCGGTCTTGAGAACATCGCCCGATCCGGTGGTGTTATAGGCCAGGATGGCGCCCGGACTCATGTGCTGTTTCACCTGGGCGATGAAGTCGCGGCTGAGCAGCAAGGCCGCGTAGCCGCGCCAGTGATACGTCGTGTTCATGACGATCAGGTCATAGCGTTCGGTGGGATTTCGCTTCAGCCAGCGTCGCCCATCGTCGTAGTGGATATAAATTCTCGGGTCGGATAACACGGGTGACGTCTGCGGAAAGTTCCTGGCCACCTCGGCATAGCCCGGGTTGATTTCCACCACATCGATGCGCTCCACGTCGGGAAAGGCCGAAAGCACCCGGGTCCAGGGACCGGCGCTCATGCCGACATTCAGGATGCGCCTGGCATGGGGAGCGACAGCGGCCAGGGCGTAGACCCGCGATATGCCGTTGGAATCCTTCACGAAATCGACATTGATTCTTCCATCATAGACATTGCCGCCGAACACGGCGATGTCGTCCCCGTCGGCCGGGACCAGCGTGTGGATGATGCCGTAGCGGTTCTCCACCACGGCGCCGACCTTGCCTTCATAGGTGGCAGTATTGTCGGCGAGACTGATCATCAGCCAGGGAGGCAGGAGCAGCAGCGCTGCGGTCAGGACCGGGCTCGCGATGACCAGCGTCCTGCCGACGCGGCGACTGTATGGCAGCAGGCAGGCCGCCCGACAAGCAGGGCCAGGCCGGCCATCAGCATGAGGCATTGCTGGATACCCATCACCTGCAGCAGGACGAACCCTGTGACCAGGGGACCGAGCGTTGAGCCCAGGATGTTCGCGAAGTAGACCTTGGACATCGAGGCGCCCACGCCGCTGTCCGCCTGACGCGATCCGATGTGGTGCACGATCGGAAAGAGGACGCTCTTTCCGGCGGCCGTCACCACGACACTCAGTCCCAGCATGAGCGTACCCGGAATCCGCCCCCATCCCATGGCGTTGACCGCCAGCCACGGCATGATCGCATCGAGTAGCGCAGCGACCACCAGCACCATGCCCGCAACTTTGAACAGGTCTTGGCCGGACTTGCAGAATCGCTTGCCGAACTCCGCGCCGATCGCGATACCGAGGAGATAGACTGCCAGCACGACGCCGAAGGCCTGAGGGGCGCCGGAGTAAGTGAAACTGACCAGGCGCATCCAGAGAATTTCCTGGCTCAGGCTCAGGAATCCCGTCATGAACGACAGTGCGCGGGCAGCAGCGATCATCGATTCACCTCTCCGCGTGAGAGGGCCAGGGCTGTCCCGGCCGCGAGGAAGTTACCTGCGGCCGCCAGGTAGATCGACTGGTCGACGGTCATGAATACAAACAGGATGGCGGCACACAGGAAGGCCCCGGTGGCGGCCCCAGCCGTGTTGAAAAGATACAGCGTTCCGACCGACACGCCGACATTCCTGGAACTGCTGAACGCGTGTACGACCAGCACCGGCAGGGTGGCGCCCATGAGGGTCGTGGGTATCAGGATGAGAATGAAATTGGCCAGCGCGATGATCGGCAGGCTGGACTGGACGAAGTAGTCACCGACCTGGGGAATGAGCCAGGGGCTGGCGATTCCGAACAGCCCGATGCCGGTCTCGGAGAGCGCGAACAACAGCACCAGTCGCGTCGCAAGGTGATCCGCCAGTCTCCCCCGATCAACGCCCCGCAGCCCAGGCCCAGCATGAAGGTCGAGACGACGATCGTGGTCGATTCCACGTCCACGCCGAACGAGGCGAACAGCAATCGCTGCCAGGCCACCTGGTAGATCAGGGCCGAAGTGCCCGAGAGGAAGAATATTGCGAGGAGCAGCCTACCTCCCCGCGACTTTACGGAAACTTTCATGCGGGTCGCCGGAAAACGATCGGATCAGGTCTCGGGGACGACATCGGCATGTGCGCGCCGGGGTGCGGAACCTGCTCCGAGTATAGGTACCGCGGCGGTTCGATCCCGCAAAATAACGCACGTATTACGTGAAAAGCCGATCTAACTGAAGATCTCCCGGAGTGCTCGCCGGGTGCGCATCAGTGTCGAGGGCGTCTTGGAGACCGAAAAATAGGGTGTCTGGGTGGCGCCGAAACTGCGGAAAAATCGCTCGACAGGCTCCAGCATCGAACCTTCGAAGTCGAAGCGTCGGCTCACGCCGGCAGCGAAACGGATTGCTTCCCACATGCACAAGCTCGCGGTGGCGCCGCTGATCCTCAGATCAGGATCTCCCCCGCCGAGAAGGTAGTAGGCGGATTCATCGTCCCAGACGAGATAGACGCCGGCATGCCGATGTCCCTTGTTGTCCCGGGCGATGAAGCAGCGCTGGCGTCCCCTGGCGGCACATTCCGCGTGGATCTTCCGGATCAACGGCTCCGAATAGGGCGGGCTGAGCCCCTGCCGGATGAACACCATCCGGTTGAGATCGAGAAACTCGTCGATACCCGCGTCGGTCTCGACGGTCACTTCGAAACGGTCGAGTGCCTTCCTGATCTCCCGGCGGCAACTGCCCCTGAGATTCGTCCAGAGGGCCGCCTCGTCGCCGATGTTCTCCAGGACGTAGGTGTACCGGGTTGTCTGTGTGAAGCCCTGCCAGTAAAAGGGCAGCCAGTTGGTGATCTTCGCAGACCACGACTGCGCAAACGAGGCGAACGGCGGCAACGCCGCCGAGAGGACCGACAGCGCCGCCATGTCGGACGCGAACCTGGCGGAGGGAGTCGAGTCCGCGACCGCCGGAATCCAGGGTCCAAGGAACGGTGTGAGCGGCGGTTGCGTCAAACGCCTCAGGCCCAGCGAGCGCTGGTCCCGGAACGGCAGGAGTCCAGTCACCCGGTTGCCGTCCCGAACCGTAACCGCCCCCCACCCGTCCGGGCCGCAGGTGACGTCGAGCCACCAGGGCTCCAGGAATATCGGCAAGCCTGTTGCCCGGTCGCAGTACTCACGATACGCTGGTTGCCCGTTAGCCGACATCGCCCCCTTCCTTTTGAAGCACTATGTGATACCTGTATTCGTAGAATCGCGAGCTGACGATCTCCACGCTCAGGCCGCGTCTAGTGGCTTCCAGCAACCAGAATCGGGGCAGATAGCCGTACCCCATCGCCGTCGTGGGAAGTTTCTGGGCTGGTTGGATGCCGGCGCCCGTTGCAAGCTGGACTGACAGTCCGATCCGTTCCAGGATTCTGCGCCCGCCCCGGTAGAGTTCCCTGAATGTCTTCAATTGCACGTCGGCGTGTTCGGGGCGGTAGCTTATTCCGTGCGGCATCAGCTTGAATCTGAGCGGATCGACCGAGTCGAACAGGTAGAACGCCTTCGCCCGCCGGTGTCCAGCGAACAGGTCGAGAAGTGCGGACAGTCGCGCAGGCTCGAGATACTGGTTCAAGGCGCCGGTCGTGAGCCACACCTCATGGGAAGATCCGGGCAGGTAAGTAAAGACGTCCTCGTTCAGCAGCCGGGCAGGGTGCGAACTACCCAGCCTTTCCCGGGCGTTCTCCAGCATCGCGTCCGAATAGTCGAGGCCGGCGGTGACGTTGACCGGAGCGCACAGGTGTTCGAGAAGTTCGCCGGCGCCGCAACCCAGGTCCACGCAATCCGCGATACGATGCTCTGGCGACATCAGGGACGCATGTTCCGCTGCCTTGGCGCTGTAAAACGCACTGTCCGATGACCGGTGGCGGCTCGAGGTCTGGCTGCTCCAGAAGCGTTGTCCGGCGTCAACTTTGCCCATGTAGCCTCCTGTGCAGGGAAAACAGGGCGAGGTGCCCGATCAAGCTGGCGGCCGATGCTGCGGCGACCGCGGTGACAAAGGACTGATCCAGAAGGTCGGAGAGCAGGATCGCAGCGATGACGGCAATGAGGCGCAGGCCGTCTGCGGCGAGTTGCAGGGATTGTCGGCCAAGCACGATCAGATGGTTCGTCGGTGAGAAAAGAATCGTGCCGACAATCGCTGGTGAAAGGGCGGCAAGTACTTGGCCGGCCCCGCCCCACTCGGCTTCACCGAAGATGGTCCCGATGAAGTACGGCCCTGTGAGGCAGACGGCCGCGGCAACCCCTGCCGGACCGGCAAGCCGCCAGGTAGAGCGCAGATAGAACGCCCGCAATTCAGGCATCCGGCCTTCTCTTGCAAGGCTCGAACTCTCGGCCCAGAAGGCCTGTCCGACGGCCCTCGTCACGACGCCGACTGGAACGGCGGCAATCCGGCTCACGAGCGCGTACCATCCGACCTGCTCGGCCGAATAGAAGGAAGCGAGCATCAGGACCGGCAGCGCGAGGCTGGCCGCATTGATCACTGCAACCAGGGTCGACCAGGTCGCCTCATGGCGATAACGCAGTACCGCGGCACGGATGCGCTTGGCCGAAAGCGCCATTGCGCGACTGACCAGGTCTCTTGATCGGGATAGTTGCGTGCCGATCCCCACCCAGGACGATCCCACGGTGGCGCCGATCAGCCCGCCGGCGCCGGCGCCGGCAAAGCCTGCGATCAACGCGAAGACGGCCGACGCGATGCCCTGGAATACTTGCGCCTTGCTCACCGCCGTCAGGTCGTTCGATCGCACCGCCCAGCCCTGTACTGCCTGGTAGATGCTCGCGCCGATCAGGGCGACCGGGAGCCATACCAGATAGGGCTCCAGCCGGTCCAACCCGGCCAGCCCCGAGACCGCCTGTGGAAAGAGCGCGACGGTCAAGGCTGTGACGCAGGATATCAATACCAGGCTTGCTACGGATACCGCAAACAGCGCTGCCGCCATCGACGCGCTCCTGGCATTGGGAATCGACCAGTCAAATCGGAAGGTCGAAAAGGCAAGAAGGATCGACAACAGCGAAGCGAATACCGCGGACACCGCGAAATCCTCGGGCGAGTAGAGCCGGGTGAGGATCGGAGCCGCTATGACGGCAACCGCCTGGGCAGCGGTGTTCGCGGTTGCCGCCCTGGTGATGTTTCGCCTGAAAGTCGAATGCACCGCGGCTACTACGATTTGCCGTCGGCCGCCCCGTAGTAGCCCTTGCCGTAGGCCCCATAGGCCGAATACTCCCCGTAGTACTTCCCCGCCCGCTCGAAGTCATGCGAATTCAGGATGACCCCCAGATTTCTGATGTTCGCGTCCTCCAGCCGCTCCATTCCCCGCCGCGCCATCGGAGTCAGCGTCTCCCCCGCCTTCACCACATAAATCATCCCGGTCGCACTGCACGCCGATCGGCAGCGCATCGGACACCAGTTCCAGCGGCGGCGTATCGATGACGATCAGGTCGAAGTGCGCCTTCAGTTCCGCGATGATTTCGGCAAACCGCGGGCTCATCAGCAGGTCGTGCGGGATTCTTCACCCGCTCACCGGACAGCACGAAGGACAGGTTGAACTCGGCGGCATGCTGCACGCAGTGTCTCCAGCGGGGCGCCGCGAAACAGTTCGCTGAGTCCCATCTTGTCGCCGGGAATGCCCAGCATGCCGTGGATGCTGGGCTTGCGCATGTCGGCGTCGATCAGCAGCGTCTTCTTGGTGCGCGCCTGTTCCATCGCGTAGCTGAGTGCCAGGGTGGACTTGCCTTCCTCCGGCAGCGTGGAGGTGAAGGCGATCACCGGTTTCTGCACGTTCATCAGCGATAGCCGTACCCCGGTCGCGGCCGATCGTACCGCTTCGGAGAAGAGCGAATTGCGGCTCGTCATGCTGCAGGCGGGCCAGCTTGGGCAAGTTGCTTGCCCTGGCACTTTGGGCACGGCCACGATCAGCGGCACGCCCAGCTTGTCCAGCACTTCATCGGTGGAACGGATCACCGCGGACTTCTGTTCCAGGCCGATGGCGATCATGCAGCCGAGCATGCCGCCCAGCAGCGCCCCGAGCAGCACGATCTGCGGCTTCGGCGGCTTGACCGGCTCCAGCGCCGGCACCGCCTGGTCCACCACTCCGGCGATCGGATTGCGGAAGTCGGAGGTGGCGTCCGTCTCCTTCACCCGGGCCAGGAAGGTCTGGTAGATCTGCTGGTTGGTGGCGACGTCGCGCTCCAGCACGTTCAACTGGCCTTCCTTGCGGTTGATGTCGCGGATGTTGCCCTGGACGCTGCTGACCGCCTCCTCCAGCGCCTTCTCCGTGCTGCGCGCGACTTCGTACTTCTTGGCGATGCTGGAGATGACGCCTTCGGCCTGCCGCTTGAGGTTGTCCTTGGCCGATTGCAGGTCGGTCATCGCCGCCTTGTACTCCGGATGCGAAGATCCCAGGGACTGCGCCGCTTCCGCCAGGCGCTTCTCCGCGAGCGGCTTCCTGGGCGCGCGCGGCCTGCACCGCCGGGATTGTTGAAGACCGCCGGAACCTCGTAGCGGTTGGCGGAATTGCGGGACACCTGCCGGTAGGTCTGCTCGGCTTCCGCGCGCTCCACCCGGGCCGCGATCAGCCGCTCCGCGGAGGTGTCCAGGGAGCGGATGTTGCCGCCCATGGAGGACGCCGGCGTCGCCACCAGGCCGATCTCCTCCCGGTAGGCCTGCAGCTTGCGCTCCGCCGTCTCCAGTTCCCGGCGCATGTGCTCCAGCCGCTCGTTGAGCCACTTGCTGGCGGTCTGCTGCATGTTGAAGCGGGCGTCCAGGTCCGCGGTGATGTAGGACTCCGCCGTCTGGTTGGCGATCTTGGCGGCCAGGAACGGATCCGGGGATTCGTAGCGGATCTCCACCAGTTGGCTCAGCCGCACCGGCACGATGTCGACGTTGGCCTTGTAGCGCGCCAGTACCAGTTCCTGCACTCTCATCCGTCGTCAGTTCACGCTGCATCACGCTGCCTTCTTCGCCAAGGCTCGTCGAGCCCGGGTCACCTTGGCACAGCAGCGCGCGGATCGGCCCGGGCTTGGTGGCCCGCGGATCGAAGAACTCGTTGTTGACCAGATCCATCTGGTTGACCACCCGCATGCCCACTTCCCGGGACTTCATGAACTCCGCCTGGGTCTGGAAGAACTCGCGGCTGCCGGCGGGCACGCCGTACAACTCCTCGAACGAGATCACCTTGCTCTTGGCGTTCTCGATCAGCAGCGTGGCGGAGGCCCGGTAGATCGGGGTCATCACGTTGACCAGCGCCACCGCCAGCGCCGTGACCACCAGTCATCGCCGATCACCAGCCACTTGCGGGCGCGGATGCTGTTGACGTAGGCACCCAGGGTCGGGGCCGCGTCGCGGGCGATGTGGCCGATACGTCCGCCGATTCCCTGGGGAGGCCCCTCCTTGAAGGTAGGGCGGGAGCGAGCTGGGCATATTCATGTTGCTTCTTTATCTCTCGGTGGCTGAGCGGCCGGTTAAAACCGTCACGATTGGTTCGTCCATGCTATCCGAATGCTAAACGCCGTCTTGTGAATCAGGTCACATGAGGACACCTTGCTTGACTGGTGGAGCACGGGAAGGGGGCTGCCGAGAGGCCGGAACGAGCACTAGTACGCTGTTATCGGGCCGAATGTGCGGTTTAATGCTTTGCAGCGGACCCGTGGAGGCTCGCCCGACTCGGGCCGCTGCAAGCCCGGCCGGGATCGGTAAAACATTTCGCTACCAACGTTACATTAGGAATAGTCGCAGCTTATGAATGCGAGCATCAACCTCTTTTCCAGCCCCGCGTCATCGGGTTCCCCTATGGCCAATCCGATCCGCGACGATCTGATCCGGCGCTTGGAGACGCAAGGCCGCGGTCATCGGCATCCTCGGCCTGGGCTACGTCGGGCTGCCGCTGATGCTGCGCTTCGCCGAGGTCGGCTTCAAGGTCATCGGCTTCGACATCGACTCCGGACAAGGTCGACGCGCTCGAACGCGGGCAGGAGCTACATCGAGCACATCCGGCCGCCGACATCGCCGACGCGACGGCGACGCGGCTTCGAGGCGACCACCGACTGTCGCGCGCGCGCCGAGGCGGATGCGCTGATCATCTGCGTGCCGACGCCGCTGAACAAGTATCGCGAGCCGGATCTGTCCTTCGTCCTCGACACGACCGACGCACTCGTGCCCTACCTGCGCGCAGGGCCAGGTCGTCTCGCTGGAGAGCACGACCTATCCGGGCACGACCGAGGAGGAGCTGCTGCCGCGGATCGAGCGCGCCGGGCTTCACGGTCGGCGAGGACTTCTTCCTGGTCTTCTCGCCGGAACGCGAGGATCCGGGCAACGCGAACTTCAGCACCCAGACGATCCCGAAGGTCTGCGGCGGCGTCACGCCGGCCTGCCTCGAGGTCGGGCATGGCGCTCTACGGCCAGGTCGATCGACCGGGTGGTCCCGGTGAGCTCCACGCGGGCGGCCGAGATGACCAAGCTGCTGGAGAACATCCACCGCGCGGTCAACATCGGCCTGGTCAACGAGATGAAGATCATCGCCGACCGGATGGGCATCGACATCCACGAGGTGATCCGGGCCGCGGCCACCAAGCCCTTCGGCTTCGTGGCCTACTATCCCGGGCCCGGGCCTCGGCGGCCACTGCATTCCGATCGACCCGTTCTACCTGACCTGGAAGGCGCGCGAGTACGGCGTCCACACCCGCTTCATCGAGCTCGCCGGCGAAGATCAACAGCAGCCATGCCCGACTGGGTCGTGCGCAAGCTGCACGATGCGCTCAACGCGCGCGGCAAGTCGGTGCACAAGGGCAGCCGCATCCTGGTGCTGGGCATCGCCTACAAGAAGAACGTCGACGACATGCGCGAGTCGCCGTCGGTCCTGATCATGGAGCAGCTGCGGGACCTGGGCGCGCTGGTCGACTACTCCGACCCGCACGTGCCGGTGTTCCCGAAGATGCGCGAGCACAAGTTCGACCTGCGCAGCGTGCCGCTGGACGCCGAGACGATCGAGACCTACGACGCGCGTGCTGCTTGCGACCGACCATGCCGGACGTCGACTACGAGCTGGTCAAGCGCGCCGCCCGGCTGATCGTGGATACCCGGGACGTCTATCGGGAGCCGGCAAGCCACATCGTGAGGGCTTGAGCCCGGAGATTGGCCCGCCCAGTTGACGGATGACGCATAATCCCCTGAACGGCCGTGATTCGTCACCGGCCTGCTCGAAACCAGATGATTGACCTGCACTGTCATTTCCTTCCCGGCGTCGACGACGGCGCGCGCACGATGGCGGATGCTCTGGTCCTGGCGGCGGCATCGGTCGCCAACGGCATCTCCCACGCGGTCCTGACGCCGCACGTTCATCCCGGCGTCTTCGACAATCGTCCCTCGTCGCTGCTGCCGGTCTTCAACCTGCTATCAGGCACGCGCTGCAGTCGGCCGGAATCGACCTTCAGGTGTCACTCGGCGCGGAAGTGCGGCTGCATCCGGACGCATTCGACCTGCTGGCGGTGGGAGAGTTGCCGATGATCGGCGCGTTGGACGGAAGCCGGATCGTCCTGCTGGAGTTTCCGGACGGTCAGATCCCGGCCGGTGCGTTGACGGCCATCCGATACTTATCCGACCGCCATGTTCAGGTAATGATCGCACACCCCGAGCGCAACAAGGACGTCATGAGGGATCCTGCGCGAATAAAACCCTTTGTCGACGCAGGATGCCTGCTGCAAGTGACGGCGGCGTCAGTCATCGGCGCGATTCGGCCGCGGGCGCTGGCGTGCGCGCATCAACTCCTGGCAAGCGGGATGGTGGCGGTGGTGGCCACCGACGCGCACAACATGGCGCACCGCCCGCCGCTCCGAGGGAGGCCCGTGAGGCGATCCGAGAGATCTACGGGATGGGGGTGGCCCATCGACTGACAGAGGAAATGCCCGGGACCATCGTGCGATCAGCGATGGGCGAGAAGACGGAGCCACTTGTCCCGGTTAAAACCGTACGCCATTGACCTGGTGGCGGCCCGTCGATTGACTTGACAGTCCTCAAGACCACTTCATTTAACGATTCCGTGCAGGCAAATAGTGTTTAATCTCATGTGACCGAATGTAAGTAGCGACCCCGTCGTTTTTCGCCCGGGTGGGTCAATCCACCAATTCGGAAACCGGTCTCCGGTACAGGAAATGCCAGACTTCAATCTCGGCACGCTCATGGCTAAGTTCCCTTGGGCCACACTGCTGGTGGCGTTTGCCTTGGCGCTCATCGCCGTGATGGTCCTCACCCCGTTGGCCCGACGCGTCGGATGGGTGGACAAGCCCACTTCCGCAAGTCCCATGAGGGCGACATTCCGCTGATCGGCGGATGGGTCATCCTGATGTCGATGCTGACCCTGCAGGCGTTCGGGCCGGAAGAGGCCAGGGCGCCTGTCGGATACTGGATCGGCGCGCTGTTGCTGTTCATAGTCGCCCCTGATCGATGACCGGTATCCAATACGCGCCCGTTACCGACTGCTGGTGCAGTTAGCCGCGGCCATCGCGGGCGTCTCGCTGGGCGGCGCGGTGCTTCCCGATCTCGGTGACGTGCTGGGTACCGGCGTTCTGTCGGACTGGTGGATCGTCGCTCCGATATCGGTTATCGGGACCGTGGCGTTGATCAACGCCGTCAATTTTTCGGACGGTGCCGACGGGCTGTGCGGCGGACTTGGCTTCATCAGCCTGTTCTGGTTCCTGATTGCGGTGGCGATTGCCACCGCCCTTGCGGGAAAATACGGCGATCCCCGCCGGTTTATGCCGGTCAGCCTGATCCCGCTGGCTGCCGCGACGATGGGTGGCCTCGCCGGATTTCTGGCCTCAACCTTCGCTGGCCCTGGGCTTTCCGGGCGCCATGTTCATGGGCGACAGCGGCAGCACGGTGGTGGGATTCACGCTGGCGTGGTTCGCCATCCACGTGACTTCGGCTTACGGCGAATCCAGCGTCCCGCCGGTCGTCTGCCTTGGATCATGGCAGTGCCGCTGGCAGACTCTGCATCCTGTATCGTCCGGCGGCTATCGAGGGCGTCACGCCCATGCGGCCCGACCTGAAGCACCTGCATCACCTGGTGCGCAGAAGCGGGCTGACGATCGGTCAGACGGTCGCTGCCATCCACGCCGGATCCTTCGTCTGCGGGTTGGTCGGAGTAACCGGATGGTACCTGAAGATCGCCGATCGCTGGCTGTTCGCCGGTTTTGTAGTGGCACTTATGGTGTTTGTCGGCATCACCAATCTGGCATGGCGTCGGATCGAGGATACCCAGGTCCTGGCGCACGCCGTTGAGCCTCGATCCTCTGCTTCAGTTCGAAGCGCGGAAGCCGCATGATTAAACAATTTGTCAGGTGGAATCGACGAGGGAGCTCGTACCTCGCCGAGCTGTTTCCGAAGTACTTCGAGGCGTCCGACTACACGTCCGAGTTGCGCCGTCGGATTGATGCCAGCCTCGCGAGAGAGGCTATTTCTGTTCTGGAGCCAGGTGGCATCGATCGACCGTTGCTTCAAAGAGGGCAAGGTTTTCGGTATGTCGGGATGGACATTGAGTACAAGAAGGCATGTAAGACATATACGATGATTTCATCGTCCAGACCGTGGAAGACGCGATTCCTGGAAAGTATGATCTGATCATCTCCTGCACCCTCCTGGAGCACGTACAGGACAACACGCGAAGTGTCGCCAGCATGCTGGCCGCTTTGCTTCCGGGCGGCGAGACGCACCACTATGTCCCGAACAAGTGGCATCCCTATTCCGTCATCCTGCGGCTGGTAGGGCCGGTTCTCCAGAAGAAGCTAATTGCGACGTTGAGGCCGCACGCGGTCGAGGTGACCGGTTATCCGGCCTATTTTCACAAGTGTTCGGTGCGGGAGATCAGGAAGGTGTTCCAGGGCGCCGGTGCAGCGGGGCTGGAGGTACAGCCGTTTTATCGCGCCAACGACTACTTCGCCTTTTTTGTTCCCGCGTTTGTGTTCGTGACCGTTTTCGAGAATATCTGCCGATACTTCGACCTCGAGACTTTGGCGTCGGGATTCATCGTGAGTGCCAAGGTGCCTGGCATCGGAAGTCTCGCCAGCGAATGACTGGTCCGGCAGATCTGCCGGGTTAACCCCGCCACCCGCATCCCCATCCCCTCCCGCCCGAAACACGCCGCCGCATGCACCCCCATCGGCACCATGTCGAAGTGGCGGCCGATCATCGCCAGCACCTTGCCGAGCAGTTCCGCCTTCCTGGCGCTTGAGAATGTCCATCCCGGGAAAGAAGGCCAGCTGCGGCGCCTTGTCCCCGCCGATGAGGTCGAGCGGGTGCAGCAGGAAGCTGGGCTCGGTCCCGGTGAGACGGCACATGCCCAGCGCCACCCGCAGGTAGGTGAACATCAGCTGTTCGGAGTACCGCGCCAGGAAGGCGAGGTAGCTGAAGTGAAACGGCGTCTTGAATACCGGAATGGTGGTGACCGGGATCTCCAGCAACTGGCGGCCGCCGGACAGCTGCCAGTAGAAAGGGCGCACCGGCCGCAGGCCGTCGCTGAAGTGGCCGAACAGGTCCTTGCGCTGCTCGCGTTCCTCGGCGCTCAGCTTGCCGGCGCTGCCGAAATAGAAGGCGCGCGCAATCGGCCCGAGATAGCTGGGCAGCGTGGACGCGTCGTAGTCGTAGCCCTGCTCGAACAGCATCTCCAGCAAGGTCGGTGACCAGCTGAAGCCGGGTCCCCGGAAGCCCGCCGGCCGGCGGCCGGTGGCGTCGGCAGATCGCATCGCTCGCGGACTGGATCTCGCGGCCGCAGCTGTTCACGGCTGTAGCGCCGAAGCCAGGGCTCGTGTTCGAAGGAGTGGTTGCCGACCTCGTGGCCGGCGCTGACGATGCTGCGCAGGGACGGGCCGTTGGCCGCGATGGCGGCATCCGCGCCGACGATGAAGCAGGTGATCCGCAGGCCTCGGCGCTCGAGGAACTCGAGCATCACCGGCGTGAAGGCGTCGAGGTAGGACGGGCGGCTGGACCAGCTGGGGTCGCCGCTCACCTTGAGGTAGGACCAGAGGTTGTCCAGGTCGAGCGAGAGGCTGGCCAGCGGGCGGCGCGGGTGCATCGCCGCGGTCCGGCCGATTGCGAGCCGGTCGCGCTGAACACGCCGACGTCGCCGGTGGATTCCTGCGGCGACCAGCTGGTGGCCATCCAGCAGAGCGCGCCGAGGACCATCATGGTGACGACGACGAAGCAGGTGTAGACCAGCGATGCGGCAAAAGCGCTGGCGGCGCCCGCGCCGACCAGTTCGAGCCCGACGACGAAGGCGAGTTGCGTCGTGCCGAGCTGTGCCGGTGACGACGGCAGGGTCAGGCCGATCACGGTGAGCACGAACACGGCGATCGCGCCGGAGAGCGGGATGGCGACATCCGACCGCCATCGCGCTGGCGGCGACCGCCGCGACGATGCATGACCACTGCAGCAGCGACAGCGCGATGACCTTGACGATCGGCGACCGGATCGTGCAAGGAGCCGAAGCCGGCGACGCCGCGTTGCAGCTGGTTGGCGATCCAGCGCTGCGGCTGCTCCGGCAGCAGGCTCGAGCAGGCCGTTGCCCCAGCGCTGCAGGCGGGGGCCGGGGTAGAGGAAGGCCAGCACGCCGAGCAGGCCGGTTGCAACGAAGGCGAGGCTGATGAGGCCGGCGGACCACAGCAGCGGCGACACCCGGTCATCCAGCAGCAAGGCGACTCCGGTCAGCAGCACGCAGCGCGACGAAATCGAGGATGCGCTCGATCGCAATGGTCGCGAGGACGGCGCTGGAGGCGGCGCGCTGCTGGCGCGCGACCAGCGTCGCGCGCAGGATTTCGCCGGAATGGGCCACCACGAGATTGGCGGCGGTGCCGATGTAGACCGCCTGGTGCAGTGCGCTCGAAATCGCGTCGGCAGGACGGGGCGCAGGATGATCGACCAGCGCCAGCTCTTGACCGCCATGAATGCCGCAGCCGGCGGCGAACGCGGCGATGGTCCACCCGAGCGTGCACGCTCAGCAGGACCTGCCAGGAGGCCGCGAAGTCCGCCTCGTCGCAAGGCCAGCCAGAGGAAACGCCAGCCCGATGCCGATGCCGGCGACGAGTCCATTTGATATCTTTGATGCATAGAAGAGAGCGTGGTCGCGTTCGAGGAATCAGGCCTCGGCGAGCATCTGGTCGACGACTCGCCGGGCGAGGCCGGTGGAACCGTTCCAGGACGTCACGTCGGGATAGACCTGGGCCGTGGTGGCGAGATAGATGCGCCCGGGATGCAGGGCGATCGGCGGCTTGCGCTTCTGATAGCCGACCGTATAGAGCGGCTCCACATACGGGCTGCGAAACACGATAGCGCTCGACCACGTCATGCGGCTGCCAGGTCGGGAAACAGGCGGCGCAAGCCGGCGATCGTAGTCGTCCAGGATGCCTGCGTCGTCGCGGGCAAAGCGCGGATCGGTCCGATGCAGGTAGTTCATCAGGTAGACGAGGTGCAGCCCGCCGTCTCCTTCCGGTCGAGCAGGGTAGTGCTTTCGACGATACCCTGGAACGGGATGCCGGCATCGATCGCGGCGACCCAGTAATGCGGCGTCAGTCCGCGACGCAGCAGCAGGACCGCATTGACCACTCCTTGCATGTCGATGCCGGCGTCGATTCCCGCGGCCCGGCCGCGACGCCTGCCCGCCGGCCAGGAGTCGGTCTAGCAGCGTCATCGGCCCGGTGAACACCACCCGGTCGAAGACCTGGAGTCGGTTCGTCGACGACCGCAGCAGCGGCGCGGCCGTCCTCGGCAGATCGATCGGCTGACCGGCGCATTCATCCGCAGGCTGCCCGCCCTTGACCGCGATGATTGCGCCGCAAGGCTCTGCGCGATGCGCCGATAGCCTCCGCGGATGTGGCCCTTCGTTCCTTCTTGCCGCCTTTTTCGCGATTGAAGCGCGTCCAGAACCACAGCGCCGGCACGTCGCCGTAGCGGTCGCCGAACTTGGCCTGCAGCATCGGCTTCCAGAAGGAGTCTCGAACGCCCGGCGGCCTGACAGTCGCGTCAGCCAGGCTTCACAGGTGATGTCGTCCAGGCCGTCGGCCGATCGCACGCTACCCCACAGGCCGGTGGCGCCGACGCGCAGCCGGTCGGTGAAACGGCAGGGGTCGAAGCGCAGCAGGTCCGGCGGCGTATTCAGACCGTAGAGCCGACCGTTGCGCATGAAGCCGAAGCTGGTCTCCTTCCAGTAGGCTGGTCCTGCAAGCCCGACCTCGTCGAGCAGCGCCAGCAGATGGCGGTCGGTCGGCAGCATGCAGTGATAGAAGCGCTCGAGCGAACCGCCCTGATACTCGAAGAAGGTGCCCAGGCCGCCGAGCTGGTCGGACGATTCGAACAGGGTGACGCCGGCGCCGGCACGCGCGAGGAAGTGCGCGCAGGCCAGCCCGGCGATGCCACCGCCGATGACCGCGACCTGGCCCAGCGCTGGCTGCGAGTCAGACGCCATTCGGATTGCCGGAGTGCTTGGACATGGTGGTCGGCGAGGCGCCGTCCTTGCGGGGAAGCCCGTCGGTGCGCGCGGGCGCAGGCGTGGGCCTGCGGGAGCGCGATGCGGCGAGCGGGGCTGCGGCGTGCGGCGCCAGGGTGACGGTCGCGAGCGGCAACCAGCCTCTCGTCACCGTCACGACATAGCGCCACATCGTGCGCAGGATGCGCATCTTGCTGGCGCCTTCCTTGAGGTCGTAGCGCAGCACCAGCGGCACTTCGGCGACCTTGGCGTTGATCCGGCGCAGGTTCAGCAGCAGTTCCAGCATGCAGGAGAAGCCGTTCTCGCGGATGAAGTTGTCGCCGTAGCGGCTGATCAGCCGGCGCAGCACCTCCGCGCGGTAGACGCGAAAGCCGCAGGTGTAGTCGCGCGCGCCCGGATAGCGGATCAGCACGCGGATGCCGGCGCTCGAGAGATGGCTGAGGAACCGGCGATGGGCCGGCACGCCCACTTCCTGGGAGCCGGGCTGGAAGCGCGAGGCGATGACGACGTCGGCGCCGGTGCCGATGCGCGCCACCATGTCCTGGATCAGTTCCGGTCCCTGGGAATTGTCGGCGTCCATCGTGACGACCACACCGTCATAGTCGGACGCCGCCTTCAGTCCGGTGCGCATCGCTGCGCCGAGTCCGCGGTTCTGCGGGTGCTGGATCAGGGTGACCGGCATCCGGTTCGCCGCCTCGCGCACGATCGTTGCAGTGCGGTCCTTGGAGCCGTCGTCGACGATCAGGACCTGGTAGTCCGCCCAGCCTTCGAGGGCGGCCTTGGTTCTTTCGAGCAGGCCCGGCAGGTCCCGCTCCTCGTTGTAGGCCGGCATCATGACAGTGACTTTCATTCGCCCTCCCCGGCGACTGCGAACACCGGCGTCGCGCGCATCGCCGGCGCCGGGATTGAGAAATGACTGCACGGCGGCGGCGATGCGCTCACCCGCGTCGCCGTTGCCGAATGGGTTGCGGATGGTCCGGGCCGCTTGCGCCCAGGCGTCGTCTGCGTAGGCTTCCTCCAGCATCGTGCGAAAGCGCGCGGCGTCGTGGCCGACCAGGCGGCCGATGCCGCACTCCAGCACTTCCGGCCGCTCGGTGGTGTCGCGCAAGATCAGGACCGGCTTGCCGAGGGTGGGCGCCTCTTCCTGGATGCCGCCGGAGTCGGACGCGATCAGCCAGGCCCGCGACAGCAGGTGCACGAAGTCGGCGTACTCGAGCGGGGCGATCGGGTGGATGCGCGCGGCGCCGCTGCAGTTCGGCCGCGGCGGCTGCACGGACGACGGGATTCGGATGGACCGGAAACACGACCGCGACGTCGGGGTGACGATCGACGAACGCGCGCAGCGTGCGCAGGTAGCCGGCCATGATCTCGCCGGCATTCTCCCGGCGATGGGTGGTCAGCACGATCAGGCGCCGGCCGTCCAGGTCATTGAGCAGGCGCGAGAGGTCGGCCGAGGGCTTGCCTTCCTTCAGGATCGCCTGGAGCGAGTCGACCACCGGGTTGCCGGTCAGCAGGATACGGTCGCGCGCGATGCCTTCGCCGACCAGCGTCTGCAGGTTGCGGCGGGTGGCCGCGAAATGCAGGTCCACCAGCTGCGAGATCACCCGTCGGTTGATTTCCTCGGGAAACGGGCTGTGGCGATCGCCGGTGCGCAGGCCTGCTTCGACATGGCCGACGGGGATGCGGGCGTAGCAGGCGGCCATGGCGCCGGCCATGGCGGTGGTGGTGTCGCCCTGGACGAGAACGAAGTCGGGCCGTTCGCGGGCGATGACGGCGCTGAAGCGTTCGACCACCCGGCTGAGCACGTCGGCGGGGCTCTGGGCGGCGGTCATGACTTCCAGGTCGTGGTCGATCCGGATCTTCAACTGCCGGACGAACGGACGCAGCAGGTCGGTGTGCTGGGACGAGGAGACGTTGACGCTGCGCAGGTGGGCATCGCGACGCTCGAGCGCATGGATCACCGGCGCGAGCTTGATGATCTCAGGTCGGGTTCCGAAAAGGGTGAGGACAGTGGGCATCGGCGCAGGTAGCGTAGGAGACGGGCGGCAGGGCAGAGGAGGTGATCGCAATACTAGCCAGCCTGCCGTGGCATAGGAGAGGAACTTGTTCCGGTCCGTCGCCCCACGGGGACATTTCGTCGGCTGCGACAGGTCCCGACGGCCGGCGGCGACAATCATTGACGATCTCAGCGACCAGATCGGGGAATTTTTCAGGTGTCAGGGTTTCAGGTGTCAGCGCGTTTCCTGCCTGCTGCGGCAATGGCGGCCATCTGGCTTGCCGTCAGCGGCGTCTTCCTCGTCACGCTCTGGCACGATCCGTCGATGGCGGTCCGGGGCGACGACTATTGGGCCATGAGCAACTGGTTCTCCAGTCTCGAGCCGTACCCGTACTCGCATTTCGGACCGGGCTACCCGTTCCTCATCTACCTGCTGAGGTCGCTGGGCGGGACGATGTTCGCCCTGCTGGTCCTGCAGAAGCTGATGATCGCGACGACCGGCTACCTGATCTATCGCATCGGGCGCCTGCTGGCGTTGCCGGCTGCCGCCGCTGTCGCGGCCGGCTTCGCGTTCACGCTCTTTCCCATCGCGCAGGCCACGTCATCGCTGTTCTTTGCCGAAACCTTCTACCTCCTGCTGATCGTGCTGGCCGCCTGGCTGTTCCTCGACGCCGGCCGCCTGAAGGGACGCCCGCTGCTGATGCGCCTGATCCTGACCTTCCTGCTGCTCGGACTGACCGCCCTGGTGCGCGGCAATGCGCTGGTGCTGCTGGTGGTGTTCGCAGCCATCGGTGTTTTCCGCTTTCCCTTTCGCCCGCTGGTGGTGGCGGCCGTCATCGGCGGCATGCCGATCCTGGGCTGGTCGGCGATGAACTACCACTGGTACGGCCACTTCAAGCCCACCAGTTCCGGGGACGCGAACGTCGCTGCCTCGCTGGTCGGGCCCGGTGATGTCCGAGCGCGAAGGACGGCCTCGCATCGCCGGTCCTGAGGCGTGGTTTGACGGGCGCTGGCAGGATCATGCCCCGAATCTCTTCGAGTTCTCCCTGATGGCCCGCAAGAAGGCCACCGCCTATGCGCTGGAGCACCCGGTGCCGGTGGTCGTCGGCAATGTGAAGGGCTGGTTCCGCTCGCTGCTGGGGCCGGCGCAAGCCGACATCGGGCAATTCACCGGTCCGGCCGCGACCTGGGTGGTGGGGCTGTCGCTGGCGGTCCGCGGCGTGCTGCTTCTGGGATTGATCGGCTTCTTCCTGTGCGGGACCTGGCGCGGGCAGAAGCTCTATGCGGCGCTTCTGCTCGGCCTCTTGTTTGCCCAGGTGCTGCCGGCGGGGGCGGCCGGTTATGCCCGCTTCGGCTTTCCGATGGACGCGTTCTCGGTATTGGCCCTGGCGCTGCTGGTCATGCAGTTCAGACGGCGTCCATCCCGAGCGCTGCGCGGCCCTCGATCAGGCGCGACGGTGCCTGCTCGGTGAGCAGCGCCGCGGTCTCTTCGCCATAGCGCAGGCGCAGGTGGGCGCGAGCCGCCGACATCATCGGCGGGCGGTGACGCAGGTTGTGGGCATCGCTCGCGACCAGCGTGACCCAGCCGCGCTCGAGCAGTTCGGCCGCGCACTTCTGGGCCGGCACGCCGAAACCGCCAACCAGTGAAGCCGCCGTCAGTTGCATCAGACAGCCTTCGGCGATGAACGGCTCGAGACACGAGACATCTGCCATCACCGCCTTGTTGCGTTCCGGATGCGCGATGATCGGCACGACGCCGAGCGTGCGCAGGTGGCGCACCGCGTTCACGGCGAACGGCGGGATCCGCCCGTCATGCAATTCCAGCAGCAGGGCCTTGAAACCGTCCCAGCCGCCTATGAACGGCGCCTGGCCGCGTTCAATCAGGCTCAGCGAGTCCGGCAGCAGGTGGACTTCCGCGCCGAGGTAGAGCCGGACGTCGATGTCCTTGGACGCGATCAGGCGTGCGAACGCATCGAATCGCGGCTTGAGGCTGGCCAGGGAATTGTCCCAGCGACCCGCGAAGACATGGGGCGTGAGGACCATCTGCCGGATGCCGTCCTCGACGGAGCGCCGGACCAGCGCAATCGCTTCCTGGATCTCCTGCGCGCCATCGTCGACCGCCGGCAGGTAGTGACAGTGGATGTCGATCATGACGTCATACCGACAGGTTCCTGGGCCTGGCTGCCGCGCCAGGCCTCGAACATCAGTACCGGCCACAGATGGTATTGCCAGTTGCGGTCGCCGCCCAGATGCTCCAGCCATCGCTCACGCACCCGGCCGGCATCGAAGAAGCCGCCCTGACGCAGCCGGGTTTCATCCAGAAGGTCCTCGGCCCAGTCCCGAAGAGGGCCGCGCAGCCAGACCTCCAGCGGCACGCCGAATCCCATCTTGGGACGATCGTACAGGTGCCGCGGCAGGTGGCGATCCAGCACCTGGCGCAGCAGCCACTTGCCGGTGTCGCCGCGTACTTTGTAGTCGTGCGGCAGGCGCCAGGCGAATTCGACGACATCGCGGTCGAGCAACGGTACCCGGGTTTCAAGGCTGACCGCCATCGCTGCCCGGTCCACCTTGGCGAGGATATCGTCGGGAAGGTAGCCGAGCTGATCCTGCAGCATCATCTGCTCGAAGGCCGGAAGGTCTTCCAGCGGATCGGTCATCGGCGCCAGGCCGCCGTCGTCATCGCCCACGACTACGCCCGGACTCCACAACGACAGCATGCCCTGGCGGTAGAACTCCGGAAACGATGTCATCGACAGCAGATCCGCCCCGCGGTGGATCTTGTGGCCGGGCAGGCCGCCGCGATAGCGGGCAGGCAGCAATGGTGCGGTGGCGCTGAAGAGCCGGTTGATCGCGCGCGGACTCACGGCCCGGACCAGGTTCGCCAGCGGGCCGCGCAGCGGCACCGGCAGCTTGCTCAGCTTGGACCAGATCTTGAGCGCGAGGAAGTATCTGGAATAGCCGCCGAAGAGTTCGTCGCCACCGTCGCCGGACAGACTGACGGTGACATGGCCCCGCGCCAGTCGGGAAACCAGGTGGGTCGGAATCTGGGAGAGGTCGGCAAAGGGCTCGCAGTAGATGCGGGGAATCTCCGGGATCACCGCGAGGGCGGCGGCGTCGTCGACATAGAGTTCATGATGATCGGTGCCGAGATGCGCGGCAACCGCCTTGGCATACTCGGCCTCGTTGTAACCCTGCTCGTGAAAACCGATGGAGAAGGTCTTGACCGGCTGTGAAGACTGGGCCTGCATCAATGCGACGACGGTCGAGGAATCGATTCCGCCGGAAAGGAAGGCGCCCAGGGGCACGTCCGAGATCATTTGCGATCCGACGGCCCGGTGCAGCACCGACTCGAGGGCGTCGGTGGCGGCGGCATCGCTGTCGAAGCGGGCGGGTGCAGCCAGGCCGCGGCGCGCGACCGATCGGGCCGACCAGTAGACCTCGGCCGGGGGCAACTGTCTGCCGGATACGTCCGCCTCGCTGACGACGATGAACTCGCCCGGGGTGAGCTTGCGGATGTCCTGGTAGATGCTGCGCGGGGCGGGCACCGCATTGAGGCTCATCATCGCCGCCAGCGCCGACCGGTCGATCCGACCGTCGAAACCGGGAAGCGTGCGCAGCGCCTTGAGTTCGGACGCGAACGCGAGACCCCGGCCCACCCAGCCGTAGTAAAGCGGCTTCTCCCCCAACCGGTCCCGGCCCAGGTAGAGCCTGTCGCTCCTCCCGGTCCCAGAGAGCGAAGGCAAACATCCCGGTCAGCGACTCGAGCGTGCGCTTTACGCCCCACTGTGCGATGCAGGCCAGCAGCGTCTCGGTATCGGAGTGACCGCGCCAGGGAGCCGGCGCCTGCAACTGTTTGCGCAGGGCCAGGTGATTGTAGATTTCGCCGTTGAAGACGATCACCCAGCGGCTATCCGCCGAGCTCATCGGCTGGTGCCCGGCCGGCGAGAGGTCGAGGATGGCCAGGCGGCGGTGCGCCAGCGCGACGCCGGCGCCATCGTCGCTCCAGTATCCGACATCGTCCGGGCCCCGATGCGCGATCGCCTGGGCCGCGCGGATCATCGCCTGGCGGGGATCGTCGAGCCCGCCGCCGAAGAATCCGACTAGACCACACATGGCGTCATACCTCCGTTCACCGTCAGGGCCGATCCCGCGCGAGTCAGACTTCGCATGGCTCCCCCTGTCCGTCGACCAGGCAGTCGAAGGCCTGCTCGTAGCGCCGGCGGATGGCGCCGAGTTCGAAGTTCGAGGAAACGCGCTGGCGCGCCGCCAGCCCGAGCGCGGCGCGCGCTGCCGGCGCCATCGAGAGCACGTCGTGCAGGGCGTCGGCGAGTGCTGCCGGCTGCTGCGGCGGGACGATGCGTCCGGTGGTGCCGAGGATCAGTGCCGAGTCGCCGATGTCGGTGGCGACGCACGGCACGCCGCAGGCCATTGCCTCGCCGAGAACGTTGGGAAAGGCTTCGCCGTACACCGATGACGATGCCGCGACGTCGAGCGCCGCCGTCAGCCGCGGCACGTCGGAGCGGCGTCCCAGGAGCCGGAATGAGCCGGCCAGGTCGCCTCCGCGTGCGAGCCAGCCGGTCAGTTCGGGATTGCCGGCATCACAGCCTTCGCCGGCCAGCAGGAAGTGTGCGGCCGGCAGCCGCCGGCGCAGGTTCGCGGCGGCCTCGATGAATTCCCGATGATTCTTCTGGGGGTCGAAGCGGGCGATCAGGCCCACCAGGGGCGCGTCCTCGGGTATCGCCAACTCGGCGCGCACCGCTGCCCGGGCCGCGGGATCCGGCCGGAAGTGCGTCAGGTCGAAGCCGTTCGGGATGATGTCGAAGCGGCCCGGGTCGTAGCCCAGTTCCACGTGGATGCGGCGGGCCGCTTCCGAGCAGCAGAGTATCCGCCGTGGCAGCAACGTCGAGAGCCTGGCGTTGAGTTTCAGGACTGCCCGTGTGCCCAGCGGCGATGTCGATCCGGACAGGCTGCCGTTGCGGATGTTCCAGGCGACTGCGGAGACGCCGGCCAGCCGCGCAGCGAGGCCGCCGATGAGATCGGCATGGTAGAGCCAGGTGCTGACCGCATCCGGTCGCTCACGGCGAATCAGCCCGACGAGTCGGGCCAGGCCTGCGGGCGCCGATCGCGCGCCGCGCATTCCCAGGGTCTGCAGGCGGATGCCGGCGTCGCGGAATTCGGGTGCCAGGCCGTCAGGCGTGTCTTCGAGCGAGACGACGACCGGATCGAAGCGCGGGGACAGGCCGCTGGCGACCTTTAGCAGCATGCGCTCGGCGCCGCCGACGCCGATGCCGGTGATGATGAAGAGAAGCTTCAAAGCCGGGATTACTCCATCAGGGGAGGACACAGTCTGATCGGGACTGGAGAAAGCGCCAATGGCTCAAGACGAATGGTAGGGGACGATGGGTGCGTGACAAGTCCCGCGTGACGGATTGTCCGTGACAGTGCCCCCGGTACCGATGAACAATGCCACAGATGAAGCTTGTCCGACCGTTCCTCCCAGCCGTTGTCCTGATCGCGCCGATCATCCTCGCAGTTGCCTGCGGCGGCGCTTCTTCGCCGGAGTCGCCTTCGGCCGCGGCGCCGTCTGCGGAGCCGCCCGGCGAGCAGCCTTCACCTGTGGAGCGGCCGATCGCTCCTGTGGCCGGACCGGCCTATCCAGCCAGCGCAGATAATCTCGCGGGCACCGGATGACCCGGCGATACCGATGCCGGACTATCTCGTGCCGCTGGACTACGCCGCCACCGGCACCACCATCACCCGCATCACGGACCAGATGGCCTTCGGTGTCGACGATCGGGTGCTGAAGCACGATTATTCGCGACGGGCGGCCTGGAATGCGGACGGCAGCCGCTTGCTGCTGGTGAATCCGTATCCTGCACTGATCTTCGACGCGAGCGATTTCACACGCTGGGAGACCCACCAGACCCCCGTGGATGCCCTGTGGTCCAACACCGATCCCGCAACGCTGTTCGGGCTGACGCAAGGCACCGTCCTGGTGCGGTATTCGATCGCCAGCCGCGTCGAGACGCCGCTGCGGGTATTCAACGGCTATTCGCACTTGAGTATCGGCGGCGGCGAAGGCGTGCAGAGCGACGACGATCGCCGGCTGGTGCTCATCGGCGAGCGCACCGGCGGCATCGACGTGATCCTCTACGATCTGGTCGACGACGAGGTGCGGCTTCTTCCGATCGACGGTGCGATCGGGTCGGACGAGGACGTCGACTGGGCCGGGATCTCGCCCAGCGGGGACTACCTCGTCGTGAAGTTCAACCGGGACGAGGCCGGCGAGCGTGGTTTCGACGTGTACGACAGCCGCTCCCTTGCCAGGTTGCGGCGGCTGCTGCCCGGCAGCGAGGCGCACGCCGACATGGGCTACGACCAGGCCGGGCGCGAGGTGCTGGTGTCGTCGGCGGAGGACAGTTCGGCGATCGTCTCGGTACGGCTGACGGATGGCGTCGTGCGCGAGGAACTGTCGGCCGACGTGGTGTCCTCCAATGTCCACGTGTCCTGCCGCAACATCCGTCGACCGGGCTGGTGCTACGTCAGCACCTTTTCGGAGGAGGACGGTCGAACCGCGTACCTGTACCGGGGCATCTTCAGCATCAGGCTGGACGGCAGCGGCCTGGTGGAGCGCTACGCGCCGGCATTCTTCGCCGAGGACCCGGTGGATCTGGCCTATGTGCGCCAGGCGTGGGCCGTGCCCAGCCCGCTCGGCGATCAGGTCCTGTTCGCCAGCGACTGGGGTGACGGCAGCGATGAGGCCGTGGTGAACGATTTCGTCGCCGGCGTCAGCGGGGGGCCGAGAGCGGCTCCGCCAGCGGCGGCACGGTCGAAAGCGCCTGGGTCCACAGGCCGAGAATCCGATCCGACGCAAAGCGGTCGGCTACCTCCCGGGCATTGACGGCCATCCGCCGGCGCAGGGACTCGTCCTGCATCAGCCGGGAAAGCGCGCCCGCGAGCGCCGGCGGCCCGCCGGACGGTGTCACCAGCAGTCCATCGACTTCGTCACGCACGATGTCCCGGGGTCCGGTCGGGCAGTCGAAGCTCACCGCTGCACAG
Source organism: uncultured beta proteobacterium (assembly GCA_963834335.1). Lineage (GTDB taxonomy): Bacteria > Pseudomonadota > Gammaproteobacteria > Burkholderiales > Burkholderiaceae_E > Lautropia. The sequence goes on along the minus strand of CAWIBK010000002.1, from coordinate 1,834,007 downwards.
CCATGCGCCATGGCCTCGGCCAGCACATTGGGGAATCCTTCATAGCGCGAACTGAGTACGAACAGATCGGCGCGCCGGTACCAGTCCGCAAGATTGCCGACGTGTCCCGGCAACTGCACCGCAGCGGCTACGCCGAGATGTTCGATGCGCGCCTGCAGCGCAACGCGCTCGGGCCCCTCGCCCAGGATCAGCAGCGACCAGTCCGGATGATCTGCGGCAAGCAAGGCGAAGGCCTCGATCAGCAGATCGAATCCCTTTTGCGGCACCAGCCTGCCCGGCTGCCAGCAGCACTCGCCGCGAGCGGTCGACGCACACGTGCGGATCGACGAACGGCGCGGCGGCGGGCAATGGCAGGACGACCGGATTGGGCAACGATGCCGACCCGCGAGCCCGGCGCATGGCGCTCGACCCACTGCCGGCTCTGTTCCGCCTGCACCACCACCAGGTCGGCGAACCGGTAGAGCCGCTTGCGCAAAGCGTGCCAGACGGCGCCGATCCGCAGCACCGGCGGGTAGATGCGTTCAGACACGACGACGCGTACGCGCATCCCGAGCGTGGACAGGATCGTCAGCACCGCGATTTCCGCGGTCATGCCCAGGACGACATCGCAGCGCTCGTCGCGCAAGGCACGGCGCAGTGCCCGCAGGCGCCGTGCATTGCCCGCCAGCGCCGCCTTGAGGCCCCCGGAGCGGCCGGCCACACCCAGCGCCAGGCGCCGACACGGTGGACGCTACCTGATAGCAGTCGGCGTCGCTGGTCTCCAGGGTGATCAGGGACACGCTCCAGCCGCGCGCCGCCAGTGCGTTGGCCAGGTGCACGGTGACGCGTTCGGCACCGCCGCCCGACAGGGAGTGGATGACGATGGCCAGCCTGGGATTGCGCGTCTGCGGGCCGGACATCAGGCAGTCGCCGTCGTCACCGGTCCGTCGCTCGGCAGCAGCCGATCGTAAACCCCCTCGATCCGCGTGCGCATCCGATCGAGCGAGAAGCCGCTCTGGTATCGCGCCCGGCCGGCTTCGCCCATGGCCCGGCGCAAACCCGGGTCGACGCGCCAGCCGACGCATCGCCGACTTCATCCCCTCGACGTCGCCCGGTGCCACCAGGATGCCGGTGCGGCCATCCTCGACCAGTTCCGCCACGCCACCGACGCGCGAGGCGATCACCGGCAGGCCGCTGCGCATGGCTTCGATGATCGACAACGGCATGCCCTCGTAGCGGGAACTGAGAACGAAGACGCCGCTCTCCGCCAGCAGGCTCGGGATGTCGGCGCGCGCGCCCAGCAGGCGCACCGTCGATGCGGCCGCGCCGGCCCATTGCGGCGACCCGGGCAGCGAAGGTCGGATCATCGGTGCCGCCGCCGACGCAGCTGAAGGGGTCGTCCAGTCCGAGGGCGCCGTAGGCGCGCAGAGCGGTTTCGTGGTCTTTCTGGTAACCGGTTCGGGCCACCATGATGAAACCGGCAGTTCCTGCCGGGATGCGCACGCTCGCGCGACTCCTCGACCGCGTTCGGAATGACGTCGATACGCCGGGCATCGAGGCCCAGTGCCTGGATGCCGATATCGGCATCTGCCTGGGACACCGCGATGTAGTGGGCGGTCAGCCCGGCAAACCACTTCTCGGTGTTACGCACGATCAGGCTTTGCAGGCGCGGACGGCCCGGCCCGAAGCCCCAGCCGTGGATGGTGTAGACCACCGGTATCGACGCCAGCGCACCTGCGATGCGGGTGAGCAGGCCCGCTTTCGAGCTGTGCGCGTGCAGGATCTGCGGCCGGAACTCGCGGATCAGCCGGCGCAGTGCCAGCACTGCGCACAGGTCGCCGGCCGGGTCGATCGCGCTGCGCAGGCCCGGCAGGATCCGGGTGGTGACCCCGGCGGCCTGGAGAGTCTTTTCGATCGGTCCCGCCTCCCCGAAGACTACCGTGAATCGATAGCGTCCGCGCAGCGCCTGGACGAGGTCCCGGACATGACAGGGCGCTCCCGCAAGGTCGGCGTTGGTCGACACCACCATCACGTGCGGCAGTGGCAGCGACTGCGGCATAGCAGTACTCGAGCGGTGCATCTCCTGGATCAGCCCGCAGCGTCCGGACCTCGGACCTCGGCCGCCGCGCCGGCATCGGGCTTGCGCAGCGAGCGTCGCAGCGATCGCCGCAATGACGCCCCGGGCCGTCCGCTCGGATCGCCCTTGGCGTAGAGCTCGTAGCTCTTGTACCCGGAGGCTTCGCCGTAATAGCGCTCCGCCGAGGCGAAATCGTGGGCGTTGACGACCAGGCCCAGGACCTGGCGCATGGATCCGGCGCAGGCGCTTGAGCGCCTTTTGCAGCAGGGAGATCGGCGTCGAGCCGGAGCGGGTCACCAGGATCGTCTGGCCGCAGGCGCCGCTGATCATCATGCCGTCGGAGACGACTTCCAGCGGCGGCGCATCGACGATGATGATGTCGTACTGCTCCTCCAGCATCTGCACCAGCTGACGCATGTGACTGGGCGTGACGATGTTGAAGACCTTGTCCTTGCTCATGCCGGAGAACATCACCTGCAGCCGGGTGCCCGGCAGTGTGCGGATGGCCTCGCTCGCCTCGATGTCGCCCAGCAGCACCTGAACCAGTCCGGTCTCGTTGCGGTCGTAGCCGAACAGCCGGTTGATGTTGGGCCGGTAGAGGTCGGCGTCGATCAGCAGCACCCGGTTCGTGCGCGACAGCGCCAGCGCCAGGTTCGCCGCCACGGTGCTCTTGCCCTCCGAGGCGACTGCGGAGGTGATGGCGATCGAGTGCGCGCTCTTGTCCAGCAGCGAGAAGTGCACCGACGCCGCGCACATCCGCATCATCTCGCTGAAGAAGGCCTCCGGCTGCGCCAGGACGAGGCGCCCGCGCTGCTTGATTTCCTTGCGCGTCATCACCGGCAGGCTGGTGATCACCGGCAGCCCGATCGCGCGCTCCACTTCCTCGATCGATCGGACCGAGCCGTTGGTCTGGTTGCGGATCACCGCCATACCGAGGCCCAGCAGCAGGCCGACCAGGCCCATACCCGCCATCATCAGAGTCTTGCGCGGCTTGATCGGGTTCGGCGTCGCAATCGCCGCATCGACGATGCGCGCGATCGGCGTCTGGGTGTCGGCCGAGGCCGACGTCTCCTTGAGGCGCGAAAGGAAGGTCTGGTAGATCTGCCGGTTGGACATGACGTCCTGCTCAAGCGCGGCAATCTCCGCTTCGCGGCGATTGTCCCGTTGCGCCAGGCTCCGGTTCTGGTTGACCGTCTTCTGCAGCGCCTGCTCGGTGGCCAACGCCACCTGGTAGTCCTTGCTGATGCTGGCAATCACGCCTTCGACCTGCTGCCTGAGCGAGCTCTCGGCGGCCTTCACCTCACGCTCGGCGGCCTTGTAAGCGGGATGCAGGTCGCCGTAGCGACCGGCGGCAACCGAAAAGCGGGCCTGCGCGTCGGCCAGGGTGTCCCGGGCTCGGGATACGCTCGGGTTGGTCACGACGGCGGTGGCGTCGTCGCGCCCGGGAACGCCTGGCTTGACCTGGTTGTAGAGCTGTTCGACCTGGGCGCGCTTGACGCTGGCGTCCACGAGTTTCTGCTGGAGGTCGTTCAGCTGCTGGCCTGCCACGCCGCCCGAGCCGCTCTTGCTGTCGACCAGGTTGGCCTGTTCGCGCCGGTCGGCCAGAACTTTCTCCGACTGCGCGAGCTTTCGCCGCAGGTCCTCGACCCGGTCCGCCAGCCATGCGTTGGCACCGATCGTCATCTGCAGCCGGATGTCCATCTCGGCCTGGATGAAGGCCTCGGCGACGCGGTTGGCAATCCGGGCTGCGAGTACGGCATCGGGCGACTCGGACTTGACCAGCACCAGCTGACTCTGTCGCACCGGTTCGATCTCAAGTCCCTGCAACAATACGCCCAGCACCGCTTCCTCGGCCGGGTTGGTGAGTACGCTGCGTTCGGCTCTCAACGCCGATCCGGCCGTCGCAGCCACGTTGCTCCGCCCCGAGGATGTGGCGTTGACGAGCGCATCGGCGCTTTCGCCGCGCCGTGCCGGCGTCGTGATGTCGCCGCCGGAGCCATCGGTCGCTGCCGCGACAACGCGGGCGAACTGCGGATGCTCGGTCAGCCGCAGGTCGCGCACCACCCTCAGCCCGACCTCGCGTGAGCGCAGGAACTGCGTCTGGGTCCGGATATGCTCGCGATCGGCGCTCAGCCCGGGATAGACCTCCTGGATCGACACCACGTTGGACTTCCCGGTTTCGATCAGCACCGTGGCGGTGGCCTGATAGATGGGACGCATCAGCTCGCCGGCGATAAAGCCCAGCAGCACCGCCACGAGCGCCGGTATCAGCACCCAGAAGCGATATTCGCTGACGATCCGCCAGAACGAAATCAGCGCGGGAGTGGCCTGTTGTATCAAGTTGCCCTGTGGGTCGGGTTGCTCTGCGCGTTGATCGAACGCGTGCAGGAGACGAGGCGTGTCATTAGGATTCATCCGCGCAGCATATGGTCGGCGAGCGTGTTTCGCAGATGGAAAATGTCACGGGCGGTCAGCGGACAACGCCATCTGGCGGGCCAACGAAGCCAAGAACGGCGTCAACGTGATCGAATTGCTGTGCCGGACACGTTGATTGCGGCGACCATTGCGTGCTTGCCGGACAACTTCCCGACCTCCTGCAGTCTTACGATGCCAATGTTCCAGATTGATCGTCATGGCCGATAGCCTCGCGGCGCCGCTGCGGTCGCCCGGACGCCTGGCCGTGCACAGCATGCTCTGGCTGCTCCTGTTTTCGGTGATCGCCAAAGGCGCCTCCCTTGTCAAGGAAATGGCACTGGCCCATCGCTTCGGCATCGGCGCGGTCACCGATGCCTACGTGCTGGGATTCACCTGGGCGACCTGGTTGCCCGGCGTCTTCGCCAGCATCGCCATGGCGACCGTGGTGCCGACGGTCGCCATGCTGGCGCACCGGTCGAAGGCCGAGAGCGAACTGTTCACCAGCGAGTTCGCGGGCTTGTCGATTGCCGGCTGGCTGCTGCCTTGCCGTGCTGACTGCATTGGCACCGGTGACGCTGGTGCCGCTTGCCGAGGCCGCCGGTCTTCACGTCGGACCGTCACTCGGCGCGACCCTGCCTGCGCTGGCCCTGCTGCTGCCGGCCTTCCTCTTCGCCACTTTCGGGTCTTCGCGCCTGGTCGCCGAGCATCGCCATTCGAACCTGGCGCTGGAGGCGATTCCCGCGCTCGTGCTCACGGCCGTGCTGCTGTTGCCGGACGATCTGACGCTCTGGCAACTCTGCATCGGCACGTCGGCCGGCTACCTGCTCTACGCGCTGGCCGTGGGTCTTCTGATGCGCCACAGCGGCCAGCCGCTGCGCATCCGTTTCGGATTCCGCTCCCAGGGCTGGCATTCCCTGGCCGGCGCGACGCTTGCCCTCGTCGTCGGCAATGTCTGCGCCGGCTCGGTGCTGCTGGTGGACCAGGTCCAGGCGGCGGCGCTCGGCGAGGGAGGCGCCTCGACGCTTGGTTTCGCGAGTCGCCTGCTGCTGCTGCCGGCGGTGCTGCTGTCGATGCTGATCTCGCGTGCGATGCTGCCGGTGTTCGCCCAGATGCAAGCCCGCGAGGAAGTGGCTGCATTCGATTCACTGGTCATGCGCTCGATGCTGATCGCGTTGGGCGTCGGGACCGCCGGTGCGCTCGCCGGCTGGCTGCTGGCGCCGTTGCTGGTCGATCTCGCGTTCCAGCGCGGCAGCTTCACCGTCGAAGACAGCCGCCGGACCGCAGAGGCCGTCCGCTGGGGCATCCTGCAGTTGCCCTGCTACCTGGCGTCCATCGTCCTGGTACAGGCACTGTTGAGCCGTCGCCGCTATACGGCCGTGGCGGCGAGCGGCGTCTTCAACCTGGTGGGCAAGCTGGCGCTCAACGCCTGGCTGGCGCCGCTGATGGGCGTCAACGGCATCACCCTGGCGACTTCGATCGTGTTGTCGCTGTCGTTCGTCATCCTGCTTGCCTGCCTACTTTTCGGCAAGGGGGCTCGCCGATGAGCGCTACCCGCCGGAGTCGCCTGCGGGTACTGTTCGCGCTGCCGCACGTCGCACGCGGCGGCGGCGCCGAACGGATCATGCTGACCCTGCTTCGCCATATCGATCGGGACAGCTTCGAGCCCCGATTGCTGGTGCTCGATGCGGCCCGCAACGAATCGGCCGACGCGATTCCGGCGGACGTTCCCCTGATCGACCTGGGGGTGAGCCGGGTCCGCTATGCCGGGCGCCCATTGTTGAGGGTACTGCGGCAGACACGGCCCGACGTGCTGGTTTCCGGTCTGGGGCACCTGAACCTGATGGTTGCCATGATGCGTCCGCTGATGCCGAAAGGCCTCGGCGTGATCGGGCGCGAGACCGCCGTGGTCACTGCCTTCAACGCCGAGTTTCCGTACGTCGTCACTGCGCAACCTGGCCTATCGCTGGTTCTACTCCCGGCTTGATCAGGTGGTGTGCCAGTCCGAGGACATGCGCGACGATCTCACCGGGCCGCTGGCCTTCCCCGCGGACCGGATCAGGCTGATTCCGAATCCGGTCGACGTGGCGGGGGTCCGTGCGCAGGCCGCGCTGCCGGTGCGGTCGTCGACTGGCGACCAGCGATTGCGCCTGGTCGCGGTCGGGCGGCTCGCCCCGCAGAAAGGTTTCGACCTGCTGGTGGATGCGATTGCCGAACTGCCCCGGGGCAGTTGCCGGTTGGACATCATCGGCGAGGGGCCGTTGCGGGCATCATTGGCAGCGCAGATTGCGCGGCTCGGCCTGCAGGAGTCGATCACCCTGGTCGGCTTCCAGGCGAACCCGTATTCCCTGATGCGCCGGGCGGATGCACTCGTGCTCAGTTCGCGCTACGAGGGTCTGCCCAATGTGGTGCTGGAGTCCCTGGCCTGTGGCACACCGGTGATCGGCACGCCGTGCCCGGGCGGCATCCGCGAGATTGCCCGCCGCGTCGGAGGCGTCACGATAGCTGCATCAGTATCGGCGCCGGCGCTGGCGGCCGCGATCGATCGCTTCGCCCGTGGCCGACATCTGCCGCCGACCATCGATCTCTCCGACTATCGACTCGAGTCGGTCGTCAGGCAGTATGAGGACCTGATCCGACAGGTTGCCGCGCAGAAGAAGGGCTCCTAGCACGACAGCCTCCCGGCACCAGTCGGCCGATCCGCCGGCATAGCGCATCGAGATCACGAGCATGGCGACCGACCAGTAGGGGAAGTCGAGCATGTTGTGAGTCGACATCGAGAAGAACAGCATCAATGCAGCGGCGCCGAGCTGCTGACCGCGGCTCGTGAAATAGCCGCCCGTGGCAATCAGGAACAGCAGTACCAGCCAGCCCGCCAGACCCAGCAGCCCGTATTCCGCCGCCATCATCACCGCCTGGTTGTGGGGCGCCACCGCGAACTCCCACAGGTGGGTGGCGCCTGCGCCCGCGCCCAGCAGCGGGTGATCGAAGAAGGTCTGCAGGCCTTTCATGACCACGAAGGCCCGCTCCTGGGCGCTGTCATCATGAAGATCCCCGGTCGACAGGAACTGCAATCGCTGGACGATGTCGTCGGCGTCGATCGAGGGCAGGGCGTCGGTGTTCAACAGCACCGACAGGACGCCGCCGCTGGCAACCAGCAACAGCAGTGCGGACCCCGCCAGCAGCAGTTGGGTGCGGCCGAGCAGGCCACTCGCCCACGCCAGACCCGTGAGCAGCACCATCGCGACCATCGCGGAGCGCGAAAAAGTCACCAGTACCGCGGCGCACACCAGCGCCAGGAAGGGGAGGGCAGTGCGGCGCGAGATGGCGGGGAGCCCCAGCATGGCGGTCAGCACCACGGCTTCGCCGGCCTTGTTCGGATTGATGAAGAAGCTGCCGAAGCGCCCGAGCACCGCACCGGGCGTCGTCGGCGGATACAAGGTATATGGCAGCGCGAAATCGACCAGCAACGACACGGCGATCATGATCGAGCACAGGCAGAAGATCCGGGCGAGGTCGATCCGGCGGACCGCAGTGGTCGAGAGAGCAACGAAGAATGCAAGCAGGAGAAACTGGATCCGGGACCAGGCGATGTGCGCGCTTTCGCCGGCGGTGTCGACGCGGTAGAGGGTGGCGTGTCCGATGTTCACCAGCGAGTAGACGACGACGAAAGCCAGTATCAGCGGCCGCACGCGGGGCAGGGCGAGGCTCGACGACATCATCAGCACGGTCAGTCCCGCCAGCATCATCGGAAAATAGAGCAGCTTCGGTTGCAGGCTTGGCGCGATTTCACCCAGGTAGTTCGGAAGATCCAGCATGCAGAGAATCAGCAGGCTGGCGACGATCAGCTTTTCCACTCGGGGCGTCCACGCCATCGCGCTTTCTGGCGTGGTGGCTGCGAGAGTCGACGCGTTCGGACAGGGGTGAAGGCATGCAGGGACCTGGCCCGGTGGCCGATGAGGAACTGAATCCTAGCAAAGCGCCAGGGCCGACGCGGTGCAGTTGATCACGAGCAAGGCGAGGCAGGTTCCCGGCAGTGAACAGGCCGACCTTCGGAGAAGCGCGCGGGAGTCGACAAGAGCATGCGCGTGTTGGCGAGAAGTTATTCGAATGTGAATTACTGCGATGCGCGGCGACCGCTGCCTGCCTAGGATTGGGCACCTGATGACAGCCCGTCCATCCAACTCTGCGAACTCCTGCCTCCATGAATGAATTGCGATCAGCCCCGGCGCCGTGGCGGCATCGTGCCCGTCGAGGCCCGCTGCACATTGTCCAGGTTCTCAACCACTTCATCTCGGTTCGCGGACTGGTGGTCCGACTGCTCGAACTGCTGCTGCTGATGGGGGCCTTCCTGCTGGTCAACGAGGACTTCCTCGAGGGTCCGGTCCGCCACCTGACCACACTGATCGTGTATGTGGCGACCACGCTGAGCCTGATGCAGACTTTTGCCTTGTACGAGAGGCACCGGGCCACGGTCGGCGCCACCATCGGCCGGTTGCTCTTCGTGTATGTCGTGGTCGGCGTGGCGTTCGCCGGCATCTCGCTGTTCCTGAATGTAGTGCCGATCTCCAACGGCGACCTGCTGGCGACGCTAGGCTTGTCGTTCGGCCTCTCGCTCGGTCTCAGGCTCGCGCTGCCCCAACTGTCCGCCTTCCTGCTGCCGTCGATCAGGGTGCTGGTCATCGGGGACGGTCCGCTCGCGAAGGAAGTGGTGTCGATACTGGAGGCGACCGATCCGATGGAGGGTCTGGAACTCGCAGGGCAGTTCAATCCCCGCACCGGTGCCTTCCAGAACCTCGAGAATGCCAATCCGCGCACCGGGACGTTCCGGAACCTCGAGAGCGCCGAGACCTCGATCAGCACGCTGGCCGAGATCATCACCGAGGAAGGCATCGGTGAAGTGGTGCTGGCCTCGGTGGACCAGCGAGGCCTGCCGCTGGCCGACCTGCTGCAGTATCGGATGGAGGGCGTGCAGATCACCGACTACGTTTCCTTCCTGGAGCGCGAGAAGCGATACCTCGCCACCGATGCGATGCGTCCCAGCTGGCTGCTGTTCAGCAAGGGCTTCGACCACGGACCGGCACGGGTGGTGGCCAAGCGCGTGTTCGACATCGGCGTTTCCGCCTCGCTGCTCGTCATGCTTGCGCCGTTCCTCTGCCTGGCGATGCTGGCCATCTTCATCGAATCGGGACGCCCGATCTTCTTCCGGCAGGAACGGGTCGGCACCGGCGGCAGGCCGATCACCATCCTCAAGCTGCGGTCGATGGTCCTGGATGCGGAAGGCAGCGGCGTGCCCCAGTGGGCGCAGAAGAACGACAGCCGGATCACGCGGGTAGGCCGTTTCATCCGGATGACGCGCATCGACGAGATTCCGCAACTGATCAGTGTGCTGAAAGGCGACATGAGCTTCGTCGGTCCGCGGCCGGAGCGGGAGTACTTCGTCGCGCAACTGCGCTCGCAGATTCCCTACTACGACCTGCGCCACACCATCAAGCCCGGGCTGTCCGGGTGGGCCCAGGTCTCATATCCGTATGGCGCCAGCATCGACGACGCCCGGGCCAAGCTGCGCTACGACCTGTACTACATCAAGAACCACTCGCTGCTGCTCGACGTACTGATCCTGCTCAACACGATCCGCATCGTCGTCTTCGGCAAGGGCGCGCGCTGACCCTCAACGCTGCCAGGCGTCTTCCGGCGGCAGGTTCCAGAACTCGAGGTCGTCGAACAGCACCTCCGCCAATGGCGCGACCGTGCTCGACACCGTCATCATCCGGTAGTCATCGATCCGCCGGCCGTCGGCGCTCCCTCGGACGCCGCCGCGGTCCACCAGCGTGCGGCCGTCGATGGCGACTTTGAATCGGCCGCTTGTCCGATCGAGCCAGATTTCCACCTTGTGCCAGCCGGCCGGGTCGCTTGCCGCCGCCAGGACCACCGGGACATCGTCCATGCGGGCTTCCCAGTAGCGCGTGTCGGCCTGCACGCCATTCGCCTTGACGATCCAATACAGGCCCTTGGCATCATCGTAATGAAGCTTCAGCCGCAGCCAGAAGTCCGACTGCGCCTTTACTTCCCAGAAGGTCTGGTAGAAGCGCTGGGATCCCACCGCGCGGGCGCGCTCCAGCGTGCCGGCGTCGAACTTGACCCACATGCGCTGGAAGACGACCGGCTCTTCGCCCAGTCCGCTGCTGCGCACGGCGACCTGCTGGGCGGAGGTGCGGGGGCTTTGCGCCTTGCTGTGCAGCGACAGCGCGCGCGTCGGGCCGTTGCGTCCTGCGACTTCCTTGATCGAACCGGTGGCGAATTCCCTGGCCGGCATCGGCGTATTCTCGCCCACGTCGGCATCGATCCAGCTTCGCCAGCCCGAGGCGGGCGACCAGAGCTGGAGCGGGAAGCTGTAGCCGGACCTGTCGCTGCCGCTCAGCGTCTGCGGCCCGTTGTTCGACGTCTGGCCGACGATACTGACGCCCTCTTCGAAACCGGTCGCGAACAGCATGCTGCCGATGTACTTGGAGATCCTGTCCGGCATGCTGTCCAGCGGCGCCTCCGCGCCGCGCCGGGCTACCGGCTCGACCTTGGCGCCCAGCCGTTCCTCATCGAGCCGTGCAATTCCGTCGTCAAACTGCTTGGTACTGGGGCTGGCGCTGACCGCGGTGGCGGCGCCGGTGTCCGCTGCCGCGGACGGCGGTGCCTCGTCGGACGATCCGCAGGCGGAGAGCAGTCCGATGATCACGGGCAGGCAGGCCAGGAGCCGGCGAGGGCTGGATTGCTTCATGTTTGGTCCGGGTGAATCCACAGCGAGTAGCAGATGACATCGATGGACCAGAGCATAGCCAGAGCCGGTGACAAAGTGCACGTCGTCGCGACCGGCGGACCCTGCGAAGGTGCCGCCGGTCCGGTCGCGTTGCGCGGGGGACCCGGACGAGACTTTTCTTATTGATTCCAGCGGAGAAAACGCCGGCGGGCGGCGAGGTTGACGCCGGAGATCAGCGTTTGCCGCACACGCTGCAGTGCTCGTCGCGCGGTACCTTCACCTGGCTCATCGCCATCGTGCGGCCGTCGATCAGCAGCAACCGGCCCACCATGGGCTCGCCGAAGCCGCCGGCGATCTGCAGCGCCTGGCCGGCCTGCATGGTGCCGATCATGCCGGTCAGCGGCGCGAAGACGCCCATCTGGGAGCACAGCATCTCTTCGACGTCCTGCGCCTCCGGAAAGAGGCAGTTGTAGCAGGGCGAGTGCGGATCCCGCGGGTCGAAGACCGCCAGCTGTCCGTCGAACCGGATCGCCGCGCCCGACACCAGCGGCACCCGGTGCCTGACGCACCAGCGGTTCAGCGCATGGCGGGTTGCGAAGTTATCCGAGCAGTCCAGTACCACGTCGGCCCTGGCCACTGCCTCGCCCATGGCGTCGCCGCCGGCTTCTGCATCCGCCAGGCGGGGCAGGGTGACGATCTCGACGTCGGGATTGAGGGCGGCCAGGGTCAGCTTGCCGGACTCCACCTTGGCCATGCCGATCCGATCACTGCGATGCAGGATCTGGCGCTGCAGGTTGGTGAGGTCGACGTCGTCGCCATCCGCCAGCATCAACCGTCCGATGCCGGCCGAGGCGAGATAGAAGGCCGCGGGCGAGCCGAGCCCGCCGGCACCGATGACGAGCACGGTCGACTCGATCAGCCGCTGCTGGGCTTCGATGCCGATTTCATCGAGGAGGATATGGCGGCTGTAGCGGAGCAGCTGCTCGTCGTTCACAGCCGCAGCGAGATTGGCCCTGCTCGATCACGGCACGGAAGGCCGGCTCGCTGCCAGTCGGCCTGCCGCCGAAGTTACCTGGCGACGCTAGCCGCCGTCCTCCGATTCCAGCAGCCGCCGCGGATCGGCTCCGCCGGTCCGCTGGCGGCGCCCCCGTGGGGGAAGCGCCAAGGCGCTTCGGGGGCGTCATCCTTTTTGCCTTGCCGGCGGCCGGCTTGGTGGCCGCCGCCTTGTCTTCGCCGGCGGCCGACGCGGTGATCGTCGCCGGTTGGGCGTTCTTGGCCAGCACCACCGGCAGCCCCTTGAGGTAGTTCAGGGCCTGCTGCAACTGATAGTCTTCAGGAGAGCCGAATTCCACCGGCTTCAGGTCGCGCAGCCTGTCCAACTTCGGCCGACTCCTGCCGCTGGCGCGCCTTCACCTCGGCCTCTTTGTCCTTGTCGTTGCTCAGGTGGCGCTGCAGGTCCGCCTCCCGGACCCGGAAGCTGCTGATGTCCCCGTCAGGGGTCTCCTCGACAACGTAGTCCGGCACGATGCCCTTGGCCTGGATGGAGCGGCCGCTGGGTGTGTAGTAACGGGCGGTGGTCAGCTTGATTGCCGTGTTGTTGGTGAGCGGCAGGATCGACTGAACCGACCCCTTGCCGAACGACTGGGTGCCGAGCACGACTGCGCGCTTGTGATCCTGCAGGGCACCGGCCACGATCTCGGAAGCCGATGCGGATCCGGCGTTGGTCAGCACGACCATCTTGGCGCGTCTTGGTCCAGGCAGGCAGGCGCGCGATGACGTCGTCACGGGATCCGCGCAGGTAATCTTCCGGCGCGGCGATGTACTTGCGCTTGGCGTCCTCGGTGCGACCGTCGGTGGAGGTCACCACCACCCGCGAGCGGCAGGAAGGCGGCAGACACGCCGACCGCGCCGTGCAGCAGGCCGCCGGGATCGTTGCGCAGGTCCAGCACCAGCGACTTGATCGGACCCTGCTTGCCGAGGGTCTCGAGGTGCTTGACCAGGTTTTCTACCGTATGTTCCTGGAACTGCGTCACCCGCACGTAGCCGACACCCGGCTCCAGCAGCTTGCTCTTGACGGACTGCACCCGGATGATGTCGCGCACCACGGTCAGCACGATCGGCCGCGGTTCGTTCTTGCGCTGCAAGGTCAGGGTGATCGGGCTCTTGGGCTTGCCGCGCATCAGCTTGACGGCGTCGTTGAGCGACATGCCTTTGGTCGGCGTGTCGTCGATCTTCACGATGAGGTCCCCGGCGCGCACCCCGGCCTTGGCGGCGGGTGTGTCCTCGATCGGCGAGACCACCTTGATGAAACCGTCCTCGGTGCCGACTTCGATGCCGAGTCCGCCGAACTCGCCCTGGGTGCCGACCTGCAGCTCCCGGAAGGCATCCGCGTCCAGGTAGGTGGAGTGAGGATCCAGGCCGGTGACCATGCCGCTGATCGCCTCGGTGATCAGCTTGCGGTCTTCCACCGGCTCGACGTAGTAGGCCTTGATGGCGCCGAAGACGTCGCTGAACTGGCGCAACTCATCCAGGGGCAGGATCCCGCGCGTGTCTCGCTGGGCCATGGCGCTGATCCCCAGGCTGAGGATCGCACCGGCGACAGCGCCTGCGCCGAGAAGGCTGGCAGGCCGGAATTTGCTTGACATGGCTTTGACTTCCCTTGGCAACTTTCGTGCCGTATCGCATTTCAGTATACCGTCGCCCGCACTCCCTGCGGCAGCGTATCCGGGCATTCCAAAGGACATCTACCCGGTGTGGTTCCGGGCAGACTATTTCGCCTTGCCTTGATTCGCCACCGCGGCCATTGCCGCCTCGATCTCTGCGGGATCACCCAGGTAATAATGACGTATCGGCTTGAGCGCCGCGTCCAGTTCATAGACGAGCGGCCGCCCGGTGGGGACATTCAGTTCCACGATTTCATCATCCGGAACGTTGTCCAGGTGCTTGATGAGCGCCCGCAAGGAGTTGCCGTGGGCTGCCACGATGACCTTGCGACCCATTTTGAGAGAGGGCGCGATCGACTCGTTCCAGAAGGGCACCACCCTCGCCACCGTGTCCGTGAGGCACTCGGTGCGTGGGAGTTCCCCCGGTCGCAAGCGGGCGTAACGAGGATCGCCGTCCGACAGGCGTGGATCGCCGTCCGGCAGCGGCTCGGGCGCCGTGGCATAGGCGCGGCGCCAGATCTTGACCTGCGCTTCCCCGTACTTTGCCGCGGTTTCGGCCTTGTTCAGGCCCTGGAGATTGCCGTAGTGGCGCTCGTTCAGGCGCCAACTGTGGACCACCGGCAGCCACATCTCGTCCATCTCGTCCAGGACCGTCCATAATGTACGGATCGCCCGCTTCAGGACCGAGGTGTAGCAGAGGTCGAAGCTGAAGCCCTCCTCACGCAACTGACGTCCTGCCCGACGCGCTTCCCGGAGGCCGGTTTCGGTCAGGTCGACGTCGGTCCAGCCGGTGAAACGGTTTTCCAGGTTCCATTGGCTTTCGCCATGGCGAATCAGGACGATCTTTTGGGACATCGGCGAGGGTAATCCGGTCGGTGAGGTAGCCTATAATTCTCGCCTATTTGAAAGAACGGTGCCGTGAACTTCGTAACTGACAATATCTTCCTGATCGCAATTGCCTTTCTCTCCGGCGGCATGCTGGTGTGGCCGCTGGTGAATCGAGGCATGGCCGGCGCCACGCTCGGCACCCTGCAGGCGACCCGGATGATGAACGACCAGGGAGCGGTGGTGATCGACGTCCGGCCGAACGCGGAGTTCGCCAACGGGCACCTGCCGAATGCGCGCAACATCCCTGCCGAAGACGTGGCCAAGCGGCTCAACGAACTGCCCGCCGGCAAGCCGATCATCGTCGTCTGCGGCAGCGGCAACCGCGCCGGCAAGGCCGCGTCCGCCCTGCGGGCAGCCGGCCGCCAGGAGGTCTTCTGCCTCGATGGCGGGATCGCGGGATGGCAGCAGGCGGGCCTGCCGCTTGTAAAGAAGTAGCAGCGTCGCCATCTGGCTTGCTGGCCGCCGCCGCGGCGATGCCCCGTGGAGTCCGGGATCTGTTCATCGGGGCCCGCGGGCCGTCACTCCCGCAACCACCCCCTGAAGGATTTTCCGTATGCCTGCCAAGGTCGTGATGTACAGCAAGACCACCTGCCCCTATTGCCACCGTGCCGAGCAGGTGCTGCGCGAACGCGGCGTGGACGACCTGGAGATCATCCAGATCGACATCGAACGTTCGCGGCGGGCCGAAATGATCGAACGCGCCCATCGCAGCACGGTGCCGCAGATTTTCATCGACGACGAGCATGTGGGTGGCTGTGACGACCTGGTGGCGCTGGATCGCGCAGGCGGCTTGGTTCCGCTGCTGCAGCGGCAGTAAACTCGCCTCCCCGGCGCCCTTAGAACCCGACAGGATCTTCCCCAATGGCTGACGACTCCAATCCCACCGACTCCAACCCGGTTTTCCAGATCCAGCGCATGTACCTCAAGGATCTCTCGCTGGAGATACCCCATGCGCCGCAGATCTTCCTGGAGCAGGCGCAGCCGACGGTCGAGGTGTCCATCGACACCGAGCCCGCGCAGCTGGCGGACGGCGTCTTCGAGGTGACCGTGACCGTCACGGTCACGACCCGGGTGGAGAAGGAAAAGGTCGTCTTCCTGGCAGAAGCCAAGCAAGCCGGGATCTTCGAACTGCGCAACATTCCGCAGGAGCAGATGGAGATGGTGCTGAACATCGTGTGTCCCAACACCATCTACCCCTACCTGCGCTCGAACGTTGCGGACGTGATCCAGCGCGCGGGGTTCCCGCCGATCCACCTGGCCGAGATCAACTTCGAGGTGCTCTATCAGCAGAAGCTGGCTGCCGCCCGGCAGGCCGCCGAGCCACCGGCCGGCAACGGCGCGGCTGCCAAGGAAGGCTCGGGACTGATCCTTCCGGTCAAGCACTGAGTCCGCTGCCGTGGTCGCCACTTTCTGTTCCGTTGGGCGGCTCTATCCGATGCGCATGAAGCTCCCGCTGGCGGCGGCGTTGCTCGTCGCCGCCGCAGCCCTCCAGGCGCAGGGCCCCGGGGGCCGCAGTGCGGCGCCGCCCGCGGCGCCCCAGGTCATCGTCCCGTCGGCAACACTGGGTCCCGCGGCTCCGGGGGTCAGTCCGGCCGGCAAGACGGGCGCAGTCGGTGGTGCCGCCGCCGGCGGCGCCACCGCGGGGGGCACGACCGCGGGCAGTCCACCCCGCCCGGCCGGGGTGGTCAAGTACCGCTCGGTTGCCCGGCCGAATGCGGTGATGTTCGATGCGCCTTCGGAGAAGGCCAAGAAGATCTATCAGGCGCCCGAAGGCATGCCGGTCGAGGTGATCTCGGTGCTGCGTACCTGGGTGAAGGTCCGCGATCCGCTCGGCGACCTCGCCTGGCTCAGCCGCGATGACCTCGCCGATCGCCGGATGGTGATCGCGACGTCGGTTGCGCCCCTGCGGCGCGAGGCCGATCAGGCAGCGCCGGCGTGGTTCAGCGTCGATCGCGGCGTGTTGCTCGAACTGCTCGACGAGAAGCCGGTCAACGGCTTCGTCAAGGTCCAGTATGCAGAGGGGCAGGTGGGTTATCTGCTGTCGGGCCAGGTCTGGGGACTATAGGAGCCTGTCGGGTTTTGTCGACATGAAGATCGCCGTACTGGGGGCGGGTGCCTGGGGCACCGCGCTCGCAAGTCACGCGTGCCGGCGGCATTCGGTGTCGTTGTGGGCGCGTGATGCGTCGGTCGTGATCGACATTGACAGCCGGCGGCGCAATCAACGTTACCTGCCGGGCGTCGACCTGCCGCCGGCGCTGTCGGCCACTACCGATCTGTCGCACGCCCTGGAGGGCGCAGACCTTCTGGTCATCGCGACTTCGGTAGCGGGCTTGCGGCCGGTGCTTGCGTCGATTCTGCAAGCCGAGGAGGCGGCTGGCGCCGGTGGCGTCGTCTGGCTGTGCAAGGGACTGGCGGCCGACACCGGGGACCTGCCGCATGCGCTGGTGGCCGGGCTCGCGCCGCAATGGCCGGCGGGCTGCCTGAGCGGACCGAGTTTCGCGCAGGAGGTGGCCGCAGGGCTGCCGGTGGCACTGACTGCTGCGGCGACTCACGATGAGCTCGGCGTTGCGGATGGTCGAGGCCTTCCATCACGGGTCGATGCGGGTCTACCGCAGCCGGGACCTCAAGGGCGTGGAAATCGCAGGCGCGCTGAAGAATGTGATGGCGGTGGCAACGGGGATCAGCGACGGGCTGGGCCTGGGGCACAACGCGCGGGCGGCATTGCTCACCCGCGGCCTTGCCGAGATGACCCGCTTCGGCCTGGCTTACGGGGCGCAGGCGGAGACTTTCATGGGTCTGGCCGGCATCGGCGACCTGGTGCTGACCTGCACCGGGGACCTCTCTCGCAATCGCACGGTGGGCTTGAAACTGGCGCAGGGACTGCCGCTGGACGACATCCTGCAGCACCTCGGCCATGTCGCCGAAGGCATCGCCTGCTGCCGGGCGGTGGTCGCCGCGGCACAGCGCGCGGCGGTCGAGATGCCGGTCAGCACGGCGGTGCTGGCAGTGATCGAGGGCAGGTCGACCCCGGCCGATGCGGTCGCGAGCCTGCTCGCCCGCGAGCCCCGGGTCGAATGAAGCGGGGCGGCACCAGGTGAGCGCGGGTAGACAGGAGATCCCCGTGCAGGAGATCCCCGTGCAGGCGATCTCAGTGCGGGCGATTTCAGCGCGGGCGATCGCAGTGTTTTGCGGCGCCCGCCTCGGCAACGATCCCGCCTTCGCGGCTTTGGCGGCAGAAGTCGGCGCGGCGATCGCCGGTCGCGGCTGGCAGCTGGTCTACGGCGGCAGCAGCGTCGGCTTGATGGGCGAACTGGCCAACGCGGCCCTGGCGGCCGGCGGCCAGGTCCTCGGCGTCATTCCGCAGCAGCTGGTGTCGAAAGAGGCCGGGCACACCGGCCTGCAGCAACTGGAAGTGGTCGCCGATATGCCGTTTCGCAAGACGCGCATGATCGAGGCGGCCGATGGATTCCTGGTCCTTCCGGGCGGCTTCGGCACCCTGGACGAGTTGTTCGAGGTGGTGACCTTGCGGCAGATCGGCGTTCACGCCAAGCCGATCGTCCTGTGCGATCCGGCCGATTACTGGGGGCCCTTGCTGACGGCCTGCCGCGGCCTGGTGGACGCGGGCCTGGTCCAGGCGAAGGACTATGCCACCATCCAGCAGTGCCGCACCGTCGCCGAGGCCCTGGACCTGCTGGACGCGGAGGCCTCGTCCCATACTCCGACCTCTTAGACGTCATGGCCGCCTCGCTTTGAGCGGGCGACCATGATGTCTAGCCCCCGCCGGCGAAACCGTTCTGGCGCCAGGCCTCGTAGACGACGATCGCCACCGCATTGGAGAGGTTCATGCTGCGGTTGGCCGGGCGCATGGGCAGCCGCAGGGTCTGTTGCGCGCTGAAACTTCGGCTCACGGCCGGCGGCATGCCCGCGCTTTCCGAACCGAAAACCAGCCAGTCGCCCGGCTCGAAGCGGCAATCGAACGGGCTCTTCTGCCCGCTGGTGCTGAGGGCGAAGCGTCGCACCGGTTGTTCTTCCGCGAGAAAGCTGTCCCAGTCCGGATGCACGCGCATCGCGGTGAACTCGTGGTAGTCGAGGCCGGCACGCCGCATGCGGGCGTGGTCGATAGGGAACCCCAGCGGCTCGATCAGGTGCAGTCGGCAGCCGCTGTTGGCGCACAGCCGGATGACGTTGCCGGTATTGGGCGGGATCTCCGGATGGACGAGGACGACGTTGAACACGGCTGCCGGCAGCAGGGAAGGAGTGGCGTCCGGCAGGATAGCAGGCTCGCTCCGGCGGGACGGGCCGCGACGGCTCAAGCGGTCCGGGCGACGACCAGGTTGACCACCTTCTCCGCACCCGCGGCCTTGAGCGCCAGCGCTGCCGCCTGAAGGGTGGCACCGGTGGTCATCACGTCGTCGACGACGCCGATCTGCAGGCCGGAGAGGTCGGTGGTTGCGACGAAGCCATGGTCCAGGTTGGCCTGGCGCGCGCTCCACTGCAGTAGCGATTGGGCGACGGTGTCGCGCTGACGCACGAGGATCTCCGGGCGCAGCAGCCTGGCAGGGGACATCGACGAACGCCGGAGCATCGCGCCGCAATCAACTGCGACTGGTTGAAGCCGCGCTGGGCCAGCCGGGGAGCGGCAAGGGGGATGGGGACGACCCGGTCGAGTATCGGGACGGGACTGTCTCCCTGCGCTTGCATAGCGGCGGCCAGGAGGTCGCCCAATCCCTGCGCCAATCCGACCTGGCCGGCGAACTTGAGGGCCGTTATCGCCCGGTCCAGCGGCGGGGCGTAATCGGCCGCGACCACCGTGGCGTCATAGGCGGGCGGTGTCTCCCTGCAGGCGGCGCAGCGCCCCGAGGTCTGCCACGGGCGGGCGCAGATGAGGCAGCGTGACCGCCTTGCCCCCGGCAGAAATCGCTCGCAGGCGGGGCACAGCGGCGCAGCGCCGCAGGATGCCTCGCACAGCAGGCAGCGGCGCGGCAGGAAGTGTCCGAACGCCTCGGCCAAGGGCCGGTGGCGCTGCCACTCCCGCCGACGCTGTCCGATCCACCGGCGTGCCTGGCCGGCAACTCTCGTGAAGCGGGCTGCGGCGCCAGTCGCCAGTTGTCCTGTGAGGGCCATGAGTTCAGTGAGTTCAGTGAGTTCAGTGCAGTTCAGTGAGTTCCTATTCCCCCGGAGGCCGGTACGACTCGCCGGTGATGATGGCCCCGCTCGCTATACTCGTTTCATCATGCTTAAGCCGACCGGGTTAGAACGGACGACGGTTCGAGCGGCCTTCAACAACCGGCGTGCGCCGGACGAGCATGCCGATTTCCTTTTCCGGGAAGTCGAGCGTCGGATGCTGGAGCGCCTGGACCTGATCAAGCTGCAGCCGGTCGTTCGGGTGCTCGATCTCGGCTGCGGATTCGGCCAATCGCTGGCGACGCTGGCGGCGCGCTTTCCAGGCGCGTTGATGATCGGCGCCGACCTGGCGGACCGGTCGCTGGCGGTGGCGGCAGGTGCCCCCGGCAGCCGCGCCTCGGTCGCGGCAGGCGCACGGCGTCTACTCTCCCGCCTGGGCCTCGGGAGCCCGCAGCCTTTGCCGGCGACATTGCCGCTGTGGCTGGCCGCGGATGCGCACGCGCTGCCCCTGGCGGCGGACGCAATCGATATGGTCTGGTCCAACCTCGCCGCGCACTGGTTCGACGATCCCCTCGCGGCGGTTGCCGAATGGCAACGCGTGATCCGTCCGGAAGGACTGCTGATGTTTTCGGCATTCGGCGTGGACACGCTCAAGGAGGCGAGGCCGGCCGAAGCCCGCGGCTGGCCCGCTTTCCAGGATCTGCACGACTGGGGCGACGCCTTGTCCGCGGCCGGATTTGCCGATCCGGTGATGGACGTCGAGCGGCTCTCTCTGACCTATCAGGATGTCGACAAGTTCCGGCGCGACGTGCAAGGGCTTTCTGCGATGCCGGTCGCGCGCGAGCCGGGCCCGGGAGAACCTCTGGTCCTGTCGATCGAACTGGTCTACGGTCACGCCTGGTGTCCCGCCGTCAAGCGTCGCCCGGACGGGCTCGATGTGGTTCAATTTCACCGGTCCGAGGAGCAAGCTATAATCGAAAGTTGCGACAACCGGACAGCCCGGAACCTGGCAGGTGAAGGCCTGGTGGCGATCGAAGATGCCGCCGCGGTCTTCACGACTCGCGAGTGGACATTGAAGCGCAACTGCTCTTTGTCACCGCGTCAGTTTGCATCGTTGCTGGGGTCGCTGGCGGTGGTCTCGATTGGTCTTGGTTCGGTCTTTGCATTGGCGGGTGCCTGGTGGATTCTGGTGTTCTCGGTGGTGGAGGTGGCGGCTCTGGTCGCTGCGTTTGTCGCCTACGCGAGACACGCCGGCGACTACGAACGGGTGGTCCTCACCCCCGACGCCTTGATTATCGAGTTCAATACTGCCAATCGGATCCAGCGACAGGTGGCGCATCCGGCGTTTGCGCAAGTGGAGTATCCGCGTCCGGGCCCGGGGCCCGGCGGGGATTCGCTGATCGGGCTGGCGGTGTCCGGCAAGGCGGTGGAAGTGGGCCGATTCGTTCCGCGACTCAAGCGGGAGAGTCTGGCTCGGGAGATTCGGACGCATCTTCTGGCGGCAGGCAGGGCCAGTTGGCGATGACCAGCATGTGGATTCGGAAAGGCAGGAACAGGAAAATGGGCGGGATGATTGAGCAGGGGCCGGCAGGCGGCGAGCAAGGGCCAGGAGGCTGCGCGGCCGCGATCACCGGGCCAGTCGTACGGTTGGCCGGCGCAGCGCGCGCCAGGCTCGTGCGATCGGTCATGGCGGCAGTCGGATTTCTTTATTTCGCCCTGTACTGGACCGGCGCCGCGGCACAGGCGGACATGCCCGGCGGGCCTCGCCGTTTCCAGCTGAACCTGCCCGAGCCGGTGACCGGCATCGCCCGGGGCCAGCATTTCATCCACGACACCCTGCTGTGGGTCAGTGTCGCGATCTGCGTGGTGGTCTTCGGCGCGATGTTCTACGCCATCTTCGCGCACCGCAAGTCCCGCGGCGCCAAGGCGGCCGACTTCCATGAGAGCACTGCAGTCGAGATCGCCTGGACGATCGTGCCGTTCGTGATCGTCGTCGGGCTCGCCGTCGTCGCCACCCAGGAGGTGATCGCGCAGAAGGACACGTCCAACGCGCACCTCACCGTGAAGGCCACCGGCTATCAGTGGAAGTGGGGCTACGAGTACCTGAAGGGCGAGGGGGAGGGAATCAACTTCCTGTCGACCAATTCCACCCCCTTGGCCCAGGTCACCGGCAACGAGACCAAGTCCGACACCTACCTGATGGAAGTGGACAACCCCCTGGTCGTTCCGGTGGACAAGAAGATCCGGGTGGTGGTGACCGCCAACGACGTGATCCACGCCTGGATGGTGCCGCAGTTCGGGGTCAAGCAGGATGCGATTCCCGGCTTCGTGCGGGATACCTGGTTCCGCGCCGAGAAGGTCGGTGTCTACCGTGGCCAGTGCGCGGAATTGTGCGGCAAGGATCACGCCTTCATGCCGATCGTCGTGGACGTGAGATCCGAGGCCGACTACGCCGCGTGGGTCGACGAGAAGCGCAAGGAGATGCTGGCCAAGGCCGACGATCCGAACAAGGAATGGGACGTGCCGGGCCTGGTCGCGCGCGGCGAGAAGGTCTACGGTACCAACTGCGTTGCCTGCCACCAGGCCAACGGCCAGGGCGTGCCGGGCGCGTTCCCCGCCCTGGCCCAGTCGCCGAAGGTGCTCGGCAAGCAGGAAGACCAGATCGACATCCTGCTTAACGGCGTGGTGAAGAACGGCACGCCGACGGCGATGGCTTCCTTCAAGCAGTTGTCGGACACCGAAATCGCCGCGGTCATCACCTACACGCGCAACAGTTTCGGCAACAAGGCCGAGGACAACATCGTCCAGCCCAAGGACGTCGCCGCGCAGCGCAAGTAACCTGAGCAGCGGATCGCAGGTTCCTGTGGGCGATTCCGTGCCGGCAATCTCACGATTCAGCAGGATATGGAGTGGCCCGCATTGCGCGGACCGAAGCGGTCGTCTCGCGCAACGGGACAGCGGCAGGACCGGATAGCAGCAGGACTGGATAGCAGCAGGAATTACACGGAGTAGATGATGAGCGCAGTGATCGGACAACATGAGGCTCATGGACACGATGCCCATGAGCATGCCCACCATCCGCAGGGCTGGCGGCGCTGGGTATTCGCAACCAATCACAAGGACATCGGCACGATGTACCTGTGGTTCTCGTTCACCATGTTCATGGTGGGGGGCATCAATGCCCTGCTGTTGCGCACCGAGCTGTTCCAGCCGGGTCTGCAATTCCTGCGTCCGGAGTTCTTCAATCAGCTGACCACGATGCACGGCCTGATCATGGTGTTCGGCGCGATCATGCCGGCCTTCGTCGGCTTTGCCAACTGGCAGATTCCGCTGATGGTCGGCGCCAGCGACATGGCGTTCGCGCGGATGAACAACTTCAGCTTCTGGCTGCTGATTCCGGCCGGCCTGCTGCTGGTCGGATCGTATTTCGTTCCCGGCGGCGCCACCGCTGCCGGCTGGACGCTCTATGCGCCCCTGTCGGTGCAGATGGGCCCGGGCATGGACATGGCCATCTTCGCGCTGCACATCGCCGGCGCGAGCTCGATCATGGGTTCGATCAACATCATCACCACCATCCTGAACATGCGCGCGCCCGGCATGACGCTGATGAAGATGCCGATGTTCGTCTGGACCTGGCTGATCACCGCCTACCTGCTGATCGCAGTGATGCCGGTGCTTGCCGGCGCGATCACCATGGTCCTGACGGACCGGCATTTCGGCACCAGCTTCTTCAATGCCGCCGGCGGCGGTGACCCGGTGATGTACCAGCATATCTTCTGGTTCTTCGGGCACCCCGAGGTCTACATCATGATCCTGCCGGCCTTCGGCATCATCTCGGAGATCATCCCGACCTTCTCGCGCAAGCGCCTGTTCGGCTACAGCTCGATGGTCTATGCAACCGCATCGATCGCGATTCTGTCGTTCATCGTCTGGGCGCACCACATGTTCACCACCGGCATGCCGGTGACCGGCCAGCTGTTCTTCATGTATGCAACGATGCTGATCGCCGTGCCCACCGGGGTGAAGGTGTTCAACTGGGTGGCGACCATGTGGCGCGGGGCGATGTCGTTCGAGACGCCGATGCTGTTCGCGATCGGCTTCATCATCGTCTTCACCATCGGCGGGCTGACCGGTGTCATCCTGGCCGCGGCGCCGCTGGACATCGCGCTGCACGACACCTACTACGTCGTGGCTCACTTCCACTATGTGCTGGTGGCGGGCTCGCTGTTCGCGCTGTTCGCCGGCACTTACTACTGGCTGCCCAAGTGGACCGGCCACATGTACAGCGAGAAGCTCGGGCAGTGGCACTTCTGGGGCTCGATGATCTTCTTCAACATCACGTTCTTCCCGATGCACTTCCTGGGCCTGGCCGGGATGCCCCGCCGCTATGCCGATTACCCGATGCAGTTTGCCGACTTCAACATGGTCGCGACGATCGGCGCCTTCGGGTTCGGTTTGTCCCAGCTGATCTTCCTGGCGGCGGTCGTCAAGTGCATCAAGGGCGGACCCAAGGCAGCGGAAAACCCCTGGCAGGCGGCCAACGGTCTGGAGTGGACCGTGCCCTCGCCGGCGCCCTTCCACACCTTTGAAGTTCCACCCACGATCAAATAATGGCCCGGGGTCGCAGCAACCTGAGAACCGCGTTGATCCTGCTGTCGATAGCGCTGGTTTTCTTCATCGGCGTCATCGTCAACCATAGCCTTTTCAAGTAGTCCCGCCGGAGGATCGCAGCCAGCATGAGCATCGAGCAGCCTGATCAGGAGAGTCACCAGAGCGGCAAGGGCAACTGGCCCATGCTCGGCAAGCTGGCGGTCTTCGCGCTGATCATGTTCGGTTTCGGGTGGGGGATGATTCCGCTCTACAACGCGATCTGCGACGTCACCGGGGTGAACGTGCTGACGCGGCGGGACGAGACTGCGTCGGCATTCGCCAAGAGCACGCAGGTCGACACCTCCAGAACGATCGTGGTCGAGTTCGATACCAACATCCACGGACTCTGGCGCTTCAAGCCGGTAAAGCGGTCGATCGAGGTGCATCCGGGTGAATTGGCGACCGTGGAATACGAACTGGTCAATACGGTCGACCGCACCATGGCCGGCCAGGCGATTCCGAGCTACGCGCCGAAGATCGCGCGGTACCTACTTCCGCAAACTCGAGTGCTTCTGTTTCCAGCAGCAGACGCTGGCGGCCAACGAAACCCGGCGTTTTCCGGTGGTATTCGTGATCGATCCGGAACTGCCGGCGGAAGTCACCACGATCACGCTGTCCTACACGTTTTTCGACGTAGGCGGGCAGGTCGGTAAAGCGCCGGCGGCCGCAGCGCCGAAAGGCAGCACATGACCGGGCAGACGCAACTATTGCGGGAGCGGACCATGGCTCACCAGGACGGACAGAGCGAGGATCGGCCTATTGCGCGACGGGGCACCATTCTCGGCACCTTCAAGGCGGTTGCCTGGGCGTTCCTGGGCATCCGCGGTCGCGGTGCCCATGAGGCCGACATCGCCAACCTGAATCCAGTGCACCTGATCATCGTCGGGATCGTGTGCGCAGCCGTTTTCGTCACCACTTTGCTGTTCATCGTACGCTGGGCCGTCGGCGGTGCCGGCTAGCCCGCGGGTATTTCCAGGAGACCTTCCATGAGCGCAAGCTCGCATCCCACTTCAGCGCCGTATTATTTCGTCCCGGAACCTTCCAAGTGGCCGGCCGTCGGCTCGATCGCCTTGGCCCTGTTCGGGGTTTCCATGGCCGGGTGGGTCAACGGTGCCGCCTGGGGCCCGTACCTCTTCGCCGCGTTCGGGGCGGTCTTCATCTATACGCTGTTCGGCTGGTTCGGCCAGGCAGCCAGGGAATCCGAGAGCGGGCTCTACAACCAGCGGGTCGATGCGTCCTTCCGCTGGAGCATGAGCTGGTTCATTTTCTCGGAGGTCATGTTCTTTGCGGCCTTCTTCGGCGCGCTGTATTACGCTCGCGTCGTGGCGATGCCTTGGCTGGGAGATCTCGATCACAAGCAATTCCTGTGGCCGGATTTCGGCGCCGCGTGGCCGAACCTCGGCCCGGCCGGCACCATCGACGCGTTCGAGACCATCGGTCCCTGGCCGGTGCCGACGATCAACACCGCGCTGCTGCTCAGTTCCGGCGTGACCCTGACCATCGCGCACCACGCCCTGAAGGACGGCCACCGCGGCAAGACCATCTTCTGGATGTTCCTCACGGTCGGCCTTGGGGCGCTGTTCATGGGGTTGCAGGCTTACGAGTACATGCACGCCTATCAGGAACTCAACCTGAAGCTGACCTCCGGCGTGTTCGGATCCACCTTCTTCATGCTCACCGGCTTTCATGGATTTCATGTGACCGTTGGCGCACTGATGCTGTCGGTGGTCCTGGCCCGGATCATCAAGGGGCACTTCACGGCGGAGCATCACTTCGCCTTCGAGGGCGCGGCCTGGTACTGGCACTTCGTCGACGTCGTCTGGCTGCTGCTCTACGTCGTCGTCTACTGGCTTTGATTCGCTCCGCCCGCCGATGGGTGCGGGCCGGGTCGATCAGCGCCCGACCGGCAGGCCGGTGCTCTGGATCCAGCCCATCCAGTGGGCGAACCAGATGAAGAGGAAAAGCGCCACCGACAAGCCGATGCGGGCAGTAAGCGCCCAGGCGGTATTGCGGGTTTTTCCGCGGTCACGGACGATGAAGTATCCGGCGCCGGCCAAGCTGCCGAAGATCATGATGAAGACAAGGATGATGACGGGTTTCACTGCCTTGGCTTCCTCGATGTCTGCATCAGCAAGATGACGTTCATTCTACGACCGCGGGGGCATCGCCGCGGCCAGCGCCGCCGCCCTGGCTGTCGTACTGTTGGGTCTGGCGCTCGGGTTCTGGCAGTTGCGTCGTGCCGATGAGAAGGCGGCGCTGCAGTCGGCGCAGGAACGCGCCGCGGCCGAACCGGCGCGGGACCTGGCCGGTGGCCCGGGAGCGCCCGGCCTCGCAGCCGGCGGATCGCTCCCGGCACCGGCCGCACTCGATGGTCGTCTCGTGCAACTCAGCGGCGAGTTCGATTCTTCGCGAACGATATACCTGGACAATCGAACCCGCAACGGTGTCGCGGGCATGCACGTGCTGACCCCGGTCAAGCTGGACCGCTCCGATCGTCGCGTGCTCGTCCTGCGCGGCTGGGTGGCACGCGACCCGGCCGATCGCAATCGGCTGCCGACGGTGCCGACACCGGCCGGCATGGTCCGCATCGCGGGAATGGCGGTGGCGGAACTGCAGCAGCCGATGATGCTTGGCGATGAACCGGTGCCCGGGCCAGGTGACCAGCTCTGGCAACATTTCACCTACGAGAAATTCGCGCGCTGGTCCGGCTACGCGCCGTATCCGGTCATCGTGCGCCAGACGGTGGAACCCGACTATCAGGACGGACTGGCCCGGGACTGGAACCGTCCGGGGGTTTCAGTCGACAAACATCTGGGCTATGCCTTTCAATGGTTCGCGCTGACTGCCGCCGCGATCCTGACCTGGCTGGCGCTGCTATGGCGCCGAAGAAGGAGTGTGGATGTCCGATAGCGGTTCGTCGCAGGCGCCGGTTCAGTCCGGCCCGGTCGCGTCCGAGGGTCGGGTACGCCGCCGTCCGTCCTGGAAGCTGTACCTGCTGATTGCAGTGTGCGTTGCGCCGGTCGTGGCCTCTTACCTCGCCTACTACGTCTTCCCCCCGTCCGGGCAGATCAACTACGGAACGCTGATCGAGCCTCAGCGGCCGGTGCCCGCCATTGCCGCCACCGTCGTTCATGCGCCGGCCGCCGACGATGCGAAGCAGCCCCCGGGGTCGGATATGTCGGCTCCCCAGGGCCTGGCCGCTTTCCGGGGCCGATGGATACTGCTTGCCGTCGACCAGGGCGCCTGTGACTTGCGGTGCGCGGAGAAGCTGTTCTTCATGCGCCAGACCCACGCGTCGCTCGGAAAGGAGCGCGACCGCCTGGTGCGGGTTCTGCTCGTGACCGACGACAAGCCACTGCCCGCGGCGATTCTGACAGCGCACCCGGATCTGACGGTGCTGCGCGTCGATCCGCGCGACCTCGTGGAACTGCTCCCGATCGAGGCGCAGACCAGGCTTGCAGATCACCTCTATCTGGTCGATCCCCTGCACAACCTGATGATGCGGTACCCCAAGGATCCGGATCCTGCCCGCACCCGCAAGGACCTGCAGCGGCTGATGAAGGCGTCGCGAATTGGCTAGAACCGGCAGCCGCGACCGCACCCGGCTTTTCTCGCTCATGCTGACGGTGGCGTTGTTCATCACCTTCGATCTGATCATGTTCGGCGCCTTCGTGCGGGTCGCCGATGCCGGCCTGGGTTGTCCGGACTGGCCGGGCTGCTACGGCAAGGCCAGTCCGATCGGCGCGATGTCGGAGATCCGCACGCAGGCGCTGGAACAACCGCAGGGTCCGGTGACGGTTTTCAAGGCCTGGGTCGAGATGCTGCATCGCTACATCGCCAGTGCGCTCGGCCTGCTGATCATCGGCCTCGCCTGGCTCGCGTGGCGGCTGCCGCCGGGCCCGGC
This sequence comes from uncultured beta proteobacterium, assembly GCA_963834335.1. Classification (GTDB taxonomy): domain Bacteria; phylum Pseudomonadota; class Gammaproteobacteria; order Burkholderiales; family Burkholderiaceae_E; genus Lautropia. The sequence goes on along the minus strand of CAWIBK010000002.1, from coordinate 1,805,559 downwards.
ACGGCCGTCCGTCGCCCTGGCCGTCTTCACCCTGGCATGGGTGATCCTGCAGGGTATGTTCGGTATGTGGACCGTCACCTTGCGCCTGCAGCCGGTGGTGGTGACCGCTCACCTGCTGGGGGGCATGACGCTGTTCGCCCTCCTCCTGATGCAGCGCAACCGGAGCAGTACTTATCCCCCGGTTGCCGCCGACGCTGCGCGCCTTCGTCCCTGGATCGCCGCTGCCCTGGTGGCGCTGTTCGTCCAGATTGCCCTGGGCGGCTGGGTCAGCAGTAATTACGCGACTCTAGCCTGCCAGGATTTCCCCCGATGCCAAGGCTCGTGGTGGCCGAGCATGGATTTCGCAGCCGGCTTCGAGGTGTGGCGACCCTTGGGCATGACCGCAGATGGTGCAGGATTACCGTTCCCGGCGCTTACCGCAATTCATTATGCACACCGGCTGATGGCCTATCTGGTGCTGGTCCTGGTGGGTACGCTGGCGTGGCGGGTGCGCCGCGTCCGTGGACTGGAGACGGTCGGGACATGGCTGCTCGCGATCCTGCTGGTGCAATTGATTACCGGCCTGACCAATATCTTTCTCGACTGGCCGGCGGCCGCCGCCGTGCTCCATACCGGCGGCGCGACCGCGCTGGTCGGTGGCCTGCTGATCCTGAATTTCCGGGTGCGCCGCCTCGCCTGACGGCGACCCGTCCTGAATGCCACGGCCGGGTTGGCCAAAGAAAACGTCGCGGATCTCCTTGAGTTGCACTAGTATGTGCTGGTTGGAGATGCATCGATGCACCCGGTAAGCGTGCACGCCTTCGCAGCACGCAACTCAAGCAACAGGACTCGTCTCTATGATCCTGGCTATTGTCTTGGTTCTGCTGATCGTCGGCTCCCTTCTCTTCCACTTCCTGACCCCGTGGTTTTTCACGCCGATCGCATCCAACTGGGGCGCGATTGACGACACGATCAGCATCACGTTCTGGATCACCGGCTTTGTCTTCGTGGTGGTCAACCTCTTCGTGGCGTATTGCGTCCTGCGGTTTCGCCACCGCAAGGGCAGGCGCGCAGCCTACGAGCCGGAGAACAAGAAGCTGGAATGGTGGCTTACCGCGGTTACCGCGGTGGGGGTTGCCTCCATGCTGGCGCCCGGCCTGTTCGTGTGGGCGAAGTTCGTCGACGTGCCGCAAGAGGCCGCCGTGTTCGAAGCGGTGGGCCAGCAGTGGCACTGGCGTTTTCGCTTTCCCGGCAAGGACGGCAAGCTCGGCACGTCCAACGCGAAATACATCAGCGACGCCAATCCGTTCGGCCTGAATCCCGACGATCCGAATGCTCAGGACGACGTGCTCGTCTCAGGCCAGGAAGTCCACCTGCCGATCAACCTGCCGATCAAGGCGCAATTGCGTTCCCTGGATGTCCTGCACAACTTCGCCGTGCCGCAATTCCGCGCAAAGATGGACCTGGTCCCCGGCGTCGTCACCTATATCTGGTTCACCCCCACCCGGGTCGGCAAGTTCGATCTCCTCTGCAACGAATTGTGCGGCACCGCCCACTATGCGATGCGCGGCAAGGTGGAAATCGTGGAGGAGCCGGCCTTCCAGGCGTGGCTGGGCAAGCAGCCGACCTTTGCCGAGGTCGCGGCGCGCCCGGGTGGCGACCTAGCGGCCGGCGAAAAGCTGTACGCGACCTGCGCCGCCTGCCACGGCCAGCAGGCGGAGGGCAATCGTCAGCTGAACGCCCCGAAACTGGCCGGGCAGGGGGAGTGGTACCTGCGGCGGCAATTGAAGTATTTCAAGGACGGGGTGCGGGGCGCGCATGAAAAGGACGTGTTCGGCAAGATGATGGCGCCAATGGCCGCCACCCTGGCGGACGATGCGGCCATCGCCAATGTCAGCGCCTATATCGGCTCCCTGCCCGGCAAGCCGTCGCCGGTGAGCGTGAACGGCAATCCCGGCGACGGCGAGCGCTTGTATGTTTCGACCTGCGGCGCGTGCCACGGCCAGGACGGGCGCGGCCTTCAGGCGATGAACGCGCCCGGGCTGAAAGGCCTGAACGACTGGTACCTGGTGACGCAACTCGGGAATTTCCGACAGGGCATCCGCGGCCGGCATCCGGACGACATGTATGGTGCGCAGATGGCCCTGATGTCAGCCACGCTCACCGACAACCAGAAGATCGAGAACCTGGTCGCCTACATCAATACCTTGCGCTGAAGGAAGGCGAGGCCGGCGGTCCGGGCAACCAACGCAGAGGATCTCATGTCTTACGTTGCACACGACGAAAACGCGTTTGTTCCCCCGGCTGAATCCGAGGAGATGGAGCTCTACCATCCGAAGTCGTTCATCGGGAAGTACATCTGGAGCCAGGACGCCAAGGTCATCGCGGTCCAGTACGCGATCACGGCAATCGCCATCGGTTTTCTCGCGCTGGTGCTGTCCTGGCTGATGCGGCTGCAGCTGGGATTTCCCGACCGCTTCTCTTTCATCGATCCCAGCAACTACCTCCAGTTCGTGACCATGCACGGCATGATCATGGTGGTCTACCTGCTCACCGCACTGTTCCTCGGCGGCTTCGGCAACTACCTCATCCCGCTGATGGTCGGCGCCCGGGACATGGTGTTCCCTTACGCCAACATGCTGAGCTACTGGATCTACCTGTTTGCCGTGCTGCTGCTGGTGGCGAGCTATTTCGTGCCCGGCGGGCCGACCGGGGCCGGGTGGACCCTCTACCCGCCGCAGGCGATTTTGAAGGGTACGCCGGGGTCGACGGGCGGCATCGTGCTGATGCTGGTCTCGCTGATGTTCTTCATCGTCGGCTTCACCCTCGGCGGGTTGAACTATGTCGTGACGGTCCTGCAGGCCCGCACGCGCGGCATGACGATGATGCGTCTGCCCCTGACGATCTGGGGCATCTTCATGGCCACCATCCTCGCGCTGCTGGCGTTTCCGGCCTTGTTCGTCAGCGCCCTGATGATGACGCTGGACCTGACGCTGGGCACCAGCTTCTTCATGCCTGCCATCGTCTCGAGGGGCGAGGCGCTTGCCTACGACGGCGGCAGCCCCCTGATGTTCCAGCACCTGTTCTGGTTCTTCGGCCATCCGGAGGTCTACATCGTGGCCCTGCCGGCATTCGGCATCGTCTCGGACCTGCTGAGCGTCCATGCCCGGAAGAACATCTTCGGCTACCGGATGATGGTCTGGGCCATTCTTGCGATCGGCGGCCTCAGTTTCGTCGTCTGGGCACATCACATGTACGTGAGCGGCATGAATCCGTATTTCGGTTTCTTCTTCGCGACCACGACGCTCATCATCGCCATCCCGACGGCCATCAAGGTCTACAACTGGGTGCTGACGCTGTGGCACGGGGATATACACCTGACACTGCCGATGCTGTTCTCCATCGGCTTTCTGTTCGCGTTCCTGCATGGCGGGCTGACCGGCCTGTTCCTCGGCAACGTGACGGTGAGCGTTCCGCTCTCGGACACCATGTTCGTCGTCGCCCACTTCCATATGGTGATGGCGGTCGCGCCGATCATGGTCATCTTCGGGGCGATCTACCACTGGTATCCCAAGGTGACCGGTCGTATGCTGGACGAGACCCTGGGCAAGGTTCATTTCTGGGGAACGTTCCTCGGCACCTACGCCATCTACCTGCCGATGCACTACCTCGGCTTCCTCGGCGTGCCGCGCCGGTATTTCGCTGTCGGCGGCACCGACTTCATTCCCGAGTCGGCGCAGTCGCTGAATGCGGGCATCACCATCGCGGCCCTGGTCGTCGGGTACTTCCAACTGGTGTTCCTGGTGAACCTGGTGTGGAGCTATTTCAAAGGCAAGCCGTCGGGGGGCAACCCATGGAACGCCACCACCCTGGAGTGGCAGACGCCCCATACGCCGCCTCATCACGGCAATTTCGGCGAACAGTTGCCGCTGGTCTACCGATGGGCCTACGACTACAGCGTGCCTGGCGCGAAACAGGACTTCATTCCGCAGAACGTCCCGCCCCAGGAATCCAGCGGGGAGGGCCGGGGTCAGCCCGGGCCTGGACCCGGGGGCGGCCGGACATGAGCGAATCGGCGGCATTCCTCTTCCTCGGCGCGGTGATGGCGGTCGTCGTCGGATTGCTGCTGCGCCAGACGCTCAGTGTGCGACCCTGGACGGTTGAGGGCATCGGCGAGGCGCCGCCGGAGACGGGCTTCACGTCGGTGAAAATCGGCCTCTGGGTTTTCCTTGCCGTGGTGACGTCGCTGTTCGCATTGTTCATCAGCGCCTATTCGATGCGGATGACAGCAGGAGACTGGGAGCCGCTGCCGGAACCTGCCCTGTTATGGTTGAACACCGCCGTGCTGATCCTGACCAGCGTGGTCATGCAATGGACGGTGGTTGCGGCGAAGCGCGCAAACCGGGACAGCGTGCGGACCGGACTGAATGCAGCCGGCGCGCTGACCTTCGCGTTCCTGGCTGGCCAGCTGGCAGTCTGGCAGCAGTTGAGCGCCTCCGGTTTTCTCCTGGTTGCCAACCCGGCCAACGCTTTCTTCTATCTGCTCACGGCGCTGCACGGCCTGCACCTGGTGGGCGGCCTGGTGGCCTGGGGCCGGACCGTCGCGAGGGTGCGGGGTGGCGCCAACCTCGGTGAGATACGACTTCACGTCGGCCTGTGCGCCGCCTATTGGCATTACCTGTTGCTGATCTGGCTGGTCCTGTTCGCGCTGCTGCTTTCAACCTGAAGAGGTCAGATGCCCATGACGCCACCGCTGTCGCCAAGCACGGATCGGACCCTGACCAGGCCCGAAGGCATGCAAGGCTTCGTTGCCGACTGGTCTTCCGATCAGCAGGCGTTCAAGAAGGTCCCATGGGGCAAGACCATGATGTGGATCTTCCTGGTCAGCGATACCTTCATCTTCGGCGCCTTCCTCATCTCGTACATGAATGTGCGCATGTCCACCACCGAGCCCTGGCCGAATTCAAGCGAGGTATTCGCGCTGACGCTGTTCGGACACAGTATTCCGCTGGTGCTGATCGCCATCATGACCTTCATCCTGATCAGCAGCAGCGGGACGATGGCGATGGCGGTCAACTTCGGTTACCGCAAGGACCGGATCACGACCTTCGTGCTGCTGCTAATCACGGCGCTCCTGGGCGCTTCATTCGTCGGCATGCAGGTCTTCGAGTGGAGCAAGCTGATCCTGGAAGAAGGCGTCCGGCCCTGGGGCAACCCGATGGGCGCGGCCCAGTTCGGCTCCACCTTCTTCATGATCACCGGCTTTCACGGAACCCACGTGTCGATCGGCGTGATATTCCTGATCATCGTGGCGATCAAGGTTCTGCGCGGAGACCTCGACCGCGAGCGTCCCGGCTTCCTGACCGGCAGGAAGGGCAACTACGAGATCGTCGAGATCATGGGACTGTACTGGCACTTCGTCGACCTGGTGTGGGTCTTCATCTTCGCTTTCTTCTATCTCTGGTAGGGGGCACCGTGGCACATGCACAGGGTCAGCAGCATCCGATCGGCATCTATCTCAAGATATGGGGGCTGCTGTTCGTGCTCAGCGCGGCGTCCTACGCTGTCGACTACTTCCAGTTCCAGGGCTACCTGAGATGGTTCCTGATCATCGTTTTCATGCTCCTGAAGGCCGGCCTGATCGTGGCGGTCTTCATGCACATGGTGTGGGAGCGTCTGGCCCTGGTCTATGCGATCCTGGTGCCGCCGCTGCTGCTGCTGGTGTTGCTGGGAATCGGTGCGCTGGAGGCGGACTACACCTTCCTCACCCGCGGCGAGTTCTTCGGCGCCGGTTCGGCGCCGAAGTCACCGCCACACTGAGCCTGCGCGTCAGGCGTGCTTGACCAGCCCGGACTTCTGCCAGAGCGTGATCAGCCAGTGCGGGGTGGATGACCCGGTCCCCGCCAGTTCCACCTTGCTGTGAAGCTTCAGCACGCGCTCCAGTATCTCTTCCTGCTGCGGTTCGAGGTCCACGAAGAAGATGTGCTTGCCATCCTTCAATGCCTGCTCGAACCGGGCGAAATTGTGATTGGGTGACTGGATGCCGATCAGGCCGCCTTCCCACGTGCAGAAGCCCAGGAGCACGACTGCGAGGAAGATGAAGGGCATCCACCCGGCCGCGGACTCGGTCCAGCCCGCAAGGTAGGCCACCGCCAGCACCAGCGCGAAAACGATCACGCCGATTACCGCACCGCGCTGGGTCGAGTGGACGACATCGTTCTTCATGAAGGACTGCACGGCGTGCAGGTGCGAATGGCTCTGTACTTGCGCGTCGTCGCTGCTCAGTACGTGGATCTGCGGCGTGGATACGCCGGCGGCTTCAAGCTGCTCTTCGAATACTTCCAGGTCGTCCAGGCTGTCGCTGATGAAATAGTGCCGAAGCATGTTCATAGTCCGTCCCCATGGCGTAGCTGTTTACCGGATCCGATCACCCCTGCTGGCTCATTGACTCACCGCGATTCCCGACCATTGCCGATACCACTCCGGTACCGCAAGGGCCTTGCGCTGCTTGCATCATAGCGCCTCGACCTCGACCGTATCAATAGCGCCCCTCAATAGCGCATCGCTCGCCGGTCGCGCATTGCGGCAGTGCCGTTCGTTCAGTGCCGGTGGCCCCACTGCGGCGGTACACGGGCCGGTTCGCCGGCCAGCGCGCGGATCTGCGGCAGAACCGGCGGGAGATCCTGCGCGATCGCCTCGCTCGTGCCTGAGCTCGCGCGCCCGTCAGCCGCTGTCGCAGCTGCGGTCCGGCGCACCCGGAGGTAGCCGAAGCGATCGATCAGATATTCGATGTGGGCATGAGGGGAGTCCTGCGCCGGCCCTGATCCGCGAGCGAACATCAGGTAGACGCTGGCGGTGGCCGGGTCGGCTCGGGCGAGCAGCGTGGCGGCTGCGCCGTGCTGCTCGTTCGCCTGCAGGGGCGGGGAGCCTGGCATCGGCAGCGCGATCACCCGGGCCCCCGCCGCGATGTAGGCAGGCAACTGTGCGGCGATCTCATGCAGTCGCGGCAGGGACGATGGCAGGGAATACAGGACGAGCAGCGTCACCGCAGCCTCGCCCTCCAGCGGGCCGAGCAGCGACCGTTGCCCGCCTCCGCCGACCTCGTAGGTGAAGTCCGGGGCCGGGACCGACCGCAATGGCCGGATGCGATCGGACATGGCGAGCGCAATGCGCGCGGACGCCTGGGCATCCAGGAACTGGACCAGCTGCCAGATTTCGAGGGTGCTCATCCGGGCAGCGAAACCCGGCATGGAGGTTCCGGGCACGCCATGCGCGATCGACCAGAAAAGGTCGCCCTCGCGACGATCCGGCACTCGCTCGATGAGGTCCATCCGGGCGTGTGCCGGCGATCGGGAATCGGTGTCGTCTGCAGGTCCGTTGGCGGCAAGGTTCCCGTGGCAGCCACTGCAATGCTCGCTATAGAGGTCCGAACCGCTCGCAATCGCCCGCGTATCGTAGGGCACCGGGGAGACGTGGTAGGTCGTCGGATTCGCCGGAACAGCGAGCAGGAAGGCCAAGCCGCCCAGGGGGATCACGACGCCGGCAAGCGCCGCGAGCCGGATGCGGGGCGGCCGGCCGAGGACGCCGGCGATCAGGACGAGGGCGGCGACGCCGGCCGCCGCCGCCGCGGCCGTGACCACGAGCTGCCCCCAGGCGGACTGCTCGATGGCGCCGGGGCTGAGGGTGCGGGCAAACGGCCAGGTTGCAGGCTCATGAACGGCAGGAACCGTGCTGCCGAGAAACCCGACCACGGCGACCACCCCGATTCCCAGTGCGATCTCGACCAGGGCATTGCGGCGAAGCAACGCCCATGCGCCGGATGCCGGGCCATCCGTGGACTGCGCGGCGATGCCGCGATTGACTGCCGCCAGTCCCAGCATGGCGCCGAACAAGGCGAGCTTCGCAATCAGCAGGTGGCCGTAGCTGGTACCGACCAGGCCCGGGATGCTGCCCACCAGGTACCAGGTATTCACCAGGCCGCTGGCGGTCAGCAGGCCGACGCTGATCAGGCCGAGCGTCGAGAAGCGCCGCGCCGCGTCGGCTGCAAGGGCGGGCGTCGCGTGCTGCAGCCAGGACACGAGCGCGGGCAGGGCGCCGAGCCAGCAGCCGGCGGCAAGGAGGTGTGCGACATCCGCGCCGATGTGCAGGACATCCTCCGTGTCGTCGCCTGTTCCGGCATGGCCGACCCAGGCGAGCGAGCCGAGATAGACGGCGGCGAATGCCGCAGTGGCGATTCCGAAGCTTGCGCGCACCGCGCCGGATTCCAAACGCCGCAGGACGAGGAGCAACAGGCCCAGCGCGAGGGCGACACCTGCTCGAGCCAGCGAGATCCTGCCGAAGCCCGTCTCAACGAGGGCGAGGCCGAGCGTCGGACCGGACAGCACCTCGGCGGGCGTCAGTCCGCTCATCACCGCTGCCTTTGCTACGAACCACGCCGCACCGCACGCCAGGCTCAGGGGCAGTGCCCAGCAGGCAACGCGATGCAATCGCCGGCTGGCGTCCTCGATCCCCGCGGGATGCAACCGCATCAGAGCCGGCCGCGCAATCACAAGCGCGAATACCGCTTCGCCCAGCAGCAACAGGGCAGCGGCAACGTGTGCAGCCTGCAGGGCTGCCGCCCACTCGTTCATCCCGGCTTCATGCCCCGACAGACTTCTGCCGGCGTGTCAGGGGCGGACCTCGAAGGAGAAGCTGCCCTCGGTGACGTGAGTGTCCACCGAGAGCACCCGCCAGCGGACCTGGTAGGTGCCCGGAGCAAGGCGGGGCAGGGACACCTGAAGCAGCCGCGCGTCGGGCGGATCGTTCTTCACCGCTTCGGTAGCAAGCGCCTTGCCGCCCGGATCCAGAACCTGGACCTGGCTGAATGCCGGCTCGATACCCTGGCTGAATTTCAGGGATAGCTGCGAGGGCGCTTCGGCGACGGCGCTGCCCGCGGCCGGTGTGGTCCGCTCCAGGCGGGTATGTGCCGAGACCGGTGACGGCAGCGCTATCGCAAGCGCCAGGAGGGCGGGCCATGACCAGCAATTCATCGCGGTCCTTGCTTCTGGAGTTGAATCCGGGCATTGTGCGTCCATATGGACCGGTGCGGGTCCGGATACGGCCCGCATGTTAAACTCGCAGCCCTGCACTGGCCGCCAGATGCGCTCCGAATTGGCAGCCGATCGACCTTCCGACGGGCCTGCGCGGTGCCCGCGGCCACGTGGGCCTGCCCTTCTGATCACCTGGCGCCTGAAATACCGTGTACGTCTCGGAAATCCGTCACCGGCCGTTGTCCCGCATCGTCCGTCAGTACCTCGAACTGACCAAGCCACGAGTCGTGTTGCTGGCGGTTTTCTGCGCGGTCATCGGGATGTTCCTCGCGACCGACAGGATGGTTCCCCTGCAGGTGTTGCTTGCCGGTACCGGCGGCATCACTTTGCTGGCGGCGTCCGGATTCGTCCTGAACTGTCTGATAGAAAGGCACATCGACGCCCGGATGAGACGCACCGCGCATCGCGGGTCCGCCCGCGGCGAAATCGGTCTCGGCCCGGCGCTGGTCTTCGCAACGGTTCTCGGCGGCACCGGCTCGATGCTGTTGTACCTGTTCGTGAATCCGCTGACGATGTGGCTCACCATGGCGACTTTCGTTGCCTACGCCCTGGTGTACACCATGCTGCTCAAGCCGCGCACGCCGCAGAACATCGTGATCGGCGGGGCGTCCGGGGCTATGCCTCCCGTCCTTGGGTGGGCTGCGGTCACCAACGAAGTCTCGGCCCCGGCGCTGTTGCTGTTTCTGATCATTTTCGTCTGGACTCCGCCGCATTTCTGGGCGCTTGCGCTCTATCGGGTGGAGGACTACCGGCGCTCGGGCCTGCCGATGCTGCCGGTAACGCACGGGTCGGCCTTCACCCGCCTGAACATGCTGCTGTATACGGTCATGCTGGTGGTTGTCACGCTGCTGCCTTACTTGATCGGTATGAGCGGCCTGCTGTATCTGGTCAGCGCGCTGGCGCTTGGCGCGTTATTCATCTGGTACGCCTGGCAATTGTGGCGCAGCTACAGCGACGCTCTGGCCCGCAAGACATTCAGCTATTCGATTCTCTATCTCGCCCTGCTGTTCGGGGCCTTGCTGGTGGACCACTACATTTGATGCAAGATAAGCACCTGGGACAACCGCACCCGGCCCCTCGCTCGCCGGGCCGCCGGCGGTTCGGGTCGATTTCGTTCGCGCTCGGCGCGTCGCTCACCGCCGGGGGCCTGCTGTCGGGCTGCAAGGACAAGGCGCCGAGCTTCAAGTCCACCGACATCACCGGAGCCGACTACGGCAGATCCCTCACGTTGGACAATGCCAGTACCGGCAAGCCGGTCTCGCTGGAGGATTTCCGCGGCAAGCTGGTGCTCCTGTTCTTCGGATTCACCCACTGTCCGGACGTCTGTCCGACCACGCTCCTCAAGGCTGCGAAAGTCAAGGAGCAACTCGGGGCCGACGCCGGCAAGCTGCAAGTCCTGTTCGTCACCGTGGATCCCGAGAGGGACACGCCGGAAGTCCTGTCCAAGTACGTTCCCGCCTTCGACCCCAGTTTCATCGGCCTGCGTGGGGATCCAGCCGAGACCGCCAAAGCCGCGCGGGAATTCAAGGTGTTCTATCAGAAGGTACCCAACCGCGACGGGTCGAGCTACAACGTCGATCACACCGCTGCATCCTATATTCTGGATACGCAAGGCCGGCTGCGCTTGTTCGTCCGGCACACGCAACCCGTCGAGGAAATTGCCGCCGATCTCCGGCAATTGCTCTGAGCGCAGTAGATGGACGACGGCAGCAGGTGCGCAAACCAGCGCATCAGCGTCGTTGCTGCCATGCAAACGGCTGGTGCAGGGATGCGACACCCGGCCTGCTTGGACCGTAGAATCTCCCGGCCGCATCGACCGGTAGACTTGCGCGTGGATGCGTTGCGGGAAATGAGGCACACTTTGTCAGTGTGTCCCCACTGCACGATCGTGGCGGGCGGCCGAAGCCCTAATTCAGGATGATGGTGATCAGATGGTGAATCCACGCGCCGTGGAGCAGGCTCGATGAGCGGATTGTGGTGGCTTTTACTCGGGCTTCTGGCGGGATGGCTGGTTGAACTCGCCATCGACTATCGTTACTGGCGTCGGCACGCGCAGGCTGCCGCGGATCGGGTCGCGCAGCAGGAGGCCGCATTGGCGGCCCGCTCGGTAAGGCTGGATGAACGACAGGCGGCGGTCGAGCAGCGCGAGGCGGAGCTTTCCGAGCTGCAGGCAGCGGTCAACGCCAAGGATGCGGAACTGCTGGCGCAGGCCAAGCGAGTCGACGAACGCGCGGAAGAGGTCACCCGCCTCGAGCAGGCGATGGACAAGCGCCGAGCCGATCTCGATCGCATGGGACAGACGCTCAACGAGCGCGAGAAGGACATCAGCGGGCGCAGCGACGCGCTCAAGGCCAATGAGACTGCCGTGGCCACCCGCTCGGAGAAACTGAGCGTGGCGGAGGCCGACGTGACTCGCAGGATCGCGGTCGTGTCTAATCGTGAATCGGCCATGCAGAACTGGGAGGCGCGAATCCTTGCGCGCGAGCACGAGGTCGGGGACCAGGAAGCCGAACTGGTCAGGAAGGCAAGGACCGCCGATCAGCTTGCCGCCGGCCTCGCGGCGGCGAATCTGCTGCTGCGGCGGCAGTACCTGACCGATGATGGCCAGGACAACCTGGCGGTGATCGACGGCGTCGACGCCAACATCGCTGAACTCCTTCATGAGGCCGATATCAGGACTTTCGAGCGGGTCGCGGAAACATCGTTGGGCGAGTTCTCCCGCCTGATGGAATCGGGTGGTTCCCGCCTGGGTCTGGCGGATCCTTCGACCTGGGCCGAACAGGCGTCCCTGCTCTTCAACGGCGACTATGTCGGATTCGAACAATTGAGAGCGGAACTGGCTGCCGGCGAAGGCGGGCTGGTCGGAGAGATGCCATCCGATGCCGGGCACTCCGATGCCGGGCACTTCGGGGCTGGGCACTCAGATGGGCTGCAGGGTGCTGACGCCACTGTTGAAGAAGCAACGCTCCATTCGGACCCGCCTGACGACGAGGAATTGGCTGACGACGAAGAATCGGCTGACGACGAAGAATCGGCTGACGAAGAATCGGCTGACGAGCGGGGTTCGGCCGAACAAGCGTCCGGGCCGGCTCCTGAGCAACCGGGGTCGAGCGAGGATGAGCCGGTGTCCAGGGACGGTGGGCATCCGGGCGATGACGATGGGACCGGCATCGGTCCGACGACCGGATTGAGCTCGCACTCTACCGCCCGATCCACTCCGGATTGACAGGCTCGTCCGCGAGCCTAACTACTCTCAGCCCTCCCGAATGGACAACCAGTACGGCAAGCCTGCTCGATCGGTCAAGCAGTTCTCGCGTTTCAAGTGGGGCACCGCCGGTCTCCTGCTGGCGGCCTTGCTGCTGATCTGGTTCAGTGGCGCGGGTCGCGTGGCGGATCAGCCCCCGGGGCTGTCGGGGACCAGGGCGGGCCAGGAGGCGGGCACCGGGAAGGGCGTGACGGAGTCCGCCACGGCAGTCGGCGGTGCCGCAACGACGCTTCTCGCGATTGATCGGGCGGCGGATGGAGCGCTGACTGTCAGAGGCACGGTGGCCGACGAGGCCACCCGAAACCAGTGGCTGAATGCGATCAGGATCGGCGCCCAGGGTGCGCGAGTGGCGGACGAACTCAAGGTCGGTCCATCGGCTTCGTCGACCGCGGCGGGGTGGACCGGGCAGCTCAGCAGCCTCGTGGCACTGATGCGGGAACGCAAACTCTCGGGCCTGGCTGTCGAGGGCGAGAAAGTGCTCCTCAAAGGATCCGTGAGCAGCCAGGGCGACAAGGCCGACGTCGAGAATATGATTCAGGCGCAATTGCCGGACGGCTATCGGCTCGACAGCCGGCTCGCGGTCGGCGGGCCTGCGACCGGGCTTGCCTCCGCAAGCCCCTCCCAGTCCGCACCGTTGCCGTCATCCGCTTCGAGTTCGCCGGCGGCGGCAGCGCCGCCTGTGCCCCGTGCCGATGCGGATGCGGTTGCGCGCAGCGATCCCCGCAACGATCCTCGCAGTGATTCGCGTATCGATGGGCGTGGCCCGGTGAACCCGCAACCCAGCCAACAGGCCAGCAAGACGCCGCTCAAGAAACAGCCCGATTGCCCGCGCCAGATCAAGTCGCTCGCAAAGTCGGTCTATTTCAAGACCGATGCGGCCGCGCTTTCCAGCGAGGATCGGGACCGGCTGCAGCGCCTGGGGGAATGCCTCGGGCGGGCCCGGGTGAGGATTGTCGGTCATGCCGATCCCCGCCATACCGACGAGTACAACCTCGAACTGTCGGAGCGCCGGGCACGCGCAGTGGCAGATGCCTTGGCGGCCGGAGGGGCTCCCGCTTCCCGCATCACCGTCGTGGCCGCCGGCAAGACCAAGGCATCCGCCAAGGGTGCCACGAAGGACGCGCTGCAGCGGGCTCGCCGGGTCGATATCCAGATCCGCTAGGATCCTTCCCTCACTCCGACAGGCTCCTGGAAGCCTGACCTGCCTGCCGCTGCCGGCCTCCTAGCCTGCCGGTCAGGCAATACCGCCGTGCAAGTGGGCCTGCTCCGGGGGCTGGATCAATGAAGTGATACCGTCCGTCGCCTCCGGTCCAGGGGCCGGCGTAGGCTGTACGGTCAGCTGTCCCGCCCGCACTCCGCCGTGATCGCCTGATGTCAGGTCGTGAAATGTGAGCGGCGTGGCGGCCGTGTCTGCCCCGGGTGGCGCGGTCGGCGTCGGAGTCGGTGTCGGCGCCCGACCTGCGTGCAGGCCCCCCTGATCGCCGGATCCGAAGTCGTAGAGCGCGAGCATGGTCGCGGCCCCATCATGTCCGGGCGGTGCGGTTGGCGTAGGAGTCGTGGTCTCGTAAGCCCGGGTCCCGGCATCGTCAGTGATGGCTGCGTATTGATCGGGCGCGGGCGGTGTGGTCGGGGAGGGTGTTTGCACCGGCTCGCCGCGATCGCTACCGTCGTCGCCCGCCGCCGATTCCTTCAAGACCGTCGTTCCTGCTGCCGCGACTGGCGCGGGCGGTGGCCCGCCCGGCGGCGGTGCGGGCGGCTCCGGCGCGGGCGGCGGCCGGGCGGCGGCGGTGCTGGCGGTTCCGGCGCAGGCGGCGGTCCGGGCGGCGGCGGCGCGGGCGGTTCCGGCGCGGGTGGCGGCGCGGGTGGTGGCGGCGCGGGTGGTGGTGGCGCGGGCGGTGGCGCAGGCGGTGGCGGCGCAGGCGGTGGCGGCGCAGGCGGTGGTGGCGCAGGCGGAGGCGGCGCAGGCGGAGGCGGCGCAGGCGGTGGCGGCGCAGGCGGTGGTGGCGCAGGCGGTGGTGGCGCAGGCGGTGGCGGCGCAGGCGGAGGTGGCGCAGGCGGAGGTGGCGCAGGCGGAGGTGGCGCAGGCGGTGGTGGCGCAGGTGGTGGCGGCGCAGGCGGTGGTGGCGCGGGCGGCGGTGGCGCAGGCGGTGGTGGCGCGGGCGGCGGTGGCGCTGGTGGTGGCGGCGCGGGCGGCGGTGGTGCGGGCGGCGGTGGCGCGGGCGGTGGCGGCGCGGGTGGCGGCGGTGGCGGCGGTGGCGGTGGCGGAGGCGGAGGCGGCGGCGGCGGCGCATCGACCGAAATAGTCCGGGAACTCGTGGCACTCGGGTTGCCGGCAATGTCGAAGGCGATTGCGGTCAAGGCGGTGTTCGGTCCGACAGGTACCTGCGCCGCGATGTAGTCGACTGCCCACGCGCCGGTGGCGCCGGCGGTGGTGATCCGGACATCCCCGTTCCAGTTCACCCGCACGTCGGAGTTGGGCTCTGCCAGGCCGGTGATCTGGACGCCATCCTGGCGTTCGGCGAACGAGACGTTGTTGTTGCCTTCGACGACGCCGATGGTGGGCGCATCGGGAGCGATCCGATCGACAACGACATCGCGCTGGGCGTTCGAGATGTTGCCGATGGTGTTGACCGCATTGGCAGTGACCGTGAAATTGGCACCCGCCGGATCAGTCGATAGCGGTACCTCCGCGCCGCTGAACGTGACGACCCAGTTGCCGGTGGCGTCGGCGACCGCAGGCTTGGCGGTACCCTGCCACACGACAGTCACCGCCGCATTGGCTTCGGAGATGCCGCCGATGGCGACGCTGGCCGCTTCCACCGCGTTGACCCGGTCGTCGGTCGCGACGACGCCGATCGCCAGGGGGAAGGAGCCGGTATTGACGGTGACGGACGCCTGGGCCGGAACGGCACTGTTGCCGGCGATGTCACGGGCGACGGCAGTAATCGAGAACTGGCCATCGGCGGGGATCTCCTCCTTGGAGAAACTCGCGCTCCACTGGCTGGCCGCATCGACCGGCACGATCCTGGTCGACTGACCCCAGGTGACAACGACCGTTCCCCCGGGTTCGGCGCTCCCGGTCACGGTGACGCCGGCATTCTTTTCGGGCCCGGTGACGATATTGTCGTTGGCCACCGGGTTGATCACGGCCCGCGCCGGCGGCGTATCGTCGAAGGTCAGGGTGTAGAGAGGCAGGTTCTGAAACTCACCGCCGCCGATACTCTGGCTGACCAGCACGGTGGAGGTATCGGGGAGGCCTTGCGGCGGCAGCGCGCCCTGGATCGGCACGGCTGAAGCGAGGTTGACGCTCCATCGGAAGTCGGGACCGACGACGGTGGAGTAGGAGACGTCCGTTCGACCGTCGCCATTGGCGTCGATCTGCACCACGATGCGCGCACCTGGCTCGCCTTCGCCGGTGATCAGCGGCGCGCGGGTATTGACGAATTCCGCGCTGGTGACTTTGAGTTCGGCCGTGGGACCGGCGGCCGCTACGTTGCCGCCACCGCCGCCACCACCCCCCCGCCCCCGATCGCAAGCCCTGCCACCGCGAGGCCACCCAGTCCATAGAGGATCGGGCGCACCGGGATCGCTTCGCCGAGTCCGGCCAGCGTCGATGGTACGAAACCAGGGTCATAGAGCACGAAGGAACCATCGGACAAGGCACCGATCGGTTCGGTCGCAGCGGTGATTTTCACCGGCGCGGTGCCGCCGCCGCTCTCGATGACGACCTCGCAGGAAGAGGAGGTGCTGCAGAGGTTGTAGTACTCGGGAAATTCGACCGTGATGCCGGCTTGGGTTCCGGTCGGACCCAATCCATCGATCACGAGGTCGCTGTCGACCCGCCTGACGCTCATGCTCCCGGGTGAGAGGCCGGTCTGGTCGTCGAATATCCGGTAGGTGCTGCTGGCGTCAACCGGTGCGCGATTGCGTCCGGCCTGAAGGGGGAGCCGCGACGTCGAGCCGTCGGCCCATCTGGTTTCAAGTATCAGTGCCATCGCCTGCCCGTGTCCACGCGAGAGGACCCCGGTGCCCATGCACCGGGGAGATCACGAGCCGATGGTATCGGCTTTGGCGCGGGTCTGTGCGGCCCCGGCTGTTCTAAGAGGCCGGCGCCGGGACGTCAGGCGTAGCGGCCGGCGCTGTGCGGGTCCTCGAGCAGGAGCGACTCCAGTGCCGGCGCAAGCGTCGCCAGGCCGAACGTACCGGCCGCACCGGGAGCGGGCGTGGCCGTCATGCTCCAGGTCGCCGACTCGAGGCTGCCGCCGGGTAACGCCAGTTGCGAGCGCGCGGCGGCGTCGGACGTGGAGAGCAGTTCACCCATCTTGAGCGTATCCGGCGTCAGCGGCGATTCGGCAACCGGCGTCACCGTCTCGACGGTGATGGTCCGGCTGGTCAATGTGCTGCTGTTGCCGGCGGCATCGGTGGCGCTCGAGCGCAGCAGCAGCGTGGACGAATTATTGGGAATGTCCGCATCGGTGAAAGGCACAGCGGCAGTGGACCATTTGCCGTCCGACCCTGCAGTCACCAGGCGGGAGACGATCCCCAGTTCCACGATGACCTTGGACCCTGCTTCCGCACTGCCGGTGACGAAGACGCCGACCTGTTCTTCGGCAAGACTGATGGAATCGGGCCGGGGATCGCCGACGTTGCCGATGTTGGTGACAATCGGATCGACGATCGGCGCAGCCGGCGGCGTCGTGTCGACGACCACTGCTCGCGTGGCCGAAGCACCGCCGCCGCCACCCGTGATCGTAGCGGTCACGGTGGTGTTGCCGTCGGCCGGCACCTGGCCCGCGGGCACGTTCAAGCTCCAGCTCGTGCCGGAGACAGTGGCGGCGCCGCTGAAGGTACCCCAGGCGACGTTGACTCCGGCAACCCCCGCCTGGACCGTGCCTGACAGGGGCACACCGTCTGCCCGTTCGGCGGCACTGACGACGTTGTCGCCTTCGACGTTCCCGATCGTCGGGGCGCTGAAAGGGCGCTCAACGGTGACGGGGAGCGTGGTCGCAGTACTGACATTGCTTACTTCGTCGAACGCCACGGCGCGCACAGTCGTTGCGAGAGGAGCACCGCCCCCGCCTCCCCCAGGAATATCGTTGGGGCCGAACAAGGCGCTCCACTGGCCGTTGGTGGCGGCTGTCGAAACGGTCACGGTGCCCCAGGTCACTTCGACCCGGGCGCCGGTTTCGGCTGGATCGACGGTGCCGGACACCGCGATGCCGTTTGCCCGTTCCGTCAACGTGACGACATTGTCGCCTGCCACCGTATTGATGGCGGGGGCGGTTGGCGCCACCCGATCGACCAGAACCTGTCCGGCCTGGGCGATCGAGTTGCCGGCGACGTCCGTGGCTGTGATGGTGTAGGGAATGTTGATCCCACGCGGGGCCGCCGGGACATCGGGCACTTCGATGCCGGTATAGCTGAGCGTCCAGTTGCCGCTGCCGTCGGCGACCACGGCCTTGTCACCGTTCCATTGCACCAGGACCCGGGCATTCGGATCGGTCCGGCCGCTGAAATTGACGCTGCCGGCGTCGGCGATCGCGACCTGGCTGTCGCCGCCTGCAATCGAGGTGATCTGCAGGCCCGGCGGGGTGCTGTCGATGCCGAGGCTGGCCGTGGTGGCGGTGGACAGGTTGCCGGCACGGTCCTGGACGACGGCTGACACGGTGTAGGCGCCGTCGGCCGGCACCGATGCGCCGGAAATCGTCGTCCGCCACTGGCCATCGGCGCCGACGGCCACCGAGGCCAGCGCCTGGGAATTCAGGGTCAGCACCACGACGGTACCGGCTTCGGCCGTGCCGGAGATGACGAAACCGTTGGCCTTCTCCGTCGCATTGACCAGGTTGTCGGTCGCGATGGGGGCGATCACTGCCGGAGCGGGAGGCGTGCCGTCGAAGGTAAGCACGAAAGTCGGCAGGCTGGCAGTGCCGGCCGCCGTGGTCGACGTGACGCTGACGTTGCTGGCGTTGAGCAGCCCACCGGGGGGCAACGATCCGCTCTCCGGCTGGGCCGTTGCCAGGTTGATGCTCCAGGTGGAATCGGGACCGACCGTCGTGGCATAGGCGACATCGGGCGTGCCGTTGCCGTCGGTGTCGATCCTCACGGTGATCCGGGCGCCGGGTTCACCTTCACCGGTGAGCGTGGGCGTGCGGCTGTTCACGAATTCCGAACTGGTCAGCTTGAGGGCGCCATCGGATCGGACGCCGCTGCTGCCGCCGCCACCGCCACCGCCGCCTCCGGCGGCCAGGCCCACCACCGCCAGTCCGCCGAGGCCGTAGAGGCTGTAGCGCAATGCAGTGCCGTCACCCAGCGACGGCGTTGCCGGCGCCGTTTCGGCGAAGTTGGGGTCGTACAGCACGAACGCGCCGTCCGCCAGGGCGCCGATCGGCTGGGTGCCGGGCGTGATCGCGACCGGGGCGCTGCCGGCGCCGGTGTCCACCGTCAGCTCGCAGGGACTGCCCGCACTGCAGACATTGTAGAAGTCGGCGAATTCGACGGTGGTCTGTTGACCGTCGAGACCATCGACCAGCAGGTTGTTATCAACGCGTTTGACGGCTATGCCGTCCGGCGTGCGGCCGGTCTGGTCGTCGATGATGCGATAGTTGTCCCCAAGCCGAACGGTGAAGCGGTTCTTGCCGGGATCGAGCCTGGTGCGGGAGACCAGCCCGTCGGCTGACTTGATTTCAATGAAGAGGGCCATTTATCGCTTCCGCCTTTTACTGTTTGCAGGATGGTAGCGAAGTACGGCTGACCCCATCGGAAATGGCCCGGGGCCGGTTACATGTGCTTAACAAGAAAAAAGCCCCGCAACGATCTGCGGGGCTTGGTCAGCGTCAGAACCGGCCCTTCAGGCGAACCGGCCGCAGGCGATCGGCGCGTCAGGCGATCGGCGCGTCAGGCGTACTCGGCCAGAGCCGTCTTCATCTTCTTGAGCGCCTTCGCCTCGATCTGGCGGATCCGCTCGGCAGACACGCCGTATTCGTCCGCCAGGTCCTGGAGGGTCCGGCTGCCGCCGTCGTCCTCGTCGCGCAGCCAGCGCGATTCCACGATCCGGCGGCTGCGGTCGTCCAGGGAAGACAAGCGCCTCCTGGATTCCCTCGGTCTGGAGACGGTCGTGCTGGTGACCGGCAATGATGTCGGTCGGATCGCTGTTGGGCGCCACCAGATAGGAGATCGGGGCGTAGTCGTCCTCGCCGTCATCGGTCATGGGCTCGAGCGACATTTCATGGCCACCCATGCGGGTTTCCATCTCCATCACGTCCTTCTCGCGAACGTTAAGCTTGCCCGCGATCTCCGTGAGCGCGTCCGGTGACAGCGTGTTGTGATCCTTCTTCATCGACCGCAGATTGAAGAACAGCTTGCGCTGGGCCTTGGTGGTCGCAAGCTTGACCAGGCGCCAGTTCTTCAGGATGTATTCGTGGATCTCGGCCTTGATCCAGTGCAGCGCGAACGACACCAGCCGGACACCGCGTTCCGGATCGAACCGCTTGACCGCCTTCATCAGGCCGATGTTGCCTTCCTGGATCAGGTCGGCGTGGGGCAATCCATAGCCGAGGTACTGGCGGGCAACCGACACCACCAGCCGCAGGTGGGACATCACCATCGTGCGGGCGGCGCCCAGATCGTTTTCGTCGCGGAAGCGGCGGCCCAGGCTGACTTCCTGTTCAGCAGTCAGCAAGGGCAGGCGATTGACCGCTGAAATGTAGGCGTCCAGGTTACCCAGCGAGGGCATTGCCACGGTGACGCCGTCGGCAGAGCGGGTAATCAGAGCTGAGGATGCAGCAGTCATATGGACTCCTTATCCAGTTAATGACCTACGGGTTAGATACTAGCACTCGTCGCTCGAGAGTGCCAATTGAAGCTGCCAATCGGCGGTATCGGCAGGCGCTATCGGTAGATTCGACCTGATCGCGCGAGGCTTCCAACCGACAGGCAGGGTCTGCGAGGTTCTTGCAAACAGCGGGCCCGTCTGCGTCGGTCGTATATCAGGCTTGCCAGGCTGAACTGTCGCTCAGTAGGCGTTGGGGTCCCGGAAAGCGACGATGACGGTCTTGGCGATGATTTTCAAGTCCAGCCGCAACGACCAGTGGCGCAGGTACTCCAGGTCGTACCGTATCCGCAACTCCATCTTCTCGATCGTATCGGTTTCGCCGCGGGCGCCGTTGACCTGGGCCAAGCCGGTGATCCCGGGCTTGACCTTGTGTCGGATCATGTAGCCCTTGATCATCTTGCGGTACATCTCGTTGTGCGCCACGGCGTGAGGGCGCGGGCCGACAACACTCATGCGTCCCTGGAGGACGTTGAAGAATTGCGGCAGTTCATCCAGGGAAGTGCGGCGCAGCAACCGGCCGACCGGCGTGATGCGGTTGTCGCCCTTGGTCGCTTGCCGAACCACGCTGCCGTTTTCCTGGACACGCATGGTGCGGAACTTGTAGACGTTGATCTCGGAGCCGTCCAGGCCGTACCGTCGCTGCTTGAAGATCACCGGTCCCTTGGACGTCAGCTTGATCGCCAGGGCGATGAGAATCATGATCGGCAGGGTGAAGACGACCGCCACCGTACCGATCAGGATGTCCGACAACCGCTTGAGCACGCCGGTGGTGCCATAGAAAGGGGATTCGCAGACAGCGACCACAGGCAGGCCGCCGACCGAGTCCACCCGGGCCTGGATCAGGTCGAACATGAAGATGTCCGGCACGAAATAGATGGAAGCGGTCGTGTCCCGGAGTTCTTCCAGCAGCCGCAGGATGCGGGGTTGCGACGCCATCGGCAGGGCGATGAAGATCTGGTCCACCCGGTTGGCCCGCACGAATTGCGCTACCCCGCCGAATCCCCCGGCAACCGGCGCCTCGAGGACCTCCCCCAGCCGATCCGGGGTACGGTCGTCGAAGAACGCCATGATGCGGGTCTGCGACAACGGGTCGTCCTGGATCTTGCGAGCCAACGCCCGTCCAAGGCTGTTGGCAGCCACGACGATGGCGGTCTGCTCCGGTCGAAGGGCCACCAGCTTCCTGAGCGCCAGCGGCGAAGCCCAGTGGGCCGCCGCCTGGATCAGGGGGGTGGCGATGATCCAGGCCGCGAGCACGTTCTGGTCGAACTGGCGAAGCGCGTCGATCATCAGGCCGAACAGCAGGAGCAGCCCCATGACCAGTCCCCAGCTGCCCAGCAGCTGGCGGATGAATCCCGGCTGGTACATCCGGAACGGAACGTTGCCTGGATACGTCAGCGAAAACACCAGCACGGCCAGAACCATCTCCTGCGCGCGCAGGGGTTGACCGGCCAGCGTCGTCGCCCCGAGCAGGCACAGGACAGCGATGGCGGGATCCACGATCGACTTGACGAGCGTAAAGACGCTGCGGCTGCCGGTTCGGATCGGGACAATGGATGAAGCCAATGAGGTGGTGTTCGTTCCGCGCATCGACGCGTCGAGGTTTATGGTTGGGCGAGACAAAAGCTGCTAACGTAGTGCGGCTAAATCAGGGATCTGGAGTATCAACTAGGCCCGGTACAGGGTCCACGCAGGCCGGCGGAGCCGTTGGCTTGCACGCTCTGAATGATTGAGTGTCGCCCAAACCCCCACGTTGCTGGGCGCACTTTTCCTCACTTCGGGATTTTAACGACAGGATCGTCATGAAAGAATTCAATCGGAATCGGCTTTGTGGTAGGGCCTCGGCGCGATTTCCCTGCGTGCTCGCGGGCATCAGCATCGCCATTGCCACCACTACGGTGACCGCAGTCGCGCAGGATGCCGAGGGCGATGTGATCAGTCTGACGGCAGGGCTGGCAGTGACGCGCGACAGCAACGTCTTGCGGGTGCCGGATGGCACCAACACCTCCCAGTACGGCGGCACCGGACTGAGCGACACCTTCCTGCGCGGCTCGCTTGGCATCGCCTTCGATCGCCTGATCAGCCAGCAGCGCCTGCAGATGAGCGCGAACGTCGAAGGCTACAAGTACAACGAATACAACAGTTTCGACAACGTCGGCTACGATGCCGGCCTGAACTACGACTGGGTGATCGGCCGTCCGTTCTTCGGGCGACTGGGCGGACGGGTCTACAAGTTCCAGCCACCGATCCAGGACCGGGGAATCGGCCAGACCAACGTCGAGCGCAACGAGGTGGAACGGCAGACGCTTTACCTCAACGGCGGCATCCGTTTCACGCCGAGCTGGTCTGCGATTGCAGGTTTCGACCTGGATCGCCGGCGCAATACCTCGGCGCTGTACCAGGACTCCGACTCCGACTTCGGCACGGTGGAGGGCGGGGTCCGCTACGCGCCCGGTACTGGCACGGAAATCGATCTCGTCTATCGCAACACCTCAGGGCGATTATCAAACCCTTCAAGTCAACGGGCCGGACGGCCTGCCTCTGCTGACGGGGCCGCGCAGCAACGACTTCAAGCAGAACGCGATCCTGGCGCGGGTCAGCTATCGACCGTCGGAGGACAGCCTGCTTGCGGGCCGCATCGGGTACACCAAGCGCACCTACGATGTCGACGGCACCCGGGATTTCAGCGGCATCACGACCGGCTTCGACATCCAGTGGGCCCAGAGCGGCGCCATCAAGATGCTGGTGTCGATCGCCCGGGACATCCAGCCGGACGACTATGCGATCACTCCCACTTATGTCGATGCGAAGTCGATCGCGCTGCGCCCCACCATCCAGGCCACCGGCAAGATCAGGCTCCTGCCCTACTATCAGTACATCGACCGCGCTTACAAGGGCGAAGGCGGCTTGAACGACCGGTCGGATACGTTCCAGGCCTATGGCGTCGGGGTCAACTATGAGATCCGGCGCAACCTGAACGCGGTGGCGGACTTGCGGCAGGAGAAGCGTCGCTCCAACAGCGCCGGGCCTGAATTTCGACGCCAACATCGTGTCCTTGGGCATACAGGTGCGCTTCTGATCCCCTTGCATCTGCGACATCCTTCACGTGGCTGACAGTCGGCGGCGGATACCATCCCACTCATTCGGTCATCGCACCGGACGCGCCGATCGTTGGCAGTAATCCAGGCGCGTCCCGGCGTCGGGCCGCACCCTAAAATTTGCAAAGGACCGTACTGATGGTTTTGACCCGCATCACGAAATTCTGCATGGCGATGCTCGCCCTGTTTACCCTGTCGCTGGTGGTGATGCCGGCGGGTGCGCAGGGACAGGCGGGGCAGCCGGGGTCACGTAACGACTACACCCTCGGACCCGGCGACGTCTTGCGCATCCAGGTTTTTCAATCGGCAGACCTGACCGTCGAAGCCAGGATCTCGGAGAGCGGCGTCATCTCCTACCCCCTGCTCGGTGTCGTCAAGCTCGCCGGTCTGTCCCCACAGCAGGCCGAAAACCTGATCTCGACCCGCTTGAAGGAAGGCAAGTTCCTGCAGAACCCCCAGGTAACGCTCAACGTGCTCCAGTTCCGCAGCCAGCAGGTTTCGGTGCTGGGGCAGGTCGCGCGGCCGGGACGCTATCCTCTGGAAACCACCGGCATGCGGCTTTCCGAGATTCTCTCGGTGGCCGGCGGGGTGGCGCCCACCGGTGCGGACTCGGTGATCCTGATGACCACCCGCAATGGGCGGCCGCAGCGGCTGGAGATCGATCTGGTCGACATGTTCACCTCTGGCGACTTGAGCAAAGACGTGGTGCTGCAGGCCGGCGACACCTTGTATGTCAACCGCGCTCCCAACTACTTTGTCTATGGCCAGGTACAGCGCCCGGGCCAGTACGCGCTGGACCGCGGCATGACGGTGGCCCAGGCGATCGCCAAAGGGGGCGGCCTGACGCTGCGCGGTACCGATCGGGGTGTTCGGCTGCATCGCCGGATCAGCGAGCGCAACATCCAGGTGCTGGAGCCCAAGCTGGATGATCCGGTCAAGCCCGACGACCTGATCTTCATCCGTGAAAGCATCTTCTAGGTATTGGTTGTTCTACGCCCGCCTGCCGGTCGGACCGGCGCGGGCGGTCTCGCCTCCCGGTACCCGCCACCGCCTTGTGATCGATCGGCCCGTCGCTTCATCGACGGCGCCGGCCGGTTGCTGACGCCCGTTCCGCCCTCCGTCATTGTCACCGCAAGCCACCATCGCATCATGTCCACCGATACCGCCGTCAAGCCTGCTTCATCCACCGCTACTGCGCCCGACCTGAGCGCGGCCGCGGCAACCCATGCCCGCTGCCGCTTTTGCGATTCGCAGTTGAAGCACACGGTGGCGAACCTGGGCATGTCGCCGATGGCCAATGCCATCCGCAAGCCGGAAGACCTCAACCGGATGGAGCCGTTCTTCCCGCTGCACGCCTACGTCTGCGACCAGTGCTTCCTGGTGCAACTGGAGGAATTCCAGACCGGCGAGGCCATCTTTACCGAGTACTCTTACTTCTCGTCCTACGTGCAGGCGATGCTGGACCACGGCGAGCGCTACGCCGACGACATGACCGCGCGATTCAAGCTCGGGGCCGGCAGCAAGGTGGTCGAGATCGCCGCCAACGACGGCTACCTCCTGCGATGGTTCCTGCCGAAGGGCGTCCCGGTCCTGGGTGTGGAACCTGCCGCCAACGTGGCCGACGCGGCCCGCCGGCTTGGCATTCCGATGGAGGTCTTGTTTTTCGGGCAGAAGACGGCCCGCAAGCTGCGCGAACAGGGCCATGCGGCTGACCTGATGGCGGCCAACAACGTCGTGGCGCACGTCCCGGACCTGAACGACTTCATCGCCGGATTCAAGGAACTGCTCAAACCGACCGGCGTGGCGACTTTCGAGTTCCATCACGTCCTCAACCTGCTGACGCTGAACCAGTTCGACAACATCTATCACGAACATTTCTGCTACCACTCGCTGATGACTTTCAGCCGGATCCTGGCCCATCACGGTCTGACCGTTTTCGATGTGGAGGAGATCGCCAATCATGGCGGCTCGCTGCGCGTCTTCTGTCAGCATGCGGACACCGGCGTGCAGGCACTGGACCCGCGGGTGGCTGCGATGCTGGACCGGGAGAAGGCCGCCGGGCTGGACACCCTCGCACCGTACCTTGCGATGGAGGAGCGGATCCAAGAGACCAAACGCAGCCTGTGGCGCTTCGTGCTGGACGCGGCCGCCGAGGGCAAGTCGATCGCCGCCTACGGCGCGCCGGCCAAGGCCGCGACGCTGCTCAATTACGCCGGTGTGCGCTCGGACTACATCGCCTACACGGTCGATCGCAATCCCCACAAGCAGAATCACTTCCTGCCCGGCACTCAGATACCGATCTATGGCCCTGAACGGATCGCGCAGACGCGGCCCGACTACCTGGTCATCCTGGCCTGGAACCTGACGGACGAGGTGATGTCGCAGATGGCCCACATCCGGGAGTGGGGGGGACGGTTCGTGGTCCTGATCCCGGAAGTCAGGATCTACGATTGATGAAGAGCGGCGCCAGCCTTGTCGCGTCGGACCTGCCGTCGGCCAGCCAAGGCACCGGCGAGGAGATGCACGCGTTCTGCGCGGAGCTCTACCCGTTCCTGCGCAGCATTACCGGCCAGGGCGTGCGCGACACCCTGGCGCGCATCGGCGCGGCATATTCCTCTTACCGTGACCGAGGTGCCGTCGGGCACGGCCGTGTTCGACTGGACCGTGCCCCCGGAGTGGACGGTGCGCGAAGCCTGGGTCAAGGACCCTGCCGGCCGGAAAGTGATCGACATCGCTCGGCACAACCTGCACCTGGTCAACTACAGCGCGCCGTTTCGCGGCCGGATGCCCTTGTCCGATCTGCGCCAGCGGCTGTTTTCCCTGCCGGACCGTCCCGACTGGATTCCCTATCGGACCCAGTACTTCAAGGAGGACTGGGGGTTCTGCCTGTCCCACACCCAACTGCAATCGCTCCCCGAGGGCGACTACGAAGTCTGCGTGGACACGACCCTGGCTCCGGGCTCCCTGACCTTCGGAGAATGCCTGCTGCCAGGGCGGACGGCGGAGGAAGTGCTGGTGTCCGCCCATGTCTGCCATCCTTCGCTGGCCAACGACAACCTTTCCGGGATCGCGGTGGCAACCTGGCTGGCGCGCGCACTGGCAGGTGTCGATCGGCACTACACCTATCGCTTTGTTTTCGCCCCGTCGACGATCGGCGTGATCACCTGGCTGGCGCAGCGCGAAGAAGTGACGGCCCGGATCCGGCACGGCCTGGTGATCTCGGGCGTCGGCGATCCCGGCTCCTACCACTACAAGCGCAGCCGGCGCGGCGATGCGGATATCGACCACATCATGTCCTATGTGCTGGCGCAGAGCGGGCTGGCGCATGCGATCGACCCTTTCATTCCCTACGGCTACGACGAGCGCCAGTACTGCTCGCCCGGCTTCAACCTCCCGGTCGGCTGCTTTTCGCGGTCGACCTACGGCAGCTATCCCCAGTACCACACGTCCGCCGACAACCTGGACCTGGTGCGTCCTCAGTGCCTGGAGCAGTCGCTGGATCTGTTGCTGCGTGGCATCAGCCTCGTTGAACGAAACCGGACCCTGCTGAATCTCAATCCGAAGTGCGAACCGCAACTCGGACGCCGCGGACTCTACTCCCTGATCGGCGGCCACAACGAGGCACAGAAGCTGCAATTGGCTTTGCTGTGGGTACTGAACCAGTCGGACGGATCTCATCCACTGCTTGAGATTGCCCAGACCTCCGGGCTACCGTTTGACCTTGTTTTTGAGGCGTCTGTTGCTTTGGCACAAGCGGGCCTGGTGCGCGACGAGGTAGGATGAGTTTGCAGTGACCTTGGTGTGCACTGGTGTTTCAGCCGTATCCCGATTTCCTTAACCCGAAGCCATGAAAAAGTTCATCGATCCCCAGGCCGTCGGCGCGATGGTAGAGCGCGTCAATTTCGAGAAATCCCTGGCGATGCGGGGCAAGGTGCACGACGTCATTCCCGGCGGCACGCACACCTACGCCAAGGGGGACGACCAGTTGCCGGAGCGCTCGCCCGGCTTCATCGCCCGCGGCAAGGGCTGCCACGTCTGGGATCTCGACGGCAACGAATTCATCGAGTACGGCATGGGTCTGCGTGCGGTCACCCTGGGTCACGCCTACGCGCCGGTGATGGAAGCGGCGTACCGGCAGATGCTGCACGGGCAATAACTTCAACCGGCCGTCCCTGCTGGAACTCGAGTGCGCCCAGATGCTGCAGTCGCTGGTGCCGAGTGCGGAGATGGTCAAGTTCGCCAAGGACGGGTCGACCATCCTGACGGCCGGCATCAAGCTGGCGCGGGCCATACCGGCCGGGAGCTGGTGGCCATCTGCGGCGAAAGCCCGTTCTTTTCGTATAACGACTGGTTCATCGGCCTGACGCCGATGGACGGTGGCATTCCGCCGCTCAACAAGTCGATGACGGTCACCTTCGCGTACAACGACATCGACAGCCTCGACGCACTATTCGAGCGCTATCCCGGGCCAGATCGCCATGGTTCTCCTGGAGCCGGCGCGGCGTGAACGAACCGAGGGACGGCTTCCTCCAGAAAGTGCAGGAGGCAGCCAGCGACAACGGCGCGGTCTTCATGCTGGACGAGACCATCAGCGGCTTTCGCTTTCACCGCGGCGGCGCGCAGTCGGTGTACGGCGTGACGCCTGACCTCTCCTGTTTCGGCAAGGCGATGGCCAACGGCTTTTCCCTCTCCGCCCTGACCGGCCGCCGCGAGATCATGGAACTGGGCGGGTTGCGGCACAACAAGCCGCGGGTGTTCCTGCTTTCCACGACCCACGGCGCCGAGTACCCGTCGCTGGCCGCCGCGCATCGAGACCATGCGGATCTACCGTGACGAGCCGGTGATCGAGCACCTCTACCGGGTCGGCGAGCGCCTGCGCAAGGGCTTCGAGGAGGCGGTGCGGGAAGCCGGCGTGGAGAAGTACCTCACCATTGTCGGCAGGCCGTGCAACCTCCTGTTCGCCACTGCGGACCACGAAGGCAAATCGTCGCAGGCCTTCCGGACCCTGTTCCTGCAGGAGCTGATCCGCTGGGGCGTGCTGGCACCGAGCTTCATCGTGAGCTACTCGCACGACGACGACGACATCGATCACACGGTGGAGGCTGTCCGCCGCGCCGCCCGGGTCTATGCCAAGGCCATCGATGCCCGCACCACGGACGGCCTGCTGATCGGCCCTCCCAGCCAGTCGGTCTACCGCCGCTACAACTGATCTACCGCCGCTACAACTGAAAAAGGCGATCCTCGCGGATCGCCTTTTTTAACGGGCCGAGGCCGCGTCAGGCTTCGACCGGTTGGGGGTGTCCCGGCATGTAGAGATCCTGCACCTCCTGCGGGACGTGGTTCAGCGTGCTCCCTTGCAGGTAATCGTTGATCGCCGATCCGGTGCACTTCGAGTCGACATTGCGCGCGCCCTGGCGTGCGATGAGGTCGCCGAGGTGCACGCACCGGAAGTCGATCGAGAAGCGCGTCTTGCCGGTCTGATTCGGAATCGACGAGTGCAACTGGGCCGCCGAGAACATCATCATGCCGCCCGGAGGCGCCACGACCACGGTCTTGGGCTCCAGCAGCAGTTCCTCTTGCGCATGGGGCTGCGGGCGCGTGTCCTTGCCCACATGGTCAGCCGCGTTGAAACGCATCTTGGCGTTCCATTCCTGGTAGTTGTAGGTGTCCGAATCGTTGAGGACGCTGCGTCCGAAATAGTTCGGGTGAAAAGCCATGGCATTGCCCGGCTCGATGTCGTAGATCGGGATCCACCAGTTGATCTGGCTCATCGGCGCCGAGTACCAGGTGTCCCGATGCGGATGGAAAGCATAGGCGATACCGGTGGTCAGGTAATCGTTGCTGGTGGAGGTGCGCATGCGCGGGATGTCGAAATGGACCTGATCCAGGTCACAGCCGATGGCCTCGAGCATCCGGGGAATGATCTTCTTGCAGTCCGGATGGTGGATGAAGGCCGGCTTGAGCTTGGCGAGCACTGCCGCGAACTCCTTGACGTCGTACCGGTACTGGGCGGTACGCGGATCGATGCCGGGAAAGGCCTCGGCGATCAGCTTGCGCGCAAGCTCCACCAGCGCCATGGAATGCTCGTTGGGCGAGTAGACGAAAATATCGCCGCCGTAGATCAACTTGCGACGGCTGTCGTCGTCGAGTTTCTGGTCAAAATGTATCGCTGTCATGATTGCTGTCCAGAATTACTGAAACTTCGATGATTTTAAGACTTCGCCGGTACCAGCGAGTCCGATTCAGGTGTGCTGAGGGGGTGCTGATTCATTATTGCGACGGTCATGCCGTCGCACGCACTGCCGCCATGCGCCAGTCTAGGGCAGGTTCGCCGTCTGCGATGTGACTTACCACTTCTTCCATGGTGCCTTGCCGGATTCCCACAAGTCTTCCAGCACGTGCTTGTCCCGCAGGGTGTCCATCGGCTGCCAGAAGCCATCATGCCGAAAAGCGTGCAGCTGCCCGTCATGCGCCAGCGATCGCATCGGCGACTGTTCAAAAATCGTGTCGTCGCCTTCGATCCGATCGATCACGCTGCGCGAGAGCACGAAGTAGCCGCCGTTGATCCAGGCGCCGTCGCCCTGGGGTTTTTCCTTGAAGGCTTCGATATGGGAACTGCCTGCGGAGAGGGTGAAGGCACCGAAGCGTCCCGGCGGCTGGACCGCAGTGACGGTTGCCTCGCCGCCGTGCTTGCGGTGAAACTTGATGGAGCCCGCGACATCGACGTCGCTGACGCCATCGCCGTAGGTACACAGGAAGGTGTCGCCCTTGATGTACTTGGCTGCGCGCTTGATGCGGCCGCCGGTCATGGTGTTCAGGCCGGTTTCCACCAGCGTGACGGTCCAGGGCTCCGCCTCGTTGCGGTGGATCTCCATGCGGTTTTCCCGCAGGTTGAAGGTCACGTCGGCGTTGGCCAGCGAGTACTCATGAAAGAAGCTCTTGATGACATGGCCCTTGTAGCCGCAGCAGATGATGAAGTCGTCGATGCCGTGGGCCGAATAGATCTTCATGATGTGCCAGAGGATCGGCTTGCCGCCGACTTCGACCATCGGCTTGGGTCGGACTGAACTTTCTTCACTGATACGGGTGCCGAAACCACCGGCGAGGATGACTGCTTGCATGGTATTGGGTGCCAACGGAACTGGGAGTGCAGCCATGGTGGCAACCGCAGCCGCGACCGTCAACCGACGTCCGACTTCCGGCGTGCTGTATGTCGCGCACGGCGCACGGTTGCCGGCCTGCCCGGCGGACCCGGGGCTGCTACATTCATGATTATCGCAGCCGCCCGGGCCACCAGCAGGAGGAGATCCCGATGTTTACCCTCTACACCTACTTCCGCAGTTCCGCCGCGTTTCGCGTGCGCATCGCCCTGAATCTCAAGGCGCTGGCCTGGCAACCGGAGGTAGTCTGGCTGCCCAGCGGCGAGCAGGCCGCTGACCAGTACCGGGACCTGAATCCCCAGGCGCTGGTGCCGACCCTCGTGGCGGACGGCCAGCAGGCTGGCTCAATCGATGGCCATCATCGAATACCTGGACGAAGTTCACCCCCAGCCGCCGCTGCTGCCGGGTACGCCCCTCGACCGGGCGCGGATCCGCTCGCTGGCCCAACTGGTCTCCTGCGATATCCACCCGCTGAACAACCTCCGGATCCTGAAATATCTGAAACATGAAATGGGCCAGCAGCAGGACGCGATCGACCGCTGGTATCGCCATTGGTGCAACCAGGGCCTGGCCGCCTACGAGCGCGAACTGGCCGCTGGGGCCGCCGGGCAGTTCAGCCATGGGGACGCGGCAACGCTGGCGGACATCTGCCTGGTGCCGCAGGTTTTCAATGCCCAGCGCTTCGAAGTCGACATGACGAAGTTCCCGCTGGTCATGGCGGTTTTCGAGCGCTGCATGCAACTGCCTGCCTTCGACGACGCCCAGCCGTCGCGCCAGGCCGAGGCGGCCCGGGGATAGCGGAAGTCGCGCAACCCGCAGGAATCGCGGAACTCGCAGTTCATCGGCCGGCCACCCCCTTGCAGCGGCGCGGTTTCATTGCGGGATTGAGCGGGCTGGTCTTCCTGCCCGGTTGTGCCGCCCTGGTTCCGATCGCCGATGACGATGCGGCGTTTTTCGATGCCCGCAGCGGGCGTCCGATCGGCGCGCGCGAACTGGCGCGCCGGCTGGCTCCTGCGCCGATCGTTCTCCTGGGGGAGGTCCATGACAATCTCGCGCACCACCGCATTCGCGGGCGGCTGCTGCGCGACTGGGTCGGCCGGGAGCCTTCCCGTGCGGCTGTCGTGGTCTTCGAGCAGCTCGATCGCGAGCACAACGAGGCCTTGAGGCTGGCCCAGCGCCGTCCCCCGGTCGGCGAGGCAAAGGACCGCGGCTGCAGCGGGTCTGCCGACGGAATCCCGTCGCGGCTTGAGCGGCTGCTGGCGGCAGCGCGCTTCGATCACCAGGGCTGGGGCTGGCCGGCGCATCGGCCGGTGTTCGAGGCCGCCGATGCCAGCGACGCGCTCTGGATCGCCGCCAATCTGTCGCGCGCTTCGGCGCAGCAGATCAGCCGCGATCCGTCGGCTCCGGTGGATGTCGCGCTGCAGGCGGTGGTCGAGAGCGCGCGCTGGTCGGAACAGGCGCAGGCCAGCCTGGCTGCCGCGCTGATGGCCGGGCACTGCAACCTGCTGTCCGCCACCGCCGTCGAGAAGCTCGCGCGCGTCCAGCGCCTGCGTGATGCGGCGCTGGCGCTGCCGCTGCTCGATGCCCAGGAGCGCCGCTCGATGCTGATTGCCGGCAACGGCCATGTCCGGCGCGACCATGGCGTGCCGCGCTACCTGGGCGCCTACGAGAACGAGGCCGTGGTGGTCGGCTTCGAAGAGGCAGCGCCGGCGCCGAACTCCTGGGCCGACGACAGCCTCGCCGGCCGCTTGGGGGCGGCGAGGGCCGGCGAACTGGCACTGGCCTACGACCTCTTATGTCTCACCACCCGGGAGCGGCAGGACGATCCCTGTGCCGGCCTGACAGCGGCGCCGGGCGGCGTCCTCAATCCAGCAGCGCCGACGCAAACTCCTTTGCGCTGAATGCCTCCAGGTCGGCGACACCCTCGCCGATCCCGATGAAATAGACCGGAATCGGCTGCTCGCGCCGGGTGAAGGCGAGCGCCGCGATCGCCCCGCCCTTGGCCGTGCCGTCGAGCTTGGTGACGATCAGGCCGGTCAGCTGCACGGTGTCATCGAACGCCTTTACCTGGGCCAGCATGTTCTGCCCGGTATTGCCGTCCAGCACCAGCAGCACTTCATGCGGGGCACCGTCCATCGCCTTGCCAAGGACTCGCCGGACCTTGCGAAGCTCCTCCATCAGGTGCTGCTGCGTCGGCAGGCGACCGGCGGTGTCGATCATGACCACGCCGGTGCGCCGGGCGATGCCCGCCTTGACCGCGTCGAAGGAGACGGCCGCGGGATCGCCGCCTTCGTTACCGATCACCTGGACGCCATTGCGCTCACCCCAGCGCGTCAGCTGTTCGCGCGCGGCTGCCCTGAAGGTGTCGCCGGCCGCCAGCAGCACGGTCTTGTCGATCGCCCGCAGATGTCGCGCCAGTTTTCCGATCGAGGTTGTCTTGCCGGCGCCGTTGACGCCGGTGATCATCATGACCAGCGGGGTTGCGCGATCGACGTCGATCGGCCGCTCCAGAGGGGCGAGCAGGTCCGCCAGCAACTCCCGCAGGGCGGACTTGAGCGCGGCTGCCTCCACGATGCGATCGCGCCTGGCGCGTTCGCGCAACTGGGTCAGCAGCCACTGCGTGGTTGCCACGCCGGCATCGCTGGCCAGCAAAGCGTTCTCGAGCTCTTCGTACAAGGCTTCGTCGACCTTGACGCCGACAAAGATGGTGGCCAGATTGCTGCGGGTCCGGGAAAGGCCGCCCCGCAGTCGGGCCAGCCAGCCGGGCCGGGCGCTTTCGAGCGTCGACGCCGCGCCGGCGGCGGGCTCGGGATCGCCGGTGGCGGTGACGGGACTGCCGGTGGCGGTGACGGAACTGCCGGCCGCTGCGGCGGGTGCCGCGCTATGATCGGTCGCCTGCGGCCGGGTGGCCTCGGTTGGGCGGACTGCTTCCGTCAGGCGTGCGGGCGCGGGATGCTATGGCCGCGTCGGCCGGCAGCGGGACGGGTGGCGGCGGTGCCGGATCGGGCTGCGCCCCGGCGCCTTCTTCGATGTGGGCGGGTTCGACAGCGGGGGCGGGGGGTTTCTTGCGACGAAAGAATCCGAACATGGGCTTTGACGGGTGGTTTACCGCATTCTAAGGAACTGATGGATTCACGCGTCCGGATCATTGGCGGACTCTGGAAGCGCTCCCTGCTGCCTGTGCCCGCGCTCGACGGCCTGCGCCCGACGCCGGACCGCGTCCGCGAGGTCCTGTTCAACTGGCTCGGGCAGGACCTCGAGGGCTGGCATTGCCTGGATTTGTTTGCCGGCACCGGTGCGCTCGGCTTCGAGGCGGCCTCGCGCGGGGCTGCCCGGGTGACGCTGGTGGAGCGTCATCCGGCGCTGGTGCGGTCGCTGGAGGCGTCCAAGGCGAGGCTGTCGGCGCTCGCCGTCGACATCGTGCGCGCCGATGCACTGCGCTGGCTGGCAGCCACGCAAACGATGCCGCAGGACCTGATCCTGCTGGATCCCCCGTACCATGAGAAGTGGCTGAACCGGCTGCTGCCGTCGATGTCGCGCCGCCTGGCACCCGATGGCCGGATCTACGCGGAAGCCGAGTTCGCGCTGTCCGACGCCTGGTTGCAGGAGATTGGCGCCACCAGCCTCACGGTCATCCGCGCCGGCCGTGCCGGACAGGTCCATTATCATCTGTTGGGTGAGCGGCACTGACACCCGGTGCCGGAACTGGAGAGCATTCATGGCCATCGCGGTCTATCCCGGGACGTTCGATCCGATCACCAGCGGTCATGAGGATCTGGTGCGGCGCGCCTCGGGGATCTTCGATGAGATCATCGTCGCCGTCGCCGACAGCCGTGCGAAAGGAACCCTGTTCACCTATCAGGAGCGCCTGGAGATCGCGCAGGAAGTGCTGCGGCCGTTCGGCAACGTGAGGGTCGAGGGATTCTCGGGGCTGCTGAAAGACTTCGTCGAACGGATGGGTGCGCGAGCGGTGATGCGGGGCCTGCGCGGGGTCGCGGATTTCGAGTACGAGTCCCAGATGGCGGGGATGAACCACTACCTGATGCCGAAAGTCGACACCATCTTCATGACACCGACGGACGGTTTCCAGTTCGTCACCGGCACGCTGGTCCGCGAGATCGCGCTGTTCGGTGGCGACGTCAGCCGATTCGTGCCTCCGCTGGTCAACGATCGGCTGATCCAGAAGCGAAAGAGCAGCGGCTCTGAGGAGCCTGTCGCAGCTTCCTGGCCGATTCAGACATGGCATTGCTGATCACCGACGAATGCATCAACTGCGACGTGTGCGAGCCGGAGTGCCCGAACGGCGCAATCACGATGGGCGAGGAGATCTACCAGATCGACCCGCACAAGTGCACCGAATGCGTCGGACATTTCGACGAGCCGCAGTGCCAGCAGGTCTGCCCGGTCAGCTGTATTCCTTTCGACCCGCAGTGGCGGGAGTCCGCGGAGCAGTTGCACGCCAAGTACCTGGCGTTGCAGGCGCAGGCTGGATAGCGCGGCCAGGTAAGCCGGTGCGGACGCGCCGGCGTCAGGTCAGGGTGTAGCCGACCTCGCCGATCATTGCCCCGGCGGTCCATTCCGCGGCCTCCTTCTGCAGCGACTGATTGGTCAGCGGGTGCTGGCCTGCCCATTGCCCGGGCAGGCTGATGCTGATGCCGCCGTCCCTGCCGTCCCTGCCGCCGATGGCGGGTTGGACCTGGATCGGCGTCGGCCGCCCGTCCCGCCGGCGCTGCAGGATGACCGCGATCCTCAGGCAGAGGATCAGCAGCCACTCATCGGCGGTGGGCTCCTGCGACTTGAGCTTGCGCAGCCCACCGGTCTGTCCGAGCACCAGCAGCGCCAGGAGACGCTGCTCGCTGCTCGAGAAACCCGGGCAGGTCCGCGTTGGCCACGATATAGCCGCCATGCTTGTGCGCATCGGCATGCGCAATGAACGAGCCGATTTCGCGAATCCGCGCAGCCCACGCCAGCATCTGCAGGAAATGAGCATCCGGCAGGCCGTCCACCAGGCCGCCAAGAATCTCGCAGGCCACGGCCGCCACCTGGCGGCCATGGGTGTCGTCCATCCGGTAGCGCTCCACCAGGTGGCTGATGGTGATCTCGCGCCGGTCCGCGCCGGATGCCCGCCCGAGCAGGTCGTAGAGGATGCCCTCGCGAAGCGCCGAGTCGCAGTAGCTCATGGACTCGATCTGGAATTCCTCGAAGAACGCCTGCATGACCGCCAGCCCGGCGCAGAAGACTGCCTGGCGCTCCGGTTTGAGCCCCTGTGCGCGCAAAGCGTCGGCGGAACCAGCCCGCAGGGCCATCGTCTCGATCTTGGCAAGGCTCTCGCGGGTGATCGTGTCATGACCGAATTCGGCCTGACCGACCTGCCAAAGTGACTTGGCGGTCCCGGAGGTGCCGACGGCGTAGGTCCAGCCGAGCCGCTGGAACGCGCGGACTTGCCCTGCCAGCAGTTCACCGCAATGCAATTGAGCCTTGCGCAACGCTCCGCGGGTGATCCGTCCGTCCGCAAAGAAGGACTGGGTCAGCGAAACGCTCCCGACCTGGAACGATTCGCGACGCAGGGGTTCGTGGTCGGCGCCGACGATGCATTCCGTCGAGCCGCCACCGATGTCGACGATCAGCCGCATCTGGTGGTCCAGCGGCAGCGCATGCGAGGCGCCGATGTAAATCAGTCTCGCCTCTTCCCGGCCGGCGATGACCTCGATCGGATAGCCGAGCGCGGCGCTCGCCTCGCGCAGGAAACCGGCGCTGTTGCGCGCCACCCGGAAGGTGTTGGTGGCGATCGCCCGTACCGTATCCACCTCGAAGCCCCGGAGCCGTTCGCTGAAGCGCTCGAGGGTCTGCAGCGCCCGCTGTTGCGCTTGCGCGGACAACTCCCGGTGCTGATCCAGCCCGGCGCCGAGCCTCACGGTATCCTTGATCTGGTCGATCAACCGGATCTGCTGGCCGGCCGACGATTCGTGAACCTCGACGATCAGCAGCCTGAAGCTGTTGGATCCGAGGTCGACGGAGGCCAGTTGGCGCCGTCCGGCAGGTGGCGGCGAGGCGTCGGTCGCGGTGGGCTGGAGCATGCCGCCATTCTGCCGCAAAATCGGGATCGTCTTATCGGGTCGGACATGAGCGGTAAACACCACAGTCATTTGCCTGTCACTAAAAAGAGCGATCGTCGCCCGATGAACGCTCCTGAGCGCAAGGACGCCGTAGCGCGGCCGCTGGAGCCGCTGAGCCGGGAGCAGGGGATCCTGGCATTCAACGAGCGGGTGTTGTCGATGGCCGAGAACAAGGCCGTGCCCCTCCTGGAGCGGCTGCGCTACCTGTCGATCGTTTCCGGCAACCTCGATGAACTGTTCGAGATACGGGTGGCCGAACTGAAGGAGCTGGCTCGTGTCGAGATCGCCTCCGCGGTGTCGGCGCGCGAGCAGCTTGATGCGATCGCAATCCGGGCGGGCCTGCTGATCGCGCGCCAGTACGAAATCCTGAACGGCGCGCTGACCGCGCAGATGAAGGCCGAGGGTATCGTCATCCTGCTCTCCGGCGACTGGAACCAGGCTCAGCGCGACTGGGCCGAACAGATGTTCACCCGTGAAATCGAACCGCTGCTGACCCCGATCGCGCTGGACCCGGCGCATCCGTTCCCGCGCATCTCCAACAAGACGCTGAACTTCGCGGTCGAACTCGACGGCCGCGACGCTTTCGGGCGCCGACCCGGGGTGGCGATCGTGCAGGCGCCCCGCATCCTGCCCCGGGTGGTGCGCGTGCCGCCCGGCATCGCCGGGGCGCCGCACGGAGTGATGCTGCTGACATCGATCATGCACGGCTTCATCCCGCGCCTGTTTCCGGGGCTGGAAGTACGCAGCCGCTCGCAGTTCCGGCTGACGCGCAACAGCGAACTGTTCGTCGACGAGGAGGAGATCACCAACCTGCGCCAGGCGCTGCGCAGCGAACTCGGGCAACGTCACTATGGCGATGGCGTCCGGCTGGAGCTTTCCGCCGGCACCAGCCCGGTCGTCGTTGACCTGCTCAAGAAGGAGTTCGGGCTCGAGGACGTCGACTGCTATTTCGTCGATGGCTCGGTCAATCTGGTGCGACTCGCGCAGATCATCGACGTAGTCGATCGGCCGGACTTGAAGTTCGATCTCTTCGATCCGGCGCTGCCGGCCGCATTCAGAAAGAAGGACCTGTTCCAGGCGATTGCCAAGGCCGACGTGCTGGTTCATCAGCCGTACGAGTCGTTCATGCCGGTCATGGACTTCCTGCGAAG
This sequence comes from uncultured beta proteobacterium, assembly GCA_963834335.1. Classification (GTDB taxonomy): domain Bacteria; phylum Pseudomonadota; class Gammaproteobacteria; order Burkholderiales; family Burkholderiaceae_E; genus Lautropia. Next base: position 1,767,873 of record CAWIBK010000002.1, on the reverse strand, counting down.
CGCGGCGGTGGATCCGCAGGTGGTTTCAATCAAGCAGACGATCTACCGAACCGGCGCCGACTCGCTGCTGATGGAATCGCTGATGGAGGCTGCCCAAGCGGGTAAGGAAGTCACGGTCGTGCTGGAACTGATGGCACGCTTCGATGAAGAGACCAACATCAACTGGGCTGCAAAGCTGGAGGAGGTGGGTGCGCACGTGGTGTACGGCGTGGTCGGGCACAAGACGCATGCCAAGCTCGCGCTGATCATCCGGCGCGAAGGCGGCCATTTGCGGCGCTATGCCCACCTGGGAACCGGCAACTACCATCAGCGCACCGCACGTCTCTACGAGGACTTCGGCCTGTTCACCGCCGACGAGCATATCTGCGCGGATGTCCAGGAAGTGTTCCGTCGCCTCACCGGGCTCGGCACCGCCGGCAAGCTCAATACCCTCCTGCAGGCGCCCTTTACGCTGCACGATTACATGATCAAGGCGATCAGGCGTGAGGCCGAAGCCGCCAAGGCGGGCAGGAAAGCCTACATCGCCGCGAAGATGAACGCCTTGCTGGAAGAGAGCGTCATCGAGGCGCTCTATGCCGCGAGTCAGGCCGGGGTGAAGATCGACCTGGTGGTGCGTGGCGTCTGCGCATTGCGCCCCGGCATCGAGGGCCTGTCGGACAACATCCGCGTGATATCGGTTATCGGCCGCTTCCTTGAACACAGCCGCATCTACTACTTCTGGTCCGGCGGTGAAGAGGAAGTCTGGCTGGGATCTGCCGACTGGATGAATCGCAACTTCTTCCGGCGTGTGGAGGTGGCATTCCCGGTGCGCAACAGGAAGCTGAAGCAGCGCGTCATCGACGAAGGATTCGGGGTCTACCTGCGGCCGGAGGCGACCGTCTGGGAGATGGACGCGGCCGGCGGCTACACGCTCAGCGGCCCGGTGCTTTCGCCCGAGCGGGATCCGCAGATGGTGCTGCTGCGCAAACTGGCCGGCAAGGAGGCCTGAGCGCCCTCGGACAGGCTCCTCGGAGTGCCGGCCGCCGGGCTGGCAAGCACCGCAGGGCGCAGTACAATCGCCTCATGGCCTCGGGAATGGACAGCAGGTACCTGAAAGACTTGCAGCATGTGCTGGAAGCCGAGGCCGCCCTTGCGCGCGACGGTGTCGACCTGCTGGCGGATCCGGAGTACCGGGCGCTGCGGGAACTGTTCATCGACGGCGAACTCACGGTGGAGGAGTTTGTCATCCGCGTGGAGGGGCTGGCAGCGATCCGTCCGGAAGAGGACGAGGCGCCCGGTGACGACGCCGGCGAGTCCTCCGCCGATCTGGACGATGAAGCGGATGATGAACTGGACGACCTTCAGGACTTGCAGGTCTTGAAGGACCTGCGGGACCTGGACGGATTCGACGATTCCGGCCCCGTCACCGACGACCCCGATCGCTGATCGCTGATCGCCGGAGTCTTCGCGGTCAGCGAAGGTCTCAGCCGCCTGTGCCGAGCATGCACACCGCCCGCACGATGAAGGTGTTCGGGTTGTTGGCGTCGATGCGCAAGCGCTGCGTGGAGAACTGCGACAGCGAGGTCAGCGGCGTGAGAGCCCGCGTCAGCGAATAGCTGCCGCCGCTTTCCTCGGTGCCTTCGCCTCGAAGCGAGGTTGCCGGCGCGATCGGCGCACCTTCGCACAACACCGCGATCTCCTGGATCTTGGCCTTGGCGCCGGCGCGCGTGACTTCGCGTGTGCGGGCCAGGTAGTAGGTCAGGTTCTCCAGGGGTTGAGGCTGGACGCTGTTGCGATCCACGTAGATGACCCGCTGATCGTTGTACTTGGCGCCGGGCGGACTTTCGAAGACCGCCACCCAGTCGACCTTGCCGCTCGGGCGGGTGGTTTCCGTCGGTGCCGGTGTTTCGTTGCCGCGTGACCCTTGCGCAGCCTGCGTGCCCGGGCGCTGCCCGGAGGTGGAGCCGGGGGCCGGGCCCACCGGGCCGGAGTCAGCCCAGGGGTCGCTGCTTTCGGTCGTGGCGCAACCGGACAGCAGCAGGCCGAAGAGCGAAGTAACCAGGAGAATCGTATTTGCAGAGCGCGTCCATTGCATCGATCGAGTCGCCACTTTCGAGGGGGAAGACGGGTATCGTAACGCGCCGGGTCACCTGAAGGTGCCAAAACCGGCGGATTCCGGCGAGCGACGCAGTCATGTCAACCCGCCGTTACACCTGCCCGGCTGCCTCACGGCGCACCGCGGCGATCGCCTTCAGGATTGCTTCGCTGGTCGCGGGCGCCTCCAGCGGCGGGTCGATCGCGTGACCGCCGACGGCCGCGATCGCATCGCGGATCGCGAAGAACACCGAGAAAGGAAGCAGCAGCGGCGGCTCGCCGACCGCCTTGCTGCGGTGGATGCTGTCCTCGCGGTTCTGTTCTTCAAACATGCGCACATTGAAGACCGGCGGGCAATCGTTGGCAGTCGGGATCTTGTAGGTGCTGGGCGCATGCGTGGACAACTTGCCGGACTGCGGATGCCACACCAGTTCCTCCATCGTCAACCAGCCCATGCCCTGGATGAACGCGCCCTCGATCTGGCCGATGTCCACGGCGGGATTCAATGATTTGCCGGCATCCTGCAGCAAGTCGGCGCGCAGCAGCTTGCATTCGCCGGTCAGGGTGTCGATCACCACCTCGCTGACGCCTGCGCCGTAGGCGAAGTAATAAAACGGATGGCCTTTCATGGTGTCGCGGTCCCAGCTGAGGCCGGGCGTCGCGTAAAAGCCGTCCGACCAGAGTTGCACCCGTTCGGTGTAGGCGGCTGCGACCAGCGCACAGAAGTCCAGGGTCGTGCCGTTGACCTGCACCCGGTCGTTGGCGAAGCGGACATCCGCGGCCTCGCCGCCGTAGAGCGCGGCCGCGCAGACAGCGAGGCGCTCGCGGATCTGGCGCGCCGCGTCCTGTGCGGCCTTGCCGTTGAGGTCGGCACCGGTGGAAGCGGCAGTGGCTGAGGTGTTTGCCACCTTCTGCGTGTCGGTGGCGGTGACGCGTACGCTGCCGAAGCCCACGCCAAGTTCATGGGCCACTACCTGCGCGACCTTGGTGTTCAGGCCCTGGCCCATCTCCGTGCCACCGTGGTTCACGAGGATGGAACCGTCGCTGTAGACATGCACCAGTGCGCCGGCCTGGTTGAAATGCCTGACGTTGAATGAAATGCCGAACTTGTGCGGCACCAGCGCAATGCCGCGCTTGAGCACGGGGCTGGCTTCGTTGAAACGGGCGATCGCCGCGCGCCGCGCCCGATAGTCGCTGTCGGCTTCGAGCTTTGCGGTGAGCTCGTGAATGATGTTGTCAGACACCACCTGGCCGTACGGCGTGACGTTGCGCTCGTCCCGTCCATAGAAGTTGGCGCGTCGCACGTCCAACGGGTCCTTGCCGAGCCGGCGCGCGATCGAGTCGAGGATGTTCTCGATCGCAATCGCGCCCTGCGGCCCGCCGAAGCCCCGGAAGGCGGTATTGGACTGGGTATTGGTCATTGCCGAATAGCCGTGTGCGGCGATATCCGGCAGCCAGTAGGCATTGTCGACGTGGCAGAGGGCTCTGGTCATTACCGGGCCGGAAAGATCCGCGGAATGCCCCGCGCGCGAGACCAGGGTGACGTCGGCGCCGAGGACGCGGCCCTCGTCGTCGAAGCCGACGTCATAGTCGTACCAGAAGCAGTGGCGTCTGCCCGTGATCATGAAATCGTCATCGCGGTCGAGGCGGATCTTGACCGGTCTTGCCAGCCGAGCAGCCGCCACCGCCGCGATGCAAGCGAACAGCGCGGACTGCGACTCCTTGCCGCCGAATCCGCCACCCATGCGTCGGCAGACCACCTGCACCTGGTGCGAAAGTCGACCGAGCACATTGGCCACCAGATGCTGCATCTCGGTCGGATGCTGGGTGGAGCAATGCACCAGCATGTCGCCATCCTCACGGGGTATGGCGTAGCTGATCTGCCCCTCCAGGTAGAACTGCTCCTGGCCGCCGACATAGAAATGATCGCGCAGCCGATGCGGCGCTGCTGAGATTGCCGCCGCTGCGCCACCTTCCTGCGTGCTGCGGACCAGGTGCATCGGGGGCAGCACATACTGCCCCTTGGCATGGGCATCCTGCGGCGTGAAGACCGGCGGCAGCGGGTCGATCGTCAGCACATCGGCGGCACAGGCGGCGGCCCGGCGCGCCGCATCGCGCGTGGCGGCGATCACGGCGAACACCGGCTGGCCGACATAGCGCACGGTTTCGCGCGCCAACACCGGATCGTCGTGGACGATGGCGCCGCAGTCGTTGACGCCGGGGATGTCGTCGGCGGTGAGCACGGCGAGGACGCCGGGCAGCGCGCCGATAGTGGCGAGGTCGATGGACTGCAGACGGCCATGCGCTACCGGCGACAAACCCAGCGCGGCATGGACCGTGCCTTCCAGCTCCGGCAGGTCATCGACGTACGCGGCCGCGCCAGCCACATGCAGGTGCGCCGACTCATGAGGCCGGCTCACGCCGACGCGGACACCGGCGGCGACGGCGGCCGACTCCAGCACCTCGTCGAGCCGGCTCGCGGTGTTGCGCCGATAATCCGGGAAGGCGTCGGGCGCCAGCAGTCGGTCTTCCCGGCGCAGCTCGTCGATCAAGGGCTTGTTCATGTCAATCGTCCGAGGTCAGGTCGTGCGGCATCACGCTCCAGACGCTGGTCGCGTGCGGCGGCAGGGGATCGGCGCTGCGGGTCTCGAGCCAGAACCGCTGCAGCAGGTTCCGCGCCACTTCCAGACGATAGGCGCTGCTCGCGCGCATGTCGGACAGGGGCGTGAAATCCAGGGCCAGGGCATCCCGGGCGAGCGCGACCGATTCCTGCGACCAGGGCCTGCCGGCCAGCACGGCCTCCGTTTTCGTCGCACGCCTGACGATGGCCGCCATACCGCCGAAGGCCAGCCGGACCGAGTCGACCTTGCCGCCTTGCAATACCATGGCGAATGCGGCGCAGACCGCGGAGATGTCGGAATCGTAGCGCTTGCTGATCTTGTAGGCCCGCAGGTGGCGGGCAGCGTCTTCGGCAGCGCCGGGTGCGGGACTTGCAGAGGTCGCCGGTGCGTCGGCAGGGGCGGGCAGCGGCACCAGCATCCGCTGCAGGAACTCGCCGTCCGCCAACTGGTTCTTCATGTAATCGAGGTAGAAATTATTGAGCGCCAGACGTCGCGTGGCTGTGCCTTTGCGCAATTCGACCAGGGCATCGAGTGCCATCAGCACCGGTGCGGAGTCACCGATGGGCGAGCCGTTGGCGATGTTGCCGCCCATCGTGCCCATGTTGCGGATCGGCGGCGACGCGAATCGAAGCCAGACATCGGTCAGACCTTCGAAGCGGCGCGCGAGTGCGCGCCATGCCGCTTCCAGCGAGGCTGCCGCGCCGATGCAGAGATAGCCGTCGCGCTCTTCGATGCGGGTCAGTTCCGGGACATTGCCGAGGTGGATCAGGTCACCGGTGTCGCGAAACTGCTTGTTCACCCACAGACCGACGTCGGTGCCGCCGGCCAGCAGCCGGGCGGCCGGCTTTCGCTCGACCAGTGCCGCCAGCTCCGCCAGGTCGGACGGCGAGTGAAAGTGGTCGATGCGGCCGACGGCTTCCGGCAGGTGCGCGGCCGCAGCACTGTAATCGAATCCGCCGTCGTGCTGCAGGTCGGCCAGCGCCTCCACGACCGGGGTCCTGTCGAGCGGGACGGCCGGCAGGTCGAACATGCGTTGGCCGGCGTCGAGGATCGGCCGATAGCCGGTGCACCGGCACAGGTTGCCGGACAATTCGTCCGCCAGTTGCTGGCGGGTCGGGCGGCCGGCAGCCGCGCCGTCCGGACGCTGGAGGTGGCGCTCATACAGGCTCCACAGCGACATCACGAAGCCGGGCGTGCAGAATCCGCACTGGGAACCGTGGCAATCCACCAGCGCCTGCTGGACCGGGTGGAGATCGCCCCCGGCGATGGTGCAGAGGTCCTCGACGGTGAACAAGGCGCGACCGTTGAGCGTGGGAAGGAACTGGATGCAGGCATTTGCGGACCGCAGCCGCAGGCGGGGAGATCCGCCCGGCGGGCTTTCGAGTTCGCCGACCACCACCGTGCAGGCCCCGCAGTCGCCCTCGTTGCAGCCTTCCTTGGTGCCGGTGCAACGGGCATCTTCCCGCAGCCAATCGAGCACCGTGCGGGTCGGGTGCGCCGCGCTGACCTGGACCGTCCTGCCCCGATGAAAAAAGCGAATCGGTTGCGTGTTCATGCGTGCCTGGCTGGTGCTCGTCTGCCCGGGGGTATGGACGAAAAACGATCCTGGCCCGAAACTGGGAAGTGATTGCCCAGTATACCCAGACACTACCCCGATGCCGCGGCCGGCCATGAATGACGATCGCGACGATGACCGATGACCGTGACCGATGACAGGGACCATGACAGGGACCATGAGCGACGATGACCGCATGACACGCCTGGCCCTGCGCGGCGACCTGCTGGACTTCACGGACATGCCCGCCTGGGGAGAAACGGATTCGCCCGCGGTCCGCTATCGATCCGACCACTGGCTGCTGGTGCAGGAGGGGCGGATCGTCGGCGTCCAGCCGGGCCCGCAGCAGCCGGACCAGACCTGGCGGCAAGTCGACCACCGGGGCAAGCTGCTGCTCCCAGGCTTCATCGATACCCATGTGCACAGCCCGCAGCTCGATGTGATTGCAAGCCACGGCGCGGCGCTGCTGGAGTGGCTGAACAACTATACATTTCCCGCGGAGATGCGTTTTGCGGATCCCGCCGAAGCGCAGGCGGGTGCAGTCCGCTTCCTGGACGCACTGCTGGCCCACGGCACGACCAGCGCGGTCGTGTTCCCGACCGTGCACAAGATCAGCGTGCAGACCCTGTTTGCCGCTGCAGCGGAACGCGGCATGCGACTGATCGCCGGCAAGGTGCTGATGGATCGGCACGCCCCGCCTGCCTTGCGAGACGACGTGGCGCAGGCGGAACGGGATTGTGTCGATCTCATCAGCCGATGGCACGGCAAGGACCGCCTGTCTTATGCGGTGACTGTGCGGTTCGCCCCCAGCAGCAGCCCGGCGCAGCTGGCGATGGCCGGCCGTTTGTGTGCCGACATCCCCGGTCTCTACATGCAGACCCATGTCGCGGAGAATCGCGACGAGGTCAAGCTCGCGCGCGATCTGTTCCCGCAGGCGCGCAGCTACCTCGATGTCTACGAGCGTGCGGGCCTGCTGAACCCGCGCAGCGTACTGGCGCACGGCATCTGGCTCGACGACGAGGACCGGGCATTGCTGCGCGCGCGCGGTGCTCAGATCGCGCACAGCCCCTCCTCCAACCTGTTCCTCGGCAGCGGCCTGTTCGACTGGCCTGCGGCGCTGGCGGCCGGCGTTGCGGTTTCCATCGCCAGCGACGTCGGTGGCGGCAGCAGCTTGTCGATGATCCGCACCATGGCCGATGCCTATCGTGTCCAGGCGATGGCCGGGCAGGGGTTGACCGCCTGGAAGGCATTGCACGCGGTCACCCTGGGTAGCGCCCGGGCGCTCGGCCTCGACCACGAGATCGGTGCGTTCTCGCCCGGCAGCATGGCCGATGTCTGTGTCTGGGACTGGGCCAGCGGCGCCGTCGCCGAGCGGCGAATGGCGTTGGCGCGCGACCTGCACGAGCGTCTGTTCGCATGGATGATGCTGGCCGACGAACGCAACCTCGAAGTGACCTATGTGGCCGGAGTGCCGCGTTACCAGCGGTGCCGATGAACCGGACGTTCAAACTCGCCGCCGGCAGCGTCGTTGTCGGCCTGCTGGTCCTGGCGCTCAAGTATGTCGCTTATCGCCTGACCGGCAGTGTCGCGCTGTTCGCGGATGCGCTCGAAAGCATCGTCAACGTCGTTGCCGCGGCGGCGGCACTGATCGCGGTCCGGGTCAGCGCCATGCCGGCCGACGCCGGCCATCCCTTCGGGCATGCGAAGGCGGAATACTTCTCGGCGGTGCTGGAGGGCGTCCTCATCGTGATCGCGGCCCTGAGCATCCTGCACGAGGCGTGGCAGGCGCTGCAGGGCCCGATCGTGCTGCATGCGGCCACGGAGGGCCTGCTGGTCAATGCGGCAGCGACGGTGCTCAACGGGGCCTGGGCGGCGGTGCTCCTGCGCAAGGGGCGTCGCTGGCGTTCGGTGGCGCTGATCGCCGATGGCCGGCACCTGCTGGCAGATGTCTATACCTCGGTGGGCGTGCTGGTCGGCTTCGGTCTGGCCACGCTCACCGGCTGGCACATCCTCGATCCGCTGGTTGCCGCGCTGGTGGCACTGAACATCATCCGTACCGGCGGTGCGGTCATCCGCGAGTCGGTAGACGGCCTGATGGATGCAGCGCCGGCACCGGAGGTGGTCGCGCGGATCAGGGAGGTGGTCATGGGGGCGGCGACCGGCGCAACGGGCATTCACGACCTGCGCACCCGCCATGCAGGTCACACCACCTTCATCGAGTTCCGGCTCACGGTAAGCGGCCGGATGACGGTGAGCGAATCACACGCCATCTGCGACCGCATCGAGGACGCACTGGAGGCAGCGATCGATGGCGCCCGCGTGACGATTCACGTGGAGCCGGACGGCCACTGGTGACGCGCCGCGCGGACGGCTCAATACGACTTCGGCAGGCCGAGCACCTTCTCCGCAATGAAGCACAGGATCAGCTGTGGCGACACCGGTGCGATCCGCGGCAGCATCGACTCGCGGAAGTAGCGCTCGACGTGGTACTCCTTGGCATAGCCGAAACCACCGTGGGTCAGGACCGCGGTCTCGGCGGCGCGGTAACCGGCTTCGGCGCAGAAGAACTTGGCCGCATTGGCCTCTGCGCCGCAGGGCTTGCCCTGGTCGTAGAGCCAGGCCGCGCGCTGATACAGCAAGGTGGCAGCCTCGAGATCGATCCAGCGCTCGGCGAGTGGATGTTGAACACCCTGGTTCCTGCCGATCGGCCGGTCGAAGACGATGCGCTCGTTGGCGTAGCGCGCGGCGCGGCGCAAGGCCGCGCGGCCGATGCCGGTCGCCTCGGCGGCGAGCAGCACCCGTTCCGGATTCATGCCGTGCAGGATAAGGCTGAAGCCGTGGCCCTCTTCACCGATGCGGTCCTCGATCGGAATCTCCAGGTCGTCGATGAACAGCGCATTGGAGTCCACGGCCTTGCGGCCGAGCTTCTCGATCTCATGGACCTGGATCCGGCTGCGGTCGAGATCGGTGTAGAACAGGCTCAGTCCCTGACCGGGCGATTTCACCTCGTCGATCGGCGTCGTGCGCGCCAGCAGCAGGACCTTGTGAGCGACCTGCGCGGTTGATATCCAGACCTTCTGGCCGTTGACGACATAGCGGTCGCCCTTGCGACGCGCCATCGTCTTCAGCTTCAAGGTGTTCAAGCCGGTGTCGGGCTCGGTTACCGCGAAGCATGCCTTGGCTTCGCCAGCGATGATGGGCGGCAACCAGCGGCGTTTCTGCTCGTCGCTGCCGTGGACCACGACCGGGTGCAATCCGAAGACATTCATGTGGATCGCCGAAGCGCCGGAGAGACCGGCGCCGGTGGCCGCGACGGTTTCCATCATCAGGGCAGCCTCGCTGATGCCCAGGCCGGCGCCGCCGTACTCGGTCGGCATGGCGATGCCGAGCCAGCCGGCTGCGGCGATCGCCCGGTAGAAATCCTCCGGAAATCCGCCTTCGCGGTCCTTCTTCAGCCAGTACTCGTCGTCGAATGCGGCGCAGGTCTCTTCGACGGCCGCACGGATGGCGAGCTGGTCTTCACTCAGGTTGAAATCCATCGTCCCTCTTCGCCATGCGATCGATCGGCCCGTGTGATGCGGGGTATCGTACATTAGTCGTTGCACCGCGACGGCTTCGACCACGGGGCATCCCAGGAGACATTATGTTCGCTTCAGTCATGCGGGTTACGGAAGCGTCGGACCGATGCGCGACGGCAAGGAATACGATGTGATCCTGCAGGCCTTTTGCGGCTTGCTGGCCGCCTTGCTGGAGCGCTCGCGCACCGGGGTCGGTGCAGCGGTGGAGGCCTCGCGGTTCGATTCGGCCACCGGGTTTCCCGGCTTCTTCCTTCAGGGCTATTCGCTGGGCAAGGCGCCGGCATGAGCACGCTCGCGCCCGCCACCTGGTTCAAGGCGATGGCGTGGGCGGTCGCCCTGCTGCTGGTGCTGCTGGCCGGCCCGCTCGCCGTGCTGGCGTCGGGACGACTCGACCTGGACGCGCAGTGGCATTCGGCCAGCCGCGAAGGCACCGGACAGGCCCCAGACCCCGTGCTCGAGCCGGGCGCCGTGATCCAGGTCTATGGCGCCCGTACCCTGCGCTGGCGTGGGGCATTCGGCATCCACACCTGGATCGCCGTCAAGCGATCGGGCGCGAGCGACTATACGGTCTACCAGGTGCTGGGCTGGCGGGCTTATCGGGGCGGCCGCGCAGTGGACATCCGCCAGGGCGTGGTGCCGGATGCCCGCTGGTTCGGCGAGTACCCGGACTTGCTCGCGCAGCGGCGCGGCCCGGGGGTCGATGCGATGATCGACCGGCTCGAGGCTGCAGTCGCGAACTACCCCTGGCCGGACCGATACCGCGTCTGGCCGGGTCCCAACAGCAATACCTTCGTCGCCCATATTGCGCGGCAGGTGCCTGAACTCCGGTTGGACCTGCCAGCGACGGCGATCGGCAAGGACTTTCTCGGTCCGACCACTTTCTTCGCGCCCACGCCCAGCGGCACCGGCTGGCAGTTTTCGGTCTTCGGCCTGGTCGGCGCGGCCGTCGGGCTGGAAGAGGGCCTGGAAATCAATCTCCTAGGCCTTTCCGCCGGCATCGACCTGAACGACGCTACGTTGCGGCTGCCCGGCATCGGGCGGTGGGGCGCCGGCGGCTAAAGCCCGCCCAGCTATTTCGGGGGGCGAGTCGGTGTGAAGGTTGATCGCCCCGCCTTAACCCTGTTTGCCGCCGACGTCCGTATAAGCCATCGACCACACAGGAGTGCTCGATGCTTGCCACCCCACGCCGTCCTTCCGACTTCTCCGTTTCCGGATCGTCCGACCTGCCGGCGCGCCGCCGTCTCGCGCTAGGCCTGGCTGGCGCGCTGCTGCTGGCCCAGATGCCGTCCGCGGGCCATGCATACCGCACGCGCGCGCATCCGGTGTCGATGACCATCATCGACCGCGAGACCGGCCAGACCCTGGCTACCTATCGCAAGGACGGGAGAATCCATGTCGCGGGCCGCCCGACGTCGCGTTACGCGATTCAACTGGTCAATCACACGGGCGGCCGGGTACTGGTTGTGCTTTCGGTGGATGGGGTCAATGTCGTCTCCGGCGAGACCGCCGCGGTCAACCAGTCGGGCTACGTGCTGGATCCCTGGCAGTCCTACGACATTGCCGGCTGGCGCAAGAGTGATACCGCGATCGCAGCCTTCGTATTCGCATCCCTGGGTGATTCCTACGCCGCCAGGACCGGTCGACCCGGAAATGTCGGCGTGATCGGGATGGCGGCGTTTCTCGAAAAAACCGAGCCGCGGGCCCCGCTGCCGCGGCACGACCCGCCAACCACTGCGGACCGGTCGAGCGGCGCGAGCGAGGCGGAATCCCGCGCCGAGGCGGCGAAGTCGGACTCGGGCAGCGGCAACGCCGCGCCGCGCGAGCGGCTGGGCACCGGCCACGGCGCTCGCGAGTGGTCGGTGTCGCGCCGGACCTCGTTCGAACGGCTGAGCAGCGTGCCGCAGGACGTGGTCGAGATCGCTTACGACAGCTACGCCAACCTGGTGCTGGCCGGCGTGATCCCTGCGCCGGCAGCCCATGCCCGGGCCTTCCCGAGCGATGACCCGCGCGGCTTCGTCCCGGATCCGCCGGGCCGGTGACGTGCAGTGTCGGCGGATCCGGCAGCAGGGAGCGCCCGCTGGTTACCATCGGGCGTGACGGTCACGAGCGATATCGGCCTGATGGGTCGGCCCGGCGACCCCGAGTTGCTGCGGCGCTATGCGGCCGGCGACATGGGGGCCTTCGAATGCCTGTACGACAACCACGACCGGCGCAGCTTCGATTTCGTCCGCCGCATGCTTGCCACCGCCGACGAGGCCACGGTCGAGGACCTGCACCAGGAGGTCTGGATCACGGTGGCCCGGCAGGCGGCCAGCTTCGACGAAAACAAGGCTCGCTTCGTGACCTGGCTGTTCACTATCGCCCGCAACAAGGTCATGGACTATTTCCGCAAGAGCCCGGGCGTCGTGCGGCTGGCCGGCGACATCGGTGAGCACGCCGAGACTGCCCTGGACGATCTGGCTGACTTGCCAGGGATCGACCCCGAGCGGGTTGCCCACAACCGTCAACTGGCCGCAGCCCTGCTGGAGGCGGTGCAGGCGCTGCCCTTTGTGCAGCGTGAGGCCTTCGTCCTGTTTGCGCAGCACCAGCTGAGCCTGGAGGAGGTGGCGCAGATCACCCATGTGGGCCTGGAAACAGCCAAGAGCCGGCTGCGCTATGCGCGCCAGACGCTGAGAGTGCGGCTGGCGCCCTGGAGAACTGAAGATGCCTGAGTCGAACGACGACGACATCGACCGCGCCTACCGCACGGCCGTCGAGACGACCGAGGACGTCGCAGCCCGGCGCCGGCGCACGAGTAGCGTTCTGGCGGCAGTTAAGAGCCTGGAAGCTGCGCAGACCATGCGAGGCGAGCGTCATGGTGGCCAGGCTCGCTTGCAGGTCTCGACAGGCTGGTGGCGTGGCCTTGCGGCGGCTTGCGTGATCGGCGCGAGCGCGCTGGTGACGGTGCACCTGAGCGAGTCTCCGGAAACCATCGTGCCAACCGAGGTCCGCTCGGACGACAACCGGGCGGAGCTCGCGGACCGTGCGGGCCCGACGTCGACCCCCGACCCGACGCGCAGCCGGGCCGAAGAGCCGCGACCCTCGTCAACGCGCCCGGAGCGGTCCTCGGCAAAGAGCAGGGAATCGCTTGCGGGTGAGCAGGTCCTGCCGGCACCCGCGGCGCAGGCGATGCGTGGCGGCTTGCCGGGTGCAGCCACGGTGGGTGACATCGAAGCCACCCGGCGGGCCCTGCAAACGACGCATCCCGACGCCGAGCGCGACGCCGATGGCCGAACGGCCCTGGCGATCGCAGTATTGCGGTCGAACGTGCCGCTGGCGAAGCTGTTGCTCGGGAGCGGAGCAAACCCGGACCTGAAGGATCGGTTCGGGCAGACGCCGCGGACTTACGCCGAGTCGGTGGGTGACGCGTCGATGCTGCAGGCCTTGGGAATGCGTTGAATTGCAAACCTCCCGAAAGACTGCGCGGCCTCCTACGCGACCACCGGCCTGGCGTCGCCCGACTCGGGCGTGACGAAGCCGGGGCCGCGGATCAGCCGGTCCCGAGCGCCCGGCTCATCGGCCCGTTCAAGGGGGACCAGCCACTCGATTCGGCCGGCCACCAGCGCTCCTACCGCGATGCCGTCGCGGTAGAGCACGCGAGATCCCGAGACTCTCGGAACGCGGGCGCCCGGCAATACGCTGCCCAGCAGATTGGCCGGGTCGCTGGCCGAGAGACAGACCCATTCGCCGGCGGTGGGGCGCCGGCGCACCTGGCGCAAGAGGGCGATCGCCTCAGGCAGCGCAAACTGCTCCCCCGCGAGTCCGTCGATGAAACGCCCGCCCCGGATCTCGCCGCGGGCCTCCAGCCGGTGATACACCCGCGCCAGGTCTCGCCACGGCGGCAGCCATCCGGCTTCCCGCTCCATGAGCCGCCAGCAGATCACGCCGTAGCGCCGCAACAGCACCCGGGCCACGTGCTCCAGGGCGGCAGCACCGGCGGCACGGCGGCACCGGTGGCACCGGTGGCATGGTGTGCAACCTTGGCACCGCCCGACGGTTGAGACGCCGGCGCTTCGGATGGCCGGCGCACCAGGGCCCAGCGGCCCGCATCCTGCAGGCCCGACAGCGCCGGCGAGCGTCGCCTGCGTGAGCCTGAGAGCGCCCGCCGGGAGGTGGGCACCAGCAGCGAACGCACGCCGGCAAAGCTGTCGCAGTGAATCCGCCCGCGCATCACCAGTTCGCCCAGCGCGTTCTCCAGTTCGGTGCGCAGCAGGTGCGTGCCCTCGCCGATCTCGTCGTAGAACGAGGCGCCGTGGCTGCGCAGGTGATCCAGCACCCTCAGGGCGCGTGTGCCGACAGCCGCATCGTCGTCGACGGCCGGCGCGAGCAAGGCCCAGGTGGCGCCACTCCTGCGCGGCAGCAGCAGGATCGGCGTGGCGTGCAGCGAGGTGCCGCCAGTGCCCGTACCGGAGTCCGCATTGTCCTTTGCCCGGGCCGTCGGCCGCAGCCGCGTCCAGGCCGTGCGGCCGGCGGTGCACAGATCGTCCAGCCAGTGACCCGCGTAGTCGCCCACCCGGGCCGGCAGAAGCTCGGTTTCCCAGGCGGCAGCGGGCGCCTCGAAACCTTCCAGCTGGGCCAGGATGGCCGCCAGCGATTCGGGTCCATTGACCCGTGCCTCGCGGCTCAGGTGCTGCCATTCGAACAGGAAGCGGGCAAAGTCGCGGCGCTCGACCGGCTCGATCTCGCGGCGCAGGCGGTGCAGGGTATAGCGGTGGATGCGCGCCAGGAGGTGGCGCTCGCACCACTCCTGACCGGTGGCCGGCGACGAGAAACTGCCTTGCAGCAGGTAGCCCTCCTGTTGCAGGGCGAGGAGCGCGTGGTCGACCTCGGTCGTGACCAGCCCAAGTGATGCGGCCACGTCCTCCGAGCGCATCGGCCCGAGCGCAGACAGGCGCGATCGCACCAGTTCCCGCACGGCTTCCCCACGATCCCATGCCACCGTCGCGTACTCCGCCGGTGCTTCGATGGCCGGCCGCCATGCGGCCTGCGGGTAGACCGCGCAGATCTGCGGCAGGCGCTCGGCGGTGGTCCACAGAAGGCCGGGGCGGTCGCCGGCGCCGCCCACTTCCAGGCACGTGGCGCGTCGGTCCCGGGACAGCGCCTGCAACCAGTCGGGCCAGAGCGGTTCACGATCGGCTTCGGCCTGGGTGAGCACGCCGACCGTGGTCAGGGCCTCGTGAAGTTCGTCCACGTTCTGCGCCTGCGGCCAGGCCTCTCGACGCACGTCGGCGATGGCCTGCGCGTCGAGCCGGCCCAATTCGTCCGGGTCCTGCGGGTCGCCGTAGCGGCGATTCTGCACGGCCTGAGTCCGGCGCTCCTCCAGCGGCGCGTCGTCGAGAAAGGCATAGGGCCGCGCATTGATGGCTTCGGCAGCCGGCGGCGACGGCGCCGTCAACTCGCAGGTGCGGACTTCGATGCTGCCGTTTTCCAGTTCGCCCATCAGCCGCAGCCAGCCGTCGGCGTCCATGGCGTCATACAGGCAGTCATGCAGCGTCTGCGCGACCAGGGGATGGTCCGGCACGTCGCGGTCGCCCGCGAGGTTTTCGGCGCAGGCCAGCTGGTCGGGAAAGATGCTGGCCAGCAGGTCTTCCGATCGCATCCGCTGCAATTGCGGTGCGACCTTGCGCCCGCCGAGGAAACGCGGAAGCGCCAGAGCGTTGGTGGCGTTCCATCGCCACCGCGCGCCGAACAGAGGGGCGTCCAGCAGCGCCTGCACCAGCACGTCCATGGCCGTGGCGGTGTGCAGAAAGCGCGGCACATCCGCCAGCGGGAAGCTGTGGCTGGTGGACAGGGACAGGACGATGGCGTCTTCGGTGGCGGCGGCCTGCAACTCGAAATTGAACTTGCGGCAGAAGCGCTTGCGCAGCGCCAGGCCCCAGGCGCGATTGAGACGGCTGCCGAAGGGCGAGTGGATCACCAGTTGGGTGCCGCCGGACTCGTCAAAGAAGCGTTCCAGCACGATGCGCCGCCGGGTCGGCAATGTTCCCAGCGCGGCGGCAGTGCCGGCGAGGTAGTCGAGCAATTGCGCAACCGATGGCTGATCCAGGCCCACTTCGTCGAGCAGCCAAGTCCGCGCTGATTCGATGCCTGTCTGCTCCATTCGCAGCGCCACTTCTTCGCGCAGGCGTGACACGCCATGCGACAACTCGTCGCTGCGCCCGGGCGCCTCTCCCAGCCAGAAGGGAATGCTGGGAGCCGCGCCGCGCGCATCTTCGACGCGCACGCGACCGGTCTCCACGCGCAGGATGCGGTAGCTGGCGTTGCCGAGCTGGAAAACATCCCCGGCCAGGCTCTCGACGGCGAAATCCTCGTTGACGGTGCCGACGGCAAGCGCCTGCGGTTCCAGGATGACGCTGTAGTCCCCGGTCTCGGGAATGGTGCCGCCGGCGGTCAGTGCGGTCAGGCGCGACCCCTTGCGCGGGCGCAGGCGTCGGTTGACCGCGTCGCGGTGCAGGTAGCCCGCACGGGTGCCACGCCGGGTGGTGAAGCCGTCCGCCAGCATCCGGATCACGGCAGTGAACGCTTCCCTGGTCAGCCCGACATACGGCCAGGCCCGCCTGAACAGCGCGAACAGGTCGTCCTCGCTGCACTCCCCGCAGGCTGTTTCGGCGATGATCTGCTGCGCCAGAACGTCCAGCGGCGCCGGCGGAATGCGCAACGCGTCCAGCTCGTCCCGGCGAACGCAGTCCAGCAGTGCGGCGCATTCCACCAGGTCGTCGCGGGTCTGCGGAAAGAGCCGGGCCTTGGGGGTCGCGCCGACCGCGTGGCCGGAGCGTCCGGCGCGCTGCAGGAAGGCCGCGATCGACCTCGGCGAGCCCAGCTGGCAGACCAGGTCGACGTCGCCGATGTCGAGCCCCAGCTCGAGGGAGGCGGTGGCGACCAGCACCTTCAGGTCGCCGTGCTTGAGTCGCCGCTCGGCCTCCAGGCGTGCCTCCTTCGCCAGGCTGCCGTGATGGGCGGCAACTGCGCCGTGTCCCAGTCGCTGCGCCAGTTGGCGTGCGGCGCGCTCGGCCATGCGGCGGGTGTTGACGAAGACCAGCGTCGTGCGATGCGACGCCACCAGTTGCGCGATCTGGTCGAACACCTGTTCCCATTGATCGCCCGACATCACCGCGCTCAGGGCGGTGGGCGGCACGACCAGCGCGAGGTCCCGCTGCCGGGTGTAGCCGATGTCGACGATTTCGCAGTCGGCCCGGCCGTTGGCCACCGCAGCCGCGCCTACCAGGAAACGGGCGACTTCGTCGATCGGCTTCTGGGTTGCCGACAGCCCGATGCGAATCGGCGCCGCCCCGCTACTGGCGCGCACCATCGCCGTCAGCCGCTCCAGGGAAAGCGCCAGATGACTGCCGCGCTTGCTGGCGGCCACCGCGTGGATCTCGTCGACGATCACGGTGCGCACGCCGCGAAGCATGTCACGCCCCGTCTGCGATCCCAGCAGCACGTAGAGCGATTCCGGGGTCGTCACCAGGATGTGGGGGGGGCTGCGGCGCGCCTGCACCCGTTCACGCTGCGGGGTATCACCGGTGCGCACGGCGGTGCGGATCTGAACGTCCGGCAAACCCTGTCGCGCGAGTTGTGCGCGGATGCCGGCGAGCGGGGCGTCCAGGTTGAGGCGGATGTCGTTGGACAGTGCCTTGAGCGGCGATACATAGACCACCGCGGTTTCGTCGGCAAGCCCGCCGGGCTCCAGTCCCTGGCGCACCAGCCCATCGATGGCGGTCAGGAAAGCCGTC
Organism: uncultured beta proteobacterium; assembly: GCA_963834335.1. Taxonomy (GTDB): domain Bacteria; phylum Pseudomonadota; class Gammaproteobacteria; order Burkholderiales; family Burkholderiaceae_E; genus Lautropia. Next base: position 1,750,274 of record CAWIBK010000002.1, on the reverse strand, counting down.
AGCGTCTTGCCCGACCCGGTCGGCGCGGCCACCAGGGTGTTGCGGCCGGCGGCGATTGGCGGCCACGCGGCGGCCTGGGCCGCAGTCGGTCCGCCGGGAAAGGTCAGGTCGAACCAGGCGCCGACCGCAGGATGAAAATGGGCCAGGGGCCTGTTCATCCGGGCATTGTCCATCGGGGCGCCGGCGTTGTCACGGCAACGGGCTGCGCCCCTGCCCGTCAGCGCGCGACCTCGCGCTGCGCGCTCGGGGGGGCCTGAACATCATCTCTGGGGGACCGCTGACGTCCTGTAATCCAGTGGGCACCGCGGATGCTGCGGACCAGTTCCCTGCGGGCCTTGAAGATAAACCATGCCAGCAGCACGAACTCAACCGGTGTCCAACTGGGCTGCCAACCGACCACCGCGCCCACGCATCCCGATATGAGGACGAAGAACAGCAGGCGCGTCGTGCCGACCAGGTCGTCGTTGTACTTCAGCCCGGTGGTACGGTAGGCATAGTACGGAACCCAGCGCGCGAATGCGTGAGATACGAGCGCCGCAGCGCCGATCGGCGTGACGCTGACGACCGTGACGAAGGACATCGAGCGCAGCATCTGCAGACCGGCAAAAAACCAGATCCGGGTCTGCTTGTCCAGGCGGTTATAAGTCCTGAACCAGAAGAACGTGAACACCAGCACGCTCGCCCAGACGACCAGATCCGTGGCCGCCGGCGCGGTTGGCCAGCGCAGCAGCCACAAGGCCGCAACACTGCTCCCGGCCGCCCAGATCCAGGGCAGCACCGTGGGAAACCGGATCGGGCGCTTGAAGAACTCCGCGCTCAGCTTGGGATCTTTCTCATAGCGGGCGCCGATCCGGTCATTGTCCACGTAGCCGCATTCATAGATCGCCCAGAAGGAGAGCGACAGCAACGCGAGCCCTGCGATGTGCAGCAGGGGCTGCGTCGCGAACATCAGGCTGGCGAGCACCCAGACCGAGAATTCGTCGCTGATGATGCTGCGGTAGATGAACCGGAGGTTGGGTCGCTTGACCCGGCTGATGTAGAGCCCGGGGACGTAGACGTCCTGAAATGCCTCGTGAAAACGCGCTTGCGGCCAGATCACGCGCAGTGGACGCTGGCAGGCCTCCAACAGGTCGCGGTCATCGAGCGAATCCGTGACGACCAACGCATCCCTTACCCGGTCTTCGCCCAGGGCCTTGGCGACCCTTGCACGCTTGCCCGCGCAGCGGTCGCGAAAGCTCCCGATACGCATCGCGATAAGGCTGGTATCCGTCAGGCCCATGGCAGCGACAAGTGGCGCCACGATGGGGCCAAAACCCAGTGTCACGATCGCCTTGGGCTGCCGACATGAATTGAGGGTCGCGACCAGGCTCTCGTTGGCGGCATCTCGTCCCAGTTGACGGGCGGCGCGCCGCCAGACCGCCAGCGACCAGGGCATGAACAGCAGGATGACGGCAACGCGCCAGACGTCCCGCGTCGGCATGCCGCCGGTCAACCGCCATGGACGCGCTACTTCCAGTATCTTGCACAAGATGAATGCAAGCGGATTGGGCCAGGCGCTGCCGATGAAATCTTCTGTCGAGTTGCGCAGGTAGAGGGTCTCGTCGAGGTCAACGAGTACCGTGCCGGGATGGCTCGCCATCTCGCGCAGCGCGTCTGAGGGCGTTGAGTCGAAATTACTGGGTATGACACTGCTGGAGATCATGGAAAAGCCTTCGTCTGGACAAGTGCGCACGCATGACCATCGGACGATCCGGCGCTGCGCGATTGTATTGACCCCTGCAATCCCACGAGGACGCCCTGGCAATATCGCTTCCTGTGTACGAGGGCGGTTGTACGAATCTCCGACAATCGGTGAGCGTTGCCGACGATCCCACCCTCCGTTCAGACGTTGAACAGGAAATTCAGCACGTCGCCGTCCTTCACCACGTACTCCTTGCCCTCGGCCCGCATCTTGCCGGCTTCCTTGGCGCCCTGCTCGCCCTTGTGGGCGACGAAGTCGCTGAATGAGATCGTCTGTGCGCGGATGAAGCCTTTTTCGAAGTCGGTGTGGATCACCCCCGCCGCCTGTGGCGCGGTGTCGCCGCGGTGGATGGTCCAGGCACGGACTTCCTTCACGCCGGCGGTGAAGTAGGTCTGCAGCCCCAGCAGGTCGTAGGCGGTGCGGGCCAGTCGGTTCAGGCCGGGCTCCTGAAGGCCGAGATCCGCCAGGAAGGCGGCCTTGTCCTCGTCGTCCAGATCGGCCAGTTCGGCTTCGATCTTGGCGCACAGCGCCACGACCGGCGCGCCTTCGGTGGCCGCATGTGCCCGCAGGCGATCCAGGAAGGGATTGTCCTCGAAGCCGTCCTCCACGACGTTGCCGACATACATCGCCGGCTTGATGGTCAGCAGGAACAGCGGCTTGAGCAGTATTTTCTCGTCGTCGGTCGAGCGCAAGCGTACGGGCCGGCTTGCCTTCATTCAGGTGCGGCTGCAGGCGCTCGAGGATGGTCACCAGCTTGGCCGCTTCCTTGTCGCCCGAGCGCGCCTTCTTGCTCTCGCGGTTGGTGGTGCGTTCCACCACCTGCAGATCCGCGAGCGCCAGTTCGGTCACGATGGTCTCGATGTCGGCGATCGGGTCGACGCGGCCGTTGACGTGAACCACGTTCTCGTCTTCGAAGCAGCGCACGACATTGACCAGCGCATCGGTCTCACGGATGTTGGCGAGAAACTGGTTGCCGAGGCCTTCACCCTTGCTGGCGCCGGCGACCAGTCCGGCGATGTCGACGAACTCGACGATCGCGGGCTGGATCTTCTGTGGATGCACGATGTCCGCCAGTTGCTCAAGCCGCGCGTCGGGCACTTCGACGATGCCCACGTTCGGCTCGATGGTGCAGAACGGGTAGTTCTCGGCGGCGATGCCGGCCTTGGTCAAGGCGTTGAACAGGGTGGACTTGCCCACGTTGGGCAGTCCGACGATTCCGCACTTCAGGGACATGGATGAAAACGCCTGTTCGGAGGTGGCGATGGGAGAGCCGGATTCTACCGCCGGGGGACGAGTCGCACGGCGCCGGCGCCGGGCTCAGGCCGGCTTGTCCACCGTGTGCAATTGCTTCATCGCGTCCGGCCAGTCGTCGCCCATCACCAGCGGCAGGACCTCCACCGCGCGGTCGATCGCGGCGTCGATCTGGCGCCGGTGTTCACGCGACGGTCGATCCAGCACGAAATCCACCACCGCTTTGCCGGGATAGATGTCGCGCGGATGGCCGATGCCGATGCGCAATCGCCAGTAGGCGGGACCGCCCATCGCCGATGTGATGTCCCGCAAGCCGTTGTGCGTGCTGGATCCGCCCAGCTTGAAGCGGGCGGTCCCGGGAGCGAGGTCCAGTTCGTCGTAGGCGACCAGGATTTCCGCCGGCGCGATCCGGTAGAAGCGGCTCATCGCGGCGACCGCCTGGCCGGAACGATTCATGTAGGTCAGGGGTTGAAGCAGGTGTACCTCGGCCGGACCGATCCGCACCTTGCCGGCGTTGCCGAAGAACTTCGCTTCGCGCTTGAGACCGGCGCCATAGTGGCGGGCGAGGGCGTCGATGAACCAGAAGCCGGCATTGTGCCGGTCCGCTTCATGCTCAGAAGTGGGATTGCCGAGTCCGACGATCAGCTTGGGCGGGGCCATGGGTGCAGCGTGGCAGTTGCGATCATGCCGACCGGTTCGTTAAATGAAAGGACGGCGACCAGCGCCGTCCTTCGCCTTCTTCAGAGAGTCCACCGTTATCCGATGGACCGTCCGCTGCCTACTTCTTGGCAGCGGGTGCAGCGGCCGCAGGCGCCGCGACCGGGGCGGCAGCGGCTGCTGCCTTCTCGGCGTCTTCCTTGTTGTCGGCTGCAGAGCCGCCGACGATGACGGCCGTGGCGATCACCGGGTCGGCGCCCGGTGGGAGCAGCGGCGTGACACCGGCCGGAAGGGTGATGGCGCTCAGGTGCAGCGAATGCTCCAGCGTGATGCCACCGAGGTCGACTTCGATGAACTCGGGCAGATCGGCCGGCAGGCAGGTGATCTCGATTTCAGTCAGCACGTGGTTGACGACCGCCTTGCTTTCCTTGACCGCAGGCGAATTCTCCTGGTTCAGGAAGTGGAACGGCACGTAGATCGTGATCTTCTGGTTTGCAGCGACCCGCTGGAAGTCCACATGCAGGACCTGCGGCTTGTAGGGGTGCCACTGGACATCACGCAGCAGCACGCGCTCGCTCTTGCCCTCCAGTTCCATGTCGAGGATCGACGCGTGGAAAGATTCCACCCGCAGCGAGTGATACAGCGGATTGTGATCGAGCGCGATCTGAACCGCCTCGCTCTCTCCGCCGTAGATGATTCCCGGCACCTTGGCGGCGCGTCGGAGTCGGCGGCTCGCACCCGACCCTGTTTCCTTTCTTGCTTCAGCGACAACTTTCATCGCGGTTCCTTCCTAGATACCCCCTGCCCGCGACCAGGCTCGGGGGTGTTGCACGCCCGACCGCGGCGCGGTCAGGTTGAAAAACGTCTGGCCGCGCTGCGGTCAGGTTCAGAGTTCCAGGTCCGGCCGCCGGTGGCGGCCGTTCCTCACTCCATGAACAGGAGCGACACCGAATCCGCCCGGTTGATCCGCAGGATCGTTTCCCCGATCAATTGTCCGCAGCCCAGCACCCGGATCTTGCTGCAAGCCTGGCCCTCGTCGGTCAGGGGGATCGAATCGGTGACGATCAGTTCATCCAGCGCGGACTCTGCAATGCGCCGGACCGCGCCGCCCGAGAGAACCGCATGGGTACAGTAAGCGACGACGTGGACTGCGCCTTCGCGCTTGAGTGCTTCCGCGGCGCGGCACAGGGTCCCCGCCGTATCGACCATGTCGTCCATCAGGAGGCAGCTTCGGCCCTTGACCTCGCCGATGATGTTCATCACCTCCGAGACGTTGGCCTTGGGCCGGCGCTTGTCGATGATGGCGAGGTCCGATTCCAGGCGCTTTGCCAGGGCACGCGCGCGAACGACGCCGCCCACGTCCGGGGATACGACGATGACGTTGTCCAGTTTCTGACGGGCGATGTCGGACAGCAGGATCGGCGCGGCGTAGATGTTGTCAACCGGGATGTCGAAGAATCCCTGGATCTGGTCGGCATGCAGATCCATCGTCAGGAGGCGATCGATCCCGGCGACCTGCAGCATGTTGGCGACCACCTTGGCGCTGATCGCCACCCGGGACGAACGCACCCGCCGGTCCTGGCGCGCGTAACCGAAATACGGCAACGCCGCGGTGATCCGTCCGGCGGATGCGCGCCTGAGCGCATCGACCATGATCAGGATTTCCATCAGGTGGTCGTTGGTCGGGCGCGCAGGTGGACTGCAGCACGAAAACGTCCTTGCCACGGACGTTCTCCAGGATTTCCACCATCACTTCGCCATCGGAGAACTTGCCGACCATCGCCTTGCCGAGCTGGAAGCCCAGGTGGGCTGCCACATCGGCCGCCAGCTTGGGGTTCGAGCTGCCGGTGAAGATGACCGGACCCTCGGTTCTCAGGGTCGTGAGCGGATCAGCGCTTGAGCGGTAGGAGGGGCGTAGCACGGCGATCCATCTGGTAAAGCAGTACTGGATTAGTGGCTGGGGAGGAAGGATTCGAACCTTCGAATGCCGGAATCAAAATCCGGTGCCTTAACCAACTTGGCGACTCCCCAGTGGATGCTTGGCCAGTCCGGCAACGACATGGACTGCGCCGACATTGTGACGCAAAACCCGCATGGCGGTTTCCTGCGCCTTCTTGAAATCATCCAGGGCGGCGAACACGCAAGCACCGGAGCCGGTCATTCTGGCGCTTGCCTGAACTCGCGACTGCTCCCGCTTGATTGTCCGCCCTGTTCTTTCCGTTCCTTCTGTCTGAAGTGCCTTCAGCGCAGCCCTGACCGCTGGCTGGCGAGCCAGCACCACCGGCTCCAGATCATTGTGCCCACCCAGTGCTGGCGTGAGCTTGGAAAAGCCCGACATTGTGATGGGTTTGGTGTTTCGTGTCAATTTGGGGTCGCCGAATACCCCCTGCGTCGCCACCGATACCGGCGGCATGACCAGCACGAACCAGCGCGCGGGGCAAACCGATGGGCCGGAACCGGTCGCCGATCCCGGTGGCGTAGGCATTGCGACCGTAGACGAAAACGGGCACGTCTGCACCGAGGGGCCGGGCCACCTCGATCAGTTCGGATCGCCCCAGGCCCAGCCGCCACAATCGGTTGAGACCGATCAGGACGGTCGCGGCGTCGGAGCTGCCGCCGCCGAGGCCTGCGCCGATCGGTATGAACTTGCGCAAGCCGATGTCGACGCCCAGCCGGCACCCGGTCGCCGCTTTCAGGGCGTTGGCCGCGCGCAGCGTCAGGTCAAGGTCCTGCGGGATGCCGGCCGGCGCATCGGCCCGATTGACCGCACCATCCTCGCGCAGGCGCAGATCAAGGCGGTCGTGCAGGTCGATGAACTGGAAAACGGTCTCCAGCAGGTGGTAGCCGTCGGCACGCCGACCGGTGACGTGCAGAAAAAGATTCAGCTTCGCCGGAGCGGGCAGGTTGCGAAGTTCACTGAGCATCGAGCAGCAGGCGGACCTCGATGCGCTGGGTTCCCTGCTGCCAGACCAGGTCCCAGCGGCCGCCGCTGCGATCGATGTCCCAGCCGGCGTCACGTGCCTTGATGCGGCTGCCGTCGGCAGACCGCTCCACCACTTCCTCGAAGCGATTGGATAGCCAGTCGGGCAGTTTCTCCGCCGGAACCCGGATGCCGATGGCCTGCTGGAAGACTTCGTCCAGTGACTCGCCGGTGAAAACGCGGTTATCGTAGGTCTGGAGCCGGGCAGGGTGGCCGGTTTCATGCTCGGCGCGTGCGATGGTCTGGCCCAGCGGCGAGATCAGGTCCACCGTCAGGCGCGAAGGGTCCTTGTAGAGGTCGAATCGACCGCTGGCCGATTCGCGTCTGGTCTCCGGCAGGGCGGTGATGTAGGTCGTGGAGAAGCGCCCGGACAGCGACAGCGGCGCACCCGCGTCCGGCAGCTGCGGCGGTGGGGGCGGGGTGGTCGCACAGGCGGCAATCACGACCAGGCAGGCGACCTGCAGGGCCAGGCCAAGCGAGCGCAGCTTCAAAGCGAGACGTTGAGGCGGGCCAGGGTGCCGCGGAGTACCTCGTTGCGCGGTTCGCGACCGGAAGCTTCGCGCCAGACCTTCAGTGCTTCCTCGCGCGCGCCGGTGGTCCAGAGCACTTCGCCGAGATGGGCTGCCACCTCCACGTCGGGCTTGGCCGAATAGGCCTCGCGCAGATACTTCAGCGCATTGGGCATGTCGCCCATGCGGTAGTAGACCCAACCCAGGCTGTCGATGATCTGGGCATCGTCGGGCATGAGGGCAATCGCCTTCTGGATCAGTTCCAGCGCCTCCGGCAGACGCAGGTTGCGGTCCGCCAGGGTGTAGCCGAGCGCGTTGTAGGCATGAGCGCTCTCCGGGCGCAATTCGATCAGGCGGCGCAGGCTCTTCTCCATGACCTCGACCCGATCCAGCCGCTCGGCCGCCATGGCGTGGTCATAGAGCAGGTCCGGCGCGTTGGGATCCTTGCTGACCGCCGCGTCGAGGACGTCGAAAGCCTCCGGGTAGCGCTTGGCTTCACGCAGGACCCCGGCCTCGGCCGAGACGAGGGCGAGCCGCTCGCGCGCGTTGCGCGGATTGGTGTCCTTGATGAGTTGCAACGCCTTGTCGACCTCGCCCTCACGCGCCGTGAGCTGCGCCCGCTTCGAGACCGCACCGATGTAGAGTTCGCCGCCCTGGATCTTCTCGAGCCAGGCAATGGCGTCGGCATTGCGCTGCTGCTCCTCTGCGATTTGCGACAGGAAGAGGTAGGCCGGTGGATTCTCGCGCGGCACCGATTCCGGCAGGTCCACATAGCGCTTGAGATAGCCTTCGGCCTTGCCGGGATCCTTTGCCTGGTAGCTGGTTTGTGCGAGCGAGTACAGCACCTGCGGGCTCTGGGGATCCTTCTGCAGTGCCCCCTCAAGGGTCTTGCCGGCTTGGTCCAGCTTGTTGTCGGCGAGGTAGAGGCGGCCCAGAGCGAGACGTACGTCCTGGTTGTCCGGGGACTGGCGCAGGAAATCGTCGAGCAGTGCCGCCGCGCGCGGGCCGCCCTGCGGGAGGTCCTGGGTGTATTGTGCCGCCGCAATCGCCGCGGTGCCGTCGCGAGGGGCCAGCTTCAAGGCCGCGGTCGCCTCAGCGGCCGCCGCTTCCTTGTCGTCGGCGGCAGCTGCTACCGATGCCCGCGCCATTCGGGCAGAGACGACGTCAAGGTCGGGAGCGCTGATCCGCTGCAGCATCGCCCAGCCCTGCTTGCGGTCCTGGATACGGGTCAGCGTGCGCTGCAACTGGAGGTAGTTCTCATCCAGCTTCTTCTGTTCCCGCGCCGCAGCCAGTCGCCGGGCCAGCGCGGGCTCCACGTCCTGCAGCTTGCCGGTGGCGAGTTGCAGGGTTTCCAGGGTCTGCTGGGATTCCGTCGACGCGGGATCCAATTCCGACCACAGCTTTGCCGAGGCCAGCGCCTGCTCGAAAGCCCGTCCCGAAAGCGCGATCTCGGTGGCGCGTCGCGCCAGGCGGGCGTCGCGCGTGCGTGTCGCCAGTTCCTGGTAGGTCGCGTAGGAATTGCTGAGCTGCTGACGCTGCAAGCCGATCTCGGCGGCCAGGATCTTCACCAGCAACGGTGGCGTCAGCGCGATGCGCGGCAGGCCTTCGGGCTGGTAGGTGGCGGGGCCGGGTGGCCGGGAAGGGCTGGCGCCGGCATGGGGCGCGTCCGCATCGCCTGGATTGTCCGGCTCCGCCTGACTGCCGCCATCGGCAACCTTTCCGGTCGCCTCCGCCGCCTGCGTCCCGGCTTCTCCCGAGGGCATGGCCGCACAGCCGGACAGGATCGTTGCGAGGGCGAATGCGACAGCCCAACCGAAACGATACGAGCGCGGCCCCGGCTTGGCGAAACTTACATGTGGTGCCATTGGATCATGGTAGGGTGAATTACACTGCGCGGCAACCAGAGTGCTCGCCGCGCCGATGTCGAAGGATGCCGGCCGGCACCCGTGCGAAATGCAGGAGGGAAGTCGACTTGCCCGAACTCCCGGAGGTGGAGATTGTATGCAGAGGGCTTGCCGATGCGTTTGTCGGCCATCGGCTGACAGGGGTCATCCGGCGGTTCGACCGCCTGCGCTGGCCCATTCCGGACGCATCTGGAGCAGCTGATCCTCGGCCCATCCGGCGCCGGCGGGGTGCTTCGCAGCGTGCAGCGGCGCTCCAAGTATCTCCTGCTGGGATTCGATACCGGCACCCTGCTGATCCACCTGGGCATGTCCGGGACGCTGCGGCGCCTGGCGGGGGGGGCTCCCCTCAGGGTCCACGATCACGTCGACTTCGTCTTCGGCGAGCATGTCCTTCGCTACAACGACCCGCGGCGCTTCGGCGCCGTGCTCTGGTCCGCGGACACTGCGCAGGCGACGGCATCGGGCCATGCCTTATTGCGCAACCTCGGGGTGGAGCCGCTGGGCGAACAATTCACCGGCCGCCTGATGTACGAGGCGACGCGGCGTCGCGCGGTCCCTATCAAGCAGGTGCTGCTGTCCGGGGCCGTGGTCGTGGGCGTCGGCAACATCTACGCCTCCGAAAGCCTTTTCCGCGCCGGGATCCGCCCGACGGTCGCGGCCGGCCGGATCAGTGCTTCGCGCTACGACAGCCTGGCCGGATCGATCCGTCAGACGCTGCTCGATGCCATCGCCGCCGGCGGCAGCACGCTGCGGGACTTCGTCGCGAGCACGGGCCAGACCGGATACTTTCAGCTCCAGTGCAACGTATACGGGCGCAACGGCCAACCGTGCAAGGTGTGCGGCGGGCCGATCCGCGCCATCAGACAGCAGCAGCGCGCCACCTTCTACTGCCCTGCGTGCCAGCGAGGCTGAGGCCCGCCGGCCCGGTCGGGTCAACCGCTGCGGCAGTGTGACGCGCGGGGCCCGCCGGTCGGCTGGAACCGACCGGCGATTGGTTGAATTGCCACGTGCCCCGGCCCGCGCACAGGGCCCTTGTGTACACTCGTGCGATGAGTCTGATCAGTGATCGTATCGAGGCCTATGGCCGCTGGCGCAGGGACCTGCTCGATGCGATCGAACGGTATCGGGACTGGTTGTCCCAGTCCGAATTGTCGGACCCGCAACTGCAGTCGCGGCTGGCCCGGATCATGGAAAGCCTTCGCGACGACCGGATGTCGGTCGCCTTCGTCGCCGAGTTCTCCCGCGGCAAGTCCGAACTGATCAACGCCATCTTCTTTGCACAGTACGGCCAGCGGGTGCTGCCCTCGACGGCCGGCCGCACGACGATGTGTCCGACCGAATTGCTGTACGACAAGAAGAACCGCCGTGGGTATCCGGCTGCTGCCGATCGAGTCCCGGCTGAGCGACGTCTCGATTGCCGACCTCAAGCGCGACGATGCCAAGTGGCGTTTCGTGGCGGTCGATCCCACCGACGTGAACACGCTGCGCACGGCCTTCGAGGCGGTGCGTGAAACCAAGCGGGTGTCCGCGGCGCGGGCTTCGGCGATGGGCATGTACGACGAGACCGACGACGGCACGCCCTACAAGCCGGACTCTGCGGGGATGGTGGACATACCCAGCTGGCGGCATGCGATCGTCAACATTCCGCATCCGCTGCTGGAACTCGGCCTGGTCATCATCGACACGCCGGGACTGAACGCCATCGGCTCGGAGCCTGAGCTTACCCTGAACCTCATTCCGAGCGCGCATGCGGTGTTGTTCGTGCTGGCCGCCGATGCGGGGGTCACCCGCACGGACATCGAGATCTGGCGTGACCACATCAGTCCGGCTCACCGGTCCGGACGCTTCGTGGTGCTCAACAAGATCGACGGGCTCTGGGACGAACTCAAGAGCGAGAACGAGATCAACCTCGAGATCGCCAGCCAGGTTGCCTCGGTCGGCAAGCTGCTGGATCTGCCCACCGCCCGGATCTATCCCGTGTCCGCCCAGAAGGCGCTGGTCGGCAAGATCCAGCATGACGACAAGCTGCTGCGGCGCAGCCGGATGCCGGAGCTGGAGCACGCGCTGTCGGAGGAGATGATCCCGCAGCAGCAGGCGGTCGTGCGCGACCAGGTTCGACGCGAGTTCGAGGAGACCTCCGGCGTAACGCTCAGCGTCCTCTCGGCGCGGCATCGCAACCAGGTCGAGCAGGTATTCGAGCTGAACGGGCTGCGCGGCAAGAACAAGACGGTGATCGACCAGATGTCGCGCCGCATCCGGGCCGAGCGCACGGACTTCGAGAAGAGTCTTCGCCAGTTGCAGGCGTTGCGCACCGTGTTCTCGCGGCATTCGCAGGAGCTGTTCTCGCACGTCGGCCTGGACAACCTGAAGCGTCACGTGCGGGACTCGCGCGACCTGATGCGGGCGAGTCAGTTGTCGACGCCAGTTGCGTGACGGCATGAGCAGCCTGATCACCTCGGTGCGGATCGACTTCGAGGAGGGCGAGCGGCTGGTCAAGGAAGTCACCACGATGATGAGCGTCATGTATCAGAGCTTCAGCCGGGACTACGGCCTGACGCTCGGCACGCCGCTGGCCTTCTCCAGTCGTCGCTACTTCGCGGAGATAGACCGTATCGCCCAGCTACACCAGCGTCAGTTCGGGGTATTCAGCCTGCTGACCATCAACAAGGCCGCGCTGACGCGGCGCTTCTTCGAATCGGTCGTGGCGCGGCTCAAGGAGCTCTACGAATCGGCGGTGCGTGAATTGGAAGGGTGGTTGAGGGCATTGATGACGCCGGTCGAAAGCCAGGTCAAGGAGCACCAGGCGCAACTGCGCCGCCGGCTCGAGTCGGTCCAGCGGGTGATGGATGCGAGCGAGTCGCTCGACACCAAGCTCGACGAACTGGCGCAGTCCAAGGCCCGCATCGACGAGCAGCTTGCGATCCTTCGTGAACTGCTCGACCAGGTCGGCATCGTCATGGAGCGCAGGGTGGCGCCGCTGACGGAACCAGAGGAATCAGAGCTCGCTTGAGCGCCGCAGCAGGGGCTTGTCCGCAGGACGGTGTGGCCGCGATCGGCATTGCACCGGCGCTGGTGCAGTGGCAGCGGGTACACGGCAGGCACGACCTGCCCTGGCAGCGAAGCGCCGATCCCTACCGCGTCTGGCTGTCCGAGGTCATGCTGCAGCAGACCCAGGTCGCGACCGTCGTTCCTTATTTCAATGCTTTTGTCGAAGCCTTCCCGACAGTCGCCGACCTCGCGGCGGCGCCGATCGATCGGGTGATGTCGCTGTGGAGCGGCCTTGGCTACTACAGCCGGGCGCGACACCTTCATGCCGCCGCCCTGAGCGTGATGACACGCCATGGCGGCATCTTCCCTGCCGATCCAACCATCCTGGCCGAGCTTCCGGGAGTCGGTCCATCGACGGCGGCGGCGATCGCGGTGTTCGGATTCGGCGCACGCGCGGCGATCCTCGACGGCAACGTCAAGCGGGTGTTCTGCCGCCTCTTCGGGATTCCCGGCCATCCGGGTGAAACCGCAGTGGTGCGCCGCCTGTGGGCCCACGCGCAGGCGGAACTGCCCCCGCTGGGCGCGCCGGCCACGATGCTGCGGGCCTACACCCAGGGACTGATGGACCTCGGTGCGACCTTGTGCACCCGTCTTCGACCGGACTGCCCGCGCTGCCCCCTGCAGGGCACTTGCATCGCCTGGCGCGAGCAGGCGATGACGCGCTATCCCGCCGCGCGACCACGACCACCCGTGCCCATTCGCGAGGTGGCAATGCTGCTGCTGTTCAGCGGACCTTCCGTGCTGATCGAACGGCGGGCGCCGACCGGGATCTGGGGCGGCCTGTGGAGCCTGCCGGAGTGCGCGACCGGACAGGAGCCGGCGGCTGCCTCCGTATTGTCCGCCGCCGGTGTCACGCTGCCGACGGAACGGGTTACGCCGTATGCCCGCTTCGAGCACGCGTTCACCCACTTCAAGATGAAGGCCAGCGTCTGGCAGGCTGATCTCGATGACGCGCAGGCCGCGACGATTCTCCGGCAGACGGCTGAAACCCGCTGGCTGGCGCTGTCCGATGTCGCTTCCGCACCTCTGCCGCGGCCGGTGAAGTCGCTTCTGCTGGCGATCGACGGCCGTTAGCCCGATACAATTCCTGCAACGCGGAGTTGCCTGTTATCGATGAGGAGGGAAGGGAGCGTGCAAAGCAATCTCGATCCGGGACGGCCCGGTCAGGACGAATCGATGGCGCCGCTGCGCGCCTTCGTGCAGGAGATGACCCGTCTGGTCGGGACGACCAGCGAGGAAAGCGAACTGATCGACTCGGCGCGCCCGCTACTCGCCCGGCTGGTCAGCAAGGACGACTGGCTGCCGCAGGCCTGTGCCCGTTCCGATCCGCAGTTCTACCAGTCGCATCTGCTGCACTGCGACCCGCTCGAACGCTTCAGCCTGGTCAGTTTCGTATGGGGCCCCGGGCAGCAGACCTCGGTGCACGACCATGGCGTCTGGGGGCTGATCGGCATGCTGCGCGGCGCCGAGCGGGACCAGCACTACCGGGTCGGCGACGACGGCGGCTTGCAGCCCGATGGCGCCGAACGCCGGTTGGAGCCTGGTGCGGTGGAGGTGGTGTCGCCGCTGCTGGGAGACATCCATCGGGTTGCCAATGCGTACGCGGACCGCGTATCGATCAGCATCCATCTCTACGGCGGCAACATCGGCTCGCTCGTGCGGCATGAATTCGACCCGGTTTCCGGAACGGCGAAGCCTTTCGTTTCCGGCTATTCGACTGCGCCGGTACCGAACCTGTGGGACCGTTCGGCTGTCATCCGGCGGGGGCTGGCCGCCGCCTGAGGGCGGCCGACAGCCTCCTAGAGAATCTTTTCCTTCTCCAGGAACTGTTTGACCAGGTAGAGGCGGGTCAGCGGCTCGTCCAGTTCCATCAGCTTCTGCTTGGCCTTCGCAGGAATCGGCAGGAATTCGCACAAGCGATTGGAGACCCAGCCGGCCGAGTCGTAGCAGTAGGGGTAGGCGACCAGCCGGCGCTCCTGGCGGGGTTCTTCTTTCTCCAGTTGCGCCACCAGCCGCTTGACCAGATCCCGGCAGCAGTGCAGGTCCTGCGGCACGGCGACCTCGGGGTCGTCCTGCCACAGCGACAGATCCGCGCGGATCAGGCCGTTCTTCTCGACGCTGCGCGACAGGATGGTGAAACGCTGAACCCCGACCACCTGCAGGTGTAGCAGCCCGAGCTGCTCCATGTCCCACTGGGTGATCCTCGCGAGGCAGCCCACCGGCTCGTGTTCGGCTGCCTCACCGGTCTCGTTGCCGCGGCTTATCCGGCAGACGCCGAAGGGCCGGTCCTCTTTCATGCACTCCCGCACCATGTCCATGTACCGGGTCTCGAACACACGCAGCGGCAGCACGCCGCCCGGGAACAGGATGGTCGACAGCGGAAAGATGGCGATCGAGTTCACCGTCGACGGCTCAAGGGCAGGCCCGCTCAAGCGGTCTGACTCGCGGTGGCGGCCTGGGGCCTGCCGGCCAGGGCGCGATGCCGGACCAGGACGTGCTCGGTCGGGGCAAAGCGCTTCGCCAGCGCCTCGACGATATAGACCGACCGGTGCTGGCCACCGGTACAGCCGATAGCGATGGTGAGGTAATGCCGATTGTCCTGCACATAGTGCGGCAGCCAGTCCTCCAGGAAGCGGCTGATGTCCTCGATCATCTTGGCGACCGGCGGAATCGATGCGAGAAAGGCGGCAACCGGCTTGTCCAGGCCGGTGAGGGGGCGCAATTCGGCGGTGTAGTAGGGATTGGGCAGGCAACGAACATCATAGACAAGGTCGGCATCCAGCGGCACACCGTGCTTGAAGGCGAACGACTCGAACAGCAGGGTCATGGTCGCGCGGTCGGCATCGACGACATCCCGAACCCACTGCCGCAAGGTGTTCGGATGCAGGTCGCTGGTATCGATGGATACGCCGAGATCTTCGATTTCGGCCATCAGTTCCCGCTCGCGCTCGATGGACTCCGACAGCGTCGGACCCTGCTCGTCCGATGACGGCAAGGTCAGGGGATGACGGCGGCGGGTTTCGGAATAACGCTGCACCAGGGCATCGGTGCGGGCATTGAGGAACAGGACTTTGACGTCGTGCCCGTGGTCGCGCAGGCTGCTCACCGCCTCGCGAAGGCCTTTGAGGGATTTTCCGACCCGTGCGTCGATCGATACCGCCACCTGACTCTGGCCCTCCTGCTCGAGTGACAATGCCACTTCAAGAAGGTACTGCACCGGGAGATTGTCGATGCAGAAATAGCCTGCGTCCTCAAGGACATTGATGGCAAGGGACTTCCCGGATCCGGAGATGCCGGTGACGATGATCAGTTGCATGCGACGCGACTCCGCGCGGCGGGTTCCGGGCACCACGACGGGTCGTGGCGGGCCACCGGCTTCACACCGCTGAGCTCAATCAATGTCCGTGTCCACGATGCCGCCTTCGCTGATCGCCTGATGCTGGCGCCTGACGAATTCGCGCGTCGTGTCGATGCCGCGCAGGGCGAGCACCGTCGCCCTCACCGCAGCCTCGGTAAGGACCGCGAGGTTGCGGCCGGCGGCCACCGGGATCGCCACTTTGCGGATCGGAACGCCGAGGATGTCCTGGGTCAGTTCTTCAAGCGGCAGCCGTTCGTACTGGTCCTCCATCGTGCTGCGACGAACCAGGTGGACGATCAGCTTGAGCCGCATCTTGCGGCGTACCGCGGTTTCCCCGAATACCGTCTTGATATCGATCAGGCCCAGGCCACGAACCTCCAGCAGGCCCTGCAGCAAGGCCGGGCAGCGCCCCTCCAGCGAATCGGGGCCGATGCGGCCGATCTCCACGACGTCGTCGGCCACCAGGCCATGTCCGCGACTGATCAATTCCAGTGCAAGTTCGCTCTTGCCCAGGCCCGAATCGCCTGATATCAGCACGCCCATCCCGAGCACGTCCATCAGCACGCCGTGCATCGATGTGCTGTCGGCGGTGTTCTTGGACAGGAAGTAGCGCAGGGACTCGATCACCCGCCCGCCGGTCATCGTGGTTGCCAGCAAGGGCTGCCCCTCTTCGTCGCAGCGCGCGACCAGCTCGGCGGGCGCCGTCTCGCCGTTGGACACGATCAGGGCCGGTGGCCTGGCTGCGAAGAGTTCGTTCTCCAGCGCGGCTCTGCGCTCGGGATCGAGCAGGCTGTAGTACTTGATCTCGTCCGGCCCGAACACGCTCAAGCGATGCGGATGAATGAGGTTGAGGTAGCCGACCTGGTCGACGGTATTGCGATCTGGTTCGCCGACGGTGCGCGATGCGCCCGAGCGTCCAGCGACCCAGTGCAGACCGACGTGGCCTTGCTGTGAGTCAACGAACTCCTGGATCGTCATCGGCATTTCGATTCCCTGCAAACTGTGGCAAGCTTGAAGGATAACCGCTGTCGACAGCATTGCCGAAGAAGCGCCGCAGGGACTGTCGACCAACCGCTACGCGGCAGGCCGGTAGGGTTCCCAGGTCGACAGGACTCGGAAGATGCTGGCCGGATCGGACGCCGACAGCAGGGATTCCCGCAGGGACGCGTCGGACAGGATCTCCGCCAGTTCCGACAGGATTTCGAGGTGCTCTTCGGTCGCATGTTCCGGCACCAGCAGCACCACGAGCAGCCTGACGGGCTGACCGTCCGGCGATTCGAACGGCACGGGGGTTTCCGCTCGAAGCACGGCAATGAGCGGAGACTTCAGACCCTTGATGCGGCCGTGGGGAATCGCCACGCCCTGGCCCAGTCCGGTCGAGCCCAGCCGTTCGCGCGCGAACAGGGAATCGAAGACCTTGTTTCGCTCCAGCCGGTGCTCGTTCTCGAACAGCAAAGCCGCATGCTCGAGGAGTCGCTTCTTGCCGGTTGCCGCAACATCAAGGACGATGTCGCGAGCTGACAGGAGCTTGGAAATACGGTTCATCCGTTGCCTTTCCTTCCGGTGGAAACGACGGGACGATACAGGCATTTATGGTGCGCTGCACATTGACGACCCGATCCGCCGGTTTTAGCAAATATTAGAGGGGGGATTATAGGTACCCCACTTGTCGCCAGAACCATCATTCGGAAAAAATGGCGCACTGCAGTATGCATTCTCCTTCAACTTGCCCGTCGACGGAAACCAACCCCCGGAGGCGATGAAGGTTACCGGGGTCGCCGCAAACAGGCGCGGCGACCGATGCCGGGATCCGACTCATTTGCCGGATCCTCAGCGGGGCCTCAGGTGACCACTGGCTGGTGCTTGAGCGCTTCATGCATGTGCCCGAATCGCTTCTGCTTGTACTTGATGACTTGTCGATCCAGCTTGTCGACCAGGCAATCGATGGCGGCGTAGAGATCGGTATCCGTGCATTCCGCGAACAGGTCCTTGCCGGTTACATGTAACGCGATTTCGGCCTTCTGCTGAAGTTTGTCTACCGAGAGTATGACGTTCACGTCGATCACGTGATCGAAATGATGCTTGATCCGCTCCAGCTTGGTGGTGACGAATTCACGCAGCGAAGGCGTTACGACGACGTGGTGGCCGCTGATCGAAAGATTCATGCCTCTGTACTCCTGGGTGTGTCTGATTGAGCCCAGTGACCCGCGGCATTCCGCCTTACAGCGCCTTTCGGTGCGAAACGGGGGGCAGCTTCAATGCTTCCCGGTATTTCGCGACGGTACGACGTGCGACGACGATGCCCTGCTCACCGAGCACTTCCGCGATACGACTGTCTGAAAGTGGCTGGGTCGTGTCCTCCTCGTCGATAAGTTGCCTGATCAAAGCCCGGATTGCCGTACTGGAGGCGGCGCCTCCGCTCTCGGTCGCCACATGGCTGCCGAAGAAGTACTTCAACTCCAGCGTACCGTACGGCGTCAACATGTACTTCTGAGTCGTCACTCGTGAAATGGTTGATTCGTGCAATCCGACCGAATCGGCGATCTCTCTGAGCACGAGCGGGCGCATGGCGACTGCCCCATGGCTGAAAAACGCACGCTGCCGATCCACGATTTCCTGTGACACCTTCAGAATTGTTTCGAATCGTTGCTGGACATTCTTAACCAGCCACCGCGCTTCCTGCAACTGTGAAGAAAGGCTATTGGTGACAGTGTTCCTATTGTCCCCAGTCCCGCCGGCTCCAGTTCCGGCTCCAGTTCCGCCTCCAGCGCCGCCCGCCGGAGCCGGAGCCCGGCCCTGGCCGGCCGAGCCACCGTGGCGGTGCGTCTTGAGGATCTGGGCATAGAGGTCGTTGACCCGCAGTTTGGGAATGACGTCCGGATTCAGGAATGCCTTCCAGCCCTGACGGGTCTTGCGCACGACCACGTCAGGGACCACATAGAGAGGATTGTGGTTGCCGAATCGGTTGCCGGGCTTGGGGTCGAGCGCCTGGATCAACTGCTGCGCCTCCCGCAGCTGTGTCTCGTCGCAGCGCAGCAGCTTGCGCAGCTTGCTGAACTCGCGGCCCGCCAGCAGCTCGAGGTGCCCGGCGATGATCTGTCCCGCGAGCGCTTCGGTCCGGGCGTCCGCACCCACGCGCAGGGCCGCCTGGGGCAGTTGCAGGGCCAGGCACTCCGACACCGAACGGGCGCCGATGCCGACCGGATCGAAGCTGTGCAGCAGGCGCAGGGCAGTCCGGAGTTCGTCGGCTTCGACCTCCAGTTCTTCGGGCAGCGAGGCGGCGATCTCCTCGAGATCGGTGCGCAGGTAACCGTCGTCGTGCAACTCATCGATCAGCAACGTGAGCAGGGCGTGATCGCGGCGGGTACAACGCGCTCCGGCCAGCTGCAGTGCCAGGTGTTCACGCAAGGTCAGGCCGAAGGAGGTCACCTGTTCCTGACTGCGGTCGTCGTCGCCGTCGTCTGCGCCACCCCGGTTGTTTCCGTCCATCGACCAGGATCCCTGCGTCAGGTCCATGTGCTCGGAATCGCCGATGTCGGCATTCTCGGCCGCGGCGCCCTGCTGGTCCGAAAACGTCTGAAGAGCACCGTCCGCTGCCGTGCCGGCCGGGTCTGCGCCGTCGCCGGCCGATTGGGCCTGTTCGCCCGGCCCGTTGTGATCCTGCAGGCTGCCGTCGCCGTGCAGGCGGACATGGACGTCGTGCGGGTCGTCGACCCGGTCGAGCAGTGGATTCTGCGCCAGGATCTGCTCGATTTCCTGGCTCAGTTCAAGCGTGGACAGTTGCAGCAGCCGGATGGACTGCTGTAGCTGGGGGGTCAGTGCCAGATGCTGGCTCTGGCGCATTTGCAGCGAGGGCTTCACGATCCAGTCCTTCAGGAAATCCTGTCTGCCGCATGATCGGCAGGCTACTGGGTCGGCCCGGCGCGCCGGGGGAGGCTACATCCGGAAATCTTCGCCCAAGTAGGCCTTTCGTACGCGGTCGTCCTGGATGATTTCGTTCGGACGACCTGAAGCAAGAACGGTACCATCATTCATGATATAGGCCCGATCGCAAATGCCCAAGGTCTCCCGCACATTGTGGTCGGTGATCAGGACCCCGATGCCGCGGTTCTTCAGCAGCGTCACGATGCGCTGGATTTCGATGACGGCGATCGGGTCGACCCCGGCGAACGGCTCGTCGAGCAGGATGAAACGCGGGGAGGTGGCCAGGGCCCGGGCGATTTCCACGCGGCGCCGCTCGCCACCCGACAGCGAGATCGCCGTATTGGAGCGGATGTGGTCGATCTGCAGTTCTTCGAGCAGCGCATCCAGGCGCTTGTTCTGCTCCACGCGCGGCAGGGGTTTGCCGAGATTCTGCTGCAACTCCAGCACGGCCAGTATGTTCTCTTCCACGGACAGCTTGCGGAACACCGATGCTTCCTGTGGCAGGTAGGACAGGCCCAGCCGCGCACGGCGATGAATCGGCAAGCGGCTGATGGAAGCGCCGTCCAGCTCGATCGTGCCGCCGTCGCAGGCGACCAGGCCGGCGATCATGTAGAAGCAGGTAGTCTTGCCGGCGCCATTGCGCCCCAGAAGCCCGATGACTTCCCCGCTGGCCACTTCCATCGAGACGTCCCGTACCACGATCCGGCCGTTGTACGACTTCATCAGATGGTGGATGCTCAGTTGGCTCGCACGGTCCTCTTCCATTCGGCGCGGGCGTCAGCGGCTGGCGCCGTCGCCGGGACGTCCGGTAGCCAGGCGCTCCGCGGGTTTGAGCGACACCGGCGGCGGAGTCGCGCATTTCTGTCCCGGAGCGGCCGCGGGCGAAGATCTGGTGTCGCTGCGAGGATTGATGATGATCCGCACCCGGCCGCTGCGCTCACCGGGCGCCTTGCCGTCGACGTCGAATTGTTCGGTTCTTGCGTTGTAGACGATGACCCCGCCGGTGATCTCGTCGGTCGCCACGTCACACTCCAGTCGCTTGATGAGGGCTTCCCCGACCAGCCGGACTGTCTCGTCGCGAGTGTCGTAGTGGATCTCGTTGGCAAGGCCATTGATCAGCTGGTCGATGCCCTCGCGCTTCTGCTGAAATGTCGCCCGCTTGCCTGTAACCACCGCCGTCTGCATGCTGTCCGAAAGCTGGCGCAGCACCAGGCGGTCACCCCGGATCAGGATGCTGCCCTTGGTGAGCACCACGTTGCCGGTGAACACGGACGTCTGCTTGCCCTCGTCATACTGGAGCTTGTCGGCTTCGATATTGGTCGGCGCATCGCGATCTGCACGCTCCGCCTGGGCTGGCAGGCAGAACAGCGCAAGCGCGATCCAGACGGCAAGTCTTGCAGTTGTCATTCGATCAATGGCTGGCGGATTCGGCGGTACAAGGCGCGACAGGCGATCAGCGGTCGCTTCCTGACGTTGCCTCAGGCACCCGACCGGTGGAAGCGCCATCGCGCGGTGCGAGATGTCCCCTCACCCGAGAGTCTACCTGCAACTGCCGCGTCTGACTGTCCAGCCGCATGCCGATGCCGGTGAGGGTATTCGGTCCCATCTCGATCCTGACCGGCTGGTCGGTGAAGACCACCTTTTCGTCCAGCAGGACGGTGGCCGCCTGGGTCAGCGCCACTACCGCGGGGCTATCCGCGCTGGCATCGCGCATGATGCGGACGTCGCCGGACAGATAAGTCCTCTCGCCGGTGTCCGGGCTGCTGCCCTTGCGGGCGGTTACCCGGATCGCCGGCTGGTCGTCCGCCAGGGTGATGATATGGGGCTCCTCGAACTCGATGGTCAGGTCGTCCGGGTAGTGCTGCATGCGTACCGCTTCGATCCTCACAGCCGGGTCCCCGTTGGCGTTCGACTTGAGCAGCAGGAGCCGGTCGACGAAATAGTCGGGCTCATGAGTGACCGCGCGCGGCAGATTCGGTCGTGCCAGGCGCTCGGCCTGCTGCGCCAGGAAGTAGCTCAGCATTCCCAGTCCGACCAGGATCAGCACCGACGCGGCAGCCGCCAGCCGGTCGAAGAGCCGTGCGCTCACGCCTGCCTTCCGGGCCGGCAGGCTGCCCTCATGCCAGGTAAGACGCGAGCAATTCGGCGCGCCGGTCCTGTGCGTCCAGGATCAGCATGGACAGTTCCCTGACCGCGCCCCGGCCCGCCCGTGCGCTCGAGACCCAATGAGCCACCCGCCGCACTTCCTCGACCGCGTCGGCCGGGGCCGCGGCCAGCCCGCAGGCTTTCATGGCCGTCAGGTCGGGCCAGTCGTCGCCGATGAAGGCGGTTTGCGCAAGTCCGATGCCGCTCTGCCCGCAGATCTGCTGCAAGCAGGCCAGCTTGTCCTTGACGCCCTGGTGGACCCGCCGGATCCCGAGTTCGGCGGCGCGCCGCTCGACGATCGCCGATTGACGGCCGGTGATGATCGCGAGTTCGACGCCAGCCTTGGCAAGCAGAGTGAGGCCGAAACCGTCGCGTACCGAAAACGCCTTGGCCATCTCGCAGTCGGCGCCGATCAGCAGGGAGCCGTCGGTGAGCGTACCGTCGACATCCATGGCGAGCAGGCGGATGGATGCTGCCCGTGCCCGGACCGCGGCCGGGATGTCCTGCCGGCTTTCCGAGGCGGGCGTCATCAGACCACCTTCGCGACCAGGAGGTCATGGAAGTGCAGCGCGCCGACCAGCATCCCCGCCGGGTCCGCCACCAGGATCTGGCCGATGCGGCGTTCTTCCATGATCCGCACCGCTTCCACGGCGAGCGCGTCCGGGGCGATGACTACCGGTGAAGCCGTCATCACATCCCGGATGGCAAGCGCGGACACGTCGAGCGCCCGGGCTCCGCCCAGCACCCGGCGCAAGTCGCCATCGGTGAAGATGCCCGCGATCCGCCCATCGGGCTGCACGATGGCAACCATGCCCATACGCTTGCGGGTTATTTCCAGGAGCGCGTCGGCGAAGCTGCTGTCCAGGGGTACGCTGGGGATGCTCTGGTCGGTGCGCATCACATCGGAGACCAGGGTCAGCAATTGTCGACCCAGGGTGCCGCCGGGATGCGAACGGGCGAAGTCGGCGCTGCCGAATCCCCGGGCATCCAGCAGGGCGACCGCGAGCGCGTCACCGAGCGCCAGCGCCGCGGTGGTGCTGGCGGTAGGCGCCAGGTTCAGCGGGCAGGCCTCGCGCCGTGCGCCGGCGTACAGATGGACGTCGGCGTGCCGGGCCAGGGCGGACTGCGCATTGCCGGTGAGCGCGATGAGTCGCGCGCCCTGGCGCTTGACCAGGGGCACGATGGCCAGCAGTTCGTCGGTGCGCCCCGAATTGGACAGCGCGATGAACACGTCGTCACGCGTGACCATGCCAAGGTCGCCATGGCTCGCTTCGGCCGGGTGCACGAAGAATGCGGGCGTGCCGGTGGAGGCAAAGGTGGCCGCGATCTTGCGGGCGACATGCCCGGACTTGCCCATTCCGCTCACCACCACCCTGCCGCGGCAGTCCAGGATCATCCGGCAGGCGAGGGCGAAATTCGCGTCGACGGTCTCCACCAGATCCAGCACGGCCTGCGCCTCGATGCGCAGCACCTCGATGGCCCGCGCGAGCAGCCGGTCATCCGAGAGTGGCGCCTCGGCGTCGGTTGGCGGGACTGGGTCGGGTGAGGCCGCGGCAGTCGGTAGAATCGCGGAAGGCATCGGATCAGTATAGCGGGACGGTCTGCCGCTGTTACGCTTGCCTGCGCTCACGGATCCGTCGGGATCGCCAGGCAGGGCAGGCGCCGGATTGCATTGACTCGGAACCAGTACCGGAGCTGCCGCAGACCATGCACGCACTCGACCTGACGCTGATTCTGCTGGGCGCCAGTATCTTCATGGTGTCGCTGCTGCGGCGGGTCGGCCTGCCCACGCTGGTCGGTTACCTGGCGGTCGGCGCGCTGCTCGGGCCCTACGCGGGCAACGTGGCGGGTGACTCGGAGGTGGTCAGGACACTCGCCGAGTTCGGTGTCGTCTTCCTGATGTTCACGCTCGGGCTGGAATTCAGCGTGTCCAAGCTGGCAGCCCTTCGCGCATACGTGTTCGGCCTCGGCCCGGCCCAGGTGGGGAGCACGATCGCGCTGATCGTGCTTGCGCTGCTGGCGATGCCGGCAGCCTGGGTCGAGCAAGTCGTCCCCGGCGGCGTCGACTGGCGCGGCGCGATCGTCATCGGCGGCGCGGTTGCCATGTCTTCGACCGCGTTGGTGAGCAAGATGCTTGCGGACAATCGCGAACTGGAGACGGAGCACGGCAAGCGGGTATTCGGAATCCTGCTGTTCCAGGACCTGGCGCTGATCCCCCTGCTGATCCTGGTGCCGGCGATGGCCGATGGCGAGGGCGACGCCTGGCAGGTCGAACTGGGATGGGCGCTGGCCAAAGCCGCCGTGCTGCTGTTCCTGTTGCTGAAGTTCGGGCCGCTGCTCATGCGGACCTGGTTCCTGCGGGTGGCACGGCTGCGCTCGCACGAGATGTTCACCCTGAACGTATTGCTGGCCACGTTGTTCTTCGCCTGGCTCACGGGCAAAGCCGGGCTGTCGATGGAACTCGGTGCCTTCGTCGCCGGCATGCTGATCTCCGAGACCGAATACCGGTATCAGGTCGAGGAGGACATCAAGCCGTTCCGCGACCTCCTGCTCGGGCTGTTCTTCATCACCATCGGCATGAAGCTCAACGTCGCCGTCGTGGTCGCTGCGTGGCCGACCGTGCTGCTGCTGCTGCTGGCGCCGGTGCTGCTGAAGCTGGTCCTGGTGACTGCGCTGGTGCATGCAACCCGTGGCGGCCTGGCCACTGCCTTGAAGACCGGCATCTGGCTGGCCCAGGCCGGCGAATTCGCTTTCGTGCTCCTGGTGCTGGCTTTGAACGCCCGTATCCTGGACGAAGTGGCGATGCAACCGATGCTGGCGGCGATGCTGCTCTCGATCCTGGTGAGCCCGTTTCTGATCCGCCAGGCCGATCGGATCGCCCTGCGCGTCTCCAGCCAGGAATGGATGCTGCGCTCGCTGCAACTGCAGCGGATCGCCACCCGCACGATCGCGCACCAGAAGCATGTCATCGTGTGCGGCTACGGCCGCAGCGGCCAGAGCCTGGCGCACGTGCTGGAGGCAGAAGGCATCGAATTCGTGGCGCTCGACCTCGATCCGGACCGGGTGCGGCTGGCAACCAAGGCGGGGGAGCCGGTGGTCTTCGGCGACGCCTCGCGCCGCGAGACCCTGCTTGCCGCCGGCATCCACCGGGCCGCCGCACTGGTAGTCACCTATGCCGACACCCCGGCCACGCTGCATCTGCTCGCGGTGACCCGTGAACTTTCACCCACGCTGCCGGTGCTGGTGCGCACCACTTCCGACAGCGACCTCGAACGGCTCCGGGCGGCCGGCGCCACCGAGGTGGTGCCGGAGATCGTGGAGGGGAGCCTGATGCTGGCCTCGCATGCGCTCGCGTTGAGCGGCGTCCCCCTGCCACGGGTGCTCAAGCGGATCCGCTCGATCCGGGACGACCGCTACCAGATGCTGCGCGGCTACTTCCACGGCGCCGACGACCGGGATGCCGAAAACATCGAGGAGACCCACCAGCGCCTGCACACGGTAACGGTTCAGCCGGACGTGGCCGCGGTAGGCATGACCCTGGCGCAACTGCCGATCGGCAGTTGCCGCGTGACCGCCATGGTGCGTTCGGGCAGGCGGATCGTCGATCCGTCGCCGGACCTCGACATCGAAGTCGGGGACACCCTGGTGCTGGCCGGCACCGTCGAGCAGGTGAGCAGCGCGGAGGCGAACCTGCTGCGCCGCTAGGAGGCTGCGCGGCAGAAGGAGAGGGCCAATGTCAGCCGGTCGGCGCTGATTTGTCCGATTCGGCCGATTTGCCACGAGCGCGGCCCCTTCCCATGCTCCGACAGGCTCGTTGGAGCCTCGACCTTGCCGCCAGGCAGTAGAATCCGCCCAGTTTGCCGTATTGGCAACCGTAACCGCTTGCCGTACCCGGTTCGAAACTGCCCGTAGCCACGCCGGACTCAAGCCGCCGCTCCCCTTTGGACAACGATACTTTCCTCTCCGTCGAGTCGCTCAGCTTCGGCTACACCGAGCGCCTGATCCTGAAGAACATCAACCTGCGCTTTCGCAGGGGATCGGTGGTCGCCCTGATGGGGGGGTCCGGGTGCGGCAAGACGACGGTATTGCGCCTGATCGGCGCCCAGGTGAAACCGAAGACCGGCCGGGTGATGCTGGAAGGCGTGGACATCCACCAGTTGGACCGGCGCGGGCTCTATGCCGCCCGCAGGAAGATGGGCATGCTGTTCCAGCACGGGGCGCTGTTCACCGACCTCAACGTCTATGAAAACGTAGCCTTCCCCTTGCGCGAGCATACCGACCTGTCGAGCGCGATGATCCGCGACCTCGTATTGATGAAGCTGCAGGCGGTCGGTTTGCGCGGCGCCTCCCGGCTGATGCCGTCGGAGATCTCCGGTGGCATGGCACGGCGGGTGGCGCTGGCGCGGTCGATCGCACTCGACCCGCCGCTGCTGATGTACGACGAGCCGTTCGCCGGCCTCGATCCTATTTCGCTGGGCACCATCGCCCACCTGATCAGGAATCTGAATTCGGCGCTGGGCGCCACCACCGTGGTGGTCACCCACGATGTCGCGGAGACCTTCAGCATCGTGGACTATGCCTATGTGATGGGTGGCGGCGAGGTCATCGGCGAAGGCACCCCCGAGGAACTGACGGCCTCGACCGATCCGTATGTGTCGCAGTTCCTGAAAGGCCGCACAGACGGGCCGGTGGCGTTTCACTATCCCGCGTCGCCCATCGCAGAGGAACTCGGCCAGTGATCGACGATATCGCGGCGCTGGGCAGGTGGGCGCTGGCCCGGTTCGTCGGCCTGGGATTCGGTTTTCGCTTCCTGGTGCGATTGTCATGGCTGTCGCTGCTCAGCCTGCGCCGGCCGCGGCTGATCATCGAGCAGCTGTACTTCATCGGCAATCGCTCGCTCTCGATCATCACCATTTCCGGTCTCTTCGTCGGCTTCGTCCTGGGCCTGCAGGGCTATTACACCCTGGAGCGTTACGGCTCGTCGGAGGCGCTCGGGCTGCTGGTGGCCTTGTCCCTGAGCCAGAGAGCTGGGGCCGGTGGTGACCGCCCTGCTGTTCTCCGGCCGGGCCGGCACATCGCTGACTGCCGGCATCGGGCTGATGAAGGCCGGGGAACAGCTGGCCGCGATGGAAATGATGGGCGTGGACCCGATGGCACGGGTGCTGGCGCCGCGATTCGTCGCCGGCCTGATAGCGATGCCGCTGCTGGCGGCCATGTTCTCGGCGGTGGGCGTCATGGGATCCTATATCGTGGGCGTGCAGATCATCGGGGTGGATTCGGGTTCGTTCTGGTCGCAGATGCAGGCCGGCGTCGATATCCGCAACGACATCGGCAACGGCGTCGTCAAGAGCATGATCTTCGGCGTGATCTGCTCCTTCATCGCGCTCTTCGTGGGCCACGAGGCCACCGCGACGCCCGAGGGGGTGTCGCGCGCGACCACGGACACCGTCGTAGCATCCTCGCTGGTGGTGCTGGGGTCCGACTTCATGCTGACCGGATTGATGTTCGGCGGCTTCTAGCCGCCTCGTGAGAGGCCAACAGGAAATAGCATGGGCATGAAAAGACGTTCGATGGACATCCTGGTCGGGTTGTTCGTGTTGGCCGGCATCGGTGCCTTGTTCTTCCTGGCGCTGCGCGCCGCCAACCTGGGTGCTTTCGTCGTGAGGGACGGCTACGAGCTGCGCGCGTATTTCGTCAATATCGGGGGTCTCAAGGAGCGGGCGCCGGTTCGCAGCGCCGGTGTCGTCGTCGGCCGTGTGGATTCCATCGATTTCGACACCAAGACCTTCCAGGCCGACGTGCGACTGTCGATGGACTCGCGCTACCGCTTCCCGAAGGACTCC
Organism: uncultured beta proteobacterium; assembly: GCA_963834335.1. Lineage (GTDB taxonomy): Bacteria > Pseudomonadota > Gammaproteobacteria > Burkholderiales > Burkholderiaceae_E > Lautropia. The sequence goes on along the minus strand of CAWIBK010000002.1, from coordinate 1,722,914 downwards.
TCCATCAAGATCCTGACGGCCGGGCTGCTGGGCGAGCAGTACATCGGCATCGAGGCCGGCGCCGAAGAGAAGCTGCTCGGCAACGGCGACAAGGTGACCCTGACCCAGTCTGCGGTCGTGCTCGAGAACCTGATCAGCCAGTTCCTCTACGGGCGAGCCTCGGACGGCGAGTCCGGCGGCGGGGAGAAGTGAGGGTGCCGGACCTGTTGCGGCGCTCGTTCGCAGCACTGCTGCTGCCGATCGTCGTCGGCTGCGCCACCGGTGGCGCGGCGAATCCGAGAGATCCCCTGGAGCCGTTCAACCGGGCGGTCTACCAGTTCAACGACACGGTCGACAGTTACACGCTGAAGCCGGTTGCCCAGGGCTACCAGAAGTACGTGCCGCTCACGGTGCAGCTGGTGGTGACGAGCTTCTTCTCCAACCTGGACGATCTCTACACCGGCGCCAACAACCTGCTGCAGGCCAAGCCGCGGGACGCGCTGATCGACGTCACCCGCTTCGTCGTCAATTCCACCCTGGGCTTCGCCGGGTTTGCCGACGTGGCCAGCGCGATCGGCATGCCCAAGCATTACGAGGATTTCGGCCAGACGCTCGGACTGCTGGGGTGTGCCGTCGGGCCCGTACCTGGTGATCCCCCTGCTGGGCCCGTCCACCATTCGTGACGCGCCGGCCCGGGCGGTGGACATCTATGCCAGTCCGACTTCGCAGATCTTCAGCGATGTGCCGGTGCGCAACTCGATGTTCGGGCTGAGGCTGGTCAGCGAGCGTGCCGGCCTGCTGGAAGCCGAGAAGGTGATCCTGGGGGCGGCGCTCGACCCGTATTCGCTGATCCGGGACGGCTGGCTGCAGCGCCGCCGCAATGCGATCTACGATGGTAATCCGCCGGAGGCGCCGCCCCTGGAGGATGATTCCGGCTATTCGGACGACTCACCCTATCCGGACGATTCGGGCTACCTTGAAGATCGGGAAAAGCGGCGCAAGTCGAAGACCGGGGGTGAATCGCTCCCCCCGGTAGGGTATGGCGGTGCACTGGTCACAGCCTGTTGCGTTTGTGCAACTGAGAGCAATGTCCGGATGGGATAATCGGCGGCGGGACCCAACTTCGCGCCCTCGCGTCAATCAAGGAAATCATGAAAATCAAGGTTCTGGCATTCGTGTCGGCTCTCGTCTTTGCAATGTTTGCGGCCACCGGCGCTTCGGCTCAGTCCGCCCCGGACAAGTTCATCGAGGACCTGTCCGGCAAGGTCATCCAGCAGCTCAAGACTGATTCGAGCAGTCCAGGCGGGCGACCTGCGCCGGGTCAGCGAACTGGTGGACACCACGCTGATGCCTCACGTGAACTTCGAACGCATGACCGCCCTGTCGGTCGGACGTGCCTGGCGCGAAGCCACGCCCGAGCAGAAGAAGCAGCTGATGAAGGAATTCCGGATTCTGCTGCTGCGCACCTACTCCAACGCCTTCACCGCGGTACGGGACCAGAGCATCCGGATGAAGCCGTTCCGCGGCAATGCGTCGGACGAGGAAGTGGTGGTTCGAAGCGAGATCGTGCAGACCCGGGGCGAGCCGATCCAGTTGGACTACCGGCTCGAGCAGGCGGACAAGTCGTGGAAGATCTACGACGTGAACGTGCTGGGCGTCTGGCTCGTGCAGACCTACCGCAACCAGTTCGCCCAGGAGATCTCGGCGGGTGGCATCGACGGCCTGATCAAGAGCCTGGCGGACAAGAACAGTTCCTTCGCGGTCAAGGTCAAGTCCTGATCGGGTCGGGCATGGTGGCGCTGACTGTCCCTGAGCGGATCGACGTCGACAACGCCACGGCGATGCTGGCGTCGCTGACCGAGGCACTGGCGGGCGCCGGCACGGCGACCGAACCGTCGACGCTGGATCTGGCGCCACTGACGGTTTTCGACTCGTCCGCCCTGTCGTTGCTGCTGCAACTGGAGCGCAGCCTGCAGGCAGTCGCGGCCGGCGGGGAGTCCGGCGGCGAGTCCAGCGGGGAGTCCGGCGGGACATCACCGCCACTGGTGCTGCTGAACCCGCCGGCAAAACTTCAGGAACTGGCGGAGTTGTACGGGGTGGCCGGCCTGCTGTTCGGGGACGCCGTCCAGAGGCGAGGCACCGCCGGCTGACGTAGTACAGCGGGCTGCGGTCCGGCTGCCATCGAAGATCGTGGATCACAGCGCCGCCAGACTCCATGCGGGTCCGGCGGCCTTGCATTTTATGGGCTCGTGAAGGCGAGCCGTTGAAGGAGGCCCATGCCGGTCGCTATCGATATCGATTCCGTCACCAAGCGATATGGTGCGCTGCAGGCGCTCAAAGGGGTGTCCCTGCAGATCGAAGAAGGGGAGTTCTTCGCCTTGCTGGGGCCCAACGGCGCCGGCAAGACCACCCTGATTTCGATCATCGCGGGTCTGGCCCGCGCCAGCAGCGGGTCGGTCAAGGTGATGGGCCACGACGTGGTGGGCGACTACCGGCAGGCGAGAAAGCTGCTCGGCGTGGTGCCCCAGGAACTGGTCTTCGATCCGTTCTTCTCGGTTCGCGAGACCCTGCAGATCTCGTCCGGCTACTACGGCGTCAAGAACAACGATCGCTGGATCGACGAGATTCTGGACGGCCTCGGGCTGGCCAGCAAGGCCAAGGCGAACATGCGCGCGCTCTCCGGCGGCATGAAGCGGCGGGTGCTGGTGGCCCAGGCCCTCGTGCACCGTCCGCCGGTCATCGTGCTGGATGAGCCGACAGCGGGGGTCGACGTGGAGTTGCGCCAATCGCTGTGGGCCTTCATCCAGCGCCTCAACGACGACGGTCACACCATCGTGCTGACCACCCATTACCTCGAGGAGGCGCAAGCCCTGTGCGAGCGGGTCGCCATGCTGAAGTCCGGACGCATCGTCGCGCTCGATCGCACGGCCAACCTGCTCAGGCGCTTCGCTGCCGGCGCCCTGGTGCTGACGCTGTCGGCTGCGCCGCTGCCGGAGTCGCTTCAGCAGCGGGTGCTCCCCGGTCCTCCCGACGACGCGCGCCTGCGACTGAATATCGACAGCTACGATGAAGTCGAGGGCATCCTGGCGACCTTGCGGGAGGCGGGCTGCACCATCGACGAGATGGAGATCGCCCATACCGACCTGGAAGACGTCTTCCTCAACGTGATGAACGAGGCCTGACGCCATGGACGGATTCCGTACGCTGTTCTACAAGGAGCTGCTGCGCTTCTGGAAAGTGGGCGTCCAGACCGTGGCGGCGCCGGTCATGACGGCCCTCCTGTACCTGCTGATCTTCTCGCATGCGCTCAAGGGCAGGGTCGAGGTCTTCGAGGGGGTGAGCTACACCTCGTTCCTGATCCCCGGGCTGGTGATGATGTCGGTCCTGCAGAACGCCTTCGCGAACACCTCCTCGTCGATGATCCAGAGCAAGATCACCGGCAACATCGTCTTCGTCCTGCTGCCCCCCATCCGGCCGCTGACGCTGTACACGGGCTATGTACTGGCCTCGGTGGTGCGGGGCCTGGTGGTCGGGCTCGGGGTGTTCCTGGTCACCATGGCCTTCTTCGAGACCCATTTCGAGCATCCGCTCTGGGCGCTGATCTTCGCGCTGCTGGGTAGTGCGATCCTGGGCACCCTCGGCCTGATCGGCGGGATCTGGGCGGACAAGTTCGACCAGATCGCGGCTTTCCAGAACTTCGTCATCATGCCGCTGACCTTCCTGTCCGGTGTGTTCTATTCGGTCTATTCCCTGCCCGCGTTCTGGCAGGCCCTGTCGCATCTCAATCCGTTCTTCTACATGGTCGACGGCTTCCGGTTCGGGTTTTTCGGTCAGTCGGACGTTTCTCCCTGGCTGTCCCTGGGCATCGTCGGCGTCGCCTGGCTGGTGGTGGCCGGCGTCGCGCTGCAGATGCTCCGGTCGGGCTACAAGCTCAGGGCCTGATCGGCGGCCCGCCGGCGGGTTGCCGGTACAATCGGACAAGCCGACCGGACTGCGTCGCAGCGCGGCCGGAAGCTGTCGTTCAACCTGCATGGAGAGCATTGCCAGTGGTCACCCCGGAAGACGTCAAGGGCTATATCGCCCAGGGACTCGATTGCGCGCATCTGGAAGTCAGCGGGGACGGGCAGCACTTCGAAGCGACCATCGTCAGCGCGGCCTTTGCGGGCAAGCGGCCCATCGCCCGCCACCAGCTGGTGTACGGCGCCCTCGGCGACCGGATGAAGGCGGAGATCCACGCCTTGTCGATGAAGACGCTCACGCCGGAAGAGTGGCAGCAAGCCCCTCGCTGAACCGATGGACAAGCTGAGTATTCTGGGCGGCATCGCGCTGCGCGGCGAGGTCGACGCGTCCGGCGCAAAAAACGCGGCGCTGCCGATTCTGTGCGCGAGCCTGCTCACCGCCGATACCCTGGCGCTGGACAACGTGCCTCAGTTGCAGGACATTGCCACGACTGTGCGCCTGCTGTCGCTGCTGGGCGTCAGGACGGCGCGCGACGGCCTGCAGCTGACGCTGGACGCCTCCGGCGTCACCAGCACCGAGGCGCCGTATGAACTGGTCAAGACCATGCGGGCCTCGATCCTCGTCCTCGGCCCTTTGCTGGCCCGGTTCGGGGAGGCGCGGGTATCGCTGCCGGGCGGCTGCGCCATCGGCCAGCGGCCGATCGACCAGCACATCAAGGGCCTCCAGGCGATGGGTGCGCGGATCGACATCGAACAGGGCTATGTCGTCGCGCGGGCCGGCAGGCTCAAGGGCGCCCGCATCGTCACCGACATGGTGACCGTTACCGGCACCGAGAACCTGATGATGGCGGCCTGCCTGGCCGACGGCGAAACCCAGATCGAGAACGCCGCGCGCGAGCCCGAAGTCGTCGACCTGGCCCATGCGCTGGTGGCCATGGGCGCGCGAATCAAGGGTGCGGGCAGCGACTGCATCGTCATCGAAGGCGTACCGGCACTGCACGGCGCCCGCCACCGGATCATGGCCGACCGCATCGAGACCGGCACCTTCCTGTGCGCCGCTGCCGCTTGTGGCGGCGATGTCCTGGTCAAGCGCACGCATCCTCAGGCGCTCGACGCCACCATCGACAAGCTGCGCGAAACCGGCGCCGAAGTCACCACCGGCGCAGACTGGATCCGGCTGCGCCTGGCACGGCGCCCGGCGTCGGTCAACTTGCGGACCGCGCCCTATCCGGGTTTCGCCACCGACATGCAGGCCCAGTTCATGGCCTTGAACTGCGTCGCCGACGGCACCGGGGTGGTGACCGAGACGATTTTCGAGAATCGCTTCATGCACGTGCAGGAGTTGCTTCGTCTCGGCGCGGACATCCAGGTCGAGGGCAATACGGCCATCGTGATCGGGGCGGAAAGACTGTCAGGCGCCACCGTCATGGCGACCGACCTGCGGGCTTCGGCCAGCCTGGTCATGGCCGGCCTCTGCGCGCAAGGCGAAACCGTGGTGGAGCGGATCTACCACCTGGACCGCGGCTACGCGCAGATGGAAGCAAAACTGTCGGCGCTCGGGGCCAGGATCAGCCGGATCGGATCGCCCGCTCCGGCGCGCTTCGGCCGCCGGGCCGACGATCGCGCCCTGCAGTCCCAGCAACCGGCGCAGGAGACCCGGTGAGCCGGTGCAAGCGTCCATGCTGACCCTCGCCTTGTCCAAGGGCAGGATCCTGGATGACACTGCCGGCCTGCTGCAGCGTTGCGGCATCCTGATCGACACCAGCCTGGCCGATTCGCGCAAGCTGATCCTGCCCACCGGCGATCCCAACCTGCGCCTGCTGATCGTGCGCGCCACCGACGTGCCGACCTACGTGCAGCACGGCGCTGCCGACCTCGGCATCGCCGGCAAGGACGTCATGCTGGAACATGGCGGGGAGGGCCTTTATCAGCCGGTGGACCTCGGCATCGGCCGCTGCCGGATGTGCGTTGCAGCGCCAACGGGATTCGACTACGACAACGCCGTCCGGCGCGGCCAGCGACTGCGCATCGCCACCAAGTACGTCAGCGTGGCGTCGCGGCATTTCGCGCGCAAGGGGGTGCATATCGACCTCATCAAGCTGTACGGTTCGATGGAGTTGGCGCCGCTGGTAGGCCTGGCGGACGCCATCGTGGATGTGGTCTCGACCGGCAGCACGCTGAAGGCGAACAACCTGGTGGAAGTCGAGGACATCATGCCGATCTCGGCCCGCCTGATCGTCAACCAGGCGGCCCTCAAGATGCACCAGGCGCTGCTGGCGCCCCTGATCGCCGCGCTCGAGCAGGCTGCCGCGGCCCCGATGGCGGCATCGTGAAGCCCCTGATCAACCGGCTCGACATCGACGAGGCCGGATTCGACGCTCGGCTCGCCGCGCTGCTGGCCTGGGAGCCGGAACAGGACAGCGGCATCGAACAGGCGGTGAAGGCCATCATCGCCGACGTCCGCCGGCGTGGCGATGAAGCATTGCTCGACTACACCCGCCGCTTCGACAGGTACGATTGCGCGCAGGCGTCGCTCCTGCGCCTGGACCCGTCCGAACTGCAGGCGGCCTTGCAGTCCCTGCCAGAAGCCGAGCGGGCGGCGCTGCAGTCGGCCGCGGCCCGCATCCGCCGCTACCACGAACGCCAGAAGACGGACTCCTGGTCGTACACGGAAGCAGACGGAACCCGGCTTGGCCAGCGCGTCTTGCCGATCGATCGGGTCGGTCTTTATGTGCCGGGCGGCAAGGCCGCCTATCCGTCGTCGGTGCTGATGAACGCCATCCCGGCCCGCGTCGCCGGCGTGCGGGAACTGGCCATGGTCGTGCCGACGCCGGACGGCACGCGCAACCCGATGGTGCTGGCCGCGGCGAGCCTGGCGGGCATCGATGAGGTCTACACCATCGGCGGCGCCCACGCAGTGGCCGCGTTGGCCTACGGCACCGCGTCGATCCGCGCGGTCGACAAGATCGTCGGCCCCGGCAATGCCTATGTCGCCCTGGCCAAGCGTGAGGTCTTCGGCACGGTCGGCATCGACATGATCGCCGGTCCCTCCGAGATTCTGGTGGTCAGTGACGGCTCGGTGCCGGCGGACTGGGTGGCAATGGACCTGTTTTCGCAGGCCGAGCACGACGAGATGGCCCAGGCGATCCTGATATCGGACGATGCGGGCTTCCTGGAGGCGGTCGCCCAGTCGATCGCACGCCAGTTGCAGCAGATGCCACGCAAGGGGGTCATCGCCCGCTCGCTGGCCGATCGAGGCGCGCTGATCCGGGTCAACCACCTGGCGCAGGCAGTCGACCTGGTCAACCGGGTCGCACCGGAACACCTGGAACTGGCGATCCGGGATCCGCAGCCCCTGCTGGCCGGGATCCGCCATGCCGGCGCCATTTTCCTGGGTCGTTATTCATCCGAGTCGCTGGGTGACTACTGCGCCGGCCCGAGCCACGTCCTGCCCACCATGCGCACGCCGCGTTTCTCCTCGCCGCTCGGCGTGCCGGATTTCCAGAAGCGCTCGAGCCTGATCGACGTGTCGCAGGCGGGCGCGCAGTCGCTAGGCCGGATCGCAGTCGTGCTTGCCCGGGGGGAAGGGCTGGAGGCGCACGCCCGCAGCGCCGAGTATCGCCTCGAGCCGCAGCGGAGCGACCCCACTCCGGCGTCCGCGGCCGAGGGCCTGGTCCGCGGCGAAATCCGGCAGATGGCCAGTTACCACGTCCCGGATTCGGCCGGCATGGTCAAGCTCGATGCCATGGAGAATCCCTACGGCCTGCCGCCCGAGTTGCAGGAGGCGCTCGGCCGGCGTCTCGCCGAGGTCGCACTCAACCGCTATCCGGTACCGGCCTACGCCGGACTCAAGACCATGATCCGGCAGCGCTTCGGCGTGCCGTCCCAGGCCGGGCTGGTGCTGGGCAATGGTTCGGATGAACTGATATCGATGCTGGTCACCCTGCTCAATCAGCCGGGCGCGACCGTGCTCGCGCCGCAGCCGTCGTTCGTGATGTACGGGATGTCCGCCCGATTCGCCGGCATGAAGTACGTCGGCGTGGATCTGGACGCCGGGCTGCAGCTCGACCTCGATGCGATGCTGGCTGCGATCGCGCAGCACCAGCCGGCGCTGGTCTTCCTGGCCTATCCCAACAACCCCACCGGCAACTGCTTTTCCCGTGCCGCGATCGAGACCATCCTCCGGTGCTCGCCGGGCCTGGTGGTTCTGGACGAGGCCTACCAGCCGTTCGCGCCCGACAGCTGGATGCCGAGGCTTGCGGAATTCCCGAACCTGGCTGTCATGCGCACGGTGTCCAAGCTCGGCCTGGCCGGCGTGCGCCTCGGTTACCTGGCCGCGTCGGTCGACTGGATCGATCAGCTCGAGAAGGTCCGACCACCTTACAACGTCGGGGTACTCAACGAAGCGGCGGCCGTTTTCGCACTCGAGCATGCCGAGTTGTTCCAGGCGCAGGCGCAGCTGATCCGGGACGAGCGCGAGCGCCTGCTGGCCAGCCTGGACGGCCTGATCGGCGGCGATGGGTTGGCGCAGGTGTTCCCGTCGCAGGCGAATTTCGTGCTGGTGCGCGTGGCCGATGCCGGCTCGCCGGAGCCGCAGGCAGCCGCCGCACGGGGCACCGCGGTCGCCGCGCGGATGCGGGAATCCGGGGTGCTGATCAAGGACGTCGGTAGAATGCACCCGATGCTGCACAATTGCCTCAGGCTGACCGTCGGTACGCCAGATGAGAACCGGCAGATGCTGCTCGCCTTGCGCCAGGCCCTGTCCCTCGCGGCGTCCTGAGTCCACCGTCAGCCTGAAGCAGTCGATACCTCCGGAGCACCGGAGCCGAAGCAACCGTCCGCTGTCTTACAGCCCTTCACCCATGCGCAGCGCCGAAGTCACCCGAAACACCGCAGAGACCAGGATTCGTGCCAGCCTGAACCTGGATGGCACCGGCGTGGCCCGGCTTGCCAGCGGCGTGCCGTTCCTCGATCACATGCTCGACCAGATCGCCCGTCATGGCCTGGTGGATCTGGAGGTCGAGGCGAGCGGAGACCTGCATATCGATGCCCATCACACGGTTGAGGACATCGGTATCACCCTTGGCCAGGCGCTGGCCAAGGCGATCGGCGACAAGCGGGGTGTGCGCCGCTACGGTCACGCGTACGTACCGCTGGATGAAGCGCTGTCGCGGGTGGTCGTCGATTTCTCGGGCCGCCCTGGGTTGCAGTGGCACGTTCAGTTCACCCGCGCGATGATCGGGCAGTTCGATGTCGACCTCGCCCATGAATTCTTCCAGGGGCTGGTCAACCACGCGCAGATGACGGTGCATATCGACAACCTGCGCGGCGACAATGCGCACCATCAGTGCGAAACGATCTTCAAGGCGTTCGGACGCGCGTTGCGCATGGCCGCGGAATTCGATCCCCGCGCCGGGCAGTCGATCCCCTCCACCAAGGGCAGCCTGAGCGGCTGACAAGCGACGGCAACGGACCATGTCGGCTAGCCGATCGATTGCCGTGGTCGACTACGGAATGGGAAACCTGCGCTCCGTGGCGAAGGCGCTCGAGCACGTCAGTCCCAAGTCGCGGGTCACGATCACCGGTGACGCCGCCGTCATCCGGCAGGCCGATCGCGTGGTCTTCCCGGGGCAGGGGGCCATGCCCGACTGCATGCGCTACCTTGCCGCGAGCGGACTGACCGAGGCGATCCTGCACGCGGCGGCCACCAAACCGCTATTCGGCGTCTGCGTCGGCGAGCAGATGCTGTTCGAGCGCAGTGCGGAGGGTGACACCGCCGGCCTCGGCGTCCTCAAGGGCGAGGTGGTGCGCTTCGACCCGGCAGGCCACGGGGCCGGGCCAGAGCGCCTGAAAGTGCCGCACATGGGTTGGAACCGGGTGCTGCAGACGAAGCCTCATCCGATCTGGGCCGGCATCGACCAGGACGACTATTTTTACTTCGTGCACAGCTACTATGTCGTACCCGCCGACAGTTCCATTGAAGCGGGACGGACACCGTACGGTCTGGGCTTTACCAGCGCGGTAGCCCACGATAACATTTTCGCCACACAGTTCCACCCCGAGAAGAGCGCGGCGAGCGGATTGCGCCTCTACGAGAATTTCATCCACTGGCAGCCTTGACCGGCTGATCACCGCGGCAAATCCATGTTGTTGATTCCAGCGATCGATCTGAAGAACGGGCGTTGTGTCCGCCTCAAGCAAGGCAATCTCGCAGACGAGACGGTCTTTTCCGAAGACCCCGAGGCGGTGGCACGGCACTGGCTCGGCCTGGGTGCCGAACGCATCCATCTGGTGGATCTGGACGGCGCGGTGGCCGGCAAGCCGCAGAACGCGGCCATCATCCGGGCGATCGTCGAAGCGGTCGGGGCCGAGGTGCCGGTGCAACTCGGCGGCGGCATCCGGTCGCTGGAAACGATCGAACGCTATCTGGACAGCGGCGTCAGCTACGTGATCATCGGCACCGCGGCGGTGAAAAGCCCGGGATTCCTGCACGATGCGTGCAATGCCTTCCCGGGGCAGGTCATCGTCGGCCTCGATGCCCGCGACGGCAAGGTCGCCACGGACGGCTGGAGCAAGCTCACCCGCCACGACGTCACCGACCTGGCGCGCAAGTTCGAGGGCTATGGCATCGAGGGCATCATCTACACCGACATCGGCCGCGACGGCATGCTCACCGGCGTGAACATCGAGGCCACCGTCAAGCTGGCCAAAGCGGTGAGCGTGCCGGTGTACGCCTCGGGCGGGGTCACCGACCTCGACGACATCGACAAGCTCCTGGCGGTGGAGTCCGAGGGCATCGACGGGGTCATCCTCGGCCGGTCGCTCTATGAGGGAACACTGGACTTCACGGCTGCGCTCGGACGAACCGGCGTTGTCTAGCCCGCCCGCCAGCCTTTCCGGCCTGACCAAGCGGATCATTCCCTGCCTGGACGTGACGGACGGGCGGGTCGTCAAGGGTGTGAACTTCGTGGCGCTGCGCGACGCCGGCGACCCGGTCGAGATTGCCCGTCGCTACGACGGTGAGGGCGCTGACGAACTGACCTTCCTGGATATCACCGCGTCCTCGGACCGGCGCGACATCATCCTGCACATCATCGAGGCGGTCGCCAACCAGGTGTTCATCCCCTTGACGGTCGGCGGAGGCGTGCGCGCCGTCGCGGACATCCGCCGGCTGCTCAATGCCGGCGCCGACAAGGTGTCGATCAACACCGCCGGCATCGAGAGCCCGCAGCTGATTGCCGACGCGTCGGCGCGCTACGGTGCCCAGTGCATCGTGTGCGCGATCGACGCCAAGCGCTCGGCGCCCGGGCGGTGGCAGGTCTTTACCCACGGTGGCCGCACCCCTACCGGGCTTGACGTGATCGACTGGGCGCGCCGCGTGGTGGAACTGGGCGCCGGCGAGATCCTGCTGACCAGCATGGATCGTGACGGCACCCGGGAAGGGTTCGACCTGGCCCTGACCCGGGAGGTGGCCGACGCCGTGCCGGTGCCGGTGATTGCCTCAGGCGGCGTCGGCTGCCTGGAGGATCTTGCCGATGGCGTCACCGAGGGCGGCGCGGACGCGGTGCTCGCGGCCAGCATCTTCCACTTCGGCGAGTTCACGGTGGCCCAGGCCAAGCAGGTGATGGCGCAGCGGGGTATCCCCGTTCGGCCGGTGCCGTGATGAGCGGCGCCGCATCCTCCCCACCCGCACCACCGGAAATGCCTGGTGGCAACTGGCTGGACGAATTGCGCTTCGACGATCGCGGTCTGATCACCGCCATCGCCCAGGAAGTGCTGACGCAACGCATCCTGATGGTGGCCTGGATGAACCGGCCGGCACTGGAAGAGACTGCCCGCACCGGTCGCGCGGTCTATTGGTCGCGGTCCCGCGGCAAGCTCTGGCGCAAGGGCGAGGAGTCCGGCAACGTCCAGAGCGTGCGCGAGATCCGCACCGACTGCGACGGCGACGTGGTCCTGCTCAAGGTGGAGCAGGCGGGGGGTGTCGCCTGCCATACCGGCCGCCACAGCTGTTTTTTCAACCGGCTCGAGGACCAGCGCTGGGTCGCCGTCGACCCGGTACTGACCGACCCCGCCACCCTTTACCGGAAACCCTGATGGCCGAATCTTCCCTCGCACGGCTGGCCGACACGATCGAATCACGCCGCAGCGCGGATCCGGAGCGCAGTTATGTCGCCCGCCTGCTGAGCAAGGGCGAGGATGCGATCCTCAAGAAGATCGGGGAGGAAGCGACCGAGACCGTGATGGCGGCCAAGGACGGCGTCGCGGCGCAGATCGTGGCCGAGACCGCCGATCTCTGGTTCCATACTCTGGTGATGCTGGCACACTATGGCTTGCGGCCGGAGGACGTCATTGCGGAACTGGAACGGCGCGAGGGTCTGTCCGGTCTGGATGAAAAGGCCCTGCGCAAGAATCGGGATTGATCAATGGACCAGGCCATGCATCAGGAAAAGGACTGTCTCTTCTGCCGGATCGCCCGCGGCGAGATCCCCTGCAAGAAGGTGTTCGAGGACGAGGAGATCATCGCCTTCCACGACATCAATCCGGCGGCGCCGGTGCATTTCCTGATCGTCCCCAAGACGCACCTGGTGAACCTCTACGACGCCGACCTCGATCAGGCGCCGCTGCTCGGCAAGCTTTTCGGTATCGTTGGACGCCTGGCGCGTGAACAGGGGTGTGACGATGGCTTCCGGGCCGTGGTCAACAACGGTCGGGTGGGCCGGCAGGAGGTGTATCATCTTCACATACATGTGATGGGCGGCCCCGAACCCCTGCGGTCCGGTCGCTGACGTCACCGAAACGCGCGTCCGTTGCCCGACTGATCGGGTGCAGGTCGCCCAAGACTCCGGGAGCAGACGAAATGGGATCATTGAGCATTTGGCACTGGCTGATTGTGCTGGTGATCGTGATGCTGGTGTTCGGCACCAAGAAGCTGAAGAATATCGGTGCTGACCTCGGTGGCGCGGTGAAGGGCTTCAAGGAGGGCGTGAAGGAAGGCAGCGCCAGCAATTCCGAGGGTTCTCAGCAGGACGCCAAGACGATAGACGTCGAAGCCAAGCCCAAGGTCTGAACCGGCGCAGCCAGGCGCACGCCGGCGGCGCGGCATACGAGCGGCGTGCAGCCGCTCGTTTCGTCTGTGCCGGCACCCGGTGCGCTGGTCCCGGTACCCTGACCGCACGCTCCCGGCCCCGACCCGCCTCATCGCCCCCCTCAACCCCTACTGAATCCGTCACGATCACCCTTCCGATGGTTTCCCGGCTGTCCTGAATGTTCGACATCAGCTTCATGGAGATGCTGATCGTGGCCATTGCCGCCCTGGTGGTGATCGGCCCCGAGCGCCTTCCGAAGGTGGCGCGCCAGGCGGGCAACTGGGTCACCAAGTTGCGGCGCTATGTCGACGACGTGAAGTCGGACTTCAACCGCCAGATCGAATTGTCCGAACTGCGCGACCTCAAGAAGGACGTGGAGGAGGCCGCCCGCTCGATCGAAGGAAGTGTCGGCGGCGCCATGACCGACGCGAAGAGTTCGTTCGATTCGATGCAGCAGTCGCTGGAGGATGCCGGGGACGCGGGCAGCAAGGCCGCGACGGAGCCGGTGACCAACTGGGATGAGATCTATGCCGTCCGGCGCTCCCGCGAACGCCTCAAGGAGCGCCGGATCGAACGTGAGCGTGAGCGCGGCTTCAAGCGGCCCCGCCGGCCGGTGATTCGCTGATGTTCGGCTTCGGCAGAAAGAACACGCCCAGCGAAGACGAGGGCTTCGTTTCGCACCTCATCGAACTGCGCAACCGCGTGGTGCAGTCCCTGGTGGTCGTCTTCCTGATGTTCGGCGTCTGTTTCTACTTTGCCCCGGACATCATGCGGATCCTGGCCTTGCCATTGAACGCGGCGCTGCCGCCGGGCTCCAAGGCGGTGTTCATCGCGGGCGAGGGCGCCTTCTTCACCCTGACCAAGATCGCTTTCCTGGCTGCGATCCTCGCGTCGTTGCCCTGGATTCTCTACCAGGCCTGGGCATTCGTCGCTCCCGGGTTGTATGCCCACGAGCGTCGCTTCGCGCTGCCGTTGATCGTTTCTTCGGTGTTCTTTCTTCTGCTGGGCATTTCCTTCGCGTACTTCTTCGTGCTGCCTGCAGCCTACACGTTCTTTTTCGCCTTCGCCGAGCGCACCGGCGCGGACGTGATGCAGGACTTGCAGCGCTACTGGGACTTCACCTTGGCCATCTTCTTCGGCTTCGGTCTCACCTTCGAGGTGCCGGTGGTCGAAATGCTGCTGGTCAAGCTGGGCATGGTGACGCAGGCGCAGTTGCGTCAGGCCCGCCGCTACGTCTTTGTCGGTGCCTTTGTCGTCGCCGCGATCCTGACGCCACCGGACGTGCTCTCGCAGTTCATGCTGGCGATCCCGCTCATCCTGCTCTACGAGTTCGGCATCTACCTGGCCGGTTTCCTCACCGCACACAGCCGTGCGCCGGACGACGAAGAGAGCGAGGAAAGAACAGCTCCCTGAGGCCGGGACCTGACGTCTAACGTCCGAGCGGGGCCGGCTTCGGATTCGGGCGCGTGCCGATCACGATCGGCACCTGCACCTCGTCGGTATCCCGCAGGAACCTGAATTGCGCGGTCGATCCGGGCGGCAGCAGCGAGATCATGTTGAGCATCTGGGTGACGTTGGTGACCGGACGGCCCTCCAGGCTGATCAGGATGTCGCCGACCTTTACGCCCGCCTTTTCAGCCGGACCCCCGCGCATCACGCCCGCAATGATGGCGCCGTCCCGGCGCGGCAGTCGAAAGGCCTGGGCCAGCTCGGGCGTCACGTCCTGCGGCTCGACGCCGATATACCCGCGGATGACGCGACCATTCTTGATCAGCTGCTGCATCACGTCCCTGACCGTGGAGGCAGGGATTGCGAAGCCGATTCCCAGGGAGCCGCCGGTGCGGGAGTAGATCGCCGTATTGATGCCGAGCAGCCGTCCCGCGGTGTCCACCAGCGCGCCGCCGGAATTTCCGGGATTGATCGCGGCGTCGGTCTGGATGAAGTTCTCGAAGGTATTGATGCCCAGTTGGGTACGTCCCAGCGCGGAGATGATGCCCATCGTCACCGTCTGACCCACCCCGAACGGATTGCCGATCGCGAGCACCACGTCGCCGACAGCCGCCCGCGAGACGTCGCCGAATTCGATCGCCGGCAAGCCCACCCGGTCGACCTTCAGGACCGCGAGGTCGGTTTCAGGATCGCTGCCGACCAGCTTTGCCCGGATCCGCTGGCCGTCGGCCATCACCACTTCGGTTTCGCTTTCCTCTTCCAGCACATGATGGTTGGTCAGGATGTAGCCGTCCGCCGTGGCAATGACTCCCGAGCCGAGGTTCGAAGTGGGTTCTGCCCGCGGCGGCAATTCACCCCGCCGCGACTTGGGATCCCGCTGGAGCGGGCTGCCCGGGCGGGCCGACACCTGGTCGCCGGTGAGGATGTTCACGACCGCCGGGATGGCGCGGCGGGCCGCATCGCTGTATGACAGAATCGCCTGGGACCGGCTTTCAGCGGCGGCATCCGGCGCCGGGCGGTCGGGCGTGGCCCGGCGTGTCTCGTCGGCCGGGCCCCGGGCGGCGGGCATGCGATCCGCGCGTCCTTGAGCGCCGTCCGGCGACTGAAGGGAAGTCGGCAGCCATTCCGGCCTGAGGGTCGCCAGGACGAACAGGGCAGCCAGCAGCACGGTGACGCCCTGGGCAAACAGCAACCAGTATTTCTTCAAATCCAAGCGGCTCCTGAATGCGGGGGCAGGGAAGTCAAGATGGTGAGCACAACGGACCTGGTCCGCTACCTCGATGATCTGCTCAATGCATCATCAATCAAGGATTATTGTCCAAACGGTTTGCAGGTGGAAGGCGCGCCGGTCGTCAACCGCGCGGTTTTCGCGGTAACGGCCAGCCTGGCCGTGGTCGAGCAGGCCGCTGCGGCGGGAGCCCAGGCCCTGCTGGTCCATCATGGCTACTTCTGGCGCGGCGAGGATCCGCGTGTGGTCGGACCGCGCCGGCGCCGTCTCGCCGGCCTGCTGGCGGCGGATATCAACCTCATCGGCTACCACCTGCCGCTCGACCTGCA
Source organism: uncultured beta proteobacterium (assembly GCA_963834335.1). Lineage (GTDB taxonomy): Bacteria > Pseudomonadota > Gammaproteobacteria > Burkholderiales > Burkholderiaceae_E > Lautropia. The sequence continues at coordinate 1,706,881 of CAWIBK010000002.1, read as the reverse complement.
TCCGGAATTGGGAAACAACGCGCAATTCGGCGCCCGCATGGGCTGGACGATGGATGAAACCGGCGGTGACCGGGATCTGATCGCCCTGACCCGCCTGCCGGCGCCGATCGGAGCGGTTCGACTGGCAGAGCAGTTGCAGGCGAGGCTGGACCGGACCCCGCTGCTGGTAGGGGACCTGACGCGCGAGGTCAGGCGCATCGCCTGGTGCACCGGCGCCGCCCAGGACATGCTCGAGGCGGCGATAGCCCTGGGGGCGGACGCCTTTGTCAGCGGCGAGATCTCGGAACGGACCACCCACCTGGCCCGCGAGGCCGGGGTGATCTATGCAGCCGCGGGTCATCACGCGACCGAGCGCTACGGTATCCAGGCGCTGGGGGAGCACCTTGCCAGTCGCTTCGGGATCGAGGCAATTTACCTGGACGATCCCAACCCGGTCTGAGCGATCGCCGCTGGCGCCACAGGCTCCTAGGTGGGCCGCTTCAGTGAATCGCGGATTTCGCGCAGCAGCAGGATATCTTCAGGCAACGGGGGCGGCGGCGACGGCGCTGCGGTCGGTTTTTCGTGGATCACTATCCGCTGGGCACGGTTGAACAGTCGGACCATCTGGAAGATGATGAACGCCAGGATCAGGAAGTTGAGCAGGACGGTGAGGAAATTGCCGTAGGCGAACAAGGGCACGCCGGCCTTGGTCAGGGCCTCGTAGGTGCGCGGCACGTCCGGCGGAATCTTCGTCGTCAGGGCGATGAAGAAATTGGAGAAATCGAGCCCGCCGAAAATCGCGCCGGCGACCGGCATCACCAGGTCGCGAACCAGCGAATCCACGATTTTTCCGAAGGCCCCCCCGATAATCACCCCGACCGCCAGGTCGATGACGTTGCCCTTGAGGGCAAAAACGCGAAACTCCGAAAACATCGACAAGACAGCCTCCCCGAGATGGCGCGGTGCGCAGCAGCGTGCAGTATCGTGGCAGTGGCGGCTGGTCGGCAAGCCACATGGGGTGCGCCGCAACGATCCGGCGGCCCTTCATTGCAGTGCGGTACGCTATACTTTAGGGTTGTCGCAAGCCGGTATTCCACTATCTTCAAGAGGTCTTTTGATGTCTGAGACTTACGATCCGAAAATGGATCCGTCACGTCGCAGCGCGCTGGTGTCAACCTGTGCAGTCGGTGCAGTCGGTGCCGCCGGGGTCGCGTATCCGCTGGTGAGCAGCTTTCAGCCGTCCGAGCGTGCCAAGGCCGCCGGCGCGCCGGTGGAGGCCGATGTCAGCGGCATGCAACCGGGCGAGTTGCGGCGCGTAGAGTGGCGCGGAAACCCGGTGTGGCTGGTGCGGCGCACGCCCCAGATGCTGGCGTCTTTGAAAGAGACCGAGTCGGAAGTGCTTGATCCGAATTCCGAGAAGTACTACCAGATCCCCACGCCTTCGTACGCCAAGAATCAGGCCCGCTCGATCAAGCCGGAATATCTGGTCGTGGTGGGAATCTGTTCTCATCTGGGTTGCTCGCCGAGCAGCCGTTTTCAGCCGGGGGCTCAGCCATCGCTGCCGGCCGAGTGGCCGGGCGGTTTTCTGTGCCCTTGCCACGGCTCCACCTTCGACATGGCCGGCCGCGTGTTCAAGAACAAGCCGGCCAACGCCAACCTGGATGTTCCACCCCACGTCTACCTGTCGGACACCAAGGTGCTGATCGGCCAGGACGAGAAGAAGGCGTAACAGCACCAGGTGCAGAAGCAGGCGTCGACGCCGGGGATCATCGGCGCCCGGCGCCCAGGGCGCAACCGAAGTTTCAGGGCGCGGCCATCGAGCCTCGTCAGACAAGCGAATCAGGACATCGTCATGGCAGCAGAGAAGCAGGTGGATACGAAGGGGTTGCTGGGATGGGTGGATCAGCGGTTTCCGCTGACGTCCAACTGGAAGGCGCACCTCTCGGAGTACTACGCGCCGAAGAACTTCAATTTCTGGTACTTCTTCGGCTCGCTGGCGATGCTGGTCCTGGTGATCCAGATCATCACCGGCATTTTCCTGGTCATGCATTACAAGCCGGATGCGGCCAAGGCCTTCCAGTCGGTCGAGTACATCATGCGTGACGTGCCGTGGGGCTGGCTCATCCGCTACATGCACTCCACCGGCGCCTCGGCATTCTTCGTGGTTGTCTATCTGCATATGTTCCGCGGCCTGCTCTACGGGTCCTACCGCAAGCCCCGCGAACTGATCTGGATCTTCGGATGCCTGATCTTCCTTACCCTGATGGCCGAGGCGTTCTTCGGCTACCTGCTGCCCTGGGGCCAGATGTCCTATTGGGGTGCGCAGGTCATCGTCAACCTGTTCCAGGCGATCCCGCTGATCGGGCCGGACCTCTCGGTGTGGATCCGTGGCGATTACGTCGTGGGTGATGCCACCCTGAACCGGTTCTTTTCGTTCCACGTGATTGCCATCCCGCTGGTCCTGCTCGGCCTGGTTGCCGCGCATATCCTGGCGTTGCACGAGGTCGGCTCCAACAACCCGGACGGCATCGAGATCAAGGATAAGAAGGACGCGACCGGCAAGCCGCTGGACGGGATTCCCTTCCACCCCTACTACTCGGTGCACGACCTCTATGGCGTGGCGATATTCCTGACGCTGTTTTCGGCGGTGATCTTCTTCGCACCCGAGATGGGCGGCTACTTCCTGGAATTCAACAATTTCGTGCCGGCGGATCCGCTGAAGACGCCGCTGCACATCGCGCCGGTCTGGTACTTCACGCCGTTCTATTCGATCCTGCGCGCCACCACCGAGGAATTCGTGCTGTACGGCCTGCTGCCCTTCCTGCTGGTGCTGCTGGTCCTGATCCTCCTGACTGCCCGGTACGCGCTGGCCAAGCTGATCGCGCTGGTGGTGATCGGCGCCATGGTCATCGGCTTCTTCGTGCTGGACGCCAAGTTCTGGGGAGTCGTCGCCATGGGCGCCTCGGTCATGATCTTCTTTGCCATGCCCTGGATCGACCACAGCCCGGTCCGCTCGATCCGCTACCGCCCCGACTGGCACAAGTACGTGTACGGGGTATTCGCCGTGGTGTTCCTGATCCTGGGCTACTTCGGCGTGCAGGCGCCGTCGCCGATGTCCGAGCGCCTCTCCCAGGTCTGCACCCTGCTGTATTTCGGGTTCTTCCTGTTCATGCCCTGGTGGAGTGCCATGGGCAAGAGCAAGCCGGTTCCGGATCGCGTCACTTTCTCGGCTCACTGAGCCGGCCGAGTGATTCGTCCCAGTCCATTGTCCCGAGTTGGGCGCAACCGATCCGCGCGCCCCGAGTTGAGTGCATCGAGAGAACTAAGCATGAAAGCACTGGTATCCGTTCGCCGTACGGTCGTGACCCTCGTCGCAGCGATGACGCTGGGGGTCGCCATCCACGCGCAAGCCGCCGGCGAAAGTGTCGCACTGGATAACTTCCCCACCGGCAAACTGACGGACCTGCCGTCTCTGCAGGACGGTGCCGCCACCTTCGTCAACTACTGCCTCAATTGCCACGGCGCATCCATGATGCGATTCAACCGGCTCAAGGACATCGGCCTGACGGACGATCAGATCGCCAATAACCTCCTCTTCACCGGCAAGAAGGTCGGCGACACGATGACGGTCTCCGCCTGGGACGCTGAGAGCAAGGAGTGGTTCGGCGCCTTGCCGCCGGATCTTTCCGTGATTGCGCGAGCGCGCGCCTCCGCCGATGGCAGCGGGGCAGACTGGCTCTATACCTACCTGCGCACCTTCTATCGCGACAACTCCCGTCCCACCGGCTGGAACAACGTGGTGTTTCCCAATGTCGGCATGCCGCACGCACTGTGGGAACTCCAGGGTTCGCGCGGGGCGGTCATCGAATCGGTCAAGACCACCGGCGAGAAGAAGTCGGGCAGCCACGAGTTCGTCAAGACCATCGTGACCATCGACAACAACGGCTTCCGGACTGAAAAGACCGAGAAGCTGGAAAGCGACCATGCCCATGAGGGGCACAAGCTCACGCTGACGCCCGCCAAAGGCGGCAGCCTCAGCCAGCCCGCCTATGACGAGAAGATCGCCAATCTGGTCGCTTATCTGACCTACATGTCCGACCCCAGCGCCAAGGCCCGCGTGCGCCTGGGTGTATGGGTGCTGATGTTTCTCGGACTGCTCGTATTCCTGACCTGGTGGCTCAACCGCGAGTACTGGAAAGATATCAAGTAGCGCATCCACTTCCACCGACACACAGGGTGAGCCGGTGTCGGCTCACCTTCGTCTTTTCAGGAGACTCATTCCATGATGGTTCTGTACTCTGGCACTACCTGCCCGTTCAGTCAGCGCTGCAGGTTCGTGCTGTTCGAGAAAGGCATGGATTTCGAGATCCGCGATGTCGATCTCTACAACAAGCCGGAAGATATCTCGATCATGAATCCCTACGGACAGGTGCCGATCCTGGTCGAGCGGGACCTGATCCTATATGAATCCAACATCATCAACGAGTACATCGACGAGCGCTTCCCGCACCCGCAACTGATGCCGGCGGATCCCGTCATGCGCGCCCGTGCGCGGCTGTTCCTGTTCAACTTCGAGCGGGAGCTGTTCATACACGTGCAGCAACTCGAGCGTCGGGACCACAACAAGGACACCGGCAAGATGATGGATCGGGCGCGGATGCAGATCCGCGATCGTCTCACCCAGCTCACTCCCATCTTCGTCAAGAACAAGTTCATGCTGGGCGACGAGTTCTCCATGCTCGACGTGGCGATGGCGCCGCTGCTCTGGCGCCTGGACCACTATTCCATCGAAATGCCCAAGACTGCCGCGCCGCTGATGAAATATGCCGAGCGGATATTCTCACGCCCGGCCTACATCGAGGCGCTCACGCCGTCGGAAAAGGTCATGCGGCGTTGATCGGCCGGGTGGGTGCACGGAACGACAAGCGGAGCAGCTGATGGCCGAGACTTCAACCAAGCCGTACATGATCCGCGCGCTCTACGAGTGGTGCTGTGATAACGGCTATACGCCCTACCTGGCGGTGGTGGTGGACGCGAAGACCATCGTGCCGCGCCAGCATGTGAAGGGCGGCGAGATCGTCCTCAACGTGTCGTCGATGGCCACCAGCCGCCTCACGCTCGGCAACGAGCGGGTGGAGTTCCAGGCCCGCTTCAGCGGCGTGGCGCAGCAGTTGTCGATACCGATCGGCAACATCTCCGCCATCTATGCGCGGGAGACCGGCCACGGAATGGCGTTCGAAGTGGCCAAGCCGGTGACAGTGGAGGGGGCGGACGGCGCAGACGACGTGGATGACGCTTCGGCCGATCGTGATGACGCGCACGCGGGCACGGCGCCGGGAGATGACGAAGGCGGCGACCACTCGCCGGCCTCCTCGGTGCAGTCGCTGCGCGGCGGCGCGCGTCGGCGTGGTCCCCGCAGCGTCGATCCCGGGGCAGAAGCCGGCCAGTCGCCGGGAGACGGAGAAGCCTCCCACTCACGCGATCCGGGTGCCGAAGGGCAGGCCAGCGCCGACGTGCTGGCGTTCCTGCCCTCGGGCGCGCCGCGCAAGAAGAAGGGCACTGCCTCGCGGTCCAAGACCGATGAAACCGAAGTTGTCGGAGAAAGCGCCCGGACCCCGGATGGCTCACCGGCTGACGACGGCGAGGAACCGCCGCCGTCCGACGGCGGTGGCCAGGGGGGGCAGGGCGGCAAAGGCAGCAAGGCCCGGCTGACCCGGGTGAAGTAGGAATGGAAATACAATAGCGTCGATGGCAGTCATGCCGGCTTAGCTCAGTTGGTAGAGCAACCGCCTTGTAAGCGGTAGGTCGTGAGTTCGAGTCCCACAGCCGGCACCATTTGATTGTCCAATGCAGTCCGGGAGATCCAAAATCTTCCCAGAAACCCGCTCAAACCACTGATTTGGCGGGTTTTTTTGTCGTAAAGGCGGCATTTGGAACTTGCTAGCCTCCGTACGGTGAACCTGCTAATCTAATCGGCAGGAGCGGCTGCACGCTGGTTCCTTTGGCGGCCGAAAACGCGATGAACGAGTCGCACCGTGGCTGAACACAGCGGATCGCATTGCTGTGGTCCGGGTTACGCGTCGCCGGCCGAGGCGATGAAGGCGCCTCGCGAGAAGATTCTTTACACGGTCGCCCTCTATATCGGCACCGGTATACAGAAACCGGACTACCTGGCGACTATCGACGCGGACCCGGAGAGCCCCACCTACAGCCAGGTCATCAGCCGGCTGGAGATGCCGGGAATTGGCGACGAACTGCATCACACGGGCTGGAACGCCTGCTCCTCGTGCCACCACGATTCGACCAAGCAACGGCGCTATCTGATCGTGCCCGGTGTCCGTTCTTCCAATCTGCACATCGTCGACTGTGGCATTGACCAGAAGGCCCCGCGCCTGCACAAGGTGATCGAGGGCGCCGAGATCAAGTCCAGGACCAATCTGTCGGCCCCGCACACGGTGCACTGCCTCGGCTCCGACATCATCATCTCGATGCTCGGCGACGCACGGGGAAACGCGCCCGGCGGCTTCCTGCACTTGAACGAGCATTTCGAGATCGTCGGGCGATGGGAGAACGATCTGGGCGGCATGAAGTTCAACTATGACTTCTGGTACCAGCCGCGCCACAACGTCATGGTCTCGTCCGAATGGGCGGCGCCGAACACTTTCATGCCGGGCTTCGACCTCGAGGAAGTTGGACAACTCAAGTACGGCCGCGAGATCCACTTCTGGGATCTCAAGAACAAGCGCGTCGAGAACACCATTTACCTGGGTGAGGATGGGCTGGTGCCGCTCGAAGTCCGTTTCCATCACGACCCGGACTCCAGCCACGGTTTCGTCGGAGCCGCCCTCTCGTCAAACATCATTCACTGGTACAAGCGGGACGGCCGCTGGATCTGGGAAAAGATCATCGATGTCGAGAACGTGCGCCACCCGGAATGGCCGATCCCGGTGCCGGGCCTCATCAGCGTGATCCTGATCTCGATGGACGATCGGTTCCTCTATTTCTGCAACTGGCTGCACGGGGACATCCGTCAGTACGACATCTCGGATCCCTCGAATCCGAGTTTCACCGGCCAGGTCTGGATGGGCGGGCTGCTGAACAAGGCCCCCGTCGTCAACGGTCGGCGCATCACCGGCGGCCCGCAGATGATTCAGCTCTCGCTCGACGGCAAGCGGCTGTACGTGACGACCTCGCTGTTCTCTACGTGGGACAACCAGTTCTATCCGGATATCCGGCAAATCGGTGGCTGCATGCTGATGGTCGACTGCGACACCGAGCGCGGGGGTATGTCGATCAACCCGGACTTCTTCGTCGACTTCGGCAAGGAGCCGAACGGCCCTGCCCGCTGCCACGAGACGCGGTATCCGGGGGGCGACTGCACCTCGGATATCTGGCTGTAGAGATGGACGATGGCAAAGGTCACGATCACGCTCGCTAACCGGGACGGCGCATCGTTCCAGGTCGATCGGCGCAAGCCGCTGCTCGACGCGCTGGAGGCGCAGGGCATGTCGTTGCCCTATGGCTGCCGCTACGGCGGCTGCATCTCCTGTGCTGCGAAATTGCTGTCGGGTGAGATCGACCAGCGCGCAGGCGTCGCGCTCAACAGGCGGCAGCTCGCCGACGGCTATGTCCTCCTCTGCGTTGCCCGGCCCCTGACCGACTGCACATTCGATGTCGGTGTCGAGAGCCACGACAGGCTCTACCGCAATCCCTTCGCCAGCCCGCTGGCGCCGCATGAGCTGACTCCCGACCGCGCGTTACCGCTGGAGGATGCGCCATGACCGCCGTCACCTACATGGACCATGATCAGGACTACCCGGCGGCCTATCTCGCCACCATTCTGAAGGAGGTGAAGACCATTGCCATGGTCGGCGCCAGTCCGGACCCGACCAAGTTCAGCTATGGCGTTCTCAGAGTTCTGCACGAAACCGGCTATGACATGGTCCCGGTCAATCCCAACGAGGCCGGGGGCGAGATCCGCGGGCTGCGGGTCTACGAGTCGCTGGCGGCAATCGACCGGCCGGTGGATATGGTGGAAGTGTTCCGTAGTTCAGATGCGCTGCCCGGGATCGCCCGCGAGGCGATCGATATCGGCGCGAAAGTGCTGTGGGCGCAGCTTGGTGTGCGCAACGACGGGGCTGCGCGCCTGGCGGAGGCTGCGGGGCTGAAGGTCGTCATGAACCGCTGCCCGAAGATCGAGCTGTTCCGCCCGTTCTGGAAGCCCCGTTTGAACCAGGCGATCTAGGCGTTGCCGACAGGCATCTCCCTGACGTCTTCGTTGCATCGGTTTACTTTTCCCCCCTTCAACCTTCCCAGGAGCAAGTCATGGCGTCAACGAATGCAGACAAGACCGTCAACAACGGCGTCAACGTAGAAGCGCTGTTCGGCGCGCAGGCAGCGCTGGCAGAGACACCGGAAGCGGCGAAGTTCAAGTGGCGCTCGACCGTTGAGTGGGTCGGCGGCACGCACAGCCGTTCCACCATCGAGGGATTCTACGGCCTGGGCGCAGAGCAGAAGCACAAGACGAAGTTCACCGTCGATGCCGATCATCCCGAGTTGTTCGCAGCAGAAGACCGGGCAGCGACCCCGGTGGAGATCGTCCTGGCCGGCCTCGCAAGCTGCCTGACCGCCGGCGTCGCGGCCGTCGCCCAGGCGCGCAAGATCCAGTTGCGCTCCGTGTCGGCGACGCTCGAGGCCGGGATGGACGTTCGCGGCATCCTTGGCGTCGACGAGGACGTGCGCAACGGCTTCGACGGCATCAAGGTGACCTACAAAATCGACGCCGACGCGTCGCCCGCCGACATCAGGGCCATCGTCGCGCAGTCGCAGAAGCGCTCCGCGGTATACGACATCATCACCAATCCGACCAACGTCACGGTCGAGGTGGCGTAAGGCCGTTTCGCCGGCTCAGGCGCGGCGCGGGTGCGCACGACCGCCGTCGTCATTGGCGCGGGCCAGGCCGGGCTGGCCATGAGCTGGTGGCTCGCCAAGCGCTCGATCGACCATGTGGTCCTCGAGCGCGGCGACGTCGCCAACACCTGGCGCACCGAGCGCTGGGATTCCCTCACTCTGCTCACGCCGAACTGGCAGAGCCGACTGCCGGGGCACGGGTACGAGGGCGACAATCCGGACGGCTTCCGGACGATGGACGAGACCGTCGCATACATCGAGCGCTACGCGACGCTGGTGTCGGCGCCCGTGCGGACGCATTGCGCGGTCGCATCTGTCCGCAGGACCAGCGATGGCTATGAGGTCGTCACGAAAGAGGGCACGCTGGCAGTGCAGGACGGTCGTGCTTGCGACCGGTGCCTTCAACATCGCGCAGGTGCCGAAGCTTTCGGAGGAACTGCCGTCCGGCATTGCCCAACTGACCACCGCCCAATACCGCAACCCCGGGAGCCTGGAGGCAGGCGGTGTCATGGTCGTCGGCGCGGCCGCCTCAGGTGCGCAGATCGCTGACGAGATCCACCGCTCCGGGCGTCCCGTGACGCTGGCGGTGGGCGAGCACGTGCGCGCGCCCCGGATGTACCGCGGCCGGGACATTCAATGGTGGATGGACGCCACCGGGCTGAACGATGAACGCTATGACCAGGTCGAGAATCTGAGGCGCGCCCGCAGCCTGTCCTCGTTCCAGCTCGCGGGCTATTCCGACCGGCGGAACATCGATCTGAATGCACTCACGTCGCTCGGGGTGAAACTCGTGGGTCGGCTGGCTGCCGTTCGGGACGGCAAGGTCCAGTTCTCCGGATCGTTGCGCAATCTTTGCGAGTTGGCCGATCTCAAGCTGAACCGGCTGCTGAACACGATGGATGATTGGGCGGTGGAGAACGGCGTGAGCGACGAGGTCGGTCCTCCGCATCGCCCTGAGCCGACGCGTGTCGAAGCATCGCCGCCGCTCGGGCTCGATTTAGTTCGCGCAGGGATCAGGACGATTGTCTGGGCGACCGGGTTCCGTCCCGATTACTCCTGGCTGCACGTCCCGGTCCTCGACCTGAAGGGCAACATCCGCCATGACGGCGGCGTCGTGACGGAGGCGCCAGACCTGTACGTTTTGGGCCTGCCGTTCTTGCGGCGCCGGAAGTCGAGCCTAATCGACGGTGTCGGAGACGATGCGCGTGATCTGAGTGCTCACCTCGTATCCCATCTTGGCGCGCGGGGCGTCGGCGCCTGACGCGGACCATTCGGCGATCTTCTGAAGCTCACGCTTTGGTTGGTGGAATGGAGAACCCGGACGGGGGACGCCTTCCTGAATCGCGATTGGAGTGCCCCCGGGATCTGCTATGTTCTCAAGGGCCGGGTACAGGCTCGCGACTTCATTTTTGGCCTTACCAACTACCTCGGTGGGAATGTACGGCAGGAAGCGCCCTGTCACCCCGGGCCTGGGCGCCGTTCTCGCATTGCATGTCAGCAGTCATCGCGGGAGCGGTCACGCGAAGAAGACCGGGCTGATATCACTTGAAGCCCAGCAGCCGCTTCGCGTTTTCTTTCAGGATCAGCGGCTTGACCTTGTCCTTGAAGCCGGCCTCTTCGAAGTCCTTCATCCAGCGTTCGGGCGTGATAAGCGGGTAGTCGCTGCCGAACAGCATGCGGTCCTTCAGCAGCGTGTTGGCGTACTGCACCAGCTGGGCCGGAAAGTACTTCGGGCTCCAGCCGCTCAGGTCGATCCATACGTTCGGCTTGTGCAGCGCCAGGCTCAGCGCCTCGTCCTGCCAGGGCCAGCTGGGGTGGGCTACGACGATCTGGATGTCGGGAAAGGCGATTGCCACGTCCTCCAGCAGCATCGGGTTGCTGTTTTGCAGCCGCAGGCCACCGCCGCCGCGCATGCCTGAGCCGATGCCCGAATGGCCGCTGTGGAAGATTGCGGGCAATTGGTGCTCCGCGATCACTTCGTATAACGGCCATGCCATCCGGTCGAAAGGCATGAAACCCTGCACCGTGGGATGGAACTTGAAGCCCTTGGCGCCATGCTCGGCAATCAGGCGCCGGGCCTCCCGAGCACCCATTTTTCCCTTGTGCGGGTCAATGCTGGCGAAGGCCACCATCATGTCGCTGTTCTTCTGGGCCGCTTCGCAGATTTCTTCGTTGGGAATACGGCGCCGGCCGAGATTCGATTCGCTGTCGACCGTGAACATCACCAGCCCGATCTTCATCTGGCGGTAGTGAGCCACCGTCTCGTCGATGGTCGGCCGCTTGCTGAAGCCGAAGTACTTGTCGGCGGCGCGGTCGTACTCCTCACCGTAGTTGTCGAAGGGATTGCGGCAAGACACCTCAGCATGGGTGTGGGTGTCGATCGCGATCAGGTCCTCGGTCTTCATGGTTCGCCCCGGATAGATAAGAGATAAAACAAAAGCGCGGTCTTGCGCACGCGGTGCTCATCATTTTGCACTCCTGAAGAAGTGACCTGGTCTACGGGTTTGACCTTATTTTTTTATTTCATGATCTGAACTATATTGACAGCTCGTCGCCTGGAGTGTCCATGACCAGTACTGTCTTTTCTCCCGTCGAGGGTCTGCTCGCCACCTTCGACCTGCTGGCCATCAGTCAGGCCGGCCCGGTGCTGCATCTGCAACTCAATCGCCCGTCCAAGCGCAATGCGATCAGCGACAAGCTGGTGCAGCAGGTCCATGGCACCTTCCTCAACCTGCCGGATACGGTGAAGGCGGTGGTGCTCAGCGGCGCAGGCGATCATTTCTGCGCCGGCCTGGACCTTGCTGACGTCGTGCAGCGCGACATGCAGGGCGCCATCCTGCACTCCCGCATGTGGCATGCCGCCTTCGATGCCATCCAGTTCGGCCGGGTGCCGGTAGTGGCCGTCCTGCATGGCGCGGTGGTTGGTGGTGGGCTGGAGATTGCCGCCGCCTGCCAGTTGCGCGTGGCCGACGACACGGCGTTCTTCGGCTTGCCCGAAGGCCAGCGAGGCCTTTTCGTCGGCGGTGGTGGTTCGGTGCGCATACCGCGCCTGATGGGTTTGGCGCGCATGACGGACATGATGCTCACCGGCCGTGTCTACGACGCCGATGAGGCCGACCGCGCCGGGCTGGTGCAATACCGCGTCGCGGCCGGCGAGGGTCTGGCGAAGGGCATTGCGCTGGCGCGGAAGATGTCCGCACAACGCGCCGATGACCGCCTTTGCGGTGATGCAGGCCCTGCCGCGCATCGTTGAGCAATCGCCGGGTGAGGCCCTGTTCACCGAATCGCTGATGGCCGCTGCCGCGAGCAATACGCCCGAGGCGCGGGACCGTCTGCGCGACTTCCTGGAAGGGCGCGCGGGCAAGGTGGTGAAGCCTTGAGCGGGAAGCGTCAGCCCACGGAAGTACCGCGACGCCAGCGTCGGCGGCTGCGTCAGCGCGACCGTCGAGCGCCGCCCCGACGGCAGTCTGGTGCTGCGTTCGACCGAACAGCTGGGCTGGTATCCGGATCGGCTGACCGACAGCCTGGTGCAATGGGTCGAGGCCGCGCCGGACCGTACCCTGGTGGCACGCCGCGGGCCCGATGGCGAGTGGGTCCGCATCAGTTACGGGCAGATGCTGCAGCGCGTCCAGGCGGTGGCGCAGTCGTTGGTCGACCGCGGGCTGTCGGTCGAACGGCCGGTGGTCATCCTGTCTGAAAACGACCTGGAGCACCTGACGCTGGCCCTGGCCGCGATGTGGGCCGGCGTGCCGTATGCGCCGGTGTCGCCTGCGTATTCCCTCATTTCGCTGGACTTCGGCAAGCTGCGCCACACCCTGGATTTGCTCTCTCCCGGGCTGGTATTTGCCGCCAGTGCGGCCTACGCCCCCACTATTGCCGCAGTGCTGCCGGCCGATGTGCCGGTGGTACTGACGGATGGCGCTTCGGCAGCCGCTGCCGAAGGACCCCTTGCCGGCCGGGAAGTGCTCGACTTCAAGTCCCTGCTGGACGCCGAGCCGGACGCCACCCTTGCCGCCGCGCATGCGAGGGTGGGCCCCGACAGCATCGCCAAGATCCTCTTCACCTCGGGCAGCACCCAGGCGCCCAAGGGCGTGGTCAACACACACCGGATGCTCTGCGCCAACCAACAAATGCTGCGCCAGTGCATGGGCTTCCTGGCGGACGAGCCACCGGTGCTGGTCGATTGGCTGCCCTGGAACCGCACCTTCGGTGGCATCCGCAATGTCGGTCTCACGCTTTATAACGGCGGTTCGCTCTATATCAACGATGGCAGACCCACGCCCAAGGGCATCGCGATGACGCTGCGAAATCTGCGCGATATCCCGCCTACCGTGTAGCTCAACGTGCCCAAGGGTTTCGAGGAAATCGCCTTCGCAATGGACGGCGACCCGGTGCTTCGAGACAACCTGTTCAAGCGCTGCAAGGCATTCATGTTTGCCGGTGCCGGACTTTCGCAGGCGGTTTGGGACAAGCTCGATGCACATGGCGAGGCCGCGGTGGGCGAGCGCGTGCGCATCATAACCGGCCTGGGCATGACCGAGACCGCGCCGTCCTGCACCTTCGCAGTGGGAACCGACGTGCGCTCGGGCCACATCGGTCTACCGGCGCCGGGTGTCGAGGTCAAGCTGGTAGGAGACGCCACCACCGGCGACAAGATGGAAATCCGCTTCCGCGGCCCGAATGTCATGCCCGGCTACTGGCGTGCTCCAGAACAGACCCGCGGTGCTTTCGATGAAGAGGGCTTCTATCGTACCGGCGATGCTGCGCGCCTGATCGATCCGAATGACGTCGATCGCGGCCTGCTCTACGATGGCCGCACGGCCGAGGACTTCAAGCTGTCCACTGGCACTTTCGTCAGCGTTGGACCGCTTCGCGCAAAGATCATCGCGGCTGGCGAGCCGTGCGTGCAGGATGCGGTGATCACCGGCATTAATCGGGACGAGGTCGGCGCCATGCTGTTCCCACGCGCCGACGAGTGCCGCAAACTGGCCGGCCTGGCTGACCGTGTGCCGCTGCCCGAGGTGCTGCACCATCCGGTGGTGCGAGCCTTTTTTCAGGTGCTGGCCGACCGCCTGTGGCGCGAGGGTACCGGCAGCGCCAGCCGCGTGGCCCGTATGCATGTGCTGGCCGAGCCGCCTTCCATCGACAAGGGAGAGGTCACCGACAAAGGCTCGATCAACCAGCGCGCGGTGCTCGGCCACCGCGACGCGCTGGTGCAGACGTTGTACGAGGGCTGGGAAACCGACCCCTGCCTGATCCTGCCGGACAAGGCCGTAATCCCTGGTTTTCGCATGTAGTCCGTTGCCCGAAGACAAGAAGGGAGCAGCGGCCGCGGTGCCCTGCTTCTGCCCTCACCAACCTCGAAGGAGACACGCAACATGAAGCTTCTCAGCAAGCCCTTGATGGCCGCCGCCACCGCCCTGCTGGCAGTGGTCGCTGCAACGCCCGCACTGGCTGACGTCAACGTCGGCGTGAGCCTTTCGCTTACCGGCCCGGGTTCGGGCCTCGGCATCCCGATCAGCAACCAGCTCAAGTTGTTCCCAAAGACGATCGCAGGCGAGAAGATCAACCTGATCGTCCTCGACGATGCCACCGACCCCGGCAAGGGGGTGAACAACGCGCGCCGCTTTGTCACCGAAGACAAGGTCGATCTGGTCATCGGCTCCAGCATTACGGCCGTGTCGGCCGCGATGGCGCCGGTTCTGATGGAAGCGAAGACGGTTCAGTTGTCCGCGGCCCCGGTCGGCCTCCCCCCCGGCCAGGACGAGTGGATGTTCCGCCTGCCGCAGGGTTTCAACGTGATGGCGTACCCGCTCGTCGAACATATGAAGAAGCACGGCGTCAAGACGCTGGGCTTTCTCGGCTACACCGACGCTTACGGCGAGCTCTGGCTGAAGGAAATAACCAAGCAGGCCGAGGCCGCCGGCATCCGGGTATCCGCCGTCGAACGCTTCGCGCGGCCGGACACGAGCGTCACGCCGCAGGCGCTGAAACTGGTCGGCGCGAACCCGGACGCGATCCTGGTCGTCGCCTCAGGCTCTGGCGCCGCGATGCCGGAAATGGGCCTGATCGAACGGGGCTACAAGGGCCGCATCTACCAGACCCACGCCGCCGCCACGCCAGACCTCGTGCGCATCGGGGGCAAGGACGTCGAAGGCACGATCATCGTCTCCGGCCCGGCCGTCACGGCCGAGCAGTTGCCTGACGAACACCCGTCGAAGAAGGTCGCCGTGGACTTCGTCACCAAATACGAAGCGGCCAATGGTGCAGGCAGCCGCAATCAGTTCGCCGCCCACGCCTACGACGCGCAGATCGTGCTTGAGAAGGTGTTGCCAGTGGCGCTGAAGAAGGCGAAGCCCGGTACGCCCGAGTTCCGCGCCGCATTGCGCGACGCTGTCGAGTCCATGGGGCGCACGGTCTTCTCGCACGGCGTCATGAACTGGACCAAGGACGACCACTGGGGCTATACGAACGAGACGGGCATCCTGCTGAAGGTGGTCGGCGGCAAGTTCGTCGTCGAAAAGTAACCCACTTTCGTGCCCCCGGTCCTTTCGATCCGGCTGTCTTCGGGCAGTCGGGTCGAGGGCGCAGACGCCCGGTCGCGGACAACAGGCGGACAGTACGATGGACTTCAACATAGCCAGCATCCTGGCCCTGGACGGCGTGACCAACGGGGCCATTTATGCACTGCTGGCCCTGGCCACTGTGCTGCTGTTCACTGTCACCCGGGTGATCTTCATCCCGCAGGGTGAGTTTGTTGCCTTCGGCGCCTTGACGCTTGCCCTGCTGCAGATCGGAAAAGTACCGGGAACCGTCTGGTTCCTGCTAATCCTCACCGGCGTTGCGGCGATCACCGACGTTGTCGCCGGCCTCAAACGCCGTCACGGGGTT
Source organism: uncultured beta proteobacterium (assembly GCA_963834335.1). Classification (GTDB taxonomy): domain Bacteria; phylum Pseudomonadota; class Gammaproteobacteria; order Burkholderiales; family Burkholderiaceae_E; genus Lautropia. The sequence continues at coordinate 1,691,101 of CAWIBK010000002.1, read as the reverse complement.
GCACGAATCGCCAAGGCCATTCTGCAGACGGCAGCCTACCCGGTCGCGATTTCGCTACTGGCGATCTGGGCGGCGCCGCGAGGCATGCCACTGCTGGCCCAGGCGGCGCTGACCCTCGCTCTCGTTACGCCATTCGGCAGCCTGATCTACCGCCTCGCGTACGAGTCGCTGGCAGACGCCAGCGTGCTGGTGCTGCTGATCGTGTCCGTCGGCGTACATTTCGCACTGGTCGGCCTGGGCCTGTTCTTCTTCGGCGCGGAAGGTTTTCGCAATCCTAGCTTCTGGGACGAACGCTTCGCGATCGGCCCGATCAATCTGTCAGGGCAGGCACTGATCATCTTCGGTGCCTCGGTCGCGCTGATCGTGATGCTGCGACTGTTCTTCGACCGCACCTTGTATGGCAAGGCACTGCTCGCCACCGCGGTCAACCAGCTTGGTGCGCGGCTGATGGGCATCTCGTCGATCACTGCAGGTCGCCTGTCGTTCACGATGGCGGCGTTCATCGGTGCGCTGTCGGGACTGCTGATCGGGCCCACGACCACTGTCTTCTACGACAGTGGGTTCCTGATCGGCCTCAAAGGCTTCGTGGCGGCCGTCTTTGCCGGTCTGTCCAGCTACCCGCTCGCACTAGTCGGCGCGCTTGGGGTCGGCGTTCTCGAGAGCTTCGGCTCGTTCTGGGCCAGCGCTTTCAAGGAGGTGATCGTTTTCGGCGCGATCCTACCGGTGCTGTTGTGGCGCAGTCTGCGCGACCCGCATTCCGAGGAGCATTAAGATGATCACGCTGCGCCGCGGGGTGTTTCCCGCCTTCAGCCTCTTCATGCTCGTCCTGCCGGTGCTGCCAGTGCCCGACTTCTGGATCACGCAGAGCAACTACATCGGCATGTACTCGATGGTCGCGCTCGGGCTGGTGCTGCTGACGGGTGTGGGCGGGCTCACGAGTTTCGGCCAAGCCGCATTTGTCGGTATCGGCGCCTACACGACCGCCTTCCTCTCCACCAGGATGGGCATCTCGCCGTGGTTGACGCTGTTCGTCGGCGTCGCGCTGGCTGTCGTCGCTGCGGTCGTGATCGGCGCGATCACGCTGCGGATGTCCGGCCACTATCTGCCGCTTGCCACCATTGCCTGGGGTCTGGTGCTGTTTTACTCGATGAGCAATACGCCGGGGCTGGGAAAATACGACGGGCTGCTCGGCGTCCCCTCGCTCGAAGCCTTCGGATTCGATCTGGGGAGCGGCCGCAGCCTGCATCCATTGATCTGGGCCTTGGCTCTGCTGGCCGCGCTGGCGGTTTCGCGGCTGCTCGACTCGCGTCCAGGGCGAGCGATCCGGTCACTCAAGAACGGCTCGACGATGGCCGAAGCGATGGGCATCTCGACCTTCCATTACAAATTGACGGCGTTTGTCATCGCAGCCGTGCTGGCGTCCGTCTCGGGATGGTTGTTCGCGCATTTTCAGCGCTCGGTGAATCCGTCGCCCTTCTCGATCACCAAAGGCATCGAATACCTGTTCATGGCAGTGCTAGGGGGTATCGGCCATGTCTGGGGCGCCTTCCTCGGTTCGGCCGTCGTGCGGGTGATAGAAGATCAATTACAGGTGCTATTGCCCCAATTGCTCGGCACCAGCGGCAACTTCGAAACCGTCATTTTCGGAATCGTTCTGGTTGTGGTGCTGAAGTACGCCCCGGATGGACTATGGACCATCGTGGGCAGATGGCTGCCGGCGCCTCAACGAGAAAACGACTGGAAAGGTTCGAAACCATTGCCGGTACGAGACAAGCCCGTGCGTGGCGAGTTGCTGCTCGACGTGAACGCCGTGCGCAAGGAATTCGGGGGTCTGGTGGCCGTCAACGACGTGAGCTTCCAGATTCGCGCCGGTGACATTGTCGGCCTGATCGGCCCCAACGGTGCAGGCAAGTCCACCACCTTCAATCTCATCACCGGCGTGCTGGGGCTCACCAGAGGCTCGGTTGAGTTTCGGGGTGCACCGGTTACGGGCCTGGCTTCGCGACAGATCGCGCGTCGCGGCATGTCGCGTACCTTCCAGCATGTGAAGATGATTCCGGAGATGACTGTGCTGGAAAATGTCGCACTGGGTGGCTATCTTCGCAGCAAGGCGAACAGCCTCCAGGCGATGCTGGGACTCGACCGCGTTGAAGAAAGGCGCCTGTTCGCAGAGGCCGAGGCGCAACTTCAGCGCATCGGCATGGCGCAGCAGATGCATGAGCTGGGGGGTAACCTCGCCCTCGGCCCGCAACGTCTGATGGAGATTGCCCGAGCGCTGTGCACCGACCCCGCCCTGCTGCTGCTGGACGAGCCCGCGGCAGGTTTGCGTCACAAGGAGAAGCAGGCGCTGGGCGACGTGCTGCGTCAACTCAAGTCTGAGGATATGACGATCCTGCTGGTGGAGCACGACATGGAGTTCGTGATGGGCCTGACGGATCGAATCGTCGTGATGGAGTTCGGCACCAGGCTCATGGAGGGCACGCCGGCCGAAGTGCAGGCCTCACCCGCGGTGCGTGCCGCCTACCTCGGGACGGAGCACTGAAATGAACGGTTCCCGGAGCGCCATGCCGATCGGGCCGGCAAAGTCCGATCGTGGACCGCCGATATGACGAAGGCATTGCTTCGCGTAGGCGAACTGCATGCCGGATACGGCCGTGCCGAGGTAGTATCGGGACTGAGTCTGCATCTTGACAAAGGCCAGGTGGTGACCGTGATCGGGCCGAACGGCGCGGGCAAGTCGACCCTGCTCAAGGCGCTGATGGGCATGCTGCCTTCCCGTGGCGCGGTGATTTTCAACGGGCAGGACCTTGCCGACTCCAGGCTTGAAGACCGCGTGATGGCTGGTCTGGCCCTGGTGCCCGAGAACCGTGAACTGTTCAGCACCATGTCGGTCGGGGACAATCTCGTGCTCGGCGGCTTCCGGCCGATGAAGCTCAAGGTACCGAACTGGCGCAGCGAGCTTGAACGGGTCTTTGAATTGTTCCCTCGTTTGAAGGAGCGCCGTACTCAACTGGCTGGAACCCTGTCGGGCGGTGAGCGTCAGATGCTTGCCTTGGGCCGGGCGCTGATGTCCCAGCCCAAGCTGCTGATGCTCGACGAACCGAGCCTTGGTCTTGCGCCGCTGGTCGTGCGTGAGATCTTCCAGATCATCGGTCGCCTGCGCGATCAAGGTACATCGATTCTGCTGGTCGAGCAGAACGCTCGCGCGGCGCTCGAGGTGGCAAGCTACGCTTACGTCCTCGAGACCGGGAGCATCGCCCTGGAAGGAACGGCCGATCAGCTGGCGTCCGATCCGCGCGTGATCGAAACCTATCTCGGTGCTGCCAGAAAGCAGTAGGCGCAGACCGCATATACCCCCTGACCAGAGGACACCAGTGAGCGCAGATGCAGTAGAACGGCCGCCGCGAGCGACGGCACTGGAATTCGGCCCGCTGGCCGACATCGTCGGATTTCATCTCGCACGAGCCGCCATCACGACCAATCAGGCCTTTGAGCAATTCGTCGGCAAGCCCTTCCAGTTGAAGAAAGTCGAGTTCTCCCTGTTGATGATCGTGATGGCCAACGAGGCCATCGCGCCGAAGCGGCTGGCCCGGGCACTTGCGGTGACCTCTCCGACCCTCACGCTGTTGCTCGACCGCCTTCAGCAGCGCGGGCTGATCAGCCGCGAGCGCAACCCGGCCGATGGCCGTTCGCAGCAGGTGGTTATCGGATCCAAGGGAGCCAGGATTGTTCGTGACGCCATGACAGCAGCGGAACTGATGGAGCGCCAGCTCAAAGTTCACTTCAGCCGCGCGGAACATGCGATGCTGATCGAGCTCCTTGACAAGCTCGCGAAAGCGCAGGGCACCGCAGACCGGCCGCTCCGGCCACTCAGTCCCGGCGTGACAGGCGCAGGTTCTCCTTGAAGCGGTCGGGCACGCGCTCGTCGAAGCCCAGCGACACACGGCGTACTTCCGGGCTGTCGGTCGGCGTGTGACCGACGCCCAACGCGGCGGCGCGGGGGCAGCTACGGCAACCACGGTGCCGCTGATCCGGCCAATGCCGGTGATTTCGCACTCGACGAGATGTCCCGGGTCGATCGAACGGGAATGGCATGGCGTGCCCATCAGGATCACGTCGCCCTGCAGCAGGGTGATATGACGCGCAATGTCGGCGATCACGTAGTGCGGGCCCCAGATCGTTTCTTCGCCGATATCTGCTTCCTGCACCACCCGGCCATTGACGTAAGTGCGCAGCATCTGTTCGAACAGGTTGACGCCGCGAACGATGCCCGGACCGATCGGCAACAGAGTATCTGCACCCTTGACGCGCAGCATTGAGCCCTGGTCGGTATCGCGGAAGTCCTGCAGTCCCATGTCGAGTGCCGGGCAGAATCCTTCGATGTAGTCCCAGGCCTCGTCGGGCGTGACGTTGCGACAGGTGCGGCCGATGACGACCGCATATTCGCCTTCGTAATTGAGGTACTTGCAGTCGGCCGGCTTCAGAATCTGCCCGCGGTGGCCGTTGAGCGACGTGGGCGGCTTGGTGAAATAGGTCGGTGTCTCGGTCGGTTTGGACTTTCCTCGCGTCTCCATGCTGCGCGAACTGTAGGAGATGTGCACAGCAATGATCTTGGAAGGTAATACCGGTGGCAGGCAGGCCACACCATCGGCAGCAAGCACGCGGCCGTCGTCGAGCCGCAGCATGCCTGCATCTGCTCCGCTTTCAACAATGGTGCCCCAGAACGCGCTGCCACCCACGAGAATACGGCGACGCTCGACGCGAGGTCCGCGCAACACCGCGGGCAATTCATTGAATGGAAATTCGAACTTCATGCCTCCGCCGGGCGCTCCGGCAACAGTCAGGTGTCGAACCAGATGTGGATGTTTCCCGTTCCGCGAGCGTTCTCGTATGCCGACAGCGGCTCACCCTTGGCACGGCACGTCGCCCCACCCATCACGCCGACCATCTGCAGATAGTGCGCACCCCAGGCTTCCCAGGGCAGCTTGCGGTACTCGTCGTCCCAGCGCTCGAGCACACTGTCGTGCCGGCCTTGCTTGAACAGCTCGATCGCCCCCTTGTCACTTTCAATATTCTCGGGCCGGGAAACATTGCTCTCGTGGAAGATTCGAGGATTGTTCGGCTTCCAATCGATATTATTGAACTTGTGGCTGAGCGCGCCAGAGGCCATCAAGACAACCCGCAGACCGCTGCGGCGAATGGCTTCGGCAATCGCCTCACCCGACTTGAGGTAGGCCGGCCAGTCGCAGTTCTGGCATGAGCTGACAGTGACCACCGGCGTGTCGCTGTGCTCCAGGCGCAGTTGCTTGACCAAGTTGATGGTGGCGTAATGCCGCCCGAGGCCGGGGTGACAGACGGCGCGGTTGTAGCCGCCCATCTCGCGCGACACGGTCTCGATCTCCAACGCCAGGCTCGGCAGACCCCGGTAGTCATAGGGCACGCCGTGCAGATACCAGGGCATCTCATCCGAGATGTAGCTGCCGCTGTAGCGTTCTCCGCCGTCAATCAGGTGGTAGCCGGTGGTGAACCAATGGGTATCGAAGATCATCACGACGTCGGGTCTGGCCGCGACGATCTTATCGCGCAGCCGGGCATAACCCGGAATCAGGTCCGAGTCGGATCCGGCTCCTTGCAGTACCCGGAACTCCTCGCACTGCATCAGGCCTGGATGGTGCGACACCATGGCCGCACCGACAACTTCTCCAACCATGGATTCTCCCGATCGATTTGACTGGCTCATTCGAAGCTGATGCCGGCCCAGAGCAGGCGCCGTTCGGCCAGGGGGTCCGCAACCACGGCAGACGTCGTGTCGAAGCGCATCGTGGGTCGGCTCGCCAGGTCGTAGCGCGGCCAGCCGGCATCGCCGGTCTTGACGAAGCGTGCCCAGCGTCCGTGCATATCGTCTGCCAATGGTTGAAAGCCAGGCCCGCCCAGGAACGGTGCCGCCTGCCGGCTGCCCAGGGTATTGAAAGCAAATGGCACGTCCACCACATGCCCTGCGCCCAGCCGGCCGCCGAAAGCGGGCGACGCCCACGAGAAGTTGTAGAACCACACCGAGGCACCGGCCCCGACGTGTTGCTCAGCGTAGCGCAGCGTGGGCATGCGGAAGGTCTGGTCCGAATCGAACGAGGCCAGCATGTCGCCTGGCGACGCGTCGGGGCGCGCTTGCGCATAGACGGCTGCGGCGCTGGCTGGCAGCTTCGCGCCGCGAAGTGCGCCCGCCACGGCCGGAGCAGGTATGCGGTCGATCGTGCCGCCCGGCACCAGGTACAGGCGCGCCTCCTCGTCGGTACAGCCGATCAGCAAGGGCAGTCCGGGCGCGGCGTTACGCTGCAGTGCTGCCAGCGGCGGTGCGGTGAGTACGGAGCCGTCTATCACCGGCAGGTAGGGTGGCTGACCACCGATCGGCCCCCACTTGGCGCGGTCACGAAGGTCCGTGACCATGGCCTCGACACCCGCAATCAAGGCTGGCAAGGGCACGGCGGCCAGGGCCTGCGGCGTTGGTGCGACCTTCAGAATGTCGGCGGTCGCGCTGGCGATGCGTTGTGCCTGCGCGGTCGTCAAGTGATTCTGCGGCGGGCTTTGGGCAATCGCCTTGTGAAACAGCCCCTGCGCCGTCGGCATGCCCATCAGCAGCATCACGCTCTGGGCACCGGCCGACTGGCCTGCCAGTGTGACATTGCCCGCATCGCCCCCGAAAGCGGCGATGTTGCGCTGGATCCACTCCAGCGCCGACACAGAATCGAGCAGGCCCCGATTGGCAGGCATGCCGTCAACCGCCATGAAGCCGTCGATGCCGACACGATAGTTGACCGTGACCACGACGATGCCCTGACGTGCAAAGCTGCTGCCGTCGTACCAGGTTTCGGCTGCATCCACGCGGTAGTAGGCGCCACCCGGCAGCCAGACAAGCACCGGCGCCTTGCGCGCATCTGTCGGAGCCCAGATGTTCAGCGTCAGGTCGTCGGCCGCACCCGCGAGGCCGCCACCCGGCGCACGGGACGGTTGTGGCGGCATCGGGCCGTACACACTGGCATCGCGCACGCCCGACCACGTTGCCACCGGCTGCGGTGCCTTGAAACGGTTGCTGGCAAGGAAGGGGTCGGCCGCGTACGGCACGCGCTTGAACGACAGCACGCTGCCATTGCGCGTGCCCTGCAACTCACCCTGAGCCACCGTCGCAATCGGCGTGGCGCCGTCCAGGCCTCGGATGGGCCTTGCGGTGCTGACGCCTGTCAGGGCGCAGCCGCCCAAGCCAACCAGCGCTGCGCCGGCGCCACCCATCATTACCTGCCGCCGCGTGATCCGACTGCTCATCGATGTCTCCTTGGGGAATTCAGAACAAGCGCTCAACGCTGGCTGAAGCTGGCATGGAAAGGCTTCTTCGGCACTACGATGTCCTTGATGTCGCAGAAGAACTCGAAGCTCCAGTTGCCCCCCTCACGGCCGATACCGCTGCGCTTTATGCCGCCGAAGGGCGCAGCCAGATCGCGGATGCCGAAACTGTTGATCCAGATGAAGCCGGTGCGCACACGTTCTGCGATGGCGGTGGCATGTGCCAACTCGCCGTAGCACACGCCGCCCAGACCATAATCGGTGCCGTTGGCCATCTCGATGACCTCATCGTCGGATGCAAAGGTCTGAAGCGTCAGCACCGGGCCGAAAACCTCGTTCTGCACAATCTCGTCGTCCTGTTTCAGCTTCGTCAGCATTGTCGGCTGGTAATACTGGGCGCCGAACGGATGTTTGTCGCCGCCCCACAGCAACTCGGCGCCGCCAGCCACGGCGCGCTCGACGAAGCCGGCCACCCGCTCGACCTGGCGCGGATGGATGACCGGTCCGACCTCGGTAGCCTCTTCGCGCGGGTCGCCCACCTTGAGTCGCTCAACCTGGGCGCGCATTGCAGCGATGAAGGCGTCGGCGATGCGCTCATGCACCAGGAAGCGGGTACCCGCCAGACAGACTTGGCCCGCATTGCGGTACATCAACGCGCCGGTCGCTGCGGCTGCATCGATAGCGGCGTCTTCGAGCACGATGAAGGGGCTCTTGCCGCCAAGTTCAAGGCTGCACGGCACGAGATTGGCGCCGGCGGCTTGGGCGATGATTCTCGCGGTCGGCACCGAGCCGGTGAACGAGATACGGGCGATGCGCGGATCGCCGACCAGCCTGGCGCCGGTACTGGCACCGGTGCCCTGAACGACGTTGAAGACGCCAGGCGGCAGTCCGGCGGCGTCGGACGCATCCGCGAGCAACGAACAGGTCAGCGGAGCCCACTCGGGCGGCTTCAGGATGCAGGTATTGCCCGCTGCCAGCGCCGGCCCCAGTTTCCAGGTCGACAACATCAGCGGCGCATTCCACGGCGTGATGATGACGACCACTCCGGCCGGGTCGTGGCGCACGATGTGGTGCGCCTGCCCGGTGTCGATAGCATGGTCCTGCAGCTGCAACGAATGTTCGGCGAACCATGAGATGTTGAGCATCGCGCGTGGCACCACACCGTGGCGCATGCGCGAAAGCAGGACGCCGGCGTCGTTGCTTTCGAGCAGGCAGAAAGCCTCGGCGCGTTTGCCGATCTCGGCGGCAAAGCGGTCGAGGAAAGGCCTGCGCTCGGCGGCAGTCATTGCGCTCCAGGCCGGAAAAGCCTGCTGGGCCGCAACTATCGCGGCATCTGTGTGTTCGGCCGTCCCTTCGCTGATGCGGCCGAGCATACGTTGGTCGATCGGGCTGAAGAGCTTGAAGGTCTCGGCCGATGCCACGCGGGCACCGCCGATATAGTGATCGGGCGAGACGGCCACGCCCGCGACGTCGAGGAAATTCATGGCAGGACCCTTCCGGGATTCATAGGTACAGGAGGACGTGCCCGCCAGTGTGCTGACCGACGAGGCCACGTTGGTCCAGGCTCATTGAGCATCAACTGGAGTCTCCACCAGGACGACCCTGCGGACAAGCAATTGAAACTGGTCAATTCGCAATCCACGATTGATAATTTACGGCATGCCCCTGATCCGCTATACCCTGCGCCAGTTCGAGGCCTTCGTGACCGTCGCCCAGTTGCTGAGTTTCAGCGCCAGCGCCGAGCGCCTGGGCATGACTGCACAGGCAATCAGCCAACTGATTGCCGAGTTCGAGGGACTGCTCGGGTTCCGGCTGTTCGATCGCACTACGCGCCGGGTGACGCTGTCGCGAGCCGGCCGCGATTTCCTGGCTTCGGCCGAATCGGTGCTGCGCCATGTCAACTTTGCCGAAAGCGCCGCCGATGATGTGCGCAACCGGGCCACCGGTGTCGTGCGGATCGGTGCGCCGCTGGTGCTGGCGTGCACCGCATTGCCGGCGGTCATCCACGACTACATGGTCAAGCGACCCAAAGTGATGGTGCGGATTCACGATGTCGCGGTCGACAGCTTGATCGATGCGGTGGCCAGTGGCGACGTCGAACTCGCAATCGGTCCGGATCGAACGGCAGGGCCTTCCGTTCACATGCAGCCGCTGTTCGACAGTCCTTGGGTGCTCTGGTGCTCACCCGAGCACCCACTCGCGCGCCGCCGCGCGGTGCGCTGGAGCGAACTGCGCGACCATCCATTGGTGGCAGCCGGCCATGATCACGAAAGCAGCGTGTCGCTGATGCGTCTGAACGCACCCGCAGGTACACGCATTACACCGATGCACGTGGTCGACAATATCTCCACTGCGATAGGGATCGCCTCCCAGGGCGTTGCCGCGACGCTTGCCCCCGCCTATGTCGGTGTGCTCGCCCGGCCATTCGGTCTGGTGATGAAGCGGGTGACCGAGCCTGAGGTGGTGCGAAAGGTCTGCCTCTACCGGTCGCAGACACGCGAGTTATCGCCGGCAGCCGATGGATTCGCCGCCCACCTGTCAGACTGGTTGCCGCGTTGGGGGCGCGGCATGAAGTCGGCGCGGGTAAGGCTGCGTTCCATCGATCACTTGTGACCCGCAGACTTCAGCCTTGCTTTGACGCAGACGCGGTCTTCTGGGTTCCGCTGCCGAAGTTCAGCGCCGTGCCGACGGCTACTCCCGCATCCCGCCATACACCCCCCAATCCGACGCAACCATGTAGCCGGCATCGACTGGCAGCACAGTCCCGGTAATGGCGGAGGCGAGCGGTGACGCGAGGAACACGACGGCCGCCGCGATTTCGTCGGCCCGGATCATTCGTCCCAGCGCTGTCTGACCGCGCATCACGGATTCATCGAGGGTACCGTCGGCCAGACCCCGATCGAGGGCGGGAGTCCGGGTGAAGCCTGGCGCAACCGAGTTCACGCGCACTCCCTTTCGGCCCCACTCCGCCGCGAGACAGGTCGACAGGTGGGCGACCGCAGCCTTTGCAGGGCCATAGGCGTGAAGCGGGCCTGACCGCAGGCCGCTGACGGACGAGATGGTCACGATCGATCCGTGCCCCGCGGTCGCCATTCTCGTCCCGAAACTGCGGCAGCAGGCATAGGTGCCGCGCAGATGGATCCGCGTGACCCGGTCCCACTCCTTCCAGCTCGAGTTCGCCCGGCGGCAAGGTGCGCTGCAGGACGCCGGCGCAGGTCACCAGCACGGTCGGCGCCCGGCCCTGAGCATGCAGCGCATTCGCAACTGCCTCCACGGCATCCTCGTCGCCGACGTCGAGCGGCACGAACTCGACGCCTATCGTGGCGGCGGTGCCGGCGCCGTCGGGGGACCGATCGGCGATCGTGACGCTCGCGCCCGCCGACTGGAAGGCCTGGGCGCAGGCGAGCCCGATGCCGCTTGCACCACCGGTGATCAGCGCGCGGGCTCCGCGTAAATCGATCTGCATGACCATTCCCTTGTAAGTGACGACAAAGATGATTTATGATTCACCGTTCATATTACGGCCCACTCCCGGCCATCTTCCGGCGATCTTTCGACCCTTATTACGCCGGGACACAGCCGGCTTCCTGGCGCCCGGCGAGACGGACATGGACAGCTGACGACCGACATGAGTCGCGATTCCCTCGAACGACTATATCGCGGAATGGTGCTGATCCGCCGCGCGGAAGAGCGCCTGCAGCAGCTCTTCGCCGATGGTGCAGTACCGGGGTTCCTGCACCTGTCGATCGGTCAGGAAGCGGTTCCGGTCGGTGTGTGCTCGGCGCTTCGCATCACCGATACCGTCTCTTCGAACCATCGCGGTCATGGGCATGCCCTGGCCAAGGGCGTATCGCTCGAAGGCTTCTTCGCCGAGATACTGGGCCGGGCGACCGGCGTATGCAAGGGGAGGGGCGGGTCGATGCACGTGGCCGATTTTTCGGTCGGCATGCTCGGCGCCAACGGCATCGTCGGAGCGGGCCTGCCGATCACCACAGGCAGTGCACTGGCTTTGAAGATGCGCGGCGAAGGCAGTCTGGCCACCGTGTTCTTCGGCGACGGTGCGCTGGCCGAGGGCCTGGTGCACGAGTGCTTCAATCTGGCCGCGCTGTGGCGGCTGCCGGTGCTCTTCGTGTGCGAGAACAACGGCTGGTCGGAGTTCAGTCCCTCCGATCGGCAGATCGCAGCCTCCCTCGAGAAACTTTGCGCGGCCTACGGAATCGGCCATCGCGAAATCGACGGCAACGATGTCGTGGCTGTTGCGACGGTCAGCGCCGATCTCGTCGCGGCGATGCGCGAGGATTCGCGTCCCCAGGTGCTGGAATGCCGGACGACGAGGGTGCGTGGTCATTTCGAAGGCGATCGCCAGGATTATCGGGACCCCGCCGAAGTCGCCTCGCTCAGCGCGCGCGATCCGATCGTTCGCGCGCGTGCCGCCCTGGTGGCGGCCGGTATCGACGAGTCGGTCTGCGATGCGATCGACGCGCAGGTTGCCGACGAGATCGAGACCGCGGTCGACGCGGCGCTGGCAGCGCCGGAACCCGACGTGGACGATCTGCTGTCCGACGTCTATACGCCAGTCGGCGGCTGAACGATGGCCGAAGTACGTTACCTCAAGGCGGTGAACCAGGCTCTGCATGACGCGATGGCCGCCGATGACCGCGTGTTCGTGATCGGCGAGGACATTGCGGCTGCCGGCGGGTCGTTCAAGGCGACGCGGGGATTGCTCGACGCGTTCGGTGCGCAACGGGTGCTCGATGCGCCGATTGCCGAAGCGGCGATTGTGGGCGTCGCGGTCGGTGCCGCCATTTCGGGCATGAGGCCGGTGGCCGAAATCATGTTCATGGATTTCATCACGCTGACGATGGACCAGATCGTCAACCAGGCGGCCAAGGCACGCTCGATGTTCGGCGGCCAGGGTTCGGTGCCGATGGTGATCCGCACGCCGCACGGCGGTGGACTGAATGCCGGACCGCAGCATTCGCAGTGCCTTGAAGCCTGGCTGGCGCATGTTCCCGGCATCAAGGTGGTGTGTCCGTCCAATCCGGCGGATGCCTACGGACTGCTGCGCGCCGCCATCGACGATCCGGACCCGGTGATCGTCGTCGAGAACAAGGCGCTGTACGCGATGAAGGGTGAGCTCGCCGACCCGCCGGAATCGGTGCCGATCGGGAAGGCTCGCTGTGCCCGGGCGGGGCGTGACGTGACCGTGGTCAGCTATGGCGCGACTGTCGGAATGGCACTGGCCGCCGCGGACACTCTGGCGGCCGATGGCATCGAGGTCGAGGTCATCGATCTGCGGTCGCTGCAGCCTTGGGACGAGGCCGCGGTCCTTCAGAGCCTCGCACACACGCACCGGCTGGTGATCGCGCACGAGGCGGTCGAAGCTTTCGGCGTCGGCGCCGAGATCGCGGCCAGGATGGCGGACGTCGGGTTCGACGAACTCGATGCCCCGATCGTTCGCGTCGGCGCGCCCTTCGCCCCGTCGCCGTTTGCCCGCTCGCTGGAGAGTGCCTATCGGCCGACCGCGCAGCGTATTGCCGCCGCAATCCATCGGACCCTTGCCTGACCCTGGGCGCGGAATGTCGACCTGATTCATTTCCGATCAGGGCCTGTTTGAACAGTTTTCAGAGGACCGCCATGAGTACCGATGCCATCCTGATAGAGAACAACGGGCCGATCGCCACGCTGACGATCAACCGCCCGGACACCCTGAATGCGCTCGATCTCGAGACCATCGCGGCGATGAACGTCGCACTGGATCGCATCGAGTCCGACAAGTCCATCCGCGTCGTGATCTTCACCGGTGCCGGACGCGCATTCGTGGCGGGTGGCGATATCGCCGACCTGAATTCGCGCCGCGGCCTTGCGCACTACCAGGAATTCGCCGAGGACATCCATCGGCTGTTCCGGCGTATCGAGACCTTCGACAAGCCGACGATTGCCGCGGTCAACGGGTTTGCACTGGGCGGCGGCACGGAGTTGTTGCTGGCGCTCGATATCCGGATCGTGTCGGACAAGGCCAAGCTCGGGTTGCCGGAAATAACGCTCGGGTTGTTCCCGGGGGCGGGCGGTACACAGCGGATGATTCGCCAATTGCCGCTGTGCCGGGCCAAAGAGATCATGTTTACCGGGGAGATGATCACCGCGCAGGAGGCTGTGACGATCGGGCTTGCCAACAGGGTGGTTGCTCACGACAGGCTCATGGCCGAGACCCTGGACCTCGCGGGCAAGATCGCGCAGAAGTCTCCGCTGGTCCTCAAACTGCTCAAGCGAACGCTCAATGACGGGGCCGACATGCCGCTGTCCGCGGCGCTTCGTCACGAGCAGGCAATGATCGGCCTGGTGCTGGATACCGAGGATTCGCACGAGGGTTGCGGCGCCTTCCTCGAGAAGCGCAAGGCGCAATTCAAGGGCGTTTGAGGCACCCCGCAATGGCCGATCTGCTGATGCCCAAGCTCGGGCTGACCATGACCGAAGGGCTGCTGACCGAGTGGCGAGTGGAGCCGGGACGCCCTTTCTCGGCCGGTGACGTGCTCTTCATCGTCGAGACGGAGAAGGTGGCCACCGAGATCGAGGCGGAACGCGACGGGACGGTTGCGAAAATCCTCGTGCAGACCGGTGAGACGGTGCCCGTCGGTTCGCCGGTGGCGGTGCTGACTGATGCCAGAGGCGACGACTCGCGAAAGGGGCAGGAACGTGCCGCGACGCCAGCCGCGCCTGATACCGTGGCGCCTGATACCGTGGTGCCGGATACCGCGGCGCCTGATTCCGCGTCGGGAACCTCCCGCGATGCGCCGAGTGCGCGCAAGCTGATCGCCGAGCATGCGCTTGATTCCAGTGAGATCCAGGGCACCGGCAGGGGTGGGCGGATTACCAAAGTCGATGTCCTTCGGGTGATCGCGACCCCCTATGCCCGCAAGCTGGCGGCCTCGCGCGGGATCGACCTGGCATCGCTCAAGGGAACGGGGCCGGCAGGACGCATCAAGGCCGCCGATCTGGCAGCTGTGGCGACGCCGCCCTCGACGCGGACGGCGATGACGGTGTCCACGCCCGTGGAGTCCGTTCCGGATGCGGCACGGCTCGCCACGGCCCGGCGGGTCAGCGCGGCCAAGCGCGATATTCCGCATTTCACGCTCAGTGACGAAGTCGAGACGGGCGGACTGTCGGCGTTGCGCGCGCAACTGAACGCCGAACCGGGCCGCACCCGTATTTCGGTCACGCACCTGGTGATTGCAGCGCTCGGACGGGTCCTGACAGCGATGCCGGAAGTAAACCGGATCTGGTGCGACGAAAAAATTCTCGCCTTTTCAACCGTCGACATCGGCATGGTCACCGAGACCCCTCAGGGTCTGCGCATTCCGGTCGTACGCGACGTGGGTCGCCAGACGCTCGATGAGGTGGCCACGCAAGCCACCGCACTCGCGCATCGGGCCCGCGACAACACGCTTGCTGCGGGCGACGTCGGCGGCGGTGCGATCGCCATTTCCAACGTCGGCATGTTCGGTGTCACCAGCATCTCGCCGATCATCAATCCACCGCAGGCGCTGATTCTGGGCGTCGGTGCCGAGCGCGCCCTGTTCCGCCCGGACGCCCATGGCGCGCCGGTGGCACGGCGCGAAATCATTCTCACCCTTGCCTGTGACCACCGCATCATCGACGGCGCGCTGGCGGCAAGGTTTCTGCACACCGTGGTCGAAACGCTCGAAGCACCGTACCGGTTGCTGCGTGCCGCGCCGGCTGCCGATGCTTCAACGGAGCGAGCATGGACTTCACGCTGACCGACGAACAGAAGATGATGATCGAGGCCGCCCGCAAGGTCGGCGAGGCATACGGCCCCGATTACTGGCGAAAGCTTGACGCCGAGAAGGCGTATCCGGCCGAATGCTGGAAGACGATCTGCGACGCCGGCCTGGCGGGCGCGATGCTGCCCGAGCAGTACGGCGGTGCCGGGCTCGGCATGCTCGATACGGCGCTGATCGTGGAGGAGCTGTGTGCGGCAGGCGCAGGGGCCACTCTCAGTCAGGTTTTCATGCTGAACCCGATCTTCGGCGGGGTGTCGATCTCCAAGTACGGGTCCGAGCAGATGAAGCGCGACTGGCTCCCCAAGCTGTGCTCGGGGGAGATGTCGTTCTGCATGGCGCTGACCGAGCCTGACGCGGGGACCAATTCGCTGGAACTGCGTTCGACGGCCGTGCAGGACGGGGACGGCTGGCGCCTGAACGGGCGCAAGATCTGGATCACCGGAGTCCCGCAGTCGCAGAAGATGCTGGTGGTCGCGCGCACCACGCCGGTCGAGAAGGCGCCGAAGCGCACCTTCGGCCTGAGCCTGTTCATGATCGACACTGAACGCAAAGGACTGACTCATTCGGCCATCGACAAGACCGGCACGCTGACCCTGCCCTCGTCGTCGGTGTTCTTCGACGACGTCCGGATCGGGCCCGATGAGGTGATCGGCACGATCGACCAGGGCTGGCGGCAGTTGCTCGATGTGCTGAACACCGAGCGGATCGTCACCACGGCGGGCCTGGTCGGGGCCGGCCGCCTGGCGCTGAAGCTGGGTGTGGCCTACGCGAACGACCGCAAGGTATTCGGCGATCGGCCGATCAGCGCCTACCAGGGAATCCAGTTTCCGATGGCCCAGAACTGGGCGGAACTCGAGGCGGCAAAGAACCTCAATCTGAAAGCCGCCTGGCTGTTCGACAACGATCTGCCCTTCGGATCCGAGAGCAACGCCGCCAAGCTGATCGCCAGCCAGGCCGCATCCAGCGCGGCCGAGCGGGCGATGCAGGCGATGGGGGGAATGGGCTATGCTAAGGAGATGCATGTCGAGCGGATCTGGCGCGATGCCCGGCTCTTCCGGTTTGCGCCGGTCTCTGAGGAAATGATCCTGAACTACATCGCGACCGCCAACCTGGGCATGCCGCGCTCGTACTGATCGAAGAGCGTATCGATGCAGAATCTCACCGGCACGTTGAACACCCACGCGCGTCGCAGACCGCTGGCCGAGGCGCTCGTCTTCAAGGGGCAGCGGATCGGATGGGGCGAGTTGCGGGAGCGGGTGCTCTGCGCGGCCCAGGGCCTGTCGATGCGCGGCGTCGGCGTGGGCACCATCGTCGCGCTGGCAATGAAGAACAGCGCCGCCTTCATCGAGATCTGCTATGCGCTCAGCCACCTGGGTGCGGTCGTTCTGCCGATCAACTTCCGGCTGTCGGCCGACGAGATGGCCTATATCACCGGTCACGCGGGCGCGGCCCTGATGCTGGTCGACGAGGAACTTGCGCCGCTGGCAGACGCGCAGAGCATTCCGGTCGTCGTCGTCGGGCCCGCGGCCCAGCTGGACAGCCGCGCGCTGTTCGGGGATCAACCGTTCCCTGGCGATCCGGTGCCGCGCCAGGGACACGATCTGTTCCGATTGATGTACACCTCGGGTACGACCGATCGACCCAAGGGTGTGATCCATACCTACAGCAACTTCCACGCCAAGAATCTCGACCTGATCATCGCGCTGCAATTGAGCGCGAGCGACCGGCTGTGCGTGGTCGGCCCGCTTTACCACGTCGCCGCGGCTGACCTGCCCGGGCTCGCGGTTCATGCCATGGGCGGCACGCTGGTGGTGTTGCGAGACTATGATCCAGCCGGCTTGCTGCAGACGATCCAGAACGAGCGCATCTCCGGCATCTGGCTCGCGCCGGTCATGACCAATGGGCTGCTCTCTTACCCGCATGCGTCGGACTTCGATGCGGGCAGCCTGCGATGGTGTATCGGAGGGGGCGAGCGCACGCCGGAATCGCGCATCCGCGAGTTCGTCACTGCGTTTCCGAACGCCCGCTACATCGACGCGTATGGCATGACCGAAACCGTCTCCGGCGATACGCTGATGGAGCCCGGTTCGGAGTTGTCGAAGATCGGCTCGGTGGGCCCCCCGGTCGCGCATGTGCAGATTGAAATTCGCGACGATTCGGGCGCATCGTTGCCGACGCGGGTCGAAGGCGAAATCTGCATGCGCGGCCCCAAGGTCAGCCCGGGTTACTGGAAGGATCCGGAGCGCACGGCGCTCGCGCTGTGGCCGGACGGTTTTCTGCGCTCCGGAGATATCGGATTCCTCGATGAGGACGGCTTCCTGTATCTGACCGATCGCAAAAAGGACCTGATTATCTCCGGCGGCGAGAACGTGGCGTCGTCCGAAGTCGAGCGGGTGATATACGAGCACCCGGCGGTGCTCGAAGCTGCCGTGATCGGCAGGCCGGACGCGCGATGGGGCGAAGTGCCGGTGGCCGTCGTGGTCGTGCGTGAAGGCATGAGGCTCGATCTGGATATGCTGGCCGTCCATTGCCGCCGGCACCTGGCCGGCTTCAAGTGCCCGAAAGAGCTGATTCTCACCGACCAGTTGCCGCGCAATCCCTCCGGCAAGGTCCTCAAGCGCCTGCTGCGCGATCGGTTCGTGGCCAAGTGAGCAACCACCGGGACAAGGCCTCGGACGAGGCGTTGGCCAAGGCGCCCGATCCGTCGTCGGCACCCAGGGGCGGCGCGCGGCAGGACCGGGCCAGGCAGACGTACTACAAGCTGATGGACGCAGCAGCCAAGGTGGTCGGCGACGAAGGCTATGCCGGCGCCTCGATTGCGAAGATCGTCGCCGAGGCCGGCATGGCCACCGGCACTTTCTACAACTATTTCGAGGACCGCCAGGCGCTGTTCGATGCTTTGCTGCCGCACGTCGGTCACGAGCTGGTCGACCACATTTCGCTTGCGCTTCGTGAACTGGGCGATGTCGTGGCCGGCGGACCTGAGCGCGAAGTGGCACGCTTTCGGGCATTCTGCGATTACCTGTCCGACAATCCAGGCTTCTATCGGATCCTCTATGAAGCCGAGGTGTTCGCGCCGCGAGCGCATGCGGAGCACATTCGCCGGCTGGTCGACGGCTATCGCCGCTCGCTGGGGCGATCCGCCGAGCGGGGCGAGTTGAAGGGTTATAGCCCGGAGGAGTTCGAGACTGTGGCCCTGCTGCTGCTGGGCGCGCGGTCTTATGTCGCGATGAAGTACATCCTGGGTGGCGACAAGACCAGTCGCGGCAAGCGCAAGCGTGGCAAGCCTGTGCCGGAGGCGGTCATTTCAGCCTACGCACGCCTGATCAGCGGCGGATTGCTGGGCAGGCCCGGCTGATCCGGGCCGCGGCTTTAGATGATCGTGGCCCACGGCAGCGGGCTGCAGCCGGCTGAAGGGGTCACGGGAGCAGATCAAAGGCCGACAGCACATCGTCGAGCCGACCGGCCGGCAGTTGCTCGACAAAACGCTCGATATGGGCGAAAGCGGCCTCGGGAACGTGCTGCTCCTTGCCGATGCGCCGCACCAGCGCGGACACCTGGGCGCGATCGTAGTTGTAGTCCTGCGCCGTCATTCGTTGTTCCAGCACCCGACGCTCTCCGTCGCGCGCCTGCGCCTCGATCACGCAGCTGAGTACCGGCACCGCATCGTCCGAGACGAGTTCGATCCGCTCGACCAGGGCATTCACATCGGCATCGTCGTAGGTCGTCATCCGCTTCATGTCCGGTACGCCGTGTCTCAGGGTGGTGGCGATGCAGAACGGAATGCTCATCAACGTGCCGGATATCGTCGAGAAGGGACCGCGCGCATCCATGCCGGCATAGCCGCATTCATAGGGATTCATGCGCACGGCCACCGACTGCCAGTCGGCATCGGGCCGCACGCGGCGCAACTCGAGCGCCGCCGTCACCGGCGTCTGGTTGAATGCGCACACCGGGTAGGGCTTGAAGGCGACACGATGGATGTTCCAGCGCCTTCCGAGGCCCTCGGCAATGCCCGCCACGTCGCAGCCCGTACGGGCGAAGGCGGCAATCAGGCCGGCCTTGCCTTCGATCGCATGAGGCGCCGACACCGATCCGCAGCGGGCGAGCTCGGCTGCGGTCAGCCCGTTGCGCGCAATCACGCCGGGTTGGTAGCGCCATTCATCGGTGCCGTCGGCGAAGGACTGCAGCACGCCGCCGGTGAAGGAAACGGCATTGGCCAGCGCGGCGGCCGTTTGCGCTTGCGACAGCGCCATCATGCGTGCCGCTGCCGCGGCGGCAGCGATGACTCCATAGGTGGCCGTGGAGCGGAATCCGGCCGGTGTCGTCTGGCCGGCGTAGGTTTGCTCGAGTACCCCGCCCACTTCGTAGCCGGCAACCAGCGACGGGAGGAGGCGATCGAGCGGGTAACGGCGTACCTCGATCATGGCGACCAGCAACGGGATGAGGATCGTCCCCAGGTGAGCGGCGCCGCTCGCGTCCTCCTGCGCGCGGCCATGGAACAGTGCGCCATTGGCGATGCAGGCACCGCCGATGGTGGTACGGCGGCCGTCACCCAGCAGGGTGGCGCCAGCGGCGATCTCGCCATCCATGGCGATCACGGCCTCACGCGCAACTGCTGCATACGGCGTCGCGTGGCAGTCGAGACCTATTCCCAGCCCGTTGAGCAGGCACACCCGCGCCTTCTCCTCGACTTCCGCCGGCAGGGTGGTGGCATCGAGCGAAACGATGAAACGGGCGAAAGCGGCGGCGAGCGTAGACATTACCAGAGTCACATGGCCAGGTACTTGCGACGAACCTCTTCATTCGCCTTGAGGTTGTCGATGGTGTCCCGATAGACGATACGTCCCTTGTCGATGACAACCGCATCGCTGGCGATGCCAAGGCAGAAATGCATATTCTGCTCGGCGATCAGGATCGTGGTCCGGCTTTCCCGCAGGTGCCCGAGCAGGCGCGCGATGCGCTGCACGATGATCGGGGCCAGCCCCTCGCTGGGTTCGTCGAGCAGCAGCGCGACTGGATTGCCCATCAGAGTCCGGGCGATGGCCAGCATCTGCTGCTCACCGCCGGAGAGGCGGCCGGCGGCGCGACCGCGCAGCTTCTCGAGCAGCGGAAAGACGTCGTAGATGCGCGCGATGTTCCATTCGTCGGTGCCGTCGGGGCCCTTCTTGGCGGCGATCGTCAGGTTGTCCTCGACCGTATGCTCCGGGAACACCTGGCGGTCCTCCGGTACGTAGCCGACGCCGGCGCGCGCGATCTGGTGCGGCGGGTGTCCCGTCATGTCGCGACCGAGAATGCGCACCTGTCCGGCGCGCGGCGGCGCGATCCCGATGACCGCTTTCAAGGTGGTCGACTTGCCGGCGCCGTTGCGTCCGAGCAGCGCGACCGTCTGCGAGCGCTGCACTTCGATATCGATCCCGAACAGGATCTGGCTTTTGCCGTAAAAGACGTCGAGCCCGGTGACGGAAATCGGGACGCTCACCGCGAACCTCCTCGTCCGGCCGGCATCGTGTCGGCCGGCAGTGCGTCATCCGGCAAGGCGTCGCCACTGTAGTCGCCGGTGCCGAGATACGCATCGATCACCGCCTGATTGGCGCGGATCTCGTCCGGCGAGCCTTCGGCGATCAGTCCCCCGTAGCTGAGTACGCAGATGCGCGGCGCGATCCCGAAGACGATGTCCATGTCGTGCTCGATGAAGATCAGCGTCAGCTTCTCGCGCTCCCAGAGCTGATGGATGCGATCCATCATCATCCAGCGATCCTCGACGCCCATCCCGGCCGTGGGCTCGTCCAGCAGCAGCACGCGCGGCTCCAGCGCCAGCGCGAGCGCGACATCCAGCAGCTTCTGGTCCCCGTGCGACAGGTTGGCGGACAACACCGACAGCTTGCCGGTGAGCCCGAGCATCTCGGCGATTCCAAGAACCCGGTCGTTCATCTCGGCGAGCGGAAAGCGCGAGAGGAGGCTGGCCGAACGTCCCAGGTGCGCGTTGACCGTCGCCTGCAGTGTTTCTTCCACCGTGAGTGACGGGAAGATCTTCACGATCTGGAAGGCACGGCCGA
Source organism: uncultured beta proteobacterium (assembly GCA_963834335.1). Taxonomy (GTDB): domain Bacteria; phylum Pseudomonadota; class Gammaproteobacteria; order Burkholderiales; family Burkholderiaceae_E; genus Lautropia. The sequence goes on along the minus strand of CAWIBK010000002.1, from coordinate 1,669,905 downwards.
TGCCGGCCTTGATGATGCGCCGGCGGGAGGCGCCGACCAGCTCGGCGCCATCCAGCGTGACGTGGCCGCTGTCGGGCTGCAGCGCACCGCTCAGCAGATTGAAGAAAGTGCTCTTGCCGGCCCCGTTGGGTCCGATGATCGCTGTCAGCGAGCCGTCCGGAAATGCCAGCGAGATGTCGCTGATCGCGGCGACGCCGCCGAACGACTTGCTCAGATTGCGTATGTCGAGCATGGCCGCGGCTCCCGTCCTCAGCCGGCTTCAGGCGAGCGCAGGCCGCCGTAGGTCTGCCAGGACGCGGCAACCAGCCAGCCGGCGTCGACCGGCAGCGTCACGCCTGTGATCGCAGCGGACTGCCGACTGGCGAGAAACGCCACCGCGTCGGCGACCTCGCCGGGTTCGACCATGCGACCGAGCGCCGCGTTGGCCGTCAACTGCGACACATCGCGTTCGCCCGCGTCGATCGCAGCCTGCAGCGCAGGCGTTCGGGTATAGCCCGGGGCAACCGCGTTGACACGAATGCCCGCCGGCCCCCATTCGGCGGCCAGGCATTCAGTCATCGAGATCACGGCAGCCTTGGCCGGTGCGTAGGCATGCAAGGGGACGGACCGAAGCCCGACGATCGACGCGATGTTGACGATCGAACCGTGACGCCGCGCGAGCATGGCGCGCGAGAACGCGAGGCTGGCCACATAGGTGCCTCGCTGATCGACCCGTACCACCTCATCCCACACCGCCATCGTGAGGGCGGCCGGTCGAAGCGGAACCTGGATCACACCGGCCGAATTGACCAGGATGTCGACCGCGCCCATCCTTGCTTCGATCTCGTCCGCGAGGCGGAACATGGCGTGCTGATCTGCGACATCGCCGGAAAACGCCTGCCCCCCAAGTTCCCGCGCGAGCGTTTCGCCGGCCGGCTGGTTCGTGTCGACGATTGCCACCCGCGCGCCGCGTTCGGCCAGCCGCCGGGCACAGGCTGCGCCGATGCCGCTTGCGCCGCCGGTGACAACTGCCAGGCCTTCGATCTGTTGCGTCATCCGAACTGCCTCGGTCGTGGCATGGTCATGATGCCTTGCGTTCCTGCCACCACTGCGCCAGGACGTCGGTCACGCCCTTGCGCAGCCCCAACACGACCACCAGAATCAGGATGCCCATCGCCAGTCCGTGGTGTTCGGTGAATCGCGTGACGACGTCGTTGAGCGAGAGCAGGATCGCGGCACCGAGCGTCGGGCCGAGGAAGGTGGTCGTCCCCCCGAGCATCACCATGAAGATCGCCTCGCCTGATTGCGTCCAGTTGGCAAATTCCGGATACGCACCGGACACGAACAGTGCCAGGATCATGCCCCCGAGGGAACCGAACATCGCCGCCAGGACGAACGCCGTCAGCCGGATTCGAAAGACGTCCACGCCGACGAAGCTCGCCCGATCGACGTTGTCGCGAATCAGGCGCAGGCTGTAGCCGAACGGACTCTGCGCGATGACCCGCATCAGCAACAGGGCTGTCACCAGCATCACCACGCTGAAAACGTACAGGTGCGACGTCTCGTCGAGCCGGATGCCGAGGAAAGGCGGTCGCGGGATTCCGCCCTGCAGGCCCTGATCGCCGCCGGTCAGCGGGACCCACGCGATGATCACCGAGTAGATGAGCATCTGGAATGCCAGCGTGATGAAGGCGAAATAGATCTCTTTCAGGCGCACGCTGATCGCGCCGATCACCAGCGCAACCAGTCCGACAAACACCAGCGAAAGCAGCATGGCCAGTGGCAGCGGGATGCTGAGCCGCTGCATCGACAGGCCCAGCGCGTATGCGCCGAGCCCGAAGAACATGCCGTGTCCGAACGAAGTCATCCCAGCGTACCCGACCAGCAGGTTCAGCGACGTCGCCAGCAGTGCATACGCGGACAGCCGGATCACGAAGTCGGCCATGGCGCTGCTCTTCCAGAGGTACGGCAGCACCAGCAGCACGACCAGGGCCACGACGGCGATCAGCGCGTCACGCCGCAAACCACCTGCGCGGACTGTCATTCAGGCATCCTTCCCGAACAGCCCGCTGGGCTTGACGATCAGTATGATCGTCATGAAGAGGAACATCAGACCGTCGGTGAACAGCGGAAAGCCGATCGATCCGAATGTGCGGACCAGCCCGATCAGCAGGGCGCCGACCAGCGCTCCGACGATTGAACCCATGCCGCCGATCACCGTCACGATGAAGCTTTCGATCAGGATGGAGAAACCCATCCCGGAGGACACCGAGCGGACCGGCGCGGCCAGCGCGCCGGCGAGCCCGGCGAGGCCGGCCCCCAGCGCAAAGACGCCGGCATAGACGATTCCGGTATTCGTGCCGAGCGCGGAGAGCATCGTCGGGTTTGCGGCCGCCGCCCGGACGACCTTGCCGGCCCGGGTGCGGGCAATGACGAACCACAGCGCCGCCCCGATCGCCAGGGCAACGAGAATGAGGAAGAGGTAGAACACGGGCACTACGCCGCCGCCCAGGAACAGCGGAGGTACCCGGAACATGTCGGGCATCCCCATCGACTTGTATTCCGGGCCCCAGATGATCTTGACCAGGTCGTCGAAGATCAGGATGAAGGCATAGCAGACGAGCAACTGCATCAGGACGTTGGAGCCATAGACACGTCGGATGAAGAAGCGCTCGAAAATCAGGCCGAGTATTGCCACGCCGATGCCGCCGGCGAGCACGGCCAGCAGGTAGCTGTTGGTCAGTCCGTAGGTGGTATACGAAAAGTAGGCGCCCATCATGTAAAAGGCGCCGTGAGTGAAGTTGATGACGCCGAGCACGCCGAAGATCAGCGTGAGCCCGGCGGCGACCAGGAACAGGAGCAGCCCGATGATCAGGCCGCTGGCCAGCTGCGTGACGACGCACGAGCTGGATCCCAGGCAGGAAAGCAGTTCGCCCGGATTCATGTCGAAGTGTGCATAGATGCGGCCGGAGGTGGCGCCAGGGCCGCCCCGGCCCCGGTCGGTCTAGAGATACTTGTTACGCTTCTTCCACTCTTCTTCGAGTTCCAGAATGGTCTTCCAGCTCCCCGCCGTGACCTCCGGAACATAGGGCTCCTTCGGAATCGTGGTGCCCCAGCCAACGGCATAGTTGATCAGCGTGCCGTCGCTTTCGCGGATGGTGACCGTACCGTCCGCACCGAAGGGGCTGTCCAGTTTCAGGCCGTGAAGGACGTCACTGAGCTTCTTGCCGTCGCTCGAACCCGACTTCTTTGCCGCAGCGGCAAGCGCCGTGATCGCAGTCGCGTTCTGCCAGGACCAGTTGGTCGGGTATTCGCCGTACTTCTTGCGATAAGCGTCGCCCCACTCGGCATTGGCCTCCGTGCGGGGGAAAGTCTTGACGTAACGATTGCCGGAATGGATGCCGGGCGGCAGGTTCTTGACGCTCGTGAGCGCCGTATAGTCGGCCATGTTCACCGCGAAGAAACCCGTGTTGGCAAACAGCGCATAGATGCTCGCCTGGTCGATGAACGACGTGAGGTCGCCACCCCAGAGGCACGAATAGAGCGCCTGCGGTTTGCTCTGGAGGATGCGGGTGATGACTTCGGTGTAGTCAGGCTGAAATATCTTGGGCCAGGCTTCCCCGAGGATTTCGATGTCCGGGGAGAAGTGCTTCAGGTACTCGATGAACTGCGCGGTGGTGTCTCGTCCGTAGGCATAGTCCGGCGAGCAGGTCATCCACTTCTTCAGGTTCTTGGCCTTGGCGACCCCCGCTGCGTACTCCCCGCCAACGATCGCGTCGTGAACGCCCTGGCGGCAGATGCGGACCGCATTCGGAATGCGGATCTTCGGATCGGCCGTCAGCGAAGAGGTCTCGGAATTGGTGTGCAGCACCAGGAAGCCCAGGTCCTTGGCCACTTCCTGCACGGCGAAGGAACCGGTGGAGGCTTCGGCGTCGATGATGATCTCGCAGCCGTCGCTGTTGACAAGTTCCCGCACGACCCGGGCGGCTTCCTGCGGCTGGGCTTTGCTGTCGCGGACGACCATTTCGATCTGTCGCCCGGCCAGGCCGCCGGCGGCGTTGACCTTGGCGACTTCCATTTCGACCGCATTGCGCGACGACGTGCCGAGTTGCGCAACCCGACCGGAAAGGATCGTCGGCATGCCGATCCGCACCTTCTTGTCTTGCGCACGCAGCACGGAGGGCGCCAGTACCATGGAAACAGCAGCGGCGCCGCCACCCTGAAGAACGCGACGGCGGGTGGGGCGGTGAGCCCGGGCAATCGTATCGGACATCGTCTGTGTCTCCTGTTGGGTTTCTTGCATGACTTCTCGAATCGTCAGTTACTTTGTCAGGCAATGAAAGCGGATTTCGATTCGAAAGTCAACGTAGAGTGAACCCTGAGTCGCCGTTCATTTTTGCCGCCACCGGCATGTCGGGACTGATTCACCCCATCGCGCTGCGGATCTGTGAAGCCGCCTGGCGCAGCGGCAGCAGGAACTGCTCGCACGCGGTGGCCTCGGTGAAGAGACCGGATGGCAGGCTGACGTTGATCGCGGCCACGGTGACGCCGGCAGCGTCGCGGATCGGTGTCGCGATGCCGCAGATCGAGTCGTCCAGTTCCCGGTCGACCCAGGCATAGCCCTGGACGTCGGCCTGGCGGATCCGCGCCGCCAGTTCATCCGGGTCGGTGATCGTGCTGCTGGTGAGCCGCCTGATCGTGACCCCCGCCAGATACGAACCCAATTCGTCGGGGTGTAGCCCGGCCAGGAGAATCCGGCCCATCGAGACCGCATGGGCCGGGAGACGACTGCCGGGTACCGGGCTCATCGCCAGGATGCGGCTGGCGTGCAGGCGGGCGATGTAAACGATATCGTCGCCGTCCAGCACCGAGATCGCGCACGACTGGCCGACCGAGGCGCAAAGCCCTTCGAGCGTCAGTTGCGCATGGCGCCAGTACGGGAGCGTGTAGAGGTAGGACATCCCCAGCCGCAGCACTTTAGGCGTGAGCCAATAGCGTTTGCCGTCGCTGCGCACGAAGCCCAGTCCGGCCAGGGTCATGAGGAAACGCCGGACGGCGGTGCGCGGCAATCGGGCGGCCTCGGCGACTTCGGTCAGAGTCTGGCCGCCGCTCGCCTGCCCCATCACTTCGATCACTTTGAGGCCGCGGGCAAAGGTGTGGACAAAGGCTTCGCTTTCTGGGGTCGCCATGACGCCTCCGGGTTGACATCGGCAGAAAAACGGACAGAATGTTCATGAAGCGGACAAGTGCATCCGCTTAGCGGACATTGTAGGCGGTTGCTTGGTGCCAAGTCGCTAGTAGTGCCTGGCCGCTATGTCTCAGCCAATCCCGCCGAGTGCCAACCAAATCGAGTCGAGACCTTTTCAATGGACCCCACACCGAATCAGTCGTTCGAGACGGACTTCTGGAAAGACGCCAAGCTGCGCAAAGCCTGGGACGACATCGTGCCGGGCGAACCGCGCAGGACGGTGCCCTACACGCTGACGCTCGAGGCGATCCAGAAGTATTGCCGGGTGATCGGCGACCTGCATCCGCTCTACTTCGACGAGGACTACGCCGCCAGGTCGCCGTACAAGGGCCTGATCGCGCCGCCGGCCATCCACATCCTGCTGATGTTCTCCTGCACGCCGACCGACGACTGGATGCGCAGTCCCGGCACGGTCAATGCGGGCCAGTCCTGGAGCTACAACCTGCCCGCGCGGCCCGGCGACCGGATCCGGCTCGAGGCGCGCGCGCTCGACAAATTCATCAGGAAGGACCGCCTGTTCGTCGTGCACGACAACGTCTTTTTCAACCAGCAGAACGAAGTGATCTGCTCCGGCCGCGGCTGGACGATCCGGCCGATGTGAGGCAGCCATGAGCGAGTACTTCAATACCATCCGTGTCGGTCAGGTCGTCGACGGTACGCCCTTTCATCCGACCCGCGAGACGATCCGGGAATTCTGCGAGGCGTCGCTGGACTTCAATCCGCTGCATCTCGACGACGACTACATGAAGGGCAGCTTCGGCAAGACGCACTTCGGCGGGATCATCATGCACGGCATGAACAACTTCGGCGTCATCAGCAAGATGATCACCGACTGGCTTTATCCGCATGGCGGCGTCCATCGCCGGCTCGAAACACGCTGGAAGTCACCGGTCAAGCCGGGGGACAAGATCACGCCGAGCGCCGTGGTCACCGCCACCAAGGTTTCCGCCAGCAGTCGCTGGGTCACCCTCGACATCAAGGTGGTGAACCAGCGCGACGAGATCGTCGCAGCGGGGGAAGCGATGGTCGAGTTCCCGATCACCAACTGAGCGCCTGCAAGGCGCCACCGAGGAGACACAAGGATGCATCTCTCACTGCCTTTGCTGAAATCAATTGCCGTCGCGGCCACATTCGCACTGGCCGCTGTGCTGCCCACGGGCGGCCAGGCCCAGGATTTCCCGTCGCAGGCTGTCAGGATTGTGGTGCCGTTCCCGCCGGGCGGCACGACGGACATCCTGGCCCGCGACCTTGCCCATACCCTGACCGAGAAGTGGGGCGTGAATGTGCTGGTGGAGAACCGGGCCGGCGCGAGCGGCACGATCGGCTCCGAACATGTCGTCCGCTCCGCGCCCGACGGCTACACGCTGTTGCTGACGGCGACCCATCACGTCATCAATCCCAGCCTTTACACCTCGCTGAAGTACGACGCCCGCAAGGACTTCACGTCGATTGCCCAGATCGCGGCGGTGCCCAATGTGCTGGTGGTCCATCCTTCGGTGAAGGCCACGACGGTGCAGGAACTGGTGGCGTTGATCAAGTCTCAGCCGGGCAAGATGAATTTCGGATCGTCCGGTCCTGGCGGCGCCAATCATCTGTCGGGTGAACTGTTCAAGTACACGGCCGGTCTGGAGATCACACATATTCCGTACAAGGGCGCGGCGCCGGCGCTGAACGACCTGCTTGGGGGGCACATCCCGATGATGTTCGACTCGCTGCCCGGTGTGATAGGCCACATCGAGAGCGGCAGGCTGCGGGCCTTGGCGGTGACGTCGAAGACGCGTGCCAAGGCCGCGCCGGACATTCCAACGATGCAGGAGGCGGGCGTCAAGGACTTCGAGGCGACGGCGTGGTTCGGCCTGTACGGACCGGCGAACCTGCCGGCCGACGTGACCCGCAAGCTGTCCTCCGACGTGCTCGAGGCCCTCGGCTCGCCGCGGATCCAGGCATTGTTCAAGAAGATCGGCGCCGACCCCGGCACGATGTCCCAGCCCGAATTCACCGCCTTCGTCGATGCGGAACTGACGCGCTGGAACAAGGTGATCACCGTGGCCGACATCAAGCTCAACTGACGATGCTGCGCTGGTCGGTCTGGTATCGTTTCACCAACGACTATGCGAACCGGGCCCGGTCCTTCCACGAGTCCGAGCGCGCTCTGGTCGAACGGGCGGAACTGTTGACGGATCCATGACGAAAGAGAAGAGCGCCCTGTCGCACATCCGCGTGCTCGATCTGTCCCGCGTGCTCGCCGGGCCGTGGTGCACGCAGAATCTGGCCGATCTCGGAGCCGAGGTCATCAAGGTCGAACGACCCGGCAACGGCGACGACACCCGCGCCTGGGGACCGCCGTGGATCAAGGCCGGCGAGGACTCGGCGGCGCGGGATTCGACCTACTTCGCGGCCGCCAATCGCGGCAAGAAGTCGGTCACGGTGGATATCGCCTCGGCCGACGGCCAGGCCGTCGTCCGGGAACTCGCGGCCGTCTGCGACGTGGTCATCGAGAATTTCAAGGTCGGCGACCTCGCCCGCTATCGGCTGGACTATCGGTCGCTGAAGGCGATCAACCCCGGCCTGGTCTACTGCTCGATTACCGGTTACGGCCAGACCGGACCAGCCGCCCACAAGCCCGGCTACGACGTCGTGTTCCAGGCGGTCGGTGGCCTGATGAGCATCACCGGCGAGGAGGACTCGCGTCCGGGCGGTGGCCCGCAGAAGGTCGGCATCGCGATCGCCGACGTGATGACCGGGATGTACGCGACGATTGCGATCCTGGCCGCGCTCAGTCATCGCACCGAGACCGGAGAAGGCCAGTACATCGACATGGCGCTGCTCGACTGCATGGTGGCGCTGGGCGGCAACCAGGTGACCGGTTACTTCGCCAGCGGCAGGGTGCCCCGTCGCTACGGCAATGCCCATGCAAGCCTGGTGCCGTACCAGTCATTCTCCACCGCGGACGGCGAGATAGTCGTGGCGGTCGGCAACGACGCCCAGTGGCAGCGCTTTTGCACCGCGCTCGAGCGGCAGGACCTGGCGCAGTCGCAGCGCTGGCGCCGCGGGGAAGGGCGGATCGTCGGTCGTGACGAGCTGGTGCCGCAGTTGGCCGCCACGATGAAGACGCGCACCTCGGCTGACTGGATCGCACGGCTGGAAGGGCAGGGCCTGCCGTGCGGCCCGATCAACAACTACCAGCAGGTGTTCGAAGATCCGCAGGTCCAGCACCGCGAACTTCGGGTGGCGCTGCCGCGCGATGACGGCGGCGCCGTGGATACCATCGCCAGCCCGTTGCGACTGCAGGGCACGCCGGTTCGCTACGAGCAGGCGCCACCACTGCTGGGCGAACACACCGACGACGTGCTGACGCGCCTGCTGGGAAAATCGGCGGACGAGGTGGCAGGACTGCGCGCTCGCAAGGTGGTTTGAGGCAGATCTGCTTGCGTGGCCGCTCAGACCGGCTGCCCGCGTTGCTGTTGCGTCTTCTCCCGCAGGTGCTGCTCGATCATCGACTTCAACATCGCCGGCCCTTCGAGGTTCGGGTTGACCGCCAGCGCGCGCGTGAAGAAATCGAGTGCGATCTCGAGATGATCGAGCATCAGGTGGATCTGGCCGGCACCGGCCAGTGCTCCGAAGTGTTGCGGATTGCGCTTGAAGACTTCGTCGCAATCGGCCAGCGAGTTCTCGTAGTCGCCGACCAGGAACCGGATCGTCGCGCGCTTGTTCCATCCCTCGGCGAAATCGGGCTTGCGCTGGATGATCCGGTTGAAAGTCTGGAGGGCATCGGCGAGATGGCCGTCCCGCATTTCACCGATGCCACGCAGGTAGAGCGCATCGATCTCCTCGTCACCGGAGCGGCCCCATATGCGCCACATGGCATCCGAGGCCAGGGCGCGTACCAGCGGATCGCTGTCGCGCAAGCGATCCACCAGGGCATCGACGTCGGACATCCCGCCGATCTCGGCCAGGCGGCGCACCGCATTCCGGCGCAGGTCCAGGTCCGGCCCGGCGATCGATTCCATGGCCTGTTCACGCGTCATCTGCTCAACCGAGGCGAATCCGCCGCCCGGCGCGGCTGCGATCAGGCAGAGTCCGACCAGGAAGGCAGCCAGTCGTGGTGAAAAGATTCGGCGATGGAGTTTGTCGCGCATTCGTCCCATGATCACCTCGCGTGTCGTAGCGGCTGAAGAGGGTCTGCCTGATGCTTTCAGGCAACTGCACACCATTGTCAGCCGCAACCGATACATTAGCCAGAACCACAGGAGCTCAGATGAAGCGAACCGGCAAGAAGATCCAGTCCGGCGTCGGCCCGCAGTTTCCCCAGGTCGTAGTGCTCGTCGGTGCCACCGGCGACCTGTCGCGCCGCAAATTGCTGCCCGGGCTGTTTCATCTGGTCAGCGCCGGCTTCATACCCGGGTGCCGGATCATCGGGGTTTCGCTCGATGACCTTGATGCCGATGGATTCAGGGCCCTGGTGCGGGGCGCACTCGACGAGTTTTCGGCGCGCAAGATCGCCGAGTCCGACTGGGACGATTTCAGCCGCGACCTCGACTACGTGCCGCTCGGTGCCGGGCCAGCGGCAGTCCGGGCTGCCGTCGGGAATGCCGAGCAGTCGTTTGACGGCGAAAGCCGGCGCTTGCTGTATCTGAGCGTGCCGCCGAGTGCTGCGCTGCCGGCGGTCCGTATGCTCGGTGAAGCCGGGCTGGTCGAGCGCTCCCGCATCGTCATGGAAAAGCCGTTCGGCACCGACAAGGCCAGCGCCGTATCGCTCAACGCGCAGTTGCACGAGGTGTTCGGCGAGGAGCAGATTTTCCGGATCGACCATTTCCTCGGAAAGGAACCGGCACAGAACATACTGGCGTTCCGCTTCGCCAACGGACTGTTCGAGCCGATCTGGAACCGCAACTTCATCGATCATGTCCAGATCGACGTACCCGAGACGCTGATCGTCGGGCGGCGGGCCGGCTTCTACGAGACCATCGGCGCCTATCGCGACATGGTCGTGACGCACTTGTTCCAGATCCTTGCTTTCACCGCGATGGAGGCGCCGACGGCGCTCGACCCGAAATCGATCAGCGAGGAGAAGAACAAGGTCTTTCGCAGCATGCTGCCGGTGCAGCCGCGCGATGTCGTACGTGGCCAGTACACCGGCTACCGGGCCGAAGAGGGAGTGGACCCGGAGTCCGATACCGAGACCTTCATCGCGCTCAAGTGCCATATCGACAACTGGCGCTGGGCCGGGGTGCCGTTCTTCCTGCGGACCGGCAAGAATATGGCCCAGGGCCAGCGGATCATCTCGATTGCCTACCGCGAGCCACCCAAGAGCATGTTTCCGCCAGGTTCCGGGGTGGGGGCCCAGGGTCCGGACCACCTGACCTTCGACCTGGCCGATGCTTCCAAAGTGTCGCTGTCGTTCTACGGTAAGCGCCCCGGCCCCGGCATGCGTCTGGACAAGCTGAGCCTGCAATTCGCAATGCACGATACCGGCCGTATCGGGGAGGTCCTCGAAGCCTACGAGCGCCTGATCCTCGATGCGATGCGCGGGGACCACACGCTGTTCACGAGCGCCGAAGGTATCGAGCGATTGTGGGAGCTATCAACCCCGCTGCTGGAGGCGCCGCCGCCGGTGCGGCTCTACGAGCCCGGCTCCTGGGGACCGAAGTCGATTCACCAGCTGATCGCGCCGCAAGCGTGGAGACTGCCGTTCGAGCGGGCCTGGCGCGCTCCGAACACGACTGGCAGCTGAGGCGGTAGCAACGTGAAGCCCGCTCCCTGGTAGATCCGGCGCGCCGGGACCCGCACGTCGCTCGGTGGCGTTACTGCGTCAGTTCCAGGATGACCTTGCCGGAAACCGGGTCGGTCACACCCAGGCCGTTCCCGAGGTCCTCGAGTTCGACCCTGAAACTGTCGAGAAGCTGGATCATCCGCGGCCGAGCCGCCACGATGCTGTCGAACGAATCCCATTCGGCGATCAGACAGAAGGCGCGATCACCGGTCTTGACCAGTGCGCCGCGGACGAAGCCCTTGAAGTCGGTGCTTGCCCTGCGGTGTGCTTCTATGAACGCGTCTTCACGACCTGGTTTGACCCGGAAGCGCACGATATTGAACGCAGTCATGGCAACTCCTTGGTAGTGTGAGATCGGGACTCTGGATCCTTGCGCCTGGGGTTCAGCTCTTGCCGGGCGGCACTGTTCCCTGCGCCGCCCATGCCCGCGCGGTCAGAGTGATCGACCCGTCGGCGGATGCCACGAGCCGCGCCCTCAGGTCTTCCCGAATGGCCCCCTGGACCTCGGACGTCAACGAGGCAAGATAGGCGGGTGCTGAACCCTGCTTACCGGTGAACGGCTTCCAGTAGTCCTCGAAATCGCGAAATACCGTCACGATGTCGATCGGACGCGTCTCGATGCCGACCATGCCGGCGTTCTGGAACAAGGCGTGCAGTGGCTCCGGCTGGCAGAGCGGAAATCGCTCACCCTGGTCGAGCCGGGAGTCGCCCGGATTACGCCTGACTGCCGCGTCCCAGAAATGGCGCAGCATCTGCATGCCGCCGGCATAGTCCCATACGTAGACACCCACCTTGCCGCCGGGCCGGGTCACGCGGACCATCTCCCTGGCCATGGCCGCGGCGTCTGAAACGAAGTTCAATACCAGCCCGGAGACCGCGACGTCGACTGCCGCCGCCGGCCAGGGCAGGGCGCAGGCGTCGCCGACTTCAAGTTGAACGGGCCCGTTCCGAAGTTCGACCCGGGCCTCTTCGATGTAAGCCTGCGACCGATCGATGCCACGAACCATCGCCGGATGTGACCGTTCGATGATGCAGCCGGACAGGGCCCCGGTACCGCAACCCACGTCCGCCCAGTCCGCCTTGGGGGGGACTGCCAACCAGTCGATGAAGGCCGCAGCTACGATACGGCTCCAGCGCCCCACGTATATTTCATAGGCGCTTGCGGAGGTCCAGCTCTCTGTGGTCACTGTTCCCATTGCCTGTTCTCCGAGTCTGTAGCCGTGTCCCTGCAACTCCTACAGGTGCCCGCCCTCGGCATGAATACCTTCCGCACGCCAGCGCAGCATGCCGCCGGCGAGGTTGGCCAGGTCCTTGAAGCCGGCGCGCTGCAGGATGACGCACGCCTGGGCGGAGCGGGCGCCTGAACGGCAGACCGCGACCACCGGTCGATCCGGTGAGAGTTCCTTGGCACGATCGGCAAGCTCGCCCAGCGGAATCAGCTGCGCCCCGTTGATATGTCCCAGCGGACCGCCGTATTCGGAAGGCTCGCGGACGTCCAGGATCTGCACGGCAGGGGCGATCTCCTCCAGCGCCGACGGCTGGATCTCCCAGATTCCTGCAAAGGTGAAGGTCAATGGTGCCCAGCCTGGATCGATCATTGCGGTCTGCGCATCGCCCGGCTGCCCGCATTGCAGATTGGCAGGCACTGCAACGTCGATCTGCTTGGGATGCGGAAGCCCCAGGTTGTCCATGTAGCCGGTAAAGTCGGCCTCGCCGATGCCGCTGCCCAGGCGAGGATTGAAGCGGCGTTCCTCGTCGACGCTGGTCACGGTGAGGCCGCGGTAGTCGTGCGCCGGGTAGAGCAGGCAGGTTGCGGGCAGGGTGAAGATCTGACTGTGCACCGAACTGTAGAGGGTGCGGGCGCTGCCCCCCTGAAAATCGGTGCGTCCGCATCCTCGAATCAGCAGGCTGTCGCCGGTGAACGCCATCGACTCGTCGTCGAGGACGTAGGTGAGGCAGCCGCCGGTGTGCCCGGGCGTCTCCCGTCCTTCGAGGTAGCGTGATCCGAAGGAAACGCGGCTGCCGTGGTCCAGCAGGATATCGGCCCCCTTTGCGCCGCTTGCGGCAGACAGGGCAATCCTGCTGTGCAGTTGCTGCCTCAACAGCCAGGCGCCAGTGACATGGTCGGCGTGCACATGCGTTTCCAGCGTGGCCACCAGTCGCAACTCCAGTTCCGCCAGCAATGCGCGGTCGCGGCGGGCCTGCTCGAACACCGGATCGATCAGTACCGCTTCGCCGGAGCGCGGATCGCCCAGGAGGTAACTGTAGGTGGAGGATTGCGGATCGAACAGCTGGCGAAAAATCATGCTTGGCTTTTCCTTGTCCAAGATCAAGTTTACGCCGGCTGGCCAGCGCGGTCGACGATTCGACGGCCCGGGCCGGCGTTACGCTCTCCCGTGCGCCCTGGCATCGCGCCGCACAGGCCGTCCTAAGACGTATTCCCAAGGGGAAATCCCCTATTCCAGTTTCAGATATGAGGCTTAACCTGAACTCATCCTTCCTGGGGAAATTTAATGACGGATGAATTGAAGGATGCCCTCGAGAATCATGCAAGGCAGGCCCAGGATCTCGCATTGATCTGGCAGGCGACCGAAGAGGCGTTCCGGTCGTCCGTCGACACAATGGCGAACGTCGAAGGTGCGGCTGGATCGTTGGCGCGGAGCCTGCAGGGGCTCGAGCAGACGATGGCGACGGCGAAGGTCGCTGGGCAATTGCTGCATGAGCTGGGGTGGGTCGCTCAGTCCTACCTGGGTGTGGCCGAGGCTGCTGCGGCCCGGATGCCGACGTCAGCCGATCTGCAGCAGCGGTTGATGCGGGCGACCGACCTGGTTGCTACCCTGCGAGGTCTAGACCCGGCCTTGCAGCCGCTGCTGCAAGATAGGAGGGACGAGGATAGCTCTCTCCGTGCTCCCTCCGACGGGTAGTCTGGCGGCGGCCCGCGTTTTCGACGTGCCGATGCCGTCGATGCGCGCCGATCCGCCGATCCGGTATTTGCCTCAGGCAGTGATGCCGATCCCGGCCAGCAGGACAATTCCCCAGATGATCAGGGTCATCCCGCCGGCTGCACTCAGCCAGCGCAGCTTCGGCCACGTCTTCTCCAGAAGCACGAAGGCCGCGAGCACCGCGATCCACGCCAGGTTCATGACTCCGAGCACGAACAGCAGGGCCATCAGCAACCAGCAGCACCCGGCACAAAGCAAGCCGTGCCGCAGGCCCATGCGCCAGGCGCCGGACAGGCCGGGCCGCCACTCGGTCATGAGGAAGGCCAGCGGTGTGCGGCAGCTCGCCAGGCAGGCCTGCTTCAGCGGCGTGAACTGGTAGATGCCGGCTGCGACCAACAGGGCACCGGCGACGGCGGGGCTGCGCAAGGTCATCATCGGCGTGATGAAGCCGGCCGCCTGCAGTGCCCACTGCAGCAAGGTGATCCCGACGCTGAAGCCGGCCCAGACCAGGAGATAGGCGCCGACGAAGGCGGTGGTCCGTCCACGGGCGCCAGGGCCGACCGGGGTGCCCGAATGGGCTTTGCCCGCCTGGCCGCCTGCGCTGCCTGCCGACAGGACCGTGAAGGTCCTGACCATCGGCCAGGCGGTCGGCAGCATCATGGCGACCATCATCACGGCCCACATGGCGAAGACCAGCGCCAGGTCAGCGGCCCCCCACTGCATCATGCCGGGCATCAGCATCCGGGCAGCACTTGCTTCCTCGTGCATCATGCCCCAGGCCATCGCCAGCAGGTAGGCCCAGGCCAGGGCGGTCAGAGCGCCCATCACCAGCGGCAGCAGCACGCCTGCCGAACCCGGCGGACCGGCCCGCAGTCCGGCAGCGGAACCCGGATTCAAGCCGCCGGAACCGCTAGCGAAGTCGGATCGATCCATGTCATTCCTTGTAGGAGAACGGCGAATAGAAGCCGTTTCGGTCGGACATTTCGCGCTGGTAGCCGTGATCGGAATATCGCAGGTACTTGGATTTTGCCACTACCGCCGGGCTGCCTGGCACCGGCGTGAAGGGGTGGTTCGACAAGACGACATCGCCGCCATCCTGACCGGCCAATGCCTCGATCTCCATCTCGGCAATGCCGTTGATGCGCAGGCTTCGCCGCTTGCCATCCGACTGGTAGTCGATTGCGGCAGTGCGAACGCCCATCACCTCGCCGATGAGCGGGGCCAGTGCTGCCAGCGGACCGCCGGCCTGGCCGGAGAACACTTTGCCCAGGGCCTCCTGCTGCGCGGCATTGGCACGCTCATCCAGGTAAAGCGCGACCCGCCACTTGGTCTGCATCATATGGCCCGGCGAATGGGCGAACAGCGCCGCATTCAGGCCATCCAGGACGACATCGCCCAACCCGCCCTTGTCGACATGCCAGGCGATGAGCGCCACGCACTCGCCTTCGGTGGGCGAGCTTAGACAGACGCAACTGCACGGCGCGGAGCAGTTGCAGCTTTCGAAGTAGGTGCCGGAAACATTGAGCTGGGCCATGATGGGCTCCTTGGGGTGGTTGGGTCGCAGCCGGCCGCCGGGCGAAGTAGGGCGGCAATGCCGACTGGAAAAAAATCCGGTGGGGGCCGCGGCGAAGCCCTCGTAGCGAACTCGCTTCTCATGCTAAGAGCCTTCCACGCCGCTGGGAGTTAACTATTGCGAATTGGGAATCAGGTGCAGAGGACCGGTGTTTTTGCTGGCCTGGAGGTGCTGCCTCACCTTCCAGTCGGGCCGACAGTTCATGTGCTTTGCGAGTCAGACAGCGCACAGCGGGATGGGCTTGTTATGACGGAACAGGTTGTCGGGATCGAATTTCTGCTTGATGCCCGCGAGCCGGGCCAACGCTGTCTTGCCGTAGGCCGCCTCGATGCGATCGGTGCCTTCTTCCTCGGTGAGGAAGTTGATGTATGTGCCGCCGGTCGAGTGGGGCTGCATGGCCTTGAAGGCGGCGCGCGCCCACTGCAGGTTGGACGCGTCGTCGGCAGCCTTTTCCCATGAGGCGGCGATATTGAGCACGTAGGCGGCGTCGCGGTTGCCGACCGGCGAGTGGTCGGTCGGAAGCGCCGCGAGAGCCCCCTCCAGGTGAAAGAGCAGGATGGCGGAGTGGGGGGAGCGGATCTTTGCCGCATGCTCGATCAGCACGTCGACCGCCTTCGGCTTTACCGTCGCGAGGTAATCCGACTTCCAGTAGTAGCGGCGTCCCTTCGGCTGGGTGGCGTCCAGCAGGCTCTGCATCTGCGCATAGGGCCGGCGGGTGACGATGTCGGCCACTGGCTGGCCGCAGGCTCTCAGTCTTTCGAGCAGGGCCTGCCCCTGGTCGATGTCGCCGGCGTGGCAGATGAAGATCGCCACGATCGGCTGCCCATGAACGTCCTTTGGCAGCCACGGTGCGGGTGGCGCAATACGAAGCGCGAGCACGGCAGTGGTCTCGCGCGGCGCCGTGGCGGTGAACTCGCGATACGCTGACAGGACCTCCTGGGCCTGCTCCGCGCGCCAGGCGATGGCGCCGCCGAGTATCTCGGGCCCGACCGGGAAGAGACGGTACTCGAAGGACGTGACGATGCCGAAGTTTCCGCCGCCGCCGCGCAAGGCCCAGAACAAGTCGGGCTGCTCGTTGGCTGCGACCCGTTGCAGGTTGCCGTCGGCGGTGACTACCTCCATCGACACCAGGTTGTCGCAGGTCCAGCCGTGCTGGCGCGTCAGATAGCCGAAGCCGCCGCCGACGGTCAGGCCGGCGATGCCGGTGGTGGACACGAAGCCCAGGACGGCGGCAAGACCGTGCAACTGCGTTTCCCGGTCGACGTCGCCGAGTGTGCATCCGGCCTGGGCCCGCACCGTGCGCCCCGCCCGGTCGACCCAGATCCCCTTCATCAGCGACAGGTCGATCATCAGGCCGCCGTCGCAGACCGCAAGGCCGGAGATGTTGTGACCGCCACTGCGCACCGATAGCAGGAACTGGTGTCGATGTGCGAACTTCACGGCGTGGACGACGTCCGCAGTGCCGGAGCAACGGACGATGAGGCCAGGGCGCCGGTCGATCATGCCATTCCAGATCGAGCGGACTTCGTCGTAACCGGCGGCGTCCGGGGCAAGCACCGGGCCGCGAAAACCTGCCTGGAATGCCTGCAGGATCTCCGCCGAGACCTGCACCATCCCGCCATCTGCCGCTCTGATCTGAATTGCCATGGTGTTGCTCCTTGAGGTCCTGAGATGCCGTGCTGGCGTATCGCCGCGTGGTTCCGGTGCGTATTCCTACTGAAGCTTGCGCCGCGGGTCGTCTTCAGGATTGATGTAGGTGATTCCCCAGGGGCCGGTGCCGTGAAGCTGCAGTTCAACGGGTTCATTGGTCGTGTAGACGAAATGCGGCGACTGCGGCGGCATGACCGTGAACCCCCCTGACGAGAGAGCGACGGTGCCGGCAGTTTCCAGCTTTTCACCCATGCCGACGTGCAGTGTTCCCGACAGGATGCTGAGTCGTTCGACGGCCGGGTGCCAATGTGCCGGGACCCGGTAGTTGGCCGGCATCCGGATGCGTGCGGTGAACGGCACTGCCTGGTTCATCGGGCCTTCGAGGACGACGAACTTGGCGCCGGGCGGCAGGGAAGGCAGGTCGACCCACTGCAGTTCGCTCGCCGGCTTGACGACATGACTTGCGTGTGCCGGCGCGGACTGGGCCGAGGCCGTCGCGTGGATCAGTGTGCTTGCTGCCGCCAGCGTGCAGGCCAGAGATAGAACGGAAATCGGTGTGCGTTTCATGATGATCTCCTCGGATGGTTGAGCGACCGTACCCACTGGGGGGCGGGGTACGGGATCCAAGGTATCGCTGGGCGGGCCGGGCGCGCATCGACTGAACTGATCATTCTGCTGGCAGGTCACTTCCGCTAACGGAGCCGACCCGGACCGGCCGCCTGGTCAGAACTGACTATTCGGAACCGGCCATTCGGAACTGGCCATTCGGAACTGGCCATTCGGAACTGGCCATTCGGAACTGGCTAGCCCGTTTCGAGCAGACCGCGGCGGGCGGCGAAAGCGGTGGCTTGGGCGCGATTGGCAGTCCCGGTCTTGGTCAGGATGCTGCGCACATGGTTGGCCACCGTGTTGGGACTGCGAAAGAGCACGTCCGCGATTTCCTGGTTCGTCTTGCCCGCCGCCATCAGCCGCAGCACCTGCACCTCGCGCCGGGACAGACCCGCTACCGGGGTCGGGGTGGCCTCCGGGTCCGGCGCAGCTTCAGGCCCACCCCCCTCAAGCTGTTCGTGGAGGGAGTGCCGGCTCAGTTCAAGGGCGGCTTGCTCGAGTCCGGCCATGCCCATTGCCCTGGCGCTGTCGAGCACCTCATCGAGCAGAAGGCGGGCGCGCGCGACGTCCCCCGCCGTCCGCCGCTGCAGCAGCATGGCAGCGAACTCATGGCGGGTGCGCGCCAGCCAGGGGCGGCCCCCGGTGAGCTCGTCGAAGGCAAGCGCCTGTTCGAAATGCCCCTGTGCCACTTCCCAGCGGCCTTGCGTCGTGGCCAGCATCCCGAGCAGCCGGTCGGCGGATCCGAACGATGCGGTGTGTGCGCCGAAGACGATGTTGCGTCCCGCGTAGGGCGAGAGCAGGTCG
This sequence comes from uncultured beta proteobacterium, assembly GCA_963834335.1. Taxonomy (GTDB): domain Bacteria; phylum Pseudomonadota; class Gammaproteobacteria; order Burkholderiales; family Burkholderiaceae_E; genus Lautropia. The sequence continues at coordinate 1,651,327 of CAWIBK010000002.1, read as the reverse complement.
TATAGCGTCCCGGCGCGAACCGGATCGTGCAGCCAGGCACAGACTTCGGCGAGGTAGGAAAGGCTCGCAATCCGGATCGCATCCGGGGCCAGGCCGGCAAATCCTCCGACGGCAAGCCGCTCGAACAGTTCACGCGCCTCTTCCCGTGCGCCGAGCTCACAGTGCAACACCGCAAGGCCGGGGCGCCAGGTAGCGGCCTGCCCTTCGCTGTTCAGGAACTGACGCAGGACCGGAGCCACCTCCCCGAGTCGTCCCTGCTGACGCCGCAGGGTGAACATCTGCACGCCGAAGAGTCCGGCTGCATTCGCACGGTCGAAGCGCTGGCCACGACGCAGCGCGTCGAGAGCAAGCGCTTCGGCTTCGTCGAATCGGCCTTCGTGAGTGGCGATCATTGCCAGCGCTGCCAGGGCCACGGCCTCGTTGAAGGGCTCACGCATCGCCGCCCCGCTGCTGAGATGGAACCGGGCCGTTGCCGCGGCGCCCGCGGTATCGCCGATTTCCATCAGGTCACCCGAGTGCCAGCCCGAAAGATAAGGTGTGGACCATTCCGGGTGGCGGGCCTCGCGAGCGACGGCAAGGGCTTCCCGGGCGGCCTCGATGCGCAGCGCCAGCCGATCCGGATACCACCGCCCCGGCAGGATCGCGCACAAGGCCCTGAAGTGCAGCAAGGGCTCATTCAGGCGGCGACCGATCGCGACTCCCTCCCGGAAGGCCGCCTCGGCGGCATCCGGCTCGTTGGCGAAGAGCAGCGCCTGGCACAAAGCAGCCAGCAGCGCACTCCGCTCGCGGCTGTCGTGCGGATCCACCCGGGTCAGTGCCTCCCGGATCATAGTGACAGCCTGCGAGCCCTCGGTGCCCAGCCGCCATTGGGCGTCTCCGAATCCGATGGCGGAGCGTGCCAGCAACGATGCGTCGCCCAGCCGCCTGGCGCACTGCGCCGCTTCCGCAAACGTCTGCAACGCCGCCCGGCTGGCCCCGGCGCTGTTTTCGGCCTGGCCCTGGGCAAGCAGCAACTGGCAGCGCTGGGCGTCCGAAGCCGTACCCGCCGGCAGTGCGACGCAGGCACGCCGGTAGTGCAGCGATGCCTCCTCGTGGGCCTGCATCGCGGCGGCCTGCTGTGCAGCCCGCGTGGCGTATTCGATCGCCTTGACATTGCTGTCGTCTACCGTGCCCGCTGCATGGTAGTGATGCGCCAGCAAGGACAGGCACGGCGCGAGGTCGTCTTTGTGAAGGCGCTCGAGGACCGCGCCGAGGCGCCGGTGCAGCCGACTGCGGGCCGCTTGGGGAAGCTCGTCGTAAAGCAGGTCGCGCACCAGCGCATGCGCGAACTGGTAGAGCCCGTTTTCGGATTGGACATGAACCAGGCTGGCCTCCTGAGCTTCCTGAAGCGCGGACTGGCATTGATCGTCGGGCAGGTCGTCGCTGATCAGGCGTAGTACGTCGAATCGAAACTCGCGTCCGCACACGGCGGCATGCTGAAGAACCTGCAAGCAGGAAGGGGTCAGTCGGTTCAGTCGGGCCCCGATGACACCACGGACTCCCTCCAGCTTGTATCTCACCCCCGGGCGATCGGGCTCGCGGCCCGCGCCGCGTGCCTGTTCGATGTCGCGAACCAGTTCGGCGAGAAACAGGGGATGGCCTTCGGTTCTTTCATGCAGCGCCGTTACTATGTCGCTGCCGATGGCGCTCGCCGCGGCGCGAACATACTGCGCGGTCTCGACAGGGCTGAAGCCGCCGAGCAGCAGGCGCTCTACCGATGTATGCCTGCGCAATTCCGCCAGCGTGTCGGACAGCGGGTGCTGGCGTCTGACCTCGGCATCCCGGTAGGTGCCGAGCAGCATCAGGCGGCTGCCGCCGGCCTCGGCGATGACGAACTCCAGAAGCCGCAATGAGGGCACGTCGGCCCGGTGCAGGTCATCGATGACCAGCAGCACGGGCTTCAGATCCGCTGCGCGACGCCAGAATCCGGCGATCGAATCGAACAGTCGAAACCGGGCCTTGGCCGCGTCGGACTCCTCGGGGCTCGCGGCGGCTATCCCGAGCCGCGCGGTCAACTCCGCATCGAGGGCCGCCACCTGTGGCGCAGCCGGACCCAGGATGTCGCGCAGGCGGGCATCATCCTGCTGCGCGGTATAGCGGCGGATCAACTGCAGCCAGGGCCAGTAAGGGGGCGCGCCTGGCTCCTCCGAGCATCGTCCCCAGATCACCAGCATGTCGCGCTGCGCGGCGCGCCGGGCGGCTTCCTGCGCCGTGTACGACTTGCCGATGCCCGGCTCTCCCGCCAGCAATATCACTCGTGGCCGGCCTGCGATGGCAGCGTCCAAAGCCGTGTCGAGAATCCCGACCTCCCGCTGCCGACCCACGAACTGCCAGACATCCATGCCAGCCGCCTGCGTGAATCTCAGGCAAGTTCCTCGGGCCGGACCTGCGTTACTTCGACGACCACGTCGGCGGGCAGTTGCGCCTGCCGCGCCGCTTCCCGGATCGCTTCGGCGTCCGGCGCCTCATACAGGCAATACGTTTTTTTCTTGTCGGCGGATAGGAACGAGAACAACCAGTGCACGCCGGCGCCGTCATTGACCTCACCCACCAGCCGGGCGGTTTCCGCAGTGAGATTCAGCTGCTCGGCAAACGTGCGTTCAATGATAAACAGGGCCACAATGGACTCCTATTCAGGATCCTGCGGAAATCAACGCAAACGGGACAAGGTACGGTACCGCGTTTTTTCCTCCACGGCCAACATGGGGCCATCCGGAGTACCGTGTTTCCGCAATAGATGCAAAGTTCTGTGAACCTGCGCCGGCTTACCACCACAAGGCCCTGACCGGCGTGTCCGGTGCATAACGGTGCGCGACCTGCGCCTGCAGCAACTCGGCGGAGGCAAGGGCGTCAGTGAGCGCGTGATGAGGCCGATAGCGAGGCAGGCCGTAGCGTTGGCGGCTGTCGGCCAGCCGGATGGACACCTGCGGTGGCCGCCGTCCCAGCAGCCGATCGATGAGCCCTGGACGTCGTCCGCGATACAGTCGCGCCTCCAGTTCCATGGTGTCTATCACCGGGAACTCGATGTCTTCACCGATGCGTGTACGCAGGGCGCCATTGAGGAATTGCCGCTCGATCGACCGGCAGTGGACCACCAGGACATGGCCGGAAATCACATCCAGCAGGTCGGCCAGAAGCTCGGCCAGATCCGGTGCGGTCCGAACCTGGGAGTCGGTGATTCCGTGGATCGTCACCGACATTTCGCCTAGCGGAACCCTGGGCTTGAGAATCCAGTGTCGCGAGGCACTGGTGCGAATCCGCTCCAGACTCATCGGTACCAGCCCGATACTGACGATTCCGTCCCTCGCGGGATCCAGCCCCGTCGTCTCGATATCCATCGCCATCAGCGGCGTTGCGTACAGGGGCGTGCTGCCGGACACAGTGCCGCGGGCATAGTAGGCTTTCAGCCGTGCGTCGCGCGCACTTTCGGCCAGCTGGGCGAACCGCAGCGGCCAGTCAGGCGTTTCCGGCGCCGTGTCGGCAGGGACGTCGGCCGGGGCGGGTCGGCGCAGGAGCCCGGCGTGCAACACGGTCGCGGCCTCAGTTGACCCGGCCGGGCTGGTAGCGGAACTTGAGGTACGCCTGCGCATTGCTCAGGATCAGGAACGCGTCGCGCAGGCTCTTGCGCTCGAACTCGGAAAGCTTGTCCGGCTCGATGCTGTTGTCAGGCTCCTGACCGGCCGCCAGGTCGGCGGCCTGGTTGCGGATGCGCACGGTCGAGATGAACTCGAGCGAATCGTGGATGTCCTGTCCTCGCCCGCGCGGCAGGATGTCCGCCGCAATCACTTCCTGCAGGCGTTCAAAGGAGTTCAGCGATTCTGAGCCGATCGCCAAGGCGTGCACCCTGATCAGGTCCGCCATCGGTGCGGTGCCGCGGCGTTTCAGATTGATGGCCTTGGAGTGACGTCCGTCCGACTCCACGACGAAGTCCCTGAAGAAACCCAGGGGCGGGGTGCGCAGGAGGGCGTTGCGCGCCATGCAGGCCAGGAAACGTGGGCTCGCCGCGGCCTTGCGTGCAATCAGGCCGCGCAGCCGGTCCGCCCAGCGCAACTCGCCCCCGACGCCGTCGAGGTCGAAGAAGATGCTGCTGCTGAGCAGGGACTCGGCAGTGGGTTGATCGATCCAGCGGGTGAAGTACGATTCCCAGACCCGCAATGGCTGGCGCCAGCGGGCGTTGGTCGCCATGATGCCTCCGGTGCAGTAGGTATAGCCGCAGCGTGCCAGGCCGTCGCTGACGAAGGTCGCGAGCTGGCTGAAGTAGGCGTCGTGCCGCGAGGGGTCGAACCGGTCGTCCAGCACCAGGGCGTTGTCCTGGTCGGTCACCACGATCTGCTCGTGCCTCGCCATGGAGCCGAGGGCGAGAAAGCAATACGGTACCGGCGGCGGGCCCAGCTGCTCCTGCGCAAGTTCCAGCAGCCGCTGCTTGAAGCTGCGGCCGATCACGGCCATGGCGCTGCCGACCATGCGCGAGCTCGCGTCCTCGGTCACCATTCTCATGAAGCTGGCCCGCACGTCTGCCGTGAGCGCGGCGAGACCATCGATTCCGGGCTGGCGGAAGATGCTGCTGACGACGAACAGGCTGTTGCGCGACTCGTAGCGGATGACGTCGGAAAGCGCGATCACGCCGATGGTCTTGTGGTGCCGCAGTACCGGAAGATGATGGACGTTGTGCCGCAGCATCTGCAGCATCGCCTCGAAAACCAGTTGGTTATGTTCCACCGATACGAGATCGGACGTCATGATTTCGCTCACGGGTGTCTCATAGCCGAGACCTTGAGCCACCAGCCGGTTGCGGATGTCACGGTCCGTGACGATCCCGACCATCGGGGCATCGCCTGCCAGGTCGGCCATCGTATCCGCGGCCTGTCCCTCGGCTGCGGCAGCGGTGTCCACGATCAGCAGCGACGAGACACCCGCCTCCGCCATCTGCCGGGCCGCCGCCAGCACGGTTGCCGTCCTCGACAGCGACACCGGCTCGCGAGTGATCAGGCTCTCGACGGTGGCCGACAGCAGCTGATTGGATTCCTCGCGACGCAGAACCACGTGCCGCAGGCGAGTGCGATCCTCGCTCTCCACCAGATCGGCAAATTGCTCGTTGTTCTCGAACAGGTCGACGAATTCCGGCTCCGGTATCAGGTAGAGAAGCGTGTCCTCGAGCGCCCGGACCGGAAACCGCACGCGCTTGCGATGCAGCAAGCCGAATTCACCGAAGTAGCCGCCTTCGGTAAGGCGGTTGTACAGCGTGCCGTCGCGACGGAAGACCTCGACCGAGCCGCTTCGCACGACATGCCAGGCGACGGCTTCCTCGCCGAATTCCAGGATCCTGGCACCCGCCTTGAAGTAGCGCACGTCCACGGACGTCGCTACCCGCTGCAAGGTCGCTTCCGGCAGCTCCTTGAACGGGGGGTACCGTCTCAGGAAGTCCAGTATCTCGTGCTGCTCGACCTGCATGAGTGCTCGCCTCAGGTTCCCCTGGGCTCCGACGAAAGCCCCTTCACGACTGCCACGGTAGCGACCAGCAGCACGATGGTGAAGGGAAAGCCGGTGGACACGGCCATGGCCTGCAAGGCGACGAGGCCGCCCCCCAGGATCAACGCTATGGCGACCAGCCCTTCGAACACGCACCAGAAGACGCGCTGGGGCGTTGGCGCGTCGACCTTGCCGCCCGCGGAGATCACGTCGATCACCAGGGAACCGGAATCCGACGAGGTGACGAAGAAAACCACCACCAGCACGATTGCCAGGAACGAAGTGATCTGCGCCAGTGGCAGCGCGTCGAGCATGAGGAAGATCTGCAGCGGCAGGTCCGCCCCCGCGACCGCCTTGTACCCGTCCTGCACCAACTGCGAGATCGCGGTGCCTCCGAATACCGTCATCCACAACACACAGGCAAGCGACGGCACGATCAGGACCGACAGGATGAACTCGCGAACAGTCCGGCCGCGCGAGACGCGGGCGATGAACATGCCGACGAAGGGTGACCAGGAAATCCACCACGCCCAGTAGAAGGCCGTCCAGCCCTGGGAGTAGTTCGCGTCATCGCGCCCGAACGGATTGGCCAGGGCCGGCAGATACTCCGCATAGGCGCCCAGATTGGAGAAGAAGCCGGTCAGGATCGCGAGCGTCGGCCCCACCACGATGACGAAGAGCAGCAGGATCACCGCCAGCACCATGTTGACTTCCGAAAGCCGTTTGACGCCGGCGTCGAGCCCGGCGAGGACCGAGGCCAGTGCGATGCCCGTGATTCCGATCACCAGCACGATCTGGGTCGTGTTGCCGAGGGGAATGCCGAAAAGGTAATTGAGGCCGGCGGCTGCCTGCGAGGCGCCGAGCCCGAGCGAAGTCGCCAGGCCGAACATCGTCGCCAGCACGGCCAGGATGTCGACAAGGTGACCCGGCCAGCCCCAGATGCGCTCACCCAGCAGCGGATAGAAGATGGACCGTATCGTCAGCGGCAGCCCCTTGTTGAAGGAAAATAACGCCAGCCCGAGCGCCAGGATGGCGTAGATTGCCCAGGGATGCAGGCCCCAGTGAAAGATGGTGGCCGCCATGGCCAGGCGCTGCGCGGCGGAGGGGTCGCCGGCGGCGGCTCCGAGCGGCGCCCAGTCCGTACGCACGCCGTTCTCCATCGTAGTGCCGCCGAGCGCGCTGCCAAAGTGCGTCAGCGGTTCCGATACGCCGTAGAACATCAGTCCAATGCCCATGCCGGCGGCAAAGAGCATGGAGAACCAGCCGAGGTATGTGTAATCGGGACTTGCCTCGGTGCCGCCCAGGCGAACCTTTCCCAGCGGCGAGACTGCGAGCCCGAGACAGACGACGACGAAGATGTTGCCGGCGGAGATGAAGAACCAGTCGAGGTTCGCCGTCAGCCAGCCGCGCAGGCCCTTGAACAAGGGCTCGACATCATTCTGGAAGATCAGCGTCAGCGCGACGAAGGCCACGACGGTGAGGCCCGATATCGCGAATACGCGGTTGTGGATGTCCAGGCCGAACGGACCGAGTTTGACCAGGATATTGTCCTGGCCGATCTTGTAGTCGGTATCGATGGGAGTGACAGCGCCGTCAGGAGTCATCGGATCGTTTTTTTGTGTCACAGTCTCTGTCCTTGCTGGTTCCAGGAGGGCGGATAGCGAATCGGCAGTGTCGCCACGCCATCAGTGCGTGACTCCGGGCTACCGGGTCAGGACGCGGCAAGCCGGAAGCATCGGCGACGGAAATGCCGAGCCTGATAGCCCTGTGATCGCCGCAGCCTGGGGCTGGCGGCAGCCGATTCGACGATGGATTGCCGCACGCCTGAACGGGTGGCGGGGCGAAGATGGCAGCGGGAGGTGCGGGGACAACAGGCCCCGATCAAGACCTCGATCCGCCGACAGGGATGAAAGTCTAACCGGAATCGCGAACGCAGGTGAATCGGTCCTGATTCCTGGGCGGGGTATCTGTTAGCGTCCGCGCGCAGCCTCCTAGAGTGCGTCCAGAGCCAGCAGGGCCTGGCGGACCTCGGCCCTGCCTTCAGTCGACAAGGGGGATTGCGGCGCGATCGGTCCGCCGACGGGATAGCCCTGCAGTTCCAGTCCCCCCTTGATGCAGGCCGCCAGATTGTGACGCGAGAAGGCTTCGTTGAGCTTCCAGAGCCTGGTCTGCAGGCGCATCGCCTCGTCCCATCGGCGCTCGCGGCAGAGCTGGTAGAGCGCGACACTTTGCCGCGGGACCAGGCAGGCCGGGCCGGCCATCCAGCCGACCCCGCCGATCAGCATCACGCAGGCGGGTATGTGCGCTGACGCCGAGAAGACCTGCATGCGGCCCTGCACGCGATTGATGATCGAGAGCAGGCGGCCGGTATTGGTCGAGGCATCCTTGATGTAGCGGATGTTGCCGATCCGGCTGAGCCTGTCGATCGCCCCGAGGGTGAGGTCGGCGCGCTGGAAATTCGGGTTGGTGTAGATGGCCACCGGCAGGTCGGTGGCCTCGGCGATAGCCTGGAAGTAGGCGACGACGCCGTCATCGGTCACGGGGAAGTAGGCCTCCAGGATCGCCAGGATGCCGTCGCAGCCAAGTGCCTGCATGGCGCGGGTCTGGCGGACCGCCTCGACGATGGTCGTCGCCGCCACGCCGGGTATGACCGGCACACGCTTGCGGGTTGCGGCCACCACGACTTCGACGACGGCGCGGCGCTGTTCCCAGCCGAGATAGGCGAACTCGCCGGTCGACCCGAGTGGAGCGAGGCCGTGGACGCCGGCCTGGATGAGATCGTCGCACAGGCGCGCCAGGACGGCCGCGTCGACTCGGCCATCGTCGGCGATCGGAGATACGAGGTAGGGAATGACGCCGTGGAACCCGGCGCCGTCGGCGGTGTCTTGCGCGCTCATGCCTGTCGCCTGCGGCCCCCCGTCACATCAGCAGATTCGGCAACCAGAGGGCCACCTGGGGAATATACGTGACGATCACGAGGAACAGCAGCAGCACGGCCAGCCACGGCATCGCAGCGCGGATGACCTCGCCGATCGACATGTTGGTGATGCCGCTGGTGACGAACAGGTTCAGTCCGATCGGCGGGGTGACCATCCCGATCTCCAGGTTCACCACCATGATGATGCCGAGGTGGACCGGATCGATCCCCAGTTCGGTGGCGATGGGAAAGAGGATGGGCGCCATGATCAGGATGACCCCCGTCGGCTCCATGAACATCCCGGCGACCAGCAGCAGGATGTTGACCACGATCAGGAACATCCACGGCGCCATGCCCCATGCGACGATCTGGGCGGTGATCGCCTGCGGGATCCGCTCGGTGGTCAGTACGTGCGCGAACAACAGCGCATTGGCGATGATGAACATCAGCATCACCGTCACTTTGGCGGCATCCACCAGCACGCCGGGCACATCCCGCATTCCCATGTCGCGATAGACGAAGACGGCGACCAGGAAGGCGTAGACCGCCGCGACCGCCGCCGCTTCGGTGGGCGTGAACACGCCACCGTAGATGCCGCCGAGGATGATGACGATCAGCATCAGTCCCCAGAAGGAGTCGCGTCCGGACCGCAATACCTCCTTCAGACTGGCGCGCGGCTGTGACGGCAGGTTCTTGATCCGGGCGATGACGTAGATGGCAACCATCAGCATCAGTCCCAGCAGAATGCCCGGGATCACGCCGGCCATGAAAAGCTTGCCGACCGAGGTCTCGGTGGCTGCACCGTAGACCACCATCACGATGGAGGGCGGAATCAGGATGCCAAGGGTGCCGGCATTGCACACGACACCGGCGGCAAACGCTTTCGGGTAGCCCGCCCGGACCATGCCGGCGATGACAATGGAGCCGACCGCCACCACCGTCGCCGGCGAAGATCCGGAAACCGCCGCGAACAGCATGCAGGCGAGGACCGACGCCATGGCGAGCCCGCCGCGCAGGTGGCCGACGCAGCCGATGGCGAAGCGGATCATCCGTTTGGCGACACCGCCGGTGGTCATGAAGGCGCCGCTCAGGATGAAGTACGGGATCGCCAGCAGCGTGAACGCCTCGGAGGTCTCATAGAGCTTGAGCGAGAGCGATGCCAGCGAATCGTGGCCGAATACCAGGATGGTCAGCAACGAAGACAATCCGAGCGCCACCGCCACCGGCATGCCGAGGAGCATGAACAGGAACAGCATGAATACCAGCGCTGCGGTGGTCATTTCGGTGGGTCCCCTGTGTCGATGTCCACCGCGCGGTGCCTGAGCGCGTCCTCGGCTTCGTCGCCCAGCAGACGCGTCTCCTCGCCGCGGTACAGGCGCAGCAGCACCTGGCCGAATCGCAGGAACAACAGCCCGTAGCCCACCGGCAGTACCAGGCGGGGCACCCATTGCGGTATCGGCATATCCTGCGCCAGGATGCCGATCTCGTACATCTTGTCGACGTAGATCCATGCGCCGACAAAGACGATGGCCGCGTACACCATGCACAGCACGGTGGCGAGCATGCTGACCAGCCGTGCCCGGTCGGGCGAGAGGGTTTTGACCAGCGCGTCCACGCCGATGTGCGCGCCGACCCGCACGCCGTAGGAAATGCCGAGGAAGATGAGCCCGCCGAAAAGGAACAGCACCAGCTCCAGGGCCCAGACGAAACTGTAGTTGAAGACGTAACGGGCGATCACCTGGCTGAAGGTGATCAGGGTCATGACCGCCAGCAACAGCGCGATCAGACCCTCCTCCAGACGTTCAAGCCAGCCGATCAGCCGCATCGCACGACTCCCCCGGGGCGCGCCGTGTCTAGCTGTTGGACTTCAGCGCCGCGTCGATCAGGTCCTTGCCGATATCCGACTCGAACTTCTTCCAGACCGGCTCCATCGCCTTGCGCCAGGCCGCGACGTCGTCCTTGGACAGCGTCTGGATCTTGGCTTTGCCGGCATCGGCGATGCGCTTGCGGTCGCGCTCGTTCAGGTCATCGGCGAGCTTGTTCGCATGCTTGGTCGCCTCGTCCATCGCCTGGGTGAGCCCCTTGCGCACGTCTTCCGGCAGCCCCTTCCACCACTTGCCATTGGTGACCACCATGTAGTCGATCACGCCGTGGTTGGTGCTTGCGATGGTCTTCTGCACCTCGAAGAACTTCTGCGAGTAGATGTTGGACCAGGTGTTCTCCTGGCCGTCCACCACGCCGGTCTGCAGTGCCTGGTAGACCTCGGAGAAGGCCATCTTCTGCGGATTGGCCCCCAGTGCCCGAAACTGCGCTTCCAGAACGTCGGAAGCCTGGATGCGGAACTTCAGCCCCTTGACGTCGTCCGGGCGGCTGAGCTTGTCGCGGTTGGTGGACATCTGCTTCATTCCGTTGTGCCAGTAGCCCAGGCCCTGAAGGCCCTTGGATTGCATCGCATCGAGCAAGGCCTTGCCATCCTTGCCCTGCTGGAAGCGATCAACCGCGGCGATGTCGTCGAACAGGAAGGGCAGATCGAAGACCTGGATCTTCTTGGTGTAGCGGTCGAACTTGGAGAGCGATGGTGCGATGAACTGCACGTCGCCCAGCAGCAGGGCTTCCAGTTCCTTGGCGTCGCCGAATAGCTGCGAGCTGGGAAAAACCTGGACTTCGACCTTGCCGGGGAGGAGCTTTTCCGCCACTTCCTTGAACTTGATCGCGCCCTGGCCCTTGGGCGTCGCTTCGGCGACGACGTGGCTGAACTTGATGACGATCGGCGACTGCGCCCAGGCAGGGACCGAAAAAGACAATGCGACAACCGCTGTGGACACCAGCTTGACCAGGCTCATTAGCCTTCTCCTTGGAGGGATTGGGCGGACGGTTCCCACCCTATTCAATCAGTCTAGTCGGTCCGGCCGCCACCCGACATCGGGATGATCCCCCATATCGGGCAGAGGCGGTTCAAGTGCCAACCCGGGTCCGGATGAAGGCTACGACGTCCTCGCGGACCGGCGCTTTCCAAGTCAAGGGTCCGGCAAAAGCACCGATCAGGGTCATGTGCCCGACCGAGTCGTAGCGGCGTTCCTGCACCTGGACGCCCGCTTGCCGCAGCTTGGCGGCCATCTGCCCGGTGTTGCGATCGGGGTTTACCAGTTCGTCGTCGCGTGGCGCAGCCAGGAAGCAGGGGGGCGTTCCGGCTGTCGCATAGTCGATCGGCTGTGAGCCGGAAGGGTAGGCCGGGTGGAAGAAGACCGGCTTCACGTCCGGATTGCCGATCGGCAGGAAGTCGTAGGGGCCGGCAAGTCCGACCCAGGCGGCCGGGCGCAGGCGGCCCGTCGGGCCTTGCGCGATTGGCGCGTCGAGCCAGCGCGGATCGAGCGCCAGCATGGCAGCGTTGTAAGCTCCGGCGCTGTGGCCGGCCAGGATCAGGCGCGCCGGATCCCCGCCGGACCGGGCCAGGTGCCGCATCGTCCAGCCGGTCGCGGCAGCGCAGTCCGAGAGGAAGTCGGGATAGCGGACCTGCGGGTATACGCGATAGTCCGGTATCACCGCCAGGATGCCCTGTGCCGCGAGCGCCTCGCCGACGAAGCGATAGGTCGCCCGGCTGCCGTTGTTCCAGGAACCGCCATAGAAGAACATGACGATCGGCCACTGCGTGCCGGTGGCGGGCTGATAGATGTCCAGCCGCTGGCGGGGATCGTCACCATACGCCTGGTCGGCGATGAGACGGGCGCCGCCATTGTCAGTCAACGTCGAGAGGATTCCGCCGATCGAGCAGCCGCCCAGGACACTGCTCGAGGCGAGGGCCGCGCCCCACCCCAACATGCCGCGCCGGCCTGCGCTCATCGTCACTATCCTCACCTGCCCGTCAACGTCGATCGATCATAGCAGTGGAGCAATGGGACTGCAGGCATACCTTCGCGGACAAGCCTCCTCGCCCGGAAGCCGGCTCCGGCATACTTTGGTCCACCATCCGTCACGACACTGCTATCCGGAGATCCAGATGATTCATGTTCTCGCCGTCATCACTGCAAAGCCTGGCCAACGCGAAAAGATCCTGCAGGCCTTCAGGGCGAACGTTCCGGCGGTCCGAGCCGAGCGCGGTTGTATCGAGTATGTCGCTACCATCGATGCCGAGGGCGCGCCTGCGATGCAGACCGCTTATGGTCCGGATACCTTCGTCGTCATCGAGAAATGGGAGGATATGGCCGCCCTGGCCGCGCATGCTGCGGCGCCGCACATGGCAGCGTACGGGGCCCGCACCAAGGACCTGATCGCGAGCCGTGTCATCCATGTTCTCGATCCGGTTCAGGGCCAGCCCTGAAGGAACCTCCGGCAGCAGCGGCGGGCACCGGTGCTCCGCGGCCGGGGCTGTCGTTGCGGATCCCGGGATGCTCGATGTGAACAGGCACCGCGGTGGGCTCCAGGCCTTCGGCCGCACGCAGCAACTCGACCTTGTTGTGCACGCCGAACTTGCGATAGATTCTCGCCAGCTGGTTTCTGACCGTGGCAGTGGAGCGTTGATGCGCTGCGGCGATCTGTCGGGATGAATGGCCGGCGAGGTACAGCGCTAGTACCTCGCTTTCTCGTTTACCCAGACGGTCACCGGCCTTGGGTGCATGCGCAGTAAGGACCCGGAAGCCGTCGACGTCGGTAATGTCGACAACCACCTGATTGCCCTTGAACGAGCGGCATCGCTTGAGCAGCCTGCGCAGCGGTTGCGGAAGCACAGCGCCATGCCACTGCGGCCATTCCCGGTTGACCAGGGCTACGAAGCTGGCGTTGACTTCAAGCAGGACGCCGTCCTGCGCATCCACCAGTGCCCAGGGATGGTTTGAATCGCTCGCGGCCTCGTTGTCCAGCGGACCGCGAAGCGAAACCAGCCGGCTGATCCGGTTGGCTTCGAACAGATGCGGCATCAGCCGCTGGGTCAGCAGACGGTCGGCCTCCGAAAATGGCCACCGCGGGTCGAACCGCCAGATGGTCAGGAATTCCAGCATCGACGACACCGGCTCCAGGATCGCCGTGCCCAGGGCGGCCTCGATACGATGTTTGCGGCCGTAGCGGGTGTAGACCGGTGATCGCTCGAAATCCTTGCGCGACATCAGGTCGGCGATGTTGATGGTGGTGCCGGGTCTGGACAGCATCGCGTCGCGGAAGAAGTCGTCCGCGTCAATGCGCTGATAGTCTGTGATGATCGATTCGTCGGCATTGTGCAGATGGACATGCAGCATCTTGCCGGGGTTGGACGTCGCCTTGCCCCACCAGGCGCCGTCAAACCGGACCAGCCCGCCGAGCATCTCCAGCGACCAGTCCTGAAACCGCGAGAACGGCACTTCGGTGCTGCCACGGTACAGCCTCAGCACCAGATCGTCGCCCGCCTCATCCTGGGGTGTCATCTCGATCGTCTCCGTTGCCAGCGGGGGACCGCATCTGCTCGACCCCATTCTGGTCCAGATCCCAAAGCCGGTCGAGCGCGATTCCTTGCACGGTCGCCTGGGGATCCGAGCGCCGGCCTTACCGGCGCATCCGCCGCCCTGTGCCGCTTGTTCCCGATACCGGCTCCGCCCGCCTGCTTGCCCGCGGCGGGCGGCCGGACCTTGACAGGGGCGGCGGCCTATCGGGTCGCCGTCCAGTCGCCGAAGTAGATCAGCTCGCGGGTCGACTCGTTCAACTCGTAGTATTCGCCGGCGATGCGGCCGCTGGCCGAGTTCAGGAATCCCAGGTACACCCCCCGCCGAAAGCCGGTGATGACCTCCGGGGTGTTGTCAAAGAACTCGAACCGCCCGTTCGCGTCTGAGGTGCCGGTCAGGTTGAAGGTGCGGGCGGCGAGGCCGAGTGACGGGTTCGCCGGCCATTGGGTGGTCCCGGTGACCTTGAGCGCCTGGTCCACGCTAAGCCGAAGTTGGTGAGTGACGTTGGCGTTGCTTGCGTTGCTTACGGTGCCCCCGAAAGTGTTACCGGCTCCCCCGCCGGTCGTGGACTGCCCGCCGCCCGGGGCTGCCAGCAAGCTGTCCGGCGGTGGCACCGTGAAACTCTTGTCGGCTGCCAGCACGCCCTGCTTGTAGAAGTTCACCAGGTTGTGCAGGTGCTTGACGTTGATGCCCCAACTGCCGGTCGCGGTGGGTATGCGCCGGATGACCGCCGTGTTGTTCGGGCCCGAGACGAAGACGTCGTAGCTGAGGCCGGAATTGTGCACTCCGACCACCTTGCCGGCGCTCAGGATGGGCGAGCCGCTCGTGCCTCCGGACGTGTCCATGCTGTGCTGGTACATGTCGATGGTGGAGAGATTGGCCGGATTGACCACCACCCGGGTGTCGAAATGCTCGATTGCTTGCAGTGTGCCGGAATAGAGAGTGGCCTTGGGCACCGACAGCCCCGGTTGGAAGTCATTGAATACTGCATTGAACAGGTCGCCCGGGAACCCGTTCTGCTGCAACGCGTCGCCTTTTCTCAACCGGGTGCTGCCCTCCGGACTTTCGAGCGTCAGCCGCGTAGGGAGCTGTTCCCGGGCTTCGAACAGCCCGACGTCAGGGCTGCGGGTGCTGCCGGTATACGAGGGGTGGATGACCGCCTTCAGCAGTGGAAATTCCCTGCCGGTTTCGGACTGGAAGGCCGAGGCCTTCTTCAGCCGGATGCCGGCCTGAGCGAGGGAGCGGGCCTCTTCGAGCAGCCCCTGGGTGACATGGGAATTGGTCGCGATCAGGTTGCCTTCAATGGCAAAGCCGGTCCCCAGCAGGAAGGTGCGCTCCCGCCCTTGAACCTCAACCGTATACCCGATCATGTAGGTCGACGCGTCGAGATTGGACAACTCCGGGGCCGGTGCAGCGCCGCCGGTCGCACTGACGGCGGTACCGCCGCCTCCGCCCCCGCAGGCGGACAATAATCCGCCCAGCGAGACCCCCATGCCGGACCTCAGGATCAGACGTCGAGTCGTTAACTTGTTATTCATGTCTCCCTCCTCGGTAGTTGCCACGGTGCAGCGAGCCCTCCGGCTCGTCGCCTGATTGTTGTATCGGCACCGCAACTCCTGGCAAGCGGGTAGTTCACGTACAGCGCCATGTAGTACAAATTAACTATTAGTCGGGTGTTCCCGCGTGCTCTCCTCGGCGTGACGCGATTCACCGCACTGGTAATGTTGTATGTAGGATTACGGCTTTCCGGGGCCGTGCCTCGCCGGCGATGGCAATGGCGTCGGTCCTCGCTATAGGGCGCGCTGATGGGATCTGACGGTGGGCGCTCCGTCTGGCGCTGGGGATTGCTGACGGGAGCTGTTGCGATTGCGGGCGTCGTCGTCCTGGTGCAGACCGGAATCGATCGGTTGGAAGCGGACTTCCAGACCGATGCCCGGATTGCGCATCGCCTGTTGAGCCAGAGCGCCGCCCAGCACGATGCCGTGCTCGCGATGCTGGCCCTGCTGCAGCCGACCGGCGACCGTGACGGGCCGGCCCGGCGGTTGCCGGCGATCTACCCGCACATCCTGAGGGTCGAGCGCCGCGAACCGGCCGGCGCGTGGCCGGCGGATGTGGTTGCAAGGGGAGTGGCGGCGGCGCACGAGGAATCACGCCGTCTGCGTCATCCGGTGGCTGCCGGCAAAGACGTGGGAGAGGGACGGATCTGGCTGGTCCTGGCGTCCGAGCCCGCCAGTTATGCGATTGAACTCGACCTGAAAGGCATGGTTGCGCCAACCGAGTGGCCGGAGTCGCTCCAGGGGGCAACCGATGTGCGACTTGTCCTGGCTCCCGGCGAGTTCCACTGGAACGACCGTCGTCCTGCCGACCGGGCTGGGGGCGACGACTCGGCCTCGGCTCCGCTGTCGGCCATGCGCCGATTTACATTCAACAAGCGTCTCGCCAGCGACAGCCAACCGTTCGATCTCGTCGTGGGACGCAGCCTCGGATGGGCGGAACTGCCCTGGGCGGGCTTGCTCCTCTGGATCTCGCTGGCGATGGCCGGCGGCGCACTGTCGTACAGCTATTTCCGGCAACGGCGGGCGCGGGTCCGCGCGGAAGAGCTCCTGCGACTTGGACAAACGAGCCGACTGGGCGCGCTCGGCGAGCTGACCGCCGGCCTGGCGCATGAGCTCAATCAGCCCTTGACGGCCGTCATGGCGAACACTCAGGCTGCGGGCCGCCTGCTTGATGAGGGCCCGGCCGAAATCGCCGTGGCGCGTGAAGCCATGCGGCAGGCGGCACGTCAGGCGCGACGGGCTTCCGACGTGCTGAACCGGTTGCGGCGTCTCATCGAGCGGCCAGGTTCCGCCGACGCGGTGCAGGCGGTGCGATTGCGCGACATCGTCGACAGGGCGATCGACCTTCTCCAACCGGAGTTGCGAGCCCGCGGGATCACTCTCCATGTCAACGGAGTCAAGGCGCCCGTTGTCATGGGCGATCCGGTCGGGCTCGAGCAGATCATCCACAATCTGGTCACCAATTCGATGAATGCGCTGGAGCAGGTTCCGAAAGCGAAGCGATCGATCGTGCTCGCGGTTCAGCCCGATGAAGACCCCCGTTTCATGACATTGCAGGTACTCGATACCGGGCCTGGGCTGCCCTCCCATGTTCTGCCGCACGTCTTCGAGCCCTTCTTCACCACCCGCGCCGGCGGCCTCGGCCTTGGCCTGAGTCTGTGCGAGAGCCTCGCGCAGTCCATGGGCGGCCGCGTTGCGGCAGGCAATCGCGCCGCCGGCGGGGCTGTTTTCACCGTGTGGCTGTTACGTCGGGCCTGATCGATACTGAGCCATGAACCTGCCACGCACGTCGCTGTCGCCCCTGATCCATCTGGTCGATGACGACCGCGACGTTCGCGACAGCCTCTCGCTGCTGATCGGCACGGTCGGACTGCGGGTGCAGGCCTGGAGCGAACCGGAGGCATTCCTTCGCGAGTTCGACCGGGAAAGCATTGGTGCGATCGTGCTGGACATCCGGTTGCCGGGTGCGAGCGGCATGCAGGTTCTCGAGGAACTGCTCGCGCAACAGGTGGATCAGCCGGTGATCATGCTGACGGGGCACGGAACGATCGATCTCTGCCGCCGCGCGTTCAAGGCGGGGGCTGCCGAGTTTCTCGAAAAGCCCGTCGATGACGAAGTCCTGATCGAGGCGCTTCAGATATCGGTCCGCCGGCATGTGCGGATCCGCCAGCGGCATCGCGCCGACCATGATGCCGCCTTGCGCTTCGGCCTTCTGTCCGATCGGGAGCGGGAAGTGCTCGGTCTCATCCTGAGCGGATTGACCAACAAGGAGGCCGGCCGCGCCCTGGCCCTGTCACCGCGCACGGTGGAGACGCACCGGGCGAATCTGTTCGCCAAGCTCGACGCCGATTCGCTTGCCCAACTGATCCGCCGCTACGCGCCGCTGGTGGACCGGGATCCCACCCCGTAGTTCTACTGAGCGGCTCGGGTAGTCGTGCGAATGGGATAGCGCCGCCCGGATGCCTATAGTTCTCCTGACGACGCACCAGCCACATCCAGGAGAAGCCACCATGTACACGAAGTCGATCATTTCCCTCTGCGCAGTGCTTATCGGCGCCAGCGCCCAGGCGGCAGGTCCGCTCACCGAGAGGAACATGTCCCTCGAGCTGGCCAATCGTATCGCCGCCGCTGCGGTGGCGTCGTGCACCGGCAGCGGGTACGCCGTCGCGGCCACGGTCGTCGACCGGTCCGGCCAGGTACGTGCGCTGCAGCGGGCCGACAATGCCGGCATCCACACCCTCGCCGCCAGCCAGCAGAAGGCATTCACCGCCGCCTCGGCAAAGAACGCGACGATGGCCATGATGGAAACCGCCCAGAAGAATCCGGGCGCTGCGAACCTGGTGCACATCCCCGGTTTTCTGCTGCTGGGCGGCGGAGTTCCGGTGAAGGTGGGCAACGAAGTGATCGGGGCAGTCGGCGTCGGCGGCGCGCCGGGCGGCCACCTCGATGAGCAGTGCGCCATGGCAGCGCTCGACCAGGTCAGGGACGACCTGAAGTAGACCGGAGATCCGTAATGTACGCACCATCGAACCCACTTTCGAACCCACCTTCCAACGCACCTTTGAACCGACCCTCGCCAAGCCAGGGCCGGCGCTTCCGGGCGGGCATGCTGGCAATCGGCGCGTTGCTGTCGGTCCTCGGGTTTGCCGCCTCGTCGGCGGCATCGGCGCAGACGGCGCCGTCTGCCGCCCAGGTCGCGCAATATGCCGGTCTGCATGCTGCAGCGTTTCGCGGCGACGTATCGGAAGTGCGCCGGCTTCTCGCGGCCGGCGTTGCTGCGGAGTCGCGTGACAGCTCCGGCCGTACGGCGCTGCACGTCGCCGCCTTCCGCGCGCAGCGCGAGGTGATCCGCGCCCTCGCTGCCGGCGGCGCGGATCTCGGTGCCCTGGAGAACGACCGCTACGACGCAGTGACGATTGCAGCCGTTGCCGATGACGAGGAGACGCTGCGGGTCCTGCTGTCGCTGGGAGCCAGCGCCGGTCTCGTCACCAGCCGTTACGACGGCACCGCCCTGATCGCCGCAGCCCATCTGGGGCATGACGGAGTGGTGCGTCAGCTGATCGGCGCCGGCGCACCGCTGGATCACGTCAACAACCTGCACTGGACGGCGGTCATCGAAAGCATCGTGCTCGGCGACGGCGGGCCGCGCCACCAGGCGACTCTGGCTGCCCTGGTTCGAGCCGGGGCCGACCTCGGACTGGCGGACCGGTCAGGCAACACGCCGCTCGCGCTCGCGCGCTCTCGCGGCTATGCGGAGATGGTGAACCTGCTGCTGGCCGCCGGCGCGCGTTGACTGTGCACCGGGCTCAGGCCATCTTGACGGCAGTCCCGCTGACCGAGACCATCATCATGCCGTTGTTCTCGCCCAGGACTTCGTAGTCGAAGTCGATGCCGACGATGCCATCGGCATCAAGTTCGCGCGCCGCGACTTTCATGTCCTCGAGCGCCGCGTCGCGGGCGCCGGACAAGGCCCGCTCGTAGCCACCGGCGCGGCCGCCGACCACGTCGCGGATCGAAGAGAACATGTCACGGAAGATGTTGGCGCCGATGATCGCCTCGCCATTGACGACGCCCAGGAATTTGGCAACCCGTGCTCCCTCGGCATCGGGCACGACGGTGGCGAGGAAAAATCCGGTGTCGGTCTTGGAGAACCAGCCCATTTCACACTCCTGTTCGGGATGTCTGCAAAAGAAAACGTGTCGACGAAGGGCCTGACGGTATACGTTTTCGCCCACGGCCGCCGGACCGCGCACAATGCGGCCATGGATATGGTGATCTGGCTGATCGTCGTCATTGCACTGATCGCCGGCGCGTACGGCTATGGGCGCGGTCGCGGGTGGGGCGGCCGCGGTCCGGGATCCTTCGACTGGTGGCGGGAAGGCCGACGCCGGCGCGGGTGGTGGTGGTAGCCGCAGGGCGCGCAGTGCCGTCCGGCTGAACGGCTCTATCGTGCTGGGGTACCATGAAATGCCGATGCCGGCAGGGTGGCGGCAGTGTCAATGGCGCCAGCGGCGCCTGATCGATGGAGAAAGTGATGCCGGCCCGCGCTCCCCGCGCTACCCGCATGAGCCTTCGTGCCAGAAGCAAGGCCGCGGTAGAGAACTTCCGGTTGCGCCAGGCCCATACCGATGCGATCGTCGGCGTGTCGGTGCTCGCGGTGCTCGCCGGTCTGGTGACCGGTGTCGTGATCATCGCGTTTCGTCTGATCACGGAGCGCACCCTGGTCTGGGCAGGACTTTTGCCGGACATTGAAGCCTTCGAAGCGCTTGACTGGCAGTGGCGGCTCGGCCTGCCCACGGCCGGCGGGTTGCTGATCGGACTGCTGTTCCAGTTTGTTCCCGTCGCCGCACGGCAGGTCGGTCCGGTCCATGTCATGGCGCGGCTTGCCTATCACGGCGGGCGCCTTCCGTGGGTCAACGCGATGATGCAGTTCGTGGGCGGCGCGATCTCGATCATCTTCGGACATTCGGTTGGTCGCGAGGGTCCGGTCATTCATGTCGGTGCGGCGAGCGCAAGCCTCCTGGGCCAGTGGATGCGATTGCCGAACAACAGTATCCGGACGCTGGTTGCCTGTGGCGTCGCGGCTTCGATCGCCGCGTCGTTCAACACGCCGATCGCAGGCGTGGTGTTCGCGATGGAAGTGGTGATGTTCGAGTACACGCTGGCGGGCTTCGCGCCGGTGATCCTGGCGGCAGTGAGTGCGACCACCTTGAGCAGGATGGTCTTCGGTCCGGCCGCGGCGTTCGCGGTGCCGGGATTCCAGTTGGCGTCGCTGCTCGAATTGCCCTGGATCGTATTGGTCGGCTTCGTCATCGGTTGCCTTGCGGCTGCCTATATCTTCGGCATCGGGCAGGTCGATCTCCGTTCACGACGCGTACCGCTGTGGCTGCGCGCCACCCTGGCAGGGGCTTTCACCGGCGCTTGCGCGCTGGTGGCGCCGGAGGTCATGGGACTCGGCTATGACACGGTGCAACTGGCGATGCTCGGTCGGATCGGACTGGCAACGCTGGTGCTGGTGGCGATTCTCAAGCTTGCAGCCACGGTCGCCTGCGGCGGACTCGGCCTGCCCGGAGGACTGATCGGCCCGATGGTGGTGATCGGCGCCACCGCCGGGGGCGCGCTCGGGGTCGTCGGTCACGCCCTGGTGCCGGGTGCCAGCGCTGAGCCGGCGTTCTACGCGACGATCGGCGTCGCCGCGATGATGGGCGCCAGCCTTCACGCCCCGCTGGCGGCGCTGATGGCGATTCTCGAGTTGACCGGCAATCCGAACACCATCCTGCCGGGCATGGTCGCCGTGATCACGGCATTCCTGGTGTCGCGGGTGGTCTTCCGGCAGGAACCGTTATTCGTATCCATCCTGCGCTTGCGCGGCATGGACTATCGTTTCGATCCGGTTGCCCTGGCACTCGAACGGACGGGAGTCACGGCCGTGATGAGCCGGGACTACACGGTCATCGACGCCAGCGCCGCTTCACCGGACATCGAGCAGTTGCTGGCCAGTTCGCCCGAGTGGGTGGTGCTGGCCGAAGGCCGGGACATTCGCGCAGTCTGGACCGCCGACGCGTTTTCGGCCATTGTGGCGGCCCAGGCCAAGGCAGCGGCGCAGCGGGAGCCTGGAGCTGCGGCGCAAGTCACCGCGAGCGCCGATGCGACCGTCGAATCGGCCGTCGAATCGGCCGACGCCGGCGACGCGGCGCGCGCCTGGCCTGATGAAATCCCGCCGTTCGCAACGGTGCTCCTGCATTCGACGCTGCGTGAAGCGCTGGCGCGACTCGATGAGGCCGGTGCGGATGTCGCGCTGGTGACCGCCGCTGCGGTGGCGCAGCGGCACCAGTTGCACGGCGTCATCAGCCGTCGCCAGATCGAGTCTGGCGTGCGCTATAAAGGCTGATGCAGCCGTGGCCTATGGTTCGATCCCGCCGAAGTCCGGGCGACCCGCCAGGATCGGCCGCGTCAATACAACGCCATCGGATTGCCGGGCGAACCGGTTGCGCCTTTTATCTTGAGCGGTGACCAGACGAAAAGGAACTCGTAGGCCTTGTCCGCCACCAGCCTGGTGAGGTCGAGATTCTCCAGGTTCCAGATCCCGCGCTTGGTTTGCAGCTTGATGTGGCATTCAAACGGCTGTTCGCTCTCGCCGCCGGCGCCCTTGCCGACCGCCTCCGTGGCCCAGGTGTCGGCGCCGGTCAGGATGATCTTGCGCTCTGCCAGGTATTCACAGGCGGAGATGCCGAATCCGGGTTCGCCGGCGTTGAAGGCCTCCTTGCGTTTCGCTTTTTCGGCGGCGTCGAACTTGTCCCAATCCGTCGGATGCCAGATGTTCCCGTGGCCGGTATGCAGGAACACGCAGTCACCTTCGCCGATCGGGGCGATCCCCTGGCGCTTCACCATCTCCTCGACATCCTTGGCGTTGATGATCCCCGGATCGTTGGCGCTGTTCTCCTTCGGGATCGCCAGATCACCGCCGCGCAATGCAACCGCGTCGAGCAACACGCCGCGACACACGAACCCCTTTTCCGCCACATGCTCCACCCCCAGCGGCCCCATGCCATACGCGTTGACGCCCTCGTCGGTGAGCAGACGACCGTTGTAGAAGAACATTCCCTTGGAGGTGATGACGCCGATGTGGCCAGGGCCGTCGAACTGCGTTCCGATCTGGCCGATTTCGGTGGCAAGGTACTCATCGTTGTAGACCATCTGCTGCGGGCCGAAGGGGCCGCCGGTCGGCAGCCCCGGAATCGTCATTCGCCAACCGCGTGATCCGAAGGCGGGGGCGTCGCCGGCGTAGACCTTGCCGAGGGTGGCCACTTTGCCTTTCTTGACGAGACCGATGGCCTTCAAGACCATCTCCGGCGTGGTGCGGTTGACCGATCCCGCCTTGTCGTCGGCACCCCATTCAGTGGGTGCCCATTTTTCTGTGAGCGGATCATCGTTGACCTTCGCCTGCTGAGCGGCGGCACTGCTCATGAGTGCCAGGGCACCCAGGCCAAACAACATTCTCATCTGCATGATCTCTCCTTTGGCTGACGCTTGGTTGGCGCAGGCAGTCGCCTCCACCTCTGCCGACTATACTGGATCGAGGCCCGGGCAGATGACCTGCTTTACCCGATTCCGGTATAGTCGGAAATGGGCAGGAAAGGCGCGTTGGAGCAAGACGGCATGCAGGCGAAACCGACGGTGTTCATCGACAACCACCGGGTGCGGGTCACGGAGTGGCGCTTCGCGCCGGGAGCGGCCACCGGCTGGCACCGTCACGAGTACGACTATGTGGTCGTGCCGCTGGCCGACGGCCAACTCAGGCTCGTCTCATCTGGTGGAAAAGAATCACTGGCCGACCTGAAGAAGGGTGTGGCATATTTTCGCGAGGCCGGCGTCGAGCATGACGTGATCAACGCCAACGACTACGAATTCGCGTTCGTCGAAACGGAATTGAAGCAATGAGGCGATGCAGCATTCATGCGGAGGCGACGACATGAGCGTTTCACAAACCCTGGCGCCGCCCGCATTGTCGATCGACGGTGCGCGTCTGTGGGCGACCCTGATGGATCTTGCCCGTATCGGTGCAACCGAGAAGGGCGGAGTCTGCCGCCTGACCTTGACCGACCTCGATCGGCAAGCCCGCGACCGCTTCGTGCGCTGGGCGCGGGAACTGGACTGTGAACTGCGGGTGGACCGCATCGGCAACATCTTTGCCCGGCGGCCGGGCACCGATCCCGCGCGGCGTGCGGTCGCAACCGGTAGCCATCTGGACACGCAGCCTACCGGCGGACGCTTCGACGGAAACTACGGTGTACTTGCGGGGCTCGAAGTCCTGCGCACCCTCAAGCAAGCCGATATCCGCACCCGAGCGCCGCTCGAAGTGTGCGTCTGGACCAACGAGGAGGGGTCCCGCTTCGTGCCGGTGATGATGGGTTCGGGCGTGTACGCCGGCGCGTTTCCTCTGGAACTGGCCTTGTCGGCGACCGATCGCGACGGCCACAGCGTCGCGTCGGCCCTCGAGGCGATCGGCTATGCCGGCTCGGCGCCAGCGGCTGTCGCCGATGGCGCGCCCACCTTCGATGCCTATTTCGAGGCGCACATCGAGCAAGGCCCGATCCTCGAGGCGGAGGACGTGGTCATCGGTGCCGTCACGGGAGCGCTTGGCCAGCGCTGGTACGACCTGACCGTGATCGGCCAGGAGGCGCATGCCGGGCCCACGCCGATGAACCTGCGACGGGATGCCTTGCTGGTCGCTTCCCGACTGGTGTGCAAAGTCAACGAGATCGCACGCAGTGAGGCGCCCCATGGCCGTGGCACTGTCGGTAGCCTCACTGTGCATCCGGACTCGCGCAATGTCATTCCCGGACGGGTGACCCTGAGCGTGGACTTCCGTCATCCTGACGATGCCGGCCTGCTGCGCATGGATGCGGCATTGCGGGCCGCCGCGCAGGCTGAATGCACCGCCGACGGGGGGATCGAGGTCGGCGTGGAGCAGGTGGTGTACTTCCCGCCCGCCGCCTTCGACCCGGTGCTGCTGGACAGCATCCGGACGGGCGCTCGTGAAATTGGCATCGAGCCCCTCGATATCGTCAGCGGCGCGGGTCACGACGCCGTCTACGCCGCCCGGATCGCCCCCACGGCGATGATCTTCATCCCGTGC
This sequence comes from uncultured beta proteobacterium, assembly GCA_963834335.1. Taxonomy (GTDB): domain Bacteria; phylum Pseudomonadota; class Gammaproteobacteria; order Burkholderiales; family Burkholderiaceae_E; genus Lautropia. Next base: position 1,626,799 of record CAWIBK010000002.1, on the reverse strand, counting down.
AAAGACGGCATCTCCCACAACGAGATCGAGGACGCCTTGCCCGAGCACGTGACGGCGGGCGCCAATGTGCTGCTGCACGCGATGCTGGCGCGAGCCGGCCGGGCGTAGACGCGCCAAGCTTCACGTGCAAGGACCTTCCCGGTGAACCCGGCCGGCGCCGGTCCGGCGCGTGGCGGCAAATCGATTTATGGCGCGCCGCTGGGCATCCTGATGCTCGAGGCGCGGTTTGCCAGGATTCCGGGTGACATGGGCAACGCCGGCACTTGGCCGTTTCCGGTCCTCTATCGGGTCGTGTCAGGTGCCAGACCCGATACAGTGGTGCTTGGGGGCGCAGCCGGCCTGCTTCCGGCATTCGTCGCGGCCGGACGGGAACTGGTGGATCAGGGGGCCGAGGCCATCACCACCAATTGCGGATTCCTGTCGGTGTTCCAGCACGAGCTGGCGCGCCAGTTGCAGGTCCCGGTAGCCACATCCGCAATGATGCAGGTGCCCTGGGTCCAGGCGCTACTGCCGCCGGGCAAGCGCGTGGGCGTGGTGACGGTCAGCAAGGCAGCCATGACGCCCGCGCATCTTGCGGGTGCGGGCGCGCCATCGGACATTCCGATAGCCGGGACCGAACACGGGAAGGAATTCTTCCGGGTGATCGTAGGCGCCGAAAAGGACGATCTGGACCCGGCGCTTGCCCGGCAGGATCTGCTCGACGCCGGCACGGACTTGCTGGCGCGGCATCCGGAGGTCGGTGCGATCGTACTCGAGTGCACCAACATGCCACCCTATGCCGCCGCGCTCCAGCAGAGCACAGGCGTGCCGGTATACGACATTTATTCAATGATCGCCTGGTTCCATGCGGGCCTGCGTCCGCGGGTTTTCAAGTGAAAAGGAGATAGCCGATGACGACCCGGTCCCTGCCTGGGAAAGATCAGATGACCATCTGCTTTGCGCATCCTGCCTACCGGATGGCCGAGCGCTTCGCGCTTCGTGCGACGGGTATCCGTCATTTCGAGGTGCGCAACCTGGCCGATCTGCAGGCGCGTGTCGGCGAAGCCGAAGTGGTCGTTGTCTCGGGACTCTGGCGAAACGAACTCATCGAGTCCGCGCCGCGGCTGGCATTCATTCAGTCCATCAGTGCCGGAACCGATCAGTACGGCAAGCCGGCGCTCAAGGCGGCAGGAATCAGGCTCGCGAGTGCGCAGGGCGCCAATGAACGAGCCGTGGCCGAGCATGCCCTCGCGCTCATTCTGGCGATGGCCCGAAAGATCCCGATGGCGCGGGACAACCAGGCAGCCGGCAAATGGCGCGGGCTGATTTCCGAGATCGCCCAGCGCGAAGACGAACTGGGGGGCAAGACGCTCGTTATCGTGGGTATGGGGCGCATCGGATCTCGGCTGGCGACCCTGGCTCGCGCTTTTGACATGCGGGTCATTGCAGTGAAGCGCGACCCGACCCGCGGCGCGCAGGCAGCCGACTCCGTAGTGGGACAGGATCGGCTACTGTCGGTCCTGCCAGAGGCCGATTTCGTTGCGCTCACCTGTCCCTTGACACCGCAGACAGAAAATCTGATCGATGGGCAAGCGCTCGCCGCAATGAAGCCTTCCGCCTATCTGGTCAACGTCGCACGCGGCCCTGTCGTCAATCAGGAGGCTCTGGTTGCAGCACTCGAGCAGGGTCGTCTTGCCGGCGCAGCGCTCGATTGCGTCCGCGAAGAGCCGCTGCCCGAGTCCGCGCCGCTCTGGCGGGTCGACAATCTCCTGATCACGCCGCACACGGCCGGCGAGACGCGCCGATACGAGGACAACGTCATCGATTTGCTGATGGAGAACCTGAATCGGCAATGGCACGGCCAGGCGCAATTGAAGAACGAGATCGTCTGATCGTCAGTGCTGTCTCATATTCGGGAATGGCGCTGCCCGGTGTCCCTGCCGGCCCGGCTGAACGGTCGGCTGAGGAAGCGTGATCCCGTCAGCCCGAATCGCCAGTGACGGTCGACCGCCTTGCTGATGCCGATCCGGGGCCCGGCAAGCACGACGGCAGGCTCCGCTGCCGGGAGCAGGAATTGAAAGGGGGCTTCATCCACCGGCATGCCGTCGTACCCGAGATCGATGGCCAGGGCCTGACCCACGCGCCCGGGGCCGGAACACAGGAGTCTGGTGTCCAGGCCGGTGCCGGGTGTCAAGCCACGGCGCGATGCCATGACGTCGATGCCGGCTACCGGCTCGAGCGCGCGGATCAGCACCCCCGCGCCGTGCCCCGGTTCGCGGCAGACGATGTTGAAGCACCAGTGGATGCCATAGGAGCGGTAGACGTAGACATGTCCGGGCGGGCCGAACATCGTCGCGTTTCGGGCGGTAGGGCCGGTAAAGCTGTGTGACGCGGGGTCATCCCGGTCATATGCCTCGGTCTCCACGATCCGACCGCCGATGCCGTTCAGGAGCAGCGTCGCGCCGATCATCCATCGCGCCACCTCATCGGACGGCGCAAGGAAATTCGCTTGCGTCACCTGGGCCCGGCCGGCACCTTGCCCGGCCGAAGCGGGTTCAGTGCTTGTGCGCGCCCGCACTTGCGTCATGGTCCTTCGGCACCTCCACGCTGACCTTCACGTCCACCGTGCCGCCCCGCTCGAATTCAAGGGTCATGGGAAAAGTCTCGCCCTCGACCAGCGGCTTCTTCAGCCCGACCAGCATCAGGTGATGGCCCTGGCCGGGGCGCAACTTGAGAATTGCCTTGGGCCCCAGCGGCAATGCCTCCATTTCCCGCATGCGCATGACACCGTCGGCGCCGATCTCCCCGGAGTGCACTTCAACGCCGGCTGCGACTGGCGTCGACGCGCGCAGCAACCGGTCGGCCATGTCGCCGCGATTCTCCAGGCTGACGAAATAGGCGGCGCCGATTTTCGCCCCCGGTGGCGTCGGGGTTGCATAAGGATGCTGGATCTTCACGTCGCCGGCCTCATATCCGTGAGCGAGTGCAACGGCAGACGCAAGGGTGATCGCCAGCGCGGCAAAACTGCGTGGGAGGAGTTTCGATTTCATCATGTGCCGCAATCCTGGTGCATCCGTAGTCGATCTCGCCTGGATTGTACCGATCCGACCTGCGCGCCGGCGTCCTGCGGCGCGTAAGCGTCGTCCGAATTGATGCCATCGCGGTTGCGGACTATGCTCTGCCTGCACTGGTGCCGATCCGGTCATTTCTGAAGGAGACTGAATGCTGACATCGCAGGAATGGGAAGCGCAGGATGCCATGGGCATTGCCGCGCTGGTCAAATCCGGCGAACTGAGTGCCAGGGAGGCGGTCGAAACAGCGATCTCCCGCATCGAACAACTGAATCCCCTGGTCAATGCCGTTGTCTATCGCTCCTTCGACAGTGCCCTGGAGTTGGCGAGCCGGCAGAAGCTGGCGGGCCCGTTTGCCGGCGTGCCTTATCTGCTGAAGGACCTCAATGCGCCGGCCCAGGGATTGCCGTTGACCAACGGCAGCAGGTTGCTCGCCGGTGCCCCGGCGACGTTCGATTCATCCCTGGTGGCTCGGCTCAGATCGGCCGGTTTCCTGATATTGGGGCGCACCAACTCGCCGGAGTTCGGGCTCAGCATCAGCACCGAACCGCAAGCTTATGGCGCCACTCGCAACCCCTGGCAGCTGGACCGCATCGCGGGCGGCTCCAGCGGCGGCTCGGCGGCCGCAGTGGCAAGCGGCATGGTGCCGGCAGCCCATGCGACCGACAGCGCGGGCTCGATTCGCATCCCGGCCGCCTGTAACGGACTGGTCGGCCTGAAGCCGAGCCGGGGGCTCAATCCTGCAGGCCCCCATCGGGCGGAGGCCAACGAAGGAATCAGCCACGAAAACCTGGTCAGCCGCACCGTGCGCGATACCGCTGCCATCCTCGACGTGACTTCGGGTCCGGATGCCGGTGCGCCTTACTTCTTCAGCAAGCCGCCGGTGGGATTCGTGAAGGCGATACAACAACGCGGCAAGCACCTGAGGATCGCCGTATGGCCCAAGACTTTTACCGGCGAACCCGTCTGCGACGATGCGCGCGAAGCCATTGCCAGCACCGGCAGAATCCTCGCCGAGATGGGTCATTCGGTGGAGGAGGTGGCGCCTCAGTTCGATTTCGACGTGCTCCAGAAGACGATCTTCAGCATCCTGTTCGCCAATCTCGCCGTCGGCATTGCAGATGTCGAACGGCAGCGGGAACGGCCCGCAAGCGAAGAAGAGCTGGAACCCCTCTCGCGGGCGGTGCTCGAGCGTGGCCGGTCGCTGTCCCTGCCTCAGTACCTCTCTGCGGTCGCTCAGATGAATCGACAGGTGCGCAGGATCGGCGCGTTCTTCGAGACTCAGGACGTGCTGGTCACGCCGGTGCTTGCCGTGGACCTGCCCGCGTTGGGTTGCCTGCCGACCGACGGCGCCGACGTCGACGCCCATTTCGACCGGTTGCTGCGCATATCGCCTTTTCCGGTGCCGTTCAATGGCACCGGTCAACCGGCCATCAGCCTGCCGATGCACTGGAGCGCGACCGGGCTTCCAGTGGGGGTGCAATTGGTTGGCCGGCTCGGCCAGGATGCGACCTTGCTGCATCTTGCGGCGCGTCTGGAAGAGGCCGCGAACTGGTTCGACCGCAGGCCCACCCTGCGTCCGGCCGCACCCTGATCGCGCACCCTGATCGATCTGCCGGCGGTGCCGCGCCGCCACGTGTGCTTGCCTTCCGGGCGACCGGGGATGCCGCCCGTCCGCGCCCGCCAGTCTTGGCGGCAAGGCTGCCGAACAATGGATCCAACGACGATTCGTTGCCCCGGAGTCCGGCATGCCACCTCTCAATCCTTCATCCCTTCGCCGCCGCTGGCTTGCGCCGATGGTCATGGGCGCCTTGCTGGTGTCGGGGTGTGGCGGCGGCGCGGATGAATCGCGCAGCATGGATGCCGCGATCGCCGAGGGCAATGCCGCCCAGATCCGTAAGGACTACGCCGCACTCAGCAACAAGAGCGCCGACGGTGTAGCGGTCCAGGCGGCGGCCCAGCCGACACCTGACCCGTTCGCGGCGCAAGCGCTCGCGGCGATCAATGCCGCGCGGTCCCAGGCTCGAAGCTGCGGCGACAAGGCCTTCCCTGCCGTAGGTCCGCTGGCCTGGAACGCGCGCGCCGCCTATGCAGCGTTGCTCGAGTCGGAATGGATGCTCGACAGCAATTCCTTTGGCCATGCCTGGCCCACAGGCGAACTGGTGTGGGATCGGCTGGCGATGGCCGGCTACCGGTGGAGCAAGGCAGACGAGAACATCGCTGCCGGCTACCGCAGTCTCGCGGATGCGATGAAGGCCTGGATCGACAGTCCACCCCATTGCGTCGCGCTGATGCGCGCAGATATTACCGAGACCGCGATCGCGGTCGTGCCCGGCCGCGAAGGAAGTACCTACCTGGCCTACTGGACGATGGTGCTGGCCACGCCGAACTAGTAAAGCGCCTTGACGGCCCGCACGAAGCGATCGACGCCCTCGGTCACCGCCGATTGATCGAGCGCGCCGAACGACAGACGCTGATAGTTGGCCTCGCGCGGATCCAGGCCGAAGGCAAAGCCCGGGACCGTGGCCACCTTGAAACCTTCCACCATGGCGCGGCTGAACCCCAGGGGGTCGGCGACCGCGGGCAGCCGCAGCAGCACGTAGAAAGCGCCCTGGGTCGGTACGAATCCGGCCAGGGGTGCGAGGGTACGCAGGCGCTGGTGGACCGTTTCCCGCACGACGGCGAGCGACGCCAGGTGCGACTCGATTGCAGGTCTTCCCGCCCGGGTGGCGGCGAGGGCGACCAGCTGCGAGACAACTGGCGCGCAGATGAGGTTCGTGTCCTGAACCTTGTTCATCGCTTCGGCGAGATGAGCGGGGTAGAGCAGGTAGCCGACCCGCCAGCTCGCCATGCCGTAGCCCTTGGAAAACGAGTAAAACGACAGCGTGTGGCCGGCCGAGCCGGGCAGCGATGCCGCCGAGAAATGGCGGGCTCCCCCGAAGCAGAAGTATTCGTAGGCTTCGTCGCTGAAGTGGTAGATGCCGCGCGACTTGCAAAGGGCATTGACGGCGCCTAGCGCTGCTGCGGAATACACCGCGCCGGATGGGTTGTTGGGCGATACGGTGATGATCGCCCGGGTGCGCGGCGTGATCGCCGCTTCCAGGGCGGCCAGGTCGAGCTGGAAGTTGTGGTCGGTCGGCACCAGTACCGGCACGCAACCGCACATCTTCAAGGCCATCTCCTGGTTGAAGTAGTACGGCGAGGGGAGGATGAATTCGTCGCCGGGGTCGGAGATGGCGAGCACCGCCTGGAGGAATGCCATGTTGCTGCCGGCGCTGACCATCAGGGCCGTGCCGTCCTGTTCGAGGATGCCGTTTTCTTCGCGCAGCTTGCGTCGCAGGGCATCGACCAGTTCCGGCATGCCGCTCACCGCCTGGTACTTCTGCAGCCCCGGCTGCGTCTGAAGCACCTGCAGAGCCATGGCGACGTCGACAGGCGGGCCGTAGTTGACGACACCCTGGCCAAGCGAAATGGTGCCCGGGTTGTCCCTCACCAGCCCGGCGATCGTCGGAATGATCGGTTGGTCGACCACAGCCATCCGGTCCGCGGACGGCCGGGCGGGTGCGACCCGCAGCACGGCGGTCGAGTCCATAGTCGCGTCAGTTGCAGTCATCGCCTTCATTCTCCAAGGGCCCCAGCGGTCCGGTCGGGGCGCTCAATCGTGCTTCGCCTCCTTGTCGAGCAGCAGCGAGCTGATGGCCCAGCTGATGATGCTGTAGATCAGGGCCGCCAGAACCGCCCACCAGAAGCCGCGGATCTGGAACCCGTCGATGAAGCCCGATGCGATCCAGAACATCAGGCCGTTGAGCACCAGCGTGAACAGTCCCAGAGTCACGACCGTGATGGGCAGGGTCAGGATGAAGAGGACCGGCCGGATGAAGGTGTTGAGCAGGCCGATGACCAATGCCACCAGCAGGGCAGTGACGAAACTCCTGATCTCGACTGCCGGTACGATGTACGGCAGCAGGAAGAGCGCTGCGGCGTTGATGGCCCATCCGAGCAGCAATTTCATTCTGAGGATTCCTTGTGGAATTCGTTGTTCCGGCCCTCGTCCCGCGTGATCGCGGGCGCCTCGGGCGAGCAAGTGGAATGATAGCCGGACGTCGCATCGCTATCCGGCGGCCCGGCGATCCCGCCTTGGGGCGGCGCGGCGGCGGATTCAGCACGGCTCCCTTGCCGCTTCGCGGCTTCCCTCCGGGAGGGAGCGATCCCGCCTTGGGGCGGCCCGGCGGCGGATTCAGAAAGGCTCCCTTGCCGCTTCGCGGCTTCCCTCCGAGAGGGAGCGATCCCGCCTTGGGACGGCCCGGCGGCGGATTCAGAACGGCTCCCTTGCCGCTTCGCGGCTTCCCTCCGAGAGGGAGCGATCCCGCCTTGGGACGGCCCGGCGGCGGGATCGGGCCCTTTGTGGTGGGCGAGCAGGTGCTTGAGATGGGCGAGGATGGGGCGACGGAGCTTGCGGGGGGATTCGATGCGGGTGGCGAAGGCGCGATAGCCATCGATGAGGGCGGCGGCCCGGACAGTCATTTCGGTCGGCGCGGCGGTGTGGGCAAGGGCCTGGGCGGCGATGCTCCGGGCGACCGCCAGATCCTGCCCCAGACCGAGCGCATCCTGCCACTGCGCAAGCGTGGTGATGACCTCGTCGATCGATCCGGTAGTGACCGGCAGGGCCCGGCAGCCCTCCAACGCATAGCGCAGGTTCTTGATCGCGATCCGGACGTCGTGCCAGTCCTGTTCCTGGCGGGCGCGGCGCACGCGCCGCCGCAGGCGCGCGACCAGCCCGGTCAGCCGGGTAGCGGCAAACCCCGCGTAATCGCGCTCCTGCCACCGGTCTGAAGGCAGCGATTCGGCGGCGGAATAGGCAAGCAGCACAAATACCGTCGTGTCGGTCGACTCAAGGGTCTGCCGCAACCCCGACCGCTGCCTCTCCCGCTCGGTCGCGAGGGAGCGACCAAGGACATGCAGGGCGGCGTCGCGCGGAAAGGTTTTGTCGAGGCTGGCGAGCAAGCCTGCTTCGAGGACATCGGCGTCGCGCACGAAGGATGCCGCGCTGGCAAGTGCGCGTGCGCCGCGGTCGATGTCCCGCCACACGGCCGTGACCTCGTCCTCTTCCGGCGTCCCGTTCGCCTGAGAGTGCTGGCGCCTGAGTTCGAAGAAGCGAATGGCCGAGCGAAACCGCCGCAGGGCGACCCGTAGCTGATGCGGGCCTTCCGGATGCGAGCCGGCCATGACCGCGCCGACGTTGTCCAGGAAGTGATTGAGGTGCCCGACCAGGACCTGTTTAGCCGCATCGGCCACCGCCAGGTTGCCGGGGGGCGACTTCGGTATGGGCTTGACTGCAGCCGGTTTTTCGGTCTGCCAGCCCGCCAGCCGCAATCCGCGCAGGTTCTTCGAGGGAAGCAGCAACTGGGCATGGTGCAGACGAGCCCATTGCATCGCGTAATGGTAGAAGGCGGCGGCGGAGCCTTCCTTGCGCTCCAGTTCCACCTCGCCGATCTGCTCGGTCCGCTTGCCGGCGCGGATGACGCCGCGGTCACAGGCGATTTCCACCCGAACGCCCGGCTGAGGCAGGACCAGGCGCACCTGGCGCTGAAAGTCCGTCTCGAACACCGGCACCAGCAGGCCGAAGCATTCGCGCGTGAGCAGGCCCGCCGGATGAGTTTCCGGTGGCAGCGCATGGTAGTCGGGGCTGTCGCCGGAGACCGCTTTCTCCCACTCGTATCGCTCGAAAGGGGTGCTGCCAGGGCCCTTGACGGCCTGGATGAATCCATCCGGCGACTTGCGCACGCGCAGGCTGACGGACGCATTCATCAGGTCACCCGCCGAGGTATCGAAGTATCTGGCGTGGAGATGCGCCGCCGGCCGCGCCAGGCCGATCGTTGCGCGCTGCTCGAACTCCGCCGCCATGCTCGCCGTGAGGGCGAACTTCAATTCATGCTCGATCATCGCCACCTGCCATATGCGTGTCCCCGCCGCCGCGCCGCGGCAGTCCTTCCCAGGGCGGGGTGAGGGCTTGCGCAATGCCGAACAGATCAAGCACCCGGCCGACGGTGTGATCGATCATCTCCGCGAGGTTGCGCGGGCGTTGATAGAAGGCCGGCACCGGTGGAAATATCACACCGCCCATTTCGGTGACCGCCGTCATGTTTCGAAGGTGCGCGAGGTTCAGGGGCGTCTCCCGGGTCAGCAGCACCAGCCGGCGTCGCTCCTTGAGCACGACGTCGGCGGCGCGGGTGATCAGATTGTCCGAAAGGCCGTTGGCTACCGCGGCCAGGGTTCGCATCGAGCAGGGCGCGATGATCATGCCCTCGCCGTGGAACGAACCGGAGGCGACGCAGGCACCGACGTCCTTGACGGAATGCACCCGGTCGGCCAGCGCCTCGACCGCGCGGCGCTCGACATCGAGTTCGGTGTCGATGGTCACCCAGCCGAAAGCCGAGACCATCAGGTGGGTTTCAATATCCGGAGTTGCCTTGAGGTGCTCGAGCAGGCGAACGCCAAACGCGACGCCACTGGCGCCGGTGATTGCAACAATCAGACGACGGGTCATCAGCTTTCAGCCAGGAGCAGGTCCGACCGCCTCCTCGGGGGTCCGAAGCGGGACCGCCGTCGTGGCAGACGAAAGATGTTAGTGTGCAGGCTGGAGGAAACCGGCGCAAATGCGACAACTCCCGTCGCCGGGACATGTCATTTCGCCTTGACGGATCACTACGGTTGCGGGGGCGGAGTCCGGCACCCGATAATTGTGCCCGTAAGGCTTCTGGAGGTGGTAAACAGATGGCGTACAAAGTCTTCGTCGACGGCCAGGAGGGCACGACCGGGCTTCAGATCAACGAGTATCTGAGCCGCCGCCGGGACGTGGAAGTTCTCCGCATCGAAGCGGATCGCCGCAAGGACGCAGGCGAACGGGCGCGACTGCTCAATGCTGCAGACGTGGCTTTTCTCTGCCTGCCGGACGCCGCGGCGCGGGAAGCGGTGGCGCTGGTGTCCAACCCGGACACCTGCATCATCGATGCGAGCACTGCCCACCGGATCAGGCCCGACTGGGCTTTCGGCCTGCCTGAATTGGCAGGGCAGCGCGAGCGGATCCGCGCCAGCAAGCGGATTGCGAATCCTGGCTGTCATGCCTCGGCCTTCATTCTGCTGGTGCGGCCGCTGGTGGCGGCGGGACTGCTTCCCCCTGACTATCCGATCAGCTGTTTTTCCATTACCGGTTACTCCGGTGGTGGCAGGAAGATGATCGAGCAGTATCGTGCGGGACGCGACGATGCCGGCCTGCAGGCGCCGCGCCAGTATGGGTTGGGGCTCGTACACAAGCATCTGCCGGAGATGATGACCCACGGCGGATTGGCGATAGAGCCGATCTTCGCGCCGGTGGTGGCGGGCTTCTACAAGGGGCTGGCGGTCTCGATCGGCCTCAGGCCGGATCGGATGAACTCGGACGCGACGCTTCAGCGGGTCCATCAGGCATTGTCGGATTATTTCGAGGGAGAGCGCTTCGTGCGGGTGATGCCGGCCAACGACCCGCAGGTGCTGGAGGGCGGTTTCTTCGACGTTCAGGGCTGCAACGACACCAACCGGGTAGACCTGTTCGTCTTCGGCCGCGACTCGCAGATCATGCTGATCTCGCGTCTCGACAACCTCGGCAAGGGGGCCAGCGGCGCGGCGGTTCAGTCCATGAACCTGCATCTGGGTCTCGATGAGGGGCAGGGGCTGGTCTGAGCGCTGCACACCGCGCGCTCCGTCCCAGTCTCCCCTATGGATCCGGTCTCGTCGTTCAAGAGTTCAGGCGGCTTCCGACGCCTGGCGGCTGCCGCTACGTACTCATTCAACGGACTGGCCGCCGCCTGGCGCTACGAAGCGTCATTCCGACAGGAGATCGTCACCGGCGCGCTGCTGATACCTCTGGCTGTCTGGCTCGCGCAAACGCTCGGGCAGGCACTCGCCCTGATCGGCGCGATCGTCTTCGTCTGGCTGGTGGAACTGCTGAACTCGGCGATCGAAGCGCTTGCCGATGCAGTCACGATAGAGCACCGCCCGCTCATCGGCCGCGCCAAGGACATCGGCAGCGCGGCCGTCCTGCTCAGCCTGATTCTCGCTGCCGGGGTATGGGTCGGAGTGCTGTGGCCGAGGCTCGCCGGCGGCTGACCGGCGACCGGCCGCCGTCAGGCTTTGGCCGATTCGGGAATGAGTGCCTGAAGTTCACCGGATTCAAACAACTCGGACAGGATGTCCGAGCCGCCGACGAACTCCCCGTTGATGTACAGCTGCGGCACGGTCGGCCAATTGGAGAAATCCTTCACGCCCTGGCGGACTTCATCGTCCTCCAGCACGTTGATCGTGACCATATGCTTGACGCCGCTTCCCTTCAGGACCTGTATCGCGCGTCCCGAAAATCCGCACTGCGGAAACTGGGCGGTTCCTTTCATGAACAACACGACCGGGTGTTCTGAAACCGTCTTTTGAATGAAATCCTTGGCGTCCATGATTCTCTCGTTTCGTTACGCGGGGCGTAACCGGTGGTGGAGGTGTTTGCGCAAAGCGCCTTGATGATCAAAATACCGAAACTGGCCGGCGAAGGCAAATCAGCCCCGCTCGCGTCGCAGGCATCGGCTACGGCCCGGGCTCAGAGCGGAGCCGCCCGTCCGGCCGTGACCCGTTCACGCAGTTCCAGATCGACCTCGGTGCCCACTTGCTGGAATCCGCGCTCTTTCATCAGATCCCGGACGAAAGCGCCTTGTTCGAAACCATGCTCCAGGGCGAGCCAGCCGTTTTCGCTGAGCCAGGCAGGTCCCGGATCCAGGACCTGCCGAATGGCATCGTCTCCTTTCGGGCCCGCGCTCAGGGCGCTGATGGGCTCGAAACGGAGGTCGCCACTGAGCAGGTGAGGGTCGGCTGCCGCGATGTAGGGCGGGTTGCAGACGATCAGGTCGAACCGGCGATCGGCGTGATCGATCGCCTGCCACCAGTCGCCGGCGCGAAAGGACACCGTCGCACCGAGCGCTGCGGCGTTGGCCTTTGCCACCGCCAGGGCGGATGGCGAGATGTCGCTGGCGGTGACCGCCGCGTCGGGCCGCTCCAGCGCCAGGGTCACCGCGAGGATGCCACTGCCCGTGCCAAGATCCAGTATCCGCGGCGAGGCTGTGTGCGCGATCCGGGCAAGGGCGAACTCGATCAGCACCTCGGTATCCGGCCGCGGAATCAGCACCGCCGGGCTGACTATGAACGGACGGCCATAGAATTCCCGGGTCCCAGTCAGGTAGGCGATCGGTTCGCCACGCACGCGGCGATCGATCAGGGCCTGAAATCGCGCCAGGCAGGATTCGTCAACTTCGTCCAACCCGTGAGCAACCAGCCATTCCGGGGACCTGCCGGCAGCGGTGGCGAGCAGGACGCGGGTCTCGAGCCGACTGAGGCCGCCGGTCAGTGAAGCTTGTCGCAGCAACTGATCCAGGGTCAAGCAGGCTCTTCCAGCGCTGCCACTTGTTCGGCGATCTGCGCCTGCACCAACGCATTGGTCAGCTCGTCGAGATCCCCGTCCATCGCGAACTGCAGCTTGTAGAGCGTCAGGTTGATGCGATGGTCCGTGATCCGGCCCTGCGGAAAGTTGTAGGTGCGGATACGCTCAGAGCGATCGCCGGAGCCGATCAGGGACTTCCGGTGCGCGGCTTCCCTGGCGTGGAGCTCGCGCTGCTGAACGTCGCGAAGCCGGGTCAGCAGCACCTTCATCGCCTTATCCCGGTTGCGGTGCTGGGAACGATCGTCCTGGCATTCGGCCACGATGCCGGTGGGCAAGTGGGTGATCCTCACGGCGGACTCGGTCTTGTTGACGTGCTGCCCGCCTGCGCCCGAAGCGCGAAACACGTCGATACGCAGATCATCCGGTCCGACCTGGACATCGCCCACCTCGTCGGCCTCCGCCATGACCGCGACGGTGCACGCTGACGTATGGATGCGACCCTGGGCTTCGGTGACCGGGACTCGCTGCACCCGATGCCCTCCCGACTCGAACTTGAGCTGGCCGAAGACGCGGTCTCCTTCGATCTGAACGATCACTTCCTTGTAGCCGCCCAACTCCGCTTCGCTCGCCGAGAGTATTTCGGTCTTCCAGTTGCGCCGCTCGGCGTAGCGCAGGTACATGCGCAACAAGTCGCCCGCGAACAAGGCGCTTTCGTCGCCGCCGGTGCCTGCGCGGATCTCCATGATGGCGTTGCGGGCGTCATTGGGATCGCGCGGCAGGAGCAGGTGCTCGATCGTGGCGAGCTCGCCGGCCTGCAGTTCCCGCGCCATTGCGAGCTCTTCGAGTGCGAATTCCCGCATGTCGGGATCCGCTGCCATCTGCTCAGCCGCTTGCAGATCACGTCCGGCCCGCTGGTAACGTTCGAAATGGCCGAGAACTTCACTGATCTCGTTGTGCTCCTGGTTCAAGCGCCGCAGCAGCTTCAGGTCGCTGGCCGCGTCTTCGCTGGACAAGGCGGCGTTCACTTCCTCCAGGCGCGCCTGCATCCGGGCAAGGCGATTCTGCAGCGATTGCTTCATCCGTCTCCAGGTGCCTTACTTGCGGGGGACCGGCAGCAACTGGCTGAGCACGCTCGCCAGCTTCGGGTCCTGCAGCGCCTGGCGATTGAGCAGGGTGGTTGATCCATGGAGGAACTTGTTGGTGAGCGCCAGCGACATCGCTTCGAGGACTTTCTGGGGGTCATCGCCGCGAGCCAGCATGCGGCGCGCCCTCTCCAGTTCCGCCTGGCGCAGGGAGTCCCCGCGCGCGTGCAGTTCCTGGATCAAGGGCACGACCTGACGTTGTTGTATCCAATGCATGAACGAATGGACCTGGGTGTCGATGATGGCTTCCGCTTCCGCCACCGCCGCCAGCCGTCCTTCCTTGCCGGACTGTACGAGGTCACGCAGGTCGTCCACGGTGTAGAGGAACACGTCGTCCAGTCGGGATACCTCCATCTCGACATCACGCGGCACGGCCAGGTCGATCATCAGCATCGGCTTGTGCCGTCGCTGGCGGATGGCGCGCTCCACCATGCCGAGCCCGATGAGGGGCAGGGTGCTGGCAGTGCAGGTAAGCACGACGTCGAACTCTGCCAGGCGCGCCGGCAATTCCGCCAGCGTCATGTCCTCCGCGCCGATCCGTCCGGCCAGGGTCCGGGCCCGCTCTATCGTGCGATTGGCCACGACCAGCCGGCGCGGATGTGGTGCCCAATGACTGGCGCACAACTCGATCATTTCGCCGGCGCCAAGCAGCAACACCGAAAGTTCACCGAGATCCTCGAAGATGCGCTGTGCGATCTTGACAGACGCAGCCGCCATCGAGACCGACTGCGCGCCGATGGCAGTCTGAGTTCGGACCTCCTTGGCCACCGAGAAGGAGCGCTGGAACAACTGGTGCAGATGGCTGCCCAGTGTCTGGCTGCTGTGGGCGATCCGGGCCGCTTCCTTCATCTGCCCCAGAATCTGCGGCTCCCCCAGCACCATGGAATCCAGGCCGCAGGCAACCCGGAAGGCGTGACGTACGGCCTGCTGGTCCGGCAGCGCATAGAGATGCTCGTTCAGGCCGGCCTGTCCCACGCCGTGCTGCTCACCCATCCACTGCGCCAGCGCAGGTCCGGCTTCATGTGGCGCCTCGGTTTTGCAGTAGATCTCGGTCCGGTTGCAGGTGGACAGGATTGCAGCCTCTGGAGCGAGGCCCTTCATATAGCGCCGCAGATCCGCCAAGGCTCCGCCGATCGCGTCCCCGGAAGGAAAGGCGATTTTCTCGCGCAGCGTCAATGGCGCTGTCGTATGGTTCAGTCCGAGGGTCAGCAGGGCCATCAGGAACGGATCATGCCGCGCTCAAGCGATTGAAAACACTGGCATTATAGTCCGCGGCAGGCCACGGTGCCGGCGTCCGCGACTGGCGGCCGGATTGACCGCGCCGATGAATCGGACAGTCAGTCGCAATCGGCCGGCGGCTCAACTGTTCGTAGCTGCGGGGCCGGCGGGGTCCAACGGTGCATCCGAGGGGCAACTGCAGGGCGCGTCGAGAGGCACGGCGACGACTTGGAGGTTCTCCAGCCGATAGCCGTAGCTGTAGACCGGGGCCAGCAGGTAACCGCTGTCGGGCCTCAAAGCAAGCTTGGTGCGGACGCGGGAGATATGGGTGTCCAATGTTCGGGACGGCACCTCGGAATTGCGCCCCCATACGATCTCCCGGATGTGCCCCCGCGACAACGGCTTGCCGACGTTGCTCAACAACAGGACGGCCAGTTGAAATTCCTTCTGGGTGAGTTCGACGTCGGTGCCGTTGTCGGTGACCTGCAGCGTCTTGCGGTTGAAGACGAACCGGTCGTAGTGAAACGAGTTGTCGGAAGCAGTCCCTGGCGAGGCCCGCCGAACGAGGTGTCGAAGGCGCGCGCGAAGTTCATCGTGCCGGACCGGTTTCACCAGAAAATCATCATTGCTGTCGTGCAGAGCTTCGATGACGTCCAGTTCCGTCCCCGGCAGGGTGACGATCAGTGCCGGGATGGTCTGTTTGCGCTCCCGCACCGCCTTGACGAGGCCGGTACCGCCCGAGCCCGGCAGCGCCTGGTCGACGATGCACACGTCAAAACTCTCCCGGGGCAGGGAGTGCAGAAACGATTTCCCATCCTCAAACAAGTGACAGGTGTTGCCATCGGACGATAAAGCCTCGGTATAGTCAGCCGCTCCGCCCCGGTCATCGTCGATAATTGCTACGCGCATCGCCTATATACCTTACAACTCTAAAAAATTTACCACCCGCTAACATTCAAGAACAAGCCGGGGATCGGTAAACAAAAGTGAAATCGCTTAAGAAACAAAGGATTACGGGGGGCTGACGCTCCGGAAGCACCAGGAGCGAGCCGTTGTATGCAATTCACTATACGGTGAATGCCCAATCCAAACAATACCGAAATCGGATAGATTGAAGTCCAATCCGGAATACGGATCCCCCACCCGTTCTGGGCCCTCGACTTATGCGGCTGGAATCGATCATCCTTCGCCTGCGACTGCAACACCTGCGGCTGCTGGTCGCGCTCGCGGAGTCCGAAAGCGTACAGGAGGCGGCGCACCGCATAAGCCTGACCCAGTCGGCGGCCAGCAAACTGCTGGCCGATCTGGAGCGCGCCTTTGAATCGCGGCTGTTCGAGCGGGGACGGCTCGGTCTGCATGCAACACCGGCCGGGCGGGCCCTCTCCCAGAGGGCGGCCCGATTGCTTCGCGACGTCGAAGCGGCCCGTGAAGAGCAGGGTCTGATCCAGCTGGGTGCCGCAACGCTGATTCGGGTCGGCGGTTTGCCCTTGACGCTGGCTACCCTGATGCCGGAGGTGCTCGCCCGTTGCCGAGGTGAGTGGCCAGAGCTGATTCTGCAGTTGCGGGAAGCGACAGGACGGCAACTCCTGATGGATATCTACAGCGGCGCCGTCGATTGCGGCCTTGGCCGGATCCCATTCGACGAATCCATGGAGGCGGTGGCAACCGACCTTTGGCTTGATGAATTGTCCCAGGAGGATCTGGTGGCCGTGGGAAATCCGGGTCACCCGCTCTGTGCCCGGCGCCGAATCCAGCCGGAGGAACTGGTCGACTACGAATGGATATTGCCGGCAGCCCGCTCGACTTCCTATGTGACCTTCGCGTCCGCCCTTCAGCGGGTAGGGGTCGCACCCCCGAGGCCGGCCGTGGAGTGCGATGCGTCCTACGCGACTATCCTGGCCTTCGTTCAGCGATTCAATTTTCTCGGGTTGCTGCCGAAGACCATCGCCCAGCGGGAGGTCGTCAACCACCGCGTAAAGATCCTGGGGCTGCCGTTGCGGATGAAAATGCCACCGATCTCGTTCATCTGTCGTCGTGACAGGGTCAAGGCGCCCGATATCGCAAGACTTCTTGCGATCGCGCGGGCAGCGGTCGGCCTGGCTCCCCGCGCCAGTCGCATCGCCGCGCGGGACCTCAAACCCGTCTGAGTCCGATTCCATCGAGTGTCGCCCGGCGCGATTCTCCCGGCCGCCGCGATCAGTCGACCCGGGCGCCGGAACGCTTCACGACGTCGGCCCATTTCGTCAGCTCAACGGCCAGGAAGTCGTGGAACCTGCCCGGTCCCTCGCCACTGATTCGAAGGCCGAGTGCTTCGATGCGGGCACGGGTTCCTGCCCTCGCGAGCGCGTTGGCCAGCGCGGCATGGATCCGGGTCACGACATGGTGCGGTGTATCGCCCGGCGCCAGGAGCCCTTGCCAGCCGACCGCGTTGAATCCGGTGACTCCGGCTTCGGAGACGGTAGGCACGTCCGGCATCAGTTCCGAGCGTTCGAGAGACGAGATCGCCAGGACTCTCAACCGGCCCGAGGCCACATGCGGCGCCGCCTCCGGGAGCGCGGCAAACATGAGGTCGGTCTGTCCGCCGATCAGCCCGACAACCGCAGGTGCGCCACCGCTGTAGGGGACGTGGACGATTCGCAGATCGGTCCTTGCCTTGAGCAACTCCATTGCCAGGTGTTGCGGGGTCCCGTTGCCGGCCGAGGCGTAGCTGAGTCTGCCGGGATGGCTCCCGGCATGCGTCAGCAGATCACCGAAGGACTTCAGTGGCGAGGCTGCGGGCACCAGCAGCAGGCTCGGCACGATTGCCACCAGCATCACCGGCCTGAAGTCCCGCAAGGCATCGTAGTCCAGGCCACGGTACAGGCTGGGATTGATCGTCAGCGGTGCGGAAGTGAACAGCAGGGTATGGCCATCGCCGGGAGAACGGGCTACCAGTCCGTGGGCGATATTGCCGCTCGCGCCGGGACGGTTATCGACGACGACCGGCTGGTTCCAGATTTCCTGCAAGTCCTTTGCCAGCAGCCTTGCGAGCTGGTCCGTGGCTCCGCCTGGAGAGAAGCCGACGATGATGCGTACCGCCCTGTCGGGGTAGTCAGGTCCTGGCGCCGGCGCGGCCGCGACGCTACTCGCCGCAATGGACAGCACCACGCACGCTAATCGTCGGCTCAGCACGCGCATCATCGCCTCGATTTTGCCGGGACTGTCATGTCCATGATCCGGCTTGGCGGCGCAACGCACTGCTGGCAGGATCGGGCTCGATGTCCTTCGCCCGGAGCGCAACTCCGAGCAAGTTTCGCGCCCGTTGAGGCGTCGATTCTGGAGCGTCGATTCTGGAGCGTCGATACTGACGCTAACGGGGAGGTACTGCTTCCTGGGTTGCCGCCGGTGCAGCAGGTGCCGCCGGTGCAGCAGGTGGAGCAGCCGGTGCAGCCGCGGCCTGCGGGCCAGTCTGCGCAGCCAGAAACAGCCGATACGCCGGGTGCTGGCTTTCATCCCAGTAACGGTAGCCGAGCGTCTTGAGGAAGGCGTTGAACTCCGGGCGCTCCGCCGGTGGAATCTGGATGCCGACGAGGATCTGGCCCTGGTCGGCCCCGTGGTTGCGATAGTGGAACAGCGAAATGTTCCAGTTCGGACTCATGGTGGCGAGAAACTTCATCAGGGCTCCGGGCCGCTCCGGAAACTCGAAGCGATAGATGGCCTCGTCCCTGGCCAGTTCCGATCGGCCGCCCACCAGGTGACGGATGTGCGATTTCGCCAGCTCGTCGTTGGTCAGGTCAAGAGTGGTAAAACCCGCCGCGTCGAAGCCGCGGGCCACCGTCGCAGACTCGGCAACGCTGGTGATCTGCATGCCGACGAACACATGCGCTTCCTTGCTGTCGGCAATGCGGTAATTGAACTCGGTGACGTTCCGCGGTCCGATCAACTGGCAAAAGCGCTTGAAACTGCCCCGCTCCTCGGGGATGGTCACGGCGAATACGGCCTCGCGCTGCTCGCCGACTTCCGCGCGCTCCGAGACGAAGCGAAGGCGATCGAAGTTCATGTTGGCGCCGCATGCAATGGCGATGAGCGTCCGGTCACGCAGCGGACTTTGCTGCGCCCAGGCCTTCATGCCCGCGATGGCCAGCGCTCCGGCGGGCTCGAGGATGGCGCGGCTGTCCTCGAAGACATCCTTGATCGCCGCGCAGATCTGGTCGGTGCCCACCAGCACTATGTCGTCGACGAACCGCTGGCACAAGCGGAAGGTCTCGTCCCCGACGCGCTTGACGGCAGTGCCGTCGGAGAACAGGCCGACTTCGGCGAGTTCCACCGGTGCACCAGCGGCCAGGGACAAGGCCATCGCGTTGGAATCGTGGGTCTGCACGCCGATCACGCGTACATCCGGCCGCACCTGCTTGATGTAGGTTGCAACGCCGGCGATCAGGCCGCCTCCGCCGACGGCCACGAACACCGCCTCGATCGGACCCTGATGCTGGCGCAGGATCTCCATGCCGATCGTACCTTGTCCGGCAATGACGTCCGGATCATCGAACGGATGCACGAAGGTCAGCCCCTGCTCGGCCTGCAGGCCGAGGGCGTGCTGGTAGGCGTCGCTGAAGGAGTCGCCATGGAGCACCGCAATCGCGCCGCGGGCCCGGACCGCGTCGATCTTCAGTTGCGGGGTGGTGACCGGCATCACGATCACCGCGCGGCATCCGAGCTGGCTTGCCGCCAGAGCCACGCCCTGCGCGTGGTTGCCCGCGGACGCCGCGATCACGCCACGAGCCCGATCCTGCGGGCTCAGGTTGACCATCTTGTTGTAGGCGCCGCGCAGCTTGAACGAGAACACCGACTGAAGGTCCTCGCGCTTGATCAGAACCCGATGCCCAAGCCGGACCGACAGGTTCGGCGCGGACTCGAGCGGCGACTCCTGCGCGACGTCATAGACCCGGGCGGTAAGAATGCGTTTCAGGTAGTCGATTGCCATCTGCGGAGCCTGGCCGGGGGCGAGCCCGGCGAAAGTCCGATTGTAGCGACGCGTGCCGGATGGGCCTCCCAGGAGCCTCTAGGGCGTACGCACGGGAGGTGCCCACGAACCGGCCACGGCGCGGCCCCTATAATCCGCTGCGCGAGCCTCCATTGGCCGGCGTTGGCCGCTGGCCTTGCGAAACGCACTCCCAGGAATTCATGTTCACTTCCCTGCTAGGGTCGGTAATCGGCTGGTTCAGTCAGCCTGCAAACGGCCTGTCCACAGTCTTTGCGGTTTCGTTCATGTCGGCGACGCTGCTGCCGATCGGCTCGGAGCCGGCGGTATTCGGATATGCGAAGCTTCATCCGGACCAATACTGGCTCGTGATCGGCGTGGCAACGCTTGGCAACACCCTGGGCGGCATGCTCGATTACTGGCTCGGGCGCGGCGCAAAGGAAGTGATCGGGTCGGACCGCCGCACTCACTACCTGCGCTGGCTGGAGCGCCTTGGCCCGAAAGCCCTGTTCTTTTCCTTCCTGCCGCTGGTGGGAGATCCGCTTTGTGCCGTTGCCGGTTGGGTGCGGCTGCCCTTCTGGCAGTCCACCGCCTGGATGTTTGCGGGCAAGCTGGTGCGGTATTGCGTGATGACCGTCGTGCTGCTGTGGGTCCCGGATCACTGGTGGTCCTGGTTGCTGTCGCCCTTCACCTGAGGCGACAAAACGCACCGCAGTCCGAATCCGGGCCCCCGTCTGAGGGGGTCGAAAGGGCTCGCGTCCGTGAAGTGAAGGCTCCGCCGGCGATGCGTGCCCGTCCGTCTGTCGGACGGATACGACGTCCCGCCGAACAGCCGCGCGCGGTTTGATGGCAGAAAAAGAGCGCGTGATCAAGGGGTTGGCTTAGAACAATCACAACTAAAAATGATTGTCATCACAAACCGTGTCTTGATTTATATACTGCGACGCACCAATATGCTCCTCACACGCCTCGCCGAGGCGTCATTACTGGAGTTGATATGTCTTCGCAGTTTACGACTCACTTGCCGGCGGATTCGATGGCCCGGGGTGATGGTGGGTCCGGCAGTCCGGAACAACCGGTCGTACTCATCGCCTTCGCCAAGATCGTCGTCCTGGCGGCCGCGCTGGTCCTTTTCACGCCGGCCTGGCTCGAAATCATGGCGCAGTTGGCCTACGGGCCTGCGCCCCAGGCCTGGGGCCTGTTCCGTCTGGTGGCGCTGGTTGGAAGCGTCGCCCTCGTCGCGGACGTCGTGATGCTCCTGCGCGTCTGGACGCGTTTGTTGAAGCATCTCGCCCGCGCCGACTGACCAGACCGCTGATCAGGCCGGTTGCGGGCCGGGGCGGCCGTCTTCCACCACGAAGGCGGCCTGCCGGCTGATCCCCGACTCCGGGCGCCGGACATCGTCCAGCGCCATCAGGTCGGCTTGCATGAGGCGGGTCGCCAGAGTCAGTCTGAGGTAGCCCCGACGAGTGCCGTCGGCGTGCCGCAGGTGCTCGTTGGCCCGCTTGAGACGATCGTAGTGTGCCTGTCCGGGGGCCTGGGAGGCTACCGAGGTGGTGACGAACTCGCTCGCAACGACCGGGAACGCGCCACCCGCGCCGGTCGCGGCTTGTGCCCGCAGGTCGGCCGCGAAGAACGCGTGCAGGTCGCCGCCGACCACGACCGGGTTGCGCAGGCCGTGGCCGCTGATCGAATCCAGCAGCCGCCGGCGCGACAGCGGATAGCCGTCCCAGCCGTCCGTACGTACCCGTACTGTCGACCCACTCCTGTCCGGCATCGCCAGGGGAGCGACCAGGGTCTGCTGGGCAATCAGGTTCCAGGGAGTCGCGGACGCCTTGAACTCCCGGTCCAGCCACTGCTCCTGCCGACCCCCCAGCAGGGTGCGACCGGGATCGCGCAGCGCAGGGCAGTCCGCCGCGATCACGGCGTTGCCGCCGGCGCGCCCGGGGGGAGGGCAGGCCTGGGGGGTGCGGTACTGCCGGCCGTCCAGCAGGTACAGGGTAGCGAGCCTGCCGATCCTGAGGGCGCAGTCGATCCGCATCGCAGGCCCGCTCGGCGCCATGCGCTGCGGCATCGGCATATGTTCGAAGTACGCCCGGTAAGCTGCGGCCCGCCGCACCAGGAAGTCTTCGGGCGCGGTGATCCGCTCCGCGCTTGCGTCGGCATAGTCGTTCGAGACTTCATGATCGTCCCAGACCATGACCCATGGGAACATCGCGTGGGCTTCCTGCAGGTCCGGGTCCTGCCGATAGATCGCATAGCGCTCGCGGTACTGCGCCAGGGTCTGCGCCTCCGGCAGTTCGAGCGGGCGGAACAGTTCTCCCCAGCTTCCTTCGTAGATGTAGTCACCCACGTGGACAATCAGGTCCGGTTCGTCCGCCACGATGTGCCGGTAGGCCGAGAAATAGCCGTGCTCCAGGTTCTGGCAGGACGCGATCGCCAACCTCAAGCGGTCAACGACCGCGCCCGGCGGGGCCATCGTGCGGGTGCGGCCGATCCGGCTTCGATGCCCGTTGGCGGTGAAGCGGTACCAGTACCACCGGGCTGGCAGCAGCCCGCCGATTTCGACATGCACGCTGTGGGCGGCCGCGGCCAGCGCGTCGGTCGTGCCGCGGCTGACCACGCTCTTCAGGTGTTCATCCGTGCCGATCTCCCAGGCCACCCTGATGACCGGGTCGGTGATGCCGCCGTCGGAACGCCGCGGATCCGTGGCAAGCCGGGTCCACAGCACCACGCCATCCGCGCTGGGGTAGCCCGAAGCGATTCCGAGGGTGAAGGGATCCGTGCCGGTGGTGGCAGAAACGGTTGGCGTTGTGAGCGGAGAGGTCCGGCACCCCGCGATCGCGACGGCGCCGGCGGCGCCGAATGCCGCATGCAGCATCCGGCGCCGAGAGGTCATGGCTTGAAACCGGAGCGCTTGACGACCGGCTCCCACTGCTTGCGGTAGCTCTCGAGCATCTTCGCAGTCTGTTCCGGCGAACTGGAGACCGGCAGCATGGACGCATCCCGGAACCGCTTCTGAACTTGCGCGTCCTTCATCACGTCGCGCACAGCGTTACCGATCTGCGACACACGGGCCGGCGGCATCGACGATGGCGCGAACAGCGCATTCCAGCCGCTCGCGACGACGTCGAACCCACTCTCCTTGAAAGTCGGAATGGCAGGCGCGAGGGCGGAGCGCTTGGCGCTGGACACCGCAAGAATGCGCAACCGGCCCGACTCGTGCAGCGGCAGCAGGGTGTCCAGCGTGTCGACGGCGACGGGAATCGCGCCGCCGATCAGGTCGGTAGCAAGCGGCGCGGAGCCCCGGTAGCCGATGACCTGGCCCGGGACCTTGGCCGCATCGCTGAACATCAGCGCGAAGAAGTGCGGCAGGCTGCCGGTGGCGGGGACGCCGAAGTTGGATTCGGCCGGATTGGCGCGCAGCCAGGCGACCAGGTGGCTCAACTCCTTCACCGGCACGGCGGTACCGACTGCAACCGCGAATTCGTAGTCGGTCACCTGTGAAACAGGCACGAAGTCCTTGACGGCGTCATAGCCGACGTCGCTGAAGACCACCGGCGCCACCACCATGACTGCCGGATTACCGATCATCAGGACGTCCTCGCCCGCAGGCGCCGCCCGAACCTGCTGGGCCGCCAGGCGACCGCCGGCACCAGTCTTGTTCTCGACGATCACCTGCGTGCCCGTTTTTTCCCGCAGCGCGTCCGCCACCAGCCGGGCAGCCCGGTCCGACGAGCCGCCGGGGGGGTAGCCGACCACCAGCCGGATCTGTTTGCCGCGCTCCTGTGCGACGGCGTCGGTGCCTATCCCCGCGATGGCGACCGCGCCGAACACGCCGACCGCCGCCATCAGCATCCGCGCGGAGCAGGCCGACCGACTTCGCGCAAGCGCGGCCACCGTCGCCCGGAATGTCGAAAGCGCCGGCCGCGCGATGCTGCGCGCATGGCTGAGCAATAGCATGGTCATGATCGATTCCCCCTGTGCTGGACTGACCGCCCCGATCGGGCACGCCGGCGCCATCGTCGCACAATTCGGGACCGGCGGGCGCCGGCCTGTGCCAGAATGAGAAGATGCCGAAGTGGACCCGACGCTACTTGCCCGCCTCCGACACCGCCATCTCTCGCCGCACCCCCCTCCTTCTGCCGCGCAGGCTCCCAGGAGTTCGCCGCTGATGCGGGCTGCGATCCTGTCGGACCTGCACCTGGAACTCCAGGCCTTCGAACCACCGGCGTCGTTGCGCACGGCGGATGTGGTGATCCTCGCCGGCGACATCCACAATGGGGTCGAAGCGCTCCACTGGGCGCGACGCTGCTTTCCGCATCAGCGCATCGTGCAGGTGGCGGGCAACCATGAATTCTTCGGCGCGAACTGGCACCGCACGCTTGACGATTTTCGCGATGTCGCCCGGTCCCTTGACATCAGCTTCCTGGAAAACGACGCGATCGTGGTCGACGGCGTGCAGTTTCTCGGCGCGACCTTGTGGACCGATTTCGAAGTGTTCGCGCGAGCGGGCAGGCCCCTTCAGATCGACAGCCACACTGCCAAGGAGATGATGCAGCTGCGCATGCTCGACTATGCCGTGATCCGATGGGAGGCGACTCGCGAGCTGATGGGCTCTGCGCACGACGCCGGTGGCCTGGTGCCGGATACCGGGCCGGTCGAACGGGTGCTGACGCCCGACGACACGGCCCGCCTGCACCAGCGCAGTCGCCGCTGGCTGACCGACCGTCTGGCAGAGTCCTTCGACGGACCACGCGTCGTGGTGACGCACCACCTGCCGAGTTGGCGCTCGGTCGCACCCGCCTTCCTGCACGCGGCCTCCAATGCCGCGTTCGCCAGCGACCTTGATGCATTGTTCGATCCCGTATCGCTTTGGGTGCACGGCCACACTCATCATTCCCTGGACTATCAAGCCGGGACCACGCGTGTCGTCGCGAACCCGCGCGGCTATGCGCTGAAATCAGGCGCCGATGAGAATCCCCGCTTCGATCCTGCCTTCGTTGTCGACATCGACGCCTGAGCTACCATTTCAGGATTGCAGCGTGAGGCAGGTGACATGGCAGGATTGGACAGCAGGACACCGATTCCCACGCGGATCGTCGTTCACCAGAAGTCCCGTCTTCTGGAAATCGAGTTCGAGGGGGCCGGCGTGCACAAGCTCAGCTTCGAGTTTCTCCGGGTGTACTCGCCGTCGGCCGAGGTCCGCGGCCACGGGCCCGGCCAGGAGGTGCTTCAGACCGGAAAGCGCGACGTGGGAATCGAAGCCATCGAGCCGGTCGGCAACTACGCGATCCAGCCGCGTTTTACGGACGGCCATGCCACCGGCATCTATTCGTGGGATTACCTCCACAAGCTTGCCACCGGACATCAGGCGATGTGGCAGGACTACCTCGATCGACTCGCGGCGGCCGGGCAGAGCCGCGACGCCGCGGCCGGCGGTGGACCGGGGATCGAAGCGGTGGCGCTGAAGCGGCACAAGCATTGAGCGGTGCACGATTTGAAACGTCAACCCAGGAATAAGAAGACGGCCGGTTCACCCGCCGGTGACGCGGCCCGGCGTCACGGCGAGGTGGATCACGAACCGGCTGACCAGCCGACGGATTTCGGCTACCAGACCGTCGATGAATCGGAGAAGGCCGGCAAGGTGAGAGGGGTGTTCGACTCGGTGGCGCCGCGCTACGACCTGATGAACGACCTGATGTCGGGTGGGTTGCACCGATTGTGGAAACGTTTCGCCGTCGGCCAGGCCGGCCTGCGGCCTGGAATGAAAGTACTGGATCTCGCCACCGGAAGCGGCGACCTCGCCCGTGCCATGGCTAGGCAACCGGGGGTGGAGGTCTGGATGACCGACATCAATGCGGCGATGCTCGGCATCGGCCGCAACCGTGCGATCGACGACGGTCTGACCCTGCCCGCGATTCAGTGCGATGCCGAGCGCTTGCCTTTCGGCGACTGCAGCTTCGATCGCGTCACGGTCGCGTTCGGGCTGCGCAATATGACCCGCAAGGACCTGGCACTGGCGGAGATGTACAGGGTCCTCAAGCCGGGGGGGCGGGCGCTGGTGCTTGAGTTCTCTAAAGTCTGGAAGCCGCTGTCGATCCCTTACAACGCGTTTTCCTTCGGGGTTCTGCCGGCCTTGGGCAAGCTGATAGCCCATGACGCCGACAGCTATCGCTACCTGGCGGAATCGATCCGGCGCCATCCCGACCAGGAGACACTCAGCGGGATGCTCCAGTCCGCTGGTTTCGCCCGGGTGAGATACTTCAATCTCGCCGCCGGGGTGGTGGCCCTCCACGAGGGAGTCCGGATCTAGTTTTATGGCTCCGCGGTCCCGGACCCGGGGTCCTTAATATCCTTTTTTCAGTGCGGTTGCTGCCGGTCGCGCGCAGGCTTGAGTAATACTCGAAAATACCCATATATGGGATGAACTCTTGGAGACGATTCGATGAAACGATTTGTGGTCATGCTGATGGTGGCCTTGTTCAGTGGATTGATGCTCACGCCGGATGTCGACGCTAAACGCCTCGGCGGCGGTCGCAGCTTCGGCAAGCAAAGTGACCTGATGAAGCGGGACGCGGCACGGCCGCCTGCCCAGTCCGGCCAGCAGGCGGCCCGTCCGCCGGCCAATGGCGCCGCGCCTGCGGCAGCCGGGGGTCGCAGCTGGATGGGGCCGATTGCAGGAATCGCCGCCGGTCTCGGGCTGGCAGCACTCGCTTCGCACCTGGGACTTGGAGAGGAGTTCGGCACGATCCTGCTGATGGCGCTGCTCGCCTTCGGTGTGCTGATTGCCGTGCGCATGTACATGGCTCGCCGCCAGGGCGGTGGGGTCGGCCAGGGACCGCGCCCGGCCTTTGCCGGCGCAGGTGCAGGTGCAGGTGGGCCCGGCGCAGCAGGGGCGTTCCGCTCCGCGTCGCCGGCAGGATCCTCGCCGGCGGCCACGCCGTGGCAGTCCGGCCCGGCCGGGGGCGCAGCAGCCGCCGGTGCCGGCGTGATTGCGGGGCAGACCGCGACCGCGGTGCAGTCATCGGACATTCCGTCCGATTTCGATACCGATCGCTTCATCCACGGCGCCAAGGTGTATTTCGTGCGGCTGCAGGCAGCGTTCGACAACAACCGCGCCGACGACCTGCGTGAATTCACCTCGCCCGAGATGTTTGCGGAATTGAGCCTGGACCTGATGCAGCGCGGTCAGGAGTCGCAGACGACCGATGTTGTAACCCTGGACGCACGCCTCCTGGGCGTGGAGCTCAGCGGGCCGGCCAGAGACGTCGAACTGGCCAGCGTGCGGTTCGAGGGCATGTTGCGGGAGTCCGCCGATGCCGCAGCAGCGCCATTTGCCGAAGTCTGGAACTTCACCCGTCCAGCCGACAAGAGCGCGGGGTGGGTGCTGGCGGGCATTCAGCAGGTGAACTGAGAGCGGGTGAACTGAACCGCTTTCGGGTGGACCGGCCCCCCTTTCCAGGTGGGGCCGCACTGGCATGATGCGCATCCCGTTGCCCTTGGCCCAGGTCGCCCTGTCCGCGATGAACCACGTGCTGCAGCAGCAGCCGGCGGCGCGGGATCAGATGCGCAACCACGCGGGAAAGTACCTTCGGATCGTCATCGGCGGCCCGTTGGGGGACGTGCAGTCGGATGCCCAGATCGGGCCGGAAGGCCTTCTCTCCGTCTCGACGGCAGCGACACCGTCGGTGGTACTCACCCTCTCGCCCAGCGTCAGCACTGTTTTCAGCGTGCTCGGCGGCGGTCACCAGGCGCTGGGGCCGCACTTGAAGGTCGAAGGCGAAGTGGTGCTGTCTGCCACGGTTGCCCAGGTGGCGCAATCCCTGCGCTGGGACTACGAGGAAGATCTGAGCCGGCTGGTCGGGGACAGCCTGGCCCATCGGGTCGGCCTGGCCGTTCGCTACCTGCAGGACCGCACGCTGACGTTGAAGGAACGGTCCCGGGAGGCGATCGAGCGTACCGCGACCGGCCAGCAGGGGCCACTGGTGGCGCGCGTCGAAATGGTCGCTTTCGCGGACGAGGTCCGGCGACTGGCTGCCGCCGTCGCCCGGATGGAAGCCCGTCGGCGGACGCGCGGCAGCTCATCACGCGTCGCTTCGTCCTGATCCCGATTCATACCTCGACAGGCTTGCACGAGCCTGCGCGGCAGTAGGAGGAGGGCGCGCACGCGCCTAGCGATAGGAATCGAACTGCTGCTGGACCGCCTCGGCCGCCAGGCCGGCGATCAGGCAGACCTGCAACAGCAGGCGCGACTTCAGCGGCCCGAGGTGGCCGCCGGCAATGAAACCCAGCGCGTCGTCGCGGTCTGCTGGTTCCGCCTCCGCGTTGCGAAGGACCGGCCCATGGCCGACCCGTGTAGCCCGCACAACCAGACAGCCTTGACGACTCGCCGCCGCCAGCGCCGCGCGCATCGGCGCCGGCATCGTGCCGTTGCCGGAGCCCGCGATGACGATGCCGCGCGTGCCGCGGGCCAGGTGCCAGTCCACCACCGACTCGTCGCAGTCCACGTGCTGCCAGATCAGTGCCACCCGTGGCAGCGACGCCGGCAGGGGGAGCGCCGCAAACGCCGCGTGCGACAGTCGCTCGCCATTGGCGGGGGCGGGGTGGTGCCAGTGGATCACGTCGGACATCAGGAGGCCGGCAGGCGAGGCGTCGCGGGCAGCGAAGGCATCGGTGCGCAGCGTGTGGACCTTGACGATGCTGTCGGCGCGCCAGGCACAGTCATTGAAGGCCACCAGCACGCCGCGGCCCCTGGCCTGCGAGTCGCAGGCGAAGCGGCAGGCTGCGAGCAGGTTGGCCGGGCCGTCGGCACTCACTGCGGTGGCGGGGCGCATCGCGCCGGTCATCACCACCGGCTTGCCCGGTGCAAGCATCAGGTCCAGGAAGAATGCTGTTTCTTCGAGGGTATCCGTGCCGTGGGTGATGACGATGCCGTCGATGCCAGCATCCGCCTGTGCCTCCCTCACCAGTCCGGCCAGTCGCAGCCAGTGGCCGGAGGTCATGTGCTCGCTGCCGATGGCGAACGGTTGCAGGGTGCGGATGTCCGCGAGGTCGGCCAGTCCAGGGACGGCGTCCACGAGCACGGACACCGACAGGGCGCCGGAGTGGTAACCGACGGTCTGAGTTGCGGCGGGCGCCGCTCCGGCGATCGTTCCGCCGGTTCCGATCACCAGCAGGGCGTTCACTGGCGGGCACCTTGCAGATCCAGGCTGGCGAGCTTGAGGGGTGGCTCCTCGCGGGAGTCGGCCAGCGTGAAGCCCATCTGCCGGACGAAGCGCAGCATGCGCAGGTTCTGCGGATGGATGTACCCGACCATCGTCTGGAGGCCGGCCGTGCGGGCATGGTCGATCAGATGTCCGAGCAGGGTCCGCGCCAGCCCCCGGCTCTGCCAGTCGTCACTGATCACGATCGCAAATTCGCAGCGCCGGGCATCCGCATCCCGGACGTAACGCGCAACGCCGACGATACGGTCCTGTGTCCTGCCGTCGTCGCCCGCCATGGGCATCGCCGCCAGCGCCATGTCGCGGTCGTAGTCCACCTGGGTGAAGCGCGCGATCATTTCCCGGCTCAGATACTTGATCGGATGGAGGAATCGCCACTGTCTCGCCTGGGCGGAGAGTCCGTCGAAGAACGCGACCTCCATTTCCGCGTCGTCCGGTCTTATCGGTCGCAGCAGTACCTGCCCGAAGCCGGCCAGCGTGATTTTCCGCTCCGCCTCGACCGGATAGGGATGTATTGCCAGGTGCCGATAACGGCTGTCGCGTTGAGGGTTTGTCGGGTCCAGCACGATCCGGGCATCCAACGCCAGCACGCCGTCCGCACTGGCCAGAAGGGGATTGATATCCAGGCCCCTGATCGCCGGAAAACGGCACACCAGTGCGGAAACGCACACCAGGATCTCGGCAATGTCGTCGATGCGGGCGGCGGGCACATGGCGGTAGCCGGCCAGCAGCTTGGAGACCCGGGTTCGCGAGATCAGGTCATGTGCCAGCAAGCCGTTCAGCGGGGGTATCCCGACAGCGGTGTCGGCGGTGATCTCGACCGCGATGCCTCCCGCGCCGAAGGTGATCACCGGGCCGAACACCGAGTCATGGCCAACGCCGACCAGAAGTTCGAAGGAGTGCCCACGCCGGATCATGGGTTGTATCGCAAGGCCTTCCAGGCGAGCCGTCGGGGCATTATCTCGCATTCGCTGCCGGATGCCGGCGGCGGCGGCGCGCAATTCCTTGCGGTCACGGATGTCGAGTCGTACGCCCCCGATGTCGCTCTTGTGGGTGATGTCCGGCGACACGATCTTCATCGCGACCGGGTAACCGATCTGGTCCGCCAGCCGCGCGGCATCCTCGGCCGTGCGCGCGACGAAGGTCTGCGGCACCGGGATACCGCAGCAGGCGAGCAATTCCAGGCTGCGGACCTGGTCGACAGTCCCGTGTCCGGTTTCGATGGCAGCGGCGAGCAGCGCTTCGATCCTGGCCTCGTCGAAACGCTGGGAGGCGCGCCTGACCGGCGGCGCCTGCATCAGGTTGCGCTGGCTGCGGTGGTATTCGACCAGGACGGAAAAAGCGCGCACTGCAGACTCGGGCGTCTTGAAGACGCTATGGCCTTGCAGGTTGAGCGCCGCGCATCCCCGTTGCGCATCGGCTTCGCCGACGAATCCGTACATGGTCGGGGCGTCCGGCGCCTGTGCCAGCAAGGCATTGGCGATCGACGCGGAGTCGGCGGCCTGCGTGGTATGGAAGATGGCCAGCACGGCATCGGCCTGCGGGTCCTGCGACACCTGCCTGACGCTTGCGGCGATCAACTGCGGCGTGGCCAGCGCCATCACGTTGACCGGATTGCCGCCTGACCATTCGGCTGGCAGGCTGGCGCCAAGACTGGCGATGGTCTCGTCAGAAAGAGTGGCGAGGTCGACGCCGTAACGGCGACAAGCACCTGCGGCCAGCGTGCCCAGCCCCCCGCCGTTGGTGACGATTGCGAGCCGGTCGCCTCGTACCCGCCGGTTGTTGGCCAGCCATTCCACGGCGCTGAAGAGTTCGCCGAAGCTGTCGACCATCACGACCCCGCAACGGCGCATGGCCGACTGGAAGGTCTGCTGGTTGCTGACCAGCGCGTCCGAATGGGTGACCACGGCCCGCTCGCCGATGTCGTGCTCGCCGGCCTTGAGCACGACGATCGGTTTGGTCCGCGCTGCCGCCCGCAGGCTGCTGAGCAGGCGTCGGGCATCGCGCACGCCTTCGATATACACCGCGATGCTGCGGGTGGCGCTGTCGAAACTCAGGTAGTCGAGCGCGTCGCTGATGTCGACGTCGATGACGGCGCCTGTCGACACGACCGACGACAGGCCGATGCCCGAGCCCTCGGCGAAATCAAGCAGGGCGGCGCAGACCGCCGAAGACTGGGAAACGATTGCCAGGGGCCCCGGCAGGATCCGCGACGTCGATAGTGTCAGATTGACCCGGGCGGCTGGTCGGGCAATGCCCAGTGATGCCGGTCCGATCAGTCGCATGCCGGTGTGCTGAAGCACCTGCGCCAGCGCCGTACGGTGTGGCGTGTCCAGCCCGATGCTGCCGGGCAGGAGCACGTGGCAGAAGCCGCGCGCTGCCAACTCTCTCAAGCTGCTTTCGATGGCGGGCGCCGGAACCGCCACTACCGCCAGGTCTGCTGCGGCCTCGAGGTCCCCGATGCGTCGATGGCAGGCGAGCCCCATCACCTGGCGGTGCCTGGGATTGACCAGCGACAGTGGGCCGGCGAAACCGCCTTCAGTGAGATTTCGCAGAACGGCTTCGGCTGTCGATCCCGCTCGTTCACTGGCGCCGACCAGGCAGATCGAGCGTGGGTGGAACAGGTGCTGGAGTCGATGACTTGCCCCTTCGGGCCCCATAGCCAGAGCTTCGCCGGGCGGGGCGCCGGGCGGGGCGGCGCCGGACGCGGCGGTGCTGGGCTTGGGGGGGCTTGGTTTCACCCGGCGAGGTTACCGGAGATCGCTTTTTCAGACACCTGTCACTGAAATGAGACGCCCACTGTTATGATGTTCAAATGGCGACGCATGAGATCCTCGCATTGGATATCGCGGGCACGCCGGTGCGCTGGATCGATTTCGAAACAGCCGCCGGCTACTACGCGACCGACAAGGTCCGCTGGGAACTCGGCGAGCAGCGCACGATCCTGCACGGCGGCATCAATCGGGGTTCGGGGCTTCAGTCGACCCTGGAACTGGCGACCATCATCGCCGTCGACGGGCCCCGCTTCAGGCCCAGGCATTCGGAAGATCGCGTGCCCTTGTCACGCCTGATGCTGTTCTCCCGGGATCGCCTGGTCTGCGCCTACTGCGGCGGCAATTTCCCGGCGTCGCAGCTGGAAATGGAGCACGTCATTCCGCGCTCGCTCGGCGGTTTTTCGATCTGGCAGAACCTGGTTTCTGCCTGCCGCCACTGCAACCAGCGCAAGGGCAACAGAACGCCGGAAGCGGCGCGCATGCCGCTGCTCTACGTCCCCTACGTGCCCAACCGGCATGAGGCATTCATCCTGGCCAACCGCCGCATCCTGTCGGACCAGATGAGCTTCCTGCTGGCGGGTGTCCCCCGGCATTCGCGGTTGTTCTTTCTGGGTAATTCCCAAGATCGCGTCGCTTCCTGAGAGCTGTCTTCCGTGAGTGTCCTTTTGAGCCTGATCGAGGGCAGCCTTGCCTTCGGCGCGCATCCCCTGCTGGACGGTGCCGGATTCACCCTGCTTGCCGGCGAGCGTATCGGTCTGATCGGGCGAAACGGCACCGGCAAGTCAAGCCTGCTCAACATCATTGCCGGTCGCCTGGACCTGGATGAGGGCCGCCTCGTCCGGCGCGACGGATTGAGGGTCGTGTCGGTCGAGCAGGAGCCGGCTTTTCCCGCAGCGGATTCGCTGCTCGACGTCCTGATGCAGCGCGCGGGCATGGCCGACACGGCTCACACCGACGAGCGACGTTACTGGCATGTGCAGGCCCGGATCATCCAGTTTCTGGAACGACTTGCGCTCGACCCCTACGCGGATCCGCAGAAACTGTCCGGCGGCCAGACCAAACGCGCCGCGCTGGCCTTGGCCTTCGCGCTCGAGCCGGACCTGCTCCTGCTGGACGAGCCGACCAACCATCTCGACATCGGTGCGATCGAGCAGTTGGAGCAGTTGATCCTGTCGGGGCCGGCCTTGATCGTGGTCACCCACGACCGGCGTTTCCTCGACAACGTGGTTACCCGCATTGTCGAACTCGACCGGGGGCTGCTGCGCAGTTTCCCCGGCAGTTTCTCGGCGTACGAGCGCGGGCGCAGCGAGCAACTGGCCTCGGAATCGGTGGCGCGGCGCAAGTTCGACAAGTTCTGGGCGCAGGAGGAGGTGTGGATCCGCAAGGGCGTCGAAGCCCGGCGCACCCGCAATGAGGGCAGGGTGCGTCGCCTGGAAGCGCTGCGTATGGCGCGCGATCAGCGGCGTGAGCGGGCGGGGCGAATCAAAGTGGAGGTCGATTCGGGCGAGCGCTCGGGCAAGCTGGTGTGCGAAATGATCGGTGTCGCCAAGGCGCTCGGCGGACAGGCCCTGATCCGCAATCTCGACCTGACGATCATGCGCGGCGACCGCCTCGGCCTGATCGGCGCCAATGGCGCCGGCAAGTCCACGCTGCTGCGGTTGATCCTGGGGCAACTGGAGCCGGATGAGGGAAGCATCCGGCTTGGCACCAACCTGAACGTCGCCTACTTCGATCAGTTGCGGGAACAACTCGACGGCGAACTCAGTGTCGCCGAGACCGTCAGCCCCGGCTCGGACTATGTCGAGGTCAACGGGGCGCGACGCCACATCATGAGCTATCTCGGCGATTTCCTGTTCGCGCCGAATCGTGCCAATTCACCGGTGCGCACGCTCTCGGGAGGCGAGCGCAACCGCCTGCTGCTGGCCCGGTTGTTTGCCAGACCGGCCAACCTGCTGGTCATGGACGAGCCGACCAACGATCTCGACCTCGAATCGATCGAACTCCTGGAAACCACCCTGCAGGGATATGGCGGCACGCTGATCCTGGTCAGTCACGATCGCACCTTCCTGGACAACGTCGTGACCTCGGTGCTCGTGTCTCGCGGCAACGCCGCCTGGCTTGAACTCGTGGGCGGCTACAGCGAGTGGCTGGCTGCGCGGGATGCGCGGGATGCCGAAGACGCGACGCCACCGACGACCCCGCCGCCGCCCCCCGCCATTGCGAGCGCGTCGCGCGCGCCGGCCCGCAGCGGGCTCAGTTACAAGGAGTCGCGGGAGCTGGCCGAAATACCCGTCCGGATCGAAGCCTTGGAGGAGGCGCAGAAGCAGTGCCAGGCACAGATGTCCCGGCCGGATTTCTTCAAGCAATCCGCCGACGATATTCGCGCCCAGCAGAGCCGGTTGGCGGAACTGGAATCCGAACTCGAAGTGTTGCTGGGGCGCTGGGAGGTGCTGATGGACAAGGACGCGGGCCGCGCTTCGTCCTGACCCCGATAAATACCCCGACTCTCCTAGCGCTTGTCGGAGGCCCTCGCGATCGGTGCTGATCTGGCTGCGGGCACCGGCTTTTCGACCCAGGCCGGCGCTCGCTGACGGCCGGCAGTCGGCGCGGCGACCGGTTGGGACAATCCCTCGGCCGTCGTTGAGGCCGGTTCGACCGGCGCAGCAGGGGCTGGCGCGTCCGCTGCGGCCGGCCCCGACGGGGCAATTGCCGGTATCAGGGTAGGTGGGGCCAGCAGTGGGCGCGGCTTCCAGATCCGGGTGATCTCGCGCTTGAAAAACGGATAGAGCAGGGGTGCCGTGATCAGCCCGGGGACGCCGAACAGGGCTTCACCCGTCAGCATGGCCGCCAGAATTTCCCACGACGCGACCGAGACTTTTGAACCCACCGTCCTGGCGTTGATGAAGTACTCCGTCTTGTGGATCGCGATCAGGTAGACCAGCGACGCGATCGCGAGCCAGGGCGATACTGCAAACGAGATCAGGGCCAGGACGGTGTTGGCCAGGAGGTTGCCGACCACCGGCAGGATTCCGGTGACCAGGGTGAACATGCACAGCAGCCCGCGAAACGGCAGTACGAAGCCGAACCACGGCAGGATGACGAACAGGTAGAGGGCGGTCATGAGAGTGTTGAACGCGGCGATACGCAGTTGCGCCACCACCACCCGTTCAAGGATCAGCAGCAGCCTGGCGATGAACAGCTGATCCGATTCCAGTCGCTTGGGTTGCCAGGTGGTCACCGCCGCAAGTGCCCCGACCAGGATCGCGAATAGCCCTTCCACGATGACATGGACCACGGTGCCGCCCAGGCTGCCCAACTGGGAGGCCTTGCTGCGCAGCAGGGCGAACAGCTGCGTCTTGAGCGCGGTCAGATCTTCAGGAATGCTGCTCGCCAGCCATTCAGGCGCGGCCTGGCGAAGGACGTCGAGCGAGCCCTCGATGCGCAGCAGGAAGATGCGCAGGTCATTGGTCGACCCCAGGCGCACGGTCCAGAACGTCAGCAGCACGAAGACGGTGATCACCAGGACCCCCACGACCGCGCCGCTGACGACGGCCGGCCATCGCGCCGGATGGGGGACCGCGCTCACCGGCGTTCCGTCTGCCCTGGCGAGACGGTCCGCCAGCAGGCAGGTCCACGCATACACCAGCAATCCGAGCAGGGCAGGGACGATGAGGCCTTTCCACACCACGGTCAGCGCCGCGAAGGCGGTGATCACGAGGCCGAATACCGGCAGCCAGTTCGGAGGAATCAGCATTCTGAGCAGGGGCGATATCGGATGGGGCAGGAGGCTTTTTGGGTGCGACAGTGTAGCTGGATGTTAAAAGTGTGGACTAGAGTGTGCTCTGCAATATCGTAAACCTGTAACAATCCGGCATCCCGGTGCGATTGATCACGGCGCAAGTCGGATGTCGATGTTGCAATCAACCCCCCACCAGGTCTGCGGACCCTGTTTGGCTTATGAGAATTCTTTTCGGCATCATGTCTGCGGTGCAGCCGGCGCAAACCGTCGGCAGCCTCGTTGATGCCCTGGGCACGCGCCATCCGATCCTGATCCATCATGATTGGAGCCAGCAACCCGACTTTACGCTCTCGCGTCCCAATGTCGCCTATGTGGAGAATCCGCAGCGAACCGGCTGGGCCGACTGGGGATTCTCGCAGGGCATTCTGCGGCTGGTGAGTGCCGCGATGGAGCGGGAGCGCTTCGACTACTTCCAGCTGCTCAGCCCCACCTGCCTGCCGGTCCGGCCGATCGAAGCGTTCGAGGCACATCTGGCGGCCCGGGGGGCGGATTTCCTGGTCGATGCGGTACGGTTGGACAGCGATCCGCATGTGCTGATGAGCCACGGGTGGCGCGCGTTTGCGGCCGCCGGCAGCCTGCGCCACCGGGCGCTGCGGCGCGCCCGCAAATGGTACTTCGGCAAGAACACCGCAGGGGTCAGCCGCAACGGGCTTGCCTTCCCGGTTGGGTCGCTGGAGGACGCGGGCGGGGTTGCGGCGATGCTGGCGCGTATCGGTCATGGGCTCACCCGTCAGGCAAGCCGGGGATACGGGTTTCGCCATCCCTTCGACAGCGGTTTCCCCTGCTACGCGGGCAGCACCTGGTTCACCGCCTCCTGGCGCGGTTGCGAGCATCTTCTGGAGCGCGCGCGGGACGATGCATTGACGCGCAGTTTCGCTCGCCTGCACATGGGCGACGAAATGTACTTCCCGAGCATCTTCATGAATTCAGGCATGCCTTGCGCGCCGGCAGCCCACTACATCGCCCGGTTTGTGGACGCCCGGCCGGCATGGCTGGACGAATCGGATTTCGACGAGATCCAGCGCTCGGGCGCCTTCTTCGCGCGCAAGTTCCCGGAAGATCCCGCCAGCCCGGTGCGTGCGGCGGTGCGCGCCCTGCTGGTGCCCCCGGGGCGGCGGGTCGAGCCGGTCGATCAGACCAGCTGAGGCGGTCACCCGTCTCCCAGCCGAGGTCGGCCGGGAGACGACGCTCAATACTCGTTGAGCGAGGCGCCCAGAAGGGTGATGTTGGAGTTGGCCATGACCGAGGCCAACTGGGCAATTTCCGTGGCTTTGGTCTTGTCCTTGCGTCCGACGATCAGCGCCCCGCGGGCGCGCTGGCAGATCACCAGGGCATCGGATGCTTCCTGCGCCGACGGTGTATCGATGAGGATGACGTCGAAGCGTCCGGCGAGGATGTGCAACAACTCGGAGAACGTTTCCCGTCCCAGGAGTTCCTGGGGATTGGGCGGTTGCGGGCCCGACGGCAGCACCGAGAGATTGGGCAGGGTCGGGAACTCCATGAGTTCCTCCAGGCCTGCGCGGCCGCTGAGGATTCCGGACAGCCCCATCGGATTTCGTAGGCCGAAGTTCAGGTGCTGGGTCGGATGGCGCAGGTCGCCGTCGATGATCAGGGTGCGTTCGCCGATCTGGGAAAAGACGACGCCCAGGTTCGCGCAGACGAAACTTTTGCCGTCGCCCCGGTCCACGCTGGTGATGGCCAGGGTGGATCGGCCGGGAGTCCCGTCGAACCAGCGGGTCATCAACTGGCTGCGCAGGCCGCGCAATGCCTCGGCGAAAGGCGAATAGGGATTGACGGCGCTCGTGACCGTGTCGGGCAGGGCCAGGGCCGTCGCGCGGGAAGAGGAATAGCCGAACTGCAGCGCGAGCGCCTCGTCGACGTCCGCGTGCGAGACCAGGCGCATCCGGATCGCGGTTTCGCCGAATCGCAGCCCGGTCAGCCGCTGCTCGTTGAGGATCAGGTCGATCTGGTCCTGCCGCAGCTTGCCGTTGGCTACCAGGATCGCCCCCATCATCAGCGTCTTGCGGGTGGCAAGCGCATTGGGGTTCAAGGTCGGGCTGCCCGACTCATTGGCAACGAGGCTCGAGCCCACTCGTCTTTCGTTGTCGGTCGGATTGTTCATAGTGTCTTGAAGCATGGACTTGTTGCCTTACGGATCTCAGGCCGGGAACAGCGCACCAGCGCCGGTGCTCCCGGCAGCGGAATTGCGACATTGTCCCTGATTGAACCATCCTACCGGTGCTTGCCAGTAGGATTTAACCGACAACCGTCCTGATGGTGCCGACCTGCCGCATTTTCAGCCGGTCTTTCGGCCGCCGGATGGCAAAAACTCACAGTGCGCCGATGAGTTTGTAACAGAAAGCGGCCCAAACGCCCGGAACTGCAAAGTCCCCCGGAACATGTAACGGCATCGATGCCGACTGAACCGGGCGCCCCTCGCGGGAGACTCAACCTTCAGGCACCCTTGTGCGTTGAACAACAATCGCGCGACGGCAGCCGAGTTCTTGAGATAATGATGGATTGTGGCTCGATTGTGCACGCGACCGGCACGATCCTCTCCATCGCCTGACTCGGATAGGCAGATCCGCCTGATACGTGGATCTGCCTCGTACCTGGATCTGCCGTGTGCGTGACGTATCTCATGGCACGCGATGAAAGCGGGGCCGACAATTTCAGTTCGCGTTCTCCATCTTCAGGTAATCCACCATGCGTTTCGACTTGCTCTTCGGTATCCTCAGATCGCGATTCTGGCTGATCGTCTCGGTCCTGGCGATCACCACGCTGACCGCCGTCGGCGGCAGCCTGCTGATGAGCAAACGCTACAGCGCCACCACCACGATTCATGTCGATGTCGACACGGCCGATCCGACGACGGGCACTACCCAATACACCCGGGAAACGGTGCGCAACAACCTCGCGACCCAGATCGAGGTCATCAAGAGCGACCAGGTGGTCGGCCGCGTCATCAAGTCCCTCGGTATGGACCAGGATCCGGATATCCAGGCGGAGTGGCGGGAAGC
The DNA here is from genome assembly GCA_963834335.1 of uncultured beta proteobacterium. Classification (GTDB taxonomy): domain Bacteria; phylum Pseudomonadota; class Gammaproteobacteria; order Burkholderiales; family Burkholderiaceae_E; genus Lautropia. The sequence goes on along the minus strand of CAWIBK010000002.1, from coordinate 1,588,155 downwards.
GACCGAAGGCAAGGGCGACATCGCCAGCTGGCTGTCACGCGGCATCCTGCGCAACCTGGAGGCGGTTGCCTCCCTGGACGGGACGACGATCTCCCTGACCGTTGAACACGGGTCGCCCCGTCGGGCGGCGGACCTGGCCAACGCGTTCGCCAATAACTACAAGGTGGCGGCGCTGGAACTCAAGACCAAGCCGGCCCAGGAGTATGCGGAGCGCTTCACCGAGCAGACCAAGAGATACAAGGACGCGGTGGAACTGGCCCAGAAGAACCTGTCCGACTTCCAGCGCAAGAGCGGGATCATCACGTCCGACGAAAAGATCGACATCGAAAACATGAGGCTGCAGGAACTGTCGACCGACCTGGTGCGGTTGCAGGCGCAGCTCTCGGACAGTCGTTCCCGCCGGGACGCGGTCAACCGCGGGGGCGATCAGGCGGTTCCCGAGGTGGTGCAGAACGTGCTGATCCAGACGCTGACCTCGGAGCTCGGCCGCGCTGAAGCCCGCCTCAGCCAGATCGCGTCGCAATACGGCGCCAATCATCCCGCCCGGCTGGCGGTGGTGGCAGAAGTGGATGAGTTGCGAAACCGTCGCCGGCAGGAGATCGCCCGGGTCAAGGAAGGCATCCTGAGCAGCAATTCGATCAACGCCCAGCGCGAGCGCGAGACCGCGGCGGCACTCGAGGCGCAGAAGAAAAAGGTCCTGGACCTCAAGAGCAAGCGGGACGAACTGGCGGTCTACCAGCGTGAACTGGACAGCGCCCAGCGCGCCTTCGACCTGGTCGCACGCCGCCTGACGGAAACCACCGTTGGCATCAGCGCGGGGATGTCCAACATCAGCATCCTGACGCCGGCCGTAGTGCCCCTGCTGCCGACCCGTCCGAATCTGTTGCTGAACACCGCAGTCGGGATTTTCCTTGGCCTGTTCATGGGCCTGCTGGCAGCCTTCACGCTCGAAGCGGCCCAGCGTCCGCTGCGCAGTGCGGACGACCTGCTGCATTCGGCGGGCGTGCCGGTCCTGGCGGTGCTGCCACCTTCCAAATCGACTCGTGCGCAGCGCCTGATCGGCGGTACGGGTCCGTCGATCGCACCGCCTTCGCTCAGGCTCGGCAGTCATTAGCACGGCCCGGATCCGCTGCGCTGATGCGACTTGACGTCCTCAATCCCCGGTACCTGCCCTATCTGGTAACGCTCGGTTTCCTGGGTGCCGGGGCGGTACTGGGCCTGGTGGTGGCCACCGGCAGCCTGGTGATGATCTCCCTGGTGATTGGTGGCGTCACCGGCCTGGTCCTGCTCAATGCCTTGCCGGTAGCGATGTGGCTGCTCCTGATCGGCGTCCTGCTCATCAGCGGCCCGGTGGCGTATTTCTTCCCGGGCCTTGCCAAGATCGCGTACCTCTTCTCCCTGCTCGGGGTGTTCATGTCGGGCGCAGCGATCCTGTACGCAGCGGTCGGCAAGGAGCGCCCGCGGCGCCCGATGCCGACCTTCGTCATGCTCGCGTTGGCGCTCGCCGTCGTGGCCGGGGCCGGCGCATTCTTTTCCAACGGCCCCATGGCGGAGATCAGCGCCGGCGCCAAGCGCCAGTTCCAGTTCTGGGGCGTCGTGTTCCTGCTCGCGGTAGTGCCGTTCAGCACGACCGTGGTGAAGCGCTGGATCCTGTTCCTGCTGGGGGTGGCCATGTTCCAGCTACCGCTTGCGCTCTACCAGCGGGTCGTCCTGGTGCCGCAGGTCATGGGCTTCGAGCAGCCCGGCTTCGTGCCGTTCGACATCATCGTCGGCAGCTTCGAGGGTTCGATGTTCGGCGGCGGGGCGAGCGCGATCATGGCCATGTTCCAGGTGCTGGCGACAATCGCCCTGTTCACGGCCTGGCGGGAAAAGCTGATCAGCGGCCTGAAGTGCCTGCTGCTGCTGGTGCCGGTGATCGCCCCTCTGGCCCTGGGCGAAACCAAGGTGGTCATGATCCTGATCCCGGTCGTGTTGCTGGCGTCCTTCTACGACACGATCGCGAAGCGCCCGCTGGCTTTCCTGGGCAGCGCGCTGGTCACCGTGATGCTCGGCGGCTTGCTGGCCTATGTCTACTTCGCCGTCCAGGTGTCTGGCGAAATGACCGTGGCGGAGAATCTTGCCGATACTTTCGCCTACAACTTCGGCGAGCGCGGTTACTACGGCACCGGCGTGAACCGGCTGACGGCGGTCCCCTACTGGTTTCAGACGCAGACCTGGGCGGAGCCGGTCCGGACACTCTTCGGCTACGGCATCGGCAGCGCTTACGGGATGGACGGCAGGGTGGCCCTGCCCGGGCATCTGTTCACGGCCCGCGCCGGCATGTACATCGATCTTCTTGCCGCGTCCCAGATCCTGTGGGAGACGGGCATCGTTGGTGCGATGCTGTTCTACGGCATGTTGATCGGAGCAACCCGGTCGGCGATGAAAAGCCTGGCCGAGGCCACTGCCGCCTGGGACCGGGTGCTTTGCAGGATTCTCCTGGGCAGTCTCGGCGCGTCGGTGCTGATGAGCTTCTACAGTTCGAGCCTGCTGGTCCTGGTAACCCACAGTTTTCTGTTTGCTTTCACGCTCGGGCTGGTGGCGTGGCGGGCGCGTCATGGCCCGCTGGTACCCGATGCGCAGGATCTCAGGCGTCAGGCACAGGCGCCGGCCGGCAGGTCAGGCGCCGCCATGAAAGGACGCAAGTTCAGGCATTGGTCGACACCCGCGCCTGGTTTCGCGGGTGGCTTCGGTCCGGTGGAGACGGCGGCGAACCGGGGCACGACGGGTGCTGCAGCCGGTTCTGCTGCGACTCCGGCCCGCACTGCACGTGCTGCCGGCGCCCCCGCTTCCGGTCGACCGCCTTGGGAGGCTGCCGGCGGCGTCGGTTCCACTGAAACCGGCCAGCGCACCGGTATGGCTGCGGCGCGCGGGTCGCATGGCGCCGGCGCTCCCGGATCCGCTCCGCCGTACTGGTCCGCCACCATTCCCTCGGCGGTTTTTTCGTCCAGCGACTCGGAGGCTGATGTGCCTGCCGGGCCCATGTTCGCCACCGACGAAGAGCCGGGCGAACCGGACGAGGCGGCCCGCCAACGGCAAAGCCGCCGCGATGCGCTGCGGCGGCCTGGGCGGATCGATCCGGTCATCGATATCTCGGACGTCGAACCGCGCTGAGGGCCCTGCTATGCAGGGCCCGTCGCGCTTACTCAAGCGGGGGCGGTGCGGCCCGGAACTGGCCTTCGGTCATCACGCCACCGCCCGGGTCCTCCACCCCGACGTCAATGGTCGAGAAGTTGAAGGCCTGCCAGTCGTTGCTGACCAGTTTCGCCCGCGACATCCCGATGCCTGGGAAGTAGTAGGCAGGCGCCATGTCGGACACCCTGGTGGACCGGTCCGGATAGTAGTCGCCGCCGACATGAACCAGATACTTGGCCTTGGACCGGTCGTCCGCGCCCCCGGGGTTGTCCTTGACCAGCCGGGCCTGCATGGTGATGAACACCCCGCCCACATCGGATCCGTTGATGTCGCTGAAGCCGCCCCAACCGTGGAACACCAGGTTGCCGCTGGGAGGGAGCACTGCGCTCGATCCATCTGCCTCGGTGCGCAGATTCGGACTCGAGACGTTGGAGCCCTGAAGGGACTTCGGATACAGTTCGCCGCCGACGCCGGTATGGCTGCTCGTCAGTTTCCAGGCGCCGCTGGACTTGCTCTTGATATAGAGCTTCAGATTGCGAAGCTGTACCCGGGTATTGCTTGCCCCGTTGCCGACCCCGTCGAACACGACGAACCAGGGCAGGATGGCGTTCCAGTACGCCCCGCTCTTGTAGTACGAGTTGTTGACTTGCCACCATGAGGGCGTATTGGTGCCGCGGGGATCCTGTCCCATCACCACGTACCCCGGACCGGTAGCCCAGCCGTAGTTGGTCGGAATCCCGGCGAGTGCGAGGTCATTCTTCAACCTCATGTCGTTGACGATCGTATCCAGTGAATTGATCGTGCCGCCGGCCGGTGCAGGCGCAGGCGCCGTGGCCACCGGGGCTGGTGCGGAAGCGGCCGGGGCCGGGGCCGGGGCCGAGGCCGCGGGCACAGGGGCCGAAGCTGCCGGCGCCGGGGCGGAAGCCGGTGCGGGCGTCGGTGCCGACGCGGTCGGACCGGCAGCCGGAGCGGGCGTAGGGGCGGGCGCTGCTTCGGTAGTTCTCGCGCGCCGTGCTCGCGCCCGCTTTTCCTCGATCGACTCGGCAGACTCGCCGAGGTCGCCGGAAGTTATGATCGGATCGTCCGAGGCGTAGCCCCCACGCTGGCCCGGAATGGTGCTGTCGAGATCGGCCGACTTGGTGGCGGCCCCTGAGCCGTCGCTTGAACCATCCGAGGATGCGCCACACGCCGCCAGAAGGCCTGCCGTGAGGCAGGTGCCGATCAGACCGACAAAAGACCGGCTGATCACCGGACTGCTGCAGGCACTCTGCCGATAAACTGTTGTGGGAATGTTCAAGGTTTCACCCTCAGGTTGGTGTTTTCGTGACGCCTGCAACGAGTCGTCATCGGAAATGCGGCGAATTGGGCCGGTTCGTGAAAAAGTTCACACACCTTATCGAGAGGGGGTTGGGGCTTAAAACAACACTCAGACGAGTGGTTGCCAAAAAACGACAGAAGACCGGTCGCCTTTTCCGTTGTCGGTTGGGGACAGGCGTAACAGGTCGCAAGCGGGCGGCGGCAGCAGGAAAGGCGGCGCCGGCGCGCACGCTAAAATGACGACCCTACCTCGGAGAATTCTTGAAGAGTCCCCTGTTCAGACGCCTGGCCGCGGCCGTCTTTTTGTGCGCGACCGTCAATGCCTGCAGCGCGCGCTTGTGTGAAGAAACCGTCGTCGGCAAGGCGCCGGATGGTCTGGAGATCAAGGTCGGCAAGGGCGAACTGAAGCGGATCGGCGGAGAGTTTTTCGGCTTCAATCTCGAGAACGTCGAGTTCCAGCTCTCGCTCTGGGATCGCGCCGGCCGCCGTGTCAAGCCCGAGGTTGTCGAGGCGCTTTCCGTGTTTTCCGATGCCGTCTACCGGTTTCCCGGCGGCACGACCGCCAACTACTACCGCTGGGCCGACGGTGCGGGTGAGGTGTCGGCCCGCGGCCCGGTGCGGATCGTGGACTGGACGGACCTGCCTCGCATCGACTTCGGCATCGACGAGTACCTCGACTTCGTCGCGCAGGTGAAGGGTCAGGCGTGGTACGTCCTCAATCTGCAGGGCAGCCTGGGCAAGCCGGCGGACCTTCCGGCGCTGTCCGCCGAGGCGGCCGAACTGGCCAGACACCTGAAGAAGAAGGAGATCCGGCTGCTGCGCTGGGAACTCGGCAATGAACTCGACCGTGCCCACGATATGTGGCCGTCCGGCAAATACATCGACCACGCCCGCTCGATTCTGCGTGCGGTGCGTTCGGTCGAGCCTGATGCGCGGTTTGTCGGCATGATGGCGGACTATGACGCACAGAAGGCTCGTGGGGTGACGTCATCGCAGTACAACAAGGCCGTCGCGGAGGGCCTGAAGGACTTGCGGGTCGATGAATACGAGCAGCACCTGTACTACGACGGGCCTCCCGATGGTCCGAATCTGCCCAATCGTCTGAGGCAGCTCTGCCGGTCCATCCAGGATGCCCGGGACGCGGAAATTCCGGCCAAGCGACTCGCATTCTGGGTGACCGAGCATGGGCGCTGGCCCCAGGGCAAGCCGGGTGAGGCCTGGAAGCTGTCCTGGAAGAAGACCGCAGATGTCGGCGCCGCCATCGGGGTCGCCGACCTGCTGATCGCCCTGACCCAGATCGCCGAGGTAAAGGGTTCCGCGATTCACGCACTGCACGGCACGAACGGGCCGTGGCCGATGTTCCATCAGACCGGTGCAGCCGACGCGCCGTTGACGCCCTCAGTGACCTTGCAGGCCTACAGTCTGCTTCGCCGTGCAATGCTGCCTGTGGTGCTTCCCAGCAAATCGGCGAGCGCCTCCCGAACGGGGTACGAGGGCGGCTACGATGCACGCGGCGCCGTTTTCACGACTGCCGAGCGTGATCGCTTCAGCGTCTGGGCGGTCAACCGAAGCGGCGACGAACTGGTGGTGAAACTCAATATTCCGGACCTGGCGGGGCGGCAGGCCTCGGCCGAGCTGGAGTTCGTCGCTTCGCCGGATGTCGAAGCGAACAACTACCGGCGTGCCGATGCAGTGTCGCGCCGGAATGCGCAAAGATCCATCCGCTTCGACGATCGCGGCGAGGCAAGCTACAAGGTGCCGGCATTGTCCGTGTCGGCGTTGTCGCTGAAGCCGGCCGACTAAGCAGCGCCGGCCGCCCGCAGTCCGATCGGACCGGCCCGCGTCCGGCCGGGAACCGCCGGCTCCTCTGAATCAAGCAGCACCCCCCGAGCCCTCCGCAATGCAAGCCAGCAAGTCCGATCCCTACAGTTCGCAGCGTATAGCCCGGGGCATGAAGCACTTCCTCATGGGCAAGGCACTGACGTCGGTAGCGGGCATCGGCACCTTGCTGCTGGTTGTGCGGGGGCTGGCGGTGGAGGAGTTCGCCGCCTATTCGGTGCTGTTCGGGCTCGTCGACGTGCTGCTGGTGCTGACCTCGGTCGGAACCGGGCAGGTGTTGACGCGCTTCGTGCCGGAGATTTATGCCCGGCATTTCAGTCACGCCCTGCGCTGGCTGCTCAGCGTCACGCTCGGGCTGCGCTTTGCGCTCCTCGCCCTGACAGTCGCCGGGCTCGGGCTGTTCGCGGCGCCGTTTGCTTCGATGATCGGACTGAAGGACTGGGAGCATGCGCTTCTCCTGTATTTGCTGGTCGTGCTGTTTCGCACCGGTACGACGACCTTGTACCAGGTACTTGAGGCCATGCTTCAGCAGGCTCGAGGCCAGGGAGCGTTTGCCGCGGTCACGGTGTCCCGTTTCATCGGCGTGGGCGCGCTCTACCTTTCGGACAGCATGAGCCTGGTGAACCTGATCCTGGTCGAAGCAGCCACCGATGCGTTGGGCACCTTGCTGATGAGCCAGGGCGTGTATCAGGTGTCCAAGCGCCGGGGGACGGATGGCGACCGCGAATCTGAACTGCATTGGCTGCGCGCCAACTCCCGTCGAATCGTCAGCTTCGGCATCAAGGGGCACCTGCAGGGACTGATCATCATGCCGTTCAGCGGGGTCGTGAATCGCCTGATCATCGGCAGCCAGATGCCGACGGCGCAGGTAGCGATTTTCGGATTCGGGCAGTCGATATACGACCTGATGCAGCGCTATCTTCCCGCGCAGTTGTTCAATGGCATGGTACGGCCGGTGATGGCGGCGCGGTTTTCGGTAAACAGGGATTTCAAGGAGGTCGAGACGATCTGCAACGCGTCCCTGAAGGTCAACCTGATCCTCGTCGGCCTGGCGGCAACCGCTTTCGTCGCCGGCGGCAGCGACATGCTGCTCTGGATATCGCGCGGAAAATACGGCGACCAGGGCGTGACGCTGCTCCTGCTGATGTGCCTGCTGGTCGCGCTCGAGTCCTGGCGCCACGTGCTCGACCAGTTGAGCCACACGGTCGAGCGCTACGGATTCCTGGTGTTCAGCAACGGCCTTCTCGGCGCGTCCCTGATCGGCGGCGTGGCGCTGTTGCCGAGCCTGGGCATCCTCGCGCTTCCCGCCGCCAACTGTGTCGGCCTGGTGGTGGCCAATCTCCTTGTAATCTGGTGGTTGCGGCGAACCGGCTATCCGCTGCGGATAAGCGCCGGCCAGATTTTTGCTATCCTAGCGGGCACCGGCTTCGCTGTTGGCATCGGGCTCTCGCTGCCGAGCGTCTTGGACTTATGGTTCCCCAGGGTGGGAATCGCAGCCCTGTTCTATGCAGCGTTCATCTGGATCCTTGTCAAGCCGAAACCGGAAGAGCGCAGGATGCTGGGCTTCTTAATCGATCGGCGACGTTCGGCCTGAGCCGCCGCCCCTAATCCGACCCCATCGTGCGACTCTACTGTTCAACTCCTGAGAAATTCCCGGTACGTTTCGTCGACGTCGTCGAGTTGTTCTTCCGTGAGCTTCGCTCCCGCGGCGTGGAGCAGGTCTGGTACTGCCAGCCTTCGGATCAGCGCGGCGGGCTGCGCAGTGAATACATGGACGGCGTCCGGATCATCGTCCCACCGACATTCGGCGCTGGTGGCGTCGGGGGCAAGGCTGCCACGCGCTTGTCCTATCTGGTCCTGGAAACGGTCTACCTGCTGGCGCAGTTGCGCGATCCACCGGATGCCATCCTTATCCGGGACAAGTACTGGGGCGCTTTTGTAGGCTACCTCGTCAGTCGCATTGCCCGCAGGAAACTGCTGGTGTGGCTGTCCTATCCGTATCCCGAGCATGACCGGGAGCAGGCGTCGCACGCGGCCGGCCTGCGGCGGGTCATGCTGCGTATGCGTTCGTGGCTGGGATTCAGGCTGCTTTACCGGTTCGTCATGCCCCGAGCCGATCATTGCTTCGTCCAGAGCGAAGAGATGAAGCGCGACATGCTGGCGTGGGGCATTCCTGCGGAGCGCATGACGCCGGTACCCATGGGTATCAAGAAGGCGACCTTCGATGCGGTAGACCTGGCGGCGGTTCCTGAGGATCCCCCGGTCGTCCTGCACCTCGGTTCGCTGTCGGCAGTGAGAAAGCTCGAGATCCTGGTCGATGCTTTCGCGATCGTCGCGCGGCAGCGCCCGGATGTGCGATTCCGGTTCGTCGGCGACGGCGATATTCCTGAGGAGCGGCGCGCCCTCGAGCAACGTGTACGGGACGCCGGCCTCGGCGACGTCGTGGAGTTCACCGGGCAGCTGCCGATTGCACAGGCATGGCAGCAGATCGAGCGTTCTGCAGCCTGCGTCTCGCCGGTGCGCGTGCCGCTGCTGCGTGTCGCATCGCCGACCAAGTTTGTCGAGTATCTCGCGTTTGCGAAGCCCACGATCGGCAACGACCATCCCGAGCATACGATGATCGCCGAGCAGAGCCGTGGCGCGCTCACCGTTCAGTGGTCGCCGCAGGCCTTTGCCGATGCCATCCTGTGGTGCCTTGACCAGCCCGAGGAAGCACGTGAAATGGGGCTTCGGGGGCGGGCCTGGGTGCAGGAGCATCGGACCTACGATCGCCTGGCCGCGATGGTCCACCAGAAACTGAAGGAAGTCGTGACCCAGCCTGTCAAAGCATGAAGCCTGAGCAACGGCGGCTTCTGTCACTGAACTCCTATCACTACCGCCGGGGTGGATCGGACGTCGTCTATCTGGAGCACGACGCTCTGTTCCAGGAGCTGGGCTGGGACACGGCTGTCATGTCCATGCATCATCCCCGTAACCTGCCGTCGCCCTGGAGCCGGTACTTCGTCGACGAACTGGAATTCGGCCAGGCCACCGGGTTGGTCGACAAGCTGGTCAAGGCGAGCAAGGTCGTCTATTCCTTCGAGGCGCAGAAGAAGCTGGGCCTTTTGCTGGCGCAGTTCCGACCGGATGTCGCGCATCTGCACTGCATCTATCACCACCTCTCGCCGTCAGTCCTGCCGGTGCTGAGCAAAGCGGGGATCCCGGTCGTCCTGACCGCCCACGACCTCAAGCTCGGTTGCCCCGCCTACAAGATGCTGAACCACACCGGCATCTGCGAGCGCTGCCGGACCGGATCGGTGCTCAACGTCGTGCGATTCCGCTGCGTTCGGGAGTCTCTGGCCGCCAGCGCCGTGGTGGCCGTCGAGTCCGGGCTGCAACGCAAGCTGGATCTCTACCGGCGCCACATCGGCCGGGTCATTGCTCCCAGCCGCTTCTACCGCGACAAGCTGATCGAGTGGAACTGGTCCCCGGAGCAGATCGTTCACGTGCCCAATTACATCGATGCCAGCCGCTTCGAACCGGCGCACTCGCGCGGCGACTATTTCCTGTTCGCCGGACGCCTGGCACCGGAGAAAGGGGTTCGTACCTTGGTCAAGGCGGCGCTCGCGGCGGGCGTGCAGCTTCGGGTCGCCGGTACCGGCCCCCTGGAAGCGGAACTGCGCGCCATGCCGGGAGCGGAACGGGTCGAATGGCTCGGGTTCTGCTCCGGTGATGCGCTCTGGCAGCAGGTGCGCGGCGCGCGGGCGCTGGTGCTGCCGAGCGAATGGTACGAGAACGCGCCGATGAGCATTCTGGAGGCCTATGCCTGCGGCACCCCGGTCATCGGCGCCGATATCGGGGGGATTCCAGAGATGATAGATCCGGCTTGCGGCTGGACTTTTCGCAGCGGTGATGTCGACGAACTCGCCGCCCGGCTTGCCGAGGCGGCGTCGGCGCCGGATGCTCAATTGCGGGAGAAGGGATTGCAGGGGCGCGAGCGGGTCGTGCGCGAGTTCAACCGTCAGAGCTATGTTGACGGGGTGCTGAGCGTGTATCGGGGATTGGGCGTGGCTTGCTGATGTGCTGCTTGAAGACACGGACGTGCTCGCGGGTCACGTTGTCCCAACTGAACAGCGAAGACGCGCGCCGGTAGCCTTCTTCGCCCATCGCCGCAAGTTCTTCAGGGTGTTCGACGGACCACTGCAACACCCGCAGGAGATCGTCGATGTCCGACTTGCGGAACAGTTTCCCAGCGTTGCCGACCACATAGCGGTTCTCCTGGATATCGCTGCAGATGATCGGCGTGCGCAGCCCCATGTTCTCCAGAATGACCGGCGACAGTCCTTCGACGTCCGAGGGCTGAATGTAGGCATAGGCGTGCTTCATGAGCGCATGGGTTTTCGTGCCGTAGACGAATCCCGGAAATACGATTCTGGGGTCCCGGGTACTCAGGATCCGGTTCTCGAACTCCGACGGATTGGGCGAGCCGCCTACCAGAACCAGTTTCTTGTCGGTCTCGAGCCGCTCGAAAGCGGGCACCAGGTAGTGAAGACCCTTGTCCGGTATGAACCGGCCTACGAAAAGGTAGTAGCCGCCCGGCGTCAGCCCCAGTTCGTCGAGGATGGAGGTGTCGACCGCATCCGGGTCGACCTCGCTGCCGAAAGGAATGAATTCGAACGGCTTGTGGATGCGCTTCTCGAATTCCTGCTTGATGAAGATGTTGTCGAAGATCACCTGGGTCGGTGCGAAAGAGGTGAGGAACGAGCTGAGCCACAGGTACATGCGGCCATACCAGGGCCACTTGCCGCGTTTCCAGTCTGCGCCGTCCTGGCTGATGAACACCGTCTTGCCGGCGAGCCGAAGGGGCAGGGCGAAGATGCTGTTGCCGCCGTTCTGGAGATGGACCACGTCGGCGGTGTCGTTGGCAATGATGTCCCAGGTCACCTTGAGCGAGTGGTACAGGGTGTCGAACCCTTTCTTGCGGATGGTGCTGAAGTTCTTGATCTTGACGCCCCGGTAGGTGTCCCCCAGCGGCGCCTCCCCGGGGTAAAGGCGGTTGTAACCCAGGACTTCATGACCCATGGCGGCGAGCCTGGGCAGCAGTTCAGAGGCAAACTTGTCGGCGCCGGCGCAGCCGGCGCGCATGGGAATCGACCGGAATCCGTAAGCAGCGATACGCATGTCTCTGGCCGTCCTACAGGAAATCTTTGTACGCGCTGTCGACGTACTCGCGAAGCGCCACCCGCCAGTCGCGCATGGTGTTCATGTTGCGCAACGCCAGCTTGCGGTTGATCAGTCGCTCGGAGTCGGGCCTGGGCGCGAAAAACTGCTGCTTGAAGTAGTCCGAGCTGACCTCGTTGATGTGCACCTTGTCCGTAAGGCCCAGGACCGCCAGCAACTCATGGGCGACCTCCAGGCGCGAGGTCACGCCCTCGCAGACCATGTTGTAGAGCCCCCAGTATTCGGCTTCGAGCAGCCCTTTGACGGTGCGGGCGAAATCGTAGGTGTACGTGGGCGTCCCCAGCTTGTCGTGGACGATGGCGAGTTCGGTCTTGCCATCCTTGAGCTGCTTCATCAGCTTCTGGATGAACTTCTTGTCCTTGCGTGGGCCGCCGCCCATCATCCAGCCGGCGCGGCAGACCAGGTGACGCCGGGCCTGGGAGGTGACAAAGAGCTCGCCTGCATACTTGGAGCGGGCGTAGTGGCCCAATGGATTGGGCAGGTCCCAATCGTCGAAAGTATCCTTGCTGCCGTCGAAGATGCCCGCGGTGCTGATGTACAGCAACGGGATGTCCAGCTTGTTGGCGATGTGAACCGCGTTTTCGACCGACGTTGTGTTGGTCAGGTAGGCATCGTGAATATTCTCTTCGCAATACTCGAGGTCCGTGTGGGCGCCGAGGTGGAAGAGATAGTCGGGTTTGAAGGCCTCGACGTCCTTGCGGTAGGCGTCGAAGTCGCGAAAATCCAGCAGGCTGAGCCAGTTCTCGTTGACGTCCTTGTCCGTGCACCTCAGCTCATAGCCCTGACTGAAAACGCCCTGGAAGGCCTGACCCAGCATGCCACCGCTGCCGGCCATGTAGATTCGCTTCACAAACTACCTCGACTCGTGATTGATCTTCAATAAGTCCCGGGCCGGAAAGTTCAGAGTATTCCAGCCGGCGGGCAACTTCGGTGTGCAACCTGTCGCGAACGCTGTCGCGAAACAACCATCAGCTTCTCACGCCCTTCGAGGGGTCACGGTTTCGCCGCTCCCGGATGGCCGTTGGCAGCGACGAATGGCGGTACGTCGTTGCCGGGGCGGCCCGTTCAGGGTGACCTTGGCCCTTAACGCCGCAGACCCCGTTTCAGCCGACGTGGCCTCTCTTTGCCGGGGCTATCCGCCCGGCGTCCGCGCCTGGCGCTTGACCGGCGCGATGGATGCGACCGGAGCCTCGCCCCGCGGCCCGGGCGGGCCGGCAGCAGCCGCGGCCGAATCAGCCCGCGCCTGCCGCAGCAGCGCATCGGCGATCCATGATGCGATCTGCTCGACTTCCGCGTTGCCGCAGCCCCAGATATCCTTAAGGACCACGTAGGGTTCGATGCCGAACACGAGGCTCATGGCCTTGCAGAGGCGATCGACGGCCTGGGCCTCCATGGTTCGCGTCAAGGGAGCGAAGGTCCGGCGCAGGATGGCGACCCGGTAGCCGCGGCGATAGGGGTTTTCCGCAAGGCGCCCGGCCTTCTCCAGGGCCTCGTGCTCGAGCGACAGCTGCAAGGCTGCACGCATCTGTGGTTCGAATTCCTTGAATCGCGCGAATGTGGTCCGAAACAGCTCGGTCAGGCGCGCCTCGGGATCGTCCAGGCGCGATTCGAAGCGCCGCACGCGGCCCAGGCTCGAGTCCACGACCGCCCCGATCAGGGTGCTGCGAGAAGGGAAGTAGCGATAGGCGGTGGCCCGGGACACCCCCGCCGCCGCAGCGACCGCGCTGATCTGGGGCACGTGGCCCAGATCCTGGATCAGGGCGAAGGCACTGTCCAGCAGGCGCTGACGGGTGAGCGCGCCGGCCGGGGACAACTCGCTGCTGCCGCGAAAAGGGGGCAATTCCCCGCGAGCCTGGATCGGTGGTGTCGGTGCGGAGGCAATGATCGTTTCTCCGGTGCCCTTCTCAACCTGCTTGACGCTGCATCGCCAGGGGCTATTATTGTCACTCGCCGAACCGAGACTCAAGTCTCACGGTCGAAATAGTGGGACTGGAGACGGACTGCCGCGCTTGGCGGTGACGGGGCATGAGCGCCGGCGACCGCCGGGCGCTGCCAGAAGATTCCCAGGTTATGCTGCCGTGACCGAAAGGAGCTGAGATGAGCAACGTCCTGTTCACCAATGTCCGGATCCTGGACGGCACCGGCGCGCAACCCTTCGCCGGGGAAGTCCTGGTGCAGGGCAATCGGATCCTGAAGGTCGGCCGCGGCCCCCGCTCGCTGCCGACGACCGGCATCGACACCATCGATGCGGCCGGGGCCACCCTGATGCCGGGTATGACCGAGGCCCATACCCATTTCTCCTGGAACGATCAGCCCAGCCTCGGCGCCATCCAGAAAATGCCTCTGGAGGAGCACATCCTCTGGTGCGCGCACATCGCGGAACGCTACCTGAGCCATGGTTTCACCTCCTGCGTCGGTGCGGCGTGCGCCAAGCCGCGGCTGGACGTGGCCACCCGCAATTCGATCAATTCGGGCCTGATCCCCGGCCCGCGGTACCTGGCCGCCAGCCAGGAGATCACCGTGCCCGGCGGCCTGGGTGACGAATCGCCGCCTCACCTGCCGTACCCGGAGTTCAGCTTCGGTGCGGTGGTGAGCGGTGCCGAGGAGATGCGGCGCTGCGTCAGGACCTTCATGAAGTACGGGGTCGACACGATCAAGCTCAATCTCTCCGGCGAATACATCACGGGAATGGGGGCGGAAATCACGCAGATGACCGATGCCGAGATCGCGACCGCGGTGGAGGAGGTGCGGATCCGGGGCAAGCGGCTCGCCGCCCATGCCCGTTCGAGCGAATCGGTCAAGCAGTGCGTGCGGCATGGAATCGAGCTGATCTTCCATGCCAGCTTCGCCGACGAGGAGGCGCTGGACATGCTCGAGGCCAACAAGGACAAGCACTTCGTCGCGCCGGGGCTGGGCTGGCTGGTCAATACTTCCTATAACGCTGGGCCCTGGGGTATCACGCCGGATGCCGCCCGCGACATGGGTTATCACCGGGAGCTCGAGATGGCGATCGAGACGCTTCGGAAGATGAAGCGGCGCGGCATCCGGATCCTGCCGGGCGGCGACTACGGCTTTGCCTGGATGCCTCACGGCACCAACGCCAAGGACCTCGAGTATTTCGTGCGTCACCTCGGCTTCACGCCCATGGAAGCGCTGTTGTCCGCCACCCAGCTGGGCGGCCAGGTGATGATGATGGGCAACGAGCTCGGGATGATCCGCGACGGCTACCTGGCGGACCTGCTCCTTATCGACGGCGACCCGCTGGCCGACATCAAGATCCTGCAACAGCCTCAGCGGATTCTCGCGGTGATGAAGGACGGCCAGTTCCACAAGGAGCCTGAAATCCGCTCCGCCCGCAGCCGCCTGTCGCTCACGGCGGCCTGACCACTTTCGGCCGCGACGACTTAGGGAGACAGCGATGGGAAGCTACCTGTTCACGAACGTGAGGATCCTGGACGGCAGCGGCGCCGGGGCCTACGCCGGCGAAGTGCTGGTGCAGGGCAACCGCATCAGCCGGGTAAGCCGCAGCGGCGCGGGTGCGCGGATGATGCCATCCAGCGGCGCGGTCGTCGTGGACGCCGCCGGCGCCACCCTGATGCCGGGGATGACCGAGGCCCACACCCACTTCTCCTGGAACAATTCCGCTACGCTCGACGGCATCCAGGTGATGCCGCCGGAGGAGCACACGCTCTGGGTCGCCCACGTCGCCAGGAAGTATCTGGAGCACGGCTGGACGTCCTGCGTGGGCGCCGCGGCCGCCAAGCCGCGGCTCGACATCGTCATCCGCAACGCGATCAATTCGGGCATGCTGCCCGGGCCGCGCTACCTCGCAGCCAGTCAGGAAATCACCGTCCTGGGAAACCTGGGTGACGAGAGCCTGCCGCACATCCAGTACCCCGAGTACAACTTCGGGGCTGTGGTCAGTGGCCCCGAGGAGATGCGCAAGGTTGTCCGGACGTTCCTGAAGTACGGCGTGGACTCGATCAAGGTCAACTTGTCGGGCGACAATTTTCTGGAGGACGCTCCGGCCCAGACCACCTGGATTTCGGATGAGGAAGTCGCCATGGCGGTGAAGGAGACGAAGATCCGCGGCAAGCGGGTGTCCGTGCACGCCCGCTCCTGCGAATCGGTCAAGATGGCGTTGCGCCATGGCGCCGAGGTCATCTATCACGCGAGCTATACCGACGAAGAAGCGCTCGACATGCTGGAGGCGCACAAGGACAGGATTTTCGTTGCGCCGGGCCTGTCGATACTCATCAAGCTGCTCTATGAAGGCGAACCTTTCGGCTTCACTCCGCAGCGGGCGCGGGCGCTGGGCTATGAGGACGAACTCGAGGCTGCCTCCAAGAGCCTGACCGAGATGCATCGGCGCGGGGTGAGGGTACTGCCCGGCGGCGACTACGGATTCGCCTGGGCGCCGCACTGGACCAACGCGATGGACCTCCAGTATCTTGTCAAGTACTGCGGCATGACCCCGATGGAGACCATCGTCGCCGCCACCCGGTACGGCGGCCAGATCATGATGATGGAGGACGATCTGGGCATGATCCAGGAGGGCCGCCTGGCAGACCTGCTGCTGGTCGACGGCGATCCGGTCGCGGACCTCTCGCTGCTGCTCGACTCGAAGCGCCTGCTTGCCGTCATGAAGGACGGCGTGTTCTACAAGGAGCCGGCCGTGAAATCCGCGCGCAGCGGCAGTTTCACCAGCTGGAACCGGACTGCGGCCTGATGGACCTCGATGCGCTGGCGCGCACCCGCGCGGTAGCCCCGGGGATGGCCGCCGGTCTGCCGACGGGGCGTACCGGTCGGCTTGCTGCAGCCGGCGGTGAGAGCCCGCGTGCGCGGCGACTGCGCCTGCGCAATCGTATCCTTGCCGCCGTCGTCGGCGTGCCGGTCCTGGCGTTCGTCGTCTGGGCGCTCGGGGACAACGCCCGCTTCTTCCTGATCACGCTGCTCAACGGCCTGACGCTTGCCGCGTTGTACTTTCTGGTTGCCAGCGGGTTCACCCTGGTCTTCGGGCTCATGAGGAACGTCAATCTCGCCCACGGGTCGCTCTACTTGCTGGGCGCCTACGCCGGGTGGCTGGTGGGCGACGCGACCGGGTCCTGGCTGCTCGCGGTCGCAGTCGGATTCCTGGCGTCGGCGGCCCTCGGGCTGTTCCTGCAGCTTGCGGTATTCCGCTTCATGCAAGGCGAGGACCTGCGCCAGACGATGGTCACGATCGGAATTTCCATCGTGCTGGCCGACCTGATGTTGTGGGCATTCGGTGGTGAAATCTATACCTTCGATCCGCCTGCATGGATGTATGGCGCCACCCGCCTGCCGCTGGTCAATGCCTATTCGACCTTCCGGCTGCTGCTGCTGCTGGCGTCGATCGTCATCGGCGTGCTGTTGTGGTTGTTCCTGAATCGCACGCGCGTCGGCATGATGATCCGCGCCGGCGTCGACGACCGGGTCATGCTGTCTGCTTCCGGCGTCAATGTGCAGCTGGTCTTTGCCATCACCTTTGCCATCGGCGCCGGCATGGCCGGTTTCGCCGGGGTTGTCGGCGGGACCGCCTTGTCGATCTCACCCGGCGAGGACACCCGATACCTGCTGGCATCGCTCATGGTGGTGATCGTGGGCGGGATGGGCAGCGTGCCGGGCGCAGCCGTCGGTGCGATGCTGATCGGACTGGCCGAGCAGTTCGGCATCGCCTATGCGCCGACCTACGGCATCGTGTTCACCTTCGTGATCATGGTGCTGACCCTGGCCATCCGCCCGCAGGGCATCATGGGGCGGGCGCGGTGAGCGGCTCGAGATCGGAATCCGGGGGGGCAAGCCGGTGAGCGCGGCGGACTGGCGCAAAGCGATGAATACCGGCTCGCGCACCCTGGCGGCTGGCCGAGCGGGCTGGTCGGGACGGCCGGCGGTTGCGCCGGCGGGCAGGGCGCCGGCAGTCGGGGCCGGCCAGCCGCCTTCCGGCGCGCGCGGTGTGAGGGCGGGGGAGGTCGCGGCACCGGTCGCCGGTCGAGTTCCGGTGCGGGACCTGCTGGTGATTGCCGCACTCCTGCTTTATCCCTGGATCGCCACGCCATTCTTCACCTTCCAGATCGGCGGCCAGACGCTGGCACTGGGCCTGATCGCCTTGTCGCTCACGTTTCTTGCCGGCTACGGCGGCATGGTGTCGCTGGCCCAGATGACGATTGCCGGCAGCGCCGGCTACGTCGTCGCAATCCTCGGCAGCAGTGCGGTCAGCCAGATCAGCCTGGGGTGGCCGTGGTGGCTGGCAGTCCCCTGCGCCCTGGCGCTCGCGACCCTGTTCGCGACGTTCATCGGCTGGCTGTCGGTGCGCACGGAAGGCATCTACACGATCATGATCACCTTGGCGATCGGTGTCGCCTTCTACTATCTGGCGCAACAGAACTACACCCTGCTCAACGGCTTCCAGGGCTTTTCCCGGGTGGTGCCACCGGAGGTCTTCGACGTGCAATGGCGGGCACCGGCGCCGTTCTACTATCTGGCGCTCGCCTGCGTTCTCGCGGCCTACTACTTCGTCCGTTATATCGTGCGCGCGCCCTTCGGGATTGCGCTTCAGGGCGTGCGCGACAATCCGCGGCGGATGAACGCCCTCGGCTACAACGTCAATGCCCATCGCATCGGGGCCTATGCGATCGCGGGCTTCATTGCAGCCGTCGGCGGCATCCTCCTGACCTGGTACAACTCGCTGGTGACCCCGGGGGTGGTCGGCGTGACGGCGCTGATCAATATTCTCATCATCGCCGTGCTCGGCGGGATCGGCCACCCGATCGGTGCTTTCGTCGGCGCGCTGGTATTCGTGCTGTTGCAGAACTTCGCGATCGATCTCGTCGATCGCGAGCGCTTCAACCTGGTCATCGGTGGCATCTTCCTGCTGATCGTGCTGTTTTCTCCCGACGGCCTGCTGGGTTTGTGGCGCCGGATCGTCCCGCGGCTGCTTGCCGCCGGCTCACGCGATCGTTTCGGGCGGGAGGGCGACGAGCGCTGAATGACTTCATCGGCTCCCGCCGGTGCCGGCGAGGGCTACTTTCGGGGGTAGTGCGGCCGATTGCCGCCTTGCATCAACAACATTGGAGGAAGACAACATGAAAGAAGCGAAGAGATCGGCGCTGTCGGGTCAGTCGGTGTGGGTCCGCTCGTTGATTGCCGCTGGGGTAGTCGCGGCATTCCCGGGCATCGGCCAGGCGCAGGAGACGATCAAGATCGGCGTGCTCGCGACGCTGGAAGGGCCCTTCGCGGTGCCCGGGCAGGACGGAATGCGCGGCGCGGACCTGGCGCTCAAGCAGCACAACGGCATGGCCGGTGGCAAGAAGATCGAGTTCATCAAGGGCTCGTCCAATGCGCAGCCGGACGTGGCGGTCAACGCCACTCGCAAGCTGGTGGAGCAGGACAAGGTCCAGATCATGATCGGACCGCTGTCGGGTTCCGAGGGCGTGGCGGTCAAGAATTACTCCAAGAGCCAGCCGGGGGTCACCTTCATCAACGGCAGTTCGGGCGCCCAGGTGACGACGCTGGTCGATCCGTCGCCCAATTTCTTCCGCTTCAACACCGAAGGCGCCCAATGGATGGTGGGACTGGGAGACTACGCCCTGTCCAAGGGCTACAAGAAGATGGCGCTGATATCGGAGGATTACTCGTTCCCGTATTCGCAGGTGCAAGGCTTCATGGGCGGTTTCTGCAAGGGTGGCGGAAAGATGGTCGAGAAGGTCTGGGTGCCCCTGGGCACCAAGGACTACGCGTCGGCGATCGCCAAGATCCCGTCGGACGTCGATGCGCTGCTGGTGGTGCTGGGCGGTTCGGATGCGGTCAATTTCCTGACTCAGTACGAGCAGGCGGGGGGCGACAAGCCGATGGTCGGCGGCAGCATCACCGTCGATCAGACCGTGCTGGGATACAAGGGCAAGCGACGTGACTCGATCGTCGGTACGGCCTCGGCCGGACCGATGGCCGACTCGATCGATACGCCCGAGTGGAAGGCCTTCGTGGCCGACTACAAGGCAGCGTTCAAGGACGGCTTCCCGAGCCCGTCCTTGTTCGCTTTCCTCTACTACATCAACACCAAGGCCGCGCTGGACGCGCTCGACGTGGTCAAGGGTGACTTGTCGGGAGGCCAGGCGAAATACCGCGAGGCGCTGACCAACCTCACGCTGAAGACTCCGGTAGGCGACTACAAGCTTGACGCGAACCGGAATGCCATCGGCCCCACGTTCATTACCGAGGTTGCGAAGGGCAGCGACGGCAAGTTCTTCAACAAGGTGGTCAAGAAGGTGGACAGCGTCGACCAGACCCTGAATCTGGGCAAGGCGGATTTCGACAAGATGGGCCTGGGCTCACGTGACAACCCGAGCTGCCCCTGACTGCCGGAACGGCCTGCGGAGCGACGCGGCACTCTGATGGCAACGTTGATGCAAGCGGCCGCCGCGCCGCGTTCGCTCGCGTCGGGTGACGCCCTCGTGCTTGAGGGCGTCACCCGCCAGTTCGGAGCCCTCAAGGCGATCGACTCGGTCAGTTTTTCGGTGGCTGCCGGTGAGCGGCGAGCGGTTCTCGGCGCCAATGGCGCCGGGAAGACCACGCTGTTCAACGCGGTGACCGGCGATTTCCCGCCCACCGCCGGCCGGGTCCTGTTCTTCGGTGAAGACGTGACAGACCTGCCCGTGCATGAGCGGATCCGCCGCGGTCTTCGACGCACCTACCAGTCGTCCCTGCTGTTCCGGGAACTCACCGTTCGTGACAACCTGTTCCTCGCGGCTCGGGGCATTTCCCGCGGCCGGTTCAGCCTGCGGCGCGCGGGTCCATCCCACCCCAGCCAGTTGGCCACGACGGATCTGCTGGAGCGCATCCGCCTCACGCACATCGAGCAGCGCCTGGTGGGTGAACTGTCGCACGGCCAGCAGCGGCAGCTGGAGATCGGCATGGCGCTTGCCGGCGCGCCCCGTCTGATCCTGTTCGACGAACCCGCGGCCGGGCTCTCGCCTGCCGAGCGCCGGGAACTGGTGGCGCTTCTCGGTGCATTCCCGCCGCACATGGGCTTCGTTCTGATCGAGCACGACCTGGACATCGCATTGCGGGTAGTCGAGAACGTGACGGTCATGCACAACGGCAAGGTCCTCAAGCACGGCACCCCCGAGCAGATCGAAGACGACGCCGAGGTGCAGGCGATCTACATGGGGAAGAAGCACTGATGGCGTGGTTCTCCGCTCCGGGTCCGGCGGGTGAGGCCACCGCGCCCATCCTTGCCGTCACCGATCTCGACGTCTACTACGGACGCGCGCATGCGTTGCAGTCGGTGTCGCTGACGCTCGATCGGGGCGTCCTTGCCGTCGTCGGCCGCAACGGCATGGGCAAGACGACCCTGTGCAACGCGATCACCGGCCTGGTGGCATCCTCCGGCAGCATCGCGCTGGCGGGGGACGAGATCCGGGGCCTGGCGCCGAACCGGATCACCGGGCGCGGCGTCGGCTACGTACCCCAGGGCCGACGAGTGTGGCCATCGCTGACAGTGGACGAGCATCTGAAGCTCGCGGGCAGCGGCAGGACCGGCAATCGCAGCCGCGCCGGCAATCGTGACGGCAGTGCCCGCTGGACAGTCAAGCGGATCTACGAAACTTTCCCGCGCCTGGCCGAGCGCAAAGGCAACGGCGGTGCGCAGCTGTCCGGCGGCGAGCAGCAGATGCTCGCGATCGCTCGGGCGCTCCTGTTCAACCCGCGGTTGCTGGTGATGGACGAACCCACCGAAGGGTTGGCGCCGGTCATCGTCGAGCAGGTGAAAGTCCTGCTCAAGTCTCTCGCGCAGGAAGGCGACATCTCGGTGCTGCTGATCGAGCAGAATCTGGGCGTCGCCCTCGACATTGCCGACACGATCGCGGTGATGGTCAACGGCCGGATCGCACGGATCATGCCGGCGGCGCAACTGGCCTCGGATGTGGCCTTGCAGCAGAGGCTCCTGGGAATCGGCCGAGGTGCCCATGAGGAGGAGCCGGGGGCGGATGCAGTCGACGGCGCGGATACCGACGGCACCGGGCAGCCTGCGGACGTCGCCGGCGGCGAACCCGTGGAGGCCAAGATCTTCACGATCCGGCGCAGCTTCGACGACGGCGCAGGCGCACCTGCGCCCGCCGGCTCGGGCGATTTGCGGGCGGTGCGGGACCTGACCCGGTGGAACGCCAGCGGGGCGGGCGGCACAGGCAGCGCGGCTCGTCCCGGAGATCGTGTGGTGCAGGGGCGGGCGCAGGGCGAGGGCGCGCTGCCGTCGGCGGACAAGGCGGCCACCGCGCTGGCTAGCATCGGTCGCGACGCCCGGGTGGTGGAATTCCCGGTGTCGTCCAACGTTCAGCGGGCCGCTTACGTGGTGGGCACCTTCGACACCAAGGCGCGCGAGTTGTTCTTCCTGCGCAGTTGCCTGGACAAGCTCGGTCTGAGAACCGTGACCGTGGACCTGTCGACCTCGGGTGGACCGTCGCCGGCCATGATTCATCCGCGGGAAGTGGCGCGCCACCATCCCCGCGGCGAGGATGCGATCTTCACCGGCGATCGGGGCAGCGCAGTCGCGGAGATGGCGCTGGCCTTCGCGCGATTCCTGCCCCGGCGTCGCGACCTGGGCGGGGTGATCGCAGCCGGCGGATCCGGCGGCACGGCCCTGGCCACCGCCGCGATGCGCGAATTGCCGATCGGCCTGCCCAAGGTGATGGTATCGACCGTGGCCTCCGGCGACGTGAAGCCGTATGTGGGACCGTCCGACATCTGCATGATGTATTCGGTGACCGACGTCTCCGGTATCAACCGGATCTCGGCACGCGTGCTGTCCAACGCCGCGCACGCCCTTGCTGGCATGCTCGCCTGGTCAGGGGACGGCAAGTCGGGATCGGAGAGTCGCGGGGCAGTCGACCTGAAGCCCGCCATCGGCCTGACGATGTTCGGCGTCACCACGCCCTGCGTACAAGCGGTGGCGCGCCAGCTGGAGGACAGATTCGATTGCCTGGTGTTCCACGCCACCGGTACCGGTGGCCAGTCGATGGAAAAGCTGGTGGATTCCGGCATGCTGTCCGCCGTGATCGACGTCTCCACCACCGAGATCGCGGACGAGATAGCCGGCGGCATGCTGAGCGCCGGTCCGGGCCGGCTCGATGCCTTCATCCGCACCCGGATCCCCTATGTCGGCTCTGTCGGTGCGCTGGACATGGCCAACTTCTGGGCAATGGACACGGTGCCGTCGCGGTTCAAGAGCCGAAAGTTGTACAGCCACAACCAGAACGTCACGCTGATGCGCACCACGCCGGAGGAGAACCGGCGGATCGGACAGTTCATCGTCGACAAGCTGAACCAGATGACCGGGCCGGTCCGGTTCCTGCTGCCCGAGAAAGGCGTGTCGATGCTCGATGCAGACGGGCAACCGTTTCGCGATGCCGCGGCAGACCAGGCCCTGTTCGACACGATTGCCGCCGGCTTTCGTACCACGCCCGATCGCAGGTTGATACGCCTGCCGCTGCACATCAACGATCCGCAGTTCTCCGACGCGCTGGTCGCCAGTTTCCATGAAATCAGCGGGCTGCCGAAGGCGCGGCCTGCATCCAGGCGGGGGTAGAGCGCATGGCGCGTATTGACAGGCAGCAGATACTTGGAAAATTCCGCGACATGATCGCGAAGCGCCAGCCGATCGTCGGCGGCGGTGCCGGCACCGGCCTGTCCGCCAAGTGCGAGGAGGCCGGCGGCATCGACCTGATCGTCATCTACAACTCCGGCCGCTACCGGATGGCCGGCCGGGGTTCTCTTGCCGGCCTGATGGCCTATGGAAACGCCAACGACATCGTGCTGGAGATGGCGCGGGAGGTCCTGCCGGTGGTCAGACATACGCCCGTGCTGGCAGGCGTGAACGGCACCGACCCGTTCATGATCACCGAGCACCTGCTGAGCCAGTTGATAGACCTGGGGTTTTCGGGAGTGCAGAACTTCCCTTCAGTCGGCCTGATCGACGGGCGGTTTCGCGCCAACCTCGAAGAAACCGGCATGGGCTACGGCCTCGAGGTCGACATGATCCGGGCCGCCGCCGCGCGCGGCCTGCTCACCACGCCCTATGTTTTCAGCGAACAGGATGCAGAGGACATGACGCGGGCCGGCGCCGACATCATCGTGTGCCACATGGGCCTGACCAGCGGCGGCGCCATCGGCGCGGAGTCCGGCCTGGCGCTGGCGGATTGCGTGCCGCTGGTGAACCGCTGGGCAGAAGCAGCGATGAAGATCCGTCGCGACGTTATCGTGTTGTGCCACGGCGGGCCGATCGCGATGCCCGACGATGCACAGCACATGCTGGACAACTGCCCGGACTGCCACGGTTTCTACGGTGCCTCTAGCATGGAACGACTGCCCACCGAGATCGCGCTGACGGAACAGACACGCAGGTTCAAGGAACTGACCCGATGAAAACGGATTACGCGCAAGATCGATCGAGGAGACGAGCATGACCGGCTCACAGTTCGGCACATTCATCCTGGGGCTGATCGTCGTCGTCATCGTGGCGGCGATCCTGATCTGGCTGCTCAACTGGCTGTACCTTCGATCATCAAAGGAGCGCGCGTTCGTGCGCACCGGCCTCGGAGGGCAGAAGGTCGTGTTGAACGGCGGTGCCTTCGTGCTGCCGATCGTGCATGAAGTGATACCCGTCAACATGAACACCCTGCGCCTGGAGGTGTCGCGCGGCCGGGACAAGGCGCTGATCACGAAAGACCGGATGCGGGTCGACGTCGTGTCGGAGTTCTATGTCCGGGTCCAGGCCGAGGTCGAGTCGATCGCCAACGCCGCCCAGACGCTGGGCACCCGCACGATGCAGCCCGACATGCTGAAGGAACTGGTGGAAGGCAAATTCGTCGACGCACTGCGCACCGTCGCCGCGGAAATGACGATGGAGGAGTTGCACGAAAAGCGCGGCGACTTCGTGCGCCGGGTGCGTGACGGCGTGGCGAGTGATCTCCTGCAGAACGGGCTTGAACTGGAAACCGTGTCGCTGACCCAGCTCGACCAGACCGGCATGGAATTCTTCAACCCCTCCAACGCCTTCGACGCGGAGGGCCTGACGCGCCTGACAGAACAGATCGAACGGCGCAAGAAGATCCGCAACGACATCGAGCAGGACACCATGATCCAGATTCGCAACAAGAATCTGGACACCGAAAGGCAGTCGCTCAACATCGAGCGGGATCTCGAGAACGCCAGGCTGTCCCAGGAGCGGGATATCGAGGTACAACGCGCGCAGCAGCGCGCCGAACTCGCGCGCGAACGTGCAGAGCGGGAGATGGAGGGCGAACAGGCGCAGATCGCCGCCCGCCAGTCGATCGAGTCGACAAGGATCGCCACCGAGCGAGCGCTCGAGGAAGAGCGGATAGCGCGGGAGCGGGGGATCCAGGCGCTTGAGATCGAACGCAGGCAGCACCTCGAGATGGCGGAGCAGCAGCGCGCGATCGCCGTGGCTCAGCAGAGCAAGGCGCAGTCCGAGGCCCAGGCGGACGCTGACCGTGCGCGGGCCGGCGCGGTGTCCGAGGAGGAAAAGGTGTTCACCGTACGCGAGACGGAAATGGCGGAGCGTCGCAAGACGATCGAGCTGATTGCGGCGTCCCAGGAGGCCGAGCGCGAGGGCCTGAGGCTGCGGGTGGCTGCGCAGGCCGAGAAGGCGGTGGCAATGGACCGTGGTGCCGCCATCCGGGCCGAGGCCGAGGCAGAATCCGATGCCGACCGGATCCGGGCGATGGCCTACAAAGTGCGAGCCGAAATCGAGGCAGAGGGCACTCGCCTCATGAACGAGGCGCAGAACACGCTGTCGAGCGAGTCCCGCTTGTCGATGCTGCGCATGAGGCTGGTGGAGAAGCTCGACGCCATCATCCGCGAGCAGGTCCGTCCGCTGGAAAGGATAGAAAGCATCAAGATCATGCATGTCGACGGGCTGACTTCGGGCGGTTCCGGTCACGGCGCCAACGGGTTCGAGCAGGGCGGCGGGGCCGGCGGCTTTGCGGAGAACGTCGTCAATTCCGCGCTTCGCTACCGGGCCCAGGCGCCGCTGGTTGATCAGCTGCTCAGGGAAATCGGAGTGCAAGGCGGAGACGTGGGCTCGGTGGCCCAGGGCCTGCTGGCTGGCGCGGCAGTGGGCGAAGCGAACGAGCTGACGACGCCTGGTCCGCAGGCGCCGGCCCCTTGATCGGAGCCGGCCGGTGATCAAGGTCTATACCTCGACCGTCCTCGACTCGCCCGCGGACGTCGTCTGGTCGATCGTGCGGGATTTCAATGCGCTGCCCAGGTGGACTCCCTTCGTTGCCGATTCCCGCATCGAGCAGAACCTGCCATCTGACCGCATCGGCTGCGTCCGAAATTTCCGCACGAAAGACGGTGGGGTCATCCGCGAGCAATTGCTGGCCCTGTCCGATTACGACTTCCAGTGCGTCTATTCCATCCTCGAGTCTCCGATGGGTGTGGAAAACTACATTGCAACCCTCAAGCTGACCCCCGTCACCGACGGCGACAGGACTTTTGCGGAGTGGTCCGCGGAATTCGATCCGCCTCCCGGCCGGGAGCAGGAACTGGCCGATCATGTCGGGCAGGCGGTGTTCCAGGCGGCTTTCACGCATCTGAAGCAACGCTTGCGATGACCGCGGTCATGGCGAAGGTCCGCGCGAGGGCGGCATGATCAAGGTCACGCGTTCGGGTGTCATCGACGCACCGATCGCCACTGTCTGGGCCCTGCTGCGGGATTTCAACAGCCATGTCGACTGGCATCCTGCGATCGACAGCTCGGAAATCGAGAACGGCGAACCACCCGATCAGGTCGGCTGCGTGCGCAGCTTCCGTCTCAAGGACGGCAACCAGTTGCGTGAACAGCTGCTGGCACTGTCGGACCGGGAATACCTCTCGACCTATTGCATCCTGGACGCGACCTTGCCGATGCGGCGTTACGTCGCCACCTTGCAGCTCAAGCCGGTCACCGACGGCAACCTGACTTTCTGGCACTGGCAGTCGACCTTCGACGTACCGAAGGGCCGGGAACTGGAATTCGACCGTACCGTGGGCGACGGCGTCTATACGGCCGGATTCGAGGGCATGCGGACCTGGCTGCGACGCGGGCGGACGGCCGGCAGCCGGAGCGCAGCCGCCGCCAGGATAGGCGGCGGCCGCAGCAATGCTGCGACGCCTGGTGCCGGCGCCGCGCTTCAGGGCCAAGGCATCTTCGTTCGTCGTCACGGCGGCCCCGGTGAGATGGCGCTGGCGGCGGTCGATGCCGCTGCCCCGGGCTCGGGCGAAGTCCGTATCCGTCAGACTGCGATCGGCGTCAATTACATCGATGTCTACGTGCGCAGCGGCCTTTATCCGATGATCGTGCCGCCGGCGGTACCCGGCGTGGAGGCCGCCGGCGTCGTTGTCGACGTGGGTCCCGATGTGGCACACCTGCTGCCCGGCGATCGCGTGGCGTACGCCTGCCTGCCGCCGGGGTCCTACTGCAGCGTCAGGACAATGGCGGCAGACCAGGTGGTGGTGCTCCCGGAGGACGTAACCGAGGAAACGGCCGCGGCGGTAATGCTGAAAGGGATGTCCGCGGAGTACCTGCTGCATCGTACGACCCGCATCCGTCCGGGTGATACAGTGCTGGTCCACGGTGCGGCGGGCGGTCTCGGCCTGATGCTGTGTCGTTGGGCGGCGCAATTGGGAGCGAGGGTGATCGGAACGGTATCGAGCGATGAGAAAGCGAGGCTGGCGCGCGAAAGCGGTTGCGAACTGCCCATTGTCACCAGCGATTACCGTTTCGCCGGGCAGGTGCGCCAGGCCACCGGTGGCCGGGGCGCCGACGTGATCTTCGATGGGCTCGGACGCGCCGCGTTTCAGGAAAATATCGAGGCGGTAGCCGTTTGCGGCCACTGGGTCAGCTACGGCCAGGCGAGCGGCCCGATGGAGTCGGTCCCGCTTTCAACACTCACCGCCAAGTCGATCACCTTGAGCCGGCCGGTGATCTTCCACTACACAGCCAGTCGCGCTGCCCTGCACGCAATCGCTGCCAACGTGTTCGCGGCCTTGCGCAGTGGCGCTATCCGGGCGGATATCCGTCATCGTTACCCCCTCGCTGCCGCTGCGCAGGCGCATCGTGACCTGGAGTCGCGAGCCACCACGGGGCAACTGGTCCTGCTGCCGTGAGGCTATCCGCTGCGTTGCCCCGCGCCGACCAGATCGACGCAATTTCTCTGGACCTGGACGACACACTGTGGCCTGTCATGCCGGCGCTGCTGCGGGCCGAACAGTCGATGCACCAATGGTTGCTCGAGCGCGCACCTGCCACAGCCGCGATCTGCTCGGTGGAACGGATGCGTGAAATACGCGTGCTCGTGGGCATGGCCCACGCCGATCGTGCCCACGATATGGGTTGGCTTCGGCTGGAGTCCCTGCGCCATGCATTGCGCGAGGGGGGTGACGATCCGGCACTGGCGGTGGGGGCGTTCAATGTTTTCCTGGACGGTCGCCAGCGGGTGACGCTCTACGACGACGTCGAGCAGGTCCTGAGGGCCTGGAAAGCGCGCTATCGGCTGCTGGCGGTGACAAACGGCAACGCCGACATCGCCCGCATCGGCATCGGCCACTACTTCGACGCGACGGTCGCTGCTCATGAGATCGGGGTCGGAAAGCCGGACCCGAGAATCTTCATCCATGCTTGCGACCGGGCCGGCGTGGCGCCATCGCGAGTGCTGCACATCGGCGACGATCTCGAACTGGATGTTGCGGGAGCCCGGGGGGCCGGGCTGTACGCCGCCTGGATACGACGCCCGGACCTCGAACCCGCGGGGCAGGCGCGAGCCGCTGGCCAGGCCGGCGGGGAATTCGCCTTTCGCGACCTGGCCGCGCTCGAGCGGGCCCTGTCGGCCTGACTCATCAGACGAGCAGGTCAGACGAGCAGGTCAGACGAGAGGGAAGCCCAGTTCGTCCTGCTGCCCGGTGCGTGGCAGCGGCGCCATGCCCGCAATCACCCGGACCGCGTCCGGATCGACCCGTGACCGGTCCCGGCCCTCGCGCTTGGCGAAGTAGAGCATCTGGTCGGCCGCGTCCAAGGCTTGCTCCATCCCGGTCTGGCCGGCGTTCGCAACGGTGATCCCCGCCGAGAGGGTGACCTCGATCCCGGCGCGCTCCTTCACCAGGTCGGCGAAGTGCTTGCGGACCCGCTCCGTGACAACCTGTGCCTGACGTATCGTGACGCCGGGCAGCAGCATGCAGAATTCCTCGCCGCCGAAGCGGCTCACCGTGTCGTAGCGCCGGGCGGTGTGCCGCATCGACTCCACCACCAGTTGCAGCACCGTGTCCCCGGCCGCATATCCGTGGACCTGGTTGATCTTCCTGAACAGGTCGATGTCCAGCAGGATGACCCCGACATGCCAGCCTTCGTCACCGCGCCGCGCCCTGGCTTGCAGCAGGGACCAGGCTTCCGCAAGGCCGCGCCGGTTGCGCGCCTGGGTCAGAGGATCGAGCAGCGCGGAGCGAGCCAGCTGGCCGGCCAGGCGGGTATAGGAGACCGTGAGCAGCACCAGGGGCAGGAAGACCTGCAGCAGGGCCGCCAACAGGTAGCTCCAGGCGGTGAGGTCGGTGGGCGCGAGCGAGTCCTGGTGCCAGCTGCCGCCTGCCTGTATCAGCAGGATCACTCCGGACACGCTGTAGGTGAAGGCGATGACCTGTCCGAGCCGGGAGAACTCCTTGCGGCTGGGGCGCCAGACAAGGAAGGCGACGCTGAAGAGGGCGGCTGCGCCGATGACGTCGGTGCAGATCACCCGGATGAGCGGGCTCGGATCGAGGCTCGCGAACTGGATCGTCGAGAGCAGGTGTATCACGTTGTAGATCACCAGGGTGCGCACGATGCGGTCACCCAGGCGCGTGTACTGAGAAAGCGCGGCCCCCTGCAGAATCACGGCGGCACCGAGAAGCAGGTCGCCGAATGCCTGCAGGGCGGCCGGTTCCCCGGCGGGCTCCATCGACTTGAGAGCGAATCCGACGGTCGCCACCAGGCAGCTCTGTCCCCATAACCTGACCGCATGCGGCGCGGGTGCGCTGGAGGCGACGTGAAAAAGGCTTGCGGACAGTATCAGCAGCATCACTGCCGCTATTACCGAAGTCGTTGCGAGATCGAGGAATGAACCAGCCATCGACCGTAAGTTACCGGCCACGGCAGGGGGCTCGCGACGTGCGCCTGCCCAGCGGTTGAAAACAGCGATTCGAACGGATGACCCGTCCGACGGGCTGCCGGCGGCGCGCCGACGCCCTGGCCAACGCCCTTGCCGACGCCGGTCAGGCGGGTCGGCAGCCGGTCGTCTTCAGCTCAATTGGCGCAGGCGTCTGCGCGGGCCATCGCCGGCTTCTTCTGGAGCAGCGTGACGTCATTTCGTACGGCGACGATCTCGGCCAGGATCGAAATCGCAATCTCGGCCGGCGTCTTGCTGCCGATATCCAGTCCGATCGGTCCGTGCAGCCGGCCGATCTCCTGCGGGCTCAGCTCGAACAGCGCCAGGCGCTCCTTGCGCGCGGCAGTGTTGGCTCGGGAGCCGAGGGCACCGACATAGAACGCGGGGGACTTCAATGCCTCCAGCAATACCAGGTCGTCGAGCTTCGGGTCGTGGGTCACCGCCACTACGGCGCTGTGCGGATCCAGTTCCAGGCTGAGCACGACGTCGTCCGGCATCTCCTTGGTGAACTGCGTTCCTTCAATATCCCAGGTGAGGTGATATTCCTCGCGGGGATCGCAGCAGATCACCTCGAAGTCCAGCGCCTGGGCCATTTGCGCCAGTACCCGCGACAACTGTCCCGCGCCGATGATCAGCATCCGCCAGCGTGGTCCGAACACCGAACGCATCACGTGGCCATCGAACGTGAAGGCATCGTCGCGGCTGGCCTGCTCGATCGCCCATTGGCCGCTGTCCACGTTCAGCGTGCGCGCGACGAGCCCGTGCCTGGCAGTGCGGTCGAGGATCTGCTCGATCCAGTTCACGTCCTGCAGCGGTTCCTGCACCAGTCGCAGCGTGCCGCCGCAGGGCAGGCCGAAGCGCGCGGCCTCGTCCTTGCTGATGCCATAGATGATCAGGGAAGGGCGGTCGACCCGCTCACCGGTTCTGACACGTTCAATCAGGTCATCTTCGACACAGCCGCCGGATACCGAACCAACCACCAGCCCGTCGTCGCGCATTGCCAGCAGGGCGCCTGGCGGGCGGGGCGCGGAACCCCAGGTTTCTATCACCGTGACGATCCAGACCTTTCGCCCCGCGGCGAACCAGTCGCGGGCCTGTTCGAGAACCTGTCGATCCAGGCTGTCCATGTCGTTGCTCCAGCGTCAGTACGGCGGCCACGCCCGCGGCACGAGTCAGCGTGTGAAGAAGTAAGCCAGGAGCGCAAGAATGATGATACCGGCGATCCACCAGAGGGTGCTGTTTCCCCCCGCGCCGCCGACGCTCGGAGTGGCACCGGCGCGGCCTGTCACGTGCTCGATGGTGGGTGGCGGCAAGGTGGCTTCAGGCTGCGACGCGCCGGCGTCGGTGCCCGCACCGCCCCCCGCCGCCGCACCGCCCCCCGCAGCCGCAACGCCCCCCGCAGCCGCAACGCCCCCCGCAGCCGCACCTCCCTCCGCCGCAGCAACGTCGGCTGCCGCCGGGGCGGTCATCCTGGCTTCAAAGGCTTTGAAGAAGTCTTCTGCGATCTTGGCGGCGGCGGATTCCACCAGCCGCGATCCGATCTGCGCGAGCTTGCCGCCGACCTGGGCGTTTGCGGTGTAATTGAGCCTGGTCGATTCCCCGGTTGTGCCCTCGGGCGACAGATTCACCTCCGCCGACCCCTTGCCGAAACCGGCGACGCCGCCTTGGCCGTCGAAGTTGATTTTGTAGGACTGCAGCGCAACGATATCGCTCAGCTGCAGCTTGCCCTTGAACTTCGCGTTGACCGGACCGATGCGCACGGCCATCGTCGCCAGGTACTGGTTCTCGCCGGTCACCTCGATGGTCTCGCAACCCGCGATGCAGGCCTTGAGCACTTCGGGATCGTTCAGGGCGACCCAGGTGCGCTCGACCGATGCGGGGATGATGCGTTCACCTTGCAGGTTCATGTCGCGATTTCCTTGTAATGTCTGCTTCGCAGTTCGTGACCGAGATCGGCCAGGCTGGCCAGATTGTGCATCGGCAGAAACTGATCGACATGCGGCATGATGGCGCGTATGCCGGCCGCCCTTGGCGCGAAGCCTTCGAATCGTAACAGCGGATTGAGCCAGATCATCTGATGACAGAACCGGGACAGCAAAGCGGCCTCGTGTCCCAGATCCCCGGCGTCGTCCCGATCGAGGCCGTCGGTAACCAGGATCAGCGCTGCGTTGCCGGTCAGGAGGCGTCGGGCCCAGAGCCGGTTGAATGCCCGCAGGTTCGACGCGATCCGGGTCCCGCCGCGCCAGTCCTGCACCATCGCATCCGCGCGTGCCATCGCCAGGTCGGGATCGCGGTGCCGAAGGCAATGGGTGATGTTGGTCAGGCGCGTGCCGAATACCAGGGTATGGACCCGTTGCTGGCGCTGCGACAGCCCGTGAGCAAAGTGCAGGAAGAGCCGCGTATAGCGTTCCATCGAACCGGAGATGTCGACCAGCAGCACCAGTGGCGGCGGGCGTCGCCGCGGCGCTGAGTAGGCCGGCAACAGGCTGTCCGGCGCACGCAGCGTACGCTGCATCGTCCTGCGCAGGTCGGGCCTGCCAGTGAGCGACGATGCCCGGCGGCGAGTCGGCAGTGGCCGCAGCGGCAGGCTCAGGTTGCGCGCCAATCGTTGCGCCTGCTCGAATTCCTCGGTGGACATCGAGGCGAAATCGGCCTGCTGCAAACGCTCCCGATCGGACCAGGTCAATTCGGCCTCGAACTTCTGCTCCTCGGCCTGCGGTGCCTCCGGCGGCGGGGCCGGCGCCTGCCGCGGGCTCAGTGCTTCCTGGAGCCGGCGAGCACGGGCGGCCTCGTCTTCGCGCTGCCCCCTTCCGCTTACCTTGGGCAATGCCAGGTACATCAGGCGCTCGAGCAGCTTGGGATCGCGCCAGAAGGCTTCGAATGCGGCGTCGAACAACGCCTGTTGCTCGTGGCGGTCGATCATGACCGCGCTCAGCGCTGCATGAACATCGTCGCGGCGGCTTACTCCGACCAGTTCGAGCGCCTCGAGCGCCCTCAGCACCCGCTCAGGGCCGGCCGGCAGTCCCGCGGCACGCAGGATCCGGGCGAAGTGCACGACGTTGTCGCCGAAGTGGTGCCGGCGCGCCGGACCCGGCAGGGCAGGCTGGTCGTTCGGTACGCCAGCGCCCGCGGTCGTCCGGATCATGGTCGATTCATATCCGGACAACTCCCATACTCCGACAGACTCCTAGTCGATGAGTGCGCGGGTACGCAATTCCTCGAGGATCCGCGCGATGTCGCCGGTCTGCATCCGGGCGATGTCGTCCTGGTACTTCAGGAGCACGCCCAATGTGTCATTGACCGTCTCGGGGTCGAGACTGATCGTATTCAGGGCGATCAGCGCGTTGGTCCAGTCGATGGTTTCGGCGACGCCGGGCGCCTTGAAAAGGTCGAGCCGGCGTGCCTGCTGGACGAATTCGACGACCTGCAAGGCCAGCCGCTCGCTCGCCCCCGGTGCCTTCAGGCGAACGATCGACAGTTCGCGCGCCGCGTCCGGGTAATCCACCCAGGCGTAGAGGCATCGACGCTTGAGCGCATCGTGGATCTCGCGCGTCCGATTGGAGGTGATGATCACGATCGGGGGGGCCGCGGCGCTGAGCGGCCCGAGTTCCGGAACCGTCATCTGGTACTCGGAAAGGATCTCCAGCAGGAAGGCCTCGAATGGCTCGTCGGCGCGGTCCAGTTCGTCGATCAGGAGCACCGGCGAACGGGGCTGCGTCAGGGCCTGCAGGAGCGGGCGTTCAATCAGCAACTCCCGCCGGTAAAGCGACTGCGCGAAGCTGCCGGAGCGTGCCTCGCCGCTGGCTTCTCCCAGGCGGATCTCGAGCATCTGGCGAGCCACGTTCCACTCGTAGGCAGCCTGCGTGATATCGAGCCCTTCGTAGCACTGCAGCCGGATCAGGCGCGTGTCGAGCGCGGCGGCGAGCACTTTGGCGATCTCGGTCTTGCCGACGCCCGCCTCGCCCTCCAGCAGGAGGGGCCGCTGCAGTTTCAGGCTGAGGAAGAGGGCTGTCGCGAGGCGGCGATCACTCAAGTACTGGCCGCTCGCCAGGAGGGCGGCGGCTTCGTCGACAGACGCGGGTAGTTTCATCGCTGCGAGTTTAGCAACTACCGCAAAGGGCGCCGGCGTGACCCCGCCAGCGTCAGGCTTCGGTCGCGCCGGCGCGGCGCCAGCTCCCCCGCCGCGGCAGTGACCGGCTCCTACCGCGCCACGGCAGCGGCGACCGCGCGCTGGGCCATCACGCCGATCATCGCGGCCCGGTATTCGGCGGAACCGTGGAGATCGCTGTTAAGGCCCGCGGCGGAAACCTTGACGTTTGCAAGGGCGTCCGGGGAGAAGCTGGACTTCAAGGCCGTCTCCATTTCAGCCACGCGGAATACCGTCGGGCCCGCGCCGGTCACCGCGACGCGCGGTCCGGATGGTCCGTTTGCCACGAATACGCCCACCAGTGCGAAGCGCGATGCCGGCTGCTTGAGCTTCTGGTAGGCAGCCTGCTTGACGACCGGAAAGCTGACCGAGGTGATCATCTCGCCCGGCTGCAGCGCGGTCTCGAACAGGCCCTTGAAGAAATCTCCGGCGGCAATCTGGCGCTGGTTGGTGTGGATGGTCGCGTCCAGGGCCATTACCGCCGACGGGTAGTCGGCTGCCGGATCGGCATTGGCCAGTGAGCCTCCGATGGTGCCGAGATTGCGCACCATGGGATCGCCGATGCCCCCTGCCAGTTCTGCCAAGGCGGGTATCGCGCCGATGACTTCCTTGGACCGCGCCACGGTGGCGTGGGTAGTCATGGCGCCCACCACGACCTTTCCGGCGTCCACCTTGATGCCGCGCAATTCCGCGATGGCGCCCAGGTCGACCAGCGTGGGTGCAGAGGCCAGCCGCATCTTCATTGACTGCACCAGGCTCTGGCCGCCCGCCAGGTAACGGGCATCGCCGCCGGCGAGCTTCACGGCTTTGTCGACAGCCGATGGGCGCTGATAATCGAACTCGTACATGTCATGTCTCCTTGTTTGTCAGGCCTTGGCTGCAGTCTTCAGGGCCCGCCAGACTCTCTCGAGCGTCGCCGGCATGGCGATCTCTTCGTGGCCGAGGGCATTGGTGAGAGCGTTGATGAAAGCCGCCGGCGAGCCGATCGCACCCGCTTCTCCGCAGCCTTTGACGCCCAGGGGATTGTGGGTGCACGGCGTGACGCAGTTGTCGATGTCGAAGTCCGGCAGGTCGTTCGCCCGCGGCATTGCGTAGTCCATCAGCGAGCCGGTCAGCAACTGGCCGCTCTCACGGTCGTAGATCCCTGCCTCCATCATTGCCTGGCCAAGGCCCTGGGCCAGGCCGCCCTGAATCTGCCCTTCGACGATCATCGGATTGATGATGTTGCCGAAATCGTCGACCGCAGTGAACTTCACGACCTGGGTCTTGCCGGTCTCCCTGTCGACCTCGACTTCACAGACATAAGAGCCGGCCGGATAGGTGAAATTGGTCGGATCGTAGAACGCGTTCTCGTTCAAACCGGGTTCCAGCTTGTCCAGGGGATAGTTGTGCGGGACGTAGGCGGTCAGCGCGATCTGCGCGAACGGCAGCTTGCGGTCGGTGCCCGCCACCTTGAACTCGCCGTTCTCGAACTCGATGTCCGTGTCCGCGGCCTCGAGCAGATGGGCGGCGATCTTCTTGCCCTTGGCGATGATCTTGTCCACCGCCTTCACGATCGCGGTACCGCCTACCGACAACGATCGGCTGCCGTAGGTGCCCATGCCGAACGGAACGCGCCCGGTGTCTCCGTGCACGATTTCGACATTCTCCATCGGGATGCCGAGTTGGCCGGCGACGACCTGCGCAAAGGTGGTTTCGTGACCCTGGCCGTGGCTGTGCGAGCCGGTGAACACGGTGACCGTTCCGGTCGGGTGCACGCGCACTTCGCCGGCCTCGAAGAGGCCGGCGCGCGCGCCGAGCGCACCCGCGATGTTGGACGGCGCCAGACCGCAGGCTTCGATATAGCAGGAGTATCCCAGCCCGCGCAGTTTGCCGCGCTTCGCCGCCTCGGCCTTGCGCGCCGGGAACCCGGCCACGTCGGCCATCTCGATTGCCCGATCCAGCGTCGCTGCATAGTTGCCGATGTCGTAGGTCAACCCGACCGGCGTCGCATAGGGAAACTCGGTAATGAAGTTCTGCCGCCGGATCGTTGCCGGGTCCATGTTCATGTCCCTGGCCGCCCGCTCGACCATCCGTTCCACGACAAAAGTCGCTTCGGGCCGACCTGCGCCGCGATAGGCGTCCACCGGGGCTGTGTTGGTGAAGACCGCTTTCACCGTGCAATGGATGGCAGGTGTCTTGTACTGGCCGGCCAGCAGTGTGCCGTAGAGGATGGTGGGCACGGACGACGCGAACGTGGAGAGGTAGGCGCCCAGGTTCGCGATGGTATTGACCCGCAGCGCCAGGAAATTGCCCTTGGCGTCCATGGCCAGTTCAGCCTTGGTGACGTGATCGCGGCCGTGCGCGTCGGTGAGGAAGGACTCGCTGCGTTCGGCCGTCCACTTGATCGGGCGTCCGACGCGTTTTGCCGCCCAGACCAGGGCGGTCTCCTCGCCATACAGGAAGATCTTGGACCCGAAACCGCCACCGACATCGGGGGCGATCACTCTGACCTTCGATTCCGGCAGCCCGAGCACGAAGGCGCACATCAGCAGCCTTTCCACGTGAGGGTTCTGGTTGGCCACGTAGAGCGTGTAGCTGTCATCGTGGCGGCTGTAGACGGCGTTTGCCGCGCGCGGCTCCATCGCGTTGGGAATCAGCCGGTTGTTCACGAATTCCAGGGTGCTCACTTTGGCAGCCTTGGCAAACGCCGCATCCACCGCCGCGGCGTCGCCATGGCTCCAGTCGTAGCAGACGTTGTCCGGAACGTCGTCATGCACCGCACTTGCATTGCCGGCGGCGGTAGCGGTATCGGCCACGGCTGCCAGCGGCGTGTAGTCCACTTCGATCAGTTCCGCCGCGTCCCTGGCCTGCAAGGTGGTCTCTGCGATCACGATCGCCACCGGGTCGCCGACGTAGCGCACCTTTCCATGCGCCAGCACCGGGTGCGCCGGTTCCTTCATCGGCGTGCCGTCCTTGCTGTGGATCAGCCAGCCGCACGGCAGGCCGCCGATCTTGGATTCCTGAAGGTCCGCCCCGGTAAAGATGGCCAGGACGCCCGGCGCTGCCGCGGCTGCGGTCGTGTCGATGCGATCGATCTTCGCATGGGCATGGGGCGAGCGCAGGAACACGGCGTACGACTGGCGCTGCATGACGACGTCGTCGGTGTACTGCCCGGCGCCGGTCAGGAAGCGGAAATCCTCTTTGCGCACGATCGACTTTCCGATCGGCGAGTTCGACATGTCGGTCATTTCGAGACTCCTTCGGCGGGCTGAGGTCTCAGCCCCGGCTGGTTGGGTCAGGCGCGAGCGGTAGCGGATTGGGCGGTGGATTTCGCCCCGGCACCGTCCGCGGCCTGGCGGATCGCCTTGACGATGTTCTGATAGCCGGTGCAGCGACAGATGTTGCCGTCCAGTCCCTCCCGGATCTCGGCGTCGGTCGGCGAGGGGTTGTCCCGGATCAGCTGCACCGCGCACATCACCATCCCTGGGGTGCAGAAGCCGCATTGCAGCGCATGACAATCGCGAAAAGCCTCCTGCATCGGGTCGAGCGTGCCCGACGACAGTCCCTCGATCGTCATGATTTCGGCGCCCTCCGCCTGGACCGCCAGGATCGAGCAGGCCTTGATCGCGCGGCCGTTCATATGGACGGTGCAGGCGCCGCACTGTGCGGTATCGCAGCCGACATGCGTGCCGGTCAAGGCGAGGTTTTCTCGGATCAGTTGTACCAGCAAGGTGCGGGGGTCGATCGTGACGGCAACCGGTTTGCCGTTCACCGTCAGCTTGACGGTCTGCATGTCAGTCTCCTGGTCGTGATTTCGGTTGGTGATTCGGGCTTGTCGGACCGCCCCGTGTCGGCCTCGTGAGTGGGCCTGCAACCAGCAACTGTACACGCAACGGGCCCTGTCAATCGGCCCGATCGGAGCCCCTCGAATCACGGGTTTACCCTGATCCGGCAGGGTAGGTCGGGGCCATGCGCAATTTAAGGGTGAATCGATGAAACACGTGCCGGACTGGAGGGGGAGCCGGCTTTGGAGCGCAAGTAGTTAGGCGCATGCGCTTTCTATTGGCTATTCCGAGACAGAACAGGTGCCGTTTGTCGGGTTTTTCCGACGCCCAGGGTACCCCGCTCGCGCAGGCCATTCCTGCGCCGCGGGACGCTACCTATACTGAGTCAGCGGCGCCGTCGACCCTGATAAATAGGGGGTCACCTGCCGTCCCGTGAGATTCCGCACAAGGCTGACGCGATAGAGCGCGCAACCTGTCGGGGTCTTGCAACTACTGCGGCACTTCATGCTACTAGACACCAGAAGGCTTCGCCCCGGCGCTGTGATCGAAGCCGAGGTGTGCATCATCGGCGGCGGCGTCGCGGGTATCACCATGGCGCTCGAGTTCGATCGCGCCGGCATCAGCGTGAGCGTCCTCGAGAGCGGCGGCGTGCTGCGCGACGAGGCCACCGCGGATCTCTACCGGGGCAGCAGCGCCGGGATCCCTTATGAATTCGCCGACGGAACGCGCAGCCGATTCCTTGGCGGCAGCAGCAATTGCTGGGGCGGCTTCTGCAGGCCATGGGATCAGACCGCATTCGAACACCGCGATTGGATCAACGCCAGTGGCTGGCCCATCGGACGCGCCGAACTCGATTCCTACTACAGTCGCGCGCATTCGGTGTTGAAGGTGCCGGCCGAGAACTACCTGCCGACCCACTGGGTGGGGACGCCGGATTCACCGGGCGCGGCGGGGTACGCTGCGGACGGCGCCAAGCCGATGCTCCTGCCGATGGACCCGGAGAAGGTCGAAGAGATCATCTCCCACTTCAGTCCGCCCCTCAAGCTCGGCGAGGCCTACCGCGACGAACTGGAGCGATCGCGCCACGTCTCGGTGTACTTGTGGGCCAACGTCACTGAGATTCAGTGCAATCCTTGGGGAAGCGCCGTCGAGTCGGTGCAGGTCCGCACGCTCAACGGAGTCACGGCGACATTCACGGCACGCATATTCGTACTGGCCGCCGGCGGCATCGAAAATGCGCGCATTCTGCTGGAGTCGCGTCGCCAGCAAACCGCCGGCATCGGCAATCATTACGGCCTCGTAGGGCGCTACTTCCAGGACCACCCGCGGATCTTCAACGGTCGGGTGGACTTCGCCGCACCGTTCCGGCATAACCCGCTCTACGACATAAAGTTCCACTGCATCGCAGACGATCTCACCATTGCCGGCGCGCGAATTTCCGGACAACTGCGCCTGCCGTTTGAAGTGCAGCGCGCCGAGAGGCTTCTGGATGCGGAGGTCTGGTTCCGCTCTCTCTATGCCGGGGAGGGCGAGGAAGTCGTGCGTGCCCTTTACCGGCTGCGTCAGCGCCTGCGCGGAAAATGGTCGCCCACCTTGGGTCTTGCCCGGGACCTGATGACCGTCGGATCGCGGCCGGCCGATGCCTTGTCGTATATGGCGGCTCACGCGAGCGGATCCCGTCGGCTGGTCAAGTCCGTCACCATGGAAATGATCGTCGAATCCGAGCCCGATCCGCAAAGTCGTGTCGTCCTGGGAGAAGACGTCGATGCTCTCGGGATGCGACGGGTCAGGATCGACTGGCGACTGACGGATACCGTAGTCCGGACGGTCGATCGGACTTTCGAACTGATCGCCAAGGAATTGCAGGACAAGGGTCTGGCGAAAGTTTCGCTCGATGCCCCGATCGCCCGGTTGGGTTGGCCGGCCGACATGGAAGGCACCTACCATCACATGGGCACCACCCGGATGAACGACTCGCCCCAAGCCGGCGTGGTCGATCGAAATTGTCAGGTTCACGGGGTCGCCAATTTTCACATCGCCGGTTCCTCCGTGTTCCCGACTTCGTCCTCCAATCATCCGACGATGACCCTGGTAGCCCTGGCGCTTCGCCTTTCGGATCGCCTGACCGACCAGGTCAGGAATCTGCGCAGCCCGGGACTTGCCCAGCCGGTTCTTTCCGAGGCCGTTCCGGCCGTCTGACCGGCGCGACTGCCCCGCGCCGGGTAGCACTTTTGCCGGCCACGGATGTCGCGGGCGCAATAGTCCGGGGCGCCGTCCCGGATCTCGATTTCACCAACACTCACACTTCCTGGCTGCTGCCTGCGCGTCCGGCCGGATGCGCTGAACTGCGACGTTAACTGCGTCACGGCGCGCGCCGTTACCCCTGCCTAGACTCGGTGCACGGTTGCGGCCTGCAGCGCCGATGCCCGTTGGACTCGCATCTCTCAGGTCCGTTGCGGGCGAGTGCGGACGGGGTTCGCGCTGCGGCCATGGTTCGCCGATCAACATCAGCTTTCGGGAGTATCAGTGAGGACCCTCTCTGCTTCGAGTATCGCCGCTATTGCACTTGCCGCCGGACTGACCGCGTGCGGTAGCGGCGGGGGAACCCCGGAATCGCCGTCGCCTGTCGCGACTGCGATTTCTCCAACTCCGGTCGCGGCCACGCCCGCGCCTGCGCCACGCACGACTACCGTCTCGTCGCTGTCCGGGCCGTCCACGGCACATTCGCCAACGCCGACACCAGCGCCGATCTCTACGCCGACTCCGACGGCAAATCCGACGCCCCCACCCGTGCCGGTAGCGACTCCGGCGCCTGTGCCGGCATTGCCGCCGACGACATCGGGCAACCCCCATGAGAAGGGCGTCTGGTCCGCAGTGGCGGACTGGCCTCTGATCTCGATCCACGCCGCCTTGCTCCCGGACGGCAGGGTGATGACGTACGGCACCGACAAGAGCCGGCTCGGCCAGTCCCGTTTCATGTACGACATCTTCGATCCGAGCCAAGACATCGCTTCGTCCGCAGCGCACCTCACGTTGGAGAACACGACCGGAACCTACCTCTTCTGCAGCGCGCAGGTGGTTCTGCCGCTGACCGGGGACCTCCTGCTCACCGGGGGTGACATTCTGGTCAATGGACGGGTGCTCAACCGCGGCAATGCCGATGTCAACATCTTCAACCCCGCAAACAACCAGTTGCGGCCGGCGTCGACGATGAACCGGCCCCGCTGGTACGGTACGACCACGGTCCTGCCCACCGGTGACATATATGTCCAGGGAGGCACCGACGGCGAGGATCATCCGGAAATCCGAGGCGATGACGGCACGTTTCGCCTGCTTACCGGAATCGACACGCTGGCGACTCGCCCGGATGGTTCGCGCTACTTCGACAACAACTACCCGCGCAATTTCGTCGCCCCTAACGGCCGGATCTTCGGCTTCGACCACCACTGGATGTACGAAATCGAACCGTACGGCGCCTCCTCCAGCGGTGGACTGGGGCGGATGCGGATCTTCGGATCCGAGTACGACACGCCTACCCCGGACGGACGCTACGATGGCCGGGGGTGGAGCGCCACATCGAGTGCGGTCATGTATCGGCCCGGCCGGATACTCCAGTTGGGAGGCACCCAGCGCAACGCGACCCGGATCGACATCAATGGGCCTGTACCGCTACTGAAGGATCTGGCTCCGCTGGATCAGGTGCGACAGTGGGCCACTGCCACTATGCTGCCGGATGGCAAGGTGTTCGTTTCCGGTGGTTCGACCCGCAACCTCCTGAACGATCCGGCCGCTCGCGACGTTGGCGTTACGGCGTTCGATACGCTCGTATTCGACCCCGACACCGAGTCATGGACGGTGGCCGCGCCTCTCGCGCTGGGACGTTACTACCACAGCCTCACTTTGCTCCTGCCGGATGGCACCGTCCTGTCCAGCGGCGGGGGATCGCCTGGCCCGCAGGACAACCTCAATGCGCAGATCTATCGCCCCGGTTACCTTTTCAATCGGGACGGCAGCCTTGCCGTGCGGCCGGTCCTGGACCAGGTGCCCGGCGCCTTGCCGATGGTGGTCAACCCCGCAAAGACGTTCAATCTTTCTTCACCTGACACGGCACGAATTGCGCGGGTGACGATGGTCAAGACCGGATCGGTGACGCATTCGTTCGACATGGAGCAGCGCTTCATCGAACCCGAATTCACCATTGACGGTGCCCAGATCCGGGTGACCTTGCCGGCGAATCCGTACGAAACACCTCCCGGGTATTACCTCGTCTTTCTCATCGACGGGAACGGCACCCCATCGAAAGCCCGGACGATCAGGATCAATCCGATCAACCGCTCGTAATCAGACCGGATGGGGCGCCCGTATCACTGCACTTTGCAGCAGCGTTTCGAGTTCGCGGATGTCTGCAGGCTTCACCATATGGCGGTCGAAACCCGCTTCTTCCGACCTCAGCCGGTCCTTGTCCTGCCCCCAGCCGGTCAGGGCCACCAGGAACATGTCCCGGGTATCCGCCCTTTCGCGTATCCGGCGGGCGAGCTCGTAGCCGTCCATCCGCGGCATTCCGATGTCGAGAAAGACGACGTCAGGGTGCTGGTCGTCCAGCACCCTGAGTGCCGCTTCCCCGTCATGCGCCACGACAACGGTTGCGCCAAGCACCTCCAGTAGTGCGCCCAGGCTGTCGGCCGAGTCTTCGTTGTCGTCCACCACCAGGACGCGCGGCGTCGTCCGGGAAGCGCCGCTGGCGGCCGCGTCTTCCGGCATCGGCGTCGGCGCACCGACCTTGGATTGCGGGAGCCGGACGATGAAAACACTGCCGAGACCGGGGCCGTCGCTCTGGGCAGAGACACGGCCGCCGTGCATTTCGATCAGGCTGCGAACGAGCGTCAGGCCGATACCCAGGCCGCCGGGCGAACGCACGCTCGACGACGTGCCCTGCGTGAACATGTCGAAGACGCGGGGCAACAGCGACGATGAAATGCCAATGCCCGAGTCACGGACCCGGATCTCGACCTCACCGTCCGCCTGCTCGACGGAAATCGAAATCTTTCCCCGCTCATCGGTGTACTTGGAAGCGTTGTTGAGCAGATTGGAGAACACCTGGGCGAGCCGGGTGGCGTCGGCTTCGATCCAGACCTCCTCGGCCGGCAAAAGGATTTCGAGCACGTGACCGCCGGCTTCGATGAGCGGGCGACTGGTTTCGACCGCCGCAGTGATCACCGACGCCAAGCCGATCTGGCTGCGCCTCAGTTCGATCGAGCCGCGGGTGATCCGGGAAATCTCGAGCAGGTCGTCGACCAGGCGCACCATATGAGCGACCTGCCGCCCGATCACCTCGGCGAGATCGTTGGAAACCGGTGCACCGGGGTTTCTCCTGCGCAGCAACTCCACTGCGTTCCGGATCGGGGCCAGCGGATTTCTCAGCTCATGCGCGAGCGTGGCGAGAAACTCGTCCTTGCGCCGATCCGCTTCTTCCAGCGACTGCAGTTGCGCGCGCGATTCATACTGGCGCGCGCGCGCCCTGAGCGCAGTCCGCGCCGCGCTGATCAGGGTGGCGACCCGGATCGGCCTTTCCAGCAAAGTGACGTTGCCCAGGGTCCGCAAGGCCAGTGCCACCGTCTCTGAATTGGCGCCGGGACGCGTAAGGATCAGGATCGGCAGGTCGGACCATGCCGGCTGACCGGCAAGAACCGACGTGATCGACCTGGCGCCATGAATGAGTGCCTCCTCGGCGACCAGCGCGCCGGCTGCACCCCGCTCGAGTTCCTGGACCAGCCCTTGCAAGCTGGCGCAGATGTGGCACTCGATGCCCGCCGCAGCGAGCTTGCCGGCGGTGAGGGCGGCATCCTTGCCAATCGGCGCAAGAACGAGCAGTCGCCCTTCCAGCTCGCCGGTGGCGGTACTGCTCAAGGCAGAGGCTCCGCGCCCCTTGACGCTGCACGGGTCGGCACGCCGGTCAGGACGCCGTGGTAGCCCCTCAGTGGCTCGCCGACCTGGATCCGGCCGCCCTTGAAGGAGAATTCGCGGATGGTTCGTTCATGGGCACTGCCTCGCTTCTTCAGAACCGAGACTGCCATCCGGACCTCGCCTTCAATTTCAAAGTACCGGGTCAGGATGACGGCATCAGCCAGGTAGCTGGCATCCACCTGTGATTGCATCTGGCCGATCAGCCCCAGCTGCGCATTGATCATCACGGTTGCCACCCCTTGCTGACCGAGAAAGGTGAGGATCTCGTGAAGCTGGATGATCAGGAAGCGCTCGTTCGGCATCGAGTGCATGAATCCGTTCAGGCTGTCGATGATGATGACCGAGCAGCCGGAGTGGCTCACTGCGAGACGTACCGCGTTGGAAAACTGTCCTGGGGACCATTGCGCCGGGTCGACCTGCCTGATGACGACTCGTCCTGCCTCGATGTGCGGCTGAAAGTCCACACCCAAGGCCAGCATCCGGGAAAGCAAGGTCGATTCGCTTTCGTCGAAAATGAAAAGTGCCGCCCGTTCGCCGCGTTGCGCAGCGGCATAGGCGAATATCGCTGCCATCGACGACTTGCCTGTACCGGC
Organism: uncultured beta proteobacterium; assembly: GCA_963834335.1. Classification (GTDB taxonomy): domain Bacteria; phylum Pseudomonadota; class Gammaproteobacteria; order Burkholderiales; family Burkholderiaceae_E; genus Lautropia. The sequence goes on along the minus strand of CAWIBK010000002.1, from coordinate 1,543,928 downwards.
TGCGCCGGTGATCAGGGTGCTCATACCCCTGTCAAGCCCGCCACCAAGCAACTGGTCCAGTTCGGCAATTCCTGATGCAAGACGTCCTTGCGCGTGGACGGACTTGTGCTCGGCCGCAACCAGCCGAGGAAACACTTCCAGGCCGCCGCGCCTGATCACGTAATCGTGATACCCGCCGCGGAAATCCTTGCCCCGATATTTCAGCACGTTCAGGCGCCGTCGTTGCTGGCCGTAATCGGGTGTGTTCTGCTCCAGCAGCACCACGCCGTGCGCAATGCTCTGCACTTGCAGGTCGTGATCCTCGCCGGTGAGGTCGTCCAGCAGCAAGACGGTGCATTGCTGGCCGGAGAAGTAATGCTTGAGGGCCAGGATCTGTCGCCGATAGCGCAGCGGCGTTCCGGCCAGCAGGCGCAACTCCGACAGCGAGTCGAACACGAGACGCGAGGGCTTGATCCGCTCGACGTCCTCGAGGATCTTGCGGGTGGTGTCGCTCAGTTCCACTTCGGAGGGGTGGAACATCGTGTACTGTTCATCCGGCTCCAGACTGTCCTGGGTCGGGACCAGTTCACGGACGTGAATGCCGTCGAGTGACCAGCCGTGCGACTGAGCAACCGCCCGGATCTCCTCCTCCGTCTCCGATAGCGTGACATAGAGCACCGACTCCCCTTGCCGGGCGCCCGCCATCAGGAACTGGAAAGCCAGCGTGGTCTTGCCCGAACCCGGCATTCCTTCAAGAAGGTACAGCCGGTTCGGCGTGAGACCGCCACCCAGGATGTCGTCAAGACCGGCTACGCCGATCGAGGCAAGTTTCGAGGAGGATCCAGACGGCATGGGCTCGGCTCTCCGGGAGATAGGCGCAAGCTACCGCGGGCAGGCTGGGTGCGGGTCTGCAGGCGCGGAGCCATCCGAATATAGCGCAAACCGAGGAAAGGATTCGGGGTTCCCATCCAGGCCGGAAGTGGCAGAGGCTGCACCGGACGTCAGCAGCGGACATCGTCGGGAGGATGGGAAGTGGGGGAAGTGGGGGTAGCTGCGGTAGCCGCAGCGTACCCCTGACCGCACCAGCCTCCACCGGTTTGGCTGAGGGCAGTGTAACCGATAATGTCGCACTGTGTTGCCGCGCAGCCTCCTACGCTAATTTCCCACGATCGTCACTGAATTCGAGACCGGCAACTCCCGCACCGACTGGGCCTGGGCAAGTAATTGCGAGACGATCGTGAGGACCGCTCCGGATTGACCGCCCTGCGCTCCGCCCGGCACGACCCAGCGTTCACCACCGAATTCGATTGCGATTGCCGCATCCGCGTCCTCAGGTCGGTCTTTCACGACGACGAACAGGGGCTCGCGTCGGGTCACCACCCGCACCGTCGGGGGCGAGGCGCCGCGACGCTGTTCGCGCACGGCCTCGCCGAGATAATCGAGGATCTCGGCGAGCGAACGCATATGGATCTCGATCGTGCCGTTGTCACCGCCATCAAGTACCGCAATAGCGCCGTCCGCGGTCCCGAAGAAGCGTTTGTCGCCGAACGCGAAGCGTCGTTCGCTGGCCGCCGTTCCACCGCGGCAGCGCGCCTCGGTGAACAGCGCGCCCGACGGCTTGCGGAAGCAGAAGCGGGCGCTCTGGCTGGCCAGCCTGAGCCGGTAGCGACGCTTCCCGGCGGCGGGGGACGTCGACCCGGCGTCGCTGGCGCTGCCAATCTCCTCGACCATCAATCCCTTCTCCCGTGCCGCAAGCACCTGGTCCATGCCGAGTGCGGCATTGGTCATGATCTCGGGGCCAACGTCTGTCACCAGTTCAACTTCCTCAGTGGTCAGGCCCTGATCGACAAGACGTTCGAGCACTTCCTGGAACTCCCGATAGCCTGCCGGCTGGTCGGGCGTATTCACGACCAGCCGGTCGCCGCCGTCGGGCTCACGCAGCCGGATCCGTTCGATCATCAGCGACAGGACCAGTTCACGCTGGCGGTCCTGTCTCAGGTAGACGTTGGCCGTGGCTGCGCCGACCGGGGCAAGGTAGCCCCGGAAGAACTCCTTGTTTGCCTGGGTCGAAACTTCGAAGTTGGGGCCGCGCTCCAGGGAAATGCTGGGACTGAACTCGAAGGCGGGCGAGGCATCGCCGCCAAAGGGCAAGGTCAGGCTGGCGCCCGCCGTCGCCCGGTTCCGGCCGTGAATGGTGGTAAGGGACGCGAAGTGGGCCGGCAACCCGGCACTGCGCCGCATGATGTTCAACAGCAGGGCCTGGTCCTGCAGTTGGCCGTATTCACGGTTGATCGTGCCCATTGATTCGGACAGACGCTGACCGCCGGCACATCCGACCAGCAGCACCAGCGCAAACGCGCCAATTGACGACGACAGCATCCGCGTTCCCGTCATGTCGTTGCGGCCACCTTGTTTACTGCGCTGCTGCGCGGCGCATCGCGAAAGCGATCCATCGGCAATCTCCCGTCAGCCTGTCTCGCGACGACTGCAAGAAACGCTCCCAAACACCGTGGCCAAGGCTGTCCCCGGGTGTCCATGGCCCCCGAGTGCTTGTTATTATTCCCGGTTCAGCAGCCCCACGTGCCGGGTCTAGGAGCTGCCCGTGGTGCTGTCCTCGCCCACAATCTCCAACGGCAACGTGATCCGCCCCTCCTGAGCAACGATCAGCAAATGTTGAAGAAACTCCTCCTTGCCGTGATTGGCGTCATCATCGTCGTGGGTGGGATCGTCTATGTGAAGCTCGGGCAGTTCGGGGAGATGGCCGAGGCCGGAGCGAAGATGGTGCCGCCGCCGGAAACGGTCACGACGATGGTTGTAGAGCTTGCGGACTGGAAGCAGTCCCTGACCGCAACCGGGACGCTGACACCGGTGCAAGGGGTCACTGTCGGCGCCGAAACGCCCGGGCGTGTCAAGCGGATCGACTTCGAGTCCGGCGCACTGGTCCAGGCGGGTGACATCCTGGTACAAGTCGATGCGGCCAGCGAGACAGCACAGCTGGCATCGGCCGAGGCGGCAGCGGAACTGGCGCGGGCGACGCTGGAGCGTCGCAAGGAACTGGGTAAGCGGCAGATCGTCTCGCCCGCCGATATCGATGCGGCGGCGGCCCAGGCCAAGGAGGCCAGCGCCCAGGTCAACATCGTCCGCGCCGCTGTTGCGAAGAAGTCCATCCGGGCCCCCTTCACCGGTCGCCTCGGATTGCGCCAGGTCAACGTCGGCCAGATCCTGCGCGAGGGTGACCCGATCGTGTCGTTGCAGACCCTTGATCCGATCTATGTCGACTTTCCTATTCCCCAGCAGCAGCTTTCCCGACTCAGGTCCGGAATGGCTGTGCGCGTTGCCACCGACGCGGCCCCCGGTGAGAGTTTCGAAGGCCGGATCACCGCCATCAGTCCCGAGGTCGACAGTGCAACTCGCCAGCTTCGTGTAAGGGCCCAGGTCGCGAACGCGCGGGAGCTGCTTCGGGCCGGCATGTTCGTCAACGTCGACGTTTTGTTGCCGGAGCAGAAGCAGATGCTGCCAGTCGCTGCCAGCGCCATCGTTTATGCCCCCTATGGGGATTCCGTGTTCGTCGTGGAGAAGTCGGCCGACCGTACGAACGCATCGGCAGGCAAGGGTGCCCAGTCGGCCGTCGGCAGCGTACCCGCCAACGGCCGTCCGGACGAGAAGGCCCCCCTCGTGCTGCGGCAGCAGTTCGTTCGGCTCGGAGAAAAGCGGGGCGACTTCGTTGCTATCGAGGAGGGACTGAAGCCCGGTGAGACGGTCGTCACTTCCGGTGTTTTCAAGCTGCGATCCGGCATGCCGGTCGTGATCGACAACACCCTCGCGCCGAAACCGAAACTCGACCCGAAGCCGGGGCGCCAATAGGGCGCAGGCCGATACCGCCCGGATACCTCCTTTAGCTTCATGAACAGCTTTACTGACATCTTCATCCGGCGGCCCGTGCTCGCCATTGTCGTCAATCTCGTGATCGTGATCGCCGGGTTGCAGGCCTGGCAGTCGCTGTCGGTTCGCCAGTATCCGCGCAGCGAGAACGCCTCGGTGCAGATAACCACGGTGTACGTCGGAGCCAGTGCGGAACTGGTCCGCGGCTTCGTCACGACACCGCTCGAACGGGCCATTGCGTCGGCCGAAGGCATCGACTACGTCGAGTCGAAAAGCCTGCAGGGATTCTCGCTGATCAATGCCCGGCTCAAACTCAACTACGATACGACCCGGGCGCTGGCCGACATCACCTCAAAGGTCAACCAGGTTCGCAACGAGCTGCCGACCGAGTCTCAGGTCCCTGCGATCAGCGTGCAGTCGGCCGACTCGCAGTTCGCCGCTGCATACCTGAGCTTTGCGTCCGACATCCTCTCGCAGCAGCAGATCACCGACTACCTTGCTCGGGTGGTGCAGCCGCGGCTCGCGGCGCTGACCGGCGTGCAGCGGATCGAGATCTTCGGTGCCCGCACCTTCGCTATGCGGGTCTGGCTGAAGCCCGACCGCATGGCCGCGCTCGGCGTCAGTCCAGCGCAGGTACGCGAAGCGCTGGTAGCTAACAACTACCTGGCGGCACTGGGCAGCACCGACGGTGCGCTGGTGACGACCAATCTCAATGCCAATACCGACCTGCGCAACGTCGAGGAGTTTCGCAAGCTCGTGGTCTACCGCCGCAACGACACCATCGTGCGGCTCGAGGACATCGCTGATGTCGAGCTGGGCGCCGAGGACTACGACACCCTGGTTCGCTACTCGGGCCAGACGGCGGTCTTCATCGGCGTGTTCCCGCAGCCGAACGCCAACGTGGTCGAGGTGATCGGCAGGGTGCGGACCGAGCTGGCCCAGATCGAGCGAGACCTTCCTGCCGGTCTGGATGCAAGCATCGGCTATGACGCGTCGGAGTACGTCAGCAACGCGATCGAGGAGGTCAGCAAGACGCTGATCGATACCCTTCTGATCGTCATCGGCGTGATTTTCCTGTTCCTCGGGTCGATGCGGTCGGTGGTGGTCCCGGTGCTGGCGATCCCGGTCTCGCTGATCGGTGGCGTCTTCCTGATGCAGCTGTTCGGCTTCACCCTGAACCTGCTCACCCTGCTGGCAATCGTCCTCTCGGTCGGTCTTGTCGTCGATGACGCGATTGTCGTCGTCGAGAACGTCGAGCGGCATCTTCGGGAGGGACGAACGCCGCGAGAGGCGGCGCTGCTGGGCGCACGGGAACTGATCGGTCCGGTCATCGCCATGACCGTCACCCTGGTTGCCGTGTACGCGCCGATCGGACTGCAAGGCGGTCTTACGGGGGCGCTCTTCCGGGAGTTCGCGCTGACGCTGGCGGGGGCGGTGACGATATCGGGTATTGTCGCCCTGACGCTGTCTCCAGTCATGGCCGCAAAGCTGCTCAAGAGCGCAGAGGACGAGGAACGCGGTTTCGCCGGGTGGATCAATCACCGCTTCGATTCGCTGCGCGAGAGCTATGGCCGAGGGCTGGGCGCAACCTTGCGGGCTCGCCCCGCGGTCTACCTGGTCTGGCTCGTGGTCAGCCTGTGCACGGTCCCGATGTTCATGTTTTCGCCCAAGGAGCTGGCGCCTACCGAGGACCAGAGCGTGGTCTTCGGGATCATCAATACCGCGGCCAATGCCTCGACCGACCAGCGCGAGGTCTATTCCAAGGCCTCCGAGGCGGTGATGCTCGGAACGCCGGAAGCGGCGCTCACCTTCCAGTTCATGTTCCCACCTTCTATCGGCGCGACTCTCGGCGCCGACGGCTTCGGCGGCGTGGTGGTAAATCCCTGGTCCGAACGCCAGCGCACCACCAGTCAGATGCTGCCGGAGCTTCAAGCAAAGCTCTCTGCCATTCCCGGAATCCAGATGTTCGCCACCACCCCGCCGGCGCTGCCCGGGGGGAGCAATTTCCCGGTGGAATTCATCATCACGTCGACTGGCGACCCGCAGCGCCTGCTGGAGCTGGCCGAACAGATCCAGGCCAAGGCCGCTCAGAGCGGACTCTTCTTCTTTCCGCCGATCATCGACCTCAAAATCGACCAGCCGCAGGCGACGGTTGTGATCGACCGCGACAAGGTCGCGACCCTGGGCTTGTCCATGGGCCAGGTCGGGACCGATCTGGCGGTCGCCATCGGCGGCAACTTCGTCAATCGCTTCAACATGGAAGGGCGCAGCTACAAGGTCATCCCGCAAGTCGAGCGATCGGCCCGACTGACCAGCGACCAGCTTGGGGCCATTCACGTGCGCAGCCCCGAGGGACGCATGATTCCGGTCTCGTCTTTCGCACACATCGAGAACTCGGTCGTTCCGCGCTCGCTCAATCGTTTCCAGCAACTCAATGCCGTCAAACTTTCGGGCATGAGCGCGCGCACTCTCGATGACGCCTTGAAGTTCCTGGAGGGGGCTGCGCGGGAAGTGCTGCCGCCGGGCTACGGTATCGACTACACCGGCGAGTCGCGGCAATTGCGCACCGAGGGCAACAAGTTCCTGCCCGCCTTTGGACTGGCGATCCTGCTGATCTTCCTCGCGCTGGCGGTGCAGTTCAATTCGTTTCGGGATCCACTGGTGATCCTGCTAGGGTCGGTGCCCCTGGCTATGTTCGGCGCGATGATCTTCACCGTACTGAAGATGCCGAATCCGAACATGCCTCACTGGACCAGCGGCTTCACCACGACCTTGAACATCTATTCCGCAAGTCGGCCTGGTGACGCTGGTCGGGCTCATCGCCAAGAACGGCATCCTGATCGTCGAGTTCGCCAACAAGCTGCAGATGCAGGGCATGAGCAAGCTCGATGCGGTGCACGAGGCAGCCAAGGTCCGCGTTGCGGCCGGTGCTGATGACCAGCATCGCCACGATCGCCGGTCATTTCCCGCTGGTGCTCGTCACCGGCGCGGGAGCGGCGGCCCGGAATTCGATCGGCCTGGTGCTGGTCGGCGGCATGGCGATCGGAACGCTCTTCACCCTGTTCGTCGTGCCATCCTTGTATGTGCTGATCGCCAAGGACCGCAGGAAGACGGCCGATGACGGGTCGCGCGCTGCCGCTTCCGGGAGCGGGCCCGCTCAGGCCGCCGATCACGCAGCAATTGGGGTGGGTCGGCCGCAAGGGCAGCGCGGTTGAACCGAGGCCTGCTCAGCCCTCGATCAGCTGCCCGTCCCAGACCCGGTCGAATCGGGCACCCGCTTCGTGCTGGACCTTGCGCACGCTTTCGGCGTCGCGCGCCTCGTATTCGCACACCATCCGCTGGCGATCGGAGGAAAGGTAGCTGCGGACCCAGCGGACGTCGTGCAGGGCGAGGCACGGGGTCATCCGCTCGACGACCGCCTCGAGCTCCGAGTCCGAGATCGGCGGGGCAAAGCTTCGTTCGACGATGAATCGGTGCATGAGAAGGTCTCTTTGGCTCTTGGCGCTTTAGTTGAGTCAGGATTGGTCGGCGGGTTCCTGGTGAGCGATCATCGCCCCGGCGAGCGCCCGCTCAGCGCGGGTCACTGCATCCGACGCGGCCGCGGATGCACGGTTGTTGTCCGCTCCGGATGCGGACGCCGGCAACGATCGGCGCGCCTGGTCCAGTTGCAGCCGGGCTCTCTCGCGGTCTCCCAGCGCCACGGCTACCTGCGCAAGCATGGAGTGCGCCAGGAGTGACTCGTTGACCTCTCCGATCGAGTCTGCCGTCGCCAGGGCGTCGGATGCGAAGGCGCCAGCTTGCCGGAAGTTTGCCCGGGTGAACTGAATCGACGCGGCAATGTTGAATACCGAGGCCAGGCGTGACTTGTCATCGGCGATTCTCAGCCTTCCGATCGCCAGGCTGACGGCGTCAACCGAATCTGGGGCGGTCGGCTTGCTGCCCTTCGCCTCGCGCATCTGGAGGCCGAGCGCTTCGACGGCTTGAGCGAAGGGCTCGTCAGCCTCCTCCCCCAGTCTGCTCGCCAGCTGCTGCAGCTTTCTCGCGCGAACCACCGCCCGTGCCGGACGTCCCCGTTCCAGCTCGATCAGAGCCGCCCAGCCGAGACATTTGCAGTGCCGCCACCGATCCTCTCCTTCGTCGGCCAGCGCGATCGCCGTATCGAATTCCCGCAACGCCAGGTCTGGTTGACCGTCCCAGCGGTAAAGCAATCCCAGGCACCAGCGAAGCTCCGTTTCCTGGACGCCGGCAGCATCCGCGAGCCTTCCAGCTTTCGCAACCAGCTTCCTTGCCTGGGCGATCTCGCGGCCGAGTTCGACCAGGCACCGCGCGCTGTTCGCCAGCTGCCGGGCCTGCGTCAGGGCATCCGTCTTTTCCGTGGACTTTGCAGCACGAAGCGTCGCCTGCTGCGCTTCATCGGGATTGCCCGTCTCCTGGTGCACGATAGAGAGCAGGTGATAGCCGAGCGCGACCTGGTCGTGCAGGCGACTGATGTTGGCATCGTCGATTGCATGATTGATTGCAGCGGCGGCCGGCCGCAGCCGATCGAGTTGCAACATCGAGGCTGCGAGGACCTGGATCCGGAGCAGGGGCATTTCCATGCTCGCGCGTGTCGCTCTCTGCGCAATCTGCGCGCAGTGCCTCAGTCCGCGGCGAGCGACTTCCGCCGCCTCCCGCCCGGCGAAGAAACGCAGTCCGTGCTCGCCGGCTAGAACACAGGCCTTGGCGGCCAATTCGTGCTGGCCGCCAAGGCCTGCGTGGTGGGCCACCTCGCTGCAGGTTTCCGGTCGGGTGTGCATCTCACGGCACAGTGCCACCGCGATGCTCCTGTGCATCAGCCGGCGCCGCGGCTGCGAGATCCGGCTGTAGGCAGCCTCCTGGAACAGGTCATGACTGAACTGGTAGCCCGCATCTCCGATTGGAACGATAAGGTTGTGTCTCTCGAGTTCCGACAGCTGGCGCTGCACCGGTCCGGGTTCTGCGGCCTGGGCCGCAATCATGGATTCGAGCGAGAAGCGGCGCCCGAGTGCTGACGCCCATTGGACCAGTTCCCCCGCCCCCTGCGACAGGCGGCAGAGGCGCGTCTGCAGGATGCGCTCGAGCAGACCGGAGTCATCGCCGCCGGCATCCTGAGACCGGCAAAGTTCGACCAGCAGGAGCGGATTACCTTGCGCCTGGGCGACAACCTGGTCCTGGTCGATGGCCGGTGCGACTTGTCGGACCAGGGCGGTCGCGTCGTCATCGGCCAGTGGCGCCAGTGCGAGCCGGTCGAGGCGACGGGATTGCGCCAGCGCAGCCAGCAGTCTCTGCGCGCAGGCATTGTCCTCGAGCTCGCCGATCCGGCCCGTGAGCGCGAACAGGATGGAACTGGTTCGCACGCTGCGTATCGCATAGTGAAGGAGTGCGGCAGATGACTCCTCGATCCAGTGCAGGTCATCGACCAGCACTGCCAGCGGTCCGCTTTGTGCGAGGTGGGTGAGGGCGTCGACCACCGCATCGAACAGGCTGTCGCGGTCTCGCGCGAGTGCCTCAGTACTGCCGGGCTGAGACAGGCGATGAAGCGGTTCTCGCAGCGGCGGCGGAAGTTCGCCGCCTTGAAGGCAGCGCAGTGCGTCGATCCAGTAGCCGAACGGCCTGACCGTCTCCGCCTCGAACGCGCGGCCCCGCAGTGCCCGTCCGCCCTGCGCGGCGACCTGGCGCTCGAACTCGTCGAGAAGCCGGGTCTTGCCGATCCCCGGGACACCGCTCACCAGCAGGACATCGGCGGCTCGGCCGGAGATTCCTGCCTCGATCGTCTGCTGCCACCGGCTCATTTCCACCTGGCGACCGACAAGCAGCGCCGGGACTTGGACGGGAGCTGACGATGTCACGGGTGCCGCCGGTGCCGGCGCGCTTACCACGTCGCGGTCCCTCGATCGAATCATCGCGGTACTCAGCGCCGCCCTGGCTCGCTCGAGTGCCGGGGGCGGTCCGAGACCCAGTTCACGTTCGAATATGCGGCAGCAACGTTCGTATTGCGCCAGGGCCTCGCGCGGCCGCCCGAGCGCCTGCAGCAGGCCCATCAATTGGACATGGCCGGTTTCGCTGAGCGGGTTCTTGCCCGTCAGCGTCCGGGCGTGCGCCAGCGCCGATTCCGGATCGTCGCGACATGCTTCGATAAGGGCTGCCAGGATCTGCTCATGCACTTTGCTGGCTGCCTCGCGCTCCGCCATGCACCACTCGTGATAGGCATAGCAGGCCGGCATGTCGAGCCCGTCCAGCAATTCGCCGCGGAACAGCCCGGTTGCCTGCAGCAGCCGGTCGCGGGGCGTGGAGGCGGAGGCGGCGATGCCGGCTTTGATCAGACGTGCGACCTGACTGAGGTCGGTGTCGATACATTGCGCCTTCAGCGACACGGAATCGCGGTCAGCTGTAAGGGCGATGCCATGAGGCTCGCCCATCGCGTGCCGGAGTTGGGTCAGGCTCCAGCGCAGGCCTGCGCGGGGATCTGCCGCGTCCTCCCAGAACAGCCCCCCGAGCTCGCTGCGAAGATGGCGCCTGGGATTGATCGCGAGATAGGCCAGGAGCGCCCGCGTCTTGCGCGAGGCCGGCAACGGCAGCGGCCCGGCCGCGGTTTCTACCCGCAACTCGCCCAGCACCTGGATCTGCAGGACATCCTGTGGCAAGTCAGATGTGCTGTCAGCCAAATCGGGCTCCCAACTACTTTCCGTTACACAACGCTGATTACAACGCCAGGCTGCCAAGGTGGAGGCAAGGTTCAGGGTAGCAGTAAATGCAGCATCAAGGCCACCTCAGCGACGTCGGGACAGAAAGATTCGCTCTGGGTCCGCAGCCCGAACGCGCGTTTCGTACGACGAACAAGGAGAAGTATCGTGAGCATCGAAAAACGTTACCCGGGCAGCTGCTTTTGCGGTGCGGTCCAATTGACCGTCAGTGGTGAACCGGTGGGGATGGGTTACTGCCACTGCGAATCGTGCCGTGCCTGGTCTGCAGGGCCAGTCAATGCGTTTACGTTGTGGCATCCGGACGCGGTCGAGGTGACCCAAGGCGCCGAGTCGATAGGCACATACCAGAAGACCGGTAACAGCTTGCGGAGTTGGTGCCGGAATTGCGGTGGACACCTCTTCACGGAGCATCCGAATATGGCACTGACAGACGTGTTCGCGGCCATAATCCCCGAGTTTCCGTTTCAAGCGGGTATCCACGTTCATTATCAGGAAACCGTGTTGCCCATCCGTGATGGGGTGCAGAAGATGAAGGACGTCCCCAGCGAAATGAGCGGTTCCGGGATCTCTTTGCCGGAATGAAGTCAGCGACAAGTCCGACAACCCTGAGGTAAGACATGAAACACAAGATCGCAGTGATCCAGAGCCCCCCGGTACTGCTGAACCTGGAGGCAAGCCTCGGGCGTGCCATAGCCAGCATTGAAGAGGTCGCCGCGCAAGGCGCCGAACTCGCGGTATTTCCCGAGGCATTCCTGCCCGGATACCCGACCTGGGTCTGGCGGCTGACGCCGGGTGCGGACATGGCTTTATCCGGCGAGATCCACGCCCGCTTGCGAAGCAATGCGGTGGACATTGACGGCGGCGGGCTCGCTCCGCTCGCGGAGGCGGCGCGCCACCATGGAGTGACCGTCGTCTGCGGAATGAACGAGATCGACCGGCGCTACAGCGGCAGTACCCTGTACAACACCGTCGTCGTCATCGGGCCGGACGGCAATCTGCTGAACCGGCACCGTAAGCTGATGCCGACGAACCCGGAGCGCATGGTCTGGGGAACGGGGGACGCTAGCGGGCTGCGGGTGGTCGACACCCCCGTCGGCCGGATCGGTTGCCTCATCTGCTGGGAGAACTACATGCCGCTGGCCCGCTTCGCGCTGTATGCCCAGAACCTCGAAGTCCTGGTCGCACCCACCTGGGACTGCGGGGAGGGGTGGCTCGCGACTTTGCGCCACATTGCGCGTGAAGGTGGCTGTTGGGTGGTCAGTCTCGCCACGGCCTTGCAGGCCAGTGACGTGCCGGAAGACTTCCCGCAGCGCGAGCGGCTTTTCAAGACGCAAGAATGGCTGTGCAGCGGCGATGCTGTCGTCTTCGAGCCTTTCGGCGGTCCCATCGCCGGCCCATTGCATCGGAAGCAGGAAGTGCTGTATGCCGAAATCGACCCTGAACGCTCCGCCAACGCCCGGCGATCCTTTGACGTCGCCGGGCACTACGCCAGGCCCGATATCTTCCAGTTGTCGGTCAACCGGACCTCGATGCCGCCGGTAAATTTCTCCGACTGAGCCCGCATGGACCTCATAGCCCGTCGGCGTGGTAGCTTCCGGATTAGGGCAGTATTGACTCCGGGGGCTGTCATGCGCGACGTGAAGGTCGACTACGGCGAGCAGGAAACTGCAATGCGGAGCTATCTTGCCGAGGGGGCTCACCGGGCTACCCTACTCGGCAATCGCGGGCCGATCCGGTTCACCGCCCGCGGAAAGCTCAGCCCGGACATCCTCGAAGCCTACTGGCGCTGCGGCTTCTACGTGTTCGAAGGCGTCCTCGGCCCTGCCGAACTCTCGGATGTCGAAGCGGACCTGCAGGACATCCTGGCGCGGTTACCGGTCCGTAAGGGCGCGCCCCTGGACCGCGAGGGCCGACCCGCGCTGGGCGCGGACAACAAGGCGTCGACGTTGCAGTGGTCCCGGCCGCTCGGGGATCCCGCCGGGGGCACCAGCTTCGCCAATGGCCGTCATCCAGTCAAGATGTTTGAACCGAAGGCAGCCGAGCGCGCGCCGGAAGAGATCGTCTATCTGATACTCGGTTCGCTGCAGTTCTCCGATGCCGCCCTGAGGGTATCCGCCCATCCGCTGCTGTTGGCGGTGGCTGCCGCCATCAATGGTGACGACTTCGTGCCCTTCAATGAGTCGCTTTTCATCAAGGAGCCGGGTCTGGGCGCTTCCGTTGCCTGGCACCAGGACGGCATCACCCACTGGGACAGTCCCGACTTCGACGCCGGCATTCACGGTTTCAATTTCATGGCGCAGCTGTACGGCTGCACCGCTGCCAACGGCGTATGGGTGGTGCCGGGGTCGCACGCCTTGGGCCGTGCCGACATCCGCGCCATGGCGGCGCGAGCAGGCTCCGACCGCCTCCCGGAAGCCGTCCCGATAATCTGCAAACCGGGCGACGTTGCGATCACGAACCGGCAGGCGGTGCACGGTTCCTTTGCAAACACCAGTCCCCACTGGCGGGTGACAGTGAACTTCGGCTTCCACCGTCGCCGGTCGGTGCTGGGCGTCGTTTCAGGGCCGACGCTGCACGGCGCGGCCGGCGTTTATGACGCCGCCCGCATTGCTGCTCGGTCCCGGGCGCTTGGTTATGCGATCGATGCCCGCCGCCAGCGCTTCCCGGAAGAGGCGCCGTACATCTACCAGCCGCATGTCGCGAGCGGCGAGGTGTTTCACTGGGACGACCAGGCTCGCCTCGCGTTGAAGGATTACAACCTCCTGGACCTCAGCATCTAGGAATCTCAGGTCACCCAGCCGCCCGCGAATGGGATGCTCTGCCCGACGAAGAAACTCACTTCGGACGAGGCGAGGAATACCGCGAACAGGGCATCCTCCTCATCGGTCGCGAGCCGTCCGATCGGCACTTCCCGCCGGAGCCGCTCCTTGAAGGCCGGCAGCTGGCAGACCTCAGGCGGATAGTAGAGCGGGTTCTCGACGAAATTCTGCGCGATCAGGTTTACCTGCACATTCGATGCCGCGACCTCGGCGCCGACACTGCGCACCCAGGAAACCTGCGCGCCGCGCGCCGCGCTGTAGGTAGATACCTTTCGCTGGCCGCGAAGGGCGGTGGCGCTACCCATCACCACGATCTTCCCCGACCGGCGCGCGAGCATCGGCGGCAGAATCTCGCGCGCGATCCGCGGCAGGGGGTCGACCAGGTGGCTGAATACCGCACGCCATTCGTCATCTTCGACCTGGTGCGCGGCCGTCTGCGGGGCAGGCACGGCCATGTTGCCGATGAAGACGTCGATAATGCCAGCCGCCTGTACGATTTCACGCACGCTGTCGGGGGAATCCAGCGGACGCTCGTCAGCAACCACGATGGCGCCGTGCGCTGCAAAGGCCTTGCACAGCGCAGGACCCATGAATTCGCCCGCCTGCACGATCAGCACACGCTTGCCTTCGAGGCTGTCGCCGATCCGTTTCATCGCTGCCCTCGCAGTTCCATGTCCAGGACCAGCAACTCATGAAGACGCTGCAGACGCAGCGCTTCCTGATCTTCCGGTAACTCAGTGCTCATCGTGCTCGTACGGTTGACGCCTGTAAGGTACCGTCAACTGTACGCCACTTCGGCGGTGCAGGACCGCCCCCCGGGTGTCCACATTTCTGCAGAAGCCCGGAGACCGCGAACCGGATTACGGCTCCATCGGGGGAGGATTGGCGCGCATTTCGTCCGAAGAGATGCCACCGCCCGGTTCCTGGAATCCGACGTCGTTCAATGTTGCCATGGTGAACGTCTGCCAGTCGTTGGTGACCAGCTTGGATCGGGAGATGCCGACAGGGGGAAGGATCTGCTGCGGTGGAGCGTTGTCCGGATAGTAGTCCGCGCCGACGTGAATAAGGTACTTCGCTTTGTCACGGTCGTCGTGGCCACTGCCCTTGTTGACGGTAAGCCGGGCTTGAAGGGTAACGACAACCGCACCAACGTCCCAGCCCTGGATCGGTTCCCGTGCGCCCCACCAGCCATGCAGGTTGCGCCCGTGCAGCGGCAAGGTCGACACGCTCTGGTCGTCGTCTGCCTCTATCCGCGCCGCTTCGGGGCACTCATAGTAATTGCCGCCTTGGGCGCACTGGATTCCGTCAAAAGTGTCCTTGTCGCTCAGGGTTGCCCATGAGCCGTTGGAACGGCTCTTGACGAAGACCCGCAGGTTACGAATCTGGACCCGGGTATTCGAAGCGCCGTTGCCCGCACCTTCGAACTGCACGAACCACGGCAACATGAAGTTCGATCCGCCGGAATTGATGCCGTTGATCACATAGCCGGGGCCGCGCGAGAATCCGTAAACGGGATTGACGTCCTTGAGCGGATGATCGTTCATCTCGCGCATGTCGCTGATCATCGTATCCACGAAATCAGGCATGCCGCCCGATGCCGTTGCTGTTCCCGCGGCCGAGGCTGAGGCTGAGGCGGAGGGTGCAGGGGCTTGCTCGGCGGCGGCGGCCGCGGTTGCGTTTTCGACTGCGCTCCTGGGATTCAAGGCAAGGGCTGTGGACTTCGTGTCGATCGGCCTTGTCTCCGGGGGCATCGCCGCGATGACCGCCCTGACTTCGGGGTTTTCGCTGATGAATGATCGGAAGGAAGTGTCATCCTTGACCGCTTGGGAACCAGTGGTCGAGGAAGCGGAGTCATTACCCCCGCTACCGCCGCACCCTGAGAGGACGATTGCTGCGATCGAGGCGGCTGCCAGCAGGTGGCGTTGGTTCTGGTGGTTTTTCTGGGCGCGCGAGGTCGCGCCGCGGTGACTGAGCACCGCTCTGGTAGTTACGATCATTTCTTCCCTGTCGGTTTGAGCTCGTGACGCCCGATGCCCGTCGTGCGGGGGCCTGAATACAGGCTGGCGGCCAAGCTGTTCTAAGAATCAACATAAGCTTTTGCAACGCAGCAAGCGTCGGAAAAGTTGGCGCAATATTAGCCACCGAGCATGCGGCGCCAGCGCCAGGAAACGGTTTCGTTACGTCTGTCCCGGTTCTCTTACCTTATGTTTACGTTTCAGGAACGGTTGAAAGGCGCTCGCGTACACTCACCCACTGCTGCCTCAAGAATCACACCGATGAGTCCGGTGCTCCTTGCCATATAGCGGTGACAGGGAGGAGGAGTACACAATTGAGAGGGCCACGTGCGGGGATGGCAAGCGTTTACAAGACGACTACAAGAGATCCTATTCAGCGTTCCGGGCGTGCGCTTGTTTGTAAGAGCGATGCAGGGGTACATCGCCCACCAGAGCGCCAATCAGGCCGGTAGCGTCGCGTTTTCGTCGGTGCTTGCGATGTTTCCGCTGCTGATCCTCATATCGGCTGCGGCCGGCTTCATCGGCCATCCCGGCGACGCCGCGGCCTTGGCGGGCCGCGTCGTGGGCTACGCACCACCAGTCGTTCAGGACGCCTTGCAGCCTGTGGTGGATGAGGTGCTGGGTCGCCGCAACCAGGCTTTGCTTGCGATCGGCCTGTTCGCCACGATCTGGACCGCGTCCTCCGGCATGCAGGCAGTCCGAACCGCCCTGAACAAAGCCTACGACGTCAAGCAAGGTCTCTCTTTCTGGAAGGCGCGGATCAAGGTGACCCTGTTCACTGTGGTCGTCGGCGCGGGCACGGTCGCCACGTTCAGTTCTGTAGTCATCATGCCCTATGTATGGCAGCTGCTCGAAGACAATGTCGGGACGGGCGCGCACGCCTCATGGTTGCGTGACGGTGTTCGCTACGGTCTGGCGTATGTCGTCCTGAGTGTGCTATATGCGCTGCTCTACGGCTGGCTGCCAGATATTTCCCAGCGCCTGCGCACCGTGGTGCCGGGCGCACTGATTGGCGCTGCACTCTGGGTCGGGGCTGCAGCGCTGCTGTCCTATACCTGGCGCGGAGCCGGGAAATTGCTGCTGGTGTACGGTGGCTTCGCGGGGCTGGTGGCTACGCTGGTATTTCTGTACCTGAGCGCAGTGACCCTGATCTTCGGTGCGGAGATCAATGCGGTTCTTCGCAATGGCAAACAGGGAAATAAAGGCCGATGAAACACTTGAGCGCGGATCAGACCACGACTGCTTCGAACGCCGTCACCCGGTTGCGACCCGCTGCCTTGGCTCGATAAAGCGCCTGGTCGGCTTGGTCAATCAGATGTTCGAGCGTTCTGCCGCCAAGGTATTGACCAGATACGCCGAAGCTGGCCGTGGTCTTCATGGCCGCCGTTCCGCGAATAATCTGGCGGGCCAGTTTTTCGATATCGATCCGGCAGCTTTCGGCAAATGCCACGGCCTGTTCTTCCGAACTGCCGGGCATGACGATGCAGAACTCTTCGCCGCCGTAGCGGCCCAGGATGTCTTGTCGGCGCAGCCGGGCTGCCAGCGCACGCGCCACGCTTCGAATCACCTGGTCGCCGACGGCGTGCCCGTACAGATCATTGAACTGCTTGAAGTGGTCGATGTCGACCATGATGCAACAGGTCGCTGTGCCGGTACGACGGGACGCCTCCAGCGCAGTTTCCGCGAGCTCGAAGAACGCCCTTCGATTCAGGCAGCTGGTCAGTGAATCGCGGGTTGCGAGAAGCCGCAGTTCGCGATTCTGTTCCTCGATATGCTCACGCGATCTTTTGAGTTCCTCCAGGGCGGTGTGCAAATCGTCATTGGCACGGTGGACTGCGGACACGTCGTCGAACGTGACCATGCAGCCGCGGGGCCTACCCTTGTTGTCTGCAATCGGCGCGCTCGTGACTAACAGCCGAGTCGTCGGCCCGTCAGGTTGCGGCAAGTTGAGCGGATCGCCCTTCACGGTCACCGACGTCCGGAGTGTCGTTGACCAGGGCATGGGCACGTTGGCGTCGCCCTGCCGGTCTGCCAGCAGCCAGCGGAGGGCGTCGATCTTGTGACCGGTGATCTCGGCGCCTGCCTCCGGATGCAGGCGCCGGAACGAGTCGTTCGCCAACACAATGCGCGCTTGCTGGTCAATGATTACGACGCCCTCGGTCAAGGTATCGAATGCTTTGCGGACGCGGTCAGGCACCGCGGCCGATGGATCCAGAAACTGCATGACACGACGAAGATAGACATAGCACAGGAGAAAGCCACCGAGGCCAAGCACCGCCAGGATCTGCAATGTCGGCTGCGCCAGCCATGATTTCACCGAGACCGGCGCGGTAGCGAATTTCACTTCAATTTCACCCCAAAGGTTTCCACCGGCCAGAACCGGCACGCGCAGAAGGTCGGCGGTCGAGCCCGACCCGACCCGGTCTGTTCGCTCGGCGCTCGTGTCTCCACGATGCAGCATCGTGTACCCATCCGATCGGCGAACCAGGATCGACCGGATGTCCGGGTCACCCGCCAGAACTTTTTGAATCACTTTGCCGGCCATCGATTGGTCACCGGCTTCCAGCAAGCTGGTCATCTGGGCTCCCAGATTCGCCGCAACGCGTTGACGCGTCCGACGCTCGACCTGACCGTTGTCCGGAGCGAAATCCAGCACGACGTTTGCGATCAGTAATAGACTGATCATCAGGGCGGTCAGGCCCAGACTGACACGTGAAATCGGACCGAGCCGGATTACCGATTGTTTGTTCGACTCGTTGCTCATCTTCGCTCTCCGTCGGTCGTGGGCGCCAGCATATCGCCGACCCCACGCTCATCACGCGCCGCTTCGGCGTCGCCTTCGGGCTCCCAGTCGTCGTCTTCCTCATCGTCCGGGAGCACTGCCAGCAGATCCACGTGTCGCCACGCCGGCAACGCACCAAGGAGACCGGCCAGCAAGCCCCCCGCACGCAGCGCCCACCAGACGGTGCCAACGCTGAGGACGATCCCGCTCGCTTGAACCACCTGGACCGCGACCATGGCGTCGGCTTTGTCCTGTGACGAATCCCCGTCCGGTACCCATACCGGCTTCGCCGTCGTTCCGGAACGCAGATCCTGGGGCACTTCCTGCAGGCCGGCCAGGAATGACAGATTCGCCAGGCGCATCAGGTAGGCTTCTGCCGACTCGTTCAAGCCTATATCGAACGAAGAATTGATCAGGCGCTCGCGTAATGTTCGTGTTTCCGGCTCGAGACGGGACGTCCGGCCGGGGGCCTGATGCGCTGAGATGTTGGTGCTGGAGCCATCGTCGGAGAACGACTCCGTCGGACCAGCCTGATCGGTCACGACCCTTGGGCGCTGACCGCCGGCTCGCTCTGCGTAAGATTCGGCCAAGTCGTGCACAAGCTCCGGCACATCAACAGACGCCTTGGTCGTGGATCCATGTCGCTGAATCACCGACGCCGTGTCGTCATCCGCCAGTATTGAGGGTTGATCGGCGCCACCGCCTTGTGGCTGTGAACCGGGCGTTGAGAGCGACCCTGAAATCTTCACTGACACCCTGATCGTGGCGCTCAGGCTTTCACCGTCGGAAACCGCGATCTCGAAGCTCGGGGCCTGCGTGGGGTCCGTGTGGACGAAGCGGACAAGCCCCTGCTCGACCTGGGCATGAGAGAAATGCGAGATGGCCGAACCTGGAGTTGTTACGAGCTCGAAGTGTCCGGCGGTGATGTTGCTCACCTCGTACATCATCGCCGATCGCGGACTGTCCACATCCTCAGCCCACAGCTGCGCCGCGCTCAGGAGGAAAGAGCCCCCCGAGCGGAGGGTCAAGTTTTCTGCAACGATAGAGGGCGCGTCGTTGACGGGGGTGATGTCCAGGCTGGCAGTCCCGGTCACACGGTTCGTGCCATCCGTGATTCCGTAGTTGAAGCTGACTGAGGTGTCGTCGTTGAGGGCGGGCGTATAGGACCAGGTGCCGTTGCCGTTGTTGATCAACGAGCCAGTGCCGCTACTGATGGTCAGTCCGGTCGCTGTGAGACTGGGACCATCGGCATCGGCCGCGTTTGCCAAGAGCTCGGCCTGCGTGATCAGGCGGGAGCCACTATCTTCGGCGATCGCGGCCAGGGTGACCGGGCTGGTGGTCGGCGCGTCGTTGACCGGGGTGATATCCAAAATCGCGCTGCCGGCTACGCTCAAGCTGCCGTCGGTGATGCTGTAGCTGAAGCTGACCGTTGTGTCGTCGTTCAGGGCAGGAGTGTAGCTCCAGGTGCCGTTGCCGTTGTCGACCAGGATGCCTGCGCCGGCGCGATCGCCAGACCAGTCGCCGTCAAGCCTGGGCCGTCGACGTCCGCCGCATTGGCCAGCAAGCTCGGCCTGCGTGATCAGTCGCGCACCGCTGTCCTCGGCGATCGGTGCAAGCGTCACTGGGGTCGTCGTCGGCGCATCGTTGACCGGCGTGATGTCCAGGCGTGGCGCGTGCCGGCCACGATGCAGGCTGCCATCGGTGATGATGTAGCTGAAGCTGACCGAGGTATCGTCGTTCAGGGCCGGGGTGTAGATCCAGGTGCCGTCGCCGTTGTCGACCAGCGAACCTGAGCCGCTGCTGATGGCCAGACCAGTCGGCTGTCAACGCTGGGTCCGTCGACGTCGGCGGCGTTGGCCAGCAGTTCGGCCTGTGTGATCAGGCGAGGCGCCGCTGTCTTCGGCGATCGGCGCCAGCGTCACCGGGCTGGTCGTCGGCGCGTCGTTGACCGGCGTGATATCCAGAGTCGCGGTGCCGGCGACGGTCAGGCTGTGCCGTCGGTGATGCTGTAGCTGAAGCTGACCGAGGTGTCGTCGTTCGGGGCGGGCGTGTAGGACCAGGTGCCGTCGCCGTTGTTGATCAATGAGCCGGTGCCGCTACTGATTGTCAGGCCGGTTGCTGTGAGCTAGGGCCATCGACATCGGCCGCGTTAGCCAATAGCTCAGCCTGAGTGATCAGGCGAGCGCCACTGTCTTCGGCGATCGGCGCAAGCGTCACCGGACTCGTCGTCGGCGCGTCATTGACTGGGGTGATGTCAAGAGTCGCGCTGCCGGCCACACTGAGGCTACCGTCCGTGACGGTGTAACTGAAGCTGACCGAGGTATCGTCGTTCAGGGCCGGGGTGTAGGACCACGTGCCGTCGCCGTTGTCGATCAGGCTGCCTGAGCCGGTAGCGATCGTTAGGCCGGTAGCCGTCAACGTCGGTCCGTCCACATCCGCAGCGTTGGCCAGCAGCTCAGCTTGGGTTATCAGGCGGGCGCCGCTGTCCTCGGCGATCGGTGCCAGTGTCACTGGGCTTGTTGTTGGCGCGTCATTGACCGGGGTGATGTCCAGAGTCGCGGTGCCGGCAACGACGCCGAGCCATCGGTGATGGTGTAGCTGAAGCTGACCGAGGTGTCGTCATTGAGGGCCGGCGTGTAGGTCCAGGTGCCGTCGCCGTTGTCGACCAGTGACCCGTGCCGCTGCTGATCGTCAGTCCGGTCGCTGACAGACTGGGGCCATCGACGTCAGCCGCATTGGCCAGCAACTCGGCCTGCGTGATCAGGCGGGCGCCACTATCTTCGGCAATCGGGGCCAGCGTGACCGGGCTGGTCGTCGGCGCATCATTGACCGGCGTGATGTCCAGGGTGGCGCTGCCGGCGACGCTCAGCTGCCATCGGTGATGGTGTAGCTGAAGCTGACCGAGGTATCGTCGTTGAGGGCAGGGGTGTAGGTCCAGGTGCCGTCGCCGTTGTCAACGAGCGACCCGACTCCGCTAGAGATCGTCAGGCCGGTAGCCGTCAGCGCCGGTCCGTCGACATCCGCTGCATTCGCCAGCAGTTCAGCCT
Source organism: uncultured beta proteobacterium (assembly GCA_963834335.1). Lineage (GTDB taxonomy): Bacteria > Pseudomonadota > Gammaproteobacteria > Burkholderiales > Burkholderiaceae_E > Lautropia. The sequence continues at coordinate 1,522,682 of CAWIBK010000002.1, read as the reverse complement.
GGGTGATCAGTCGGGTGCCACTATCTTCGGCGATGGGCGCCAGCGTCACCGGCGCTTGTCGTTGGCGCATCGTTGACCGGCGTGATGTCCAGGCTGGCCGTGCCGGCGACTGAGGCCGATGCCATCGGTGACGATGTAGCTGAAGCTGACCGAGATGTCGTCGTTCAAGGCTGGCGTGTAGGTCCACGTGCCGTCGCCGTTGTCGACCAGACTGCCCGAGCCTGCGGAGATTGTCAGCCCGGTGGCGGTCAAACTCGGTCCATCGACGTCGGCCGCATTGGTCAAGCAGCTCGGCCTGCGTGATCAGGCGCGCGCCGCTGTCTTCGGCGATCGGAGTCAGCGTGACCGGGCTAGTGGTCGGTGCATCGTTGACCGGCGTGATGTCCAGGGTGGCGCTGCCGGCGACGCGTCAGGCCGTGCCGTCGCGTGATGTGTAGCTGAAGCTGACCGAGGTGTCGTCGTTCAGGGCCGGGGTGTAGGTCCAGGTGCCGTCGCCGTTGTCGACCAGCGCTGCCTGCGCCGGCGGTGATCGTCAGGCCGGTCGCTGTCAGCTGGGCGCCGTCGACGTCGGCGGCATTGGCCAGCAACTCCGCCTGCGTGATCAGGCGCGCGCCGCTGTCCTCGGCGATCGGCGCCAGCGTCACCGGCGCTGGTGGTCGGCGCGTCGTTGACCGGGGTGATGTCGAGGTTGCGCTGCCGGCCACACTGATGCCGTGCCGTCGGTGATGGTGTAGCTGAAGCTGACCGAGGTGTCGTCATTGAGGGCCGGCGTGTAGGTCCAGGTGCCGTCGCCGTTGTCGACCAGCGATGCCGCGCCGCGGCGATCGCCAGGCCGGTCGCCGTCAGACCGGGGCCGTCGACGTCGGCGGCATTGGCCAGCAACTCGGCCTGCGTGATCAGGCGCGCGCCGCTGTCCTCGGCGATCGGCGCCAGCGTCACCGGCGCTGGTGGTCGGCGCGTCGTTGACCGGCGTGATGTCCAGGGTGGCGCTGCCGGCGACGGTCACGCTGCCGTCGGTGATGCGTGTAGCTGAAGCTGACCGAGGTGTCGTCGTTGAGCGGCCGGGGTGTAGCTCCAGGTGCCGTCGCCGTTGTCGATCAGCGAGCCAGTGCCGCTGCTGATCGTCAGGTCGGTCGCTGTCAGGCTGGGGCCATCGACGTCGGCGGCATTGGCCAGCAGCTCCGCCTGTGTGATCAGGCGAGCGCCGCTGTCCTCGGCGATCGGCGCCAGCGTCACCGGCGCTGGTGGTCGGCGCGTCGTTGACCGGGGTGATGTCGAGGGTGGCGCTGCCGGCGACGCTGCCGGCTGCCGTCGGTGATGGTGTAGCTGAAGCTGACCGACGTGTCGTCATTCAGGGCCGGGGTGTAGCTCCAGGTGCCGTCGCCGTTGTCGACCAGCGAGCCTGCGCCGCTGCTGATCGCCAGGCCGGTCGCTGTCAAGCGCCGGGCCGTCGACGTCGGCGGCGTTGGCCAGCAGCTCGGCCTGCGTGATCAGGCGGGCGCCGCTGTCTTCGGCGATCGGCGCCAGCGTGACCGGCGCTGGTGGTCGGCGCGTCGTTGACCGGCGTGATGTCCAGGGTGGCGCTGCCGGCCACACTCAGGCTGCCCGTCGGTGATGGTGTAGCTGAAGCTGACCGAGGTGTCGTCGTTCAGGGCCGGGGTGTAGGTCCAGGTGCCGTCGCCGTTGTCGACCAGCGAGCCTGCGCCCGCGCTGATGGCCAGACCAGTCGCTGTCAAGACCCGGGCCGTCCACGTCCGCGGCATTGGCCAGCAACTCCGCCTGCGTGATCAGTCGCGGCGCCGCTGTCCTCGGCGATCGGCGCCAGCGTCACCGGGCTGGTGGTCGGCGCGTCGTTGACCGGCGTGATGTCCAGGGTGGCGCTGCCGGCGACGCTCAAGCTGCCGTCGGTGATGGTGTAGCTGAAGCTGACCGAGGTGTCGTCGTTCAGGGCCGGGGTGTAGGTCCAGGTGCCGTCGCCGTTGTCGACCAGGCGACCCAGTGCCGCTGCTGATCGTCAGCCCGGTTGCCGTCAGGCTGGGGCCATCGACGTCAGCGGCGTTGGCCAGCAACTCGGCCTGCGTGATCAGGCGGGCACCGCTGTCCTCGGCGATCGGTGCCAGCGTCACCGGGCTGGTGGTCGGCGCGTCGTTGACCGGCGTGATGTCCAGGGTGGCGGTGCCGGCTACGCTCAAGCTGCCATCGGTGATGCTGTAGCTGAAGCTGACCGAGGTGTCGTCATTGAGCGCCGGGGTGTAGCTCCAGGTGCCGTCGCCGTTGTCGACCAGGCTGCCGACGCCGGTGGAGATCGTCAGGCCGGTAGCCGTCAACGCCGGTCCGTCCACATCCGCAGCATTGGCCAGCAACTCGGCCTGCGTGATCAGCGGGCGCCACTGTCCTCGGCAATCGGTGCCAGCGTCACCGGGCTCGTGGTCGGCGCGTCGTTGACCGGGGTGATATCGAGAGTTGCGCTGCCGGCCACGCTCAAGCTGCCATCGGTAATGCTGTAACTGAAGCTGACCGAGGTGTCGTCGTTGAGGGCCGGGGTGTAGGTCCAGGTGCCGTCGCCATTGTCGACCAGGCTGCCGAGCCGGTAGCGATCGTCAGGCCGGTAGCCGTCATGGCCGGGCCGTCGACATCCGATGCGTTGGCCAGCAACTCGGCCTGCGTGATCAGACGGGCGCCGCTGTCTTCGGCGATCGGGGCCAGGGTGACCGGGCTGGTAGTCGGCGCGTCGTTGACCGGGGTGATATCCAGGGTGGCGCTGCCGGCCACGCTCAAGCTGCCGTCGGTGACGGTGTAGCTGAAGCTGACCGAGGTGTCGTCGTTCAGGGCAGGCGTGTAAGACCAGGTACCGTCGCCGTTATCAATCAAGCGAACCAGCGCCGCTGCTGATCGTCAGACCAGTTGCGGTCAATGAGGGTCCGTCGATGTCGGCAGCATTGGCCAGCAACTCGGCTTGCGTGATCAGTCGGGCACCACTATCTTCGGCAATCGGTGCCAGTGTGACCGGGCTTGTGGTTGGTGCGTCGTTAACTGGTGTGATATCCAGGGTCGCGGTACCAGCGACGGATGCGGACCCATCGGTGACGAGGTAGCTGAAGCTGACCGAGGTATCGTCGTTCAGAGCGGGGGTGTAAGACCAAGTGCCGTCGCCGTTGTCGACCAGGCTGCCAGCGCCGGCGGAGATCGTCAGGCCAGTGGCAGTTAAACCGGGTCCGTCGACGTCGGCAGCATTGGCCAGCAACTCGGCTTGCGTGATCAGTCGGGCGCCGCTATCCTCGGCGATCGGCGCCAGCGTCACTGGGCTGGTAGTCGGCACGTCATTGACCGGAGTGATATCCAGGGTGGCGGTGCCGGCCACGCTCAAGCTGCCATCGGTGACTAGGTAGCTGAAGCTGACCGAGGTGTCGTCGTTGAGGGCAGGGGTGTAGCTCCAGGTGCCGTTGCCGTTATCGATCAACGAGCCAGTGCCGCTACTGATTGTCAGTCCGGTCGCGGTGAGACTGGGACCATCGACGTCGGCGGCATTGGCCAGCAACTCTGCCTGCGTGATGAGCCGGGCGCCACTGTCTTCGGCAATCGGAGCCAACGTGACCGGGCTTGTGGTCGGCGCGTCGTTGACCGGCGTGATGTCCAGGGTGGCGGTGCCGGCGACGGATGCGGACCCATCGGTGACGAGTGTAGCTGAAGCTGACCGAGGTATCGTCGTTGAGGGCAGGGGTGTAGCTCCAGGTGCCGTTGCCGTTGTCGACCAGGCTACCCGAGCCCGCGGAGATCGCCAGGCCAGTTGCGGTCAACGCCGGTCCATCGACATCCGCTGCGTTGGCCAGAAGTTCAGCCTGGGTGATCAGGCGGGCACCGCTGTCCTCGGCGATCGGCGCAAGCGTCACTGGGGTCGTAGTCGGCGCGTCGTTGACCGGGGTGATGTCCAGGGTGGCGGTACCGGCGACGCTGAGGCGGACCCATCGGTGATGCTGTAGCTGAAGCTGATCGACGTGTCGTCGTTGAGAGCTGGGGTGTAGGTCCAGGTGCCGTCGCCGTTGTCGACCAGCGTGCCCGCGCCGGCGGTGATTGCCAGACCAGTCGCCGTGAGACTGGGGCCATCGACATCGGTCGCATTGGCCAATAGCTCGGCCTGCGTGATCAGGCGGGCGCCGCTATCTTCGGCAATCGGCGCCAGAGTGACCGGGCTGGTCGTCGGCGCGTCGTTGACCGGGGTGATGTCCAGGGTTGCCGCTGCCGGCCGACGGATGCTAGCCGTCCGTGATGGTGTAGCTGAAGCTGACCGAGGTGTCGTCGTTGAGGGCAGGCGTGTAGGTCCAGGTGCCGTCGCCGTTGTCGATCAGTGAACCAGCACCGCTGCTGATTGTCAGTCCCGTCGCTGTGAGACTGGGGCCATCAACGTCCGTGGCATTGGCCAGCAACTCAGCCTGGGTGATCAGGCGCGCACCGCTGTCTTCAGCGATCGGCGCCAGCGTCACCGGGCTCGTGGTCGGCGCGTCGTTGACCGGGGTGATGTCGAGGGTGGCGCTGCCGGCCACGCTCAAGCTGCCGTCGGTGACGGTGTAGCTGAAGCTGACCGAGCGTATCGTCGTTCAGGGCTGGGGTGTAACTCCAGGTGCCGTCGCCGTTGTCGACCAGGCTGCCCGCGCCCGCGGAGATCGTCAGGCCGGTTGCCGTCAGACGTGGTGCCGTCGACATCCGCGGCGTTGGCCAGCAGCTCGGCCTGCGTGATCAGACGCGCTCCGCTGTCCTCAGCGATCGGCGCCAAGCGTCACTGGGGTCGTAGTCGGCGCGTCGTTGACCGGCGTGATGTCCAGGGTGGCGGTGCCGGCGACGGAGGCGGACCCATCGGTGATGCTGTAGCTGAAGCTGACCGACGTGTCGTCGTTGAGGGCAGGCGTGTAGATCCAGGTGCCGTCGCCGTTGTCGAGTCAGGCTGCCCGAGCCGGCGGAGATCGCCAGACCAGTCGCCGTGAGACTGGGGCCATCGACGTCGGCCGCATTGGCCAGCAGCTCGGCCTGCGTGATCAGCCGGGCGCCGCTGTCTTCGGCGATCGGCGCCAGCGTGACCGGGCTGGTCGTCGGCGCGTCGTTGACCGGCGTGATGTCCAGGGTGGCGGTACCAGCGACGGATGCGGACCCATCGGTGATCGCGGTAGCTGAAGCTGACCGAGGTATCGTCGTTCAGGGCTGGGGTGTAACTCCAGGTGCCGTCGCCGTTGTCGACCAGGCTGCCCGACGCCGGCAGATGATCGTCAGGCCAGTGGCGGTCAACGCGGGTCCGTCGACGTCGGCAGCATTGGCCAGCAACTCGGCTTGCGTGATCAGTCGGGCGCCGCTGTCCTCGGCGATCGGCGCCAGCGTGACTGGGCTGGTCGTCGGCGCGTCGTTGACCGGCGTGATGTCCAGGGTGGCGCTGCCGGCCACGCTCAAGCTGCCATCGGTGATGCGTGTAGCTGAAGCTGACCGAGCGTATCGTCGTTGAGCGCAGGGGTGTAGCTCCAGGTACCGTCGCCGTTGTCGATCAACGAGCCAGTGCCGCTGCTGATTGCAAGTCCGGTCGCGGTAAGACTGGGCCCATCGACATCGGCCGCGTTGGCCAACAGCTCAGCCTGAGTGATCAGGCGAGCGCCACTGTCTTCAGCGATCGGCGCCAGTGTCACGGGGCTGGTCGTCGGCGCGTCGTTGACCGGCGTGATGTCCAGGGTGGCGCTGCCGGCCACGCTCAAGCTGCCGTCGGTGACGGTGTAGCTGAAGCTGACCGAGGTGTCGTCGTTCAGGGCAGGCGTGTAGGTCCAGGTGCCATCGCCGTTGTCGATCAAGCTGACCCGCGCCCGCTGCTAATTGTCAGGCCGGTCGCCGTAAGGCTGGGGCCATCGACATCGGCTGCGTTAGCCAGCAGCTCGGCTTGTGTAATCAGCCGGGCGCCGCTGTCTTCGGCGATCGGCGCCAGTGTCACCGGGCTCGTCGTCGGCGCGTCGTTGACCGGGGTTATATCCAGGGTGGCCGTGCCGGCCACCTGGATGCCGTGCCGTCCGTGATGCGTGTAGCTGAAGCTGACCGAGGTGTCGTCGTTCAGGGCAGGCGTGTAGGACCAGGTGCCGTCGCCGTTGTCGAGCAGGGTGCCCGAACCGGCGGAAATTGCCAGGCCAGTCGCAGTTAATCCTGGTCCATCGACGTCTGCCGCGTTGGCCAGCAATTCTGCCTGGGTAATCAGGCGCGCACCGCTGTCTTCGGCAATCGGGGCCAGGGTGACCGGGCTGGTAGTCGGTGCGTCGTTGACCGGGGTGATATCCAGGGTCGCGCTACCAGCCACGCTCAGGCTGCCATCGGTAATGCTGTAGCTGAAGCTGACCGAGGTATCGTCGTTCAGGGCAGGGGTGTAGCTCCAGGTGCCGTTGCCGTTGTCAACGAGCGAACCGGCGCCAGCGCTGATCGTCAGCCCGGTCGCGGTCAACCCTGGCCCATCGACGTCCGCTGCATTGGCCAGAAGTTCAGCCTGGGTGATCAGTCGGGCGCCGCTGTCCTCAGCGATCGACGCTAGCGTCACTGGGGTCGTTGTCGGCGCATCATTGACCGGGGTGATATCCAGGGTGGCGGTACCGGCGACAGATGCCGAGCCATCGGTAATGCTGTAGCTGAAACTGACTGAGGTATCGTCGTTCAGGGCAGGCGTGTAAGACCAGGTGCCATCGCCGTTGTTGATCAACGAGCCAGTGCCGCTACTGATTGTCAGTCCGGTCGCAGTGAGACTGGGGCCATCGACATCGGCCGCGTTAGCCAGGAGCTCGGCCTGGGTGATCAGGCGGGCGCCGCTGTCTTCGGCAATCGGAGCCAACGTGACCGGGCTTGTGGTTGGGGCGTCGTTAACCGGCGTGATATCCAGAGTTGCGCTTCCGGCCACACTCAAACTGCCGTCGGTGACGGTGTAGCTGAAGCTGACCGACGTATCGTCGTCGAGGGCCGGGGTGTAGGACCAGGTGCCGTCGCCGTTGTCGATCAACGAGCCAGTGCCGCTACTGATTGTCAGGCCGGTCGCTGTGAGGCTTGGGCCATCCACGTCAGCGGCATTGACCAGCAACTCGGCCTGCGTGATCAGGCGTGCACCGCTATCCTCAGCGATCGGCGCAAGCGTCACTGGGGTCGTAGTCGGCGCGTCGTTGACCGGCGTGATATCCAGGGTGGCGCTGCCGGCCACGCTCAAGCTGCCGTCAGTCACGGAGTAGCTGAAGCTGACGGAGGTATCGTCGTTCAGGGCAGGCGTGTAAGACCACGTGCCGTCACCGTTGTCGACCAGGCTGCCTGAGCCGGTAGCGATCGTTAGGCCGGTAGCCGTCAACGCGGGTCCGTCCACATCCGAAGCGTTAACCAGCAGTTCGGTCTGCGTAATCAGCCGGGCGCCACTGTCTTCGGCAATCGGGGCCAGGGTGACCGGGCTGGTCGTCGGCGCGTCGTTGACCGGCGTGATATCCAGGGTGGCGCTGCCGGCCACGCTCAAGCTGCCGTCGGTCATCGGTGTAGCTGAAGCTGACCGAGGTGTCGTCGTTCAGTGCCGGGGTGTAGCTCCAGGTGCCGTCGCCGTTGTCAACGAGCGAACCGGCGCCAGCGCTGATCGTCAGCCCGGTCGCGGTCAACCCTGGGCCATCGACGTCCGCTGCATTGGCCAGCAAGTTCAGCCTGGGTGATCAGTCGGGCGCCGCTGTCCTCAGCGATCGGCGCCAGCGTCACTGGGGTCGTCGTCGGCGCATCATTGACCGGCGTGATGTCCAGTGTCGCGCTGCCGGCGACGGACTGCGGACTGCCATCGGTGATGCGTGTAGCTGAAGCTGACCGAGGTGTCGTCGTTCAGGGCCGGGGTGTAAGTCCACGTGCCGTCGCCGTTGTCGATCAGTGAGCCAGCGCCGCTACTGATCGTCAGACCGGTCGCGGTGAGAGCTGGGGCCATCGACGTCCGCCGCATTGGCCAGCAGCTCGGCCTGGGTGATCAGGCGGGCGCCACTATCTTCGGCAATCGGCGCCAGCGTGACCGGGCTGGTCGTCGGCGCGTCGTTGACCGGCGTGATGTCCAGAGTGGCGCGTGCCAGCGACGCATGCAGGCTGCCATCGGTGACGATGTAGCTGAAGCTGACCGAGGTGTCGTCGTTCAGGGCTGGGGTGTAGCTCCAGGTGCCGTCGCCGTTGTCGATCAGGCTGCCCGCGCCGGCGCAGATCGTCAGGCCGGTCGCCGCTGAGACTGGGGCCATCGACGTCGGCCGCATTGGCCAGCAGCTCGGCCTGGGTGATCAGGCGGGCGCCGCTGTCTTCGGCGATCGGCGCCAGCGTGACCGGGCTGGTAGTCGGCGCGTCGTTGACCGGGGTGATATCCAGGGTTGCGCTGCCGGCCACGCTCAAGCTGCCGTCGGTGACGGTGTAGCTGAAGCTGACCGAGGTGTCGTCGTTCAGGGCCGGGGTGTAGGACCAGGTGCCATCGCCGTTGTCGACCAGTGAACCTGCGCCACTGCTGATTGCCAGTCCCGTCGCCGTGAGACTGGGGCCGTCAACGTCGGTGGCATTGGCCAGCAGCTCGGCCTGCGTGATCAGGCGGGCGCCGCTGTCTTCGGCAATCGGTGCTAGCGTCACGGGGCTGGTCGTCGGCGCGTCGTTGACCGGCGTGATGTCCAGGGTGGCCGTGCCAGCCACGGATGCGATGCTATCGGTGATGCTGTAGGTGAAGCTGACCGAGGTGTCGTCGTTCAGGGCAGGGGTGTAGGTCCACGTGCCGTCGCCGTTGTCGACCAGGCTGCCCGCGCCGGCGGAGATCGTCAGGCCGGTGGCAGCTAAACCGGGGCCGTCGACGTCGGCAGCATTGGCCAGCAACTCGGCCTGGGTAATAAGGCGCGCACCACTATCTTCGGCAATCGGAGCCAACGTGACCGGGCTCGTGGTTGGCGCGTCGTTAACCGGGGTGATGTCGAGAGTTGCGCTGCCGGCCACACTCAAACTGCCGTCGGTGATGCTGTAGCTGAAGCTGACCGACGTATCGTCGTTGAGGGCAGGGGTGTAGGTCCAGGTGCCGTCGCCGTTGTCAATCAGTGAGCCAATGCCGCTACTGATCGTCAGACCAGTTGCGGTCAACGCGGGTCCGTCCACGTCCGCAGCATTGGCCAGCAACTCGGCCTGCGTGATCAGTCGGGCGCCGCTGTCTTCAGCGATCGGCGCCAGTGTCACTGGGCTGGTCGTCGGCGCGTCGTTGACCGGCGTTATATCCAGGGTGGCGCGTGCCGGCGACGGATGCCGATGCCATCGGTGACGCGTGTAGCTGAAGCTGACCGAGGTATCGTCGTTCAGAGCAGGCGTGTATGACCAGGTGCCGTCGCCGTTGTCGATCAAGCGAGCCAGCGCCACTGCTGATCGTCAGTCCAGTTGCTGTAAGACTGGGGCCATCGACGTCCGTCGCATTGGCCAGCAACTCGGCCTGGGTGATCAGGCGGGCGCCGCTGTCTTCGGCAATTGGGGCCAGAGTGACCGGGCTGGTCGTCGGTGCGTCGTTGACCGGGGTGATATCCAGGGTCGCGGTACCAGCCACGGATGCGGCTGCCATCGGTGATGCTGTAGCTGAAGCTGACCGACGTGTCGTCGTTCAGGGCAGGCGTGTAACTCCAGGTGCCGTTGCCGTTGTCAACGAGCGAACCAACGCCGCTACTGATCGTCAGACCGGTCGCGGTCAACGCCTGGTCCGTCGACGTCCGCAGCATTGGCCAGCAACTCGGCCTGTGTGATCAGTCGGGCGCCGCTGTCTTCAGCGATCGGCGCCAGCGTCACCGGGCTCGTGGTTGGCGCGTCGTTGACCGGCGTGATATCCAGGGTGGCGGTACCGGCGACAGATGCCGAGCCATCGGTGACTAGCGTAGCTGAAGCTGACCGACGTGTCGTCGTTGAGGGCGGGGGTGTAACTCCAGGTGCCGTCGCCGTTGTCGATCAATCGAGCCGGTGCCGCTACTGATCGTCAGTCCGGTCGCGGTGAGACTGGGCCCATCGACATCGGCCGCGTTGGCCAGCAGCTCAGCCTGAGTGATCAAGCGCGCGCCACTGTCCTCGGCGATTGGTGCTAGCGTCACAGGGCTCGTCGTCGGTGCATCGTTGACCGGGGTGATGTCCAATGTGGCGCTACCGGCCACGCTCAAGCTGCCATCTGTGATGGTGTAGCTGAAGCTGACCGACGTGTCGTCGTTGAGCGCAGGGGTGTAGGACCAGGTGCCGTCGCCGTTGTCAATCAGCGACCCGGCGCCGGAGCTGATCGTCAGTCCCGTCGCGGAAGGTCTTGGACCGTCGACATCGTCCGCGTTGGCCAGCAACTCCTCCTGCGTGATCAGCCGAGCCCCGCTATCCTCCGCGATCGGGGCCAGCGTCACAGCGCTGGTTGTCGGCGCGTCGTTCACTGCGGTCACCGTGACTGCTCTCGTCGCCGCAGTGCTGTTTTCGGTGCCATCGTTCACCACGAATGACACCGTGCGAGCTAAGGGGCTCGGGTCATCACTGGCGTTGAAGTACGTGACCGCGCGCAGCGCTGTCTGGTAGTTTGCGACCGTTGTGGTGCCGCTGAGTGTCAGCACGCCGGTGGCGGCGTTCCAGCTGCCGGTGATGCCTAACTGATTCGTGAAAGCCAGCACATCTTGGCCGTTGGCGTAGTTGGCCGAGACCGTGACCGTGGCGCCGGTGAGGCTTGTGTTGTCGATGTCCGTAACCGTCAGCGAGGGGTCGATCGCAGTGGCGGCGTCATTCTCAGTGTAGGAGAGGGGCGTGCCCGTCATGACTAGCCCCGGCGGGTCGTTCACCGGCGTAACGTTGACATCGATGACATCGGTGGCACTGGAGAACGCGGATGAACCCCCGACGCTGCTCGTGTTCACTTTCGCAGCGGCGGTTCCGCTGGTTCGGTCCCAGGCCCTCATGGTAAGCGCCGAGCTGACCGTTCCGCTGTAGTTGGCCGCTGGAGCGAAGTACAAGCGCGTAAGTGCGTCGTCCGCCAGCAGCAGCGACTGGCTCGCATCCACTGTGCCCACGGTGATCCAATTGCTGCCGCCATCGGTGCTGTAGTACCAGAGGCCATCAGTTTCGACGCTGCCGGTGATCGCGATGCCTTTGGCCGGGTTGCTATCCACGTCGGAGATCCCGCCGGTGAAGGCACTGACCAGCGAGCCAACCACGCCGAGCGGCGCGCCGGCGTCTTCGCTGACGGTCAGCGTCAGGGCAGTATCTGCCAGCACGGGGGCGTCGTTGACGGCCGTGACCCGGATCGTCACGGTTGCCGCGTTGGAGACCGCGCTTCCGTCACTGGCCCGATACGTGAAAGTGTCGGTACCCGCAAAATTCGCACTGGGCGTGTAGACAAATGAACCGTCGCTCTCGAGCTGAATTGCACCGAAAGCAGGACCGGAAACCAGTATCGCCGTCAGCGGACTGCCCTCGACGTCGATGTCATTTGCCAGGACGCCGTAGGCGGCAGTTATGGTCAGGGGGGTGTCCTCGCTGGTAACGTACGCGCCGACCCATTGCGGCATCTCGCCGACCATGCCTCCGCCCAGTGTTCCGTGGTTGGCCAGAGTCGAAGCGTCAAGCGCCTGGCTCCCGGTGGATTCATCGAATCTCCAGTTGCCAGCCAGGCCCGTTTCGTTGCCGACCAGCTGCTCGGCGAGAGTGGCGACGATCTGTGCCTGGGTCCGCGCCGTACTCCAGACCCTTACATCGTCGATCTCGCCTTGAAAAAACTGGCCGGCAGGGCTGTTTGAACGACCGCCAATCCGGAACTCGTTCAGTCCCGCGTGTGCGTCCCCGATCGTCCCCGCGCCATTAAAGGTCTCGACAAGTTGGCCGTTGGCATAGGTCCTCACCACCCCGCTGTCGTAGGTGACGGCGACGTGCGTCCACTGGCTAAGCGGGGCCAGGTATCCGGTGTTGTGCCAGGCCCACCCGGGCGACGTGTTCGCGAACGCCCAGCGGATTTCGCCGGTCGGCAGCATGCCGAGCTCGTACTCTCCCTCCTTATTCAGGATGATGACGGAGCCGTTGGAAGTAGTCGGCTTGATCCAGGCCTCCATGGTCATCGTCGTCGTCATCTGAAGCGATGGACTGTCCGGGATACCGACGTAGTCGTCGATACCGTCAAAGGACAATGCCGAACCGTCATGTACCGCAAACGGTGCGTCGTTGACCGCGGTGACGCTGATGTTGCGTGTGGCGGCGGTGCTGTTGGCCGCGCCATCGTTGACGACGAAGGCGACGGTGCGGGTGCTGGTGCTGGGGTTATCGCTGGTGTTGACGTACGTGACCGCGCGCAACGCGGTCTGGTAGTTCGCCACCGTGGTGGTGCCGCTGAGCGTCATCACGCCCGTGGCGGCGTTCCAGCTGCCGGTGATGCCCAACTGGTTGGTGAAGGCGAGCACGTCCTGGCCGTTGGCGTAGTTGGCCGAGATCGTGACCGTGGCGCCGGTCAGGTTGGTGTTGTCGATATCGACGACGGTGAGGCCGGTATCGATCGCGGTAGCCGCCGCGTTCTCGGTGTAGGCGAGCGTGGTGCCGGTGGTCGTGACCACCGGTGCGTCGTTGACTGCCGTGACGCTGATGTTTCGGGTGGCGGCGGTGCTGTTGGCGGCGCCATCGTTGACGACGAAGGCGACGGTGCGGGTGCTGGTGCTCGGGTTGTCGCTGTTATTGAAGTACGTGACCGCGCGCAGCGCGGTCTGGTAGTTCGCCACCGTGGTGGTGCCGCTCAGCGTCATCACGCCGGTGGCGGCGTTCCAGCTGCCGGTGATGCCGAGCTGGTTGGTGAAGGCCAGCACGTCCTGGCCATTGGCGTAGTTGGCCGAGATCGTGACCGTGGCGCCGGTCAGGTTGGTGTTGTCGACATCGGTGACGGTCAGGCCGGTATCGATCGCAGTGGCAGCCGCGTTCTCGGTGTACGCGAGCGTGGTGCCTGTGGTCGTGACCACCGGCGCATCGTTGACCGCCGTTACGCTGATATTGCGGTTGGCGGCGGTGCTGTTGGCCGCGCCGTCGTTGACCACGAAGGCAACGGTGCGGGTGCTGGTGCTCGGGTTGTCGCTGCTATTGAAATACCTGACCGCACGCAGCGCCGTCTGGTAGTTCGCCACCGTGGTGGTGCCGCTGAGCGTCATCACGCCGGTGGCGGCGTTCCAGCTGCCGGTGATGCCGAGCTGGTTGGTGAAAGCCAGTATGTCCTGGCCGTTGGCGTAGTTGGCCGAGATCGTGACCGTGGCACCGGTCAGGTTGGTGTTGTCGATATCGATGACGGTCAGGCCGGTATCGATTGGAGTGGCCGCGGCGTTCTCGGTGTACGCGAGCGTCGTGCCGGTGGTCGTGACCACCGGCGCGTCGTTGACCGCGTTTACCGTGATGCTGGGGCTGGCGGTCGCCGTGCTGTAGGCAGTGCTGCCGCCATTACTGCTGGTATCTGCGACACTGCCCGCTGTGCCGCTGGTTCTGTCCCACGCCCGGAACGTGATTCCGTTGGTAACTGTTCCGTTCCAGTTGGGGTTGGGCACGAAGCGCGCGTAGGTGCTGGCATCGGCCGCGAGCAAGCGCGCGGTTGCGTTGGCGGGTGATCCAAAGTTGTTCCATGTGCTGCCGCCGTCAGTCGAATATTGCCAGTTGCCGTTGGTGTTAGTGACCGCCGTGACGGCAATTCCGGTTGCAGCCGATGCGTCGGCATCGCTCGTCCTTCCGGCAATCAGTGCCGAGATGAGGGTGCCAGGATTGGACACCGGGTCCTCGCTGATCGCGGTAAGATTGTTCGCGCCTGTGAGAACGGGGGCCGAATTGGAAGCGGTTGCAGTGGAATTGGCTGCAAACTCGGAGGAACTGCCGTAGTTGCCCGAACCGAGGTTGACGGTCGCGGTTGCACTGATCTTGTCTCCGGCGCTTACCCAGACTCCCGGGAGCGGGGTGTTGAACGACGCGTTGCCCGATCCATTGGTCGTGACATTGACAAAGCCGAGATACCGTTCGCCCTCGCCGTTGGTCGCGTCGGCGATAGCCGAACGATTGGCGAAGAACTCGATCCGGTAGTTGGTGCTGGCGTTTGAATTCAGCGTACCGATGACTGTCGTCCCAGGGCCGCTCGCCGCCGCGGAAGTCAGTACCGGGAAATTCTGCAGAGCGTTGGCGCCGCTGTCGGGGTCTCCCGTATCGTTGGCAGTCACACCTGCAGGGCCGAGATTGATTCCCAACAGGCCGTTGGAGTTGATCTGATTGCCCAGCACCGCATTGTTGGTGCCGGCAATCACGTCCACGCCGTTTTGCGAATTGTGGACGATGAGATTGCCGGCACCTGCTGAGGTTCCGCCGATCAGATTATTGTGAGCAGTCCCCTGGAAGGTGATGCCCTGACGGTTGCCCATCGGCGTCGTGCCATTCAAACTGACGCCGATGATGTTTCCCTGAACGATGTTGCTGTCTGCGTCCTGCCAGAAGCCGATGCCGTAGCTGTCACTGCGAGTGGAGTTTCCGGCGATAAGGTTGCGATCGGCATCCGTCGTTCCACCGATCGTGTTGCCGTCGCTCTTGATGGTCATCCCGTAGCGATTTCCATACCCTGTAGCCAGCCCGCTGACATCGGTTCCGATGTAGTTTCCTACGATGATATTGCCGCCGCCTTGATTGTCGATCTCGATCGCGTCGTCGGCGAAGCGGTTGATGACGAGGCCCCGGATAGTCGTGCCGCTGGTTTCCAGGGTGAGCCCGTTCGGATCGGAACTGGTCACCAGAATGCCATTCAGTTCGATGATCGGTGAGCCCGAGTAGCCTGGCTGGCTCGTCGCATCGATCGTCATTCCGGTGGTGATCGCGGGCAGGCCGGCAGCGCTGACCCTGATTGACCACCAGCTCTTGGCGAAGTCGGGGTCGGCTCCGACGAGTGCCGCATCCGATGCCGCGGTCGTCACCGCTATGTTGGCCGAGGAGACCTGTCCGGAGTTGCCGTCGTCTGTGTAGTAGTAGTGACCAGCGTCAGAGACCGGGATGTTGAAAAGGATGGTGTCGTACCCGGCAGTGTTGTTTGCCGCGATGATGGCTTCGCGAAGCGAGATCCTGCCATCCGCGCCTCGATTCGCCAGTAGCGCTGAGAGGCTCGTCGTGTTGCCATCGCTGACGTCGCTGGTCGTGTCGACAGTGATGGGAGCCAGCAGTCCCTGCCAGTTCGGCTCGAGCAGTTGTCCTGGCTGCGCCGTGGAGGTCTGAGTATTGACACCGAAGGCCGGCTCCCGGATGGGCCCTGTCCTCGCCTCGAGTGTCCAGTTGCCGCCGAGTGTTGCGCTGCCGGTCAGATCCGTGCTTGCAGCCAGGTCGGCACCGGTCAAGTCGGCTAGTAGCGTCAAGAACCGCTGTCCCTGCTCGCCTTGTGCCACTTCGCAGCCGTAGAGCAGCAAGTCTCCGTCGCTGTTGAGCGACTGCCCCCAACGGGCCACCGAGTCGGCGTCGATCGTGAGCCGTTCGGCGTTGAGTCGCGAGTTGCCGATGTCGATCGCCCCCGCACTCCCATGCGAGATGATGTGGATGGCGGCGAGATCGTGTTCGTTGGCGAGGATCCGGCCGATCTGGGCAACGCCGTCCTGATCGCTGTCAAGCATGACGATGTCGAACGTGCTGTTCTCGCCGCGCTGTCGCATCAGCTCCTCTGCCAGCGTCATTGCGTCGGGCACGCGGGCGTCGACGAAGACGATCTCGCGAAAGAACGAAATCTGTACGGGGATCTCGACGCCGGAGGTGTCTGATGCGGGCGATGTGACTTTTGTCGCTGGAATCGGCTCAGCCAGTCCGACCTCTGCGTCCAAGGTGGCGCCACTCAGCCCCAGCAAAGCGGCCGTGTCGGCCGAGTACAGAATGCGCGGCTCCAGCTCCTCCAGGAGAAGCCGGGGTCGGGCCGCGCGAAGTTTCTTCACTAGAGGGCCTGCATTTCTCTGCGCGTATCTGGTGGCTGCGACCCGAACTCCGCTTTGCAGCGAAGCCCCGCTGGGAGGGACAGGTCAGGATTCGGCAAGGAGAGCTGCACCCGGAAGGTGTTGCTGGCGGGATCGGTCACCTTGTCGACCATGGTCACTCGTGCGATCAATGCCCCCGTCCCGGGCAGGTCCGGTACGACGCTGGCAAGCTGCCCGGGTTTGATCTGGCCGAACATGGCGGTTGAAACGACCAGCTGGACACGCAATGGATCGATACTGGCAATGCGCAGCAGCGGCTTGTCATCGGCCCGCTCGCCTGCGCTCATGAAGCGTTCGGCAACCACACCGTCGATCGGGCTGCGGATGATCCGCTGCGTCAACTGTGCTTCGGCCATGCCGCGCTCGTGTGCGGACACTGTTTGCTGCTCTCTCGCCTGAGCCAGCTTCTGATCGGCCAACTGAGCATCGTTGCGGGCCTGGTCGAGCGCCTGCTGGGAAATGAAGCCTTGCCGGACCAGGTCTTCCGCGCGCTGCAGGCGTTCCTGGTTGAACCTGGCATTGGCATCGGCCGCCTGCAGGTCGGCACTGGAGGCGGCGCGTGAGCGCGCTGCTTCATAGGCAGCACGCTCCACCGCGGCTCGCAGGACGACCAGTACCTGCCCCTTTTTCACCGTGTCGCCACGCTCGACTTCAACGCGATCGATGACCGCAACGACAGGGCTCCCGACGTCGGCGACCCTGTTCGGGTCGACCAGGCAACCGAGCACGGACGCGGCCATGGCGGGCGGGGTCAAGGCTAGTGCAGCCAGTAAAAAACAGAGCTTCTTCATTTGCTTTTCCTCAATCGTGGCCGCCGACGGCGAGCCCGCGCTCCAACTGCGCGTCTTGGGTAATCAATCGTCTACGCTGCTCTTGCTGCCGCCGTTCCTCGTAAAGCTGAGGCAGGCGTGCCAGCAACCGGACCGCCGCAGAAGGCAGAACAGCCGCTTGGTTGCGTAACAGCCGGTGCAGGGCCGCCGGCCAGGAACGGGCCAGCAGCGACGTATCCAGGGACAGCCAGGTCTGCACCGACCCCGGGTCGCCCTGGCGAGCGGTGCGCCCCGCCAACTGACGATCGATGCGCCTGGCGTTGTTGAGTTGGCAGCAGATCAGGTGCAACCCACCCAGCGCAGCGACGCCCTCGCCGAGCAGGATGTCAGTGCCGCGGCCGGCCATGTTGGTTGTCACGGTAATGGCCCCACGTTGCCCGGCTCGCTGGATCAGCGCGGCTTCGTGGCGATCGCTGCGAGCGTGCAGGATGGCGTGCGGCAGCCCGCCTCGCGACAACGATTCGGCGAGGTCGTCTGAGTCCGCTACCGAGTCCGTGGCCACCAATACCGGAACGCCGCGCCGGTGCAGTGCGGCAACCTGCCGGGTCACGGCTGCCCATAGCGTCGGACGATCCGCAAACAGCCGGGTCGGACCGACACGGCGACGGCAGGGGCGGCGCAATGCGATGGGCCGCACCGACAGGCCGTAGGTGGACAGAAGCTCCGACTGCGCCTCACGCAAGGTCCCGCTGAGGCCTCCCAGCCGGACGTAGCGCTGGAAGAAGCGCTGATAGCTGATCTGCGCGACCGTGACCAATGCCGGCGTCGGGCGGCACCCTTCCTTGATTTCCACGAGCTGCTGCAGGCCGTTCGACCAGGCGCGGCCCTCGGCGACTCGGCCGGTAGCTTCGTCTATGATGGCCACCTTGCCATCCCGAACGATGTATTGGCGATTGCAGAGATACAGATGCAGTGCGGCCAGTGCCGTGCACACCGAATGTTCCCGATGGACGCGGTTGCGCCAGGCAGGCGTGCTCACTGGATCCTTCAACGAGTCTGCGAGGTCGGCCAGTCGGCGTCGTCCGGACGGCGTCAGCTGGGCGCTTCTTGTTTCAGGCAGCAGCGAGAAATCGGGCCCCAGACGCAGGCTGCGCGCCCAGCAGAGTGCCTGCTCGGCGTGCTTGAGCGCCTCGCTCGCATCGCCGGGCCGGGATAGGATCAGCGGTACCCGCGCGTCGTCGATCAGGATCGCGTCGGCTTCGTCGACGATTGCCATGCACAGGCCACGAAGCAGGCGCGGGCTGGATTCTGTCGCGCTGGTCCATTCCTGCGACGCGGTCTCGCAGATAGTCGAATACCAGTTCCTTGCCGGTGACGTAGGTGATGTCTCGGCGGTAGGCCTCCCGGCGTCGCGCCGGGTCGTCGGCCTGCACCACTGCCCCCACTTGAAGGCCAAGCGCGGTGTAGAGGGGTTGCAGTTTTTCGGCGTCGCGCGCCACCAGGTAGTCGTTGGCAGTGATGACATGCACGGGCATGCCGACCAGCGCAGCGGTGGCAGCGGCTATCGCGGTCGCGAGCGTCTTTCCTTCGCCCGTGGCCATTTCCGCAAGTCGATTCTCGAGGACGGCCTTCGCCGCAATCAGCTGGGCGTCGAAGGGCAAATAACCGAGTTGCCGGCGCGCCATGATCGAAATCACTGCGAAGCTGCGCGCCACCGTGGCCTGCCGTAGTCCGTGGCGTGTCAACTCCATCCTCAGGGATCGCAGTGCAGCCGGGTCGACCTCACCCTGCTGGGCCACTGCGGCGTGCACCTGGGCAAGAAAGCGGGCATCGGAGTGATGCCGCCATAAGCGGCTGCGATCCGGCATTGTGCGCAGCACCGCGTTGCAACGCTCGCTCAAGGATCGCTTCGCGACTGCTCGCTCGGGATGCGGACCGAAGAGCAGGCCGGGGATCGGCAGGGTGGCGTACTTCATCGATTCAGTTCCTTGTCCACTTCATCACCCGGCCGGGTTGAAGTATTGAAGGAACAACTGCGCCATGCGGCGGTATGCCTGCACAGCCAATGGCTCGCTGCCATGATCGAAACGCACCCAGGCGCGGCCACCGACGCGTTCGAGTTTGCGATCGGGCAGCACGAGGTCGAACAGGAATACCGGTTGCAGGCTGTGCAGGCCGTCCTGTTGGGACGGGTCGTTGGGATAAGGTCCACCAGCATGGTCGAGCAGCGCCGCGCTCGGCAATTGCCTGGTCGCGGCGGGGGTGTCGCCGCTCAGCGCCGCTGTCAGTTCGAACTCCGGTGCGTCGACCAGTCGTACCGAGACGTGATTCAGACGGTTGCGTACCAGGTGCGCATCCGGCTCGGGCACTGCCGCGCGCACTCGCAGCGCATCTGCTGCGAGCACATGGCCGAGGAGATCACCGCGACGGCTGAAACTGCCGAACAGGTCGCCCTGTCTGGGCATTACCAGCGTGCCCGCGACCTGTGCGCGCACGTCCAGTTGCCCGATGCGCTCATCGGTGCGAGCGAGTTCACTGCGGATTCGCTCCATGTCCAGCAGGAGGTTCTGCGCGGCGTTGGGATCCCGCAGCAGTATCTGGTGGTGCTCTGCCTTCAACCCGTCGAGGCGAGCCGCCATTTGATCCCGGCTGGAGAGGAGCTCGGGGTTGTCAAGGCGCACCAGAAGGTCACCGGGACTGACGGCCGCGCCGTCGGCCTGGGGTAATGCGGTCACGAAGCCGTCGACTTCAGGTCGAACTCGAGCCTGCTCCGGAAGCCAGACGACGGCGGGGGCGACAGTGACATGCGGCAAGGGCGCGAGGAAGAGCAGGGCGGCCAGGCCGGTGGCAAGCAGGCCCAGGCGCAGGCGAACGCGAGCCAGTTCGCTGCCCGGGGCCGCAGCCTGCATGGCCTGGCGGGACCAGGCGCGCAATGGCATCAACACGGTCGTGACTGAAAGATAAAGTGCGGCCAGCAGTCCGATCGTCAGCCAGTATCCTCCCAGCCAGAACACCAGCCCGAAAGACAGCAGGAGCCGATAGCTCAACGCCATCGGCGCGTAGCACCACAGCCATTTTGCCTCGCCTGCCGCCGGCGGCGGCAGATCAACGTGACTGCCCAGCAACCATCGCGCCAGATAGTGACTCCAACTGGCGCTGCTTCGGGCCGCAAGGTTTGGCAGGTCGAAGAGGTCGCAGAGTACGTGATAGGCATCGAAGCGCAACAGGGGATTGCCGTTGAACAGCAGCGTCGAGGTAACCCCGATCACCATCACCATGAGCGCGGCGTCGTGAACCCAGCCCGGCTGCGTGGCCAGCCAGATCCCCAGTGCCAGGGCAGCCAGGCCCAGTTCGACCATGATGCCGGCGGCACCGACGACCGCGCGATGCATCCGGTTCGGGAACGCGCTGGCCGCTGACGCGTCCACATACGGAGCCGGCACCAGCAACAGCAGGCCGATTCCGATCTCCGGAACCTCACCCCCCCAGCGCCGAACCGCCAGCGCATGGGCGCCTTCGTGCAGCGCCTTCATCAGCGGATACAGCAGCCAGATCATCGCGAGGTTGCCGGCGCTGAACAGTTGCTGTCTGGCGTGCGCGGCCAGGGCCTGCCACTCGGCCATTGCCGCCAGTCCGGCCACCAGACACAGAGCGAGCCACGCCCAGAAAACGATCGGTCGGAAGAGCGCGTGTGCCAGCGGGTCCAGCCGATTCAGCCATGGCGACGGATCGGCCAGCGGCAAGACGGAAGAAGAATGGATTGAGCAGGCTTCGGCGCTTTGCCGAGCGTCGTTCACCACGGCGCTGCACCAGCGCTGCGGCGCTGGCGGCGTGGTCGGATTGCAGCAGTTCGTGTTCATTCAGCTGGCCGAGCAGCGCCAGTACCTCATCCTGGGTCGGCGCATCATCGCATTGCGATTCAAGCAGACTGCTCCAGACTTCATGGACCGTGCGCAGCCCGTCGAGCCGACCGACGAACTGATAGCCGCCATTATTGATACGGTGCTGCCGCCCTGTCGCGGTATCGGACAGCAGGTACCAGCGCTGGTCGCGCCACTGCTGCTTCCTGGCGTGGACGTGGGCGCGCAGGCGAGGCCGAAGCTGCGCGACCCGGTACCACTGAGCGCTGTAAAGGGGGGCGGCCACGTTACAGGCCCCAGGTCCACCAGAGTATGCGCAGCCGGTCCACGATCCGGTGGGTCCAGATCCACATCAACGACCGCCTGCCCGCATCGATCTTGGCGATACCCTGCAGGCCGGGTCGCAGATCGAGGTGGGCGCTTGGCAGCAATGCCTCGACTTCGAAGACGTTGCGTCCATCCCGGACATTGGACACCGGCGTCACGCGCTCGATCGTCATCGGCAACGGGTCGGAAGGTAGCGATGCCAGCACCAGTTGCCCGCTCTGACCCGGCTTCACGCCGGCGACGTCGCGCTCGTCGACTTCGACGATCAGACGGTACTCGTCCCGGGGCGCCAGAACCAGCAGGGCCTCGCCGCGCTGCACCGGCGAGCCAAGCGCCTGGCGCAGGTCCCCCTTTATCACTACACCGTCGATCGGGGCGAGCAGTCGCGTACGTGACAATTGCTGCCGAACCAGCGTCAGCTGCGACTGCGCTTCCTCTGCCTTGCCATGGCTGATCACGAACTGGGCCCGGTCGGCGCGAGCCAGCGCCGCGGCATATGCGTTTTGCTGCTGATTGAGGGCGCTTTCCCACCGCCGGCGCTCGAGCGTCAGGTCCTGATCGGCCATCTCCACCAGTAGGTCGCCGGCCTTGACTGTGTCGCCCGGCCGCACGTGGGCTCGTTGCAGAAAGCCATCGAAAGGCGCCGCTACGACACGCTGGACCGCGCCCTCGATGCGGGCCGGGGCACCGATCCGATAGGACAGAGGGACCATCGAGGACACCAGCAGCAGGGCGAGCCCGATCAACAGAGAGACTTTGGGCAGTGGATCGTCCCGCCTGAGCAATCGCTGCCACGACGTTCGCCCCGTTCGGATCAGGTGCGCGGGCCAGGAGCGATCAGCATCCTGGCGCAGCGCCACCAGCGGGCCGATCGCGCCGGCCACGCTCTCGCACAACGCGATCGACTTGCCGTCGCCCGCGGTGTCGCTGCGGAATTCGATCAGCAGGGCACCGACCGGTTGTCCTGCGTGCACCAGCGGCACCGTCAGCAGAGACGTGGCCACAGCGCGCGTGCAGATCGGCATGGGCCAGGATGAGTCTCACCGGGTCCGTCGGGAGCGCGGGGTAACTGACGCGGGCGCCCTGGTCGGCGGCCTCCTGCATCGCTGCCGCTGAAAGCCGAAGCAGCGACTGCTCCGATTTGAAATCGGCGCTGCCTGAAATGGCGACGATCTCTCATGTCGGGATTCATGACGCCGAGCGTGACCCGTTCGCTGCCGACGACAGTCGCGAGCTCGGTGACCATTGCCAGGGCCCCTTCGGCGAGCGTGGACTGCGCCAGCAGGAGAGCCTGGATCTGCAGAACGCGTGCGGCGACAGTGGCTGGATCGCGGTCGGAATCGGGACTCAGTCGCTGGCCGACGCCGTTGCTCGCACGTGACAATTCATCCAGCAGGCGTCGGACGCCAGCGGCGTCATCCGCCCGTACCGCCAGTGCAACGGCGCCGGAGAGGCGACTTCCGGAGCGTAGCGGCAACGAAATGACCCGATTGTGGTCGGCATCGGCCAAACGTACAGCCGGGGCGAGGATCACCGGCTGATCCCGCTGGACTGCCGCCTGTGCGGCCGATGCCAAGGCGGGTGTCGATCCGTTGCTGGTCGGCCACTCGGCCACCATGTCCGCGGTGCCCTGGCCGTTGCCATACGTAATGACAACGCCACCGGTGACGTCGGGAGAACCGTCGCAATGGTGTTGCAGCCATCGCTGAATGCCGGGATCGAGCATCGGGCCAAAAGTTATTCGTTAATGGACGACATCCGTCCATGGAAAGCGTGCAACCCCTTGGGAAATAATTCGTGACGCTGCACACTGCGGAAAGCACCGGAAAGCGACTGCGGAAAGCGACTGCGGAAAGCGACTGCGGAAAGCGAATGCGGAAAGAACTACGCCTGCCGAGAGAACTGCGGAAACTCTTGCTAGAGTCGACTGAACCGCTCCGACGGGCAATCGAACGACGGCCGGGTGGTCCTTTCCACCGGAATCGCGGTCGGTCGGAACGGAAAATGTGTTAAATACGTCCACATAGGTCAGCAGAGTGCGCGCCGATGGCCAGCCGCTTCCGGACGACAACCGGTCATCTGTCGCGGCTCAAGTTTTCACGCCCGCATCCGATAACTCCAGTTGACGCGGGCTGTAATTGAACCGCTCAACCGAATCGAATGGAGCCATGAGCGCTGAAATTTCGACCGTCCCGACAAGCGCTTACGCGCGCATTGTCGTGGTAGACAGCGAACCACTGAATCTCGCCGAGATCGAGGCCTTTCTGTGCTCGCTGGGTTACCGGCAGGTGGTCGGCATCATTGCAGGGACGGAGGCATTGGACGCGATGCGCGAGGCTCAGCCTGACGTGGTGCTGATCGATCTTGCGCAGCGTCAGTCAAGGGACGACGATCTTCTGGCTCAGCTGCGTGCAGACCTGCTGCTGCGGGACATACCCGTCATCGCGATTACTGATCAGGATGAGCGTTCGAGCCGCTTGCGCGCGCTGGAGTCCGGCGTGGCTGACTATCTGGTCAAACCCATCGATGCCACCGATCTCGAGTTGCGCTTGCGCAATATTCTGGTCACGAAGTCCCGGCAGGACCGCTTGGCTTATACCGACCGGTCAACCGGGCTGCCCAACCGGGAATCGTCGCTGCAGCAATTGGATTGGGCCTTGAAATTCGCGCGCCGGCACAAGATTTCAGGCGCCGTGCTGCAGATCGGGTTGAACCGGTTCAAGCAGATCAACGAGGCGATCGGCCCGGCTCTGGGTGACGAGCTCCTGCGTGCGGTCGGCCAACGACTATTGAAGTGCGTGCGCGAATCCGACCTTGTGACATGCGACCCGTCCCCTGAAACGTCGTCCCAGGTCAACCGCAGCGACGGTGACGAGTTCACCGTGTTGCTGCCGTCCATGGCCCATAGCGATTACGCGGTCACTGTCGCCAACCGGATCGTCGAGTCGATGGTCGCGCCGTTCACCTTGGCTGGCCATGAGATACATGTGACCTGCCAGATCGGGATCGCCGTGTTTCCTCATGACACCCTGGACAAGGACATGGTGCTGAGACAGGCCAAGCTGGCGATGCGTCACGGGCGAACCGCTGGCGATAGCGATGGCAGTAGTTTTAAGTTCTATTCCCAGGAACTGAACCTGCGGACATCGCAGCGAATGGTGCTGGAGCGTGAATTGCGTCGTGCGCTGGATAGCGATCAACTGGTTCTTCACTACCAGCCGAAGGTCGATATTGTGACCGGTCGGGTCGAAGGGGCCGAGGCACTGGTGCGGTGGCAGCACCCCGAGCGCGGACTGCTTGGCCCGGGTGCGTTCATCGAAATGGCTGAGGAATCCGGCTTGATCGTGCCGCTGGGAGAGTGGGTACTACGTGAAGCACTGCGGCAAACGGCCGCGTGGCGGCGGG
Organism: uncultured beta proteobacterium; assembly: GCA_963834335.1. Lineage (GTDB taxonomy): Bacteria > Pseudomonadota > Gammaproteobacteria > Burkholderiales > Burkholderiaceae_E > Lautropia. The sequence continues at coordinate 1,498,343 of CAWIBK010000002.1, read as the reverse complement.
CTGACCGACCCCCAATCGTGGTGGCCGTGAACGTGTCGAGCCATCAGTTGCGGAGACCTCACCTGGAGCGGACGGTAGGCGACGCCTTGGCCTCGCATGGTTTGGGCGGCGAGTGCCTTTGCCTGGAACTGACCGAGTCGGCAATCATGGAGACCGGCACCAATGCTACCGAAACGCTGGATGCCATCAAGGCGCTCGGCGTGCGGCTGTCGCTCGATGATTTCGGCACGGGCTATTCATCGCTGAGCTACCTGTGCCGCTTTCCGATCGACGAACTCAAGATCGACCGGTCGTTTGTCTCGGATTGTGATGCCATCCAGAACAGCGCCCTGATCACCCAGGCCATTATCACGATGGCGCACGGGTTGCGCCTGAGCGTAGTGGCAGAGGGCGTTGAAACTGAGTCGCAACTCGATTTCCTCCGCACCAATGCGTGTGACCAGTATCAGGGTTACCTGTTCTCCCGTCCGCTCCCGGCATGGGAGTTCCAGGCCCTTCTTGACACCGTAGCTCTGGCAGGAAAAGCAGCGGAGGCGGTTCCCGCGTGAGGTCTTGCCTTAGCCTTCTGATACCGAGCTGCCTCGGCATAGGTCAGCCTCGATAGCGCCCCGACGGCAGCCGGGGCCAGCGCACTCGGCTCGCCATGGAATGCGCTCGGCCGCACGGCTGTGTGGAACGGCAAACTCGTTGGAACCAAGGGGAAACCCCCCGTGACCGCAAGTTAGAAGAGGCCTAAGGTGTCCCCTTGTAGCGTGACAGTTACTTGCGTTGCATTGCATTGCATTGCATTGGGCAACGTCTCAAATATTTGAGCGGTGCCCTTCAAAACTAAAAGCTGCCTACAAGATTAGGGAGACACCATGAAAAAGTACGGTACTACCGGGGCTGCGCTGTTGTTCACGGGCCTGCTGGCCGGATGCGGTGGAGGCTCTTCATCTCCCGCACCGGCTCCTGCTCCCGGCACCAGCCAGACCATTACCTTCTCCTCCATTGTTGCCGGAACGACGGATCCTGATGTACGCGGGCTTGAAGTGTCGACCGGCGTCAAACCGGACTCGAAGGCACGGGCCCTGATCGCCACTGCAACGAGCGCCCTCAAGGTGGCATTCAGTTCGCTGACGCCGACAGTCTGCGTGGTCGACGACGCGGTGCCGAATGTCAAAGTGGTCGCACCGGGTATGTGCCGGGTTGCCGCTGACCAGCCTGGAAACGCGACCTTTGCGGCTGCGCCCCGGGTCGTCCGCTCGCTTTTTGGCGGCACGCCGACCACCTTGCAGCCTGATGACTGGAAAGTCGTCTCGACCACGACGGGAACACCTCGGTTCTCCCCGTTCGACATCGGCTTGAAGCCGCAGACGCCGGCCCCGGTCGGTGATTTGCTCGTGACCAAGGACAATTACCAGACTCTGATCAACAGCACGCTCTTCACGTTGACAGCGGACGGATTGATCTTGTCCAGCAACTTCGTGTCGTTGCCGGTGACTTTGACCCAAGGCAACACCGTGCGATGCACGATCTCGCTGGGAGGGTTGCTGTTCAACTTCGACAATGGCGGTACGCCGGCGCAGGCGATAGTCGGGGATTACGACGGCGAGACGCCGGGTGACGCTTGCACGACCAAGGAGTCAGGGACGTTCACCATGGTGAAGACCGGAACCACACCGCCGAAGATCGGCAAGGTGGATGTCCTTTATCCAGCAGGTTGCAAGACCAGTCCGCGTGTCAACTTCTTCGTCGATGACAAGTTTGTCTTTTCCGACACCGTTACCCCGGGTGCACCATCGGACGGCGGTACGGTGCTGCTGATCGGGCCTCGGAAATTGCGGGCCGAATCGGAAGACGGCACGCAGATCCTGTTCGACAAGACTGTCGATGTGACAGAGAACGGTTCGATTACCGACACCATGACCTGCGCCACCTGATGGGCCGGTCCGGGTCGATCTGACCGGACTGTGATTTGAACGGGCGTTCCGCGGCATTTCGCGCGGGACGCTCTTTTTCCATCCAGGACGCTCTTTTCCATCAGGGACGCTCTTTTCCATCCGGACGATCACGCTTCTCAGGAGAAGCGTAAAGCCTGCCGACACGAGGTAACGGTCGCGTGAAATCACCCGGACGGGCACTGTCTTTGCCTCGAAATGTGCGTTTTGCACATTTGACCCCGGCAAGGAAGAAAGCAATGTCTCCCACCAAGCAACGACCCCTGCTACTGCCGCTATGGGCTGCACTGGCTGCCCTGGCCCCGTTTTCCGTGGAAGCTGCCGCGCTCACCTACGACATCGGCTTCTGGGGTGGGTTCGCGGATGGCCTTCTGGGCCTTCTGAAGCTGCTGATCAGCCCTGTTGTCAGCGTCTCGATCGTCGATCCCGCCGCCGACAGCTGGACCTATACCCTTGGCTACTACCTGGGCGTGCTGACTTTTGCCGCGGCGGGGGGGATGGCGGCTTCAGCAGCACCCTCCGAGCCGACTCTCAACCTCAAAGTCGCAGGCGATTCCTCGCATCGAAGTGCGGGTTGACCGCCCTGCCAATTGACCGCCGTGCCAATTGACCGCCCTGCCAATTGATCGCCGTGCCGGGAAAGCTTGGCCGGTCCGGTAATTTCGGCTGTCAGGTGATCCGTCGAATGCTCTCGGCGATCTCGTCCCGGTCGAAGACCTTGAGCCAGTCGTCGCGCATCAGGCGCGGCTTGCCGAATGTGATCGCCTTGTTGCAGGCGTCGGAGAAGGCGCCGGGAATCTCGTTGAAGATCACGGCGCCGAGGATGTTCATATGCCCCAGGAGAAAATCACGCGCGCATGCCTTCGGCACGCCGCGGCGCACGACTTCGTCCATGGCGTCGCGCATCACTTGCAGCAGGGTCGCGCAGACAGTTTCCGACAGGCCGGGCTCCAGGATCGCCATCTGGTCCACAGTCAGGCGGTAAGAGTCCTTGATGGGGGCGTAGATTGCTTTTGCGACCGCTTCGCCGAGATCCCAGGCCGAGTCGGGGCCCTGCATCAGCGCGCTCGTGATTGACTGCTTGGCGGCGCCTCCACCGAAATAGTCGCGCCGAGCGGCTTCCTCCGTCTCGTCGTTGAAGATTGTCGGATGGCAGGGGTGTGCGACGAAATAGGTGAGGTCCTTCCGATCGGGCAGGTGTCCGGCGAAGGGCGCAGCGGCGTCGAGGAGCATCACCATCGTGCCGGCGCGCAACTTTGGCGACAGTTCGTGCGCGATCTTGCCGATGATCGTGTCCGGGATGGCGAGGATCACGACGTCGGCCCCTTCGAGGGCGACGTCAGCGCTCACGCAATCGAGACCCAGTTCATCTTTAAGACGCTGGCGCCCGACCGGGCTCGGTTCCACATGGCGAACGCGAAAGTCGGACTTCATGAGGTTTTTCGACAGGCGAACGCCCATCTTGCCGCCGGCGCCCAAGAGGGCGATGGTCTGATTCATGGCTGTTTTCCTTAGAGGGGGCGTTGAGGGGCGGGTCACGGGCAATTGGAATCTTATATACTCATCATACCACTTGGTACCATGAGAACACCAGGCCGATTTGTCGGGAGTTCCTATGCCCGGGGTAACGCAGAAGAAGGGGATGACTGATGGCCGAAACGATTCAGCGCCGCAAGATCTACCAGGAGGTGCTCGATCGCCTGATGGCACGCATCCGCGCGGGCGCGATTCCCGCGGGTTCACAGCTGCCTTCCGAGCGGGAATTGATGGACGAGTACGGCGTGGGCCGCCCGGCGGTACGCGAAGCCCTGCAGGCGCTGGAACGCTCGGGCATCGTCGAGATCGTCCACGGCGAGCGGGCGCGCGTCGTGGTGCCTACCGCGGAGCGCCTCGTGGCTCAGATGGCCGGCGGTGCAATGCACCTCCTTAGAAGTCAACCTGGCAGCCTCGAGCATATGAAAGAGGCGCGTCTCTTCCTGGAATGCGGGACGGCGAGCATGGCCGCGGAGCGGGCCACCGAGGAGCAGGTGGCCCGGTTGCGCCTGGCAATCGCGCAGCAGCGGGCCTCCCTGGCCGACTTCGACCAGTTCGTCGAGCGCGACATGGCGTTTCACCGTGAAATCGCCGGCATCAGCGGCAACCCGATCTTTCCTGCGGTCGCGGAGGCCCTGTTCCGCTGGGCGGGAGAACACTATCAGTCGCTGGTGCGGGCCCCTGGCGCCGAGGCATTGACGCTCTCCGAGCATGAACGCATCGTCGACGCCATCGCGGCGCACGACCCGGCCGCAGCGTCCGAGGCGATGCGCGCGCACCTGACCCGCGCCAATACCCTTTACCGGCAGCTGATCCGGAGCCTCTAGCCCGGCCGGGCTCGCGCTTGAGTCGCATATGATCTGACACGGCGTGCGGATTCGGAGGGGCAGGGACGTGGCAGGTTCATCGGTTTTTCATCGCAACATTTCGCGGACGTATCCGGTTGCCGTCGGCGGCGACGGCGCGGAGATCTCCGACGACCAGGGTGTGACCTACATCGACGGCGTCGGCGGCGTCTTCGTCGCTATCCTGGGACACAGTCCGTTCGAGGTGGCCCAGGCGATCTCCGATCAGGTGATGACGCTCAATTTCGCCTACACCGGCGACTTCACCACGGCGGCCGAGGAGCGTCTCGCGGATCAGCTCATTCGCATCGCTCCCCCGGGGTTCTCTAAGGTCTGGCTGACCACGTCGGGGTCGACCGCGAACGAGGCCGCGATGAAGCTGGCGCGTCAATACCATCTGCTCAAAGGCAGTCCCGAGAAGACGCGGGTTGTCTCGCGCCGGCACAGCTACCATGGCAGTACGATGGGAGCGCTGTCGATGACCGGCACGCCACCGAGGCGCAGGCCGTATGAGCCCTACCTGCTCGACTTCCCGAAAGTCGAGCCTCCGAATTGCTACCGCTGTCCGCTCGGACTGACTTATCCGTCCTGCCAGGCCGAGTGCGCCGATGAGATTGAGAAGGCGATCGCCACCGTCGGCGCGCAGTATGTGTCGGCCTTCATCACCGAGCCGGTCGCCGGCGGCCCGCTCGGCGCGCTGGCGACTCCGCCCGAGTATTTTCAGCGCGCACGCGCCGCGTGCGATCGCAACGACGTCCTGCTGATCGTGGACGAGATTGTTTCCGGATTGGGCAGGACCGGGGACTGGTTCGGCGTCGAAGAAAGCGGCATCGTTCCGGACATCATCACGCTGGGCAAGGGACTCGGCGGTGGATTTGTTCCGGTCGGTGCGGTGCTGGTGCACGAGCGGGTCTATCAGGCCTTCGAGTCGGCAGAAACGTCTTTCCTGCACGGCGAGTCACTGACCGGCCACGTGCTGCTCGGCGCTGCCGGCAGCGCGGTGATCGACTACATCGAGGCCAACGATCTCCTTCGCCAAGTCAGGGAGCGGGGGCAGTATCTCCAGCAGCGCCTGCAGGCCGCAACAGAGTTGCCCATGGTGGGGCAGGTCAGGGGGCGCGGTCTGCTTCGGGGTCTTGAACTGGTCCACGACAAGTCGAGCCGCCGGCCTTTTCCGCGCGCAGCAAGGATTGCAGAGCGAATCGTCGAAGCCGCTGCGCGCGAGAACGTGCTGTTACTGGCCGGGTCGGCCGGCGCCAACGGCGTCGATGGCGACACCGTACTGGTTGCGCCGCCGTACGTCATTACCGAGAAACAGATCGACCGGATCGTCGAGGTGCTGCTTGCGTCGATCCGGCGTGTGGCCGAGGATGTGCTCGGCCAGAGCTAGCGGCCCTGAGACCGCGCGCCCTTGCCCGCCGTCCACTTGTCGAGCTTGGCCCGTGCGCCGTTCTGCTTCGGATCCATCTCCCGGTCGTGGCCGGGCATCTTGGCGGTTAATTCGATCACGTAGCCGTTCGGGTCGCGAAAGTAGATGGAGTGTATGAAGTCGTGGTCGGAAATGCCGCGCGTCTCGATGCCGGCAGCCTTGCCCTTGGCCATCATCTCTTCCAGCACTGGCGGCTCCACTTCCAGCGCGATGTGCAGATCGAAATCGTGCTGCGCCTTGAATTCGAAGGGCATGTCGGGCGCCTCGAAGAACGCCAGGAAGGATCCATCGTCGAGGCGGTAGAAAGTGTGCAGCGTCTCGGTCTTGCGCCCGCTCTTCGTCTGGCCGATCTCCAGTGCCTCCGCCAGCGGCAGACCCAGGAATCCCTCGTAGAATCGCCGTGTCTCCTCGGAGTCGCGGCAGCGGTAGGCATTGTGGTGCAGGCCTTTGATCATGCGGAATCTCCAGGGTGCGCGCCAAGTACAGGGAGTATAGGACGACGGCAAGCTTCCCGGGAGGGGGGCAGATGGAGGGACACGGTGTCCCTCTAGGGACGAGTCACTCCCCGACGCACCGAGTCGAATTTCTCGACCTCCTCGACCATGATCGGTATCGCGAGATTGCACGCGTGGATGCCCATCACCGTGGTCAGTTCGATCGTTTCCAGCAGTTCTGCCGGGGTCGCCCCTAGTCGGAGCGCATTTTGCATGTGTCGACGCGCGCCGGGACCGTACAGATGCGTGGTGGCTACATTAATTGCGACGAGAATCAATTCCTTGATGTGAGGCGGTAGTGGCCCTTTACGGTGCGGAACATCGCGGAAGGCCAAGTACGCCTCCATGAATTCCGGATCGAGACGTCGCAGCTGGTCCCAGAGAGGATTCCAGTCGCCTTTCGCGAGATAGGCTTCGGTTACAGGTGTGGCCAGTGAGTCGTCGGGCCTGACCGGGCTGGAACCGGAGCGAGGACGACTTTCCTTCGCTTCCCTTGGCCGTGGAACCCTGGACTTCGGGCTTGCCGTGCTTTTGCCTGCCATCGCGTTCTTCTTTTGGCTTGTCGTAAGATTGTAGACATTATGACACCGGCGAGCCAAGGTCGGCTTCCGGTAAACGGTGGGAGGACCTTTGAAATCGACGAACCACGGCGATGACGCCATCGGACGACGGGAACAGCTTGCGAATGTCTTGCGGGTCGCACGCCAAAGCGGCGCGTCCGCGCTCGACGAGCCTGCTTCAAAGCGCGCCGTCGCCGCCTACGGGCTACCGATTCCCGACGGCCGTGTCGTCGCGGACGTCGGTGCCGCGCTCGCGGCTTTCGACGAGCTCCGCCCGCCGGTTGTCGTGAAGCTCATCGGGGCAGGCACTCACAAGACCGATATCGGCGGAGTCCGCCTGAATCTGCAGTCTGCTGCGGCCGTTCGGGACGCTTATGCGGCCGTATCTTCGGTCGCGACTAAGCATGGATTGCCGGGCGGTCAAGTGCTGATAGAACGGATGGCGGACGCGGGTCACGAGATCGTCATCGGCGGCTTCCAGGATTCTCGCTTCGGCCCGGTTCTGATGTTGGGGACCGGAGGTATCTTCGTTGAGCTCCTGGCAGATGCGGTTTTCCGCATCTGCCCGATCGATGCGCGAGGACGCACTCGACATGCTGGAGGAACTCCGGTCCCTGCCGCTGCTGCGCGGCGCCCGTGGTGGCATCTGCATCGACGAACCGGCATTGATCGCGGCTTTGCTCGCTATCGGAGGCGCTCGGGGGGTGTTGGTTGAACATGCGGACGATATCGCGGAGATAGATCTGAATCCTGTGATCGCGAACGCCAGCGGCGTGATGACCTGCGATGCGCGGGTCATTCTTCGGTCCGAGCCGCATGTCGACGAAAGCGTCCAAGTCCGTCGCGACGTTCCCGACCGCGATGCCGCCGCCATCTGGGAGCCGCTGTTCTCGCCGCGATCGATGGCAGTGATCGGCGCGTCGTCCAGCACGGTCACAGTGGCCAACGACTTCATTCGGCAGAGTCTTGCTCTCGGGTATAAGGGGCGCATCGTTCCGATACATCCGAGCGCCACGGCGATCGAAGGTTTGCCGACTGCGCCGTCCCTAGCAGCGGCCGGCGAGCTTTTCGACTACGTCTACATCGCCGTTTCCGCCCCGCAGGTGCCTGCCATCATCCGATCAGCAGCCGGCGTGGCGCGCTTCGCGCAGGTGATTTCAAGCGGTTTCGGCGAAGTGAGCCAGGGCGTCGACCTCGAGCGCGAGCTGGTACAGGCCTGCCGCGAGAGTGGCGTCCGTACGCTGGGACCGAACTGCCTTGGACTGTATTCGCCGCGTGGTGGCCTCGCATTCATCGGTGACTGTCCCGCCGAGAGCGGTCCGGTCGGCATCATCTCGCAGAGTGGCGGGCTCGCTGTCGATATCATTCTGCGCGGCAAGACCAGGGGCATCCGGTACTCCGGTCTGGTCACGCTCGGCAACAGTGCCGATGTTGGCCCGGCCGATATGCTCGAGTTTTTTCTGGCGGACCCGCGCACCCGGGTGATCGGCGTCTATGTGGAGGACGTAAAAGAAGGCCGGCGCTTCTTCGAGGCACTGCGCAACGCCCGGGCGGACAAGCCGGTTGTGCTGCTGCTTGGTGGCCAGACCGGGCAGGGCCGGCGCGCGGCCGCGTCCCACACCGGCTCGCTAGCGACACCCATGGCTATCTGGCAGGGGCTTGCCCGACAGACAGGCGCCATCCTTTCGGAATCGCTCGAGCAGTTCCTCGATCAGCTGGCGACTTTCCAGCTGCTCGAACCGCGCCGTGGTCGCCCCACCCACCGCTGCGTGCTGTTCGGCAACGGCGGCGGCACCAGCGTGCTGGCCGCCGACGCCTTCGCTCGCGAGAACCTGGACGTCACTCCGCTGCCCGATGCGGCTGTGGCTGCGTTGGAGAAACTGGCGCTGCCGTCCGGGACGTCGATCGTCAACCCGATAGACGCGCCGGCGTTCACATTGCGCCAGGAGGACGGCCGGATCGCCGAGCGCATTCTCGAGATCGTCTGCGCGTCGGGCGAACCCGACGCTGTCATCACACATCTCAACCTTCCGGTTTTCGTCAGCTCGGCCAATCAGAAAGCCGACTTCCTTGCCAACCTGATTCAGGCGGCGTTGCGGGTTCAGAGGCGATACCCTGGCTGCGCCCACTTCGCGCTGGTGCTGCGTTCGGACGGAAGTGAGGTCTGCGAAGCGCGAAAGCGCGCCTTTCGACAGGAAGCCGTGAGTCTTGGCGTGCCGGTCTACGACGAGTTGAGCAATGCGGCGGCTGGGATCAGCGCGCTGGCGCGCTACGAACGCTTTCTGGACGCCCGCGGCTTCTGATCTGCGGCAGTTGGCGCCGCCGCCGTCACGGCGGAGGTCTCGGCTGCGTCCGGCCTGTCAATGCCGGCGGTCAATAGTCGGATGACCGTGTCGCGCGAATCGCGTGCGAGCTGCTCGGCTGCCGCCTGTGCCACGTCGGCATCGCCCGCCTGGATGGCGAGCAGCATCCTCTTCCAGTTGCGCGCCGACTGCTGGCGTCGCCGAGGCGTCGCAAGACCAAGCCTCGCATAGCGCAGGGTCTGATTATTGAGAAGAAACACCAGGCGCGTCAGGAACGGGTTGCACGCGCCGTCTGTCACGGATCGGTGCACCCCGTACATCGTACTTACGTAGGCATCGGCATCGTCGCCGGACGACAATTCCATCAGGCGGGCCACACCCGATTTCATCCTCTCGATGCACTCCGGGTCGCGTCGCTCGGCGGCGCGCCGGGCGGCGAGCCCGTTCAGAGAGATTCGAGGATCGAAGATGGAGACGACTTCTTCGACCGTGAGTTTGGTCACCTGTGCACCACGCCTCGCATTGATCTCGACAAGCCCGTCCCGCTCCAGGATCCGCAATGCCTCTCGGACCGGGCCGCGGCTGACGTCGAACTGCGCAGCGATTTCCTGTTCCTGAATTCGGGCACCCGGTTCATAGGCACCGCGATTGATTGCATTGCCGATCTGCTCGGCGATCTGCTCGGGTAGCGACAGCGCTTGCGCAGACAGCTTCGGAGAGCGCGGGCCGCGAGGCTCCGCTGATAATCTCCTGGACGGGGACGGACGAGTCTTGTATTCGGTCATGGAGACGTATTCTAGAGGCTTGCCGGAAGATCGATTGTTGCCGGCCCGGTGAACCTGCGTCACGCCTGCAGGCCTCGGTCCGTCCGACTTGACAGCCAGGGACGCTCAGTTCCTAATGTCGACAATACTACACGCATGCCGGAATCGGGGGAGACCTATGGAAGATGCGCAAAACAGCTTCAAAGGCCGGCGTACTCTCTTGCTTGGCGCGGCGGCCGGGCTCGGGCCCTTTCTGATTCCGCCAGCCGTACGGGCCCAGCAGCCGTCGATGACGGTGGTGCACCTGACCGCGCCAGCGGGCATCGGTGAATATGAATGGGCGCTGACCCACGACCGGATACTTGCAAAGCAATCGAAGTGGCTGCGCAAGCGCAGCCAGCCGACGCAGGGTTACCTGTTCAACCTGAGGACCGCGCTGGAGCCGTCGACCAATCTGAAAGAACTGGTCTTCAACTGCGACCCGATCAGCCCCTGGCTGGCCGAACGCAGGCAGCCGCCGTTCCAGGCGGGTCTGGGCAGCCTGAAGGTGCACGCGTTGATGAATGTCGCGTGGCCGATCTGGATGTTCGTGACCCGCAGTCCGGACATCCGGCAACCGTCGGATCTTGCGGGAAAGCGCGTCGCTCTGGGCCCGAAAGCAGGCACCGCGTCGCTGATGGGGGAGGAACTGCTGAAGGCCACGGGACTTTACGACAAAGTCAGCCTGCAGCATCTTGCCTTCCCCGACATCGTCAAGGGGCTGCTCGATGACACCGTCGAGGTCGGTTACGTGAACCTCTGGTACAACGCCAAGGCGAATAAGTTGGGGCCTACGCAGGGCGTGATCAACTTGCAGGCGTCTGGCAAACCGTACCGGTACGTGCTGTTTCCGCGGTCGGACTATGAACGAACACGGAAGGAGCGGGGTATTCCGATCCAGATCGTCGACGTGCCCTCCGGGACCGTGCCCTTGCAGACGGAGGCAATGACCGTGATGGCAAATGCCGACTACATGGCCGTGGACGAATCCTTCCCCGAGGAGGCTGCCTACGAACTCGTTCGGACGGCCATCGAGTATCTCCTGGAGATCACGGAGACAGGCGGCATGGCGGCTGTCTTTACGAAGGAATTTCTCCCCTATCAACTTGATCGCATACACCCCGGCGCAATGCGGGCGTATCGGGAAGCGGGCCTGTTGAACTGAGTTCTCCCGGTGACGCGGGTTTCGACAAGCATCGCCGCGACGGTCGAGGTTCTCGGCGTTGCGCTTGCCCTCTTTCATCTGGCGCTGACGCAGACGGCTTTTCTGGAGTCGCTGCTGGTCCAGAACTTCCATATCGGCGTGTCGATCGCGCTGATAGCCCTTGCCGCTGGCGCGGTCAGTACCGGTCTGCGCCGCCAGTTCGCGCTCGCGCTCGCCTGCGCCGGCCTGCTCGCGATGCTGTACGTTTTCTGGCAGTTCGACACCCTGATCAATTCGCAGGGATTCCCAAGGCCGGTGGACATGGCTGTCGGAGTTGCACTGCTGGCCGTGGTTTTTGCGGTGACCTGGTTCCAGTGGGGGCCGGTGCTGCCGATGATCGCGATCGGCTGCGTTCTTTATTACCAGTTCGGTTATCTTCTGCCGGCGGATTGGGGTGCTCCCCGAACGCCGTTCAGTACTGTAGTTTCGAACCTGTCGATTGGCCTCTATAGCGGCATCTATGGCACCTTCATGGCTATATCGGCGAACGATGTCTTTCTGTTCATGGTCTTCGGCGGCCTGCTCGAGGCACTGGATGGCAATCGTCCGTTCACTGAAGTCGGAAAAGCCATCAGCAGGCGCTTGCCGGGAGGCTCGGGACTCACGACCGTTGTAAGCAGCGGCATGATGGGCATGGTCACGGGAGCGGCTGTATCGAATGTCGCCATCTGCGGGACTTATACGATCCCTTGGATGAAGCGGGACGGCTATCCGCCCGAAACCGCCGCCGCGATCGAAGCAACGGCATCGACTGGCGGTCAACTGGTCCCGCCAGTGATGGGGTCGGTCGCTTTCATCATGGCGGCGCTGCTGGCGGTGCCATATTGGGAAATCGCGGTGACCGCAGCCATTCCAGCGGTGCTGTTCTACGTGGCCGTCTTCGCCGCCGTTTACTTCGCTTCGCGACGCATCGGGATTCCGCGAGCCACGCTGGCGCCCGACGGCGCAGTGATCCTCAGTCACCTGCCGCTATTCCTGGGGCCGTTGGCGGTAATGACGTACCTGCTCTGGGACCTTCGCTCGGTCTCGTTCGCCGCTTTCTATGCGATCGTGACTTTGATCGTCCTGCGCTTCGCGCTGGTACTGCTGCGGCCGATGCTGCCTGGTCGTATGCAGGCGGCACTCGACAGCGACAGGCAGGGCGGGGAGATCTGGCCTGAACTGGTGCAGACTGCTGCCAAGTTGCGCAGCGGACTCGGCAGGGGAGCGCTACAGGGCGCGAGCATGGCGGTCGTCATGGGAACCGTCGGCGTCTTGTCCGAATGCGTGACCGCAACTGGCGCCGCTGTGCCGCTCGGCTGGGCGGTCGAGGCAGTATCCGGCGACTCGTTGTTCCTTGCGCTCCTGTCGACCGCGGTGATGTGCCTGATCCTCGGCGCCGGCATCCCAACTGTCGGCGCGTACGTATTGACAGCGGCGATCGCTGCACCGATCGTCACGAGCCACGGATTGGATCGGTATCTTGCGCACTTTTTCATCCTCTACTACGCCTGCCTGTCGGCAATCACGCCTCCAGTGGCCGCCGCCGCCCTCGCAGCCAGTGCGATTGCCCAGGTTTCCTACTTCAAAACGGCTGTCGAGGCGACCTCGCTGGCACTGATGCTCTACGTGCTGCCCTTCCTCTTCGTCTATCAGCCGGTTCTGCTCGCCCGAGAGTTCCCCGGTGGCTGGACAACGGCCGGGCTGCTCGCTGAGGTCCTGGTCATAAGCGTACTTGTATCCGCCGCAGCGCAGGGATTTCTGTTTCAACGACTCGTGGGAATCTGGCGACTCTTCGCTTGGTTGGCAGCCGGCGGTCTGGTTATGCATGTCGTCGGCCTCGGGCCCTTATGGCTGGCAACCGGGCTGGCTTCGCTAGGCATGCTGGCCTGGCGCCAAGGTCTCTTCTCCAGGCTCCCAAAGCCCGCCTGACACCGGTATCCCTCGCTGCCCGATTCTGCCGCGATCATTCAAACTTTCGCGGATGAATCGAGTAATGCTGGGACCTCCTCCAGAGAGCGGGCGACGCGGGCTCCCGCGTCACCCAGCAACTGCCGCTTCGCGGTTGCAGTATCGGCGCTGCCACGGATCATCGCGGCGACATGGCCAAAGCTCTGGCCTGGCGGATATCGCTCCTGGAACTGGCCGGCAATCAATGCGATGACCGGCTTGCGCAGATCGCCGGCCTGGATCGCTGCGGCAACCTCGCTTTCGTGTGTTCCCCCGGGCTCGCCGAAGATGACCATCGCATCAGTCTCCGGATCCGCTTCGAAGAGTCGGAGAATCTCGACCATGCGCATCCCGACGATCGGGTCGCCGCCCATCGACACACAGGTGGAGACGCCGAGACCGGCGCGACCAAGGGTATAGCTGACTTCCGCGGACATGCCACCTGACCTGGAGCAGACGCCGATGCGACCTGGCCGGTAGATCAGTGTCGTGCGGTCGCCGCCGATACCGCCGACCTTGCATCGGCCCGGCGATACGATGCCGTTGGTGTTGAAGCCGATCATCCGGCCTCCCGCGGCCCGGATTGCCGTCACAGCAATCGAAGCGTCCATCCGGGGCACGTTCTCGGCAAAGGCGACCAGCGTGCGCAGACCCGCGTCGACCGCCTCGAGCACTGCGTCGCGCACCGAACGCGCCGGCACATAGATCGCGCTGGCATTGGCGCCCGTCTCTCGTACTGCCGCCTCGACGGTATCGAAGACCGGCACTCCTTCGACCTGCTCCCCGCCGCGGCCCGGCGTGACGCCAGCAACTACGCACGTCCCGTAAGCCTGGCAGTACCGGATATCGAAGCGGGCCTGGTTGCCCGTCGCTCCCTGGATCAGAAGCCGCGTGCTGCCGTCGACCAGAATGCTCATTTGCCCGCTCCAGACGGCGAGGCCTCTTGTTCACGGACGCGGCGCACGGCGGCAACGATCGCAGCGACGCCGTCGGCCAACGTGGCATCCGCCGGCAGATAATTCATACCCTGGCGCTGGGCTGCCAGTCGCCGGGCCTCATCCTCGTGCGGTCCGAACAACCGCAGGACCACGGGGAAGCTGCGGGTATCCTTGCCGGAGCGATCCAGCGCCAGCAGAAGTGCCTCGACGGTCAGGTCGCAACGCGCGAGTTGCAGATAGTTGAAGCCGATCAGCAGGCCGCGTGTCCTCGGATTGGCGAGGATCGCCTCTATCAGCGCCGCCGGCTTGTCTGCGGTGGGGGTTGGACTGAGATCGGTGTGACAGCTCGGATGCTCACCTGCCGCCAGCACGAGATCATGTTGGAGCAAGTCCCGCACCACCTCCGGAGACCATCAGACCGATATCGCCATCCAGTTCCGTGTACCGCACCGACGCCCCTGGAAACTGGCGGTTCGCTGCCCGCACCTGTTGCTCGCGCGTGATTAGGCTGCCGCCCGTCGGAACGGCCAACGTCCTCGCTGTTCGCAGCCCACGTTGGATGGCGAAATAACGCGTTGTCATCGATCTCGGCCATCGCACCGACGACCGACACGGCGCCTTGCTCGGTCATCGCGACAGGATTGAGTTCGAGCATCGTCGCGTCGGCGTCGCGAAACGCGTCGTAGAGCTGCACTGTGATCGCCGCAAGCATCGGCACGCTGGGACTCGGGGCGCCTGCCTCTGCCCAGGCGGTGGCGGCGTGCCACGCCTTCAGTCCGACAATCGGATCGATGGGCCGGACGACGACCGACGCTGATGCGTGCGCGCGACGTCCTCGATGTCGACGCCGCCCGACATAGACACGATCATCTGCGGCGCGATCGGACCGAACGTGAAGCTCAGGTACATCTCGGTCCGGATCGGCATGCATTGTTCGACGTAGACGGCGTCGACCGGACATCCCGCGACGACGGTACCGAGCAGCGCCGTGGCCGCCGCCGCAGCCGCGTCCGGTGATTCGGCGACGCGGACAGCGCCGGACTTGCCGCGCCGACCGGCTGCGACCAGCGCCTTCACGACAGCTTTGCCGCCCAGCGCCTGCGCCGCCGCCGACGCGGCCTCAGGCGACGCTGCGACGATGGCCTCCGGCACCGGAATGCCCCGGCCGCGCAGGAAGGTCTTGATCTCGTGCTCGAGCAGCTTCATCGGGCTCCCGCGACGTCGACGATGGCGCCGCTCACGTACGACGCGCCGGGCGAGGCAAGCCAGACAATCGCATCCGCGACCTCCTCGGCGGTGCCGGCCCGTTTCATTGGCATCTGCTTGCCGGCGCGCTCGGCCCGGTCGGGCATGCCGCTCGCGGCGTGCAGGTCGGTGGCGATCAGGCCCGGTCGGACGGCATTGACGCGGATGCCCTCGGCGGCAACTTCGAGTGCCAGCCCGGTGGTGAACGCGTCGACGCCGCCTTTTGCGGCCGCATAGTCCATCCAGAGATTCGGTGCGCCAAGCCGGGCTGAACACCGACGACACGTTGACGATCGCGCCGCCGCGACCGCCCCGCTCGGTCGACATCCGTCGGATCGCCTCCCGGCAGCTGATGATGACGCCGGTCAGGTTGACGGAGAGAACCGCGCTGATGGCGTCCCACTGCATGTCGGCGACCCTCCGGCGCATGCCGAAGGCGCCGCCGGCATTGTTGACGATCGCACACGCGACACCGAGTTCCCGGTCGGTTGTCCGAAAGAGATCGACGATGTCGTGCTCGCGACCGAGGTCGGCACGCACCGCGAGCCCGCGCTGGCCGAGCGTGTAATGTCGGCGACGACGGCTTCCGCCGCGGCCTGGTCCCGAACGTAACTGACGCAGACGTCGTAGCCGCGCTGCGCCGCGAGCCGCGCGGTCGCGGCACCGATACCGCGACTGCCGCCGGTGACGATGATGACCCCGCGTTCTGCCGGCGCTCATCGACGTGGCACCGGCGGGACGAGCTCGGAAAGGTGGCGGTCGACGAAGGCGGTCTGGACGTCGCCGGCCCTGAACGACCGGTGACCGACCGTGGCGGCGAGAAACGCGAGATTCGTCTCGACGCCGTCGATCTCGACGCGGGTCAGTGCGTCGAGCATCCGCTCGATCGCATCGTCGCGCGTCGGCGCATGGACGATGAGCTTAGCGATCATCGGGTCGTAGTAATGCGTGATCCGGTCGCCTTGCCGGACCCCGATCGATGCGCAGCGTCTGATCGGTGTCGGGCAGCACCAGACGTGACAGCACGCCGGTGCTCGGCAGGAACTTTCGTGCGGGCGCTCCGCGTAGATTCGGCACTCGATCGCATGGCCGTTCGCCGACACATCCGACTGGCTCCGGACCTGCAGTGCCTGCCCGCGGCCAGCAGAAGCTGCATGCCGACCAGATCGATGCCCGGTGGTCATCTCCGTGACCGGATGCTCGACCTGGATGCGCGTATTCATCTCGAGGAAGTAGAACGTCCTGGGTGCTGGCGTCGACGACAAACTCAACGGTGCCCGCCCCCTGATAGCGCTGCTGGCGGCACAGCGCGACGGCGGCGTCGCACATCGCGCGTGACGCGGTCGTCCAGCCCCGGCGCGGGACTTTCCTCGATGATCTTCTGGAAACGTCGCTGGATCGAGCAGTCACGTTCGTGGACGTGGATCGCGCTGCCGTCACCGAATCCGAAAACCTGGACTTCGACGTGACGAGCTTCGGAAATAAAGCGCTCAAGATAGACAGTGCTATCGCCGAACGCTCGCATCGCCATCGACTGGGTCGCTACTACGGCGGCGAGCAGATCCTCGGGCCTGTCGACCCGCCGCATGCCGATCCCGCCGCCACCGGCCGACGCCTTGACGAGCAGCGGAAACCCGACCCGGGCGGCGGCTTCGGCCTGTCCGTCGTCGTCGTCCGGTCCGAATCGGCGGCTGCCGGGCAGGACTGGCACTCCGGCTTCCTCGGCAAGCGAACGAGCCCGCTCCTTGTCGCCCATCGACCACAATCGAATCCCGGCGAGGAGCCAGATCCAGATCAGCCCGCGCATCTGGACGGCGCGGGCGAACTGCGCATTCTCAGCAAGAAATCCGTACCCTGGGTGCACCGCATCGGCACCGGTCGCGCGCGCGGCCGCCAGTAGCGCGTCGATCCGCAGGTAGCTGTCCGCCGGCGACGCACCGCCGATGCTGTAGCGATGGTCGGCTACGGCTGCATGCATCGCGTCGGCGTCGGGTTCGGAATAGACCGCGACGGATTCGAGCCCGAGGCGGCGGCAACTCCGGACGACGCGACAAGCGATCTCGCCGCGATTGGCGATCAATACCCGTTTCATCGCACGCGCCGCGTCAGGTCTCGATGATGCGCGACATCCTGGCCCTCGGAGACGTCCTGGGTCTCCTCGACGAGGATCTTCAGGACTTTGCCGGCGATCGGCGCCAGAACGGGGATCTCCATTTTCATCGATTCGATGATGATCAGCGTCTCCTCCTCCTCGACGACTGCCCCTTCCGGCGTCAGGATCTTCCAGACCTTGCCGGTAATTTCCGATTTCACCCGCTCTTGAGCCACTCCAGTCTCCAGGTCATTTTTCGACGGCCCGATTGTAGACATTCTGCACGTCGACACAACAAGCGTTTTTCTGGGGAGGCGGCCGGACCGTGGGACGGCGAATTTCTGGATTGCCGTCTTCTTTTTACCGGGCACAATTGTCGACAAGAAGACAAGGTTCAGGAGGAGACACGATGAATGGACTTGGAGTTGGAACGCTAGGTGCCTCCGCGGCACTGATGGCATCGCTTGCCGTTTCCGTGCTGGTCGCCCCAATGTCTGCCGCGCAGGCCCAAGACAAACAGATGGCGCGGCTGTCCTATCACTGGGGCTCGGATCACGAAAGCGCCAAGATGGCGAAGAAGTTCGCCGACGAGGTTACCGCCCGGAGCAAGGGCCGCCTGACGATCGAGGTGTTCCCCTCGGGGCAGCTTTTCACGATCCGCCAGATCATCGGTGCGCTCTCGGCGGGATCCGTGGAGATGGGCGGCGTCGTCACGCACAATCAGATGGCCGCCATCGAGAAGGACTGGAACGTGTTCCAGATTCCGAATTTCTGGGACAGCATCGAGCAGCAGCGCGAATTCATGCGTAAGTCGCCCGAAGGCAAGGCAATGCGCGAACGCGCGCTCGCCAAGGCAAGAGTCGTGCACCTGGCCTATGTCCCTGTCGGACCGTATGTGACCTTCACGATGAAACGGGACTTGAATTCGATAGCGTCGATGGAAGGACTGAAAGCCCGGTCACTCGCTGCCTCGGAGCGGCCGGGGCTCGCCGCTCGTGGGATGAGCGTCGTATCGGTGTCCACCGAGCAGGTCTACACGGCGCTGCAGTCCGGCATGATCGATACGCTGGCAACGGTGCCGACGGCCGTCAAGGCGTACGCCTGGTGGGATCACCTGAAGTTCGCGCAGCTACCGTATGCCGTCTACGCGGACAGCGAACTGATGGCAAACGCCGCTTGGTTCGGTGCACTGCCGAAAGACCTGCAGGAGTTGGTTCTGACGGTGGGACGGGAAATCAGCGTCGAAGCGACCGACGGCACCATGGCAGGCAATGCGGACGCCCTCAAGGAGATGGTCGAGAAGCACGGCGGCAAGGTCACAGAACTGCAAGGCGACGAACTGAAGGCAGATTCGCAAGCTGGACCAAGAAAAGACCGAGCCCGAACTGGCCAAGATGATGTCGCCGGAGATCCTGGCCGCGGCGCGCCGCTTTGTTGGACGGTCGCAGTAGTCGCGCCAATGTGAGGGCGCGGCGACCGCACGCTGCGCTCCCCTCCCGACCTCATCCAGTCGATGTTGACGCGCCTCTACCTCGCCTATAAACGGGTCAACGACTGGCTTGAGTGGGTGCTCGTCGCCCTTGCGGGGGCCGTGGTTGCGGTTGTCGTCGCATTGCCGGTGGTCAGCGCCGGGACCCGGCTGGTCACCGGGCAGGGCTATTCGTTTCTGGACGAGACTGCGCCGCAGCTCGTGCCGTGGATGGTATTCCCGATGCTTGGGGTCCTGTTGCGGACCGATCGCCACATCACTGTCGACATGCTGGTCCACTTCCTGACCGGACGCGCGCTGACGATGCTGCGGATCATCGTCCTGGCGATCGCGCTTGCAGCGACACTCGTCATCGGCGTGCTCGGCTTCCGGACGACGCTTTTCTTCGCTGAATTAGGCCAGTTGTCGACGACCGAGATCGAGTTCCCTCTGTGGTATCTCTACGTGTCCTATCCGATCGGTTTTCTGATCGCCGCCAACTTCTGCCTTGAGAGTCTGATCGGTGAAGCACTAGGCAGGCGGCACCATGAAGGACTCCACGGAGACACCGCTTGATCGCATTCGGCGTGCTTGCTGTCGTCCTGATGGCGATGTCGGTCCCGCTGTTTCTGGTCTTCGGGATCAGCGCTGCGGGCCTGGCCATGAAAGTTCTGAACCTGCCTGCGCATACCCTGATGCAGGTTTCGTTCGACGCGATGACCAAGCACGTGCTGGTAGCGATTCCGATCTTCATTTTTGCTGGTGCCGTCATGTTCCACGGCGGCGCGGCCAATCGCCTGGTCGCCTTCGGAATGGCGCTTGTCGGGCATTTGCCGGGCGGCATGGCGCTAGCGCTGATCTTGTCGATCGCGGTCTTCAGCGCGATCTCCGGGTCGATACTTGCGTCAATTGTCGCAATCGGATCGGTCATGATGCCGCCCATGGTCGCCAACGGTTATCCGAAGCCTTTTGTCATCGTGCTGACGGCGTCCGCGGCGCTGATCGACGCGCTGATTCCACCGAGCAACACGGCGATCATCTTCAGTTCGATCACGCATGTGCCGGTGTCGAAGACCTTCTCTGCCGGCATCCTGCCGGGCCTCGTATTGATGGGGCTGTTGCTGGTCTACACGATGTGGAGATGCCGCCACCTGCCGCGACCGCCAAAGGTGTCGGGGCGGGCGCGTCTTGTGGCGCTGGCCGCGGCATTGCCTGCACTGTTCCTGCCGGTGCTCGTGCTGGGCGGGCTCTATCGCGGCCTGCTGACGCCGGCGGAGTCCGCGTCGATTGCAAGCACCTACGCGATCCTGCTCGGTATTTTCGTCTATCGGGAACTGACCTGGAAAGGCGTCTTCGCCTCCTTGCGCTCGACTGCTGAGACGACAACTGCGATTTTCGCGATCATCGCGATGGCCGTCTATTTCTCCATCATCCTGACCTACACCCGGACGCCCCAGGCGCTGATCGGCTTCTTCGCCGACTATGGCATCGATACGCTGACCTTCTTCCTGATCGCGGGCGTAGTCTTCCTCATCCTGGGCACCTTCCTCGAGGTTGTGCCGGTCTTCTACCTGACGCTGCCGATTTTTTATCCGATCTGCCTGGCGCTCAAGATCGACCTGCTGCACTTCTACGTCTTCATGGTCGGCCTGGTGGGCATAGGACTGATTACGCCACCGGTCTGCGTCGGTGTCTACACGGCGGCGGCCGTGCTGCGAGAACCCCCGAACCAGGCGTTCCGTGCCGTGCCGGGTTTCATCGTCGTGGCGCTGATCTACGCGGCGATCATCGTCGCGTTTCCGTCTCTTGCCACTTGGCTGCCGAAGTACCTGTAGTTGCCTTGCCCCGCTGAGACGGCCCGACCATGTCCCCAGCAGTCGAGGCGCTCGACGGTCTTACCCGGTCGCGCCGGTTGACTGCGGGGTTGTTCGCCGCGATCTGGCTCGTTGTTGTTGCCGGCATCGTGATGCCAGGCCTGCCCCTGGAACACGCGGGCGCCGTTTTGCTGGCGGCGCTGATTGCGGTTGCCTTCACCAGAGCGAGCCGGCACATTCGCCTGCTCGGCTGCGTACTGGGCGGCGCGACCGTCGTGCTGAGCATTTTGCATCGTGAGGCCGCGTCGCTTTGGCGGGGGCTGGAGACCGCGCTGCCGTTCGCCGCGTTTCTGCCGACTGTCGTCATGCTGCGCGGCGCCAGTCGAGGTCAGCCCGACCGTCACTGAGGATCCGCGCCCGCGTCACCGAGCTCGACCCGGACGGTCGCACCGTATGGATGACCATGGGCGCCCATCTGCTGGCGGCCATCATCACCCTCGGCTTCGTGTCGGTGCTGCGCCCGATGCTGCCCGACCGTCTCAGCGATGCTGAGCGCCTCGCGTTGGCGCAAAGCAGTATCAGGGGTCTTGGTCTTGCGGTCGTCTGGTCGCCATTTTTCGTGGCCAGTGCGGTTGCGAGTCAGCTGCTGCCGATGGTCGCCGCCCCCCGGATAATCGGGTTCGGACTGCTGCTCGCCTGCGGCGGAATGATGCTTGCGGTGCTGATGTTCACGCCGACGATCAGTGCGGCGTCATTGATGAGAGTCATCCAGCGGATCGGGGCCCTGCTGGTCCCGACGGCGTCGATGGTCGGCGTCGTCGTCCTGATCAGCACCGCAACGGGTTGGACCAGCCTGCAGGCAATCGTGGTCGCATTTCCGCTCGCATCGTTGTGCTACATCCTGATTCGTACTGGTGCAGGCCGTGGCCTCGCGCTCAGACGGATGGCGGCCGGCGTGGGCAGGATGGGAGACGAGGTCATCATCATGACGGCGTCGGCCGTGTTCGGCTCGATGATCGCTGGCTATGGGCTCCCGGAGGCACTCGTCCACGTGATCGAAGGTCTTGGCCGGTTTCCCGCAATCATCATCGTCCTGGAGGTCGCGATCACGGTCGGTTTGGGCTTTGCCGGGCTTCACCCGATGGTCAGCGCGACGGTACTGATTCCACTTACGCTGTCACTTCAGATCCCGATCGCCCCTCAGGTGCTGGCACAGATGGTCATGCTCGCTTGGGGCCTGAGTTCGACAATCGCGATCTGGACGCTGCCGGTGGTGGTCGCGTCCAGCACATTCGAGGTTCCGGTCAAGGACCTGGCCACAGGACCGAATCTGCGATTTCGTCGTGGTATTCGGTCTGCTTGGCTGCGGAGCTCTTGCACTGCTGAACAACTTGCTCCTGGCACCCTGAATCAGAGGCGGTAGAAACGTTCGGCCGTGCCCCTCATGAGCGCGTGCTGCTCGGCAGGGGAGAACTTCGCGACAATTGTCCTGTAGGCATCCCAAAGGCGGTCATAACCCGACATCAGCCTGTCGACCGGGAAGTTCGACGCAAACATTGCCCGATCCGGACCAAACCAGTCGATCGGTTCCAGCACGAACGGCCGCAGACTTTCGATGGTCCATGTCAGATCGGTCATCCCGTATCCGCTCAGCTTCACGGATACGTTGGGACATGATGCCAGCAACCGCATACCGGAACGCCAGCCCTCCAGGCTCGCCTCGTCCCTGTCGACCGGCATGCCGGCGTGGTCGATGACGATTCGGAGATCCGGATGGCGACGGGCCATTTCGGCCAGCGTCGGCATCTGCGGAAAGTAGAGCTGCGCGTCGAACGACCAACCGAATCCGACGAGCAGACCCAGGGCGTCCTGCCATTTCGGCATCGACAACCAGTCGTGCTCGGCGCGATTGAGCCGCGGATCTTCGTGCCGGTTCAGCACTTGCCGGATACCTCGCACCCGGGCGTAGCGGGCGTGCCCGTCCAGGATCTCGCGGACATCCGGCGCAGCGAGATTGGCATAGGCGACTATCGCGTGAGGAAATCCCCGGGACTGCGGATCGCACGCCAGCTCGTCTAGCCAGGCGGTCTCGGCGACCGGATTCGCCGGGTCACGATTGGCCTGGACGTGCACCGACTTGACCAAGTCCTGTTCGCGCGCATCCGACAGGAAGTCGGCAACGAGGTAGGGTCGTCGCAGCGGGCTCCAGTCGCCCCATCCCCGGTCGTGCATCGGGCCGGCCAGTAAAGGATAATGCGCGCTGGCGGGATCCCACAGGTGGTGATGCGGATCGACGATACTCATGGCCTGTTGATCGCTACAGCGCCTTGGCAGACTCGAGGTCGCGGATCAGTTCCGACTGTTTCTGCTCCTCCAGGACCCGGCGTGCCAGTTTTGGATCATAGGTCTTGCGCACGGCGACCCAAGCGTCCTTTGCGCCGCGGTGCCAGAGCGCAACCTCCTGCTCGGTCGGTGTGTAGACCGCGACCTTTCCCGCCATCGCGCCGACCGCCCGTTTCTGCCAGGCGAGATCCAGCGCGAGGCCCTGACGCATCAGGTCGGCGCCCGTCTTGTCGATTGCTTCGCGCGCCCAGGCTGGCAGCTTCTCATATCGTTCGAGACTCATCAGGATCGGGTGCGCGCTGAACGCCGCCCCAACCGCCGTCACGTGCTTCACCACCTCGGTGAACTTGCCCGCCGCGGTGAAAGTATCCTGTAAGTACATGCCCTGTACCACCCGGGACTGCAGTCCTTCATAGAGCTGGGCCCAGTCATATGGCACCGGTACCGCACCCCAGGCCTTGACCAGGTTGAACTCGGTCGGGCTCTTGGTCACCCGGATCTTCAACCCTTTCAGGTCAGCCGGCGTCCGGACTTCGCGTTCGGTATTGACGACGTTGCGAAAGCCGCCGACTGGAATCAGCGCGATAGTGTGGACCTTCATTTCCTTCTCGGCGCGCTTGCCCAGTTCGGCAGCCAGCCAGTCATTGAGGATCCGATCTGCGGTCGCGTCGTCCTTGAACAGGTAGGGCAGGTTGATGATGTCGAAGGTTGTCCCGAAAGCGCCGACGTTGCCGCTGGATACGGTGGCGATGTCGATCTGACCGAGCATCATCTGCTCGAAGCAACCATGCTCGCTGCAGAGAGATCCCTTGTCATGGACGACCACCTCGATGCGGCCATTGGAATGCTTTTCCAGTCCCGGCTTGAGAACGTTCAGCACGGCCTCGCCGAGCGACCAGGCCGGCGAGGCAGCCGTCCCGACCGTCAGCGTGATCTTCTCCTGCGTCTGTGCCTGCGCTTGTGCGCACGCCGGACCGAGGGCAAGAACGGCGGCTGCCGCGACTGCGGCCCATATCGATTTCGATGCCATGTCGATGTCTCCTTGCGTTCAGCCCGGCGAAGCGCCGGGCGAATTGGGTTGATCGCCAGCGCGACGGATCGTCGCCAGGTCCTCGCGGACTACCAGAGTGACCGCAATCAGGGTAAGCAGACCGGTGAGCGGCAGGATCATCATCGGAATGCTTTTCGGCAGATTGTCGAGTTCCCAGTATGCGCCGGGAATCCGGTCCGCGACCTGGTAGCCGTAGATGAGCAGCAGCAACCCAACCGCACCGAAAAGCAGGTTCCAGACCAGGTCCAGCATCGCCACAGCCGAGGCGGGCAGATAGCGATGGATCGCCTGCATCGCAATCGACGAGCGCTCGCGGATCGAGAGCGGAAACGCCAGCATCACGAACCAGATGTTGGCGAAGAGCGTCAGCGTGTCTCCCCAGAACGGCGGGTCATTAAAGACGCCTCGCATGACGACCGTGTAGCAGGTCAACGCGACCATCAGCAGCAGCATCAGTCCGCACAAGCCGGCAAGCACCCGACGCAGCAGCGCGTCCGCCACCGAGCCGAATAACCGCTGCGCAATCAGGCTCATCTCAGAGCAGCCCGAGAGCGTCCGGAATGGCGAGCGTCAGGAACGGCAGCACGAACAGCGCGGCGAGCACCAGAATTTCAACCGCCAGATAGGGCAGCATCTGGACGGCACTGTCCTCGAGAGGTGCTTCGGCGATCCGGCTCGCCAGGAACCAGCAGGATCCGACCGGCGGTGTCACCATGCCGACCAGAAATCCGATGACGACGGCCAAGGCGGCCGTCACCGGCGAGAAACCTGCGGCAACGCTCGAAGAGATCAGTACCGGGCCAAACAGCACGATGTTCGCCGGCGCGTCGAGAAAGGTGCCGATCGCCAGTATCACGAGCAGGACCGCAAAGACAAACAGGACCGGCGACGTCGCGAACGACAGCAGCCATTGCTCGATCGCGACGATCGTACCGACCTTCGCTAGAAGCCAGCCGAAGGGGCCTGCGGCCGCGATGACAATGAAAACCGACGCCGTCAGCCGGACGGTCCGTCCGACCGCACCGATCAGGTCGGTCAGGCTCAGGCTCCGGTATACGACGCGGCCGATGATCACCGCCAGTACCGCCGTGATCGCTCCCGATTCGACCGAACTGAACCACCCGCCCAGGATGCCCCCGACCAGGACGATCGGCAATGTCAGCGCGCCGCTCGCCCTGAGGGCTGCCCACCCGAAAGCGCGAAGATCGAAGCGTTCGGTGCTTTGTTCATAGCCCCGGCGAACCGCCAGCAGCCAGGTAACGGCCATGAGTGCGAGACCGATCAGGATTCCGGGAACGATGCCCGCGGCAAACATCGCGCCGACCGAGAGGTTCGCTGTGCTCGCCAGGATGATCATCGCTATCGACGGAGGAATGATGCCGCCGATTGTCGAGGCGACCGCTGTGAGGCCGGCCGCGTACCCGGCAGGATAGCCGGCCCGCTTCATCGCGGGGATCAGGATCGTCCCGATTGTCGCTGTGTCCGCCACCGCTGAACCGTTCATCCCAGCGAAGAACATGCTGGAGACGACGTTGACCTGCGCGAGTCCGCCCCGCATACGGCCGACAATGCGCCGCGACAGGTCGAGAATTCGATCGGTGACCGTTGAGCTGTTCATCAGCTCGCCGGTCAGCATAAAGAAAGGAATGGCAACCAGCGGCAGCTTCGCGACTGCCTCGTACATCTGGTGAGGAATGGTGAGCATCGGCGCCGCATCCGTGACCAGGACGTAGATCGCCGGCAACAGCAGCATCGCCAGCGCAACCGGCGCGCCGATGAGGATAAGACCGACCAGACCCGCGACGAGTGCGATGCTGTCCAATGGTCACTTGCGCATGGTGCGCCCCTTGGTGCCAAGCTGTTCAGGCAGGGTCCGCCAGGCGTCTTCGATCCAGTGGCAGAGCACCCGGCGAGTATGGCGTGGATCGATGATGTCCGGCACGCGGAATTTCTCCGCGGTCAGGAACGGTGACTCCAGGTGGTCATATTTCCGCTCCAGTTCGGCCAGCCGGAGCGCTCTGGCATCGGGCGCCAGGGCATCGAGTTCGGCTCGATACGCCGCCTCGATGCCCCCCGCCATCGGAATCGACCCCCACCGGGCCGATGGCCATGCATAGATCAGGTTGATCCCCTGAATTCTTGCGTAGGCATTGCCCGCAAGCCCGTAGAGCCTGCGGATGACGATAGTGCACCAGGGGATCCGGGATTGTTCGATGGCCGACATGACGCGTACCGAACCCCGGACATTCCCCATGCGTTCGGCCTCGAGGCCGACCACCGTTCCTGGCTGGTCGACAAAATTGACGATCGGCAGGTGGAACGTGTCGCAAAGGTCGACGAAGGTCTCCATCTTCTCCGCCGCGGGCCGGTTCAGTCCGCCCCCGTTATGGTAAGGGTCGTTGATCATCACGCCGACCGGGTAGCCGTTAAGGCGCGCCAGGCAGGTCACGATCGATCGTCCGTAGTACGGCGCTATTTCGAAGCAACTGTCTTTGTCCATTACCAGGTCGAGTATTCTGCGGGACCTGTAGACCTTCCTCCGGTCGCGCGGAATGATCGACAGCAACGCCTCCTCAACGCGGCCAGGATCGTCGGTCGGCTCTATCCTGGGAGGTAGCTCGAAGACCGAGTCAGGTACGTAGGACAGGAAGCGCCTCACCTGATCAAACGCGTCATCTTCGGTCTCTGCTTCGTTGTCGATGACGCCCGAGCGGGTATGGACCTGGGAGCCCCCCATCTCGTTTTTGTCGATCATCGTGCCCATCCCTGCACGCTCGGCAACGACCGGACCGCCCGCCATGACCTGGCTGATCCCCTTGACCATGACCGAGAAATGCGCACAACCCGCCTTGACCGCGCCCAGCCCGGCGCAGGGCCCCAGCGCGATGGCGGCTACCGGGATGTAGCCAAGCTGGGATGCCATCAGCCATGTCGGGTATCCGGGGATCTTCGTGCCCCCCATCTGTTCGACCAGGCGGACGCTCCCGCCGGCGCTGTCGACAAGCCGCACCAGCGGCAGGCGATGCTCCAGCGCGTAGTTCTCGGCGTAGATCCATTTCTCAGAGACGGTTGCGTCGGACGATCCGCCGCGTACCGTGAAGTCGTCGACATGCAGCGACACCTTGCGGCCGCCGACCCGCGCGGTGCCTATGATCGCGTTGGACGGACGGACGGCAACCAGGTTCCAGTCCTTGTCGTACTCCGCTTTGCCGGCCAGCGCTCCAATCTCAAAGAAAGATCCGCGATCTGAAATCCGCTCGATCCGTTCCCGGGCGGTCAGCTTGCCTTTCTGCTTCTGGCGCTCGACCGATTCCGCTCCACCCATCTTTTCGGCGAACTGCTTGCGACGTCCGATCTCTTCGACTTCTCGTTGCCAGCTCATCGTCTCCTCTCGCTCCGCCGATTGGCTTTTTTTGCGCGATTGATGCTAACACCATTACTGCGTGCGATGTAGTATTGTCGACAATCAACTTGCAATGAACGGAGCGACGATGGCATTCGAAGCACACCTCGACGAGTACGGCCGACGGCAGGCCCAAGCGCTTGCAATGGGCGGTGCAGAGCGTTTGTCCCGCGATGCGGGCTGCAGGCAAGCTCAACGCACGTGAGCGCGTCGACTATCTGTTCGATAGCGATACTTTCGTCGAGATCGGACGCTTCGCCCGCAGCGAGCGGCCTGAAGATCGCGAAACGACGCCAGGTGATGGCAAGGTCTGCGGCTACGGCCGGATCGATGGCAGGGAGGCGGCCGTGGTGTCGCATGACATCTCCGTGAAAAGTGCCTCGTCATCGCCAGTGAACGTCCGCAAGATGGCCCACGTCAGGCGCACGGCGCAGGCCAACGGCATGCCGCTGGTCCTGTTGAACGAGTCGTCGGGCGCCCGCATCCCCGACACGATGGGCGCTGTCGGCACTGGCGGGCTCGGCCAGGACCCCCAGCAGTTCGTGCGCCACCGCGAGATTCCCTACGTGGCTGCGGTGCTCGGTCCCGCCTATGGCACCGCCTGCTGGTTCACACAGCTGTCCGATTTTGTCGTCATGCGCAAGGACGCGACATTGGCGGTGTCGAGTGCAAAGGTCACATCGATCGCAATCAATCAGCAGGTCGATGCGGCGGAACTCGGCGGCTGGCGGATGCAGTCGGAGGTGACCGGCAAGGTCGACTACGCGGTCGACACCGACGAGGAGGCGATCGACCTGCTGAAACGCTTCCTGTCCTACCTGCCGAGTCACCATGGCGAGCGTCCGCCGCGCGCTGCGGTGCCGGCCGGTTCGGACGACGATGCGCGGGGCATCCTCGACCTCGTTCCCGAGAATCGGGCGAAGGTCTACGACGTGCGAAAACTGATTGCGGTGATTGCGGACCGGGGCAGCGTGTTCCCGCTGAAGGACCGCTTTGCGCGGGCGGCGTTCACCGGTCTCGCGCGGATGGACGGGCATACCGTCGGCTATCTGGCGACCAATCCGCTCTACAAAGCTGGATCGCTAGATCCGGACGCCTGCGACAAGATCACCCAGTTCATCGTACTCTGCGACTCGTTCAACATTCCACTGGTGATCCTGACGGACACGCCCGGATTCCTGATCGGCGTCGAAGGCGAGCGGCGCAAGGCGCCGGGCAAGATAATGAACTTCATGTCGGCGCTGCAGATGGCCACGGTGCCGAAGATCTCGATCATCACGCGTAAGAGCTACGGGCAGGCCTACCTCAATATGGGCGGCTCCCGCAATTCGGACGAATGTCTTGCCTGGTTCAGCGCCGATGTCGGGTTCATGGACCCCAACGTGGCGGTGAATGTGATTCATGGCGTGCGTCACGAAGACGATCCAGCCCGCTTCGAGGCGCTGCGAGCTGAAGTGTCGCGCGAGTCGGGTGCGTACGATCTCGCGGGCATCATGTCGGCGCAGGCAGTATTCGACCCCCGCGAATCGCGCCGATGGATCATCCGTCTGCTTGAGGTTCATCAGCGCCGCCGCTCCGGCGGAATCGGCAAGCACCTGATGGGCAACTGGCCCACGACCTATTGAATGGCATCGGAGCGCGACGAATGAGTGCAACCACAGGCGGCAAGGCGGTCGTAGAGTCCCTTCGCAAGCAGGGCGTGTCGACGGTGTTCGGGCTGATCGGTTCAGCAGGCATGGAGATCTACGACGCCCTCTATGACGAGCCGGCCGTCAGTCTGATAGGCGTGCGCGACGAACGAACCGGCACGCACATGGCCGACGGATATGCGCGTGCTTCGGGCCAGGTCGGCGTCTTCCTCGCCGGCCAGAACGGTCCCGGAGCGACCAACCTCGTGACCGGTCTTGCGCAGGCGGCGGCTGCGTATTCGCCGGTTGTTGCGTTGGCCGGCTCACTGTCGTCCGCCCACATCTACCGGGATGCATTCCAGGAGGTCGACCAGCAGGCGCTGTTCCGTCCGGTGACCAAGAAGACATGGACTCTCACCCAGGCGCGTCGCATTCCCGAGATGATGACCGAAGCATTCCGGACCGCGTTGGCACCGCGGCGAGGCCCGGTCGCGCTCAACCTGCCGCGCGACTTGCTGGCGGAATCGTTCGAGATAGATCCAGCGGCACCCACCGCGTCGTCCGGTACGGTTTCGGCCGGCATCGCAGCGGGTGAGGCGGAGGCGGTCCAGCGTGCAGCCCGGCTTCTGGAAGGGGCGAAGCGCCCGCTGATAATTGCCGGGGGTGGCGTCAAGAACGGTCGCTCGCATGCGGTGGCAATTGCGCTCGCCGAACGTCTTAGCGCTCCGATCGCCTGCTCGCCCGGTCACGGCGACGCCATTCCCTGCGACTATCGCCTTTACGCAGGGCAGGTCGGACCGCGCGGGAACAAGGTGGCGTCACGGCTCGCGCTGGAGGCCGATGTCATTCTCGCGCTCGGTACACGCCTCGGCTTCAATACAACGTTTTATTCCTACGACAACATCGGGCGAGATGCGCGAATCATTCAAGTCGATATCGAGCCGACGGCGATCGGACGGTTCTTTCCGGTCGAGGTCGGCATCCAGGGGAGCGCAGCGGAGGTCGCGCGGCAGCTGATCGATGCGATCGGGGAACCGCCCGCCGGCGAGGCGACCCCATGGTCCGGGCAATTCCTGCGGGATAGGGCCGCTTTGCTGGCCGAGCGCGCCGCTGCCGCTGACTTCTCCCGGTCGCCGATCCAACCCGCGACGCTTTTCGAGGCCTTGCGGCGCGTGCTGCCCGCGGACACGATGTACACGATGGACGCCGGCACTTTGTGTCTTCAGTCGACCGATCAGATGGACTACCGCACACCACCGGCGCTATTTACGCCGCTCGATTTCGGGCTGGTCGGGTTCTCCTACGCCTGCGGGCTCGGCGTCAAGGTCGCCTGTCCGGACCGGACCGTTGTCAGTTTGATGGGTGATGGTGGCTTCGGCATGACGATGAGCGAGATTGGCACAGCCGTCACGAATGGCATCAACTCTATCTGTATCGTGATGAACAATGGCTGCTGGGGCGCGGAGAAGGCCTACCAGCGAGATTTTTTCGGCGGCCGCTATCTCGGCGCCGATGTCCCGAATCCGCCTTACGACCAGGTCGCGGCACTGTTTGGCGCGGCCGGCTACCGCGTCGGCCATGCGTCGGAAATCGAGGGCGCGGTCCGCGAGGCGGTCCATTGCGGGAAACCCGCAATTGTCGACGTCCAGGTCGATCCGGATGCGCTTTACAGCTTCCGGCGCGACTCGTTCAAGCATCGCGCCGCAGCCGCCCGCTGATGGAGGACGTCGGCAGCTACGACTACGTCGTCGTCGGCGCTGGCTCGGCCGGCTGCGCGCTGGCGGCTCGGCTTTCGGCGAGTGGCCGGCATTCGGTGCTGCTGCTGGAGGCTGGCGGGCCGGATCGCAACATCTGGATCCACGTGCCGCTCGGCGTCGGCAAGCTCCTGCAAAATGAACGCTATGCGTGGAAGTTCGAAACCGAACCCCAGCAGTCTCTTGCCGGACAGCGGATATATTGGCCGCGAGGTCGGGTCCTGGGTGGTTCGAGCGCGCTCAATGGCATGGCCTACGTCTGGGGTGATCCCGCCGAGTTCGATGCTTGGCAGGCGCAGGGCCGCGTCGGATGGAGTTTTGCGGATGTCCATCCATATTTCCGGCGTCTCGAAAACTTCGCGCAGAACGAGAACCCGGGCCGCGGCCACGCCGGTCCGGTCGGTATCACCGACCGTGGGCGACGCGACCCGGATGCGTTGTCCGACGCGTTCGTTGCCGCCTGCCGCGAGGCCGGCATCCCCGGGACCGCCGACTACAATGCCGGCAATTACGAGGGTGTGCGTTACCTCGAGCAGACGGCGCGCAACGGCCTGCGCTGCAGTACTGCTGTCGCCTACCTCAGGCCGGCGCGGCGCCGTGCGTCGCTCCAGGTCGAGACCCATGCGCTAGCCACGAGGGTTCGCTTCGAGGGCACGCGTGCAATCGGGGTCGAGTTCCGTCAACATGGTGTCACGCGCTTCGCGCGGGCGGCACGTGAGGTGATGGTGTGCGCAGGCGCAATCCAGTCGCCTCAATTGCTGGAGCTCTCCGGCGTCGGGGACCCTGACCGACTGGAGCCGTTGGCAATTCCGGTGGTGGCTGTCAATCGGGCCGTCGGCGAGAACCTTATCGATCACATCCAATTTCGCTGCACTTACGAAACGTCGCTTCCAATCACGATCAACGACGTTATGCGCAGTCGCTTGCGCCGAATTCAGGTTGGTGCGCAGTATCTGTTCACCCGCAAGGGATTGATGGCCGGTACCTCGTCGACCGCCCACGCGATCACCAGGTCCGGATCCGACCTGCAACGTCCGGACGTCATGGTGCGGATCTATCACATCAGCGGGAAGGACCGCTACTCGCGCAGCAAGACCGGCGGGATTGACCCGTTCTCCGGATTTTCGATCGGCGGATTCAAGCTGCATCCGGTTTCCCGGGGATCGATTCACATTCGCACCTGCGACCCCACATTGCCGCCGTGCATCGAGCCGAACTACCTGTCCGACGAAGCGGATCGCGTGTCCGCCGTGCGACTGCTGCGGCTGATCCGGCGGATCGCCGATCAGCCGTCGATGCGGCGTCTCATCGTGGCGGAGCACCGCCCGGGCCCGCCGGTAGTGGATGAAGCGGCACTTCTCGACTACGCACGCGAAAGCGGCCAGACCGCCTGGCACACGGTCGGCACTTGCCGGATGGGCGAGGCTGCGGACTCGGTGGTCGACGATAGGCTTCGCGTTCACGGCACGATCGGCCTGCGAGTGGTCGACGCCTCGGTGATGCCGACGATCGTGTCCTCCAACACAAACGCTCCCTCGATCATGATCGGTGAGCGTGGCGCGGACCTGGTGCTGGAGGATGCATCGCCAGATTCAGGTGACTGACTGGCGATCGGCGGAACTTGCCGGCGTCAAGGGCCGGCGTTTTCAATCGGGCGCCCCAGGCCTCGCCGCCGCACCCTCAGTCCCTGGCCTAGTCTTCCGAGTCAAGGCCGGACTCCTCCTCGAGTTCGTCTTCGTCGTCGTCCTCGTCCTCGTCCGGATCCTCCTCGTTTCCGACGGCCGCATCCAGTTCCAGCACCGCGTCGTCGATACGGTTGAGCGCCTCGTTCAGCCGTTCAAGGGTGTCGGCGGCCTCTTCCTGGACTACTTCCAGGGCCTCCGGCAGTTCGTCTAGCGATTCCTCCTCGTCTTCGATCAGCGATTCGAGTTCGTCCTTGATGTCGGCCAGTCGGGTTCGCAGGCGGCCAACTGCTGCTCGTCTTTTGTTGTCCATCGTGGTTTCCAGGATTGGGGTTAGTGGAAGGGAAGGCGCATTGCAGCAAGACCGGGGCCCAGGTTCCGATCGGTACTTTGCGCAAGATCAATCGTTTCGTGCGCAGGCGGCGTAGCCTACCTCATGGAGGATCTGTTCACATGAAGACGGTGCAGCCGAAATACATCCGCTGGTTTTCCCAGTTGAGCGTCGACGACGTTGCCCTCGTGGGCGGCAAGAATGCCTCGCTGGGCGAGATGTACCGCGAGCTTACCCCGCAGGGACTGCGCATTCCCAACGGCTTCGCCGTAACCGCCGAGGCCTTCAGGTACGTGCTGGAGCAGGCCGGCGCCGTGCCCCGCCTGCACGAGGCGCTCGACGGCCTGGTGGAGTCCGATGTGGACGATCTGGCCCGGCGAGCGCAGAAGGCCCGCGAGATCATCTATGGCGCCGCGTTGCCGCCCGATCTGGTCGAGGAGATCTCAGCCGCCTACTCGAGATTGCGGGACGAGTACGGCGAGACGTTGACACTGGCCGTGCGCAGCTCGGCGACGGCCGAGGACCTGCCGACGGCGAGCTTCGCCGGCCAGCATGAGACCTTCCTCAACATCGCGGGCGAGGAACGTCTGCTGGATGCCGTGCGGCTGTGCTTCGCCAGCCTGTTCAAGGACCGTGCCATCAGCTACCGGATCGAGAACGGCTTCGATCACTTCAAGGTCTTCCTGTCCGTGGGCGTCATGAAGATGGTGCGCTCGGACCGGGCGTCCAGCGGCGTGATCTTCTCGCTCGATACCGAGACCGGTTTTCGCGATGTCGTGTTCATCACCGGTGCCTACGGTCTGGGCGAGAACGTGGTCCAAGGCACCGTCGATCCCGACGAGTTCTATGTGTTCAAGCCGACTTTTCGGCAAGGCAAGCGCGGTTGTGCTGCGGCGCAAGCTGGGCGGCAAGGAGATCCGCATGGTCTATGCCAAGGCGGCTGGCCGCGACACGACGCGCAACGTGCCCACCGCCCGGGAGGATCAGCAACGATATTGCATCAGCGACGACGACGTCGCTCGCGCTGGCCGATGCCGCCATCAAGATCGAGGATCATTACAGCCGCAGGGCAGGCCACCCCATGCCGATGGACATCGAGTGGGCGAGGGACGGCGTGGACGGCCAGTTGTACATGGTGCAGGCGCGCCCCGAGACGGTCGCCTCGCAGCATGCGCCGGGCGTCATCGACGAATACACGCTTGGAGAGCACGGGCGCCGCGCTCGTCACCGGGCGCGCCGTCGGGGGCCGGGTCGCCTCGGGTCCGGCCCGCGTCATTTCGGACCTGTCCCAACTCAATGAGTTCCGGCCGGGGGAGGTCCTGGTGGCCGACACGACGATGCCCGACTGGGGCACCGTCATGAAGATCGCCGCGGCCGTGGTCACCAACCGGGGCGGGCGCACCTGTCACGCGGCGATCGTCGCGCGCGAGCTGGGCATTCCGGCGGTGGTGGGCTGCGATAACGCGACAACCGCGCTGCGTAGCGGCGACATGGTCACCGTGTCGTGCGCCGAGGGCAGCGTGGGGCGCGTCTATCGCGGGCGCGGTTGCAGTGTCCAGAACGAGTACCGACGTATCGGCGATGGCGCGCCCGCAGCACGCATCTGATGGTCAACCTCGGCAACCCGGACGTCGCGTTCCAGAACTGCCTTCCTGCCGAACGACGGCGTGGGCCTCG
Source organism: uncultured beta proteobacterium (assembly GCA_963834335.1). Taxonomy (GTDB): domain Bacteria; phylum Pseudomonadota; class Gammaproteobacteria; order Burkholderiales; family Burkholderiaceae_E; genus Lautropia. The sequence goes on along the minus strand of CAWIBK010000002.1, from coordinate 1,463,877 downwards.
CGCGGATGGAATTCATCGTTGCCGAGCACATCAGGGCTCACCCGATGGCGCTGCTGCACCCGGAAAAGATCGACGATGACGCGGTGCGGCAGGAGATCGATCGGCTGGCAGGGGTTTCGCCAGCGCCGTCGGACTACTTCGTGCGTCAGCTTGTCTGAAGGCGTCGGCACGATCGCGGCAGCGTTCTACCCGAAGCCGGTGATCGTGCGGATGTCGGACTTCAAGACCAACGAGTACGCGAGTCTGCTCGGCGGGCGCTGGTTCGAGCCGGTGGAAGCCAATCCGATGATCGGCTTTCGCGGGGCATCGCGCTATACCCATCCGGCGTATGCCGAAGGCTTTGCGCTCGAGTGCGCGGCGATGAAGCGAGTCCGCGACGAAATGGGTCTGACCAACGTCAAGCTGATGATTCCATTCTGCCGTCGCGTCGAAGAGGCCGAGCGAGTGCTCGCTGCGATGGCCGGCCATGGGCTGCAGCGCGGGGACAATGGGCTGGAGATCTACGTGATGTGCGAGATTCCGAACAACGTGATCCAGATCGACGCCTTTGCCCGGCTATTCGACGGATTTTCAATCGGCTCCAACGACCTGACCCAACTGGTGCTCGGCGTCGATCGGGACTCGGAGATAGTGGCCTTCGACTTCGACGAGCGTGACCCGGGGGTGAAGGAGATGTTTCGCCAGACCATCGACGGCGCACGCCGCAACGGGCGCCACGCCGGCATCTGCGGCCAGGCGCCCTCCGACTATCCGGAGGTCGCCGAGTATCTGGTGGAACTGGGTATCGACTCCATGAGCGTGACACCCGACACGCTGTTGAAGATCACCCGTGACGTCCTGGCGGTCGAGAAGAGACTGGGCCGCGCACCACGCAAGGAGGAGGCATGAAGGACCAGCCGATTTCGACCCTGATGCAGAGGCGCACGCAGACCGTGTCGATGGATGCCAGCATGCGGGAGGTGGAGGAATTCCTGACCCGCGAGGGCCTTTCCTGGGCCCCGGTGACAGACGACAAGGGCGAACTGGTCGGTGTCATCAGCGATGCCGATCTGCGCCGCTTTTTCCTCAGCGAGGGAGATCCCGCAACCCCGGCCTGGCGCCAATGCACCTATCGGCCGATGGGCGTGAGTCCCGACACCACGGTCTCGGCGGTTGCCAGCCTGATGATCGAGCGGCGTATCCATCACGTCGTCGTGACCGATCAAGGGCGGATCATCGGGGTGGTTTCGTCGCTCGACCTCGTGAAAACGCTGATCTGAGTCGTTTCCCGAGCTGAGGCGCATCGGCCATCGGGCCGCACTCGACGGCACGATGGACTGCTAACGCCTCAGCAGTCGGGGGATCATCCGGCCCAGCACGTTGTCCTTGCGGATCAGATAGTGGAACAGCGCTGCGCCCACGTGCAGCGCTGCCAACAGCACAAGCAGCAACACCAGCAGTCGATGGATCTCGAAGACGCTTTTCGCAGCCTCCTTGTCCGGGGCGGTCACGGCCGGCAGCGAGATCGCTCCGAAGATGTTCAGCGCCGGGAACAGGGAAACTCCGATGTAGCCGGCTATCGGCGCAGCGATCAGCAGCGCGTACAGGCCCCAGTGGTTCAGCCGGCTCACAACCCGCTGCCACGGCTCGATCGTCGGCTCATCTGCCGGAGCACCGCGAGTCAATCGATAAACCAGTCGCCAGAGCACGATGAAAAGAATCGTCACGCCGACCAGCTTGTGGCTGCTGTACAGCGTATTGGTCAGGTTGTCCCAGAGGTTCAGGGAGCTGCCGCGATACACCATGTAGACGCCAACCGGAATCTGCACGGCCAGCAGCACGACAGTCGTCCAGTGCAGCGTGCGCGCGATGCGCGAGTAGATTTCCACCGGTACGCGAGCGGATGTCTGGGTCATCTTCGGCTCCTGCGATGGGGTCTGGTGAGCGGCGCGGTTGCGCGGCATCTGTGGAGAGGGTGATTGCCAGTGATATTGATACGACATTGCGGTTCCTGACGCAACCGATTTGCTGCGCATTGACGCCAGCAGGCCTCACCGGCTGACCGACTGCAAACGGTCGGGCAGCGGCAGAGTCGATCGGAAGCGGCCGGCGAAGTCGACGAGGCGCAATGGCCGCACGGCCAGCGGTGCCAAAATCCCGTGCTTGCCGGGTGTCGACTCCAATCGTTCCTGAAACCGGGACGATATGAGGATTCTGATGGTGCCGACCTCGCCAACGACGATTTCCCCCTTTCGGGCGCGAAGAACCCTGCTCGGCGCATTGACGCTGCCCTGGTTGGCCGGCGCCTGCAGCACGCCGCTGCCGCTGTCGTCGGTGCCGGACGGCGACGCCGACGCGACCGCGCGACTGCGCGATAGCGCGCTGGCGCACGGGCTCGCCGCATACCGGGACCTGACCGACATCAACGTCGGCTACAGCGGCGAGTGGCGCCCCTTTATCGGGCGCATCCAGCCGGAACTCGTCGACGAAGGCTTCAGGGGATCCTCTCAGGAGCGACTGCTGCCTGCGGCCCGGATCGTCGCACAGGCTTACACCGGGCCCAAGGGCAGCAAGCACGTCTTCTGGCGCCGCGGTAATCGGGAGTCCGACGACCTTGGAGAGGTCTCGGTCTGGTTCAACGGCGCGCCGAGCAGCGATCCCGCCGCGCGCGACGCGGCCGCCCTGGTCGCCGAGGCCTATGGCCTCTTCCTGCTCGGGCCGCTATGGCTGGTCGACCGGGGACTGCGGATGCAGCGAGGCGGGACCGAGCGCGTCGACGGCCGGCCCTGTGACGTCATCGATGTCTGGCTATCGCCGGGTCTGGGACGTGTCGCGCTCGACCGTGTCGCCGTCTGCATCGACCGCAGTGACGGCCTTGTCCGTCGCCTGCGCTTCACGCTCGAAGGCTTCACAGGCACCCGCGGCGCGGTGGCGGAGGTCGATACCTTCGACCACGAACGTCGCTTCGGCGTGGTCTGGCCGATGCGATCGTTCGAGCGGGTCGTCCACCCGATCGCGTTGCCCGCCCACGACTGGCGAATCACCGGACTGGACGTGAACCGGGGCTACGAGGCGGAAGCGCTGCGCGGGCCGACGCTGGCGGGCGCTGCCGCGCGGCCTGCGCTGCCGGTGTAGGCAGAATCGGACTGCTGGGCACCCGCCACGGCCTGGAGCAAAGCGGCCGCGCCTACTGACGGCCACCGTCGGTTTCAGTTCACGATCTGCAGTGACGGTCCGTCGCGAAAGGGCCGGGCCTGCCAGCGCGATGACGAGGGCGGCGACAACCAGCGCCGCGGCAACGGCGAACGTGGTCCGCATCCCGGCCGCAACAGCCTGCGGACCTGCTGTCATCAGGCTCGAGCTATCCACTGCGAGAGCGAACACGGTTCCCATGACCGACGCGCCTGTGATCAGTCCGAGATTGCGCGACAGATTGAGCAGGCCGGACACGACCGCCCGCTGGTCTGCGCGGATGTCCGTCATGACTGCCGTGTTGTTGGCCGCCTGGAACAGCGCGAAGCCTGCAGTGATGACGACGAGTGGTGCGACGTAGCCCGGGACGCCCAGGCTTGCGGGAATCATGGGCAGGATGGCGGTTCCGGCCGCCATTGCGATCAATCCGATGATGGTCACGCGGTGCGCGCCAGACCGGTCCACGAGGCGGCCGGCCGGGGCGCCGGTCAATGCGGCGACGATCGGTCCCGAAGACATCACAAGCCCGACCTGGGCTGCGTCGAGCCCGAGTGCGCCGGAGAGATAGAACGGTCCCACCACAAGCGTAGCCATTACCACGGTTGTGACAAGGGTGCTCATGGCAAATCCCGCGCTCAGAACCGGATTGCCGAACATGGCCAGACGGAGCAAAGGTGACGCGACCCTCGCTTCGGCGAGTATGAAAAGGCCCACCCCAACCGCAGCCAGGCATAGCAATGCCGTATTGAGGACGCCGAAGCGGCCGCTCCCTAAAGTCATGGCGAGTGAATACGCTACCAGCGTCAAGGCAAGCAGCACCGTCCCGACAGGGTCGAAGCCGGTATGCGCCTTTATCGAGCGCTCGCGATCGGCAGGAAGATGGCGATATGCGAGAAAGAGAGTCAAGACACCCAGAGGCACGTTGATCAGGAAGATCGCGCGCCAGTCGAACGCGGCGATCAGTACGCCACCCAGCGTCGGCCCGATCGCCGTGCCGACAGCGGACATGGTACCGAGTAGCCCCATCGCGCTGCCGGTCCTGGCTTTCGGCACCGTTTCAGCGATGAACGCCATAGTGAGGGCCAGCATGACGGCCGCTCCGAGGCCCTGCGTTGCCCGGGCGGCAATCAGCAGCCAGAGGGTAGGTGCAACACTGCACAGTACGGACGCGATCGTGAACAAGGTGATGCCTGCCATCAGCAGCCGGCGCCGGCCTGTGAGGTCCCCGAGCCGTCCGACACTGACGATCAGGGCGGTTATGGCGAGCAGATAGGCGACGACCACCCACTGCACCTGCTGGAACGAGGCGTTGAACGCTAGCGCCAGGGTTGGCAAGCCCACGTTGGCGATACTTGTGCCCAGCGACGACAGCAGCGTTGACAGGGAGAGGCTGGCGACCGCCCACCGAACCGCTGGTGCCAATGGCGTACCTTCCGCAGGTGCCGCGCCTGGTCCCGCAATGACTGATTTCACTTTGGACTCCATTCTCTGAAAGTTCCCTGGTAGGGCTCTGTCCGGATTGTGTTGTCTGGTCTGCCATAGCGGAAGGCGCACCGTTTGCACTTTATTCATGCGTCTGACGCCACGCCACTGCTGAGCTCGGCTATGCTTGGCTCATGTCGATGCCCGATCTGAACCTGCTCATCACGTTGGACGTGCTGCTGTCCGAAGGCAGCGTGGCGCGCGCAGCCCGGCGGCTGCGGCTCAGCCCATCGGCGATGAGCCGGGCATTGGCGCGGCTGCGTGAGACGACGGGCGATCCGCTGCTGGTCCGGGCTGGACGTGCTCTCGTTGCCACGCCTCGGGCGCTGGAACTACGCGATCGGGTGAGCCAGCTCGTACAGGACGCGGAAGCGGTTCTGCGCCCCGCGCAGACGCTCGACCTGCAGCAAGTGGTCCGGACGTTCGCGCTTCGGACCAGCGAAGGCTTTGTGGAGAACTTCGGACCTGCGCTGATTGCCCGTGTCGGCGACGACGCGCCCGGCGTGCGGCTACGCTTCGTGCAAAAGCCCGACAAGGACAGCGGGCCACTTCGCCAGGGGGCAGTGGACCTGGAAACGGGCGTCGTCGAGAAGACGACAGCGCCTGAATTGCGGGTGCAGGCGCTGTTTCGCGATCGCTATGTGGGTGTCGTGCGCATGGGACATGCCCTTTCTCAGGGCGAGATCACGCCTGCACGATACGCGATGGGCAGGCATATCAACGTGTCGCGGGAGGGCCTCGACAGGGGGGCAATCGATGAAGCCTTGCATCCGTTCGGCCTGGAGCGCGAGGTCGTCACCATAGTCGACGGCTTTGCGACGGCGGTAGCGCTCGCCCGGGGCTCTGACCTCATCGCCAGTGTCCCCGAACGGCACAGCGGGAACCTTCGCATGGGAATGCACAGCTTCGCTCTCCCGTTCCCTACGCCGGAGTTCACGGTTTCAATGCTCTGGCATCCGCGGCTGGATGCCGATCCGGCGCATCGCTGGCTGCGCGGGTGCGTTCGGGACGCTTGCGCCATGGCGTGCTTGCGCCATGGCGAATGCGGGAAGCTCCTGAAAGCGAAGTCTCATGCGCTCCCTCCGATCGGGTGTTGCCGCAAGAAGCGCCCGATCTCTTTCAGCGTCTGCGGGGCGGCCTCCTCGGGAACGAAGTGGCCGCAGTTCAGTGCTCGCCCGCTGACGTTCTCGGCGACCTCGCGCCAGTCGGCCAGGCAATCGAAGAGCCGCGCGATCACGCCCTGGCCACCCCACAATGCCAGCACCGGGATCGTGAGTTTCCTGCCGCGATCCTGGCGGTCATGAACGAGGTCGATCGTGCCGGCTGCGCGGTAGTCCTCACACGATGCGTGGATTGCCTGCGGGCTCTTGAAGCAGCGCACGTACTCGCGCACCGCCGCCTTGGAGAACTTGCTCAGATCCGGTTTCTCACGGCCGACCCGGCCGAGGATGTAGAAGGGCACGTTGCCCGCGAGCATCTTTTCCGGCAACGGCGGCGGCTGCAACATCAGGAACCAGTGGTAGTACGCGGTGGCGAAGGCCAGGTCCGTACGCTCGAACATTTTGAGCGTCGGCGAAATATCGAGCGTGGTGAAGGTCTGAACGCGTGCGCGGTGGTCGCGCGCCAGACGATGTCCGACCCGCGCGCCGCGATCGTGGCCGACAAGATGGAAGCGTCGGTGACCGAGCGCTTCCATGGCTTCCGCCATATCGAGCGCCATAGCGCGCTTCGAGTAATTGGAGTGATCGGGCAGCCCTTTGGGCTTCGATGAGTCGCCGTAGCCGCGCAGATCCGCACACACCACCGTGTAGCGGCGGGCCAGGACCGGAGCGATCTTGTGCCAGCAGGCATGGGTCTGCGGATACCCGTGCAGCATGAGCACCGGTTCGCCGGTCCCCGCCATCACAAGATTGATCGTCGCGCCGCTGGTGCGAATTCGCCGCCGCTCGAAACCGGGAAAGAGATTTCCGGCCGCATGGGCCGGGGAGGCCGGGTTCGGTTTCACGTTGCGCTCGAGCCGGTGGTGCCGGTTGTGCCGGGCTGGCGCGGGCTGTCGGCACGGACGGCCGCGTGACGATCGACGTCGACGAAACTGCGCTGCCCGAGCAGCGCCATGGCGTTGTCGAGTTCTTCGCGCAGGATATCGATGGTCCGGGTCACGCCCGCTGTTCCTCCGCTCGCCAGCCCCCAGAGGAAGGCCCGGCCGATCATGCATGCCGAAGCCCCCAGGGCGCGGGCCAGCAGGATGTCGGTGCCGCGGCGGATTCCGCTGTCCAGAATGACCTCCGCCCGGCCGCCGACGGCTTCGGCCACCGCTGGCAGCGCCGCCACCGAAGCGGGCACCTGATCGAGCTGGCGCCCGCCATGGTTCGAAACGATCACGGCGTCGCAGCCGATGTCGACCGCCCGGCGGGCGTCGTCCGGATGCAGCACGCCCTTGATCACGACGGGTCCCTTCCATTTCTCGCGTATCCGGGCGATGTCGTCCCAGTCGGCGCTCGGATCGAACAGCGATCCGACGTGCTGCGCGATGCTGGTGAAGCCCTGCGGCTCGGCGCCCTGGAAGTTGCCGAAACGCACCGGCGAGCGCAGCAGGCCGTACAGCCAGCGCGGCCGGCTGGCGACATCCAGGATCGTGCTCGGCCGGGGGCGCAACGGCACCGTGAACGAGTTGCGCAGGTCGCGGTCGCGCTTGCCCTGGATCGGCAGATCCACGGTCACGCACAATACCCGGTAGCCGGTGCGCGCGGCCCGCTCGAGCAAGGCGTCGGTCAGCGCGCGATCCTTCATGATGTAAAGCTGGAACCAGCGGTCTCCGCCCGGCACGGCAGGCCGCGACCTCTTCGATCGAAGCAACCGAATTGGTCGACAGGCAGAACGGGATTCCGGCGGCCATCGCGGCGCTTGCTGCCGACATCTCGCCACCCGGAGAGAAGAGCCCCGCGAGCCCCGTCGGCGCGAGGATCAGGGGAAGGCTCGAGTTCCTTGCCGACGATGCTGGTCGCCAGCGATCGATCGCTCACATCGACGCCGACGCGTGGCATCAGATGCCAGTGAGCGAAGGCCTGCTGGTTCTCGCGCAAGGTCCGCTCGTTGCCGGCCCCGCCGTCGATGAAATCGAAGACGACGCGCGGCAGGCGCCGCCTTGCGAGCTGACGCAGGTCCTCGATCGATGCCGCTCGAGCCAGTGCGCTCATGAGTCAATCCAGCGAATAATGGTGTAGGTACATCTTACTTCCCGCATCCCGATCATCTGAGCGCCCGCGGCAGCCACAGCGCGATCGCGGGGAAGAACAGCAGCAGCAGCAGGAAGATGATCTGGATCCCCATGAACTGCGCCATCCCGACGTAGATCGTCTTCAGATCCCATCGCGGCACGACGTTCTTGAGGAAATAGGCCGACATCGCCACCGGTGGACTCAGGAAGGCCGTCTGCAGATTCACCGCCAGCAGGGCGCCGAACCACAGCAGCAACTCGCCCTTGCGAGAGGCCGAGCTGGAGCGTCTCGACCACCGGCAGGAAGATCGGCACGAACACCAGGATGATCGCCGGCCACTCGAACGGCCAGCCGAGCAGGAAGATGACCGCCATGATGACGATCAGCTTGCCCATGTCCGGCAGCGGAATCTGGCTGACCGCATCCGTGATCACGGTCGCCGCGCCGAGCCGGGTGAAGATCGCGCCGAACACGTTGGAGGCCACGGCGAGGATCAGCACCATGCTGGCCGTGACCACCGTCGCGATCGCCGCCTTCTTCAGCGCCTGCGGGCGTCAGCTTGCCGTAGGCCAGCGCCAGCAACGTCGCGCCAAGCGCGCCGCACGAGGCCGCCTCGGTCGCGGTGGCCAGGCCGCCGAGAATGGTGCCGAGCGTGACGGTGATCAGCGCGGCGAGCGGCACCACGCCGATCAGGAACTCGCGCGCCAGCAAGCCCAGGTCGGTGATGCGCTCCTCGCGTGGGAGCGGCGGGCCGAGCTTGGGATTGATGAAGCTGCGCACGAGGCAATAGAGATGTAGACTGCCGGCCAGCACGAAGCCGGGGCCCATGCAGGCGGCGTACAGGGCATTGACGGGCACTCCCATCACCGGGCCCATCACCACCAGCATCACGCTCGGCGGAATCAGAATGCCCAGCGTGCCGCCGGCGGCAATCGCACCGGCCGACAGCCTGTCGTCGTAGCCGGCCTTGAGGATGATCGGTCCGGCCATGATGCCGAGCACGGCGACCGACGCACCCACGATCCCGGTGGCCATCGCGAAGATCGTCGCCGTGATCAGCACCGCGACGTAGAGCGAGCCGCGGATCGGGCGCGAGCAGGTGGCGCACCGCCTCGAACAAGCGGCTCATCAGGCCTGCCTGCTCGACCATGAACCCCATGAAGATGAAGAGCGGCACCGCGGGCAGGATGTCGTCCTTCATGAAGCCCCAGATCTGCAGGTAGGCGAGGTTGAACGTCAGGTCCACCCCGAGGCCCAGAGACCCGAACACCAGCGCGATGAACAGCAGCGTGAAGGAGATGGGAAAACCAACGAAGATGATGCTGATCATCGAGACCAGCATCAGCAATCCGAGTATTTGATTGGGTGTCATGGTGTCGGGCCGTCAGATTTCGACTTTTTCGTGGTGCACGAGCGCCGTGCCGGTGCGCGCCGCATACAAGGCCTTCAGCAGCTCCGAGATGCCCTGCAGGAACAGAAGCGCGGCAGACAGAGGCACGACACCGCGGAAGGGCCACACGATCGGCTGCCACAGGCTGAGCGTCGAACGCTCGTCGATCGAATAGGCGTAGAGGAAGTCGTCGATGGAGATCGCGAACAGCACCCCCATGACGGGCAGAAACAGAAGCAGGTACGAAATGGAATCGATGAGACCCTTGGTGCGGTCGGAGAAGCGGTCCCAGAAGATGTCGGTGCGCACATGCGCCCCTTCGCGCAGCGTGTAAGCCGCGCCGAGCATGAACAGCGAACCGTAGGTCATCACGGTCATGTCGGCGGCCCAGACGGTGGGTTCCTGCCACACGTAGCGCATCAGGACCTCGATCACGTTGGACAGGATCATCGGCGCCAGCAGAAGCATCACCGGGTAGATGCACGCGCCGGTGAACTTGTCGATGGCACGGATCACGCGCAGCGCAGATTCTGGGAACATCTGATTTCTCCTCGACCGATTGAGGCCTGTGAACCGGCGCTTGCGGGAGTAGGGCCCGCAAGCGCCGATTGCTTTGCTGCTGGTTACTTACTTCTTCACCGGCCAGTAGTAGTCGGCGGCCACGTCGTAGGGAACGGTGATGGTGCGCCGCGTCGGGACCACCTGGCCGGCGTAGGTGCGCTGCGACTCGAGCACCTTCTTGAAGAAGGGGTTCTTGCCGGCTTCCGTCGCGGCGATGCCGTCCCAGCTCTCGAGGGTCTTCTTGACGATGTCGTCCGGCGTGCGGTGGACCGTGACGCCGTGCTTGCTCTTCATGTCCTCCAGCGCCTGGGCATCCTTCTTGTTGCGGAAGTAGATGGAGCGCAGCGTCGCTTCGACCGTCGCCGACTGGATGATCGCCTGCAGATCGGGGGCCAGCCCCTTCCAGACATCGCCGTTGATCAGCAGCTCGACCACGGTGGCCGGCTCGTGCATCGATTGCGGATAGAAGTTCTTCCAGATCGTCTGGAAGCCGATCATCGAGTCTTCCGCCGCGCCGACGAACTCGGCGCAGTCGATCACGCCGCGTTCACCCGCCGGTACGATCTCGCCACCGGGCATGTTGACGGTGGCCATGCCGGACTTGGAGAAGACCTCGGCGGTGATGCCGGTCTGCCGGCACTTGCGCCCCTTCAGATCGGCCCAGCCCGACACCGGCCGTTTGAACCAGCCGAGGGCCTGGCGATCGCTGGCGGTCAGCGGGAACACCACCACGTTCTGCTTCAGTTCGCTCTGGTAGAAATCGCGGTACAGCTGCAGTCCGCCGCCGTCGTAGACCCAGCCCATGTAGTCGATCACGTCCATGCCGAACGGCCCGCCGGGAGCGGGCCCGAACAGCGTCGCCGCCTTGTTCTTGCCCAGCCAGTACGCCGGCGCCGTGTACCCGCCGTCGAGCACCTTCTTGTTGACGGCATCGAGCACCTCGAAGGCCGGCACCACGGAGCCGGACGAGAGGATCTCGATCTTGAGCCGTCCGCCCGAGAGCGCGTCGACACGCTCGGCAAAGTAATCCAGGCTGAGCTGGTAAAGCCCTTGGGCCGGGAACGAAGACTGGACCCTCAGCTTGGTCTGGGCCTGCGCGGCGTCCGGCAGGGCAGCCCCCACCGCCACCAGTGCGGCACAGGCCCCTGCCAGGAAGGTTTTTGAAAGTTTCATGACATTCCTCATTGAAATTGGTCGACCGCTCAGGTCGTCCTGTTGGCAAAAGGACTTCGAGCCTGGCGCGGGGGACGACCCCCTGCCGGTTCTTCATCCGCATCGAAAATATTGCTCGCGCCGTTCTTCCTCGATCGCGCAGCATCGGGGGCACGGGCGGAGAGCCGGCGCGGCAGCAGCACGGTGTAGTCGAGGTCAAGCACGACGTCCGGATGCGGCAAGTGCCGGCCTTCGACCTACGGCAGTCGCCGCGGCCACCTGCGCCGGCGCCCGGTTTTTCAGCCCGATCAGCCGCAGACGGAGCGCGCCGACGTCGGCCCGGCCGGGCAGCTTCCACTTTTCCAGCACTTCGGTGAACGCGTAAAGGGTGTCGCCGGCGCGCGTGGGCGCGACATGCGTGCCGCCGTTGACCGCCTGGATACCGAGAATGTTTTCGAAGCCGTCGTAGGCGAGCGCGTGGCACACCGAGATCACGTGACCGCCGTAGACCAGCCGCGCGCCGACCGGCGACTCTCGCATCGCCAGCGCATCGAAGTGGGGGCGGGCGTTGTTCTGGTAAAGCCGGGTCGCGAGCATGTGATCGGCTTCCTCGATCGTCATGCCGCCAGGGTGATCGATGCGATCTCCTGCCTTGTAGTCGTCCCAAAGCTCGATCGCGAGCCGGTGGCCTCGCACCACTCCCCGAGTGCGTCGGGTGAAAGCAGCCGCGGGGCGGCGGTCAGCCGCTCCACCGGCACGACCGCGGCCAGATCCGGGACGTGCATCTCGGAAGTGGCGGCTTCGGCCTGTCGTTTCTCGACCATCACCCAGCGAACCCATCGCAGGACGGCGGTGTCGTCGTCCCGATAGCAGGTAGAGCGTACGTAGACGACACCGGTCTTGCGGCTGGAGTTCTCTTTCAGGCCGATCACGACACTTTCGCAGCGCAGGGTGTCGCCGGCGAATACCGGCGCCAGGAAACCCAGCTCGGCATAGCCGAGGTTGGCGACGGCGTTGAGCGACACGTCGGGAACCGTCTTGCCGAACGCGACGTTGAAGACAAGCAGGTCGTCGAGCGGCCGCGCGGCGAAGCCCAGTTCGCGCGCCGCGATGACCGACGACGAGGCGACATGGCGCGCACCGGTCAGCGCGAGGTAGACCGCGGAGTCGCCGTCGGTCAGCGTGCGCGGTGTGCCGTGGCGGATTACCTGCCCGAGCCGGAAGTCCTCGAAAAAGTTGCCGCGCCGTTGCCCTGCGGCAGCCGGGGCGCCGGTTGCTTGTGCGTGCCTCATGTCGGGTCTCCTGTCCTCAAGGGCAGCACGATGAAATCGATACCTGGCGCTGGCTGCCCTCTAGGTGCGGGACTCTAAGCAAACCTCGATGGCCCGACAATCGAAGTTATCTCGTCGATTGTGAAGATTACGTGCTTACTCGACGCGCTTGCCCCGTAGCCGAGCGGGCGACGACGCACCTGGACGCTCGTCAGGATCGGCAATCAACTGCTTCATCAGGTGCGCCAGGCGCAGCGACGCGGGTGACAGCGACTGGCCGCGCAGTGTGATCATCGCCACCTCGCGCGTCATCGCCGGGCTGACGATGCGCAGCGCCTAGCGTGCGGTCGTCGATCTCGCGCGGCAGCACCACCTTTGGCAGGATCGCGGCGCCGAGACCGGCGCTGGCCATCGAGATCAGCGTCTGCGCCTGCGTGAACTCGTACCGCGTAGTGACCGTCAGGTTGCGCTCGCGCATCGTCGCCTCGAGCGCCTCGCGCAGTGCTTCGCCGGGTTCAGCACCAGCAGCGGCATGTTGGTGAGCGTGGCGAGCGTGATCGTGTCGTTGCTGGTGGTGACGAAGCGCTTGGGCACGAGCGCATATAGCGGATCCTCGAGCAGCGGTCTCGAAGCTGAACTCGACGGTCTCGACCACCGGGCCGATGCCGAAGTCGGCCTCGTGCCTGCGGATCGCTCTCGAACAGCTGCTTCCGACGTCAGCTCGCGGACGATACACCTCGACGCCCGGATAGTCCTGCTCGAAGGCGGCGAGCACGCGGGCCAGCCGGGTCGCGGCGATCGTCGGCGAACACGACAGCGAGACCCGGCCGCGCTGCACGTCGGCCGCCTCCTGGATCTTGCGCAGCCCCACTTCGACCTCGAGCAGCGCCCGTCGCGCGCACTCGAGCAGCTGCTGGCCCTCGTTGGTCAGGCGGACGTTGCGCGTGGTGCGGTGGAACAGCGGCACGCCGAGCTGCTCCTCGAGCTGGCGGATCTGCGCGCTGACCGCCGAGGTCGAGCGGTGACGAAACCTCCGCCGCGGTGCGAAAGCTGCTGTGCTCGCCGACGAGCAGGAAGGCCTGCAGCAGCTTCAGGTTGACGTTGGCAAGGGGCTGTGGCTTGGCTTCATGGCAGTGCTGGATCGTGACTCAATCGCAGGTTCGTTGCGATCGCCCCGGAGCGTCAGCGGCCGTTGACGGATCAATTGTGCGGCCAGATTCGGACAATCGAGAAGATAAATTCGATTTGCCGCATTGCGCTGGCAGATCCTAAAGTTCGCCGGATGCAGCGCGACACAGGAGAGCGGGCTTGAAGCAATCGAACACTGGAGGGCCGCTGCGGCCGCCGATACCGACGCGCTCGCCGGCATCCGGGTGCTCGACATCGCGACCTTCGTCGCCGCGCCGTTCTGCGGCACCATCCTGGCCGATTTCGGCGCCGAGGTGATCAAGATCGAGCAGCCCGGAGCGCGGCGACTCGCTGCGCCGCTTCGGCACCATCACCGAATGCGGCGACACGCTGGTGTGGCTCAGCGAGGCGCGCAACAAGAAGACCGTCACGCTGGACCTGCGCAAGCCCGAGGGCGCCGAGCTGTTCCAGCAAGCTGGTCGCCGAATCGGACGTCGTGCTCGAGAACTTCCGTCCCGGCACGCTCGAGAAATGGGGCCTCGGCTTCGATGCGCTGACGCGCGATCAACCCCGGCCTCGTGATGCTGCGCATCAGCGCCTACGGCCAGACCGGGCCGAAGCGCGGCGAGCCCGGCTTCGCACGCATCGCGCACGCCTTCTCCGGCCTGTCGTGGCTGGCCGGCGAGGCCGACGGCCCGCCGGTGGTGCCGGGATCGACCTCGATGGCCGACTATGTCTCGGGCATCTGGGGGGCGATCGGCGTGCTCGCGGCGCTGCGCGCGCGCGACCGCTCGCGGCCGCGGCCAGGTGATCGACCTCGGGCTGTACGAGTCGGTGTTCCGGCTGCTCGACGAACTTGCGCCGGCCTATGCGAAGTACGGCACGGTGCGCATCGCGCATGGGTGCCGACACGGTCAACGTCGTGCCGCACAGCCACTACCAGACCGGCAGCGGCGAGTGGGTCGCGCTGGCCTGCACCAACGACAAGATGTTCGAACGGCTGGCGGTGGTGATGAAGCCGGCCGGAACTGGTGCGAGCGACTACCCGACCAGCGACGATCCGCGTCGGCAACCGGACCTGATCAACGCATCGTCGCGCGACTGGATCGGTGCCCACACGCTGGCCGAGGTGCTCGCAGAAGACGCGCGCCGGTGGCGTGCCGTGCGCCGAGATCTACTCGATCGCGCGACATCGTCGAGGATCCGCAGTTCCAGGCGCGCGGCAACCTGCTGCGTGTCGACGATCCGCGCGTCGGCGAACTGGTGCTGCCGGCGGCGGTCCCGCGCATGTCGCGCACGCCACCGAAGTTCCGGCACGCCGGTCGTGCGCTCGGCGCCGACAACGAACAGGTCTACGCGAGCCTGCTCGGCCTGAGCGAGAGCGAGCTGCAGGCGCATGCCGCCAGCGGCGTGATCTGACAGGGCGACAGCCATGCGAACCCGATCGCGAGGCGCTGCCGCGCAGCTGCCGCGTCTGTTCCGCATCGACGGCCAGGTCGCGCTGGTCACCGGCGCCGGCCGCGGCATCGGTGCCGAGATCGCGCTGCAGCTTGCGCGCGGCCGGCGCCGAACTGGTGCTGGTCGCGCGCACGCGAGTCCGAGCTGCGCGCGGCGCTGGCCGATCGAATCGAGCCGACAGGCGGCCGCGCCCGGTGCGGGTCTGCGACGTCACCGACAGCGCGCGCGGTGCGCGCGCTGGTCGATGCGCTGCCGCAGCTCGATATCGTCGTCAACAACGCCGGCAACAACATTCCCGGAGCCGTTGGTCGATGTCAGTGACGAGCACCTCGACGCGCTTGATCGACCTGAACACGCGTGCCGTCTTCGTCGTTGCGCAGGCCGCGGTCGCGGAAGATGCTGGCAGGATCCGCGAGCGCGCGTCGAGCGCGGCGGCGCGTGATCAACATCTCGTCGCAGATGGGCCACATCGGCTCGCCGAACCGGACCGTCTACTGCATGACCAAGCATGCGGTCGAGGGGCTGACCAAGGCGATGGCGGTCGAGCTGGCGCCGCAGGGCATCCGCGTCAACAGCATCGGACCGACCTTCGTCGACACGCCGCTGGTGCGGCGCATCGTCGACACGCCGGAGAAGTCGAAGCTTCGTGCTGTCGAACATCCCGCTCGGGCGCCTGGCCAGCGTGACCGAGATCGCGGCCGCCGCGGTCTACCTCGCGTCGCCGGCCGCCGCGATGGTGACCGGCACCTGCCTGCGCGTCGACGGCGGCTGGACCGCGCAGTGACTCAACTGCCGGTGAGCACGCGATGACCGTCGAGCGGCCCCGGACGCCGCTGCTGCGCGCTCGACGGCCGCACCGCGCTCGTGACCGGTGCCGGCAGCGGCACCGGCCGCGCGATCGCGCTCGAGCTCGGCCGCGCGCCGGCGCGCGCGTCGGCTGGTCGGCGCGCACCGCCGTCGAGCCTGGACGAGACCGCCGCCGTGATCGGCGATGCGGGCGGCCGCGCCGCTCGTGCAGCCCGTGCGACGTGACCGACTCGGCGGCGCTGTCCGCGCCCTGCTCGGCGGCGCTTGACCGCGCTCGACGTCGTCGTCAACAACGCCGGGCACCAACGTGCCCCGCCGTTTCGTCGACGTCGACGACGGCGACCTCGACCTGTGATCGGTTTGAACCTGCGGGCCGGCTTCGTCGTTGCGCAGGCCGCCGTGCGCCGGCATGCTCGCGCTCGGGCGCCGCGACGCCGGGCGTGATCCTCAACATCACTTCGCAGATGGGTCATGTCGGCTCGCCGGATCGCAGCGTCTACTGCATGACCAAGCACGGCGTCGAGGGGCTGACCAAGGCGATGGCGGTGGAGCTCGCGCCGCACGGCATCCGCGTCAACAGCCTCGCGCCGACCTTCGTCGACACGCCGCTGATCCGTCGCATCGTCGACACCGCAGGAAGCGCTCCACGCTGCTGGCGCGCATCCCGATGGGCCGCATGGCGCAGCGAGCACGAGATCGCGCTCGCGGCGCTCTACCTCGCGCTCGGACGCCGCGGCGATGGTCACCGGCACCAGTCTGCTCGTCGACGGCGGCTGGACCGCCCAATAGCCCCCCAGGAGCAGATCGATGTCCTTGACCTACGGCCGTTATCAGGTCGACCGCCCCGGGCCGCCGGAGGCGATGCGCTGGACCACCGAGCCGGTGCGAGATGCCGGCCCAGGCGAGGTCCGCGTGCGGCACGAGGCGATTGGTGTCGACTTTATCGACACCCAGATACGCTCCGGCCAGATGACAGTCCCGCTGCCGACCGGGCTCGGTTTCGCTGCGGTCGGCATTGCCGAGGAGGTGGGATCGGACGTGCAGCACGTGCGGGTCGGCCAGCGGGTGGCCTGCGCGCACTTCGTCGCCGGCAGTTATGCCGAGGGGCGCGTTGTGCCGGCCGAGCGCGTGGTCGCGCTGCCCGACCAGGCGCTGTCGCCGGTAATCGCGGCCGGCGCGCTATTTCGCGGCCTGACCGCGTGGTATCTGGTGCACCGGCTGCGCGAGGTGAGGCGCGGCGATGTCGTGCTGGTGCATGCAGCGGCCGGCGGCGTCGGGTTGATTCTGAGCCAGTGGCTGCGCCTTGCCGGAGCCACGGTGGTCGGCACCGTCGGCTCCGAGCCGAAGGCCGAAGTCGCGCGAGAATACGGTTGCGAACACGTCGTGGTGATCCCTCAGCAGGACTTTGTCGCCAAGGTGCGCGAGGTGTCCGGCGGCGTCGGTGCAGCAATCGTCTACGACGGTGTCGGCCAGTCCACCTTCGCCGGGTCGCTGGACAGCGCGCGGCGCTTCGGGCTGGTCGTTTCGTACGGCTGGCCGTCGGGCGACCCCGACTTGTCGCTGATGACGCTGCGCGCCAAGGGATCGCTGTTCGTCACCCGCCCGACGGTGACGCATTACACCGCCGAGGCCGACGATCTGCGCGAAGGCGTCGCAGCGCTGTTCGGCCTGGTCCGCGAGGGACACCTGCGGATCAAGGCAGACCACGTCTACCCGCTGCGGGAAGCCGCCCGCGCCCATCAGGACCTCGTCTCCGGCCGGACTGCCGGATCCGTGGTCCTCCTCCCCTGATCCGCAAACCCAGCTGAAGGAAATCCCATGATGTTGAAGGACAAGGTCGCGATCGTCACCGGAGCCGCGTCGCTGCGCGGGATCGGCTGGGCGACTGCCCGGCGCTTTGCCGACGAGGGCGCGCGCGTCGCGCTGCTCGACCTCGATGCCGAGGCTGCCGGCAAGGCCGCGGGCGAGATCGGCCCCGAACACCGCGGCTATGCCTGCGACGTGCGTGACGCCGCGCGTTGCCAGGCGGTTGCCAGGCGTATTCTCGACGATCTTGGCCAGATCGACATCCTGGTCAACAACGCCGGCGTCAGCCAGCGCCACCGCCTGCTCGACAGCACGCAGGAAGACTATGACATCGTGATGGACTCCAGCGTGCGCGGCGCCTACAACATGTCACGCGCCGTGGTGCCGCATATGCGCTCGCGCCGCAGCGGGGCGATCGTCTGCATGGGGTCGGTGGCGGCACAGCGCGGGGGCGGCGTGCTCGGCGGCCCCCACTATTCGGCGGCCAAGGGCGCGGTGCAGGCCTTCGCCAAGGCGATGGCGCGTGAACTGGCCCCCGACGGCATCCGCGCCAATGCTGTCGCGCCCGGCATGGTCGAAACCGACCTGCTGGTGGGCAAGATCGACGACGAAGGCAAGCGCAAGGTAGCCGAAAGCACGCCGCTCGGTCGGTTGGCGGTCCCGCTGGACATCGCCAACGCCTGCCTTTTCCTGGCCAGCGACCTGTCGAGCTACGTCACCGGCATCGTGCTCGACGTCAACGGCGGCCTGCACATTCATTGATCCAAAGGAGAGACACGATGGCCAACCCGAAGGGCTATATCCTTGCCGAGCTCGACGTCACCGACGCGGCATACTTCCATGGCGAGTACATGCCGCGCGTGCGACCGGTGCTCGACAAGTATGGAGCGAAGTTCCTGATCGCCACCGACGACCCCGAGGTGCTCGAGGGCGACCGTGTCGTCAAGCGAGTCGTCTTCATCGAGTTCGAAAGCCTGGCGCGCGCGCAGGAGTTTTACCACTCGAAGGACTACCAGGACGTCATCGGCTACCGCTTCCGCTCGGCGCAGTCGCACCTCTACATGATGGAGGGCATTGCCGAACAGTCCGCGGACCAGCCCTCGGCCTAGGAAGCGCCGCGATGTATACGGACAAGGTGGCCTTCGTCACCGGCGGCGCGGTCGGCATCGGCAGTGCCGTCTGCGAGCGTATGGCACAAGACGGCATGAGGGTTGTCGTCGCCGACATCGACGTCGAGAAGGCGAACGCGACCGCCGAGCGCATCCGCGGCGCCGGTGGCCGCGCGATCGCGCAGCAACTCGATGTCGGCTCGCCCGAGTCAATCGCCCGCGCCTTTGATCAGGTAGCGCGCGAGTACGGCCGATGTGACGTGCTGGTCAACAGCGCCGGCATCGCCAAGGTATTCCCGTTCCTCGAGTTCCCGCTCGACAACTGGATGGCGACCATGAACGTCAATGTCACCGGCGTACTGCTGTGCAGCCAGCACGCGGCGCGGCTGATGGTGCCGCGCGGATGGGGCCGCATCATCAGCATCGCGTCGGTCGCCGGGATGCGCGCGGTCGGCAAGGGGCGCACGGCCTACGGCACTTCAAAGGCGGCGGTGATCGGGCTGACGCGGCAGATGGCTGCCGAACTGACCGAGCACGGTGTGACGGCGAATGCGATCTCTCCCGGTCCGGTCGATACACCGATGACCCAGGTTCTGCACAGTGAAGCCTTTCGTCGCGAGTACACCGCGGCGATACCGGCCAACCGGTACGGGATGACGACCGAGATCGCCGCTGCGGCGGCCTACCTGGCGTCCGACGCTGCGGCCTACGTCAGTGGCGTCGCTTTGCCGGTCGACGGCGGCTTCATCGCCACTGGCGCACGCGGCGTTTGAGAGAATGAGCCAGCCGAATCACTGAAAATACCCTCTATGAACCAGACCACCTCTTACGACATCGTCATTGTCGGCGCCGGTTCGGCCGGATGCGTGCTCGCCAACCGACTGTCGGCCGATCCGTCTAAACGGGTGCTGCTGCTTGAGGCCGGGGTCGACCACAACAACATCTGGACCAGGATCCCGGCCGGCGTGCCGCGTGTCGTTGCCGATCCCAGGATCAGCTGGGGCTACCAGTCCGAGCCCGAACCGGGGCTGAACGACCGCCGCCTCGCGTGGCCGCGCGGCAAGCTCGTCGGCGGGACAAGTTGCATCAACGGTCATGTCTACATGCGTGGTACCCGCGAGGACTACGACGGCTGGCGCGACGCCGGCAACCCCGGTTGGGGCTGGGACGACGTGCTGCCTCATTTCAAGCGCACCGAGTGCCACTATCGCGGCGCATCAGACCTGCACGGCGCCGGCGGCGAGCTGCGCGTCTCGCCGGTGGAGGAGCCGCACCCGGCTTCCAAGGCTTTCGTGCAGGCGGCGCGCAGCCTCGGCATACCCGCCAACGACGACTTCAACGGTCCGACTCAGGAAGGCGTCGGCTACGTCGAATTGATGGTCGGCGACGGCGTTCGCGCATCGGCCTCGCGCGTCTTTCTCGACCCGGTGCGAAAGCGGCCCAACCTCGTTGTTCAGGCCAATGCGCTGGTTGAACGCGTATTGTTCGACGGCCGCCAGGCGCGTGGCGTGCGTTTCCGAGTCGACGGGCAGCCGCGCGACGTCTCGGCGCGTGAGGTCGTGATCTCTGGCGGCGCGATCAACAGCCCGCAGATCCTGATGCTGTCGGGAATAGGTCCGGCCGATCACCTGAAGAGCCATGGCATCGACGTGGTTCTCGACGCCCGAGGCGTCGGCGCCAATCTGCACGACCACGTCTACGTGCATTATCTTGCGGGCGTCGTGCCGTCGGCGTCGATCAACCAGAAGATCTCGCGCGACTGGCGCATGATTCCCGACGTGCTGCGTTACATCGTCAGCCGCCGCGGGCTGCTGAACTCCGCCGCCGCACAGGTGGGCTTGTTCACTCGCTCACGCGTTCATGGAGACCGCATCGACCTGCAGATCCAGATGCGGCCTTTCAGCATGCTCGGCGCCGGCGGCATGTACCGGGCCGACAGCTATCCCGCAGTCACCGCGTCATGCGGTTTGCTGCAACCGTATTCCACTGGAGCGTTGACGCTCGCGTCGGCCGACCCTGGGCAGGCGCCGAAGATGGTCGCCAACTTTCTCACCGACGAACGCGACATCGCTCCGCTGGTGGTCGGTCTCCGGCTGATCCGGCGCATTTTCGCGACCGCGCCGCTCGCGTCGCTCTTCGAACGTGAAGTGATGCCGGGCGACGGGAAGGCCAGCGACGAGGACCTCGTCGCCTACCTGCGTGAGACCGCCAATTCGATGTACCACCCGGCCGGTTCGTGCCGGATGGGCAGCGACGACGGCGCAGTGGTCGACCCGCGGCTGCGCGTGCGCGGCGTGTCCGGCCTGCGCGTAGCCGATGCGTCGATCATGCCGAGGGTGTCGTCAGGAAATACCAATGCGCCTGCGATCATGATCGGCGACAAGGCGGCCGCGATGATCGAAGAGGATTGGCGCCGCTCATGACCGGTCGGTGTCCCCAACTTATGGCAACAGGAGTCACAGCATGAAGACGTACAAGCATTTCATCGACGGCCAGTATGTCGATCCTATCAGCGGGCGCTGGTTCGACAGCGTGGATCCGTACCGGGGCGAGCCCTGGGCGAAGATTCCGCAGGGCTGTGCCCAGGACGTCGACCGCGCCGTCGCGGCGGCGAAACGCTCGATGCAGGAAGGACCGTGGTCGAAGATGACCCCCACCGAGCGCGGCAAGATGATGCTGCGGCTGGCCGAACTGGTCGCCAGGAATGTCGACCGGCTGGCCGAGATCGAGGTGCGGGACAACGGCAAGCTGCTGGCCGAGATGCGCGGCCAGGTCAACTATCACCCCGAGTGGTGGCGCTACTTCGGCGGGCTGGCCGACAAGATCGAAGGCCGCGTGATGCCGATCGACAAGCCGGACGTGTTTGCCTACTCGCGCCAGGAGCCGATCGGCGTCGTCGCCGCGCTGACGGCGTGGAACTCGCCGCTGATATTCGTCGCCTGGAAATGCGCGCCGGCGATCGCTGCCGGCTGCTCGGTAGTGATCAAGCCCTCCGAGTTCACGTCGGCATCGACGCTGGAGTTTGCCGAGCTGACGCGCGAGGCGGGTTTCCCCGACGGCGTCTTCAACGTCGTCGCCGGTTTCGGCCAGGAGGCCGGGTCGGCGCTGGTCGACCATCCTGACGTCGCGAAGATCACCTTCACCGGCTCCGACACGACGGTGCGCTCGCATCTACGCGCAGGCCGCGAAGACGATGAAGCGCGTGACGCTCGAGCTCGGCGGCAAGTCGCCGAACATCGTGTTCGACGACTGCGACCTCGACCAGGCGGCGGTCGGAGCGATCTCCGGCATCTTCGCGGCAACCGGGCAGACCTGCATCGCCGGTTCGCGCCTGCTGGTGCAGAATTCGATCCGCGAGAAGTTCACCCGCCGCGTCGCCGAGCTCGGTGCTTCGGCGCGCAAGGGAGACCCGATGCTTGCAGAGACGAACATCGGCCCGATCACGACGCCGGCCCAGTACCGCAAGGTGCTCGACTACATCGAGATCGCAAAGTCGGAAGGCGCACGCTGCATCCTCGGCGGCGGCCCGGCGGAGTCGCCGGACCTGCCGGGTGGGCAATTTGTCGAGCCGACGATTTTTGTCGACGTCGATCCGAAAATGCGCATCGCGCGCGAGGAGGTGTTCGGCCCGGTGCTGTCGGTGATCGGCTTCGACGACGAGGCGGACGCGGTCCGGATCGCCAACGACACCATCTACGGACTGGCTGCCGGCGTGTGGACCTCCGACATCGGCCGCGCAATGCGGATGTCGGCGGCGCTGAAAGCCGGCACCGTATGGGTCAACACCTATCGCGCGGTCAGCTACATGATGCCTTTCGGCGGAATGAAGCATTCGGGCATCGGCCGCGAGAGCGGCATCGCGTCGATCGAGCAGTACCTCGAGACGAAGAGCGTCTGGCTCTCGTACGCGCAGGGGGCGGCGTCGAATCCGTTCGTGATGCGCTGA
Source organism: uncultured beta proteobacterium (assembly GCA_963834335.1). GTDB lineage: Bacteria > Pseudomonadota > Gammaproteobacteria > Burkholderiales > Burkholderiaceae_E > Lautropia. Next base: position 1,441,378 of record CAWIBK010000002.1, on the reverse strand, counting down.
AGATGAGGTGTCAGCTGCGCTCGCGAAAGTAGGGGGGCGGCCGGTATTCGCAGGTTTCTGTAATCGCGAACGTTACCCGCAGATCCACCGGCCGGCGCTGGAACGAACGCACGATGCGGAAGTCTTGTTCCGTTTCAGCACCCGCTGTTCGGTCAATCGCGGGAGAGCTCGGCCGGCAGATGGATTTCGTCGTAACCGGCGGCATTGCCAAGACCGGCAAGCCCGTCTAGGGTTTTTCGATTTCGCGGAACGGTGATATCTAGACGATCATAAGCGCGTCGAATGCCGCCCGCGAGATGATCCAGTGGGCCTCGGAGAAGCAGCGGGAGTCGTGCCCGATCAGCGAACTGTGGGTGTCCACCAAGAGCGGCGAGTCGGATACCCCTTCCGGTCGGGGCGCCAACCCGACCGTCGGCATCGCCTTCGACAAGCCCTGCGCCGTGGGCACGACCCTAGTGCTCGGCGAGACCTCCGAGCTGACGGGTGTCGAGCAACTGGTGGTCGCCCGCTGCAGGACGCCGGAGGTGAAAGAGACGTTCATGGCGATGTTCGATTGCTACCAGGAGTTGATCAATCGGTACGAGACCTCTGATCTGTCGGACGCGCAGCCGACCAAGGGCAACACGCCGGCGGCCTGACCACCCTCGAAGAAAAGGCGCTGGGCACATCCAGAAGATCGGTAACTAATACGTGGTCGATGGCGTGCTCGATTACGCGGAGACGCCGACGGGCCCGGGCCTGTGGATGCAGTCGAGTTCCGCGGCTGCCGAGATGGTGCCGCTGTTCGCGGAATCCGGAGACGCGGGCCCCGGAGCTTACTGAGGTGTCGCGCTTCTGCTCGCGTTCGCGATCCCGGCGCTCGATCTTAAGACCATCGCGCAACTGGCGCGCGCAGGCTGCAGGCCGATGCTGCTGGTCGGTCCCAGACCATGTGGCTCGCGGTGGTTGTTGGCGGCACCTTCGTGCTCACGCGCTGAGAGAGACCTTTTCGCCGCGATACGGCAATGATCCCGATCAAGCCGCGCTGTCGCGTAACCAACTGATTAAGAACGATTTTTCACGTCTCGTGCTCTTGGTCCCGACTGCGTTCCTGGAAACTCGGGCATGCAAGGTGCTAACCCCATGCCTCCTGACCACGCTGCGAACGAGACGATTCGCACATCAATCGTCCATGGGAGGACTTGAACATGAGCACCATCTACAACAATCCGGCAATGGCCGATAGGGCAATGCAACCGACCGGGGGGGTGGCGGTTGCGCGCGTGTCCTGGGGAGCCATCTTCGCCGGCGCGGCCATTGCGATTGCCGTCATGATCATGCTGGGCCTGCTCGGGCTCGGAATCGGCGCGTCCACCATCGATCCATTGAGTAATGAAGGATCGGTAGGCGGCAAGGCGACCGGATCTGCGATCTTCCTGGTCATCAGTCAACTGATCGCGCTGGGAGTGGGTGGCTATATCGCCGCCAAGATGGCCGGCGTACCTCGTTCGATCCCCAGTGCCATACACGGGATGGCCGTGTGGGCGGTCGCAACGATCGGCATGGTGTGGATAGCCACCAGCGCCATCGGTGGTCTGGTGGGCGGCGGCGCGTCGTTGATCAGCTCCGCCTCTTCCGGCCTTGTGACGGCAGGCAAGGCCGCGATTCCCGACGACTTGCAGATGCCCGACTTCTCGCTCTCGAGCTTGAGCATGGACGATTTCCCGCCGCCGGTACAGCAGGCGATGCGGGAGCGGGGCGTGACGCCGGAGAACTTCAAAGACAAGGCGCAGACGGCGTTCCGGACTGTCATCGATGATTCCGAGAAGAAGCGGGCCAAGGACGCGCTGATGACCGCCCTGAAGTCGACGTTCGACAACCCGACCGACGTCAAGGCGCACTTCGATCAACTCGCGAAGACGCTCACCGGCCCGGGGGGAATCTTCTCGGCCGAGAACAAGCGCGAGGCCATGCAGGCCATGCAGCAGCAGTTCGGTGTATCGGAGGCCGAGGCCCAGGCTGCCTTTGACAAAGTGGTCGGCCGCTACAACGAGGCCGTCCAGAGCGCGCAAGCGTCGGTCGCAGAAGTGAAGCAGAAGGCTCTCAAGGCGGCCGACCAGGCGGCCGAGGCAGTGTCCGGAGCGGGTCTCGCGGCCTTCTTTGCCTCGCTGCTAGGGCTGATAGCCGCCGCCGGCGCCGCGCTGATCGGGAGGCCGAAGTCGCTGATCGGCGCCGATGCCGACGACTACGTGCGTAACTGAGTCCGGGGCCGATTAGGGGGTCGACCGGAGGGTCGACCAGGGGGCCGACGTCGGTACGCGTCGGCCCCCTTTCGCATGCGCTTGCGGTAGACTCGCATGGAGAATTTTCAGGAAAACATCCATGCAAGCCACAGAATTGGTCGGTCCCGCGGAGACGCAGGAATTCGAACTGGGGATGGTCCGGGACGGATTCCAGGACCTGCAGATCAAGTCTTATGAACCGATGCCGGTCAATACGCCGCACAGCCATCCCTTCGACGTCCGGGGCGTCGTGCTGGACGGCGAGGCTGTGATCACCTGCGACGGCGTCCCGGGTCGGTACCGCAAGGGCGACACCTTCGAGATGAAGGCCGGGGTATCGCATACCGAGGAGTACGGCCCCGAGGGATACCGTTGGCTCATCGGTAAACGCTTCCCGACGTAAAGGGAATCTGATCGACCGGCGCCTGGCACCACGCCGGCACCGGCCATGCAGCGCATGACCCCTTTGCTCGCGATCGGTGCGGCCGTCCTCGCATTCCTGGCGGCCGTCTTCTTCTTGCAGAATCGTCTCCTCTACTTTCCCTCGTCGGCGACGATCGAGGGGATCGCAGTGGAGGGTTTGCAGCCGTGGCCCGATGCCGCCGCGTTTCGCGGGCTGCTCGCGTCCGCGCCGGCCACGGCTCGGGTCACCGCAGTGGTGTTCCACGGCAATGCCGGACACGCCGGCCACCGTGTGGCGTACGCGCGTGCGCTTGTTCCGCACGGCGTGCGCGTGATCCTGGCCGAGTACCCCGGCTACGGGCCGCGTCCCGGCTCGCCGGGCGAAGAAACGCTCGTCGCCGACGCCGCCGAGACCCTCGAGCAGGCGCACCAGGCGTTCGGCGCGCCGCTCGTCGTCGTCGGCGAATCGCTCGGCGCGGCTGTGGCTGCGGGCGCCGCGGCCCGGCGTCCGGACCTGGTGACGGGACTCGTGCTGATCACGCCGTGGGACCGGCTTGCGCACGTCGCGTCGCACCACTATCCGTGGCTGCCGGTGCGCTGGCTGCTGCGCGACGGCTACGACAGCGTGCGTTTTCTCGAAACCTTCGAGCGCCCGGTGGTGGTGGCGGTGGCCGAGCACGACCGCATCGTCCCGGCGCGCTTCGGCGTCGCCCTGCACCGCGCGCTGAACGGGCCGAAGCAGCTCCTCGTCGTGCCGGGCAGCGATCACAACGGCTGGTTCGCACGAACCGATGCGGCGTGGTGGGCGGGTGCGATCGGCTTCGCCCTCGACGGCCCTGGTGGCTGATGCATCGGCGAGCTGCGGGCAACTGACGCGTTGCCCGTAGAACGGCCAAACTGCTGTTAAACCTTGCAACACCAGCGATCGTCGAAACTTTCCCTTATCGCGCTTTCAGGTAAAGTGCACCGACACACCGAGATGCCACACGCGGGCCCTTGGAGGCATTGCATGAAACCCGGTAACGACCTCTTCGACGTAGCCATTGTTGGAGGCGGCTTGGCCGGAATCGTGGCGTTGGCCTACGCACGTGGGGCCGGCCTCGAAGCCATCGTGTTAGAAAAGCAGGATCGCGTCGGCGGGCTGTGGCGCGATCTTCCGATATGGCAGGATATTCAGATCAGCCCTGTGGATTGGAGGCTGGGCGACCTGCCGCTGGAGGGGACGACTCAACCGCACATCCTGGCTAACATCCAGGCGTGGGTCGAGCGGTTCGGCCTGGCCGATGGCATCCGGTTGAACGCTCCCGTGCAGCGGGCTTGCGTAAGTGGTTCGGGGTGGGAACTGGTGACGCCGCATGGTGTGGTTCGAGCGCGGCACATCGTCGCTGCGACGGGTGCGCACAACGTGCCGGTCGTTCCGCAGTTCGCACGCATGAACAGCACTGTGCGCGAATTTCACTCCAGCGCATTGCGCGACCCGAAAGTGCTGAGCGGTCGAGACGTCCTCGTGGTAGGCGGCGGCGCTTCGGCATTCGATTTGCTGGAGCTGTGCTTTCAGCATGACGCGCGCCGCGTCATATGGGCTTACCGGGGCCTGCGCTGGTTCTTGCCGACGTACAAGCCGAAGTACATCGCAGGAAGTCTTCGCGGATTTGCGCGGCTGCAGGCGAGTGGCGCGACACCTGCGCAGCAAAGCGCCGCTATCTGCGCAGACCTTCGCGCTCGCTATGGAAAATTCGGCATCGACGAGATCATGCCTGCGCGTGACTTTGACGTGAGACACGATCAGCTCATACCCGGACGCCCCGGCATGCTCAAGAATTTCGCAGTCATTGAGCGCCACCGCGCAAGCGTGGAGTCGATCGCTGGCCGCACCGTCACACTTTCAACCGGGCATCGCCTTGAACCGGACCTGCTTCTTTGGGGTACGGGCTATAGCGTGGACTTGTCGTACTTCGAGCTGCCGGCGATCGCCTCGATCCGCACCCTCGACGTCCTTGCCGCACGATGCGGGGGCATTTTCCGGAGCCTGGACGCTCCCAACCTGTATTTCCCGGCTATCGGCCTCGACGGCATCGGTTCGGCGCCGTGGCACTTTTCCCTGCTCTGCCGGTCAATCATGTCGCATATCCGCGGCACGGCGCAGCTCAGTAACGAGGTCCTCGGCTACAGAGTCAATCATTTTGAGATCGTGGACTACCTGGCCGCGCGCGATCCCGCGAGCTTTCCGCCGGACGCTTGGCGCGCACATTACAGCGATATGGCGCTCAACACGCCAGACGAACAGCCTTACCCGTTCCCTTGATTGCACGTGGTAGCCATTTGCCCGTGCTGCTTCGCTTAGCGAGGCCTGATTGTATTGCCATGAACGCCCCGGCGCCGGTTACTACCGCGCTTCTCCAGGACCGTTTGGGATGAGGGCGGCGTGATGTCTCGCGTTCGCCTCGCAACGCCGGTTGCATCCCCGAATGCTCGCGTCAGGTCGTCGCATTCGATGGTGTTGCATGCCTGGTACGCCTCTGGGACGACTCGCACCAACGCCAGCACGGCACGATTGACGATGGCAGCCATGTAGCATAATTTGCGGTCCAGCCATTGGCCTTGGACCACCTGATAAGAACGGGGGAGACAAAATGTCGAGAAATCTCTGGGCAGCGCCCATACTTGCTTCGGCTCTTGCATTTGCCTCTGGCCTGCAGGCCCAGGAGTTCCCGGGCAAGACTGTGCGCATAGTGGTTCCATTCGCACCGGGGGGCGTTTCGGACATTCTGGGACGCGTATTGGCCGAGAAGCTGACCATCAAATGGAAGCAGCCGGTCATAGTCGAGAACCGGCCTGGGGCCGGAGGCGCGCTGGGCGCGGAGATTGTCGCAAAGTCGCCGCCGGACGGTCACACGCTACTCATCTCTGACGCGTCGGTGGTGACGGCAAATCCGTTTCTCTACCCCACGGCGCCCAAGGACTTCGCTGCGGTCATCAATCTGGCCCGCTTTGGCCAGATCCTCATCGCGCCCGCATCTTCCCCCCTGCGCTCATTCGCGGATCTGATCGCCATGGACAAGGAGAAGTCGGCGCGTCTCAACGCCGCCAGTTCCGGTAACGGTACGAGCAATCATCTGGTGCTGGAGAAATTCAAACTAGCCTCAAAGACGGGCATGGCCCACGTACCGTACAAGGGAGCGGGTCAGGCGGTGGCCGATGTTGCAGGAGGCCAAGTCGATCTCATGTTCACCAGCGCGCCGCTTGCGCAGCCCCTTATTGCCGATGGGAAGATCAAGGCGCTGGCCGTCACGTCCGCGAAAAGAATGAACCGCTTCCCCCAGGTGCCGACGCTTGCCGAATCTGGCTTCTCAGGCTTCGAGTGGTTTTCGGTGCAAGGCATGTTTGCCCCGCCGGGCACTCCCGCGGCCGTGCTGAAGAAGATCAATGCGGACGTCGCTGCGGTGATCCACCAGCCCGACCTTCAGGAACGCTGGGAGAAGATGGGTCTGGAGGCAGTCGACAACACGCCGGAAGAGTTTTCTTCGTGGATCGCAAATGAAGCGGCCGCAACAAAAACGCTCATCCAGTCCGCCAACATCAAGGTTGACTGAACGGCCCAACGAGGCGCTTCGAATATGTCACAGCCGATTCGACCGAACATACTTCTCATCATTGCGGATGACTTCGGCTACGGCGACCTGGGCCGATTCAATCCCGCAGTAAAGACCACCAATCTCGACCAGCTGGCCACGCAGGGAAGCCTGCTGCGGCAGCACTACACGGCATCGCCCATCTGCGCACCGGCCCGTGCCGGCCTGCTGACAGGCCGTTACCCGCATCGCACCGGCGCCATCACCCAGCACGAGATCCATGGCCTCGATCGCATTGCCCTGGGCGAACGCACCCTGGCCGACGCATTCAAGTCGGCGGGCTATGCGACAGGCCTGGTGGGCAAGTGGCACAACGGGACATTTGACCTTCGCTTCGAACCGAACGCGCGCGGATTCGACGAGTTCATCGGTTTCTGCGGAGGTTGGTCGGACTACTACAAGTACACCTTGAAGTTCAATCAGTCCTATGTCGCCTCGACGGGGAACTACCTGACCGCCGAACTGACGGACCATGCGCTGGCGTTCATCGATCGTCACCAGGAGCATCCGTTCTTTCTGCAGTTGGCGTACAGCGCGCCGCACTCGCCGTTTCAGGCGCCTCAGCCGGTCGTGGACAAGTATCGGGCGCAGGGCTTCAATCGTGTGGTCGCAACAACCTACGCCATGATCGAGATCATGGACAGAGGGATCGGCAATGTCTTGCAGAGTCTGGAAGACCTGGGGCTGGATGAGAACACCATCGTGCTTTTCACCAGCGACAACGGCCCGGCCTTCTTCAATCCACCGTACATGCTCGAACCCGGTGAGTCGACGCTGAACGAGCGGTTCAACGGGGATTTGAAAGGGGCGAAGGGCTACGTGGAGGAAGGCGGCATCCGCGTGCCGATGATCGTCCGGTTTCCTGCACGGATTGCCGCAGACAGCACCGTCGACAGCCTGGTGCACTTCACCGATTGGTACCCGACCTTATTGAAGCTCGCGGGGGTGGATCCAATGCCGGGCTTGGGACTCGATGGAGTCGATGTGAGCCCGATCCTGTTGGGAGAACAGGCGGTCGAGGTCCCGCGCCGGTTCTGGCAGTGGAACTTCTACAAGCCTTACGTCGGCACCAATGCGGCCATGCGCGACGGAAAGTGGAAACTGCTTCGTCCGACGATATCCGGGACGCGTTTCTTCAACAAGGATCTCTATGCGACCGAGGAGGACGAAGCATTGATGCGTGCATTCGTCGCGGCCGACATCAAGCACAAGGAAGATCCGGAACATGTCCGGGAACTCGTCCCAGTGCCCAGGATCCGATTCCCGAAACCCGAGCCCTTGCAGCTATATGATCTTGAGAAAGATCCGGGCGAGAAGTACGACCTGGCTGAGCACGAGCCGGCGCGAGCTGCCCGCATGCTGCGCGAACTCGAGACATGGTTCGAGGATGTCGAGGCCAGTCGCCTGAGGGCGGTTGAAGCCCATCAATTCACCTGACATGCCATCAGCGCGGTCCCGGCGTGGCTGCCGTTCCCAGGATGCCATTGCCGGCCGGAATCACCGCTGTTCGTCGAATCGGACCCAGTCGGTGCTGTTCAGTCGCGAATCGGTGCGGGGATCGAGCAGCGAATTATCCGTACCGATGTACTCCCCACGCGTATTGACCCAGTAATGCTTGCTCCCTGAAGGTACCTGGTAAGCCTCGCGCGTGTTGGCATTGGCGATCACCGTCGTGCCCTGAATGGCGCGCACGGCGCGTTCCTGACTCCGACTGATAATGTCACTTCGCTTCAGATAGCCCGCATGACTGATGTCGAGGACATCGGCGTAGATTTTTGCAGTGCTGGCGCTTGTCCTCCCGGCCGACTCGATCGCTGCCATCCGTTCACGATGACCTGCCAACAGGTGCGCCATGGCCGCTTCGTGTTGTTGGCGGCGTTCCTCGGTCATCCGCTGCGAGACCATCGCTTGCGATCGTTGCCAGGCCTCATCGAAGCGGCTGTTGAACAGGGCGTAGACCCAGGCTGCCCGGGCGGATTCGTAGGCGGATGGATTGGATCTGACCTCCATGGCGAGAACATCCCAGGTTGAGAACGGGATGCCGGGCAACGCGAGTCTGCTCAGGAGCACGTAAGCAGGCGACCCATCGGAGCGCGTCCAATTGGAGCCGATCGATTCGTAGATCATGCCCAGGTCCGGCTGTCCATGGTCCTTGCGTCGCCAGAAGTCCGCCACTTGAGGCTCCGGGTGGGCATCGACGAAGGCATAGCCTTGGCGCGCGAGTTGCGGCTTCCAGATTTCATGCAGCAGGCGTTCGAGTGGGATCCAAGGCGAAACCCGTCGCTCTCCCCGTCGCTGCGCAAGTTCGATGAACATCGGATCCGACGTTGTGATGAATTTCATCGGCGGCGATATAGAGACGGCTATACCATCCGGACCCACATACACAGTTCTGTCCTGATTCGGGGGGGCCGTTGCCCAGCCTTCGGGAAGTGGCCAATGCCACTGCAGCACGCCCGTGTTCGGATCCTTGACGGGATGCCAGTTGACCTTGTCGGGCTTCCAGGAAGGTGCGGTCGAGCCGATTATTCGAGTCGGGCGCGCAGTGGTTAGCTGCGGAGCCTGCGAGCGCGTCTCTTCAGGGTTCGTGACGCTGAAACGGCTGAACCGGAAGACGCCGACACCGCCAGCAATAATGCCGACTGCGCCACGGCCGGTTTCGTCATTGCCGAAGGACGCTTTCTCGACGCCATTGATGCTCAGGGATATCGTGCTGCCTTGCTCTCGAATGGCCAGTACGGTCCGCTCGGCCTGCAGATTGGCGACGCTCCACTTCATTCGCGACTCAAGCCTCCCATTGATCATCTGATGAAGGTTGATGCTGCGATCGCCGCCGACGGTGAACATGTAATACGTCTTGGGTTGCGAACGAAACCCGTACAGTATTCCGGCGAGCGACTCCGGCGCCGAACGGATAACGGCGACCTCAAGCGTGATCGTGCGTCGTCCCTCGGTTCCTGGCACGGGTGCTGCCTGGTAGTAGTTCAGGTGACCCGGCGTCGATTGGTTCTCCATCGAGACGGCGCCACTCTGGTTGCGGATCGTCCAGACGCGGTCGGCTTCTTCTTTGAGAAACGGATTCAACGGACCCATGTCGAAGGGCTGCCCGTTGACAGGAATCTGGATCGTCGACAGGAGAAGCAAGGCCAAGACGTGAAGAACTGGGCGCATAGTTCAGTTTTCCTTCGCTGTGGATCTGAAAATCATGCTGCCCGATGCGGCGCATATCGACACGGCCCGGGCAGAAACGGCATGCCGTCACCGCGGTACTTCGCGGCAGTATCGCTCAAGGCTCGCCGCCGCGCTCCACCTCTTGCCGACTGCGCTCGGCCAGCTCGGCCCGAAGCTGTTCCATCACATCCTTCAGTTGGTCTTCGCGCAGCTCATCGGCAGCGGAAGGGGCCCCGGAAGGCGAAGGGGCCAGAGTTTCGTACTCTACTGGGCGCGGTACAAAGGCGGCCGAAGAATAAACTGCCTCCGACTGGGATGCAAGTCGATTCAGGTTGCGGCCTTCGACGCTCTGAAGCACGACAACTTCATGCGCGGTGATGCCGTCAACGAGTCTTCGGCTTTGACGGTTACCCACCTCCACCACGGCGTGCCTGCCGTCCGCCTCCGACGTGATGAAGATATCCATCCCCTGGTATTCGCCGACCTTGACCCCTGATCCTTCCGGAATCGAGTCGATGAACGCGGGTGTCATCGGCATTTCGCGCGTTTTGCCTGAGGCCACTTGCCAGCGAACTCTCCGAAGCTGCTCAAGCGAAGGGGCCATCACCGCTGCGGGGGTGGTTGGCTGCGTCTTTCCCAGCCAGCTGGATTGACGGGATGTTCCGAAAACGAGTCCCAACTTGCCCAGCACCTCGCGCCCAACCGAGCGTTCCAGGTCCCTGCCGATCGACTGGGCCTCAGTCAGGTCGGGAGCAAATTCCGGAGTGATGCTGCCGCTCGCGTAAGCATCCAAATGCTTCGCCAAGCTCATAAAGGCATCCTTGTCCGATTGCGTAAGTTCTCCCAGTTCCCGCCAGACCGGAGTCGGCAAGTCAGTCGAATTCAGATGTCTCAAGAAAATAGGAACGAGGCTACTCTTGAGGTTGAGCTTTCCGTTGACCGTCTCTGTCGCCAGGACGTCCAAGGCATCTGCTACCTCCGGGGTAAAAAGGGCAAGATCCAGATTCCTTGGCATCTCATTCTCCTCACAGAATTGCGCCGGCCATCTTCTTGAGCTCGGCGAACGGAACCGGCTCCGCGTGCAACCAGGTTCCGGCGTGTCCACTCAGGACGGTGTACCGAGGTACGATGCCGTTGCGGCTCCCTCCTTCGACGATATAGACGTGCTGGGTCACGTAAATGCACAAGGATGCATCCTCGTCGATCATGTCGGCGTTCACGGCTTGCCATACCGCCTGCGAAATCACCGGAAAGTCATGCAATGCCAGAGGCGGCGGGGAATAGACACGCGGCCAAAACGCCTCCGAAGCGCTTCTGCTCTGCCCAATGTGTTGGATCAAATCGGTTGGCTTATCGTAGGACGAGCCGATCGACTGGTTCATCCGGTAAGAATGTCTCGCCTGGGTGCCGCTACTGTCGGCTTCGACGACGAAGTCCTGAAGGCTGCGCGAGAAGCTATGGCTTTCCCCGACGCTGGTCCCGAAATTTGCGCCTCCAGTCGGAGTCACGCCGAAAAAACCGATATTGCCGCCCTTTGAAAACGAAACCGATACTGAACTCGAAGTCGAGCCTGTTCCGTTATAGGTCTGCGGACCTTCAGACATCAGCTTCATCTCGGGGATCGGAACCCAATGTCCCTTCGAATCCTTTCGGCAGATCGACAGTTCGATGTCGATGCGATCCTGATAGAAGCCCTTTACGTATTCTTCATCGTAGATCATTTTCCCGGGCTTGACCGTCGTCCCGTCAAGCGAGATCCACAAGGTCACCAGCGATACCGGGTCAGCCTTGGCCAGGATCACGTTGCCGCGCAATCGGAGGTGTGCAACCTGCTCGACAGGAGGCATCTTCACCTGCTTGGCTAACGCAGGCGAGAGAAGGTCGTACGTGAGTTTCATATCCGAGGCAATTGTCCAGGTCTTGCGGGCCATCGCACTGGTATCGTTGAGATCTTCCACAATCATGCTCCTCCGGTTTTTTCTTATTCACATCGCTTTTCATGGTCGGGTTTCAATGCATCGGTGTCAACCCGGTCGTCGCACCACTAGCACTGCGCTACGCGTTGCAATGTACAGGCGTTCCCCGTCGACAGCGTTGGCGCTGAGGTCGCCAAGGGACGCCGGCAGCGCGCCGAGCTTGAGCGAGTCGCCTGCTAGCACGGTAGCCTCGCCGGCAGGCGACAAGCGTCGCAGTTGGCTGTCCACCAGTTCGAGGCTGAACAGTTTCCAACCGGCCGGCGCGATTTCATTGATGGACGCGTACAGGTTGCCGCTTTCGTCCATCGCGAGCCCGCTGGCGTTGGCTACCACAGGCGCGAGGAGTCCACCCTTGCGTCCGTCGCTGGTTCGGAATGTTGGAGACGACCCGGCCACGATCAGGTCGCCGGCCGGATCGGCGATTAACGTTAGGAAGATGGCCGCGGCGTGCTCCGCTACGGACGTTTCTCCAGCCGCGGGCCGACCTGAACGCGAGCACTAGCTGAACTAGGGCTGTGGGGACTACGTTCCCCGCCCTTCGACCTCGAAGACGTCAGCGGCCGGCTGGCAGAGATCAGAAAAGCTCTCGCCTCAGCACCGGCTCGCAACTTATGGTTGTACCGTCAAGAACGGCGCTGGCCGAACGCCTACATTGCTTTGGTGAGCGCACCCGGCACGACAGATGGACCCCGCCGGCTGCGACGCCGGACAGCGCGATACAGTTCGTATCTTTCGTGTATGACCTTGGCACGTTAACTGCACGGACGCACCTCGGTCAACGATTGACAAGCGTCCAACCGGTCAATACTCTATGGTGGTTGCCGAACGGCTTTTCGCGGACCGCGGCTTCGCCGGGATCAGTCTTCGCACCATCTGCTCCGAGGCGGAAATCTCGATCGCAACGCTGCTCCATCACTTCGAGTCGAAGGAAAAGCTGTACAGCCGCGTGCTCGGGCGCATCGCGCAGAGCATGAGCAAGTACATCCCTGACCTGCGGACGGTGGTCGACGCGCAGGCAGTGGTGGACATCGTCGATCGGCATCTGGACTGGACCCTCGCGCACCCCCACTACTCGCGCCTGATCCGCAAGGGTCAGCAGGCCGGGGCGCTGCGCGCCTTCGATCCCGAGATCTTCGTCTTCTCGTTTACCGGCGCCATCGCACATTTCTGCACGGCGTCGACCACCGTCAGCGCATTTCTTTCGCTAGACGACAAGGAGCAGGTCATCAGCCGCTACCGCTGCTGGCTGCGGGACAGCACCCTGGCGATGCTGGGCGGCTTCGCGCGCTGAGCCCGCAACGACGCCGAGCCGGATACGACGAGCCTCCCTCTATGCCGAACGAGACAACCGACCTGTTTGCGCCTGCGACCTGCGTGGTGCGCTACGCACTTGAACAGCACGCGCTGGCCCGCGGCAACGACGTCTTTGCCGTGTTCGAGGACGAGCCGCATTGGACTTTCCAGGAGACGCTGGAATCGGTGCGCAGCGCAGCCGCGGGCTTGCATTGCACTGGGCGTGGAGCCCGGCAATGCGGTGGTGGTCATGCTGCCAAACTGCGGGTTCGCGCTTAGGGTGATGTTCGCTATCAACTACCTGGGCGCAATCTGCGTGCCGATCAATACGGCCTACCGAGGCTCACTGCTCGAACATGTCCTGGTCGATTCGGGAGCCACGGTCGCGATTGTTCACGCCGAACTGCTCGAGCGCGTCCAGGCTGTCGCACGGGGACGCATCGCGGACGTCGTGGTGTCGACCGACGCCTTCGCATCCGATGCATCAGGCCTGCGCCTGCACCCTGCGTCCGTGCTGAGCGTGCAGCAGCCGGATACCTTGCCGGACCCGGGAATTCAGCCCTGGAGCACCCAGTCGATCATCTATACCTCCGGCACGACTGGCCCGTCCAAGGGGGTGCTGTCGTCCTACGTGCACAGCTTCGCTTCGGTCGGACCAATCAGCTGGAGCTGCGTCCGGTTTGAGGACCGACAGCTGGTCCATCTGCCGCTGTTTCACATCGGGGGAGCGTTCGTCAGCTCCGCCGCCTTGTGCCGGGGCAGTTCGATCGCGCTCGGCAAAGGCTTTGTCACCGACCGGTTCTGGGAGATCGTGCGCTCGCTGGAGGTCACGTCGGTATTCCTGCTCGGCGTCATGGCCACGTTCCTGCTCAAGCAGCCGCCACTCCCCGGTGACAAGGAACATCCTTTGCGCATGGCATTCATCGTCCCGCTCGGCGGGGCCGGGCCGGCCTTTGCCGAACGATTCGGCGTCGACGTCTACACGCTGTTCAACATGACGGAGATCAGCACCCCGCTGCTCTCGGAACTGAACCCGACCAAGCCGGGTGTGTGCGGAAGGCCACGCCCCGGCGTGGAGCTACGGCTGGTGGACGAGAACGACTGCGAGGTTGCGCCCGGAGAAGTAGGCGAACTGATTGTGCGGACCGACACGCCCTGGACGATGAATCACGGGTACCACAACAACCCGGAAGCGACTGCACGTGCCTGGCGAAACGGCTGGTTCCACACGGGCGACAGCTTCTGCAAAGATGACGACGGCGACTTCTACTTCAAGGACCGGCTGAAGGACGCTATCAGGCGCCGAGGCGAGAATATTTCCTCCTACGAAGTCGAAGTCGAGTTGCAGTCGCATCCCAGCGTTCGTGAGGCGGCAGCTATCCCGGTGCCCAGCGAGCACGGCGAGGACGAGGTGATGGTCGTGATTGCGCCAGTGCAAGGCAGGTCGATCGTTCCCGAAGAGATCTTTGCGCACCTGCAGACGCGCCTTGCCCATTTCATGATGCCGCGCTACCTGCGCGTGGTCACCGAGCTTCCCAAGACGCCGACGTCGAAAGTGCAGAAACATCTTCTACGCGAGCAGGGCTTGACCGTCGACACGCTCGACCTGAAGCACGCAGGCCTGACCGTCAGGCGCAAGCTTTTTACAGAGAACAAATAGACATGAACAAACCCGTCGTCCGTGTTTACACCGACTACAAGAGTCCTTATGCCTTCGTGGCGAAGAACCCGACATATCAGCTCGCCGAAGACTTTGATATCGAACTCGAATGGCGGCCCTATACCTTGCGGATCGCCGAATATCTCGGCTCGGTCGAAGACAGGAGTCCGCACTATTGGCGCAAGGTGAAGTATTCGTACATGGATGCGCGCCGCTATGCGAACGAGCAGGGACTGACGCTCAGGGGCCCCGAACGCATCTACAACGGCTACTGCTCCAACGCCGGCATGCTCTACGCGCAGCGCAACGGAATCTTCCGTCCCTACAACGACACCGTCTTCGACAGGTTCTGGAAACGTGAACTCGACGTGGATTCTCTGGAACAGATTGCGGGCGTGATCGACTCGCTGGGCGGCAATGCCGACGAATACGCCGCCTACGCGCAAGGGCCGGCACGCGAGGAGCATGAACGCATCATCGATGAAGCGGAAAGTATGGGCGTGTTCGGCGTGCCGACCTTCGTGTTTGAAAAGGAACTGTTCTGGGGTAACGACCGCCTGGGGCTGTTGCGCGATCGGCTCAATGCTCGGCGCGCTGACGAGCGTTCAAGGTAGGAGCGCACGATGCCCTCATCAGAAGAACACGACAAGTCCGTGGAGATGTACTGGGACGTTGGCAGCACCAATACCTACTTCGCGTTGAAGCTGATCCGCCCCGTACTGGCAAGAACCGGTGTCAGGTTGGTGTTGCAGCCATTCAATCTGGGGCACGTCTTTCGCCTGCACAACTACACGTTGATGGAAGAACCCGCCGCCAAGATCGACAATCGCAAGCGCGACCTTGCGCGCTGGGCGCGGAAGCACCAGCTGGACTTCCGGTTCCCGGGCCGCTTCCCGATCAAAAGCAGCCGCGCTCTGCGCGGTTCGATTGCTATGCGGCACTGGAATCTCGAACTGCCCTTTGTTGACGCGATCATGTCGGCCTATTGGGAAAACGACGATGCCTCAATTGCCGACTACAGCGGCCTGCGTGCGATCGCGAGTTCGCTAGGCATCGACCCGGTCGAGTTCGAAGCCGCCAGCGAGAGCGAAACTGTCCGCCAGCAACTGATAGCAAGCACAGATGGCGGGATTGCGCGGGGAGTGTTCGGGGTGCCGAGCATCTTCGTCGGTGACGAACTGTTCTGGGGCAAGGACCGGATGGATTTTGTCGAAGACGAAATCCGGCGCCGGTGGCCCGATAACGAATAACGGTCAACCACTAGTAACGGCGCACACCGAATACGATACTGTTGTCGCCAGGCGCTTCACCAGACGCGTGAGGGCGGAAAGCCCATTCACCGACCTGAGTGCGGAATGCCTACGAGGGGCTTCGGAGGCGTCTAGCCCGGAACGCTGGAGGTTCAGGTAAGTAATTGAGCTAGAAGCAGAATTCATTGGTGGCCAAGGGCGGAATTGAACCACCGACACAAGGATTTTCAGTCCTCTGCTCTACCAACTGAGCTACTTGGCCTCCGAGCCAGCGGACTGGCTACCACGGAAAGCAAGTTCCCTTCCCGTGGCGGCGCAGTATAGCTGAATCGAATCGGGGTCGCCAAACAGGGGCGGGGCAACGGCGTTGCAGCCGCCTCCTTATACTTTCCACATGAGCGCTTTCGATGCAGTGGTGGTGGGGCGAGCGGCGATCGGTTCGGTTGCCGCGCTGGCATTTGCGCGAGCCGGCTGGCGGGTTGCGCTGGTCGGACCCGGACCCGCCGAGGGCGAGCACCGCGAAGTGGGGCAGACCCTCCCAGCCGCCGCCGCCGGGGGTGGGTGGGACCAGCGGGTCTACGCGCTCTCGCCGGCCAGCCGGGCGCTGCTGGCGGACCTGGGCGTCTGGCAACTGCTGGATCCGGCGAGAGTGGCGCCGGTGCACGACATGCGGATTTTCCACGCCGCCGGCGGGGCGGGCGCCAGGCCTGCGTCGGAGGTCCACCTGGACGCCTATCACGGGCGCGTCGAGGCGCTGGCCTGGATCGTCGAGAACCGGGAACTGCAGGCGGCAATCGATCGGGCGCTGACATCGGCCCCCCCCAGGACGCTGACCCGCGTTGACGGGCAGGTCGACAGCCTGACCCTGCCTGAATCCATGGACTCCGCCCGTGCCACCGCATCGATCGGGCTGGCCGGCGGCGGCACGCTGGCGGCGCGCCTGGTGGTTGCCGCGGACGGGGGCGGGTCCGGCCTGCGGGAGTTGGCCGGTATCGACCACGTCGCTCGGGACTACGATCAGACCGCGATCGTGGCCAACTTCGAAACCGGACTGCCGCATCGCGACTGTGCCTGGCAATGGTTTGGCGGGTTCGGCGTGGTGGCCCTGCTGCCGCTGCCCAGCGGTGATCTCGGCCACGGCCGCGGCCGGGTCAGCCTGGTCTGGTCCGCGCCTCAAGACGAGGCGCTCAGGGCGCAGTCGGCGGGCGAGGAACGCGATGCCTGGCTGGCTGCCCGGGTGGAGTCGATGACCGGCGAGCTGCTGGGTGGAATGCGACTGATCACGCCGCCGGCGACCTTTCCGCTGCGCACGGTGCGATGCCGCCAGGTGATCAAGCCGGGCTTCATTCTGATCGGTGACGCCGCGCATACGGTCCACCCGATGGCAGGGCAGGGCATGAACCTCGGCTTCGGCGACGTGCGAGGACTGATCGATCATGTGATCGACCGATCGGCGCTTCAGGGGACGGTCGACCGGTCGTTTGCCGGTCGCAGCCCCGCTCCGATGGCTCCGGATTGGCTGACACTGCGCCGCTACGAGCGAGCGCGGCGCGAGCCGGTGGCGACGATGCAGCTGGCGCTGGATGGTCTTTATCGCGCTTTCGGCGACCTGCCGGCGCCGCTGGTCGGCTTGCGCGACCTCGGGTGGGAGATCGTCGCCCGTTCGCCCTGGCTCAAACGACGAATGATCGCCCATGCGGTAAGCTGAGGCGTATGGGACCCGACGACAACAACCGGGTCGGCGGCCGCAAACAAGTGCCGGCAGGGCCGAGCATCCAGGAGCACAGGAATACGCTATGAAATTGAGATCTTTCTATGCCTCGGTGGCCGTGGCCCTCTGTGCCGCATTCGCCGGCGCCGCTGTCGCCCAGACCGATCCCGCGGTTACGATCCGCAAGGCGGTCGAAGCCTGGCTCCAGGGCCGTCATCAGATCGACGAGGTCAGGCAGACGCCGCTCAAGAATATCTATGAGGTTCGCGTCGGCACCGACCTGATGTACGTGGATTCGCGTGCGGAATACGCCTTCATCGAAGGCCAGTTGATCGACATGAAGGCCAACAAGAACCTGACCCAGGCCCGGATCGACGATCTCAACCGGATCGACTTCAAGAAGGACCTGCCGCTGGACCTGGCGATCAAACAGGTGAGCGGCAACGGCAAGCGGGTGGTGGCGGTGTTCGAGGACCCCAACTGCACCTACTGCAAGAAGCTGCGTGCGGACCTGATGAAAGTCAAGGATCTGACGCTCTACACCTTCGCCTATCCGATCCTCGCGCCGGATTCCGAGGTCAAGGCCCGCAAGGCCTGGTGCGCGGAGGACCAGGGCGCGGCCTGGGACCAGATGATGGTCCAGAACCGGGTGCCCCAGAACGACGGCACTTGCGACAACCCGATCAGCAAGATCCAGGCGCTGGGCCGGCAATTGAACGTGACCGGCACGCCGACCCTGTTCTTCCCCAACGGTAAACGGGTGCCGGGCGCCATCTCGGTGCCCCAGCTGGAGAAGCTGCTGTCCGAGAACGGCTAGGCGTGCCGCGCAGCCTCCTAGTCGACCCAACGCCTGGGCTCAGCGCGGCTCCAGCACCCACATCCGCGCCGGCGCCTTCATCAGGCCGGCGGCCTGTGCCGCCTGCGGGCCGAAGCCCCAGAATACGTCCGCCCGCTTGACCCCGCGGATCGCACCGCCGGTGTCCTGCGCCACCATGAGGCGGTTCATCGGCTGGCCGGATACGGGGTGGGTCGTCTGCAGGAACACCAATGATCCCAGGGGAATATGCTGGCGGTCGACGGCAATCGAGCGCAGCGGCGTGAGGGGCACGCCCAGCGCTCCCGGCGGTCCGAGGGTCGAATCCGCCAGCGGCGGCAACTGGCGGAAGAACACCAGGCTGGGATTGGTGTGCATCACCTCCGGTGCAGATGCCGGATTGTCCTGAAGCCACTGCCGGATCGCCGGCGCCGTGACGTCTTCACGCCGCAGGGCGCCACGATCGATCAGAGTCTTGCCGATGGCCCGATAGGGATGCCCGTTCTGGTCGGCATAGCCGATGCGCATCAGGTTGCCGTCGCGCAATTGCACTCTGCCCGATCCCTGGATTTCCAGGAAGAAAGCGTCCACGGGGTTGTCGGCCCAGGCCAGGACCGGCGCCGCGCGGGGGCCCGCCTTCTCGGCGCCCGCGCTGCCCGCGCTGCCGCCGGCCACCTCCTCCCGCGTCATCTCCTCCCGGCTGTAGTAGGGCACCACCCGCTGGCCGATGACCCGGCCGCGCAATCGCATGCCCTTGAGCCGCGGCTCGACGTCGGCCAGGTCGATGGTCAGCAGATCCGCCGGCCGGCCGCGCAAGGGTACCTGGCCGGGCCGGTCCCTGACCAGGCTGCCGGTCAGCAGGGGTTCGTAGTAGCCGGTGATGAGGCCGGCGGCGTTGTCGCTGTCGGTCAGTTCGCGAGCGACGAAGCGCCCGGTCAGCCAATCGCGCAGTTGGGCCGGATTGGTCACCGTGGCCGGCAGCGAGGCGCACAATGCCGGCCAGCCGGCCGGCGGCCTGTTCATCACGCATTGCTGCGCCAGCGCGGTGCGCAAGTCGTCCAGGGAATCGGCGGCAAAGCCCGGCAGACTGCTCGAGCGGCACGGGTTTGGGCGCCTCGACAGCGGGTGGGGGCGCGGGTTTGTCAGGCGGCGGAGGCCGCGACGTGGTGCATGAGGCTAGTGCGAACGATAAGACCAGCGGGGGCGCAAGGCATAATGCCGCCTTGCGCAGCCGGTCGCCTGGGAACAATTGCATGTGGGTCATCTACCTCAACGTTCTGATCGCGGTATTGATCGTCGCCGTGTTCGTCATATGGACAATGCGCGGCCGCAAGTAGGCGCCGCAGCGGGCACCTGCCGCGAGGCTTCTCAATGCAGGACCCGGGGCATGCTCAGATGGAACATCGGGATGTCCGCGTCGAATCGCTCGCCGTCTTCGGCCACGAAGAAATAGCTGCCGTGCATGCGCCCGACGGGGGTCGGGATCTGGCTGCCGCTGGTGTACTGGAAGCTCTCGCCCGGCTTGAGCAGAGGCTGATGGCCGATCACGCCCAGCCCCTTGACTTCCTTGTGCGTGCCGCCGTCGTCCTCGATGACGAAATGCCTGCTGATCAGCTGGCTGGGAATGTTGCCACGATTGGTGATGGTCACGGTATAGGCAAAGGAATAGACGCCATCGCCCGGACTCGACTGATCCGACAGGTACTGCGTTTCCACTGCGATGTCGATCGCGTACTTGGTTTCCTGGCTCACGCTGACAGCTCCAGTCGTCGGGTTCACGCAGTTTGGTGAATACAATCCCATTCTAGTCAAACCATGGGAGCGCATGATGGGGTTTCGAATCGCGCCGAGCCTGCTTTCCGCGGACTTCGCAAGGCTCAAGGACGAAGTACAGGCGATCGAAGCCGCTGGGGCCGACCTTGTCCACCTCGATGTGATGGACAATCACTTCGTACCCAATCTGACGGTGGGGCCGCTGGTGTGCAAGGCGATTCGCCCGCACGTGCGGCTGCCGATCGACGTGCACCTGATGGTGCGGCCGGTGGACGCCCTGGCGCAGGCCTTTGCGGAGGCCGGCGCCAACATCATCAGCTTTCATCCCGAGGCGGCCGATCACGTCGACCGCACGGTGCAGATCATCCACAGTCACGGCTGCAAGGCCGGGCTGGTCTTCAATCCAGCCACGCCCCTGAACTGGCTCGACCATATCCTGACTGAGATCGATGTGGTCCTGCTGATGTCGGTCAACCCCGGGTTCGGCGGGCAATCCTTCATCCCGACAGCCTTGCCCAAGCTCGCCAAGGTTCGTGCCCTGATCGACGCCCAGCGCGCGGCCGGCGGACGCGAGGTCTGGCTCGAAGTGGACGGCGGGGTGAAGGTCGACAACATCGCCGAAATCGCAGCCGCCGGCGCCGACACCTTCGTGGCCGGCTCGGCGATTTTCGGTGCTCCGGATCCCGATGGCGGTTATGGCGGTGTGTTGCAACGGTTGCGTTCGGCCCTTCAGAGGGTTCCCGAGCGGGGGGCACCCGACGCCGGCTCGAGCACCGATGGCCGGGGCCCCGAAGGCCGCCGATGAGGGACGATTCCCCGCTTCAGGAGTCTGCCCGGCTCACCCGCCGGCAAGTCCGCGCCGCCTGCATCGATCTCGACGGCACTCTGCTGGACACGATTCCGGATCTCGCCGCTGCCGCGAACGCCATGCTGCTGGCTCTGGACCTGGCGCCACTGCCGCAGGAGCGGATTCGCCGCTTCGTCGGCAAGGGCGTGGAGGTCCTGATCGAGCGGACCCTGGACGCTGCTGGGGCCCTCGCGACTGCCGGCGGCCCGGCGACAGTCGCAGCGGCGAGGGAGCATTTCTACAGCGCCTACCGTGACCTCAATGGCTCCGAGGCGCGAACCTATCCCGGCGTCGTGCAGGGACTGCAGGGGCTTCGCAATCTCGGGATCACGTTGGCCTGTGTCACCAACAAACCGGACGAGTTCGCCGCGCCCCTTTTGCAACGCTGCGGCCTCGATGCGTACTTCGACTTCGTGATCGGGGGAGACACGCTGCCTTTCAAGAAGCCGCACCCTGGCCAATTGCTGGAGGCGTGCCGTCGCTGGTCCCTCGATCCGGCGCAGGTGCTGGCGGTGGGGGACTCGGTCAACGACGCCGAGGCGGCGCGGGCGGCAGGCATGCCGGTGTACCTGGTGCCGTACGGCTACAACGAAGGCCGGGACGTCCATGACGCGGATGTTGATGGTATAGTTTCTTCACTTTCAGAGTTGCCCAGCCTGATACAAGGCCTGAATGCCAGTGTTTCCTGAAACTCTCCGCTCGCTGCCTCCCGCCGCCGCCCCGGCGTGCACCCTGCCGCCCTGGCGATCGGACTGCTGGCGCTGGCGCTGAAGATCCGCCCCTGGCCCTGCAGCAGATCTCCGCGCAGTGCCTGATCCGGACAAGCGTCCGAGTCCCCTCCCGAATTTTCTTCAATCCAGCAGTCGGCTGTCGCTTCGGATGCGTGATCCGGTGACCTCTCGAGCCTGGCCTGACTGAGCGACCCGCAACCGACGTCGGGGCGCGCGAACGGTGATGAAAGGATTTTTCCGATGACCGAGATCGAGTTCAAGGCCCTGGCGGCCCAAGGCTACAACCGCATCCCTCTGCTGGCGGAAGCGCTGGCGGATCTCGATACGCCTCTGGGCCTCTATCTGAAACTCACGGATCCCGTGCAACGCGCCAATTCGTTCCTGCTTGAATCGGTGGTCGGCGGCGAGCGCTTCGGACGCTACTCCTTCATCGGCCTGCCCGCGCGCACGGTGATTCGCGCCACCGGCGATCAGATCGAAGTAGTGCACGACGGCAAAGCGATCGAGACCGCCCAGGGTGATCCGCTCGAGTTCGTGCGGCAATTCAAGGCGCGCTACCGCGTGGTGATGAAGCCCGGCATGCCCCGCTTCTGCGGCGGGCTTGCCGGCTATTTCGGCTATGACGTCGTCCGCTTCATCGAGCCCCGGATCGGCAAGACGGTCAAGCCCGACCCGATCGGCGTGCCCGATCTGCTGCTGATGCTGGTCGATGAACTCGCGATCATCGACAACGTCAGCAGCACGCTCTATCTGCTCGTCTACGCCGATCCGTCGCAGCCTGAGGCGTTCGGCACGGCAAGGCGGCGGCTTCGCGAACTGCGCCAGCGCTTGTCCATGCCTGCGGTGGCGCCCGAGGACGACGGCCCGCGCCGGCCGGGCACGATGCCGACCCAGACGCCGATCGAGCGGCCGTTCGCCAAAGCCGATTACCTGGCAACGGTGTTGAAGGCGAAAGAACACATCGTGGCCGGTGACCTGATGCAGGTGCAGATCGGGCAAGTGCTGCGCAAGGCGTTCGCGTATTCGCCCTTGTCGCTGTATCGGGCGCTTCGTTCGATCAACCCTTCGCCGTACATGTACCACTACGATTTCGGCGGCTTCCACGTGATCGGTGCGTCGCCCGAGATCCTGGTGCGGCAGGACCTCGCGCCGAAAGGCAAGGTCACCCTGCGCCCGATTGCGGGTACCCGCAAGCGCGGCATGACGCCGGAGGACGACACGCGCCTGGCGGCGGAATTGCTCGCGGACCCGAAGGAATGTGCGGAACACCTGATGCTGATCGACCTGGCGAGAAACGACATCGGACGCATTGCCAAGGTGGGCACGGTCAAGGTCACCGAACAGATGGGCATCGAGAAGTACTCGCATGTGATGCACATCGTCTCGAACGTGGAAGGCGAGCTGGAACGCGAAATGGACGCCATCGATGTGCTGAGAGCGAGCTTTCCCGCGGGTACCCTGACCGGTGCACCGAAGGTGCGCGCCATGGAACTGATCGAAGAAATGGAACCGACCAAGCGCGGGGTCTACGGCGGCGCCTGCGGCTACCTGAGTTATTCCGGCGAGATGGACGTGGCCATCGCGATTCGCACCGGGGTTCTCAAGGACGGCGTGCTCAATGTCCAGGCGGCTGCAGGCGTCGTTCACGACTCTGTGCCGGAAGCCGAATGGCAGGAGACCGAGGCCAAGGCGCGGGCCGTATTGCGTGCCGCCGAGATGGTGGAAGGCGGACTCAGTCATGGCGACTGACCATCGCGGGAGATCGGCTGCATCGATGCCGCCGCGGATTCATGAGCTTGCCAGAGAGGAGCTTGCCGGACCATGCTGCTGATGATCGACAACTACGACTCGTTCACCTTCAATCTCGTCCAGTACCTGGGCGAGCTCGGCGAGCAGGTCTACACCGTACGCAACGATGCGATCGATCTCGATCAGATCGACGCGCTGGGCCCGGAGCGTATCGTCATCTCGCCCGGTCCGGGAGTGCCGGACGGGGCCGGCGTCACGCTGGACGTCATCAGGCATTTTGCCGGCAGGATTCCGATTCTCGGCGTGTGCCTGGGCCACCAGGCGATCGGCCAGTATTTCGGCGGCGAAGTGATCCGGGCGGGGCGGGTGATGCACGGCAAGGCGGATCGGCTCGAGCATCTCGGCAAGGGAATCTTCAAGGATCTGCCGTCACCCTATCAGGTGATTCGCTACCATTCGCTGGTCGTCGCCCGGGACCGCCTGCCCGATTGTCTGGAAGTGACCGCCTGGACCGATGACGGTGAAATCATGGGCCTGCAACACCGCGAGCTCGCCGTCCATGGCGTGCAGTTCCACCCCGAGTCGATCGCCAGTGAGCACGGCCATCAGCTGCTTGCCAATTTCTTGAGAGGATGACATGCCGATAACACCGCAGGAAGCGCTACAGCGAACGATCGAGCACCGGGAGATCTTTCACGACGAGATGCTGCACCTCATGCGGCTGATCATGAGCGGCGAGATGTCACCGGTCATGGCCAGTGCGATCATCACCGGGCTGAGGGTCAAGAAGGAATCGATCGGGGAGGTGACCGCAGCCGCGCAGGTGATGCGCGAGTTCGCCAAGAAGGTAGTCTGCCGGCCGGGGCCGCACTTCGTGGACATCGTCGGCACCGGCGGCGACGGCGCGCACACCTTCAACATATCGACCGCGTCGATGTTCGTCGCGGCGGCGGCGGGTGCCTCGGTGGCCAAGCACGGCAACCGGAGCGTCTCCTCCAAGTCCGGCGCGGCGGACGTGCTGGAGGCTTTCGGCGCCAACATCATGCTGACGCCGGAGCAGGTGGCGCAGTGCCTGGAGACCACCGGCATCGGCTTCATGTTCGCCCCCAACCATCATCCGGCCATGAAGAACGTCGCGCCGGTGCGCAAGGAACTCGGCGTGCGGACGGTGTTCAACATCCTCGGGCCGCTCACCAATCCGGCCGGTGCGCCCAACATGCTGATGGGGGTGTTCCATCCCGACCTGGTCGGCATCCAGGTGCGGGTGATGCAGCGCCTGGGCGCCGAGCACGTGCTGGTGGTCTACGGCAAGGACGGCATGGACGAGGTTTCGCTGGGCGCGGCAACCATGGTCGGCGAACTGCGCGACGGGCAGATCAGCGAGTACGAGATCCACCCGGAGGACTACGGCCTGGCGATGGTCTCCAACCGGCTGCTGAAGGTCGAGAACGCGCAGGAATCGCGCCAGATGATCCTGGAGGCACTTGAAAACCGCGAAGGCACGCCGCGGGAAATCGTCATCCTCAACGCCGCCGCCGCGCTCTACGCCGCCAACCTGGTGGACTCGATTCCCGCGGGACTGGTGAAGGCGCGCGAAGCGATTGCCAGCGGTGCCGCGCGCGCCAAGCTGGATCAGTTCGTCACTGCCACCCGCTCTTTTTCGAAGTAGCGATGGCAACACCCACAGTCCTGCAGAAGATCATCGAGGTCAAGCGCGAGGAGGTATCGCGCGGCCGGGCGCTGGTACCTCACCATGAAATGATCCGCCGCGCGCAGCAGCGGGCCGTCGAGTCGCCCTGTCGCGGTTTCGAAGCTGCGCTGCGCGCCCCGGGCTCCAATGGCGCCGGCTCCGCGTGGCCCGGGCTCCAGGGGCGCCGGCGCACCCGCGGTGATCGCCGAGATCAAGAAGGCCAGCCCGAGCAAGGGCGTGATCCGGGCGGATTTCGATCCGGCGGCGATTGCGCGTTCCTATGCGGCGGGCGGCGCAACCTGCCTGTCGGTATTGACGGATCGCCAGTTCTTCCAGGGAAGCACCGAACACCTGCAACTGGCGCGTCGGCATTGCAGCCTGCCGCTGCTGCGCAAGGATTTCATGGTCGATACCTGGCAGGTCCTGGAAGCGGCGGCGATCGGCGCCGACTGCATCCTGCTGATAGCTGCCGCGCTTTCCGACGACCAGATGGCGGAACTCGAATCCTGCGCGCAGGAGTTCGGTCTGGACGTGCTGGTGGAGGTGCACGATGCCGCCGAGTTGCAGCGCGCGTTGTGCCTGAAGACGCGGCTCGTCGGCATCAACAACCGGGACCTGCATACTTTCCGGGTCGACCTGCAGACGACGCTGTCGCTCCTGTCACAGGTTCCCGCCGATCGCCTGCTGGTGACCGAGAGTGGCATTCTGTCGCGCCGCGATGTCGCGCTGATGCGCGATCACGGCGTGAACGCCTTTCTGGTGGGCGAGGCATTCATGCGCGCGCCGGACCCCGGCGCGGCCCTGCGCGAGTTGATGACCGCAGTCCTGAGTCAGGCGGACGTCCGGTCTCCCAGCCACGCATTGCGCTGGGCATTGCGGCCGGTGGCCTGCAGTGTGATCGCGGGCGGGGGTGCCGCCAACTGCACGGTTGCCTCCACCAGTTCGTCCCTCCGGAAGGCATGAACCTTGATCGCCGTCCCGGGCCGGCGCCGCGCCAGCACGGCCTTGAGGCTGGCCTCGTCGCAGCGCAGCCCGTCCACCGCGACCAGCCGGTCGCCGGCGGACAAGCCGGCACGTGCGGCCGGACCGTCGCGATGGGCGCTGTGGATGGCAACTTCTCCCTGGCGGACCACCGTCTTTGCGCCCAGCCAGCTGAGCGCATCCCCCTCCGTCTCGCGGCCCAGTGAGATGCCGAACGGCTTGAGACATTCAGCCAGTGGCAGCTCATTCGTGCCGTAGGCCCAGCGCGCGATCTGCCGGCTCAGGTCGATGCCGGTCGCTTCCTGCAGCAAGGCGGGAAACTCGTCCTCTCCAAGGCCCGGCCCCGGCCTGGCGAGCGTACTCGACGCGGACCTTCTCACCGACGCGGACTCGCCTGCTGCGGCGCCGCCGCCGTGACGCTGCCACATCAGTCGCATCACGTCATCGAGTGACTTGCGCGAGCGGGTCGCGGGCCCGGATCGTCAGGTCCAGGCACAGTGCCACCAGTGATCCCTTCACGTAGTAACTCACGACCGCGTTGGGTGAGTTCTCATCCTGCCGGTAGTACTTGATCCAGGCATCGAAGCTGGATTCGGCGACGCTCTGCAGTTGCCTGCCCGGTGCGGCCGGCGACGCTGCGCACCGCGCGCTGCAGCGTCTTGAGATAGGTCGCCGGATCGATCGTGCCCGCGCGGCACAGGATCAGGTCGTCGTAATACGAAGTGAAGCCTTCGAAGATCCACAGCAGGCGCGTATAGGCCTCCTGCTGCAGGTCGTAGGGCTCGAATCGGGCCGGCTTGATCCGCTTGACGTTCCAGGTGTGGAAGTACTCGTGACTCGCCAGGCCCAGGAAGGTCTGGTAGCGCTCGGGCACCCCCTGCATGCCCGGATAGGGCAGGTCGTTGCGGGCGCAGAGCAGGGCAGTGCTTGCCCGGTGTTCGAGCCCGCCATAGCCGTCGCCGACGGCCATCGTCAGGAACAGGTAGCGCCTGACCGGAGCCCGCCGGCCGCGCGGATCGAACAGTGCGATCTGTTCGCTGCAGATCGGCTTGAGATCCCGTTGGAGCCGGGCGAGGTCGACATCGGTGCGGCCGGTGACGGCGATCTCATGGCGGCATCCGCCGGCATCGAAAGCAGCCAGTTGGAACTCTCCCATTTCCACCGGATGATCGATCAGCTCGTCGTAGTCGCGCGCCTCGCGTCGACCGAATCCGGAAACCGGCGCGCCGCCGGTGCCGCTGGCTGCGGGCAGCGTCGTGGCTACCTGCCAGCGTTTGAAACCCGATCCCCGCGGCGGCAGGATATCGACAGTGCATGGCTCCGATTCGCGTCCGGCCACCGCCAGGAACACGCTGGTGCCGTTGAAGAATCCATGGGACGCGTCAAGATGCGCTGCGCGGACCGACAGATCCCAGGCGTAGACCCGCCAGGTGACTAGCAGCGGACCGCTGCGGCCCGTCGGCAACCGGCCACAGACCCAGACGTTCTTGCTCTCCTTGCGGATGTCGAGCGCACGACCTGCGACCGTGGCGCCGACGGCTTCGAGATGGCGCGAAAACTCCCGGATCATGTAGCTGCCGGGAATCCAGACGGGCAGGTGCAGGCGCTGTCCTTCCCGGTCTGGGTCGGCGATGCGCAGCGACACCTCGAACAGATGCGCGTGCGGATCGAAAGGGCGGATCGTGTAGTGGATGGCGTGCATTGTGCTCAGTCGGCAGGTTCTGCGGGTTCTGAGGGTTCGGCAGGTTCTGCAATGTCGGCAGGTCCGGCGAGGCCGGTGTCTCGCCCCAGATCGGCCGGCGTATCCAGATCCCTGACCACGCCGGCATCGTCGAGGGGCATTCTATGAGGCGGATGGCGACGCAGGACTTCGCGCGCGCCCCGCTCGCCGCTCAGTCGTGCCAGTTCAGGCACCAGGGTGCGGTCGAAACGCACCGGATGGCCGTCCTTGCCTTGATACGTCGGGACGACGGTCAGTTGTCCGGCGGTGGCCACAGCCTGGGCGACCTGCCGCACCGATGCGGCCGTCAGCCAGGGCATGTCGGCCGGCTGCACCAGCAACGCCTGCAGCGGCTCGATCAGGAGCGCTGCCCGGGCACCATGGGCGATGCTGTTGCCCATTCCTTCCTCCCCGCCCACGGTCGCGATCTGGCAGCCCGCCCGCCGAAGCAGATCCGCGAGCACGATCGAATCCGGTCGCACCGCCGCGATCACCCGATCGCACCCGGCCAGCAGCGCCTGTGCCGTCTTCAAGGCGACGATGGTTCCTTCGATAGGCGCTTCGAGCTTGGAGCGGGTGCCGGTCGGATCGAAGCGGCGCCCGCGACCAGCCGCTACCAGCAGGCCCACGATCACGCGCGGCCCCCCCGATTCACTCGAGTGACATACTTTGCGTACACCTTCCGTTCCACCTCTGCGCCATCTGCACTACAGCGAGGACACTCATGGCTGACAAGTACGAAACCATTCTGACCGAAACCCGAGACCGCGTGGCCCTGATCCGGTTGAACCGGCCGAAACAGCTCAACGCCCTCAACGATACCTTGATGAACGAGCTCGGCGCAGCGCTGATGAAGTACGACCACGACGACGAAATCGGCGCAATCGTCCTGACCGGCTCCGACAAGGCGTTCGCCGCCGGCGCCGACATCCTGGCGATGAAGGATTTCTCCTTCATGGATGTCTACATGAGCGACTACTTCACTCGCAACTGGGAGACGCTGCGGCGGGTGCGCAAACCGGTCGTGGCGGCCGTGATGGGCTATGCCCTCGGCGGCGGCTGTGAAGTCGCGATGATGTGCGACATCGTCATCGCCGGGGACAACGCCCGCTTCGGACAGCCCGAGATCAAGCTCGGCATCATCCCGGGCGCGGGCGGGACCCAGCGGCTGCCGCTCGCCGTGGGCAAGGCCAAGGCGATGGATATGCTGATGACCGGACGCACCATGGACGCCAGGGAGGCGGAGCAGGCCGGGCTGGTGTCGCGCGTGGCGCCGGCGGACAAGGCCCTGGACCTCGCCCTGGAAGTGGCGAAGGAGATCTCCCTGCTGCCACTGCCGGCGCTGATGATGCTCAAGGAGTCGGTCAACCGGGCCTTCGAATCTCCACTGTCGGAAGGGTTGCTGTTCGAGCGCCGGATGATTCATGCACTATTCGCCAGTAGTGACCAGAAGGAGGGGATGACGGCCTTCCTGGAGAAGCGGCCGCCGGTCTTCAGGCACTCCTGAGGAGATCCTCTAATATTCCTCAATCTCCCCGGAGACCCGCATAATTACAGGCCCTCGGCGGCGAGGAAGGGGGCCTGAACGGGGCGCAAGGCAAATTCTCCCCGCTCCGGTTTGACAGGCCCGGAAAGAGTGCCCATAATCTCGTTTCTCTGCTGATGACAAATCAGCGCGATCTTTAAAAAACAGCAGCCGATAAGTGTGGGCGTTTGGATACAAGCGTCGAGACTGCGGTACCACCAGGCCTCAAGTCACGAGCCTCCAACCTGAACAGCGGCAACGCTAGGCAGGCGAAGAGATCGGGACCGGTCGGGCAGGACCCCAGTCGACTCAAGATATCCGTTGACGCTCACACAAATTTGAACTTTATCCAAGTCATTTTTGTTGAGAGCTTGCGACTTACCTCCGCCGGCCAATCGTTCATTCATCGTGTCCCGGATCAAACCGGGGCTCGGGTCAAACCGAAGATAGATGCGCGAAAGGCTGGAGAAGTAAGTTGCCTTAAAAGATTAAACTGAAGAGTTTGATCCTGGCTCAGATTGAACGCTGGCGGCATGCTTTACACATGCAAGTCGAACGGTAACGCGGGGGCAACCCTGGCGACGAGTGGCGAACGGGTGAGTAATACATCGGAACGTGCCCAGTAGTGGGGGATAGCTCGGCGAAAGCCGGATTAATACCGCATACGACCTACGGGAGAAAGCGGGGGATCGCAAGACCTCGCGCTATTGGAGCGGCCGATGGCAGATTAGCTTGTTGGTGGGGTAAAAGCTTACCAAGGCGACGATCTGTAGCTGGTCTGAGAGGACGACCAGCCACACTGGGACTGAGACACGGCCCAGACTCCTACGGGAGGCAGCAGTGGGGAATTTTGGACAATGGGCGCAAGCCTGATCCAGCAATGCCGCGTGTGTGATGAAGGCCTTCGGGTTGTAAAGCACTTTTGGTGGGAACGAAACGGTCCGGGCTAATACCCTGGACTACTGACGGTACCCGCAGAATAAGCACCGGCTAACTACGTGCCAGCAGCCGCGGTAATACGTAGGGTGCAAGCGTTAATCGGAATTACTGGGCGTAAAGCGTGCGCAGGCGGTTTTGTAAGACCGATGTGAAATCCCCGGGCTCAACCTGGGAACTGCATTGGTGACTGCAAGGCTTGAGTGTGTCAGAGGGAGGTGGAATTCCGCGTGTAGCAGTGAAATGCGTAGATATGCGGAGGAACACCGATGGCGAAGGCAGCCTCCTGGGATAACACTGACGCTCATGCACGAAAGCGTGGGGAGCAAACAGGATTAGATACCCTGGTAGTCCACGCCCTAAACGATGTCTACTAGTTGTCGGGGATTAATTTCCTTGGTAACGCAGCTAACGCGGGAAGTAGACCGCCTGGGGAGTACGGTCGCAAGATTAAAACTCAAAGGAATTGACGGGGACCCGCACAAGCGGTGGATGATGTGGATTAATTCGATGCAACGCGAAAAACCTTACCTACGCTTGACATGTCTGGAATCCTGTAGAGATATGGGAGTGCTCGAAAGAGAGCCAGAACACAGGTGCTGCATGGCTGTCGTCAGCTCGTGTCGTGAGATGTTGGGTTAAGTCCCGCAACGAGCGCAACCCTTATCATTAGTTGCTACGAAAGGGCACTCTAATGAGACTGCCGGTGACAAACCGGAGGAAGGTGGGGATGACGTCAAGTCCTCATGGCCCTTATGCGTAGGGCTTCACACGTCATACAATGGTCGGTACAGAGGGTCGCCAACCCGCGAGGGGGAGCCAATCCCTTAAAACCGATCGTAGTCCGGATTGCAGTCTGCAACTCGACTGCATGAAGTCGGAATCGCTAGTAATCGCGGATCAGAATGTCGCGGTGAATACGTTCCCGGGTCTTGTACACACCGCCCGTCACACCATGGGAGTGGGTTTTACCAGAAGTAGGTAGCTTAACCGCAAGGAGGGCGCTTACCACGGTAGGGCTCATGACTGGGGTGAAGTCGTAACAAGGTAGCCGTATCGGAAGGTGCGGCTGGATCACCTCCTTTCAAAGAGACGACGCAACTGTTCAAGCGTCCACACTTATCGGCTGCCAGAGCTACGCTGGCTCGGAAATCCAAGGCTGGCGTCAGTTGGCTGAGGTAACTCAGGGTCTGTAGCTCAGCTGGTTAGAGCACCGTCTTGATAAGGCGGGGGTCGATGGTTCGAGTCCATCCAGACCCACCATTGGTTCCTGCCGTTGCGGCCGGAAACATTGGTGATGCGAGAAGTTCCGGGGGTGTAGCTCAGCTGGGAGAGCACCTGCTTTGCAAGCAGGGGGTCATCGGTTCGATCCCGTTCACCTCCACCATCGTCTTGTCGCTCGCGGCATGATGGGGAGCCCGGCGCACTGCTCTAACGTAGAATGTTGAACCGAAAGTTGCTTGGCGCAATTTGCGCCAGGCGATTTCCGGTTCGAGTATTCGAACGATCGGCTGTTCTTTAACAATTTGGTAGTAGTCGACATGTTGTTCCTTTGCCGGAACAACAATGTGATTGCGTCGAACAAACAAATCTCAATATGTTCTCTAGTGAACTGAGAGGCGGCGAATTTAACGCAAACTTGACCCTTGACTTGGTTCTCATGTCTCCAAGTCCGCAAACCTATAGGGTCAAGTGAATAAGTGCATGTGGTGGATGCCTTGGCGATTACAGGCGATGAAGGACGTTGTAGCCTGCGATAAGCTGCGGGGAGCTGGCAAACAAGCTTTGATCCGCAGATTTCCGAATGGGGAAACCCACCCGCAAGGGTATCGTTAGCTGAATACATAGGCTAACGAGGCGAACGCAGTGAACTGAAACATCTAAGTAGCTGCAGGAAAAGAAATCAACCGAGATTCCGAAAGTAGTGGCGAGCGAAATCGGAACAGCCTGTACGTGATAGTCGATTTGTTAATGGAACGGTATGGAAAGGCCGGCCATAGAGGGTGATAGCCCCTTACATGAAAACATTTCGGTGGTACTAAGCGTACGACAAGTAGGGCGGGACACGTGGAATCCTGTCTGAACATGGGGGGACCATCCTCCAAGGCTAAATACTCGTAATCGACCGATAGTGAACTAGTACTGTGAAGGAAAGGCGAAAAGAACCCCGGGAGGGGAGTGAAATAGATCCTGAAACCGCATGCATACAAACAGTAGGAGCCTCGCAAGGGGTGACTGCGTACCTTTTGTATAATGGGTCAGCGACTTACGTTCAGTGGCAAGCTTAACCGTATAGGGAAGGCGTAGGGAAACCGAGTCCGAATAGGGCGAATCAGTCGCTGGGCGTAGACCCGAAACCAAGTGATCTATCCATGGCCAGGATGAAGGTTGGGTAACACCAGCTGAAGGTCCGAACCGACTAGTGTTGCAAAACTAGCGGATGAGCTGTGGATAGGGGTGAAAGGCTAATCAAACTTGGAAATAGCTGGTTCTCCCCGAAAACTATTTAGGTAGTGCGTCATGTATTGCTCCAGGGGGTAGAGCACTGTAATGGTTGTGGGGGCCATCGCGGCTTATCACGCCATAGCAAACTCCGAATACCTGGAAGTATGAGCATGGCAGACAGTCATCGGGTGCTAACGTCCGGTGGCAAGAGGGAAACAACCCAGACCTACAGCTAAGGTCCCAAAGCATGGCTAAGTGGGAAACGAAGTGGGAAGGCTAAAACAGTCAGGATGTTGGCTTAGAAGCAGCCATCATTTAAAGAAAGCGTAATAGCTCACTGATCGAGTCGTCCTGCGCGGAAGATGTAACGGGGCTAAGCCATGCACCGAAGCTTAGGATGTGACCGTAAGGTCGCATGGTAGGGGAGCGTTCTGTAAGCCTGTGAAGGTGTCTCGTAAGGGATGCTGGAGGTATCAGAAGTGCGAATGCTGACATGAGTAGCGTTAAAGCGGGTGAAAAGCCCGCTCGCCGTAAGCGCAAGGTTTCCTACGCAACGTTCATCGGCGTAGGGTGAGTCGGCCCCTAAGGTGAGGGCGAAAGCCGTAGCTAATGGGAAGCTGGTTAATATTCCAGCACCGATTTCCAGTGCGATGGGGGGACGGATCGTGAAAGGTTGTCCGGGTGTTGGATGTCCCGGTTCCTGACCTGTAGGTGTCTGGTAGGTAAATCCGCCAGGCGTATGCCAAGGGGTTGGGACGAGCGAGCTTGCTCGCGAAGCAACTGGAAGTGGTCCCAAGAAAAGCCTCTAAGCTTCAGCTGGAAACGACCGTACCGCAAACCAACACTGGTGCGCGAGATGAGTATTCTCAGGCGCTTGAGAGAACTCGGGAGAAGGAACTCGGCAAATTGACACCGTAACTTCGGAAGAAGGTGTGCCTTGGTAACTTGAGGGTGAACAACCCAAGGGTAAAGAGGTTGCAAAAAATTGGTGGCTGCGACTGTTTATTAAAAACACAGCACTCTGCAAAAACGAAAGTTGACGTATAGGGTGTGACGCCTGCCCGGTGCCGGAAGGTTAAGTGATGGGGTGCAAGCTCTTGATCGAAGCCCCGGTAAACGGCGGCCGTAACTATAACGGTCCTAAGGTAGCGAAATTCCTTGTCGGGTAAGTTCCGACCTGCACGAATGGCGTAACGATGGCCACACTGTCTCCTCCCGAGACTCAGCGAAGTTGAAATGTTTGTGATGATGCAATCTCCCCGCAGCTAGACGGAAAGACCCCATGAACCTTTACTGTAGCTTTGCATTGGATTGCGAACCGATTTGTGTAGGATAGGTGGGAGGCTTTGAAGTCAGGACGCTAGTTCTGATGGAGCCAACCTTGAAATACCACCCTGATTTGTTCGCGGTTCTAACCTTGGCCCGTTATCCGGGTCGGGAACAGTGCATGGTAGGCAGTTTGACTGGGGCGGTCTCCTCCTAAAGAGTAACGGAGGAGTTCGAAGGTACGCTTGGTACGGTCGGAAATCGTGCTCAAAGTGCAATGGCATAAGCGTGCTTAACTGTGAGTCTGACAAGACGAACAGATGCGAAAGCAGGACATAGTGATCCGGTGGTTCTGTATGGAAGGGCCATCGCTCAACGGATAAAAGGTACTCTGGGGATAACAGGCTGATACCGCCCAAGAGTTCATATCGACGGCGGTGTTTGGCACCTCGATGTCGGCTCATCTCATCCTGGGGCTGTAGCCGGTCCCAAGGGTATGGCTGTTCGCCATTTAAAGAGGTACGTGAGCTGGGTTTAAAACGTCGTGAGACAGTTTGGTCCCTATCTGCTGTGGGCGTTGGAAATTTGACGGGGGCTGCTCCTAGTACGAGAGGACCGGAGTGGACGCACCTCTGGTGTACCTGTTGTCACGCCAGTGGCATCGCAGGGTAGCTAAGTGCGGAAGAGATAACCGCTGAAAGCATCTAAGCGGGAAACTTGCCTGAAGATGAGATTTCCCTGGGGACTTGATCCCCCTGAAGGGTCGTTCGAGACCAGGACGTTGATAGGCCGGGTGTGGAAGCGCAGTAATGTGTGAAGCTAACCGGTACTAATTGCCCGTGAGGCTTGACCCTATAATTTTGCGAAGTTCAAGTTTGCAGTTCGAATGAACCGCCGCTTGGTCCGCATGAGAACGAACTTGAGTCGTTCACGTAATCACAAAGTCGACAACTACCAGATTGGGTTGGGCGCTGCCGTCAGGGCAGCGACTGGCCAGACAGTTATGCCTGACGACAATAGCGAAGTGGAACCACTCCTTCCCATCCCGAACAGGACCGTGAAACGCTTTAGCGCCGATGATAGTGGGCATTCGCTCGTGAAAGTAGGACATTGTCAGGCAAGCCATAGAGCCAGAAGGCCACCTCCCCGGAGGTGGCCTTTTGTCTTTTCCGGCCCCGTGTTTTTCCGGCGTTCTGCTTTTCTGTTTTTCGGTTTTCCTGCGCTCCACGTTCACAATCCGCGTCTCCCCGCCTCCCAGGGATACCCGTCGATGATCTCCTCGCTGGCCTGGTTATGACCTCTCGCCCCTGTTTTGCGGCGGTTTCGCGCATTGGCGCGAGCTGCAGCCTGGCGGCACCGGTCTACTGAGTGGGTTCCGAACCCTCAACCGTCCGCGCCGCGCTCTGGATGGCAGGCTGGCTTGTGCTGATGCTGGTGATGCCGGTCGCCGGCCGGGAATTGGCACGCGAGATGGCGCTGGTACAAGTCATGGAGATGCGCTCCGTGATCGGTTTCCTGATGCTGTATCCCCTGATTCATCGCGCCGGCGGGTTGGCTACTGTCAGGACGTCGCGCTTGCTGCTGCATTGCTCGCGCAACATCGTCCACTATCTGGCGCAGTACGGCTGGCTGCTTGCGATCACCCTGATCCCGCTGGCACAAGTGGTGTCGATCGAATTCACCATGCCGATCTGGACGGCGATCCTGGCGGTTTCCCTGCTGGGTGAGCGGATGACCGTGTGGAAGAACGTAGCGGTAGTGCTCGGCCTGGTGGGAGTCATCGTCATCGTGCGTCCCGGTTCAGCCGGCGTCAGTGTCGGCCAGCTGGTGGCGCTGGCGACGGCGGTGGGCTTCGGTATCTCCATCACGATGATCAAGTCCCTTACTCGCAGCGACAGTGTCCTGACCATCATGTTCTGGATGGTGGTGGTGCAGTCCACCGTCGGGCTGCTGCCTGCGCTCTACGTCTGGGTGTGGCCCTCGGCGAT
Organism: uncultured beta proteobacterium; assembly: GCA_963834335.1. Taxonomy (GTDB): domain Bacteria; phylum Pseudomonadota; class Gammaproteobacteria; order Burkholderiales; family Burkholderiaceae_E; genus Lautropia. The sequence continues at coordinate 1,405,557 of CAWIBK010000002.1, read as the reverse complement.
CGGCTGGGCGTGGGTGGTCCTGATCGCCTTTTGCGGAACGTTCTCGCATTACTGCATGACTCGGGCATTGCGTCACGCCGACGCCACGGTCGTCGTACCGATGGACTTCTTGCGGGTGCCCCTGAGCGCGGTGGTCGGCTGGTTGGTGTATACCGAATCAATCGACATGCTGACAGCGCTGGGCGCCGCATTGATCCTTGCAGGTAATCTGTTGAACCTGAAGGGGGCCGGCCGCTCGCCGCCTGCTCCCGCTGCCTATTCCCCGGGCTCGGTACGCCGGAGATAGGCAACCGGTACGTCGTCGCCACCGGGGTGCTCCGGGTGGGGACTGCTCCTGCGGCGGCGCTCGATCGCAACCCCGACGGCCGCGACATCGTCGAATTTGCGCGGCTTGGCCAGTACCACCCGCACCCAATGAGCCCCGAATCTGTCGAGGAGCAGGTTTGCGATTGCCTCTGCAAGGGCCTCGAGCATCCGGGCATGGTGCGTCGTCAACAGCTTTTTCAACTCGGCATGCACTTCGCCGTAGTCCATGGTGTCGGAGATTTTGTCCGTCATGCAGGCTCGCAGACCAGGACGCCCCGCAACCACGTCGATGCGAACAGTCTGCGGAATATTGACCTCGTCCTTGTTGATTCCGACGACTGTTTCGCCTTCGAATCCTTCGATGAAGATCATGTCCATGGCGTCGGCGGCAGCCGGTGAGTCTGAGTCATCAGAATCTTTAACAGTTGGTTCGCGCAGCAGCGATTCAGCTGCCGGGAAAATACGGACACTTGCCATGAATACCTGCCTGCTCGCCTTCGACGCTGCCGGTGATCCGGGGATCCGGGAATCCGGGAATCCGGGGATCCTAGTGTACTGGCCGCTCGGTAGTCGCGTCGCTGACGGGCGCGCCTGCGGATGGTTTCGGCGATCATAACGCCACGACCGCACGGCTTTCGGTACAGTTACGCCAGCGACGAAGGGGGCAGGGCGATGACCCCGCTTGCGCCAGAATTCGAACGCGCCGGGATTCGAACATTCGAACGATAACCAGGGGGATTGAGTACATGGATTCTCGCAACCGACGTGTGTCCGAGCCCGCCTCCTTGCCGGCGTCGCGGCCGGCATGGTTGGCGGGGGCCTCAGGTGGGTCCTGCCTGCTGGCGGGGGTAGTCCTCATGCTGGCGTCGCCGACGGTGCGGGCGCAGCAGGGGGACGGTTCCGACGAGGTGGCTGAACTTCCGGCGGTCGTGGTGTCGGCCTCACGGCGCGAACAGCGATCGTTCGATGCGCCTGCGGCGATCCAGTCGATTGGCCGCGACACGATCGAAGAAGCAGGCCCACAGGTCAACTTGTCGGAGTCCATCAATCGAATTCCAGGACTGACCGCGCGCAACCGGCAGAATTATGCGCAGGACCTGCAGGTGTCGATCCGGGGTTTTGGTTCCCGCTCGACGTTCGGCATTCGCGGTGTGAGGCTCTTGATCGACGGCATTCCCGCAACGATGCCGGACGGCCAAGGCCAGGCCTCCACCGTCAGCCTCGGTTCGGTTTCCCGCATCGAGGTGCTTCGGGGGCCGCTGGCCCAGCTTTACGGCAACGCGGCGGGCGGTGTGATCCAGGTCTTCACCGGAGAGGGCGCAGCGCCCGCGACCGCGGGTGCGGGGCTGGCGATCGGCTCCGATGGCACCCGGCGGATCGGCCTGAATGCAAGCGGCCGCTGGAACGCCCCGAGTGCCTCAAGCGCCTCAAGCACCTCAAGCACCTCAAGCACCCCGAACGCCCTGAACGCCCCTGATCGGGCCAGGAGTTCGAGGACCGGGACCGGCCTGGTCGCCGACTACTCCGATTTCCAGACCGACGGCTACCGGGACCATAGCGAGGCGCGACGGCGCCAGCTTAATGCCAAGCTCACGATCGATGCCACGGAGGACACCTCAGTCAGCATCGTTGCCAACGTATTCGATCAACCACTGTCGAAGGATCCGGTCGGGCTGACCCGCGCGCAGGCGCAAGCCAATCCTCGCCAGGTGGTGCCGATTGCAGTCACCCAGGATGCCCGCAAGGTGGTCTCGCAGAACCAGGCCGGAATCGTGGCCGAGCATCGGATCGACAGCGATCGTTCGGTCAGTGCGCGGCTCTATGCGGGCCAGCGGGATCTGGACAATGCCTTGTCGATCCCACTGGCAGCGCAGCAGTCGCCAACCTCGGCGGGAGGGATCGTCGAGCTCGATCGACGCTATGCCGGGGTGGGGCTGCAGTATGCGCAACGGATCGGAACGGCTGTCGGCAGTGTGCGTCTGGTCGCGGGACTCGACCACGACACCATGAGCGAGCGCCGGCGCGGCTTCATCAACAACGCCGGTACGCGCGGGGCACTCAAGCGCGACGAGGATGACACGGTGTCGAGTACGGATGCCTTCGGCCAGGTCAGTTGGGACGTCAGCGAGGCGTGGACGCTGATCGCCGGCGCGCGCGCGAGCAAGGTCGAGTTCACGACCCGCGACGACTTCATCACGGCAGGCAACCCGGACGACAGCGGGTCGAAGTCCTTCAGCGCAGTCAATCCGGTGGCGGGCGTGGTCTGGCACTACAGCGACAGGGCAAATCTCTATGCTCATGCGGGCCGCGGATTCGAAACCCCCACTTTCAGCGAACTGGGCTATCGTCCGGGCGGCGCTACCGGCCTGAACTTCGCGTTGAACGCGTCCCGCAGCAACCATGCTGAAATCGGCGGAAAATTCCTGCTGTCGCCGACCCAGCGCATCGACTTTGCCGTGTACTCGATACGGACGAGCGACGAGATCGTCGTCGATACCAGCAGCGGCGGGCGGACGACATTCAAGAATGCCGGGGGCACCACCCGTCAGGGCCTGGAAATGAGCTACAACGCGCGCATCGCGAAATCGTGGCAGGCGTCTGCCGCACTGACGCTGCTCAATGCCGAATTCAGCGACGGTTTCAACAGCACTTCAGGGCCGGTTGCGGCGGGCAACAAGCTGCCGGGGATTCCCGCCCAGCAGTTATTTGTCGACCTGGGCTGGGCGCCGAACCGGACCGCGGGTCCTTTCGCGGGGCTCGAGCTGATTCGAAGTGGCCGTGTTGCTGTCAACGACCTCAACAGCGATTTCGCCGCGTCGGCAACTGTCGCGAACCTGCGGGGCGGCTGGCGCTTCCCGCTCGGGGCGTGGCACCTGACGCTGCTCGGCCGGGTCGAGAATCTGGCGGACAAGGCCTACATCGGATCGGTGATCGTCAACGACGGCAACGACCGGTTCTTCGAGCCCGCGCCGGGACGCACTTGGCTGCTCGCAGCGCAAGTCGGCTACCGCTTCTGAGCGGCTGGCGCGAACGGGTCAGGCTGGGGCGAACGGGTCAGGCTGGGGCGAACGGGTCAGGCTGGCGCGCCAAGCAACGTGGCTCGCAGTTCCGAGACGGCACTGCCGACGGTAGTGAGCACGGGCAGGTGAATGGCTGCGGCCACCTCATCGGCCGCGCGCGCCATGCTGAACTGAGCCAGGGCAACGGCACCACACCCGCGCTGCTGCAACCGCTTTGCCGCGGCGACCACCAGACGGTCGTGTTCGGCAAGTGCACCTGAATCGAGTGCGGCCAGAGCGCCATCCGCCAGTTCGCATTCCACCTGGGTGCCGGCAGGGAACTCCCCGGGCATGCTTTGCAGCGTTGGCGGGAACGAGGCGATCAGTCCGACGCGCGTATTCAGTCGCACCGCTTGCGCAATCATCGCTTCGTTGGGTTTGCGCACAGGTATCCCCGCATGCCGCCTGGCCACTGCCTCGATGCAGGGCCCGAAAGCAGAGCACGTGAAGAGGATGGCGTCGGCGCCGGTCTGCACTGCATAGTCCGCGAGGGTCTGGAAGCGCTGGAACATGACGGCATCCAGGCCGCCGGGGCTTTCAGCGAGATCGCGAGACAGGCTGTCATCCAGCAGGTTCATCAGCCGGCATTCGGGCCACTGCCGCCTGAATTCCAACTGCACCGGCCCCGGTGAATGGGCCAGGGCATGGATCAGCGCGATGCGCGGTGAGCGGACGGCGGAAGGCTGATTCAATTCGGTCTATCCTGAAGAGCGTAGTGCGACCGGCCAATGATAGTGCGGCCGTGGTGCGCGGCGCGGCCTCGGTCGCAAAGGGCTCAGTGTGCCGGCACCGTTCTTTGACGTCCCGGCCTGACGCCCCGCTTCGGGAGATAGCGATCGACGCCGAGTCCCTCGCTGCTGATTTCAGTGGGCCGACCGGTGATCTGATCGGAAAGCAATCTTGCCGAGCCGCAAGCCATGGTCCAGCCCAGGGTGCCGTGCCCTGTGTTCAGCCACAGGTTGCTGAGCGGCGTGCGGCCGATGATCGGCGTCCCGTCCGGTGTCATCGGGCGCAGACCGGTCCAGAACTGCCCCTCATCCAGCCGGCCGGCGCCTGGATAGAGGCTGTCCACCACCATCTCCAGGGTACGGCGACGCCTCGGATTCAGCGTCAGGTCGTAGCCCGCAACCTCTGCCATGCCGCCCACCCGGATCCGCTGGTCGAAACGGGTGACGGCAATCTTGTAGGTTTCATCCATCACGGTCGACCGGGGAGCGCGACTGGCATCGTCGACTGGGATGGTGAGGGAATAGCCTTTGAGGGGATAGACCGGAATCGACAGCGGAAGATCCGCCAGCAGGCCGGTCGAATAGCTGCCCAGGGCAAGCACCACCTGATCCGCTTCGCGCAGGGACGTCACGCCCGTCTGCTGGTCCCGAACCGCCACGCCCCGGATCTTTCCCGCGACGGCATGCAGTCGCGTCACTGTCTTGCCGAACTCGAAAGCGACGCCGAGCGACCTGGCCTTTTCCGCGAGGCCCCGGGTGAAGAGGTTGCAGTCACCGGTCTGGTCGTTTGGCAGGCGCAAGGCGCCGAGGAGGCCGGCGCGCGCGACATCGATGCCGGGCTCGGCCTGTCGGATGCCGTCGATGCCGAGAACCTGATACTCGATGCCGCAGGCATCCAGGATGGACGTGTCCTTGGCGAGACTGTCCAGCTGAGACTGCTGCCGGAAGACCTGCGTCGTACCGAGCTGGCGCCCTTCATATCCGATGCCGGTATCCGCGCGCAACGCATCCAGGCAGTGCCTGCTGTAGTCCGCGATCCGCAGCATGCGCTCCTTGTTGGTGGCGTAACGCTCGGCCGTGCAGTTGACCAGCATCCGCGCCAGCCACTGCAGCTGAAGCAATGATCCGTCCAGGCGGATTGCCAGCGGCGCGTGCTTCTGGAACAGCCACTTCAGTGCTTTCAGCGGAATGCCCGGTGCGGCCCAGGGCGTTGCATACCCGGGGGAGATCTGGCCGGCGTTGGCGAAGCTGGTTTCGGCTGCGGGGGCCGGTTGACGGTCGACCACGGTCACTTCGGCGCCCGCCTTGGCAAGATAGTAAGCCGTCGTTACGCCGATCACGCCACTACCGAGGATCAGGACTCGCATATTGCTGCTCCCAGAAAAAGGGGTTGACGGGACCAGTCTACGCAGTTGCAACGAGAAAGAGTCGTGAATTTTCCATCGAATAGAGCACAATTGCCTGGTTACTGATCAGGAGTCGGGAAAAATGCGCGCAAAACAGGTGGTTCGCAGGGAACTTGACCTGATAGACGTGAAGCTTGTCCGTGCGCTCCAGGAGAACGGGCGGATTTCCATGACCGAACTGTCGGAAAAGGTGGGCCTCTCGGTTACGCCGTGCGCGGAACGGGTCAGGCGGCTGGAGCGGGATCATTTCATCCTCGGGTACCACGCCCGCCTCAATCCGCACGCGTTCGGCCAGGCCTTGCTGGTCTTCGTCGAGATCAAGCTTGCGGCCAAGTCGGGGGCGATGTTCGAGTCGTTCAAGCGCGAGGTCCGCAAGCTGCCCAACGTGCTGGAATGCCATCTGGTCTCGGGCGAATTCGACTATCTGATCAAGGCCCGCATACCGGAGATGAACGCCTATCGGCGCCTGCTGGGCGATATGCTGCTGGCGCTGCCGGGAGCGAGGGAGTCCCGCAGCTATATCGTGATGGAGGAGATCAAGGAAAGCCTGACACTCACCATCGACGACCCCGAGTGAGCTTGGACCAGATCAGCGGCGAAGCGCAGCGTGCAGGGCGGCCAGTTCGCCGCGGATTTCTTCCGGCGCCGGCTTCTGGCGGCTGTGATATCGCAGGGTAACGTAGCCCGCGGCAGCCGTCATGGCGTCACGTAGCGCGTCCTTCTCCTGCCGGTGCGTGCGGTCGTCCAGTTCGATCAGCGCGACGACCTCGAGCGCATCATCGAGCACCACGTAGTCCACGATCTTCTGCGCGAATCGGCCCCTGATCGACAAGTAGTCGGCGCTGCCGCCACGTACCGCCGGCGCCATCAAGGCTCCCATGCAGACCTGGACCATGATGCGATGGCCCGGAAAGGCGGTCTCCAGCCGTTCCAGGAATTCCTTCTCGTTCTCCGTCAGCAACGCGCGTTTGACGACGCGAAACCGTCGGCGCCCGCCGACGCAGACCGAGCGCGAGCACCAGCGCCAACAGTGCCAGCAAGACGAATCCGCCCAGCAGCAGGGGATCGACGCCCTGGATCATTCCCACTGCGGATCAGGCAACGATCTCGTCAGCGACGTGCAACGGCATGGCCTTCTCCGCGAGCCGGGCGAAGAGGGCGCCGCCCAGTGGGAGTATCTCGTCGTTGAAATCGTAGCGGCTGTTGTGCAGCATGCGCCCTGCCGCGGCGCCGCCTTGGCCGATACGGAAATAAGCACCGGGTCGCACCCGAAGCATGAACGAGAAATCCTCGGCGCCCATGCTCGCCTCGAGGTCGGTCACCAGGTTGTCCGGCCCGAAGACATCGGCCGCCACTTGCTGGGCGAACAGGGCCTGGGCTTCGCTGTTGATCGTGGCGGGATAGATGCGCTCATAGTCGACGGTGGCGGTCGCGCCGAAACCCTCGGCGACGCATCGCGCACAGCCGGGTCAGCCGCTGCTGAATGTGGTCCTGCACGGCTTCGGAAAATGTCCGCACGGTGCCGGTCAGGGTCGCGATCTGGGGGATCACGCTGAATGCCCCGGGACTGCCCGCCTGCAAGGAGCACAGGCTGACGACCGCGGACTGCATCGGAGAGACGTTGCGGGCGACGATCGACTGGGCGGCGGTGATGATATGCGCCGCCACCACGACCGGATCGACCGCCAGGTGCGGGTGGGCGCCGTGGCCTCCGCGCCCTTCGATGCGAATGGTGATCCGGTCTGCTGCGGCCATCATCGGCCCCGGGCGCACCGCGACCTTGCCTGGGGCCAGGCCGGGCCAGTTGTGCATTGCAAACACCTGGTCGCAGGGGAACCGGTCGAACAGGCCATCGTCGATCATGGCCTGCGCCCCGGCGAATCCTTCCTCGCCGGGCTGGAAGATGAGATGCGCAGTGCCGTCGAAGCGGCGCGTCTGCGCCAGGTAGCGCGCCGCCGCCAGCAGCATGGTGGTGTGCCCGTCATGGCCACAGCCATGCATCATGCCCGGCAGGCAGGAGCGATGCGCGAAGTCGTTCTCCTCCTGCATCGGCAGAGCGTCCATATCCGCGCGCAAGCCGATGGTGCGGCCGCTGGCTGTGGCCCGGCCGCGGATGACGGCAACCAGTCCGGTCTTGCCGATTCCGCGATGGACCTCATCGACACCGAAGCGCTCCAGCTGGCGGGCCACCAGCTGGCCGGTCAGGTGTTCTTCGAAGCCGAGTTCCGGATTCCGGTGCAGCTGCTGTCGAAGCTGCGTCAGGTCGGCGTGCCAGGAGCGGATCGCGGTGACAGCGGGGTGGGATGCGAGATACAACGCTCCTAGCCCTGCGGCAGGAATCTTTCCACCATACGGGTCCAGAGAGTCGCGCCGATCGGTATCAACTCGTCGTTGAAATCGTAGCTCGGGTTATGAAGCATGCACGGCCCCAGGCCGTGTCCCGGATCGCGATGGTCGCCGTCGCCGTTACCGATGAAGATATAGCAGCCGGGCCTTTCCAGGAGCATGAAGGCGAAATCCTCCGCATCCCATGGTCGGCTCGATCGGGTAGACGACGTTTTCCCGGCCGACGATGTCGCTGCATCACCGAGACGGCGAACTCCGTCTGCTCCGGGTCGTTGATGGTGGGCGGATAGTTGCGCACGAACTCGAGCGTACCGGAAACGTCGAATGCGACGGGCAGTTGCTCGACGATCGTTCTCATCCGCGACTCGATCAGGTCGAGGACCGCGATCGAGAAAGTGCGAACCGTCCCCCGGATGGTCGCTGAATCGGGAATGACGTTGGTGGCATGCCCGGCATGGATCTCGGTGACCGACAGCACAGCGGCATCGATCGGCTTCTTGTTGCGAGTGATGATCGACTGCAGTGCCTGGACCAGGTACGTGGCGGTCAGCACGGGGTCGGCGCCGTTATGGGGCATGGCCGCGTGGGCACCCCGACCGGTCAGCTCGATTTCAAACTCGTTGCTCGATCCCATCATCGGACCGGCGGTTACTCCGAACTGCCCGACTTTCATGCCGGGCCAGTTGTGTGCCCCGAAGACTGCGTCACACGGAAAGCGCGTGAACAAACCGTCCTCGATCATCTTCCTGGCGCCAGCCCCGCCTTCTTCGCCCGGCTGGAAGATCAGATGGAGGGTGCCGTCGAAGACCGTATGGCGCGCGATGTACTTTGCCGCCGCCAGCAGCATGGCAGTGTGACCGTCGTGGCCACACGCGTGCATCTTGCCGGGGTGCCGGGAGCGGTGTTCGAAGGTATTGTGTTCCTGTACCGGCAATGCATCCATGTCCGCGCGCAGGCCGAGGCTGCGGCCGCCCGTGCCTTTGCGCAGGGTGCCGACGAGTCCGGTTCCACCAATGCCGGTGGTGACTTCATAACCCCAGGCTGTCAATTTTTCCGCCACCATCTGTGCGGTGCGATGCTCTTCGAATCGCAACTCGGGGTGCGCGTGAATATCCCGGCGAAGCGCCTGGATCTCTGCCTGCAGGTCAAGTATTCCTTCTGCGAGCAACATGGCCGAATCTCCTTCTTTGCGTCTTCTGGTAGCTTAGCATTAGTGCCATGAATTCAATCGCGAATCCAGCAATTGCGGAAGGCCCGACCGAGGCGTCGGATCCGGCCGTCCCGGTTCCTCCGGATGGGGTGATCAAGGGGGCGTGTCCCCATGATTGTCCCGATACCTGCTCCTTGCTCGTCACGGTCGAAGCAGGGCGCGTAACGCGGGTGGCGGGCGATCCGGACCACCCCACCACACACGGTGCGCTGTGCACCAAGGTGTCGCGCTATGCCGAGCGGACCTACAGTGCGGAACGCCTGTTGCATCCGATGCGCCGAAGCGGGCCCAAAGGCAGTGGGCGCTTCGAGCCGATCAGCTGGGAGGCGGCTCTCGAGGAGATCGCCTCCAGGCTCAGGCGCCGTGGCGGACCGGGACCCGCGTCGGATCCTTCCCTACAGCTATGCCGGCACCATGGGTTTGGTGCAGGGCGAGTCGATGGCGGCGCGTTTCTTCAATCGCCTGGGCGCTTCGCAGCTGGACCGCACCATCTGCTCGTCGGCCGGCAAGACCGGCCTGATGTACACCCTGGGCGCAGCCGTCGGGATGGATGTCGAGCGGTTTGTCGACTCGAAGCTGATCCTGCTGTGGGGGACCAATTCGATCACCTCCAACCTGCATTTCTGGACGTTCGCGCAGCAGGCGAAGCGGCGTGGTGCACAACTGATCGCAATCGATCCGCAGCGCACCGCCACGGCGGAAAAATGTCATCAGCATATTGCCTTGCTGCCCGGGACGGACGCGGCCCTGGCGCTGGGCATGGTGGCCAGCCTGGACCGGCAGGGCCTGATCGATGAAGACTACGTCCGCGAATCACACGCTGGGTTTCGAGCCTCTGATGGAGCGCGCCCGGACCTGGACTCCGGATCGCGTGGGCGCCGCCTGCGGGATCGATGCCTGCCATCGTGGACCAGCTCGCGCTTGAGTACGGCACCCGTGCGCCGGCGGCGATTCGCCTCAACTACGGCATGCAGCGGGTGCGTGGCGGCGCGAACGCTGCGCGCCTGATCTCCGGCCTGCCGGCGCTGGTCGGCGCCTGGCGCCATCCGGCCGGTGGCATGCTCCTGTCGAGCAACGGCGACTATCGCAGTCGACTGGCGGGCGCTGCAGCGTCCCGACCTGGTGCCGCCCGAGTCGCTCAAGTCGTCGCCGGACGATCAACATGTCGACGATCGGCGATGCGCTACTTCGTGCCGATCCGCCGATTGAAGCGATGATCGTCTACAACTCCAACCCGGTGGCAGTGGCGCCGGACAGCAGCGAAGTCATCGCAGGCTTCGCCCGCGAGGATCTGTTCACGGTGGTGCTCGAGCACTTCCAGACGGACACGGCGGACTATGCGGACATCCTGCTGCCGGCCACCACGCAGCTGGAACACCTGGACATCCATACCAGTTACGGTCACCGCTACTGGGTGATGAACCGGCCGGCCATTGCGCCGCTGGGCGAGGCCCTGCCGAACACCGAGATCTTCCGTCGCCTGGCGCGGAAGCATGGGTTTTGCCGAAAGTTGCTTCGACGACAGCGACCTGGTACTGGCGGCGCAGGCGATAGACCGTCAGGGCAGCAGCACGCCGCGCAGCCCTGCGCGATCCGGCGCAGAGCAGTCCATGCGGCGTCCGCGACCGGAGCCGACGATCATGCCCGGCAACTGCTCGCGCCCCTGTTGAAACAGGGGTGGCTCAAGATGGACGTTGCCGCTGCGCCCTTTGCCGAGGGTGGATTCCCGACGCCGTCGGGCAAGGTGGAATTCTTCAGCAGCCGGCTCGAGGCGAAAGGGGAGGATCCGGTGCCGGACTACCTGCCGCCCTACGAATCGGTCGCCTCGAATCCTGAACTGGCGGCACGATTTCCTCTCTCGCTGATCTCGCCACCGGCGCGCAACTTTCTCAATTCCACCTTTGCCAATGTCGCCAGCCTCAAGGCCGCGGAGAAGGACCAGCAGATCCACCTCAATCCGCTCGATGCCCAGCGTCGCGGCATCAGCGACGGCATGCCGGTCACCGTCTTCAACGATCGCGGCCGCTTCACGGCACGGGCGGTGGTGACCGACGCCTCTCGGCCCGGGCGTGGTCATGGTGCCAGGGGTCTGGTGGCACAAGCACAGTGCCGGCGGGCGCAATGTCAACATGGTCACGCCCCGGCGCCTGACCGACCTGGGCAGGGGGCCGACGTTCTATGACTGTCTGGTGGAAGTCGCGCCGGCCTGACCGGCGTCCGGGCACCGGGCGCGCGCGTTCCCGGTGGCAGGCGCCAGCGGTGCTGGCGGTGGCCGTCCTTTTTGCCGGCTGCACCGCGGTGAGCGCACGATTCGATCGGTTCACCGAGGGGGTGGGCTACTACTGGCAGACCATCACCGGACATCTGGCCATCCTTCAGCGGGCGGAACCGGTCAATTCGCTGCTGGCGCAAGCGGACCTCGATCCCCGCATCCGGCAGCGGCTGGAGCTCGCGCAGGAGATCAGGCGTTTCGCGGTGGCGGAGTTGGGGCTGCCGGACAACGGCAGCTACACCCGGTTCGCGGATTTGCATGCGTCCATTCGTCACCTGGGGGGTGGTCGCCGCGCCGGAACTGTCCCTGCGCCTGACCCAATGGTGCTTCCCGGTTGCCGGCTGCGTCACATACCGGGGCTACTACTCGCTCGAAGCGGCCGAGCGCTATGCCGCCAGGCTCGATGCCGAAGGCCTCGATGTCCAGATCAATGGCGTGCCGGCCTATTCCACGCTCGGATGGCTGGACGACCCGCTCCTGTCGACATTCATCAACTACCCGGATGCGGAGGTCGCCCGTCTGGTGTTCCATGAACTGTCGCACCAGGTGGTCTATGCACCGGGCGACTCGATGTTCAACGAGTCGTTCGCCTCTACCGTAGAGCAGCTCGGGGTGGAGCGCTGGCTGGGAAAGCACGGCACTCCGGATCAGCGGCTCAGTTACCGGCAGCAGAGACTGCGCCGGGAGAAGTTTCTGGAGCTGCTGGGCCGCCATCGCGACGTGCTGGCGGCGGTCTACGCCGCTCGGACTTCCGACGCCGAGAAGCGCGAAAGCAAACGACGGGTCTTCGAGGCGCTCAAGGAGGAGTACCGGCAGATGCGCGATGGTCCGTGGGCGGGATTTACCGGCTATGACCGCTGGTTCAGCCGGCCGCTGGGCAATGCACACCTCGGCTCGGTCGCCACTTACACCACCTGGGTTCCGGTATTTCGCCAGTTGTTCGCGGAGAGCGGCGAAGACTTCGGTCGTTTCTATGTGAAGGTGGGAGAGCTCGCTGCGCTCAACCAGATCGAGCGGCATGCCTTCCTGTTACGCCGTAGCGACAAGCTCATCGGGGACGACCTGCTGGATTCCGCGGCGGGCGCCGAGCCGATCGTCAGCCCGCTGGACGCCAGGGCGCCGGCAGGCGACGGTGAGACGGCAATTACCCTGGCCGCCGCTCGCAAGCGCGCGGTTCAGGATCTGAGCGCCCGCGATCAGGTATTGCATCTGAAGGAGCGGGACTGCAGAGGCGTCGGCGGATCGAAGTCAGATGACAGCGCGAGAACCGTCCACTGGGGCTACTATCCGGGCGTATCAATAGCGACGCGCAGTACGGGGCGGCCTGGCGCAAGCAGGACAGGTCGTTGCGGAAGTCAATATCAGCTCAAGCCAGCTCAAAGCCAGGCTCAGCTTGTGGCGCAGTCGAGTTCGGGCCGATCAGGCATGACAAGGGGGAGAGGGAGATGGAGCGTTTCTGGCTCAAGCAGTATCCTGCCGGCGTGCCGGCAGACGTGGATGCGTCGCAGTACCAGTCTGTGACCGAGCTCATAGAAGAGGCCTTTCGCAAGTACGGCGGCCCGCGATGCCTATGTCAGCATGGGCAAGCCGATGACTTTTCGCGGAGGTCGATGAACTGTCGCGTAACTTCGGCGCCTGGCTGCAGTCGCGGGGGCTGTCTAAAGGCGCCCGCGTCGCGCTGATGATGCCGAACGTGCTGCAGTATCCGGTTGCGATCGCCGGCGTGCTGCGCGCCGGCCATGTCGTGGTCAACGTCAATCCGCTCTACACGCCCCGTGAGCTGTCGCACCAGCTCGAGGACTCCGGTGCCGAGGTCATCGTCATCCTGGAGAACTTCGCCGCAACTCTGGAGCAGGTGATCGCCCGGATCGGCGGTCAAGCATGTCGTCGTGGCCAGCATGGGCGACCTGTTCGGGCTGCTCAAGGGCACGCTGGTCAACTTCGTGGTGCGCAACGTCAAGAAGATGGTGCCTGCCTACTACGCTGCGCCGATGCAGTGCGCTTCAACGCCGCGCCTCTCGGAGGGTGCGCGGCATGCAGCTGACGCCGTCGAGCGCCGGGCACGAGGATCCGGCTTTCCTGCAGTACACCGGTGGCACCACCGGCGTTTCCAAGGGGGCGACGCTGGTCCATCGCAACCTGATCGCCAACGTCCTGCAGTCGGAGGCGTGGATGCAGCCGGCCCTGCACAACCCGAAGAAACCGCCGCCGCCGGAACAGTCCGTCATCGCCTGTGCCCTGCCGCTTTATCACATCTTCGCCTTGACTGTCTGCTGCCTGCTGGGCATGCGCATCGGCGCGAAGAACATCCTGATCCCGAACCCGCGGGACGTGCCGGCCGTGGTCGAAGCACTGAAGCCTCACAAGGTCGCCTTGTTCCCTGCGGTCAATACGCTCTACAACCTGCTGGCCGACAATGCCGACTTCAGATACCTCGACTTCTCCGAACTGCGGGTCTCCAACGGCGGCGGCATGGCGGTGCAGACTGTCGGTGGCGGAGAAGTGGCTCAAACTGACCGGCTGTGCCGATCTGCGAAGGCTACGGCTTGTCCGAGACATCGCCCTCGGCCACCTGCAACCCGACCGACACCGACGCGTATTCCGGAACGATCGGCCTGCCGCTGCCTTCAACCGAAGTGCTGATCCTCGACGACGAGGGCCAGCCGGTGCCGCTGGGGCAGCCCGGTGAGATCGCCATCCGCGGGCCGCAGGTGATGGCCGGCTACTGGCAGCGGCCCGACGACACCGCCAGCGTCATGACCGCAGGACGGCTTCTTCAAGTCCGGCGACATCGGCGTCATGGACGAGCGCGGCTACATCACGATCGTCGATCGCAAGAAAGACATGATCCTGGTGTCCGGTTTCAACGTCTATCCGAACGAGCTCGAGGACGTGTTCGCCAGCCATCCCGGCGTGCTGGAATGCGCCGCGGTCGGCGTACCGGACGAGAAGACCGGCGAAGCGGTCAAGCTGTTCGTGGTGAAGCGCGACCCCGCGCTGACCGAGAAGGACCTGCTGGAGTACTGTGCCAAGAACCTGACCGGCTACAAGAAGCCCCGATACATCGAGTTCCGCGCCGAACTGCCTAAGACCAACGTCGGCAAGATCCTGCGTCGGGAGTTGCGCGACGGCAGCCCCAAGAAGGCTGCCTGAGGCCCCGGCCGGAACCGCTCCGGTCGGCGCATTTACATGCTGCGTAATCGGAAGCGCTGCAGCTTGCCGGTTTCCGTGCGCGGCAGGCTCTCCACGAACTCGATCACGCGCGGGTACTTGTAGGGCGCGATCGTCTGCTTGACGTGCTCCTGCAGCGCCTTGCGTCAAGCTCCGCGCTCGCCTTGAAGCCGGGCCGGAGCACGACGAAAGCCTTGACCGCCTGGCCGCGCTGCGAGTCCGGCCACGCCGACCACGCCGCATTCGGCGACCGACGCATGCGACAGCAACGCATCCTCCACCTCCGGTCCGGCGATGTTGTAGCCCGGCGGAGATGATCATGTCGTCTGAGCGGGCCTGGTAGAACAGGTAGCCGTCCTCATCCATCGTGAAGGTGTCGCCGGGCAGGTTCCAGCCGTCGCGGACGTAGTCGATCTGGCGCTCGTCGGCCAGATAGCGGCAGCCAGTGGGCCCGCGCACTGCAAGCTTGCCGACGGTGCCCGGCGGCAGTGTGTTCATGTTCTCGTCGACGATCCGCGCCTCGTATCCCGGCACCACCTTGCCGATTGCACCTGGCCGGACGTCCTCGCCGGCTGCCGAGATGAAGATGTGGATCATCTCGGTCGCGCCGATGCCGTCGATCATCTCGATGCCGGTCGCCTCGCGCCACAGCTGCCGGGTCGCATCCGGCAAGGCCTCGCCGGCGGACACGCACTTCTGCAGCGACGTGATGTCGTGATTCCTCGCCAGGGGCGCCATCTGGCGATAGAAGGTCGGCGCGGTGAAGAGGATGGTGGCCCGGTGACGGGCGATGGCAGCCAGCAGGCTGTCCGGCGTGGCCTTCTCGACCAGCAGCGACGAGGCGCCGAATCGCATCGGGAAGCACAGCATGCCGCCGAGGCCGAAGGTGAAGGCCAGCGGCGGCGTGCCGCAGAAGATGTCGTCGGCGCGGCGGCTTGAGGATCGATCGAGGAAAGAGATCGCACATCGCCAGGATGTCGCGATGCATGTGCATCGTTCCCTTGGGCTGGCCGGTGGTGCCCGAGGTGAAGGCGATCAGTGCGATGTCGTCCTGGGCGGTGTCGCAGGCCGGAAATTCGGCAGGACGCTTTGCGCAGACTGCTTCCAGCGAGCCGCCGGCAGGGGTTCGGCCGTCACCGTCGTTGAAGTAGAGCACCTGCTGCAGCGGGCTGCCCGGTTGGGCCTGCGAGCAGTTCGTCCTTGAGGCGGATGTCGCAAAGGGCAGCCGTGACATGGGCCTTTTCAAGGATCGGGTGCAACTCCCTGGCTCGCAGCAGCGGCATGGTCGGCACGGCGATCAGGCCGGCCTTGATGACAGCCAGGAAGCAGGCGGCCATCATCGGGATTGTTCGCCCCGCGAAGCAGCACCCGATTGCCCGGGACAAGGCTCATGTCGTTGCGCAGCACGTGGGCGATGCGATTGACCTGGGCCTGCAACTGCTGGTAGCTGCAGCTGGGCATCGTCGGTCCGCAGAGCGATCCGATCGCCGTACCCTTGCTCGACATTCCGGTCGAGCAGTTCCACTGCCGCATTCAGGCGGTCCGGGTAACGGACTTCCGGCCGCTCGAAGATCAGGAACTCGGGTTGCAGATCCTTGCGGGGCAGATGGTCGCGCGCAAACAAGTCGAGGTGGCCAGTTCTGAGCATCGTTGCTCACCCTCCGGACTTCAAAAGATCTCTGGCGATGATCAGCTTCTGGACCTCGGTCGCGCCTTCATAGATTCGCAACGACCGGATCTCACGGTACAGCCGCTCGACGATCGAGCCCTGGCGGACACCATGACCGCCGAACATCTGAACGGCGCGATCGATGACCTGCTGGGCATTCTCGGTTGCCACCATCTTGGCCATCGCGGCTTCACGGGTGACTCGCCGCCCGGGTTGCCCGTGTTCCGTTGTCGATCCCTTCACATCCCGCAGCCATGCGGCACGATACGTCAGCAGCATCGCGCTGTCGATGGCAGTCGCCATCTCGGCCAGCGCCGCCTGGGTCATCTGGAAGTCCGCCAGCGTCTGCCCGAACATCTGTCGCTCGCTTGGCATAGCCGAGGGCCTCTGCCAGAGCGCGGCGGGCCAGGCCCAGCGCGGCCGCGGCGACAGACGCCCGGAAGATGTCGAGCGTCGCCATCGCGAGCTTGAACCCTTCCCCGGGCTTGCCCAGCATCCGGTCGCCCGGAATCCGGCAGCCGTCGAACTCCAGCGTGGCGAGCGGGTGCGGCGCGATGACGTCGATGCGCTCGGCGATCCTGAGGCCGGGAGAGTCCGCAGTCGACCACGAAGGCACTGATTCCGCGCGGCGCCTGGATCCTCCGAGGTCCGTGCGAACACCGTGTAGAAGCTGGCGATGCCGCCGTTGGAAATCCATGTCTTGCAGCCGTCGATGACCCAATCGTCGCCGTCGCGGCGTGCGCTGGTAGTCATAGCGGCGACATCCGACCCGGCCTGCGGCTCGGACAGGGCGAAAGCCGCGAGCCACTCGCCGCTGGCCACCTTGGGCAGGTAGCGTCGCCGCAGGTCGTCGCTGCCGCCCAGCGCGATCGCGCCGCTGCCCAGGCCCTGCATGGCGAAAGCGAAATCCGCCAGGGCATCGTGGTAGCCAAGGCTCTCCCGCAAAAGGCAGATCGAGCGCGAGTCGAGATGCTCCAGCGCACCGCCCCAGGCCTGCGGCACGCAATAGCGCAGCAGCCCGGCCTTGCCCAGCGCGCCGACCAGCGCAATGCAGCGCGCGTCGAGATCGGGCGCGTCCGCCACCACGCCCGGCAGCGACGAGTCACCCCACCGGTGCGCCTCGCGCGCCAGGGCCGCGTGTGGCGGATCGAAGAACGGCAACTCGAGGCAGGCGTCGAGATAATCCTGCGGTGGCGCCGCCGGATGCGCCACTGGGTTCCCCGCCGGCGGATACGAGGCGGCCATCAGTTGCCCTCGAAGACGGGCCGGGACTTGGCGGCAAAGGCGAGATAGGCTCGCTCGAAATCCCGTGTCTGCATGCAGATCGCCTGCGCCTGCGCCTCCGCCTCGATTGCCTGCTCGATGGTCATTGCCCACTCCTGGTTCAGCATCGTCTTGGTCATCCCGTGGGCGAAGCTCGGTCCCTGCGCCAGGCTGTCGGCCAGCGCGATCGCTTCGCCCTCCAGTTCACCTTCGGCGATCAGCCGGCTGTAAAAGCCCCAGGCTGCGCCTTCTTCGGCTGTCATCGCCCGCCCGGTGAAGAGCAACTCGCTGGCGCGGCCCTGGCCTATCAGCCGTGGCAGGAGCGTGCACGCGCCCATGTCGCAGCCCGCCAGGCCGACTCGCGTGAACAGGAACGCGGTCCTGGCGCGAGGAGTCCCGAGCCGGAAGTCGCTGGCCAGGGCGATCATGGCGCCGGCCCCGGCGCAGATGCCGTCGATTGCCGCGATGATCGGCTGGGGCGCCCTGCGCATCGCCAGGATCAGGTCCCCGGTCATGCGGGTGAACTCAAGCAGTTCGGGCATCGGCATACCGACCAGCGGGCCGATGATCTCGTGCACGTCGCCCCCGGAACAGAAGTTGCCCCCTTCACCGGTGAGCACCACCGCCTTGATGTCGCTGGCGTAGGGCAGGGCGCGGAACAGCTCGCGCAGCTCTTCATAGGAATCGAAGGTCAGCGGATTCTTCCGGTCCGGCCGGTTGAGCTTGAGGATGCCGACGTTCTTTTCCGCCCGCCAGAGGAAGTGCCTGGCCTGGTAGCCGGCAGCGACGAAACGGGTTGTCTTGTTAAGGGGTGAATTCATCGTTGCTCCTGTCGGGTTGCAAGATTCGAAGCCCGGGGAAGCTGTCCCGCGCCAGACTGCGAAGTGTTCTGTTTAAGTTTTCCGAGCAGACGCTGAAGTTCGCGCTGCTCGTTGCGGTCGAGCGAACCCATCAGTTGGATGATCCAGGACTCGTGGACCTTGGCCATCGCTCTGAATCGCCGGCGACCGCTGTCGGTGAGCCGCAACCGGATGGCGCGGCGGTCATCCGAGTCTGCCTCGCGGGTCAGCCAGCCATCGCGCTCGAGCTGGTCGGCGATACCGGTGACGTTCCCGCTGGTGACCATCAGACGCCGGGACAACTCGCTCATCTTCAGACCGTCGGCCCGGTCGAGTTGCGCCAGCAGGTCGAAACGCGGCAGCGTCAGGTCGAATTCCTGCTGCATGCGGCGCCGGATGGCGGTTTCAATCAGGTTCGAACAGGTGAGCAGTCGCAACCAGAGACGCAACGCGATATGGTCGTCGCTGGACAGGCGGGTCTCGTGATCGATCGATGGCAGGGCCATCCAGGTAGTTTAAGCCTGAAACACTTTGGCTTGAAGGATCAGTCCGCCGAAACGGCCCGATCGAAGTTGCTACAGGTCGCCAAATGAAAAACGCCGGGGCGAACCCCGGCGTCAAAGGATGAAACTCTACAGAGACTGGATCAGAAGAAGTGGCGAACGCCCAAGGCGATGCTACGTGGCTTCATGTCCTGCCGGCCCGGAGCGCCGTCGATCGTGTTCAGGCCGACCGAAGCGTACATGAACGTGCGCTTGGACAGACCATGCGAGTAGGTCAGGCCCAGGCCGGTGTTGTCCTGGTTGTTCAGACCCTGATCGTCTCTTCAGAAGGTCAGGTACACGGTACCGGCACCGATGCCAGCGCTCAAGCTTCCGAAGAAGGCTTTGCGCTTGTTGTTGATCGCTGCGCCGTTGTCCGTCTGCGCGCCGGCAAGACCGACACCGAAGTTGCCGAACTTGGCGCCGACCGACACGGCCGCTTCCGTCCGCTTGTCAACGCCAGGAGCCTGTTCGATGCTGTGGAAACCGACACCGAAGTTGACCGGACCGAAGGCGCCGACACCGGCCACACCAAGGGTGTCACCCAGTCTTGTTGTCGATCACGCCAGCGGCAGTGGCAGGTGCCTCACCAGCAGCATAGGCAGCGTGCAGGGTGAAACCACCCAGCACCGGCGACTGGTACGAAATGTCGTTGTTGAAGCGGACAGCCGTGCCGGCCAGACCGACCGAGTTGTTGTACCAGCTGTAGCCGGTCGTATCGCCAGGGACGATCGCACGGAACAACGGGGTGTACTGGCGACCCAGACGGATCGCACCGAAGCCACCTTGCAGGCCGACCCAGGCTTGACCTGCCCAGAACGTTGCACCCGAAGTGACCGTACCGGTATCGGGCGACAAGACGATGCTCGATGTTGAAGATACCTTTCAGACCACCGCCCAGCTCTTCCGTGCCGGTGACGGCAAGACGGGAACCAGCCCATACGCCGTTGGTGACACGAAGGTCGCTCTTGCCGTTCACCGGGCCGCCGTTGGCGTCCGCGTTGACCGACTCCAGCGACATGTCCAAGCTACCGTTCAAGAACGATGTTGGTCTGCGCGAAAGCGACTGCAGGCAAAGCTGCCGCAACGGCCAGCGCGAGAAGCGATTTTTTCATTGATCAATCTCCTAAGTTTCTGGAATTCAATCGGTTACGACCGTTGCAAGGCGCGTCACCGAAACTCCCCGAGAAAGGCCCGGAAGGAAGTTGAAAGTATTGTCGCCAAATTCCAGCAACGGTCAAAGACTGGATACAGTTGGCGGGCGATAAAACGACGCCACTGTTGTTTGAGTGCAACTGGCTCGTCAGCCACAATGCGGCAACCGGTCGGGCTCGGATAGCCGGCGATCCCGTGCCACTCGCCCTGGTCAACGCGAGGACGGAAGATAAGAAGGCGGATACGCCGCGGTTCTGCGCTTATCGGACAGCTTCCTTCGGCTACAGACCGGCAGTGCTAGAGCCGGCCGGTGTCCGCGGATGGTGCCAGGGCCAAGCGCGGCTTGCTGGCGCAATCTCCGGCACACTCTGCTCATGAATCACGATACAGATCCGCCGCTTCGCCTGCTTTCGCCGCTCGAGCGGTTCCTCTCGGTGCTCGGCCGGGGCATGGCCGATGCCGCCAATCCGCCGCTGGCAAGCCGTCCCAATCCCGCCGGTCCGCCCGCGACGGCAGACGAGGAGCAAAACAATCGCTCTTCGCAAGCGAAACAGGCCGTACGTCATTCGGCCGGACTCATGCGTATCAATCATGTCGGCGAAGTCTGCGCGCAGGCCTTGTATGAAGGCCACGCACTGACGGTGCGGGATCCGGAGTTGACGGCGTTCTTCCTCGAAGCCGCCGCCGAAGAGCGAGACCACCTCGCCTGGACCCGGCAGCGATTGGACGAACTGCAGTCCCATCCGTCCGCGCTGCTTCCGGTCTGGTACGCCGGATCGCTGGCCTTGGGTGCCGCGGCCGGCCTGGCGGGCAGGTCTCGGGCCCTCGGGTTCATGGCAGAGACCGAGCGCCAGGTCGAGGCCCATCTCCTGGACCACCTCGATCGCCTGCCGGAAGACGACCAACGGTCAAGGGCGATCGTGGCGCAGATGATGGAAGACGAGTCCCGGCATGCCGTTCAGGCCGAGATCCAAGGTGCGACGCCGCTGCCTGGCCCGATCCGAGGCGCCATGCGCCTCCTGAGCCGCGTCATGACGACCGTGGCCTATCGGATCTGAGGAGGGCTCGGGCCGGAGGAGGGCGCGGTCCAAGGAAGGAAGAGGGCTATAAGCCGGGCGCCAGCCCCGGGCGGCATCTCTCAGGCGACCCTCAGGCGACCCTCAGGCGTCCTCGACGATTTCCCAGGTGGTTTCCAGCTTGGCCGTGTGAGCCAGCATGGCCGACGCGGAGCAGTACTTCTCGTGCGAGAGCTTGATCGCCCGCTCCACCAGATTGGGCTTGAGGGAACGGCCTTTGACGATGAAGTGAAAATTGATCTGTGTGAAGACTTTCGGGTCTGTCTGGGCGCGGGTCGCTTCCAGCCTCACCTCGCAGTGGCGGATATCCTGCCCGCTTTTCCTCAGGATGAGTACGACGTCATACGCCGTGCAACCGCCGGTTCCGGCCAGGACAAGTTCCATCGGCCGGGCAGCGAGATTCTCGCCTCCGCCCTCGGGTGCGCCATCCATGTTCAACAGGTGGCCGCTGCCTGTTTGCGCGACGAATCGCATGGTGTCCGGGCCAATCCATCTGATCGTAGTTTTCATCTGCGCTTATTCCTGCTTGTTCAGAATAGGAGCCTGTCAGGGGCGGCGTTATGCCGATGCAGGGGGTAACGCCGCGGTGGCGGGCGGGGGAACGCGGCAACGGGGCATGCCGGGAATGCTGCGATGCAGCGCCCAGCGCCGTTGCCGGGCTGCCACGCGCCAATATACCGGGTGCGTCTCAGCCCTGCGACGGGCGCTGAAAAAGTAACTAAACACTAGAAATATCAACGGGTTGTGACAGTTGGTTGCACCGGAGGGACAGTCGATACGTCGGCAAGCGAGACCATACTGCAAAGCGTCAGAAAGGCTGTAGTATTGATCTATCGGTTGCTTTGGCAACCCACCATGTCTCCTCCACCTCCTCCTTTGGTGGATTCAAGCCCGGGTTCTCGCCCGGGCTTTTTTTTGGGCGACTTCTGCACTCCTTCTGCCGGATGCCTCGGGCGAGAACGTTCGAGAAACGGGGTTTTGACTGGAGCGGCCTCCCCGCGTTATACTGGCGGGCTTCTCCAAGCATCCCCTGCGATGGACGCTGCCGGCGCTTTTACTCCAGGCGCCGCTGTTTGCAGGCGGGTTCGACAACACCAGGCACAGGCGCGCGCAGGCGGCAGCACGAGCAGCGGCATAAGCAGGCAAAGCGGCAGGCATAGCGGCAGGCAAAAGCGGCAGGCAAAAGCGGTCACCGGCGTAATTAATATGAAAACCTTCTCTGCAAAATCCCATGAAGTTCGTCGCGATTGGCTTCTGGTCGATGGCACGGACAAAATTCTCGGCCGCCTGGCTGCCGAAATCGCGCTCCGTCTGCGCGGCAAGCACAAGCCGGAATTCACGCCCCACGTCGATACCGGTGATTTCATCGTCGTCGTGAATGCGGCTCGCATTCGTGTGACCGGCAATAAGGGCCTCGACAAGAAATACTATCGCCACACCGGCTATCCCGGCGGCATCAGGGAAACCAACTTCGACAAGATGCAGGGCCGATTCCCCGGCCGGGCGCTTGAAAAGGCGGTCAAAGGCATGCTGCCGAAGGGCCCCCTTGGCTACGCGATGTTCAAGAAGCTGAAAGTCTATGGTGAGGACACGCATCCCCATAGCGCCCAGCAACCCAAACTCCTCCAGATCTGACTGCAGGCGAGACTAGACAATGATCGGTGAATACAACTACGGCACGGGACGGCGCAAGACTTCAGTCGCCCGGGTTTTCATTCGGCGCGGCAACGGCAAGATCACGGTCAACGGCAAGGATATCGGCCAGTACTTCTCTCGTGAGAGTGGCCGGATGATCGTTCGCCAGCCGCTCGAAGTGGCAAACATGCCGCAAACATTCGACATCCGCGTCAACGTCCATGGTGGCGGGGAGTCGGGTCAGGCCGGCGCAGTGCGTCATGGCATCACCCGCGCATTGATCGACTTCGACGCCAGCCTCAAGCCCGATCTGTCGGCGGCGGGACTGGTCACCCGCGATGCGCGGGAGGTCGAGCGCAAGAAGGTGGGTTTCCACAAGGCGCGCCGCCGCAAGCAGTTCTCGAAGCGCTGATCCGGCTTCGCAGCGGACTGCCCGGGTCGGGCACCGCGAGGCCGGGGCTGGCCGAAGGTCGGCAGCGCGAACGGTACGACAGCATACGGGGTGTCCGCGGACGCCCCGTTTTGTATGGCGGGTCCCGCCGCCCGACTACAATCAAGGCGTCGGCGGTTGGATCGTATCGTCGCCGTCAGGTTATCTACATGGGAGTCGGCATGCTGGGCAGTACGCGAACAACAGGGCAGGTGCATCGGATCGGCGCGGGCGCCAGCCTGGAAGGTACGGTCCGGTTCAGCGGGCGGCTGGAAGTGGATGGCGTCGTGACAGGCGCCGTGATTGCGGATCCCGCCGAGGCAAGCGAGTTGATTATCGGGGCGAAAGGCCGTGTGCAGGGACAGATCGATGCGGCAACGGTCGTGATTTCAGGCGTGGTCGAGGGACCCATCCGCGCCGGTTCGCGGCTCGATATCCTGGCCGGCGCCCGGGTCGACGGCGATATTTCTTATCGGGATCTGCAGATCCAGCACGGCGCCGTGGTCGAAGGCGCACTGAGGCCGATCGAAAGCGAGCAGGTGGCATTGAAACTGGTCGCCAACAGCCGCACTTGACTGCAATGAGCCGACCCCGGCCTCGCCAAGGTCAAGGGTTCTCGTCTATCCTTCTCAGGAACTGGGAGTTGTTGAAATGAATGCAGTTGCCGAAATGCCCGCACCGCTCGTCTTTACCGATAGCGCTGCCGAGAAAGTCAGCCAGTTGATCCAGGAGGAAGGCAATCCGGATCTCAAGTTGCGCGTCTTTGTTCAAGGCGGCGGCTGCTCGGGATTTCAGTATGGCTTCACCTTCGACGAAGAAATCAATGAAGACGATTCGGTGATGGAGAAGAACGGCGTCAAACTCCTGATCGACGCCATGAGTTATCAGTACCTCGTCGGCGCCGAGATCGACTACAAGGATGACCTGCAGGGGGCGCAGTTCGTGATCAAGAATCCGAACGCGACCACCACCTGCGGCTGCGGTTCGTCGTTCTCTGCCGGCTGATTCCCAGGGATACTTCAGCCGCCTGTCGGGCGGCGTTGCCTATCGGACGGCGATGTGCATGGCGCCAAGGACTCTCAGGCCAGCCGCGCCGGTGACCGATGGAAGATTCCCGGGAGCCCGTGCGGCCCTGCGGCAGGCCAGCCAGGCGAAGGCGGTGGCTTCGACGGCCTGGGGATGCAGGCCCAACTCGCTGGTGGTGCGAACCGGAACGTCACCGAGTTCCGACTGAAGACACTGCATCAGGAACGGATTGGCTGCGCCCCCGCCGCAGACATGGACTGTCTGCACCTGCTCCCGGCGGCAGGCATCCGCGATGGTGCGACAGGTCAAAGTGAGCAGCGTCGCCTGGATATCGGCAGGGGCCAGCCCCGTCAGGCCTTGTCGCTGCAGCCAGGCCTGGTTGAACAGGTCCCGGCCGGTGCTCTTGGGCGGGGGCAGCCCGAAGTAAGGCTCCGACAGCATCCTCGCGAGCAGCCCGTTGTCCGTCTGGCCGCTGGCCGCCCACCGGCCGTCGCGGTCGAAGCGCTCCCCGGTGTGGGCTTCGCACCAGGTGTCCAGCAAAGTATTGCCGGGACCGGTGTCGTAGCCGATGACCGCGGCGCCGCTAGTGGCAGCCCCCAAAGCGGTGATATTGGCGATGCCGCCGATGTTCAGGATGGCTTGCCGGCACGGGGTTGAGATCGGGGTCGAGCCAAGGGTTGAACCCTCGGTTGAACCCTGGGTTGGGCCCTGGGTTGGGCCGGGTTGCCGAACACGCGGGCGTGAAACGCCGGTACGAGCGGAGCGCCCTGGCCGCCTGCTGCGATATCGGCACTGCGCAGGTCCGTAACGGTGTCGATACGGGACTTCTCCGCCAGCCGCGCCCCGTTGAGCAACTGTAGCGTGTAGCCTCGGGCAGGGTCGTGACGTACCGTCTGGCCATGCGCAGCCAGGGCGGTAACGGCCTCCGGGGCGACACTGGCCTGCTCGAGGAGGTTGCTGACACAATCGGCATAGAGGTCGGCAAGATCGTTCGCCGCGATGGCCGCGTCCGCCAACTCGTCGGCAGCCGACTGCTGCAGTCCGGTCAGGCGTCGACGCAATACATCCGGAATCGGCAGCGTCGCCGTAGCGACCGTCTCCAGCAGGGTTCCTTCCGCATCGAAACGTGCCAGGACGCCGTCTACCGCATCGATGCTGGTGCCGGACATCAGCCCGATGAAAAGCGCCCCGCCTGGGTCACTCAAAGGCTGCGACCCGGTTGTCCTCCCAGCGGATCCGCCTCAGCAGTTCGCCGGTGGTTTCCTGAAAACGCAGCTGCGCCTGCACACTCAACGGCGCTTCGGGCGGAGGCATGACGGCTGCCGGGTCGTTGGGTTCGCCGTTCACGAGGAACTCGAAGTGCAGGTGCGGCCCGCTGGCCCAACCGGTCTGACCGACGTAGCCGATGACCTCGCCGCGGCTGACCCGGCTGCCTTCTTTCAGGTTGGGTGCGAACTTGCTCATGTGAGCGTACAGGGTGCTGCGGTCCTTGTCGTGTTTGACAATGACCACCCTGCCGTACCCACGTTGGACGCCCACGTACTCCACCTGTCCGTCGCCGACGGTGCGGATCTTGGTACCGGTGGGGGCCACGTAATCGACACCTTTGTGGGCGCGCCAGTCGCGGAACACGGGATGCCTGCGCCCGAGGGTGAAGCCGGAACTGATCCGTGTGAATTCGATCGGCGCGCGCAGGAAAGTCTTGCGCAGGGTCTGGCCGTCGAAGTTGAAGTAATCGCCCTCGCCGTCGTCGCGCTCGAACCAGACGGCCTCGAGCTGCTTCTCCTGCCCGATGTATTCGACCGCCAGGAGTCTGCCCGGTTCGCCGTCGGCGATGGTTTCGGGATTGCTGAACAATTCATAAACCACCCGCAGCTTGTCGCCCTTGCGCACGTCGCGATGAAAGTCCATGTCGGACCCGAAGATCTCAGGGATCCTGGTGGAGATCGAGTCCGGGATATCGGCTTGGTCCGCGGCCGCATAAAGCGAGGAATTGATGGTGGCGATGCGAGTCACCAGCGTGCGGTCCATCAGCATCGGCACGACCTGCGCCTGCCAACCCTCGTTGTTTCGCGCCAGTTCCAGCCGCATGGCCGGCTGATCGGCCTCGGCACCGCTGTTCAATGGATAGCTGAGGGATTGGATCCGGTTCTGGCCGTCCACTTCCGCGCGCACCGCGGTACCGGCCTGCAACCGCAGGAGCTTGCGTGCGGTGGGGTCGATTCTCACGAAGTCGATCAGTTCGCGATCCTGGTCGCCGAGCTTGCGCAACAGACTGCCCAGAGACTCTCCTCTGGAAATGATGGCCTGCCGCAGGAAGTTTCCTTCCGTGGCAAGCGGCAGAGGGGACGTCGGCAGAGGTTCTACGATACGCAGGCTCGGGGGAAGGGGTTCCTCCGTCAGCGGGGCTACGGCGAATGCGGTGAGGGTTGCAATCGATAGCGCGGCGGCCAGGGCGGAGGCAAGACGTTTTCCTGTCGAGGTCTGCATTCGATATCTAATCTTTCTTATGACTGTTCAAACTGAAGGTGCCGACCCAGCGACCTTCGCGTTGGCAACTGGCGTTGCCGTCCAAACGGGGCAAGCTCCGCGCCTGTGCTCGGATAGAATTGCGCCCTGACCGCCGATGCGGCCATTGACTGCTAATGACTTGCAGTTTCGAACCTGCTTCGTTTCAAATCCGCGCCGGAGCCGACGATTGACAATGTTGCGCAACATTGCAGAAGGCCGGTGCTAGCGTGATTGCTGGTCAGGGTCCGGCTGAGCGCCGGTGGGGAGGTCGCGCGAGGGCCGCGCGGGGGATCTACGCCTTCGTTTGCGCGGCTGGTTTCGCTGACATACACCCGTTCTGGGCCAGAAACAAGCTGAAGCGCGGATTCTAGCGCCAGATCGTTAAAAAAAAGCCAATGTTTCAGCTGAATTACTTTCTTACGGAGTTGTACAAATATGTTAGCCCCTGGTCCGAGTTCCGATTCAGTGCGCAGTGCGCTTGAAATTGCCAAGCGGGGATGCGATGAATTGCTGGTCGAGGCCGACTTCGTCACCAAGCTGGAGCGATTCGAACGGACCGGCCAGCCGCTGAGAATAAAACTCGGACTCGACCCGACTGCGCCGGACCTGCACCTTGGGCACACAGTCGTGCTCAACAAGATGCGGCAGTTGCAGGACATCGGGCATCGGGTCATCTTCCTGATCGGCGATTTCACCGCGTCCATCGGCGATCCGTCCGGGCGCAACTCCACCCGGCCGGCGCTTACCCGCGAGCAGATCGACCTCAACGCCCAGACCTACTTCAAGCAGGCGAGCCTGGTACTCGACGCGCAGAAGACGGAGATCCGCTACAACTCCGAGTGGAGCGACCCGCTGGGCGCGCGCGGCATGATCCAACTGGCCTCACGCTACACGGTGGCGCGGATTCTCGAGCGCGACGACTTCACCCGTCGCTACAAGGGCGGCGTGCCGATCTCCGTCCATGAACTGCTCTACCCGCTGATGCAGGGGTACGACTCGGTGGCGCTGAAATCGGACCTGGAGCTGGGCGGCACGGACCAGAAGTTCAACCTGCTCGTCGGCCGCGAGTTGCAGCGCGAGTACGGGCAGGAGGCGCAATGCATACTGACGATGCCGTTGCTGGAGGGGCTGGACGGCGTCGAGAAGATGTCCAAGTCCAAAGGCAACTACGTCGGCATCACCGACGAACCCAATGCCATGTTTGCAAAGCTGATGTCGATCTCCGACGACCTGATGTGGCGGTATTTCCTGCTGCTGTCTTTCACGGGCGTCGATGAGATCGAGCGATTGAAGGGGCAATGCGCGGCAGGAAGAAATCCGCGCGATGCGAAAGTCCTGCTGGCCACGGAGATCGTCACCCGGTTCCACAGCGCGGCTGCCGCCTGCGCTGCCGAGGAGGACTTCAACCGGCGTGCGCGGGGCGGGATCCCCGACGAAATTCCGACTGTAGTGCTGACCGGCGCCCCGTTGGCGATCAGCGCGCTGCTGAAGGCTGCGAACCTGGTGGCCTCCGGCGCGGAAGCGACGCGCATGATCGAGCAGAACGGCGTGCGCATTGATGGCGCCACCGTCACCGACCGCAACCTGCGCCTTGCCGCGGGCACCTTCGTCGCGCAGGTCGGCAAGCGCAAGTTCGCCCGCGTCACGCTGAGCTGAATCATGGCGCTCGACATCCTGCTCGTTCGCCATGGCGAAACCGAATGGAACAGCCTGCGCCGGATCCAGGGCCAGCTCGACATCCCGCTCAACGAGATCGGGCTGGGTCAGGCGCGTGCGATTGCCCGCCGTCTCGGCGCTTCCCCGGTCGCTGCGGTCTATACCAGCGACCTCCTGCGCGCCAGCCAGACGGCCGAGCCGATCGCCGCCGCCTGCGGCCGGGTCGCGCTGCCCGATCGCCGGTTGCGCGAGCGTCATTTCGGCAGCCTGCAGGGCAGCTACTATGAGACATTGCAGCGAACGGACCCGGAGCGTCATCGGCGGATGCTCTCGCGCGACCTCGCTTTCGACATGGACGGCGGAGAAACCCTGCAGGCGCTGCACGAACGGGTGTGCGAAGTCATGGCCGAAATCGCGGACCGGCATCGGGAAGGGCCGGTCGTCGTGGTGGCGCACGGCGGCGTGCTGGATTGCTGCTACCGGCTTGCCAGCGGGCTGGCCCTGGATGCACCCCGCACCTACGGTCTGTTCAATGCCAGCCTGAACACCATCGCCTATGACGGCGACGGCTTCCGGCTGGTTTCCTGGGGCGACGTGACGCACCTGGGCGCGGCGGCCGATGAGATAGATACGCGTTCTGTTAAACGTGACCGCCGAGGCCGCAGGAGTGCATTGAACATGTTCGAACGTTCCAAGACAGTGTCTGAAGTGGATCCGCAGGTGTGGCAGGCACTTCAGGACGAGAGCCGGCGCCAGGAAGCGCATATCGAGCTGATCGCGTCCGAGAACTACGCAAGCCCGGCGGTGATGCAGGCCCAGGGCAGCCAGTTGACCAACAAGTACGCCGAAGGCTATCCGGGCAAGCGCTACTACGGCGGTTGCGAGTTCGTCGATGTCGTTGAGCGGCTGGCTATCGAGCGTATCTGCCGTCTCTTCGGCGCGCACTCGGCCAATGTCCAGCCCAACTCCGGATCGCAGGCCAATCAGGCGGTCATGATGGCCATGGCCAAGCCCGGTGACACCATCCTCGGCATGTCCCTGGCGATGGGCGGTCACCTCACCCATGGTTCGCCCGTCAACATGTCCGGCAAGTGGTTCAACGTGGTGTCCTACGGTCTCAACGAGGCCGAGGAAATCGACTACGACGAGATGGAGCGCCTCGCGCACGAGCACCGGCCGCGCATCATCATCGCCGGCGCTTCGGCCTATTCGCTCAGTGATCGACTGGGCGCGGTTCGCGGACGTTGCCAAGGCGGTCGGCGCGACCTTCATGGTCGACATGGCTCACTATGCCGGCCTGATCGCGGCGTGGCGTCTATCCCAGCCCGATCGGGCATGCGGACGTCGTCACGTCGACGACCCACAAGAGCCTGCGCGGTCCGCGCGGGGGCTTCATCCTGACCACCGCGGACAACGAGAAGGCGATCAATTCCGCGATCTTTCCGGGTCTGCAGGGTGGCCCGCTGATGCATGTCATCGCGGCGAAGGCGGTTGCGTTCGAAGAAGCGCTGCAGCCGTCGTTCAAGACCTACCAGCAGCAGGTGCTGGCCAATGCCCAGGCCATGGCGGCCGCGCTGACCGACTGCGGCCTGCGCATCGTGTCCGGAAGGACCGAGTCGCACATGATGCTGGTGGACCTTCGGGCCAAGGGCATCACCGGCAAGGAAGCCGAGGCGGCGCTCGGCAAGGCGCATATCACCGTCAACAAGAACGCGATCCCGAACGACCCGGAGAAGCCGTTCGTGACCAGCGGGGTGCGGCTCGGTTCGCCGGCGATGACGACGCGGGGCTTCGGCACGCAGGAGTCGGCACTGGTCGGCCAACTGATCGCCGAGGTGCTGGACAAGCCGTCGCGATGATGCCCATCTCGCGCCGCATCCGGGAGCGTGTCAACCAGTTGACCGCGAACATTCCTCGCGGTTTACGGCTCGCAGTGCACTGCCGCGACGATAATCGGCCATGCACTGCCCTTCTGCAATCACGACGATACGCAGGTCATGGAAACCCGCGTATCGGACACCGGCGATAGCATCCGACGCCGGCGGCGGTGCGGCGCCTGCGATCGGCGCTTCACCACCTACGAGCGGATCGAGCTTTCCATGCCCGTCGTGGTCAAGAGCGACGGCAGCCGCGATGGACTATGATCGCGCCAAGCTTGAGTTCTCGATGAGCCTTGCCTTGCGCAAGCGGCCGGTGACGCAAGGACGCGTTCGAGGGCGCGCTCGACCACGTCGAGGGCCGCATGTTCAAGCTGGGCCTGAAGGAAGTGCCGAGCGCTACCATCGGCGAACTGGTGATGGATGAATTGCGCAAGCTCGACAAGGTTGCCTATATCCGCTTCGCCTCGGTCTACCGGAAGTTCGAGGACATCGATGCATTTGCCGACGCGATCAACGAAATCCGGCCGGAGGCGGGGGCTGCGGGCGTTCGTAATCCTCGCAAGCTGCATGACGCATGAGGCATCGAAACGCCGGGACGGGTCGCTGCCTTGACACGAATCGCGAAGCCGGTTTGAGTTCCCATGTATAGCGATTCCGACCGCGCGCTACATGAGCCGCGCCCTGGCGCTGGCCAACAAGGGGCTGTACACGACGACACCCAACCCGCGCGTCGGCTGCGTCATCGTCAAGGACGGCCAGGTGGTCGGCGAGGGCTGGCACCGCCGGACCGGCGAGCCGCATGCGGAGATCCTGGCGCTGGCGCAGGCCGGCGGCAAGGCCAAGGGCGCCGTGGTCTACGTCACTCTGGAGCCCTGCAGTCACCAGGGCCGTACGCCGCCCTGCACCGACATCCTCACGGAAGCGAAGGTGGCGCGGGTCATCGCGGCGATGGAGGATCCGAATCCCCTGGTCAACGGGCAGGGGCTGGAGCGACTGCGTGCAGCCGGGATCGACGTGCGCTGCGGCCTGATGGAGCAGGAAGCGGTCGAAATCAACATCGGATTCGTCTCCCGCATGACGCGCGGCACGCCCTGGGCACGGTTGAAGATCGCCGCGTCGCTCGACGGCATTACCGCATTGCCAGACGGACGCAGCAAATGGATCACCTCGGCCGAGGCGCGCGCCGACGGGCACCGCTGGCGGGCCCGTGCCTGTGCCATCCTGACCGGAATCGGCACGGTCAAGTCCGACAACCCGCACCTGACGGTACGCGACGAGCCCACCTCGCGCCAGCCTGTCAAGGTCCTGATCGACTCGCGCCTGGAGGTCAATCCGGCGGCGGAAATCTTCCGGGATTCGGAGGTGCTCGTGTTCCACGCCCTGCCTGCAGACTCGGTGCAGCATGATCACCTGGCCCGGCTCCAGGACGCCGGCTGCGAGCTCGTGAGCCTGCCGGACCCGAACGGCAAGGTCGATCTCGCTGCGGCGATGAGCGAACTCGGTCGCCGCGAGTTCAACGAAGTCCACATCGAGGCGGGCCACAAGCTCAACGGATCCCTGATTGCCGCCGGCTGTGTCGATGAGTTGCTGCTGTACCTGGCGCCCTCCCTTCTCGGGCAAGGGCAGCAGCTGTTCAACCTGCCTGCCGTTGCCGATCTGGAGAGCAGGGTGAGGCTGAGCTGGCTGGACGTGGAGCGCATCGCGGGCGATCTCCGGCTGCGCGCCCGGGTAATGCGGGACGCCCCGCCAACCGACGGCAGCTGACAGGACTGCATGTTTACCGGTATCGTCGCCGCCGTGGGCACCATCACGCATCGCCGTTCGTTGGGGGCCGAGGCGGGCTGGCGGGTTCGGGTCCAGGCGCCTGCGCTTGACCTGAGCGACGTCGCGCCGGGTGATTCGATCGCGGTACAGGGGGCCTGCATGACCGTGGTGGCCGTCGATGCGGACGGCTTCGACTTCGACATTTCGCTTGAAAGCCTCTCCCGTACGGTCGGCCTCGATGAGGCCGGCCCGGTCAATCTGGAGAAGGCGATGCGACTGAGCGATCGCGTTGGAGGCCACCTGGTGTCCGGCCACGTCGACGGAGTCGGTCGGGTGTCGCGGTTCGAGCCGGTCGGCGAGAGCCGGTTGCTGGAGATCGAGGCCCCCGCGGACCTGGCCCGTTACCTGGTCTACAAGGGGTCGGTCACGGTCAATGGCGTGAGCCTGACGGTAAACCGGGTCGCGGACGAGGCGCACGCCTGCGTGGTGTCCGTGAATCTCATCCCGCATACGCTGGCAGTCACGACGCTGAAGGCACTGGTGCCGGGTAGCGGCGTCAACCTCGAAGTGGACATGATCGCCCGCTACCTGGAACGGATGCGCACGGTCGAAGCCGCGGCTGACCGGTGACCGGCCCTACAATCCCGACCATGGCACTTGCAAGCACCGCGGAAATACTGGCCGACTTCAAGGCCGGCAAGATGGTGATCCTGATCGACGAGGAGGATCGGGAGAACGAGGGTGACCTGCTGCTGGCAGGGGATTTCGTCACCCCGGAGGCGATCAACTTCATGGCGCGTCACGCGCGCGGACTGATCTGTCTGACCTTGACGCAGGAACGCTGCCGGCAACTCAGCCTGCCGCTGATGACGGCGCTCAACGGTACCAGAACCGGTACCAACTTCACCATGTCGATCGAGGCGTCCGAGGGCGTCACCACCGGCATCTCGGCGGCCGATCGGGCTCGCACGGTTCAGGCCGCGGTCGCCCGGGATGCCAGGCCAACCGATCTGGTGCAGCCCGGTCACGTCTTTCCGATCATGGCGCGTGACGGCGGGTGTCCTGGTGCGGGCGGGGCACACCGAAGCCGGCTGCGACCTCGGCGCGCTGACGCGGGCTCACGCCGGCCGCGGTGATCTGCGAGATCATGAAGGACGACGGGACCATGGCCCGTCTGCCGGACCTGATGACCTTCAGTGAGCAGCACGGCCTGAAGATCGGCACGATCGCGGACCTGATCCACTATCGCAGCGCCACCGAAAGCCTGGTGGAACGGCTGCAGCAGCGTCGGGTGACGACGCCGAGCGGTGAATTCGACCTGGTGGTGTATCGGGACAAGCCAACCGGCCAGCCGCACCTGGCGCTGGTGGCGGGGCCGATCTGCGGGGATCGGGAAGCGCTGGTGCGGGTACACGAGCCCCTGTCGCCGCTGGACCTGCTTTTCACCGACAGCGGTGCGCACTCCTGGAGCATCCACCGCGCGCTGAAGGAGATCGCAGCGCACGGCGAGGGCGCGCTGATCATGCTGAACTGCGCGCAATCGGCGGACTCGCTGTTCGCCCAGGCGCAGTCGTGGTGCGCTCCATCGGTCGACGGAGAGCCGGTCCCGCTGCGGCGGCCGCGCGCGAGGCGATGGACCTGCGCACCTACGGTATCGGTGCGCAGATACTGAGGGATCTCGGCGTTCGCAAGATGCGGCTGCTGGCGCATCCGCGTCGCATGCCGAGCATGACCGGTTTCGATCTTGAAGTGACCGGATTCGCCGAGGACGGCAATGAAGAGCGCAAGGTAGAACAACAATGACGGTAGACCAGATCACGGGCGAGCATGACGGGGCGGACCTGCGGGTCGGGATCGTCCAGGCCCGTTTCAATCCGGCCATCTGCGATGGTCTTCGCGAAGCTTGCCTGGCGGAGCTGCTGCGCCTCGGCGTTGCCGAGGCGGACACCCTCCTGTGCAGCGTTCCGGGTGCACTGGAGATACCGACTGCGCTGCTGCAGCTTGGCCGCTCGGGCGAGTTCGACGCGCTCATCGCGCTCGGTGCGGTGGTCAAGGGGGAGACCTATCACTTCGAGGTCGTCTGCAACGAAAGCGCTGCAGGCGTCTCGCGGGTGGCGCTGGAATTGGGCATCCCGATCGCAAATGCGATACTTACCGCCTACAACGACGAGCAGGCCCTGAGCCGGGCGACGGAAAAGGGCGCAGAGGCGGCCCGGGTCGCCGTCGAGATGGCCAATCTTGCTGCCGCGATCGACTCGCTAGCGGAAGACCCTCAAAGCTGAACGGAGAGCCCGCGGCGCGCCAGCCATGACTGAATCGACGAACGATACACCCCCATCCCCCGCCGCCAAGCATGGCGGCGCGGCCAGGCGCCAAGCCAGGGGCGCGCAGCGCGCGCCGGCGTTCGCGGGAACTGGCGATGCAGGGTCTGTATCAGTGGCTGCTGTCCGGCGAAAGCAGCGGGGTGATCCAGGCCCACATCGAGACCAGTCCCGGATTCGACCGCGCGGACCGGACCCATTTCGGCACCCTGCTGCACGGTGCGATCCGCGATGCCGCGGAACTCGATCGACTGATCGTCCCCTGCCTGGACCGGGAGGTCAACCATCTGAGTCCGGTGGAGCGGGCCACCCTCATGATCGGTTGCTATGAACTGCTCCGGCACCAGGAAATCCCGTATCGGGTCGTGATCAACGAGGCGGTGGAGCTGGCCAAGAGTTTTGGCGGCACCGATGGCTACAAGTACGTCAACGGCGTGCTCGACAAACTGGCCAGCGCCATCCGCCCCGCCGAAGCGGGCGCGGCCCATCGCTAGCCTCCTAGCGGCGTCCGCGGGGGCGGGGCCAGGGGCGGCAGGCATGGGCGAGTTCGAACTGATCGAACGCTTCTTTCGCCGTCCCTCGAATCGCGCCCCGGACGCCGTGGTCCTGGGAATCGGGGACGATTGCGCATTGCTGCGTCCGCCCGACCCCGGTCAGTTGCTGGCGGTCTCGTCGGACATGCTGGTGGAGGGTCGGCACTTCTTCGCCGGCACCGATCCGGCAGCGGTCGGGCACAAGTCCCTCGCCGTCAATCTGTCCGATCTGGCTGCGATGGGTGCCCGCCCCCTGGGCTTCACGCTGGCGGTGGCGCTGCCGGGTATCGACGAGGCCTGGCTGGCCGGATTCTGCCGTGGGATGTTCATGCTGGCGGACCGCTTCGAGTGTCCGTTGGTGGGCGGCGATACCACCCGCGGGCCGCTGACGATTTCAGTCACCGTCTTCGGACAGGTCCCCGCAGGAGAGGCGCTTCGTCGCGATGCCGCAAGCGCCGGCGAGGATCTGTGGGTCTCCGGCCCGCTCGGTGGCGCCGCCTTTGCGGTGGCCGCCCGCCGCGACGGCACCTCCGGTATCGACGCCGGCGCGCTTCGCCGACTTGACTGGCCCGAACCCCGGGTCGAGCTGGGCCTGCGCCTGCGCGGCATCGCGAGCGCCGCGATCGATCTCTCCGACGGGCTGGCTGGTGATCTCCGGCATATCCTCGCCGCTTCTGCGGGGAACGGACTGATGGCGGAAATCTTCGCGCAGCAGATTCCACTCGATCCCTGCCTGGCAGGTCTGCGCCGGGAAGAGGCCCTGCAGTTTGCGCTCCATGGTGGCGACGACTACGAGTTGCTCTTCAGCGCTCCCGCCGGCGAGCGTGACCGGATCCGGGCGCTGTCGCCTGCGGCAGGGGTGATCGGCCGGCTGCGATCCGGAAGCGGTATCCTGTTGACTGGCCCGGACGGGCACTCCCTGCCAATTGATCGCTCGGGTTTCGATCACTTCGCCCAATGAACAGCAAAGTAGAAGACGTCACCGACCTGGTCCGCGCCGATGGCAGCGTCAAGCCGCTCAGGCCCATCCTTCGAATTCATGAAGCCCCGGCTGTCGCGCTGGATAGCGCTCGGGTTGGGCAGCGGACTCTCGAGAACGGCGCCCGGCACCGTCGGAACCCTGTTCGCCTGGGCGAGCTACGCGTTGCTGCATGGCCTGATCGGCGATGCGGGACTGCTGCTTCTCTGCGCCGCCGGACTGGTGGTTGGCGTCTGGGCAGTGGGCCGGGCGGGTCGTGACCTCGGGGTTCCGGATCACAGCGCGATCGTGTGGGATGAGATCGTCGCATTCTGGCTGGTACTGCTGCTGGTTCCGCCCTCGTTCATTTCCCAGTTGGGCGCCTTCCTGCTCTTTCGTGCCTTCGACATCCTCAAGCCACCGCCGATCCGGCAGGTGGACCGCCTCTGGAAGACGCCGGCAGGCGTCATGGCCGACGATCTCCTCGCGGGTGCCTACACGGTGCTGGTGATCGCGTTCTGGCAGCGCCTGGCATGACCGCCGCAGGGAAGGAAACCAGGGATGTCGGTGGCGTCGGCGAGGTCGGGGACGAGGCACTGGTCCGGTTCGCCGCCGAGCTCGGTCGGGAGGCCAGCCGTGCGGGGGTTCTGATCGTGACGGCCGAGTCGTGCACCGGCGGTCTGCTGGCGCAGTTGCTCACCGAGACCGCCGGTTCCAGTGACTGGTTCGAGCGTGGCTTCGTGACCTACTCGAACGCGTCGAAGAGCGACCTGCTCGGCGTGCGCCCAGCCACGCTTCAGGGGCATGGTGCGGTCAGCGAAGCGGTGGCAAGGGAGATGGCCGAAGGCGCGCTGCGCCACTCGCTCGCGGGGCTGGCCCTTTCGGTCACCGGGATTGCCGGCCCCGGCGGGGCTGTGCCCGGCAAGCCGGTCGGTACTGTCTGTTTCGGCTGGGGGCTGGCGCTTCCTGCCGGCAGCCCGGCGCTGCTGGTCAGCGGCCAGCAGCATTTTGCAGGCGACCGCGGCGCCGTTCGCCGCCTGGCTGCCGCGCATGCGTTGGTCCAGGCAACGCGGCTGCTGCGTCAGCGTTTGCTGGACCAGCCGCCGGCGGCATGAGGCATCGCCGCGTCGGCCATAGGTCCTAACTCGAAAGACTGTTTGTTCATACAGTAGTTCCGTGGGATAATTCCTCCACGTCGATCAGTCAACAGAACAGCAAGGGAAGACAACATGGATGACAGCAAAGCACGCGGCGAGAAGGCAAAGGCGCTCACCGCCGTCCTGGCCCAGATCGAAAAGCAGTTCGGCAAGGGATCGGTCATGCGAATGGCAGACGGGGAGGTCGCCAAGGACATCGAGGTCGTTTCCACCGGCTCCCTTGGTCTGGATATCGCGCTGGGGGTCGGGGGCTTGCCGCGCGGCCGGGTGGTGGAGATCTACGGACCCGAGTCGTCGGGTAAGACCACCCTGACCCTGCAGGTCATTGCAGAAATGCAGAAGCTGGCGGGCACCTGCGCATTCATCGATGCCGAGCACGCCCTGGACGTCCAGTACGCAGCCAAGCTTGGCGTCAACCTGCAGGATCTGCTGATTTCCCAGCCGGACACCGGGGAGCAGGCGCTGGAGATCTGTGACGCCCTGGTGCGGTCAGGCTCCGTGGACCTGATCGTGATCGATTCCGTGGCCGCACTCACCCCGCGCGCCGAGATCGAAGGCGAGATGGGCGACTCCCTCCCGGGCCTGCAGGCGCGTCTCATGAGCCAGGCCTTGCGCAAGCTGACCGGCTCCATTCAGCGCACCAATACCCTGGTCATCTTCATCAACCAGATCCGGATGAAGATCGGCGTCATGTTCGGCAACCCCGAAACCACCACCGGTGGCAACGCCCTGAAGTTCTATGCATCGGTGCGCCTGGATATTCGCCGGACCGGATCGATCAAGAAAGGAGACGAGGTCATTGGCAATGAAACCCGGGTGAAGGTCGTGAAGAACAAGGTCGCCCCGCCTTTCAAGAACGCGGAGTTCGACATCCTGTATGGCGAAGGCACTTCCCGGTTGGGCGAGGTACTCGATCTGGGTGCTGCCGCGGGCATCGTCGAGAAAAGCGGCGCCTGGTACAGCTATAGCGGAGAGCGGATCGGCCAGGGCAAGGACAACGCCCGCGAATACCTCCGTGAGAAGCCGGAAATGGCTCTGGAGATTGAAAACAAGGTTCGCGAGTCATTCGGCGTCGCCCGTCGCGGGCTGCAGGTCATTGAAGGTGGCAAGAACGACAAGGGCGACAAGAAAGAAGCGGCTTGACTGGCCGGGCCCAGGACAGGCTCCTAGACCGCTGCGGAATCTCAGGTCGGTCAAGGCTGGTGATGCATTGTCAGCGGCGCCTGTGCAGCGGCTGACGGGCCCGGTCGGCGCATACCAGCCATGAAGTCCGGGCTGCAGGAACTGGCAGAGTGCTCCAAAGCGCCGCTGTCGTTACCCCAGTTGCGGGCCCGGGCGTTACGCCTGCTGGCCCGACGCGAACACAGCCGGGTTGAGCTTCAGCGCAAGTTGCTCAGCGGCGAAGTCGATCGTGCTGCGGTGGACGCGGTCCTCGGCGACCTGGAGGCCCGCGGCCTGCTGTCGGATCGCCGATATGCAGAGGTGACGGTCCACAGCAAGGGTGCGCGATACGGTATTGCCCGCATCGTCCAGTCTCTCTCTCGCCAGGGAGTCGACGCCGAACTGGCCGCGCAGGTGATCCAGCCTCTCAAGTCCAGCGAACGGGAGCGGGCCCTCACGTTGTGGCGAAAACGCTTTGGCGAACCGGCGGCGGATCTGAGGGGGCGGGCTCGGCAGCACCGCTTTCTCCTGGGCCGGGGATTCGATCCCGCCACCGTGGCGTGGGTGCTCAAGCAGGCTCGCAATCCTGCCCCTGACATCTGAAAAAGCCCCCTTGCGCGCCGCAGCATCGGCGGGTCTCCCTGTGCTACTCTACCGGGAGCCCTTCCCATACTCCGACAGGCTCCTAGGCCCGTGCCAGTCGCCGCTCAGCGTCGAGAGGCTGTGCTGGAGGCCGTGCTCATCGGGCCGCAGCGCCTGCCCGGACATCGAGATACCCATGAAAATCCACGAGTACCAAGGAAAAGAGATCCTCAAGCGCTACGGCGTGCCCGTACCCAGGGGGATCCCGTGTTTCAGCGTCGAGGAAGCGGTCAAGGCCGCCGAACAGTTGGGCGGACCCGTGTGGGTGGTGAAGGCTCAGATTCACGCCGGGGGAAGAGGCAAGGGCGGCGGCGTCAAACTCGCGCGCTCGATAGACGAGGTGCGCCAACACGCTTCCGAGATCCTTGGCATGCAACTCGTCACTCATCAGACCGGCCCCCAGGGTCAACTGGTGCGGCGGCTGTTTGTCGAAGAGGGCGCGGACATCAGCAAGGAGCTCTATGTGGGCATCGTGCTGGACAGGCAATCCCAGAAGATCTGCGTGATGGCCTCCAGCGAAGGTGGCATGGACATCGAAGAGGTCGCTGCCCATACACCGGAGAAGCTGCACAAGGTCTTCTGCGACGTCGAGGCCGGCCTGACGGCATCGGAGGCCGACGATCTGGCGCGCAGGATCGGTATTCCGGAGGCGAGCCTGCCGCAGTCCCGTGCGGTGCTCCAGGGGCTGTACAAGGCCTTCTTCGAAACCGATGCATCGCTGTCGGAAATCAATCCGCTGATCCTGACCAAGTCCGGCAAGGTGCTTGCGCTGGACGCCAAGATGAACTTCGACACGAATGCGCTTTACCGCCATCCGGATATCGTCGAGATGCGCGATCTGGACGAGGAGGATCCTGCGGAGATCGAGGCCTCGAAATTCGACCTCGCCTATATTCAGCTGGATGGCAACATCGGCTGCCTGGTGAACGGCGCGGGCCTTGCCATGGCTACCATGGATACGATCAAGCTGTTCGGGGGCGAACCGGCAAACTTCCTGGACGTGGGTGGCGGCGCCACGGCGCAGAAGGTGACCGAGGCCTTCAAGCTGATGCTGCGCAATCCCGGGCTCAAGGCGATCCTGGTCAACATTTTCGGCGGCATCATGCGGTGCGACACGATTGCCGAAGGCGTGATTTCCGCCAGCAAGGCGGTCGGCCTGAAGGTTCCGCTGGTGGTGCGGATGAAGGGCACCAACGAAGACCTCGGCAAGAAGATGCTGGCGGAGTCGGGACTGCCGATCATCGCTGCCGACTCCATGGGCGAAGCGGCCAGGAAGGTCGTGGCTGCGGCCGACGGCAAAAGTGCCTGACGCGAACTGACCTGACGGACTTTCAAGGACAAGCGAATGTCGATCCTGATCAACAAGGACACCAAGGTCATCACCCAGGGCATTACCGGCAAGACCGGACAGTTCCACACACGCATGTGCCGGGACTATGCCAACGGCAAGAACTGTTTCGTGGCCGGCGTCAATCCCAAGCGTGCGGGCGAGGATTTCGAGGGCATCCCGATCCATGCCACCGTCAAGGAAGCCAAGGAAGCGAGCGGCGCGACCGTGTCGGTGATCTATGTGCCGCCGGCCGGCGCCGCGGACGCGATCTGGGAGGCGGTGGAAGCTGACCTCGATCTCGTCATCTGCATCACAGAGGGCATCCCGGTGCGCGACATGATGGTGGTGCGCGACCGCATGCGCAAGAGCGGGCGCAAGACCTTGCTCCTTGGTCCGAACTGTCCCGGACTGACCACGCCGGACGAAATCAAGATCGGCATCATGCCGGGCCATATCCATCGGCCGGGCCGCATCGGCGTCGTATCCCGTTCCGGCACGCTCACTTACGAGGCGGTGGCGCAGGTGACGGAGTTGGGGCTGGGGCAGTCGACTGCGGTCGGTATCGGTGGCGACCCGATCAACGGCTTGAAGCACATCGACATCATGAAGCTCTTCAACGACGATCCGGGCACGGACGCCGTGATCATGATCGGAGAAATCGGCGGGCCGGATGAAGTGAACGCGGCGCACTGGATCAAGGACAACATGAAGAAGCCGGTGGTGGGGTTCATCGCCGGGGTCACGGCACCTGCCGGCAAGCGCATGGGTCACGCCGGAGCGCTGATCTCGGGCGGCGCCGACACAGCCCAGGCGAAGCTGGAGATCATGGAAGCCTGCGGCATCCGGACCACCAAGGATCCGTCGGAGATGGGTCGGCTGGTCAAGTCGGTCCTCTAGACATCCTGGTCGCCCGCGCAAAGCGAGGCGGCCATGATGTCTAGGAGGGGCGCGCCCAGGCGCGCTGCCCGTCACCGGCTTGTCTGCGCGCCGCCTGACCGAGCCCGCAGGCCGTTCATGAACTAGTTCCTCCCCCGCTTGCCGGCCGAACGTTAGATTCGGTGCCATGGCATCAATCCGATCGCACGTCCGCCCCATGGGGCCGGCGGCACCGAGCTTCGATCCTCTTCCGGCGGATCGCCAGGGCGCAAGCATGGCCGGTCGAGCCATGCGCCTTCGCTATGCGGCGCTGTCCGACACCGGGCTGGTGCGCCCGCATAACGAGGACCGATGGGGGGCAGTCGACGACGAAGGGCTTTTCGTCGTCGCCGATGGCATGGGTGGCTACAACGCGGGCGAGATTGCCGCCGAACTCGCGGTACGCACCGCCTGCGAACGGATCCGGCAGACGAACGGCGGCGCAGCGGTGCTCAATGCCGCGATGCAATCGGCGTTGGAGCGCTGCAATCACGAGATCCGCGTCTACGCCGCCGCTCATCCGGACTGTCTGGGAATGGGCACGACGATCATCGTCTGCGTGATCCGCGGCGATCGGCTGCACGTGGCACACATCGGCGATTCCCGGGCCTACCTGCTGCGCGATGGGCTGTTGCGACGGGTTACGCGCGATCACTCCATCGGCCAGCAGATCACGGATTCAGGCGCGCTGACCGAGGACCAGGTCCGCCATCTGCCGGGGCGCGGCATTCTGACGCGCGCACTGGGCGTCGAGGAGTCGGTCGCGAGCGAGATCAATGTTTTCGATTGGCAGCCGCGGGACACGCTGCTGTTGTGTTCGGACGGCCTGACGGATGTGGTTCCGGATCAGCAGATCGAGCAGCTGCTGATCGCCAGCGCGGCCGGCGGACCGGACGGGCAGGCCAGGGTGCTCGTGGAGGCGGCCTTGAAGGCGGGGGGCTGCGACAACGTCACCGCCCTGGTTGCAGATGAGGCGTCGCAGGCGCAGCAGGAAGACCGGGCAGCCGGCGCACAGGAACCGATGCATTGACGGTATGCATTGGGCAATCAGGGAACGAATCGATGCAGCAGGATGAGCAGGCAACAGTTGGAAAGCTGGTGCTGTCGGCAGGCAATCGCGTACTGCGCGAAGTCCTGATCGACCGCAAGCGGCTGACCATCGGCCGCAGACCGTACAACGACCTCTTGCTGGACGATCTCACGGTATCGGGAGAGCACGCAATCGTGCACACCGCGCAGGGCGAATCCGTGATCCACGACCTCAAGAGCCGCAACGGCACGCTGATCAACGGCGCGCCGGTCATGCAGCAGCAGCTCGCCGACGGCGATTGTGTCGACATCGGCATCTACCGTCTGGTCTACAAGGTCGAACGCATCGAAGCCAGCCGTTCGAGCGGCTTCCGGCCAGCACTCATGCCCCCGGCGCAGTCGCCCTTGCCGACCAACCTTGCGGGGGCGCGGACCAGCGCCTGGATACCGTCGGGAGCGGGGCCGGCGAGGGTACCGAATGTCGTCAACCCTTCGTCCGCGCCGGCAGAGGACGTGCGCCCGGCTACCCTGCGCTTTCTGGGGGGACACGATGCCGGTCGTCAGATGGTGCTCGAGCGCCCCATCGTGAGCATCCGCAACGGCAGCGGGCAGGTTGCCGTGGTCGCCAAGCGCCATAGCGGCTATTTCCTGACCCATGTCGAAGGATTGGCCTACCCCCTTGTCAACGGCGATTCGATCGGCCTGGGCGCGCATGTGCTTCGGGACAACGACCTGATCGAACTGGCCGGGACGATCATCCAGTTCAGCCTGGACCGCTGACGCGGCTCGGGATGAAACACTTCGAACCGATCAAGCGCTCGCTGCGATCGTACCGGCTATGGTCCGTCATGGCGGGATGCGTGGTGACCTGGCTGGCTTGCCTGCACCTGTTAGGCTACCTGCAATGGGGCGCGATCGAGGCGATGGACAGCCTGATGCACGACACCCGTGCGCGCTGGCGGCTGCCGGTGGCCGAAGAGCGCGTCGTCATCGTCGACATCGATGAGAAGAGCCTGGCCGAGCAGGGCCGCTGGACCTGGCCGCGCACCACGCTCGCGCAACTGGCTCGGCGCATCGTCGATCAAGGCGGTGCCCGGGTACTTGCCTTCGATGTCGTGTTCGCGGAGCCCCTGCCGGCGGAAGACGAGATCTTCGCGGCTGCCATTCGCGGTCGCCCGGTCGTGCTGGGCTACTACTTCTCCAGCGACGAAGGTGGTCGGTCCATCGGCAAGCTGCCGGCGCCGGTGTTTGCGGTCAGCGAATTGGCTGCCCAGCGGCAGCGCGCGCTCACCTGGGACGGCTACGGTGCGAACCTCGCGACGCTGACCGACGCGGCGATGGCCAGCGGCTTCTACAACGCCCGGGTCGATGCCGATGGCGTTGTCCGGTCCCTGCCGCTGCTCTCGGCATATGGCGGGAATCTCTACGAATCGCTGGCGGTGGCGGTGCTCAGGATCTATCACGGCGGGCAGTCCGTCGGACTGCGCTCGCAGCAGCTTGCACTGGGCCGGCCATCCGCTGACGCGACGGTCGCGGGCGGCGTCACCATCCCGATCGCCGACGACCTGACAGCGCTGGTGCCCTTTGCCGGCGCCGCGGGTCCGGCGGCCCGGCGATTCACTTATGTCTCTGCCACCGATGTGCTGGAGGGACGAGTCGATCCTGCCGTCTTCCGGGACCGCATCGTGCTGGTCGGGGCATCGGCCCAGGGCATCGGCGATCGCCAGGCTACCGCCGTCAATCGCAGCACGCCCGGCGTGGAAGTCCACGCGACGATGATCGCGGGCGCGCTCAAGGGCGAGATCCAGTTCAAGCCGTGGCACGGCCCGGTCAGCATGGCGCTGCTGACACTGGTGATCGGGCTGCTGATCGCCTGGTGGATGCCGCATCTGGGCGCGGCCGGCATCGGCATCCTGGCGGGTTCTCTGCTCGGCCTGCTCTACCTGCTGAATCTGGCGGCCGTGGTGCATCTCGGCTGGGTGCTGCCGCTGGCCGCGACCTTCGTCCTGGTAGTGGCGGTGACGAC
The DNA here is from genome assembly GCA_963834335.1 of uncultured beta proteobacterium. Taxonomy (GTDB): domain Bacteria; phylum Pseudomonadota; class Gammaproteobacteria; order Burkholderiales; family Burkholderiaceae_E; genus Lautropia. Next base: position 1,361,541 of record CAWIBK010000002.1, on the reverse strand, counting down.
GCTGAACCTGGCGGTCGGGCACTTCGTCGAGGGCAAGGCGCGACGGGCCGTCATCGAACTGTTCGGGCAGTATGTGTCGCCGGAACTGGTGCGCCGCATGGCCCGGCGGCCCCAGGACTACCCGATCGAGAGCCAGAACAAGAAGCTCACGATCCTGTTTGCCGACGTGCGTGGCTTCACTCGCATCGCCGAAGCGATGGAGCCACAGGCACTGCGCGAATACCTGAACCGCTTCCTGACCCGCATGACCGAGGTGGTGCATCACCACGAGGGCACGGTCGACAAGTACATGGGCGACGCGATCATGGCATTCTGGGGCGCGCCGATCGACGATCCCCGGCAGGAGGACAACGCGGTTGCCGCAGCCATCGACATGCAGCGCGCTGTCGCGAGCCTGAACGAGGAGTTCGAACAGCGCGGCTGGCCGCTGCTGGCGATCGGCATCGGCATCAACTCCGGTACGGCGCGCGTCGGTGACATGGGTTCGCAGCTGCGGCGCACCTATACCGCGATCGGCGACGCGGTGAACCTGGCCGCGCGGCTGGAAGCCGCGACCAAGCGTTTCAACCTGCCGGTGCTCATCGGCGAGGCGACGGCGCGCAACGTCAGCAAGATACCGCTCGAGCCGCTCGGCGAAACCGATGTGCCCGGTCGTACCGAGCGTGTCAAGGTCTACTGCCCGAAGGTGTTCATCAAGGTCACGCCCCCGATTCCCGAGACAGTGATCTAATCCGGTCATGCGCTTGCAAGTACTCGGTTGCAGTGGCGGTATCGGTGGATCGATCGGCGGCCCGCTGGCGGATGATCCGGCCGTCAGCCGTGTCGGCGGGAAGGGAGGGGCCGACCGCCGCTACCGCCGCGCCGATCAGCTGCGCACCTCCTCCTTTCTCCTGGACGACGATATCCTGATCGATGCGGGAACCGGGGTCGAGGACCTCACGGTTGCGGAGCTGGTGCGCATCGATCATGTCTTCCTGACGCATTCGCATCTGGATCACATCTGCGCCTTGCCGCTGATGATCGATTCGGTGGGCGGCTCGCGCAAGAAGCCGCTGGTGGTTCATGCGCTGCAGGAGACCATCGATGCCCTGAAGGCCCACATTTTCAACTGGGTCATCTGGCCGGACTTCACCGAGATTCCGCACTACGAGCGTCCGTGGATGGTGTTCGAGCCGTTGACTGTCGGCACCGCAGTGACGCTCGGCGATCGGCGGATACGGCCGATCGCCGCCAACCATACCGTACCTGCGCTTGGCTTCCACCTGTCGTCGCCGGCCGGATCGATCGTCTACTCCGGCGACACCTGGCCCAATGCCGAGTTCTGGCGCACGATCAACGGGATCCGGGACCTGCGCTTACCTGATCATCGAGAACGCCTTCTCCAACAAGGAGCAGGATCTGGCGATCACCGCCAAGCACCTCTACCCGATCCAGCTCAGCCAGGAACTGGCCAATCTGCGGGTCGAGCCGCAGGTGCTGATCACGCACCTCAAGCCATCGGACCGTGAGCTGATCGCTCAGGAGATCGAATCCTGGGCGGGCCGGTTCGAGCCGATCATCCTCGAGACGGGGCAGTTGCTGGAGATTTGAGGCCGGGATCGAGGTCCGGCTCGATTGCCGACCGAGTACCGGATGGAGTGCGGCCTGACGTTCCTGGTCACGGTCCGCGTCCCAGCGCACTGCACCGGGTGACGCAAATGGTCAGCAGGTGCCCGGATGCGTCACCGCCGATCGCTGCAGTTGACGGTGTGTTGGTGATCTGCATCACGCCAAATGCTCCATTCGGCCATTCATCGGCTGGTCCATACCGATCGCGTTTGCTGGCATGGTCCGCGCATCTAGGTACCTGTCGAATAGGACCGGGGATACCGAGATCGGGACCCGCTGAATGCAAACTTGCTTGAAGGAGCAGATCATGATGTTGAAGAAAGTTCAAAAGGGTTTCACGCTGATCGAGTTGATGATCGTGGTTGCGATCATCGGTATCTTGGCTGCGGTTGCGATCCCGGCTTATCAGGACTACACGGTCCGTGCGCGAGTGACTGAAGGCTTGAGCCTGGCGGGTGAAGCAAAGTGACGGTTGCGGAAACGCTGCCAACGCAACTCCGGCTGCGATCGGTGGACTGGGCGCCGGCATGCGACGGATGCAGCTACGGCGTGCAACGCAGCGGCTACTCCGTCTAACCCGGTGGCGACGACCAACGTGACCAGCGTATCGCCATCGACTACCGCGACCGGGACTCATCACTGTCACGTATACCGCTCGTGTCCGGCCGGCCAGCCACGCTGATACTGGTCCCGTTCAACGGCACGAAGCCGCTCCGGTGGCCTGCCGGTCGCTACCGGCGTCTCTCGACGGTCCGGATTCGTCCTGGACGTGCCGTGCCGCTGGGTCAGACCTGGTCGCCCTCGGTGCCGCCGTACACTGCTCGCTCAAGTACGCGCCTGCTGAGTGCCGTTGATCACTAGCTTTCGCTAATGTTCTCGTCCAGGAGCGCGGCCATGGCCGCGCTCTTTTGTTGTCTGGCTCACGATCGGAAATCGACCTGATCCAGGTGCGACGGTCTCGGCGCGTTGCCGGGTTGCATCAGTCGGTCACCGTCCGTCATCCCGTCGAGCACACACCGGCGGCCTGCCGCTACCCTTCGTCGTTACCTGTTTTATCCCGACGATCATGCTGCTGACATCGCTCCCCCCGACATCCCGAAAGCCGTCATCACCCGACAGCGTCGCAGATGCCAGCTCGGCCGTGCAACGTGCGGATCGGGCCGGTGGCCTTGCTCCGCGGCTTTTCGCCGCCGGCACCCACCTGCTGGCGTCGCTGACCGTGGCGGCGTGCGTGATGGTGGTGGTTTATCTGGGCTGGTATCCCGCACCGCTGGATGTCATTTCCGGTGTCGGCGACGTCCTGCTCCTCCTGCTCGCCGTCGATGTGACCCTCGGTCCCGTGCTGACGGCAATCGTGTTCGACCGCCGCAAGAAGAGCCTGCCCTTCGACCTCGCCTGCATAGCGGTCCTGCAACTGGGCGCGCTGGCCTATGGCGTTCATGCGGTGGAAGCCGGGCGGCCGCACTACCTGGTATTCGTCAAGGACCGCTTCGAGGTGGTGTCGCATGCGGACCTGCAAAAGGAAGATCGGCTGGCAGCGGCATCGAACCCGGCCGCCGATGCCGACTGGTTCTCGCCGCGGATCGTCGCGGCGCAGATGCCGACCGACGAACAGGAGAAGAAGGACCTGCTGTTCGAATCGCTGCAGGGCGGGCGTGACGTCCAGCATTTCCCCAAGCGGTATCGTGACTATACGACCCAGGCCGCCCTGGCGGCCGGCAAGGCGCTGCCCCTGCAGGTGTTGCGCGACCTGAATCCGGACCGGATTGCGCGATTGCAGGCCGCGGTCGAACGCAGCGCGATGCCGGAGTCGCAGCTTCGCTTCCTGCCGATCAAGGGTCCGCAAAGGGGATGCCGTGATGCTGATCAGGGCCGGGTCGGGTGCCATCGTGTCGATGATCGACCTCGTGCCCTGGCGCTGAGACCAAGGCACTCAGGCGCCGGGTCGGTCCCGGGTCTGAACCGAGTCGATGACCTGCAACAGCGACCGGGTCGCCTCGAAGACCGGTTCCTTGCCGAACACGGCGCTGATCACCGCAACCGCGTCGGCTCCCGCCTCCAGCGCCAGCCGCGCATTGGACTTATCGATGCCGCCGATGGCCACGACCGGTTTGCCGAAGGCCCGCGCCTGCGCCAGCAGCGCCAGCGCCGCGGGTACCGCGGCAGGCTTGGTCGGGGAGGCGAAGACGCTGCCGAAAGCCAGGTAGTCCGCCTGGCCGGCCACCTGCGCCGCACGCGCGAGGCTCGCGTAGCAGGACACCCCAAGCAGCACGCCGGGTCCCACTGCCGACCGGACCTCGGTCACGTCGCCGTCATCGCCGCCGATATGGACCGCGTCGATACCGAGGTCGATCGCCGCTTGCCAGTCGTCGTTGACTATCAGGGTGCATCCATGAAGACCGCATACCGGCTGCAGCGCCTTCAACTGCTCACGTCGCAACTGCGGACCCGCTGCCTTGTTCCGATACTGCAGCAGACGCGTACCGGCCGCCAGCGTCTGCTCGACGGCCTGCAGCAACGCGACGGTATCCGGCTGGTCCGGCGTGATGGCATAGAGACCGTGGATGAGCGAGCCGGTCCGATTGGCGGGGGCGTTCATCGCAACGCCACCCACGATCCGGTGGCCGCAATGAGCACTTGCTCGTACCGCTGGACAACAGGGCTGGAGCGCAGCCCACCATTGATCCGCCGCAGCCGGGGGCTCGTCGGACATGACAGGTAAGATCGGCCGTCTTTCATTTTAATAACCAGGAGTCGAGCAATGAGTGACGAAAAGCCGTACCAGACCTGGATGTGCCTGATCTGCGGCTGGATCTACGACGAGGCCGCCGGACTGCCGGACGAGGGTATCGCACCCGGGACGCGCTGGCAGGACATTCCGCCTGAACTGGACATGTCCCGAGTGCGGAGCCCGGAAAGAAGATTTCGAAGTGGTTGAGATTTAAGACGAGAATTAAGACGAAATTTGAGTCGTAAGTGCTTAATTTTGAATGAAATTCTTTGACCGAATTTACCGCTCGCAGATAGAATTCGCAAGGACTAGAACATGAGCAGCATCGACGCGATAGCCGGCTTGAAGGTAATGGTCATCGACGACAGCAACACCATCCGTCGCAGCGCGGAGATCTTCCTCAAGCAGGCGGGCTGCGAGGTCGATACTGGCAGAGGACGGCTTCGATGCGCTCGCCAAGCTGTCGGACCACGGACCGGACATCGTTTTCTGCGACGTCCTGATGCCTCGGCTGGACGGCTACCAGACCTGCGCGCTGATCAAGAAAAGCCCCCGCTTCCATGACACGCCGGTGGTGATGCTCTCCAGCAAGGACGGGCTGTTCGATCGCGCCCGTGGCCGCCTGGTCGGCTCCGAAGAGTACCTGACCAAACCCTTCACCAAGGACAGTCTGCTCAAGTGTGCTGCGGAACACAGCCGCAAGAACGCAGCTGTCGGAATGGCGGTTTAAGTGGCACACAGTTGAGCGGCAGCGAGACATTTCGCCGGAGTCCAGGACGACCCCGGTGGTAGTGCGCAAGATCCTCATCGTCGACGATTCGCCGACGGAGCGCTTTTTCCTCGCCGACCTGCTGTCCAAGCAGGGCTACGCGGTGGTGACCGCGGAAAGCGGCGAAGAGGCCTTGAGCAAGGTGCGCAGCGAGAAGCCGTTCCTGGTGGTCATGGACGTCGTGATGCCGGGCACCAGCGGATACCAGGCGACCCGCGCGATCGCGCGGGACCCGGCGACGCGCTCGATTCCGGTCATCCTCTGCACCAGCAAGGGTGCGGAGAGCGATCGGATCTGGGGCCTTCGACAGGGCGCCAGGGAATACGTCGTAAAGCCGGTCGATCCGGATGAACTGCTCGCGAAAATCGCGAGCCTTGCCTGAGGTCAGCCGATGACAGCACCTGCACAGAGCCCGCAGACGGACGCCGACGCGGCAGTTGCAGAAGGTACGACCGGTTCCACAGCCGACGGGAGCCGGTTGGCGCCTGCGTCGCCACCCACGTCACCGCTCACCGGCGTGGGCCCGGGGCAGGCGTCGTCGCGAAAACAGCCGGGCAGTTCGCCGGCGGGCGATGGCGGCCTTGTAACCCGATCGGTCGCACGGCTGGGCATGCTGGTCGGTAACCAGCGGCTGCTGGTGGAACTGACGGAGGCGGGGGAGATCATTGCGATGCCGCCGGTGATCGTGCCGGTACCCCTGACGAAGGATTGGTTCCTCGGCATGACCAACGTGCGCGGCTCTCTATATACCGTCGTCGACCTGCGCCGGTTCGCCGGCGAAGGCGTGACCGACGTGGGCAAGGAGACGCGCCTGTTGTCGGTCTCGCCGTCGCTGGGCTTCAACGTCACGCTGGTCGTAAGCAAGATGCTCGGGTTGCGCAACACGGCGTCGATGACACCGGTAGGCAATGTGACGCCGGCGCATGCCGGCGCCGGCTGGCTTGGTGACTGCTTCGCCGACGCGGACGGCCACATCTGGCGCGAGCTCAGCTTGAGCCGGCTGGTCGCTTCGCCGGATTTCCTGATGGTCGGCCGCCAGCCGCAGCCGATCAACTGAACCAGAACATTCGGGTACACAGCAATGGCATTCAAGTTCTCCAATCTGTCGCTCCCGGCTGGTGGCGGCGCCGCCCAGCTCGATCCTGATACCGCCATCATCGACGATCTGATCGACGAGCATCTCGAAGATCCCGAGAAAGACGGCGCGAATGCGTTCTCCGGCTGGCCCCGTGCCGGCGAGGCCCTGGACGCCGGTACGCCCGAAGGCTCCGGCACTGCCGACGTCGACATGCGGGCGGACGCGGACTCCGGCTGGCAGCCGGATCCCTTCTCGACACCGGCCGATGCGCCTTCGGCGGCACACGTGCCGGTGGAGTCGGACGACATCGGCCGAGGCGCGGGCTGCCTTGGAGGTCGAGTCTCTGTCCGAGCTGTTGTCGGACACGGAATTCGGGAAACAGCTTTCCGACAGCGCAGCGCCCAGGTCGAACGAACCGTCGCGCCATAATTCCGACGACGACGGCCTGGACTCTTCGCTCGACGATTTCTACGACGGTGCCGCGGCCAGCAGTTTCTTCGACGGCGTCGCCGGCTCGGCTGCAAGCACCGCAGCCGCCGCCGCACTCGCATCGCAACGCGCCTCCAGACGATTCCGCACGCCGCTGCTCGGCCGCCTGCCGCTGAAGCAGCAGGTCAACCTGCTGCTGGGGATCATCACCATCGGGCTGACCCTGGCACTCGGGTCGGCCGCCTATGACAGCCGCGCTTCAAACATGCTCGCCGCGCAGAACGAGGTGGTGGGCGACGCGCTGATGCACTCGCAGCGCCTGGCCAAGGCAGCCGGCATCGCAGTCCAGGGCAGCACCCTTGCCTACGATCAGCTCCAGGACAGCGTCAAGAAGCTGACGGCGGCGGCGCAACTGCTCACGAAGGGGGGCGACCATGCCGGTCAGCGTGATCGCGCCGGTGGCGGCTGGCGCTGCAGCCGGCTGCGGGGGACTTCGCGAAGGTCTGGAGCGACATGTCACCCAGCGTGCGCGACGTCATCGACCAGGAAAAGGTGCTGGTGCGATTCAATCAGCTGGCCTACCAGGGAAGAATCGCCGCGGCTGACCTGATCGACACCGACGCGCGTGCAATCGATGCGGTGCGGCGCGCCGGCGCCGATCCCCAGGACCTGGTGCTGCTCACGCAGATGGACCTGCACCTGCGTACCATCGTCGGCGAGATGAGTCGCCTGATGCAGACCAACGACGTGCGGGCCGAAGACGCCGCAACCCTGGCGAAGAACATCGAAGGTTATGCGCTCCTGCGCAGCGCGGCTTTCGACGGCAATGTCGCCATGGGACTGGGGCCACTGCGCAATATGGACGCGCGCACGATCATCCAGCAGGCGACGTCGCGCGCCGACGCATTCGTCGAGATCGGCGCTCGAGGCGCAGCGTGCGCTGCCGGCGCTCGACCAGGCGCGGGTGGCCGGCCGCAAGGTGTTCTTCGGCAGCGAGAAACTGACCGATTCGATCACCACCATCCGCGCCGACATGACGCAGGCTCCGCGCGGCAAGCGCGCCCTCAGCCAATGGCTGGTGATCGGCTTCGGCGCGATTGACTCTTCTCAGCCTGATGCTGCTCGGGCAAGGCGTACTACGACGATTCCTCGAGCAAGGCCCTGGAGGCGCAGGTCCGGCGCGCAGAAGCGGAGCGCCTGGAGCAGGAGGCCAAGCGCGTCAACGACCAGAACCAGGCGGCGATCCTGCGGCTGATGAACGAACTCCAGGAAGTGGCCGATGGCGACCTGACGGTCCAGGCCACCGTTTCCGAAGACATCACCGGCGCGATTGCGGACTCGGTGAACTACACGGTCGAGGAACTGCGGGACCTGGTCGGCCGGATCAACCACACGGCGGCGGCGGTGGCCGAGGCCTCCGGTCGGGCCCAGATCACGTCGTCCGGCCTGCAGGCTGCTAGCGACCAGCAATCGCGCGAGATCCGTGAAACCGGGGAAGCGGTGCTGAGCATGGCCGCGCAGATCAAACAGGTGTCCGAGTCCGCTTCGGAAACCGCGGAAGTGGCGCGGGCAGTCCCTGGCGGCAGCCGGCCGCGGCCGGGACGCGGTCCAGAACGCAATCTCGGGCATGAACGGGATCCGGGACCAGATCCAGGACACGGCCAAGCGGATCAAGCGTCTGGGTGAGTCGAGCCAGGAGATCGGCGAGATCATCGAGCTGATCTCCGACATCACCGAGCAGACCAACGTGCTGGCGCTGAACGCGGCGATCCAGGCCGCGTCTGCCGGCGAGGCGGGACGTGGCTTCACCGTGGTCGCCGAGGAAGTTCAGCGCCTTGCGGAGAAATCCGCCGAGGCCACCCGCCAGATATCCGCGCTGGTGAAGGCGATCCAGACCGACACCCATGATGCGGTGGCGGCGATGGAGCGCAGCACCCAGGGCGTGGTACAGGGAACCAAGCTTTCCGACGAGGCGGGCACTGCTCTTTCCGGCATCGGACAGATCTCCAAGGAGCTTGCCGACCTGATCATGCGGATTTCCCGCACGACCGAGAACCAGGCCGAATCAGCCGAACTGGTGGCTCAGAGCATCCAGCGGATCCTGCTGGTAACCGAGCAGACCAGCGAGGGAACCCAGCAGACCGCGGGCTCGATTCAGCAGTTGTCCGAACTTGCCCGTGAGCTCAAGAACTCGGTGTCCCGGTTCAGGGTGGAAGGATGAACGGGCTGCAGGGCATCGACGTCGTGGCATTGTCATGGTGCATCCCGGAGATCCGCGAGTCGCTGTCGCGGGCGCGGGCCGAGCTGGACCGCCACCTGGACGCCGAAGCCGACTCCACCGGCCACCTGAAGAATGCGCGGATCCACCTGCACCAGGCGCATGGCGCGCTGCAGGTGGCGGACGTGGCCGGCGTGCTGGTGCTGACGCAGGAAGCCGAAACGATCATCGAGCGGGGTGAGCGCGGCGAACTCGTGATCGACGAAGCGGCTGTCGCGGCGCTCAAGCGGGCCCTGTGCGCGGTCGCAGAGTACCTGGAGGACCTGCAGGCAGGCTCCGCGCTGGCCGCCGGTCGTGCTGTTCAGCTTCTATCGCGCGCTGCTGGTGCTGCGCAAGGCCGAACGGATCGATCCGGCAGACCTTTATTTTCCGGACCTGAGCATCCAGCCGCCGGCCTCGATCTGTCGGTCGGGGCGATGCGGCAGACGGCGAGGACATCGGCATGCTCGCCGCCGGTGCGCGGCGCGAGTTCGAGCGCGGTCTGCTCGGCTTTCTGCGCGGCGACGACAATGCCGGCGCCATCAGGATCATGCATGCGGCGATGGAGCGGATGCAGGTGGCCAACCCGGCGCGCCACGCACGGGCTTTCTTCTGGCTTTCGCTGGCGCTGGTCGATGCGTTGAAGCATGCGGCGCTGCCGGCGGACATCTACTCGCGGCGCCTGATGGCGCGCGTCAACATCCAGGCGCGCCGCACCCTGGAGCACCTCGACCCGGTGGCCGACCGGCTGCTCAAGGACCTGCTGTTTCACCTGGCGCGAGCGCAGGATTCTTCGCCGGTTGCCGCTGACGTCCGCCGTCACTACCGGCTGGCCGGCACGGTGCCCTCCGACTTCGAGCGGGTCCGCTACGGGCTGACCGATCCCGCGCTGGTGCGCCGCGCCAATGATGCACTGGCTGTGCTCAGGAAGTCGTGGGAGAAGATCGTCCGTGGCTCGCTCAAGGAGACCGGCGTATTCTCCGAGGCGGCCTGCGAACTGGTCGATGCCTTGCGCGACCTGCCCCACGAGGGCATGCAGGAACTGGCGCAGGCTCTTGCCTCCGTGCCCAAGGCGCTCGAATCGGTCAGTGCATCCGATGAGGTGCTGGCGGTCGAAGTGGCCACGGCCATCCTCTTTGCGGAGGAGGCGCTCGAAGGCGGGCTGCGCAGCGATCCGGCATACGACACCCGCGCCGGGCAACTGGGCCGGCGTCTTCTCGAGGTCATGAACCGGCCGGCGGCGTTCGGCGAAACCGCGCCGCAGTGGCTCGTGGACATCTCGCGCAAGGCCTCCGAGCGGATCACGCTGGGCGCCTTCGTGAACGAACTGAAGCGCCAACCTGGCCAGTTGCGAGCAGGCACTGGACGGCTACTTCCGCGATCCGTCCACGGTCGGGCAACTGGCCGCCCTCAAGCCGGTGATCAGCCAGTCGACGGGCGTGCTGAAGTCGCTGGGATACGCCGAGGCCGCCAAGGCCGGCGCAGCGATCGGCGCGGACATCGATAGCCTCCTGGACGAGCGATGAGCCGACCGCAGCAGACGACCATAACCGAATTGCCAACAACCTGAGCGCGCTTGGGTTTTTCGTTGAATCGTTGCTGCAGCCGCCCGGCCAGGGCCCGGTATTCCGCTTCGATGACGCGACCCGGGAGTTTGTGGCCAAGGGTGACGAACGCAGGCGTGCAACGACCCGTGTCCCGGCACGCTCGTCGACCGGCAGCCTCGGTCGGACTGGATCGCAAGAGGCTGTCGGCACTGCGGAATCCCGTATCGCCGCGGAGCGCACTGCGCTGGTCCCCTGGCTGACGCTGCTGGCGGCTGCGCCGCAGGCGCCGGAAGTCCACGACAACCTGCTGCGTTGCCTCAGCGCGCTCGAGCGGGATTCGGTTCTCATCGATGATCCCGAACTCAAGCGCAAGGCGGGCGAAGCGATCAGCCAGTTGCGCGACCTGGGTGTCGGCAGTGCTTCGGCGGGGTCCCCGTCCGTCAATCTGGACGCGGTGACGGCTCTCTTGTCCGACCTGGCCGGCGTGGCGACGCCGGTGACGGGCGCGGACGACCCTGTCGACCTTGACCTTGACCTCGGCGCGAACGTTGACGGTAACCTCAACCTCGACCTCGACCTCGACCTCGACCTCGTGCTCGACGACGCAAGCGGCGCCGTCGACAGCGGCGCATCCCCTGCCGCAGAGGAGCATGTCGACGAGTCCGATCCGACGGCAGAAGACGACCGCGAGCTGCTGGAAATATTCCTGCTCGAAGCGGACGAGGTGCTGTCGGCGATCGCCGAGTCGCTGCAGCATAGCCGCATCGACCCTACCGACACCAGTGCGCTCACCACGATCCGCCGCGCGTTCCACACGCTGAAGGGATCGAGCCGCATGGTCGGCCTGATGGCGTTCGGCGACGCCGGCTGGGCGTTCGAACAGGTGTTGAACAAGTGTCTCTCGGACGAGCAGCCAGGCACTGCGGCGCTTTTCGCGCTGATCGAGTCGGGTCATGAGCTCTTCTCGATGTGGGTGGCCCGCCTGCACCAGGACCGGTTTGCGCTGATGGATTGTGCAGCGCTGATCGCCCGGTGCGAAGCCCTGCGCGATGGCCGCGAAGCGCAGGCGGAACAGCCGGACATGGAAACGGCGGGGCAGGCATCGCCAGTGCCGGCTGTCGACTCGATTGCACACGACGAGCAGGTCTTCTTCGATACGGTTGCCGCGGATATCTCCGAGCCGCTGATGGCGCAGGCCCGCGAGCCCGGATCAGAGGACGCAGCCGACATGGCCGCAGCCGACGAGGCCGCCGCCGACGAGCCCACCGGTACGTCGGCGGGGGATGCGGTCAGCGACCCGATGTCCGGATTCTCGCTCGAGGAACTGGAGGCTTTCGCCGATACCGAAGACCTGCTGCTTGGCGGCGATTCCCTGGAGTCCGAGGCCGAAAGCCCGATGCGGGCGTCCGACAAGGTCTGGATCGGCGCGCGCAGCATCGATGCCCAGTTGTTCGGCATCTTCAACGCCGAAGCGGCCGATATCCGCCAGCGCCTGGACGCCGGATTGGCGGACTGGCGCGAGCGTCGCGATCTCGGCGCGCCAGAGGCCTTGCTCAGGGCGTTGCATTCCCTGGTCGGAACGTCGCGCCATGTCGGGCTGCTGCAGTTGCGGGCGATCGCGGAGCCGGCTGAGCAGTTCCTTCTGAACCACGCCAAGGCCAACCGGCCCCTGCCGTCGGATCACTCGGTCATGCTCTATGCGGCGATCGGGTCGATCAACTCGATGCTCGACCAGTTCTCGCAGTGCCACGAACCGCCGCGGGACGCGCAGTCCGAACGTGCGATGATGGACCTCGCATTCCAGTGGTCGAATCCCGATTCGATCGCGCAACCGGCCGACACCGATCGCAGCGATCGCGGCGAAGCGCTGCGCAAGAAGGCGGCCCAGGTCCTGGGCGCGGCCAAGCAGGCAGTCGACGCGCAGAACGAGGCCTACCACGGTCTGTTCGACGAACTCGATCCTGACCTGGGCCCGATCTTCTTCGAGGAGGCCGATGACCTCCTCGCCCAGATCGACCAGAACCTGCGTACAATGGCGTGCTCATCCGGCCGACGAGTTGGCTCCCGGCAGCCTGATGCGCCTGCTGCACACGATCAAGGGCAGCGCCCGGATGGCCGGCGCGATGCGGTTCGGGCAGATGGTCCATGAGATGGAAACCCGGGTAGAGGAGGCGATCGGCCTGCCTGAGGTCCCGGAGACGCTGGTCGACCAGTTGCTTGCCCAGTACGACCAGGCCTATGGCGCCTACGAAGGCCTGGTGCTGGCCGCGGACCCGGCGGCGAGTGCCGCCGCACCGCCGGCAGCCCGTGTCGCTGTCCGGGACGACTCGCTTGCCCTCCCGCGGGCCGCGTCGACCGGGGTGCCGGTACCGCCGAAGGCAGCGGTGCCCCGGACCGGGGTCGCGCCGTCGAACTCGGTTCACGCCGAACTCAACGCCGAACTGATGGCGGGCGCTGCCCAGGCGGCTGCCGCCGCCCAGCAGGTGATCCGCGTGCGCGCGGACCTGCTCGATCGGATGGTCAGCGAGTCCGGCGAAGTATCGGTGGCGCGTGCGCGCCTGGACAGCGAGATGGCGCTGATCCGGCAGTCGCTGTCGGAGCTGACCGAGAACGTGAACCGCCTGCGCACGCAACTGCGCGAAATCGAGATCCAGGCCGACAACCAGATCCAGGCGCAGATCGCGCACTCGAAGGATGCGCACGCCGACTTCGACCCGCTCGAATTCGACCGCTATACGCGCTTCCAGGAACTCACGAAGATGCTGGCGGAGTCGGTGAACGACGTCGCCACCGTGCAGCAGAATGCCCTGCGCTCGGTCGAATCGGCCACCCAGGATCTGGTGCGGCAGGGGCAGGTGAGCCGTAGCCTTCAGCAGAACCTGATGCGAATCCGCATGGTGCAGTTCGCGACCGTCAGCGACCGGCTCTATCGGGTCGTTCGCCAGGCCTGCAAGGACGCGGACAAGCGCGTCGTGCTGGAAGTGAAAGGCGGCAACGCCGAGATCGACCGAGGCGTGCTGGACCGCATGGCCGGGCCGATCGAGCACCTGCTGCGAAATGCCGTGGCCCATGGCATCGAGACCCGGGCCGACCGGCTCCAGGCCGGCAAGCCCGAAACCGGCGAGCTGGTCGTCGAGGCGCGTCTGGAAGGCAACGAGGTCATCATGAGTTTCTCTGATGACGGCGCCGGGCTGAATTACGCCCGGATCGAGCAGCGGGCCCGTGAACGAGGCCTGTTCGCCGACGGCCGGAAGCCGACGGAGCGCGAACTTGCCCAACTGATCTTCTCGCCTGGTTTCTCGACCACCATGGACGTGACGACGCTGGCCGGTCGCGGTGTCGGCATGGACGTCGTGCGCGCCGAAGTCAGCGCCATGGGTGGCAGGATCGACATCGATGCAACGCCGGGTGTCGGCACCCGTTTCACGATTCACCTGCCGGTGTCGCTGGCGGTCAGCCAGGTGGTGCTGCTGCAAGTCGATAGCGCGAAGTTTGCGGTGCAGGCCGCGCTGGTCGAGCAGATCCTTCAGCTCAAGCCGGAGGCCCTGGCGGCCGCCTACGAATCGCACTCGATCGAATGCGACGGCGAGTCGGTGCCGTTGTACTTCCTCGGCAGCCTGCTCGAGTTGCCGCAGGCGCGGCCGCTTGCGCAGCGACAGTCGCCGGTGGTGATCGTGCGCGCCGGCAGCTCGCGGATCGCGCTGCACGTCGACAAGGTGGTACCCAACCAGGAAGTGGTGATCAAGAACGTCGGGCCGCAGCTGGCCCGGTTGACCGGGGTCGCCGGCGCAACGGTGCTTGGCAACGGCGACATCGTGCTGATCCTCAACCCGGTCCAGCTCGCCCTTGCGCGTACCGCGAGCCAGGCGGGCGAGGGCGATACCGCGCAGTTCACCGCCACGGAGATCGCGGCCACGGCGACCGTCATGGTGGTCGACGACTCGGTCACGGTCCGGAAGGTGACGCAGCGGCTGCTGGCGCGGGAAGGCTATACCGTGCTACTGGCCAAGGACGGGGTCGATGCCCTGCGTCAGCTGCAGGATGTCGTGCCCGACATGATGCTGGTGGACATCGAAATGCCGCGAATGGATGGTTTCGACCTGACCAAGAACGTGCGCTCCACCGCGCGCCTGCAGGATATCCCCATCATCATGATCACTTCCAGGACAGCGGACAAGCATCGCAATCATGCGCTGGCCCTGGGGGTGGACGTCTTTCTGGGCAAGCCTTACTCCGAGGACGAACTGCTGCGGCACGTGGCCGGCTTCGCCTCCCGACGGGGCCCGGTTCCGGCCTGGTAGGGACTGCGGGAGAGGCCCCGAAGGCCGAAGGCGGGCCGCGTGCTGCGGCCCGCATCTGCGCATCACAGTGGGCGGTTCCGGGTAAATTGTGCCGCCGGATGCGGCGCTATTACAATGGACCCGCAAGCACCCGCAGATGAACTGCAGAATCGTTCGGGAACCCGAGTGACGGCCACCACTGTAACCACCGATCTGAGCAACCACTTCCTGCTCGCGATGCCTAACATGGCGGATCCGAATTTCAGCGGGGCGGTTGTGCTGGTCGCTGAACACAACGACAACGGTGCGCTTGGCCTGGTGGTGAACAAGCCCACCACCATGACCCTGGGAGCGCTGCTGCAGCGAATCGATCTTGCGCACGGGGAACATGAGCGCACGCCCGTCTTCTACGGGGGACCGGTGCAGACCGATCGAGGATTCGTGCTGCATCAGCCTCACGGCGAGTGGAGCTCCACCGTGTCGATCAGTCCTGAACTCGCCCTGACGACGTCCAAGGACGTGCTCGAGGCGGTGGCTGGGGGCTCCGGTCCGCCGCGCCTGCTGGTCACGCTGGGCTATGCCGGATGGGGGCCGGGCCAGTTGGAGGCCGAGATCAGCCAGAATGCCTGGCTCACGGTCCGGGCGGACCCCGCCCTGCTGTTCGACACCCCGGCGGAAGAACGCTTCATCCAGGCCTACCAGATGCTCGGCATCGATCCAGCCCTGCTGGCGCCGTCGGCGGGGCATGCATGACCGGCGCGGAGCAGACGATCCTGGCTTTCGACTACGGCGCGCGCCGCATCGGCGTCGCCATCGGCAACACCATCACCCGGACCGCGCGCCCGCTGCAGACCGTGTGCGAGGAAATGAACACACGCCGTTTCGCCCGCATCGGCGCACTGCTCGCCCAATGGCATCCCGATTCCCTGGTGGTCGGAAGGCCGCTGCATCCGGATGGGACCCCTCACCAGGTCACGCTGGCCGCCGAACGCTTCGCCCGCCAGTTGAATGGGCGTTTCGGGTTGCCGGTCGAACTCGTCGATGAGCGCTACAGCACGGTGGAGGCGCGCGCCCGTCGCCACGAAGCCATGTCGGACGGTCGGCCATCGCCGACCGCCCCAGGCGCTGCGTCTTCAGGGGCCGCGGACGGCGACGACGCCGCCGCAGCGGCGGTGATACTCGAGCAGTACCTGGGCGGGCTGCAGCGATGACGGACCCCGCCGTCGATGCCGAGGCGCTGTACGACAAGTTGCTGGCCTCGCTGCGCACGCGCCTGGCGCTGCCGGACCTGACCAGGGAGCCGGCGATGATCGGGGTGCACAGCGGGGGTGCCTGGATCGCGGAACGGCTCCATCGTGACCTGAAGCTGACCTCGCCGCTCGGCTTTCTCTCCAGCGCCTTTCACCGCGACGACTATGGCGAGCGCGGCCTGCCGACGACGATCAAGGCCACCGCGATCAATTTTCCGGTCGACGACCAGCACATCATCCTGGTCGACGACATCCTCTACACCGGCCGCACCATCCGGGCAGCGCTCAACGAGATATTCGACTACGGGCGCCCCGCCCGGGTGGAACTGGCGGTATTGCTCGATCGCGGCGGACGGGAGCTTCCCATGCAGGCGGACCATGTCGGCGCTGCGATCCCCTTGCGCAGCCAGGAGAGTTTCGTGCTGAGCCAGGAAACCAGCGGCCGCTTTGCGCTGCGCATCGACAGTCACTGACATGCAGCACCTCCAGGTCGGAGAAGACGGCAAGCTCAGGCATCTGCTGACACTCGAAGGTCTTTCCAGGGACATGATCCACCGGATCCTGGACAACGCCGCCTCGTTCCTGAATGTCTCGGATCGCGACGTCAAGAAGGTCCCCTTGCTGCGGGGACGCTCCGTCTTCAACCTGTTCTTCGAAAACTCCACGCGTACCCGCACGACGTTTGAAATCGCCGCGGCCCGGCTTTCGGCCGACATCGTGAACCTGAACATCACCACGTCGTCCGCCTCCAAGGGCGAGTCCCTCCTGGACACGATCGACAATCTCGCCGCGATGGCGGCTGACATCTTCGTGGTGCGGCACGGCCAGAGCGGGGCATCGCACCTGATCGCAAACCACGTGCAGGACGGCCTGCATGTGATCAACGCGGGCGACGGCCGCCATGCCCATCCCACCCAGGGATTGCTGGATATGTACACGATCCGGCACTACAAGGGCGACTTCACCCGGTTGCGCGTGGCCATCGTGGGCGACGTGCTCCATTCACGGGTGGCCCGTTCGGACATCCACGCGCTGACCACGCTCGGCGTGCCTGAAGTGCGCGTCGTCGGGCCGTTGACGCTGCTTCCAGGCGGACTGGAGCAGATGGGAGTGTCGGTCTACACCGACATGAAGAAAGGGCTCAAGGATGTCGACGTCGTGATCATGCTGAGGCTGCAGAACGAACGGATGCGCGGGGCACTGCTGCCGTCGCCGCAGGAATACTTCAAGACCTATGGCCTGACCGCGGAGAAGCTCTCGGCAGCCCGGCCGGATGCTATCGTCATGCACCCGGGACCGATGAACCGCGGCATCGAGATCGATTCCGCGATTGCGGATGGCCCCCAGTCGGTAATCCTCAAGCAGGTCACCTTCGGCATTGCGGTGAGGATGGCGGTCATGAGCATGCTGGCTGCGGCATGAGAACGCCAGCCGCCACCTCGGGCGCCGGACCGGCCATCACCCGGCTGTCGATTACCGGCGCGCGCCTGATCGATCCCTACTCGGGGCTCGACCGCGTCGGCGACCTGCACGTGGCCGACGGCCGGGTACTGGCGCAGGGTGCGGCTCCGGTCGGGTTCCAGCCGCAGCGGCGAATCGACGGTTCGGGAATGATTCTCGCGCCGGGCCTGGTAGACCTGGCGGCCCGCCTGCGGGAGCCGGGGTTTGAGTACAAGGCGACGCTGGAGTCGGAAATGCATGCGGCGGTTGCAGGCGGGGTCACCTCGCTCGTGTGTCCGCCCGATACGGACCCGATCCTCGACGAGCCGGGCCTGATAGAGATGCTGAAGCATCGTGCGCGCAGTCTCGCCTTGACCCAGCTCTACCCGCTCGGGGCGCTGACGGTCCGCCTTGCCGGCGAGGATCTCACTGAAATGGCGGAGCTGTCCGAAGCCGGCTGCGTCGGGTTCTCCCAGGCGGCCGTGCCGATTGTCGACACCCAGGTGCTGTTGCGGGCGATGCAGTACGCCGCGACCTACGGCTTTTCGGTCTGGCTGCAGCCCCAGGACCCTTTCATCGGCCGCGGCGGCGTCGCGCACAGCGGTGCCGTGGCGACCCGGCTCGGGCTGGCGGGTATTCCGGTACTGGCGGAAACGGTGGCGCTGCATACCATCTTCGAACTGGTGCAGTCCACCGGGTGCCGGGTGCACTTGTGCCGCCTGTCTTCAGGCGCCGGCATCGAACTGCTGCGGCGGGCCAAGGCCGCGGGGCTGCCGGTAACGGGCGACGTGGCGGTGCATCACCTGCACCTGATCGACGTCGACATCGGCTACTTCGACTCCCGCTGCCGGGTCGACCCCCCGTTTCGCTCGCAGCGCGATCGCGAGGCGATCCGCAATGGCCTGCGAGACGGGACTATCGACGCCATCTGCTCGGATCACACGCCGGTGGCCGAAGACGCGAAGGTGCTGCCGTTCGGCGAGGCCGAGCCCGGCACGACCGGCCTGGAGCTCCTGCTGCCGCTGGCGCTCAAGTGGGCGCAGGAAGAAGAGATAGGGCTGGTGCGGATGCTGGACCTGCTCACGCGGGCGCCGGCGCGAATTGCCGGCATCGGTGCGGAACAGGGCAGTGCGGCAGGCGATCAGCCCAGCGGCCTGCAAGCTGGCGCGGTTGCCGACCTGTGCCTCTTCGACCCCGCCGCGCCGTGGGTGGTGGATGACCACAGCCTGCTGAGCCAGGGCAAGGACACGCCTTACCAGGGCCGGGAACTCGCAGGTCGGGCGATGCTGACGGTGGTGGGGGGCCGGGTCGCCTTCGAACGGGATCAGGGCAATCGGTCGGCGCCAGTGAAGCAGGGTGCCGCCCGACCCTGATGTCCGCGTTCCTGCGCCGGCTGTTCCGTCTGTCGCTGCTGCTGCTGCTGGTCGTCGCCGGCGTTGCGATCGAATTGCTGATCTTTCCTCTGCTGGATGACGCGCGGCGCCGGCGCGTGATCCGCCGATGGTCAGCAGCATTGCTGGCCGCCTGCGGGTTGCGGTTGCGGGTGCAGGACCGCGCGGCGGGAGCCCCGTCGGCGCTGGCGGCGCTGGCGCCGGGCCGCATGCTGGTCGCCAACCACATATCCTGGCTCGATATATTCGCCATCAATGCGGTGGCCACTTCCGCCTTCGTCGCCAAAGCGGAATTGCGACGCTGGCCGGTCGCCGGCCTGCTGGTTGCGCTGGCCGGGACGGTGTTCATCGAGCGCGCCCGGCGCCACGCAGTGCACCGGGTGATCAGCCATCTGCGCGAACGCATCCGCGCCGGCTTTCCGGTCGCGGTCTTTCCGGAGGCCACGACCTCGGATGGCCGGATGCTGCTGCCGTTCTACGGCAACCTGCTCGAGGCGGCGATCGAGGAAGATACCGAGATCGTCCCGCTGGCTCTGCGCTACCTGGATGAACACGGAAATCCGTCCGAGGCCGTGGCCTATGTCGGCGATACGAGCTTTATGCAGTCCCTGTGGCTGGTGGTGGGCGCGACCGGCCTGGTTGCCGAAGTCCACGTGCTGGAACCGGTCGCCACGGCTGGACGCAACCGCCATGACCTTGCCCGGGAACTGCGTGCCCTGATCAGCGCCCGCCTGGGTTTGCCGATCGAGCGCAGTGCACCTGAAACAGCTGCCGGGTTTCCAGGCGCATCGCGCTGAGGCAGCCGCCCCAGACACAGCCGGTATCCAGGCCCACCAGATCGGGGCGGTTGACGAGGCCGAGGGTCGACCAGTGGCCGAAGACCACGGTGCGGTTCACGCTGCGGCGGTTCGGCAAGTCGAACCAGGGGAAATGGCCGGCCGGCGCCTTGCCGGGTGACTCGCTGCTGGAAAGGTCGAGGCGTCCCTCACTGTCGAGGTAGCGTATCCGGGTGAGCATGTTGACGATTGCCCGGAGCCGCTCGTCGCCGCTCAGCGAATCATCCCAGCAGTCGGGTTCGTCGCCGTACATCACCGCCATGAAGTCGCCCCAGTGCGGGCCTCGCAGCACCGCTTCGACCTCATGAGCCAGCGCGACGGCCTGCAACGCGTCCCACTGCGGCGCCAGGCCGCCATGCACCAGCAGGTAGTCTCCCTGCAGATGTGCCAGGGGGCGCAGACGCAGCCAATCGATGATTTCGCGGTGATCCGGGGCGGCGAGCAGGGGCTTCAAGGTGTCGCTGGCCCGTACCTTGCGGACACCGGCGGCGACGGCAAGCAGATGGAGGTCGTGGTTGCCGAGCACGGTTACCGCCCGGTCGCCCATCGCCATGACATCACGCACCGCTCCGAGGGAATCCGGCCCGCGGTTGACAAGGTCTCCGCAGAACCAGACCGGCTCCGCGGCCGGTGCCTGCACCCGCCGCAACAATTGCCGCAAGGGACGGGCGCAACCCTGCAGGTCGCCGATCGCGATCGTCACGAGCCCTGGCCCTGACCCCGATTCATACTCCGACAGACTCCTACGCCGGCTGGTTGCCGGCGTCCGCGTCCGGTGCAGCCCTGCCGCCCCTGGCCTTGGACCGATCGCGGTCGGCCAGGCCGGCCACCCCAGGTACCGGTGTGGCGGGATCGGCGCCGTCGCCGACGAGGCTGCCGTTGCCGAACAGCTTTCCGCTGCCGGCGACACCAAGCTTGCCGCCGTTCAATGGCCGATCATCAGCACTGGCGACGCGATCCGCCGGCACCGAAACCGGCTGGTCCTGGAGGAGGTCGGGCGCGCTGGGCGGCACGGGCGTGCGACGTTTGATGCTGTCGAAATCGAGCTTGAGCGAGGGCTGATACTCCGGCACCCATTCCGCCAGCGTGCGTCGGACTTCCTCGTCCCGATACGGGCCGAGTGACTCCATCCAGGTCCGGGCCTGCAGTTCCCAGGCGGTGCCGGGCGGCTCGATCGGCCGTGACACCCGCAGCTTGGAGTGCGGAGTGGCCAGCGTCTTTTCGTTGTCCGCGAGCAATTCCTCATAGAGCTTCTCGCCTGCGCGCAGGCCGGTGAACTCGATCTGAATTTCTTCTTCGGTGAAACCCGAGAGACGGATCATGGTGCGCGCGAGTTCGACGATGCGGATCGGTTCGCCCATGTCGAGGACGAAAGTCTCGCCGCCCCGGCCCATCAGCGCCGCCTGCAGCACCAGTTGCGTCGCCTCGGGAATCGACATGAAGTAGCGGGTGATCTCCGGATGGGTCACGGTGATCGGACCGCCCCGGTCGATCTGCTCCCGGAACTTGGGGATGACGCTGCCGCTGGAGCCGAGTACGTTGCCGAAGCGCACGATCACCACCGGCAGGCCGTTGAGGCGATGGCGAAACTGCAGGATCATCTCCGCCAGGCGCTTGGTGGCACCCATGACGTTGGTCGGGTTGACGGCCTTGTCGGTCGAGATGTAGACGAACTTCTCGACCTCGAAGCGAGCCGCGACATCTGCCACCACCCGCGTTCCGAGGGCATTGTTGCGGACCGCTTCCCAGGCGTTGTCCTGTTCCAGCAGCGGGACGTGCTTGTATGCCGCCGCATGAAAGACGACAGTCGGCGCGTAGCGGACGAAGACTTCGATCAGGCGGCGCTCGTCCTTGATATCGCCGACGATAGGCACGACGCTGACGGCAGGAAAACCGGACTGCAGGCTCTCCGTGATCTGGTAGAGCGCGAACTCGTTCATCTCGACCACGATGATCCGCTCGGGCTCGAAGCGCGCGATCTGCCGGCACAGTTCCGCGCCGATCGACCCGCCGCCCCCGGTCACCATCACCGACTTGCCCGCGAGCATGTGGCGCAGGCCGCTGGTGTCGAGTTGCACCGGGTCCCGGCCCAGCAGGTCGTCGACCTGGACATGGCGGATCTGGGAGACCTTGACCCGCCCGCTCATGAGTTCATGCAGGTCCGGAATCACCAGCAGGTTCACATGAGCCTTTTCGCAGAGTTCGAACACCCGTTTGCGGGCGGCCTGGTCCGCGGTCCCGGTCGCGAGCACGGCGTTGCTGCAGTTGCTGTCGCGCGCGATCTGTTCGAGCTGATCCCAGTGGCCGAGAATGGGAACCCCGCCAAGCTGGCGGCCGACCTTGCTGCGGTTTTCGTCGAGCAGCCCGACGACATACCAGGAAGCGCTGCGGTTGAGTTCGTCGATCAGCGTCAAAGCGGCGATGCCCGACCCCAGCAGGATCACCGGCTGGGCCTGCGGCCCCTGGGGCCAAGCGGACTTTTCCTTCCACCACCGGTACGCCAGGCGGCCGGAACTCATGAACAGGATCAGCAGGAGGGGATTGAGGAAGTAGAGCGAGCGTGGTACGCCCAGGCCGTTGCGCCACAACAGCAGCAGGATCGGGATGATCAGCGCCGACATGCCGACCGCGCCGGCGATCAGTTTCAGATCATGGACCGAGGCGTAGCGCCAGATCCCGCGATAAAGGCCGAAATAGACGAAGCAGCCGATCTGGACGGCCAATACTGCCGGCAGGGTCTGCAGCAGAATGATCTGGGTGGACCGCTCGAGTTCGAAGTTCCAGCGCAGGGAGAACGTGAAGGTCCACACCAGCGCAGACACGATGAGGTCATGCCCCATCGCGACAAACGTCCGCGGATTGACGTTGAGCAGTCTCATGGCTGGCGGCTCACCCGTCCCGCAGGCCTGCGCCCATACGCCATGCGACCGCCGCCGGTGGCAGCATTGCCAGCAGCAGGATCACGGGCGCCCAATGCGGCGCCTGATGGGCTGATAGGGCCAGGGGGAAGTTCCAGGAGACGTTGAGCAGGCAGTATACAAGTGACACCTTCGCGTGCCCTCCCCAGCGCCGCCCGAGTCGCTGGTACAGGTGGCTGCGGTGCGCTGCCGTGACGGAATCTCCGCCGAGCCAGCGCCGCAGCAGCGTCACGGTGGCGTCCACCAGGAACAGGTTGCCCAGGATCAGCCATGTCCAGAGACTCAAGTCGCCGCGAGTAACGTCATGTGCGGCAATCGCGACAATTGAAAATCCGAGAAACAGACTGCCGGCGTCGCCGAGGAAGATCCGGGCAGGAGCCCAGTTCAGCACCAGGAACCCGGCCACCGCCGCCGCCAGCACGAGACTCGCGGCAGCCACGGGGTCGGCAAGGACCTGTGCTCCATCTGTGATCACCCCGGAGCCGAAAAGCTTGATCAGCAAGAGCTGCCAGGAGCATGAACAGTGCCTGAGAAGCAGCCAGCCCGTCGATGCCGTCCATGAAATTGAACAGGTTGACCCACCACACGCCGCCAAGCAGGAGCAGGGGCAGGAATGCGATGTCCATGCCGGTCACCGCCCATAAGGGCCATGCCGACGGCAGCCACCGGGCCAGGGAAGGGATGCCGGTCACCGCCACGGGCAGGGCGCTGTCCGCCGGCGTCCCGGGTATGGCAATGTGCGCGAGAGCCAGCAGCAGTGCCAGCATTGCCACGCTCTGGGCTGCCAGACGGACCGCCAGTCCCAGGCCGAAGCGGTCGTCGGCCAGGCCGACCAGGGCCAGCAGGACGGCGGCCGCGAGTGATGCTGCAAGCGGAGTGGCTGCGGCGGCGCCTCCGGGCAGGGCCCAGGGAAGTGCCACCAGGAACGCGGCCAGGATCGCGATCCCGCCGCCGCGGGGGGTGGGACGCTGGTGGGAGGAGCGGGCGTTGGGGAGGTCCTGCAGCCCCAGGCGCGCGCCATGGCGCGCAAGCAGGCTGGTGGCGAAAAGCGACACCAGGGCTGCCGCGGTGCAGGCGGCCAATTGGCTGATTATCTGGCTGGTCGCGGACAGGTCAGTAGTTGACAGGATGGCTGGCAAGGGCGCGGTCGGAAGCTGGGAGCCTCGGCGGCCCGGCAAATCAGCGTCGCCGTCGCCTCAGGTGCGATCTGAGACAATCCGCACTGAGAGCGCCCAGGACCCGAATTTATACTTTTCGGATTATGCGCCAGGCGTTCCCGCATCGGTTGCGCGTGGCCGGCTTTGAACGGAAATCAGACACACCATGATTCTAGTAACTGGCGGAGCGGGCTTCATAGGCTCGAACTTCGTGCTCGATTGGTTGCAGCGGTCGGCCGAAGGCGTCGTCAATGTCGACAAACTGACCTACGCCGGAAACCTGCAGAACCTGACATCGCTGCAGTCCAATCCTGCTCATCATTTTTCCCGGACCGACATCTGCGATCGCGCGGCGATCGATGCGCTGCTGACGTCACACAAGCCGCGGGCCATCGTGCACTTCGCGGCGGAAAGCCATGTCGACCGGTCGATCCTCGGACCCGAGGAGTTCGTGCGCACCAACATCGTCGGCACGTTCACGCTGCTCGAGGCCGCCCGGTCATACTGGCAGGGGCTGGATGCGTCAGCCAAGGCGGCGTTCCGTTTCGTGCACGTCTCCACCGACGAAGTCTATGGCTCGCTCGGCCCCGATGACGCCGCCTTCACCGAATCCCATCCCTACCAGCCTAACAGCCCGTATTCGGCCAGCAAGGCCGGTTCCGATCATCTGGTGCGGTCTTATTTCCATACCTACGGGCTGCCGGTGGTCACCACCAACTGTTCCAACAACTACGGGCCGTTCCAGTTCCCGGAGAAGCTGATTCCGCTGATCATCGCCAATGCGCTCGCCGGCAAGGCCCTTGCCCGTCTACGGGGACGGATTGAACGTGCGCGACTGGCTTTACGTGTCGGACCATTGTTCGGCAGTTCGGCGGGTGCTGGAGGCGGGCAGACCGGGCGAAACCTACAACATCGGCGGCAACAGCGAAAAGCCGAACATCGAGATCGTGCGCCGGGTATGCGCCCTGATCGACGATCTGCGTCCGGATCCGGCCGGGCCGCGCGAGCGTCTCATCACCTATGTCAAGGACCGGCCGGGACATGACCGGCGCTACGCGATCGACGCGACCCGGATCGCCGCGGAACTCGACTGGAAGCCCGCGGAGACCTTCGATACGGGGATCGGCAAGACCGTCAGCCTGGTACCTCGCGCATCAGGACTGGGTGGCGGCGGTACAGTCCGGTGCCTATCGCGAGTGGATGGAACGCAACTATGCCGATCGCGCGGCAGGGAGCGTCCGATGAAGGGGATCATCCTGGCCGGGGGCTCCGGCACACGCCTGTACCCGGTCACGCAGGCGGTCTCCAAGCAGCTTCTGCCGATCTACGACAAGCCGATGATCTACTACCCCCTGAGTTGCCTGCTGCTCGCGGGTATCCGGGAAATCCTGATCATTTCCACCCCGCAGGATACGCCGCGATTCGAGCAGCTGCTCGGCGACGGCAAGGCCTGGGGCATCAGCCTGTCCTACGCGGTACAGCCCTCGCCGGACGGGCTGGCGCAAGCCTTCCTTATCGGTGAGGACTTCATCGGCGACGACGCCTGCGCGCTGGTGCTCGGCGACAACATCTTCTACGGTCATGCCCTCGGCGACGATCTGATGGAGGCGGCGCGGCGGCCATCCGGTGCTACCGTGTTCGCCTATCGCGTGCACGACCCCGAGCGCTACGGCGTCGTCGAGTTCGACGACACGGGCCACGCGATCAGCCTGGAAGAGAAGCCCGCGCAGCCGAAGTCCCACTATGCCGTGACCGGCATGTACTTCTATGATCAGCGCGTCGTCGGGATTGCCAAGGGGTTGAAGCCATCGCCCCGCGGCGAACTGGAGATCACGGATGTCAACCGCAAGTACCTCGAACTCGGCGACTTGCATGTCAAGACCATGGGTCGCGGCTATGCCTGGCTCGATACCGGCACCCAGGAATCCCTGATCGAGGCATCGCTGTTCGTCCAGACGATCGAGAAGCGCCAGGGCCTGAAGATTGCCTGTCCGGAAGAGGTCGCCTATCGCATGGGCTACATCGACGCGGCGCAACTGACTGCGCTGGCCACGCCGCTGCAGAAGAGCGGCTATGGAAAGTACCTGCTGTCGGTGCTCAGCGAACGGGTGTTTTAAATGACGGTTTCCGGAAATACCGGCTCGAAGGGATTGCAATGAAACGTATCGATACACCGTTGCCCGGTGTGTTCCTGATGGAGCCGAAGAAGTTCGGCGACAGCCGCGGCTATTTCTTCGAGAGCTTCAACCAGCGCGTGTTCGACGAACTGAGCGGCACTTCGGTCGCGTTTGTCCAGGATAACCAGTCGTCCTCGGCGCGCGGCGTGTTGCGCGGCCTGCATTACCAGATCGAGCAGGCCCAGGGCAAGCTGATCCGCGTACTGCAGGGCGCGATCCACGACGTGGCAGTGGACCTGCGCCGGGACTCACCGACCTTCGGCAAGTCGGCGTCCTTCGTGCTGTCGGCCGAAAACAACCTGGTGGCCTGGATTCCGGCGGGATTCGCCCATGGATTCCTGTCGCTCGAGGACGGCAGCACGGTGCTCTACAAGGCGACCGACTTCTGGGCGCCCGCCCATGAGCGGACCCTGTTGTGGAACGATCCGGCGCTGGCGATAGAGTGGCCGATCGGACAGGTCGGCGGTCAGGAAAACCTGGTGGTCTCGGACAAGGATGTGAAGGGCAAGCGCCTGGCGGATGCCGACGTCTATGCGGTCACGCCGGCCATGCCCGCCCGCGCATGAAGATCCTGGTGACCGGCGTGACCGGGCAGGTGGGCCGGGAACTGGTTCGCAGCCTGCAGCCCCTGGGCGAGGTGATCGCGCTCGACAGCCGCAGCCTCGATCTCGGCAATCCCGCCGCCCTCGGCCCGCGGTTGCGGGAAATCGCCCCCGCGGTCGTGGTCAATCCCGCCGCCTATACGGCGGTCGACAAGGCCGAGAGCGAGATCGACCGGGCGCGCCTGATCAATGCGCAGGCGCCCGCCGCCCTCGCGCAATACTGCGCCGAGGCCTCGGCGCTGCTGGTGCACTATTCCACCGACTACGTGTTCGATGGCAGCCGCGAGGGGCGCTATCGCGAGGATGATCCGGTGGCGCCCGTCAATGCCTATGGCCTGACGAAGCTGGAGGGCGAACAGGCCATCCAGGCGTCGGGGTGTGCTCACCTGATCCTGCGCACCAGCTGGGTCTATTCCCTGACCGGCAACAACTTCCTCAGGACCATGGTGCGGCTGGCTTCCACCCGGGATCACCTGCGCATCGTCGCGGATCAGTTCGGCGCGCCGACCCCGGCGTCGTTGATCGCCGACACCACGGCGCAGCTGATCGCCCGGCGACAGGTCGATCCGCAGCGCAGGGACTGGTCGGGCATCCTCAACCTGGCGCCGTCCGGCAGGACCAGCTGGTTCGACTACGCGAGCCTCGGGCTGTCCCTCCTTCACCGCGCATCCCAGGCCGGGGCGCAGGCCGATACCGCCCAGGCGCTGCCGCGAAGTCATTGGCAGGTG
Source organism: uncultured beta proteobacterium (assembly GCA_963834335.1). Taxonomy (GTDB): domain Bacteria; phylum Pseudomonadota; class Gammaproteobacteria; order Burkholderiales; family Burkholderiaceae_E; genus Lautropia. The sequence continues at coordinate 1,334,343 of CAWIBK010000002.1, read as the reverse complement.
CCCCGGATGCCGACCCTCGAAGCGATCGCGGCGTCGGACTACCCGACGCCGGCGCGCCGCCCGGCCAATTCCTGCCTGGACTTGTCGCGCATCGAATCCTGGGGCCTGCGCATGCCGGCCTGGGACCAGCTGCTGGCCGCTGTCCTGCGCGACGCCTGAACTCAGCCGGCAACCGTTGCCTGCAGCCCCTGTGCCAGTGTGTACGGCGGCCGCCAGTCGAACTCGCGGCAGAATCGCCGGCTGTCGACTTCGAGCGATCCCAGCAGGCGATCGGCCTGCGCACGGCGGCCGGCGAGCCGGGCGGCCATCGACAGCCAGCCCGCAGGCACGCCCACCAGCCGGGCGGGCCGGCCTTGCGCACGGGCGATTTCCTTTATCAGATCCGGCGTCGAGATTGCTTGGTCGTCGCTGAGATGGAACGTACCTGAGCCGACGTCGGCGCGTTCCAGACAACGCAGCACGGCAGCGGCGAGATTGCCGACGTAGAGCAGGCTCCGGCGGTTGTCGACGGACCCGAACGGCAAGGGCAGGCCGCGGCCGACCACGCGCATCAGCGCCCGGAAGTTGGCGCCGACACCCGGGCCGTAGACCAGGGGCGGGCGCAGAATCACCACCCGCATTGCCGGTACCAGACGCTGCAGCCGTCGCTCCGCCGCCAGCTTGGCGACACCGTAGCAATCCTCAGGCGCCGGGTTGTCGTGCTCGGCCAGGGCCGCCCCCTGCGAGTGGTCGCCGACGGCCTTGATGGAACTCATGAAAATGAAGTGGCGCACGCTCGCGGCGGCCGCGGCCTGCGCGAGCCGATGCGTGGCCAGCACATTGACTTCACGAAGGCGGCGACGCATCTGCCTCGTGTCCAGCGGCATGTGCGCCATGCCCGCGAGATGCACGACCGCGTCGGCACCGGCCAGCACCGCATGCCAATTTGCATCGGGTGCGACACCCGGATGGCGTGCGAAGTGGAGCGCGCCGCCTGCGACCGGCGTATCGGCCGCCGGGACGCTGCGGCTTACCGCCCTGACCCGGTAGCCGGCCTGCAACAGAGCGCTGATCATCGGCCGGCCGATGAAGCCGCCGGCACCAGTGACCACGACGAGCGGTCGGCTCGCGCCATCGTCAATGCCGTTACCATTCATGGATGGATTGTATTGTCTGCCGACCGGCGCCCTTTCATGGTGATCAACATGCCCCACGGACCTTCTCATGACCTCAGCAACTGACCCGGCCGTCGCCTCGCTGCTGGCACCCGGCGGCGCGGCACCCGCGGTATCGCCCGGCATCTTCAAGGCCTACGACATCCGCGGCGTCGTCGACGAAACGCTGACCGAGCAGGCGGTGGCCGCCATCGGCCTCGTGCTTGGCGCCCGTGCCCGTGATGCCGGCGTGTCCAGTATCGTGGTCGGTCGCGATGGCCGCCTGTCCGGCCCACGGCTGGCATCGGCGTTGGCGGCGGGCATCTGTGCCGCCGGTGTGGATGTCGTGGACATCGGCATGGTGCCGACCCCGCTGGTCTATTTCGCAACCGTGCTGACTGGCAGTGGTACCGGGGTGGCCGTAACCGGCAGCCACAACCCGCCGGAGTACAACGGGCTGAAGATGATGCTGGCCGGGAGGACCCTCTACGGTGAGGAAATCACCGGTATCGTCGCCACCATCCGCGATGCCGCCGCCTGGGGGGCGCTGCGCGCTGAGCGCCCAGGGACGCTGACCACCCGCGATGTGCTGCCGGATTACCTGGCCAAGGTCACCGGCGACATCAAGCTGGCGCGCCCGATGAAGGTCGTCGTGGATGCGGGCAACGGCGTGGCCGGCGCTGTTGCACCGGGCCTGTTGCGTGCGATCGGGTGCGAGGAGGTGACGGAACTGTTCTGCGAGGTGGATGGCAATTTTCCGAACCATCATCCGGATCCCGCCCATCCGGAAAACCTGCAGGACCTCATCGCAACCGTCGCCGCCACCGATGCGGAACTTGGCCTTGCCTTCGACGGCGACGGCGATCGCCTGGGCGTGGTGACCCGATCGGGTCGGATCATCTTTCCGGACAGGCAGCTGATGCTCTACGCGCAGGACGTGCTGGCGGCCAATCCGGGCGCCCAGATCATCTATGACGTCAAGTGCACGCGCAACCTGGCACCCTGGATCCGTGAACACGGTGGGGAGCCGCTGATGTGGCGCACCGGGCATTCGCTGATCAAGGCCAAGTTGAAGGAAACCGGTGCCAAGCTGGCGGGCGAGATGAGCGGCCATGTCTTCTTCAATGACCGCTGGTACGGATTCGACGACGGTGTCTACACCGCTGCGCGGCTGCTGGAAATTCTCTCGCGCTACCCCGACGCGAGCGCGGTACTGGAGGCCTTGCCCGATTCGCCGACCACGCCGGAACTCCAGCTCAAAATGGCTGAAGGCGAAAACTTCAAGCTGATCGATGCCCTGCAGAAGAACGCGAAGTTCGACGGTGCTACCGAGGTCATCACGATCGATGGCGTCCGGGTGGAGTACCCCGACGGATTCGGCCTGGCACGGGCTTCCAACACGACCCCGGTGGTGGTGCTGCGCTTCGAGGCTGATACCGACAAGGCCCTCGCCCGTATCCAGCAAAGCCTCAAGCAGGCGATCCTGGATGTAGCGCCGGACGCGAAGCTGCCGTTCTGAGCGACGCTCCCGGGGAGGGCGGGCGGTTGCGCAGGCTCTACTCCCTCGGCTGGTTGCTGGCCCTGCCGCTGGCGCTCGGCTATCTGCTCTACCGCAGCCGGCGCCAGCCGGCCTACCGGCACCATTGGCTGGAGCGCTTCGGCATCGGCCGGCCGGTGCCAGGGGGCGGGCGACCGATCTGGATCCATGCCGTGTCGGTCGGGGAAACCGCCGCGGCGGCGGCACTGATCCGTCGGCTGGCCGGCTGTTTTCCGGATGCGCCGATCCTCCTGACGCATACGACTCCGACCGGGCGCGAGACCGGTAAAGCCCTGCTGGGTGATCTGGGGCCTCGCCTGCGCCAGTGTTATCTCCCCTATGACCTGCAGTCCTTCGTCGCTCGTTTCCTGCGCACCTACCGGCCACGGTGCGGGCTGATCATGGAAGCGGAGGTGTGGCCCAATCTGATGCATGCCGCAGGTCTGCTCGACATACCGATCGCGGTGGTCAACGCCCGGCTCTCGGACCGGTCGCTGGCGCGCGGACTGCGGTACCAGCGACTGATCCGACCGGCCATCAACGCGTTCTGCGTTATCGTGGCCCAGTCCGAAGCGGACTCGGCCCGCATGGCTCAACTGGCCCGCCCCGCCGATGCGGTGACCGGCAATCTCAAGTTCGACCAGGCGGTTTCCGAGCAGGCGCGGGCGACGGGGCGGCGCTGGCGCGAAAGCCTGGGCAATCGACCGATCGTCCTGCTGGCCAGTTCCCGCGACGGCGAGGAGGCGCTGCTGCTCGAAAGCTGGCAGAAATTCCTGGCCGCCGGCCCGCTCCTGGTCATCGTGCCCCGGCATCCCAACCGCTTCGAGGCCGTGGCCGAACTCATGAAGACGATGATGCCGGCCGGACGGCTGCTGCGCCGTGAAGCACTCGACCGGCCCGACGCCGGACTCGCCGGATGCGACGCGCTGCTGGGCGATTCGATGGGCGAGATGCAGGCCTGGTACGCCTGCGCCGACGTGGCGATCATGGGTGGCTCGCTGCTGGCCTTCGGATCGCAGAACCTGATCGAGGCCAATGCACTGGGATGTCCGGTGGTCCTTGGTCCGTCCACCTTCAATTTCGAGCAGGCGGCGGCCGAGTCGCTTGCGGCAGGCGCTTCGATACAGGTGGCCGACAGTGACGCGGCCGTCAGCACTGCGTGCTCGATTGCCGCCGACCCGGCGCGGCGGGAGGCGATGTCACAGGCGGCTCTCCGGTTTGCGCAGGCTCACCGCGGGGCGACCGAGCGCACGCTGGCCGCGCTGCAGCCCTTGCTGCAGCGGTGCCGGGATTCCTAGTTCCTGGCAGGCGGGCGCGGTGCACCCGGCGGGATGGGCTTGGTGGTCCGACCGCCGAAGTTGCGCGGCAGCACGGGAGCGGTGCCGGTGGCCCCGGGTCTCGCGCCGGGTGTCGCTCCGCCTGCGCGCTCGGCGTTCGGTCCGGTCAGGATCGGGAAGGTCCGGTCGGTCGGTGCCGACAGCAGCGAACTGACGGCGGCCACGTCGTTGGGGGCGAGTACGCCCGCAGCCGACCGCAGTCGCAGGTTGTTGAGCAGCACGTCGTAGCGGGCCCGGGCAAGGTCGCGCAAGGTCGAGAACAGCTGCTGCTGGGCGTTGAGCACATCGACATTGATGCGCACTCCCACCTGGTACCCGAGCAGGTTGGAATCCAGCGCCAGCCGGCTCGATGCGACAGCAGCCTCGAGCGCCCTGGCCTGTTCGGCGCTGCTCTTCAGTCCGAGGAAGGCCTGACGGGTGCCCTGTGCCGACTGCCGCCGCGCATTCACCAGGTCGGACTCGGCCTTCTCCAGCGCTGCCACCGTTTCACGTTCGCGGGCATCGAGCCCGCCGCCGCTGTAGAGCGGCACGGAGACCTGGATGCCCGCGCTCAGCGTCGTCAACCGGTCGGCCGGCGAACTGACCGTGGTTGCGGTCTTTCCTTTAAGCAGGCTCGCCTGCGAGACCAGATCCACCACCGGGCTCCTGGCATAGCGGGCGCGGTCGATGTCCAGCCGGGCGATAGCGGCCGCCAGCGCCTGCTGCTGCACGACGAAGTTGTTCTCCCGGGCGCCCGTTACCCACAGTTCGATGTCGTTCGGCTGCGCGCCGGGCAGCGGCACCTCGAGCTTGAGGGTGTCGAGCTTCCCGGCCTCGAGGCCGGTCAATTGCGCCAGCGCCGCCTGCTTGACGGTCAGGTCGTTGCGCGCGGCGGCCAGTTGCGCAGCGTTCAGGTCCAGCCGCGCCTGCGCCTCCTGCTGGTCGGTGATGGTTGCGGTGCCGACTTCGAAGTTGCGCTTGGCCGCCTCGAACTGCTCCGAGATCGCCCGTCGCTGCGCATCCGCGACTTCGACCGCGTCCTGCGCCGACAGCACGTCGAAGTAGGCGATCGCCACCCGCAGGGCCAGGTCCTGCTCCGCCGAGCCGAGTTGCGCCTCGGCCAGTCGCACGCCGATTTCAGCCTGATCGACCAGGGCATCGAGGCCAGGGCGATAGAGCGGGTAGCTCAGGCTGATGCCACCGTTGAGCCCGTCGAAGCTGCGAGCCGGGCTGACGTCGGTGTCGACGCGTCCGGCGTTGGCCGCGGCCGACGCGCTGAGGGCCGGCTTGAGCGCGGCCTGGGCCTGAGGCAGCCGCTCGCGCACCGTGGTCAGCTGCAGCCGGGCGCTGTTCAGCTGCGCGTCATAGCGCTGCGCGGCTTCGAAGGCCTGCCGCAGGTCGAGCGCCTGCGCGCGTTGCGGCAATGCCAGCCCGAGGCCGACCAGCGCCGCGAGCGACAGGGCGACGAGCGGTGCCGGGCCGGGGCGGCGCGAAGAGTCAAAGGTCGGCCGCGATGGACCGGCTGCACGATCGGCTGTCATCAGAGAAACTCCGTTGAAAACGTATTCGGCCAATGGGCGCTCAATACATGGCGACGGCCGGATCGACCTCTTCCGCCCAGGCCTGAATCCCACCGCTCAGGTTGATCGGGTCACTGAAACCCTGGCGTTCGAGGAACAGGGCCACCTGCAGGCTGCGCACGCCGTGGTGGCATAGGCAGACGGTGGGACGATCGGGATCGAGTTGGGTGAACGAGGACATGACCGATCCCATGGGCATGGCCACAGCGTCCGGCAGCTTTGCGATAGCAAGCTCCCACGGCTCCCGCACGTCCAGCACGATCGGGGCTTGACCCTCCGCTGACGCGAGCCATCGGGCCAATTCGGGGGCTGTGATCGATCGCACCACCTAGGACAGGCTCCTAGAACCGGAAATGACGGCCGGCAGGAAAACCTTGCAGTCGTCCGGCTACGGTCTCGAAGAGATCTTCATGGGTCCAGTCCGCGCCGACCCGGGTGTAGATCCGCCCGTGCATCGTGGGCTCTTCGCCGACGATGCCGGCCAGCCTGCCGCCCTCGTTGAGTCGTGAGAGCAGGGCGTGAGGTACCTCGGCGACGGAACCCGACAGGATGATGACATCGAACCTTTCCTCGCCCGGCAGCTGGGAGCCGTCCCCCGCGCGCAGCCTCGGCGACCCGATGCCGGCGCGCCGTAGGTTGTCGGCGGCGAAGGCGTGCAGGGACGGGTCGATCTCCCACGACTGTATCCGGTGTGTGCGTTGCGCGAGCAAGGCGGTGCCGTATCCCGATCCGGTCCCGATTTCCAGTGCCGACTCATGCTTGCGCACGGCCAGGCCCTGCAGCAGGCGCGCCTCCACCTTGGGCGTGAACATCACCTGTCCGGTGGACCTGCCCTCGAGCTTCAACGGAATCTCGACATCGGCAAAGGCCATTTCCCGGTAGGCAGGCGGCACGAAGTCCTCCCGTTTCACGAGCGCGAGCGCATCCAGTATGTCCGGATCCAGCACGTCCCAAGGGCGGATCTGCTGTTCGATCATGTTGAATCTTGCCTGCTCGATATCCATGTCGGTTCTGTCGTTCATTCGGGGAGATTGCCTAGGAGTCTGTCGGAGTATGGGAAGGGGCCGCGCGGTGAACGACAGGGATGCAGCGCAAGGCGCGCGAAGGGGTCAATACCAAGGGGTATTGAGCCCTTCGCGCAACGCCGCGATGCGCCCTGTCGTCCGCCGCCCTACGGGTTCGCACCAGAAAGGCGCGATGCGGCGTTGCGCAACCCGGTCGATACCCACCGGTATCGACCGGAACACGCGCCTTGCCTCGCGACTTTCTGGTGTGAACGCGACCCCTTCCCATACTCCGACAGACTCCTATGCGCGCAGCGCCCTCAGCAGCATGTCGAGATGATGGGCGAGGAAGTGCTGCGGGTCCAGTGTGCCGGCGCCGCAGCAGGGTTCGATCGAGTTCAGCCAGATCGATTTCAACACCAGTGGCGCCATCACGTGATGGGCGGCGGCATCGACGTCGATCTCGCGGAATTCGCCGCGGTCGACACCGCGCTGAAGAATCATGGTGATCAATTCATGGTTGCCGCGGACCACTTCGCCATTGTAGAAGCGCGCGAGGTCGGGGAAATTGCCGGCTTCGCCGACCACCAGCTTGGTGATGCCCGCCAGTCGGGTGCCGCCGTAGCGCGTCCACCAGATATCGAGGAACTCGCCAAGCAGGGACTCGCTGTCCTTCGCTGAACGCTGGATCAGTTCGCGCGTTTCCGAGATCAGCGGCGCAATCGAGCGTCGAACAACCGCCTTGAAGAGTTCTTCCTTGTTGGCGTAGTAGAGATAGAGCGTCCCCTTGGAGACGCCGGCACGGGCAGCGACGTCTTCCAGGCGGGCGGCGGCGAATCCGCGCTCGACAAAAGTATCCAGTGCCGCATCCAGCAACTCGCTCGGACGACTGTCCTTGCGCCGCTCCCAGCGTGGCCCGCGCGGGCGGCGCTTCGTCACCGGCGGCTTGGTCGACGGGGGTTGCGATGTGGCTTCGGACTGCATGTGGCGTCGGTGACCTTGGGGCCTTGAATCCTGCAGTCAAATTACTGACTGTTGAGTCATTAATGTAACCCGGCCGGCAGACAGGGTCAACGCGCGGTCCGCCCGGTCTCGGCGCCGTGTCCATCGGCGGTCGGCACGCGCGTCGCAGTTCCCGACGCCGCCTGACCCGCCTTCGCGGCACGGAGTTTCTCGAGATTGCGGAACAACCAGCCGAGTGGCGTCTGCGCGCCCGTACGGACATAGTGGAAGACGCCGGGTTCAAGCAGGAACCGCATCTGGCGCGCCCGGGCGTGGTCGCGCCCGATGAACAGGATGCGATCGCCTGGTTTCAGTTCGGTATCCGGTGGGGGCATCATCAGCTTCTGGCCCCGGCGCACGAGGAAGAGGGCCGCCGCGGTCAGCGAGCGATCGCGATCGGTGGGATCCACCAGCAGGTGGCGGATCTGCAGAGGCTCCTCGTAGGTCTGGAAGAACGCCCCGAACATGCCGGGCTGGAGAGTGTCGCAGCGAAATTCCCAATTGCGCGGCGAGGCGTTGCCGACGGTGGACATGATCAGTTCGATCGCCCGGCTTGCCTGGGTGCTGCCGCCGCCGCGCACCAGGTTGATGAAGTCGCCGAGCAGCGGCGTCTTCAGGATCTGCAGGCATTCCCTGGCGATCAGGTCGGACTGAACGAACCGCATGTTGGCATGGGCTGCGTCGATCAGGACCCGGTCGGCCGCGTCGTTCTGGCGGATGACGACGAAGATGTCGGGATTGAGTCGGCGTGCGAGGGTGGTGACGCCGAGGTTGACAGTGTCGTTGTCGGTGCCGGCCACCAGGACCGCGGCCCGGGTGATGCCGCCGGCGCGCAGCGCGGATTCGCTGTTGTCGGCCGCCAGTACGCGCGCCTCGCGCGCCACCGCTCCGCTCGGGTCGATGGCTTGCCATTCGACCCGGGCCTCGTCCAGGACTTCGGTGATGGACTCGCCGAATCGCCCGTAGCCGACCAGCACCCAGGGCCCCTTCGGCACGTTGACGCGGCTCGGGCAGGGCGAGCCCGGAGCGCCGCTGAGCCATTCCTCCAGCCGGAGCACTTCGGGCGCCGCGATGTCCAACGCGATGTTGGTTGCCAGAACTTTGAACGGGTTGATGATGTGGACACCGCCGAATGCGCTCAGGTTGCCATATTCGACCGATCCCTTCACCCGGGCTATGACCAGCATGTCGGTGCGCAGGACCTTGGCCCCGATGGAGATCGTCTGGTTGGCGCTGTCCGGTCCGGCCAGGGCAATGACGCCCTTGCACTCGGTCTTCTGGATGCCGGCGTCCGCGAGTACTTCCGGATTTCGGGCATCCGCCACCAGCACCACCGGCGGCATGATGAACTCACCGACGGCGATCCGGGCGGCACGGTCCTCGCGCGGGTCCAGGAGCACCACCCGGTAACCCATCCGATCCAATGCGCGCGCCAGGGCGGCGCCGCTCTGGCCGCAGCCGCAGATGATGAAGAACGGATCGGTGAGTCCCCGGGCGCGCCACCGGAAGATGCTGCGGGCCACCGTGCTGCGGAAGGTAGGGTCGGTGGTCATCGCGAAGATCGAGCCCAGCGCATATGTCCAGCCGATCACCGAGAGGTAGATCGACAGGATGAGCCATGCGCGTTGGGCGTCGCTGAACGGATACGGCAGTTCGCCGAATCCGATCGTGGTCGCGGTATAGCTCATCACGTAGAAGGCGTGAAAGAAACCAAGCTGCCAGGGATTGCCCTGCGGATCGGTGCCCGGCATCACCGCCAGGCCCCCGACCGAGATGGCATACACGACGATCAGGGTGATCAGCGGTATTCGCAGGCGCCGCAGGATGATGTAGAGGACGTCGTTCATCCGCGCATCAGCCTCCGGTCAGCGCGCAGGGTCCGGCTGCGGGCAGCCGCTTCAGGTCAGCGCCCCTGACGCAGGGTCTCGCCGATCAGCAGCGCGATCGACACCAGGTTGGCGAGTAGGGCGCCGCCCGACATCGACACGATGGCGGACATCGCCCCGGGGCCCATCACTTCCTGCTGAAAGTAGACCGTCCAGAGCCAGACCATCGAGGCGGCAAGCAGTTGCAACGTGGCCACGAGGCTGGTGGCGAGATGGGTCGCTCCGAGTTGGGTACGGTCGCCGAATTTGATCACCAGGGTAATCAGATTCACGATGATTGCCGCGAACAACTCTGACGGATGGTGCATGTCGGGACGGTCCATGTCGCCGATGAAGAACGCGAAATTCAGGGTGCACGCCAGAATCGTGAAAAAACCGAAGATCACTTTTTCCAGGTTCACGCATCACTCCCTCGGGGCACCACGATCGGATTCGGGAATGGTAACCGCACCTCGGCGATATGCCGCACTTCCTTGCCGAAAGCGCCATTGCGCCGACGCCGCGGCTGGAACCCTCATGCAAGTGCCCGTAGCATAGGCCTTTGCTGGTGCGCATCGGGCCCACCGGCAGCCCGAATTGGAATACCGATGGTTCATGACTCTCCCAGGGGCGCACCCGGCGACGACCGGAAAGCGGCGAAGCCTGCTGCAGGTGGCAGGCGCGTTCCCAACGCGCTGACGATCGCCGGCGTGGACCCGTCCGGTGGTGCCGGCGTCTTTGCCGACATCAAGGCGTTCTCTGCGCTTGGCGCCTATGGTTGCGGGGTGGTATGCGCGCTCACCGCCCAGAATACGCAGGGGGTCACCGGCATACAGGCCACCGCCCCCGACTTCATACGGCTGCAACTGGACACCCTTTTCGCCGACATCGCCATCGACGCCGCCAAGATCGGCATGCTCGGAACGGCCGCAGCCGCGAGGGCGGTCGCGGACGGGCTTGCGAAGCCGATAGCGGCGGGCGAACTGGCGCATCGGGTCCTCGATCCGGTGATGGTGGCCAAGAGCGGCGACAGCCTGCTGGAGCCCCAGGCCGTCGGCATGCTGATCGAGGCCGTGCTTCCGCTGGCGACCATGATTACTCCCAACCTGCCTGAAGTCGGCGTCCTGCTGCGCAGGCGACCACCGGATACGCTGCCGGAAATGCGTCGTGCGGCTGAGCGGTTGCGGCGCATGATGCGCGACGACGGGGTGCGGTGGGTGCTGGTCAAGGGTGGGCATCTCGACGGCGACGCCATCGATATCCTTCACGACGGCGATCGCATGCTCGAATTGCCGGGGCCGCGGATCGTCACCCGCAACAGCCACGGGACCGGCTGCACGCTTGTCGGCAGCACTCGCGGCCCTGCTGCCGCAGACGACGGATGCCCCGACCGCAGTGCGCGAGGCCAAGCGCTATCTGACGGCGGCACTGGCGGCGGCGGACGGCTTGTCCGTCGGTCGAAGCGATGCCGGACATGGTCCGGTGCACCACTTTCATCACATGTGGAAGCGGTGAAGTCGCGTACTATCTGCCCGCCATGGAATTTCTCTACGCGCTGCCGCTCCTGCTCAAAGCCCTGATCCTCGGAATCGTCGAGGGTCTCACGGAGTTCCTCCCGATCTCCAGCACCGGCCACCTCATCCTGGCCGGCGCCTTGCTCGGTTGGAACGACCAGAAGGCCAAGTTGTTCGACGTCGCGATCCAGACCGGCGCGATGTTTGCGATCATCTGGTACTACCGGCAGAAGATCGGTGCAACGATCGCCGGGATCTTCACCGACCCCGTCGCGAAGCGGTTCGCGACCAACGTGCTGATCGCCTTCATGCCCGCGGCGGTGCTGGGCGTGCTGTTCGCCAGCCGGATCAAGGCCTATCTCTTCAAACCGGTGCCGGTGGCCCTGGCGTTCATCATCGGCGGCCTGATCATCTTCTGGGTCGAATACCGCCACCGGATGCAGCGGATCCGTCCGCGGGTCTTCGACATCGACGACCTCAGTCCTCTGGATGCCCTGAAGCTCGGCATTGCCCAGTCCTTCTCCCTGATGCCGGGCACGAGTCGCTCGGGTGCGACCATCATCGGTGGCATGCTGTTCGGGCTGTCGCGCAAGGCGGCCACCGAATTCTCGTTCTTCCTGGCGATCCCCACGCTGATCGGGGCCGGCCTGTACGACACGGTCAAGTACCGGGACATTCTGAGCGTCGCCGATGTTCCGCTGTTCGCCGTCGGCCTGGCCACCGCTTTCGTCAGTGCCCTGGTCTGCGTTCACTGGCTGATCCGCTTCGTCGCCAGCCACAGCTTCGTGGCGTTTGCCTGGTATCGGATCATCTTCGGCGTCATAGTGCTGCTGACTGCGGCCACCGGGCTGGTCAACTGGACGCCTTGATCGGCGCGAAGAACTGCATGGCAGCCAGCTTCGCGTAGATGCCGTCGAGCGCCAGCAATTGGCGGTGCGTGCCTGATTCCACGATCCTCCCGGCTTCCATCACCATGATCAGGTCGGCCGATTGCACGGTGGCAAGGCGGTGGGCGATGACCAGGGTGGTGCGGTTGTAGCGGGCGGCATCCAACGCCTTCTGCACCGTCCGCTCGGACTGCGCATCGAGCGCGCTGGTGGCCTCGTCGAGCAGAAGGATGGGCCGGTCGGCAAGGATTGCGCGTGCAATGGCCAGGCGTTGGCGCTGGCCGCCCGAGAGGCGTACACCGCGTTCGCCCAGGAAGGTCTGGTAGCCGTCCGGCAGGGCTCGGATGAAGTCGTCGGCGAAGGCGAGCCTGGCTGCCTCCTCCACTGCCTCGTCCTTCGCGTCGGGCCGGGCGTAGCGGATATTGTCGGCCGCCGAACCGGAAAAGATCACCGGGTCCTGCGGCACCAGCGCGATCATGGCGCGCAACTGTGCCAGCGGTATCGCATCAATCGACCGGCCCCCGATCAGAATCCGCCCGCCGTCGATGTCGTAGAACCGTTGCAGCAACTGGAACAGGGTTGTCTTGCCGGCCCCGGAGGAACCCACCAGAGCCACGGTGCTGCCGGCGGGCACGTCGAAAGTCAACTGGTCGATAGCCGGTGGTGTCGGGCGCGATGGATATGAGAATCTCACCGCCTCGAAGCGCAGCGGCATTGCCGGGGAGCCCGTTTCGGTGGCAGGCCGCGGATGCTCGCCTGGCGCCGGCGCCTCGCCGGGCGCATGCAGCAGTTCCAGCAGCCGTTCGGTGGCGCCGGCGGCGCGCAGCAGATCACCCCAGACTTCCGCCAGTACGGCTGCCGAGGAGGCGACGATGGCGATCAGCATGCCGATCTGGCCCGAACGTGCCCGCCGACAGTCGTCCATCCATCACCGCCTGGACGCCGACGTAGAGGCCATAGAGATTGGCGGTGAAGACCGCGGCAATCGCCAGTGCGGTGAGCAGCGAACGCATCCGGGTCCGGTGAATCGCGGTCTGGAAGGTCAGTTCGCTGGCCTGGTCGAAGCGCAGGCTTTCGCGGCGTTCCTGGCCGAAGCTCTGCACCACCGGAATGGCATTGAGTATTTCCGAGGCGAGGGCACTGGAGTCCGCGAGCCGATCCTGGCTGGCCCGCGAAAGCTTGCGGACGCGACGACCGATCAGCATGAGCGGCAGGATGAACAGCAGCAGGATGGCGACGACGGTCAGCACCAGGATCGGGCGGATGAAGGCCAGGATGAGGATGCCGCCGGTCATCATGATCGTGCTTCTCAAACCGACCGACAGGCTCGAGCCCACCACCGTCTGCACCAGGATCGTGTCGCCGGTCAGCCGCGACAGCACTTCGCCGGTCTGCAGGGTCTCGAAGAACTCGGGCCGCTGGCGCAGCACGTTGGCGTAGACGGCTTCACGCAGGTCGGTGGTGATGCGCTCGCCCAGCCAGCTGACCATGTAGTAGCGGGCCGACGTGAACACCGCCATCATCAGGGCCAGTGCCAGCAGCAGCAGGAACTGCTGGCGAATGATCGCCAGCCGCTCCGTATCGCCGGCAGTCAGTCCGCCGTCTATGAGCAGCTTGAGGCCATAGGGAACGACCAGCGTCGTGGCGGCAGCGAGCAGCAGGAACAGCAGCGCGAGCGCTGCGCGCGTCCGATAGCGCGACAGGAACGGCAGAAGGTGGAGCAGGCCGCGGGGAGTGGCGGCCGCCCGGCTGAAAAGCTTCAGAGAGAGGGGCGCGTCCGGCTGGCTACGCGGGCCTGTCCCTGCGACATCAGGGCAGGGCGCGGATCATCCGCGAGCATCCGTCGATGCCAGGCCACGGTCCGGGCGATGCCTTCGGTGAGGCTGACGCGAGCACGCCATCCGCAGATGCGTTCCGTGCGGTCCGCATCCGCAGCGCGCTCCTGCTCGTTGGGCCGGTCCAGTTCATCCGAGAAGACCGGATCGAGCGCGGTGCCGACATGTCCCCGGATGACTTCCACGACGCGACGGATGCTGATGAGCTTTCCGGTCCCGACATCGAGACCGGGTTCGTCCGCGCGGGCGGCCATAGCCGCATGCAGCAGTGCCTCGGCCACGTCGGTCACATAAATCCAGTCGCAACGGCGGCGGCCGCTGCTGAGCACCGGGGCCGCATCGCTCAGGAACGAGCGGATCACCGACGGTACCAGTCGATGCTCGTTCGGATCGTCGGGGCCATAGACCATGCCGATGCGCGCGTTGATCACATTGGCGCCGTAGAGGCGCTGCAGGCCGCCCGCGAGCACTTCCAGCATCGCCTTGCTGATGCCGTAGGGCGATCCCAGTTCCATGACGTCCTGCCATGGATTGGAGGTCTCCAGGGTCCCCGCCAGTACCAGGCGGGTGTCGGGCACCGATTCCATCGCCCCCAACACCAGCTTCATGCTTGCGGTGAGGTTGACATCGAGCGAGCGCGCGATCGATTCCACCGATCGATCGCTGTTGGCGAAACCCGCGAGGTGGATGATGTGACTCGGCTTGAGCCGGCGCAACGCGGCGGCACAGGCCTTGGTGTCGTTGAAGTCGATGACGTGCGAGCGCACGGCGGTGAACGGCGCCGTCGGACTGCCGGGGCGGCGGAGCATGACCACCTGAGCACCTCGTTCGTGCAGCAGACTGACCAGATGCCGGCCGATGAAGCCTGACGCGCCAGAGATCGCGAAGCGATGATCTCGAAGGTCGTATGTCGGTAGTTCTTGCATTCTGAAAAGTTCCGTCCAGGGCCCGCAAAATTTCTCTTGTCGTGCAGTTTGCTACCTTGCACTCTGCCCTCTCAGGGGCTTCGATGTTACTTGCGTTGGCATTATCGCAACAATCCCGGAGCGCGCAAGTGGCACCCCTGCAGCATTGCGGGGAGTGGAATTCAGTCGTTTTGCCCTCTTCCGGGGATGGGTCCGAACCCGCATTCAGCAAGGTGTCCGGAACGTCGACACACCTGTATCACTTTGTTGCGGGATCGGTGCCCGTCTTGATCCTCACGATGTCACTGATCGGATGCCCGAGGCGCAGGCCCCGCCGTTCGAACTTCGTGATCGGCCGTGCGACCCGCGCCACCATGCCCGTTTCCGTCTCGCTCCCGGCAACAGGCCCTGGCGTCGACTCCGACGGCGCCACCAGTCCACGGCGTCGCGTCGACGACCGCGCGCATCTGGTCGGCATAGTCCGGCCAGTCCGTGGCCAGGTGAAGGTAACCGTTCCGACGCAGAGCCCGGTAAAGACAAGTAACGAGATGTTGCTGGATCAGACGGCGCTTGTGATGGCGGGCCTTGGGCCATGGATCCGGAAAAAAAATGTGGATTCCTGTAAGAGATTCGTCAGGAATCTGATGTGCAAGCACTGCCTGCGCGTCGTGCTCGATCACGCGGATGTTGCGCAAGCCCCGTTGCTCCGTCAATTTCAGTAATGCGCCGACCCCCGGGGTGTGGACTTCGACGCCCAAAAAGTTCCAATCGGGATGATCGGCCGCGATTTCCGCGGTGGTATCGCCCATGCCGAAGCCGATTTCCAGGACGGTGGGGGCGATCCGACCGAACAGGCTGGCAAAATCGAGTGGCGCCTCGCTGAACCTGACGCCATAGACGGGCATCAGTCGCTCGTAGGCATCACGCTGCGCGGCGGAAAAGTGCGATCGCCGCAGCACGTAACTCCGGATGCCTCGGCTGGTGGTTTCTCCTGGCCTTCCGGCCCGCTCACTGTCGTGGACATCCCGATGCCCGCTGCCGGACTCGTCAGGCGCCGGACTTGACACTGGGCAGCATGCCTTGGGTGGGTGAGGACGGAATGGCGCTGTAAAGCTTCTTCGGCATGCGGCCGGCCTGCCAGGCGAGTCGGCCTGCCTGCACGCCGAGTCGCATGGCGGTCGCCATCATGATCGGGTCTCGCGCAGCCGCGATCGCCGTGTTCATGAGCACGCCGGAACAGCCCAGTTCCATGGCGATCGCGGCATCCGACGCCGTACCGACGCCGGCGTCCACGATGACCGGCACCTTGGCCTGCTCCAGTATCAACTGCAGGTTCCAGGGATTGAGGATTCCCATGCCGGAGCCGATCAGGGAGGCGAGCGGCATGACTGCCACGCAGCCGAGGTCCTCGAGGATCCGGGCCTGGATCGGATCGTCGCTGCAGTAGACCATGACCTCGAAGCCGTCTTTGACCAGCGTCTTCGCCGCTGCCAGCGTCTCCGGCATGTTGGGAAACAAGGTCCGCTGGTCGCCGAGCACCTCCAGCTTGACCAGGGTATGGCCGTCGAGCAGCTCGCGCGCCAGACGCAGGGTGCGCACCGCGTCATCGGCGCTGTAGCAGCCGGCCGTGTTGGGCAGCAGCGTGAAGCGATCAGGGGGAACCGTCTCCAGCAGGCTGGGCTCGCCGGCGTTCTGACCGATATTGGTGCGCCGGATCGCCACCGTGACGATTTCCGCCCCGCTGGCGTCGATCGCCTCTCTTGTCTGCTCGAAGTCCCGGTATTTCCCGGTGCCGATCAGGAGGCGCGAGTTGAACTCCCGGTTGCCGATGCGAAGGGTGTCCTCGCGATTCAGTGTCATAAGTCGATTCCAATCCTTTCTAGTGGCTAACCCCCGCCGACTGCCACCACGATCTCGACCTGATCGCCGGCCGCAAGCGCGGTGCTCGCATGGCGTGAGCGCGGGACGATCTCGGCATTGCGCTCCACTGCGATGCGCTTGCCGGTGAAGCCGAGGGTTTCCACGAGTTCGGCGATGGTCATCGGCCGCGCCACCGGGTAGGGGCTACCGTTGAGGATGATTTCCATACGGACATTTTAGCGGCTCGGCGAACCGGTTATCCGCAGACAGACTGGAGCGGGCGACGAGTCTCGAACTCGCGACCTCAGGCTTGGGAAGCCGGCGCTCTACCAACTGAGCTACACCCGCGACGCGCCGATTGTAGCGCCGCTGCCTGCGCGTAGAATCGATCGGACAACAAAATTTGAGACAACCGCTCGGATGCGACTTGCTTACCTGACCCACGCCAGTTCGGGATTACACGACATGGGAAGCGGCCATCCCGAATGTCCGGACCGGGTCCGGGTCATCAACGATCGGATGTTGAGCTCCGGCCTGCTGGACCTGATGACTCCGGTGGATGCCCCGGCGGTGACGCGAGCCCAGCTGTTGCGGACCCATGCCGGCCTGTTGCTGGACGAACTCGAGGCCAGCGCTCCGGCTGAAGGGTATGCGCGGATCGATCCGGATACTGTGATGAACCCGAAGACGCTGCTTGCCGCGCGTCACGCCGCCGGCGCTCTGGTGAGAGCGACCGACCTGGTGGTCGGCGGCGAGTTCGAGCGCGCATTCTGCAATGTCCGCCCCCCGGGCATCACGCCACGCGCTCGGCGGCGATGGGATTCTGTTTCTTCAACAACGTCGCGGTGGGCGTGCGCCACGCACTGGGACTGCCCGGGATCGAGCGGGTCGCACTGTGCGATTTCGACGTCCATCACGGCAACGGCAGCGAAGAGATTTTTGCCGGTGATCCCCAGGTTCTGATGTTGTCGACCTTTCAGTCCCAACTCTACCCCTTCAGTGGCGAGAGGCCGCTCGGGCCTAATATCGTGAGCGTGCCGCTCGCCCCCTACTCCGGCGGCGAGGCGCTGCGCGCGGCCGTCGACGACCATTGGCTGCCGGCGCTGGCGCGCTTCAAGCCGCAGTTGATCTTCGTTTCCGCCGGCTTCGATGCGCATCGCGACGATTGCCTGAGCCAGCTGGCGTGGACCGAGGACGATTACGGTTGGGTGACTCGCCGCATCGTGGGCCAGGCCAATTGCTACGCCGAGGGGCGCATCGTCTCGACCCTTGAAGGCGGCTACGACCTGCCGGCGCTCGCCCGCAGTGTGGAGCAACATGTTCGTGAACTGCTGGAAGTCGGCAAGGGAGAAGACTAGATGAAGATTGCAGTGATCGGGCTGGGCGCGATGGGCGCCGCGGCGGCGGGGAACCTGATCCGCAAGGGCCACGAGGTACGCGGCGTGGACCTGCGCCAGTCGGCGCTCGACGCGCTGCGCGACCAGGGGGGCATTCCGGAGAAGTCGATCGCGTCGGCGGTCGCGGGTGCGGACGCCATCGTCAGCTTCGTCGTCAATGCCGGACAGGTCGACGCGATCGTGCTGGGGGCCGACGGAGTCGCCGCGTCGATGGACGAGAAGGCAGTCCTGATTCAATGCGCCACCGTGTCGGCGTCCTACATCGCCGGCCTTGGACAGCAGATGCAACAGCGTGGCCGCCTGCTGGTGGATGCACCGGTTTCGGGCGGCGTGTCGGGGTCGGCGAATGGGGCCTTGACAATCATGGCCAGTGGTCCGCGCGACGCCATGGCCCGCGCCCGTCCGGCCCTCGAGCAGATGGGCAAGCATGTCCATGACTTCGGGGATACCCTGGGGGCAGGCTCCATGGTCAAGACCATCAACCAGTTGTTCTGCGGCGTGCACCTTGCCGTGCTGGGCGAGGCAATCGCGCTCGGCAAGCGCGCGGGCCTCGACCCGCAGCGCCTGCTCGAAGTCTACGGCAGCAGCGCAGCCGCCAGCTGGATGATGAACGACCGCGGTCCGCGGGCCTTGCAGGACGCCCCGCCATCGAACAGCACGATCGACATTTTCGTGAAGGATCTGGCCCTGGTCCTCGACGCGGGCCGCGACCTCAAGTTTCCGTTGCCGCTGGCCGCGGCAGCGCACCAGATGTTCCTCATGGGCAGTGCGGAGGGCAAGGGCGCGGTGGACGATTCGCACCTTTGGGAGGCCTACCCCGGGCCCGGGTCGAAGTAGTTTCTTCTTTCGCGGCAGCCGCGCCGCGGACTTCGAATGCCTTCTGCGCCACCCATCGGTTCAAGTCGTCGAGTACGGCGGTGAGGCCCTGGTTCATTGCCGTCACCGCCGCCTCGACCTCCTCGGCGACCAGCGGCGCTGTCGCATGGAACGTCGCACGGTCCAGCAGGGTGCGGCGTTCCCAGTCGACCAGTTCCACCTCCAGCGTGACGACGGCACGGTGGGGTCGTTGCAGCGTGTCGTGGTACAACTCGACGAGGCGAACCCCGAGCAGCCAGTCGCCCCGGACGCCGCTGGTGTCGAGTGCCGCGCCGCCGAGCGGCACGCCACCTGCAATGGCGCCCACCAGCCGGCGTTCCACCAGCAGGCCGAGCCGTCGACTCGGACGTTCGGACCAGGTGGCGAACTGATAGTACGCACGTTCACCCGGCCCGCGGCTGAATACGATGCCGGCGCTTTCGTAGAGGGTGCTGGAGGGGTTGACGGAGACCAGGACCACCGGCGCCCGCGCTGGCCGTGGCGTGGCCGTGACTGGCAGGGGTGTGGGATCTGCCGGCGCCTGCGACAGATCCTGCAGCACGAAATAGGACTTGGCCGGATTCGGCGCAAGCGTACCGCAGCCGCCTGCGGCCAGTGCGATGGCCAGGAGCAGGGCTGCCGGCGCGAACCTGCCCGACGTCGGCCGCGGGTTCATCGGCTTTTCTCTCCCGGCCCGAGTTGCGCGTCCGCGGGACCGAGCAGGGTCGCGCGCGGGTCCTGGTAACGCTCCAGCGTCCGGTTGAGGTTGTCCATGCCCATGCGCAGTTCTCGCGCCGTGGCCCGCAATTCCAGCAGGCCCGAGTCGGCGCTGTCGGCGACCTTGCCGGCCGCCCGTGCGGACTGCTGCTCGAGGGTGGTGATCGCCCGGGTGACGGTCGCGAGCGACTTCTGAGACTCGGCCAGCAGAGACTGCAGGTCGCCAAGCGTGCGGGCGGCGCGCCCGGCAAGAGGCCCGACCTGGGCGTCGATATTGCCGCTGGTGCGTTCGATTGCGGTGGTGATGCGGTCGCCGGCATCCTGCAGGCTCCCGACCGCATCCGTCAGTCGACTCCCCGCGGCGTCGAGGGCAGCAAGCCGTGCCGACAGGCCGCCGGTGAGGTCGCGTATCGACAGGATGGTCTGGCTCAACGCCAGCCGGTTCTCCGGGGTCAGCAGGTCCCTCAGATTTGCGAGCGCAGCCTCTCCCGTGACCGCGATCCGGTTGAACGCGTCGCTGATCTGGTCGAATTCCGATGTACCTTCGGGAATCACCGGATAGGTCTCGCCGGGCGGGACCACGCTCAGTGGTTTCGCCGGCGGGTTGGGGGTATCGAGATCGATCCGGGCGATGCCGGTGACCAGGTTGCGGCCGACGTTCGCGACCGTGTTCTCCGATACCGGAGTGCTGCTGTCCAGGCGTATGTCGACCCTGACGCGGTTGACGCTGTCGGGCGAGAAGCTGTAGTCCTCCACCCGGCCGATCTTGAGTCCGCGCGCGTTGACGTCGCCGCCCACCTGCAGGCCGCTGAGCGACTGACGCTCGAAATAGATCGTGTAGTACCGCAGCGAACCGCTGACGTAGCCGGTCAGCCAGACACCGGCCGCCACGATGCAGGCTGCCAGCAGTAGCAGCAGGGCGCCGATGATGGTGTAACGGCCTTCCGGTTCCATGTCAGGTCCAGGGCGCACGCGTGAATGCCGGGCAGGTCATGGGCGCGAAGCGAAGTAGGATTGTATCCAGGGGTCGGGATGACTCCTGACCGCTTGCAGGCTGCCGTCCACGACGACCTTGCCGCCGCCGATGACGACGAGCCGCTCCACGACGCCCAGAATCGTATCCAGGTCGTGGGTAATCAGCATGACTGTCAGGCCGAGGTCGCGGTTCAGCGACAGCAGCAGCCGGTCGAACGCCCGCGCCGTCACCGGATCGAGACCGGATGTCGGTTCGTCGAGGAAAAGTATCTCGGGTTCCAGCGCCAGGGCCCGTGCCAGCGCCGCCCGCTTGCGCATGCCGCCGGAGAGCTCGCTGGGCATCTTGGTCGCGGCCTCCCAGGGTAGCCCGGCAAGCGACAGGCGGAGCCGGACGACCTCGTCGATCAGCCTGCCGTCCAGGCCGGTATGTTCGCGCAACGGAATGGCGACATTGCCGCGCACGTCGATCGAGGAGAACAGGGCGCCGTCCTGGAACAGCATGCCGACGCGTGTGCGAAGGACCTCGAGGCGGCTCGAGCCGATGCGCCACAGGTCCGTGCCGAGCAATTCGATGCTGCCGGCGGACGGTGGCTGAAGGCCGACGATCTCCCGCAGCAGTACCGATTTGCCGCTGCCGCTGCCGCCGATGACAGCGACCAGTTCACCTCGCTTCACGCTCAGGCTGATGCCGTCATGCACGAGCTGGCGACCGAAGCGCGTCACCACTTCATGCACGCGAATGACGGTGTCATCGGTCACTAGAGCCCGATCAGTTGCAGGACGACGGCGAACACCGCATCGAGCAGGATGACTGCCACGATGCTCTGCACCACGGTGGCGGTCGTGGCCGCGCCGATCGCGCGCGTGTCCCGTGCGACCGTCATGCCGCTGTGACAGCCGATCACCGCGACCGCGAGCGCGAAGACCGGCGCCTTGACCAGACCGATCACGAAGTGGGTGATCCCGAGCTCGGACTGGATCCGATCCACGAAGGTCGCAGGCGAGAGGTCCAGCATCCAGTGACAGACTGCAGCCGCGCCGGCCAGTCCTGCAACATCGCCGACGAAGACCAGCAGCGGCAGGGTCAGCACCAGCGCCAGCACCCGCGGCACGATCAGCACCTGTTCGGCTGAAAGCCCGGTCATCCGGATGGCGTCGATCTCTTCGGTCAGCTTCATCGTGCCGAGTTGCGCCGTGAAGGCTGCGCCGGAGCGGCCGGCGACGATCGTCGCGACCAGCAGCGGCGAGAACTCGCGCACCATTCCCAGCGCGACGCCATCGATGACGAAGATGTTGGCGCCGTAGCGGCTGGCCTGCAGCCCCAGCAGATAGGCGACGACGACCCCGATGAGGAAGGTGATCAGCAGGACTACCGGTATCGCCTCGAGGCCGCAATGCCGGCACTGAAGCAGGGTCTCGCGCCAGCGCAGGGTCCGGGGGGCGCGAACCAGCGACAGCACCCGGACCGCCAGCAGTCCGAAGAACTGCAGCAGGTCCAGGAGGTATCGCTCCTGGGCGTAGCCGGCTCGGCCGAGTCGCCACAGCAGGCCTCGGGCAGGCTCGGTCGCCGGGGTGGCGGGCCCGCCGCCATGCCGGGACTGAATCAGTTCCAGCAGTCGCCGATGCTTTTCGTCGAAGCCGACCAGCTGCCCGGCGGCCGTATCCAACCACTTTGCAGCAGGTGCCGGATCGGGGGCCTTGCGCCGGCGGCGGCGGCGTGCCAGGAACTGGAGCAGCAGGTTTGCCGCGGCGGTGTCGAGCGCCTCCAGCCGGGTTCCGTCGATGCTCAGCAAGTCATCGGCTGCGGCCGGGCGCGAAACCGGGCCGAGTGCGCGACGCAAGTCGCGCTGTATTTCCGCCAGGTCCCGCAGCACCCAGCGCCCGTGTAGGCGCAGTACCGCGGGGATGGCGGTCGAGGCGCCCCTGACCAGCGGCGTGGCGGGTTCCAGCGTGCAGTATCGCAACAGGCTTGCCCGGCAGTACGGCGCAATCGCTGCCGGCTGACGGTTGCTCCGGGTGATTTGCTCTCAACCCGCTAGCCTATCAGCGGGCCATCCGGCTGTGCCTTGAGCGTTGCCTGCAAGCAACTTCGCGACGTCTGATAAACATGGCTCCGCCTAACTGACGTATCTTTCGTCGCGCAGATCGGCTCGGACGCTCGGAGCCGTTCCTGCATTCGGAGGCTGATTTCTTGCACAAGACACACAGGCCCGGTATCGGCGTGATCGGCCTGGGCATGGCGGTGCAGCCGCATGCCCAGGCGCTGCTCCAGCTGACCGCACGATGCGACTTCATTGCCGGCTACAGTCCGAGCCGGCAACGTCGCTCGGCGTTCGAACAGACCTATGGCTTGCCGACGGTGGAGTCCGAGCAGGCGATTCTCGACGATCCCCGAGTCGATATCGTGCTGGTGCTCACCCCACCGCTGACCCACGCCGAAGTGGCTTTACGGGCGGCAGCCGCCGGCAAGCACGTGCTCGTGGAAAAGCCGCTCGATGTCGACCGGGCGCGGGCGGCGGCGGTGGTCGACGGCTTCCGGCGCGCCGGACGCACACTTGGCGTGGTCCTGCAGCATCGTTTTCGCAGCAGTCCGATGAGACTGCGCGAACTGCTGGCCGAAGGCGCGCTGGGCCGGGTGGTGAGCGTCTCGACGTCGGTGCGATGGTGGCGCTCCGCCGAGTACTTCGCGCAGCCGGGCCGGGGAATGCGCGGCCGGGACGGGGGTGGCGTGCTGTTGACACAGGCGATCCACACGCTCGACCTGATGCTTCATCTCGCCGGGCCGGCGACCTCGGTGATGGCCCGCTGTGCGGCGAGCGGCCTGCGCGAGATCGACACGGAAGACATCGCCTGCGCAGTCGTTTGCCTGGCCGATGGCGCCTTCGGCGTCATCGATGCGACCACGGTGGCTTTTCCTGGCTATCCGGAACGCATCGAGATCGCCGGCACAGGAGGGACCGCGGTTCTGGAGGCGGATCGGCTGATCGTGCAGCGACCGGGCCTGCCGATACTGGAGATGTCCGGTGCCAGTGGCGGCGGCGGCGGGGCCGATCCGATGGCGTTCGCGCCCGACTCCCACCGGCGGCTGATCGAGGAATTCCTGGATGCGATTATCGAGGAGCGGGAGCCGTCGAACAGTGGCGCCAGCGCACTGGCGGTGCACGGCCTGATCGACGCGATGCTTCGCTCCTCCGCTGACGGTGCAGCGGCGCCGGTCGCCGGGATCGACGGCCCGCGCGCCGGTCGCTGAGGAGACAGCGCGGGTGTCCATGATTCCGATCGCTGCCAGGCATGCCAATACTGGGGGCAGCGAACGGCCCGCGCGGCACGGCAAGCGTTCCAGCGAAACCGCGAAGCGGCGCCTCGGGACGATCCGCTGGTTGAGGATGGCGATCGGGTTGGCTGCGCTTCTACCGCTGGCCTTCTTTGCGGTGGCGGCCTGGTCGGACTACCGGGCGAGCTATGTCGAAGCCCGCACACGGGCCTTGCGCGCGGCGCAGATCGCACACGAGCACGCCTCTCGGGTCTTCGAGGTGAACGATGTGATTGCCCGCCAGATCCTTCACAACCTCGGTGACGACACCGATGAGGGCGTCCGGATGCGGGAAATGATCCTGCATGGCCAGCTGAGAAACCTCGCCGATGGCTTGTATCAGGTACACGGCATTCAGGTCTTCAGCGCCCAAGGCAAGCTGCTGGTCGGCAGCCAGGCTTATCCGGCGCCGGCCGCTCCCGACATCGCCGATACGGACGTCTTCGGTTTTCACCGGCAGCACCCCGACGGTTGGCATATCGCTCACGGGCCTGCCGGTGGTCAAGCCGGTCTGCCCCTCATTGCGGTCTCGACCCGTCGGTCGTTGCCTGGCGCCCGTTTCGGCGGAGTGGTAACCGCCACGATGCTGCCAGGCTACTTCACCGACTTCTACCGCACTCTGGAATCGTCCGAGCCGGGCCTGTCGGTGTCGCTGATGCGGCAGGACGGCCATCTCCTGGCTCGCTGGCCTGCTGTCTCCAGCGGCGCCACCCGTGGCAACCCCGACGGCCCGATCGTCCAGGCGATGCTGGACGGCAAGGCGGAGGGACTGACCGATGCCGTGTCCGGCCTCGACGGCATGCGGCGCCTGGTGGCCTTCAGCAAGGTCGGAAAGTATCCCCTCTATATCGTGGCCGGAATCGACCATCGGACGGTGCTGGCCAGCTGGTACCGGCGTATCGGACTGCTGGCCGCTGTCACTCTCACGGCGGCGCTCGCCCTCGGTTTCGTGTCCTGGGTTGCCCTGAGGCGCACGCGGCGGGAACTGCTGTCGTCGGAGCGCCTGAAGCGCGAGTCCGAGCAGCGCTTGAAGGCGGAAGCAGCATTGCGTCAGGCGCAGAAACTGGAGGCGCTGGGGCAGTTGACGGGGGGAGTCGCCCACGACTTCAACAACCTCCTGATGGTGGTGGACAACAACGTGCATCTGCTGTCCCGGCTCGTGCCCCAGACGTCGGACAGTGCCCAGATCGCCGCCATCGACAGGGCCGTCACCAGCGGCACTCGTCTGACCCGGCAACTCCTGGCATTTTCCCGCCGGCAGGCGGTGACGCCCGAGGTCATTTCGATCAACGACGCGGTCCCGGCGATGCTGGATCTGCTGCGAACGTCGGTGGGCTCATCGATCCGCATTCAATTCTCGGCTCACGCGCAGGACTCCTTCGCGAAGATCGACGCCGCGGAATTCGAACTGGCACTGCTCAACCTCACGTTCAACGCCCGCGATGCAATGCCGGAGGGCGGCCTGCTGACCATCCGGACCCGCAATGTCACACTGACCGCCGGCGTGGCCGACCTCGATGCCGGCGAGTACGTGGTGCTGTCGGTCGCGGACAGCGGACCCGGGGTCCCCGAGCTGGTGCTGTCGCGGGTGTTCGAACCATTCTTCACCACCAAGCCGACCGGGCAGGGTACCGGCCTGGGTCTGAGCCAGGTGTACGGCTTTTGCGTACAGGCCGGCGGCGTCGCTCGAATGGAAAGTCGCGCGCATCTCGGCACGATGGTGTCGCTGTTCCTTCCGGTTGCCGCTGCGCCGGTGCAGGCGCAGGCGGTGGCCGTCCCGGTCGTCGAGCGGCGACTGCCCGGACGACTGCTGCTCGTGGAGGACAATATCGAGGTGGCTGCGGCCACGAAGCCTTTGCTGGAGTCGCTGGGATGCAGCGTGACCCACGTACTGGACGCCGATGCGGCGCTCGCCGTCATCTCCTTGCAGCCTGGCTGCTTCGATATCGTGCTCAGTGACATCCTCATGCCGGGGTCACTGAATGGGCTGGATCTGGCGATGACTCTGAGACATCAGTGCCCCGATCTGCCGGTCCTGCTGATGACGGGCTACGCTGCCCAGACCGGTCAGGCCATGGCCGCCGGATTTCAGGTGCTCGCCAAACCGGTGTCGGCGGTGGCGCTGACCACTGCCATTGGCGGGGCGCTGGGTGCGAAGGATGTCGCCGTCGAGTCCTGACGCTCGACTTCCGGCCGCTGTTACTGGCGCGGCGGATCGGCGGCGGCCGCGCGCAGGTCCTCGACCGTGCCGACCGTTGCCCGCAGCCAGAGCCTGCGGTCTTCCCGAGGCAGCTTGAGAATCCCGTCGATCACCGCGGCGAACATGCCGCAGCCTTCCTGGTTGGCGATCCGGACATTGTCCTCGAAGCGCGCGGTCGAAGGCAGGAGGTCCTCGTTGGGCACCCGCCTGATGAAGCGCGGGTGGGCCTGTTCGACCACCTGCTGCCACAGCGCATACTCCTGACGGGCCAGTTCGGTGTCCTTCAGTTCGGGAACGGTCACTGCGCTGCGGGCGGCCACCGCCAGCGCGTTGCACAGCGCCAGATCGCGTGAACCCACTGCCTTGGCGGCTGCGCTGGCCTGGAAAACGATCTTCTCGAGCAGTTCGTCCGGAACCATCGGCCGCAGGCTGCCCACCGTCGCGTGCATCGCTTCCAGAATCTTCCTTTCGGCATCCGGGGGAAGCGTGCCGGACTGCGGCGATTCCTCTCGGGCCAGCGTCATGATCTTCAGATAACGGGCCGGATAGCGCGCCTTGAGCGCAGCGAGGACCGGGTCTTCGCCGAAACGCTTTGCAAACGGATGTTGCGGGTCAAACGCGGCCAGCGGCCAGGAGAGGCGTCGGAGATCGAACAGAAGGTCCTGCTTCTGATCCACACGTATTTTGATCGCCGCCGAGTCGTCGTGAATCAATCCCTTCACGAAGGTCTCGAAAGCGCGTGGGTCGCTGATCTTCAGCGTGCCGTCCTCCAGATCCGCCTCCAGGACGGTGGGCGGTCCGGGTCGCGTGCGCGCGGAGGTGAAGCGCACGACCACACCACACTTGAAGGTCATCGACGGCGTGCAGGTGAAGTGATCGACCGGCGGCAGGTCCTCGTCGCCCTCGAGCGAGAAACTGATTTCGCCCTTGAGTTCGCGCGCCGTCGTGATCGATCGGACCACGATCTTGAGCCGGGCGGACACTCCGGCAACTTCGAGAACCGACGAATTCCGGGACTGCAAGGTGGTTTCCACCGGCGCCGGCTCGGCGCGCAGGGACGCGGTCTGCGCACCCAGGACCAGGAGGAAAACAACCAGCGGCATCCGCCGCGACAGGGCAGCAATGAACATGAGAGCAGCTTTCGCCGAAGAGAACCTGCGCCGGCACCTGCCGGGCAACGGCCAGTGTAGGGGCTGCACCGGCCAGTGACAAGTCGGCATCCAGGCGCTTGTCGTAGGACGCTACTTCACCGAACCCGCGGTCAGCCCTTTCACGATATGCCGCTGCGCGGCCAGCAGCAGCGCGATCGCCGGCACGATCGACAGGAGCGCTCCTGCCGCCATCACACCATGCTTGATCTCATACTCCTGTGCGAATTTGGCGATCGCCACCGGTACCGTTGCCGATCGGGTTCCGGACAGAGTCAGAGCGACCGCAAACTCGTTCCAGCTGAACACGAAGACCAGAACGCCGGCGGCGGCCAGGCCGGGCGCCACCAGAGGAAAGACGATTCGCGCCAGCAGCTGAGGCACGTGCAACCGTCGATGCGGGCCGCCTCGAGAATCTCGACCGGAATGTCACGCACGAACAGTGACATCACGCCCAGGCCGATCGGCAGGTGCAGCGCGACGTGAGCGAGGATCAGGGAACCGTGGCTGCCGCCCCAGCCCACGGACCGGAACATCACACAGAACGATCGCGGTCGAAGTGGCGGCGATCAGCAGGCTGTTGGCGAAATTGTGGAGATAGTCCGACGACCGGGAGAAGAGCAACTCGTCGAAGTTTCCCCAGTAAGGAGTGAACAACGTCGATCCCATCAGTAGCGCGATCTGGGTCTTGAATGCCGCGAGACCGATCCAGATCAGCGGCAGACCGACAGCGGCAACCGACAGCGCCAGCAGGACGTGACGCAGCAGTGGCCGCAGCAGTGAGGCCGGCTTCATTTGCACCCGCCTGCGCCCGGCGGCTGGTGGCGAGCGCGGCGAGCACCATCAACGTGACGAGAAACAGCGCGAAGATCGAAATGGCCGAGCCATAGCCGACGCGGTCCTCCGTGAAGAAGCGCCGGTAGATGGTGAAACTGAGCACCTCGGTCGTCGTACCCGGCCCGCCGCCGGTCAGCAGGTAGACCTCGTCGAAGACCTTGAACGAGACGATCAGCCGGAAGACGAGCGTGACGACCAGGGCGGGAGTCATACGAATGTACTTGACTGGTTGTCTAAACGTCTACACACTTTTTCGATGCTGATCGAACCCCTCGTCCGGCCGGCGGCCGACGACGTCGACCTGTCCCGTACACGCGGCAGCAACGCGAAGCGGCAGATGCCGCTCGAGCCGTTCAGGCATCGTCCGGCCATTGCACTGCACCACCAGATCAAGGAAGACCTGTTCCTCAAGCTTCGCTCCGGTGACTGGCCGCCGGGCTCGGAGTTGCCGTCCGAACAGGCGCTGTGTGAACACTATCGGGTCAGTCGCGGCACGCTGCGCCGCGCGGTGTCGGATCTTGTCTCAGAAGGCTACGTCGAGCGCCACCGCGGCCGTGGCACGTTTGTCAGTCGGCCGAAACTCGAGAGTGGCGTCACCAGCGCCTACAATCGTTTCAGCGTAGTCGGACCGATGCTGGACGCGGGCGGATCGGTGCTGTTCTGCCGTCGGGTGAAGGCCCACAAGCAGGTCGCCGCCGTCATGCGGATCGCTGCTGGTCACCCGGTCTGGCACCTTGAGCGGGTTCGCTTCACCCAGGGGCAGCCGGTCAGCATCCAGACCAGTTTCCTGCCGGTCTCGTCGTGCCCCAATCTGTCTCGCCAGGACCTGGGCTCCCGCCATCTCGTCGACGTGATGCGCGAGGTCTACGGCATCCATCTGGGCAGTGCGGTGGAGTACCTCGAACCGACCGTCGCCGACGGCTATGCCGCAAAGCATCTGGGTATCCGCGTCAGGTCGCCGCTCTTCAAGATCGAGCGCACCACCTACACGGTGACCGGGGACGTCGCCGAGTACCGTCATGCGGTGTTGCGTGGCGATGTTTACCGATACCGGATCGAGTTGCGATGAGCGGGCATCAGTCACCGGGCGACGCCGCAACGACACCTCCGCTGCTCGTGCCTCAGCCGGAACGCCTTGTCCGGGTGGACGACGGCAACGCGCTGCTCGAGTGCGCGACGACGGCTGGTCGCGTCAGCGCGCATTATCGTGGCGACGGCGTGCTGACTGCAGGCAGCCTGACGCGATTCGACGTGACCGTTCAGGCGCAGTCCGGATTGCCGGCCGCGGCCTGTATTGCGCTCGCGCGTCGATGGCCGAGTGACTGGGGCACGCCCCAGTGGCAGCGACCGGAAGCAAGCGATTTCGTCCGCTTCGACGTGGTCGGCGCGACCCGGTTGCGCTGGTGGAATGCCCGGCTGCACTTGTGGCATCCGTTTGATCATGTGCTGATGGTGGAACTCCTGGAGCCGCTGGCTGCCGGCGGGTCGTTGCGCGTGCGTTTCGGCGACCCGGAAGGCGGTTCGCCAGGATTTTCGGTGCAGACTTTTATCGAAGAGGCGTCGCCGCTGTCGGTGCGCCTGCTCGCCGCCGACGGCGCGCAATGGGTCGAGCTGGCGCGGCCGGTGGTGCAGATCGTGGGCGCCCGGGCGCAGCGTCTGGTTGTGACGATGCCCGGCCGGGTGCAAGTGCAGCAGGCGTTCACCGTCCAGGTGCGTGCCGAGGACGCCTGGGGCAATCCTGCGTCTGTGGATGTGCCGATCCGTCTTGACGGCCCGTTCCCCGCGCAGGGCGTCGCGGGTGCGCCGGCGTCGGATGCCCCGTCGCAGGAGATCCTGCTGCCGGCGGCGGGCTGGTGCCGGGTTGCGGCCACAGCGTCGGCTGTTGGTATTCAGCGCATGACGGCCCATGTCGACGGCCGACCGGACCTCGCCGCGTCAAGCAACCCGGTGGAGGTCAGCGCCGCCAGGCCGGTGGCGTTGCTCGCATGGGGTGACCTGCACGCGCAGTCGGTGATCGGCTGCGGCGCCCGCTCGATCGACGACTACTACCGCCATGCGCGGGATTTCGCGGCAACGGATTTCGGCAGCCACCAGGCCAACTGTTTCCTGGTGTCCAACGACGAATGGCGCGAAACGCAGCGCAGCACGCGGGAAATGCAGGATGAAGGGCGCTTCGTGACTCTGCTGGGTGTGGAATGGTCCGCGGCAAGCCGACTCGGCGGCGACCACAATCTCTACTTTCCCGGCGACACGGCATCGTTGCGGCGTTGCAGTCACGAGTTCGTCGCAGACAAGAGCGATGCCGACAGCGACCTGCCTCATGTGCAGGATCTGTACCGGCACTATCGCAACAGCGACACGATCGTTGCCGTCCATGTCGGCGGGCGAACGGCGGATCTGCAGTTCCACGAGCCGGGCCTCGACCGGCTGCTGGAAGTGCACTCGACGCACGCGACCTCGGAGTGGTTCCTGATGGAGTCCCTTCGGCGCGGCTACCGGATGGGAGTGATCGCCGGCAGCGACAGCGTCGACGGCAGGCCTGGGGCCAGCCATCCCGGACGCATGGGAGTGCGCAACCTGCGAGGCGGACTGACCGCGGTCGAACTCCCGGAGCTGACCCGCCCGGCCTTGTGGCGCGCGCTCAGGGAGCGCAGGTGCTACGCCACGACCGGCGAGCGGATCCTCCTGTCCTTCGGCGCCGGCGACTGGCGAATGGGAGACGAGGTATCGGTTCCGGGCGGCCCGGGTTCAGGGTTGCCGCCGTTCGAGTTGACGGTGGCGGGAACGGCACCGATCGAGACGGTCGATTTCTTCCGTGACGATCAGTTGCTGCGTCACCATGACCTGCTGGGCGCAGCGTCGGTCTGGTCCGATCGCTATCGCGTCGCCTGGCGCGGTGCCTCCGCACCCGGCAACTGGCAGCGCGCTCGGATGCAATGGGACGGCGGGCTGCGGGTGAGCGGCGCGCGGATCCTGACGGCAGCCCCCTGGGCCTTCGATACGCCCGATGAAGGCCTGACCGAGGTCGGCGCCGGCCATGTCGCCTGGCGATCCGTGACCGCAGGTGATTGGGATGGTGTGGTCCTGACGCTCGACCGGCCGCAACAGGCCCTGCTGACCTTTGCCACGGCGCCGCTGAGCGTGCAGTGCCGCCTCGGAGAACTCGCACCAGCGGGCTGGCTGCAGGAACTGCAGTCACCCTCGCGCATGGTCGAGATCCGTCGCCTGCCCGCGGACGATCCACCGTCGCAGGGCCGGTTCGAGGTTCGTGACGACTCGCCGTTGCCCGGGCCGCACGCCTACTGGGCCCGTATCCGCCAGGTCGACGGTGCATACGCCTGGACGAGCCCCATCTTCGTCGACCGGGTCGGCGCATGAAGATCGACGTCGACGAGGTCGTCAAGCGGTTCGGCACCGACCCGGTCGACATGCCGCTGGTGCTGGGCGGCGTGTCGCTGGCGATCCGGGAGAACGAATTTGTCGTGCTGCTCGGTCGCAGCGGGTGCGGCAAGACCACCCTCCTGAACATCATTGCCGGACTCGAGCGCTCCAGCGGCGGGGAAGTGCGCGTCGATGGCGCGCCGGTCGTGCGGCCGGGCGCAGGCAAGGGCATGGTGTTCCAGCAGGGTGCGCTGTTTCCCTGGCTCACCGCGCGCCAGAACGTCCTGTTCGCCACCCGCAAGCGCGGGCTCGCTGCCGCCGAACGGCAGCGGGTCGTGTCGGAACTGCTGGATCTGGTCGGGCTAGCCGGTGCTGAGGAGAAGTTTCCATTCGAGCTGTCCGGCGGGATGCAGCAGCGGGTTGCGATCGCCCGCGCGCTGGCACTCGACCCGCAGATCCTGCTGATGGATGAACCCTTCGGGGCGCTGGATGAACTCACCCGGATCGAGATGCAGAACGAACTGCTGCGCGTCTGGTCGGCGCGACGCAAGACGGTCGTGTTTGTCACGCACAGCATCTGGGAGGGGCTGATACTCGCCGATCGGATCGTCGTGCTCGCGGCGCGACCGGGCCGCATCGTACTGGAGCAGGCCATCACGCTGCCGCGCCCGCGCAGTCGGACGGACCCCGGTCTGATCGCGCTCTATGAAGACATCTGGCGGTCGCTGCAATGAGGCCGTCCGGGTACGACGTCAAGACCACCGTGATCGGCAGCAGGGACGGTTCCAGGCGCAGTCGGCGCGATTGGCTGGACCCGCTGCTTGTCGTTCTCGCCCTGCTCCTGCTCTGGGAACTCGCCAGCGCGCTGGGCTGGCTGCGTCCGGTCAGGTTCCCGGCGCCCTCGCGGCTGGCTTCGAGCCTCTGGGAGCTGACTGTATCGGGCTATCCGACCGGCGTGACGCTCGATACGCACTTTGCGATCACCATGCAGCGGATCCTCGGGGGATTCCTCGCGGCAGTCGCCCTGGCCATTCCCCTGGGCTTGCTGATCGGCTGGTTTCCGCTGCTCGACCGCCTGACCGGGACGATCGTCGCCTTCTGCCGCTCGGTGGCTACCCTGTCGCTGCTGCCGATCGCCCTGGTCTGGTTTGGCACCGGCGAGGCCTCCAAGATCTTCCTGATCGGCTATGGCTGTTTCTGGGTGATGCTCTCCAACGTGATCGCGGCGGTAAAGCAGGTCGATCCGGTACTGGTCCGAGCCGCCCGGACGATGGACGCCAAGTCGTTCGACCTGTTCCTCTCAGTCGTCATTCCGTCGGCGCTGCCCCGGATCCTCTCCGGTGCGCGGATCGCACTGGGAGTCGGGTTCATGGTCATCGTCGGTGCCGAGATGATCGGCACCATCATCGGCCTCGGCGCCCTGATCATGGAGGCCCGTACGTTCTACCGCAGCGACATCACCCTGGTGGGAATGTTCGTGCTCGGCGCCCTTGGTTTTCTGTTCACGACCGGCCTCGAGCGTCTCGAAGCCCGGTTGCTGCCGTGGCGAGTGCGGCAGGGCGGGGGCCCATCATGAGGGCCGCGATAGCGTCCAGCGGCCCCGGCGCAATCGGCGCGGCGACTCTGTTGCTGGTCTGGGAGGCGGTTGCGCGCCTGGTCTGGCAGGATCCGCAGGTGCTGCCCTCTCCCAGCCAGTGCCTGGCAGCCGCGTGGCGACACCTGTCGATGCAGGAGCTGGCCGGTCATGTCTCGGTCAGCCTCGGGAGGGTGCTCGGCGGGTTCGGACTGGCTGCCGTGGCCGGCATCGCACTTGGTATCGCCGCGGGCTGGTATCGCGGATTCGGCCGGATCGCCCGCCCGATCCTGGAGTTGCTGCGGCCGATCCCGCCGCTGGCGTGGATCCCGATGGCGATCATCTGGTTCGGATTGGGCGAACCCTCCAAATGGTTCGTCATCTTCCTCGGTGCCTTCTTTCCGATATTCACCAATGCGTGGCGGGGGATGACCGCGATCCCGCCCGCCATTCTCGATGCTGCCCGCACCATGGACGTGGACGGGGCGGAACTGCTGCTCAGGGTCGCCGTTCCAGCTGCGCTGCCGGATATTGCCACTGGACTGCGGGTGGGGTTCAGCCTCGGCTTCGGCATCCTGGTGGCGGCCGAGTTGATCGCGGCCGACCGAGGCATGGGATATCTCGTGATGCAGTCGCGCGAACTGGGCCAGTTGGGCGTCGCCGTATTCGGCGTCCTCCTGATCGGCGTCGTGAGCCTGGTCGCGGACAGTGCACTGGCCGCCGCCCTCCGGCGGGTGGCAGGCCGGGGGCCGGCAGGATGAGCCGGCAAGCCGCGTGGACCCGGTAGTACCGGAGCCACACCGCCGGAACGACAACGACAGGGAGATGAGCATGGACAGAAGAGCATTCATCGGCGGAGCAGGCGTGGCAATCACGCTGGCAGGATCCGGAGTTTCACGAGTCGTGCAGGCGCAAGGCAAGCCGGAAACCAGCCAGCTGGCGTTCGGATTCGGCAACGATCCGGTGTTCGCGCCGCACATGGTGGCAATCGAGAAGGGCTGGTTCCGGGACGCGGGCTTCACCGACATTTCGACCAAGACCTTCTC
This sequence comes from uncultured beta proteobacterium, assembly GCA_963834335.1. Lineage (GTDB taxonomy): Bacteria > Pseudomonadota > Gammaproteobacteria > Burkholderiales > Burkholderiaceae_E > Lautropia. The sequence continues at coordinate 1,300,463 of CAWIBK010000002.1, read as the reverse complement.
CGGCGGCGCGATAGCCGGCGAGGCGCTGGTCGCCGGCGAAATTTCCCTCTGGACGCCCGGGAACCTGCCTCCGGTGTCGATGTCGCATTCAGGCGTGCCGATCGTGATCCTGGGCACCAATGCGATAGCCGCCACGCCCGACAAGCTGGTCGCCCGCAAGGATGCGAACGTCAAGTCGCCGGAAGATCTCTACCGGATCCGCATCGGTCTGCTGCAGGGCTCCACCGCAAGCGCCGATCTGCACTTCCTGGCGCGCCACTACGGCCTGGACGAGAAGCGGCTTCAGGTGGTCAACATGCCGCCGCCCGAGCAGTTGGCGGCGCTGAACGCGGGCAACATCCAGGCGCTGCTGTGCTGGCAACCCTGGGGATACAACGCGCTCAAGGGTGGTGCGACCGAAGTCATCCATTCCGGCACCGTCTCGGGATTCGAGAAGAATCGGGGTGAGAAGGTGCAGATCTCGTACACCCGATCGCTCTTCGTCGCCAGCCAGGAGTTCGTGCGCAAGAACCCGGTCGCGACCCGCCTGATGATGGCCGCGCTGCTGCGGGGGCAGCGGTACGTGGCGGATCCGAAGAATCGGGACGAGGTGATTGACCTCTTCGTTCAGAAGACCCGCCAGGACAAGGCCCTTGCGACGGCGATCTGGGATGACTATGTCTTCGACCCCACCTTCGACGAGGCCTACGTGAAGGACATGCAGGCGATGACCGACTACCTCGTGTCGAGCGGACGGATCAAGTCGGCGCAGAACCCGTTGGACTACACGTACAGCGATCCGATCGGCGCGGTCGACCCCGGCCTGGTCAAGGTGGCAGGGCGATTCAAGCCCTAGGTGGGGGTGAGAAGGTCATGAAAGGATGGGTGAGAAGGTCATGAAAGGCAGCGAGACATGACCGTCGACCGTGTCGGCATCGCGATGATCGGCGCCGGCTTCATTGCCGACTACCACCTCGCGGGGCTTCAGGCCGCCGGCGGCGCCGATGTCCGGCTGGTCACCAGCCGTGACGCCGTCAAGGCGGGGCGTCTTGCTGAGCGCTACGGCTGCGGTGCGGCGACTGGCGACTGGCGCCATGCGCTCGATCGCCCGGACGTCGATGCGGTCGTCATCGCGACGCCTGACCCGACCCATGAAGAGATCGCCGTTGCCGCAGCGGCCGCCGGCAAGGCGATCCTGCTCCAGAAACCGATGGCCGGCAGCGTCGCCGCCTGCCGTCGCATCATCGCCGCCGCGCAAGCCGCCGGCGTGGACCTTCAGGTCAGCTTCATGCACCGGTATTTTGAAGAGGTGCTGTGGACGCGCACCGGCCTCGCCGACGGCGTCATCGGCCGGGTACGGAGCCTGCGGATCCGCAATGCGACACCCGGACCCGACTGGGGAGGCTGGTTCTTCGACAGTGCCAACGTCGCCAACGGCGTCATCGATCAGCTGGGGGTTCATGGCATCGACCTGGTGATGCAACTGGTCGGTCCGATCCGCGACGTGTCCGCACGGGTCGAGACGCTCGTGCCGCAGCGACGCCTGCAGGACGGGCGGACCGTGCCGGTTCGGGTTCCCGATAGCGCGCTGGCGAACTACGGCTTCGACGACGGGCTCCTGGGCAGCCACGAGATGTCGATGATAGAGACGCAAGGCTGCGACCGATTCCGGCTCGAACTCTATGGCGAGGCAGGCACGATGTGGCTGCGGACCGAGCGTGGGCACCTGGCGGTCTGGGCGCCGTCGCGCTTCGGCCCGCGCTGGCATCTGCCGGACCTGCCCGCTACACCGCCGGGCAGCCGTCTGCATGCCGACTGGCTGGCAGGCGTGACCGGCGCCGCGCCTCGGAGGCGCACGGCGCAGGAGGCGCTCGCGGGCATGCAGGTGGTGGCAGCGATCCGCCGGTCCGCCGGGCAGGCAAGCGCCCGGGTCGTTGTCGACACCGGTGACTCGGATGATGAAGACAGGGCTGCGGCCGCGGAGGTGCCCGATGCCTGATCAGCGAGTTCCTGTCCTGCCCCGGATCGGGATGCTTTCCTTCGCCCACTATCATGCGAATTTCTGGAGCGACGTCTTCGCCGCCCGGGGCCTCCTCGCCGGCGTCTGGGACGACGATCGCGCGCGCGGCGAGGAGGCGGCGAAGCGCTATGGGGTGGCCTACTATCCCGACCTCGCCGCGCTGCTCGCGGTCTGCTCCGCGGTTGCTGTATGCAGCGAAACTGCTCGCCATCCGGCGCTGATTCAGGAGGCCGCGCAGCGGGGGTTGGCCGTCCTGACCGAGAAGCCGATCGCCGCCTCGCTCGCCGACGGCGACCGGATCGCCCGGACCGTCCGGGAGCACGGGGTCCTCTTCATGCAGAGTTTCCCCAAGCGCTTCGATCCGGTTTCGCACTATCTCAAGACATTGGTGGACACCCGGGCGTTGGGCCGGCTCTCGCTGGTGCGGATCCGCCATGGTCATTACTACGGGCTGGATCCCGAATTCAAGCATCGCTGGTATGTACAGCCAGACCTGGCGGGCGGTGGTGCGCTGCTGGACGAAGGCATCCACGGCGCCGACCTGCTCGGATGGCTCTTCGGCATGCCGGAAAGCGTCACTGCGGTGATCAGTGACGCGGCGCTCGGCCTGCCGGTGGAGGATCTCGGCATCGCCACTTACACCTTTGCCGGGGGTCTGCTCGCGGAACTCACGGCGAGCTTTTCGTTTGCGGCTGCCGACGTGTCCATCGAAATGTACGGCAGCGGCGGCACGGTCCTCGTCGCCGGCGTCGACCTCGCGTCGAGAGACATCACCTCCCGGGACTTCGTGCGCATCCATCGCCGCAACGGTGCGCCGGTTGCAGGCTCACCGCCGCGCTGGGAAACAGTTGCGCTGACGCCGCGATTCAAGCTCGGGGAGTTTCACCAGCAGAACGCGATCGCCTTCGCGGACTGCCTCATTCAGGGTACCGCGCCGCCGATCACGATCGATGACGGCCTGCGGGCGCTGCGGATGATCGATGCCGCCTACCGCGCCGCCCGCAGCGGCCAACGACAGGAACTGCTGCCATGACGATCACCGTGGTGATGATCGGGTGCGGCGCTTTCGCGCGGCGTTATCACGTCCCCGCCTTCGACGAGGATCCATCGGTCAGGATCGGCGCGATCTTCGATCCGATGCCCTCTGCCGAAACGCTGGCGCTGGCCGCCCGTCATGGCGCGAGCGTGTGTGCGCGGCTGGACGCGCTGCCGGCCACGGCCGGGATTGCGTTCGCCCTCGTAACCACGCCGCACACCCTGCATGCCGGGCACATCGACGCCGCGCTCGATCGCGGCCTGCCGGTGCTCGTCGACAAGCCGTTCGTCATGGGCGCTGCCGACGCGATCCGTCTGGCCGGGCGGGCGGATCGGGCCGGACTCTTGAACGCGGTCGCGTACAACCGGCGCTTCGACCGCAACTGCCAGCGTGCGCGCGAGATGATCCGCGCCGGCCGCATTGGAAAGCCCCGCTATGTGCAGACCGTGCAGCTCGGCTACGAGCTCGCGGGCTGGTTCCTGGAGCCTGGGCTCGGCGGTGGCGGCCCGTACACGGGTCGCGCAACGCATATGGCCGACCTGGTTCCCTGGCTGCTGAGTCGTTCGCCGACGCGCCTGCGCAGCCGCCTGCGGGAATCTTCGCCGCAGCGCAGCGATCACGGCGGATTCATCGAGTTGCAGTTCGACGAACTCGAATGCCACCTGACCTGCATCGAGGAGGGGTGGCATATGTGGGACGAAGTCAGGATCTTCGGCGACGAAGGATTGATCGAATTGCGGCGGCCGCTGACCGTGCCGATCGGCTGGACTCTCGACTGCATCACCGACCGCACCGAGCGCGCTGAACACTTCGACGCCGATGCGACGCCGGGCGGCGCCACCCGTAATTTCATGGCAGCGCTGCGGGGCACGGAGGCGGTCGCCTGCAGCTTCGCCCAGGCCGTTCCCAGCGTACGCCTGATTGAACTCGCGTTCGCGTCGGCGAAGAACGGCGGCGATTGGGTCGACCTCCAGGACGGTTCCACCGCCGGTTGAAGTCGATCGGGATGGGCTGTGTCCAGCCGGAGCACAAGGCCTCCGGCCGGACGCGTCCTGCTGAGCCGCGTGGCCCATCTGCCCTTGACGCCATTGGCCGGTTCGACTACGCTTATACGCCTAGTATACGTATATAAGTACGCCACTCGCGCCGGCTGATTTTCTGACGCGGTGCCTTTCGCCCCGATCCACTCGAATGAGGGAATTCCATGACTGAACGAAAACTGCCCGGTTGCCTGAACCGGCTGACGTCCTTCCTGGTTGCCGGGTTCATTTCTTCCGGCGCCGCCGCGCAGACGATTACCGCCGATTTCGGCAGCTGGCTGCCGAGCACGCATCCGCAGGCGGTCAACTCCTTCGAGCCCTGGGTGAAGCTGGTGGATGAAAAGACCAAGGGCCGGGTAAAGATCACCCTTCACCATGGCGGCGCCCTTGGTTCCTCGAAAGCGGTACTGAACGACGTGAAGGGCGGCGCCTACCAGATCGGACTGCTCATTCCCACCTACTACTACGACACGCCGCTGTTCGAGATGCTGATCGGGGAACTGCCGTTCGCGATCTCCTCCCCGGAACTGGGCGAGCGGGTGATGAGCGAGTTCATCGGCAAATACGATTCCGGCGGCCTGAAGAAGTTGAAGTTGAAGAGCATGGGCATCCTGGCGTCCGATCCGTACGCGTTGTTCAGCCGATCGCCGGTTCGCACAGTCGATGACCTGAAGGGTCAGAAGGTCCGGACGTCGAAGGTATGGATGCCGATCGTGAAGGCCTGGGGCGCAGTGCCGACGCCGATCCAGCCGGAAGAGGCGTATACCGCGCTGGACAGGGGTACGCTCGACGTCATGAGCTACGGCACCAGCGGCGCCATGAGCTGGAAGTATTTCGAAGTGGCCCCGTATGTCACCCGTCTGGTCTCGCCGGTCACGATGCTGGCAATGGTGATGAATCAGGGGTTCTACGACAAGCTGCCGCCGGATCTTCAGAAGCTCTTCGACGAGGAGTTGAACCCGGCCCTGATCAAGATGATGGTGGCAACCTACGTGAAGGGCGAAGACGAGGCGTTGGAGAAGATGGCGCAGTACTTCAAGGCCAAGGGCAAGGGCGAGGTCATCAACCTGACGCCTTCGCAGATGGCCGGCTTCGTCAAGCCGGCCAAGGCCGAGTGGGAATCCTGGGTGGCCGAAGCCAATAAGCGCGGCCTTCCGGGCGAGGCGATGATGGTCGACTTCAAGAAGATTCTCGCCAGGAACGGCGTCGACCTTCCGTTCTGAGCGCAGCCGATTTCCCGGGGCGCGCGCCGCTCCGGTCACGCGCCGGACACGCGGCGCCGGCCCGACTACCGGTCCGGTGCGGCGGGCGGCGCTTCCCCCCAGGAGACACGACTTGGATCGGATGTCCCGGCTGGTGACCGGCGCAAGTGAGGTTTTCCGGCGTGCTGCGATGATCATCGCAGGCTCGATGGCGCTGCTGATCACCGCTGCGATCGCCATGCGCGCGCTGCGCACCCCGATGGCAGGTGAACACGAGCTGATCGAGCTGATGATGCTCTCGATGGTGATGTTCGGCCTGTCGTCGGTGCAGAGCGATAAGGGCCATATCGCGATCGAGGTGCTCGTCGACCGCTTTCCCCTGCGATGGCAGGCCCTGTGCGACCTGCAGGCCGGCGTGCTGACCGCTGCTGGCTGCGGGATTATCGGGTGGGCGAACATGACGATGGCCTGGGAGTACGCAACCTACAATCCGATGTCCACCGACTACCTGTCCCTTCCGCTGTATCCGTTCAAGGTCCTGGTCGGACTGGGATTCTGGCTCTGGGGCCTACAGGCGATCGTCGGTCTGCCTGCGGCGGTGTCGGGTCTTCGCGAGGCGCGCACGGACCGCCACGGGGCGAACAAGCCGTGAGCGTGGAGACGATCGGGCTGATCGGGGTCGGGGCGGTGCTGGTGCTGATGTTCCTGCGGGTGCCGATCGCATTGTCGATGGCGGTGCCTGCAATCGTAGGCATCTGGTACCTGCGGGGTTGGGAACCCCTGACGACGGTCCTCAATACTGTTGTCTGGACCCACAGCTACAACTACACCCTCTCCACGATCCCGATGTTCGTGCTGATGAGCGAACTCATCCATGTGTCGGGCATCACCAGCGAGTTGTTCATCGTGTTTCAGAAGTGGTTCGGCGGGTTGCGTGGCGGTCTCGCGCTCGCCACGGTTTCCGCGTCCGCGGTGTTCGCTGCTGCTTCGGGGTCCAGCGTCGCGAGCACCGCATCGATGGGCATCGTCGCATCGAAGGAGATGCAGAAGGCGGGCTACTCCGACGCCCTGAGCAGCGGCGCAGTGCTGGCCGGCGGTTCATTGGGTATCCTGATACCGCCGAGCACGGCCTTCATCATCTACGGCATGTTGACCGAGGAGTCGATCGGCAAATTGCTGATCGCCGGGATCCTGCCGGGCCTGGTCCTGACCGCACTGTTCATGATGACGATCAGCCTGACCGTCCTGGTGCGCCCAGGCCTGGGGCCCGCCGGCGCACACAGTACCTGGCCGCAGCGGCTACTGGCGCTGCGCTCGCTGTTCTGGGTTCTCCTGCTGTTCGCGGTGGTGATCGGGGGCATGTATGCCGGGGTTTTCAGCCCCACCGAGGCAGCCGGCGCGGGGGCGTTCGGCGCCCTGCTGATCGGCCTGATGCGGCGCCGGATGAGCCTGGCGGGCATTCGCAGCGCCCTGGGGAACACGGTCAGGGTCACTGCATTCCTGTTCGCGATCCTCCTTGGGGCGTTCATTCTCAATTACTTCCTGGCAATCACCCGGCTTCCGTCGCGCCTGGCGAGCGTCGCCTCGGGACTTGACTGGCATCCGGTGGCCATCCTGCTCGTCATTCTCGCCATATACCTGCTGCTCGGAGCGGTGATGGATGCGTTGGCGATGGTGGTGATCACCATCCCGATCATCCTGCCGACGATCAAGGCGCTGGGTTTCGACCCGATCTGGTTCGGAGTGATGATCGTCGTGGTCATCGAGATGGCGTTGCTGAGCCCGCCGGTGGGCATGGGCTGCTTTGTCCTGAAGGGGGTCAATCGGAGCTTGAGCATGTCGAGCATCTACCGGGGGGCGCTGCTGTTCATGGTGCCGATCCTGGTCCTGCTGGGCTTGCTGATCGCCTTCCCGGAAATCGCGCTGGTCCTGCCGCGCTTGATGACCTGATTTACTGCGTGAGAGATCAGCCGCCGGGCGGAGTGGCTTCAGGCCATGAGAACCGGGCCGGCTCGCGGGCGGCAAAGCGCCGGAAGGCCTCCCGCGCGTAGTCGCTTGCAGCCGCCACGCCTTGCGCCGTGGCTTCCAGGTCCAGCATGGTGGTGAAGTTGCTGTCCAGCGAAGTGTTCAGCGCGGTCTTGGTCAGGGACAAGGCCAGCGGAGAAGCCTGCACCAGCGCGGCGGCGAGGGCGCGGGCGCGGCTCATCAGCGCCCCGGCCTGCACGACCTCCAGCACGATGCCCAGCTCCTTCGCTTCCACGGCACCGACCTCACGGGCCGAGAAGATGATCTCCTTGGCGCGGGCAATTCCGACGATGCGGGGCAGGGTGTAGAGAGCACCGTAGTCGGGGATAAGCCCGATCCGTGCGAAGGCCATGCAGAACCGGGCCCCCTCGGTCGCGATCACCATGTCGGCCAGCAGCGCGAGGCTGAACCCCGCGCCGAAGGCCGGCCCTTCCACGGCGGCGATCACCGGCCGGTCGAGGGCGGCGAGCCTTGCGACCGTGCGGTGTCCGTGCCGCATCCGGGCGCGCCGCGCCTCGGCGGTCATCCGATCGGCGGTGTCGTTCATCGACCGGACGTCGCCGCCCGCGCAGAACGCACCCCCGGCACCGGTCAGTATCACGGCGCGTATGTCCTGGTTGGCTTCGATATCGATCAGGGCCCGCTCGAGGCCGTCGCTCATTTCCGCATCGAGCGCGTTTCGGGCGGCCGGCCGGTTGAATGTGATCGTGGCGATGTTGTCAGCGACAGTGAATTCCAGGCTCGACACGGTGGTAACTCCTTGATGCCGGCGATCAAGCCGGAGATCCGGTCCCGAGCCGGTGTGTGTGGGCGACGACGTCGCCGAAAAGGTGGTCGCGCACATGGACCCGGCGCAGGTAGTGACCGACCGCGTACTCCTCGGTCATGCCGATGCCGCCGTGCAACTGGATTGCAGTCTCGCACAGGGAGCGCGCATGTCGTCCGATCACCAGCTTGGCTCGGGACAGGTCGCTTGCGGATTCGGGCAAGGCCGGATGGTCGGCGGCTACCGCGGCCGCGATTGCCATGCTGCGCGCCATCTCGAGTGACACGAACATCTCCGCGACACGGTGGCGCAGCGCCTGGTTCTGGCCGATCGCCTGCCCGAATTGCTTGCGCGTGCCCAGGTAATCCACGCTGAGGCGAAACGCCCCTTCCATTGCGCCGAGCATGTCGGCGCAGGCGGCGGCCGTGCCGGCGTTCACCGTGGCGCGGATCGCCGAATGCGCCCGGCTCGTGTCTGCCGGACTGCCCAGAGGCTCCGCGGGCGTGCGCTGCAGCGCCAGGTCCCCGGTCGGCGTGTCGTCGACAAGTCGTCCGCTTCCAAAGTGCAGGCCGCCGGCGCCGGGGTCGACGAGAAAGAGGGCGAGCCCATCGGCGTCGTCGGCCGCACCTTCGACCCTCGCACTGACGACGAACCGCGCTGCTGCAGCGGCGCCCAGGACGAGGGTTTTGGAGCCGTCGAGGCGCCAGGTGCCGCCCTCGCACTGCGCCCGGGTTTCGATCCATAGCGGTGCGTGACCGCCTGCGGGTTCATCGTGAGCCCAGGCCACCCGGAAGCTGCCCGCGGCAATGCCGGGCAGCAGGTCGCGGCGCTGCCGGGTGTCGCCGGCCTGCTGCACCGCCGTGGCACCAAGTACCACGGACGCCATGTAAGGGTCGTTCAGAAGGGCGCGTCCGTGTGCCTGCATGACCGGCAGTCGCTCGACTGCGCCGCCGCCGAGCCCACCGAAGGATTCCGGAATCCCCAGTGCCGTCACGCCCAGGTCGCTCAGCTGCTGCCACAACCGCTCGCTGAAGCCGGGTTCACCGGCGCTGATCTCCCGGTGCCGCTGGAAATCGTAGTGGTCGTTCAGCAGTCGCGCCAGGCTTTCCGCGAGCTGTGCCTGCTCTGGGCTCGGTTCGAAGTCCATCGTTCAACCCAGGATGGCCTTGGCCAGTATGTTCTTCTGGATCTCGGAAGAACCGCCGTAGATGGTCGCTGCCCGGTAGTAGAAGTAGCGCCGGGTCGTGCAGTCCGACGCTAGCAGCGCGGAGTCAGCCTGCTCGGGTTCGCGGCGCTCGAGACCGCCCGGGCCGGCGATCCGGGCCAGCAGCGAGGTGATGTCCTGGAGCAGCTCGGTGCCCTTCAGCTTGAGGACCGACGCAAAGCCCGGATTGCGGCTTGCAATGCTCTCATCGAGCAGGAAACGCCAGTTGGTCAGTTCGAGCGCGCGGATCTCCGCGCCGATGGTGGCAAGACGCCCGCGCAGGGCGGGGTCATCCAGCAGTCGCCGCCCGCCGTGCCAGGTCGCTGCTGCCTGTTCGCGCGCGTAATCAAGCCGCTCCCGGCACAACCCCACGTTGGCGATGCCGGTGCGTTCGCTCGACAGAATGTATTTGGCGCAGTCCCATCCCGCGCCTTCATCGCCCACCCGGTTTTGCACCGGAACCTGGACCTTCTCGAAGAACACTTCATTGAGATGGTGGGCGCCGTCGATGGACACGATCGGACGGATCGATATGCCGGGACTTTTCAAGTCGATGAGCAGCAGGGATATGCCTTGCTGCCTCCGAGCGGACGGATCTGTGCGCACGAGCGCGAAGATCCAGTCGGCCGTGTGCGCGGTTGACGTCCAGATCTTCTGGCCATCGACAAGGTAATGGTCACCTTCGCGGTGCGCCCGGGTCCGAAGCGACGCGAGATCCGACCCCGAGTCGGGTTCCGAAAAGCCCTGGCAGAACCAGAGCTCAAGGCTTGCCAGCTTCGGCAGGAAGTGTCTCTTCTGCTCGTCGGTTCCGAAGCGCAGCAGTACCGGTCCGAGCATGTTGATGTTGAGCACCTGCGGCAGCGGGGCCGGGGCGCGATAGATCTCGTCGAGCAGGATCAGACGCTCGGCGATGCCGAGGCCGGCGCCGCCATACGCCTTCGGCCAGTGAGGCGCCGCCCAGCGGCGCTCGTGCAGGATGCGCTGCCAGGTGACGGTGTCCTGCTTTCGCGCCGGATGACCGTGACGAAGCCGCTGCCGGATATCGGCGGGCAGCCGAGCCGCAATGAAGGCCCGTACCTCGTCCCTGAAGGCGCGCTGTTCTTTCGTGAGGCAAAGGTCCATCGTCCACCTGCGAGAGCGACTGGAAACACGGCCGGGCAGGCCGGTTGTCTGAATCCGGTACGGATGCGCGGTGGTACGCATACGCGCATGCCGAACGAACCAGCGAATGATAGGAGGGGTGCCCGACCGGTGTCAACGGCGCTTTCTCTGCGATGTGAACCGGCAGCGCCGCGGCTTCCCCGTACCGGACGGTCCTTGACACCAATGACCGTCCCTCGTATCGTACCGTATTGATATACAGACAGTATACGTATATACAAACACTCGTCCATCGTCGGATGGAGCCATGAAACCGATGCCGAGAAGCAAGGGACAGCCAACTGCCGGGCCGCAGTCCGTGGGCCGCATCTTTCTCGTTCTCGAGTTCCTGGTGGCAAATCGCGAGGGCGCGACTCTCTCCGAGCTGGCGTCTTTTGTCGGCGCTCCCAAGACCAGTCTGGTCGGTTTGCTGAACGCGATGGTCAACGATGGCGGTCTGCGCCGCGAAGCGTCCGGCCGGTATGTCCTCGGCGCCAGGATCTATGCACTGGCGATGAGGGCCGTCGCGGGCCGCGAGCTCTCCCAACTGGCCCGCCCGATACTGCTTGAACTGGTGGAGGCCACCGGGGAAACGGCGGTGCTCGGAACGCTGGCGGAGGACGCGGATCTGGTGGTCTATCAGGACAAAGTCGAGAGTGCGAACCCGATCCGCTACGCAGTGACGATCGGGGAGCAACGTGAACTTCATTGCACTGCGCTGGGGAAGTTGCTCCTCGCCTATCTGCCCCTCGAGCGGCTCGAGCAGTTCCTGGCGTCCGGGCCGCTGCCGCGCTTCACGCCCAGGACGATCACCGCCGCAGCGGCGCTCCGGGCAGAACTGAAGCGGATCCGGCGGGACGGCATTGCGCGCACCGGCGGTGAGCGTGTGAGAGACGCCAACGGGCTTGCCGCGCCGGTCTTCCAGGGCGACGGCAGGGTGGTTGCCGGGCTGCTGATCGCCGGACCGTCGCAGCGGATGGAGGAAAACAGCGCGAGGAACGAAAAGGCCTTGCGCGAATGTTCGGCCGCGCTGACCGAAATCCTTGGCGGCATCAATGTCGGGGAGAGCCAATGAGTTCCCAGGGGCTGAACCCGGGGCCCTTCGAACCGATGAGGCAGGAGAGATGACGGCCGCAAACGGCGTGGTGGCGGCCTGCCCACGACGCTCGAGCCGCGGACGATGATCGAAACTGCCGCCGAGGCGCTGGATTTCAGTGCGCTGGTCCGACCGGGCGACTCGGTGTTCTGGGGCCACGGGACCTCCGAGCCGCTGGTGCTGAGCCGGGCCCTGATGAGGCAGCGGTCGCGCATCGGCCGCTTCAACGTGTTTCTCGGCCCGACATTCTCCGATACGGTAGTGCCGCAGCAGGCGGACTATGTCAGCTTCCGGGGCTATTGCGGTATCGGGGCCAATCGGGACCTGCAGGCGGCCGGCGTCCTCGATGTCGTGCCCTGCCATCTATCCCAGCTGCCGGACCTGATCCAGGACGGCACCTTGGGCTGCGACGTGGCCCTGCTGCAACTCAGCGGCGCCGACGGAGCCGGTGACTACAGTCTGGGGGTGTCGAGCGATTACATGATCGACGCAGCGAGCCGAGCGCGGGTGGTCGTTGCCGAGGTGAACGATTCCGCCCCCTGGACCCACGGTAGCCAGCTGCCCCAAGGTCTGCGCATCGACTATGTCGTGCGCACATCGCGGCCGGTGCTGGAGCTGGCGCAGCGCTCGCCTTCGACGCTGGAGCGCAGGATTGCCGGCCATGTGGCCGAGCGGATTCCCGATCGAGCGGTGCTGCAGTTCGGCATCGGTGCGGTGCCCCAGGCCATCCTTTGCGCTTTGCATGACCATCGCGATCTTGCGGTGCATTCCGGGATGATCGGCGATGGCGTTTGCGACCTGATCGAGGCAGGCGTGATCACTGACTTATTTTCAATTGAACTGGAGCCTTTCCCAATGGATTTCTCACTTACGCCCGAGCAGGAACGTATCCGCGAAGCGGTCGGCAGGATCTGCCGGAAATTCGATGACGACTACTGGCTCAAGCGCGACCGCGAAGGAGGGTTCCCGAGCGACTTCCACGCGGCCTTCGCCGAGGCTGGCTGGCTCGGCATCTGCATTCCCACCGAGTACGGGGGTTCCGGCCTCGGTATTACCGAGGCGGCACTGATGCTGCAGACGATCAGCGAATCGGGCGCCGGCATGTCGGGCTGCTCGGCCCTGCACCTCAACATCTTCGGACTCAATCCGGTCGTGGTCTACGGTACCGAGGAGCAGAAGCGGCGAATGCTGCCGCCGCTGATCGCCGGCAAGGAAAGGGCATGTTTCGTCGTGACCGAACCGAGCGTGGGACTCAACACGACCCAGCTGAAGACCAAGGCCGAGCGGCACGGGGACCACTATCTCCTCAACGGCGCGAAAGTGTGGATCTCATCCGCCCAGGTCGCCGAAAAGATGCTGATCCTCGCACGCACCACGCCGCTGGACAAGGTCAAGTCGCCCAAGCAGGGCTTGAGCCTGTTCTATACCGACCTCGACCGCAAGCACATCGAAGTTCGCGAGATCGAGAAGATGGGACGCAAGGCGGTCGACTCGAACCAGTTCTTCGTGGACAACCTTCGCGTCCCCATCGAGGATCGTATCGGCGAGGAGGGCAAGGGCTTCGAGTACATCCTCGATGGAATGAATCCGGAGCGGATTCTGGTGGCTGCCGAGGCGATCGGCCTCGGCCGGATCGCACTTCGGAAGGCGACCGAGTACTCGAAGGAACGTATCGTCTTCAACCGCCCCATCGGGAAGAACCAGGGCATCCAGCATCCGTTGGCGCGTAACTGGATAGAACTCGAAGCGGCGAACCTGCTGATGCTCTCCGCGGCCTGGCAGTACGACCAGAAGATGCCTTGCGGCGCTGCAGCCAATTCGGCGAAGTACCTGGCGGCCGAGGCGGGTTTCAGAGCGTGCGAAAACGCGATCATGACCCACGGCGGCTTCGGCTACGCCAAGGAATATCACGTCGAGCGCTACCTGCGGGAGGTCCTGATTCCGCGGATCGCCCCGATCAGTCCGCAGCTGGTGCTGTCGTACGTCGCAGAGAAGGTGCTCGGCCTTCCCAAGTCGTACTAGGGCGCGATCCGATGGCAACACTGAGCGGGATAAGGGTAGTGGAGTTCGCCGGGATCGGTCCGGGACCGATGGCGGGGATGCTGCTGGCGGATATGGGGGCAACGGTGCTGCGCGTCGAGCGGCCCGTGCGCAGCGGCCTTGGATTGGACAGGCCGGATCGGCTGAACTTCCTGAACCGGGGTCGCGGGTCGGTGGTGATCGACCTGAAGGCACCCGCCGGTACTGCGCTGGCGCTGTCATTGATCGAGCGCGCAGACGCGTCGATCGAAGGATTCCGGCCCGGCACCATGGAGCGACTCGGACTCGGGCCCGAGGCCTGCTTGCAGCGCAATCCACGTTTAGTCTACGGCCGCATCACCGGCTGGGGCCAGGACGGGCCACTCGCGCATTCGGCAGGTCACGATCTCAACTATGTGGCGCTGTCGGGGGCGCTGGATGCGATCGGACGGCGGGGACAGGCGCCGACGCCGCCGCTGAACCTGGTGGGCGACTACGGCGGTGCTGCATACCTCTGTATCGGACTGCTCTCGGCACTGCTGGCAGTGCAGCGGGGCGGGCCGGGTCAGGTGGTCGACGCCGCCATGGTCGACGCGGCGACGTCGTTGATGACCTCGACCTATGGGCTCAAGGCCGCAGGCATGCACGACGGCCCCCGTGGCACGAATCTGCTGGATTCGGGTGCGCCCTTCTACGACGTGTACGAGTGCGCCGACGGTAAGTTCGTTTCGATCGCCGCGATCGAGACGAAGTTCAGGTCGATACTGTTCGAGGCCCTACGGCTCCCGCCGGACTGGGTCGGGCGATCCGCCGATCCCGCCTTCTGGCCGCAGCTGCGTGAGGAACTGCGCAAGCGGTTCGCCGGCGAGACGCGTGACCACTGGTGTCGCATGCTGGAGGGAAGCGATGCGTGCTTCGCGCCGGTGCTGTCGATGGCGGAGGCGCCCCTGCATCCTCACCAGCGCGCGCGAAGGGGGTTCATCGAAATCGACGGCGTCACGCAGCCGGCACCGGCGCCCCGGTTCAGCCGCACGCCCGGTACGTTGCCCAAACCGCCCGAGGCGCCGGGGGAGTCGGCGTATGAGGCGCTGCTCGAATGGGGGTACGACCGCGCCGAGATCGACTCATTCTGGCGCGACAGTGCTGGGCCGCATATCCGCCGCGCGTGAAGCGCGGGACGGTCTTTGATCAAGGGAGGCGGGGCCTGATGCCGCGGTTGAAAAATCGCTCCAAGAAATCCTACGACTCCTCCACTGCCGCTTATAAGCATGCCACTATACTTTCTCAACTTGACACGTAAGAATAGTCTTAGGCGATCAAGCGGTGAACGCGATCGCAGGGAACTTTGAAATGAGTCGTCCGGCGGTATCACAGCACTTGCGCGTGCTTCTTGATGCAGGCCTTGTGACGGAGCAGCGATACGGCCGGGAGCGGCGTTACCGCCTCGCACCGGAACGACTCGGCCCGGTGCGCGACTGGCTTTCGCACTGCGAGCGGTTCCGGGACCATCACTTCGATCGTCTCGCACTCCATCTCAGCAAGGACGCAGAGTATTGACACGCAACATCCGACGAGAGTGAATTTCACGCAGCCGCAGGAGACTGTCTGGCGCGCGCTGACGAACAGCGAGGCGCTCGCCGAGTGGATGTACCCCAATGACGGCGTACGGGCGGTATGTGATCCTGCCGCCGGCATGACTGCAAGGCGAGGAAAAAAGGTGGCGAAGAAAACGGACCGAAGCGACAGGCGACCGACCCGATTCGAAGCCTCCTTGCAGACAGCCGGCGGTCAAACGATCCTCAGGCTGCCTGCCACGGCGAGCAAAGAACTTCCGTCACGGGGTCAGGTGGCCGTGCACGGAACGATCGACGGGCATTCGTTCGAGACGGTTGTCGAACCCGACGGAGAGTTCGGTCACTGGATCAGGGTGGATCCGAGGTTGCAGAAGACCGTCGATGCCGTTCCAGGCGACAAGGCCACGGTAATAATCGAACCGACTGAGGAGTGGCCGGAGCCCAGCGTACCGAAAGACCTGAGCACGGCGTTATCCAATGCCGCGCGGGACGTCCAGGATCTCTGGCGAGCGATTACCCCGATGGCGCGGTGGGAATGGGTTCGGTGGGTCAATGCGACCAAGAACCCTGACACACGCGCGAGACGGGTCGAGGTGAGCATCTCAAAGCTGAACAGCGGAAAGCGCCGACCTTGCTGCTTTAACCTCTCATCCTGCACCGATTCGGAGTTGGCAAGAAGCGGCAAGCTCGTCGTGGACTAAGAAATGGTCCCATCGGTAAAGTGTCCGAACGGAAATCCCAAGGTCGTGGGCGGCATCTTTCGGCGTGGCACCGCTTCGAGGTGCCATCACGTGGAAGAAAAAAACGCCCTGCAGTGGTCTTCGTGTCGATGCCGTCGGTCAGGCATTTGAAGTGGACCTGGCGTCCTTCGAGATCTGCGACCAAGTCGATCAGCCCGAAGCCGCCGGGCCGGGTCTTGTGCCGTCTTGCAGCGGCTCATGCACCAGTGCCTCGCAGCCCGTCTGTGCGAGGATCCGGGTCGCGATGACTTGGTCGCCAGACGACAGTGCCGCGAATTCCTGGCGCAGCCAGGTCAGGCACTTGGCCTGGTAGGGAAAGGCGTTCTGCACCCACGGGCGTCCGTCGATCTCGGTTTCGACCTGTTCCGACTTCGACAGGAGCGCGCGCGCATTGGCGAGCATGACAGGCACGTAAGTACGTCCGGCCTCCGCCAGCAGTGCCAGCAGGGTCTCGGGCAGCGCCCGCCCGGAGGCCCACTGCTCGTCGGCCGGTTCGTGGCCCGACAGATCGTCGACCAGGCCGATCCACGCACAGGCGCGCGGCGCATGCGCAAGCGCGAGCGACGTGGGGGTCGGATCGAATTGCGCCAACTGGCTCAGTTGCCCGTAGACAGCGAAGTCGGCCGCGCCGGGGCGATCGCCCATCAGGAATGGCAAGACTTTCAGATGGGATTCGATGGCCGCCAGGAAACGCAGGTAGCTGTTCTCGATCACCTGCGCGGTGACCGGGTTCGAGCCGACAAAGCGCAGGCGGTCGATCTGGCGACGGGAGAACAGCGCCGTCCGCTCGGCCGCTTCCGTGTCCCCCGCGGTCAGCTTGCGCCAACGCGGCAGGATATTTCCCGCTTTGTGGATGTCGTCCTCGAAATGCCAGCGGTAGTGAAACATCGCCTTGGTGAGCCACTCGTCCGCGTAATCCTCGAGCACGCTGTCGATGAACGCCAGCACCGGATCGGGCGGCCGCACCTGGCGGCCGGAGAACGCTGCTTCGAACCGCCGGATCAGCGGCGTCGAATCGGTAACGGCCTCGATGGCGCCCACCGGGTCAGGGAGATAGAAGGTCGGCTGCAGTTCCACCTTGGGCTTCGGCAGATCGGCCAGCCGTGCAGAGCCGGGAATCACGACGATGTAGGGAATGCGCCGGTACCGGAGCACGGCGAGCATCTTGCGGGTGTAGGGCGAGCCGGGCACGCCGGCGAGAAGCAGTGGAGCGGTCACGGGTGCGACCGCGGCGGCGGGGCCGCAGGCGGCGGGAAGTTCATGGGCTGCCATGGTCGCCTCTTGGTGTGTCACTGGGCAATATGTTCGCGGTCCGATCGCGGCACGCGGACTGAGTGTAAGTATATACACACAATATGCCTATATACGTACAAGTGTGTTTCAAAGCCCGTCGCGCGGCCCGCTTGACAGGATCCGGCATCGAAGCAAGAATGACATCGTGTCAATATACGTAGTTAAGACGTATATACGTATGGACCGATCCGAATCGACCTGTTCGATTTTTTGAGAAAGGGCATCTGGTGAAATCAACAAGGCGTACGGGTGTTCCACCTGCTGGTGGGGACCTTGTTCGTGGGGGGATTCATGCTGTCGGCCGCCAGGGCCCAGTCGCTCTCCAACCGTCCGATCCGGATGGTCGTGCCCTACACCGCCGGCGGGCCGGCGGATCTGGCGACCCGAATCCTGGCAGAATCGATCGCGCCGATCCTCGGTGTACCGGTCGTTTGCCGATGCTCGACAAGACCGTGAACTACAATCCGTTCACGAAAATAGCCCGGACCGGCCTGTCCGTGCAGGCCACCGGGACAGCGGCCGAGGACCAGGCCGAGTGGCGCGCCGAAAGCGATCGGCTCAACGCGACGCTCAAGCGCTTCGACATCAGGCTGCCGGAGTAATTGGAGGTGGCAATGAATCGAGTTGAGGCAGGACCGCGGCCTCCCCTGCGTGCCGGCATGGGCCATGTCAGCGCCCGCCGCGGGTGGGGGGATGGGCGGTGGTAAGCCGTCCCGGCAGGGCATTCATCGCCGGCGCGTTCGAGCACCCGACGCGAAAGGCTGTCGACAAGACCGTGCCGCAATTGCACGCCGAAGTCGCACTGGGCGCGCTGCAGGATGCCGGTCTGACCAAGGATGACGTCGACGGCTATTTCTGTGCAGGCGACGCGCCGGGCCTGGGCGGGATATCCATGGCCGAGTACATGGGCCTGGACTTGAGCCATATCGACACCACCGAAACCGGCGGCTCGTCCTACGTGGTGCATGTCGGGCATGCGGTCGACGCAATCGCCTCGGGCAGATGTTCGGTTGCGCTCATCACGCTGGCCGGCCGGCCGCGCGCCGAAGGCGTCGCCACGCTGGGGCCGCGCAATTACGGTGCGGGGGTACCGGACAGCGGTTTCGAACATCCGTACGGTCCGGTCATCACCAATCTTTACGCGATGGCGGCCAGGCGCCACATGTACGAGTTCGGTACGACCAGCGAACAACTCGCCGAGATCAAGGTGGCGGCCTCGCATCACGCTCAGTACAACGAGCACGCGATGCTGCGGGATGTGGTGACGGTCGAAGACGTCGTCAATTCACCGATGGTTGCGGATCCGCTGCACCGGCTGGACTGCTGCGTGATCAGTGACGGCGGCGGTGCGCTCGTGGTTGTCAGTCCGGACAAGGCCAGGGAGATCGGCCATCGCTGCGTCAAGATTCTGGGCCGCGGAGAAACGATCAAGCATCTCAACGGCGGCAGGGTGGACCTCACCTGCACCGGCGCGGTCAAGTCGGGACCGATGGCCTTTGCCGAGGCCGGGCTGACGCCGGCGGACATCGATTACGTCTCGATCTACGACAGCTTCACGATCACCGTGCTCGTCACCCTCGAAGACCTCGGCTTCTGCAGGAAGGGGCAGGGGGGGCGGTTCGTGTCCGACGGCAACCTGATATCAGGTGTCGGCAGGCTGCCCTTCAATACCGATGGCGGCGGTCTGTGCAACAACCATCCGAACAACCGCGGCGGCATGACCAAGGTGATCGAGGCCGTCCGGCAGCTTCGCGGCGAAGCCCATCCCAAGGTGCAGGTGCCGGACTGCACGCTGGCACTGGCGCACGGAACTGGCGGATCGATCGGCACCCGGATGGGCAGTGCCACCGTTATTCTGGGAAGGTACGACGCATGAGCGCGCCGCAACGGGAGTATCCGGATCCGATCGTCAACTCGGAGACCGAGCGCTACTGGACCGGGTGCAGTCAGGGCGTGCTGCTGCTGAAGAAATGCAACGCCTGCGGCGAGACCCATTTCTATCCGCGGGCGGTCTGCCCCGGATGTCTGAGCGGTGACACGGCCTGGTATACCGCCTGCGGGAAAGGACGGATCTACTCGTTCTCGATCATGCGGCGTGCCGCCGTGCCTTACGCGATCGCCTACGTGACGCTGGATGAAGGTGTGACCATGATGACCAATATCGTCGACTGCGGCTTCGACGACATCGCGATAGGGCAGCGAGTGGAGTTGACGTTCCGTTCAACCGCGGGCGGCCAGGCATTGCCGGTTTTCCGGCCGTGCGACCCGGCCGCGCCCGTAGCGGCTGGCGGGAGCGCGTCGTGAGCGGGCCGCTGGCCGGGGTCAAGGTCGTCGATATCTCCACCATGCTGATGGCGCCCTATGCCACCCAGATCCTCGGGGACATGGGGGCGGACGTCGTCAAGGTCGAGTCTCCCCAGGGTGATCCGGTTCGCGGTATCGGGCCGTTTCGCCATCCCGGGATGGGTGCCATCTTCCTCAACGTCAATCGCAGCAAACGGGGGGTCGTACTCGACCTGAAGCGTCCGGAGGGCCTGGCTGCGCTTTCGGATCTGCTCAGGCAGGCCGACGTCTTTGTATACAACCTGCGCCCGCAGTCGATGGCGCGCCTCGGATTGAGTTACGAGGCCGTCTCCCGCGTCAATCCGCGGATCATCTTTGCCGGCCTTTTCGGCTACGGTCAGACCGGTCCGTACGCCGCCAAGCCGGCGTTCGACGATCTCATCCAGGGCGCGGTGGCGGTGCCCTGGCTGTCCCACATGGCCGATGGCAGCGCACCCCGGTACTCGCCCACGGCCATCGTGGATCGCGGGGTGGCATTGTGGGCGGTCGGGCAGATCAACGCCGCACTCTATCACCAGTCCCGCACCGGGCAAGGCCAGCAGATCGACGTCCCGATGTTCGAGATGATGGCAAGCTTCGTACTTGGAGACCATCTCGCCGGACACGCCTTCGAGCCGCCGATCGGGGCCATGGGTTACCCGCGGATGATGAATGCCGACCGCCGCCCCTATCCGACGAAGGACGGCTTCGTGTGCGTGATGATCTATACCGATCGCCACTGGCGCTCCTTTCTCAAGGCGCTCGGCCGCGAGGACGAATACGATCGTGATCCGCGCTACCGGAGCATGACGAGCAGGACCGAGAACATCATGGCACTGTACCGGGAACTCGCAGACCTCCTGCTCACGCGAACGACGGCCGAATGGCTCGACCTGCTGAACCTGGCCGATATTCCCGCCATGCCCCTGCACACCCCTGATTCGCTGGTCAGGGATCCGCATCTGGAAGCGACAGGGTTCTTCTCGTTCGTCGAGCATCCGAGCGAAGGACTGCTGCGGCAGATGGCGTTTCCCAGCACCTGGTCGTCTTCGCAGCCGGCGTGCTCGCGCCATGTTCCGCGGCTGGGCGAGCATAGCGTCGAAGTGCTGCGGGAGATCGGCTGGGACGAGGACCGGATTGCCGCGATGCTGGAGTCCGGCGCCACGGCAACGGCCGCCGAAGAGCCCCATAAAGAGCCCCATAAAGAGTCCCATAAAGAGTCCCATACTCACCAGACTGACTGACAAGGATCAACCCATGGCAGGCTTGTACTACGAAGAATTCAGCGTCGGCATGGAATTCAAGCATGCGCTGACTCGCACGGTCACGGAGATGGACAACGTCCTGTTCTGCGCGATGACCCACAACCCACAGCCGCTTCACCTGGACGAGGAGTTCTCCAAGAAGACGGAGTACGGTCAACGGATCGTCAACAGCCTGTTCACCCTCGGGCTGGTGATCGGTGTTACGGTGAGCGACACCACGATCGGCACCACGCTTGGCAATCTCGGCATGACCGATATCCGTTTCGCCAATCCGGTTTTCCATGGCGACACCATCCGGGCGGTCACCCGGATCAAGAGCATGCGGGAGAGCAAGTCGCGCCCGAATGCCGGTCTCGTGGTCTTCGAGCACTTCGGCTTCAATCAGAGAGACCAGGAAGTCTGCTATTGCGTTCGCACCGGCCTCATGCGGAAGCGCCCTTCGTGATTGCCCGTTCCTGGCTGTTCGTGCCCGGCGACGCCGAACGTAAACTGGCGAAGGGTCGAACCAATCCCGCCGACGCGCTGATACTCGATCTCGAGGACTCGGTGGCGGACGACCGGCAGGAGATCGCCCGCAGCATGACGTGTGCCTTTCTCAGAGCCAACCCCGAGCGCTCGGCACAGAAGCTCTGGGTACGCATCAACCCGCTCGATCACCCCTATGCGCTGTCCGACCTGGCTGCGGTGATGCCCGGAGCGCCCGACGGAATCTGCCTGCCGAAGGTGACTTCCGCGGCCGACGTCAATACGCTGGGGCACTATCTTTCTGCGCTCGAAACCCGGGAAGGGCTGCCGGTCGGTTCCACCCGGATCCTGTGCGTGGCGACCGAGACCGCCGCCTCGCTGCTGACCTTCCATACCTACCTGGCGGGCGTTTCAGCGCGTCTCACCGCGATGACCTGGGGCGGTGAGGATCTGGCGGCTGCACTCGGTGCCAGCGACAACCGCAATCCCGCCACCGGCGAGTACGACGACCCCTACCTGATGGCGAAGTCCTTGTGCCTGGCGACGGCGCGGGCAATCGGTGTGCAGCCCGTGGGCGTAGTGCATGTGAACTTCCGTGACCTCGATGGCCTGGAAGCAGACTGCCTCCGGGACCGGCGCGCCGGTTTCATCGGCAAGATCGCGATTCACCCGGACCAGTGCGCGGTGATCAACCGCGCGTTCACGCCGTCGGCGGATGAGGTCGCCTATGCCCGGCGCGTCATCGGGATGTTCGAGAAGAACCCGGGCCTCGGCACGGTCGGTCTCGACGGCAAGATGCTCGACATGCCGCACCTGAAGCAGGCGCGCAACGTCCTGGCACTGGCGGAGCAGGTCGGTGCGGCCGGGTAGGTCCGCAACCCGGGCGCTCAGGATCGTCACATGACCGGGGCGCTCGACGGGATCAGGATCGTCGACCTGACCACGGTCATCCTGGGTCCGTGGGCAACCCAGATGCTGGGGGACATGGGCGCGGATGTCATCAAGGTCGAGACTCTGGCGGGGGACATCACCCGTCAGTTGGGTCCGCGCCGCAACGACGGCATGGCTGCGCTCTACCTGGGCGCCAATCGGAACAAGCGCAGCATTACGCTCGACCTGAACCAGCAGGCGGGTCGGGATGCGCTGTTCGCGGTCATCCGGACGGCGGATGTATTCGTGCACAACATGCGCCCCAAGGTCAGCAGCCGGCTCGGCCTCGGCTACGAGCATTTCGCACAGCATCAGCCGGACCTGATCTACTGCGCCACCTATGGCTTCCGGCGGGACGGTCCGATGGCGGACAAGCCCGCTTATGACGACGTGATCCAGGCGGCGAGCGGCGTGGCCGACCTGCAGGGCGCAATCTCGGACCAGCCACGATTCGTCCCCACCGTGATCGCCGACAAGACGACCGCCTACAACGTGGTTTCGGCAATCCTCGCGGGACTGTTCCGGCGCGAGCGGGTGGGGGGCGGCCAGTCGATCGAAGTGCCGATGTTCGAGAGCCTGGTGGACTTCGTCATGGTCGAACACCTCTACGGCGCCTGCTTCGAGCCGCCGATCGACAGCATGGGCTACGCCCGCATCCTGAATACGGCCCGCAAGCCGTACGCGACCAGCGACGGGTTCTACATGGCGGTGCTTCCCTACACCGATGACAACTGGCGGGCCTTTTTCCGGATCGCCGGCCGGGAGGACTACTTGTCGGACCCCGCTTTCGCCACGGTGTCGACGCGGGTTGCCAATTCCCAGCGCATCTACAGCATCCTGGAAGAGATCGTCGCGACCCGGACCGCCGCGCAGTGGCAGCGCGATCTCGACGCGGCCCAAGTGCCGGTGATGGTGGTCAACACCAAGGAAATGCTGCTGCAGAACGAGCAATTGAACGCGACCGGCTTCTGGAAGATGGTCGAGCATCCCACCGAAGGGTTGCTGCGACAGTCTGACCCGCCGATCCGCTTCAGCGCTTCGCCGTCCTCGGTCCGGAAGATGGCGCCGCGCCTGGGCGAGCAGAGTGCGGAGATCCTCGCCGAAGCCGGTTTTTCACCGGCCGAGGTTCAGGCGCTCTTCGCCTGCAAGGCGAGCAGCCCCGCCGCATAGCAGGCCATGAGCCTGCCTGCCGTATCCATACTGCGAATTCCACAAGGGGAGGACAGGAAATGAACCCGATGAATCTGAACGACATGAACATCATCGTCACCGGCGCCGGCCAGGGCATCGGCGAGGCGATCGCGCGTCTGGTGGTGGCGCTAGGCGGCAAAGCGATACTGGTGGACAACCAGGGCGACAAGCTGAAGGCGCTGGCGCAGTCGCTGGGAAGCTCACGCTGCGAAGTGCATGTCGGGTCGGTCGCCGATCCGGGTTTCGTCCAGGGCATGGTGGAACAGGCTGTCGCCGACAATGGCGTGGTCCATGGGCTGGTCAACAATGCCGGCATCGTGCGCGCCGCGATGATCCACAAGATGCCGATAGAGATGTGGCAGCAGGTGATCGATGTCAATCTGTCGGGCGTCTTCTACTGCCTGCAGGCGGTCGGTCGACACATGCTCGACCGGGCAGAGGCCGGTGACACCGCACCGGCATCGATCGTGAACATCTCCTCGGACGCGGGTCGGCGGGGGACCATCGGGCAGATCAATTACGGAGCGGCTAAATCCGGCGTGCTCGGGATCACCATGAGCGCGGCGCGGGAGTGGGCCGGCAAAGGCATCCGGGTGAACTCGGTGTGCTTTGGTGTCGTGGAGACACAAATGACGGAAACCGTCCGCTCCGAGAAATTTCGCGACCGCTTCATCGCTCAGGTGCCGATGGGCCGGTTTTCGACTCCGGAGGAGGTTTCGCAACCCGTTTGCTTCCTCTTGTCGCAGGCTGCGAGCTATATCACCGGACAGCATCTGTCGGTGAATGGCGGATACACCATTGGCGTCTGAGACGATCGTGGCTTGCGGACAGAAACCTGGCCGGCGTCGGCAAGCGTGCAGGCAATGAGCAGCTATCAGAGCATCCTCCTCGAAACCAGCGCCCGAGTCACGACCCTGACGCTGAACCGCCCGGAAGCCCTGAATGCGTTGACCTTCGACATGATGCGCGAGGTGCAAGCAGCGCTCGGGCAGATCGAGGCCGATCGCGAGGTACGTGCGCTGATCATCACCGGTGCAGGTCGAGGCTTCTGTTCAGGACAGGATCTGCGCAGCCGGGCTGCGCCGGATGCCGACCTGGTTCGCGTCTACATGGAGACCTTTTACCAGCCGATCGCCCGAATTCGCAGTTGCCGGGTGCCGGTGATCATGGCGGTCAACGGTGTCGCCGCTGGCGGGGGTTGCTCCCTGGCGCTGGCCGGCGACATCGTCGTGGCGTCGCGCTCCGCCCGGTTCATCCAGGTGTTCAGCAGGATCGGGCTGATCCCGGACCTCGGGTCGACCTACCTGCTGCCGCGCGCCGTCGGGCGAGCCCGCGCCTTGAGGATGATGCTGACGAACGAGCCGGTGCCTGCGGAAACAGCCTTATCCTGGGGAATGATCGCCGAGTGCGTCGAGCCGGACGAACTGATCCCGGCAGCGCGACGGATTGCGCAGAGCCTGGCCGCCGGGCCGACGCTCGCGCTGGCCGCGACCCGCGCCCTGGTCGACGAGGGCGAAGGCCGATCCTTCGAGGCCCAGTTCCGCCGTGAGTTGGCGGTTCAGCAGGGAATGCGTGCGAGCCACGACGCGGTGGAGGGCGTGGCCGCCTTCATAGAAAAGCGGCCGGCCGTGTTTCGAGGCGACTGAGCGGCGCGGTTCATCCACCTGTGCACACGGCATGGCCGTGACTGAGGACGATGCTGTCCCGCGCCGGCACGCGGGCCCGGAAAGCAATGTCGTTGCCGTCCTTCCAGCATTCCAGCCGGATCAGGTCGCCGGGGAAGGCAGGGGCCGAGAAGCGGGCGCTGATCGACCTGAGCCGGTCCGGGTCATAGTTGCAGAATCCCTTGAGCAGGCCGCGGCAGGCCACGCCGAAGGTCGCGAGACCGTGCAGTATCGGGCGCTCGAATCCCGCCTTGGCCGCGACGTCGGGATCCGAGTGCAGGGGATTGATGTCCCCTGACAGACGATAGAGCAGGGCCTGTTCAGGGCGGGTCTGCAGGTCGATCATCTGGTCGGGCGCTCTGTCCGGCGTCGGCTGCGGGGGGTCGCCGGGCGGGTCGCCACCCCCCTTGGCCGAGAATCCGCCGTCACCACGACAGAAGACGGTCGAATCGCAGGTTGCCAGCAGCGCTCCCGAGGCGGCATCGACCAGGCGCTTCTGGACATGGACGAGGGCGCCTTTGCCCTCTCCCTTGTCGACCACCCGGGTGACCCTGCTTTGGCCAAGGATGGTGCCGCCGCCGGGCAAGGACTGATGCAGGCGGATGGATTGCTCTCCGTGCACGAGTCGAACAAAATCGATGCCCATTTCCCGGTTGTCACGCATCCAGAAACCGGGATGGGCGAGCACCGCGGCCATGCTGGGCAGGACCCGCAGTTCGCCTTCCGTCACGTACCGCAATTCGGCGCGGTCCATCGGGTCCTGGCCCATTCCCACCCCCAGCGCGTAAAGCATGGCGTCCTTGGCGGTGAAAGCGTGACGGACCTCGCCGGAATTCCAGCGCCTCAGTTTTTCATAGTCCAGCATCTCGTTCCTCCCTCGAGGCAACCGCTCACGGCCGCGGTACTCGTCCACGATCCGAGACAGGCAGATATAAGTACGTTGTGCCATTATACGTAGGAATAGTGCGCCTTCTAAGGTCGGCGGCGAGCGGGCCCACAGGGCCCGGACAACCGCGCTGCCTGGCGGCTGCGCACGGCTATCGCGTACACTCATCGCCTTGCTTTCGTCGTCCTGGCCCGATCGTGTCGCGGCGGGAGACGCCATCGGCAGAACCCCCATTCCGTGTGAGTCGTATGCGCAAACCGGTTGTCGATTCAACGCATGCTGCGGACGTTCCGCGAGCCGGCCCTCAGTCGGTTGGCCGGATATTCATGATCCTGGATTCGCTTGCGAGCACGCGCGCGGGCGCGACGCTGTCGGAACTCGCGAGGATCACGGACTCGCCGAAATCCAGTCTGGTCGGACTGCTCGCCGGACTGCTTGCGGAAGGTTGCCTGGTGCGCGACGAGGCCGGGCGCTATCTGCTTGGCGTGCGTATCCATTCGCTGGCGATGCAGGCCCTGGCCGGGCGGGAACTCAGCGAGCTGGCGCGACCGATTCTGCTGTCGCTTGCCGATCGGAGCGGCGAAACCGCGGTGCTGAGTGCTCTGGCTGCGGACGCGGATGTGGTTGTCTACCTGGACAAGGTGGAGAGCGCCAATGCAATCCGTTACGGCGTAACCGTAGGAGAGCGACGCGAACTGTACTGCACGGCCATGGGTAAGGTGCTGCTGGCCTACTTCGAGCCCGCGCGGCTCAAGAAGTACCTGGAGGCCACGCCGCTGAAGAAGTTCGCGCCCAACACCATTACCAGCGCCTCCCGCCTGCACGCGGAACTGGAGCGCATTCGCGCCGAAGGTATCGGGCGCAGCGACCAGGAGCGCATCGTGGGGGCCGGCGCTCTGGCAGCGCCGATCTTCGCGCGCGACGGTTCGGTCGTAGCGGCTCTGCTGATTGCCGGCCCGGCGGAGCGGATGAAGGCCAACGCCACGAAAAACGAACGCCTGTTGCTGCGCGCGGCAGCGCAGTGTACCCGGCTGGCGGGAGGATCGCCCGCGCCGGCACGCTAGCGCGCGGTGGCGAGCAGATCCAGCAGCCAGTCCGGATCGCCGAAGGCGCCTGACTTCGATATCACCTCGACTCCGGTCCAGGACCCCGACGGGATTCGTGATCGCGGGATTCCCGGGCCGGCCTCGGCATCGACCACCAGCTGACCAACCCCGAGGGCTGCGCAGACGGCGCGCAGCGTCTCCCCGCCTGCTGCGGCGAGGGTCGCCGGCGCCGCAATCGAGGGCAGCACTTCCTGGAGATGCCTCGCGATCGACGCAGCGGCCCCCGCGGTGCTGGTTGCCGGGGGGAACCCGAAGGTCAGCAGACACTCGCCGTGCCGCTTCAGGGCAGCCGATATCAGCGCGGCGGAAAGGTCGGCCCGGGACTCGGCATCCAGCCGCGCCACGACATGCTGTCCCTGCGCCAGGCGTGCAAGGGACCTTTCAACCTGATGCAGCGATACCTCGTGATGGGAACCGATGATGGCCAGCAGCGGCCGGCGCGCAAACGCGATGCGGGCGGGTTGGCCACCTGACAGCGCGCGCGCCAGGCCGGCGGAACCGCACCACAGGATCGGCGCGGTTCCCGACGAGCCCCAGCGCGTGATTGCCGCGAGGTCCTCGTCGCTGGCGGCATCGGCGATCACGACTTCCGGTCCCGCCCGGTTCCCGACATACGGACAGCGTGCCCCGGCGGAATTTGCCAGGACGACGCGCAATCCCAGCCGGCCGAGTTCGACGGCAGGGTCTGTCGCCACCGTGTACGAGCGGGCGCCGGCAGCGTGAACTTCCTGGCGTCCGGCGACGGTGATCCGGCCCTGCGCCGGAAAAGCGGGCGCGAGAATGCAGGATCGGAATGAGCCGCCCGCGAGCAGGCCGGCCAGCTCACAGGCCCAGTTTCCGCGCAGCAGGCTGTCGATCTTCTTGAAGGCGATGTCGGACCTGGCCATTCGCGGCGCCAGGCCTGCGGCCGCCAGGGTGGCGCGCTCGCTGCCGCCATCCCGGGTGGCAAGGTCCACCGCCAGCGGCCCTGCGAGATCGTCGGCCGGAGCGTCGAGATAGACCGGAATGGGTCCGAAACGGGCGCTGAAGAACGCGGTGCTGTCCAGGGCGCCGGTCAGATCATCGGCGATGAGATAGAGGCCACTCATGCGCCGCTGCTGCCGGCTTGCTCAGTGCTGGGTAGACCCGGAGAGCTTCAGCGCGTAGTCGATCGCTTCCACCAGGCTGGTCGCGCTGGCGATGCCCTTGCCGGCGATGTCGAACGCAGTGCCATGGTCGACCGAAGTGCGAACGATCGGCAAGCCGAGCGTGACGTTGACGCCGCTGAGGGAGTCCCAGGATCCGGTCTCGGGATCGACATGGAAACCCAGCAGCTTGACCGGGATGTGGCCCTGGTCGTGGTACATCGCCACGACGGCGTCATACTGCCCGGCCCGCAGGCGCACGAAGACGGTATCGCCGGGCACCGGGCCTCGCACGTCATGACCTTCCGCTGTCAACGCTGCCAGCGTCGGTGTCGTGACGTCGATGTCTTCGCGCCCGAACAGGCCTCCTTCACCGGCATGCGGATTGAGGGCGGCAACGGCGATGCGCGGGGAGGCGATTCCCAGCCGACGCAGCGCCTCGGAAGTCAGTTCCACCACGCGCCGGACCCGTTGCGCGGTGACACGGGAGGGAACGTTGCTCAGGGCCGTATGCGTGGACACATGGCTGACCCGCATATTGCCGTGGGCCAGCATCATCACCGAATCCCGCGCCCCCGTCAGTTCAGCAAGCAGTTCAGTATGGCCGCTGAAGTGGTGTCCCGCCTGGTTGAGGGCATCCTTGCTCAGCGGCGCAGTGCAGATGGCCTGCACCTTGCCGTCCAGCGCAAGGCGCACCGCAATATCGATCGCGTTGTAAGCCAGGCGACCGGCCTCCCTGGAAACGACACCGGGTTGAATGTCGCTTGCCGCCGGACCGGCTTCGATAAAGCTCAGCGGCGACATGGCCTCGCGCTGCCCTTGCGGGGAATACTGGATGCCGCTGTCGGCAAGGCCGAGGGCCGAAGCGGTGCGCCGGTACGACTGCCCGCATCCGATCACCACCAGCGACACCTCGCCGCTGTCGATCCGCGGCCGCAACTGTGCCACCGCTTTGAGGATGATCTCCGGGCCGATGCCGGCCGGGTCGCCCATGGTGATAGCGATGCGTGATGGATTCATATCATTCACTAGCTCTACTCAATTGGCGATTATAGCCGCGGGCCGCCTCGACGGCATGTCCGCGGTGCGGCGGCCTTCCTACCTATAATGACGCATGCGCTTCTTCTCCTATCGGGACCGGCCGGTCCACCTTGGGCCCTACCCGCTCGAGCGCCTGACTCGCCAGCCCGTCGGGACCGATCCGGAGGGGGTGCTGGAAGCGATGCAGCCGATGACGGCGTTGTCATTCGACGACCCGGATCCCGAGTCCCTGAAGCATGCAATGGCGCGCTTCATCGCCATGTTCGACCTGGTGCGCGACGGCGTGGTGAATGCCGGGCGCGGCGAAGTTCCCGACGATCTGTCCGAGCGCGCCCGCCACCTCAAAGCGGCCGGCTACTACTTCGATGCCTCGATGATGGCCGTGGGCAGGCTGCCGAAGGCCGCGCTGCTGCGCGAGCCGATCCGGAACCCCGGCGTTGTCGAACTCGGCGCCGAACTCGAGCGCAGCCACATCAGGAGTTTCGCCGCCGGGATGGACATGATCCTGGCCGACGTGCTGGACTCCGCGCGCAAGGTCCATGGGCCGATCGACACCCACAGCCACGCCATCCTCATTCTGGTGGAGTATCCGCGCGATCCTGGACCTCGGGAACCCGGCTGCGACTGGATCCATGGCACCCAGGCTCAGCGTGCGGCGGTGCTGGCGGCCCAGACCGCCGTGCTGCTGTCCTCGTACCTGCGGATGCTCGGTTTCGAGGGACGCTCGCATTCGGCCACCTGCAGCGACGTCGATCTCGGCAAGCTGGCGGTGGCCTGCGGCCTGGCGTTTGCCGATGGCAACAACCCCTACGTCGGCCGCCGCTACGGACTTGCGGCAGTGACCACCGATTTCGCGATGTCCGCCGACCGGCCGCTGGCGCCGGTCCAGCATCGCACCCGTACCCACGGTCCGGCATGGTGGCTGGGCCGCCAGCCGGGCGAGGGCGGCCGGCCGGGCCACGGCACGCTCAAGAGCGCCTTCAATCGCGAAGCTTTCGCCCGGCGCGAGTTCCGCAGCGGTGCCTTTGCCTTCGAAACGCTGAAGCGTCGCGATCATCCGACGACCTTCATCGACCATGCGCGCGTGCCACGCTTTCCGAAGCGGGCTGACTTCTTCGCCCGCGCGCTGTTCGGCGACCTCGGCAAAGCGGTGCAGGACGGTGCGAAGAACGCCCACTACGTGATGAAAAGCCCCATCGGTGCCTGCGCGCGTCGTGCGCTCGGTGCGCTCCTGTTGCTGCAATTCGGCGACGCGCGCGGCCCGGTCTCACCGACTACCGCCGATCCCGCGGGAAACGCGGACCGGCTCAAGGCCACTGCCTACTATCTCGGCGTCGATGCGGTGGGCCTGTGCGCAGTGCCCGAATGGGCGTACTACTCGCATGATGCCGGTGGCAATGAAATGCCGGCCTATCACGCCAACGGCGTGAACCTGCTGCTCGACCAGGGGCACGAGACCATGGAAGGGGCGAGCGGCGACGACTGGATCTCGGTTGCTCAGAGCATGCGCGCTTACCTGCGGTTCTCGATGATGGGGGGCATCATCGGCGAGCAGATCCGCCGCCTGGGATACTCTGCGCGCGTTCACTCGGTGCTCGACGGTGACGTCCTGCAACCGCCCTTGCTGCTGCTGTCCGGGCTGGGAGAAGTCAGCCGTATCGGCGAAGTCATCCTCAATCCCTTCCTTGGCCCCCGCCTGAAAAGCGGCACGGTCACGACCGACCTGCCGATGACTTACGACAAGCCGATCGACTTCGGCCTGCAGCGCTTCTGCGAGAGTTGCAACAAGTGCGCGCGCGAATGCCCCTCTGGCGCGATCACCGCCGGCCCCAAGCTGATGTACAACGGCTACGAGATCTGGAAGAGCGACGCAGAGAAGTGCGCCCGCTATCGCATCACCAATGCCGCCGGCGGCATGTGCGGACGTTGCATGAAGACCTGTCCCTGGAACCTGGAAGGCCTGTTCGCTGAGAGCGGCTTTCGCTGGCTGGCGATGAACGTCCCGCAAAGCGCGCGAGCCCTGGCCGCCCTCGACGACAAGCTCGACCGCGGAACCATCAATCCGGTGAAGGCGTGGTGGTGGGACATCGAACTCGACCGCGGGAGCGGCCGCTACGTGAAGGCGGCGCAGACAAACCAGCGAGGGTTGCAGAAGGATCTGGTCCTGCGCTACGAGGACCAGACGCTGGCGGTCTACCCGGCCGACAAGATGCCGCCGCCGTTTCCGGTGTCGCATCCGGTCAACCGAGAGGAGGGAATCGAGCGTTATCGCGCGCTCCTGACGCCTTCGCAATACAAGGCGCAACTTGCGGCCGGCAACACCGAGGGGCTCGCGCCCCCCTTCCGCCTGCCCGCGGGCGAGCCGCCGGTATTCCCGGTGCTGCTGAAGCGGCGCGAGGACATGGCGCCGGACGTATCCCGGTATGAGTTCACCGCGCTCGATGGCGCAGAGCTGCCGTCCTTCGACGCCGGTGCGCATATCGACGTCGTCATCGCGCCCGAGTATCAGCGCCAGTACAGCCTCGCCGGCGACCCGGCGGACCGCAGCAAGTATGTGCTCGGCGTCCTGCGAGAGCCGGCCGGGCGGGGCGGCTCGGCCCTGATGCACCGGGCCTTTCGAGAGGGGCGACAGGTCTTCATCACCAGGCCCGCCAACCACTTTCCGCTTCATGAAGACGCGAGTCGCTGCCTGCTGTACGCAGGCGGCATCGGCGTGACGCCGATGATCGCGATGGCGCATCGGCTTCATGCCCTCGGAATCCCGTTTTCGCTGCATTACAGCGCCGCCAGCCGCAAGACCGCCGGCTTCCTGGGCGACCTGGCGCAGGCCCCCTGGAAGGATAGGGTCGCTTATCACTTCAAGGACGAAGGTGAGCGCGCCGACCTGCTGCGGCTGACCCCGGCATATGGCGCCGGCATGCATGTCTACGCCTGCGGCGCGCCGCGTTTCATGGATGGCGTGTTTGAAGCCGCTCTTGCCAGGGGCTGGCCCGAAGAGGCGATGCACCGCGAATACTTCAGCGTGCCCGAGGCCGACGGCTGGGTCAATCGTCCGTTCGTCCTGCGCCTGGCCCGCAGCGGGCGCACGGTCCCGGTCCCGGCCGACCGCAGCGCCACGGACATGCTCGCCGAGTGCGGCTTCAGGATCGACACCAAGTGCAGCGACGGGCTGTGCGGCGTGTGCGCTACCGGTTACGACGCGGCCGCTTCCGGTGTCGTCGAGCATCGCGATTTCGTGCTGAGCCGTCGCGAGCGCGAGAAGAAGGTGATCTTGTGCTGCGCTCGAACCGTCGAGCCGGACGCCGAACTGGTCATCGACCTTTGAGGGGGCGTGCGCGTCGCGCTCGCCGGCGTGCTTCATCGCCTAAGCGGGCGGCGTCAATCCGCCGCGTTGCCCAGGCCCTGGCCCCAGCCAAGGCGCCAGCGAGTGGACAGGCGGAACCGGTTCTCGGCGAAAGTGTTCAGTGAGATCGCGAGCGGTTTGTTCCCCGCGCCGAGATAATGCCGGTGAACGCTGAGTCCCGGCGAACCGCTGCGAACGCCAAGCAGCCCGGCGACCGTACTCGCCTGATTCGATGGCGCGGCGCAGCGCGTCGACCAGCGACTGGTAGAGCGGGTTCGATTCTCTGGCCATTGCGTGTCCTTCGGCTTCGAGTCGTGCGGTCTCTCACGTCCGGGCAGACGACGTCTACTCGGACGCGGGTGCCGCGGTCCTGGGCTCCAGGCGGGGGTAGGGCCCGTCGATGATCTCGCAGGTCTGCAATATGACTTGGCGGATTTGTCTGCGGCTGACCTTGCCTTGCGGATTGCGGGGCAGGTTTGCGAGCGTCAGGTGCAGCCGGGGCTGCTTGTGGCGTGACAGGGCGGCTACGCGCGACCGGGCCTCGTCGATCCATCCTTCTACAGCCTGCTCGGCCACGGCAATGATGGTCTCGCCCCAGTACTCCGACGGCACCGAGGTGATGCAGACCTGGAACGCCTTCTCCATCCCCGCGAGACACCGCTCGATTTCGTCTGGGTTCACCCGATAGCCACCCGTCTTAATCACGTCGGCGAGGCGTCCGGTGAGAACGAGCCTACCGCGCGCGTCGACGTGCCCGAGATCGCCGGTGCGGTGCCAGCCGCCGGGC
Source organism: uncultured beta proteobacterium (assembly GCA_963834335.1). Lineage (GTDB taxonomy): Bacteria > Pseudomonadota > Gammaproteobacteria > Burkholderiales > Burkholderiaceae_E > Lautropia. Next base: position 1,267,205 of record CAWIBK010000002.1, on the reverse strand, counting down.
CCGTGCGCTTCGAAACCTGCGGTCCCGATCACTCCCGACGACATGTGCGCGGCGCGCAGCCAGATCTCGCCGTCCGGTGGGGTACCGCCAGCGTCCGCGCCCGCCGCGTCGAAGGCGGCGACAACGGCCTCTTCCGATTCCGAGGGGCGGATCTCGACCTCGACGCCTGGCGCTGGCCAGCCGACACAGGCGCCGGTCGGCGGTGGATCGTCGGGTCCGCCGGTAAACCAGCGATGCACCTCAGCCGGCTCGAGCCAGGTGATCGGATTGGTGCACTCGGTCTTGCCATAGGTTATCCGCACGACCGGGCCGAACATTGCGCAGGCCTTCTCATATAGCCCCGCGGCGAGCGCCTGGGTGCCCGTGAAAATGCAGCGTACGCCCGTAATCCGCTGATTGCCAAGCGCGCCCGTCAGCTTGGCGAGCACGGTCGGCGGCGCGAAGACCGCCTCGACGTCGCCGCGCCGCAGCCAGTGTCCGACCGCGTCGGTGTCGACTCCGTCCAGGATGACGACCTCACCGCCGAATGCGGTCCAGGCATACGTCAGCAGCGACGCACCGTGCGGGAAGGGCGTCATCAACAGGAGTTTCGCGCCCGGGTGGGGCGTGAATGGCAGGGTTGCCTTCAGCAACTGCTCGCCGATCCAGCGCGGACCGTGACGGTATACGACGCCTTTGGGCCTGCCGGTGGTGCCGGACGTGAACAGGATGCGGCTCGCCGCCTGCGCGGGCGCCGGCGGCAGCGACGCGCCGTCGTCCAGTCCCGATGAGAAATCGGCCTGCCGGGGAGCCAGACCGAGTCGGCCGAGCGCCTGCGCGCGCTCGGGCCGGGTGAAGACGTGCCGGAAGCCGGCGATCCGGGCACACCACTCGATCTCCTCCGTCGTATATCCCCAACTGAGCGGCACCTCTGCAGCGCCAGCGATGCGGATGCCGAATGAGACGCAGACGCCCGCAATGCCGTTTGGCAGCAACGCGGCGATCGGTTCGCCTGGGAGCACGCCGGCGTCAGCCAGGCCACGGGCGAAAACATGCGCGTGGGCATCGAGTTCACGATACGTCAACCGGCCGCCGCTGCCGTCCACAACGGCGCAAGCGTCGCCGAACCGCGCCGCCAGCGTCCGGAGTTCTGCCGACCATGGGATCGAGGTGTCCATCTGTCATTTCTCCCGCGTGCGCTACCGACCCATCACCCACATCGGAAACCACAGCGAAATCGCCGGTATGTAGGTCAGCGCCACCAGCAATACCAGCATCAGCACGACAAAGGGGGCAGTGCCCCTCACCACCTGCGCCAGCGGCGTGTTCGAGATGTTTGCGATGACGAACAGGTTCAGACCCACCGGCGGCGTCAGCAGGGCGATCTCCATGTTGATCACGATGACCACGCCGAAGTGCAGCGGATCGATGCCCAGCGGCCCGAGCAATGGCAGCAGGATCGGCACCATCAGCAGCATCACCGAGTAGACCTCCAGGAACATGCCCAGCAGGAGCAGGATCAGGTTGATGGCGATCAGGAACTGCCAACCCTGGACGCCCCATGCGTCGATCAGGCCCACCGCCTTGTTGGCGATGCCGGTCTCGGTGATCCAGTGCCCGAATGCGAGGGCTACCGCAATGATGATCATGATTGCCGCGGCGTTGCGAACGGACAGTGCCATCACGGGCAGCAACTGCCCCGGCCGCAAGCCCCGGTAGACGAACAGGGACAGCACGATTGCGACCACGGCGGAGAGCGCGGCCGATTCGGTCAAGGTCACGATGCCGCCGTAGAGCCCGCCGAGTACCAGCACCGGCACACCGAGCGCCGGCACCGCGCGCACCGTACGCGCTGCTTTCTGGCGCAGGTCCAGCGACGTCTCGCTCTTGTAGCCACGTCCGCGACTCACCCAGAGGATGTAAACCGCGAGCAGGGCGGCCTGCAGCAGGCCGGGAATGACACCGGCGAGAAACAGCTTCGGGATCGACACGTCCGCGAGAACGCCGTACACCACGAACGCAAGAGAAGGCGGCACCAGTATGCCCAAGGTACCTGAGGCGCCGACGATGCCTGCGGCGAACGGGCGATCGTAGCCGCCCCGTATCATCGCCGGCACCAGGATCGTGCCCATCGCGATCGCGGTGGCGACCGACGAGCCGCACATGGCCGCGAAGATCGTGCAGGACAGCACGGCGACCAGGCCGAGGCCGCCGTGCACCCGCCCGATCCAGGCTTCGGCCGCTTCGATCAGCGCCCGGGCCACGCCCCCGCGCTCCATGAAAGTGGCGGCGATGACGAAGTAGGGTACTGCGATCAGAGTCGACGAATTCAGCTCGTCGATCAGCTTCTGCGCGTATGCGAGCAGGCTGCCGTCGGAGCCGAACATCAATGCGCCGGTCACTCCCATCGTCAGATAGATCGGGATGCCCGCCAGCAGCATGAGCAGGAACAGCGCGAGGTAGGCGCCGATCATGTTCTGCGCTCTTGCTGCAGATCAGAGGTCTCGCCAGTGCCCGCCGCCCGCCTGCGGTGCCGGACCAGGTGCGCGATCCGTACCGCGTAGCCCGCAGCCATCGTCAGTGCCCCGGCCGGCAACGCGGCAATGTAGATCCACAGCGGAAAACGCAGGCTGGTGATCGAGACGTCTCCGAAGTCATAGGCCTGCCAGGCGATCCCGATGCCGAGGTAGGCCAGCAGCAGGGCGAAGGCGAGGCCGAGCACTTCCGTAAAGGCCGCCAGACCGCGCGCGACGCGCGGCGGCAGCATGCTGACGAACAGGTCGGCCTTCACGTGCCGGTCAGTGCGCGTCACTGCGCCCAGCGCCAGGAAGACCGCCCAGACGATCAGGTAGACCTGAACCTCTTCCACCAGCTCGAGCATCAGCGAGGGGTCGAAGTAACGTACTACGACGTTGTAGGTGGACAGACCGAGTGCGCCCAGCGCAAATCCGCCGACGACGAACGATTCGAGGCGCGCGATCAGCGAGCCCGATGCCATCTCGGCATCGAGCTCATCCGCGGCCTTGCGCTCGAGCGAGGCCTGGATCCCCGCCGCGCCGGTGCCGCCGGCGCCCATCAGAAATCGACTTTGGCTTCGCGCAGGCCTTCGCTGGCCGCATCAATGGCATCCTTGTCGATCTTCAGTTGCTTGATCAGGTCGTCCTGGACCGACATCAGCAACTTGCGCGTGGCGACGATGTCGGCCGCAGCCGGTTCGGTTATCTTCATTCCCGCTTTGACCAGAGATTCGCGCGCCTCGGCCTGTGCCTGGGCGGCCAGCCCACGCTGGCCTTTTGCCGCGACTTCCCAGGCCGCCTCGATCGCGTCCTGAATGTCTTTCGATTGCTTCGACCAGAAGATCTGGCTGACCATGGGTATGTACTGGCCGAAGAACTGTTTGTCCTCGAACGCGTATTTCAGGCCCGAGTCGTGCAGCTTCGAAGACCACGCACTCTCGTAGGTAGTAGCCACGCCGCTGATGACGCCCTGGCTCATGGCAAGGGGAACGTCGGGGAACGGCACCAGCATCGGCGTGCCGCCTAGCGCGGTGATGCGGGCGGCGTTGGCAGTACCGCCGGAGTGCCGGATCTTGAGGCCCTTCAGGTCGTCGTAGCCCGCGATCGGCTTGGTAATGCCGAAGTAGTGCTGCTCGCCGAGGTCGATCCACTTACCGACGACCTTGACCTTCAGGCGCTCTTCGAGGCGCTTGTTCAGAAAGGCGCCGAGCTTGCCGTCCATGACCTTGTGAACGATGTCGCCGCCGACGCCGTAGAACATGGGGAGGGTCTGAAGCGACATATTCGGCTCGGCGCCGTCAAGCTGCCAGATACCAGGCACGGCCATTTCGACCGCGCCCTGGCGCAGGGCCTTCGGAATGTCCCGGTCCCGGAACAACTGACCGCTGGGGTAGATTTCGATCGTAAGCTTGTCGCCGACACGCTTCTTCAACTCTTCCGCAAACTGCGCCACTCCCTGATTTCTCACGTGCGTCGGGTTGGTGTCGAGGGATATGCGCAGCTTTTCCTGCGCGGATGCCGGTGCCGCCCCGAGGGCCAGCAGGACGAGCGTTGAGAGGGCCAGCAGGCGGGGGGCCCGTGGGGCGCGGGGCGAATCAAACTTGGTCACGGTCAGTGTCTCCTCATGGGTATGGTGCTGCTGAAATCAGTTGCCGGCGGATCAGTTGCCGTCGGTGTTCTCCTTCTTACTCAGGCCGCACGCTGGGGCAGCGGCGCCGATCGGGCAGGCGTGCCGGGTTGCGCCCGGATCAGCTCACGGATGCTGCCGAGATCGCCCAGGCTCACGAGTTGCCGGTAGAGGCCGTCGGCGTCGAGGTCGAGCGCGCCCGAGGTGCAGTCGAGAAACTTGGCCTTCAGGTCGGCATTGCGCAGCGGCAGTTTCGAATGGCCGCGGGCAAACCGGATGTCGCCCGATCCGATGACCCGGCCGTCCTGCAATTCGATCTCGACGCGATCATTCAGCGCGAAGGCGGCGTCGAGCGGGCACGGTACTTCGCTGGTGGCGATTCGCACCTTTGTCATGGCGTCCCGCACCGCCGGTTTCGCAACGAATTCATCGCTCAATTCGGACAGCCCGACCTTGCGCGCGACGATCGCCGACGCGATCGCGAACTCCATGCTGAACTTCGCCTCGAGCGCGGTGACCGGGGCATGATTGCGCAGCATCGAAGCCTGGGCAACGCCGATCGTCGCCCGGACCTGCTTCACGTCGGTCGCTGTCAATCCATGCTTGCCGGCAAGTTCCAGCACGCCGTCGATGACACGGTGCGTGGCATAGCACGTCGGATACTTCTTGATCGACAAGCCAGAGTCCAGGATGCGCAGATCCGCGCCGAGCGTGGCAGCCGGCGCTTCCCGATCGGCGCGTCCCTGCGGCGAGATCGCCGCCAGGAAGCCGGCCGGATGCTCGAACGCGTCCGGCGCGGCGGTCAGGCCGGCGGCTGCAAGGCGTACCGCTTCGATCGCCGCGGCAGCGGCACGCCCTGCGTGCAGCGGCTTGGTCATCGTGCCGAAGTTTGCGACCAGGCCGCTGGCCATGCTGGCGGCGAGTGCCAGCGCGTGCCGGCACTGTCCGGCAGGCAGGCGATTCAGGTGAGCGATTGCCGCCGCCGCACGCGACGGCGCCGAGCACCGCGGTCGGATGCCAGCCTTTCTGGTGGTAGGAATCAGGCTCCCGCGCGACCAGCTCGGCCCAGACCTCGTACCCGACCAGGTACGCGCGCAGCGCGCTGTCGCCGCTGGCATCGAGTCGTTCGCCTCGGCGAGCACAGCCGGCACCAGCACCGTGCTCGGATGGCCGCCAAGGGCGACGTCGTCGTAGTCGAGCGCGTGCCCGGCGGTTGCGTTGATCAGCGCTGCGTCGGCGCTGCTGGCACGAGCTCGCGCCCATCAACAGGCTGGCGTCGCGCTCCGCACCGGCGCCGATTGCGCGCACGAAAGTCGCTGCACGATGCCGACTACCGGCTCGCTCGCGCCCGGCAATCATGGTCGCGATCGTGTCGATGAACCCTGATCGGACGATGGCAGCGGCCTGCCGTGGTATCGATTCAAGCCCCGGTTCGCAGACGAATTCGCGAAAGTCGCTCGGTCAGGCCGGTCATGGGTCATTCTCCGTTGGCAGTGGCGGGTGGACAGCGTGCTCAGTACGAGCGCGGCATGCCCGAGCACGTGCTCGGCGATGTAGGCCAGCACCAGGTTGGTCGAGATCGGCGCGATCTGGAAGAGGCGCGGTCTCGCGCCACTTGCGCTCGACGTCGTACTCCCGCGCGAAGCCGAAGCCGCCGTGGCGTCTGCAGGCAGGCCTCCGCCGCATGCCAGGCCGCCTCGGAGGCCAGCAGCTTGGCCATGTTGGCGTCGTCGCCGCAGGGCGGCCGGCGTCGAACAGCGCCGCCGCCCTGCGCAGCATCAGGTCGGCAGCCTCGGTCTCGGCGTAGGCGCGCGCGATCGGGAACTGCACGCCCTGGTTCTGGCCGATCGGCCGGTCGAAGACGACGCGCTCGCTGGCGTAGGCCGCTGCGGTCTCTGGTGAACCAGCGCGCGTCGCCGATCGCCTCGGCCGACACCAGGATGCGCTCGGCGTTCATGCCGTCGAGGATGTAGCGAAAGCCCTTGCCCTCCTCGCCGATCAGGTTCGCCGCCGGAACCCGCGCGCCGTCGAAGAACACCTCGGTGGTGTTGTGGTTGATCATCGCCGGCGAGCTGGCTGGATCTCCATGCCCTTGCCGAGGCACTCCCGGATGTCGACCAGGAACACCGACAGGCCGTCGGTCTTCTTGCTTGACTGCTCGAGCCGGCGTGGTGCGCGCCAGCAGCAGCATCAGGTCCGAGTGCAGCGCGCGCGAGGTCCAGACCTTCTGGCCGTCGATGCACGTAGTGGTCGCCGTCGCGCACCGCGCGCGTCTTGAGCTTGGTCGTGTCGGTGCCGGTGGTCGGCTCGGTCACGCCGAAGGCCTGCAGGCGCAGCTCGCCGCGGGCGATCTCTCGGCAGGTATTGGCGCTTCTGCTGCTCCGAGCCGTGCCGCAGCAGCGTGCCCATGATGTACATCTGCGCATGGCAGGCGCCGGCGTTGCAGCCGGAGGCGTGGATCTCCTCGAGGATCGCCGCCGCCGCCCGCAGCGGCAGGCCGCGCCGCCGTATTCCTCCGGAATCAGCGCCGCGAGGTAGCCGGCCTCGGTCAGCGCCGCGACGAACTCCGTCGGGTACGCCCCGCGCGTCTCGAGGTCGCGCCAGTAAGCGCCGGGGAAGTCCGCGCAGATGCGCCGCACGCTTTCGCGGATTCGCCGAATTCCTCTGCGAGCGTGAGTTGTACGTCTGCCCGCGCCGACGCCTGATCGGTTGCACTGCTCATTGGTGGGTCTTCTTCCTTTAACGGCCCTTGAAGACCGGTTTGCGTTTTTCGTTGAAGGCGCTGACTCCTTCGAGTCGGTCTTCGGTATCGATGAGGTGGTTGTAGGCTTCGACCTCGAAGCGAAAGGCGGTGCGCAGTTCCATCTGCCCGCCGTAGCGCACCGACTTCTTGACCTGGCGGATCGACAGTGGCGCATTGGAGGCAATCCGGCCCGCTGTGGCGATGGCTTGCGCGAGCACTTCCCCGGGTTCGCAGATCCGGTTTAGGATTCCCCATTCGAGCGCCTGTGGCGCATCGATCGGTGTGCCGGTCATCAGCATCTCCTTGGCGCGGCGTTCGCCGATCGCACGCGGCAGGTTCTGCGTTCCACCGGCTCCGGGCATGATGCCGAGTGTGACTTCGGTCAGTGCGAATCTGGCCGTTCTGGAGCCGTAGGCGAAGTCGCAGGAAAGGACGGTCTCGAATCCGCCGGCATAGGCATGGCCGTTGACTGCGGCGATGACGGGAATCGGCAAGTCGGTCAGCGCCCAGTACATCCGCTCGAACAACTGGTGCTGGCGCTGCCATTGCTCCCGGCTCATGCCATTGCGCTCCTTGAGGTCGCCGCCCGCGCAGAAGATCCGATCCCCGGCGCCGGTCAGCACGATCGCGCGTGTCTCGCCGGCGTCCTCCGTCAAGCGTGACCACAAGTCGAACAGGTCGCGACCCATCTGGGTGTTGAGCGCATTGGCCACCTCCGGGCGGTTCAGCGTGACGAGCAGTACGTGAGGCTCGGCCAGTCCGGTGCGTAGTGTTTCGTATTCCGGCAGATTCATTCGGACGTGTTCCGGTTCGAGGTGGGTATGGCTGCCGATACGGTGGTCGCCCGGGGACGAATGAGATCGGCGGTATGCTCGCCCAGCGCCGGGGGGGCGCTGCGCGGTGTCGGACGCGTTCCGTCGAAGCTGAGCGGCAGTCCGACGAATCGCATGCCGGTCCCCGGTACCGGCTGCACCAGCCCGAGCGCCTGGGTCTGTGCATGGCCCAGCATCTGCGCCATGTCCTGAACCTCCGAGCAGGGGATGCCGGCAGTTTCAAGGAGGGCCGACCAGTGTGCGGTGTCCTGGCCGGCGAAGATCTCGTCGAGCAGCGCGTACAACTCGACCTGATTCGCCACCTTACGCCGGCCCCGTCGTCACCGTCGATGCCGATGTCGATGGCGGTGATGAATATCGGGGTAGTGTGGATGCTTGTGGGTCAGCAGTTCGTGGCTGTGGGCATGGACATGCGGCTCGTCGCCGTCCCAGTCGAAGGCATGCGCATGCCGATGGTGTTCGTCGTGTCGATGCCGGTGGCTGTGCCTCACGGGTTCATGGGTGTGGCTGTGCTCGTGGCGCTCGCGCAGGTGGAGCCACAGGCCCAATGCCATCAGCGCCGTCGCTACCCAGAACAACAGGCCCGGCGGCTCTGGCCATATCGCCAGCGAGAGGATCACTCCAAACAGCGGCGCCACCGAGAAGTAGGCGCCAGTCCGTGCGGTACCGAGCGTGCGCAAACCGATCACAAACAAGGTGAGGCTGAGCCCGTAGCCGAGGAAGCCGACCAGCAAGGCGGCACCGATGGCGGTACCGGCGGGAAGAGCGGCACCGCTGAACACCGCGATCGCCGTATTGCAGACGCCGGCGACCAGACCTTTCAGGCAGGCGACCAGCATGGCGTCGTTGGTGGAGACCCTGCGGGTCAGGTTGTTGTCGACCGCCCAGCAAAAACATGCAGCGACGATCAGCAAAGCCCCGGGCGACAGGAGTGAGCCGCCCGGGGACCACGCCAGCAACGCCCCACCCGCGACGATGGCGAACATGCCGATCACGATCGACCGGTCCGCATTCTCCTTGAATACCACCCAAGCGATCACCGCGGTCAGTACGCCTTCGACATTCAGCAGCAGCGAGGCGGTGGCCGCATCGGTGCGCAGCAGGCCCAGCATCAGCAGCGCTGGACCGAGCATGCCGCCGGCGACGATCGCACCCAGCAGCCAGGGAAAATCAGCAGCCGGGATCCGGCCGATGGGTTCCCCTGCCGGGGCGATAGCGGCGACAGCCCGCGCGCGGCGCGTCAGCAGCAGGGCGCCGAGGCCGAGCCCGCTGCCGAGGTAAAGGAGGCCGGCCAGCAGCAGGGGAGATATTGCGCCGGTCAGCAGCTTCGCCAGCGGCGTACTGGCTCCAAACAGGAGCGCGGCGATAAGCGCGGGTGCAGCGGCTCGGAGCGACATGGCCCGATTCTAGCCAGACCGACACCCCCGGACCCGACCGGCCTACTCGCGTCCGATCAGAACTTACTCGGAGAGCGGGGGAGCGGCCCGCCGGGGAAGACTGGCGAGTCCCACCGCCACCAGCGCTATAACGCCTGCCACCCAGAGCCAGGGCGATGTGGACGTCACTTCAGGAAAAGTGATCTTGCCCCAATCGGCAATGGAGTGGATGAGGGGTTCCATGCGCGGGTAGAGGACAACGAAAGCGGTGGCGCCCGCCAGCATCCCCAACACGCCGACCATGGCGTCCTTGTGTCCTTCTCCGCTGGCAGCGACGCCGGTGCCGGGACAGTAGCCGTAGACTGCAAGTCCGCCGCCGAAGAGGATGCCGCCCAGAATGACTCCGCCGAGCAGCGCCGGCTTCACGTGGAGGGACGCATGGCCGGTCTGCACCAGGAGGTAGACCCCAACCGAGCCGACCGCCACCGCAGTGGCCATGATTTTCACCACCGTCCAGTCCTTGAAGCGCAACTGCCCGACGATCACGTCGAGCTTTGCGACCTGGCCCTTCTGCAGGAGGACGCCAAACACGAGGCCGGTCATCAGACCCAGCAACAGCCGTTCAGGTGATTCGAACATGAACTACTCCTTGGGGCGGTAGAGCATCGCAGCGGTGGCGACTGCGGCAGTAACGAATACGGCAATGAAGATCCAGCTCGACACGGCCAGCTGGAGGGCGCCGCTGATACCGTGTCCGCTGGTACAGCCCTGGGCGAGGCGGGCGCCGAAGATCATGACGGCTGCGCCGAAGAATGCCGCAAAGTAGCGCCGGCCGCGGCTCGCGCCGAAGCGACTTGCCCAGGCAGGCGGCACGCCGCCATCGACAGGCCGGTCGCCGGACAATCGTGAACTGAGGAAAGACCCGATGAAAACTCCCAGCACCAGCATCCATTCCCAGTCGATCTTGGGCGACTTGTCAGGATCGCTGAAATAGCCGTTGGTGGCCTCGACTGCAGGTGCAGCGGCCTGCAGCCCGATGGCAGCCGTGTATTCGAATGCGGTGGTGATTCCCAGCGGTTTGTCGGCGGTGGCAAAGGCGATCCAGCTGAGCACGCCGATCAGCACACCGACCAGATACGGGGACCACCACTTCTGCCTGAGAGTTGCCATTGCCGCCTCCATTGCACTCAGCCTGTTGCGATTCCTTCTCACCTGCAATCGCTGCGCCCCGGTGCAATCGCTGTACCCGTTCGATCCGCCGCTCGGTGCAATCGGCTCCGCTCGGAGCCACGGGCGAGCCGGGCTCATAAGGCACGAACATTGCGCTCGCCGCGCAGCACATGTGTTCAAGAGGAGCCTCGACATGTTTTTTCAGCGTCTGAAGACCCCCGGGCTGGGGCACAACTCCTACGTCATGGGCTGTGGGGAGGGCCTTGCCGTCGTCATCGATCCGCGGCGGGATATCGAGGACTACCTGGAGATCGCGAAGGCTAACGATCTGACGATTGCCTATGTGTTCGAAACCCATCGCCAGGAAGACCTGGAACTCGGATCGAACTCCCTTGCGAAGCTGACCGGCGCGAAGATCGTCAGCGGCGCTCACGAGCTTTTCGGCGACAGCGATGTGAAATTGGAGGACGGGGAGGAACTCCGCGTTGGAACCACCCGGTTTGTCGCGCTGCACACCCCCGGTCACACGCCTGAGAGCATGAGTTACGCCGCCTATGTCCAGGATAGCGGCGACAAGTGCTGGGGGGTATTTTCCGGCGATTCGCTGTTCGTGGGCGACACCGGCCGCACCGATCTGCCCGACCCGGCGAAGGCCGGTGAAAATGCCGGAATTCTCCACGATTCCGTTAAGGCCAAGATTGCGCCTCTTGGCGATCAGGCGCTCCTCTATCCGGCGCATGGTTCCGGCTCCGCGTGCGGCGGGAACATTTCAAGTCGGGACGATTCCACAGTGGGCATCGAAAGGGGCACGAATCCGGTGTTCGTGATGAGCCGGGAGGCATTCATCGAGCACAAGCTGGCCGAGAAAATGTCCCGGCCACCGTATTTCAAGCATATGGAGAAGGTGAACTTGCGGGCGGGCCGGCCGCTCAAGTGGCCCGCCCCCTGTCAGGTGCTCCAGCCCAAGGAATTCCAGAAGCGAATGAAGGAGGGGTTGGTCATCGACACCCGTTCGCCCGAGGCGTTCGACGGTGCGCATATACCCGGGTCCTACAATGTATGGCTCGAGGGCCTGCCGGCTTTCGGCGGCTGGATCGCCGACGAGAACTCGCGGCTGTTCCTCGTGCTCGACAGCGCTCAGGATATGGACCTGGCGTTGAAATCGCTCGCGCGAATCGGCATCGACGGAGTCGAAGGCGTTCTGACCAGTGGCGTGGAGAGCTGGCGCGAGCAGGGCCTTCCGATCGAGCGAATCGCGACAACCAGCGCTGCCGAAGCGTCGAAATGGCTGAAGGAAGGGCGCGTCCGCGTACTGGATGTTCGCGACGAGTACGAATGGAATGAAAAGCACATACCCGGCGCAGAGCACCTGTACGTCGGCTACCTGGAGGACAAGATGCCGGCAATCCCGAAGGACGCCGAGCTGGTGGTCCATTGCAGCGTCGGCCACCGCTCCGGGCTTGCGGTCAGCATTCTGAAGCGGCAGGGGTATTCCAGGCTGTACAACATGCTGGGCGGTCTTACCGCCTGGGAGAAACTGGGCCTGCCTATCGAGAAGCCGGGCGCTGCCCGAAAAAAGGCAGCGTGAGGAGCATCCATGGAATATGACGGTGGTGCCTGGTCGCCTTACCTGGTCGGTGCGCTGATCGGCCTGCTGACGATGGCGACCTTCTACCTTTCCGACAAGCCGCTGGGCGTGTCGACTGCCTACGCGCGACTGGCGGGACTGGCCGGCAATGCCGTCTCCCCGCGCCACACCGGCTCACTCAAGCTTTTCAAGGACAGCAAACCGAAAATCGATTGGGAAGTAATGCTCCTGTTCGGCATCGTCATCGGCGCCTTTCTTGCTGCCATGTCCGGGGGCGAATTGAGCGGAACGTGGGTGCCGGCGCTGTGGGCAGATCGCTTCGGTGCGCAAACCGTGCCCCGCTTGGCCATCGCCTTCATCGGCGGCGGCGTGATGGCCTATGGCGCGCGGCTGGCGGGCGGGTGCACGAGCGGCCACGGTATCAGCGGGGCGCTGCAGCTTTCGCTCAGTTCTTGGATAGCGATGGCCTGCTTCTTCATGGCGGCCGCGGCAGTTTCGCTGACCATGTATCGCCTGTGAGAGAGTCGTCATGGGACGCCATTTCGCATGCAAGGGAGCCTGAAAAGCATGGCTGGTGAGAACCTACCCGAGGACGGCCCGGTGGAAAAACCCGCCCCGCCGGATGCCCCTCGTCAACTCGTGCTGGGGCTTGGCTTCGGTATCGTCTTCGGTTTCCTGCTTCAGAAGGGAGGCGTCGGCAAGTACGAAGTGCTGATGGGGCAATTCCTGTTCACCGACTTCACTGTCGTGAAGATCATGCTGACCGCCATCACGGTCGGCATGGTGGGAATTTTCTGGATGCGGTCGCAGGGACTGGTCAAACTGCATGTGAAGCCGACCAATCTGGCATCCAACGTCACCGGCGGGTTGCTCTTCGGGATCGGGATGGGCCTGCTGGGCTACTGTCCCGGGACCGGCGCGGCCGCCCTCGGCCAGGGCAACTTCGACGCGCTGGCAGGTATCGCCGGACTGATGGCGGGAAGCTACCTTTTCGCCGAGACCTCCGCTCGCGTGGCGGCGACGATCCAGAAGGTCGGCGATCTGGGTAAGGTCACGCTGCCGGACGTGTTCGGCGTGCGCCGTAACGTATTCCTGGCGGTGTTCGTGCCGGTCCTGTTGGTCGCTTTGGTCGTGTTGGGGCGGGTGCCGTGACCCTCGGTCGACTGCTCGGGTCTGCGCTCGGCACAGTGGCCCTGTCAATGGCGACAGCCGCCGCAGCGGATACCCTGACGATCCTGCATACCAACGACATTCATGGGCACCTGGAGGCCTGGACAGGCTGGGAGGGTGACCTGGCGGGTCAAAGCGTCGGGGGCATGGCGCGCGTTGCCGCTCGGGTGAACGAAGTGCGTGCGCAAGCCGGCGATGGCCGGGTGTTGCTGCTCGATGCCGGCGACACGATAGGCGACAGCGATCTTGCCGCCGCCACGCAGGGACGCGCAGTAATCGACGTGATGAACGCCATGCGCTATGACGCCATGGTGATCGGCAATCATGAGCCGGATTTCACCGCGGCCTCGTTGAAGAAGCGGATCGCCCAGGCCGACTTCCCCGTCCTGGCAGCCAACATACTGCAACCCGACGGGAGCTTATTCGCACGGCCTTATGTGATCAGGGAGGTGGCCGGGGTTCAGGTCGGAATCCTCGGTCTCGCGTATCCCAATACACCGCTTACCACGGCCGACGGGAACGTGAGCGGGCTGCGTTTTGAGGCTGCGATCGCAACGGCACGGGAGTACGTTCCGCGGATGCGACGTGAAGGCGCGGACCTGGTCGTGGCGCTGACTCACCTTGGCATCAAGGCCGATCAGGCGCTGGCAGAGGCGGTATCGGACATCGACGTGATCGTGGGCGGTCACAGCCACAATCGTCTGTCCAAGGCGATGACTGTCGGCCGCACCTTGATCGTTCAGGCCGGCGCGCACGGCTCCGATCTCGGGCGGCTTGATCTCGATATCGAGGAGGGGAGGGTGGTTTCCCACCGGCGCGATCTCCTCCCGATCGGCAATGAGGTGGTCCCTGACCCGGCGGTGGCGACTCTCATAGACGCGTACCGACACGAGCGGCACGCCGAGGGGACGGTCGTGATCGCGCATGCAGCGGACCTGATTGCCCGCGCCCAAACCATTGCGGGACAGCAGGCCGAGCCCCGCGATGCCGAGTCCGCGGCTGATCAGGTCTTTGCGGACGCCCTGCGCGATCTGACCGGTACCGATATCGCTCTCCTGCCGGGACTGGGCTACGGGGTGGCGTTGCAGCCGGGAGAGATCACTGCGGCGGCACTTCGCAATCTCATCCCGCACGATTCAGCGGTCTGGACGATGGACCTGACCGGTTCGCAGATCCGTGAGGTTCTGGAGCAGGCCGTCGAGAACGTCACCACCCGGGATCCGGACCTCAAAGTGGGGGGGATGATCCAGGTTTCCGGCCTGCATTTCAGCTACCGTGCGGACTCCCCCGTCGGCGAACGGGTCAGGGAGATCACCATCGGGAGGCGCCAGTCATCGCCGGGGCAGACGTATCGGGTCGCCGTCAACGGTCTGCTGGCCCAGGGCGGGCACAACTACCGGACGTTCCTCCAAGGCGGTAACCGCCGCGAGGTTGGCCAGCAGTATGCGATGGTGACGCAGTGGCTGACGCGCCAGGGCCAGGTGCGGTCGCCCCAGGGTAAACGTATCACCCGCCTGGACCCGTAGCCCGCGCGCGGAGCGTGAGAAGTTTGGCGGGGTGACGGCGGGACATCATCCATATGGATGATGTCTTTGTGCGTCAGATAGATATATTGAGTGCTTCTCAAACAGCAGCAGGCAGGGTCGGCAAACCCCGACCGCGGGCCGGTTTCAACATGAAGCATCAAGCATTTTCGCGTAAAGAGCGGCCCCGCCTCGCAGGCCGCAGGACGGTGTCCCGGATCCCGGGGCGGGACCTGATCGCCGCGATGGACAGACTGGCGCCCTGTGGCCCGGATTCGGAACTGCTGGAGGCGGAGATCGACGCAGGAATCTGGGGACGGTTCCGCGTGACCTTCCGGCCCTGCCGGCGGGACACCCTGGGCGGTTGGCCGCCTTCGTGGTACTGGCTGCCTGAGAGCGCCGAAACCCTCGGTACCGGCATGATCGCCTGAGGAACCTGCCCCCGGCCCCCGACGGTTGCACAGTGACGCGGCTGGTCACTCCAGGGGGCGCAACTGCTGGAGCAGGGTCGGCACAAGTTCCGTGACGGTCGGGTGGATGTGGACCGTTCTGGAGATGGCGGTATAGGGCTGGCGGGCAGCCATCACGTCGAGCAGCGAATGAACCACCTCGTCGCCGTTGAGGCCGAGGATGGCCGCGCCGAGGATCAGCTGGCTCTGCGCATCCACCAGCACTTTCATGAAACCCTGGGTTTCACCCGTTTCTCGCGCACGGCCCACGCGCTTCATCGGCATGCGGGCAACCAGCACCTTGCGGCCGCTCGCGCGGGCCTCCGTTTCCGTGATGCCGATGCGGCCAAGCGCCGGATCGATGAACAGCGCGTAGCAGGGGATCCGGTCCGCAATCCGTCGCGGATCGTGGTCGAACAGGTTGGCGACCACGATTTCGTGGTCGTTCCAGGAGGTGTGAGTGAAGGCACCTCGTCCGTTGCAGTCACCGACCGCCCACACGCCCGGTGCGCTGGTGCGGCACTGGTCGTCCACGGCAACATAGCCGCGCTTGTCGGTGTCGATACCTGCGACTTCCAGTCCGAGGCCGTCCGTGTTCGGGCGCCGGCCCACCGCCAGCAGCACGTGGCTCGCGACTATGCGCGATTGCTCGCCTTCGCAGGCCGCGCCGACGACGATCCGGTCACCTTCCGGCGCGAGCGACAGGCACTCGGATTCCAGGCTGAATCGGATCCCCTCTGCTTCCAGGATGCTGCGGATTCCATCCGACACATCGTCGTCCTCACGCGATAGCAGGCGCGCCGCGCGCTCTACCACGGTGACCTCGGCGCCGAAGCGGCGCATCATCTGCGCGAATTCCAGGCCGATGTAGCTGCCGCCGATAATCGCCAGATGCCCGGGCACTTCGGAAAGCTGCATGATGGACACGTTGTCCAAGGTCGGCACCGAGTCGATCCCGGGCAGATCGGGCCGTACCGAGCGGGCGCCGACGTTCAGGAATATGCGTGGCGCGGACAGTCGCCGGCCGGCGACCTCGAGCGTCTCCGGGGCAGTGAAACGCGCATCGCCAACGATCACCTCGGTATTGTCCAGACCCCGCATCCACGATTCGACGCCGCTGCGCGAGTGCTGGACGATTCCATCCTTGCGAGCCTTCACCTTTGCCATGTCGACCAGGACCTGGCCATTGGTGAATCCGAACTCCTCGCCGCGGCGTGCCTGGTGGATCGCGCGGGCGCTGGCCACCAGCGTCTTGGTGGGTACGCAGCCGACGTTCACGCAGGTTCCGCCGAAGTGCCCGCGTTCGATCATCGCGGTGCGCAGACCCTCCTTGCTGCAGCGGGCCGCGATCGCGGGGCCGGCCTGGCCGGCGCCGACGACTATGGCATCGAATGCTTCGGTCTTCATGACCGGGGCGTGGTCGCCGTCGCCTCAGATCCCGACAAACGCCTTGCCCTTGTTGGCGGCCGCGTAACCCTCGAAGACTTCGTTCACCTTGCCCCACGACTTGAGCTTTCGCATGCTGGCGAGCCAGCGCTGGACGTTGGGGAAGGGCGAGAGGTCGCAACCGATCAGGTCGCCGATCGACACCACCGACGCGCCGAAATAGTCGGCGATGGTGAGCTGGTTGCCCGCGAGATAATCGTTCTTCGGTCCGATCCAGTGATCATTGAGGACCTGCAGCCACTTCTTGGCGTCCTGCTGGCCCCAGGCGATGGCGCCCTCGTGGGCTTCCTCGCTGCGGCGCTTGTGGTGCGGGAACAGCTGCGGGTAGACCAGGCCATAGCCGTAGCTGTGGTAGAACTGGGTGTTGATCCAGTCCATCGCCTCGTTCACCTTGGCGCGCTTCTTCAGGTCCTTGGGATAGACAGGCAGGTCGTGCTTGTCGGCGAGGTACTTCATGATTGCCGAACTTTCCGTCAGTCTCAGGTCGCCATCCTCCAGCATCGGCACGAGCCGGTTGGGATTCAGCGAGGCATACGGCTCCTGGTAGTGAGCCCCCTGAAGGATGTCGACAGTCTCCTCCTCGCAGGGGATACCGTGCTCTGCGATCAGCAGCCGCACGGGGCGGGAGGCGGTGGATACCGGGTGCATATACAGTTTCATACTCACTCCTGTCGTTGCGGATGAAACGGATCCTGCAGGCCGGGGGCATGACCGATGCCGTGGGCGCTCTCCGATGTCCGCGCTGTCTCCTCCGGGCTGGCAGGTACAGCATACATCCCGTTGCGCCGCGTCGGCAAACGGCTGAACGGATGCATACTCGGGCGATCGATTCAATTCCGGCAACGGGAAACGCGATCCCGGCATTCTTCCTCTGGAGCGTGCAATGCCTGTGCATGCGACGACCGATCAGCCCGCCATGAAACCGGCGACGTCGGCGCGGCGAGGCATCGGCTCAAGCAGGCCGCGCTGAGCTTCGAGCAGTGGACCGAGTCGTTGCAGCCGCATTTCGCCTACGGCGAGCTCAGCAAGGCCCAATACGACCGCGCCCACGCTATGCATCTGGCAAGCCACTTCTCGGCGTTCAGTCAGAAGGCTTGAAGCACTCCGGGTTAATCTCCCGGGTCGATTCGTCTTTGCGGCCGCTCACGCCAGGGCGCGACAGACCGCCGTGGTGATGTCCGTGCAGGATGCCGTGCCGCCCAGATCGCGCGGCACCTGCTCACCGCGGGCGAGCACCTGCTCGACCGCCCGATCGACTCGCGCGGCCGCGTCGTTCAGTGCCGCGTCGCCATGGCGCTCGCCGAGCCAGCGCAGCATCAGGGCGCCGGACAGGATCGTCGCGATCGGACTGGCCAGATTCTGCCCGGCGATGTCGGGCGCCGATCCGTGCGCGCCCTGGAACAGGCCGTGTTCGGCACCGAGCTCCGCCGACGGCGCAATGCCCAGGCCGCCGA
Organism: uncultured beta proteobacterium; assembly: GCA_963834335.1. Classification (GTDB taxonomy): domain Bacteria; phylum Pseudomonadota; class Gammaproteobacteria; order Burkholderiales; family Burkholderiaceae_E; genus Lautropia. The sequence goes on along the minus strand of CAWIBK010000002.1, from coordinate 1,249,331 downwards.
CGGTACCGGCGCCGAGATCCGACAGGATGTCGCCAAACATGTTCTCGGTCACGATCACATCATAGAAGTCCGGTTTCTTCAGCAGATGGACGGTGATCGCGTCGGCATAGGCATGGTCGAGGTCGACGTCGTCGTAGTCGCCGGCCACCTCGTTGCAGACCGCCCGGAAGAACGCATAGGTGCGCAGAATGTTGGCCTTGTCGCAGACCGTCACCCGGCGCCGGCCATCCACCGGTGCACCGTGGCGGCGCCGCGCCAGGTCGAACGCGAAGCGGGCCACCCGCTCGACGCCCTTGCGGGTGACGATCAGCGTATCGGTGGCCACTTCGCCGCGCAGGTCGATGCCCGCGCCGCGACTGGCATAGAGCCCCTCGGTGTTCTCGCGAACGATCACGTAGTCGATGCTGCCGGGCGCCCGGTCCGCGAGCGGCGAGCGCACACCGGCATACAGTCGGATCGGCCGGACGTTGGCGAACAGGTCGAGCCGGAAGCGCAGACGCAGGTGAAGATCATTGCCGACCTCGGTCCCGTCGGCATAGGTGACGCCGGGCAGTCCGGCCGCGCCGTGCAGGATCGCGTGCGCCTTCCGGCAGGCCGCATAGGTGTCGTCCGGCAGCACCGCGCCGGTTCGCTGCCAGTGGCCGGCGCCACCGTCGAGCTGGATGAAATCAAGACGGTCACTGCCGCAGGCCTCGGTCAGAACCGTGACTGCCGCCTGGCACACTTCGGGGCCGATGCCGTCGCCGTCGATCGTCGCAATGTCGTACTTCAAGTGGGCAGCCTGAGGAAGCTATGATTCGCTATGGTATGCGGATTTCCCGCAACCCCACCCGGCACCGGAGACACCTGGAATGAAGCAGAAGATCGGCATGATCGGCATTGGCATGATGGGTCATGGCATTGCCAGCAACCTTGTCCGGAAAGGCTTTGCGCTGACCGTGCTCGAGCATCCGGGCAACCAGCCGCTCGACGAACTGACAGCGGCCGGCGTCAGGACCCGGACCAGTGCGGCAGAACTCGCAGCCGCGAGCGAAGTCGTCATCGTCTGCGTCACTGGCTCGCCTCAAGTCGAAGCGGTTCTGACGGGTACCGAGGGCGTGCTCCAGGGCCTGCGGCCGGGCACTGTCGTGATCGACTGCTCCACAGCGGTACCGGCATCGACCAGGCGGATCGCCGAGGCCGTCATCGCCGCCGGCGGTCGATTCCTCGACGCGCCGATGACGCGTACGCCCAAGGAGGCTGCCGAGGGTCGCCTCAACCTGCTGGTCGGCGGCGATACCGCCCTGTTCGAAGAATGCCGACCGATTCTCGCCGCGTTCGCTGAGAACATCACCCATGCCGGTGCGATCGGCGCCGGCCACCAGATGAAGTTGCTGCACAACTTCGTGTCGCTCGGCTCGGTCGCACTGCTGGCCGAGGCCGCAGCCTGCGCCGAGCTTGCCGGCATCGCACCCGCCGTCTTCGTCGAGGTGCTGAGCAAGGGCGGCGGCGGTGGCACGGCGCTTGAGCGGCTCAAGCCCTTTCTGCTGGCCAAGGATCCGTCCGGCCTGCGCTTCTCGATGTCCAATGCGCTGAAGGATCTCGACTACTACACGACCATGGCGGGCGACACCGGTGCCGTCCACGAGATCGCCGGATCGGTGCGCGACACCTTCAAGCGGGCGGCCGCCGACGATGGCCAGAGGATGCTGCCGGAACTGGTGACGGTGTTGACCGAGCGGGCGTCCCTGGCGCGGTCCGGCAAGGGCTGAGCGGGGCTACAGGGGTTGCATCACCCCTTCTGATGTTCCGGCACCGCCGAGATCGGGCCCTTGCCGGAAAACCAGGAGATCAGATTGTCGACCACCAGCTGACTCATCGCATTGCGGGTGTGCACCGATGCCGAGGCAATGTGAGGCAGCACGACGACGTTCTCGAATTGCAGCAGTTCCGGCCGTATATTCGGTTCGTTCTCGAAGACGTCCAGCCCGGCCGCCAGAATCGTCTTGTTCCGCAGGGCTGCAATCAGCGCGTCCTCATCGACGACACTGCCGCGAGCGACGTTGATCAGCACGCCGTTCGAGCCCAGCGCCGCGAGCACCTCCGCGTTGACCATGTGCCTTGTTTCGGGGCCGCCCGGCGTGATCGCGATCAGGATGTCGACCGCCTTCGCCAGGCCGACTGCGGTCGGGTGGTAGTCGTAGGCGACATCCGCCTGCGGCTTGCGGCCGTGGTAGGACACGGGCAGGCCGAACGCCTCGCAACGCCTTGCGATCGCCTTGCCGATGCGACCCAGACCGAGGATGCCGACCTTGCGGTCTCGCAGGGTGGCAGTCAGCGGGTAGGCTTTGTCCTTCCACTTGCCGAGTCGGGCGTGTTGCTCGGCGCGCGGAATCTCGCGCACGGTCGAGATCAGCAGACCCAGCGTCAGGTCGGCAACTTCGTCGGTCAGCACATCGGGGGTGTTGGTCACGATGATGCCGCGGCGGGTCGCTTCATCGACATCGACGTTGTCGTAGCCGACGCCGAACGAGGACACGATCTCGAGCTTGGGCAGTTGCTCGGAACAGGTCTGCGCCGATCTTGCCGTGGGCGGAACTGGCTGCGATGCCGCGGATCTTGCTCCCGTGCGCCTTCAAAAACGCGTTGCGCTCAGCGCCGGCGGGGAGGGTCACGGCCGTGAAGGCGGCATTGACGCCTTCCGAAACCGCGGGGTGACGGCACCGGTGAACAGCACGTCGACCGTGCTTCAGTGATTCATTGCTCAATGGATGGCTCCGGGCAAAGGGGAGGGGTCAGGACGAAGTGCTGGAGAGAATACCGGATTGTGCCCCGGGCGCGCGCGAGTCGATCTACCGGAACGTTTCCTGCTTGTGCTGCAGTGCGCCAATAAGGTGGCGCGGCCTTTGCCCAGGGGGAGTCATGCTCGATCGCACCGCAACCAAGTTTTCCCACGTCAAGCCTCAAGATACCGCCTATGTTTCCGGTGGCCTGCGCGATTTCTTTCTCTATCGGGATCTCGGCATCGCCGAAGCGACCAATGGAAAGGTGATCGCGCACCTGGTCAGAGGCCAACATGGCACCGGAAACGGGCACCGGCTGGCACCGGCATGAAGCGGAATTCCAGATCGTCATCATGCTCAAGGGCTGGGCCCGATTCATGTACGACGACCAGGAGACGCTGGTCGAAGCAGGCGACTGCGTGCACCAGCGCCCAGGCATTGCGCACTACCTGTTCGACTACTCCCCGGACATGGAGTACCTGGAAATCGTGTCGCCGGCCGACTTCAAGTCGATCGATGTGGATCCGGTGTGCGACGTCCCGGAACCGAAACCCTGGGCGTAGCGCAAGCGTTCCATCGTTGCACCGTCAGAACTCTGCATCGAGCTCGTCGATCTCGTCGGGCTCCTGCTTCGCGGCCGCGATCCATTCCTGCATGGCGCGGCAGCGCCATGATCTGCCGGCAGTAGGCGGCGCAGACCGCGTCGAGCGCGCACGTCGTAGGTCAGCAGACGCGTGACAACCGGCGCGTACATCGCATCGGCGACGCAGGGCTGCTTGCCGAAGAGATACGGGCCGCCGTATCTCTCCAGGCATTCCTGCCAGATCTCGATGACCCGGTCGATGTCGGCCTGCGCCCGCGACCAGATCTTGAAGTCGGGGAAATGCGCCTTGATGTTCATCGGCAGCGGCGGAGCGCAGCGAGGAGAAGCCCGAATGCATCTCGCCGCAGATCGCGCGGCAATGTGCACGGGCGGCCGCGTCGGCCGGCAGCAGTCCCGCCCTGGGCTTGATTTCGTGGAGGTATTCGCCGATGGCCAGCGTGTCCCAGACCTTGACGCGTGCCGTGCAGCAGCGAGGGCACCAGCATCGACGAAGACAGCAGCAGCATCTCGGCCTTCATGGCCGGATCGTCGGGCGAAATCGACTTTCTCGGTGAAATCCAGGCCGGCGAATCTGGCCATCAGCCAGCCGCGCAGCGCCCAGGCGCCGTAGTTCCTGCTGCTGATCGTGAGTTCCGCCTTGGCCGCATCCGCCTTCGCCATGCCTGCCTTCGCCATGCTCGTCTTCGCCATGTCCCTGCTCCCGGTTCGGAACTTTGAGCAATGCCCTGTGCCACTCTGCTCGCCGTCGGGGCATGGCCCATTACTTGCAGAGCGGTGCGGGTGCAGTCGCGCACGCGAAAAGGACTCGGCATGCTCTATCAGGCCTATCAGACCCATTCCGACCTGATGTCGCCCGCTGCGGATCCTCGGGCACTGGATGGCGGCCATGCCTCTGGCCGCGAAACCGAGCGCGGGCTCCTCCGCAGCATTTCGGCCGCGGGTGAGGTGCTGTCGCGCATGCGCCTGACCCACGCGCGGCCGGCTTACGGCATCGGCACTGTGACGGTCGCCGGCCTGGAGATCGCGGTTACGGAGGAGGTCCTCTTAGCGCGGCCGTTCGGAAGCCTGCTGCATTTTCGCCGGCAACTGCCCGATCACCTGGAGGACCAGCCGCGCGTCCTGCTCGTCGCTCCGCTTGTCTGGACACTTTCGCCACGCTGCTGCGCGACACCGTCCGCACCCTGCTGCAGGACCATGACGTGTACATCACCGACTGGCACAACGCCCGCGATGTGGCGCTTCGTCACGGCGCTTTCGGGCTGGACGACTACATCGAGCATATGATCGCGTGTCATCGAGACCGTCGGTCCCGGCCAGCCACGTGATCGCGGTCTGCCAGCCCTGCGTCGCCGCGCTGGCGGCCACCGCGATCCTGGCCGAGGACGACAATCCTGCACAGCCGCGCAGCCTGACCCTGATGGCCGGCCCGGTCGACTGCCGCGTCAATCCGACCGGCGTCAACAAGCTCGCCACCAGCAGAGCCGATCGACTGGTTCGAGAAGAATCTCATCAGTCGCGTACCGCTGCCGCATCCGGGGTTCCATGCGACGCGTCTACCCCGGTTTCGTGCAGCTGAGCGCCTTCATGAGCATGAACGTCGAGCGCCACAAGCAGCAGTTCCGCGACCTCTACCGCCATCTGACCGAGGGAGACCGTGGAGAAGGCCGATGCCATTCGACTGTTCTACGACGAGTACCTCGCAGTCAACGACCTGCCGGCCGAGTTCTACCTGGAGACGGTCGACCAGGTCTTCCAGACCTACGACCTGCCGCGTGGCGCGCTCACCTATCGCGGCAGGCTGGTCGATCCGAAGGCGATCCGCCGCACGGCCCTGATGACGGTGGAGGGCGAGCGCGACGACATCTGCGCAGTCGGCCAGACCGTGGCTGCGCAGGACCTCTGCACCAGCGTGCGCCCCTACCTGAAGACGCATCATGTCCAGACCGGGGTCGGGCACTACGGCGTCTTCAGCGGCAGGCGCTGGAACCAGCAGATCTATCCCCGGGTTCGGGACATGATCCACGCGAGCATGGGCTGAGGCAGCGTCGGGTCCTACCAGCACGTTGTTTCAGGCAGGCGCGGGGCAGGTGAGCTCTTATTGAGGAGTGACGCAAGGAATTCCGGAAACCAGGCGCACGATGTCGGATTGACGAACGGTACCCGTCTTGCCGAAGATCGACCGTAGGTGCGTGCGCACGGTATGAAGACTTACGCCCGACTGGAGTGCGATGTCGGTGGCGGATTTGCCCTCCGCAAGCTGTGTCGCGACCCTCGCCTCGGCCTTGGTCAAGGACAGAATTTCCGCGACAACGTCACTCGACGCAACCCGTGAGGACTGAAGGTCGTGAACCACTGTGAGAATGACATCTGCATCATCCGAGCTGACGCCGACCCCGCGAGGCCCGAAAAGCTCCTTCGTGTCCATAAGGCGCGCCACCGTAAGGACGATGGGAATTGCTCGCCCATGCGTGAAGAGCCCTACGTGCCGGCGCGTAATCGTGCCGTGACTGATCTGCCGATGGGCGGTCGTCATCGCCCGCTGATCACGAGCTTGTTCGCACCGCACCCGCCCCGCTGAAACGGCGACCGGTCTCCCCATGACCAGGAGCGCCTCACCAGCGCGATTCACCGCAAGTAGCCGGCTATCCCAATCAACGACCCACGCGGGTTTGTCGAATAGCTCCAGGAGGTCGCTTGCGGCGTTCATGATTCCTCAAAACTGGAGCGCTGTTCGGAGTGCACTGACAAGTTCCTTCTGGTTTGCGGCGCCGGCCTTGCGAAGAAGGTTGCGGATGTGAAAACGAATGGTGTCTTCTCCCACCCGCAGGCGTATGCCGATCTCCTTTGAGGCCAGGCCCTCGCATAGCGCGGACGCGACTCTGGCCTCGGCCGGGGTCAAGTCAAACATGGAAGCGAGGACGACCGGATCCGGGGTAGACCCGCTCCCGGTCGTCGCGAGAGTCAGGATTGCGACCGGCGTCGTGCCGAAGGCCCCCATCGTTCCTTCAGGGCGTATTGACCACAGACAGGCGGGCACAGGTCGCTTGCTGGTCGGGTGCCGGATGGGAAACGCGAGTCGCGCCTGACCTGCGTCGTCGAACGGGACTTGAGATGAACCGGCATCTCCGTTCCCGGCGCCTTCGGCATCGAGGGATCGGATCGCATCTGCAGGCATCGCTATCGCTTCGTCCAGGTGAAGCGCGCCGATTCGTTCAATGAGCCGGGAGTCACTGTCAGGATCGATACAACATAGAAACCCTGCGCGCGCTTCCATCAACTCCGCCGCGTCGAGCATCGATCTCCCCGCCTTGTTCGCAAAGCGAATCGCCTTCGTGGGCTCGATGAGAAAGCTCGGACGGTCGGTCCGTTCAAGCAAAGCCCGACCGATTCCCGCATCGATCTGAAAGGATGCGAATCGCTTCATGATCGAAACGGCTCCAGTCATGTGAATGCTGAGAGCCCCAAGAAGCTTTTCCTCGTCGGCAGAGTAGGCAGGCTGGTCCGGCCGACGCAGGACGGCAAACGCACTGAACAGCTCTTCGTCGTCGACGATCTTGGCCCCAATCGTGTAACGCGCACCATAAGGCAGGAAGAAATCACGATAGAACGGATTGCTTTCCACAAGCCTGTCGGGAACAACCCGCGCGCCGTTGTATGGAACTCCGATCGGTTGGCGCAGGGCCTGATTCGTGTGCGGGTCGATGCGGTGATAGAGACGAACGTAGTCCATGACGCCGTCGATCGGGGCGCCCGGACATTGAACGCTGAATGCGATGCGTCCGAACTTCTTGTCGAGGCCTACGAGTTGGGTGAACCAGGAGTTGGTGAGCGCCGAGACACGCGCGAGGGCCGAGGGCCAGGTGGTCAGACTCGCTGCGGCATCGTAGAGGCCTCTGATTGTTTCGTCGTAACTTGTCATGGTCGATGTCGCTTCCAGGAACGCCCTGTCGGAAAACAATCAGTCGGCACTGCAAAATTCAACGGCGGCCACGCAAGGTTCCCTCGGCATCATCACGAGGCCCATGTTTGCGGAAACATGCTCAATGCAGTCCTAGCAGTTCTGCTAGGCACCGACATTTTCTTCGCGCTTTTAGAGGCAAAGTGTGGGAAAGCGTTACCGGGAGGCGGATTTCGATAGAAGCCAGGTGCTGCCATCGCAGGAAGGATAGGGCGATTCTGACGTCGGTGTGAAAAGGTTCCGCAATCCGGCCGCCCGTAGTATCGGTCCGGTTTCTTGTCTTCTACAATCTCGTGAAGTTTTCCCGAGCGTCGCCCGCCGCCAAGTGAAACATCAGTTTGCGAATCTCTTGTCGGACACTGTTCCGACGATCGCGAATCTCCTTGCGGAAAGTACTGTGTGTCTGTCATGAGTTGGCGCTTCAGCAAGTCCTCTATTTGACTACTTGATCCTAGGCGCGTCAGACCCTATGCTCCTCACGCTTCTCGTCATGGGTCTGTTCATCCTTGCCTTCGGGCTCTCGCGCTTGACCCGACGCATCCAGGCGTTGGAGCGGCAACTGGCGCAACTGTCCCAGGGCCCGACATGTGCAGGTGCCGGTGCAGCGGCCGGCCCTGTCGCCGCCCCGGCACCGGCCCCAGTCGATCCAGCCGCGGTTGCTGGGCCTGCTTCCTCTTCACTAGAGCCGCTCGCCGACAAAACCGATGCACCGGCTCTGCACGATTCCGCCGGCGTGTTGTCCGGCGCGCGTGCAACGGCGCTTTGGTCCCTCCTGAAGCGAAACCTGTTTGCGGTCTCCGGCATCGGACTCCTTCTGCTTGGCTTCGCACTACTGCTAGGCTCGATCTCCTGGGGCCAACTGCTGACACCGACAGCCCGCATCGTCTTGGTGCTTGGCACGGCCCTCGGTCTGGGCGTCCTTGGCGTCTCACTCTCCGGCCGGAAGCCGCTTTGGGCACAAGTGGTCCAGGGCGGCGCGGCCGCACTGGCGTATCTCGGCATCTATGTCGGGGTGGCCTCGTACGATCTTTTTTCCACGCCCGTTGCCTTGGGCAGTTTCTCTGCCATCGCCGCCTGGACCGTCTGGCGCGCGCTCAAGGAAGATTCCAAGCCGCTCGCCGCAATCGGGTTTCTGGGTGCGTATGCCGCACCGCTACTCGCGCTGAATGACCAGGCTTCGCTCGCTCTGCACCTGAGCTTCGGACTCATCGTCACGTTGGCCTCGCTCTGGGTCAGCTATCAGCGCCGGTGGCTGGAAGTGGCCAGTCAAGCCTACCTTTGCGTTGTCGCCTTGGCTGCCCTTGTGTTCGGTCGCGTCCACGAGCCGCTGAGCTTCATCTGGCAGGAGGCGTTCCTGCACGCCTACGCCATCGCGTTCGTCGCTTGCGCCGTGAAATGGCTGCGTGATCCGGCCTGCCTCGAGCGGGATCGCCCCATCACCGTCGCGTGGCTGGGCATCACGGCAGGCTGCTACCTTGCGCTTCAGTACCTCCTTCTCGAGCCGCCTGCCTTCACCTGGTCCATATTCGGAATTGCCCTGGCGCTGTCCGGCCTCGCCTGGAAGATTCGAACTCAGGAGCCTCGACATCTGGGCGAGACCGTCTGGGTCGTCGCCGCACTCTACGCAGCCAGTGCCATCGCCGGGGCCGATGCTGGCCACGCGTTCAAAGGCCTGGTACTTCTGGCAGAAGGTCTGCTGATGCTGCTGACCCTTGGGACCTCCCCCTCCGTCGCCAGGGCCGGCCTCGGGCGAGTTTTCCTGGTTGCATCCGCTCTTCTTGTGCTTCCGGAGGCTGGAAACAACAACGCGTCGATATGGGCGATTTTCGTCATGCTCCTGGCCTCGCTGGCAGGCTCCCTGGTACTCAGTCAACGCAAGCGTCAACTGGACAGCTTCCTACTCGTAGGCATTGCTGTCTTCAGCGTGCTGGCAGCTGCCAGCGTGCTGGCGACCAGGCTTCTTTCGACGCAGATGGCGCAGTTCCCGACAAGCTACACCGCGCTGTTCGGTCTTCTGGCCCTCGTGCTATCAGCCCTTGCGGCCGCCATTTGCGCCGCAGCTTCGGCCTATCGAGGACCCTGGAAGGAGTCGCTCGCACTGCAGGGAATGCCGGCGGTCCTTTGGTTGTTCACGTTGGTGGTCACTTCAGACGCGCTGGCCCGATGGCAGGTCCTTGGGCTTGTCGCGACGCTCGGCGCAGCGGTCTTTGCGCTTTACCTCCGACACAGGAAGCCCTCTGCGCAGGTGCCGGCGGGGGTCGTCGCGGACATTCTGGCTGTCGGCGTGCTGCTTGTCCTGCTCCTTCCGGCAATCGCCGCCTTCAAGCTTGTCGAGAGCCACGGTCAGTGGATACAGCCGCTCGCGCTCAGTCTTTTCTTGCTCGGGCTGGCGGCGTATGCCCTGCTTTTCTCGACAGAGATGCGGGGGGCGCGTCATAGGCTGCACCTGCCCGCTACCAGGCTTGATGGATTTGTGCCGCATTCACTGCTGCCGGGCGTACTGCTTTGCCTGGTCCCGCATGAGGTCTACATGGCCGGTGGGCTTGAACTGACACCGGTGGCTGTTGCGGCAGCGCTCATCGGCTGGGTCTGGAGTGCCGGCGAAGCAAGGCGGGGACGGGTCATGGCAGTTGCGGGGCTTGTCGCGGCGCTGGCCGCCGTGGTGCTTGCCTATTCCTGGCCGTACTCCGTCCATAGGGAAGCTTGGACACAGGTGGCTGACACGGTAGCACTCGCGGTTGCCTGGGCCGCTGTCGGCGTTGGCATGCTCTTTCTTGCTTCCAGACGGCATGACCGGACGATGTGGCAGCTGGCGGCAGGCGGGTGCGTGTTGTCCCTCCTGGCCTTGGCAGCGGCAGCGGGCAGTTGGCACTTCTCGGCGCTCGGCGGATCGGTCGCGCTCATCGGCATTGGGGCGCTCTTCCTGCTGGCAGGGTATCTGGCGCCGATGCCGCCAGTGTCCTACCCACTCCCTTATCTTCGGGGCGACCTTGAATGAGGGAGAGCCGGCGTACCTCCGCGCGGATGGACACCACGAGTGCGATCACCCGCTGGACCTCGTGTGCGGCAAAACGGGCTCCTGGAAGAAGGTTACTCAGTTCCTCCGGACAAGGACGGGCCCTTCGGCCGGTTCATGTTGCCGATGCAAACCTTCTGTCCGAAGTAGTGTTCTCTGGATAACGAACATGGCCCTGCGTATTGCCCGGCACCGTTTCTGGCGAGTCATGGCTGCCTTGACTGCGGCACTGTTCGTGTCGTGGCCACTGGCCCGCGCTGTGGGCTTCACCGGCATGTCTTTGCTGTCGTTCGTCTGCTATTGGGGACTATTCGCAGCCCTGTTCGAAATAGGAGCCGCAAAGTCGCGTGGGCTTGTGCTAACGCTCATTGTTGGTGTAGCCCTGGCCGTAATAGCACCATTTGTGTCGTCGCTCACTCAGGCGAGTTCGGGTAACGCTGCGCCATATGGGTGGGTAGGGTTAAGCGCGATCTTCATCGCGGCAGCGATCATCGCCGCTGTCTATCGATGGCGCGAGGGCGGAAGTGCTGTTGGACTCAAGTCTTGAGTGCTGCTGCCGGCCTCGGAGGTCCTCTCCGGGCCTCGGGGTCAAGTCTTGAGTCTTGCCCCCAGCTGCTCGACCGGGCTTCGGGGTCAGGTCTTGCTTCTTGCCGCCCTTGTCTTCAGGGTTGATGAACCCGATAGGCCGCTTGGGCGGATCGGGCGGTGTCAATGAGTTCGCGCAGCGCGTCGAAGACCTGCTTCTGCTGATTGCGCGTGTTGCGGCTGAAGGTGTCGTGGTTCATGGCCAGGGCCTCGGTCTTCTCTTCGAGCACGGCCAGTCGCTTGGCCAGGTCGCCGTGCGTGGCCGCCAGCGCCGGCACGCGCACGAAGGCTCGCATGATCTCGATGTTGACCGCGATGGCGCGCGGGCTGCCCAACACCGAAGACAGCATCGCCACCCCTTGATCGGTGAAGGCATAGGGCGCGGTACGCCGGCTTTGAGGGGGCTGTGCACGTCGACGTTTGAATAGAAGGTGACGATGGGTACAAAGAGAGTTCGGATTGTCCGTGCCAGAACGAGATTGGCGGTCATGGACTGACCGATCGACCAGCCAATGACTCGACGGCTCCAGACATCCAGCACGACGGCCAGATGACGAACCTGGTCCAGGTATGCACGTAGGTCATGTCCGCGACCAAGAACTGGTTCGGCCCATCGGCTCTGAACTTCTGACGCAGGTCGATCGCCGGCTGCGGCAATGTAAATCGGCGACTCCGCGGCGGGCCCACATGAGTTAGAGGGGCCGGGGCATGTCCAACCGCCAGGCCCACGCCGCGCGCGGAGCAGTTGGTGCGGTGGGCCAGAAGTACCTGGTTGGCGCAACCGCGCCACATCCAGGAAAGGAAAAGGGCCCGGAGAGTTCTCCAGGCCCTTGAGATGGTGGGTGGTAGGCCGTGCGGGATTCGAACCTGCGACCAACGGATTAAAAGTCCGCTGCTCTACCAGCTGAGCTAACGACCCACTCGCGAAGGCAATTTAATGTCTCCGCGAAAAACGGTGATGTTATCAATCAGGCGAAGGCGGGTCAAACGCGTGCCGCGTCCAGTCCCGCAACGGTCAGCGCAAGGACGCCAGCCGGTCCTTGGCCGCGCCCGAGGCGGGCGTGCCGGGATACTTTTCGCCGATCGACTTGAAGGTTTCTCGCGCCGCTTTGCGATCGCCCGAATCTGCCTGGGCATTGCCCAGGATCAGCAACGCGTCCGGCACCCGGGCGTTGTCCGGATACCTGGCTGCCAGCTGATCCAGCGTGCCGATGGCACCCTTGAAGTCGCCGCTGGCGTACTGCGCGCCGCCCTGCCAGTACATCACCAGCGGCCGGTAAGCGCTGTCCGGATGGGTCTTCTGGAAGGACTGGAAGGCGGCGATGGCGCCCTTGAAGTCGCTGGCCCGGAAGAGCTCCAGAGCGGCGTCGTAATCACGCTTCTCGGCCTGCTCGACGCTTGCAGTCTTGTCGTCGATGGTCACCTGGATCGGCTCGAACTGCTTCATCCGGGTGTCCAGTGCGGCGCTCAGTTCCTTCTGCTGCTTGCGGGTCTGCGATATCTCGTTGAGCTGGACTTCCAGCTGACCGCGCAGGCGGGCGACCTCCTGGCGCAGCGCTTCCAGCTGGTTCTGCTGGTCCAGGTTCACGCGCTGACCCTGTTCCAGGCGGGACAGGCGCTGTTCCATGTCGGCTTGCTGTCGTCCGAACTCGTTGAGCTGGCGCAGGGTTTCGCGCTGGAAGACCTCCAGCTTGCCGCGAACTTCCAGTACCGCCCGGCGCGCCTCATCGTCCCCGAACAGGGCCCAGGCGGGGCGGGGGACGCCAAGCTGCAAACCGAGCAGCAGCGTGAAGACGGCCGCCCCGGTCAGCCTGACGCAGGCGGGCCGGCGCGGTCTTGACGGATTCGGCATTGACATCGGCATGGCAGCTCCCAGCGTTGGTGACGAGTGGCGGTGTTCACCGGCACCCGCGTCATCCGGCCTCTGTGTCAGCGGTAGCTCAGGTCGGCGCGGCGGTTCTCCGCCAACGAGCCCTCGTCGCTTCCGACAGCGCGGGGTTTCTCTTCACCGAAGCTGATCGATTCCATCTGCGAGTCGTCGACGCCCAGGGTTGCCAGCGCACGACGCACGGCGTCGGCCCGCTTCTGACCCAAAGCGAGATTGTATTCACGGCCGCCGCGCTCGTCGGTATTGCCCTCGATCACGACCCGCTTGTTCTTGTTGGCCGAGAGGTAACGGGCATGAGCTTCCACCACCGACTGGAACTCGGGTTGAACCACGAAGCTGTCGTACTGGAAGTAGACGCTGCGCTTGGCGAGCGGACTGGCGGGATCGTTGAGGGGGTCCGTTTCCTGAACCACCACCGGGGCCACGCCACTGACACCACCGGCCATGCCGCTGGTGCTGGAATCAAGGGCCGACCCGCCGCTTGACTTGGACGGATCGCGCTTCTCGATCTTGGCTTTGTCCTGGAGGTCGACCGAGGTGCACGCGGCCACAGCGGCGAGGGTCAGCGCCAGCGCGGCCACGCGAAGTGGGTGGGAGGGGGAAATCATCGAGTGGCTCCTTTCAAAAGGCCATTGCGTTCAATCATGAATGTTGCTGCCGGAAATCACTTCGGGTAAGGGCCCCAGGCCGGCTCGCGGATGTCGCCGCTGTTGCTGGTCAGCCGCTGCTTGATCCGGCCGTCGACCGTGACGGCCATCAGGTATTCACCGCTGCCGGTCTGGGTGGAGTACATCACCCAGCGGCCATTTGGCGCAAAGCTGGGGGACTCCTCGCGGCCGGTGTCGGTCAGCATCGATTCGACGCCGGTGGTGACGTCCTTGATGGCCACGAAGAACTTGCCGTCGCGGCGCGTGACGTAGGCGAGTTGCCTGCCGTCCGGACTGATCCGGGGCGAGACGTTGTAGGTCGATCCGAAGGTGACGCGACTGATGGTGCCGTCGGCAATGGTCATCCGGTAGATCTGCGGCGAGCCACCCCGGTCCGACGTGAAGTAGATGGCGCTGCCGTCCGGGGCGAACACCGGCTCGGTGTCGATCCCGCTGGACTGGGTCAGGCGCTTGGACTCCCCGCCGTTCGAGCTGATGAGGTAGATCTGCGAGCCGCCGTCGCGGGTCAGCGTGACAGCCAGCTGGGTGCCATCCGGCGACCAGGCGGGCGCACTGTTGCTGCCGCGGAATTCAGCCACCGCCTTGCGCTGGCCGCTTGCGAGGCTGTGCACGTATACCACCGGCTTGCGGGCTTCGAAGGACACGTAGGCCAGGCGTGTGCCGTCGGGCGACCAGGTCGGCGAGATGATCGGCTCACCGGAGTTGAGCGCGGTCTGCACGTTCTGCCCGTCCCAGTCCGCGATGTTGAGCTTGAACCGGTTGCCCTGCTTGGTCACGAAGGCGATCCGGGTGGAAAAGATGCCCTTGATGCCGGTGAGTTTTTCGTAGACCGAATCGGCGATGCGATGGCCCGCGAGCCGAGCATCCCCCTCGGCCACCAGCAGGGACTCCTCCACCTGAACGCTCTGGCGAACCGTGTCCACCAGCTTGTAGCGAACGTCGAAGCGCCCGTTGGAGGCTTTGTTGACCGACCCCACCAGGGCCGAATCGGCCCCGCTGGTGCGGAACGTATTGAGATCCAGGGTGGAGGTTTCCGTCAGCGCATCGTTGATGTCGATGATGCGGAACATGCCGCTGCGGGCAAGGTCCGACCGGATGACGGAATCCACCGCCGGCTGAGACTTCGCCTGCCCGCCGAAATTGGCGATGGCCAGGGGCACCTGATTGGCGCCGACACCGGTGACGTCGATGCGCATCTGCTGCGCCGGGGCGGTGCCCGACAAGACGCTTGCAAAAACGAAAAATGTGAGTCGGAACAATAACTTGCTCATGGCTTGATTATAATCACGTTAATTATCGATCCGGTCATTCCGATAAGCTCCTTTTGAGTCCGATCAGTCTCTTGGCGTGTGCGAGACACCCAATGAGGCAGGGCAGGCGTCATTGCGCGGGCACGGGAACGGGTCCGTGCGGCGGATCGCCCGCTCTGCGGCGACGTCCCACGCTTCCTGGCCGCTCGAGCGGGTCATTCTTACGCTGACGATCCTGCCGTTGGGCTGCAGGCGGACCTCGAACTCCGTCTTCGGATTGCCCTGGATGGCCTGGGTATAGATGGTATTGGCCCGCACAGCCGAGGCCACTTTCGCCTGGTAGGCGCCGTCGATGGCGCCGGAGGGCGAACCGCGCTGCGCCGTGGCGCCGGCCTCGCCGGCCTGGCTGAGCAAGCCGCTGATGGCCGCCTGGCGGCGTCGTTCGGCCGCCGCTTTTTCCTCTGCCGCCTGTTTCTCGGCCGCGGCCTTTTCGGCTGCGAGCTTGCGCTCGGCTTCTTTGCGCTGGCGCTCTTCCTCGGCCGCCTTGCGCGCCTCCGCAAGTTTGCGTTGCTCCTCTTCGGCCTTGCGCGCCGCCGCCTGCTTACGCTCCTCCTCGCGCTTCCTGGCTTCCGCGAGCTTGCGCTCCTCCTCGCGCAGGCGTTGTTCCTCGAGTTTTCGCGCCTCCTCGGCCTTCTTCGCGTCCGCGAGCTTGCGTTCCTGCGCCTTGCGCTCCTCTTCGAGCTTGCGCGCCGCGGCCGCCTTGCGCTCTTCTTCGAGCTGCTGCTTTTCGAGTTCGCGCTGGCGCGCGTCCTCGATCTTCTTCATCTCGGCGACCTTGCGCTCTTCCTCGATGCGCCGCAGTTCCTCTTCTTCGCGCTTGCGCTCCTCCTCTGCCTTGCGCTCCTGCTCGATCTGGATCGCAGGATCGACCGCCGGCGGCGGCGGTGGCGGGGGGAGGGGCCGGCACCGGCACCGGTGGCGGGGGCGGAGGGGGCGGTGCCGGGGGCGCGGGCGGTGGTGGTGGTGGCGGCGGCGGCATCGGCACCGGCGGGGCCGGGGGCTCGGGCGGCGTCGGCGGGGGAGGCGTCGGGTCCGGCGGCGGCTGGGTGTCGACCGCCATCGCCGGGACCCACAGTTCGGCCTGGGCCACTGCTGTCGGCGCCTTCTGCCAGCGGATGCCGACGAACAGCATGGCAAACAGACCGACGTGGACCAGCAGGGCGAGCAGGAACGGCAGCGCGCCGCGACCGGGCGGTTTGGACTTCCTCACGTTGCGGGCGGTCTTTTGCGTCGCCATTCAGGGGTTTCTTTGCATCAAAATTTGCCTGTGCGTCCGGTCACGCCCGGACAAGCCATCGGACTGCGGCGGATTTTCAGGGCGGCGGCTTCTCAGTTGGGGCGTGGCTTGACCATCAGCCCGACCCGGGCGAATCTGGCCTGCTGCAGTTGATCCATGACCCCCAGGATCGCCTCGTAGCGCACCTCGCGGTCCCCGCTGATGACAACGGGCAGCGACGCGTTTCCGCCGACCATCTCGCGGATGGTGTCCACCAGCTGCTCCGAGGTGACCCGGCGCTCCAGTCGCTGGGGCACGTTGTGGGTTCGCACGCTCAGTGCCCCGGTCTGCTCCACGATGACCTCGACATACGCTTCAGGACGCGCGTTGGCGGCGCCCACCGTCGGCAGTTCGATCTCGGCCGTCGGCACGAACGGTGCGGTGACCATGAAGATCACCAGCAGCACCAGCATCACGTCGATGTAGGGCACGACGTTGATTTCATTGACCAGGCGACTCTTGCGCCTGCCCCTCCTCCTGCCTTGAACGGCTGCCATCGTCGTCTCCGCGGCTACCGGGCGTGACGGTGAAGGATGTTCGAGAACTCGTCGGTGAAGGTTTCGAACCGGTTGGCGAGGCGATCGATGTCGTACGAATAGCGGTTATAGGCAACGACGGCCGGGATGGCCGCGAACAGGCCGATGGCCGTGGCGACCAGGGCCTCGGCAATGCCGGGGGCCACCGCCGCCAGTGTCGCCTGCTGGACGTTGGCGAGGCCGCGAAAGGCGTTCATGATGCCCCACACCGTTCCGAACAGCCCGATGTAGGGGCTGACCGAGCCGGCGGAAGCGAGGAAGGCGAGCGACGACTCCAGGGCGTCCACTTCCCGCTGGAAAGCCGCACGCATGGCGCGTGAGGAAGGGTCGAGCGAGGCGGCGCTGTCGCCGCCCGGGCTGACGACGCCGCCCGCCCCCTTCTGGCGGGCCCGCCGGAACTCTTTCATGCCGGCTTCGAAGATCCGGGCCAGCGGACCGGGATCCCCCTTGGAAGAGGACACGTTCTGGTAGAGGGCATTGAGTTCCGCGCCGCGCCAGAATTCGCCTTCGAAGGCATTGGTTGCCGATTGCGCCGCACGGATGGAGAACCACTTGCGGAAAATGATCGTCCATGACGTCATCGATATCAGCACCAGCAGCAGCATGACCAACTGCACCAGGAGGCTGGCATTGGTGACGAGCGACAGTATCGAAAGATTGTTTGAATTCATTGTTGTTCTGCTGTTCCGTCCGGCAGTGACCGAGTTGAAATCCTGGATAAGACCTGTCTTTTCATGAGCGTCGTCACCTGTTCCGGCAAGGCGACCGGCCTGCCGGACTCCCGGTCGACGCTGGCGACCCGCACGCTGGCGGTCGCGAGCACGGTGCCGTCGTCCAGCAGCGCGCGCTGCGCCAGCCGAAGCGACGCGCGGCCGAGATCGGCGGCGGGTTCCGCCAGCCCGACTTCCACGACCAGCAGGTCGTCGAGCCGCGCCGGCCGAAGATACCGGACTGCGCAGTCCCGCACCACGAGGTTGAGGCTGTTCTCGTGCGACAGCGCCCGATGGCTGAAGCCGAGTTCACGCAACCAGTCGGTTCGGGCACGTTCGAAAAACCGCAGGTAATTTGCGTAGTAGACGATGCCGCCTGCGTCGGTATCCTCGTAGTAGACGCGCACACGGATCGAATGAAGCGTTATCACGCGGGGGATTTTACCTGTGCCGATCGGCCGCGGCCGGCCCGGATGCGAAAGTCTTTGCCGGCCTGTCGTCTTGCCGCGACCCCGGCACCGCCTGCGGGCGCCCGGGCGGATACATCCGATTACACCTTGCCCCCCTGGACGGCGCGGTCGTGTCCGGGCGCATCGCGCCCGGCGGGCAGGCCGGGCGGTTCACGGGGTGGACCGGTCTTCCGGGGACCAGAGGTCGCCGCCGCTGGCCCCGGTGGGGGCGTGCAGGCCGAAGTGAGTGTAGGCGGAGGCGGTCGCGATACGCCCGCGCGGTGTCCGCTGCAGCAGTCCCTGTTGTATCAGGTACGGCTCGATGACGTCTTCGATCGTGTCCCTTTCCTCACCGATGGCCGCCGCCAGGTTGTCGAGTCCGACCGGCCCGCCGCCGAACTTGTCCATGATGGCCTGCAGCAGTTTGCGATCCATGATGTCCAGACCGGCCCGGTCGACGTCCAGCATCAGGAGCGCAGCGTCAGCGGTCGCGCTGTCGATGCGGCCATTGCCTTTGACCTCGGCGAAGTCGCGTACCCGCCGCAGCAGACGGTTGGCGATGCGCGGCGTACCTCGCGCCCGGCGAGCGATCTCGCGCGCGCCTTCGATGCCGGTATGGGCATTGAGCAGTGTCGCCGAGCGCTGGACGATCTGGGTGAGATCTTCGACGTCGTAGAACTCGAGCCGCTGCACGATGCCGAAGCGATCCCGCAGGGGATTGGTCAGCATGCCGGCGCGCGTGGTTGCACCGACCAGGGTGAATGGTGCGAGGTCGAGCTTGATGGAGCGCGCCGCGGGCCCTTCGCCGATCATGATGTCGATCTGGAAGTCTTCCAGCGCCGGATAGAGGATCTCCTCGACCACCGGCGACAGGCGGTGAATTTCGTCGATGAAAAGGACGTCATTCTTTTCCAGGTTGGTGAGCAGCGCCGCCAGGTCGCCGGGCCGCTCCAGCACCGGTCCGGAAGTCTGGCGCAGCGTGACCCCCATCTCCGCCGCGATGATGTGGGCGAGCGTCGTCTTGCCGAGCCCGGGTGGGCCGAACAGCAGCAGGTGGTCCAGTGCTTCCTTGCGATTTCGCGCGGCCGCGATGAAGATCTCGAGTTGCTCCTTGACCTTGGGCTGACCGACGTAGTCGGCCAGTCGGCGCGGCCGCAGCGCCCGCTCCACCACCTCTTCGGAAGGGGTCGCAGGGCTGGCGGAAATCAGTCGGTCGTGTTCGATGGCCATGGCGATGCTCGCTTGACATCCGGCGTTGTCGCGCCGGTAGAGGGGCGGGCGGCGTTCACGAGACCTTGGCCAGTGACTTCAGCGCCTGCTTGATGCCTTCGCTGACGCCGCTGTCCGCCGGCAGGCGGCCGACGGCAAGGCCGGCCTCCTTTTCCGAGTAGCCGAGCGCGATCAGCGCTCTCAGGATGTCGGTGGCCGCGGGGGAGCCCGCGCGATCGCCGCGTGCCCCGGCGAGTTCCGGTGCCAGCCTGCCCTTGAGTTCCAGCAGCAGGCGCTCGGCCGTCTTCTTGCCGATGCCGGGCACCCGGGTCAGCCGTGCCGATTCCTGCATGGCGACGGCTTCGATCAGTTCATTGGCGGTCATGCCGGACAACACCGAGAGCGCCGTGCGCGGGCCGACGCCGGAGATCCGGATGAGTTCCCGGAAGATGGCCCGTTCACGCGGCGTCAGGAAACCGTAGAGCAGGTGGGCATCCTCCCGCACCACCAGGTGGGTCCACAACGCCACCTTGTCGCCGGCGGGCGGCAGGTCATAGAACGTGCTCATCGGCACGTTGACCTCGTAGCCGACACCGGCGGCCTCGACGACGATTTCGGGCGGGTTCTTCTCGAGCAGGGTGCCCGCGAGACGACCAATCATTCAGGCGACCGGGGTAGGATGACAGGCGCTTAGTATGCCCGATGCCCGGGCGCGACCACGTCCGGCACCGGCCGCGAGACCGGCGCCCATGCCGTCCTCACCCGATGATCCGCCCGCGCCGGGTGCGGCTGCCCAGCGCCTTGATCATCGCCCCCGCATGGACGTGGCACACGGCGCAGGCGAGGGCATCGGCGGCGTCGGGCGAGGGCGTTCCAGGCAGCAGCAGCAGCCGCTGCACCATCATCTGCACCTGGGTCTTGCTGGCGCGGCCATAGCCCACCACCGCCTGCTTGACCTGCAGGGCGGTGTATTCATGAACATCCAGGGAACGGCTGACCAGTGCGCCGATGGCCGCGCCGCGGGCCTGGCCGAGCAGCAGCGTGGACTTGGGGTTCACGTTGACGAATACGATTTCGCAGACGCCGATGTCGGGTCGGAATTCCTCTATCAGTTCCACGATGCCCTCGTGGATCTTCTGCAGGCGGGCCGGCAGGCTGCCGATACCGGTCCGGATGACGCCGCTGGCGAGATAGCTGAGCTTGTCCCGGTCGGCATCGAGCAATCCGAAACCGGTCAACCTGAGGCCCGGGTCGATGCCGAGGATGCGCATGCGGCGAATCAGTGCCGGAAGTGCCGGACTCCGGTGAAGACCATGGTTACGCCTCTTTCGTCGGCTGCTTCGATGACCTCATTGTCGCGCATCGACCCGCCCGGCTGGATGACCGCTGTGGCGCCGGCGTCGACGACGACATCGAGGCCGTCGCGGAACGGGAAGAAGGCGTCCGACGCAACCACCGATCCTTTCAGGCTCAAACCGGCATTTTCCGCCTTGATGGCGGCGATCCGCGCCGAATCGATGCGGCTCATCTGGCCCGCGCCGACACCCAGGGTCCTGCCGTCGGCGCAGAAGACGATCGCATTGGACTTGACGAAGTGGGCAACCTGCCAGGCGAACTTCAGGTCTGCCATCTGTTGCTCGCCCGGCTGCTTGCGTGTCACCACGCGCAGATCCGAGGCCGCCAGCAGGCGCTCGTCCGGCGACTGCACCAGCAGGCCGCCTCCCACCCGCTTGAGGTCCAGGAGATTGCTGTTGCGCGCCACGGGGATTTCCAGCAGCCGGACGTTCTGCTTGCCCTTCATCATCGCCAACGCCGCATCGGAGAAGCCGGGCGCGATCAGGACTTCGACGAACTGCCTGGCAATCGCCGCCACCGCCGACTTCGTCCACCGGCCGGTTGAAGGCGATGATGCCGCCGAAGGCCGAGGTGGGGTCCGTGGCCAGCGCGCGCTGGTAGCAGGTCAGTGGACCGTCTCCGATCGCAACCCCGCAGGGATTGGCATGCTTGACGATGACGCAGGCGGGCGACTCGAACGACTTGACGCACTCCCAGGCTGCATCGGCGTCGGCGATGTTGTTGTACGAGAGCTCCTTGCCCTGCAACTGCCGGAAATTGGCCAGCGCTCCGGCCGGCGGATGGGCGTCGCGGTAGAACGCGGCGCTCTGGTGCGGGTTTTCGCCGTAACGCAACGGCTGTACCTGGTGCAGTTGCATCGTCATCACGGCGGGGTAGGGAGCGCGCTTGCCGTCGGGACCGATGGCCGACAGGTAGTTGGCGATGGCGCCGTCGTACTGCGCCGTGTGGGCATAGACCTTGGTGGCCAGGCCGAACCGGGTCGGGTGGTCGACACCCTGATGCCCGGTCAACTGCTGGAGGACCGGCTGGTAGTCGGCCGGGTCAACGATCACCGTGACCGCGTCGTGGTTCTTGGCGGCCGCGCGCAGCATCGCCGGGCCGCCGATGTCGATGTTCTCGATGGCATCGTCGAGCGTGCAATCCGCGTTGGCCACCGTCCTCTGGAACGGATAGAGATTGACCGCAAGCAGGTCGATCGTGCCGATGTCGTGACTGTCCAGGGCCGACATGTGGGCCGGCAGGTCTCGTCTTGCCAGCAACCCGCCGTGCACCTTCGGATGCAGCGTCTTGACACGGCCGTCGAGCATTTCCGGGAACCCGGTATAGGTGGAGACCTCGATGACCGGCACCCCGGCCTCGGCGAGCAGTTTCGCGGTGCCGCCGGTGGAAATGATCTCCACCCCCAACTGACTCAGCGCACGGCCGAAGTCGACGATGCCGGTCTTCTCAGAGACGCTCAGCAGCGCCCGCCTGACCGGCCGGCGACGGCCGGGCCCCGGCACGTTCCCGGCCGGCGCCGGGTCAGTGTTCGCTATGCCCATGGAGCATCCCGTAGCAGTGAAGCTTCTTGCGCAACGTGTTTCGATTGATGCCGAGCATGGCGGAGGCCTTCAACTGGTTGCCGTCGGCCTTCTTCATGACGACCTCGAGCATCGGCTTTTCCACGGCCGACAGCACCATGTCGTAGATGAGACCGGGCTGCATGCCGGCGAGGTCCTGGAAGTATTTTTCCAGATTGCGGGTCACGGCTTCGTGAATCGTAGGTGGCCTTGTCATTTCGGAACTCTCCCTTGTTCTATGCAGGTGTCGAGCACCTTTTCTTTATCGGAGAAGAACTGGTCTATCAGTTCGAGTTGCCCGGCCGGATCCTCGCTGAGGTTGATCCGTTGCCGTAGTGCTTCCAGGGTGTCATCCAGAGCGTGGCCTTGCGAGATCGCGCGCAAGTACCAGCCGATGTGCTTGCGCGCGGTGCGCACACCGACGTATTCGCCATAGAACGCGTAGTGGTCCTGCAGGTGCTGGCGCAACAGGCTCCAGATTTCACGCCAGCTGGGGCCGGCCAGCCGCTCCCCGCTGGCCAGGTAGTGATCGATCTCGCGAAAGATCCAGGGCCTGCCCTGGGCCGCCCGGCCGATCATGACCGCATCGGCGCCGGTGGCATCCAGGACTTGACGCGCCTTTTCGGGCGAATCGATGTCGCCATTGGCGACCACCGGCAAGTTGATGCCTGCCTTGACTTCGGCGATGGTGTCGTAGTCGACCGCACCGTGATACTGGCAGGCGCGCGTGCGTCCGTGAACGGTGATCATGGCCGCACCCGCCTGCTCGGCGCAGCGGGCGAGCCGTACGGCGTTGCGGCGGTTGATGTCGACGCCCGTGCGCATCTTCACGGTGACCGGCACCGAGACGGCGCGCACGACGGCGTCGATGATCTTCAGCGCAAGCGCCTCGTCTGCCATCAGGGCCGAGCCCGCCATCAGGTTGCACACCTTCTTGGCAGGGCAGCCCATGTTGATATCGATGATCTGCGCGCCGCGGTCGACGTTGAAGCGCGCCGCCTCGGCCATCATCGCCGGATCGGCGCCGGCGATCTGGACTGCCTTGGGCTCGATCTCGCCGTTGTGGTCGATGCGGCGCGAGGTCTTGACGCTATCCCAGAGCTTCGGATTGGATGCCGCCATCTCCGACACGGCATAACCGGCGCCGAGACGCCTGCACAACTGCCGGAACGGCCGGTCCGTCACGCCGGCCATGGGTGCAACCAGGGTCCTGTTCGGCAGCGTGTAGGGGCCGATGCGAAGGGCGCCGCTCGGGCGGACTGCGCGTTGGCTCACTGGCTCGCCGGCAACGGCAGCACCGGCGAAAGCAGCCCGCGTATCGGGCCGAACGGAGATTGCGAGCATTGCGGCGAACGACGCTCAAGGTGGAGGGGGGAAATCAAGGGAGGGCGATTCTAGCAGGGCTGCGCGCGCCGGGACAGTGGCGTGCGGGTCCGCCCGCCGCGAGCGGCTTTCCGGCGGTTCAGCGCCTGCCGAACAGCAGCGCGCTCGCCAGAGGCTGTCGCACCGGGGGCAGGAGATCCATCGCGGTCAGCAGCGCCGACTGCAGCGGGCGCGCCAGCGGCCAGGTGAAGCCGGCCGCGAGCAGGTCCGTCACGCCGGTGGTGATCGAGCGGTCGGCGCGACGCTGCGACGCGAAAGACTGCAGCAGCTGCACCACGGCGCGGGCAGGGGTGGAATACTCTGCGTCCGCGAGCATGCGGGCAAGCTCGAAAGCGTCGCGCAGCCCCAGGTTCAGGCCCTGGCCTGCCACCGGGTGCAGGGACTGGGCGGCATTGCCTATCCAGACCTCGTTGCCGGCGGCGCTGCGCTGGCGGCGCACGCGGACCAGCGGTGCCACCGCGACCGGCGAGCAGACCCGCAGCGATCCCAGGACCGATGGGGCGATGCCGCAGTCGCGCAGGGCGTCGTGCAACGCCGATGCGAGCCTGCCGGGAGTCATGGCCGCTCGCGCGGCAGTCGCCTGCGGCCGGTCGCACCACACCACGGCGTAGCGCGCGCCGTGCCCGCGGTCGGCCGGCAGCAGGGCGAGCGGACCATGGGGCCCGAAGCACTCGTATGCGGTCGTGCCGGCGGCCTGAGCCGCCACCTCCACGAGCAGTGCGCACTGCTGGAAATCGTGGGACTTGAACCCCTGGCGATCCTGGTCCTGCGTGCCCGGCATGCCGCCCGCGTGAATCGTCACGGTCGCGGCGTCGTCCGACCCTTGGCTGCCGGCGGCCCCGATTTCAGGCGACGCGCCGGCGAATCCGATCTGCCCGCTGGCCTCGCGCAGCGCCGCGACCAGATCGCCGTAGGGGACCACATGCCCGAGCGCCGCCACGCTGAAATCCCGCGCTTCGATGCGTGTGCGCCCGCTGCGTCCGGACAGCGCCACCTCGATGCGTTCGATCAGCCCGCCGCCCGGCATCCGGATGATGCGGGTGAGCAACTGCCGTGAACCTTCGGAAAGAGCGAGCATGCGCCGCGCTCCGGCACCCGCCTTGCCGCGGTCGGCGTCGGCAGGCAGCGCTGTCTGCGTCGGCGATGGCAACCGGATGCGCCGCGGATCGACACCGCCGCGGACCATGAACAGCGCACAGGCAAGCGCGACCGGTCCGCTGCCGATTATCCGGTATTGCACCGCACTTCCCATACTCCGACAGGCTCCTAGGCCGGTACCTTCTGCGGCCGGCCCGGAGTCAGCCGTGCTGTCCGGGGACCGGCCTTCTTCGGCGTCGCGGGCTTGACCCCGAATGCCGTCTGCGACATCAACGCCTCGATTTCCGCCGCGGCCTTGGGCACACCGGCGGTGAGCAACTCGCAGCCGCTGTCAGTGACCAGCGCATCATCCTCGATGCGGATGCCGATGTCGTGGTAAGCCTTGGGCACATCGTCGGCGGCCCGCACGTAGATGCCGGGTTCGAGCGTCAGGACCATGCCGGGGCGCAGCTTGCGCCAGGGCCGCTCGCGTGCGGATGTCGACGACTTGCGGGTCCCCGGCGACTCGGGCTCGCGGTAGTCGCCGCAGTCGTGGACGTCGCGGCCCAGCCAGTGACTGGTGCGATGCATGTAGAAGCGGCGATAGCTGCCCGATTCGAGGACACCGTCGAGGCTGCCCTTGAGCAGCTTGCAGTCGATCATGCCCTGGGCGAGCACCTTGACCGCCGCCTCGTGCGGCGCCATGAAATGGCGGCCGGGTCGGGTTGCCTTCTCGGCGGCCCGCTGCGCGGCCAGGACGATGTCGTAGAGTTCCCGCTGCGGTGCGCTGAAGCGGCCGTTCACCGGGAAGGTGCGGGTGATGTCCGACGCATAGCCATCGAGCTCGCAGCCGGCGTCGATCAGCAGCAGGTCGCCATCCTTCAGGCGGGCGTCGTTTTCGCGGTAATGCAGCACGCAGGCATTGGCGCCGCCCGCAACGATCGAGCCGTAGGCCGGAAACTGGGATCCGTGCCGCCGGAACTCATACAGGATCTCGGCCTCGATCTCGTACTCGTAGCTGCCCGGGCGGGTGCAACGCATGGCCCGCACATGCGCGCCCGCCGCGATCGCGGCCGCCTTGCGCATGATCGAAATCTCGTCGGCGTCCTTGATCAGGCGCATCTCGTCCAGCAGCCGGGTGACGTCGAGCGCCCGGGACGGCGCGCTGACGCCCGCGCGCGACTTGGACCTCACCACGCC
This sequence comes from uncultured beta proteobacterium, assembly GCA_963834335.1. GTDB lineage: Bacteria > Pseudomonadota > Gammaproteobacteria > Burkholderiales > Burkholderiaceae_E > Lautropia. Next base: position 1,223,785 of record CAWIBK010000002.1, on the reverse strand, counting down.
GAGCCACCGCTGGATATGTGCGTCGAGGCCGGCGTCGCTGCCGAGCGAATAGAAGACCGCGGGCTGGTCGGCGAGCAGGTCAGGCATCCGCGCATCGATCTCCTCGATCGGATGTGCCTCGTCGAAGCCGAAGTGCTTGCGTGCCGCCGCGGGGCCGTAGCGGAAGCCGTCCCAGATCTCGCGCTCTTCATGCTTGCTGCGGCAGAAAAGGATGGATCGCGCCCGCGTGCTGCCCGCTACGATCACAACGGCCGCCTCCGGCTCCGGAAACCCGCTGAGATAGTGGAAGTAGCTGTCGAAGCGATAAGGGAAATCGGAGTCCCGGTTCCTGGGCACTTCGGGCGCGGTAAAGATCACCGCCACGCCACCGCCCTGGGCGCGCATGCTGTCGGCGAGGGCGGCGCGGCGGCGCGCAAATGCATTCATCTCAGACTCCCGATTGCAATGGATTCCTGTTCGTCTCCGGCAGCCTTGCGACTGCCGCCCAGCAACCGATCCAGTTCGGACAGCCGCTGTGTGGTGCCGATATCGAACCACAACCCGCCATGGTATTCACCCGCGGCCCTGCCGGCGGCTATTTCCCGCTCCAGGTGGGGGCGCAGCGGCGACTTGTGGCCGGCACCGATCCCCCGAAACATCGCCGGGGTGTAGAGCCCGATGCCGCTGTAGGTCTGCCGCGCCGGCAGGCACGCGCCGGCGGCGTCGCCGTGAAGCAGGCCGCCGACAAGGCGGAAGTCGCCCTCGGGGTGATGCGCCGGATTGGGCACCATCACGCACCAGCAGGCAAGGTCCGCGTGCCGCATCTGCAGGGCGATCGTCGCTGCGCGGGCGTAATCGAAGTCGCAGAACGTATCGCCGCTGACGACCAGGAACGCCTGGTTCGGGCCTGCGGATTCACCGCCGGCGGTCAGCGAGGGCAGGGCCCGGGCGATGCCGCCGGCGGTTTCCAGCGCTTCGGACTCGGCCGAGTAGGTGATTCGAACACCCTGCGCCGATCCATTGCCGAGCGCGGCCTCGATCTTTTCACCGAGCCAGGCGTGATTGATGACGATGTCGCGGATGCCCGCCCGGGCCAGACGCTCCAGGTGCCAGACGATCAACGGCTTGCCGCCGGCGGCAAGCAGAGGCTTGGGCAACTGGTCGGTCAGAGGCCGCATGCGTTCGCCGCGACCGGCCGCGAGGATCATTGCCTTCATGGCGCTCAGAACGTGTAGCCGGACGTGGGCGTGCGATTCTCGATGGTCCCGAGGAGCCGGGCCAACGGCGCGAGGTCGACGTAGCGGTGCACCACCTGCAGCACATACTCGAGCACCAGGGGCATGTCCTTCAGATAGTTGTCCTTGCCGTCGCGATGATGCAGGCGCGCGAAGATGCCCAGCACCTTGAGGTGCCGCTGCAGTCCCATCCATTCGAAGTCGCGGTAGAAAGCGGCGAAATCCGGCGCCACCGGAAGGCCTTCCTGGCGGGCCATTTCCCAGTAGCGGATGGCCCAGTCGAGCACCTGTTCCTCTTCCCAGCGCACGTAGGCGTCGCGCAGCAGTGAAACGAGATCGTAGGTGATGGGACCATGGACCGCATCCTGGAAGTCGAGGATGCCGGGATTGCGCCCCGGCGGCAGGACCATCAGGTTGCGGGAGTGGTAGTCGCGATGCACAAAGACCGAAGGCTGGGCGACGTTGTTCTCCAGGATCAGGGCGAACGAGTCGAGCAGCACCCGCCGCTGACTGTCGTCGAGATCGACCTGCTTGTGCCGGTGCAGATACCACTCGGGAAACAGCATGAGTTCACGCTCGAGGATCTCGCGGGAATAGTCCGGGAAGACGCCGCGGGCGCTGGCCTTCTGCATATTCACCAGGGCCAGCAATGCGTCCCGATAGAGCCTTGGCGCAGAGCCGGCGTCGAGACGGCTCAGGTAGGTCGTGCTGCCGAAGTCGCTGAGCAGCAGGAAACCCTGATCGAGATCGGCGGCCAGCACTATCGGCACATTGACGCCGGCCTTGCCGAAGACCGCCGCCGCATGCACGAATGGACGGCAGTCCTCCTGCGGCGGGGGCGCATCCATGACGATGAAGGACGACACCTCGGCGGTCTTGCCGGCACCGACGCGGAAGTAGCGACGGAAACTGGCATCATTGGAAGCTGGCGCGAGGCTGCGCCGGTCGAGCACGAAACGATCGCTGATCGAATCGAGCCAACGGTCCATCATCTGAAGTCGTGAATCGGTATCTGGTGGCATGTGCGCCTGTGTGGTCCTTGTCGCCAGCCGGCCTCGGCCGGTACGGGTACCTATAATAGTGAACCTGCCAACCCCGCGATCCGACTCCACCCGCACAGTGTCTCTTACTTCCCGATATTCCCTCATCAGATTGCTGGGTCACTGCACGGTAGCGCTGGTGCTGACACCGGGCGTGCAGGCCCAGGCTCAACGCGATGACAGGGCACAGAATCGGGACGCCGCCACGCCCGGCGACCAGCCGATCCGCCTGAAGATTGCACCGCAACTCGATCTGCAGCCGCGACGCAACGACGAGCCGCTTCCGACCTTCGGAACGTCCAACCGCGTGTCCACCCGCCAGACACCGGAGGGCACCCAGACGGTGCTGGACGGTGCAGCGGAACTGCGGCGGCGTGGCACCTTGCTGAAAGCAGATGAAATCCGCTACTACGAAGGCAGCAGCACGGTCGAGGCGGAGGGCGACGTCACGATAGTGCAGGGCGGCACCCGTATCGCCGGCCCCAGCCTGAGGCTGCAACTCGACACCAGCGAGGGCGTGTTCGAGTCGCCGACCTACAACCTGCCGCGTGGCGGCGGTCGCGGCAAGGCCGACCGGATCGAGATGAAGGGACCCGGCAGGTTCCTGCTGTCCAACGCGACCTTCAGCACCTGCCGGCCGGACAATGAGGACTGGCGCATCGAGGCGCGCCAGATCGATATCGACCAGGACGACCAGAGTGGCACCGGCCGCAGCGGCAGCCTGGTCTTCAAGGACCGCAAGGTGCTGAGCCTGCCGGTCTTGTTCTTTCCGATCGGCAACGAACGCAAGAGCGGGGTGCTGACACCGTCGCTGTCGGTGACCTCGCGCGTCGGGGCCGAGGTGACGGTGCCCTACTACTTCAACCTGGCGCCCAACTACGACCTGACCGTGTCGCCGCGCCTGAGCGTTCGCCGCGGTCTGCAGCTGAGCAGCGACTTCCGCTATCTCTTCAGGCCGATGGCCGGCGAGTTGCTCGCGGACTACGTGCCCGACGACCGGGTCGCGGGGCGCGAGCGTTATTTCTACAGTTCGACCAACAGGATCTCCAACGTCAACGGCTGGAACGGCGGCTGGGTGGTGAAAGGCGTGTCGGACGACAATTACTTCGTCGATTATTCGCGCTCGCTGGTGGGGGCGTCGGAGCGATCCCTGCCGCGCGACGTCTTCCTCTCGCGTGACTTCAACCAGTGGAATTTCCTGGCCCGCGTCACGCGTTACCAGAACATTCTCGAGGCACGGGCAGCACCGCCTTACGAAAAGCTGCCCCAGTTCCAGCTCAGCACCTTTCGCACCGACGTCAGCGGCTTCGATCTCGGCCTCGTGAACGACGTGACCTGGTTCAGCCGGCCTCTGGCGGGTTCCGCCGAGGGTGTGCGCAGCGTCGTCAATCCTTCCCTGGCCTATCCCCTGCAGGGGCCGGCCTGGTTCGTGACGCCCAAGGCCTCGCTGCACGCCAGCAGCTATCGCCTGGACGTCAATCCCGCCGGGGCCCGTTCTCTCAATCGCGCCGTGCCGACCTACTCGCTCGATTCGGGCGTGATCATGGAGCGAGCCAGCGAATGGCAGGGAAGGGCGGCAATCCAGACGCTGGAGCCGCGGCTCTTCTACGTCTATACGCCTTACCGCAATCAGGACCAGATACCGGTGTTCGACAGCACCGCCAACGATTTCAACTTCGCCCAGCTGTTCACCGAGAATTCGTTTACCGGCAGCGACCGGATCGCCGATTCGAACCAGCTCACCGCTGCGTTGATCACCCGACATATCGATGCGGGCACGGGGGTGGAGCGCCTGCGCCTGGCGGTTGCCGAGCGCTTCTACTTCGACAGCCAGCGGGTGACTATTCCAGGCCAGACCAGTCGCGCCGACCGCCGGTCCGATCTCCTGCTGGCCGCGTCCGGCGAATTCGGTGGTGGCCACGGCTTCGATTCGGGCGTGCAGTACGCGATTCGCGACGACCGCATTCCGCGCATCAGCGCCGGCTACCGCTACTGGCCGGGAGACCGGCGCCTGTTCAACGCCGGCATCCGCTTCCAGTCGCGCGAATACGCGCAGTGGGGCACTTCCTGGCAATGGCCGATATCGGATCGGTGGGCGTCTCTCGGCAAGATCAACTATTCCTTCCTGCAGGAGCGCAACGACCCGGCGACCGGACAGGTCGTGTCGGCGCGGCCGGGCCTGGTCGAAGGCCTGCTCGGCTTCGAGTATGCCGAAGACTGCTGGGCGACCCGATTCGTGGTGCAACGGTTTGTAACGGCGGAGGGTCGCAACACCACGGCCTTCTTCCTGCAGGTGGATTTCCGCGGTCTCGGTCGGCTGGGGGCGGACCCCTTTGGTATATTGCTCAGGAACATCCCGGGTTACCGGATTCCGGACAACCGGCCGCCGCCTTCATCGCGCTATTACGGTTACGAGTGATGTCCCCACCAGTAAACAGAATTCTGGCAGTGCTTGCCTTCCTGCTTGCCCACGCGCTGACGCCGTTGACGACCCCTGCCGTCGCCCAGCGGGCCGAAGGCGAACCTATCGATCGCGTCGTCGCCGTGGTCAACCAGGAGGCGATCACCGAGCGTGAATTGAAGAGCCGTGTCGCCATCATCGAAAAGCAGATCCGCGACCAGGGCCGCGCGCCGCCGCCGCAAGGCGAGCTGACGCGGCAGATACTCGAGGATATGATCCTGGCCCGGGCCCGCGCCCAGTATGCCAAGGAAGTCGGCATCAGCCCGACGGAGGCCGACATCGACCGCGCGCTGGCCGATGTGGCCCAGCAGAATTCCACGTCGGTGCAGCAGATGCGGGAAAAGCTGGCCGAACAGGGGATCGGCATGCCGGCCTTTCGCGAACAGCTTGCTGGCGACATCATTTCGTTGCGCCTGCGTGAACGTGAAGCGACCAGCAAGGTCACCATCTCGGAGGCGGAGGTGGATGCCCAGGTCGCCAAGCGTGGCGGCGCGGTCAGCAACGAGTACGAGATCGCCCAGATTCTGCTGCGGCTTGCGCCGAATCCGGATCCGGCTGAAGTGCAGACCAAGACCGAACTGGCCCAGAAGCTGGCCAAGCGCGCCGCCGAGGGCGACGACTTCAGTGCACTTGCGCGGGAGTATTCCGACTCGCCGGAAGCGATGCAGGGCGGAAGCCTCGGGTGGCGTTCATCGGATCGCCTGCCGGAGTTGTTTGTCAATGCCGTCTCGCGACTGCAGCCCGGCCAGGTGGCGCCGGTCGTCCGCAGCCCGGCGGGTCTGCACCTGCTCAAGCTGATCGACAAGCGCAGCCAGGCGCCTGAAGCCAGCAGCGTCGAGCAGACCCATGTCCGGCATATCCTGCTCCCGGCCGCCACGCCGGCGGCGGTGGAAGAGGCAACGCGGCGCCTCGCCGAGTTCAAGCGCAACATCGAGTCGGGCGCTCAATCGTTCGAGTCGCTTGCCCGGCAATTCTCGATCGACGGCAGCGCCGCCAAGGGTGGCGACCTCGGCTGGCTCTATCCGGGAGACACCGTGCCCGACTTCGAACGCGCCATGAAGGACCTCAAGGTGGGCGCGATCAGCGATCCCGTCCGGACCCAATTCGGGGTCCATCTCCTCGAGGTCCTGGAGCGCAAGGCAGCGGACAACTCGCCGGAGCAGATGCGTGCCGCCGCGCGCCAGGCGCTGCGCGAGCAGAAAGCCGACGAAGCCTATGAACAGTGGCTGCGGGAGATCCGCGATCGCGCCTACGTCGAATATCGGCTAGAGCAACCCTGACCATGGCCGGCGGGCCGGATCAGGCACGCGTCATACCGCGCAAGCGATTCGGCCAGCATTTCCTGGTGGACCGCGCGGCGATCGAGTCCATCGTCGCCGCCATAGCACCACGTTCCGGCGACCGGCTGGTCGAAATCGGTCCCGGCACTGCCGCGCTCACCGCGCCACTGCTGGCGCGTCTGGGCAGTATGGACGCCATCGAGATCGACCGTGACCTGGCGGCCTCGCTCTCCCGGCGGTTCGGGGATCGTCTGCGGCTGCATCAGCAGGATGTGCTGTCATTCGACTTCGGGGCCCTGGCGGGTGAGGGCGGCCGCATCAGGGTTGTCGGCAACCTGCCTTACAACATTTCGAGCCCGCTGCTGCTGCACCTGATGCAGTTCACCGCCCAGGTGATCGACCAGCACTTCATGCTCCAGAAGGAGGTCATCGATCGCATCGTGGCCAGGCCGGGTGGCAACACGGGCCGGCTCACGATCCTGCTGCAGTCCTGTTACGAGGTCGAGACCCTGCTCCATGTGCCCCCTGCGGCCTTCGACCCACCGCCGAAGGTCGAGTCCAGCGTCATCCGCATGTTGCCGCGGCCGTCGCCGCTGACGCGCGAGCGCGCAATCCTTCAGGCCGTGCTGGCTGTCGGGTTCTCGCAGCGGCGCAAGATGATCCGGAACACGCTGGGCAAGTGGCTGAGCCTGCACCATCCCGCACTCGATCTGGTCGCGGCGGCCGACGCCGAGCCGCTGCTGAAGCCCTTCACCGAATCGACGCGACGTGCCGAGGAGATCGCTGTGGCCAGCTGGTGTGCACTGGCCGACCGGCTGGGCGAGTCCGCACGGGCCGCCTGACCCCGATTCATACCCTGACAGGTTCCCGGGAGCCTGCGCGGCAGAAGGAGGGTGGCGCGCCTGCGACCGGCTACTTGGCCTGTATCAGCTCGATCTTGTAGCCGTCCGGGTCTTCCACGAACGCGATGACGGTGCTGCCGCCCTTGACCGGTCCGGCGGGCCGCGTGACATTTCCCCCCGCGGCGGCGATCCGCTCGCAGGCGGCATAGGCGTCATCCACCTCGATCGCGATATGGCCGTAAGCCGAACCGAGGTCGTAACGGTCGACGCCATGGTTGTAGGTGAGCTCCAGCACGGCGTTGTCGGCCTCGGGGCCGTAGCCGACGAAAGCCAGTGAATATTTCTGCTCGGGCCTCTCGGTACTTCGAAGCAGCGACATGCCCAGGTTCCGGGTATAGAAGTCGATGGATCGTTGCAGGTCGCCGACTCGCAGCATGGTGTGAAGAATCTTCATTGGTTTCCTGATCAGGTCGGCAGCAGGCCGTCCGGGTAGCGGCGCAGCTCGTCGCGCGCGGTCTGATGGCCCGGCAGCAGGCGCTCGACTGTCGCCCAGAAGCGCGGGCCGTGGTTGAGTTCCTTCAGATGCGCGATTTCGTGCGCGACCACGTAATCGATGATGTGCATCGGGAAGTGGATCAGGCGCCAGCTCAGGAGGATCTTGCCCTCGGGGCTGCAGCTGCCCCATCGGGTCCGCGCCGAGCTCAGCGCCCATTCGCTCGGACTCTTGCCCAGGCGACGGGCGAAGGGCAGCATCCGCTCGGCAAACAAGGCGCGGGCCTGCTGCTTCATCCAGCCGGTCACCTTGCTTTCGACCCACTGCGGGTCCTCCACGTCGGGTCCTGCGATCCAGAGTTCATTGCCGGCGAGCAGGAAGTGGGTGCGGCGATAGCGATCGGTATAGGGACTGGTTCGAAGCACCACCCGCTGGCCCAGGTAGCGGATATGGCCGCCGTCGCAGTAGCGCGGGGCGGTTTTTGCACGGGCACGCTCGTAGGCGCGCCACTCCGCCTGCTTGCTGAAGATCCACTGATGCTTCTCGAGGATGGACGCCTCGATCTCCCGGAGAGGCACCCAGGCCGGCGCCGTGATCGTGAGGCCCTTGCCGTCGATCTGGAAACCGATGGTCCGGCGCGCGGAGCGCCGCAGGTTGTAGCCCAATTCATGCGGCATGGAGCCGCGCTGGATGATGAGGAAGCGGGGACGTTCGGCCAGGGGCCGGGAACGAAGAAGTGGAATCCGTGCAGATTTGCGCGTCAGTCGTTTCATGGGGAACTCATACCGAAGTCCCCGTCAGCCCGAGACCTCTTGTGCGTCGATCGAAGTCCTGAGATTACCGTAATCCGCCGGACTGATCCTGCGCATTTCGGTCTCTATCCAGTGCTCGACCTCGCTTGTCAGACGCTTCCGGCGTCTTTCCGGCGCTTGTAATCGGTTTTCCGATGGAAACGGTTATCAATCCCGGCGTTCTTGATAAATTTTTTCTTTGGCCACAGGCGCCCGGAGTTGACGGCGATCGGCACCACCGGCACCCCGGTTCTGATCGCCAGGCGCGCGCCGCCGCTCTTGTACTTGCCGCGCACACCCGCCGGAATCCGCGTGCCTTCAGGAAAGATGATCACCCAGCGCCCGCTGGCCAGCTGCGCCTCGCCTTGGGTCACGAGCGACTCGAATGCCACCCGCGTTTTTGCCCGGTCGATGTGAATCATCTTCAGCAGCGCCATGCCCCAGCCGAAAAAGGGGACGTACAGCAGCTCGCGCTTGAAAACAAAGCACAGGTCCCGGGGCATTCCCCAGATCAGGAAGAAGGTCTCCCAGGTGGACTGGTGTTTCGGCAGCAGGATCACCGGCCCGTCCGGCAGGTTTTCCCAGCCCACGACCTCCCAGCGGATCCCGCATATCCAGCGCGCCGCCCAGGTCATCGCGCGCGGCCATTGGACCGTGATCCGGTAGCGGGTGCGCAGCGGCAGCGGAGCACACGCCAGGCAGACGAACGCCCACGGAATCACCGTGACCAGTTGCAGGAGCAGATAAACAATCGAACGCAAAGCGGCCATGGCGTGTCGACCGTCAGGTCCGGTCGCGGCCGACGGGGCCGACGTGGTCCGGGTGGTAGTCGTGCGTCGGCGAGAGCAGGTGCTGCACTACCTCTGCGAGATCGTCTGCAACCCTGACGGATGCGGGTACCTCGCCTGCGTCGATCGTCGCCTGGCCGTGACCGCTGCGGACCAGCCAGGTGTTGCAGCCGGCAGCCAGCCCGGCCTGGAGATCCGGAGCCATGTCGCCGATCATGATCGTTTCCTTGGGATCGACACCGAATCGCTCGATCAGTTCCAGCAGCATGCCGGGTTGCGGCTTGCGGCAGCTGCAGTGCTGTTCGGGGCTGTGCGGACAGATTGCAATGGCATCGATCGCCCCGCCGGCGGCCTCGGCCAGTCGGTTCATGCGCTGGTGAATGATGTTGAGCATTGCCATGTCGAAGAGACCCCGGGAAAGCGCGGCCTGGTTGGTGGCCACCGCGACGCGGTAGCCACTGTGGTGCAGCCGTGCGATGGCATCCATCGCGCCGGGGAGCGGTTCCCAGTCCTGCGGCTTGAGCACGTAGCCGTCCACCGGTCGGTTGAGGACGCCTTCGCGGTCGAGGATGACGAGTTTCATGTCAGAGTTGCGAGAGGTCCGCCACCCGGTTCATCAGGCGTCGAAGCCCTTCCAGCAACGCCAGCCGGTTGTCCCGGAGCTCAGGTTCCGGCGCATTGACCATCACCTGATCGAAAAACGCGTCGACCGCTCCCCGCAGGCCCGCCAGGGCCTGCAAGGCACCGGTGAAGTCGAGCTTTTCCAGGTGGGCATTGACGACCGGTTCCGCCGCCAGCAGCGCCTCGTGCAACAGGCCTTCGGGCGGTTCCCTGAACAGGTCCGTCCGCACCCGCCCGGCAGTCGGCGCAGCCGATTTCCGGAGGATGTTCGCAATCCGCTTGTTGGCCGCCGCGAGCGACTCGAACTCGGCGAGTTGCCGGAACTCCGCCACCGCCACCAGGCGGTTCTCGATCCGGTCGAGCCGGTCGGCGTCGACCGCCAGCACCGCGTCGATGTCGGTCGCCTCGAAGCCGCGTTCGCGCAGGTAGTTGCGCAGGCGGTCGCAGAGGAATCCGTGCAGGCCGGCGGCATCGGCCTCGAAGCCGGCGATACCGTCGAAGGCCCCGAAAGCGCGGGCGATCAGGTCCTGCAGGCCGAGCGGCAGCGGCTTTTCGATCAGCATGCGCAGCACGCCCAGCCCGTGGCGGCGCAGTGCGAACGGGTCTTTCTCGCCGGTCGGACGCTGGCCGATTCCCCAGATTCCCGCCAGCGTTTCGAGCTTGTCGGCCAGGGCCAGCGCGGTGCCGGCCTCGCTCTGCGGCACCGAATCGCCGGCAAAGCGCGGCTGGTAGTGTTCCGCGATCGCCTGCGAAACCGCCGCGGGTTCGCCGTCGTGCCGGGCGTAGTAGCGGCCCATGATGCCCTGCAGTTCCGGGAACTCGCCGACCATTCCCGTCAGCAGGTCGGCCTTGGCCAGCATCCCGGCGCGCTCGGCCGGGGCCGGATCCTGACCGAGCGCCCGGGCGATCGCACCCGCCAGCGCGACGACGCGCTGCGACCGGTCGGCCTGGCTGCCCAGTTTCGCGTGGTACACGACATGCGCGAGCCGGGCGACCCGATCGCGCAGCGGCGTCTTGCGGTCCTGGTCGTAGAAGAACCGGGCATCCGCCAGGCGAGGCCTCACGACCCGCTCGTTGCCGTCGATGATCGACGACGGATCCGCGACTTCCATGTTCGAGACGATCAGAAAGCTCGGGAGCAGGCGTGATTCGGCGTCGAACAGCGGGAAGTATTTCTGGTTGGTCCGCATGGTGAGGATCAGGCATTCCTGCGGCACCTGCAGGAAACTGTCCTCGAAGCGACCGACGTAGACCGCGGGCCATTCCACCAGTGCCGTGACCTCGTCCAGCAGGGCGTCGACCGCAGCCTGCTCGGCGCCGTTGCCGGCGAGCGTGGCACCGAGGGCCTGGCATTGCTGGCTCAGGGCGGCGGCGATCAGGTCGCGTCGCTTGTCGAAGGAGGCGACGACCCGGCCTTCGTCATGCAACTGCGCCGCGTAGCTGGTGGCGGAATCGATCCGGATCGGCCCGTCGGACTGGAAGCGGTGGCCTTCGGTGAGACGGTCGGCCGCGAGGCCCAGCACCTCGCAAGGCAGCACCTGGCTGCCGTGAAGCACCACCAGGCGATGCGCCGGCCTCACGAAGCTGACGGTGGTGGCGCCGTCGTCAAGCTGGTAGCTCATCAGCTTGGGAATCGGCAGCCGCCCGATCGCCTGTGCGATCACCGGCTGAATGACACCGGCAAGCGACTTGCCTGCGACCATTGAGCGGTAGTAGAAGCACTCCTGCTTGCCGTCGCTGGCGCGGGCGAGCGCATCGAGAGGCGCGCCCTGTTTCTCGGCCCACTTGCGCAGGGCCATGGTCGGCTGGCCCTGGGCGTCCAGCGCCACCGCTATCGAGGGCCCCTTGACTTGCACCTCGCGGGAAGCCGCGGTGGACGGCACGCCCGGCAGGCTGACGGCCAGCCGCCGCGGGGTGCAGAAAACCTCCGCCGCGGAATCGGGGGCCGACAGGCCGTGCGCCTGAAGTTGGCTGGAGATGGCGCCGGCGAAAGCATCGGCGAGGCGCTGCAGAGCACGTGGCGGCAGTTCTTCGGTGAAGAGTTCGACCAGCAGGGTCTCTGCGCCGGGTTGAATGGCCGCCTTCATCGGTCGCCGCCCAGTGCAGCCCGGGCTTGAGCCGAAATCATCGGGAAGCCGAGTCGTTCACGGGAGTCGTAGTAGGACTGCGCAACGAGCCGGGCGAGTGCCCGGACCCGACCGATATAGGCGGCGCGCTCGGTGACCGAGATCGCCCCGCGCGCGTCCAGCAGGTTGAAGCTGTGGGAGCACTTCATGACCATCTCATAGGCAGGCAACGCCAGCCGGGCCTCGATCAGGCGTCTCGCCTCGGCTTCATAGTCCTTGAAATGGGCAAACAGCATGTCGGCATCCGCCTGCTCGAAGTTGTAGGTCGACTGCTCGACTTCGTTCTGGTGGAACACGTCCCGGTACGTGATGCCCGGTGCCCACTGGAGGTCGAAGATGCTTTCGACCCGCTGCAGGTACATCGCCAGTCGTTCCAGTCCGTAGGTGATCTCGCCGGTGGTCGGCAGGCATTTGAGGGAACCGACTTCCTGGAAGTAGGTGAACTGGGTCACCTCCATGCCGTTGAGCCACACCTCCCAGCCCAGACCCCAGGCGCCCAGGGTGGGGGACTCCCAGTCGTCCTCGACGAAGCGGATGTCGTTCTGCCCGGTGTCGATACCGAGGACGCGCAGCGAATCGAGATAGCGCTCGAGGATATCCGGCGGGGAAGGCTTGAGCACGACCTGATACTGGTAGTAGTGCTGCAGCCGGTTCGGGTTTTCGCCGTAGCGACCGTCCTTGGGACGGCGAGACGGCTGAACATAGGCCGCCCGCCAGGGCTCCGGGCCGATCGATCGCAGGAAGGTCGCGGGATGGAAGGTGCCGGCGCCCACTTCCATGTCGTAGGGCTGGAGCAGGGCGCAGCCCTGTTTGTCCCAGTACTCCTGCAAGCGCAGGATGATCTGTTGAAAGGTCAGCATGAGAACGAGGAGGTCACCTGGCGAACGTAGGGGAGAACGGGGCAGGGTGCAAAGAGGATCCAGGGTTGGCTGGACCCGGCCCCGGGGCATCCGGCGGCCCGGGCCGGGCAATGGTCGCGGCGACGCAGTGTCAACCGACTATTTTAGCGGGTTTGCGACGCCCCGCCATCACCGCCAGCAGCGTGATGAGCGACAGCGCGATGATCGGCCAATTACCGGTGCGGGCATAGGGCGTCAGGCCGCTGCGTCCCTGCACCCGTACGGTCAGTGATCCAAGCTGGTAGGCGGGCAAGGCCTGCAACACCCGGGCGTCGTAATCGATCGCCGCCGTGACCCCGGTGTTGGTGGCTCGAATCATCGGCCTGGCCGTTTCCAGAGTGCGCATGCGCGCGATCTGCAGATGCTGAGGCAGCGCATGGGAATCGCCGAACCAGGCGATATTGCTGACGTTGGCGAGGATGGTCGCGCCGTCGGGTCCGTGCAGGGACGGGAGCAGTTCTTCGCCGAAGGCATCCTCGTAGCAGATGTTGAAGGCGATTCGCTGGCTCCCGACCGCCATCGGCTGCTGGTCCAGCCCCCCGCGGCCGAAATCGCCCAGGGGGATGGTCATGAGGTCGACGAACCAGCGGAATCCCCAGGGCACGAACTCCCCGAAGGGCACCAGGTGATGCTTGTCATAGCGCGGCGCCGGCGCGGTGGCGCCGGGGCCGAAGACCGTCCGGTCGAACAGCAGCACGCTGTTGAACAGCGTCGTCTCGCCCGCCGCCGAGGTGGTGGTCCGCGGCAGGCCGATCGCAACGGCCGAGCCGGTTGTGCGCACGAATTGCGCCAGGCGTTGCGCCAGTGCAGGCGGAGTGGACGTCCAGGGCACGGTCCATGCGGTTTCCGGCAGCACGATCAGGTCGGCTGGCTCGGCCTCGATCAGCTCCAGGTATCGCTGCATGGTCTGGCGTGCGACCCCGGGATCGAACTTCATCTGTTGCGGCACGTTGCCCTGAAGCAGGCGGATGCTCAGCGGCTCGCCGGCCGGTTTGCTCCACGGCACGAACACCAGGCCCGTGCCGGTGGCCACCAGAACGACCACCAGGACGACCGACGCGAGGCGCGAGGCCGGCGCTGCGTCGCCCCGGGGGGTGAACAGACAGGCCAGGAGGGCGGCGGTCAGGCAGGCGGCGAAACCGACGCCGTAGCTGCCGGCAATCGGCGCGTAGCCTGCCAACGGGCCATCGACCTGGGCATAACCTGCGGCCAGCCAGGAGAACCCGGTGAACAGGCTGCCGCGCGCGAGTTCGGCGACGGTGAAGGACGAGGCGAAGGCAAGCGCGAAGCGCAAGTCCCCACCGGCCCCGGAATGGGCGAACGTGGCGCCGGAGTCGGCGGACGAGGCCCGGGCCGTGAACCAGGCTGCGGCGGCCGGGAACAGGGCGAGATACAGCGCGAACAGTACCAGCGCCAGCAGCGCCAGTGGCGCGGGCATCAGGCCGTAGGTATGCATGCTGATGTAAAGCCAGCCCACGCCGGCGACGAACCAGCCGAACCCGAATGCCATGCCGACGGCAGCCGCCGATACCGGGCGGGCCGATCCGGCGCTGATCGCGCGGCCGACGGTGCGCAGAAGCGCCGCGAAGCCGCCGAGCACGACAAGCTGCACCCACCAGGCGCCCCACGGGGCGAAGCTGGCCGCATGCAGGAGACCGAGCGACAGCGCCAGCACGAGCGCGCGCCAGCCACGGCCCAGGCGATGCATCGACTCCGGCTGGCCCGGTCGGCGCTCAGGCATACGGGTCGCTGATTCCGAAGCGCTTCAGGATCGCGACTTCGGTGGCTTCCATGCGGTCGGCCTCGTCGTCGCGATGGTGATCGTGGCCTTGGGCGTGCAGCACACCGTGCACGACCAGATGGGCGAGGTGTGCCTTCAGCGTCTTTCGCTGGTCGCGCGCTTCGGCCCGTACCACCGGCATGCAGACGACGATATCGGCGCTCGTCGGAGGGCCGGTCTCATAATCAAAAGTCAGCACGTTGGTGGACCGGTTGCGCCCGCGGAACTGCCGGTTCAGCGAACGGCCTTCCGCCTCACCGACGAAACGCAGCACCAGCCGGGCGTCGGCGGCCAATGCGGCGCTTACCCAGCGCCGCAACTGACGCCGGTCTGCCGGCAGGCGGCCGGCTTCGGGCGTGATCTGGATCTGCAGCGACAGGTGGGGTATCGGCGCCGGCGAGACCGTCAGAGTGCGTCGAGGCGCCAAACCTTCAGCCTCTTAGTGCTTGTCGGCCGCCGGCTTGGCGTGGCGCTCGTAAGCATCGACGATCCGTGCGACCAGCGGATGCCGCACCACGTCGCCGCTGTCGAAGTGGGTGAACGCGATGCCCCGGACCTTGCGCAGGATGCGTTCGGCCTGGACCAGGCCGCTCGGCTGGTGCTTGGGCAAGTCGATCTGGGTGACGTCGCCGGTGATCACGGCCCTGGAGCCGAATCCGATCCGGGTCAGGAACATCTTCATCTGCTCCGGCGTCGTGTTCTGGGCTTCGTCCAGGATGATGAAGGAATTGGTCAGGGTGCGGCCGCGCATGTACGCCAGGGGCGCGATCTCGATGGACTGGCGCTCGAACAGCTTGGCGACGCGTTCGTAGCCGATCAGGTCGTTGAGCGCGTCATAGAGTGGACGAAGATACGGATCGACCTTCTGGCTCAGGTCGCCGGGCAGGAAACCGAGGCGCTCGCCCGCTTCCACCGCGGGCCTGGTCAGGATGATCCGTTGCACGGTGTCGCGTTCCAGGGCATCGGCCGCGCAGGCGACGGCCAGGAAGGTCTTCCCGGTCCCCGCCGGTCCGATTCCGAAGGTGATGTCGTGGCCGAGTATCTTGCGCAGGTAATCGTGCTGGTGCGGCGAGCGCCCTTGCAGGTCTGCCTTGCGGGTCCGAAGGGTGGGGATGTCCGCGCCATCGCCGACGCCACCGTCGGCATCGACCCCGGATGGAGTGGCGGGGCTTGCCGTTGCCGTTGCCGGACTTTGCCGAGTTCTTCATTTCGATCGCGGTCAATTGGATGTCTTCCCGGGACAGCGGCGCTGAGGCGGCCTTGTAGAAGCGCTGCAATAGGGCAGCGGCCTGCTGCGGGGCTTCTCCTTCACCTTCGATGGTGAAGCTTTCCCCGCGGCGGGAGATGCGGACTTCGAAGTTGGTTTCGATCAGGCGCAGATTCTGGTCGACAGCGCCGCAGAGATTTGCAAGGCGATTGTTGTCGAGTTCGGTCGGAGCGAAATGGGCAGTAGTGGAACGGGCCAACGGAATCCAATCGACGGTGGGTTAGCAGACGGCAGAGCCGGGTGTTGCGTGCAGGCCGGCAACCGGTCTCGGCGATGCCGCGCTACTTGCGATCCAGTACGGCAACGCCGTTGATTGTATCGCCCCCGCCGCCGGTCCTGCCAACCGAGTAGCCCACGCCCATCCGGGCTGCTTCCGGGCCATAGAACCCGCCATGCACGGTCGCCTGGCAATTGCGCGCGCCGCAGGACAACCGGTCTGCGCTGCCCTGCGACACCACGCTGATATTGCCGGTGAAGGTGGTCCTCCCGGTCATGCGGATCTGCGTGTCGCCGAGAGTGACCAGCTTTCCGGACGAGTCGGTGCGTGCGCCGTTGCTGAACAGGTGGTATCGCTCCCCGGAGCCGAAGACCATGTCGCCCTTGAAGCCGACCTTGGTCGCCTCGCCGGCGGCGAACTGCACCAGTCCCTGACCGGTGAACACGCCAGGCGGGGCGGCCCCGCTGGCGAAGGTCGGGGAGGTCGCGCCGGCAATGGCATAGTGGGCAGTGCCGCTGGTGGGCATCGTCACCGTTGGTGCCCCGACCAGGTAGTGCATGCCCTGGTCCGTGCCGAGCGGCCGCTGCGACTGCAGGCCCAGCACGGTGGTCCGGGCGTTGCCGTCGACCCAGCGCCCCCAGCTGACATCCGCGTTGTGACCCGAATCAACCACCTGTGCAGTGCCTCGCGACAGGCACAGCAGCGTCGGGCACAGACCGATCGATTCGAGCCGATAGTCGCTGTCGAGATTGACGTGCGCAGTGGCGGCCTGGAAGTTCAAGTCCAGCCAGGGCGACTGCAAGGTCCTGACAGCGACCCGGCCGGCATCGTTATGTCCCGGCGTCAGTACGGTGCCGCTGCCTGCGCCGCCGGTGCCACCGCGTGCCACCAGTACCGCCTGTACCGCCTGTACCGCCTGTACCGCCCGTTCCGCCTGTACCGCCCGTTCCGCCCCTGTGCCGCCCGTGCCCCCAGTGTTGCCTGCCCCCGTTCCGCCACCTGTGCCGCCTGTGCCCCCAGTGTTGCCTGTGCCACCTGTACCGCCGGTGCCACCTGTACCGCCTGTCCGCCCGGCCCCGGCCACCCGTGCTGCCCGTACCGCCTGACGTGCCTGGCGCAGGGTCGTTCGGGTTCGGATTGCCGCTGCCGCCGGGACTACCGGTGCCGCCCGCGCTTCCGCCGCCCGTGCTCCCACCCGCGGCGGCGCAGGATTGACCGGGCCGGCAGGCGTCGCTCGACCCGATCAGGACAGGAATGCCTGTCGTCGGGTCAACCTGGGCACTGCTGGCGGTCGCGCCGTTGACGGCCGCACTCAGAAAGGCGTTACCGGACGATGTCAAAGCCGCTGCGACGAGAGGGTCGGCGACCGTCCCGCTGGCGCCCGATCCGTTTCCCGCCGACGACCATGCGCCGTCGGGGCTGGCGCCAGGCCGATTGAAATCGACGGCCGCGAGGGTCCAGGGCCTGGCGCCGGGCGGTCCCTGCGCAAGGTTCATGAGCGGGTCAGGGGAGCCCGCCGGCAGCAGATCGTCGTCGTCCTTCGCTGCCTTCGCTTCATCCGTTTCATCCGCCTCGTCCTTTCCGGCCTTGCCGCCGGCGGCCGTCCCGCCCGGGCGCCCCGGTGGAGCTAGCGCCGTGTCCTGGCGGGCAGCCGGCTGATCCGACTCCATCGAGGGCGGGAGGAACCGCGTCGTCGTACCTGAGGCTGCTTCGCCGCCGCGGGCGCTGTCCGACGCGGACACGGCGGTCCGGTTCGACTTGGCCGGTGACTGCCGCTGCTGTGCACTGGTCTGCGTCATCGCAAGGACGACGGTGCGTTGGCGTTCAGCCGCTGCGAATCCACCGTCCAGCGCGGCGCCGGCGAGTCGGGTCGGTCCGCCGGGCCCGGCAGGATCGAAGGAAGCGGGCGCGGTACTCATCGTCGGCCGTTCGGTACTTGGCACCGGGGCGCTGGCCGGCCCGGCCACGAATGTCGCTGCCCCGGCCGGCAACTCGATCGACCCGGCAGCGTTGTAGACGACGACCTGTCCGGCGCTGACGGCAACCCGGAGACCGGCAGTCCTGCCCGGATGGCATGCGGGGGTGCAGACCGTCTCTTCGACGAGGAACTCGGTGCCGCGTATGCCGATCGTGGCGGTCGGCGTGGTCATGCGATAGTCGTTGGGATCGCGCTTTCCGACGGCGCCCGAGATAGTGCGCAAGGCGCCGCGCACCAGGGAGAAGAAGCCGCGTTGTTCGTCGAGGTCGAACCGGTAGTCGTCGATGCGGAATTCGCTTCGTGGCTGCAGGGATACCAGCGAGCCATCGCTGAAGCGCAACTGCACCCGCCCGTTCACGCCGGTAACGAGCGCGTCGCCCGGTTGCACGTGACTGCCGGTGGTCGGAACCAGCCGCTGCACCGGTTGACCGGGCGGCGCCCGCTGCAGGGTCACATCGCCCGCGACCAGGATCAGCTGCGCATCGTTGGCCGTGGCCGTGCCGCCCAAGGCGAGGACCGCGCAAAGCAGGAAACGGAGCCAATAGCTGCCCGCAGTGCGCGCCGGGCGATGCCTGCCCTGGTGTCGGCCAGGAGGGCAACCACCACTGGTTCCCCCCGAATCTACCGTCCATGCCGCAGCCGGGGCGGGTGCAGTTGTCCCGGCCCGGGCCGACTTTTCGGCGAGGCCTGATAAGCAGCGCGACTGCATCGTCAGAACCTGTAGCGCGCGGAGATCATCGCCTGGGTACGCCGGAAGTCGCTGGGGGCCAGGTTGGATGAGTTGCGGGTGTAGACGATCTGTGGCGTGATGGTGAGTTGCGCGCCCAGGCTGCGCTCGGCCCCCAGGCGAAGTTCGAACTGGCGGTCCTGACGGGTGATGCCGAAGAAGCCGTCCGGACCGTCGTGACTGCGCTGCTCGAACGACACCCCGGCCGCACCCCGCCAGGTGCCGGTGATGTTGCGGCTTGCCCCGAGGCGCAGGCCAGCCAGGTCGAAGCTGAGCTCGCCGACGGCATTGCGCGAGGCTTCGCGCCCGGCGTAGGCATTGCCGACGAGCACTGTCTTGCCGTCATCTTCCAGGCCGCGCACGGCGGTGACGCCAAAGACCGTGCGGCGCGCATCGCGCACGGCCTGGTCCGGGAATCCGAGCAGGAAGAACTGGGCGTAGGCGCCTATCTGCGTGCGGCGGTCGACGTCGCGCTGCCATTGGCCGAGAATGCCCCTGGCGGTTCGAAACGACTGATCGTCGAGATAGAGCTGCTGCAACTGGACACTCATCGAGTAGCGGTTGGGCCCCAGCCTTCGAGCAAGGCCGCCAGACACCTCCACGGCCCCCAGGTCACTATTGTGCTGGCTGGGATTGTTCCGTTGGCTGAGTTGCGAGCCGATCGTCCAGTCGGTGTCACCGTTGATCGGAGCGGTGTACTGGAACTGCCCGTTGACTTCGAAAAACGCGCTCTTCTGCGGTCGGCTGGCGGGCAGGGGCGTCAACGCCTGGCCGTCGTCGAGAACCCACCGATCCAGGCTGCTGCCGAAATTGACGTTGCTGTCGTAGCCGACCAGGGATTCCAGCGTGACGCTCCAGCGCTTCGCCGGAGCCTTTTCGACACGGTCGAGGATCTGGAGGTAGCGGCTGATGGTGTCCTGCACTTCCGGCGGCAGTTCGGCGCGTGCGACGACCTGGAACTCGCGCCGGGCCGCGGTCGTTTCGCGCAGCGCCAGAAAGGCGCGCGCGATCTCGGCCCGGGCTAGCGTGTTGTCCGGGTTGGCCGCCAGCACACGCTCGAGAGCCAGTACTGCCTGCGACGGCCTGCCGCTGTCGAGGGCGGCGATACCCAGCAGGTAATTGAAATCCTCCACGCCGCTGTAGGCCCCCGTATAAGGCTCGAGCAGTGCATATGCGGCCTGCGGGTCCTGGCGGCCCAGTGACTGCCTGGCTTCCTGCAGCAGTGCGCGCAACTGCGCCGCAGACGGCGCGCTCGGCGGCTGGACCGCTTTCAGCGGTTTGGAGCCGGTTGCAGGAGGGGCTGCCGAGGGTGGGGCAGCTGAGGGTGGGGGGACTGACGGCGGGGACCCCGCCTGGGCCGAGGCCTTGCCGGCGGCCAGCGCGAATACCACCGCCAGCGCCAGCGCCCGGCTCACCGGCGGCATCCGGGCGCTTCGCTCAAACGACCGCACCGCGCAGCGTGTGGGCCAGCGCGCCGACGATCTCGACCTCGACCATGCTGCCGATCAGCGCTGCCGGGCCGGGAAAGTTGACCACCCGATTATTGGCGGTACGTCCCGCAAGTTCCTCGGGACTCTTGCGCGATGGCCCTTCGACAAGGACGTGCTGGCGGCTGCCGACCATCTGCGCGCTGATGGCGTCGGCGTGCGACTGTATGGCCGCCTGCAAGCGTCGCAGGCGTTCGAGCTTGACCGACTCCGCAGTGTCGTCCGCCAGGCTGGCCGCCGGCGTTCCGGGGCGCGCGCTGTAGACGAAGGAATAGGAGTCGTCGAAGCCGATGTCCCGGACGAGTCTGAGCGTCTGCTCGAAATCATCGTCGGTCTCCCCGGGAAACCCGACGATGAAGTCCGATGAAACGCTGATGCCGGGCCGTGCCAGGCGCAGGCGACGGATGATCGAGCGGTACTCCATCGCGGTGTAGCCGCGCTTCATCGCCGACAGGATGCGGTCGGAGCCGGCTTGCACGGGCAGATGCACATGCGTGGCCAGTTTCGGCAGGTGCGCATGCGCAGCGATCAGCCGGTCCGAAAACTCCCGCGGGTGCGAGGTGGTGTAGCGGATCCGCTCGATCCCGGGAATGTCGTGGACATAGTCGAGCAGCAGCGCAAAGTCGGCAGGGGCATCGAAGTCCTCCAGCCGGCCGAGGTAGGCATTGACATTCTGCCCGAGCAGGGTGACTTCACGGACGCCCTGCGCGGCCAGCTGGGCCACCTCCGTCAGGACGTCGTCGAATGGCCGCGAGACCTCTTCGCCGCGGGTATACGGCACGACACAGAAACTGCAGTACTTGCTGCAGCCCTCCATGATCGAGACGAAGGCGGTGACCCCGTCCTTGCGCGGTGGCGGCAGGGCATCGAACTTCTCGATCTCGGGAAACGAGATGTCGACCTGGGGCCGGCCGGTGCGGCGGCGCTTTTCGATCAGGGCCGGAAGGCGATGCAGCGTCTGCGGGCCGAACACGACGTCGACATAGGGTGCCCGCGAGACGATCGCCGCGCCTTCCTGGCTGGCCACGCATCCACCCACGCCGATGATCAGGTCGGGCCTGTCCCGCTTGAGCGCCTTGATCCGGCCGAGATCGGAGAAGACCCTTTCCTGCGCCTTCTCCCGTACCGAGCAGGTGTTGAACAGCACGATGTCGGCTTCGGCCGGGTCGTCGGTCAGGGTGGCGCCTTCCGTCTGCGACAGCAGGTCCGCCATGCGGCTGCTGTCGTATTCGTTCATCTGGCAGCCGAAACTGCGCAAGTACACCTTGCGGCTCATTGTCCTGAGGCCCCCACGGCTAGCCCCGCTTGGAGCGGGCGCGGAGCTGCTCGATCTCGGCGTCCTTGAGGATCCACACGTTCACGATCTCGCCGAGACTGCCCGTGGTGTAGGCGATGACGAGACTGATGCCTTTGAGACTGGCTGGAATGACGATGGTGTTGTTCTGGTTGAAGATCCGTGCGCCTGGTCCCAGCCGGACCGGTTTGCCGTCGAGTTCGGCTTCAGGGAAGATGCCCAGTTTCAGCGTCGCGAGCTTCGCCGTTGCCGGTATGGCCCGGACCTGTGCCTGGGCCGGCGCCGAGGCCACGGCCACGAACAGCGTCAGCAGCAGTGCGCAAAATGCCTGCAGCGCCAGGCGCAGGATCTTCACGGATACGGGCGGAGAATACGGACTCGAGGACATCGTCGCGATGGCGGGCCTGGTGGACCTACTCGGCGGAGGGGAACATCCGAACAATACTGGCGCGGCAAGCGACCTCGACAGGGGCAGGGTGGTAGAGAAGGGTGGACTTGAACCACCGACCTCACGATTATGAGTCGTGCGCTCTAACCAGCTGAGCTACATCTCCACGGTACAAATGACTGCAATCGGCTGACAATGCGGTTCCGGCGCCGCTATGGCAGGCCTGCGGACTGTCAGCCTGGATTCTATCCGCTCGGCGGCCGCCCGGTCAAAATGTCCCCGGTGACGGCGGCGACTGTGCCGGTCCTGCCCAGGTACCGGGAGCGCCATCCGTCTGTGCGAACGACACCCTGAAGCGGGTGCCGCCCTCGGCCCCTGACTGGGGATCGCGGATGATCGGGCTGACGACTGCGACATTCGCCTGGTGCTGGTCGGCGATCTCCAGCACGATGGCCAGACCGAGGCCGCTGCCTTCGCCGCGGGCGCCCAGCACCTGGTAGAACCGGTCGAAGATCCGGCTCTGGTCGGATTCGGAGATGCCGATGCCGGTGTCCTCGACTTCGAGCAGCACCCCGCTGGAGATCGGGTCGCGCCGACTCACCCGGAGGGTGACCGAGCCGCCGCGGGGCGTGTGCTGCAAGGCGTTGTCGACGAGGTTGCTCATGAGTTCACGCAGCAGCAGCGGCAGGCCGTGCACCGGCGCCGGGGAGACCTCGCATTCGAATCCGAGGTCGATGCCGCGACCCAGCGCCTGCGGCACCCATTCGCCGACGACGCCCCGCGCCAGCGCGGCCAGGTCCAGTCGCTCGAAGAGGGCGGCGTCGCGCAGGTTCTCCATGCGGGCCAGCGAAAGCAGTTGCGAGACCATTCGCGCCGACCGTTCGGCGCTGCTCGCGATGTGACGCAGGCTGTTGCGCAGTTCCTTGGCGTCGCCTTCCTTCAGGGCAAGCTCGGCCTGGGTCCGCAGGCCGGCCAGCGGCGTCTTCAACTGATGCGCGGCGTCGCCGATGAACCGCTTCTGCGCGCTGATGTTCTGCTCCAGGCGCAGCAGCAGGTCGTTGAACGAAGTCAGCAGCGGCGCGAGTTCCTCGGGCGTGCCGCGCGGGTCGATCGGCGAAAAATCATCCGGGCGGCGATTGCGGATTCGTTCCTGCACGGCCTGGAGTGGATGCAGGCCCCGCGAGAGGCCGAACCACACCAGGAACACCGCGATCGGCAGCAGGAGGAACTGGGGCACGATGATGCCGCGGATGATCTCGTTGGCCAGCGCGTTGCGCCGCTCCAGCGTCTCCGCCACCTGGATCAGCACCGGGGCGGAACGCCCGTCACCGCCCGACCCGGGCTTGGCGACCCACGAGTAGGCGATGCGCCAGTCCTCGCTGCGGTGGGACACGGTGCGGCGCCGGATCTGGTTGCCTTCGACCAGATCGTAGATGCGAGGGCGGGGCAGTGTGGGATCTCCCGAGAGGATCGTCCCGGAAGCCAGACCGATCTGGTAGGTCGTGCGCTCCTCGCCGACTGTGGTCAGCAGGCCGCGCGGAACGTCGAAACTATGCGGCGGCTGGAAGCTGCCGGTGATCTCGACGTAGTTGGTGAGCGCGCGGATCCGCTGTTCCAGTTCCTGGTCAAAGGGCACGTCCGCAAGCGAGCGGGCGACGGCGAAAGTGAGCACGACGGAAAGCGGCCAGAGCAGCGCCAGCGGCGCGAACATGAAGTCCAGGATCTCCGCATAGAGCGAGCGTCGCTGATAGGGTTCCCGTTCTCCGGCGGCGGTCCTGGGTTTGCGGCGGCGCTCGATCCAGTCGGGGCGGTCGATCGGCGTCTCATGCGTCCTGAGGAGATCCGAGAGGACCGTCGGCAGTCGCAGCGTCGGCAGCCGCTGCCGCCGGTTCAGGACGTCCGGCACGAGACGCAGCGGATCACGATGCGGCCGCCTCGTCGACCTGCGCCGGCCGCTGCAGGCAATAGCCCAGGCCCCTTACCGTGCTGATGACCACGTCGCTGTCCTCGATCTTCTTGCGCAGCCGATGGACATAGACCTCGATCGCGTTGTGACTGACCTCCTCGCCCCATTCGCACAGGTGATCGACGATCTGTTCCTTGCTCACGAGCCGGCCGGCCCGCTGGATCAGGATCTCCAGCAGGCCGATCTCGCGCGCGGAGAGTTCGACGTTGCGCTCGCTGACGCGGGCGACCCTGCCTGCCTGGTCGAAAGTGAGGTTGCCGATCGACACCAGGGTAGTCGCGGAGCCGGCATGACGTCGCACGATTGCGCGCACGCGTGCCTCGAGTTCGGACAGGGAAAAGGGCTTCGCCATGAAGTCGTCCGCCCCCAGGTCCAGGCCGCGCACCCGCTGCTCAACCGAATCCGCGGCGGTGAGGATCAGCACCGGCACCTTGGCCGCGCGCGAGCGCAGCCGCTTCAGCACTTCGAAGCCGGAGATGCCGGGCAGGCCGAGGTCCAGGATGACCGCGTCATAGATCTGCGCGGTCAGGGCTGCGTCCGCGCGAGTGCCGGAATCGACGCAGTCGACTGCGTAGCCGCTCTTGCGCAGGGCGCGAGAGAGCCCGTCGGTCAGCACCGTGTCGTCTTCTGCGATCAGTATCCTCACGCTTGTTCCCCTGGGCCGGTCTTGGGACCGGCGGCAAGCCGGATGGCGTCGCGCGCCTGGATCGAGGCCTGGCGTGCCGCCGCGGCGAAGTCACGGCCGTGGCCGGCATACAGGATCGCGCGCGAGGAATTGATGATCAGCCCCGCGCCGTGCGCGTCGATACCGGCGCTCACGGTCGCGACGACGTCCCCACCCTGCGCACCGATGCCGGGCACGAGCAGCGGCAGTCGCGGCGCGAGTTGCCGCACGCGCCGGAGTTCCTCCGGGAAGGTCGCGCCGACGACCAGTCCCAGTTCGGCGCCGTCCGCGCTCCAGTCGCCGGCCGCCAGACGGGCGATCCGCTCGAACAATCGCTCGCCGTCGCTGGCAAGCAACTGGAAATCGCCGCCGCCGGCATTGCTGGTCCGGCAGAGCAGGATCACGCCCTTGCCGGGCCGGGTCAGGTAGGGTTCGATCGAATCGAAGCCCATGAACGGGTTGACCGTCAAGGCATCGGCGCGATAGCGCTCGAAGGCCTCGATCGCGTATTGCTCGGCCGTGCTGCCGATATCGCCGCGCTTGGCATCCAGGATCACCGGGATGCCCGGGTGTTGCTCGTGGATGTAGTCGATCAGTTCCTCGAGGGCACCCTCGGCGCGGGCCGCGGCGAAGTAGGCGATCTGAGGCTTGAATGCGCAGGCCTGCTCGGCGGTTGCCGCGACTACCTCCCGGCAGAACGCGAAGATCGCGTCGGGGCCGGTGCCGAGATGCGGCGGCATCTTGCGGGGATCGGGGTCCAGCCCGACGCAAAGGAACGAGTCGGATGCCGCCCATCTCTGCCGGAGCGACGATCTGAAGCCCACTGCCTGCTCACTCACCGCAATCTCCGCTGAAGGTCCGATCAGTACCCCGGGTACGCCAACCGCGGCGAGCGCTGTCGCGCGTCGGTCCCGAGGAGAGGATACCCGCACTTTACAAGATGTCCCGGGGGCTGTCCCTCGGCTATTACTGGCCGGGTCAGCCCCTGGCCGGCAGGTACCTCACCGAGAGGACGCCTTCGATCGCGGCAATCGCGCCGATCACCGCAGGCGGCACCGGACTGTCCACGTCCACCAGGGTGTAGGCCATTTCCCCGCGCGACTTGTTCAGCATGGTGTGGATATTGAGTGCCGCGTCCGCCATGGCCGTGGAAATCTGGCCGAGCATGTTCGGCACGTTGGCGTTGGCGATCGCCACGCGGAAGGCGGACTCCCGTGGCGCGGTCGCCTCCGGGAAATTGACCGAGTGCCGGATGTTGCCGTGTTCCAGGTAGTCGCGCAGCTGGTCGGCGACCATGACGGCGCAGTTCTCCTCGGCTTCGAGCGTGGAGGCGCCCAGGTGGGGCAGCGCGATCACGCCGGGATGTCCGATGATTGCGGATTCCGGGAAGTCGCAGACGTAGCAGGCGAGCCGGCCGGACTCGAGGGCGGACAGTGCGGCTTGAATATCCACCACAGCATCGCGCGAGAAGTTGAGCAGCACCGCGCCGGGCTGCAGGCTGGCGAGCTGCCGGTCGTCGATCAGGTGGCGGGTCGCAGCGAGCAAGGGCACGTGCACGGTGATGAAGTCGCAGCGCCGGGTCAGGTCCAGGACCGACCCGGCGCGCCTGACCTGCGACGGCAGGCTCCAGGCGGCCTCGACGGTGATCTCGGGGTCGAATCCGACGACCTGCATGCCGAGGTGGATCGCCGCTTCCGCTACCAGGCAGCCGACCCGGCCGAGCCCGATGACCCCGAGCGTCTTGCCGGCGAGCTCGGTGCCACCGAATTGCTTCTTGCCGTCTTCCACCCGAACCTCGAGATCCGGCGCGCCCGGATCGAGCGAATGGACGAACCGGGTCGCCGCCGGCAACTTGCGGGCTGCCATCAGCATGCCGGCGAGGACCAGCTCCTTGACCGCATTGGCGTTGGCGCCCGGTGCATTGAACACCGGCACGCCACGCTGGCTCATTGCGGGTACCGGAATATTGTTGGTGCCCGCGCCGGCGCGGGCGATCGCCTTGACCGAGCCGGGGATCGTGGCGCCGTGCAGGTCCGCCGAACGCACCAGGATCGCATCCGGCTCCTCAAAGGACTTGCCGATTTCGTAGAGTTCGTTCGGCAACCGCTCCAGCCCGCGTGCTGCGATCTGGTTCAGCACCTGGACCCGGAAGCGGGCCTGCGCCGGATCGCGAGGATCAGCCATGCTGCCGCTCGAATTCACGCATGTAGGCGACGAGGGCCTGCACCCCTTCGAGGGGCATCGCGTTGTAGATCGATGCACGCATCCCGCCCACCGAGCGGTGGCCCTTCAGTTGCAGCAGCCCGCGCTGGCCGGCGCCGGCGAGGAAAGCGTCGTCCAGCGATGCATCGGGCAGGGTGAAGGGGACGTTCATCCGCGAACGGTCGGCCGGTGCGACCGGGTTGGTGTAGAAGCCGGTGCTGTCCAGGTAGTCGTAGAGCAGCTTCGACTTTTCGATGTTGCGCCTTTCGATCGCGGCGACGCCGCCCTCGCGCTTCATCCACTGAAACACCAGGCCGGCGATATAGACGGCGTAGGTCGGCGGCGTGTTGACCATCGAATCGTGCTCGGCCTGCTGCTTCAGGTCCAGCAGGCTGGGCGAGCCGGCCCTGGCGTGTCCGAGCAGGTCTTCGCGCACGATCACCAGCGTCAGCCCGGCCGGGCCCAGGTTCTTCTGCGCGCCGCCGTAAAGGACGCCGTAGCGGGAGACATCGAGCGGGCGCGACATGAAGTTCGACGAGATGTCGGCGATCAGCGGTACTTCGCCGACATCCGGGGTCGACTGGAACTCGACCCCGCCAATGGTCTCGTTGGCGCAGATGTGCACGTACGCCGCGTCCGGCGTCAGTTGCCAGTCGGCGCGCGGCGGGATGCGGGTGAATCGGCTGTCCTCGGCGCTGGCGGCGACATTGACCTTGCCGAACAGGCGGGCCTCCTTGATCGCCTTCTTGGACCATTCGCCGGTGTTGACATAGTCGGCGGTGCGGCCCTCAGGCAGGAAGTTCAGCGGCAGGATCGCGAACTGCAAAGTGGCCCCACCCTGGAGGAACAGCGTCTTGTAGCCAGGCGGAATCGCCATCAACTCGCGCAGGTCGGCCTCGGCCTGCGCATGGATGGCCATGTATTCCTTGCCGCGATGGCTCATTTCCATCACCGACTGACCGCTTCCGTGCCAGTCGAGCATTTCGGCCGCGGCCTGCACCAGGACTTCTTCGGGCAGGACTGCGGGTCCTGCACTGAAGTTGAAAACGTTTCGCATCGGTGTTCCGGCTGGGGTTGAATGGTGTCCGGGATTCTAATCGCCACGCCGTGGCTCCACCACAACGACGCGCGCCTGCCTGGTCAACTGATCCACTGGTCGCCCGTTGCCCCCGGCAGGATCCGATCCGGCGTCGCGAAACGGGTGATGGGCGCAGCGAAGCCGACCGTCGGGCGATAATGCGGACCAGCGGCGCGATGGCGCCTGAACCGGCCGTCCGGCAGAGGCTATGCTGTGCAGTGGGCCGACGACGTATTGCCAAGGAGTTTGTCATGACCAGCCAGAACCAACCTCATCTCAGCGCGGCCGGCGCCGCTGCCGCGCTGCCTCGCTTTCGCAAGCTCGCCGTGATCGCGACCGCTGCCCTGCTGGGCCTCAGCGCCTGCGCCGGCATGGACAACACCCAGCGCCGTACGGCGACCGGGGCCGGCGTCGGCGGTGCGGTCGGCGCCGTCATCGGCGGCTCGCAGAGCGGTGGCAAAGGCGTGCGCAATGGTGCTCTCATCGGCGGCGCGCTGGGTGCGCTCGGCACCTATGTCTGGTCCTCGCGCATGGAGGAACAGAAGCGCGCGATGGAGGAAAGCACCCGGGGTACCGGGGTGCAGGTCACCCAGACGAACGAGAACCTGCTGCGGCTGGACATCCCCAGCGACATCTCGTTCGCGGTCAACCGCGCGGACATCCGGAGCGACTTCCGCCCGATCCTGGATCGCTTTGCCCAGACCCTGGTCGCGAATCCCGCGGCCACTGTCCAGATCATCGGTCATACCGACAGTACCGGGTCCGACGCGATCAACAATCCCCTGTCGGTCAACCGCGCTGCCAGCACCCGCGACTACCTGACCGCCCGCGGTGTGCAGCAATCGCGAGTCCAGATCGACGGACGCGGCGCGACCGACCCGATTGCCGACAACAGCACGTCGGCAGGGCGCGCCCAGAATCGGCGGGTGGAGATCTACGTCGGCGAATCGACGCAGGCGTCGGCACCGCGCCAGCAGCAGGTGCGCTGACCGGTCAGCGCGTTTGCGCTGCTGATCGGGTCGCAGGTGGCATTGCCGCTGGGCATCGATAGTCCGGTGGAACTGCCGCCACGCGGCGCGCGGAGGTCCGGATTTCCGCGCCGGCAGCCGGGCGCGGCAGACGCCTGAGTCATGCCGGCTTCCGCCCTCGCACTGGTGATCCTGGCCGGGCTGATTCACGCCTGCTGGAATATCGCCGCCAAGAAGACCGGTGGCGACGTGCGCTTTGCGTTGTTCACCGGCGTGCTGCTCATGGTGGTCTGGGCGCCGGTCGGAATCTGGGCGTCATGGCAACAGCTGCACGAATGGGGATGGCCGGAACTCGCAGTCGTGCTCGTGAGCGGCGTCCTGCATGTGGCGTACTACCTGGTATTGCTGCGCGGCTATCGCGAGGCAGATCTGACCGTGGTCTATCCGCTGGCTCGCGGCTCGGGCCCGCTGCTGTCATCCACTGCCGCGATCGTGTTCCTGGGGGAGGAATTGTCGGCTGCCGGCGCCCTCGGCATCGCAGCGGTGGTCGGTGGCGTCTTCCTGGTCGCCGGGGGGCCTGGCTTGTTCCGTGCCGCGCACGATCCGGTACGGCGGCAGCGGGTGCGCGCCGGCGTGTTCTACGGTTTCGCTACCGGGGTCTTCATTGCTGCCTACACCGTGGTCGACGGCTGGGGCGTGAAGTCGCTCGGCATGTCCCCGATCCTGGTCGACTACCTCGGCAACCTGGTGCGGCTGGTTATCCTCATCCCGCTGGTCGCTCCTGTCCGGGCGGGCCTCGGCGCCGTGTGGCGCTCCCAGTGGAAGGCCGCGCTGCTCGTGGCTGCCATCAGCCCGGTGTCGTACGTGCTGGTGCTCTATGCCATGCAGGTGGCGCCGTTGTCGCATGTGGCGCCAGCGCGTGAAGTGTCGATGTTGTTCGCCGCGCTGATCGGCGGCCACCTGCTCGCCGAGGGAGACCGTGTGATGCGCATCGCGGGCGCCGCCTGCATTGCGGTCGGCGTGATGGCCCTGGCCACGGGTTGATTCGCCGTCGACCGGATCACGGCTCAGGTGAAGGGGGCAGGGTCACGGTGCCGGTCGCAACCGTCACCACCTTGCCGCCGACCCGCACGCTGCCGTCGGCACCCACGTCCAGCAGCAGCCGGCACGGTCGCTCGATCTCGGTTCCCTGGTCGACCAGGAGCCGTGCGGGCCTGCGGTGGCCGGTGTACAGCAGCCAGCCGCCGAGGTTGGCGCAGGCCGAACCGGTGCCCGGGTCCTCATAGACGCCGCTGCCGGGCGCCTTGATGAAGAAACGCGCCACGACCTGATCGCGACCGTCGACCTGCGCCCCGGTGAACGCGAACAC
This sequence comes from uncultured beta proteobacterium, assembly GCA_963834335.1. Taxonomy (GTDB): domain Bacteria; phylum Pseudomonadota; class Gammaproteobacteria; order Burkholderiales; family Burkholderiaceae_E; genus Lautropia. The sequence goes on along the minus strand of CAWIBK010000002.1, from coordinate 1,193,845 downwards.
GTAGGCGTTGCAGCGGCCGCTGCGGCTGCGGGGCCAGTCGTCCATTTGCGCGGTCGAGGGCGCGGCCTTGCGTACCTGGGCCGCCGTCTTCACCGGCACCAGCAACTGCTCCATTCCGGTATCCAGCCAGACCGCAGGCCCGGCCAGATCCGCCGCATCCAACCCGATCAGCGCCGCCACCGCCGCGGCCGGCAACGGTTCCGCGTGCACCAGCGGCTCGCCTTGAAAGGGGGCGGTCAGGGTCCAGGTGTCGCCTTGCGCCTGCACCGGCACGCGGCCGGCGGGCAGGTCCAGGGTGACCCGGTCACCAAGGCCGAGAAGTTCTCGCGCCACGTGAGCGCTGCCCAGCGACGGATGCCCGGCAAAGCGCATTTCGGCGAGTCGCGGGTCCCGGGTCGGCGTGAAGATCCGCACGCGCAGGTCGGCGTCCGGCGCGGCTTCAGAAGGCGGCAGCAGAAAGGTCGTTTCCGACAGATTGAACTGGCGCGTCAGCGCCATCATCGCGCGCTCATCCAGCCCGCGCGCATCCTCGAAGACGCACAGCGGGTTGCCGGCGAGGGCCGATCCTGCGAGCAGGCGGTTGCCGACGAAGACGTTGACCAGGCGGTACTTGTAATCGGACATTGCTGTGTTCCTCGCCGGAAGAGACCCTTACAGGCCGCCCATGCTGAGAGTGACGACGACACTCCCTTTCTTGTGGCCCCGATCGACGTAGCGATGTGCTTCGGCCATTTGCTCGAACGGGTAGCTGCGATCGATAACCGGGATGAACTTTCCCGCCAAGGCAAGTTCGGCGAGCTGTTGAACGTATTCGGGCCGCTCGGCCGCCGGACCGGCGATGACTTTTTTGCCGCTCGTCATGGTTTGCCATGGGGCCATCAGGAGTTCAGGCAGGCCTGCCAGAATGAGAAGCAGTCGTCCGCCCTTCGATAGCACAGGTCCGCTGCGGGCGAGGGGAGCGGTACCCGCGGTGTCGACAATGACGTCGAAATGCGCGGGGGACCTGGCAAAGTCGCGACGGGTGTAGTCGATCACCTCGTCGGCACCGATCGACTTCACCAGATCGAGATTGGCCGTACTGCAGACCCCCGTGACGTGCGCACCGAAGTGCTTGGCAAGCTGAACCGCTGCGCTGCCCACGGTGCCTGACGCGCCATTGACCAGCACGCGCTCGCCACGACATAGTTGCGCCCGTCGAAAGAAATCCAGCATGGTCGAGCCGCCAAAGGAGAGCGCAGCCGCCTGCTCGAAGCTCAGATTGGGAGGTTTCATTGCGACGGCACCGATTGCCGGCAGGCACTTGTACTGAGCGTGGCAACCCAGGCCGACTCCCGGAAAGGCGAAGACGTGATCGCCGACCTTGAACGATGTGACCGCACGCCCTACCGCCTCTACTTCGCCGGAAAGTTCAGTTCCCAGGATCGGTTTCCTTGGTCCGCTGATACCGATAGCCAGGCGCCCGAGCAGCCCGAATCCGCGCGGCAGTTCGAGACTGCGCATCCGCCAGTCCGCGGAACTGACCGTCGTGGCGCGGACCCGAATCAGGAGTTCGTGATCTCCTGGCGCCGGCTTCGGAACCTCGGTCATCTTCAGGACGTCCGGGGATCCATACCTCTCGTAGGTATATGCTTTCAATGAACAGAAATGCCGAGTTGGCGTGCTTGCGATGCCGCATCTCGAGCACCCCACCGGCGCTTGATCTTTCCACTCTCGATTTCAAACCACTCCATCGCCACCAACTCGTAAGACCGTCCCGTGGGTTGCTGCCCGAAAGCGGGGGAGCGGAATGTGCCCGTTTCGATATATCTCGCGGCGACGACGTTTCCTTCCGCAATCAGGCTTTCGATCTGCAGTTGCATGCCATAACCTTCGATCAGCTGTCGCCAGATGGGGGCGATCCTCTCGAATTGACCACGTCCAAGTACGCCTTGCACTTCCGCATCGTCGGCCAGCAATGTTTCCAGAACAGCCAGGTCGCCGTTGTTGAAGGCATTGACGTACTTGCGTACGACTTCCTTGGCTTCGTCCTCGACTTCCATGGTCCCTCCACTTCGGCCTCAAAGTGCCGCCTGACAACTGAATGGCACTTCCTCGTCCGCGAAAATGCCACGCGTGGCTGCGGCGACCGTCAACCAACTGCCAGAAGGGGAGGGGCGACGCTCGCCAATTCTTCCGGCAGAGGAATCATGATGATTGTCTACGTCGGAATCGATCTCGCCAAGTCCGTCTTCCGGAACCGACGCATTGCCGTTGGCACGCTAGGTGGCTGTCAATGGCGTTCCGTGTCTAAGATAGTGGTTCAGCCGAGACTCCCAGTCTTTCATGAACTGGGCATAAAACTCGTCGGTGAAAGATCTGACGAAGGCGTCTCCCTGCGGCCCAAGGCTTGTGTGCGAGTAGGTTATGTCCGCTTTGCATCCCGGGGGTACCGCACGAAGTTGAATCGTCAGCCTGCATGCGGTGATGTTCGGTGTGACCTTCAGCATTTCGACGAACCCTGAAGCCGGTTCATGGCGCGTGATGTACCAGATCGCGTCGATCGGCTCAGCCTTGGTAGTGAAGACGCAGTCAACTTCTGCGACGCCCGTAGTCGAGACGACCAGGGCAGGATCCCAGCTTTCAATCCAGTCTGCCTCGCGTACCGGGCACAGCAGGGGGAACACTACTTCCGGCGCCGCGATAAGACTTTGCGTGTAGGACCGGGTGGCGCGGACTGGCTTGGTGATGTTCATGTGCCCAGTGGTGACCCGAATTGCCAGGGAATATCAGAACTACTGTAATCGAGGCGGCTTGAATGCTGTTCACGACTTCGCTGGTCGCGCCTCCAGTCTTGCCGGTTCAGCGGTCCTGCCTTACCCGGCATCGGATCCGGAACCAAAAAAAAGCGGCCCCGAAGGGCCGCTTTCGTGGCTGACCGCATACTGCGGCCGGCTGCAGGACTTACATGTCCATGCCGCCCATGCCACCCATACCGCCCATGCCACCACCCATGCCGCCCATGCCACCGGCCGGCTTGTCATCAGGCATCTCGGCAACCATGGCGTCCGTCGTCAGCATCAGGCCGGCGATCGAAGCCGCGTTTTGCAGCGCGGTGCGGGTTACCTTGGTCGGATCGACAACACCCATCTCGACCAGGTCGCCGTACTCGCCGTTGGCGGCGTTGTAGCCGAAGTTGCCTTTGCCTTCCAGCACCTTCGCGACCACGACGCTGGCTTCCTCGCCTGCGTTGTTGACGATCTGGCGCAGCGGCTCTTCAACGGCACGCATGACGATCTTGATGCCGGCGTCCTGATCGGCATTGTCGCCCTTGACCTTGACTGCGTTACGGGCGCGCAGCAGAGCCACGCCACCGCCGGCCACGATACCCTCTTCAACCGCGGCACGCGTGGCATGAAGGGCGTCTTCGACGCGGGCTTTCTTCTCTTTCATCTCGACTTCGGTGGCGGCACCGACCTTGATCACCGCAACACCGCCGGCCAGCTTGGCCACGCGCTCTTGCAGTTTCTCGCGATCGTAGTCGCTGGTCGCCTCTTCGATCTGCGAACGGATCGCCTTGACCCGCGCTTCGATGGTCTTGCTCTCGCCGGCGCCGTCGATGATGATCGTGTTTTCCTTGCCCACTTCGATGCGCTTGGCGCTGCCCAGGTCCTGCAGGGTGGCTTTTTCCAGGCTCATGCCGGTTTCTTCGGCAATCACAACGCCACCGGTCAGGATGGCCATGTCTTCCAGCATCGCCTTGCGACGGTCACCGAAGCCAGGCGCCTTGACGGAGCAGGTCTTCAGGATGCCGCGGATGTTGTTGACGACCAGCGTGGCCAGTGCCTCGCCTTCGACTTCCTCGGCAACGATCAGCAGCGGACGGCCGGCCTTGGCAACCTGCTCCAGCACGGGAAGAAGATCGCGGATGTTGCTGATCTTCTTGTCGTGCAGCAAGATGAACGGGTCTTCCAGAACGGCGACCTGTTTTTCCGGATTGTTGATGAAGTAGGGCGACAGGTAGCCACGGTCGAACTGCATGCCTTCGACGACATCAAGCTCGTTGTTCAGCGACTTGCCGTCTTCGACGGTGATCACGCCTTCCTTGCCGACCTTTTCCATCGAGTCGGAAATGATCTTGCCGATTTCGGCATCGCTGTTGGCGGAAATGGCGCCGACCTGGGCGATTTCCTTGCTGGTGGTGCAAGGCTTGCTGTTCTTGGCCAGTTGCTCGGTCAAGGCAATGACGGCCTTGTCGATACCGCGCTTCAGGTCCATCGGGTTCATGCCGGCGGCAACGTACTTCATGCCTTCGCGCACGATCGCCTGGGCCAGCACCGTGGCGGTGGTGGTGCCGTCACCGGCGTTGTCGCTGGTCTTGGAAGCGACTTCCTTGACCATCTGCGCGCCCATGTTCTGGAAGCGGTCCTTGAGCTCGATTTCCTTGGCGACGGAAACGCCGTCCTTGGTGACGGTCGGGGCACCGAAACTACGCTCCAGCACAACGTTGCGCCCCTTGGGGCCCAGCGTGATCTTGACCGCATTGGCCAGGATATTGATGCCTTCTACCAGCTTCGTGCGAGCATCGTCGCCGAAATTGACTTGCTTGGCTGCCATTAGAGATGACTCCTTGAGTATTGAATTCGATTACGACTGAACAACAGCCATGATGTCTTCTTCGCGCATGACCAGCAGCTCGTCGCCGTCTACCTTGACGGTCTGGCCGGAGTACTTGCCGAAGAGAACCTTGTCGCCGACTTTGACTGCCAGAGGACGGACCTTGCCGTCGTCGCCCACCTTGCCGTCGCCGATGGCGAGGACTTCACCTTGGTCGGGCTTCTCTGCCGCGCTGTCGGGAATGACGATGCCCGATGAGGTCTTGCGCTCGTTGTCGAGGCGCTTGATGATCACACGATCGTGCAAAGGCCGCAGTTTCATGCGTTATCTCCTAAGATATAAACAAATAAGGTTTGAATCGGATGATCCGGAATGGAACTTCCTCGTAGGCCAGCACGTCGCGCGCTAGCCAGACAAAACGGTCCGTAACGACAGGTCGTTAGCACTCATCGTTGTCGAGTGCTAATGATAGGGGTAGACCCGCCGTTTATCAAGGGGCCTGCGGGCTTTATTTGAAGGCGCCGGGATCGGACCCGGCATCGGCCTCGGGCGGTAGGCGGGAACGGGATTCTCGCATGGGGCTGCTAGACTCGTGCGGCAGGATCCGGTCCCCGGCTCTTTCAGCACGAGGCGCGCGACCGATTGAACCCGCCCCGACCTCGCTGCGACCAACAATGAAGAAAAGCCCCGCGGATTTGTCTGAAGACGAGGTTCGCAGCCTGCTTGGTCGAATGGCCGGGCAGGACGAGCGCGCCCTGCGGGAACTTCACCAGCTCTTTGCGCGCCGGATCTACCTCTTCGCGGTGGCCCGGTTGCGTGACGACGACGCGGCGCAAACGGTCATGATCGATACACTCTTCGAAGTCTGGAAGCACCCGGATCGGTTTCGCGGGGAGTCGCGTTTTTCGACCTGGCTGCTGGGCATCGCCAAGTACAAAGTCCTGACCGCCCTGCGCTCGCGCGATCAGCCCCACGAAGACATCGACGACTACGCCGAGGTGATCGCAGACCCTGGCGCTGGCATTGTCGAGCAGCTGGAGGACAATCAGCGGGGACGGCTGCTGCAGGACTGCATCGACAAGCTCAATCAGGCGCAGCGCGAGTGCGTGCAGCTGGTCTTCCTCGAGGGGATGGCCCTGGCGGAAATAGCCAGCGTTCAGAAAGTGCCGGAAGGCACCGTCAAGACCCGGCTCTTTCACGGGCGCAAGAACCTGAAGGAATGCGTCGAGCGGCGGATGAGGAATTGAGCATGGGCAGCGAACGCATCACCGCTATCGAGCGGGACCCGGCACGCCTGGATGAGGCCTTGCCCTGGTACTTGAACGGCACCTTGAGCGAGGCCGACCGGGCCTGGGTCGAGCAAACCCTGGCCGCGCAATCGTCCCCGGGCAGCGGAGCGGATCCGTCTGGCGATGCTGCGTTCGACCGAAGCGTGCAGGAGGCCTTCGAGCGGAAACTGGCTGAAGTGCCGGAGGATATCGGCTGGTCGCGCCTGTTGCAGCGGGTACGCGCCGAGACTGCCGCAGCGCCTGGGATGACCCGGCAGTCCGCAGCCGTCTCGCCCGGCAAGTCGTGGTTCCAGCGTATCGCAGCCCGCTGGTCGCCGATATTGTCACCCCAGCTCGGCATGGCGCTGGTGGCCTTGATTGCGGTTCAGACGATTGCCATCGGCGTGCTGGTAGGTGATCGATCCGGGACCGGCCAGCCGGATACGGTCAGCTACCGTACGGGAGATGCTGCAATTCCGGTTCCCGCGATTCGCGCACTGCTCGATGAAACCATCACCGAAAAGCAGTTGCGAGAGGCACTGTCCGCCAACGGAGCCCGCATTGTCGATGGCCCGAACCCGCTGGGCGAATACTGGATCGTCACGGGCGATCGCGATCCGGCGGCAGTGGCCGGTTCGCTGCGAGACGCCGGCGTCATTGCGAGCTTCGTGATCGACCAGCGATTGCAGGGGCGCTGAGATGGGCGGGCGGTTCAGTCATTCGCGGCGAGCTCTGCTGGCGACGTTGACGGCACTGGCCGCCCTTGCCGGCGCCGCCGCCGGCGCGCGTCCTGCCGTGGCGCAGCCGGGCTCGGGACGGCGCACGGCGCTGCTCTTCGGCAACGCCCAGTATCCCGTAGCGTCCCTGCGCAATCCTGTCAGGGACGCCCAACTGCTCGCCGCAACCCTCGATGAGCTCGGTTTCGAGGTGACGCTGGCGGAAAATGCCAGCCGGGACGCCATGTACCAGCAGGTGCGCCGCTGGCTGATCGCTTCGGCGGATGCGGAGGTTCGTGCGTTCTACTACGCCGGGCACGGGGTGCAGTATCGCGGCGCGAGCTATCTCATTCCGGTCGACGCGCAGTTCCTCGCCGAGGACGAGATCCCGGACAAGGCCTTCAATCTGACCCACGTGATCGAGCCGCTGTCCCGCACGCGTAGCGGTGTGAACTTCGTGATCATGGATGCGTGCCGGGCCGAACCCGCGGCGCTGCTGACCCGGGTGCAGCGCCGCACCCGGTCGATCGAGAACGCGGTGACGCCGGGCCTGGCCCGCACGATCGCGCCCCGGGGCACGGTCATCGCCTATTCGACCTCGCCCGGAGCGCTTGCTGCGGACGGCGCCGGCGGGGCGAACAGTGTCTTCACCCGGAATCTGGCCCTGCAGCTGCGGCGGCCCGGCGTGCCGATCGAGACCGTATTCAAGCGGGTGCGCATGGCCGTGATGCGTGAGACACAGAATGCGCAGATACCGTGGGAGACCAGCAGCCTGGTGGGCGACTTCTGCCTGCAGCCGGATGCTCGGGGAATCTGCAGGGGAGACGGCTGAGAAATGATCCGACGATTCGCGTTGGGCCTGCTGGTCATTGCCGGTGCTGCGGGGCTTCCCGGACTTGCCGGCGTTACCGGAATGGCCGGAGCGGCCGATGCCTTGCCTGCCGGCAAGCCTTTGAACCTCAAGCTTGGCCTGATCGAAGGCCTGTCGGGACCTTTCGCCAATGCCGGCGAAGCGGTGGAGCGAAATTTCGTTTTCGCAATCGAGCGCATCAATGCCCGCGGGCTGCGGGTGGGAGACCGGCCGCTGACGTTTGAGCTGGTGTCCCTGGACAGCAAGGGCGAGGTGGAGGGTGCGCTTCAGGCCCTGCAGGGGGCGGCCGACCGCGACATCCGGATCGTGCTGCAGGGAAACAGTTCCGGTGTCGCGGCTGCGATCATCGCGGCCGTTGAAAAGTACAACCAGCGCAATCCCGGGCGGGAACTGCTGTTCCTCAACTACTCGGCCATCGATCCCGCCCTGACACGGGAAGCCTGCAGCTTCTGGCATTTCCGTTTCGACGCGGACCTCGGCATGCGCCTGACCGCCTTGCTGGGGCCATTGCAGGACGACGCCAGCGTGCGCCGCGTCTACCTGATCAACCAGAACTACAGTTTCGGCCAGCAGTTTTCACGGCTTGCGCGTGCCCGCCTGACGCAGTTGCGGCCCGACATCGAGATCGTCGGCGACGACCTGATTCCCATCGGACGGGTCAAGGACTTCGGCCCTTATGCGCAGAAGATCCGAGCCAGCGGCGCCGACGCAGTACTGACCGGAAACTGGGGCAACGACCTGACCTTGCTGGTTCGCGCGGCCCGCGAATCGGCTCTGGACGTCCGATTCTTCAGTTTCTATGCCAACGGCCTGGGCGCGCCTGCCGCCATCGGTGCTGCCGGCGAAGGCAAGGTGCTGGCGGTGGCCGAATGGCATTACAACGCCGCGACGCCTGGAATGCAGGCAATCTACCGGGAATTCAGGCAGCGCTTTCCCAAGCCGGCGGACGATTATTTCCACGCGCGGATGCTCCTCCTGGTGGAGATGCTGGCCAAGGCCACGGTAGCGGCCGCATCGCCCGAGCCGGCCGACATCGCCACCGCCCTGGAAGGCATGCGCGTCGAAGCGGGTGGCGTCGCCATGCAGATGCGGGCGCAGGACCACCAGGTGCAGACCGGCCTCTACGTCTCGCTGATGGCGCGCGCCGGTACGCCGGCTACCCCCCTGGACATCGAAGGCTCGGGCTTCGGGTTCACGACGGTGCGCCGACTGGCTGCCGAGGCGGTTTCGGAGCCGCCCGACTGCCGGATGCGACGGCCGTTCAGCCGCTGATGCGGAACTGCACCCGCCGGTTGGCGCCATCCGCCGGCAGTGTGCCCGGCATCGGCTCCAGCGGTCCCTTTCCCACCGGTTGCAGGCGTCTCGGATCGATGCCGTAATTCTCGACCAGGGTCCTGAAAACACCCAGCGCCCGATCCCATGACAGAACCATGTTGCGGTTGTACGAGCCCCGGTCGTCGGTGTGGCCTTCGATCACCAGTTGCAGCGATGGGTCGGTGCGCAGCACCGAGGCGATGGTTTCCAGATAGGGAAGGGAACCGGGTTGGATCCGGCTGCTGCCGAGATCGAAGTTGATCGGCAGCGCAGCCGCCGGTGAGCCTGGTGTGGCCGGGTAGGCGACTTGTGCCGGTGCCTGCATCCCGGCGCCGGCTGACGGTACCGGTGCTGCGGCGCTGGCAGCGGCGCTTGCAGTCGTGCTGCCGCCGCCGGTGGCGCCGGTGCTCCAGACGATGCCGCGGGTGCGGGAGCCGCTGGGCAGCGGGGCTGTGGCGGCCGACGCAGGGGGGGCTTGTGCTGGGGATAGCACCGCCGTGGCTGTGGATGTCGCGGGTGCAAGAAGCGCGGCGCGCAGTTGTTCCGGCGTCGGCGGACGCTCGAAGTAAGTCACCTGTGCGCCGGCCGGGGACGGGATCGCCCCCAATGCGCCCAGCGCCAGGACAATCGCGCCGGCTGAGGCGCGCAGCGTGAACCGGGAGGAGGGCCGGGAGGGGGGCAGGAATGAGGGCCGGAAGGAGGGCTGGGAGGGGGGTCGATTGGAGGACATGTCGGTCACCTTGCGTGGGGATGAGGGGTCGTGATCCTGGTCGGATATGACGGGGCTCTCAGCGATTGCCGATTCGAACGGAGTTGTTGCCCAGAACGCCGCCCTGGGACTGGGTCACACTGCCGACGCTGACCCGGGTCGTGCCGCCACTGGCGTTGTTGCCGATTTCCGTCGCCTGCTTGTTCATGGCGCCGCCCTGGACCTGCGTCACCGTACCGACCCGTACATCCGTTCGACCGCCGCCGGCGGCATTGCCGATGGCCATCTTCTGCTTGTTCAGCGCGCCCGCCTGGACTTGCGACGCCTTGCCGACGCGCACGTCGGTGCGCCCGTTGTCCTTGGCGTTGCCGATGTCCATCGCCTGTCTGTTGAGGGCGCCGGCCTGGACCTGGCTGGCTGTGCCCACATGGACGTTGGTGCGTGCGTTGTCCTTGGCATTGCCGATGTCCATCGATTGCTTGTTGAGGGCGCCGGCCTGGATCTGGGTGGCCGAGCCGACATGGACGTTGCTCTGCGCATTGCCCTCGGCATTGCCGATGTTTGCGGATTGTCTGTTGAGGGCGCCGGTCTGGATCTGCGTGGCCGAGCCGACCGTCGCCTTGGCGCGGGCATTGCCCCGGACATTGCCGACACTGAGCGACTGGCTTTGCAGCGGACCCACCTGGACCTGGTTGGCGCGCTTGAGGTCGACCGTGGCCGTGCCCTGCGACCACGCGGGGCCGTTCAGGCCGATCAGGCCGGCTGCCGCCGCCACCATTCCGATGGCTTCGAGGCAATGCCGGGTACCGCACTTCATCCGCCTGGTTTTCATGATTCACCTCGACTGCCGGATCTGCTCCAGCGTTCCCGCTCCGGATACCGACTGCTTCAACTTCGGACTGCCGGCGTAGCGCACGGTGGCTGCGCCGGAGACATCCACATCCAGGCCATCGCTTGCGGCGATGACCGCGTCGCCGCTGCCGGAGGCTTCGACGACCGCCGACTGCGATTTCAGCGCCGCCGCGTCGTAGGTTCCCGCGCCGGCAAGGCTTACTTCCTGCGACCTGGCCTGGCCGGCGAGCTTCGCCGTGGCGCTGCCTCCTAGGTCGGCGTTGAGGGACGAGAGGTTCAGTCCTTTGAGCGTCACCGTCGCACTGTCGTGGACGGTCAGCGCGAAGCTCTCGCCTTTCAGGGCATCGAGGCTGGCATCGACGGCCGCCCTGGCTTCGAGGCTCTTGAGCCCGCGACTGCTGATCCGGATCCGGACCGGATGACGCGTCTGGAAACTGCGGGTCGCCAGGACCGTCAAGGTGCCGTTTTCGACCTGGAAACCGATGGCGTCGATCACCGACTGCTCCGCCTCGATGATGGCGTGGCTCTTGTCCGAAATCCTGATCTGGACGTCGGCGGAGACTGCGAGCACCAGCCGGTCGAACTCGTCCAGGTTCAGTTCCCTGCTCGGGAGTCCTGCCGCAAGCGATGGACGGTTCGCTTGAAGACCCGCGAGCAGCGCGAGTGTTGCGCCTATCGCCCTGCGGCGGGACTTCGAGAGGGTGCGCGATTGCTCAGTCATTGGTCCGCTCCAGGATGCACAGTCCTTGGCGCAGGTCCAGCAACTGGACCGTGCGACCGTTGGCTGCCTTCATGGCGCGCGCGCCGGCTGCGGCCTCGGCCATGGTGACGCCCGAACTTTCGAAGATCAGGCGTCCTTCCTGCCAGCACTTGAGCACCGACTTCGGTGCGTTGTCGGGAACCCGCGCCATCGACTCGACCGGTGCCGGGCGGGTCCTAGCAGACCTGCCGTTGTCCACGATCTCCGCGCCTGAACCACCGCAGGCCAACAGCGCCACTGCCGCGATCAGCGCCCGGGGCCACCGTGCCAACCTACTGCGTCCTGACATCGTAGACTCCCATGCTGGTCCTGGGACCGCCCACCTGGCGGAACGCGGCTTTCAGTTCATCGGTGTTGCGCGCAATCCGCAGCGTCTTGAGCGGCTCCGCCCCCAGCGCTACCGGCGATGCGAAACAGGCGATCGACTCGACTGCGCCCCGTGGGCTGGCGACGAAGCGGAAGGGCAACTGGCCGGGGAACTGCATCCGGGTGCCCCCCTTGACCGACGGATCGGGCTGCGCCGGATTCGGGAAGAACTGGTTCACCTTGCGATTCTCGTCAAGCAGATAGCAGTACAGGTTGGTGTCCTGGTCGACGGCGACGTCGATCTCGAAGGGCTGTCCGCGCCGGTGGATCGAATCCTTGCCCTGGACGCCCGCCACGTACACGAAGGGGAGTTCATCCGGCTTGGGCGGCGGCGAAGTAGCCAGGGTCTGCGCCGCCGGCGCGGTGCGGGTGGCGCCCTCCGCCGCTGCGGCCTGGAGGGTCGGCGCCGGATTGTCCTTCAGCAGGGCAACCGCCTTCTCCTGCACCTTGGCATGGTCGGTGCGCAGGTACTCCCGGAAGAAATCGAAATTGAGCGTCGACGAGGCCTGCCGACCCATCGCCCGCTGGTAGATCTCGATCGCGTGCAGCAGGGCATCGTCCACCGTGCCGTTGACCTCGCCGGCATACAGTTGCCGGGCGATCATCTGCTGCTGGAAATAGGCGACCAGCGAGATCGGGTTGGCGGCCATCGTCTCCCACCAGTCGGTGATCTCGGCCAATACCCCGGGGTCCTCGTCGCTTGCACCGAGACAGGTCCAGTAAGGTATCTTGGTCAGCTTCCCGATCAGCTCGATCGACGCGAGTTCCGACAGGGTGCGCAACGCCTGGGCCGTGCCCTCGCTCTGGCTCAGTACGAAGCTGAAGTTGAGGCCGAACTTCCTGGTGTTGACCTCGCCGTCCGCGCCGGTGCCGCTCTTGAGCACCAGCACCGAATTCTTCGACGTCACCCCGGGCACCAGGTTGAGCGTGTTGGTGTTGATCACGCTCAGGTCCAGCGCCAGCACCGACGCGGTCCCCTGCTTGGCGTAGCCGGCGCTGAAGGCGCCGATGCCAAGACCGGCATCGCCTTGCTTGCGAACCACGTTTTCGTCGAACTGTGAGACCGAGCCGCGAATGGTGAAATCCGGCGGCGTTTCGACCAGCTTGTTGCGGGTGCCCATGCCGATGACCGCACCCAGCGTCTGATCGTTGATGCTGAAGGCCATCAGGTTGACCGCGCGACTGCGGCGCGTCATCTGCGACATCGCCGAAATGATCATGTCCTTGCCGCCGGCGTTGACCTTGCGGGTCGCGTCGGGAACGTCTTCCATCAGCACTGTGAGGTTCCTGACCCCGTAGTTCAGGAAGGTGATGTCCATGCAGCGCAAGGCCGGTGCAAAGCCGGTGGCGTTCAGTGCGGGCACCTCTTTCGGTCCCTTGCGGATTTCATCCGCCCGCTTGACGACATCCTGCTCGTAGTCGGTGACCGTGGCGCAGGCGGCAAGCGTTGCACCGGCGAGCAGCAGGCTGAGGCGGCGGGTCACGAGCTTGCGTGACCGTGGGCGCGCGGGAAGAGGGCTGGAGGCATGCATGTCAGTTCATCCGCTGGCGGCTGTTACTTGCACCGTGCCGCGTTGATCACCGGACCAGTCACGATGACGGTGGTGTCCCGGGGATTGACCCGGCCTCTGGCCGAGCGTGAGTCGTTGCTGTTGTTGCCGATGTCAACTCTGCCGCAGCCGCTGTCCTGTCCGTTCTGCTGCAGGCCCTGACGGGCGTCGGAACGCCGCGTCGCGCCGCGCTGCTTGATCTTCTCGCGCGCAACCAACGCCTGGTGGTTCGGATCGAGGTCCAGTGGTTCAGACTCGGCGGCAGGCGCCATGCCGGGTAAGGCAAGAGCACCGATCGTCAGCGCGAGCGCCAGTGGCGCCAGTCGAGGGGGCAGCAGGCGACGCCTGGGGATCATTGAAAACTGGTTCATCTGGAACTCCTTCGCATGGTCGGGGACGACGGGACCTTCGTGGCCCCGCCCTCCCAAGGGCGCCGCTGCGCCTATTTCACGTTGCCGACATCCATCGACTGCTTGTTGGCCAGGCCGCCGACTTGCGACTGGCGGACCCCCCTTGCATTGACGTTGGAGGTGCCGCCACCCTTGACATTGCCGAGGTTCAGATCCTGCTTGTTGGCAAGGCCACCCACCTGGCGCTGGCTGATGTTGCTGGCAGTGACCTTGGAAGTGCCGTCGCCCTGGACGTTGCCGATTCCGGCCGCCTGCTTGTTGGCCAGCCCGCCAACCTGGGACTGCGTCGCGTTCCTCAGATTGACTTCCGATTTGCCTTGCGCCTGCGCACCGCCGGCAAAGACGGCAGCAACGGCGGCGGCGATGAACAGTTTCGATGCGGTTCTCATGGTTGTTCCTCTTGATGAGTTGAATTTTTCGGTTTTCTCAAGATCGCAATTAAGTAGAGCCGTGATCGATATGTATGGGTCGTGTCACCTCCATGAGGGGTTCAAAAAACTTATTGCGGGATCGGCCTTGGCGTCTCGGCCATGGTCGACACGCGTGCGGGCGGGGTCCGTTCGGCGGCATTGCCGAAAGGGAGTGTCTGGCGTGTGGAGCTGCGCGCGGTCGGGCGAAGGCGCTGGCGGGACGGCAGCGACGGAGGCAGCGCCCACCTCCTGCTCGCCGTACAGGGAAAGACTGCCGCCGTTGACGGCTGCCGCAACCTCGATCTGGTCGTTCTTCACCATTATCAGAAGCGGCAGCAGCCGGTTCTTCAGTCGAGGAGTCATAACGATGCTCTTGGACGGAACCGAATGCCGGGGAAGATGCACGCTCTGCTTCGACCACCTGCGAGTGCAGTATGGAAGGCGTCTCCCGCAGGGTCAAACATGTCTGCAGATCGCACTCCCGGCTGTGGGGAGAAAGCGCGGCGCGGTGCTGGCCACCGGGATGAACATCGTGATAACCTTTTTTCTGGCTGGCCGTCGCGGGAGTTCCGTGACGCCAGTGCGCGACGGAGAAGGACGGCGCAATCTGGCGCCGCCCTGGGTTGCCTGCATTTACTTGACGGTGCCGACATCCATCGTCTGCTTGTTGGCGAGGCCGCCGACTTGCGACTGCGCCAGGTTGCTGGCGTTGACTTTGGAAGTGCCGTTGCCTTTGACGGTACCGAGGTTGATGGCCTGCTTGTTGGCCAGTCCGCCGACCTGGGATTGCCTGATGTTCCTGGCGTTGACGTCGGACTTGCCGTTGCCCTTGACGGTGCCGATGTTGAGGTCCTGCTTGTTGGCGAGGCCGCCGACCTGGCTCTGGCCGATGTTGGTGGCATTGACCTTGGACTGGCCGTTGCCCTGGACGCTGCCGATGGCGGCCGATTGCTTGTTGGCCAGTCCGCCGACCTGGTTCTGGCGGGCGTTGGTCAGGTTGACTTCGGATTTGCCCTGCGCGAGCGCGCCACCGGCGAGGAATGCGGACACTGCGGTAGCGAGGATGAGCTTGGCTGCTTTCATGGTGTTTCCTTTTTCGGACTGGTAGGGTTTATCTTTGCGATATCGAGAGCGGCGATGGCCGTAGCCTCTGTTTGGACCGTTCTCACAATCTGAGTCGCGGCCTCGCCAGGAGAAGTTCAATGAATCGAGTCGCAGCCCTTGCAGAAGACCGACGAAGTGTGCGGACTGGCCGCGAGCGACTTCAAACCGCTGACTTCCTCGGACCGCGCCGATTGCTCGCCGGCAGCCTGCTGGCCGCCACGCTGATGCTTGCTGCTGCCTGCGGCGGCGGTGGTGGCACCACGGCGGTCTCCAGCAGTCCAACGCCGGAGGGTGGCAGCGACACGCCGGCTGTGCTGCTGCCCCCACCCAACCCCGAATCCGGGCCGGAGGCGATCGGCGTCTTCGCCGGGTTCACCGGCGACCGCGGCTGGACCGTGACCGGTCTGGAAGGCGGCAGCGATGGCGGTGGTGGCATCGGCGGCGGTGCCGACGGCGGCGGCGGCGTCGGCGCGGGCGGATCGCTCGGGCAGTTCCGCAATGCGCTGGTCTATGCGACCCTGGACGACGGCACCCGGCTGGGGCCGGCCACCACCGATCCCATCACCGGATTGGTGACCATCAGGCCGGGCCGCACCTATGCCGGCTCGCTCCTGGTCGAGCTGATCGGGCAGGGCGGCAGCGAGTATTTCGACGAGGCGAAGAATGCCTGGGTCGCCTTTCCCGCGGGCCAGAAGCTGCGCGCGCATGTCCCGGCGATCCGCGCCAATATCGGTTTGACACCGTTCAGCGAGGCGGCGGTCGGGCATGCCGACGCCGACCGGCAGCTCTCGCAGTTGCCGCCGGCGCAGCGTGCCCGGGAGTCGAACGAGCGGATCCGCCTGCTTCTCAACGGCCAGCTTCCCGCCGTTCAGGCGGTTGCCGACCTGACCCTGCTGCCGGTGCTGATCAACGCCGACTCGGGCAAGGGTGCGCTGCCGGATACTCCGGCCGGCCGGTACGGCGCGGTGATCGCCGCATTCACCGTCGCGGCCAGCCAGTTCAATCCGGCGCTGGCGGCGCCCGGGCTGAGCATCGCCACGCAACTGGCCAAGGACCTGGTCGACGCCCGCCTGGACGGTGCCGGCTCGGACGGCGGATCTCTCGCGCCGACCGGGCAGCAGGCCTATGTTCCGACTGAGCTGCCGGGACGGCTGGTGGCATCCCTAGACACGGTCAACCGACGTTTCGGCCCTGACGTCGGCTCGCTGCCTGCACCCCAGACCGTCGGCTTCGGTGGATACGTTGCTGCGCAATCGGCATTCACGGCGCGGCTGATGTCGGACGGCTCGGTCCTGGTAAGGTCCGCAAGCGGGGCACCCGAGGCGCCACTGCCGGTCGAGCCGACGATCCCGTCGACCGCACTGGCCGCGACCGCTTTGTTCAGCGACGGCCAGGCGATGCTGGTGCGCCGCGTGGACGGCAGCGTGCAGGCGGTTGGCACCAACCCGATCGACAACTTCGGCAGCGCGCCGGCGGCGTTCCGGTTCGGGGTGGCCGAGCCGACTGTGACGACGACGCCGGTAGCCGTGGCAGGCCCGCTCTCGCAGCCCGACGGCGCCACCGAAATCGTATTCGGGTCGTCGCACCTTCTGGCCCGCACGATCGGCGGCAAGGCGCTGGCATGGGGCAGCAACGACGCTTACCAGCTCGGTCTCGAGGAATCGGGGAGCTACCTCGCCCCGCAGACCGTCCCGCTCAGCGGCGAGGTCCGGTCGGTGGCTGCCAGCATTGATTTTTCGCTGGCCCTGTTCGCCGATGGTCGCGTCTTTTCCTGGGGGACGGAGCGGCAGGGTGCCCTGGGACGCGGGCCCAACGTCCTGTTCCTGGCGCTACCCGGGCCGGTCCAGGTGGCAGGGGGCGGCGATCTGACCGGCACCGTCTCGATCGTCGCCAGCGGGGCGAGCGCACTCGCGGTGCGTTCGGACGGTTCGGTCTGGGGCTGGGGACTCGCGAGCCAGGGACTGCTCGGCGACGAAGCCGCCTCGATCCGATACCTGGCGGCCCCGGTGAAGAGCCTGAGCGCCGTCCGCAAGATAGTGCCGGTGCAGGGCGGGGCAGTGGCGCTCGACGAATCCGGTGCGGTGTTCTACTGGGGCCTCGGGGCGGACCGCGAGAGCCGGGTGTTGCCGGCGCGACTGGCCGACTTGCCCCCGATCAGGGACCTCCAGCGGCGGGATGCCGGTGCCGTCGTGGCACTGGGCTTCAAGGACGACGTTGTCGTCATCGGCGCCTTCGGCACGATCACGAAGTGAATGGCGCCTGCGTGAGAAAGGAGCCTGCGCGAAGGCGTCGCGCAGGCCTCCGATTCTCTCAGACGGTTCCGATCCTGGCGATCGCGAAGTCGGGCACCCCGATCGGTGAGATCGTCACCGGCGTCTGACGACCTTCGGTGAGCTTGCGGACTTCTTCGGAGATGTAGAAGTCCAGCCCCTTGAAGGTGATGCGGCCGGTGCGGGTCAGGTCGGCCTTGCCGGACAAGCCAGCGAGCACCGCCTTGGTGAAGGCACCGTTGCCCCAGGCGTCGTTTTCTTCCGATAACTGCTTGCCGGAGCTGGAGGCGAAAACCACGACCCCATTCTCCGCTGCGGCCAGGTCGTTGGCCATGCGGGCCAGTTCCCGGCTGGCGGTAGTGAAGTTGCCGACGACGTTGCCGCCGAAGCAGGTGTCCACGAAGAACAGGGCCTTGCCGCGCATGCGGCCGAGCGTGTCGCGAATCGCCGCCTCCGGCAGCGCGGTCTGTTCCAGCTTCTCGTGATTGCCTTCATGCGGCAGGAAATAGTACTGGCCGGTCTTGGCGTTGATGCCGTGACCGGCCAGGAACAGCATGCCGATGTCGCCGGGCCCGACCGAATCGCTGAGCCACTTCAGGTTGGCGATGATTGCCAGGCGGGTGGCCTGCTGATTGGTCAGCGAGCGGGTCTGCACGTCGCGGTAGAGCTTGCCGCTTTGGCTGCTCATGGCCTGCGCGAAGTCGGTCGCGTCCTTAGCGGCAAGGCCGAGTCGGTATTCGGGCTGCTTGTATTCGCTGATGCCGATCGACAGGACCACCAGGCGCGGCCCGGATGCGGACGCCGACCGCAACTGGCTGGACGTGACGGCCGGGATCGGGGCAGGGGCCGGCGCAACTGCCGCGAGGGCCATTGCCACGGCGGGCTGGTCGACCGCGACCACCGGCTTGAGCGAGCCCTCCGCCTGCGCGGCCGTGGCAGGCGTGACGACGAAGCCCATCGGTTCGGAGACGCCGTTGCTGTCCTTGGCGATCACCTGCACCAGCGAACCGGCTGGAGGCGCCGGCAGGCTGGCGGTGGCACTGCGGCCGTCCGCTCCGGTCGCGGGCACCGTCTGCGTGGCCTCGGGGACCGGCCGGCCGTCCACCCGCACTTCCAGCTGGACATCGCCCTTGGCGCGGATCGCGACCGGAATCGACAATTGGCCGGACGCCGGCTTGAGCGTCGTGAGGTTGACCGGACCGATCACCGGCGGGAACTGCAGGCTTGCCAGGCTGGCCGGTGCGGCGGCGGCCGGCGCTGGCGGTGGGGACGGCGAACCGGGCGCCTGCGGCGCAAGTGGCGGGCTGGCGCTCGCCGTCCGTGCGGTGATGATCGATGGGTCCAGGGCGGCGACCGGCGTTGCCGTCTCCAGCACCCGGTCGACCAGGTCCGACCGGTTGAACCGGTCGCGGAACCGGTTCAGGGAGAAGTGGTCGGCGCCGGAACCGTCGGCGCGATTGACCGTCCAGCCGACGAGCCGGTCGGCGCCGGCGCCGGCGTCGAAGTAGCCCTCCGGCGTCCAGGCCACCCAGCGTCCGTCGCGGGCGGCCAGCAGTGCCAGCAGTTCGCGGCCGTCGGCCGCCCGCCACCAGCGCAGTGTGCCGTCCGACATGCCGGTGACGATCATGCGGCCATCCCGGGTCACGTTGACCGAACGTACCTCGCCCGCGGTCCGGACCTGCCACTGGACTGCCCCCTTGGAATCGATGCGCAGCAGGCGGTGACTGGTCCCGAGAGCGGCATCGTCCGCGCCCGGAAAGTAGTCCAGCGCCCGCGATACCTCGGCAGGGTCCAGGTCGATGGCGCGGCCGTTGACGCGCGCACGCGTGGTGTCCTGCCAGCTCGGGCGGTCGGATCCGCCGCGGCTGGGGTTCGGGGCTTCCAGGTCGCGCTTGCCGGCTTGCGTGACCGCGGTGTCCACCAGCCGCCGGGAGAAGTCGAACAGCGCCGGATCCCGACCCCAGGCATAGGTCCATCCCACCCGTCGGCCATCGGCACTGACCAGCAGCGTTTCCGGGCCTTTCAGGTCGGCAATCCCCGCATTGACCGCCAGGGTGACCTGGTCGGGCGCCGCCACGCCCCAACCGCCGTCGTGGCTGGCCCAGGCAACCCGGCCCTGCGGCAAGGCCACCAGGTCGAACACCGTGTCGTCCGCGACGTCCTGCTGCCCGATCAGCTTGCCGCTGGACGCGTCGTGGAAGAAGATCGGGAAGCGGCGGCGCTCGTTGTAGCCCGACCCCCCCACGATGATCTGGCGGCCATCCGGCGACCAGGCCACGCTCAGCTGCGTGCCTTCGACCACGTCATGCTGCGGCAATTGCAATACCGTGCGGCCGCTGGCGACGTCGAGCACCTGCGGCGCGGTCTTCGCCTTGCGGAAGGCGACCGCGAGTCGCGAGCCGTCCGGGGAGAACGCCAGGCCGACCGCCTGGTCGGTCTGGGCTGTGACGGTGCGCACCGGGGCGACCCGGCCGTCACGCGCCGTCACAAGCACGATCCGGCCGTCGAGCGAACTGGCCGCCGCCATGCCGTCGGCGGAGACCGCGAGTCCGTAGGCTGGCGCGGTAAGCGGCTGTTCATGGACCAGCACGCCGTTGCGATCGAAGACGCGCAGGGCGTGGTCGCCCGCGTACACCGCGAGCAGCAGGCTGCCGTCCCGGCTCCAGGCGAGCTTCTTGATGTCGCCGCCGCGGGCATCGAACGACCGCACCGGCAGGCCGCTGGACATGGAGTACATCAGGATCCGATGCGAGCCGACGCCCCGGCCGGTGGTTCCTCCCACCGCCACCAGGTCCTCGGTCGGATGGATGGCAACCCCGTAGAGCCTGCCGATCTCGCCCGCTCCGACGGCGGGTCGCAGCACCTGTCGCAGTTCGCCGGTGGCGAGGTCCCAGACCCGGGCGGTCTTGTCGTCGGAGGCGGTCACGACCAGCGATCGATCGACCGCGACATCGATGCGGCGGACCACGGCGGCGTGGGATCCGGTCTCTACCTGCAGGTAGGGCTGGACGTCGGCCCCGGCCGGCTGTGAACCCGCGGGCGGGGCGGCCAGGGCGAACCCTGCCGTCAGGACAAGGGCGAGCAGTTGTCGGTAGAACGGCTTGCTGTGCACTTCGTCGTGTCCTTATCAGAAGACCCGAGGACTGCGGACCGCAGGAAGTCAAAGGCCGGCAGTTCAATATAGTCCGTAGGCCGGTGGCTGCCAAGCGAAGCGCCGGCAGCGGCCGCGCACCGTGATCGAGCGGTTCGTCGGTCATGTGTCGCACCGGCCGGCCATTCGGTTCATCCGGCTCTCCGGCCCAGCCGGTTCTGCGCTCATGATTTTGAAAAGATTGCGCGCCTGCCTATCATTGCGGACATGCCGCCGTCCCGCAGTCCCGCCGCCCGATACCCGCAAAATTGATTGCGACGCCTGACGTTCAGCGTCGCGCCTTATGGATCGCGCTCGCCCTGATCCTCGTCTGGGGAAGCAACTTCACGGTCCAGAAGTTGATCTTCCCGATCCTGACCCCGGCGGGATTCCTGTTCGCCCGCTTCCTGGTGCTGCCGATCTGCGCGTCGCTGTGGATGTTCTATCGGTACGGCATCGACTGGCCGCCGGTGGACCAGTCGGACCTGCGCGATCTGGTGAAACTGGCGGTGTCCGGCCACATCCTGCATGTCGGCCTCGTGACCTACGGTATCCACATGTCGACGGCGTTCTCCTCGTCGCTGATCCTGGCCTGCGGCCCGCTGTTCACCCTGCTGCTGCTGCGGCTGACCGGCATGGAGCGTCTGTCGGCGGGCCAGATCGCGGGCGTGGCCATCGCCTGCGTCGGCGTGGTCGTATTCCTCTCCGACAAGTTGCTGGCTGAACGCTGGCGGGCCGGCAGCGGCGACCTGATCCTGCTGGTGGCGGCCTCGTTCTTCTCGTACTACACGGTGGCGGCCAAACCGGTGATCATGCGCATGGGCGGGGTTCCGGTGATGGCCTACTCGACCTTCATCGCCAGCCCCTTGCTGGTAGGGCTGTCCTGGCAGGCGGGGATGAACGTCGACTGGATCGGACTGCGCTGGGAGGTCTGGCTCGGCCTGCTGTGGGGCGTACTCGTCTCCGCCTTCCTCGGCTGGATCGTCTGGGGCTGGGTCAACGCCGTGCGCGGTGTCGGGCGAACCGCGCCGCTGATCTACCTGATGCCGGTCGTCGCCGGGGCCGTCTCGTGGTTCTTCATCGGCGAATCCATGACCGCGAGCAAGCTGATCGGCGCGGCGATCACCCTGGTCGGGGTCGCGCTTGCCCAGTACGGGCCGATGTTGTTCAAGCGCCGCAAGCCGGACTGAGACCGACCGTTGGTCGGCAATGCACCGGCCGTCGTCTGCCCCCCGCCGACGTCTGTCAGTCCCCGCGCGGTGTCGCCGGTCCTGCGTGAAATACTTTTGCCATCACAAGACGGATCCGGGACACGTGGCGATGAGCAGCCGGCAGGCAGGTTGGCGGATGGACAGCGGCAGGCGGTTGATGCCTGCGCTGCTGGCGATGCTGGTCGCCGCAAGCGGCGTCGGCCTGGAGGCCCGGGCGGCGCCGGCGCCGATGCGGGATCAGTCGGGGACGGCAGAACGCCTGATCGAGGCTGCGGGAGTCCGGCATGACCAGTACGGCCTGATGGTGCGGCCACTGGGCAATGGCACGCTCGGCGCCAGCCACCGAAGCGATCGCCCGCTCAACCCGGCTTCGACCATGAAGCTGATCACGACGCACGCGTCGATGGCCCTGCTCGGTCCGGACTATCGCTGGGTGACGTCGGTATATACCACCGGGCCGGTCGAGGGCGAGAGCCTGCACGGCAACCTGATCATCAAGGGCGGGGGCGATCCGAAGCTCGTGGTGGAGGATGTGACGGCGCTGATCCGCCAGCTTCGCCTGGCCGGCCTGCGCGAGATCCATGGCGACCTGATCATCGACGACTCCCTCTTTGCAGCGGGCCCGGAGCGGTTGGCATCCTTCGACGGCGACGATTCGCAGCCGTACAACGTCCGGCCGTACGCGGCCCTGATGAACTTCAAGGCGACCCGCTTCGTGATCGATCCCAAGCGCGGGAAGGTCACGATGGATCCGCCCCTGGCGGACGTCCGGATCGACAACCAGGTCAAGGTGCTGCAAGGCAAGTGTCGGCCCAACAGCACCGGTTTTTCGATCGATGACGCGGTCGGTTCCGAGACGCGCCCGACCATCCGCATCACCGGTACCCAGGTGCGCGCCTGCGGCGAACAGTTCTTCTATGCCTCCGCCCTGACGCATCGCCAGTTCATCCACGGCTTCTTCAAGGCTGCCTGGAAGCAGGCCGGCGGCATCCTGACAGGCACGACGCGGGTGGACCCGGGTGCCGCTACCGGCGACCCGTACTACAACTGGTACTCCCCGCGCACGCTGGGCGACGTGGTGCGCGACGTCAACAAGTACAGCAACAACGTGATGGCCAGGATGCTGCTCCTGCAGATGGCCGCGCACAACCAGCAGTCGCCGGCGACGCTGGACGATGCCCGCCGGGTCGTCAAGCAGTGGTACGCCAACCAGGGGCTGCCGATGACCTCGCTGGTGCTCGAGAACGGCTCCGGGCTGTCGCGGATCGAGCGGGTATCGGCCGAGGACCTGACCGCCGTCCTGGCGCATGCAGCCGCCAGCATTCACGCCGCCGCGTTCGAGGATTCACTGCCGCAGGTCGGTATCGACGGCACCATGCGGGCGCGACTGCGGCGCAGTCCGGTGGCGGGCAACGCGTACATCAAGACCGGAACCCTGCGCGACGTGAGGGCGATCGCCGGCTACGTGACCGCGATCTCGGGCGAGCGGTATGCCGTGGCCCTGCTGATCAACGGACCGCTGGCCGAGGGCGCGCGCAAGGCGCAGGACGACCTCCTGCGATGGGTCTACCAGAACGGCTGAAGCTCAGCGGCTGATCACTCCCGCAGGTCCTGCCACAGGTCTATCAGCATCATCACGAAGCCGACGGCGATGACCGCGATCAGCGTCAGGTCACGCAGCTTGACCACGATCGGCGCGAGGAATACCGCCATCAGGCCGATTGCGAGCAGGCCGAACAGGTACTTCATCGTGGCACCTCCATCAGTTTGACCCGGCTGGATCGGCGCCTTCGGCCACCCGGTCGGCGAGCCATCGCGCGGTCCTGAGCAGGCGGGCGTCACCGTGGCGCGGGCCGACCAGCTGCACGCCCAGGGGCAAGCCGTTGTCGCCCTGCAGCAGGGGCAGGTTCAGGGCCGGCATGCCACAGAGCGTCCAGAGCGTGCAGAAGACCGGGTTGCCGGTGCTGTCCAGGCCGCTTGGCGCGGTACCGGGGGCGGACGGCGTCAGGATGGCGTCGTAGGCCAGGAAGACTTCTTCGAAGCTTTCATTCAAGGGAGTGATGCGGGCCATGGCGCGCTGATGATCGAGCGCCGGCACCTTCCGGCCACGCTCGATCAGCGCACGCAGCGGTGGGCTGAGCCGATCGCGTCCGAGCGAATACTCCCGGTCGAGGTTGAAGGCCATCTCGGCCTCCATGATGGTCCGGTGCCACTCGAGTCCATCGAGCGCGGAAGCGGGCAGTTCCAGCTCACTGCAGCGATCGCCGAGCAGATCGACCAGTTCGGCGAAGGCTTCCCGGGTGTCGGGATCGGTCTGTTCCCACATCGGTGTCTTGAGGAACGCGATCGAGGGCGGCAGCGGCGGCACGTCCTTGGCCGCTGCCAGGAAGGGCGGCATTGCCCGGGGTCGGGTGTCTGGATCCCCGGCGTCGAATCCGACCATTGCCTGTGCGAGCAGCGCTGCGTCCTCGAGACTGCCGCCGAACGCGCCGACCTGGTCGAGCGTTCGCGACAGCGGCAGGATCCCGCGACGCGGGATCAGCCCGTGAGTCGGCTTGAATCCCCAGACCCCGCAGAACGAGGCGGGCCGGATGACCGAGCCGTTGGTCTGGGTGCCGACCGCAAGCGGCACCATGGCGGCGGCGACCGCCGCCGCCGAACCGCTCGACGAACCCCCGGGCGTGCGCTCCGGATCATGTGGATTGCGGGTCTTGCCCGGCGAAAAGTAAGCCAGCTCGGTGGTGACCGTCTTGCCGAGGATGACGGCACCGGCGGCACGAAGCCGGGTGACGATCTCGGCATCGCGAGCCGGGGCGCGATCCGCGTGCAGCGGCGTGCCGTCCTCGGTGGGCATGTCCGCGGTATCGATGATGTCCTTGATGCCGACCGGCAGGCCGTGCAGGATGCCGAGACTTTCGCCGCGCATGCGGCGCAGGTCCGCATCGCGCGCCTGGGCCAGTGCATGGTCGCGATCCAGATGGACCCAGGCCTGGACGACGCCGTCGACTACATCGATGCGCTCGAGGCAGGCTGCCACCAACTGCTCCGAGGAGATCTCTCCGTCGCGCAGCGCACGCACCAGTTCCACCGCGCCCAGGGCATTGATCGGTGCCGGGTCGATCATCATCGTACTTTCCTCGTTGAAGCGTGCTGCACGTCAGCGGCCGCCATAGAACAGATCCGGAAGGAAGAACACCAGGGACGGGAAGACATAGACCATGACCATGGCAACGATGACCATGCCCAGGAATGGCAGGCAGCCTTTGAAGATGGTTGACAGCAACAGATTGGGCGGCGCTATGCCCTTCAGATAGTAAGCGGACATGGCCATCGGCGGCGTCAGAAAGGAGGTCTGCAGGTTCAGAGCGACCAGAATGCCGAAGAGAATCGGATCGATGCCGAAGTGCGTGACCAGCGGCAGGAAGATCGGCACGAAGATGATGATGATCTCGCTCCACTCCAGCGGCCAGCCGAGCAGGAAGATGATCACCTGTGCCAGGATCAGGAACGTGACCGGCGTCAGGTCCAGGTACAGCACGAAGTCCTTGATTACCGCCTCGCCGCCCAGGTAGGAGAAGATCGAGGAGAAGGTCCAGGAGCCGACAAAGAGATAGCAGACCATCGCCGAGGTGCGGGCGGTGAGGTAGACCGATTCACGCAGGCGTCCCCAGGTCAGCGCCCGGTAGGCCGCTGCCAGGATGAGCCCGCCCAGCGCACCGACGGCGGCGGCTTCGGTGGGCGTGGCCAGACCGAACAGGATCGAGCCCAGCACCGCCGTGATCAGCGCAGCCAGCGGGAAGAACGCCTTGACCAGCAGCAGGACCGTGCGCGTGAAAGAGACATCGGACTCCTCCTTGCTGAGCTTGGGCGCAAGCGCCGGGTTCTGCCAGGCGCGGCCGATGACGAACAGGATGTAGAGACCGGCCAGCAGGAAGCCCGGCAGCAGCGCTGCCGCGTACAGCCTTACCACCGACGTGCCGGTGGCGGCGGCATAGACGATCAGCATGATCGAGGGCGGGATGAGGATCCCAAGCGTGCCGCCGGCGCAGATCACGCCGGACGACAGGCGCTGGTCGTAGCCGGCCTTCAGCATGACCGGCAGGGCGAGCAGGCCCATCAGCGTGACCACCGCGCCGACGATGCCGGTGGCGGTGGCGAACATGGCACAGGTCAGCAAGGCCGCGACGGCCAGGGCGCCGGGCACGGCGCGCAGCGCGACCCGCAGGCTGTAGAACAGCTGCTCGAGGATGTTCGAGCGTTCGATGATGTAGCCCATGAACAGGAACAGCGGCACCGCGACCAGCACGTCGCTGCTCATGATGCTGTAGGTGTTCTGGGTGAAGAGGTAGAAGACACGGTTGTCGAGCAGCGACTGCCCGGGCTGGTAGTAGGCGTAGTAGCCGAAGCTGACGCCCATGGCCATGAGCGTGAACGCGATCGGGAATCCCAGCAGGATCACGAAGATGAACAGACCCAGCATTACCAGGGCGAGGATCGGATCACTCATGGCCGGCGCTCCGCGTTGCTGGTGCGCCTGAGGTTGCGGTCCGATGGCCGAGCGCAAGTTCGACCTCCATTTCATCGACGTCGTGCAGGCGCGTCGGCCAGTCCCCCTCGCGAATGCACAGCAGGCAGCGGCAGACCTCGGCGGTGCCCTGCAGGGTGAGCAGCACGCCGGCAATCGGGACCAGCATCTTCAGGGGCCACACCGGTACGCCGACCGGGCTGTAGACGCTGACCTCCTTGAGCCGGATCGCGTCGCTGGCGTAGTCGAAGCCGTAGAAGACCAGGGCCAGTACCCCCGGGAAGTAGAACAGGAAGTACAGGACGAACTCGAGCCGGGCCTGGGTGCGCGGCCGCCACAGGCGGTAGAACACATCACCGCGTACATGGCCGTTGCGGGACAGCGTGTACGGTCCTGCCATCAGGAACAGGGCGCCGTATAGGATGTAGCTCATGTCGAAGGCCCAACTGGTGGGGTCGTTCAACACGTAGCGCACGAACACCTCGTACGAGGTGCCCAGGGTGAGGATCATGATGCACCAGGCGAATGCGTGACCGACCGTCTTGCTGAGCTGATCTACACCGTACATGTAGGCCCGCATATCGATACTCCTTGGCGCATAAAGGATCAGAGAGAAGATTGCAGGGCCGACGCCGCATGGTCCGGCCGTGCCAATGCCGCTCCCGAGGGGGCGGCGCGGTCGCCGTCAGGCTCGCCCACCCCCGGCCGGCAGCAGCCGCGCGCAGCGGAGCTTTCGCTATGCGCGGCGGCGAAGGCCTCAGGTTGCGGGAAGCTTGGTTTGGAACACGTGCTCGTAACCCAGTTTGAAATCCGCTTCGTTGAGCGCCGAGTAGTACACCACGCGCTTGGCCCACGCCCGCTGCGATTCGACCACCTTCTTGAAGAAGGGATCTTCGTCGGAGAGCTTCTTGGTGAGCACGTCCCAGGCCTTGAGCTGCTCTTCCATGACCGACTTCGGCGTGCGCTGGATGTTGACCTTGTGCTTGGTCTTCAGCTCATCCAGGTCGCGCGAGTAGTTGTCCATGGCGGTCCACCAGTTGGACGAACTGGCCGCTTCGACGCCGTAGGTCAGGATCGCCTGCAGGTCCTTCGGCATCGACTCCCACTTCTTGCGATTGAAGATGATCTCGAAGAATTCCATCGCCTGGTGGAAGCTCCCCATCATGTAGGTCTTGGAGACGTCCTGCGCGCCGAAGCGCATGTCCGAGGTCGGGTTGTTGAATTCGAAGGCGTCGATCACACCGCGCTCCATCGCCGGGACGATCTCGCCGCCGGGCAGTTGCGTGACCCGCGCACCCATCTGCTGGAACAGGTCGGCTGCCAGGCCCACGGTGCGGTACTTCAGGCCTTTGATCTGAGACGCGTCGGTGATCGGCTGCTTGAACCAGCCGAGCGGCTGGGTGGGCATCGGCATGGCGAAGAAGCCGACGACGTCGAGTTGCAGTTGCTTGAGCAGTTCCCGGTACATCTCGAGACCGCCGCCGCGATAGATCCAGGCCAGGGTCTGGTGCGCATCGCAGCCGTTGATCGGGCCGGAGCCGAACAGCGAGGCCACCTTGCTCTTGCCGTACCAGTAGACCGGCACCGAGTGGCCGGCATCGAGCACGCCCTTGTTGACCGCGTCCATCACCTCGAACGGCTTGACGACGGCGCCGCCGAGCAGGTAGTCGATCTTGAGACGACCCCCGGACATCTCGTTGACCCGCTTGACGTACTCCTCGGCCATCTCGTTGAAGATGTCCTTGGCCCCCCAGGACCCCTGCATCTTGAGGACGACCGGTTGCTGCGCTCTGGCCACCATCGGAAATGCGAGGGCGCCGGCGCCGGCACTGGCCGCGCCGGCGAGGAAGCGGCGGCGGGGGCGGGTACCTGCTGCGCCTGGCGAGGTGAGGTCTGTCGCCGCCGGTGTTGACGTAAGTCGTGCCATTGCTGTCTCCTGGAATGTGTGTCTGGGCAAGGTGCGCCCCTTCGTCCGGAAACACTCTTCGGCCATGAGCCACACGCGACTCAGGCAACCATGAGCGCCGAAACACAAGACATGACGGTCGCCGCGAAACACAACTCGATGTCATGCGACACGATCCTCGCCAAGCGTCCACAGTCAGTGTAGGAAGGAAGCTGCTGCGCGACAACCCGCGGCGGTGCGCGTTTTCCCTGACGCTGCGGAGGGTGTTTTCCCTGAGAATCGACCTGAATGAAGCTACAGGCCCAGCGAAGTCCAGAGCGAGTCGATCCGCTGCTTCACTGCAGCATCCATCGCGATCGCGGTTCCCCACTCGCGCGTGGTCTCCCCCGGCCATTTGTTGGTGGCATCGATGCCGACCTTGGAGCCCAGCCCACTGATCGGTGAGGCGAAGTCGAGGTAGTCGATCGGCGTGCGATCGACCAGCGTCATGTCGCGGATCGGGTCGACCCGGGTCGTCATCGCCCAGATCACTTCCTTCCAGTCCCGGATGTCGATGTCGTCGTCGCAGACGATGATGAACTTGGTGTACATGAACTGGCGCAGGAAGCTCCAGATGCCGAACATCACGCGCTTGGCGTGGCCGGCGTATGCCTTGCGGATCGACACGACGGCAAGCCGGTAGGAGCAGCCTTCGGGGGGCAGGTAGAAATCAGTGATCTCCGGAAACTGCTTGCGCAACAGCGGCACGAAGACCTCGTTCAAGGCGACCCCCAGTATCGCCGGCTCGTCCGGCGGCTTGCCGGTGTAGGTGGAGTGATAGATCGGGTTGTCGCGCATGGTGATGCGCTCGACCGTGAACACCGGGAACCAGTCGCGTTCGTTGTAGTAGCCGGTGTGATCGCCGAAGGGCCCTTCGATGGCCATCTCGTAGCCGGTCAGTGCCTGCGTAGGCAACGGCCCCTGATGGCCCAGTCGACTCGCGTGCGCGGCAGTCAAGACGCCGTCGGCATCGGTTGCGATAACGCCTTCCAGCACGATCTCGGCGGTAGCGGGAACCTGCAGGCCCGATCCGAGACACTTGACCAGTTCGGTCTTCGACCCGCGCAGCAGGCCCGCGAACTGGTATTCCGACAGCGTGTCCGGCACCGGCGTCACCGCGCCGAGCATGGTGGCCGGATCGGTGCCGAGCGCGACCGCGATCGGAAACGGCTGGCCCGGATTCATGCGCCGATGATCCTGGAAATCGAGCGCGCCACCGCGATGGGTCAGCCAGCGCATGATGGTCTTGTCGGGTGCGATTACCTGCTGACGGTAGATGCCCAGGTTCTGCCGCGGCTTGCCCGGACCGCGGGTCACGACCAGTCCCCAGGTGATCAGCGGTGCCGCATCGCCCGGCCAGCAGGTCTGGATCGGCAGTTCGCC
This sequence comes from uncultured beta proteobacterium, assembly GCA_963834335.1. Lineage (GTDB taxonomy): Bacteria > Pseudomonadota > Gammaproteobacteria > Burkholderiales > Burkholderiaceae_E > Lautropia. The sequence continues at coordinate 1,164,458 of CAWIBK010000002.1, read as the reverse complement.
GAGATCCACCGACCGTCCTTCGATGATCCGGCTCTGGCAGGGCGCCGTGGTCACGATTCTGGGCGACATGTTGAGCACCTGCTTGAGCACCGGCCATTTGTCCCAGGCGTCTTTGAGGCCGCGCGGCGGATCGGGCTCCTTCAGATAGGCGAGCAGCTTGCCGACTTCACGCAAGGCCTGCACCGAATCTTCTCCCATGCCGCGCGCGACCCGGGCAGGGGTGCCGAAGAGATTGGTCAGGACCGGAATCGACCAGCGCCGGTCCGCGTCGCGAGGATGCTCGAACAGCAGGGCCGGCCCCGCTGCCCGCAGCACCCGGTCGGAGATCTCGGTCATCTCCAGTCGCGGCGAGACCGCCTGTGTGATCCGCTTCAATTCGCCGCGCTCTTCGAGCAGACGGATGAAATCGCGAAGGTCGGAATACCGTTGGCTCATGTGTCCTGGTCGCGTGAGAAGTGCGACTCTCCTGCATGAATGTTCGCATGCGCCCGCATGCCGGATCGGTGTCGGACGGGTTGCCGCAAGCGCGCCGAAGGCGCTGGGCTTGCGCCCGCCGACCGGGTGGCTGCTAGAATGCGCCACGGTTCGGCCCGGGACGCAGTGTGCACCGGGCCGAAGTATCGTCAAGCAATGGCGACCAACGGAGACGCAGAAGCTCCGCGAACCAAGGAGCCTGGATGTCCCGATTGTCATGTCCGTCCGCGAAAGCGGCGGGTGGGAGGCCGCTGGCCTGTGTCCCCCGAGCCCGAGTCCTCCACACGCGTGCCGCCCGATCTGGCCGGCTGAAAATGTCCTTCATGATCGGCGCTCTCGCCGCCTGCGGCCTCGTCAACGCCCAGCAGGCCGCGCCGGAGACGGATCCTGCCGCATCGGGTTCGGACTTGACACCGCTCACGGAATTGTCCGAGCCGGTACTGCCGTCCGAACCGATGGCATTGCCTGAATCGGTGGCACTGCCTGAGTCGGTGGCGCTGCCTGAGTCGGTGGCGCTGCCTGAGTCGGTGGCGCTGACGGAACCAGAGGCATTGGCCGAACCGGTATCTTTGTCCGAACCGGCAGCGGCAAGCGCAGCCGATCGGCTTCGACACGATGCCGTGCAGTCCGCTGCCGTGCCGGTGCCCAAGCCCCTGCCACCGGTCAAGCTCAGCCGCGACGAGCGCACTCTCGCCCGTCATATCGCGGGCACCTATCGAGTCGCGAACGAGTCGATCGAGCGCTTCGTCCACTATGCTTTCAAGGCGGCGAGCGAGTTCCGGCTCGATCCCCATCTCATCCTCGCCGTGATGGCAGTCGAGTCCGGTTTCAATCCCGACGCGCAGAGCAGCGCCGGCGCGCAGGGCCTGATGCAGGTCCACACGCGGGTGCACACCAGCAAGTTCGAGCCCTTCGGCGGCCCCGAAGCGGCCTACGATCCCATGGCCAATATCAAGGTCGGCGCTCGTATCCTCAGCGAGTACGTCAAACGCTATGGCACGGTGGCCGCGGGCCTCAAGGCCTATGTCGGCGCCGCCCTGCATGACACCGACGGCGGCTATGGCAGCAAGGTGATGAGCCGCCAGGCGGAGTTCGACCGGGCGGTTCGCGCCAGATCCGGTGGCACCCGCCAGGCCGCTGCCGACGACAGCGCCGGGCGTTCCGGCACTCTCAGTGTGGGGGCGACAGTCGACGGGGTGGGGACCAGCATCGGCCTGTAGGACCGGGCCGACCTGTCGCGCTGCCCTTTCCCGCGGCGGGTTGTCCCCGCGCCGGGGTTGTCAACCCCGGCTAAGGTCCTTGAGCCAGGAATCCATCCGGCCGATGGCCTGCTGCAGCGACGGCAGCGAGGTGGCGTAGGACAGCCGCAGGTAGCGGTCCGGATCGTGCAGGCCGAAGTCCACTCCCGGTACCAGCGACACGTGCGCCTCTTCCAGCAGGCGGTGACAGAATTCGCCACTGCTCAAGCCCGTGCCTGCGCAATCGACATAGACATAGAACGCGCCGTCCGGTTTTGCCGGCACCGGCAGGCCGATTGATTCGAGCGCCGGAACGATGTAATCGCGCCGCTCGCGAAAGGCTTCCCGTCGCTGCGCATAGATAGTCATGCTCTCGGGCCGGAAGCAGGCCAGCGCCGCATACTGGGCCAGCGCCGAGGGGCAGATGAACAGGTTCTGCGCCAGTTTCTCGAACACCGGCACCAGCGCCGGCGGCACCACGAGCCACCCCAGACGCCACCCGGTCATGCTGAAGAACTTGGAGAAGCTGTTGGTGACGATGACATCGTCGCCCAGGGCAAGGGCCGAGCGCGGCGGCGCCGATTCCCCTGCGAGTCCGTAGGACAGATCGAGATAGATCTCGTCGACGATGGTGAAGCCTTTGCGCTGGCGCACCTCCGCGACGATCGCTGCCAGTTCGTCGAATGCGATCGACGTGCCGGTGGGATTTGCCGGCGATGCGAGCAAGGTACCCTTGACCGCGCCGTCCCAGTGATGGCGCAAGAGATCGGCGGTCATCTGGAACCGGGTCTGCGGGCCGACCGGCACCAGGGTCGGTACGCCGTCGCAGGCCGCGATGAAATGGCGATTGCAGGGATAGCTCGGATCGGTCAGCAGTACCTTGTCCCCCGTATCGACCAGCGCCATGCAGGCGAGGGTCAGCGCCGCCGAGGCACCGGCGGTGACAACGATGCGGCCCGGATCGACGTCAAGGCCGAACCGCTCGCGCATAGTCGTCGGCGATGGCACGGCGCAGTGGCTCGATACCCAGAGCGGGCGTGTAGCCGGTGCGACCCGCGCGAACGGCCTCGTCGAGAGCCGCTACCACCAGTGGCGGGGCGGTGAAGTCCGGCTCGCCGATGCTCATGTGGATGACCGGATGGCCGCTTGCCTGCAGGGCTGCCGCGCGCTTGACGAGTTCCATGACATGGAAGGGCGCGATCTGCCCGGTGCGGCGGGCGAGGCCCGGCAGCGACTGGGCTGAGGCGGGCGCGGTGGCGTGAGACAAGCGGGTCGGGTCGGCTGAGGTCATCGGCCGCTGAACCGGGGCTTCTGCTTGGCGAGGAAGGCCTGGTAGCCGGTACGGAAATCCTCGGTGTCGAAGCAGTCGAAGGCTTCGAGATATTCGGCCTCGGTCAGGGGCGCGGAATCGGCCAGGCGGCGCGCGAACTTCTTGTGCCAGCGCGCCACCAGCGGTGCGCCCTCGGCGATCCTCTGCGCCGTCTCGTCGCACTCGGCGCCGACGCGATCGTCTGCGACCACGCGATTGACCAGGCGCTTCTCCCGGGCCTCCTGGGCGCCGAAGATGCGTCCTTCGAAAAGAATCTCGAGTGCCACCGCGGTGCCGGCCAGGCGGACCAGCGGCGACATTTCGGGATAGGCCATCACCAGTCCGAGGTTCTTGATCGGCGCACCGAAGCGGCTGCTCTCGCCGCAGATCCGCAGGTCGCACAGCGCGGCGATCTCGAGTCCACCGCCGACGCAGATCCCATGAATCCGGGCGAGGGTGGGGTGGCGGCAGTCGGAGATCGCGCGGGCGGCCTCGTGCATGGTGTGGCCGTAGGCGATTGCCTGGGTGCGGTTGGCGCGTTCGGTTTCGAACTCGGCAATGTCGTTGCCGGGTGAGAAAGCCTTTTCGCCGGCGCCACGCAGCACTACGCAGCGAATCGAGTCGTCGGCGGACAACCGATCCATCGCCTCGCCGAGCGCCTGCCACATCGGGCGCGTCATCGCGTTCAGCTTTTCCGGCCGGTTGAGGACGACGGTGGCGATGGCCCCGTCACGCTCGACCAGTATCGATTCCTTTTGCATGCCGCCTCCAGTTGAGCAGTATCAGCGATAGAAGAGGTTCACCAGGCCCAGGCCGGTGACCGGCACATAGGTGACCAGCAGCAGCACCATCAGGAGGACGAAGATGAAGTACACGTTGACCCGGGAAACCTCCCAGACGCCTGCCTTGGCGATCGAGCAGGCCACCATGAGGACGCTGGCCACCGGCGGCGTCTGCTGGCCGATTCCCAGGTTGAGGGTGACCACCAGCCCGAAATGGACCGGGTCGATTCCCGCGGCGTGAACCAGGGGCATGACGACCGGAACCACCAGGATGATGGCGGCGGCCGAATGCAGGAACATGCCGAGCAGCAGGAACAGCACGTTCAGCAGGGCCAGCACGGCCCACTTGTTGGTGGTGAACGCGGTGACGGCCTGCTGCCAGTTTCTGCGGCGCCTGGGTCTCGGTCAGGTAGACGCCCAGCAGGGCCGAGGTGGCCACCAGCAGCATGACGACCGCGGTCTGGCTGCCGCCCTCGATGACGGCCGCCTTGAGCCCCTTGCAGGTCGAGCTCGCGGTACACCAGCAGGCCGATGAAGAGCGCCGCAACCACCGCGAGCGCCGCGCCCTCGGTAGCGGTCACCACGCCGCCGAAGATGCCGCCCAGGATGATCATCGGCAGGGTGAAGGCCCAGATCGCCTCGCGACCGGTGCGCCTGACTTCCTTCCAGCTGAAGCGTTGTTCGATCGGCAGGTTGTAGCGGCGCGCGAACCAGTAGGCCATCGCCATCAGGCCGAGCGCCGCCGAGCAGGCCGGGCACGATGCCGGCGACGAACAACTGCACCACCGAGGACTCCGCCATCACGGCATAGAGGATCATCGGGATCGACGGCGGGATGATCACGGCCAGCGTGGCCGAGGACGACATCACGGCGGCCGCGAGCGGCGCCGGGTAGCCCTTTTTCTTCATCGCCGGGATCAGGATCGAGCCCAGCGCGGCGACGTCGGCGACTGCCGAGCCGGATATCTCCGCGAAGAACAGCGAGGCACCGATGGAGACCATCGACAGGCCGCCGCGGATGAATCCGAGCAAGGCACTGGCAAAGGCGATCAGGCGCGAGGAGATGCCGGAGGCGTTCATGATCGCGCCGGCCAGGATGAACAGGGGGATCGCCAGCAGCGGAAAGTTGGTTGCCGCGTTGTAGACCACGATCGGCAGGTTCGGCAGCGTCTCGGTGCCCTGCACCAGCCAGATTGCCGCCACCGCGACCACGCCGAGAGAGACCGCGATCGGCACGTTCAACAACACCAGCGCCAGGACGCAGGCGAACAGGAACAGCATTTCCATGCAAGACTTCCTTCTGTAATGTCAGCGCGGTGCGGGGACGGCGGTACGGTCGGGCGCGCGGGGCGAGCCGGACATCGACCGGTTGCGGCTCATTGCGACGATTCCTGCGCGGCCGCCTGCGCGGTGGCGCCGTGGGCGTGATCGGCGCGCGCCCAGGCAAGCGCTTGCGGCAGCGTCAGCAGTTCCGCGATGATGATCAGCGCCGCCGAAATCGGAATCACCGACTGGACCCAGGAGATGGGAACCCAGGGCAGGCTGACCAGGGTGTCGGTGGCGAGGACCTCGAGCACCTGCCAGCCGATCACCCCCAGGAGCGCGAAGAAGCCGATGACCAGCACCTCGACCACGATCGTCACCGCCAGGCGTGGCCCAGGCGGCATCAGGGCGACCAGTTCCGGGCAGCTGATGTGGCTGCGCCGGCTGGCCGCATAGGCCGAGCCGTAGAAGGTCAGCCAGGCAAGCAGGATCGACGCGACTTCGTCGTACCACACCAGCGACTGCCCGATCGAGCGGAAGACGATGCCGATCGTCACCTCGACCGCCATTGCCGTCATCAGCACGATCACCACCCACTCCAGCAGCTTCTCGTAGCTGTCCCGCAGCGCCTTGATCATCGATCCGTCCCGTGGTTGCGCGCGCTTACTTGGCCAGCGAAATGGCCTGGTCGATCAGCTTGTCGGCGCCCGCGACCTCCTTGCCGAACTCCTCGTAGATGGGCTTGCTGGCGGCGACGAACGCCGGCTTGTCGACCTCGTTGACCTGCATGCCGGCGGCCTTGAGCTTCTCGAGCAGGTCGGTCTCCTGCTTCTGCGCGGTGTCGTACACGAAAGCCTGGGTCGCCTTCGCCGTATCCGTCAGCACCTTGCGCACGTCCTCCGGCAGCTTTTCCCACTTGCGTGTGCCCACCGTGAGGTAGGCCGGCGTGTAGACATGCCCGGACATCGACAGGTACTTCTGGGTTTCCTGCAGCTTGGCGCTGTAGATCTGGGTCAACGGGTTCTCCTGGCCATCCATCACGCCGGTCTGCAGGGCGGTGAACAATTCGGAGAATTTCATCGGGCTGGGGTTGGCGCCGTAGGCTCTGAACATGGCGACCCGCCACTTGCCTTCGGGAACCCGCAACTTCAGTCCTTGCAGGTCTTCCGGTTTGGCGATCGGTTTGCGGTTGTTGGTGATGTTGCGGTAGCCGTTCTCCCATACGGCGAGAATCGTCAGGGCTTTCTTCTCCGCGGCCGGCGCGATCGTCGGCCAGAAGATTTCCTTCTCGATCAGGCCCATGTGCTTGCGGTCCTTCACCAGGTACGGCATCTCGAAGATGCCGAACAGGTCGACCTCGCTGCTCATCACCGTCGACGGCAGGGCCATGTCGATCGTGCCCAGCTTGAGCTTCTGCAGCATCTCCTTGTCGCCGCCGAGCTGGCTGGAGCCGAACACGACCACCTTGGCCTTGCCCGCGAGCTTGGCGTTGGCCTGCTTGGCGAATTCGTCGGCGGACATCTGGAAGATCGAGCCGGGTTCGCCGACGTGGCCGAGCTTGAGTTCGATTTCCTGCGCGAAGGCGGGCGCCGTCAGGGCGACGACGCCGGTGGCGACGACTGCCTGAAGCAGGTGCCGGCGAGTGGTTTTCAATGACTGTTTCATGTCTCCTCCTGGTTGGCTGCGGATTCGCCGGGCCATCGACTGGCCGCGGCGGGATTGAAAATCAGGCGGCAGAGAGCGCCGGCGGCGGCCGGCGCGGTTGCGGCAAGATGCGCCATGGCGGCCTGAGCGCCTCCCTTGCGGTAGGGTACGCCCGCGAGTTCCAGGGACATCTCGACGCCCGAAAGGGTACCCATCAGCATAAGCTCGTTGAAGTCGCCGAGGTGGCCGATCCGGAACACCTTGTCGGCAACCTTGCTGAGGCCCTGGCCGAGCGACAGGTTGAAATTCGCCAGGGCGATCCGGCGCAGCGCGTCGGCGCTGTGACCTTCGGGCATCAGCACTGCCGTCAGGGCGGGGCTGTACTCGGCCGGATTGGCGCACAGGATCTCCAGGCCCCAGGCCTGCACCGCGGCCCGCGGTGGCCTGGGCCAGCCGGAGGTGCCGCGCGAACACCCGGGGCAGGCCCTCCTCATGCAGCATCGCGATCGCTTCGTGCAGGCCGTACAGCAGGTTGGTGGCCGGCGTCGAGGGAAAGAAGCCGTTGGCATTGGACGCGAGCATGTCGCCCCAGTCCCAGTAGGCCCGCGGCAGGCGGGCCGTCTTCGCCGCAGCGAGCGACTTGTCGCTGAGGGCATTGAAGGACAGGCCGGGCGGCAGCATCAGACCTTTCTGGGAGCCGCTCACGCTGACGTCCACCCCCCACTCGTCATGCCGGTAGTCGACGCTGGCGAGCGAGGAGATGGTGTCGACCATCAGCAGCGCCGGATGCGCCGCCCGGTCGATGGCCTGCCGGATCTCGGCCACCCGGCTGGTCACGCCGGTGGCGGTCTCGTTGTGCACGACGCAAACCGCCTTGTAGCGGTGCTGCCCGTCGGCGGTGAGCATCTTCTCGATCACAGCCGGATCGGCGCCGTGGCGCCAGTCACCGGGCATGAAGTCCACCACGAGCCCCAGGCGTTCCGCCATTTTCTTCCACAGTGCCGCGAAGTGTCCCGTCTCGCACATCAGCACCGCATCGCCCGGCGACAGCGTGTTGACCAATGCGGCTTCCCAGGCGCCGGTACCCGAGGCCGGATAGATCACGACGGGGGACTCGGTCTGGAAGATCGACTTGATGCCGGCCAGCACGGATTTCCCGAGTTGCTGGAATTCCGGGCCGCGATGGTCTATCGTCGGATAGTCCATTGCGCGCAGGATCCGGTCGGGGACGTTGGTCGGCCCCGGGATCTGCAGGAAGTGGCGTCCGGAAGGGTGGCCGTTGAGCGCCAGGCCGTGTGACAGTTTCATTCGGTTTCTCGGAAAGGGAGGGCCTGCGAACGTCGCATGACCTTGCTGGTTCGCATTTTGAATGCAAAAATTCGGTCGATCAAGTCCCAATTGTCGAAGCGATTGATTGACGGGTCGGGCTGTAACATAATTCAGTATGCAAAAGACTGTCGAAAGAGCCTTTGAGATCGAACGTCGGCCGCTGCATGAGGAGGTGGCGGAGAGACTGCGCGAGATGGTCATCGAAGGCCGCCTCGCGCCCGGCACGCGGCTCAATGAGCGGGTCCTGTGCGAACTCCTGCGGGTATCGAGGACGCCGCTGCGCGAGGCCTTCAAGGTCCTGGCGGCCGAGCGTCTTGTGGAACTGCCGCCCAACCGGGGAGCGCGGGTGGTCGCGCTGTCGCGCGCGGACGTGGAGGAACTGTTCGAACTGATGGGCGCGCTGGAAGGGCTCGCGGGACAGCTTGCCGCCGAGCGCAGGAGTCAGGCCGACCTCGCCGAGATCAGGGCGCTGCATTACGAGATGATGGCTGCCCATGCCCGGCGGGATCTGCCGGCCTACTACGGGCTCAATCGCAGGATCCATCACGCGATCAGTCTTGGCGCACGCAACGCCGCGCTGGCCGAAACCTATGGCGGCGTCAATACCCGCATCCAGAACCTGCGCTTCCGGTCCAACTTCAATCATGACAAGTGGGACCATGCGGTGAAGGAGCACCAGGCGATGCTGGCGGCGCTGGAGGAAGGCGACGGACCGGGACTGCGCACAATCCTGGAGCAGCACCTGCGCCACAAGCGCGACGCGGTGCTGGAGCAGTGGCCGGAGATCGAGCGCCAGCAGGCGGAGGCGGCGGATGCGGCGAGGTCCACCGCCGAGGCTGCCGACGGTCGTGGCGCGAAGGGCCTGCCCTGAACGCGCCGGCGCCGGTACCGCTGCTGCGCTCCGCCGCGCTGGATCGCAGCCGGCTTGCACAGCGCCTGCGGCGCGTGGTGCAGGGCGAGGTCCTGTTCGACGCAGCGTCGCGCGGACGCTATTCCACCGACGCGTCCATCTACCAGGTGGAGCCGGTCGGCGTGGTGATTCCGGCCGACGAACTCGACGTCGTTGCCGCGATCGAACTGGCGCGCGAGCTCAAGGTCCCGGTGCTGCCGCGCGGCGGTGGCACCAGCCAGTGCGGCCAGACCGTCGGCGAGGCACTGGTCATCGACGACAGCAAGCACTTGCGCAAGGTCACCGCCTTCGATGCGCAGGCGATGACGGTGGAGGTCCAGCCGGGCATGGTGCTGGATGATCTCAACGCCTGGCTGCGGCCGCACGGGCTCTGGTTCCCGGTGGACGTGTCGACCTCGGCCCAGGCGACCATCGGCGGCATGGCCGGCAACAACTCCTGCGGCTCCCGGTCGATTGCCTACGGCAACATGGTTCACAACGTGCTCGGCATCGAGGCCCTGCTGGCAGACGGCAACAGCGCAGCAGTTCGGCCCGTTCGGCAGGGACTCCACGCTTACGCTCGGCAGCGGCCGTGCCGGCAAACTGGTGGCGCGCCTGTTCGAGATCGCCGAGCGCGAAAAGGACGAGATCGAGCGGCGCTGGCCCAAGGTCTTGCGGCGGGTGGGCGGCTACAACCTCGATGTGTTCCATCCTCAGTCCGAACGGCCCTATACCGCGGACGGCTCGGTCAACCTGGCCCACCTGCTGGTGGGGTCCGAAGGCACTCTGGCCTGGTTCAAGCGCCTGCAACTGAAGCTGTCCCGCCTGCCCGCGCACAAGGTGCTCGGGGTCATCAACTTCGGGAACTTCCATCGCGCAATGGACAGCGCGCAGCATATCGTCAAGCTCGGACCGACGGCGGTGGAGCTGGTGGACCGCACCATGATCGACCTGGCGCGCGGCAACCCGGTGTTCCGGTCGGTGATGGAGGCCGCACTGGTCGACCCTGCCGCGCCGACGCCCGAAGCGATCCTGCTGGTGGAGTTCAGCGGTGAAGACCGGTCCCGTCTGCTGGCGCAGCTCGATTCGCTGGTGGAACTGATGGCGGACCTCGGCCTGCCCGGCACGGTGGTGCCGATGCCGGACGCGGCGGCGCAGAAAGCGCTGTGGGATGTCCGCAAGGCGGGCCTGAACATCATGATGTCCTTGAAGGGCGACGGCAAGCCCGTCAGCTTCATCGAGGACTGCGCAGTGCCGCTGGAGCACCTCGCGGAATACACGGCCCGGCTCACCGAAGTCTTTGCGCGTCACGGCACGCGCGGGACCTGGTATGCCCACGCCTCGGTCGGCACGCTGCATGTCCGTCCGATCCTGGACATGCGCAGCGCGGGGGCGGCCGGCGGCGCGTCGAAGATGCGCGCCATCGCCGAGGAGGCCGCCGTTCTGGTGCGACGGTACAAGGGCGCGTTCTCGGGCGAGCACGGCGATGGCCTGGTCCGCAGCGAATGGGTGTCCTGGCAGTTCGGCGAGCGCCTGACCCGCAGTTTCGAAGAGATCAAGGACCTCTTCGATCCCGACAACCTGATGAATCCCGGCAAGATCGTGCGGCCGGCGAGAATGGACGATGCCAGCCTGTTCCGGTACAAGCCGGGCTATTCCGTGGCACCGCTGGCGACCGGGCTGGACTGGTCCGGCTGGAACGTGCAGACCGACCCGGTGACCGAGCGCACCAGCGCCCCGGGGACCGGCGGCGATCCCGCAGGCGGACTGTCGAAGGCCGTCGAGATGTGCAACAACAACGGGCACTGCCGCAAGTTCGATGCCGGCACGATGTGTCCGAGTTTTCGGGTCACCCGCAACGAACGTGACCTCACGCGTGGCCGGGCCAACACCTTGCGCCTCGCGCTGAGCGGGCAGCTGGGAGGCGACGGCTTGAACTCGCCGGCGGTGCAGGAGGCCCTCTCCCTGTGCGTGAGTTGCAAGGGCTGCCGGCGCGATTGCCCGACCGGCGTCGACATGGCGCGGATGAAGATCGAAGTGCTCCATCAACGGTCCAAGGCGAGCGGAATCGGCCTGCGTCAGAAGCTGGTCGCTTTCCTGCCGCGCTACGCCGCCTTCGCCGGCCGCCATGCGTGGCTGTTCAATGCCCGGGATCGACTGCCGGGGGCGGCCTACCTGACCGAACGCTTCCTCGGCTTGTCGGCGCGGCGTTCGCTGCCCCGCTGGCGCCGCGATACCTTCCTGGCGCGTGCAGGCGCCGTCCAGGCCGTCCATGCCGCCAACGCCGCCAATCGCCGCCAATGCCGCCAACGCCGAGCACCTGCCGACGCGGGCCGGCGAAGTGGTGCTGTGGGTCGACACCTTCAGCAACTCATTCGAGCCCCAGGTCCTCGTCGCCGCCCGGCAGGTCCTTCAGGCCGCCGGTTACACGGTGCACCTCGCCGCGCCGGGGCCCGCCGACTCCGAGCCGCAGCGCCCGTTGTGCTGTGGTCGAACCTATCTGTCGGCCGGCCTGGTCGAGCAGGCCAGGGCGGAAGCGCTGCGCAGCCTGCGCGCACTCAAGCCCTTCCTCGATCGTGGCGCCACCGTCGTCGGGCTCGAGCCCTCGTGCCTGCTGACCATGCGCGACGAGTTCCTCGCGATGAAGCTCGGCGACGAGGCCGGCCTGGCGTCAGCCCTGGCGCCCCAGGCGCTGTTGCTGGAGGAGTTCCTCGACGAAGAGCGGGCCGCAGGTCGCCTGAAGCTGGCGTTCAAGCCGATCGAGGCCCGCCAGGCGCTGCTGCATGGCCATTGCCACCAGAAAGCGTTCGACGCGGTGCGGCCGATCGAGCGGGTGCTCAAGCTGATTCCGGATCTGCAGGTCCGCCTCGTCGAATCGAGTTGCTGCGGCATGGCCGGCGCCTTCGGCTATGAAGCGGAGCACTACGACACTTCGATGGCGATGGCCGAACTGTCGCTGCTGCCCGCGGTCAGGGCCGCCGACGCCAAGACCCTGATCATTGCGGACGGCACCAGTTGCCGCCACCAGATCGCCGATGGCGCCGGGCGCCGCGCGTTGCACGTCGCGGAGGTGCTCGCAATGGCATTGCCGTAAACTTTCCCGCCGCACGTCACTCTCACAAGGTCGCCTAATGGATCCGCAACTGCGCCAGGCAGCGCTCGAATACCACGAGACCGGTCAGCCCGGCAAAGTGTCGATACTGCCGACCAAGTCGCTCAGCAACCAGCGCGACCTCGCCCTGGCATACACCCCGGGTGTCGCCGCCGCCTGCGAGGAGATCGTGGCGGATCCGGCCAACGCCTTTCGTTACACCAGCCGCGGCAACCTGGTGGCGGTGGTCACCAACGGCACGGCAGTGCTCGGGCTGGGCAACATCGGCCCGCTCGCCTCCAAGCCGGTGATGGAAGGCAAGGCGGTCCTGTTCAAGAAGTTCGCCGGCATCGACGTGTTCGACCTCGAACTCAACCAGAACGACCCGGACCAGTTGATCGAGATCATCGCTGCGCTGGAGCCGACATTCGGCGGCATCAATCTCGAGGACATCAAGGCGCCGGAATGCTTCTACATCGAGCGCAAGCTGCGCAGCCGCCTCAAGATCCCGGTGTTCCACGATGACCAGCACGGCACGGCGATCATCGTTGCCGCGGCCGTCGTCAACGGCCTCGAGGTGATCGGCAAGCGGCTCGAAGACTGCAAGCTGGTGGTCAGCGGCGCCGGCGCGGCGGCCATGGCCTGCCTGCAATTGCTGGTCGAACTTGGCCTGCCGCGGGGGAACATCTGGGTGACGGACCTCGAGGGCCTGGTCTTCAAGGGCCGCACGGTACTGATGGACGAGGACAAGATCCAGTATGTGCAGGAGTCGAGCGCCAGGACGCTCGCCGAGGTGATCGACGGCGCCGACATATTCCTGGGCGTATCGGCCGGCGGCGTACTGAAGCCCGAGATGGTCAAGCGCATGGCGGCCAAGCCGCTGATTCTCGCGCTCGCCAACCCGACGCCGGAGATCCTTCCGGAGGAAGTGTTCGCGGTGCGTGACGATGCCGTGGTGGCGACCGGTCGCAGCGACTATCCGAACCAGGTCAACAACGTGCTCTGCTTCCCCTTCATCTTCCGGGGCGCGCTCGATGTCGGGGCGACCACCATCACGGTGGAGATGGAAAAGGCTGCTGTGCGGGCAATCGCGGAACTGGCGCGAGCGGAGATGTCCGACGAAGTCGCCGCGGCCTACGGCGCGGCGGTGCCGGCGTTCGGACCGGAGTACCTGATTCCGCGGCCGTTCGATCCCCGGCTGATCCTTTCGATCGCGCCGGCTGTCGCGCGGGCGGCAATGGACGACGGCGTGGCGACGCGACCGATCGCGGACTTCGACGCCTATCGCGAGCAGCTCAAGCGATTCGTCTATCACTCCGGCAGCTTCATGAAGCCGATCTTCGCCGCAGCGAAGCAGAGCGAATCCCGCCGGATCGTGTACGCCGAGGGCGAAGAGGAGCGGGTGTTGCGTGCCGTCCAGGTCATCGTGGATGAACATCTCGCGCGGCCGATCCTCATCGCCCGCCCGACGGTGCTGCAGAAGCGGATCGAGAAGTTCGGCCTGCGGATCCGTCCCGGCATCGATTTCGACGTCGTCAATCCGGAATGGGACGAGCGCTACCGTGCCTACTGGCAGGAATACCTGCGCCTGATGGATCGGCGCGGCATCACGGAGCAGCTTGCCAAGATCGAGATGCGCCGGCGCCTCACCCTGATCGGGGCGATGATGGTCCGGCTCGGTGATGCGGACGGCCTGATCTGCGGCACCTACGGTCCCTACAGCCTGCACCTGCCGTACGTCGACCAGGTGATCGGCCGTCGCGACGGGGTGGGCGTGTATGCGGCCATGAATACGCTGGTCCTCGCCAACCGCCAGGTGACCCTGGTCGACACCCATGTGAACTACGATCCCACCGCCGACGAGCTGGCGCAGATCACGGTGCTCGCGGCCGAGGAACTGCGGCGGGTCGGCATCGTGCCGCGGGCTGCGCTGTTGTCGCATTCCAATTTCGGCTCCTCGGACAGCCCGTCCGCGCTCAAGATGCGCCAGACGCTCGCGCTGCTGCGCGAGCGTGCGCCGGAACTGGAAGTCGACGGGGAGATGCACGGCGATACCGCATTGCACGCCGCCTACCGTTCCCGCCTGTTTCCCGGCTGCAAGCTCGCCGGTGAGGCCAACCTGCTGGTGCTGCCGGGCATCGATGCCGCCAATATCTCCTACAACCTGCTCAAGTCCGCGGCGGGCAACAACATCACCATCGGCCCGGTGCTGCTGGGCGCTGCCCGTCCGGTTCATATCCTCACGCCGTCGGCGACGGTGCGTCGCATCGTCAACATGACGGCCTGGACGGTCACCGACATCAATTCGACCCGCTGAGCCCGCCGGGCGAGTCGGCTTGCCGACCTGCCCTCGGCCCGACCGGCGGACGAGACCGGCTTACCGGCGCCGCCTGTCGGCCCCCGAGCGGCGCCTGGCGTCCGGCGCCGCCAGTTTGTTGACGTTATGCAACACAAGTCGGTAGTCTGGGTTCATTGCTTACTCAGACTCGTTGGTCACGGCGGTTCATGGACACCAGCACCTCGCAAAGACGGCACGCCACCACAACACCGGCGCCGGACGGGCCGAAGCTCGATTCGCGCCATCGCTTCAGGCTGCTGGAGGACTGCCGCGAACTCGTGCTCGACAGGCTTTCGGAGGTCATCAACCAGGCACTGGCGAAGATGGCCGAGGAACTGACGAAGGAGGCGCTCCAGGCGACCCGCAGCGACCGGCAGCGGACCCTGCTCGACGCGGTGATGCTGGTGCGCGAACAGCGCCGCTCGCTCGAGCAGAACTTCCGGCGGTATTTCGGCGACATCTTCGAGCGCCGCCTCTTCGCCAAACCCGACCAGCCGGCTGCTCCCGCTGCGGCCGAAGTCTCGGTCGACGAGATGGCGCTGGTATCCGAGCAGGCGATGTCGGACCAGCTCGATGTCGATCGCCTGATCCAGCGTGCGCGCAGTCGCCTGGATCCCGGCGAGGTGCTCGGCATCCGCGCCCGGCTTGGCGCACTGCTGGAGCGGGACTGGTTCGAAGAGGCGCACCATCCGGCGTCGCCCGAGGCCGTCTACGAGGCGTTGCGGATCGCCGTGAACGAACTCGCCCCCAGCCCGGATGTCCGCAATGCCCTGCTGGCGGCCTTCGAGCCGCATGTCACCAGTGGCCTCAATTCGGTCTACTCGAGCGTCAACGTCCGGCTCAAGGCCAACCATATTCTCCCGAAGATCCGGCCACGCGTCGGCAGGGACGAGACCGGCGCGCAACGCTGCGCGGCGCCGGGCCCGGACTCATCGGCGGCCGCAGGCGTGCAGCCGAGCGGCGAGACGCCGGGCGCGGGCGGCGCCGCCACTGGCGCCGGCGCACAGGCTGGGTCGGCTGCCTCGGCCTCGGCACTCATGCAACTCGGCCAGCCGGGGTCGATCACGATATCTTCCGCCGGCATGGCGGCGCTGCAGCAGGCGTTGATGAAGGCGGCCCTGGGTGCGCCCGAAGGCCGTGGCGAGGCCGCCAGGATGCTCTCGGACCCCGGCATGTTCGGCATGGCCGACCTGCCGGTGGATCCGGTCAAGCCGCCGCTGATGGCGTCGCTCACCCAGGTCCAGCGCCAGGCCGGCGCGGACAGCCGCTATGGCGGCCATCAGCCAGGCGCCGGTCAGGGCGGGGCGGTTACCGCCGACTCGGCCGGCGATTCCGTGGGGGCGCTCATGATGCGGGAACTGCTGCCGCTGCTGGTGCAGAAGGTCAAGGACGAGGGCACGCCGCTGGATCAGATGACCGTGGAGCTGGTGTCGGTGGTCTTCGACTACATCTACGCGGACAAGTCGCTGGCGGAGCCGGTGAAGCACCAGTTGCTGAGGCTTCAGGTGGTTGCGGTGAAGGCCGCGCTGCTCGATCGCAGTTTCTTTGCACGTCGCCAGCACCCGATGCGCCAGCTGATCGATCGCATCGCCCAGCTTGCCGCCGACCCGGACGCCGACCTCGCCGCGGATGCGCCGCTGGTCAAGGGCCTGTCGCGGGTGGTCGACCGCCTGATCGCGGAGTTCGCCAGCGATCTGTCGACTTTCCTCGAAGCCATCGACAGCATCGAGGAACTGCATCTGCAGGAAAGCAGCCGCCGCTCTTCGGCGATCGCGGCGCAGCTCAGGGCGGCCGAGCGCGAGGAAGCCTATTCGATCGCGCTCGAGGAGGCGCGCAACGATATCGCGGTGCGGATCGATCAGGATACTCCGACCTTCATCCGCGCGTTCCTGCTGCGGTGGTGGACACCGGTGATCGCGCGCAGCCGGATCGATGCATCCGCAACACCGGATTGCAAGGCCATGCAGGTCGCGGAGTTCCTGATCTGGAGTGTCACCCCGAAGCACCCCGAGGAGATCTCGCGACTTGCGGCGCTCCTGCCCAAGCTGATCCGCGCCGTAGCCGAGGGGTCGCGGGCGGTGGAGGTCCCGCAGGAGGAACGCAGTGGTTTCATGCAGGAACTGCTGGAAGCGCATGCCCGCGTGATCGAAGCGGCCAAGCAATGGCAGAGCGGCCAGCCGGACCCGCGCCCGATGGCGGTGCGCCTGCGCTCCGATGGTTCGGTGCGCTTTGCGCGAAATCGGCGCGAACGCCGCGAAGACGCCCGCACGATTTCGGTTGGCGAAACTGCCTTGTCCGCGTTTGAGCGAGGAGATCGGATCGAGATCTTCGACGACAGCGGGTCGTCGATCTACAAACTGGCATGGATCAGCCCGGCGCGCAAGCTGTTCATCCTGTCGCGTTATCCGAAGGAGACGCTGACGTTCAGCGAGACCGATCTTGCTGCCCTGGTCAGTCGCGGCAAGGCCCGCCAGGTCGAGGGCCTCGGGACCGTCGACCAGGCGATCGGCGAGATGACACGCGAAGGCGGGACTCTCAGTAGGGGACCTGATGAGGGTCGCGGCCCCGGCGAAGGCGGGGTAGACCGGATCCGGCTGGTTCCTAAGCGGGCGCGGGGCCAGCCGGCAGTGCACGCTTGTGAGCGGTGGCCCGGTATGTCCGGATGATCACCTCCGCCGCCGCTTCGGAGACGGGCTTGTTTTCCAGGAAGTCATCGACCTCCTCGTACGTGACGCCGAACGCATCCTCGTCCGGGCGCAGCGGGCGCAGTGACTCGAGGTCGGCGGTCGGCACCTTCATGACCAGTTCTTCCGGCGCGCCGCAAAGCCGGGCCAGTGCCCGTACGCGCCGCTTGTTCAATCCGGTCAGGGGTGTGACGTCGGCGGCGCCGTCGCCGTACTTGGTGAAGAAACCCATCAGGGCCTCGGCCGCATGGTCCGTCCCGATGACCAGGCAGTCGCGGGCGCCGGCGATGGCGTATTGGGCGACCATCCGCTCGCGCGCCTTGATGTTGCCGAACACGAAATCCTCCTGCGCCGCATCGCGAAAACTCAGGCTGCCCTGAAGGGACGCGAGCAGGTGGTCGCAGGCCGGCTTGATGTCGACCACGAGCGTATGGTCCGCGCCGATGCTGTCCAGGCATTGCTGCGCCGCCGCCTCGTCGCGTTGCACGCCGTAAGGCAGGCGCACCGCATGGAACTGCGCCTCCGCGCCACCCTGGCGCACGCGCGCGACCGCCCGCTGGGCCAGGTGCCCGCAGAGCAGGGAGTCGACGCCCCCGCTGATGCCCAGAACGTAGCCCTTGCGGCCGGTTCGCGTCAGGTAGTCGGCCAGGAAGTCGATCCGCCTCTCAAGTTCACGGGCGCCTTCAAAGGCGCGGGTGACTCCGAGTTCGGCGGCGATGGCGGCCTGGACGCCGCGGATGTTCTCGATTTTGCGTTCTGCCTGTGTCACCGGCGGTTCCCGGAAAGTGAAGCGAGCCTCGCATGTTGGTCACGCCCGCCGCGTCCGTCAAGAGGCCTGTTCACGGTGCAGCTCCGGAATACGGCGCAGGGCGAAGCCTGCTGCCGCCTCGCGCATCTCATTGCGGCTGCCGTCAAAACGACGGGTCTGGCTGAAGACGTCGACCGTACCGTCATCCCGCCTGAAAGCCCAGGCGAAGCACTGGGTGCCGGCGGGAACCTGCGGATCGACATCGTCGGTGACACCGGTATTCGCCACGGCCAGGTTGACTTCGCCATTGGCGAGCGCACCCAGCGCCATTTCGCGTGCGACCTCCTCGCTCGTCAGCCCATACCGCTCGATGGTGTCGGCGTTCACGTTCAGGCAGCGTTGCTTGGCCGCCGGGGAGTAGACCACGTAGGCGCAATCGAGCAGCTTGCCGGCGCCGGGCACCTCGGCGAGATGCGACGCGATGAGCCCTGCGGTGCACGACTCCGCCGTCACCAGCTTCAATGAGTTCCTCGTCATGTACTCGACGACGCGTTTGCTTTCGTTCATCAGTCGGTGCCTTCGTATCCACCGCGGCACTGGCCATCGGCCTGCATGCCAGGCAACCGATGTGCCTGCGATCGCCTTGCACGGCGTCCGCGCTGTCCTTGCGGGAGCGGGAAAACATCTCTACGATGCTCGTGATTGCCCGCGGGTCATGACGATCGCGATACCACAGTGATGCAGGGGAGTCTCGTCGCAGCCATGAGCAACCCGGACGCCCGGCAGGCTCCTATCTTCCCGGTATCGGGGGCCGCTGTTCCGCAGCGGGCCAGGCGATGGCTGCGTCTGCCGGGGGCGATCATGCTCTCGGCGCTGCTCCTGATCGGGCAGGCCTTGCCCGCCGAGGCGCGCCAGGACACTGCCTCGCAAGCGTCGCCTGCGCGCGGTACCTACACGGAAGTGACGCTGGCCGAACTGCCGGCGCAGGCCGGCAGGACCCTTGCGCTGATCCGCAGAGGCGGGCCGTTTCCCTACCGCAAGGACGGCTCGGTTTTCGGCAACCGTGAGCGCTTGTTGCCACTGCGGCATCGCGGCTACTACACTGAATACACAGTGCCCACTCCCGCGGCGCCGGATCGGGGGGCACGGCGGATCGTAGCCGGCGGGGACCCCGCCCGCTCCAGCGAGTTCTATTACACGGATGACCACTACGCATCCTTCAGGAAGATCAGAGATCCCATTCAATGACTGCGTTCTCCAACATTCCTCCGCAAGCGGTCCTGCCTCTGGGCGCTTACGACAAGTCCGAACTCGAGCGGGCAGCCTTGCGGGCCGATCAGATCCTGCTCACCAGCGACTGCTCCGGCGCGGAGAACAAGGCGGCCGTGCTGAGCAAGATCGGCAAGGACCTTGCGCTGCCGAAACACTTCGGACAGAACCTGGATGCGCTCTACGACTGCCTCACGGACCTGCGACCCAACCGCGACGCCGACAAGCCGGGCTTCGTCGTGATCCTGGAGAACCTGCCCGGCGGTGGGGGGTTCGGGCAGCCGGAGCGAAGCGCGCTCCTGGATGTGTTCCGGGAGGCGGCCGACTACTTCTACGATGAGGAGACGGCCTTCAGGGTGTTCTACTCAGTGATGAAGAGCCAGCCGCCAGGTTGACCTGCTGGCTTGCGGATCGGGCTCAGGCCCGACCCCGTCCCCAGTCTCCCCACAGCGCCTGGATCGCCGCCAGGGCCGCAAGCCCGGCGGTTTCGGTGCGCAGCACCCGCGGACCGATGGTGACCGCCAGCCATCCGGCGGCACAGGCGGTCTCCCACTCGGCGTCACTGAATCCGGATTCCGCGCCGCAGAGCAGTTGCACTGTCCCGCCGGTGGCCGGCGCCTCGCGGGCGGCCAGCAGGCCGGGCAAGGATTGCCGGGCGCGCGGATCGAGGACCAGGCGCAGTTCGCCTGGCGCCGGTGGCGATTGATCGTGAAGCCATTGGGTGAGACTGGCGACCTCATGCAACTCCGGCAGCCGGTTCTGGCCGCATTGAGCGCTGGCGGCGACGATCAGCCGCTGCCAGTGCTCGCGGCGCCGCATGCTGCGCTCCGGAGTCAGCTTGACGATGCCCTTGTGGCTTTGCAGCGGAACGATCGTGGCGGCACCGAGTTCTACCGCCTTCTCGATGGTCCAGTCCATCTTCTCGGCGGCGCTGATGCACTGGACCAGGCTCAGGCGAAGCGGCGGCGAAGGGTCAGGCGCAAGCATCGACTCCACCGTCAGCGTGCACGGATCGGTCGCAACCAGGCGGCCCAGCGCCGCCTGTCCGTGGCCATCGAAAACTTCCACCGCAGCCCCCGGTCCGAGCCGGAGGACACGGATCAGGTGATGTGCGGGGCCGGGTTCGAGCCGGATGATGCTGCCGTGGGAGAACCCGACCGGCGTGTACAGCCGGGGCATCATGGCGAAGCCTGCCGGTCGGTAGTCGGGAGAAGGCCGCGCATAGGCCATCGAGTATAATCGGGTGCATGATCCGGTCGATGGATTGCGCGCCCGGGACCTGTTGAACCGGGGGGCGCAATCGCAGATCGATAGACTGCGACGGATGCCACTGCGAATGCGCCCAGGTGCGCGCCACCAGGGCGGCGGCGCCGGATCTTTTCAATGACACTCAACAGGCGAATTCGCCTAACCGGTCCTTGCCTTGCCGACGACCAGGGCAGCGACTTCAGCATCAGCCAACGGACCGTTGACATGACCAGAAGCAGGGGCGCGCAAGCCGAAGCCCGTAATACTCCGGCCAACACCGAACCGTCCCGGCTGCCGGACGAAGCAATCGTCCGGCGCATGGCCGACGCCGTGCGCGCCCTCGCCATGGACGCTGTCGAACAGGCCCGGTCGGGACATCCCGGTATGCCCATGGGCATGGCGGAAATCGCGGTGGCGCTGTGGGGCGGGCATCTCAAGCACAGTCCGGCCCATCCGAACTGGTTCGACCGCGACCGCTTCGTGCTGTCCAACGGTCACGGTTCGATGTTGCTGTACGCTTTGCTGCATCTCACCGGCTACGACCTGCCGATCGAGGAGATCAGGCGGTTCCGCCAGTTGCACTCGAGGACGCCCGGCCATCCGGAGTACGGTGTCACGCCCGGCGTCGAAACCACCACCGGCCCGCTGGGACAGGGACTGGCCAATGCCGTCGGCATGGCCCTGGCGGAAAAGCTGCTGGCCCAGGAGTTCAACCGGCCGGGCTTCCCGGTCGTGGATCACTTCACCTACGCGTTCGTCGGCGATGGCTGCCTCATGGAGGGCATCTCCCACGAGGTGTGTTCATTCGCCGGCGTGCTCAACCTGTCCCGGCTGATCGTTCTGTACGACGACAACGGCATCTCGATCGACGGTGAGGTGGTGAACTGGTTCCGCGACGACACCCCCAGGCGATTCGAAGCCTATGGCTGGAACGTCATCGCCGACATCGACGGCCACGACGCCTGGGCAGTGGATCAGGCGCTTGCCCAGGCCAGGGAATGGGCGGTGGCGGGACGGGTGGACGCCGACGGGCGCCGCCGGTTCGCGCCCACTTTCATCGACTGCAAGACCGTGATCGGCAAGGGTGCGCCAACGCGGGCAGGCACCAGCAAGGCACACGGGGAGGCGCTCGGCGCAGAGGAGGTCGCGGCCACCCGCAAGGCGCTGAACTGGAGCCCGGCGCCCTTCGAGATTCCAAGCGATGTCTATGCGTCCTGGGACGCAACCGCCGTCGGCGCACAGCGCCAGGCGGTCTGGGAGGATCTGTTCAGCGCCTACTCGGAGCGTTATCCGGCAGAGGCAGGTGAACTGGAGCGCCGCATGCGGGGCGTCCTGCCGGCGGACTGGGAGCGCATTGCTGCGGCCATGATCGACGATGCACTGGCTAAATCGGCCTCGGTGGCGTCGCGCGCTGCCTCGCGTCAGGCGCTCAACCATCTCGGCCCCGCACTGCCGGAGTTGCTGGGCGGCTCGGCCGACCTGACCGGCAGCAATCTCACCGATTGGCAGGGCGTGGAGCCGCTTCGCAACCTCGACGCCGGCGGCGCCCTGACTGCCGGGCGCCACATCAACTACGGGGTGCGCGAGTTCGGCATGTGCGCCATGCTCACCGGCATCGCCCTGCACGGTGGCTACATTCCTTTCGGCGGCACTTTCCTGGTTTTCTCCGACTATGCGCGCAATGCCCTCAGGATTGCCGCGCTTTCGCGCCAGCGAGTCATCTACGTTTTCACCCACGACTCGATCGGGCTGGGGGAGGATGGACCGACTCACCAGCCGATCGAGCACGCCAGCACCCTGCGGGCGATACCCAACATGATGGTCTGGCGGCCCGCCGACACGGTGGAAACCGCGGTTGCGTGGGCCAGCGCGATCGCGCATGAGGACGGGCCCAGCAGCCTGCTGCTCAGCCGCCAGGCGCTGCCGTTCCTGCAGCGCACCCCCCGGCAACTGGCCGACATCAGCCGCGGCGCCTACCTCGTGCGCGATGTGAAGAGACCCAGGGCGGTGCTGCTGGCGACCGGTTCCGAAGTCTCGGTGGCGCTGTCGGCGGCCGACATACTGCAGTCGGGCGGCATCGCCGTACGGGTCGTTTCCCTGCCGTCCACCACCGTGTTCGACAGGCAGGATGTCACGTACAAGCGGGCCCTGCTGCCGGACAATCTGCCGCGGGTGGCGGTGGAGGCGGGCGTGACCGATTTCTGGTGGAAGTACCGTTGCGACGCGGTGGTGGGCATCGATCGTTTCGGCGAGTCCGCCCCGGCTCCGGACCTGTTCAAGTTTTTCGGTATCACGGCAGAGAACGTCGCGGATACCGTTCGGGCGGTGCTGGTTCGGCGGCGTTGAGGCCCCCGCAGACCGACAATGGCCATTGACACCTGCTTCGGCCGGCTAATTCAACTTTGTGAAGGGAAGACCTGACATGACTATTCGCGTCGCAATCAACGGCTACGGGCGGATCGGCAGGAACGTGCTTCGTGCCCACTATGAGGGAGGCAAGCGGCACGACATCGAGATCGTCGCCGTCAACGACCTCGGCAACCCGCAGACCAATGCTCACCTGACCCGGTTCGACACCGCCCATGGGCGCTTCGACGGCACTGTCGGTGTCGAAGGCGACTCGATGGTCGTCAATGGCGACCGGATCCGGGTGCTCGCCGAGCGTGACCCCGCCAAGCTGCCCTGGGCCGACCTTAAGGTCGACGTGGTGCTGGAATGCACCGGGCTCTTCACCAGCAAGGAACGTGCGGGTGCCCACCTGAAGGGCGGCGCGAAGAAGGTGATCATCTCGGCGCCCGGCGGCAAGGACGTGGACGCCACCATCGTCTACGGGGTCAACCACCAGGTGTTGAAGTCGTCCGATACGGTGATCTCCAACGCGTCCTGCACCACCAATTGCCTGGCGCCGCTGGTCAAGCCGCTGCACGACAAGATCGGCGTGGTCTCGGGGCTGATGACCACGATCCATTCCTACACCAACGACCAGGTCCTCACGGACGTCTATCACGAGGACCTGAGGCGGGCGCGTTCCGCGACCATGTCGATGATCCCGACCAAGACCGGCGCGGCGGCGGCGGTGGGCCTGGTCCTGCCGGAACTCAACGGCAAGCTCGACGGTTTCGCGATCCGTGTGCCGACCATCAACGTCTCGCTGGTGGACCTGTCGTTCATTGCCGCACGCGACACCAGCATCGAGGAAGTCAATGCCGTGCTCAAGGCGGCATCCGAGAACGAACTCAAGGGGATCCTGGAGTTCAATACCGAGCCGCTGGTGTCGGTCGACTTCAACCACAATCCCGCTTCGTCCAGCTACGATTCCACTCTCACCAAGGTGAGTGGCCGGCTGGTGAAGGTTTCCAGCTGGTACGACAACGAGTGGGGCTTCTCCAACCGGATGCTCGACACCACCGTCGCGCTGATGGCGGCGAAGTAGGCCAGCTGCCGACCAGGGCAGGGCATGGAAGTCACCCCGGACGAAGCGGCCGTGGTGCTGCGTGAAATACTGGCAGGCATCCGCCCGCTGCGCCCGGTCGACCCGCGGCGGCTCTGGTCGCAGACGGCAATCGGGCCGGTAGGCGTGGCGACCGGGGGCTGGCAATGCGTCTTCCATGCCCTGGACGGCTCGCTGGACCGCCTGGATTCGATCCGCTCCGACGATGGTCGGGAGGGGCACTGGACCCGCTGGCTCGCACAGGGCAGCGATAATCCATTGCATCTGCTCGACGAGGGTGAGCAGCAGGAACTGGAATACCGTCTGCGCGAATGCCGCTGAAGACGGACGGACACGATACGAGGCAAAAATGAAATTCAAGCGACTGGCGGATGTCGATCTCAAAGGCCGGCGTGTCTTCATCCGCAGCGACCTCAATGTTCCCATGGACGACGCGGGGGCGATCACCGACGACACCCGGATCCGGGCCTCGCTGCCGGCGATCCGCCAGTGCCTCGATGCCGGCGCGGCCGTGATGGTCACTTCCCACCTCGGCCGCCCGGAAGAAGGCAAGCTGACAGCCAAGGATTCCCTGGAGCCTGTGGCCGCACGCCTTCGCGAACTCCTCGGTAAGCCGGTGCGCCTGCAGAAGGACTGGGTCGGGGGCGGATTCGACCTGGCTCCCGGTGAGGTGGTGGTGCTGGAGAACTGCCGCGGCAATCCGGGTGAGAAGAAGGACGACGAGGGACTGGCGCGCCGGATGGCGAAACTGTGCGACGTCTACGTCAACGATGCCTTCGGAACCGCGCATCGGGCGGAGGCCACTACGCATGGACTGGCCCGGTTCGCGCCGGTGGCCTGTGCCGGCCCGCTGCTGGCGGCCGAACTGGACGCGCTCGGCAAGGCCCTCAGCAAGCCGGCGAAGCCGCTGGTCGCCATCGTTGCGGGCTCCAAGGTGTCGACCAAGCTCACCATCCTGGAGGCGCTTGCCGGCAAGGTCGACCAGCTCATCGTCGGTGGCGGCATCGCCAACACCTTCATGCTGGCGGCCGGCCTTCCGATCGGCAAGTCCCTGGCGGAGCCCGGACTGGTGGACCAGGCCCGGTCGATCATCGAGCAGATGCGGCAGCGCGGCGCTGCGGTGCCGATTCCGGTCGACGTCGTCTGCGCCACGAAGTTTGCAGCCGATGCGCAGCCGGTCGTGAAAGCGGCGAAGGACGTGGGCGAAGACGATCTGATCCTGGACATCGGTCCAAAGACGTCGGACCAGTTCGCAGCCATCCTCGAGGAGGCGGGCACCATCGTCTGGAACGGGCCGGTCGGCGTATTCGAGTTCGATTCGTTCGCCCGGGGCACCGAGGCACTGGCGCGGGCAGTCGCCCGGTCGCAGGGGTTTTCGATTGCGGGCGGCGGCGATACCCTGGCGGCGATCGCCAAGTTCGGCATCACCGCCGACATCGACTACATCTCGACCGGTGGCGGCGCCTTCCTGGAGTTCCTGGAGGGCAAGACCTTGCCGGCGGTCGCGGCGCTGCAAGCGCGGGCCTGACCCATGACGCCGGGCGAAGCCCGCGTGACCCGGACCGCGGCGGCGGCGGACCCGGTGCCCGCGGATCGTCCGGCGACGGGCATCCCGGCGATCAACTGCCTGGACTGCTCTCTGCAATCGCTTTGCCTCGTCGAAGGGCTGAACCCGCAGGACCTGGATCAGCTCTCCGGCATGGTCAGCAGCCGCCGCCGCGTCCTTCGCGGCGCCGCCCTGTTCCGGGCGGGAGATCGCTTCGAGGCTGTCTATCCCATCCGGTTCGGGGCCTTCAAGTCCCGGGTGCTCACGTCCGACGGCCGGGAGCAGATCATCGATTTCCCGATTCGCGGCGACCTGCTGGGTTTCGATGCGGTGAGCAGCAAGCGCTTCCAGAGCGATGCGATCGCGCTCGAGGATGCCGAGGTCTGTGTCATTCCGTTCGAGGAACTCGAGGCGATCGGGCGCCGGTTCGCGCCCCTGCAGCAGCGCCTGCATCGGGTGCTGTCGGCGGAGATCGTCCGCGACCAGGGTCAGGTGATGATGCTCGGCACCCTGGGGGCCGAAGAGCGGGTGGCCGCTTTTCTGGTGAATCTTTCCGTACGGCTGAAGCAGCGCGGATTCTCGTCCAGTGAGTTCGTGCTGCGGATGACGCGTCGCGAGGTCGGCAGTTATCTTGCGCTATCGCTGGAAACCGTCAGCCGCGCACTCTCCAGGTTGCAGAAGCGGGGTGTCATCCGTCTCGCTCTCAAGCACCTGACCATCCTCGACGACGCGCGCCTGCGGACGATTGCCGGTGCCGCCTGTGCTCTGCAGCCATCGGCATAGGAGCCGTGCGCGCGGTACGCGGCGGTTTGTTGCACAATCGGGCGGCCGATCGACCGAATGGCAGATCGCAAATCGGCAGATTGGCGATCACCGATCGGCAGATTGGCACATTCGCCGATCCGGCCGCTTGCAATGCAGGTAACAGGACAACCATGAACCTTCCTCGCGCAACCAAGATCGTCGCCACACTCGGGCCTGCGAGCACAGAGCCAGACATGCTGCGTCGCCTGATCGTCGCCGGTGTCAACGTCGTCCGGGTCAATTTCTCGCACGGCAGCAGCGACGAACACATCAAGACCGTGCAACTGGTCCGCCAGATTTCCACGGAGATCAAGCGCGACGTCGGGGTGCTCGCGGATCTGCAGGGGCCCAAGATCCGTATCGGCAAGTTCGCCGATGGCAAGGTGACACTGGCCGAAGGCGCGCGCTTCGCGTTCGACATCGACTGCGATGTCGGCGATGAGCATCAGGTCGGCCTCGACTACAAGGAACTGGTCAACGACGTCAAGGTCGGGGACACGCTGCTGCTGAACGACGGTCGCATGACGATGAAGGTGCAGAAGGTCACCGACACCCGGATCGAATGCGTCGTGCTGGTCGGCGGCGTGCTCTCTAATCGCAAGGGAATCAACCGGCAGGGGGGCGGCCTGTCGGCGCCGGCGCTGACCTCGAAAGACATGGAGGACATCAAGACCGCCGTCGGTTTCAAGGCCGATTTCATCGCGGTGTCCTTTCCGAAGAACGCCGCGGATATGTACATGGCGCGTGAACTGGCGCGGGCCTCCGGCGGCAAGGCCTTCCTGATTGCCAAGATCGAGCGCTTCGAGGCGATCGGCAACCTGGAGGAGATCCTCAAGGCGTCGGACGGGATCATGGTCGCCCGCGGCGACCTGGCGGTGGAGGTGGGTGATGCGGCGGTGCCCGCGCTGCAGAAGCGGATGATCCGCATGGCCAAGGAACTGAACAAGGTCGCGATCACCGCCACTCAGATGATGGAGTCGATGATCGAAATGCCGGTGCCGACCCGGGCGGAGGTGTCCGACGTCGCCAATGCCGTCCTGGACGGTACCGATGCGGTGATGCTGTCTGCGGAAACCGCCGCCGGCAAGTACCCGGTGGAAACGGTGGCGGCAATGGCACGGATCTGCGATGAAGCGGACCTGTCCAACGCGTCGCCGCTGGACACCGCTTTCCTCAACCGGCGCTTCACCCGTATCGATCAGGCGATCGCGATGGCGGCCCTCTTCACCGCCCACCACATGCAGGTGAAGGCGATCCTGGCTCTCACGCAATCCGGTTCGACCGCCCTGTGGGTCTCGCGACTGGTGTCGGGCGTGCCGGTCTATGCGTTGACGTCGGAAGAATCCGCTCGTCGGCGGATGTCGCTGTTCAGGGAATGTCATCCGGTGGCGATGGAGTACCACACCAACGACATGCTCACGCTGCTCACCGACGCCGAGCGGGTCATGATAGACAGCGGCTTGTTGCAGCGCGGCGACCTGGTGGCCATCACCAGCGGCGAGCCGGTGGGTAAATCCGGGGGCACCAATACGCTCAAGATCGTCCGTATCGGCGATCACCTGTAAGCATCCTTGTCGGCGGCATGCATATGTCACGTGCGGGCCGGCCCAGTTGCCGCATAATCGGCGCTTCTGAACTCAGTAACGGACCACCGCCATGCCACTGGTAGCCATGCGACAGCTGCTGGATCACGCAGCCGAGAATACCTACGGGATTCCCGCCTTCAACGTCAACAACCTGGAGCAGGTCCAGGCGATCATGGCCGCGGCCAGCGAGATCGACGCTCCGGTGATCATGCAGGCCTCTGCCGGTGCCCGCAAATATGCCGGAGAGATCTTCCTCAAGCGCCTGATCCAGGCGGCGGTCGAATCCTATCCCGACGTGCCGGTGGTGATGCACCAGGACCATGGCCAGTCGCCGAAGATCTGCCAGGGCGCCATCGACCTCGGCTTCTCCTCCGTGATGATGGACGGGTCGCTGCGTGAAGACGGCAAGACCATCGCCAGCTATGACTACAACGTGGAGGTCACCCGCAAAGTGGTCGACATGGCCCATCAGGTCGGCGTCACGGTGGAAGGCGAACTCGGTTGCCTCGGCTCCCTGGAGACGATGAAGGGCGACAAGGAGGACGGTCACGGCACCGACGCCACGATGACCCGGGAACAGCTGCTGACCGACCCGGACGAGGCCGCGGATTTCGTGAGCAAGACCCAGGTCGATGCGCTGGCAATTGCCATCGGGACCAGCCACGGCGCCTACAAGTTCACCCGCAAGCCGACCGGTGACATCCTCGCGATTTCACGCATCAAGGAGATCCACGCCCGGCTGCCGAATACGCACCTGGTGATGCACGGCTCTTCGTCCGTACCCCAGGACCTGCTGGAGGAAATCCGCAAGTACGGCGGCGCCATGAAGGAAACCTACGGCGTGCCGGTGGAGGAAATCCAGGAGGCGATCAAGCACGGCGTTCGCAAGATCAACATCGACACCGACATCCGGCTCGCGATGACAGCGGCGATCCGCAAGTTCTTCTCCGAGAACCCGGAGAAGTTCGACCCGCGGGAGTACCTGAAACCGGCGCGGGAAGCGGCCAAAGGAATCTGTTTGCAGCGTTTCCAGCAGTTCGGCTGCGCAGGGCAGGGAAGCAAGGTCAAGGCCGTCAACCTTGCAGTCATGATCGAACGCTATCGCAGCGGCGAGCTCGCCCAGCAGGTGGTCTGAGCCCGGGTGGCTTGACGCCTCATTCGATCTTCACCGCGATTCCGGTCACGAACAGCAGATCGGCCTTCTTGAGGCCGTCGCCCGGGTCGTTGTTGTAGCGGTAGGCGAGCGAAGCGGTCAGGTTGAGCCGCTTGTTCATCGCCACGGCCAGGCTGGTCTCGAACACGCCCCGGTAGCTGCCGGTGTCCTGCAGGTTCGGATAGAGCACCAGTCGCTGCTTGAACGTGGTGGTGTCGGTCCACTGATGCTGGGACTCCTCTCCCAGCAGCAGTTCCGCGCGGCCGTAGCTGCTGCGCAGCTCGTCGGCAATGACCTTGGGAGCCACCAGTTCGTCCCGGGTGTAGCCGACGCCCCCGAAGACATCGAAATAGTCGCTGTCTGCCTGATAGACGTGGTAGCCGGGTCCGACGCTGGCCGAGAAGCGCTGGGTGAGGTTGGCCGGCCGGTCCCGCAGCCACTCGCCGCTGCCGAATACGAACCAGTCCCTGGACAGGTCGCGATCATAGCGTGCGCCCAGGCTGGCCTGGTCGGCAGTGGTCTCGCTGTCGTTCTTGGCGTATAGCATCCGCCCGTATATCGTCCATTTGTCCTGGGCGGTCGCCTTGAGCGCATCGGCTGTGAGATTGACGCTGCGGGCCGAACTGTTGCCGGACGACAGGCTGGCGCCGGCGCCGAGGGAGTATCGCCACTGGTTGTCTTTCTTGACCAGCACCTGCGCCGACGCGGTCGAAATGAACAGGCTTGCCATGCCTGCCAGCGCTGCTGCGGCCGGCAACGACCCCCTGACGGCGAACTTGGGCAGAATCATCCGGTACCTCCTTTTTGTTGAGGCGCCAGCCTAACCGGATCAGCCCAAGCCGTGCGAATCCGACCTCCCTGGTTACACGGGAAAACTCGCGCGGAACGTGGATTTGTTCTCACCGGCGCCGTCGGCGATGACCGATGATCGGGACATCAACGGAGGGCTCACCATGCCGCATCGACTTCCTCTGGTATTCACCCACGGCAACGGGATTCCGCGCCCGGTCTACCAGAAGATGCTGATCGGCCTGTCGCATCGATTCATTGCCACCGGTGTCGACCGGTTCGGTCATGACCCGGCCTATCCGGTCACCGATTCCTGGCCGCGGCTGATCGACCAGCTTCGGGCTCACATTGCCGCCGTCGGTGAGCCGGTGACCCTGCTCGGTCATGGCACTGGCGGCTGGCTGAACCTGCTGGCTGCTTACCGGGCGCCGGAACTCGTCACCGCGGTCGTGATGCTCGATGCGCCCCTGCCGACCATCGCCCAGGCGCGCTTGCTGGCTGCCCTCAAGCGAGTCGGCCTGGGCGACCTGCCGGGTCGCGTCTGCGGCGCGGGTGCCGACCTGCCTGCATTCGATTCGGAATGTCAGGCGCTCTATCGTCGTTTCGGCGGCCGCCCGGCCGACGCGTTTTCGAGCGGACGATCGCGCGACGCCGAGCCCAGGCGATTCGACGGCGAGGTCGGCCGCCGCATCCAGCAGACCTTCCCGACCGGCCTTGCCGCGCTGGTGGAGAAGGGCCCGCCGGTCGATGGCAGTGGCCGGGTCGTACCCTGCGGCATGCTCATCGGGCGGCGATCCCGCGCGGCGCACCTGTGCGGCCTGACGGCGACACGGCACCTGGTCGCCGACAAGCTGGTGGTCATCGAAGGTTCGCATCTCTTTCCCCTGGAGCTGCCACTGGTCACGGCCAAGGAAGTCGTCCGCCTGCATGACCGGATGATCGGCATCGATCCGGCTTCCAGCTTCCCGGTCTGGCGCAAGGCGGCCAGGACCAGGGACGCTACGCAGCTGCAGACGACCGCCTGATCCGGCGGCTGCGCTGCCGCGTCGGCGCTGCCGCCGGGATCGCTTCGCGGCACCGGCCGGGGCCCTGCGTTAGACTTCGCAGGAGACCCGACGTCGCGAGGAGCCATGGAGAACCGCAAGCCAGATCGCGCCGCGCCGACGCCGGAGGTGGCCAGTCCCAGGGTCGACAAAACCGGGGCCGACCAATCCGGGTTCGACCTGCGCGCCCCACCGGCGGATTTTTACGACGATCCCTATCGTTACTACCGGCGCCTGCGCGAGAGCGAACCGGTCAAGGTGCTCGACGACGGCAGCGTCTTCCTGACCGCGTACGATGACGTGGCGGCGATGTACCGCAATCCCTCGGCCAGTTCGGACAAGCGGCACGAGTTCCTGCCGAAGTACGGCGACACGTCCTTGTTCGAGCACCACACCACCAGCCTGGTGTTCAACGATCCGCCAACGCATCCGCGGGTGCGCCGGCTCATCCTGGGGGCAGTCAACCAGCGGGCGATCGCGCGCATGGAGGCAGGCGTCGAGGCCCTGGTCGACGGCTTGCTCGACGGGCTCCAGGCCAAGGCGCAGCAAGAGCGTCCGATCGACCTGATCGAGGACTTCGCCGCGGCGATCCCCGTCGAGGTCATCGGCAACCTGCTGGCCTTTCCCCGCGAGGACCGCGCTCCCTTGCGGGGCTGGTCGCTGGCGATCCTGGCGGCGCTCGAGCCGTCGCTGACGGCGAAGATGCACGCAGACGGCAATCGCGCGGTCGATGAATTCTCCGCCTACCTGCGCGAGCTGATTGCCGATCGCCGTGCGCATCCGCTGGATCCGCAGGAGGACGTGCTGACCCGGCTGATCCAGGGCGGTGCCGACGGCGAGGCGCTGACCGAGCGCCAGCTCGTGCACAACTGCATCTTCCTGCTCAATGCCGGACACGAAACCACGACCAATCTGCTCGGCAACGGCATGCATGCGCTGATGCGCAATCGCGACCAGTTCGAGCGGCTGGTGCAGTCACCCGCGCTGCTCCAGACGGGGATCGAAGAGATGCTGCGCTACGAGAGCCCTCTTCAGCTCAACAACCGGCGTCTGACCGCGCCGGTGAGGATCGGTGCGCGCAACTTCGACGCCGGCACCCTGGTGACCTTGTGCATCGGGGCGGCCAACCGGGATCCTTCCCGATTCCCGGATCCGGACCGCTTCGACGTCGCCCGCAAGCCCAACCGCCACCTCGCCTTCGGCCATGGCGACCATGCCTGCGCCGGCATGAACGTGGCCCGGATGGAAGCCCGGATTGCAGTGTCACGGCTGATCGCGCGATTTCCGGCGATGGCCCCGGGCGGGGAGCCGGTGCGGGATAGGCGGATCCGCTTTCGCGGTTTCTCCCGTTTGCCGGTTATTCTGTCGACCTGACTGGAGAGACCGATGCCCAGATTCGCCGCCAACCTGTCCATGCTCTACCCGGAGTTCGACTTCCTCGACCGCTTTGACGCGTGCGCCAAGGATGGATTCAAGGCAGTCGAGTTCCTGTTTCCCTATGATTTCCCCGCGGCGGCCCTGCGCCAGCGCCTCGACGACAACGGCCTGCAGCAGGTGTTGTTCAACACCGTGCCGGGGGATTTCACCGCCGGCGATCGCGGACTTGCCTGCCTGCCGGGCCGCCAGGCCGATTTCCTCGAAGGGGTGGACCGCGCGATCGAGTACGCCGCCGTACTCGCGTGCCCGCGCCTGCATGCCATGGCCGGACTGGTGCCTGCCGGCAGTGACCCGGGGCGGTTGCGCGATACCTACCTGGCCAATCTCCAGGAGGCTGCGGGCCGATGCCGGGCCGCCGGCCTCGACCTGCTGATCGAGCCGATCAACACCCGCGACATTCCCGGCTACTACCTCAACACCCAGGCCCAGGCGCACCAGGTCGTCAAGGACGTGGGTGCGGGCAACCTGAAGGTCCAGATGGACCTCTACCATTGCCAGATCGTCGAAGGCGACCTGGCAATGCGGATCAGAAAATGGCTCGGCGGCGTCGGGCATGTTCAGATCGCAGGCGTTCCGCTGCGCCATGAACCCGACCAGGGCGAGATCAATTACCCCTACCTGTTCGAACTGCTCGATGAACTCGGCTACGACGGCTGGATCGGTTGTGAATACCGTCCCGCGGGCGGCAGCACGCCGGGCGCCACGTCGGCGGGACTCGGCTGGCTTCGTCCCTGGCTCGAGCGCGCGTGACCGCGGCCGCACCGACGACGCAAGGCAACGGATGCAAACGCTCTATCGACCGACGCTGCAATCCCTGCCGCTGCTGAGCAGCGGCAAGGTGCGCGACAACTATGTGATCGACGATGACCGGCTCCTGATGGTCACGAGCGACCGGCTCTCGGCCTTCGACGTGGTGATGGCCGAGCCGATCCCCGGCAAAGGGCAGGTGCTGAACACTCTCGCCTTGTTCTGGTTCGATCGGCTGCGCGACGTCGTCCCGAACCACGTGCTCGATCAGGCGCCGGAGAGCGTGGTGGCCGCCGACGAGATCGGGCAGGTGCGAGGGCGTGCGATGGTAGTGCGCCGCCTGCGGCCGATCCTGGTGGAGGCGGTGGTGCGCGGCTACCTGATCGGCTCCGGCTACAAGGAATACCAGGAGCGGGGCAGCGTGAGCGGGATCGTGCTGCCCGAGGGCCTGCGGCAGGCGGAAAAACTTGCCGAGCCGATCTTCACGCCGGCGGCGAAAGCGGCTATGGGCGAGCACGACGAAAACATCAGCTTCGCGCAGATGGTCGACATGACCGGGGCGACGATCGCCGCGCGGATCCGCGACATCAGCCTGGCCTTGTACCGGCGGGCGAGCGACTACGCCGCCACCCGCGGCATCATCATCGCGGACACCAAGTTCGAGTTCGGTCTGGACGCGCAAGGCAGCCTGTACCTGATGGACGAGATCCTGACGCCGGACTCGTCGCGCTTCTGGCCGGCCGACCAGTACCGGGTCGGCAGTTCGCCGCCGAGCTACGACAAGCAGTTCGTGCGCGATTACCTTGAGACGGTGAGTGGCTGGAACAAGCGGGCGCCGCCGCCGCCGCTGCCGCCCGACGTGGTGTCCGCGACGGCGGCGCGCTACCGGGAGGCGCTGGAGCGGCTGACCGCGCCGATTCGTTAGAATTCCGGTTTAACCGCCCACCCGGTGATCCCGGGGTCTTCACCGATGACTCAGCCACCCGCCTCGCACCCTGGTCCCGACGCCAATCCCCTGGTCGGTGTCGTGATGGGCAGCAACAGCGACTGGGACGTGATGCAGCAGGCGGTCTCGCTGCTCAAGCAGTTCCATGTCGCTTACGAGGCCCGGGTTCTGTCCGCGCATCGGATGCCGGACGCGATGTTCCGTTACGCCGAGCAGGCCCAGTCCCGCGGCTTGCGGGCAATCATCGCCGGCGCCGGCGGCGCCGCCCACCTGCCGGGCATGCTGGCTTCCAAGACCACCGTGCCAGTACTCGGGGTGCCGGTTCCGAGCCGTCATCTCAACGGGCAGGATTCTCTGCTGTCGATCGTCCAGATGCCGCGCGGTATCCCGGTGGCGACGTTCGCGATCGGCGAAGCCGGCGCGGCCAATGCGGCGCTGTTCGCGGTGGCGATGCTTGCCGCCGGCGATCCGTTGCTGGCGATCGCCCTGAACGACTACAGGGCCATGCAGACGGACGCGGCTGCCGGCATGAAGCTGCCGGGTTGACTGGCATGGCAGGCACGCCGGTGCAACCCCTGCCGCCCGGTAGCTGGCTCGGCGTGCTCGGTGGCGGCCAGCTTGGCCGCATGTTCAGCATGGCCGCCCAGAGCCTGGGCTACCGCGTTTGCGTGCTCGATCCCTCGGCGCAGAGCCCGGCCGGCCGGGTTGCCGACAGGCACCTGCAGGCGGACTACCTGGACGAAGCGGCGCTGGCCGCGATGGGTGAGCTCTGCGGTGCGGTGACGACCGAGTTCGAAAACGTCCCGGCTGCGGCGCTCGCTCGCCTGGCCAGGCACTGCCGGGTGACACCGTCCGCCGACGCGGTGGCGGTCGCGCAGGACCGGATTGCGGAAAAGCAGTTCCTCGAGCGGTGCGGCGTGCCGGTTGCGCCCTATCTCGCGGTCCGCCAGGTGTCGGATCTTCACGACCTGTCAGACGCCGCTGCGTCCGGGGGTGGTGTCGGGCTGTTTCCGGGCATCCTGAAGCTGGCGCGGCTCGGCTACGACGGCAAGGGCCAGGAGCGGGTTGCGACGCGGGCTGAGGCGATTGCGGCTTATGAGCGCTTCGCCGCTGCCGGCGGCGAGCCGGTCGCATGTGTGCTGGAGCGGCGGCTGGATCTCGCGCGGGAGATATCGGTGATCGTCGCCCGCGGGGATGACGACGGCTCCGTCACTTTCCCGGTGGGTGAGAATGTCCACCACGACGGCATCCTCGCGACGACCACCGTGCCGGCCGGCATCGATGGCGCGCTGG
Organism: uncultured beta proteobacterium; assembly: GCA_963834335.1. Classification (GTDB taxonomy): domain Bacteria; phylum Pseudomonadota; class Gammaproteobacteria; order Burkholderiales; family Burkholderiaceae_E; genus Lautropia. The sequence goes on along the minus strand of CAWIBK010000002.1, from coordinate 1,129,357 downwards.
CCGCCCGGGCGCGGCAGGCGGCGGTGACGATCGCCGGGCAGTTGGCCTACGTCGGCGTGCTCTGCGTCGAATTCTTCGTGCTGGGCGACGGCAGCCTGGTCGCCAACGAGATGGCCCCGCGGCCCCACAACTCGGGTCACTGGAGCGCCGATGCCGCCGTCACCAGCCAGTTCGAGCAGCAAGTCCGCGTGATGGCCGGCTTGCCGCTCGGAAGCACGGAACAGTTGCGTCCCAGCGTGATGCTGAACATCCTTGGCGATGCCTGGTTTCCGGCGCGGGCGCAGCCGGCCGCAGGAGCCCGACTGGGTGGCGGTCCTGGGTCATCCAGGCGCCAAGCTGCATCTCTACGGCAAGACCGAGCCGAGACCGGGCCGCAAGATGGGCCACGTGACGGTGCTCGCCGACACGAGTGAGGAGGCGCACCGGCAGGCCGTGGCGATTGCTTCGCTGCTCGGCCGGCCGGCGGCATGATCGCCGACGTCAGCGACGCTGACATTGCGGCCGCCGTCGACGCGCTTGCCGCCGGCAATGCGATCGGCGTGCCCACCGAGACCGTCTATGGACTGGCGGCGGACGCGGCCAGCGAGGACGGGGTCGCGCGGATCTATCGCATCAAGGGGAGGCCGTCGGACCATCCACTGATCGTCCATGTCGTCGACGATCACGAGGCCCGTCTCTGGGCCGACTGGAACGACGCCGCCCAGCGCCTGGCCGACGCATTCTGGCCCGGCCCGCTGACCATCGTCCTGCCGCGTCGCGCCGGCGCCCCGGCCTGGGCTTGCGCCGGCCAGCCGACCATCGCTCTGCGGGCGCCTTCGCATCCGGTTGCCCGCCGCTTGCTGACGGCGCTCGCCGCGGTCGGCATCACCGGCCTTGCGGCGCCCTCGGCCAACCGGTTCGGCCGCGTCAGCCCGACCAGCGCCGCGCATGTGCGCGCCGACCTCGGCGACGATGTCGCCATGGTGCTCGATGGCGGCGATGCCGATGTCGGCATCGAGTCGACCATCGTCGACCTGTCCCGTGGCAGGGCAGTGCTGCTGCGCCCTGGGCACATCGACGCCGGGCAATTGAGCCGCGCACTGGGGGCGCCGGTCGCCGCCGCCGACGCGGGGGCGCCGCGCGTGCCTGGCGCGCTGCCGTCGCACTATGCCCCGCGCACGCCGGTGGTGCTGGCCACTGCGCAGGACCTGCCCGCGCGCGTGGCTGCAGAGCGTGCCCAGGGCAGGCGGCTGGCGGTCTGGAGCGTGGCGCAGCCGGCGATGCCCGGGGATGAGAGCCTGCGATGGTTCCGGCGGCCGGCATCGGTCGCAGGCATGGAGCACGCGCTCTACGCGGCGCTGCGGGAGATGGACGCAGCGGCATGCGACCTGATCATCGTCGAGGCACCACCGTCGACTCCGCCATGGGCGGCGATTACCGACCGGCTGGTCAGGGCCGCTGCCAGTCCTCCTGCATGAAGAGCAGTTCCGGCTTGATCTCGATGATCTTCTTCTGCGCGAACAGCCCGGCATCGATGATCCGGAACGCCTCCCCGAGCAATCCTTCCACATCCTGACGAACCATCATCAGCGGAAAGCTCAGCACGCTTGCGAACGGATCCCAGTCGTAGCAACCGAACGCGCAGCGGTCGAGCTCGTCTTGAGGCAGCGTCCTGAGAAAGCGCACCACGCCCTCCAGGGCGATCGTCGAGTTGATGAAGAGCGCGCGCGGCAGTCCGCCGAGCCGCGTGTAGAGCGCCTTGACCGCTGCTTCGGCAAGATCGCCCTCGTAGCCGCACGCATCGATCTGGGCGGGATCGATGCGGCCGAAACGGGCCTGCACCGCATCTGAAAATCCCTCCATCCGCCGACTGGTGGCATAGTCGGACGCGATGCCACCGACGAAGTAGAGCTTGTTGCGAAGCGCCGCGCGGGCGGGCCGAGAGCGCTTGATGAGTGCCTGTGTCAGTTGCTGCGCGCCCCAGTAGTTGTCGCTGATGACCGACGTTGCGCGGCTGCCGGGCAGGTCGACGTTCACATGGGCGATGCCGTGGCTGCTGCAGGTCCTGCTGACCGAGTCGGGATCGGTGGCGCCGGCCACCACCAGGTATTCGATGCGGTAGGAGATGAGCGCGTTGACGGTTTCCAGTTCGAGTGACGGGTCGCGCAGGGTACTGACCACCAGCGGGTACCAGCGCCGTTCGCGGGCGAGCCGTTCGAAGACCTCGGACATGCGGCCGAAATAGCGGTTGTCGTGCATCGGCAGGATCATGCCGATGAGGCCGGAGCGGCTCTTGCGCAGCCCGCTGGCCTGGCGGTTGACGTTATAGCGGTGCTCCTGCGCCAGGCCTTGCACCTTCAGCGCCGTCGACTCGGCGATCCGGCGTTGCCGCCAGTTGCCGTTCAGAACCGCGCTGACCGTCGACGCCGAGACCTGAGCCAGTTCCGCGAGGTCGTAGATGGTGGACCCTCTCTTCTTCATTCGGGATCGGCTCCGGTCAGGGGAGGCAGCGGTGACGTGGTTCGCGGCGATGCCGCAAGCAAGACTGTTGCATGTCTGGAGGGCCAGTGGCACAATCGATTGCGCAAAATATCATTATAGGCCGCCGGCGAGCGGATCTTCCGAGGAGACGCGCTTCATGACCAAGGCTACCGACCTGCCGGATTTCGACTTCAAGGGTCGCATCGGCGCGACCTGGAGCGAGTCCGAGCCGTGGTGGCCACCGGCCGAGGCGCCCCGCAAGGACGCGCCCAACGTCGTGGTTGTGCTGTTCGACGATGTCGGGTTCGGCAGTTTCGGTTGCTACGGCGCGGAGATCGAGACGCCGATGATCGACGCGCTCGCGAAACGGGGGCTGCGCTACAACAATTTCCACGTGACGCCTTTGTGCTCGCCGACCCGGGCATCGTTGCTGACCGGCAGGAATCATCACAGCGTCGGCATGGCGTTCCTGGCCAATGCCGACAGCGGCTTCCCGAACTCGCGCGGTCACATCAGCAAGCAGGCAACGACGATTGCGGAAATGCTGCGCCCGGCCGGCTACAACACGATGTGCGTGGGCAAGTGGCACGTCGCGCCGATCGACCAGACGAGCGCGGCCGGGCCGTACGACCAGTGGCCGCTGGGGCGTGGGTTCGAGCGCTACTACGGCTTTCTCGATGCGCTCACCGATCATTTCTACCCGGATCTGGTTCACGACAACCACCGGGTGGATCCGCCCAAGTCGCCGGAGCAGGGCTATCACCTGACGACCGACCTGATCGACCACGCCATCGGCTTCGTTCGCGATCAGGCCTCGACCGCCGCCGAGAAGCCGTTCTTTCTCTACGTGGCGCTCGGCGCCGCGCACTGCCCCCATCAGGCACCCGAGCCGTTCCTGAAGAAGTATCGCGGTGTCTACGACGCCGGCTGGGACGACATCCGGCAGCGGCGCTACGAGCGCCAACTCGCACTGGGCATCATTCCGCCCGGCACCGAGCTCGCGCCGCGCAACGCCGGCGTCGCGCCCTGGACAAGCCTGTCGGCCGATGAGAAGCGGGTCTCCACCCGGCTCCAGGAAGCGTTTGCCGCCATGGTGGACCACACCGATAGTGAGCTGGCACGCCTGGTCGCCGAGCTGGAGCGGCTGGGCAAGCTCGACAACACCATCTTCATGGTGCTCGCCGACAATGGCGCCAGTCAGGAGGGTGGGCCTGGCGGCACGACCAACATCGTCGCCTACGAGAACGGGCATCAACCCAGTCTCGAATTCAATCTCGCGCGCCTGGACGAGATCGGCGGTCCGCGCAGCCAGACCAACTACCCGCAGGGCTGGGCCCAGGTCGGCAACACGCCGCTCAGGCGCTACAAGCAGAATACGCATGCAGGCGGCGTGCGGGCGCCGATGATCCTGTCCTGGCCCGCCGGCATCACCGCGCGCGATGAGATCCGCCCGCAGTTCCATCATGTGATCGACATCGCGCCGACGATCCTCGACCTCGCCGGCATCACGGCGCCGCAGCACTACAACGGCATTCCCCAGATGCCGCTGCACGGTGTGAGCCTGCGTTATTCGTTTCAGGATACGCGTGCCACGAGCGAACGCCAGACGCAGTACTTCGAGATGTTCTCGCACCGGGCGATCTGGCATGACGGCTGGAAAGCGGTCGCGTTCCACCAGCGTGGCCAGAGCTACGAGCAGGATCGATGGGAGCTCTACCGGCTGGAGGACGACTTCTCCGAATGTCGTGACCTGGCGAAGCAACACCCGGAAATGCTAGAACGACTGGTTGCCCTGTGGTGGGCCGAGGCCGGAAAGTACGGCGTGCTGCCCCTGGACGATCGCGGATTCCCGGAGCGCGCCGTGCTCTACCAAGGCAACGGGTCGCCGCGTTTGCGTCACCGCCTGTCGCTCTATCCGGGGATCAGCCGGATTCCAAGCGGGGCGGCGCCGCTGATGGTGGACCGGTCGTTTCGCATCGACGCGCACCTGCGTGCGACCGGCGTCAGCCCGAGCGGCGTGATCGTGTCGCTCGGCGATCTCAGCGGCGGTTTCACCATGTACGTCAAGCAGGGACGGCTGGTGTTCGAGTACAACTGCGAGGGCGAGTCCTTTCGCGTCGAGTCCGCTGCCGGCGTCGTCGATGCGGGCAGCGGAACACTGCAGGCGGTCTTCGAGCGGACCGGCGCACTGGCGGGCCGCGTGCGGCTCCGGGTGAACGGCCAGCCAGCAGGGGAGGGGGAAATCGGCCGCACCGCACGCTGGTTTATTTCCTGGTCGGCGCTGGATGTCGGCCGGGATTCGTTGTCGCGGGTCTCGGATGCCTATGACGACGAGTTCGCCTTCACGCCGGATGCGCTGGAGCGGGTCGATATCGACCTCGAGATCCAGGATCGACCCGTCGATCATCAGCCGATGGACTGACTCGCGCGATGCCGACGCTGACGCCCCACGCGAACGCGCGTCCTCCCGGTGCCTGGCGACTCGCGTCGTCGGTACCGGGCGCCGACGTGACGCTCTCGTTCTGGCGCCGGCAGCCCAGCCGCATTGTCTGGCTGGTCATCGCAGCGGCGTCGATCGGGGCGATCTTCGCGGCATGGTGGTCGGCCACGCGGCCGGACGGTCCGATCTCGCCGCTTTTCCTTCCTCCGCCACTGGAAGTCTGGGACGCATTCGTACGCTTGTGGGTACGGCCCTATCTGGGCAGCTCGCTGGGACAGCATGTCCTCTCGAGCCTGCAGGTCGTGCTCGGCGGCTGGTTGCTGGCGGGCCTGGTCGGCATCCCGATCGGGATCGCCATGGGATGGTGGCGCAAAGCGCGCTGGATCATGTTTCCGATTTTCCAGCTGCTGCGCCCGGTGCCGCCGCTCGCCTGGATTCCTCTCGCCATCCTCTGGCTTGGGATCGGTGATTCGGCGCGGATCTTCGTGGTCTTCATCGCAGCGATCGTGCCCTGGGTGATGAATTCGATGCAGGCGGTCTACTCGATCGACAGCCTGCTGATCCGCGCCGCCATGACGCTCGGCGCCAGCGACACCCAGATCCTGAGGCGGGTGGTCTGCCGGACCGCGCTGCCGACCCTGGTCGCCGGGGCGCGGATTTCCCTGGGCAACGCCTGGACCACGCTGGTCGCGGCCGAACTGGTCGCTGCCAGCGCCGGCCTCGGCTACATCGCGCTCAATGCCTCGCGCACGCTGGAGATGGGCATCCTGCTGGTCGCGATGGCAATCATCGGCGTCCTGGGCGCGCTCTTCTCCGTGGGCATGATGGCGCTGACCCGGCTGCTCGCGCCCTGGGCGGCAGAGGAGGCGACGCGATGATCGGTGAGGCCCGTCTCCCGGTCCTCGACAGGGCGCGTGCGGCGGTGCTGTCGCCTGCCGCTGCCTATGGCGCGCTGGCGCTGGTGACCCTCCTGCTGTGCTGGTGGCTGGCCACGGCCATCCCCGGGATGGTCCCGTCGCGGGTGCTGCCCTCGCCGCTGGAAGTCGTCGCACGACTGGGCACGCTGATCGCGGAGCCGTTCAGCGGCAGCACGCTCACCGGCCATGCCCTCGCGTCATTGCAGCGCTGGTTCCTCGGCGTGCTGGCCGCCCTCTGCCTGGGCCTGCCGGTGGGGATCTTCCTCGCGTGGCTGCCACCACTGCGTGCGGTGATCACGCCCACCTTCGAGCTGCTGCGCTACATCCCGCCGTTCGCGTGGGTGCCGATCGCCGTGCTCTGGTTCGGCGCGTCCACCACCACCCAGGCGCTGATCGTGTTCATCGCCGCGTTCCCCGCCTGTGTCATCAACACGCAACTGGGAGTGGGGCAGGTCGATCCGATCCTGCTTCGCGCCGCCCGGACCCTGGGCGCCGGTTCGGCGACGACGCTCGCACGGGTCGTGCTCCCGTCTGCCGCCGCGAGCATCTTCACCGGCATCAGGATCGCGTTCAGCAACGGCTGGATGGCGCTGGTCGGTGCCGAGCTGGTGGTCGGCAAACAGGGCCTCGGTTTCCTGATTTCCCAGGGGCAGATCAACGATTCCGCCGCCACCATTCTCGTCGGCATGATGACCATCGGCGCGCTCGGGTTCCTGATCGACGTCGCCCTTCAACGCTCGCAGCGTTTGCTGCTGCCGTGGAAAACGAGCGGCGCTCGTCCATCGGAATGAGCTGGACCGCATTCGAACAGGCGCCGACGCCGCATGGACATCGACCGGAAACGACCAGGATGACCGCACAGCCACCCGCCAAGATGGAAATCAGGGGCGTTTGCAAGACCTTTCACGCCCGCGGCGGCAGCGTCGTGGCGCTCGAGCGCTGCGACCTGTCGATCGCGCAAGGGGAGTTCGTCACCGTCGTCGGTCCCTCCGGCTGCGGCAAGTCGACGCTGATGATGATCGCAGCGGGGCTGGACGCGCCGACATCGGGAGAGATCCTGGTGGACGGGGTGCCGGCAGGTCCGGCCGGTCCGAGCCGCACCGTCGTGTTCCAGCGCTTTGCGCTGTTCCCCTCGGAGACGGTGGCGCAGAACATCGGCTTCGGGCTGAGCGTTGCCGGCATAGAGCGCAGCGAGCGCGAGCGCCGTGTGTCCGAACAGCTGGAATTCATGGGACTTGCGCAGTTTCGAGACGCCTACCCGCACGAATTGTCCGGCGGCATGCAGCAGCGGGTCGCGATCGCACGCGCGCTGGTCGTGCGGCCCGACATCCTGCTCATGGACGAGCCCTTCGGGGCGCTCGACGCGCAGACCCGGACGGTCCTCCAGGAGGAGGTGTCGCGCCTTCGCCGGGTGATGAACTACACGGTCATGTTCATCACCCACAGCGTGGAGGAGGCGGTCTATCTCGGCGACCGGGTGGTCATCATGTCGAGCCGCCCTGGCCGCATCAAACGGATCATCGACATCCCCCGCGAGGCTGAGTGGCGCGGCCTCGAGATCGAAGAAGCCAGCAACCACGCCTCGTTCATTGAATTCAAACGCGAGATCTGGGAACTCATCCGCGCGGAGATCGTGCGTCATTAGGTCCTGTGTCCCACAACGAAGGAGATAGTCATGAAGATCAGGAATCGACTCGCCGCCGTCTCGACGGCAATCGCGGGATTCACCCTCACCGCCGGGGCCCCGGTACCCGTCTTCGCGCAGGGCGCTTCGCCGGTTTCCATGGTGCTCATCAGCCAGGCCAACGAGGGCGGATTCCCGCTGTGGCTGGCGAAGAAGCTGAATTACTTTTCGGACCGGGGCATCGACGCGAAGATCCAGTACTTCCCGAACGGTGGCGCGGCGCTCGCTTCGGGCGCGGCCGGTGACTGGCAGGGCGGCTGGATCGGTTCGCCCCCGGCCATCACCGGCTGGGCGAAGTTCGGCCTCATCCCGGTCGGAACGATGATGAAGGAGGACCGCAACCTCAAGCTGATCATGAGAAAGGACGCGCTGAAGGGCAGCAGCCCGCGCGAGGTCCTCCAGAGCAAGCCCATCGGCTCGGTACCCAACAGCACCTGGAGCCAGGTGCTGTTCGCCTGTGCCAAGCACTTCGGGGTGGATGCGGGTCGCATGAAGGTTGTGCCGCTGGCTCCGCCGGTCACCCGCCAGTCGCTGCGCTCGGGCGAAGTTGCTTCGGGAATGACGGATTCCTCGCCGGACTACGACCTGGTGAACGACAAGGAGAACTTTGAAGTCGTCTGCGACGGGGCAGTCGCCGGCACTTCCGTGATCGACCCGTTCGTCGTGACGCGCCGGTTCGGCGTCGACAGTTACTACGGCTATACCAAGATGCTGTGGCTGCGGAACCATCGACCGGATGTCTTTCGCGACACGCATTACTTCCTGCCGCCCAACGCGTACGTGATCCATGCACTGACCGGCGAAGTCGCCGTCGACCGGTCGTCTGCCGGCAACATCGGCGGGATCTTCGACATGAACGCCGGTGAATGGTCGCGGGAGATGCTTGACGCATTGGGAATCCCGCTGGCCAAGATGCCACCACGACTGGTCGGTTCGAGTGAAATCGTCGGTCGGCTGACTGCGGAGGCTGGCGGTCGCATCGGCCTCCCGCAGGGGACCCCGGTGGTCGCCGGGGGCGTCGACGCGGCGGTTGCCACCTTCGGCGCCGGCGTCGTCCGGGCCGGCCAGCACGTCGCCATGATCGGCTCCAGCATGTGCTGGGGTTACATCAGTCAGGAAGTCGACGCACGCCACGGGCTGGTCAGCATGCCGTATGTCTACGGCGGGCCGCGGGACGCCTACGTATTCGGTGGCGCGATCACGGCAGGCGCGGCCGTGACCTGGTTCCGCGATCATTTCTGTCGTGATGCCACGGCAGCAGCGCAGGAGAGCGGCGTCGACGTGCACGACCTGCTCGATCACGATGCCCGCGGACTGCCGGAAGGCGCCGACGGCGTGCTCTTCCTGCCTTATCTCATGGGCGAGCGCAGCCCGGTCTGGGATGGCAAGGCGAGTGGCGCCTTCGTCGGTCTCAGTCTTTATCATCGGCGCGAACACCTCTATCGCGCGGTACTGGAAGGCGTGACGTTCGCCTTGCGCCACAACATCGAAGCCGGCGCCCGTGGCGCGGGCTTTCTGGATGATCAGCTCATCGTGGTCGGCGGCGCCGCGCGTTCGGATCTGTGGATGCAGATCATCGCGGACATCACCGGTCGCCCGGTGATGACGATCGAGGAAGAGGTGGAGGCGCCGATGGGTGCGGCATTGCTGGCGGCCTATGGTGTCGGCCTCGTCACCGATGAACAGGTCCGAAAAGGCTGGGTGACGCTGTTGCCGCGGGCGCAACCCCGGCCGCACGCCACGGCAACCTACGATCGGATGTTCCGGTCCTACAAGGCACTCTATCCGGCATTGAAGCCGACGCTGCATGAGTTGCACGAGCAGCGGTCGCAGGGGGATGCTCTCGCCGGGGCTTGAGCCAGGCGCCGTCCCATACAGCGGCTCCTAGCTGCGGACGCCGAAACGGACCTTGGCTGCCGCTCTGGCCTTCATCGCCTCCTTCTCGCGATCACGGGGTTCGGCGGACGTGACCAGTGACGCGATGAGCCGTTGGGCGGCCACCGTCACCTCGTCGACAGCCCGGTCGAACGCCTCTGCATTCCGGCCGGAAGGAGCGTTGAAGCCGCTGAGTTTCCGGACGAACTGCAGCGAGGCATCCCGGATCTCCTGCTCCGTCGCAGGCGGCTAGGAGCCTGCGCGGCAGAAGGAGGGGGGCGCGTTGGGCTTGCAAGGGGGCGCAGGCAAGGCGCCGGTTCCGGTCGATAGCAGAGCCTATCGACCGGGTTCGGCAACGCCGAATGCGCCCCCTTGCAAGCCCAACCCGCAGGGCCGGGCCGATACGAGGGGCCATCCGTCGTTGCCGATTCGTTGTGTGGGTAAACCACACTGCCTCATCGGCGCCTCGTCTGGCCACTCGTCTCGACCCGGCGCGCCCCCTCCTTCTGCCGTGCAGGCTCCTGAAGTTGTAGAGCGTCCGGATATTTCTGCACATGGCGTCTCCTGGCTTTGCGATGCCCGTGGGGGCCGATCGTCCTCAGCGGGCGCGGTCGAAGTTTTCCGGACGCGGGTCCGGAATGAACCCATTGCGATTGGGCATCTCCACGCGCGCCAGTGAGTTCTGGTCGAGAACTGCGTCGGCGCTGACGATGCCCGCTTTGGAAAGGATATACGCGCTGACTGCGTAGACCTCGTCGTTGCTCAGGCTGGCGGGTTCCATCAGAGGCATGGCACGCTTGACGTAGTCGAACAGTGTGGTGGCATAAGGCCAGTAGCTCTCGACGGTCTTGACCGGCGCCTTGACCGACGCGTCCTTCACCAGCGTGCCGCGTCCGCCAACCAGGCGATCGCCCAATCCGCCCTGCAACTGATCCCCGTGGCAGGACAGGCATTTCGATTCATAGACCGCCTTGCCTTGCTCGACCGATCCGGATCCGGCGGGCAGGCCCCTGCCGTCGGGAAGTGGCGACACGAAACCGCCCAGTTCCTGCTGACTCGGCTGCGACCCGAAGCCGAAAGGTTTCTGCTGCTCCGCCTGGGCGGGCATGAAACCGAGCAGCAGTGCCAGCGCTGCGGCGCCGACGCCGAGTCGGCCGGCGGATGCAGGCGCGCTAGTAATGATGGACATTGGTGACTCTCCCGTCGGCTGAAACTTTCCAGCTCTGGATGCCGTTGAGGTGATAGATCGAACCCAGCGGCCCGTTGAGGCCGCGCACGGCCACCAGTTCCTTGATGGTCGGCTGCTGGTACCCGGTGTCGTCGGTGCAGCGGCTCTGCAAGATGGCTTCGCCGCCGTCCCAGGTCCATGGAAACCGGAAGCGCACATGACTGATGGGAAGGACCGGCGTTTGCAGGCTTGCTTCCTGCCAGGTGCCGCCGCCGTCCACCGACACCTCTACCTTGCGGATGATGCCGCGGCCGGACCAGGCAAGCCCGGAAATTTCATGAAAGCCTTTTTCCGGAAGCACCATGTCGCCGGACGGGTAGGTGATGACCGACTTGGCCTCCATTTCAAACGAGAATTGCCGTGCCTTGCCGTCGGGCAGCAGGTCGGTGTACTTGGAGGTTTCCTCCCGGGTCATGAATGGCGCGTCCGCCACCTGCAGTCGCCTTAGCCACTTGATGTGGGTATTGCCTTCGTATCCGGGCACGATCAGGCGCAGCGGGTAGCCTTGCTCCGGGCGGATCGCCTCGCCGTTCTGGCCGTATGCCACGATGCAGTCTTTCATCGCCTTGTCGATCGGTATGCTGCGGGTCATCGCCGCACCATCTGCCCCCTCGGCCAGGATCCACTTGGCGGACCCTTGCACACCGGCTTCCTGCAGCAGTGTCGATAGCGGGACGCCCGTCCATTCGGACGTGGAAGTCAGACCGTGCGTGCCCTGCACGGACGGCATGGTCGGCTTGGACCACTCGGTCAGACCGTTGCCTGAACATTCGATGAACAAGACCCGGGAGACGGACGGAAATCGCTTGACGTCCGCGACCGTCAGCTTGCGCGCACGATCCACCAAACCATGGATATACAGCGAATGCCGCGCCGGATCGATGGTGGTGGTGCCGGCGTGACTCCGCTCGAAATGCAGGCCCGACGGCGTGATGACGCCGATGCTGTTCTGCAGCGGGGTGAAGGTCCACGAAGAAAAGGCCGTCGCGGTCTTGAAGCGGGTCCTGACTTCGTTCTCGAATTGGGACCGGCTGCCATAGCTGGTGTCTTCGAGCGGGATGCCCTGGCTCTTGCTCGGATCGGCGGGAACCGGCCTCTCGACCGAGCCGGCCGGGACTGCTGCTACTGCCGGTCGGTGGACTGCGGTGATGGCCGAGGCCGTGGCAACGGAACCGAGCATGAAACGGCGCCTGCTGCCGGGCGCGGTGGGAGACGGTGTGGACGCGGCGACGCGATCGCTGGTGGAAGGCGCCTGGGTAGGGTTGGCTGGTTTCGGCAAGACGGGCTCTCCCATGGTCTCTGGTCTCATTGAGATTACCCGATCCCGGCGGGCGATGACAAACGCCAGCGGCGCTAACGCTGTCTCTGCACGACGCCGGACAACAGTCCTCGGAGTTCCGCGAGGTCGACCGGCTTGACCAGGTGGGCGTCGAAGCCCGCCTGGCGCGCATCCTCACGGTCGCGCTCCTGTCCCCAACCGGTCGCTGCGATCAGAAAGATGGATCGACCCCACGGCTGCTGGCGCAACCGGCTCGCGACGGTATAGCCGTCGATGTCGGGCATGCCGATGTCGAGCACGGCCACATCCGGCCGGATCTGTTCGACGAGTCGCAGCGCCTCGGCGCCACCCTCGGCGACATGCACCTCGCAACCGGACTGCTCGAGCAGCAGTTTCAGTGGCCACGACACATCGACATTGTCGTCCGCGACCACGATGCGCAGTCCCATCCCCTGTGCGGAAGGGGCGTTAGTCCCGGCGTTCTTCTCGGGAACGCTCTGCGCCCCTGCTTCGGCGACGATCGTCGCTGCGGGAAGCGTCACGGTGAAGGTGCTGCCCTGACCGAGGCCGGCGCTGAAACCGCTGACCGTCCCGTCGTGCAATTCCACGATGCTTCTCACCAGCGCCAGTCCGATGCCCAGGCCCTTCAGCGAGTGGTCATCCGGCTTGACCTGCGAAAACATGTCGAACATCGCCTCGACCGTCTCCGGCGGCATGCCGATGCCGTTATCCGCGACCGCCAGCACGAGCGCACCGTCGGCCAGTCGCGCCGAGAGTTCGATCCGTCCACCCGCCGGGGTGTACTTCGCCGAATTGGTGAGCAGGTTGGAGAGGACCTGGCTCAGGCGGATCGGATCCCCGTACAGCGTCAGCGGCTCGCGCGGCAGCCTGATCTGCAGGTGGTGGCTTTCCGCCTCTATTACCGCGCGGGTCGCTTCGATGGCGGAATCCACGATCCCCGCCAGGGTCGCCTTCCGGCGCTGCAACACCATCCGCCCCAGGCGCAGGCGCGACATGTCCAGCAGATCATCAAGCAGGACTTTCATCGCGTAGGACTGGCGCTGCACGATCTCGGCGGCCCGAGTACGCTCCGCACAGTCGGGCTCGACCGAGCTGAATGCCTGTGACGCGCTGATGATAGAAGCCAGCGGATTGCGCAGTTCATGGGACAGCACGGCCAGGAAGCGATCCTTGCCGGCGCTGTCGGCCTCGACCGATTTCCGCGCGGCGACATTTTCCGCCAGCGCCCGGGTCAGTTCCGCCTGGCTGGCTTCCAGGGCCTCACGGGTCGCCCGTTCCTCGCTCTGGTCCCGCAGGACCTTGACGAAACCGATGACCTTGTCGGTGCCGTCGCGCATCGGCATCAGCGCGCCGCTGCACCAGAACTGCCGGCCATCCTTGCGCCGATGCAGACGGTCGGTGGTGGAGCGGCCGACCGCCAGGGCCATATCGACGTCAGCCACGGGAATGCCGCCGCGGCGATCCTCTGCGGTGAAGAGTACGTCCACCAGCGAGCCGACGATGTCCTCTTCCGTGTAGCCCAGCAGGCGCTCGGCACCGGAATTCCAGGAGGTCACCCGGCGCTGGACATCGGTGGAGAAGATGGCGTACTCCACCGTGTTCTCGATGATCATGCGCAGACGCTCTTCGCTCTGGCGCAGTGCCTCTTCCGCGAGCTTGCGTTCGCTGATGTCGGTGCTGACCAACAGGGCCGAACTTGCCCGGCCGGCGGCGTCGGACAGCATGTTGATGCTGTTGTGCAGCCACACGCTCGAGCCGTTCTTCCTCAGGCCACGCGCCTCTATCGAAAAGGCGCCGCGCTGCTGGCGGGCAAGATGCCGGAATCGTGCTTCGATCTTGGGGCGGTCGTCCGGGTGGATCAGCGACAGCAGCGGCGTATGCTCGAGTTCCTCCTCCGAGTACCCCAGCAGGTCCCGGATATACCGGTTCGTGAAGGTGGCGATGCCGTCCATGCCCGTCCGTACGACACCGACCGCCGCCTGGGTGACGATGGCGCTGAACTGTTCTTCGGACAGGCGCAGCGCCTCGGTGGCGTGCTTTCGCTCAGTGATGTCGACGAAGGTGAGGACCACGCCGGCGATATGATCATCGAGCGTGCGATAGGGCCGCGCGCGGGCGAGGTACCACTCGCCTTGAGGGGAGTCGACCTCTCGTTCGACCGGGACGAGCTTGTCCAGAACCTGCCGGGCATCGTCGCCCAGCAGCGGATACTGCAGCGCGGTCGTGAGATCGGACAGGGGCCGCCCGATATCCGCGGCAATGAGATTGAAGAGGTTGACAGCGGCGGGCGTGAAGCGGGTGATACGCAACTGGCGATCCAGGAAGATGGTGGCGATCGCGGTGGCATCCATCAGGTTGTGCAGGTCTTCGTTGGCATCGCCGAGTTCATCGACCTTGCCCTTGAGTTCCTGGTTGACCGTGATGAGTTCCTCGTTGGTCGACTGCAACTCCTCCCGGCTGGTCTCGAGTTCCTCGGTCGCCGAGCGAAGCTCTTCGTTCATCGCCTGCAACTCTTCGTTGCTGGCCTTGAGTTCCTCGGTCGAAGCCTCGAACTGCTCGACCGTTTCGCGCAGATGAGATTTCAGACGCTCGACTTCCCGATCGAGGCGGGTGACCACCGGGTCGGGGTCTGCTGGGGCCGCAGCCGGACCCGTACCCCCGTCCGCGGTGGCCGCGGCCTCACTGCGCAGCGTCACCAGGAAGAGGCCCCGCGCCATGTCGTCGACCGGCAGGATCCGGAGTTCGACTTGTTGCGACTCACCGGCAATTTCCAGGGCGATGGGCGCGACCGTCACCGCCTCGCTGGCCTGCGCCGCCTGAAAGAGTGCGGCGCGCAGTTCGATGCGCAGGCTCGGATGAACCGTCCGGATCAGATTGCGGCTGGGCTGCCCGCCCGGGACCTGGAGGAACCGACCGGCGCTGGGCGACAGGTGAAGGATCTCATGGTCACCATCCACCAGGATCGACGGCGGTGCCAGGTGCTCGAGCAACTGAAAATGGACTTCGTTCCATGAGGAAGCGCGACCGGCGGAGTACGGGCGCTGCGAACCCGCCGCCGCCGCGCCGGTCAGCGCCGTGCCTGTGCCGGGCTCCGTATCGCCGGCAACGGCTGGTGGCTCGGCCCTTGCGAGCATCAGGTCCACGTGGGAGTCAGGCGTCGGCAAGGGCAGCGTCACCCCCGGCGCGGGCCGGCGCGCGAAAAGCCGATGCTTCTTGTCGACCACGGCAAAGGTGGGGCTGTCTTCGTCGACGGTTTCGGAAGAGCCGAGCAACAGGTGGCCGCCGGCTCTCAACGCGAAATGGAAAGTGTCTAGGACGCGGTTCTGCGCATCCCGATGCAGGTAGATCAGCAGGTTACGGCAGGAGATGAGGTCGACCCGTGAGAACGGCGAGTCTTTGAGCACGTCGTGTACTGCGAACAGCACCATCTCCCGGATCTCCCGGCGCACCCGGTAGCCGTTGTGCTCCCGGATGAAGTAACGACGCAACCGCTCCTCCGGCATGTCGACCTCGATCGTGAACGGGTAGATACCCGCGCGGGCGATCCGGATGGCATTCTCGTCGAGGTCGGTCGCGAAGATCTGGACCACCGGTGCAGTGTCCAGTGCCCGGACATGGTCGCTGAGCATGATGGCAAGCGAATAGGCCTCCTCGCCGGTCGCGCAGGCGGCAACCCACACCCGGATCGGGTAGGATGGATCGATCCGGTTGACGATCTGTGGCAGCCTCGCCTCCAGGCTGGCAAAGCATTCCGTGTCGCGGAAGAAATTGGTGACGCTGATCAGCAGATCCTGCTGCAAGGCGCCGCATTCGCCCGGATGGGTGCGCATGAAGCCGAGATAAGCAGCCAGGGTCTCGATGTGGTTGACCTGCATGCGACGGCGGATGCGTCGCAGAATCGTGGCGCGTTTGTAGCTGTTGAAGTCGCGACCGGTTCGGGTGCGCAGGAAATTGAGCACGTCGCGCAGCGCCGCCTCGTCGGCCGGGTCGTGCGGCTTCGCTTGCGGCCGCTCCGGTGGTTGTTCCGGCGGCAGCTTGACCTGCGGTTCGAAGCGGTAGTACGCGACGATCCGCTCCGCCATCTCCTCCACCCGCAACACCCAGTCGACCATGCCGGTGTCGATGGCGGCCTGGGGCATGCTGCTGTGCTGCGACTCTTCCGGGTCCTGGGCGATGGTGAGCCCGCCGCGCTCCTTGATACGCTTGAGGCCGAGGGCGCCGTCGCCATCGGCACCGGAGAGGACGATGGCAGTGGCATGGGCGCCATGGGTATCGGCGAGGCTGCGAAAGAAGAGATCTACTGCCATGTGGCGGCCCGGGCCGGTCGGCAGTTCAAAGAGCGCAAGATTTCCGGCGACGCTGCGCAGCACTTTGCCTGGTGGGATCACGTAAACCGTGTCGGGGCGGATCCGGGTGGTTTCGCGGACCTGGACGACCTTCAAAGGCGTCGAGGTCTGCAGCAGGTCCGCGAGGATGCTTTCGTGATCCGGCGAAAGATGGAGTACGACGACGAACGCGAGTCCCGGGTGGGGGGGCAGATTCTGGAAGAAGTTGCGCAGCGCTTCGATGCTGCCGGCCGAACCGCCGAGCGCAACGGTGCGCACCCAGTCCGTATCGACGATCGGCACCGTTCCGTCTCCTTCATCTTCGACCAGCGGCCACGGTGCATGGCTGAGGCGCGTTTCGTCCATGGGGTAACCCCTCGGGAACTGCCGGTGGCGCCACATGCGAGGGTGGCCAGGCGTTCCTATTATGTACTAGGAGATGGACTCGTCGGCGCGCATGGCGCGGGGGGCGGAGTCGGGATGCCCCGGCGCGTGCAGAAGGAAAATGGGCAGCAATCGGCATGCCTGCGCCAAGAGCTCACCGCCGCGCAGGGCGGCTCGCGTCAGTCAATCGCTGACGAGCGGTGCGCGCGCAATTGCGTGATTCGGTGAATCAAGATCTGCCGGGATGGAATCACGCGGGGGTGGACGTCGGAGACGGGCGGCGAGCAGGGCATTGGCCGCGCACCGCCCAGGCCCGGGCATGCAGGCCGATGCTGCCGTTCCCGGCCACCGGCAGACCCGCGTGGATCCGATCCCGTAAGGCATTGCGGGCGGATTCATCCAGCGAGCAGGCAAAGGCAGGAGCCGGCCCTTGTCCGCCGAGGAAAGGAGTCCAGTAGTCGTCGAAGTCGCGAAACCGGGTCTCGATCACCACCGGGGCCACCTCGACGTCGGATAACCCGGCGCGCTGGAACGCCTGCGACAGGGAAGGCGGCCGGCAGAGCGGAAACCGCAACCCTTCGTCTTCGGCGCGGGCGGCGGGGTGAAGGCTGACGGCGGCGTCCCAGAAGTGGCGCATCAGTTCCATGCCTTCGGCATAGTCCCACACGTAGGCCGCGATCGTTCCCTCCGGCCGCGCCACGCGCTGCATCTCGGATAGCGCATCGGCGAGGGTGGGGACGAAGTTCAGCACCAGTCCCGATACCACCACGTCGACCGAGGCGTCCGGCAGGGGAATGCGGGTGGCATTGCCCGACAGCAGCGTCGCCTTGTCCTGAAGTCGCCGCCGGGCAATCGACAGGAAGCCTTCCGAAGGCTCCACCGCGAATACTTCCCGGGGCTCGGCAGCGCTGAGGATGGCGGAAGTCAGGGCACCTGTACCGCAGCCGACATCGAGCCAGCCGAGGGCGCGGGGCATGGCAAGCCAGTCGAGGAAGGGCTGTGCGACGAGTCGGCTCCAGCGACCGACGTAGCGCTCGTACGGGTCACCCTGGTTCCAGACATCGAATGCGCTGGCGGTGTCCATGATGATGTCCCTTCAAGTGGAATGCGCTGCCCCTACCGAAGGCGCCGCCGCGGAATGCCCCGCCCCGCTGCGTTGCCGGTCCAGCGCTGAAACGAACTCGCCGGACGACGAGACCCAGCCGAAAAGCACCTGCACCGTCAGGAGGGTCGCAACGTGATTCGATCGGGGCAGGTCGTTTCCGATCGGTTCGCCCATGCAATCTTCAAGCAGGACGCAGTGGTAGTCCCGGTACATCGCGTCCCGGACGGTGGCGTCCACGCAGATGCTGGTGGTGCAACCGGTCACGATCAGCGTCGTGATCGCCCGGCGCTTGAGCGCTTCGTCGAGTCCGGTCTCGAAGAACCCGCTGAAGCGATGTTTGTAAAGGACGGTGTCTTCTCTAGTGGGTGCGAGTTCCGCAAGAATGTCGGTGTTCCAGGTATCCCTGATCAGAATGCGGCTGGGTGAACCGTCGGGTGCCTGCGTCGCATCCCCGACGGCAAGCCGGCGATGCCGGATGAAACTGGGACTGTCCGGGTGGCCCGCGTCCGAGAGGTCGGGTTTGAACGCCATCTTGAGGTAGATGATGGGCAGTGCGCAGCTGCGGGCGGTGGCCAGCACGCGCGCCGTGGGCGCCACGGCGCTGCGAATCGAAGAGATGTCGATTCCGGCGCGATGGAACATGCCGCCGGGCGCGCCGAAATCGTTCTGCATGTCGACCACCAGGATAGCGGTCCTGGTGGTGTCCATCGCGAATGCTTCAGGCCTGGCGTCGAATGTCACGATGGTGCCGTCGGGCGCACTGGAAAGGCTGTCGGTCAACATCTGAGGACCTCCGATATCCATGCACTAGCGCTGCCTGATTCTGGCACAGCTTTCCCGCCGACGATACGCCTCTCCTGGCGCAGCCGTCGAGCGCCGGCGTTCACTCTCGCCGGGCCTGCGCCGGCGGCTCGCCGGGTGATGCCGCCTCCACCACCCGGCCCAGCGCGTTGTCGACCACCAGCGGTGTGTCGAAGTATCGGATGACCGGTTCGCTGCCCCAGCGGCGCTTCACCTGCTCGCGCCAGGCCTGGTCGTGAGCGAGTTCTGCGGCTTCCCGGGTTTCCCAGAGATAGAAGGCACCCGTCTGGTTGCCCGCCGGGTCGTACAGAAAGGTCTTGCGGATCAGCTCCTTCGCGTTCTGCCATCTGGGCGCGATTTCCCGCATTGCGGTCACCAACTCTGCCCGGCTGGTTCCGGCGGGCAGGTCGAAAAGAATGTATTCCGTGATCATCCAGGTTCTCCAGATCGGTTCGAGGTTGTCATCAGGTGGATAGGTCGATGCGGCGGCGTGGTCGCGCCCCGGCGCAGGCGAGCACTTATACTGGCCGAGGCCTCGTGAAATGGATGACTGACTGAACTATGGCGCTATGGATTGTCGGAGGGTTGACGGGATTGCTCGCCCTGATGACGGTGGGCTCGTTGTCCCGGAACGAGGTCTGGTGGATCCGCGGGCTTGATTTCCCTCGGCTGCAGTTTGCCCTGGTCGGCATCGTACTGCTTTGTCTGGCGCTCGCGCTGCTCGATTTCGGCAGGCCGGCATCATGGCTGGTCGCTGGAGCGGCGTTTGCGTGCACGCTGTACCAGGCGTGGTGGATTCTGCCGTGCACGAGGATCTGGCCGCGTGAAGTGCGGCAGGCGACCTCGATGGACGAAGACAAACGTCTGCGGATCATGACGGCCAACGTGCTGACCCCGAATCGCAACGCAGACAAGCTGCTGGACATGGTGAAGACCCACGCGCCGCACATCCTGGTGGCGGTCGAGACCGATGCCTGGTGGGAGCGACACCTGGACACGCTGGCTGCGGACTATCCGTTCTCGCTGAAGTGCCCGCTGGACAATCTCTACGGCATGCACCTCTATTCGCGCCTGCCGCTGGAGGATGCCGAGATCAGGTTTCTGGTGGAGGACGAGATTCCTTCGATGCATGCCGCGGTGGTAATGCCGGGCGGGGAGCGGATCCGGCTGCACTGCCTGCACCCGGCGCCGCCCAGTCCGACCGAGAACGACACCTCGCTGGAGCGGGACGCGGAACTCGTCATCGTGGGCAAGAGCGTGGCGGAATCGCGGCTGCCGGTGGTCGTCACCGGCGACCTCAACGACGTCGCGTGGTCGACAACCACCAGGCTCTTTCGCAAGATCAGCGGGCTGCTCGACCCACGGGTCGGACGGAGCATGTGCAATACCTACCACGCGGAGCACGCTTTCCTGCGCTGGCCGCTGGATCACCTGTTCCACAGCGATCACTTCACCCTGGTGCGGATGCGACGGCTGGAATACTTCGGTTCGGATCATTTTCCGATCCTGGTGGAACTCGCGCTTGAACCCAGGGTGGCGGCGGACCAGTCGGGCCTCGAGGCCGACGGCGACGATCGGGCACTGGCACGGGACAAGGAACAGGCCGGATCGGTACGCAAGAGCGACGTTCCTACTCCCGGGGAATAGTGCCGGATTCTCGCTTGTGCCGCCCGGAGCCGGGCGGGAGATACCACCAGGTGGCGGCAACGATCATCCCGAATGCGGTGTAGCCAAGGGTGAACACCCATGGCGGCGCCTCGTAGTACAGGAGCCGCTGCACCCAATAGGCCACGAATCCACCGCCATAGGCATCGTCCCCGCCGCCGATCCGCAGCCACATCTCCAGCGACGTGAGCGGACACGCCAGGCCGAACCAGGACTGCGCTGCCACGACCGCGATCGCCACCAGGTGCGCGCAGCGGAACCAGAGACTGTCGACGAGGCGCCAGCCGCGCAGGCGGCCGACGAGGATCAGCACCAGGCCGCCCACGACGAATACCACCACGGCGGCGTGGACCACGAGCACCAGGTCTGCAAGGAACCGCAACAGCGACTGGTCCATGCAGCTGCGGCGCGGGAAGTCAGAGCCAGCGGCGGACTCTCGCCCGGTACTCGCGTCATAGCGGCTGCCGAACCGCTGCGTGAGCAGGCGTTCCTCCGGCCGGATCTGGAAACGCTGGATATACAGCAGGAATGCCGGCGGGCCCAGCAAGGCGGCCGCCGGGCCGAGGTAGAGCGCCCACGCGAGCAGGACGAGCACGACCCCCAGGTACATCGGGTTGCGGGTTATCCGATAGATGCCGCTGCTGACGACGGCACTTGTTTCCTCGGGACGCCTCGGGTCCACCGTGGTGCGCGCCCGCCGGAAGGAAACGATCGCGGCGAGTCCGATGACGATGCCCGCCAGGGCGCTCGCGACAGCCGGCCACCCTTGAAATCCGCCTGGCAACGCGGGCAGTGGAAAGGCCCGGGAGAGCGCCCACATGGCGAGGGCGACTACCGCTGCAACCGCCGGCGGGGGAATTTTCAGTTCGAGGGCGTTCATGCCGAAGCCGGTGGATCCGGCGGTCCTTTGAGCTCGACCGTGTTGCCTTCCGGATCGGTGAGGTAGATCGACGGGCCTTTGCCTTCGGCGCCGAAGCGGGCGGCAGTCTCACCCGCCTGGACGCCGTGATCCAGCAGGTGGCGGCGGATAGCGGCTTCGTCGAACGGTTCGACGCGCAGGCAGAAGTGGTCGAGATTGCGCCCTTCGGCACCGGGTGGTGCGCCGCCGGCCGCGCCGAGTTGGCCGTCGACCGGGACCAGGTCGATCAGGCAACGACCGGCGCGAAGCTGCACCAGGCCCAGGCTTTCCTGACGCCGCTCGATCGTGCAGCCCAGCACGTCGCAGTAGAACGCCAGCATGCGCGCCAGGTCGATGACCCGCAGCACCAGGTGGTCGATCTCCCGGATCCGGATCATGGCGCGGACTCCGGCCAGGGCAGGTGCCGACGCACGCCGGCGAGGTCGTCGACCGGTCCGACGACGCGATCGAAACGCATCGTGCTGCGCGTGTCGCCTTCATAAACGGGCCACTCGGGCAGGGCATCGTGATTCGGGTCGCCTGTGCGGGCAAAGGCGATCCAGGCATCCTGCATCGCCAGCGTCAGTCCGTCCTGTTCGGCAGGCGAGATGCCCTGGAGCATCGGCGACTGGGCCCACGACTGCCAGTTGCCGAAGACGAACGGAATTTCCAGGCAATGACAGGCCTCGAAGCCCGCCGGTGACTGCCAGTCGAACTGATACACCCAGGCCGGATTGCCGTGCTCGGCCCGCCGCTGCGCAAGCCGCAGGCTGCCCTGGCGGAATACGCTGTCCGACATCAGGTCGCCGAGGATTGCCGCCGGCGACGACGACGCGCGCTGGCGCCGATACTGCGCCAGATGTGCGGCATGATGCTCGCCCAGGGTCATTTCGAAGAGCCTCCGGAGCATGCCTTCATCGGCCTCTGCCTATCGCGGGGTCATTGTAGTAAAAGGCCGCCATCTCTTCCCGCGTGGTGCCGATCATCATCCGCACCGCGGCGCCGCCGCCCGACTCCAGGGTTTCAGTGACCGGACGATCGATTGCCCGGCCGTCCACCACCGGCATGAACGGCAACGACGAGAAGGTCGGGGTATGGAGCGAACGTGCCAGTTCGCCCTGGGCCGCGAGCAGGCGGGCCACCGGCACCGCCCGCATCGCGTCGGAGCCGGCATCGCCCGGCAGTCCGACGAACTCGCGATAGCGTTCACCCAGGGCGTCGGCTTCCGCCGCCGGCCGGGTCGGTCGCCCCATGCCGGGACTCTGCAGGATCGCATGGCGAAAGAGGCCTTGCGCCGCCGGCATCGCCATCATCGCCGCGATCGACGCGCCGCCGGCCGACTGGCCGAAGACGGTCACTTTTTGCGGATCGCCGCCGAAGGCGTGGATGTTGCGCTGGACCCATCGCAGCGCTTCGACCTGGTCGAGGATGCCCATGTTGCCGTCGGCCACGCCGCGCAGGCGCAGGAAACCCAGCGCGCCCAGGCGGTAGTTGACGCAGACAACCACCAGGTTGCCGCGCTCGGCCAGCGCCTGGCCCCCGTACCAGGCAAGCGACCCGGCACCGCTCATGTAGGCACCGCCGTGAAACCAGACCATCACCGTTCGCGCGCCGGCGTCGGGCGCCGGTGTCCAGATCGTGAGCGTCAGGCAATCCTCGCTTTGCGGTCGCTCGAATTCGCCCATCACATGAGCAAGTCGCGAGCGGCCCTGGGGCGCTATCGGGCCGTCCGCCAGCGCGTCGCGGTGCCCGCTCCAGGCAGGCAGCGCCTGCGGTGGCAGAAATCGCAACGCACCGATCGGCGGGCTGGCATAGCGAACGCCGCGAAAGGCGACGACGGCGCCTTCGGTCCTGCCGCGCAAACTGCCTTCGGCGGTGGCGACTGTATGCAGTTCTTCGGACGATTCGTTCATGGTCGTGGTCCTTGATTCAGCGGGCGCCGAAGCGTCGCTCGAGAGGGGCGATCAGCAGCCGCTCGCCGACGGCGAAGATGATGACGATCGCGAAGCAGGCGGCGAGAAACGTCACGCTGTCCGCGGTGGTTTGTGCGCGCAGCATCAGGTAGCCCAGTCCGCTGGGAGCGCCGAGCAGTTCCGAGACCAGCGCGATCTTCCAGCCGATACCGTAGGAGATCCGCACGGCCGCCAGAAGGTAGGGCAGCAGCAGCGGCAGGGTCACCAGCCGGAAGCTGCGCCAGCGCGAGCGGCCGAAGCTGCGGCCCATCTCCAGCAGTTCGCGGTCGATCGCACTCAGTCCCTGGGCGACGTTGACCAGGCAGAACGGCACCAGGATCGCGACCTGCACGAAGATGACGGCGACGCTGCCGGCATCGAACCAGATCGCCGCGAGAATGGCCCAGCCGATCGACGGAAACGAGTTCAGGACCGGCTTGATGCGGTCGTGCACGATCGGTTCGATCCAGGGGATCGAAGCCGCCGCGATCGCCAGCAGCGACCCCAGCACCACGGCAATCGCCACCGACGCCACCACCCGGGCGGTGGACACCAGGGTGTGACCCAGAAATTCCGGCCGGGTGAACAGCTCGACCAGGCGCGAGCCCACGGCGACTGGCCCGGGCAGGACGAACTCGGGCAGTCCGCGTGCTGCCCACCACCAGGCGAGCAGCGCCACCACCACGACGCCCTCGCCGACGAGTCGTGCGGCCGGCCGCGGCGCATCGCCCCCCGGGTCGGTCTCAACTCGCATGCTGGCGGGAAAGACGGGCCTGGATCGGCGCGAAGAAGAGCCGATCGACGCTGTACACGAAAGCGATGATCAGCAGGATCACCACGAAGATGGTCGCGGTGTCGAAGTCCTGGCGGGCGATGTTGACGACATAGCCCAGGCCACGGTTGCCGCCGAAGAGCTCCGCAGTCAGCGTGACCTTCCAGGCGACCCCGAACATGATCCGCAGGGTGGCGACGATGAAGGGTGCGATCAGCGGCACCGTGACCAGGACGAAGCGGCGCCGGCCGCTGCGCGTGAAACTCGTCGCCATCTCGGTGATCTCCCGGTCGAGATGCGCCAGTCCGGAGGCTGTGTTCACCAGGGCGAACGGCACGAGCACCGCGCCGATCGCGAAGACCACCGAGACGGAGTTGATCCCGAACCACATGACCGCCAGCAGCGCCCAGCCGATGCCGGAAAAGGAGTTCAGGAAAGGCCCGATGCGCTGGTGAATCGCAAAGCGGGCCGTTTCGAAGCGATGGGCGATCAGCGCCAGCGCTGCACCGATTGCGTAGGAGCAAGCGATCGCCAGCAGGACGTGGGTGATCGAGGTGAGCAGGTGCCCGAGTTGCCGGCTGTTGCCGAGGAAACGCCACAGTTCGATGGCGACATCGATCGGACCGGGCAACAGGATCGGCGGGACCGCCATCGAGGCGAACTGCCAGGCGAGCAGGAAGCCGGCGGTGAAGACATGCACCGCCATCCGGTCAGCGTGAAAGCACCCGGTCCCAGACCAGGGTGCGCACGTCCGGGAAGTCCTTCAACATGTCGAGCTCGCGGGACAACTCGTAGAACTTCGTGATGGTTGCCGCATGCTCGGCGGTGAAAGTGCCGGGCACTTCCGAGCTCTTCTCGAACCACCAGCGGAAGAAGGCCGGCTCCAGCTGGCTCTGCGCGGCGACCGCGCCGAACACTTCGTCCGCATTGGCAGTGGCATAGCGGGCCGACTCGCGGAAAAGCCGGTTGAACTCGAGAAAGAGTTCCGGGTCCTTGGCGAGTCTGTCGGGATACGACACGTTCACGGCGCTGATGAAGCGCGTCTTGTAGGTTTCGATATTGTCCCGCGCGGTCTCGGCGATGACGCGGAAGTCCCCCGACCGGGCCGCGCGATAGGCCTGGCTGTGAATCAGCGTCGCCGCGTCGATCTGGCCGGACGCGAGTGCACCGGGCAGGTTCGGCGCCTGGATCTCGACCTGGCGTACGTCGCCGCCCTCGAGCGCCATGTTCAGCCCGTATTTGCCGGCGAGGGCGATCCGGACCTGGGTATAGCCGGTCGATCGCAAGCCGTAGGAGCCGAGTTGCCGGCCTCGCAGGTCGGCCGGGGTCTTCAGGGCGCTGTCGCTTTTGACCCAGACTCCGCCGCCTTCTCCGGCCGGCGCGTTCATCAGGGCCGTGGACAGGATGCGCAGTTCCAGCCCCCGTTTGGCTGCAGCCGGCAGGCCGATGACGGCAGTCATGACCACGTCGTACTGCTTTGCCGCCGTCGCCTGGATCAACTGCGGGATCGCCAGGCCGCGCGCCTCGACGTCCAGGGTCGCGGAGGCGATGCGCCCGTTTCGCATCGCCCAGGTCACGGCATCGTAGGCCGGGTCGAGCAGGTAGGCGTAGGTGATCTTGCTGCGGGCCTGGGCGGCCGAGGGCCGGGCCGTGAGCATCAGCCCTGGTGCGGCGATTGCCGCCGGGGCGGCGAGCAGTTTCAAGGCGTGTCGACGATCCATGTATCCGTTCCTGCCGTATTGATCTAGCCGAGTGTAGCGCCCGGGTCCATCGAATGGAAAAGCTCGAGCAGATGCTGGTGCTGGGCGGCCAGGTCCTGATCGTCCAGCCGGCGCGGTCGCGCTGCGCTGATCCGGAGGTCGGCCAGGACCCGGGCAGGCTTCTTCGACCAGAGCAGCACCCGATCGGCCAGCTGAAGCGCTTCGTCGATGTCGTGGGTGACGAAGACGATCGTCTTGCCCGTCTGCTTCCAGATCATCTCGATTTCCGCGCGCATCCTGAGCCGAGTGGTCGGATCGAGCGCGGAGAACGGCTCGTCCATGAGGATGATGTCCGGATCGACAACCAGCGCGCGGGCGATGGCCACGCGCTGGCGCTCGCCGCCGGACAGCATGGCGGGGTACTTGGCGGTATCGCGGGCGAGGCCGACGAGTGACAGCAGTTCCAGGGCGCGGGCGCGCCGCCGGGCCCGGTCGCCCCGGCCGAACCGCAGCTCGCACGCCAGCAGGACATTGTCGAGGGCCGTGCGCCAGGCGACCAGGCGTGGCGACTGGAAGACGAATGCGATCTTCGACCAGGCATCACGGGGGCTGAGGCCGGCGACGCTGGCCTGGCCGCCGGAAAGCGGCAGCAGACCGCCGATGACCCGCAGCGAGGTCGACTTGCCGCAACCCGAGGGGCCCAGTATGCAGAGGAACTCACCCCGGCCGACTTCAAAATCAAGGCTCTCGAAGATCGTTTCGCCGGCGAACTCGACCCGTGCGCCGCGCATCGCGATTACCGGCTCGGACATCACCGCTGGGCGTCCGGTTACCCGGGCGGGCGCTGCAAGTGCCAGTCGCTGGCCTCCTGGAATGCCCAGCCGATACGAAGCGCGGTGGCTTCGTCATAGGCCCTGCAGGCGATCTGCAGGGAGGTCGGCAATCCGTCACCGGCCAGGCCGTTCGGCAGCGACAAGGCGCACAGGTCGAGGAAATTGCCGAAACGGGTGTAGTGGGCGGGCGCCGTGGTCTGGTCGATCTCGTCCAGCGGCACGGCGGTCGTCATGGTCGTGGGCGTGAGCAGCGCGTCGATTCCCTGAATCGCAGTCGCGAACTTGCGCTTCATTTCCTCGCGCACCTCGAGCGCCTCCAGGTAGGCCCTGGCGGACAGGTCGCGGCCCGCCGCGATGCGCGGACGCACGTGCGGGTCCAGGGGCGCGTTGTCGTCGTCGATCAGGTCGTGCAGCAGGGCGTAGCTTTCCGCTGCCATGATGCGAAGGTTGAAGGCTGCCACGTCGGCAAAGGCGAACGGCAGGTCGACCGAAACGATTTCGGCGCCGAGACGTTCCAGTGCTTCCAGCGAACGATCATAGGCCGCAAGCACCTCGGTGCTGGCGTACTCGCGCTCGCGCTGCGGCATGCGGGCGAGCCGCAGGCCGCGCACGCCGCGCCGCAGTTCGGCCATCGGATCGCCGCCGGCGGGCAGGCGCTCGGTGCGCGGGTCGAGCGGATCGGGACCCTGCATCGCCTGATAGAGCAGGGCGGCGTCCTCGACCGAACGGGTCATCGGGCCGGGGGTGTCCAGGGTCGGACTCAGGGGCAGGATGCCGTAGGTGCTGACACGCCCGATCGTGGTCTTGAGGCCCGTGATGCCGCACCAGGCTGCCGGCAGGCGCACGGATCCGCCGGTGTCGGTGCCGACCGCCCAGGGCGCGAGGCCCGCCGCGACGGCCACCCCGGAGCCGCTGCTGGAGCCCCCCGGCGAGCGTTTGCGCTCGGGGTCCCAGGGATTCCAGGGCGTGCCGCGTCGCGAATTGGTTCCCCATCCGCCCATGGCGAATTCCACGGTGTGGGTCTTTCCCAGCACGATCATTCCGTGCCCGACCAGGCGACGCGCCAGCGTCGCCGTCCGTTGCGCCGTGCGGTTGCGCCAGGCCTCGCAGCCCCCGGTGACAATCCTGCCTTCGATCTCGATCAGATCCTTGAGGGCGATCGGGATGCCGTGCAGGGGGCCGATGGCATGGCCCGAGCGGATTGCGGCATCGGCGCCGTGGGCTGCCAGGCGCGCCTCGCTGGCATAGACCGCGACGAAGGCCTGCAGTTTCGGCTCTCGTGCCTGGATGCGTTCGAGATAGGCTTCCGTCAGGTCGATCGGGGAAAGTTGCCGCGCCATGATTCTCCTGGAGATCTCATGGACGGGCAGCAGTGTCAGGTCGGGCTGGGACATGCTGTTGGCTCGGAAATGGAAGGGTCAGGGGGCGCTGAACATGGTCTTGGGCAACCAGGTTGCAATGCCGGGGAACATGGTGAGGATCACGATGCCCAGGCACAGCACCAGGAAGAACGGCAACACTGCCTTGGCCACGTAGATGATGTTGTGACCGGTGAGGCCCTGGACCACGAAGAGATTGAAGCCGACGGGGGGCGTGATCTGCGCCGATTCCACCACCAGCACGATGAAGATACCGAACCAGATCAAATCGATCTGTGCGGCCTCTACCATCGGCATGATGACGGCGGTGGTCAGCACCACCATGGAGATCCCATCGAGGAAGCAGCCGAGTATCAGGTACAGGATCGTCAGGGCGAAGATCAGCTGGTAGGGCGACAGGTTGATGGTGCCGATCCAGTTTGCCAGCGCCCGCGGAATGCCTGCGTAACCCATCACGACCGACAGGAATGCCGCCGCGGCGATGATGAATCCGATCATGCAGGAGGTGCGCGTGGCGCCGTGAAGGCTCGCCTTGAAATTGGTCCAGGTCAGGCTTCCCGAGAGCAGCGCAACCAGCAGCGAGCCCACCACCCCGAGGGTGGCCGCTTCGGTTGCGGTTGCGATCCCGGTGTAGATCGATCCGATGACCCCCAGGATCAGCAGCACCGTCGGCAGCAGCAGGTGCAGCCGCCTGAACTTCTCCATGAACGGGAGCGGGGGCTCCGGCGGCGGCATCTTCCGCTTGTTCAGGAGCGCCCAGATCATGATGTAGGCCATGAACATCCCGATGAGCAGGATGCCCGGCAGGACGCCGGCCAGGAACAGGCGGGCAATGGAAACGTTGGCCGACACGCCGTAGACGATCAGGATGATCGACGGCGGGATGAGCAGGCCGAGCGTGCCGGAGGCTGCCAGGGAGCCGATGCTGATCGGCTCGGCATAGCCCCGACGCTTCAGTTCGGGCAGGGACATCTGGCCGACGGTGGCAGCGGTGGCGGCCGATGAACCGCTGACCGCCGCGAAGATGCCACAGCCGATCACGTTGACGTGGATGAGCCGGCCGGGCAGGCGGCTCGTCCAGGGCGCGAGGCCCTGGAACAGGTCGTCCGCCAGCTTGGTTCGGTACAGGATTTCGCCCATCCAGACGAACAGCGGCAACGCGGTCAAGGTCCAGCCGCTGACTGCGCCCCAGATCGTCGAGGGCATGACCAGGTCGATCGGCGCATCGGCAAAGAGCAGCATGCCGATCAGCGCGACCCCGATCAACGAGACCGCAACCCACAGTCCGCTGGCGAGCAGGAGCAGCAGCGCCAGGGCGAGGATCGGGCTGTAGAGCAGGGGATCCATGGCCGGCATCACTCGGTGAAGGCGTCGCTGCCCTCGGTTCGCTCGTAGCGGGGCTCCCCGCCGCGGATCACGTTGACGAATTCCTCGATCACCGCGATCTCGAGCAGGAGCGCGCCGATCGCCATCGACACCTGAGGCATCCAAAGCGGTATCGTGATCATGCCGGTCGAGACGTCGCCAAACGAGTACGAGTCCGTCACCATCTGGATGGAGAACACCGTGAACAGCGCGCCGACGACGGCCAGCACGGCCAGGCACCAGCATTCGAGTGCATGGCGCAGGCCGGGGCTCACATGGGTCAGGAGGATGTTCACGCGGATGTGGCCGCCGCTGCGAAGGGTGTGGGCCAGAGCCAGGAAAGTCGCCCCGCCCATCGCGTAGCCGGCGAGTTCGCCGGCGTCGGGAACGACGATGCCAAGCATCCGGCCCACCACCTGCGACAGGGTCAGCGCGGCGATGAGCACCATGAGAACGGCGGCGAGCACCGCGCCCGCCGTGTACAGCTTCCCGAGAAAGCGCAAGCTGGGCTCAGTTCGCTTTGCGGAACTGTTCCAGGATCTTCGGCCCGTCTTCGCCGGCGGACTTGGACCATTCCGCGATCAGCTGTTCGCCGATCTTCTGCAGTTCGGCCATCAGTTCCGGGCTCGGCTGGCGTACTTCCATGCCCTTGGAACGGAGCGTGTCGACCAGCTTGCCGGTTTCTTCTGCCTGCAGCTTCCAGCCGCGTTCCTCGGCGGTTTTCGCTGCAGCGAGGATCGCATCCTGCGCCTTCTTGTCGAGCCGGCTGAATACCCGCTCGTTGACCACCGTGATGTTCCACGGCGCCATCGCCTTTACCTCATAGAAGTACTTGACGAAATCCCAGGCCTGGGTGTCGACTCCGGTCGCCGGTGAGGTGATCATTGCCTCGATCACCCCGGTGGAAAAGGCCTGCGACACTTCGGACTGCTGCACCGTCACCGGCACGGCGCCCATCAGTTGTGCCAGGCGGCCGGTGACCGGGTTGAAGGCACGAAACTTCACACCGTTGAAGTCCGAGGTCGACTTGATCTCCTTGCCGGCGTAGAAAGAGTTGGGCGGCCAAGGCACCACGAACAGCAGGCGCATTCCCTGTTTCTCGATCCTCTCTTCAAGCATCGGGCGCACCACTCTCAGCAGTTTTGCGCTTTCCTCGTTGTTGGTGGCGAGGAACGGCACGGAATCCACGCCGAACAACGCGGCCTCGTTCGAGTGCATGGACATCAGCAACTCGCCGATCTGCACCTGGCCGGTCTGGACCGCCCGCTTGACATCGGGCTGCTTCATCAGCGAGGCCTCGGTGTGCAGGACGATGTCGACCTTGCCGTCGGTTGCCTTCTTCACTTCCTCCGTGAACTGCATGATGTTGCGGGTGAAATAATTGCGTTCGTTCGAACGCACCGGCATGTTCCACTTGTCGGCAAACGCCGGGGAACTGGCCAGCGTGGCCGCCGCCAGTCCTACGGCGACAAGCGTCGATTTCAGATTTGTCTTCAAGGTGATCCTCCGATCGGTGGCAATGCTGTTCTTACAAGTCACTTCTGCTGAGCTTAAAGATCGCTCTTGCTGAGATCCCACATCAACCGATAGGTGCCGATGGAGACGACGTGTGCACCGGGATTCCGATAGCGCGCGTCGATCAGTTCGCGAATGGCCGCGAGGTCGGTACCCTCGATCAGGACGTACCAGTCGCCGGCTCCGGGATTCGGCTTCTCGGGTTCTGTCAGGGACTTCGACAGGTTCGGGTCGCTTTCGACCAGATGCAGCGAAATGATGCCGGCGACGTCGGCCGGATCGAGCAGGTCTTGCAGTCGGCTGCGCAAATCCGCCTGACCTTCGGCCGCAGGGCGCATACGGACGACGCCCAGTGCCGCGCCGCGACCACGGCCGCGGCTTGCCGTGATGCGCCCGACGACCCGACCCATGTTCCTGAAACGCGCGATGTTGCGCCGGGACCAGTCGGTCTGGCTGGCGAGCGCCTGCTGGTAGGCCGGGCTGCTCAGGTCTTCGAAGGCCGCGGTGGAGTAGGTGCAGAAATACTTGGGGTTCGCCTCGTCGGCGATCCAGCGCCGGGCCTCCAGGAAGCCGTCGATGGCAACCCGCTCGGCAAGATGTTCGCGGTCGTACCAGAGATTGAATTCAGCCTCGTCGGCGACGTCGACGTCCATCGACGTGATCAGCATTCCCTTACCGGCTAAAGGCATGTCTTGGGTCTTCCAGCTTGTTATGAGCGCGCGAGCGGGTGAAAAATGCGAATCCGGAGTCTATCGTTGCCGGGGGGCGAGCGCAATCTGGGGGCGTGCCCCGTGCGAGCGACCGGCAGATGTGGCATGCTTGGAATACGCAGTGGAATACGCAGTGGAATACGCAGGCGGGCGCGCCGCCCCGGTGCTCGACGGCCTCGAGCGGTCCGGAAACCCCGGAGGAGACGCGATGAAGCAGGCGGCACGAACCCTTTCTCTCAGCGCCCATCCGTTCGTCCGCGCCGGGGACGTTGCCGCGGTCGAGGTCGGCGCGATCGAAGGCAGGCCGCTTCCCGCACCGATGCGCATTGCGCCGATGCTGGTGGCGCGCGAGGCCAACCTGATGTGGGAGTCGGTTGCCAGCGGCTCGAAGGTGCCGCCGCATCGCCATGAGGACCATGAGTCCATCGTCTACCTCATCTCGGGTTCGCAGCGGCTGTGGATCGCGGGCGTGCAGTACGAAGCCCGGGCGGGCGACGCCTGGGTGCACGAGCGCGGGGTCGAGCATTCGAGCGAAGCGCTCGAGGACTGCGTTCAGATCGAATTCAAGACACCGGCCACCCGCACCTGGTAATCCGGTCAGCGCCCGTCGGCCCCCGTGCCGCTCGATTCGTCGGCGATGACCTTGCGCACCGCTGGAAGTTCGGACATCGTCTGCCGGTGCCGGGCTACCCGGGGAAAGCGCGCAGGGTCGACGCCGTCCGACTCCAGCCACTGCGCGATCGTGAACAGGTACATGTCGCTGACGCAGTAGTGCTCGCCCATCACCCAGGGGCCGGCGAAGAATTCGCGCTCGATCAGATCGAAGCATTCGCCCATCGACTGCGGCACCTTGGCCTTCATCGCCGCGATCGCCGCCGGGTCGTCCGCCCAGCGGTTACCGCGCATGCGATGGGCATGCGCCACGTGGACCGTGGCGCAGAGGAAGCTGTTGAAGGCATTCATCCGCGCCAGCTCGAAGGCATCGTCCAGCGGCGCGAGCGCGGCCTGCGGAAAGGTCTGGCTGATGAACTGGAGGATGGCTGGAGTCTCCGTGAGGATGCCGCGATCCGTCACCAGGGCAGGGACTCGGCCCTTCGGATTGACCCGCAGGTAGTCGGCCGAACGCTGCGCGTTGCTGGCGAAGTCCAGGCGGACGGCCCGATATTCGGCGCCCGCTTGCTCGAGGGCGATGTGCGAGGCCAGGGCGCAGGTTTTGGGGGCGTAGTAAAGGCTTAACATTCGATCTCCTCGGACAGGGTGGGGCGGTGGAACTGGGAATCAGGGATGCCGCGGGCGTTGCCGGCCAGGCTTAGAGGCCGAGATACTGGGAATGGATCTGTTGATTGCCGGCCAGCGCATCGCTGTCGCCATGCCAGACGATCCGACCCTTCTCGACGATGTAGTGCCGATTGGCCAGGGGCAGCAGCGACTTCAGGTTCTTGTCGACGACCAGCATCGACATGCCCTCGTCCTTCAACTGCGCCAGGCAGTGCCAGATTTCCAGCCGGATCAGGGGCGCGAGGCCTTCGGTAGCCTCGTCCAGGATCAGCAGCTTCGGATTCGTCATCAGCGCCCTGCCGATCGCCAGCATCTGTTGCTCGCCGCCGGAAAGCTGCCCGGCGATCTGGTTGCGGCGTTCTTCCAGCCGGGGGAACAGTGCGTGCACCCGTTCAAGGGTCCAGGGAGATCGTCCCGCATTGCGACGCGAAGCGGTGGCCACGAGGTTTTCATGCACGGTGAGGGTGGGAAATACCTGGCGGCCCTCGGGGACCAGGCCGATGCCCTGCTGGGCGATGCGATAGGAGGGCAGCTGCTCGATGCGTCGGCCGGCAAGCGAGATGACCCCGCCGCTGGCGCGATGCATGCCGCTGAGGCATTTGATGGTGGTCGACTTGCCCATGCCGTTGCGGCCCATCAGCGTGACCACCTCGCCAGCGGCGATCCGGAAGTCGATGCCGAAGAGGACCTGGCTCGGGCCGTAGCCGGCCGCGAGGTTTTCGACCGCCAGGAGCGCCGGCATCCCGGCCGGGGAGTCGCTCATTCGTCCCCCAGGTAGGCGGCCCTGACTTCGGCATCGGCGCGGATTGCCTGCGGCGCGCCGGTCGCGATGATCTTGCCGTAGACCAGCACGCTGATCCGGTCCGCCAGGCTGAAGACGGCGTCCATGTCGTGCTCCACCAGCAGCATCGGATAGCGCGCCTTCAGGCCGCCCAGCAGCGTCACGATGGTCTCGGACTCCGCCTGGCTCACGCCGGCAAGCGGCTCGTCCAGCAGCAGCACCTTGGGCTCGAGCGCCATCGCCATGGCGAGTTCGAGCTGGCGGCGCTCGCCGTGCGCCATTGCCTGGACCGGCACGTCGGCGCTGTCCGCGAGCGCGACCTGCTGCAGGTAGTGGCGGGCGGAATCGGTATGCGCGCTCACCGCGCGCAAGGGTTGCCACGCGCCGGTCTCACGGCTGCGCGACAGGACGGCCACCAGCACGTTCTCCAGCGCCGTGAATTCCATCAGGAGCTGGGTGATCTGGTAGGAGCGCCCCAGTCCCGCGCGGGCCCGGCCCGAAACCCCCAGGCCGGTGACCGGTCTGCCGCTGATAAGCACGCCGCCGGCGTCGGCCTTCAACTCCCCGGTGAGCAGCGAGATCAGCGTCGTCTTGCCGGCGCCGTTGGGACCGATCAAGGCATGGATTTCGCCGGGGACGACGTCGATGTCGACGTGATCGGTGGCGAGCAGTCCGCCGAAACGTTTGACCAGGCGCTCGGTCCGGAGCACGGCGTTGCCGCCGCTGCCGGCGAGGGGGCCCGGGTGCGCCGCACTCATGGCTGCCCGTTCCCGCGCCGGGCGGCGAGCGACCATCGGCGCAGGCTGCCGTAGATGCCGTTCTTCGCGAGCAGCGCGATGGCCACGATCATCAGGCCGAGGATCGCCATCCAGTGTTCGGTGGCCATGGTCAGGAGTTCCTCGATCAGCAGCAGGGCGAGCGCACCGAGCGCGCCCCCGAACACGGTGCCGATGCCGCCGAGGATGACCATGACGACCAGCTCGCCGGAGACCGTCCAGGCACTCGATGACGGCGAGACATAGCTGCTGAGGTTGGCCAGCAGGAATCCGGCGATGCCGGTGACGACACCGGAGACGACGTAGACGGCGAGCTTGTACCGTTCAGTGGCGAAACCGAGCGCCTGCATGCGCCGCTCGTTCGACTTGATGCCGCGCAGGACGTAGCCGAAGCGGGAGTTCACCAGCCGCCAGCTGAGGTAGAGCGTCGCGATCAGCAGCGCCAGTATCAGGCAGTACAGCTGCAGGTCTGATGCCAGGTTCAGCGGCGCCAGCACCGAGCGGCTGGGCAGGGACATGCCGTCGTCGCCGCCGTATTCCTTGAGCGAGACACCGAGGAAATAGAACATCTGGGCGAAGGCCAGGGTGATCATGATGAAGGCCATGCCCTGGGTGCGCAGGACCACCAGGCCGGTCAGCGCGCCGACGCCGCCGGTGGCGGCGATCACCAGCAGCAGTTGCAGCCAGCCGTTGTCGATGCCGTTGAAGGCCGGAATGCCGACGCTGTAGGCGCCGATGCCGAGAAACAGCGCATGGCCGAAGCTGACCAGTCCGGTATAACCGATCAGCAGGTTGAGCGCGGTTGCCGCGATCCCGTAGATCATCATCCGCGAGACCAGCGTGAGGTAGTAGGACTGACCGGACAGCTCGGTATAGACCGGCAGCATGATCAGCGCGGCCAGGACGGCGACGACCAGCCAGACGTGCGCGGCTTTGAAATCGACTCTCTCGGGAAACACGATTGACCTTTGCGGATCGGGCCTGGCGGCGTCAGGCGCGAGCAGGGAACAGTCCCTGCGGCCTCACCGCCAGCACCACGGCCATCAGCAGGTAGATCGACATCGAAGCGATCGCCGGGCCTGCCGCCTGCGCGATGGTCGGCTTGAACAGGGCGCCCAGCCAGATCGGCAGGAACGTGCGTCCCACGGTGTCGACCACGCCCACCAGCAGGGCGCCCAGCAAGGCGCCCCGCACCGAGCCGATACCGCCGATGATGATCACCACCAGTGTCAGGATCAGGATCGGATCTCCCATGCCGGGCTGAACCGACAGGATCGGACCCGACATCAGGCCGGCGAGTCCCGCCAGGCCGGCGCCGAGCGCGAAGACCAGGCTGTTCAACGCCGTGATGTTGATTCCCAGCGCTCCGACCATCGGCGCATTGGTTGCGCCTGCCCGGATCAGCATGCCCACCCGCGTGCGATTGATCAGCCAGTAGAGGCCGGCCGCGACGAGCAGACCGACGGCGATGATCGCGAACCGGTAAGCAGAGTAGACGAATCCGAACAGATTGACCGTGCCGGACAGCCAGTCGGGTGCCGACATGTAGACGGGCGAGGGACCCCAGATGATCCTGACGAGCTCGTTGAAGAAAAGGATGAGACCGAAGGTGGCGAGCACCTGGTCGAGATGGTCGCGCCGGTACAGGCCCTTGAGGGCCAGCTGTTCGACTGCGAAGCCCAGCAGGGCCGTCGCGGGCACTGCAATCAGCGCACCGAGCAGGAACGAACCGCTCCAGGACGTGGCCACCGCCGCGAAGTAGGCTCCCATCATGTAGAGCGAACCGTGCGCGAGGTTCACGAAATTCATGATGCCGAACACCAGCGTCAGGCCGGCGGCCAGCAGGAACAGCAGCACGCCCAGCTGCAGGCCGTTGAGGGCCTGCGTGACGAGCAGTCCGGTCAGCATGTCAGCGGCGGCCGTCAGCGAAGCGAGCCGCCGGCACCGGCGGCCCGAGCTACTTCATCTGGCATTGTCTGGCATAAGCGTCGGTGGCGCTCTTCAGCGGCGTGCCGATCGTCTTCAGGGTCATCCGGCCCTGCGGATCCTTCACGGCTTCGAACACGTGCATGTCCTGGACCGGGAACTGGTTGGTCCCGAACTTGAAATCACCGCGGACCGACTTGAAATCCGCAGCCGCCAGGGCGGCGCGAAAGGCTTGTTTGTCGGCGACATTGCCCTTGACCTTGCCGATCGCGGAATCGAGCAGCAGCGCGGCGTCGTAGGACTGCGCCGCGTACTGTGAAGGAATCCGCTTGAACTTGGCCTCGAACTCCTTGACGAACTTCTGGTTCGCTTCGTTCTTGAAGTCCGGACCCCAGAACGTGCCGGCAATCACGCCGGCCGCGGCGTCGCCCATGGCCGGCAGGCCGATGCCGTCGGCGGTCGAGGCCGAGAGGAACGCGACCTTGTCCTTCAGTCCGGACTGCGCCCACTGCTTGACGAAGTTGATGCCGAGCCCGCCCGGCAGGAAGGCGAAGATGGCGTCGGGCTGTGCGGCTGCGATCTGCGCGATCTCCGCCGAAAAGTCCTGGGTGCTCAGGGCCGGCCACAGTTCGTTGGCCGGCGGCTTGTCGAAATAGCGCTTGAATCCGGCGACGAAGTCCTTGCCTGCCTGATAGTTGGGAGCGATCGTCACGACCTTGCTGTATTTCTTGTCGGTCGCGTACTTGCCGACCACCTCGGCCTGCTGGTCGTTCTGCCAGGATACCGAAAAGAAGTATGGCGAGCATTGGGCGCCGGCTACCGGCGAGGGACCGGCGTTGCTGCCGACCAGGAAAACCTCGGCGCTGGTGATTTTCTTGTTGACCGCCATCATGATGTTGGAGAAGGTGATGCCGGTGATGATCGGCACCTTTTCCCGCTCGATCAGCTTGTCGGCCAGTTGCACGGCCACTTCTGGCTTGAGCTGGCTGTCTTCCTTGAGGATGGTCACCGGCACCCCGCCGAGCTTGCCGCCGTTGCGCTCGATCACCATCATCAGCGCGTCGTACTGGTCCTGGCCGAGCGCGCCCTGGGGCCCACTGAGTTCCGCCATGAAGCCGATCTTCAACGGCGCCTGGGCCATCGCCGGCAGGGCGGCGACTGCCAGCGAAGCCGTCATGGCACCTGCCGCCACGATCCGTCCGAATTGCCTGCTGCGATCCAGAACCATTTTCATCTCCTCCTGTTCGTTATTGCCCCGCGGAGCTGCGCACGCCGCGAGCTGCCGGAGCCGGCATTGACGTTGCCAGTGTAAACCGGATGAAAGCGGACTAGCCGCCGGTTTCGACCCGGAATAACCCCCACTTGCGGCGGTCGGCGGCACCCTCAGCCGGGCAGGCCGGCGACGAATCCGGTCAGGGCGGACAGTACGGCCGCCGGCTGCTCCTGATGGGGGCTGTGCCGGCAGTCGGACAGCATCAGGATCTTTGCCTGCGGCGCCAATTGCGCGATGCGGTCGACCTGCAGGCGGGTGCCGTACTGATCGTCGCGCCCCTGGATCGCGAGCAGGGGGCAGCGGATCGCCGAGACGCAGGCCTCGATGTTCCATTGCCGGAACGGTGCCGAGAGCCAGACATCGGCCCAGCTGCGAAAGCTGGCGACCGGGTCGCGGTGGTAGCGCGACAGCCGCTGTGCGAGACCGCCCGCATCGAAGCCGGCTGCGACCTTGGCGATCTCGTCGACGGTGATCTGCTCCACGAAGAGATGGGGCGCCATGACGGCAACGCCGAGCGGTTGCGGCGACGGTGCGTCGCGGCTTGTCTTGGCTGATGCGGAGTCGGCGAGGCTGCCGGCGTATATCAGGGCGATCGACGCACCGTCGCTGTGCCCGACCAGGATGGGCCGCTCGATCCCGAGCGCTTGCAGCAGCGCCGGCAACAGCACCCTGGCTTCATGGTGCATGAACGCCGGATCGCGCGCCGCCGCCACCGCTTCCGACTGTCCATAGCCGGCCCGGGAATAAGCCATCACCGGTTCGTCGAGCACCTGCGCGAGGCGCGCCGGGAAGTCTCGCCACGCCGCGACCGAGCCAAGTCCTTCGTGCAGCAGCACGACGCGCAGCGCACGGTCGCTCGACCCGAAACGGCAGGTTTCCAGCCGGCAGCCTGCCACCACCAGGTCGCGTGGCACCGGCACCGGCACGGCTCCGGATGACATTGAGGACGACACTTCTAAAGTCGCGTCTGGTTGCGTTATATTGCCTTCAATCAACCGGTATGGTGCATGTCGATGCAGCTATCAGGCAAGCCTGAAGAGGAAGCGGCATTTCTCTTCGAACTCGGTCGTCGTGTTCGGGACGCTCGTCACACCGCAGGGTTGACGCGCAAGCAGCTGGCCGAATATTCGGGTCTGTCGGAGCGTTATCTGGCACAGCTCGAGGCGGGCGAGGGCAACATCTCCGTGCTGTTGATGCGCCGTGTCGCCAAGGTCCTGCGCACCGACCTGCAACGACTCGTGGCGGAACCGAGTACCCGCACGGTATCGATGTGATCGCGGCCTGCTGAGCCTCGCGCCTCGGATCCGGTCCCGATCATAACCATTTCAGGGAGACCGCCATGCCGGAGCTTTCCAGCGCCGACCACTTCAGCTCGTTGCCCGTGCTCGAGATCCCGCGCGACTTCAACGCTGCTCATGACCTGATCGCGCGCAACCTCGAATCCGGCCGGCAGGATCAGATCGCCTTCATCGACGACTACGAGTCGATCACTTATGGTGAGCTCGCCCGGCGGGTGGACCGCTTCGCCTCCGGATTGCTGGCCAGCGGGGTCGAGCCGGAGGACCGCATCATGCTCTGCATGCTGGACACGATCGACTGGCCCACCGTCTTTCTCGGCGCGATCAAGGCGGGGGTGGTGCCGGTGTGCGTCAACACCATGCTGACGCAGAACGACTACGACTACATGCTGCGGGACTCCCGCGCCAAGGTGCTGTTCGTTTCCCGCGCACTGTTTCCGGCGTTCGACGGCCTGCACAATGCCATACCGTCGCTGACCCGGGTGGTCATCTCGGAGGCGCCGCTCGCGCACGGCGGCGACATGGGCGCGATCCTGGACAACGGCGAGGACGAGTTCGAGTCCGCCGATACCTGTGCCGACGAACCCTGCTTCTGGCTTTACTCCTCGGGCTCGACCGGCGCGCCCAAGGGGACGGTCCACTGTCATTCCAGCCTGATCCAGACCGCGGAGTACTACGGCCGCCCGATTCTGGGCATCGGGCCGCGCGACCGGACCTTCTCCGCCGCCAAGCTCTTCTTCGCCTACGGCCTGGGCAATGCGCTGACCTTCCCGATGTCGGTAGGCGCCACCTCCGTGCTCATGGCCGAGCGGCCGACCCCGGCCGCGGTGTTCAAGCGCCTGACCGGCGAGTTGCCGCAGGCGGCCGAAGCGGTGCGTCCGAGCATCTTCTTCGGTGTGCCGACGCTCTACGCCGGCATGCTCGCCTCGCCGGACTTTCCCGCCAAGGACCGCCTGGCCCTCAAGGTCTGTGTCTCGGCCGGTGAAGCCCTGCCCGAGCGGATCGGCACGCGCTTCACCGAGCAGACCGGTGTCGAGATCCTGGACGGCATCGGTTCCACGGAAATGCTGCACATTTTCCTCTCCAACCGGCGCGGCCAGGTCCGCTACGGCACGACCGGCGTTGCGGTGCCGGGATACGACCTGAAGCTGGTCGGCGAGGACGGCGCAGCCGTGGACGCCGACGAGATCGGGGACCTCTACATCCGGGGGCCGACCAGCGCGCTGTCCTACTGGAACCAGCGCGAGAAGTCGCGCACGACCTTCCAGGGGGAATGGACCCGCAGCGGAGACAAGTATGTCCGGTCGTCCGATGGCTACTACACGTATGCAGGCCGCTCGGACGACATGCTCAAGGTGAGCGGCCAGTTCGTCTCGCCGTTCGAAGTGGAGTCCGCGATCGGCTCGCACGCCGCGGTCCTGGAGGCTGCCGTGATCGGCGCCCAGGATGACGACGAGCTGGTGAAGCCGAAGGCCTACGTGGTACTGCGGGAGGGCGTCGAGCCGGGCGATGAACTCGCCGCGGCGATCAAGTTGCATGTCAAAGACGTGCTGGCGCCTTTCAAGTATCCCCGCTGGATCGAATTCGTGGACGAACTGCCGAAAACGGCCACCGGAAAGATCCAGCGCTTCAAGCTGCGCTCGGACAACTGAGGAGGGCGGCCATGGCAAAGTGCTGGATCGAACTGGACAAGCACAGCGACGACGATGTGCTGGCGAAACTGTCCGGGCGACAAGACGCCGGGGTTCGATGGCGACGAGGACGCGGCGGACCGGGCCAGCGATGGGCTGCGCGACGAACTGGTGGATCTTCAGGAGCGGCTTTTTGCCGAGGGCCGGCACAAGGTGCTGGTCGTCCTGCAGGCGATGGACACCGGCGGCAAGGACGGTACGATCCGCAAGGTCTTTTCCGGCGTCAATCCGCAAGGCGTCATCGTGGCCCGCTTCACCGCGCCGACGCCGCTGGAGCTGGCACACGACTATCTCTGGCGGGTCCACCAGAAGGTGCCTGCCAAGGGGCAGATCGTGGTATTCAACCGATCCCACTACGAGGACGTGCTGGTGGCGAGGGTCAATCAGCTGGTTCCCAAGAAGGTCTGGCAGAAGCGTTACGAGCATTTGCGCAATTTCGAGCGGATGCTCGCCGACGAGGGGACGACCATCCTGAAGTTCTACCTGCACATCGACCGCGAGGAGCAGCGCCAGCGCCTGCAGGCCCGGCTCGACGAGCCGGACAAGAACTGGAAGTTCGACGAGCACGATCTGGAACAGCGAAAGCACTGGGACCAGTACATGGAGGCATTTCGCGACGCGATCGTGCAGACCGCACCGCAAGTACGCGCCCTGGTTCGTCATACCGGGCAACCGCAAGTGGTTTCGGGACTACGCGATCCTGACCATCATCGTGTCCGCGCTGAAGAAGCTCGATCCGCAGTATCCCAAGGCAGATTTCGATCCGGCGACGATCAAAGTCGTCTAGGATTCATCAAACCACCCAGGAGCGCTCATGAAATCATCGTCGTTTGCAATGCGACCGCGTCTGCCGGTCTGCCCTCCGTCGCGTGGCTCTCGGCCTCGCGGCCGGTGCAATCGGCCTGGCGCTGTTGCCCGGGGGTCGCAGCGGCGCAGTCCAAGCTCAAGGTTGCCGCCATCTACACCGTGCCGGTCGAGCAGCAATGGGTCAGCCGCATCCACCTCGCGCTGAACGCCGCGGTCGCGCGCGGTGACATCGAGTACAAGTTTTCCGAGAACGTCGCCAACACGGACTATGAGCGCGTCATGCGCGAGTACGCGGAACAGGGGAACGGGCTGATCGTCGGGGAGGCTTTCGCGGTCGAGTCCGCCGCCCGCAAGGTGGCCAAGGATTACCCCAAGACGGCGTTCCTGCTTGGATCTTCGGGCAAGCCGGCAGCACCGAATTTCGCCGTCTTCGACAACTACATCCAGGAACCCGCCTACCTCACCGGGATGATCGCCGGCGCGATGAGCAAGACCGGCAAGATCGGCATGGTGGGCGGCTATCCCATCCCCGAGGTCAATCGCCTGATGAACGCTTTCATGGACGGCGCGCGCGAGACCAATCCCAAGGTCCAGTTCATGGTGTCGTTCATCAATTCCTGGTTCGATCCACCCAAGGCGAAGGAGGCCTCGTTCGCGATGCTCGACAAGGGCGCGGACGTGCTTTACGCGGAGCGGTTCGGCGTCTCGGACGCGGCCAGGGAGCGCAAGGCGCTGGCGATCGGCAACGTCATCAACACTCAGTCGACCTATCCTGAGACAGTCGTCGCGTCCGCCTTGTGGAACATGGCGCCGACCATCGACCGGGCGATCGAGGCGGTCAAGGCCGGCAAGTTCGTGCAGGAGGACTACGGCCAGTATTCGATGATGAAGTTCAAGGGCTCGGAACTCGCCCCCCTCGGTACCTTCGAGGGCAAGGTGCCGAAGGAGGTCATGGACAAGGTTGCGGCCAGGCAGAAGGCGATCCTGGACGGCTCGTTCGTCGTCAAGGTGAACGACAGCCAGCCTGCTGCGTCCAATTAGGAGCCTGCGCGGATTGCACCGGGTGCAGACGGAGCCGGTCCTTCGCCTGCAGGGCATCACCAGGCGCTTCGGCGCGCTGCTTGCCAACGACGACATTTCGCTGACGCCTTCATGCCGGCGAAGTGCTGGCCTTGCTCGGCGAAAACGGTGCCGGCAAGT
Source organism: uncultured beta proteobacterium (assembly GCA_963834335.1). GTDB lineage: Bacteria > Pseudomonadota > Gammaproteobacteria > Burkholderiales > Burkholderiaceae_E > Lautropia. The sequence goes on along the minus strand of CAWIBK010000002.1, from coordinate 1,087,019 downwards.
CGACCCTGGTCTCGATTCTGTTCGGCCACTACGTGGCCGATGCCGGGACCGTCGAGGCATTCGGCAAGCGCCTGCCGCCCGGGTGATACCCGGGCGGCGCTGGCCGCGGGCATCGGCATGGTGCACCAGCACTTCACGCTGGCGGAGAACCTGACCGTACTGGAGAACGTGATGCTCGGACTCGAGCCGCTGTGGCGGCTGCGATCCCGCCGCCAGGCGGTGCGCGAGCAACTGCTGCGGGCGGCATCGGCCTACGGCCTGCAGGTCGATCCGGCAGCGCGCGTGGCGTCCCTCTCCGTCGGCGAACGCCAGCGCGTCGAGATCCTGAAGGCGCTGGTGCGCGGCTCGCGCATCCTGATCCTGGACGAGCCGACCGCCGTCCTCACGCCGCAGGAAAGCGAGTCGCTGTTCGCGACCCTGGAGAAGTTCACCGCCTGCCGGGCTGGCCCTCATCTTCATCTCCCACAAGCTGGACGAGGTGCTGCGAGTCAGCGATCGGATCGTCGTGCTCAAGCACGGCCGGATGGTGCTGCAGGCGCGGACCGCCGACGCCACCAAGGCGTCGCTGGCCGAGGCGATGGTCGGCAGCCTGGCCCAGCCCGCGCCGTCCACGGCCGCGCCGCTGGCCGGCGGACCTGCCGGCCAGCCGCTGATCGAACTCGAGCGCGTATCGATGTCGAGGCCCGGGGCCATGCCGCTCTGCGCGACGTCAGCCTGGCAGTTCTTGCCGGTGAAATCCTGGCGATCGCCGGCGTTGCCGGCAACGGCCAGCAGACGCCTCGCCCGCTTGCTGAGCGGTGAACTGGCGCCGCAGCAAGGACGTGTGCGGGTCGGCGGCAAACGCCTGCCGGCCGGTGCTCGCCACTGGATCGACGCCGGCATCGCGCGGATTCCGGAAGACCGCACTGGAGACCGGCGTCATCGGCGATGCCTCGATGGCCGACAACGCCGCGGCGCATCGCCTGCGCGACCCGGCGGTGCTCCGGCCGGCGGCTGGCTTGCGCGGCGCCTCGGCGTGCTCGACCGGGATCGCATCCGAGCCGAGGCCGAACGCATCGTCGAGGCCTTCGACGTCCGCCATGTCAGCCTGTCTCAGCCGATCCGGACGCTCTCCGGCGGCAACATCCAGAAGTTCATCCTCGGCCGCGAACTGGCCCGCGAGCCGGCGGTGATCGTCGCCAACCAGCCGACCTGGGGGCTGGACATCGGCGCGGTGGCGTTCGTGCATCAGCCAACTGCTGCAGGCGCGCCGGCGCGGCGCGGCAGTGCTGCTGATCTCCGAGGACCTCGAGGAGATCCTCGCGATTGCCGACCGGATTGCCGTGATGTTCGACGGCCGGCTGTCCGCCGGGATGGCCGACGGCGCAGTGGGACGCCGCCCGCATCGGCCTCGCCATGGCCGGCGGCTCCCCGGCCGCAACGCCGACGATGGGGCAGGGGATGCAGGGCACCCGGAGGACGGAGGCATGAGACTGGAACGCCGCGAGACGGCCTCGCGCACCGCCCTGGTGCTCGCACCGCTGGCCGCCATCGGCGTGACCTTGCTGATCTGCGCGCTGCTGGTCGCGTGGGCCGGCGCGCCGGTCGGCCGCACCTACCTGCTGCTGCTCGAAGGCGGCTTCGGTTCGCGATTCGCGCTCACCGAGACCCTGACGCGGGCGACGCCGCTGATCCTGACCGGCCTCGCGGTCGCCGTGGCCTTTCGCGCCCGGCTCTTCAACATCGGCGCCGAGGGGCAGTTCTATGCCGGTGCCCTGGCGGCGGTGGCGGTCGGCGGCCTGCACGGGGCGACCGGATTCGGCCTGCCGGACAGCCTGCTTTACGGCCTGATGATCGCGGCGGCCATGGGCGCCGGCGCCTTGCTGCTGATCGTGCCGGCCTGGCTCAAGACCCGGCTCTCCGTCGACGAGGTGGTCACGACCCTGCTGCTCAACTTCATCGCCCTGCTGTTCGTGTCGGCGATGCTCGACGGACCGATGAAGGACCCGACTGCCCTCGGCTGGCCGCAGTCGGTGGCGATCAAGCCGGAACTCGAGTTCGGCCGGCTGCTGGAGAAGCTCTCGGCTGCATACCGGATTCCTCTGGGCCATCGGCGCTGCGCTGGTGCTGCAATGGATCAACCGCGCCACCGTCCTCGGCTTCGAGATGAGCGCGGTCGGCAGCAATCCGCGCGCCGCGTCGTTCCTCGGCATGCGCGTGAGTGCCGTGATGCTCAAGACCGCCGTCATCTCCGGTGCGCTGGCGGGCCTGGCGGGCGCCGCCGAAGTCGCCGGCCGCACCGGCTACGTCACGCTCGACATGTCGCCCGGGCTACGGCTACAGCGGCATCGTCATCGCGATGCTCGCCGGACTCTCGCCGCTGCGGGTGGTGCGTGGCGTCCATCTTCGTGGCCGGGATCCTGGTCGGCGCCGACAGCATGAGCCGGGTGGTGGGCGTGCCCAACTACATCGCCGACGTCATCGTCGCGGTCTCGCTGCTGACGATGCTGGTGGCCTCGATGCTGGTCCAGTACCGGATCCGGCGCTCGCGTCCGACCGGGACCTGACCGGTGCTGCCGGATCTGCTCGACACGCTCGGCACCGCCACCTTCTGGGTCGCGGTCCTGCGCATCGCGACGCCGCTGATCCTCGGGCACGATGGGCGTGCTGCTGTGCGAGCGCGCCGGCGTGCTCAACCTCGGCATCGAGGGCATCATGGTGGCCGGCGCCTTCACCGGCTGGTTCGTCGGTCTATCGCCGGCTACGACCTCTGGATCGGGGTGGCCGCGGCGGCGCTGGTCGGGTGCCGCCTTCGGTCTCCTGCACGGGTGGCTGACCGTGACGCTCGCTCTGTCGCAGCACGTCGCCGGCCTGGGCATCACGCTGTTCGCCACCAGCCTGTCCTACTACAGCTACCGGGTGCTCTTTCCCAAGGTATCGTCGCCACCGACCATCACGCCGTTCGCGGAGATGCACGGCTGGCTCGATTCGGTCCCGGTGGTCGGGCCGGTGCTCGGCGCGCTGACGCCACTGACGCTGCTGGCGCTGGCGATCGTGCCGGTGCTCGCCTGGCTGCTCGATCGCACGCCGGCAGGTCTGGCGCTGCGGGCGGTCGGCGAGAACCCGGCTGCCGCCGAGAGCGCCGGGATCAGCGTCGGCGCAGTCCGCATCGCTGCGATCGCGGCCGGGTCGGCGCTGATGGGCATGGCCGGCGCCTTTCTCACCACCGCCGCCTTCAACGCCTTCTTCTTCAACATGATCAACGGCCGCGGCTGGGTCTGCGTGGCGCTGGTGGTCTTCGGTTCCTGGCGGCCGGGCAAGGCGCTGCTCGGCGCGCTTGCTGTTCGGCTTCTTCGATGCGCTGCAGCTGCGGCTTGCGCAGTCGGCGGGCGATGTCGCTGCCCTACCAGTTCTGGCTGATGGTGCCGTTCGTCCTGTCGATCCTGGCGCTGATCGCGGTCTCTCGCAAGGCGGCGTATCCGCAGGCGCTGATGAAGCCCTAGCGCAAGGGCGAGCGCTAGAGTTCGCCTGGATTGCGCCATGGACGTCGGCTGGCGCCGGCGTGAAATCCGATCGAGAATGCACGCTCCCGCAACAATCCGACTTTCAGGCCCCTCCATGCTCGATCTCCTCCTCACCAATGCCACATTGCCGGACGGTCGCACCGGCATCGACATCGCCGTCAGCGGCGAACGCATCGTCGAGGTCCGCGCCGGCATCGCCGCCGCAGGGTGCCGCGGCCGATCCTTACCCTCGACGCCGCCGGCCAGCTGGTCACGCCGCCCTTCGTCGATGCCCATTTCCACATGGACGCGACCCTGTCCTACGGCCTGCCGCGGATCAACGAGTCCGGCACGCTGCTCGAGGGCATCGCGCTGTGGGGCGAGCTGAAGCCGACGCTGGTGCAGGAAGCGATCATCGAGCCGGGCGCTGACCTACTGCGACTGGGCGGTGGCCAACGGGCTGCTCGCGATCCGCTCGCCACGTCGACACCTGCGATCCGCGCCTGCTCGCGGTCGAGGCGCTGCTGGAGGTGAAGCGGCAGGTGGCGCCTTACCTCGACCTGCAGCTGGTCGCCTTTCCGCAGGACGGCATCCTGCGCTACGACCCGCGCAAGGACGATCCCGCCTGCCGGTCGACAGCCTTCGATCTGCTGAAGAAGGCGCTCGACCTGGGCGTCGACGTGGTCGGCGGCATCCCGCACTTCGAGCAGACGATGCAGTCCGGCGCCGACTCGGTCCGGCTGCTGTGCGAGGAGGCCGAGCGCCGCGGCCTGCGGGTCGACATGCATTGCGACGAGACCGACGACCCGATGTCGCGGCACATCGAGACGCTGGCGTTCGAGGCGCGGCGGCTGGGCCTGCAGGGCAGGGTCAACGGCTCGCACCTGACGTCGATGCACTCGATGGACAACTACTACGTCTCCAAGCTGATCCCGCTGATCGCCGAGGCGGGCGTGTCCGCCATCGCCAATCCGCTGATCAACATCACGCATCCAGGGCCGGCACGACACCTATCCCAGGCGCCGCGGCATGACCCGGGTGCCGGAGCTGCTCGCCGCCGGCGTGACGGTGGCGTTCGGCCACGACTGCGTGATGGATCCCTGGTACGGCCTCGGTTCGGGCGACATGCTGGAGGTAGCTCACATGGGGCTGCACGTGGCGCAGATGACCGGGCGCGCCGCGATGAAGCAGTGCTTCGACGCGGTCACCGCGGCACCCGCCGCGGATCATGGGGCTCGACGGCTACGGTCTCGAGCCAGGTTGCCGCGCCGATTTCGTGCTGCTGCAGGCGTCGGATCCGGTCGAGGCGATCCGGCTGCGGGCCGACCGGCTGGCGGTGGTCCGGCGCGGCCGGCTGGTTGCGCAGTCTGCCCCGAGGGAGAGCCGGCTCGAGTTGACTGGCCGGCCGGCGCGGGTGCGTTTCGAGCGGAGTCAGCCCTAGGACCCGAGGGCGAGCCGGACCTTGTCGGCGACTTCGGACGAGCGATAAGGTTTGGCGATGAAGACGAACTCGCTCAGCCCCGCCATGTCCTCGGACAGCACCCGCTGCGGATAACCGGACGTGAGGATCACGCCGAGATCCGGTCGAAGCTGACGGGCCTTCTGTGCAAGCTGCACGCCGTTCGGGCCCTTGGGCATCACGATGTCCGAGAACATCAGCTGGATGGGCGTATCGCTCCTGAGGATCGCGAGCGCATCGGTGGAATTTCCCGCCGTCAGGACGTGGAAACCGAATCCGCGAAACATCTCGACGGCGATCTCCATGATGTCCGGGTCGTCCTCCACTACGAGGACGTTGTCGGCGCTGGCAGCCGGGTCGGCGGGTTCGTCGGGGGCCGCACTCGAGGGAAGATGGATCGACACGCTCGTGCCGGCTCCGGGGGCGCTCTGCAGAGTGACGAATCCACCCGACTGGCTGACGAAGCCTTCGACCTGGCTCAAACCGAGGCCGGTGCCCTTGCCGACCTCCTTGGTGGTGAAGAACGGCTCGAAGACGCGTTGCTGCACGTCGAGCGCCATGCCGACGCCGTCGTCATCCACGGTGACGACGACATAACTCCCTTCCCTCAGGCTGCCATCCGCAGCACGTGCGGCGTCGACCGTCGTGACGGACGTACGTACGGTCACAGTTCCGCCCTGCGGCAGGGCGTCGTTGGCGTTGACGATGAGATTGAGCAGGGCGTTCTCGAACTGCGAACCGTCGATCTCTGCCATCGTTGCGGATGTCGTGAGATCGAGCTTCAGTCCGACCGCGCTGCCGCAGGCCCGCCGCATCAGCGATTCGAACTCGCGAATCAGGGCGTTCAGGTCTTGCTGCGTGGGCCGCAGCGGCTGGCGCCGGGCGAACGCCAGCAGCTGCTGGGTCAGTCTCGCTCCGCGTTCGGCGGCACGAAGCGCGCCCGCCACCAGCTTGAGGATCTGCGGCTCGCGGGCCTGGAGCTCGATCATGCTGAGGTTGTTGACGATCACGGTGAGGAAGTTATTGAAGTCATGGGCGACACCGCCGGTCAGTTGCCCGATCGCCTCCATTTTCTGGGACTGGGCGAGGGCGACACGCGCCTGCTCGAGCGAGGCCTGGGCCTGCAGCCGGTCGGTCACGTCGCGGGTGACCTTGGCATAGCCGATCAGGTTCCCGGTGGCCTGATCGTAGATGGGATTGACGACCACGGCCGCCCAGAACCGGACGCCATCCTTGCGCAGGCGCCAGCCTTCCTGCTCGAAGCGCCCGGTGTCGCGTGCGATGCTCAGCGCCTTGTCCGGCTGGCCGACAAGGCGGTCCTCCTCGGTGTAGAAGACCGAAAAATGCTTGCCGAGGATCTCGTCTGCGGTGTAGCCCTTGAAGCGCTGTGCCCCGGTATTCCAGCTCACCACGTGTCCGCCGGCGTCGAGCATGTAGATCGCATAGTTGCTGATCGCATTGACCAGCAGCTCGAAGCGATGCTGATCCAGCATGGTGTCGGCAGCTGTCGAGTGAGGCGAGGTCATGGGTGTCGCCGATTGGCAGGGGGAGTGAAGGGATCGTACCGGAGTTATGTTCATTCTACGTTGACGGCTAGAATCCTTTCTACCAGAGAGCAAGCGACGGAGACACGATTGAAGCCGAACGCCATCAAGAAGGAAGTGCTGGACGGAGAGCCCGTGGCCGGCGCCATGGTCTTCGAATTCTTTTCACCCGGCATGTCGAGCATTCTTGCCAACGCCGGCTGCCGGTTCGTGCTCTACGACATGGAGCACACCGGCCTGGGTTTCGAGACCCTCAAATGGCTGTTCGCCAGTTGCCGTGGGCTGCCGATCGAGCCGATGGTGCGGGTGCCGCGGGGCGAGTACACCTGGCTGGCCCGATCGCTCGACCTCGGTGCACGCGGCGTGATGATTCCGATGGTGGAGTCCGAGGCGCAGGCGCGTGCCGGTCGTCGAGGCCTGCCGCTATCCGCCGTCGGGCCGCCGCGGCGCCGGCCTTCGGATTTGCCCAGTGCGACTATCTCGGCGGCGATGTCGGCGAGAAGATCCGCCGGTACACACGAGCGGACGCTGGTGATCGCCCAGATCGAAACCGAGCGCGGGCTCGAGAACGTCGAGGCGATCGCCGCGGTCGACGGGCATCGACGTTCTCTGGGTCGGGCATTTCGACTTGTCCAACTTCATGGGCATCCCGGCCCAGTTCGACGACCCGCGATTCGATGCGGCCATGCGCAAGGTGGCCGAGGTCGCCCGTCGCCACGGCAAGGCCGCCGGCTTCATGGCAAGCGACCCGGCGTGGATCGATCGCGCTACCGCGATGGGCTACAGCATGATTGCCGCCGGCAGCGACACCGGCCTGCTGCAGCAGGCCTTCAGCGACCTGGTCGGCCGGATGCCCGGAGTGCGTGAAATGACGCTTTCGCGTCGGATTGACCCGCGACCTGCTCAATCGCGAGGGCGAGCCCTCGTTCGGCCGCCCTCCGCTGGCGCTGCTGGACGACGATCCGACGATCGAGTGGGAGTACCTGCCGGAGGCTGTGTCTGCGAGACTGACGCCGGACATCATGGCCCGCTACGACGGCCTCTACGTCAACTCGCCGACGGTCAGCGCCGGATCGGTCGCGCGCGGCGACTGCCGGGTCAGGATCGTCGCACGCCACGGCGTCGGCTACGATTCGGTCGACGTCAAGGCCCTCGCTGCCAAGGGCATCATCACCACCAACACGCCGATGGCGATCCGTCGCCCGGTCGCCGTTGCGGCCCTCACCATGATCTTCGCGCTGGCCGGCCGGCTGTTCGAAAAAGACCGGCTCACCAGGGCCGGGCGCTGGAACGAACGCACCAGCTACATGGGCCTGGGACTCACCACCCGGACCCTCGGCGTGATCGGGGTCGGGGGCATCGGTCGGGAACTGCTCGGACTGGCACGGCCGTTCGGCTGGCGCATGCTCGCCGCCGATCCCTACGTCGAAACCCGGGGTGACGACCGGCCTCGGCGCCGCGGCTGTACCGCTGGAGACCCTATTGCAGGAGGCGGACTTCGTGGTGGCGACCGTGCTGCTCAACGACGAGACACGTCACCTGATGAATGCCCGCCGTTTCGCGCTCATGAAACCGTCCGCCTACTTCATCAATCTTTCGCGAGGTCCGATCGCCGACGAGGCTGCGCTGACCAATGCGCTGCGCAGCGGCGTCATCGCCGGCGCGGGCCTGGACGTGTTCGAGCAGGAACCGGTGGCCGACGACAACCCACTGCTGTCGATGGACAACGTCATCGTCACGCCGCATTCGCTGTGCTGGACCGACGAATGCTTCGATCACATCGCGCGTGAAGGCCTGCAGTGCATCGTCGACTTCGCCCGGGGCAAGGAGCCCGCCTCGGTCGTGGCGGTGAAAAGCGGTGTTTGATCTGTCGGGAAAGACCGCGCTGGTCACCGGCGCCTCGCGCGGTCTGGGCTGGGCCATGGCCGAGTCGCTCGCCCGTGCCGGTGCCCATGTGGTGCTGAACGCCCGCGACGCAGCCGCCCTGGATGTCCGGGTAGGCGGCTTGCGCGCGGCGGGCCTGTCCGGCGAGGCTGCCGCCTTCGACGTCAACGATACCGCGGCGGCCGAACAGCGGGTAAAAGACATCGTCGAGCGCCGCGGCCGCCTCGACATCCTGGTCGCGAACGCCGGCATCAATCATCGCCAGCCGATCACGTCGTTCGAGCTTGCGGATTTCCAGCGCGTGATGGACACCAACTTCACGTCGGTATGGGTGCTCTGCCGGGCCGCGGCCAGGGCGATGACGGCGCAGGGGCAGGGGAGAATCATCATGACCGGCTCGATCAGCGCCATCAATTCGCGCCCGACGATCTCCGCGTACGTTGCCAGCAAGGGCGCGGTTCACGCCCTGACCCGGCAACTCGCAGTGGAACTCGCGCCGGTCGGCATTACCGTCAACTGCATTGCGCCCGGTTTCTTCGCGACCGAGATGAATACGCCGCTGATCGAAGACCCCACCTTCAACGACTGGGTCTGCCAGCGCACCCCGGCCGGGCGCTGGGGCCGGCTGGATGAGATCGGCCCCGCGGCGGTATTCCTTGCCTCGGATGAGGCCTCGTATGTCAGCGGTCTGGTGATGACCGTCGATGGAGCGTTCACCGCCGCCATGTAGCCGGCTGGCCTGTCACGTCGCGCCTCGGAACCTGCGTGGGCTAAACTTCGGCTCACATCGGCCATACCTGGGACGTCTTCCGACGCGCATGCCCGCGACCGGAAGCGGCAGTACATGTTTCACATGTTTCAAATACCACCTTTCCCGTCATCCACGCCCGCCCGGTCGCCGGCGTCCCGGCTGCGCGCCGGCAGCGACCGTTCCTTTGCGCGCTGGGGGACGCTTCTGGTCATCCTCGCCGGCACTCTGGCGGCCGGTTGTGAAACCGAGCGCCAGTTCGTATACCGGCAGGAAAGGTTCGATGCGGTCGACCTGCATTCGCGCAGCTTCGCGGTGGTCCCCGCGCAGGCGTGCGAAGCCGCCAAACGCGCGCTGCTGAGCAACGGTTACCTGGTGCAGCGCTCCAACGCGGAACTGGTGGACGGCCGCAAGAGCTTTCAGCCCACCCTCGATACCCACGTGGAGATCGATGTCCACGTCGTGTGCGCTGCCGAGGGACCCGAGCGGTCGACGATCTTCGTCAACGCCCTGCAGGACCGCTACGCGCTGAAGAAGACCATCAACTCGGCCAGCCTCGGGGTCGGTCCGGTCGGCTCGGTGTCGCTGCCGTTCGGATCCAGTTCCGACTCGATGGTGAAGATCGCGAGCGAAACCATCCCGTCGGCGGACTTCTACAGCCGGTTCTTCTTCCTGGTGGAGCACTTCCTGGCCAATGCATTCGATTCCAACGACGGCGGCGACGGCGGCGATGCGGACAGCAGCGGCGTTGGCAGTTCCCGCAACACCGCGCCGCGGCCGGGGCCGGACCGCAAAGACCGATAGGCTCCGAGAAGCAGGCCCCAAGGAGCAGGCCCCAAGGAGCAGGTTCCCGAGGTCGCTGGCCGGCCTCGTCGGCACCCGACCCCGTTCTTACACGGCCGACCAGAAGATATAGTCGGCCTGGTACTTCACGACTTCATTCTGTCCCAGGTTGGCACCATTGCAGGTCGTCGACGGTGCCACACCGCCCCGAGTGGCAACCCGCTGCACATAGGTAATGCCGGTCATGGCGCCCTGGCCCACGGCCGGATTCGCCTTGACCAGCTGGTAGGGGATATTGCCGCTGCCGTTGGGCGCGACCGCCACCTGGGTTCCGGTGATCTTGGAGCCGTCCATGCTTTCCCACGTGGCCGGTGGACCGTAATAGGAACCGACCCTGTTGCCGGTGCCGTTGTTCAGCGCTGCCTTCGGACCAGCGAAGAACCACTCGTACTGGCCCGCGGCATTCGGCTTCTCGCGACATTGGTACGTGATTTCGCCCACGCCGGTGGTTTCCAGCGCGACCTTGTTGCCGGCCGGGACCTGCACGGGGGCGGGGACGGAAGCTTGCGAAAAACCGGTGCGGGGCATGTCCATAGAAGAGGGCATGCTCGAACAGGCGCCGAGCAGCAAAACTGGAAGGGTCAGGGCAATCGCTTTCTTCATGGTTATTCTCCTTGGTGCAGAATGAGGTGAGTACAGCGTTCGGCGGCTGGTGCAGCCGGTCCCGCTACCATCACTATGCGTGGCACCGCATTCCGGATGCAGGGTGCCAAGGGTGCCAAGGGTGCCGTTACCGGGCAGAACCCGGCAAGCACGGTCCGGCAGGAAGGGTCCGGCAGGCACGGTCCGGCAGGCACGGTATAGTCGTGCCTTCGCGCTTGCACCGGTTCCGGACCGATGGCCCGGCGAGCCCTTCAGTGGCCAGCCAGTCGCTTCAATCCCAAGGAGGTCCACATGTCTTTACGCATCAACGATATCGCTCCGAATTTCACCGCCGAAACGACGCAGGGGAAAATCGACTTTCACGAATGGATCGGGGACAGCTGGGCAGTCCTGTTCTCCCATCCCAAGGATTTCACGCCGGTCTGCACCACCGAACTCGGCTACATGGCCAGGATCGAGCCCGAGTTCACCAGGCGCGGCGCCAAGCTGATCGGCCTCAGCGTGGATCCGGTTGAGCAGCACAAGGCCTGGGAAAAGGACATCGAAGAGACCCAGGGCGCCGCCGTGAAGTATCCGATGATCGGGGACAAGGATCTCGCGGTCGCCAAGCTGTACAACATGCTGCCGGCCGACACCACTGGCGACGCGAGCGGCCGCACGGCCGTCAACAACGAAACCGTCCGGTCGGTATTCATCATCAGCCCGGAAAAGCAGATCAAGCTCATGTTGACCTATCCGATGACCACCGGCCGCAATTTCGACGAGATCCTGCGGGTGCTCGACTCGATGCAGCTGACCGCGAAGCACAAGGTCGCGACGCCGGTCAACTGGAAGAAGGGCGAGGACGTCATCATCGTGACCTCGGTATCGGACGAGGAGGCCAAGAAGAAATACCCGGGCGGATTCAAGACCATCAAGCCCTACCTGCGTACCGTCAAGCAGCCGGGCTGACCGTTGCCGGCGGCCGTTGCTCAGCCGGGACTGCCGGCAGTCATTCTCATCGGCGGATCGCGCCCGCAGGGCAATGGCGACGACCATCGTGGCTGGTGCGCCGTCGCCCTGGGGCTGTTCCTGGCCGTCGCATGCGCGCCGTCGCTGGCGCAGTCCCCTGGTAGCGGGCCGGCCAGCGCCGACCCCGCGGCCACCTGTTCCGCGGTCGCCGACGACCGGGAACGCCTGGCCTGCTTCGACCGTGCCTACGGGCGCGGCGGACCGGCCGGCAGCGGACTGAAGCCGGGGGTTCTCGCGCCGCCGCCGGGGACCGGGCTGCTGAACCCGCCGACGGCTCCCTCGCCGCCGGACCTGGTTGCGCCTGCGGATGGCGTGCAGACACCTAAACTCGAATCCCTGCTGCCCTCCGGCTCAGGCCCGCTCGCACAGGCCGTCCTGGACGTGCGCCGCAGCCTCGGCACCTCGCTTGCGGATCGGTGGGAACTGGAGCCCGACCTCGACCGGGGCCGCTTCGTGCTCCGTCCCTACAAGCCGATGTATGCCATGGTGGCCGACGGGACAACCCGCAAGAACGCCGTACCCCGCAGTCCGAACCCGGCCAACACCGCCGTCGATCCACTGCGTGTGAACTCGGTCGAATCCAAGTTCCAGATCAGCCTCAAGACCAAGGTGTTCGAAGATATCGTCGGGGACAACGGCGATATCTGGCTCGGCTATACCCAGTCGTCCTACTGGCAGATCTACAACGTCGGTGAGTCCCGGCCGTTCCGGGAGGCGAACTACGAACCGGAGGTGATGGCGGTGTTCCGGACCGACTATTCGCTGCTCGGCTGGAACGGCCGGCTGGCGGGGATCAGTCTGAACCATCAATCCAACGGCCGCTCGGAACCGCTCTCGCGCAGCTGGAACCGGATCATCGCGCAGTTCGGTTTCGAACGGAAGAACTGGATGGCGATCGTGCGTCCATGGTGGCGACTGCCCGAAGCCGAGAGCTCGGACGACAACCCGGATATTTCGGACTACATGGGTCGCGCGGACCTTCTTCTGGTTCGCAAGTCGGAAGGCCACGAACTGTCGTTGCTGCTGCGCCACTCGCTGCGTTCGGGCAACCGTTCGCACGGCGCAGTACAAATCGACTACGCATTCCCGATCACCAGTTACCTCAAGGCCTACGTGCAGCTCTTCAACGGCTATGGCGCCAGCCTGATCGACTACAACCACCGCCAGACGCGGCTCGGCATCGGGATCTCGCTGGTACAGTGGCTCTGAGCCGCCTCAGGTCCTGAACTCGGGGATGTCCGGTTTCGATCCCCACATGCAGAAGGACGACGGCACCGCCGGGAAACTGCGCGGACGGTAGTCACGTTCTTCGTTCGCGGTAATCAGCCGCACGCCGGTGGAGTATTCGAAGATCATGTCGTCCGGTCCCGCGAAGTAGAGGAAGACCGCACCGGACGTGGGATGGCGCCCCGGACCGAACAGGATCCGGACGCCCCGTTCACGCAGCAGGTACCAGGCGCGCATCACGTCGTCGATGCTGTCGACCTGGTGATTGATGTGCTGCACGCCGGCAAAGCGCGACGGGAACAGTGCGATCTTGTGGTGCACTTCATCGATGCGCAGCAGCGGGGCCGCGCCGATCCGGTCACTGACCTTGGCGCTGGTCATCCGGGTCCAGAAGGCCTCGTCCCGGGCGGCATCGAGCGTCCTGAGGCCGATGTGACTGAACCCGGTGATGCCGGCGTCGCGAGAGGGGAAGTAGCGTCGGCCGCTGTGATGCGGCGCGTGGACCAGGTCGATGCTGTTGCCGGAGGGGTCCCTGAAGTTGACGAATTCGCCGACATGGCGCTGCTCCGCCTCGAGAGCGCTGCCGCGCCGGGCCAGGTAGCCTGCGGCGCCCAGGTCTTCCAGTGCCTGCTCGAGCTCTGAAGTGGAGTCGACTTCAAAGGCCGCCGTATGATCTTGCGGATCGCCGGCGAAATAACACAACGTATGATCGCGGCTGTCCGACTTGAAGCACACCGAGCCGTTGTCCTGGCGGGCTATCTCCAGGCCAAGCACGCCGGTGGCGTAGCGGGTCGCACTTTCCAGGTCGGTGGTTCCCAGACGGACATAGCGGATGTCGTGAAGATGGATCACCGACGGCCTCCCTGCCTGAACGGGCGATTGAATCCGGCGATAATAGTCGCAATGGCGTCCGTCCTCTTCGATTCCGCGTGAGCAGTGGCGGTGTGACCTTCACCCGTTCGGGTGTGCGCGCGGGTGTGCTGGTGGCACAGCCGATGGCGGCCAGCGTGCTGCTGTACGGCGCCGTATTCGGCGTCCTGGCGGGCGAGGCCGGCTGGTCTACCCTGCAAGCCCTGCTGATGAGTGGACTGGTCTATTCCGGCAGTGCGCAGTTGGCTGCGCTGGAGATCGGCGTGACCAGTACGATGCTCGCGCCGTTGCTGCTGGCCGTGCTGTTGCTCAATGCCCGCTATCTCCTTTACGGGGCAGCGCTGCGTCCCTGGCTTGCGGGAACGACGCCGATCCAGGCCTACGCCACCTTGTTCTTCACCGGTGACGGCAGCTGGGCGCTGTCGATGAAGGAATACGCGCGCGGAAATCGCGACGCCGGATTCGTCTTCGGCTCGGGCGTGGCGATGTACCTGCCGTGGTCGCTCGGAACCGTCGGGGGGCATGTCCTGGCCAGTCGGGTACCGGATCCCAGAGCCCTGGGGCTGGATTTCATGCTGGTCGCATTCGCCGCGGCGATCGGCGTGGGTGCCTGGCGCGGCCGGCAGGACTGGCTGCCGGCGTTCGCGGCCGCCGCCTCGGCCTGGCTGGTCCTCCGGCTGCTGCCGGGCGGCTGGCACATCGTCGCCGCCGGGCTGGCAGGCGCCGCGGTCGGCGCCTGGCGCCATCGCGATGCCTGACATCGATTTCCTGATTGCCGTGGTGGCGTTGGCGGGCGCATCGTATTTCTGCCGCGCCGGAGGCTTCATGGCGATGCGCTACGTGCGTATCACGCCGCGCATGCAGTCCGCATTGAAGGCCGTGCCCCTCGCGGTGATGATCGGCATCGTCATGCCGGCGGCCAGCGCCGGCCGGGCGCCCGAACTGGTCGCGCTGGTGGCGGTCGCCGTCGCGATGCGGCTCAGCGGCAATGAACTGCTGGCGGCGCTGGCCGGGCTTGTCGTCGTTGCGGCCGGCCGCTGGGCGGGCTTTTAGGTCGCGTCCCGCAGTGGCGCAGCAAGGCCCGGGCGCCTTACTTCGCGAGCTTTGCTTTCTTGCCCCGTTCCGGAACGACCGTGATCTTGGTGGGCGTGATCGCGGACTGCGAAATCGGTTTGGGGCCGCTCGTGTCCTTCTTGGGTTTCTTCACTTCCTTGTTGCTGCGTTGCTGGCTCTTGGCCATGGTGTCTCTCCTGGTGGCTTCCGGATCCGCGGACGCACGACGGGTGGCACGGCTGTGCGGTCCGAGGGAATTTTCCGATAGAAGTAGAGCACGACCAAGCCCTGATTTTGTGCAACGTGGCTGCCGGCACGAAACGACATGCGTGCCGGCCTGGAGATCCGCCCAGATCCGCTCAGATGCGCCCAGGTTCAGCTGAACGCCTGGATCCCGGTTTGCGCGCGACCCAGGATCAGTGCATGGACGTCGTGCGTGCCCTCGTAGGTATTGACCACTTCGAGGTTGACCATGTGCCGGATCACCCCGAACTCGTCGCTGATGCCGTTGCCGCCCAGCATGTCGCGCGCCAGTCGGGCGATGTCGAGCGACTTGCCGCACGAGTTGCGCTTCATGAGCGACGTGATCTCGACCGACGCGGTGCCGTCGTCCTTCATCCGGCCGAGCCGCAGGCAGCCCTGGAGGCCGAGGGTGATTTCCGTCTGCATGTCGGCCAGCTTCTTCTGGATCAGCTGGTTGGCCGCCAGCGGGCGGCCGAACTGGTGGCGATCGAGCACGTACTGGCGGGCGCGATGCCAGCAGTCCTCAGCCGCACCGAGTGCGCCCCAGGCGATGCCGTAGCGGGCGCTGTTGAGGCACGTGAACGGTCCCTTGAGCCCTTCCACGCCGGGCAGCAGATTTTCCTGGGGCACGAACACCTGGTCCATGACGATCTCGCCGGTGATGGAGGCGCGCAGGCCGACCTTGCCGTGGATCTTCGGCGCCGACAGACCCTTCATGCCCTTGTCGAGGATGAAGCCCTTGATGCGACCGTCGAAATCGCCACCCTGGCACTTGGCCCAGACGACGAAGACGTCTGCGATCGGCGAGTTGGAGATCCAGGTCTTGGATCCGCTCAACTGATAGCCGCCGGGCACGACCTTGGCGCGCGAGGCCATCGAACCCGGGTCTGAACCATGGTTCGGCTCGGTCAGGCCGAAACAGCCGATCCATTCCCCGGTCGCCAGCTTGGGCAGGTACTTCTCCTTCTGCGCCTCGGTGCCGAACTCGAAGATCGGGACCATCACCAGCGACGACTGCACGCTCATCATCGAGCGATAACCGGAATCGACCCGCTCCACTTCGCGCGCGATCAGCCCGTAGCTGACGTAGTTCAAGGCGGGGCCGCCGTAGGCTTCCGGAATCGTGGGGCCCAGCAGGCCGATCTCGCCCATCTCGCGGAAAATCGCCGGATCCGTGCTCTCGGTGCGAAATGCTTCCAGCACTCGCGGCAGCAGCTTGTCCTGGCAGTATTCGCGCGCGGCATCGCGCACCATGCGCTCGTCCTCGCTGAGCTGGGCGTCCAGAAGCAGCGGATCTTCCCAGTTGAAACTTGCCTTGGATTGGGATTTGGTCTTGGTGGCGTTGGCCATTGCGTTTCCTTGTATCTGTCGCTGCCCCTGGGGGTGTTCGCCCCGGCACGCGGGTATCGACGCGGGTATCGACCTCTCGCCCGATTCTACCGGGCAATCCCGCGCACTGCGCCGCGGCCTGGCGTGACGCAGGGCGGGCGTCCGCAGGGCCGGCCCTGCTGAATTGCGCTATGCTGGTCGGATGCTGAGCAAGCGTATCGAGGCAATCATGGAGCAAGGTGGTAGCGAAGGGAGTTCGGCCGCTGCGTCGACGCAGACGATCACCCTCGGTGGTGGTTGCTTCTGGTGTACTGAAGCGGTGTTCCTGGATGTGGCCGGGGTCAGCCGGGTGGAATCGGGGTATGCCGGCGGGCATGTCAAGAACCCCACTTACGAGGCGGTCTGCGCCGGCGACACCGGCCATGCGGAAGTGGTGCAGGTCAGCTTCGATCCCAGCCGGATCGGGCTCACCGACATCCTGTCGATCTTCTTTACCGTGCACGACCCGACGACGCCGGATCGCCAGGGACACGACATCGGCAGCCAGTACCGATCGGCGATTTTCTATCACGACGAGGCGCAGGCAGCGGTGGCGCGCCGATTCGTCGAAACGCTGGAACGGGACAAGGTCTTTCGCGATCCGATCGTGACGGAGATTTCACCGCTGTCCGAATACTCGGCGGCGGAACCGTATCACCAGCGGTACTTCGAGCAGCATCCCAGCCAGGGATATTGCACGATGGTGGTCGCGCCCAAGCTGGCCAAGTTCAGGAAAGTGCACGCAGCCATGCGCCGCAAGTGACGTCAGCGCGCGCGCTGGGCCGACAGCAACTGCACCACTTCCTTGGCCTTCAGGGAGGCCACCACGTCCCCCTGACGGGCAGCGGCGGAATACCAGGTCAAGGCCTGGTCCAGGTCGATCGTTACGCCGTTGCCCTTCTCGTACATCGATGCGAGGATGTACTGGGCGCTGACGTCACCTGCCTCGGCGGCCCGGCGGTACCAGCGGGCCGCCTCGACCAGGTCCGGTGCCGTTCCTCGACCGAGAAAGAATTGGGTGGCGAGGGCCAACTGGGCTTCCACATGGCCCTGATCGGCGGCCCGGCGGTACCAGGTCACCGCGTCGGCCTGTGATGCCGGGATGAACTCGCCGCGCTCGTACAAAGTGGCGAGCATGTGCTGGGCCAGCACGAATCCCTCAGCCGCGCTTTGCCGAAGCAGCCGAACTGCTTCCTGCTCGGACGGCGTCCGGCTTTCCCCGTTGAGACGGATCACCGCCGCGTTGTAGCCGGCCACTGTGCTGCCGGCGCCGGCAGCGATCAGGTACAGACGCTGCGCTTCCTCCACCGCGCCCGCCTCATAGGCTGCGAACGCGCGCGCAAGCGGATCGGCCGGGGTCGGCTGGGCGATCAGTCCGGGTCCGTCCGCCGTCGCGGTCGCCGATGGTCCGGACGGCGACTGGACGGCAGTCTGCCCGGTCACCGCGGCCAAGCCGGTGCTGGCCGCGCACAGCAGGGTCAGCGCCAGGACGGTTTCAACTGGAACGGATAGGGACAGAGCGGCTCCGGGCATGCGCAATTATCCTGCGATCGGGTTCGACTGCGCAGCGAGTGGCCAATTCCGACGACCCGGCGGCGGCGGCGCTATGATGGCATGCGCCGCAGCCAGGCGAGCGTGCCGATGGTTCACGCCGGCTGCGCCATTTCCATCGCGGTTCAACGAGGAGCAAGTACGGTGATCAAGTCAGGAGCAGACCTGCGGGGTCTGGCGGATGTCGATCCGGCGCCGGGGGTCGTTGACGGCGGCGGGCTGTTGCGCAGACTGCTGGCGGTACTGGCCGTGGCGCTGCTGACCGGTTGCGGCTACAACAGCATCCAGAGTTCGGACGAGGGCACCAAGCAGGCCTGGGCCGAGGTCGTCAACCAGTACCAGCGGCGGGCGGACCTGATACCGAACCTGGTGAACACGGTCAAGGGCTACGCGGAGCAGGAGAAGGAAGTGCTGACCCGCGTGACCGAAGCCCGATCCCGGGTCGGTCAGATCCAGGTCAATCCCGGCGACAGCGGTTCGCTGAAGCAGTTCGAATCGGCCCAGGCAGACATGGGCAGTGCGCTGGCACGCCTGCTGGTGGTGGCGGAGAACTATCCGCAGCTGAAATCCGACCAGAATTTCCGGGAGCTTCAGGCCGAACTTGCAGGTACCGAGAATCGGATTGCCGTCTCGCGCAAGAGGTACATCGATTCGGTCAACGCCTACAACGTGCTGGTCAGGCAGTTCCCGGTCAACCTCACCGCCATGGCCCTCGGCTACGACGTCAAACCGCAATTCACTGTCGAAGACGAGCGCGCGATCGCGAGACCGCCCAGCGTGGATTTCGGCGCTCCGGCGCCTGCGGGGAAGTGACCTGTCGCAGTCATGAGCAGTCACACCGCTGACGAGCGCGCGGCGCCCTTGGTACGGCTGACGCCGCGGGCGGGCGGCCTGGCGCGTCGGGCCTTGGCCGGCCTGCTGCTGTTTGTCGGCCTGTTCACTGCGTTCGCTGCACCGGCGCAGTCGCTGCAGCCGATTCCTCCCCTGAAGGCACGCGTCACGGACCTCACCGGCACGCTGGCGCCGCAGCAGGTGGAAACACTCGAGGCGATGCTCGCCGATCTCGAGCGCAGCAAGGGTTCGCAGGTGGCTGTGCTGATGGTCCCGACCACCCAACCGGAAGCGATCGAGCAGTACGGGATCCGTGTTGCCGAGGCCTGGAAGCTGGGTCGGGGCAAGGCAGGCGCGCAGCGGGCGAGCGGCGACCCCAATGCCGCGCCGGTCGACGACGGCTTGCTGCTGTTGATCGCCAAACAGGACCGTCGCCTGCGGATCGAGGTCGGCTACGGACTCGAGGGCGCTATCACCGACGGCATCGCGAAACGCATCATCGACGAGTCGATCAGCCCCCGCTTTCGCAGCGGGGACTACTTCGGCGGAATCCAGGCGGGCCTGCAGGATCTGCGCGCCCGGATCGAGGGCGAAGACCTTCCGCCTGCCTGGGAGCGCGCCGCCGCAGGCCAGGAAGGCAAGGGCGGCTTCGGTTTCATTCCGGTGCTGGTTTTCTCTTTCGTCGCAGGCACGATCCTGTCGTCCGTGGCCGGTCGCCTGCTCGGTGCCGGCGCCGGCGGTCTCGGCGCAGGGCTGCTCGGGGCATTGGCAATCGGCTCGGGCTGGCTCGCTCTCGGGGCTGCCCTGGTGGTGTTCATCCTGGTACTGCTGATCGCGCCGGGAGGCACCGGTCTGCGGCAGGCGGGACGTCATACCTATCGCAACGGCCCGGTGATCCTGCCCGGCAGTTGGGGGGGCCGCGGAGGTGGAGGCGGTTTCGGCGGTGGCGGCGGCTTCAGCGGCGGCGGCGGGGGATTCGGCGGCGGGGGGGCTTCCGGTGGCTGGTGAACGTCGCTCGACCAGAGAGCTGCTCGCGCGGCTCTGGCGTCATCGCTGGGTGGGAAGCCGCCACATGAGCGCCACCTTCGACGACGCCGCCTTCGAGCGCATCGAATCGGCGATCGCCAACGGCGAGAGCCGGCATCGCGGCGAGTTGCGGTTTGCGCTGGAGGCCGAACTGGATATCTATCGTCTCTGGTCCGACGCGACGCCGCGCGATCGGGCGCTCGAAGTCTTTGCGCAACAGGGAATCTGGGACACTGAAGAAAACACCGGCGTCCTGATCTACCTGTTGTGGGCTGATCACGCGGTCGAGATCGTGGCCGATCGGGGCGCCCACCGGTGCCTGCCGGAAACTCGTTGGCAGGAAATCTGCGCCGGCGTAACGACGGCCTGCCGCGAGGGCCGGCATGTCGACGGTGTCGTCGAGGCAATCCGGACGATCAACGAAGTGCTCGAATCGGTGTTGCCTGCGTTGCCCAGCACCCAGGACGAACTTCCGAACCGCTCGATTCGTCTGTAGCAGCCCCACCCGGAGCGCGCCTTCGAAGAAGCCGCCAGTAGGGCGTCAGGAAAAGCTTAGGGAAGGCGTCAGGAAAGGCGGGTGAAATCGCGTGCAGCGGGCCTGGCCATGGCCTTGCGGCGATCGATCTGGGTGCGGCGATTGTGTTCCGGATGCCGGTCCAGGCCAGCGGCGCCGCGCCGTCCGGGCGCACGGCGATCGTTTCGGGACTGACGGCGCTCGACGCGTGCCGGCATCACCGACGGCACGCTTTCTATGTAACTGGCGCGGTAGGGGCGATCCCTGTGGGACGGCGGCAGGCCAGGGCTGATCAGCAGGAGGCGACAGGCCTCGGTATCCAGCCCGAGTGAGTAACTGCTCGCCAGCGAGCGGGCGGATTCGTTGAGCCGCTGTCGCCGCTCGGCAGGGGCACAGGCGTCCAGTTCGGCGCGGAACGCCTCGAGTTCGGCCTTGAGCCGGTACCGTCTGCTGCCGTAGTAGCGGATCAGGTGAAGCACCGCCAGTCCCCGCCAGAACTGCTTGCAGTGGGTCAGTTCGTGGACGATGGTGGGGTAATCGGCAGCATAGTCCTCCCGTACCACCACGAACGGGCCCACGCACAGCCCCACCAGGCGCCCCGGCATGCGTTCCAGTGTAATCACGGGAACCGGCAGGATCTTCCAGATGCTGTGGAACCGGATCTTCACGTCGCTGAGAATGTGGGTTGGCGTGCTGAGATAGTATAGGGCTGAGCCGGCGGCGGTCGCGACTTACTGCCGCTCGCGGTCCCCATTGGCACCGATTGCTGCCGATTGCCGCCGAATATCTCCCAATCCCGCCGGATGCCGTCGGCGGCCGAATCGCTTTCAAACTGAAGGAAACTGTGACTTTGCCAGACATGTCTCGCGATTCCGGTCGGCGGCGCGACCGGTTGAGAGGTGTCCGGCGGCTCCTGGTGACTTCGATGCCGCTTGCCCTGCTGGCGTCATGGACATCCGGCAACATGCGGGCGGCGCAACCGGCCGGCGGGCCGGTGGAGTTGCCAGACCCGGGCGAGCAGCGGTTCCAGGTCTTCTACGGCGACATGAGCCGGGATCTTCCCGTCGCGGAAGTCCGCTATCGGCTGCAGCACGATGCCGACACCTATGAAATCAGCACCCAGGCCAAGGCGATCGGCGTGGTCGCCTTGTTCTACTCGGGCAACCTGATCCAGAACAGCAAGGGCCGGATCGGTGCACAGGGATTGCTGCCCGAACGGTATGCGGAGCGCCGTGGCAAGCGACCGGAGCGGGTGATCCTGTTCGATCATGAGCGCGGCCGGATGATCGGTGTCGGGGATCCGCCCGAAGTGGCGCTGCCGCCGGGCACCCAGGACCGGCTTTCGATCTTCTACCAGCTTGGGCTGATGGCGCGCCGCAGTCCGGCGCGATTCGAACCCGGCCGGCGTTTCATCCTGCCGCTCGCCTCGATGAAGCGAATCGACAAGCCCAGTTTCGGCGTGGTGGGCGTCGAGTCGGTCAACACCGTGCGAGGGTCGCTGTCGGCCCTGCGCCTCGCCGTGCGCAACGAGTCGGATCCGGAAGACCCCAGGATCGACGTCTGGCTCGCCGACGGCATGTCGATGTTGCCGGCGCGCATCCGGGTCGAGGACCACGACGGTAAAATCATCGACCAGGTGCTCATTCCCCCGGCTTGACGGACGGACGCCGCCAGCCTCCCAGCAGGCTCAACTGAACTAGAGACTTTTCCATGCAAGCCAAGAATGTGCTCGGCGGCCAGTTGCTGGCCTGCTCCTACGATCCGGTGACCGGTTATTTCCGCGACGGCTGCTGCAACACCGACAGCACCGACCGTGGCAACCACACGATCTGCGTGCGGGTCACCGAGGAATTCCTCCAGTTTTCGAGGGACCAGGGCAACGACCTCAGTTCGCCGATGCCCGAATACCGCTTTGCCGGCCTGAAGGCGGGCGACCGCTGGTGCGTGTGCGCTACGCGCTGGCAGGAAGCATTGGCGACGGGCGCCGCGGCGCCGGTCGTGCTCGAGGCCACGCATGAGCGGGCGCTGCGGGTGGTGCCGCTGGAGACCCTGATGGAATACGCCTGGGAGGGTGGCAACCAGGCACGCGGCTCGGTCCAGGATCCGACAGATTTCTAGCCGCTAGCCGCTAGCCGCTGAATCCTGGCCCCTGGCCCCTGGCTCTTAGCCCTCAGCCCCGCTTGCCGGAGGAGTCCTTGAGCGTGGCGACCCGGTTGAACACCGGTCGCCCGGCGTGGTGGTCGTGGCGGTCGGCAACGTAATAGCCTTGCCGCTCGAACTGCAGGCGCTGTTCGGGCTGGGCGTCGAGAATCGAAGGCTCGGCGTAGCCGGTGCAGGTCCGCTTCGACTCCGGATTCAAGGCGGCAATGAAGTCGCGGCCGCCGGCATCCGGCTGGGGATCGGTGAAGAGCCGGTCGTAGATCCGCAGTTCCACTGCCACCGCCTCGCCCGCATTCACCCAGTGGATGTTCCCCTTGACCTTGACCGAGTCCGCGCCGGGCGTGCCTGAGCGGGTGTCTGGCAGGTGCTCGCAGTACACGGTCGAGACCCTGCCGTCCGCGTCGCGATCGAAGCCCGGTGCACTTGACGACATAGCCGTAGCGCAGCCGGACCATCCGGTCCGGCGCGAGCCGGAAGAAGCCCTTCGGGGGATCCTCCGAGAAGTCCTCGCGCTCGATCCACAGCTCGCGCCCGAGATGGAACCGGCGCACGCCGCGTTCCGGATGGTGCGGGTGGACCGGGGCCTCGCAGGGTTCGCTCGCTCCGGCGTCGAGGCTGGTGATCACCAGCTTGAGTGGATCGACTGCCACGCTGACCCGGCCGGCTCGTGCTTCGAGATCGTCGCGCACCGCCTGCTCCAGCACGCCCATGTCGATCCACTGGGCCGCCTTGGCAACGCCGATCCGATCGCAGAAGAGGCGGATCGACTCGGGCGTGTAGCCGCGCCGGCGCAGGCCCACCAGCGTCGTCATCCGCGGGTCGTCCCAGCCGTCGACATGTCCCTCGGCCACCAGCTGCTGCAGTCGCCGCTTGCTGGTGACGGTGTAGTTGAGGTTGAGGCGCGCGAACTCGATCTGGCGCGGCAGCGGCGCGTCGAAGTAGCCGCCTTCGGCCACCCGGGCGATCAGCCAGTCGTAGAGCGGGCGATGGTCCTCGAACTCCAGCGTGCACAGGGAATGCGTGATGCACTCGAGCGCATCCGACAGCGGATGCGCGTAGTCGTACATCGGGTAGACGGACCACCGGTCCCCGGTGCGGTGATGGTGCACGAAGCGGATCCGGTACAGCACCGGATCCCGCAGGTTCATGTTGGGAGAGCGCATATCGATGCGGGCGCGCAGCACCATCGTGCCTTCCGCATGATCGCCCGCGCGCATCTCCCGGAAGCGGTCCAGACTTTCCTGGACCGCCCGGTCCCTGAAGGGAGAGTCCTGCCCCGGCTCGGTCAGGGTGCCGCGGCCTTCCCGTATCCCGTCGGCGCTCTGCTCGTCGACATAGGCATGGCCGGCGCCGATCAGGAAGCAGGCGAAATCGTAGAGGCGTTCGAAGTAGTCGCTGGCGAAATAAAGATCGGACTGGCCATCCGGATGGTCCCAGCTGAATCCCAGCCAATGGATCGAGTCGAGGATGGAGTCGACGTATTCCTGCTCTTCCTTGGCGGGATTGGTGTCGTCGAAACGCATGTGGCAACGACCGCCGTAACTTTGCGCGATGCCGAAGTTCAGGCAGATGGACTTGGCGTGACCGATGTGGAGGTAGCCGTTCGGTTCGGGCGGAAAGCGGGTGCGGATCGCGGCCGGATCCGGTGGGCCCAGGCGCTGCACGGCGGCAATGCCGGGCGCGCCGGACCAGCGCCGGCCGGCCAGCGAGCCCGACTGCAGGTCGCTGTCGATCGCTTGACGGATGAAGTTGCTGGAAACGCTTTCGGTATTGCTCATCGAACTGCAGTCGGAGGTCAGGGTGCGGCGACCGGACGGCTGCGGAATCAGACCGACAGGAGGTCGACTTCGAAGATCAGGGTGGCGTTGGGCGGAATCACGCCACCGGCACCGCGCGCCCCATAGCCGAGGCTCGCCGGAATCAGCAGGCGGCGGGTGCCGCCGACCTTCATGCCGGCAACGCCCTGGTCCCAGCCGGCAATGACCTGGCCTGCGCCGAGCGCGAAATCGAACGGCTGCCCCCGATCCTTGCTCGAGTCGAACTTGGCGCCGGCGCGACCACCCTCGGGCGCGCCGGATTCAGCCTCCCACAGCCAGCCGGTGTAGTGAACGGTGACCTGTTGGCCCTCGCGCGCGGTTTCGCCGGTGCCGATCTTGACATCGTCGATCCCCAGTCCCGTGGTACCGGTCTCAAAAGCCATCTCGCCTCTCCTGGTCTGTACTTGAAGGGCTAAGAAGATAGCATGCGCGGGCAAGCCGGCCGATCGCTTGCGACCGGCCGCGGCGGCGGGAGCGGGCGTCCGTCAGGGCGCCGGTGGGGCAGGAGCGGTCAGCGACGGTCGACGGTGTCCCAGGCGGTTCGCCTGATCGGGTCGACGTAGACGTCGTAGTATTCGCGCAGGGTGCTCAGTTCCGTGACGATGTCGAAGGGGAATCCCTGGCGGCCTCCGCGGCGATCGATGAGCATCGAATCGACTGCCGCACGAAAAGTCCTCGGGTCGCGCCAGCTGCTCAGCAGCTTTTCCACTGCCTGCGGAAATTGGGCGCAGCAGCGGCCGGGCCGCACGCTGCCCGGAAGGTTCGCCAGGATCCGTTGCGCGTCAAGGCTCAATTGCCGCGCGGCGTCCGGCAGCGCGGCCAGCGCCTTCGGATCGCCGGACAGCACATGAGCGCCAATCGTGGGTTGCCCCGGCCGGATCGACTTGGCTCGATGCGGCGATGATTTGCTCGAACGTTGAAACCAGTTGAACATCAGGGGTTGTCGCCGATGACGGTTGACGGGTATTGACGTCAGTCTGGCAGCTACCGCGTGGGCGGGGGAGGAAGTTTTTCATGTTTCAGACGCTGGAGGCGTTGCCGGGTGGGCAGGTCCGCGGCAGTGCGCGGGTGCCGGGTGACAAATCGATCTCGCATCGGGCAATCATGCTGGGTTCGCTCGCCGAGGGAACCACCCGGGTGACGGGTTTCCTGGAAGGCGCCGATGCGCTGGCCACCATGAACGTCTTTCGCGACCTGGGCGTAGCCATCGAAGGCCCTGTCGACGGCAACGTCAGCATCGCCGGCGCCGGCCTGCTCGGCCTGAAGGCACCGGCCCGCGCGCTGGAGTGCGGAAATTCCGGCACCTCGATGCGCCTGTTGAGCGGGCTGCTGGCGGGCCAGCGCTTCGAGTCGCGCCTGGTCGGCGACGCCAGCCTGAGCCGGCGCCCGATGCGCAGGGTCATCGATCCGCTGGCGCAGATGGGGGCGCGCATCGACAGTGATGACGGTCGCCCGCCGCTGCTGGTCCGCCCGGTGGCGGGCCTGAAGGCGGCGCACGTGCGGCTTCAGGTGGCGAGCGCCCAGGTGAAGTCGGCGCTGATTCTCGCCGGCCTGTATGCGCAGGGCACCACCCGGGTGACCGAGCCGGCACCGACCCGTGACCACACAGAGCGGATGCTGGCCGCATTCGGCGTGGCGGTAAACCGCGACGGCGCGGATATTTCCGTCGCCGGCGGCCAGGCGCTCGCCGCCTGCGGCATCGACGTGCCGGCGGACATCTCCTCCGCCGCCTTTTTCCTGGTCGCCGCCAGCATCTGTCCGGGCGCGGACCTGCAACTGCACCATGTCGGGATGAATCCGACCCGCACCGGCGTGCTTCAGATCCTTCGCGCCATGGGCGCGGACATCACCGAATCCGGTCAGCGGACCATCGGCGGCGAACCGGTCGCGGATCTGCGGGTGCGCGGTGCGAGCCTGAAAGGAATCGAGATCCCGCCGGAGTGGGTGCCGCTGGCGATCGACGAGTTCCCGGTCCTCTTCATCGCAGCCGCCTGTGCCGACGGCGTCACGGTGCTGCGCGGGGCCGAGGAACTGCGGGTCAAGGAGTCGGACCGGATTGCCGTCATGGCCGATGGCCTGGCGGCACTCGGCCTGCCGGTAGAGGTGACCGCGGACGGGATGCGGATCGAGGGTCGCGGCGGGCAGGCGACGCCATTCGCAGGCGGCACGGTCGACTCACATGGCGATCACCGCATCGCCATGTCGTTCGCCGTCGCCGCGCTGCGCGCGAGTGCGCCGATCCGGATTCTCGACACCGCGAACGTCGACACCTCGTTTCCGGGCTTTGCGGCCCTGGCCCGCTCCATCGGCATGCCGGTGCAAGTGCAAACGACGCCCGTCCGGGCCGCCTCGGAATGACCGGGCAGCAAGCGGTCCCGATCATCACGATCGACGGCCCCACCGCGTCGGGCAAGGGCACGATCGCCGCCGGAGTAGCCCGACGGCTCGGTTTCAACTATCTCGACAGCGGCTCGCTCTACCGTCTGGTATCGCTTCAGGCCCAGGAGCGCGGCGTGAGCCTCGACGACGAGGCCGCGCTGGCCGGCATCGCCGGTTCGCTGAAACCGGAGTTCGAAGACGGCCGGATCCTGCTCGAGGGCAGGGACGTGACCGATCCGATCCGCCAGGAGAGCGTGGGCGCCGCGGCCTCGCGTCTCGCCGTGCTCCCCGCTGTGCGCAGCGCCCTGGTGCAGTTGCAGCGCCAGTTCGGGGTGCACCCGGGTCTGGTCGCCGACGGGCGCGACATGGGGACGGCGATCTTTCCGCAGGCCGATCTGAAGATCTTCCTGACGGCCGATGTCCAATCCCGCGCCGAGCGAAGACATAAACAGTTGATCGAGAAGGGTTTTTCCAGTACCATGTCAGGCCTTTTGCAGGTCCTGCGTGAACGGGACGAGCGCGACGCCAATCGCGCCGTATCGCCGCTCAGGGCGGCGAAGGACGCGGTGGTCATAGACTCCACGCATCTGTCGATCGAACAGACGATCGATCAGGTACTGGGGGAGTGGCGCGCGATGGCCGGTAAACTGGGCGGGTAGTCTCAGCTCAGCACGTCAGGATCAGCAGGATTCAGCAGTAATCAGCAGGATTGCGGTGCCTGACCTTTGGTTTTCGCCCTTGTCCGCCGTCGAGACGGCGCAGGTCCGGCAATCTCGGCAGGCCTTTTATCAACACCGCTGGTGCGAATATTCCGAGGAATATCGCCTGGCGTGAACCTTATTGGAAATCAATGAGCACAGCAGTTTCGGAAACTCCGGTCATGGAGGAAAGTTTCGCAGCGTTGTTCGAGGAATCGCTCACCCGGCAGGAGATGCGCCAGGGAGAGGTGATCACCGCGGAAGTCGTCCGGGTGGACCACAACTACGTCGTCGTCAATGCGGGACTGAAGTCCGAGAGTTACGTACCGGTAGAAGAGTTCTACAACGATCGCGGTGAACTCGAGGTCGCGGTCGGCGACTTCGTGTCGGTGGCGATCGATTCGCTCGAAGACGGATTCGGCGAGACCCGCCTGTCCCGCGATCGTGCCAAGCGGCTCGCCGCCTGGGTACAGCTCGAGCAATCGCTGGAAGCGGGCGACCTGGTTTCGGGCACCGTGACCGGCAAGGTCAAAGGCGGCCTGACCGTCATGACCAACGGTATCCGTGCCTTCCTGCCTGGCTCGCTGATCGACACGCGGCCGGTCAAGGACACGACCCCCTTCGAAGGCAAGACCCTGGAATTCAAGGTCATCAAGCTCGACCGCCGCAGGAACAACGTGGTGCTGTCCCGCCGCGCAGTGATCGAGCTGTCGCAGGGCGAAGAGCGCGCGAAGCTGCTGGAAACGCTGGCAGAAGGCGCCATCGTCAACGGCGTGGTCAAGAACATCACCGACTACGGCGCGTTCGTGGACCTCGGTGGCATCGACGGCCTCCTGCACATCACCGACATGGCCTGGCGCCGGGTGCGCCATCCGTCGGAGGTGCTCCAGGTGGGTCAGGAGATCACCGCCAAGGTGCTCAAGTTCGACCAGGAAAAGAACCGCGTGTCGCTGGGCATCAAGCAGCTGGGCGAGGATCCGTGGGTCGGCATCGGCCGGCGCTATCCCCAGGGCACCCGGATGTTCGGCAAGATCACCAACATCACCGACTACGGCGCGTTCGTGGAGATCGAGCCGGGCATCGAAGGCCTGGTGCACGTCTCGGAGATGGACTGGACCAACAAGAACGTCAATCCCGGCAAGGTCGTGGCGCTGGGCGACGAGGTCGAAGTCATGGTCCTGGAGATCGACGAGGATCGCCGCCGCATCTCCCTGGGCATGAAGCAGTGCCGCGCCAACCCCTGGCAGGAGTTTTCGGAGAACCATCGTCGCAACGACAAGGTCGCGGGTTCGATCAAGTCGATCACCGACTTCGGAGTGTTCATCGGCCTGCCTGGCGGTATCGACGGCCTGGTTCACCTGTCGGACCTGTCCTGGCACAAGAGCGGCGAGGAAGCCGTCCGGGACTTCAAGAAGGGCGACGAGGTCGAGGCCATCGTGCTCGGCATCGACGTGGAGCGCGAGCGTATCTCGCTGGGTATCAAGCAGATGGAAGGCGATCCGTTCACCAACTTCGCTTCCGCCCACGACAAGGGTGCGGTCGTCAGCGGCACCATCACCAGCGTCGATGCCCGTGGCGCCACGCTCCTGATCGAGCCGGAAGTGGAAGGCTACCTGCGTGCGTCCGAGATCTCCAGAGACCGGGTGGAAGATGCGCGGGTTCACCTGACCGAAGGCAGCACCATCGAGGCCATGATCATCAACATCGACCGCAAGAACCGGTCGATCGCGTTGTCGATCAAGGCGCGTGAGACGGTGGATACGGCCGAGGCGATGCAGAAGATGGCCGAGACCTCGGCCGTCACCGGCACCACCAACCTCGGTGCGTTGCTGCGAGCCAAGCTGGACAATCAGGACAAATGACGCCTCCGAAGTGGCCTTCGGCCGCCGCCCCTACTGGGGGCGCCGGCAGTGGCCGGGCGGAGCCGATCCGCGCCGGCTGCCGGGCGAGTGGCGCTTGCAGCACGGCACCGGTCCGGGAACGGCTGGGTAACAGCGAGGATTGAAGAGAATGGCGACACTGGAACCGCTCGACATCGACGACCAGTCGGCTCCCGGGACGATGACCAAGTCCGAGCTGATTGCCCGGCTCGCAGACCGCTATTCCCAGCTGGTTGCCAAGGATGCCGAATACGCGGTCCGTACGGTGCTGGACGCGATGGCCAAGGCCTTGGCGGACGGTCACAGGATCGAGATCCGCGGATTCGGCAGCTTTGCCCTGTCTTATCGCCCTCCCAGGATGGGACGCAACCCGAAGTCCGGAGAGCAGGTGCTGGTGCCCGAGAAGCGGGTGCCGCATTTCAAGCCGGGCAAGCAGCTCAGGGAAAGTGTCGATGCCGCCCTGCATGGCGCCTGATTCCGCGGATTCCCCGATGCGCCTGATAAGCTGGCTGATCAAACTCGTCATTTTCGTGGTGCTGCTCGGATTCGCGCTGGGCAACACCGAGCCGGTCCGCATGGGCTTCTTCGGCAACCAGGACCTGTCGGTCTCGGCGCCGCTGGTGGTGTTCCTGCTGCTCTTCTTCCTGTTGGGCCTGCTGCTGGGCTTTGCCACGTTCATGCCACGGCTTTTCCGCCAGCGTCGGCTGGTGGCGCGCCTGAAGCGCGATCTCGACCGGCTGCAGCGTCAGCGCGATCCGGAGCAGAAGGCACAGGCGGAGATCGAGGCGATCGCCGCTCAATTGCCACCGCCTTGATGCCTAGGAGCCTGCGCGGAGCGGGTGCCGGGTGCGCAGCGGCTGCAGGAGCGCCGATCCACGGCAGCCGCTGATACGACCGACGATGGAATTCGACTACTGGTGGTTGCTTGCCATCCCGCTGTTCTTCGGCCTGGGCTGGGCGGCAGCACGCGGCGAGAAAGGGTTGTCGACGCGGCCGCCGGAACAGCTCTCGGATGCCTATTTCAAGGGTCTCAATTTCCTGCTCAACGAGCAGTCCGACCGGGCCATCGATGCCTTCGTCGAAGTCGTGCGGATCGAGCCGGAAGCCATCGAATTGCATTTCGCGCTCGGTGCCTTGTTCCGGCGCCGGGGTGAAACCGAGCGCGCGATCCGTGTGCACCAGAACCTGGTCGACCGTGGAGATCTGGATCCCGAACAGTCCGCCCACGCCTTGTTCGAACTCGGTCAGGACTTCCTCAAGGCGGGACTGATCGACCGCGCCGAAGACGCCTTCAACCGGCTCGAGGGCACGGCCTATGCCGCCGCTGCCGCGCGCCAGCGGCTGGACATCGCCCAGCGTACCCACGACTGGCAACGGGTCATCGACCTGGCCCGCGATGCGACGGCGCAACCCGGATTCGAGACCGCCCGGATCCAGGCGCATGCCTATTGCGAGCTGGCGCTGGCCGGCCTGCGGACCAAGCAGTACGACCAGGCCCGTGCCCATGCGCACCAGGCGCGCGAGGCAGCGCCGGATCACGCCCGGCCGTTGATCGTGCTCGGGCAGATCGCGCTCGATCAGGAGGCCTGGTCCGAGGCCCTGCAGATCTGGGAGCAACTGGCCGCCAGGAGCCCGGAGTACGTGTCACTGGTGGCGCAGCAATGGCTCGATGCAGGGGCGGCGGGCGGCAACCCGGAAGGGCTGCGCGCGGTCATCGCGCGGATGCAGCGGCTGGACCACGCCGCGCAGTCGCCCGATCTCGTCAAGGCGCTGGCGAGCGCCATCGCAAGGCTCGACGGCAAGCCCGCGGCCGCCCAGTGGGTGCGGCAGATCCTGGTAACCCAGCCGTCGCTACTGGGACTGCAGATCCTGCTGGACCTGTCGCAGCGTCCCGCCGGGCTCGGAGACTCGGGGACCGCCGCCGACCTCGACGAAGCGGCCCTGCGGACCCTGGTCAAGCGCCAGGCCGAGAAGATGTCGCGCTACGTCTGCAGCGTCTGCGGCTTTCGTGCGCAGCACTACTACTGGCAGTGTCCGGGCTGCAGTCGCTGGGACAGTTATTCGCCGCAACGCACCGAAGAACTGGAATCGTCGACATGAGCGCGGCGCAGCGCCGGTAGTGCTGCCATGGCGGACATGGCGGCAGAACACTCGAATGCGCTGAACTGGCGGCAGCGGGCGACGCAGTACCTTCGCCTGCTGCGCCTGCACCGTCCGATCGGCACCTTGCTGCTGTTGTGGCCGACGCTGTGGGCCTTGTTCATTGCCGCGCGCGGAATGCCTGATCGCTACGCGCTGTTCGCATTTACGCTGGGCACCTTCCTGATGCGCTCGGCCGGTTGCGCTATCAACGACTGGGCTGATCGTGACTTCGACGGGGCAGTCGAGCGGACGCGGGACCGGCCGCTGGCATCCGGCCGGATCGCGCCGTGGGAAGCCGTGATGCTGTTCGTGGTACTGAGCCTGCTGGCGCTGCCGCTGGTGATTCCGTTCGGCCCGCTTACCTGGTTCCTGGCGGTGGTCGCGGCCGTGCTGGCAGCGACCTATCCGTTCTTCAAGCGCTTCTTTGCGATTCCCCAGGCTTACCTCGGCGTGGCCTTCGGCTTCGGCATTCCGATGGCGTTCGCTGCGGTCCGCGGCGAGTTGCCGCTGTCCTGCTGGGTGCTGCTGGCGGCCAATATCGCCTGGGCGGTGGCCTACGATACCGAATATGCGATGGTCGATCGGGACGACGACCTGAAGATCGGTATCCGGACCTCGGCCATCACCTTCGGGCGTCACGACGTCCTTGCGGTCATGCTGTGCTACGCAACGTGCCTGGGCCTGCTCTGCTGGGTCGCGGTGCTCGAAGACCTGTGGCCTGGAATCGCCATCGGCCTGCTGCCGGCGGCCGCAATCAGTCTCTACCACTACCGGCTGATCCGCGGGCGCGAGCGCGATGGCTGCTTTGCCGCCTTCAACCACAATACCTGGTTCGGCGCCGCCGTGTTCGTCGGCGTGTTCGCCGCGGTCATGATCTGAGTCCGCCATGATCGGGTGGATGGATATACAGTCATTGCGCTAGACTCCACCGCCATGTCGAACAACATCATCGCGCCGGTGGCCATGCCCGCAATGCCCGGCGCTGTCGACGCCGCCGTCCATGATCGTGCCGCAGCCGACTGGCTTGCCAGGCTGAACGAGGCCCAGCGCGAGGCAGTCACTTTCGGCAGCCCGGCCCATGGCGGAGTCGGCGCGCCGCCGCTGCTGGTGATAGCCGGCGCCGGCACCGGCAAGACGGCGACCCTGGCGCATCGCGTGGCCTGGCTGGTCGTCAACGGCGTGGCGCCCGACCGGATTCTCCTGCTCACCTTCAGCCGGCGGGCCGCGCAGGAGATGATCCGCCGCGCCGAACGGCTCATCGGCGAGGCGCGCCGGCTGGCGTCCCCGGTGCGCAGGCAGGCGGCCACGCCGGTGCGCCTGAACTGGGCCGGCACCTTCCACGCCGTCGGAGCCCGCCTGTTGCGCGAGCACGCCGGCAGGCTGGGGCTGGATGCGGCTTTCGGCATCCTCGACCGCGCCGATGCGGCCGACCTCATCGACGTGATCCGCCACGACCAGGGACTGTCGGCCAAGACACGGCGCTTTCCCCGCAAGGACACCTGCCTTGCGATCTATTCGTACCGGGTCAACACCGGCTGGCCGCTGCAGCGGGTGCTCGACGAGCACTTCCCCTGGTGTGCGGACTGGTCCGAGGATCTGCGCAACCTGTTCAAGGTCTACGTCGAACGCAAACTCGCGCACAGCGTGCTCGACTACGACGACTTGTTGCTGTGGTGGCATGCCGCCATGTCGGACGAACGGCTGGCGGCGGAAATCGGCGCCGGCTTCGACCACGTGCTGGTGGACGAATTCCAGGATACCAATGGCTTGCAGGCGCAGATCCTCTACGCATTGAAACCCGATGGGCGCGGGCTGACGGTGGTGGGAGACGATGCCCAGTCCATCTATGCCTTTCGCGCGGCCGACGTCGGCAATATCCTCGGATTTCCCGAACGCTTCGATCCTCCCGCGAGCCAGGTCACGCTGGACCTGAATTACCGCTCGCAGCAGCCGGTGCTCGATGTTGCCAACGCGCTGATTGCAGAAGGCAAGCGGCAGTATCCAAAGCGGCTGCGCAGCAACCGCCGCGGCGGGGCGCGGCCCCGCCTGGTCACCGTCCTGGACGACCGCGCTCAGGCCGATTATGTGGTCGGTGAAGTGCTGGCCCTGCGCGAGGCCGGCGTGCCCCTCAAGCGGCAGGCCGTGCTGTTCAGGAGCGGGCACCACAGCGACACGCTGGAGGTGGAACTCGCGCGGCGCAATATCCCGTTCGTCAAGTACGGCGGCCTGAAGTTCCTCGAGGCGCTGCACATCAAGGACGTGCTGGCGGTCCTTCGCTGGGCCGACAACCCCAGGAACGGGATTGCCGCGTTCCGGGTCCTTCAGATGCTGGACGGGGTCGGCCCGTCAACCGCCGGCAAGTGCCTCGCGCACCTG
Source organism: uncultured beta proteobacterium (assembly GCA_963834335.1). Lineage (GTDB taxonomy): Bacteria > Pseudomonadota > Gammaproteobacteria > Burkholderiales > Burkholderiaceae_E > Lautropia. Next base: position 1,053,310 of record CAWIBK010000002.1, on the reverse strand, counting down.
GCTGCCCAGGGCTGGCGATTCGAGGCGCTGGCCGGCTTCGAGCCCCCCCCGGCCACTGCCGATGCCTGGCCGGCATTCAGCGGCCTGATGCTGACACTGGCACGGCCGGGCGCGATCTGGGCAGGCCAGCTGGAGCAGGTCACCGGCTGGTATCGGCCGTTGCTGGCACAGCGCCACGACGATGCCGCCGTTCGCGCTGCCGATCTGGACATGCTGGTTTCGCTGGCACCGCAGTTCGCAACCCGGGAGCGCTTTCTGACCGAACTGACACTGGATCCGCCGGCTGCCTCCGGTGACCTCGCCGGCGACGCGCTGAAGGATGAGGACTACCTGATCCTCTCGACAGTGCATTCCGCCAAGGGGCAGGAGTGGGACGCCGTGTACCTGCTCAATGTCGCCGACGGCAATTTCCCGAACGAGTTCTCGACCGCAAGCGAGGCCGGCATCGAAGAGGAGCGCCGGCTCCTGTACGTCGCCGTCACCCGCGCGCGCGACAGCCTGCACCTGATCGAGCCGCAGCGCTATTTCGTCACGCAGCAGCCGCGGCTGGGCGACCAGTACGTGCACGGTGCACGCAGCCGGTTCCTGAGCGACGCGGTTCTGGCGCATATCGACCAGTGCGGCAGCGACGGCCTTGCAATCGTCGACCGGGGGGCCTGGTCTGGCGGCCGGCCGCCAGCCCGGGAGCCGGCCGGGCCGGTCGTGGACGTCGCTGCGCGCCTGCGCGGCATGTGGTGAGCCGCCGCGGCGCGTCGAGTGCGCCGCTCAGGGTCCCGCGGCCGCCTCGTCCGACAACTGCCGGCTGCGCGTCGCGGCGGCGCGGATCGCCGAACTGAAAATGCCCTTGACCTGGCGCTCGTCGAGCACCGCGATGGCGGCGGCGGTGGTTCCGCCGGGCGACGTCACCCGCGCGCGCAGCGTCTCGGGTGGCTCGTCCGAGGCGAGCGCCAGCAGCGCGGCGCCCTTGACCGTATGGATTGCCAGATCGCGGGCGGCGGCCGCATCCAGGCCACCGGCGACACCCGCCTCCGTCATCGCCTCCATGAGGTAGAAGGCATAGGCGGGGCCGCTGCCGCTGACCGCCGTGACGGTGTCGATGAGTTCCTCATGGTCGACCGACACGACCTTGCCGGTACTGGCCAGGATCGCCCCGGCGAGCGCGAGATCCTCTGGTGTGGTGCCGGGCGGCGCATAGATCCCGGCGATACCTTCGCCGATCAGCGACGGCGTGTTCGGCATCGCGCGAACGATGCGGCCGTGGCCCCCGCTCAAGCCGGCAATCAGGTCGATGCCGAGCCCCGCGGCAATGCTCACCAGGACTGCCTTGGGATCGCGCCGCAGGAGGTCCCGGCAGGCGGCCAGCGCGGCTCCGGCCTGCTGCGGCTTGACCGCGAGCACCACGGCATCGAAACGTACCTGCGGGCCGATGTCGTCCGCGGCAGCAAAGACCGTCACACCGAGCCTGTCGTTGAGGCCGGCCCGCGCCGTCGGCTGCGGCTCCACCACGCCGATCTGCGCTGCCGGCACCCCGGCCCGGACCAGCCCGCTGATCATGGCACTGGCCATGTTGCCGCCGCCGATGAAGAGAATCCGGCTGGCGCTGTGCAGTCCGGGGTCAGAAGTGCCGGCATTACCCGGACGGGGCCCTTGCGCAGTGTCGGTCATGATGGATTCCGGTCGTTGGTTTCTCTGGTGGCAGTCGGAGGCCGCAGCAGGGTGCGCGGCCGCAACCCGAGCGCCAGCAGGGTCGCAAAATAGACGATACCACCGCCGGCGACCAATCCCAGTACCAGCGCCGCCCGCTCCAATGGCTGGGCGTGCAGTGCCGGCCAGTCGAAGCGATGGCTGAAATACCAGAGCGGCCCCGCCATGGCCAGCATCCCGGCCGCCACCCGGGCGCCGAAGCCCGCCCAGCCGCGACTGGGCGTGAACAGACCGCGGCGGCGCAGACCCAGCAGCAGCCAGCCGGAGTTCAGCCAGGCGCCGAGCGAGATCGCCAGGGCGAGCCCAGCGTGTGCCAGCCAGGGGACGAGCAGCAGGTTGAGCAACTGGGTCATGACGAGCACGCTGATCGCGATCTTCACCGGCGTTCTCACGTCCTGCTGGGCGAAGAAGCCGGGCGCCAGGATCTTGACCGCGACCAGGCCGAAGAGGCCCACCGAATACGCGGTCACGGTGCGTGCCGTCATCGCCAGATCACGGTCCCCGAAGGCGCCGTAATGGAACATCAGGGCGGTCAGGGGCTCGGCCAGGAGCGCGAGCCCGAGCATCGCCGGCGCCGCCAGCAGTACCGCCAGGCGCAGGCCCCAGTCGAGCAGGGCGCTGTACTGGCCCGGATCCCCGTCGGCGTGGGCCTGCGACAGGCTGGGCAGCAGCACCGTGCCCAGGGCGATTCCCAGCAGCGCCGTGGGAAATTCCATCAGCCGGTCGCCGAAGGATATCCACGAGACGCTGCCCGGTGCGAGATGGGAGGCGATCTGGGTGTTGATGATGAGGCTGATCTGCGCCACCGAGACTGCGAGGATCGCCGGCGCCATGTTCCTGAGGATCCGGCGCACTACCGGATCCCCTAAGGCGCGCAGGGGCATCAGGCCGATGCGGGGCAGCATGCCGATTCTGACCAGTGCAGGCACCTGCCAGGCCAGCTGGGCCACGCCGCCGATGACTACACCGGCGGCCAGTGCATAGATCGGCGGCTCGAAATGGTCCGACAGGAACAGCGCGGCGAGAATGAAGGAAAGGTTGAGCAGCACCGGCGCGAAGGCCGGCACCGCGAAGTTGCGCCACAGATTCAGGACGCCGGCGGAAAGGGCGACCAGCGAAATCAGGAGGATGTAGGGGAACATCCAGCGCGTCAGGGTCACGGTGATCCGGAAGGTCTCCGGGTCGTCGCGCAGGCCGCTGGCGATCAGCGTAACCAGCACCGGCGCGCCCACGACCCCGGCGATGGAGACCAGCAGCAGCGTCCAGAAGAGAACGGTGGCCACCGAATCGACGATGGCCTTGGTACGGGCAGGATCGGTACGGCGTGTCTCCGCCAGGATCGGCACGAAAGCCTGGGTGAAAGCGCCTTCCGCAAACAGCCTGCGAAGCAGGTTCGGCAGCCGGAATGCCACGAAGAAGGCGTCGGTGAATGGCCCGGCCCCGAAGGTTGCCGCGACCATGGTCTCGCGGACCAGGCCGGTGATCCGGGAAATCAAGGTAAGGCCGCTGATGGTGGCGACTGCCCGAAGGAGATTCAACGCTTACCCTGGTTCTTGTTCTGTAGGAGCGGGGGCGCCGGACTGCCGCGATGGCGGCTGGACGGCGCGCCAAAGGAGGCACTTGAGCCGATCTTGATACCCGGGGGCGGGTCAAGCTATAATACCGGGCTACCCTGCGTCAATCCAGCATGGTCAAACCGGCATGGTTAGTCCAGCATGCCATGGCGGCAGCGGCCGGCCGGGTGGCGCAGACCCCAACACGATCAGGATCAATCAATGGCCAATATTGCGTCAGCTCGCAAGCGGGCACGTCAGGCGGTACAACTCAACGCGCACAACAGCAGCCTGCGCTCGCGCTTGCGCACCGCCATCAAGTCGGTTCGCAAGGCGATCGCCGCCGGTGACAAGGCCGTCGCCTCGAACCAGTTCAGGGAATCGATGAGCATCATCGATTCGATCGCGGACAAACGCATCATCCACAAGAACGCTGCCGCCCGCCACAAGAGCCGTCTCGCTTCTGCCGTGAAGTCGATGGCCTGATCTGACGTCCGACGTCTATCCGGCGGGTCGCTCGCCGAAGAGGGCCGAACCGACCCTGACGATCGTCGCGCCGTGCTCGATCGCCATTTCCAGGTCTGCTGACATTCCCATCGACAGCGTGTCGAATGCCGCTGCCGCCTCCGGGCCCGATGTGCCCGATTCCAGGCTGGCGCGCACCGTGTCGAACAGTTCCCGGACCTGACCGAACCGCCGCGCCTGCAACCTCGGATCACTGGTAGGCTCCGGGATCGCCATCAGGCCCCGAAGCGCCAGGCCCGGCAGCGCGGCAACCGCGCCTGCCAGCTGCACGATCTCGTCGGGCTCGCATCCGCTCTTGCTTTGCTCGCCCGAGACGTTGACCTGCAGGCACAGGTTGAGCGGCGCGAGGTGCATCGGGCGCTGTTCCGACAACCGCCGGGCAATCCGCTCCTGGGCCACCGACTGCACCCAGTCGAAAGATTCCGCGATCTTGCGGGTCTTGTTCGACTGGATGGGGCCGATGAAGTGCCACTCCAATGGCAGCGCCGGGTCGCCTTGCGCCTGGGCCAGGGCGGTGTGCGCCAGGTCCCCGGCCTGCGTGCTGCGGCCCAGCGCGGTCATCTTGCCCAGCGCCTCCTGCAGGTAGTTCTCCCCGAAGGCCGTCTGACCGGCCTGCGCCAGTTCCCTGACGCAGCCGGCCGCAAAGGTCTTGCTGACGGCGAGCAGGCGAACGCTGCCCGCCGGCCGGCCGGCGGCCACTTGCGCCCGTTCAATCCTCTGCCTGACGGCAAATAAGCGTTGTTCCAACGAGAGCTTGCCGTTCATCGCCTGCCGATGCTTGTTCAACCGGTAGGGCCGGGCGTTCGCCGGGGGTGGCACCTACCATAGGTCAGCCGATTGTAGGGCAGGGCAGGGTCGTATCGCAGGAACGCGCGGCCCGCCGCCAGAGGCGTTGCAGGACAACCAGGACCACGATCAATGGATATTGCAGAACTGCTGGCCTTCTCGGTCAAGAACAAAGCCTCCGACCTTCACCTGTCGGCGGGGCTGCCGCCGATGATCCGCGTGCACGGCGACGTCCGTCGTATCAATCTGCCGCCGATGGAGCACAAGGACGTGCACGGCCTGATCTACGACATCATGAACGACTCGCAGCGCAAGCAGTACGAAGAGAACCTGGAGGTCGACTTCTCGTTCGCCATTCCAGGCCTCGCGCGGTTCCGGGTCAACGCATTCGTGCAGCAGCGTGGCGCCGGCGCCGTGATGAGGACCATTCCTTCCAAGATCCTGTCGCTGGAGGACCTCAACTGCCCGAAGTCGTTCATCGACATCGCGAGCCAGCCCCGCGGCCTGGTTCTGGTCACCGGTCCGACCGGATCCGGCAAGTCGACCACCCTTGCCGCCATGATCAATCACATCAACGAGAACCTCTACGGCCACATCCTCACGGTGGAGGACCCGATCGAGTTCGTGCACGATTCCAAGCGATCGCTGATCAACCAGCGCGAGGTCGGCCCCCATACCCTCTCGTTCAACAACGCCTTGCGCAGCGCGCTGCGTGAGGACCCGGACATCATCCTGGTCGGCGAATTGCGCGACCTCGAGACCATCCGCCTGGCGCTGACCGCGGCCGAGACCGGTCACCTGGTCTTCGGCACCCTGCACACCTCGTCGGCCGCCAAGACGATCGACCGTATCGTCGACGTGTTCCCGGCTGCCGAGAAAGACATGGTGCGCGCGATGTTGTCGGAGTCGCTCAAGGCGGTCATCTCGCAATCGCTGCTCAAGACCAAGGACGGCAGCGGGCGCGTGGCCGCGCACGAGATCATGGTCGGCACGCCCGCGATCCGCAACCTGATCCGGGAGGCGAAGGTTTCGCAGATGAACGCCGCCATCCAGACCGGCGCCGCGCTGGGCATGCAGACGCTGGACCAGTGCCTGACCGATCTGGTCCGGCGCAATGTCGTTTCGATGCAGGAAGCGCGCTCCGCCGCCACGGTCAAGGACAGCTTCCCGGCCTGACGGGTACGGGGCCGACGAACCCGCTGCATCCACCACAAGGACCGACCATGCTTATTGCCGACCGTGCCAACCCTTCCGTGCCCGGCGCGGGCTCAGCGGCCAAGCCAGCCTCTCTGGAGCGCGAGCAGGCGGCGAAGTTCCTGCACGATCTGCTGCGCCTGATGGTCTCGAAGAAGGGTTCGGACCTGTTCCTGACCGCCGAGTTCCCGCCGGCATTCAAGATCGACGGCAAGCTGATGCCGGTATCGAGCGTGCCGCTGACTGCGCAGCACACCACCGAGCTGGTGCGGGCGCTGATGAGCGACCGCCAGGCCGCGGAGTTCGAAGCCAACAAGGAACTGAACTTCGCGATCAGCCCGAGCGGCATCGGCCGGTTCCGCGTCAATGCTTTCACCCAGATGGGCCGCACCGGCATCGTGCTGCGGGTGATCCAGAGCGCGATCCCGAAGTTCGAGGAGCTGAACCTGCCGCCGGTGATGAGCGAGTTGTCCATGACCAAGCGCGGCCTGATCATCATGGTCGGCGCGACCGGTTCCGGCAAGTCGACCACCCTTGCATCCATGATCGGCTTTCGCAACGAGAACAGCTACGGCCACATCGTCACGATCGAGGATCCGGTCGAGTTCGTTCACCCTCACCGCAACTGCATCGTGACGCACCGCGAGGTCGGCGTCGACACGGTCAGCTGGGAGGTGGCGCTCAAGAACACGCTGCGCCAGGCGCCCGACGTGATCATGATCGGCGAGATCCGCGATCGCGAGACGATGGAACATGCGGTCGCCTTCGCCGAGACCGGCCATCTGTGCCTGGCAACGCTTCACGCCAACAGCGCGAACCAGGCCCTGGACCGGATCATCAACTTCTTCCCGGAAGAGCGGCGCCAGCAGTTGCTGATGGACCTGTCGCTCAACCTGAAGGCCCTGATCTCGCAGCGGCTGCTTCCCCTGGAGGGCCGCAAGGGCCGGGTGGCGGCGGTCGAGGTGATGATCAACTCGCCGCTGGTGTCGGACCTGATCTTCAAGGGCAATGTCTCCGAGATCAAGGAGATCATGAAGAAGTCGCGCGAACTCGGCATGCAGACCTTCGACCAGCATCTATTCGATCTGTTCGAGCAGGGCCAGATCAGCTACGAGGATGCGCTTCGCAATGCCGACTCGGTAAACGACCTGCGTCTGAACGTGAAGCTGAACGGCGAGCGGGTCAAGCGGGACGTGAACTCGGGGATCGGTCACCTGGACCTGGTCTGATCCCCGCGGCTGCCTGGGCCGCCTGCTCGAACACCAGGATAACGCCGTTGGCCCGGCGAGCGGCCACCGTGACGCTGGTGGCATCGCGGGCAGCGGCCGTGCCGGCAGCGCGGGCGGCGGCTTCGAGGTCGTTCACCCGCAGCACCAGCGCCGCCGCACCGGTCTGCGGCAGTTCTTCCTGCCGCGCCCCTGGGTGACGCGCGAGAAACTCGGTCTGGCTCATGAACACGAACTCGGCGCGCCCGTGGCCGGTGGGCACCCGGGCGGCGGCGCCGTCGGGCAGCGCCTGGCTGTCGATCAGGCTCGCGAGTCGGGCGGCATCTTCCTGCGGGACCGGCGTGACCAGCACGAGCCGGGCGATCCCGGTGGCGGTGTTGGGATGAGATTGCAGCGCCGCAATCCAGACCGCGTCGCGGGTATGGTGCTGGCAGGCGAACAGGCGAATGTCGGCCGGGCGCTCGGTATTCGGCCAGTGGAATACGCTGAACGCGGCCTTTGCCTGCGCGCCACCGGGCAGGCTCACCGGACGGCTGAACTCGACCGGACCCAGTGCCTCCAACCCGCGGGACCGAAGGGCGGCGGCCCCGGCGGCGGCATCGCTGGTGGTGAAAGCCGCACGTTCGAGCCCGTCGCCCCGCCTGCGGAGGAAGTCACGGCCGGGAGCGTTGAGGTCGGTGTCGGTGAGGATGCCCATCAGTTCGACATAATCGGTGTCGAACATGATGGTGTGGTTGCCGGTGCCGACGTGCGCGCTGTGGGTGCCCCGGGGCGAGACCGTGAAACCGAGCGCACGCCAGTTGTCGGCGGCCAGAGCGAGGTCGCGGGCCATCACGACGACATGGTCGAGTCCTTCCAGGCTGGCAAGCATCGGATTACTCCCGGGTGGCGGTTGTCGATGCCGGCCGCGTCTCGCGCAGCCGCATCTCGAACTCGAACAGGCGGCATTCGAGCTGGCCGTTGAACAGCGGTGTCTTGCGTCGTTCGCGCAGGCCGAGCTGTCCCGGCAGGCGGCGGTCGCTGCTCAGCAGGAAGGCCCGCCAGCCGCCGAAGGCGTCACGCAAGGTGGCGCCGAACCGGCGCCAGGTCTCCGTCTCGATCGGCACGCGCTCGTTGTAGGGCGGATTGCAGATCAGCACGCCCGGCAGCGGCCAGGCGGGCTGCGCGGCCACTGCGTCGGTCACTTCGAATTGCACCAGGTTTTCCGGCAGGCCCGCGCGCTGCAGGTTGCCGCGCGCCATCGCCACCGCTTGCGGGTCGATGTCGCTGGCCGCGATGCGCACCACCGGCGCGTCGTCACCGGCGCTGCGCCGGTCTGCCGCCTGCGCCATGGCCTCCTGGGCCTGCTCCTGCACCGTCTGCCAGAGTGCCGGCTCGTGGATCGCCAGCTTGTCGATGCCGAAGCGGCGTTGCAGGCCGGGGGGGCGGTGACAGGCGATCTGCGCGGCCTCGATGACGATCGTGCCGGCGCCGCAGAACAGGTCCATCAGCGGCAGCGATGGCTGCCATTGCGCCAGCGCGAGCAGGCCCGCGGCAAGATTCTCCTTGAGTGGCGCCTCCCCCTTCGCCTCGCGGTCGGCCCGCCAGCCGCGCTTGAAGAGCGGGTCGCCTGAGAGGTCGATGTAGAGCAGCGCGGTGCCTTCGCGCAGGAATAGCGCAACCCGCACGTCCGGGCGCGCCGTGTCGATCGACGGCCGCTCGCCGGTACGATCGCGCAAGCGGTCGACGATGGCGTCCTTGATCCGCAGCGTCGCGAAGTTCAGGCTGGTCAGGGGCGAGCGGATCGCGGTGGTGTCGACCCGCAGCGTGCAGCCGCTGTCGAACCAGTCCTCCCAGGGATGCGCCAGTGCGAGCCGGTAGAGATCGTCCTCGCTGCGATAGCTGCCGCCGGCCAGCTGCAGCAGGACCCGACTGGCCAGGCGCGAGTGCAGGTTGATGCGGTAGGCCGTCTCCAGCGTGCCGCGGCATTGAACGCCCCCCGGCAGCGCCAGCAGGTCCACCGCGCCGGCCGCGCGCAGTTCCTCCATCAGCGCCTGTTCCAGGCCCGCGCGGGCAGGGACAGAAGTAGTCGTTGAGCGTGGCACGCCGGACCTTCAAACCTCGATCGCCAGCGCGCGGTCGAGGAAATCCAGGCGATCCTGTCCCCAGAAAGGCTCGCCCAGGTAGGTGTACCAGGGCGCACCGAATACCTGCGCCTCCACCGCCTGGCTGGTGTTCTCCGCGTAGCGGGCATCGGCGGCAGCCAGGTCGGTCACCAGTTGCGTGCCCGCGAGTCCGCAGTCGTCGGCGATTGCCGCCAGTGTGGCCGCGTCCGCGATGTCCCGCTCTTCCGCCCAGAGGCCGCGCATGATGCCCAGACCCAGCTTCATCGCGACCGCCGCGCCGGCCTGCCGGTCCGCCAGGATGATCAGCCGTGCGGCATCGTGTCCCGGCGTCGGGAAGTGGCGCGGCTGAAGGTTGAGCGGCAGCGCCGAGGTGATTGGCCCAGCGGCGCAGTTCCACCAGCCGGTAGGCCTGTCGCTGGGGAGCCCGTTGGGCCAGCGGCACGCCGCCGGAGCCGGGAAAGATCCTGCCGCCGAGGTCGACCGGCATGACACGGATGTTCGCGCCATGGCGGGTCGCGATCCCGGCCAGCCGCTGGTGGCCGAGATAGGTCCAGGGCGAGGAGGGCGAGAAGTAGTAGTCGATGGTCTTCATGGTTCCATCCCTGGAGTGAGCGTCAGAAGGGTTTGATCACGACCAGCGCCACCGCCGCCGCCAGCAGCAGCACCGGCGCTTCGTTGAACACGCGGTACCAGGTATGGCTGCGGCGGTTGTCGCCGCGTTCGAAGCGCTCGCAGCAGCCGCCCGCAGCCGTGGTGATAGCCAAGCAGCAGCAGCACCACCAGCCAGCTTGGCGTGCAGCCAGTCGTTGCCCGGTCCGCGGCCGACGCCGTAGCCGAGCCACATCCACAGACCGGTCGCGACCGCCAGCACCGCCAGCGGCAGCATGAACCGGTAGAGCTTGCGCGCCATCAGCAGCAGCCGCTCGCGTTCGGCCGGCGATTGCGGCGTGACCATCGCGAGGTTCACGAACAGGCGCGGCAGGTAGAAGAGACCGGCGAACCAGCTGACGACGAAGACGATGTGGGCCGTCTTGACCCAGAGATAGCCCATCAGGTGCGGATCTGGCCGCTGCCGAACACGACGAACTTCTGCGAGGTCAGGCCTTCGAGTCCGACCGGGCCGCGCGCGTGCAGCTTGTTGGTCGAAATGCCGATCTCGGCGCCGAGTCCGAACTCGAAGCCGTCGGCAAAGCGGGTCGAGGCGTTGATCAGGACCGACGACGAGTCGACCTCGCGCAGGAAGCGCATGGCATTGGCATGATCGGCGGTGACGATGGCGTCGGTATGGCTGGATCCGAACTCGTTGATATGGGCGATGGCTTCGTCGAGGCCCGCCACGATCCGGATCGACAGGATCGGCGCAAGGTATTCGGTGCGCCAGTCCTCCTCGGTGGCAGCGCAGGCAGGCGATGTCATGGCGCGCCAGCAGCTCGCGGGTGGCGGCGTCGCCGCGCAACTCCACCGACTTGCCGATGTAGATCCGGCCGAGCTCCGGCAGCACGCGCGGGGCGGCCGCGGCGGCGACCAGCAGCGTCTCCATCGTATTGCAGGGTGCGTAGCGCTGCGTCTTGGCGTTGTCCGCGATCCGCACCGCCATCGCCGGGTCGGCCGATTCGTCGATGAATACATGGCAGACGCCGTCGAGGTGCTTGATCACCGGCACGGTGGCCTGGCTCGCGACCCGCTCGATCAGGGACTTTCCGCCGCGCGGAATGATCACGTCCACCCACTGCGGACTGGTGATCAGGCTGCCGACCGCGGCCCGGTCGGTGGTCGCCACCATCTGGACCGCGTCCGCCGGCAATCCGGCTTCGGCCAGGCCTTCCTGGATCAGGGCCGCCAGGGCGCGATTGCTGTGGATCGCTTCCGAGCCGCCCCGAAGAATGGTGGCGTTGCCGGACTTGATGCAAAGGCCGGCCGCATCGATCGTCACGTTCGGCCGCGACTCGTAGATGATCCCGATGACGCCCAGCGGCACGCGCATGCGTCCGACCTGGATGCCGCTCGGGCGCTGGCGGACGTCGCTGATCTCGCCGATCGGGTCCGGCAGCAGCACGATCTGCTCCAGCCCGGCCGCCATCTGCTCGACCGTATCCTGCGACAGGCCCAGGCGGTCGATGAAGGCCGGATCCAGGCCGGCCTCGCGTGCGCCAGCGAGATCCTGCCGGTTGGCCTCGACGAGGCCCGCAGCCTTGTCGCGCAGCAGGCGTGCGACCGCGCTCAGCGCAGTGTCCTTGCGGGCAGTGTCCGCGCGGGCCATTGCGCGGCTGGCGTCGCGGGCACGACGGCCCAGGTCGGCCATGTAGACCGCAGTATCGATCGTATTCATCGCTGGCATTCCACCGGTGGGATCCTCAGGCAATCAGCCGCCGGGCGCCGCTCAGCCCGATGACGACCCGCTCGAGCGCGGACCATTGGCTCTGGGCATCGCTGCCGCCGAAGGCGGGCGGCGCCCCGGTGCCCGGCAGGCCGCCGACGCCCTTGGCCATTCTATCGAGATGCGCTGTTTCACGCAGGAGTCGCCAGACACGCGCCCGGTCGAGCCGCTTGAGTGCCCGGCGAAACAGGATTTCGCGCTTGCCGAAGACGCCGGCGCCGCGCAGCGCCGCCTGCTCGGACTGGCCCTGGCCGAGGGCATTGCCGATCTTGAGCAGGCGTCGCAGGCAGTCGGCAAGCGCCCACACGAGCAGCGGCAAGGCCGCGTCCTCTGCGCGAAGCCCGTCGACCATGCGCAGGGCCCGCGCAGTGTCGCCCGCGAGGGCGGTGTCGACCATTCCGAAGATGTCGTAGCGCGCCGAATCGAGCACGATCCGCTCGACCTGCTCGGGGTCCAGTCGGCCCGGCGGCAGCAACAGCGCCAGGCGCTGCAGTTCCTGGTGCGCCGCGAGCAGGTTGCCTTCGGTACGGTCCGCGATCAGGGCGAGGGTCGCTTCGCCGGCCTGCTGGCCCTGCGCCGTCAGCCGCGCGGCCAGCCATTGCGGCAGGCGCTCGCGCTCGATCCTGGGCACTTCCAGGTGCACCATCGACGGCGCGAGCGCGCTGAACCAGGCGGTATTCAGCGTGGCGCGTTCGAGCCTGCCGCTGGTGACCAGCAGGCGGCAGTCTTCAGAGGCGCTCGCCAGGGCTCGCTGCAGGGTGTCGCCGAGGTCCTTGGTGGCCTTGCCGGCAATCCTGATGTCGACCAGCTTGCGCTGGGAAAACAAGGACAGGGACTGAGTCTGTTCGAGCAGCAGCGAGGTGTCGAAATGGGCACCCACCTCCACCACCGGCCGTTCGGTGAAGTCGAGAGCGCGGGCCTTCGCGCGAACCGAATCGGCCGCCTCGAGCACCAGCAGGGCCTCGTCGCCGCTGATCCAGGTGAGCGCGGGCAGGCTCCTGGCGATAGCGCGCGCCAGTTGCTCGGCCGTGGAAAAACGGCTCGTCATGGCGGCGCCGTCCGTGTCCTCACGGCGTCATCTTGATCGAGGAGAGGCGGCGCAGCAGCTGCTGCACCATGTCCTTCTGCATGTCGCGGTAGAGCAGGGCTTCTTCATCCACCCTGGCGGTCAACTGGTTGTCGGCAGCGCTGATGTCGCGGCGCAGGATGATCTCGCTCGGCGGAATGAACTCGCGATCGCCGCCGTCGGTGGCGCGGAACTGCAGCCGCAGGCGCAGCTGGAATTCCCGCGGACGTCCCACGGCCGAGTAGGCGACGATGTCGCGTTCGCGCGTTTCACCGAGTATCTGCAGCCTGACCTGGGCCTGGTCGGGCTGGTCGACCAGGCGGGTCGACGTCGAGCGGACCAGTTCCCGGCGGAATGCCTCGCCGAGCGCCGAGGTGCGCGCAAAACCCGAGTAGAGGGTGTCGAACGCCAGGTCCGAGGTACCCCGCAGATGAAAGCCGCAACCGGACAGTACCCCGAGCGGCCGGCGACATCGCCGCGGCCGCGAGCAGCAATCGGCGCGTCGGCGTTCATATGACCACGTTGACCAGCCGTCCGGGGACGATCACGATGCGCTTCGGGGTGCGGCCCTGGGACAGGCGCGCCACTTCCGGTGATGCCGCTGCTTCGCGCTCGATGGTCTCCCGGTCGGCATCGGCTGCGAGCTTGAGGGAGCCGCGCACCTTGCCATTGATCTGCAGCACGAGTTCCTGGGTATCCCGGACCAGTGCCGCCTCGTCGACGGCGGGCCAGGGCGCATCGATGATCTCGGTGGGTCCGTTCGAAGCAGCCGACCCGCGGCCGGCGCTGCCGGGCCGTCCCAGATCCAGATCCTGCCACAGCGCGTGCGCGATATGCGGCACCACCGGGTACAGGCTTCGCAGCATCACGGAGACGCACTCGCGCAGTGCCGCCGCGTCGGCTTTCGAGACGCCGGCGCCGGAGGGGGCTGCCTTCGCCGCGGCGGCCTCGAGTGCGTTGAGCATCTTCATGGCGCCGGAGACCACGGTGTTGTACTGCTTGCGCTCGTAGTCGTAGGAGGACTGACGCAGGATGGCATGGATCTCGAAGCGAAGTTCGCGCAGTCCGCCGGAGAGTGCGGCAACATCGAAGCGGTCGGCGGCCGGTCGGAGCACGTCCTGGCGCGAGTGGCAGAAGGCCCAGAGCCGGCGCAGGAAGCGGCTGGCGCCCTCGACGCCGGTGTCCGACCACTCCAGAGTCTGTTCCGGCGGGCTGGCGAACATCACGAACAGGCGAGCGGTATCGGCGCCGTAGCGGTCGATCAACGCTTGCGGGTCCACGCCGTTGTTCTTGCTCTTGGACATCGTGCCGACGCCCGCATAGTCGATCGCGGAGCCGTCGGAGCGAAGGCGCGCCGCGGTGATCCGGCCGTCCTCGCCGAAGACGTTCTCCACGTCCTCGGGCCAGTAGTAGGACACGCCGCCCTTGGCGTCCTTGCGCTGGTAGATGTGGTTGAGCACCATGCCCTGGCACAACAGGTGGGTGAACGGCTCATCGAAGCCGACCAGGCCGATGTCGCGCATCACCTTGGTCCAGAAGCGGGCGTAGAGCAGGTGCAGGATGGCATGCTCGATGCCGCCGATGTACTGGTCCATCGGCATCCAGTAGTCGTTGCGGGCATCCACCATCGCATCGGCGCTGTCCGGTGAACAGTAGCGCATGTAGTACCAGGACGAGTCGATGAACGTGTCCATGGTGTCGGTCTCCCGCCGCGCCGGCTTGCCGCAGGCCGGACAATGGCACGACAGGAACCGCTCGCTCTTGAGCAGGGGGTTGCCGCTGCCGTCCGGCACCAGGTCTTCCGGCAGGACGACCGGGAGGTCCTCGTACGGCACCGGCATCTCGCCGCAGGCGTCGCAGTGGATGATCGGTATCGGCGTGCCCCAATAGCGTTGGCGGGAGATCCCCCAGTCCCGCAGCCGCCACTGAACGCGCTTCTCCCCGATGCCGAGACGCACCAGATCGTCGGCCACTGCGGCCATGGCCTGCTGCGAGTCCAGCCCATCGTATTTCCCGGAATCGACGCACACTCCGCGCTGCTTGTCCTCATACCAGGGCTGCCACTGCCGGTCCGAGAACGTTTCGCCCGCGATCGAGATCACCTGGCGGATCGGCAGGCCGTACTTGAGCGCGAAGGCGAAGTCACGTTCGTCGTGTGCCGGCACACCCATCACCGCGCCGTCGCCGTAGCTCATGAGCACGTAGTTGCCGACCCAGACCTCGAGGTCCTGGCCGGTGAGGGGATGGCTGACCGACAGACCGGTGCGGATGCCCTCTTTCTCCATGGTCGCCAGATCCGCTTCCATGGCCGAACCGGTCTTCGCCTTCTCGACGAACGCCGCCACCGCAGGGTCCGCCGCCGCCGCCACGACCGCCAGCGGATGCTCCGGTGCGACCGCGACGAAGGTGACGCCCATGATGGTGTCGGCGCGCGTGGTGAACACGTGCAGGCGTCCCTGGTCCACCAGTTGACCGCTCGCGTCGTGGACCGTGTGCGTAAACGAGAAGCGCACGCCCTCCGATCGGCCGATCCAGTTGCTCTGCATCAGCCGCACGCGCTCGGGCCAGCCGTCGAGCTGATTGACCTGGTCCAGCAGTTCCTGCGCGTAATCGGTGATCCGCAGGTAGTACATCGGGATCTCGCGTTTCTCCACCGCCGCGCCCGAGCGCCAGCCGCGCCCGTCGATCACCTGCTCATTGGCCAGCACCGTCTGGTCCACCGGATCCCAGTTGACCGTGCCGAGCTTGCGGTAGGCCACGCCCCGTTCGCGCATCTTCAGGAACAGCCACTGGTTCCACTTGTAGTAGTCCGGCGAGCAGGTGGCGACTTCGCGGGACCAGTCGATGGCGAGGCCGAGCGGCTGCATCTGCCGCTTCATGTAGGCGATGTTGTCGTAGGTCCACTTCGCCGGCGCGACGTTGTTTTTCATCGCCGCGTTCTCCGCGGGCAGCCCGAAAGCGTCCCAGCCCATCGGCATCAGCACGTTGTAGCCGTTCATCCGCAGATAACGGTACATCACGTCGTTGATCGTGTAGTTGCGCACGTGCCCCATGTGCAGGATGCCGGAGGGATAGGGCAGCATCGAGCATGCGTAGAACTTGCCCTTCGGGAAACGGGGGTCGTGTTCGACGGCCTTGTACGCCGACGTGTCCGACCAGTGCTGCCGGGCGTTCTCTTCAATGCGGGCGGGGTTGTAGCGTTCTTCCATCTCGATTCCGGCGCGAAACCTGGCATTTTAGAGTGATTTTTCGCTCATAATCGCCGCGGTGTGAGCGGGGAGGCTGGCGAGGGTGGATACGAGGGAGGAGAAGTTGGCGGACGCGATGGCGGTTCCGGCCGGGTCGGCGATACTGAGGGCGTTCAGAATCCTCGAGGCCCTGGGTGAATTCGACGACCCGCCCCAGTTGGCCGACATCGCCCAGGCGGTCAGTCTGCCCAAGCCGACGGTGCTGAGGATACTTGCGACGCTTGAATACGCGGGGCTGGTCTGCCGTGAACCGGACAGCAAGCGGTATTCGTTTGCCGACCGGATCAACAGCTTTGCCGGCAAGGTGCTGCTGAGTTCGCCGGTGCGCTCGCCGCGCCATGCGATCCTGGAGGAACTGGTCGAACAGGTCGGCGAGACCTGCAATCTGTCGATTCCCTTCGGCGCGTACGCGCAGTACCTGGACCGGGTGGAGGTATCCTGGCCGGTGCCGGTCAAGTTCGGGCCCGGCAGTCGCGTGCCCCTGCATGCATCGGCCAGCGGCAAGATCTTCCTGGGCTACATGTCCAAGCGCGGGCGCGACCGGTTCCTCACGCAGGCGCCGCTGATTGCCCACACCCCCAATACCGTGGTCGAACCCGCCCGCATCGTGGCGGACCTGGCTGCGGTGCGCCAGAACGGCTATGCGGTCGACAATGGCGAGTTCCTTCAAGGCATCTCCTGCGTTGCCGTGCCGGTGCGCAACATCGACGAGAAGGTCGTGGCGGCGGTGGCGATCAGCGCGCCCGGCGACCGGGTCAGCGTCCGGGAGATGATGGATTGCCTGCCCGCGATGCGCAGCGCGGCGCAGGCCCTGACGGCTACCATCGACTGGTAGCGGCGATACTTCGGGAGATTTGATGGTCCAGCAGAGCCGCGACGCACAGGCGTCGCAACCGGCCTCGCCAAGCTACCGTGATGTCGAGGCGGCGGCCGCGCGGCTCGAAGGCGTGGCGCGGCGCACGCCGGTGATGACGTCGCGCACGGTGGACCGCCTGCTCGACGCGACCGTGTTCTTCAAGTGCGAGAACCTGCAGCGGATCGGCGCGTTCAAGTTCCGCGGCGCCTACAACGCGATCGCGCAGCTCGATCCCGAGCGGCGGCGGGCCGGTGTGGTCGCCTTTTCTTCCGGCAACCATGCCCAGGCGGTGGCGCTCGCGGGCAACCTGCTGTCGGTGCCCACCACCATCCTGATGCCGACCGACGCGCCGGCGCAGAAGGTCGAGGCGACCCGCGGCTACGGCGGTCGGGTGGTGACCTACGACCGCTACACGGAAGATCGGGAAGCGATCGGGCGGCGGCTTGCCAGCGAGCAGGGTGCAACCCTGATTCCGCCCTTCGATCATCCGGACGTGATCGCGGGGCAGGGCTGTGCGGCGAAGGAGTTGTTCGAGGAGGTCGGTGAACTCGATGTCCTGCTGGTGCCGGTGGGCGGCGGGGGGCTGATTTCCGGCTGCGCGCTGGCGGCGGCGGCGCTCTCGCCCCGCTGCGCGGTGATCGGGGTCGAACCCGAGGCCGGCAACGATGTGCAGCAATCGCTTCGCCGCGGCGAGATCGTCAGGATCGAGACCCCGCGCACGATTGCCGACGGCGCGCAGACGACGGCGACCGGCCCCGTTGCCTTCGGCATCATGCAGCGGCTGTTGCGGGAGATCGTCACGGTGAGCGACCCCCAGCTGGTCACCACCATGCAGTTCCTCGCATCACGCATGAAGCTGCTGGTGGAGCCGACCGGCTGCCTCGGCGCCGCGGCGGCGCTCGAGCGGGTCGTGCCGCTGAGCGGCCTGCGGGTAGGGGTTCTTCTCAGCGGCGGCAACGTGGACCTGGCCCGATTCTGCTCCCTGATTTCAGCGCGCCCTTGAACAGATTCCTTCCGTTCCTGCGCTGGCGCCACGATTGGCGCAATCCGCAGGTCGTGCGAGCCGACCTGATGGCGGGCCTGACCGGGGCTGTCGTCGTGCTGCCCCAGGCGGTTGCCTATGCCACGCTTGCCGGTATGCCGATCCAGTACGGCTTGTACGCCGCGATGGTGCCGTGCCTGGTCGCGGCGCTGTTCGGGTCGAGCCGCCTGATGGTGACCGGCCCCGCCAACGCTATTTCCCTGACGACGGCCTACCTGATCTCGCCGCTGGCGGAGCCGTTCAGCGCACCTTACGTGGAACTGGTCCTCGTCCTGTGCTTTCTGGTGGGCGCGCTGCAACTGCTGCTGGGCCTCGCCCGTTTCGGCCGCTGGATCGACAAGGTGCCGCATTCGGTGGTGGTGGGTTTCACCGCCGGCGTCGCGCTGCTGATCATCAACTCGCAGATTCCCGTGCTGACCGGTATCAAGGTGCCGAGGGGGTCGTCCATCCTGGAAACCGTCGTCGCGCTGGTGCAGCAGGCGGGTTCGATCCACTGGTTTGCCGTGGCCCTGGGCGTACTCACCCTGCTCGTCATCGTCGCCTGGGGGCCCTGGAATCGCCGCGTGCCGTCGATGCTGGTGGGCGTGGTGGCCGGCTCCCTGGTCGCCTGGCTCGCCCGTGACTGGTGGCCGCTCTGGGCCGCCGTGCCGATGGTTCCGCCGCTGCCGAGCGCGTTGCCGGGGTTCCAGGTGCCGGCTCTGTCGCTCGACAGCATCCGCGCGCTGTTTGCCGCGACCCTGGTGATGACCCTGCTCGGCCTGACCGAGGCCGCGGCCATCGCACGGTCGCTGGCGCTGCGCGGCAAGGAGCGGCTGGACGGCGACCAGGAGTTCATCGGCCAGGGCCTGGCCAATCTCGCCGGGAGCTTTTTCTCCGCCTATCCGTCAAGCGGCTCGTTCAACCGCTCCGGTGTCAACATCGCCAGTGGCGCCCGTACGCCGCTGGCGGCCGCATCCGCGGCCATCTGGCTGGTCGCGATCCTGGCGCTGGTCAAGCCGCTGGCGAGCTACCTGGCGATGCCGGTGATCGCCGGACTGCTGCTGGTGGTGGCATGGCGCCTGATCGATTTTCCGGGCATCCGCCACATCTGGGGCCGCACCTGGCGCGAACATGGCGGCGAGCGCACCATCCTGCTGGTGACCGGCCTCGCCACGATCGCCATCTCGCTCGAATGGGCGATCCTGATGGGATTGCTGACGGCCTACCTCGTGTCGCGCCGCCGGACATCGCGATGAGCATCAACGACGTGATGTTCTGGCTGCTCGATCCGTTGCGTGCCGGAACCACCCAGGCGATCGGCGAATCCGATCGTCTGCACGGCCTGCTGATGACGCTCGCGGCGGGGGTGCTGGTACCGCTGGCTGTGCTCCTCGCCCGTTACTTCAAGGTCCTGCCGGGTCAGGATTGGCCGCGGCAATTGAACCGTCGCACCTGGTGGGCCGCGCACCTCGGTCTGGCCTACGCATCCCTGGTCGTTGTCGTCGTGGCCGTCTACATCGTCCTGAAGGGGATGTACCTGACGCAGGACGACGATGCCGGCGTGAGTCACCTCGCCAATCCGCACGGCTGGTTCGGCTGGCTTGCGCTGCTGCTGCTGTTCGCCGTGATCCTGAACGGCTGGCAACGGGGATCGACCGGCGGGCCGGGCAAACCGGCGCCGGGCACCCTCGGCCCGCTGCACGGTGTCGCGGGCGACCATTACGACATGACCGCCCGGCGCCGCTGGTTCGAGCGGACCCACAAGATGCTGGGTTACCTGCTGCTCGGTCTGCTCTTCGTCGCGCTGATTTCGGGGCTCTGGCATGTCAACGCCTCGCGCGGGCTGCTGCTCGGCCTGGGAGCCTGGTGGGTGGCGCTGCTGCTGGCCGCATGGCGCTACGAGCGGCAGGGCCGCTGCATCGACGGCTACCAGGCCATATGGGGGCCGAGCATGGCGCACCCCGGCAACCGGATTCCCGCATTGGGATGGGGCAGCCGGCGATATACCGAAGAGGATTTCAGCCGCCTGTCCTGGGCGCGCCGCACCGGCCGCGAGAAGACGCCGGCGCCGGTGACCGGAAATGCCGCCGCCGGAGATGCCGCCGCCGGAGATGCCGCCGCCGGAGATGCCGCCGCCGGAACCGGGCCCGCGCAAGCGGGCGAGGACCGGGCCGCCGGCCCCGGCGCGGCAGACGCGGAGAAGCCCGGGCGTACTGTGTAAAATCACAGGGATGCCCGACCTCCTTGCCCACCTGAACCCGCCGCAGCTTGCCGCGGTCACGCTGCCGGCGCAGCACGCGCTGATTCTCGCCGGGGCCGGCAGCGGCAAGACCCGGGTTCTGACCACCCGGCTGGCCTGGCTGATTTCCACCGGCCAGGCCAGCCCTGCCTCGGTCCTGGCCGTGACCTTCACCAACAAGGCCGCCAAGGAAATGCTGGCGCGGATCTCGGCGATGCTGCCGATCAGCACCCGCGGCATGTGGGTCGGCACCTTCCATGGCTTGTGCAACCGGTTCCTGCGTACCCACCATCGCGACGCGGGCCTGCCGCAGTCTTTCCAGATTCTCGACAGCCAGGACCAGCTGGCGGCCATCAAGCGCCTGCTGCGTGGCCTCAATGTCGACGACCAGAAGTTTCCGCCACGCAACGTGCAGCACTTCATCAATGGCGCCAAGGACGAAGGCCAGCGGCCCGATGACGTGGAGGTCTTCGACGATCACGGTGCGCGCATGGTGGCGTTCTATCGGGCCTATGAAGACCAGTGCCAGCGCGAGGGCGTGGTCGACTTCGCCGAACTGCTGCTGCGCGCCCATGAACTGCTGGAGCGCAACCAGTTGCTGCGCGAGCATTACCAGGCCCGATTCCGGCATATCCTGATCGACGAATTCCAGGATACCAACAACCTCCAGTACCGCTGGCTCAGGCTGCTTGCCGGCTCGCAGTCGAGCCTGTTCGCCGTCGGGGACGATGACCAGTCCATCTATGCCTTTCGCGGCGCCAACGTCGGCAACATGGCGGCCTTCGAACGCGACTACGCGCGGGATAACCTGATCAAGCTGGAGCAGAACTACCGCTCGCATGCGCACATCCTGAATACCGCCAACCACCTGATCCGGCAGAACGACCGGCGCCTCGGCAAGGAGCTCTGGACCGACGCCGGTGAGGGCGAGCCGGTGCGGGTCTACGAGGCTCTCTCCGACGGCGAGGAAGCACAATGGTTGCTGGAGGAGATCCGCAGCCTGATCGCCCAGGGCAGCGGCCGTTCGGAAATTGCGATTCTCTATCGCTCCAACGCGCAATCCCGGATCCTGGAGCATGCGCTGTTCTCGGCCGGCATTCCATACCGGGTCTATGGCGGACTGCGGTTCTTCGAGCGTGCCGAGGTGAAGCATGCATTGGCCTACCTGCGTCTGCTGGAAAATGTCGACGACGACAGCGCCTTCCTGCGCGTGGTCAATCTGCCGGCGCGCGGCATCGGCACGCGGACGCTGGAATTGCTGCAGGACCAGGCACGTGCCCACGGACTCAGCCTCTATCGGGCCGTGCCCCTGGTGCAGGGCGGCGCCAGCGCCAAGCTCGGTCAGTTCGTCATGCTGGTGGAGCGCTTGCGCAGCCAGGCGCAGGGGCTGCCGCTCGCGGAGGCGATCGACCATGTCCTCGAGCTGAGCGGCCTCATCGGTTTCTACAAGAACGAACGCGAAGGCCAGGAGCGCATCGAGAACCTGCGGGAACTGGTCAACGCGGCCGATGCCTACCTGGCGGAGAACGGCATCGATCGCCGGGTGCCCGCCAGCGTCGGTCTCACCGGCGCGATCGGCGCGGCTGATCCGGGGGCGGTCGAGGCCGGGGCAGCGGTCGATGCGCTGCCTGAAGATGTCGCCGACGCGCCGCTGGCACCCGGCGTGAACCAGATCGCCCTGTCGCCATTGGCGGGATTCCTGGCGCACGCCTCGCTGGAATCCGGCGAGCGCCAGGCGGGTGAAGGCGTCGACTCGATCCAGATGATGACGGTGCACGCCGCCAAGGGCCTGGAGTTCAACACGGTTTTCGTTACCGGGCTGGAAGAGGGGCTTTTCCCGCACGACAACTCCGCCGCGCAGTCCGATGGCCTGGAGGAAGAACGGCGCCTGATGTACGTGGCGATCACCCGCGCACGCCACCGGCTCTACATGTCCTTCTCTCAGACGCGCCAGTTGCATGGTCAGACCCGCTACAACCTCAGGTCCCGCTTCATCGGCGAGTTGCCCGAGCAGGACCTGAAATGGCTGACAGCGCGCGAGCGCGGCGGTGGACGCGACCCTTATGGCGCCGGACAGGGCGGCTACGGTGGCTACGGCTACGCCGGCAATCGCGGCGCGTATCCGGCACGCGCAGTCGCCACCCGGGCCACCAGCTTCGCCGGCGAAAGTGCCTGGCGCGAAGAGACCGGCGTGGCCAATCGCAGCACGCCGCGCGACTCGCGCTTTCGGATCGGCCAGGGCGTCACCCATGCCCGCTTCGGCGAAGGCGTGGTGACCGGTATCGAGGGAGCCGGTGACGATGCCAGGGTGCAGGTCAATTTCGCCCGGCACGGCGCCAAGTGGCTGGCGCTGGCCATCGCCAAGCTGGAGCCGGTATGACCTTGCGGAGCCGGCGGCCCGGTTCAGGCAGGGCAGTGCGCAGAGCCGACTGTGGCTACAGCGAAGGGTCGATGGCGATCGGGTCGATGGTGTCCCGGTAGGTCGGCCAGAACGAGCAGTAGAGCGCCGCCATCAGCAGCAGGAAGGCCGGCGCCAGCACGAGCGTGCCGAATCCGGCGGGCACCAGCGCCAGCAGAATCTGAATCGCCATCGACAAGCCGATCGCCACGGCAAACCAGCCGGTGAAATACATCATGAAGGCGCCCTTGTTGCGCCAGACAGCGATCGCACTGAAGATCAGCGCCTTGATCGGCGGGGTACGGTGCAGTCCCGCGAACAGCGGCGCATACCAGAGCGCCACCTGCAGGGGCGTGTACAACACCATGAAGATCAGCGCGGCATAGACGGTGTCCGTGGCCGCCCCGTCGACTGCCTCCCCGGACTGCGCCCCGGTCAGCAGCCGCAGCCACTGGCCCTGGTCGATCGCGGTGGTGGCGAGTAGCGCGAACGACGGTTGCCGCTGCGTTGATGACGCCGATGAGCAGCAGCGATCGCATGATCGCGCCGGATTGCGGGCGCAGGCCGGAGAACAGCGTCCAGGGCGTGGGCGGCTTGCCTTCCTGTGCCCGCCGGATCGCCTGCAGGTAGCCGAAGGACAGCGCCGGCGACAGGACCAGCGGAAGGAAAGCGCCCACCACCGGCGGCGCCGAAAGCACCAGCAGCGTGAACAGCATCAGAATTCCCGCGGCGATGAGCGGCATGGGTGACGCGGCCAGGATCAGAAAGCCTTCTTTCACCCAGCGCCAGCCTGCCAGCGCGGGGACTCGACGTACCTGCATCAGATGATTTCCATGGACCCGTTTCTGCGGGCGTGCAGGATCCGCTCAAACCAGCGCGGATCCTTGGGGCTCAGTACCTCGGCATCGCGAGGCAGGTAGTGATCATACAGGCGCGACAGCCAGAACCTCAGTGCGGCCGCCCGCAGCATCATCGGCCAGGCCTGCCGCTCGGCTTGCGGCAGCGGGCGCACTGCCTGATAACCCCGAAGCAGGGCAGCCGTGCGCTCATCGTCGAGCAGCCCGTCGGATTCGCCGACGCACCAGTCGTTGCAGGCCACGGCCAGGTCGAACAGCCACTTTTCTTCGCAGGCGAAGTAGAAATCGATGACGCCGGGCCCGGCGGTTTCGTCGAACAGCACATTGTCGCGAAAGCAGTCCGCATGCACTGCGGATGACGGCATGTCGCGGTACTGCGCGGTCAGCGCATAGTCCTGCTGGCGGCGCAATTCATCACCGAGCAGGTCCGCCTGATCGGCGTCGATCTCCTCCTTCAGGGCTTCAAACGCTGCCGGCCACCAGGCCAGGCCGCGGCTGTTTCGCGGCGCGGCGCCGAAGTCACGTGCTGCGAGGTGCATTCGGGCCAGGAGCCCGCCCACGGTCTCGCAGTGTTGTGCCGAGGGATGTGCGACCTGGGCGCCGGGCAGGCGGGTGACCAGCGTTGCCGGCTTGTCCTTCAAACTGCTCCAGAGCCGGCCATGGCGATCGGTGACCGGCTCGGGGCAGGGAATGGCGTGGGTGGCCAGGTGCTTCATGAGCCGCAGGAAGAACGGCAGGTCCTGCGCCGAAATGCGCTCGATCAGGGTCAGGACATACGAGCCGCGGTCGGTATCGACGAAGTAGTTGGTGTTCTCGATGCCCTCGGCAATGCCGCGGGCCTGCCGCAGATGCCCGACGTCATAACGCAGGAGCCAGGATTCAAGTTCAGCTTGCGAGACAGCAGTGAAGACGGCCATGAAAGACGTGTTTCACGTCGGGGTTGCGAAAGGGCCTATTCTACCGCCTTGTCATCCGCCGCCGGGCACGAGGATTGCAGCCGTCCGTCAAAGCAACGCCGGGTATCCGCTGTAACAGTCGCTGTCGCTGTCGGGCCGGTCTCAATCCAATCCAGACAAACTCCTCGAGGACAAACGTCATGGCTATGAAGCTGAAACGAGTGCTGTCCGGACTCGCCCTGGCCGCCGCGCTGGGCACGGCGGGGTGCGCATCGGTACCGCCGCCGACCGGTGAAATGGCAACGGCGCGCGCTGCGCTGGACAATGCCCGGCGCGCCGACGCAGGCCAGCTTGCGCCGGTGGAAATGGGGGAGGCTCAGGACCTCCTGACGCGAGCCGAGCGAGCCGAGGCAGGCAAGGACTTCCGCGTTGCCAGGCGCGCTGCCGAGCAGGCGCGGGCCACGGCCGAACTGGCCGAAGAAAAGGCCCGGCTTGCCAAGACGATGCAAGTCAAGTCGGAACTCGACAACACACTCAATGCCTTGCGTGGCGGATCCACCCCCACGCCCCAGACGCGATAGGAGCCTTCGATGACGATTCCCCTGACTACGGCGACCAGGCAGCCTACCGGATTGCGCCCCACCTCACCCGCCACCTGCGGGCGCTGGCGCCTGATGCTCGGCGCCTGTGCGGTGTCGGTGCTGGCCGCTTGCGCATCGACGCCGTCGCCCAACACCCGTCTGGCCGATGCCCAGAGCGCATTGGCGCAGGCCCGGTCAAATCCCGCACGGGCCGAGCTCGCCCCTGCCGAATTCGAGCAGGCCAATGCCGCCCTGAAGCGGGCCGAACGGGCCTGGCAGGCGGACGATGATCAGGGCGAAGTCGACCATCTGGCCCTGCTCGCTCAACGCCGGGTGGAACAGGCCATGGCGGCCGCCAGGCGCAAGGAAACCGAGATGGCGATCGACCGGGCCGGTCGTGAACGTGATGCCATCCAGCTGGGCGCGAGCCGGCGTCAGGTGGATGCCGCCCAGGCTCAGGCCGCCGACCTGGCCTCGCGCAACGCGGCGCTCGAGGCCGCCGCAGCCGAGCAGCGCCAGCGCGCGGAGGCCTTGGCGGGTCGCCTGCGGGATCTGCAGGCCAAGGAGACCGAGCGCGGGCTGGTGGTGACGTTCTCCGATGTGCTGTTCGACACCGGCATGGCCACGCTGAAAGCGGGCGCCCTGGCCCGTATCGCGCAGCTGGCGGATGTCATGAAGGAGTATCCCGAGCGTAACGTGCTGCTCGAGGGCTTCACCGACTCCACCGGATCCGAGGCGACCAACCAGCAGTTGTCGGAGCGTCGCGCCCTCAGCGTGCGGCAGGAGCTGGTGGCGCGCGGTATCGATGCCAGACGGATCGTGACGCGCGGACATGCCGACCGTTACCCGATCGCCGACAACGGCACGGCCGCGGGGCGCCAGCAGAATCGGCGGGTCGAAGCGGTCCTCTCGGATGCCAAGGGCGAATTGCCGATGCGCCCCTGACGATCAGAGGTTCAGGTTGAGTTCCCGTTCCTCGCTGGTGGCATAGAAGCCGCGCTGCTGGTAGAAGTCGAAGACGGCCTCGATCACTTCGTCCGGATTGTCGATCACGCGGATCAGCGCGAGGTCGGATTCGGACACCGTTCCTTCGGCGACCTGCACGTTGCGCATCCAGTCGAGCAGACCCTGCCAGTAGCTCGATCCCATCAGGATGACGGGAATCGTCCGGCCGACGCCCGTCTGGATCAGCGTCAGCACTTCCAGCAGTTCATCCAGCGTACCCCATCCGCCTGGCATCGCGATGAAGGCGGTGGCGTACTTTGCGAAGGCGACCTTGCGCGCGAAAAAGTGCCGGAAGCTGAGCGAGACGTCCTGATACGGATTGCCGTGCTGCTCGTGCGGCAGTTGCATGTTGAGGCCGACCGACGTCGACTTCCCCTCGAAAGCCCCCTTGTTGGCGGCCTCCATGATGCCGGGGCCGCCGCCTGAGATCACCGCGAAGCCGGCGTCCGAGAACTTGCGCGAGAGCTGCACGGTTTCCTCGTACCAGAACTCGCCGGCCTTGATGCGGGCGCTGCCGAAGATCGAGACCGCCGGACGGATGTCGGCCAGCGTCTCGGTCGCCTCGATGAACTCTGAGATAATCCCCAGCACATGCCACGACTCGCGCGCCTTGACCGCGGTCGACCGGTCCGGCGAGGTAATGGCCCGCAACTGCGGCACCTTGAGCTTATTGACCATGTCGCTTATCCACCATGTCACAAAAGACCCTGTTGCTGGTTGACGGTTCGAGCTACCTGTTTCGGGCATTTCACGCATTGCCGGATCTGCGCAACAAGGACAACGAGCCAACCGGCGCGATCCATGGGATAGTCGGCATGCTACGCCGTCTTCGCGACGATACCCGACTTCACGATGACGCCGTCTTCGGCGCCGTGGTATTCGATGCGCCTGGGAAGACCTTCCGGGACGAGATGTACGCCGACTACAAGGCCAACCGGGCCGAGATGCCGGATGACCTGCGCCGGCAGATCGAGCCGATCCACGAAATGTCCGTGGCGCTGGGCTGGCCGCTGCTGATGATCCCGGGCATCGAGGCGGACGACGTGATCGGCAGCCTCTGCGTTCAGGCGCGCAGGGCAGGGATGCGCACCGTCGTGTCCACCGGCGACAAGGATCTGGCGCAGCTGGTGGACGAGGGCACCGTGCTGGTCAACACGATGACGCGGGACGGTTCGCCGGCGCTGCCGATGGATGCCGAAGGGGTGAGGGCGCGTTTCGGCGTGCCGCCGGATCGCATCGTCGATTTCCTCAGCCTCACCGGCGACACGGTCGACAACGTGCCCGGTGTCGACAAGGTCGGGCCCAAGACGGCGGCCAAGTGGATCGGACAGTACGGATCGCTCGACGCGGTGATGGCCCATGCCGCGGAGATCGGTGGCAAGGTCGGCGAGAACCTGCGCGCCGCGCTCGAGTGGCTGCCCACCGCGCGCGCGCTGGTCACCGTCAAGACCGATTGCGACTTGTCGCCGTGGATCGGGTCGGTGGAAGATCTCGTTTTCCGGCCGGAAGACCGGGAAACGCTCCTGTCGCTGTTCAACCGCTGGGAGCTGCGCACTTTCGCCCGACGGCTCGAGCTGGAAGCGGCGGTCGCGCGCGATTCCGGCAAGCTCGCAAACGCCGATCTGCCTGGCGAGCCGGGCGACGGCAGCACGGCTGTCGCGCCGCCGGACGTCGAGCCGCTGCCCGACGGGCCGACCAACGCCGATGGGCTGCAGGTCGCGCCCACCCACTACGAAACGGTGCTCACGCTCGAGGATCTCGATCGCTGGGTCGAGCGGATCATGGCAGCGCCCCTGACCTCCTTCGATACGGAAACCACGTCGCTGGATCCGATGCTCGCGGAGCTGGTCGGCTTGTCGCTGGCGATCGAACCGTTCGCCGCCTGCTACGTCCCGGTGGCTCATCGCTATGCCGGGGCGCCGGACCAGCTCGCCCGCGACGAGGTCCTGGCCCGGCTCAAGCCGTGGCTGGAGAGTCCCGCGCACCGGAAGGTGGGTCAGAACCTCAAGTACGACATGCACGTGCTGGCCAACCACGGCATCGCCTTCGCGGGGCTCGAACACGACACGCTGCTGCAGTCCTACGTGCTCGAGGCGCATCGCACGCACGGCATGGATGCGCTGGCCGCGCGGCATCTGGACCGCAAGACCATCACCTACCAGGAGGTGGCCGGCAAGGGCGCGCGCCAGATCTGCTTCGACCAGGTCGAAGTGGCGCGGGCCAGCGATTATGCCGCCGAAGATGCCGACGTGACCCTGCACCTGCATCGCACCCTGTTTCCGCGGATCGAGGCCGAGGCGAAGCTGCTTCACGTCTATCGCGACATCGAGATCCCCACGACGCTCGCGTTGCAGGCAATGGAACGCCACGGCGTCCTGATCGACGCCGACTTGCTCAACAAGCAGTCCGACGAGATCGCCAACAAGCTGATGGCGCTGGAGCAGCAGGCGTACGAGGCGGCCGGCCAGCCCTTCAACCTCGGTTCGCCCAAGCAGCTCAGCGAGATCCTGTTCATCCAGTTGAAGCTGCCGGTGCTCAAGAAGACGGCGAGCGGCACACCGTCCACCGACGAGGAGGTGCTGGAGAAACTGGCCCTGGACTTCCCGTTGCCGAAGATCCTGCTGCAATGGCGGGGGCTGGCCAAGCTCAAGTCGACCTACACCGACAAGCTGCCGAAATCCATCCTGGCCGCGACCGGCCGGGTGCACACGACCTATTCCCAGGCTGTGGCCGTGACCGGACGGCTGGCGTCCACCGAGCCCAACCTGCAGAACATCCCGATCCGCACTGCAGAGGGCCGGCGGATCCGCGAAGCGTTCATCGCGCCGCCCGGCCACC
Source organism: uncultured beta proteobacterium (assembly GCA_963834335.1). Lineage (GTDB taxonomy): Bacteria > Pseudomonadota > Gammaproteobacteria > Burkholderiales > Burkholderiaceae_E > Lautropia. Next base: position 1,024,835 of record CAWIBK010000002.1, on the reverse strand, counting down.
GGCTGATGTCCGCCGACTATTCCCAGATAGAACTGCGCATCATGGCGCACATCTCGCAGGACGCCGGCCTGCTGGGAGCATTTTCCCAGGGGCTGGATGTCCACCGGGCGACCGCCGCGGAAGTCTTCGGCGTGCCGGTCGAGCAGGTCAGCAACGAGCAGCGCCGCTATGCCAAGGTGATCAATTTCGGCCTGATCTACGGCATGAGCGCCTTCGGCCTCGCATCGAACCTCGGCATCGAACGCGACGCGGCCAAGAACTACATCGAGCGCTACTTCAGCCGTTACCCGGGCGTCGCCGCCTACATGGAACGCACCCGGGTTCAGGCCAAGCAGCAGGGCTATGTCGAGACGGTCTTCGGGCGGCGGCTGTGGCTGGCGGAGATCAACTCGCCCAATGGACCGCGGCGGCAGGCAGCCGAACGGGCCGCCATCAACGCCCCGATGCAGGGCACCGCTGCGGACCTGATCAAGCTGGCCATGGTGGACGTCTGGCGCTGGATCGGTTCGGCACAGTTGAAGTCGCGGCTGATCATGCAGGTGCATGATGAACTGGTGCTGGAAGTGCCCGATGACGAAATCGAGTTGATGACGGTCGAGTTGCCGCGCCGGATGGCAGGTGTCGCCAGCCTGGCCGTCCCCCTGCTGGCCGAAGTCGGGGTCGGCGGCAATTGGGATCAGGCGCACTAGCCTCCGAGGCCGGGACCGCTTGCATGCTGCACCGCACCCTGGTCTTTATTTTGCTTCTTCGAGCGCACGGGTGCAGTCGCGGACCGGGCGGCACGCAGGGTATGCCCTAAGGGGCCTGTCGGAATATGGGAAGGGGTCGCGCGGTGAACGACAGGGATGCAGCGCAAGGCGCGCGAAGGGGTCAATACCAAGGCGTATTGACCCCTTCGTGCAACGCCGCGATGCGCCCTGTCGTCCGCCGCCCTACGGGTTCGCACCAGAAAGCCGCGATGCGGCGTTGCGCAACCCGGTCGATACTTCACAGGTATCGACCGGAACACGCGCCTTGCCTCGCGGCCTTCTGGTGCGAACGCGACCCCTTCCCATATTCCGACAGGCCCCTACGCTGAGCCATATTGTGGAATCATCCGCGAACGGGCACAGTGCTGCGCACACCCGAGGTGCACCGAACCGCAATGCCGAGAACCAGGAGAAAAACATGACAGTTGATCGAGTCGTCCCCGCCACCGGGGGGCGCTTTGGAACCTTGCTGCGACGCAGTCTTTGCAGCGCGGCAACCGCCTTTGCCGTGTTCGCCGCCGGATTCGCCGCCGGCCCGGTTGCGGCGCAGGAATTGAAGGTGGCCATGAGTTCGCCGCCGAATTCCATGGATCCGCACTTCTACAACCTGTTCTCCAACATCAACGTCTCGGAACACATCTTCGAGTCGCTGATCAAGATGGATGCCGACAGCCGCATCATCCCGTCGCTGGCCGAATCGTGGAAGCTGATCGACAACCTCACCTGGGAATTCAAGCTGCGCAAGGACGCCAAGTTCCATGACGGTTCCGACGTGACGGCTGAGGATGTGGCCTGGTCGATCGACCGGACCTCCAAGATCGTCAACAGCCCCGGCAAGTTCGACGTCTACACCAAGTCGATCGTGTCCAAGACCATCGTCGATCCCAAGACGATCCGCCTGATCACCGCCACGCCGTATCCGCTGATGCTGTCGGACCTGACCTCCATCTTCATCGTCAGCAAGAAGGCGACCGAGGGCCTGTCGAGCGACGACTTCTCCAGCGGCAAGGGCATGGTCGGTTCCGGCCCGTTCAAGTTCGTCAGCTTTGCGCGCGACGACCGGGTCGAACTGGTGCGCAATGACCAGTACTGGGGAACGAAGCCGGCCTGGACCAAGGTGACGCTGCGCTTCATCCCGCAACCGGCCACCCGGGTCGCAGCCCTGCTCGCCAAGGATGTGGATGCGATCGAGAACGTGCCGACCGCGGACCTCAAGCGGATCCGCGACAGCAAGGACCTCAACTTCTTCTCCAAGGTCTCGCACCGGGTCATCTACCTGAACCTGGACCAGCGCGAAAAGAGCCCGTTCGTGACCGACAAGGACGGCAACGTGCTGGAGAAGAACCCTTTCCGGGACCAGCGGGTGCGCGACGCGATGACGATCGCGATCAATCGCGAGGCGATCAAGGACCGCGTCATGGAGGGCCTGTCCGAGCCGACCAGCAACATGGTTCCGGCCACGCTCTTCGGCCACGTGCCGGAACTGAAGGTGCCGAAGTACGATCCCGACCGGGCCAAGAAGCTGCTCGCGGAAGCCGGCTACCCGAACGGTTTCGGCGTGACTCTGCACGGGCCCAACAACCGCTATGTCAACGACGAACCGATCCTGCAGGCGGTGGCCTCGATGTGGACCCGCATCGGCGTGCCGACCAAGGTGGCAGCCAGCCCGATGGCGGACTTCGCCTCCCGGGTCAGCATCCGGCGCAAGGAGTTTTCCACCTGGCTGCTGGGGTGGGGCGCCCAGACCGGTGAAGTGTCCTCGCCCTTGCGCGCGCTGACGGCCTGTGAGAATCCGGAAAAGGGCTTCGGCACCAACAACGGCATGTCCTACTGCAATCCCAAGGCAGACGCGCTGCTGGAGCAGGGCCTCGCGGAAGTGGACGACGCCAAGCGGCTGAAGCTGTTCCAGGAGGCCGTGACCATGGTCATCAAGGACGGGGCGTTCATGCCGATCCACCAGCAGGTGACCACCTGGGCCGCGCGCAAAGGCATCGACTACGTGCCCAGGACCGACGAGCGGACCTACGCGCATAACTTCAAACCATCGTGAGCACGCCCCCAAGATGAGGACGCCCCCGAGGCGGCCTGCGGCCGCTGCCCCCACTGGGGGCGCCGGCAGCGGCCGGGCGGAGCCCGATCCGCGCCGGCTGCTGGGTTGGTGGCGCTTCGGTTTGGCTGCGCCCGATCTGTGGCGGCGTGGGTGGGCTGCGTGCGCCGCGGCTGTTGCGTGCCGCGCTGCTCACGCCTCGTGCCGGCTGATCTCGGGGGAGCGGGACCTTGCTTGCTTTCGTGATCCGTCGCATCCTGCAGAGCGTCGTCGTGCTGCTGGCGATGTCGGTCATCGTCTTCGCCGGGGTCAGCGTGCTGGGCGATCCGGTGGAGGTGATGAGCAGCCCGGATGCCACCCAGGCCGAGCGCGAGGCGACCCGCGTCGCCATGGGCCTGGACAAGCCGGTGCCGGTTCAGTACTGGCGCTTCCTGACCGGTGCCCTGTCGGGGGACCTCGGCAAGTCCTTCGCCTACGGGGCGCCGGCGGTGGACCTGATCATCGAGCGGATGCCGGCGACCTTCGAACTGGCGATCGCGGCGATGCTGATCGCGGTCGTGCTCGGCATTCCGCTCGGCCTGTGGGCCGGCCTGCGGCCGAATTCGGTCGCGGGCAAGACCATCATGACCGGCTCGATCCTCGGCTTCTCCCTGCCGACCTTCTGGGTCGGGCTGATGATGATCATGCTGTTTTCCGTCTACCTCGGCTGGCTGCCGACCAGCGGCCGCGGCGAGACCGTGTCGGTGCTGGGCATCCAGCTGTCGCTTCCTGACGCTGGACGGCCTGACCCACCTGCTGATGCCGGCGCTGAACCTCGCGCTGTTCAAGCTGTCGCTGATCATCCGCCTGACCCGCGCGGGTACCCAGGAGGCGCTGCTGCAGGACTACGTGAAGTTCGCGCGCGCCAAGGGCCTGTCCGCCAGCCGCGTCGTCGGCGTCCACGTGCTGAAGAACATCATGATCCCGATCGTGACGGTGATCGGCCTCGAGTTCGGCGGCGTCATCGCCTTTGCGATCGTCACCGAAACCATCTTCGCCTGGCCCGGCATGGGCAAGCTGATCATCGATTCCATCGCCGTGCTCGACCGGCCGATCATCGTCGCCTACCTGCTGGTGATCGTGATCATGTTCGTCGTCATCAACCTGGTGGTCGACCTGCTCTATTCCGTGCTCGATCCGCGGGTCAGGCTGGCCAATGAGTAGTCCGCTGTGAAAGAACAAGTCATCGCGCCGGTACCGGCGGGGCAGGAGCCGGCCCGGGACGGTGGTGCAGACCTGCCGCGCACGGGAGCGCCTGCGACGGCCACGGCCCGCGAGCAGACGCCCTTGCAGCGCCATTTTGCCGACTATTGCGAGAGCCGGATTGCCGTCGCCGGCCTGGTGGTGCTCGTGCTGCTGTGCCTGCTGGCGCGTCTTCGCGCCCTGGATCGCGCCGCAGAATCCCTACGACCTGTCGCGGCTCGACATCATGGATTCGCGGATGGAACCGGGCGAGCAATCGGTGGACGGCGACTGACCTTCTTCCTCGGCAGCGACGGCCAGGGCCGCGACATGCTGAGCGCCATCATCTACGGCCTGCGGATCAGCATCGGCGTCGGGTGTCGCCTCGACCCTGATCGCGCTCGCGATCGGCATGTCCGTCGGTCTGCTCGCCGGCTATGTCGGCGGCCGCACCGAAGCCGTGATCATGCGCATCGCCGACATCCAGCTGTCCTTCCCGGCCATCCTGCTCGCGCTGATCCTGCTGGCGTTCCTCAGGCCCGGTCTCGAGCAAGATCGTCATCGCGCTGGTGGCGGTGCAGTGGGCCTACTACGCCCGCACCACGCGCGGCGCGGCGCTGGTCGAGCGCCGCAAGGAGTACATCGAGGCGGCCCGTGGCCTGGGGCTGTCGCCGCTGCGGATCATCTTCCGGCACCTGCTGCCCAACTGCCTGCCGCCGCTGATCGTGGTGGCGGCGCTGCAGGTGGCCTCGGCCATCGCGCTCGAGGCGACCTTGTCCTTCCTCGGCCTCGGCGTGCCGGTGACCGAGCCGTCGCTCGGGCCTGCTGATCTCCAACGGCTTCCGCTACCTGCTGTCGGGGCAGTACTGGATCAGCTTCTTTCCCGGCGTGGCGCTGCTGATCACCATCGTCGCCATCAACCTGGTCGGCGACCAGCTGCGCGACGTGCTCAATCCCGCGGCTGCCAGACGCACTGAGCGCGGCGGCGCCGATGATGCCCACCCTGGCGGTCGCAGCAACTGCGCACCCATTTCTTCACCAAGGCCGGCGTCGTCGAAGGCGGTCGACGGCGTCGACTTCAGCGTGAAGCCCGGCGAGATCATGGGCCTGGTCGGCGAGTCCGGCTCCGGCAAGTCGATGACCGGCTACTCGATCATCGGCCTGGTCGACGAGCCGGGCCGGATCGTCGGCGGCCGGATCCTGCTGCAGGGCGAGGACCTGCGGCAGTACTCGCCAGCAGCAGTTGCGCGCAGATCCGGGGCAATCGCATCGCGATGATCTTCCAGGATCCGATGATGACGCTGAACCCGGTCCTGCGCATCGACACCCAGATGATCGAGGCGATCACGCGCGCATCACCGCATCTCGCGCGGCTGCGGCGCGCGAGCGGGCGCGCGAGGCGCTGGCGCGGGTCGGCATCCCCTCGCCGGACGAGCGGCTCGGCGCCTATCCGCACCAGTTCTCCGGCGGCATGCGCCAGCGCGTCGCGATCGCGATCGCCCTGCTGAACAAGCCCGACCTGATCATCTGCGACGAGCCGACCACGGCGCTCGACGTCACCATCCAGGGCCAGATCCTGTTCGAGATGCAGAAGCTCTGCCGCGAGTCCGGCACGTCGCTGATCTGGATCACCCACGACCTGTCGGTCGTCGCCGGCCTCGCCGACACCGTCGAGCGTGATGTACGCCGGCCGCATCGTCGAAGCCGGGCCGGTCGCCGACGTGCTCGAGGCGCCGCGCCATCCCTACACCGCCGGCCTGATCGCCTCGACGCCGGCCGCCGCCGCGCGCCTGGGTCACGCCCGCGGGCAGCCGCTGCGCGCAGATTCCCGGCATGACGCCGTCGCTGCTGAAGCTGCCGGCGGGCTGCGCCTTCCGCGCAGCGCTGCCCCCGCGCCACCGACATCTGCAAGACCGAGCCGCCGCTGCTGGTCAGAGCGAAGGCCGCGATCTGCCCGGCGTCGCCTTGCGCTGCTTTCACCCTGCTGACCAGCCGGCGGCCGACCGCGGATGACGCCGGATCGTCTGACAGCGGTGTCGGCGGTACCGGTCGCACCGGTCGGCTGACCGGCGCGCCGCTGCTGGAGTTGCGCGACGTCTCCAAGCGCTTCGTCAAGCGGCTGGACCTTGCCGGCACGCGCCGCGCGCCTGCTCGGCGCCAACCTGCAGCGAGGAGGTCGTCCACGCGGTCGACCACGTCGACCTGGCGATCGCGCCGCGGCGAGGTGGTCGGGCTGGTCGGCGAATCCGGCTGCGGCAAGTCCACGCTCGGCCGGCTCGCCGTGGGCCTGCACGCGCCGACCGCCGGCATCGCGGCTCTGGAAAGGAGTCGACGTCGCGAGCGCGCCGCGAGGTCGCGCGCGGCGCCCGGCTCGCGATCCAGATGATCTTCCAGGATCCCTATGCTTCGCTGAATCCGCGGATGCGGGTCAACGACATCGTCGGCGAGGCGCCGGTCGCGCACGGGCTGATCGGCAGGCCGAGCAGGGGGACTATGTCGCCGACCTGCTGACCCGGGTCGGCCTCGACGCCTCGCTGGCCCGGCGCTTTCCGCACCAGTTCTCCGGCGGCCAGCGCGCAGCGCATCGGCATCGCCCGCGCGCTGGCGGTCAAGCCCGACTTCCTGGTCTGCGACGAGGCGGTGGCCGCGCTCGACGTGTCGATCCAGGCGCAGGTACTGAACCTGTTCATCCGCCTGCGCGACGAACTCGACCTGACCTACCTGTTCATCAGCCACGACCTCGGCGTGGTGCGTCACCTGTCGGACCGGGTCGTCATCATGTACCTGGGGCGGGTCGTGGAATCGGCGCCGGCCGAGCAGTTGTTCGAGGCGCCGAACCATCCCTACTCCCAGGCGCTGCTGGCCGAGGCGCCGACGCTCGAGGTCCGCAAGAAGACCTTCGTGGCGATCAAGGGCGAGATCCCGTCGCCGCTTGCATCCGCCTTCCGGCTGCCACTTCCATCCGCGCTGCCCGATGCGCGACACAGGTCCCGGGCAAGCGCTGCAGCCGCGAGGTTCGCCGCGCTGCGCGAGATCGCGCCCGGGCCGATTCTCGGCCTGCCACCTGAACGACGGTCGCTGAACACGCGGTCCACGCCCATGACGATCACCGCCCCCGGGCTGAGGCACCTGTGCGAACTGTTCGTCGATCTCGCTGCGCCGCTGGAGGTGGGCGGACTCGCCCAGGGGAAGGCGTCGGATCATCCCGATCGTCGGTGGCCGGGTCGAGGGTGATCGCCTCAACGGCAGGATCCTGAACCTCGGGGCGGACTGGCAGACGGTGTTTGCCGACGGTACGGCCGAACTCGACACGCGTTATGCCATGCAGACCGGCGACGGCGCCCTGATCGACATCCGAAACTTCGGCTATCGCCACGGCCCTCCCGAGGTACTCGCCGCCCTCGCGAGGGGCGAGCCGGTGGACCCGGCGCTCTACAGCATGCGCACCCATCCGCGCTTCGAGACCGGCGATCCCCGCTACGCCTGGCTCAACCGGGTGATTGCGGTCGGTACCGGCGTGCGGGAGCCGACTGCCGTGCGCGTGAGCGTCTTCGAAGTACTCTGAGTTCAACGCCCGCCGGTGACGTCCAGGATCGCGCCGGTCACGTAGGATGCCCGCTCGCCCATGAGCCAGACGGCCGCCTGCGCGACTTCCTCTGCGCTGCCGGCCCGCTTGAGCGGAACCGTCGGCGCCAGTCGTGCGAGTTTTCCGACGGCGCCTTCGCTCTCATGGATCGCCGTGTCGATGAGGCCGGGGCGGATCGCCACCACCCGGATGCCTTCTTGCGCGACCTCGCGAGCCAGTCCGATCGTCATGGTGTCGATCGCGCCCTTGCTGGCCGCGTAGTCGACATACTCGCCCGGTGAGCCCAGCCGGGCGGCTCCCGAGGAGATGTTGACGATCGTGCCACCCTTGCCCCCGTGGCGCGTGGACATCCGGCGGACCGCTTCGCGCGCTGCCAGGAAGGCGCCCAGCACGTTGATGCGCAGTACCCGCATGATCCGCTCGGCGTCCATTTCGTCGACCCGCGCTGCCGGCGCCACCACGCCGGCGTTGTTGATCAGCGCCGTGACCGGCCCGAGTTCGCGGTCGCAGGCCTCGAACAGGCGCACGATCTCCTGCTCGCTCGAGACATCGGCCTGCACCGCGGCGGCGCGCCCGCCGTCGGCGACGATCGCCTCGACGACCGCCTGGGCGGCCTGCCGGTCACGGGTGTAGTTGACGCACACCGCGTAGCCTTCCTGCGCCGCCAGCCGCGCGCAGGCGGCACCGATGCCGCGGCTGCCGCCGGTCACCATCACCACCTTGTCTTCGGTCCTGTTCACCTTCACCTCCGCTGGGATTGCCATGGGGCCGACGTCGCGTCGCTATTTCCGGCCCAGCTCGAGTTCGTCCATCAGGACCTTTGTGGCGGCGTACTCCTTCTCGATGTAGTTCTTCATATCGGCCGATCCCATGAACAGCGGGCGCCAGTTCTGGCGAACCACGAACTGCTGCCACTCGTCACTCGCCGTGATACTGCGAATGGTGTCTTCCCAGAACCGCCGCTGCGCAGGTGTCATGTCCCGCGGACCCAGCACTCCCTGGACGGAAGAGTACACCGCGGGAATGCCCTGTTCCGTCCAGGTGGGTACCGAGGCCAGGGCGCCAGGCAGGCGCTGCGCCGTGGCCACCGCCAGCACCCTGATCTTGCCGGCCTGCAGCTGGCCGATCACATTCGGGGTGGAAGCGGAGACGACATCGACGTGGCCGCCCAGCAAGGCAGTCATCGAGTCGGCCGACGACCTGAAGGGAACCATCCGCAGGTGCCGGATATCGACGCCTGCCGCCTTGAGCGGCAAGGCAATCCCCACATGGATGTGGTTGCCGACGGCGGTGGCGATGCCGATGGAGAGTCCGTCCGGCTCGCGTTTGAGTCGCGCTGCGAGGTCGCTTGCATCGCGAATCGGTGAGTCCGCACGGACGGCGACGACAATGGATTCTTCCAGCATCACCGCGATCGGTGTCGCATCGACATAGGTTGTCGAAACTTCGCCGATGGCGCGCGCGTTGATCATGCCGGTCGTGAAGGTTGCCAGCCAGTGCCCGTCGCCGGGATGCTGGGCCAGTGTCTGCAAGGCGATGGCACCGGCACCGCCGCTGCGGTTTGCCACCACCACGGTTCCATCGACCATTTTCTGCCGTTCCAGCATTCCGGCAAGCTGACGCGCGGCGGTGTCGAGTGCCGCACCCGGACCGGACGGAACGATGTATTCAACCGTGCGGGTCGGCTTCCAGTCCTGCGCCGCGGCCGTTACCGGTTGAATGAGACAGGCGGCCAGGGCAGCGGCAGCGGTTGCCAACCCCCTCGGGCATCGAAAGCGCAAAGTCATCGGGTCTCCTCGTCGGATGGTGAATGAATGGTCTGCTCAGCGCCGGGACAGCATCGCTTCGCGAGCGTCTTCGATCCAGTCGCACAGGATCGAACGGGTTTCGCGTGGGTCGATGATGTCCAGGATGCCGAACTTCTCTGCTGTCCGGAACGGCGAGCCGATCCGGTTGTAATAGGCTTCCAGCTCCTCTCGCTTCGCGACCGGGTCTTCTGCGGCCTCGATCTCGTTGCGATAGGCCGCTGCAACCCCGCCTTCCACCGGTATCGAGCCCCAGCGGGCCGATGGCCAGGCGAATCGGTGATTCAACTGGGGAAAGTACTTGGGGGCATGCAGGCCTCCTGCCATGCCGAAGGCGCGGCGCAGGATGATGGAGACCCAGGGAACCCGCAGGCCCTCGATCGTCGTCAGCACCCGTACTGCGCCGAGCAGGGTGCCCCCCAGTTCGGCCTCCGGGCCGGTCGCATTCCCGGGTTGGTCGACCAGGTTGACGATCGGCAGCCCGAACGTGTCGCACAGCTTCGAATGCCGTTCGATCTTCCAGGCCGAGGTGACTGTCATTGCGCCGCCCGCCACGCGCGGATCGCTGCACATCACCCCGACCGGCCAGCCGTTCAGGCGTGCCAGCGCCGTGATGACCGAGCCACCCTGGTGACGGCCGATCTCGAAGACAGAACCCGAATCGAAGACCATCGAGATGATCTTGCGAGGGTCGTAGACCTTGCGGCGATCCCGCGGGATGATGTTCCTGAGCCGGTCGTCGGCGCGGTCCGGGTCGTCGTCGCAATCACTTCGGGCGGGCAGGTGCGAAGCGTTTCGCGGCAGGTAGGACAGGAAGCGACGCACCTGGTCGAATGCGTCCGCTTCGCTCTCGGCTTCGTTGTGCACCAGGGCGCTTCGCCGGTGGACCTTCCAGCCGCCGAGTTCGTTCTTGTCGATGTCGATGCCGTAGGCCTGCTTCACCACTGGAGGACCTGCGGCAAATACCTGCGCCTGGTCCTTCACCATGACGGAGAAGTGCGACATCAGCACCTTGATGGCGCCCAGCCCGGCGCAGGCGCCCAGTGCGACACCGACCACCGGCACCTGCCGCAGCAGTTCCACCACCGGCCAGTTCGGATACCCGGGGATCTTGGCGCTGCCACTTTGCTCCAGCAGCTTCACGCTGCCCCCTGCCGTGTCGACCAGCCGCACCAGCGGCATGCGAAGGTCGAGTGCCATGCGCTCGGCATAGATCCACTTGTCCGATATCGTCGCTTCCGACGAGCCGGCCCGCAGCGTGTAGTCATCCGAGGAAACGGTGATCTTGCGGCCGTCGATCCGTCCGGTGCCGATGATCGCATTGACCGGGGAGAGGCTGAGCAGCCGGCCTTGAGGGTCGTACTTGCCCTTGCCGGTGGTCCGCCCCAGCTCGCGAAAAGTGCCGGAGTCGAGCAGGGTGGCGACCCGCTCGCGTGCATTCATCCGGCCCCGCGCCTTGAACCGGGCCAGCGCTTCGGGCCCGCCCATCGCAGCGGCCTGTTCACGGCGCAATGCGAGTTCGGCCAGTTCGACCGCCCATTCGTCGTCATTGGCGGCGGGGGCCGGGTCTTTCAATGTCGTTGTGTCGTTCATGCAGTCCTGTTCCACCGGTGATTCGTCACGCCGCCTTGACGATATTTCTCGCGACCAGATCTGCAATCTGCTGATCATCCAGTCCGAGTGACTGAAGTACGCTCACCGTGTCCTCGCCGATGCCCGGCCCGGACCGGCGGATTGCGCCGGGGGTGGTGGAGAGCTTGGGAACGATCCCGGCCTGCACGGTGTGTCCGAGCGACGGATGGGGCACTTGCACCAGCATGTCGCGGGCGGCGTAGTGCGGGTCCTGGTAGATGTCCGCAATAGTGAAGATGCGCGAGCAGGGGACTTCCGCTTCCTGGAGGATCCGCTCGACATCGATGGCGCTCAGGCGTGCGGTCCATTCACCAACGATGGCGTCGATGGCACGCATGTTGTCCGGCGTGCCGCGCACGCGAATGCTGCTGAAGCGGGGGTCGGCCAGTAGTTCCGGTTGCCCGATAGCTGCGACCAGCCGTTCGAAGGTCGGGTTGCTGTTGGCGGCGATCAGGATCCAGGCTTCGTCGCGGGTCGGGTAGAGACTGTTCGGCGCCATGGTCGGCAGGTTCGGACCGACGCGCTTCGGCACGAATCCGAGCTTCTCGAAGGCAGGCACGTAGGCTTCCATCTGTGAAAACGCCGCTTCGTACAGCGCCACGTCGACGACCTGGCCGAGGCCGGTGCGATGACGCTCGACGATGGCCATCATGGCCCCGAAAGCAGCGTAGGTCGCGGTCAGGTAGTCGGTCGTCGCCAGGGCCACCCGGGCGGGTGGCCGATCCGGATCGCCCGTCATGTGCCGGACGCCGCCGAGCGCCTCGCAGATCGCGCCGTAACCCGGTCTCTGGGCGTAGGGGCCGTCCTGTCCGTAGCCGCTGATGCGAACCATGACCAGACCCGGGTTGAGCGCCCGCAGCGTCTCGTAGCCGAGGCCCAGTCGCTCCATGACGCCGGGACGGTTGTTCTCGACCAGGATATCGGCACGGACTATCAGTTCGAGCGCGAGGTCGCGGCCGGCGCTGGTCTTGAGGTCGATGCAGACCGATTTCTTGCCGCGCAGAATGGTGGCGGCATACAGTGAGTCGTCGCCGACGTGTCGACCCATCTGCCGCACCGGGTCGCCCTGCGGCGGCTCGATCTTGATCACGTTGGCGCCGAAGTCTGCCATCAGGCGGGCGCAGGCCGGTCCTGCGATTGTGGTGCAGATCTCGATGACGGTGAGTCCCTGCAGCGGCCCGCCCGCCGCAGGGACGCCGGAGTCGCGACTGCGGGCTGCACTGCCGGGAATTTCGGCTGTGTCTGCGATCTTCATGCTTGCACCTTCGCCTGGAGCCTGGCTTGGATCCTGCCCGTTGCGCTGGTCGCGTGCTTGTTGTCGGTGCCTGCGGGCGCCAGGATCCTCGCCGCCTCCTCTCCGGACTCCTCGACACGCCGGCGGGCGAGTTCGACATAGCGTTGCGAGTCGCCGCTCGACAGGGCACTGAAAGCTTCCTGCCAGATCCGGGCGGACTGCTTGCGTCGCGCGCCCGATTTAAGGCTCAGTTTCGAGTAACGCAGCGTCTGAAGGGAAAGCGAGGCGATCGTCCGGGCGAGCCGCTCATTGCCGCAGGATCGGGCCGACAGGATCGAAAGCCGGTAGGAAGTTTCCGCGTATGCGCCGTCATCGTCCTTCATGGCCGCCAGGCGCGCCAGCCTGGCGATGCCTGCCCTCAGCAGCGCGATCAGATCCGGATCCCGCGCGGCGGCGACCTTGCGGGCCACGATTTCAAACAGGCCGGCCCGGATCTCGAAGATGTCCTTTACTTCGGCAGCGGACAGCGCGGTGACGATCGCCCCGCGGCGGGCGAGCACCGTCACCAGACCTTCTCGCTCAAGCAGGCGGATCGCATCGCGGACCGGCCCGCGGCTGACTTCAAACTCTGCCGCGAGTTCCTGCTCGACGATTCGCGCCGCCGGCGGGAGCGCTCCCGAGATGATCCGGTCACCCACCTGCGAGGCGATCTGCTCGGGCACCGTGAGGGTCCTTTGCGAGCCGTCCGAAAACAGGCGGAAGGCGACTGCGCCTTCCCGGCTGCGGTAGAGCGCCTCGGCCGCATCGTTCGGGCGCATCGTCAGTCGGCAACCAGTACCGCGACCACGTCGCCTTCCCGGACTGGTTCGGCCTCGGCGCAGCGCAGTTCGACCAGCGTACCCGCGCAGGAGGCCTCGATCGGAATCTCCATCTTCATCGATTCCACGATGACCACCGTATCACCTTCGGTGACCCGGTCGCCCACCTTGCGCTCCACTTTCCAGACAGTGCCGGTCACTTCGGCAATCAAGTCGATCCGCTTGCCCATGCTCATGAATCCCTGGAGCTTGTCTCCTCGCAGAGGTGGAGCGGCCGGGGCCGCGCTCCTGCGGGGAAAGGAAACTGTAAATAGAAAGATTGTTAACAATCCGAGTGAAGCGCAGTCTACGGCGCGGCCTCGGCCTGCGTCAAGCGCCATGCCGTTCCGGGAAAACAGGAGCCGCCGGCAATGGCATCATTGCGTCTGAAATTCGGATTCGAAGCCAATCCCCCGACGATGGAGACATTCATGAAGCCCTGCATACCGGTGCCCCTGCACCTGGCCGCTGCCGCGTTTTCGGCCGCTGTCGCCCTGGCCGCGTTCACGACGCCTGCAGTCGCAGGCACCATCACCATCGTGACCTCGTTCCCGAAGGACCTGACCCAGGTCTACAAGACGGCATTCGAGAAGCGGCATCCCGACATCAAGGTGGAGATCCTGAACAAGGCGACCTCGCAGGCGATTGCCTACGTCCGGGAACTGCCCGCGGGCCAGCGTCCCGACATCTTCTGGGCCAGCGCGCCGGACGCGTTCGAAGTGATGAAGCGGGACAACCTGCTGCAGAAGGTGTCCGACCTGGCCAACAAGGACGTGCCGGCGAAGATCGGCAGTTATGCGATCAACGACCCGGGCGGGATGTACCTCGGCCAGGCACTCGGCGGCTATGGATTGATGTGGAACACCCGCTACCTGAAGGCCAACAAGCTGCCCAGCCCGGCGGAGTGGTCGGACCTGACTCGCGGCGTCTACTTCGGGCATGTGGCGCTCAGTTCACCTTCCCGTTCCGGCACCACGCACCTGACGGTGGAGACGATCCTGCAGGGCGAAGGCTGGGACAAGGGATGGAGTCAACTGCTCGAGATCAGCGGCAACAGCGCGCAGATCACCGAGCGCAGCTTCGGCGTGCCCGACGGCGTGAACAACGGCCAGTTCGGCATCGGCATCGTGGTGGATTTCTTCGGTCTCTCGTCCAAGTACAGCGGCTTTCCGGTGGACTTCGTATACCCGAAGGTGACCGCCGTGGTGCCGGCCAACATCGGTCTGGTGAGCGGCGGCAAGAACAGCGCCGAGGCCCGCCAGTTCATTGCGTTCAGCCTCTCCAGGGAAGGCCAGGAACTCCTGCTCGACCCGAAGATATCGCGCCTGCCGGTCCTGCCCGCCGAGACGCTGCGCGGCAAGATCCCCGCCGACTATCCGAAGATCTTCGACATCGCCAGACGTGCCCGGGTCCAGTTCGATTCGGTGCTGTCGGAGTCGCGCTACTACCTGGTATCCAGCCTGTTCGACCAGACCGTCACCTTCCGGCACAAGGAACTGCAGGCGGCCACCAAGGCGATCCATGACGCAGAGGCGGCGCTTGCCAGGAAACCCAGCGCGGAAGGCAGTGCACTGGTCAGGCAGGCGCGCGACCTGGCGTTTGCCCCCATCGTGAACGCCAGCCTGGTGAAGGATCCGCAGTTTCTGGCGACCTTCACGAAGAACAAGCGCGATGCAGCGGTCAACAAGGAGGTGACCGGACTGGAAGACAGCTGGAACGGCAAGGCAAAGGGCAATTACGAGAAGGCGAAGGAACTGGCGGTGAAGGCGGCAGGACTGGCGCGGTGATCGACGGCGGCCTGAAGGCCTGCGCGCGGCGCCACGCGTCGCCGTGAGTCCACGCCTGCCGGGGGGCGCCGCGCTGGCGGCGCTGGCCATCCTCGCCTTCTTCTCGCTGTTCCTGATCCTTCCGGTCGGCAGCGTTTTCTACAGCGCTTTCGTCAACGCCGACGGCAGTTTCACGCTGGGTCACTTCGCGGCCTTCTTCTCCCAGTCGCTGATGCTGGAGTCGTTCCTCAACAGCCTCTACGTCGCGGTTGTGAGCGCGCTGGTCGCCGCCCTGATCGCGGTGCCATTGGCGTACTTCACCGTGCGCTTCCGGTTTCGCGGCGCCATCCTGATCCAGACCCTCGGGGTCCTGCCGCTGATCATGCCGCCTTTCGTCGGCGCGGTGGCAATGCAGCTGATCTTCGGCCGTTCCGGCAGCGTCAATCTGCTGCTCGACGACTGGATCGGCGTCACCCTCCCGGTGATGGAGGGGCTCAACGGGGTGATCTTCGTCGAGTCGATCCATTATTTCCCGTTCATCCTCATGAATCTCACCGTGTCCCTGCGCAATATCGACGGGGCGATGGAAGAGGCGGCGCAGAACCTCGGCGCACGCGGATGGCGGCTCTTCCGGCGCGTGATATTCCCGTTGAGCCTGCCGGGATTCCTGGCCGGCCTGTCCCTGGTCTTCGTGAAGGTGTTCGACGACCTCGGAACGCCGCTCGTCCTGGGTGCGACCAACCTGCTGGCGCCGCAAGCGTACCTGCGCATCACGCAGGTGGGGCTGGACGATCCGCTGGGTTACGTCATCAGCGTGATCATGATCGTGTTCTCGATCTTCGCCCTGTGGCTGTCGGCGCGGGTGATGCGGGGGCGCGACTACTCGACGATCCAGAAGGGTGGCTCCCGGATCGAGCGGCGCTCGCTCGGCATCGGAGCGCGCGTGATGGCCTACGGCTGGATCCTGCTGGTGCTGCTGGTGGTTCTGTCGCCGCACGTGGGCGTGCTGCTGCTGTCGTTTGCCAAGGTCTGGAGTTTCGCGCCGCTGCCGGACGCCTACACCCTGCAGCACTACGCGACCGTGTTCGAAGACTCGACGGGCATGATCGTCAATACTTTGTTGTATTGCGGTCTGGCAGCCGGCATCGACGTCGTCCTCGGAGTGGCAATCGCATATCTGATTCTTCGGACCCGGTTGCCTGGCCGGCAAATGCTGGACTGGATCGGTTCTGCCGCTCTGGCGATACCCGGCATCGTGCTCGCCATCGGCCTGCTGCGGTTCTACAAGGGCGTGCAACTGCCCGGGACCACCAGCCTGGTCACGTCGACCTGGGTCCTGATCATGCTTGCCTATTCGGTCCGGCGCCTGCCGTACGCGCTGCGTTCCTGCTACGCCGCGCTCCAGCAGATCAACGTGTCGCTCGAGGAGGCTGCGGAGAGCCTCGGGGCGACCAAGCGGTCCACCATCCGCCGGATCGTCGTGCCACTGATGGCCGGCGGCATCGTGGCCGGATTCGTGACCAGTTTCATCACGGCCGCAGTCGAACTGTCGGCAACAATCCTGCTGACCTCGGCGGAGTCGCAGGCGCCGATGAGTTACGGCATCTACCTCTACATGCAGAGCGCGTCGGGACGCGGACCGGGTGCGGCGCTCGGGGTCCTGGCGGTCGTGGTGGTGGCGGTGGGCACCTGGCTGTCCCACCTGGTGGTGGAACGGACCTCGTCGCGGCTGGGCGGTACGCCGGGCGGCGATCCGGACGCCAATCGGTAGCAGGAGCGGAACATGACATTGACAATGCGCAAAGTGGCGGTCGAATGCCGCGATATCTGCCTGGGCTACGACAAAACCGAGGTGCTGAGGAACGTCAATCTGCGGATCGAGCCGGGCGAGTTCTTCGCGCTGCTCGGCCCCTCCGGTTCCGGCAAGTCCACGCTGCTGCGCCTGATTGCCGGCTTCAACCGTCCCCGGCAGGGCCAGTTGCTGGTGGACGGCAAGGACATCGGCGCGATTGCGCCGCATGCACGCAATATCGGCATGGTCTTCCAGAGCTATGCGCTGTGGCCGCATCTCTCGGTGTACGACAACGTTGCCTTCGGGCTGGTCGAACGCAGGCGTCCGCGCGCGGAGATCGCCCGGCGCGTCGCCGAGGCGCTGGACACGGTGGGACTGCAGGCCTTCGCCCGGCGCCGGCCCAACCAGTTGTCCGGCGGCCAGCAGCAGCGGGTGGCGCTTGCCCGCACCATCGTCATCGAGCCGCAAGTGCTGCTGCTGGACGAGCCCCTGTCGAACCTCGACAAGAACCTGCGGGTGCAGATGCGCCGGGAACTGCACGCGCTGCAGCGCCGGCTGGGCATCACCACGATCTTCGTCACGCACGACCAGGAAGAAGCGATGACCACGGCGGACCGCATGGCTGTGCTGGACCAGGGTGTGGTGCAGCAGGTCGGCACGCCGACGGAAATCTACGACTTTCCGGTCAACGGCTTCGTTGCCGGGTTTGTCGGCACGATGAACATGCTCGAGGGACGGGTGGAAGATCGTGGTGACGGCGCGCTGAGGCTGCGCATCGAGGGGGCAGGGGATCTGACCTTGCCGCACCCGCATCCGATGTCTTCCTCCGCCAGTCTGGCGGCCAGTTTCCGCCCGCACACCGTGCACCTGCGCTCGCCCGGGGACGCCGGTTCGCTTGCGCCCGATGATCGGTTCCAGTGGCTTGCGGGAACGGTCGAGGACCGCGAGTTCTCAGGTGGATTCACCCGCTACCGTATCCGTGTGGGTTCGCAGTCGCTCACCGCGGACCGTGTCCACTTCGCCGGCGACATGGGTTTTCCCAGTGGCAGCGCCGTCGGGATCGGCATCGCACCAGCCGACATCCGACTGCTCGTCGTCTGACCCCGGCGTTCGGCGCGTCGGGGCCCATCGGCCCGGTGGCGGGCACGGGTGCGACAATCGGGAAACCCGAACAGGAGGAACCACTATGCAGACCCGCTCGGTCTACCGCTTCACCGCCCGCAGTTGCGCGACCCTGAGCCTGCTCTCGGCGCTGGCCGCTGGCCTGCTGGCCCTGCCCGTGACGGCAGCAGCCCTGGACCTGTCCGCCATCAGCAGCACGGAAGCCACCGGCGCAATCAAGGCCGCGTTGGAGAAGGGCTCTGCCGCCGCCGTGGCCAGTCTCGGTGTCGAGAATGGTTTCCTCGGCAATCCCGCAGTGAGGATTCCCTTGCCGGACGGCCTCAAGCGGGCGGAAAGCGTCATGAAGTTCATGGGCAAGCAGCAGCAGTTCGACGAACTGGCGGTGAGCATCAATCGCGCGGCCGAATCCGCCGTCCCGCTGGCCAAGCCCTTGCTGATGTCGGCGATCCAGTCGATGAGCGTGAGCGATGCCAAAGCGATCATCACCGGTGGCGACGATGCGGTGACCCGCTTCTTCCGGGAAAAGACCGAGGGCGACCTCGCTGCGAAGTTCCTGCCGATCGTCAAGCAGACCACCGACAAGGCGGGGCTGGCCCAGCAGTACAACAGCCTGGCGGGGCAGGCGGCAAGCTTCGGGGCGATCAAGGAAGAAGACGCGAAGATCGAGAACTATGTGACGGCAAAGGCGTTGGCCGGACTGTTCCAGATGATCGCCGAGCAGGAGCGGGCGATTCGCCAGGACCCGGTCGGCACCGGCTCGGCCCTCCTGAAGAAAGTCTTCGGTGCCCGCTGACTGTCCTGCCGCCGCGGGAGCGCCTGCCGGATGACCTCGCTGGCGGGCCGGGTCGGACTGATCGTGGCCGTGGGTGCGTCGGCAGGCGCCAGCGTCGGCAAGGTTCCGATTTCACTGCCGGTACTCAGCGACGCATTCGGCATGTCGCTGTTCCAGGCGAGCCTGACGATTTCCTTCTTCCTGCTCGCGGCAATGCTGGTCGGCGTATTCGGGGGGATGCTGGCCGACCGGTTCGGACAGCGTCGCGTCATGATGCTGGGCCTCGTCGTCAGCGCCGCGGGTGGCCTGCTCGGCGCGGCGAGCGCTTCCGGCACCATGCTGCTGGTCAGTCGCGCGGTGGAGAGCTTCGGCTTCATCGCCACGGTGCTGCCGGGGCCGGCGCTGCTGACCCGCCTGGTCGAGACCCGTCGCCTGCGTGCGGTGATGGGGCTGTGGGCCTGCTACATGCCGCTGGGCATGGGCACCATGCTGATCCTGTGCCCCTGGCTGCTGGCGTCGATCGGCTGGCGCAGCATCTGGGTCGGCATCGCGATTCTCTCGCTGGTGCTGGCATTCCTGGTCCGCCGCATCGTGCCCGAGGACCCGGCGGGCGGCGAGGTGACGCGGTCGCTGGTGCTGGTCAGGCAGACGGTCGGCAGCCTCAAGCCGTGGCTGCTGGCGGCCTCGTTCTGCTTCTATGCCGGCCAGTGGATGAGCGTCTTCGGTTTCCTGCCCACGCTCTATCAGTCACAGGGCGTCGAGCCGACCACCGCGGGGATCCTGACCGCAGCCGGCGTGGGCGTGAACATCATCGGCAACTTCGGCGCGGGCTTGCTGCTGCAGCGCGGCTGGGCCCGGCACCAGTTGCTCGTCTTCGCCGCCCTGGCCATGCTGTTCTCGGCCTGGATTCTGTTCGGCAGCGAGGCGCCGTTCGCATTGCGCTATCTGGCGGTCCTGATGTTTTCAGCGGCCGGCGGCCTGATTCCCGGCACCCTGTTCGCCAGCACGCCGGCATTCGCGCCGAACGCGCTGACCGTGTCCACCACGGCGGGGCTGATGCAGCAGGGCTCGGCGGTGGGTCAGTTCTTCACGCCGCCGCTGATCGCGTTGGTGGTGTCGCGCACCGGTGACTGGTCCTCCACCTGGCAGGTGACGGGGACGATGGCTCTCGTCAACGTCGCGCTGGCGCTGGTCATCCGTCGCCAGCCGGGCTAGGAGCCAGCCGCCTAGGCCTGGCTCGCGTCGGCAGCGCCTTGCGCGACCGGCCGGCGCGGATCCGACACCCACTCGCTCCACGACCCGACGTAGAGCCGCGCGCCGGCAAGGCCGGCGTGCTGCATGGCCAGCAGGTTATGGCATGCGGTCACGCCCGATCCGCACTGGTGAACCACCGCTGCCGAAGCCTGCTCCCCAAGCAGCGCGGCAAATTCCTCGCGCAGCACCTGCGCCGGTTTGAAGCGGCCATCGGGACGCAGGTTCTTGCCATAGAAGCGGTTGACCGCGCCCGGGATATGACCCGCGACCGGGTCCATCGGCTCGATGAGACCGGCATAGCGATCCGGCGCGCGCGCATCCACCAGCAGCATCCGGTCTGACTGGATCATCGCCTCGACCTGGCCGGCGTCGACCATCTCGACCAGCGGCGCGCGTTCCGGTTCGAGTTGACCGCGCTCCTGCGGCAGCGGCGTCGCCTCGGTGGCCAGCGGGTAGCCGGCGGCGCGCCAGGCCCGGAGGTCACCGTCGAGCACCGCTACCGCCTCATGTCCAAGCCAGCGCGCGAGGCACCACAACCGGACGGCCATCGCGCCGCCCTGGGCGTCGTAGGCCACCAGTTGCTGCCCCGAGCGCAGGCCCAGTTGTTCAAGCCGACGCCGCAGCGTCTCCCGATCCGGCAGCGGATGGCGGCCGTTCGATCCGTTCTTCGGTCCGGACAGGTCGGTGTCCATGCTGAGGAAGAAGGCCGATGGGATATGGCCTTCCTCGTAGCTTCGCAGGCCGGCCTGCGACATCCAGGAGGTCATGCCGACAGTCGACCACGACGCACTGGTCGATCGCACCCGCCAGTTCCTCCGGCGAAATCAGGGTAGTCCAGGTCATTCTCTCGATCCTCGTTTTCCCGGTCGCGGCAAGGCGACCTCAATGGGTGCGTTCCGGCGCCGGCTCAACCCTCGGCTGAGCCGAGATGGCGACCGAGGAATTCATGGAAGTGCTGCATGCCGTCTTCCATCGGGCTCTGGTAGGGGCCGGTCTGGTTCAGGCCGCGGGCCAGAAGGGCCTGGCGGCCGGCATCCATTCTGCAGGGCGATCTCGTCGTCTTCCGCGGCTGTCTCGAGATAGGCGGCACGCTCGGCCTGCGCCAGTTCACGCTCGAACCAGACCACTTCCTCGGGGTAATAGAACTCGACGATGTTGGTGGTGTGCCGCGGACCGCGCGGAACGAGCGAGGACACGACCAGCACGTTGGGATACCACTCCACCATCAGGTTGGGGTAATAGGTCAGCCAGATCGCACCGTATCTGGGCAGCCGACCGTTGTTGAAGCGCAGGATCTGGTCGTGCCATTCGCGGTAGACCGGCGTCCCCGGTTGCGTCAGGTTCTTGTGCAGACCGACGGTCTGGACCGAGTGCCAGTCACCGAACTCCCATTTGAGGTCGTCGCAGGAGACGAATTTGCCCAGGCCCGGATGAAAGGGCGCGACGTGGTAGTCCTCCAGGAAAACTTCGATGAAGGTCTTCCAGTTGTAGGCGCACTCATGCACATGCACGTGATCCAGGCGGTAACCCGAGAAGTCGAGGTCCGCCTTGCACCCGACTTCCCGAAGGTCGTCGGCGACGTTGCGCGGACCCTCGAACAGCAGCCCCTGCCAGTTCTGAAGCGGGCTCGACGGCAGGTTGAGGCACGGCTGCTCGGAGAAATGCGGGGCTCCGAGCAATTCACCCTTGAGGTTGTAGGTCCAGCGATGCAGCGGACACACGATGCTGTCGGTGTTGCCACGGCCGTTGAGCATGATCGCCTGGCGGTGGCGGCAGACATTCGAAAGCAGTTCCACGGTGCCGGCATCCGTCGCCGAGACCTCGCGATGAGCGCCACCGGGGCGACGCACGAGGATGCGTCCTTCCGACTCGGCAGGCAGGGCGAAATAATCCCCGACCTCCGGCACCATCAGCTGATGGCCCGCGGTATCCGTGACCGGCCTTGAACAGGACGTCCAGCTCGCGTTCGTGAAGCTGTTGACTGAAATAAGCAGAGACCGGCAACTGTGTGGCCGGCCGTCTGATGTGCGCCTCGCGCCCAATGTCCGACATCGACCCGGGTCCCTCCGAAGTAAGTGGCAACCTGCCCCGAAAAGTGGAGGGGCGAGTGTACCCGCAAACGCCAAACCCCCCCAATCCGCGCCGTTACAGGCACTGACGGGGGCCGGTGGCCGATCCGGTCTCGCCGGGGCTCGCCGCGCCTCCCGCCGGTCCAGTCGACTAGAATCAGGGTAACAACAGCGCGCGAGCCATGCAGGTATGACCACCACAGCAGAATTCAATGGGGGCGATGCCACGGAAGTCCCGGCAAGCGGTAATCCCCCGGCGCCGGCATCATTTGAAGTCGCCATGACCGAACTCGAAGCCCTGGTGGAACGGATGGAGAGCGGCCGCCTTGCGCTCGAGGAGTCGCTGGCCGCCTATCAGCGCGGCGTCGTGCTGGTGAAGTACTGCCGTGACACCCTGGGCCAGGTCTCGCAACGGGTCCGGATCCTGGAAGCGGACCTCCTTCAGCCGTTCGAACCCGTGGCCGATGACCGTGACGCTTGAAGGGACGAAAGACGCTGACCTGCTGAACTGGATGGCGCACCAGGGTGAGCGGGTAGAGCGGGCGCTCGACCGGGTGCTGCCGGCGGCGACACCGGCAGGGACGGGGGCGGACGATCTCCACGAAGCGATGCGCTATGCGGTGCTCGGCGGCGGCAAGCGCGTGAGGCCGCTGCTCGTGTACGCTGCCGGTGAGGTCTCCGGGGCGCGCCAGGAAGTCCTCGACGGCAGCGCCTGCGCGGTCGAACTGATCCACGCATACTCGCTGGTGCACGACGACATGCCGTGCATGGACGACGACGATGTGCGCCGCGGCAAGCCGACGGTGCACAAGCGTTACGGCGAAGCGCATGGCGATGCTGGTGGGCGATGCGCTGCAGGCGCTGGCCTTCGAGGCGCTGGTGGCGCCGCTGCAGGCCCTCGGCGGCGGACGATGCCGATTCGTTGCCGGTGGCGGAAATGGTCTGCACACTGGCGGTTGCGGCGGCGTTCGCTCGGCATGGCGGGCGGGCAGGCGCTCGATCTGGCCGCCGTCGGCACGCGCCTCGACCGCGTCCAACTGGAAGCGATGCACCAGAAGAAGACGGGAGCGATGCTTGCTGCGGCGGTCCGACTTGGAATGCTCTGCGGTGGCCGCTGGTGTCGCCCGCCGCTGAGGCAGGTGGCCGCGTACAGCGCGTCGGTTGGTCTGGCGTTCCAGGTGGTCGACGACATCCTTGACGTCACCGCGGACTCCACGACGCTCGGCAAGACGGCGGGCAAGGACCAGGCGCAGGACAAACCCACCTATGTTTCGATCCTCGGGCTCGCACAGTCGCAAGCACTCGCCCGCCAACTCGGACAGCGGGCAGCGCAGGCGGCGCAGTCACTGGGCGCGCGCGGCGCCGCGGTTGGCGCGAACTGGCCGAGTTCGTCGTCCACCGGCGTGAATTGACCGCTGCACCCAGACCCAGCCCCAGACCTTGCACTCCGTCACAGACTTGATTCCATTCTCAGACCCAGTCCCATTCCCAACGCCGGCCGAATAGGCGACGTGATACCTGTAGGCCCGATGCTGACATGACCCCGGTTCATTCCTCCGCTGCTAGAGACCATCAACAGCCCGGCCGACCTGCGCAAGCTCGAGCGCGGCGTGCTGAAACGGCTCGCCCAGGAGCTGCGCGGATTCGTGCTCGACTCGGTCTCCCGCACCGGCGGGCACCTGTCGTCCAACCTGGGCACGGTGGAACTGACCATCGCGCTTGCATTACGTCTTCAACACGCCGGATGATCGGCTGGTGTGGGATGTCGGCCATCAGTCGTATCCGCACAAGATCCTGACCGGCCGGCGCAACGAGATGGTCGAAGCTGCGCCAGTACGAAGGAATCTCCGGTTTTCCGCGCCGCAGTGAGAGCGAGTACGACACGTTCGGCACTGCCCATTCGTCCACCTCGATTTCCGCCGCGCTGGGAATGGCGGTCGCATCGCGCAACCTCGGCGAGGGCAAGGGGCCCGATCGGCGCCGGCACGTGGCCATCATCGGCGACGGCGCGATGAGCGCGGGCATGGCATTCGAGGCGTTGAACAACGCCGGCGTGACGCCCGACATCGACCTGCTGGTGATCCTCAACGACAACGACATGTCCATCTCGCCGGCAGTCGGTGCGATGAACCGCTATCTGGCCCGGGTGCTGTCCGCCCGGCCCTTGCTGAAGGCCCGCGATGTCGCCCGCCACATGCTCTCGGTGATGCCGCCGGTGTATGAACTCGCCAAGCGGCTGGAAGGACACGCCAAGGGCATGGTCGTGCCGGCGACTTTCTTCGAGGAACTCGGATTCACCTACTTCGGCCCGATCGACGGGCATGACCTCGATTCGCTGCTGCCCACCTTGCAGAACCTGCGGCAGATGTCGGGTCCGATCTTCCTGCACGTGGTCACCCGCAAGGGTCAGGGCTACAAGCTGGCGGAGGCCGACCCGATTCTCTATCACGGGCCCGGCAAGTTCGATCCGGTCGAAGGCATCAAGGCGTCCAGCGGCGCCGCCAAGCCGACCTACACCCGGATCTTCTCGGACTGGATCTGCGACATGGGGGAGATCGAACCCCGGCTGGTGGCGATCACGCCGGCGATGCGTGAAGGCTCGGGCCTGGTCGAGTTCGAAAGGCGGTTTCCTCAGCGGTACTTCGACGTCGGCATTGCCGAACAGCACGCGGTGACGTTTGCCGCCGGCCTCGCCTGCGAGGGCATGAAACCGGTGGTGGCGATCTACTCGACCTTCCTGCAGCGCGCCTATGACCAGCTGATCCACGACGTGGCCCTGCAGAACCTCCCGGTCGTGTTCGCACTCGACCGCGCCGGTCTGGTCGGGGCCGATGGCGCAACCCATGCGGGCGCCTACGATTTCGCTTACCTGCGCTGCATTCCCAACCTGGTCGTCATGGCCCCCTCGGATGAGGACGAGTGCCGGCAGATGCTGTATACCGCCACCCACTGCAAGGGGCCCGCGGCGGTACGCTATCCCCGGGGCGCGGGCACCGGCGCAACCGTGCGCAAGGAAATGAGCAGCCTGCCGCTCGGGAAGGCCGAACGCAAGCGCGACGGCAAG
The DNA here is from genome assembly GCA_963834335.1 of uncultured beta proteobacterium. Classification (GTDB taxonomy): domain Bacteria; phylum Pseudomonadota; class Gammaproteobacteria; order Burkholderiales; family Burkholderiaceae_E; genus Lautropia. Next base: position 999,865 of record CAWIBK010000002.1, on the reverse strand, counting down.
CGTATCGCCTTGCTCGCGTTCGGATCGATGGTGGCGCCGGCGCTCGCCGCCGGCGAGGCGCTCGGTGCGACGGTAGTGAACATGCGGTTCGTCAAGCCGATCGACACCGGAATGCTCGCTGAACTGGCTGCCACGCATGACGCCTTCGTCACAGTCGAAGAACACGTGGTGATGGGCGGCGCCGGTTCAGCCTGCTCGGAAGCGCTCGCGCATCTCGGGGTTGCCAAGCCGATCCTGCATCTGGGACTGCCGGACCGCTTCATCGACCATGGCGATCATGCGGCGCTGCTCAAGCTGCAGGGTCTGGACGCCGTTGGCATCGAAGCGTCGGTGCGTTCGCGCTTCGCCGACCTGCTGGCCGACTCGCGCACCCGGCTCGTCGCCAGCCGCTGACAAAGAAACCCGCCCTGGTCTTCGCTGCGCTTCTAACCAGGGCGGAAGAGAGGAGACTAGGAGACTGAACGGCGTAAGCCGGCGTCAGGCCGGGCTGCGCGACGCGGCGCCGCCGCAATAGGAATTGTGCGCGTGTTCCGCACAGTCGAAAAGAGCCCCTGGGGCGAGATCGACCGGTGAACGTGGCGCCGACGCGACGATCCGGCCGATTACCACCCGCTAATACCATTTTTAACGTATGGAAGGCGCCCCGGTGCGGTCCACCCGGCAGAGCCCACTCAGGCGGGACCACGGCGGGCGATGAGGTCACGGGTCGCCCAGGCGCCTTCCCGGGTCCAGGCATCGCCGGCGAGGGAATCCAGCACCTTGACGGCGGGCAGGCACTGGACCTGGGCAAGCTCCGCGTCGGCCGGCGCCGGGCTGAATTCCAGGGGGACCTTCAGGTCGTAAAGCGTCGCGCGCTCTCGGTGCAGGATCGGCGAGGCTCCATCCATTGCAGGCGCGATAGAGTCGATGACGCCCACCGGCACTGCGCGCCGCGCCAGCGCCCGCGGGATTCCCGCTTCCTCCTGGCACTCCCGCACCAGCGCCTCGAGTGGCGTCTCCTCGCCGGCGATGCCGCCGGCCACCAGGCAGTCCAGCTTGCCGGGGTCAACCGGCTTGGAGTCGGCGCGCCGAGCCACCCATATCTTCAGGCGCTTGTCCTGAAGCGAAAAGACATTCACTTGAACCGTGCGCAGCAACAGGCCGAGCGGCCGCACCAGCGAACGCTCCACCTGGAGCAGCGACTCCGATTCTCTGACGCCGTAGAGATGCACGATTTCACCGCGCCAGCCTGGCAGCAACTCCCGTGACCGGAGGGATTCCGCCCATTCGGCAAACCAGCGGTTGAGCGTGGGGGCGGGGATCAGCCCGGATTCCCCGCGGCGATCCCCGCCCCGGATGCGCACGACCGGTTGGCCGTCTTCATTGATTTCGCCGAGCTTGAACAGGCGGTTGTCCAGGTGGGGCAGCCAGGTCGGGCTGACCGCACCGATCAGTTCATTGCGAAACCACAGCGGGGCGAATCCGGGTGGCGGCGAGGGCAGCGCCGAACTGAGCAGGCTGGTGGCGGGGCCGATGGCGGCGGGCGGATTCATGGGTGGCTGCTCCGGCCGCGCAGTGGCGATACCGTCGGCTCAATCGCGGAAATTGTCGACTGCCAGCGGCAGATCGCTGATCTCACCCTTGATGAGGGTGATCGCGGCCTGCAGATCGTCACGCTTGGGGCCGCTGACCCGCACGGTGTCGCCCTGGATCGAGCCGCTGACTTTCATCTTGGCGTCCTTGAGCAGCTTGACGATCTTCTTGGCCGCCTCCTGCGGCACGCCGTGGCGCACCGTGATCACCTGCTTGACCTTGTCGCCGGAAATCTTCTCGATGCTGCCGTTGTCAAGGTAGCGGACGTCGACGTTGCGCTTGGCCAGTTTGGCAAGCAGGACGTCACGCACCTGGCCCAGCTTGAAGTCGTCGTCGGCGAAAGCGGTCAGGGCCTTGTCCTTGAGTTCGATCCGCGCATCCGATCCCTTGAAATCGAAGCGGTTGGTGATCTCCTTGTTGGCCTGGTCGATCGCATTGCGGATCTCGACCATGTCCGCTTCACAGATCACGTCAAATGAGGGCATCGGGATCTCCTGCTGCGTTCGTTATCAGCGACGTTTGCGGGCAACCGGCGCGCTTGCGGGCCGTGACCGGGTTTTCGGGGCGGCGGGACGGGCTGCCTCCAGCTTGGCCGCGATCCGCATCCGCAGGGCGTTCAGCTTGATGAAGCCCGCCTGCGTCGGCCTGGTTGTAGGCGCCGCCGTCGTCGTCGAAGGTCACGATGCCGGGTATCGAACAGCGAATTCTCGGAACTTGCGGCCGGTGACGATGACGTTGCCCTTGTACAGCTTCAGGTCGACCTTGCCGTTGACGCCCTGCTGCGTGAAATCGATCAGGTGCTGCAGCGTGCGCCGCTCCGGGCGACCACCAGTAGCCGTTGTAGATCAGGCTGGCGTAGCGCGGCATCAGGTCGTCCTTGAGATGGCCGACCTCGCGGTCCAGCGTGATCGACTCGATGGCGCGGTGAGCGCGCAGCAGGATGGTGCCGCCCGGCGTCTCGTAGCAGCCGCGCGACTTCATGCCGACGTAACGGTTCTCCACCAGGTCGAGGCGGCCGATGCCGTGCTTGCCGCCGAGCCGGTTCAGTTCCGCGAGCAGCTCGTGCGCCGGCATGCGCTTGCCGTTGATCGCGACCAGGTCGCCGCGCTCGAAGCTCAGTTCCACGTACTCGGCCTTGCCGGGCGCCTTCTCCGGGGCCACCGTCAGCCGCCACATGCCCTTTTCCGGCGGGCGCCACGGCCGGATCTTCCAGCACGCCGCCTTCGTAGGAGATGTGCAGCAGGTTGGCGTCCATCGAGAAGGGCGCCTCGCCCTTGCGCTTCTTGAAGTCGACCGGAATGCCGTGCTCGTCGGCATAGGCCAGCAGCCTCTCGCGCGACAGCAGGTCCCATTCGCGCCAGGGCGCGATGACCTTGACGTCGGGCATCAGCGCGTAGGCGCCCAGTTCGAAGCGCACCTGGTCGTTACCCTTGCCGGTGGCGCCGTGCGAAATGGTGTCGGCGCCGCTCCAGGCGGGCGATTTCGATCAGGCGCTTGGCGATCAGCGGCCGCGCGATCGAGGTGCCGAGCAGGTATTCGCCCTCGTACACGGTGTTGGCGCGGAACATCGGGAACACGAAGTCGCGCACGAACTCCTCGCGCAGGTCGTCGATGTAGATGCTCTTGACGCCGGCAGCGCGGGCCTTCGCGCGGGCGGGCTCGACCTCCTCACCCTGGCCGATGTCGGCGGTGAAGGTGACCACCTCGCACTGGTAGACATCCTGCAGCCACTTGAGAATGACCGATGTATCCAGGCCGCCGGAATAGGCGAGCACGACTTTCTTGACGTCCGACATGAGTTCCTCCGAGGCCGCTATTGTGCCAGCAACGACAGGACCGGTCGGGGCTTCGGGGCGCGGCCATCGCGGGCCCGACCGAGGGCTGCAAGCGCAGCCCGGAGCCGGATCCGGGCGTTGCGGCGACGTGGTACGCCGGCCAATGCGACAATGATCGTGTCCCTGTCACCATCGTCCGGACCTGCACACCATGAATTCCACCGAGAGACCCGCCGAATTGCCATCACTACCGGGCGCCCGCAGCGGCGGCCGGCTCCTGGTCGACCAGTTGCTGGTGCACGGCGTCACCCACGCCTTTTGCGTGCCCGGGGAGAGCTACCTGCCGGTGCTGGACGCGTTGCACGAAGTCCGTGATCGGCTGGCGTTGACAGTCTGCCGCCAGGAGGGCGGCGCCGCCAACATGGCGGAGGCCTGGGGCAAGCTGGGCGGGGGCCCGGGGATCTGCTTCGTGACCCGGGGGCCGGGCGCGACCAACGCCGCAATCGGGGTGCACACGGCCCAGCAGGACAGCACGCCGATGATCCTGTTCGTGGGCCAGGTCGGCAGCGATTTCGTCGAGCGCGAGGCTTTCCAGGAAATCGACTACCGGCGGATGTTCGGCAGCATCGCGAAATGGGTGGCCAGCATCGATCGCGCCGACCGGATTCCGGAACTCGTCTCCCATGCCTTCCATGTGGCGACTTCGGGCAGGCCGGGGCCGGTGGTACTGGCCTTGCCCGAGGACATGCTGGCCCAGGTCGCCGATGTGCCGGACGCCATGCGCTATGCCGGCGCCCAGGCGTGCCCGTCGTCTGCGGCAATGCAGCGGATGCACGACGCCCTGGCAGGCGCCGAACGCCCGCTGCTGCTGATCGGCGGGTCGGAGTGGTCCGATGCGGGACGCCGGTCAGTGGCGCAGTACGCCCATCGCCAGGGCCTGCCGGTGGCCTGCGCCTGGCGATTCCAGGACGCGTACGACAATTGCGACGACCACTATGTCGGCGAGGTCGGGATCGGGATCAATCCGCGGCTGGCCGAGCGCCTGCGCCGGGCCGATGTGATCGTGGCGGTCGGCCTGCGGCTGGGCGAGATGACCACCAGCGGCTATACCCTCCTGTCCGTGCCGTCGCCGGCGCAGCAGCTGATCCACGTCTATCCAGACCCGGACGAGATCGGCCGCGTCTACCGGCCGGCGGCGGCGATCGTCAGCAGCGCCGATGAGTGGGCGCTGGCGCTGACGTCCCTGGCCGAGGCGCCGGCCGCCAGCAGCCAGGCCCGGCGTGAGTGGCTCGACGGCGCCCGCCAGGATTACGCCGCGTGGCGTGTGCCGCGCGCGCAGCCGGGGGATTTCGACTACCCGGCCGCGGTGCTGCACCTGGACAAGACCCTGCCGGCCGATGCAATCATCACCAACGGGGCGGGCAACTTCGCGTCGCCGATACACCGCTTCTTCCGTCACCGGCAACACAAGACCCAGCTGGCGCCGAGCTCCGGCGCCATGGGGTACGGCGTGCCGGCTGCCATCGCAGCCAAACTGCGTTATCCGGATCGCGTGGTCATCGCGGTTACCGGCGACGGCGACTTCCTGATGACCGGGCAGGAACTGGCCACCGCGCGCCAGTACCGGGCCGCGATAACGGTACTGCTCGTCAACAATGGTATGTACGGTACGATCCGGATGCATCAGGAGCGCGACTTCCCGGGCCGGGTCTACGGCACCGAACTGGTGAATCCTGATTTCGACGCGCTCGCTCGGGCCTATGGCTGCTTCGGGCAGCGCGTGTCGAAGACAGCGGAATTCGCTGCCGCGCTGGAGGCCGCGCTGGCAGCCAACCGGGCCGGGCAGCCGGCATTGCTGGAACTGATGATCGACCCGCAGGCAATCACGGCCAACCAGACGCTGAGCGACATCCGCCGACAGGCATTGGGAGGGAAATGACGATGTCCAAACCTGATAGCGCCGCCGACGCCGCGCCCGCGAGTTCCCTCGACCAGCTCAAGCGCTTCACGACCGTGGTCGCGGATACCGGCGATTTCAATTCGATCAAGGCGTTCAAGCCGCGCGACGCGACCACCAATCCGACGCTGATCCTGAAGGCGGTGCGCATGCCGGAGTACGGTTCCCTGCTGACGCAGGTGCGCCAGCAGCCGGCACGCGGTGACAGCAAGCAGGCGCAGATCGAAGACACCTGCGACCGCCTCCTGATCGCCTTCGGCAGCGAGATCCTCAAGATCATCCCGGGACGGGTCTCCACCGAAGTGGATGCGCGCCTGTCCTTCGACACCGAGGGCAGCGTCGCGAAGGCGCGGCGGCTGATCGAGCTATACGAGGCGGCGGGCATTGCGCGCGAACGCGTGCTGGTCAAGGTGGCATCGACCTGGGAGGGCATCGCCGCCGCCGAGCGGCTGGAGCGCGAGTCCATCCACTGCAACCTGACGCTGCTGTTCGGCTTTCAGCAGGCGGTGGCCTGCGCGGACGCCGGCGTGACCCTGATCAGTCCCTTCGTCGGCAGGATCTACGACTGGTACAAGAAGCAGCAGGGCAGGGAGTTCACCGCGGATGACGATCCGGGCGTGCAGTCGGTGCGGCGCATCTACACCTACTTCAAGCGCTTCGGCTACGAAACCGAGGTCATGGGCGCGAGCTTTCGCAACATCGGTCAGGTCCTCGGACTGGCGGGCTGCGATCTGCTCACGATCAGCCCCGACCTGCTGGAGCAACTCGCGGCCTCGCGGGCCGAGGTGCCGCGCCGCCTGGATCCTGCCGCATGCCCGCGCCGCGACCGTAGAGCGCGAACGCTTCGACGAGCGCCAGTTCCGGTTCGGCATGAACGAGGACGCAATGGCAAGCGACAAGCTCGCCGAGGGCATCCGTGCCTTCGTGGCCGACATCCGCTCGCTGGAGCAACTGGTGGCAACGGCAGCGTGAATCGAAGGCGGTTCGGGGGCGTCGATCGGTCTGCGCGGGCGGGCGCGCTGCGCGGTGGCTGGCGCGCCGTGTCGCTGGCCCTGGCGCTCGTCGGGTTGACCGCCTGCGCGGGCCTGCCGGGCGGTTCCGACAGCGGGTCGGCGGTGCCGGCGACGGCGAACGAATGCCTGGTGTTCCTGGACGAAGTCAACCGGGTGGTGGATCTTGCCGGAGTGCGGGACGGCGCCGACCATCGCATCGCCGGGTTCCCCTATCTTCGCGTCGACCGTTTTACCGCGTCATTTCGTGAGCAGGCGACTACGGATGACCTGCGCTACCGCGCCTGGGTCGAGCGCATGCGCGCGATCGACGCCGAAGCCCGGGAGCATGAACTGGCCAATCTGCCGAACGAGGTCTTTCCCGTCCTGCGCAGCCTCAGCCGCGAGCAGGTCCAGTCGCAGTCCCGCTACTGCGGCCCGCTGCTGGTCGATGAGCACGCAATGCAGGCCCTGCAGCGCCGGCGCCTGCCAAAGCTCGCCGTGGTGCCGGACGACTACAGCACCGCGCGGCGGATAGTCGGCCTCTATTTCCTGAGCGGCATCCCCTATGCGGCCGGCGAGCGCAGCTGGGAGCGGCATATGCGCGCGGTATTCACGGACCAGCGCTCTTCGCCTCCGCCCTCGAACACCGCGTATCACCGCTATGGTCCGAGGGAACAACCGGTTGCCGCGCGCGCCGCGATCGCGCAGGCGCGTTCCATCCTGTCCGCAGCGCCCGTGGACGCGCTCGGGATTCCCCGGATCGACGATGGCCGCGCGCGACGACCTGCTGGATGCATTCGCACCCAGTTTCGAGATCGCCACCAGCGCGGAGTACGACCGCTTCGGCCCCTTGCAGTGGATCGACCTGGCCGGCCTGGTCGCACCGGGGGCGGAGCGCTACTGGCTCGATGTCGATCCCTCGCAGCCGGTGGTGTACCGACGGCTGGCGTTCACCCGCTACCGCGAAATGATCCTGCCGCAGCTGGTCTATACGATCTGGTTCAGCGAGCGGCCGATGCAGGAATCCGGTGATCTCCTCGGCGGTCGGCTCGACGGCCTGGTCTGGCGGGTCACGCTCGATCGGCAGGGGGAGCCGCTGATGTTCGACACCATCCAGCCCAGCGGCCGCTTCGCGATGTTCTTCCCGACCGCGAGGATGCGTGCCAAACCGCCGCCGGCGGCCGACCCGCTGATCGAGTGGGCGTTCTCGCCGATCGACGAGCCGATCGAACAGTGGATCGGACCGGTTCCCGTGCTCGCCGGCGTGAAGCTGCATATCGAGTCGCAGACCCACCAGCTGCTCGGTCTCGGCTTGCCCTGGGCCCGTTGGGGAGAACCGGTCGCGTTGAGCGCGCCTTACCGCGCGGTACCTGCGGATCGGCTGCGGGCACTGCCGCTTCCGGGCGGGGGGAGCCGGGGCATCTTCGGACCCGACGGCGTGGTGCCCAATACCGAGCGCGTCGCCCGCTTCCTGTTCTGGCCGCTGGGCGTCGCCAGTCCGGGATCGATGCGCCAGTATGGCCGCCAGCCGACCGCGCTCATCGGTCGCCGGCACTTCGACGACGCGGACCTGCTGGAAAAACGCTTCGAGCTGCTGCAGTAGGTTCCCAGGCCCGTCGCCTCAGCGGCCGGTGCTGCCGAATCCGCCGATGCCGCGGTCGCTTGCCTCGGAACTCGTCGACCTCGCGAAACGTCGCCTGCACGACCGGCACGATGACCAGCTGCGCCAGTCGCTCCAGGGGCTTCAGGTGGAAGGGGGTCTGGCTGCGATTCCAGCAGGAGACCATCAGCGGGCCCTGGTAGTCGGAGTCGATCAGACCGACCAGGTTGCCCAGCACGATACCGTGCTTGTGTCCCAGGCCCGAACGCGGCAGGATCATCGCGGCCAGGCCCGGATCGTCGAGGTGGATCGCCATGCCGGTGGGGACCAGCACGGTCTGGCCCGGGCCGATCTCCAGGGTGTCGTCGATGCACGCGCGCAGGTCGAGTCCGGCGCTGCCGGGCGTCGCGTAGGCCGGCAGCGCCTGCCGGATCCGCTCATCGAGGATCCTGAGTTGGACAGTGGTGGTGGTCATTGCAGTTCAGCGGTCGCTGCGGGGAAGTCGCCTGGCTATCTCCGTCACCAGTCGGGTGGCCAGTTCGGTCTTCTCGGCGCGCCCCAGCGACGTGACGCCGGCCTCGTCGACCAGCACCAGTTCGTTGTCGTCGCGACCGAAGGTCTCGGGGCCGATGTTGCCGACGATCAGCGGTATGCCTTTGCGCAGGCGCTTGTGCTGCGCATGCAGGATCAGGTCCTCGGATTCGGCGGCAAAGCCGACGCAGAACGGACCGGCCGCGCGTCGCGCCACATTGGCGAGGATGTCCGGATTCTCGACGAGTTCGAGGGACGGCGCCGTTTCCGGCGCTCCGGAATCGGCCCGGCGGCTCCCCGCCGCGTCGGGCTGCTTCTTGATCTTGCTGGCCGAGGGGTTCGCGACCCGCCAGTCGGCCACGGCAGCCACCGCGATGAAGCAGTCGATCCGGATGGAGGATGCCGCCAGGTCCAGTTCCGCATCGACGGCGGCCATCATCTGCAGGGCGCTCTGGACGTTGATGCGCTTGACACCCGGCGGCGTCGCCAGCGCGGTCGGCCCGGACACGAGCGTGACCTGGGCGCCGGCGTGGCGGCAGGCGCGCGCCAGCGCGTAGCCCATCTTGCCGGAGGACAGGTTGGTGATGCCGCGCACCGGGTCGATCGCTTCGAAGGTGGGGCCGGCGGTGATCAGCACCCGCTTGCCGGACATCACCTTGTCGGCGAAAAACGCAATCAGCTCCTCGACCAGTTCCAGGGGCTCCAGCATGCGTCCGTCACCGACCTCGCCGCACGCCTGGTCGCCGCTGCCCGGACCGAGGATGCCGATGCCGTCGCCGCGCAGCTGGGTGACATTGCGCTGGGTGGCGCGGTTCGCTCCACATCTGCCGGTTCATCGCCGGCGCGACCAGCAGCGGCACCTCCCGGGCCAGGCAGAGGGTCGAGTCAGCAGGTCGTCGGCCAGCCCGTTGGCCAGCTTGCCGATCAGGTCGGCCGATGCCGGCGCGATCAGGATCGCGTCGACGCTGCGCGACAGGTCGATATGGGCCATGCCGTTGTCGACGCGGTCATCCCACTGGTCGGTGAAGACCGGCTTGCCGCTCAAGGCCTGGAACGTGGTCGGCGATACGAAATGCGTGGCTGCCTCGGTCATGACCACCTGCACCGAGGCCCCCGCGCGCTGCAGGTCGCGCACGAGTTGCGCTGCCTTGTAGCCGGCCACGCCGCCGGACACCCCGAGCAGCAGGTTGCGGCCGATCAGTCGGTCACCGTTGGCAATCGTAGAGGGTCTGTCCATGGCATCGATTCCGGCAGGCTCGGCTCAGGAGGTCACGCGCATGCGCCGCATGCGCAGGAGTTCGTCCAGGATCAGCAGCGCGGCCCCGACGCTGATCGCGGCATCGGCGACATTGAAAGCCGGAAAATACCAGTTGCCCTGGTGAAACAGCAGAAAGTCCACGACCTGGCCGTAGAGCAGTCGGTCGATGACATTGCCGATTGCGCCGCCGAGGATCAGGCCGAGCGCGAAACTGAATCGGCGCTGATCGCGATGCTGGGTCAGCAGGTAGAGGATGAAGACGGAAGCCGCCAGGGCGATCGCCACGAAGAACCAGCGCTGCCAGCCGTCGTGGCCGGCCAGGAAGCTGAACGCGGCGCCCCGGTTGAACAGCAGGGTGAGATCGAACAAGCCGGGGATCACGGCCAGGCGCTCGCCGAGCTTGAAATGATCCAGCACCGCGATCTTGGTGATCTGGTCGATGACGATGACGACCAGGGCCAGCGCGAGGAATGGCCAGATCGGACGCGAGGTGACGTTCTTGATCAGGCATGGCTGCGCGGTTCCCCGTCGCCGTAGAGATTGCTGACGCAGCGCCCGCAGATCGTCGGGTGGGCGGGATCGGCTCCGACATCCGAGCGCCAGTGCCAGCAACGGTCGCACTTGGGGTGGCTGCTGGCGACGACTGCGACCGATCGACCGTCGGGCCGTCGGCCCGCGCCAGCGAAGCGGCCGAGGTGATCAGCACGAAGCGAAGGTCGTCGCCCAGCGAGTGCAGGGCGTCGAAACGTTCGGCGTCCGCGGTGACCGTCACTTCCGCCTGCAGGGATGAACCGATGGCGCCGCGTTCACGCAGGGTTTCCATCTCCTTGAGCACGTCGGCACGCGCGGCGCGGATCTGCATCCAGCGCGCATGCAACTGCGCGCTGTCGGCAATCGGCTCGAAGCGATGGAAGACCTGGCTCTGGATGGTGCCACCCTCGGCCTCGAAGGTCTCTGGTGCGAACACTTCCCAGGCCTCGTCGGCGGTGAACGAAAGGATGGGCGCCATCAGCTTCAACAGGGCGTCGGTGATGTGCCAGAGGGCGGTCTGCGCGCTGCGGCGCGACCGGCCATCGGCGCGCGTGGTGTAGAGCCGGTCCTTGAGGATGTCGAGGTAGAAGGCGCCCAGATCCTCCGAGCAGAAGGACTGCAACGCCGAGACCGCCGGGTGGAACTCGTAGCGCAGGTACAGCGCCGCGACCTGTTCCTGCAGTCGCTCGGTCATCACCAGTGCATAGCGGTCGATCTCCAGCATCTCACTGGTCGCGACCGCGTCCTTGTCGATGTCGAAGTCGGCGACGTTGGCCAGCAGGAAGCGCAGCGTGTTGCGGATGCGCCGATAGGATTCGACCACCCGCTTGAGGATCTCGTCGGAGATGGTGATCTCGCCGGAGTAGTCGCTGCTGGCCACCCACAGGCGCAGGATCTCCGCGCCGAGCTTGCCGGCGACCTCCTGCGGTTCGATCCCGTTGCCGAGCGACTTGCTCATCTTGCGACCCTGGCCGTCGACCACGAAACCGTGCGTGAGCAAGGCCTTGTAAGGCGGCACGCCATTGAGCATGCAGGAGATCAGCAGCGACGAGTGGAACCAGCCGCGGTGCTGGTCGGATCCCTCCAGGTAGAGGTCGGCCGGGAACGCCGAGTCCTCCGCATGCGAGCCGCGCAGCACCGTCTGGTGCGTCGACCCCGAGTCGAACCAGACGTCCAGCGTGTCCTTGCCTTTCACATAGTCGGCCGCGTCGTCGCCGAGCAGTTCGGCAGGATCCAGCGACTGCCAGACCTCGATGCCGCCTTGTTCCACCCGCTGGGCGACCGCTTCCAGCAGCGCCTGGGTTTGCGGGTGCAGTTCGCCGGTTTCCCGATGCAGGAAGAACGCCATCGGCGTGCCCCACTGACGCTGGCGCGAGAGAGTCCAGTCCGGGCGGTTCGCGATCATGGCGTGCAGCCGGGCCTTGCCCCATCCGGGATAGAACTCGGTGGCCTCGATGCCGGCCAGGGCGCGCTCCCGCAGGCTGGGCCCTTGCCGCGGCGTGACGTCCATGCCGGCAAACCACTGGCTGGTGGCGCGATAGATGACCGGCGTCTTGTGGCGCCAGCAGTGCATGTAGCTGTGGACATGCTTGTGCACGTTCAGCAGCGAGCCGTTGGCCTGCATGAACGCGACGATCTTCGGGTTGGCTTCCCAGATCGACAGACCGCCGAACTCCGGCAGAGAGGGCGCGTAGCGGCCGTCTCCCATTACCGGATTCAGGATCTGGTCATCCCCGATGCCGTGAGCCCGGCACGACAGGAAGTCCTCGACACCGTACGCGGGCGACGAGTGAACCAGGCCGGTGCCGGTCTCGAGGGTGACGTAATCACCCAGGTAGACGGGCGAGTTCCGCGGATAGAAAGGATGACGGAACTCGATGCCGTCCAGTGCCGACCCCTTGCAGGTGGCGATGACAGTGCCGGTCAGGCCATAGCTCTGCAGCAGGGCGGCGACCCGCTCCGCAGCCAGTATCAGCAGCGTCGGAGTGCCGGCGCGCTCGGTGCTCACCAGCGCGTACTCGATGTCCGGGTGCAGGTTGAGCGCCTGGTTGGCCGGCAGCGTCCAGGGCGTCGTCGTCCAGATCACCGCATAGCCGTGCTCGTGCGGCAGGGCGTCCAGGCCGAACGCGGCGGCAACCCGGGCCGGCTCGGCAAACCCGAAGCCCACGTCCACCGCCAGGTCGGTCTTGTCGGCGTATTCCACTTCCGCCTCGGCCAGTGCCGAACCGCAGTCGAAGCACCAGTTCACCGGCTTCAGGCCGCGAAAGACGAAGCCCGCCTGCATGATCCGCCCCAGCGTGCGGATCTCGTCCGCCTCGTTGCCCGGGTTCATCGTCAGGTACGGCCGGTCCCAGTCGCCGAGGACGCCCAGGCGCTGGAAGTCCTTCTTCTGCTGTGCGATCTGCCGGGTGGCGTACGCGCGCGAGCGTGCCTGCACTTCGCCGGTCGGCAGGTTCTTGCCGAACTCCTTCTCGATCTGGTGCTCGATCGGCATGCCGTGGCAGTCCCAACCTGGCACATAGCGGGCGTCGAAGCCGGCGAGGTTGCGGGTCTTGACGATCATGTCTTTCAGGATCTTGTTGACCGCATGTCCCATGTGGATGTCGCCGTTGGCATACGGCGGGCCGTCGTGCAGGACGAAAATGGGCCTGCCCTTGGCGATCGCACGGATTCGGCGGTAGACCCCCTGGTCCTGCCAGCGCGCGACCCACCCGGGCTCGCGCCGCGCGAGGTCGCCGCGCATCGGAAAGGGGGAGTCCGGCAGATTGAGCGTCTTGCGGTAACCGGCATCTTCCTTGCCGCCGCCCGGGGTGGTCGCCGGCTTGCCGGTGGCGGCATGCTTGGCGGGCGATTCTTTCTGTTTGGACATCAGCAGTTCTTGGTCGTGATCAGCGCGTTCGAAGACGCGGGAATGGGTGGCCGGATACCGCAGCGGGCAGTCCCGCCTTGCATTTGACGGCACGTCAGGAAACTCGGGTGGGGCTGCCGGCAGGTGCGCCGGCGGCATTGCATCGTTCGAAGTATGCCCGGGCCTGGTCCGAGTCGGCCGCGATCGCCAGCCTCAGCGCCTCGAGGCTGTCGAAATGCTGCTCGTCCCGGAGCTTAGCCAGGAATTCGACCCGGGCCAGCTTGCCATAGGCGTCACCGGACCAGTCGAGCAGGTGGACCTCCAGCAGGTGGCGGCCTTCCGCCTCCACCGCTGGCCGGGTGCCGAGACTGGCGACGCCCGGCAGCGCGCTGCCGTCGGCGGCGATGCCATGCACCTTGACGACGAAGATGCCCTGCAAGGCCGGCCGGCCGTGGGGAAAGCGCAGATTCAGGGTCGGAAACCCCAGTTCGCGTCCCAGTTGCCGGCCATGGATGACGCGGCCACTGAGCCGGTAGGGGCGGCCCAGCAGGTGCGCCACCCGGTCGAAGTCGGCTGCGGCCAGTGCCTCCCGGACGCGGGAACTCGAAATCCGGACGCCGTCCTCGATCACCGTGGGCATGGCCTGGACGGCAATGCCCAGGCCGTCTCCCATCTGCTGGAGCAGCGCGAAGTCCCCGGCGCGCCGGGCGCCGAAGCGGAAGTCGTCGCCGATCAGCAGGCGGCGCGCCTGCAGTTCCTCGGCCAGGATGCGGGTGACGAACTCCGCGGCGCTGGTGGCGGCCAGCGACTGGTTGAAATGGGCCACGCACACCCGATCGACATCCAGGGCGGCGAGGGACTCGAGCTTATCCCGCAGATTCGCGATCCGCACCGGCTGCAGCATGCCGGCTGCGCGCGGGTCCTGGCCGGGCGCCCCACCGCGGGCCGCCAGTTGCTCGGCAAAGAATTCACGCGGGTGCGGCTCGAAAGTCAGCACGCAACTGGCGAGTCCGTGGCGACGGGCCTGCGCGACCAGCCCGCTCACCAGCGCCTGGTGGCCGCGGTGGATGCCGTCGAAATTGCCGATGGTCAGTGCGCACGGCTCGCGGGCGTCGGGTGGAGGAAGGCGGCGGAACACTTTCACACCGGGATTATAAGGAGGCGGGCCTGCGTGCCGCGCGACCTGAGGCGCGCTGCTACCATCGCGCCGATGAAAACCCGGTCGAGCCGATCCCCTGTGGTCATCCTGATTTCGGGACGCGGGTCCAACCTGCGGTCACTGGTGCAGGCGCATGCCGACGGCGCGCTGGACTGCGAGATCGCAGGCGTGATCAGCAATCGCCCCGACGCTGCCGGCCTGGGCTGGGCTGCCGAGCAGGGGCTCGCGACCCGCAGTGTCGATCACCGCGCCTTTGCCGACCGGGATGCGTTCGACCGGGCGCTGGCTCAGGCGGTGGCCGACCTGTCGCCGGCCGGTCGATCCCACCTGGGTCGTGCTGGCCGGTTTCATGAGGATCCTCGGCGACGCCTTCGTCAGCCGCCACGCGCGGCCGCATCGTCAACATCCATCCCTCGTTGCTGCCGATGTATCCCGGTCTGCACACCCATCGCCAGGCATTGGCCGACGGTGCGCTGCTTCACGGCGCCACGGTCCACCTGGTCACGCCCAGGCTCGATCATGGTCCGGTCATCGCCCAGGCGGTGGTGCCGGTGCTGGCCGCCGACGACGAGGACGAACTGGCGCAGCGGGTGCTGTCGATGGAGCACCGGCTTTATCCGCTCGCCCTGCAATGGCTGGCGGCCCAGCGCATCAGCGTCGACTCGGGACGGGTGCTGCTCGACGGCGCCGATCGGGCCGCGCAACGGGTGTTGTGGCATCCCCTCCTGCGCGACGCGTCGCCCGGCTGATGCGAGCGGAGGACGCCGCGGCCGAGGCACTGGCGCTGATCCTTGCGGCCTTGCCGGGGTCGACCAAGCCGGCCGACCAGCTGCTGCACGAATTCTTTCGCGCGCATCCCGCGCTCGGCCGACGGGACCGCGCCCAGGTCGGGGACTGGGTGTTCGACGTCCTGCGCAACCTGCGGCGCTATCGGCAGATGACGACGGCAACGCAGACGTCGCAGTCAACGGCAGCGGCAGCTGCAGCGACGCGGGAGGGTGCGACGACGCTGCCGGCCGCCCGGGAGCTGATCGCGGTGGCGCGGGCCGCCGGCAGTCTTCCCCCGGGCAGCTTGACCGACGACCTGGCGGGATCACCGGAGCCCTCGGACGCGATCCGCTACAGCCTGCCTGACTGGCTCTGGGAGCGGCTGCGGCAGGCGCACGGCGAGCGGGCCGGCGCCATTGCCGCATCGCTCCTGAAGACCGCTCCGATCGACCTGCGGGTCAACCTGTTGCGGGGCAAGGCGGCGGCGCTGCGGGCGAAGCTGGCGGAGCACGGCATCGAGGCGGCGCCGGTCGACGGCGTGCCGACCGCGCTGCGAATCGAAGGGCGGCCCAGGCTCGAGGCGCTCGCTCTGTTCGAGCGCGGCTGGTTCGAGATCCAGGACGCCGGCAGCCAGCGGATCGCGGATGTCTGCGACGCCCGCCGCGGCCAGCTGGTGATCGATTTCTGCGCCGGTGCGGGCGGAAAGACCCTGGCCCTGGCGGCGCGCATGCGCAACGCCGGCAAGATCCTGGCTTTCGACACCGGCGAGGAGCGGCTCTCGCGCTTGCTGCCGCGAGCCGTCCGGGCCGGCGTGGACATCGTTTCGACCTTGCGGATCGCCGGCCTGCAGGACCCTCGACTGGCCCGCTATCACGGGCGCGCGGACGTGGTCCTGGTCGATGCGCCTTGCAGCGGCACCGGCACCCTGTCGACGAAGCCCGGACCTCAAGTGGCGCCTGACGCCGGCGCGGCTGGCGGCTCACGTCGAGGAGCAGCAGGCGATCCTGGCGGTGGCGTCGACCCTGGTAAAACCCGGGGGTGCGCTGGTGTACGCCACCTGCAGCCTGCTGCAGGAAGAGAACCGGGAGCAGGTGGAGCGCTTCACGGCAGCAGGCACGGGCAATGCACGCTTCCTTCCGACGCACGTTGAAGATCTGGCTGCCGGACGGTGGCCAGAACAGCGGGTTCTTTGTCGCTAAGTGGGTATTGCAGGGCTTGTAATCGCCTGTGGCCAGTACAATACAGTGAGTTACGGATCTATCTTCATGGAGCAGCCTCTTGATCGATAACCCACTGGTTCTTGGTGTCCTCGGTTTCCTGGACACCGGCCTGCTTGACTGGGCGTGGTGGCAGATCGTTCTGTTCACGCTTGCAGTCACCCATGTCACGATCGTGGGGGTGACTGTGTTCCTGCACCGCTGCCAGGCCCACCGCGCGCTGGAGCTGCATCCGATCGCATCGCATTTCTTTCGCGCCTGGCTGTGGTTGACAACCGGCATGGTCACCAAGGAGTGGACGGCGGTCCACCGCAAGCACCATGCGCGCTGCGAAACCAACGAGGACCCGCACAGCCCGCGCGCTTACGGGATCAAGAAGGTTCTGCTGGAAGGCGCGGAGCTCTATCGCACGGCCGCCGCGGACGAAGCGCTGGTGGAGAAGTTCGGCCACGGCACGCCCGACGACTGGATCGAGCGCAACCTTTACACCAAGCATTCGGTGGTCGGGCGTGTTCCTGATGCTGGGGATCGACGTGCTGCTGTTCGGCGTGCTCGGCCTGAGCGTGTTTGCGGTCCAGATGTTGTGGATCCCCATTACCGCGGCCGGCATCATCAACGGCATCGGCCACTACCTGGGCTACCGCAACTACGATTGCCCGGACGCCAGCCAGAACATCGTTCCCTGGGGAATCCTCATCGGCGGCGAGGAGTTGCACAACAATCACCATGCCTTCGGCAGCAGCGCCAAGTTGTCGTCCAAGTGGTATGAGTTCGACATCGGCTGGATGTACATCCGCATCCTCCAGGCGTTCGGCCTGGCGACCGTTCGCAAGGTTGCCCTGGCGCCCAAACTGGCGGCGCCCCGTCCGCATATCGACGCCCAGACGCTTCAGAACGTCATAACCTACCGCTATGACCTGATGCAGGCCTACGCTCGAGGCCTGCGCCGGACCTGGCGTGAGGAGATCGGGCGGCTGAAGGCGGCCGGCAGCGCCGGCAGCAGCCATCTGGCGGCAATGGTGTCGGGCCGCTCGCTGCTCAAGAACGTCGGCCAGGATGGTGGACGGATCACGGAGACCCAGAAGGTCAAGCTGGCGGAGGCCTTTGCCGGCAGCGACAAGCTGCGCAAGCTGGTCGAGATGCGCGACGAACTGATCGCCACCTGGGAGCGCAGTCACCTGACTTCGGACCAGTTGCTCGCCCACCTGCAGGAATGGTGTGCACGTGCTGAAGCCAGCGGCGTACGGGCGTTGCAGGACCTCGCGCTGCGCATGCGCCGCTACGCGCCGGCGCCGGCCACCGCCTAGACGCGGGGGCTGCTGACCGCGAGCGCACAACGCCCCTTCCGGGGCGTTTTCAGTTGAACCGCCCCTTCGGGGGCGTTTTCAGTTGAACCGCCCCTTCCGGGGCGTTTTCTATTTCATCGCCCCTTGGGGGGCGTTTTCGTTTCATCCACGCCGATCATCCCAGCGAGAATGACTCGTTGATCGCGCTTTTCACGCCGCCGCCCATCTGCGGGCCCCCGCCCGCGACATGGATCGCATCGCCGAGGACGACCGCTCCCATGCCGTGGCGGGGCGTCAGCATCGGGGCGTGGGCCTCCCAGCGCTCCGTCATCGGGTCCCAGGCCTCGTTCTGGCCGTACACGCGGTTGGTGCCTTCGCCGCCCATGACGAACACCTTGTCGCGATAGAGCACGCAGCCATGGCCGGAACGCGCGGTCGGCAGGGGAGTGCGAAAAGTCCACCGATCGGTGGCAGCGTCATAGCTGTGATGCAGGTTGCTGTTCGTGTGAAAAGAGTCCACGCGGCCCCCGACGACGTGGATCGCATTGTTTACCACCACGATGCCGATGTGATCGCGCGCCACCGGCAGCGGTTGTCGACGCTCGTAGCGGTCGGTGTCCGGGTCATAGACGACGTGCCAGTCGATCGAGCGTCGCCAGTCGCTGCCGATGGCGCCACCGATGAGATGAATGCGTGTTCCCAGCGCGATACAGGCCATGGCGCCGCAGGCCTCGGGCAGGCGGCGCACCCGTGTCCACTTCTCACCGTCGAAGGCGAAGGCCTCGTCGTGCGGCGTGCGATTCTGCTCGATGAAGCCGCCAAAGGCATAGAGGCGCTCGCCCAGCGTCGCGACGCCGACATGGTTGGCGCCGCGCGGCACCTGCGGCAACTCCTGCCACTGATCCGTCGCCGGGTCGTAGGCGTGGTGGTAGGGGCGGTCGACGCGCTGCTGGGCATAGCCCCCCACCAGATGCATGCGATCGCGATAGGCCACAGCCCAGGCCATCTCCGTGCGCGGGATCGGCAGCGGCGCTCGAGCCCGCCAGGCGCCTTGTTGCGCGGCACGCGGCGCCGGGCTGTCGGTGACGGCCTGCTGGGCATGCAGATCGGGCAGGTCGACCCGGCCCGGCTGGTTCAGTCGTTCGAACTGACCCTGGTGATGGCCTTGGTGCTGAGCGCGCACCAGGCCGGGAAGGGCCAGCGTTGCTGCGGCGGCGACGAGAGTGCGGCGCGATGACTTCATTGGCGTAGGATCCCTTGAAGTGGCCAGACAGGCGGGGCCCGGCAACTGCGCGTGATTGTAGGGCCCGCGTCAAAAGAAAAACGCCCCGTCAGGGGCGTTGTTTCGAAGCGGGGCGGCCGCGTGGCCGACCGGCCTCTTACTTGATCTTGGCTTCTTTGTAGGGAACATGCTTGCGGACGACCGGATCGAACTTCTTGATCTCGATCTTTTCCGGCTTGGTCCGCTTGTTCTTGGTCGTGGTGTAGAAGTGACCGGTGCCTGCGGTCGACTCCAGCTTGATCTTGTCTCTCATCGCGCTATCCTCGAATCAGTGGGTCGGAAAATCAGATCTCGCCGCGGGCGCGCAGGTCCGCCAGGACGGAATCGATGCCGACCTTGTCGATCTTGCGCAGGCCGGCGGTGGTGAGGCGAAGCCGGATGAAGCGCTTCTCGCTTTCCACCCACAGACGATGATGCTGCAGGTTGGGCAGGAACCGGCGCTTGGTCCGGTTGTTGGCGTGGGAGACATTGTTCCCGACCATCGGACGCTTTCCCGTCACTTGGCAGACTTTGGCCATGATTCAATATCCCAAATTGTATTGGTGCAACGAAGCCCGCGATTATAGAACGTGCGGACAGTCCTGACAAATGGACCTGAGCCGGAACCGCTGGCCGGCCAGGAGCCTGCGCCTACGTCCTTCTGCCGTGCAGCCTACTAAAGGTGGCCGTGCTCGGCGAAAGAGTAGCTGCCGCCGCCGGCGACGATGATGTGGTCGAGCACCGGCATGTCCAAGCTGACGCAGGGTGGCACGCAGGGCGCTGGTCAGGAGATGATCCGCCTGGCTGGGCTCCGCGATCCCGGACGGGTGGTTGTGGGCCAGGATGACCGCCGCCGCATTGAGTTCCAGGCATCGGCGCACCACCTCGCGGGGATAGACCGCAGTCTGGTTCAGAGTGCCATGGAACAGCTCGTCGGCGCGGATCAGGCGGTTCTGGCTGTCCAGGAACAGGACGACGAAGACTTCCTGGGCTCGTCCCTGCAGCAGCAGGCACAGGTAGGTCCTGACCGCCTGCGGACTGCCGAGCAGCGGCTCCCGCACCAGTTTCTCCAGCTGGGTCCGCCGGGCCAGTTCCATCACCGCCAGCAGGGTTGCGGTCTTGGCCGGACCCAGGCCGGGAATCTGGACGAGCCGCTCCGGCGCGTCCGTGAGCAGCCGGCTCAGCGCGCCATGGGTCGTGAGCAACTGCCGGGCCAGCTCGACGGCGGAGGTACCCCGCCCGCCGGAGCGCAGCAGCAGCGCGAGCAACTCGGTGTTGGACAGGGCCGCCGCACCCTTGCTGAAGAGCCGCTCTCGCGGGCGTTCGGCGCGGGGCCAGTCCCGCAGGGCGGCAGGCAGGACCGCCGCATCCGGGCCCGGACCCGCGGGACCCGCGCGCCCCGGGACGGCGCCGGCGGGGGCAGTGGTGGCGGGGCGGCCTTGGCCGGGACAGCGGTGACCGGGCTGGCGCGGGCAGGGATAGCCGCGTCGGGGACGTCCATTGCACGACGAGGCAGCCGCCGGTCCAATACAATTCCTCCCTAGTTGAACCAACCCGCGGCCCACTTCTTGCAAGTTCCAGACTTTGATTCCCAGGCGAGACCGGACGCCGGCAGCGATGCCCGGAACACCGGCGTCGACGACGACATGCCGGCGCAAGATCCCGTGGCAAACCCGACGGTGCGGCGTGTGGGCCTCGATGCCCACCTCACGTTGCACTACCGGCTGACGCTCGCCGATACCGGCGCGGACCTCATCAATACCTTCGAGGGTAAGCCGGCGACCTTGCAGTTGGGAATCGGCCAGATGGCCGAGCCGCTCGAGCGCCGGTTGCAGGGACTGCAGGAAGGCGCCAGCGAGGTTTTCGACCTGGAGCCGTTGGATGCATTCGGGCCGCGCAATCCGGACCTGCTGCAGCGCGTTTCACGCGCGATGCTGGCGGCCAACAGCGAGATCGGCATGCGCTACGTGCCCGGTGACCTGGTGGAATTCTCGGCGCCGGACGGCGGCCGTTTCGCGGGCGTGCTCAAGGAGATCGACGAGCGCGGCGCGGTTTTCGATTTCAATCATCCGTTGGCCGGCCAGCGGATTCGATTTGAAGTCAGGATCCTCGGAGTTCTCTGAGGTGCCTGGCGTGACAGGAGAAGTTGTCTGATGGAAGCCGTACTCGCGCAACCGCGCGGTTTCTGCGCCGGCGTCGACCGTGCGATCGAAATCGTGGAGCGGGCCCTGAAGATCCACGGCGCGCCGATCTATGTCCGGCACGAGATCGTCCACAACGATCACGTGGTCGCGGACCTGCGTGCCAAAGGCGCGGTCTTCGTCGAAGAACTCGAACAGATTCCGGACGATGCCACCGTGATCTTCTCCGCCCACGGCGTCAGTCGCGCGGTGCGCGATGCCGCCCGCGAGCGCGGGTTGCGGATCTTCGACGCCACCTGCCCGCTGGTGACCAAGGTCCACGTGGAAGTGGCGAAGATGCGGGAGAAGGGCCGCGAGATCATCATGATCGGCCATGCCGGGCCATCCCGAGGTCGAGGGCACGATGGGCCAGTCCGATGGCGGCATCCACCTGGTGGAAACGGTGGACGATGTCGCCCGGCTGGAAATCGACTCCCAGGCCGAACTCGCCTATGTCAGCCAGACGACGCTGTCGGTGGATGACTGCCGCATGATCATCGACGCACTGAAGGCGCGCTTTCCGAACATCGCCGAACCGAAGAAGCAGGACATCTGCTATGCCACGCAGAACCGCCAGGACGCGGTGAAATTCATGGCGCCGCAGTGCGACCTGGTGCTGATCGTCGGCAGTCCGTCGAGTTCCAACAGCAACCGGCTGCGGGAGGTCGCTCAGAAGTACGGCTGCCCGGCCCGCCTGATCGGCTCGGCCGATGAACTGCAGCAGGCCTGGCTGGAGGGCAAGCGCCGCATCGGCATCAGTGCCGGCGCCTCGGCGCCGGAGGTGCTGGTGCAGCAACTGGTGGAGCGCCTTAAGAGTCTGGGCGTCAAATCGGTGCGCCCGCTGGAGGGGGTCCAGGAAACAGTGGCCTTTCCCTTGCCCAAGGGTCTGGCCTGAAGCAGCGTCACTGCACCATCACCTGGCGCCACCACCAGCGGGTGGGTGCGGGAATCGAGAAGCACACCGAGCGGCTTCCGGCCTCCGCGCCGATGCCCTGCAGCCGCTTGGTGCCGGCGGGGCAGAGGCAGGCCGCGGGGTCGGTGGTGCAGTCCTTCGGCGTCATCGGCGATTTCTCGCCGAGCCAGTTGCTGCTGCCGGTCCACTTGCCGGATGACCAGCCGGCGACCCGAGGGTCCTTGATATCGACCACGCCGTCGCCGTTGACGTCGGAGGTTGGCGTCTTGGACATCTCGCCGCTCAGCGGGTCCAGCAGCAGGCTGTAACCCATCGCGTCGGCGCCCAGGCAGGGGTCACCCGCCAGGCTTCCGTCGGACGGCACGATGGTTTCGAACAGGCTCATGCCCAGCAGCATGCGTGGCGACAGCGTGCTGCGTTGCCCCGGCAGTATCGCCAGGGGCAGGGTCCAGCCGCGGTCGGTGTTCCAGTCCAGGGTCGCGCCGGTGATGGAGGTGTAGTAGTTCTCTCCTGCCGAGCCGACGACAACTGTGGTTTTCAGCGCGCGCGTCTTGACCGTGCTGGCTGTGGTGATCGCGCCCTCGGTCGACCATTTCCAGACACCCGTGTCCTGCACCAGCGACTGCTTGTCCCACAAGCCGTAGATCGACTGCGGGGCGACGTTGTTCTGGTCGCCTTCCTCGAACAGCTTGCCGGTACCGACCAGCACCATGTTGCCGCTGCGTGGATGGGCCACCAGCGTCGGCCGGGCCGTGATCGGCTGCGGTACGCCGCTCGAGTCCTTGGCGACGTAGAGCGGGTTGCCGCTGAAGCCGACTTTCCAGTCCGACACCGAGGTGCTGCTGAGGTCGAACTTCCAGACGTTTCCTTTCAGGTCGCCGGCATAGGCGCCGACGATGACCTGGTTGCCGTCGCGGATCAGCCGGGCGCCGCCCATACCGTTGGCGGCCGCGCCGACGCCGCCGACCCCGGTGTCGATGCGCTTGATCAGCGCACCGCTCTGCAGGTCGACGATGAACAACTGGGCCTTGCCGGAAGCGCTCACGTAGCCGTTGCCGAAGACCGCGGCCCATTTGCCGTTCTTCATCAGCCCGACGTCCACCGGCGCGAGCAGGTTTCCGATTTCGGGTTCCATCGTATCGTCCATTTCCCAGAGGACGTTGCCGGCGCCCATGGAGGCGGTGTTGGTCACGTCCAGCGCGAACAGACCGCGCGCACCGGCGCCGGTGGTGCCCACCAGGACGTTCTTCCAACCGCCGCCGAAATAGGCGTCGCTTTCGGTGAGCGGTCCGTCGACGTAATAGCGGTGACCGTAGGAGGGGGCGGAGAGCAGCGCCATCGTCGTCAGCATCGATCGGGGTATGAAGGCGAAGTCCTCGACGCCGTCGCTGTCGCGAAAGGCGTGGAGCATGCCGTCGTTGGCACCGACGAACAGCATGCCGGGGCGTGCCTTCTTGGCTTCGACGAACGCCGTATAGGTGCTGGCGCCGGGGGTGCCGGCGGGAAGCATGTTGTAGCGCAGGTTCACCAGCCCCTTGACAAAGGTCGGCTGCGAGTTGACCACGTCGCCCAGGCGGGCGGTGCGCCGACGATAGGTGTTGCCTTCCAGAGACGAGTCGCCGCGCAGGTAGTCCACGAGGGCGCTGTCGGCCTTCGTGCTCAGATCCTTGCGCATGTCCGATGACAACGAGGGCCAGGTGAAGGGAACTGCCCTGGGTGACTTGGTATCCCGGGTACCGACGAAGATGTTGCGACTGTCATAGGCAGGGATCTTCGACGAGGCCTCCCACACCGGGCTCAACTGCTGGCCGGCGGCGTCGAGCTCGATGGCGGTGATGCTGCCGCTCCAGTCACCCGTGACATAACCCGGAACGTACTTGCGATTGCCGACCTGCAGGACCTGGCTGGACACCGACACGCCGGCTTCGCTGGCGTTGCGGTTGGCGATCTCCTCCAGGATCTTGGTCATTTCGACGGCGAAGGTTGTCGGGTCGGCCGCGCTCAGGTAGCGTCCCCGGCTGTTGATGGCCGCATGCCAGAGGTCGTCGATGGCCGAGGGCGAGTCGCCCGGCACCAGCAGCGGCCAGTTCTTGGCGCCCGACTGGAGGTCGGGCAGGTCTTCCGGCGATCTCAAGGTGCCGTCGACACCCATGCCGACCGTGAAGTTGACCATGTGCTGCCAGAAGGCCGGATTGGCGGCGTCCGGCTTGACCGAGTTCGCGAGATCGGGCCGCAGGTCCCGATTCCAGTAGAACATCGCCACGTCCGCCAGGGTGTCCGCCGCGAGGTCGGAAAAGGGTCGACTGGGCAGGTACTGATAGGAGCCGCCGGCCGGATTGGCGATGACCGGTCCCGGGAGTCCGTCGACGTTCAGGCGCGCCAGCTTGTTCTCGGCCGGGTCGCTGTTCCAGTAGCCGTCGGTCATCAGGATGTTGTAGGACTTGCGGCACGACAGGTGCGCCGTCGGGTCGTTGGAACCGGGAGTGTTGCCCCACGGGCCCTTGTTGTCCGTGCGCGAGTAATACTCGCCCACGTCCCCGACCGCGCGGCGCAGGTGGGTGGAGGACTCGGCCGGGGTGAGGTAGAGCCAGTTGAAGAAGGCATCGCGATCGACGCCGGAGAAGAGGCGAACGCCGCGCTCCAGCGTCTTGGTCTTGACCCCGTCGATGTCGATGTCCTTCTTCTGTCCGATCCGTCCGTAGCCGACGCGCATCTGCTCGCTCTGGGCCGCAAAGGCCTGGCTGCTCGCTGCGATCGCCACGTAGGTGCGGTTGCGGTTGTAGACGAACCAGTTGGCGAAGTTCTGGTACTCCTGCGCCTGGGTGCAGGTGACGCCGGTGGTGACATTGGGCGTGCAGTCGGTCCGGGCCGGGCCGCGATCGAAGCTCGGGAAGTCCATGATCCGCACGCGCGTGAAACTTGCCAGCGAATTGACGTCGCCGCCGTTGTACTCGTAGTAGGTCGCGGGGGTGATCGGTTCATTGACCACATCCGCGCAGGTGGTGACCAGCGGCAGCAGGGTATTTGAAGTGCAGAGCTTGCCGGTGTAGCTGATCGTGCCTTCCAGCGACACCGTGCCCCAGGCGACCGAGTTCGGGTTCAGCCTGGCCGCGGTGGAACTTGCCGGTGCGGACAGGGGTGCCGTTGCTGTTGGACCAGGGCGAGTAGAGGATCTCGGGGTTGTAGTAGAGCGTGTTGTAGGCCGGGGAGCGCAGCCGCGCCGACATCAGGTCGTTGGTGCGGGTGGAGAACAGCCGCAGATCCTTGTTGTCCTTGTCGTAGTTGGTCGTCGTCGTCCTTGCCGCCGAAGGAGGTGTGGATAGAGCGCTTGTCGCCGGGGTGGAAGGTGATCCGCCAGCGGTCATTGTTGGTCCAGGGACTGACGGTGTCCGGCATGTAGCGCCAGGCCATCGAGCCGGAGTCGTCGATGGTGTAGACCACGTTCGGCTCCGCGGGAGTGGACCGGCGTCCCAGCAGCGGACGCTGCGCCATGCCCGAAGGCGGCGGCGGCGCAGGCTTGGCCAGCGCGGTTGTGAGCTCGAACGCGCCCAGCAGCAGGGCCAGCGCCGTACCCGCGCGGAGCGCCTGCAGTCTGCGAAGGGTGCCAACGGGTGAGTTCATGCTGCCTTGCCTTTCAGATATTCATTGCACACCGCGAACCAGGGTCTGATGCCGGACATCGGCGTAGCGCGGCTGGTACTCATCGCCAGCAGTTTTCCAGTGTTTCGGTCGCGCTGAGCACGTCCCGGCGACCGACGCTGTTGAGCGTGTAGGTGCCGCACTTGTCGCCGACCATGGTGCCGACCGGCACCGCCTGCAGGGTGTAGCCGGTGGTGGAGATCGCATTCAGGCTGAGGGTGTAGCGGGCGGTGCCGCCGGACGGTGCGGTCTGAAGTCCCAACGGCAAGGCCACTGCGGCGCCCCCGCGGTCCCGGTCATAGCGGTCGTTCGCGGAGTAGAAGCGCTGCATGAACTGGGCGGCTTCCAGCAGTTGGGTGCGCGCTTCCGCGCGCTGGCCCCGCAGCACGTAGTCGCGGTAGCTCGGCAGCGCGATGGCGGTCAGGATCCCGATGATCGCCATCACGACGATCACTTCCACCAGGGTGAAACCGCCACTGCCCCGGACCCGCCGATACTCGTTGCTGCTATTGCCTGTCGTACGCCTGATCTTGCTCATTTCCATGTCCTGTCCGTTCCCGCTTGTCGTTATCGCTATCGTTATTGTTTTTCGTCCCGCTGCGTCACTGAACCATCACCTGGCGCCACCACCAGCGGGTGGGCGGTGGAATCGAGAAACACACCGAACGGCTGCCGGCTTCCGTACCGACGCCCTGCAGCCGTTTGGTGCCGGCAGGGCAGAGGCAGGCGGCGGGATCGGCGGTGCAATCCTTTGGCGCCATCGGCGTGGCTTCGCCCAGCCAGTTGCTGCTGCCGGTCCATTTGCCGGAGGACCAACCAGCCACCCGCGGATCGCTGATGTCGACCACGCCGTCGCCGTTGACGTCGGAGGTCGGGGTCTTGGACATCTCGCCGCTCAGCGGGTCCAGCAGCAGGCTGTAGCCCTGCGCTTCAACGCCCAGGCAGGGGTCATTCACCAGGGACCTGTCCGACGGCACCATGGTCTCGAACAGGCTCATGCCCAGCAGCAGGCGCGGCGACAACGTGCTGCGCTGTCCCGGCAGTATCGCCAGGGGCAGGGTCCAGCCACGGTCGGTGTTCCAGTCCAGGGTCGCACCGGTGATGGTGGTGTAGTAGGTCTCGCCGGCAGAGCCCGTGATCAAGGTGGTGTTCAGCGAGCGTGACTTGACCGTGCTGGGTGTGGTGATCGCACCCTCGGTCGACCACTTCCAGACGCCCGTGTCCTGCACCAGGGATTGCTTGTCCCACAGTCCGTAGATCGACTGAGGGGCGACGTTGTTCTGGTCGCCTTCCTCGAACAGCTTGCCGGTACCGATCAATACCATGTTGCCGCTGCGCGGATGGGCAACCAGCGTGGGCCTGGCAGTGATCGGCTGCGGCACGCCGCCCGAGTCTTTCGCGACGTAGAGCGGGCTGCCGCCGAAACCGACTTTCCAGTCCGCCACCGAGGTGCTGCTGAGATCGAATTTCCACACGTTGCCTTTCAGGTCGCCGGCATAGGCGCCGATGACGACCTGGTTGCCGTCGCGGATCAGCCTTGCGCCGCCCATGCCGTTGGCGCCGCCGACCCCCGTGTCGATGCGCTTGATCAGCGCACCGGTCTGCAGGTTCACGATGAACAACTGGGCCTTGCCGGACGCGCTGGTGTAGCCATTGCCGAAGACTGCGGCCCACTGGCCGTTCTTCATCAGCCCGACTTCAACCGGCGCCAGCAGGCTGCCGATTTCGGCCTGCTGCGTATTGTCCATTTCCCACAGGACGTTGCCGGCACCCATCGAGGTGGTGTTGGTCACGTCCAGTGCGAACAGGCCACGCGCGCCGGCGCCGGTGGTCCCCACCAGGACGTTCTTCCAGCTGCCGCCCCAGTAGGCGTCGCTTTCGGTCAGCGGCCCGTCCACGTAGTAGCGGTGGCCGTAGGAGGGCGCACTCAGCAGCGCCAGCGTCGTCAGCAGGGAACGAGGAATGAAGGCGAAGTCCTCGACGCCGTCGCTGTCGCGAAAGGCGTGGAGCATGCCGTCGTTTGCGCCCACGAACAGCATGCCGGGGCGGGCTTTCTTGGCATCGACGAACGCGCTGTAGCTGGTGGCGCCGGGCGTGCCGGCGGGCAGCATGTTGTAGCGCAGGTTGACCAGCCCCTTGACATACGTCGGCTGCGAATTGACCACGTCGCCCAGGCGGCCAGTGCGGCGACGGTATATGCCGCCTTCCGATGCCGGGTTGCCGCGCAGGTAGTCCACCAGGGCGCTGTTGGCAGTTGTCCCGAGTTCCGTGCGCATGGCCGAGCTCAGCGATGCCCAGGTGAAGGGGACAGCCTTCGGGGTGCCGGTATCACGCGTGCCGGCGAAGATATTGCGGCTGTCCCACGCGGGTACGTTGGACGCTGCGTCCCACACCGGGCTCAACTGCTGGCCGGTGGCGTCGATCTCGATGGCGGTGACGTTGCCGGTCCAGTCGCCGGTGACATAGCCCGGGACGAACTTGCGGTTGCCGACCTGCAGCACCTGGCTCGACACCGACACGCCGGCTTCGCTGGCGTTGCGGTTGGCGATTTCTTCCAGGACCTTGCTCAGTTCGGTGGCAAAGCTGGTCGGGTCGGCGGCATTCAGGTAGCGGCCCCGGCCGTTGATGGCCGCATGCCAGAGGTCGTCGATGGCCGAGGGCGAGTCGCCCGGCACCAGCAGCGGCCAGTTCTTGGCGCCCGACTGGAGGTCGGGCAGGTCCTCCGGTGACTTCAAAGTGCCGTCGACGCCCATGCCGACGGTGAAGGTCACCATGTGCTGCCAGAAGGCCGGATTGGCGGCGTCCGGCTTGACCGCGTTGGGCAGGTCGGGCCGCAGGTCGCGGTTCCAGTAGTACATCGCCACGTCCGCCAGGGTGTCTGCCGCAAGGTCGGCAAACGGCCGGCTGGGCAGGTACTGATAGGAGTTGCCGCCGAGATTGGTGATCACCGGTCCCGGCAGGCCGTCGACGTTCAGTCGCGCCAGCTTGTTCTCGGCCGGGTCGCTGTTCCAGTAGCCGTCGGTCATCAGGATGTTGTAGGACTTGCGGCAAGCCAGGTGTGCCGTCGGATCGTTGGATCCGGGGGTATTGCCCCACGGCCCCTTGTTGTCGGTGCGCGAGTAGTACTCGCCCACGTCACCGACCGCGCGGCGCAGATGGGTGGAGGACTCGGCCGGGGTGAGGTAGAGCCAGTTGAAGAAACCGTCGCGATCGGCGCCCGAGAACAGGCGAACGCCGCGCTCGAGCGTCTTGGACTTGACGCCGTCGATGTCGATGTCGCTTTTCTGGCCGATCCGCCCGTAGCCGACACGCATCTGGTCGCCCTGGGCCGAGAAGGCCTGGCTGCTCGCGGCGATCGCCAGGTAGGTCCGGTTGCGGTTGTAGACGAACCAGTTGGCGAAGTTCTGGAATTCCTGCGCCTGGGTGCAGGTGACGCCGGTGCCGCTCGGAGTACAGTCGGTCCGGCCCGGGCCGCGGTCGAAGCTCGGAAAGTCCATGAGCCGCACGCGCGTGAAGCTTGCCAGCGAATTGACATCGCCGCCGTCGTACTGGTAGTAGGTGGCCGGGGTGATCGGCTCGTTGACCACGTCGTCGCAGGTGGTGACCAGCGGCAGCAGGGCATTGGATGTGCAGAGCTTGCCGGTGTAGCTGATCGTGCCCTGGAGCGACACCGTGCCCCAGGTGGCCGAGTTCGGATTCAGTACGGCCGCGGTGGAACTGGCGGCGGGCGAACAGCGTGCCATTGCTGTTGGACCAGGGCGTGTAGCGGATCTCCGGGTTGTAGTAGAGCGAGTTGTAGCCCGGGGAGCGCAGCCGCGCCGAGATCAGGTCGTCGGTGCGGGTGGAGAACAGGCGCAGGTCCTTGTTGTCCTTGTCGTAGTCGGTATCGTCGGGCTTGCCGCCGAAGGAGGTGTGGATGGAGCGCTTGTCGCCGGGATGGAAGGTGATCCGCCAGCGGTCGTTGTTGGTCCAGGGACTGACGGTGTCCGGCATGTAGCGCCAGGCCATCGAGCCGGAGTCGTCGATGGTGTAGACCACGTTCGGCAGCGTCGGCGTGGTCCGGCGCCCGAGCAGCGGTCGCTGCGCCGGTTGCGCCAGCGCGGAACCGAGTTGCACCGCGCACAGCAGCAGGGCCAGTGCCGCGGCAAGGCGGGGCGCCAGTGAACCGCCGGTCGATACCAGTTGACGCGTTCATGCTGCTTTGCCTTTGAGGATGTTCACTGCACGCCGCGTACCAGGGTCTGAAGCCAGACTTCGGCGCCGGCTATCGGCTGGCCGCCGGCGTCGCGCTCGAAATCGGGACTGAAACCGCGCGCCGTGATCCGGTGCAGGACGACGTAGTCGGAGGAGTAGCCGCGGCTTTCCGCTGAAATCGTGGACGGGTCCGGCGGGAAAGCGGCAAGAAACTCATCGACGCTGATCAGGCGGACCAGGCACTGTGGCGCGATCCGGTAGCCGGCGTCGGCGCCCAGCCGGGCCACCGGCACGGTCAGGGCCGAAGCAGTCCAGCGCGCCTCGGTCTGCCACTCGAGCTCCAGGCCCAGGCCGGTCAGCATGACCACGCTGCCCGGGTCCAGCGCCACCTGGCGTTCGCAGTGCCGCAGCGCCAGCTCCGCCGACTGCAGCGCCAGGTTCTGCGCGCGCATGTTCTTGCTGACCATGTCGCTGAACAGGGTTGCCCGCATCGCCAGCGCGGAACTGACGCCGATCACTGCGAGCAGGATCAGCGCCATGACCAGGACGACGCCGCGCGAACTCCGGCGCACGCCCAGGCGGCGGCGCGGCAGGAAGTGGGGACGGCGCGGGCTCATAGGGCGCTCACCGCGGGCAGGGCAGTGCGATTGCGCACGCTGATCGTCGTGGTCATGGCGCGCCGCAGGCGACGATCGGGCACGCTCTGCTGCTGGCCGTTGCAGTCGATGTAGGGCGTGTTCAACTGGTCCGCGCCCCCGTCAGGGGTGCGCATCACCAGGCACAGCCGGACGCTGCTGACGGCGCACCATGAATTGGCGGGAACCGGTCCGACCACAGGGCAGGCCATGGTGAGCTGATCGGCGCGCATGTAGGTGACCGACTCGCCGCCGAACGCGGGCGTATTGAACAGGCGATTGGTGGACTCGTCCGGCGTCACCACGGCGGCCACGCCGTAGCGCAGGCTCATGCCTTCGACGTCGTCCATCAGCATCTGCGCCTGCGGTGAACCGGCGCCCTTGCAGTAGAGCGCAGGATTTCCGGTCGGCGTGGCGTTGCCGGGCAGGATGAAGAACCGGTCGTCCACGAAGCCGCCGACACCCGCCAGGCCGTTGCCGAGACAATCGGTCGCGGCGGCGACACCGCCTTCGTTGCCGTCGTAACGCACACCGACCGCGTCGGTGCCCTCGCCGGCGGGCCCACCGGCACAGGCCAGGGTGCCCCAGGCGGCATTGACGTTGTTGAAGCCGTTGCGGCATCCGACCAGCATCGGCAACGCCGGCCGGTCGACCGACAAAGCCATTGACGTCGGTATCCAGAAACCGGCCATCCGCAACTGCGCCGCCATCAGGTTCATCGCGATCTGGCCGTTCTCGGTGAGCTGGCCCTGGGAGTTCTGCTTGCGACCGGTCATGCCGCTGCCGGAGACCGCGATCAGGACCGCGCCGATCACCACCGATCCGATCGCCAGCGAAATGATGACCTCGATCAGGGATCGACCTGCGTCGCCGGCACGCCGGCGCGACGACGGGACTGGCTGCTTCATCGGGACAAGCCGGTTCATAGCAGGACTCTCAAGGGCAGGCACTGGGGCATCGGTGCCGGCGTGCCGATCGCGGCGGGGCAGAGGCGGGCGAGCGAGGTGGCCTGCGCCGCCGTGTCGATCGCCTCGGGATCGCGCCACAGCACCCAGACAGTCATCGCCGCCGGGTCGGCGGGATCCTGATTGATGAACAGGCTGCCGTCCGGCAGGCTGCGGCGGGCGGTGTTGCGGAATTCCGCGATGTCGTAGGCCGCCATCTGCGCGCCGGTGCAGACAATGACCATGCAATCGGCCGGCGCGGTCGCGACGACGCCGGGGGTATAGGGCTGCATGAAGACATAACCCGGCGCCGCGCCGACGTTGGCCCTGATCCGGTCGGCCATGTCGGAGGCGATCTGCGAGCTGACCGCGCGGAACTGGGACATCTTCTCGTACTTGACGGCAACCGCGTGCTGCCAGGCCATCGCCAGCATGCCCGAGGTGAGCAGCAGCATCGCGACGAGGACTTCCAGCAGGGTTGCGCCTGCCTGCCTGTGCAGACGGGTTGCACCTGCCTGCCTCTGCAGGCGGCCGGGTGCTGGCAATGCCGAGGTCGGCCTGGACGGTTTCATCGAAGTCATCCGGTTCATCGACGCCATCGGTTGCATTGGCGTCGATCGTTTCGTCGGCTTCAGCATGATCGGGTCACCCCGGTCACGCTGACGCAGATCCGCTTGGTCAAAGGTGTGTAGCTGGCATGCCCCGAGGGAAGGGGCGGCTGGAAGGTGAAGGTGGTTTCGGCGGCGGCGGGGGCGATCCCGTTCGCACTGAAGGTGATCGAGTTCAACCCGGCTTGCGAGACGATCCCGCCGCTGTCCCGATAGCGTGCTTGCGTGCGGATCAGGTTGTTGCCCTGGAGGATCAGCCAGCCGCTGTCCCAGGTGGCCCCGGCGTCGCAGACCGGTGCGGCAGCCTGGGTATCGTTGCTGCGGCAGATGACCACCGGCCGGCCGCGCTTGATCGCCTCGGTGCGGGCCAGCCGCAGCGAACTGGAGAAGTCGCTGATCTGGGTGTTCACCGCCCGGCTCGCGACGAATTCCTGGAAGGACGGCACCGCCAGCGCCGTCAGGATGGCGACGATCGCCATCACCACCAGCGCTTCGACCAGGGTGAAGCCGCGCATCGTGGATTCGCGTCGACCCCGGACGCTCGCTGCAAGGCGGTTCGTCCTGAGGCGCATGGGCGGACAGGGTGCATGATTCATGCGCTGTACCTTAGGCGGGCCGCCAGGGACTTGCCAGCGCAGGGCGACCGGCGGTGATCGGCAGCGCCTGACCGGCGTGCGGCAGCGCAGAATCCGACGAGCGGTCGTTCGGGCGACCAGCGGCGGGTTCAACCTGGCCGCTGGATGCAGCGGCTAGGGTCGATATGTTTTCTCTGAAAAGGTCACGCCTGTCACCGGCTGATCGATCGGCTTCACCACTCGTCAGCGGGATCGGGAACATCGGGCGGGAGGCCCTAGGATCTGTTAAATCGTGTCAGACGACGCCTGCAACGTCCAGAGGATTCGCGGGCACTGCTGCCATATCGGGGAATCGCATGATCAGAGAATCATGCACTGCGAAACGCGGTCAGCACCTTTGCGGGACTGAGAGAATGAGCGCCTTGCCGTCTACCAAATCCAGCCACCAGCCCGGTGAACAGTCCCGGGTGATCGCGCTATCAAGCGAAGATCTTCTCGATTCGCAGGCAGAGGCTGTCTTCGATTCGATGGCCCGTGCTGCCGCGCGGATCTGCCAATCCCCGATTTCACTGATCAGCCTCGCCGACCTCGGTCGGCAATGTATCAAGGCTGCCGTCGGACTTGATCAGGAAAGTGATACCCCCCGTGAACATTCATTCTGTTCTCATGCGATGGAAAGTGATGCGCAGATCTTCGAGGTTCCGGACGCAAGCCTGGATGACCGGTTCTCCGCTGATTCACTCGTGACGGGAGAGTCCGGGATCCGGCACTATGCCGGCGCGACCATCAGGCAAGATGGCTTTGTCATCGGGACGCTTGGCGTGATGGATCGGACTCCGAGGGTACTGGCGACGCCTCAGCGCGCTGCTCTGCTCGAGTTGGCGCATGCGGTCGAGCAGTTGGTTCGTGAACGAAAGCTCCATCGCGAACTCCGCGCCCAACTCGCGAAGGTCTATGTCGAGACCCCGGCGCTGCTTTACCTGCTCGATGGGACGGGGGCTGTCACGGAAGTCAGCGATCTTTGGCTCGAGCACTTCGGATATCGGCGCGAGAGTGTGATCGGGCGAAACGCACGCGAGTTCATGTCGCCCTCCGCCCGCGAGACGTTTCTGATCGCGCGCGAGCGTCTCTGGACTGAAGGCGGTTGTCGGGACTATCCTTGCCAGTTCCTGACTGCTGCCGGTAACCCGGTCGACGTGCTCATTTCGGCGACGATCGAACGCCGTGCCAGTGGTGAACCCGTCCGGGTGAAGTGCGTCCTGGTCGACATCACCCGTCAACTGCAGATGCAGGCGTCGCTTGAAGTTCAGGCCCACGTCGACAAACTCACCGGAATCGCGAACCGGGCGTTTTTCTGCGAGCACCTGGACCTGGAGATCGATCGGGCAAGGCGATACTCGAGACCGCTTTCTCTGATCATGTTCGACGTCGACCGGTTCAAGCGCCTCAACGACAAATTCGGCCACCCGATGGGTGACCGTGCACTCGTCGCACTGTCGAAAGTAGCCCGCTCCCAGTTGCGGGACTGCGATTTTCTGGGCCGCATCGGTGGCGAGGAGTTCGCGATCCTGCTGCCTGAGACACCATTGCCGAATGCGGTGCACGTTGCAGAACGTCTGCGCATCGCGGTCGAGTCGATCGGTCTCGATGCATCCGGCGTGCCGATTCCGCTGACGATCAGTATCGGAGTCGCGCCGATCGGACCGAGCGTTGGTGCTGAAGAGGCTTTCGTGCGGGCCGATTCGGCCATGTATGCAGCCAAACGTGCCGGCCGCAATCAGGTGGTCGCCATCAACAGGCATCTGTCCTTCATTCAGGAAGAAGGCCTGCCGACGCTCGCCGGCCTCGATCTGGCGTCAGTTCTCGGCGCGCAATCCTGGCGGCCGCGCAGCTTTGAAACCATTGATCCGGCATCCCGAGACAACGCAAGGGGACTCGCGCTGATCGTCTGAGTGCCAGGTACGCCCGGCGATCATTGGCGCAGACTCCCGATTCCCGGAGCAATCCGAGGGTGAGGCGCATACTGTGGGGTACAGTGGTGCCGGAATCTGCCTGTCAAGCCAGCACTGCATCTCGCCCAACCGTCGGCCTTACCTCGAGGTGAAAGCCATGATGCACAGTTTCCTGCATAACAATCGGGATGAGCTCATCTCGCGGTGCAAAGCCAAGGTCGCTCAACGGCCCCAGCGCGCGGCGACGCAAGAGCAGCTCAAGAACGGGGTCCCCTTGTTTCTGGAGCAGTTGCGGAGAACGCTCCAGGCCGAGGAGGACAATGAAGCTGGAGAGAGCCTCAAGATCTCCGGCGGAGCGGGCGGCGCTTCCGCAGTGATGTCCGAGATGGGCCTCAGCGCCGCTGCCCACGGAAAAATGCTGCTGGAGCTCGGTTTTACCGTCGACCAGGTCGTTCATGACTACGGCGATCTCTGCCAGGCCATCACCGACCTGGCTGTCGAGCGCGACGCGCCTTTTGCGATCAACGAGTTTCGCACGCTGAATCGCTGTCTGGACAACGCCATCGCCGATGCAGTCGCCGAATTCAGTTCAGTCCGGGACGCTACCCTTGCCAGCAAGGAGGCCGCTGCGGTCAATGAGCGCCTTGGGTTCCTCGTACATGAACTTCGCAATTCACTCGGGACCGCGGTGCTCGCCATCGGTGCGCTTGAGACCGGGAACCTGCCCCTGTCGGGCGCTACGGGCGGTGTACTGAAACGCAGCCTCGCTGCGCTGGCTGACCTGATCGACCGTTCAGTCGCCGAGGTCAGGCTGAACAACGCGACCTCTGCAAGGAAAGGGGTGTTCTCCGTCGCCTCCTTTATAGCCGACGCCAAGATTGCGGCGGCGCTGGACGCAACGTCCCGAAATTGCGATCTTCACGTGGCTGCCGTAGACCCCTTGCTGCAGGCATCCGGAGATCGCCAGGCCTTGCTGGCGGCCGTGGCCAATCTGCTGCAAAACGCATTCAAGTTCAGCCACGCCAACACGAAGATCACGCTGCGGGCACACGCGGCCGGAGAGCGAATTCTGATTGAAGTCGAGGACGGCTGCGGCGGACTGCAGCCCGGGGACGCAGAGAGAATGTTCACGCCCTTTGCCCGGCGCAACGACGACAAGTCCGGATTGGGTCTGGGTCTTGTCATTGCCCGACAGAGCATCGAAACCGGAGGAGGGTCACTGAGCGTTCGAAACGTCCCGGGCAGCGGCTGCGTCTTCACGGTGAACCTGCCGGCCTGACATTGCCCGGCTGGCGGCGCCGCGCTTGCGGCGCAATCGCGATGAGAGTTATCGCCTGGCGCTCTATGAAGCTGGTGCCGATGCGGAAGCTGGTGCCGATGCCCGGATTCGAACTGGGGACCTTCGCATTACGAATGCGCTGCTCTACCAACTGAGCTACACCGGCTTGGGCCGCATTATATAGCTACCGCGCGAGGCCTTCTCCGGCCGGCTGGTGGGCGGCCAGGAAATCCGCCACCGTCGGGTAGCGCAAGGGCAGGCGCAACTCCCGTTTCATGCGCCGGTTGGTCAGCTGGCGCGATTCGCTCATGAAACTGGCCCGCATCGGCGTGACGGTGGCGAGCAGGGTGGGGCGGTCGACCCGCGGCGGCGGCGCCAGGCCCGCCCATCCGGCGACCAGGTCGAGGTAGTCCCCCATCGCCAGGCTGGAGTCGTCGACGACGTTGAGGGTGCGCTGGTTCCGATGACGACAAAGGGCGACCCGTACGAGGCGCGCCAGGTCGTCCGCATGGATGTGATTGGTCCGGACGTCGTCGTCCGGCACCAGGGCAGGCAGCCGCTCCTGGAGCCGCTTGAGCGGCAGCCGGTCGATCGCGTAGATGCCGGGAACCCGCAGGATCGCCGGGCGCAGCATCGGACTGGTGCGGCCGGCCCGCCGCAGGCACTGTTCGGCGTCGACCCGCCTGCGCGCGCGTTCGGTGAGGGGGTGCACGCCGGTTTCCTCGCTGGTCCATCGTCCCTGGCGATCGCCGTAGACGCCGGTCGTGCTGAGATAAACCAGGCGGACCGGAGTCGCCGTACGGAACTGCGGTCCGGCGCGACGGCCGTGACCGGTGCGGCCGGGCGCGCGCAGCAGGCTCGCTGTCCAGGCGCGGGTGAGGGGATCGATCGCGACGCCGCGTGCGTCCACCCCGTCGGCCGGCGGCGGCGCGCTGTGCACCACCCACCGCGCCAGTCCCTGCAGCCGTCGATGCGGTACCCCGACGAGCAGTGGGGTGGCTCCTGCCGCCCTGATGCGCTCGGCTGTCTGCAGTGAGCGGGCGACGCCGAAGACGCGCCAGTGGCTGCTTGCCAGCGCAGCGAGGCGCTGGCCGATATCGCCGCAGCCGATGATCAGGACCCGCCTGCGGCGGAACAGCCGGGGGAGTGCGCGATAATCGGGGTACTGCAACCCGCTCGGGCCCACTCGCC
Source organism: uncultured beta proteobacterium (assembly GCA_963834335.1). GTDB lineage: Bacteria > Pseudomonadota > Gammaproteobacteria > Burkholderiales > Burkholderiaceae_E > Lautropia. The sequence goes on along the minus strand of CAWIBK010000002.1, from coordinate 963,000 downwards.
TTCTCCAGGCCGGCATGACCTTTACCGTATCCATTACACCCAGTGGCAAGACCGTCAGCGTCGACGACGAGACGCACATTCTAGAAGCAGCACTGGCCCAGGGTGTCGTACTACCCTACGGCTGCAAGAACGGCGCCTGCGGCTCCTGCAAGGCCCGCGTCGTCAGCGGCGACATCATCCAGGACCCGCACCAGCCCAGCGCCCTGAGCGCGGACGAGGCGCGCCGGGGCTATGCCTTGCTGTGCTGCGCGCGCGCCGCCTCCGATCTGACCGTCGAGGCGCGGGTGGTGGCGGCGGTCGGCGAAATCCCGATCCGCAAGATGCCGTGCCGGGTCTCGTCGATCGACCGGGTCGCACCGGACGTGGTGGTGATCCGCCTGCAGTTGCCGGCCAATGAGCGGCTGCAGTACCTGGCCGGGCAGTATGTTGACCTGCTGCTTCGCGACGGCACGCGCCGCAGCTACTCCATGGCCGCTGCGCCCGGCACCGCCGACGGCCTGGAACTGCACCTGCGCCATCTTCCGGGCGGCAAGTTCACCGACGCCGCCTTCGGCGTGTCCGAACCGGCCTTGAAAGTACGGGACATCCTGCGACTCGAAGGGCCGCTCGGCACGTTCTTCCTGCGCGAAGACAGCGACCGGCCGATCGTGATGATCGCGAGCGGTACCGGCTTTGCACCGATCAAGGCGATACTGGAGCGCGTTCGCGGCCTGGTCGAATCGAAGGGCTTTGCGCGCACGATCACCTTGTACTGGGGCGGCCGCCGGCCGCAGGATCTTTACATGCACGAGCTCTGCCTTCGGTGGGAGAGCGAGATTCCGGGCTTTCGCTACCTGCCGGTGATCTCCGATGCGCTGGCGCAGGACGGCTGGACCGGCCGGACCGGCTTCGTGCACCACGCGGCGATGGCGGACTTTCCGGACATGAGCGGCTGTCAGGTCTACGCCTGCGGCGCGCCGGTGGTGGTGGATGCGAGCCGTCGCGACTTCATCGGTCACTGCGGGCTGCCGGACGACGAGTTCTATGCCGACGCTTTCACGACTGCCGCCGACATGGCGCTCTCCCCGGAAGGTCCCTGATCAGGGAGCCCCTTCCTCGCCAAGGTAGGCGGCCCGCACGCGTGGGTCGCTCAGCAGCCGCTTGGCGTCGTCGCTCATGGTGATCAGGCCGGATTCCATCACGTAGCCGCGATCGGCCGCTTCCAGCGCCAGCTTGGCGTTCTGCTCCACCAGCAGCATGGTGACGCCGCGCGAGGAAACGTCGCGGATCACCTCGAAGATCTTCTCGACCATGATCGGCGACAGTCCCATGCTCGGTTCATCCAGCAGGAGGACCTTGGGACGGCTCATCAGCGCCCGTGCCATGGCCAGCATCTGCTGCTCGCCGCCGGACATGGTGCCTGCGAGCTGGGAGGCCCGCTCCTTGAGCCGCGGGAAGATGGCGAACATCTTGTCGATGTCGAGGTCGACTTCCCGGTCCTTGCGGGAGTAGGCGCCCATCTGGAGGTTCTCGACGATCGACATGCGGGCGAACACGCCGCGGCCTTCAGGCACCATCGCCAGGCCCTTGCCGACCAGCTGGTGCGAGCCCATGCCCTGAGTCGGTTGACCCAGGAACTGGACGGCGCCGCCGTTGATCGGCAGCACGGCGGTGATCGCCTTGAGGGTGCTGGTCTTGCCGGCGCCATTGGCGCCGATCAGGGCCACCAGTTCGCCTTTCTTGACCGACAGGTCGATTCCCTTGACTGCCTGGATACCGCCGTAGGACACCTTCAGCCCCTGTACCTCGAGCATCGTCGGTCGGTCGTCGTGCTTTTCAGGCATGGCCACCTCCGAGGTACGCCTCGATGACGGCGCTGTTCTTCTGGACTTCCGCCGGCAGGCCCTCCGCGATCTGCCTGCCGTAATCGAGCACCGTCACCCGGTCACAAAGGCCCATGACCAGCTTGACGTCGTGCTCGATCAGCAGGATGGTCTTGCCGTCCTTGCCGATGTGCGAGCAGCAGTTCGCGCAGCGCCATCTTCTCGGTGGCGTTCATGCCGGCCGCGGGTTCATCCAGCGCCAGCAGCTTGGGATCGGTGGCCAGGGCGCGGGCGATCTCGAGCCGGCGCTGGTCGCCGTAGGAGAGCGTACGGGCCTGGTAGTCGGCGAACTGGCGGATGCCGACGTACTCGAGCAGTTCCAGCGCGCGCCGGCGGATGGCTGCCTCCTCGCGCCGCTCGCTCGGCGAGCTTGAAGACCGCGCCGATGACACCCGCGTGCGTGCGCACATGGCGGCCGACCATCACGTTTTCCATCGCGGTCATTTCGCCGAACAACCGGATGTTCTGGAAGGTGCGGGCGATCCCGGCTTCGGCGACCTTGTGCACCGCGGACGGCTCGTACGGCTTGCCCTCCAGCATGAAGGTGCCCGAGTCGGGCGTGTAGAGGCCGGTGATGACGTTGAAGAAGGTGGTCTTGCCGGCGCCGTTGGGTCCGATCAGGCCGTAGATCTGGCCTCGCCGGATCTCCAGGCCGACATCGGCCAGCGCCTGCAGACCGCCGAACCGCTTGCTGACATCGGACACGGACAGGACGATGTCGCCGTCGCCGCCGCGCGAAGAGGGCGTCACTGCATCGGACGGGTTTGTCACCGGACGGGCAGGCTGGCCCGCCGATGTCGACTGCTGCGCGCTCATGAGGCCGACGCCCCGGCGTGCGCGGCGCTCCCGGCATTGCCCTGCGGCGGCTCGCCCGTGCCCGCCGGGCGGACCCCGTGCTTGGGCTTCGGCCACAGGCCGTGCGGACGGTAGAGCATGATCAGCACCATGGCGGCGCCGAACAGCAGCATGCGCAAGGCCTCCGGAGCGACGTACTCGTGGCCGAATAGAAACTCCTGGGTGGGTCGAGCCCAGACCCGCAGGGCTTCCGGAATGGCGTAGAGCAGGATCGCGCCGAGGATCACGCCGGGAATATGTCCCATGCCGCCGAGGACCACCATCGACACGATGACGATCGACTCCATCAGGATGAAGCTTTCGGGAGAGATGAAGCCCTGGAACGCGGCGAACATTGCGCCCGAAACGCCGCCGAACGAGGCGCCCATGGCAAATGCCAGGAGCTTGATGTTGCGGGTGTTGACGCCCATCGCCTTGGCCGCGATCTCATCTTCGCGGATCGCCATCCAGGCACGCCCGATGCGGGAGTCCTCCAGCCGCACGCTGACCAGGATGATCACGATCGCCAGGAGCAGGAACAGGTAGTAGTACAGCGTCACCGACTGGAACTCGAAGCCGAAGACTTCCAGCGGCCGTGACAACTTCACTCCGGCGATCGTGACCGGGTCGATTCCGCCGATTCCCTGCGGTCCGTTGGTGAAGTTGAGTGGCGCGTTGAGGTTGTTCAGGAAGATGCGGACGATCTCGCCGAAGCCCAGGGTGACGATGGCCAGGTAGTCGCCGCGAAGCTTCAGCACCGGGGCGCCGAGCAGTATGCCGAAGAGGGCGGCGATGCCGGCGCCGATCGGTATGATCAGCCAGATCGGAGTGTGCAGGCCGGTCGGGAACATCTCGCCGATCCACGCGAAATTTTCCGACAGGTGCGGCGACGACAGCAGAGCGTAGGCATAGGCGCCGACCGCATAGAAAGCCACGTAGCCGAGGTCGAGCAGCCCAGCGAAGCCGACCACGATGTTCAGCCCGAGCGCGAGCATCACGTACAGCAGCGCCATCGCCATCAGGCGCACCCAGAAGTTGCCGAAATAAGCGCTCGCGACTATCGGCAGCAGGAGCAGCGCGACGCCGAGCAGGAACACCGCCAGGAAGGCGGCTTTGCGATTGTTGGCGAGCGAAGGGAAGAGCTGTGACATGACGTGTCTTCCGTGGCGTCAGGCGCGGTCAGCGACCCGCTCGCCCATGATGCCCGACGGCCGGAACAGCAGCACGATGATCAGCACCGCGAATGCGAAGATGTCCTGGTAATGGCTGCCGAGGAAACCGCCGGTGAGGTCGCCGATGTATCCTGCGCCCAGGCTTTCGATCACACCGAGCAGAAGCCCGCCGACCATCGCGCCGGTGATGTTGCCGATGCCGCCGAGCACCGCCGCGGTGAACGCCTTCAGGCCCGGAATGAAGCCCATCGAGAAGTGGGTGATGTTGTAGTTGAGCGCGACCAGGACGCCCGCCACGGCGGCGAGGGCGGCGCCGATCGCAAAGGTGGCGGCGATGACGAAGTTGGCGTTGACGCCCATGAGACCGGCGATCCTGGGGTTCTCGGCGGTGGCCCGCATGGCCCGGCCGAGCTTGGTCCGGTTCACCAGCAGCACCAGCCCGGACATCATCACGGCAGCGACGCCGAGGATGAGAAGCTGCTTGGGCCCGAGGATGGCGCCGCCGATGTGGATCGGGTCCGTCGGCAGCAGGTCCGGGAACACCTGCGGGCTCGGCGTCCAGATGATCATGGCCAGCGTCTGCAGCACGATCGACAAGCCGATTGCGGTGATCAGCGGAGACAGCCGGGGTGCGTTGCGAAGCGGTCGGTACGCCAGGCGTTCCATCAGCAGCGACACGGTCACGCACACCGGGACCGCGATTGCGATTGCGATCACGAGCCGGATCCAGCCGGGCATGGTGGACTCGCCCAGCCCCTGTGTGACCACTGTCATGGCCACCATGGCGCCGATCATCAGCACCTCGCCATGAGCGAAGTTGATCAACTGCAGGATGCCGTAGACCATCGTGTAGCCCAGCGCGACCAGCGCGTACACGCTGCCCAGAACCAGCCCGTTCAGGACCTGCTGCAACAGGATATCCCAGTTCATCCGCAGTTTTCTCGCTGAAGTTTCAATGGACAGGTGCCGTAGCCCGGAGACCCCAGACCGCGTCCGGGATGGCGGCGTTGCTCGGAGTGGCCCGGAGTTGCGACAGGCGAACCGATTCTAATGACATTACCCTGGCAGACTTCAAAATATGGCTGCGTCAGGGTTTGCACCCATGCGGATTGAACCCATGCGGAGGCAAAAAAAACCCCGGAGGGTTAGTCCGGGGTCAAACCAGCCAGGGAGGAAAAAACCTTCGACGGCAGGCCCTGTTATTGATTCGGCGGCCTTGCTGTCCGACGCTCGATGTGTCGCGTCCTTGCCACGCAATGTATCGACTCGGGCGGTCACGGGCGCGCCATAGGCGACCACTGGATGGCCGCGACGGACGAGCGGCAGAAATGTAAGCGGCGCAATCCCGGCGTCGCAAAAAAAAAGCACCCGAAGGTGCCCTTTCTCAGCCGGCTGTATCGGCGCTACTTCTGTTCCAGCACCCAATTGACCAGGCGGGTGGCTTCTTCCGCCGAAACCTGGGGGTTGGCCGGCATCGGGATCTGGCCCCACACGCCCACGCCGCCGTCGCGCACCTTCTTGGCAAGCTTGGCGGTGGCGTTGCGGTCAGCGGCATATTTGGCGGCGACGTCCTTGTAGGAAGGGCCGATCAGTTTCTTGTCGAGCGCATGACAGGCCATGCAGTTCTTGGCGCGGGCGAGTTCCGCATCGGCAAGGGCCGGCTGGCTGGCTGCGAGGCCGGCGACCAGCGCAGCCGCGCACGCCGCCAATTGCCACGCCGGCGAACGCCGGAACTGCCGATCCGATCCTGCTGATGCCTGTTCGCTCACCTGAGGGACTCCTGACGCGTCGATCCTGGCATTGTAACGATCCCGACCGCTCGAGAAGTTGACCGCTGCCGCCTGGCCGCCGCGGATAGCCGGAGGTCCGATCGATGCCTACATTAGGCTCGTGACCCAAGGCGGAAAGGAGTCTTCGATGTACCTGGTCTGGTTAGGCACCGCGCTGGTGGTGATGAAGTGGCTGGAAGTGGGACCGGTAACCGATCTGTCATGGTGGTGGGTACTGGCGCCGCTGGGTGTTGCATTTGCCTGGTTCGAAGGGCTCGAAAAGCTTTTCGGGCGGGATCGTCGCCAGGTCGCGATGGCCGACTTCGAAAAACAGGCGCAGGAACGCGTGGCGCAGACGTTCAAGGTACCGGGCAAACGCTGAGATGTGACGGCGGCCTGGCGAACCCGCCTCCACGGGCAGACGCCGGCGCCGCTGCTGCGGGTTCTCAGTCGCTGTCCAGGACGGCGCCCTTGCTGGCGCTGCTGGAGAGCCGGTAGAACTTGCTGAGCACGCCGCGGGTATAGCGGGGTGCCGGCGCCTTCCAGGCGGCCTTGCGTCGGGCGATCTCGGCGTCGTCCACGTGCAGCCGCAGTGCCAGTTCCCGGGCATCGATGGTGATCGTGTCGCCTTCTTCGATCAGGGCAAGTGGTCCTCCGATTGCGGCTTCCGGGGCGACGTGACCGACCACCATGCCCCACGTGCCGCCGGAAAATCGTCCGTCCGTGATCAAGCCCACCGTTTCGCCCAGGCCCGCACCGATCAGTGCCGAGGTGGGAGCGAGCATCTCGGGCATGCCCGGCGCGCCCTTGGGCCCCAGATAACGCAGCACCATCACGTCACCGGCCTTGATGCGGTCGTCCAGGATGGCCTTGAGCGCCGACTGCTCGTCGTCGAACACGCGGGCGGGCCCGGTGATCGCGGGGTTCTTCAGCCCGGTGATCTTGGCGACGCAGCCTTCCGGTGACAGATTGCCCTTGAGGATCGCCAGGTGGCCTTCCTTGTACATCGGCTTGTCGATCGAGCGGATCACCGTCTGGTCCGCCGGCGGCTTGGACGGCACCGACGCCAGTTCCTGCGCCAGCGTCTTGCCGGTGATGGTCATGCAGTCACCGTGCAGCAGGCCTGCGTCCAGCAGCATCTTCAGAACCTGGGGGATGCCCCCCACCCGGTGCAGGTCGGTGGCCAGATAAGTTCCCGACGGCTTGAGGTCACAGATGACCGGAACCCGCTTGCGCATGCGCTCGAAGTCGTCGATGGTCCACTCCACTCCGGCCGAATGCGCGATTGCCAGGTAATGCAGGACCGCATTGGTGGAGCCGCCGGTGGCCATGATCAGTGCAACGGCATTTTCGATGGACTTGCGGTTGACGATGTCGAGCGGGCGCCGGTTGTTGCGGACCGCGTCGACAAGCACGCGCGCGGATTCCGCGGCCGAATCGGTCTTCTCCTGATCCGGGTTCGCCATGGTGGAGGAGCCGAGCAGACTCATGCCGAGCGCCTCGAACGAGGACGACATGGTGTTGGCGGTGTACATGCCGCCGCAGGAACCGGTGCCGGGGATCGCGTTCTTTTCGATGCCTTCGAAGTCCTCCTGCGCGAGGCGGCCTCGTGAGAACTCGCCGACCGCTTCGAACACCGACACGATGTTGAGGTCCTTGCCCTTCCAGTGTCCCGGCTTGATCGTGCCGCCGTAGACGTAGATCGCGGGAACGTTGCAGCGGACGATCCCCATCATGCCGCCGGGCATGTTCTTGTCGCATCCGCCGATGACCACCACCCCGTCCATCCACTGGCCCTGGACTGCCGTCTCCACGCAGTCGGCAATAACCTCCCGCGAGATGAGCGAGTACTTCATGCCCTCGGTGCCCATCGACATGCCGTCGGAAATCGTCGGCGTTCCGAATGTCTGGGCGTTGCCGCCGGCCGCTTCGATCGCCGCTTCGGCGGCATCACTGAGTTTCTGCAACCCCGAGTTGCACGGCGTGATGGTGCTGTGTCCGTTGGCGATGCCGATCATCGGCTTGGCGAAGTCCGATTTCTCATACCCCATTGCGTAGTACATGGAGCGATTGGGCGCGCGGGCGCTGCCCTCGGTGATGTTCTTGCTGCGGCGATTGGCGGTCATGATGAAAGTCTCGTTCGCGTGGGGTGGCGCGCATCGGGTGGCGCTGAGCTTGGTAATATACCGTCCCTCGTCGCCTCGTCACAGTGGGCGGCCCGACCGGCGCCGATTCCCCCCTATGCTGATCCATCCCAACTTCGATCCGATCGCACTTCAGATCGGTCCGGTCGCCATTCGCTGGTACGGTCTCATGTACCTGGTGGCTTTCGCCGGGTTCTATTTCCTCGGGCGCTATCGCCTGAACCGGATGACCGCGACCAGTCCGCTTGCCGCGCTCAAGCCCAAGGATCTGGAGGACGTGCTCTTCTATGGCGTGCTCGGGGTGGTTGCCGGTGGCCGTCTGGGCTATGTACTTTTCTACAAGCCGGCTTACTACCTGCAGCACCCGCTCGAAGCACTCGCGATCTGGCAGGGGGGCATGTCGTTTCATGGCGGACTGCTCGGCGTGCTTGTCGCCTGTGCGCTGTACGCGCGCCGACGCCGGCTCCGCTTTCTCGACCTGATGGACTTCGTCGCCCCGCTTGTCCCGATCGGGCTTGCCGCGGGGCGCATGGGCAACTTCATCAACGGTGAACTCTGGGGCAGGGCCGCCAGCGTCCCGTGGGCGATGGTATTTCCGCAGTCCGGCAGCAGCGAGCCACGGCATCCGTCGCAGCTTTACCAGTTCCTGGGCGAAGGCTTGTTTCTGTTCGCCTTCCTCTGGTGGTTTTCGTCGCGGCCGAGGCCAACCGGTGTCGTTTCAGGCGCTTTCCTGATCGGCTACGGCGTGCTGCGGTTCCTGGCCGAGTTCGCCCGTGAACCCGATGCGTATCTCGGTCTGGTGCTCGGCCCCTTCACCATGGGGCAGCTGCTGTGCGTGCCGATGGTCGCAGCCGGCACCTGGCTGGTCCTCAGGCGTTCTTCTTCATCATCTTGAGCAGCCGTTTCCAGTGCGCCGGTTCAACCGGCGTGATGGACAACCGGTTGCCCCGCTTGAGCACCAGCATCTCCTGCAGGTCCTCAGCCTGCCTCAACTCGGCAAGCGTCAGTACCTCGACCTTGTAGAGCGCGCGGACGTCCACCAGAGTCCAGCGCGGCTCGGCCGGTTTGGATTTCGGGTCGAAATAGTCGGAGGCGGGATCGAACTGGGTGGGGTCGGGATAGGGCGCTGACGCAACTTCGGCGACACCGGCAATGCCCGGCACCGCGCAGCTGGAGTGATAGAACAGCACTCCGTCGCCGACCCGCATCTCATCGCGCATGAAATTGCGCGCCTGGTAGTTGCGCACGCCGACCCAGGGAACGGTGGCGTTCTGCGCGCTCAGCGCATCGTCTATGGAGCACTCGCCAGGCTCCGATTTCATCAGCCAGTGACGCATCAGCAGTGGCGCATGGAAACGTGGCGCATGGAAACGCGATGAAAGAGGTACCCCGCCTGTGCCGGTCGGCCGGCATCCTGAACCGACGAGTTCAGGGCGGCACAGGGAGCTGACACATCAGGTTCGTCCGTGAGGACGATCACAACAGTGCCAAGCGTTTTTTCCCTGCACCTAATGCATCGCATTGGTTCAAGGAATGTATGGCCGTAGCGAACACCGCAGGGTAGCGCTCAGTATACGCTTCACGAACGAACGCGAGTCAATTTACAGACGTCTGGAAAAGACTTTTCCTTCTAGAAAAGACTTTCCTGCCTGCGGATCTCGAGTTCAAGTTCCTCGCTCATCTCTTTGATACGGTTCGACGACTCGCTCGACACGGCGGGGGCGCGTTCCTGCCCCAGGAATTCATAGGCCAGTTGAAGCGCGGCATTGACCGCAATGCGATCGAGCCCGGAGGCCTTGCCCGCATCGCGGATCTCGCGCATCTTGTTGTCCACCAGCCGGACGGCTTCCATCAGGCGCGGGCGCTCTGCGGCCGGCACCTGCAATTTGAAGACGCGCTCCAGGATCTTGACTTCGAGCTGATCCAATCTGACTCCTCGGGGACTTGCTTGAGACGTTGGGAGAAAGCTGCGCGTGACCGAACGATCGGCTTGCCGACTCAGCAGGCGTGACGAGTGGCAGCCATTCTAGCCTTCGCTTTCCTCAGCGATCGGCAGACGCGCGAGTGCGGATTCCACTCGCGCGCGTGCCTCGGCGACGCGCTGTTCGAGGTCGGCGCGGGCAGATACGGCGTCGCCCAAACGACCTTTCAGGGTCCGGTTTTCTTCAGCAAGCCGGCGGGCGATTTCGACCAGGCGTGAGACACGTTCGCCAAGCACCTGGAGTTCTTTGTCCATGTCGCGGGATGGTAGGGATTCGAAACAGGCCGGTCAAGCGCGCGACCGGCCGGGGCGTCCGTCCGCTCGGCGGACGGGAAGGGTGGATGCCGTGCCGGGTTACGGCAACCGTGCATCCGGTCGGACAGTAGAATACACGGTCAACCGAGCAGGCTCATGGCGCACCGCTTCAGCACTACGATTTCAAGTTCCGGCAGCGCGTTCAGATCGCTTACCGGGGTACGGCAATGATGTCACGGTTCCTTTCGTTGCTTGTCCTGTTGAGCGCATTGTTTGCGCAGCTGCCGTCGTTGGCCCAGGCGCCGGCGGCGGGTCCGGCACGGCCCGGACCGCAACGGGTCGATTCGGTCGAGGCCGAACTGATCGCCGACGTGGCCCAGGCAGTCCCGGGCCAGCCCTTCCGGCTCGGGCTGAGGCTGAAACACGATCCCGACTGGCATACCTATTGGCGCAATCCCGGCGATTCCGGGTTGCCGACGCGCTTTGAGCCGACCGGCCCTGCCGGCACCGAGTTCGGTGCGATCACCTGGCCCGCGCCGCGTCGGTTGGCCATCGGCGACCTCGCCAACTACGGGTACGAGAACGAGGTCGTGCTCTCCCGGCCGGTGGCATTGCCCGCCGATTCCCCGCAGTCGAAAGCCCGGTTCGAAGTGCTCGCGCAGTGGCTGGTCTGCAAGGACGTGTGCATCCCCGGAGAAGCCGCGCTGGCGCTGGAACTGCCGATCGGCGACCAGGTGCTTGCCGCCGCGGCCGGCACGGTCGCCCTGTTCGAGGAAAGTGCGCAGCGCGCCCCCGGCCCGACGGCGGTCGCCGCAACCTGGTGGCAGGAGGGCACGCAAGCCTACCTCGTGCTCCCCGCGGGTATGAACCCGCAACGGGCCGAGTTCTTTCCCTATTTCGAAGGCGTTGTCACGCCGGCAGCACGGCAGTCGCTGATGGTCCTGGGTGCGCGGGCCAGGACGGGCGAGGCGGGCGAGGTGGGCGAGGCGGCGAAGGCGGATGGCGCCGGGCCGCAAGGCGCGCCTGCGCTGCGCGCGCTGCAGCTTGCGACGGCGCCCGCGTCGTCCTTTCCCGAGCCGGCCGGGGGCGTGTTGCTGGCCGACGGACGCCCGGTCGAGGTGACGCTCGACCCTCTTGCCGCGCAACCTGTCCCGGGCAAAGTTATCTCGGTTGCCGAGGTGGTCCCGTCGGGACCACAGCCCCGGCCGGGGCTGCTCGATCGGCTGCAGGGGCGCGCCGCCTCGTCGGCGGTGACGCCCGCCGGCGGCGCGTCGCAAAGCAGCAGCGCACCGGACGCCGGCGGCTCGGTCTCGCTGGTCCTCGCGCTTGCCGGCGCGCTGTTGGGCGGGTTGATTCTCAATCTGATGCCCTGCGTGTTTCCGGTCATCGGCCTGAAGGTGCTTTCGTTTTCCCAGGCCGGCGGCGGCGAGGCGCGGGTCGCGCGGCGTCACGCCCTGGTCTTCAGCGCCGGCGTGGTGTTGTCGTTCCTGCTGCTGGGCGTGTCCCTGCTGGCGTTGCGGTCCGCAGGCGCAGCCGCCGGCTGGGGCTTCCAGATGCAGTCGCCGCTGTTCGTGGGCGCCATGGCGCTGCTGTTCGTGCTGATCGGCTTGAATCTCTTCGGCGTTTTCGAGACCGGTGTTTCGTTGACCCGGCTCGGCGTCCCGGGACCCGTTGGCATGCCCTCCGGCGCCGCTGGGCGGGCGCCGGGTACCGGCCAAGGACTTTCAAACAGCTTCTGGACCGGCGTGATCGCAGTGCTGGTGGCGACGCCATGCACCGCGCCGTTCATGGGCAGTGCGGTCGGCTTCACGCTCAGTTCGCCGCCCGGCCAGACCCTGCTCGTATTCCTCGCGCTGGGAATCGGCATGGCTGCGCCCTACCTCGTGCTGGGATGGGCGCCGCGCCTGCTGCGCCTGCTGCCGCGCCCGGGCCCCTGGCTGCAGACCTTCAAGCAGTTCCTCGCCTTCCCGATGCTGGCGACAGCAGCCTGGCTCACCTGGGTGCTGACGCTGCAGGCGGGACCGGACGGACTGCTGCGCCTGTTGCTCAGCGCCATCCTGCTGGCCTTCGCCGCCTGGGTCTATGGGCGTGTGCAGTCGGCCGGGTCCGGCAGTACCGGCAGCCGGCGGCCCGGCCTGGCCGGGATGGCCGCGGCCCTGGCGGCGGTGGTCATCAGCGGCTGGCAACTGGCTCAGATCGAGACGGTGACAGCGCCCGGCGTTACCGCGCAAGCCGAGCGCGAAACCGGCCTCGCACCGGTCACCGCTGCGCCCGCGCAATGGCAGCGCTGGTCACCCGAGCGCGTCTCCGAGGCCCTGGCGCAGGGTCGCCCGGTCATGGTGGATTTCACCGCGGCCTGGTGCATCAGTTGCCAGGCCAACAAGAAACTGGTGCTCGAGCGTGAAGCGGTCCGCCGCGCCTTCGACACCGGCAAGGTCGCGCTGCTGCGGGCCGACTGGACCAGCCGCGATCCGGCGATCACGGCCGAACTGGCGCGCTTCGGGCGCAACGGCGTGCCGCTCTACCTGGTCTATACCTCGCCCGCCCAACCGCCGCAGATCCTGCCGGAATTGCTGACGGTGGACATCGTGCTGGCCGCGCTGGCGATGGCCTCGCCCTGAGGCCCCCCGGGTCCTCGACCCGGGACGTATCACCTCGGCTTGCCCATCACCAGCGCCCAGTACACGCGCTGCGGATAGCCGCCGCCGGGCGACCAGGCGCGAGCAACGCCGAACTCGGTGAAGCGCTCGTCCAGCAGGTTGTCGCAGTGCGTCTCGCTGGCAAGCCACTGAGCCAGCACTTCCGCGAGACTGCGCTGGCCGGCGGCCAGGTTCTCGCCGATGACGCGCCAGCGGTAGCCGGCCTGTAGGCTGCGCTCGCGAACGGTCGTGCCGTCCATTGCGCGGTGGGTCACCTGCCGCGAGCGGGCCATGCTCTCGGCCTGGCGCTGCGCCGCGGCCGTGAGACGGGGGTTGAATCGCAGCACGGGCCTGCCGCGAAGAGCGACGCCCGCCGGTGCCGGGACGGCAGTCGCCGGGCTGAAAGGTGACGCAGCGGCAGGTGACGATGGCAGGTGCATGCGGCAGCGACGCGGCATGTGACGTTGCGGCAAGTGGGTCGCCACAGGTGGCGACCCGGTCGCGCAACTCGTTGATCATGGCTGCGGCAAGCGCATGCAGTTCGGCATCGGCGGCCGCCGGGGCTGATTGAGGCGTTGTGGCGGTCGTGACCGGGCCGGCCGCGCCGGCGGATCCGCCGCCGGGCCCGGCCTGCGCGGGTACCGACAAGGTGCCGCTGCACAGGGCGGCCACGGCGAGCCGGAACAGGAGCGGATACGGATTCGATCGACGAGCGCCAGCGAGCACCGAGTACCTCGGAGTTGCCCCTGGCGGGGGACACGATGATCTTGTTTCCTGCTATTGAGTCCCGGGCGGCGACCTGGCGCGAGGGTGCAGGAGACAGGCGCGCGAGCGCGCGCGATGAGCGGCGGCGTCAGCGCAGGCCGAGCACGTCGTCCATGTCGAACAGGCCGGTGCTGCGGGCGGCCAGGAAGCGGGCGGCGCGCAGGCTGCCCTGAGCGTAGTTGGCTCGGCTTGACGATCGGTGGGTGATTTCGATTCGTTCGCCGGTGCCGGCAAACATCACGGTGTGTTCGCCCACGATGTCGCCGCCGCGGATGGCGCTGAAGCCGATGGTTCCCGGCGGGCGCGCTCCGGTGTGGCCGTGCCGCCCGTGGACGGCGATGATCGGCGAGCCGCCGACCCTGAGCCTCGGCAATCACCTCACCCATCTTGAGCGCCGTGCCGGACGGGGCATCGACCTTGTCACGGTGATGCGATTCGAATACTTCGATGTCGCAATCGGCAGCCAGGGCTCGGGTCGCCATGGCGATCAGCTTCATCGCGACGTTGACCCCGACGCTCATGTTCGGCGACATCACGATGGCAAGCTCCGATGCCGCATCCCGGATCATCGTCTGCTCGCTTTCGGTGAATCCGGTCGTGCCGATCACCATTCTGGTGCCATTGCCGCGGCAGGCCGCGAGGTGCGCCAGCGTGGCAGCGGGCCGGGTGAAGTCGATCAGCACCTGGGCACCGTCCAGGCCCCTCGGCGAGATCGGCAGTCACTTCGATGCCGCTGGTTTTGCCCAGGAAAGCGACCGGATCAGTGCCGATTGCCGGACTGCCGGCGATGTCGAGCGCGCCGCTGAGCGTCATGTCCGGCGCCGCGGTGATCGCCTCGATCAGCATCTTGCCCATGCGCCCGGTGGCGCCCGCAACCGCAATCCGCTGCATTCAAGTCTCCTTGGGCTGGTAGCCGGGCAGGGCGGGATCGTTCGGATCGTCCCGCTGCGGCAGCGCATCCGCCTTGACCTCGGCGACCCGGTCCTCCTTGAAAAAGATCGTTACCCGTCGCAACTCGGCATCCCCGTTGGGATACTGGAAGCGAAAGACGTAGTCCCAGCGATCCGGATGGAAGATGTCGGTCACCAGCGGCGAGCCGATGGTGAGCCGGACCTGCTCGCGGCTCATGCCCTGGCGTACCTGGTCCAGCATTTGCTGATTGAGGTAGTTGCCTTGCGGAATCGAAAACCGGTAGGGTTCGAGAAAGCCGCTGCGCGAGCGGTCGGCGCTGGCGCAGCCGCCCAGGAGGGCGAGAACCAGCAGCGCCGGCAGGAGGCTCGCTCCGGCGCGAGGCGTGTGGACGCCGGCGGCAACGTGCGCCGGCTGCCGAGGCTGCCCACGGGGTGAGTTCGCTGGAGCGTGTAATGTCGAATGCATTGTTGAATTCCCTGCGGTGGGCCGCCGGCAGCTCTTCTGGCGGCGCGGGCGGAGGCTGTATGATAAAGGTGTTGCAACCTCCCCGAGGGCTGGCTCAATTGTCGACTACTGCAGACCTGAAGAGCGCGGGCCTGAAGGCAACCCTCCCACGGTTGAAGATCCTGGAAATATTCCAGCTGGGTCGGCAGCGTCACATGAGCGCGGAAGACGTCTATCGTGAACTGCTGACGGAGCATCAGGACGTGGGCCTGGCAACGGTCTACCGGGTGCTGACCCAGTTCGAGCAGGCCGGCATCCTCAAGCGCAGCAACTTCGAGTCCGGCAAGGCCGTCTTTGAACTCGATGAGGGCTCGCATCATGACCATCTCGTCTGCCTGCAGTGCGGGCGGGTGGAGGAGTTTTTCGACTCCGCCATAGAGCAGCGCCAGCAGCGCGTCGCGGCGGAGCACGGCTTCGAACTCCAGGAGCATGCCCTGGCCCTGTACGGAAACTGCAAGCGGCCGCAATGCAAGTATCGTCCCAAGTAGGCGGCGGGATGCCGGCGGCGCCCCAGCCGCCGGCCGAAGAGCCGGGACTGGACCTGATACCGCCCGCGCCGGGCGGTTACGACGAAATGCTGCTGGCGGACGGTGCCGTTCGCAAGCACTATGCCGCGTACCAGGAATGGCTGCAGTCCCGGTCCGCGGAGTGGATGGCGCGCAAGCGCGCCGAGGCAGATCTGATCTTTCGCCGCACCGGCATCACCTTCTCGGTCTACGGCGACGACACCGGCACGGAACGGCTGATACCGTCGGACGTGGTGCCGCGGATCATCGATGCGGACGACTGGAGCCGGCTCGAGTTGGGGCTCACCCAGCGGGTGAAGGCGATCAACCGTTTCCTCGCGGACATCTATCACAAGCAGGACATTCTGCGGGCGGGCCTGATCCCCTCCGACCATATCCTGGTCAACCAGCAGTACCAGGTCGCGATGGTGGGGGTGCAGATGCCGCACCAGACCTATGCCCACATCGTCGGGGTCGACCTGGTCCGCCACAGCGACGGCGAGTTCTATGTGCTGGAGGACAACCTGCGCGTGCCGTCCGGCGTGTCCTACATGCTGTCGAACCGCAAGATGATGATGCGGCTGTTTCCCGAGCTGTTCCAGAGGCATTCGATCCGGCCGGTGGAGCACTATCCGAGTCTGCTGCTGGACACTCTGAACGCGGCCTCGCTGCAGGACCGGCCTGACGGTTGCCCTGCTGACGCCGGGTCCCTACAACAGCGCGTATTTCGAGCACGCCTTCCTGGCCCAGCAGATGGGCATCGAACTCGTCGAGGGCCGGGACCTCTTCGTCGAGGATGGCTTCGTATACATGCGCACCACCTCCGGACGCCAGCGGGTGGACGTCATATATCGCCGGCTCGACGACGTGTTCATGGATCCGTTGGCTTTCCGGTCCGATTCCGCGCTCGGCATCCCGGGCCTGGTGGCGGCCTACCGGATGGGCAACGTCGTGATCTGCAATGCGATCGGCACCGGCGTGGCGGACGACAAGTCCATCTACCCGTACGTGCCCGACATGGTCCGCTTCTACCTCGGCGAAGAGCCGCTGCTGAAGAACGTGCCGACCTTTCAGTGCCGCAAGCCGGAAGACCTGTCCTACGTGCTGGCAAAGCTGCCGGAACTGGTCGTCAAGGAGGTCCATGGCGCGGGCGGCTACGGGATGCTGGTGGGGCCCACCAGCAGCACCGAGGAGATCGCGCGATTTCGCGAAGTGCTGGTCGCCCATCCGGAGCGCTACATCGCGCAGCCGACCCTGGCCCTGTCCACCTGCCCGACGTTCGTGGAGGAGGGCGTGGCGCCGCGCCACCTGGACCTGCGCCCGTTCGTTCTCACCGGCAGGGATATCCGCATCGTCCCCGGCGGGCTCACCCGCGTCGCTCTGCGCAAAGGTTCTTTGGTGGTGAACAGCTCCCAGGGAGGTGGCACCAAGGACACCTGGGTGGTGGATCACTGATGCTCTCGAGGGTCGCCTCACACCTTTACTGGATGGCCCGCTACCTGGAGCGCGCCGAGAACATGGCCCGGATCCTGGACGTCGGGCAGTTGCTCGCGCTGGTGTCGCGCGGCGTGCACGACAACGGCGCGGCGATAGAGCCGCTGGTGATCACCAACTCCCTGGACGCCTTCGATGCGTCCGGACGGGACCGCACGCCCGAGGATGTCGCGGCCTACCTCGCGTGGGACGCGCTGCACGAGTCCAGCATTTTCAACTGCCTGCGCAACAGCCGCGAGAACGCGCGTGCCGTGCGGGCGGACATCACCACGGAAATGTGGGAAGACATCAACCACACCTGGCTGCAACTGCTGCAGAAGCGCCACCAGGAGAGCCAGCCGGCCGACAACGCGTTCTTCGAGTGGGTCAAGGAGCGCAGCCACCTGTTTCGCGGCATCACCTTCGCCACGATCCGGCGTGACCAGCCTTACCATTTCATCCGTCTCGGTACCTTCCTGGAGCGGGCCGACAACACCGCACGGATTCTCTCCGTCAAGCAGACCCTGGGAGCAGTAGCGGCCGCCAGGAACGACATCACCGATTACTACCGCCTGAGCGCGGTGCTGCGATCGGTCAGCGCCTTCGAGGCGTACCGTGACACCTACCGCGATGCGGTGGATGAACGCCGGGTAGCTGAACTGCTGATCCTGGATCCCACCTTGCCGCGTTCTCTGCGCTTCTGTTTCGACGAGATCGTGCGGCTGCTGCAACTGCTGCCGGATGCCACCGCCAAGCCGGCCCGGCGGCTGGCGGCCACCATGCATGCCCACCTGGAGTTCGCCGACCTGGAGGAGATCTACAGCCACGACTACCGCGCGTTTCTGGAAGATTTCCTGAATCAGATGGTGCAACTGGGCGATGCGGTGCATCACGCCTACCTGGAACTCAAGTAGGAGGCGCGGGTGAAACTGTCCGTCCATCATGCGACGACCTACCGCTACGCGGAACCGGTCGCGCGCAGTACGCAGTACATCCGCATGACGCCGGTCACCAACAACCGCCAGCGCGTGCTGGAGTGGCAGCTGGACCTGCCGAGCCGCTCGATCCAGTTCGTCGACGCGTTCGGCAACCTGACCAACCTCATGACCCTGTCGCGTTCTCACGATTCGATCTCGATCGTCGCGCACCGGGACGGTCGAGGTGCCCGACGTGGACGACGGCGAGCCGGCGGACCTGGTCAATCCGCGCGTGTTCCTGCGGGCCACCGACCTGACCGAACTCGACGATGCGATCATCGCGTTCTGCGAGCCGATGCGAAAGGGCGTCGGTCTCCGGCCGCTGATCGGCGCCACCGACCTGATGTCGGCGGTCCAGCAGGCGCTGCCCCTGACGCCGGGAATCACCGATGTCGAAACCACGGCCGCGCAGGCCTTCGCGCGCTCAGGGCGGCGCGGTCCAGGATCAGGTGCACGTGTTCCTCGCCTGCTGCCGCTGCCTCGGTCTGCCGGCACGCTACGTGAGCGGCTATGTCTACACGGCCGACCGGGCCGCAGTGGCCAGCCGGGCCTGGTCGGAGGTCTGGATCGGCAACCGCTGGGTCGGGTTCGACGTGAGCCTGGGCAGCAGTGCCGACGGCGGTCACATCAAGCTGGCGGTGGGCCTGGACTACAGCGACGCCTGCCCGGTGCGCGGTATCCGGCTGGGCGGCGGCGAGGAAGTGCTGTCGACGAACTCGCAGGTCCGCAAGGAAGGTTTCTAAGGGCGCCGGCCGCCGTCGATCATTTCGCGGGCATGCGCGCGCGTGGTTTCCGTGATTCTTTTGCCGCCCAGCATGCGGGCGATCTCTTCCAGCCGCTGCTGATCCGACAAGGCTTCCACGCTGCTGCTGCTTGTTTCCCCGGCTCCTGATGTTGCCGCGCCGGCCGCGCCGTTGCCCGTCTTGCGGATGCGCTTGCTGACCTTGAGGTGTCTGTCCGCGCGACTGGCGACCTGGGGCAGGTGCGTGACGCAGAAGACCTGGCAGCTCGCGGCCAGCTGCTGCAGCAACTCGCCGACGACGGCGGCGACCGCACCGCCGATGCCGGCGTCGGCTTCGTCGAAGATCAGCGTCGGCACCGGGTTGGCCTGCGCGGCGAGCACCGCGATGGCCAGTCCCAGCCGCGACAGCTCTCCGCCCGAGGCCACCTTGGCGATCGGCCGCGGGGTGGCGCCGCCATGCGCTGCGATCCTGAACTCGATGGCGTCGGCCCCGCTGGGGCCGGGTGCCGACGGCTCGCAGGCCACCACCAGGCTTGCCTTGGCCATGCCGAGCCGGTCGATCTGGCCGGTCACGCCTTTGGCGAGACGGCTGGCCGCGCTGCGGCGGGCCCGGGACAACGCCGCCGCCTCGCTGTCATAGGCTGCGCGGGTCCGGGCGACCTCGGCTTCCAGCACCGCCAGGTCCTGGGTGCGCGACAGCAGGGCGTACTCCGCCTGCAGTTCCTCCTGATGCTGGAAAAGGCGCTCGGGCGGCAGCTTGAGCTTGCGCGCGCTGGTGAAAATGGCGCCGACCCGGTTCTCGACTTCCGCGAGGCGCTCCGGATCGAGATCAACACGCTGCACATAGCTGGCCAGGTCGCTGCCCGCTTCGTCCAGCTGGATGGCCGCCGAATCGACCAGGTCGGCGGCCGAGGCGAGGGCCGGGTCGATCCCGGCCAGCGTGCGCAGTCGCTGCTGCAGGCTCGCGAGCGTTTCAGTGATGGCGCCGTCGCCTTTGGACAGCGCTGACGAGGCGGCGTCCGCGCCTTCTATCAGGTCCTTGGCGTGGGCAAGTCTCTTCTGTTCCTGGCTGAGTTCTTCCCATTCCCCCGCGGCGAGCCGCAGCTGCTCGATTTCGTCCAGTTCCCAGCGCAAGCGCTCCGCCCGGATCTCGATCTCCCGGGAGCCGGACTGCGCGGCCCGAAGCGTCCTTGTCCGCCTCCTGCCACTGCGCATAGGCCGCCGCAACCGCGCCCACCTTGCCATCCAGCTTGCCGAAGCGGTCCAGCAATTCCCGCTGCGCGCCGGCCCGCATCAGGGATCTGCGACTCGTGCTGACCGTGGATGTCGACCAGCCGCTCGCCGATCTCACGCAGTTGCGCCACCGTGGTCGGATGCCCGTTGACCAGGGCGCGCGAGCGGCCGTCGCTGTCCAGCACCCGGCGCAACAGCAGCACTCCGGGATCGCCCGCGAGGTCGTTCTGCGCCAGCCAGGTATCCAGCGGCACCTCGATCGTGAACTCGGCGCTGATGTCGGCGCGGGCGGCGCCTTCACGGATCATGGCCGCATCGCCGCGCGCCCCCAGCGCCAGGCCGAGCGCGTCCAGCAGGATCGACTTGCCGGCGCCGGTCTCACCGGTCAGGGCGGTGAAACCCGCGCCGAACTCGATTTCGGCCGAGTCGACGATGACGAAGTCCTTCAGGCGCAGCAGTCGCAGCATCGTCCGCTTTCAGCCGCGCGGATTGAGACTGGGCATCTCATGCCAGTTGAGCTTGGCGCGCAAGGTCGCGTAGTAGCTGTAGCCGGGCGGGTGGAGGAAGCGGCTGGAGTCGGCCGAGCGCCGGATCTCGATCAGGTCCTCCAGCTGCAGGTCGGCGAACGACTGCATGTCGCAATTGACGCGGGGATTGCGGCCGCTGACGATGGTGAGTTCGACTTCGCAGTGGTCGGGCAGCACGATCGGCCGGTTGGACAGGGCCTGCGGCGCAACCGGCACCAGCACCAGGCCCTGCAGCGCCGGGTGCAGGATCGGTCCGTTGGCGGACAGCGCATAGGCGGTCGAGCCGGTGGGCGTGGCGACGATCAGGCCGTCCGCCCGGGGGTTGTACATGAAGAGGCCGTCCACCTTGACCTCGATCTCGATCATGCCGGCGCGCGAACTGCGGCTGACGACGACGTCGTTGAGCGCGCGGGAGTGGAAGATGGTCCGGCCGCGTCGGATGACCGTGACGTCGATGAGTGCCCGGTCCTCCACCTCGAAGTTGCCTTCCAGGATCGCCTCGAGTGCCTCCTCCCAGTGCGAGAAGGTGATGTCGGTGATGAAGCCGAGCCGGCCGAGGTTGATGCCGACGACCGGCAGGCCGAGCGGCGCGAGTGTGCGGGCGATGCCGAGCATGGTGCCGTCGCCGCCGACGATGATGCCGAGTTCCGCGCGCCGGCCGAGCGACTGCAGCGCCCGGGTGCTACGATTGGTCTGGATCAGGACGGTGACGCCGCGCCGCTTCAGCCAACCGGCGATCTGGTCCAGGATCTCCGCCAGCCCGTCGGTCTGAGGACGGCCGAACAGGGCGATGGTCTTGAAGCGGGCGGTCATTCGGCGGATTACACCATAATTCAATTCGAGGAAATCATATATCCAGGCGGCTGTGGTAGCGTAGGAGCAATGGACGATCGTTCACGACTGCTGCTCAAGACGCTGATAGAGCGCTATATCGCTGACGGTCAGCCGGTCGGCTCGCGCACCCTCTCGACGTTCTCGCACCTGGAACTGTCGCCGGCCACGATCCGCAACGTCATGGCGGACCTGGAGGACGAGGGCCTGATCACCAGTCCGCACACCTCGGCCGGTCGCATCCCCACGCCGCTTGGCTACCGTCTGTTCGTCGACTCCCTGATCACCGTGCAGCCGCTGCATGGCAGAGCAGGCGCGGCACGCTGCGCGGCGCGCTGTCGGCCGATGAGCCGAAGCGGGTGATCGTCGCAGGCCGCCTCGCTGCTGTCGAAGCTGTCCACCTTTGCCGGGGTCGTGCTGGCGCCCGCGGCGCGCCTCCACCTTCCGCCAGATCGAGTTCCTGCGGCTGTCGGAGCGCCGGGTGCTGCTGATCATCGTCTCGGCGGAGGGCGACGTCCAGAACCGGATCCTCTCGGTCGAGCAGGATCACTCGCCGACGACCCTGATCGAAGCCGCCAACTTCATCAACATGCACTACGCCGGCGTCGACTTCGAGGACATCAAGTCACGGCTGCGTACGGAGCTTGTCACGGCTGCGGGAGGACATCTCCACGCTCATGCAGCGCGCGGTGGAAGCCGGCAGCGAAGCGGCGCACGACCAGAGCGAGTCGCTGGTCGTGGCCGGCGAACGCAACTTCGTCGGGTTGCCGGATTTCGCCGCCAACATGAGCCGACTCAAGGATCTCTTCAGCCTGTTCGAGAAGCGCACGGATCTCCTGCAACTGCTGGATGCCTCGGTGCGTGCCCAGGGCGTACAGATCTACATCGGCGGCGAATCCAACCTGGTGCCGATGGAGGAGTTGTCGGTCGTCACCGCACCCTACGAAGTCGACGGCAAGGTCGTCGGTACCCTGGGCGTGATCGGCCCGACGCGCATGGCCTACCAGACCATGTGCCGATCGTCGACATCACCGCCAAGCTGGTTTCGAGCGCCCTGAACCAGAGCAGCAAGGCGCGCTGATCCGTCCGGAAATCGGTGTTTTCCCGGGGGCCGCCCGGTCTGCCGCGGCGTGCGCGCGCGCGTGTTTTTGCGGTTAGCATCCCTCAGTTCCAGAGCGCGGCGCCGACTTCACGTTGCGCACTCAAACAAGAATCGGAGGGGCAGCCTTGGCAACTGTGACTATCAGTCAAGTCAAGAAAGTGTACGGTACGACGCAGGTGATCCACGGCGTCGACGTCGACATCGCCGACGGCGAGTTCTGCGTCCTGGTCGGACCGTCCGGGTGCGGCAAGTCGACGCTGTTGCGGATGATCGCCGGCCTGGAGCAGATCTCCGCCGGCACGATCAGCATCGGCACAGCGGGTGGTCAACGACGTGCCGCCCAAAGAGCGCGACATCGCGATGGTGTTCCAGAACTATGCCCTTTATCCGCACATGAAGGTGCGCGACAACATGGCGTTCGCGCTGACACTGGCCAAGACCCCGAAGGACGAGATCGACAGGCGGGTGGGCGACGCTGCGCAGATTCTCGGCCTGGAACCCTACCTGGACCGCTTCCCCAGGCAACTGTCCGGCGGACAGCGTCAGCGGGTCGCCATGGGCCGGGCCATCGTGCGCAAACCCCAGGTGTTCCTGTTCGACGAGCCGCTGTCCAACCTCGACGCCAAGCTGCGGGTTGCCATGCGCACCGAGATCAAGGCGCTGCACCAGCGGCTCAAGACCACCGCGGTCTACGTCACCCACGACCAGATCGAGGCGATGACGATGGCCGACCGGATCGTGGTCATGCGCGACGGCGTGGTCGAGCAGGTCGGTGAGCCGCTGGAGCTCTACGATCATCCCGACAACATCTTCGTGGCGGGCTTCATCGGATCGCCGGGCATGAACATGATGAAAGGCGTCATCCGCGGCGGCCAGATCGACGTCGGCGACGGCGTGCACATCGGCATCGACAAGGCGGCAGGCGCCAGCGAAAAGCTGGCTGAGGGCCGGTCGGTGGTGTTCGGCATCCGGCCGGAACACCTGATGCTGGGCGACGGCGGCAGCGGACTTCGCGGCAAGGTGGTGGTGATGGAGCCGACCGGCGCGGATACCCAGGTCCTGTGCCGGATCGGCCACTCCGACATCATCGTGGTGTCGCATGACCGGATCTCCGCGCATGCGGGCGACGAGATCGACCTGCAGCCCGACCTGGCCCATGCCCACATCTTCGACGCGCGAGACCGGCCAGAGCCTGAGACACTGACCGGCGATGGTCCGGAAGCCGCCGTCCACTGACCGGCGGGTGGTCCGGGCGCCACCTTCAAGGTGCGAGAATCGCGGCATGGACCGATTCGCCGCCAGCAGCAGTTTCTCCCATCGACAGCCCGCCACTGACCGCCGTACTCCTGGTCCAGCTCGGTACGCCCGGATGAGCCGGCGCCGGCGCCGGTGCGCCGCTACCTGAAGCAGTTCCTGTCCGATCCGCGGGTGGTGGAGATCCCTCGCGCTGCCTGGTGGCTCGATCCTCAACGGCATCATCCTCAACACCCGGCCGCGCAAGTCGGCCGCCAAGTACCAGGCGGTGTGGACCTCCGAGGGCTCGCCGCTGGCGGTCCACACCCGCCGCCAGGCGACGCTGCTTGCGCGGACATGCTCGGCGAGCGCGGGCTCGACGTGGCGGTGGTCCACGGCATGCGCTACGGCAATCCGTCGCTCGAGACAGTCCTGCGGGAGCTTGCGCGAGCGCAATCTCGACGCGGCTGCTGGTGGTTCCGCTCTATCCGCAGTACGCGGCATCGACCACTGCCTCCGCTTTCGATGCGATCGCCCGCGAGCTGTCGGGCTGGCGCAACCTGCCGGAGTTCCGGATGGTCGGAATTTCCATCGCGATCCGGGCTACATCGCCGCGCTCGCCGCGCGGATCCGCCGGCACTGGGAGACCGACGGTCGCGGCGGAGAAACTGGTGATGAGCTTTCACGGGTTGCCGCGTCGGTCGCTTGACGCTCGGCGACCCTACCACTGCGAGTGCCTCGCCACCGCGCGGCTGCTGGCGCGATGAACTTGGCCTGCGCCCGGATCGACTGGATCGCCACCTTCCAGTCGCGATTCGGCCGCGCCCGCTGGCTCGAACCCTACACCCTGCCGACCTTGCTGGCCCTGGCCAAAGCCGGCACCCGCTCGGTCGACGTTGTCTGCCCCGGCTTCGTTGCGGACTGCCTGGAGACGCTCGAGGAAATCGACATCGAGGCGAGCGAAGCCTTCCTTGCCGCCGGCGGCACGGCCTTCAAGTACATTGCCTGTCTCAACGATTCGGCGGACTGGATCGGTGCGCTGGCGGACGTGGCGCAGACCCACATGGGGGGCTGGCCGGTCACGCCTCCCGCGGCAACGGATCCGGAGCGCAGTCCGGCCGCACTGGCCCGCCGGCAGGCGCTCGCCCGGGAGCGAGGGGCGACGGTTTAGCCCTGGTAACGCCGCATTCCGACGGCGGCGACCCGGCGAGTTTGTGCCGGACGGCTCTTGAATTCCAGGCTATGGACCCAATAGTTTTCGTACAATCGGTCTAACCGTTTGAATTTTCAAGTTTTTTACCATATTCCAGACTCCAGACCATGATCGACCCAAAAGGACCGAAGCCCAACGCCGATCCGCATTCCGCCAGCCGGGAACCCGGTTTTCAGGACGGAGACGGCCGCGACGACCAACCGATGTATGCGACTGAGCCTGAGGAGGCACCCGCGGGCGGCTGGCAGGTGCCCGGTAGTGGCCGTGGCTCTGATCGGGCGGCGCCTCCTGAATCGGCCGCCCAGCCGGCACCGGCCGAGGCCGAACGCCAGGCCCCGCCGGCCGAGGCGGACGCGGGGGCAGCCCTGGCTGCGGCCGAGGCTCGGGCCCGGGAAAGCCACGAACAGTACCTGCGTGCACTGGCGGAGATGGAGAACGTACGGCGGCGGGCGCAGGACGACGTGTCCAAGGCCCACAAGTACGCGATCGAAAGCTTCGCGGAAAGCCTGCTTCCGGTTCGGGACAGTCTGGAAATGGCGCTTTCGGTCGAGGTCCCCAGCGTCGAAAGCCTCAAGGAAGGCGTGGAAGCGACGTTGCGCCAACTGACCCAGGCCTTCGATCGCCATCGTCGTGCTGGTGATCGATCCTCTGCACCAGAAGTTCGATCCGCAACCTGCACCAGGCGATTTCCATGGCGCCCTCCAAGGACGTGGCGCCGAACCATGTGGTATCGGTGCTTCAGAAGGGCTATCTGATCAATGACCGGATCCTTGCGGCCGGCCCTGGTCACCGTCAGCCAGGCCAGCTAGCCTCCCAGGCGGTGAATGACGATTCAAAGACAGCGGCTG
The DNA here is from genome assembly GCA_963834335.1 of uncultured beta proteobacterium. Classification (GTDB taxonomy): domain Bacteria; phylum Pseudomonadota; class Gammaproteobacteria; order Burkholderiales; family Burkholderiaceae_E; genus Lautropia. The sequence continues at coordinate 937,478 of CAWIBK010000002.1, read as the reverse complement.
TAGCGGCCTGATTTTCTTCGCGAGAGCGCATGGGGCGCAGCGAATGCTTGAAAAGCCGCAGGGATCACCCCAAATCATTGGCAATCAGAGAAATTTTCGAGGAACGTAATCATGGGCAAGATCATCGGTATCGACCTGGGAACCACCAACTCCTGCGTCGCAATCATGGAAGGCAACAAGCCGAAGGTCATCGAGAACGCCGAGGGCGCTCGCACGACGCCCTCGATCGTCGCCTACATGGAAGACGGCGAGATCCTGGTCGGCGCGCCGGCCAAGCGTCAGGCCGTCACCAACCCGAAGAACACCCTGTATGCGGTCAAGCGGCTGATCGGGCGCAAGTTCGTGGAAAAAGAAGTCCAGAAGGACATCGACCTGATGCCCTACGGCATCGTCAAGGCGGACAACGGCGACGCATGGGTCAGCTGTGCGGGACAAGAAGCTCGCGCCGCCGCAGATCTCGGCCGAAGTGCTGCGCAAGATGAAGAAGACCGCCGAAGACTACCTGGGCGAAGAAGTCACCGAAGCCGTGATCACCGTGCCGGCCTACTTCAACGACAGCCAGCGCCAGGCGACCAAGGACGCCGGTCGGATTGCCGGCCTCGAAGTCAAGCGCATCATCAACGAGCCGACAGCCGCAGCGCTGGCCTTCGGCCTGGACAAGGGCGGCAACAAGGATCGCAAGATCGCCGTCTACGACCTGGGTGGCGGCACCTTCGACATCTCGATCATCGACCTTGCCGACGTCGACGGCGAGAAGCAGTTCGAAGTGCTGTCCACCAACGGCGACACCTTCCTGGGCGGTGAGGATTTCGACCAGCGGATCATCGACTACATCATCACGGAATTCAAGAAGGACCGCGGCGTGGACCTGTCCAAGGACGTGCTGGCCCTGCAGCGCCTGAAGGAGTCGGCCGAGAAGGCGAAGATCGAGTTGTCGTCGACGCCAGCAGACGGAAATCAACCTGCCATACATCACCATGGGTTCGGCCGGTCCCGAGCACCTCAACATGAAGATCACCCGCGCGAAGCTCGAAGCGCTGGTGGAGGAACTCATCGACCGCACCATCGAGCCCTGCCGCATCGCGATCAAGGACGCCGGCGTCAAGGTCTCCGACATCGACGACGTGATCATGGTCGGCGGCATGACCCGGATGCCCAAGGTCCAGGAGAAGGTCAAGGAGTTCTTCGGCAAGGACCCCCGCCGTGACGTCAACCCGGACGAGGCGGTGGCAGTTGGCGCAGCGGTCCAGGGCTCGGTGCTCGCCGGTGATCGCAAGGACGTGCTGCTGCTGGACGTGACGCCACTGTCGCTGGGCATCGAGACCCTCGGCGGCGTGATGACCAAGATGATCCAGAAGAACACGACGATCCCGACCCGCTTCAGCCAGGTGTTCTCGACGGCGGAAGACAACCAGCCGGCGGTGACGATCAAGGTGTTCCAGGGCGAGCGCGAAATCGCGGCCGGCAACAAGCCGCTGGGCGAGTTCAACCTCGAAGGCATCCCGCCGGCTGCGCGCGGCACGCCGCAGATCGAGGTCGGCTTCGACATCGACGCCAACGGCATCCTGCACGTGTCGGCCAAGGACAAGGCGACCGGCAAGGAGAACAAGATCACCATCAAGGCAAACTCCGGCTTGTCCGAGGCCGAGATCGACAAGATGGTCAAGGACGCCGAGGTGCATGCCGACGAGGACAAGAAGCGGGTCGAGCTGACGCAAGCGCGCAACAACGCGGATGCGATGGTTCACTCGGTCGAGAAGTCGCTCAAGGACCATGGCGACAAGCTCGATGCCGACGAGAAGGCCAAGGTCGAAGCGGCGATGAACGACGTCCGTGAAGCCCTGAAGACCGAGGACCAGGAAAAGATCGAGGCCGCCACCGCGGCACTGACCACCGCCTCGCAGAAGCTGGGCGAGAAGATGTACGCTGATGCACAGGCCGCTGCGGCCGCATCGGGTGCTGCCGGCGCAGCCGGAGCGGGTGCCGCCTCAGACGGTGATAGTGAGCCGAGCGGCGCGGGCGAAGACCGTCAGCGCAGGGAAACGGCTGAAGACGTGGTGGATGCCGAGTTCAAGGAAGTCAAGCGCGACGCCTGAAGGCAGAGGTAGCGTCAGGTGCGGATCCCGGGGTGCAGGAGCGCCTGGGAGTCCGGGTCTTTTTTTGATTGCAGCAAGGATGCGTCGGGGCAATGGCGAAACGTGATTTCTATGACACTCTCGGCGTCGCGAAGAATGCCAGCGAAGAAGAGCTCAAGAAGGCCTATCGCAAACTCGCGATGAAGTTTCACCCGGATCGCAACCGGGACGACAACAAGGCCGAGGAGAAGTTCAAGGAGGTCAAGGAAGCCTACGAGGTCCTCACGGACCCTCGCAAGCGTGAAGCCTATGACCGCTTCGGACATGCCGGCGTGGACGGCGTGGCCGGCGGTGGCGCCGGCGGCGCCGGTGGATTCGGCGGCGGGTTCGCCGATGTCTTCGGCGACATCTTCGGCGACATCTTCGGTGGTGGCGCCGCGGCCGGCGGCGGCGGTTCCCGCGGCGCCGGGGGCAACGTCTATCGTGGCGCCGACCTGCGCTATGCGATGGAAGTGACCCTGGAACAGGCGGCACGCGGCTATGACACCGAGATCCGCGTACCCTCGTGGGACAACTGCGGCCCCTGCAAGGGCAGTGGCGCGAAGCCCGGCACCAAGCCCCAGACCTGCCGCACCTGCGGTGGCCAGGGTGTGGTCCGGATCCAGCAGGGATTCTTTTCCGTCCAGCAAACCTGCCCGGCGTGTCACGGCACCGGCAAGGTGATTCCCGAGCCCTGTGAAACCTGTCAGGGCGCGGGACGGATCAAGCGCACCAAGACCCTGCAGGTCAAGATTCCTGCGGGCATCGATGACGGCATGCGCATCCGCTCGGGCGGCAACGGCGAGCCCGGGGTCAACGGCGGGCCAGCCGGTGACCTCTACGTGGAGATCCGGATCAAGGAACACAGCGTATTCAAGCGCGACGGGGACGACCTGCACTGTGAAGTGCCGATCGGTATCACCACCGCGGCGCTGGGTGGGACGATTCACGTCCCGACGCTCGGCGGCAGGGCGGAGATCGAACTGCCGGAGGGCGTGCAACCGGGCAAGGTCTTCCGCTTGCGCGGCAAGGGCATCAAGGGCGTGCGAGCGGCCCATCCCGGCGACCTCTACGCCCACATTGCGGTCGAGACACCGGTGCGCCTGACCGACAAGCAGAAGCAGATCCTGCGAGACCTGGACCAGAGCCTGTCCGACGCGCGCCATAGCCCGCAGACCCGCAGCTGGAAGGATCGGGTCAAGGAGTTCTTCCAGTAGCGGCTGTCGATTTGGCGCATGTCTGCCGGCTGAGCTACAGTCACGGGATGCGCACCAGAGAGTTCAAGCGTCCGATCGGACTTGCCAAGGGCCGGCCGCTGGAGCACGCGGCGCGGCAGACCGTCGAAGGCCTGCTCGGCGATCGGCCCCGGCGGCCCGATCTGCTCATCGAATACCTCCATCTGATCCAGGATGCGCAAGGCTTGCCTGCCCGTGGCGATGCTCGCCGCCCTGGCCTCGGAACTGCGCCTCTCGCAGGCCGAGGTCTTCGAGGTGGCAACCTTCTATCATCATTTCGACGTCGTCAAGGAAGGCGAGCCGCAACCTGCGCCGCCTGACGATCCGCGTGTGCGACTCGGCGTCATGCGCCCTGGCCGGCGCCGAGGCACTGCTCGCCGCCTTGCAGCAGCCGGGCTGCCTGCAGGGGCCGGTGCGCATCCAGCGCGTTCCCTGCGTCGGCCGTTGTGCCGAGGCGCCGGTGGTGGTCGTGCATCAGTATCCGCTGGCGCCCGCTACCGTCGAGTCGGTGATTGCCGCAGTCGACGGCGGCCTGCGTGACTGTCCGGTTCCCGCCCAGGCGGTGACCTTGGACCGCGCCCTCAGCGGCGGCGCCTATCAGGTGCTCGGGCGGTTGCTGGCTCAGCCGGCTACGCCGGAGGCGCTCGAGGGCCTCTATGCCGGCGTGGAATCCGCGGGCCTGCGCGGCCTGGGGGGCGCCGGATTTCCGGCGGGGCGCAAGTGGCGGATCGTCGCGCAGCAGACCGGTGAGCGGCTGCTGGCGGTCAACGCCGACGAGGGCGAGCCCGGCACCTTCAAGGATCGTCATTACCTGGAGCGTGAGCCGCATCGATTCCTCGAGGGCATGCTGATCGCGGCCTGGGCGGTCGGCTGCAGTGCCTGCTACATCTACTTGCGCGACGAATACGCGGGTGTGCGGCAGCTGCTGGAGCAGGAAATCGCGGCCCTTCAGGCGGCGGGCGACCGGATCACCGGTCACAGTCAGTGGAAGCTGCCTGATATCCACCTGCGCCGCGGTGCCGGGGCCTACATCTGCGGCGAGGAAAGCGGCATGCTGGAATCGCTCGAAGGTCGCCGTGGCATGCCACGCCTGCGTCCGCCCTACATTGCTCAGGTCGGTCTGTTCGGCAGGCCCACGCTGGCGCACAACGTGGAGACCCTCTACTGGGTGCCGGAGATCCTCGCCCGTGGCGCAGAGTGGTTTGCTTCCCACGGCCGCCGCGGCCGCAAGGGTCTGCGCAGCTTCTCCGTGTCCGGACGCGTGCGCGATCCCGGCGTCAAACTCGCCCCGGCCGGAATCTCGCTGCGTGAACTGGTCGACGAATACTGCGGCGGCATGGCGACGGGCGAGCAACTCTACGGCTACCTTCCGGGCGGGGCTTCCGGCGGGATCCTCCCGGCCTCGCTGGCGGACGAGCCGCTGGATTTCGATACGCTGCAGCCGCACGGCTGCTTCATCGGGTCCGCCGCGGTGATCGTGCTGGGACAGCAGGACAAGGCGCGTGACGTGGCCGCCAACCTGATGTCGTTCTTCCGGCACGAGTCGTGCGGGCAATGCACGCCCTGCCGCAGCGGCACGGCGAAGGCGGTCGACCTGATGGCCGCGCCGCAGTGGGACCAGCCGCTGATGGAAGAGTTGTCCGCCGTGATGGTCGATGCCTCGATCTGCGGGCTGGGCCAGGCCGCGCCCAATCCGATGCTGTCCGTGCTCAGGTTCTTTCGCCCGGAAGTGACGCGGCCGGGAGCGCCGTGATGAACCTGCCCGCGGGGCGCGGACGCGTTCGGGTTGGAACTCGACGGCGAGCCGTGCGAGGCGGTCGTCGGTGAAACGATCCTGCAGGTTGCGCGACGCCGAGGCGTCGATATACCCACCCTTTGCTACAAGGAGGGCTATCGTCCCGACGGCAACTGTCGTGCTTGCATGGTTGAAATCGACGGCGAGCGGGTGCTGGCGCCGTCCTGCTGCAGGGTGGCGGAGCCCGGCATGAAAGTGCGGGTGGACAGCCGGCGAGCCCGCTCTGCGCGTCGCATGGTCCTGGAACTGCTGCTGGCCGACATGCCGGCCGCCGAGTACCGCAGTGATTCGGAAGTTGCGCGCTGGGCCGGCCGCGAGGGTATGTCGACCAGCCGGTTTTCCGGCCGCTCGCAACCTCCACCGGACTTCTCGCACCCGGCGATCGCCGTCAATCTCGACGCCTGCATCCAGTGCGGGCGATGCGTGCGGGCCTGCCGCGAGGAGCAGGTCAACGACGTGATCGGTTACGCCTGGCGCGGCGACGCCGCCAGGATCGTCTTCGACATGGACGATGCGATGGGCGCCTCCACTTGCGTCGCCTGCGGCGAATGCGTGCAGGCATGTCCCACCGGTGCGCTGATGCCCAAGCTGATCGGCAGCGATCGGATCGCCCCGCGCGAAGTGCAGCAGCAGGTCGACTCGCTCTGCCCGTTCTGCGGCGTGGGCTGCCAGCTGACCTATCAGGTATCGGAGAACCGGATTGTCTTCGTGGAAGGGCGCGACGGCCCGGCCAACCACGGCAGATTGTGCGTCAAGGGCCGCTATGGCTTCGACTATGCGATGAGTCCGGACCGGTTGACGGTGCCGCTGATCCGACGCGACGGCGTTCCCAAGCAGGCGGAGTTCGACCGCGTCCCGGACAACTGGCGTGATGCGTTTCGCGAAGCAAGCTGGGAGGAGGCTCTCGATCACGCCGGCCTCGGGCTTGCGCAGATCCGGGATCGGCACGGAAGCCGATCGCTTGCCGGATTCGGTTCAGCCAAGGGCAGCAACGAGGAAGCCTACCTGTTCCAGAAGCTGGTGCGCACCGGCTTCGGCAGCAACAACGTCGACCACTGCACGCGCCTGTGCCATGCGTCGTCGGTCGCTGCGCTGCTGGAAGGCATCGGCTCAGGCGCGGTTTCCAACCAGGTGAGCGATGTCGCGTTCGCCGACGTCATCCTGGTCATCGGCGCGAACCCCACGAGCAATCATCCGGTCGCGGCGACCTGGATCAAGAATGCCGTCAAGCGCGGCGCGACCCTGGTGGTGGCCGATCCGCGCCGAACCGACCTGGCCCGTCACGCCGGGCACGTTCTCCAGTTCAAGGCCGACAGCGATGTGGCGCTGCTCAACGCCATGATCCACACCGTGATCGAAGAGGGGCTGGTCGATCGCGGTTTCGTCGACGCGCGCACGCTCAACTTCGAATCGATCCGCAGCAACGTCGAGGCGTTCAGCCCGGAAGCGATGGCGCCGGTGTGCGGCATCCCCGCGCAAAAGATCCGTGAGGTGGCGCGACTCTATGCGGCCAGCAAGGCCTCGATCATCTTCTGGGGCATGGGCATCTCCCAGCATGTCCACGGCACCGACAACGTCCGCTGTCTGATCGCACTGTCGCTGATCACCGGGCAGATCGGTCGTCCCGGCACCGGCCTGCATCCGCTGCGCGGCCAGAACAATGTGCAGGGTGCTTCCGATGCCGGTCTGATCCCGATGATGTTCCCCGATTACCACCGGGTGGACGACCCGGGCGCGCGCAAACGCCTGGAGGCGCTCTGGAACGTCACGCTCGATCCCGAACCGGGCCTGACGGTCGTCGAAATCATGGCGGCGGCCAGCCGGCGCGAGATCCGGGGGATGTACGTGATGGGAGAGAACCCGGCGATGTCGGACCCCGATCTCAGCCATGCGCGTGCGGCCATGGCCTCGCTGGATCTGCTGGTCGTGCAGGACATCTTCCCCACGGAAACCGCCTGGCTGGCCGACGTGATCCTGCCTGCCTCCGCCTTCCCCGAGAAGACCGGTACCTTCACCAATACCGACCGCATGGTCCAGCTTGCGCGACAGGCGCTCGAGCCGCCAGGGCAGGCGCGCCAGGACCTGTGGATTCTCAACCAGCTGGCACGCCGGCTCGGCCTGGATTGGCATTACGAGGAGCCGCGCGCGGTGTTCGAGGAAATGCGCAGCACCATGGACTCGATCGCCGGTATCAGCTGGGAGCGGCTGTCGAGTGAGGGCAGCGTCACCTATCCGTGCGAGGACGCGCAGGATCCCGGCCAGCCGGTGGTGTTCATCAGCCGCTTTCCGACACCGAGCGGCAAGGCCAGTCTGGTACCGGCGGGACTGATTCCCGCGGACGAGTCGCCGGACTCGGACTTTCCCTTCGTGCTCGTCACCGGGCGCCAACTGGAGCATTGGCACACCGGCGCGATGACCCGCCGGTCCTATGTGCTGGACGCCACCGAGCCGGAGGCGACGGCGGCGATGCACAGCGGCGAACTGGCGGCACTGGGGGTCGACCCTGGAGACACGGTCGCGGTCAGTTCACGCCGCGGCAGCATCCGCCTGAAGGTCCGCGCCGACGACGGTGTCGCCCGAGGTACGGTGTTCATTCCGTTCGCCTTTGCTGAAGCGGCCGCCAACCTGCTGACCAATCCCGCGCTCGATCCCTTCGGCAAGATTCCGGAATTCAAGTTCTGCGCGGTAAAGGTATCGGCACAGGTGTCCGCACAAGTTGCCGCGCAGGTGTCCACGCAGGTGTCTGCGCAGCCGGGGCGACCCCTGCGAAATGACGGGTGAGCGCAGTGGCCGCCCGGTGCAGCCACTAGAATAGGCGCTTCGCCATCAAACTACCGAGGACTTCATGAGTGGCTATCGCGTCAGTCAGCCGTTTCACCTGGCATTTCCCGTCCATGACCTGACCGCTGCCCGCGGGTTCTACGGCGAACTCCTGGGCTGCCCGGAAGGTCGCAGCGCCGATGACTGGGTGGATTTCGATCTGTTCGGACACCAGATCGTCGCGCATCTCGCGCCTGAGGAAGCAGGGCACCGCGCCACCAGCCAGGTCGACGGCGACGCAGTTCCGGTCCGGCATTTCGGCGTGGTGCTGTCGACGCCGGAATGGGAACGGCTGGCGGAGCGGCTGAAGGCGGCCGGCACCCGCTTCGTGATCGAGCCGCACGTGCGTTTCAAGGGTGAGGTCGGCGAGCAGGCGACGATGTTCTTCCTCGATCCATCGGGCAACGCCCTCGAGTTCAAGGCCTTCGGCGACCCGTCGCAGCTGTTCGCGAAGAAGATCCCGCAGGGGCGCGCGGCCGCGCCCGGACAAACCGATGGCGCGTAGCGCCAAGGGCACGCTCGTGAGCAGCACCAGCAACCAGGAGCAATTCGATCGCGCCCGGAAGGTGCTGGTTGGCGGTGTCAACTCGGCTGTCCGCGCCTTCCGCGCGGTCGGCGGTACGCCGCGGTTCATCGCCAAGGCCGAAGGCGCCTACATGTGGGACGTCGAGGGCCGCCAGTACATCGACTACCTCGGCTCCTGGGGACCGATGATCATCGGTCACTCGCATCCTCGGGTGGTGAAGGCGGTGCAGGAGGCGGCGCTGCGGGGCCTGTCCTTCGGCGCGCCGAACATGCTGGAGACCGAACTGGCTGAGGCGATCTGCGGTCTCTTTCCGCATGTCGACCGGGTCCGGTTCACCAGTTCCGGCACCGAGGCGACCATGTCCGCGCTGCGTCTGGCGCGGGGCTACACCAAGCGCACCAAGATAATCAAGTTCGAGGGCTGCTATCACGGCACCGCCGACAGCCTGCTGGTGAAAGCAGGCAGCGGCGCACTGGCATTCGGCACGCCCAGTTCGGCCGGAGTACCGGAGGATCTGGTGCGGCATACCCTGGTCGCGCAGTTCAACGACCTTGCAAGCGTGCGTCAGTTGTTCGAGCAATACCCCGAGGAAGTGGCCTGCCTGATCGTGGAGCCGGTGGCCGGGAACATGAACCTCATCCTCCCCGCAGATGGCTTCCTGCAGGGATTGCGCGACCTCTGTGACCAGTACCACGCCGTCCTGATCTTCGATGAGGTCATGACCGGCTTCCGGGTCGCGCTCGGCGGCGCGCAGTCCCGTTTCAAAGTCACGCCCGACCTGACCGCTTTCGGCAAGGTCATCGGCGGTGGCATGCCGGTGGGCGCCATCGGCGGCCCCGCCTTGCTGATGGACATGATGGCGCCGCTCGGACCGGTTTACCAGGCGGGCACCCTGTCCGGCAACCCGATCGCCATGGCCGCCGGTCTGGCCACCCTGGAAGTCCTCGGCAAGCCCGGTTTCTACGATCGCATCGACGCGTCGATGAAGCGCCTCGTCGACGGCTTCAATGCGGCGGCAGCCGAGGCGGGCGTGGCGTTCTGCGCCCGGTCGGCCGGCGCCATGGGCGGCATCTACATGCGCGACACGCCGCCGGCATCCTATGCCGAGGCCGTGGCCCAGGACACCGAGCGTTTCAAACGGTTCTACCACCTGATGCTGGACGGCGGCATCTACCTGCCGCCATCGCCGGTCGAGGCATTCTTCCTGTCTTCGGCCCACACGCTGGCGGATATCGACCAGACCATCGACGTCGCGGCCAGAGCGCTGAAGCAGATCGCCTAAGAGCCTGCGCGGCAGGCTCCTGGGAGCCCGTCCTTCCCGGCCGGGCCCGGCGATCAGTGACGAGGGCCCGGCGAGGACTGCGGGTCGCGTCCGAACAGCCAGTTCATCGCGTGCTCCGTGCCGCGATTGATGAGGATCTGCCCGACGGAATGTCCTTCGTCGGGCAGCACGTCCAGGCTCACTCGCGCACCCATCGCCCGCAGGCGGCGATAGGCCGCCTCGCCGTAGACCGCGGGCACGACGCTGTCGGCGCCGCCGTGGAGAAGGTGGATCACGCCGTTGACCCGATCGTCGGGCGAAGGCAGGCGATACAGCCGCGCCGCATAGCCGATGGTGATCGCGGCACAGGGGGCATCGCCGAAAGCGAGTTCGAGCGCCACGCTGGCGCCCTGGGAGAAACCGATGACCAGTGTCTGGTCCGGACCGAGCCCGAGCGCGGACTGTTGTGCTTCGATCAGGTCCCGCGCCTGCGCCGCCGCATCGCCGATGGATGCGGCGGTGACCGGATACTGCGCCGGATCGACCCAGTAGTGCTGGTTGTCGGCGGCGAACGGGGCCTGCAGCAGGGCTGCCTGTGCGCTGCGCAGCTTGAGTTGCCAGGCGATCGCCGCCGGGACGAGCGCGCCGGCGGACGATCCGGCGCCGTGAAGCATCGCCAGCAGCCGCTTCGGCGGTCTGCCGCTCAGGGTAGGAAGGCTCAGGGTGGGAGGATTCAGTCCCTCGGATTCGTCGCTCAAAACAGGTTCCTCGCAAGCGCCGCGGCCAGTGCGCCCAGCAGGCCGGCGCCCGGCAGCGTCAGCACCCAGGCCCAGAGGATCACGCCGGCCACGCCCCACCGCACGGAAGACGGCCGGTTGACGATGCCGACGCCCACGATCGCGGCGGTGATGGTTTGGGTCGTGGAGATCGGAATGCCGAGCAGGGACGCCAGATGCACCGCACCGGCGCCCGCGGATTCCGCGCAGAAGGCGCCGGCTGGCGTCAGCTTCACCAGGCGCTGCCCCATGGTCCGCACGATCCGCCAGCCGCCCAGGAGCGTGCCCGCCGCGAGCGCCACATAGCTGGCCACGCTGACCCAGCCGGGCGGCTGATCGGGTGAGGCCTGTCCCGCAGCCAGCAGCAGCAGCCAGATGATGCCGAGCGTCTTCTGGGCGTCGTTGCTGCCGTGTCCGATGCTGTAGATCGCGGAGGAGACCAGTTGCAGTCGACGGAAAAGCCTGTCCGCACCGCGCGCGGGGAAGCGCCGGAACAGGTGAAAGACCGTGAGCATCAGTGTCACGCCCAGCGCGAGGCCGATCAGCGGCGACAGCATCACGAACAGCAGGAACACGGTCGCCCCGTCGAGCAGGACGGCGCCGGGCCCGGCATTCGCCAGGGTCGCTCCGATCAATCCCGAGACCAGGGCATGCGACGAACTGGTCGGGAGGCCGATCCGCAGCGCAAGCAGGTTCCAGATAATCGCACTGGTCAGGGCGCCGAAAATCACGGCCGGATCGATCGAAGCAGGATCGATCAGGCCCGTGCCGATGGTGGCGGCCACGCCCGTCTGCAGCAGGGCGATCGCCAGGAAGTTGAAAGCCGCCGCCCAGACGACCGCCTGCAGCGGCCGCAGCACCCGGGTCGACACGAGCGTCGCAATCGAGTTCGACGCGTCGTGAAACCCATTGAGAAAACCGAACGCGAGCGCCAGCAGTATCAGCAGGCTAAGCATGCTCGAGCACGATTCCCTCGATCACGTCGGCGACGTCTTCGCACTTGTCGGTCAATGCCTCGAGCAGTTCGTAGGCCGCCTTGAGCTTGATCACCTGCAGGATGTCGGTCTCGTTCCTGAACAGCTTCGACATGGCCGAGCGCATCACCCGATCCGCGTCCGACTCGATCTGGTCGATCTGGTCGCACAGCTTGAGGATGATGTCCGCGTTGCCCATGTCATCCAGGAGGTTGACGGCGTCCTTTACCCGCAGGCAGCCCATTTCCGAAAGCTGTGCAAGCTGGACCGCATCCTGGGAGATGCGCCGCAGGTCGTATAGTTCCATGGTTTCCGCGACGTCCTGGGTCAGGTCGAGGATGTCGTCCATGCGGTTGATCAGCCGGTGCATGTCCTCCCGATCGAACGGCGTGACGAAACTTCGTTGGAGCAGCGAGATCGTTTCACGGGTGAAGTCATCCGCCTTTTTCTCGCACGCGTCGATGGCACTCAGTTTTTCCTGCCGCAGGCGCTCATCGTCGAAACCGTTGAGCAGCGCGACGAGGTGACCCGCACCTTCGACAATCTTGTCGCCGTGCTGATTGAACAGTTCAAAGAACCGTCTTTCCTTGGGAATGAGGGCTGCCAGCATGTGGGTTCCGGGTGGTCGAGCGTTCCAGCCGGGGTCCGGCCATTAGCGGCAAGTTTAGCCCGACCGCGTGGATCCCTCGCCGGCGCGCTTGCGCAGGCAGTCCAGGTAGGCCTGCTGGTCCGGTGCGACGCCATCGCGCTGGGACCGCCACAAGGCCTCGGCCAGGCACTCCTGGGCCTGATGCGCCGCCTCGTGCGCACTCCCCAATCGGCGTTCAAGGGTCTGCACGCAGGCGCGGATGCCGGGCGGCTGGTCGATCGACAACTGTTCGCTGACGGCAAGGTGCAGCGAGAGGTGAAGAAACGGGTTTGTCCGGCCGGTGTGCGGCGAATAGTCGGCGGCCAGGGCGGCATCGACATCCGCGAGCGTCGCCTGGTACTCGGGGTGCGCCAGCATCGAATCGAGCGCCATGGCCTCGATCGGCTCAAGCGGCAAGCCCTCCAGATGTTTGCGCCAGGTGCCGCAGAAGAAACGGCGAACGTCCGCGAGCTTGGGATCAAACATCGGCAATCTCCGATGGCAGCGGGGTTGTCGCGTCGCCGGCATCGTCCAGCGCGCTCCTTGCGGGCGGTGCCAGGGACTTGGGCTGGAAGGGGCAGAGGTCCGCGACCAGGCAGCGCCAGCATTCCGGCCTTCGTGCCTTGCAGACGTAGCGGCCGTGCAGCAGCAGCCAATGATGGGCGTTCTGCCGGTAGGCCGGCGGCACCGCCTTGAGCAGCTTGCGCTCGACTTCCGCCGGGGTGGTGCCACGGGCGAGACCGAGTCGATTGGAGACTCGGAAGATGTGGGTGTCCACCGCGATCGTGGGGTGTCCGAAAGCGGTATTCAGGACGACGTTCGCCGTCTTGCGTCCGACGCCGGGCAGGGCTTCAAGGGCTTCCCGGTGAGCCGGCACTTCCCCGCCGTGTTCGCGCAGCAGGGCCTCGCAGGTCAGCATGAGGTGCTTGGCCTTGCTCCGATAGAGCCCGATCGTCCGGATCGCTTCGGCGAGCCGCTCCAGGCCCAGCGCCAGGATGGCTTGCGGCGTGTTCGCTACCGGGAAAAGCCGGCGGGTGACCGCATTGACGCTCTTGTCCGTGGCCTGGGCCGACAGCAATACCGCGGCCAGCAACTCGAACGGCGTCGTGAATTCGAGTTCAGTCGTTGGTTCGGGATTGGCTGCTGCCCATCGATCGAACAGCGCCAGCCGGTCGTCGGGCTTCATCGCACCGGTCCGCTGCGCGCCCGTTCCATGATCGCCGCCAGCCGTCGCGCCTTCTCGACCGGGATGCTCATGACCTGGATCGGGTCGCGGGCGGCAATGCTGCCGGCGTCCGTGGTCTCCGGCCCGGAGGGCGCAGACGTATCCGCCGCCAATGCCTGCAGTCGTGCCAGCCTGCTGCGATGGTGGCGGCGACCGCGCAGCGCTTCGTCCTGCGACCAGGCGGCGGGCAACTCGAGCATGCTGATGCAGTCGACCGGGCAGGGGGGCAGGCAGAGATCGCAACCCGTGCAACGATCTGCAAGTACATGGTGCTGGTGCCGGGGGGCACCGACGATGGCGTCCACCGGACACGCGAGGATGCACTTGGTACAGCCGATGCAGGTGTCGTTGTCGATGCGCGCGACGCGCCTCGGCTGTTCGGGTCCGCATTGCGGATCGAGCGGCTCGACCGGTCGGTCGAGCAGCCTGGCCAGGGCCGAGATAGTGACCGCGCCACCGGGCGGGCAGCGGTTCAGCGCCGTGCTGTCGCGGGCAAGCGCCTCGGCGTAAGGCCGGCAGCCATCGAAACCGCATCGCCGGCACTGGGTCTGGGGCAGGAGGCGGTCTATCTCCCGTATGCGGTCTGCAAGCGCTGCGGGTTCAGGCGGTCTTGCGCTTTTTCGGCCGGGCGGCATCGGCAATGAAGCCTTTGACATAGGGATAGATGATCTCCCGCCAGCGCCGGCCGCTGAAGATACCGTAGTGCCCCGCGCCCTTGGCAAGCAGGTGCTGGTGCATCGCCGGCGGCAGGCCGGAACAGAGGTCGTGGGCGGCCGCGGTCTGCCCGACGCCTGAGATGTCGTCGAGCTCGCCCTCGATGGTCAGCAGCGGTACATCCCGGATGTCCTGCGGGCGCACGCGGATGGTCTTGCCGTCGATCGGCACATCCCACAGGCCCTTGGGCAGCAGAAAGTCCTGGAATACTGTCTTGATCGTCTCGAGGTAATAATCCGCAGGCAGGTCGAGGACGGCGTTGTACTCGTTGTAGAACTCGCGGTGACCCTCCGCGTCTTCGAGGTCTCCGCGCACCAGGTTCAGGTAGAAATCCCAGTGCGATTGCGCATGGCGGTCCGGATTCATCGTCACGAAGCCGGCATGCTGCAGGAAGCCGGGATAGACGCGGCGGCCGGCGCCCGGATAGCGCCCCGGCACCCGATGGATCACAGTGCGTTCGAACCAGTGGAATGGTTTGTTGGTTGCCAGATCGTTGACCGCGGTCGGACTCTTGCGGGGATCGATCGGCCCGCCCATCAGCGTCATGCTCGCGGGCAGCGCCGGGTCTTTCAGGCTCGACATGATCGACACGGCAGCCAGGACCGGCACGGTGGGCTGGCACACCGAGATCAGGTGGACCTGCGGGCCGAGGTGGCGGATGAAGTCGATGCAATAGGCGACGTAGTCGTGCAGGTGGAAATCGCCGTCGCTCTGGGGCACCATCCGCGCGTCCACCCAGTCGGTGATGTAGACATCGTGGTCGGGCAGCATGGCGCGAACGGTATCGCGCAGCAGGGTCGAGTGATGCCCCGAAAGCGGCGCGAACAGCAGAACTTTCGGGTCGTTGCCATGGGCGGACAACTTCGGCGGCAGTTCCCGCACGAAATGCAGGAGCTGGCAGAAGGGCTTCGCCATCTCCACATGCTCGGTTATCGGCACCTCGGTTCCGGCGATCTGCGTGGAGTCCAGTCTGAACGCGGGCTTCTCGTATTCCTTGCCGATCCGATGGAGCAGTTCAAAGCCGGCCGCTGCCCGGGTTGCCATCGGCATGTAGCTGAATGGGCTGTAGGGACTGGTGTAGAGCTTGCTCATTGCCTCGGCCCACCCCGAAACAGGGGTCAAGACCGCGCGCTGTGCTTCACGTACCTGGTAAAGCATCCTGTCTTCTCCAACCGGAATCCGGTGATTGTCATGACCCTGACCCCTACGGCTTGATGCCAGGGGCGGTCATGTCGGGCAATTTCCAGGCCCAGCCTACTCCTGCTGAACGCGGCGGCGCGCAAATCAGTCGCATTTCCGCCGTTTTACGGCCCTTTTTGCACATTCTGTGCGAAGTTTCTCACGGATCCGTGCTTTGCACCGGGGGGCGGGGGGCTGGCGGGCATCCGGCGCCGGTAGTGCGACGGGGGCTCCTGGGGCCGGGATCATGCGAGCGGGATCATCCCTCGAGATACTTCAGCTTGTCCTTCTCGTCCTTCCATTGATCCGCCTCGGGTAGCGGCCCCTTGGTGCGGGTGATGCTTGGCCAGGACTGGGACTTGACGGCATTCAGTTCGATGAGGTGCTGCAGGTCGGCCGGAACGTCTTCCTCGGCTTTGATCGCCTCGACCGGACACTCCGGGATGCAGACGGCGCAGTCGATGCACTCGTCCGGATCGATCACCAGCATGTTGGGTCCTTCCCGGAAGCAGTCGACCGGACAGACATCCACGCAGTCGGTGTACTTGCAGCGGATGCAGGATTCAAGGACGATGTGCGGCATGAAAATAGGTGCGGTCGGTTGAGTCGAGCAGTCATTTTACTCGCGCCGGCTTCTTCCCATACTCCGACAGGTTCCTGGCGGGCCTGCAGGGGCTCTCCGGGGCCCTTGAACCTCTAGAATCCGCCCATGGTCATCACCTCGCTGCTCGACACCGATCTGTACAAGTTCACGATGATGCAGGTGGTCCTGCATCACTTTCCCGGCGCGCAGGTGGAGTACCGGTTCAAATGCCGCACCCCCGGGATCGACCTGGTGCCGTACATCGGCCAGATCAAGGAGGAGATCGCCAAGCTCTGCACCCTGCGGTTCGCCGAGAACGAACTCGCCTACCTGCGTCAGATGCGGTTCATCAAGAGCGACTTCGTGGACTTCCTGGGTTTGTTCCAGATGAACCAGAAGTACATCACCGTGACGCCGGCCGATCCCGCCGACGGCAAGAGCGCGCCCGGAGAGATCGACATCATCATCCGCGGGCCCTGGCTCCACACCATCCTGTTCGAGATCCCGGTCCTGGCGATCGTCAACGAACTGTATTTCCGCAACACCGTCCCGACCCCGGATTACGACGAGGGGCGCCGGCGGCTGGACGCCAAGATCCGAACCATCGCCGACGACCCGGCGATGGCCGGCATCCGGATCGCGGACTATGGCAGCCGCCGCCGATTCTCGCGCCAGTGGCACGAGGAACTGCTGCACATCTGCAAGGCCGATCTCGGCGACAAGTTCGCGGGCACTTCCAATGTGCTGTTCGCCATGACCCACGGCGTTGTTCCCCTGGGCACGATGGCGCATGAGTACCTGCAGGCCTGCCAGGCGCTCGGTCCGCGCCTGCGCGATGCGCAGACTTTCGGATTCGAAGTCTGGGCCAAGGAGTACCGCGGCGACCTCGGCATCGCCCTGGCGGACGTATTCGGATTCGACGCCTTCCTGCGCGACTTCGACATGTATTTCTGCAAGCTGTTCGACGGGGCCCGGCACGATTCCGGCGACCCGTTCGCGTGGGGGGAGCGCCTGCTGGCGCACTATGCCGGCAATCGCGTCAACCCGGCCACCAAGACCCTGGTGTTCTCGGATTCGCTGACCTTCGACGTCGCCAAGGCGCTGTACCTGCGGTTCAAGGACCGCGCGATCATTGCTTTCGGCGTGGGAACCAACCTGACCAACGACCTCGGCTACAAACCCCTGCAGATCGTGATCAAGATGGTTCGCTGCAATGGCCAACCGGTTGCCAAGCTGTCGGACACGCCGGCCAAGAACATGTGCGACGACCAGGCTTACATCCAGTACCTGCAGCAGGTATTTGAAATCAAGGCGCCCGTGAAATGAGCAAACCGAAACTTCTGATCACCCGCCAGGTCTTTCCCGAGGTGGTTGCCCACCTCGAAACCGTCTTCGAGGTCGAGTGCAATCCTGACGACGAAACCTGGTCGCAGGCGACGCTCATTTCGAAGGCGGCCGACAAGGACGCCTTGTTCGTCGTGACATCCGATCGGGTCGACCAGGCCTTGCTGGACGCCTGTCCCCGGGTGAGGATGATCGCCACCGGGTCGGTCGGATACAACCACATCGACCTGGCCGCCTGCAGCCGTCGCGACGTGGTCGTCACCATCACGCCCGATGTGCTCACCGAAGCGACTGCGGACATGGGATTCGCGCTCCTGATGGCCACCGCAAGACGGGTGACCGAATCGGAGCGATGGCTGCGTCAGGGCCACTGGGAGCGCTGGGCCTGGGATCAGTTCCTCGGGGCCGACGTGTTCGGCGCCACCCTCGGAATCATCGGCATGGGGCGGATCGGTTCGGCGATCGCGCGGCGAGGCCGCGGTTTTTCGATGAAGATCCTGTATTCCAATCGCAGCGCTGCCGCCAACGAAGCCGAACTCGGCGCCCTCCGGGTGTCCCGGGAAGAACTGCTGGCGCAGTCCGATCACGTGGTCCTGGTGCTGCCGTATTCGCCGCAGACCCGCCACACGATCGGCGCCGCCGAACTGGCACTGATGAAACCCACGGCGACGCTCGTGAACATCGCACGCGGCGGGATCGTCGATGACGCGGCGCTTGCTGCCGCGCTTCAGGAAGGCAGGATCGCGGCTGCCGGTCTCGACGTCTTCGAGAACGAGCCGTCGATCAACCCTGCGCTGCTGGCCCGGGACAACGTCGTGATGACGCCGCACATCGGCAGCGCCACACGGTCTACCCGCATGGCGATGTCGATGCTCGCGGCGCGCAATCTCACCGAGGTGTTCAGCGGAAAACCGCCGCTCTCGCCGGTGCAGCCTGCGAAATGATCCGATTCCCGGTCGCGCGGCGGCGGCCGGCGCAGGCTCCGAGGTGCCTTCAGAATGCGAACTTGACGCCCATCGTCATCTGCCGGTCGAGCGTAGCGGCGAGATCGCTTGCATAGCGCGATTCCGCAAAGGCGGACATGTCGCGGGATACCTTGGTGGTCATGCCGAAGCCGACGACGCCCTGGGTCTGTGAAGCGGTCGTGCCGATGCCGGCCACCGTGACGACCTCTCTCTGGATTTCCACCATGACCATCGGCTGAACCGGGCCGAAAGGCGTGGTCCAGGTCGTTGCGGCGGTACTTCCCAGCGCCATCGCGGAGAGATCGTAGCTCGCTGTGGCCGCTGCCGCGGAGGCGGCGCGCGCAGCCACGTCGGTCACGACGCGGTCGTAGCGGCTGTAGGGCGACCAGTGCCACTCGCCGATCTGGCGCGGCGTGTTCAGCGAGATGCTGAGAGCCCTGCTGGTCCCGTCGAGCGCGTCGCTGGCTGAACCGGTGGCGCTGCGGGCCCACTTGCTGCGGGAATGGTGCGCCCCGTAGGACATGCTCATGTCCACGAACACCTTCTCGAGCGGTTGTGTCGTCACATAGGCCGACACCGTCGCGCCGCCCGCCTCGGCGTTACCGAGGCCGCCCGCCGCCGCACCGATCATCAGGTCTTCCGACACCCGGAAATCGCTGCCGATGGTGAGATCGGTTGTCGTCACATCCGGCTTGTCGGCGCCGACCGGGGTATGCAGATTCCCGCGGACGTAGGCGTTCGTTACCCCGATGCTGCTGGGGTCGAGCACCTTCAGCCCCGGCTTGGGCGGCGCCGGTTTTTTCGACTGCAGGGGGATGCTTCCCTGGTCGCCTGACATCGTCAGGTCGTTGGCCAAGCGGGGCAGTGCCGACTGGCTGCGGCCGTGGCGAACCCGGGCCTGGCGCGCCCGCAATTGGGCCTGGTGGGCGCGCACGCCGTCTTGTACTGTTGCGCCGAACGACATCGAATCCGGCTGCAGGGATGGCGGTAACGCAGGGGAGGCAACCTGATCGCCCGGGGCGCTGAAGGCTGCGTTTGGCACTCCCGCAGCGGCACAGAGGCCGGCCACCAGCGAGACGAGACTACGGGATGCAAAGCGAACACCGGACCGGCGAACAGCAAGGCAACGAATGACAGAGGCGATGATTTGCATCGTGGAGCTCATTGTTGGCAGCGCCGGCCGGTGCCGGACGTCTGACTGGAGCCCGATTCTGTCGTCCCGCGCACTGCAGGACCAGCGACCCCCGCATGAACGGTCGTCCCGGCCCTACCAACTGCCGCCCCGAGCGCGCGATGTCCTTGACATCGGGGCAGTGAACCGCTTGTCGGCTCAGTCCTTGAGTTCGGCGACCAGCTCGATGTACTGCTGCATGGCCTCTTCCTTCTCCGTACCGCTGAGTGCCTGCCAAGCGTCCCACTTGGCGCGCCCCACCATGTCCGAGAAGCCTGGACGGCTTCCTTCGGCGTCCCCGCTGGTGGCCTGCTTGTAGAGCGCGTACAGCTTGAGCAGGGTGATGCTGTCCGGCTTTTCCGGCAGGTTCTTGGCCTCGGCCTGCGCCTTCTCGAATTCTTCGGGCAGATCTGCCATGCGTGTCTCTCTTTGCCGATATCGCGCCGGGTCGTTGCTGTCGGTGGCGCCCGTCGTCATGGTGGATCGTCAAGGATACAAGCAGCACCCGCCAGAACCGATTGGGGAATTCCCGCGTGAGCGCGATCGACTGCGCGGCAGCGGGGCTCAGGCGCCCAGCCGGCAGTGCCCGAAGACCTGCCAGCTGTCGACCGAGGCAAGCCCTTCATGGCCGGGAGCGGGTCGCACCGCCGCAATCCGGGTGAAGCCGATGCGGCGACCGCGCAGGTCGTTGTCCCGCGCGAGCCGCCGCCGCTCTTCCCGCGGCAGCTTGCCATACAGCAGGCTCAGGTGCGGCTCGAGCCGATAGGCCGCCAGCGCCTGATCGAGCGCTGGCGTTGCTGCTGCGGGCGCATAGCGAGGCGCGCCCGTGTCCGCCTTGAGCAGTTCCTCGACGACACGGCGCCGCAACCCGGACAGCGGATCGCCGTCGGCGGTTGCAGCAGCGATCGTGATGAACAAGGCTTTGAAGTAGGCCGCGGACTCGCCGGTGGGCCCTGCCGTCAGTGCCAGCCGCGGTTCTCTAGCGGCGCGGGCCGCGCGGGTGAGGGCGGATGCGATGTCGGCATGCGGGTCGCAAT
Source organism: uncultured beta proteobacterium (assembly GCA_963834335.1). Lineage (GTDB taxonomy): Bacteria > Pseudomonadota > Gammaproteobacteria > Burkholderiales > Burkholderiaceae_E > Lautropia. The sequence continues at coordinate 917,131 of CAWIBK010000002.1, read as the reverse complement.
GGCCGACATGCAGGGTGATATGCGGCTCGAAGGCCGGTGCGTCGTGGCTTGCGGCCAGTGCCCGTATCCGTTCGACCAGCCACGGGGAATCGTCGTCGTCCGGCAGCAGCCAGACTGCGAACGGCATACCGCCCGCGGCGTCCTCTGTGCTCAGGAGGTTCCCGGCGCAACCGTCCGCGGCGCAGGCACTGCCGGCGCATCGCGAGCTTGCAGCCCGTCCCAGACGATCGGAAAACGGCCGGCGGCCGTGATGCCGTCGGGCGTGCCGACGTCCAGGAAGCGGCCGGCTTCAAACAGCACGCTGTCCACATGCAGACCCTTGGCGATTGCAGCCGAAATCACTGCACCTACCGGCCACTCCGGCGCCTTTGCCGAAGGGTCCGCGGCCACCCGGATTCTCGCCTGCACCGCCAGTTGCCGGCAATGGTCGACCATGAAGCGGGTGAACGTGCCACCCCACACGGCAAACATCCAGCAGACGTAGTGATCGGGTCGCAGCGGCCGTTCCTCCTTGGTCTGCAGACGGGTCACCCGACCGCTGCCATCGGTTTCGACGACGTCCCCGGGCTCATCGGCACGGCAGTGAAACAGTCCGAGCACGACATCCGCACCGGTCTGCCGCATCCGGTCGAGCAGGGGAGTGAAGGAGTCGGGCGGGTCGATCAGGATGTCCGGAAATCCGAAGACGACCGTCGCCTCGCCGATGAAGGGCGCCGCCTGGGTCAGCGTGAACGGCGGTCCCCATGGTTCACCGACATGAAGATAGGCCAATTGCAGGCCCAGCCGCGATCCGTCGCCATAGTAGTCCGCGATATCCCATTTTCCCGGGCGCGCAATGAAGAAGACCTTGCGGGCCCCGGCCAGCTTCATCCGGTCCAGCAGGTATTGCGATACCGGCTTCGGTTTGCGATCGGCGCCGTCGCCAGCCCCCTGGAAGCCGATTGGAAGCAACTCCTTGCTGCAGGGCAGGGGAGCCAGCCGGGTGGCGCGGCCGGCCGCCGGAATGAGGCCGACGATCTCCGCAAAGCCACCGGCATCCGCGTCTCCCGGCTGTCGTGTCCCGGACATATTCAGGCGGCCTTGCGCGCGCCGCGCTGCGGCGGGCGCTGACCGTCGCTATGCAAACGCTCCATCTCCCGACGAAACGCAAGCGCCGGGTTGTCCGCCACCAGTTCGACGTCCCGATAGCACAACGGCGCGCCGGCAGCGACCGGCCGCTTGAGCTTCAGTCCGTGGGCCAGCCCCAGCGGCAGCCCGCCCAGTTCGAGCGAGCGCGCGGCGGACATCAGCTTGCCGTACACCCGGAAACCGCCTTCGCCATCCAGCGTCTCGCCGGCTTTCAGGTCGCGTTTGGCAGTGGCCACGACGTCCCCATGCCAGGCCGATGCCGCACCGGTTGCCTCGCGACGCAGGCCGACCGAGGCCACCGTGACACCGAGTTCGAGCCCGATCAGGTGATAGGGCTTGTACATCGCCGCGTACTCGCCGCTGGCATCGGTGTTCAGGCCGTACTCGCTGAAACAGCGCCGCACGTACTCCGTGCCACCGGCAAAGGTCACGTACACCCCCCAGCGCAGGTCGCGGAAAACCGGTCGCTGATCGCGTTCTACGCTGGAGATCACTTCGACCTGCCCGCGATGATCCAGGATGCCGCCATCGCTTTTCGGCTTGAGCAGGCGCGGCAGATCATCCACGCCGCAGGCGGGAAAGGCCAAGCCGTCGTCGGGGCATTTCAACCCGGTCGCATTGGCCACCGCGGCCATTTCCAGCGCGGACTTGGTGCCGTCCAGGAAGGAGTTGAACATCTGCGGATTCATGCCGCCGGTTCTCGCGTCGGCCGCTGAAATGCCATAGTGCTCCCAGACCGTATCCGGCGTCGAGCGATGGTAGGTGGGCAGATACTTGGTGCCCTTGCCGGCCGCGATCACCTCCAGCCCGATGCAGCGTGCCCAGTCGACCAGTTCGCAGATGAGGGCAGGCTGGTCACCATAGGCGAGCGAATAGACGATGCCGGCTTCGCGCGCCTTCTGCGCCAGCAAGGGGCCGGCCAGGGCGTCAGCCTCGACATTGACCATCACCACGTCCTTGCCATGCGCGCAGCAGGCCAGGACATGCTGGATGCCGGCCGCGGGACTGCCGGTCGCGTCGATCACGATCTCGATTTCGGGCGCCGCGATCAAGGCCGCGGCGTCGTCGGTGACATGCACCGTCGACGTCGCCAGGGCACGGGAAAAGCTCCGGGCACTCAAACGCGCCGCCGGCCAGCCGACGTGGGTCAGGGCCTTGCGGGCGCGTGCCGGTGCAAGGTCCGCGACCGCCACCAGGGCGATCCCGGGCGTGCGCAAGGCCTGCGAGAGATACATGGAGCCGAACTTGCCGGCCCCGATGAGGCCGACGCGCAGAGGCTTGCCGCAGGCCTGGCGTTCAAGCAGCAGTCGATGCAGATTCATCGCCCGCTCATGCCGCTTTCGCGAGCGGCAGGTCTGTGATCCTGACCGCGGCGTTGGTGAGGCAATCGTCGGACAGCGGCTCGATCGGCGTGAAATCGCGATGGGCGATGTAGTCCGGCCGCTTGAATCGACGGATGTGGTTGGAGACTGCGCACAGACTCAGGTAGACGATGGTGCGGTTCCACGGACTCATGTTGGAGGAGGAACCGTGCACCAGGCAGGAATGGAACATCAGCATCGAGCCGGCGGGGCCCCTTGGCGCGACGATGCCGCCGCGCTCCACCAGCTGCTCGATAGTCGCGTTGTCGATGGTCCACAGCGGGTAGCTGGTGGTGGAGAGGTCGTGGCTCGCCTGCAGAGCGCCGAGCTTGTGTGATCCTGGAATGAACAGCAGCGGACCGTTGAACTCATTGACTTCGTCGAGGAAGACGGCGATGTTCATCGCGCGTGCCTCTGGCATGTCGTCATCCGCCCGCCAGGTGCCGTAGTCCTGGTGCCACTGCCAGACGTCGCCATCGAAGGCGCGCTTGCCGTTGATCTTGAACTGGTGCATATAGACCGGTTCTCCCAGTGCCTGGGCAACCGGTTCGATCATGCGCGGATGGCGACCGAGCTTGGCGAAGGCCTCGTTGATCAGGTGTCCGGCGAAGACCGTACGCACCGCGTCCGAATCTTTCTCGCGGATGATCTCCGGCCGATGCTGGGCGCAGATCTCCGGCATCTGCTCGAGCAGCACCTGCATTTCCGCCGGTGAGAAAAGAGAGGGAAAGAACAGGTAGCCGTCGCGGTCGAAGTCCTGGAGCTGCTGGTCGGTGAGTTTCATCGGTAGTCTCCTGCGTGGTAGCGAGTAAGCAGTAAGCAGTAACGCCGCCCGGCCATGGGCGGGCGGCCGGGTCAGGCGGTCTGGTCCATCGGATCGTTGTGCTTGAACACCTGGCTCAGCATCAGCCGGCAGGCGTTCTCGGCATGTTCACGGGACAGTCGTTCCGCCGTGGCAGCGTCCCCCGCGACGATCGCGGCGAGCATGGCCTGGTGTTCACCCCAGATGCCGCGAAACGACATGGTCTGGCGCAGATACAGCGCCATCAGGCGTCGGGTATGGTGCCAGTGAACCGAAACCGTCTGTGCAAGCAGCGGGTTGTCACCGGCGCGATAGATGAATTCGTGAAAATCCAGGTCTGCCCGGACCAGCGCACTGATGTCCCGGCGTGCGGCAGCCGCCCGTCCGGCGCGGATCAGCGATGCGCCGCTCTCCTTCAGTTCCGGGCGGGGCTTTGCCGCTGCCGCCCGCGCCGCCAGGGAGTCGAGCACGCCCCGGACCTGGTAGAGATTGCGGATGAAGCCGGCGTCGAGCGGCGCCACCCGGATGCCGCGATGATTGTCTTCATCCACGATCAGCCCCTGCCGGCGAAGAATCTGCAGAGCCTGCAGCACCGGCTGGCGCGAGACGCCGAGCCAGCTCGCGATCTGTTCCTGGGTGTACTTGCGATCCTCCGGCATCCTGGCCGAGCAGATGGCTTCCAGAAGCGCTTCATAGCATCGCTCGACCAGATCGGGGGCAGACGCCAGGGTGGGCAGATTCATCGGGAAGATTCTGGTTTTGAACTCTGTATTCAGAGTACTGTAGAGCTCGTGCCTTCCGGCGTCAAGCGGCGCCGGCCGCCGATCACGGAGCGGCAACCTTAAAGGCGTTCCGAGGCCGTCTTCGAAACGCGCCGCCGCTGCGTTTCTTCGATACGCGCCGCCGCTGCGTCTCTTCGATACGCGTCCTCGATACGCGTTCCTCGATGCGCGTTCCTCGATGCGCGTCCTCGATGCGCTATAGTCACGCCAGCCCCGCCGCGCAGGCGATGCCGTGATTGTTGGAGACAGGGAGACAGGCAGATGACCGTACAGGCGCTCGATCACGTGAATCTCTCGGTGCCCTCGGCCCGATTGGGGGAGATGCTCGCCTTCTACACGGCAATCGTCGGCCTGCGGGAGGGCCGACGCGCGGAACTGCCGTTTCCAGGCCATTTCCTCTACTGCGAGGACAGTCCGGTCGCGGTCCTGCACCTGGCCAGTTACGAGGAGGACGACCTCGCCCTGTCCCAGCCCACCGGGCGCTTCAACCATGTGTGCTTTCGCAAGACCGGTCTGGCGCAGACGCGCGAGCGGCTTGCGGCGAGCAGCTTGAAGTATCGCGAGCAGGAGCGTCCGGGCAACCCGGTGGTGCAGATCTTCGTGACCGATCCCGCGGGTGTGACCGTTGAGCTGGTTTTCGACAGGAAGGCTGAGGGACTGGTCTAGCGCGCTGTCGGAGTATGGGAAGGGGTCGCGCCGTCAGGGCGCGGTGGGGGCCGTCGGCGGGTAGTCCGGCAGGTATTCTTCCGCCAGCCTGAAGAAAAGCTCGCGCGAATTGCCGGTCAGGTAGGCGCCGGTCAGGGCCAGCACCTGATAGGCGCCGCGGGCGATCGCCCCACTCTGGTAGGCCGAATCCGAGAAACGGCGGGCATTGCTGACGTATTCGAAAGACAGCCAGTAGGTTGCGATGACGACCATGTTGGTGGCCAGGGTGTCGATCTCCCGTGGTGAGGCCAGCAGTTCGCCCCGGCCCGCAAGTCCGTTGCACAGGGCCCGCGCTCCCGCTGTCATGCGGGCCAGCAACTGCTGGAAGTAGGCTTCCAGCCGGCGATTGCGGGTCAGGAGGTCGTTGAGGTCGCGGTAGAGGAATCGGTGCTTCCAGATCGTCTCGAACAGAAGATGCAGGACGAACCAGGCATCCTCGACCGAGGCATCCTGGCCCGACGCCGCCTCCAGCACGTGATCGATCTCGCGTTCGAAGTCGTCGAACAAGGCATTGACGATGTCGTCCTTGTTGCGGAAATGGTAGTAGAGATTGCCGGGACTGATCTCCATTCCGTCGGCGATCGCACTCGTGGTCACGTTCGGCTCACCATGCTCATTGAACAGGTGCAGCGACAGTTCCAGGATCCGTTCGCGAGTGCGCTTGGGTGTCTTCCGGGTCATCGGCTAGCTTGACGTTTCCTGTCCGTTCGCGGCTTTGACCCTGGCCGGGCGCTTTGCGGCCTGCTCCTGGCTGGACCGGTCGGCTTCTGGCGCGATCGTCGGCGCTGCCTTCCTGGCTTTGGTGGATCTGCCGGATATCGCGGGGACCTTGGGATTGGTGATCTTCACGGTCTTGGTGCCCCTGGTGCCCCTGGCCCCTCCAGCGCCCTTAGCCCCTCCAGCGCCCTTAGCCCCTCCAGCGCCCTTGGCGCCTTCGGTTCCTGCGCTGCCGCCGGCCTTGCCGAGCGCGGCCACTTTAGAGTTGAGTTCGTTGAGCAGATCGGTCAGTTCCCGGATGTCACGGCCGCTCGGCACTCCCAGCCGGGAGAGCGCGCGGGCCACCCGGTCTTCGAATACCTGTTCGAGCTTGTCCCACGAACCGGTTGCCTGGCGTGAGAATTCCCCGGCAGCTTTCGCGACCCTGCCGGTGACTTCACCGAGCCGGTTTTCGGCCACGGCCAGAGTCCGTCGCTGCAGGTCGCTGCCCTCGCGCACCAGCGACTCGAACATCTTCGTGCCCTCCAGTTGTGCTTTCGCAAAAGCACCCAGGCCGGCGAGCCAGATCTGGTGGGTCGACTCCCGGACCGCTTCGGCCATCTGCTTGTCCGGCGCTTTCGGGTCGCTCTCATGCTTCGGGCTGTCTTTCCTGGCCATGTCGCTATCTCCGGATTCATGGGGCTTCACCTGGAAGTCTAGCCGCGATTTCCGGCCGCCACCCGCCGAAGCAAGCGGTCGATGACCGCAAAGACCCGAGGCGATGTCGCCAGCGACATATGACCCTGGCGGCGCACGACGATCGAACGGCTGGCGGGCAGGCGCTGTTCGAGCGGGCGGCTGACGATATTGTCCTGCAGGCTGGTGATGGTCGTGATCCGGTCGCGCAGCGCGGTGTCGGCGGCCGGCCACCCCGCCTCGTGTTCGTGGCGGATGAGCGAAACGATCCAGTCGGCACCGAAGCGCATCTGGCGGGCGTTCGTGCCGCGGCCAAGACAGGCGATGTGAGTACCCCGGTGCGGGGTGCCGAGCGTGATCAGCGCTGCGAGCGAGGGATCCCGTCGCGTGCGACTGCAGTGGCGCAGGTACGCCCGGGCAACCAGTCCACCCATGCTGTGGCCGATCAGCGCAACCCTCCCGGCGCCGGTGTCAGCCTTGACCTGGTCGATGACCTGCGCAATGAACGGCGCGTAGTCGTCGATCGATCCATGGACCGGCACCAGGTTGACTGCGCGGACCGGATAGCCGCGGCGACTGAACCAGCGCGCCGCAGGCAGCCAGAGCCCGCGGTTGCAGCCATAGCCGTGCACCAGGACGATCGGCGGCAGACCGGAAGGAACGATCGGGTCGGGCAGGTGAAACTGTGCGCGAAATGGCATCAGCCAGTAGAACTGCCTGATCGATACGCCGGCCTCGCGGAAGAATGCGTAGAGCCAGTCCCGCCTCGGGCCGTGCCTGTGCCCGGCAAGCGCATGCTGGTTGTGGTATGAAACGACGAAGCCGATGCCCAGCACCGCCGTATGGGTGGCGAAAGGCGCGATCGCGGCAAAGCCGGCCGCTGCCGCCGGCCCGAGTCCCAGGAGACGGCTGCCGATCAGCCAGTACAAGGGCAACGCCAGGAACTGCACTGCCGGCAGGAGGAGAGCATTGAGCCGGCCAGCCGCGAGGCCCGGTTCGGAATTGGTGGTCATGGGCTTGTTCAGGTCGGTGCCAGTTTACGCGTCGGCGCGGTTAGGATAGGGGGATGAAAGACGCACAGACACGCCTGCGTTACTTCGCCGGTCAGGTGGCGAAGCTGCGCCAGGCCCCGGCGGTTCCGAAGTCGTTCGTGGCCGCGGTGAAACAGTATCAGCGAGATCGACTGGCCCGGACCCACGCGGACCTGCTGCAGTCGGACCGGTACCGCCTGGCGGCGCGCTTTTTCCTCGACGAGATCTACGGCACCAAGGATTTCAGTTCGCGCGACGCCGAACTGGCGCGCATGATCCCGACGATGTCGCGGCTTCTGCCGGCATCGGCACTGGCCGTTCTTGCGGACGCGGTCGAACTCGATGCGCTCTCCGAGCAATTGGATTCGGCGGTGGCCGCCGCCTATCAGGCGGAGTGCGAATCCGGCCAGGCCGCTGCGCCGCCGTTGGACGAGGAGCGCTATTTCCGGCTGTACCGGGCGGCCGGCCATGCGGAGTCGCGCATCCGGCAGATCGAACTGATCGAGGACATCGGGAAGGAGCTCGATCGGTTGCTCGGCAAGCCCTTTCTCTACCGGATACTGAAGAGCATGGAAGGGCCGGCGCGGCTGGCCGGACTCGGCCAGATGCAGGTGTTCCTGCTGCGCGGGTTCGAGGCGTTCCGGGCCATGAGGGGAGCGGATCATTTCATCCGGACGATCGTGTCACGAGAGCGGGCCCTGATGGAGCAGATTCTCGCCGGCGGGGCTGCAGCCGACGGTGTCGTGTCGACCGACCCGGTCCATCCCGCGCCCCCAGCCGGCTAGGTGTCGGGTGGACAGCACGCTTGGACAGCGCGCTGATTAATAGGTTATCATTTCGGGTTCCTTGCCACACGGCTGTGTTTCAAGTCCGGAAAGTCCGAAAAGGACCGGAAGGGCCGAACGACAGGTTAACCGGTGGCAGCGTTCGCGGCCTGGGCAGTGTCAATCCTGTCTCTTGCCGTGCCGACAATCCCACAAGGAGAATCAATGCGACATTACGAAGTCGTGTTCATGGTCCATCCTGACCAGAGCGAACAAGTACCGGCGATGATCGAGCGGTACAAGCAGATGATCGAAGGTACCGGCGACAAAGAAGGCCGCCCTGCCGGCAAGATGCACCGCATCGAAGACTGGGGCCGTCTGCAGCTGACCTATCCCATCCAGAAGATCGCCAAGGCGCACTACGTTCTGATGAACGTCGAGGCCGGCCAGGAAACCCTGTCGGAACTGGAGAATGCCTTCCGCTTCAACGACGCGGTGCTGCGCCATCTGGTGGTTCGCATGACCAAGGCCGAGACGGCCCCATCGGTGATGAGCAAGCGTCTGCAGAAGGACGATTCGCGCAAGCCGGCGCCGGAAACCCAGTCCCAGCCCCAGACCCAGTCCTAGCGGGTCGGTTGGTGTCGCGCCGATAGCCGAGGTGATTGTCTTGGCGGCTACCCTGGTTGAACGTTCCGTCGTACGGTACAGCCCTGCCGGGGTTCCCGTCCTGGAGTGCCTGCTGGGTCACCGCTCGACGCAGCTGGAAGCAGGAGTCGAGCGGGAAGTCGAGTTCGAGATCAAGGCACTGGCATTGGGCGCGATTGTCTCGGAGTTGGAAAACGTCGGCCCGGGTGCCGAGTTGGCAGTTCACGGCTTCCTTGCGCCGACTCGCAAGGGGTCCAGGACCCTGCTGCTGCATATCACCCGGTTCGAGCGGATTTGATGACTATTCAGGAATTCAGGAGAGATCATGGCTTTTACCCGTCGTAGTTCAAAGGATCGCAAACCGAAGCGCCCGGCGCAGGCGGCGTTGTTCAAGCGCAAGAAGTTCTGCCGCTTCACGGCCGAGAAGGTCGAGTGGATCGACTACAAGGACATCGACACGCTCAAGGACTTCATCACCGAGCAGGGCAAGGTGATCCCGGCACGGTTGACCGGTACCCAGGCGCGCTATCAGCGCCAGCTCACCACGGCAATCCGCCGGGCGCGCTTCCTGGCGCTGCTCCCGTACACCGACAACCACTAAAGAAAAGGCCGACGCTGCGCTTCGGGCAGTTGCCGAGCGCACGACCGGCAGGAGTCAACGATGCAGATTATCTTGCTTGAGAAGGTCGTCAACCTGGGGCAGCTCGGGGATGTGGTCCGGGTGAAGGACGGCTATGCCCGCAATTTCCTGATCCCCGGCGGCAAGGCCCGGCGGGCGACGGCGAATGCGATCAAGGAGTTCGAAGTCCGTCGCGCGGACCTGGAAAAGGTCCAGGCGCAGAAGCTGGCTGCTGCCCAGGCAGAGGGCGAGAAGCTGGCCGGCCTCACCGTTCAGCTGGCGGAGAAAGCCGGCGTGGACGGCCGCCTGTTCGGTTCGGTCACCGCCCTGAACGTCGTCGAGGCGCTGCAGAAGCAGGGGTTTCCGACGATCGAGAAGACGATGGTCAAGTTTCCTGACGGCCCCCTGAAGACCATCGGCGACCACAAGGTGGAAGTCAGCCTGCACACCGACGTGGCGGTTGAGATCACCGTGTCGGTGCTGGGCGAATCTGCCTGATTCCGGACGGCACGGACGCCTGAGCGCGTCCGGGCAGACCACCGATGGATGAGCAGATCGCCGGGCTTCGCCTGCCGCCGCACTCGATCGAGGCAGAGCAATCCGTCATCGGCGGGATGCTGCTCAATAACCGCGCCTGGGAGGACGTCGCCGACATCGTCAGCGACGACGACTTCTACCGCCATGACCACCGGCTGATCTGGCAGCACATTGCCCAGCTGATGCGTCAGGACCGTCCCGCGGACGTCCTGACGGTCAACGACTCGCTCAAACTGGCCGGCAAGCTCGAAGACGCCGGCGGCCTTGCCTACCTGAACAGTCTCGCGACCAGCGTCGCGTCGGCTGCCAACGTGCGCCACTACGCCGAAATGGTCCGGGATCGGTCGATCCTGCGGCGGCTGGTGGCAGTCTCGGACGAAATCGCCACCGACGCCCTGAACGCCCAGGGGAGGATGGTCAACGAGATCCTGGATGTCGCGGAATCGCGGATCTTCCAGATCTCGGAAGACAACGGCAAGCGCCGCAAGGATTTCCAGGAACTCAGCAACCTGCTCGCGGCGGTCTTTCGCCGCGTCGACGATCTCTACAACCGCGACAACCCGAGCGAGATCACCGGCGTTTCGACCGGTTTCATCGATCTCGACCGCATGACGTCGGGCCTGCAGCCGGGCGACCTGATCATCGTCGCGGCGCGCCCTTCAGTGGGCAAGACGGCTTTCGCGCTGAACATCGGCGAACACGTGGCGGTGCATGAGAAGCTCCCCGTGGCGGTATTCAGCATGGAGATGGGAGCCGAGCAACTGACGATGCGGCTGATCGGCTCCGCCGGGCGGATCGACCAGCAGCGCTTGCGTACTGGGCGCCTCACGGAAGACGATTTCATGCGGCTGACGGAGTCGATGCGCAAGATGCACGACGCTCCGCTCTATATCGACGAGACGCCTGCGTTGAACCCGCTCGAATTGAGGGCCCGCGCCCGCCGGCTGGCGCGCCAGTACGGCCACCTCGGTCTGATCATCGTCGACTACCTGCAGCTGATGAGTTCGGCCAATGGCGGGCGCGAGAATCGCGCCACCGAGGTGGCCGAAATCTCGCGTTCGCTCAAGGCACTGGCGAAGGAATTGAAATGCCCGGTGATCGCCCTTTCCCAGTTGTCGCGCGAAGTGGAGAAACGCCAGGACAAGAAGCCGATCATGAGCGACCTGCGCGAATCCGGTTCGATCGAGCAGGATGCCGACGTGATCTTCTTCATTCACCGCGACGACCGTTACGATCCGGATAGCGCCAACAAGGGCATGGCCGAGATTATCATCGGCAAGCAGCGAAACGGACCGATCGGATCGGTCATGCTGACGTTCCTGGGCCAGTACACCAAATTCGAGAACTTCGCGGCCCAGCATTGAGGGGGAAGGATGCGTCCCGGACTGCTGGTCATGACGATTGCGCTGGCCTTCGTCTTGGTGCTCCAGGCTTCACCGCTGAGGGCGCAGGGCGGCCCCTCGCCGCCGTCTTCTCCGCCGCCTTCTCCGCCGTCCACCGACCAGGCCGACGCCCGGCCGCATCTGGCCGGCCTGGCCGGTCTGGCCCGGGCCGCCCTCTATCCGGGCTTCGACGAGGCGACCAGGCTTACCGGCGAGGCCTTCCGCTCCCCGAGCCTGGAACGCGATGCAGCCGATATGGCGCTGGCGGAGTTCCGGGTCGAGCCGGTGGCGGGTTCCTCGGATATCGTCGCGGCCGCGCTGCTCAAGCCCGTCGACTTTCCGCCGTATTACACCTTGCTGGAGGTCGCGCTGCTGCGCGGCGGGCCGGGGCCGGGCCTGGAATTGCGGGACAACCTGAAAGTCCGTGTGGACACCGGCTCGGGCAGCGGTGTCATGCAGATCCGTCTTGCCCGAGTGGAACGTCCGCAAACCGGCGTCACCACTTTCCAGGTTGTCGTGAGCGGCGACGGCCAGGCGCTTGCACACCTTTTCATGCATCGTGGCACGCGCCTTGCGCTGGTGTCCTCCGAATGGGCGCAGTGACCGGCGTTTGGACGGATCGGGGCGCTCGGCTAAGATCGGTGGTCGGGTGCGAGGACGGCCGGCACCGCAGAGCATAGAGGCAAATGGACACCACGACGACAGAGGCCGGCGCACTGAGCGGCATTCGGGTACTCGATCTCTCACGGGTGCTGGCGGGGCCCTGGTGCACGCAGATACTGGCGGACCTGGGCGCGGATGTAGTGAAGGTCGAGCGGCCGGGCAGCGGCGACGACACCCGTCACTGGGGACCGCCGTTCATGAAGGACGCCGACGGCAACGAGACCACCGAGGCGACCTATTTCGTTGCCACCAACCGGAACAAGCGCTCCGTCACGATCGATTTCACACGGCCGGAAGGGCAGGCGCTCATCCGCCGGATGGTCGAGCGCTCGGACGTGCTGGTGGAGAACTTCAAGGTTGGCGGCCTGAAGGCCTACGGTCTGGACTATCCCAGCCTGGCGGCGCTGAATCCCCGCCTGATCTACTGCTCCATCACCGGATTCGGCCAGACCGGGCCTTACGCCGAGCGCGCCGGCTATGACCTGCTGATCCAGGCGTCGAGCGGCATGATGAGTATCACCGGGCGGCCGGACAGCGAACCGGGCGGGGGCGGCATGCGCGTGGGTGTGGCCATTACGGACGTCTTCACCGGGATCTACGCATCGACCGCCATTCTTGCGGCCATGCAGGCCCGGCACCGTACCGGCCGCGGGCAGCATATAGACATGGCCTTGCTCGATGTCGGCATGGCGGTACTCGCAAACCAGGCAGCCGCTTTCCTCAACACCGGCAAGGCACCGCAACGCCAGGGCAACAGTCACCCGAGCATCGTGCCTTACCAGGATTTCCCCACGGCCGATGGCGCGATGCTGCTGGCCATCGGCAACGACGGGCAGTTCGCACGCTTCTGCCTGGCTGCGGGACACCCGGAGTGGTCCGCCGACCCTCGCTTCCTTCGAAACACCATTCGTGTACGTCACCGGGAGGTGCTGATCCCGATGATCGAGGCCGTCACCCGCACCCGCACGACTGCACAGTGGGTCGAGCAACTGGGTCCCCTGGGCGTGCCCTGCGGCCCGATCAACGATATCGCACAGGCGTTTGCCGATCCCCAGGTCGCGGCCCGCCATCTGGTGCTGGAACAGGCCACCGCGCCGTATCGTGAGGTGCCGGTTATCCGCGGAGTCGCGAGCCCCTTGCGCCTGTCCGAGCATCCGCCGGTGATCGCCAATGCGCCGCCGGCGCTGGGTGAGCATACCGGCGAAGTGCTCGCGGAATTGGGCATCGATGATGCGGCGCTGGCAGCGTTGCGCGGCGCGGGGGTAGTGTAGCCGCATGGATCGGACTGGCAATGGGCCCGGCATGTCTGCCGGGGGTGCGCTGGGGTTCTTTGCAGGTGACGGCGAAATGGCAGCGCTGATGCGCGCGCACGACTGGGCATCGACGCCGCTCGGCCCTCCCGAAGACTGGCCGCAAAGCCTGAAAACCATCGTGCGCATGATGCTCACCTCGCGCTATGCGATGTGGATGGGGTGGGGGCCTGACCTTGTCTTCTTCTACAACGACGCCTACCGTCCGACGCTGGGCGTGAAACACGGCTGGGCGCTCGGCGCCCCGGCCACCCGGGTCTGGGCGGAGATCTGGCCGGATATCGGTCCGCTGGTGGCTGAAGTGATGAAGACCGGTGTCGCCACCTGGAGCGAAGGCTTGCTCCTGATCCTGGAGCGCAGCGGTTCACGCGAGGAGACTTATCACACGTTTTCCTACAGCCCGCTCGCCGATGACGCCGGCCTTGCCGCGGGCATGCTCTGCGTGGTGATGGAGGAAACCGGCCGGGTCATCGGCGAGCGTCGCCTCGCCACATTGCGCGAACTGGCTTCGGAACTGGGCGCGACGAATCGTGAAGACGAAGTGCTCCAGACGGTTTCACGCCGGCTCGCGGCCAACCCGCGTGACCTGCCGTTCACGCTGACCTATCTGTTCGATGCCGACGGGTCGTCAGCACGCCTGGCCTGTGCCAGCGGCATCGTCGAGGGCGATCCCGCGGCGCCGCGCACGATCCCGGTCGCGCAGTCGGATGCCTGGCCGATGGTCGAGCTTGCGCGGGATGCGGCGCCGCAGCGCGTCGGCGACCTGGCCGGCCGCTTCGGTTCACTGCCCTGCGGCGCCTGGGACGTCGCGCCGCGTGACGCGATCATCGTGCCGATACGGACGCAGGGACAGGACGCCCCGGCGGGCTTCTTCATTGCGGCCCTGAATCCGTACCGCGCGTTCGATTCTGATTACGACGCCTTCATCAACTTGCTGGCGGACCAGATCGGCTCCGCGATCGCGAATGCTCGCGCCTATGAGCAGGCACGGGAACGGGCAGAGGCGCTCGCGGAAGTGGATCGCGCCAAGACTGCGTTCTTTTCCAACGTGAGCCATGAATTCCGCACCCCGCTCACACTGATGCTCGGGCCGCTGGAGGAGTCGCTGGCGGATACGTCGCTGCCGGAGACAGAGCGCGAGCGCGTGACGCTGGCCCATCGAAACGGGACGCGGCTGCTCCGGCTGGTGAACTCGTTGCTGGATTTCTCCCGGATCGAGGCCGGACGAGCCCAGGCGAGCTTTGCTCCCAGCGACCTTCCTGCGCTGACCGCGGAACTCGCCAGCAACTTCCGCTCCGCCACTGCCAAAGCGGGCCTCAGGCTGGAAGTGGATTGCCCGCCGCTTCCGGAGCCGGTGTACCTCGATCGGGACATGTGGGAAAAGATCGTCCTCAACCTGCTCTCGAACGCCTTCAAGTTCACCTTCGAGGGCGGTATCGGCGTTGCCGTGCGCAAGGGCGAGGGCTGTGCGCTGTTGGAGGTGAGCGATACCGGCACCGGCATTTCGCAGCGGGAGCTGCCGCGCATGTTCGAGCGCTTCCATCGGATCGAAGGTGCGCGCGGTCGCAGCTTCGAGGGCAGCGGCATCGGTCTGGCCCTGGTGCAGGAACTGGTTCACCAGCACGGCGGCGACATCCGTGTCGACAGCGTGGAGGGCAAGGGGTCGACCTTCACGGTCACGATCCCGTTCGGGTCGGCTCACCTGCCGTCGGACCGGTTGCGGGAGCGCCCGCGAGATGTTCAGCCCTCAGCGGTCGGCTCGAGCTTCATCGACGAAGTCATGAGCTGGCTGCCGGCCGATGCCGGGGCCGCCGAGCAGGGCGATTCGGGGCAGGACCCCGAGCCGTCGCATCCCGCGCCGCAGGCCGGTGGCGTCGCACGGCCGCGCGTGCTGCTCGCCGACGACAATGCCGACATGCGCTCGTATGTTCGCCGCCTGCTGGGGCCGCGCTACGACTGCGAACTGACGGCAAATGGCCTCGAGGCGCTCACCGCGGCGCGCCGACGGCGTCCGGACCTGCTGCTCACCGACATCATGATGCCCGGTTTGGACGGGTTCGGCCTGATCCGGCAGATCCGCCAGGACCAGGGATTGCGCGATGTGCCGATCATCGTGCTGTCGGCCCGTGCGGGGGAGGAGTCCAGCATCGAGGGCTTGTCCCTGGGTGCCGACGACTATCTCGTCAAACCGTTTTCGGCGCGGGAACTGATCGCCCGGGTCGACGGTGCCCTCGCGATCGCGCGCATCCGCCATGAGGTCGGCGAAGCGCTGCGCCAGAGCGAGGCGCGGTTCCGGAACATGGCCGACAACGCCCCGGTGATGATCTGGACCACCGATGCCACCGGGCACTGCACCTACCTGAGCCGTTCCTGGTATGAATTCACCGGCCAGACCGCGCAGACCGGTCTCGGATTCGGGTGGATCGAGGCGGTCCACCCGGATGACCAGGCGCGCACCCGGCACGAGTTCGAATCGGCCAACGAGCGCCGGGAGCCTTTCCTGTCGGAATACCGGCTGCGCCGCAGCGACGGAAGTTATCGCTGGGCACTCGACGCGGCCGCACCCTGGTTCGACGAGAAGGCTGATTTCGTCGGCTATATCGGCTCGGTCATCGACATCACCGACCGCAAGGAACTGGAGCAGGCGCAACGCCAGCTCAACCAGGTCCTGGAGCAACGCGTGCTCGAGGCCATTGCCTCGCGCGAGGCCACCGAGGCTCAGTTGCGCCAGGCACAGAAGATGGAGTCGGTCGGCAGGATCACCGGCGGCGTTGCCCATGACTTCAACAACCTGCTGCAGGTGATCGGCGGCAATCTCCAATTGCTGGCGAGAGAGGTGGCGGGAAACGAGCGGGCCGAGCAGCGGCTGCAAAGCGCACTCACCGGCGTTTCCCGCGGCGCGACCCTGTCTTCGCACCTGCTCGCATTCGGGCGCCGGCAGCCGCTCACCCCGAAGGTGCTCAACCTGGGTCGCCTGCTCGGTGGCATGAACGACCTGCTGCGCCGCACGCTGGGGGAGGGCATCGAGGTTGAAACCGTCATCGCCGGCAGCTTGTGGAATGCCTTCGTCGACGCCGCGCAGCTCGAGAATGCCTTGCTGAACCTGGCGATCAATGCCCGCGACGCCATGCAAGGTCACGGCAAGCTGACGATCGAGGCCGGCAATGCGGTGCTCGACGACGCGTATGCCGTCCGGCATCCGGACGTCACCGCCGGGCGACTATGTCATGCTGGCCGTCTCCGACACCGGGTGCGGCATTGCTCCGGAACTGCTGTCGCAGGTCTTCGAGCCGTTCTTCACCACCAAGCCGGAGGGCAAGGGCACGGGCCTGGGGCTCAGCATGGTGTACGGCTTCGTCAAGCAGTCGGGTGGCCACATCCGGATCTACAGCGAGCCGGATCAGGGCACGACCATTCGCATCTATCTGTCCCGGGTCATGGACCCGGAGCGGGAGGAGGATCCGGCTGCCGGTGTGACCGCGAAAGTTGTGGGTGGCACTGAAACGGTGCTGGTCGTCGAAGACGACGAAGAGGTGCGGGCCACGGTCGTCGCCATGCTGGAGGACCTCGGGTATCGGGTGTTGAAGGCCCGGGATGCCGACGGTGCGCTGCCGATCATTGAAAGCGGCGTCACCATCGACCTGCTGTTCACCGATGTGGTCATGCCGGGAAGACTGCGCAGTCCCGAACTTGCACGCAAGGCGCGCGAGCGGCTGCCGGGTATCGCGGTGCTGTTCACTTCCGGCTACACCGACAACGCGATCGTCCACGGCGGCAGGCTGGACGCCGGAGTCGATCTGTTGAGCAAGCCCTATACGCGCGAGGCGCTGGCGCTCAAGCTGCGCCAGGTCCTTCGGGATCAGCCGCGGCAGCTTGCGGCGCTGCTGATCGCGGGGATTGACGCCGCAGTGCCGTCGACGCCATCGCCGGCCGGTTCGGCGCCGGCCCGATCCGCAGGGGCACAGCCGCCGGACGGAGGGGCGGGCGGAAGCTCGGATGGAAGCGCGGACGGAGGCGCTGACGACGCCCCGGGCGGCCGTCGCGTCCTGATCGTCGACGACGATCGCGATACGGTCGAATCGATGTCGGCGCTGCTCGAGTTCGACGGGCATGTCGTCCGTTTCGCCCAGACGGGTGCCCAGGCACTGAGGATGGTCGGGCAGCAGATGCCGGATGTCATTCTGCTGGATATCGGACTGCCGGGGCAGAGCGGATACGAGGTCTGCAGCCAGATCAGGTCCCTGCCGCAAGGCCATCGCCCGACCATCATCGCGTTCACCGGTTGGACGCAGGATGAAAACGACCCGCGCACCCGCGAGGCGGGCTTCGACCACTACCTCGTCAAGCCGGTGGATCTCAAACTGCTCAACCTCTATCTTCGCCTGGCGCCCCGGTCGCCGGTTGCCGAAGAAAATGCCGGCGCCGGAGAAAAAACCGGCGCCGATGAAGATGCCGGTGCGGATGCCTGAAGCGGGAGCCGCCGGCTACAGCACGTCGGTGGCATAGTCCGCCAGACGCGAACGTTCGCCACGTTGCAGGGTGATGTGACCCGCGTGGGCCCAGCCCTTGAATCGCTCGACGACGTAGGTGAGACCTGACGATCCCTCGGTCAGGTAGGGCGTGTCGATCTGCGCGATATTGCCAAGGCAGACCACCTTGGTACCGACGCCGGCTCGGGTGGCCAGGGTCTTCATCTGCTTGGGGGTCAGGTTCTGGGCTTCGTCGATGATCAGGAACTTGTTGATGAAGGTGCGCCCGCGCATGAACGACATCGCCTTCACGCGAATGCGCGACTTGATCAGGTCGGTGGCGGCGGCCCGCCCCCATTCGCCACCGGCGGTGTTGCCCTGGTTGAGCACCTCCAGGTTGTCCTCCAGCGCGCCCATCCACGGCTGCATCTTCTCTTCCTCCGTCCCCGGCAGATAGCCGATATCGTCGCCGACCGGCACGGTGGCGCGGGTCATGATGATTTCGGTGAAGCGCTTGTGGTCAAGGGTCTGGGCGAGACCGGCCGCCAGCGCCAGCAGGGTCTTGCCGGTGCCCGCCTGCCCCAGCAGCGTCACGAAATCGACTTCCGGGTTCATCAGCAGGTTCAGGGCGAAGTTCTGTTCCCGGTTGCGCGCGGTGATGCCCCAGATCGCATTCTTGTGGTGCGCGAAATCCCGCAAGGTCTGCAGCACGGCGGTCCGGCCGTTCAACTCGCGGACCTGTGCCACCAGCGGCATCGCGCCATCGAGATAGACGAACTGGTTGAGGCTGAAGCCGGGCACGAGCGGCCCGCTCAGGCGGTAGTAGGTAAAGCCGCCCTGCTGCCAGGACTCCATGTCCTTGCTGTGCGTATCCCAGAAATCGGCCGGCAGGGCGCTGGAACCGGCATACAGCAGGTCCAGGTCCTCGGTGACCTGGTCATTGAAATAGTCTTCGGCGTCCAGACCCAGGGCATGGGCCTTGATGCGCATGTTGATGTCCTTGGACACCAGCACCACCTGGCGATCAGGGAAGATCTCGCGCAGGCCGCTGACGACAGCGAGGATCTGGTTGTCGGCCTTGCCGGTCGGCAGAGCGGCGGGCAGGGTAGCCGAGAGCACCTGGGTCTGCAGGAAGAGCCGGCCGGCCGCTTCACGATTGCCGAGGGTGGACAAGCCGATGCCCTCTGCGATGCTGGCTGAGCCGCCGTCGATGAGCGCATCCAGCGATCGGCTCACCTGACGCGCATTGCGCGACACCTCCGACATGCCGCGCTTGTGGTTGTCCAATTCCTCCAGGGTCATCATCGGCAGATAGATGTCGTGTTCCTTGAAGCGGAACAGCGCGCTCGGATCGTGCATCAGGACATTGGTGTCGAGCACGAACAGGCGCTGTCCTTCCGGCTGCTTGCGCCGTGCCGCCGCCCGCTGGGTCGGCAGGGTGACCACCGGCGCAAGGGGCGGATCCGCCGCCACCGGCTGCGCGGCCTGCGCCTCCTCGCGCACCGTGACTTCCGGCTCACTCAGAAGGCGCGCGCGCGGCCTCTCCCCGGTGCGGGTTTCCGGGCGCAGTGCCGGCAACTCCCGCGGCAGCGGCATGGTGGTCGCGTCGGTCAGCATCTGAGCCGTGGGCAGGTCTTCTTCTTTCGACGAGGACTTGCGGCTGGAAGGGCGGGCAGGCTTGGGCTTGGCAGCCCTCGCCTTGGAGGCCTCGCGGATGTCGAGCATGGTCGCGGGACGGGAGGGTGCTTTGGGCAACGGCATTGTCAGATCTCACTTACGAAATCGAGCACTTCGGCCACGTGCCCGGGTACTTTCACGCCGCGCCACTCGCGGGCCAACCTGCCGTTTTCATCCAGCACGAAGGTCGACCGCTCGATTCCGCGCACCTGCTTGCCGTACATGTTCTTCATCTTCATCACGCCGAAGCGCTCGCATAGGGTTTCGTCCGTATCGGCAATCAGCTCGAAGGGAAATCCCATCTTCGCCTTGAAACCCGCGTGGGACTTCAGGCTGTCGCGCGACACGCCCATGACTTCCGCACCCGCGCTGAGGAACTTCGGATGGCAGGCGGCGAAATCGGCGCCCTCGGTCGTGCAACCCGGCGTGTTGTCTTTCGGGTAGAAATACAGCACCAGCTTGCGTCCTTCGAAGGCGGACAGCGTCGACGGACCGCCGGTCGTTTCGATCCGGACATCGGCGACTTTCCGGCCGATTTCGGGCTTGTCTGGCTCAGGGCTCAATCACGAACTCCTCATTGCGGCGATCCGCGGTGGGGAACTGCCCGAAAGAAGGTCCGGGCGAACCGCGGGCCCGGTCACGGAAACCGAATTGGTCACGGTCAGTATGGCAGCAGCGCCGCCAGCACGCGGCGCCCCTCGCCCATAAGGATGTTGTAGGTCCGGCAGGCCGCTGACGAATCCATCGCCTCGACGCCCACGCCTGCCCGTGTCAGCGCTGCCGTCAGCCTGGGGTGAGGCATCCGGTGCCGGGTGCCCGTGCCCAGCAGGACCACTTCGGCCTGCATCGCCAGCAGGGCCTCGAAATCGGACGCGGTCAGGGATTCATACCCTGCGACCTCCCAGCGGCGGACTTCGCCCTCGGGCGCCAGCAGCAGGGCGCCCTCGTGCCTGACCAGGTTGATCTCGAAGTAACCCTCGCCGTACCCGGTCACGGTGTTCAGGGCGGGATTCTGGTTGGGGTGCAGTTTCATGGGTGGATCGGTTCATGGCGGGACCTGCCGGAAGGACGCCGAGCAAAACTCGTCTGCCCGCGGCGCGTTGCGCCCGGCACGACGCGCCGGCGCCGCAAGTGTGACGCTGGCGCACCGGCGGCAAGCCTGACGCGCCGCGCGGGACAGCAAGCCGTTGAATCTACGGTACATTATCCCAGGAGCCTCCAGTAGCGACTCCCGGAAAACCGCAGGAAGACAACCGCCAAGCTTACCGCCCACTTGTTCCTGATCCGGTGTCCTCCGGACGTTCCGTCGATTCCATTTTAGCCCATGGCCTGTGCGCAGCGCCTCCAAACTCCCATGGATTGCCCATGAAGCCGGTCAGCAAGTCCGCAAAACTCGCCAACGTCTGCTATGACATCCGCGGCCCGGTGATGGCCCGGGCTCGCCAGCTGGAAGACGAAGGCCACAGCATCATCAAGCTGAATATCGGCAACCTGGCGCCGTTCGGTTTCGATGCACCCGACGAGGTGCGGCACGACGTGATCGTCAACCTGCCGGCGGCCTCCGGTTATTCCGACTCCAAGGGCCTGTTCGCTGCCCGCAAGGCGATCATGCATTACACGCAGGTCAAGAATATCGCCGGCGTGGAACTGGACGACATCATCATCGGCAACGGCGTCAGCGAACTGATCGTCATGGCGATGAACGGTCTGCTGGACGACGGCGACGAAGTCCTCATTCCCTCGCCGGATTATCCGCTCTGGACCGCTGCGGTCAGCCTGTCGGGCGGGCGGCCGGTTCACTATCACTGCGACGAAGGCGCCGGCTGGTTGCCCGACCTGGACGACATCCGGGCGCGGATAACCGATCGCACCCAGGCGATCGTGATCATCAACCCGAACAATCCGACCGGCGCCCTCTATCCCGACGATCTCCTCAAGGGCATCATCGAGATCGCGCGCCAGCACCAGCTGGTGGTGTTCGCCGACGAGATCTACGACAAGATGATCTACGACGGCGGCACCCACACCTCGATCGCCTCGCTGGCCGACGACGTGATGTTCATCACCATGAACGGTCTGTCCAAGAACTACCGCGCCTGCGGCTACCGGGCGGGCTGGATGGTGATCTCAGGCGAGAAACGGCATGCGGCCGACTACATCGACGGGCTCAACATCCTGGCATCGATGCGCCTTTGCGCCAATGTGCCCGGACAGTTCGCCATCCAGACGGCGTTGGGGGGGCATCAGAGCATCAACGAGCTGATCGCTCCCGGCGGGCGCCTGGCGCGACAGCGCGACCTCGCCTGGAATCTTGTGACCTCGATCCCGGGCGTTACCTGCGTCAAACCCAAGGCGGCGCTCTACCTGTTTCCCCGCCTCGATCCGCGCGTCTACCCGATCGTGGACGACCAGCGATTCATTCTGGAACTGCTGGAGGCGCAGAAGGTGCTCGTCGTCCAGGGTACCGGCTTCAACTGGCCGCATCCGGACCACCTGAGGCTGGTGTTCCTGCCCAACACCGATGACCTCAGCGAGGCATTCGGACGGTTCGCGAACTTCCTGGCCGACTATCGCCGCCAGCATGCTTCGGCGCCGATCCTGGCTGCATAGGATGGGAGGCCTGTCAGAGAATGGGAAGGGAGAGTCGTTCGTGTCGATAGTCAGGGATATGAAGCCGATCCGGGTCGGCCTGCTCGGATACGGTACCGTCGGCAGCGGCGTCGCCGAAGTCCTGCTGGCCAACCGGGAGGAAATCCGCCGCCGCGCCGGTCGCGGGATCGAAGTGACGCGCATCGCCGTGCGCCATCCGGCGCGCGTGCTTGCCCTGGTCGGCGATGCCATCCCGGTCACGCAGGATCCGTACGAGATCGTGCGCGATCCGGATATCGACGTGGTCGTGGAACTGATCGGTGGCACCACCGTTGCGCGGGACCTCGTGCTGGAGGCGATCGCCCACGGCAAACATGTCGTCACCGCCAACAAGGCGCTGCTGGCGGAATACGGCAACGAACTCTTTGCCGCTGCCAGCCGCGGGAACCTCATGATCGCCTTCGAAGCGGCAGTCGCGGGCGGCATCCCCATCATCAAGGCCTTGCGGGAAGGCCTGACCGCCAACCGCATCGACTGGCTGGCCGGCATCATCAACGGCACCACCAATTTCATCCTGTCGGAAATGCGGGACAAGGGGCTGCCGTTCGCGCAGGTGCTGGCCGAGGCCCAGGCGCTCGGCTACGCCGAGGCCGATCCCAGCTTCGACATCGACGGCATCGACGCCGCGCACAAGGTGGCGATCCTTGCCGCCATCGCCTTCGGTATTCCGGTCCAGTTCGACAAGGTCTATGTCGAAGGCATTGCCGCCCTCGCCGGCGAGGATATCCGCTACGCCGAAAAGCTCGGCTACCGGATCAAGCTGCTCGGCATCGCCAGACGGCGCAGCACCGGCATCGAACTGCGGGTCCATCCCACGCTGATCCCGCAGAGGCGGTTGCTCGCCAGCGTGGAAGGGCCGATGAACGCCGTTTGGGTCAAGGGCGACGTCGTCGGCCACACCATGTATTTCGGCAAGGGGGCAGGCAAGGCGCCGACCGCCAGCGCCGTGATCGCCGACCTGGTCGACGTGACGCGCATGCTCACCTCGGATCCCGAGAATCGTGTGCCGCATCTGGCCTTCCAGCCGGAGGAACTCTCGGACGCCAGGATCCTGCCGGCCGGCGAGATGGAGACGTCCTATTACCTGCGCATGCGCGTGAAGGACGAACCCGGCGTGCTGGCCGACATCACTCGCATACTGGCGGACGGCGGCGTCTCGATCGATGCGATGCTGCAGCGTGAGCCTGCCGAGGGCGAGGCGAGCACCGACATCATCGTGCTCACTCATCAGAGCATCGAGCACCGGATCGACACCGCGATCGGTCGCATCGAAGCCCTGGCCACCGTCCTGTCCGCAGTGACCCGCCTTCGCGTGGAGCAATTGAACTGATGCGTTACCTTTCGACCCGTGGCGGCATGGAGCCGCTGCCTTTCACCCGGATCCTGCTGGGCGGGTTGGCGCCCGACGGCGGCCTGGTGGTGCCCGAGCGGATCCCGCAGATCGACGATGCGACCCTGCAGCAGTGGCGCGGCCTGTCCTATGCCGAACTCGCGACCCGCATCCTCGGCCTTTACTGCGACGACATACCGACGGAAGATCTTCGCGCGATGATCGGGCGGACGTACACGGCCGAGGTGTTCGGCAACCCTGACATCACGCCTCTCACGCTGCTGTCCACCCACCTCGAGAGCGGCGGACATTCCGGCGAAGCCAGCCCGCTCTACCTGCAGCACCTGTCCAACGGCCCCACGCTGGCGTTCAAGGACCTCGCCATGCAGTTGCTGGGGCAGTTGTTCGAGTACGTGCTGCTCAAGGAGGACCGGTGGCTCAACGTGCTGGGCGCCACGTCCGGGGACACCGGCAGCGCGGCGGAGTACGCCATGCGCGGCAAGCGCCACATCCGGGTGTTCATGCTCTCTCCCGACGGCCGCATGAGCCGGTTCCAGCGCGCACAGATGTACAGCCTGCGTGATCCGAACATCTTCAACATTGCCGTCGACGGCGTCTTCGACGACTGCCAGGATCTCGTCAAGGCGGTGTCGGCGGACCTTGCGTTCAAGGAGCGCCATGCGATCGGTACCGTCAACTCGATCAACTGGGCGCGGGTAGTCGCGCAGGTCGTCTATTACTTCAAGGGTTATTTCGCCGCGACTTCGTCGAACGACCAGAAGGTTTCCTTCGCCGTGCCGACCGGCAACTTCGGCAATGTGCTGGCGGCGCACATCGCGCGGATGATGGGTCTGCCGATCGCGAGCCTGGTGGTCGCCACCAACGAAAACGACGTCCTGGACGAGTTCTTCAAGACCGGCCGCTACCGGGTCCGCAGCCACATGCAGACGCACGAGACCAGCAGCCCGTCGATGGACATCTCCAAGGCCTCGAATTTCGAGCGGTTCGTCTTCGATCTGCTGGATCGCGACGGCAGCCGGGTCGCCTCCCTGTGGGAGATGGTTCAGGCGCACGGGGAGTTCGACCTCGGCGGCACCCGCGAGTTCCACCGGGCGGCCACCTGGGGCTTCCGTTCGGGGTCGAGCAGCCATGCCCAGCGCATCGGCGCCATCCGGCACTGGCGCGACAAGGCCGCGCTGGTGGTCGATACCCACACCGCCGACGGCCTGGTGGTGGCGCAGGCGTTTCGCCAACCGGGCGTGCCCATGATCTGCATGGAAACCGCCCAGCCCGCCAAGTTCGCCGAAACGATCAAGGAGGCGCTCGGTGAAGAGCCGCCGCCGCCGCCGGCGTTTCGCGGACTGGAGTCCCTGGTGCAGCGGTACACCCTGATGCCGGCCGACCTGCGCATGCTCAAGCGCTTTGTCGCCGCCCGCACCTGAGCCGCATCGGCCGGTGCGCCCGGGGCCGCCCATGAAGGTATTCGGATTCGCCGGCTATTCCGGTTCCGGCAAGACGACGCTGATCGAGCAGTTGATTCCGCGGTTCGTGATGCGGGGCCTCACCGTGTCGCTGATCAAGCACGCGCATCATTCCTTCGACATCGACCAGCCCGGAAAGGACTCGTACCGGCATCGTGAGGCCGGCGCCACCGAGGTGCTGCTGACGTCGGCCCATCGGTGGGTCCTGATGCATGAGTTGCGGCGCGAAAGCGAACCCGGATTGCGCGAGCAGTTGCGGTTGCTCTCGCCCTGCGACCTGGTCCTGGTGGAGGGCTACAAGTCGGCGGACATACCCAAGATCGAAGTCCACCGCCCGAGTACGGGCAAGCCGCTGCTGCACCTGAACGATCCTGATATCGTTGCAGTGGCCACCGACGCCCCGATCGAGTCGCCCCTGCCGGTGCTGGACCTGAATGACCTCGACGGCATCGCGGCGTTCATTCTTCTGCAGCGGGGCCTGCAGATCGATCCCGCACCGCGATCGGCAATCGTGGAGCTGCCGCCGGCCTGACGGGATTTTCGTGATGATGAGATGCAGGGAAATGCGCCGATGAACCGTCCCTCACTGGTCCCTTTCGATGTCGCGCTCTCGACGCTGCTCGAGCGGGCGCGTCCGGTCGGCCGGGTGCTGGAGGTGCCGACCCTCGACGCAGCGCAGCGAGTGCTGGCGCAGGCGCTGGTGTCGCCGCTGTCGGTGCCGTCCTGGGACAATTCCCAGATGGACGGCTATGCGGTGCGCAGCAGCGAGGTGGCGGCACTTCAGTCGGATGAACAGGCATCGCTGCCGGTCTCCCAGCGCATACCCGCCGGCAGCCGGGGCACGCCCCTCGTCCCGGGGACGGTCGCGCGGATCTTCACCGGGGCTGCCATTCCCCCCGGCGCAGATGCGGTCGTGATGCAGGAGCAGGCGCAGCCTGTCGGCTCGGGTGACCGGTTGCGTTTCAGCCATCTGCCTCAGCCCGGGGAGTGGATTCGCCGGGAGGGCGAAGACATCCGTCAGGGTGCGACGGTGCTGCCGGCCGGAACCCGGCTGACGCCGCAGGCAACCGGGCTGGCGGCGTCGGTCGGCGCCGCCACCCTGCAGGTGTACGGACCGGTGAAGGTCGCTTGCTTCTTTACCGGCGATGAATTGGCAATGCCGGGTGAGCCCCTCGCTCCGGGTGCCATCTACAACTCGAACCGTTTTCTGCTCACGGCGTTGCTGCGGCGGCTGGGCTGCGACGTGCAGGACCTGGGCATCGTCGGCGACACGCTCGAGGCGACGCGGGCGGCACTGCGCAACGCCGCGGCCGACGCGGACCTGATCGTCACCTGTGGCGGGATGTCGGTCGGCGAGGAAGACCACGTCAAGCCGGCTGTCGAGGCCGAGGGCGAGCTGGACATGTGGCAGCTGGCCATCAAGCCCGGCAAACCGCTGGCCTATGGTC
This sequence comes from uncultured beta proteobacterium, assembly GCA_963834335.1. Lineage (GTDB taxonomy): Bacteria > Pseudomonadota > Gammaproteobacteria > Burkholderiales > Burkholderiaceae_E > Lautropia. The sequence goes on along the minus strand of CAWIBK010000002.1, from coordinate 890,956 downwards.
GGGTGCGTGCGGCCGGCCCCGCCGGCTTTGCCCACTTCGTGGGCTTGCCCGGCAACCCGGTATCGGCTTTCGTCACCTTCCTGCTGCTGGTGCGTCCGTTCATTCTGTCGCTGCAGGGCGTTTCGCAGGTCGCGCCGGTGCGGCTGCGACTGACTGCCGGTTTCGACTGGCCCCGGCCCGATCGCCGCCGCGAGTTCCTGCGGGTGGCGGTCAATCCGCAGTCCGGCCTGCTGGAGCTGTTCCCCAACCAGGGCTCGGCAGTCCTGACTTCGACTGTGGCCGGCGACGGCCTGCTGGACAATCCGGAAGGTCAGGCGATCCGGCGGGGCGACGTGGTAACGTACTTGCCTTTCTCCGACCTGTTGAACTGAATCCGGAGCCGTACGCATTGCAAGTCAGGATTCTCTATTTCGCGGGACTGCGCGAGTCCTTGCATACCGCCGGTGAAACCGTGCAGTTGCCGGCGCAGGTGAAGTCCGCAGGCGAACTCCGGCAATGGCTGGTCGCGCGCGGCGCGCCCTACGCCGAGGCGCTCGCTGCCGTCAGGCCGGTCCGCATGTCGGTGGAGCAGGCCATGGCTGGGCCCGACACGCCGCTTGTCGATGGAGCCGAAGTCGCGTTCTTTCCGCCGGTAACCGGAGGCTGACAATGACGGTGCGCGTGCAGCCGGAAGACTTCGATTGCGGCGCTGAGATTTCCGCTATCCGCAGGCGCGACCCGCGCATCGGCGCCATCGCTTCGTTCATCGGCACGGTACGCGACCTCAATGAGGGGCTGGGCGTGGCCACGATGACCCTCGAGCACTACCCCGGCATGACCGAAAAGGCGCTCGCTTCGATCTGCGAGCAGGCCGAGGCGCGCTGGGACCTGCTGGATACGCTGGTGATCCACCGGGTCGGGACGCTGCTGCCTACCGACCAGATCGTGCTGGTAGTGGCTGCCTCGGCACATCGCGGGGCTGCCTTCGCTGCCTGCGAGTTCATCATGGACTACCTCAAGACCGAGGCGCCCTTCTGGAAGAAGGAGGCGACGCCGCAGGGAGAGCGCTGGGTCGAGGCCCGCAGCGCCGACGACGAGGCCGCCGCCCGCTGGCTCGACCGATGAGTCCGGGCGCCGGCCAGTGGCTGCCGCCCATCTCTTTGGCCGCCATTGCCGGCGTGGGGATAGGCGCCGCCCTCGGGGCCTGGCTGCGCTGGGCCTTGAGCCTGATGCTCAATCCCACGCATCCGCATTTTCCGCTCGGCACCTGGGCGGCCAACCTGGCCGGCGGCCTGATGATCGGGATGTCCCTGGCCTGGTTCGCCCGCCATCCGGAGATCGACGCTGTCTGGCGCCTGACCCTGGTCACCGGATTTTTCGGCGCCCTCACCACGTTTTCCACGTTCTCGATCGAGTCGCTGCTGCTGCTGCAGCGGGGGCAGTTCGGCTGGGCGCTCCTTCACAGCCTGTTGCACGTTGCCGGCTCGCTGATTGCCGCGGCTGTCGGCTATCGCGTCGTTTCCATCATGTCGGCCGCATGACCGCCGCATGACTCGCCGCCATGACTGCCCCATGACGGCGGACATCGTGCGCGAGCCGGTGGTGGTCGCCGGATGGCTGTGGATCGTGTTCACTCTGCTCGCCGCCGGCGCGCAGACCGCCCGCAACGCGATGCAGAAGAGTCTCACGGGCACGCTCGGGACCATTGGTGCCACGCTGGTTCGCTTCCTGTTCGGGCTGCCGTTCGCGACGCTGTCATTGCTGGGCATCATGGCCGTCACCGGCGCCGCGCTGCCGCCCTTGACGGCCGGCTTTGCAGCCTGGGTGGCGCTCGGCGGGCTGAGCCAGATCGCTGCAACCGCGCTGATGCTCGCCGCCATGCGCCGGCGCAGCTTCGTCGTCGCGACGGCGTATGTGAAGACCGAGGCGATCCAGGTGGCCTTGTTCGGCCTGATCTTCCTGTCCGAGACGCTCACGCCGGCGGCCGTCGTCGCCATTGTCGTCGCCACCGCCGGCGTCTTCCTGATGTCATGGCCACGCGGCCTTCCGCCGGGTTCCGGCTCCCCGTCCCCGGCGGAGGGTGCGGCGTGGCAGCCGGTGGCCATGGGACTGGGCGCGGGCAGCCTGTTCGCCTGCTCCGCCGTCGGTTTCAAGGGCGCAATCATGGCACTGGGCACCGGCGCCGGTGCCAGCGGTTCCTTCGTGGTCGACGCCACTGTGACCCTGGTGTGCGGCCTGCTGCTTCAGACCGTGCTTCTCACCGCCTGGCAGCTGGCGCGGGACCGCCAGGTGCTGATCGCGATGCTTCGTGCCTGGCGTCCATCGATCACGGCCGGCTTCATGGGCGCGTTCGCCTCGCAGATGTGGTTCCTCGCCTTTGCGATTGCCACGACCGCCCACGTCCGCACGCTTGCCCTGGTGGAAATCCTCTTCGCCCACGCGGTGTCGAGACGGCTTTTTTCGCAACGCACCTCGAGGGCGGAATTGTTCGGCATCGTGCTGGTGGTGGGCGGCGCCATCCTGCTGATCAACGGCTGACCGCGCGCCTCAGAGTAAAGGCGCCGCCAGCCGGGCTGCACTCTTCACGAGCCGCCGGATGAAGGGTTCCCGGCCGTCGTCCAGGAACATCCGCTCGGCACCGTCCAGATCCGATTCGAACACCGCCGCCAGTTTCGCGTTGACCGGCCCGTCATAGATCGCCGCGATGACCTCGAAGTTGAGCCGGAAGCTGCGATTGTCCATGTTGGCGGTGCCGACGATGCTCAGTTCATCGTCGATGACTATCGTCTTCGCATGAATCATCCGCGGGGTGTACTCCCACAGTTCGACCCCCTCGCGCATCACCTCCTCGGCGAAGGTGGCTGCCGCCGCGGAGACGATCCAGGAGTCGCCCCGGGTCGGCAGCAGGATCCGGACGTCCACGCCGCGCCCCCGGGCGGTCGTCAGCGCGGTCATCATCGGCTCATCCGGCACGAAGTAGGGCGTCGTGATCCAGATCCGGCGCCGGGCAGAGGAGATGGCCGTGAAGAAGAACCGGTGGATGGCGGGAATCGACTGATCCGGGCCGGAGGCGATGATCTGGACCCACGGCCCGCTGTCAGGCGGCGGTTCATCGCGCCGGGGTGCGAACCACTTGTCGATGTCGCCGGGCGTTTCCATCAGGAGCCGGTCCAGGCGCTGGTGTCTGGCGTCGCCGGTGCCGGCAAAGAGCCAGTCCTCCAGGAAGATCAACTGCAGGTCGAGCGCGGCGGGCCCGTCGAGCGCCATGTGCGTATCGCGCCAGGCCTTGCCGGGACTGCCCGATGCGCCGGAGCATCCCTCGGTGACATTGATGCCGCCGGTGAATGCGAGGTTGCCGTCGATGACCGCAATCTTGCGGTGGGTCCTGAAGTTGAGCAGGCTGGCACGCAGCTTGAGCAGCTTGGGCGGATTGAACAAGCGGACCTCGCCGCCGGCTTCGATCAGCGGCTGCCAGAACGGGGGCTTGCAGTTCTTGGAGCCCAGTGCGTCGACCAGCAGGCGCACTGCGATGCCATCGCGTGCTTTCTGCGCGAGCAGATCCCGCCACCGGGTCCCGACGGCGTCGGGTTCGAAGATGTAGTACTCGAGATGGATCTGCTGCTGTGCCTCGCGCATCGCCGACTCGATCGCCGCATAGGTCGGATCGCCCTCGGTGAAGATCGTCACCGACCGGCTCTGTTTCGGCGGCGCGTCGCCATGGACGGTCGCCAATCGGGCGAGCGAGCTCAGCCAGCGCCGGGAGGCCAGCGTCGACGGCAGCGGGTCCGCGTGGGAAGGAGCCATCCGGGAGGCAAACTGCTTGGCCAGCTCGCGCCGGATCTTTCGCCGTCGCAGCTTGCGCGGACCGAAGAAGAAGTAGACCGGCGCGCCCAGCAGCGGCAGGCCGATGAAGGCGACGATCCAGGCCAGGGTGGCCGTCGGGCGGCGCCGCTGCATGACGACGAAGATCACTGAGCCCAGGATCCAGCTGACGTACAACAGGATCCACAGCTCGCCGGGGATCGATTGCCAGACCGCCGACACCGCATCGGCAAAGGAGCGGACGGTCTGAGCCCAGGGAATGCTGGCGGAATCGTTCATCCGGGCGGATGGTAGTTGATGTTGCCCGGCTGCGACTTTGCAGCGTACGCTTGCAGGAGTCTGTCGGAGCAAGGGAAGGGTCGGGCGGTGGGCGACGCGCTCCAAGGGGCGCTTTACCGGCCCGGGCGCTTGAATTGACCGGCTGACCGGACCCACCTGCGTTGCAGCGGATATCAACAGAATCAACAGGACAACCGGTCATGCGAATCGACAAGCTCACCACCCAGTTCCAGCAGGCCCTGGCGGATGCCCAGAGCCTGGCGCTGACCCACGACAACCAGTACATCGATCCCCTTCACCTGCTGGCTGCGATAGTCAACCAGGCGGACGGTTCGGGACGCGCCCTGCTCGAGCGTGCGGGGGTGCGGATAACGTCGCTCAAGAGCGCGATCGATGCCGCGATCAAGCGCCTCGCCCAGGTCAGCGGTACCGGCGGCGAGGTCCAGGTCGGTCGCGAACTCGTCAACCTGCTCAACCTGTCGGAGAAGGAGGCAACCCGCCGCGGCGACCAGTTCATCGCCTCGGAAATGTTCCTCCTGGCGCTGACGGAAGATGACGGCAAGCGCGCCGGCGAGGCAGGTCGGCTGGTGCGCGAGGCCGGGTTGAACCGCAAGTCGCTTGAAACCGCGATCGACGCGGTCAGGGGCGGGCAGACGGTGGAGTCGCCGGAGGCCGAAGGCCAGCGCGAGGCCCTCAAGAAATACACCATCGACGTCACCGAACTGGCGCGTCAGCAGAAGCTCGATCCGGTCATCGGCCGCGACGACGAGATCCGCCGCACGATCCAGATCCTCCAGCGCCGGACCAAGAACAATCCGGTCCTGATCGGCGAGCCGGGCGTCGGCAAGACGGCGATCGTCGAGGGGCTGGCGCAGCGCATCGTCAATGGCGAAGTGCCCGAGACCCTCAAGGACAAACGGGTGCTGTCGCTCGACATGGCCTCGCTGCTGGCCGGTGCCAAGTACCGGGGCGAATTCGAGGAGCGGCTCAAGGCGGTCCTCAAGGACCTCGCGGCCGACGAAGGCCGGACCATCGTCTTCATCGATGAGATGCATACCATGGTCGGCGCCGGCCGGGCGGAAGGCGCGATGGACGCCGGCAACATGCTCAAGCCGGCCCTCGCGCGCGGCGAACTGCATTGCGTCGGCGCCACCACCCTGGACGAGTATCGCAAGTACATCGAGAAAGACGCGGCGCTCGAGCGTCGCTTCCAGAAGGTGCTGGTCGACGAGCCGAGCGTGGAATCCACCATCGCCATCCTGCGCGGGCTGCAGGAACGCTATGAACTGCACCATGGCGTGGAGATCACCGACCCGGCCATCGTCGCCGCAGCGGAGTTGTCGCATCGCTACATCACCGACCGGTTCCTTCCGGACAAGGCGATCGACCTGATCGACGAGGCGGCGGCGCGCATCAAGATGGAGATCGATTCCAAGCCGGAGGTGATGGACCGCCTCGACCGGCGACTGATCCAACTCAAGATCGAACGGGAAGCGGTCCGCAAGGAAAAGGACGAGTCCTCACGCAAGCGCCTGGACCTGATCGAGCAGGAGATCCTGCGACTGCAGAAAGAGTACGCCGACTTCGAAGAGGAATTGCGCGCGGAGAAGTCCGCCGTGCAGGGCAGTGCCCAGATCAAGGCGGAGATCGACAAGCTGCGGGCGCAGATGGTGGATCTGCAGCGCAAGGGCGAGTATGAAAAGCTGGCAGAAATACAGTACGGCAAGTTGCCGGAACTGGAGGGTCGGCTCAACGACGCCAGTGCCGCGGAGACCAGCGGACCCAAGGAGAGCGGCCGCCCGCGGCTGCTGCGCACCCAGGTGGGCGCCGAGGAAATCGCCGAGGTTGTCTCCCGCGCCACCGGCATCCCGGTGTCGCGGATGATGCAGGGCGAGCGCGACAAGCTGCTGGAAATGGAAGGCAAGCTGCATGAGCGGGTGGTGGGCCAGGACGAGGCCGTGCGCCTGGTCTCCGACGCCATCCGTCGCTCCCGTGCGGGGCTGTCCGATCCGAACCGCCCCTACGGCTCGTTCCTGTTCCTCGGGCCTACCGGCGTGGGCAAGACCGAACTCTGCAAGGCCCTGGCGGCTTTCCTGTTCGACTCCCAGGATCACATGATCCGGATCGACATGAGCGAGTTCATGGAGAAGCATTCGGTCGCCCGGCTGATCGGCGCGCCGCCCGGATACGTCGGCTACGAGGAGGGCGGCTACCTCACCGAGGCCGTGCGTCGCAAGCCCTACAGCGTGATCCTGCTGGACGAGGTGGAAAAGGCGCATCCGGACGTGTTCAATGTGCTGTTGCAGGTGCTGGACGACGGACGCATGACCGACGGCCAGGGCCGCACCGTGGACTTCAAGAACACCGTGATCGTGATGACCAGCAACATCGGCTCGCACGAGATCCAGCGGCTGTCGGCCGATCCGGTCCTGAACGACGAGGACCTGATCAAGGAGACGGTACTGGCGGAGGTGCGCAAGTCGTTCCGGCCTGAGTTCATCAACCGCATCGACGAGATCGTCGTCTTCCATGCCCTGGATGCCGCCAACATCCGGTCGATCGCCGCCATCCAGCTCAAGTTCCTGGAGCAGCGGCTGGCCGATCGTGATCTCGTGCTGACCGTGTCGGACGAGGCGCTGGACGAACTCGCCAAGACCGGCTTCGATCCCGTCTACGGGGCGCGGCCACTCAAGCGGGCGATCCAGCAGAACCTGGAGAATCCGATCTCCCGCCTGATGCTGGAGGGCAAGTTCATGCCCAACGACGTGGTGCCGGTGGATTTCAGGGAAGGGAAGTTCACGTTTGAGCGGACGGTGCATTAGAGGCTCCCCCCGAAGCGCCTGCGGCGCCTCCCCCCAGGGGGCGCCGGCAGCGGCCGGGCGGAGCCCGATCCGCGCCGGCTGCTGGAATTAGGTTGGCGCAGTGTTACCGGTCGGTATTCAATCGAATTACGGAATCTCCGGAAGCTGATCCCCCGAAGCGCCTGCGGCGCCTCCCCCCAGGGGCGCCGGCAGCGGCCGGGCGGAGCCCGATCCGCGCCGGCTGCTGGAATTAGGTTGGCGCAGTGTTACCGGTCGGTATTCAATCGAATTACGGAATCTCCGGAAGCTGACCCCCCGAAGCGCCTGCGGCGCCTCCCCCCAGGGGGCGCCGGCAGCGGCCGGGCGGAGCCCGATCCGCGCCGGCTGCTGGGTTCAGGTCAGCTTTCGACGATCACGACGTTGCGTATTCCGCTGATCACGTGGCCGGTGGGCCCCGCCAGGCTCGCCGACTCGCAGTGTCCGGTCTGGTCGTCGAAATAGAAGTCGGGCTCGAACTCCTTCAGGAACGGCCCCTTGGCCAGCCCGCCGAGGAACAGGGCCTCGTCCACCTCCACGTTCCAGGCGAGCAGGGTGCGGATCGCACGCTCATGGGCAGGCGCGCTGCGGGCCGTGACCAGCGCCGTGCGTATGCGCATCCCGTCGCTCGAATCCTCTCTGCAGCTTGTGCAGGGCCTCGAGCAGCGGCTTGAAGGGGCCCGGGGGCAGGGGGGTGGCCGCGCGCGTGGCCTCGTAGGCCTGGAATGCCGACAGTCCCTGTGCCTCGAATACCTGCTCCGCCTCGTCCGAGAACAGCACCGCATCCCCGTCGAACGCGATCCGCACTTCGTTCGGGTGTGATTCCGCCAGGCGCCTCGAGTCGGGGTAGACACGCGCCGCCGGAAAGCCGGCCGTCAACGCTGCCCGGACGTCTTCCGCGTTGGCCGACAGGAACAGGTGCGCGCCCAGCGAGTGCAGGTAGGCGTAGGGTGCTCGCCCGCGGGTGAATACACCGCGCTCGATCGGCAACTGGTGATGCTTGGCGGAGCGAAACGCACGCATGCCGCTGGCGGGGTCGTTGCGCGACAGCAGCACCACCTCGACCCGGTGCCGGGTGTCGGCATTGAAGCTCAGCAGCTTCTTGACCAGGGGCATGGCCACGCCACCGGCGGCGGGCACGTCCAGGCGGTCGAGTTGCAGATTCATGTAGGCGCGGTCGTTGCCGCCCTCGAACAGCCGGTTCTCCTCTTCGAAATCGAACAGGGCGCGCGAGGATATCGCGACTACGAGCTTGTCCTGCAGGGTTATGGCCATGGACGTTCGAAGGTCGGGTGGTGATCGCCAGAGGGATCTTTCCGGATCCGGCGGGCAGGCCCCGAGGGTGCGTGGGAACCGACGCCCGGCCCGGGTAGCGTTATTATGCTCGCGGTGTCCGCCCCGGCCTATCTGCCGGAGCGGGCCAGGCCGTTCTCACCCGCCACCCACCCGGACCCCAGGTCCGGCAACCCGCCTCCCTTCAAGGTCGACTGCACCCCATGAAATTCCGCTTCCCGATCATCATCATCGACGAAGACTGGCGCTCGGATTCCGCCAGCGGGCTGGGTATCCGGGCGCTGGCGAAGGCGATCGAGGACCAGGGTACGGAGGTGGTCGGTGGGTTCACCTACGTGGACGTGTCGATGGTCGCCAATCAGGCTGCCCGCGCATCCTCCTTCATCGTCTCCATCGACGACGAGGAGATCAGCGAGGAGGGACCGGAGAGCCAGGCGATCCAGGACCTGAGGAAGTTCATCCTGGAGACCCGGCGGCGCAATGCGGACATTCCGATCTTTCTCTTCGGCGAGACGCGCACGTCCCAGCACATTCCGAACGAGATCCTCAAGGAGCTCCACGGCTTCATCCACATGTTCGAGGACACGCCGGACTTCGTGGCCCGGTACATCATCCGCGAGGCGACCAACTACCTGAATTCGCTGGCGCCGCCTTTCTTCAAGGCGCTGGTCCACTATGCCAACGATGGTTCCTACTCCTGGCACTGCCCGGGTCACTCCGGCGGGGTGGCGTTCCTGAAGAGCCCGGTCGGGCAGATGTTTCACCAGTTTTTCGGCGAGAACATGCTGCGGGCCGACGTCTGCAACGCGGTCGATGAGCTGGGCCAGTTGCTCGACCACACCGGGCCGGTTGCGAAGTCCGAGCACAACGCCGCCCGGATCTTCAATGCGGACCATCTGTACTTCGTCACCAACGGCACCTCCACCTCCAACAAGATCGTCTGGCACTCGGGCGTGGCGCGCGACGACATCGTGCTGGTGGACCGCAACTGCCACAAGAGCGTCCTGCACGCGATCATGATGACCGGCACGGTGCCGATCTTCCTGCAGCCGACCCGCAACCACCTGGGAATCATCGGCCCGATCCCGCTGGAGGAGTTCAGTCCCAAGAGCATCCGCGCCAAGATCGAAGCGAACCCGCTGGTCAAGGACAAGACCGCCAAGCCGCGGGTGCTGACGATCACCCAGTCGACCTACGACGGCATCCTCTACAACGTCGAGACGATCAAGGAGACGCTGGACGATCACGTCGAGATCCTGCATTTCGACGAGGCCTGGCTGCCGCACGCGACCTTCCATCCGCTGTACCACGAGATGCATGCGATCGGCGTCAACCGGCCGCGCTCCAAGCACGCAATGGTGTTCGCGACGCAATCCACCCACAAGCTGCTGGCGGGGCTGTCGCAGGCGTCGCAGATCCTGGTCCAGGAGTCGGAGACCCGCAAGCTCGACCGCTATCGTTTCAACGAGGCCTACCTGATGCACACCTCGACGTCGCCGCAGTACGCGATCATCGCGTCCTGCGACGTCGCGGCGGCGATGATGGAGCCACCGGGAGGCACGGCCCTGGTGCGCGAATCGATCGTCGAAGCGCTGGACTTCCGCAATGCCATGCGCAAGGTCGGCGCGGAGTACGGCCATTCCTGGTGGTTTCCGGTGTGGGGACCGGAGAAGTTCGAGCGCAACGGCGAGGGCGGCCGCCGGAAGGACTGGACGCTCAAGTCCTCGGACAAGTGGCACGGCTTCGGCAAGCTGAAGTCCGGCTTCAACATGCTGGATCCGATCAAGGCCACGATCATCACGCCCGGGCTGGACATCGAAGGCAGTTTCGCGGACACGGGCATTCCCGCAGCGGTGGTCACCAAGTACCTGGCCGAGCACGGCGTGGTGGTGGAGAAGACCAGTCTCTACTCGTTCTTCGTCATGTTCACCATCGGGATCACCAAGGGCCGCTGGAACACGCTGGTGACGGAACTGCAGCAGTTCAAGTCCGACTACGACGAGAACCAGCCGCTGTGGCGGGTCATGCCGGAATTCGTCGCCGCCAATCCGAGCTACGAGCGCATCGGGTTGCGGGACCTGTCCACGCAGATCCATGAAGCCTACAAGGCCGGCGACGTGGCCAGGGTCACCACCGAGATGTACCTGTCGGAAATGCAGCCGGCGATGAAGCCGTCGGACGCGTACGAATGCCTGACCCACGATCGGGTCGATCGGGTGCCGATCGACGATCTGCTCGGCAGGATCACCACCATGCTGGTGACGCCGTATCCGCCCGGCATCCCGCTGCTGATCCCGGGCGAGCGGTTCAACCAGTCGATCCTCGAGTACCTGCAATTCGCGCGCTCGTTCAACCTGAAGTTTCCCGGCTTCCACACGGATGTCCATGGCCTGGTCACCGAGGTGGTCGATGGCGAACTTGCCTATTTCGTGGACTGTGTCCGGAACTGATGCCTATGCCCCCGACTGCCCCCGCCACCCCGGATTCAACGCCGCCGGCCGATCTTCAGATCGATGCACACCTCGATCCGCAGGTCCGGCAACTGCTGGCCACCATCCTGCTGCCCCGCCGCCCACCGTTCGATACGACGGTCCTGCGCAGCGGCCATCTGGCGCTGCAGCCTGTGCTCGACGGAGAGCCGGTGGCCGTCGAGTCGGTGGACGGCTTCACCGTCGCTCCCGACCCTGGGCGCGGCACGCCGCGGCTGGCGGTGCGGCGCTACCAGCCCCGTCGCGGCTGCACACGCGGAATCGTCTGGCTGCACGGCGGCGGGTGGGTGGTCGGCACTCTGGACGGCTATGACTCTTCTGCCCGGGCCCTCGCGGCTGCCAGCGACAGCCAGGTGTTCGTCGTGGACTACCGGCTTGCTCCGGAATCACCTTATCCGGCGGCGCTCGCCGACTGCACGGCTGCCTTCGAATACATCGCGGCAAACGCCGGGCTGTTCGGCGTCGATCCGGCTCGCCTGGTCATCGGCGGGGACAGTGCCGGCGGGCTGCTTGGCATCGGCGTCTCGCGCTGGCTGGCCGGCGCGCAGATGCCGGAGCGGGCCGGACCGGCCGGGCCGCGGCCTGCTGCCCTGGTCCTGGTCTATCCGGTGACCGACGCCCGGATGCAGCACGGTTCCTATCGCCGCTTTGCGGACGGATACCACCTCAGCGCCGCGCAGATGGCCTGGTTCTGGCACCAGTTTGCGCCGCCGGGGCTGGCCCGAGGCAACGAGGCTCTCTCACTGGAGCATCCCGACCTCTCGCCGTTGCTGGCCGAGGACCTGGGAAACCTGCCGCCTACCCTGGTGATCACGGCCGAATGCGACGTCCTGCACGACGAAGGACTGGCCTTCGCCAATGCCCTGAACCTTGCCGGGGTCGAGCATGAGTACCTGGAAGTGCCGGCAATGATCCACGGCTTCATGCGCTTCAGGGCCGCGGTGCGTCAGGCGCGGGAACTGCCGGCACAGATCACTGAGCAGCTGGATCGCTGGCAGATCTGACGGCGGACGTCACGGCAGCCGGCCGTCCGGGCGCGTTCGGACTGCGTACCAGCAGGGTGCCGGCGATCACGTCGTGAAGCGCCTGGCGCCGCGGGCTGAACAGCGTCCACAGAAAGGGCACCGGCCAGACGGCCAGCCACCAGACCGAAGCCTGCCACACCGCGGCGAGCAGTCCCCAGAAGAGCAGGGAGGCCACCAGGTATCGCCAGGCGGCGCGCGCCGGACCCAGGGGCTGATGCTGGCGGGCATCGACCAGGACCACTCCCATGGTCTTCATGGGCAGGGTTCGCCGCCCCCGGCTCCAGAACCAGGTGAAATAGACACCGAGGATCAGGAACAGATAGAGCTGGAAAGCGGTCCGAAGCGGCCCTTCGCCGCCCTTGAAGCTGGAGATCGCCGAGAAGGCATAGGCGAAGAAGAACACCACCCCGAACAGGATGACTCCCTCGTAGACCGCACTCATCAGGCGCCGCCAGGGATCGGCGGGTATCGGCAGCGGCGCCGGAGCGCCGGAGCGCCTGGGCGCCATCAGCGCGCCGAGCCGTTGGCCGGAACGAACGCGGGGGCTCGGGGTGGCTTGGCGACACGCGGCAGGGGCTGGGACGCTTCCTTGGCCAGACCGGTGGCCGCCCCGGCATGGCCCGCGGCGGTGTTGCTGGTGCTGCCGGCGCGACGAAGGACTTCCCGCTGCTCCTGGGTCATCGACTGGTAGTTGCGCCATTCCTCCACGCGTTCCTTCGCCGGTCGTTCCTTGGCAAGGCGGTAGTTGGCCCGTGCCAGGCGGCGCTGCTCGGGCGAGAGGTTGGCCCATTCGAGAATCCGGCGCTGGGCTTTTTCACGCTGCGCCCCCGACATGGCAGGCAGCTTGTCCGCCAGGGCCACCCAGGATTTCTTCTCCGCCGTCGGCCAGGTGTTCCATTCGGGCGCAAAGGGCTCCAGCGCGTTCTGCTGCTCTTCGGTCAGGTCGATCCAAAGCGGCTCCAGCAGCGTCGCCAGTGAAGCGCGCACCGGCTCAGGGGTGGTCCGGGCCTCGATCGGGGCCTGCGCCCAGGCGGATGCCGAGATCGACAAGGCCATGACGAGCGCTGAAACGCTGCGAAGTGCGCCGGTGCTCACTCCGACAAGTCCCTAGCGCCGCGTGTTCTTGAGGTACACGCCAAAGCCGTGGTCGGCGTAGGCAACGAGTGGAACCTCGTCCGTCAGGAGAGCGGAGTCCACTTCGGCTAGCTCCGCCACCGACTGCTCCTGCTGGACGCTGGCCACCAGGAACACACCGACGACCAGCAGCAGCAGGGGCGCGGCTGTGGCTACCACCCGCCACCAGAGCGGCGCGGGGTTGCCGGCGGTGGCGGCAGGCGAGCGGGGTTTCGAGCGCGATTCGACTCGATCGAGCGCTGCCGCGCGGGCAGCCGCCAGCCGTTCCACGACACGGTAGGAAAGTTGTTCCGTGCCGTCGTCCAGGTGTCGACAGATAGTGCGTCCGAGGGTTTGCTCTTTCATAGACTGATACCTTTGGCTCGCAAAGCGGTGGCGAGCGTATGGGTTGCCCGGGAACAGTGCGTCTTGACGCTACCCTCGGAGCACCCCATGGCCGCCGCGGTCTCAGCAACGTCCATGTCCTGCCAGTAACGCATGATGAAAGCCTCGCGTTGACGATTCGGTAGGCGCTGGATTTCTGTCTCTATGATCTTCAATATCTGGCTGCTTTCGACGAGATTGGCGGCATTTTCCGCCATTTCGTTGCTTTCACCAGGGAGAAGTGTCTCCAGGGGGTCGAAATCGCCTCCTTCCCGGTCATTATCGCTCGATTGCAGCGAGGAAAGTAGCGTCGTCCAGAGATTCCGGACCTTCTGGCGTCGGAAATGGTCATGAATGACGTTCTGCAGGATGCGCTGGAACAGCGGGGCAAGTTCCGCCGAGGGGCTTGTCGGCGATACTTGTCGGCCAGTTTCATCATTGAATCCTGGACGATGTCCAACGCGGCCTCGTCGTCCCGTACGGCATACACGGCCTGCTTGAATGCCCTACGCTCGACCGAGGCCAGGAAGTCTGAAAGCTCCTGACGCGTCGCCATAAACCGAAGATGCTAGCAGACTGCGCGGTCCGGGCCGCCATTCTGCTAGCATGTGCGCCGCGCGGCGAGTCCGCGCAGGCATCGCCCGAAGTGCGTCCACAAGGCGCACCCAGGGTGTTCATCAGACTGTCCAGGCACCGTTGTCAAGGTCTGTCTCGATGCGGAGGAGAGAGCCGCATTGGGGCCGGCGGGCGGAAAGCCGGACCGAGCAAGGAAATGAAATGGAAATCACCGGCGCGGAAATCGTTGTCCGCTGTCTAGAAGAAGAGGGCGTCAAGCACGTCTTCGGTTATCCCGGCGGGGCCGTCCTGTACATCTACGACGCCCTGTACGCCACCAAGAGTCTGGAACATATCCTGGTACGCCATGAACAGGCTGCCGTGCACGCGGCGGACGCCTATTCGCGTTCCACCGAAGGCATCGGCGTGTGCCTGGTCACCTCGGGTCCGGGCGTCACCAATGCGGTCACCGGCATCGCCACCGCCTACATGGACTCGGTGCCGATGATCATCCTGAGCGGCCAGGTACCGTCGCACGCGATCGGTCAGGACGCTTTCCAGGAATGCGACACCGTGGGCATCACCCGCCCTTGCGTCAAGCACAACTTCCTGGTCAAGAACGTGAAGGACCTGGCCATGACGATGCGCAAGGCCTTTCACATCGCCCGCAGCGGCCGGCCCGGTCCGGTCCTCGTGGACATCCCCAAGGACATCACCCGCGACAAGTGCCGGTTCGAGTATCCGAAGACGATCTCGATGCGGTCCTACAACCCGGTTTCGAAGGGGCACCAGGGACAGATCAAGAAGGCGCTGCAGCTGATACTCGCGGCCGAGCGCCCGATGATCTACACCGGCGGCGGCATCATCCTGGCCAATGCCTCCAAGCAGCTGAACACGCTGGTGGAACTGCTCGGCTACCCCTGCACCAACACGCTCATGGGGTTGGGCGGATTCAAGGCCAGCGATCCGAAGTTCGTCGGCATGCTGGGCATGCACGGCACCTACGAGGCCAACATGGCCATGCAGCATTGCGACGTGCTGGTGGCCATCGGCGCGCGATTCGACGACCGGGTCATCGGCAATCCGAAGCACTTCGCACAGAACCCGCGCAAGATCATCCACATCGATGTCGATCCGTCGTCCATCTCCAAGCGCGTCCGGGTCGACGTGCCGATCGTGGCCGATGTGCGCGAATGCATGATCGACCTGATCGAGCAACTGGAGGCGCAGTTCGCCGCCGGCGAGAAGACCAATACCAAGGCCCTGCAGGCCTGGTGGCAGCAGATCAACGAATGGCGCAAGAAGGACTGCCTCAAGTTCGATCGCAAGAGCAATCTGATCAAGCCGCAGTACGTCATCGAGAAGCTGTATGAAGTCACCCGCGGCGATGCGATCATCACCTCGGACGTCGGCCAGCACCAGATGTGGGCGGCGCAGTTCTACCGCTTCGACAAGCCACGACGCTGGATAAATTCCGGCGGTCTCGGCACCATGGGGGTGGGCTTGCCGTACGCCATGGGCGCACTGATGGCCAACCCCGGCACCCAGGTCGCCTGCGTCACCGGTGAAGGCTCGATCCAGATGTGCATCCAGGAGTTGTCGACCTGCAAGCAGTACAACCTGCCGGTCAAGATCATCAACCTGAACAACCGCTACCTGGGAATGGTCCGCCAATGGCAGGAGGTCGAATACCAGAAGCGGTACTCGCAGTCCTACATGGAAGCCCTGCCGGACTTCGTCGCCCTCGCCGAAGCCTACGGACACGTCGGCATCCGGATCGAGAGTCCGGCGGACGTGGAGGGCGCGCTGCGCGATGCCTTCGGCAAGTACAAGGATCGCCTGGTCTTCCTCGACGTGATCACCGACCAGACGGAGAACGTCTGGCCGATGGTACAGGGCGGCAAGGGCCTGACCGAGATGATTCTCGGCGCCGAGGACCTGTGAGGAGAACGCGATGAAACACATCATTTCCGTTCTCCTTGAAAACGAACCGGGCGCGCTCTCCCGGGTGGTCGGGCTCTTCTCCGCGCGTGGCTACAACATCGAGTCCCTGACGGTGGCGCCGACGGAGGACCTGTCGCTGTCGCGCATGACCATCGTGACCAGCGGCTCCGACGATGTCATCGAGCAGATCACCAAGCATCTGAACCGGCTGATCGATGTGGTCAAGGTCACTGACCTTACCGAAATCAGCTTCATCGAGCGCGAACTGATGCTTATCAAGGTACGCGCAGCAGGCAAGGATCGCGACGAGATGAAGCGGATGGCCGATATCTTTCGTGGGCGGATCATCGACGTGACCGACAAGACCTACACGGTCGAGCTGACCGGCGATTCCGCGAAACTCGACGGTTTCATCGCGGCACTGGATGAAGCGGTCATTCTGGAAACTGTCCGGACAGGCAGTTGCGGCATTGCACGCGGCGAACGCGTGCTCAAAATATAAGACAAGGGTGTGACGACAATGAAAGTTTTCTACGACAAAGACTGTGATCTCAAACTCATCAAGGGCAAGAAGGTCGCGATCGTCGGCTACGGTTCGCAGGGCCATGCCCACGCACTGAACCTGAACGACTCCGGCGTCAAGGTCACGGTCGGCGTGAGGGCCGGCGGACCCTCCGAGGCCAAGGTCAAGAAGGCCAAGCTTTCCGGCATGGACATCAAGGAGGCGGTCAAGAGCGCCGACTTCGTCATGATGCTCATGCCCGACGAGCATATCGCCGCGACCTACAAGTCCGAGATCGAGCCGAACATCAAGCAGGGCGCGACCCTGGCGTTCGCCCATGGCTTCAACGTCCACTACGGCCAGGTCGCGCCGCGCGACGACCTCGACGTGGTGATGATCGCCCCGAAGGCGCCCGGTCACACCGTCCGTTCCACCTATGCGGCCGGCGGCGGTGTGCCGATGCTGGTGGCCATCCACCAGGACCAGTCCGGAATGGCGCGTGACCTCTCGCTGTCCTATGCCTGCGCCATCGGCGGCGGGCGGGCCGGCATCATCGAGACGGATTTCCGCGAAGAGACCGAGACGGACCTGTTCGGCGAGCAGGTGGTCCTGTGCGGTGGCACGGTCGAACTGATCAAGGCCGGATTCGAAACCCTGGTTGAAGCCGGATATGCGCCGGAGATGGCCTACTTCGAGTGCCTGCACGAACTCAAGCTGATCGTGGACCTGATCTACGAAGGCGGCATCGCCAACATGAACTACTCGATCTCCAACAACGCCGAGTTCGGCGAGTACATCAGCGGCCCGCGGATCATCAACAGCGAATCCAAGGCGGTGATGAAGCAGGTGCTCAAGGACATCCAGACGGGTGAATACGCCAAGCAGTTCATTCTGGAGAACCGCGCCGGCGCCCCGACCCTGTCGGCCAAGCGTCGGATCATGGGCAACCACGAAATCGAGGTTGTCGGAGAAAAGCTGCGCGCGATGATGCCCTGGATCAAGGCCAACAAGCTGGTTGACCGGTCGAGCAACTGATCGCGTCGGCGTGCCGGCCGGACCGGCACGCTGCGCTTGCGCCACCCAGGCCGTTTGCGGCCGCCGTCCGGAGGCGGCGGCTTGCATCACGGCCGATTGAACTGTGTAATCCGGACATGGACGAACTAGCACCCAAGATCGAGCCGGCCCCTGCGCCGCAGGCGCAGGGACTTACCCGGCTGTCCGCCACCTGGCAGGATTGGCTCACCACCAACGTCATGCGCGGTTGCGTCGATGCCGACATGACCAAGGTGATGGTTGAAAACGGCTTCGACGCCGTGTTCGCGGATCATGCCGTCGGCATCGTCCGCTCCATGAGCGAGCGGGTCAAAGGCGAAGTCGGCGCCCTCGGCACGGACTACAAGGCCGAACCGATTCGCCTGCCGGCGGGCTCGAAGTTCCGGGCCCATGACCGGGACGTGCAGATCGTCTTCACCCTGACCAATCCCAATGTTGCCGTCATCGATGGACTGCTGTCCGAGGCCGAATGCGACAAGCTGATCCAGCTGACCAGCGGTCGCATGAAGAGCTCTGAAGTCGTGGACCGCAAGAGCGGCGGCAGCTACCAGAGCAATGTCCGCAAGAGCGAGGGCTGTCATTTCAACCGCGGGGAGAATGCGGTCGTGCAGCGGGTGGAGCAGCGGATCGCCTCGCTCACCGGGATCGCAGCGGACTGCGGGGAGCCCTTGCAGATGCTCCACTACGGGGTGGGTGGCGAATACCTCGCCCATCAGGATTTCTTCGATCCGGCCGATCCGGGCAGCGAAGTCCTGACGCGTGTGGGCGGGCAGCGGATCGCGACGATGATCATCTATCTCAACAGCGTCCCCGAAGGCGGGGATACTGCCTTCCCGGAACTTGAACTATCCGTCAAGCCCAAGAAGGGCTCGGCAGTCTATTTCGAGTACCTCAACGCCGCGGGCCAGCTCGATGCCCGCTGCCTGCACGCGGGCACGCCGGTTGCGAGGGGAGACAAATGGATTGCCACCAAATGGTTGCGACAGCGACCCTATGTCGGCGCGTGACTACTTGCGGCTGGCGGCGGCGTCATGACTGACCCGATCGACTCCCAGGACTCGGCGCGCTCCCGCCAACGGGGAAACCGCGCCAGGGCCGCAGCCCTTGGCGCCGCGCCGGCGCCGCTTTCGCCTGCGACGCAATCGGACCGCTTTCGACCGTGCCAGCGTAACCGGCCCGGATGTCGCCACCGAGCTGTTCGGCGCCAAGCCGGGTTTCACCCCGGTAGCGCGGCGCCCGCGCGGCATCTACCTCCTGCCCAACGCCTTCACCACCGGCAATCTGTTTGCGGGCTTCTACGCCATCGTGATGGCGATGAACGACCAGTTCGCCGCGGCTGCCATCGCCATCTTCCTGGCCATGTTCCTGGACAGTCTGGACGGCCGGGTCGCCCGGATGACGAACACGCAAAGCGCGTTCGGCGAGCAGTACGACTCGCTGGCCGACGTCATCTCGTTCGGTGCCGCCCCTGCGCTCGTGATGTATTCCTGGGCTCTCAAGGGCATGGGCAAATGGGGCTGGCTTGCAGCCTTCGTCTACGTCGCCGGCGCCGCGCTGAGGCTGGCCCGGTTCAACACCAACATCCACGTGGTCGACAAGCGTTTCTTCCAGGGATTGCCCAGCCCGGCCGCGGCCGCGCTGATCGCCGGCCTGGTCTGGATCGCCACCGACCTGCGGGAAGCGCGCTGGATCAGTTCGTCCGGCGCCGATCTCGGTCTGGCTTGCCTGGATCACCACCGTCTACGCCGGGCGTGACCATGGTTTCCAACTCGCCCTTCTACAGCTTCAAGGACATCAATTTCAAGCGCAGCGTGCCGTTCATTTTCCTGATCCTGCTGGTGCTGGGCTCTCGTTCTGATCTCGTCGGATCCGCCGCTGGTGCTGTTCTCGTTGTTCGTCGTCTACGGTTTGTCGGGTCACGCTCTGGCGCTATGGCGCTGGAGCAGGGGCGTGCCGGCACTCTGGAAGGCAGTCGGCCGGGCGGATGTCGAATCGGCGCGCGCGCCCCTGGATTCCGACGACGACGCCCCGCCGGACTCTTCCAGGGCCCGGCCTGGGGCGGGGGTGGAGCCTGACGGCGCCGGGCGCGTCGACGGCGCCCAGAGCGGCCGGACAACCACGCCGCGGTGATCCTGGTTTGACCCTCGAAAGCGGGGGGCGATACAATCGAGAGTTACCTTCTCCGCTTTCCTTCAATGTCCGATTCTCCCACCCCCGATCGCCCGAAAGGCGCGCCTGCAGGCGCGCCCGACTCCCTCAACGCGTCCGCGTCGGGTGCAGCGACCGGCGCGGTGAGTGGCGCGGCCAGTGTGGCGGCAGCGGCGGCTGGTGGCGGCGGGTCGACGGTTCGCCGCCGCCCGCTGGTGATCGGCAACTGGAAGATGAACGGCGAGACCGCCGGCAACGAGCGGCTGCTGGGCACCCTGCGGGCGCGGCTGGAACGGGACCTTCTCGAGCGGGTCGACGTGGCCGTTTGCCCGCCATTTCCATACCTCGCCCAGGTTGCGAGCTCGTTCAAGGGTAGTGGCGCACAATGGGGGGCGCAGAATCTGGCAGGGCAGGTAACGGCGCCTTTACCGGCGAAGTTTCGGCAAGCATGCTGGCGGACCTGCACTGCACCTGGGTGCTGGTCGGCCACTCGGAACGCCGCCAGCTCTTCGGCGAGACCGATGCGATGGTGACGGCGAAGGTCGGCCAAGCCCTGGGGCAGTCGATCCGCCCGGTGATCTGCCTGGGGGAAACCTTGCAGGAGCGCGAATCGGACATTACCGAGCAGGTCCTGGCGCGCCAGCTGGACGCAGTCGTGCCGGTGCTGGCGGATCGTGATCCTTCTGACTATGTCCTGGCCTACGAGCCGGTCTGGGCCATCGGCACCGGGTTGACCGCGATCCCCGGCGCAGGCGCAGGCGGTGCATGCCTTCCTGCGCAGCCGTCTGGCCGCTGCCGGCGTGGCGGGTGCGGACAGGGTGAGAATCCTGTACGGCGGGTCGGTGAAGGCTGCCAACGCCATTGAACTTTTCGAGCAGATCGACGTGGATGGAGGACTCATCGGCGGCGCCTCTCTGGTGGCCGACGATTTCGTGGCCATCTGCAAGGCCGCGGTTGCCGCCGGCGCGCGGGTGCAATGATATTGATCGTCAGCGCGCAAGCGGCTGCAGGAGAATTGTCGGATGGGTGGTAGCGTGTTCAACACAATTGCGATGGTGCTGCAGATATTGTCGGCACTCGGTGTCATCCTGCTGGTGCTGCTTCAGCACGGCAAGGGCGCGGACATGGGGGCGGCATTCGGCTCGGGCGCGTCCGGGAGCCTGTTCGGCGCAACCGGTTCGGCCAATTTCCTGTCGCGGGTGACGGCGGCGCTGGCGGCGGTGTTCTTCGTCAGCACGCTCGCGCTCGCCTTCTTTGCCAATGCCCGGCCGCAGGGATCCGGCAGTCTGATGGAAGGCGTGACGACGCCGGCATCCTCGGTGCCTTCGTTGCCGGGTTCGGTGCCTTCGGGGTCGTCGGTGCCTGCCGCGCCGTCGCCCGGATCGGCAGTGCCCACTGCGCCCGGCGCACCGGCCGGCGGCACGACCGGGGCCACAACCGGCGGAACCACCGGCGGAACCACCGGCGGCGGCGCTGGTGATTCCCAGGGCGCAGGCAGCTCTTCGGATCAGATTCCGAAGTAAAACGAAGTAAAATCAGATTACACGCCGACGTGGTGAAATTGGTAGACACGCTATCTTGAGGGGGTAGTGGCGAAAGCTGTGCGAGTTCGAGTCTCGCCGTCGGCACCAATGAGTTCGTCCCTGAGTTGTCCCTGAGTTGTTCCCTGGGTTGTTCCAAGCTTTGATCCGATACCTGCCGTGAACCTGGAAAATTACCTGCCGGTCTTGCTGTTCCTCCTGGTTGGCGCGGGCGTGGGCGTCGCGCCCATGGTGTTCGGCAAGCTGCTCGGCCCGTCACGGCCCGACGCCGCCAAGCTTTCGCCTTATGAATGCGGATTCGAAGCATTCGAGGACGCGCGCATGCAGTTCGACGTCCGGTATTACCTGGTGGCGATACTTTTCATCCTGTTCGACCTGGAAATCGCGTTCCTCTTCCCCTGGGCGGTGTCGCTGGGCACGATCGGCTTCGTCGGTTTCATGTCGATGATGGTCTTCCTGGCGATCCTGGTGGTCGGCTTCGTCTACGAATGGAGCAAGGGCGCGCTGGACTGGGAGTAGGGGTAAGGGTAGGGGTAAGGGCCGATCCCGGATTCCGGTCCCCCAGCGCGGTCCGCTGCTTTTTCTGAACTTCCAGTCCAATCAGGCCGATACTGATTGAGGTCGATTGCGAGACATCCATGAGCATCGAAGGCGTAATGAACGAGGGGTTCGTCACAACGAACCTCGACAAGCTGATCAACTGGACGCGCACCGGTTCACTCTGGCCGATGACGTTCGGATTGGCGTGCTGCGCGGTGGAGATGATGCATGCCGGCGCGGCCCGCTACGACATGGACCGCTTCGGCGTCATCTTCCGTCCGAGTCCGCGGCATTCCGATGTGATGATCGTGGCAGGAACGCTCTGCAACAAGATGGCGCCGGCGCTGCGCCGCGTCTACGATCAGATGCCCGAGCCTCGCTGGGTGATTTCGATGGGCTCATGCGCCAACGGCGGCGGCTACTACCACTATTCCTATTCGGTGGTCAGAGGCTGTGACCGCATCGTGCCGGTGGATGTCTACGTGCCCGGATGCCCGCCCACCGCGGAGGCGCTGCTGTACGGAATCATCCAGTTGCAGAACAAGATCCGCCGCACGAGCACGATCGCACGATGACCACGCGCCTGGACCAGATGCAGGCCGCCCTGCAGGATGCGCTTGGCGAGAGGATCCGCTCGCTGACGCTCGCCCTTGGCGAAGTGACCGATCGAAATCAACGCCGAGTGCCAGCTTGCCGTCTGCGAGCGCCTGCGCGACGACGAGCGCCTGGGCTTCGACACGCTCGTCGACCTCTGCGGCGTCGACTACCAGAGCTACGGCGAAGGCACCTACGAGGGCCGTCGCTTCGCTGTCGTGACGCACCTGCTGAGCACCACCCACAACTGGCGGTTGCGCTTGCGCAGCTTTTGCGCCGACGACGACTTCCCGGTCATCGACTCGCTCATCGATCGTTGGCCCGCCGCCAACTGGTATGAACGCGAGGCCTTCGACCTGTTCGGCATCGTGTTCGAAGGGCACCCCGACCTGCGCCGCATACTGACCGATTACGGTTTCGTCGGCCATCCCGTTCCGCAAGGATTTTCCGGTGTCCGGCTACGTCGAGATGCGCTACGACGAGGAGCAGAAGCGGGTGATCTACCAGCCCGTCACGATCGAGCCGCGCAGCAACGTGCCGCGGGTCATCCGCGAGGAGGGCTACGGCCCGGAACGCGAGGGAGTGGTGCGCTGACCATGGCGGAGATCAAGAACTACACGCTCAACTTCGGCCCGCAGCATCCGGCGGCGCACGGGGTGCTGCGGCTGGTGCTGGAACTGGACGGCGAAGTGGTGCAGCGCGCCGATCCGCATATCGGACTGCTGCACCGGGCTACCGAGAAGCTGGCCGAGACCCGCACCTACCTGCAGAACCTGCCGTACATGGATCGGCTCGACTACGTCTCGATGATGTGCAACGAGCACGGCTACGTGCTGGCCATCGAGAAGCTGCTTGGCGTCGAAGTGCCGCTGCGCGCCCAGTACATCCGGGTGATGTTCGACGAGATCACCCGCATCCTGAACCATCTTCTCTGGCTCGGGGCGCACGCGCTCGACGTCGGGGCGATGGCGGTATTCCTGTACGCCTTTCGCGAGCGCGAAGACCTGATGGATTGCTATGAGGCGGTGTCCGGCGCGCGGATGCACGCGGCCTACTACCGGCCCGGGCGGCGTCTATCGCGACCTGCCGGACCAGATGCCGCAGCATCGCGCCAGCAAGCTGCGCAACGCCAAGCGCGATCAGCGAACTGAACGAGGACCGCCAGGGATCGCTGCTTGACTTCATCGAAGCCTTCACCAACCGGTTCCCCGGCTACGTCGACGAGTACGAGACGCTGCTGACCGACAACCGGATCTGGAAGCAGCGCCTGGTCGGCATCGGCGTCGTCGATCCCGACCGGGCCAAGGCGCTCGGCATGACCGGGCCGATGCTGCGCGGTTCGGGCGTCGTCTGGGACCTGCGCAAGATGCAGCCGTACGAGGTCTACGACCTGCTGGACTTCGACATCCCGGTCGGTCGTAACGGCGACTGCTATGACCGCTACCTGGTGCGTGTCGAGGAGATGCGCCAGAGCAACCGGATCGTCAAGCAGTGCATCGAATGGCTGCGCAACCATCCGGGCCCGGTGATGACGGACAACTTCAAGGTGGCGCCGCCGTCGCGGGTCGCGATGAAGACCGAACATGGAAGAGCTGATCCACCACTTCAAGCTCTTCACCGAGGGCATGCACGTGCCGGTGGGAGAGTCCTACGCGGCGGTCGAGCATCCCAAGGGCGAATTCGGCATCTACATGCTGTCGGACGGCGCCAACAAGCCGTACCGGCTCAAGATCCGCGCGCCCGGATTCCCGCACCTGCAGGCGCTGGACGAAATGTCGCGCGGCCACATGATTGCGGACGTCGTCACCATCATTGGAACGCAGGACATCGTGTTTGGAGAGATCGACCGATGAGCGCACCCGGGGGTTCGCCGATGACTGATGCGGCCACCCAGGCCGTTCCGGCAGTGCCGTTGCTCTCGGCGCAGGCCTACCAGCGCATCGACCGCGAGGTCGCCAAGTATCCGGCGGCGCAGAAGCAGTCGGCGGTGATGGCGGCGCTGGCCATCGCGCAGGACGAGACCGGCTGGGTCACCCCCGAGGTCATCGACGACCTGGCGCGGTACCTGGGCATGGCGCCGATCGCCGTCTACGAGGTCGCCAGTTTCTACAACATGTACAACAACCAGCCGGTCGGAAAGTTCAAGATCGGCATCTGCACCTGCCTGCCGTGCGCGTTGCGCGACGGCGCCAAGGCCGGGCGAATACCTGAAGGAACAGCTTGGCGTCGACTACGGCGAAACCACCAGCGACGGACGTCTTCACACTGGTGGAGAACGAATGCATGGGCGCCTGCGGTGATGCGCCCGTCTGCCTGGTCAACAACAAGCGGATGGAGAGCTTCATGGACAACGGCCGTCTCGACGCGCTGATTGCCGAGCTCAGGGCGAAAGCCTGACGCGGCCGCCGGCACTTGCTAACAGGGAACAGTTGAAATGGGTGCAAGAGACCTGATCATCGACGCGAGGGCGCAGGAAACCTGCTTTCACGGCCGGCACATCGCGCCGCAGATCCTCGCCGGTCTGACGTCGCCGGACGGCTGGCGACTTGAAGGACTACGAGTCGCGCGACGGCTACAAGGCTTTGCGCCGCATCCTGGGCAAGGACGGCTCCGCGCCGATGACGCCCGAACAGGTGATCGCCGAAGTCAAGTCGTCGGCGCTGCGCGGGCGGGGCGGCGCCGGTTTCCCGACCGGCCTGAAGTGGAGCTTCATGCCCCGCCAGTTCCCGCTCGCAGAAATACCTGGTCTGCAACTCGGACGAGGGCGAGCCGGGCACGTTCAAGGATCGCGATATCCTGCGCTACAACCCGCACATCGTGATCGAAGGGATGGCCATCGCCGCGTATGCGATGGGCATCACGGTGGGCTACAACTACATCCACGGCGAGATCTGGAGCGTCTACGAACGCTTCGAGCAGGCCCTGGAAGAGGCGCGTGCGGCCGGCTACCTCGGTGACAACATCCTCGGCAGCGATTTCAGCTTCCAGCTGCACGCGTTTCACGGTTATGGCGCGTACATCTGCGGCGAAGAGACCGCGCTGCTGGAGTCCCTGGAGGGCAAGAAGGGGCAGCCACGGTTCAAGCCGCCGTTTCCGGCCAGCTACGGCCTGTACGGCAAGCCCACCACGATCAACAACACCGAGACGTTCGCCGCCGTGCCCTGGATCATCCGCAACGGCGGGGCCAGGTTCCTGGAGGCGGGCAAGCCCAACAACGGCGGCACCAAGATCTTCTCGATCGGCGGCGACGTGGAATTGCCGGGCAACTACGAGATTCCCCTCGGCACGCCCTTCGCCAAGCTGCTGGAGCTGGCCGGCGGCGTGCGCGGCGGGCGCAAGCTCAAGATGGTGATCCCGGGCGGATCGTCGTCGCCCGTGCTGCCGGCGGGGATCATGATGGACTGCGACATGGACTACGACTCCATCGCCAAGGCCGGTTCCATGCTGGGTTCCGGCGCGGTCATCGTGCTGGACGAGACCCGCTGCGCCGTCCGAAGCCTGGAGCGCCTGTCCTATTTCTACTTTGAAGAGAGTTGCGGTCAGTGCACGCCGTGCCGGGAGGGTACCGGCTGGCTTTACCGGATCGTTCACCGCATCGAGCACGGCGAAGGCAAGCAGAGCGATCTCGACCAGTTGAACCGGATCGCAGACAACATCCAGGGACGTACGATCTGCGCCCTGGGCGACGCCGCCGCGATGCCGGTGCGGGCGTTCCTCAAGCACTATCGCGAGGAGTTCGCTCACCACATCGAGCACAAGTCCTGCATCGTGCCGGCCTATATCTAGGTTGCGCCCCGCCCGCTACCGGGCCCGGCAGAATCACCTGTTCCAGGAAAACAATGGTTGAAGTTGAGATAGACGGCAGGAAGGTGGAAGTGCTCGAAGGCAGCATGCTGATGCAGGCGGCCAACCAGCTCGGTATCTACGTCCCGCATTTCTGCTATCACAAGAAATTGTCGATCGCCGCGAACTGCCGGATGTGCCTGGTGGAAGTGGAGAAGGCGCCCAAGCCCCTGCCGGCCTGCGCCACCCCGGTCAGCCCGGGCATGAAGGCGTTCACCCGCTCCGAGAAGGCGATCCGGGCGCAGCAAGGCGTCATGGAATTCCTGCTGATCAATCATCCGCTCGATTGCCCGATCTGCGATCAGGGCGGCGAATGCCAGCTGCAGGACCTGGCAGTCGGCTACGGCGCCTCGGCGTCCACCTACGTGGAAGAGAAGCGCGTCGTCTTTCGCAAGAACCTCGGCCCGCTGGTCGCCGCCGATGAAATGACCCGCTGCATCCAGTGCACGCGCTGCGTGCGCTTCGGACAGGAAATCGGCGGTGTCATGGAGCTCGGCATGGGTGGCCGTGGCGAGCACGCGGAGATCATGAGCTTCCTGGGCCGGACTGTCGATTCGGAACTGTCCGGGAACATGATCGATCTCTGTCCGGTGGGCGCACTCACCAGCAAGCCTTTCCGTTTCCAGGCGCGGACCTGGGAGTTGACCCGCCGGCGCTCGGTGGCGGCGCATGATTCGCTGGGTTCGAACATCGTCGTCCAGGTCAAGCAGGATCGGGTGATGCGGGTGCTGCCGTTTGAAAACGAGGCAGTCAACCAATGCTGGCTCTCCGATCGCGACCGCTTTTCCTACGAGGGCATCAACGCGCCCGACCGGCTGCATGCGCCGATGATCAAGCAGGAAGGTGTCTGGCATACGGTCGCCTGGGAGACGGCACTGGACTATGTCGCGCATGCCCTGGGCGATGTTCGCCAGGCGCAAGGTGGCGAGGCGATCGGCATGCTGGCCTCGCCGCAATCGACGCTGGAGGAACTGTACCTGGCCGGCGCGCTGATGCGGGGCCTCGGTTCCGAGAACATCGACTTCCGGTTGCGTCAGTCCGACTTTTCGCTCGACGAAGCCAGGGCCGGGGTGCCCTGGCTCGGTCAGTCGATCGAGGAGATCGCGTCCATGGATGCGATGCTGCTGGTCGGCTCGTTCCTGCGCAAGGACCATCCCCTGCTGTCGGCGCGGGTCCGCGCCGCAGCCAAGAACGGCACGAAGGTGATGTCCCTGCATGCAGTGGCGCAGGACTGGCTGATGCCGGTCGCCGGCACGGATCACCTGCGCGCCCGACCGCTGGGTCACCGCCCTGATCGAGATCCTGGTCGCCTGTGCCCGGCAGAATGGCACGGCAATCGCGGACATGTACGCCGGCGTGGCTCCGTCTGAGGAGGCCACCGCGCTCGCGCAGGCGCTTCTCGGCGGCGAGAAGTCCGCGATCTGGCTGGGCAACGCCGCTGTGCAGCACCCGTCCTACGGCGAGATCGCCCGCGTCGCGCAAGCCATCGCCCAGGTGACCGGCGCCCGGCTGGGCGTGATCGGGGAGGCCGCGAATTCGGTCGGGGGCTACCTGGCGGCGGCATTGCCGTCGCGGGCCGGCAAGGGACTGAACGCGCGCGCAATGCTGGCGCAGCCCCGCGCGGCCTACCTGCTGATGGGCCTTGAACCGTCGCTGGATTGCGCCGATCCGGTCGCGGCGCAGGCAGCCCTGCGCCAGGCCAAGACCGTGGTCTCGCTGACTGCCTACCGCAGCGCCGAACTGATGGAATTGTCCGACTGCCTGCTGCCGATCGTGCCGTTCTCGGAAACGGGGGGGGCGTTCGTCAACTGCGAGGGCCGGTTGCAGGCATTCAACGGCGTGGTGCTGCCGCAGGGTCAGGCCCGGCCGGGCTGGAAGGTGCTGAGGGTGCTGGGCAATGCGCTGTCGCTGCCGGGATTCGATTTCGACAGCGTTGCAGCGGTCAGGACCCGGGCCTTGCAGGCCTTTCCCGGTCTGGACGGCAAGGAAGCGGGCGATGGCCGCCACTTCGAGTCGGGCCTGAGCAACCAGGCCGGCGGCACCGCCTTGCCGCCGCCCCGCCATGCGAGCCTGCCACTGCAGCGCGTCGCCGACGTGCCGATCTATTTCTCCGACGCGCTGGTACGGCGGGCGCCCAGCCTGCAGGCAACGGTGGATGCGCGTCCCCCGGTCGCGCTGTTCGCCGCTGCCACGATGGCCGCCCTAGGGATCACGGATGGCGAGCAGGTCACGCTCACCCAGGACGGAGGGGAAGCGACCCTGGTCGCGCGACGCGATGACCGGGTAGCCGCCGGCGTGGTGCTGGTGTCGGCCGCTCATCCGAGCACGGCGGCGCTGCCGACGATGTTCGGGCCGATCTCGGTGAAGAAGTCATGACCTGGCTGGAGAATCTGGACGCCCAGGGCGAGTCGCTGCTGGGTGGGGCCTGGCCGATCCTCTGGACCCTGGTCAAGATCGTCCTGCTGGTGGCGCCGCTGATGCTGTGCGTGGCGTATCTCACGTTGTGGGAACGCAAGATGATCGGCTTCATGCACCTTCGCATCGGGCCGAACCGGGTCGGCCCCAAGGGCCTGCTGCAGCCGATTGCCGACGGCCTCAAGCTGCTGCTCAAAGAGATCATCCTGCCGACGCAGGCGAGCCGGGGGCTCTTCGTCCTGGCGCCGGTCATGACGATCATGCCGTCACTGGCAGCGTGGGTGGTGATTCCCTTCGGGCCGGATCGGGCGCTGGCCAACGTCAATGCCGGATTGCTGCTGCTGCTCGCCCTGACGTCGCTGGAAGTCTATGGCGTGATTCTCGCCGGCTGGGCATCCAATTCCAAGTATGCGTTTCTGGGCGCACTGCGTGCCGCGGCGCAGATGGTGTCGTACGAACTGGCCATCGGATTCGCGCTGGTCATCGTGCTGATGGTCTCCGGGAGCATGAACATCACCGCGATCGTCGAGGCGCAGGGCAGGGGCTTCTTCGCCGAGCACGGCGTGAATTTCCTGTCCTGGAACTGGCTGCCGTTGCTGCCGGTCTTCGTCGTTTATTTCGTGTCGGGGGTTGCGGAGACCAATCGCCATCCCTTCGATGTGGTGGAAGGCGAGTCCGAGATCGTCGCCGGCCACATGGTCGAGTATTCCGGGATGTCCTTCGCGGTCTTCTTCCTGGCCGAATACGCCAACATGATCCTGATATCGGCGGTCGCGTCGATTCTGTTCCTGGGTGGCTGGCAGCCGTTCTTCCAGATTCCACTGGACATCGGCGCCGACTGGTTCTGGAACTGGTTCTGGCTGTTCATGAAGACGGCATTCATGGTCAGCCTCTTCGTCTGGTTCCGCGCCAGCTTTCCCCGTTATCGCTATGACCAGATCATGCGGCTCGGTTGGAAGGTCTTCATCCCGGTCACGCTGGTGTGGCTGGTGGTGGTGGCGATATGGATCCAGACGCCGCTGAACATCTGGCTCCACTGAGTTGCACCTTATGCAAGCGATCAAGGAATTCTTTTCGAGCTTCATGCTCCTCGAGTTGCTCAAGGGCATGCGCCTGACCGGCCGCTACATGTTCGCGCGCAAGATCACCGTCCTCTTTCCCGAGGAGAAGACGCCGATCTCGCCCCGGTTCCGCGGTCTGCATGCCCTGCG
Organism: uncultured beta proteobacterium; assembly: GCA_963834335.1. Taxonomy (GTDB): domain Bacteria; phylum Pseudomonadota; class Gammaproteobacteria; order Burkholderiales; family Burkholderiaceae_E; genus Lautropia. Next base: position 861,389 of record CAWIBK010000002.1, on the reverse strand, counting down.
ACGGTATCCCAACGGGGAAGAGCGCTGCATCGCCTGCAAACTGTGCGAGGCGGTCTGTCCGGCATTGGCGATCACGATCGAGTCCGACGTCCGGGACGACGGGTCGCGCCGCACCACCCGATACGACATCGACCTGACCAAGTGCATCTTCTGCGGTTTCTGCGAAGAGTCCTGCCCGGTGGACTCGATCGTGGAGACGCATGTGCTTGAATACCACGGCGAAAAGCGCGGCGATCTCTACTTCACCAAGGAAATGCTGCTGGCGGTCGGCGACCGCTATGAACCGGAAATCGCCGCCGCGCGAGAGTCGGACGCCCGCTACCGTTGACCCGGACTGAACTTTGGACGCCAAGACTGGACTCTTCTATCTCTTCGCCCTGCTGACGGTGCTGGCCGCGACCCGGGTCGTGACAGCCCGCAACCCGGTCCACAGCGTGCTGTTCCTGGTGCTCACCTTCGTGTCGGCGGCCGCGATCTGGCTGCTGCTGCAGGCGGAGTTCCTTGCCATCGTGCTGGTGCTGGTCTACGTCGGCGCGGTCATGGTGCTGTTCCTGTTCGTGGTGATGATGCTCGACATCAACATGGACCAGATGCGTCACGGCTTCTGGCGGACGCTGCCGGTGGCCCTGTTCGTCGGCGCGGCCATCGTCATCGAGTTGTCGCTGGTCCTGTGGGTGCAGTTCGGCCTGATCAAGTCCGCCGACGCCCCGGCCCTGCCGCTCAACTACAGCAACACGGCCGAACTCGGCCAGCTCCTGTACACCGACTATATCTACCCGCTCGAAGTTGCCGGCACCATCCTGCTGGTGGCGATGGTCGCCGCCATCGCGCTGACCCTTCGCCATCGCAAGGACGCCAAGGGCCAGTCGCCGGGACAGCAGGTCAAGGTCAAGGCGGGCGATCGTCTGCGGGTCGTGCAGGTCCCTGCGGTGAGCGAGCGCGCGAGGTTGAACCGGGAGGCGGCCGCCGGCAGTACGGACGCGGCAGCCGCTGCGGCCGCTGCGACAGGGGATCCCCGGGCCAAGCCGCCGGCCGGCCCCCAAGGCGATCAGCAAGCCAATCCGCAAGCAGGACCCACCGGGGGGCAGGCATGAATTCGTTCAGTTATCTCTCGCTCGGCCTGGCCCACTACCTGACCCTGGGGGCGATCCTGTTCGCCCTTGGCGTGGTCGGCATCTTCCTGAATCGGCGCAACCTGATCGTCATCCTGATGTCGATCGAGCTGATGCTGCTGGCCGTCAACATGAACTTCGTCGCTTTCTCTCACTTCCTCGGCGATGCCGCCGGCCAGATCTTCGTGTTCTTCATCCTCACGGTGGCTGCGGCCGAATCGGCGATCGGCCTTGCCATCCTCGTCACGCTGTTCCGCAACCTGGACACGGTCAACGTTGAAGACCTCGACAGCTTGAAGGGATAGATGAAAACCGCCTATCTGCTGGTCCCATTTGCGCCCCTGCTGGGCGCAATCATCGCCGGCTTCTTCGGTCGCAGCATCGGCCGCACCCTCACGCACTGGATTGCTATCCTCGGCGTTCTCGTTTCGCTGGTCGCCTCGTCCTCGTCCTCACGGACGTGCTGCAGGGCAATGTCTTCAACGGCACCTTTACAGCTGGGCGGTGGTCGGCGACCTGAGCTTCGAGGTCGGCTTCCTGATCGACAGCCTCACCGCCATGATGATGGTGGTGGTCACTTTCGTGTCGCTGATGGTCCACATCTACACCATCGGCTACATGGCGGACGACGAAGGGTACACCCGCTTTTTCTCCTACATCAGCCTGTTCACCTTCTCGATGCTGATGCTGGTCATGTCCAACAACTTCCTGCAGCTGTTCTTCGGCTGGGAAGCGGTCGGACTGGTGTCGTACCTGCTGATCGGCTTCTGGTACACGCGACCCACGGCGATCCACGCCAACCTGAAGGCATTCCTGGTCAACCGGGTCGGCGACTTCGGGTTCGTACTCGGGATCGGCCTGATCGTGGCCGCGTTCGGCAGCCTCGACTATGCGGAGGTGTTCCAGGCCGCGCCGGCGCTGCAGGCAGGACCAGATCAACCTGCTGGGCGCGACCCAGTGGTCGCTCCTCACGGTCATCTGCATCTGCCTGTTCATCGGGGCGATGGGCAAGTCGGCCCAGTTTCCCCTGCATGTCTGGCTGCCGGATTCGATGGAGGGCCCGACTCCGATTTCGGCCCTGATCCACGCGGCCACCATGGTCACCGCCGGCATCTTCATGGTGGCGCGGATGTCGCCGCTGTTCGAGATGTCGGAGACCGCGCTGTCGTTCGTGCTCGATCATCGGCGCGATCACCGCCTTCTTCATGGGCCTGCTGGGCATCGTCCAGAACGACATCAAGCGGGTGGTCGCGTATTCGACGTTGTCGCAACTGGGGTACATGACGGTTGCGCTCGGTGCCTCGGCGTACAGCGTGGCGGTGTTCCACCTGATGACCCACGCCTTCTTCAAGGCGCTGCTGTTCCTCGCCGCGGGCTCGGTCATCATCGGCATGCACCACGACCAGGACATCCGCGACATGGGCGGCCTGCGCAAGTACATGCCGATCACCTGGATCACGTCGCTGCTGGGATCCCTGGCGCTGGTCGGAACGCCGTTCTTCGCCGGGTTCTACTCCAAGGAGTCGATCATCGAAGCCGTCCGGCACGCCGACATCCCTGGCTCGGGCATTGCCTATGCCGCCGTGCTTTCCGGCGTCTTCATCACGTCGTTCTATTCGTTCCGCATGTACTTCCTGGTCTTTCACGGCAAGGAGCGCTTCGGCAGCGCATGCCGCCGCTGCGGGACACGCCGGCCACGACCAGCACCAGCGACCACCAGGACCACGCGCACCCATGGACACGGGGGCGATGGTCACGACCATGGGCACGGCCATGCGCCGCATGAATCGCCTGCGGTCGTCACCATCCCGCTGATCTTCCTGGCCGTGCCGTCGGTGCTGATCGGACTGGTGACCGTCGGCCCGATGCTGTTCGGTGACTTCTTCAACGACGCGATCCTGGTCGATCCGGCGCATCCGGCGATGGCGGAGCTGGCGAAGGAATGGCACGGCTGGCTGGCGATGGGCCTGCACGGTTTCCTCACCGTGCCGTTCTGGCTGATGGTGGCGGGCATCGTCAGCGCCTGGTACTTCTACCTGGTCAATCCGGCGATTCCGGCTCGTATCCGGCACACCTTCGGCGCGGTCTACGCGCTGCTGGACAACAAGTACTACCTCGATGCCTTCAACGAGAAGGTGTTCGCAGGCGGCGCCCGCCTGATCGGCACCGGCCTGTGGAAGCGCGGCGACCAGTCCGTGATCGACGGCCTCATCAACGGCAGCGCCCGGCTCATCGGCTGGCTTGCCCGCGTTTTCAGAACCTGCCAGACAGGATTCCTCAATCACTATGCAATCGCGATGATCGTCGGCCTGGCCGTATGCCTGGTCTGGTTCATTCCGCTGCTGACCCGTCGCTAGTCACGAGCCGCCATGGAGCAAACCTCACAACTCATGGGTGCCGGACTGCTGAGCGCCGCGATCTGGATTCCGATTCTAACCGGCATCATCCTGCTGGCCATCGGCGACGATCGGCGGGCGGATCTGGTCCGGGCGATCGCGCTGATCGGCGCGCTGCTCGGCTTGCTGGTGACGCTGCCTCTCTACCTCGGGTTCGACCCGGCATCGGCCGAGCTGCAGTTCGTCGAGAAGCATGCCGTGGATCGACCGATTCGGCATCGACTACTACCTCGGCGTCGACGGGCTGTCGATCTGGCTGGTGCTGCTGACCGCCCTCATCACCGTGATCGTCGTGGTCGCGGGCTGGCGTGTGATCACCGAACGGGTAGCGCAGTACATGGCGTCCTTCCTGATCCTGTCGGGTCTGATGGTAGGGCGTCTTCAGCGCCATGGACGGTCTGCTGTTCTATGTGTTCTTCGAAGCCACGCTGCTGCCGATGTACATCATCATCGGCGTCTGGGGCGGGCCGAACCGCGTCTACGCCGCCTTCAAGTTCTTTCTCTACACGCTGCTGGGCTCGCTGCTCACGCTGGTCGCCCTGATCTATCTCTACGCCCAGTCGGGCAGCTTCGACATACAGGCCTGGCATCGAGCTGCCGCTGACGCTGCGCGAGCAGACCTTCATCTTTGTCGCCTTCCTGCTCGCGTTCGCGGTCAAGGTGCCGATGTGGCCGGTGCACACCTGGCTGCCGGATGCGCACGTCGAAGCGCCGACCGGTGGCTCGATCGTCCTGGCCGCGGTGATGCTGAAGCTGGGCGCCTACGGCTTCCTTCGTTTCTCTCTGCCGATCGCACCGGACGCCAGCCACGAACTCTCAGGCTGATGATCGCGCTGTCGCTGATCGCGGTGATCTACATCGGGTTCGTCGCGATCGTGCAGACGGACATGAAGAAGCTGGTCGCCTACTCGTCGGTCGCCCACATGGGCTACGTGACCCTCGGTTTCTTCATCTTCAACCAGCTGGGGATGCAGGGCGCGATCATCCAGATGATTTCGCACGGCTTCATCTCCGGCGCCATGTTCATGTGCATCGGCGTGCTGTATGACCGCATGCATTCGCGCAACATCGCCGACTACGGCGGCGTGGTGAACACCATGCCCCGCTTCGCCGCGTTGTTCATGCTGTTCTCCATGGCCAACAGCGGCCTGCCGGCAACCTCCGGATTCGTCGGCGAGTTCATGGTCATCCTCGGTGCGGTTCAGTACAACTTCTGGGTCGGCTTCGGCGCGGCGGTCACGCTGATCCTCGGCGCGGCCTATTCCCTGTGGATGTACAAGCGGGTCGTGTTCGGCGCGGTCGCCAACGAGCACGTGGCCCAGCTGAAAGACGTCGACCGGCGAGAGTTCTGGACGCTGATGGTCATGGCCGCCCTGGTGCTGTACATGGGCCTGTTTCCGCGGCCGTTCACCGACCTGACCGACGTGTCGGTCGACGCGCTCCTGCAGCACGTCTCACAGTCCAAGATCAAGTAGCCGGATCGCCATGCCCCCTGCCGTCGTGACCCCATCCTTCAACCTGCTGGCGCTGCTGCCGGAAATGGCGCTGCTGCTGGCGGCCTGCATCGTGCTGCTGGCGGACGCCATCGTCAAGGACAGCGATGGCTGGCGGATCGACCGCCTGGCGCTGGCCGTGCTGCTGCTGCCGCTGGTTGCCACCTTCTACGTGGCCGGGCAGGGCCACGCCTACGCGTTCGGCGACATGTACGTCGCCGACCTGATGGCACACACTCTCAAGATCTGCGCCATCCTCGCCACGGCTGCGATCATCGTCTACTCGGGTCAGTACGCCCTGGACCGTGGCCTGCGGCGTGGGCGAGTTGTACACGCTAGCGCTGTTCGCGCTGCTGGGCCAGATGGTGATGATCTCGGGGTCCAACCTGCTGGTGCTGTACCTCGGGCTGGAACTGATGTCGCTGTCGCTCTACGCGGTTGCTGCCCTGCGCCGCGATTTCTCGCCGTCGAGCGAAGCCGCGATGAAGTACTTCGTGCTCGGCGCGCTCGTCTTCTGGCTTCCTGCTCTACGGCATGTCGATGGTCTACGGCGCGACCGGCTCGCTCAACATTCCGGAGATCGTCGACAAGATCGTCGCCGGTCAGGTGAGCGAGGCGGTCCTCGTGTTCGGCGTCGTGTTCGTCGTGTCCGGCATCGCCTTCAAGTTCGGCGCCGTCCCGTTTCACATGTGGATGCCGGACGTCTACCAGGGCACGGCGACCGTAGCCACGCTGCTGATCGCGGCCGGGCCCGAAGCTCGCGGCGTTCGCGCTGGCCTTCCGGCTGCTGGGCGAGGCGCTGATGATCGGTGTCCGGCGACTGGCACCAGATGCTGATCGTGCTGGCGGTGCTGTCGCTCGGTCTGGGCAACATTGTCGCTATCGCCCAGACCAACCTGAAGCGGATGCTGGCGTACTCCACCATCTCCCAGGTCGGCTTCGTGCTGCTCGGCATGATCGGCGCGCATACCGGTGGCGATGCCGCTGCAGTCGGCCGATGCCTTCGGCAGCAGCATGTTCTATGCGATCACCTACGTGCTCACCACGCTGGGCACCTTCGGGCTGATCCAGTTCCTTGCCCGCAAGGGATTCGAGGCCGAGGAGATCGAGCGACTTCAAGGGACTTGCCCGGCGCAGTCCCTGGCTGGCCGGCGCATCATGATGATGATGATGTTCTCGCTCGCCGGCCTGCCGCCGCTGGTCGGTTTCTACGCCAAGCTGGTCGTGCTCGAATCCGTCATCGCCGTCGGGCTGGTCTGGCTGGCCGTCTACGCGGTGATGATGTCGCTGGTCGGCGCCTACTACTACATCCGGGTCATCAAGGTGATGTACTTCGACGAACCGGTCGACACCGCCCCGATCGTCGTCGGCAACGATGCCCAGGTGACGATGGCGGTCAACGGCCTGCTGATCCTGCTGCTGGGCATCGTGCCGGGTCCGCTGGTGACGCTGTGTGCGGCATCGATCCGCCAGGCGCTGCAGCTCGGCTAAGCCGTGGCTCGGTGCCAAGTCGCTCGCCGAGCAGACCCTGGAGCAGGAGGTCGTCTACCGCGGCAAGTTCCTGAAGGTGCGCCGCGACCTGGCGCGGCTGCCCAATGGCCGCTCGGCCATCGCGCGAATTCGTGCTTCATCCCGGCGCTGCCGCCATGGTCCCGATCGGTACGGACGAGCGCATCCTGGTGGAGCGCCAGTACCGCTATGCGATGGGCGCCGATGTACGTCGAGATACCCGCTGGCAAGCTCGATCAGGGCGAGACCTCGCTGCAGACTGCTCGCCGAGAACTGGTGGAGGAAACCGGCTACAGGCCTCGCGGCTGGGCATTCCTGACCCGGATACATCCGGCAATCGGATTCTCCGACGAGATCATGGACCTGTACCTGGCCAAGGACCTGGTGCTGAGGCGAGTCGTCGCATGGACGTCGACGAGTTCCTGGACATCGAATGGGTCACGCTCGGCTGGCTGATGGACGAATTGCGTGCCGGGCGTCTGCCCGGACGTGAAGACCCAGCTTGCCGTGCACTGGCTCGAGCGCCTCTATTCGGGGCAGTGGCCCTGGCCTTCGTTCGACCTGTAGTGCTTGGTTGGATATACCGTCGGCGCGAGCCAGCTTGAGGGAGAGCAGTCACCGATGAGCAGGAAACCGGAGCAGGGCGCTTACCGGCCGATGCAGCGCTTCCTCGATGCCTTCCCGCCGGTTTCCGGCAACACCGTCAACGGCCTCGGCGAGACCACGGTCCGTCGTCCCTCTCCCTTCTTCTGGCACCCGCCCGACCGGCAGACCCATGGGCGGCTTCAGGCCGAGGTGACCGATTACCATCGGCAGTCGGCCGCGATGCGCGAGCACTTCGACAGCAATCCGCCGGGCGGCCGAGGCCCGGCCCCGGTGCCGAAGTCCGACGTACGAATCGACAAGCCGGCCGCTCAATGGCGGGACGAACTCAAGGCGTTCACGCTGGCCAACGAAGGCGACGACGTCCGGATCACGGCAATGCGGCCGATGTACGTCTATGAGGGCTACACCCTGACCGATCCCTGGGTCATTCTCATCGCGGTCGGCATGAGCTATGAGGAACTGTCGCAGGCCCCAGCAAGCTTCGAGAACCCGACCGCGGGCGTCGTCGTCGCCAAGGAGTACAACCGCGCATCCCGGGTGTCGCGCCGTCTTGCCAACCACATTCTTGCCCAGGGCCATCACGCCAAAGCCTGGCCCGGGCCTTACGCGTCCGCGCTGTCGATGATGCCCGCCGCAATCGATGCCGGCATGGGGCAATTGGGCAAGCACGGATCGCTGATCCACCGCACCCTCGGCTCGGCCTTCCGCCTCGCCGCGGTCACCACCGATCTGCCGCTGCTGGCGGATCCGGCGGAGGATTTCGGCGCGCAGGATTTCTGCCTGAATTGCCAGATCTGCACCCGCGCTTGTCCGCCGGGGGCGATCAGCAACGACAAGCAGATGGTTCGCGGTGTCGAGAAGTGGTACGTCGACTTCGACAAGTGCATCCCGTATTTCGGCGAGACGCTGGCCTGCGGCATCTGTCTCGCCGTCTGTCCCTGGTCACGCCCCGGCACTGCGCCGAGCCTGGCCGAGAAGATGCTGCGTCGACGGGAGCGGATCGGCTGAGGTGTTTGCAGCGCGCCGGGGCAACGCTTCCCAGGCCGCCAGAACCTGGTCGACGGTGATGCCGAGGATCGACTGGCTGCCGTCGATCACGGCCGGTCAGGTGACGCACCGGCCGCATGCGCCCCGCGCGGGGTGATGCGAGCCGGATCCGCCACGCCGAAGAGCACGACCACCGGACAGCCGACGGCTGCGGCGGAATGAGCCGGGCCGGTATCCACCGAGATCATCGCGCTGGCCCGCGCTTGCAGCGCCAGCAGCCGCGGTATCGGCAGTTCGCCGGCCAGGTTCACGCCGTTGGATATGGCGGCCAGCGCGAGGATCTGCTCGTTCAGGTCGTGCTCCTGGGGCACGCCGAGCATCAGGATCGCCGCCTCGGGGTGCATGGCTGCGACAGCGCCCGGATCACCGCGGCCCAATTCGCTTCAGGCCACCACTTGGTGTTGCTGGGCCGACGGCGCAGGCCGCGGCGCATCGTGCGCTTGTTGCCGGGCTGTATCAGCAGCAGCGGCCGCCCGGCCAGTCCGCGCGCCCCCAGCCATTGCGCCAGCGAATCCTGCTCCCGTTGCGGCACCGCCAGGGCTGGTTCTTCATCGACCATGTCGCCGATCGAACCTGGCGTGCCGGCGATCGGCGACTGGCGGGCGAAGCGCTGCCAGTAGTCGACCAGGTGTTCGTCGTCGATCATCGGCATGCTGCTGGCGCGTGCAGACGAGATCGCTGCCGATGCCGGCCCGGCGCAGCAGCGGCAGGCACCGATTGTCGGTGTCGCAGTACCAGACCGGACCCGCGCCGCGCGCCTTCAGCGAGACCGGCCAGCGCCCGCTGCTCGCGGCTGAGGAGGTAAGGCAGCTTGCGGTTGGACAGCAGGTAGATCGTGCCGACGCCCGGCTGACTCGGCCAGGAGCGGCCGGGTCCAGGATCCGGATGACAGGATGTCCACCGGCGATCCGTAGCGGGCGGCGAGCGCCCGGACCATGGGCGTCATCATGACCATGTCGCCCATGGCGCCGAAGCGCACGATCAGCGGACGGGGCGCGACGGAGCGTCGCTCGGGGCATGCCGGACAATGTATGCGTCTTTCGGGCTGCCGCAAGCGGCGTGCCGATTTGGCTACCATGTGGCGTCTGCCGAGACATCCACATCCTGTCAGCGAGTCAGCCACCTTGTCTTCGGCCGTCAGCAGCAGCGGCCTGCAGCCGGCCCGGCCGAGTCCGCGTCCCTCTTCAGTCCCCTGCAGCTTGCGCAGCGTGCGCACGCGCAACCGGATCGTCGTCTCGCCGATGTGCCAGTACTCGGCCCAGGACGGCTTTGCCAACGACTGGCACCTGGTGAACGCCGGCAAGTTCGCCCAGGGCGGCGCCGGCATCGTCTTTCTGGAGGCGACTGCCGTGCTGGCCGACGGCCGGATCACCCACGGCGATCTCGGTCTCTGGAACGACGACGCAGATTCCCGGCCTCGCGCGGATCGCCGCATTCGTGCGGGGCCAGGGCGCAGTGCCGGCGATCCAGCTGGGCATGCCGGGCCGCAAGAGCTCGATGGCGCGGCCCTGGGAAGGCAACGGGCCGCTGACGCCGGCGCTGATCGCCGCCGGCAGCGTTCCCTGGCAGACCGATCGCGCCGAGCGCCGAGCCGATCGGCCCGGGCTGGATGACGCCGCGGCCGATGGACGACGCGGACCTCGAACGGCGTGCGCTCCGGCATTCGACGCGACCGCGCGCCGCGCGCTGTCCGCCGGCTTCGACATCGCCGAGGTCCACGCGGCCCACGGCTACCTGCTGCACAGTTTCCTCTCGCCGCTTGTCCAACCGGCGCAGCGACCGCTACGGCGGCGATCTCGAAGGGCGGATGCGGTTTCCGCTTGAGATCGCGCGCATCGTGCGCGAAGCCTGGCCGGCGGACAAGCCGGTCTTCTTCCGCTGCTCGTCGGTCGACAACGACGCCGCCGGCTGGACGATCGACGACAGCGTCGTCGCTGGCGCGGCGGCTGGTGGAGCTGGGCATCGACGTGGTCGACTGCTCCTCCGGCGGCATCGCCGGCTCCGCCACCGCCGCCGCGACGGTGCCGCGCGGCCTCGGTTTCCAGGTGCCCTTCGCCGAGCGGATCACGGCGCGAAGCCGGCATCGCGCACCATGGCGGTCGGCCTGATCATCGACCCGGCGCAGGCGCGAGGCCGTGGTGGCCGAAGGCAAGGCGGACCTGGTCGCGATCGCGCGCGAGGCGCTCCACGACCCCAACTGGCCCGTGCATGCCGCCGCAATGCTCGGTGCGGACGACAGCTTCGCAATGTGGCCGCGAGCAGTACGGCTGGTGGCTGACCCGGCGCGAGTCGGTGCTGCGCGAACTCGGGGTACGTCCGCCGCGGCAGTAGCGCTGTAGGCACGGCAGCGCCGGCAGCGGCTGCTGGAACAGGCTGGGTTCAGCCGCTCGCGCCAGGGTCCGACCGGTCTGTCTCGCCCGGCAGCAGGAACGCCAGCGCCTGCGTCCGCCGGCTGCGCGCACGATCAGGTCCAGGAAGTCGTCCGCGCGGCTCCTGCCGAGATTGACCGACGCAATCGGCAGGCCCAGTTCGCTGCGCGCGGCGCGCGAAGCGAAAGCCGGAAAAGACCATCAGCGACGATCCGACCACCAGCAGCGCGTCCGAGGCGCGCACGGCGTCCATGGCCGTCGCGACCCGCTCGCGCGGCACCGATTCGCCGTAGTAGACGACATCCGGCTTGAGCACGCCGCCGCAGACCTCGCAGGCGGGCAGCCGGAATGCCGAGAAATCCAGGCCGTCGAGATCGGCGTCGCCGTCCGGCGCCATGGTCGGCTGCATGCGCGAGCCAGCCGCGGGTTCAGTCGCGATCATGCGATGCTGGAACTCGCGCCCGGTCGCTGAGCGCGTGCCGCAGTCCAGGCAGATCACCCGGTCGAGGCGTCCGTGCAGGTCGATCACGTCCGCGGCTGCCGGCGCGCTGGTGCAGGCCATCGACGTTCTGGGTGATCAGCACGTCGACCTTGCCCTGCGCGCTCGAGCGCGGCCAGCGCGAAGTGCGCGGCGTTGGGACGCGCGGCCGCGATCACGCGGCCAGCCGATCATGCTGCGTGCCCAGTAGCGCCGGCGGGCAGCCTCGCTGGCGGTGAAGACCTGGTAGGTCATCGGCGGCGACCGCTTCCACTGCCCTTCCAGGTCGCGATAGTCCGGAATGCCGGAGTCGGTGCTGCAGCCGGCGCCGGTGAGCACGGCGATCCGGTGATGGCGCTCGATGAAATCTTCGCAGGCTCATGAAAGTCGACGGGTTGGCTCGCCGGACAAGTGGCTGGCAGGCGTGGGTAACATTGTCGCGCGACTGACGCCGGAGGGGTGGCAGAGTGGTCGATTGCACTGGTCTTGAAAACCAGCGACGGGCAACCGTCCGTGGGTTCGAATCCCACCCCCTCCGCCAGCGTCCGTTCTCCGTTGGACCTCTTCAGATTCCATCGATCTCCTTTAACCGCTTCGATGCCAGGTTCCAGGCAAGGAGCTTGCTTGATCGAATCCAGCCCCTTAAATCAGGGAACAGATAGTCTGGAGATGGTGATCAAGATGAAGAACCCTTGGACCAAGAAGAACCCGTTCATGAGCATGTGGCTCAGCGGCGCAAATTCGGCGATTGGAAGCGCCCGCGGCAATGCGACCGCCGCGGTGAAGCGAGAGAGCAAGAAGGCTGCATCAACGGCGACGGCTGTTGGCACAAAACAGGTGCTGGACTTCTGGTCGAGCGTGTTCAAGCCACCAACGACCCCACGCAGGAAGCGCAAGATACGTTGAGTTGCTACGCGGGGATAGCTAAAGCAGAAACTGCCCCTGTCGGAGCCCGTGCCGCGAGGCTACGAGATGTCCCATCGCTACCGATTGGTCCATTGTCACCAATCAGGCGGTCCGAGGCTTAGGTCCTGACCTTCGCTTGCGGTCCATATTCGGTGCATGTTGATGGCGAATTGAGGGAACCACACGGCGCAAAGAATTGGAAAGGCCTTCCTCGTGAAACGTGCAATAGCAGCTCTGCTCATCCTCCTGACGGTCGGACTCTTCGCCCTCAGCTTCAGCGCGCTGATTCAGACGAATGTCTGGTGGATAAGGATGACGGACTTTCCTCGTCTGCAGTATCTCATTGCATTGGTCCTCGTGTTGGCTCTGCTCGGGTTCTCCGGTCCGGTCAGCGGCAGGCTACGCGTCGGATTGGCCGTGATTGCCTTGCTTGCGATCAGCTATAACGTGGTGAAGCTATTCCCGTACTTCGTGCCGAAAGACACTGCAGAGCTGGTCTGCGACGAAGGGCAGCAGTTCTCGGTGATGGTCGCCAACGTCAAGAAGGGCAACAGGAATGCGGACGCGCTTGTCCAACTCGTCGGTAGTCGCAGGCCCGATCTGTTCCTCGCTCTCGAAACAGATGAGTGGTGGGACTCCCACCTCGCCGGTCTGATCGGCGAGATGCCGCACACGGCCAAGCGCATTACCGGTGGCTTCTTCGGCATGCATCTCTTCTCGCGTCTGCCTCTGAGCGAAACCGAAGTCATCTTTCCGGTCGGACAGGACACCCCGGCCATCCTCACGAAGGTAGAACTGCCCTCCATGGGCATGTTCCGCTTCATGGGGCTTCACCCGCGGCCACCGCATCCGGGCCAGTCGTCGATCGGCAGGGACGCTCAGCTCATGTGGGCGGCGCTTCGAGCCCGGCAAGGTGACCTGCCTGCACTGATTGCCGGGGATCTGAATGCTGTTCCTTGGGAGACCACCATCGAACGGCTGCAGCGTGTCGGCGGCTTCATAGATCCGCGCGAGGGAAATGGCTACCATCCGACCTTTGACGCGCAGTCCTGGTGGATGTCCTGGCCACTCGATCAAGTTCTCTACCAGAAGGGTTTGTCCGCGGCGGCCGTGGAGGTACTCCCCGACTTCGGGTCCGACCACTATCCGATCGTAGTCACGCTGTGTAACCAGCCCAGCAGCCTGGAAGCACCCCAGCTTCGCGCAGGAGACATCGCGGAGGCAGAGCAGGACGTCGATCTTGCTAGGCAGTCATCCGGCGAGCGCTCCTAGTCTGTGAGCGTCCAAAGGTTGCAGGCGCCGAAGAGCCACCCCGCGGTCACCGAACTGCTGGCCCTTGAGCCCTCGCCAGCGGGTTCAAGCTGGTTGTCGCTGACCGGTCGAGTCGGTAGCCCGGGTCATCGATCAACGACTCGATTTACGAATGGACGCGGCGCTCTCGAGGACCATCGCGCGGAACTCACCGAGCAAAGGATCAGAAGCGTTGACCGTCTCGAAGGTCAGCAAGACCGCCATCGTCGGAAGGGCGGGCTCGAGGCCTACGATGCTTAGAAGCCTGGCTGCGGCATACTTTCTCGCGATTGACTCTGGGATCAGGCCCAGCAACGCTGTCCGCGCGACTAAGGCAGCGCTTGACTCGAACGAGCGGGTTTCGATCAGAGGCTGGACCGCTTCGAACCCAGCCTGACGGCAATGCGAGTCAAACGCCACTCGGGAGGTCGTTCCTGTGGCCGGTAGAGCCCAGTCCTGGGCCATCAGGTCGCCCAGTTCGACTCGTCGCTCTTTGACAAGCGGATGTTCGATACCCGCAACAACTAACGGGCGCTCGTCGTAAAGCCGATCGGCCGAGATCTGAGGACCGATACCCTCGACGCCCCCAGCATGACGCACCACGGCGAGATCCAGGGTCGAACGGCGGATCTGATCGAGCAGCGCCGTCGAACTGTCTTCAACGACCTTCAGTTTGAATGCGCCTAGCTTCCTCGTTTTCATCCGCCTGATGACGATCGGCATCAAGGTATGCATTGCCCGGGGAATGCACCCCAAGTACAAGGCTGCAGGCTGCAACTGCGCGATCTGATCGATGCGTCGCAATCCTCGCATCAGCCCTCGTGCTTGCCTGGCAAGCGTCTCGCCATGTCTGTTCAGGACACTGCCACTGACGGTTCGGTCGAACAGACGGGCGCCAAGGGTGCGCTCCATTTCAGCGAGCGATCTTGAGATGGCCGGCTGAGCAACTCCGAGCTGCCGCGCCGCTTTGTGTATTGAACCCGCATCGGCTATTGCCAGCAGGACTTCCAGATGACGACGCTGAAATTCCATCGGAGATAACCCAATTAGCATCAAGTAATGCCATAACGATATCATTTTTGTTATGTTCATTCGCCGCTATAGTGCGGCTATTCAGCCTGCCGCAGGCTGGTGCTACGAATCGATGTATGCGTTCTCCTACTCAAATTGAGACTTGCTGCCGATGAAGATTGAGAGTGTCGATTGCTTGCCGGTTCACCCGGGGTGGCGCAAGAACTTCGTATTCGTGCGCATCCGAACCAAAGAGGGGATTACCGGGTGGGGCGAAGCGTATAGCCAGTACGATCGCGATGGCGCGATTGCTGAGCAGGTCAAGTCGCTCGGTCAATACCTGGTTGGTCGGGATGCGCGTCACATTCGACACTTTCTGCAGGTTGCTTACGACGATTACGCGCAGCGACGCTCATCACTGGAGTTCTGGTGTGCGGTTTCCGGACTGGAGCAGGCGCTCTGGGACATCTGCGGTAAATCGGTTGATCAACCCGTCTACAACCTTCTGGGTGGGCCTTGCCGGCAGCGGATACGCGTTTACGCAAACGGCTGGAGCTATGGACTGATCGATCCCGACGCTTTTGCGAGAGCTGCAGAAGCGGTCTGCCGGCGCGGATTCGAGGCAATCAAGTTTGATCCCCTTCCTCGACCCTGGCGTACGCATGTGGAACGCCAGCACGTGCGTCATGCGATCGATGTCGTGAGGGCCGTGCGCGATGCAGTCGGGCCCGGCGTCGATCTGCTTCTGGACATTCATCGCAGGCTAGCCCCCTCCCGCGCCATCGAGTTGTCGCTCGCAGTCGCACCATTTGATATCTACTGGTTCGAGGAACCGTGTCCGGCCGAGAACCTCGAAGCGCTGGGAGAGGTACGTCGCAGCACATCCATCCCGGTTGTGAGCGGTGAGGCGCTTTATGGCCGGGCGGATTTTCGACGGCTGCTGCGCGAACGCTGTGTCGACATCATCAATCCAGACGTTTCCAACTGCGGAGGCATCCTGGAGCTATTGCATATCGCCGCTGCGGCAGAGGCTGAACTTGTGGCCGTCTCTCCGCACAACTACAACTCCACGACGCTGGCTTTGTCAGCCACCGTCCAGGCTGCGGCCTGCATGCCCAACTTTACGATTACGGAATACTTCTTGCCCTACGAAGCATTTGCAAATGAGATTGCCAGCAACCCCTTGCAGCCCAAGAACGGTTACATCGATCTGCCGCAGGGACCGGGACTTGGCCTGGAAATGATCGAGGAGGGCGTGCTTGCGCACCCCGGGAGATCCTATCCGCTGCGAAAGTTCAGGACTAGCGAGGATGCCCCAGAAGTCCCCGGCGCGAATCTATAGCCAGGAATCTGCTCAAACAAGCGCTCGGGCCGGAAGTTGCCCGCAACTCGGAGACCCTCAAATGATCAGAAAAATGCTCTTGGCAGCCCTGCTCAGCGTGGCTTGCACGGTGGCTATCGCAGCCGACTACCCGACGCGGGCCGTCAGGATTATCTGCACGGCATCTGCTGGGTCGCCGCTTGATACGATGGCGCGCACCGCTGCCAAGATGTTGGGAGACGTCCTTAAGACGAACGTGATTGTCGAGAACAAGACCGGCGGAACGGGTACCGTCGGGATGGGCGTTGCAATGAGCCTCCCCGCCGATGGATATACCCTGGTTACGGCGACTGGATCCACGTCATTTCTGATGGCGTCTAACTCGTCGAACTTCAAGCCCGACGATTTCCTGTTCTTTCGTGGCTTGCAGTCAGAACCTTCGAGTATGGCGGTGCATGCAGATAGCCCCTATCGATCGATGAAGGATCTGATTGATGCGGTCCGTCAGCCTTCTTCAAAGATATCGGTCGGCGGGTTCGCCGCGGCCGGGTTCCATCAATTCGTGTTCTACCGTTTGCAACAGGCTGGCGGATTCGAGTCGGTGTGGGTTCCGTTTCAGGGGGGCAATCAGGCTGTGATGGCGTTGCTCGGGAATCATATCGATGCAGCGGGCATCACACCGAGTTCAGCGCTCGCTCAAATCGAGAGAGGTGAGATCCGCCTGCTAGGTATCAGCTCCGCAACCCGCGATCCGAACTTCCCGTCCGTGCCAACCTATAAGGAACAAGGCTACGGCGTTGTGGAAGAAATCTGGCGCGGGCTGATGGTGAAGAAAGGAACGCCACCCGATATTCTTAAACGGTTGAACGAAGCCTTCGATCAGATCGAAGCGTCCGCCGACTGGCAGCGTTTCATGGAAATGAATAAGCAGCGACCGGTCGGGCTCGACAGCAGTGCCATGCAGCGTCTTGTCGAGGAAGAGGTCCGATCCCGAAGTGCGTTCCTGGAGCGTATTGGCGGTCCGAAGTAGGTCGACGGCCAGCCGAGGAGCCCGCCTGGTAGCCGCCGGGCACAGCTTCCAGTCCGTTGCGGCCGCGTGGCACGTCCGATGGGCTCCTGAAAGAGCCCCGTGGGGTTGCTGACCAGTCGCCGCTGATCGATCAGGTCAGGCGAAACGCGTCGGCGCGGTGAAGCCGCCACCCCCCGTCGCCGGTCAGTTCGAGCACCTGGCGGTGAAAGGCGAGCAGAGTCCCGTGGTGGCTTACGCTGACCGGCGTCGTCGCGCTCGCCGTCAGCTGCCCGTACAGCGCGGCCTCGTTCACCGCGTCGAGCGCGCTGGTCGCCTCATCAAGCATCGCGTAGCGCGGCCGCGAGAGCAGCACACTCGCGAAGGCCAGCCGCTGCTGCTCTCCCACCGACAGCAACTTCGCCCAGTCGAGCTCCGCATCGAGTCCGCCGGAGCGTCGGCGAGGTCCGGCAGGTTCACGCTTTCCAGCAGCCGATGCAAGGCCTCGTCCGGGACCTTCCGGCCATTGTCAGGATAGAGAAGCTGGCTGCGCAGGCTGCCGATCACCATGTAGGGCTGCTGCGGCAGAAAGAGCACCTCTCCCGGGTCCGGTCGGACGATGCGGCCATCTCCTGCGTTCCAAAGGCCGGCGATCGCCCGCAGCAGCGAGCTCTTGCCGCCGCCGCTAGTGCCGACGATCATCAGGCCTTCGCCAGGTGCCACCGCCAGCGACAGGTCACGGATCAGCACCCGTTCGTGGCCCGGTGTCCGTACCGTCACATGATGCAGCACCAGGTCGGGGCCCCAGGTCGTATCGATCGAGCCATCAGCCGGCAGGCCTTCTGCCGGCGCGTCTGCTGCTCCAGCGTCTGCTGCTCCAGCGGCTGCTTCCGGAACCTGTATGCGGGTGCCGCGGGCGTCGGCAGCAGGCACGCCTTCGCCCGCCGGCCTGCCGGAGAGCGCCTTGGAGAAGGTGCCGAGGCGGTCGATACCGGCAGCGAACCGGCTGAGTCCTTCGAAGTGGTCGATGATGACCGCAACGGCTCCCAGAATCGCGGTGAAGGCACCGGCTGCCTGCACCGCACGCCCGACTTCCAGCTCTCCGGACAACACCCTGGACGCGATGATCGCGCTCGGCAGCACCAGCGTGAGGAAACTGTAGCCATACTGGAAGAGGTTCAGGCCCAGTTGCACGCGGATCAATCGTAGGTAGTTCTCGAATGCCGCCTTGAAGAACCCCTTCGCCTGGAGCGACTCCTGCGCCTCGCCATGATGAAGCGCTATCGGTTCGGCATGCTCGCGGATGCGGACCAGGCTGAAGCGGAAATCGGCCTCGCGCTTGAGCTGAAGAAAATTGGTGGCGATCAGGATTCGGCCGAAGACCGCGAGCGTGATCACCGTGCCGGCGACCGCATAGGCGACGAGGAAGTACACCAGCTCGCGTGATATCGACCAGAGGACACCGGTGAAGGCAACCAGTTGGATGACGGCGCCGAGTCCGATCATCGAGAAATAGAGCGACTGCTGGGTGAAGGAATTGATGTCCTCCGAAATCCGCTGGTCCGGATTGTCGATGGTGCCGCTGGCGTTCAGCTTGTAGTAGGCCCGGTCGTCCATGTATCGGTCGAGGAACCGGCTCGTCAGCCAGCGGCGCCAGCGGATACTCAGGCTGTCGCGGACATAGTAGAAGAAGGCATAGATCGGCACGGCCACCAGCAGGATCGTCACCAGCTGGCGGATCGCCAGCCAGAACCGGTCGGCATCGCGCGCGGCCAATGCAGAGGTGAACTCGCCCGTCTTCTCGTTGAAGAGCACGTTGAAGCCGGTCTGCCCCAGCAGCAGCAGAAGGGCCAGCGCGAGCAGGCCGCGCGCCGGCCACTTTTCCTCGGAAAACCAGTAGGGTTTCGCGATGATCGCGAACCGCTTCCAGATGTGATGCTCCCGGGTCATGCGGCGGAGCCGTCAGGCGAGGCGCAAGGCCCCTCAGCGGAGGGCGTTGGTCGCGAGTCCTCAGCGATCCCCACGAGGTCGAAGGATCCGCAGGCAAGGCGGGCAGTCAGGAGCATCGCTGAGCAACCGCCCGCGCCCCGGACGCAGAGCCGGTCAACCAAACTTCAGGAACAGCTTGCTGTAGGGCGTCTCGACCTTGCCCAGTGCCGCTTTCACCGCGTCTGCATCCTGCGC
Source organism: uncultured beta proteobacterium (assembly GCA_963834335.1). Classification (GTDB taxonomy): domain Bacteria; phylum Pseudomonadota; class Gammaproteobacteria; order Burkholderiales; family Burkholderiaceae_E; genus Lautropia. Next base: position 842,661 of record CAWIBK010000002.1, on the reverse strand, counting down.
CAGATGGCACTCTGGACGGCCTGAACCGACGATTCCACGGCCTTGAGCAATGCTTCGAACTCGACGTTGACTGCCAGGGCAGGCGGTGCCTGGATGCGCATCTGGCGCGCCAGATAGTCCAGCGCGCCGGCTTGTGCCATCAGCAACTGCAGACCCCGGGGCCCTTCAAGCACCTTCGGGCCGTCGAGCAACAGGTGCTCGATCTCGGCATGGTACGCATTCATATGATCGCTGAAAACGACCACGCCGTTGCGGCGGCGCAGTGCCGACTGCAGGTCGCGTGCGGCTTCCAGGGTCTCATGTGCTTCGGACAGCTTGCCGGCGCCGATTTCTGCAGCGGCCTTGTCGTAGACCGCACCAACCCGTGCCAGCATGGGCGCGAAGTCCGCGTCGCGATCGTATGGCGGCAGCGGCGCGGCCGCAAAGCGGTCGGTCAGCGCCTTCCAGGCCTGTTGGGTCTGGGCGATGGCCTGCTGTGATTCCGGTAGTGCCTTGCTGTTGGTTCGGAACAAGGCCGTGCGGTATGGCGCATAGGCGGCCTGCAGGGCGTCGGTCACCGCGTCTGCGGCGTTTGCCGGCGCTATCAGCGCGGTAGCGACGCACGGGCCAGTAGGGATCGTTGCCGTGTCATGCGCGGCTCTCGAAGGTTTATGGGAGTCTTCGAGCCCGATTATCCGTCGCATCTTGTTCTTCAAGCCTGCGCCAGATCAACATGAAGCACGATAGCCGGGAGCGGGCACCCAGCGGCGTCTGGTGTCCGGTCGCCATCAGCCTTTCGGCATCTGCGACATGTCCATGAAAAAGGCTTCCCAGATGTGTCCGTCGATGTCCTCGAAGCTGCGCCCGTACATGAATCCGAGATCCTGCGGCGGATTGATGTCTGCCTTGCCACCGTTCGCACCCGCGGCGCTTACGACGGCGTCGACCGCCTGGCGGTCCCCCGCGCTTAGAGCAAGCATGACTTCGCTCGCATGGTGCGCGTCGACGATGGGCTTCCTGGTGAAGGAGGCCCATTTGCCATGCGTCAGGAGCATCACGAAGATGGTGTCCGACAGCACCATGCAGGCCGCCGTGTCATCGGAAAATTGCGGATTGTTGACGGCGCCGATCGCCTCGTAGAAGGCCTTGGCCCTCGGAAGGTCGTTGACTGGCAGATTGACGAAAATTTGCTTGGCCATGTCGGGTTTCCCGGAAAGTGATCGTGATGAAATGAATGGACTTGCCCCTCTTCCGCAGCGGGCACAACCATACGACGAACGGGAAGGCGGATTTCGACATCGTGCGAATCTGCAACCTGACCACTCGCGGACGGTCGGCCGGACTCAGTTTGCCGGGTTGGCCGTGGTCGGGTCGATCACGGCGGCGATCGGCGTGATCTTATCGGCCGGGAAGCCTGAGCGCCTGGCGTGCTCGCGAATCAGTTCCGCAGTCGGCGCCTGGTAGATGCAATACGTCTTGTCGCCGGCCACGTAGGAATGCACCCACTGGATGTCCGGGCCCATGTCGCGCAGCACGGCATTGGACAGGGCCGCGGCCGACCTCTCGCAGCCTGCCGCTGACAAGCACTTTCATCACCCTGCAAGCTACTTCAGCAGACCCTCGGTTTTGACAATCTCAAGGGCATAGGGATCATATGTGACGTAGTGGTACAGCCTCCAGCGCCCGTCTTCCACGCGCCACCGTGCGATGGCCGGGTTGATCTCGAATGTGGCGGTGTACTGGCCGTTGGTCTTCGGCAGCGCCAGCTTCAGGACACGCATGACCGCCGTTGCGGTTCCGTCGGGTTTGAAGTGGATGCGCAACGGCTGCCACTCGAAATCGAACATGGTGATTGCGCTTTCGAAGGCGCGGCGCGACCGATCGCGGGTCGTCATCTGACGGGCTTCGTCGGTGTGAAGATAGGTCTCGTTGTAGTGCAGGTCCGCGGTCACCAGGTCGTTCCAGGTCGCGACATCGCGTTCATTCCATGCCTGTGCGTAGCGGGCCATCGTCTTGTGCAGTGCGGCCTCGTCGGCGGTCGCTGCCAGCGACCCGGTGCTGGCAAGGGCCAGTGCTGCCAGAAACAGTCGTCGGGTTATTACGATCTGCGCTCCCCTCGGGGCCTGATGAATGTGCGGCATCGTCTTCTCCGGTTGGCGCGGCCGGTCTTGGATCACCCGCCGCAAGATGAACTTTCACCTCGCAAGCCGCGCTTGTCCCGAACGAACGCCGAAAGCTCGCCGAAATCGGCATGTGGGCGCGGGTTGTGGCACCGCAGCAGGCGGCTGTTCAACTCGCCCTGCGGCCCGGCGACGCGCTGGTTGAGGCGCCGCGTCCGGGAATATGGCAAGATCCCCATGGGCGGTCGTCCTGACGGAAGACGAGCCAACCGCTCTCGCTCGCCTGGAGGGATCGACATGACTGGCTCAGCGCCATGATCCGGGTTCTCCTTTCGCTGCCTTGATATCTGCCGGCATGCGAGCCTGAATCAAAGCCATGCTGCGAGACTCTGAAGTCCCCCTTGGCGGTGCAGCCACGCTCGCGTGGCCGGGTTTCGTGCTCGACTTGGCGCGAGGCGAACTGTTCGACGATGCCGGCCGCCCGGCCGAACTGCGCGCCCAGGCGCTGAAGGTTCTGCTGGTTCTGGGCGAGCACGCCGGGCAAGTCGTCAGCAAGGACGAGCTGATGCAGCGCGTCTGGGGAGCGGTGGTGGTCACCGAGGATTCGCTGGTGCAGGCCATCGGCGACGTCCGCCGCGTGCTTGGCGATCAGGCCCATGCACGCATCCGCACGGTGCCGCGGCGTGGCTACATGCTGGCGCTGGAGGCGTCCACGCCGGGCGCCGCGCCGGCGCAGCCCGAGCCCGAACTGCCGCCACCGGCATCGGCATCGGCATCGGACGTCAGGCCGTCCCGGCGGTGGCGCCCCTGGGCGGCCGGCGCGTTGCTGCTGGCCGGCGTGATCGGTATCGGCACCTGGTTCATGCAGCCGAACAACGCCGCGCCGCCGCGCTCGCTGGCCATCCTGCCTTTCGAGGGCGAGGCCGGTGCGGAGGACTGGTTCGTCGAGGGCGTTACCGGCGACCTGACGGCGATCCTGGCCACCTGGCCGGAAGCGACGGTGATCGGCCGCGGATCGACCGCAGGGTACAAGGGCAAGGCTGTCGACCCGCGCGAGATAGGGCGCGAACTCGGCGTGCGCCATGTGCTGACCGGACGCGCCCGGCGCGATGGCGACCAGGTTCGCTTGTCGGTGTCGCTGATCGACACGCGCACGGGGCGCGTGGCCTGGTCGGAACTGCGCGACGTGCCGCGCGCCGAACTGGCCATGCTGGTCGGCGACGTCGCCGGCGGCATTGCGCGCACGCTTCTGGTGGAGTTCGGCGATGTCGTGGCCACCGACGCGCGCGCGCTGGCGCCCGACCAGGTGCGCGCGGACGACCTGGCGATGGAGGGCATCGCCGAACTGCTGCGCAGCGTGTCACGCGAAGGTTGGGAGCGCTCGCGCCGGTTGTTCGAAGACGCGGTGCAGCTCGATCCGCGCTCCCGGCGGGGCCTGGCCGGCGTGACCCTGGCCAACGCCAATCTGGTGTTGTGGGACTGGGCGGACGACCGTGCGGCGGCGGTCGCGCGTGCCGAACAGGCGCTGGCGCAACTGGACCTGATCGCCCCCGACATGCTGATCACGCGGCTGGCCCGCGCCAGCGTGGCCCACCTGCACCGCGACTATCCGGGGCTGCTGGTGATCGGCGATCAGCTCGCCGCCTACTATCCGAACGAGCCGACTTCGCACCACCACCGGTGTTCGGCACTGCTGCGCCTGGGACGTTTCGACGAGAGCCTTGCCGCCTGCGCGCGCGCCACGCGCATCAGCCCGCGCGACTCGCGGGTGTCGGTCTGGCAGGGCTTGAGCGGCTTCAATCAGTTCCAACTCGGCCGATACGCGGATGCCGAACAGTCCTTGCGCGCATCGGTGCTGGCCAACCCGCGTGTGCCGTTCTACGGCGTGGTGCTGGCGGCAGCTGTAGCCGAGCAGGGCCGAGGCGACGAGGCCGGGAAGCTGCTGGCCGAGACGCTGGCGCGCCACCCGAAATTCAATCAGGCGGCGATCGCGAACTTCTGGTTCGCCCCCGACGCGCGATTCATCGCCGGCCGCGACCGCGTCATCGCCGTGGCTGGCGGGCTGGGGCTACCGCCGTAGGCGGCGCATGGCGAAAGCTCCAGTTTGAAGCTGGCCATTGAGCAAGGCCCAGCGATCGCGCCTACGGGACGCCTTGCTGGCAGGTGTCGGATGTCAGGGAGTGAGCTTCAGGTCGTTCAATCTGGCATCTTGGGTCCGAAATGCGTTGAGTGCGAATCCGAGTGCAAGCAGACCGAACAACGCGACGCTAAGCCATCGCATCGGAGCGAATCCCTCTCCGACAAATACCTGGTTCAAAGCCACAAGGGTCGCAATTGAATGACCAACAGCCATCGGGAGCACGAGAGTGCTCTCAGCTTTTGTAGCAACGTCGTTTGCTGTCAGAAACCAAGCCGGGCCCGTACGCCCAGGGAGCGCAGTTCCGGCGCGGCTCCATCGGCGCCGGGGCGGGTCACGATCTGCAGGTGCGGGCTGAGTTCGATCTGCCGGTTCACCATGTAGCGGTAGTAAACCTCGATGACTCTTTCCTGGCCGGACGCCGGATAGCCGACCAGCGAGCCGTCGGCGGTCGCCGCGCGATACGAAGCGTCGGTCGACAACCGCCCGGTTGCCATGCCAAGCCCGTCGGCGGCCCGTCCCCATCGTTTGCCGGCGAGCTCGAATCCCACGGTGATCGCCCGGTCGAAAGTGCCGCGACCCGTCGTGCGCCGTCCATAGCGCCCGAACAGTGTCCAATCGTCTCCCACTGCCTGGTCCAGTGACATTCCCCAGCCGGCGTGCGTGCGCTGGGGCTGGTCGAAGTCGTCTGCCTGCCGATTGCTCCATCGATAGAGCCGGTAATTGCCGGCGGTCTCTCCGTCCGGGCGCTTGGACGACAGCTGGACCTGGGCAATGACAAAAGGTTTTCCGGGGGAGCCGCTGAAATCCGCGCCGGCGCCGGCGCCGAACACGCCGATCGATGCGCCCCAGCCGAAGCGGTTGCCCTCATCGTCGACGTAGGCGGCGCGAACGCCCGGTGTGAAGCCATACTTGTCGGCGCCGAGGTCGCCGCCGGAATCGAGCAACGGGTTGTGCACGAAGACGTTGTTCAGGAAGCGCCGGGATTCGTCGTCGGCGACCTCGTTCTGGTCGAAGAACACAAAGGGGTCTATCTTGCCGACGTTGAGTTCCACCCGTCTTCTACCGGAATCCGTACCGGGGGAAAGCGGCAGGGTGAGCTGGTAGTAGAGCTGAGCGAGGATCGCGAAGGAGTCGGACCCGGCGGACGTTTCGAACGCGAGGCTGTTGACCGAGCCGGTGTAGGTCGGGCGCGTGTTCACGCCTGCACCCTGGCCGAACCGGACGTGACCGAACAAGAGTCCGGCACCTTCACCGATGCCGGCAACCGGTAGAGCGACGCTGAGGTCCCCGCGGTAGCTCGTGCGAGTCTCCCGGTTGCCGCTGGCCGATCCGCCTGGGTTCAGCCGCTGCACAACCCCCGAGACGCTGCCCTCGAAGACTGCTCCTGCCCAAGTCGACGGCGGGGTGTCCACCGCGTCCTGGGCCACTGCCGCCTGCGCAATCAGCATCGTGCCGATTGCAGCATGCGCCAGGTGACGCATCAATGTCGCCGCCATCATTTCCCCGTGAAGTCTGGCGCGAGGATACCTTGCGCGGCCCGGGCGCGCCGCTAAGCCGGCCGTGCCGCCCGCAGGTTGGCTGCGGTCTCTTTGCCCTTGTCCGTTTCCGCCCGCAGGCGGGCCAACTCGTCCGGGCCGATCAGGGCGGCATTGGCGTAGTCCCGCTTCCAGCCGGCAGACCCGGGCCAACGCAGGGGCGACTGCACGGTGGTGCGCGGGGCCGGGGCTGACTCCAGCACCTGCAGCGCGAGTTCCAGCGTGAAGGACTGCGAGTCGGGGTCGGCGGGCCGGCCGGCGGCATTGCCCAGCGGAAAATCACTGAACAGGAACCGGGGTACGCCGACGTGTTCGACGATATCCTTGGCGCAGCCCATGATCACCGTGGCGATTCCCGCGGCCTCGAGTTCACGCGCCACCAGGCTGAGTGTCTGGTGGCAGACCGGGCAATTCGGAACCAGCACGGCGACGTCGACTTGGTCCTGGCAGCAGCGCGAGATGATCTCGGGGCAGTCGACTTCCAGGGTATGGCGCTGACTGCGATTGGTCGGCGCGCCATGGAATCGGTCGGCGATGCGGCCGATTCGACCCTGCGCGGCCAGGCGGCGAAGCGCGGGCAGTGGAAACCAGGTGCCGCTGTCCGCCATGCTGGTGTGTTTGCGGTCGATGCTGACATGCGAGATGCGCAAGTCGGGGTCGCCGGCGGTGTCATCGGAATAGACCGTGTAGAACTTGGCGGCCGCGTTGTAGGCAGCGCCCGGACCTTGTGGCCCCTTGCCGGGCTGATAGGGAGCGGCAGTGGTGACGATACCCACGACACACTGGTCCATGGGCTTCTTCAGGCGCTGGAAAGGTACATCCGTGTAGTGCGCCCACCGGTAGGGGTTGCCGTATCCCAACGCCAGGTACCACTCCCGGGTACGCTGCATGTAGGGTATCGGGCTGTCGTCGTCCGGCGCGAAACCCAGGAGTTCATCGGCTGCGGCTTGCGTCTGCTCGCCCGGCAAGCGCGTCGTTTGCTGAGAGGTCAACAGAGCTCCTTGCTGCGACAGGCCCCCGGCGCACGGGATCAGGCGATCCGTGCCGAGAGACCGCCATCCACCGGCAGGCAGACTGCGTTGATGTACTGGGCCTCGTCGCTGGCCAGGAAGACGGCGGCATTGGCGATGTCCCAGCCGGTTCCCATTCGCCCGGACGGGCAGGCGTCGTGCCGCTTCTGCACCATGTCTTCGGGCGAGTCATAGGCGCCGGCAATGTGCTGGAAAATATGCGGTGTATCCATCAGCCCCGGCATTATCGCGTTGACCCGGATTCCCTGCTTGGCGTATTGCAGCGCAAGCCCTACGGTGAACTGGTTGATGGCGCCCTTTGAGGCGTAATAGCTCGGATAGTCGTAGCCGGTATAGCGCCACCCTGCCACCGAGGAGATGTTGGTGATCACCCCGCGCCCGGCCTTGAGCATCACTGGCAATACGTGCTTGCAGGCGAGGAAGACGCCGGTGACGTTGAGGTCAAGCTGGCGCTGCCATTCCGATTCCTCCAGATCGATCGGACCCCCGATCTTGGCATGCCCTACATTGTTGTGCAGGATGTCGATGCGCCCGAACGCGTCCTGGCACTGCGCGACGGCGGCGACGATCTGATCTTCGCGTGTGACGTCGCAGGCGACCGCGCGGGCCGTTCCTTTTTCCGCCCGTATGAGTTCGACGGTCTCCTTGGCGGCATCTTCGTTCCAGTCGACGCACAGCACGCTGGCTCCGGCGCGGGCGTAGGCAACGGCCGAGGCCTTGCCGTTGCCCCATCCGGGACCCACGGAACCGGCGCCGAATACCAGCGCGGTACGTCCTTGCAATCGATTGGTCATGGCTAGATTTGTCCGAGTAGTAGGCGGGGGAACCAGAGAACCAGTTCCGGGAAGATCGTGATCAGCAACAGCACGAGGAATCCCATGGCGAGGAACGGCATGACCTCGCGGATCTCGTCCTCGAGTTTGACCCCGGCGAAGTTGGCGCAGATGTAGAGGAGGATGCCGACCGGCGGCGTCAGCAGGCCGAGGCACAGGTTGAACACCATCACCAGCCCGAAGTGGGTGAGATCGATCCCGACCAGTCTCCACCACCGGGATCAGCACCGGGATCAGGATCAGCATCGCCGCGATCGCTTCCATGAAGCAGCCGACGACGAGCAGAAGCACGTTGATCGCCAGCAGGATGACCAGGGGATTGGTGGAAATCGACGAGATCCAGGCGGCCATCTCCTTGGGCAGGCCGCTGATGGCCATCAGATAGCCGAAGCTGGAGGCGAGGGCGATGATGAACATGACCAGCGCCGAGTCGAGGGCCGTCTGGACGAGGATCTTTGGAATGTCCTTCCAGCGCAACCCGCGATAGATGACCAGGGCGACGAACAGGGCATAGAGCACCGCGACAGCCGCGCTTTCGGTGACGGTGACGATCCCGCCGGTTACGCCGCCGAGGATGATGATCGGGGTCAGGATCGCAGGAAATGCGCGCAGGGCGCGCCCGGGCAGTTCACGCCAGGGTACGGCGTCGTAGACCGGGAACTGCCGTTTGGCGGAAATGAAGTAGGCCATGGCCATCAGCGAGCCGCCCAGCATCAATCCGGGCACGACGCCGCCGAGGAACAGGGCGGCGATCGACACGCCTTTTCCCACCGACAGCGCATAGATGACCATCGGGATCGATGGTGGAATGATCGGCCCGCAGACCGATGCGGCCGCCATCAGAGCCGCGCTGAACGGGCCGCCGTATCCTTGCTTCTTCATGGCCGGGATCAGGACCTTGCCCAGCGCCGAGGCATCGGCTACCGCCGAGCCGGAAATGCCTGAGAACAGCATGGTCGCGAGCACGGTCGATTGCGCGAGGCCGCCGCGAAAGCGCCCGACCACCGCGTTGGCGAAGCTGATCAGCCGCTCGGTGATGCCGCCGAAATTCATCAGGTTGCCGGCGAGGATGAAGAACGGGATGGCGAGCAGCGCGTAGGAGTCCGCGCCCACCAGGGCCCGCTGGGCGAGCAGCGAAAGCGGCAGGCCGCCATGAGCGAGGATTGCGAGCAGCGCGGAGAGCCCCATCGCGAAGGCGATCGGCACGCCGATCAGCAGCAGCGCAATGAAAGAGGCGATCATGACGGCGCTCATGCCGGTGCTCCTAGTCGAACTGTGCCGAAGGGCTCGGCTGGCGTAGGGTCGGATCCAGCATCTTCTCGATGAAGAACAGGATCATGAGCGCGGAAGAGGCGGGTGCCGCCAGATAGAAACTCGCGGGCGTGATGTCCAGTGCACCGAAGGTGTTATCCCAGGTATCCAGTGACAGCTTCAGGCCGAAGACGAAGAAGACGAGCACGAAGATCAGCACGCCGATCTCTGCAGTCCAGTACAACATCCGCTGGATCGGCAGCGGCAGGGCCAGGACGATCATGTCGATCGCGATGTGCAGACGCTGCCGGTACAGCACCGCTGCTCCGAGAAAGGTCATCCAGACGAACAGGATCCGCGACACCTGCTCCGACCATGCCATGGGATCGTTGACGATGTAGCGCCACCAGACCGCGACCATCGCGATGACGACGATCGCCGTGATCAGGAGGCCCAGCAGGAGGCAGGCGACGCGGGTGAGCAGGTCGCAGAAGCGGGTGAAAGCTGATGACATGGGCAACGGGTGCGGGACCGGGAAGCGGAAGGTGCCGCTTCCCGATCAGGTTCAGCCGATTGTTCGGATGCGTTCCACCCATTTCTTCCCGGCAGGAAACTGCTCGGTGAGATCTTTGACGGTCGCGGCGAATGCGGCTTTATCGACTTCGGTGATGACCACGTTCTTCGCCTTGACCTTCTCCAGGATGACCTTGTCATCGGCGACGACCTTCACCCGCATGTCAGCCTCCGCCTCGCGACAGGCCTGATCGACCGCCTTCTTCAGGTCGGGAGAGAGCTTCTGATAGACCTGGTCGGCAACGAGGAGGCAGTTGTCCTGCATCATGTGCTCGGTGAGCGAGAGGTTGGCATTGGCATCGAAGATGCCCGAGTTGAAGGTGAGTGCGATCGGATTTTCCTGGCCGTCGATGAGTTTCGACTTGAGTGCCTGGAAGACCTCCGGAAAGGGCAGCGGGGTGGGGGAGGCGCCGAACAGCTCGAAGGTCCGCTTCCACAGGGCGGTCTCCGGAACCCTGATCTTCAGCCCCTTCATGTCGGCCGGCGTCTTGACCACCTTGTTGCAGCTGAGCTGGCGCGGCATCCGGGGAATCGCCGCGAGGGTCCGCAGCTTGGCGACCTTGGCGATGTCCTCCGTGTATTCGGCGCGCATCGTATCCCAGACGCGGTCCTTGTGGGGGACATCCTTGAACAGGTAGGGGTGCGTCCAGACTTCCGCCGGACGGTACCACCCGGCCAGCAGTCCCTGGCCCGGAGTCGCTATGTGAACCGATCCCTGGAGCAGGCCTTCCACATGCTCGCGCTCGCCACCCAGCGAGCCGGCGTGGTGGGTGGCGACCACGAGTTGTCCCTTGCTCAGTTCGCCGACCCGCTTGGCGAAAAAATCCAGCATCTGGGAGATGAAGTCGCTCGGTGGCGTCGCCGAGGCGCCGATCCAGTTGACCTGCTGTGCCCGGACGATGGTCGGGGTCGCGATCGTGCCGGCGATCGCGACTGCGCCGGCGCCGGCGAGGAACGTGCGCCGGTCCTGGCGCGAGGTAGTAGTGCCCGTCTTCATGCTTGTCTCCTGTTCTGTTTTATTTCGTCCGGTCGCTGCTGCCGGGTCACCGGCGTCGCAATCGGACGCATTGTCTTGGAAAAGCGTCAGGCCGTCTTCAGTTGTTTCGCACTGCCGAAGGCCGCCTCCATCTCGCGCCGGATCATTACCGCCGTGTTGTTCGCATCGATCTTCACATCCGACCACTTGACGCTCTGGCCCTCGGCGATGTCCCGTACCAGCTTGACATTGTGGGCCAGGCCCAACGGGAGCAGGCCTTCGGCAAGCGAGTGTTCCGCGGGCGTCTGTTTGCCCCAGACACAGAATCCACCTTCGCCGTCCAGCATCTCGCCGGCCTTCATGGCGCGCTTGGCGGTTGCTACGACGTCGGAGGAGAAGGTCACCGGGACGCCGGTGGGTTCCTTGCGCAAGGCAGCGGAGGCCACCGAAATCCCGAGCTCCAGGCCGATCATGTGGATCGGCCGATAGAGCGCCGCGTAACGTCCGCTTTCGTCGGGCAGCATGCTGTACTCCCGGAAACAGCGGCGCGCGTATTCGGTGTCGCCCTCGATCACGACGTAGGTGCCCATCACCAGGTTGTGGGGGACATCGCTGCCGTCGCGGTTGACCGACGAGACGACTTCGGTGACGCCGGCGCGTTCCAGCGTGCCGCCCTCGGCCTTAGGCTTGCAGATCTGCGCCAGCTCGAAGCGGGAGGCGGGCGGGAATCCGAGCCCGGTCGACTGAGGCACCAGTCCGGTCGCATTGCAGATCGCGGTCATTTCGATGCCCGACTTGGTGCCGTCCACGAAACTGTTGAACATCTTCGGGTTGAACAGGCTGCGATCGGTGATCGTCATGTACTTGGTAAGAATGTCCCACACCGTGTCCGGCGTCGACTGGTGATAGGTCGGGTGGTAGCGCGTGCCTTTGCCGGCCGAAATGACCTTGAAGCCGCAGGCGCGCGCCCAGTCGACATGCTCGCAGACCAGCGCCGGCTGGTCGCCCCAGGCCAGCGAGTAGACGACGCCTTGCTGCGCGGCGCGTCTGGCCAGCAGCGGTCCGGCAAGCGCGTCGGCTTCGACGTTGACCATCACGATATGCTTGTTGTTTTCGATGGCGGCAAGACACAGCCGGATGCCGGTGGTGGGATCGCCGGTTGCCTCGATGATCACTTCGATTGCGCCGTGCCGGATGAGGGACATGGCATCGTCGGTGACCAGCGTGCCGCCGGTCTTGAGTGCCTCGTCGATGGACGTCGCACTGTACTGTGACGCGTCCCAGCCGCAGACCTTCATCCGTTCACGCGCACGATCCGGCGCCAGATCTGCGACACCCACGAGGTGCATGCCCAGGGTCGTGCGGACCTGGGTGATGAACATGCTGCCGAACTTGCCGGCGCCCACGATTGCGACGGTGACGGGGCGTTGTTCCGCGGCGCGCTGCTTCAGCATTCTGTGCAAGTTCATCGTGTCTCCTGGGGTGATGTTCGGGCGGGTAATGCGCGTCGCCTCGGCGGCGGGCCCGGAAATGGCGTCTGCGGCATTGATGTACGAGTGCCGTCGCCGGGCTGGGGGCAATGACCGGTATCTAAACACATTGCTTTTTCTTGTGAAAAGAGAATAAATTTCCAATGATGGATGAGCTGGATTAATCGATCGTGCGGGATCTCCCTCCGCTGCGGGCCCTGGTCGCCTTCCGGGCTGTGATGGAAACCGGCAGCTTTGTCCGCGCGGCGGACGTGCTGAACATCACCCCGTCGGCAGTGAGCCACCAGATCCGGTTGCTGGAAGAAGCCCTGAAAAAGCCGCTGTTCACGCGCCGCAATCGCACGGTCTATCCCAACGAGACGGCCCTCGCTTACCACGCGTCGATTTCGGACGGATTCGATCGCATCGCGCTGGCGACCCGTCAGGTCGGGACCGAGCGGAGCGAAACTCGTTTCATGATCCATTCCGCACCCAGTTTTGCGACGACCTTCCTGATGCCGCGGCTGTCCTCCTTCATCGCCCGTTTCCCGGAGCTCGATGTGACCCTGTCATCCGGCATAGGGCCGATCCGGATGGGGCCGGACGGTTTTCAGATCGACATCCAGCACATGACCACGCCCCCGGACGACTACGAGCGGGTCGAACTCGGGCTGGAATTTTTCGTGCCGCTGGCCAGTCCGGACTTCTGCGCCAGGCATGCGCTGGCCGCTCCCGAGACGGTTACCCGGGCGCCGTTGATCCATTCGTTGCGCTGTCCGGTCGACTGGAAACGCTGGGTCGGGCAGTACGGTGAGGGACATGCCCCGACTCGCGGCATGCAGTTCGACCGTTCGTACCTGGTGCTGGCCGCTGCTGCCGATGGTCTGGGTCTGGCGTTGGAGTCGACGCTGCTGGCCGGCGACCTGATCGACAGCGGGCGCCTCACCATGCCCTTCGGGGCCCGGGGATTGACAGCCAGTGCGCACCGGCTCGTGTTCCGGCGCAAGGATCGCAGCGATCCCCACATCCGCTCCTTCGTCGACTGGACTCTGGAGGCCCTGACGGCGTCGAAGTGGGGAGCGGGTCAGCAAGGCTAGGGGCGCCGCGCGTACTTCGTACAACACGCTGCCGCTAGGGTTGCCGGGGCGGGCTTGACCCTTGCCTTACGCCGACAACAAGCATGCGACTTTCTGCCCGCCGCCGCCGCCGGGGCGAACCGTTCATCATCTAAGGCACCGAGACACTGTTCCGGTCCCGCAGGGAGACTCCGATGTCGGTACCCGCCTCGATGCAGACGCCTGTAAGGTCCGCGGTTTCGGCCGGGCCCGAATCGTCGAATTCCCGCCTGGCAACGGGTGCAACCGTCATCGCCGTGGTAGCCGCGCTTTACTTCGGACGGGACATCCTGATTCCGCTGACGCTGGCCGGTCTGCTGGCCTTCGCCCTGGAGCCATTAGCTACCCGGCTGCGCCGCTTCGGGCTGGGACGGGTTCCCTCGGTCTTGCTGGTCGTGCTGATGGCGCTGACGCTGCTGGGCGGCCTCGGCGTCATGCTGGGCCTGCAGGTGGTCAAGCTGGCCGAAAATGTGCCGGGCTACAAGGTCAACATCGAGCAGAAGGTGCACTCGCTGCAAGTAGGTTCATCCGGTGGCACCTTCGATAAGGCCTCCAGCGCACTGCGCGAGCTCGGAAAGGAGATCAGCCGATCCGGCAAGCCGCCCGGGCCACGCCTGGCGCCGGGACGGGGTCCGGAAACCGAAGCGATCAGGGTCCAGATGGAGCCTGCCGAGTTGTCTTCCCTTGAAATGGCAAAGGAGGTTCTTGGGCCGGTGGTCGGGCCGGCGGGGATATTCGGGCTCGTTCTCGTGTTCCTGGTGTTCATGTTGCTCGAACAGGAGCAATTGCGCGATCGGATGATCCGCCTCTTCGGCGGTGGGGATATGAGCCTCACCACGCAAGCCATGGGTGAAGCGGCGAAGCGGGTGAGCCGCTACCTCCTGATGCAGTTGCTGGTCAATGCCAGCTATGGACTACCCATCGGGGTCGGCCTTTACTTCATCGGGGTACCTAATGCGCTGCTCTGGGGAGCGCTGGCGATCGTGCTGCGCTTCATTCCTTACGTGGGTCCGTTCATCGCCATGCTGTTCCCGGTCGCGCTGGCAATCGCGGTGGATCCGGGATGGGGGATGCTCGGATGGGTGCTGGCGCTCTTCGTGGTGGTCGAACTGATCAGTAACAATGTCATCGAGCCATGGCTCTACGGTGCAAGCACGGGATTGTCTGCGGTGGCGATCATCGTGGCAGCGATCTTCTGGACGACGCTGTGGGGACCGGCAGGCCTGCTGCTCTCGACCCCGCTGACGGTCTGCCTGGTCGTGCTCGGGCGGTACGTCCCCGCGCTGCATTTCCTCCACGTGCTCCTTGGCAATGCCCCGGCCCTGTCACCACCCGAGCGCCTTTACCAGCGCCTTCTGGCCGGCGATACGCTGGAGGCGCTCGAAATTGCAGAGGCGACCGCAGCCGAGTCCGGTCGGGAGGTCTTTCGCGAGCAAGTGGCTTTGGAGGCGCTGAAGCATGCAGAACTGGACCGTCGCCAGAACCGGCTTTCCCCGGAACGGACCGAGCTGGCGGCAGCAAGTCTCATCGAGATGCTGGCGCAGTTCGATGATTCGATCGACGACGGTGCAGCGCCTGACGGGGAGCACGATGGTGAGCGCGAAAACAAGCCGGTAATCTGGCGCGGGCAATCGGTTCTTTGTCTTGGCGCCCGCAGCGGGCTTGATGTCGCCGCAGCGGCGCTGCTGGCCAGGGCGGTCTCGGAAAGTGGCATTGGTGCGCGATTCATGCCCGAGAGCGCCTCACGGGCAGCGAGCTTGCGGGACGTCCTGTCGCGCGACGCTGGGGATCTCCGAATCGTCGTCGTAGTCCATCTGAGCGATAGCGGACCGGGGCTTTCCCAGCAATTGATGAAGCGCTTGCGCAGGTTATGCCAGGCGCAGATCCTCGTGGCGAATCTCGATGCAGCACCTGTCGTGGGCCTTGCTCAGGCAGCGGTCGAGCAGCCCACGGTCGCGGACGGCATCGTCGTTTCGTTCACGCAGGCGCGGCAGTGGATCGATGAGCGAGCGCGGGAGTCGATCGACACGCCGATGGTGCCGGCGCCCCAAGGCGAACGGGAATCGGAACGGCTGGCGGCATTGGCTCGGACGAACCTGCTCGACTCCCCGCCGGAAGAAGTGTTCGATGCATTGACCAGGGGGCTCAAAGAGGCCTTCGGTGTACCGATCGCCCTGATCTCCCTGATAGACGAGAAGCGCCAGTTCTGGAAGTCTTCTGCAGGTCTTCCTGCGGCTCTGGAACAGGCTCGCGAAAGTGCGCGGGATACTTCGGTGTGCGGCCATGTGGTGGCGGCCAACGATTTGCTGGTCGTGGAAGACATGCTGCGCGATCCGCGGTTCGCTAATAACCCGTTCCTTCTCAAGCACGGCCTGCGCTTTTATGCAGGGACGCCGGTGCGCACCAATGACGGTCTCGCATTGGGGTCGCTTTGCGTGATGGACGTCCGCCCGCGAACGATCTCGAAGGCCGAAGTGGCATTGTTGCGGCTGGCTGCGCAGGAGGTAATGCGTGAAATAGAAGGGCGAATCGCGGCAGGGTCCTTGGATGTTCAAGAACCCTCTGCCATCCACGATGCCGGCGGCGGGATGACGCTCGTCCCCGCTTTGAACGCAAAAAGTTGATTGTTACTTTGTGTGTCGTCAACGCCGGCCTTTGTATCCGCGTTTAGGCAACAGGCAGGGTTCTTGCCAGATGCGTTGGATTGCGGTGGAGGTTGGCGGATGTTCGTTTTGCACTATCAACAAGCGGGTTGTCATTCGCCGGGGGTGGCATGATTTCGGATGGCGGCTATAACGGTCGCCTGCAGGTCCTGATCGTTGACGATGATGCCGGCGCCGCCGCCAGCGTGGCGGAACTGGTGCGGCTGCTGGGTCACGAACCTCTGGTGGCGAACAGCGGGGCGCGCGGCCTGGAGATCGCCCAGCGCCAATCGGTCGACGTGGCGCTCTTGGATATCGAGATGCCCGGCATGGACGGGCATGAAGTCGCCAGGAGGCTCCTGCTGCTGCGGCGCCAGGCCGTCTATATCGTGGCGATTACCGGTCGGGGCTCGGAGGACGACATGCAGCGGTCGGTGACCGCGGGCTTCATCGAGCACATTGTCAAGCCATGCACCATGAAAGTTCTCTCGCGGGTGCTGTCACGCGCTGGCGATCACCTCGGCCGCGTAAGGAACAGTCTTCAGCCGCACTGATTCCTGTCGAGCCGGGTAGGCGAGAGCGATTCTTCGTCATGCTCGACGCCTGATGCGTACGCCCAGGCGGACGAATTCATCCTTGAAAAGCATGGCGCCCAGGCCGATGAGGTAAGAGATCGCGCCTAGGAGAAAAATAGTGCTGTCGCTCATGGGTGCCAGTGTTCCTTCAGGGGCCGCACCGGGCCCCGTCGGGGCCGACGAAACCGGCTTGGCCCGGATTGTCCCAGAACTGGCGCCCGGGCAAGGTTGGTCGCGGGCTGGAAGGAACTCGGGAGGAGACCGGCGGTGCGCGGCAAGGGACCCGTCCACGCCTCGCCATCTCCTGGGAATACTCGGAAAAAGCGGTCATCCGGACAGGGGAGCGGCATAATGACGGGGTGCGTGCGTTGCGTTGCGCAGGCCGCAGGAGGAATGCATGCCTCTCAGGAAACTTCGGGAAACAATGCGGCTTCGGCTAGTCGAGCGGGGAGCGCCGGCTGATGTCGTCGCCGGCTACCTCGACCATTGGGATGGCGAGTTGCTTTCCGAAGGCCAGAAACCTTTGCCGTGCCCGGACTGCTTTTCCAGCGGCAAGATTTCGCGGCTGAATCGCATTCCCTCTCCAGCCGGCATCGGCATCGTCAAATGCCCCAGCTGTGAGGCCACATTTGAATTTCCGGACTTCGAAGGGGCGGCAGGGGGTCAAGGGACCTGGCCGACCCGGCGGTAAGACCCGCCGTTCCCGCTGCTCAGCAGGCTCAGCAGGCTCAGCGCCCCACGGCCGCCAACAGTGCCCGCTTGTTCATTTTCGAACGCCCCTTGATGCCTTTCGCCCGGGCTTCGTTATAAAGCTGGGCGAAGGTCCGTCCGCCTTCGCCCTGGTGCGAACGGCGACCTCCCCGATGTCCGGATGACGCGTCCTTCACGCTGGTCCGGCTCGCCGTATCCGACTCGCCATGTCGCGCCCGTTCCTTGTTGACGGTGCGAGCGGCAATTTCCTCCGCTACGCCTGAGCGCTTGCCGCGCGCTTCAAGGCTGTCCTTGATGTGCTCGAATTGCCGTTCCCGTTTGCGGTTCCATTTGGCTTGGGGCATCGCATCTCTCCTTTGCAGTCCCGACACCGCGAATTGCAATCGATGTACCCGGCGGACCGGGGGCACCGGCGTCGCCCCTTGTCCGGGCTGCCTTTCGGACCTGACATTCGGCCCGACTTCAGGACAGGTCCGGAAGTTGCCGCATGCCGGAAAAACATCAACGGGACGAAGATGTCGGGAAAGAAGCGGCTTCGCGTACTGATCGTGGATGACGATCCGGACGCAGCCGGGGGCCTGGCTGAATTGGTGGACCGTCATGGGCATGACTCACGCGTGGCCCACGACGGCCGCAGCGCCATCCGTTGGATGAAGAACCACGAATTTCAGCTGGTCCTTTTGGATATCGGGTTGCCCGACATGGACGGATACGAGGTGGCGCGACGCCTGACGCTGCTGGGGGAGCGCAGCATAAGCATCGTGGCACTGACGGAGTTCAGCAGCAACGAGGATCACCGGCGTTCGGACGGCGCGGGCCTTGACGCGCACATCGTCAAGCCCTGCCGATCGGATCAGTTGGGCGCCATCCTGGAGAAGGCGATGGCGCGAGGAGCGTGATCAGTCCTTCGGCGGGTTGAGGGAAGACGGGGCATCAGTGCAACAGGACTGAAGGCTGCAAGAGGCGTCCCAGCATCGCTCGCACGCTGTCGTAGCCCCGGTGTTTTTCGAAGAAGTGCTTCTCCAACCAGAGGAAATGTCCGAGCAGGACTTCGGGAGTGGCGTTGCGCACGGTATCCATGAACTCGTCGAAATACTCCTTGGCAAGCTGGTACCAGCGGTCCTCACTCAGCCGCGCCGCAGCCCCGGTCCTTTTGCATTCCGCGGTATAGGCCTCGTCCACCACCTGCTCGGTTTTCTCGGCGAAGGTCGCAAACGTCAACAAGGTCGCCAGCGCTTCCGCTTCCCGTCCGGGCTCCAGGGCCCCGACGAAGGCCATTTCACTGCCGTCCACTACCAGGGCAGGGGTCATGAACATCTGGGCTTGCATGCTGCTCCTCGTCCATTCGGTTCCAGTGGATCATCTCCCGGGAGTCACCGCCTGTCTGCCGAAAACGTCACACGGCGGAAGTGATCACGCCGACGCCGACGGTTCCCGCTTGCATAATCCCGACTGGCGACAATCTCCGGACTGGCGACAGTCAATTTGAAGGTGCCCGTTGCAATGACAAGGATAAGCGCCGACCGCCACGGTAGGCTGGAACCGGCACGACGGCCCGGGCTTGACGCGGGCCCCACGGTCTCGTCGTTGTGATGATCGTGCCCGGACTCCAGTACTGTCGGCCGCCGCCGGCGGATGCGCCCTGGCTCGTGGTCTGTCTGTGCGCGGACTGGTGCGGCACTTGCCGCGACTTTCGGCCGCACCTGGACTCGGTCGCTGCCGATCTTCCGGCCCATGCCTACGCCTGGGTCGACATCGAGGACGACGCCGAACTCGCCGGGGAAATCGATATCGAAACCTTCCCGACGCTGCTGGTCATGAACGACCGCGAGGTGCTGTTCTACGGACCGGTCCTGCCCGGAGAAGAGGCCCTCAGGCGCCTGCTGCGCGCTCTCGAGGAGAACGGCGCCCAGCCCACGGCGCTAGATGAAGCGGTCCAGGATCTCGTGAAGCGCCTGCGGCCCGGCTGATCGCATCGACCGGTTTCCGCTCTTTCGCCACAGCGTCCTCTCCGCCAGTCGGCCAAAAACCGACACCGGCGCGCCTGCGTGTCGACCCGCCCGGCAGGCACTGAGACCATCGAAGGCTCAATGGCGCAATTCGGACATCTGATCAGCGGCGCGGCCTGGGCAGTGACGGGCAAGGTCGTTCAATTCCTTCTCAGCCTCGTGACGCTGGCGGTGGTCGCACGCCTGATCGGGCCCGAGGCCTATGGCGTCTATGCACTCGGGTGGCTCGTTCTGGGCCTTTTCGACATCCTCGTCGGCGGCGCACCGACCGATACGCTGATCCAGCGCAAATCCGCAACCCCAGGTCACTTCAACGCCACCTTCTGGGCCTCCCTGGGACTGGCATTCGCGGGACTGGCGCTCGTATGGATGACTGCCGACACGCTGTCGGGCTGGCTCTCGGGCGGCGCGCTCCTGGCTTCGATACTGCCGGTGCGCGGATTCATCTTCGTATTCCGCGCGATCTCGGTCGGCCCCACCGCCCACCTGATGCGGGAATCGCGCTTCCGGGCGATCGCCAAGGCCGAGATGCTGGCGTCCATCGTCTCCAACCTCGTCGGCGTAGGCCTGGCATTCTCGGGAGCAGGCATCTGGAGCCTCGTGGGAATGGAGTTGAGCCGTGCCCTGGTCCTGACGATCGGCGTGTACGTCCTGTCGCGCTGGCGACCGGGGCTGCTGATGCGGTTGTCGGATTTCACGGACTTGCTGGCCTTCAATGCCAGTACCTGGGGTTCCTGGGGTCTGGGCTATGTCGAGAGCCAGTTGCCGCGACTGCTCATCGCCTCCGCGCTGGGTCCTCAGGCCGTCGGCTATTACGCATTGGCGCAGCGGCTCGGCGAGCAGGTGTCGGACATCCTGATGACACCCGCCTACAACGTGGTCCAGGCCGGCGTGGCACGCGCCCAGCACGATATCGCCCACGCGCGGCGGCTCGCTGCCGGCACCCTGCGCGTGACGGCGGTGGTGGCCTGTCCGCTCTTCCTGGGTCTCGCCGCGCTGGCGCCGGTGCTTGTTCCAACCGTCTTCGGCGCGCAGTGGATCGGCGCGGTGCCGGTCGTGCAGTTGCTGATGCTGTTGGGGATTCGCTCGTCGATGTCCATCGTGCAGGCAGCGGTGGTGCGCGGGATGGGCAAAGCGCACTGGGAGATGATGAGTGCCGCGCTGTCGGTCAGCTTTGCGGCCGCGCTGGTCAGCCTCGCGGCACCCTACGGCCTGGTTCCGGCGGCTGCTGCGGTCGTGATCAGCGCATGGATCATCTGGCCCTTCGACGCCCTGCTGGTACGGCGGCTCACCGGCCTGACGATCGCGATGCAGGGCTCCGCCGGTTCGCGTGCGGCCTTCTCGGCTGGCGCCATGGCGATCGTGGTCATGGTCCTGACGCCGATCCTGCTGGACCACCTGCCGCCGGTAGCGGCCATGGCCCTGCTGGCGCTGGTCGGGGCGATCCTCTACTGGGGGTTGCTGCGCATCTTCATGCCGGCCGCCGCCGCGATCATCGAGCATGTGGTCAAGGCACTGGCACGACGCGACTTCGTGGCGGTCCGTGCCTCCATGAGCAACCTGTCGGCCTGATCTTCAATCAGCGTTGTCAGGCAGCCGGGACCGTCAGGGCCTTGCGCTTGCGGTAGAGCCTCACGAGCAACGGCACGATCACCAGCAGCGCGGTCACGGCCAGGAAACCGGCCGATATCGGGTGGGTCACGAACACGCTGATGTCCCCCTGGCTGATGGCGAGGGCCCGTCGGAGCTGAGTCTCCGCCATCGGCCCGAGGATCAGTCCGATGACAGCCGGCGCCGTGGGAAAGCCATGTCGTCGCATGGCGAAACCCATCAGGCCGAATCCGGCAAGCACCAGGAGGTCGACGATCGATTGATGCAGGCTGTAGGCGCCCAGCGTCGCAAAGATCAGGATCCCGCCGTAGAGTTGCGGCTTGGGCACCTCCAGGACCTTGACCCAGATGCCGATCAGCGGCAGGTTGAGCACCAGCAACAGCACGTTGCCGACGTAGAGGCTCGCGATCAGGGTCCAGACCAGTTCCGCCTGGGTGACGAACAGCAGCGGACCCGGCTGGATGCCATAGTTCTGGAAGGCCGCCAGCAGGATCGCCGCGGTTGCGGAGGTGGGAATGCCCAGCGTCAGGAGCGGCACCAGCACGCCGGCCGAGGCGGCGTTGTTGGCAGCCTCGGGACCCGCGACACCTTCGATCGCGCCGTTGCCGAACTCCTCCGGGAACTTGGTCAGTTTCTTTTCCAGGGCGTAGGAGAGGAAGGTCGGCACCTCCGCCCCGCCCGCGGGGATCGTTCCGAACGGGAACCCGATGGCCGTGGCCCGCAGCCAGGCCGGCCACGAGCGCTTCCAGTCACTGCGGGACATCCACAGGGATCCCTTGATGGTCTGCAGTTCGTCCTTGCTGCGGCTCTGGTACGCCGCCATGTAGAGCGCCTCGCCGACGGCAAACAGCCCGACGGCCATGACCACCACATCGATGCCGTCCAGCAGTTCCGGCACGCCGAAGGCGAAGCGCGCCTGTCCGGTCTGGCTGTCGATGCCGATGAGACCGAAGAACAGACCGGCGAAGAGGCTGGTCAACCCCCGCACTGTGGAACTGCCGAGAACTGCCGCGACCGTGACGAAGGCGAAGATCATCAGGGAGAAATACTCCGCGGGTCCGAATGCGATTGCAATCTCGACGACGATCGGCGCAAGCAGGGTCAGGAGTACCGTGGCAATCGTCCCGGCCACGAACGATCCGATGGCGGCAGTGGCCAGGGCAGGCCCGGCCCGGCCGTTCTTCGCCATCTTGTTGCCCTCGAGCGCGGTAGCCAGCGATGCTGATTCCCCCGGCGTGTTGAGCAGGATGGTGGTGGTCGAACCGCCGTACATCGCGCCGTAGTAGATCCCGGCGAACATGATCAGCGCGCCGACCGGTTCGAGCCGCGTCGTGAGCGGCAGCAGCATAGCCACCGTCAGCGCCGGCCCGACGCCGGGCAGCACGCCGATGGCAGTACCGAGCGTCACGCCGATGAGGCCCCACAGGAGGTTCATGGGAGCAAGGGCGAGACTGAAGCCTTGCAGCAATGCGGCGAGTGTGTCGGTCATGGATCGGATCGCTTCGCGGGACTCGCCGGAGCCGGGGGGATCAGATGCCGGCTGCGCCGAGAATCGGCTTGAGCAGGCCCGCTGGCAGATTGACGTTGAGGAAGTGGACGAAGAACAGGAACACGCCCAGCCCCATGAGCAGACCGGTCAGCAGGTCGCGGACGGGGCGGCGGCTGCCGAAGCCCCGGGCGACGCAGACAAACAGCGCCGCGGCGGCAATGACGAACCCGGCGGTATGCACCAGAGCCATCTGCGCGCCGAGGCCGGCGAGCACCCATGCGAAGGCACTGCCGATGAAGGCGTGATCCCCGCGCTCGAGCGGGTCGTCCGGCTCCGCATTGCGCCAGCCGCCACGCACCGCCTGAGCCAGCAGCCAGAGGCCCAGGATCGTGAGGCCGAAACCGACGACCATCGGCATCATGTCGGGGCCGACCAGCGCATAACGCTCCCCGCCGGACAGGCTGGCGCCGGTGACCAGCACGCCGACGCCGGCAGCCAGAACCCCGAGGGAGAGCGCGACCTCGGTCCGGCCGCGACTGCCGCCGGCGGTGCCCAAGGTCAGGCTTTCTTGACCAGGCCGAGCGAGGACAGGATCCCGCCGACGCGGTCGATGTCCTCGTTGATGAATTTCTTGTAGTCGTCGCCGCCGAGGAACCAGGGCGTCCAGCCGAGCTTGGCCAGCGTTTCCTTCCAGGCCGGTGTCTCGGTCGCCGCCTTGACCGCCTTGACGAGGGTGTCGCGCTGGGCGGGGCTGATGTCGGGACCGCCGAAGCAGCCGCGCCAGTTGCCGAGGACCACGTCGACTCCCTGTTCCTTCATCGAAGGAATGCCGTCCTGGGCCTCGGGCCCGGAGACGGCGAGGGCGCGCATGCGGCCGCCCTTGATCTGTTCGGCGAACTCACCCAGGCCGGAAACGCCCGCAGTGACGTGGCCGCCGATGATAGCGGCGATTGCTTCGCCGCCGCCCTTGAAGGGCACGTAGTTGATCTTGGCGGTGTCCGCCCCGACCGCCCTGGCCGCCAGGCCGACGAGGATGTGGTCCGTGCCGCCCGCCGAACCGCCGCCCCACGATACCGCGCCGGGATTGGCCTTGAACGCAGTCATCAGGTCCTTCAGCGTCTTGTGCGGCGATGAAGCCGGCACGACGATGACGCCGTATTCGCTGGTCAGACGCGCAATCGGCGTGACCATGGTGAGGTCGACCGCCGATTTGCTGAGGATGATGCCGCCGACCATCACCATGCCGCCGATCATCAGCGAATTGCCGTCGCCCTTGGCATTGTTGATGAATTGCGCCAGCCCGAGTGTGCCGCCCGCGCCTCCCTTGTTCTCGAATTGCGCCCCGCTGATCACGCCGGCCGATTGCATTGCCACCGCGAGGTTGCGCCCGGTCTGATCCCAGCCGCCACCCGGATTGGCGGGGATCATCATCTTGAGCGTTCCGAGGTTCTGGGCTTGCGCTGTACCGGCGGCCAGCCCCTGGGCGGCGAGCACGGACGCGAGCGCGGCCAGGTTGAATTCACGACGTTGCATGTGGAGTCTCCTGATTCAGCAGATTGCTGAGTTTGGTGTGCGGCGATTACTGTGCGGCGTATTGTGCGGCGTATTGTGCGGCGTTTATTGTGCGGCGTTTATTGTGCGGCGACCGGATCGGTCGGAAGCAGACCGGGCCGGACCTTGCTTTTAGTGTATCGCTGAATCGCGCACCCCGGCGAAGGGACGTCCGGAGGGCAGCGAGTGTCGACCTGCGATAATCTGCCCTTGTCAGGCCAGTGCTCGGAGATGTCAATGATCCGGAAGTTGCTGATTACCGCCGGGGTGCTGCTGCTGGTCCTGGTGCTTGCGGCCGTCGCGCTGGTGACGCTGGTCGATGTCAATCGTTTCAAGCCGCAGATCGAACAGTTCGTGCAGGATCGCTACCAGCGCAGCCTGAAGATGAACGGCGACCTTGCGCTCTCGGTGTTTCCCCGGATTGCGCTGAGCCTGCCGCCGTCGACGCTTTCCGAGCCCGGCGGCACCGGCGAGGCGGCGAGCCTGGCCGGTGCCCGCATCAGCGTCGCGGTCCTGCCGTTGCTGCGCGGCGAAGTGGTCGCGGACAAGATTGCGGTCGACGCCCTCAAGGCGACGGTCGAGCGCCGACCGGACGGCACGCTGAGCATCGACGACCTGCTCGGGACTGCCCCGCCTGCTGCGACGCCTTCGTCCACACCCGCCCCGCCACCATCGGCGCCGACGCCGGCGCCGGACGGCAGTCTGCCCCGGTTCGATATCGGTGGACTGCAGCTTACCGGCAGCCAGGTCACCTACAAGGATCGGCAGGCCGGCAGGCTGATCACGATCAGCGGCATCGACCTGGACCTCGGCAGGATCGCCAATCGCGGGGTCGCGCCGATGTCGCTCAAGTTCGGCTTCGCGGCGAGCGAGCCCAGCGCCAACGGCGAAGTCAACCTGAAAGGGGACGTGGTCGTGGATTTCGACGCCCGCTCGTTCGGGGCGAAGGATCTCGAACTCAATGCTACGGCCGCCATCGGCACCACCCGGATCGACAAAGCGCGCCTGAAAGCGACCAGGCTCTCGTTCGATCCGTCGAAGTCCGCGGTCGACGTCGAAGGGCTGGACCTGGCCGCCAGCGGCGGACTCGAGGCCGGCCCGTTCGAGGCGAAGGTGACCGCGCCGCGCCTTGCCGTGTCGCCGGCATCCGCGAAAGGAGATTCGCTGCTGGCGACGATCAGTCTGGCGGGCGCCCAGGAGGTGAAGATGCGCCTCGAGGCAGCCGGCATCGCGGGCGGCACCGACGCGCTGACGATCGCGAAGCTGGCGGTTGCCGCGAGCACCCGGCAGGGCGAGCGGACGGTGCAAGCGGACCTTGGCAGTCCGGTGAAGGCGAACCTGCAGGCTGGTTCGGTCGGGCTGACCGCCATTGCCGGAGCCGTGGTCATCAATGACCCGGCCTTGCCTGAGAAGACGACGACCATCGAACTCGCCGGCACCGTTTCCGCGGACCTGAGCAAGGAGTCGATCTCGGCGAACTTGAATGCCAAGGCCCAGGGTACTGCGCTGCTGGCCAAGGTGAGCGTCAACGGATTCGCTGAACCCCGTTTTGGCGTCGACATCACCGCCGACCAGCTCGACATCGATCGCCTGTTTCCTCCTGCGCCAAGCGGGGGGGCGAAAACGGGGGGCGAGGCCCAAGCCGGTACCGGCGGCGGCAAGCCCGCGCCGGGGGGCCCTGCGCCGAACACGCCGGAGGCACCGATCGATTTATCCGCCCTCGCCACCCTGCAGCTGGACGGCAGGCTGAGCGTCGGCAGCTTGCGGGCAAGGGGGCTCACGGCGACCGACCTCAAGGCCAGCGTCAAGGCGGCCAAGGGCCAACTGGACCTGGCGCCGGTCAGCGCATCGCTCTATGGCGGACGACTGGCTGCCAAAGCCGCGATCAAGGCCGGCGCGACACCCGCCGCGAACCGCCTGAACACGACGGTCGACCTCACAGGCGTCGAGATCGGTCCGTTGCTCAAGGATGCGGCGGAGCAGGACTTGCTGGAGGGCCGCGGCAACGTCAAGCTGGTGCTTCAGACCGGCGGCGGCACCGTCGACGCGATGAAACGCGGACTCGACGGAAACGCGGCCTTGAGCCTGCGCGATGGCGCCATCAAGGGCATCAACCTCGCCGAGACGATCCGTTCCGCGCGCAGTCTGCTGCAGGGCGGGCAGGCCGAAAGCAAAGCCTCCGACGCCTCCAAGAAGACCGACTTCACCGCGATGTCCGTCAGCTTCATCATCACCGACGGCGTCGCCAGCAGTGACGACCTCGACGTCAGGTCGCCGCTGTTGCGCCTTGGCGGGGAGGGACGGGTAGATATCCCCGCCAGCAGTCTCGACTACACCGTGCGCGCATCGGTCGTGGGCACGAGCACCGGGCAGGGTGGCAAGGAGCTTGCCGACCTGCGCGGCGTGACGATACCGGTCCGGTTGACCGGGCCGTTCGACCGGCTCGATTGGCGGATCGATTGGGAAAGCGCCGGCAAGGAGGCGCTGAAGTCGCGGGTGGCGTCGGAACTGAAGGAGCGGGGGGTCGACACCGAGCAACTCGAGGAGAAGGCCAAGGAGCGGGCGAAGGAAAAGATCGGGGATGCCCTCAAGGGCCTGTTCAAGCGTTGATGTCCGCCGTCGGTCAGCGAGCGGGCATGTCCGCTTCGGTATAGACCAGGATCGCCTTGGCGTCGTCCGGAATCGGTGCCATCGTCGCATTCCAGCGCTCGTACTGCTGCCGCATGGCATCCAGCCGCTGAGGATCACGCCGGGCCAGGTTGGCCCGTTCGCGTTCGTCCTGTGAGAGATCGAACAGATACTCGTGCTCGTCGATGGCGAGGTACTTCCACTGGTCGATACGCAACGCTTTCTGGCCTCGATATTTCATCCGCCAGTAGAGGTCCCGACTGAAGACTGCGTCCGGATCCTTGAGGACCGGTAGCAGGGTCGAGCCGTCGAGCGTCATGCCGGCGTCGGCCGCGACGCCCGCGATGTCGAACATCGTGACCGCCCAGTCCATGGTGATGGCCTGTTGCCCGGTGACGCTGCCCGCCGGGACCACTTTCGGCCATCGGACGATGTACGGGACACGGATTCCGCCCTCAGTGAGATCCATCTTGCCGCCGACCAGCGGCCAGTTGTCGGAGAAGCGCTCGCCACCATTGTCGCTGGTGAAGATGACCAGCGTGTCCTCGCCGAGCCCGCCCGCATCGAGCGCATCGAGCAATCGGCCGATGCCTTCATCCATCTCGCGGATCATCTGCTGGTAGATGTGGATCGAGCCGCCGTCCTTGTGGCGGATGTCGGCATCGATTTCCGGGTTCGCGCCACCGTTGGCGCGGCTCTCCCAAGGCCAGTGAGGCGCAGTGTAGTGCAGGCTCAGCAGGAACGGTTGCCCGTCGGCTGCGCGCTGGCGGACATAGTCCACGGCGTGGTCGCTGAGAAGGTCGGTGAGGTAGCGGCCCTTGCCGTCGAACGGTTCCCCGTTCATCACGAGATCGTGATTGCCCTCCCGGTCGAGATGGCTGAAGTAACTCACTCCGCCGGACAGCGGCCCGATGTGCTCCTGGTAGCCGCTCTTGAGCGGTCCGAAATGCGGCGGATAGCCGAGATGCCACTTGCCTACCAGGGCGGTGCGGTACCCGGCGGCCTGCAATACCGACGGCATGGTCGGGTGCGACGGCGGCAGGCCGACTTCGGTGCTGCCGTAAAAGCGTGCGGTCATCGGCTCCTCGGCCGCGCCGCGCAGCTGGTACTGGTAGCGGCCGGTGATCATCGCGAATCGCGTCGGCGAGCAGACCGGGGAATTGGAGTATCCCTGGGTGAAGCGCAGTCCCTGCTCCGCCATCCGGTCCAGGCGCGGCGACACTGGTACGCGGCCCCCATAACAGCCGAGATCGGCGTAGCCCAGATCGTCGGCGACAATGAAAACAAAATTGGTCATCGGTCTCACTCCACCTGCATGCCGGTGGCCTTGATCGTCCTGGCGTACCGATCGCGCAGGCCCGCCAGCCGGTCGGCCGCGGCCGCCCCGGTTTCCGCCAGCACGGTCATGTCCAGCCCGGTAAGCCTCTTCTTCACGTCGGGCTGCTCAAGCGCTGTGTTGAGTGCGTTGACCAGGACATCGACGACCGGTTGCGGAGTCGCTGCCGGCACCATGGCGGCATAGAGCACCTCGAACGCCAGGTCGGGCAGGCCCGCTTCCGCGACCGTCGGTACGTCCGGCGCCAGCGTGGATCGCTTCGTGCTCGTGACTGCGAGGGGGACTATTTTCCCCGCCTTCACCTGGGGCAGCAGGCCCGGCGTGGCCAGGATCCCGGCCTGTACTTCGCCGGAAACGATTGCGAGCACCGCCGGCGCGTTGCCGCGATACAGGATCTGATTCGCCTTGACGCCGGTGGCCGAAGCAAGAATTGATGCCGCCATGTGGCCGGGACTGCCGTTGCCGGCATTGCTGAAGGTGATCTCCGTTTCGCGGCCCTTGGCAACCAGTGCCTTCAGGCTCGTCGCACCAAAGTCCGGATGAGTGCCGATCATCAGGCCGGACGAAGCAACGATCATCACCGGCATCAGGTCGGACGGCTGGAACGGCAGTGACTTGTAGACGCCCGGGTTGATGGTCAGTGGCGTGTCGATCGTGATCAGGACCGAGTAGCCGTCGGCGGCTCCTTTCGCGACCAGGTCGGCACCGATGTTGCCGCCGGCGCCGGGCTTGTTTTCGACGACCATCGGCTGCCCAAGCGAGGCCTGGAGCTTATCCGCCAAGGTCCGGGCGAGAATATCCAGTGGGCCGCCCGGTGGAAAGTTGACGATGAATCTGACCGGCTTGTCCGGATACCGGGCCTGGGCGACAGCCGCGGGCGTTGCGGCGATCGCGGCGATCGCGCCGCACAACAAGGCCGTGCCGAGGGCGACTCTGCGTCGTGTCAAGGCCGTAAAAGAAGGCATTCCGATCCGCATCATGACGGGTCTCCTCTCGCTG
This sequence comes from uncultured beta proteobacterium, assembly GCA_963834335.1. GTDB lineage: Bacteria > Pseudomonadota > Gammaproteobacteria > Burkholderiales > Burkholderiaceae_E > Lautropia. The sequence goes on along the minus strand of CAWIBK010000002.1, from coordinate 814,088 downwards.
AAGCGCAAACCGACCGGACTGCGGGCACAGCCGGCGGCAACGCGACGCGCGCCTCGATACGCGGCGCGCGTCCGGTCTGTGGGCGCCCGGCTGGGATACGCGGCGCGAAACTAGTGTATCTCGGGTTCCTTGCCGGCACCCCCGGCCGTCTCGCCTTTGGGTTCGGGCTCGAGGAAGTCGAAGTCGCAACCCTGGTCTGCCTGCTGGATGTGCTTCAGGTAGATCGCGCCATAGCCGCGGCTGAAACGCGCCTTGGGTGGTTTCCAGGCCGCCCGGCGAGTCGCCAGTTCCTCGTCGCCGACCTGCAGGTTCAGGCTGCGCGCATCGACGTCGAGCGCGATCAGGTCGCCGGTCTGCACCAGCGCGAGCGGGCCGCCGACGTGGCTCTCCGGCGCCACATGAAGGACGCAGGCGCCGTAGCTGGTGCCGCTCATGCGCGCATCCGAGATGCGGAGCATGTCGCGCACGCCGCGTCTGCAGCAGCTTTTTCGGTATCGGCAACTGTCCCCATTCGGGCATGCCGGGAGCGCCCTTGCGGTCCGGCGCTCTTCAGGACGATGACCGAGTTCTCGTCGACCTCCAGGTCAGGGAGGTCGATACGCGCGGCCATGTCGTCGTAGTTCTCGAAAACGACCGCGGGACCGGTGTGTCGCCGCAGGTGCTGCTCCATGGCGGCCGGTTTGATGACGGCGCCGTCCGGCGCAAGGTTGCCGCGCAGGACAGCGAGGCCGTCCCGGGCGATCAGCGGCTTGTCCAGCGGTCGGATCACGTCGTCGTTGTAGACCTTGGCGTCGGCGATGTCTTCTCCCAGGGTCCTGCCGGTGACGGTCATCGACGTGGTGTCGATCATGGCGCCCAGGCGCTTGAGCAGCGCGCGCAGGCCGCCGGCGTAGTAGAAGTCTTCCATCAGGAAGGCACCCGAGGGGCGCAGGTTGGCGATGACCGGCGTCTCGCGCGCGAGGGCGTCGAATTTCGGTAGATCGAGCGCGATACCCGCACGCCGGGCCAGCGCGATCAGGTGGACGATCGCGTTGGTCGACCCGCCCAGCGCGAGCACGGCGACGACCGCATTCCGAAATGAGGCTTCCGTAAGGAAGTCGGCTGGTCGCAGATCGTGCCAGACCATGTCGACGATCCGCTTGCCCGAGAGCGTGGCCATCTGCGAGTGCCGCGAGTCAGACGCCGGAATCGACGCCGCTCCCGAGCAGGGTGAAGCCGAGCACTTCCGCCGCGCTGGTCATCGTGGATGCCGTGCCCATGGTCATGCAATGACCGGCGGACCGTGCGATGCCGTCCTCCACTTCCTGCCAGTCGTCCTCCGTGATGTTGCCGGCTCGAAGCTCGGCCCAGTATTTCCAGGTATCGCTGCCGCTGCCGATGACACCACCCTTGTAGTCGCCCCGCAGCATCGGGCCTGCCGGCAGGAAGACGGTGGGCAGGTTCATGGTGATCGCCCCCATCAGCAGTGCCGGCGTCGTCTTGTCGCAGCCGCCCAGCAGCACGCAGCCGTCGGCCGGATAGGAGCGCAGCAACTCCTCGGTCTCCATCGCCAGCAGGTTGCGATAGAGCATCGTGGTCGGCTTCTGGAAGGGCTCTGACAGGGACATCGCCGGCATCTCCACCGGGAATCCGCCGGCCTGCCAGACCCCGCGCTTGACCTCTTCCGCCCGCTGGCGGAAGTGGCTGTGGCAGGGATTGATGTCGCTCCAGGTGTTGATGATGGCGATTACCGGCTTGCCGGCATAGTCGCTGCGGTGGTAGCCCATCTGCGCGGTGCGCGACCGGTGCCCGAAGGCCCGCAGGTCCTTGACGCCGTACCAGCGGTGGCTGCGCAGTTGTTCGGGTGTGAGTCGCGGTTTGGTCATCTTCGCTTGTCTCTTGTCATGGTGGCTGCGCCGCTTTCGGGTGTTCGGCGCGGCGATCACGTGATGATAAGCCGCGCGGCGGATGGTTCGTCGGCGGCAGTTTCATGGCGCGCGCGGCAAGGACTGCGGCCGCGGTGATGACGGCGAGCACCGCAAACGCCTCATGGAAGGCGGGCAGCTGGGCGGCGGCATTGCCGGCATCCGGCGTGGCCACGCCATGCGCGCTCAGGCGCCATTCCAGGAAGATGCCGATCAGGTTCACCCCGACCGCTCCGCCAAGCTGGCGCAGGAAGTTGATGGCGCTCGAGCCTTGGGTGACGTGGGACATCTCGAGGCTGCGCATGGCGCCCAGGTTCAGCGACGGCAGCACGAAGCCCAGGCCGAGGCGGCCGATCGCGGTCCAGACCATGAGGATCCACAGCGCTGTCCCGAGACCGACGGTCAGCATCAATGCGAACGACAGCGCCAGCAACAGCAGTCCGGTAATGACCAGGCGATGGATCGGCCGACGGTCGGCCAGTCGCCCGGCCAGCGGGATGGTGAGGGCCAGAACCAGACCCGCCGGAAGCAGCACCGCTCCGGCCTGCGACGGTGGCAGCTGAAGCGCCATCTGCATGAATACCGGCACCAGGTAAGTCGATCCGAAGAGGGCCATCCCGTAAATGAATGCGACCAGCGAGCTCATGGCGAACACCCGGCCTTTGAACAGGCCGAGGTTGAGCAGCGGCTGAGGGGTACGGCGTTGGTGAACGACGAAGCCGGTGATCGAAAGCGCGGCGATCATCAGCATCGACAGCGCGCCGACCGGTGCGCCGCCGCTGCCGGCGTCGTGCAGCGCCACAAGCCCGTTCAGCAAGGTCAGCAGCGACACGATCACCAGCGCCAGCCCCACCCAGTCGAAGCGGCTGCCGTTCCGGTTGGCTGGCACTCCGCCGGGCGAGGTGACCGGCAGATAGCGGCGGGCGAAATAGAGCGCGGCCAGGCAGAACGGCACCACCACGAAGAAGATCGAGCGCCAGCCGAAATGCTCGACCAGCAAGCCGCCGATGCTGGGTCCGAGGGCAGGCGCCAGCACCACCCCCATGCCGAAGACCCCCATGGCCTTGCCCTGCTCGTGAGGCTTGAAGGAATAGATGATCACGATTGCCGGGATCGGCTGCATGATCCCGGCCGCCAGTCCTTCGACCACCCGCATGGCCATCACGAACTCGTAGGAAAAGGCCAGTCCGCCGGCCGTGCCGCCCAGCAGCAGAAGCAGTGTGGCGGCGCCGTAGGTTCGCCGGTATCCGAAGCGTGCCAGCAGCCAGGGCGTGGACAGCATCGAGACCGTCATCGCGGCCATGAAGCCGGTCGACATCCATTGGGCACGTTCCTGACCAAGCTGGAACACATGGCTCATGTCGGGAACCGCAACGTTCACGATGGTGGCCGACATGATCGAAGCGATCGTGCCGATCATCACGGTCAGCAACACCCACCAGCGATCGTTGGTCCCGGGTCGATTCCCGTCGGCAGGCGCGGAAGCCGGTGCGGAGGCCGAGGATGAGGCCGAGGATGAGGCCTGCGGGAAGCGGCCGGCGATGTCGCCGGGTAGCCGGCGTGTGAAGGGGAGGCGGGGGCTGGCGTATCTGGCAATGAAGGCGGCACTGTCGGCATTATCGTAGTTCAGCCGCTCCGAAGATCGGATTTCCCGGGGCGTCTGTCGCGCGCGAAAGCTCGGGGCGTCTGTCGTGCGCTAAAGCTTTTGGTCGGGAGCTATCGGGGCAGGGTGGGTAAGGGTAGCATCCCCCTCAGTGGTCGGCGCGCAGCGGCATCGGCACGACCGTCCCGGGTGGCTTCTTGTTTCGTGTTTTCGTTCGAGGAGGATGGGATGAGCTATCGTGTTCTGACGGCAGGCAGTGTTCTTCTGGCTCTCGGCGCCTGTGCCGGCATGCCCGGGGTGGATATGGGAAACCAGGGCGCCAAGACAGTGGCCACTGGCTCGGCGGGTGGTTCCAATTCAGTCAATGCAAACTCGCAGCTTGAACGCTGCGGCGAAACGCTGGGCACACTGTCAGTGATCGAGGACCAGCGCGCACCGTGGTACTACCAGCTGCGCAATGAATACAAGCTGCAGTCGACCGTTCCCCTCATCCGCCTGTTGGTGCAGCAGTCGAACTGCTTCGTCGTCGTTGAGCGAGGTGACCGCGGCATGGACGCAATGAGCCGGGAACGCAACCTGGATGCCTCCGGCGAGATGCGTAGCGGCAGCAACTTCGGCCGAGGGCAGATGGTGGCCGCGGATTTCAGCCTGAATCCCAGTATCTCCTTCAGCCAGAGCGATGCCGGCGGCGTCGGTGCCGCCCTGAGCGGCTTCGGCCGTTCGCTCGGCATGCTGGGTGCGGTGGCCGGCAGCATGAAGTTCAAGGAGGCGTCGACCATGCTTACCCTGGTGGACAATCGCTCGGGAGTGCAGTTGGGTGCGGCGGAGGGCAGTGCATCGAAGACCGACTTCGGGGCCTGGAGCGGCGTCTTCGGCAGCAGGGGCGCTGGCGGGCTGGGCGGCTACACGAATACAGCGGAAGGCAAGGTCCTGGCCGGCGCATTTGCCGACGCTTATAACCAGTTGGTCGGGTCCGTGCGCAATTACCGGGCGCAGGAGGTCCGTGGGGGGCTCGGGACCGGGGGGCGCCTCGGCGTCTCGGGCGGTTCGACGCCGGCGTCGCGGGAGTTGCCTCGATAGTGCGGAAGCGGCCGGCACGCCGGAATGGCGGAAAGTGCTGTCGAGCAAAGTCGGCATGAACTTGACTTGGTTTTATCTATATTAATCAACTATATACAGTAGTTACTTCAACTGAATAATGAACTCGCTGTTAATGTATTTTTTTAAGTCAAGGTCTGATGTTCACTTTGTTTTTTGTCGGTTTAGGTCGTTGTCTTAACGTAAAACTTCAACTCGTGGCTTGGATCCAGCGCCCATGAGCCGGCCTTTGGCGGCCGGGGCGCTCGTCTTGAATGCCTGCACCTGGGGGCTCGCGTGGTGGCCGATCCGCCGGCTTGCCGACAGCGGAATGCATGCGCTGTGGGCGACCGCGCTGATTTATACGGTAGCGACCCTCGGTATAGCGATGGCCTTCCGGCACCGGCTGGCAGCCGGGCTGCGTCAGTCCCACGGCTTGTGGTGGCTGGTCCTGGCCAGCGGTCTGACCAACGCCAGTTTCAACTGGGCGGTGACCCTGACCGAGGTAGCCCGGGTGGCGTTGCTGTTCTACCTGATGCCGGTCTGGGCTGCCCTGCTGGCCCGATGGTTGCTGCGCGAACCGCTGACCGGGTTGGTGATGACCCGGATCGGGGTGGCGTTGGCCGGCGCGGCGCTGGTCTTCCTGGATCCTCATCGGTCGGCCGGTGCCGGCTCCTGGCTGGCCGACCTGCTGGCGGTCAGCGCCGGCATGTGCTTTGCGGTCAATACGGTGATGTTGCGCAGGCTTGCCGGGCAATCCCGCGGCGCGATCGCACTGGCGATGTTCGGCGGGGGCGCGCTGCTGCCGATCGTGGTGGGTTCGCTGCTGGCCGCCTCCGGCCAGGTCCTGCCGGTGCCGAACGTTCCGGGTCCCTGGCTGTGGATCGTCGTGGCGACTGCACTCGCCTTCGTCGTGGGCAACCTGGCATTGCAGTACGGCGCGGCGCGGTTGCCGGCCAATACCACCTCGCTGATCATGCTCACGGAAGTCGGTGTCGCCGCCGTGTCGGGCGCGTTGATTGCAAACGAAGTCTTGTCAACGCGCGCCCTGATCGGCGGGGTGCTGATCGTCGTCGCTGCCGCGTCGTCGCTGTTTCGATCGGGAGGGTCTGCCGGGGATCCGGCCGTCAGGATCTGACGCCCGCCCGGCCTACCGCTTTGGCGACAGCCGCCAGCAGAATCAAAGCCAGCAGCACGCTCCAGAGGGCGTAGGGCAGACCCAGCATGGGGGCGTTGGCTTCATCGCAGGCGGCGGTGGCCTTGAAGACGGCAGGCAGCCACTCGTCCAGACCGGTTGCCATCACGAATTTGTCCGCTGCGGTGAAGGCGCAACTCTTGGTCGCAGCCGCTACGAACTGCTGGTACAGCGCCGCGGCGAGACCGGCGAGCGTTGCCGCGCCGGCGAGCAGCAGAGGCAACCGAGCCCACAGGCTGCTCTGCCTGGCGAAAAGGGACAGCACGGCGAAGAGGCCGACCAGAAGATAGGCGATTCGCTGGACGATGCACCACGGACAGGGCTCCATCCCGAACAGATGCTGGCTGACGAGGGCTGCCGCGACCGCCCCCCACGCTATTACAGCAATGACGACTGCAGTGGCGGTATGTGATATACTGCGTACTCTCATAGTGTTTCAGATTCTGCTATCTGGGTACTGTTTGTTGTGCCTCTGCAACGTCGGCACAGTGGTTTGTACCGTTTCTGATACGGATCCGTTACATCCTTTCATTCTGAAGAAACCGGGGCTCAGGGATGAAAACAACTCGTAAGCCAAATTCAGCAATGACAGCGCATCATCACAGCGCAATCGTTACGGCACGCCACGCAGCACGGATGCGAGCCGGACGAGTCGAGTCGAGACCAGAAGACTATGCTGATATCGCAGTGACCGAACAAGCGAAACGTCTGCGCGAAGCGCGCCGCGCAATCGAAGAGCGTAACATGCTGCGGGAACTCGGCCTCGGCTGAGAAGGCGTGGTACTCCTGGACCGGCCGGGGCCGGTTCCTTGACTGCCTCGAGCGAATTGCCTTGAGCCGATTGTCTTGAGCCGATTGTCTTGATCCGTTAGCCTGCCGTGCCGCCACCCAGGCGCCGGCTCCCCCGGAACTTCCCATCCGTCTATCCTGCCTCGCCGCTCGCAGGGATCTGTTGCAGCATCGGCCTGGGGCATCCCTCTCCTTCTCGTTGACCCGTGGCGCCCGTGCGACGATTGCCGTCTCATCCATGCCGAAGCTGACCGTGCCGACGGCATGAGAATCCTGATCGTCAAGATGTCCTCGATGGGCGACGTGGTTCATGCCCAGCCGCTCGCAACCGATCTTCGCGCCGCCTTTCCGGATGCCCGGATCGAATGGGTGGCGGAAAAGGCATTCGCACCCATTTGCCATCTGAATCCTGCAGTCGACGGTGTGATTACCCTGTCATGGCGTCGCTGGCGTCGGAAGCTGCTCTCCCGCGACGTTCGCGAGGAGATGCTGGCGTTCCACGAGAGCCTTACGCGGGAAAGGTTCGACCTCGTGCTCGACTGCCAGGGCCTCATCAAGAGCGCGGTCGTAGCGAGGATGGCGCCTGCCGGATTGCGCGTGGGTCCAGCGTGGCCGTTTGCTCGTGAGCCGCTGGCCTCGTTTGCCTACGGACGTAAGGCGATTGTTCCGAGGCACTGGCACGTGGTCAGACGAAACCGCGCCGTCGGTGCGGCAGCGGCAGGCTATTCGATCGACAGCCCGGCGCAGTTCGGGCTCCAGGCTGCGGCGCTCACCCGCGAGGAAGCGGCGTGGCTGCCCGCCCAGGGCTACGCCCTGCTCGTCAGTGGCGCGAGTCGCGACAACAAGCTTTGGCCGGAGTCGCACTGGGTGCAGACGGCGACCCGGTTGCAGCAAGCCGGGCTGGCGCTGGTCTGGTTCTGGGGTAGCGAAAAAGAGCGGGCCCGCGCCCAGCGGCTTGCCGACACCGCCAGGCAGGCGGCTGCGGGTGCGGCGACTCCAGCGGTAGTGCCCCCTTTCCTGACGGTAAAGGATGCCGCACGCGCGATTGCCGGCGCCGACGTGGTGGTTGGCCTGGACACCGGCTTCACCCATCTCGCCGGCGCGCTTGGACGCCCCACGATCGCGATTTTTTGCGATTTCGATTCGGTCCAGTGCGCCGTCACCGGGGACGGTTACTGCGCCAGCTTCGGTGGGGTCGGCCAGATCCCCGACAGCGCGGAAGTCATCGGCGCGATCGATCGCTGGCTGGCGCTATAGTGAAAGGCTTCGACCAGAGGCTTTCACCATGACCATGCCGCACAAGGCAATCGACAATCGCGCCGGCAGCATCGCGCCCTTGCGGCTCTCGCTGATCCTGCTGCGCCGCGACTGGCGTGCCGGCGAACTGCGGTTGCTGGTGGTCGCGCTCGCGGTCGCAGTAGCGGCGATCTCGACCGTCGGATTCTTCATCGATCGTCTCGGCAGCGCTTTGTCGGGCCAGGCGACCCAGATGCTCGGTGGCGATGTGGTGGTTTCCTCGGACCATCCCATTTCGCCGGACTGGATCGTGGAGGCGCGTCGCCGCGGGCTGAATACGGCGCAGACCGTCGGATTTCCCAGCATGGCGCTTGCCGTGGCCGGCACCCCGAAGGCGTTGGACGACCCGGGCGACCGGGGTGGGCAGAGCGACCGGGGCGGGCAGGGTGACCGGGGCGCAGGAGGCAGCAGTGGCAGTGAGGGCGAGTCTGCCGGGGCAGGTGCGTTGCCGCTCAGCCAACTGGCGTCGGTCAAAGCGGTGTCCGCGGACTATCCGCTTCGCGGCGGGGTGACGGTAACGTCCGCCCAGGCCGACGCAGCGGCCGTCGCGAGCGCGGAGCCGCCGCAAGAGCGGCTTGCCCGGGCACCCGACGCCGGCTCGGTGTGGGTGGACCGCGCCCTTCTGCAATCCCTGGGACTGGCTCAGGGCGACCGGCTGCAACTGGGCGAGAAGACCTTTCGGATTGCCCGGGTCATCCTGATCGAGCCGGATCGCGGCACCTCGTTCATCAATTTCGCTCCGCGGGTCATGCTCGCGCTCGACGATCTTGCTGCGACCCGGCTGGTGCAGGCGGGCAGCCGAGTGACATATCGCCTGCTGGTGGCGGGCGACAGGGATGCCTCTGCCGGTTTCGAGGGGTGGGTCAAGTCCCGCCTGCGTGCGGGTCAGCGCATGGAGACCCTGGAGGCGGGCAGGCCGGAGTTGCGCATGACGCTTGACCGGTCGCAGCAGTTCCTCTCGCTCGTGTCCCTGCTGTCGGCCCTGATTGCCGCGGTGGCGATCGGCCTTGCCGCGCGCCGCTTCGCAGAGCGCCACCTCGACGGCTTTGCGGTTTTGAAATCGCTGGGCGCGGCCCAGCGCGTGCTCGTATGGTCGCTGCTGTTCGAAATGCTGTGGCTGGCATTGGCCGGCGCGGCAGTCGGCGCGTTTGTCGGCTGGGTCGCTCACTGGGCGCTGGTCGGACTCGCGTCATCGATGATCGACATGCCCTTGCCTGCGCCCAGCGGATGGCCGGCGGTGCAGGCCGCCGCTGCCGGTGTGGTCCTGATCCTGGGCTTCGCGGCGGTTCCGGTGTTGCGCCTGGCAGGGGTGCCGCCCTTGCGGGTGCTTCGCCGGGAACTGGGCCCGCCCGCGGCCTCCGCCTGGTTGGCGTTGTTCTGCGCGATCGGGGCATTCGCCACCTTGCTCTTCTGGTATGCCGGCGACCGCAAGGTGGCCTTGTATGCCATGGGCGGATTCCTGGGGGGCGCCGTGGTGTTTGCCCTGGTGTCGCTGGCCGGCGTCAGGCTGCTGGCGCCGCTGCGCAACTGGGTGGGAACCGGGCCCGGCACGGCCGCGCTGCGGGTGGCACTGGCCAGCTGGTCCCGGCGGCGCGGATCCTCGGTGGTCCAGACCGCCGCGCTGGCCGTTGGCTTGATGGCGCTGATGCTGCTGACCGTTACCCGCAACGACCTGCTCGACAGCTGGCGCAGCGCCAGTCCCGCAGACGCGCCCAACCGTTTCGTCCTCAACATCCAACCCGACCAGCGTGATCTCTTCGGGAAACTGATCGCGGATGCCGGCCTGCGCGACGTCGAGTTGTACCCGATGATCCGCGGGCGCCTGGTCGCCGTGAACGACGTGCCCATCGGCCCGGATCACTATCAGGACGAGCGCGCCCGCCGGCTCGTCAATCGGGAGTTCAATCTGTCCCATGCCGATCGCATGCCCGGGCATAACCAGCTGGACAGCGGACGGTGGCTGGCGCCGGCAAGCGCCGAGGTTTCGGCGGAGCAGGGCGTGATGGACACGCTCGGGCTGAAGATCAATGACAGGCTTCGCTTCGACGTGGCCGGCGAAATGGTGGACCTGACCATCGTCGGTACCCGCAAGCTCGCCTGGGACTCGATGAAGGTCAACTTCTTCATGATCGGCTCGCCCGACGCGTTGCGGGACAAGCCGCAAAGCTTCATCACGTCGTTTCACATGCCGGCGGGCAAGGCCGAGTTGGGCCGGACGCTGGTGGACCGGCTGCCGAACCTGACGGTGGTGGATACGACTGCGATTCTCAGGCAGGTCCAGACCATGGTCGACCAGGTGGTGCGGGCGGTGCAATTCCTTTTCCTGTTCGCACTTGCCGCCGGTGTGGTGGTGCTCTACGCCGCGCTCGCCAGTTCGCGCGACGAGCGCGTCAGGGAGGCCGGCCTGATGCGGGCGCTGGGCGCTTCCAGGCGGCAGCTGTCGCAGGCCCAGGTGCTGGAACTCGCGCTTTCGGGCGTGCTCGCCGGTACGCTCGCCGCCCTCGGGGCCATCCTGGTCGGCTGGGTCCTGGCGCACCAGGTTTTCCAGTTCTCCTATCGTCCCGGCTGGTGGCTGTTGCCGGCCGGTGCCGTGGCGGGCGGGCTCTTCTCGGCGGCGGCGGGGTGGTGGAGCCTGAGAAGCGTCGTCAACACGCCGCCGATGACCACCTTGCGCGGCGCCTGAGCGCAGCGGCACTCAGTCGATCCGGTTGGTGCCGCACCAGCGCGCCATGAAGACCGCCAGGACGGCGGCCGTGCGCATCATGCTGTCGATCGACACCCACTCGTCGATGCCGTGGATGCTCGCTCCCTGAGGGCCGTAGCAGGTCGCGGGTGTGGCGCCGTAGATGTTGAAGAATTTGATGTCCGTCGTACCGGTGAAGGCCACGCTCTTGAGGTCCTCCCCGACGACGTCGCGATGCGTCCCTGACAGGAACTTGAGGACCGGTTCGTTCTCGTCGACGACGCAGCCGTCTGCCTGGAAGCCTTCGTAGATCACGCGGTAACTCAGGCTGTCGCGACCCGGGTGGGCGGCATAGGCTTCCCGGAGCACCCGCTCGATTTCCGCCTTGGCGCGGCTCACCGGCATGTCCGGATAGAAACCGAACCGGATATCGCTGCGGCAGTGAGTCGGCACCGATGATGCCCACTCGCCGCCGTTGATCTTGCCGAGATTGAAATTCACCGGGTGCTCGTGCTTCAGGTAGTAGCCATGGCGCGATTTCGGTTCGTTCCATTGCCGCTCCAGTTCCTTGAGCGCGGCAAAGAGGTAGAGGGAGAAATCGATCGCGCCGACGCCGGTGTGGGCCACCGAAGCGTGCACCGGTTTGCCCAGAACCTCGATGGCGAGCCAGAGCACGCCCATCTGGCAGGTGAGCATCCCGTCGATCGGTTCCGTGATGATCGCGGCGTCTGCACGATAGCCTTCGAGCAGGCAGGCCAGCGCGCCGTTGCCGGTGCATTCTTCTTCGATCACCGACTGCAGGAATACCGGCGCGGCCGGTTCCAATCCCAGCATCCGCAAGGCCTTGAACGCCATCATGTAGGCCACGATTCCGGCTTTCATGTCCGAGGCGCCGCGGCCGTAAAGACGATCGCCTTCGACCACGCCTGAAAACGGGGGATGAGTCCACAGGGCTTGCGCGCCAACGGGCACCACGTCGATGTGGCCGTTGAAAATCAGGGATCGGCCGGTAGCGGGCCCGCGCGGCCGGTGTATGCCGACCAGGTTGCGCCGCCCGTCGTACGAGATGATCGACGGCGAGTAGGCCGGGTGCTGCCGGAGTTTGTCTTCGTCGATGGCGAACTCGTGGACTTCCACGCCCAGGTCCTTGAAAGCCCTGGCGAGGAGCGCCTGGGCGCCGGCCTCGTCACCCAGAAGGGACGGCTCCCGGACCAGATCGACGAGCAGACCCACCGCCTGCTCACGCAGATTGTGGGCCGCGTCGATGAGTTGGCGCTCGGCCGGACTCAGCTTGTCACTGGCGCCGGTGGTCGGGAGGGGCAGGGAAATGTCCATGGCAGGGTCGAGCTCTCGGTATCTGTCGGCCGATATTAAACAGGGTCGCGCCGCCTCGGCGTTTCAGACGCGAAGATTTGTTTTCACCATGTGAAAAATGACGATTGCGACGCAGCAGGAAAATTTTTTAATGTGGAAGATGTTATGCCGCTATATGAAAAACGGTCCTAACACATTGATCTGATTGCAGAATATTTCCACTGGATTTTGTGATCTTTGGCCATGCTCTGCAGCATTTCTCCCTATCATGGATGAAACCCGAAGCGTCCGGCACCCGGCCGGACGCCAATCCTTGGAGCTCTCGCAAAATGTCTTCTCGTGAACTGGAAGCACAAAAACTTCAGAAAGAATGGGCCGAAAGCGCCCGGTGGCGCGGCATCAAGCGCGGTTACACCGCCGAAGAAGTCGTTCGTCTGCGGGGTTCACTGACAGTCGAACATACGCTCGCCCGGCGCGGTTCGGAAAAGCTCTGGAAGCTGGTCAACGAGGAGCCGTTCGTCAATACGCTGGGGGCCCTGACCGGGAACCAGGCGATGCAGCAGGTAAAGGCCGGTCTCAAGGCGATCTACCTCTCCGGCTGGCAGGTGGCGGGCGATGCCAACCTCGCCGGTGAAATGTATCCGGACCAGTCGCTGTACCCGATCAACTCGGTGCCGCAGGTGGTCAAGCGGATCAACAACACGCTCACGCGGGCCGACCAGATCCAGTGGTCCGAAGGCAAGAATCCCAGCGAAGAGGATTACATCGACTACTTCGCGCCGATCGTGGCGGATGCGGAGGCGGGTTTCGGCGGTGTGCTGAACGCATTCGAGTTGATGAAGTCGATGATCGACGCCGGAGCCTCCGGCGTGCACTTCGAAGACCAGCTGGCCGCCGTGAAGAAGTGCGGCCACATGGGCGGCAAGGTCCTGGTGCCGAGCCGTGAAGCCGTGGCGAAGCTGGTGGCAGCGCGCCTGGCTGCGGACGTGCTGGGTGTTCCTACCGTGCTGCTGGCACGAACCGATGCCGAAGCGGCCGACCTGGTCACTTCGGACGTCGACGACAACGACAAGCCTTTCCTGACCGGCGAACGGACCCAGGAGGGCTTCTACCGCACTAAGCCCGGCCTGCAGCAGGCGATCTCGAGGGGGCTCGCATACGCACCGTACGCCGACATGATCTGGTGCGAAACCGGCAAGCCGGACCTGCAGTTTGCGAAGGACTATGCCGAGGCGATTCATAAGCAGTTCCCCGGCAAGCTGCTCGCCTACAACTGCTCACCCAGCTTCAACTGGAAGAAGAACCTCGACGACGCCACCATCGCAAAGTTCCAGCGCGAACTCGGCGCCATGGGCTACAAGTTCCAGTTCATCACGCTGGCGGGTTTCCATGCGTTGAACTACTCCATGTTCAACCTGGCGCACGGCTATGCGCGAGAGCACATGAAAGCTTTCGTGGACCTGCAGCAGAACGAGTTCGCGGCCGCCGACAGAGGCTTTACCGCCGTCAAGCATCAGCGTGAAGTGGGAACCGGCTACTTCGACGCGGTCACCACGACGATCGAGGGCAGCCAGTCTTCGACGACCGCGCTGAAAGGATCGACCGAGGACGAACAGTTCTTCGACGCGAAGAGCGCGGGCAAGTCGTCCAAGAAGGCTGCCTGACCTGAAACGGAGAACCAGCGCTGCCGGCCGGATAAGCCGGCGGCAGGGGCGGCGCGAGCCGCCCTTTTTTTATTCTGGCGTCGGGCAAAGAAAGCTCCTGCGCCGGGTGCCCGACGGGATGCGGCGGCGCGACTGTCGACTGCGGCGGCTAGAATGAAGCGACGCACTGAAGAGCCCCCCTTTTACAACCTTTGGAGACGCATCCATGAAGATGTTCCACTCGCCGTCCTCGCCCTACGTCCGCAAATGCATGGTGCTTGCGCATCACCTGGGGCTGATCGACAAGATCGAAAAGCTTCCGAGCGCGGCGAGTCCCGTGAAGCGCGATCAGACCATCATTCCCAGCAACCCCCTGGGCAAGGTGCCGACGCTGATCGCTGACGACGGCACGGTAATGTTCGACAGCCGGGTGATCTGCGAGTACCTGAACGCGCTGGGCAAAGGCAGCTTCTTTCCCCCGGAGGGCGCCTCCCGCTGGCGCGTTCTGACCGAGCAGTCGCTGGCCGATGGGATCCTCGACGCGGCCCTGCTTGCGCGCTACGAGGGGGCGCTGCGCCCGGAGGAACTGCGCTGGACCGATTGGACGGCGGGCCAGATGGACAAGATCACAACCGGGCTCTCGTACTTCGAGAAGACGATCGATCCTGCAACGCAGCGCCTCGACATCGGCACCGTCACCCTCGGATGCGCGCTCGGTTACCTGGACTTCAGGTATGCCGACTACGGCTGGCGCAGCAAGTGCCCGAAGCTTGCCGCCTGGTTCGAGAAGTTTTCGCAATCGCCGGCGATGCAGGCGACGAAGCCTTAGACGAGCCTTAGGCGCTTGCCGTCCGCCGCGCGACCTTTACATACTCCGGCAGGCTCCGGGTGGCTCCGGGTGGCCCGGGTGCAAGGCCGGTGCGGCACCATCCAGGCGGCCTAGTCGGATAGTGCCTGTGGCCGATAGCCGCAACCCTGGTCGACGCGCATCATGACTCTTCCCACAGTCATGACGACGGAGCGATAAATGAACACGATTCGCAGGTTGCGGGGCCAGGGCATGACGGAGTACATCGTCATCGTGGCGCTGATCGGGGTTGCGGCCATCGGCGCCTATTCTTTCCTAGGGCAATCCATCCGCGGTGCGACGGCCGGACTGGCGCTGGAGATTGCCGGCGAAGACGCCAAGGCGGGTATCGACGCTGCAAAGACCGCCTCCGAGCAGGCGGTGACCACCTCGACTACCAAGGCAACACTGAATACCTACAACGCCAGCAACCATTGAGGACTGTCTGCCGGTCTGCCGATACCTGAACGCTGATACCGGTCCGCCCTTGCCGAACCGTTGATACCGGTCCGCTGAAACCGGTTCGCCTACGCGGACCGTTCGCTGTCCGGCGGATCGCTCGCGGCAGGGCGGCCATCCGCGCGACGCGCCAGCAGTTCGATTGCCTCCATGGCTTCGGCGTAATGCGCCGGCACCTGCCCCTTGAAGTGGTCCTTCGTGGCCAGTCCGACCACCCATTCCAGCCGCTGCACGGTTGCCCTTGTCATGATCGGATCGACGCCCGCTTCCTCCAGTGCTTCTGCCGACATGCGGGCTTCCTGCGCACGGCGTTCGGCGTGGATGACGTCGGTGACAAGGAGGAAGTTGGCCATGTCCTCAAACGGGCGGCTCGCCATGAATCGACCGAAGGAGGCGAGCACCTGCTGATCGATGCCATAGCGGCGCGCGCCCAGCATGCATTCGACCAGCAGTCCTTCAAGCCCCTTGGCGATGACCGATCGCATGATCTTGATGCCCGATGCCGCGCCCAATTCACCGGCGACACACTCCACCTTCAGTCCCCATGGCAACAGGGCGTTCCGGAAATTCCGCGGCGGCGGGCCCGCTGGCCAGGATCGGCAGACGATGGCCGTCGACATGCGGCGTGCCCATGATCGATGCGTCCGCGAGCGCGACGCCTGATGCCTGCAGCGCCGCGCCCACCGCCTGCTTGACCTTCGGGGTGGCCGACGCAAGATCGACGAACATCTGTGATGGCGTCATGTAGGGCGCGAACGCCTGGGCGCTGGCCACCGACGCCGAGCCCGGCGTGACGCCCAGGACGATGTCGCTTTCAGCCGCGAGTTCACCAGGCGACTCGACCAGGACGACACCCGCCCGGGCAGCGCGGGACTGGATCAGGTCGCTGAACGGCCCGTTGAAGGCAAACTTGTCGTAGGCGGCTATCGCCGTCAGGCCTTCATCGCGAAGGCCCTGGCCGAGGGTACTCCCGACCTCGCCGAATCCGATCAGGCCGAGTCGGACCTGCTTTCGTGTCGACATCTTCCACTCCTCCTCGTATCCGCCGGTGACGCGGATTCTAGATCACGGGCATCGATCGGCGGGTTGCGCGCTTTCTCTTGCCCGGGCAGGGAACTGTCCGGACTAGTCCGGTTAAACCTTGCGGACGATCGCGCGTGTCGGCCTCTAGGGTCATGATCGAGGCTCCGACCAAAGCCCCACGGGATCGTTGCGGTGTCGCAAGACTCTCACATTCATACCAGACGTCGATCCGGCGCCGCACGATGGCAGCAGGGCCAGGCGCTGGTATTCGGCCTGTGCCTTCTCCTGCTGGTGTCGCTGCTGCTGTTCTTCCAGTTCTCGTCCGGCCAGGCAACCGCGGCCAAACTGAGAATCGTCAATGCAACCGATGCCGCGGCCTACAGCGTCGGCCTCTGGCGTGCCCGCGCGATGAACTACTACGCCTACGCCAACCGGGCCATCGTCGCCAACGAGGTTGCGATCGCCCAAGCGGCCACCATGGTGTCCTACGCAAAGTTCCTGGAGCGGTTCAGCGACAACGTCAACGATGTCGCGCAGTTCGTTCCGTACGTCGGACAGGTCAGTGAAGCGATCCGGGAGGCAGCGTACTGGATCAGCACGGTCACCCAGTACACGGCACAGGCAGAGACGGCGGCACGCAGCACCTATATCCAGGCGTTGGCGGCCAGCCAGGAACTCATGTTTGCGGCCACCCACCCGGTGGTCCTGTCCCGGATCGCGGCGGAAGTGGCGCGTGAGAACGATCGCCGGTTCTTCGCCTTCACGCTTCCGGGCCAACTCGACACTGCACTGGGGGACATTACCGCACGCTACCAGGGTGATGACCGGCAACGACTCAAGGGCGTTGTCCTGGAGTCTCTGGACGGATTCTCCACCGACCGCGACGCGGATATCGTGGAAATTCCCTGCCTGCTGAAACTCGCTCGCCGTGGCGCTACTGAACTGATCCGGGATCACGACACGGGCGAACTCGAGCGCTGGCAGGCTTATGACACGCTGTCGTTGCACACCCGTCGTCCATTTTCATGCAGCACGCGTGAGCGCCAGGCACTGGGCTGGGGTGCGGCCGAGATCGCACGGGATGCCAGGAATCAGCTGGACGCCCTTACGGCCATGGCATCAGGCTCCAAGCGCGACAACCCGCGCGCCTACGGCAATGCCTCGGATGAAGTCTGGACGAGCGGCCAATACGGCGGTATCGCCGAAGTGCGTGAGCTCGATTTCCTGAACAGTCCGACTGTCAAGTCAAACAGCCTGTTTCCGGTGATGAAAGTTGCGGTGGTGGGGTGGATCCAGTCCGCGGATGCAGTCGGCACCTCGACTGCCCGAGGTCTCGCCAGTGGAAGGGTGGCGCCGATCGACCGCTTCAGCGGCCGCGATTCCGCGGTGATGGGAGCGGTTTCGGCTGCGGAAGTCTACTTCCGCCGCGCGCCGCAGGCAGTGCAGAGAACAGAGTACGCCAGTCTTTACAGCCCGTACTGGCAGGTGCGACTGGCGCCGGTGCCGCCCGCCTGGCGGCAGGCGGCTTCCGGCTACTTCAAGTGAAGGTGGCCTGCATGAGCCTGGGCAGCATGTCGCGGCGTCTGCAGCGGGGCCAGTCCCTGGTCGAGGCCCTGGTCGCAACCGTCGCCCTGCTGCCGTTGCTGTTCGCGGTTCCGCTGATCGCAAAATACCAGGACATCCGCCACGCCGCAGTGTCGGCATCGAGGACTGCCGCATTCGAATGCAGCGTCCGCCCGGAGGTCTGCGCGGAGCCGCAGACTCGTGCGGTGCTCGCAGATGGTCTCAGGCGGCGGCATTTCGCCCGCCACGACCGTGATCTCCTGAGCAATGACGCACCGGTCGACAGCGCTGCTCCGAGCGAGCGCAACCGGTTCTGGGTAGGGCGCGGTGGGGATCCACTCCTCGCCGGCTTCTCCGACGTGTCACTAGAACTGGAGGACGGCACGTCGGATGCGGCGCGTGGCGCGTATCCGGATACAGCCGTCGCTGCCCTGGCCGATGCGGCGTCCGGCGTCGCGGGCCCCGGCGCCTTCGGTCTTCGTCCCGCGGGCGGCCTGATCACCAGCCGGGTTCGGGCGCAGGTATCGCTGCATCGGACACTGGCCGACTGGTTGTCGCGCCCGGAGGGCCTGCGGCTTGCGCTCACCGGCAAGACTGCCGTACTGGTCGATGCATGGAACGCGTCGGCCGGCAAGGATCCCGATCCCCGATCATTTCAATCCAGAGTTGAACTGGGGTGGCGCCTGCCGGGCATCGGCGACGGCGCGACGATGCTGGATGCCGCCAACCGGGCCGCACCGGCAGGACTGCTCGGCGGCGCCCGCAGTACGGACGTCGAGGAGAGCATCGACCTGCTTTACTCGCCGATCCGTCTGCTGATTACCGGTCCCTTGCTGGCGCCGGTGGAGCCCCGTGGTCGGTTGTTCCGGTATCACGAGATCGATGTCGACGTCGTTCCCGCCGATCGCATCGGGCACCATGAAGACATTGGCGGCTAAGGCGCTTTTGTCGCTCATGGCGGCAGGCATGCGGCTCGTCGCAGGCGCGCAGACGGGGTTCGCAGAGGCGGTGCCTGCTGGCCTGACGGAGGAAGTCCTGCTCTCAGGAACCGCGATCAACGGCTATCGCCTGGACCTGACCCGATTCTCCGACCCTCGCCCTGGGTCGGTCCTGCTGGCGGAGATCCGGCGGATCTGGTCGCAGCGGGCGGCGCCGATCCAGAGCGTGGAGCAGGACGGTTGGTCCAGACTGGTCCAGGTGGACGGCAACACCATCGAGACGTTCGAAGTCCGCCCGTCGGCTGCGGGCTTCGGCACCCAAGGCAGGCGCTCGCGTCTGCGCAAGGATGACCCGGTGCCGCCGCCCGACGACGACTGGATGCAACGGGCTCTGCCTGCAGGCAGCAGCGTACTGAACCGGATCGGTCATCAGGATGGGGAGCGGCAGATGACTACCCTCGTGGCCGTGACTTCCGCGTCGTCGGCGACTGCGGCGCAAGAACTGACCTTGGCCCTGGGGCAAGTCGGTTTTCGTGCTCCACAGCGGGGCAGTCCATCTTTTGAGGGGCAAGGGCGGGCGATGTTTCTTGCGCGCGGCCCTGAAGATCTCGCGGTCACGGTCAGCGAGCACGCCGGCCAGCGTGCAATCGTCATGCACTGGGGGAGGGCGAAGAGATGAAAGTGCATGCACGAGGCCACTCGCTGGTGGAATACTCGATCCTCCTGGCGCTGATCGGACTGGTTCTCGTCATCGGACAGGACAGCCCGCTGGAGACGCTCTTCAGGGCGATTCAAGGTTACTACGGGCGCTTCACGTTCGCCCTGTCGATGCCATGACTGTCAGCTTGCGCGCCGCGCTCATCGGTCATCGCAACGCACTCCTGTTCGCCGGGGCGCTTGCCTGCGGCGCTGTTGCGGTAGTGGCAGGCAAGGGCTATGTGGCTCAGCAACTGGAGGCGGAGCGCGCGCGGCTGACACCGAAATCGCCTCGGACGATCGATGTCGTCGTGGCGCGCCGGGACGTCGCCAAGGGCGAGCTGATCGACTCCGACTCCATGGCGCTTCGGGCGATTCCGCAAGAGTTCGCCTCCAGCAGTGCGATTCGTCCCGACCAGTTCGAGCGGTTCCTCGGCTTGCGCCTTGCAGCCCCGCTGCGGGGCGGGGAGCAACTCGTCGCGGCGGCGATCATGGGGGGCGAGAGCATGACCTTCTCCCACCGGGTCAAGCATGGGATTCGCGCCCTGACCATCGCCGTCGACGAAATCAACTCGATATCGGGCATGCTTCAGCCGGGCGACCGCATCGACCTTCTCTTTTCCGCCAGGCCGCCAGGCGACGGAAGCGCCCGCACGCAGGCGCCGGAGTCTACCGTGCCCCTCTTTCAGGGCCTGCTGGTACTTGCCACCGGCCGGCAGGTGCGGGCCGGTGTCGATGAGCGGGGCGCGCAGCGCAGTTTCTCTACCGTGACCGTCGAGGTCGACCCGGAGCATGCCCAGCGTCTCGTGGTAGCGCAACGCGCAGGCAAGCTGACTGCGGTGCTGCGCAATCCCGACGACCCGCAGCGGATGGCGCGCAAGGCGATGGATGTGCGTCAATTGCTGGAGCAGCCCCCGATTGCGGTGACGCCAAGGTCGGCACCGCAGATGATCATCGGCGGCATGGGCAAGTTGGCGGCTCAGCTGGCGCCGGTAGAGACCGGAACCCCGGTCGAAACGGTCGGCCCTGTCGACTCGGGCCTGATAGCGGGTCGCGATAGCGGCGACACCTTCCATGCGCCCACAAAAGGCAGGTAGTCGCGGCGGGCCGCCGCCCGGATGGGGTGCCGCAATGGTTGTCGCGGCGCTGCTGGGGTTGGGCACACCTTCGCCGGCGCTCGCCCAAGGTGAGTACCCGCTCGTGATCGAACTCGCGATCGGCCAGGCCCACGTGATGGAGGAGCGCAATCTGCGCCGCATCGCAGTCGGCAACGGCAAAGTTGTCCAGGTCACTGCACTGGACCAACGGCAGATCCTGCTGCTGCCGGAGACCGCCGGCCAGAGCACCTTGCACCTCTGGGGCAAGGACGGCTCCGAGCGTCGATACCTGATCAATGTCACCGCCACGGATGCGCGACGCACTGCGCTGGAGATAAACCGCCTGCTCAACTACAGCCCCGGCATTCGCGCACACGCTGTCGGTGACAAGGTGGTCCTGGATGGCAGCAGACCGAGCGAGGAGGATGCATTTCGCAGTGCCGAGATCATCAAGCGTTATCCGCAGGCCATCAGTCTGGTGAGCCGCAGCGGATTCCAACGGATGATCGACATGGAGGTCAGGATGATAGAAATCAGCAAGAACGCCCTCGATCGTCTCGGTGTGCGATGGCAGAGCGGCAGCGGCGCGCCCTATTCAATGGAGGGCCCGGCGTTCGGGCTGATCGGGGATTTCAAGCGCAGTGAGGCATTCCAGCCGGGAGGCAACGGCGAAGGCGCCGGCTTCCCGGTCAGGCCGCGGATCGGTCCGTTTGCCACGTCGGCCGCCCTGGTGACGTCACTGACGTCGATGGTCGACCTCCTGGTCCAGAGCGGCGACGCCGCCGTGCTGGCGGAACCCCGCCTGTCCTGTCGCTCGGGCGGCAGCGCTCGTTTCGTAGCCGGTGGCGAGTTGCCGATTCCGGTCATCGGCGCCAATGGTTCGGCCTCGGTGCAATTCAAGGAATATGGTGTGCGCTTCGAGGTGTCGCCGACGGTGAACGACGAGGGCGTCATTTCCGCCAGCCTGCTTGCGGAAATCTCGTCGATCAACCCCGAGGTTACGGTCCGCAGTGTGCCGGGTTTGCGCAAGCAGAGCGCCGTCACGGAGGTCAACCTTCGCGAAAGCGAAACGCTGGTGATCGCGGGAATGGTCAGCAGCGAAATCTCGGGCTCGGTCGACAAGATCCCCGGCCTGGGAGACCTCCCGATTCTCGGCAAGTTGTTCCGGTCCCGGCGGTTTCAGAATCGTGAAACGGAGCTGATCGTGCTGATCACTCCGTACCTTCATCCTGCGGGCGGGAACACGATGGGTGCCGAGCAGGGCGCAACGATGGCTCAACGATTCGAGTCGCTTCGGGAACAGATGCGGATGCTGGACTAGCGGGTGACGTGACGATCGGAAAGGAGGCCTACGGTGCTGGAGGTGGTGATAGAAGAGGAAGGCAGGGCGCCACGCAGTGTGAGGGTCGAGCGCTTCCCTTGCCGTATCGGCAAGGCCAGGGACGCCGAAGTGGCCTTGCCGGGCTGGCGAGTGGGGCGCGTTCACGCCGAGATCCACCGTGTCGGGCGAGGCCTGAAGCTGGTGGACCTGGGCACGCTGGGTGGCACCCTGGTCAATGGCGACCGCATCGCCGAGTACGGGCCGCTGTCGGAGCGGGACCGGATTGCGATCGCCGGCTTCCATCTGCGCTTGCATGGGGAAGCGCTCCGGATGTCCGTTGGCGCAGGCGCCGTGCCGCCGGACACCGCAGGGATGCCGGCGTCCGAGCCGTTGCCGTGCGTCCTGTCGCCGGTACAGGAGGCCGAAGCCGGCGAGTCGGCCGAGGAAATCGGGCGCGTGCACCGGCGCCAGCTGGCGGCCTTGCCCTGGCGACGACTGGTCCATCGGGGGCTGCTGGAGCTGATCGACCTGCGTCGCAGCAACCTGTCCCACTACTCGCCCGAACAGTTGCGCGCTGAAGTGCAGCAGGCGGTGGAAGGGATCGTCGCAGAGCTGGATGCATTGCCGCCCGATGTCGACCGCGCAGCGCTGGTCCGGGACACCGTCGACGAGGCCGTCGGGCTTGGTCCGCTGGAGCAGTTGATGGCGCAGGACGACATCACTGAAATCATGGTGAATGGCGCGCTCGACGTGTTCGTGGAACGCCATGGCACGCTGGAGCGGGCCGCCGCCGCCTTCTCCGACGACTCCGCCATCCGCAACGTCATCGAGCGTATCGTCGCTCCCCTGGGCAGGCGAATCGACGAGGCATCGCCCCTGGTGGACGCCCGTCTGGCCGACGGTTCGCGGGTGAATGCAATCATTCCGCCGGTCGCGCTCAGAGGGCCGACGCTCACCATCAGGCGGTTCAATCGGGCGGTGCTTTCGCCGCAGGACCTCGTGGTTCGCGACAGCGCCTCCCCGGCAATGATGGAGTTCTTCCGCATCTGCGTGGAAGAACGCAAGAGCATCGTGGTGTCCGGTGGGACCGGCTCGGGCAAGACGACGCTGCTCAATGTGCTCTCCAATCTCATCCCGTCGACGGAGCGATTGATCACGATCGAGGACGCGGCTGAACTGCGGTTGCGTCACGATCACCTGGTCGCGCTCGAAGCGCGTCCGCCCAACGCGGAAGGGCGGGGCGCAGTCACCATTCGCGACCTCGTCCGGAACGCGCTGAGAATGCGCCCGGACCGGATCATCGTCGGTGAATGTCGTGGGAGCGAGGCACTCGACATGCTTCAGGCCATGAACACCGGACATGAGGGATCCCTCACGACGCTGCATGCCAACACCCCGCGGGATGCCTTGTCACGCCTTGAGGTCTTGACGCTGATGGGCGGCGTCGACCTGCCGGTGAGCGCCATTCGCGAACAGATCGCCAGTGCCGTGGACATCATCGTTCATCAAGCCCGTTTCCGCGACGGCAGCCGCAGAATCACGTCGGTGACGGAAGTCACCGGCATCGAATCCGGCCGGGTGCAGACCCAGGAACTGTTCCGCTTTGTCGAGTCGGCCTGCGATTCGGGCCACATCCGGGGCATGCATCAGGCCTGCGGCGCCATCCCCGGCTTCTACGAATCGCTGGCCGGGCGCGGCGTCGCCGTTGATCTGTCCCTGTTCGAGGAGTCGAGGGGCAGGCCGGTCGACCGGGACGCTGCAGGCGGCAGCGATGCCGGCCGCGGTGATACGTTCCGGCCGCAAAGGACGCGGTGAGCACGATGAGCGGCACCGCACTGTCGCTGCCCGGCTCGGCCTGGTTGATTGCGGCCGGTATTGCGCTGATGCTTGCGGTGGCATTGCTGATGCTGTTGCTTGTCACAGGTGGGGCCCTTGCCGGCAACCGTTATCACCGTCGCTTTACCGGTGACGTCGGCCGACGCCTGAACGATCTTCTGCTGTTCGTCGATGCACAGCGCCTCTTCCAGATGAACCTTCTGGTTGCGGCGCTGGTGCTGACGGGTGCCTGGGCGCTGACCAGGTCGTGGCTTGCGGTGGCGGCCTCGCTGATCCTGCTCGCCTTGTTGCCGAATCTGCTGCTGATCCGGCTGGCAAAGGCACGGCGGCTGCGATTCGCCGAGCAGCTCCCCGATGCCTTGATGCTGGTTGCCGGCGCCATCCGATCCGGTGCCAGCCTGCCGCTCGCGCTGCGCAGGACTTCGGCGGAGATGCCCCGACCCTGCGGCCAGGAGTTCGAACTGGTGATGCGTGAGCAGAGGCTGGGAGTGACGCTCGATGACGCGCTGGGAAGCCTGGAGCGGCGCATCGGCGGTGATGACTTGCGCCTGTTCACTGCAGCCGTGCGCATAGCGGGAAACAGCGGCGGCAACCTGGCGGAGACACTGGAGCGGCTGGCGGACACCATCCGGCGCAAGCTCACGGTGGAGGCCAAGATCCGCGCATTGACCGCACAAGGCCGACTCCAGGGCTGGATCATGGCCCTGCTGCCGATCGGAGTAGCCGCTGCGCTGTTCGCCCTGGAGCCGCAGTCCATGGCGCCGCTGTTCGCCAGTTGGCAGGGGTGGATAGTCTGCGGCGTCATCGGGGTTCTGGAACTGGCCGGTCTGCTCCTGATGCGCCGGATCATGGCCATCGACATCTGATGGGCGCGGCCGGCGACCTGTACGCTCTTGCGGAATCGATCCAGCCGCTGCTGGCCGTTGGCTCGGTCGTCGCTATGTCCGCGTTGCTGCTCGGGTTGCTCGGGCGCCTGCTGGCGGCGGTACCGCCGGAGAGCCGCGAATACCGGGATCCGCCACCGGCCTACTGGCGTTGGATCGGCTGGTTCATCAGACCGGTCGCAAGCTGGATCGGGCCCTTGCTTGCGCGGTCGATTCGCGTGCGGCTCCTGGACCGCCTGCGCCAGTCCGGCCTCGAGTACGCTCTCACTGTCGATCAGTTCGTTGCCGGTCAGGCAGCCGCTGCGATCGCGTCGGTCCTGATGCTGATCGCGGTCACCTGGCCGCTCGGCATGCCGAACACGGCGGTCCTGCTGGGCGTGGCATTGCTCGGCGCATTTCTGCCGTTCAGCTGGTTGACTGACCGGGCAGAGCGCAGGTCGCGACGCATCGCCAGAGCGCTGCCCTTCTACCTGGACGTGGTCACCCTGGCGATCGAGGCGGGCGCCAACATCACCGGAGCCCTGCAACACGCTGCCGACAAGGGGCCGCAGGGTCCGCTCAGCGATGAACTGCAGCGCGTGCTTCGGGATATCCGTGCGGGGCGTACTCGCAGCGAAGCCTTGCGCGGCCTGTCGGAACGACTTCGAATGCCGGCGATCACCGCCTGGGTGGCGGCGGTACTCACGGCAGAGCGGCAGGGTTCCAGCCTCGGTCCGATACTGCGCGCGCAGGCGGAACAACGTCGAACGGAGCGGTTCCTCCGCGCCGAAGCGATGGCCTTGAAGGCGCCGGTCAAGATGCTGTTTCCGCTGATGACCTGCATCTTTCCCTGCACCTTCGTCATCGTCCTGTTCCCCGTTGTCGTGCGGGTGATCCATGAAGGCATCCTTGGCTGACAACCCTGCGTCGCTGCGCAGTGCGCCCGCCGCTCCAGCGGCCATGTCACCGGCACTGTCACCGGCCCTGTCACCGGCGCTGTCACCGGTCTTGCGCGTGCGGGAGGCCGCAAGCTTCCTGACGCGTGCGCGAGGCCTGCTCGGCGGCCCGCCCCCTGCGCCCGGATGTGGCTTGCTGCTGCGCGGCGCCTGCGTCCATGGCTTCGGTATGCGCTATCCGATCGACCTCGTGTTCCTGGACCGTGGCGGCGTCGTCGTTCATTGTGCGGAGTTGCCGCCGGCGCGCATTCGCGCCTGCATCCATGCCCGTTATGTCCTGGAGATGCGCACTGGCGAGGCTACCCGGCTGGACCTGCGCCCCGGCGTGCGTCCATTACTGCTTCCGGTCGCCAACATCTTCAGCATCCCGTCGGTCGGTCGGGACATTGCTGTGCAGTCCCGGATTCCGGATCCGGCATCCGGTCGTGACCGATTCAAGCGTATGACGGTGGTCCTCTCGTTCCTGGGGGCGATGCTGCCGAGCCCGCCGCTCGCTGCTCAGCCGGCTGCGACGCTCGCCTCATCCCCCGTCCCCCCCGGCCTTCCTGTGCCGCTCGTGCTTGCCCGCCCGCTCGCGGCCCGGACCCTGCAACGGCTCGAGGAGGAGGCGGAAGCGCGTTATCGCGAAGCAAGTCAGCCGGATGACGCTGCGGCGCTGATCCGCCTGTACGAGTCCCTGGCGGAATTGGGGCCGGACCACACCTGGCTCGCCTGGCTGCGGATCGGAAACCTGCATCAGCGCACCGGCTCGATCGGGGCGGCAATTGACGCGTATCGCCGGATCCTCCTCGCGGCGCCGCCGGACCAGCGCGCCGAGTCAGGCGCGGACAAGGCGGTCCGCCCGAACGACGCCGCCGCAGTCTCGGCAGAGCGCAAGGCCCTGTTCAATCTTGCGATCCTCTCGCTCGATCAGGCGCGGCAGTCCCTCGCGCGACTGGCCCTGCTGCAGCCGCCCCCGGCCGGGCGTGGCCGTGATACCGCGGTCCTTGCGGGGAGGGCGGATACGCCCGGATCCGGACATGCAGCTGGAGGGCTCGGTGATCCGCTTGCGGCTCAGGCCCATCGCCAATTGCTGGACCTGGAGCAGAGTCTCACCCGTTCCGCCGGATGGCAGAGTGATCCGGTTGCCGGTGACCGGAATTCGCCTCTCGACCCAGGGCCGCTCATCGTCCAGCATCGCACTTCGCAGGTGCGCCCTTCGCCGGAACGTTCGACCGGTGGCGACCGCCAGCCCCATCCCGACGCGGCGCCGATCGCCAGACCGGGCGCTGCGGCCCGGCCTCGGCCCGTCGATGAAGCGCTGCCGAGCGTGGAGTACCTTCTGGGCGATCCGGACCGGCAGAAGCGGTCGGCAGCGGCTGAAAAGCGCGCCGTTTCGAGCGGGGCGCGAGTGCAGGAACGGGCGCCCGGCGGCACCCGGCGCGCCGTACCGAAGGGCGATGCAAAATGAACCACGTCACTCGCGCCAACCGCATGGACCGCACGGACCGCAGGGACCGCACGGACCGAAACGACCCCATGAACCGGTGGTCCTGCCCGCGGCCGCGCGCTCGTCGCTGTCGCCAGGCGGCTTCGTCGATGATCGAAGTACTGCTCGCCGTGCCGTTGCTGCTGCTCCTCGGCCTGGGAATCGCGCAGCTGACCCTCGTCTATCAGGCCAAGCATGCGCTCGACTACGCAGTGATGCAGGCGGCTCGCCAAGGCGCGGTCGATCACGCATCGCCCGATGCCATACGACGAGGCCTCGCGGCGGGGCTGGTTCCTTACCTCTATGGCGCTAGCGACTGGGCGGGCTTGCTGGCGGCCGAGGCCGGCGCTCAATCTCATTTGGCGCAAGGGAGCGCGGCCGGCTGGATCCTGCTGCGCCAGCGGTCGCCCTTGCAGGAAAGCTTCGTTGACTGGGCCGAGCCGGCAATCGATGAGTTCGGTCGTCCCATTGCCGGTCAGATCGAGATCCCGAACGACAATCTCGACAACCGTCGCACCCGGGCCCAGCCGCGGTCCGGGACTAGCGGACATCAGGTGTCCGAACCGATCGGCCGGCTGTCGGGACAGACGCTGGCAGACGCCAACCTGTTGCGGCTGGAACTGGTCTACGGCGTTCGGCTGGTCGTGCCGATTGTGGGCCGACTGCTCATCAGGACTCTTGCCGCGTGGCATCGATGCACGAGCGCGCCGGCATCCAGCGCAGGCGTCGGCGACGGCCTGGCCGGCGCGGCAGGCCCGGCTAACGGTCGACTGGGCCTGCTGCTGCTCGGTGGGGCGGGAGGCGCTGCCGCGAATCCGGGATGGATGTGCCGGTTCTATGAGAGCGATGGTGACGCCAGCGGCGCCGGCCGGATTCCGCTCAGGGTGTCGGCAACCGTGCGGATGATGTCGACCGCCCGGTATCCGGATGCAGCGCATGCTCGCGAGGATTTCGCTTCCGGTGAGAGCGTCGGGGCGCAGCGGGAAGAGCAGGGGCCGGCCGATACGACGACGCAGCGATCGCAGGGCAGCGAGGGTGGGTCCGGGGCGATCGACAACGGCGGCGGGGGCCGGCGGTCGACCCCGGCCGGCTCAGGGTCGGGGGCGCCGCGGACGTCATTGGCGAACGGCTTTCTCGGGATCGGAAGCGACCGGCCCTATCCGCAGCCCCAGGTGCATCCCGCGGTCTGCGCGGGGTGAACGTGCGGGGTTGGCGTCAAGCCCCGCCGCTCAATTCCTGGCGGTCGAGCCCTCGCCGTCGACCGCCGACTTGGCGTCCACCGTCCGGGTCGGTTGCGGCGCGATCCGGGAAATGCCACTGCTGATGGCGGCGTCGTAGGGATGGCGATCAAACGGGTAGAGCGCACGGATCTTCTGCACGTAGCCGAGCGTCTCCGTGAAGGGGGGCACGCCGCTATGCTTGTCGACCGCGCCTTCCCCGGCGTTGTACGCCGCCAGGGTGAGCGTGACGTCGCCGCGGAAATAGCTCAGGAGCCAGCGCAGGTAGGCCATGCCGCCCCGGATGTTCTCGACCGGATCCAGGATATCCTTGACGTTGAACCGCTCCGCGGTTTCCGGAATCAGTTGCATCAGCCCCGCCGCGTTCTTGGGCGAGCGCGCATTCGGATCGAAACCGGACTCGGTTGCCATGACAGCCAGTACCAGGCGCGGATCCAGCTTGAAGTTCCGGGCCTCGGCAATGACCGTGCTGACAAACTTGGCACGCTCGGCGCTGATGAGACTGTTGCGCATCACCAGCGGCATGTCGAACTTGGGCGCCATTGCCGACAACTCGGCGGTGGTGGCAGGACGCTCGGCCGTGCCTTTCTCCACGAGCGTGCCTTTCAGGCAGACCGGCAGCAATTCCCGGTCGCCGGCAAAACGCCGCGCCAGTTCATCGCCGACGCTGCTGCCGAATCGGGCGGCTCGCTTGAACAATGTCGACGCCGCCGAGTGGTTCTTCTCGACGCCGTTGCCTTCTGCGAACATCCAGCCCATCCGTACCAGGGCATCCGGATAACCGTCCCGCGCCGCCTCGCAGTAGAGGTCGAAAGCGCGGGTAAGGTTCTTCGGCACCCCGAGGCCGGTTTCGTACATCTGACCCTTCTGGACCAGGTCGCGCAAGGCTTCCACCGGATTGTGCTGGGCCGCCGCGATCTGGCGGGTGGCCGGTATCGGTTCCTTGCCGCGGCCGCCCTCGTCCGAGCCGGCAAAATCACTGTCGTCCCGCTCGCGCCGGTCCCGTTGGGGGCCGACCGCTGCGGGCGCCGTCTGCTGGATCTGGGGACTCGGCGGCAGCGGAATCTCGTCCTGCGAGTTGGCGGGAGGCGTCCAGGCGCGGGTGCCGAAGCGTTCATTGAAGCCATTTCCGAACCCGCCGCGACCGGATTCATTCGCCGACCAGTTGTTGACCGGTGGCGGCAATGACGTGCCCAGGCTGCGGTTGTACCCCGAGGCGCCTGCGGGCAATCCGTTGGGTATACCGGAAGGCGCGCCGATGGGGCCGCCGATCTGCGCCAGAGCAGGCTGCGCCAGCAAAAGCAGCGTCAGAGCGCCGAAGGCCATGCGGCCGGCTCGAAGCAATGTCCTGTCAACCCCCTCGCGCTCCGGCCGCAATTCCGCCGCATGCCGGGGCATTGCGGTTGGGCGGTGGATGGAAGGGGATCGTGCTGCCAATTCTGTTACCTCTTGAATCAGGTCTGTCCGGGTGGGGCGGATCGCCCCGCGTTCGATTGTCGTCGACCTGCGCTGCCGGTGGGAAGGCAGCCATGCGGGGAGTCAGGATGACCGGCGCCGGGCCGGTCTGCGCCAGAATGCAGTCTAGCGCATCCCCAGTTTGTTCAACAGATCATATAAGGTGGGACGGCTGATCCCCAGCATTTCTGATGCCCGTGCGATGTTGCCATTGACGCGCTTGAGTGCGCGCTGGACGATGTCACGTTCTGCATCCTCCCGGGCCTGTCGGAGGCTGATCAGGCGGGCGGACGTTCCGGAACTCAGCCCGAGATCGGTAGCCCTGACGCTGGGACCTTCGGCCGTGATCACCGCCTGCTTGACCGCATTGCTCAGTTCGGCGATGTTTCCGGGCCAGTCATGATCACGAATCGCATCGATCGCCTCGTCGGAAAGGCGCAGACGATGACGCCCGAGCGTCAGCTGGAAACGCTGCAGGAACCACTCGGCCAATTCCACGCAATCGTCGCCGCGGTTGCGCAGCGAGGGCAGTACCAGATGTACTTCCGCAAGCCGGTCATACAGATCCCGCCGGAACTGGCCATCGCTGATGCGCCCCCCCAGATTCTCGGTGGCAACGCTGATGGTGCGGGGCAAGGCGGCGCGGTCGCGCCAGACGGTTTCGGCTTCGACCAGCCGGCGGAGCAGGGCTGCCTGCGTTTCCGGGCTGAGTTCGTCGATCGACTCGAGGATGACCATCGGTCCTGGCGCGGTATGCCCGCCCATGGCCGGAGTGGCGGTGCGGACCCGATCGAAGAGCTCATCGATGTCGCTGATCCGGGTAGCGGCGCTGCATGGAAGGATCGGGGGCAGCAATCCCTGCGGACCGCCCATCATGCTGCCGGAAAGTGCGGCGTTGGACTGAACGCCCGCCCGACGGGTCTGGGACAGCATCTTCGCCAAAGTCTTGCGGCCGGTGCCGGATTCGCCCTGCAGCAGCACCCGGGTGGGGTGTCCGACGAGCCGCTCACAGCGCCGTGCAATCCGGCGCATGGTCGGATCGCTGGTGAAGATCCCCGGCACCACTTCCGCCAGTCGGCGCCTGCCGCCGCGCGTGGTCGGGCGCCGATCCAGCTGCGCGGCGCGCATGGCGCGCTTGACTGCATACGGCAGTGAATCGATTTCGTCGGGGTAGGTGAGAAAGTCGAACGCGCCGTGGCTCAACATTTCCTGCACCAGGATTTCGTCCCCGGCACCGATTACCACGACCCGGACGCCGGGCGCGGCATCGGACAGGCGCTGGAACGCCTCCGCGGGGGTGGGCACGAGGTGCGGTCCCGATTCGGTTCCGACGTCCAGAACGATCACTTCCGGTTCGCTTGTTCGCAGGATGTCGATTGCAGCGTCGATACCTCTGGCGCTGACCGCATCGGCCCCTGCGAGTGAAGGGCCCACGCCAACAGAGCGGCTCGGGGTGAGTTCGACGATGATTAGGCGCATGGTGATCGCAGGCGCAAAAGGTAGTGCTCCCATAGACGCCATTGCAACAGCCTTGCCGCCAGGCTCCGAGGACATTCCGCACGAACACACTCAGATCATCATCTCATGCCACCTACAATAGCGGTTGGACAAACGGTCGGTGGGTCCGATGAAGCTTCGACACGGGCGACGGCGCCCGGCAGGAGTTTCGGGCGCGCACGCATATCCGGTTGGGCGGATGCAGGTAACGGGTGCGAGGTACCAGTTCGGCAGATGGCTGAATCCACGGATACTGGCATGACGGATCCGGCGCAGCGCCCGGCCGAGGCCGGGGGGCAGCGTGCGGATACCGTTGCCGGAAGTGGTCCGACGGAGGGCGCTCCGGAGCGGGCGCTCGAGCCCGCTTTCGCTTGGCTCGACGGGCACGGCGACGAGCCCTTGTCGTGGACGCGCTCGACCGGTGAGTCCGGCCGTGAACACGGCCGCGGGATCGAGGGGATTCTTCGGACCCAGGGGGCCGACTCGTTTACGCGACTGATCGGCCTGCTGGCCTGCAGTCAGCCGATGCCCACGCAGCCCCGTCTGGTGGACTGGCTCGGGCCCCAGGTTGCAGTGACCCTCGGGGAACTGCTGGACAGTTCGGTTCGCCTGCTGTCTCTGACCCTGGTGCCGCTTGACCCGGCGATACCGGCGGGGCGACATCAGGCCGAAACGCTGCGACGAATGACGATGGCGATGGCCAGGGACGTCCGGGTCGTGATGGTGCGGCTGGCGTCGGGCCTTCAGACCTTGCGTCGGCTGGTGGCCGGTGGGCTGGCGGGGCTGCCGGACAGTCAGGCGCCGGCGAATGAAGCGCTGGCGATCCTGGCCCCGCTGGCCAATCGCCTGGGCCTGTTCCGGCTCAAGTGGGAGATGGAAGATCTCGCCTTCCGGTGCTCGCAGCCTCAGGTCTATCATGCGCTCGCCCGCCAGCTGGAAGCCAAGCGCGCGGAACGTGAGCGCTTCGTCGCGACAACCGCCACGGAGCTGGCGAGGCTGCTTGGCGCACGCGGCATCGATGCCCGCGTCACGGGGCGTCCCAAACACCTGTACAGCATCCACGCCAAGCTGCAGAACAAGCAGCTGACGCTGGATCGCCTGCATGACCTGCGGGCAGTCCGGGTGCTGGTGAAGAGCCTGTCCGACTGCTATGCAGCCCTCGACGTGGTGCATCAGCGGTGGGAGCCGCAGCCTGCGGAGTTCGACGACTACATCGCCAGGCCCAAGCCCAACGGCTACCAGTCCCTGCACACGGTGGTGCTGGCGGATGACGGGCAGACGCTGGAGGTCCAGATCCGGACGCACGAGATGCACGATCAGGCGGAGTACGGGATTGCGGCGCACTGGCGCTACAAGGAACGGATCGGCCCACCCGCGGCAAACGCCGGTGCATCCGCAAGCGGGGCCGGGGGGGCGGATCAGGCCGCGCGGCTGGCCTGGCTGCGCCAGTTGCTGGCGTGGCAGCAGGAAGTCGGCGTGCGGCTGGGAACCGAAGAGGCGCGCACCACCGACGATTCGCGCATATTTGTGATGACGCCGCAGGGCCGGGTGATCGAACTGCCGGCAGGGGCGACGCCGATCGACTTCGCTTATCACGTGCACTCGTCGCTGGGGCACGTCTGCCGCGGCGCGAAGGTCGACGGGCGCATGGTGTCGCTGAACACGGCATTGGCCAATGGCCAGGTCGTGGAGATCACTGCCGCACGACGGGCGGGACCTGGCGCAGGGGTGCCGGGGCCGTCGCGTGACTGGCTCAATCCTGCGCTCGGCTATCTTCGCAGCACCCGAGCCCGCAGCAAGGTCCGCCAGTGGTTCAATGCCCAGGACCGCGACAGCGAGCTCGCAGCGGGCCGAGAGCGCGTTGAAAAGGCGCTCGCGCGTGAAGGGCGCACCTCGCTGTCGCTCGACGAATTGGCGGTTCGGCTCGGACAGCCGTCGGCTGCTGCGATGTTTGCGGAGGTAGCCCGGGAAACCATCGGCGCACGGGCGCTCGAAGAGGCCATCCGCTCGCCTGCCGCAGCAATCGGCAGTCCGCCGTCAAGGAGCCCGGAGGGGCTGCCGCTGGGCGACGCCAGGGGCGGCACCCGCTCGGACGCCAAGGGCGGGGGCAACGCCGTGCTGGTGGTCGGCGTGGATTTCCTGCTCACCCAGCTGGCACGCTGTTGCCATCCGGCGCCGCCCGATCCGATCATCGGATTCGTCACCCGCGGCAAGGGGGTAACCATTCACCGGGCGGGTTGCGTCGGTTTCAAGCACCTGTCGCAGCGCTCTCCGGAGCGGATCCTGCCCGCGTCCTGGGGCGAGTGGGATCGCCCGGCGCGCAGCAAGCGCGGTCCCCCCATCGAAAGGCGCTATCCGGTGGGCCTGCAGGTCCACGCGATCGACCGCCCGGGCCTGCTGCGCGACATGACCGAGGTCCTCGCCCGCGAACGCGTCAACCTGCTGTCGGTCCGCAGCAATACCCGCGGCGACCTGGCCCGATTCAACTTTGTCGTGGAGGTAGCGAGCACTACCGCGCTCGAACGGGTGCTTTCGATTCTGCGTGAGACGCCGGGCGTCGAACGCTGCACCCGCAACTGAATCCAGCGATTCGGGCTCCGACTCCGGCTTTCGATGCCGGGCGGTCGGATCATTGGCGGGCGGGGCGGACCGCAGACTTCGGGCGAAACGCCTTGCAGACCGCCTCATGGGTCTCGACATATGGCGCGCCGATCAGGTCGAGACAATAGGGCACCGCCGCGAAGATGCCGGGGACACGCGATCCACCGTGCTCGTCGCGCAGTCCCTCCAGGGTCTCCCGTATCGACTTGGGCTGGCCCGGCAGGTTGATGACGAGCGCCTTGCCGCGAATCACCGCGACTTGCCGGGAAAGGATCGCGGTCGGTACGAAGTTCAGGCTGATCGCCCGCATCTGCTCGCCGAATCCCGGCATCACTTTGTCGGCCACGGCAAGCGTCGCCTCTGGCGTCACGTCGCGTGGTGACGGGCCGGTACCACCGGTGGTGAGCACCAGGTCACAGCCCGCGGTATCGACGAGTTCGATCAGCGCCGCCTCGATGGTGGACTGCTCATCGGGGATGACACGGGTTTCATGCTGCCAGGGAGAGGCAAGCGCCGATTGCAGCCACTGCTGCAATGCCGGAATGCCCTGGTCCTGATACTGCCCGGCGGAGGCACGATCGCTGATGGAGAGCAGACCGACGCGCAGCGGTCGATCGGTGACGTCGCGCTCAGGCGCAGTGGTGGAAGTCATGTGCTTGGGTGGATGTCAAGTGCTTGGATGGATGTCAAGTGCTTGGATGGATGTCAAGTGCTTGGGTGGAGGTCATGTGTTGTGGTCGAGGTCATGTGCTTTGGTCGAGGTCATGTCGGGCGATGATCCGATGAAGTTCACGGTAGAGCGATCGGAAATGCCGGGGCGGTTTCTGCTCTGCCCGCTCGCGTCGCGCGCTGCTGACCAGCGCGGGCAGCGGCAGTGACGCGGCGCCGGGATAGCGCTCGATGAAGTCGGTCAGGTTCAAGGTCGCGTCGACGAGGCCGTTGCGCCAGCGCTCGGCCGTATGCATGGCGGCGACCGCGCCACGGTGATGCTGGGAATCCATGGCGAGCGCCTGCGCGATGGCGTCGGCGTCGGCGTCGCGCATCAGCTTGCCGATGTACTGCATCTGACGGCGTCGTCCTTCGTGAGTGCGGGTACGCTGTGCCATCAGCACCGCTTCCAGCAACGACTCCGTCAGCGGCACTGCGGCGAGTTTGTCGGGCGCAAGCGCAACCAGTTGCTCGCCGAGTGCCTGCAGCGCATGGCTTTCCTTCTTGCGCCGGGTCTTGCTGGGGCGGGACCAGCCCTCGCCGTCGATGCTCGGTACGGCGGCCGGGTCGTTGATTTTCGAGGCTTGCATGGCTGCTATGATACTTAGCCCCGGGATCATAGCCCCACTTCCAGGTTGGTACTGCCGACCCAGCGAGCCAGAGATAAATGACGACAACCGGTCTGCCACGCAGCAGGAAAAGCCCAGCAGCAACCGCCAGAAAGATGCCCCAGCGCTACGCCCGGATCAAGGCGGGGCGCGGCGCTGCCGGCAATGCGCCGAGGCTCTTCGACTACCAGCAGGCTGATTTCGAGCAACTGACCCAGGACGTGATGAAGCAGGCCAAGGCCCTGGGCGCCACTGCCGCGTCTGCCGAGGTTTCCGAGTCTTTCGGCCTGTCGGTCAGCGTGCGCCGGCGCCAGGTCGAGACGATCGAGCAGACCCGTGACAAGGGCCTGGGCATCACCGTGCACGTCGGCCACCGGCGCGGACACGCCAGCACCAGCGACTTCTCGCCGTCGGCACTTCAACGCACGGTGCAGGCCGCTTACGACATTGCGCGGATTACCGGTGAGGATCCGTTCGCCGGTCTGCCGGACGCGGACAGGCTCGCCCGGGGCGGCAACTTCCCGGACCTCGGCTTGTTCGACCCCTGGCATGTTCCGGTCGACCGCGCGATCGAGCTTGCGCTGGAAATCGAACAGGCCGGCTTCGACGTGAGTCCTCTGGTCAGCAATGGCGACGGCGCCTCCGTATCGATCGACCATGGCCACTTCGTGTCGGCGAATACGCTGGGCTTCAGTGGCGGCTATCCCTACAGCAGGCATACGATCGGTTGCTCGCCGATTGCCAAGCGCGGCCGCGATATGCAGCGCGACGACTGGTACTCTTCCAGCCGC
This sequence comes from uncultured beta proteobacterium, assembly GCA_963834335.1. Classification (GTDB taxonomy): domain Bacteria; phylum Pseudomonadota; class Gammaproteobacteria; order Burkholderiales; family Burkholderiaceae_E; genus Lautropia. The sequence continues at coordinate 778,619 of CAWIBK010000002.1, read as the reverse complement.
TCGGCATCGCAACTGGCCGATCCGAAGGCCCTCGGGCGCTATGCGGCCCAGCGCGCGCTGGCGCGGCTCGGTTCGCGCAAGCTCAGCACCCGGAAAGTGCCGGTGCTGTATGAGGCGCCGCTCGCGCTCGGGCTGCTCGGCAGCTTCGTGCAGGCCACCAGCGGCTCCGCGCTCTACCGCAAGACGACCTTCCTGGTCGACTCGCTCGGCAAGCAGATCTTTCCCGATCACGTCGGCATCCATGAGGACCCGTTCGTCTATGGCGCGATGGGCAGCGGGCCGTTCGACGACGAGGGCGTCGCCACCGCCGCGAGGGACGTCGTGCGCCAGGGCGTACTGGAAGGCTATTTCCTGTCCAGCTACAGCGCACGCAAGCTCGGGATGCAAACGACCGGCAACGCCGGCGGATCGCACAACCTCACGCTGTCGAGCAGGCTCACGCGCAGCGGCGACGGCTTCGCGGCGATGCTGCGCAAACTCGATACCGGTTTGCTGCTCACCGAAGTGATGGGGCAGGGGGTCAACTACGTGACCGGCGACTACTCCCGCGGTGCCAGCGGATTCTGGGTCGAGGGTGGCGTCATCCAGTACCCGGTGGAGGAGATCACGGTCGCAGGCAACCTTGCCGACATGTTCAAGGGGATCGTGGCAGTCGGAGCCGATACCCTGTCCCGCGGCACCAAGCAGACCGGTTCGATCCTGATCGAATCGATGGCAATTGCGGGTTGACGCGGCCGCATGAACAAGGCCTTCGTCAAGGACGATGCCGAGACGCCCGAGGACGACGATCCGCCCGAGGGCCTCGAGCCGGCGGTACCGGGCGGCAAGAACTACATCACCGCGGGGGGCTATCACGCGTTGCGCGATGAGCTGACCCGCCTGCTCGACGTCGACCGGCCGGAGGTGGTGCGGATCGTCTCCTGGGCCGCCTCCAACGGGGACCGGTCGGAAAACGGCGATTACATCTACGGCAAGCGGCGCCTGCGCGAGATCGACCGCCGCATCCGCTTCCTGACCCGGCGACTGGACAAAGCCGAGGTCGTCGACCCCGCGGTCCACAAGGGCAACGACCAGATCTTCTTCGGCGCCCAGGTGACCTACCGCGAGGCGGACGGCACGATGCGCCAGGTCCAGATCGTCGGCGTCGATGAACTCGATCCGCTCAATGGCCGGATCAGCTGGATATCGCCAGTGGCCAAGGCGCTCATCAAGGCCCGCGAAGGCGATACGGTCACGCTGGTCACGCCCCAGGGACGCACGCAGATCGACATCGAGTCGGTGGAGTACCCGGACCGCTGACGTACCCGGATCGCTGATGTCCCGATTGCAGGGGCACGGGTCTTGCGGCTTTCCTCCCTCAGTTTCCACGCAGGTGAGAACGGGGAGGAGAGATGCGCCATCCGCGAAAAGGCTTCACGCTGACGCTGACATCGGCGGTTCTGCTGATCCTCGGCGCCGCGCTGGCGGCAGGTGGCGGGTGGCTGATCGCGCTGGGCGGATCCTGGTACTACCTCCCGGCCGGGCTGGCCCTGATGGCTACCGCTCTCCTGCTTCTGCGGCGCGACCCGCGGTCGCTCTGGGTCTATGCTCTTCTGGTCGTCGTCACTCTGCTGTGGGCGCTGTGGGAAGTAGGTCTGGACTGGTGGCCGCTTGCCGCCCGTGGCGACGTCCTGTTCCTGGTTGGGCTGTGGCTGCTCAGTCCCTGGGTGCGCAGATCCTTCAAGGCTCGTGAGGAACGGGTCTTCACGGCACGCGATGAACGAAGCCGCGCGCCCTGGGGGCTCGGGGCCGCGCTCGGACTGTTCCTTGCAGTAGGCATCGTCTCCTGGTTCGTCGATCCGCACCGGATCGAGGGGACGGTGCCGGATGCGGTCGCCGCCGGTGTTGCCGATATGAACCGCGACGTCGCCCCGCCGGCAGCGGCCGGCGAGTGGCACGCCTACGGGCGCACCGGGTTCGGCCAGCGCTATTCCCCGCTCACGCAGATCACGCCCCGAAACGTCGCCACGCTCGAGCTTGCCTGGCATTTTCAGACCGGCGACGTTCGCGGGCACGACGGGGATCCGCAGGAGACCACATTCGAAGTGACGCCGCTGAAGGTCGGCAACAGACTTTTCCTGTGCACCCCGCACCAGTTCGTGATCGCATTGGACGCGACCTCCGGGCAGGAACTGTGGCGCTACGACCCGCGCATCCAGCAGCAACTGGCGCTGCAGCATCTCACCTGTCGCGGGCTCTCCTATCATCCCGCCCGCCGGACGCCCGCCGGTGGCGCAAGGAGCGCCGCAGTCGAGCAGGCCCCGCGGCCGGACCCCCCGGCCGCCGACAAGGCGGCAGTGCCACCGGCGCTGGTCGCGACAGAAGGCTCGCCGACTTCGGCGAACTGTCCGGCGAAGTTGTTCATGCCGACAGCGGACGCCCGGGTGATCGCGCTCAATCCGGAAGACGGGACGGTCTGCGCCGACTTCGGTGGGGGGACCGGCCAGATCGAGCTCTGGCACGGCATGCCGAACATCAATCCGGGGTCCTACTACTCGACCTCGCCGGTCGTGGTGACCGAGTCTCTGCTGATCGTCGGGGGCACCGTGCTCGACAACGTTTCCGTGCACGAACCCTCGGGCGTCATCCGGGCGTTCGACGTCGACACCGGCGAGCTCGTATGGGCCTGGGATCCGGGCGCACCGGATGCTTCCCTGCCGCTGGCACCCGGCGAGTCGTATGTCCCGGGGTCGCCCAACAGCTGGTCGATCGCGAGCGTCGACGAGGCGCTGGGTCTGGTGTACCTGCCCTTCGGAAACCAACCGCCGGACCAGTGGGGAGGAAACCGCACTCCGGCGGTTGAGCGCTTCTCCTCTTCGATCGTAGCCCTGGAACTCGCCAGCGGGAAACTGCGATGGCACTTCCAGACCGTCGATCACGATCTCTGGGATTACGATGTGCCGGCCCAGCCCAGCCTGATCGATCTGCGTATCGACGGCAATACCGTGCCGGCGCTGGTTCAACCTACCAAGCAAGGCGACATCTATGTGCTGGACCGGCGCACCGGGGCTCCGATCCTGCCGGTGTCGCGCGAGCCTGCGCCACAGGGCGCGGCCAGGGGCGACTACACGGCCGAAAGCCAGCCCGTGTCGGCGCTTTCCTACGCGCCACCCGCGCTGACCGGCGCCGACATGTGGGGCGCGACCCTGTTCGACCAGCTTGCCTGCCGAATCGATTTCCATCGATTGCGCTACGAAGGGCGCTTCACGCCCCCCAGCGAGGAAGGGTCGCTGGTCTACCCGGGAAACTTCGGCGTCTTCAACTGGGGCAGCGTGGCCGTCGACCCGGAGCGCCAGATCGCCTTTGCAACCCCTAACTACCTGGCCTTCGTCTCCACCCTCGTGCCGCGGCGCGACGATGACGCCTTGTACGTCCACGAGCAGGCGCCAGCGGGCAGCCTGCCGGCGCTGAATGAGAACTTCGGCGCACCGTTTGCGGTCAAGCTCAAGCCGTTCACGTCGCTGCTGGGGCTGCCGTGTCAGGCGCCGCCCTGGGGTTATGTCTCCGCTGTCGACCTGGTCACCGGCGAGGTCGCCTGGCAGCACAAGAACGGAACGGTGGTGGACAGTTCCCCATTGCCGTTGCCTTTCAAGATGGGGGTGCCGAACCTCGGCGGCCCGATTCTGACAGCCGGCGGCGTCGCCTTCCTGTCCGGAACGCTCGACTATTTCGTGCGCGCCTACGATGTGGCCAGCGGTCGACAGTTGTGGGAGAGGCGATTGCCGGCCGGTGGCCAGGCGACGCCGATGACCTACACCGGTACCGATGGCCGACAGTACCTCCTGGTGGTCGCCGGCGGCCATGGCTCGCTCGGCACGCGCACGGGCGATGACGTCATGGCGTTCGCCTTGCCAGGGTATTGAGACGGTCGAGCAGATCGGCGAGTCGGGCGAGCAAAGGAGGGCTCCCATGTACAAGATCCATCCTGACACCAGGCAACCCGACCGCCGCGGCACCCGGCGCCGGCTGATCCGGTGGTCGGCGGCCGGTCTCGTCGTCGTCCTGCTGCTGCTGGCCGTCGTGACCTGGGGGCCGCATCTTGCGCGCGACCGTATTGCCGCCGCCGTCGGCGGACTGCTGGGGCGCGATGTATCGATCGCTGCAATCGACGTCAACCCGTTTCGCACCCGCTTACGAATCGAGGACTTCGTCGTCGCCGGCAGGGAGGGTACGCAGCCGCCGATGCTGCACATACCCGAAGCCGCCGCCTCGTTCAGCCTGTGGTCGGCGCTGCAGGGACACCTGAAGCTGGACGAGCTTCGCCTGCGGGCGCCGACGTTGAGGATCGCCCGCACCGGAGCGAGCCAGTTCAGCTTTCAGGACATCGTCGAGCACATCGGCAGATCCGGACAGGAAGGGACGGAAGGCGGTGAGCCGGTCCGATTCACGATCGAACAGGCCGGTCTCGACGGGGGCAGCGTCTTCCTCGCCGACCAGATGGTGAATCAGGACCTGGCCATCGAGGCGATCGACGTCAGTCTCTCGGACCTGTCCAACGCGCAGGACAACGCACAGGACAACGCACAGGACAACGCGCAGGACAACGCACGGGGGCAGGCGGCGCAGCAACCGATGCAGGGGCAGGCGTCGTTTCGTTTCGCCGGGCAGGAGGCGACCGTGTCCTTCAGCGGTTCGCCGTTGGCCGAGCCCGCTGCCATGCATCTGCAGATGAAGATCTCGGACGTCCCGCTGGTCGAACTCGCGCCCTACCTGCAGCCGCCCGGAAGCCTTCAACTATCGGGCGGTACACTGGCGCTGGCTGTCGATGCGCGCTATCCCGCACCGCCACTGGAGTCGCTGCCACCGGTCCCCGCGGGCGCCGGTTCGCGGGGTGACACCGTCGGCTGGGCGCTGATCGACAGCCGGCTTGCGCTCGCCGACGTCGCCGTGACGGATGATTCAGGGCCGGTGGCGACGATCGGGAACGCCAGCCTGCAAGGACTGCGGCTCGACCTGGGGAGCAAGCGGGTCGCGGCGGAGTCCGCGCGCTTCGAGGAAGGCGACCTGACGCTGACTCGCCATCCGGACGGCAGTTTCGCCTTCCAGCAGTGGCTGGGCCCTGCAGACCGGCCTGCGGAAGATCAGGCATCCCGGCAGACGGTCGGCACACACGCCGGTGGGAACCAAGCGCCGCCGGCCAGCCAGGCAACGCCAGTCGGCGAATGGGCCTATCGTCTGGATTTGCTCGCGCTCGAGAAGATGCGGATCCGCTTCAAGGACCAGACGCTGCCCGCGCAGAAGCACCTGCCTCCTGCATCGCTTGACCTGGAGATGCGGGATCTGGCCAGTGACCTCGAGGGCGGATTGCCCTTCCAGGCGACCGCGGGATTTGAAGACCGGTCCGCGTTGTCCTTGAAGGGACGACTTGATCTGCAACCCTTCGCTGTCGATGCGCACGCCGGCGTGAGCAGCTTCGATTTCAGCCGCCTGGACCCGTATCTGGTGGGCATCCTGAACATCTCGCTGGTATCCGGTCGCCTCTCGGGCGAGGGCGAAATCGGGATGACCACCGACGATACCGGGCTCGCAAGTGCGCGGTTCGAAGGAGCGTTGTCGGTGAACGACCTGCACGCGGTGGAGGAGAAATCGCGAACCGACTTCCTGCGGTGGCGGGAACTGGCCATGCCGACGGTGTCGGTGGATTGGCGGCCGGCGTCGCCGGCGCAGAGCAAGGTCGAGATCGGCGACCTCTCGTTTGCCGATTTCTTCAGCAAGGTCGTCCTGGACGACAGCGGGCAACTCAATCTCACCCAGGTGATTTCGAACGACGAATCGATCGCGAGTGCAGGAACGGCCGGGACCGCGGAAGGGGCCGTGTCCGATGGCGCCGAGCCGTCCGCCGCGACCACCGGGCAAGCGACGACGGCGCAAGGCCGGGAAGGTCCCCTGATTCGGATCGGCACGCTTCGAATCGAAGGCGGGCATGTGAACTTCACCGACAATTTCGTCGAGCCGAACTTCACTGCCGACCTGACCCGGCTGACCGGGAGCATCTCGGGGGTTGCCACCGACCAGACCGAGCCTGCCGAGGTCTCGATCGCGGGCAGCGTGAATGACGACGGCCCGCTTGAGATCGCCGGCCGGCTGAACCTGCTGGCGCAGACCCGCAGTCTTGACCTGACAGGGACCGCCCGCGACATCGAACTGACCAGGCTGACGCCTTACGCGGTCCGGTGGGCCGGCTACGAGATCGACGGCGGCACCTTGACCGCAGAAGTGAGCTACCGGGTGGAGGGCGACGATCTCTCCGCGCAGAACCGGTTCGTACTGCATGAATTCGAGCTCGGCGAGCGCGTGGCGGGCACGGATGCGCCGAACCTGCCTGTCAAGCTGGTCCTGTCGCTGCTTCGCGATCGGGATGGAACCATCAGACTCAACCTTCCGATCAGTGGATCGTTGTCGAATCCGCAGTTTTCGGTGCCCGGGTTGATTGCGCAGGCCGTGGGTGGGCTGGTGCGTAATGTGGCAGCGGCGCCGTTCAAGCTGCTCGCGTCGATCGGTCGCAATGGGTCTTCCGGGACCGGAAGCGGGCCATCGGGCGATAGCGGGAAAGGGGGCGCAGACGACGGGGCAATCGGGATAACCGGCGACGGAGCCGTCACCGTCGATGACCCGGCTGCCGGTCTCGGTTTCGTCCGGTTCGAGCCCGGGCGCGCCACGCTCGACGATGAACAGCAGCGCAAGGTCCGGCTGCTGTCCGACGCGCTGCAGCGGCGTCCCGAGTTGGGCTGGCGATCGTCGGCTATGCGGCGGTCCCGGCTGACCGGGCGGCGCTGCGCCATGCCCGGCTGGAAGCGGACTTGCGCGCGGCTGCCGCCCGCACAACCGGGACTGAGTCCGGGTCCGGCGCGGTACCGGACGGCGAACGACGCAGGCAGCTGCTCGTCAAACTGCTCCAGGACGGGACCGGCGGTCGCAGATCGCTGGACACCCCGGCAGTCGATGGACTCGACATCGAGGCATTGGAAGAGCGGCTCCTGGAACGCATCGACGTGAGCGAGGCCGATCTGCTGATCCTCGCCCGCGAGCGCGGTGAGAGTGCACGCGATGCGCTTGCGGCTGCGGGGGTCGCAGCGGAGCGCCTCACTGTCCTGGCACCGGAATTTGCCGATGCGGTGGAGGAATTGCCGGGTACTCGAGCGGGATTCGAAATCCGCAACGACGGATAATCCGGCCTGCCTACCCCGGCGTGCACGGCAGCGGCAACAGGAGCAGGGGCAGCGTCACCCAGAGTACGCCGATCAAGGCCAGCCAGGCGCTCAGGCGGGACGCTGCCGCCAGCAGACCCGGTGAGCGCCGCCGGACCCCCGCGCAGTCGTGCCAGACCCGGGCAGCACCGGCCGCCACCGCCAGGGCGCCACAGAGCAGCAGTACCACCCTCAGGAGGCTGGTCCCTGCGAACGGCGCCTGATCCCATCCGGCAAGGCATCCCGCAGCCACCAGGATGTACAGTCCGAACAGGTAGAGCGCCCAGAGCACCAGCGGGCCGCCGCCGTGCCAGACGGGTCCGAGGACGCGTTCGCGAAAAACCATTGGCAGATCCTCCGTGGTCGGCGCGGCCGATCAGTCCATCCAGAGCGGCAGAAGATTCACCAGCGCCGAAAACACAATGCCCTGGACGGTGACGTAGTGCCACATCAGCGTGGTGCTGTCGATGGTGGCGCTGGCCCGTTCCTGCAGCAGGCCCGACAGGGCGCGGACGATGGTGTAGCCCCCCATGATCAGGAGCACCACCACGTGCAGACCCTGGTATGACAGCATCGCCCCGACGGTGGCGCTCCACGCGCTGGTGGTCGGCGCAAGGCCCGCCTGCAGGTGTCCGTACCACTGGGCAGCGAAGGCGCCGCAGACGCAGGCCATCGCCGCGCCGATCAGCAGGCTCACGGCAGCCGGCGACTCGAGGCGGCGGCGTGCATAATACGCCGCGGCGGAGCCGGCGATCAGCAGGGCGGCGGCCAGGAACTGCCAGTGGGCCGCCGGCAGTGCGGCCCCGGGGGGTGGGCAGACGACCGCGCGCATCGAGACATGGATATGCGCGAAGACGAACGAAGCGAATATCGTCCCGTCGACGAACAGCAGCACCACCATGGCCCACCACGCGTGCTTCTCGGCCCCGCGTGCGCCGACCGGCACGACGACATGCTCGCCGATCTGAACGCTTGGCACCGCTGCCGCGCGATCGGACTGCCAAAGCCAAAGGATGATTGCGACTACCGCCGTGATGCCGCTGAGCGCTGCGAGCATCAGCATCTTGACCGTCAGCAGCAGGAAGAACCCGGCGGTGGCTAAGGCGGCGATGAAAGGCAGCCAGCCGTCCCCGGGAAGCTGAGTGAGGTGCAGGATCCGCGCGCCGATCGGACTGGTGATGAGCGTTTCGCGCCGGCCGGTGGGGCTGCCGGGCAGCCAGTAGCCGCCGGCCTCCACGTCGGCTGCCAGGCCGGGCTGCTGCCACAACGGATCACGCGATTCGACCTGGGGAATGCTGCGGGTCGCGTAGCTGCCGGCAGGCAGCCATTCCATCGTCGGCGACCGCCATGGGTCGTCGTGCGTGCGGGCGCGGCGTGCCATGGTTCGCACGAGGTCGATGAAGAACAGCAGCACGCCGGCCGCGAGCACGAAGGCGCCGGCAGTCGACCACAGATTCAATGCGTCCCACCCGAGATCGGCGGGATAGGTGTACACGCGCCTCGGCATTCCGAGCAGACCGCTGATGTGCATCGGAAAGAACGCGAGGTTGAAGCCGGCGAACATCAGCCCGAACACCCAGCGCGCAAGTCGCTCCGACAATCGATGTCCGTTGACCAGGGGCAACCAGTAATAGAGTGCGGCGAACATCGGAAACACCATGCCGCCGAACAGCACGTAATGGAAGTGAGCCACGACGAAGTAGGTGTCGTGCACCTGCCAGTCGAATGGCACCACGGCGACCATCACGCCGGTGAGGCCGCCAAGGATGAAGATGAAGAAAAAGCCGAACAGGAACAGCGACACCGAGCAGATCTGTACCCGTCCGCGCCACAACGTGGCCAGCCAGGCGAAGACCTGGATGCCAGTCGGGATCGCCACCGCCATGCTGGCGGCCGAGATGAGGCTCATCGACAGGACCCCGAGACCGGCGGTGAACATGTGGTGCGCCCAGAGCCCGAAGCTGAAGACCCCGACGCCGACCAGCGCGACGATGACGATGCGATGACCCACCAGCGGGGTGCGGGCAATCACCGGCACCATCATCGACACCATGCCTGCCGCGGGCAGGAAGATGATGTAAACCTCGGGGTGACCGAAAAACCAGAACAGGTGCTGCCACAGGACCGGATCGCCACCCCGCTCCACGATGAAGAAGGGCCAGTCGAAGGCGCGCTCCAGTTCCAGCAAGGCCGTGCCGGCGATGATCGCCGGGAACGCGAACACGATCATCAGGCCGACCACCAGCATCGACCAGGCATACACCGGCATGCGCGCCAGTGACATGCCCGGCGCGCGGGTCATGAGAATGCCGATGATCAGTTCGATGGCACCGGCGATGGCCGAAATCTCGATGAAACCGATGCCGAGCAGCCACCAGTCGGCGTTGACCGCGGGCGAGTAGGAGGTGCCTGTCAGCGGCGGGTACATGAACCAGCCGCCATCGGGCGAAACCCTGAAGAAGAGGGTGCAGAAGAACACCAGTCCGCCGACCGCATAGGCCCAGAACGCGTAGGCTGAGAGCCGGGGGAAGGGCAGGTCGCGGGCTCCGAGCATGCCGGGCAGCAGGTAGACCGCAAACGCTTCGACTACCGGAACCGCAAACAGGAACATCATCACCGTGCCGTGCATGGTGAAGATCTGGTTGTAGAGCGCCGGATCGAGGAGATCGTTTTCCGGCACGGCGAGTTGCGCGCGCATCATCAGGCCCAGCACGCCGGCCAGCACGAAGAACAGCAGGGCCGTTCCGATGTAGTACAAGCCGATGTTGGTGTTGTTGACGGCCGATAGAACGCGCCAGCCCTGCGGCGGCTGCCATGCCCGCTCGAGCCGTGAGAGTTCGCCTTCCGGGCGCGGCAGCCGGTTGGGAAGGGAGGTACTCACTGCAGATGCCCCAGATAGGCGTCGAGCGCGCGCAGGGTGGGCGGATCGAGATGGTCGAAGGATGGCATGCGGGCTCCGGGCTTGAGGCTCTGCACGTTGGTCGTCCAGGCCAGCAGCGCGCCCGGATGATTTCGCAGGGCTCCTGCGCCCAGGAACAGGCGGCTGGCCACGTGCGTCAGGTCCGGTCCGGAGCTGCCGGCTTCGCTCACGCCGCGAATGCGATGACATGAGGCGCACCCGTGCGTCGCAAACGCCTGCTGCCCGCGCGCCTGGAGTTCGTTGTCGGGAGCCGCCGCCGGCGCGGCCTGCCGTGTCAGCCAGCGCTCGAAGTCGGCCGGGGATTGGGCAACCACTTGCAGGGCCATTCGCGCGTGCGCGAGACCGCAATATTCGGCGCACGGCGCATGGAAGACCCCTTCTTCGCTGGCGCTGAAGACCAGTTGGTTGACGCGACCGGGTACGGTATCGACCTTGCCCGCAAGGGCGGGTACCCAGAAGCTGTGAATGACATCCGCGCTGTTGAGTCCGACCACCACCGTCCGTCCCACCGGCAGCCGCAGTTCGTTTGCCAGCACGATGTCGGGCCCGCCTGCTGGATCGCGGTAGCGCACTTCCCACCACCACATGTGGCCGGTGACCGCGATCACCAGGGCATCGCGCGGCGCGGGTTGCGCATAGGGGGCGCTGCGCACGATGGAAAACCACAGCAGGCCGGAGAGCACGACGACTGGAAAGATCACGCCGCCGCCGATGACCCAGACCTGCGTGGAAAACCCTGGCTTGGCCTCGCGATCGCGCAGGGACAAGGCCAGCAGCAGCATCACGCCGACGAAGATCACGGTGGCGCCGCCGATCAGCACCCAGATGATCGGCGCGATTCCTGCCGCGAGAGGACCTGCCGGCGCCAGCATCGAAGCGCCGGCGTTCATCGCAGCGACATCAGATAGGCCACCATGTCACGGGCGTCCGCCTCGCCTGCGCCCATCGCGGGCATCAGCGAGCCCGGTACCAGGGCCTCGGGGTTCATGATCCACCGCTGGAGCAACGCAGGCGTATTCGGCAGGTGGCCGGCAATGTAGCTGCGCCGCCCCCACTTCGACAAGGGCGGGCCGATGCCGGCGCGCGCGCCCGGTACGTCGGGAATCTCGTGGCAACCGCCGCACTGGTATTGCGCCAGCAGTTGCTGCCCGCGGGCCGCATTGCCAAGCTTGTCGACATCCCCGCCCGACACGCGGCTGCAGGCCCCCAGCACGACTAGCGCCGCCAGGCAGAGGAACGGGAGCACTGGCGGCACTGCTGCCGCGCGGCGGATGGTCCATGGTCCTCGACTGTGTCGCTGCATGCGGGTTGCCTCCTGCCGCCCGCGGGTCCTGCATCAAGAACCATTCCCGGGGGCGCCCCACGGGCCTCGTACTTGCCCGCTAAGGCCACCGGCACTGCGCGTGCCTTCGCCACCTCTTTGCCACCTCGTCCCACCCCATGTGGAAACATGCCTTCCTGACCACCGCCCTCCTGGCGGTCATTGCCACCCTGGCGGGTGTCGCGGTGGTCTATGGCGGGCTGTACGGCATGTCGGCGACATCGCCGCACATCCAGCCGGTGTTCACCATCCTTGAAAAGGCCATGCACGCATCGGTGCAACTGCGGGCGCGAGACATCGAGGCGCCGCCGGGACTGGACGATCCGGCGACGTTGCAGAGCGGCGCGGTGTGCTTCCGGCAGCATTGTGTCCAATGCCACGGGGCGCCGGGCGTCGCGCCCGATGCGATCGGCAAGGGCATGCAGCCGATCCCGGGTTCGCTGGTCAGCGCGGCGCGGGACTGGACCCCGGGCGAGTTGTACTGGATCACCCGCCACGGTCTCAAGATGACCGGAATGCCGGCTTGGGAGTATCGTCTTGCGGACCAGGATCTGTGGGCTCTGGTCGGTTTCCTGCAGCGCCTGCCCCTGATGTCACCGGCTGCCTATGCCACCGTGCTGGCACCGTTGCGGGATCGGCAGTGCCCCTCGCTGGAGGAGGTCATGACCCGGAACGCGTCACCGCCCGCCGGAGGAAGCGACTATTCGAAAGGGGACGTCGACCAGGGCCGGATCGCGCTGAGCCAGTACGCGTGCACCTCGTGTCACGTCATTCCCGGCGTCACCGGCGGCGACATCCATGTCGGGCCGCCGCTCGACGGCTGGGCGCGCCGCCAATGGATTGCCGGTGAACTGCCCAACACGCGGGCCAACCTGATTGCCTGGATCCGACATCCGCAGCGGATCGACCCGCTCACCGCCATGCCGGACCTCGGTGTGACGCAGCAGCACGCGGAAAATATTGCGGCTTATCTGGGCAGCTTGAACTGAGCCGGTCTGCCCTTGCCCGCGACGGATAATCACCCAGCGGGGGGCCCCGCAACCGATCGCGTAACCAGCTAGTGGCGTGACAGCGAGCGGAATTGCGGCAGCCGCCGCAGGCTGCGAAAGACCTCGGCAAGGTGCTGGCGGTCCCGGACCTGCAGCGTGAATTTGATCAACGCCATGTGTTCGGCGTCGGTATCCATCGACACCTGGACGATGTTCGCGTCGCTGGCGGCGATCTCGCCGGCGATGCGTCCAAGCACGCCCCGTTCGTCGTGAACCGCGACCTCCACCAGGGTGCGGAACATGCCGCTGATGTTGTCGCCCCACTCGACTTCCATCCAGCGCTCGGCGTCACGGCTCATCTGCCGCTTGGCGGTTTCGCAATCGACGCGGTGGATCGCCAGTCCGTGCCCGCCACGCATATGACCGGCGATCCGGTCGCCCGGCACCGGGTGGCAGCAGGGCGCGCACTGCAGGGAGATACCGTCCACCGACTGGATGATGATCGGCGCGGAGCGCGGCGCCAGCCTGGCGGCGGCGGACTGGCCGCTCATGTCCAGGGCGATGGCGCGCGCAATGACCGGCGCCAGCTTGAGGCCGAGGCCGATATCGGCCAGAAGGTCGCTGACCGACTTGGCGGCTGTGTCCCTGGCGACCTTTTCCAGTTGCGTGTCGTCGAGCGAACCGCTGTCGATGCGCAGGCTGGCCAGTGATTGCTCCAGCAGCCGCTTGCCGAGCGCAACCGACTCGTCGTACTTCATGCGCCGCAGGAAATAGCGGATCTCCGAGCGGGCCTTGCCCGTCCGGGCAAATGTCAGCCAGGAGGGGCTGGGCCTGGCATTGACGTCGCTGATCACTTCCACCACGTCGCCGTGGTTCAACTCCGACCGCAGCGGCACGAGTTCGCCGTTGATGCGCGCGGCGACGCACTGGTTGCCGACGTCGGTATGCACGCTGTAGGCGAAGTCGATGACGGTCGCCCCGCGCGGCAGCCCGCGGATCTGCCCTTTCGGCGTGAACACGTAGACCGCGTCGGGGTAGAGGTCCACCTTGACATGGTCGATGAATTCAAGCGAATCGCCGGTCTGCTGCTGGATGTCGAGCAGGGACTTGAGCCAGTCCAGCGTCTTGATCTGGACGTCGCTTGCGGTTTCGCCGTCGGTCTTGTAGAGCCAGTGGGCGGCAACGCCCGCTTCAGCCAGGTGATGCATCTCGCGATGTGCGGATCTGGAACTCGATGCCTCCGCCGTGGGGCCCGACCACCGTCGTGTGCAGCGACTGGTAGCCATTGGCCTTGGGGATCGCAATGAAGTCCTTGAAGCGGCTGGTGTTCGGCTTGAAGGTATTGTGCAGGGCGCCCAGCGCCAGGTAGCACTGGGGCAGGTCCGGCACGATCAGGCGGATGCCGAAGAGATCGGTGACTTCCGAGAACGATATCTTCTTGTCCGCCATCTTGCGGTAGATGGAGTAGAGGGATTTCTCCCGCGAGCTGATTTCTGCCGTGACGCCCATTTTCGCAAGCGCCTTGCCGACAGTGTCGGTCACCCGGCCAAGGGCGTCGCGGCGCATCTTGCCGGCGTTCTGCACCGCCTTGAACAGCGCCTCGTAGCGCATCGGATGCTGGTAGCGGAACGACAGGTCCTGCATTTCCCGGTAGAGGCTGTTCAGTCCCAGCCGGTTTGCGATCGGGGCATAGATCTCGGCGGTTTCCCCGGCGATGCGCAACTGACGATGGCGGCTGACCGCATCGAGGGTGCGCATGTTGTGCAGCCGGTCGGCCAGCTTGACCAGGATGACCCGCACGTCCCTTGCCATGGCGAGCAGCATCTTGCGAAAACTCTCGGCCTGCGCCTGCTCCCGGTTGCCGAACTCGATCTTGTCCAGCTTGGACAGGCCGTCCACCATCTCGGCAACAGCCGGGCCGAAGCGCTCGTTGAGCTCCAGCTTGGTGACGCCGGTGTCCTCCAGCACGTCGTGCAGCAGCGCCGCCATCAGCACGTCTGCATCCAGCCGCCAGCCGGCACAGATCTGCGCGACCGCTATCGGATGGGTGATGTAGGCATCGCCGCTGGATCGGAATTGCCCGAGGTGCGCCTGGTCCGACAGCCGGTAGGCTTCGCGGATCCGCTTGATGTCCTTGGCCGGCAGGTAGCTCTTGACCTGGGCGAGCAGCGGATCGAGGGAGGCAACGTTGCCCCGGGGAGTTTCCGTGACCGGACTCTCGGCGGAATCGCGGCCCGCGCGTCCAAGCGCAGCAGCCCGCGTCTGGGTGCCGCCGGATGAAGGGGGGAAGGCCTCGGTATGCAACATCGGGAGGCCAGGGGTCTATCGGTGGTGGATCGCGGCGCTCAGATGGGCACGCGACGCAGCATTTCGCGGCCGATCTTGCCGGCGGCCACTTCCCGCAGGGCCGTCACCGTCGGCTTGTCCTTGGACTCGACCTTGGGCGTGTGCCCTTGGGCCAGCATGCGCGCGCGATAGGTGGCGACCAGCGTGAGTTCGAAACGATTCGGGATCTGCTTCAGGCAGTCCTCAACGGTAATACGAGCCATGGTCTGATGATCCTCAACGTGTATGCCAGTTTGACCCGGCAGCGGATGCCTCGGACGAAATGCCCTCGGCATGATCAATGTCAATCAATGTCTGTCACGACGCGACGCTGCAACCGGACGCCCTGGCAAATCCGCCGAAGTGTCAATCCGCCGCAGTGTGTTGCGGCCGCCGCGCCTTTCCGGGGGTACTCTGCGGACAGGGCGATGACGGCTTGCGATTACTCCAGGGGAATCCCAAGCTCGGCAAACAAGGCCGGGCGCAGGGCCGCCTGCTGGGTGAACCGGCACCTGGCGGCATCCGCGATACAGAGCAGTTGCTGGCAGGCGTCCTTAAAGTCTTGATTTACAATTATATATTGGAACTCCGCCGCATGTTCCAGTTCATTGCGGGCGGCCGCCAGACGGCGTTCGATGACTGCCGCAGAGTCTTTCGCCCTTGACTGAAGGCGCTCCTTCAGGATTTCCAGCGAGGGGGGAGCGATGAATATCGACACCGCGTCCGGGTATAGGCTGCGCACCTGGCGGGCGCCTTGCCAGTCGATTTCCAGGACGATATCGGCGCCGGCGGCGGTCTGCTCGTCGATCCACTTGCGGGACGTACCGTACAGGTTGCCGTGAACTTCGGCCCACTCCAGGAACTCGCCGGCGATGCTGCGCTCGCGGAAGTCGGTCTCCGAAATGAAGCAATAGTCCTCGCCGTCACGTTCCCCGGCGCGTGGCGCCCGGGTCGTGAACGAAACCGAATGGCGAATCTGCGCGCGCGCGTCCATCAGGGCGCGCACCAGCGAAGTCTTGCCCGCGCCGGACGGGGCGACGACGATCAGGATCGAGCCAGCAGGTGAGCTCATGCGTTGAGGCGGCGAAAGCGGGTTGATGACAGCCACAAGTCTAACAAGCGGACCCGCGCCGCGGGCGCCGCCGCGCCGGGCAGGGACGTCACTCGGCCAGGGCCTTCATTTCACGGATCAGGTCGGACTTGCCTTCGAACCCGATGCCGGGAAGGTCTGGCATCCGGATATGCCCGTTTTCCACCTTGACCCCATCGGGAAAGCCGCCGTATGGCTGGAAGAGGTCGGGGTAGCTTTCGTTGCCCCCCAGGCCGAGGCCGGCGGCAATGTTGAGCGACATCTGGTGCCCGCCGTGGGGGATACAGCGCGAGGGTGACCAGCCCGCACCGACGACGGCCTGCAGGGTGCGCTGATACTCGCAAAGCCCGTAGGAGAGGGCGCAGTCGAACTGCAGCCAGTCCCGGTCCGGTCGCATGCCGCCATGGCGCAGCAGATTGCGGGCATCCTGGTGGCTGAAAAGGTTCTCGCCGGTGGCCATCGGGCCGGGGTAGTACTCCGCCAACGCTGCCTGCAGCCGGTAGTCGAGCGGATCTCCCGCCTCCTCGAACCAGAAAAGAGGGTAGTCCCGCAGCATCTTCGCGTAGGCGATGGCGGTGTCCAGATCGAATCGGCCGTTCGCGTCGACGGCAAGCTGGGCGTGGCTGCCGATTTCGCTCAGCACCGACTCGATCCGGCTGCGGTCCTCGTCGAGCGTCGCGCCGCCGATCTTCATCTTGACGACGTTATAGCCGCGATCGAGGTAGGAGCGCATTTCCGACCGGAGCGCACCCAGATCCTTGCCCGGGTAATAGTAGCCGCCGGCAGCGTAGACGAAAACGCGGGGATCGGCCTCGCGTCCGTGTCGCTCCGCCAGCAGGCGGAACAACGGCTTGCCGGCAATCTTCGCAACCGCGTCCCAGACGGCCATGTCGATCGTACCGACCGCGACCGACCGCTCGCCGTGCCCGCCGGGTTTCTCGTTCTTCATGAGCGTCGCCCATACCCGGTCGGGATCGATGTTGTCGCCCGTGTCCGTGAGCAGCGACGCCGGATCTTTCTCGCCTGCTTCCTTGATGCGGTCGGCAAATCGCTCCCGTATCAGGCCGCCCTGGCCGTAGCGGCCATTGGAGTTGAATCCGTAGCCGACGACGCGGCGGCCTTCGCGTACGACATCGGTCACCACCGCCACCAGGCTGGTCGTCATACGCGAAAAGTCGATGTAGGCGTTTCGTATCGGCGAGGCGATCGGCCGGGTGGCTTCGCGGATTTCAACAATCTTCATGGCACCACCTGTCGAGCAAGGAGGCCTGGATTCTAAAGCGGTGCGGCCCGGCCGCCTGCCGGGGTGTGCGGCATCAGTCCGATGCTCCGGCCAATTGCCGGGTGCGCCTGCCGGCGGGAACCTCCAGGCACGCAAGAGGATTCTGTCCGCACCAGAGCGGCGAGAAATCATCCGAGCCGGCGCTTTCGCTCCTGGCCCGCAGGGCGGCCATCGCGCTGGTCGCAAGCGGGAACGCGGGCGCAGCGGCACTGACCGGTCCGATCTCCCGCACGGCCCGATTCACGATGCCCCGCGCCGGCCGGCCGGTGAACACGTTCGTCAGGGCGGTATGGCGGGCGTTCTCCCGCTTGAGCGCCGCCCGATGCAGCGGGCTGATCGCGGACTCGGGACAAAGCAGATAGGCGGTGCCGGCCTGTACCCCGACTGCGCCCAGCGCCAGCGCCGCGCTGAGACCGGCCGCGTCGGCGATGCCGCCGGCTGCGATCACCGGCACCCGGACGGCGCGGACCACCTGCGGCAGCAAGGCGAAAGTGCCGACCTGGGTGGTGAGGTCCGAAGTCAGGAACATGCCGCGGTGGCCGCCTGCTTCGCTGCCCTGCGCGATGATCGCATCGGCGCCGTGGCTCTCCAGCCAGCGGGCCTCTTCCACGGTGGTTGCAGACGACAGCACCTTGGCGCCCCAGGCCTTGACCCTTGCCAGCAGTTCGGCCGACGGTAAGCCGAAATGAAAGCTGACCACGGCAGGTTTGAACTGCGCCAGGACATCCGCCGCTTCCGCCGAGAACGGCGAGCGGCCGGCGCCGGCCGGCACCGCCTTGGCCTCGATACCGAACTCCTCGAAGTAAGGGGCGAGCGCACGATTCCAGCCAGCCTGGCGCTCGGCATCCGGCACGGGCGGAGCATGGCAGAAGAAGTTGACGTTGAACGGCTTGTCAGTGGCGGCCTTGATCGCCGCCAGCTCCTGGCGGATGGCGTCCGGCGTCAGCATGGCGCAGGGCAGGGACCCGAGACCGCCAGCGTTGGACACCGCGATGGTCATGGCGCTGCCTTGCGCCCCGGCCATCGGCGCCTGGATGACGGGCAAGTCGATTCCCAGAAACGCGGCGAGATTCATTCGGATGCTCCCGGTGCGGTGTAGAGCGGCCGCCGACGGCAGGCAGCAGGCGGCAGGCTCGAGCCGCAGCTCGTTGGTCGAGTGGTTTGATCGGAAAGAATAACGCCGGCCGGCGAGTGCTGCCAGTCGCCCCCTCAGCGCGGCAGCGCCAAGCGCTGGAACGCCTGGATGTGCTCGGCCAGGCGCACGGTCTGCGTCCAGGGCTGGTTGTCCACAAGACCGCGACAGGCGGCGATGAAGGCCCGGTCCTGGCGGCTGATGGCATCGGCATACTCCCCGGCTTCGTCGCCCTGCCAGCAGAGGTCGGGATCGTCGCAGCGGATGAAGCTGAAGCCGTCGGTCACCAGCATGTGACGCTCGCACACCAGCGTCATGCCGACCGAGGGAAGTCGGCCGTCATAGGCGATGTGCATGCTGACCGGGGCACCTTCGGGCAAGCGCGCCAGCAATGCCAGTTGCCGGGCCCCGAGCGCCTGGGGCTCGGCGGCGCAGCCCAGCGGCTGCAGTGCGCCGAACCAGTGCAGGAGTAGATCGACTGGATGCGAAGCGTGGTGCAGCAGCGCGTCGTCGGTCCAGCTGCGCCGGCGCGGCGCAATCGTGCGCCAGTGCAGCAGGCTCAGCACGCTGCCGAGTCGTCCGTCCTGCAGCCAGTTGCCGATCATCCGGTAGGGCTGCAGGAAGCGGCTGGTTGTCGCGCAGCGGACGATGCGATCGCGGGAGGCGGCCAGCGTCGCGAGTCGCCGGGCTTCGTCGGGCGACTGCACCGCCGGCAGTTCGATCAGCACATGCAATCCCCGCTGCAGGCAGGCTTCGGCCTGAGGAAAATGCTGCGGCGACGGTGATGCGATGATGACCGCGTCGAGCGGGCCCTGGACCTCGTCGATTCCGGTTGCCGCCGAAGCCGCGCCGTGGGCATCGGCAAATGCCTGTGCCTTCCCGCGCTCCGGACCGATGACCGCCGCGAAGCTGGTGTCGGGCGCATTCGCCAGGCCCCGGGCATGAATCGCGGCCACGGCGCCGTAGCCGATCAGCGCGATCCGCATGATCCGCCCGCTCCACCCGGTTCGTTTCCCGGGCCTGCAGTGCGCCGGCGAGGCTCAGCGCTGCAGGGCGTCATGATGCGGATCCCAGTCCGGCAGCGCGCCGGCGACCCAGCGTGCGCCGAGGGCATGCAGCGGCGCATACAGGACTGCGCCGCTGTTCGGATAGTCGCTGCCCAGGACGATGCGCCTGGCGCCGAAGAGCCGGCAGAGGTGCTCGACGCAGGGCTGCATGTCCTCGTGCGGAAAGGGCTCGCGGGAGAAATGGGCGAGCGCGGACACGCCTGCAATCACCGTCGGGATGGCAGCGAGCCGTTGCATGGCGTCGGCCCAGTCCCCGTCGTCGGCGCCGTTGCGGCGCGGCCAGCCCAGGTGCGGCACATAGACGCGAAGGGCCGGGCATTGCCGTGTCCAGTGCTGGAGCCGGCCGGCAAGTGCCGCGATACCCTCTTCGGCATGCGCGAGCAGCCAGGTCCCGCCGGCGGCAAGTCGCGCAGCCGGAAAGTCGTCGCGCGCGAGCGCCGCGGTGTCGGCACGCAGCGCCATCACCTTCGGACCCGCGAGCAGCGCGTCAAGCAATGGGCCATCCTGGCCCCGGAAGCAATAGGCATAGCGGATGCCGGGCAATGCCACCGCCTGGGCGTGGACCATCAGGTCGCGGTTGCCGCCGTCCCAGGTTTCGACCAGCAGCGCGCCGTCCTGTCCCGACTGTTCCAGCCGCCGGCGCAGGTCTGAGAGGGGTGCCGCCGCCTGGAGGTCCAGGTGCATGTATCCGTCGATCATGGTCAGGCCTGCAGGTTGCCGGCGAAGTGACAGGCGGCGAACTGCCCGGGCCGATGTTCAAGCAGCGCCGGCACCGCTTCGGAACAGACCGGTCGCACGATCGGGCAGCGCGTGCGGAAGCGACAGCCGCTGGGCGGCGCCAGGGCGCTGGGCGGTTCCCCACCGAGAATCAGGCGGCGGCGGCTCTTCTCCGCGGCGACATCCGGCAGCGGCGCGGCCGACAGCAGCGCCACGGTGTAGGGGTGCAGGGGTGCGGCGAAGAGGTCGGCCGAGGGCGCGATTTCCATGATCCGTCCCAGGTAGAGCACCACGACGCGGTCCGAGACATGGCGGACGACCGCGAGGTCGTGGGCGATGAACAGATAGGTCAGGCCGAGGCGTCGCTGAAGATCGGCCAGCAGGTTGATGACCTGGGCCTGGATATTGACGTCGAGAGCGGAGATCGGTTCGTCGGCCACGATCATTTCGGGCGACACCGCCAGCGCACGGGCGGTGCCGATCCGCTGACGCTGGCCGCCGGAGAATTCATGCGGGTAGCGCTCGGCCGAGCGCACGGGCAGGCCGACCAGGTCCAGCAGTTCCGCCACCCGATGGCGCGTCTCGCTGTCGCTTGCTGTGAGCCGGTGAAATCGCAGCGGTTCGGCCAGGATGTCGCCGACCGACATCCGCGGGTTCAGGCTCGCATAGGGATCCTGGAAGATCATCTGCAGCCGCCGGCGCAAGGGCCGGATCTCGGCCGCCGTCGCGTGGCTGATGTCGGTGCCCTGGAAACGGATCGTGCCCCCGGTCGGTTCATGGATGCGGGTCACGAGTCGGGCGATCGTCGATTTTCCGCATCCGGACTCGCCGACCAGGCCCACCGTCTCGCCCCGCCACACCGTGAGGTCGACGCCGTCCACGGCATGGACCTTGCGGCGGCTTGCCCAGAGGCCGGCGCCGCGCAGGTTGAAGTGCTTCTCCAGGCCGGCCAGTTCCAGCATTGCAACCGGCACGGCGCCCGCCACGGATCCCGCCACGGAACCCGCCACGGCTTGCGTTCCGCCGGCCTGCAGAACCGCCCGGCCGGCGGCGGCCGGAATCGTGCGCGGCGGCAAGGGATCGCCCTGTCCGGTCACCCAGCAGCGGGTCTGGCGCGCCGGCGCGACGGTTGCCAGCGGCGGCCTTTCATGCTCGCAGCGCTCGATGCGAAACGGGCATCGCGCCGCGAAGCGGCATCCGCGCGGCAGGTCGAGGGGATCCGGGGGCATGCCGTCGATCGCCACCAGGCGGCGATCCGCACCCAGCTGCTGATCGAGCCTGGGCACGGCATTGAGCAGGGCCCAGGTGTAGGGGTGGCGCGGGTCGGAGAGCAGTGCCTCGGTCGGGCCTTCTTCGACGACTTCGCCGCTGTACATGACGATGACCCGTTCGCACACGTTGGCGATCACGCCGAGGTCGTGGCTGATCAGCAGTACCGCGGTACCGGACTCGGCACTCAATTCACGCAGGAGGTCGAGGATCTGGGCCTGGATCGTCACGTCGAGCGCGGTCGTGGGCTCGTCGGCGATCAGCAGGCCGGGGCGGTTGGCGAAACCCATTGCCACCATGACCCGCTGGCGCATGCCGCCGGAAAACTCGTGCGGATAGGCGTCGATCGACCGTTCCGGCGTGCTCACCCCCATCCGCCGAAGAAGGTCCACCGCCCGTTCCCGTGCCTCGCCGCTGCTGGCACGACCGTGGATCGTCATGCCTTCGATCATCTGCCCCGCGATCCGGCGCACCGGATTCAGCGAGGTCATCGGGTCCTGGAACACCATGGCGACATCGCCGCCGCGCAGCGACCGCAGGCCCTCGCGATCGAGGGCCAGCACGTCACCGCCGCGAAAGACGACTTCTCCGCTCGCGATGCGCGCGCCCTCGTCCAGCAGGCGCATGATCGACCGCGCGGTGACGCTCTTGCCGGAGCCCGATTCACCGACGATGCCCAGCGTCTCGCCCGGCATCATGGTGAAGCTCACGCCATCCACCGCCTGAACGACGCCGGCATCGGTATCGAAGCAGGTGCGAAGGTCGCGCACCTCGAGCAGTGGAGCCGTAGTGGACAAGTTCAGGCCGGCTGCACCTGTTCCAGCTCGACGTACCAGCCGGCGCCGGTCGGCAGGAAGTTCTTCACCGTATTGCGCACCGCCAGCCGGTAAACCGGCTGCAGCAGCACGATGTAGTTGGCGTTGTCCTGCAGCCCCTCCTGATACTGCCGATACAGACCGATCTGCTTCTTCTCATCCTGCTCGACCGCGGCGCGCTTGACCAGATCGGCCATCGCCTCGGGCACGGACCAGTGCACCCGCTTGGCCACCCGGTTCACCGTCGCGCCGCTCCACAGGGTGGGCTCCGGCGACGGCGTGTTCCAGAAGGTGATGACCGACTGCGTCTTTCCGCCGTTGTACTGGGTGCGAAGGTTGACCGGATCAAGCGGCTTGAGGGTCATCCTGATGCCCACCCGCGCCAGGTCCGACTGGACCTTCTGCGCCAGCAGCTGGTAGTTGGTGCCGGCCACCGCGGCGTTGGCAATCGACATGTCGAACTCGAAGCCGTCCGGCAGCCCGGCTTCTTTCAGGAGGGCGCGTGCCTTGTCGAGATCCTGCCGATAGCCGATCTGGGCGGTCAGTTCCGCAGTCGAGCCGGCAACGCCGATCGGCAGGAACGACGCGGGGCGCACGGCTGCGCCGCCCACCAGCCCCTTGATGATGCCGTCGTAGTCGATCGCATAGGCAACCGCCAGCCGCGCCTCTCGTCTGGCCAGCGCGGGATTGAGTTCGGCGCTGCTGGTCAGCGTCATGTAGAGGTGGTCCAGGCTGGTCGTCTTTTCGATGCGCAGGTTGCTGTCGGAGACGGCCGAATCCAGCTGTTCCGCCGTCAGGTTGAACGCCACGTCGACGTCACCTCGTTTGAGCGCGAGGAGCTGAGCCGCGCCATCGGCGATGTGGCGGATGATCACGCGCTCGAAGGGGGCCTTGCCTCCCCACCAGTGCGGATTGCGCACCAGCGTGACCGCCGTATTGCGCTCCCACGACGCCATGCGGTAGGCGGCGGTGCCCGCCGAGCTCTGGTTGAGCCAGGTGGTTGCCTTGTCGGCGCTCTTGGAGGACTCGTCCGAGACGCCCCCGTTGGCCGAAACCATCTTCTTCGAGTAGATGGCGAAAGCGGGGGCGACCAGGTTCAGCAGCAGCGGCTCGTCCGGGTTCTTCATGACGACGTCGACCGTCAGCGGATCCACCACCTCGACCCCGCCGATGTTGGCGGCGTAGGCACTCGGCTGGTCTTTCAGGTTGACCAGCCGATCGAAGGTGAACTTCACATCCTCTGCCGTGAAGGGGCTGCCGTCCCAGAACTTGACCCCGTCGCGCAGTTTGAACCGCCAGGCCTTGCCGCCCTGGGACCGCTCCCAGGAGGTGGCGAGCATCGGCTTGAGGTCGCTGTAGTTGCCCGGCACCAGCGTGACCAGGGTGTCGTAGACATTGCCGTTGGTCAGCGGCGGCGAGTAGTCCGACATCCGCCCGGGGTCGTAGTTGCGGCCGTCGCTGATGTCGACACCCAGCACCAGGACGTCCTTGCGTGCCTGGGCGCGGGCGCCGCCCGCGAAGCCGGCGCTCAGCGCCGTTGCGGCCGAACCGGCCAGCAGGCGGCGTCGCGGCAGCAGGATTTTCTCTTTGCTCATGAACGGAGTCTCCTCGACCGATGTTTTTTGTCGGCGTGCGCCCGGCGGTGCGTGCTTCGACCCCATCGGGCAGTCGGATCCGCCGCCGATGGTCCGGCTAGTCTATCCGGTTCCGATCACGTGTTGCGAGCTTCGCTCAGCGCTGGCGCGACTTGGGATCGAGCCAGTCGCGGATGCCGTCGCCGAGGAAGTTGAAGCCGATCACGACGCTGAGGATCGCGAAGCCGGGGAAGGCGGCAACCCACCACTGCTCCACCAGCTCGCGGCCTTCGGACACCATCTGCCCCCACTCGGGCGTGGGCGGCACCACGCCGAGGCCAAGAAAATTCAGGCCGGCGAAGGTCAGGATGGCGGTGCCGACATCCATCGTCAGGAGCACGATCAGCGGGCCCATGGCGTTGGGCACGATGTGCCGCAGCAGGATGCGCGAAGGACCGTAGCCGAGCACATGGGCGGCTTCGACGTACTCCTGATTTCGCTGCACCAGCACCAGGCTGCGCGCCAGGCGGGCAAATTTGGGCCACCAGACGACCAGCATCGCCAGGATGGTGTTGGTGACGCCGATCCCCAGGGCTGCGGCGATCGCCATTGCGAGGATGACCGGGGGAAAGCACATCACCAGGTCCGTGGCCCGCATCATCCACTCTTCGATGCGCCCGCCGGCATAGGCTGCGGCGGCGCCGACCAGGGTACCGATCAGACCGCCGATCGCCACCACCACGACGCCCGCCATCAGCGAGACCCGGGCGCCCACCAGGAGGCGGGAGAAGACGTCGCGGCCGAGGGTATCGGTGCCGAGCCAGTGCGCCGCCGACGGCGGCAGGAGGCGGTTGGCCAGGTCGACCTGTTCGACCGGATAAGGGGTCAGCCAGGGAGAGAGGATCGCGATCAGCACCCAGAGCGTGACGATGACCGCGCCGCTGGTGGCGAGCCCGTAGCGGCGCAACCAGCGCCTGCGCTTCAGGACGCTGCGATCGGCGGGCGCCGGTAAAGTCGCTGTTGCCGGGGCGGCGGCGTTCGCGCTCATCCGCGGGTCACCCGCGGGTCGAGCAGCGCATAGGACAGATCGACCACGAGGTTGACCAGCAGGTAGACCGCGGCGACCACAACCGTGATGCCGAGGATGCCGGGGAAATCAAGGGCGACGGCGCTGCGGAAGGTGTAGCGCCCGAGCCCGGGCCAGCTGAACACGGTTTCCGTCATTACCGCGCCGGTCAGCAGCAGGGCATAGGCAATGCCGCCGAGCGTGACCACCGGCACCAGGGCATTGGGCAGGGCGTGCCGGATCACGATCGCGGATTCGCGCATGCCCTTGGCCCTGGCGACCCGGACATAGTCCTGGGCCAGCGCCTCGAGCATGCTGGCTCGCACAGTGCGGGTGAGCATGCCGACGATAGACGCCGCCAGCACGATGCTCGGCAGCACCAGGTGCGCGGCGGCATCACGGAAGGTTTCCCACTGTCCGGCGATCGCACTGTCGATCAGGTAGAGCCCCGACCAGGTCGGCGGCGGCAGGGCGATGACGTCCAGTCGTCCGGGCCCCGGGGCGATCTGCAGGCCGCCGTAGAACACCGCCAGCATGATGAAGGCGAGCCAGAAGGTCGGCGCCGACACGCCGATCAGCGAGATGAATCGCGCCAGGTGATCCACCCAGCTGTCGCGCCGCACTGCGGCCAGGATTCCGAGGGGCAGGGAAACAACGAGCGCCAGCAGGAAAGAGACGGTCGCGAGCTCGATGGTTGCCGGCGCGTATTGCACGATGTCGTCCAGCACCGGCCGGTGGGTCGCGATCGAGATGCCCAGGTCACCCTGCACCAGGCCCTTGAGGAAGAGGGCGTACTGATGCCAGATCGGCAGATCCAGGCCCCACTTGGCGCGGTAGGAGGCCACCATCTCCGGATCGGATGCCTGCAGGTCGCCAAGCTGGGCGAGCACCGGGTCGGCCGGGACCTGGCTCGCAATGAGGAAGATGACGACGGTCGCCAGCACCACCATGATCAGCATGGAGGCAAGTCGCATCGTCAGGTATCGGATCATGGGCTTGGCGGGTCCTATAGTCGTCGGCAGAACTTGCAGCCTCACAACTGTAGCCTGCGCCGCCGCGGCATGCACGCTTATCGACGCCGGCAGAGCATCGGGCAACTCGCCGGCTTGAACCAGGCGAAGGAGGACCGATTGCACTCCGGGTCGACGCAAGGGTTCGCTTTCTCGCTTTGGCAGGCGCCTGACAGGCCCACTTTCGGTGGCGCGGGCATGTTTACGTTTGGCGGCTGTTTGCCTACAATGACAACGGTCCCATCGAAAAACGTGAGTGCGCCGATCGGCTCGTCAAAGGCCGACGCTGGCCGTAGCGTCCAACCTGCGAGCACGACTCGATTTCAATCGTCATACGCTTGACGCGCTCTGCAACCAGCGTGCAATGACCTCGGACCACCATTGAGCTCGCCGAGGAACCACCGGAGCCCTGGACAGCAGGATCGGAATGTCGGGAAGGACGCGGCACCAGTGCCTCCTCGTCCTTGCCTGATCGTTGCGATCCAGTTGTAACTTTGCCGGAATGCCGATGACCAGCCCCACAACCCTGCTCCCGTACGTCCTGGCGCTGGACGACGATCCGTCGGTGCGTGCGCTGGTCAGCGACTACCTGGCCGGCAATGACTTGCGCGTGACCGCGGTCGCAACCGGGGCCGAGCTCGATGCGGTGATGGCGCGCGAGACGATCGACCTGATCCTGCTCGATCTGCGGCTTGAAGGCGAAGACGGATTGCAGATTCTGCGCCGGCTGCGAGCGGCCTCGTCGACAATTACGATCCTGCTGTTGACCGGCCGCGCCGAGGAGGCGGACCGGGTCATGGGTCTCGAACTCGGCGCTGACGACTATCTGACCAAGCCGTTCAGCCCGCGCGAGCTTCTTGCGCGCATCCGGGCGCTGCTGCGTCGTGCGCATGCGCAAGCGACGGTGGCCGACGCTATCGCCGAGGTGCGCGCTTACCGCTTCGGCAACTGGGAATTCAATATCGGGTTGCGCCGCCTCAAAGCCGCCGACGATCGTGTGGTCGAGTTGACCAACGGAGAGTTCAGCCTGCTTGCGGCGTTCGTCTCGGCGCCAGGACGCACCCTGTCACGCAACCAGCTGCTTGATCTCTCGCGGCTGCACAACGCCGACGTCTATGACCGCTCGATCGACGTGCAGATTCTGCGCCTGCGCCGCAAGATCGAGCCCGATCCAGCGCATCCGCGGTTCATCAAGACCCTGCGCGGCGCTGGCTATATGTTCGACGCCACTGTCGCGATCGTCCGATAGTCATCTCGGCCCGCCGCTGAACGAGGGTTTCAATTGTAGCTTTTGCGCGCCGCGGTCGAAACGACCGCGCAATTCGCGCGCGGCGTAATCACCCGATTGAACTTTGCGATTGTCGAAATCGACCTGGCCCGTTCGTCATGGGGGACACGGTCTGAATTCCGCTCCATTCGTCAACGAGGTGATCGAATGTATTTGTCAGATATTTTGTCCCGACCCGCAACGCGCATGCTGCAACTGGCAGCCGCCTTGCTGCTTGGCGCGACCCTCGCCGCGTGCGACAGCGCTTCCGGCGTGCCCAAGCCCCAATCCGGCGCCGCCAGTGGTCCGCCGCCGGCCAACGTGTCGATCCAGAAAGTCGAACCGCACGACCTGCCGGCAACCTACGAATACGTCGGCCAGGCCGCTGGCTCGCGCGACATCGAGGTGCGCGCGCGCGTCTCGGGCATCCTGATCGAGCGCAAATTCGACGAAGGGCACGCGGTGAAGAAGGGCGACTCGATGTATCTGATCGACCCGGCGCCGATTCGCGCGGCTTACGGCGTTGCGGATGCCGAAGTCGCGGCCGCGCAGGCGCGTCTGGCTCAAGCCGCGCGGCGCTTGAAGCGCCTCGAGCCGTTATGGAAAGACCGGGCCACGAGCCAGCGCGATTACGACGATGCGGTGTCGGGCGAGCAGGTCGCACAGGCCGAACTGAAAGCCGCAAAAGCGCGCCGTGCGCAGGCCGAGTTGAACCTCCAGTACACGCGGGTCGAAGCACCGATCGCGGGATTGGCAGGGCGATCCCAGGTATCGGAAGGCACGCTGGTTTCAGGACCGCAAGTGCTGCTGACCACGGTCATGCAAACCGATCCGATCAAGTTGCGCTTCGGCATTGCCGACACCGACCGGATGCGCTGGCGCGATGAGGTGGCCGCCGGCCAGTTGAAGTTGCCCGGCGATTCCGCGTTCGAGGTCGAAGTGCGGCTGGCCGACGGCAGTGTCTATCCCCGCAAGGGCAGGATGAGCTTTTCAGACACGCGCGTATCCGTGCGCACCGGCACGGTCGAAGCCGAAGCGGAAGTCGCCAATCCCGACGGCGTGCTCAAGCCGGGCCAGTTCATTCGGGTGCGCCTGCTAGGCGCGACGCGCCCGGATGCGGTCAGGGTACCGACGCGCGCCGTGCTCGAAGGACCGCAAGGCAAGTTCGTCTATGTGATGTCGGACGGCAAGGCGCAACCGAACCCGGTAGAAGTCGGCGATCAGGTCGATGGCGGCTGGATTGTCAAGAAGGGCCTGCAATCGGGTGATCAGGTGATCGTAGACGGCATGGCCCGCATCTTCTTCCCCGGCGCGCCGGTGCAGATTGCCAAGGCCGATGCACCTGCTGCAGCACCGGGTGCAGCGAACGCAGCAACGCCGGCGCGCTGACCGGCCCGACTTGGAAGGCACGAACATGTTTTCACGCTTTTTCATCGACCGGCCGATCTTCGCGGCAGTGCTGTCCCTGTTCTTCGTGATTGCCGGCCTGTCGGCGATCCGGTCGCTGCCGATTGCGCAGTACCCGGAGATCGCGCCGCCCGTCGTGAGCGTGACCGCGGTCTATCCGGGCGCAAGCGCCGAGGTGCTCGAGCAGACAGTGGCCGCGCCCCTGGAGAACGCGATCAACGGCGTCGAGAAGATGATCTACATGAACTCGACGTCGACCTCGAACGGCATCGTGACGATCCAGGTGACGTTCGACATCGGCACCGACGTCGATCAGGCCGCGCAGATCGTCAACAACCGGGTCAAGCAGGCCGAAGCCAAGCTGCCGCAGGAGGTGCGCCGGCAAGGGGTGGTGGTCGAGAAGGGCTCGTCCTCGTTCCTGCAGGTGATTGCGTTCCTCTCCGATGACGGCAGCCAGGACGACCTCACGATCAGCAACTACGTGACGTTGAACGTGCTGGATTCGCTCAAGCGGGTGCCGGGCACGACCAATGTGCAGATTTTCGGTGCCAAGGACTACGCGATGCGGATCTGGCTCAAGCCCGATCGGCTCGCGCAGTTGAAGATCACGACCGGCGACGTGTCGCGTGCGATCAACGAGCAGAACGCGCAGTTCGCTGCCGGAAAGGTCGGCCAGTCGCCAACCGGCAAGTCGCAAGAGATGGTCTACACGATCACGACCCAGGGGCGCCTGGCTGAACCCGAGCAGTTCGCGAACATCATCGTGCGCGCCGATTCGGACGGTATCGTGCGCCTCAAGGACGTGGCACGGGTCGAACTCGGCTCCAAGGACTACGACTTCATCGGCCGAGTCAACGGCAAGTCCGCGACCCTGGTCGGCGTCTTTCTGCAGCCCGGCGCCAACGCACTAGCGGTCGGGGAGGAAGTCGATCAGACCGTCGCCGGACTCGCCGAGCGCTTTCCCCAAGGCATCAGCTATTCGACCGTCTACGACACGACGCGCTTCGTCAGGGTTTCGATCGAAGAAGTCGTGAAGACGCTGGGAGAAGCGATGGTGCTCGTGATCGCGGTCGTATTCCTGTTCCTGCAGAACTGGCGCGCGACGCTGATACCGCTGGCTGCGGTGCCGGTGTCGCTGATCGGCACGTTCGCGGGGTTGACTCTTCTCGGGTACTCGATCAACACGCTCACGCTGTTCGGCATGGTATTGTCGATCGGGATCGTGGTCGACGACGCGATCGTGGTGCTCGAGAACATCGAGCGCATCATGCATGAAGAGGGCATGAAGGCGCGCGAAGCAGCGGGCAAGGCAATGCAGGAAGTGTCCGGCCCGGTGATCGCGATCGTGCTCACCCTGTGCGCGGTCTTCGTTCCGATCGCGTTCCTGGGCGGCCTGACCGGCGAGTTGTACCGGCAGTTCGCCGTCACGATTTCGATCGCGGTCGTGATCTCGGGCATCGTCGCGCTGACCCTGACGCCGAGCCTGTGCGTGCTGATCCTCAGGCAGGAGCATAGGATGGCGGGACGTTTTTTTACCGCGTTCAACCGGCTGTTTCTCCAGATCACGGGGCACTACGTTTCGGGCGTCGGTTTCATGGTGCGCCGCGCGGGCATCGCGCTGCTGCTGTTCGCGGGGATGGTGGCGCTGGCTGTAGGCTTGTGGCGGATTACGCCGGGCTCGCTGGTACCGGACGAAGACCAGGGCTTCTACATCGCAGCGGTGATCCTGCCCGACGGCGCGTCGCTGCAGCGCACCGACAAGGTGGTCGGCCAAGTGGTCGACACGATCAAGTCGAACCCGAACAACCTGGACGCGGTCGCGTTCACCGGCTTCGACTTTCTGGGTGGTGGCTATCGCAACAATGCGGCCACGATCTTCGTGACGCAAAAGCCGTGGAGCGAACGGCAGGTGCCAGTGCAGGCGCTGATCGGCGAGCTCTTCGGCAAGACCGCGCACATCAAGGAAGCGCTGGTGCTCGCGTTCAATCCGCCGCCGATCTTCGGCATCGGAATGGCCGGTGGCTTCGAGCTGTATCTGCAAAACCGCGGCGACGGCGGTGCCAAACGTCTCGCGGAAGTGATGCACAAGTTCCAGGGCGCGGCAAGCCAGAGCAAGCTGTTGGGCCACGTGCAGTCGCTGTGGCGCCCGACCA
This sequence comes from uncultured beta proteobacterium, assembly GCA_963834335.1. Lineage (GTDB taxonomy): Bacteria > Pseudomonadota > Gammaproteobacteria > Burkholderiales > Burkholderiaceae_E > Lautropia. The sequence continues at coordinate 747,989 of CAWIBK010000002.1, read as the reverse complement.
CGCCGCAATTGTTCGTCGATCTGGATCGCGAGTACGCCAAAACGCTGGGTGTGCCGGTCGACGAAGTGTTCGCCACACTCGCCTCGACCTTGGGCAGCTACTACGTGAACGATTTCAACAAATCCGGCCGCACCTGGCAGGTGCTGATGTCGGCGCAGCCCGAGTACCGCAATCGCCCCGACGATGTCGGCCGCATGTGGGTGCGTTCCGACACCGGCCAGATGGTGCCGGTGTCCGCGATCGCGAAGGTGCGCTACTCATCGGGCCCGGAGACGCTTGACCGGTTCAACAACCTGCCGGCGGTCAAACTGTTCGGCCAGGCTGCGCCGGGGGTGAGTTCGGGCCAGGCGATCGCTGAAGTCGAGCGCATCGCGAAAGAAGTGCTGCCGAGCGACTTCAGCTACGACTGGGGCGGCGCATCGTATCAGGAAAAGCGCTCGTCTGGTTCATCCGGCTACGCACTGGTGCTTGGAGCGCTGATGGTGTTCCTGATCCTGTCGGCGCAGTACGAGAAATGGTCGCTGCCATTGTCGGTGCTGCTCGCATTGCCTTTCGGCACCTTCGGCGCATTGGCTGCCGTGTGGCTGCGCGGCATGACCAATGACGTGTACTTCCAGATCGGGCTCGTGACTTTGCTCGGCCTCGCTGCCAAGAACGCGATCCTGATCGTCGAGTACGCATCGCTCAAATTCCACGAAGGCATGAGCGCCTCGGCTGCCGCGCTTGAAGCGTCGCGCCTGAGGTTCCGCCCCATCATCATGACGTCTCTCGCGTTCATCCTCGGAGTACTGCCGCTCGCGTATTCGACCGGAGCCGGTGCGGCTGCGCGGCGCTCGGTCGGTACCGGCGTGATGGGCGGCATGCTGGCTGCAACCTTCCTTGCGATCTTCTTTGTGCCGATGTTCTACAAGGTGATCACGTCGCGGCGCCTCAGCGAACCACGCAGCACGCAGGCAGTTGCAGGACGAAGCCCTGCTAGTCCATCACGGCGCAGCCGGGCAAGATCAACAACCCCGACCGGATACGCCGGGGCTGCAACTGCCCGCGCCCGGCGTACGAGGAAAGCCGGCATGACACCGCTTTGTGATTCTCCGATCCTGCGCACCCTCGCGCTGTCGGCCGTGGCAGCCGCCGTGCTCACGGCCTGCGCGATTCCGCCGCGCGTCGAAACGGCGCCGCCCACAGTCGATCTGCCGATCCACACCGCGCCCAGAATCGATGTTGCCTCCGACTGGTGGAAGTCGTTCGACGACGCCCGCCTGTCGGCGCTGGTCGAGGAGGCGCTGGCCGACAACCGCGATCTCGCGCGTGCTGCGGCCCGCATCGACCAGTCGCGCGCCGCGCTCGCACTGGCGGGCGCTGACCGGATGCCGCGCATCGACGCCGGGGTCGATGCCGGCCGCGCACGCGTGAGCGAAACCACCGCGACGCCACTTGGTGGCGTACCGGCGATCGCAAGCAACCACCGGGTTGCGATCAACGTGTCGTATGAAGTCGATCTTTTCTCGCGTCTGGCGCGCACGCGGGACGCGGCGCGCGCCGATCTGCTCGCGACAACGTTTGCACGCGATACCTTTCGCACCGCGGTCGCGGCACAAGTGGTCAAGTCCTACGTCGCGCTGCAATCGCTCGACGCGCAGATCGCACTGTTCGAGCAGACGGTTCAGGCACAGCGCGACAGCCTCGCGCTGCAACGCAAGCGCTTCAACGCCGGAGACATCGGCGAACTCGACATCCGCCAGATCGAGGCCGAATTGATCGGCAACGAGGCGCATCTGCCGAAACTTGCGCGCTCGCGTAACGAGGCCGAACGCTCACTTGCTCTGCTTCTGGGGCGCTCACCGCGCGACCTCGTCAATCGTCCGGTTGCGCGCAATGCGACACCGACCGCCGTCCCGATTGCAGCGTGGCTGCCGGCCGCGTTACCGTCCGACCTGCTCGAACGCCGCCCCGACGTTCAGGTCGTGATCGCGCGCCTTGCGGCCGAGGGTGCGCGCCTTGACGCCGCGCGTGCAGCCTACTTCCCGAGCGTCTCGCTCACCGCCGGTTTCGGCCGCGAGAGTGCGGAACTGTCGCACCTGACGCACGGCGCTTCGCTGATCTGGGGCGTGCTCGCGTCGATCACGCAGCCGATCTGGGACGGCGGGCGCATCGACGCGCAGAACGACGTTGCGCGCGCACGCTGGCGAGAAGTTGAAATCGATTATCGCGACACGGTGGCCATTGCGTTCAAGGAAGCGAGCGACGCAATCGGGGCAAGCAGCGAAACGCAGCAGTCGCTGCGCAATGCGATTGAGCGTGAACGCGCATTGGCGCAAGCTGCGCACCTGACCAGAATTCGCTTCGACGGGGGCGAAGAGAGCCGGATCGAACTGATACGCGCCGAACGCGCCGACCTGGCCGCGCGTTCCGAGGTGGTTGACGCCCGGCGTGCGCTGGCGGCGGCGCAGGCCGATCTGTATCGCGTGCTTGGCGGCGGCTGGGACGGCGGGGATGCTCAGGTCCTGACGGCCGGCCGGGACGCCGACGAGTCGGCGGCGAGGCGATAGACGGCTTGGCGTGTCCTGGCAGCTGAATCTTCCCGCCCGACGCACAAGCATATCGCGCACGCCGATGAATGACGCCCAGTCGCTCCAAACCAGCCCCAAAGCGACCCGCGGGCAGTGGATCGGTCTGGCCGTGATCGCCCTGCCGTGCATGCTCTATTCGATGGACCTGACGGTGCTGAACCTCGCGGTGCCGGCGCTGTCCGCCGACCTGAAGCCGAGCGCGTCGCAACTGCTGTGGATCATCGACATCTACGGCTTCATGGTCGCAGGCTTCCTGATCACGATGGGCAACCTCGGCGACCGCATCGGCCGCCGGCGGCTGCTGCTGATCGGCGCGGCAGCGTTTGGAATCGCGTCGCTGCTCGCCGCGTTCGCGAGCAGCGCCGAGATGCTGATCGCGATGCGCGCGTTGCTCGGCATTGCAGGTGCGACGCTCGCGCCGTCCACGCTTTCGCTGATCCGCATCATGTTCCACGACACGCGCCAACGCACCTTTGCGATCGGCATCTGGATCTCGAGCTACTCGGTCGGCGCCGCGATCGGGCCGGTGGTGGGCGGCATGCTTCTCCAGCACTTCTGGTGGGGCTCGGTCTTCCTGATCAATGTGCCGGTGATGTTGCTGCTGCTCGCGCTCGGGCCGCTGCTGTTGCCCGAGTTCCGCGACCCTTCCGCGTGCCGGATCGACCCGGCGAGCGTGCTGCTGTCGATCGTGGCGGTGCTTCTGACAATCTACGGATGCAAGCAGCTGGCGGAGCATGGTCTCGGCTGGCTGCCACTTGCGAGTATTGCGCTGGGCGTCGCGCCGGGCATTGCGTTTCTGCGTCGGCAGCGGCGGCTGACGGTCCCGCTGATCGACTTGCGGCTGTTTCGCAATCCCGCGTTCCGGGTCGCGATCGGTACCTACACACTCAGTTGCTTCGTGATCTTCGGCGTGTTCATATTCATCGCTCAGCATCTGCAACTCGTGCTCGGACTCTCGCCGATGGCTTCGGGTTTGTGGATGGTGCCATGGGCGCTGGCGTTCGTCGCCGGCTCGCTGGCGACGCCGGCGATCGTGGCGCGGATCGGCCAGAAGGTGACGATCGTCGCTGGACTGTGCATCGCGGCCGTTGGCTTCGTGCTGCTCGCGTGGACGGCGCAGTCGAGCGGGCCGGCCGGCATCGCGCTGGCCGAAGTGGTTCAGTCGCTCGGCCTCGCGCCGATCTTCACGCTTGCCAACGATCTGGTGGTGGGCGCCGCACCGCCTGAGCGCGCAGGTTCGGCGGCCGCGGTTTCCGAGACCAGTTCTGAGTTCGGTGGTGCGCTCGGCATCGCGATCTTCGGCAGCATCGGCACCGCGATCTACCGTGCGACGATGGTCGATTTCTCGCTGGCCGACTTCAATCGCGATCTGCTGGAAGCAGCGCGCAGTACGCTTGGCGCTGCCGTAGAGGCATCAAATCAGGTCGCGCAACCGCTCGGAGCGACTTTACTGGACTTGTCGCGGGCCGCGTTCGTGCGTGGCATGCAGTGGACCGCATCGATCGGCGCCGTGTTGATGGTCGGCGCCGCGCTGCTCGTGGCGCTCGCGCTCAAACCGTTGGCTCCGCCAGGCGAACTTGCTGATCCTGGGTCGCAGGCCGGAACGCCAAGTTCGGGCATGCCCAGGCGACGTCGGTCGTGGCGCTCTGCAATGGGGCGAAGCAGGAAAGAAACACGTGACGGATGAGTCGAGTCTGAACGAATCTTTCTGCAGCTTGCTTTCCTGCGCGTCGCACTACGCCGCCGGGTGGTGGCGCAGGACGCCGGCTACAACTCGCACGAAGCGTTCACCCGTGTGTTTCGCGACCAGTTGGGTGCGACGCCCGAGGGGGTGCGCGAGCGTGGCGGCACTAGCGGCCTGTCGCCGGGTGCAGCCGCATGAGTTTCAGGCGCGCGACCATGTTCGGAGATCTTCGATAGCTACGCGGCGATCTGGAATGAGGCGCTGCCGGCGCGTGGATGGGTACCGGCCGATGCGCCCGTGAGCGAGCGGCACAACCCGTCTTTCGATCCGCAGACTGGCGAAGGCGCGTGTCGGGCCGTGCGAGATCCTTTCGCGCGGTAGATGGTTGCTGCTGGCGGCGACGCTGACGCGCCGCGCGACGGATCGGTGGGTTTCAACTGCAATCAATGGCACATCGGCTGCAATCTGGCCGCAACCTCGGTGCGCGACGATGAAGGTACTTGGAACTCATGCTCGACCACATCATGCGATGGACATGTTTGCGCCTGTTGACTCCTGCACCAGCGCCGCTCGCCGGTCCGCTCTTCAGCGACCTTGCTTCAGGGCGCTAAGCCGAATCCCCGGGGACCGCCCAGCGCCGATCGTATGCCTGTGAACCGGATGCCGAGAGTGCTGGTCGTCGATGCGGATCCTGCCCTGGCCGGACTGCTCGACGAATGGCTCGCAGCGCTAGGCGTGAGCGTCGATCACGAGAGCGTCGCTGGCGCCGGCTCGCAGCAGCGCTATGACTTGGCGATCATCGATCTTCCGTTTCCGCGCCAGGGCGGCGCCGAGCGAATGGCGCGCATTGCTCGTGAACACCCGGATATGCCGATCATCGCGGTCTCCGCGGCTTTCTTTCCGGGCATTCCGCCTCGTGGGGCGGTGGCCCGCGAACTGGGCGTCGCCTTGGTGCTGCCCAAGCCGCTGTCGCAGCGAGCACTGTTTGGTGCGGTTGGCCCGCTGTTGGGGTGTTGAGCCGTGTGCCGAGCGCTTGCCGGACCGCAGCCGCATCCGCCGAGCGCAGGTGCTCGAATCCAGGCACGGGCGCCGAGCAGGGCGAGGTCGTTTTGAAGAATCGGACTGAAAACGCATCCCGAATGTCAAGAACGGAGACCGACATGCAAAAACGAACATTTCTTGCTGGCCTCGGTGCGGTTCTGCTGCTTGGTCTGGTCGCGGCGTCGATCGTGCTCGCACCGGGGCAGCTCAAGCCAGCTGCCACAAGCCCCGTGACTGCGATCGGAGCGTCCGAACAGGCGCAGATCATCGAAGCGATGCGGCCCGCAAGGAAACGCGAACGTCCGGTGATCGCGATCCTCGCGCTCAACGAAGCGACCGAGGTCGCCGATTTCCTTGTCGCGAACGGCGTGCTGCGGCAGGCCGACGTGGCCGATGTGACCGTGGTCGCAGAGCGTGGGGAGCCGATCCGGCTCTATCCGGGCGGCCTCAGCGTGGAGCCCGAAGCGACCGCGCGCGCTTTCGACGAGCGCTATCCGGCTGGCGCCGACTACGTCGTGGTGCCTGCGATGGAGTCCGACAACGACCGCTTCGTGCTGGACTGGATCAGCGCGCAACACAACAAGGGCGCGCAGATCGTCTCGATCTGCAACGGGTCGATGAAGCTCGCCGCCGCGGGATTGCTCGACGGCCGGCGCGCGACGGGGCACTGGTATTCGATTGCGCAATTGAAGCGAGAGCATCCGACCATGCAGTGGGTGCCGGACCGTCGCTATGTCACCGACGACGGCATCACGACCTCGACCGGCGTGACCGCGAACGTGCCCGTAATGATGGCGCTGGTGGAGGCGATCGCTGGACGCGCGACCGCCGAGCGGGTGGCGGGTGGCCTTGGTATCCTGAACTGGGATGCGCGCCATCGCTCGTCCGATTTCCAGCTAACGGGCGAGCACAGGAAAACCTTCGTCCGCAACAAAGTCGCGTTCTGGCGCCACGAAAATCTCGGATTGCCGGTCGCCGCGGGGGTGGATGAGATCGCGCTCGGCCTGACTGTCGATGCCTGGTCGCGCACCGGGTTGGCCAACGTCATTTCGATCGGCCGGAACGCGGTGCGCAGCCGGCACGGCCTCACGCTGTATCCGGATCAAGCGAACAACAAGGCCTCGGTCGTTGTCATGCTTGCCGCGCCAGCGTCCGATGGGCCGGCCCTGACGATGGAGCGCGACCTGCCTCGCATCGCGTCGCGCTACGACCTTCCGACCGCGTCCCTCGTGGCGCTGGTCATGGAATATCAGTGGGCAGCGGATCCGATGCGGTGGCGCGACAGTGGTCGCCTGGACGACTGCCGAACGAAACGGCTACTGCCTGCTCGTTCGTTCGACGTCGCCGCCGCGCGTCAACTCGTGGATCAGTCCCGGCGTGCTGGAGACGCGCGAGGTCCGCGGCCGTTGCTTCGACCCGTCGCGCCTGTCAAACGGCGAATTTTCAACCGTAATGTGCATCGGAACGCTGCAACTTCGCGGTAGCGAAACGTACGCATCGTTCCGGCATAGCGCCCTTTCCGAGCCTCTGCGCCACGCTACAATCTTGCGATCGGCGATCTGCCGTTCGCGCGCGACGCGCTGCTCGCTGCAGTGCAGCAGTCTGCGCCATTGCTGAGATGAACCTGTCGATTCCGGCCACAAACTTTCGAGCCCGGCCGCCTTGGTCATGGCAACGCATTGCGTGGGTCGGCGGGCTGTTTATCGCGCTGGTCGTAGTCATGGCGATCGTCGACATCGTACGTGGCTATCGCTCCGAAGTGGCCGCCACCGGCAGCGCCCTGAATTCCCAGGCCCTGGTCATCGCGGAACAAACCGCGCGAACCCTGCAGACCGTCGATCTCGTGCTGCGCCACATCGCCGATGAGCAGCGCAGCGGCGCCATTGCGGCCATGGATCGCGATGGCCTGCACACCTACCTGGCCAATCAGGCGGTCGGCCTGACCCAGATCGACCGGCTCGTGCTGATCGACGAGACCGGCAGTTGGCGATCGACTGCGAGTGCTGAGGCAAGTCTTCGCACCGCTTCTTTGCCTGCAGCGGCGAGCGAAGTATTCGAGGCACTGCGCAGCGATTCCGCGCTCGGCCTGGTCATCGGCAGCACGACGCCACCGAGCGCCGCAGACGGCCAGTGGGTGTTTCCGATCGCCCGGCGGCTTGAGACGGTGTCCGGAAAATTTGCGGGTTTGGCAGTCGCCGAAGTTCGGGTCGAGTATTTCCGCAAGTTCTATCGCGACGTGCGTTTCGGCGACGGGACCAAGATCAACCTGATACATCACAACGGCACGCTGCTGGCAAGGCACCCGGTGCACGAATCGGCGCTCGGCCAGCGTTTCGCCCTGTTCGATGTGGTGCGCGTACGGCACGCGGCCAGCGGCGGCGAGCCGCTGCGCTTTACCAGTCCGCTCGACGACGTCAAGCGCTTCGGCGCGCTGGCGCCGGTGGTCGGTTATCCGCTGGCCGTGGTCGTGACGCGCGACCAGCACCTCGCCCTGGCGCCATGGTTTGACCAATCGGCCGGCACAGCCGTGCGCACCCTTGCGCTGGGACTTTTGGCGGCGACGCTGATGCTGCTGCTCAGGCGCAGGTTTGCGCACCTGAACGAGGCGCGTGACTCGCTCGAAGCATCGCGCGAGCGATTTGCACTCGCGGCCGCCGGGTCGGACGTTGGTATCTGGGACTGGCATCTTGCGGGCGACCGCGTGTTCGCATCACCGCGCGCTCTCGAAATCTTCGGCCTGGAGCCGAGCCCCGAAAGCCGCACCCGCGATGAATGGTTCGCGGCGGTCCGGATCCACCCCGACGACGCGTCGGCCCGCTGGAAGGCGATGAGCGAGCACCTGTCCGGCAAGACGCCTGCGTACTTTGGCGAATACCGCGTCCAGCATCCGGACGGGTCGTACCGCTGGGTGCGGGTGCGTGGCCTGTGCGTGCGCGACTCTGCCGACAATCCCCTGCGTATGGCCGGTTCGGTCGCGGATGTCGACTCGCGCAAGCGCGCCGAGGACGCGCTGCGACTGTCCGAGGAGCGCTTCGCGCTCGCGGTCGCGGGGTCGGACGACGGTGTCTGGGATTTCGATTACACCACCGGCCAGGCGTTTGCGTCGCAGCGTGCGCGCCGCATCATGGGGCTTGCGTTGCAGCCCGAAGTGCAGTCACTGGACGATTGGAATGCGCAGATGCCGATCCACCCTGACGACGCACCAGGCAGGCGGGCCGCCATCGAAGCACATCTGTCCGGCAGGACGCCGGCCTACAAGGGCGAATGGCGGGTCGTTCACCCCGACGGAGCGACTCGCTGGGTGCGCGTGAGCGGCGTCTGCGTGCGCGATGCCGATGGCAGGCCGCAGCGCATGGCGGGGTCGGTGACCGACATCGATGCGCGCAAACGGGCCGAAGAATCGCTGCGGCAGTCGGAAGAGCGCTACGCGCTGGCGGTCGCCGGTTCCGACGACGGCGTGTGGGATTGGGACTACGAAGCGGGCCTGGCGTTTGAATCGGTGCGCGCCCGCGAGCTCGAGGGCCTGCCGATCCACCCCGAGCAGCAACCGATTCCTGAGCTGGTGGCGTCGCTGCGGGTTCATCCAGACGACCTCGGCCGGCGCGAGGAGGCGATCCGAGCCCATCTGGCCGGCGAGACTCCCGCGTACGAATGCGAATACCGGGTCTGCCATGCCGACGGCAGCGAGCGCTGGATCCGGGTGCGGGCCCTCTGTATCCGCAACAGCGCGGGCAAACCGACCCGCATGGCCGGTTCCGTGACTGATATCGACTCGCGCAAGCGTGCCGAGAACGCGCTGCGCCAGAGCGAGGAACGATTCGCGCTGGCGGTCGCAGGATCGAATGACGGCATCCTGGATTGGGACATCCTCGCCGACAGCATGTACGTGTCCGAGCGTGCGTTGCGCATCGCCGGAATCGACGGTGAATCAACGATCCGCACGCGCGCCGACCTGGCCGCGCTGCTCATGCCGCGGCTCCACCCGGACGATGCGCGGCGCCTGACCGAGGAACTGCGCGGACTGACCCGCGAAGGCCGCCAGTCGCACGACGGTGAATACCGGGTTCGCCATGTCGACGGCGAATACCGCTGGACGCGTTTTCGCGGCATGAGCGTGCGCGATGCCACCGGACGCCCGATCCGATGGGCCGGCTCGGTCAGCGACATCGACGCGCGTAAGAAGGTCGAGGAGGCGTTGCGACGCTCCGAGGAGCGCTACGCACTCGCGGTGGCCGGATCGAACGAAGGCCTGTGGGACTGGGACCTGAGAAGCAACCAGCTGTTCATGTCACCGCGAGCGCAGGAGTTGCTCTGGCTCGAACCGGCCGAGCCGCAGCAATCGCGCCGCTACTGGATCGCATTGACCCACTATCACCCGGACGACGTTGCCGTCGTACGCGCGGCCATTTCGGCGCACCTGCGCGGCGAGACCAGGCACTTCATGGTCGAGTACCGCCTGCGACACCACTCAGGCGACTGGCACTGGTACCGGCAGCGCGGTGTCGCGGTGCGTGATGCGCAGGACCGGCCGACCCGGATGGCCGGCTCGATGGAGGACATCACCGATCGAAAGAACGCAGAAAGCCAGCGCGAAAGGCTCGAAGCGCAGCTGCGCCAGGCGCAGAAGCTCGAGGCGATCGGCACCTTGGCCGGCGGCATCGCGCACGACTTCAACAACATCCTGGCTGCGATCCTCGGTTACGGCGAAATGGCGCAAAAGGACGCACCCGAAGGCACGCCACTGCGCCGGCACATCGACTCGCTGATCAGTGCCGGCATGCGCGCCAAGTCGCTGGTCGAGCGCATCCTGGCGTTCAGCCGCAGCGGCGTGGGCGAGCGCATCGCGATCCATGCGGAAACGGCGATCGGCGAAGCGCTCGATGCGGCTGCTGCGTCGCTGCCGACAGGCGTGCTCCTGACGCGGCGGCTGACCGCCGGCGACGCGGCCGTGCTGGGCGATCCGACCCAGCTGCACCAGGTCGTGATGAACCTGTGCGCCAACGCGGTCCAGGCAATGCGATCCAGCGGAACGCTGACCGTGGTGCTGGATCGCATTGATCTGGACACACCGAACTGCACCACCAGCCGGTTGCCGAGCGGCAACTATCTACGGCTCGTCGTTAGCGACACCGGCAGCGGCATCGCCCCCGGCGTGCTCGAACGCATCTTCGATCCGTTCTTCACGACCAAGGCAATCGGCGTCGGCACCGGTCTCGGACTGTCGCTGGTGCACGGCATCGTCGCGGATCTGGGCGGCGGCATCGACGTACAGAGCGAGATCGGTACGGGCTCTACCTTCACCGTCTTCGTGCCGCTCCACGCCGAGCGTCGCGGCGCCGGCCCTGACGCGCGAAGTGACGGCGCCGAACGGGCGAGGACAGACCATCCTCCTGGTCGACGACGAGGAGGTGCTGGTGCGGCTGGGCGAAGAGATGATCGCCGGTCTCGGCTATGAGCCGGTCGGTTTCACCTCCAGCAGAGCGGCGCTGGCGGCCTTCTCGGCCGAATCGCAGCGATTCGACGCGGTGCTGTCGGACGAGGCGATGCCGGAGATGACCGGCTCCGAACTGGCACTCGAAGTACGCCGCGTCCGGCGCGACATTCCGATCCTGCTGATGAGCGGTTACGTGACGCCGGCGCTCGTCGCGCGGGCGCAGGAAGCGGGCGTCATCGAAGTGCTGTCCAAGCCGCTCGCGTCGGGTGACATTGCGCGCAGCCTGGCGGGTGCGTTGCAAGGCGCGGATACTTCCGCTTCAAATGAAACAGCGCACTCGGCACGCGGGTGTGCTTGACGTATCGGGTGCGCGACGCCGGCGATGCACGAAGCGGCGAACGCCCCGCTTGAAGATGCGGGTCCGAACAGCGCTGCCAAACGTTCCGTTTCAAACGAAATCGCGCACCCTCAGCCGGGACATCGGCGTGAAACCGGCCGGCGATGTACTCATTGAATCAAGGAGAGATTCAATGAACAACACCACCGATTGCAGCACATCAACCGTTGCGCTTGCGGGATCCACTGCTCCGGGTTCGAGCATGCTGGCTCGGGCGGTCGCAGTCCTGCGCCGATGGCACCAGTTGAGCCGTTCGCGCAGCGAACTCGCAGCGCTTGATGATTACCAGCTCAGGGACGTGGGCTTGACCCGGTCGCAGGCGCAGTTCGAGGCGGGGCAACCATTCTTTCGCGAACAAGCGGTTGCGACCTTGCGTCTGCCAGGCGCGTCTATCAATGGTCCGCTGCAAATGGTGGACGCGGTGGAAAACACGACAACGATGCCCACAAGACGGCACCGCTGAAATGACCTAGATCGCCGCCGGCGCGGCGATTGCCTGACCTTGGAGGACTTGATGATGACTGTTCTGATCGACACCCTGGGACATCCGATGAGCGGCGCCACCGCCGCCGCGATCGACCACTACGAGACCGCCGCGCACGAGCTGCGCTGCCTGATCGGCGACCCGCTGGCGGCGATCGACCGCGCGCTGGCCGAGGCCCCCGCCATGTCGATGGCTCACACGCTGCGTGCCTGGCTGCACCTGCTCGGCACCGAGGAGCCGGCGCTGGAAACCGCGCGCGAGGCGGCCGAGGCCGCCGCGCGCCACGCCGGTACCGATCGCGAGCGCATGCATGCGAATGCGGCCGCGCTCGTGGCGGCCGGTCGTTGGCGCGACGCCGGGCTATCTCTGGAAGACCTTTCGGCACAGTTCCCGCGCGACCTGCTCGCACTGCAGACCGGCCACCAGGTGGACTTCTTCACCGGCGATTCGCGCATGCTGCGCGACCGCGTGGCGCGCGTGCGGCCGCACTGGAACGACGCCATGCCCGGCCACCACGCCGTGCTCGGCATGCACGCCTTCGGCCTCGAGGAGACCGGCGACTACGCGCAGGCCGAGCGTACCGGACGGCGGGCGATCGAACTGCAGCCACGCGACACCTGGGCCTGGCATGCGGTGGCGCATGTCTACGAGATGCGCAACGCGCCTAAAGAGGGCATTGCCTGGCTGGAGCCGAACGCGGCGCACTGGTCGCGCGACAGCTTCTTCGCGGTGCACAACTGGTGGCACCTGGCGCTGTTCAAGCTCGAGCAGGACCGGCACGACGACGTGCTCGCGATGTACGACGCGTCGATCGGCGGGCCTGGCTCGGGCGTCGTGCTCGACATGATCGACCAGAGCGCGTTGCTGTGGCGATTGACGCTGCGCGGCGTCGACGTCGGCGAGCGCTGGCAGCCGCTGGCCGAGCGCTGGGCGCCGCACGCGAGCGCGGGCAGGTACGCCTTCAACGACGTGCACGCGATGATGGCCTTCGCGAGTGCCGGCCGCGACGAGCTGGCGGCACCGTTGCGCGAGGCGCAGCGCGCGGCGCTTGCACGCGACGACGACAACCGTGACTTCACCGCCGAGGTCGGCGAGGCGGCGACGCGCGCTGTGCAGGCCTTCGTCACGGGCGACCCCGCGATGGCGGTCACGCTGCTGCGGCCGATCCGCTCGCGCGCGCACCGTTTCGGCGGCAGCCACGCGCAGCGCGACCTGATCGAGCTGACACTGATCGAGGCCGCGTTGCGCAGCGGCGACCGGCCGCTGGCGGCGGCGCTGGCGGCCGAGCGTGTCGCGATGCGCCCGGCGAGCCCGCTCGCCCGGCGCTTCGTCGCGCGAGCCGTGGCGTGACGGATGTCTGCGCGGCCGTCATCTGCGCGGGGGCGTTCGCTGTGGCGGGAACTCGGCGATGCGATCCGGGGCACCGGCGCGGACTACACGAAGATCCCACTGCGGCGAGCCGTGTTCCTGCTGGCCGTGCCGATGGTGCTGGAGCTGGTACTCGAATCGACGTTCGCTGTCGTCGACATCTGGTTCGTCGCCAGGCTCGGTGCCTCCGCGGTGGCGACTGTCGGGCTGACCGAGACGTTCCTGTTCCTGCTGTACGCCATCGGCATCGGTCTGGCGATGGCGGTGACGGCGGTCGTCGCGCGGCGGACCGGCGAAGGCGACCGTCAGGCGGCTGCCGTCAGCGCGGTGCAGGCGATCTGGATCGCCGTGCTGGCTTCGCTGCCGTTTGCTGCGACCGGCATCCTCTTCGCGCGCGAGTTGCTGCAGCTGATGGGTGCCGATGCCTGGACGCTGGCGCACGGCGTGCGCTATCTGCAATGGATGCTGGGCACCAACGCCGTCCTCATGCTTCTGTTCGTCTGCAACGCGATCTTCCGCGGTGCCGGCGATGCGGCGGTGGCCATGCGAGTGCTGTGGGTCGCCAACGGCCTGAACATCGTGCTCGACCCGATCCTGATTTTCGGGCTCGGGCCGATCCCGGCGTTGGGCGTGGAGGGCGCAGCGATCGCCACCGTCATCGGCCGCGGCACCGGCGTGGCAATGCAGTTTTGGATCCTGCTCCGCGGCGGCCGGCACATTCGCGTCGCCGTGGGGCAGATCGGGTTCGAGGCCCGCACGCTGTGGCACATCGTGCGCACGTCGCTCGGCGGCATCGGCCAGATGATCGTCGCCATGACGGCGTGGATCTTCCTCATGCGCATCCTCGCCGCCATCGGCAGCGACGCGGTGGCCGGCGCGACAATCGCCATCCGCCTCATGATGTTCACGCTGATGCCGGCCTGGGGCATGTCGAACGCCGCCGCCACGCTGGTGGGCCAGAACCTCGGTGCCGGCGAGCCAGAACGCGCCGAGGCTTCGGTATGGCGCATCGGCTGGTACAACATGGTGTTCACCGTCGCGGTGTCGGTGATCTTCTTCCTATTCCCGAGCGATCTCATGGGCCTCTTTACGGCGGATCGCGCCGTCGTCGCCATCGGCGCCGAGTGGCTGCGCATCCTGTCGTACTCCTACTTCGTCTACGGCTGGTGGATGGTTTCGGTGCAGGCCTTCAACGGCGCCGGCGACACCGTGACGCCGACGAAGATCAACGTCGTTTTCTTCTGGCTGATCCAGATACCGCTGGCGTGGCTGCTGGCGCTGCAGTTGGATCTGCAAGCCACCGGCGTGTTCTGGGCCGTTTTCGTTTCCGAAACTTCGGTGGGTCTGTTCACGCTCTGGCTGTTCACGCGGGGAAGGTGGAAGACGGTGCGTGTTTGAGCGGAACGATCCGGCTACGACCTGCCCACTGCGTCGTGGGTGGCGCTGGTCACGGAGTATCCCGGGACGCTGGAACGGGCGAGGATGGCGGATCGGTAGCCCGCCATGGCTGGGGGCGCCGATTCAAGTCAAACGGTACCCCGGAGCAAGTTCTCCGACTGATTGTCGGCCGGATAAAACAGCTCCACGCACAGTTCATCGAGTGTGATGTCGCGCGGGGTGCCGAAAGTGGTGAGGGTACTGAACAACGATACCCGCCCGACCGGCAGGTCGAGCACGCAGGACACCAGCAACTCGGCAGCCGGCTCGTGAGGGTGGGCGCTCAGCGTATTCAACGCTCGAACGTTGGGATAGTTCCGGACCTCTTGTTGCAGCGCCAGCAGCAAGGGGTCGCCGCTGGCGTCGATCGCGCGCTGCAGCGTGTTCAGCAGGTAGTGAGCCCATTCGCTGAAATTGGCGGTGATCGCGGCGAATCCCTGCGGGTGCAAGCTGGCGCGGAAGATGTTCAAGGTCGGCTGGGTCAGTGAATCGGGCAGCAGTGCGGTAAGCGACTTTGCAGGTTCGTTGGCCAGCATCACGTTCCACTGCCGGTCGAGGACCAGGCCGGGGTAGGGCGCATGGGCCAGCAGCAGCCGCTCGAGCGCCGCGCGCACCGCCAACATGCCGGCATCGTCGAGCGACTGCTGGCTGTAGCGCGGCGCAAATCCTGCCGCGAGCAACATGCGATTGCGCTCGCGCAGCGGCACGCCAAGGCCCTCGGCCAGCGCCATCAGCACGGCGGCGCTGGGCCGCGAGCGCCCGGTTTCAATGAAGCTCAGATGCCGCGGCGAGATACCGACATCCAGTGCGAGGTCCATCTGGCTGCGTCTGCGGCTGGCGCGCCAGCCGTGCAGCAGCGCACCGACGCCCGCGGCGGCTGCAGTCGAAACCGTTTCTGTCACGTTGCGGCCTCTAGAACAGGAAGGGGTCCGAAGAAACCAACCACCTGGTTCAACAAGCCCCGGTTGTCGATCTGCGCGACGTCTTGGCCTTCAAGCCGAACCTGGCCTTCGGCGTCGACCAGCTGCCAGCTGTAACGCGCATGGCCATTATGGGTGTCGATGCCACTGGAGCGGCGGAAGCGGTGCTCGGGAAATTGCGTCAGCAGCGTCTCGGTCTGCGCTTCGATCTGGGCGTGGCCCTGCGCGGTGAGTGGCGGGTCGATCAATCGCGCGTCCTCTGCAAAGACACGGCGCACCAACCGGCTGCGTCGCTCGCGGTCGGGTTCGCAGTAAGCGGCGAGATAGTTGTCGATCAGGGACGAGATGTGCTTGATATCGCTCATTGAATGGCTCCTTGCGGTTGCGTGAAGCCCCAAGTCTGCGCACTGATTGGCCGCAAGGAAATTACCTTGCAGGTAATCGACCCGCTGCGGCCTGGGAGCGAAACTGCCTTCAATCCCACCAACCGAGACCTTTACCATGTCGAACTCCGGATATCTGCCCCTTGCAGTCGCCATTCTGATCGGACTCCCCGCGCTCGGTTCGTGCATCGGCATCGGGATGGCATCGATGAAGCTGCTCGAAGCCAGCGCGCGCCAGCCTGAACTGATGCCCGAACTGCAGACCAGGTTTTTCCTGGCGGTCGGCGTGACTGATGGCGCCTTCATCATCTCTACCGGGATCGGCCTGGTTCGCGACGTCGAATCGGCGGGCAAGCAATCGCGCGCGGTAGGCGCGCAGTAACGGAAAAGCCTCGGGAATCCGGTGCGTCCAGTCGGCGTAGAACAGCGACGGTGCGGCCGCGCAGTCGGCCAGCGTGAATTCTGCGCCAGCGGCCCAGGTCCTGCCGGCGAGCTGCCCTTCGAGCCACGCGTAGGCGAGCGCCAGCTTCTCCTTTGAAAACGCCAGTGCTTCCTGGCTCTTTCCCGAATCGCCCGTCAGGGCACCGCTGACCGCGTGCTGCACCGGGCTCATGACGTGCAGATCGAAGAAACGGTCGAGGAAGCGCACGTCCAGCGCGGTCATCGGGTTCGCGGCAGCAGGCGCACCGGCCCCGGATGTACGAGGTGCAGGTACTCGACGATGATGCTGGTCTCGACGACG
Source organism: uncultured beta proteobacterium (assembly GCA_963834335.1). GTDB lineage: Bacteria > Pseudomonadota > Gammaproteobacteria > Burkholderiales > Burkholderiaceae_E > Lautropia. The sequence continues at coordinate 731,529 of CAWIBK010000002.1, read as the reverse complement.
TTGCGCTCGCCGTCCACCAGCAGCGGAAACTTCTGCAGCGGCCAGCGCTTCAACCATTCGGTCGTGTGTTGCGGCGTTTCCGGACCGAGCAAGCGGAATTCGAAGGGTGTGCCATTTTCGTACAGCGCGATGAGGACTTTCTGCGTGTACGAGGAGAAGGGATGACCGTAGAGCGTGAGTGCCATTTTTGGTGTTGCCCTTGTCGAAAGTCCCTGACCCGGCCTGGCCCGCTACTCGATGTTCTGCACCTGTTCGCGCATCTGCTCGATCAGCAGCTTGAGCGCCACCGCACCGTCGGTGACGGCCACCCCGCTCGCCTTCGAGGCGAGCGTATTGGCTTCCCGGTTCAGTTCCTGGGTCAGGAAATCCAGCCGCTTGCCGAGCGCTCCGCCGTGCGCCAACGCCCGCAGGACCTCCGCGAAGTGGATCGCGAGGCGTTCGAACTCCTCGGTGACGTCGCCCCGCAAGCCCAGCAAGGCCACTTCCTGGCGGATCCGCGCGAAGGTTTCTTCCGGCGGGATGCCTCCGGCTGCCTGCGGCATCGCTTCCACCAGCCGGGCCGTGAGCCGGGCCTGGGTCGCCTCGAGAAGCTCGGGAATCAGGGGTTTGAGGCGGGCGGCAATCGCCGTCATTTCCTGGACCTGGGATTCGATGGCCCGGGCGAGGCGCTCGCCCTCGCGCTCCCGGCTGGCGATGAAATCCGCCATTGCCTGCTGCACCATGCTCTGCAATGGCTGCCACAGCCGCTCCGGCGAGAGATCTTCCTCACCGCCTTCCTCGCTGGCGCCCGCCGAGCCCGAGCCCTGCCACCGGAGGTAGTCGGCAACCGTCATCGGCGCGGCATCCGGCACGAGCGCGCGGACCTGGGCATTGGCCTGCGCCAGGCCGAGTATCAGGGCCTCGTTCACCTGCAGGGGGCCGGCAACCGGGTCGCGCCCGCGCAGTTGCATACGGCACTCGATCTTGCCGCGGCTGACCGAGCGCGTGATCAGTTCGCGCAGAAGCGGCTCGATCGGGCGTAATTCGTCGCTCAACCGGAACTGCAGGTCGGTAAAGCGGGAATTGACCGACCGCAGCTCGATGGTCGAACGGCCCAGGGCGGTGTCCTCCGAGCGGTGGGCATAGCCGGTCATGCTACGAACGGTCTTGCTGGCGGTATCGGCGGCGGCATCTGTCGCTGATTCGTTGCGGGACTTCTGGTGGGACGGCATGTAACCCTTTTACAATCGGCGGATGGCAACTCAACACAATGCCCCGCTTCCGGAAGGTCTGGAGGCTGGCGGCTACCGCATTGTAAGAAAGATCGCGAGCGGCGGTTTCTCGATGGTCTACCTCGCGCATGACCCGGACGGCCAGCCGGTTGCCGTCAAGGAATACCTGCCCAGTTCGCTGGTAAAGCGGGCGGTGGGGGAGCTGGTTCCCAGCGTCAGCGGCGAAAACCTCCCGACCTACCGCAACGGCCTGAAGTGCTTCTTCGAGGAGGGTCGGGCGCTTTCCAAGGTGATCCATCCGAACGTGGTACGGGTGCTCAATTTTTTCCGGGCCAACGAGACCGTCTACATGGTCATGGCCTATGAGGGCGGTCGCAGCCTGCAGGAACTGATCGTCCACCACCGCAACCGCCCGGGCAAGGAGGTCCTGCCGGAGCGCCACATCCGGCGCATCTTCGCCCAGGTCATGAACGGTCTGAGGGAGGTCCACGCCAACAGATTGCTGCACCTGGACCTCAAGCCCGCCAACATCTACCTCAAGCGCGACGGCACGCCCATGCTCCTGGATTTCGGCGCAGCGCGGCAGACGCTCACCCAGGATGCCCCGAAGTTGTTTCCGATGTACACGCCGGGCTTCGCGGCACCGGAACTCTACAAGAAGAACCAGCAACTGGGCCCCTGGACCGACATCTACGGTCTCGGTGCCAGCATGTACGCCTGCATGCTGGGCGCGCCGCCGCAACCGGCCGACCAGCGCACGGTGCACGACAAGAACGAAGCCGCGCTGCAGGCTGCCTCCGATCACTACTCCCGCCAGTTGCTGGACCTCGTCAGCTGGTGTATGAAGATCAACCCACTGGAACGTCCGCAAAGTGTGTTCTCGCTCCAGCGGGCCCTGCGCGAGCCGCCGGCCGCGCTGCGCGGCAAGCGGGCTTTCTCGCCGATGCGCTGGCTCGGCTCCTTGTCCTTTCGCAAGCGCCGCGGCGCACTGGCGGGGGATTCAACAGCGCTGTGGCCTACGCAGAAGAGCGAGGCCTGACATGCGGCACCTCCATGCCGGCGGCTGCGGCTGCTAACGAATCTGCGGGGACCCATGCGTTTTTCGATTTTCCAGGATACCGATATTGGCGCCCGTTCGTCCAACCAGGATCGGATGGGCTATTGTTTTTCCCGTGAATCTCTGCTGATGATCGTCGCGGACGGCATGGGCGGGCACCTGCGCGGTGAGGTCGCGGCGCAGTTGTCGATGCAGACAGCCGCGGCCATGTTCCAGCAGGCCGCGCAGCCACGCCTGAAGGATCCGGCCGCATTCCTCGACGAGGCATTTCGCGCCGGCCATCGGGAGTTGCATCGCTACCGCGAACTTCACGGCCTGGCGGAGTGCCCCCGGACCACCATCGTGGCCTGCATCATCCAGGACAACATGGCCTGGTGGGCGCATGCCGGTGACTCCCGGTTGTACCTGATGCGACGCGGCAAGCTGGCCACGCGTACCCGGGATCATTCGAAAGTCGAGAGCCTGCTCAACCTCGGCCTGATCACGCAGGAGGAGACCGAGACCCACCCGGAGCGCAACAAGGTGCTGAATTGCCTCGGGTCACCGTTTGAGCCGTCGATCGAGGTGCACGCACAGTATCCGCTTCGTTCGGGCGATGTCGTCCTCCTGTGCAGCGACGGCTTCTGGAGCGGCGTCGATGAAGCGGACATGGCCCGGGAACTGCATGAGGAGCCGGTGATGGCGGTGGTCCCTCGGCTGGTGCGCCGTGCCGTGCAGAATAATGGCGCTACCGCCGACAACACCACCGCGCTGGCCATCCAATGGGACTGCAACATCGACGTCGATGACATCCCCACCCTGTCGTCGCTCGGCCTGCCTGACGGTGCGGTCACCACAACCATTGCAATCGGCGCTCAGCCGGGCCCGGATGCCGAGGCAACCGACCTGACAGAAGACGAGATAGAGCGCACGATCGCTGAAATCCAGAACGCAATCCAGCGTTCCAACCGAGAGGCGCCCTAGGAAGACAGCCTTTTAGGGGCTGTCCTCCTGGTGTCGCCCGCTGACGGACAATCAATGACCATGCCGCCGAATACCGCCCAATCAAACTACGCACGGGCCGATGGCCGCGCCGCCGACGAGTTGCGTCCGATAAGCTTCGAGCGAGGGTTCACCAAGCACGCCGAAGGGTCGGTGCTGGTCTCGTTCGGCGGGACGCGGGTACTCTGCACCGCGAGCGTGCTGGAAAAGGTTCCGGGCTTCATGAAAGGCAAGGGGGTCGGCTGGGTGACTGCGGAATACGGCATGCTGCCCCGGTCGACGCATACCCGCAGCGACCGCGAGGCGGCACGGGGCAAGCAGGGCGGGCGGACGCTGGAAATCCAGCGCCTGATCGGACGCAGCCTGCGTGCGGTGACCTCCATGCCGGCCCTGGGGGAACGGACGATTCATCTCGATTGTGATGTCCTGCAGGCGGACGGCGGCACGCGCACCGCGGCGATTACCGGAGCCTGGGTGGCGTTGCGCGACGCGGTCGACGGCTTGCTGAAGACAGGTGCCGTCACTGAGGATCCGTTGCGAGGATCGGTCGCGGCGGTTTCGGTCGGTCTGGTTGCCGGCGGCCATGTGCTGCTGGACCTCGATTACGGCGAAGACTCCACCTGCGACACGGACATGAACGTGGTGATGACCGACGCGCAGGGGCTGGTGGAGGTGCAGGGCACCGCCGAAGGCCGGCCGTTCTCGCGCGCGCAGGCCGATCGGATGCTCGACGTGGCGGCACAAGGGATCGCCCGCCTCGCCGTGCTGCAGCGCCAGGCTCTCGCCTGAGCAACGCGACATGACGGGCTCAACCGGGGCGACCGCAGCGGCGGTGCCGGCGGCGGATGACGACAAGCGCTGGGTACTGGCCTCCGGCAACCCTGGCAAGGCGCGCGAATTCCAGGCGCTGCTTGCGCCTCTTTCGGTGTCGATCGTTCTGCAGGCCGAACTCGGCGTCGCCGATGCGGAGGAGCCGTTCTCCACCTTTGTCGAAAACGCGCTGGCCAAGGCGCGCCATGCGTCGAGGCAGACCGGCCTGGTGGCGCTGGCGGATGATTCCGGCATCTGTGTGCCGGGACTGGGCGGAGCACCAGGCGTGCGCTCGGCAAGATACGCCGATCTGCCGCCGGGCCTGCCGCGTCAGCAGGTCGATGCCGCCAACAACCGCAAGTTGATCCTGGCCTCGGCGTCGCTGCCGCAGCCGGTCAGCTGCTTCTATTACTGCGTGATCGTGCTGCTTCGCCACGCGGACGATCCGCGACCCCTGATTGCCGAGGGTGCCTGGGCCGGCAAGCTCGTGGCCGAGGCGCGGGGCAGCCATGGTTTCGGCTACGACGCGCATTTCCAGCCGGAAGGGCAGGCGCACACTGCCGCCGAGATGGAGCCCGCGCAGAAGAATCGCATCAGCCACCGCGGGCGCGCAATCGCTTCGCTGCTGTCGGCGCTTGCGGCACAACCGCCGGTGGCGCCGGTCGGCGTCGGCGGCGACGGCGGCGAGCCGGTGAACACCGTCGTCTCGCTGCGCCAGGGATCGGGCCTGAGCCAGCTTCCGCCGCTGAGTGTCTATGTCCACCTGCCCTGGTGCATCCGCAAGTGCCCGTACTGCGATTTCAACTCCCACGAGGCGCCGGCCGGCGGCGCCGACGAGGCCGGGTACCTGACGGCGCTCGAATCCGACCTGGAGTCCAGTTTGCCGCTGGTGTGGGGACGGTCGGTCCAGACCATCTTCATCGGCGGCGGGACGCCGAGCCTGTTCTCGCCGAAGGGCATCGATCGCCTGCTGTCCAGCCTGCGTGCCCGGCTGAAGGTCGCCCCGGACGCCGAGGTCACGATGGAGGCCAATCCCGGAACCTTCGAGCGCGAGCGTTTCAGCGGGTTTCGCAGCGCCGGGGTGACCCGCCTGTCCCTGGGCGTGCAGAGTTTCGACGACGCCCGCCTGACGGCGATCGGCCGGGTTCATGACGCGGCGCAAGCGCGCGCGGCGGCGCGGGCGGCAGGCGAAATCTTCCCGACCTACAACCTCGACCTGATGTATGCCCTGCCGGGGCAGGGCCTGGCGCAGCTGCATGACGACCTCGAACAGGCCCTTGCTTTCGACCCGCCGCATCTGTCGCTCTATCACCTGACGCTGGAACCCAATACGCTGTTCGCCCGCTTCCCGCCGGCGCTGCCGGATGAAGACGCGGCCGCGGCGATGCAGGACGCGATCGACGCGCGACTGGCGCAAGCCGGGTTCGATCATTACGAAGTCTCCGCCTACGCGAGGCCGGGCCATCGGGCCCGCCACAACCTCAACTACTGGACGTTTGGCGACTACCTTGGCATTGGCGCCGGCGCCCACGGAAAACTGTCGTTTCACGACCGCATCCTGCGCCAGACCCGCTATCGCCATCCGCGTCGCTACGTGGAAGCGGCGGCCGCGGGCAGCGCGGTGGAAGTAGAACAGACGCTGAACCGGCGCGATCTGCCGTTCGAGTTCATGCTCAACGCGTTGCGGCTGACCGAGGGCGTGCCGGCGACCTTGTACGAGGCTCATACCGGTGAGTCCCTGGCGCGGATCGCACCCATGCTCGACAAGGCGATGGCCAAGGGCCTGCTGACGAGCGACCCGACCAGGCTGGCCGCAACCCCGCTGGGACTGCGTTTTCTCAACGACCTCCAGTCGATGTTCCTGCCGGCAACGCGAGACCCTGCCAATGCACCGTCATAGTGCTTGCGGCTGGGCTGTTGCGGTGCAAGAATCGTGATGCACCATATTGGGGCGAGCGCTGAAGTGGCTTTGGATGATTCGCTCCCTGCCGCCGGCCGGTCCAGCCCGGCCAGAAGTGGCATATTTTTTGCGTATGCTTCAATCGAGTGCTTGAATAAAGGCTGATCTGTGCTTGCCGAGTTGCCTGCAACCGTCTTACAGTCGCCGACCGTCGCGTCCAATTGCCGAAACTCAGAGGAGAGTACTGAATGGCCACCGTCAAAGACGTCATGAAGAAAATCGCGGACAACGAAGTCAAGTTCGTCGATTTTCGGTTTACCGACACCAAGGGCAAGGAGCAGCACGTCACCGTCCCGCTTTCCCATTTCGACGAAGACAAGTTCACGGACGGGCATGCCTTCGACGGCTCGTCGATCGCCGGCTGGAAGGGCATTCAGGCGTCGGACATGCTGCTGATGCCCGATCCCGGCACCGCTGTCATGGACCCGTTTCGCGAGGAGTCCACGCTGATCCTGAGTTGCGACGTGGTCGAACCCGGCGACGGCAAGGGTTACGAGCGCGATCCCCGCTCCCTGGCCAAGCGGGCCGAAGCCTACCTCAAGTCGAGCGGCGTCGGCGACGTCGCCTATTTCGGACCGGAACCCGAGTTCTTCGTGTTCGATTCGGTGACCTGGCATGTGGACATGTCGGGTTGCTCGGTGCAGATCGACTCCGAGGAAGCCTCCTGGTCGACCAACAAGCGCTTCGACGGCCACAACAGCGGCCACCGGCCCACGGTCAAGGGTGGCTATTTCCCCGTGTCGCCGGTCGACTCCCTGCAGGATATGCGCTCGGAGATGGTCCTCATCATGGAGCAGATGGGCGTACCGGTGGAGGTGCATCACCATGAAGTGGCCGGTGCCGGCCAGTGCGAGATCGGTACCAAGTTCGCCCCGCTGGTGCAGCGCGCCGACTGGCTGCAGATCCTCAAGTACGTGGTGCACAACGTGGCGGCCAGTTACGGCAAGACGGCGACCTTCATGCCGAAGCCGATCGTCGGCGACAACGGCTCGGGCATGCATGTGCACCAGTCGGTCTGGAAAGACGGCGCCAACCTGTTTGCCGGCGACAAGTACGCCGGCCTGTCCGATTTCGCCCTCTACTACATCGGCGGCATCATCAAGCACGCCCGTGCCTTGAACGCGATCACCAACCCGGGCACCAACTCGTACCGGCGGCTGGTCCCGCACTTCGAGGCTCCGGTCAAGCTCGCCTACTCGGCCCGCAACCGCTCGGCATCGATCCGGATTCCCTACGTGGCCAGCCCCAAGGGTCGCCGCATCGAGGCCCGTTTTCCGGATCCGCTCGCCAACCCGTACCTGGCGTTTTCAGCCTTGCTGATGGCCGGCCTCGACGGCGTCCAGAACAAGATCCACCCGGGCGATCCGGCCGACAAGAACCTGTACGACCTGCCTCCGGAAGAGGATGCAATGATCCCCACCGTGTGCAGTTCGCTGGACCAGGCGCTGGAGAGCCTGGACCGGGACCGCGAGTTCCTGACCCGCGGCGGTGTCTTCACCAACGACATGATCGATGCCTACATCGCGTTGAAGATGGAGGAAGTGCAGCGCATCCGCATGACCACCCACCCAGCCGAGTTCGACATGTATTACTCCTGCTGAAGACAGGGCGTAGACGGCGGGCCTGCGGGCCCGTCGGTCGGATCGGGTCCGCCGCCGGTCGAGTCGGCGTTGTCCCTCGGCCGAGGGTGAGAGCCCGAGTCGACGAAGCCTCGCCTTTATGCCGTAAACTGGCCGCTCCAACAGCAGCCCGTGACGGTGGTACAAGATGACAAAGTTGCTACCTCGCGCCAGCCTGTTACTCTGCCTCGGCGGCCTCATGCTGCCGATCGCGGCGCAGGCCCAGATCTATCGTTGCGAGTCCCCGGACGGAACGCCGCTGTTCCAGAACTCACCCGGCAAGAACTGCAAGGCCATGGATCTGCCGTCGCTGACCACGGTACCCTCACCGCGGCTGCCGGCCGGCGGTCGGACTACGACGGCCAACGCGTCGCCATCGGACTTCCCGCGGGTCGACGCCTCGGCCCAGCGCAATCGCGACTCCGACCGCAGGCGGATCCTGGAGGATGAACTGGCGCGGGAGAAGTCCCGGCTGGAAGAAATCCGCAAGGAGTACAACGGCGGCGAGCCGGAGCGCCTGGGCAATGAGCGCAACTACCAGAAGTACCTGGACCGGGTGGAGCGTCTCAAGGACGACATCACCCGTTCCGAGACCAACGTGGCGTCACTGCGCCGCGAACTGGAAGGCGTGAAATAACGTCGCCTACGACAGACGCGCAAACGTCCGCCGCGCCCGAGGGCGCCGCTCCGGCTGACCGGCGCCGGCACCCGAACTCGCGCCTCGCGGGCCTCGATCTGCTGGGCAGCGCCGCGGTCGTGCTCGATGTCCAGGGCAACACCGTCTTCAGCAATCATGCCGCCTCGCTGCTGTTCGGGGTCTCGTCGCGTGCACTGACGGGGCAACCGTTCGACGCCCTGTTTCTCAACGGCGCCGTGATCCGCAGCCTGCTCGCCCAGGCGTGCAACAACGAATTCGGCCAGAAAGGCCAGGACCTGCTGCTCGAGCTTGCCGGTCGCGACCCGCTGACGGTTCATTGCCTGGCGGTCGTCCTGGACAGCGATCTCGGCGCCATGCTGATGGAGTTCCACGAGGTCGATCAGCGCATCCGCATCGACCGCGAGGAGCGGCTGCACGATTCGGCCCGGGCCAATCGCGAGCTGGTCCGCAATCTTGCACACGAAATCAAGAATCCGCTCGGAGGCATCCGGGGCGCGGCGCAGTTGCTCGAAGCGAACTCGAAACGCCCGAGCTGCGCGAATACACGCAGGTGATGATCAAGGAGGCAGATCGCCTTCAGAAGCTGGTGGATCGCCTGCTCGCCCCGCATCGGCCGCCGCGCCCGTCCGAACACGTCAGCGTGCACGAGGTCTGCGAACGGGTCCGTTCGATCGTGCTGGCGGAGTATCCGCAAGGACTGAGCATCACCCGCGACTACGACGCCAGCCTGCCGGAACTGGTTGCCGACAAGGAGCAGCTGATCCAGGCGCTCCTGAACCTGGTGCGCAATGCGGCCCAGGCGTTGGAGGGCCGCGGCATCATCCGGTTGCGCACCCGCATCGCCCGACATGTGGTCATTGCCAGAATCCGTCACAGGCTGGCACTGGAATTGCATGTCATCGACAATGGACCGGGCATACCGGGTGAGCTTCTGGACCGCGTCTTCTTTCCGCTGGTGTCCGGGCGGGCAGGGGGCAGCGGGCTCGGACTGCCGCTTGCCCAGACGTTTGTCGAGCAGCATGGGGGTTTGATTGAATGCGAGAGTCGGCCGGGGTTGACGGACTTCAGAGTACTGCTCCCGCTGTTGTAGAGACAGCGCGGGCCGTGGTCGCGGACTACAGGGCGGAAGCCATGGATGAGGTCTGGATCGTCGACGACGACCAGTCGATCCGCTGGGTGCTGGAACGCGCACTGACCAAGGAAGGCTTCAAGGTCCGCAGCTTTCCCGGAAGCGCGCGACGTACTCATGGCGCTCGACGACGCCGTACCCCGGGTGCTGGTGTCGGACATCCGCATGCCCGGGGAGTCCGGCATCGAACTGCTCTATCAGGTCCGCCAGAAGTGCCCGACGCTGCCGGTCATCATCATGACGGCCTATTCCGATCTCGACAGCGCGGTCTCGGCCTTCCAGGGCGGCGCCTTCGAATACCTGCCCAAGCCGTTCGACCTGTCCCAGGCGATCGGGTTGATCCGCCGCGCGGTCAGCGAGAACGACGTGCGCGAGGCGCCGGCCGAGGTGGCCGCTCGACGGGCAGGACATGCTGGGGCAGGCGCCGGCCATGCAGGAGGTGTTCCGGGCAATCGGCCGCTTGTCCCAGTCGGCCGTGACGGTGCTTGTCACGGGTGAATCCGGCACCGGCAAGGAGCTTATCGCCAGGGCATTGCACCGGCACAGTGCACGGGCTGCGCGACCTTTCGTAGCGCTCAACATGGCGGCCATCCCGAGGGATCTGCTCGAGTCGGAGTTGTTCGGGCATGAGCGAGGCTCGTTTACCGGCGCGCAGCAGCAGCGCCGCGGCCGTTTCGAACAAGCCGATGGCGGCACGCTGTTCCTCGATGAAATCGGCGACATGCCATCGGAGATGCAGACCCGCCTGCTGCGGGTGCTGTCGGAGGGCCACTACTATCGGGTCGGCGGGCACCAGGCAATCAAGAGCAACGTCCGCGTCATCGCCGCGACTCATCAGAACCTCGAAGAGCGGTCCCGGCAGGGGCTGTTTCGTGAGGACCTGTTCCATCGGCTGAACGTCATCCGCCTGCGCCTGCCGCCGCTGCGTGACCGCGTCGAGGACATACCTTTGCTGGTGCGGCATTTCCTGGCGAAGAGTGCAGCCGATCTCGGCGTCGAACCCAAGCGGATCACTCCAGGAGGCGGCCGATCTGCTGGCACGGGCGGATTGGCCCGGCAATGTCCGGCAGTTGCAGAACGTCTGCAACTGGCTCATGGTGATGGCCCCGGCGCAGACCATAGCCGCCGGCGATCTGCCGCCGGAAATTCTATCGGCCCGAGCCGCGGCCGGCCCAGCCATGGGCTCGGCGGATCGGCCGGCAAACCCACCGGACGCGGCGCCGCCTGCCGGCGCCGACGCCTCGGGCCTGGCGAGGTCGATTGCCGGGCCGGCGACGCTGGAAGGGATGCTGGCGGGCGAGTCGGTGCGGCCCGGTGCTGCGTCCGCGCCGCCGGAACCCGGCCGGCCGGCCGGCGAAGCAGTCCAGCGGGACTGGGCGACTCCAGCAGGGCCTTCGTGGAAGGCAGGATCGGTCATCGTCCCAGGGTCGGCCGCCGGTATGCCTCAGGATGAAGCTGCCACCCTGGGCGCAAATGCTGGCGGAGGAGGCCGCGCGCCAGTTGATCGCGGCAGGTGGACCGGGACCGCTGACGGCAGCCGCCGACTTGATCGCCTCAGTCGCTCCTGGCGACCGGACCGGCGCCGGGCCGGGGGATCAGGCGATTGAGGGGGCGGGCATCATGGACCGGTTCACCCGGGTATTCGAAGCGACGCTGATCCGGGCGGCCTTGAGGCATACGCGGGGGCGTCGGGTCGAAGCGGCCCAGCGCCTGGGCATCGGGCGCAACACGATCACCAGGAAGATCCAGGAACTGGGACTGGACGACTGACTCCGGGCTTCAATCCGGCAATGACCGCGAGCACGTTATCGGGCTCCGCGCGGTTGCGATGGTCGGCGTCGACGAAGCTGTAGACGATCCGACCAGTGCTGTCGATCACGTAAAGCGCCGGCAGAGCGAGCGACCAGCCGTCGCCGCTGCGCGGCAGGTCCGCGTCCTCGAGGTCTCCCGGTAGCCCGGCGTCGAAGTCCGACGGATCGCGCCAGGCGTTGACTCTTGTCAGGTCGATGCCCATCGATCGCATCAGCCAGCGTTCTTCCGCGACCAGCTCGTAGGCGATCCGGAACTGCCGCGCTACCGTGTTGCAGGGGTCGCTGATCATCGGCAGGGTGAGGCCGTCGCGCAGCCGGGTCGAGCGGGTTTCGTCCTGGCTCTGGGGCGAGATGGCGAAAATCTGCGCGCCGAGTCGGCGCAGGCGTTCGAGATTGCGTTGCCACGCGCGCAACTCGAGCGTGCAGTAAGGACACCAGCGGCCCCGGAAGAACTTCAGGACCACCGGCCCGGCAAGGAGCAGGGACGCCAGCCGAACCGCCGGGCCTGCGGGAATTGCGGCGGCGCCATCGGATGAAGGGCGCGCACGCAACCAGATGTCGGGCGCACGGTCGCCGTTTGTCAGTGGCGACTCGGAATTGCCGCTGAGATGATGCAGCCCGAAGAGCCGGACCGCCTCGTCGCCGTCGCGAAACGTGCTGGCCGACGCGACACGCCCGTAGTGGGCAAGCAGGTCATTGAGTTTCACGACACAAGCGCTTAGGAGCCTAGCGGATCGTACCGGGACGCTGCGGTCCCTGTGTCCTGCAGTCGCCTGCGCGGGCGAAGGCTTACGACAGATTCGGCAGGCCTGGCGCCAGGGTGAGTACCACCGGCGCGTGATCGCTCGGCTTGTCCAGCTTGCGCGGTGCCTTGTCGATCAAGCAGGACTGCACCCGGGATTTCAGCGATTCCGAGACCAGGATCAGGTCGATCCGAAGTCCCGCGTTGCGCCGGAAGCCCAACTGGCGATAGTCCCACCAGCTGAACAGGCGGGGCGGTTGCTCGAACAGCCGGAAGGCGTCGTGCAGGCCCAGCGACAGCAATCCCCGGTAAGCTTCACGCTCGGGCTCCGACACCAGCACCTGGCCTTCCCAGGCGACCGGATCGTGGACGTCCTCGTCGGCCGGGGCGATGTTGAAGTCGCCCAGCAGAACCCGGTCGGCCATCGGGCTGGCGGCATCCAGCTGGCGCAGCCAGTCCTGCAGCGCTGCGAGCCAGCGCAACTTGTACTGGTATTTTTCGCTTTCCAGGGACTGCCCGTTGGGGAAGTAGCCGCAGATCACCCGCAGGCTGCCGAATCGTGCGGTGATCAGCCGCTTCTGGTGGTCCTGCAGCAGCGGGTTGTCGATGATGATATCCGCCGGTGCCAGCCCCAGATCCTGGCGGTAGAGGATCGCGACGCCGTTGTAGGTCGGCTGGCCGGAAAAGATCGCTTCATAGCCCGCAGCACGCAACGCATCGACGGGAAACTTTTCGTCCACCAGCTTGGTTTCCTGCAGGCAGACGATGTCGACCGGATTCTCCAGCAGCCAGTTCAGGAGGTGGTCGATCCGGACCTTGAGTGAATTGACGTTCCAGGTGGCAAGTTTCATGGCGGAAGTAAATACCTTGTTAATCAGATGCTTGTGAAACCATGGTCGAGCCTGGCTACACATTCGGCTACGCAAACTATGATTGCGTCCGTCTGCACGTGCTTGCCAGCGAGCGTAAGTCCCTGCTGTGCCGGGATGCAGCTGGCAATTAGAACAGGAACCTCGATCGGCGCGGGGGGGCAGCACCGCCTACCAATCGTTGCAGCCCGCGCCAGGCAGCCGCTATGCTTACGGGAGCAAAACCGGATCTCCGTCCCGGGTTGGATCGGGGAAACCTGTAATTCTCCCCGATAACAAGGCCCATCCCATGCAACTCACTGAACTGACTCTGACGGCCGCCGCCGAAGCGATCGCCTCCGGGCGGCTGGGCCCCATCGAATACACCGAAGCGCTGCTGGCCCAGGCGGTGCGCGTCGCAAACCTGAACGCCTTCATCCACCTGGACCCCGAGCAGGTCCGCGCTGCTGCCCGCGACGCAGAGCGACGCCGCAGCAAGGGCGCGGCAGTCGGCCCGCTGTTCGGCATCCCGCTCGCGCTGAAGGACAACCTGGACACGGCGGGCATCGCAACCACGGGTGGCACGCCCGGGCTGCGCGACAACGTGCCGTCGCGCAACGCGCCGATTGTCCAGCGGCTTGTCGATGCAGGCGCGATCGTGTTCGGCAAGGCGAACCTGCACGAGCTGGCCTACGGAATCACGAGCAACAACGGCGCGTTCGGCGCCGTCTGCAATCCGTGGCTGCCGAGCTGCATCCCGGGTGGCTCGAGCGGTGGTACCGGCGCGGCGATCGCTGCACGGACTGTGCCGGCGGGCATCGGCACCGACACCGGGGGCTCGGTGCGGGTGCCGGCGGCGCTGTGCGGCATCGTCGGGCTGCGCCCGACGACGGGCCGCTGGCCGCAGGCCGGCATCGTTCCGATCTCGCGCACCCGTGACACGGCCGGGCCGATGGCGCGCAGCGTTGCCGATTGTGCACTGCTGGACTCGATCGTCACCGGCGATGCCGCACCCGGCGCGCCGGCTTCGCTTCGAGGCATGCGACTGGGCGTGCCGCGCAGCTTCTTCTGGGAGGGGCTTCATTCGGAAACGGCGCGAGTTTGTGAGGAGGCCCTTGCATCGCTGCGCGCCGCGGGTGCGGTGCTGGTCGATGTCGACCTGGCAGACGCGGGCAGGCTGGATGCGGAAAACGGCTTCTCGATCGCGCTCTACGAGACGGTCGAGGACCTGAACCGCTACCTGTCCGAACACGGCTCGTCGCTGGACTTCAAGGCCCTGGCCGAAGCTTGTGCAAGCCCGGACGTGCGCGGCCTGCTGACCAGCCTCACCGGCGCCGGCGCGGTTCCGCCGGACGCCTATCGACAGGCGATCGAGATCGGCCGGCCGGCATTGCAGCGGCTTTATCGGCATTGCTTCGACAGCAACCGGATCGATGCGGTGGTATTCCCGGCCACGCCGCTGCCGGCCGCGCCGATCGGCGACGACGACACCACCGAACTGGCCGGAAAGCAGGTGCCGACCTTCCTGACCTTCATCCGCAACAGCAGCCCGGGCAGCGTGGCCGGGGTGCCCGGGCTGAGCATTCCAGCCGGCCTGTCGTCATCCGGGCTGCCCGTCGGCCTGGAATTCTGCGCCGCGGCCGGCAACGACCGCCGTCTGCTGGAGATCGGGCTGGCGGTCGAAGCCCTGCTGCCTGCATTGCCGCCGCCACCGGGCGTCAACTGATCGTCCTCGACCGCCACCGGCCGCTATGACAGACTCCCGGGGGGACTGTCGGCCCGCATCGGACTTCGTCCCCAGCCCGCCCGCGTGATCCGAACGCGCTCGCCGTTTCAACAATGATCAACGGAGAAAACCTGATGAACCCGACTCACAACAACATCCGCCGGCGTCTGCTGCAGGCCGGCGCGGCAGCGCTAGGCACCGGCAGCGTCGCGCGCTACGCTTCGGCGCAGACGAAGGAATTCAAGATCGGGCTGATGATCGCGTTGAGCGGGCCGGCGTCGCTGTTCGGGCCGACGCAGCGCGCCTGCGCCGACCTGGCGGCCGAGCAGATCAACAAGGCGGGCGGCATCATGGGCCGGCCCGTCCGGTTGCTGGCGGCCGACGCGGGCGGCCCACCGGCCGACGCCGCGAGATCGGTAGTGCGGCTGATGCTGGAAGAAAAGGTCGATTGCTTCGTCGGCTCGCACGACAGCGCAACCCGCGAAGCGGTGGTGACGACCATCAAGGGGCGCACGCCTTACATCTACACCCCGGTCTACGAAGGGGGCGACTGCTCGCAGAACCTGTATTGTCTGGGCGAGACGCCGCCGCAGCAGGCGCAGCCCGCGGCTGAGTTCCTGGTCAAGGAGCGCAATGCGAAGTCGTTCTTCCTGATCGGCAACGACTACGTGTGGCCGCGCAAGACCAACGAGCAGGTCAAGAAGTACCTGTCGGAACTCGGTGGCAAAGTGGTCGCCGAGGAATACATGCCTTTCGGTGCGCCGAACAAGTTCGAGGAGATCGTGACCCGGATCGGCACCACCAAGCCCGACGCCGTGGTCATCACGCTGGTCGGCGCCGACAACGTCAACTTCAATCGCACCTTCGCCGGCTTCGGGCTGACGAAGGACATCACGCGCCTCGCGCTGCTGCTCGAGGAGAACACGCTGATGGGCGTGGGCGCGGAGAACAGCGAAGGGCTCTTCTCGTGCATGGGCTACTTCGCCAACGATCCGAGCGACGGCAACAAGCAATTCCGCGCCGCCTATACCGCCAAGCACGGCGCGAAGGCGCCCCAGCTGGCGACGATCGGCGTGGATTGTTATGCCGGCATCAACTTCGCCAAGGCGCTGTTCGAGAAGGCGGGCAGCGCCGATGCGAAGAAGCTGATGGCCGCCGCCGAGGGATTGACGTTCGCGACCGCGGCCGGTCG
Organism: uncultured beta proteobacterium; assembly: GCA_963834335.1. GTDB lineage: Bacteria > Pseudomonadota > Gammaproteobacteria > Burkholderiales > Burkholderiaceae_E > Lautropia. The sequence continues at coordinate 715,785 of CAWIBK010000002.1, read as the reverse complement.
CGGCACCATGCGCGGGCGCCATGTCGACAAGGACATGTTCCTGGCCGAGTGCAAGGGCACCGACTTCAACGTGGTGCGCACCTTGAAGGCTTTGCCGAGCGGGACGGCGTGCAAGGCCTGAGGCTTCCTGAAGACCGCGGCTGACGGGACCGGCGTTGGATTCGGCTCTGGTCGCGCACGCACTGAACGTGCTGTACGCGGTGTCGACGCTGGCCCTGCTCGCGCTGGGGCTGGCCGTGGTATTCGGCTTGCTCGGCGTGCTGAACCTGGCGCACGGCGAAGTGATCATGCTGGGTGCCTACTGTGCCCACGTCGTCCAAGCCGCAGGTTGGCCGTTCCTGGCGGCGGTGCCGCTGGCGATCGCGGTCTGCGGCCTGCTCGGCTGGGTGGTCGAACGCTGGCTGGTGCGGCCGCTCTACCACCGCCCGTTCGATACGCTGGTGGTCACCTGGGGCCTGAGCCTGCTGATCCGCAAGTCGATCGAGGCCGGCTTCGGGTTGAGCTTCAGGAGTCTGACCGAGCCGGTTACCGGAACGGTGGAGGTGCTGGGCACCGTCTATCCGAGTTACCGGCTGGTGCTGATCGCGATCAGCGTCGTCACGCTCGCGCTGCTGATCGGCTGGTACGGCCGCAGCCGTACCGGCACTCGGATCCGAGCGATGGTCGGCAATCCGGAACTGGCGCGTGCGATGGGGATCCCGGTGCGCCGCTACTCGGCGTGGACCTTCGTGATCGGCACCTGCATAGCCGGTGCCGGCGGCGTGATGATCGCGCCGCTGGTGCCGGTGCAGCCGTTCATGGGGCTGGACTTCATCCTGCAGTCGTTCTTCGTGCTGGTGGTGGGTGGTCTGGGCAGCGCCGTCGGCTTGCTGTCGGGTGCGGTAATCATCGGTGGCAGCAATAGTGTGGTATCGGCGCTGTTCGATGCGACCTCGGGCTACTTCGTCGTGCTGACGCTGGCGATCCTGTTCCTGTGGTTGCGCCCGCATGGCATTCATGCGCGGGCGTAGTTCGGCTGCCTGGTCTACGGTGACGTCCACTGCGGCCTGGGTTGCAGGCGCGGTCGTCTCGCTGCTGGCGTTGCCGCAGCTCCTGGGCGACTACTGGGCTTACCAGCTGTCGCTGTTCTTCCTGTATGCGATCGCCGCGCTGGGGGTCGGGCTGTGCTGGGGGCGCACCGGTTTCCTGCCCCTGGGTCAGGCGCTTTTCTTCGGGCTCGCCGCCTACCTGTCGGGTCTGGCGCTGATCGCATTCGAGGCCAGCCCTTGGTTGTTGTTGCTGCTGCCGCTCGCAGCGATCGCGCCCGGACTGCTCGCCTTCGGCATCGGCGTGCTGGTATTCCGCCGCGGGCGCGAGAGCGGTCCGTACTTCTCGATGATCACGCTGGCGCTATCGCTGCTCGGCTATCAGCTCGCCAACAGTTTCGAGTCGGTGACCGGCGGCTTCAACGGGTTGAAGGGAATTCCCGGGCTGCCCGGGATGGACGGCTATGTCGAGTCGTACTACGTCGCGGGCGTCGCGCTGATCATCGCGGTGCTCGTGCTGGCCTGGCTGTATCGCGCGCCGCTGGGGGTGCTGTGGGCCGCGCTGTCGCTCAACGAGCGGCGCGTGTCGATGTTCGGCTTCGACACCAACCGGCTGAAGGCGGTTGCCTTCGGTATCAGTGGCGGGTTTGCCGGCGCGGCCGGTGCGCTGTACGCGCCGCAGCAGGGGCTGGTCACGCCGCAGGTGGTCGCGTTCATCCTGTCGGCGGACCTCGTGATCTGGACCGCCGTCGGCGGCCGCAGCCGGCTGCTCGGGCCGGCGCTGGGTGCGATCCTGCTCAGCGTGTTGACCAGCGAATTGCGCACGCGCTTCGCCTGGTGGGAGATCGTGCTCGCGGTGCTGTTCATCGCGGTCGTCCTGCTCTTTCCGGACGGCCTGGCGGGTGCGATCGCGCGGCTGCTGCGGCCGTTCCAACGCGCGCCCCGCGTGGCCGAAGAAATTCCGGCGCCGGCGCGCCGCGACGCAGCGTGCCGTGCCCCTGTCGCCGACGCCGCCAGTCGCGACCATGCGGCCCAACTGAGCGTCGATGCAGTCGATGTCCAGGTCGGGGAAGTCCGGATCCTCGACAGGCTTTCGCTGCGATTCGAACGGCCGGCCATCTATTGCCTGATCGGACCCAATGGTGCCGGCAAGACGTCCACCTTCAACATGCTGACCGGCGAGCTGTCAATCCGATCGGGCGGGGCGCGCTTTGCGGGCAAGTCGCTGATCGGTTTGCCGCCGCACCGGATCATGCGACTGGGCATCGGACGCAAGTTCCAGATCCCTTCGGTGTTCCCGGAGCTCATGATCGCCGACAACCTCGCGATCGCGATCTGGAGCGGTCGCACGACACCGCTGGAGCTGCTGCGGCCCCGACTGCGTCGCTGGAGCACGCCGATGCAGAAGGCGTTGTGCAAGCGTTATCCGTTCCTGGCCGATGCGCAGCGCACTGCGGCCGAGTTGTCGCACGGCGAGCGCCAGATCCTGGAGCTGGCGATGGCGCTGGTGGGCGAGCCCCGGTTACTGCTGCTCGACGAGCCATGCGCCGGCCTGTCGCCCAGCGAGACCGCTGCGGTGGTCGACGTGATCCGCTGGGCCGCGCTGCACACGCAGGCGATGATCATCGTGATCGAGCACGATATGAGCCTGGTGCATCAGCTCGCCGACCAGGTATTCGTGCTGCACAACGGCTCCCTCCTGGCGCAGGGAAGCGTTGCCGAAGTGCAGGCGGACGAGGCGGTCAAAGCGGTGTACGTGGGGGCCGGGAAGTGACGCCGGTCAGGACAGCCCGGTGCGGCTCATGCAGCTGACCTTCGATCAACTGACCGGTGGTTACGGCAGCGCCGACGTCGTGCGGGGCGTCAGCGGGACTGCCGACCCGGGTAAGGTGCTGTGCGTGATCGGGCGTAACGGTGTCGGCAAGAGCACCTTGATGAAACTGCTGTTCGGCTTCCTGCCGTGCCGCGGCGGCAGCGTATCGCTCGACGGGCAAGAAATACAGCGGCTCGATCCCACCGAACGGCACCGGCTGGGAATCAGTTACAGCCCTCAGGAGCGGCCCGTCTTCGATTCGCTCAGCGTCCGCGATAACCTGACCTTGATGCGGCACGATCGCTCGATCGATCTCTTCGAACCCTACTTTGCGCGCTTCCCGCTGCTGTCGCAGCGGCTGGGCCAGCATGCCGGCACGCTGTCCGGCGGCGAAAGGAAACTGCTGTCATTCACCCGCGCGCTCGCGGAGGATCTGCCGGTGGTGCTGCTCGACGAGCCGAGCGAAGGAGTTCAGTGGGAGAACATCCTGCAGATGGCCGCGTTGATCGACGAGCGCAAGGCCGGCGGCACGACCTTCGTCGTCGTGGAGCAGAACCTCGCTTTTGCCGAACGCATCGCCGACGGCTACCTGGTGATGGATCAGGGCCGAGTCGTGCTGGAGGGCGGGCGCGAGGGGATCGGGCGTGACGAGCTTCTGGCGCACCTTCACGTCTAGTGATCTGCCATCATGCCGCACCGGTTTCGAGCAGCATGCCGGGCAGACGATTTCGGATCAGCGCTTGCGCTTCGGCCATGATCCGGTCGATCAGTTCCTTGCAGGTCGGAATGTCATGGATCAGACCGGCGACCATGCCACATGACCAGGCCCCGGCATCCAGATCGCCGTCATGCATGACCTTCGGATAGACCCCGGCCACTTCCGCCATGATGTCCTCGAACTTCAAGTCGGGACCAAGCGAGCGTTCCTTTTCCAGCAGGCGATCCACCGCTGCATTGCGAAGCACCCGCTCGGTATTACGCAATGATCGCATGATCAGGCGCGTGTCGAGTTCCGAGGCTGCGACGATTGCCTGTTTCACCTTCTCGTGTACCGGCGCTTCCTTGGTGGCGATGAACCGTGTGCCCATGTTCATGCCCTCCGCGCCCATCGCCAGCGAGGCCACCAGGCTGCGCGCGTCGGCCATGCCGCCGGAGGCGACGAACGGGATCTTGAGAACGTCGGCGGCGCGCGGCAGCAGGATCATGTTCGGAATGTCGTCTTCGCCCGGGTGGCCGCCGCATTCGAAGCCGTCGACCGATACGGCGTCGCAGCCGATCGCCTCGGCCTTTAGGGAGTGACGCACCGACGTGCACTTATGGATCACCTTGATGCCGGCGGCCTTGAGCCGCGGCAGGTGCTCCTGCGGGTTGCGGCCGGCGGTTTCGACGATCTTCACGCCGCCATCGATAATGGCGCTGACATAAGCTGCGTAGTCGGGGCTCTTCAACATCGGCAGAAACGTCAGGTTGACGCCGAAAGGCTTGTCTGTCATTTCCCGGCAGCGCGCGATTTCGGTGGCCAGCGCCTGCGGCGATTTCTGAGTAAGCCCCGTGATGATGCCCAGACCACCGGCATTCGAAACCGCTGCGGCCAGCTCGGCGAAGCCGACATAGTGCATGCCGCCCTGGATGATCGGATGCTCGATGCCGAACATCGCCGTGATGCGTGTCTTCATGAAAAAGGCTCTTGTCGTCTGATGGCCTGGTGGCCCTGGAGATCTCAAAACCGGTGCTACGCCGAAGGGTCGGCTCGCGGCTGGGTCCCGCCTGAGGGCTCGTCGATGGCAACGACCTGAGCCGAATCAGACCGCTTCCGTGCGGTTCTGCTCACGCAGCGTCATCAGCCGCCCCGCCAGCATTACCAGTGCCGCCCCCGCCACGCCGCAAACGAGTGCGAAATTGTGGTGGCTCAGATGGATCGTCGCTTCGAAACTGCCGATGCCCACGGTCAGGGCGGGGTCCTCGACCAGCAGTTCCCCGGCGATGAAGCCCAGCAGGGCGGCGCCCAGCCAGACCAGTACCGGGAACCGCTCGATCACCTTGAGCAGCAGTGTGCTGCCGAAGATCACCAGCGGGATGCTGATGCCCAGCCCGGCGATCAGCAGGATGGTGTTGTCCTTGGCGGCGGCGGCGACGGCAATGACGTTGTCCAGGCTCATGACCAGGTCTGCGATGAGGATCGTCCGGATGGCGGCCAGGAGTCCGCCGTGCGCCGCGCCGGGCGCATCCTCCGCGTTGTCCTGCAGCAGCAGGCTGACGCCGATATAGATCAGCAGGACGGCGCCGACCAGCTTCAGCCAGGGCAAGGTGAGCATCTGCGCCGCCACCAGGGTCAGCGCGATCCGCATGGCAATGGCCGCGCCTGAGCCGATGACGATGGCGCGCCGTTGCTGTGCCGCCGGCAGGGACCGGGCGGCGAGGGCGATGACGACGGCGTTGTCGCCCGACAGGAGGACGTTGACCCAGACGATTTCGGCCAGGGCCAGCCAGAACACAGAGGACCAGAGTTCCATGATTCTGCGGATCAACCCGCCTGATTTTGTGCCGCCGCCTTCGCGTGACGGTTCGCCGCGTCAACGCGGCTGGACTGCCAGCGTCCGAGGAGCAGAACCAGCAGGGCTCCGGCGGCCGGGGCAACGTACGCCAACCAACCCATGTACGGCTGCAGCTTCAGCACGACCGCGGGGTCGGTGATCGCCATGCCGCCGGCGATCCAGCCCAGCAGCATGCCGCCCAGGGTGATGACGATCGGGAAGCGGTCCATCAGCTTGATCACCAACTGGCTGCCCCAGACGATGATCGGCACGCTCACCAGCAGGCCGAAGATCACCAGCGGCATCTCGTGACCGCCGCCGGCCCCCTGGGCGGCGCCGGCAATCGCGATCACGTTGTCGACGCTCATCACCAGGTCCGCGATGATCACGGTCCGGACCGCCGCCCACAGCCGATCGGATCCTTCGATCGTGCCGTGTCCGTCCTCCTCCTCGGGCAGCAGCAGCTTCACGCCGATCCACAGCAGCAGCAGAGCACCGACGATCTTGAGGTAGGGGATGGCCAGCAGCGTCAGCGCAAAGAAGATCAGGATGACCCGCAATGCGATGGCGCCTGCCGTACCCCACAGGATGCCGAGCTTGCGTTTGGCGGGATCCAGCTTGCGGCAGGCGAGCGCGATCACGACTGCGTTGTCGCCGCCCAGGAGGATGTCGATCATGATGATCTGACCGACAGCAATCCAGAATTGAGGTGAAGTAAGGTCCAGGTCCATCAGGTGCTCCAGCCGCAGGCTCCGTGGTGCGGCCGCTCACGGAAGGTCAGGTTTCGACAGGTCACGAGAATAACCCAAGTAACCCCGCCGGCCGGCGTGCGGCAATTACTCTGCCTGGATGTGGGCGTCCTTGATGAGCTTCTTCCATTTCGTGCTTTCCACCCGGATCGCATCTTCGGCGTCGACCGCGGTGGTCCAGGTGGCAAGGGCGCCTTGCGCAAGCAGCGTCTCTCGGACGTCCTGCATCGCCATGATGTTCTTGAGCGCCCCGCTGACCTTGGCGACCGCCGCGTCGGGCGTTCCCGCCGGACCGAGGACGCCGAACATGGACATCACTTCGAACCCGGCCAAGCCGGCTTGTTCGGCAGTCGGTACGTCCGGCATGGTCGCCACGGGCTCGCGCGTGGTGGTGGCGAGAGCCCTCAGCTTGCCGGCCTTGATATGAGGCTGCGCGGCAGGCGCGGTTTCGATCATCGACTGAACCTGGCCGCCAACCAGATCGATCATGGCGGGACCGCTGCCCTTGTACGGCACGTGCAGCATGCGCACGTCCGCCATCCGCTGAAACAGTTCACCGGCCAGATGCTGGGGCGATCCGTTGCCGGCCGACGCGTAGGTGATCGCGCCCGGCTTGGCCTTGGCCAGACCGATAAGGTCGGACAAGGTGTGCGCCTTGACATCGGGATGAACGACGAAAACCAGAGGGACGGTGGCGACGATCGCGATCGGGGCGAAGCTCTTTTCGATGTCGAAAGGAACAGTCTTGCCGTAGAGGGCCGCGTTGATCGAATGGCTGGTCAGCGCGCCCATCAGCAGCGTGTGGCCGTCCGCGGGGCCGTTGGCAACCATGCCGGCGCCAATGCTGCCGGCCGCGCCCGACCGGTTGTCCACCACGACCTGCTGGCCCAGTTCGCTGGACAGCTTCTGTGCCAGGATGCGGCCGATAACGTCGGTGGCGCCTCCCGGCGGATAGGGCACCACCAGCTTGATCGGTTTCGTGGGGTAGGGCAGGCTCAGGACCGGCTGCGCCAGCGCCTGTCCTGCGAGCATCATCGCGACGGTGGCCAGGGCGCACACGACGGCCGGCAGGGGCGAAGCTCTCACGATCGACTCCTCATCAGGGTTTGGCGACTTTCGGCAATTCGTCAGCAAGCAGGTCCAGCCCCGCGCGCAGCAGCGAATCGTAGCGACTGCGTTCGGCGGCAATGGCTTCCGGGCTCCAGCGGAAGAAACCCTCGCCGGTCTTCATGCCCAGTTTGCCCTCAGCGACCCGGTCTGTCAGGGACCGGGAGGGCTCGACGTTGCTGGCCAGGGACGGGTACATGGTTGCGGCTGCAGCGCAGTGTACGTCAAGGCCCGCATGATCACGCTGCAGAACGGGGCCGGCTGCCAGAAAGCGGAATCCGAACCCGAACCGGACGGCGGCATCGACATCCTCGGCAGAGGCGATGCCGGCGTCGATCAAGGCGAAGGCTTCCCGCGCCAGGGCATGCTGCAGGCGGTTCGCCAGGAACCCGGGCAGGTCCTTGCGCACCAGCACCGGCACCATGCCGCATCCCTTGACGAAGGCGCACAGGTCCTGGGCCAGCAGGGGGTCCGACTGCGCGCCGAGCACCACTTCCACGAGGGGAACCAGGTGCGCGGGCATGAAGTAGTGCAGGCCGAACATCCGGTGCGCCCCGGCGAGCCCCTCGCCGATCGCCGAGATCGGAAAGCTCGAGCTGTTGCTGCACAGGCAGGCGTCGGGGCGGGCGTAGTCGCCAAGCGCCGCGAAGAGGGCCTGCTTGAGCGCCAGTCGCTCCGGGATGCTTTCGATCACCAGGTCGATGCCGGGCCAGTCGACCTCGTCCAGCGATCCGCCCAGCTCGATCAGGTGGCGGTGCGGGGTGAGGCCGAGTGCTGCCAGGCCCCGAGTCAGATACGCGTCCAGCGCTTCGCGTCGCTGTGCAGCCGTTTCGATCAGGACGGTGGGGCAGCCTGCGCGGGCCAGCGCCAGCGTGATGTCGGCGCCCATGGTGCCGCCGCCGACGACGACGGCGCGGCTGGCGGAGGGGACTGCGGTGAGGGGCATGTGAGGGCTCCGGTCAGATTTCCAGGCTGTCGATCAGGCAGGTGCTTCCGAGCCGGGCAGCGCCGGGTGCGACAAGCGACAGATGCCTCGCGTGGAGATTGCCCATCGTCGGGACCAGCGCGCAATCGCCGAGCCTCTGGCGCGCGTCCCGCAGTTCGGACAGGGTGTGAGCAGTCTGCATCGACTGCGATTGTAGTGACGCGGCGACGCCCCGTCGTCAACGGGGGTGGCGACGCGCCGACATGGCGGTTCGCGCCGTCGGGGCAGGCCATTCCCGATCGGCCGGCTTTCGTTTGAGCGGCCCGGTTATCGCCTGAGCGGCAGGGGGCTCTGCTTGAGCTGGCGGAGCACGAAGCTGGACTTGCTGTGCCGGATGCCGGGTATCCGGTAGAGCTGTTCGCGCAGGAGTCGTTCGTAGTCGCGGGTGTCGCTGACGGCGATCCGGATGTAGTAGTCATAGTCCCCGGAGACCAGAAAGGCTTCCAGTACCTCCGGGATTGCCGCCAGGGCACGGCCGAAGTCCATCAGGGCCTCGTCGGAATGGCTTTCCAGCGTGACCTGCACGATGACGGTGTCTGCCAGTCCCAGGGCGGTCGGGCTCAAACGGACGGTGTAGCCTTCGATGACGCCGGCCGCCTCCATCCGCTTGATCCGCGTCCAGCAAGGCGAGGCAGTCAGGCCGACCTGGGCGCCCAGTTCCTGCAGGCTGATGCGGGCATTGCGTTGCAGGCCCTCCAGGATAGAGATGTCAAATTTGTCCAGCTGCATGAGAAATCCCGGTGTTCTTAGGCGTGGACGCGGAATGATATTCCGTCATTCGACTCGATTCTCACAGAATCATCTGCCGTATGGACGCTTTTGCCTGGATTCGAAACAAATTGCCGGGGGCGCGCAGGCACAATGGCTTCTATGGAAAATCTGCTCGATCGTGCGCCTGATCGCGCGCAGGCGACCGACGAGTCGCTGCCCGTGTCACCGTCACCCACCCCCGCGGCCCTCCCCCTCAGCGGGGCTGCCGTCCTGATTGACACGCTCCTGGAACTCGGCGTCGATACCGTGTTCGGTTATCCCGGGGGCGCGGTCCTGCCGCTCTACGATGCCCTGCATCAGCAACCCCGGATGCGCCACATCCTGGTGCGCCACGAGCAGGCTGCCGTGCATGCGGCCGAGGGCTATGCCCGCACCACCGGCCGCGTCGGCGTGGTGTTCGTCACCTCCGGGCCCGGCATCAGCAATACCACCACCGGCCTGCTCGATGCCCTGAGCGATTCGGTCCCGGTGCTGTGCATCAGCGGCCAGGTCGCGACGTCGGCAATCGGAACCAACGCCTTCCAGGAATGCGATGCCCTGGGCATCTCGGCGACCGTCACCAAATGGAATGTGCAGATCAGGGCGGTCACCGAGGTCGCCGCCACGGTGCGCAAGGCGCACCGGATCGCTGCCGGCGGCCGCCCGGGCCCGGTACTGGTCGATTTTCCCAAGGATCTCCAGCAGGCCGTGCAAGCGCCGGCAGCCGGCGCGGTCGAGGAACCGGACACGACGACTGCCCCTGCCCGCCGGCACGGGCGCGACGATATCCGTCGGGCCATCGACCTGATCTTCGCCGCGCGCCGCCCGGTTTTCTACGGCGGCGGCGGCCTCGTCAATTCCGGACCGGCCGCCTGTGCGGCCTTCACCCGGCTGGTGCGCCAGGCCGGCGCGCCCTGCACCCTGACCTTGCTGGGGCTCGGGGCCTTTGCCGCGTCCGATCCCGCCTTCCTCGGGATGCTCGGCATGCACGGCACGCTGGAAGCCAACATGGCCATGCATGACGCGGACCTGATCGTCTGCGTCGGTGCGCGCTTCGACGACCGGGTCACCGGCCGCGTCGAGGGCTTTGCTCCGTCGGCGAAGTTCATCCACGTCGACATCGATCCGCTGTCGATCGGCAAGGTCGTCAAGGCGGACGTGGGTCTACACGGTGACTGCGCTGCCGTACTCCGGGAACTGCTGGCCGAGATGGACGCTCGGTCGCCGGCTCGTGTTGCGGGGGACCCGTGGCTGCGGGACTGGTGGGCGCAGATCGAATCGTGGCGATCGGAGCGATCCCTGGCCTTCGCGGATCCGACGACGCATATCGCGCCCCAGGCCCTGATGAGCCGCCTTCAGCATGCGCTGGCGGGGCATGATCCGATCGTGTCCACCGACGTGGGCCAGCATCAGATGTGGGCGGCCCAGTACCTGAAGTTCGAGGCCCCGAATCGCTGGCTGACCTCCGGCGGCGCCGGTACGATGGGCTACGGCCTGCCGGCAGCGATCGGTGCGCAGATCGCGCACCCCGATCGGCTGGTCGTCTGCGTCAGCGGCGACGCATCCATCCTGATGAACGTCCAGGAAATGGCGACCGCGACCCAGCACCGCACGCCGGTGAAGGTGGTGCTGTCGAACAATGGCTACATGGGCATGGTCAGGCAGTGGCAGGAACTCAACCATGGCGGCCGCTACAGTCACAGCTACACCGAGGCGCTGCCCGATTTTCCCGCGCTTGCGCGCGCTTTCGGATGGCAGGCCCGCACTATCAGCGAACGAGGCGACCTCGACGGCGCGCTGCGTGAATGTATCGACTCGCCTGGCCCCTATTTCCTGGATGTCCAGGTGGCGGCCGAAGAAAACTGCTTTCCCATGATTCCCGCCGGTCGCAGTCACGGCGACATCATGCTCGCCAAGGATCGCTGGTTCAGCAGCAGCAAGCCCGGCTGACCGATCCGGCCGGGCCCGCCTGCGCGCGCGAGGTCAGGTGGCGGCGAGTGCCTGGTCCAGATCGGCGATCAGGTCGTCGATATGCTCGATGCCGATCGACAGGCGAACGGTATCCTCCGCCACCCCGGCCTGGGCCAGTTCCTGCGGCGACAGCTGCCGGTGCGTGGTCGAGGCCGGATGAGTCGCCAGCGACTTCGCGTCGCCGATGTTGACCAGGCGCGTGAACAGGCCGAGCGCATCCAGAAAGCGTGCACCGCTCTCGCGGCCCTTGCCAGCACCGCCGCCGTCACTGCTCACGAGCCCGAAAGTCAGCAGGCCCGATGCCTTTCCGCAGAGGTACTTGCCGACCAGCGCGTGGTCGGGATGGCTGGGCAGACCGGCGTAGTGCACCCAGGCTACTTTCGGATGCCGCTCCAGGTGCTGCGCGATCCTGAGCGCGTTCTCACTGATGCGGTCCATGCGCAGTGCCAGGGTCTCGATGCCTTGCAGGATCAGAAACGCGTTGAACGGCGAAATGGCGGCACCGGTGTTGCGCAGGGGAACCACCCGGGCGCGCCCGATATAGGCCGCAGGTCCGAGTGCCTCGGTGTAGACCACCCCGTGGTAGCTCACGTCCGGCTCATTGAGCCGCTTGAAGCGCTCCTTGTGCTGGGACCAGGGGAACTTTCCGGAATCGACGATGGCGCCGCCGATGCTGGTGCCGTGACCGCCGAGATACTTGGTCAGCGAATGGACGACGATGTCGGCGCCATGCTCGATCGGGCGGCACAGGTAGGGGGAGGGCACGGTGTTGTCGACGATCAGCGGAACGCCATGGCGATGGGCCACTTCCGCGATAGCGGCGATGTCGGTGACACGTCCACCCGGATTGCCCATCGATTCGACGAAGATCGCCTTGGTGCGGGCATCGATGCGGCTCTCGAACGACGCCGGATCGGTCTGGTCGGCAAAGCGCGTCTCGATGCCGAACTGCGGCAAGGTATGGGCGAACAGGTTGTAGGTGCCACCGTACAAGGCGCTCGCCGACACGATGTTGTCGCCGGCTTCCGAGATCGTCTGAATCGCATAGGTCACTGCGGCCTGCCCGGAGGCGAGCGCCAGGGCCGCGATCCCGCCTTCCAGGGCAGCGACGCGCTGCTCCAGCACGTCCTGAGTCGGGTTCATGATCCGGGTATAGATGTTCCCGGGGACCTTCAAGTCGAACAGGTCCGCGCCGTGCTGGGCGTTGTCGAACGCGTACGCGACAGTCTGGTAGATCGGCACGGCCGCCGCGCGGGTGGTCGGATCGGGCTGGTAGCCGGCATGGACGGAAAGTGTTTCGAAGCGCCAGTTGGCTTGGGTCATGGGCAATCTCGCTTGGAGCCTGTCGTGTGTGTGTTGAAAAGCGCCTGAGCGCGTCGGCAGTATATTTGACAGGATTCAATCCGGAATCAGCGAGGGTCCATGCCGACAGGGCAAAGTCTTGGAATCGATCAGGTGGTTGCGCAACTGCGCGATCTGCGCAATGCGTCCTTGCAGAGCCGGCAGCGCGACGGCAGGCCGCCCAAGTTGCCGTCGCGCGTCACGCTCACGGAAATAGTCGCCGGCCTGACGGCGGCGATGTTCCCGAACCGGCTGGGCCGCTCGGACCTGACCAGCGAGAGCATCGACCACTACGTGGGGCACACGCTCGACGTCGCGCTGCGTTCGCTGAACGAGCAACTCGGACGCGAACTGCTGTTCGACTCCAACCTGGACACGCTGAGCGATCAGGATGCAGCCAGGGCGTTGTCGATCACCCGCGAGTTCGCCAAGTGCCTGCCGCGGATCCGGGAGCTGCTCGATACCGACATCCTCGCTGCCTATCAGGGTGACCCGGCAGCGCGCAGCAGCGACGAAGTGCTGGTCTGCTATCCCGGCATCGCGGCGATCACCCACTATCGCCTCGCCAACGTCCTGTACCGGCTTGGCGTGCCCCTGACGGCGCGCATGATTGCGGAACTGGCGCATTCGCTCACCGGGATCGACATCCATCCGGGCGCCACGATCGGAGAACGATTCTTCATCGATCACGGCACCGGCGTTGTCATCGGCGAAACCGCGGTGATCGGGTGCAATGTGCGTCTTTATCAGGCGGTGACGCTTGGCGCCAAGCGTTTCCCGGCGAGCGACGACGGTACCCTGGTCAAGGGCGATGCGCGTCACCCCATCGTCGAGGACGACGTGGTGATCTACGCCGGCGCCACGGTGCTCGGCCGGGTCACGATCGGCAAGGGCTCAACGATCGGGGGCAATGTCTGGCTGACCCGCAGCGTGCCGGCGGGCAGTAACGTCTCACAGGCCCAGGCGCTCACCGACGCGATCATCGGCGTGGCGGGCGCCTGAAACCGTGGTGACCGATACTGCTCAGAATCGCATTGCCGGGCCGGGATCGGGTGCGCGGGGCGTGCTGCCGGCCTGGATCTGCTGGCGATAGCGCTCGACGGCCGACTGGCCGGCGCCGGCGGTTTGCCGGGTGTCCTCCGCCAGCGCCGGTGCTGGCGAGCCTGCCGCCGCCTTCGCGGGTTGCTGCGTCGTCATCGGCTCGGCCGCGGCCTGCCGGTAACCGGCGGGCAGCTTCGAAGTGCTCGGGTAGCCCGCCGCGTCGAGTAGCCGGTCAAAGGCACCGGGCTCGAAGCCGACGGCTTTCTCGCGGCCGACCGTCATGGCCGGAAAACTGTTGTCGCTGAAGCCGCGTGCCTTGAAAGCGTCGAAGTCGGCAACGGTGGCAATCGACTTTTCGCTGAAAGGGATGCCGCGGGCGCCCAGGTGCTGGCGGGCGGCGTTGCACGGCACGCAGTCGGTCGCGGTGTAAAGCACGACCGGATACCTGCTGCTGGTCGTCTTCAGCTCAAAGGGCAGGTCGACCTGTGCCGTGGCACGATCGGACGTGCTCCCGGAAACCGTCGGGCGATCCGTGCGCGCATCCATACGAGTCGCGCCGCCGGGGGGCGGGACATCGCTGTAGACGGTCCTGCCGTCCGCCGACAGCCACTTGTATTGGGCTACCGCCGGCAGCGAAAGAGTTCCCAGGACCACCAGGACGAGGCCGTTGACGAGCACGCGATTCATGTCCATTCCTCCTAACCATTGAAGATGCCGGCCAGGGTCGATCGACACGCAATCCGCGCGACGCCGTATCCGTTCAGGCAGCCTCTTCGACCATCCCATTATGGCGAAGCAGGGCCTCCAGGCGCGGCTCCCGACCTCTGAACGCCTTGAACGAGTCGATGGCCGGTCGACTGCCGCCAACCGAGAGGATCTCCGTGAGGAACCGTGGCGCCGGTCTGCGGATTGAACAACCCTTCTTCCTCGAACGCCGCGAAACAGTCCGCCGAGAGCACTTCCGCCCACTTGTAGCTGTAGTAGCCGGCCGCGTAGCCGCCGGCGAAGATGTGGCTGAAGCTGTTCTGAAACCGATTGAAGGCCGGCGGCCGGATCACCGATACTTTGTCTCGCACGTCGTCCAGGATGGCCTGGATCGGATCGGCGCCGTCTGCGGCCGGGTCCGCCGCAGCGCCGGCAGGCGTTGCCTGGGCACTGGCGCCACCTGGGGCTCCTTGGGCACCTGGGATACCGCTCGTCGTGAAGTGCCATGTCGAACATCGAGAACTCGATCTGGCGCAGCGTCTGCAAACCTGCCTGGAAATTCCGGGCGCGCACCATCTTGTCGAACAGCTCCCGCGGCATGTCTGCACCGGTACCGACGTGCTGGCTCATCGACGACACGATTTCCCACTCCCATGCCCAGTTCTCCATGAACTGGCTCGGCAGCTCGACCGCATCCCATTCGACACCGGAGATGCCGGAGACGCCCAGCGCATCGATGCGCGTCAGCATATGGTGCAGGCCGTGGCCGAACTCGTGGAACAGCGTGCTGACGTCGTCGTGGGTCAGCAGGGCCGGTTTGCCGTCCACCGGCGACTGGAAATTGCAGACCAGATAGGCCACCGGCGTCTGCAGGAGGTCGCGGCCCTGGGCGTCTTCGTTGCCGGCCGGATTGCGGCTGCGGCCCCGGCAGTCGTCCATCCAGGCGCCGGACTGCTTCGTCCTCCCGGGCATAGAGATCGAGGTAGAACTGCCCGACCAGGCTGCCGGCGGATTCGATCCGGAAGAACTGCACGTCCGGATGCCAGGTCTCGGCGGTATCCGGACGGATCTGCACGCTGAACATGCGTTCGATCAGCTTGAAGAGTCCATCGAGCACCCGCGGCAACTGGAAGTACTGCTTGACCTCGTTGTCCGAAAACGAATACCGATCCTGCTTGAGGTGCTCGCTGGCGTAGGGCAGGTCCCAGGCCTCCAGCCGGTCCATGCCGAGTTTGTCGGCCGCGAAACGCTGGACCTCCTGCAGGTCCTTCTCGGCAAACGGGCGGGCTCGCCGCGCCAGGTCGAGCAGGAAGGACTCGACCGCCGCCGGCGAATCGGCCATCTTGGCGACCAGCGACACCTCGGCGTAGCTTTCGTAGCCGAGCAGCTTCGCTTTCTCCTGGCGCAGTGCCAGGATCCGGTGCATCAGCGGCGTATTGTCCTTCGCCGGATCCCTGTGCCGCCCGTGTGACATAGGCTCGGTACATCTGCTTCGCGCAGGCCGCGATCGCTCGCGTACTGCATGACGGGCAGGTAGGAAGGAAACTGCAGCGTGAAGCGCCAGCCGTCGCGGCCTTTGCGTTCGGCGTCGGCCCGGGCCGCAGCGACAGCATCCGGCGGCAACCCTTCGAGCCGGGCCGGATCCTCCACCATCAGCTCGAACTGGTTGGTTGCGTCCAGCACGTTCTCCGAGAAGCGCTGCTGCGCCGCCGGCCAGTTCTTCCTGGATGGCGGCAAAGCGCTCGCGCCCGGGCGATTTCAATTCAGCGCCGCTCAGGCGGAAATCGCGCAACTCGTTGTCGATCACGCGGGCGTGTGCGGCGTCGAGGCGACCGTACTCTTCGCCCGCGCGCAGCGCCTTGTACTTGGCGAACAGGCCTTCGGTCTGTCCGAGCCGGGTCCAGAATTCAGTGACGCGTGGCAGGTTGACGTTGAAGGTATCGCGCAGCGCCGGCGAGTCCATTACCGAGTTGAGATGCCTGACCATTCCCCAGGCCCGTCCCAGCCGTTCGGTGGCGGCCTGCAGCGGCAGCACGAAGGCATCCCAGGTGGCCGGGGTCTGCGGCCTCGATGGCATGGCCCAGCGCTTCGTCTGCGTCGCGCCAGCAACTGATCGAGGGCCGGCGTCACCTGGGCCGGATCGAAGGCGGCGAAACGAGGCAGGTCGTCGCTGGTCCAGCAGGGGGTTGGCGACCGCGGTCGCTTTTGTGTTGGAGTGTCACGCTTGTCATATTCCCATTCTCTTGCGGGTGATCCGCACCGTGTTTTCCAGCAGCATCGCGATCGTCATCGGCCCGACGCCGCCAGGCACCGGTGTGATCCAGCCGGCGACCTCGCTGGCCGCGGCGAAATCGACGTCACCGCACAGTTTGCCGTCTGTCCAGCCGATTGATGCCGACGTCGATGACCACGGCCCCCGGCTTGATCATGTCGCCGGTGATCATCTCGGGCCGGCCCACGGCGACCACCAGCACGTCGGCCAGGCGCGTGTGCGCTTTCAGGTCGCGCGTCTTGCTGTTGCAGATGGTGACAGTGGCGCCGGCTTGCAAGAGCAGATGCAACTGCGGCTTGCCGACCAGGTTGCTGGCGCCGACGACGACTGCCTGGGCCCCTCGCAGGCGCACGCCGGTGTGCTCGAGCAGTTTCATGACGCCCAGGGGCGTGCAGGGCACCAGGCGCGGGTGCGCCGGTCATCAGGGCGCCGGCGTTGACCAGGTGGAAACCATCGACGTCCTTGTCGGGATCGATCGCCGCGATCACCTTGCGGCCGTCGATGTGTGCCGGCAGCGGCAACTGCACCAGGATTCCGTCGATGGCGGGGTCGGCGTTCAGCGCCGCGATCCGTCCGAGCAGGTCCGCTTCGGGGAGATCGGCCGGGAGCTCGTCCGTCACCGAGTGAAACCCGGCCTGTTCGCAGGCCCTGATCTTGTTGCGGACATAGACCCGGGAGGCGGGGGAATCGCCCACCAGGATGACGGCCAGGCCGGGCGCGCGGCCGGCCGCGATGCACAGTGCGGCGGCCTGGGCCGCGTCGGCACGGCAGCCTGGCGGCGATCGCGCTGCCATCGATCAGTTTCGCGCTCATGTCGTGCTTTCCGGTTGGTCTTGAACGGGTCGGGCCGATCCTACACCAAGGCGGGGCGGCGTCATTTGCCATCAGCGCGCACCTCGCGTTATTATTGCGGGCTTGCTTGGGGGTATAGCTCAGCTGGGAGAGCGCTTGCATGGCATGCAAGAGGTCTGCGGTTCGATCCCGGATACCTCCACCAGCTTCAAAGCTCTCGCGGTTGCGGGGGTCTGGAGCGGCAGCAAACAAGCAGGAAATAGGGTGGCGCCGGTTCCAGTATCATCGCCCGGGCCGCTCTTGGCTTTACCTCAGTCCCGTTCGTCTAGAGGCCTAGGACATCACCCTTTCACGGTGAGTACACGAGTTCGAATCTCGTACGGGACGCCACCATTCTCCGTCCGGTCATTCTGGCCCTGGCCGCCTGCTGACGGTCGATACTCCGTTTCCTCCGCCCTGCGAGAGCATCCCCGCCGCTCACACGCCGCCTGGTTCAGCGGCTGATTTGCCGGCCTGATCCACCGCGGCTGGGCATATCAATTGCCTCGCTGGCGCCGTGGCGCCCCCGCCGACTGCTTTTGAAAGTTTGACCAGCGGGATCGGCGGGGGACCTCCGGCTTGCCGGGTACCCGGACGCTCGGGCTTTCCGGGTCGGCCGGGCTGCCTCCCGGGCTGCCGTTCCCCCTGGAACCCCGCTGAATGATGCAGTCGTCAAGGCTGCCTGCAAGGACGCATCTGATGGATATGGCATTTGGGGTTCTCACGGCACGCGAGCCGCAGGACGTTGTCACGCAGCTGGTGGATAGTCTCGGTCAGCGCGACGCCATTTTCGTCCACCACGACTATTCGCAGCAGCCGGAATTCGAGGTGGCACGCGAGGGTGTCCGGCTGATCCCGGACTACATCCGCACCGGCTGGGGAGATCCCAGCCTCGCGCGGGCGATTTTTCACCTGATCCGCACGGCGCTGGCGTCTTCGAACTTCGACTACTTCCAGTTGTTGAGCGGATCATGCCTGCCCCTGCAGCCGGTAGCGGCGCTGAAGTCGCACCTGACGCGGCGTCGGACCCCCATCCTCGCCGATCTGGTCAACCTGGACACCGACGAGCGCGCCCTCATGAGCCACGGCCATCGGGTGTTCTGCCGAAGCCAGAAGCTCGCCGCCCGCCTCCTGCGTCGGTCGCGGCGCTGGTATTTCGGCGAGAGCCCGGTGACGATCCAGCAGTCGAACCTGGGGATCCACGAACGCGTCGCGCCCGGCGCCGAATTGACCCCGATGCAATGGCTCGGCCGGCAGATTCACGTGGCGGCGCGTGCGGGTCTGCTGGACAGCCATCCGTTCCACGGCGGCATGACGCCCTTTATCGGCAGTCTCTGGTTCTGTCTGCGTCGCGACGTGTGCGAATACCTGGTCCGTCAGGAAGAGCGAAACCCCAGTGTGCCGTACCTGATGGATCTCAAGGTATGCGACGAGGTCCTCTTTCCGTCCCTGCTCGGCAATTCGGGCTTCGCAATCGCACCTTCGAACCACCTGGTGAACCGGTTCAACGGTGCACACCCGCGCACCTTCGAGGCGGCCGATCTGCCGACGCTGGTGGCCAGCGAGCAGTTCTTCGCGCGTAAGTTCGCGATGGATGCCATGGATCCGTGCCGCCAGGCGGTCATCGATCTTTTGATCGATCGGGTGGATCAGCAGCGATCCCCCTCAGGATACCTGCCGCTGCCGGAACCCTTTCAGCCTGCGGTGCTGGCGTCCGGCGCCGAGCGGCAGGGGCAGGGTGTCGTTGTCGACACGCTACCGCATGATCGGTGATCGGCCATTCCAGGCTGATACTGGTGCCGACGTAGTGGAAACGGGGCAGGGGGTCAGGCGAGTCTGCGACCGCCGCCGTATCGTCCTGACCACCGCCCCACCACCGCCGGCGAAAGTCGATGCGATCGATTGCCGCACCGTTTATTCTGGTCTCCTCCAGCCCCTCGAATCTTGTGCCGTGGAAATTGCTTCCGCCGGCGGGCCAAGGCGCAAGGATAGCCTACCCGCACGACAGGGCAACCGGGGTTAACCCCGTCAACTGAATTCAGCTGCACCACGGGGGAGGTCAGTGCATTTCCTCGGCGCGGATGCCGCTGCGGGTGGCCGCTACCACCACCTGCGCCCGGGTGGCGACGCCGAGCGCGCGCAATACTGCGCTGACATGAACCTTGACCGTTCCCTCAGCCAGGTCCAACTCCCGGCAGATCGCCTTGTTGGGCAATCCCAGCAGCATCAGACGCAGCACGCCCCGCTGGCGCTCGGTGAGCCCGAGGTGCCGGCCGTCGCTGTATTCCCTCGTTGGCGGCAGTCGATGTGCGGGGCCGGACCCGGGTCTGGGCGCTGCCGAGGCGCCAGCCGGCGAGGACACGTCGTGCACTTCGCCGGAACCGCCGGGAGCGAGCCGGCCCCGTTGGCTGAAGTCCGGAAACGCCGTGGCGCCGGATAGCGCCCGCCGGATCGTCTGCAGCAGTTGATCGAGGTTGTAGCTCTTGGGAATGAACCCGATCGCCCCGGCCGCGAGGCAGGATTGCACGGTGGCCTCGTCCTGGATTCCCGAGACTGCGATCACGCGGGTGGCCGGCGCGCGGCTGCGAAAGGCGCCGATGGTGGCGGTTCCGCAGGCGTCGGGCAGGTTCAGGTCCAGCAGGACCAGGTCCGGCTGCGGTTGCGCGGATAACTGGCGAAATGCCTCCTGCAGGGATCCCGCCAGGGTCACGGCGACGTCTTCCGTGAGCGTTTCCAGGGCGGTTCGCAAGGCGCCGCGCATCATCGGATGGTCATCCACCACCAGCACCCTGACTGTCATGGCCGTCCCCCGGAGTTTGATTGAATCGTTGCATCGGGAGCATCGCATGTCAATTGGCCGCGGGGCGGCGGACGTAAGCCGGATGGACAACGGGGCCGGCGCCGGTCAGTAGCCGCGCTGTCGGTCCACGGCCGGCGGGATCCGGCCGGTCGTGCGCCACTGCCGGACGTGTCCGGCGACGATCTGCGACGCGGTCTGCGGGTCGGTGTCGGCGGAAATGTGCGGCAGCACTGTGACGCCCGGGTGTTGCCAGAGTGCGCTGGTGGTCGGCAACGGTTCCTCGTCGAAGACGTCCAGGACGGCGTGGGCGAGGTGACCGCTGTCGAGCGCATCGACCAGCGACGGGGTGTGGACCACCGGGCCGCGTCCGAAGTTGATCAGGCTGGCACCTTGCGGCAGCAAACCGAGCAGCCTGGCATCGATCCGATGGCGGGTGTGCTGCGTGAGGGGCAGGAGGCAGATCAGCAGGTCGGTCTGCCGGACCATGGCGGATAGTTCCTCGTCGCCGCTGAACACCGTCACCCGGTCCGCAACGGCGCCGCCGGAGTCACGCGCGCCGGTCCCGCGGGCTGCCCGGCGCCAGCCCTGGACCGGGAAGCCGGCTGCCAGCAGCACGCCGGCTGCCGCCTGCCCGAGGACGCCCAATCCCAGGATGCCGATACGCCTCGCCGCCGGCGCGACATACGGCAATTGCCGCCATTGGCGCTCTCGTTGCTGCGCCAGGTACGCCGGCATATCGCGATGCAGGTAGAGCGTCCACGCCAGGACCGCTTCGGCCATGATGCGTGCCAGTTCCGGATCGACCATGCGTACGATCGGCAGGCGGTCGAAGGCGGGCTCGGCCACCAGCCGCTCCACGCCTGCCCACAGGCTCTGCACCCACCGAAGCGCCGGAAAACGGCGCACCACATCCGGATCTGGATTGGCGACGATCGCGAGTTCGACCGCCGCGGGGTCGTCCACCTCGTCGCAGGACAGCAGCCGTTCCTCGGGCATTGCGCGGCGAAGCGCATCGAGCCAGAGTTGCTCTTCGCCGGGGGCGAAGCGGCCGATGAGGACGATCGGCGTCAACGGGTCAGCCCCCGGCACCGCGCCGCGCCTCAGGCCTTTGCCGGCACTGGCAGGTGCGAGCCGATCCGTTCGCAGACTGCGCGCGTCACCTCTGCCGTAGTCGCCGTGCCGCCGAGGTCGCGGGGATGAAGATCGCGCTGCGCCGTCACTTCCTCGATCACTTCCATGAGCACAGCGGCTGCCGCCGTCTCGCCCAGATGTTCCAGCATCATCACGCAGGACCAGAACGTGCCGATCGGATTGGCCAGGCCCTTGCCCATGATGTCGAAAGCGGAGCCGTGGATCGGCTCGAACATCGAGGGATAACGGCGCTCCGGGTCGATGTTCCCGGTCGGTGCGATGCCGAGGCTGCCCGCGAGCGCGGCGGCCAGATCGCTGAGGATGTCCGCATGCAGGTTGGTGGCAACCAGGGTGTCCAGGGATGCAGGGCGGTTGACCATGCGCGCAGTCGCCGCGTCCACGAGCTCCTTGTCCCACTTGACGTCCGGAAACTCCCGGCTGACCGACAGCGCGATCTCGTCCCACATCACCATTGCGTGGCGCTGGGCATTCGATTTGGTGATGACCGTCAATTGCTTGCGCGGCCGTGTCCGTGCCAGCCCGAAGGCGAAGCGCATGATGCGTTCGACTCCCGCGCGCGTCATCATCGACACGTCGGTGGCGGCTTCCGTCGGATGACCCTGGTGCACGCGGCCGCCGACGCCGGCGTATTCGCCTTCGGAGTTCTCACGTACGATGACCCAATCCAGGTCCTGCGGGCGGCAGCGCTTGAGCGGCCCGTCGATGCCGGGCAGGATCCGGGTCGGCCGGACATTGGCGTACTGGTCGAAGCCCTGGCAGATCTTCAGGCGCAGACCCCAGAGCGTGATGTGGTCCGGAATATCCGGGTCACCGGCGGAGCCGAACAGGATCGCGTCCATGTTCCGGATCTGGTCGAGCCCATCGGCGGGCATCATCAGTCCGGTGCGGCGATAGTAGTCACCCCCCCAATCAAAGGGCGTGAACCGGAAATCGAAGCCGTCGGATCGGCTGCGCATCGCTGCCGCGAGCGCCTCCAGCACGGTCTGGCCGGCCGGAATGACCTCCTTACCAATGCCGTCCCCGGGGATGCAGGCGATGTGGTACGACCTGGTCGTCATTCGAGCCTCCCGGGAGCCCGGTCGTTGCATCGGTCGTTTCTCATTGCGGCTCCCCGCTGGTCTGCAGTGGCGCAACTATAGCCCGGAAGACGCGACCGCCGCACGCGGGCGCAGTGCTAAGATACTGTTCATGCATACAGCAGCAGGCGCCGGCCGCTATGTCGTGGCGGTGCGGACCCTGTGCGACTTCACCGCCCGTCAGGGCGACCTGGACCGTCGCTTCAACCCGGGCCCGACCGCGCAGGAAGGCATGGCCGGCCATGCCCTGGTCGCATCCCGGCGCCCGGCGCATTACCAGACCGAGATCAGCCTCGAGGGCAGCCACGACCAGCTGGACGTGCGCGGGCGTGCGGACGGCTTCGATCCCCGACTGCAGCAGTTGGAGGAGATCAAGACCCACCGCGGCGATCTTGACGCGATGCCCGCCAATCACCGCCATCTCCATTGGGCCCAAGCCAGGGTCTACGGATGGCTGCTTTGCAGCAAGCTGGCCCTGACGGAACTGAACGTTGCCCTGGTCTATCTCGACATCGCCACCGGCGTGGAAACGGTGCTGGTGCAGCGCCACTCGGCCGCGCAACTGCGCGCCAGTTTCCTCGACCAGTGCGGGCGTTTTCTCGACTGGGCCCGCCACGAGCTGGCCCATCGTCTGCGGCGCGACGCCGCCTTGACCTGCCTGCGATTTCCGCATGGCGAGTTCCGGAGCGGGCAGCGGCTGCTTGCGGAATCGGTCTACAAGGCGGGCCGGCGCGATCGTTGCCTGATGGCACAGGCCCCGACCGGCATCGGCAAGACCATCGCGACGCTCTTTCCGATGCTCAAGGCCGCGCCGGTGAGCGGCCTCGACAAGATCTTTTTCCTGTCGGCGAAGAGTTCCGGTCGTCGCCTGGCATTGGACGCGCTGGCATCCATTTGCGCGCAGGCCGCCTCGGGCGGGGACGCCGGTGCCGGCGTGGGTGCGAACACCGACGCGCGCCGGCTGCCTTTGCGCGTGCTGGAACTGGTTGCGAGGGATAAGGCCTGCGAGCACCCCGACAAGGAATGTCATGGCGCTTCCTGTCCGCTTGCCCGGAACTTTCATGACGTCCTGCCGGACGCTCGCCGCGCCGCCCTGGCCATGTCCGGCGCGGGCCAGGTCGGCGACCTGGACCTGCTGGACGGGCCCGCGGTCCGGGCGCTGGCGCTGGCGCACGGTGTCTGTCCGTACTACCTGGGCCTCGAGCTGGCCCGCTGGTCGGATGTCATCGTCGGCGACTACAACTACTTCTTCGACCTGAACGCCTTGCTTCACGGCCTGACGCTGGCGAACCAGTGGCGGGTCGGTGTCCTGATCGACGAAGCCCACAATCTGGTCGACCGTGCCCGCGCGATGTACTCCGCGGAGCTGGATGAACGCCGCCTGCGCGCGCTGCGGCGGCTGGTGCCGGCCGCACTGAAGACACCACTGGCGCGGCTGGGACGCGCCTGGCTCGGCCTCAACCGCGAGCAGGTCGACGACTACCAGGCCTGCGATCGGCTGCCGGCGCGGCTGCTAGCCCGCCTGCGCGAGGCGACGGCGGCCATCTCGGACCATCTTGGGGCCGATCCCGCACCGGACACCGGCGAACTGCTGCGCTTTTACTTCGATGCTCTCCATTTCCTGCGGCTTGCGGACCTGTTCGACGACCGCTTCGTATTCGACATCAGCAGGCATCCACCGCTCGGCAATCGGCGGCCGCTGTCGACGCTGTGCCTGAGGAACGTCGTGCCGGCCGCGTTCGTGGGGCAGCGTCTCGCTGCCTCGGCGTCTTCGGTACTGTTTTCGGCCACCTTCGGGCCGCGGCACTTCTACACCGACATGCTGGGCATTCCTGCCGATGCGGGCTGGGTCGACGTCGCCTCGCCGTTCGATGCGCGGCAACTGGAGGTTCGGGTGATCGGCCGGCTGTCGACCCGCTATCGGGATCGGCATGCCTCGATGACGCCGATCGCCGATCTGATCGCCGGCCAGTTCCGCGAGCGGCCGGGTCACTATCTCGCATTCTTCAGCAGCTTCGATTACCTGGCCGGCGTCGCCGCGCGGTTGGCAGCAGGCCATCCCGACGTTCCATTGCGTGAGCAAGCCCGCGGCATGAAGGAAGCGGAGCAGGCCGCCTTCCTCGCGCGATTCGATGACGCCGAGCCCGCAGTGGCGTTCGCGGTGCTCGGCGGCTCGTTCGCCGAAGGGATCGACCTGCCCGGTGATCGGCTGCTGGGGGCATTCATCGTCACCCTGGGGCTGCCACAAGTCAATCCGGTCAACGAGCAGTTGCGCCGCCGACTGCAGGCGCGCTTCGGCGCCGGCTACGACTATGCCTATCTTTATCCCGGGCTGCGCAAGGTGGTGCAGGCGGGCGGCCGGGTGATCCGCAGTCCCCGGGACCGGGGTGTTCTGTATCTGATCGACGACCGATTCACCCGGCGCGAGGTCCGGCAACTGCTGCCGCGTGCCTGGCTGGGGGACTGAGCCTGCGCAGACGCGGCACGCGCCCGGCGCACGCGCGGCGCACGGTCAGCGCCTGCGGGTGTCGGGTAGCATACCGCCACGAACGCGCGTCAACCGACCGGACAATGTCCACGATCCAGCTCAACAACGTCAGCCGCCAGTGGGGCAGCCGCTATGCGGTGCGGGACGTCAGCTTCGAGGCGGCCGCCGGCAGCTTCGTCGTGCTGCTCGGACCCTCCGGCTGCGGCAAGTCCACCACCTTGCGCCTGATCGCCGGCCTCGACACGCCCATGGCGGGCCGGATAGTGATCGGCGGCGTCGATGTGACCGGGATGGCACCGGCGCAGCGCCGGATCGCGATGGTGTTCCAGTCCTATGCGCTGTTTCCGCACTTGAACGTCGCCGAGAATATTCTCTTCGGAGTCAAGGTGCGCAAGGAACCCGCCGACCAGCATGCAGCGCGGCTGGGCAGGGTAGCGGAGCTGCTCGGGTTGACGGGCTTGCTCGATCGCAAGCCCGGCCAATTGTCCGGCGGGCAGCAGCAGCGGGTCGCGCTGGGGCGGGCGATCATCGCGCAGCATCCGGTCTGTCTCATGGACGAGCCGCTG
Source organism: uncultured beta proteobacterium (assembly GCA_963834335.1). Classification (GTDB taxonomy): domain Bacteria; phylum Pseudomonadota; class Gammaproteobacteria; order Burkholderiales; family Burkholderiaceae_E; genus Lautropia. Next base: position 690,579 of record CAWIBK010000002.1, on the reverse strand, counting down.
TCGAACCTCGACGCCCAGTTGCGCCAGGAGATGCGACGCGAGATCCGCGCCTTGCAGCGCAAGCTCGGTTTCACCATGATCTACGTTACCCACGACCAGACCGAAGCGATGAGCATGGCCGACCAGGTCATCCTCATGCGTGAAGGGCGCATCGAGCAGGATGCTCCGCCTGAAGACCTCTATGCGAGGCCCGCGACCGCATTTGCCGCCCGCTTCATCGGGACGCCACCGATGAACGTGCTTCGCCTCGCGGCCGGCCCGGACGGCGCGGTGGTCGATGCGCGCATCGACGGTGCGGCGGCGGCCGCCCCGGCTGTGCGCGCCGATGCCGTCGTCTGCCAGGCGGATCCCGCCCGCGTCGAACTCGGTATCCGGCCCGAACACATCCGCCTCGCCGGCGTGTCGGCCGCGGGGTTGCCGACGCCCGCAGGCGATGCCGGCCTCGAAGCCGGCACCACGGCAACGATCGAAACCTGTGAATACTTCGGCGCCGACACCATCCTCAGCTGCCGGATCGGCGAGCAGGCGGTCGCAGTGAGGGTCCCGGGCAAACATGAACTGGCGCCGTCGACCTGCGTGTCGCTGGCCTGGCGCAAGGACGCGCAGCATTTCTTCGATGCCGCCGACGGACGCGGTGTTGCCGCCGTTTGAGCGCCGACGGCTGAAATCGGATTTACCGAGGCGCTCGAGCGCCGATTGAAACCAACCGCAGACAAGGAGACAGGCATGAAGAGCGAACCGAAGGATGTTGCCGTTGCAGCCAATCCGCGCCGAAGCGCGCTCAAGGCGCTGGGTGCGGCCGCACTGTCCGGTCCGGCGATGAGCGGCTTGACGCACGCGCAGGCGCCGGTCGAGTTGAGCTTCTACTATCCGGTGGCCGTCGGCGGATCGGTGACCAAGACCATCGATCAGCTTGCCGCCGACTTCGAGCAAAGAGCATCCGGACATCAAGGTGAAGCCGGTATACGCGGGCACCTACCAGGAGAGCATCGTCAAAGCGATGACCGCGGTCAAGAGCGGCCAGCCGCCGCATATCGCCGTCCTGCTCTCCACGGACATGTTTTCGCTGATCGACGAGGACGCCATCGTTCCAGTCGATTCCCTTGCCGGCAGCGCCGAGGACAAGAAATGGCTGGACGGCTTCTACAAGGCGTTCATGATGAACAGCACCACGGACGGCAAGATCTGGGGCGTGCCGTTCCAGCGGTCGACCATCGTCCTGTACTGGAACAAGAACCTGTTCAAGGAGGCCGGCCTCGATCCGGACAAGGGGCCGCAGAACTGGGACGAGATGGTCTCGTTCGCCAAGAAGCTGACCAGAACCGATGCCAACGGCAATATCACGCAGTGGGGTGTCGAGATTCCCATCCAGCGGTTTTCCCTACTGGCTGTTCCAGGGCCTGACCACGCCCAACGACGTGATGCTGATGAACGAGGCCGGCAACGAAACCTACTTCGACAAGCCCGGTTCGGTCGAGGCGCTTCAGTACTGGGTCGACCTCTCCGCCAAACACAAGGTGATGCCCGGCGGCGTCATCGAATGGGGAACCACGCCCAAGGATTTCATGGAGCAGAAGGCCGCCATGATCTGGACGACCACCGGCAATCTCACCAATATCAGGACCAATGCCGGGTTTCCTTTCGGGGTCGCCATGCTGCCGGCCAGCAAGCGCCGGGGCAGCCCGACCGGTGGCGGCAACCTCTACGTCTTCAAGAAGACCTCACCGGCGGAGCAGCAGGCGGCGCTCAAGTTCATGAAGTGGCTCACCAGCCCCGAACGCGCGGCGCAGTGGAGCATCGCCACCGGCTACGTCGCGGTGCGCCCGGACGCCTGGGACACGCCCGCGATGAAGAAGTACGTGGCCGAGGTGCCGGCCGCGCTGGTGGCGCGGGACCAGCTGGAGTTCTCGGTGGCGGAGCTCTCCACGCACGAAAACCAGCGGGTCACGAAAGCGCTCAACGACGGCCTTCAGGCCGCCTTGACCGGCGCCAAGCAGCCGGGACCGGCGCTGGCGGAGGCGCAACGGGAAGCCAGCCGCATCCTGCGCAACTACAAGCGCTGAGCACGGCAACCCGCGCGACGGCGACGAGGTCATGACCCGGGACAGCACCTCGTCTGCGGTCGTCGGCTGGCTGCTGCTGCTGCCGGCCGCGGTGCTGCTGGTCGCCTTCACCCACTACCCGGCGGTTGCGACCGCCTGGCACAGTTTCTTCTCCACGCCCAAGGGCAGCAGGCCGGCGGTTTTCGTCGGCCTGGAGAACTACGAGCTGATGGCGCAGGATCCGGTCTTCTGGCAGGCGCTCGTCAACAATCTGTATTTCGCGCTTGGCACCATTCCGATCTCCATCGCCCTGGCCATCGTGATGGCGCTCTGGGTCAACGGCAAGATCGCCGGCCGCGGGTTCCTGCGGCTCGCCTATTTCACGCCGACGGTGCTGCCGATGATCGCCGTGGCCAACATCTGGCTGTTCTTCTACACGCCGCAGTACGGACTGCTGGATCAGCTGACGGGCCTGGCCGGACTGCCGGAACGCAACTGGCTGGGTAACCCGGACACGGTGCTTGGCGCGATGATCGTGGTGGCCATCTGGAAGGAAGCCGGATTCTTCATGATCTTCTATCTGGCCGCCCTGCAGCAGATTTCGCCCACGCTGGGGGAAGCCGCGGCGCTGGAGGGCGCCTCGCGCTGGCAGTATTTCTGGCGGGTGCTGTTTCCGTTGCTGATGCCGACGACCCTGTTCGTGCTCATCAACGCGCTGATCAATTCGTTTCGTCTAGTGGACCATATCATCGTGATGACGCGGGGCGGGCCCAACAATGCCAGTTCGCTGCTCCTTTACTACATCTACCAGGTCGGATTCAGCTTCTGGGATTCGGCCTACGCGGCAGCGATCACGGTCGTTCTGCTGTTCATCCTGGGGTTGACCGCCTTCGTCAAGTTCCGTTTCCTCGATCGCCGCACGCATTACCAATGACTCAGCCGATGAATCAGGGGAAGCTCCTTGGCCATTGGCTGGAAACGCTGGGCGCGTGGCTGCTGGCCCTGCTGTGGTTGCTTCCGCTCGCCTACGCCGTCTGGACCGCCTTCCATCCGCCGGAGTTCTCCACCCGCTTCGAGATCGGCGCGCCGTTGACTCTGCAGAACTTTGTCAATGCCTGGCAGGCTGCACCGTTTGCGCGCTACTTCCTCAATACCACCCTGCTGGTGACGATGATCCTGGCGGCGCAGATGGTGCTGGGCACCCTGGCCGCGTACGCCTTCGCCCGCTTCCAGTTCAAGGGGCGCGATTTCATGTTCTTCCTGGTCCTGCTGCAGTTGATGGTGATGCCCGACGTGCTGATCGTGGAGAACTACAACACGATGAACCACCTGGGCCTGCGCGACACCCTGCTTGCGATCGGGCTGCCGTACTTCGCGTCCGCTTTCGGCATCTTCCTTTTGCGCCAGACCTTCAAGACGGTACCCGCCGAACTGGACGACGCGGCGCGGGTGGAGGGCGCCAGCGCCCTGCAAGTCCTGATGAAGGTCTATGTGCCGCTGGCGCGGCCGGTCTACCTGGCCTATGCGCTGGTGTCGGTCAGTCACCACTGGAACAACTTCCTGTGGCCGCTGATCATCACCAATTCGGTCGAGTCGCGCCCGCTCACGGTCGGGCTGCAGGTGTTTTCTTCCACCGACCAGGGGGTGGACTGGTCCATCATCACTGCCGCCACGCTCATGACCTCAGCCCCTTTGCTGGTCGGCTTCCTGCTGTTCCAGCGTCAGTTCGTACAATCGTTCATGCGGGCCGGCATCCGCTGAAACACCGGCGTCAGCGTCAAAGGCCGCAAAGGAGCGGATTCTTGAAACTCGTGACTTGGAACATTCAGTGGTGTCGCGGTTGCGACGGCCGGGTCGATCCCCGACGAATCGTGGAGCACGCGCGCGCGCTCGCCGATTTCGATGTGTTGTGCCTGCAGGAGGTCGCGGATAATTTTCCGTCGCTCGCCGGCAGCAGCCGGTGAGGACCAGTTTGCCGAATTGTCGGCCTTGCTCCCGGGCTTCGAGCCGGTCGCGGGGGTCGCGGTCGACGTGCCGGGCGAAGCCGGCCGGCGCCGTCGCTTCGGCAATCTGATCCTGTCGCGCCTGCCGGTGCTGAGGGTGCTGCGGCACGCGCTGCCGTGGCTTCCCGATGCCAGCAGCAAGCCGGGCATGCCGCGGGTGCTGCTCGAAGCGGTGATCCGGTCGCCGTCGGGCGATCTCCGCGTGATGACCACGCACCTCGAGTACTTTTCCGCGCGCCAGCGTGCCGCACAGGTGGAAAGCATTCGCCGTATCCATGCGCAATCGTGCGAGCATGCCGCCTTCGATGCGGCGGCGGACGGCGCGGGCGGCGCGCCGGGGCGCAACACCACGGGCAGCCCGTTTCACTGGTATCCGCAACCGTCCGCGGCCATCCTGACCGGCGACTTCAACTTCCGGCCCGAAGATCCGCTGCACCAGCGTCTCCAGGCGCCAATTGCAGAGGGCGCGCCTCGTCTTCATGACAGCTGGAGCATCGCCCATCCCGGCGTTGCGCACCAGCATACCAACGGCGTCTACGATCGCGTCCAGTGGCCGGTCTCCTATGCCTGCGATTTCATCTATGTCACCTCGGACCTCGCGACGCGGGTGCGGCGGGTGCAGGTCGACGGCGAGTCGCAGGCCTCCGACCATCAGCCGGTGCTGATCGAACTGGCCTGAGCGACTGCGCGGCAGAGGCCGGCCGCGGCCTGAGGGTGGCCACAACGTTGCAATTCCTCATACGTTCGCTGCATTTAGGAGCGGGGGCCGGCGGGTGCCCGGCATAATCGCCGCCTATGGCGCACCTGACACGACTCGATGACGGTACTGCGGCCGACGGGGCGGTCGGCCTGCATGCCGGGCGGATCACGGCGATCTTCGGTCTGTTGATCGTATCGCTGGCTCTGGCGCACGTCGTGTTCCAGTCGGTGAAGTACCACTTGGGGATGCCGGAGTTCTACGGTCTGGTACGGTTGTTCGACATGGGGGTAGAGGCCAACCTGCCGACCTTCTTCTCGGCCTTCCAGTTGCTGTTCGTCTCCCTGCTGCTTCTCATGGTGGGGCTGCAGATGCGGCGCCGCAGCAGCGATCGCTACGCCCGTCACTGGTTGTTTCTTGCCTTGATCTTTTTCGCGATGGCGGCCGACGAGATGGCCGAGATCCACGAGATGTCGGTCCGTCCGCTTCGCGAGATTGCGCCCGGGCTGGCCAGCGGCCTGTTCTACTGGGCCTGGGTTATTCCGGCGTCGATCCTGGTGATGGTGGTCGCCTTCAGCTACGCGAGGTTCGTATTCGCATACTTGCCGCCGGCTATGCGCAAGGCAACGCTTGGCGGGGCTGCGATCTTCGTCGGGGGCGCAGTTGGCGTGGAGATGCCTGAAGCCATGTTCGTGGAAAAGAACGGTCTCGACAACTTCACCTATGCGATGTTCGTGCTGGTCGAGGAGACGATGGAGATGACTGGCATCCTGATCTTCCTGTCGGGACTGCTTCACTACATCGGTGGCCACCTGGGCGTGCTCGCGATACGGATTGCGCCGTCGCAGACTGCCGCGGGAGCCGCCGACCGGCCGCTGCTGGGGCAGCAGCCCGTCACTTGACTGTCGCTTCCCGCCGGTGAGCGTCGCAGATTTTTTTGTTCCGGCGCTAGCGTTCCGTCACTGCGAACCGCTTCAGCGCCGCGCGGTCGATCTCGATGCCGAGGCCCGGTCGGGTCGGGATCGCGATTTCACCGGCGCGGGGTTCGAGCGGCTCGGTCAGGATCGCCTGGCGGATCGGATGGTCGGTGCAGTCGAACTCCAGCATCGGGGCCACCGGGAACAGTCCCGGCGGCACTTCGAGGGCACGACCGCCAGCAACTGCAGCGAAGCGGCGATCGAGATGCCGGTGCCCCAGACATGCGGATTGCAGCGCACGCCGAAAGCGCTGGCCATGTCGAAGATCTTCTTGCATTCCGAGATGCCGCCGGCGGCCGCCACGTCCGGCTGCAGGATGTCCACGCACCGGCGCAGCAGCATGTCCCGAAAGCCGTAGCGGCCGAAGGATGCCTCGCCGCCCGCGATCGGGATCGACAACGCCTGCCTGACCTCCACGTAGCCGTCGATGATCCTCCGGCACCACCGGTTCCTCGAGCCAGGCGATGTCCAGTGCCTCGACGGCGCGGCCGTAGCGGATCGCATCGGAGACGTTGTAGGCGTGATTGGCGTCGACCATCAGCTTGATGTCAGGTGCCGATCGCCTTGCGTACTGCCTTCGTCATGCGGATGTCGTGATCGACGCCGAACCCGGTCTTCAGCTTGACCGCGCTCGAATCCGCGGTCGACGTAGCCCAGCGGCTTCCTCGCACAGGTAGCGCTCATGATCGCTTTCGCGGCGCCGATAGAGACCGGTCGCATAGGCTTTGACGGTAGTTCGCAGCGGGCCGCCCAACAGGGCGTGGACCGGCGCCTGGAAGTAGTGGCCGCGGATGTCCCACAGGGCGACGTCGATCGCGCTGATGGCTTCGACCACGACGCCGCGCTGGCCGTGATCCCGCAGCGCGTTGTACATCCGTTCCCAGAGGGCGTCGATCGCGATCGCGTCCTCTCCCACCAGCAGCTGGCGCAGGTGCGCAACCACGGCCGCAGTGATCCGCGCCGGGCCGAAGGCCTCGCCCCAGCCGACGAGCCCGCCCTCGGTGACGATCTCGACCAGCATGGCGGAACGCCTGGTGTACCAGGCCTGGGAGTACGCGAACACACCTTCGATCGGTGTCTCGAGCACGTGGATCTTGATCTCGCGGATGCGGGTGTCCTTGCTGACGCGCTCGATGTCTCCGCTGCATTCTTCCCAGCGCCGAGTACGCAGACGTGGCATTGGTGCCGCCGAAGCCGAAGCTGTTGGACATGGCGGTGCGAAGCGGCGGCATCGCGGGTCTGGCGGACCAGCGGCATGCCTTGCGCGGCGGGATCGAGCGTCTCGATGTTGGCGGAGCCGGCGATGAAGCCCTGCGCGCAGCATCAGCAGGCAGTAGATGGCTTCCTGCACTCCGGTCGCGCCCAGCGAATGGCCGGTCAGCGACTTGGTGGACGAGAACGGCGGAACGTCGTCGCCGAACACCTCGCGGATGGCGCGCAGTTCCGGCACATCGCCGACCGGCGTCGAGGTGCCGTGGGTATTGATGTAGTCGATCGGGTCGTCCAGACCGGCGATCGCCTGGCGCATGCAGGCGATCGCGCCGTCGCCGGAAGGCGCCACCATGTCGGCGCCGTCCGAAGTGGCGCCGAAGCCGACCACCTCGCCGAGGATGGTCGCCCCGCGGGCCTGGGCATGTTCCAGGCTTTCCAGAACCACCGCGCCGCCGCCGCCGGAGAGGACGAAGCCGTCGCGGTGCGCGTCGTAGGCGCGCGAGGCCCGCTCGGGCGTGGCGTTGAAGGCGCTCGACATCGCGCCCATGGCGTCGAACAGCAACGCCATGCCCCAGCTGATCTCCTCGCCGCCACCGGCGAACATCACGTCCTGCAGGCCGAAGGCGATCTGCTGGGAGGCCGCGCCGATGCAGTGCGCCGAGGTGCTGCAGGCCGAAGTGATCGAGTAGTTGATGCCGCGGATACCGAAATTGGTGGACAGGCAGGCCGAAACGGTCGAACTCATGCAGCGCGTCACCTGGTACGGTCCGACGCGGCGGATGCCGCGCTCACGCAGGGTGTCGGCGGCCTCGATCTGATTGGCCGGCGAGCCGCCGCCCGATCCCATGATCAGGCCGGTGCGCGGGTGCGACACCTGTTCGGTGCGCAGTCCCGCCTCGGCGATCGCGTCGGTCAGTGCGACATGCGCATAGGCCGCAGCGTCGCCCATGAAACGCAGCTGCTTGCGATCGATCAGTGCCTCGAGGTCGATCTGCGGCACGCCGGCGACCTGGCTGCGAAGCCCGAGTTCGGTGAACTGCGGCATCGCGCGAATCCCGGAGCGGCTCTCGCGCAACGACGCGGTAACGGTGGCTTGCATCGTTGCCGATGCAGGAGACGATGCCGGTGCCGGTGATGACCACTCGTCGCATGCCCGCGCTCCGTCGTCGATGTCCGCCTCCGCCGGCGGCTGCCTTCGGCTCCTCGCGCGTCCGGTCTCGCTGAACAGGCCGACCCGCAGGTCGCTCGGCCACATAGATTTCCCTGCCGTCGACCAGCATCCGGGCATCGCCGATCGCCATCACCAGCTTGCGCTGGATGACGCGCTTGATGTCGATCTCGTAGGTGACCAGCTTGGCATCGGGTCGGACTTCGCCGTTGAACTTCACCTCGCCGGCGCCGAGTGCCCGGCCGCGACCGGGCAGGCGCAGCCAGGTCAGGTAGAAGCCGACCAGTTGCCACATCGCGTCGAGCCCGAGGCAGCCGGGCATGACCGGGTCGCCGAGGAAATGGCAGCCGAAGAACCAGAGGTCCGGGCGGACATCGAGTTCAGCGCGGATCTGTGCCGAGGCCGTGGGCGCCTCCGTCGCTGATCGATATGGGTAATGCGGTCGAACATCAGCATCGGCGGCAGGGGCAGTCGGCCGCTGTCGGGGCCGAACAGCCGGCCTTCGCCTGAGGCGATCAGTTGTTCGTAGCTGAAGGAATCCGTCACTCTCGGGGAATCTGCCATGCTTAGGTGTCTTTCCAGTCGGCGGCCTGCGGCCGCGAACGGCGATCGCATGAGAAACTATCGTTTTCTGGGATTATGCCAAGCAATTGAAGCATGAAGAAATAATCGTCTCTGTCGCGCCCATGATGGACTGGACCGACCAGCATTGCCGGTCCTTTCACCGGGTGCTCTCGCGCACAGGCCTGGCTCTACACCGAGATGGTCACGGCCCAGGCGATCCTGCACGGCGACCAGCGCCTTGCTCGGGCGCGGCGTTCGAGGGTGACCGCGTGGTGCTGCAACTGGGCGGCAATGACCCGTCGGCGCTCGCGCAGGCCGCTGCCTAGGAGAACGCTTCGGCTATCAGGCGATCAATCTGAACTGCGGCTGTCCCAGCGACCGGGTGGTCCAGGGCGCGTTCGGCGCCTGCCTGATGGCGAGTCCGGCACTCGTGGCGCAGGGAGTCGTGGCCATGAAGGATGCGGTCGGCATCCCTGTCACGGTCAAGCATCGGATCGGAATCGATCATGTCGAGGACTACGGCTTCGTGCGGGACTTCGTCGGCGATGGTCGGCGCATGCGGGCTGCTCGCACTTCATCGTCCATGCGCGCAATGCGTGGCTGGACGGCCTGAGCCCGAAGCAGAATCGTGAGATCCCGCCGCTGCGGCCTGAGGTGGTCCATCGCCTGGCGGCGGATTTCCCCGACTACGCGTTCGAGATCAATGGCGGCCTGCACTCGCTTGCCGGCGGACTCGCAGCGGCAAGCGGGCTCGCCGGCTTGATGTTCGGCCGTCTCGCTTACCACCAACCCTTCGTGTTATCCGAGGTCGACGCCGTGGTTTCGCGAGCCGGCGTACCCTCGGAGGCGCACAATGCCGTGCACGGCACGGCGACGGTCGTGCCCGGGAGCCGCAGCGAGATCGTCGAGGCGATGACCCGTTACCTGTTCGCGCGCCGTCGCGAAGGCGTCGAGGTCAGGCATCTTGCGCGGCACATGCTCGGCCTCTATCACGGCGAACCGGCGGCGCGGCGTTGGCGGCGAATGCTCAGCGACAGCGCCGCGCTGGCGGCCAATGATCCGGACTTGTTGCGTCGCGCGCGCGACGCGGTCGAAGGTGTCGTACACGAGCAGGCGGCAGAGGCGGCATGAACGCAGGGGCACGAAGCTTGCCCCATCCATTACTTTTAGCTATGAGAGCCAGGGCCGATGTGCGGAATCAGCGGAGAGATCCGGTTTGACGGCGAGTTTGCCGCGACCGACGTCGTAGCGAGGATGACCGCGGCCATGGCGCCGCGGGGTCCGGACGGCAGTGGCGTCGTCTCCCGCGGGCCGGTGGCCTTCGGTCACCGTCGCCTGCAAGATCATCGATCTGTACCGACCGCGCGCAGCAGCCGATGGTGGACCCCGACCTGGGACTGACCATCGTCTTCAACGGCTGCATCTACAACTACCGTGAACTGCGCGAGGAGCTGCGCAAGCTCGGCTATCGTTTCTTCTCCACCGGCGATACCGAGGTGGTGTTGAAGGCCTGGCATGCCTGGGGTGAGCAGTGCGTGGACCGCATGCACGGCATGTTCGCCTTCGCGATCCATGAGCGCGACAGCGGCCGGTTGGTGCTGGCGCGTGACCGCTTCGGCATCAAGCCGCTCTACCTGAACCATACGCGCGGCTCACTTGCGGTTCGCGTCGACCCTGCCGGCCCTGCTGGCGGGTGGCGGCGTCGATACCTCCATCGATACCACCGCGTTGCATCACTACATGAGCTTCCACGCGGTCGTGCCGCCGCCGCGGACCATTCTCAACGGCGTGCGCAAACTGCCGCCGGCGACCGTCAGGGTCGTCGAGCGCGACGGCAGCGCACGCGATCGCCACTACTGGAATCCGCCCTATACCCGCTCGCCGGCGGACGCCGGGATGTCGGCGCGAGGACTGGCGTGATGCCGTCCTGGCTTCCGCTGCGCGTGCCGTCGACCGCCGGATGATCGCCGACGTGCCGGTCGGCGTCCTGCTCTCGGGCGGTGTCGATTCCAGCCTGATCGTCGGCTTGCTCGCCGAGGCGGGGCAGAAGCGCCTGCAGACGTTCTCGGTGGGCTTCGAGGAGGCCAACGGCGAGAAAGGCGACGAGTTCGTCTATTCCGACCTGATCGCCCGCCACTACGACACCGAGCACCACAAGATCTTCGTGCCCTCCGCCAACCTGATGGAATCGCTGCCGGGCACCATCGACGCGATGTCCGAGCCGATGGTCTCCTACGACAACGTCGGCTTCTATCTGCTCAGCAAGGAAGTTTCCAAGCATGTGAAGGTGGTGCAGTCGGGGCAGGGCGCCGACGAGGTGTTCGGCGGCTATCACTGGTATCCGCCCGCTGCTGCAGTCGCGAGGATCCGGTGGCGGACTACGCGCGGGTCTTCCTCGACCGCGACCACGACACGCTGATGGGGCAGCTCGATCCGCGCTGGCATTGCCGCGACCGACGCAAGCCGGGCCTTCGTCGCCGCTCACTTCGGCGCACCCGGATGCCGACACGGCGGTCGATATGGCGCTGCGCCTGGACAGCAGCGTGATGCTGGTGGACGATCCGGTCAAGCGGGTCGACAACATGACGATGGCCTGGGGCCTGGAGGCCCGCGTGCCGTTCCTGGACCATGAACTGGTCGAGCTCGCGGCCCGGATTCCGCCGGAGCTCAAGCTGAAGGAGGGCGGCAAGGGTGTGCTCAAGGACGTTGCCAGGCTGGTCGTGCCGCACGAAGTCATCGACCGGCCCAAAGGCTACTTCCCGGTGCCGCAGCTCAAGTACATCTCCGGTCCCTACCTCGACATGGTGAAGGAAGCCTTGGGGTCGCCGCAGGCGCGGCGCGCGGCCTGTTCCGCAAGAGCTACCTGGCGCAGCTGTTCGCGGCGCCCGAGCAGCACATCACACCACTGCGCGGATCTGCCCTGTGGCAGGTGGCGCTGCTGGAGACTGTGGCTGCAGAACCATGGAATCTGACATGCGCGAAACAGGCTTGGCCACCGCCTGCAGCGCATGCGGCAACAGAGCTGGAAGAAACCGATCCGCCAGTTGCTCAACGACCACCCCTCAATGCAGCGCAATGTGGCACTCGATTGCGGCTGGGGGCAGGCTGCTGTTCGCGCAGACGTTCGAGTCGTCCGCGGCGCTGGTCGACGCCCTTGGCGCGGAGGGCCCGCGCCGTCGCGACATCGCCTTCTATATCCGTGAACCGCATGTGATGCTGGCGCAGGCGCCGCAGGAGGTCTTTCTCGATCCCTCGCACACCTACCGGATCAACCTGGCCACCTACCGGTCTCATCACCGGCAGGCTCGTGGCTTCGTGATCCGGCGACTGGTGTCGCGCGACGACGCGGTTGCCATCAACCGGATCTATGCCTCGCGCGGTATGGTCCAGGTCGACCCTTCCTTTTTCTGGGAGAAGCGCGACAACCGGGCGCTCAGCTACTGGCTGGCCGCGGACGAGTCCACCGGTGAAGTGATCGGCACCGTCACCGGGATCGACCATAACCGGGCCTTCGGCGATCCCGAAAACGGCGCTTCGCTGTGGTGTCTCGCGGTGGATCCCCAGGCGCTCTTCCCGGGTGTCGGCGAAGAACTCGTGCGACGGCTCACGGAGCACTACAAGGCACGCGGCGCGGCATTCATGGACCTGTCGGTGCTGCATGACAATGAACAGGCGATCGCGCTCTATGAGAAGCTGGGGTTCGTGCGCGTCCCGATTTTCTCGGTCAAGCGCAAGAATCCGATCAACGAGCGATTCTTCGCCACGCCGCCTGAAGATTACGGCGACCTGAATCCCTATGCGCGCATCATCATCGACGAAGCCCGCCGCCGGGGCATCGGCGTCGAGGTCACCGATGCGGCGGGCGGCTTCTTTCGCCTGTCCCACGGTGGCCGTTCGATCCATTGTCGCGAAAGCCTTTCGGAGCTCACGTCCGGCGTCGCCGTCTCGATCTGCGACGACAAGGCTGTCACGATCAGGACAGTCGGCAAGGCGGGAGTCGAGGTCCCGGCGCAGATCGACGCCGGCAGCAACCCGGGCACGATCAAGGCATTCGTCGAGCGCCATGGCAGCGTGGTCGTCAAGCCGGCACGGGGCGAACAGGGCCGGGGCATCGCCGTCGGCCTCCGGGAAGCCGGCGAGATCGCCAAGGCAGTCGAAGTCGCCCGCACCGTGTCCGATCGGGTGCTGCTGGAGTCCTGTTTCGAAGGTGAGGATCTGCGCCTGGTGATCATCGACTTCAAGCTGGCGGCGGCGGCGATCAGGCGTCCGCCGTCCGTCGTCGGCGATGGCGAGCATGACCTGCGCACGCTGATCGAGCGGCAGTCGCGCCGGCGCGAGGCTGCCACCCAGGGCGAGAGCCGGATTCCCATCGATGCGGAAACAGAACGTTGCGTCGGGGCGGCAGGACTGACACTGGACAGCGTCCCGGAGCCCGGTCGGCACATTGTCGTGCGCAAGACGGCAAACCTGCATACCGGCGGCTCGATCCACGACGTCACCGAGACGGTGCATCCCCGACTGGTCGATGCCGCCTGCCGCGTTGCCCGGTCGATCGACATTCCGGTCGTCGGCGTCGACTTCATGATCAAGTCGCCTACCGATCCGGATTACGTCTTCATCGAGGCCAACGAAAGACCCGGACTCGCCAATCATGAGCCGCAACCGGTAGCGGAGCGTTTCGTGGATCTGCTGTTCCCGCAGTCGCTGCCTCCCGGTTTGCGTCACCGCTCGGCAGGCAATAACGTGTCACGGGAAGGCCGCTGGCCAGTCACAGGAGAATCCGCCGCATGAGGCTCACTATCAATGTCGAATACCTCGCTGAGCAACTGCACAAGCTGCTGTCCATCGCCAGTCCCAGCGGCTATACCGACTCGGTGGTCCGCTACTGTTCGGAGGAGCTTCAGCGGCTCGGCTTGAAGCCCGAATTGACGCGGCGTGGCGCCATCCGCGCCATCCGCCCGGGAGCCGAGCGAACCGGGGCGCGGGCGGTCGTTTCCCACCTCGATACGTTAGGCGCCCAGGTCAAGCGGGTGCAACCCAACGGCCGGCTTGAACTCGTGCCCATCGGGCACTGGTCTTCGCGCTTTGCCGAGGGCGCCCGCGTCACGTTGTTCTCGGAGAAAGGCTCCTATCGCGGCACCATCCTGCCGCTGAAGGCCTCCGGTCATACCTTCAACAAGGAAGTGGATACCCAGCCGGTCAGCTGGGAGCACATTGAACTGCGGGTCGACGCGTACACGCGGACGGCCGAGGAAACACGCGCGCTCGGCATCGACATCGGCGATATCGTCGCCATCGACCCGCAGCCGGAATTCCTCAGCAACGGTTTCATCGTTTCGCGCCACCTGGACAACAAGGCCGGCGTGGCTTCGATGCTCGCGGCATTGGAAGCGATGCAGCGCGAGCGCGCCGCGACACCGGTCGATACCCACTGGCTGTTCACGATCAGCGAGGAAGTGGGTGTGGGTGCGTCGTCGATACTCACGCCCGATGTGGCATCGCTCGTGGCCGTCGACAACGGCACCTCCGCCACCGGTCAGAACTCCTCGGAGTTCGGAGTGACCATCGGCATGGCGGATCAGACCGGGCCCTTCGATTACCACCTCACGCTCAAGCTGGTGAAGTTGTGCCGGGAGTTCGAGATCCGCTTCCAGAAGGATGTTTTCCGCTATTACCGCTCGGATTCCGCGTCGGCGGTGGAGGCCGGCAACGACGTCCGCACCGCGCTGGTCACCTTCGGTATCGACGCCTCGCACGGCTACGAGCGCATCAACATCCATGCGCTGCGCTCGCTTGCCGAACTGCTGACCGTCTATGTGACGAGTCCGGTGGAGATCCAGCGGGATGCCGAGGAGATGACCGGACTCAAGGGATTCACCAAGCAGCCGACGCAGGAGGCCAGCCAGCCGGAGGTGGCGGCGACTTCAGGCCTCGACGGCTGACGGGGAGGGTTGACCGGCGCGCCGGCGCAACTGCACGTATCGCAGGATTGCGGCATAGGCGGAGACCGCCAGCGCGGTTTCGACCCAGCCAAGGGTGGACGACAGACCGCGATCGGTCATGCCTCGGACCACGCCCTCGCACAAATAGACCAGGATCAGCATCGACCACAACTGGTAGTGGCGGATGCGGCCCAGCCAGAACGCAGGCAGGACCAAGGCCAGCGGCAGTACCTTGAGTGCCAGCAGCGAGCCCCCCGGGCGCAGTGGAGCCAGCACGGTTTCCCAGGTGAATCCCAGGACGACCAGCGCGAGGCAGAGAGCCACGGTGGCGATGCGCAACCGGGTGAGGGAAGCTGCCTGGGCGCGCGATTCGGGGGTCTGGGGCATGCTGCAACGGTAACATAGGCGCCAGTCGGACTTCGGCGAGAACAGGTTGGGCAACGGCAGGGTAGGACGGCAGCGCGTGCAGGTCGGAACGGTCGCGGTGAAGCGCAACGGGGCAGGCTCCTGAATGAAAGCGGGACAGGCCTGGCAGCGTTTCATCGGACTGAGGCGTCCCACCGGGCATAGACTCTGGCTGGTGATGCGCGCCATGGCGCGTCAGGCGCTCGGGCTGGAGTTCCTGGAATCCGCCGCCAGCCTGGCCTTCCTTTCGCTGGTGGCCATTGTCCCGATCGCGTCGCTCGGCCTGCTGGTCATCGCGTCGGTGCCGGCCTTCGCCGAGGTGCGCGAGCAACTGCAGGCGGTCCTGGCGGCGAACCTGCTGCTGCCGCAGGTTGCCGACACCGTGCTCAGCTATGTCAATCAGTTCGCTGCCGGTGCGGCACGCCTGTCCCTGGTCGGAACCTTGTTCTTCTTCATCACCGCGCTGGGCACCATGCTCGCCGTCGAGGATGCATTCAACCGGATCTGGCGAAGCGCGCGGCGCCGATCCCTGTTTCACCGGGTCGGCATGTACTGGGTCGCGCTGACGGCGGGGCCGCTGCTGCTGGCGGCGGTGGTCGCCGTCAACCTGCGGATCGACGCCGCGATCGGCGGCGCTGGACTCGCATTCGACCTCGGCATTCCCCACTGGGTGCCCTGGCTGTTGACGACGATCCTGCTGACACTGGCGTATCGACTCATTCCCAACCGTCCGGTGCGCAACCGCCATGCCGTAATCGGCGCAGCCGTGGCGGCCCTGCTGCTGGAAGGCCTGAAGGGGGCCATGACGCTGTACGTCACGTCGTTTCCGACCTATGAGATCGTGTACGGCGCCTTCTCGGTGCTGCCGGTCTTCCTCTTCTGGCTCTACGCCGTGTGGATCTTCGTGCTGCTCGGTGCCTTGCTCGCCGCCAATCTCGGCTTCGCCGACATCGACGGGATCGTCATCGCCGGCCCGGCGGCCGAGTTCGAGCGGGCACGCAATATCCTGTCGCGGATCGTGGCGAGGGGGCCGGGCGACGGCATCCAGGTCAGCGAGATCGGCGCGCTGTTCGGCCACAGCGCCCAGGTCGCGGACCGTGTGGGCGCGGCCCTGGCCCGCCTCGGTTACATCATCCGGGTCTGGCCGGTGTCCGCGCGGGCGCCCGCCAACCATGTGTGGTCTGAGCGCTGGCTCGCGTCGCCGACGCTGCCGACGATGTCGCTGCGGGCACTCCATGACGATATCTGGCTGCGCGGCCGGTTGCTGGATACCCGTGCCGACCGCGGCGAACTGCTGCAGATCCCGGAAAGCGACCTGTTGAACGAGCCGATGGGAAGCGGGCCGCGCTAGGAGCCTGTCTAGCTGACCACCGTCGGCAGCCACTGCCGGAGCGCATTGAGGGTCTCGTCCGGGTGCTCGGCCAGCAGGTTGTGACCGCTGCCGGCAATGGCGATGTGGGTCACCGGCACGTCGCCTGCCCTGGCCGCCTCCAGCGCTTTCCTCGCAGCCTTGGGCGGGGTCATCTGGTCGCTGCCGGCAAGCAGAAACAGCGCCGGTACCGGCAGGGTGCCGGCCCGGTCGATACCGGCAACATAATTGTTGCAGGCGGTAAAGTCCGTCAGCAGCACGCCCGCAGCCTGGCGTTCCATCAGCCGCCGATTCTGGATATAGGTGGAGAACCCAGGGCCCGGCGTGCCTGGATGGTGATTGATGCCCGCACTCGACCAGAAGTTGATCATGTCGAAGGCGCGCCCTTCGTCGCTGGCGGCGGCTTCCAGCAACTGCTCCGATACCCGCATCGGAACCGCAATCGCCAGCAAAGCCACTGCCTTGAGCCATTCGGGCTTTTGCGCGCTGGCCTCCAGCGCCACCAGTGCGCCCATGCTGTGGCCGGCAATGACGCTCGAGGGCATCGGTTCGATGCCGACCACGTTGCAGGCGCGTTCAACCGCCGCGCACACCCATTGCGCGAGGGCTTCGACCGTCTCGAGCGCGGGCCCGGCACTGCGACCGTGACCGGGCAGGTCGAGGGCAAGGACCGAGTACCCGTGATGAGCGAGGTAGCGCGATTGCATGGCCCACACCGAGTGGTCGTGCTGCGCGCCGTGCACCAGGACAAGCAGCGGTTGGCCCGCCCGCAAGGGATGACCACCGGTATAGGCATAGGCCTCGCGGCCGTCGACGGTGAACCTCATGATGCAGCCTTCTTCAAGGCGCGTTTCAGGTCATCGACCAGGTCGTCGGCATCCTCCAGACCGATCGACAGCCGCAGCGTTCCTTCGCCGATCCCCGCTTCCCGCAAGGCGTCGGCGTCCATCCGGAAATGGGTGGTCGATGCCGGATGAATCACCAGTGAGCGCGCATCGCCGACGTTGGCCAGGTGCGAGAAGATCTCGAGGCTTTCGACGAAGCGGCGGCCACCGGCGCGGTCGACCTTGAGGTCGAAGCTGAACACCGCGCCGCAACCGCGCGGCAGGAGCCGTTGCGCGAGGGCGTGGTCGGGATGGGATTCGAGATCCGGATACGCCACTTTCGAAACCAGCGGATGGGCGTGAAGAAAGCCGGCCACCTTGCGGGCATTCTCGACGTGGCGCGACATCCGCAGCGAGAGGGTCTCGACGCCCTGCAGGATCTGGAATGCGCTCATCGGGCTCATGCAGGCACCGAAGTCACGCAGTCCTTCGCGGCGCGCCCGCAGCAGGAAGGCGGCGACGGTGGACTCCTCGCTGAAGACCATCGAGTGAAACCCGTCGTAGGGTTCGGTCAGTTCCGGGAACTTGCCCGAAGCGTCCCAGTCGAAGCGCCCGGAGTCCACGATCAGCCCGCCCATCACGGTGCCGTGGCCGCACAGGAACTTCGTGGCGGAGTGGTAGACCAGATCGGCGCCGTGCTCGAACGGACGGATCAGGTAGGGCGTGGTGAAGGTCGAATCCACCAGCAGGGGGACCTTGTGTTCGTGCGCGATCGCGGAAACCATCTCGATGTCCATGACGTCGAGGCCGGGATTGCCAAGGGTTTCGCCGAACAGCAGGCGGGTATTCGGCTGTAACGCTGCCCGCCACGCCGCGCCGTCGCGCGGATCCACGAAAGTGGTGGTGATCCCGAAGCGGCGAAGCGTGAAGTGCAGAAGGTTGTGCGAGCCCCCGTAAAGCGCGCGCGAGGCCACGATATGCGAACCGGCACCGGCGATCGTCGCGATCGCGAGGTGCAGCGCCGCCTGACCGCTCGCTGTCGCAATGCCGCCGACGCCGCGCTCCAGCGCAGCGATCCGCTCCTCGAGCACCGATACCGTCGGATTGCTCAGGCGCGAATAGACATGGCCGGATCTTTCCATGTTGAACAGGGCTGCCGCATGGTCGGAATCCGGGAAGACAAACGACGTTGTGAGATAGATCGGCGTGGCTCGAGCGCCGGTGCCTGGTTCGGGCGACGCACCGGCATGCACTGCCAGCGTGTCCATTCCGTAATAGTCTTTCTGGCTCACGATTTTTGTTCCGCAAAGGGTGGCCGTGAAGGGGGCCGCAGTCAGTGGCCGCTAGCGAGGCAATTTAGCACGCGCTTGCGCCCCGTCAGGCGAGACGCTACTCTGTGTCCGTGCCATCACACGTCGGCGCCGGAGGGAAGTCATGCAAGTCAGCGAAATTCTGAGTCTCAAGGGCACGACGCTTTTCACCGTCACCCCGGACATGATGCTGTCCGACTGCGTGGTCACCATGGCCGATCAGGACATCGGCTCGCTGGTCGTCATGGAACACGGCCGGCTGGCCGGGATGCTGACGTTTCGCGAGGTACTGAAGGTGCTTGCCAAACGTCAGATGGAGCAGCGATCCGGCCCCACCCGTCCGGTCGCTGAGATCGCGGTGCGCGACGTGATGGTGCCTGAACCGACCCTGGTCGCACCCTCGACCGACGTCAACGAACTGCGGCGACTCATGATCGAGTCGCATTCGCGCTACGTGCCGGTGATGGACGGCGACACGCTGATGGGCATCGTGTCATTTCACGACGTTGCACGCGCCGTCCTGGAGGAGCAGAGTTTCGAGAATCGCATGCTCAAGGCCTATATCCGGGACTGGCCCGCAGAGGGCTGACCCACCACGCCGGTCGTCCCGTCGACCCGGCGGCGCCCGGCGCTTCGTTGCGATCCATCCACCCGGGCAGAGACTGCAGGGGAAGCAGCCCGACGGTTGATAGAATCGTGCGATGCGCATCCTCATCTGCAACGACGACGGCTATTTCGCCCCGGGTATAGAAGCCCTGGCTTCGATACTGTCCGACCTGGCAGAGGTGACGGTCTTTGCGCCGGAGCGCGACCGTTCCGGCGCCTCCAATTCGCTGACCTTGAGCCGGCCTCTGACCATTCGCCGCGCGGCCAACGGTTTTCGCTTCATCGACGGCACGCCGACGGACTGCGTGCACGTGGCCATTACCGGCCTGCTGCCCGACCGTCCCGACCTGGTGGTTTCGGGAATCAACGACGGTGCGAACATGGGGGACGACACGATCTACTCCGGAACCGTCGCGGCTGCGATGGAGGGGTACCTGCTGGGTGTCCCGTCGATCGCCTTCTCGCTGGTCGAGAAAGGCAATGCGCATATGGAAAGCGCTGCCCGGGTCGCGCGTGGCATCGTGGAGCGCTATATCGCCGACCCCTGGCCTGCGCCGATGCTGCTGAACGTCAATATCCCGAATCTCCCTTTCGACCGGATCGGCAAGCCGGAGGTGACCCGGTTGGGGAAGCGTCATCACGCGGAGCCGGTGATTCCCGCCGAGAACCCGCGCGGCGAGACGGTCTATTGGATAGGCCGCGCCGGTGCCTCGCGAGACAATGGCCCCGGCACGGATTTTCACGCGGTTGCCAATGGCAGGGTGTCGATCAGTCCGCTGCATATCGATCTGACGGCTACCACTGACCTGGAGGCGACCCGGCAATGGCTCAGCCGATAAAGCGAGGCGACAACGACGGCCTGGTATCGGAGCGGGCCCGCCTGCGGATGGTGGAAATGCTGAGGGGGCAGGGCGTGCGTTCGCCGTCGGTGCTGCGCGCGATGTCGACGGTGCCGCGGCATATCTTCGTCGAGCACGGCCTGGCCAGCCGCGCCTATGAAGACGTCGCGCTGCCGATCGGCCACGGCCAGACGATTTCCAAGCCTTCCACGGTTGCGCGGATGATCCAGTTGATGGTCGATCGGGTGCCGGAGGACAAGCTCAAGTCGTTGAAGGTGCTGGAGATCGGCACCGGTTGCGGCTACCAGGCCGCGGTGCTTTCGCATGTTTTTGCCGACGTTGTTTCGATCGAACGGGTACGCTGGCTGCACGAACTGGCAAAGACCCACATCCGCCCGTATCGCCTTCCCAACCTGCGGCTGGTGTTCGGGGACGGTTCGGTTGGCGTTGCGGCGGCAGCGCCTTATGATGCAATGATCAGCGCGGCCGCGGCCGACAGCCTGTCCCGGGACTGGCTGGAGCAATTGCGGGTCGGCGGGCGCCTGGTGGCGCCGGTCAAGTCGGCCACCAGCGATGCTCAGTCGTTGCATGTGGTGGACCGGGTGGCGGAGGACGACTGGTCCCTCACCGTGCTCGATTCGGTGCGCTTCGTCCCCTTGCGCCCTGGAACCGCCCGCTGATCAAAGGTATTGGAGAACAGTAGATGTCAGTCAAGGAAATTCACCCTGCCGGTCGGCTTGCGGCGGCATTCATGCTGGCGCTGGCGCTCGCCGCCTGCGGCAGCACGAAACCGGCGCCGGTCGTCAATCGCACCAATTTGCCACCGGCGCCGCAGGCGCAGCCCCCGTTCACCATGATTCCCGGCCAGACCGGGATCGGGCAGCCATTGCCGCCCGCGGTCCCGCCGACAGCCGTGCCTGGCTCAGTCACGATCCGGCCCGGAGAGGGCCAGGTGACCGGGGTCGAAACGTCGCCGGTGCGCAGCGGCAGCATCGAGTCCGCCACGATCCAGACAACGCCGTCTGCCGGCGCGCCCGGCGATCCCAACCTCAAGACCGGCCCCAAGGGATTCAAGCGCCCATATGGTGACGTGGCTGCGGTCGATCCCGCCGCCATGCAACAGGGTGGCTCGACTGGCGCAGGCACCCCTGCGCCCGTGGTGATCACCACGACCGTCCCGCCGGCGGTGGCGACCGCCCCGCCTGCCATTCCCGCCGTGCCTGCTCCTGCCCCCGAGAAGTCCGCCCCGGCCGCCGCCGGCGGTACCGGCTTGCTCGATGGCGTCGCCTTTGCCTGGCCGGCGTCGGGAACGGTGCTGCAGAATTTCGATGAGACCAGCAGCAAGGGCCTGTCGCTGGGAGGCAAGGCCGGCGATTCGGTGCGCGCCGCCGCAGATGGGCGCGTGATCTTCAGCGGCGCCGGTCCGCGCGGCTACGGCAACCTGATCATCGTCAAGCACAGCAATGAACTCCTCTCGGTCTACGCCCATAACCGCAGCCTGGCCGTGAAGGAAGGAGAGACCGTCAAGCGCGGACAGAAGATCGCGGAGCTCGGCAACTCCGGGACCGACAAGCCGAAGCTTCATTTCGAGATCCGTCAGCAGGGCAAACCGATCGACCCGATCGCGGTATTGCCCAAGCGATGACACCTTCGCTGGTCTTCGACATCGAGACGATTCCCGATGTGGCGGGCCTGCGGGCCGCGTGGGACCTGGCAGACCTGCCGAGCGACGAAGCGGTCGCCGAGGCTGCCTTCGAGCGCCGGCGCCTCAAAGTCGGACATGATTTCCTGCCGCACCACCTGCATCGGGTCGTCGCCATCAGTTGCGTGTTCCGGGACGCAGACGGGGTCAGGGTTCGCAGTCTGGGGGCGCCAGCAGGACGACGAAGCCAAACTCATCCAGGATTTCTTCCGCACGGTAGATCGCTACAAGCCGCAGATCGTCTCCTGGAACGGCGGCGGTTTCGACCTGCCGGTGCTGAACTACCGGGCGATGATCCATGGCGTACGCTGTCCGCGCTATTGGGAGACCGGCGATAACGACCGGGAATTCAGGTACAACAACTATCTCAACCGCTATCACGGTCGGCATCTCGACCTGATGGACCTGCTGGCGATGTTCACGGGGCGGGCCAACGCGCCCCTGGATGAGATGGCCCGGCTGTGCGGATTTCCCGGCAAGCTGGGCATGGACGGCTCCAAGGTCTGGCAGGCCTGGCGTGACGGTCAGATCGCCAGCATCCGCGACTACTGTGAAACCGACGTGGCGAATACCTGGCTTCTCTACTGCCGTTTCCAGTTGATCAACGGTCGGTTGAGCCAGGAGGAATACCAGGGTGAGATCTCCCTGTTCCGCGAGACCATCGCCGGACTGCAGGGCGCTCATTGGGCCGAGTATCTCGCGGCCTGGCCCGGGTAACCGCCGTTTTGCGTCGAGCCGCCGCTTCCCCCCCGATCACCCTCGAAGTCGAGTCGCTGGACCTCGAAGGCAATGGCGTCGCTCATCACGAGGGCAAGGTGGTGTTCGTCCGCGGCGGCCTGCCTGGGGAGACGGTACGCGCGACGGTGGTCCGCCGCAAACCGAGGTTCGAGGTCGCCGAGGTGGTGTCGGTCGATCGCCAGAGCAGCAGTCGGGTCACGCCGCGTTGCCCGCACTTCGGCGTATGCGGTGGCTGCGCAACCCAGCACGTCGATGCGCGCGCGCAGGTGGCGTTCAAGCAGCGTGCGCTTGAAGACACACTCTGGCACCTCGGACGGGTCAGGGCCCGGAACATCCTCCCGCCGATCGAAGGCCCGACCTGGGGATATCGCTTTCGCGCCAGGCTCACCGTTCGCCAGGTGGCGAAGAAAGGCGGCGTCCTGGTGGGTTTTCATGAGCGGGGCTCGAGCTTCGTGGCGGACATGAGCGAATGCCATACGCTGCCGCCCTTCATTTCGGACCTGCTGTTGCCGTTGCGGCGGCTGACCGAGCGGCTGTCCATCCGCGAGCGGATGCCACAGGTCGAGGTCGCCGTGGGCGACAGCGAGTGGGAAGGCGCCTGCCATCCGGGTCAGGACGACCGTCCGCCGGGCCGGGGGGCACGGGGCCAACACCCGACCGCGCTGGTCTTTCGGGTGCTGGACCCGCCCACCGATGCCGACCTGGCCGAGTTCTGCGAATTCGCTGCCGCCCACCGCATCGAACCCTGGCTGCAGCCGAAAGGCCCCGAGACGGCCTACCTGCTGTGCGATGCGATGGGAAGGCGGGATGCGCCGCAGTCGGCGCTGGCCTACGGTCTGGCTGAGTTCGGGCTGCGAATCCCGTTCCTGCCTACCGAATTCACCCAGGTCAATTTCGCCATCAACCGGCAATTGCTGACGCGGGCGGTCCATATCCTCGACCCCCGTCCCGACGACAACGTCGTCGACCTGTTCTGCGGTTTGGGCAATTTCACGCTGCCCCTGGCGACGCGCGCGCGACAGGTGCTGGGAATCGAAGGCGCGCCCGGCCTGGTGGCGAGAGCCCGGCAAAATGCCGTCCTGAACCAGGCGGCCCTGCTTGGATTGGCCGGCGATCCGGCCGGCGTGTCCTTCCGTCCGGCCAACCTGTTCAATTTCGAGGCGCCCGATTGGGCCGCCCTGGGCCGCGTCGACAAACTCGTCATCGACCCGCCGCGCGACGGCGCCTTGGCGGTATCCCAGGCCCTGGCCACCGCTTCCAACCGTCCAAGCCGGATCGTCTATGTTTCCTGCAATCCGGCGACGCTGGCGCGGGATCTCGGGATCCTGGTCAATACCGGCGGCTGGACACTGAAGTGCGCGGGCGTGATCAACATGTTTCCGCATACCTCGCATGTCGAGTCGATCGCGGTGCTCGAGTAAGAAGAAACGAACGACTGAAAAAAAAGGGCGCATCGCTGCGCCCTTCGACTTGATCGCGTGACCGCGCTCAGTTGTCTCAGTCGTTATTGCCGCCCACGATGCCAAGCAAGGCCAGCAGGTTGCTGAACACGTTGTAGACGCTGATGTAGATGGACAGCGTCGCGGTGATGTAGTTGGTCTCTCCGCCGTTGACCACCCGCTGCAGGTCGTACAGGATGAACAACGAGAAGATCACCACGGCCAGCGACGAGATCGTCAGCATCAGCGCGGGCATCTGCAGCCAGATGTTCGCGATGGCGGCCAGGAAGATCACCATGAAGCCGATCATCAGCCACTTGCCCATGTTGGAGAAGTCGCGCTTCGAGACCGTGGCGACGGTCGCCATCGCCCCGAAGACGACCGCAGTGCCGCCGAACGCGTACATGATCAGTCCCGCGCCGTTCGACAGGCCGAGAACGGCGCCGATCAGCCTGGACAGCATCAGGCCCATGAAGAACGTGAACGCCAGCAGCAGGACCACGCCGATCGAACTGTCCTTGTACTTGTTGATGGCGTACATGAAGCCGAATGCGACCGCGAGGAAGACAATCAGCCCGATGAAGGGGCTGCCGGAGAAGAAGCTGAAGCCGGAGGAGACGCCGATCCAGGCGCCCAGTACTGTCGGGATCATTGACAGTGCCAGCAGCCAGTAGGTGTTGCGCAGAACGCGATTCCGCGCTTCGACGCTGGTTACCGCCCCGCCTTGAGCGTAGCGCAGGGAACCTTCGTTAGTTGCCATCGTTCATCTCCATGTTTCTTTGTGCCGGAACTATGCGCGGACTATAACCGTAGTTGCTCTAAGCTACTCAATTTCCTAGAAAAAATACGTGTATTCCGTCCGCGACTCCCTCCGGATATGGGGCCCCGGTCACGTAAAACAAGCCGGTGGGGCACCTGCCGGCCAGGCCGATCGGTTTCATCCGGGGCTGTCCCTCCGGTTTATCGTGCAGTGCAGTATTCCGGAACAGGCCTTGCTATACTCAAGGGTTCTCGACGACGGTAGCCCCGTCGCTAACCATTTGAATGTGATCCGGATATTGCCGGATCCCCACGGAGCTTGCACATGGCCGTTGAAAGAACCCTCTCCATCATCAAGCCCGATGCCGTGGCGAAGAACGTGATCGGCCAGATCGTTGCCCGCTTCGAGTCTGCCGGACTCAAGGTGATCGCCGCGCGGATGATGCAGTTGTCCACGGCCGACGCCGAGGCCTTCTATGCCGTTCACAAGGAGCGGCCCTTCTTCAAGGATCTGGTGTCCTTCATGATTTCCGGGCCGGTAGTGGTCCAGGTCCTGGAGGGCGAAAACGCCATCCTGAAGAACCGCGAGCTGATGGGCGCCACTGACCCGAAGAAGGCCGACAAGGGCACGATTCGGGCGGACTTCGCCGACAGCATCGATGCCAACGCGGTCCACGGTTCCGATGCGGCAGCCACGGCGGCCACCGAAATCGCTTTCTTCTTCCCCGGCATGCAGATCCATTCAGCCGCTGACCCGCCCCGGCCTCCCGCGGGCGCGGGAGGCGTTGGCGGCGAAGTCCAAAATTACGGAGCCGATGTTGCCGACGTTGATGCCAGCCCCCAGCGAGACGACCGCGACGATGTCGTCATCAGGTCCGTCGCCCGTGGCGGTGCCGGAGCAGCCTGGTGCGGCCGCGAGGGTCAATCTCCTCGGCCTGGACCGGGCCGGCCTGCTGGCCTTGTGCGACGGATTGGGGGAGAAGCCTTTTCGGGCGGGCCAGTTGTTGCGGTGGATCCACCAGCGCGGCGAAAGCGACTGGGCTGCGATGACCGACCTCGCCCGCACGTTCCGGGATCGTCTGAGCGGGCTCGCGCTCATCGAGGCGCCGGCGATCGTCGCCGACCACACTGCAGGCGATGCCACCCGCAAGTGGCTGTTCGATGTCGGCGCGGGCAATGCGGTCGAGGCAGTCTTCATCCCGGAAGCGCGACGCGGAACTCTCTGCGTGTCGACCCAGGCGGGGTGCGCGGTCAATTGCCGGTTCTGCTCCACGGGCAAGCAGGGATTCTCGCGCAATCTCGGGACAGCGGAGATTCTGGGCCAGATCTGGCTGGCCAATCGTCTGCTGAGCGCGCCGGGCGCAGTTGCGCGCTGGCAGCGACGTGACGGCCCGCTCCCGGAGGACTCCGAGGACACCGGCGACGATGCGGCGGTGTCGTCACGCCCGATCAGCAATGTGGTGTTCATGGGCATGGGCGAGCCCCTGCTCAACTATGACGCCTTGCTGCCGGCCCTGCGCGCCCTGGTGGACGACTACGGATACGGGTTGTCTCGCCGTCGGGTGACGGTATCCACCTCGGGCGTGGTGCCGATGATCGACCGGCTGGGCGCCGATTGTCCGGTCGCCCTCGCGGTGTCGCTGCATGCCGGCAACGACACCCTGCGCGACCAGCTGGTGCCGCTCAATCGCAAGTACCCCCTGGACGAGTTGCTGGCCGCTTGCCGTCGCTACCTGGCGGTCGCACCGCGCGATTTCATCACCTTCGAATACGTGATGCTGCGCGACGTGAACGACTCGATCGCCCAGGCCCGTGAACTCGTGGCGCTGGTGCGCGACCTGCCGTGCAAGTTCAACCTGATCCCTTTCAACCCGTTTCCTGAGTCTGGATTGTTGCGGTCTACCGACCATGTCATCCGTCAATTCGCGGAAGTGCTGGGCAATGCTGGTATCGTCACCACGGTACGCCGCACGCGCGGTGACGACATCGACGCGGCCTGCGGACAACTGGCCGGGGAGGTCGTTGATCGCACACGACTTCGGGACCGGGAGTCGCGCATCACGGTGCACCGGACTGCGCCCGTGGCGGCAGGCAACCGGGGACAAGGATGACTGGAATCATGGCTGGCCCGCAGGCGCGGACAGGGCAGTGGCGCTTCCGCCTGGTGGGGACGACGATGCTGGCTGGAGTGCTGCTGGCTGGCTGCGTCACCTCGGAGACCACCAGCAACGCCGGCACCGGACTGCCACCGGGTGGCAGTGGCGGGGCACAACAGATCGCGGGCAGCGACCGGAGCACCTCTCCGCTTTCCAGTGCGACCACGCAGGGCGACGAAATCCGCCGGCGCGCCAAGATCCGACTGGAACTCGCGGCCAATCATTACCAGCAGCGCAATTTCCCGCTGGCCTTGCAGGAGGCGGAGCAGGCGGTCAAGCTCGACCCGGGATTCGGTGCGTCCTACGGCATGCTCGGCCTCGTCTACATGGCGATAGGCGACCGTCAGAAAGCCGACGAAAGCTTCCGGCGTGCGTTGAGCATCGACCCCAAGGATGCCGAGTTGAACAACAATTTCGGCTGGTACCTGTGCCAGACCGGACGCCAGCAGGAGTCGCTGGCCTATTTCAACAACGCGCTGGAGGATCGCCTGTACGCTACCCCGGCAAAGCCGCTTCACAACGCCGGCATCTGCGCCTTGCAGACCGGCGATGAGCCTGCTGCCGAAAACTACTTCCTTCGCTCTTTCCAGGTCGATCCGGCCAACGCGGTGGCGATGTTCAACCTCGGCCGACTGTATCTCCAGCGAGGCAATCTCGAGCGCGCCAAGTTCTACTCGGAGCGGCTGATGAACTCCTACCAGCCCACCGCTGAAACGCTCTGGCTCGCGCTCAAGATTGCCCGCGCGGGCGGCGACCAGGATTACAGCAGTCAGCTGTCGTCCCAACTGAGGCAGCGGTTTCCGCAATCACGCGAAGCGGGTTTGCTGCAGCGAGGAGCATTTGGTGACTGACGAGGGTGCAAGCATCGAAAAGCTGCGGGTAGCCACGCCGTCGGAGCTGGCGGCAGCCCGGGAGTCGCGGCGAATGAGCCAGGTCGACATTTCCCAGCGGATCAAGCTTCAGGTCAAGCAGGTGAATGCGCTTGAAGAAGGGCAGTGGGACACCTTGCCCGGCAAGTCTTTCGTGCGGGGAGCCCTGCGCAGCTACGGCAAACTGCTTGACGTCGACGTCGATCCCCTGCTGGAGTCCATCGGCGGGTACGCCGAGCCGGCCCCGGTTCAGGACATGCGCCCGATCGACGCATCCCTCTCACGCACGTCCGGCAACGGGTACCAGGGTGACCGCCGCGGCAGCCCGATCCTGTGGGTGATCTCCGGCCTGATCGGGGTGGTTGCGCTGGTCGTCTACTTCGGCGCGGATCAGGAGACCTCGCCGGTGAAGTCCTGGCTGCCATCGGTGACGATGGCGCCGTCCGAGCCTGCGGCCGGTTCAGCGCCGGCTTCGTCTGCGGCGATGTCGTCCGGAGCGCAACCGCCAGCCGCTTCGCCGATCGCCACTCAGACCGGCCCCGACGGCGGTGGCACGTCGCCGGTGGATACGGCCGGCACCGGCGTGTCGGCGGGGACGACCCCCAATCCGACGTCGACGCCCCCGGCAACGTCGACAACATCGGCAACATCGGCAACATCGGCGACAGGCCACCAGCGACGCCCCCGGCAACGAACGCT
The DNA here is from genome assembly GCA_963834335.1 of uncultured beta proteobacterium. Lineage (GTDB taxonomy): Bacteria > Pseudomonadota > Gammaproteobacteria > Burkholderiales > Burkholderiaceae_E > Lautropia. Next base: position 662,259 of record CAWIBK010000002.1, on the reverse strand, counting down.
ATGGCTGCCGCCGGTGCGAGCGGGGTCCCGTCTTCGACGCCGGCGCCATCGACAGCTTCATCGACGGCCGCGGCGCCGGTGACGCCGGCCGGCAAGGCGGGCGCGGATACTGCGGCGAGCGACGACTGCCTCGCGCCGGCACTTCATCCGGGCAGGCCGCATCTGCGCAGACCGCCAGAACCGCTTCCAAGGGCACGATCCGCATGAAGGCGGGCGCCAAGGATTCCTGGGTGGAGGTGCGGGAAGCGGATGGATCGGCGTTGCACAACGGCCTCGTCAAGGCCGGCAGACACGCTCGAGCTGAGCGGCAAGCCGCCGTACCGGCTGGTCATCGGCAACGCCTCGCACCTCGAAGTGGTCTATGAGGGTCGAGACTCAGGATCTTGCGCCGCACATGCGTACCAACAACATCGCCAGGCTGCAACTGCAAGTAGCCGTGGCCTCACAGTGACCGAGCAATTTATGACCAACCATGCCCAGCCGATGCCCGCGGGCCCGTCGCTGCGGCGGACCTCACGCCAGGTGATCGTCCGATCGGGCGGCCGACGTGTACTCATCGGCGGCGGTGCGCCGGTGGTGGTGCAGTCGATGACCAACACCGACACGGCCGAAGCGATCAAGACGGCCGATTCAGGTCAAGGCGCTGGCGCAGGCAGGCTCAGAGATCGTCCGGATCACCGTCAACTCCGCCGAGGCGGCCGCCGAAGTGCCGGCGATCCGCGAGCAACTCGACCGGATGGGCGTCGACGTCCCTCTCGTCGGCGACTTTCACTACAACGGCCACAAGCTGCTGACCGACTTCCCGGCATGCGCCGAGGCGCTTTCCAAATACCGGATCAATCCCGGCAACGTCGGCACCAGCGCCCGCCGCGACGACAACTTCAAGCGGATGATCGACGTCGCCTGCCGCTTCGGCAAGCCGGTGCGGATCGGCGTCAACTGGGGCTCGCTCGATCAGGCGCTGCTGGCGCGGCTGATGGATCGTAACTCCCGTGCCGAGTCGCCCTGGTCGGCCCAGGAGGTGATGCGCGAAGCACTGGTCACGTCGGCGATCGACAGCGCGCAGGAGGCCGAGTCGCCTGGGGTTGCCGGGCGATGCGATCGTCCTGTCGGCGAAGGTCTCCAACGTGCAGGACGTGGTGGCCGTCTATCGCGAACTGGCGCGCCGCTGCGACTACCCGCTGCACGTCGGGCTGACCGAGGCGGGCATGGGCAGCAAGGGCATCGTCGCCTCGACGGCGGCATTGGCCTTGCTGCTGCAGGAGGGCATCGGCGACACGATCCGGGTGTCGCTGACGCCGGAGCCCGGCGGCGACCGCACCCGCGAAGTCGTGGTGGCCCAGGAGATCCTGCAGACGATGGGTCTGCGGGCCTTCGCGCCGATGGTCGTCGCGTGTCCGGGATGCGGCCGCACCAGCAGCACTTTCTTCCAGGAACTGGCCGATCGTATCCAGCGCTACCTGCGCGAGCAGATGCCGGTCTGGAAGCAGGAGTTCCCGGGCGTGGAGACCATGCAGGTCGCGGTCATGGGTTGCATCGTCAACGGCCCCGGCGAGTCCCGCCATGCGGACATCGGTATCTCCCTGCCCGGCGCCGACGAAGCGCCGGTCGCGCCGGTCTTCGTCGACGGCGAGCGCACCGTGACTCTGAAGGGTGAGCGGATCGCCGAAGAGTTCCAGGCGATCGTGGACGACTACGTCCAGCGTCGCTACGGCCGCACGGGCGCGCAGCAAGACGCCGTCGAGACCGGCTCATTCTGAGCCGTCGCCGACAGATAACGAACAAGTTCGCACGGCTTGACCGGATTCGGCGACTGCGGCGGGATGCCGTGCCGGCGACGTCCGCATCGGAGTAATGGAATCGAGATGGCAGTAGCACGTTTGGTCGGCGTCAAGGGGATGAACGACATCCTCCCGAAAGAGTCCGGGCGCTGGCAGCGTCTCGAGGAGCTGGTGGCCACCTGGGCGCGCAGTTACGGCTATGCGCAAATCCGCACGCCTATCGTCGAGCCGACGGCACTCTTCTCGCGTGGACTCGGTGTCGTGACCGACATCGTCGAGAAAGAGATGTATTCCTTTGAGGATTCGCTCAACGGCGAGCACCTGACCCTGCGCCCCGAGATGACCGCCGGCGTCGTGCGCGCGGTCATCGAGCACAACCTGCTCTACGACGGCCCGAAGCGGCTGTGGTACATGGGGCCGATGTTTCGCCACGAGCGCCCGCAGCGGGGCCGGTACCGCCAGTTCCACCAGATCGGAGTCGAGGCTCTTGGCTTTGCCGGACCTGACGTTGACGTCGAGGTGATCGCGATGTGCCAGCGGCTGTGGGACGACCTGGGCTTGTCCGACATCGTCCTGCAGGTCAACTCGATCGGCGACGCTGCCGAGCGTGCCAGGCACCGGGTCGATCTGATCGCGCACTTCGAGAAGTACCAGGACAGCCTGGATGACGACGGCAGGCGCCGGCTGCAGAGCAATCCGCTGCGTATCCTCGACAGCAAGACCGCCGCCATGCAACCGGTGATCGAGTCCGCGCCCCGCCTGCTGGACTACCTCGAGCCACCGGCGCGCGAGCATTTCGAGGGCGTGCAAGCCGGGCTGGCCGACCTCGGTATCAAGGCGACGGTCAACCCGCGACTGGTCCGCGGCATGGACTACTACAATCGGACTGTTTTCGAATGGGTGACCGACAAGCTCGGTGCGCAGGCGACGGTGTGCGGCGGGGGGCGGTATGACCCGCTGGTGGAGATGCTGGGCGGCAAGCCGGCGCCGGCGTGCGGATTCGCCATCGGCATGGAGCGGCTCCTGGACCTGGCTGGCCAGGCCGAAGATCTCCCGGTACTGGGGTCGGTGGACGTCTACGTGGTCAGCAGCGGGGCCGGCACCGGATCGGCGGCCCTGCGGGCATCCGAGCAACTGCGCGCCGCCGGCCTGGACGTTCTGATGCACGCCGGCGGCGGCAGCTTCAAGTCGCAGTTCAAGCGGGCGGACGCGAGCGGCGCGGCTTTGGCACTGATCATCGGCGAGGATGAACTGGCCCGGGGTGAACTCGGGCTCAAGTGGTTGCGTGACGGTGCGGACGCCGGGCGTCCGGCCGCTGCCGGCCCGGGCCGGCAGCTTTCGGTGCCGGTCGACCGGCTGGTGGAGACCGTGGTCGATGCGCTGCTGGACGACGGCGGCGTGCAGTGACACCCCGGATGAACGACTGACATGAAGGACTCGAGGACGGCAGATGGCCTATAACTTGCAGGAACAGGAACAGATCGACGAAATCAAGTCGTTCTGGGCACGCTACGGCAACACGATTCTTGCCGCTGTCACGATCGCGCTGTTCATCGTGGCCGGCGTACGTGGCTGGAACTGGTATGAGACGCGCCAGGCGACGGCTGCCTCCGCCCTCTACAGCGAATTGGCCGATGCGGTCGGCCGAAAGAACATCGAGCAGGTCAAGCAGCGGTCGGAAGACATCTTCAAGCAGTACGGCGGTACTGCATACGGCCAGATGGCGGGCCTGATGGCCGCGCGGGCCTACGTGGATGCCAGCGACATGGCCGGTGCGAAGGGCGCGTTGCAATGGGTCTTGGACAATGCGCTGGACGCGGAGTACAAGCAGCTGGCGCGTCTTCGCCTGAGCGGCCTGTTGCTCGACGAGAAGTCCTACGACGCGGCACTGAAGTTGATCTCGCCGGACGTCGTTGGCAAGCCCGGGGCGGAGTTGTCGGGGGCTTTCGCCGATCGGCGTGCCGACATCCTGCTCGCCAAGGACGACCAAGCGGGCGCCAAGGCGGAGTACGAAAAGGCGCTGGCGGTGCTGCCGGCCAGTTCCCCGCTTCGCCAGCTGGTCCAGTTGAAGCTCGATGCGCTCGGGGCCTGAGATGAGAGGCGTCGCTGTCGTAGTGCTGGCGTTGGCTTTGTCGGGTTGCTCGCTGTTCGGCTCGGACCGGCCGGAGCCACCGCCGTATCCGGCCACCAGCCAGGATTCGTCCTTCCGGGCGGCGTGGACGGCCGGCTCATTCGGCAAGGCGCTGCCAGGCTTCCAGCCCGCCGTGACGGCGGATGCCGTCTGGGTGGCATCGGTTAGTGGCGGTGTCCGACGGCTCGACCGGAAATCCGGGAAGGTCGAACTCGACTTGAAGCTGGATGAGAAGCTGAGTGCCGGTGCGGGCAGCGATGGCACCATGGTCGTGGTGGTCTCCAGGGAAGGCGTCGTGATCGCTCTTGACGACAGCGGCCGCCGTCGTTGGGCGACGCCCTTGAAGGGGGAGGTCATCACGCCACCGGTGGTTGCGGAGGGTGCCGTCCTGGTGCGAACCGTCGACGGACGCATCGTCGCGCTCGATCGCGATGGCGGATCGACCAAGTGGACCTTTCAGCGTCCCACGCCTGCCCTGGTGCTTCGCCAGAGCGCTCCCCTGGTGATCCGTGACGACACGGTCTTCGCGGGTATGCCGGGTGCGCGAGTCCTGGCACTGGACCTGCGCCTGGGGGCGCCGCGCTGGGAAACCGTGATCGCGACACCCCGGGGTGCAACTGAACTGGAGCGCCTGGTGGACGTCGTGGGGGCGCCGGCGATTGCCGCCGGACAGATCTGTGCGGTCGCCTACCAGGGAAAGCTCGCCTGCCTGCGGACAGCGGACGGCCGCATTGAATGGAGCCGGGACATCGCATCGTCCAGCGGGCTGGATGTCAGCGGTGAGACGGTCGTGACGGTGGATGGCAGCGACGTCATCCAGGCTGTGAAACCGGCCGGCGACCCGCTCTGGAAACAGGACGGCTTCGTTCGCCGCGGGCTTGGCGCGCCGGTGATCGTGGATGAACGCGTGCTCTTCGGTGACCGCTTCGGCAGCTTCATCGTGCTCTCGCTGGCCGACGGCACGCCCCTCGCCAGGCTGCCGCTGGAAGGGGGCACCCCCGCTTCGACGCCGGTCGTCCTCGACGGAGTCGCCTATGTTCAGACGCTTGGCGGCAGCGTGACCGCATTGGCGATAAGGTGAGTCAGGGCGCCCGCTCCAGAGCGGACCGATTGCCGCCGGCGGGGGCCGGGCCGGTGCCGGTCATTGCGCTGGTCGGTCGGCCCAATGTCGGCAAGTCGACACTGTTCAACCGGCTGACCCGTTCTCGCCAGGCCATCGTTGCCGACATCCCGGGACTGACCCGGGACCGTCATTACGCTCCGTGCAGTCAGGGTGACCGGCGTTACGTGCTGATCGACACCGGCGGTTTCGAGCCGGTTGCCGCGACGGGCGTCGCTGCGCAGATGGCCCGCCAGACGCGGCAGGCGATCGTCGAGGCAGACCTGGTGATCTTCGTGCTGGACGGCCGCCAGGGGATGACGCCGCGGGACCAGGATATTGCCAACGAACTGCGACGCTCGGCGCGCCTGGTCCGGGTGGCGGTCAACAAGACCGAGGGTATGGCGCAGGCGGTCGCGGGCGCCGAATTCCATGCACTGGGATTGGGCACCCCGAGTTCCATTTCCTCGGCGCACGGCGAGGGCATCGTCGAACTGATCGGCGACTGCCTCGACGCCGTCGAGCAGGCCCAGCCAGGGTTGCCTTTGCCCGAGCCGCCGGCTGCCCTTTCGCCGCATCCCGGCGATCCGGAAGCGGCGGCCCTGGCGGCGCCCGAGCGGCCGATCAGGGTCGCGGTAGTGGGGCGGCCGAACAGCGGCAAGTCCACCCTGATCAATGCCCTGCTGGGAGAAGAGCGGCTGATCGCCTTCGACACGCCGGGCACGACCCGGGATTCGATCGCGGTGGACTTCGAGTTCGAGAAGCGCCGGTACACCCTGGTCGACACCGCCGGCATCCGTCGCCGTGGCAAGGTGCATGAAACGATCGAGAAGTTCTCGGTCGTCAAGACCTTGCAGGCGATCGAAGACTGCAATGTGTGCATCCTGATGATCGATGCGATCGACGGGGTCTCGGAGCAGGACGGCAGCATTGCCAGCTACATCCTCGATTCCGGCCGGGCGCTGGTGATCGCGCTCAACAAATGGGACGCGGTGCCGCCGGACAATCGCGCGTGGGTGGAGCAGGAGTTCGCCCGCAAGCTGCACTTCCTGTCGTTCGCGCGTATGCACCCGATCTCGGCGCTCAAACGCAAGTCCCTCAAGACGCTCATGCGCTCGGTTACCGCGGCGCATGCGGCCGCCACCAGCAATCTCTCCACGCCTAAGCTCACGCGGTTTCTTCTGGCTGCCGTCCAGCACCAGGCCCCGCCGCGCTCCGGACCGGTGCGCCCGAAGATGCGATACGCCCACCAGGGCGGCCAGAATCCACCCGTGATCGTCATCCACGGGAGCGCGTTGAACAAGGTCAGCGAGAGCTACAAGCGTTATCTCGAAGGTTGGTTTCGCGACCGCATGTCCCTGCAGGGCACGCCCTTGCGCATCGAGTTGCGATCCGGCGCGAACCCGTTCGCACCGAAAACCCCGCGATAGCATCGTCTGCAGCATTTCGGTTACAGTGCTGGAGCGGACGTTCTGTCCGAACGCTCTCCAGGCTTGAAAAGAAACTGACGAGCCCCAAGAATAGTCATCAAAACGGAGCCGCCATGAGCAACAAAGGACAGTTACTGCAGGACCCCTTTCTGAACCTGCTGAGAAAAGAACACGTGCCGGTATCCATTTACCTGGTCAACGGCATCAAGCTTCAGGGCCAGATCGAGTCCTTCGACCAGTATGTTGTCCTCCTTCGCAATACCGTGACCCAGATGGTCTACAAACACGCGATCTCGACCGTCGTGCCCTCGCGCGCGGTCGACTTCCACCAAGAGAGTCCGGAGAGCTGAAAACCAATCCTGCCAGCGACGACTTCGCCGCCAGTGCCGCCCAGACCAACGTCGCCCTGCTTGCCGTTGCCACGCACGGCAAGCGCCTGGATACGGACAGCCTAGATGAACTCGATGCGCTTGCGCGGTCGGCCGGACTGACGCCGACATTGCGGGAAGTCGTCCGGCGTCCTCGACCGGATCCCGCGCTCTATCTCGGCAGCGGTGCCGCGCAACGCCTGGCGGAGCTGTTCGAAGAGCACGAGACGACCCTGGTCGTCTTCGACCATCCCATCAGCGCGGTCCAGCAGCGCAACCTCGAGCGGCTGTGGAAGGTCCGGGTTTCGGATCGTACCGAACTCATCATCGACATCTTCTCGCAGCGCGCCCGCAGCAACGAGGGCAAGCTGCAGGTGGAGCTCGCCCAGTTGCAGCACCAAGCCTCCAGGCTGGTTCGGATGTGGTCGCACCTGGAGCGTCAGCGCGGCGGTATCGGCCTGCGCGGCGGACCGGGTGAAACCCAGCTGGAACTGGACCGGCGGATGATCGAGGACAAGATCAAGCGGGTGCGCGTTCGGCTGCACAAGGTCGAACGCCAGCGCCGCACCCGCCGGCGGGCGCGTCAGCGTTCGGATGCGTTGCGGGTATCGTTGATCGGGTATACCAATGCCGGCAAGTCGACCCTGTTCAACTCGCTCACCAGCGCTGGTGCGGTCGCGGCAGACCAGCTGTTCGCCACGCTCGATCCACTCACCCGCCGTGCCCGGCTGGACGATGGTCAGGAGATCGTGGTCTCCGACACCGTGGGATTCATCCGGGACCTGCCTCATGGCCTGGTCGCCGCGTTCCGGGCGACGCTCGAGGAGACGGCCGAAGCGGATCTCCTGCTCCACGTGGTCGATGCGAGCGCGCCCGATCGGGATGAACAGATCGCCGCGGTGAACAAGGTGCTGGAGGAAATCGGCGCCGGCGACCTCGAGCAGTTGATGGTGTTCAACAAGGTGGACCTGACAGCCGCACCCAGCGGGATCAGGACTGATGCCTATGGTAGGATCGTGGGTTTGGCGCTGAGTGCGCAGACCGGTGCCGGTGTGGCTGAACTCAGGCAGTTCCTGAAGGATCGGGCACGGCAGGAATCGAGGGATTGCAAAGACTCGGCAGCCGGTCCGGAAGAACGCTTGGAAGACGGCCCGGAAGTGGTCCCGGAAGTGGTCCCGGAAGTGGTCCCGGAAGAGGGCCTGGAAAATGGCCTGGAAATTGGCCTGGAAGACGGTCAGGGCGCTGGCACGAGCGAGGCAGGCAGGGCTGGCGCAGAGGATGCGCCGGATGCCCGCGCGCCGGATGCACCCGCGCCGCCCGGGCTGGCCCGGACCTTCCTTGATTGAATCGCGTTTCATCGAAACGCGCCCTGGAATCCCGCAGTATCGAACCCTGGTACGAAATCCAAACTATGTGGTCACGCTTTCGCGCACTGATGTCGTCCGATGAACCCGGGTGGGGCCGTGGAGGCGGTGGCGCCGACAACGAGCCGCGTCCGCCGCAAAGGCCTCCGGAGCGACCGCCGCAGCGGCCTCAGGAGGGGCCGCCGGACCTCGACGAACTCTGGCGGGATCTCAGCCGCCGGCTCAACGGGATGTTCAGCAAGGGGGGGCGGGGCCCTGGTGGCCCGAACCGTCCCGGCGGCGACGGGCCCAATTTTTCCGGCCGCGGCGCTGCCACCGGTATCGCGGTCGTCGCCGCGGTCGCAGCCCTCTTGTGGCTCGGCAGCGGTTTCTACATCGTTCCGGAAGGGCAGGTGGCCGCGGTGCTGCGTTTCGGCGAGTTCCGCTATGTGACCGAGCGCGCCGGTTTCCAGTGGCGGCTGCCTTACCCTTTCGAGCGCCACGAGATCGTCGACCGCTCGCGCCTGCGCCAGGTTGAGATCGGTTATCGCAGCAACGTCAAGAACAAGGTACCCAAGGAAGCGCTGATCCTGACCGGCGACCAGGCTATCGTCGACTTGCAGTTTGCCGTCCAGTACCGCATCGACAGTCCGAAGGACTTCCTCTTCGAGAACAACCCGAGGCCATCCACGGAAGAACTGATCCGCCAGGTTTCGGAATCCGCCATGCGCGAGGTTGTCGGCCGCCGGCCGATCGACCAGATCCTTTATGAGGAGAAGGCCCAGGTGGCCGACGATGCTCAGCAACTGACCCAGATGATCCTGGACAAGTATCTGCTGGGCATCGGCGTGGTCGACCTGACCATCCAGCAGGCTCAGCCGCCGGAACAGGTGCAGGCCGCTTTCGAGGATGCCAACCGGGCTGACCAGGACCGGCAGCGCCTGATCAACGAAGGCCAGGCATATGCCAACGACGTGATTCCTCGAGCCCGCGGTGCTGCGGACCGACTGCTGCTGGAAGCTCAGGGCTATCGGGACCGGGTGATCGCGCAGGCCGAAGGTGATGGGCTTCGCTTCTCCCAGGTTCTCGACGCCTACAGCAGCGCGCCCGCGGTCACGCGCGAGCGGATGTACCTGGAGACGATGCAGCAGATCTTTGCCAACACCTCCAAGGTCTACATGGATTCGAAATCCAACGGCAGCCTGCTGTATCTGCCACTGGACAAATTGCTGCAGGAAGGGCGTGCCCGTCCCGGACCGACCGATCCGAACGGAACCGGTTCCGGCGCACCGACCGAAGGCCTGACCCCGCCGCCGCCGCCCAGCGAGGCGGCCGGGCGCGGGAACCTGCGGTCGCGCGACCGCGACGCCGCGCGCTGAATGCGCGCTGATGTCCTGACGAGACGAATCAACATGCTGGCTCTCTGGAGTATTCGATGAATCGCTTAATTGTGCTGGGTGTGATCGTGCTGGCCTTGTTCGCCGCAGCGAGTTCCACCCTGTTCGTGGTCGATCAGCGCCAGACCGCGGTGGTATTCGCCTTGGGCGAGATCAAGCGGGTCATCAAGGAGCCGGGGCTGCATTTCAAGTTGCCGCCCCCGTTCCAGAACGTGCAGTACTTCGACAACCGCACCCTGACGCTGGACAGTGCGGATATCGATCGTTTCATCACATCGGAAAAACTCAACATCCAGGTCGATTCCTACGTCAAGTGGCGTATCGTGGACGCCCGGCTGTTCTTCGTCTCGCTCGGCGGCAGTGAACTGCTGGCCCAGGACCGGATCGCCCGCCAATTGCGCTCGGCGCTGAACAATGAGATCGCCCGGATGACCGTCGCTCAGGTGATCTCGACCCAGCGCGACTCCCTGGTCGCCAAGGTGACGACCGAGGTGGCCACGGAGCTGATCAAGGTCGGCGTCGGCATCGTGGACGTGCGGCTCAAGCGCGTGGACTTCGCGCCGGAGGTGGCGGAGCGGGTTTACGACCGTATGCAATCCGAGCGTAAGCGCGTTGCCAATGAGCGGCGTGCCACCGGTACCGCGGACAGCGAGAAGATCCGCGCCGATGCCGATCGCCAGCGGGTGGTCATGCTGGCGACCGCGTATCGGGAAGCCCAGCGCGAGCGCGGTGCGGGCGACGCCAATGCCTCCCGTACCTACGCGGATGCTTTCGGCAAGAACCCGGATTTCGCCAGCTTCTATCGCAGCCTCGAGGCTTACCGCAATTCATTCAACAACCGCAGCGATGTGCTGGTGCTGGACCCGGGGTCGGACTTCTTCAAGTTCTTCCGGGGATCGCAGGACAACGGTGCATCCGCTCCGGCAGACACCGCGTCGCGGGTGACCCCGGGAGCGCCGGCCGGCGGGGCGCCGGGGACCGGGGCGGGAGTGTCGTCGGATGCCGCGAGCAAGTGAGGCAGCGGCGGTTCCCGGTGAGGCAGTGACGCTGACGGATGGATGCTTTGGCGGACGGATCGCCGCTGCTGCTGGCACTGGGCCTCGTATTGATCATCGAGGGCCTGCTGCCCCTGGTGTCGCCCGCCGGCTGGCGTGAGGCGATGCGTCGCATTGCGCAGTTCCGGGACGGCCAGATCCGATTCGTCGGGCTTGGCTCAATGGCCATCGGGCTGGTGCTGATCCTGATCGCGTAATGAATCGCTGGTTGCTTCCCGATGCGATATCCGACCTCCTGCCGGCCCAGGCGCTGGCGCTGGAGGATATGCGGCGCGCCATACTCGATTGCTATCGCAGTTGCGGCTATGAAATCGTGGTCCCACCGCTGATCGAGTACCTGGACTCGCTGCTGATCGGCAGCGGCGGCGATCTCGATCTCAAGACCTTCAAGCTCATCGACCAGCTGTCCGGCCGGACCATGGGCGTGCGCGCCGACATCACGCCACAGGTCGCGCGTATCGATGCGCACCTGCTTCATGCCCGCCAGATAACCCGGCTCTGCTATTGCGGCTCGGTGCTGCGCACTCGACCCAACGGCCTGGAGGCCTCGCGCGAGCCGATCCAGATCGGCGCGGAGATCCACGGCCATGCCGGCATCGAGGCCGATATCGAGGCGATCGACCTGCTGCTGCAATCGCTTCAGATTGCCGGCATAACCGGAACCGGTCGCCTGCGCCTCGATCTCTGTGATCTGGGGTTGTTGCGGCTGCTGCTCGCCGAGCTTCCGGACGTACAGGAAGACGATGCTTTTGCGCTGCTGCAGGCTCGCGACCTGCCGGAATTGCGTCAGCTGCTCGATCCTTGCGCCGGGCGGCCGGCGGCCGCTGCGGTGCTGGAACTGACGCAGTGCTTCGGCTCGGCGGCTGAAGCCCTGGACAGGGCCCGTCGGGCGCTGGCTGCTTGGCCGCAGGCGCTGGTGATCCTTGATCAGCTGGAGCGGGTTGTCACCTCGCCGCGACTGGGTCAACATGCTGGATTGGTGGAGATTGCGCTCGATCTGGCGGACGTCCGCGGGTTTCGCTACCACACCGGCCTCTCGTTCGCCGCCTATGCCGAGCGCCACGCGCAGTCGGTCGGGCGGGGCGGGCGCTACGACGGGGTCGGCGCCGTGTTCGGTCGGGCCAGGGCGGCAACCGGGTTCTCGCTGGATCTGCGTGAACTGGTGGACTTGCGCGAGGTTCGCGAGCCGTCCGCTGCGACCCGGATCATTGCCGCGCCGTGGTCCGAGGATGTGCTGCTGATGGCGCTGATCGGCGAGCTGCGCAAGGCCGGGGAGATCGTGCTGCAGTTGCTGCCGGGCCAGGTCGATCATGGCGCAGACCAGGAGATCGATCGGATTATTGAACTGGAAAACGGACGCTGGAATGTGCGGGACAAGAAGGTATAAATGAGCAGGAACCTGGTGATTGTCGGAACCCAGTGGGGCGACGAAGGCAAGGGCAAAGTGGTCGACCTGCTCACCGACGAGGCGCAGGGCGTCGTGCGGTTCCAGGGTGGCCACAATGCCGGTCACACGCTCGTGATCGACGGGCAGAAGCACGTGCTGCGGCTGATTCCTTCCGGTATCCTGCGCCGGGATGTGACCTGCTATATCGGCAACGGCGTGGTCCTGTCGCCATCGGCGCTGATGACCGAGATCGAGGAACTCGAGGCGGCAGGCGTCGACGTGCGCCATCGGCTGCGGATCAGCCTCGCCTGCACGCTTATCCTTCCCTACCACGTGGCGCTCGACCTGGCCCGGGAAACGCGCCGGGGCGATGCGAAGATCGGCACCACTGGACGCGGCATCGGTCCGGCCTATGAGGACAAGGTCGGCCGTCGCGCGCTGCGGGTGGAGGATCTGTATGCCCCGCAGACAGCCCGGGAGCGGATCCGGGAGGTCATGGATCATCACAACTTCCTCCTGGTCCATTACTACAAAGCCGCGCCGCTCGATCCGGAGGCAGTCGCCGACGAAATGCTGACCCTGGGCGAGAAGATCGCACCGATGGTCACGGACGTTTCAGGAGAGCTCGCGGATGCGCTGGCCCGCGGCGACTCTCTGCTGTTCGAAGGTGCGCAGGGCGCCTTGCTCGATGTCGACCATGGCACCTACCCTTACGTCACCAGCAGCAACTGCATTGCCGGTGCGGCCTCGGCCGGCGCGGGGGTCGGCCCGGGTCAGCTCAACTTCGTGCTCGGCATTGCCAAGGCCTATGCCACCCGCGTCGGCAGTGGACCGTTTCCGACCGAGTTGACCGACGCGGTCGGCAAGCGCCTGTCGGAACGAGGCCATGAGTTCGGTGCAGTCACCGGCCGTCCTCGTCGATGCGGCTGGTTCGATGCGGTCGCCATGAAGCGATCGGTCGAGCTCAATGGCGTTTCCGCACTCTGCCTGACCAAGCTCGACGTGCTCGATGGACTCGAAACGCTGCGCATCTGCACCAGCTACGAGTTCACCGGCGATGACGGCAACTCGCGCCGGCTCGATCGCCTTCCGAGCGGTTCGGCCGCGGTGTCGCGATGCCGCGCAATCTTCGAAGACATGCCCGGGTGGAATGAGAATACCCGCGGCCTGCGCGATTTCGACGCGCTGCCAGCGGCTGCCCGTCGCTACGTGGCGCGGTTGTCGGAACTGGCGGGAGTACCCATCGACATCGTCTCCACCGGCCCGGATCGGGAAGAAACGATCGTGCTCAAGCATCCCTTCAAGTAGAACGCTGCGCTGGAATCCGATATGACCGACCTGCACGTCAGCTGGGACGACTACAACCGACTGGTCGAGCGACTCGCCATAATCATCCACGACTCGGGCTGGCAGTTCGACGCGATCATCTGCCTCGCACGGGGCGGCCTGAGGGTGGGAGATGCACTTTCCAGGATATTCGATAAGCCCCTGGGAGTCATGACCACCAGTTCCTACCGGGCCTCTGGCGGCATGGTGCAAGGCAAGCTCAAGATCGGCGAGCAGATCAGCGCGGCGGAGGATGTCACGCGCGGACGGATACTGCTGGCCGACGACCTGGTCGATTCGGGTGTCACCCTCCAGGCCGTGCTGCCGGAATTGCGCAGGCGGTATCCGGATATCGCCGAGCTGCGCACTGCCGTGCTCTGGTACAAAAGCGTGTCAGTGTGCAAGCCCGACTACTACGCACAGTTCCTGCGAAGACAGCCCCTGGATTCACCAGCCGTTTGAAGCCTATGAAGGCTGCGGCATCGAGGCGCTCCGGCAGCCGCGTTGAAGGATCGGCTGGCGGCGCCGCGGGCCAGGTGCAGGGCCCGCGGCCTTTCGGGTCAGGGCTGGGTCTTGCGGTTCTCGTCAGACCGGTTCTTTTCAGCCGACTCCTGCACGTCTCCGGCCTTCTTCTGAACGGTGCCCTCGACCTGCTTGGCTGCACCCTTGACTTCCTGCTCTTTGCTGCCGACGGCTTCGCCGAATTTCTCCTGCACTTTCCCTGCCGTGTCCTTCATCGTACCTTTGGCTTGATTCTCGTTCATTGCCGACTCCTGGTTGGTTGATCACTGGCTTTCTGCGTTCGTCTTCCGTCGGAAGCGGCCGCAGCCGTTGCTGATGTCGCAACCACCGTGCCTGGATCGAGAGGGAACCGCCGGAGGTGCGCGCCGGCGTGTCGTTGCGCGACTCCCGCTCGCCGACGGCGGGCGTGCGACTCGCGGGATTCTCTATGCCACAATGCGAGGGTCGGGCAGAGCGGGGCGGGCCGGTCTGCACGATGCCCGTCGCTGTCGTGCTTCTCGATGCCGGTTTCCCGGGTCCGACTCGATCGGAAAGTTGAAAAATTAAAACCCCGATAAATCAAAGACTTATCGGGGTCTGTAAACAGCTTGGTGCCCAGAAGAGGACTCGAACCTCCACACCGTTGCCGGCGCTAGGACCTGAACCTAGTGCGTCTACCAATTCCGCCATCTGGGCACGGAAGAGCCGCAAGTTTAAATACCTCCATGGATTTGTCAAACACGTGATCAGCTCGACCGAGCCACCCAGCCGCCAGGCCATTCTCGACCTCCTGACGGCGCAGGATGCGCCGACCAGCCCCGAACAGCTTGCAGTGCAACTCAAGGTGGGGCCCGACGCGGTCATCCCGCTGCGCCGGCGGCTGGCCGCCATGCAGCGGGACGGCCAGATCCTTCAGAACCGCAAGGGTGGGCTGATGCCCGTCAGCCGTATCGACCTGGTCGCCGGCAAGGTGGCCGGGCACCGCGACGGTTTCGGCTTCCTGTTGCCCGACGACGCCAGCGGCGACATCTTCCTGCCGCCGCGCGAGATGCAGAAGGTGATGCACGGCGACCGGGTGCTGGTGCGGCGCACCGGTACCGACTCGCGCGGGCGCACCGAAGGCAGCATCGTCGAGGTGACCGCGCGCGCCAACCGGACCCTGGTCGGGCGCCTGGTCAATGAGCGGGGCGTGCTGCTGGTCGTTCCTGAAGACCAGCGCATCAAGCACGACGTGATGATCCAGCCGGGCGGCACCATGGGGGCCACGCCTGGACAGGTCGTCTCGGCCGAGATCACCGAGCCGCCGGCGCAGCACACACCGCCGATCGGGCGCGTGGTGGAAATCCTGGGCGAGGTCGACGATCCGGGCATGGAAATCGAGATCGCCGTGCGCAAGTTCGACGTCCCGCACCAGTTCAGCGAGGAACTGCTGCGGGAGGTGGCCGCCTTGCCGGACACGCTGCGGCCCGCCGACTACCGCAACCGGGTCGACCTGCGCGACGTGCCGATGGTCACCATCGACGGGGAGGACGCCCGGGACTTCGACGACGCGGTCTACTGCGAGCCACTCGATCCCGCAAAGCCGTCCGCCGGCTGGCGTCTGCTGGTGGCCATCGCCGACGTCAGTCACTACGTGCGTCCCGGCGAGCTGCTCGACCAGGAAGCGCAGGCGCGCTCGACCAGCGTCTACTTTCCGCGCCGTGTCATCCCGATGCTGCCCGAGAAGCTCTCCAACGGCCTGTGTTCGCTCAATCCGGGTGTGGACCGGCTGGTCCTGGTCGCCGACATGGTGGTCGATGCCAAGGGCGGACTCAAGGCCTACCAGTTCTATCCGGCAGTGATCCACTCCGCGGCTCGGCTCACCTATAACGAGGTCTGGGGCATCATCTCAGGCCGTGACCCGGTGGCGATCCAGAAGCGGGCGCCCCTGGTCGGGCATCTCAACGACCTGCATGCCTTGTTCCGCATCCTGCTGAAAGCGCGCAATCTCGCGCGGTGCGGTCGACTTCGACACGGTCGAGACCAAGATCATCTGCGATCCCGCCGGGCGCATCCAGTCGATCGTCGCACAGGAACGAAACGACGCCCACCGGCTGATCGAGGAATGCATGCTGAGCGCCAACACCTGCGCGGCGGATTTCCTGGTGCGACTGAAGCACCCGGGCCTCTACCGGGTCCACGAGGGGCCGACGCCGGAGCGTCTGGCCAAGCTGCGCGAATTCCTCGGCGGGACTGGGGCTGCAGATCGGGCAGCCGAACACCGACCCGACGCCGCAGGACTACCAGGCGCTGTCCAAGGTCGATCGCGGGCCGCCCCGACGCGAGCCTGCTGCAGACGATGATGCTGCGCTCGATGCAGCAGGCCATCTACACGCCCTTCAACAGCGGTCACTTCGGCCTTGCCTACGAGGCGTACGCGCACTACACCTCGCCGATCCGGCGCTACCCGGACCTGCTCAACCATCGGGCGATCAAGGCGTTGCTGGCCGGTACCCGGTACCGGCCGCAATTGCTCGCGTTGACGAGCGATCCCGCTATCCCCGATGCCGCCGAGATCGATGCCGGCGCGGTGGCGGCATGGCGTCACCGTGCAGGGGGCCGGAGGCGGGCCGTGGACCCGGCCGCAAGGCCGCTCGGGCCAGGCCGCAGGAGGCCGTTGCCGTCAAGGCCACGAGTGGCGCCAGCGCCGATCTCGCCGGCTGGGAGACGCTCGGGATCATCTGTTCGGTCAACGAGCGGCGGGCCGACGACGCCACCCGCGATGTCGAGGCCTGGCTCAAGTGCCAGTACATGAAGGAGCGGGTCGGCGAGCAGTACCGCGGCCGCATCACCGGCGTGGCGCCGTTCGGCATCTTCGTGACGCTCGAGTCGCTCTACGTCGAGGGCATGGTGCATGTCTCCGAACTCGGTTCCGAATACTTCCAGTTCAACGAAACCAGCCACGAATTGCGTGGTGAACGCACCGGTCAGCGCTACCGGCTGACCGACGAAATCGACGTCCAGGTGTCCCGCGTCAACCTGGAAGGTCGGCGCATCGACTTCCGGCTGGTCCAGGACGGCGGCTCGCGCCAACGCGCGGGCGGCGATGGCCCGACTGCAGGCCAGGAGGCCGGTGCCGCTGCCGGGCGGAGGTCGCCGGGCCGACGCTCCTGCGGGTCGCAAGGCGGCTCGCGGCAAGACTCCGGAAGTACGCGAGGCCCAGGCCGCGCGCAAGGCGGCCGGGCGCGGCAACGGCGCGGGCCAGAGCCGCGGCTTCAGGAAGGCCGGTAGCGGCCAGCCTGCGCGCGAACGCAAGAAGCGCTAGGCAGGATGCCCGATGCTCCTGTTCGGATTCCACTCGGTTGCCGCGCGACTCAAGCAGGCGCCGGAAAGCATCAAGACCCTGTACCTCGACCGTGACCGGGGCGACGCCCGGGCCCGCGACCTCCACAAGCTGGCCGCGGCACGATCGGTCTCGCTCAACCTGGTGGAGACAGCACGGCTCGATCGTCTCTGTGCCGGCAAGCGGCATCAGGGCGTGGTCGCCATCGTCGAAGCGGCGGTCCCGAATATCACCTTGCCGCAGTTGCTGGCGGATTTGACCCAGGCGGATGCGAGCCCGCTGCTGCTGCTGCTTGACGGCATCACCGATCCGCGCAATCTCGGCGCCTGCCTGAGGGTGGCCGACGGCGCCGGCGTGCGCGCGGTGATTGCGCCGAAAGACCATGCCTGCCAGTTGACCGACGTCGTCATCCACACGGCGAGCGGTGCGGCGGAAAGCGTTCCCTACATCATGGTGACCAATCTCGCCCGCACGATCGAGGAGATCCAGATCGCCGGCTTCCGGGTCTTCGGAACTGCCGACGAAGCCGACGAGTCGGTCTATGACGCCGACCTGTCCGGTCCGATCGCCTGGGTGCTCGGCGCGGAGGACAAGGGCCTGCGCCGACTGGTGCGCGAGCATTGCGATCATCTGGTTCGCATCCCGATGTTGGGCAGCGTCGAAAGTCTCAACGTTTCGGTGGCGACCGGCGTGGTGCTCTATGAAACCGTCCGTCAGAATCGAGTCGCATCGGCCGGTGAAGTCAGCGGCCGGAATCAGGCCTGACCGACTGCTGGCGCCGGCGAAAGGCCCATGGCGGCTCCGGGTCCGCAGCCTGCCAAAGACCGCTTGCTGCGGCTCTCGCGGACTGCTCGGCTTCTTCATATGGCCCGCGTGAGGCCGCCGGCAGGTCGCGCTGGTAGCGTCGGTAGAACCAGGCCAGTCCGGCCTCGATCTGGGCGAGGCCGACGTCCACCCGCTTGCCGCCGGCGTCTTCTACCAGCACCAGTGCGACCGCGCGGCCGTACTGGTCGACCTTGACCACCTGCAGTTCCAGGTTCCGACCCTCGAGCAGGCGACGCAGGTTCTGTCGGGATCGATCGGCGTAAGGCTGGCTTCGTTCCGGTGCGTCGATGCCGCTCAAACGGACTGTGCGGCGACCGCCGTCGTCGAGCTTCGCGATGAAGGAATCCCCGTCCTGTATCTGGAAGATGCGGGCCTGCAGGACTGCCGCCGGTCGACCGGAGGACTCGTTGCCACGCTCGGGGCGCAAAGGCGCGGCCCCAGGCGGCTCCGTCGGCTGGCAACCCGACAGGGTGAAGGCAAGCAGTCCCGGCAGGACGAGTCGCGCCGCGGACAACAGCGATGGCAGGGGCGTGAGGCGCGGGAGCATGCGGCGCACGATATCATCAAACAGCATCGCCTCCCGGCAACCTGGCCGACGGCGCAGGTGCGCATTCTCGAGGTTGGCTATCGATGTTCTCTGGTGTCCTGTTGTTCGTTCATCTCGCGGGCGTGATCGTCTGGGTCGGTGGCATGTTCTTCGCTGCCTTGTGTCTGCATCCGTCGCTCGCTGCGCTTGCCGGCAAGGATCGTGCGGTCCTGATGTCGGGTACCCTGCGGCGTTTTCTTCGCTACATCATCGTCGCCGTGGTGCTGATCTGGGCCAGCGGACTGAGCATGCTGGCGGCCGCCGGAGTCAGTCCGATGCCGATCGGTTGGCACCTGATGATCGGCATCGGATTGGTGATGACGCTCATCTTCGCCTACCTTTATCTGGCGCTGTTCAGACCTGCCAGCCAGGCAATCGAGCGCGGCGAGATGGCTCTGGTGCCCGCCCTGTTCGGGCGCATCCGGACGCTGGTGCTCGTCAATCTGACGCTCGGCGCGCTGGCGGTTGCGGCAGTCACCATCCTGGCCTGATCCCGGACTGATCGCCGGACAGAACGTCCGGGGAGTGCGGATTCCCGGGCAATTTCAGGTCGCGGAGTCAAGGGTGGATTTGGTTGCATTCATGCAACAGGTGCGCTAGCCTTGAGGGATCGGTGATGCGTGGATGGGACGCCACAGGATTGTGGTCAACACGCCCATTCGTCACTGCGAAGGGCACGACGATCCGCCATCCGGATCCGGTCCGCAGTACCGTAAGAGATAAGTAAGAGTCCACATCAATCACCAGAGGCAAGCTCCAGCCTGGATAGCCCGTCGCCGGTCGGCAGACCTGCCAATGACGGGACTTCCAACCCGGACTTGAAGATCCATGAAGCCGCACGCCCTGGACGGTCAGGTCACTCATTCCCACGCTGCCCTCACAGGGCGCGGTCGCGATGCAGATTCGGCGCGGTCGGCGCACTCGGCCCGCCCGATGCGGTCGCGTACGTCCGTGGCCCAGGGGGCGGCGGCGCTCGTCACCGTTTTGGCTACGATGCTTGCAGTACCGGCCGGGGTGTTCGCCCAGGGCAGTGCGCTGTTTGCAGTCGGTGAATCCGGCGGCGGTGCCGGCGCAGGGAAGCAGTCGGGCGCAAAGCCGCCGACAGGCAAGCCGCCGACAGCAAAGCCGGCGCCTGTAAAGCCGGCGACGGCAATGCCATCGGCTACGAAGGCGTCGACAGTGACGTCGTCGTCTGCCACTGCGTCGCCCGTCAGAGCCGGCGGGGACGCCTCGTCCGGCAAGGCGGGTTCCCGCAAAACGGCAGCCAAAGGCAGGACCACGCGGGGCAAGACGGCGCTGGGCCCCAGTCCGATAGCGATCGACGGCCGCTGGCACGACAGCCAGTGCATACCGCTGACCGGCGTGACGCACAAGCCGCCGCTGTATGTGAAGCGCCAGTACGAGTTCAACGACCTGAGCAAGTCCTGGCGAATCGACGCGGTTGTCTATGCCTCGGATGACTGCCTTATCAATACGCGGCTGCTCACGTATCGCGGCGACGGATCGTTCCTCGTCACCGGCAAATCGAGCGTCGCCGCAAGCGCGTTCGAAGCCAGTTTCCGGATCGACCGCTGGAGTGCTTCGCCCGAGAGCCGTGAGGCCGTATTGATCCTGCTGAACGGCCGATGCGGCAGCGGCGATTTCGAAGTGGGCCACGCCCTCGATCTCTCCGCCACCGGTTGCCCGACCCTGGGCATCCGCTCGATCGAACAGGCACCCCGGGAAGTGGAACTGGTGAGCGTGAGCAACGGCAAGTTCTACCTGGGCACGCGCTCGTTCGTTCCCGGCCTGAAGGACGACCGGCCTGCGCAGTTGAGCAGCTACGGGCTGGTCCGTATTCCCTGAGCGCAATCGTCCCTGATCATGTCGGCGGCCTTTTCCGCCATCATGATCACCGGGGCATTGGTGTTGCCCGAGACCAGCGTCGGCATTGCCGAGCAGTCCACGACGCGCAGCGCTTCCATCCCGCGCACTCGAAGCCGTTCATCCAGCACGGCCATCGCATCGCCGGCGGGCCCCATCCGGCAGGTGCCGCTCGGATGAAAGATGGTGGCGCCATTGTCGCGGGCAAACTGCAGGAGCCCCGCGTCGCTGGCGACCTGTGGCCCCGGTGTGCGCTCGCATTTGACGTACGCCGACATCGCCGCTGACCCGGCGATCTGCCTGGCGGCTTTCATGCCGGCCACCACGGTGGCGCGGTCGAGCCCGGTCGCCAGGTAGTTGGGTTGTATCTCGGGAACGGCCAGCGGGTCCGCGGATCGGATCCGGATGTGGCCGCGCGACTGCGGGCGCAACTGGCAGATCGACAGGGTGAAACCAGACCAGGGATGCACGCGTGCACCGGCCATGTCTGCGGACAGTGTGGCAACGTGAAATTGGATATCCGGCGCATCCGACGTCGGCAACGCTCGCATGAAGCAGCCCCCCTGGTTGATGCCGATGGCCAGCGGCCCGTCCCTTCGCGACAGCCACTGCCAGCCGATGCCGATGCGGCCCAGCCAGGAATTGAGCTGGTCATTGGTGGTGATCGGACGGGCGCATTCGTAGCCCAGCCGGACCTGCAGGTGATCCTGCAGGTTCTCCCCCACGCCGGGCGTATCCAACAGCACCGCGATCCCATGTTTGCGCAGCAGCGACGCCGGGCCGATCCCGGAGAGCTGCAGCAATTGCGGCGACTGGACTGCGCCCGCGCACAGCAGGACTTCCCCATCGCACATCGCCTGCAACCGCCTGCCGGCCCGGTGGTACTCCACGCCGACCGCACGCCCGTTGCGGATCACGAGACGGGTGGCGCGCGCCTCGCAAAGGACTGTGAGGTTGTGTCGTCGCCGCGCCGGCTTCAGGTAGGCGGTAGCGGCACTGCAGCGCAGTCCGCGCGCGGTGGTCAACTGATAGTAGCCGGCACCCTCCTGGGATTCGCCGTTGAAGTCGTCGTTGCGCGGCACGCCGACCTGTTGCGCGCCTTCGATGAAAGCATCGATCAGTTCGTGCCGCGAGGCGATATTTGAAACCCGTACCGGTCCGCGATCGCCGTGCCACGGCCCGGCACCACGCTCGTTGGATTCGGAACGGATGAAGTAGGGCAGGGTCTGTGCATGGTTCCAGCCGGGGTTGCCCTGGGCCTCCCAGTCGTCGTAGTCCTGGTGCTGCCCCCGGATATAGATCAGTCCATTGATGGCGCTCGAGCCGCCCAGCGTCTTGCCCCGCGGCCAGTAGATCCGTCGTCCGTTCATGTTCGGGTCAGGATCGGTGTAAAAGCACCAGTTGTAGCGCGGGCTCCACATCGTCTTGCCGTAACCGATGGGCAGGTGAATCCACGGGGACCGGTCCCGCGGTCCGGCCTCGAGCAGCAGCACGCGCACCGATGGATCCTCCGACAAGCGGGCGGCCAGCACGCAGCCTGCCGAGCCCGCACCGATCACGATGAAGTCGAAGCCGCTCGTCATCGCGGGGCTCCGGCGTGAAGGACGACGTTTGGTTCTATAGTCATGGCATGCGACTGCTTCTGGTGGAAGACGACGTGATGATCGGCGAAGCCGCGCTGGATCTGCTGCGCGCGGAACATTATGCCGTCGACTGGATCAAGGACGGCGCCCATGCCGACACCGTGTTGCGTACCCAGTCCTACGACCTGGTGCTGCTCGACCTCGGGCTTCCCGGCATGGACGGCCTGGAGGTCTTGCGGCGATTGCGCGAACGCAAGTCGCGCGTGCCGGTGCTGGTTGCCACCGCGAGGGATTCGGTGGAGCAGCGCATCGCCGGTCTCGACGCCGGCGCCGACGACTATGTGCTCAAGCCGTTCGTCCTGGAGGAGCTGCTCGCGCGGATACGCGCGCTGCTGCGCCGCGCGGCCGGTCGCGCGGAGCCGGTGTTCGAACATGCCGGCGTCTCGATCAATCCGGTCACCCGCGAGGTGACGCGCGACGGGGCGCCGGTGACGTTGTCAGCGCGGGAATGGGCTGTGTTGGAGGCGTTGCTCGCGCGCCCGGGGGCGGTGCTGTCGCGCGCGCAACTGGAAGAAAAGCTCTACAGCTGGCAGACCGAGGTGTCGAGCAACGCGGTGGAGGTCTATATCCACGGGCTGCGTCGCAAGCTGGGGGCGGACCTTGTCCGGAACGTGCGTGGGGTGGGCTATTGCATGCCGAAGGAGGGACAATGACCGCGGGAAAGGGACGCGCAGGACGCGCGCGGGAGCGCTCGCTGGTGCTGCCGTTGCCGCGCTCGCTGCGTGCCCGGATGCTGTGGTCCCTGCTCGCGGTGATACTGCTCGGCACCGGCATCCAGGGCGCGAGCGCCTACCGCACGGCATTGCAGGAGGCCGACCAGCTCTTCGACTACAACATGCGCCAGATGGCCTTGTCGATGCGTTCGGGGAACCCGCTGGTCAATCGCGATGCGCCACCGGAATTCGACGGCCGTTTCAACGACTTCGATTTCGTGGTCCAGGTGTGGACCACGGATGGCATCCGCATCTTCGAATCCAGTCCCAGCCTGATCCTGCCCCAGCGCGCGGTGCTTGGCTTTTCCACCGTCGGCACCAGCCGCAGCGAGTACCGTGTGTTCTCGATCCAGACCAACTCGCGGGTGATCCAGGTGGCGCAGGACCTCGACGTCCGCAAGCGCATGGCGCGCGGACTCGCATGGCGCACGGTTGCGCCGATAGCCCTGATGGTGCCGTTGCTGATGCTCGTGACCTGGTGGGTGGTCACGCGGTCCCTGAGCCCGGTCGCCCGGGTGCGGGCGCAGGTGGCAAGCCGGGCGGCGGATGACCTGTCGCCGGTGAGCGAAGCGGGGCTGCCCGACGAGGTCCGCCCGCTGGTTCATGAATTGAATCTCCTGCTCGGCAGGGTCAGGACCGCGTTCGAGGCGCAGCGCAATTTCGTCGCAGATGCGGCTCACGAGTTGCGCTCGCCGCTCGCCGCCCTGTCGCTGCAGGTCCAGTCTCTGCGGCGCGCCGGCGACGATACCGGCCGGGAGATCGCGGCCACCCGGCTCGCTGCCGGCATAGAGCGTGCCTCGCGTCTGATCGAGCAACTGCTGATGCTGGCGCGCCAGGAGGCGAGCGCCGCCACCGGCGTCAAGTCCGGCCGTGTCGAATTGCTCGGGATCGTGCGCCACGAAGTTGCCGAGATGACCCAGGTTGCGCGTCGCCGGAATATCGACCTCGGTGTCGTGGACGATTCGCTGCAGGTCGAGATCGAGGGCCACTCGGATGCACTGGCGATCCTGTTGCGTAACCTGCTCGACAACGCGGTCAAGTACACGCCGCCCGGCGGCACGGTCGATGTCGGCATCGTCGCGGCCGCGAACCGGGTGCACCTGCAGGTCGATGACAGCGGCCCGGGTATTGCACCGGACCTGCGCGAGCGTGCACTGGCCCGGTTCGATCGCGGCGGTCATGCCGCGGCCGGGGCTGCCGGGGTTTCCGGCAGTGGGCTGGGGCTGGCCATCGCGAAGGCGATCGCCGATCGGCACGGGGCCGAACTGAAACTGGGACGGTCAGACCGCCTTGGTGGCTTGAGAGTGGAGGTGATCTTCCCCGCTGAAGAGGGCTCCGCCACCCGTCGCGGTTAGCTTGACGCTACCGGCGACGGTAGCCCGACATGCCGCTGCCATAACGATACCCGAGCCAGCCGCCGAGCAGGCCCCCCAGATGGGCGAAGTGGGCGACGCCGGATTGCGACCCCGTGACGCCCAGGTAAAGCTCCAGGGCGGCGTAGAGGCCGACGAAGACCCGCGCAGGCAGCGGAATCGGCGGAATCAGCAGCATGATCCGCGCGTGCGGAAACATCAGTGCATAGGCGAGGAGGATGCCGAACACGCCCGCCGAGGCTCCGATGACCGGCCCGCTGCCGAGACCGAGCGCCGCGCCGACGATGAGTTGCGCAATCGCGCCGGCGATCACTGCGCTCACGTAGGTGAATGCCATTCGCTTCGCGCCCCAGACCCGCTCCAGGCTGGACCCGAACATCCACACGGCGAACATGTTGAAGAGGATATGGAAGATGTCGCCGTGCAGCAGGCTGTAGGTCACGAATTGCCACGGAGCGGCCAGGGGCAGGGCACCCAGTCCGCTGCCGCCGCCGGGCCAGAGCGCGAACCAGATCAGCATCTGGCTGCCGAAGGACATCTGCAGCAGAAATCCGAGGACATTGGCGATGATCAACGCCTGGGTGAATGGGGGCACGGGCTACCTCTGACTCTCAGTGAATCATCCGAAGATACCCGAATACCGCTCAGGCATCGGCGCATATCCCTCCCGTTCCTCGCGTGGCGGGTGATCCCGTCCGACTTAAGCCTCGCCTAAGTCAGGTTTAAGACTCCTCTAAGTCTGCCGGCGCAAAGTCCGTTTCAGTATTGATCGACCATGCAGACGCAAGGAGTCACTTATGCAAATGCCCAAATCATTCTCTCCCAGGAAGCTGTCGGTGGCGTTGTTGAGCGCCGGCATCATCGGCACTGCCGGCCTGTCGGGTCTCTACTTTCAGGATGCCACTGCGGCCGCCGGGACGACGCCTGCCGTCACCGCAGGTGCCGCCGCGCAGCAGAACCCGCCGGCGAACGTTCCCGACTTTGCCGCGATCACGAAGCGCAATGGCGCGGCGGTGGTCAACATCACCGTGACAGGCACCACCAGGGCCGCGATGAACGGTGCGGGGCAGCGTGGTCCCGGCAGCAACCCGGATGATCCGTTCTCGGAGTTCTTCCGCCGCTTCCAGGGGCCCGGCTTCGGCGTGCCGCCAGGTGCGGAAGTGCCGACGCACGGTTCCGGTTCGGGCTTCATCCTCACCGACGACGGTCTGATCATGACCAACGCCCACGTGGTCAAGGATGCCAGCGAAGTGAGGGTCAAGCTGACCGATCGACGGGAATTCCGTGCGAAGGTCCTGGGCAGCGATGCCCGTACCGACGTGGCCGTGCTCAAGATCGACGCCACCGGCCTGCCGACCGTCGACCTGGGCAGCACCAAGACCTTGCAACCTGGCGAGTGGGTGCTGGCCATCGGATCGCCGTTTGGCTTTGAAAACTCCGTGACCGCAGGTGTGGTCAGCGCCACCGGCCGGGCACTGCCCGACGACAGCTTCGTGCCTTTCATCCAGACCGACGTGGCGGTGAATCCGGGAAATTCCGGTGGTCCGCTCTTCAATTCGCGTGGTGAGGTGGTGGGCATCAACTCCCAGATCTACAGCCGCACCGGTGGCTACCAGGGCGTCTCTTTCGCGATTCCGATCGAAGTGGCGACCCGGGTGAAGGACCAGATCGTGAAGACCGGCAAGGCAACCCACGCGCGCCTGGGTGTGACCATCCAGGAAGTGAACCAGGATTTCGCCAACTCCTTCAAGCTGGCGAAGCCGGAAGGGGCGTTGGTGTCGAGTGTCGAACCCGGTGGTCCGGCGGACAAGGCCGGCCTGAAGTCCGGCGACGTCATCCGCGAGGTGGACGGCAATCGGATCGTGTCCTCGGCCGAGTTGCCTGCGCTTCTGGGCATGAAGTCGCCCGGCGACAAGGTCAGCATGGAACTGTGGCGGGACGGCAAGCCGGTAACGGTCACGGCAATGCTTGGCGATGCAAGCAATCGCGGTGAAGCGGTGGCCAGTGCGGAGCCAGCGGGGTCGAAAGCCAAGTTGGGACTGGCGCTGCGGCCACTGGAGCCTGGCGAGCGCGATACCGGCGCGCCGGGTGGACTGGTCGTCCAGCAAAGCAGTGGACCGGCCGCGGCCGCGGGCATCCAGCCCGGCGACGTGCTGCTTTCGGTCAACGGCAAGCCCGTCGACTCGGTCGAGCAGGTCCGCAGCCTTATCGAGAAATCCGAGAAGTCCGCAGCCCTGCTGATCCAGCGCGGTGGCGACAAGATCTTCGTGCCGGTTCGCTTCAGCTGATTTAGAAGTCCTGCGGCATTGCGGGCGCGGCGCCACTGAGGCCCGCGCCCGTTTTTCCGGGCGTGCAGCGCCGGATCGGCGACCGGGGCTAGAATCGCATTACGATGAAATACAAGGACTATTACGCGGCGCTCGGGGTCGAGCGCGATGCGTCCGCCGAGAAGGTCAAGAGCGCCTATCGGCGCCTGGCTCGCAAGTTT
Organism: uncultured beta proteobacterium; assembly: GCA_963834335.1. Lineage (GTDB taxonomy): Bacteria > Pseudomonadota > Gammaproteobacteria > Burkholderiales > Burkholderiaceae_E > Lautropia. Next base: position 635,628 of record CAWIBK010000002.1, on the reverse strand, counting down.
CATCCCGACGTCTCCAAGGAGGCGGGCGCCGAAGAGCGTTTCAAGGAGATTGCCGAGGCCTACCAGACGCTGCGGGATCCTGAAAAGCGTGCCGCCTACGATGAACTCGGCCGGCCCCGGCCAGAGCAGGATTTCCAGCCCCCGCCGGGTTGGTCGCAGAAGTTCTCCGGTGGTGCCGAGGGTTTCGAAGATGTCGACCTCGCGGATCTCTTCGCGCACTTCGGCCGCGCCCGATCGCGTGCCTCACCGTCCCGCGAAGCGGTGCGTTTCCCCGGCCAGGACTACGAGGTGTCCACCGAGGTGACGCTGGAACAGGCGGTGGCGGGCGCAACCTTGAACCTGAGCCTGAGCGTACCCGAACCCGACGCGCGCGGAATCAACCGGCCGGTGCCGCGGACTTACGAGGTGCGGATTCCCCCCGGCACGGTCGCGGGCCAGCGACTGCGCCTGGCCGGCAAGGGTGGGCGCGGCTTCAACGGCGGACCTGACGGCGATCTGTATCTTACGATCGCCTATCGGCCCCATCCGGTTTTCCGGGTCCAGGATTCGGATCTCTATTTCGATCTGTCGCTGGCACCCTGGGAGGCCATCCTGGGCGCGACCGTGCAGGTGCCGACGCTGAGCGGAAGCGTCGAGTTGCGCGTGCCACCGGACACGCCGGCGGGCCGCAAGATGCGGCTGTCCGGCAGGGGCCTGCCGCGGCGCGGCGGTCCATCCGGTGACCTGTACGCGGTTGTCAGGATCGTGGTGCCTGCAACCGTCACCAGCGCGGAACGCGAGCTTTACCGGCAGCTGGCGGATGTGTCACGATTCAATCCGCGTGCTGCCGGATAGTCGGAGGCCCAGCCAATGAGAACGGAAAGGATCGATGCGGTCTGGTTGGAGGAACACTACCTGTTGTCTATGGACGACCTGGGTGACCGCTGGGGCGTGGACACGGCCCAACTGCACGAGCTGATCGCGCACGGTGTCCTGGAGCCGGTCGGCGGCCGTGGGGGCAGTGGGGGCAGTGGCCGCTTCAGCCTCGAGACCGCGGCTGTCGCCCAGGTTGCCTGCAGGCTGCAGCATGACCTGGAACTGGACGCCCACGCCGTCGGTGTGGTGCTGGGACTTCTGCAGCGGGTCCGTTCCCTGGAGGACGAGCTGATGCGGCTCAGGGCGCGCCTGCCGGCGGAGCCGGCGGACGACGATGCCCCGGAAGCCGACATCACCCCCCTGAAGGGTTCCTAGGAGCCGGCGCGCCCGCCTCCTTCTCCCGCGCAGGCTCCCCCCATTCCCCGTTCCCGGGGGATGCTGCGTCGCCGGCGAGCGAGCGCAGGCTGACGCTTCTCATCGACTCGGCCAGCGCCTCTTCCTGATTTGCGACCAGGCGCTGAATGGTGTCTGGTAGAACCAGTTGCTCGGCGCCGAAGGCCTGCTTTTCTCCGTCGCTGCGAACGGCCTCGAGGATCTGCCAGGCCGAGATCGTGGAGATGTCTCGCAGCGGCAGCCAGGCGGCTGGTTCCGACCGGGTGGGTGTCAGCATCCCGTTCTCCCTCATGACCTCGAGCACCTGCCGCACGGCATAGGCGGGCACCGCAAACTGCCGCGCCAGTTCCTGCAGCGACGGCGGCGGCGCGCCGGCCGTGTGACGCTGCGCAACCTGCTGCATCACCAGCAGCGCCAGCCGCTCGCGCAGGCGTGCGCTCAGCGCGGGCTCGCCGGGACTGGCCACGACATACTCGCCGTGCTGGATGTAGAACGACACGCTCGCGCCGATGAGCACGATCAGCCAGCTCACGTAGATCCATATCATGAAGAAGATCAGGATCGCGAAGCCGGAGTAGATCGCGGTGTAACTCGCCGACTGCGAGACGAAACTGGCGAACGCCCAGCCGGCGGACTGCCAGGCGATCCCGCCGACCAGGGCGCCGCCCAGGGCTGCGCTCCATCGCACCCGCGTATTGGGGATGTAGATATAGATGAAGGTGAACAAGCCGATGATCAGCGCGTAGGGCGCAAGCTTGCCGACCTGGACTGCAATGCGCCCGAAGGGTTCGATCGCGAGAAGGTCCTTCACGACGCCGATACTGCTGGCCGCCGCCGTGATCCCCAGAGCGGAAAACACCAGCAGCGGACCCACCAGCAGCACGCTCAGGTACCTGCTGAAGCGCAGCCCGAAGCTGCGCGGCTCGGGCACATGCCAGATGAAATTGAAGGAGACCTCGATTTTCTGGATCAGCGATATCGCGGTGTACAGCAGCAACGCCAGGCCGACGGAGCCGAGCACGCCGACATTCATGTTGCCGATGAACCCGATGATCTGGGCGGTGACCTCGTCGCCGCGCTCGCCGAGCGGTGCAAGAAACCGCGCCAGCGCCGGTTCGATCTGGTTGTGCACGCCAAAGGCCTTCAGCACCGAGAAGCTCAGGGCCAGCAGCGGCACGATCGACAGCAAGGTGGTGTAGACCAGGCTCATGGCGCGCAGGGTCAACTGACCGAAGGCGACGTCGCGCACGATCACCACCAGCACACCCAGGGCGCGGTATGCCCACGCGCGATAGCCGGGACCGTGAGCCCGCCGTGCGCGCGCTGCACGCCCCTGAAGCGCCGCCAGCTGGTACTCGGGGTTGAGGTTCATTCGGGATCCTTGTGGCTCGGCCCTGGCAGGCGTAGTGCGAAATCGAGGTCCGAGCGTGGGGTTTACTTCAATAGCCGGATGCTGCATAGTCACCAGGTCGTCCCGACTACCGCCGGTGAATATCGAAGCGCTTGGTGCTGCAGTCTACTCAAAGAGGTCGTTATGCGGAACTCGTTGATGTCGTGCACGCTTGCCTTGCTGGTTGCCTCCTGCGGTGGCGGGGGCGGAGGCGGTGCGCCGGTGTCCTCGATCAACGGCACGGCGGCGATCGGCGCCCCGCTGGCCAGTGCCGCGATCGAAGTGAAGTGCCGCGCGGGCAGCGGCACCGCAACCGCCGATGCCACCGGAAAGTTCGTGGTCCTCGTCACTGGCGCCCAAGAGCCTTGCATGCTGAAGGCAAGCGGCCAGGGCGCGGTATTGATCTCGTTGCTGGCCGGCAGCAGCGGTAATGCCAACATCACCCCGCTGACCCACCTGCTCGCGGCACGCCTGCTTCATGCCCCGCCGGCCGCCGCGTATGACGCCGGCAGCGCAGCCGGTTTCGCGAGCATATCCGAGCAGGGCATATCCGCTGCCCAGGGAGAGATCACCGCGGAGCTCCTGCGGGTGGGCGCGCAGATGCCGTCGATCAACTGGGTCACGCAGCCGTTCACGGCAGCGCCAGGCGACGCGATGGACGGCGCATTGGAACTGATCAGGATCCGGCTTGCGGAGCAGAACAAGACCCTGGATGGGGCCGCGGCTGAACTGGCCACCGGCCCGCTCTTGAACGTCACACCGCCGTCGGGCAATACTCCCACCTGCGTGCCCGGCATGATCGCCGGTTTCAACGGACCTCTGCAGGATGCGCTCACCCGGGTCGTCAGCCGTCCCGGCACCACCGGCGAGGGCGGGCCCGGCGGCGTCGGTGCCGGTGACGGCGGCGGGGACGGTGCCGCGGGCGGCGTCGGCATCGGTGGTTCGCTCGGTCAGTTCATCAACGTCGACGTGACCGTCCAGTTCGCATCGGGCGCCTCGTTCGGTCCGCTCCGGGTGGACACGGCCACCGGTACGGTGACACTGGTACCGTGCGACTTGCCGCCTCCGGTGCTGGTCACCTTCAGCGGCGCCCCCGGTTCGGGCGCAACGTATTTCGACGAGCAGCTGGACTCGCCCGCATCCTTCGAGAACCAGTCCATTCGCGGCATCCTGACGCGCCTCGATCGCAACGGCGGCGTCACGCCCTTTACCGAAGCGATGGTACGGCGCACGCTGCTGCTCGGGGGCCAGGTCGCCACCGATGGCGGCTATCCCCTGAAGGCGCTTGAGAAGGCGGTGGATGCCTGGACGGATCCGGCCCGGGTGCAGATCGCGCATGACGAAGTGCTCAAGGCGGTGAACGACCTGCTGCCGGGCATCTATCGCCTGGAGGATCTCAGGCGACTGCCGGTAATCGTGAACCAGGCAAGCAACCAGGCGAACTCGGCGGTGCTCACCGACAACCAGAACGGCGTCTACGGCGCAGTGCTGGGCGGGCTCGCCAAGGCTGCCGCGCGGGCGCAGCCCGCGTCGAGCGCGCCGGCGCTGGCCATCCAGAAGCAGCTGGTCGACGATCTGGAGGACGGGGTGCTGGATCTTCGCAAGGCCGGCACCCCGGTGGCTGCCGGCACGGGCACCGCCACCTACCAGTACGGCGCGCTGGCTGCACGGCTGACCAACGAGACCGGTGCCACCGCGAAGGCGCTCGGCGCCGGCGCACTGAAGACCAAGACCTCCCCGGTTCAGCGGCTCAAGGCGAAGAGCGGCACCAGTTTCTCGGCGACCCCGAACTGGACCTTCACGCTGCTGTCGGACGGCACGCTGCAGATCGCGCGTACCGGCGGGCCGGTCGTCGCGCCGCCTGCCATTCCGCCGGGTATGCGCTTCTCCCGGATCGACGTATTCGACCGGTCGACCCGCACGCCGGCCCAGACCGGCGGCGCCTGGCAGAACTGCTTCCTCGCCACCGCGATCGACGGCCAATCGATCCTCGCGTGGCAGGTCGGCCTCGCCGTTGCCAACTTCACCACCCGCAACGTCAGCGCGGCGAACGACCCCGTGGTGGCACTCTCGCCTGAAAGCCTGTCTGCCGATCAGGCCGGCGGCGACAGCGTGATGTTCGTGCGCCGCAGCGGCCAGACCGGCACCGTGTCTGGGTGCGACCAGCAGGATTTCCATCCCGGCCTGGCCACCGAGTTCAGTGGGCGCTCCGTGGTGCAGGTCCAGCAGGACTTCGGCAACCGCTACGTCGTCTACTCGGACGGGACCGTGGAGGCCTGGGGCATCAACAAGAAGGCGCTGGGTGTCAATGAGACCGCAGACGGCGGATTGCAGCCTGAGGACAAGAAGTTCGTGCGCTCGGATGCCGGCGGCGCCACGCCGTTGGCCGGCGTCGCGATGCTCGCACGCGGTCAGGATCTGCAACGGACCCGGGCCCTGATCCGCTCCGGTGACGCGACCCGCAACGGCAAGGTGCTCGTCTGGGGGACCGGCCTGCCGGTACCCCGGATCATCAACGGGCTTTCCGACATCTGCTGGATCGCCGGCCCTTATGCGGTGTCCTGCACGGGGCAGCTCTTCCATGCCGAGGTCACGGCCGTGGCCAGCGGGAACATCACCGCGGTGGTGACGCCGGTGCCGGACGTGCCGCCCATCTGGCGGGTGAATCCGGACTTCCCGTCGTCCCGCACGACGGTGGTGGGGTCGGGCGATCCGGACGAAGACATCCAGGTGACCAGCCTGCAGTTGAGCCACACCGCAATCGCGCAGAATGGGAGCACCTTCCGCCTGAGCGGCGCCACCGCGACGGCCGAATAGCCGGCCGGATAGCCGGCCATCCCATCAGCCGGCCAGCCGCCTACCCGCCCCCCCGATCGCCCGACGCTGCACGGGGCCGAGGCCGGGGGACTTCCGGCGGCGGGCCAGATCGCCGCCCTCGTCGCCGAGGCCGCCTCGCATTTTTCGCTTCCGCGCTACGATGTAGGCTGCAGCGGACAAACCGTGACAGCGATCGGAGGAGATGATGGATAAGAAAAACAACCCGGCGGGCGAAGCGCGTGCGCCCAGGCCTGCACTGCCGGCGGCCGAGGAGTCCCTGCGCCAGGCGGCACTGGAATATCACCGGTTGCCGGTGCGCGGCAAGATATCGGTCATGCCGACCAAGCCGCTGTCCAATCAGCGTGACCTGTCGCTTGCGTACTCGCCTGGCGTGGCCTATGCCTGCCTGGCGATTCAGGATGATCCGTCGTTGGCAGCGGAGTACACCTCGCGTGGCAACCTGGTTGGTGTCATCACCAATGGCACCGCGGTCCTGGGCCTGGGTGACATCGGCCCGCTGGCCGGCAAGCCGGTGATGGAAGGCAAAGGCTGCCTGTTCAAGAAATTCGCCGGTATCGACGTCTTCGACATCGAACTGGCCGAGCGGGATCCGGACAAGCTGGTGGATATCATTGCCGCCCTGGAGCCGACGCTGGGCGGCGTCAACCTGGAAGACATCAAGGCGCCGGAGTGCTTCTACATCGAGCGCAAGCTGCGCGAGCGGATGTCGATTCCGGTCTTTCACGACGACCAGCACGGCACCGCGATCATCTCGACCGCCGCCATGGTCAATGGTCTCGAACTGGTCGGCAAGCAACTGGCGCAGGTCAAGATCGCGGTATCGGGCGCCGGCGCCGCGGCGATTGCCTGCCTGGACCTGATGATCGCGATGGGCGCGCGACTCGAGAATATCTACGTCTGCGATTCCCGTGGCGTGATCCACGAAGGACGCGAAGGCAAGCTGGATGAATCCAAGAGCCGCTATGTCCGCAAGACGCAGGCGCGCACGCTGGCCGACGTGATGGTTGACGCCGACGTTTTCCTCGGCTGTTCGGCGCCCGGCGTGGTGACGCAGGATATGGTGCGCTCGATGGCGGATCGGCCGATCCTGCTCGCCCTGGCCAATCCGGAACCGGAGATCCGTCCGGAACTGGCGCTGGAAGCCCGGCCGGACTGCATCATCGCCACCGGCCGATCGGATTATCCGAACCAGGTCAACAACGTCCTGTGCTTCCCGTACATTTTCCGCGGCGCACTCGACAGCGGCGCAAGCCGCATCACGGAGGAGATGAAACTTGCCTGCGTGAAGGAGATCGCCGAACTGACCAAGGCGGAGATCAGCGATGAAGTGGCGGCCGCCTATCCGGGCCACGAACTGAAGTTCGGCGCCGACTACATCATCCCCAAACCCTTTGATTCGCGCCTGATGCTGCGGATCGCGCCGGCGGTCGCGGAAGCCGCAGTCGCCTCGGGCGTGGCCCTGCGGCCCATCGCGGATATGGCGGATTACCGGAAATCGCTGTCGCGGTTCGTCACTCGTACCGGCATGTTCATGCGGCCGGTGTTCGATTCGGCCAAGGCGGCGCCCAAGCGGATCGTGTATGCCGACGGCGAGGATGAGCGGGTTCTGCGGGCCGTGCAGGAGGTGCTGGACGAAGGCCTGGCCAAACCGATCCTGGTGGGCCGCCCCGCCGTCATCGCCATGCGCTGCGAGCGGGCAGGGCTGAGACTCAAGGCGGACAAGGACTTCGAACTGGTCGACCCGGAAGACGACGACCGCTACCGCAGGTACTGGGAGGCGTATCACCGCCTGCTCGGGCGCCGCGGCGTTGCGCCCGAGACCGCGAAGACCGACCTGCGCCGTTATAACACCGTCATCGGCGCGATGATGGTGCGCATGGGCGATGCCGACGGCATGATCTGCGGGCTGGTCGGTCGATTCGAGCAGCACCTCGAGCAGGTCCGCAGAATCCTGGGGCTGGCGCCCACCGCAACCGAACTGGCGACGATGAATGCGCTGATGATGCCGACGCAGACCTTGTTCGTGGCCGACACCTTCGTGAACGACGATCCCAGCGCGCAGAGCATCGCCAATATCGCTCAGATGGCGGCCAACGAGTTGCGCCGCTTCGGCCTGCCGCCCAAGGTGGCCTTCCTGTCGCACTCGATGTTCGGTTCCTCGGATCGGCCGGGCGCGCTGAAGATGAGAAGGGCGCGGGAGTTGTTCCAGGAAGCGATGCCGGATGTGGAATCCGATGGCGAGATGCATGGTGATGTCGCGCTGAACGAATCCCTTCGCAGCAGCGTGCTGATGGACTCCTCGCTGACCGGCCCGGCGAATCTGCTGATCTGCCCGACGCTGGACGCGGCCAATATCCTCTTCAACGTGCTGAAGGTGACCGTCGGGCACGGCGTGACCATCGGCCCGATCCTGCTGGGCAGCGCGGCGCCGGTACACATCATGACAAGTTCCTCGACCGTGCGCCGCCTGGTCAACATGACGGCGCTCACGGTCTGCGATGCCCAGGACTCGACTTTCAAAGCGCAGTCGTGAGCGGCGGTGTACCGATGAGCCGGGTCGGCCACCGGCTGCGGCAGGCGCTGCTGGTCGCATCCGCGCTGGCACTACAGGCCTGCGCCGCGCCGCAGGTCGTCAAGGTCGAGCAGGCCGACAGCGAGCGCCCGGTCGAGCTCAAGACCGGCCAGATTCTGGAGGTCCGGTTATTCACTCTGCCTGGCCGGGGGCTAACCCTGTTCCTCGGCTCGGCGGTGACACCGACCCTGGTCCAGGAAGGCCTTCCTACCCACCATGACGACCCGATCGAGGGCGGGGTGAGCGGCGCCACCAACTACGAGGCCTGGCGTTTTCGCGCCGTGCAGCCGGGCCGGGTCAAGCTGCGGATGGACTACCGTCGGCAGTGGGACAACGGCGGAGCGCCGGTCCGGTCGGTCGACTACGACGTAGTGGTGCGTTAGCCGGTCCGCGTCGCCCGATAGAATCGTCGCCATGCCGCTTGCTTTCCTGATTGTCCTGCCGTTCATCGGCAGCCTGATCGCCGCCTTCCTTCCGACCAACGCCCGCAATGCCGAGTCGACCGTGGCAGGGGCGATTGCGCTCGTGGGCCTGGTACAGATGGGGCTGCTGTTTCCGGAGGTGATCGACGGCGCGGTCGTGCACCAGAGGATCGCGTGGCTTCCGCAACTGGGCATCGACGTCGTCATCCGGGTCGACGGCTTCGCCTGGTTGTTCGCCATGCTGGTGCTCGGCATCGGTGCGCTGGTAGTGCTCTATGCCCGCTACTACATGTCGCCGGAGGATCCGGTACCGCGCTTCTTTTCGTTCTTTCTCGCATTCATGGGGTCGATGCTGGGCGTGGTGCTGTCCGGCAACCTGGTGCAGATGGTGTTCTTCTGGGAACTCACCAGCCTGTTCTCGTTCCTCCTGATCGGCTACTGGCATCATCGGCAGGACGCACGGCAGGGCGCGCGGATGGCCTTGATCGTCACCGGCGCCGGTGGGCTCTGCCTGCTGGCCGGCGTGATGGTGATCGGCAACATCGTCGGCAGCTATGAACTGGAGGCCGTCCTCGCTTCGGGCGACCTCATCCGCACCCATCCGCTCTACCGGGTGGCTCTGGTGCTGGTCCTTCTCGGCGCGCTGACCAAGAGCGCCCAGTTCCCGTTCCACTTCTGGCTGCCTCACGCCATGGCGGCGCCAACCCCGGTTTCGGCCTATCTGCATTCGGCGACGATGGTCAAGCTGGGCGTCTTCCTGATGGCCCGATTCTGGCCGGTGATGGCGGGCACCGAGGAGTGGTTCTGGCTGGTGGGGGGCGCCGGGGCGATCACCATGCTGCTGGGCGCCTATGCGGCCATGTTCCACAACGACCTCAAGGGTCTGCTGGCCTATTCCACCATCAGCCACCTGGGGCTGATCACCCTGCTGCTGGGCATGAACAGTCCTTTGGCAGCGGTCGCAGCGGTCTTTCACATCATGAACCACGCGACCTTCAAGGCGTCGTTGTTCATGGCTGCCGGCATCGTCGATCACGAGAGCGGCAGCCGTGATATCGGCAAGCTGAGCGGGCTCCTGAAAGTCATGCCGATCACCGGCACCCTGGCCATCGTCGCAAGTGCGGCGATGGCGGGGGTGCCTCTGCTCAACGGCTTCCTGTCGAAGGAGATGTTCTTCGCCGAGACGGTCTACATCTCGGCGTCTCCCTGGGTGGAGTTCACGCTGCCCCTGATCGCGACGGTTGCCGGACTGTTCAGCGTCGCCTACGCCCTGCGCTTCGTGGTGGACGTCTTCTTCGGGCCGCTGGCCACCGACCTGCCGCGCGTGCCGCACGAGCCGTCGCGGTGGATGCGGGTGCCGGTAGATCTGCTGGTGCTGGCCTGCGTTGTGGTCGGCATCTTCCCGGAGTTCTCGGTTCGCCGCTTCCTCGACGCCGCGGCCTTGCCGGTCGTCGGCGGCAAGCTGCCGGAATTCAGCCTGGCAGTCTGGCACGGCCTCAACGCCCCGATGGTGATGAGCCTGATCGCCATGGCCGGCGGCGTCGTGCTCTACCTGCTGCTGCGTCAGCGCCTCAGACAGGGAAGATTCCGGCGCCCGCCGTTGATCCATCACTTCGATGGCAAGCGCGCGTTCCACACGCTGCTGATCGCGCTAAGCTGGTTCGGCCGAAGGGCCTTGCGCGTGGTCGCCACCCGTCATCTGCAGATCCAGGTCCTGTGCCTGATCGGCCTCAGCTTCGTGGTGGCCGTCGCGACCTTTCGCGACGAGATCCTGGCGGCTGGGGAGCGCCCCCTGCTTCCCGTTTCGATCGAGTTCGTCGGATTATGGCTGGTGGGCATGGCTTGCGCCGTCGGCACGGCCTGGCAGGCCAAGTATCACCGCCTGGCTTCGCTGACGCTTCTGGGTGGCGCAGGCATGATCACCGCCATCACCTTCGCCTGGTTTTCGGCGCCGGACCTTGCCTTGACGCAGTTGACGGTGGAAGTGGTGACGACCATCCTGATCCTGCTGGGGCTGCGCTGGCTGCCGCGACGGGTTGAACTGGCGCGGGACCATCGTCGGCGGATGCTGCGAGCCCGTGCCCGCCGGATCCGCGACCTGGTCATCGCCAGCCTCGTCGGCACCGGTCTCGCGGCAATCACGTATGCGATGCTGACCCGGAATTTCGAGCAGAGCATCTCGCCCTTCTTCCTGTCGCGTGCATTGCCCGAAGGCGGCGGCAAGAACGTCGTCAACGTGATGCTGGTGGACTTCCGCGGATTCGATACCCTCGGTGAACTGACCGTCCTGTCGGCGGTGGCACTGACGGTCTACGCGCTGTTGCGCCGGTTCCGTCCCCCCCGTGAAAGCATCGAGCAGCCGCCCCAGCAGCGCGGGTTCCCGCGGCATGAGGTCACCGATCTGGTCAATCCGCGGGCCGCGCACGACACTGCGGTCGGCTACCTGCTGGTGCCCGCAGTCCTGGTCCGCCTGGTCCTGCCGGTCTCGTGGGTCGTGGCCGTGTACTTGCTGCTGCGCGGACACAATCAGCCGGGCGGGGGTTTCGTCGCGGCGCTGGTGGTGTCGATCGGGTTCATCATCCAGTACATGGTGGCAGGCACCCTGTGGGTGGAAGCGCACATGAAGCTGAGGCCGCCGCGCTGGATCGCCGTCGGTCAGTGGCTCGCCGTAGGCACCGGCATCGGTGCGCTTTTCTTCGGCTTTCCCTACCTGACATCGCACACCTTGCATCTGCAGTTGCCGGTGTTCGGCGAGGTAGAGCTTCCGAGCGCAGCCTTCTTCGATCTGGGCGTATTCGCGGTCGTGGTCGGCGCGACCATGCTGATCCTGACGGCCCTGGCTCACCAGTCCCTGCGCAGCCGTCGCTCCACCGGCGGCACCGCGGCGTCGTCCGCCTCGCCCGCTGTCCCGTCGTCCGACCCGGTCCAGGAGGGTAAATGGAAGCCATGATGTCCATAGCCATCGGCGTGCTGGCCGCCTCCGGCGTGTGGCTGCTGCTTCGTCCGCGAACCTTCCAGTTCATCATGGGGCTGTCCCTGGTGTCCTATGCGGTCAACCTGTTCATATTCAGCATGGGCCGGCTCTCGATCGACAAGGAACCGATCATCCTGGAGGGCGTCCCCCCCGACCTGGTCCATTACGCCGATCCGCTGCCGCAGGCCCTGGTGCTGACCGCCATCGTCATCGGCTTCGCCAACACGGCGATGTTCCTGGTGGTGCTGCTGGCCTCGCGTGGACTTTCCGGCAACGATCATGTCGACGGCGAGGGCGACGCGGAATGACTGATTTCGCTGCGTTCGCCGCTGACGTCGCCACCTACATGGGCGCTCCGTTGCGCTCGCACCTGATCGTGGCGCCGATCCTGCTGCCGCTGGCGACCGCTGCCGTCATGCTGATACTGGGAGAGAAGCGTCGCGGCGCCAAGGCGCTGGTCAACGTCGTGTCCACGATGACAGGGCTCGGCCTGGCGGTCATGCTGCTGTACTGGGTGCATCACGACCTGGCCCCTGGCGGCCTCGAGGGCGTCGGCGCCATCGGCATCTACCTGCCGTCCAACTGGCAGGCGCCGTTCGGTATCGTGCTGGCGCTTGACCGGCTCAGCGCCGTGATGCTCCTGCTTACCAGCGTACTGGCGCTCGGCGCGATTGTTTTCGCCGTCGCCCGATGGGATCGGGCCGGCGTCCACTTCCATCCTTTGTTCCAGATCCAGCTGGTCGGCCTGAATGGGGCCTTCCTCACCGCCGACCTGTTCAATCTCTTCGTCTTCTTCGAAGTGCTGCTGTCCGCGTCCTACGGGCTGTTGCTGCACGCCTCGGGTTCGGTCAGGGTCAGGGCAGGGCTGCATTACATCGCGATCAACCTGGTGGCATCGTCGCTGTTCCTGGTAGGGGTCGCGCTGATCTACGGCGTGACCGGTACCCTCAATCTCGCGGATCTGGCGATCAAGGTCGGCGAGGTGCCGGAAGCCGATCGCGGCCTCTTGAATGCCGGCGCGGCGGTGCTCGGTATCGCCTTCCTCACGAAGGCGGGGATGTGGCCGCTCAATTTCTGGCTCAACCCGGCCTATTCGGCTGCCGGCGCGCCGGTGGCGGCGCTCTTTGCGATCATGACCAAGGTCGGTGTCTATGCGGTGATGCGTGTGTCCACGCTGCTGTTGCCGGCGCAGGCCGGAGTCGCGGCCGGATTCGGGATGGACTGGCTGGTGATCGGGGGGCTGGCAACGCTGGCATTCGGCACCATCGGCCTGCTCGGGTCGCGGCAACTGGGCCAACTCGCGAGCTACAGTCTGATCGTGTCCTCGGGCACGCTGCTCGCGGCATTCGGCTTCGGCCAGCCGGCACTGACCGGCGCCGCCCTGTACTACCTCATCAGTTCCACCCTCGGCATCAGCGCCCTGTTCCTGCTCGTCGAACTGGTCGATCGTACCCGCATCGATTCGACGCCGCTGCCGGTTGTCGAGGAAGAATTCGTTCCCTTCGTGACCGACGAGCCGGAAGTCAGGCACGGCGCGGTGGGAGATGAGGACGATAGCGCGCTGATCGGCCGTGCCATACCGGCGGCGATGGCATTCCTGGGGGTGAACTTCATCGCCGTCGTCGTCTTGATCACCGGCATGCCGCCGCTGTCCAGTTTCGTCGGCAAGATCCTCATGCTGTCGGCGTTGCTCAATCCGCTGGGCGTCGGCGCACTGGCAGGGGCGGGCCTGCCGATACAAGGCTGGCTGCTGCTTGGCCTTCTGATCCTCTCGGGCCTGACGGCAATGATCGCTTTGTCTCGGGCCGGTATCCGCTATTTCTGGTCGTTCCCCGAGGGCCGGCTGGCGCCGAGACTGAGGGTGATCGAATGCCTGCCGGTCAGCCTCCTGGTGATCGTCTGCCTCCTGCTGACGCTGCGCGCGGATCCGGCCATGCGCTATCTCCAGGCCACTGCAGACGCCCTTCACAATCCGACTGCCTACATCGCATCGGTACTCGCGACGCGACCGGTCACGCGTCCCCAGACCGGTACCGGGGGGGCGAAGTGAGCCCGAAGCGCCTGTTTCCGGCGCCGTACCTGTCGCTGGTGCTGTTCGGCCTGTGGCTGCTGCTCAACCAGTCGGTAAGCCCCGCCGACCTGGCGATCGGCGCCATCCTGGCGTTCATCGGCCCGCGCTGGACCGCTGCCTTGCGTCCCTCGCCGGTCAGGCTCCGTCACCTGCCGGTGGCAATCCGCCTGACGCTGGCCGTGGGCAAGGACCTGATCATATCCAACCTCGATGTCGTCCGCCGGGTGTGGTGGCCCGCGCGCTATCCACCCCGATCGTGCTTTATCAGGATTCCTCTGGCCATGCGCGATGCCAACGGGCTGGCCGCCCTGGCCATCATCACGACCGTCGTCCCGGGCACGGTCTGGTCCGAACTGGCGATGGACGGCAGTGCGGTGCTGGTGCACCTGTTCGACGTCGAGGATGAGCAGCAGTTCATCGACTTCTTCAAACTGCGCTATGAAAAACCCCTGATGGAGATCTTCGAATGAGCACTCTGATGATCGCGGCCATCTTCTTTGCCCTGTCATGTTATGCGCTGGCCATGGCGGTGAGCCTGTACCGGCTGTTTCACGGCCCGGCGGCGCAGGATCGGATCCAGGCGCTGGACTACATGTATATCAACGGGATGCTGATGATCCTGGTTCTCGGGCTGCGCTATACCAGCGATATGTTTTTCGAGGCGGCGCTGCTGGTCGCGCTCTTCGGCTTTGTCGGTTCCAGCGCGATGGCCAAGTTCCTCTTGCGTGGGGAGATAATCGAATGAGTACAGCCGGTATCGTGCCGCTCTGGGTGCAGATCCCGGCGGCGCTTCTGCTCGTGTCGAGTGGCCTGCTGGCCCTGACCGGCGCTGTGGGCGTGCTGCGGCTCAAGGACTTCTTCCAGCGCATGCACCCGCCGGCGCTCGGCGCGACCCTGGGCACGTGGTGCGCCTGCGCGGCCTCGATGATCTATCTGTCTGCCACCGGCTCGCAGCCGGTCATCCACACCTGGCTGATCCCGATTTTCCTGGCGCTCACGATGCCGGTCACGACGCTCCTGCTCGCACGTGCGGCGTTGTTCCGACGGCGCCAGGCGGGCGCCAATGTGCCGCCGCCGCTGAGCCGCGGCACGGGTTCACGCAGGACCGCGCACGCTGCGGGCAACATCATCGTCGATCCGGGAGACGATCTGCCGTGATCCTGATCAATCGGCCGCCAGGAGGCTGCGCGCCCCCCTCCTTCTGCCGCGCAGCCTCCCAGGGGGACTTCCCCGGCTTTCATTCAAGGAACGGACATGAGCAAGGCAATGAGCAAAATCGAAAGCGACGCCCCCCGGATCGTTGCGTTGCGAGCCCGGCCGGTGGTGGTGCCGATGCGCCTGCCATTGCAGACCAGTAGCGGCGCGGTTGAAGAAGCACCCCTGGTGCTGCTCGATCTCGAGACTTCGGACGGGCTGATCGGGCACAGCTACCTGTTCGCGGTCGGGCGTGCGCACCTGAAGCCGATCGTCGCATTGGTGCAGGCCATGGGTGAACTGCTGATCGGCGATCCGGTCGTGCCGTTCGACATCGAACGCAAGCTGCGCCGAAGGCATGCCCTGCTGGGCGTGCACAACATCGTGCTGTTTGCGATGTCCGGGATCGACATGGCGGCGTGGGACGTCTGCGCCAAGGCGGCCGGACTGCCGCTTGTCAGGCTGCTCGGGGGCGCCCCCCGAGCGGTGCAGGCCTACAACTCCAACGGCCTGGGACTGATGGCGCCCAAAGCGCTGGCCAAGCAGGCCGAAGGACTGCTACGCGAGGGATTCTCGGCGGTGAAGATGCGGCTGGGCCGGACCGACCCGCGCGATGACCTGGCTGCGGTTCGCGCGGTCAGGAAGGCGATCGGCCCGTCCGTGACGCTGATGGCAGATTTCAACCAGGGACTCACCGTCAACGATGCCCTTCAGCGCGGCCGCATGCTGGACGACGAGGGCGGCCTGTACTGGATCGAGGAACCGACACGGGCTGACGACTTCGACGGCAACGGTCGGATCGCGGATGAATTGCAGACCCCGGTGCAGATCGGCGAGAACTTCATGGGACCGGAGCAGATGGTCCAGGCGTTGGCAGCCGGGGCCAGCGACTATGTCATGCCGGATGTCGAGCGCATCGGCGGGGTAACCGGATGGATGCGGGCCGCAGCGCTGGCCCAGGGCGCGGGGCTGGAAATGTCCTCGCACTTGTTTCCCGAGGTGAGTTGCCACCTCCTGGCCGTCACGCCCACCGGCCACTGGCTGGAATACGTGGATTGGGCGACGCCGGTTCTTCAGCACCCGCTAGCCGTCACAAAGGGCCATGTGCAGATACCGGAGTTGCCCGGAACCGGCATCAGCTGGAACGAAAAGTCGGTGGCG
The DNA here is from genome assembly GCA_963834335.1 of uncultured beta proteobacterium. Lineage (GTDB taxonomy): Bacteria > Pseudomonadota > Gammaproteobacteria > Burkholderiales > Burkholderiaceae_E > Lautropia. The sequence continues at coordinate 619,758 of CAWIBK010000002.1, read as the reverse complement.
AAATTCGCGGCTTGAGAAGTGTTACGCGGCCGATTGGCCATCATGGCCGTGCGGCCGGGTTGCCATGACCAGCGCCAATGCCCGGGTCATGCGGTGCACATGTCCGGCGGGTTTGACATCGGCCGATTTCAGGCTCATGACGGCCTGGTAGAGCTTGCGCGCAAACTGTGCGCTTTCGCTTATCTTGACGGGATCCATGGGTCCTCCGGATACTGATGCGGGCCGTCAGCAAAGTTCGTTCCCAGGGAGCGCCGAAGGTTTTTCTTACAACGGGCCAGTCCGTGACTTCAGGGCTTGAGGGCCGGCGCTACCTGGGTCACCATGCCATCGACGGGTCACGGCAAAGGAGGACGAAGTGGACGACAACGAAATCCGACTTGCATTGACGACCGAACCGCTCGGCAGGGACCAATGGCAGTGGGTACTGGTTTATGCCAGTGCCCGGGAAATCGTGAGGGTGGACCGCTCCAGCGCCGTATTCGGTACCGTGGCCGAGGCGGTTGCGGCGGGACAGAAGGCCATCGACGGGCGCCGCGGCGGCACTTCGAAAGACCGCATGCATTGATCTCCCTTGCCCTGGGCCAGGTCGGCCGCCGGCCGCCGCCCCCGTTCCCCGACAAAGGCGTATTCTTTCGGTTCCTGCGGGGTTGCTGCGTCGGCCCCCGTGGCGATCGGATTCAAGGGAGCGCGAGGGACCGGGAGTGAAAGTGCTTGTGCTGGACGACTACATCCGCGTGGCGCAGGCGAGTGCCGACTGGAAGATGCTGCCGCCCGGATCGGAGCTGACCATCCTCGACCGGTGGCTGCCGACGGACGTTGAGCGCGCCGAAGTACTTCGCCCCTACCAGGTCATCGTTGCGATGCGCGAGCGCACGCCGTTCCCGGCCGCATTGATAGAGTCCCTGCCGAATCTGCGCCTGCTGGTCACGACCGGGGGCCGGAACGCATCCATCGATATCAACGCCTGCAAACGACGAGGCGTTGTCGTCAGCAGTGCGCCCGGCGACCCGATAGGCTCGGCGCCCGCTGAGTTGACCTGGGCCCTGATTCTCGGCCTGCTCAAGCGCATTGCCCTGGAGCATGGCGCGATGCAGTCGGGGCAGTGGCAGACAGCCCCCACGCAGCGGGTTGCCGGCAAGCGTCTGGGCCTGGTCGGGCTGGGCAAGCTGGGCACTGCCGTGGCAAAGGTGGGACTTGCTCTCGGCATGCGGGTCCAGGCCTGGAGCCCGCACCTCACCGCGCAGAGAGCAGAGCAGGTCGGCGTGACCATGGTCGACAAAGCCACCCTGTTCTCGAGTTCGGACGTGGTGAGTCTTCACCTGGTCCTGGGCCCGGGCACCGACGCTATCGTCACGCGCGCGGACCTCAGGTCGATGAAATCGACGGCGTTTTTCGTGAATACGGCGCGTGCCGGTCTGGTCGAGTCAGGAGCACTGGAAGAGGCCCTTGCGTCCGGCTGGATCGCCGGTGCCGGCCTCGATGTCTATCCGGTCGAACCCGTGCCCGCCGACGATCCGCTCCGACGACTGGACAATGTGGTCCTCAGCCCGCACCTGGGATACGTCACGCCCGAAAACATGCAGGCCTTCTATCGCAATGCGCTCGAGGCGATACTGGCCTGGCAGGGCGGCGCACCGATCCGAGTGCTCGAGGCGGACGGCGCATAGTGGGCGGTCCGGTGCATCGTCCGCCTGCCGTTGTGTACACCATCGGCCATTCGAACCGGTCGATAGAGACCTTCATCGACCTGCTCTGGAGCAACGGCGTGGCGCGGGTCCTGGACGTTCGCACGGTGCCTCGCTCGCGCCACAATCCGCAGTTCAATCGCGATGTCCTGCCTGCGACGCTGGCGGATGCCGGCATTGCCTACAGCCATCTGCCGGGCCTTGGCGGCCTGCGTCATGCCCGACCCGGGTCGGAGAACGACGGCTGGCGCAATCTTTCCTTTCGGGGCTATGCGGATCACATGCATTCGTCGGAGTTCGTGGATAGCCTGGATTGGGTCGATCAGCAGGCCCGCCTCGAGCGCTGCGTCCTGATGTGCGCGGAGGCCGTGCCATGGCGGTGCCATCGCTCGCTGATAGCGGACGCCCTGCTGATCCGCGGGTTCGCAGTGGAAGACATCATCGGACCCAAGGAGCCACGGCCGCATCGCCTCACCGCATTCGCCCGGGTCGAAGGCGATCGACTGAGCTATCCCGCGCAGCAGGACGACTGAGGAGCCGCCAGGCATCCCGACACCATGAAATCCCCTGGATTCTCCCTGCTGACCCGCGTCTCCGGGGTCCATCTGGTCAGCCATCTTCATCTGCTGACCCTGCCGGTGATGCTGCCGCTGCTGCCTGCGCAGATGGGAGTCGGCTTTGTTGAACTGGGGCTGGCCCTCAGCGTGTTCAATGTGGTGTCCGCGCTGGTTCAGGCGCCCCTCGGATTCGCGGTCGACCGCTTCGGCGCCAGGCAGGTGCTGACCGCCGGCTTGCTGCTGGGCAGCCTCAGCTTCCTGTCGTTGAGCATGATCGGCGGATACCCCTGGTTGCTTCTCGCCATGGGCCTGGCGGGTTTCGCCAACGGCGTCTATCACCCGGCCGACTATTCGCTGCTGTCGTCAGGTATCGAGGATGCCCGGATGGGGCGGGCCTTTTCCGTGCACACTTTTGCAGGCTACCTCGGTGCGGCAGTCGCGCCGGGCATGTTGCTGGGCATCGCGGCCTGGGCTGGAACCCGGGCGGCTTTTGCGGCGGCCGGGCTCGCAGGCTTGCTGGCCATTGCGCTGCTCTGGATGGCACGGCCGGTGCCGCCGTCCACCGATGCCGGACAACTTCGCAAGCCGCCAACCAGCCGCGTTGGCAGGGCCGGCGGCGGCAAGGTCCTCAGTCCGGCGATCGCCATGCTGACCTTGCTGTTCACGCTCCTGAGTCTGAGCGCTGGCGCCCTTCAGAACTTCTCGGTCAGTGCCCTGGTGGCAGGCTACGACGTGCCGCTGGCGCTGGCCAACGTCGCGCTGACCGCGTTCCTGTTCGCCAGTGCCTTCGGCGTCCTGGCCGGCGGGGCGCTGGCCGATCGCACCCGTCACCATGGCACGGTCGCCGCGCTGGCGCTGGCCACCACCGCCTTGCTGGTCGCCCTGGTCGCTCTCATCGGGGGCGCAGGGCCGCTCCTGGTGGCGACACTCGGCCTCGCCGGATTTCTCTTCGGCCTCATCGCTCCGTCGCGCGATATGCTGGTACGGGCGGCCTCCCCGGTGGGGGCCGAAGGCCGGGTGTTCGGTATCGTATCCACCGGCTTCAACATCGGCGGCGCCGCCGGACCGGTGTTGTTCGGCTGGCTGCTGGACAACGGCCATCCCCAGGGAATCTTCTGGTCAGCGGTGCTGTTCATCCTGTTCACCGTGGCCCTGGCGTTGATCCAGGATCGGCGCGGCGCCGCCAAGGGAGTGGACCCGCGGCCCGCGCCCGCCCGCTGAGGAAACGACGAAGTTCTTCGGATCAGTGCCCGGTGCAGGCCGCGCCCGCGCGCACCGCGACGAATTGCGCGTCCGGCGGCGGACCGAGCCAGTGCGACAGGGGCCGGCAGCCGCTGTGATTGCACCACCGGTAGTCCCCGGCGTAGGGCGAGCGGGTGAGCGACAACTGGTCCAGCGCCTGGTTTTCACGACGGTGCCAGGCGCCCTGTTTCCAGACCGAGCCGGGTTGTGGTTCCATGCCTGCGCCGGACCCCCGTATCCGAGAACCCACCAGTTGCAGAACATCGCCACTGACCCGGTAATCCTCCTCCCAGAGAATCTTCTCGATCGAATGAGTCCAGCTCAAGGTGAAGCGCTCGCCGGGAATCGTCGCGGCCACTATCCCCGCTACGACCAGGCAGGCAGCAATCATGCGGCCGGAGCCTTCGAAAGCCGTCGCGCGCGAAACCAGTGAATCAGACCGAAGACCACTACCAGGGCGAATCCGGCTTCGTCCGTTGCCGGCAGGGCGAGGACCAGCGAAAAGGCCGCAACGGTCGCCAGAACCCGCTCCCACCACAGCAGCTTGATCCGAAGGAAGCCGATGCTGGCCGCGCCCCACAAGCCGATCGACACCAGCGCCTTGAAGACGATATAGGAGACGTCGAACCAGGTGCCCCCCTGGAGCATCAACGCCGGGGCATAGACGGCCATGAAGGGAACCACGAAACCGGCCACCGCCAGCCTCATGGCTTGGATACCGATCTTGAGCCCGGATTCCTTGGCGATGGGCGCCGCGGCAAAAGCTGCGAGCGCAACCGGCGGGGTCAGGTCGGCCATGATGCCGAAGTAGAAGACGAACATGTGCGACACGATCAGCGGCACGCCCAGGTCCAGTAGCGCGGGCGCTGCCAAAGAACTGGTGATGATGTAGTTCGGAATGGTAGGGATGCCCATGCCCAGCACCAGGCAGGTCATCATGGTGAGAACCAGACTGAGAAAGAGATTCTCCCTGCCCAGCGCGATCACGTAGCCGGCGAAGGTGGTGGCGACGCCCGTCAGGGTCACCACCCCGATGATGACCCCCACCAGGGCGCAAGCGATGCCAACCGGCAGGGCGTGACGCGCACCCTCGTGCAGCGCATCCACCAGCAGGCGCAGCGTCGGCCGGCTGTCCCGTATCGCGAGCCCTATCGCCACCAGGACGGCCACCAGCACGAAGAAGGTGACGATGCCGTACTTCATGAAAGCCGAAGTCGCCAGCGCAAGCCCGACCCAGAAGATCACCCGCACCAGGGTGGAACTCACCCCCATCATGATCGCAGCCCCGAGGATCAGCAGGACGGTGAGGGCCAGCCCGACGGTTCCCGAGAAAAGGGGCGTATAACCGGAGAACAGCAGGTAGACCAGGGCAAGCAGCGGCAGGATCAGGTACCAGCGCTGGCGCACCGCCAGCAGTGGATCCGGACACTCCTCCTTGGGCAATCCCAGCAGGCCCGCCCGACCCGCCTCGAGGTGCACCATCCAGAAGGCGGTGACGAAGTAGAGGATTGCCGGGATTACCGCAGCTTTCACCACTTCCACATACGGCACGTCGATGGTCTCGGCCATGATGAACGCAACCGCGCCCATCACCGGCGGCATGATCTGGCCGCCCATGCTCGAGGTGGCTTCGACGCCGCCGGCGAACGCAGAGCTGTAGCCGAATCGCTTCATCAGGGGAATCGTGAACTGGCCGGTGGTGACGACGTTGGCAACACCCGAACCGTTGATCGTGCCCATCAGGCCGGAGGAGATGACCGATACCTTGGCCGGGCCGCCCCGCGTGTGCCCGACCGTGCCCATGGCCAGGTCGGTGAAGAGGGTGATCATGCCCGCCTGCTCGAGGAAGCTGCCGAACAGGATGAATAGAAAGATGTAGCTGGAGGAAACGTAGGTCGGAATCCCGTAGATACCTTCGGTGCCGAAGCCGAGCTGGTCGACGACCTGCTCGAAGGCAAAGCCGCGATGCTGCAGCGCGCCCCACAGATGCTCGCCGAACAGCGCATAGGCCAGGAAGAGGCCGCAGATGATCGGCAGGGCGATACCCATCACCCGTCGGGCCGCCTCGAACACAAGCGCGATCGTGATGACGCCGACCGCGATGTCGAGATCGGTGGGCGTTCCTGCGCGATAGATCAGGTCCGCTTCGAAAATCCAATGGTAGAAGGCCAGCCCGAACCCCACGATCGCGAAGCCGTAGGAGAGGACCCGCGCGATACCGGAGCGGGCCTCGGCCGAGAGCAGGAAGATCATCAGCAGCAGGAAGCCGACGTGGACCGCGCGGACGATGCTGCTCGACAGCGGGCTGAAGGCAGCGGTGTAGATCTGGAAACTCGAGAAAGCGATCGCGATGAAGAAAACCATCCGATCGATCGAGGAGTCCTTGCCGCCGGCGGCCTGCCCGAGCTCGGGGTTGCTGGATGTCATGTGTGCCTCTTCACGAAAAACGCCCGGCCGGTCCGATCACGTTCGGCACCGACGGGGCGCTGTCAATCAACCGGGCGACCGTACGCGTATTCTGGCGCAGGTCGTCCGATCACGGGTCGTCTATTTCAGGACACCCGCTTCCTTGTAGAACTTCTCGGCACCGGGATGCAGCGGGATCGGCACCTTGGTCGCATTCTCGAGCTTGATCGCCGAAGCCGCCTTGTGCGAGGCGACCAGCATATCGAGGTTGCCGTAGAGTGCCTTGGTCATCCGGTAGGCAAGATCGTCCGATACCCCGGTATGCGAGACCAGGATGTTGTTGATCGCCGCAGTGGGTACCGCCGAGGTCTGTCCGTCATAGGTGCCGGCGGGAATCTCGGCCGGCTGGTAGGCCGGGTCGCCGACCTTGGCGACCACGTCCGGCGGGATCGACACAACGACAATCTTGACGGAGGTGGCGAGGTCCCGGATCGAGGAGACGCCGAGGCCGGCGGACTGCAGGGTGACATCGAGCTGGCGATTCTTCATCAGCTCCACCGATTCACCGAAAGGCAGGTACTCGACTTTATCGAAGTCCTTGTAGCTCAGCCCTGCGGCTTTGAGCAGCGCCCTGGCATTCAATTCCGTGCCGGACTTGGGCGCCCCGACCGAAATCCGTTTGCCCTTGAGGTCCGCCAGGGTCTTGATGCCGGAGTCCGCATTGGCCACGATCTGGATGTAGTTGTCGTACGTCCCGCTGATCGCGCGCAGCTTCTTCAGTTCCTTGGGAAAGCCGCCTTCCTCGTTGCCTGCGAAGGCGTTGGCGACCGCGTCGCCGAGGGCGAAAGCGATCTCGCCCCGTCCAGCCTGCAACAGGTTGAGGTTTTCCGCCGAAGCCTTGGTCGCTTGCACGGTCGCTTTCGCGTTCGGGATTTCCTGGTTGTAGATCGTCGAAAGCGCGGTACCCAACGGGTAATAGACGCCGCTGGTGCCACCGGTCAGCACATTGACGAACTGGGTGGACTGGGCCTGGGCCACGCCGGCCGCAAGCAGTGCGGCGGCCGTTCCAGCCAGGATTCTGGCCACGTTAGCAATCTTCATGTACTCCTCCAATGCAGGGATATCTCGGTCGATAGAGTCTGGTCGATTGAGTATAGCCAAACGGATCCGGCGCGTTTCCGGGTCACCCCTACTAGCGCCCTGGCGGAAAATCGGGTCGCCGGATGGCGTACTGTGTCGGATTGCGGGAGCCGAACTTGCCCTGACCTTCGGCGGCGGGTGCCGTTTGTCGCACGGGAACAGGGTCGATGCCGTAGGTCGATGCCGTAGGTCGACACCAAAGGTGAACGCGATAGTTCAACGCCAAAGGTCAATACAACATGTTCGATTGGATTTCCGGCTTCGTACAAAGCAGCGGATACCTGGGGGTGGCCTTGATGATGTTCGCCGAGAACGTCTTCCCGCCGATTCCGTCCGAGCTGATCATGCCACTTGCCGGGTTCGCCGTTCGCAATGGGGAAATGAGTGCAGTTCTTGCTGTTCTTGCCGGCTCGGCCGGATCCCTGGCCGGCGCCTTTCTGTGGTATCTCCTGGCTCGTCGCCTGGGGTTGGCGCCGCTCAAGCGCGCCGCCGGCCGGCATGGCCGATGGCTGACTCTCACGCCCCAGGACATTGACGACGCCGATCGCTGGTTCGACCGGCATGGCGCGAAGGCCGTGCTGTTCGGGCGATTGGTGCCGGCCGTCCGGACGCTGATATCGGTGCCGGCGGGCCTTTCCGGGATGCCCACCGCCGCCTTCCTGATCTATTCCAGCATCGGGACGATAGTCTGGACCGCGTTCCTGACCGCTGCCGGCTATTTCCTGGGCAGCCAGTATCAATCGGTACAGACCTACCTCAATCCGGTCAGCAACATCCTGATCGGTGTGATCGTCGTCTGGTACCTCTACCGGGTCGTCACCTGGCGGCCGAGCAGCGCGTAGCGGCCGGATATCCATCCCTGAACCGTGATTGCGGATCAGGAAGACCGGGGCTGTGAGGGTCACGGGTATGGCCGTTGCCCCGGTCCGGGCCAGCGATACAGCAGAGGAGCAGTCGATGTACGAGTCCATGAGTAACCGGGTAGCCGCCGCCATGCAGGCACAGTCGGACGCACGAAAGCAACTGGAGTCGGTGCTGGCGGCCGCGCACAAAACGGTGATGGAAACCGGCGGGCTTCCTGCCGACTCTACGGATCCGAAGGAGTTATACCAGCGCACCCTCAAGACGATCGAGCATAACGAGTTGGTCGCCCGCGCCTACGCCCAGGTCGCTGTGCAGGTCGGGACCGTTGCGCATGCAAGCCTCGAAGTTGCCAAGGCGGTCGCGGCGGACCTGCCGGACTTGACCCAGACGCAGCAGGAGGCCTTGCATCGGGCCGAGGCAATTGTCGTGAAACTGCGGGGCGGACAGCAGGCCATCATGCAGCCACCGACCTAGCCCGATCGTGGCATGATGTCGGGATAGCGAAACTGCCGGGTATTCGGATCGGAGGATGTCATGAAAACGCTATCTGCTTTGATGAGCCTTGTCGGCGCTGCGCTTGCGCTTCATCTCTTCGCGTGGCCGCAGGACGCCATCGGCCAGGCTACCCCCGAGATCTTTCGCGATGCCGATATTTCTCTTGGCGAGCAGTTGATCGCCGAGCACGGATGCGCAGAGTGCCATGCGCGTAAGGTCGGCGGCAACGGGTCCGCGATCTATCAGCCCACCGGCCGGATCAACACGCCCGGCTTTCTGCGGGGCATGGTGGAACTGTGCAATACCCAACTCAATCTCGGCATGTTTCCGGAAGAGGTGACGGCGGTGGCTGCCGTGCTGAACCGGGACTACTACAAGTTTCCCTAGGCCTCTACAAGTCCCCTAGGCCTGCGCCGCGCTGCTCCCGGTGATCTGTCGATAGATTTCCGGATCGGTATCGCCCTCGCTGCCCACGAGCAGCACCCGCGACTCGGCATCCAGTTCCATCAATGCCCGAAGTGCCGGCCGCGTGCGCGAAGCCAGCAGCACCGCGAGCCCGCTTGCACCGGTTTCGCCGGATACGATCGCCGGATCGTCGCCTTCGGGCTTCGCGAAGCGCCGCATGGCATCGAGGGCATAGCAATCCTCGACGGCGACATAGGCAAAGGCCGCGCTGCGAACGATCTCCCAGGCAGCCGGCGACACTTCACCGCAGGCCAGTCCCGCCATCACCGTGTCGAGAGTTCCCGTCACGGCCACCGGGTGGCCTGCCAGTGCGCTGCGCCGGTAACAGTCCGCCGCGCTGGGCTCGACGATGATCAGCTTTGGCCGGCTTGCGCCCCAGGCCAGCCAGAAGGCGGCTGCAACCGAAGCGGCCAGCGCACCCACGCCGGCGGGGACGATCACATGGGTCGGCGGATGCTCCCCGAACTGCTCGACGATTTCCAGGGACATGACGCCGTAGCCGTGCATCACGTCGATCGGAATCCGGCGATAGCCCTCGTAAGTGGTATCGCTGACGACGGTCCAGCCGTGGGCCTTTGCTTGAGCGTCCGCATATCTTACTGAATCGTCGTAGTTGCCCGCTACCTGGATGACCTCGGCCCCGTACCGCGCGATGGCGGCACGCCGGCCCTCGCTGACGGAAGCATGGACATAGATCACGCAGCGGCAGCCGAATAGTTGCGCACCCCAGGCGACCGAACGGCCATGGTTGCCGTCGGTCGCGCAAGTGACCGTGATTCCTCCGACCAGATCGCGCCAGCGGCCGCTCAGGATGTCGGCAGCGCTGACCGCCTCACCGGCGCCGTTGCGGTGCATGATCGATTGCGCCAACAGTCGGTAGACTGCGTAGGCTCCGCCCAGCGCCTTGAAACTCTTCAGGCCGAAACGCTCGCCTTCGTCTTTGTAGTACAGGCCGGCCATGCCGAAGCGCCGGGCCAGGTTGTCAAGCACGCGCAAGGGTGTCGGGGCATATCCGGGCCATCGGGTGACTTCGTCGCGAGCTCTGGTGAAGCCGCGCTCATTCAGCGTTGCCGAACGGGCGGCCCCGTATTGCTCAATCGCCGGGGCCATCGTCGGATTGCGACAGGCCCGCACTCCGTCGGCACTCTGGAGTTCCATGATCATTTCAACCACCTTCATTCACTGCGCGCCGTTGCCGGGCGACCGCGAGCCGCCGGGTTCGCCAGGCATCGCCGCAATGTCAGGGTCATTGTAGGGCGGTGGTCTGGTTGCGCCCTCGGTGTCAGGGTATTCCAGACCGCGCACAGATCACGAGATGCCGGCGTCTATCGTTTCCTGATGGCGCAGGCAACTTGACATCGCCGGCCCGGAATATTTCAATCACCAGTCTCGGCCAAGCGGCACATCATCGCTCGCGCCGGCGATCCGGATAGACAACAATCTCTTCAACAGGAATTTAAATGGCCACGTCAATCAAGCAACTTCTTGCCGATGCCAACCAGGCGGTGCCACGCATCACACCGGATGAGGCGCAGAAGATCATGGGCAGTAACGACGCCTTGATTGTCGATGTCCGTGATCCTTCGGAGGTCGCAGCCAGCGGCAAGCTCAAGGGCGCGGTCAATGTTTCGCGGGGAATGCTGGAGTTCCGGGCGGATCCGGAGAGTCCTTCCCACGACAAGAACTTCCGCAAGGATCGCACCGTCATCGTCTATTGCGGGACAGGCGGCCGCTCGGCCTTGGCCGGCAAGGCCTTGCAGGATCTCGGCTATTCGGACGTGCGCAATCTCGGCGGCTTCAAGGATGCGACGGAGAAGGGCATGGCGACGGAACAGGCCTGAGTCCTGCTACGGTGAGCTTCGACCTGACCGAAGACCAGCGCGAGTTGCAGGCAGCCGCCCGCCGTTTCGCGCGCGGCGAATTGCTGGAACTGGCACGGGAACTTGAACGGAACAACGAGCCGGTCTCTCATCAGTGGCGTCGGCGTTACGCGGAACTGGGTTACCTGGGCATCAACCTGCCGGAGCGCCATGGCGGTATGGGGCTGGGGCATCTCGAGGCGCTGCTGGTGCTGGAAGAGTTCGCACAGGTCTCGCCGGCGGTCGCTTTCCCGGTTTTCGAAAGCGCCACCGGGCCGGTGCGGGCGATCGTCAACTTCGCATCGGAGGATCTGAAGGGGCGGATCGTGCCGCGGGTGATCAGCGGCGACATCGTGGTGGCCGTCTCCATGTCCGAGCCCGCGGCCGGCACCGCCTTGACGGACCTCACCACTCGTGGACGAATCGACGGCACCGAGATCGTTCTGCAGGGGCAGAAGCGCTGGTGTTCCGGCGGCGGGCATGCGGATGCCTACATCGTCTACTGCCGGCTCGATGACCAGCCGGGTGCCGCCGGTATCGGGGCGGTGCTGGTGGAAAAGGAGCGGCCGGGCATCAGCTTCGGACGCCCGGAACTGCTGATGGGTTTTCGCGGCATTCCCAGCAGCGATATCTTCCTGGACGATGTGCGAGTGCCTCTCGACAACCTCGTCGTTCCCGCCGGCGGGTTTCGCAACCTGATGGAAGTATTCGGGTTGGAGCGGTGTGGCAATGCCACCATGTCGCTCGGCATCGCGGCGGCCGCGCTCGAGGAAGCCCTGGCCTATGTTCAGGAGCGTCGGCAGTTCGGCCGGCCCATCGTCGACTTCCAGGCGGTCCAGTTGAAACTGGCCGAGATGGCGATGAAGGTCGAGGCCGCCCGCCTGCTGATCTGGCGCGCCGCGGCGGCGGCCGGCGATCGGTTGCCATCGACGGCGCACAGCAGCATCGCCAAGTGCTTCGCCAACGAGATCGTGCGCGAGGTCACCAGCATCGGCCTGCAGCTGATGGGCGGCTACGGTTATTCCACCGAATACCGGATGGAGCAGCGGGTGAGGGATGCCTACGGCTGGGGAATTGCCGGCGGCACCATCGATATCCAGAAGATCAATATCGCGTCGGCGCTGGTCGGGCGGCGATTCAGTCAGCGCTGACCGGGCTCCGCATTCCCCGCTGCATCGCTGCGGTCCGCCGCGCAGGTTCCTAGGGGCCGCGGGTCGTGAACCAGTACCAGCCCAGCGCCAGAAGCCCCAGCCAGATGCCCACGATCACGACCGCTGCGACGTAGCTGCGAGGCTGGCTGCGCTGTCCTGCCAGCCACCGGTCCGCTTGCGTGCGGCTTTCGGCCAGCACGTCCTTCGGCAACATCCGCACGGCCAGCCAGATGAGTCCGGGCAGCAGGATCGCGTCGTCGATCAATCCGAGCACCGGGATGAAGTCCGGAATGAGGTCTATCGGGCTCAACGCATAGGCGACCGCAATCAGGCCGATCGCCTTGGGAAGCCACGGCGTGGCCGGATTGCGACTGGCGAACCAGAGCATGAGCGTGTCGCGCTTGATGGCGCGTGCCCAGGCACGCAGAGCTTCAACAGACCGCATGTGGCTTTCCTCTGCGCTGGATGGCAGCGCCGTCATTGCGTCGACTGCAAGACTGGCACTGCCTACTTGATCGGTTTGAGCCGGGAGGGTTTACGGTAGCGGCGTCGCCCTCGCATGGGCAGCCGGGCGATGCATGACGACGTCGGCAACACTCAGTCCCAGTGACTGCGCCAGCGGCGCCAGCTTGTGCGGATTGACCACAGCCGATATCCGGTCGATGCGTTCACCGTCGCAATGGATCTGGATGACCGAACGCAGCTGACCGCCGAGCGCGAGTACCAGTGCCGGCCAGCCGTTGACGAGCCGGACCTGTACCTCGAGTTGCGGATCCGCGCGGCGCCAGATTCCCCGGTAAAGTCGCGCCACCGCGTGGGCGCCGTGCACCGGTCGCCGTGCGGCGGTGGCCAGACCTCCGCCATCCGACTGTGCCACGACGTCGTCGGCGAGCAGGCCGGTCAGGCTCTCGAGGTCGCCCTGCCGGCAGGCCTGCAGGAACGCACCGAGCAATTCCCGGTGGCGTAGGGGCGATCCGGTCGGACGTCGCTGTCCCAGCAAGGACTTCCGGGCGCGGCTGTGGACCTGGCGGCATGCCACCGCGCTGCGGCCGACGATCGCACCGGCCTCGGCATGGCTGAAGTCGAAGACTTCATGGAGCAGGTAGACCGCCCGTTCCAGCGGGGTGAGCCGCTCCAGCAGTGCCATGAATGCGAGCGAAATGGATTCCAGCTTCTCCAGGTCCACCTCGACCGGATCTTCACGATCGTCGGGCATTGCTGCCTCGGACCAGCTCTGCGGCTCGGATGAGATCGGCTCCGGGAGCCAGGGCCCCGGATAATGCCGACGCTGCACGCCGGCGCTCTTGAGGTGATCGAGACTCAGATTGGTGACGATCCGGGTGAGGAAGGCTGCCTCGGACAGCACAGCGTCGCGCGGCTGGGCATACCAGCGAACAAATGCCTCCTGCACGATGTCCTCCGCCTGTGCGGCCGAGCCGAGCATGCGGTAGGCCAGTCCGAACAGCCGCGGACGCTGGGAGGCGATCACATCCACCTGAGCACTCATGACTGCGGGTCCAGGGACACCAGGGTTGGTGGCATTCTAGGCGACCGCTCCGGTCGTGGCCATTGGATGGCTTGCCGCCCGTTCGCCTCGTCGACCAGGCGCAGCCAGGTGGTTTCGCAGACGCGTTCCTTGAAGCGGGCTGCCTGCTCGCCCGTCATCACCGGTCCGAGCAGTCGGCCCTTGTCGTCCGGCCATTGGATCACGCCATCCCGACGACCCAGGCTGAGGCAGAAGTAGGGCAGGGTGAAGTCCAGGGTCAGCGGCGGCTCGCCGCGCATCTCCCGGAGTAGATTTTCCGCCACCTGCGCGCCGGCCGGCGTCGCACTCTTGCAGCCCATCGGCAGGTGCAGACCGGAGGCCGGCGGCGGCGCTGCCAGGTCCCCGGCCGCATAGACCGCGGGGTGCGAGATCGAGCGCAACTGCGGATCCACCTGCACCTGGCCGTAGTCGTTGACCGCCAGGCCGCATGTGCGCGGCAGCGACGGCATCTCGAAGCCGGTCGCTCCGATGCATTCATGGAAATCCGTCGTGCCCGCGGAAGTCAGCAGGACTCCGGCCTGAACCGAATGCACCTCGATCCCTTCATGCCACTGCACGTCGAGCCCTTCCAGGCAGGCCAGCACGTGTTCGCGCGCCGCGGGCGACAACTGCGGCGCGACTCGGTCGCGCGTAATCAGGCTGACCCGAAGTCCAGGGTACGCCTCCTTTATTTCGGTTGCCGTCTCGATCGCAGTCAGGCCGCCCCCGACGACGACTACGCGCGCGCCTGCCGGAAGCAGGGCCAGCCTGGCCGCGCCGATAGCGGCCTGGTCGCTACGCAAGCTCCAGGAATGTTCCACGGCGCCTGCAACTCCGACCAGGCCGGACTGGGATCCCAGGGCGAGGAGCATTCGATCCCAGGACAGAATCTCATCACCATAGTGCAGGAGCCGCGCGACCGGATCGAATCGGGTGGCCGTACCCACCAGCAGTCGAACGCCGGCGGCCTTGAGCAGGTCAGCCAGCGACCGGTCCGCCAGCCTTTGCCCGGCAGCGACTTGATGCAGGCGGATCCGCTCGACGAAGCGAGCGCTGGGATTGAGAAGGGCGATGTCCGCTCGCAGTCCCATGGTCCGACACAACCCGGCCAGTCGGGTTGCGCAGGCCACGCCGGCGTAGCCGCCGCCGATGATCACGACTTTCATATCGGGGATTCCCGTCATTGTTGACAGGACATTGACGAACCGGATCCCGAAAACGTGACCTCGAAGCAAAACAAGAAAAAGAGTTGACGCTCGCTCGCGGAGGAATTATATTGAACGAACACCTGTTCAATTAATAGGTGGCTATCTTTAATTGGCGCTCAACTTATTCCCGCAATCGAAGGAGTCACTCTCATGGAAACCAATTCCGCCAGCGGAACCCGTGTCGACGAAATCGCCGATGGGATCCATCGCATCAGTACGCCCGTCCCACCGTCGGTCATGCCCGGCGGATTCAGCTTCAATCAGTACCTCGTCCTGGACGACGAACCGCTGCTGTTTCACACCGGCATGCGCTCCCTCTTTCCGTATGTGCGGGAAGCGGTGGCGGCGCTGATTCCGATCGAGCGACTGCGCTACCTGGCACTGTCGCATTTCGAGGCGGACGAATGCGGCGCGCTGAATGATTTCCTGCAGGCCGCTCCTCATAGCGTGCCGGTCTGCAGCACTACGGCCGCCATGGTGTCGGTCAACGATTTCGCGCTGAGACCCGCTCGCGCATTGGCCGACCGCGAACGACTGCAACTTGGCAGCCGCGCGATGGTCTGGCTCGACACGCCGCATCTGCCGCACAACTGGGAGACCGGCCTGCTGTTCGACGAGCGCACGCAGACCCTGCTGTGCGGCGATCTGTTCACGCAGGGAGGGCACGACCTGCCGGTGGCGACCGGCGACGACCTGGTCGCGCCGAGCGAGGCGTTCCGTCAAGCGGGCGTCAACGCCGGACAGCCGGATGCCTACAGTTTCGGACGCGACATGGCTGCAACGTTCGAGAAACTCGTGTCGCTTCGCCCCCGGAACCTGGCGGTGATGCACGGCAGCGTGTTCCAGGGACGCGGCCCGGACGACGGTGCAGCGATGTTGCGGTCGCTGTCGCGTGTCCTGGCGCACTGACGTATGAGTCCGCGCGCCTATCGCATGAATCGCCGCTCGGAGTCCGCGGAGGAAACCCGCGATCGCATCGTGCGGGCAACCTTTGATTTGCACACCGAGAAAGGCATTGCCGCGACCAGCGTGCGGGACATTGCCGAGCGCGCGGACGTCGCCGTGGGTAGCGTGTACCACCACTTTCCGACCTACGACGACGTGCTCCAGGCGTGTGGCGCCTACACGCTCCAACTGACGCAGCCCCCAACGGCTTCGATTTTCGAGGGCGTCGATACAGTGCCTGCCAGGCTGAAGGCGCTGGTGGATTCGCAGTTTTCCTTTTACGCGCGTTTTCCGGGGCTCGAGCGCGTTCGAGCCGATCGCGACAAGTTTGTGCGCCTCGACGCCTTCGTCCTGGCCGAGGAGGCCAGCCGGCGTGATCTGCTCGCCGGGGCGCTCAAGAAGCGCAGGCTCGCAAAACAGCGATTCGCGGTCGCCTTCGCGATGCTCGACGTGGCGGTCTACAGGGCGCTGCGTGCCGACGGCCTCTCGCACGAGACGGCAGTGGAGTCCGTTGCTGCGCTGATGCAGCAGTGGCTGCTGGGGGAGGGCTGATCGACCGCTAGGAGGCCGCGCAGCCTCCTAGGCGAGCCGCTATCGCCGTTGGAGAGGGGGATGATTCCGCCGGGTTTCCAGGCGGGGTTGGCGGGCCCACCGATTGCTTGCGAGCCTGGAAGTCTGCAACCAACGGAGTATTGTCATGAAAGCCTGGGCCTGTCTCATTCTGCTCGCCGGCACGATATCCCTTGGCGCCTGTTCCTCCACGGGAGTGGGGGCGGCGGTGGGGGGCGCGACTGGCGCCGCCGCCGGGGGCGGTGTGCTCGGCACCGTGGGTGGCGCCGCGGTCGGCGGTGTCATCGGCCATGAAGTAGGCAAGCGCCGAGGCGAGTGAGTCGTTTCGTCTCCCGGGACTGACGCGGGCGCGCTCTTGCCCCGCGTTTCAGCGCTGGTTGAACACGATCCGGCTGACGGTGCCGTCTTCCTTGTAGACCAGCTTTGCCTGGTATTGCTCGGAAGGGCTGAACATGGTTTTCTCGTCGAGTTTGCCGACGAACATGACGATGACGTCGACGACCACGGAGAAAATGCCACGGTGCCTGATTTCCGGTTCAGCCACCACTGTTCCACCCGAGTCCTTGACGTAGTAAAGCCAGCGATCGACCCGTTCGGGAATCTGATTCAGGTTGAATCCCACCGGCACGTCGACGACGATTTCCGGCTCCGCGGCCCGCATGGCGGCTGAGAGATCGGTGTCGAAGATGCGGGAATCGAAGAACACCAGTGGCGGATTCGAACTCGCGGAAAGGGCCGATGCGGCCTTGTCCGGCTCCGATGCAGGCGTTCCGGGCTCTGATGCAATCGTCTCGGATGGCGTCGCGGGTGCTGACGTGGCCGAGTCGGTCGCGGCGATCGGGACGTTCGCCTTGGGCGAAGAATCTGTTTCGATCGGTCCGGGACGGATTGCTTGCGCATCCGATCAGGCCGATCAGGATCGTCAGCGGCAGCAGCTTCAGGCTCATGGTCTCGTCCAGACGGGTCAGACAAGATTCAGTGTCGCACGGAACTGACGCTTTGTGACGTTCCAGCCGCTACGCCCAGGGATATAGATCCCTCAGCCCATCACTTTGGAGGGCAGCCAGGTAGCGAGTTCCGGGAACACGCACAGGATCAGGATCGCGACGACCATGCAGATCATGAAGGGAAAGGCGCCCTTGAGGATGGTGGGCAGACGCACGTCGGGGGTGATGCCGTTGATGACGAACAGGTTCAGCCCCACCGGCGGCGTGATCAGGCCGAGTTCCATGTTGATCGTCAGGATCACGCCGAACCAGATCGGGTCGAAGCCGGCGGTCGTGATGATCGGCATCAGGATCGGCGTAGTCATCAGGATGATCGCAGCGGGCGGAAGGAACATGCCGGCCACCAGCAGCATCACGTTGATTCCCGCCATGATGACCCAGCGGTTGACCTGCCATTCGCCGATCGATGTCGCCACCGCCTGCGTCACCTGAAGCGACGACATCATGTAGCCGAACAGGATCGAGGTGCCGATGATCATCAGCAGCATGCCCGACTCGCGCAAACCGTCGCGCAGGATGTTCCAGAGATCGGCAATGCGCCAGACGCGATAAATGGCGATCACCATCAGGAGGCACAAGGCGGCCCCGACGCCGGCAGCTTCCGAGGGCGTCGCGATGCCGCCGTAAAGGGAGTAGACAACCCCGACGATCACGGCGATGAAGGGCAGCAGCCGGGGCAGCAACTCCAGCTTTTCCTTCATCGAATAGATGCGGTCCTTGTCGATCAGCACCGTGCCGCGTTTCCAGCTCAGAAACAGCGCCCAGGCCATGAACAAGGCCA
The DNA here is from genome assembly GCA_963834335.1 of uncultured beta proteobacterium. Classification (GTDB taxonomy): domain Bacteria; phylum Pseudomonadota; class Gammaproteobacteria; order Burkholderiales; family Burkholderiaceae_E; genus Lautropia. The sequence goes on along the minus strand of CAWIBK010000002.1, from coordinate 601,858 downwards.
CCAGCAGCAGGCCGGGGATGATGCCGGAAATGAACAGCCGGCCGATCGAGGTTTCCGACGCGATACCGTACAGGATCATCGTGATGCTGGGCGGGATCAGAATACCCAGGGTGCCGCCGGCTGCGATGGCCCCGGTGGCAAGATCCGCGTCATAGCCGCGCTTTCGCATCTCCGGGATGCCCATCTTGCCGATCGCCGCGCAGGTCGCCGGCGACGACCCGGTCAGCGCCGAGAAGAGCGCGCACGCGCCGATGTTGCTGATGACCAGCGAGCCGGGCACTTTGTGGAGCCATCGCGCCAGCGCTTCGTACAGGTCGCTGCCGGCACGCGAGGAAGCGACAGCAGCCCCCATGATGATGAACATCGGCAGGGACACCAGCGTGAAGTCGTTCAGGCCGGAGAAGATCGTCTCGGACAGGTAATGGACACTGTTCCAGCCGTCGAAGATGACCATGAACAGCAGTGCCACGGCGCCCAGCCCGAAGGCGATCGGCAGACCGGTGGCGAGCATCCCGACCGTGGCGAGAAAGATCAGCAGGCCGATGACCAGCGGGCTCATAGTTTGTCGTCCGGTGAGAGTCCGAATGGCAACTGGCGGCGGGTGGCGACCAGGTAGATTTCCGCGATCATCTCCAGACACAGGAGCGCCAATCCGATCGGCACCGTGGCGTATGAGAACCAGACCCGCGGCTGCCAGATCGACGGCGTCGTCTGCCCGCTCTCGAAGGTCTCATACCACCACGGCACCGCCCCCCACAGGAAGAAGGCGCAAAAACCAAGGGCGATCAGCGAGCCGAACAGATGCAGTGCCCGGCGCGCGGTCTGACCAACCATCAGCGGGACGATGTCGACCGCGACGTGGCCCTTGGTGACCAGGATGTAGGGTGCACCGAGAAAGGTGGACGCGATGATCGCAAAGGTGACGAACTCGGTCTGCCATATGGACGATTGACCGAGCACTGCCCGCACGAAGACCATGTGGCAGATGATCCCGATCGACATCAGGATCAACCCCGCGGCGAAGACACCGAGAGCGCGTGAGACCGCCCGGATCGCCGCGACCCAGGCGGGCAGCGCGCCGGCCTCACTTGACATTCAAGGCTTTCTCGATGAGCTCCTTGCCGCCGGGCACTTTCTCGGCGAAGACCTTGTAAGAGGTCTTCTGCGCCACGCCGCGCCAGGTGTCGTATTCGGCGTCGGTCAACGTGACGACCTCCACCTTGTTCTTCTTGAACTCGTTGACCATCTCCTCGTCGAGCTTCTTCGATTCGGACTCGAAGTAGGCCTCTGCTTTCTTCGACGCTTCGGTCAGTGCCTTCTTCTGAGCATCGTTCAGCTTGTCCCAACTCTTCTTCGAGATCAGTACCGGTTCGTACATGAACCACAAGCCGTTGTCTCCGGGCGCCGTCAGGCAACTGAGTTGCTCGTACAGGCGAAACGAGACGAAGCTGCCCGATGAGGTATCGGTTCCCGTCGCCACCCCCTGTTGCAGTGCGTTGTAGACCTCGCTGGAAGGGATGGAGACGATCGACGCGCCGGCGCCGGCCCACATCTGCGCGAAAGTCGCGCCGGCCGATCGGAACTTCAGGCCCGCAACGTCCTCGGGCTTGCGAATGCACTTGTCCTTGGACCCGAAGGCGCCGGCCAGCCAGGCGTCCGCCAGCACGTGAACGCCACCCTTCTCGATGATGGCGCGGATATCCTGCATGAACGGTGAACCGTTGATCCGCTTGGCGTGCTCGTGGCTTTTCACCAGGCCGGGCATCAGCGTGGCGCCGAACTGCGGGTGGAAGCCGGAGGCATAGTCCAGGGGGAACGACGACATGTCGATCTGGCCGGAAAGCATTGCTTTCCACTGCTCCTGCGCCTTGACCAGACTGGAGCCGGGGAAGACCTTGATCTGCAGGCCTACTTTGGCCGCGTCCACTTCCTTGGCGATCATCTGCACCATTTCGTCGCGCACGTCGCCCTTGCCGCCGGGAAACTGGTGCGACGCTTTAAGCGTGACGTCGGCGGCGACCGCGGAGGCGCTGCCGATAGCTGCGACGCAGGCTGCTGCGACCGCTGCAACGATTCGGATGCGTCGCACTGCGGCGGTGGGATTCCTTGTCTCGATCTGCATGTCTGTCTCCTGATTCTGGGTTTGATCCACCGAAGCGGCCCGTTAACGCCGTCGATTTCAATGCATAAGCTTAATCGCAAAATGCGCCGGAGGGCTTGCAAGTGGCGCCATACGACCTGGACGTTCCGGTCGGTAGCAACCATTGGTGGCGCCGCCGCCGTCGGGAAAAACCGGATGCCGGGTTCGGGAAATCCCGAAGGGGAAGGGTGGCCGACTCCGTCGGTGCGTGCGATACTGGCTCGGAGCATCCGTGGCGAGGACTGCGCTGCGTCCCACCGGCGTGACACGGGCAGGATATAAACCGGCACGTGCACAGGAGACAACAATAATGGCATGGCTCGAACAGTTCTTCGCCCTCATCGGGGACCTGACCTGGGGATGGGCGCTGATCCCGATCCTGGTCGTGATCGGCCTCTTCTTCACAATCGCCAGCGGTTTCGTCCAATTCGAGTATTTCTTCCGGATGTTCCGGGTGCTCTCCGGAAAGAACCAGTCGGGTGACCCCAACGCGATCTCCGCTCGCGAAGCACTGCTGGTATCCGTGGGCGGGCGCGTCGGCGGCGGCAACATCGCGGGGGTCGCGGTGGCCATCACCCTGGGCGGCCCCGGCGCGGTGTTCTGGATGTGGGTGATCGCCTTGGTCGGCATGGCCACCAGCCTGATCGAATGTTCGCTGGCCCAGTTGTACAAGCGCTCCGAGGGTGACGGCACCTTTCGCGGCGGACCCGCGGCGTCGATCATCCACGGCCTGGGCCCGAGCTACCGCTGGCTGGCGATCGTCTACGCCATCTGCCTGATTGCGGCCTTCGCCCTCGGTTTCAACGCCTTCCAGGGCAATACCGTCGCCGGTGCCGCACAGGACAGCCTCGGCGTCGCGCGAATCTGGACCGGCATCCTGCTCACAATCGGCACCGGCATCATCGTATACGGTGGCATCCATCGGATCGCGAAGGTCGCCGACGTGATCGTGCCGGTGATGGCGGTGGGATACATCGGGCTGGCACTGCTGGTGATCATCATCAATATCGCCGACGTACCCGCTGTCCTCGTCTCGATCGTGTCCAACGCTTTCGGCCTGGAGGAGGCGGTCGGCGGTGGCATGGGTGCTGCGCTTGCGCAGGGCCTTCGCCGGGGCCTGTTCTCGAATGAAGCCGGCCTCGGTTCGGCACCCAATGTCGCGGCCACGGCCGACGTGCGCCATCCGATCAGCCAGGGCATCACCCAGTCGTTCTCGGTATTCATCGATACCATCATCATCTGCAGTTGCACGGCTTTCGTGATCCTGCTCGGTGATGTCTACGTTCCGGGCGCGGAAGGCATCGACGGCGTCGCACTGACCCAGCAGTCGCTGGTGTCGCATCTGGGCGAGTGGGCGCAGTACGCCTTGACCGCGGCCATCCTGCTGTTCTCGTTCAGTTCCATCATCTACAACTACTACCTCGGCGAGAACGCCCTGTCGGTCATGACCGGGCATCCGCTTTCACGGCATGCCCTGCGGATCGTGATCATGGCCGTGGTCTTCCTCGGCGCCGTGGCCCCCGGTGCCACGGCAGTATTCTTCTTCTCGGATCCGATGATGGGAATCCTGGCGGTGGTCAACCTGCTGGCCTTGATGATGCTGTTCCCGATCGCGATGCGCATACTTGCCGACTTCCGGGGGCAGTTGAAGGCGGGCGTGGTTCGCCCCGTCCTGGACCCGGACAAGTTTGCCGACCTGGACCTCGACCGCAGTGCCTGGACAGGCAGGACGCCAGCCGACTGAGCAATGAGCGCCCGGGCAGGAGAGTCCGCTCATTCCGGTCCGGGCTTTTCAGCCCGGACTGTGAAATCGTGCATCGTCACCGGATGGCCACCGTGTTCCTATGCTGGGACTCACAACAGGTGAGTGTCCACTAGGAGTGATGATGAAAGTTCAACTCGATCTGTCCAAACTGCTCGGCTACCGCGCTGCGGCGGCAGGCGCCAAGATGTCCGGCAAACTTGGCGCCAAGGGCGAAGGCAAGCTCGGCAACAAGGGCGGTGAAAAGGTCGGCGGCAAAGGCGGCAACGGCCGCCCCGCGGCCTAAACCCCTTTCGCGCTGACCTGCCTCAGCGGGCCGCGGATGCGGCTCGCCGGTTCCGCCCCTGTCGGGCGATTACAACCCTCCCGATGGATTCACCCATGACCGTCCACCTCGGTTTTGCGCCGGACGCCGCGCGCGCACGCGCAGTCGATCGCCGCATGTATGCCGATCTTGCCGCCAGCCTGCGTCATGTCACCGGAGCCTGCGACGGACGCCTGCCTTTCGACCGTGAAGCCATGGCGGACATGATCGCTTCCCTGGATGAAGGCGCCCGCTGTACGCCTGAAACATTCGCCTCCTACTACGATCTGGTCTCGGTACTGATCGATGGCGACGATGCCGCGGCGCTGCGGATCTTCAATGATCTGGCAACGACCCGAAACGCCCTGGCGGCCGATCGGGTGCTGGCGCCCTTGCAGCCGGTCGCTACCTGCGCCCGCAGCGCCCGCTACCATCGGATGCTGGTCGGCGATAGCGACACGCTGGGAATGCAGCCGGTGGCCGCCGAGGTCGCGGCCGGCTTCGGCGCGCGCTTCGACCGGGGAATGGCGCTGATGCGACGCGCGGTGCCGGAACTCGCCGGCGAAGTCGATGCCATCGTGCACGTTGTCGTGCCGATCGCCAGCGACCGTAGCAAGAACATGCAGATCGACGGCGGTTCGCATTTCCAGCTGTGGGGAGCGCTGTTCCTGAATGCGGACTTTCATCCGGACGACGTGGCAATGCTCGAGGTGATCGCCCATGAGTCGGCGCACAGCCTGCTGTTCGGCCTGTGTCACGACGAGATGCTGGTCGAGAACGACGACGACGAGCTCTACGCATCGCCGCTGCGTACCGACCTGCGACCGATGGACGGGATCTACCACGCCACCTTCGTCTCCGCCCGCATGCACTGGGCGATGAGCCGGCTGCTGGCGTCGGGTGCCGCCGAAGCGCACCGCTCCGCCATCGCCGCCGCGCTTGAAGCCGACCGCCGCAATTTCGAAGCGGGCGACTCGGTGGTCGCGGGGCACGGGCAGCTGACACGCCTCGGACGGGAGCTGATGGACGGCGCCCGGCGCTACATGGCCGCGGCCTGACGCCGGGCCGGAGCCGTCGTGTCGGTTGTCGTGCCGGTCGTCGTCAGCGCCTTCAAGGGAGCGATCTGGACCGCCGCCGGCACCTGGTTGCAGATCGCCGCCAACCTTGCCGGTGTCGCGATCGTTGCGCGCTGGGTGGGGCCCGAAGGCTACGGCATCGTCGGCACTGCACTGGTGATCATCGGCCTGTGCCGGATGCTCTGTGCGGGTGCCTTGAGCGAATGCATCATCCAGCGGCCGGACCTGCACGAAGGTCACATCGACGTGACTTTTTACAGCGAGATGGTGCTGGCGCTGCTGCTGGGCGCGGTCACCTTCGTGGCGGCGCCGTGGTTGTGCACCCTGGCCGGTGCACCTGCCGCCGTTGGGCCGCTTCGTGTCCTGGCGGTGATGCTGCCGCTGTCGACGCTGGTGTCGGTACCCTCGGCGTTGCTGCAGCGGAATCTGAAGTTCCAGGAGCTGGCGCAGACGGGCACCGTGGCGACGTTCGCCTCGAACCTGGCCGGCATCGGCCTGGCGCTCGGCGGCGCGGGACTGTGGTCGCTGGTCGCGATGGAGGCGGTGCGGGTACTGATCTGGGTTGCGGGAGCCTGGTACTTCTGCAGCTGGCGCCCGGGGCTGCATGGACGTTGCAGCCACCTGCGCGAGCTGGCACGGTTCAATGCCAGCGTGCTGGCGACCTACGCGCTTGGACAAGCCGACAACATGCTGCCGCGGGTGCTTATCGCCGCGCTGCTCGGGCCGCAGGCGTTGGGGCAGTACCTGCTCGCCAGGCGCGTCTTCGACGAGCTGACGCGGATCGTGACCGGTCCGCTGTCAGGCATCGCCTTGGCGTCGACCGCGCGGGCACAAAGTGACCGGCAGGTGCTGCAGCGGCTGGTGCTCGGCCTTTACGAGACTTCGGCGCTGGTGGCGTTGCCGGCCTTTCTCGGGCTGATCGTGCTGGCACCGGTCTGCGTCCCTCTGGTGTTCGGACCGCAATGGAATGATGCGGTGCCGGCGCTGCAGTTGCTGTTGCTGTGCGGGGTCCGCACCGCAACCGGCGTCTTCAACATCTCGATCCTGCGCGCCCTCGGCCGTCCGGACCTGCCGCTTGTTCTGCTCGGCGCCGGCGTCCTGCTGACGCTCGGGTTGATTCCTGCGCTCGCGCCCTGGGGGCTGACCGGCGTGATGCTGGCGCTCGTGCTGCGGACCTTTGCGACCTGGCCGCTCGGCTGCATCTTCATCGAAAAGACGACCGGGATCGCGGTTCGCCGGCAGCTGGCTGCGGGCGCGCCGGCATTCTGGGCTGCGGCGGCGATGGCGGCAATGCTGTGGGTGCTGCTGACGAACGGGTTCGCCGATCTGCCGTCCGGCATCCTGGTGGGGGCCGGCGCTGTCTGCGGCGCTGTACTCTATGTCATGGTCCTGACACTGGTGTCGCCTCGCACCATCCGGCGGCTCCGGGAGCTGGCGAAGGCCATGGCCGGTCGCAGCGATCGCTCGCTCGCCGCCGCGCTGGGCGAACCCAATTGAGAGCTTTCGATGATCACGCTGCTGACCACGCCGGCGCACAGTTACACGCACGAGCCGCTGAAGAATACCGGCCGCTTCGAGCTTCGCTCCATGAGCTACAACCGCGCGTTCCGGGCGCGGTCGCTGCCGCACGGAACCTATGTCTTCGGGGATCTGGACCGGCTCGGATTCTGGGAACTCGAACTCGCCTCGCGGCTTTACCGCTGCCTGGCGGCGGCGGGCATGCGCGTGCTCAACGACCCTGCGCGCGCCCGCCAGCGCTTGTCGCTGCTGCGTGAACTGCAGCACCGCGGCATCAATTCATTCGGCGCCTGGCAGGCGGACGACTCGGCGCGGCCCTGGCGTTATCCGGCATTCCTGAGGACCCAGTCGGCGCATCGCGGTACCCTGTCGGAACTGCTGCACGACGACTCGGAAGTGGCTGTCGCCGTCGACGCGGCGCTTTCGAAAGGCGTGCCGATGCGGGAACTGATGCTGGTCGAGTATTGTGCCCAGCCGGTTCGGGAAGGCCTGTTCCGCAAACTCGCTGCTTTCCGGGTCGGCGAGCGGATGGACTGTACCCTGTGCGTGCATGAAAGCCACTGGGCCGCCAAGTACGGTGAAATCGGCATTGCCGACCAGTCCCTGTATGACGACGAATATGACATCGTCGCAAGCAATCGCTTCGGAGAAGCATTGCGTCCGGCCTTCGAGGCGGCCGGTATCGAGTACGGACGCGCAGACTTCGCACTCATCGACGGGCGGCCCCAGGTCTACGAGATCAACAGCAATCCGATGATCGACCGGATCGAGCGGCATCCATTTGCGGTCCGGCTAAGGACCGATGCGTTGTTTCACGAGCGCCTGCTGGACTCTTTCGTGCAGATCGACACCACGGTCGACAGTCCGCCGGTGCGCATCGACGACGAGATCCTGGTTCGGCAGCGACGTCACGACCGCCTGATGACGCGGGCGCGGTGGACGCCTTAGTAGCCTATTTTCCGACAGGCTCATTAGGCTGGCTCAGTGTCGCGGTTGCCCCAATGGCGTCCGCAGGGCACCGTCCAGGTAGCCGCGTGACACTTCAAGCCAGAACAGCGTCCGCAGGCGCCGGTCTGCAAAGCAGGGCAGGCGCGTGGCAGTGGCCTTGGCGTCCCGCACCAGCCGGTCCCTGAGTGCCGCCGCAAGGATCTGCCTGCGGGTCAGGCGCTGCCCGTCCATCATTGCCCGGCCGAAGCCGTAGCGCCAGCCACGTTGCAGGATGGCGCTTGCTTGCAGCAATCCCGGTTTGACCTGGTGTTGAACCAGTGCCGCCTCCCGGAACACGAACCGGTGGCCGTTGCGGTCCAGTCGCCGCAGCAGTTCGCTCTCGCTGCCCATGCCGAAGCGCGTGGTGCCATCCGGACCGATTCTCGGATCGAAGCGCAGGCCTTGCGCGAAGAGCCGACCGCGTACTGCCATGTTGGGGCCGTAGACATCGTGCGGCGAGCACGGCCCATCGGATGCGGAGGTAGACGCGAAGAGAATCGGGAAACAGTCCTGCAGCGTGGCGAGCCAGGGCGGTGGCGTGGCCAGCCAGTGCGGCACGATGCTGCCCCCGAATACGTCGGCCTGCGGATTTTCATCTGCCGCCCGCAGGAGTTCGGTCAGCCAGTCGCGACACGGGATCACATCGTCGTCGCTGACGACTACCAGCTCCGACGAAGCCAATGTCGGGCCCAGCCGGTCCAGAGCATAGTTCAGCGCGGCGTTCTTGCTGGCGGCGGGCTGGCAGCTGGTAGCCGTGGACCGGCTCAGCACGTGCATCGGCAGGCGGTCGCTCCAGCTATGCAGCAGCTCGCCGGTCCCGTCGCCGCTGCCGTTGTCGATCGCGACGATCTGCAGTCCCCGGGGATGGCGGATCGTCGCCAGCCGCGCGAGCATCGCCGGCAGAGTCTGGATGCCGTTGTGCGACGAGAACATCAGCGTGATCAAGGGCCTATGCTCCGTTGTCTCGAGTCCGCTATCGCCGGATCGCTATCGCAGGATCGCCATTGCCGGGCAGCCATTGCCGGACAGCCACTGCCGGACCGCGTTCAGAGCGCGAATACGGCCTCCTCGGCGCAATGCTTGCGAGGTACAGGGCGGGGCGCCGCCTGAAGTCGTGCCAGAACGCCCCGGCGCGCGGCATCCAGTGCGTCCTGGGGATCCGGGTTGAACTTTCTCGCAAAGAAGCGGTCGCTCCGGGCAAGCGCCGGCAGATCGCTTGCCACGAACGGCCGCGGATGCGAGCCGACGAATTCGCTTACATGGTGGCTGGACGGCGCGCTGACGAAGCCGGAATTGCCGAGCAGGGTCGGAAACAGGATCTCGTCGCAGAGGTCCAGGCCCAGCAGATAGGGCACCAGGGGACTGGACTGTTCCTGCCGGACCAGGTACTCGCAGACATCGCGCCTCAGGCAGAACCAGAGGCAGCCGACGAAGGGAGTGACCTCGTCATGGAACGGATGGTCGTCCAGGAAGCCTGCGCGCGCGGCGAGATGGACCTGCCGGCCAAGCCACTGCAGTGTGGAGAGGCCTGCGTCAAGACGGGGAGGCTGGTGGATACCGAGGTTGGCCTGCTGTGTCGCAACCGGGTCGTCGCCGAGGTACCAGCGGCGAGACCTGCGAAGCAACCGGGCGGCGGGTCTGCCCGCACGGCAGAATACCCGGTGGCCGTGACTCATCATGACGCGATCGTCCGCATCCAGGTCGAGCAGGTCGGCATGGATCGGGGCGCCGTGCAGCGCCAGGTGGCGCTTCAGGTCTGTCACCGGCTTCAGCGGCAGGCAGGACCCGCTCAGCAGTTGAAAGTAGTCGAAGTCGGACCGCGCTAGTGCAGTCCGTATCAGGTGAAAGATTGCCCGCACGAAGCCAGGCGTTCCCCATCCGGTCTCCAGGAAATCCGGAATGACGAAAGCCTGTGGACGCGCTACGTGGAAGTCGGGCTGCTTGGAGAAGTCGTGATGGACGAAGACGGGATCAGCGCCTCCCAATGCGTCCACGAGTTGCGTGACCGAGCGGGCCGGCTCGCTTGAACTCAGAATGCCGAAGGCGACCTCCATTCAGCCGCCTGCGCCGGTAGCGCGGTGGCGCGCAGAAGACGCGCCAAGGTTGCCGGTCACGCCGACGGAAAACCGGTCCAGAAGTTGCATGTCGCTTGCCCGCATGACCCTGCTCTTTCGATGCGGGTATCTTGCGTGACTGCGACCGGCAACGCCACTGCCGTCTCGTTGCGGCTGAGACTTCGATCACTCCCGGGAGAATTGCGCGCGACCGGCGGCGGATCCGTGCGCCCGGGCGGTTTGCGCCAGGGACCTGCCGGACCCGTCCGTCAGCGCGCGAGCGAGCAGTGGCCGCCGCTGACCGCCTGCCCGGAACCTGCTGCTATCAGCGGAGGCTCCTGACGCACGTCGATCGCGACCGAATGCGACCAGTCCCAGGCGATGAAGCCCGCCAGGGTAATCCAGAACAGAGGGCGCAGCCAGCGTCGCGTGGCCATCTTGATCTCTCGCCGGCCTCAGAAGCCGAAGTGGCGGCGTACACGTACGCCGAACAGCGTGCCGGCGAAGGCGACCGGCATCCAGATCCAGCCGTGCAAGCTGCCGGTCGAAATGCCGCTGAGCATCGCGCCGATATTGCAGCCGAAGGCCAACCGCGAACTGTAGCCGAGCACGAAGCCGGCGATCAGGCCGACTGCCCACTGCTTTGCAGTCAGCGGCTTCTCGGCGCCGGCGCCCGGCCGCGACGCGATCCACAGGGCACCGCCGAGGATGCCGATGTTGGTGATCGAGGTCACGTCGAGCAGCAGTGACTGGGACAGGCGCTGCGCATTGCCGGCCTGGCTCCAGAAGGCGTTGGTAGCGCCATCGAATCCGCCGGTGGCCTGTGCTACCTTGGCCGCCCACAGTCCGAAGCCGTAGACGACACCCCACGGTTGCCCGGCGATCGCCAGGTTCAATGCCGCCAGCACTGCCAGACCGACTGCACCCCAGACCCAGCGCCGGTCGATCCAGTCCCGGCGCCAGCCGGCAAACACGCGAACGCCGATGGCGATGACGACCAGAGCGATCCACGTGGCCGCGAGCGCACCGCCGGCGCCCCAGGCCTGCACTGCGCTGAACGGCTCGGCCTCTCCAAGGGAGAGCCAACGGTCGAGGTGTGCCGAACCGAGGAAACTGCCGAATGCGAACAGTGGCAGGATGCCCATGTTCAGCGGCACGCCCAGACCTGCCTTGTAGAGAGTGCCCGATCCGCAGCCGTCGGCGATCTGCATGGCCAAACCGAAGACGAACGCCCCCAGGACGAGGCTGACGCTGGGGGGGCCAAGCGCGGCCTGGAGTTCCGGATAGCTTGCCAGCAGCGGCATCGACAGCGTTGCAGCCAGCCCGAGCAGCAGCAGTTGCCCGATGGTGCCGCGTGGGTCGCGCTGCTCGATCAGCTGGCGCCAGCCGGTGGTAAAGCCGAAACGGGCTCCGGCCAGCACCGCACCCATGCCGATGCCGACCGCAAAGAGCACCGCCTGGCGCAGCGCGACGGTCCAGACGAGAAAGACGAAGAACGCGACCAGGACGGCCGCCAGCGGCAGGCGGCGCCACCGCCCGCCGGTTCGCGATTCCGCGCCTGCGCCGGTCCCCGGCGTCAGGGTCGCCGTCGGGCTCAGTTGAAGGTCCGCTCTACCCACAGCTTGGCGTCGATCAGCAGCTGCTTTGCCCGGCCCGGCACGTTGCCCACCAGGTCTCCATTGCCGTTCTGGGTGAAATCGACCATCGACCCCGGATACAGGCTCACGTTGTCCAGGCCGGCGACCTCGGAGAGCGCGAACCAGTTGGTGGCCGCCCAGTGGCCGGTATTGCAGAAGCTGACGGTCTTGTTGTTGCTGTTGGCGGGCAGGTTGGCAGCCAGCGCCTGCGCGGGATCACCGGTGACCATCTGCGAGGTGCCCGGCTCGAACCAGAGTGAATGCTCGAGGTTGACGGCGCCCTTCAACGTGCCGGGGTACTTTGCCGCCTGGTGGCGGGTTTCGCCGTTGAAGAAGGCCTCGGGCCGCGCGTCGACCAGACGCGCCGATCCCGACTCGACCGCCTTCTGCACTTCATCGCGGGTGGTGATCAGGCGCTGGTTCAATGTTGGCTTGTAGTCGCTGGCGGCCACCGTGGCTGGCGCGCTTTCCTGGGGCAGCTTGGCCTGGTCCCAGGCCTTGACTCCGCCATTGAGGATCGACAGTTCCTTCAATCCCAGCACCTTCAATGTCCAGTAGATGCGCGCCGAGCTGCCGAAGTCGCTCTGGTCGGCCCCGCTGGACACGACCACCGCGTGCGTGGCGGGCGACAGCCCGAGCTTTTGCACCAGCGTCGTCAGTCTGGCGAGATCCGGCAATTCGCCGGGATTCGAGGCTGGTCCGCGCCAGGTGCCGTAGGGCGCCGAAACGGCGCCGGGAATGTGGTTGGCAGCATAGGACTTGGGGTCGCGCACGTCGATGATGCGAACCACCGGATTCGCGCGCAGTGCATCGAGTTCGGCGGGCGACAACAGCGGTTGCGCCGCCCACGCGCCGAAAGCGGCGCCAAGGCCGGTCAGCAGGACGAGCGCAGAGCGAAGGATTTTCATTTCAAGGGGCCTGGTGGAACACGGAACAGTCCTGGATTATGAAGCCATCCGAGCCGGGATCTAACGACCGTGTAGTTACTAGCTTATTCGCTCAGGCATATTGCCGGCAAATGGAACACGTGCACGTCATGCGTGCCGCCGTCGTCGACCAGCGCAACGGTGCTGCCTGCACTCAGGACGCCGTCGACGCTGACTTCTGCGCGGTCGGCCTGTTCGACCTGCAGGCGATAAAGCGTCCTGCGGAACCGATACTCGACGGTGAATCCTTGCCAGTGAGCCGGAACGCAGGGGCGAACGTGCAGCACGGCGCCGTCCTTGACGTTTTCCACCTCGAGACCGAGCAGGGACTCGAGGACCAGGCGGTACATCCATCCCGCGGAGCCGGTATACCAGCTCCAGCCGCCGCGACCCTCATGCGGGGCGACGCTGTAGACGTCCGCCGCGACCACATAGGGCTCGACCTTGTAGACCGCCACCTCGGCGGGTGTGCGTCCATGATGCAGCGGATTGATGAGATCCATGAGATCCCATGCGCGAGGCGCGTCTCCGAGCGCGGCAAAGGCCATCGTCGCCCATACCGCAGCATGGGTGTACTGGCCGCCGTTCTCGCGCACTCCCGGCACGTAGCCGGCGATGTAGCCTGGATTGGGCCCGGCTCGGTCGAACGGCGGGTCGAGCAGTTGTACCAGGCGGGCGTCGGGGCGAACCAGCCTGGCAGTCACCGACGCCATTGCCTGCTGCACGCGCTGCCGTTCGCCGACGCCGGACAGCACAGCCCAACTCTGGGCGATCGAATCGATCTGGCACTCGACGTTATCCTTCGATCCGAGCGGGGTGCCGTCGTCGAAATAGGCGCGCCGGTACCAGTTGCCGTCCCAGGCCTGCGCCTCGAGCCGGGCGGCAAGCTCACTGCGCCCGTCGTCGCACTGCTGCGCGAATGCATCATCGCCCTGACGGCGTGCCAGGTCGGCAAATTGACGCATTACTTCGCAGGAAAAGAAGCCCAGCCACACGCTTTCGCCACGACCATGATGGCCCACCCGGTTCATGCCGTCGTTCCAATCTCCGGCACCCATCAGCGGGAGGCCATGTTCACCAAAGCGCATGCCATGCAGGATGGCGCGCACCGCGTGCTGATAAAGACTTGCGGACTGCGGTGAACGGCCCGGCAGATCGTAGTAGGACTCGTCGGCAGGCGGTACCGGCGGCCCATCGAGGAAGGGAACATCCTGCATCAGCGCCGCAGTGTCGCCGGTTGCGTGCACGTAGCGGCAGAGCGCCAGCGGCAGCCATAGATAGTCGTCGGAAATCCGGGTTCTCACGCCGCGGCCCGAGGGCGGGTGCCACCAGTGCTGCACGTCGCCTTCCTCGAATTGACGGCTCGCACACAGCAGCAGTTGCTCTCGCAGCAGCTCCGGCCGCGTATGTACCAGTGCCATCGCATCCTGCAGCTGGTCGCGAAATCCGAAGGCGCCGCCCGACTGGTAGTAGCCGCTGCGCGCCCACATCCGGCAGGCAAGTGTCTGATAAACGAGCCAGCCGTTGGCCAGAACGTTCAGGGCGGGGTCCGGCGTGCTTACCTGTACCGCACCGAGCGTGTTTTTCCAATGAGCGTGGACGGAATCCAGCGCTTCATGCATGGCAATCGAACCCCGGAATCGCCGTACCAATGCGTCCGCCTCGTCGATGCTGCGGCCCATGCCGAGACGGAAGACAATTTCTCGCGATTCTCCCGGCGCCAGTTCCAGCGGAACCTGGATGGCGGCACAAGGATCCAGTCCCGCGCCGCTGCGTCCCGACAGCCGCAACCGCCGCAGCGCGGCAGGATAGCGCAAGGAGCCATTGCGACCGATGAACTCGGTGCGATCGCAGGTTATGCTGCCGAGCGCGCGCGCACGTTCATCGACGTCGAAAAAGGCGATCCAGTCACCGAAATCGTTGCTGAAGGGATTTCGGGCGTACAGCGCGCCGTTGGCCGCGGCAATGCTGCTGCTGACGTGCGGCACGGTTTTCGACCGCATGTCGCCGAGCACCCATTCGACGTAGCCGGTGACGGACAGGTGCCGCTGGTGGTCGCTGTCGTTGCGTAACACCAGCTTCGAAAACTTCACCGCTGCGTCCGTCGCCACGAAGACCGTCAGATCGCTGTGGATGCCCGCCTCGTCCCGCTCGAACACGCTATAGCCGAAACCGTGGCGGGTCCGGCAGGACGGCCCGGCGCTTTCATCGCGTCCTTCATCCTGGCAGGGCAGCGAGGTCGGGTGCCAGACCTCGCCGGACTCCTCGTCCCGCAGATAGATCGCTTCGCCGCTGACATCGGTCACCGGATCGTTATGCCAGGGCGTGAGTCGCAATTCGTGCGCGTTCTCGCACCAGGTGTAGGAGCTGCCGGCTTCGGAAATCACCGTACCGAAGCGTGGATTGGCCAGCACGTTCACCCACGGTGCCGGGGGGCGATGAGCCGGGGACGACGCAATGACGTACTCACGCCCGTCCGCGGAGAAGCCGCCATAGCCATTGAAGAAGCTCAGCCCGCTGGTGTCGACGGGCCGTCCCGCCTGCTGCGGGGCTTCGACAGTGCGCGTCGGCTTGAGTGTCTCGACGGGTTTCGGGGCGATCGGACTGCGCAACACCTGCTCCGACAGCGACCCGTGCCGATCGGTAATGATCACGCGGGCGACTGCCTGCAGAAGGACGCGGTCTTCCGCCGAGATCTGCTCGGCATGGCGCATGAAAATGCCCCCCGGGCGGTCGATCACATGAGCCTCCACGCCGGCGGCGACGAGCCCGAGTATCTGTTCCTGCAAATTCTGGCGATAGACGTCCCGCGCTTCGTTCCAGATCACCAGGTCGACTGCCAGCCCTTTGAGGCGCCACCAGGCGTGAGCCTGGACCATCTGCTTGACTATTTCGATGTTGGTGGCGGCGCCTACCTGCAGCAGCACGATCGGCAGATCGCCCGAGATCGAGTAGCCCCACAGCCCGGACTGGCTGCGGCGGTTGCGCAGCAGCGTGTCGGCATCGGCACGCAGCGTCGGTTGGGCGTAGATGACCGCGCCGGCCAGTCGTGCATAGAGGTGGGCATCGGCGTCGCTGGCGTTGATCTGGCGCAGGTTGATCTGGCTATGGACCCAGGAAAGTTCGAACACCCGATCCGCCAGCCGTCTATCCACATACTTGTGCGCGAGCGCCACGCACCCTTCGCGCGTGGCGGAAATGCCAAGGACCATATCGACGGTTGCCGATTGCTGAGGCTCGAGCGTAATGACTCGACGTGACGCAACGATCGGGTCGAGAACCGATCCCGCGGAACCCGAAAGCGGGCCGGGCGAGCGCAGCACCTCCGGCGCATGCAGGTTGCGACCACGCCCGATGAAGCGCATGCGGTCGGTTTCATGGGACACAGGGCCGGCACTGGCGCCATGTACCGCCATCAGGTGAAGCAGGTGCGGCGGTTGTTCTTCCGCCGAGCGCGGCCGTCGGGTGCACAGCAGCGCCGCCGGATCGGTCAGCACCTCGGTTTGCACGAACAGCTTGCTGAATGCCGGATGCTGCGCATCGGCGGCCGCCGGCGTGATCACGATCTCCGAATAACTGGTCACCTCGATGCTGCGACGCGTTTTCCCGAAATTCGTGATGCGAAGGCGTCGCAACTCGATATCGTCCTCGGGTGAAACGACGATCGTCGTATAGGCTTCGATGCCCTGATCCCGGCGCCGGAATTCGGCCCGGCCCTCGGAGAAGATGGCTTCATAGAAGTCCGGTTCTCCTGGGGTCGGCTGATGCGTCGTCGACCAGTAGGTGCCGGAGTCGGTGTCGCGCAGATAGCAGAAGCTGCCCCACTCGTCGCAGGTGGTGTCCTCGCGCCAGCGCGTGACGGCGAGGTCCTTCCAGCGGCTGGCGCCGGCGCCGGCATTGGTCAGCATCACGTGGTAGCGGCCGTTGGACAGCAGCTGTACCTCGGGGGTCGGCGTTTCGGCAGTCGTGATCAGGTGCAAAGGTGTGCCGGTACTCGCGTCGCCGTCCAGGGACCCGCCGAGGTCGGCGGTGTCGTGATGGTAGGCAGCCACCTTGGGGATCCGCTCCTGCAGCAGCAGCAGCGTAGCCTGCAGTTCGGGGTCGCTTTCAAAGCGGCGCTGCATCGGCTGGTCGAGCAGCACATGGGCCAGCGACAGCAGGCTCATTCCCTGGTGATGGGCCATGTACGAGCGCACGATCGCACTGGTCTGGCCTCGCGGCAAGCGCGACGGTGTGTAGTCGATGGCCTCGTAGTAGCCGAAGGTGCCGGCCATGCCCAGCTCGGTGAGGCGTTGCAGGTTCTGGTAGGCGGCGCGCGGCTTGACCATCAATGCCATCACGCTCGCGTACGGCGCCACGACTACGTCTTCGGACAGTCCGCGCTTGAGGCCGAGTCCCGGTACTCCAAAGGCACGGTATTGATAGTTCAGGTTGGAATCCGTGGCGTTATAGCCGGATTCCGAAATGCCCCAGGGAACATCGAGCTGGCGTCCGTAGCTGATCTGGCGGTCGACCGCCGCACGCAGGGTCTGGTCGAGCATGGTGTCGTCGTAGCTCGGCATCACCAGGCTGGGCATCAGATACTCGAACATCGAGCCGCTCCAGGACAGCAGAATCGAGTCACCGTCCACTTTGGTGAGCAGGCGTCCCAAGGCGAACCAGTTCGCCTGCGGCACCTGGCCCAGTGCTATGGCGGTGAAGCTCGTCAGACGCGCCTCGGACGCCAGGAGATCGTAGTAGCCCGAGTCCCGCCGATTGTCATCGACGTTGTAGCCGATCACCATCAGGTGTCGAGTCGAGTCGTAGAGCAGGGCGAAGTCCATGTCAGCCAGGCGACCCGCTCGAATGGCGAGACTGTGCAATGCGGCGCTGCGGGTTGCCAGCGCCGGCAGATTCCAGGTGCCCGATAGGACCGGAAGGCCGATGTCCGGCGACAGGAACCGCAGTTCCGCAGCCGCCGCGTGGCATTGAGCCAGCAGGGACTGGGCCCAACGATCTGCATCGGATCGCACCTTCTCAGGAATGACGCCGTCTTCATCCGCCGGCGAGCTGTCGTCTTCCGACGGGGGCGTCTCCTCGACGACTGCCCTGGCGCAGCAGGCCAGTGCTTCCAGCGCAGGACCAAGCGTGGCAGGCGTTTGCTGCGGTGCCAGCAGGGCCTCGTCAAGCAGCCGCGTGAACTCGACGAGTCGGCTGCCGGGTTGCGTGGACCCGCCGGCTGCCTGCAGCAGGCGGACCGTGTCGCGCAGGCCATCGAGCAACCGGACCGGCTGCGGCAGTTCGTCGGCCAGCAGCCGCAAGCCGGCACGCAAGGTGAGGAGGTGGCCGGCCAGGTTGCCGCTGTCCACCGCGGAGACGTAGCGGGGCCGCAGTGGATGCAGGGACACCGTGTCGTACCAGTTGAAAAAGTGGCCCTGATGCCGTTCCATCCGATCCATCGTGTCCAGCGTGGCACCGGTCCGTTCAATCAGCTGGCCGAGCGTGATGTAGCCGAAGTCAAAGGCCGCGAGGCTGGACAGAAGCGACAGGCCGATGTTGGTGGGCGAGGTGCGGTGCGCGGATCTTGCGACCGGATGCTCCTGGATGTTGTCGGGTGGCAGGAAGTTGTCCTCCGGTCCGACGTGGGTCTCGAAGAATGCCCAGGTGCGGCGGGCCAGCAGGCGCAGATCGCCGGTCTGGCGGATGTCGAGGGGTGATGGCTGCCGTCGAGTCGGTTGACTGATCCACCATACGAGCAAGGGCGATATCCACCACAGCGCGAGTATCGGCGCTGCGAACGGCAGCGCGGTCGGGCGCAAGGCAGACAGTCCGGCAAACGTGATTGCTGCCAGTGCCGGCCCGACCCACATGCGTGCGAGCGTATGCACCAGGTCGAGCCTGCCGGCGGCCGGACTCCGGCGAGCGGCCTCGGAGGAGGGCTGCCATTGAAGCAGGCGCCTTTGCGTGAACCACAGGCGGGCAACCGTACGCGCCACTGCGTCGAGGCTGACGACCGCCTCGTACGGCAGGCAGGCAAGCGACAGCATGGCCTGGGCGAGCTGGCGCATTGCGGAGTCAGAGACGGCGGCCAGGTGTTGACCCAGCGGCAGCTCTGCGGACTTGCGCAGGAGGTCCGCGAGCGAGGCCACCAGCGTCGGGGCGAACAGGACGGCAATGCCGGCCAGAGTCCATATCCATGGTGCCTGCAGTACGCTCCAGCCAAGCAGGAAAAGCATGGTCAGCGCGACCGGTGCCAGGCTGCGCCGGAGATTGTCGGCAATCTTCAGGCGCGACAACATCGAGAGCGGATTCTTCATCCACGCCGCGCCCGGAGGCCCCGACCGGTTGACGTCCGGGACGGTGGCCGGGATGCGAAGCCTCGGCATCAGCCAGGCCGCGACCTGCCAGTCCCCACGGATCCAGCGGTGACGGCGGTCCACATCGGTGTCGTAGCGCAACGGCGATTCTTCCACCAGTTGCACGTCGCTGACCAGGCCCGAGCGCGCATAGCAGCCCTCCAGCAGGTCGTGGCTCAGAATACGGTTGTCGGGCAGGCGATCGCCCAGGACTTGCTCGAACGCGTCGACGTCGTAGATGCCCTTGCCGATAAACGAGCCCTCGCCGAACAGATCCTGATAGACATCGGACACGGCGCGGGTGTAGGGATCGATACCGAGTTCGCCGGCGAACAGACGGGAGTAGCGGGACCGGTTTGCGCTGAACAGACTGATGCTCACGCGGGGCTGCAGAATGCCGTAACCGCTGACGACGCGCGTTCCCTCGGGTGAACCTCCGAAGCGCGGGCGGTTCAACGGATGCGACATCGTCGAAACCAGTTGGCGGGCTGCGTCACGAGGCAGCTGCGTATCGCTGTCCAGCGTGATGACAAAGCGTACCGTAGACAACAGCCTGGCATCACCCACGATCAATGAAAAGCGTTCGCCCGGCCCGCAGTGCGCGCGCCCTCGCAGCAATGCGTTCAGGTCCGACAGCTTGCCGCGTTTGCGCTCCCGACCCATCCACAAACGCTCGCTCGGGTTCCAGACGCGCGGACGATGAAACAGGAAGAAGCGGTCGCCTCTGCGCTCCCTGTCCTCGGGCGTATCGTGCTTGCGATTAAGGATTTCGATCTTCTCACGCGCCAGTGTCAACAACGCGTCGTCGCCTTCGCATGCTTCAGAGGCTGCGTCGTGAAAATCAGTCAGGAGACCGAAGTGCAGGCCTTCCTCGCGGTTGGCTACGAAGCGGACTTCAAGCTGTTCGGCCAGGTCTTCGATCCCCTGCTCGCTGCCCAGCATGGCCGGGACAACGACCAGGGAGCGCGATGCCGATGGAATGCCGAGCGAGAAGTCCATGCGCGGCAGCAATCGGGGCATGGCCAGCAGGCTCGCGCCCCAATTGGTGAGAGCCACGGCGAGTTGACTCTGCGCCCACAGCAGCGCGACGCCGGCGGGCAGCAGCCACCAGGGCGACGCGATCGACGTGAAGGCAACGCCGGGTCCACCCGCGGCCGAGATTGCAACGCCGGCGCTCGTCAACAGGGTGATCGTGATAATGGTGCCGCCATACAGCGACACCGGGTGGCGCCCTGCCAGTCGGCGTGCGCGATCCCAGGGCTTAAGGCGCACCCGAGCGGCCCGCTCCAGCTCACGCCGGCCGACGCCGACCAGGTAGTGGCCCACATGGTCGGACAATTCGTTGTCGGCGGCACCCGCGGTCGCACCCGTGGCGGCCGCCTTCGCGGCCAGCCCGACGGCTGCCTTGGCCACCTCGACTTCGGACATCGATCCCGTTCTAGCCAGCCGCTCGACCGCGTGGCGGTAGTCGTCGCGGGTCGTGAAATCCATGCGCGCGTAGACATTCGCCGGGTCTCCAAGCAGGGTCTGCTCGACCAGGGACAGCCTTTCCACGAATGCACGCCAGTCCATCGCCTCCAGCAACCGGAGGCTGCCGATACTGTTGCTCACCGAAACCTGCGCCGCGGCCTGGATCTGGGCTTCGCTCTGCACCAGCTGTTCGATGGTCCGGTGGGATTCCGCCAGCCTCAGCTCGATCCAGGTCAATGGCAGAGCGAGCGCCGCGCTGCGACCCTGGAGACGGCGCGCCAGCTCGGCGACGAAGGGACTGGTCATCGGCGGCTCCGAGCGTGCCATGTCCGCAATCACGAGGATCAGGTCCCTGGGATTCTTCTCGGCCACCTCGAGCATCTTGTCGGCCCAGACGTTGGCCAGGTTGCGCTCGTCGCGACCGGCTGCAATGCGTGCGGCCAGTCGGCGCAGGTTCTCGATCAGTGCCAGTCGCAACATGATCGGAATGGCCCACAGCTCACCCAGTTGCAGGACCTTGACCGTCTGGTAGGAGGCGACGAAGCTGCTCAAGGCGCCGCGCGCAAGCCGCGCATCGCCGTGGGCCACCGAATGCTGCGCGAGGTCGTAGACTCGAGGCAGTCCGGCCGACGGCCCGCTGCCCAAGCGTGGCAGACCGCGACTGTAGCCCGGCGGCAGATGTCGCTTTGCGGTGCGGATCTCTTCTTCGATCAGATAGAAATTGTCGAGCAGCCATTCTCCGGCCGGCGTCTGGCGGCGCCGCAACTGGGCATTGCGCATCAGCAGTGCCCTCACGTCCACAAGCACCTTCTCATTGGACGCCAGACGCGGCAGCAGACGGTCGGGCACGCGAGAGGTGGTCAGCGAGTGGGTCTGCGCAAGATTCCGGGCATGCTGAGCCATCTGCTCGGCAGTGAGCAGTTCGGAACGAAGCGGCGCCTCGCTAGTGCGGGATTTCTCGCCCGGTGCGGCGTGCAGGGCGGCAGGCAGCCGGAATCTCGCGCGGGCCGAAGCCCACGCCCGACTCATCGGTTTCGAGAACGAGGTGCTATCCGTAACTCACTATCCATTCAACGCCCTGTGCACGCGCGGCCTCGATCGCGGTCTCTTCGGTGGGGTAGTTGGCACGCGGCATCGCGATGATCCGGGGGCGCGTCGGCCAGATCTGCTTGGTGACGACGACGGCGGCCGTATACCGGCCGCTGTCGACGGCGTTTGCGCTGCAAAGCAGCTCATAGTTCTCGTGCCGGAAAACCCGGGATGCGCCCATCGAGGCTGCCTGTCTGAAAACACAGAGTATGCGCTCTCGGCGGCGCGCAGGCGCTCAGCGGGCGTCGTTGAGCGCCCAATCGTAGTCCAGATAGGTCAGCTGGTAGCGGCCGGCGCGGATGTCGGCCTGTGCCTGCGGGGTGGCCCCCAGAGTCTCGGCGTGCTGAGCGAACAAGGTCCGCAGCGAGTCGTAGCCTTTGTGTCCCAGTTCGAAATCCTTGCGATACCAGTCGAAAATCTTCGACACGGCCAGCGTGCCGGTTCCTGCGTCGAAACGGTTGCGTGCGCGGTCGGAAAGGAATCGACGCAGCGAGTCATCGAGTTGGGCGTCCAGACGCTCCGCCACGAAGGCCTCGTCGCGCAGCATCGGGCAGCCGATGGAGGCGCAGACCACCGCCACGTGAATGCGTGGGTCGTCGAACACTCCCGGGACGCGGATCATTTCATGCTCGACCTCGTCGAGCGACCGTTCCCGTTCCAGCAGGCGAAAAAACCTCTTCTTCCAGGGGCTCTGCAGGAAACTGCCCAGGTCCTTGATCGACCCCAGATCCGGGTAGCGCGTGAGGATCAAGGCCACGGTGAACGCGTTGTAGGCGTTGATCAGGAAAGCCAGTTGCTGCGACCGGCTCCAGCCGGCATAGGCTTGCGCGGATACCGCCGACAGGCTCTTCAGATAGGCATACAACGCCCCGTGCCGGTCTTGCAGGCCCGCATATCGCACGGTCGAGGCGTTACCGTCAGGGGCTATCACCACGTGCTGCTTGAGCAGTGCGTCCCAG
This sequence comes from uncultured beta proteobacterium, assembly GCA_963834335.1. Lineage (GTDB taxonomy): Bacteria > Pseudomonadota > Gammaproteobacteria > Burkholderiales > Burkholderiaceae_E > Lautropia. The sequence goes on along the minus strand of CAWIBK010000002.1, from coordinate 579,601 downwards.
GCTTCATGGCGATGGTCGAACCCGGTGGCAGCGACTTCACGGGCCGACGTCGCGCCCGTGATGCAGAACAAGGCGCAGGGTAAAGCCGCCAGCAACGTTCGGCGGCGTGCCGGGGAGGGCGCCGCAGGCGGCGAGGTAGTGTCGATCATCGAAAGCTCCTGTCGGGCTGCAGGCGGGCAGGTCGTTGAGACTGCAGCCTCTCGTTCCCATAGACGCGCGCCGGCCCTTGTTACTTACAGACAGCCTTCGCAGGCGCTGCAGACGAGCAGTCACCCGCTCTTCTTGGTGCGCCGCACAATAACACCCTTCAGGCCGACCGGTCGTCCGGCCGGTGTGCACTGAGGGATACTTCGGAGAGAGGGCATCATGAGCAAGGCAAAGTCCACTTCCCAGGTCCTGGTCGCCGGCGGCGGCATTGGCGGCATTGCCGCGGCGCTGGCGCTGGTGAGGCGCGGCTTCGATGTCAAGGTGCTCGAGCAGGCACAGCACCTCGGCGAGATCGGCGCCGGGCTGCAGGTCGGGCCCAATGGCTTTGCCGCCTTCGACGCCCTGGGCATCGGCGAGTTCGCTCGGGCCCGCGCCGTCTACACCGACGAGATGGTGATGCACGACGCGCTCGATGAGTCCCCGGTCGGACGCATTCCTACCGGCGACGCCTTCATCAGGCGCTTCGGCAATCCTTACGCCGTGATCCATCGGGCCGATGTTCATACTTCGCTGCTCGAAGGCGCGCAGGCCACCGGTCGCATAGAGGTCGCGACTTCCACGCAGGCGCAGCGCGTCGAGCAGGACGACGACCGTGTCACCGTGGTCGACGCTGACGGAGGCGAGCATCGCGGCATTGCGCTGATCGGAGCCGATGGCGTCAAGTCGGCGGTGCGGCGTCAGTTCGTGGGCGACGAAGCTCGGGTGTCCGGCCACGTGGTTTACCGCGCGGTGGTCGAAAGGGAGGCGTTTCCGGCAGACCTGCGGTGGAATGCCGCCAGCATCTGGGTCGGTCCGGACTGCCACCTGGTGCACTACCCGTTGCGGGGCGGCGAGCAATACAACGTGGTCGTCACTTTTCACAGCCGCGAGAGGGAGCAGTGGGGCGTGCGCCTGGGCACCCGGGACGAAGTGCTCAGCTATTTCGAGGGTATCTGCGCCAAGGCGCGTCAGTTGATCGAGTTGCCCAGTGACTGGACGCGCTGGGCCACTGCGGACCGGGATCCGATCGGGCAATGGAACTTCGGCCGCGTGACCCTGCTGGGTGATGCGGCTCACCCGACGCTGCAATACATGGCGCAAGGGGCGTGCATGGCGATCGAAGATGCCGTCACATTAGGTGAAGCACTGCGGGTGCACGGAAACGACTTTCGAAAGGCGTATGCACTCTATCAGCGCTCGCGGGTTGCTCGCACGGCGCGGATCGTGCTGTCCTCGCGCGAAATGGGGCGCATTTTCCACGCGAAGGGTGTCGAGCGACTGGTGCGAAACGACCTCTGGCGGGGCCGCTCTCCCGAGCGCTTTTACGACGCGATGGAGTGGCTCTACGGCTGGAAGGTCGAGAACTGCCTGGCGGACTCATCGGTCTGACGTGTTGCCGAAACCGGGTGACAAGCATTCACGGTCTTTCACAACCAGATTCCGGTCATAAGAGAGAATGTCGACCGTGAACAACGCCTTGCAATTGGGACCCCTGCTCCTGCCGTTCTCGCTGCTGCTGGTCTTCGCCTCGGTCGGCTCCGCGCTTTTCGTCGGCAATCGCCTTGGAAAGAAGTCCGGCGTCGATGTCGAGAACGCCCTGTGGCGCACCTTGCTGGTCGGTATCGTCGTGGCCCGCCTGGGGTTCGTCTACGAATTCCGTTCGGCTTACTTCGCTTCACCGCTGGATATCCTCGACATCCGCGACGGCGGCTGGAATCCGACCGCCGGCTTGATCGCCGCCTGGTTCTATGCGCTGAGCCGCCGCCGAGGCCGGCCGGAGCTGACCAGGCCTCTGCGAGGGGCCATGCTGGCGGGGACACTTTTGTTCGTGATCGGTACCGGGGTGCTCTCGGTCCGACCCGCAACCGGTCAGACGCTGCCATCGCTGAGTTTCGCCACGGTCGAGGGACAGACGGTACGGCTGGATCAGTTCACAGGCAAACCGACCGTCGTCAACCTGTGGGCCACCTGGTGCCCGCCCTGCGTGCGCGAGATGCCGGTGCTTCAGAAGGCTCAAACCGAGCGCCCCGACGTCAACTTCGTCTTCCTGAACCAGGGCGAGTCGGCCGAGAAAGTGAAGGCATGGCTCGCGGGTCGCGGCCTCGACTTGAACAACGTGCTCGTTGATGGCAAAGGACAGGCGAGCGCCGCGTTCGATCAGAAGGGCTTCCCGACCACCCTGTTCTTCGACGTCAAGGGGCGGCTGACGAGCGTGCGCATTGGTGAACTCTCTATCGCCACCCTCCAGGAAAGGCTCTCGCAGATCACGCCCTGAGGCGAGTCCCGTCTGCTGGCGCGAGCCGGTGTTTCCGATTGTTTGCCGGTTGATCCCGATCAACGTCGTAAGTGCGCAACCCGTGCAGACTCAAGTTCCTAGTACCTGCGCAGGGGATCTTCATGTGGGACGTCATCGTCATCGGTTCAGGCATAGGAGGACTGGCCGCGGCCGCCGCCTTGGGCAAGCGCGGCAAGCGCGTGCTGCTGCTGGAACAGCACAGCACGGCCGGCGGTCAGACGCAGACGTTCCGGCGGCAACAGTGGGAGTTCGCCACGGGCGTTCACTACCTCGGCGGTGTAGGCCCGCAAGCCGGCAATGATGGACAGTTCGGGCGTCTGCTGGCCTGGCTCAGTGACGGTGCGTTGAAGTTCGCGCGATGTGCAAATCCCTACGACATCGTGCGACTGCCGGGATTCGAGTTCGGGATCCCGCACCCCGAGGCGGAGTATCGTAAGGCACTGCTGTCGCGCTTTCCAACCGAACAGGCGGCAATCGACCAGTGGTTCGGTGCCGTTCACGAAGCACGCAAGGCGGCCTATACCCTGATGGCGCTGCATAGCATGCCGGCGTGGATTGCTGCAGGAATCCGCCTTTTGCGGTCCAGGCAGGTCGATACCTGGTCGCGCGACACCCTCGCCGACGAGATGGCTCGCATCGCCGACCCGCACCTGCGGGCAGTGCTGGGTGCGCGCTGGGGCGACTACGGTGCCGCGCCCGACACGGCCCCGTTTGTCGAGCACGCGCTGGTCACCGGGTCGTACGACGCCGGGGCCTACTATCCGGTGGGCGGGCCGGCCCGGTTCGCGCAGGCACTGTTGCCTGCCGTGCTGGCAGCGGGCGGAGAGTGCAGGCTGGGTGCGGACGTACGGCGGATCCGACTGGAGCGCGGAAAGGCGGTCGGCGTCGATGTCTTGCAAGAGGGGGAGATGAAAAGCGAGACTGCGCTGCACGTGATTTCCGACATGGGTGCGGCGAATACCGTGGCCTGTCTTCCTGACGAGGAGGCGCGGGAATGGCGCCGGCAGGTGCGTTCGAACTTCCCCCGGCTTGGCGTACGTGGCGCTCTTCGTCGGGATGGAGGGCGATATCGCGGCGGCGGGCGCAACGTCGGCCAACCATTGGATCTACGAGCAGGACGACGTCGGTCGCGTCTGGCAAGAGCCCGCCGACGTGGATGCACCCGGTCTGTTTGTCAGTTTCCCCTGCCTGAAGGACCCGGGGTGGAAAGGACCGCCGACTGCCGAAGTGCTGGCACTGGTCGATCACAAGGCGTTCGCACCCTGGCTGAGCCAGGCCCCTGGCGAGTTCACCGGCACTCGCAGTCCGGACTACATCGAGTTCAAGAATCGGGTGGCCTCACGACTGCTGGCGCAGTTCAAGCGCCACTTCCCCGCGCTCGCCCCGATGGTGCGGTTTCATGAGGCGGCCACGCCGCACACTCAGCAGCACTTTACGCGTACCCCGGGCGGCTCGATGTACGGGCTGGAACTGACGGGTGAGCGAATGGGCAGCACGACCCTGAACCTGCGTACTCCCGTGCCGGGATTGCTGCTCGCCGGGCAGGACGTTGCTGGACCGGGCGTGCAAGCCTCGTTCATGGCGGGCCTGATGGCGGCGGCTGCGATCGACTCCGGGCTGTGGCGGGAAATGGGTCGTTGAGCCGGGCCGCCGCGCCGCGCGCTGGCCTTGGCAGCGTCCCACTGACGGGGCGTGAGAAGCGCGTCGCCTGGACCTTGCAGGAATAGTTGTTGCTGCAAGCGACCGTCAGCTTATGGGTGATACCACCGCGCCGTGCCGGCAGACGCCATCACCTTCTTCGAATCTGACAGAAATGTAATCCGGCCGAGGCCGCTCCCGGCGAAACGGAGGGCCTGAAATCCGACCCCGACAGGTTCCGTGACCGCCCCGTGATCCTGTCGATACACGGTCAGTCTCAACAAGCCGTTGCCGGGCAGTCGGATGAACCGTGAAGCGCGCTGAGCGCAAATTGTTTTCACCGTACATACCGGAAAAGAATAAGGAGTGCCGATGAATGAGCGATGACTACAAATCCGGCAGCCTGGGTCTCATGGGGGCCGTCGCCATGGGAACCGGGGTAATGATCGGGGCCGGCATATTCGCCCTGACCGGTCAGGTTGCGGAAATGGCGGGCTCGTTGTTTCCCCTTGCATTCCTGGTGGCTGCTGTCGTCAGCGGCTTCAGTGCCTACAGTTACGTGAAGATGTCCAGTGCCTACCCTTCCGCCGGTGGCATTGCCATGATCCTGAAGAAAGCCTACGGACGGAGCCTGATGACCGGCGGCTTCGCCTTGCTGATGGTGTTCTCCATGATCATCAACGAGAGCCTGGTCGCTCGCACCTTCGGTTCCTATGCCTTGCAGGCATTCGATGTCGACAAGGATTCCAACTGGGTACCCATCCTGGGTGTCGGCCTGATCGCCGCGGCGTTTGCCGTCAATGTGGCAACCAATAAACTCATCAGTCGTATTTCACTCGTTTCCGCAGGATTGAAAGTCGGCGGCATTCTGCTTTTTGCTTTTGCTACGCTCGCCGCCGCCGGCTTCGCCTTCCAGCCCGCCACCGGCACCGGGGGCGGCAACGAGGCCATGGGCGGCATCATGGGTTTTGTCGCGGCGGTCGCTTTGGGGATCCTGGCCTATAAGGGTTTCACGACAATCACCAACAGCGGCGGTGAACTGAAAAATCCTGAAAAAAATGTCGGTCGCGCAATAATCATCTCGCTCACGGTGTGTGTCGTCGTTTACCTGCTGGTCTCGTGGGCCGTCGGCTCGACGCTTTCCATCAAGGAAATCGTGGCGGCCAAGGACTACTCCTTGGCGGAGGCCTCGCGGCCCGCCTTCGGAAAATACGGGATGTGGTTCACCGTCGCGGTGGCCATCGTTGCAACCGCATCCGGACTGCTGGCAAGTATTTTTGCCGTCTCCCGGATGCTGGCAATGATCACAAAGATGGAGCTCATTCCTCATCGACATCTGGGTATGAAGGGCCGCATCCAGACCCATATGCTGGTTTATACATGTGTCGTTGCCGCGCTGTTGACAGTGTTCTTTGATCTTGGCCGTATCGCATCGCTGGGGGCTATTTTTTATCTGGTAATGGATATCGCAGTCCACTGGGGCGTTTACCGGTATGTCAGGACGGAGATTCACGCCAGGGCCTGGATACTGATCGGCGCGATGACGCTGGATGCGGTGGTCCTTGCCGCCTTCCTGTGGGTGAAATCGCAGCAAGACCCAATGATCCTTTTGTGGGCAGCATCCGGCATCGCGACAATCTTCGTCCTCGAATGGCTTTTCCTGCGGTCACACACTTATTCCGACGGCGAAGACAGGAACTACCAGAGCCCGGATGACTGGGATGGCGAGGGCGACATGCACCATCAGCAGCAAGGGCACTAGTCGGTGCTGCTGACCACTGGTTTCGCGGTGCTGCTCGTAGTCGGGACGACACTGATCCACGGGTTCGTCCTCGCGCCCGGTATTGCTCGGATTGAGCAGCATCGACTCGGCAGAGGAACGACGCTGCTTCTTGTCGTTCAACTGATCGTGTTCATACATGTTCTCGAAGCTGCGCTTTACGGTGTCGGATTTGCTTTTGGGTCATCGCTGGGCTTAGGCGGCTTCAAGCAAACGGATGCCATGAACTGGATGGACTATCTGTACTTTTCGCTGGTGAACTACAACACGCTGGGCCTGGGCGATATCTACCCGACCGGCCACTTACGGTTTCTGGCGGGAGTCGAAGCGGTCAACGGCTTCCTGTTGATCAGTTGTTCAGCCACTTTCATACACAAGCTGCTGACCATCAAAGAGTAGGTCGTTATTTCAGCTTGAATAGTCGGGGTCGTCGCAAGCGAGGGGTATCACCCGTCCCGAAGTTCCACTTCGCCTTCGATCTCGACCGGAATGTTGAATGGCAACTCCGCAAGACCAACGGCGCTGCGGGCGTGCGCGCCGACTTCCGGGCCGAAGACATCCAGAATGAGGTCAGTGAATCCGTTGATCACCATTGGTTGCCGATTGAATCCGGGCGCCGAGTTGACCATGCCGAATATCCGGGTCCAGGCGACAATCCGATCAAGATCGCCGAGTTGGCGCTGCAGGCTTCCGAGTATGGCCAGACCTGTGAGGCGCGCCGCCTGATAGGCCTGTTGTTCGGAGACTTGCAGGCCGACCTTTCCGAGCGGCGTGGCAAGTGAACCGTCGGCGTTAGTGGGTCCATGGCCGGATATCAAGGCTCGTGAGCCGACGATTCTTACCCAAGGAAATGGGAGGATGACCTCAGGGGGCATCTGCAGCGGGTGCGGCAACTCGATTCCTAGAGAGGTCAGTCGATCGGCGATCCTGGACATCGGGTTTCCTGAAGCACGGGCATGCGAGTCTAAGGGATAGGCGGGTCACTCGACCGTGGACTCGCGCGCCCCGATCGAGCCTGTCGAGATGCGGATTTTCTGGCTTGTCCAGCCGAACTGACTGGCGATATCCCTCGACCATGCCTTGAGCGAGTCGCTCACGGTCTGCTTGTGACCGAACCGGGCGTCTATGTGCCAACGTTCAATGATCATGTCGCTCTCCCTGTTTTCCAGTACGTCGGGCCGATGCCGATGCCGAAGCCGGTGCCCCGCGGGTGGGGCGAAGAGGTCACAGCCAAGTATGCGCCAACGGACTGTACTTGGAAATCTCTGCCGGCAGTAGCGGGCCGAGACGGCGGCGTTGTCTGAGTAAGGCCGCTTGAAATCGGCTCGGCTATGGACCGGTGAGCGGGCATAATCGGCCTGTGTGCCCCATTTGATACAGCCATGGACTCGAGCCTGGATGCTGCCGTCAGGGAATTCGATCAGCTGGGCGGACCGCGCGGCTTGCCCCTGATCGGCAACATGCATCAGATCGACCCCAGGCGATTCCATACCCTCCTGGAGGGCTGGTGCGCAAAATACGGGAGCCCCTATCGATTCAGCCTGGCTAATCAGCATGCGATCGTCACGGCAAGGGCCGCCGAGATCGCGCGCATGCTCAAGGAGCGTCCGGACGTCTTTCGGCGTGTCGGCTGGATCGAGCCGACTCTTAAAGAGATCGGAGCGCACGGGGTGTTTTCCGCTGAAGGTGCGCAATGGCGGCGACAGCGACGGCTGGTGATGCCGGCATTCGATCCGGTGCATCTGAAGAGTTTCTACCCCTCCCTGGTCCGGGTGACTCGGCGATTGCGGAACCGGTGGTACCGTGCTGCGGAGACGCAGATGCCAATCGACCTTCAAGCAGACCTGATGAGGTTCACTGTCGACGTCACGGCGGGTCTGGCCTTCGGCATCGACGTCAATACCGTCGAATCGGAGCACGACCAGATACAGCAGCACTTGAACTGCGTGTTCACCGAGATCAATCGGCGGGGCGCATTGCCCTTTCCCTACTGGCGATACTTCAAGCTGCCGAGAGATCGGGCCCTGGATCATCATCTGGTCGAGGTTCACAAGGCGATCCGGTCCTACACGGATCAGGCGAGAGCCAGGATCGAGAAAAATCCGGCGTTGCGAAGCAGGCCCGAGAACCTCATCGAGGCGCTGCTCTGCGCCAGGGACGAGGACGGCACCATCCTCAGCGACGCCGACGTCGCCGGAAATGTTTTCACGATGCTGCTGGCTGGCGAGGATACGACCGCCAATACGCTCGCCTGGATGATCTACTTGTTGAATCGTGAACCGGAAGCCTGGCGGCGTGTGGCTGCGGAGTCCGACGAAGTGCTTGGTCATCACGACGTGCTGGAGGACATCGCTGGTGCGGCGAAGCTTGAATTCACCGATGCCTGCATCAACGAGACCATGCGCCTGAAACCTGTCGCGCCGGTTCTCGCCTTGGGGACTATGCGGGAGACAATCGTGGAGGGTGTACGAGTTCCGGCAAACACCGGCGTATTTGCACTGACCCGGGTAGAAGGCATGAAAGCGGCAAACTTTTCCCGAACCGGCCGTCTTTGATCCGAACCGGTGGCTGGCGGAGCGCGAGGGCAGGGAAAGCGCAAAGAAGGTGCTGTTCCCCTTTGGCGGCGGACCGCGATTCTGCCCGGGCCGCTACCTGGCGGTCCTGGAAATGAAAATGGTCATGAGCATGCTGAGCCGCAATTTCCGTTGCCCCGATGTCCATGCCAAGGACCACCGGGAGCCTGCCGAGATCTTCAACTTCACCATGATGGCGGAAGAATTGACGATGAGCGTCAAGTCCCGCCTCTAGGAGGCTGTCGGAGTACAGGATCAGGCCATGAAAGAGTCAAGCGAAAATACAGGGCAGGCGGCATCGGAATTCATCTCGAAGAAAATTGCCGAACTCGGCGACTGGCGTGGAGAAACCCTCGGGAGGGTACGCCAGCTGATCAAGGAAGCAGATCCGGATGTCGTCGAAGAGGTCAAGTGGAGAGGTACTCCGGTCTGGTCGCACGACGGCATCATCTGCACGGGCGAAACCTACAAAAGTGTCGTGAAGCTGACCTTCCTCAAAGGGGCATCCCTCAGTGATCCGGCCCATCTCTTCAACTCGAGTCTCGACGGAAATGCGCGTCGCGCGATCGATATCCACGAGAGTGAGAAGGTGGACTCAACTGCCTTCAAGGCGCTGATTCGCCAGGCCGTCGACCTCAACACTTCTCGCAAGGCAAAACCAGAAGATTTCCGCCGTTCAACATGAGAGGAGCTGATCATGGCATTGACGTCACCACGCTTCCAGAACGAGAACGAACTCAAGAAGGTCGATGAAGGTCAGTTGCTCCTGAAGTCCGGCTCGAAGGGACGACACGTTCATCTGATGCAGATGGCACTGATCGACCTCGGCTTTCCGCTGCCTCGGTCCACGACGAGCACCAGCTTCAGCCCGGATGGCGACTACGGCACGGAAACGACCGAGGCTGTCCGAAGCTTTCAGAAGTCTACTCACATCCTCACGACCGACGGCGTGGTCGGTCCGAAAACGCTGCGCGAGCTTGACCAGCGAATCGGCGGGTTCAGCCATCGAATCGGCCTGCACTTCCGAGCCATCTCGCTGACGCAGGTCAGCTTCGACCGCATCCTGAATTCGGCGAAGGCGGTGTTTGCCCAGTACGGGATCCGTATCGACATGATGAACGGGCAGTCGCTTCTTCTCAGCGCGGCAGAGCAAGGCCGGTTCGAAAAGGTCAATCAGGAGTGCGACTGGGACCTGTCAGTCGGAGAGTTCAACGAACTGCATGCCAAGGGTGCCTTCGCACCGAACACCGACGTGCTTGTCTACTTCGTGAAGTCTTTCAAGGAACAACTCAATGGCTGCGGTGGCCATTCAAAGAACCGTCCGGCCTGTACTGTTGCGGAAACCGGAACACGCTGGACCGTTGCCCATGAGCTCGGCCATGTCCTTCTCGGAGCCGGATTTGCGCCTGTGCACGTCAGCGACACCCGCAACCTGATGAACGTGACGACGCGCACGATCACGTCGATGCCTACCTTGACGGCTCGTCAGCTTGCGCAGATTCGACTCAGTCCCGTCTGCCGACGCGCTTGAGTCGCCCGACCGATAGCCTGAGGGAGACAGGGATGGATGCTGCACAGACCGAACGGCTGGAAATTCGGGAGGTCGTCGAGAGCTGGGCCGTCCCGGCTATCGCTACCTCGCCTATGCGCAGACCCGGATCGGCTATCAGGTCAAGCGCGACATGCCGGGCCTGAAGGGCCCAGAGATGGAGGGGCTCTATGCGAGGGGCCGCGCCTGGCTGGCCAGTGGGTCGGCAGGCTGACGTGTTGCCTGACGGCGCACTGCGGAGCGGCAGCGGCTGATGCGGGATCCGGAACGTCCTCGGAGCGCCAGGCGGTCGCGGCGGTGGCCGGCGATCGTCGCGATCTGCATCGGAATAGCGCTGATCGGTTTCTTCGGAACCCGTGCCTGGCATCAATACCAGTTCCAGCAGCGCGTCGAGCGGGGCGAGGCGCGGATCGAGTCCCTGCGCGGCTGGATGACGCTCGCCTATATCGGACGGGTCTATGGCGTGCCGGACGCCGATCTTCGGCGCGGGCTTGGCCTGCCGATGACCGGTCACGAGGAACGCAGCCTGCGCGCCTGGCTCGAGGCCGCTTGGATCGAGCCAGAAGCAGGGCGCCGGACTCTGGAAGAGCTGATCCTGGCGCACCCCTCGCCGGTAAGCGAACCCGCCGAAATGAGCGAGGCGATCGATACATTGCTGACGGGCCTGCTGAACTACGGCACGACCTTGCTCTTCCTGGTCCTGTTCTTCGCGGCGTTGGGCGTGCCGCTGCCCGCGACGATGCTGGTCATCGCGGCCGGTGCATTTGCGAGCCAGGGATTTCTGAGTGCGGGCGGTGCATCGATTGCGGCGTTCGTCGGATCGGTGGTGGGAGACCAGAGCAGCTATCTCCTTGGACGCTTCGCGGCAAAGCGCCTTCCAGCAACGCTGCGGAACTCGCGCACTGGAGTCCGGGCGGTGCGGAGTTTTTCCCGCTGGGGCGGCTGGAGCGTATTCCTCAGCCGCTTTCTGTTCACACCGATCGCGCTGCCGGTCAACCTGCTCGCCGGTTCGACGCGATACGCCTGGGCGAGGTTCACCACGGCATCCGTGGCTGGAGAGGCGACCTGGATCGTCCTCTTCGGCAGCCTGGGCTATCTCTTCGCCGACAGCTGGGAGACGCTGAGCCAGACGGTCGGCGACGTGGTCGGGTTGGCGACGGGCGCGGCGCTGGTTGCCATCGGGATCGCCCTGCTGTCTGTGCAGCGGTTCCGGCGCCGATCACATGCCTGAGTGCCGGCCGATCGACTACAGCTTCGCGCCCGTCCTCCTCGCGGCATGATCTCGAACAACGGAAAATACGACCATGGCGGACACAGTACCCTGGGCTTTGTCCCACACCCAGATCGCCGTCGAGGTGGTCGCCACGATTGCATTCGCACTTTCGGGAGTGATCGAGGGAGCACGCAAGCGCCTGGACGCAGTCGGCATTTGCGTAGTTGCCGGGCTGGCCGCCTTCGGGGGCGGAACTGTACGCGACGTTCTGCTCGATCGCCGCCCGTTGTTCTGGGTGCAGCACGCCGGCTGGGTCTGGGTCTTGCTTGTGCTCTGCATCGGCGCCATGTTGTTCATGCGTGCACACCACCTCGAACCGACTCGACGGGCCATGCAGTGGCCTGACGCGCTGGGGCTCGGTCTGTTCACCGCGGGTGGTACGCAAATCGCCCTGGATGCCGAAATGCCGGCTGTCGTCGCGGTAATACTGGGCGTCGTCACGGCGGTATTCGGTGGTGTGCTTCGCGACGTCGTCTGCAACGAGATCCCACGAGCCTTCAGCGACCATCGACCTTACGCCATTTGCGCATTCGCAGGAGGCTGGGTGATGGTGCTCACGCACGCAGCAGAACTACCCCAGTGGGGTTCCCTTCTCGCAGCGGCGGGCACCGCGACTGCTCTTCGCGCCGCCGCACTGGCTATGGACTGGCGACTTCCTGCCTGGCGGGCAGGGGCATCTGTACAGGAAGAGGCCGATGATCCGCCGCGCCGGTAGTCGCGATCATGGGGGGCTTCTTCGGCGGTGGAATTACGGTATCGGATCAACGCCCGCGCTGTCGTTCACGTCAACGATGAAGTTCGAATCGAAAAGCGGATTCTCGTTGACACCGTCACGGGCATAGCCACGCGGGTTGCAGACGACGCGGGTGCCGTTGACCCGGTGGTCGAAACTGTCATGAGTGTGCCCGTGGATCCACAGCGAGACGCGGTCTGCCCGCAGCAGATGCGTGGCGTCGGACACGAAGCAGGCATTCAGCAGCGAATCGGCGAAGCGCGGGTGAATGCTGTGACGCGACGGCGCGTGGTGCGTGATCACCACCGTGGGCCCGGCATGGACGGTCGCCAGACGGCTCTCCAGCCAGGTGGCGTGGCGCCGAAACAGGCTCGCCGAGTCATTCGGCGTGAAAACCCTGGCCGAGGACTCGCGGGCACGGATCCGACTGAAGTCGCGCAGCAGACGTTGGGCCTCCTCCCTCGCCGCCGCGCGCTGCTCCGGATCGTCGAACAGTTCGAAGTCGGTCCACAAGGTCGTGCCCAGGAACCGCACTCCGCCGATGACGAATTCGCGGTTGTCCAGCACCTGAACCTGGGTGCCTTCGCACAAGCGCTGGAGTTCTTCCAGCGTACCGTCAATACTGCCGCCGTAGAACTCGTGGTTGCCGGGCACATAGAGCACGGGCTTGTCGAACTTCAGAGCCCAGGCGACCGCTTCGCGCGGGCGAGAGATGTCTCCGGCAAGCACGACCACGTCGGCATCGTTGACCGGCCAATCCATTGCACCGGATCCCAGGTGCAGGTCCGAAAGGATGTTCAGTTTCATGGGTGCTTCACGGGCGCGGTGCGCTCACGCATCCGACTTCTGAGTCCTGGCGGCCTTGCGAATGCTCCTGGGCGGGGCCATCGGGGCGATGACGACCGGACCACGCCGCGACACGGCGTGCTCTGAGGCCGGCGGCCCCGCCGGCTCGACAATATCGGCAAGGGTCATGCCATCAAGTTCCTTGAAATAGGCCCGCAACGCGGCATTGAACACGGCCTTCAAGCGGCAGGTCGGAGTGAGCGTGCACTGGTTGGTGCGCGGGTCGAAGCACTCGACCAGGCGGAAGTCGGTCTCCGAGGCGCGTACCACGTCGCCGACGCGGATCTTGCCGGGATCCTTCAACAGGCGAAGCCCGCCGCCGCGGCCCCGAGTCGTCTGCAGCACACCCTGGCGGCCGAGATCGGTGACGATCTTCATGAGGTGGTTCCTGGACACCCGGTGGCGTTCGGCCAGCTCGCTGATGGTCACCAACTGCTGCGGCCGGGCCGCGCAGTACATCAGCACGCGCAAAGTGAAATCGGTGTACTCGGCGAGTCGCATGCATACCCCTGAAGAGGCATCAAGTATATTCCTTTAAGCACCGTTCCGGATTAAGATGCGTTGACCATACTTGTTTGAAGCTCTCACTTGCGACCTGGTTGTCGCTGCGAAACTCACACGCGATGCCGGTCCCGTCCTCCCCCACATTGCCACCCGAGGGTTCCGACCCCCCACCGCCGTCGGACTGGCCCCCCTTTCGTCAGAGATCCCGGCCGGTATATCCGGGTGCGGCGCTGTTCGCCATGCTGGCGATGTCGCTGTGGATCGCGCGCGAACTGGGGCAGGTGACATCGACCTCTGCTGGCCCGCCGATGCTGTGGCATGCGCACGAGATGTTGTTCGGCTTCGCCGTTGCGGTCATCGTCGGCTTCCTGCTGACCGCAGGCAAGTCCTGGACCAGATTCGCCACCCCGCGAGGTCCGCTCCTGGATGCGCTGGCCTTGTTGTGGGCTACCGCACGCGTTGCCGCCATGGTCGGCCCCTATCCGATCTATGCCTTGCTGGATCTGATGCTGTTACCGCTGGTGGCCGCCGTGCTGGTCCATTCGCCAGTCCGCGATCGCGACCGCCGCAATCTGCTGCTGGTTGGCTTTCTCGTCCTGCTGTCATTGGTCAACGTCGCCTTCCACTTGGCGGCGAACGGGACTATCCCGATGGCACCCCTGACTACGTTGCACGTCGGCCTGGCCCTGATCGTCGTGATCGACTGCGTAGTTGCAGGGCGCGTAATTCTGCCTGTCCCGATCCGGTACCACACGCGGATTCTTCGTCTGCGTCCGACATGGCTTCGCCAACCACCACGATCATGATCTTCGATGTCAGCCAGAGCCGATGTAGCCCCGGTACAGGTTGCGCGAAATGCCGTCGGCCGCCTGCTGCAGGCGGCGGGCCGTCGCGCTCGGTCAATCCTGGGACTGTGCCGGCTCAGCAAGGAGGCCGCCAAGGCGCGCGCCCAGTTCGAGGTCATCGATCTGCCCGAAGTGGTTCAGCCGCACGCGGCCGGCGCGGTCGATAAGCACCACGCTGGGCGTGCCGCGCAGGCCATAGGCCTGCATAGTCTGCGGAATGGGCTGACCTGCGGGGCCGGGCCGATCGACGGCTATCGGAAACGTCAGCCGGAACTCGTGCACGAACACCTCCAGTGCGGCCCGGCCCATGACGGCGTGATTCTCGAAAACACTGTGCAGCCCGATCACCTGCACGCCTCGGCTGGCAAATCCGCGATGAACGTTCTGCGCCTGCGGCGTGCCGTGCAGGACGCAGCCCGGGCACAACATCTGGAAAGCGTGCAACAGCACGACCTGACCGCGCAGGCCGGCGATGGTCAGAGGGTGGGGCGTGTTCACCCAACTCTCGGCAACGATCTCGGGGGCCTCTGGCGTTCCTGCCAGCGGTTTGCTCATGCTGTCACCAGCTGTTGCGCAACTCGCGCAACTTGAGAAATACCGTTCTCGGGTCCGGTGCGTCCGGCAGGTCTGGAAAACGCGCCCGCAGTGCCGCGATCACCGAGGGGCTGCGCAGGCGAAAGAAGGTGTTTACCTCGCGTTCGGTCTTCAGGTCCGACACGTAGGGTGCCGCCGGATCCTGGCCGGCAACCTTCGACAGGAGCGATTTTGCCGCCTGGTTGTCGGGTTCTCGATCGAGCGTGAAGCCCAGATTGTTTTCGATGTAGTCGTGGCCGGGAAAGATGCGGGTGTCGTCCGGCAGTCGCTCCAGTTGCTGGCTGAAGGTGTCGAACATCGTGCCCGGGTCGCCGCCGTTGTGGCAGTTGCCGGCGCCGGCATTGAACAAGGTATCGCCGGAGAAGAGCGCCGGCCGGTCCCCGTGTGCGCACAGGCAGATGTGGCACATCGTGTGGCCCGGCGTGTCGAGCGCTTCCAGTTCCACCGTGCGTCCCACCTTGACGACGTCGCCGGCATTCAGGCCGCGCGCCATTCCGGGAATCTTGCTGCCGGCCTTGGCATGCGCGAGGATCCGGGCCCCAGTGGCCGCCACCACGGCGTCGTTGCCGCCGATGTGGTCGTGGTGCTCGTGCGTATTCAGGATCTGGGTGATTTCCCAGCCCCGGTCCTTCGCGGTTTTCAGGCACTTGGCCGAATCGAGCGGGTCGATGGCGAGCGCCTCACCGGTCTCCGGACAGGCGATCAGATAGTTGAAGTTGCGGTAGTTGTTGGCAGTCCAGATCTGCTCGACGATCATCTTGATTCTCCAACGGGAAAAGACTGACGATGATAGCCGCAGGCACCGGAGAGCATTGGTTTCAGCGATTTATCAGGTTCCTGCGCGCACGGACCAGACGCAGCCGCTTTCCAGATCCGAGACCGGCGAAAACGCCTTTCAGTCAGGCAAGGGACGGTGTATCAACGAGATGACCCAGCGCCGAGGTGATCGGTCGATTTGCCAGTCCTATGCTGACTGGGCGCTCGAAAACTCATCGAAGGCAGCAATGGCACTGGCCGCGTACATCAACGACGGACCGCCGCCCATGTAGGTGGTGACACCCAGCGTTTCGTCGATTTCCTGCCGGCTTACCCCCAGCTTGACCAGCGTCTGCATATGAAAGCCGATGCAGGGATCGCACCTCACGGAGACGCTGATGGCGAGCGCAATCAGTTCCTTGGTCTTCCTGTCAAGTACTCCACTGGCGGTGGCGGCGTGCCCGAGCTCGTTGAAGCTCTTCATGACATCAGGCGTGCTCGATTTCAACGTCGCAACGCCAGCAGAGACTGATTTCGTCAGCACACGGAAGTTGGCTGTCCGATCGGACATGGGAGTCTCCTGAGGAAATTACGGTTTTGCGCTGGCAGTCTTCGCGGTGCAGGTACTAAAACCGAAGGGCAGGTAGGTGGGGCAGAAGCGAAACAGCCCCGTAGCGAGCGGAATGATGCCGAGCCAACCCCAGGCCCCGATATAGCCGAGCAGGCTTGCCGCGATCAACGCGCACTCCCGCGAGGATGCGAATGACGCGATCGACGGTACCGATGTTTCTAGTCATGTCTTTCTCCAAGAGCCCTGGTCATCATCCTCGTTTTACGAGCACGCGACGTGATCAAGATCAAACATGTCTCCTCTGGTGTCAGTTGCAGTCGCCCAAGCGTGCCTGGTCGGTCCACGATCCGATGCGGCGGCCCACTGAGACAGTCTCTGGACCGGTAAGCAAGGACGTCGGTTGACATAGATCAAGGTATCGCGGCCTCGATTCGTTAGCATTTGTCATCGATCATCATCCGCTCCAGACGCGCTACGCCCGGACGCCGCTGCAAGGCGCGGTCCTCCCGAAAGCGCCGCCGATCGGCAGCATCGAACACGCCCGTGTTCGGCCGTCCGGCAGCCTGGCCGACGTTTTCTGCCTGACCCTGGAGATTGAGCATGCGCACTAATGACCCTGAAGAGATCATCAACGAGTTGCGTGCACGCGCTTCGTCGCTCGGGGTCTGGCGCATAGCGGCGATAGCCTCGGTCGTCCTGCTGATCATTCTGCTGATGTCGACATGGTTCACCGTCCAGCCTGAAGAGACGGGCATTGTCCAACGCTTTGGTGCGGTCAATCGGACGGTCGGTCCCGGCCTTCATTTCAAGTTGCCGGACGGCCTTGAAAGCGTGCGGCGCGTGCCGACGGCTCGGGTGCTGAAGGAGGAATTCGGCTTCAGTACCGCCACAACTCGCGATTCAGGACCGACCCGGTACGCGCCCGAGCGAAAGGCGTTCAAGGACGTGTCGCTGATGTTGACCGGTGATCTCAACGTCATCGACGTGCAGTGGATCGTCCAGTACCGGATCGAGGATCCGGTACGCTATCTCTTCAGTGTTCGCGAGTCGCGCGAGACGATCCGCGATGTGTCGGAAGCGGTCATGCGACGGGTGGTCGGCAATCGATTGGGTAGCGACGTGCTGACGGTGGGTCGCGTCGCCGTGTCAACCGAGGTCAAAGTGGAAATGCAGAAGATCCTTGCTGATTATCAGACCGGCGTCAACCTGGTGACGGTCGAACTGCAGGATGTCACGCCGCCGGATCCGGTGAAGCCTGCGTTCAATGAAGTCAACGAGGCGCGCCAGGATCGCGAGCGCACGATCAATCAGGCACAGGAGCAGGCCAACCGCGAAATTCCGAAGGCGCGCGGCGAGGCGATCCGCACGGTGACTGAAGCCGAGGGGTACGCAATAGAACGCACCAACAGGGCGAACGGCGAAGCCACTCGCTTCACAGCCATTCTCGCTGAATACCGGCGGGCTCCGGACGTCACACGTCAGCGCCTTTATCTTGAAGCGATGCGAGCCATGTTGCCGGACGCACGCGCGCTCTATATTGTCGACAGCGACCAGAAGGCGCTGCTGCCGTGGCTGCGCGTGGAGGCTGGGCAGCAGGCACCTGTAACAACGCCCGGCGACGCAAGCGCGGGGCCGTTGTCGCCTGATGTGCAGACGCCGTTGTCGGGCGCGGGGGTGAAGCCATGAACAAGCCACTTACGGTCGGCCTCGCGGCGGTTGCGCTAGTGGCTGTCTTCATCTTGCCGGGTGCCTTTTATACGCTGCAGGAAGGTGAGCAGGCGGTCATCGTCCAGTTCGGGCGGCCGGTGGGCGAGACGGTGACCGATGCGGGTCTGCACTGGAAGCTGCCGCTGATCCAGGAGACACGCCGTTTTGAGAAGCGTCTGCTGATCTGGGATGGTGACCCGAACCAGATCCCGACCAAGGGGCGTGAGTTCATCTGGGTCGACACCACCG
Organism: uncultured beta proteobacterium; assembly: GCA_963834335.1. Lineage (GTDB taxonomy): Bacteria > Pseudomonadota > Gammaproteobacteria > Burkholderiales > Burkholderiaceae_E > Lautropia. Next base: position 561,501 of record CAWIBK010000002.1, on the reverse strand, counting down.
CGCGCTGGCGGATCGCCGACGCGAAGAAGTTTCTTGAGAGCGTCGCCTCCGAGGCCGGCGCCCGGTCGCGGCTGAACGACATCATCGATTCGGTCGTGCGCGACCAGGTCTCCGGCAGCGAGCTCGTGGAACTGGTGCGCAGCGCATCCTGGGAGGTCCCTGAAGGCGAGGTACTCGACGAAGTGCCGGCGGAAGTGCTCGCGACGCTCAAGAAGGAGGTCGTGCGTGGCCGGGAGGAGCTGACCCGTACGATCCTGGACGTCGCGCGCAAGCTCATGCCTCAATACGGAATTGAACTGGTCGACATGCGCATCAAGCGGCTGGACTATGTCGAGAGCGTTCGCGAGAAGGTCTACACGCGGATGATCTCGGAGCGCAAGCGGATCGCGGCCAAGTTCCGCTCCGAGGGAGAGGGCCGCAGCGCCGAGATCCGGGGTTCGATGGAAAAGGAGCTGCGACAGATCCGGTCGTCGGCCTATCGACAGGTCCAGGAGATCCAGGGCAGGGCGGATGCCGAGGCAACGAGCATCTACGGCGCCGCCTACAGCGCTGATTCGGAGTTCTACGCGTTCTCCCGGACGCTCGAGGAATATAAGGTTGGTCAGAATCGGAACTCGGTGATGATCCTCACTACCGACAGCGACTATTACCGTTATCTGAAGAACACGGGGGGTGCCCCCGCAGCTTCTGCACAGTCCCGGCCCGCACCGACATCGGAGGCGCCGAAGAAGGCCATGGTCAGTGGTCAGTAACTGTAGACCGGTGCGAAGCCGCCACCTGGCGTCCGGAAGTTCGTGGTCTGGCCCTGATAGAGTCTCGCCGCGAACCACTGCACGGCGCCGTCGTACGCGTAGGCGCGCAAGTCGAATTTCAGGGCCTTGGACGCTTCCGGCGGGGCAATCCTGCGCTCACCCGGCGCGATCAGAGCCTGCGCAATGTAGTCTTTCGTCAGGATCTCTTGCCAAACCCGCTTTGTCAGCTTGTCTCCCCGATATGCCGCGCGGCTTCCGTAGCCGGCCGCAGGCTTGAAGAAGAGAGTCCGCCGCGCATCCCAGAGCCTTTGGGCATCAGCCGGGTCGACGACCTCCGTTCTCGGGATGGCTTCAAGCAGGATCTGCCTCTCGGCCTCCGGTACCCCGAGCATTTCGAGTCGAGCGGGGTCGCTCAAGAGCGCGAGATGACGCTTGTCCGCATATAGCGCGTGGGCACGCGGATCGGGCGTCAGGACGATCGCCCGCTGTGTATAGGCTTCACGTATTGCCGCGTTGCCGGGCTTCTCGAGATAGAAGTCGGTCAGTCGGTTGTAGACCAGGTCGATCTCGGTATTTCCATGCCTGAGCCTGCCACCTCGCCACTCGAGCGTAGTCGGGTCGGCGATGATTGTTCGAAGGCCGTGCCGCTCGAACAGACGCTGGAAAAGGAGGAACTCCGGATACAGGTATTGCTCCTCGGGCGCATCGTCTACGATTGCAATCGTCGCAAGTGCGGCAGAGTGACCCCCGAGTCGCCATTCGCTTAGGAACATGTCGAGGATCGACCGCTCGAACTTCTCGATGATTGCGGTCGTCGGGCCGAGGTCTCCCATCGCTGCACAGCAGACACGGTGCGCGCGGGCCAGGACAGCGTTCAGCATCGCCCCGCCCGCGTTCGTGTTGATCTCTATGAGCCCCAATCGACCATGGTCGACGTGGAAGTCATACCCGAAGAATGCTCCCTTTGCCGTACCGGTCTCGATCCTGGCGATTGCCGGCGCGGCAGCGAGAGCCTGCTCCCGATAGGCTGGCAACGCGACCACTGACTCGACCGCCTGAACGACCTGGGCAATGCGGCGCAAGGGTTCGGGGGCAACGAATACGGGCTGCGATGCGAACAGGTACGGACACCGCTGCCGAACCATGTCCGACAGTCCGGGTTGGCCCAGTTCCCCATCCAGCGCTCGCGCCAACGCCGCCTCGTCGAGGCTCAGGCAGAAGCACTCGCTATTGAGTGACTCGATAAAGCTCGAGGTCGCTGGCGCATCTGGTGAGGAGTTGGGGGAGTTCATGAAAGTGGGAAAGCCTGCGTTGGTGCCGACGAGCGACAGGCCGGACGGTGGCGAGTCGGTTCTGCCGCTTTACCGTATTGTATCCGTGGGGTGTGGTGGCGCGCCGCCTCGGCCGCTTGCTTGCGGTAACATGAAACTGGTTCGCGCCTTGCCCGATGGCAACCGTTGACCCGAGACCGCGCCATAACCGCGCCCATACCACCCCATCTAATGACCACCCACATCAGTCCTCTCGCCGGAAAGCCGGCACCGCTCTCGTCGCTCGTCGACGTCGCCCGGCTCGTCACCGCGTACTACACGATGCGGCCCGATCCGTCGGTGCCGGCGCAGCGCGTCGCCTTCGGCACCTCGGGGCATCGCGGCTCGTCGTTCGAGCGCCTCATTCAACGAGCAGCACGTCCTCGCGATCACGCAGGCGATCTGCGACTATCGCAGGAAGAAGGGGATCGACGGCCCGCTGTTTCTCGGCATCGACACGCACGCGCTGTCGGAGCCGGCGTGCGCCAGCGCGCTCGAGGTGCTGGCCGCCAACGGCGTCGAGACGCATGCTGGCCACCGACGACGAATACACGCCGACGCCGGCGATCTCGCACGCCATCCTCACCTACAACCGCGGCCGGACGAGCGCGGCCCGGCCGACGGCATCGTCATCACGCCGTCGCACAACCCGCCCGACGACGGCGGCTTCAAGTACAACCCGCCGAACGGCGGCCCGGCCGACACCGGCGATCACCGGCTGGATCGAGGCGGCAGCCAACGCCTACCTCGAGCAGTCGATGCGGGGCGTCAAGCGCATCGACCACACGCGCGGCGCTGGGCGCGACGACCACCCATCGGCACGATTTCCTCGGCCCTACGTCGCCGACCTCGGCAACGTCATCGACTTCGAAGCGATCCGCGGCGGCGAAGCGTCCGCATGGGCGTCGATCCGCTGGGCGGCGCCGGCGTGCACTACTGGGCCCGGATCGCCGAGCACTACCGGATCGACCTCACGGTGGTCAGCGACGTGGTCGACCCGACCTTCCGCTTCATGACCCTCGACTGGGACGGCAAGATCCGCATGGATCCGTCGTCGCCCTATGCGATGCAGCGGCTGATCGACCTGAAGGACCGCTTCGACATCGCCTTCGCCTGCGACACCGACCACGACCGGCACGGCATCGTCACGCCAGAAGCCGGCTTGCTGCCGCCCAACCACTATCTCGCGGTCGCCGATCGACTACCTGTTCCGGCACCGGCCGCAGTGGCCGGAGCGACGCCGCGATCGGCAAGACCGTGGTCAGCAGCGCGCCTGATCGACCGCGTGCGCCAAGCGGCTCGGCCGCACACTGCTACGAGGTGCCGGTCGGCTTCAAGTGGTTCGTCGACGGGCCTGCTTCGACGGCTCGCTCGGCTTCGGCGGCGAGGAGAGCGCGGGCGCTTCGTTCCTGCGTCGCGACGGCACGGTCTGGACCACCGACAAGGACGGCATCGTGCCGGCCCTGCTCGCGGCCGAGATCACCGCGCGCAGCGGTCGCGACCCGGGCGAGCTCTACCGCGAGCTTGCGCAGCGAGCTCGGCGCGCCCGCTCGCCGACCGGGTCGAGGCGCCGGCGACGGCCGCAGCAGAAGAAGCAGCTCGCCGCGCTCGCCCCGAGCAGGCTGCGACGCCACGCGAGCTCGCCGGCGAGACGATCGACGTCATGCTCGACCAGGCGCCCGGCAACGGCGCGGCGATCGGCGGCATCAAGGTCGTCGCCGAGAGCGGCTGGTTCGCCGCGCGTCCGTCGGGCACCGAGGACATCTACAAGATCTACGCCGAGAGCTTTGTCGACGCCGGGCATCTTCAGCGGATCCTGAAGGAGGCGCAGATGATCGTCGATCGTGCAATCGCAGCACCGGCGCCAGCCGGCGGCGTGCCGGCCGCGCCGGGCGAGGCTGGAACCGGGGTTTCATGAAGCAACTGGTTGCGGCGACTTGGCTGCCCGAGGTCAACGTCTTCATCTTCGCAGTCCTGCTCAATTTGCGCCGGCAACTGGGGCTTGATCGCAGCGTACAAGAGAAATAGTCGCGCGACAGCCGACCGGTGGCGGTTCGAGTGAAATCGAGTGCCGGCAGATCTACGCCTGCGGGTTCTGGGAGTGGGCTTCCTAGGAGGCTGTCGGAGTATGAATCAGGGTCAGGACGAAGCGATGCGTGATGAGCCGCCAGGCGCCCGCTGGGGTCGATATTCGATATATCGACCCCAGCGGGCAACACCGCGGATCGCGCGCATCGCTTCGCCCTGCGGGTTTGACCGGCTGAAAGCCGCTGGCCGCGTTGCTGAACCGCCCCGATATCGACGGATATCGGGGCGAACCCGCGCCTTGCCAGCGGCCTTCGGCGGTCAAATCATGACCCCGATTCATACTCCGACAGCCTCCTAGAGCGTCATGCCACCGTCGACGACGATGGTGTGGCCGGTGATCATCCTGGCGCCGGCACACAGGAACAGGACTGCCTCGGCAATGTCTTCCGGTTCACTCCGCCTTTTCAGGACCGATTTGTCGACCGCCATCTGGCGTCGCTCGTCACTCCAGGTTGCCGTCCAAGGCGTGCTGGTCTGCCCCGGCGCCACTGCATTGACCCGAACCTCCGGCGCCAGTCCGCGCGCGAGGCTTCTGGTGAGACTGACGACTCCCGACTTGCTCGCGGCATAGGCGATGCTGCTCCCTTGCGCCCCCAAGCCTGCAATCGACGCCATGTTGACGATGCAGCCACCGCTCGCCTTCAGAGCGGAAGCAGCGGCTTTGGCACATCGAAAAGGGCCGACCAGGTTGGTGTTCAGCAGAAGCGCCCAGAATTCCTCCGTCATCCGATCCAGTTCCGACGGAGGAATCGGTTCCGGCGTACCCGGCGTGGCTGCGTTGTTGATCAGGTAGTCCAGCCGCCCGAGTGCAGCGATCGCGTCTCCCACCATGCTTTCCGCCTGCCCGGCGATCGAGACGTTTCCCGGTGCAGCGATGATGTCCAGCCCTTCGGCCTTGAGCGCTTCCAGCACCCCTGGCGCCTGGGCATCGTCCGGAAGAAAATTGACGGCGACGGTGACGCCGGCTCTGCCGAGCATCCGCGTGCAGGCCAGGCCGATGCCGGATGTGCCACCCGTCACGATGGCTGTCTTTCCTTTCAAATCGGCAGAAATCATCAGACGCTGTCCTTTTTGATGTCGACGAGTGCCCGCTTCAGCGCGAGGAGCTCCTTGTCCCGGTTCCGGATCAGTCGTTCGGCCGGAGTATCGCCATAGTCATAAAAGCCGGCTCCGGATAGGACGCCTTTCCGGCCCTGGGAAATCAGATCATCCACAACCTTGCTGCGCCCGGTGGCGGCCGGTGGCTGATAGGCTCTGGAAGCAAGCGCATTTCGCACCATCTCCAGCCCGGTGAAATCCGCCTTTTTCATCTGCCCCATGAGGCAAAGTCGTAACGCGAGGCCGTGGCGAATGGAATCGTCAATGTCGGTGTGCGTCACATCCGTGTTCTCAAGCAGATAAAAGGCTTCAAGATTCACGGCCGATTGAAGGCGGTTGGCGATATAACCTGGAATAAATTTCTTGAAAACCAGTGGAAACTTGCCCATTCCCCGGTATAAAGAAGCCATGAATTCGATCACGGACGGATCGGTCGCCGGCCCCGGAACGACATCGACCAGGTCGATGATATAAGGAGGCGTATACCAATGAGCAATCAAAGTATTTTGCTGCCGAGCCGCTGGCACTAGCGCGAAAATATCAAGATAAGACGTGTTACTGGCGATGATGGCGTCCGGAGATGCCAGCCGGTCAATATCCGTGAATACCGACGTTTTAATCTCGGGTCGCTCGGTCACGGCTTCGATAATCAGGTCTGCGTTTTCAAGCGCAGATTCAAGGTCCTGCACATACGTGATGCGCGCGAGCGCGGTTTGCGCCTCCAAGGAAGAAATAGACGCAGATTCAACCAGAGTATCCAGAACCTGCGCGATCCGCGGCTTGCTCTTCTGAAGCTGCTCCGGGTTGTTGTCAAACAGACGAACCTCGAGACCGCCCAGTGCATGTACCGCGGCCAGCGCGTAACCCATGAGTCCGGCGCCTACGACCGCCACTTTTCTTACCTTCATCATAGGGTTGTCCCTTGCTTTTGCTTGTCGCGCTCTTCAAATCCGTCCGACCGGCTTCAAGGCTCGTTGACGGGCCCAAGCCTGCTTGCTTAACATGATATAACGTTCGGGGTTGCCAATGACAGCCACGGCTTCACAATAAATAAATGAGGAGACTGTTTTGAAAAAAACACTAGCCAGGATTCTGGCAATTTCAGCAAGCGTATTGATGAGCGGGGCTTCATACGCTTATCCCGATAAGCCGGTCACCATTATCATCGCGTGGGGTGCCGGCGGTGCCACCGATATTATGGCGCGAGCGCTCCAGCCGGCATGGTCGAAAGCGATTGGCGTGGACCTGATCATCAAGAATGTGGATGGTGCAGCGGGGACTATCGGCACAGCAGAGGCCGCCGCCGCGAAACCGGACGGCTACACCATATTCGTGACCCCAGCCGGTCCGATGACGACACAGCCTCATCTGCGCAAACTGCCCTACAGCATCGGAAGCTTTGCGCCTATCGGTCGGATATCGATCAATCCGATGGTGATGATGGTCTCAAAGGAGTTACCCCACAAGAACGCGAAGGAGCTGTTTGACGCGATAAAGAAAGATCCTAACCAGTTATTGGCTGGATCGACCGGAGCGGGAACGCTTCCCCATATCGGGATAATCGCGATGAATCAGAGTGGCCTGCCGGTCAAGCACGTTCCATTTACAAGTTCAGTAAATGCGATGAAAGCTTTGCTCGGCAATACGATTCAGATTTTCAGCGATCAGTCGCAACTCGTGCCGGCATTCGATGTCCGTCCGATCGCGGCCTGGACCGCTGAGCGTTTGCCTGAATATCCCGACCTTCCCACCATGAAAGAGATGGGATTCGATTACGACATCTACAACTGGGCGGGTGCCTTCGCGCCGGCGGAGACGCCTCGTCCGGTGCTGGACAAGCTCTCGTCCTCGCTTGCTGCCGTCCTGAAGGATCCTGCTGTGATCGCTTCCCTTGAGAAGCTCAAGGTTCAGTCGGCGCATATGGGAGCAGAGAAATTCGCTGAGTTCGCCAAGATGGAGTCGGTGCGAAACCGGAAACTGCTGGAGGCGGCGGGCCTTCTCGCTAAATAAAGTTCAATGATCGGCTGATCCGGCAGGCCATGGGTCCGCCGGATTTTTTCTAGGCGAGGAGGCGGGGTGCGTAAGGAGAGTTCCCGGGATATTGTCTTCGGCTCGGCAAGCACTGTCGTGGCGCTGATCCTCCTCTACGAGGCGATGTCACCGGATTACGTCGCCGGCCTCGGCGACTACGGTTTCAGCCCCGTTTTCTTTCCGACGATCCTGATCTATGTCTGGATCGGACTCAGCGTCTTCATCGTGGCTCGAGGGATCTGGTCGAAGCGCCAGGCCGTGGTCGAGCGCACCGGAAGCCTCACACGTCCGCTCCTGGCATTTCTGCTCACCTGTGCGTATGCGATCCTGATGCTGAACATCGGGTTTCTTTTTTCGACCGTTATTTATTCCGCCGTTTTCCTGGCGATCTTCGGCTATCGCCGCTGGATACCTGTCACCTTGGTGTCCCTATTGTTTCCATTGCTGATGTGGTACGTGTTCACTTTCCTGCTGAACGTTTCTCTACCCGCATCGCCCTGGTTTTCGAGGATGTGAGCAGCCCCGTGGAACTCTGAATGGATGCCATCGTTGCCGCCGTCACGCCGGTGCTCAGCCTGCCCTCGCTGCTCGCGATCCTGGTCGGAACGATCTACGGTCTCATTTTCGGCATCCTGCCCGGACTCGGGTCGGTACTCGCGATTTCGATCGCTCTGCCGTTCACCTTCACGATGGATCAGGTCTCGTCGATTTCCCTGGTCCTGGCGATCTACTGCTCTTCGGTATACGGCGGATCGCTGTCCGCGATCCTCATCAATACCCCCGGAACACCCCAGTCGGCGACCACCATGTTCGACGGCTTTCCGATGACCAGGCAGGGAAAGGCAGACCTGGCGATCGGCTGGGCAACCGGCGCTTCCCTGTTCGGCGGCCTGTTCTCCGTGATCGTACTTATCCTGGCGGCCCCGCCGCTGGCCAAGTTTGCGCTGCGGTTCGGGCCTATAGAAATTTTTGCCCTGATTTGCATGGCGCTTACCTGCATTGCAGGCGTCTCGGAAGGCAGTCTCGTCAAAGGCCTGCTTGCCGGGGTGATAGGGTTGTTTCTGGCAACTATCGGCACGGACACCATGACGGGAAGCCGGCGCTTCGATTACGACGTCTTCGCGCTATCCGCCGGAGTCGGGCTGATCCCGATCCTCGTGGGAGTCTTCGCCTTGACTGAAATTTTCTGGCGGCTGAGTGAAAAGCCGCTGGTGATTCCGGATCTGCAGACCAAAGGGAGCTTCCGGCTGGCTCCGTTGAAGGAGTGGCTCGCGCGCTGGAAGACGCTGTTGAAATCATCGGTGATCGGAACACTGGTGGGGATCCTGCCCGGAACTGGCGCGGCTACCGCGAGTTTCATCGCCTACTCGGAAGCGAAGCGCTCCGGGCGCTTTCGTGAAGGAATCGGGTCGGGAGAGCCCGAAGGGCTATTGGCGTCGGAAAGCGCCAACAACGCCGTCACCGGAGGCGCACTCGTTCCCACCCTCGCATTGGGCATTCCCGGCGATCCGGTGACCGCGGTGATGATGTCCGCGCTGATCATCCAGGGAATTCAACCGGGCGTGCGCCTGTTTGTGGATCATGGGCCACTGATGAATTCGGTTTTCTTCGCGCTGATCGTGTGCAACCTCGCCATGTTCGCGGGCGGCGCATTGCTGGCAAGGTTCGTCACCAAGATCCTGAAGATTCCCGAGGTACTCATGTTCAGCATGGTGTTGATCCTGTCCCTGGTAGGTGCCTACAGTGTCTCGGGGCGCGTGTTCGACATCGGCGTGGCGCTGGCGGCGGGTCTCTTCGGCTACTTTTTGAGATTGGCCAAAGTGCCGCTTGCGCCGGTCGTCATCGGCCTGGTGCTGGGGCCCATACTTGAGGAAAATCTTCGGCTCGGCCTCATCATCAAGGACGGCAGTTTTGCCGAGTTCTTCACCATGTCGCACCCCATCGCACTGATCTTGTTTGCCGTGACAGCAGCGATCCTGATAGGACTGGGCCGAAAAGAACTCAAAGTGTTTTTTGCGAAGTAACGGAGCCACCACCCATGCCTACCAAGAAAACGATTATTACCTGTGCAGTCACCGGCAATATCCATACGCGCGAGCAGAATCCGAATGTGCCGGTCACCCCGGCCGAGATCGCAGCCGCAGTTGTCCAGGCCGAACGTGCGGGCGCCGCGATTGCGCATATCCATGTGCGCGATCCGAATACCGGCCGTGGCTCGATGGACATCGGTCTGTACAAGGAGGTGATAGAACGGGTCCATGATGCCGGAAGCAATATCATCATGAATCTGACGACCGGCGAGGGTGGTCGGTTCATCCCCAGTCATGACGATCCGAGAAAACCCGCTGCGGGCACCACACTGTGCGCTCCCGAGCTTCGCGTCGCTCATGTGGTGGCGCTGAAGCCGGAGATCTGCACGCTCGATTTCAATACCATGAACAGCGGGCCGAACGTGGTCATCAACACGCCGCGCAACCTGGAGATCATGGCCAGGCAGATCCAGTCTGTGCAGACGATCCCGGAGATCGAGATTTTCGACACCGGGGATCTCAACATGGCGATCGATTTCTACGAGAAGGGGATACTGACCAAGCCGCTGATGTTCCAGCTGGTGCTCGGCGTGCGCTTCGGCGCGTCTGCGGACCCGCAAACTCTCGTTTACCTGGCCTCCCGTTTACCCGCAGGCAGCGAGTGGGCCGCCTTCGGTGTCGGCCGGCATGCGTTTCCCATTCTTGCGGTCTCCTACGCGCTGGGAGGGCATGTGCGCACCGGGATGGAAGACACGCTCTATATCAGCAAGGGCGAACTGGTGAAGAACAACGGGCAACTGGTCGAAAAGGCGGCGGACATCGTGCAGAAGCTGGGCGGTGAACCGGCCACCCCCGCCGAGGCGCGTCAGCTGCTGAAGATCACCGAAGAACGCACGCAGGCTGTGGGGTCGGGCCTTTGACTGGCACGAGCCGCAAGCCCGTCTCGCTGACCAGGCCGCGCACCCGGACTATCGCCGATCGGCGAATCGTGGGGCCTTCACGCTCGATTCGAATTCCCGTGCCAGGGTACCGGACTCGAGCAGGACCACCTCCGGCGTCACCTCGAAGGTCTGCTTGACCCGTTTCACGAGGGCTGCCGCGGCGGCGGCGCGGTCGGCGTCTCGTTTTACCTCGATCGACACCCGCAGGACATCGTTTCCGCCAGGCGCCAGCAGTTCGCACTTGAAGTCGTTGATGAGGGCTTCGCTGAACATGAAGTCCTCAAATTCGGGGTGATTGATGTTCATCCCCTTGCACCTTGAAGAAGCCGGTCGTGCGATGCGCGTGCCTGAGCAGCGGGAATACGGCATAGGGGCCGCTGTCGTCGTCGGCTGCCCGCATGGTGACCAGGTCGCCCGACAGCCATCGGACGAAAGGGCGTGCACTGATTCGTCCACAGCGGGGTCACGACGAGCGCGCCGACTTCGCCCTCGGGAACCGGCATGATGCGTCTGTGGATCCACGACTTCGATGTAGTACAGATCGGTCCAGACCCGGAATCCGCCCAGCGTCGCGTCCTCCGCGCCCATCATGCCGGCCTCGGTCATGCCGAAGGTGTCGCGCACCCGCGCGCCCCAACTGCGTTCCAGTTTCTGACGCTTCGCGTCCGACAGCGGCTCCGCAGAGCAGACGACAGTCTTGACCGGACCTGCAGAAAGATCGACCCCCTGGTTCTCGGCCAGGTTGGCCAGGTGCAGTCCGTAGCTCGACATGCCCATCCAGACGGTTGGCGCCAGACGCCGGATCAGCTCGATCTGCAGCTGTGACGGCGTGGTTGTGCCAGCGCCCGCCCAGTTGACGCCGATGCCGCGGGTCTGCGCGGCGCGGGCGAAGCATGTGGCCGACCGGATGAATGCCCAGCGGAAACGAGTCGTGCACCTGGTCGCGATGCGCCGAGGCCCGCACAGTCGAAGACCCGCGCGAACGAGATCATGGCGTACTTGATGTCTTCATGAGTGCGCGGATAGAAGAGCGGCTGTCCGGTGGCCCCTCCGGAGCGCCAGTACTCGGCCAGCGCGCCCTTGAAGGGCAGGCAGAACGATCTCATAGAACACGCTGGTCACGCCAGGCCGCGAAGCTCATCCTTGTCCATGACGGGAACTACGAGCCCACTCGTCCGGGTCATCGAGCCGATCGCGGTTCACGCGGCCGAGCCGCTCGCGGAGAAAGGGCGCCTGAAGCGCCCGGTCCAACGCGATTCGCTTGCGTTCACTCTGAATGCGGAGGATCTCGGTCCGCGACCGCGGCAAGTGCAGCGCCGCCCTGTCGAGCGTCATGCGTCACCCTCCCGCGCGGCAAGCGAACCGATCCAGCGATGCTGGGACGAGTAGGCGGCCCCGGGCTCGCCGTGGGCCGCGTCCTTGCGCATGTCCTGTAAGCGCGATTCCTTGGCCGGCGTGTTTTCGGGAATGTCGTCGAGGACATCGGCAAGCAGCGTCGCGTAGTCATTGCCGACCGGGCAGACATCCGCACATCGCCGGCAGCCGGTGATGACGCCCGAGCCCCGCAGGATGCTCTGCCAGAGATTGAACGTGGTCTCGGACCGCAGCAACTGTTTGCGCTCCTCGGCGCTTCCTGCCTCGACGATCTTGCCGATCTGGCTGGTCAGCTTTGCGAAGCCGTAGGGCGAGCGGTAGTCGTCGCATCGCTGCCAGTCGCGCTCCCAGTGCCCGACCGCGTCGGCCGGACAGGTCGAGCAGGCAGCGGCCGCAGTCGGGGCCGTGACAGAGCGCCTCGGCGATCGGACGGTCGCACTCGACGTCGACCGAGCAGAGCACCGCAGTCAGGAGCGACGCGCGGGCCGTACTCGGGCGTCAGCAGCTGCAGATTCAGTCCGAGCGTGCCCAGGCCGGCCTCGACCGCCGCATGCGGCAGCGACAGCAGCGTGGTCATGTGCTGCGCCCGGGTCGTCCTGGTAGCGCCAGGGGTCGACGTGGGTCGGCGGGACGATGACCGCCGGATAGCCCGCGTCCTCGAGCCAGTAGACCAGATCGAGCGAGGTCTCCTCGAGCGAGCGTGAGCGCGAGCTCGTCGTTGTAGTACTTGTGCCGGTCGTCCCAGGCCATGATGCGCGCCACGCCGCTCGAGAGCCTTCTTGGCCAGGACGATGACACGGCCGCCGTCGCGCTGCGGTGATGTCGCGACGGGCGCTGTCGGGTCGGCCGGATCGGGCGGATTGCGCATCGAGCGTCGCGCCGTCGGCGATGCCGACGAGATCGGCGCCGAGCGCGATCGCCTTGCGCCTTGATGTCCCCGGCCGTCAGCGGCCGTCTTGAAGATTCCCAGGCATCGTCAGCTGCCTGCTCGCTCGGCGGGTCAGCACGCGCCGGCCTCTGCAGATCGGCGCGCTGCTTCTGCTTCGCCTTGAAGTCCTGCATCTGCCTCGCCACCATGCCCTGGTAGCCGTCCGGCCCGACCCAGCGCGCGTTCCAGTCGTCGAAGACCCGCCACGGCCCTCGCCTTCGCCCGCTTTCTGCTCGGCGCGGTCGGCCTTGTACTGCTTGGCCAGCGCGACCTTCTCGGGCGTCTTCTCGGGAATCACCTTCTGCAGGCTCGGCGAGATGGGCGTGGTAATCGTTGCCGACCGGGCAGACCGCGAGGCAGCGCGGGACAATCGCCGAACGAGCCGACCACGCGCAGCAGGCCCTGCCAGAACCCGAAGAAATCGCGCGAGCGGAAGCCTTCATCCGGTCGCCTCCGGCTTGATCGATCGATCAGGCCGTCGAACTTGCCAGGATCGGTGCGAAGCCGAATTCCTGCGCTTCGGTCGCGCAGTTGCGCTTGTCGATGCCCCAGTGCAGCACCGCGTCGGCCGGACAGGAGTGCAGGCAGCGGCTGCACGATTCCCCGATGCAGACCTGCTCGGTGATGCGCGCGCTCGGGCTCGAGCTCGAGCTCGGTGAGGATGCCGGTCAGATAGATGCGCGGGCCGAACTCCGGCGTGAGGATGTTGACCTCCAGGCCGAGCGTGCCGAGTCCGGCCTCGACGCCGAGGTGGCGTGTCGACAGGCGACCGTAGCTCGCGCGCTTGTAGGTCCACTCGGTCTCCTGTCGCGGCGGTGACGAAGGTCGGATGGCCGCAGCGTTCGAGCTCCTCGGCGAGCCGGTACGCGACCTGGTCCATCTTGCGCAGCACCAGCATGTCCATGTACTGCACCGGCGTATTGGTCTTGCAGCGGAAGGCCCCCGCCGGGATGCGGTTGGCGATGACGATGACGCTTCTGCAGTACGGCGAGATGCGCTCGGGCGTCTGCGGCCAGCGCGGATCGGGCGGGAAGGCGTTCAGTGTCCGGCGCCGACGCGATGCCGACGAGGTCGGCACCGAGCTCCCTGGCGCGCGCCTTGACCGCAGACGCGTCGGGCGTGCCCGACAGGGTGGGGGCCCTCATCAATGGCTTCATGCGAATGATTATGCAAGGCCGGGGGAACAGTGGCTATTCAAATTTCGACAGTCGTTGACAGTTCGCGCTTGCCCGTCCAACAATCCGCCATGCCTGGGAACTCTGACACCTTCTCGCCGCTACCGACGTGGCGCACCCGGTCCATCGAACAGGCGAGAAGCTGGATGTCGGGCATCTTCGCGATTCGCAATCGCCTGCAAGCGGCCGTTCGGAGAATCGCCGTCATGTACGCTGGGCGCCTTAGGCCACCGATGCCGGCCGCGACACTGACACCCTATGTTCCTAGCTAACAAAAGCCATCACCGAGACAAGGGAGTACCTCCATGATTCTTCAGCATCGGTCGTTTCGAACCACATTTGCCGTTGCCATCGCAGTCGCCGTATCGATCGGCGCAGGCGCCGTCGCTCCGCAGTTCGCCCGAGCGGCGGATTCCGTCAAGATCGGCTACATCAGCACGCTGTCGGGGCCATCCGCAGGCATCGGCACCGATATTCATGACGGCTTCATGCTGAGTATCAAGATGAACGGCGGCAAGGTCGGCGGCGTGCCGGCCGACGTGATGGTCAGTGACGACCAGTTCAAGCCGGACGTCGGGAAGCAGCTTTTCGAGAAATTCGTCAAGCGTGACCGTGTGGACTTCCTGACCGGAGTCGTCTTCTCGAACGTGCTGCTGGCGGGACTCCCGGAGGCGCTCAGATCCGAGACCTTCTACATCAGTCCGAACGCGGCGCCTTCCCCGCTTGCGGGCGAGCGTTGCTCTCCCTGGTTCTTCGCAACCGCATGGCCGAACGATGCCTTTCACGAGGCAGCGGGGCAGTATGCGACCAACGAAGGCTTCAAGAACGTCTACCTGATCGCGCCGAACTACCAGGCAGGCAAGGACTCGCTCGCTGGATTCAAGCGGATGTACAAGGGCACGATATCCAACGAGGTCTACACCAAACTCGGTCAACTCGACTACTCGGCCGAAATTGCCGCGATCAGGGCCGCCAAACCCGACGTGCTCTTTGCCTTTCTTCCGGGAGGCATGGGCATCAACTTCATCAAGCAGTTCGTCGGTGCCGGCATTTCGAGGGACACACGATTGCTGACACCGGGCTTCGGGTCCGACCAGGACGTGATCCGTCCGGTGGGGGATGCGATGGCGGGCATTTTCGACACGTCCCACTGGGCGCTGGACCTCGATAACGAGGCCAATCGCAAGTTCGTCGCCGCCTTCGAGAAGGAGTACGATCGCCTGCCTTCGGTGTTCGCCGCTCAGGGATACGACGCGGCCCAGCTCATCGACGCAGCCGTACGGGACGTGAAGGGTAATCTGAGCGACAAGCCTGCGCTGCGCCGGGCTCTGCAGAAAGCGAATTTCAAGTCCGTTCGGGGCGACTTCAAGTTCAACACCAACCAGTTCCCCATCCAGGATTACTACCTGCGCGTCATCACCAAAGACTCGAAAGGACGGCTGGTCAACAAGCGCCTCGGCGAACCGATCCTGAAGAAGCACGGCGACGCCTACGTGCAGGATTGCAAGATGAAATAGGTCGGTCTCCCTAACCTCAGGCGCTCGATGACACAAGACTCGGAAAGCGAGTACCGGCGGCGGCTGGCTTTCAACCGGGCGTTCCATTGCTTCATCACGGTTCTTCCGCCTGCGCCTGCGCCCCGGCGAGGGCCGCTGTCCGACCTCACAATGGCGGTGAAGGACTGCATCGACGTCCGGGGCATTCGCGGCACCTGGGGAAGCGGCCTGATGGCACGGCGCTTCGCATCCGAAGACGCCGCGGTCGTCGCGCGGCTGCGCCATGCCGGCGCGCAGATGGTCGGCACCACCAACCTGCATGAGTTCGCTTTCGGGGGCACGACCCAGAATCCCCATTTCGGCTTCTGCCGGAACGCCTGGGATCCCGGCCGCGTCTGCGGCGGCTCCAGCGGCGGTTCGGCGGTAGCCGTCGCGCTGGGGCTGTGCGACCTCGGTATCGGCACCGACACGGGCGCGTCGGTGAGGCTCCCGGCGGCCCTGAACGGCGTATTCGGGCTTCGGCCTACCCACGGCGCCGTCTCCTCTTGTGGTGTGATGCCGGTCAGCCCGCCTCACGACACGGTAGGCTTCATGGCGCGCGACGTGGAGACACTCCGACGCGCGATTCGCAGCACCTACCGGTTCGATGAAAACGATCCATTCTCCCGCCGGACCCGTCTCCACCGGCCGGTCGGGAAGGCCAGGATCCGGTTGGGCGTGTTGAACGAGCTGGTAGCAGCAGCCGATGCCGGAATTGCTGCCGTCTTCCGTCGGGCACTCGCAGGCCTGCCGGCGTCCCAGGTCACGTCGGTGAAGTCTCGTCGCCCGACTATCTGGAGGTCGCGACCATCCTGTCGCAGATCGTCATTGCCGATGCCGCGTCCTTTCATCAGAGGCGCCTGAAGGAAGAACCTGGCGGCATCGGGGTACTCGTCAAGGAGAGGATCGCGGCCGGCCTGACGATGAGCGCGGTCGACTACGCCCGCAACCTCAGGTGGATCGAGGGATTCCGGGTGAGGGTGCGGCGACTGTTCGAGCACCATGATTACCTCATCTGCCCGACGGTACCGGTTGGCCCGCCCGGCATCGAGATGACCGAAGACGGGGTCGTGGCGACCCGGTCCCTCACCCGAAACTGCTGGATCGCTCCCGCCGCTGGACTCCCGGCTCTCACCGTCCCCTGTGGCACGGACAGCAACGGCGTGCCGGTAGGGTTCCAGCTGGTCGGCCCGAGGGATGCAGACCTCGCGCTGCTGGACTTCGCGGGGGCTTATCTGGCCGATGCCGTTCCGGTCGTGGATCGGGCTGCGTTCGTCGCGTCTCAGCCGGAGCCGGAGCCGGACGCCGACGCAGTCAGCGGCTAGCGAAACGGCTGGCCTGAAGTCACGCGAACGTTACCTTCGATAGACCAGGTCACGCAGCCAGAGGCTGATTTCCGGCACAAAGGTGATGATAGCGAGGCACCCGACCACGACCACGACGTAAGGCACGACCGCTGGGATGATCTGATCGTAGGAAATGCGCGCGACCGTGCAGGCGGCGAACAGATTCACGCCGAACGGCGGCGTGATCATGCCGAGCGCGAGGTTCACCACCATGATGATTCCGAAGTGCACCGGGTCGACACCGAAGTTCACCGCCACCGGCACGAGGATCGGCGCCAGCACGAGGATCGCCGCACCGGTCTCGATGAACATTCCGATCAGGAACAGGAACAGGTTGACGCCGATCAGGAACACCGCGTGGCTGTCGAGGTTCGCCGCGACCCAGTTGCCGACCATCGCCGGGACGCCGGCGCGCGTGATCAGGAACGCGAACAGTCCGGCGGTGGAAATGATGATCATGATAACGGTGGTCGAGATCACCGATCTTGAGAAGATCCGGTAGAGATCGCGCACCGCGATCACGCGGTAGATGAACATCCCGACGAACAATGCGTAGAAAACTGCGATCACCGACGCTTCCGTCGGCGTGAAGATGCCGCCATAGATGCCGCCGAGCACGACGACCGGCATCAGCAGCGCGAGGCTTGCCCGCTTGAATGCCACACTGAGCTCGAGACGCCCTTCGCCATCGCGCTTGCCGTAACCCGTGACCTTGCACCATAGAAAAACGAACATTATCAGCGCGCCGGCGATCAGCAGCCCGGGACCGAAGCCGGCAATGAACATCTCGCCGATCGAAACCTCGGCTGCTACACCGTACAAGATCATTGGAATCGACGGCGGAATCACGACTCCCAGCTCGGCCGACGTCGCCTGCAGCGCTGCCGCCTTCTGCACCGGATAGCCGAGTCGAACCATTGCCGGCACCAGGATCGCTCCGATGGCGAAAGTTGTGGCAACACTCGAGCCGGAGACGGCCGCAAAGATCATGCAGGTGATCACGCAGCTCATTGCGAGCCCGCCCTGCACGCCGCCGACCAACGCCCGCGCGAAATTGACCAGCCGCTCGGAAATGCCACCCGCCTCCATCAGGTTGCCCGCCAGGATGAAGAAGGGGATCGCGGCCAGCGGAAACTTGTCAATCGAAACGAACAGCTGCTGCGCAACCACCAGCATCGGCATGTTCGAGAAGAACTGGACGCCGCCGATCGACGCGAGACCGATCGCCACAGCCACCGGGACACTCAGCGCCAGCAGGACCAGGAAAACGGTGAAGATCGCGGGTATCATCGATTGGTGCGTTCAGCGCTGCGCGTCGAGCTCCCCGCGTCGCGGGTCTAGGAAGTTGGCAAGCACCGCGAAGATGCCGAGGAATGCGCCGACCGGAATCGCAGCGTAGGCCCAGGAGATCGATATCTCGAGCCCCGCCATCGACTGGAACCGCACCCGATGCACGATGTCCCAGCCGTACACGACGACGATCACCAGAAACAGCAGCGTGAGCAGTGTGATCGTCGCCTGCAGCCAGACCAGGTGCCGGGTGCGCGCTAGCGTGCGGTACGTCAAGTCGACCGACAGCAAAGCGCCGCCGCGAAGTGCGGCCGACAGACCCAGAAAGACGCTCCAGATGATCAGGGTGCGGGTCAGCACCTCCGACCAGATCGACGGCTGTTCGAACACGAACCTGGCGACCACCTGGAACAGCCCGGACGTCAGCGCGCCAGCCAGCGCGAGACAGGCGAGCGCCATGACCAGCGTGCCGAGCGCGTAATCGACGGCCAGGACCGCGGCGCGTGCGCGCCCCAGGCTGCTGAGGGCCGGCGCTGCCACCGGCCCTGGGCCGTCACTTGAAGTTGACGATCGCGTCAATGCTCGGCTGGCCGAAGCGCTTCGCGAATTCGGCATAGGCCGGGGCCATCGCCTGCTTGAACGCGTCCTTCTCTGCAGGCGACAGCTCACGGATCTGCATGCCGACCTTGCGCAGTTCGTCCAGACCGAGCCGCTCGAGCTCCTCGACGCGGGCGCGCGTGACCTGGGCTCCTTCTCGAGCGATCTGGTTCATCAGCTTGCGGTCCTCCGGCGTCATCTTGTTGTACGCAGCCGGCGACATCAGCACCATTGCCGGCGAGTACAGGTGGCCGGTCAACGTCAGGTACTTCTGGACCTGGTATAGCTTCGCCGAAACGATATTGCCGATCGGGTTCTCCTGGCCATCCACCGTACCCTGCTGCAGTGCGGAAAACAATTCCGGAAACGCCATTGGCGTCGGCAGCACGCCGATCGAGCGGAATGCCTGGATGTGGAACGGGTTCTCCATCGTGCGGATCTTCAGGCCCTTGGCATCGCCGGGCGACTGCACCTCACGGCGGTTGTTGGTCATGTGTCGGATGCCGTTCTCGGACCAGGACAGGCAGATCAGCCCCTTGGCCGGGCACTTGTCCAGGATCGCCTGGCCGATCGGCCCGTCGAGTACGGCGCGGGCGTGGGCGTAGTCGCGGAACAGGAATGGGATGTCGGTGATCAGCGTATCCGGCACGAAATTGCCGACCGGCCCGGTGGACGTGATCACGAGATCGATGGTGCCGAGCTGTGCACCCTCGGTCAGCTCGCGCTCGCCGCCGAGCTGGAAGTCAGGGAACAGCTCGAGCTTGTAGCGCCCGCCCATCCGCTCGGCGATCGCCTTTTGCATGAAGGCCGCGCCGACGCCGTACGGCGCCTGCGGACCGAGCCCGTGGCCGAGGCGTAGCGTTGTCTGCGCCTGGACACCAGCGCCGAGCAGCGACAGCATCGCGCCCGCCAGCAGGGACTTCAGCAGCTTGGAATTTCGATTCAGCAGCCTGGAATTTCGAAACAGCATGGTGTCTCCGTTCAAGCGGGTTGGAATGGTGTGGAATTCACCCGTACCGGGTGGGCCCGTCGATTCGCGAGCTTAGTCGGACTTTGCCTACGGCACAAGCACACTTTGCCGTCGAATGGTGCGGATACTTGAAGCCGCAGTATGGATATACGTTCACGATCGGTGCATCGAGGTGCCTGGAGCGGATCGGAGGCGCGCCGGCCGGGGAGCGGCCCCGAATAACGCAGCCTGCGCGCTGGTTCAAGGCCGCCGGCGCTGCGCCCCTGGGGCGTGTTGAGTTTGGGCAAGTCCGACTACTTGCAGTCGCGGTAGATGTTGTCGTGCGGATTGTGGCGGACTTGTGGAGAAGTGCTCATCTTTGCTCCACGTTTGGCATGGACAGTGGCGGGTTCCGTTGGCACCCTGCCGACGCCATTCGGGAACCACGATGAACAAGAAGATGCCATTGATCCTTGCGCTGGCGGGGGCTGTCAGTATCGCCACGCTGCTGGCCAGTGCGCCAGCCATTCAAGCGGATTCCATCATTGGTACCCATCGTTCCGGCCCGTCTCAAACCAAGCCACCGTTGCGACCGATTCCAAATGGAGTCCTGCAATTCGGTTCTCCGCTCGATGGGCTCACGGCGTGCCGAACTGGCCGACTTCGAGGCCGGTCGCGAGGAGTTCGAAGCAGATGAAACGGCGGAGGAGGGCTTGGGCCCGATCTTCAACGACAGCAGTTGTGTGGCTTGCCATACCGGCGCTGCGACCGGTGCCGCCAGCGAGCGCAGCGTGACCCGTTTCGGTCGGATGATCAATGGCCGATTCGACCCGCTCGAACATCTGGGCGGGCCGGTGCTGCAGGCCCAGGCCATCGATCCGACGGTCCAGGAGGTGATCCCGCCGGAGGCCAACGTCGTGGCACTACGCATCAGTACGCCGCTGTTCGGCGCGGGCCTCATCGAAGCGATCAGCGACGAGACCATCGAATTGAACGCGCAGCGACAGCATCCGGACGGCGTGACCGGTCGGTTAGCGAAAGTGCTGGACGTGGCCAGCGGCAAGGTGCGCGTCGGTCGATTCGGCTGGAAAGCCCACCAGGCTTCGCTGCTGGCCTTCGCCGGCGATGCCTACCTGACCGAAATGGGTGTCACCAGCCGTCTGTTCCCGACCGAGAATGCGCCGAATGGCCGCGCCGACCTGCTGGCGCAATATGACCCGGTGCCCGGTATTGAAGATCCGATCGACCCCGCGACCGGCAAAAGCGATATCGATCACCAGGCTGATTTCATGCGCTTTCTGGCACCGCCGCCCGTGCTGCCTGTCACCGTTCAGACGATCGCGGGCGCGCGGCAGTTCGAGCAGGCACAGTGCACATCGTGCCATCTCCCTGTCATGCTGACCGGCGCAAGCAGTTCGAGGGCGCTCGCCTACCAGCCGGTACGCCTCTACTCCGATCTGCTGCTGCACGACATGGGCGAACTCGGCGACGGCATCGAGCAAGGCGCCGCTTCGGGTCGGGAGATGCGAACCGCGCCCCTGTGGGGGTTGCGGGCACGCACGATCTTCCTGCACGACGGTCGCGCCTTGACGGTTGATCAGGCGATCCGCCAACATGACGGTGCAGCGAAGCGATCGCGTCAGCGATATGAAGCGATGACTCCGGAAGAGCGAGAGGCCTTGCTGGCGTTCCTGATGTCGATCTGAGGCCTGGCCTTGCTTCGGTCCTGGGCGCGGGGCGCTCTGCTATACGGCCCAACTCACAATGGCATTGGGGAAACAAGCGTGACGATTGATCTGCAAGACCCGCTTTTCTCGACATACGCGATCGCCGCCGCGCTCATGATCCTTAAGGCCGTGAGCATGTCGTGGCTGACCGTAGTCCGAATGATGGGGGAAAGGGGAGGCTACCGTTCGCCGGAGGATATGCGACGCACCGTACTGAATCCGTCGCCCGACCCAACGCAGATTGCGCCGAACGAGCGCGTCGATCGCATCCGTCGCATCCACCTCAACGACCTGGAAAACATACCTTTTTTTCTGGTGGCGGGCTTCTTGTACGTACTGTCTAATCCTTCGCTACTGCTGGCGCAGTTGCTCCTCTACGGTTACGTCGCGTCTCGGATACTTCACTTTCTGGCTTATCTCACCGCGCAAAACCACGAAACTCGGGCCACCCTGTGGACGATCGGCTCGCTGATACTGATCTTCATGACCGTCAGCACGTTGCTGAACGCCATCGGCAGTTAGTACCCGCCAGATGCATGGCAACGAACGAGGCGGATAGCCAAGAAAAAGGGCGGTCATCCACTGGATAACCGCCCTAAGTCATTGAATTACTTGGCTCCCCGACCTGGACTCGAACCAGGGACCTGCGGATTAACAGTCCGTCGCTCTACCAACTGAGCTATCAGGGAACAGCCCGACATTGTAGCAGTCTCACGCCGCTGGACAAATCGGCGACGGCTCGGCTTCGCCTCAGGCAGTGACCTTGGCGATCGCCTGCGCGACCCGCTCCACATTCCCCTTGTTCAGGGCGGCGACGCAGATGCGGCCGCTGGCGATCGCGTAGATGCCGTGCTCTTCGCGCAGGCGGCTTACCTGCTCGCTGGTCAGGCCGGAGTAGGAGAACATGCCGCGCTGCTCGGCCACGAAGCCGAAGTCCTGGCGGGCGCCGGCGGCCCTGAGCCGCGCAACCAGTTCCTCGCGCATCCGGCTGATCCGGGTGCGCATCCCGGCGAGTTCCTCTTCCCAACGCGCGCGCCAGTCCGGATTGGCGAGCACGGACGCGACGATGGCGCCGCCGTGGGTCGGTGGGTTCGAGTAGTTGGCCCGCACGACCCGCTTGAGCTGGCTGAGCACCCGCTGCGCCTCGTCCTGCGTGGGCAGCACCATCGTGAGGCCGCCGACCCGCTCACCGTAGAGCGAGAAGGACTTGGAGAACGAGCTGGAGATCAGCAGGGGCAGGGGGCTGGCGGCGAACTTGCGCACCGCGACGGCGTCGGCTTCGATGCCCGCGCCGAAACCCTGGTAGGCGATGTCCAGGAACGGGACGTGATTGCGTTCCACCATGAGCGCGATGACCTGGTCCCACTGCGCCTCGGTCAGGTCGACGCCGGTGGGATTGTGGCAGCAGGCATGCAGGACGATGATCGAACCGGCAGGGGCTGCCCGCAGTGCAGCACGCATTGCCTCGAAATCGACCCCATGGCTGGCAGGGTCGTAATAAGGATACTGGCGCACCTCGAATCCGGCCGCCTCGAACAGCGCCCGATGGTTTTCCCAGCTCGGATCACTGATGTAGACGGCGGCGTCACCGGCAAACTTCTTGAGCAGATCGGCGCCCATCCGCAGCGCCCCGGTACCCCCCAGCGCCTGCACCGTCAGCAGCCTTCCTTCCGCGATCAGCGGCGATCCTGCACCGAACAGCAGCGATTGGATCGCCCGGTTGTACTGGTTGATGCCGTCGATCGGGAGATAGCCCCTGGCCCCGTGCTTGGCGGTCAGGGCATCCTCGGCGAGGCGGACAGAATCGAGCAGCGGCAGCTTGCCGGACTCGTCGTAGTAGACGCCGACACCCAGGTTTACCTTGTCAGGGCGGGCATCCGCCATGAATTGCTCGGTGATACCGAGGATGGGGTCCTTGGGTGCGAGGGGAATTGCTGCGAATGGTGAGGTAACCATTGTAAGGTCCTGATTTGACGCGACCCGACTAGAGCAAATGCTCGACTCGTTGTGCCTATTTTATAGGCAGATCGCTGGCAATTTGGCGACGGTCGGTTCATAATCGCAGATTAGCGCGCACTAACCTGATGCACTGCAGAAATCTTATCACGCACCCCTCTCGCAGACCGTTGAGTCGCTTGCGGGCAGCGGGTGGGACGTCTCCCGGGATCCCCTTCTCAGTACATTGTGAAATCGCTTTTCGGATTGCGATCTATGGTGATATCCACTTCCGCGAGCGGGAGTGAGACCACCATCCGTCAGCTTAGCGTCAGTATTTGGTTCTCCCCGGAAAGCAGGAACAACAGGCCGTCGTGACAAACCTCGAACTCCGATCGGACAGCAATGCGGAAGGCGCAGCCGGCGTCGGTGCGAGCGTGGGCGCTGCTGCGGGCGCGGGCGCGGCCGTGGTCGTGGGCACCGAGGCGGTCCGCCAGGGCGGGCAATTCATTACCTATCCCGGGAGTCCGTTCCAGCTCTACCGTCCCTTCGAGCCGGCCGGCGATCAGCCGGCTGCCATCGAGGGTCTCGTTCAGGGGCTCCGGGACGGCCTGTCCTATCAGACGCTGCTGGGCGTGACCGGTTCGGGCAAGACCTTCACGATGGCCAACGTCATCGCCCAGCTGGGCCGTCCGGCGCTGGTGCTGGCGCCGAACAAGACCCTGGCGGCGCAACTGTACGCGGAGATGCGCGAGTTCTTCCCGAACAACGCGGTCGAGTACTTCGTCTCCTACTACGACTACTACCAGCCCGAGGCCTACGTTCCGCAGCGCGACTTGTTCATCGAGAAGGATTCGTCGATCAACGAGCACATCGAGCAGATGCGCCTGTCGGCGACCAAGTCGTTGCTGGAGCGGCGCGATACCGTCATCGTCGGCAGCGTTTCCTGCATTTACGGCATCGGAGATCCGAGCGACTACTTCGACATGCGCCAGGTCGTACGGGTGCGCGACAAGACAACCCAGCGTGACCTGCTGCAGCGCCTGGTCGCCATGCAGTACAAGCGCAACGACACGGATTTCTCCCGCGGCACCTTCCGCGTGCGTGGCGACACGATCGATGTCTTTCCCGCGGAGCATGCGGAACTCGCTGTCAGGATCGAGTTGTTCGACGACGAAATTGAATCGATCCAGCTGTTCGATCCGTTGACCGGCCGCATCCGGCAGAAGATTCCGCGCTTCGTGGTCTACGCGTCGTCGCACTATGTCACGCCACGGGGCACGGTGGTGCGTGCCGTCGAGACGATCAAGGAAGAACTGGCGGAGCGCCTGAAGTTCTTCTACGACGAGGGCAAGCTGGTCGAGGCTCAGCGTCTGGAGCAGCGCACGCGCTTCGACCTGGAAATGCTGCAGGAGCTCGGCTTCTGCAAGGGCATTGAAAACTACTCGCGGCACATGTCCGGCGCGAAGCCCGGCGAGCCGCCGCCGACCCTGGTGGACTACCTGCCGTCCGACGGCCTGATGTTCATCGACGAGAGTCACGTGACCATCGGCCAGTTGGGAGGGATGTACCGGGGCGATCGCGCGCGCAAGGAGACCCTGGTCAACTACGGTTTCCGGCTGCCGTCGGCCATGGACAACCGGCCGCTGAAGTTCGAGGAGTTCGAGGGCAAGTTGCGCCAGTGCATTTTTGTGTCCGCCACACCCTCTGAATACGAGGCGACGCATTCGGGACAGGTGCTCGAGCAGGTGGTGCGTCCCACGGGGCTGGTGGATCCCCGGATGGAGGTCCGGCCCGCGTCGACGCAGGTCGACGACGTGCTGTCCGAGATCAGCATCTGCGTCTCGCGCGGCGAGCGGGTGCTGGTAACGACGCTGACCAAGCGGATGGCGGAGGACCTGACCGACTTCCTGGCGGACCATCAGATCAAGGTGCGGTACCTGCACTCGGACGTGGAAACGGTGGAGCGGGTCGAGATCATCCGGGACCTGCGGCTGGGCGTTTTCGATGTGCTGGTGGGCATCAACCTGCTGCGCGAGGGGCTCGATATTCCGGAGGTCGCCCTGGTGGCCGTGCTCGACGCCGACAAGGAAGGTTTTCTGCGCTCGGAGCGCAGCCTGATCCAGACCGTGGGCCGGGCGGCGCGGCACATCGACGGCCGCGCGATCCTCTATGGCGACAGGGTGACCCGGTCGATGGAGAAGACGCTTCAGGAGACCGATCGGCGGCGGGAGAAGCAGATTGCCTTCAACCTGCTGCATGGCATCACACCTCGCGGTGTCACCAAGCAGATCAAGGAAATGATCGATGGTGTTTACGACGCCTCCCAGGGCAAAGAGGCATTGAAAGCGGCAGAGCAGGTCTCCAGGTACGAGGGATTGGGCGAGAAATCGGCCGCCCGCGAGATCAAGCGCCTGGAGAAGGAAATGCTGGAGCACGCGCGCAATCTGGAGTTCGAGAAGGCGGCGCAGGTGCGTGACCAGCTGGCCCGGTTGAAGGAACACGTATTCGGCGCCAGCGGTATGGCGTCCAACGATTTGGTCGGCGCGACCACGGTCGAAGTACTGCCCGGTCGCGCTGCATGATGATGAAGTCAGGGAATTAGGCGGTACGGACCGCGCCGGACGGGGCTGAATCCCGGGGGCGCGAGGGCCGTATCACACGAAGTTTGGTACACAAGATAGAGAGGCTTGATAAAACAAAATGGGAAAAAGAGAACCTTTGGCGATGGCAATGCCAACCCGGGTCCTGTTCGTTTGCATGGGCAACATTTGCCGCTCGCCGATGGCGCATGGCGTCTTCCGGCATCTGGTGCGCCAGAGTGGTCTCGAGGACGTCGTCAAGATCGAATCGGCCGGGACCCATGCTTTTCACGAGGGGGAGCAACCGGATCGGCGGGCGCAGGCTGCGGCCGCGAAGCGGGGCTATGACATTGCGGACCTGTCGGCGCGGAAGATCGAGGACAGGGATTTCGACGACTACGACATGATCCTGGCCATGGACTGGGACAACCTGAGCCTGCTTCAGCACCAGGCCCACAAGCGCCATCACCACAAGATCCAGTTGCTGATGCGTTTTGCCGGCGAACATGAATCCGCAACGATCCCGGATCCGTATCAGAGTAACAACCAGGCTTTCGATCAGGCGCTCGACTATATCGAGGACGCCTGTTCCGGGCTCCTGGAGGTGGCGCGGCGCCGTGCGACCCAGGTGGCTGCGGCCTGAAACGGCCCCGGAAGAGGTGGGGTCGGCGGATGACGGGCCTTGGGCTTGCTTGGAGAGCCAGGGTGCGAAGAGGGCTGGTTGCTTCGCACCAAGGGAAGGGAGGGGGCGTTTCGGCGCCTCCCGACGTTTTCTGGATAGCTATTCCCGATCGAGGGGATAGCTAATCCTGACTAAAGCAGTCGGGTAATGCGGTATACTTGAGTTCAAACATCTGGTACTCAGTGAGGTCAATCATGCGTCTGACAACCAAGGGTCGCTTCGCAGTCACTGCGATGATCGATCTGGCGCTGCGCCAGCACAACGGGCCGGTAACTCTGGCAGGTATCAGCCAGCGCCAGAAAATTTCACTTTCCTACCTCGAGCAGTTGTTCGGCAAATTGCGCCGGCATGAACTGGTCGAAAGTACGCGGGGCCCCGGTGGCGGCTATTCGCTCGCCCGCTCCACGCGCGAAGTCAGCGTTTCGGACATCATTTTCGCGGTCGACGAGCCCCTCGACGCCACCCAGTGCGGCGGCAAGCAGGATTGCCAGGACGACGGGCCGTGCATGACCCATGAACTGTGGGCCACGCTCAACAAGCGGATGATCGATTACCTGGACTCGGTGTCGCTGCAGGATCTGGTGGATCAGCAGCGCGCGCGCGACCAGAAGGCCCCGACGAAGCAGATTTCAGTGCTGCGTGAGCACCGGGCGGCGTTGGAGTTGCCGACGTCGACCTTGCAACCGATCGACGCAGACGGCACGCGGCTCAACAATCCGAACTGATCGGGTGGGGGAAGACCGCGCACCGATGCATCGACACGAGGCCCGGGCGGCACTGCCGCTTGGTTGCGGTATGGCACGCCCGCCCCAATCTATCTGACTGACGTCATCCGGAACGCCCATGTCCCAGCCTATCTATCTTGACTACTCCGCGACCACCCCGGTCGACCCGCGGGTGGCCGACAAGATGATCCCTTATCTGAGGGAGCAGTTCGGCAACCCTGCGTCGCGCAGTCACGCCTACGGATGGGACGCGGAGAAGGCAGTGGAAGAGGCCCGCGGCGAAGTGGCCGCGCTGGTTCATTGCGACCCGCGCGAGATCGTCTGGACTTCCGGCGCAACCGAAGCGATCAACCTGGGGGTCAAAGGGGCCGCCAACTTCTACCGGGAACGCGGCAAGCACCTGATCACGGTCAAGACGGAGCACAAGGCGACGCTCGACACCATGCGGGAACTGGAGCGCCAGGGTTTCGACGTGACCTATCTGGATGTCCAGGAAGACGGTCTGCTGGATATGGCCGTTCTGAAGGCTGCGCTGAGGGAAGACACGATCCTGGTGTCGATCATGCTGGTGAACAACGAGATCGGCGTGATCCAGGACATCGCGGCCATCGGCGACCTGCTGCGTGAGCGCAAGATCATCTTTCACGTGGACGCGGCCCAGGCAACCGGCAAGGTGGACATCGATCTCCAGAGCCTCAAGGTCGACCTGATGAGTTTTTCGGCCCACAAGACGTATGGCCCCAAGGGCATCGGCGCGCTCTATGTGCGTCGCAAGCCTCGGGTGCGGATCGAGGCGCAGATGCATGGCGGCGGCCATGAGCGAGGCATGCGCTCCGGCACGCTGGCCACGCACCAGATCGTCGGCATGGGTGAAGCCTTCCGTCTCGCCCGCCTGGAAATGGCCGCTGAGAACGAGCGGATCCGGGCGCTACGCGACCGGTTGTGGCAGGGCCTGTCCCAGATCGAGGAGATCTACCTGAACGGCGATCTCGAGCGTCGGGTGGCGCACAACCTGAACGTCAGTTTCAACTACGTCGAAGGCGAGTCGCTGATCATGGCGGTCAAGGACATCGCGGTGTCGTCCGGGTCGGCCTGCACCTCGGCGAGCCTGGAACCGTCGTACGTGCTGCGCGCGCTCGGCCGCAGCGATGAGTTGGCGCACAGTTCGATCCGTTTCTCGATCGGCCGGTTCACCACACAGGACGACGTCGATTTCACGATCGAACTGATGAAGAACAAGGTTGGCAAGTTGCGGGAAATGTCGCCGCTCTGGGAGATGGTCCAGGAAGGTATCGACATCGAATCGGTGCAGTGGGCCGCCCATTAACAGTTCGGAAGGGGTTTTGAAATGGCATACAGTGACAAGGTAGTGGACCACTATGAGAATCCACGCAACGTCGGTTCGCTCGACAAGAGCGACTCGTCGGTCGGCACCGGCATGGTCGGCGCACCGGCATGCGGCGATGTGATGAAGCTTCAGATCCGGGTCAGCAAGGCCGGCGTGATCGAGGATGCGAAATTCAAGACCTACGGCTGCGGCTCCGCCATCGCTTCTTCCTCGCTGGTGACCGAATGGGTCAAGGGCAAGTCGCTGGATGAAGCGATGTCGATCCGGAACACCGAGATCGCCCAGGAACTGGCGCTGCCACCGGTAAAGATCCACTGCTCGATCCTGGCGGAAGACGCCATCAAGGCAGCAGTGGCGGACTATCGCAAGAAGCACCCCGAGGTCGTTGCAGCGGCAGGGGCAACCAAGCAGGTGGCTTGAACATCATGGCTATTTCTCTGACTGCGGCGGCGGCAACGCACATCGAACGGTATCTGACCCGGCGGGGGAAGGGCATCGGTCTGCGCCTGGGGGTGAAAACCACCGGCTGCTCCGGGCTCGCCTATCAGCTGGAGTACGCCGACAGCCTGAATCCCGAGGACGTCGTGTTCGAGAGCAATGGCGTCAAGGTGCTGGTGGATCCCAAGAGCCTGGCCTATATCGACGGGACTGAACTGGACTTCGCGCGGGACGGCCTGAACGAAGGCTTCAAGTTCAACAACCCCAATATGCAGAGCGAATGCGGCTGCGGCGAGTCCTTCAAGGTCTGATCGCCCGCTTTTCGTGAGCAGCCAGCCGCCCAGGACGCACTTCGACCTCTTCGGACTGCCACCGGTCTTCGATCTTTCGCTGGCGGATCTGGACGATCGCTTCAGGCGCTTCCAGAGCGCTGTCCATCCCGATCGTTACGCAGGGGGCAGCGATGCCGAACGGCGTCTGGCGCTGCACCTGGCCGCCAACGGCAACGAAGCCCACCGGGTGCTGGCGGATCCGACGAGCAGGGCCGCGTATCTGTGCGAGCTCAACCAGGCGCCGATCGACGCGGAGCGCAACACCGCGATGCCGGCGGATTTCCTCGTGCGCCAGATGGCCTGGCGCGAGTCGATCGATGAAATCCGCGAACTCGCCCGGCAGGGTGCCGATGTGGCGGCGACCGCGGCGGCTGAACTGGGCAAGCAGTTGCGAGGCGAAAAGGACCGGACTCTTGCGCAGGTGCGGGAGCTGATCGACGAGCGCGGCGATTACCCTCAGGCGGCTCTGCTGGTGCGGGAGCTGATGTTTTTCGACAAGCTGCAATCCGAACTTCGACAGGTGCTGCGCCGACCGGCCTGAGCCGGGGCACCCGACGCTTTGCGGCGGAACGCCGCGCAGTACCCGACTACCTGACTTCCGACACCATGGCTTTATTCCAGATATCCGAACCAGGCATGTCGCCCGATCCGCACCAGCGGCGGGTGGCGATCGGTATCGATCTCGGCACCTCGAACTCGCTGGTCGCCGCCTGGCGTTCCGGCGCGAGCGAAGTCCTGCCGGACGAGCAGGGGGGGCGGTTGCTGCCATCCGTGGTCCAGTACCGCGCCGACGGGCCGCCCCGCGTGGGCGCCGAGGCGGCTGCGCAGATCGCCGACGACCCGCACAACGTGGTGGCTTCGGTGAAGCGCCTGATGGGCCGCAGCTATCAGGACGCGGTGGCGCAGGAGTATCCCTATTCGTTGACCGAAGCGCAGGGAAGCGTGGCGATCCGGACCGCGGCAGGACCGCGCACGCCGGTGGAGGTATCGGCCGAGATCCTGCGAACCTTGCGCCTGCGGGCGCAGGCGTCGCTGGGGGTCGGCCAGGACGAACTCGCCGGCGCGGTGATCACCGTTCCTGCCTATTTCGACGACGCGCAGCGCCAGGCCACGAAGGACGCGGCCAAGCTTGCGGGACTCGAATGTCCTGCGCCTGCTCAACGAGCCGACGGCTGCCGCGGTGGCCTACGGATTGGACCAGCACAGCCAGGGCCTCTTTGCGATCTACGATCTGGGCGGCGGCACCTTCGACCTGTCGATCCTGAGGCTGACCCGTGGGGTCTTCGAGGTGATCGCCACCTCCGGCGACGTCCTGCTGGGCGGCGACGACTTCGATCGCTTGCTGGCGGACGATTTCTGCCGTCATCATCAGCTGGGGCGCGCCTCCGATCTGGCGCGGTCGGATCCCCGCCTGTGGCGTGCGCTCGTCGGCGCTGCCCGGCAGGCCAAGGAGCAACTCACCGCCGCCGGGACCGCGGTCATGCGGGCGAGGGTCCGCGGCGAGGCGAAGGGCGGCGGCGAGGCGCGGCGGCGAGGGCAAGGAACTCTCGTTGACCGTGTCCCGTGAGCGCTTTGCCCAACTGGTGGACGCGCTGGTAGCAAGGACGCTGTCGATCACCCGCGAGGCGCTGGCCGACGCCGAACTGGAGATCCAGGACATCGACGGCGTCGTCCTGGTGGGCGGGTCCACGCGCATGCCGGTGATCCGTGCCGCGGTGGAGCACTTCTTCGGGCGCGTGCCGTTCACCGGCCTCGATCCGGACGAGGTGGTCGCGATCGGCGCCGCAACCCAGGCCAACCAGTTGGCCGGTCATCGCAGCGACGGGTGATGACTGGCTGCTGCTCGACGTGATTCCACTGTCGCTCGGCCTGGAAACGATGGGCGGTCTGGTGGAAAAGATCATCCCGCGCAATTCGACGATTCCGCTGGCCAAGGCGCAGGACTTCACCACCTACCGTGACGGCCAGTCGGCCATGGCGATCCATGTCGTGCAAGGCGAGCGTGAACTGGTCGACGACTGCCGTTCGCTGGCGCGATTCGAACTGCGCGGCATCCCGCCGATGGTGGCCGGCAGCGCCCGGATCCGGGTCACCTTCCAGGTCGACGCGGACGGCCTGCTGTCGGTATCGGCCCGGGAGCAGACCAGCGGCGTGGAGGCATCGGTGGTGGTCAAGCCCACCTACGGGCTCGCCGACGCCGACATCGCCCGCATGCTGCAGGAGTCCTTCGGCACCGCCCACCTGGACATGACCAGGCGCGCTGTCCGCGAACAGCAGGTGGATGCGGACCGCCTGATCGAGGCGACCCAGTCGGCCCTGGAGCAGGACGGCGACCTGCTCGAGGCACAGGTGCGCGCGGCGGTCGAGCAGCAGATGAGGCACCTGAAGACGCTGGTGCGCGAGACCACCGCCGAAGACGACGCCTACCGCACGCGGCTGGCCGATGAGACCGGCAGACTGGCAGCCCTGACCGATGGCTTCGCCGCCCTTCGCATGGACCGAGCGATCCAGCGTGCGCTCAGCGGCAAGTCGATTGCCGACCTTTAGTCAACAGGCTCCCAGGGATACCGACAGACGTGCCGACCATCAGGATTCTTCCGCATCCCGAGCTGTGCCCCGAAGGCAGGACCATCGAGGGCGAGCCTGGCGTGTCGCTGTGCGAGGCCCTGCTGGACGCGGATGTCGAGATCGAACACGCCTGCGCGATGTCGTGCGCCTGCACCACCTGCCATGTCATCGTCAAGGAGGGGTTCGACGACCTGCCGATGTCGAGTGACGATGAGGACGACCTGCTGGACATGGCCTGGGGCCTGACCCCGCAGTCGCGGCTGTCGTGCCAGGTGAAACTGTCGGACATCGACCTGACGATCGAGATTCCGCGCTACACCATCAATCACGCCCGGGAAGAGCATTAGAGGCACCAGAGGCACCAGAAGCACTCGAGGCTCCTCGGCTGGAGACACCCATGAAGTGGACCGATACCCTGGAAATCGCGCTGGCGCTGGCAGAGGCCCATCCGGACACCGACCCTGCGACCATCCGTTTCACCGAACTGCGCCAGCGAGTGCTGGAGTTGCCCGGCTTCGATGACGATCCGGCGCGCTCCGGCGAGCGGGTGCTGGAAGCGATACAGCAGGCCTGGATCGACGAACTCTGACAGGTCGCCGGTTACCGGCCCGCCGTAGCCTATGCGGCTGCGGCATAATCCGGCCGAACTTACCGGAGACAGTTCATGAGAGCACCCTCGGGACGGACGTCCCTCTTTACGCGGCTGCTTGGCGCAGCCCTCACGTTTGCTGCCGCCGCCATCGTGGCGCCGGTTGCCCACGCCGACACCTATCCCAGCAAGCCGATCAAGATGATCGTGCCTTTCCCGCCGGGCGGCACCAGCGACATCATGGGCCGGCTGATCGCCGGCAAGTTGTCGGAGCAGATGGGCCAGCAGGTGGTGGTGGAGAATCGCGGCGGGGCCAACGGCAATATCGGCTCCAACCTGGTGGCGAAGGCGGAGCCTGACGGCTATACGCTCGTGCTGTCCGGTGTCGGCAGCCATGCGATCAATCAGTCGCTCTATCGCAGCATTGCGCACAACGTGGTGAACGACTTCACCCACATCGGCATGATCGCAAGAGGCCCGAATACGCTGGTCGTCAACCCGTCATTCGAGGCGAAGAGCCTGAAGGAACTGGTCGAGATCGCCAAGGCCAAGCCGGGTGCGCTGTCTTATGCATCGTCCGCCAACGGCTCGTCGAACCACCTGTCGATGGAGATGCTCAAGGTGGCCGCGGGCCTGCAGATTACGCACGTGCCGTACAAGGGCGGCGGCCCTGCGATCGCCGACGTGATGGCCGGTCATGTCCCGATGATGTTCATCAACTTCGACGCCGCCTTGCCCTATGTGCAGGCCGGCAAGCTGAGGGCGCTGGCGATGACCGGCACCGAGCGTTCGTCGGCCTTGCCGGATGTGCCCACGGTCGCCGAAACCGGTTATGCCGATTTCTCCGCCGAATCGTGGACGGGTGTCAGCGGCCCGCGCGAAGATGCCGGCGGCGATCGTGTCCCGGCTCAACACCGAGATCGTCAAGGCGGTCCAGTCGCCGGAGGTCCGGCAGCGCCTGTCCACTCTGGGCCTGACGCCGGTGCTGGCCACGCCCGAGCAGATGACCGCGTTCGTCGGCGCCGAGGTTGAGAAATGGGGCCGGGCGGTCAAGGCATCCGGCGCCCAGGTCGACTGAGCGCTGTCGACTGATCTCGGTGACTGAGTTCGGTGACTTAGTTCGGTGACTGAGCTCGGTGGACTGACCGCTGTGGGGGCGGATCGCCGTCAGCCGGCGGTCTCGCGTTTCAGCGCCGGAAACAGGATCACGTCGCGGATGCTCGGGCTGTCGGTGAGCAGCATCACCAGCCGGTCCAGGCCGATACCGCAGCCGCCGGCGGGGGGCATGCCGTACTCCAGGGCGCGGATGTAGTCGGCGTCGTAGTACATGGCCTCGTGGTCGCCGGCCTCCTTGGCCTGCGACTGCTGCCTGAAGCGCTCGGCCTGGTCTTCCGGATCGTTCAACTCCGAGAAGCCGTTAGCCATCTCCCGGCCGGTGATGAAGAGCTCGAAGCGCTCCGTCACGTCGCCATGGGCATCCGAGGCGCGCGCCAGGGGCGACACCTCGACCGGGTAATCGACGATGAAGGTGGGCTGCCACAGTTTCGCTTCAGCGACTTCCTCGAACAAGCGCGAGTTGCAGACTGCCGAGGCCGACGCTCGGCTTGAGGCCGGCCGCCCCCAGGCGCTGCAGTTCGCCACGGATGAAGCCTGCGTCCTGCAGCGCATCGTCGGCGTAGTCCGGTGCCTGGCGCTGGATGGCCTGCACGATGGTGAGCCGCTCGAATGGCTTGGAGAGGTCGATCTCGCGGCCCTGGTAGGTCAACTGCAGGCTGCCCAGGGCGGCCTGGGCCGCGTCCCGGATGACCGCCTCGGTGAAATCCATCAGCCAGCGATAGTCGGTGTACGCGGCATAGAACTCCATCATCGTGAACTCGGGATTGTGCCGCGGGCTGAGCCCCTCGTTGCGAAAGCTGCGGTTGATCTCGAAGACGCGTTCGAAGCCGCCGACCAGCAGGCGCTTCAGGTACAGCTCCGGTGCGATCCGAAGGAACATCTCCTGGTCGAGCGCGTTGTGATGAGTGACGAAGGGCCGCGCCGCCGCGCCGCCCGGAATCGGCTGCAGCATCGGCGTTTCCACTTCCAGGAAGCCGTGCGAGGTCATGAAGGTCCGGATGGCGCCGATGGCCTTGCTGCGGGTCACGAACACCGCCCGGCTGTCCTCGTTGGTCATCAGGTCGACGTAGCGCTGGCGATAGCGCATTTCCAGGTCCGACAGGCCGTGGAACTTGTCGGGCAGCGGACGCAGGGATTTGGACAGCAGTCGAACCGACGAGCAGCGCACCGACAGTTCGCCTTTCATCGTCCGGAACAGCACGCCTTCGGCTGCGATGATGTCGCCGAGGTCCCAGTGCTTGAACGCCTCATGCGCCTGCTCGCCGATACCTTCGTCGTTGAGCCATAGCTGGATCTTGCCGGTGGCATCCTGCACGGTGGCAAAGCTCGCCTTGCCCTGGACGCGCTTGAGCACCATCCGTCCCGCAATCGACACCGGTACCGCCTGCTGCTGCAACTGCTCACGGGAGGACGATTCGTGCTGAGAGAGCAGCGGCGCGGCGCGGTCCGCCGGCCGGGCGTCGTTGGGAAAGGCCACGCCCGCGGACCGCAGCCGTGTCAGCTTGGCGCGGCGATCGGCGATGATCTGGTTCTCGTCGACCGGCGTATCGGCCGCGGCGGTATCGGGTTTCTGTGGCGCAGTCATGTGGACCCTTGGATGGCTTGCTAGATGCCCTGCTTGAGGCTCGCCGAGATGAACGGATCGAGGTCGCCGTCGAGCACCGCACGCGTGTTGCTGGCTTCGACGTTGGTACGCAGGTCCTTGATGCGCGACTGGTCCAGCACGTACGAACGGATCTGATGGCCCCAGCCGATGTCGGTCTTGGAGGCTTCGACCTTGTCCTGCTCGGCCTGGCGCTTGCGGATTTCAAGCTCGTAGAGCCGGGCGCGCAGCATCCCCATCGCCTCGTCCTTGTTCCGGTGCTGCGAGCGGTCGTTCTGGCACTGCACGACGGTATTGGTCGGCAAGTGGGTGATCCGCACCGCCGACTCGGTCTTGTTGACGTGCTGGCCGCCTGCGCCGGAGGCCCGGAACACGTCGATGCGCAGGTCGGCCGGGTTGATGTCGACCTGGATCGAGTCGTCGACCTCCGGGTAGACGTAGACCGAGGCGAACGACGTGTGGCGGCCGCCGCTGGAATCGAAGGGCGACTTGCGCACCAGCCGGTGGATGCCGGTCTCCGTGCGCAGGTAGCCGTAGGCGTAATCGCCGTCGATCTTGATGGTGGCGCCCTTGAGGCCGGCCACGTCGCCGGCCGTTTCTTCCAGGAGCGTCGTCTTGAACCCGCGCCGCTCGCAGTAACGCAGGTACTGGCGCAGCAGCATCGCCGCCCAGTCGCAGGCTTCGGTGCCACCGGCGCCGGCCTGGATCTCCATGAAGCAGTTGCTCGGATCGGCAGGGTTGGCAAACATCCGCCGGAATTCGAGGTCCTCGACGCCTTGCTCTATCGTCTTGGCGTCCGCTTCCAGCGCGATGATCGTTTCGTCGTCGGATTCCTCCACCGCCATGGTGAACAGGTCATGGGCGTCGGTCAGGGAATCGGCCAGCGTGGTCAGGCGCTCCACCGTGTCTTCCAGCGACCGCTTCTCCCGGCCCAGCGCCAGCGCTGCCGGGGCGTCGTTCCAGATGTCGGGCGACTCGAGCGCTGAGTTGACCTCTACCAGGCGATTCTTCTTGTCCTCGTAGTCAAAGATACCCCCTGAGGTCCTTGAGCCGCTGCGCAAGGTCCTCCAGGCGGGTTTCGGTCTGATTCAGTCTTTCGGCATCCATGGGCAGGTCGCAATCGGTGGGTGGACAGGCGTTGGCGGTGGCACACGCGCGTGTCGGGCGCTCATTTTAGCAGTCGCAGCGTGTAGTATTTCCGGGCCGACATCGACACCGGGAGAGGGACCGTGGCACGCCTGAGCAATGACGAAATCGCCAGATACCACGACCGGGGTTACCTGATTCCCTCCTATCGGCTGCCGCCCGCGCAACTGGCGCAGTTGCGGGCCAGCCTGGACCGCCTCATCCGCGACAATCCCGGGGTGCGGCCGGAAAAGCTGGTCAGCGCCCATATCGAGGGCGACAACGGCGAGGGCGTCCGGGGCAGTGCGGACTTCCTGGCGCTGGCAAAGGATCCGGCGCTGGTCGACATGGTGTCCCAGGTGATCGGCGAGGACGTGATCCTGTGGGGCTGCCAGATCTTCTGCAAGCCGGGCGGCGACGGCTTCGAGACCCCATGGCACCAGGACGGGCACTACTGGCCGATCCGGCCGCTGGCCAACTGCACGATCTGGGTGGCGCTGGACGACTCGACGCCCGAGAACGGATGCCTGCGCGTCATACCGGGTTCGCACCGGGACAAGCGTACCCATGCGCACCTGCTGGAGGAGCGCGAGGACCTGGTACTGAGCCAGCGCACGGCCGACGATGCCTTCGATGCGGGCAAGGCGGCGGACGTGGTGCTGGAAGCGGGCCAGATGTCGATGCACGACATCTTCATGATCCACGGCGCCAACCCCAACCGGTCGAGCCGGCGCCGCGCCGGGGTCGCGATCCGCTACATGCCGGGTACCTCGGTGTTCGAGCGCGGCCTGAATCCGGCGGACGGCCGCAGCGGCATCCCGGTGGTGTTCGCGAAGCGGCCGCTATGGCTGCTGCGGGGGAAAGACCGGACCGGGCGCAACGACTTCACCATCGGTCATCGTGCTTGAACGCCGTGCCGGTGGCGTCCCCAGGCCCGTCAGCGCGACAGCGCCTGACGCAGCGACTGCTGAATCCGACGATTGGTCGTGCGCACGTCGGTCACGAACTCTTCCCAGGGATGATCGGTGATCGCCACCAGGCCCAGGTGGCCGTTTTCACCATCCAGCCAGCGCCCGGTCACCGGCTGATCGAGGTACTGGAACCAGTGGGCACCGACGAAGTCCGGATTGGCGAGCACCGACGCCAGCATCCGGGCATAGGCGGGCCCCCGTTCGGACTCGCGGGCCACCGGCATCACGCCGCTCCAGAAGGGGCCGCGATCGGTCGAGGCGAAGTGGAACTCGGTCAGCAGGGCCGGTTTGTCCAGCCGGTGGAATGCCTCGGTCTCGAAGCCGACCGCCAGCGACGGCAGGTACAGGTTGAAGCTGACGACGTCGCACCATCGCGCGCAGGCCGCGAGCGCTTCCGGCGTGCGGCCGGCGAATCGCGGGCCGAGATAGAGGTGATCCGGATCGTGCCGCTTCAGGGTTCCCGCCACCAGTTCGAAATAGCGATTCGCGTGCAAGGCCAGGAAGGCGGACAGGTCGGCGGCGACCGCAGGGATCCCGCCGTCGGGACGATCGTCCGGCGCAACCGGTGCCAGGAGTTGATCCCAGGAGTCGACCTTGCGCTGCCAGGCGGCCGACAATGCCTGGACGGAGCCGCCGTGGCGGGTCTTGAGCATCTGGATCATCGCCCGCTTGGCATGGCCTGCGGGCTGTCTTCCATCGCCGGCCAGCGCGGAATACGCGAGCGCGTAGCGCAAGACCGGATCGGTGGCCGCGCCGTTGCCCCAGCCGAGTTCGTTATCGACGAAATAACCGATCAGCCAGGGATCGCCGCGGGTCGACCGCGCGTGGGACTCGATGGTTGCTTCGAGTGCCGACGCGAAACGCGGGTCGAACGGATCGGCGATGCCGGCCCACCAGTCATTGCCGTCGGAGAGCTTGGCGAAGTCGCCGGACACGTGAAGGGTACGGGTATAGGGTATCCGCGCAGCGTCGCTGACGCTGTCGTCGCTCCAGCTTCCGATCGTGTTGAATCCCCACGACTGCAGGCGCCGGCGCGTGCGCGCCAGCCATTCCTGCTCGAAGTCTTCGCCGTCGCGGCGAAACAGGTTGGCGCGGTAGAAATCAAAGGTCCGGCCCCGGCCGAAGCCGCGGCCCCGCTGTGCGCCTGCGTCGGCGGGCAGTGACTCGGTGCTGTCCTGCCGGCCGTAGAAGCGGGCGAGCGCGGAGCCTTCCGGCGGCAGCCCTGCAAACATGAACTCGCGGCCTTCGACGAAGGTCTGGCTGTTGTCCAACTGGACCGCGTTGACGCCGATCGAGAAGAAAGGGTTGCCCTCGGGCGTCAGCATCATCCAGCGGGCAGCGCCGCCGGGGGTTCGCAGCTTGGCCGTGCGAAAGAAGCCGCTGGCGGGCTGGTCCTTGCCGTCGGCGTCGACCGTGCCGCGCAACCCGCCGTAGGCGTCGAATCCATCCTTCGAAGCGGCTGAAGCGGCTGAAGCGGCTGAAGTGGCTTCAGCGCCTGCAGCGGCGCCGGCTGCCCTGGCGCTGTCCGGCGTGCTGCCGGGTGCCGGGACACCAGACGTACCACCAGTCGTGCCGCCTCCCGTGCTGCCGGTCATGGCAGGAGCCGGCACTTTCTGCGGCCAGTCGCCGCGGGTGTACTGTCCGGCGGCATCGACGATGGCGGTATAGGCCAGGCGTTCCTGGTCGGTGTCGTCGAGGAATACCTTGCCGATCCTCAAGATCTGCTCCGCGGCGGGCGCCGGTATCGAGATCCGGATGGCGGCGATCCGACTGCGATCCACGGCGCCGGTGGTGGTCAGCGCCACGGCGACCGGCGCCTGGTCCTGCAGCCAGGGCACCGGCGGGCCCGCGGTCATGCCCCAGCGCCGCGGCTGCGTCGCCTGCAGCGGCATGCTCAGCGTCAGCGGCCCCCCCGGCGGAAGACCCACCTGCGCGTCGAGCGTGGCGCCGTCCTGGTCGAGCAATTGCAGCTGCACGCTGACCGGCCAGGCCATGGCGTTCTGCAGATGCATCCTGATCTGGTGCGCACCGGACCAGTTCCAGCCGCCCTGGCCGGCCTTCAGCAGCAGCGCGGGTGCCTGCGCCGGCTGGAAGCGCACGGGCACGAAGCCGTCGCCGTCGGGCGCGGAGAGTTCGACGTCCCGGGATTCAATGCCGGCCGACGCCGCCGGCGCAGCGACGTCGACCACCAGTTGCGCGCCTACCGGTCCCGTCATCGAGCCGAGCATCGCCAGCGTGAGCAGCAGCGATCGTGCAAGAGGGGCAGCGTGCCGAAGCAGGGCCTGCGGCCGGAGCGTCGGGTTCATCGGCCCGGCGCGGCCGCGGCGTCCGGGACCATCAGCTCACTGAGCACATGCTCGACCTGCAGCGACACGCCCGTCATGCCCTGGTATTCCTCGCGTTGCAGGCGGTAGGCAAGCACCGCCTGGCGCGGCAGCGCCTGCGCGCGGCCGAAGAAGATTGCCTTGATGCGCTGGCGCGGCGCGGATTCCAGGGCGAGTTCCAGCTTCATGTGGCGATCCTTGATCAGCCGTTGAGACAGGATGTTGAAGCGCCCGGAAAACAGCGGCTGCGCAAAACCCTGACCCCATATCTGGGAATCGATCTCTTCGATGACGGCAAGCGACAGGTCGGGCGCATCGAGCGGGCCGTCGGTCAACAGGCTCGGGCTGAAGGCTTCGGCATCGGCGAGGGTGGCGACGGCCTCTTCGAATGCCGCTTCGAACAGCGGGAGGTCGCAACGGCGCATCGTCAGCCCGGCCGCCATCGCATGGCCGCCGAATTTCAGCAGCGTGCCGGGATTGCGTTTTTCGATCAGGTCGAGCACGTCCCGCAAGTGCACGCCCGGAATCGAGCGCCCTGAGCCGCGCAGCAGGTCGTCGCTGTCGGGCGCGAGCGCGATGCAGGGGCGATGGTGCAGGTCCTTCATTCGCGAAGCGACCAGGCCGATGACGCCGTGATGCCAGCCGGGATCCTGCACCACCAGGGCCCGGCGCGCCGGATCCACGTCGCACAGCAGAGCCTGGGCCTGTTCGCGCATGGTCTGCTCGATGCCCCGGCGCTCCTGGTTGATGGCATCGAGTTCTTCGGCCAGTGCCAGGGCGCGCGGAAAATCATCCGTCAGGAGGCATTCGACGCCGATCGACATGTCGGACAGGCGTCCGGCGGCATTCAGGCGGGGGCCGACGGCAAAGCCGAGATCGGCGGCGCCGATCGTGCGCGCCGAGCGTCGCGCCACCTGCAGCAGGGCGGAGATGCCCGGACGGCAACGGCCCGCGCGCATCCGTTTCAATCCCGCGCTGACCAGGATGCGGTTGTTGCGATCCAGGGGCACCACATCGGCGACCGTGCCGAGCGCGACCAGGTCGAGCAGCGGACCGAGCGACGGTTCCGGTGTCGCCTCGGCGGCACCGGCGCCGCCGGGGGCGCCGGGGGTGCCGAAGCGTCCCAATTCGCGCCGATGCGATCGCAGGGCCGTCAGCAGGTAGAACATCACGCCCACGCCGGCGATGCACTTGCTGGGGAACGTGCAGCCGGGCTGGTTGGGATTGACGATGACGTCCGCGTCCGGCAGACGTTCGCCGGGCAGGTGGTGGTCGGTCACCAGGACCTTCATGCCGAGCGCGTGCGCGCGCTCGACGCCGGTCACCGAGGCGATGCCGTTGTCCACCGTCACCAGCAGGGAAGGGCAGCCGAGACGGGGGTGAACGGCCGCCATGTCCGCTACCTCGGGTGTCAGCCCGTAGCCATTCTCCATACGGTTGGGAACCAGATAGTCGACCGTTGCGCCCATGGCGCGCAAGCCCAGCACCGCCACGGCGATCGCCGTAGCGCCGTCGCAGTCGTAGTCGCCCACCACCAGGATCGGCTCCTGCCGGTCGATGGTGTCGCTGAGCAGTTGCGCCGCGGCGGCAAGTCCCTTGAGCGGATGAGGTGGCAGCAACCCGGCGAGCTCCAGCCGCGCGTCGTCCGCATTCGCCACGCCGCGCGCGGCCAGCAGCCTTGCCAGCAGCGGCGTCACGCCCGCCGCCAGCAGGCGCTGCTGCGCAAGGATGTCGACGGTGCGGGTCTGCAGTTTCATCGGTCAGGTGCCTCGGTTTTCGGTAAGCAATTGCATCAGCGGGTCACGCTTCCTTTGGCCGCGGCCGGGTGCGGCGCCAGCCGGTACCCCGCGGTGATGCGCCGTCGGCAACCGCAGCCCGCGCAGCGTGCGTCCGACGGCCGGCCAGGCTGGAGCGCAGCGATAGTGCCCATCCGGCCGCGCCGCCGGCACTGCGCTGCAGCCAGTGTGCATCGCTGTCGCCGCACAACAGGATTTCAGGCGGTTGCGCGGCGCTGAGCCAGGCATGCAGCCGCGAATCCAGCAACCGCAGCGCTTGCAGCCATTGGTCGCGGTCGTCGCGCAGGCGCGCGTCCATCAGGCTGTCGTCGAGCGCCAGGCGTCCATCGGCCAGTGCCTGGTTCCAGGCATCCACGGCCGGTGAAGTGACCGGTCCGCTCAGCCAGACGCTGTTGATCGGCAGCGCACCCGCTGCCTCGCGCTCCTGGTTCACCGGGTGCTCATGCCAGCTCATCTGGATTTCATTGAGCAGTTTGCGGAAACGACGCTGGTCGGGCCCGTCGGGCAGGTAGCCCGCGACATTTCGCCCGCTCGCCGCTTCCACCGACGCGCACTCCAGCCGCCAGGGCGCGGCGCCGTCGCCCGTCAGCAACCAGGTCGTCGCACTCAGGGGCTTCAGCACCAGGGAATCCTCGTCGAGCAGCGAGCCGATCGATTCGATCAGCCGCTCGGCCTGCGACAGGTCGAGCCCGCGGTGGGCGCCGGCCATCAGCACCACATGATCGCGCGCGAGATGGAAGTGAACCGGCTCGACAAGCCAACCTTCCTGCTGCCGGACCAGCGGCGCCGACAGCCTGATCGCTCTCATCGCCCCGGGCGCGATCGACAGCGGGCCGATGCGCTCTTCCAGGCGCGCCCGAAGCCAGCGGTCATGGGCGAGATCGCGAGGCAGCGCATCGCTGGCGGGGGGCAGTGGCGCGGGGACGGCAACCAGTTGCGCCTGGTCGGCCAGCGCGGCCAGCAGCGGCAGACGCTCGCGCACCGGCGCCGCCGGCAACCAGTCGGGCTGCATCAATGCGCCCGCTATGACCTGGATCCTGGCTGCCGTTACGCTCACCATCGCATTGTAGAGCGCGGGGCCGGCGTCCCGGGTGG
Source organism: uncultured beta proteobacterium (assembly GCA_963834335.1). Lineage (GTDB taxonomy): Bacteria > Pseudomonadota > Gammaproteobacteria > Burkholderiales > Burkholderiaceae_E > Lautropia. The sequence goes on along the minus strand of CAWIBK010000002.1, from coordinate 519,101 downwards.
GCAGCCAACCTATGGCAAACTGGCCTCCCGGATGCCAAGGATGCCCAATTGATATCGCCGTTTGAATGGTTCGTCGGAATGCGCTATACCCGCAGCGGTCGCGGTGCCGGGCAGCGCAACGGCTTCATTTCCTTCATCGCGGCGTTGTCGGTGGCGGGGATCGCGCTGGGCGTCGCCGCGCTGATCGTGGTGCTCTCGGTGATGAACGGATTCCAGAAGGAGGTGCGCGACAAGATGCTGTCGGTGCTGTCCCATGTCGAGGTCTTCGGCAATGGCGGCATGGCCGACTGGCGCGCGGTCGCCGAAAAGGCGCGGCAGGATGCACGGATCGTGGGTGCTGCCCCGTTCGTGTCAGGCCAGGTCGTCGTGACCCGCGACGAGACCGTGCGCGGCGCGGCGGTGCGCGGCATCGATCCGCAGGCGGAGCCGACGGTGTCCGACATCGGCCTGCAGATGCGCTCGGGCAAGCTGGCGGACCTGGCGCCCGGCGAGTTCGGCATCATCATCGGCCGCGTGCTTGCCGACCAGCTTGGACTGCTGCCGGGCGACAAGCTCGCCATGATCGCTCCCCAGGGAACCGTCAGCCCGGCCGGCATCATCCCGCGCCTGAAGCAATTCACCATCCGCGGCATCTTCGAATCCGGCCACTACGAATACGACAGCACGCTGATCCTCGCCCACATCGCGGACGCAGCGACCTTCTTCCGTGTCGACGGCGCCAGTGGCGTGCGGCTCAAGACCTCCGACATGCAGGAGGCGCCGGCGACTGCGCGCGATCTCGCCCAACGGCTCGGGCCGAATTACCTGGTGCGCGACTGGTCGCGGGAGAACCAGGTGTGGTTCGCCGCGGTGCAGGTGGAGAAGCGGATGATGTTCATCATCCTGACCCTGATCATCGCGGTGGCGGCATTCAACCTCGTGTCGATGCTGGTGATGACGGTGACCGACAAGCGTCCGGACATCGCCATCCTGCGTACGCTCGGTGCTTCGCCGCGCTCCATCCTCTCGATCTTCATGATCCAGGGTTCGATGATCGGCCTGCTGGGCACCCTGATGGGCGTGGCCCTGGGAGTGCTGATCGCATTGAACGTCGGCAACATGGTGGGTGCGATCGAGTCCCTGTTCGGCTTCCGGGTGCTGCCGCCCGGCATCTATGTGATCAGCGAACTGCCGAGCGACCTGCGCCTGCCCGACGTGGCATGGATCGCGGCGATCTCGTGCGTGCTGGCCCTGCTGGCCACGATCTACCCGAGTCTGCGCGCCGCCGCGGTCCGGCCTGCCGAGGCACTGCGCTATGAGTGACGCGACCGATCGCGCCGGCGGGCCGGTGATCGCCTGCCGCAACCTGTCCAAGGTCTACACCCAAGGCAGCCGTGTGCTGCAGGTGCTGGAATCGGTCGACCTCACGGTGCAACGGGGTGACGTGGTCGCCATCGTGGGCGCGTCCGGATCGGGCAAGAGCACGTTGCTTCATCTGCTGGGCGGACTGGACGAGCCAAGCGGAGGCGAGGTGGTGGTGGAAGGCCACCGACTGGATCAGCTCGACGAGACCCGGCGCGGCGTGCTGCGCAATCGCAAGCTCGGCTTCGTCTACCAGTTCCATCATCTGCTCGGTGAATTCTCGGCAACCGAGAACGTCGCCATGCCCTTGCTGATTCGCGGGCTCTCGCGCAAGGACGCCAATGCGCGCGCCGACAAGCTGCTGTCCCTGGTCGGCCTCGCCGACCGGCGCAGCCATCGTCCGGGTGAGTTGTCCGGCGGCGAGCGTCAGCGGGTCGCACTCGCGCGGGCAATGGTCACCGAGCCGAGTTGCGTGCTGGCCGACGAGCCTACCGGCAACCTGGACGTGAATACGGCGCGAGAAATGTTCGGGCTGCTGCGGGCACTGGCCCGGCAACTGGGCACGGCCGTGATCATCGTCACTCACGACCTGGAACTGGCTGCCCGAACCGATCGGCACATGGCCCTGCGCGACGGCCGGCTCAAGCCGGTTCACGTGGAAGTGCCGGTGGTGGCGGAAGTGGGCGACGACCCGGTCGCCACCTGAATCGCTGCCTGATCCCGGGAGCAGGTCCTCATGCTCATCGATACCCACTGCCACCTGGACGCGTCGGAGTTTGCGGCTGACCGTGACGCAGATGCTTGCGGCCTCCCGCGAGGCCGGGGTCGGCGCGTTCGTGGTGCCGGCCATCGGCGTCGATCATTTCGACGGCGTTAATCAGCTGGTGGACGCGCATCCGGATGTCTACTTTGCGCTCGGCATCCATCCGCTGCTGGTCGACCAGTCGGCGGACGGCGACCTTGCGGTGCTGCGCGAGCGGGTGGAGGCGGCCCGGGCCCATCCGCGTTTCGTCGGCATCGGTGAGATCGGGCTCGATTTCTTCATCCCCGGCCTGGACCTGGAGCGCCAGGCGCATTTCTTCATCGAGCAGATGCGTTTGGCGAAGGATTTCGATTTGCCGGTCATCCTGCATGTTCGGAGATCGGTGGATGCGGTGGCGAAGCAGATCCGGCGGTTCAGGCCGGTGAGTGGCATCGCCCATGCGTTCAACGGCAGCAGCCAGCAGGCCGGCGCAGCTGATCGACCTCGACCTGGCGCTCGGCTTCGGCGGCGCGATGACCTTCACTCGCGCACTCAATATCCGTCGCCTGGCGAGTTCGCTGCCGCTGGATGCCATCGTGCTGGAGACCGATTCACCGGATATCTCGCCGGCGTGGCGGCATCCGGAGCGCAATTCGCCGGCTGAGCTGCCGGGCATCGCCCAGGTGCTCGCGGACCTTCGCGAAATCGACCGCGAGGACGCCGTCCAGGCGACCGCGCGCAACGCGCGCCGGGTCCTGCCGGCACTGGGCAACTGATCGCACGATCGCCTGATCGCAAGATCGCCTGGCCTAGGCCGGGTTCGACCTTCGCCGTATCGACCCGGGCGCCCCGGTGTCTTACGCTGCCTGGTCATGCCAGCCAGTGCGTTCCGGATGCTGCCGACGGCCCGCCAGCTTGCGGCCGCACTGGTTGCGGTCGCGAGCGTGATACACCTGAGCGGTCGCCTGCCGGATGCCGCTTGGGTCCCGCGTGTAGGTTGGACACTCGCTCTGGTGCTGGTGCTGTGCTGCTGTTGCTGCCGGCGCTGATGACGATGGCGCTCCCTGCCCGGGTGCCGGCAGTCGCCGATCGGCGCGTTGGATCGGCGATCCCGGGCATCGGTGCCGGCAACCGCTTTGTGGCTTGCCCGGTCAGCTGGTCGATCGCCCTGATGCTCGCCAGCCTGCTGCTGCTCTGGCAGATCCATGCCGCGTTGCAGGCGCGGCTGCCGGCCTCGCTGGAAGGTCGTACCCTGGAGTTGGTCGGCAGGGTGGATGGCATGCCGCAACGTTTCGAGTTCGGCAACCGCATTCGCATGACGCTGTTCGAATGCCGGGTCGTCGGCGCGGAGGAGGGGGGCCGCGCTGACGCTGGAGACGGTGGTGACAGTGGTGACGGGGGCGGTGGCGGTGGTGACAGCGGTGACGGTGGTGACATTGGCAGTGGCAGCGGCAGTGGCGGCGGCTGCGGCCGGCTCGAGCGCGTGCAACTGGATTGGGGCCGCCAGCGTGAGAAAGACCGTGCGAGCGCTGCCAGTGACCGCGCGAGCGCTGCCGAAGACTGGCCTCGCCCTGGGCAGTACTGGCGACTGACGGCGCGCCTGAAACGTCCGGTCGCGCCGGTCAACCCGGATGCCTTCGACCTCGAGTTGCGCTACTTGCAGCAGGGCGTGGGAGGGCTCGGGCGGGTCGAGGCCCGCACGCGCCTGCATGCGCCGCCGGCGGGTGCGGCCTGGCGCCCCTGGTCCGGGCTGCTGGTCCGGTTCGAAGCGTGGCGCGCCGCTTTGCGCGACCGTCTGGAGACGGTCCATGCGCACCGGGTCGGCACGGCGCGCGACGGCGACTGGTCGACTTTCGGAATCGTGGTCGCGCTGGCGCTGGGGGAGCAGGGCGCGATCGGTGCGGGCCTGTGGGGTCTGTTCTCACGCACCGGGGTCAGCCATCTCATGGCGATATCCGGCATGCATGTCACGATGCTTGCGCTGGTCGCGGCGTGGCTGGCCGGCCGGCTGCTCAGGGTGCTGGCACGTCGGCAGTTCCCGGGCGTGTCACGGTTGCTCGGCGGCGCACCCGCGACAGGTACTCGTGCTGCTGATCGCCGTGACGACCGCGTTCGCCTACGCTTTGCTGTCGGGCTGGGGGATTCCTTCTCAGCGGACTTGCTGGATGCTGAGTGCCGCTGCGCTGATGACCTTGCTCGGTCGCGGTGGCGGTTCCCTGGACGTCACCTTGCTGGCGGCGGCTATCGTGGTGGCGATGGATCCATGGGCGGTTGCCACCGCCGGCTTCTGGCTTTCATTCGGCGCGGTGGCTGCCATCCTGTGGTGCGCTCATGGCGTGGAGAGTCGTCTGGCGTCATCCGCTATCTACCAGGGGCGGCGTCATCACGCGTCTGGTGGTTGCCTTGCGCGATGCCGGCCGCAGCCAATGGGCGGCGACGGTCGGCCTGGCGCCGCTGGTGGTGACACTTTTCTCGACCCTGTCGCTGATCGGCCCGCTCGCCAACACCCTTGCGATTCCGTGGGTGAGCCTGCTGGTCACGCCGCTGTCGCTGGCGGCGACACTGCTGGCGCCGGTGTCGGAGACCGGCGGCGCCTGGCTGCTGCAACTGAGCCTGTGGCTGACCAGAGGCCTGATCGTCGTGTTGAATCTGCTCGACCGATTGCCTGCCGCCAGCCTCGCGATCGCTCGCCCGGGCAACTGGACCCTGGTGGCCGCGCTCGTGGGCGCCGCCGTACTCCTGGCGCCGTCGGGCCTGCCGATGCGCCGCGCAGGCCTCTTGTGCATGCTGCCGCTTCTGATGGCGCCGCAGCGCGTGCCGGCGCCTGGCGAGTTGTGGGTCACGGTGCTGGATATCGGGCAGGGCAGCAGCATCCTGGTCGAATCGGGCAACCAGCGGCTGCTGTTCGATGCCGGGCCCGGGGCAGACGCCGACAACAGCGCGGCCGCGCGTTTCCTGATGCCCTACTTGCGCTCGCGGGGCATCGACGCCATCGACATGCTGGTGATCTCCCACCTGGACCGCGAGCACGCCGGCGGCGTCGCCTCGGTGCTGCAGTCCCTGCGGCCGAAGCAGGTGCTGAGCGGTTTCGACGTCCGCCTGTTGCCGGTCGATCCCCAGGCGCCGGCAGTCCGCGGGGCAGCGCCCTGCAGGGCCGGCACGAGCCATCGCCTGGGCAGTGCGACGGTCACCGCCCTCTATCCGCGCGCGACGGCCCTCACACGCCAGGACGCACGCGACAACGCACGCAGTTGCGTCGTGCGTGTGTCATCCACAGCCGGGTCGGTGCTGCTGGCCGGCGACCTACCGGCCTCGGCCGAGGCGCGCCTCCTGAACGAAACGGATCCCGCCGGCGCAGCGCTGCGCTCCGACGTCCTGATCGTGCCTCAGAGCGGTGGCGGGCAGGCCACGGGCCCGCGCCTGCTGGCGGCCGTGCAGCCGGGGTTCGCGGTGCTGCAGGTCTCCTACCGGAATCGCCATCGCCATCCTCACCCTGCCGTGATGCGGCGCTTGTCCGCAATCGACGCCCGCATCCTCAGGACCGACGTGGATGGCGCGATCCAGATCCGCCTGCGCGCAGGCAGTAGACCCGAGGTGCGTCGGCTGCGTCTCGATTCGCCGCCGTACTGGCGGATCGATGTCCGCTGATAAGAGCGATCAGGGCGTTGTCGCGGGCGGCTGGGGGTGGTCGCGCGCTGTCACGCGCGGTCGCACGCAGTCACGCGCGTCGCGGGGTTACTGCGCGGTCCAGCCTCCGTCCATGGCCCAGGCCACGCCACGGACCTGATCGCCCCCGGCCGAACACAGGAAGACAGCCAGTTCGCCGAGTTGCTCCGGGGTGACGAACTCCAGCGAGGGCTGCTTCTCGCCCAGCAGGGAAGCCTTGGCCTGCTCCTGCGTGATGCCTTTCTCTTTCATCCGCGCATCCACCTGTTTCTGGACCAGCGGCGTGAGCACCCAGCCCGGACAGATCGCATTGCAGGTGATGCCGGTGGTGGCAGTCTCCAGCGCGGTGACCTTGGTCAGGCCGACCACGGCGTGCTTGGCCGCCACATAGGCCGATTTCTCGGCAGAGGCAACCAGTCCGTGTGCCGACGCGATGTTGATGATCCGTCCCCATCCGCGTTTGCGCATGCCGGGCAGGGCCAGCCGCGTCGCGTGGAACACCGCGCTCAGGTTCAGGGCGATGATTGCGTCCCAGCGTTCCACCGGGAAATTCTCGATGCTGGCGACGTGCTGGATGCCGGCGTTGTTGATCAGGATGTCCACGCCGCCGTGGACCTCCGTGCAGCGCTTCATCAGGGTTTCGATGTCGGCGACCTTGCTGAGGTCACCGCCTTCGAAGACGACCTTGACCCCGTTGTCCGCTGCGATCGACGACACCAGCGATTCGATCTGGGCCGCGTCGCCGAAGCCGTTGATGACCAGGTTGCAGCCGCGCTGCGCTAATGCCCGGGCCATGCCAAGCCCGATGCCGCTGGTCGACCCGGTGACCAGTGCCAGTTTTCCCTGAAGCGTCTTGTCTGCCATGTGTGCGTTCCTGTCCCTGCTGATCGGTTGCCGGCTGATACCATTCAGGTCGATTGTATCTCCCGGGTCAGCACGATCCGTATCCAGGACTGTCCATGCTGCCGCGACTTGAATCCGTTCAATGCCTGCATCCCGGTGGTCTGCACCGGATGGCCTATGCCGAGTGGGGAGACCCCGGCAACACCGACGTGGTGGTCTGTGCTCACGGACTGAGCCGCAACGGCCGCGACTTCGACACCCTGGCGCGCGAGCTGTGCGGTCGCTATCGGGTCGTCTGCCCCGACGTGGTCGGTCGCGGCCTGTCCGATCGGCTGGCGGATTATCGCGGCTATGGTTTTCCGCAGTACGTGGCGGACTGCATCACGCTGATCGCACGCCTGGATGTCGACCGGATCCATTGGGTCGGCACGTCGATGGGCGGCCTGATCGGCATGATGATTGCGGCGATGGCCGGCAATCCGATCGAGCGACTCGTGATCAACGATGTCGGACCGGTGATCGGGAGTGCCGGCATCGCGCGCATCGGCGCCGCAGTCGGGACCACTACCGAATTCGCGTCGTTCGAGGAGGGCCTCGCGCACGTCATGCGCTCGTCGGCGACCTTCGGACCGCATACCCCCGAACAGTGGCACGCGCTCAGCGAACACATCGTCATCCGCCAGCCCGATGGCGGCTGGCGCCTGCACTACGATCCGCGCATTGGCGATGCCGCCCGCGAGGCCATCGCCAAGCCGGTTACCACCGACCTCTGGTTCCTGTGGGACCAGATCCGCTGCCAGACCCTGGTCTTGCGGGGCGCCGAATCGGACCTGCTGGAACAGGAGGTGGCGCAGGAGATGACGGTGCGCGGCCCCAAGGCGTCCCTCATCACCTACCCCGGCGTGGGGCATGCGCCGACCTTGATGCAGGTCGATCAGGTACGCGATGTGGTGGCGTTCATCGACCAGGCCTGAGGCACACTCGCGGCCTCTGCCCGCGAACACCCCGACTCAATCTCATTCACAAAGGAGACTTGCATGAGCATCAAACGACTGCATTCCGGGCCCCGGATGTCCCAGGCGGTTATCAACGGCGGACTCGTCTATCTGGCGGGCCAGGTGGCCAAGGATACGGACAAGGATGTCGCGGATCAGACGCGCCAGGTGCTGGCGTCGATCGATTCGCTGCTGGCGGAGGCCGGCAGCGACAAGCAGCACATGCTGACCGCGACCATCTACCTCGCGGACATCGGCGACTTCCAGACCATGAACGGAATCTGGGACGCCTGGGTCGTCGCCGGGTCGACACCGGCGCGGGCGACGGTGCAAGCCAGCCTGGCGACACCGAAGCATCGGGTGGAGATCATGGTGGTGGCTGCGGTCAAGTAGCCGGCCGCAGGCGAGCCAGCGGCGGGCAAGCCGGCCGCAGGCAAGCCGGCCGCACGCGAGTCGCCCGGCAGCGACCGGTCGCTCAGTTGTTTGCCGCCACCGACTTGACCAGCCGACGGGCACCATCGTAGCGGGCAGCCCAGTAGCGGTTGCTTAACCGTTCCACCCGCACCAGGCTGCCGGTGGACGGCGCGTGGACGAAACGGCCGCGACCGATGTAGATGCCGACATGGGAGTAGGCGCGCCGGGATGTGTTGAAGAACACCAGGTCGCCGGCGAACAGTTGCTTGCGATCGATCGGCACGCCCCGCCGGCTCATCTGGCGGCTGGTCCTGGGCAGGCGGATCCCCAGTGCGTCTTCGTAGACGTGCACCACCAGACCGCTGCAGTCGAAACCCTCCTCGGGATTGTCGCCGCCCCACCGGTAAGGCTTGCCGACATTGGCCAACGCCTGCATCACCACCTCGGAGCCGGCGCCGCCCGCGGCCAGGTCGAGATCGTCCCCACCGCCCTCGTAATCGTCGCCGGTGTCAGACCGGCGGGTCGGGGTAAGGCCGCAGGCCTGCAGGCCGAGTGCGAGAGCGCCCGCCAGCCCCACGCCGATGGTGCGACGACGCGCCGTCGAATCCTTACCGGCGTTCGCTGCTGCGAAGGGGGCGGCGCCGGGGCCCGCCGTCCTTCGGCGCAAAGCCGCCGCGCGTCCCCGCATACCAACCATCCGGAGGAAACTGCGAAACAATAACAACGGTCTCAAGATGTCTGGCAACCCGTATCCGCAAGGTGTCGTCGATGGAGCATTTCGTCCTTTCCGAAGCCCGGCCTGCGCCGTCGAAACCGGCATCGCAGGCAGGAGATCCGGTGGGGCGCAACCCGCAAGAGCGGCCGGTCATCGTCGTGGTCGCATCGCAGCCGACACATCGGGAGGCCTTGCGGGCGGTGCTGGGACGCCACTACCGGCTCAGAGAGTATGCCAGTGGTGAGCAGGCCTGGGCGCAACTGCAGGTCGACGGCGACGTTGCGGCGATGGTCTGCAGCAACAGCCTGCCGCGAATGAGCGGCTCGGACCTGTTGGCGCGACTGGGAAGGGCCCGCCTGCCGGCGTTGCGCGCGATACCTGCCTGCCTGGTGGCCGACACCATCGACGACGCGCTGCGCAGCCGTCTGGGCCGCCAGCCCGTCGAATACCTCGGCGCCTTTGACCGGCCGCTGGTCGATCTTGCGGCCTGGCTGAAGGAGCGCCTCGTGACGGGACATCCGGCCGACAGACGCCGTACCAGCAGCGATGCATTGCGGCGCTGGGCGCACCAGCACGCGGGCCTGGACCCCAAACTGCGGCAGTCGCTGGTGATCTTCCGGGTCGTCTCCGAGGGTGTCGGCGAGTTGAGCCAGCGCCTGGCCCGAACCATCCGCGGCCCGGAGATGATGCTGGCCGAAGCCCTCAATCGCGTCTGGCTGTGCGTGGATGTGCCGATCTCGTCGTCGCTGAGATTCACCCTGCGTCTGGCGCTGGGCTGCGTCCAGGACAGCGACCGCGACCAGGTACGCCTCAGCATCAGCTACGCGCCGCTGCTGCAGCTGGCCGACGAGACCTACGACGTGCTGCGGTCGCTGGCGGGCGAAGAGCCGCCACTGAAGCACCTGCTGATCGCGACCCACCACTGGCGCTTCGTGATGCCGTTCGAGGCGGCCCGCCTGCTGGTCAAATGACCCGCGCCGCCCGCACTGCCTCGTCCGGCCGCGCTTGTCCGTAGAATAGGCGAAGAACGCACCGGCACGCCCGGCGGCGCCCGGGGGCGCCGCTTCAATCGCGCAGCGGTGCTGGCGCAGGCGCAAGCGGAGGCGGTCAGATGGACTATGCGGAAGTGCATCGACGTTCGATCCAGGATCCTGAAGGATTCTGGGGCGAGCAGGCGCGACGGATCGACTGGCACCGGCCGCCCGGCCGGGTGCTGAACGACTCGAAGTTGCCGTTCGTGCGCTGGTTCGAGGGCGGCGAAACCAACCTGTGTCACAACGCGGTCGATCGCTGGCTGACGACGCGGGCGGACCAGCCCGCGCTGATCTACGTCTCGACCGAGACCGGTCGCGAACAGACCTACACCTTTGCCGAATTGTCGCGCCAGGTGCAGGTGATGGCGGCGGTGATCCAGTCGCTCGGAGTCGGCAAGGGCGACCGCGTCCTGATCTACCTGCCGATGATTCCCGAGGCTGCCTTCGCGATGCTGGCCTGCGCCCGGATCGGGGCGATCCACTCGGTGGTATTCGGCGGCTTCGCTGCGGTCAGCCTTGCCAGCCGTATCGACGATGCGCGACCCAAGCTGGTCATTTCCGCGGATGCCGGGTCGCGTGCCGGCAAGGTCGTGCCCTACAAGGCGTTGCTGGACGAGGCGATCGAGCGCGCCGCCGGCGATGCGCCCCAGGTGCTGATGGTCGATCGCGGCCTCGCGCCGGCGGGCCAGGTCGGCGGGCGCGATCACGACTATGCCGCGCTTGCCGCACGGTTTGCCGATGCCGAAGTGCCGGTCACCTGGCTCGAGTCCAATGAACCGAGCTACATCCTCTATACCTCCGGCACCACCGGCAAGCCCAAGGGCGTGCAGCGCGACGTCGGCGGCTATGCGGTGGCGCTGGCCGCCTCGATGGCGCAGATCTTCCGGGGCGGTCCGGGCGAGACCTTCTTCACCACCAGCGACATCGGCTGGGTCGTCGGGCATTCCTACATCATTTACGGTCCGCTGATCGCCGGCATGGCGACGATCATGTACGAGGGAACGCCGGTGCGGCCGGACGGCGGCATCCTGTGGCAACTGGTGGAGCGCTACCGGGTGGCGGTGATGTTCTCCGCGCCGACGGCGATACGCGTGCTCAAGCGCCAGGATCCGGCCCTGCTCAGGCGCCACGACACCAGTACCCTGAAGGCGCTGTTCCTCGCCGGCGAGCCGCTGGATGAGCCGACTGCGCGATGGATCTCCGATGGACTCGGACGACCGGTCATCGACAACTACTGGCAGACCGAGACCGGCTGGCCGATTCTGACGCTGTCCAACGGATTCCCGGACGTCGAGCCGACGCCCGTGCGGTACGGCAGCCCCGGCCTGGCAGTGGCCGGTTACAACGTGCAGGTGGTGCATGAAGTCACCGGCGAGCCGCTCGGGCCCAATCAGAAGGGCGTGGTGGTCATCGTGCCGCCGTTGCCGCCCGGTTGCATGCAGACGGTCTGGCAGGACGACCAGCGCTTCATCGACACCTATTTCAAGAGCATCCCGGGACGGGAACTGTATTCGACCTTCGACTGGGGCATCCGGGACGAGGACGGCTACTTCTTCATCCTCGGACGCACGGACGACGTTATCAATGTCGCCGGGCACCGGCTCGGTACCCGCGAAATCGAGGAATCGATCAACAGCCACGCGGCGGTGGCCGAGTGTGCGGTGATCGGAGTGGCGGATTCGCTCAAGGGCCAGGTCGCGATGGCGTTTGCCGTGCTGCGCGATCCCCAGGCCTTCTCGAAGGAAAAGCTCGGCGATGCGGCGGCCATCGCGCAGGCGCGCCTGCGCCTGGAGGGCGAGCTGATGAAGGTCGTCGACCAGCAACTGGGCGCGGTGGCGCGGCCGTCACGCGTGCACTTCGTGCAGGTCCTGCCCAAGACCCGCTCCGGCAAGGTCGTGCGGCGGTCGATCCAGGCGATCTGCGAACTGCGTGATCCGGGAGACGTCAGCACCATCGAGGATCCCACGGCGCTGGACCAGGTGCGTCAGGCGCTTTCCGGCTGATGCTGCCCCTGGGCTTCAAAAGCTTCCTGTCCGCCTGGCTGCTGCCCCCCGTCTCGTTGTTCCTGATGATTGCGGCAGGCCTTGTGCTGCGCCGGCGCTGGCCCCGCCTGGGCTCGGGCTTCGTGGCGCTCGGCCTGATCGCCGGCATCGCCTTGTCGCTGCCGCTGGTGGCCGAGCCGCTGATGGCCTGGCTGGAGGCGCCCTATGCGGATCTGGATCTGCCCCCGTTGCGCCTGCCGCAGGCGCGACAGTCGGCCTGGCGTGAAAAGCCGGGCAACGCGCCGCAGGCGATCGTGCTGTTGTCGGGCGGCACCGTGGCCGACGGCACCGCCAGCGTACGACCGAATCGTATCGGCGGGACTTCGCTGGAACGCGCGCTGCATACCCAGCGCCTGGCCCGCCTCACCGGTCTGCCGATCCTGGTCTCCGGCGGCGTGACCATCAAGGGGGGCGAACCGGAGGCGCAACTCTTGCGAAGCGTGCTGGAGGTCGATCTGTCGGCGCCGGTCAAGTGGATGGAAGCCAGGTCGCGCGACACCGCCGAGAATGCGGCGTTCACCGCGGCGATCCTCCTGCCGCTGGGCATTCGCCGCGTGCTGCTGGTCACCCATGCCTTTCACATGCGTCGGGCCCAGGCGACGTTCGAACGGGCAGGCTTCACGGTAACACCCGCACCGCATTCGTTCCTGGCGGGACCCGGCCGGTTCGCCTGGCTGAAACTGGTGCCGACGGCCGAGGCGATCGAGTCCTCTCGGACGGCGCTGCGCGAACTCCTGGGCCTGGCCTGGTATCGGCTGGTCCCGTCATCTCAAACCGGATGGTCCGTGCAATGACACTGTTCGATCGCAGCGCACTGAACGAAGGCGTACGCGGCCGTGAAGTGCTGGCCTGGTCGTCCTACGATTTCGCCAACTCCGGCTACACCACGGTCGTCCTCACGGCGGTCTTCAACGTCTACTTCGTCGGCGTCGTTGCGAACGCGGCGTCCTGGGGCACCCTCGCGTGGACCGCCATCCTCGGGCTGTCCAACCTCGCGGTGCTGCTGACCATGCCAGCGATCGGCGCGCTGGCCGATCTGCGGGCGTCCAAAAAACGCCTGCTCGGCGTGGCGACGGTCGGATGCGTAATGGCCACGGCCGGACTGGCCTGGTGTGGCCGCGGCGACCTGGCACTGGCGATGCTGCTCATCATCCTGTCCAACTACTTCTATTCGATGGGAGAGGCGCTGTGCGGCGCATTCCTGCCGGAACTGGCGCGCCCGACCGCGCTGGGTCGGGTGTCCGGATGGGGCTGGAGCTTCGGCTATTTCGGCGGGATGCTGGCCCTGGGCCTGTCGCTGGCCTATGTCATCATGGCTCAGCAGCGCGGCGAGACGGCGGAGCAGTTCGTGCCGGTCACCATGCTGATCACTGCGGCCATCTTCGCTGTTGCAGCACTACCGATCTTCCTGGTGCTGCGCGAGCGCGCACTGCCGCAGGCGCGCCTGGCCGCAACCGGGACGGGGGAGGGGGCCAAGGCGGCCGGCGGAGCGAGACTCTTGCGTTCGCTGATCGACCTGCGGGAGTCGGCGCGGCGCACCACGGCGTTTCCGGACTTCCGCCGTCTGCTCTGGACCGGCGCCGCCTACCAGGCCGGCATCTCGGTGGTGATCGCGCTGGCCGCCGTCTACGCCGAGCAGGTGATGGGCTTTCAGCAGCAGGAAACGATGGCGCTGGTGTTCCTGGTCAATATCGCCTCGGCCATCGGCGCGTTCCTGTTCGGCTACGCCGAGGATCGTATCGGGCACAAGCCCGCTCTCGCCATCACGCTGGTGGCCTGGATCGTCATGGTGCTGGTGGCCAGTTTCACCACCACGCGACTGCTGTTCTGGGGGGCGGCCACCCTGGCCGGCCTGTGCATGGGATCCAGCCAGTCCTGTGGCCGGGCGCTGGTGGGAGCGCTGGCGCCGGCGACGCGGCTGGGCGAGTTCTTCGGCTTGTGGTCTTTCGCGACCCGGATCGCCGCGGTCGTGGGGCCGCTGACCTATGGGCTGGTGAGCTGGGTGACCGACGGCAATCACCGGCTTGCCTTTCTGATCACCGGCTTGTTCTTCGTGGCGGGGCTGGTGCTGCTGATGCGCCTGGACATGGCGCGCGGCATCCGCGCCGCCCAGGCCTGATACCGGCGGTGCGGATGGTAGAGTAGGGTCCCTCGACCTGCCCCGGGGCCGTGCCACGCTCCCACGCCATGAAAAAGAAATCCGTTCTCGAGTTCGCCGACGTCCAGAAAATCCTTTCGGCCGCCACGGCCACCGCAGTGCAAAACGACTGGGCGGTCGCGATCGCCGTGGTCGACGACGGCGGCCACTTGCTGGCGCTGCAGCGGTTGGACAATGCCGCGCCGGCGGCCGCCTACTTCGCTACCGAGAAGGCCCGTACCTCGGCGCTCGGTCGCCGCGAGAGCGGCGGCTACGAGAAGATGATCAACGAGGGCCGCTACGCCATGCTGTCGGTGCCGCTGCTGCAGGGCCTGCTGGAGGGCGGCGCGCCGATCCTGGTCGACGGCCAGGTGATCGGCGCCATCGGCGTATCCGGCGTCAAGTCCACCGAGGACCTGCAGATCGCCAAGGCCGGCATCGACGCGCTCAGCCAGGCCTGAAACCGCTGAGCGATGAGCGCTGAGCCTGCCCCGCTGAGCGCCCGAGGCACCCCGCGCTGAGCCGACCGCGGGCCCCTCAGAACTGGTCGCTGAACAGGTACAGGGTGTGGTCCTTGACCTTGTGCCACAGGCCGCGCCGGCGCCAGGCGTCGTGCGACAGTTCGACGCAGTCGGCCAGGTCGCGCTCGAAGATGGCCTCGAACTGCCGGGCCAGTGAGGCGTCCAGCAGGCCGACGGTGATCTCGTCGTTGATCTCGAAGGAGCGATCGTCGAAGTTGCTCGATCCGATCGCACACCAGACCCCGTCGACAGTCAACAGCTTCTGGTGCAGCAGCGTCTTCTGATACTCGAAGATCCGCACCCCGCACGCCAGCAGTTTCTCGAAATTGCGGTGGGCGGCATGCTGCACGATCGGGAAGTCCGACGCCTCCGCCGAAGGGACCATGACGCGGACGTCGACGCCCCTGGCCACTGCCTGGCCCAGCGCCGCGATCGCTGCGACATCCGGCAGGAAGTACGGGTTCTGGATCCAGAGTCGCTCGCGGGCCATGCACAGTACCAGGTAGTGCAGGATCTTGACTGCCGGCGGCGAGCCCTCGGCCTTGATGCTGGCGACGTGGATGCCGATCTCGCCCTCCCGCTGCAACGCCGGGAAGTAGGTGTCGCCGACGAGCAGTTCGCCGGTCTCCTCGATCCAGTTCTCGCAGAACGTCGCCTGCAGCGCATGGACGATCGGCCCGCGCACGCGCACGCCGACGTCGCGAAAGTGCTCGCGATCCTGGCCCGAGCCCAGCCAGTTGTCGACGATGCAATGACCGCCGACGAACGCGACGCGGCCGTCGACCACCAGCAGCTTGCGGTGGTCGCGCCGGTTCACCCGGCCGATGTTGCGCAGGCGCCTGCGGTGGTAGAGCACCAGCCGGCAGCCGCCCTCGAGGAGCCGGTGTTCGCGCCGTCTCGCTCATTCGCTTGCCGCCGTTGGCATCGACCATCAAGCGCACCGCCACGCCGGCCTGCCGACGCTCTAGCAGCGCATCCACCACGCGTTGTTCCAGGGTTCCCGCCTTCCAGAGGTACATCTCGAATGTGATCGAATGCCGGGCCGATGCGATGGCGTCGAACATCGCCTCGAAGAAGGCCTCGTTCTCGAATAGGTCGACCGCATTGCCCTCGAGGAATGAGCCGTGGGTCAGGCCGGTGAGCGAGGGAAGGAGATCGGCCAGCGGTGCGTCGCAGTCAATCTGAAGCTTCGGGTCCTTCTGGCGCTTGAGCGACCAGACGATCAGTCCCAGGATCGCGCTCGTCATCGCCAGCACGGCGATCAGCACGAGCGCGAACACCCCGGCATCGGTCTGCAGCAGGTCGGACATCGGAACGGGTCAGCCCTGGCTGGCCTGCGCCTGCAGGTTCAGGCGATCGCGACCGGAATTCCCCCGATCCGCGCCTGCCATTCCCTCGGGCCGGTATCGTGCACCGACGTGCCCTCCGAATCGACCGCGACGGTAACCGGCATGTCCTCGATCTCGAACTCGTAGATCGCCTCCATCCCGAGGTCTTCGAATGCGGCGACACGGGACTTGCGGATCTGCTTGGAGACGAGGTAGGCCGCGCCGCCGACGGCCATCAGGTAGGCGGCCTTGTGCTTGCGGATGGCCTCGATCGCCACCGGGCCGCGCTCGGCCTTGCCGACCATGGCGAGCAGGCCGGTCTGCGAGAGCATCATGTCGGTGAACTTGTCCATGCGCGTGGCGGTTGTCGGTCCGGCCGGGCCGACCGCTTCGTCGCGCACCGGATCGACCGGGCCGACGTAGTAGATCACCCGGCCGCGAAAATCCACCGGCAGTGGTTCGCCGCGGGCGAGCATGTCCTGGATCCGCTTGTGGGCGGCGTCGCGGCCGGTGAGCATCCGGCCGGACAGCAGCAGGGTCTGTCCCGGTTTCCAGGACGCCACTTCCTGCGCGGTCAGCGCGTCGAGATCGACCTTGCGGGATGTCTCGGCGTCCGGCGCCCACTTCACGTCCGGCCAGGTATCGAGGGACGGGGGCTCGCAGTAAGCCGGCCCGGACCCGTCGAGCACGAAATGCGCATGGCGGGTTGCTGCGCAGTTCGGGATCATCGCCACCGGCTTGCTGGCGGCATGGGTCGGATAGGTCATGATCTTCACGTCGAGCACCGTGGTGAGGCCGCCGAGCCCCTGGGCGCCGATGCCGAGCGCGTTGACCTTGCGGTACAACTCGACGCGCAGTTCCTCCAGCTTGTCGTTCGGGCCGCGCGCCAGCAGTTCGCTCATGTCGATCGGATCCATGAGCGACTCCTTGGCCATCAGCGCAGCCTTCTCCGCGGTGCCGCCGATGCCGATGCCGAGCATCCCCGGCGGGCACCAGCCGGCGCCCATCGTCGGGACGGTCTTCAGCACCCAGTCCACCACCGAGTCCGAGGGATTGAGCATGACCAGCTTGGACTTGTTCTCCGAGCCGCCGCCTTTGGCCGCCAGCCGTACATCCACGGTGCCGCCCGGCACCAACTGCACATGGACCACGGCCGGGGTGTTGTCGCGGGTGTTCTTGCGCTCGAACAGGGGGTCGGCCACGATGGAGGCGCGCAGCGGATTGTCGGCTGCCATGTAGCCCCGGCGCACGCCCTCGTTGACCGCATCCTCGAGCGAGCCCGCAAAACCGGACCACCGGACATCCATGCCGATCCGGAGGAAGACGTTGACGATGCCGGTGTCCTGGCAGAGCGGCCGCTTGCCTTCGGCGCACATCCTGGAGTTGGTCAGGATCTGGGCGATCGCGTCGCGCGCCGCGGCGCTCTGCTCGATCTCATAGGCCTTGGCCAAATGACGGATGTAGTCCTCGGGATGGTAGTAACTGATGAACTGCAGGCCCGCCGCGACCGATTCGACCAGGTCTTCGTAACGGATGGTTGCCATAGAAATCCTCTGTAAATTCAAAGCGTTAGGCGCGGTTGGCTGACCCTCCCGAATGCACGGTTGTCAGCAACGCTTGGTTGGCAGCAATGGTACCGCGCGCTAAGTCCTTGTTTCGTCGGGGCGGGGAATCGCGCATTTACGCCGTTTTTACGCACGGCTGCGTCCACACGGGTGAGGGTGCATGTCCTGCATTAATTTTGCTATGTCGCCCACGGCGCCGCGCTCGGTCTTGGTTGAACAGACCCTGCCGTCGTTTACCACGTCAATAGTGCCGATGTCGGTGCTTGCCCACCCAGATCGTCGGCCCCCTCGGCAGATAGGTGGAATGCGTAGAGGGTGTCACTTCCATCCTTGGCGGCATCGGGATTGTGGCTACCCATGGGCCGGATGGCTCCGCCGCATACGCCCGGACTTGATCGGAAACGCTTGGCGCCGTTCCGATCATGTTTGTCGCGGGATCGATGTCAAGCCTCGTTCCGCCTTGACACGGTGTCTGCTGATACACATTGCCAGGACAGCGGTATACGGTCTCCGCTCGCCCCGGTGGAGGACACAAGCAGATCAACATTAGTATGCAGAGGCCCTTGGTAACTTGCTCCATCTGCAACCGCCTCTCTGGTGACGCCTCGACTTGAGTTGGGTTACCAGCAGATGCTATTACATGAGCACCGAACCGAACCTGAGCGGTCCCTGCACACCTGGCTCTTAGGGTTGCGTCAAGAATTCCGTCATTCGAGCTGTAAGAGTACTCATCCGGACAGCCGCTCGAACCAGTCCCGATATGAAGTGTTCTTCACCAGCTTGCGGTTGAAGTCCGGTTCGCCGTCGGTCCACCAGACGGGGCCTCGTTCTCCAAGTGCTCGCTTGGCGCGGTCTATTTGCTTGCGAGCCTCTTGACGCTCAGCCTCCGACGATCCTTTGCGTAGCGCACGCCGGGCCTCCATCAGCTGCCTCACCAGTGCGTCCCGCAGGTCCGCCGACAGTTGGGGATTCGCTTTGCGCCATAGGCGTCCGCGCACGACAAAGTACCGTCCATCCGGGGTCGTTGGGTATCCGGCGGTGTTTGGGATCACCTGCCCCAATCGGATTGGTCCACGAAGCGGAGCCTCTGGCACCACCGTGCGACCACTTTGGCGGATATCCACTAAGCCTTCCGTCGCCATGGCGATCGCCACAGCCCGGATCTGCGGCATCAAGGGTCGCCATGCATCCGGCGCCAGCGCCCTCGCCGCCTCCGACGGACAGATCGTCGCCGACGGCTGCCGCGCGGCCAGCAGGCCAGAGATAACTTCGCGAACCTGTTTGTCCGTCACTTGCATGAATGATGGTGACACAGCCGGACAGCACAATGAATCGAGGAATGCCGGCTCGCAGGCGCGCGCTGACTGATTACGCCGGACTTGCCAACGGCCCGGACCGGACGGTCAGGTAAAAGATCAGTTCGGCGCTGATCGACGCGGCACGCCCTGGCAGAACGGGACCGCCGAAAACTTATTCAAACGCCTCGACGTACTTGTATTCTTGGGTCATCCAGCGGTACTTCTCTATCTGAGCTTTTGAATTGACTGCAAAACAATCGGTGTAAGAGCTGGGAATACGAACGAACCTATCCAACATGGGGAAGAAGGTGAAGCATACCCAAGCAAATGTTCCGTCACCTGCCATGACGTACCAGTCTACTCTCGAGGCCCCTAGTGAAGCGGACTTGGTGTTATCGGTATACGCTGTGCCTTTTGCGACCGTACCTCGATCTCCAACAGTCGCTTGAGCTGGCAGCGTTTCCTGTGAGCTGTATACGGTATAGATAGCGCCGAACTCGCTTCCTAGCAATTGAACAGGGTCACTACCAAAGTACATCAAACGCTTTCGGCTGACATCTTCAGGAACATTGTCCTTTGTAATCAACGAAGTCCGTAGATAGCGTTGAGCTTCCACGCCTTCGAAGAGGACGGGCCCCTTGGGCTCCAGCGTGACGTGTAGGATCCTACCGCTCCCCGACGGTTCACATTCAGGCGAGTCAGAACATGAGACTAGCACTTCATTTCCAGAGCGGTCTGACTTGGTGTCTTGCATATATGCAGACTTGATAGTCTCCGCTACTGATACTGAAGTGAATGGTGCTCTGCTAGCCGCCCCTTCACCATCATCCCCACCGCTACCGCACCCAGCGATTGAACCTGCTACAACCGCAGCTATCATCGTCCTAATACGCATGATGGTCCTATCTAGAACCGGTCAACTACTCATTCACCACTGTTGCCAGCGAGTCGAGACCCCGCTTGTCCTCTCAACCAGCAATTTCGTGCGGAAAACTGACGTTCAAAAGTCGTCAATGTCTGGCAGCAATAGTACCGCGCGCGAACTCTTTGATTCGTCGGGACGGGGAATCGTGCATTTCAGCCGTTTTTACGCACGGCTGCGTCATTAACTAAAACCTTGGCTTGGGTGTAGTGATGATGCAAACCACACGGACCTGGGCGCCAGCTGATGCTATTTTCGACCCGTTCGGTCCATGACAGAGGAACACATTGAATCGGCTCTTCATCGCGTTGTTGATGACCTTTTCCTTGGTTGGGTGTGGAGGTGACAGTGGTAGCAATGAGCCCGTCGCGTCCAAGGCGGAGTTTCAAGTCGAAGCTGCCCTCAAGGGACTTGCCACGTTGCCTTCCTCATGGACCGCGAACACGACATCCGGGGACAGCACTCAGATCCAGGTGACCTTCGCGCCGTTGGAGAGCGACATCGGACCGGGCGAGGGCGGTTTCAGCATCAGCCGCAGAACCGTGTCAGAAACCCAGGATGAGACACTTGAGGACCAATTCGTCTACCAGCTGTCACCGTTCCGCATCCTCAGAGTAACTCGAGCAGGTCGCATCTTTCGCAGTATTGAAGAACCGTGGCCGGTTCCGACTACGGCGTCTGTGCATGTTCCACGCAATTCACACCGTCTCTTTTCAGGGCGCGTTGATCCCGCGCCTAGCTCCATCAGGTTGCTTCAAAGCCATGCCGGCAGCGACCCGGCAGTGAAGCTCTCGCCCCCACCTCTACCCCCTAGCGTCGACTCGTACGTTATCGACCTGAAATTGGACGCCCGCACCGAGGAATCAGCCTGGTTCTGTCTGAGGTCCTATCCCACAGAACTATGTTTCGCCATCGGCCTGGACGGCACTGCACTCGGCCCTTTTCGCGCCGCCCGGAACGGCTATGCTCCCGCGGGGAACTGGATCAATGTGTCTTTTGTCGGCGGCGGCACTTCTACATCCAGTGTCAGCGTCTACAAGTCCGTCGGGAGTCGTCAGTGCACGCAAGGGGGTGTATCGCTCAGTGAGTTGAAGCGGCAGCTGACGCAAGCAGGGATCGCCGTGCGCAGGGCCACATGCGCCTTCGATGGCAGCAAGTATCCGACAGTCTGCGGTGAACCGGATGGAGCTATCGGAATCCTTGATGTTCCTGTAAGTCAGCTGGCCGATGCGACCCGTCACGGATACGCATTGCTGAGCGAGCTGACGGGTCCTGTGCAAGCAGGCCCTTGTGCCTCTGGACGAGATTGATCGGCGATTGCTCGACGAGCCCACACTACACGACACTAAACGGATGGCAGATCTCTGACCCGTATGCACCTTGTATTCACCGGCAGGATTCATCAAGGGGTGATGATCTCCGGCTGGTCGGCCGGATGCATCGTGGTCCCTCGCGTCAGAGGGCAACCGGGAGAGGGAGGGGCGCGCGTTGAGGATTCTTTCCGCGGAGGCACGTGAACACCTGGACCACGACATCGCAATCAAACCAACGTCACGACCACCGAGCGACTTTCATAGTGCCTCCCTCATCAAATCGACGGAGCACACCTATGCTTCGAAGCTAGCGGGGAACTCGCTCGAGGAGGCGGTGAAGCATGATCACGGACGGCCTACGGCCGGGTAGGTCCCGACTCCCAGATCCGGGCTTCGGCTGTCGTGGTGTCCATCACGTAGACGCCTCGGAACGTGCCGTCGGCTCGAGTGAAGGTGCCACATTGTCGCCGCTTCAGGTTTGGTGTGAACGTGTCCCAGCAGAGTCGGAACTCTTCGTCATTGTCGTTGGTGGCGAGCACCAGGGCGGCTGAGGAACCGCGATCATTGCCCCAGTCACTAAGCGACTGGGACGTGTGGAGCTGGTCGCTACGCTTGATCAAAAGCGGTGTCGCCCTCTTCAACTCGATCGTTGCCTGATCGCTCCTGATCCATGCGTCCGGGTAGAGCGCCCAGGTGTCAGTGGCCGTCTGGTCGAAGCGGGTATGGAACGAGATGTGCGGCAGCACATCGGTGCCACAATTCGAGCCCGACCGGTCGGGGCCACAATACGAGCTCGACCCGATCCCGTAGGTCGGCCGCAGCAACCTTCCCGACTCAACGAACTGCCCTACTGCGGCGATTGTCGTATCGCCTTCTCGCTTGCCCGTACCTCGCTCCTCATCGCCGTTCGGCGTGATAATCTTATTCAGCGCCTTGATCACCACGTCACCGGAAATCCGGGGACCGGAGATCGGCGTAGGGTTTGAAGCTGGCCCGGTCTGGGCATCACTTCCTCCTCCACCACAGCCAGCCAGCATGATCGCCAGTAATGCCGCACTCTTGCGCACTGTGTTCCCCTCGTTACTGTTTTCGTACACCGGCCTGAAAAATTTCGCAACCATCATTCCAGCCAGCAGCCTCGGTCGAACTGAGCACCAGGCCGCCAAACAGCGAGCTCGTGGCGACGATCGTCAGAGGCAGGTCGGAAAACCACTTCAGCAATCGTACGGTTATGCCTCTGGGATCCGCTCGCCCGAGGCCATCGCCCAGAACCAGTGCCGACCCATCCCCCCTCGCGGATTGCGCTTGGCCTCGAAAGTGATCTGGTACCTGCCCCAGGCAGGACCCGCATCGACCTCGACCGTCTGCGGTTGAATCTCCGGTCCCGGCGTTGGCAGGCGGCTCATGGCATCAGCGACATATCCGCCAGGTGGGAACTGGTTCATACATCCGACTTTGCAGAGCTCCGCAAGTTCGCCGCACTTTCCGCGTCTAACTTGAAGAGGTACGCCTGCAACCGACGTGTCTGGGGGCAAGGGTTTTCCGCCGTGCGGTAGGGCACCTCAACTCGACCACTCGACCATTCCCGGTATCCAGGTGCCCGTACGGTGACGGTCCAAAGCCCCGGGTCGTAAGAGTGGAAATCGCTCGCAACCTGTCCTGCCGCCGTGCCTGTCTGATCCATAGGCACTGTTGTCCCGTCTGTGTATACGGCAGTCCCGGTGGCATTGGGAATTGCTTGCCCAGTCGTCACATCCATCACGTCGACAATGATCGGGGAAAACCTATTGGCCGGGCATGTCAAAAACCACGTTTCGTAGACCGTGCTCCCCGGGGTTGGCGAGTCGGAAGTATCGGATCCGCACCCGGCGAGAGAAGCTCCGATGGCTGCGGCGCCGAGCAGGAACGCGCGTCGTTTTTGAAGGGCAAGAGATGCTTTCACAGGAGAGGCCAGGTCGGGTTGAGACGGGATTCTCCCCCGCTTCCGAAGTGCTGGATGCCAAAAACGCATCTTCTGCCACCGTCTCAACAGAATTTTACTTCATGCTGCCAGCTAGGCATCCACTTGCCAGGTCCCCAAACGCCAATGCGGGAGGCTGCATGAATATTTACGACATACCGGCCTCGGACATGGCACCTTTCCTCCGCCACATTGAGGACGTCGAGGATGCCTTCTTGGGCCTGCTCGAGACCCATCCGAGGTTCAGCTGGCTCGACGCGACTACGATACTGCTCGGACAAATCCGAGAGCTCGGCGAGACAGCGAGGCGTCTCCGGAGGGAAACCTCCTGATGAGATCGGCTGTAGGGGTACTTGGCGATTAGTCTCTCACCTCCAACCGCTTCGCTTTCAGGACCATCGATCATGCTCACGAAAATTGCCTTTGTCGCCCTGCTTACTTTCGCGGGGTCTGCTCTGGCTGAAGGCCCTACCTGCGCCAGTTCAGGCCGCCGAAAAGAAGCTCGCGGGGGTAGCAAAGAACTCCTTCATGACGAAATGCGAAAAAGACGCGACCGCGAAATGCGAAACCGCGAGCACCGACAAGAAATTGGCAGGCGCAGCGAAATCGAGCTTCACGAAGAAATGCGTGAAGGACTCCGTCGGCGGGTGACGGCAAAGGAGCCTCAATTCGAAAGTGTGAGCCGGATACTTTTTTCAGTGCACGGGCTCACCCGGCAGCAGTACGGGCACTGGGTGACGACGTGGAACAAGCAAGCGTCCGGCAGCGCCGTAGTATCCGGGACGTCGATGGGAGACGGGGACCACTGCCTGCACTGCTGGCACTGAATGTCGATATGAAGGATTTCGGGCACAGGGATCGTCCGGTGGTGACGCTGCTGGCCAGCCGCAGCTGGCCGATTACATCGCGGCGCGGACTTCGCTCGCGGAGATGACAATTTGCTTGGACGGATCGCCGGCTGCGGCGTGCCGCTCCGCAGCGCTGTAGATCGCGGACCGATACCGAGCAAAGCATTCGTCTGGCTCGAGTTCCTCTTCGGGACAAAGCTCCTCGAGGGCGCGACGGGGAATGCAAAACGTCCACCGTTGCCCCTGCGGACTGGGGATCGTTCGGAAAACGAATACGTCTCGCGCCTGAACCCATTCCTCATGACTCCAGGACACCATCGGTTTGCCTCCTCCACGTAAGCATCGAATCTGGGACGACAGATTACGCGGGGCTATCCTATCTGACTTCGTAGCCGCTGACTATCCTCGTGTCGATCTGCTGGGTGCCAGTATGATTGACGTTATTCCTGGCTCCGACACTTCGGCCTCCGGCGGTGTGATGCAACTACAAAGATGCAGTATCCTGCAAAGGATCGTGGGGACCGCCAATGCCGGGGATGAGCTTGGTCGTAGGTACGACTTCTGGCGCGCTGTTGCTTCGGCAGCAGTGCCTGAGCTTTGAGTTCACACTTGTTGACGCCACTAGGGAAGCTCTGCAAAACAGTCCCTGATGCCGGGCGAAATAGATATGCTTGAGGCATCGGGAATCGAGGGTGAGAAGCGATGACGCAGATGTCGTTTGGCTCGTCGGAATGGGCGCTCAAGGGCAAGGTGACGCGGCGGGCGCAGTTTCTCACCGAGATGAATCGTGTGATCCCGTGGACGGAGCTGCAGGCGCTGGTTGAGCCGCATTATCCGAGGGCGGCCACGGGACGTCCGCCGCATCCGATAGGGCGGATGCTGCGGATCTATTTCATGCAGCAGTGGTTCAACCTGTCGGACCCGGCGATGGAGGATTCGCTGTACGACAGCGAATCGATCCGCCGGTTTGCTGGGATTGAGCTGAGCCGTGATCTGGTGCCTGACGAGTCGACGATCCTGCGGTTTCGGCATCTGCTGGAGCGGCACAAGCTGACCGAGGCGATCTTCGGCCAGGTGCGGGCGCTGCTGGAGAGTAAAGGATTGCTGCTCAAGTCGGGGACGATCGTGGATGCGACCATCATTGCCGCGCCCCCCTCGACCAAGAATGCCGCGCGCGAGCGCGATCCCGAGATGCATCAGACCCGCAAGGGCAAAGACTGGCACTTCGGAATGAAGTTGCACGTCGGCACGACCAAGCAGGGGCTGGTCCACAGCCTGGCCACGGGACCGGCAAACGAAGCGGACATCACCCGGCTCGATGATCTGGTCCACGGTCAAGAGAAGGAACTCTATGGCGATCAGGCGTACTGGGTGGAAGACCACCGCCTGCAGTGCCAGCATGCCGGCATTCGCTACCGGGTCAATCGTCGGGGCACTCACCAGAATCCGTTGACCGAGCAGCAACGTCGGATCAACCGAAGCCGCTCGCGCACGCGGGCTCGTGGTGAGCACGCGTTTCGGGTCATCAAGCAACTCTGGGGCTTCACCAAAGTACGCTACCGGGGGCTGGCCAAGAACACCGCCCGGGCGTTCGCGATGTTTGCCCTGGCAAACCTGTACATGATCCGAAGGCAATTGCTCGATCGTGCGTAAAGGTGCGCCCAATGGGCGATTGCTGGGCCGAAAGCCGCTGCCCGAATCGGCTGCAACCAAACCATCGATCGAAATGACCATCAGATCTCCCTTCAACCAACGCACGGGGCCCCCCCGCGGCGCTTGTGCAGAGCTTCCCTAGGTCCGGGAGGCTCCGTGAAGTACGTCACTCGCATGGAAGATGGCGCGACCTTTGATCGAGCTGCGTCGCCACTCATCAGAAGCGCAGAGCCTCCCCAGCGGGTTCACCCTAGGATTTCCTGCATGCAGTTTTACCGGATGCAGGATCATGTCCAGTAGATCGTCCAGACCTTACCGCACTCCCGGCATTCTCTTTGCATCGCCACCGCACGAAAGCTACGCCCATGCAGTGAAGTCAAGAGCTGTCCGAGAGCCGCTGAACGCTGACGGCATCGCTTTCCTTGCCCAGCTCGTTGGAAAAGTTGCGATGGCCAGCGTCGCGGAAGAGTTCCCGCATATCGTCAACAAGTTAGCGCCGTTTAGATATGAGCCGGCGCAGATGCTGAAGGCGATTGACGCCATGCTCATCGATGATCGACCAGACCGGCAAGGCTTTCCCTTTTGTGTGCTGAACGAGCTGGGTCGCCTGCGCGAACTGTATGGCCGGTTCCTCAAGTAGCATGCGACGACTCTGCCACTGCCGCCAGCAAGCAGGCGCACGTTCAAGTCGACCATGTCCCTGATCCGTGCCGGAAGCCGTCGTCGTTTATGCATGCGAGTCCGCACGGAGTCTCCGTCTACGCAAAAGCCGCTGAGTTTGCCGCCGTGTAGAACGCTGGGATCAGCCCAGGGTAATGGAGACCCAATCCACGTCTCACCGGAAGCGCCGCTTTGCCGCCAGGCGCTCGGACAGCATCCACGACTGCACGGTGGTCCCCGTCATGGCCTTGAAGTGGCGCGTGAAGTTGCGGCGTATCATGCGCGCAAAGTCGACGGGCGACCGCTATGGAATCCGATTCCACGACGAACAACCAGCATTTGATCGCTGCTGCCACGGCGTTGGTGATGGGTTCGCGATCGCCGGTTGCGGAAGCGATCACGCCGAGCCAGTCAGTTCGGTACCCATTGAGTCAACTATGGCGGCGGCCTACACCCGAGCGGCCCCGTCAAGCCGGTCGAAAATTTTTGTGCCGGACCTAAGCGAAAGCTGGGGCGGTCTGCCGGATTCTGGCTCCCGCCTTCACATCACACTTGAGCCATTGGGTGCCACCTTGTTCGAAGGCAGCCCGGCCGAGCACTACCTTGAGACGAGCGAGTACGAGAATGATCCAGGAGTCTACTACCGGCGGTCCCTGTACTTCGACCGCAATTCGCTGCGACTTTTGGGAAGTTATCAAGTTACGGCTATACCGTGTACACCAGCGCCGATGCTCTGCCGGCGCGAGCAGAAGTCGGCGCCAGCGGAACGTTCCCACGCGGGGCGATATATAACGATATCTCCAAGCCGTTCGTGAAATCACAAGTTATTGCCGATTGGTCCGTGGAGGCGGGCGATGGGACGTTCGCATGGGTCTGCTTTCGCTTCACCACCGGCGGCGCCCGCGTGACAAATTCCCATTCCGACTGTTTCGGAGTCAATGCGACTGGCTCGATCCAGAGATACCTTTTGGAAGTCCGTAAGCTATCTCTCCCGGATCGTGTATGAGGGTTGTGCGTACTCCAGCGGCAATCGCGACGGATCTGCGGTCCCGGACCGGAACGAGGGATCGCTGATGCAGTGCGAGTAGTTGGACGCAACAGTGCTAGTCAGGTCCAGTCGAACGCGCGATTCTCATGCCGGAAGCCTACTGAAAGCGGTCCAGGCCGCGCCCATAACCATCAAGAAGGCGTACAAGCGTCCGAACTACGGTGATCGGTCGCAGTTACGCTTTTAGCGCCCGTCAGGCAGTGGATCGCCTGACGGTCATAACAAAAACACGATTTAGTTGAGCCAGACGCCCTGGAGAGTCGCGCGACCCGAATCGTCGCAGCTTTGTCTCGTGTCACTATAGCGGATGGTGACCGTCCAACCTGAGGCCTTGGCAGTCAGGAACAACCCGAGCGCCAAGCGGCTTGTGTTGTCCGTGGCAGGGAAAAGGCCCTGACAGTTATTGGAGAGGACCACCTTCAACTCGCCGCCATCACCCACATACACTTTCGCGACTGTCGAAGTCGACTCGCCGGCGAATGCGGAACCCCACACGAGGAACGTTGCGCAAGCGGCGACGAAGAGAAGCACCTTTCTGATGGTCTTCACAACGCACGGTCCGTTGCCTGAGGGCTGTCGCGACATGTCTTCTTTCCTGTGGATTGACTCGGCCCGAACGGGTGGAATCGACGATAGCACGGCCCCTCCTATCCGCAAGCCTTCACGCCTGCATCACGTCGACTGCGAAACCTGCCGACATCCACAGCGACTCTGTGGGTCTACTGGTGAACTGCAGGCCCGACGCGACCGATTCGACCAGTCTCGTAACGGATGGTTGCCATGGAAATCCTCTGTAAATTCAAAGCGTTAGGCGCGGTTGGCTGACCCTTGGTATTGAGCAGTTGTCAGCAACGCTTGGTTGGCAGCAATGGTACCGCGCGCTAAGTCCTTGTTTCGTCGGGGCGGGGAATCGCACATGTACGCCGTTTTTACGCACGGCCGCGTCACGAACTAAAACCTTGGCTTAGGTGTAGTGATGATGCAAACCACACGGACCTGGGCTCCAGCTGATGCTATTTTCGACCAGTTCGGTCCATGACAGAGGAACACATTGAATCGGCTCTTCATCGCGTTGTTGATGACCTTTTCCTTGGTTGGGTGTGGAGGTGACAGCGGTAGCAATGAGCCCGTCGCGTCCACGGCGGAGTTTCAAGTCGAGGCTGCCCTCAAGGGACTTGCCACGTTGCCTTCCTCATGGACCGCGAACACGACATCCGGGGACAGCACTCAGATCCAGGTGACCTTCGCGCCGTTGGAGAGCGGCATCGGACCGGGGGAGGGCGGATTCAGCATTACCCGGAGAGTTGTGTCGGAGGGCGAGGATTCGACCCGTGAAGATCATGTCGTGTACCAGGTGTCGCCGTTTCGCATCATTCGGGTAATTAGTGCTGGTCTTGTTTATCGCAGTTTCAAGGAGCCGTTGCCGGTTCCGACGACGGCGCAAGCGGATGTCCACGTACGGAATTCACACTATATTTTTCTGGGCCGGGCTGACTCCGCGGCTGCCTCCGCCGGGTTGCTTCAAGGCTACAGCGGGACTGAGCCGGCGGTGAAGCTCTCGCCGTTGCCTGCGCCCATCGGGTACAGCATCAGCGTGCGATTGGACGCTCGCACCGGGGAATCAGCCTGGTTCTGTATGGATTTCGGCTTCTCGGAGCTGTGTTTCGCCATCGGCATGGACGGCACCGCGCTCGGCTCTTTTCGCCCCACCCGGTACGTGTACGACAAGAGTCCATTTATCGGAAGCGGCATTTCCACGTCCAGCGTCAGCGTCTACAAGTCCATCGGAAGCCGCCAGTGCACGCAAGGGGGTGTATCGCTCGGCGAGTTGAGGCGGCAGCTGACGCAAGCAGGGATCGCCGTGCGCAGGGCCACGTGCGCCTTCGATGGCAGCAAGTATCCGACAGTCTGCGGTGAACCGGATGGAGCTATCGGAATCCTTGATGTTCCTGTGAGTCAGCTGGCCGATGCGACCCGTCACGGATACGCATTGCTGAGCGAGTTGACGGGTCCAGTGCAAGAAGGCTCCTGTCCCTCTGGACCGGATTGATCCGCAACACGTCACCCGAGATACGGCTGCCCAAATGAAGGTCCGTTCCGCTCGTTGACAGGAATACCAATGCGCGTTGTTCTAGGATTTCTTATCGCACCAGGCTTGGGCGCGTTCTTCGCTCTTGCTGTCCTGGGATCCAGAGGCCACCTAGCCGCCATGGCTGCCTACATGTATGCGGATGCATTGCTCGTCGCAGTTCCTGCCTATGCGTTCTTTCGCATGAAGGGCTGGTTGGCCTGGTGGCAGTGCGTCGTCCTTGGCGTAATCGCAGGGTTGCCGCTTCTTGCGCTGATACTCCATGGACTGGGGTTCACCCCAGCCTTAGCGCTTCAACATCTTTTTGCATGGAACATTCCGCTGGTGGGAATCATCGTCGGGGCCTTCACGGGACTTGTCTTTTGGTTTCTGGCGCACTTCAAAGTCTGAATGGTGCCGTCTTCGATGAGCACGCGGTCAAGACGATGAGAAGCAGCAACGATACGCTGAGCGTACCGGGGCTTGCCCGAGGGGGCATACCTAGGGCTTCTCAATGCTCGAAATCAAGTCGGACGGCATAGTTGTAGATCACCCGCGCACGACAGTCGTAGACGCGTTCGATGGCGCTCGCTATTCGCTCGAGAGATGACGCAATGCTGAACGAGTGGCCTGCGGGGGCCGCCACGGTTCCGTGGTCGCCTTTGATCGTCGCGGTCAGTTGAAACTCGTCGAACTCTAGCTCGATGTCGGCAGCTGTCGCGCCGGTGATCTGCCGAAGTTCCTCGCACCATTCCGTCGTGGCCGGCCCGACCCGTCTTATAACGTCAACCCGCGCACCCCAGGAGGCTCCCTGGCGCTCGAAAAATCGACCGATGGCGTCGCTGGCGGACTTATCGAGAGCGAGGTTCAGCCGTGCGCGATTGGACACCCCTGCGTTGAGCACCAGGTTCAGCCCCAGCGCCATCAAGGTCGGGAGGGCTAACGAACTGGTGAGTACCGGCTGCATCCAATCAGGTGCGCGCACGAAAATGTCGGGAACTACCATCATCCCGATGCCTGCGAGCAACGGAAGCCCGACCACGTAGTTACGCCGCGCATCGAGCATGCGTGACGCGATCAGTTCGGCACCCGAAGCCACAAGATGACAGGCGACGAACAGCAGGCCGGCGCCCATGACCGGCGCCGGAATAGCCGCGAGAATTTCGGTGAATCTGGGCATGAAGGCAAGTAGGGTGAAGAGCAGTGCCGTCGCGATGCCGATCGATCGCGACATCGCACCTGTTGCCGCCGCCAGCCCGACGTTGCCGGCCCCGATGCCCACGCCGACCCCGCCCAAGGACCCGGAGAACACGTTGCCCACCGCGGTTGCAACCAGGCCGTTGCTCACGGAAGCCATGTTCGGTCGCTTCCACCGGACATCGTTTGCCTTCTGGCAACTGACAAGCAACCCAACCTCTTTGATCGATGACGCCAGAGCCGCCGCCACGAATGGCACGACCAATGCAGGCGCAAACTGCCAGCCCGGCGTCGGCAGTTCAATGAGGCTCAGCATGGGTAACGCGATGGCCCGGTCCTTCGGCAGCGAGTCGAACATCCCGAGCGCGAAGGCAACCGCATATCCGACCCCTAGCGCAATCGCAGTGGCGTACAGGCGGATCCGCCTGTACGGCAGAACTGATAACAGTACGATCATGCCCAGCGTCAGCGTCCCGACCACCCAGGCCATATTGGCCGGCTCAGCCGAAGCTGCCTGGGTATTGACGCCCAGCAGCATACGAGGCAGCGCCACCGGGACGATGGTGATGCCTAGCATCAGCACGACGACCCCCGACACCTCGGGGGGGAAGAGTTTGCGAAACCGCCGCATCAGGCGTGACAGAATCAGTAGCGTCACTCCGGCAAACACTGTCATGCCGCTGACCAGAGCGAGACCCCCGGCACGCGCTGCCATCAGACTCGGGCCAAGGAAGATGGCCGATGTGATATATGGCGCCAGATAGCCGGACCCAAGGCTCCCCCTCCCGAATGCCTGCAGGGCGGTAGCCGCCGCCATGGCGAGCAGAGAGATGCTGACGACCGACGAGGCGACCGCGGAGGATGCCCCCGCCTCGCGGGCCACCAGAACCGGATACGCCAGGGAAATCAACGCAATGAGGACGTGCTGCATGGCGAGCAGGATCAAGGTCGCCCACGGTGGCCGCTCACCGGCCGCATAGATGATTGCTGCGGGCTTGTGCGAATAAAGCTCCCGCGCCCGGTCCATGCGCGCCGCCTCGATCGACGCCGCGGCATGGGCCGAGATCAAACCAAGCGCCTGCAGTTCGCCGGCGCTGAACTCTCGCTGGTGTTCGCTGCCAGCCACCAGAACACCGAACACCCGGTCGTGCGACTTCAGCGGGCAGCAGATGATTGATTGCAGCGTGTTGCGAGCTGCGAGAGAGCGGGGTTCCGCAAGGACATCGTTGACGATTTCGGCGTGTCCTGTACGCAGTACTGAGGCCACGACGTCGTCTTCGATCTCCCGCGCCGTACGGTCATGGAAGGCCACACCATGTGCCGCGGTGATCTCCAGGCGGTTTGTCTCCGGGTTCAGCAGCAGCACTACCGCACTGTCACATTGCAGAAAACGGGCGGACTCCTCGCAAACGATTTGCGCAATGATTGTGGGATCGCTGGCGCCGACGATTTTCTCCGACACCGCATACATGACGGTTACTTCCCGGTAGCGGTCCAGCGACTCCTGGCCTAGAGCGCGCGACTCGTCGTCCTGGCTCGCAAGCACTTGCAGCCAGCGGCACACTGATTGTGCATGGCGCCCGTGCACGAAACCGATCCGCCGGTCAGCGAGCACGATCGGGCTGACAGTAGCGCTTGGACTACTCCCGTCACCGAACAGGACACCTCCTTCCGAATCGGTGATCACAAGGTCACCGCCCAGACGTAGAGCCTCCTGGGCCAGATGGTCGGCAATAGCCGGGCGGCGCAATAACCTACGCAAGGACCGGTCGGGCCGATTCGACTCCTGTCCCCGCTGGGAGACCCGAGTGGGCCCGTCCGAAGATGGATCCTGCATAGGTATGGATGTACGGTGAAGCTAAATACCGAGGGCATTTCGGACGGTCAGCAGCAGAGCGTCCGGGTTGAAAGGCTTGGTCAAGTACTGGTCAGCGCCGGACTGCTCTCCTCGAGCCCTGTCGTACTCCTGCCCCTTGGCGGTCAGGATGACGATGTATGCCAACCGGGACTCAGGGTCCTGTCTTACCTTCTCGCAGACCTCGAAGCCGTCCAACTTCGGCATCATTACATCGAGCAGCAGCACCGCGGGTCGGTGTGTGAGGACAAGTGACAGCGCCTGCTCTCCATCCTCAGCAAACACCATCTCCACTCCTTCGTCCTCAAGTTCCTCCAGGCTCTGCTCGATCAGCCGTCTGATATGGGGCTGATCTTCCGCGATCAAGATCTTCTTCATGGCCAGTGGCTCGCTCGAGTGAAGTGGTCGGTGCCGGAACATGGAAACGAAAGACGCTGCCGACACCCATCTCGCTTTCAACCCAGATTTCTCCGCCAAGATGAGACACGATTTCCCGGCAGATAGGTAAACCAAGCCCGGTGCCACTGGGCTTGTTGGTAAGGCTGTCACCCACCTGGCGGAACTTCTCGAAGACCTGGAACTGGTCCTGAATCGCGATTCCGCAACCGGTATCGGACACGGAGAATTCCACCGTGTCCGGAGAGCGCATCCTGGCTGCGCATTTGATCTGGCCGCGGTCCGTGAACTTCACGGCATTGGAGATCAAATTGACCAGCACCTGAATCAGCTTGTCCTTGTCCGCCAGAACTTCAGAAACACCGGTCTCCACCTCGATCTGAAAACGCAGTCCCTTGGCCATGTAGAGCGAACGGGTTGCCTCACCTGCATGGCGGAGAACATCCGCGACGTCGGTCGGTACGATGTCCCAGCGCATTTCGCCAGCCTCGATCTTCTCCAGGTCAAGCAGATTGTTGATGAGCGAGGTGAGACGTTCGCCTTCGCTGACGATGATGTCAATATTCACGCAGACCTGCTCGGCCGCTTTATCGACCTTTTGATCCTTGCCATGAACCGCAGGCAGTATCACCCGTTCCAGGCGCCGCTTGATGATCTGCGTGAAGCCGAGGATCGATGTCAGTGGTGTACGGAGCTCATGGCTGACGTTGGCGAGAAAGGCTGACTTGGTCGCATTGGCTGCCTCCGCTGCCAGTCGGGCCTGGTTCAGTGAGCGCTCATGCTCGCGAAGCTCCTGGGTGACGACGTCGAACACAGCTATTGCCCGGGCTACTGAGCCGATCTCGTCCTTACGGTCGCATCCCGGCACCTCGCCGATCCGTTCTCCTGCTGCGATCGCGGTCAGGATGCTGATCATCTGGGTGAGCGGGCGAGAGATGGCGCGGCCGACGTACACGGTGACTCCGATCGACAGGAGGATCACGACCGCCGAGCCGAGCATCAAGGCTCGTGATAACTCGGAAACTGCTTGTTCTGTTTCTGCCACCGTCACCTGGGCCGATTCCAGGAAACGCTCGGCCAGTTCCGCGATGTAACTCTGCAGCTGCTGGTAGTGTGCCATCACCGTACTCATAGCCATGGAGTCGACGGATCCGCCGCTGATGATGCGCGTTGACACCGCACGATGGATAGTTAGAAAGTCTTCGACATTGGCAATCACGTCGGACTCGCCGGGACCGGCGGCGCCGTCCTTGAGAGAATCGAGCGTTGCAGTGACGTCTTCGTAGCGCGCGAGGATCGCCTCTCGAAGATCTCGAAGTACGGCATCCTCCGACGACAGCCGTTGCCGCAGTCGCGTATAGCGCATCACCGCGGCCTGTACTTCGGACACGTCAAGCAGCAGCTTGGTGGTGGTTGACGTGGCGCGGGTCAGCGGACCCTGAACGACCTGTTCATACTCGGCCTGCTGGCGACGCAGGGCCTGATCAAACACCACTATGACCCCGAGCATCAGCACGATAATGATTGCCGGCGCCACGAGGACAGCCGTGCGGATGGACCAGTGCCGCGCAGGGTTACTGCGGGCCGTTGCGGCAGGCATCCGCACGTGCCGGGGGGCGCGTCATTTCAACGCGCCAATCGACTTGAAATAGCGCAGCGCGCCCGGATGTGCCTCGATCGGGCGGACCGACAGTGCTGCCTCGAGGCTGACATTCCTGAGCGCATGGTGCGCCGCCCGCAGTTCGTCGAGATGGCTGAAGATGGCCTTGGTCATGTCATGGACCAGCGCTTCGGACACCTCTAGCGAGGTGACAAAGTAATTGTTGAGCGCCGCGGTGGGCACCGCCGCCGTCTGCCCCGGGTATGTGTTGGCCGGTATGGACGTGGCGAAGAACATGCGGGCATTGGTCTCGGCTACGTCCCTCTCGATCGGAACGAGCACTACCTGCGCGTGTTGCGTCGCGTCCAAGACGGCTTTCACTCCGAGACCAGCCGAGATGACGACTGCGTCCAGTTCGTCTTTGACCAACAGTTCGACACTCTCACCATAATGCAGGTACTCGACCTGCAGCAAGTCGGCGTAGCTCAATCCGACGGCACCAAGGAGCGCGCGCGCATTCAGCTCATTGCCACTGCGGGCTGCGCCGACCGACACCCGTTTTCCGACGAGGTCCCGAATCGAATTGATCTTGGCGGGCTGCCGAGCCAGGAGGTGGATGTAGTTCGGGTATGCGGCCCCGATCAGCCGGATCTTCGTCCGGGAGCTTGGGAACCCCGCCTCGGCGTTACCGTCCATCGCTGCCGAAAGGATGTCGCCTTGAGCCAGTGCCAGTTGACCTTTCCCCCGCTGAAGCAGGTTCAGATTCTCAACCGTGCCCTGGGTCGACCTTACGGCAACGGCTGAGCCTGCAAGCTCACGCTCGAAGATTCTTTTTAACTGCTGTCCGACTGGATAGTAGACACCTGCCTTGCCGCCTGTGAGCAGATTGATTTCTTGAGCGCCCGCCGTGCTCCACGCGCAAAGTGCGAGAACCAGCAGTGGCTTGAGGAAGCGTCGGATCATTGCGATCAGTCCTCACATGAGCTATGTCCTTCGCCATCAGGGTACAACTCTGATGCGCCGTATGTTGAGGCGTTGCTTGTCGCGCGACGTCTATTGCTGCTGCAATGTCAGTGCTGGCAAGGGGCATTTAGACGAACCTGCCTAACAAACCCCCGTGGGGGTGCCCTGCGCACCCCGAATGTGCGCCCAAGTGCCGCCTCTGTCAATGGCGCAACCCACTTCAGATAACAGACTCCGCCAGTGCCATTGGCCTGCTGGAAGTAGCGAAGGCCGGAGTTGAGGCTGGCGAGCTTGAGGAGGCTCTGCAAGCAACGCGGCGTGAGCCCCCTGTTCGAAAGGCCAAGCAGGCACAGGGTGCGGAGCCTTCCTAGTTTTTCAGCTTCAAGTCATTGGCTAGGTAGCCTGTGGGCTACCAGTCTATCGGGAGCCTCCGTCTATATCTTCCGCTGGGTGGGTCGACTGAGGCTCGTGATTCTCCTTTGTCTGTCGGCAGCGCCGGTTCAGGCTCTGACGCTCGCTCGTGCAGGTGGACCTTAGCTAGGTTGACGAGGGAAAGCCGAAGGCCGCGATGCATCATGCATTCACCGGAGGACTCATCAAGGGGCGATGACCTCCGGCTGGTCGGCCGGCTGCATCGTGGTCCCTGGCGTCAGAGGGCAATGAGTTCGGCGAACAGTTCGGTCACCTTGGGGCACGGGTCTGCGGGGGTGGCCGGAGGCGGCCACTCGACTCGCTCACGGGTCCAGTTGCGATAGCCGGGCGCGCGAACCGTGATCGAGTAGAGGCCCGTCTTAGGTGGGGACTGCTCCAGCTGCAACCGTTGCGCTTCGGCGCTGTAGCGGAAGTCGAATCGCGTCGTCATGTCCTCGAAGGTGGCGGTTCCGGTTGCGCTATCGACGACACGAACCGTCATCGCGTCGGTCACGCGCACCGTGAGCCAAGGAATCGCGAGATAGGCCGGGCACGGAGTCGGTACGGGGGCTGGGGACGGAGTCGGCTCCGATGACGGTGCCGGATCAGCAGAATCCGTTCCGCATCCAGCCGTTGCGGCGGCGAGGCCTGCGATAGCGAGAGCGACTTGGCGGCGGGCGAGGAAATGTGCGCGATTCATTGTCGGTGCGGGCGTGTACTCGGGTAGAGTCGAATTCAATCGTGCCCTCTTGGGCAGTTTCTGCTAGCCATCGAGGGTGAAGGTCTGAAGATCCCGCATTGTCTCTCCCTCCAGTGCGGTCACGGTCAGGGTGAAAACGCTGCCGCGGACCATTAGACCTCGGGAGTTCAGGTCATCACACAGCAGCTTGACGGCCCGGCGGTCTTCCGACGAGCCGATGGTAAGGTCCGGCACAAACGGCAACCTCAGGTTCTGGCGCTCGGAAAGCGGCGTTCAAATGCGATCTGCCCTTGGGTGCGGCTCACCGCCTCTGCAGCGTCCGGCTTGCTGCGCTCAGCGCATGCTTTTCAGCGCCTTGGCCCAGCGACCCATGGCGTCCAGCATGGTCTTGGCACTCCGTTCATGATTCTCCGTCGGCTTGAACGTGGCGTTCTCGATGTGATTGACCACCATGGGGATCATTACCTGCTGCTTGATTGGCACCATCTCCAACGAGGTCAGAATGTGCTTGGCTGTCTCGGTCGAACGAATGCCGCCAGAGATGCCGCCGTAGCTTACGAAGCCGGCTGGTTTGTAGTTCCATTCCTTGTACAGATAGTCAACCGCGTTGATGAAAGACGGCGGCGGAGTGTAGTTGTACTCCGGCAGCACGAAAATGAATGCATCCGAGTTACCGACAATCTTAGACCAGCGCTTGGTGTGCTCGTGTTCGTATTTCTGCATGCTGGGATGATTAGGTTCGTCCAGCAGGGGCAGGTTGACCTCTTCTAGATCTGCGAACCCGATCTCGAACCCTGCGGGGTTAGCTTGGGCATAGTCGTGGAACCAATCAGCGACGCTTTTGCCGACTCGGCCGGGGCGGGTACTGGTGAGAATAATGGTCAAGTTCAATGAATGGACACCTTGGTTTGTGAGGCTCATATGACGGCGTGACCGAACCCTATTCCTCTTTTCAGACTCGGTCGGCTGTTCTTCGAATTTACCATCCTGGGACGATTCGATTAGCCGCAAGCAGTGCGTGGGGATCGTTGAGCACGCGACGACGGTGCCGCCTGTTGGCAATATGGGGCTGAAC
Source organism: uncultured beta proteobacterium (assembly GCA_963834335.1). Lineage (GTDB taxonomy): Bacteria > Pseudomonadota > Gammaproteobacteria > Burkholderiales > Burkholderiaceae_E > Lautropia. The sequence continues at coordinate 481,791 of CAWIBK010000002.1, read as the reverse complement.
TATCGCGGACTCTCGTGCCGCCGTCAGCTTGGCATAATGTCGACGGAAGCTTCTTCGGGCCGAAATTCAAGTCAGGAAAACCGGTGCGCTGGCGGATCGAGGTTGCTCGACGAGCGCGTGCTTCCAGGCATTCTCAAACCGCCGCCGCGTAGTGCGAATAGCTTAGGGGACTGCCGTGGGGTAGGCCGCTTCGCTACGACGTTTTCGCACAAAGCGGACTGACATGACACGCCTCTTTAAGTAGACCTACACAGGCATCCAACAAGTCGTCGAAATGATGCAATAGGGTGTCGGGCGCGAGTTCGGCCGCTGGTATTTCGGTATAGCCAAAGTCGACCAGGATTAACGGTGTCCCGGCGGCCCGAGCGGCGCCGGCGTCGGGGGCCGCGTCGCCGACCATGACAGTGCGCGCCAGATTTCCGCCCACTGCTGCCACGGCCTCAATCAGGTGGGCGGCGTCAGGCTTGATTGCTGAGACGGAGTCAACGCCCACCACGGCATCGAACAGTTCCGCCATGTCGAGCTTGGCCAATAAGGTACGGGACAGGCCGGTGGGCTTATTGGTGCAGACTACCAGTTTGGCGCCGGCTAGCCTCAAGTTCCTTAGGGCGTCGATCACGCCCGGAAACGGCCGACTCTCATCGGCAATATGGGCGCTATAGTGGCAGAGAAAATGACCAAAAAGGGCGTTGGCGCGGGCAGCAGGCTCATGCGAGCCGGCGGCGGCAAAGCCCCACTGCAGCAGCCAGCGAGCGCCGCGACTGATAAAGGGCCGCCCGAGGTCGTAGGCCTGGGGCTCGAGACCCTCCGCGATCAGGACTGCGTTCAAAGCCCCGATCAGGTCGGGGGCCGAATCGACAAGGGTTCCGTCCAGGTCGAAAGCGATAGTCGCCCCGTTGAGGGCCTCGAGGGCGGTCACTGCGCAAACCCCTCCTTAAGCCAGAGAGATCAGAAAGATATTACATCCGCCGCTAATCGGGCCGTTTTCAACGCTGAGCACGCTTGCCGCGGTCATGGATGGAACTCTTTGCTCTGGGCAAACGCGATGCTCAACAATTCGGCCTGGCGCTTGATCGGCAGCGAATGGTTTCGTTCGATCATGATCCCGCGTTTACCGGAACTGACAACGCTGTTTCGATGAGGCCGCTAAGGCTTCACCGTCAGATGCCGGACAAAAAAATCCGCAATACGCTCGTTCAAGTCCGCTATGGCTTGCTCGCGGTCGAAGGACGGGGGATCTGCCAGAAGATGCTCATCAATGCTGCCGCGCTCTAATGGCGGCATAGGAGAGAGCATCGCCCCGTGGCTGGCCTCGGACAGGTCCATGACCATCTCGCAGTGCGGTATACAGGCCTTCGCGATGTTCTCCACGTGGAAACGCGGCACCTGGTTGACATCCTTACGAGCGATCACAAGGCCCAGATGGACCGCGGGTCTGGCCAGTGACTCGGGAACGAAGTCCGCAGCGAATGGAACCATCGCCACCGCAGCCGCGATGCGTGGGTCGCGATAGCGATGTACGGTGCCGTCCGAAAACCGCCAGTCGATGATACGACGCGCCGCCCAGATCTTCAGTGGATCAAGTGCATTGCCCTTGAGAAGGGTTAAGAACCCGACACACGACGAGAAGTCATGCTCGATGTTCTTGGTGCAGTGGGCCCTGAAACGTTCGTCGGACCACTGCCCCCCGGCCAGCGACAGCACGGTATGCCCGCCCGCGGACCCTCCGAAAACCCCGACCGAATCCGGCGAAAGCTCGCTCGCAAGTGCCGCATCTTGACTGACCCCATCGATCGCCTGGGAAATCTCCTGCGGACGCTTGCGCCAACTCACAGGTCCGGGTTCGGAGGGGTCGAGATAGTTGTCACCGTGATGCAGAGGAATTGCTACCGTGAAACCGCGACGTACCAAATTACGCGCTAGATCTACATGCACCCAGGGCGAGCCACCGGAACCGTGCGAGATGACAATCAGTCGCCCGTTTCCCTTGAGCGGCGCGCCCTGAGGTACCCATGTGAAGTTGAACGGACCTTGCCGTACTGGAACTTCTGATCCGGTGGCAGGATAGAACACGGTGATAGTTGACCCATTCGGATGGGGTAACTGCCTGAAACCCATGCGTGGCAGATCTGCGGCCGGTTGCGAGAGCGCGAGGGAGCGACCTTGCGCCGTGGTGTGCTCTGGTGCGAGGTCAGGGCTGGAGGATGGCGTTGAGCATCCGATGAGCGCGAAAGCGCCTATGGCAACATGCATTTTCATTAACGATCTGATCATATTGAATCCCCGACAGATTGGAAGGAGCCAAGTAGCACGCACGCGCGAGCCAAGCGATCAAGTTGGGACACGATTTCACTCGGCGTTGATGGAACCGATTGTGTCGAGTCTGCCTTTCGGTGTCTTGAACAAAGGGGCTGATACTCACCGTAAAGGACGATCTGCAGTTAACCCATCGTTCGAGCGTTGACGGCCAACGCGGATTGGATCTGCGTCTTGGCGAGGCGGCAGTCTCTGAATCGGCTGCGGCTCGAGTAGATTGGATTCCCGTGCCCATCGTTCCCGTCAGGTTGCTGTAGGCAATCCCTCTGTCGACAAGTTAAGAATTGAAGTCTGGCCATGTTCCCCGTGGTTCGGGCTTCATAGCTGGATTTCTTCAGAAGAAGCCGCGCCCCCGTCGTTGTGAACGAAGGAGCCCCCGATTGCGACCTTGCTTATTGCGATAGAGCGAAACTCGTCCGCTCGCTCTAGCAGTAAAATACTGTCATGAGTATTCGCGCTGGAATTGTCGGGATCAGTGGTTATGGCGGCGGCGAGGCGATGCGCCTGGTCGCGAGCCACCCGTCTTTCGAGCTGATCTACGCCGCGGGCGAGGGCAGCGCCGGCAGCCGGTTGGTGGATCGCTTCCCCGGAGTGCCGGCCAAGCTGGCCGACCTGGTGATCGAGAAGTGGGATCCTGTGACGCTGCCGAGGCTCGACGTGCTGTTCGCGTCGCTGCCCACGGGCGCCTCGGCCGAGGCGCTGGCGCGCGTCCCCAAGGACGTGAAGATCGTCGACATCGGCGGCGACCACCGCTACGTCGAGGGTTGGGCGTACGGCCTGGCCGACGTCTGGCCAGCCCAGATCGAGGGGCAGATCCGCGTTGCCAACCCCGGCTGCTTTCCCGCGGCGACGCTGAACGCGCTGGCGCCGCTGCTGGTCAACAAGCTGATCGAGCCTGGCAACATCGTGATCGACGCCAAGACCGGCATCTCCGGTGCCGGCCGGGGCGGCGCCGACAGCAAGTTCGGCTACGCCGAGAGCAACGAGAACTTGCTGCCCTACGGTCTGCTCAAGCACGTCCACATGCCCGAGATTGCCAAGACGATCGAGCGGCTCAGTGGCGGCAGCGCGGCAGGGCTGGTGTTCACGCCACACCTGGTGCCGATGACCCGCGGCGTACTTGTCACCATTTACTGCCGCGGCCGCGCCACTACGGCCCAGTGCTTGGACGCGGCCCGGCGCTTCTACGCCGGTCGGGCGTTCGTCCGCGTGACGGACAAGCCGCCGCAGACCAAATGGGCTACCGGCTCAAACCTCGCGTTCGTCAGTTATGCGGCCGATCCAGAGCGCAACTTGGTGATCGCGATGGGCGTGGTCGACAATCTTGGCAAGGGAGCGGCCGGTCAGGCGGTGCAGAATGCGAACCTGATCTGCGGCCTGCCAGAAACCGCAGGGCTGGACGGCGTACCTGTTTGGCCGTGATTGCGTTTAGGAGTCCGTGTTGGCCGTCGTTTATTAATCGCTGCGAGAAGTGCTGGCGCCTGAACCATCCAGGCTAGAAGTTGGTTGCTACTGCGCGAATAGGGATCACCCTTTCACCGCCGGTCACCCCCAGGACCGCGCGGTGCTTCGGTACCTCCCTTGTCTCAACGTATTGGGTCGTGAAGACGCCGAGGGGGTTTTCCTCCGCCGCGGTGAGGTCGCCATGTTCTGCCTTGATGGCTTCCGGTTGAGCGATAAGGTCGGATATCTTCACGGCGCTTTCCGGTTGCGGCTTCGGCCGATAGCTAATACCGCCGGCATCCCTGCCGTGCCAGCATCAGTGCCATCAACCATTACGACATCGTTTTTGCGCACGGTTGCGCTACGCTTAACCGGTAAGCGTCTGTTCCTTACCGGGTTGACGCTGTCGACGCCAGGATGTCGGCAACATTCCAGGGCAGCAGTTCTTCGACCCGGTTGATCTTAGTGTCGGCGATGCGGGTCAGTACGTATGTCAAGTAGGTCTGCGGATTCAGTCCGTGCAGCTTCGCTGTACCAAGCAAGCTGTAGAGGTTGGCCGTGCGTTTGCCACCTTCGTCGTTGCCGGCGAACATCGTCAGTGCCGCCCAGCGTTTCAGACTGTAGTCGATCGCCTTCGAGGTTCCCCCCTGCGTCACAGTAGTTGCCGCCCGGATAGGAACGCAAACCCTCGGGCGATGTTGAGAGGGCAAGGTGGCGAGATGCGGACAAGTGTTCAAGGACAGAGCGGTGGCGAGGCTGTTGCCGCCGGAGAGTGCGCGATTGGATGATGTGGCACAAGAGATCAGGGTGGCGACAGTGACGCTGAAAGGGAGGTGCCCGGAGGGAGAACGAAGATCCGCCGCGGGGACCGCCTGCGATCGTGACGGCCCCCGCGGCGGCGGGATCGGAGACAAGGTCTGGTAGCCGGCGTGTTACGCGGTGACGAGGTTGTGCGGCACGCCTTCGTCGGCCGTCGAGGCCACGAGCAGGTTGAACGGATGTGCCTTCGTCTGCCGACATGGCTGCCACAAGGTTGTGCGGCACGCCTTCGTCAGCCTTCAGGGCGGTGACCAGGTTGTGCGGCACGCCTTCGTCAGCCTTCAGGGCGATGACGAGGTTGTGCGGCACGCCTTCGTCAGCCTTCATGGCGGTAACCAGGTTATGCGGGACACCTTCGTCAGCCTTCATAGCGGTAAGCAAGTTCCATGGGGTGCACTCGTCGGCTGAGCGAGTAAATGATGCTGCGGCGATTGGAGTGGTCGCAGTCGTGCTGAACTGGTAAGCGGCAGACGCGCCAAAGGTTGCGGTGGCTACGATGGCGGCGGTGAGCAGTATGGGGACGTTTTTCATTTCGAGCTCCTTGAGGACAACTAGGTTGCTTGGCGCTGAACCCTCAGTGCCAGTGCAACGAATTGTGGGCGCACCAATAGGTAGTAAAAATAGCCGCTAACACATAACATTGCTGATTCACAGTCATGAGTCCCAACCATGTCTTCTTCCCAGCTTGCAGAAGTGATCTCACGAAACGACCCCTCAACTGGCGGGTGGGCGATTCCCCCTTTTGCAATGCATGACGCCTTGCTGTTTGCGAGCACGGTCGCGACGGGGAGCTTTACTGCGGCCGCGGAACGTCACGGAATTACCCCTTCAGGTGTCAGCAGGGCCCTGACCCGCCTAGAGCAAGTCATTGGTGTAAGGTTGCTGGTGCGTACTACGCGCCGCCTGCGCATGACCGAAGAGGGAGAGTTGTTCTTCGAGAATTGCCGGGACGCGATCGCCTTGATGTGCAAGGCGGCTGAACTAGCGGGCGAATCGAACGTTAGCCTGCGGGGTGTGCTCCGCATCGGCTTGTGGTCAATCGTCGGAACGCATCGGGTCATCCCGATGTTGCCACGCTTGCTGGCGCAGCATCCGCACATGTCGATTCAACTGGTGCGCGTCACGAGCGTGGCTGAGTTTTATTCTCGCCAGGTTGATTGCGCATTGTTGCCTGGCGAGATGATGGAGTCGAGCTTAGGTGGACGGGAACTCCAGTCAGTGCGCATGGTGCTGGTCGCAACACCCCAATATATCGCCCACCACGGCCTGCCGGTTCATCCGGACGATCTGCTAGCACATCAATGCATCACGCTGGTTCAGCCGGACGGGACTGAGTTCTCCTGGATGTTTTCCCAGTCGGGGTTAGTGCCCGCTATTTCCGAACCAAGTCGGATTCATGGCCGTATCAAGACGGATGACATGGAGCAGGTTATGGCTTCCGCGTTGGCCGGACTTGGAATTGCGCAGGTTCCGTACTCGCCGCTGTACCACGAAATTTCCGCAGGGCGGCTGGTAGTGCTGCTTGAAGAGTACGAACCAGCACGCATGCCGATATGGGTGGTGTACCCCGCCCGTCGAACTTTGCCGAAGCGGCTGCGGTCGTTCGTTGATTTTCTGCTGGGAGTGCAGCCGATCGTAAGCTAGGGGCCATTCGCGCTCGCAACCAGTGTGCGGCTGGCATCTGCTTCCCTGACCTTGCCTCGATTCCGCGTACACCAACCTATGCATCTTTCAGGCTGGCCTCCACGCTGGCCGGCGACCGTACCCGACCGATGAATGTAGTCTGCGCCGATTGTAGAAACCCTCGATCCAGTTGACGATGTCGAGCCGCGCCTGTCCGCGGGTTTCGTAGTCCTGCTGATAGACGCGTTCAACCTTCATGGTTTTGTAGAAGCATTCCATCGGCGCATTGTTCCAACAATTTCCCTTTCGGCTCATTGACAGCACCATTGCAAAGTCAGAGACCAACTGACGATGCTGGTCACTGGCGTACTGGCCTGACCTCAGCCTCCAACTTTGCGTGACGGAGCACGGCGCCCCGCTACCGCTTTGCTTGGGTCTGGCTATGGCTACGGGACATCCCTCAGTACCGCGCGCGGCGCATCGACGTGATCTTTCGATCCGCTTCCAATTCACCGTCAGGAAGTGTGAACTCAAAAGAAACATTGACAACCTTCGCGACGGCGATATAGTTAACGCTGTTTAGTTAACGGCGTTAATTCAATGAGACCTGTGCTCACAGACGAAGAGGTGGCAGCGTTTCGAGCTGATGTCTGCCGGGTTGCCGAGGTCCTGTTCGCTCGGCACGGCCTAGCGGGCGTCACCATGCGGCAGATTGCTGCGGAGCTTGGCTGCAGTTCAACCACTGCCTACCGCTATTTCAAGAACAAGGAAGAGATACAGACTGCTGTTCGAGCAGCCGCGTTCAACCGCTTCTGCGAGGCCATCGAACGAGCGGCGTGCTCGAGCCCGGACCCGCGGAAGAGCGCAGGCAACGTCGGAAAGGCCTACCTGGCTTTGCCCTGCGGAACCCGGACGCCTATCGGATGATGTTCGACATCAACCAGGCGACCCTGACTGGCAATGCGGATCTCGCGGAGGCTCTGGCACGGTCCAGGCGAAGCATGGTGGCCTACTTGGTGCCACTGATCGACAAGACGATCCTGAAAGGCGAATTACATGCGCTGGGGCAGATGCTTTGGGCGGCCGCCCACGGCTTAGTGATGCTGCGGCTCTCGGGCATCGTTGTCGATGACGACGAGTTGCGGAAGCTTCACGAAAGGACAATGTCCGCCCTGATGCGCGGTGCCTACGAGGCTATGGCTTCCAGCAGCGGTGAAAGCGTTCGAAAGCGTAAGGACTCCGCAGCGAACTCGAAAAGCGGCAAGAAAGTCCTCCGTGAAGGCGAGATCCTAATCCCCTTTAACCACCCCACCCCTAGGAAGACTAAACCATGCGACACCCAGCCAAGCCAATCCTCGCTACTGCTGCCGCCGCTTTGTTCCTCTGCACCTCAATCACCTTTGCGCAAGCTCCGCTGCCGGAGGCCACGGACCCGGTGAAGCTGGGAACCATGGGCGGATTTCCACCTCCGCCTGAGAAGGTCGTGAGGCTGGCGACGGTACTGAAATTCCCTAATGGCCGGTGGGCATTCCACCACATGCGTGAGCTGGGCCCAACGGTCCAGGTCTGGCGCGGAGATGAGAAGCCATCTGTGTTGCGCGAAAGCCCGCGAGAGATGGATCAGCTCACGTTCGAGGACGACAAGGGCAGTACCGATTACCTTAGCTGACTGGCAGCGCGCGACATTCACCGACGGTCTGCTCGTGCTGCACAAGGGAGCGATCGTCCACCAAAAGCACTACTCCGGCATGGCTGCCCACCAGCCGCATTCGCTTTGGTCTATGAGCAAATCGTTTACCGGCTTGCTCGCGACGATGCTAATCAAGGAAGGGGTCATCGACCCCAACGCCCTGGTCACAAAGTTCCTGCCCGAGCTGAAGGACAGCGCCTGGGCGGATGCCACGGTGCAACAGACGCTCGATATGACTACCGGGGTGGCTTATAAGGAAGACTTCAAAGATTCCAGCTCCGGCATCTTCCAGTACCTGCATGCTGCCGGCTTGTTGCCCGCGCCGCCAACGTACGGCGGGCCCCGGACTATCCCGGACCTGCTGGTGACCCTTAAGAAAGAGGGCGAACATGGCGCTGGGTTTCAGAGTACAAGACTGTCGATACCGAGGTCTTGGGCTGGCTCCTGCAGCGCGTCACCGGCAAGAGCTACGCTGCACTTCTGTCGGAACGGCTTTGGTCGCAGATTGGTGCTCAGGACGATGGCTATGTCTGGGCCGACCCTATTGGAACCCAAATCAGCAGCGTGGGCTTCAGTGCGACGCTGCGAGACCTGGGGCGAGTCGGCGAGACGCTGCGCACGTCCGGCCGTTCCAACGGGCGCCAGGTCATCGCGGAGGGCGTGATCGCCGAGATTCGCAAGGGAGGTGACATCGAGAAATTCAAGGCCAATGGTCAAGCAAACCGGTTCGGCTATTCATATCACAACCAATGGTGGATCCCCAACGACCGCGACGGCACCTTCGAGATGAAAGGACTCAACGGGCAGCACATGCACATCAATCCAGCGGCTGAACTAGTCATCATCAAGCTCTCTTCCCACCCTGTGGGGGATACAAGCGTTACGCATGATCTCGACCGGCGCGCGTTCGCCGCTGTAGCTGCCGCGCTCCGCGCGCACTAAGGGAAGGCCATGAACGCCCACGACACGTTCAAGCCCGGGCCTCCTGCGCAACAAAGCGGCGTTCATTACGGGCGGCGGCAGTGGTATCAACCGCCAAATCGCACTTACCTATGCGCTTGCCGGTGCGGCTGTCACCATTGTGGGTCGCGGGGAGGAAAAGGCTCGCGACGCCGCGGCCGAGATCGAGGCGTCAGGCGGACACGCCATCGGGCTCTCCGCGGACGTGCGCAGCTACGAGGCGCTGCGAAAGGCCGTCGAGCAAGCCCATGCGGCCTTTGGACTGATTGACATTGTTGTTGCGGGGGCCGCCGGAAACTTCGTCGCACCGGTCATGAGGATGAGCTCCAACGGCTTTCGCGCCGTGATCGACACCGACCTGGTCGGAACGTTCAACACGGTGCGGGCCGCCCACGAGTTCCTGCGAAAGCCGTCGGCCCTGGTGCTGGCCATGTCCGCGGTCCAGTCCAGCATGCCCACCTACGCCCAAGTCCACGTGTGCGCCGCCAAAGCAGGAATCGACATGCTGATTCGATCGCTCGCGGTGGAGTGGGCCGACGAGGGAATCCGCTGCGTCGGCATAGCGCCGGGCCCCGTGGCCGATACAGAGGGCATGGTCAGGCTTGCGCCAAAGGGGAAGGAAAACTGGTCCACGCTGCTGCAGTCCATCCCGTCTGGACGTGCTGCATCCAAGCAGGAGATCGCGGACTTAGCATTGTACCTGGCCAGCGACTCCGGTTGCTACATCAATGGGGTGGTGATCCCGATCGATGGCGGGTTCTCTGCTGTCGGCTCACTCGCGTTCGGCCGAATGCTGAAGGATTCTCTAGCGCATGCTGCCTGCACAGCTGCCTAATCTGAGGAGAGAGGAGACCAGGATGAACAGCAACCTCGCCGTCGGCTTCGCCAACCATCGAAACACCTACTGCCGGAATGCGCTTCGAAGACTGGATGGTCGCTACGAACGTCTTCGATGCCCTCAAACGAACGGAGAGGCGCTGCGGCAGCAAGACAGCCATTACCTTCCTTGGCACGGACCCGGAAGCCCCTCCGCGCAAACTGAGTTATACCGAACTGTTGAATGGGATTGCGCAGACAGCGAATGCCTTCCGAACCCTGGATCTATCGCAGGGGCGACGTAATCGCCTACATGCTGCCGTCGCTGGTCGAAACACAGTTCGTGCTTTGGGGGGCGCTTACCGGCTGCGTCGGCATTGCCGCTCAACCCGCTGCTGAAGGCTGAGGAGATCGCGAGCCTGTGCCGGGCGGCTGGCGCCAAAGCGCTGGTGGCGTTGGGCCCCCTACGAGGCGCTGACGTGTGGGAGAAGGCCAACCATGTGAAACAGCTGGTGCCTAGCATCGGAGCCCTGATCCAGGTGGGAGGCGAGAAGGCCGCTAGCGGCGCCCAAGTCCATTTATTGGCGGACCTCCTGCGGTCGCACCCGCCGCACCTGGCTTTTTCTGACCTACCTGGGCTGAACGACGTTGCTGCCTATTTCCACACGGGCGGCACGACCGGTGCTCCAAAGCTAGTCATCCACACACATCGCGGCGAGCTGGCCGCGGCGTATGGAGCCGCATGGGCCATAGGTGCCAGCCCCACTGACGTCATCGTCAACGGATTACCGATTTTCCATGTGGCTTCCGCGATCGTTTGTAGTCTTGCCATGTACGTCGCTGGGGCTGAAATGGTGATTCTGTCGCCAGCAGGATTTCGTAATCCCCAAATTGTGTCCAACTTCTGGCAAATCGTGGAGCGTACCGGGACAACGATTGTCGGCGGCGTTCCTACCGCGCTGTCGGCAGTGGTCAACGTTGACCCGGCAGACGCAGACTTGAGCCGAGTTCGAATCAATCTCTGCGGTGCCTCTTCGCTTCCTCGCAGCGTCGCCGAGCACCTGGAGCACATCACGGGCAAGCCTGTGAGGGAGGTATATGGTATGACTGAATCCGCTGGGGTCATTTGCGTTGACCCTGTGTTTCGCGAGCGGGTTCTGGGGTCTGCCGGGTGTCCGATTCCCTTCTGTGAAGTCGAGGCGCGAGCGCTGGATGAAGCGAGGGCCTCAAGTTGCCCCTGCATGCCGGGTGTGCCGGGCGTGCTCATGGTTCGGGGACCCAATGTTACGCCTGGCTATAAAGACGTCGGACAATCCGCAGCTCTATTCACCGAAGATGGCTGGCTCATCACCGGAGACATAGGGTACGTAGACGCAAGCGGTCGCGTATTCATCACAGGACGTGCCAAAGATCTAATCATCCGGGGCGGCCACAACATCGATCCGGTCGCCATAGAGGAGTGCCTGATGCGGCACCCCGACGTGACCGATGCGAGCGCTGTAGGCATGCCTGACGCATATGCGGGCGAAGTGCCAGTGGCGTACGTCACCCTGCGCCAGGGCGCTCGCGTTACCGTGCCCGAACTGCTGGACTTTGCCAAGGCAACCATCAATGAGCCGCCGGCCCTCCCGCGGAGGCTCTTTATTTTGGAGCAACTGCCGCTCACTGCAGTGGGCAAGACCTTCAAGCCCGCACTACGGGATGATTGCGCCCTGCGACATTTGCAGGAGTTGCTGGCGGGTGAACCGATTGCGTCTTTGGCGGTGTGTGAGGAACCTGGGCGGGGGCAGGTGGTGTGCATCGAGTTGACAGCCGCTGATGAGGACAGCTCGCTTGCGACTCGTCAGCGAATTGCAGTCATTCTTAAGGGTTATCTGTTCACCCTCAGATGGGCAACATCCACAGAAAGCAACGCGTAGCATCAACCGGGAGACCGCATTGCCGACCGTCAACATTCGGACCGCTGGAGCGGCCGTCATAAGCCAAGAAGACGTAGAGACAGGCTGCAAACCGATTCAGTTCTACTTCGACTTCATATCGCCCTTCGGCTATTTCGCGAGCCTTCGTATAGATGAATTGGCCAGGCGTTATGGCAGGGAGGTCGAGTGGACGTCGATGCTGCTGGGAGTAAGTGTGATCAAGGTGATGGGTATTCCTCCGATCGGAGAGCTTCCACTGAAGGGCCAGTATGTCATCAGGGATGCAGTGCGCTATGGAAGGCAACATAGGATTCCTTTCAATAGAGCAGCGCCGCATCCGACATCGCGGCCTCTTGAGGCAGGACGTGCCTTCGCTTGGGCCAAGGAGATCGATCCGGAAGCCGCCAAACGACTGGCGGGCTCGATTTTCTACCGCTATTTCGTAAGCTGCCTTGATATCGCAGAGGATAGCGTTCTATCCGAGTGTGTGAGCGCAGCCGGCCTGTCATGGCCTGACTTCGAAGTGGCACGTGCTGAGAAAGTTCCTGCGGAGCTACTTCGGCGCAATGTCGATGACTCCTTGCAGCGTGGCGTCTTTGGCTCGCCTTTCATTATCGTGGATGGGGAGCCCTTCTTCGGTCTGGAGAAACTGCCGGTACTGGAAGAGTGGCTCGCTACAGGTGGATGGTAGGCGCGGCGTCTCGGCTCGAGCACCTTAACTAGAGACCGGCGTTGCAGCGCCTCGGCTCAATTGACGGGAGGTACACCCATGACGTTTTACGTAGTCGCTTTCTTGGCCGGGTTCTTACCATCGTGAGTGCCTGTATCCTGCCAGTCCTTCCCTTTGTCCTTGTACGCGCCGGGCGCCCCTTCCGCAGCAGCGGCTTCCCGATGCTCGTCGTCATGGCGATCGTTTTTTCCGCGGTCGCCGGTCTCGCGTTGAGAATTGCTCGCCCCGTCGTCGCATCTATGACATCGACAATAATCGGGGGGAACCCTGAGGCCGGGCAGGTCACGCCCCACGTTTCGTAGACAGTCGAGTCGCTTCCCAGGGGCGTCGACGATTCGGGTGTTTCGGATCCGCACCCGGCAAGAGAACCGCCGATAGCTACGGCACCGAGCAGGAACGTGCGTCGTTTTTGAAGGGCAAGAGATGCTTTCACAGGTGAGGCCAGGTCGGGTTGAGACGTGATTCTGTCCAGCTTCCGAAGGATTGGAGGTCAGTAACGCAACTTCTACCTCCATCTAAACAAAGTTCACGTTCTTCCGTAGGCATTCGATTTGCCATGGCCTACCGCCAATTCGGGAGACTGCATGAAGACTTACCACGTACCGACCTCGGACATGGCGCCTTTCCTCAATCACGTTGAGAACGTCGAGGATGCGTTCTTGAGCCTGCTCGAGGCCCATCCGAGACTCAGCCGGCTTGACGCGACAACGATACTGCTCGAACAAATCCGAGCGCTCAGTGAGACAGCGAAACGACTCCAGCAGGAAACCTCCCGAGAAGATCGAGATCGACTGTAGGCGTTCACCCGAGATTCTCTTGCCTCGAACCACTTCCCTTTCAGGACCACTAATCATGCTCACCAAGATTGCCTTTGTCGCCCTGCTTGCGTTTGCCGGATCAGCTCTCGCCGAAGGTCCAACCTGCGCCACTCAGGCCGCCGAAAAGAAGCTCGCCGGCGCAGCAAAGAACTCGTTTCTGACCAAATGCGAGAAGGATGCTGCTGCCAGATGCGAGACCGCCAGCGCTGGAAAGAAGCTCGCAGGGGCGGCGAAATCGAGCTTCGAGAAGAAGTGCGTGAAGGATGCCGTCGGCGGTTGATGTTGGAGGAGCCTCGGTTAGCGAGTGGCAGCCGAACGCGCTTTTAAGTGCACGGGCTTACCCGGCAGCGGTGCGGGCACCGGGTGACGACGTGGAACACGCAAGCGTTCGGCAGCGCGCTTGGTCCCGCCTGCAGCCCGGTGCCATCACGGCTTCGAGGTAGCTGCCGCCGCTCCCCCGAAAGGTTTTGGCGGCAGTGTGCGCAGGTAGGCAATGAGAGCGGTCATGTCGCGGTCGCCGATCCGCTGGTAAGCGCGATACGGCATCGGGGGCATGAGCTTCGTGCCGTCCTTGCGGACACCCTCGCGGATGGCACGCTCGATCTCCGCGTCGCTCCAGTCCTTGAGCCCGGACTCGTGCGGTGTGAGGTTCCGCGACACTGCCACACCCCACGGACCCCGATAAGGAACGCCACCGGCACCCTACGATCGTCACAGGCTCGATCGCTCGCGGATACGTGATGCTCGGCGATTTTGAAAAGGCGCTGGCGATCTCGCGCGACTGTACCGAGCGTTCCCCCGATGCCCCGGCCTGTCTCATCATGCGCGCCATTTCCGCCTCGGCACTGGGTCACGGGGACGAAGCGCAGCTCGCCCTTCGCCAGGTGCTGACGGTCTATCCGAGCTACACGATCGGGCGCTATGCCCGCCGATTCAAATACGACCAGGACGAGCAGACCTTTATCGCCCTTTTGCGGCGGGCGGGATTCCCTGAGTAGACGTGGCCTGGATTCGCCTCGGCCCGAAGTCCTTCGGGTCCCCGCTCAGTCCACCCGGCAGCTTCGCTTGAGCCGAGCACAAGGCCGGCCAGCAGCGAATCCGTGGCGGCCACCGTCAAGGGGCAGGGCGGCGACTACGCTTTCCCTCCCCGACTGAAGGCTGGCACAGACACGCGCGGCAGATGAGCCAGTCACGGCACCGCCACCAGCACCGCGCTACGCGTTGCAATGTACAGGCGTATCCCGTCAACGGCGATGGCGCTGAGATCACCGAGCGACGCCGGCAGCGCGCCCAGCCTCACGCCCACTGAACCCGGCGTTCCGACGATTGTCGTCACGTTCCCATCCGGCCCGACGCGGCGCACCAGCTGGTTTCCTGCCTCGGCCACGTAAAGCACGTCGGTAGGGTCGAGCGCGACGTCGACCGGCTGGTTCAGGCGTGCGATTGCACGCGGCCCGTCCACTGCGCCAGGCTCGCCAGCCTTGCCCACCCAGGTGCTCACCGTGCCGTCGGGTGCGATCCTGCGAATCGCGTGATTGGCCCGATCCGCGAGGTAGACGGTGCCGTCGCGATCCACGGCGATACCCCGCACGTCGGAAAACAGCGCACTGCTCCCACTGCCGTCGGTCGAGCCGAGCTTGAGCGAATCGCCTGCCAGCACGGTAGCCTGGCCGGCAGGCGACAAGTGTCGCAGTTGGCTGCCCACCAGTTCGTCAGGCCTGATCAGTTTCCGACCGACAGGCGCGAATTCGTTGACGGACGCGTACAGGTTGCCGCTTTCGTCCATCGCGAGCGCGCTGGCGTTGGCCACCGCAGGCGCGCCGGGGAGTTCACCCGTGCGTCCGTCGCCGGTGCGGAATGCTGGAGACGACCCGGCCACGATCAGTTTGCCGGCCGGATCGGCGGTTAGCGTCAGCGGGTAGTGGAGGCTGAAGGCGGGCGATTGCATAACCGTCGTTGTCAGGCCCTGCGGATCGATGGCCCGGACCTGCAGGTCATCGGCCAGCAGCAACGTGCCCGCCTGCGTCACCACCAGGCCGCTGCTCTGGTGCTCGAGGCGTGCGAAGCGTGCATCGCTCCTGACGCCATCGCGGTGCGCCCTGGCCACCGGCTGACCAGCGAGCGTCGTCACTTTCCCGTCGGTCGTACCGACGCGGCGGATGGTGCCCGCAAAAGTTTCGGTGACCAACAGATCACCACCGATATCCACTGCGATGCCGCGAGCGGTCTGGAACCCTGCTTCCGCCCCGGTGCCGTCCACCGTAGCAGACCCTTCATTCCAGCGGCCGGCCAGAATCTCCACCGTCCCGGTCGGCGAAATGCGCCAGATCGTGTCGTTCACCGGAGCGTAAAAGTTCCCGTCAGTCCCGAAGACCATGTCGGCCACATTCAGCGACGCGTAGTTGCTGGATGGCGGTGGGAACTGCGCGATGAGTGTCGGGGTACCGCTCGACGACACCCGGACGAAGCGTCGCAATGCGCCGTCCAGGACATGCAGGACGCCCTGCGCATCAAACGCGAACGCACTGATACTCAGGAAGGCGTCCGGGCCGCGAGTGAGAAATTTGTCCGCGACCGCCAGGGTCGTCACACTGCCGGATGCATCGATTCGCCGGATCGTGTTCCAATCGGAAAAGTACACATTACCGAGCCGATCAGTCAGCACATGGACCGGCCCGTCCAACGTGGCCTCTAGTGCAGGCCCATCGTCGCTACCCGACGCACCGGATCCGGCGAACGTACTGACGAGTCCCGACGGCGTGACGCGGCGCAGTACCTTATTCTGATTGTCCGCCACAATCAGGTCGCCGGACGAGTGGACAGCGATGCCGATCGGCAAGTGGAATCGAGCGCTGCCAGGGGGGCCGTCGGTATACCCCGCGGCGTCCGTCCTCCCCGCCAATGTCTTGACCTCTCCCGCCGGCGACACGGAGCGGATGGCGTTGCCATCCGTGACATAGGCGACCCCCGCGCGGTCGACGGCAACGCCGCGGGGAGCACTGAAGCGGGCGACATCGGCCGGTCCATCGAGGTTGCCGAGTCCACCTACCGATCCAGCGAGGAGCATGAGTTGCCCGCCGGACGACCACTCGGGTGCCGTCCCGGTCGCCGAGCCACCGCTGCACGACGCCGTCATCAGCACCAGCGCCGCGGCAGCGACCCATCCGATGATGTTTCCTGGCCGCAGGGAGCCTGCGGGTCGCCGTCGCTTTCGCATGTTGATGATAGTTCGCCCCAAAATCCGCCCGTACCTTGGCTGGCTCCCAGTCTACTGTCAGGGCTATGATTCGGCTCGAACGGGTGGAATCAACGGTATCACGCTCCCACTGACATGCAAGCCTCGACGCGTCCTTCCCGTCGGCTGCGAATCCTTCCGACATAAGGGGGACCCTGTATAGGGTTTCACCGCCTCCAGAAATCGACCATCCGCGCCACCAGGGCGTCGGGTTGCTCCTCCGGAATGAAGTGACCGCTGTCGGCGATCGTGCCGCCGGTCACGTCGTTGGCGATGAGTCGAAGCGATGCCTCGACCTCCGCGCCGCGGCCGCGCGACTCCATCCGTGCGCCGCCCAGCGCCAGCACCGGCATTGGCAGGCGAAAGCCGCCGGCCTGCAGGGCCCGATTGCGCTCGACATTGCGCGGCAGGTTGCGATAGATGGAAAAACCCGCACGCAGCGCCCCCGGCTGGGTATAGGTCCTCAGATACTCCTCGAGATCTTCCGCACCGATGGCGTCCGGCCGGTAGGCGTACTCGCGGTAGAACCAGGCCAGATACTGCCGCTCGCGTCCGCTGACCAGCGCCTCCGGCAGGTCGGGCGTCATGTGAAAGGCGTGATGCCAGCGCTGTCCGCCCTGGGAGAAGTCCGGCCCGATGCCGGGCACGGCGACATCGAGGATGGTCAGCGTGCGCACCGCGTCGGCGTGGGCCGCGGCCAGCGCGAAGGCCGTCGGGCCACCCCAGTCGTGGCCGACCAGATGGAAGTCGGTGACGGCCAGGTGCTCGCTCAACAATTCATGGATGTCCCCGGCCAGGGTCTGCGAGTCGTAGCCGTCGAGGGGGCGGGTGCTGTCGCCGAGGCCCCGAAGGTCCGGCGCGATCACCCGGTAATGCGGCGCGAGGCGCTCGATCACGTGGCGCCATTCGAACCAGGTTTGCGGCCATCCGTGCAGCAGCACCACGGGAAAACCGCTGCCGGCGCTGACATAGTGCATCACCAGGCCGCGCAGGCGGGCGTAATGGTGGCTGACTGAGTGGCCGAGTGGATGGCCGGTGGATGGCCGGGTGGATGGCCAAATGGCTGGCCGGGCGGCGTGGAATTCGACTGGCTGGGCTGGGACATCGATTCGTCACTCCTCGGTGATTCGCGATTCGAGAAGATTGTAGGGGCGCCGCGGTGAAGTCTGCGGTGGACGACGGGGGCGCGGTGCTAAAGTAGGGCCCTGAGCGGCAGGCGCCCGGACGGGCGGCGGAAAGCCGCGCCATGACAGAACGGAGGAGCAGAGCTGTGTCATCAGAAATCGAATCGGTGCTCGTCGAGGGTCGGGTATTTGAGCCTGCCGCGTCCTTCGTGCAGAAGGCAGCCATCGCGGGGATGGACCAGTATCAGGCGCTGTGCGCCGAGGCCGAGAAGGACCATGCCGGCTTCTGGGCCAGGCTGGCTCGCGAGCAGCTCTACTGGAAGACGCCTTTCACCCGGGCGCTGGATGACTCCAAGGCGCCGTTCTACAAGTGGTTCGAGGACGGCACGCTCAACGCCTCGTTCAACTGCCTGGACCGCCATCTTGGTACCCCGGCGGAAAACCGGGTGGCAATCATCTTCGAGGCCGACGACGGCAAGGTGACCCGCGTCACTTACAAGGAGTTGCTGGCCCGGGTCTGCCAGTTCGCCAACGGCCTGGCTTCGCTCGGCTTCAAGATGGGCGACCGCGCCATCATCTACTTGCCGATGTCGATCGAGGCGGTGATCGCGATGCAGGCCTGCGCCCGGCTGGGCATCATCCACTCCGTTGTTTTCGGCGGTTTCTCCGCCAAGTCGCTGCAGGAGCGCATCGCCGATACCGGCGCCAGCCTGGTGATCTGCGCCGACGGCCAGATGCGGGGGGGCCGGATGCTGCCGCTGAAGCCCGTGGTGGACGACGCGCTGGCCATGGGGGGCTGCGAGTCGGTACGCAAGGTGGTGGTCTACCGGCGTACCGGCGAAGACGTCAAGTGGGATTCCGGTCGCGATCTCTGGATGCACGATGTCAGTGCCAGCCAGCCGACCACCTGCGAGCCGGTCTTCGTCAGTGCCGAGCACCCCCTGTTCGTGTTGTACACCTCGGGTTCAACCGGCAAGCCCAAGGGCGTTCAGCATTCGACCGGGGGCTACCTGCTGCAGGCGCTGGTGTCGATGAAATGGGTGTTCGACATCAAGCCGGACGACGTGTTCTGGTGCACCGCCGACGTCGGCTGGGTTACCGGCCACACCTACGTTGCCTACGGCCCTCTGGCAGCCGGTTGCACCGAGATCATCTTCGAGGGCGTGCCCACCTACCCGCACCCCGGCCGCTTCTGGGAAATGATCGACCGCCACAAGTGCACGGTCTTCTACACCGCCCCTACGGCCATCCGCTCGCTGATCAAGGCCGGCAATGTCGCGCCCGATCACCATCCATCGCGCTACGACCTGAGTTCGCTGCGGATCATCGGATCGGTCGGCGAGCCGATCAATCCCGAAGCCTGGATGTGGTACTACAAGAACGTCGGCAACGAGCGCTGCCCGGTGGTGGACACCTGGTGGCAGACCGAGACCGGCGGCCACATGATCAGCCCGCTGCCGGGGGTCCACGGCCTCAAGCCGGGCTCCTGTGTCATGCCGTTGCCGGGCATCGCAGCGGCGATCGTCGACGAGAGCGGGGCCGATGTCGGCCGGGGCAAGGGTGGGTTCCTGGTGATCAAGAAGCCGTGGCCGTCCATGATCCGCACGATCTGGGGCGATCCCGAGCGCTTTCGCACGACCTATTTTCCGGAAGATTTCAAGGGCAAGTACTACCTGGCGGGCGATGGCGCCACGGTCGATGCGGACGGTTACTTCTGGATCATGGGCCGCATCGACGATGTGCTGAACGTCTCCGGCCATCGCCTGGGCACGATGGAGATCGAATCGGCCCTGGTATCGCATGCACTGGTGGCGGAGGCGGCGGTGGTCGGGCGGCCGGACGACACCACCGGCGAGGCGATCAGCGCCTTCGTCGTGCTCAAAGGGGCGCGGCCGGAAGGCGCCGAGGCCAAGGCCGTGGCCACGGAATTGCGCAACTGGGTCGCCAAGGAGATCGGGGCGATCGCCAAGCCCAAGGACCTGCGATTCGGCGACAACCTGCCCAAGACCCGGTCCGGCAAGATCATGCGGCGCCTGCTGCGGTCCCTGGCGAAGGGCGAGGAGATCACGCAGGACGTATCGACGCTGGAGAATCCCGCAGATCCTGGACCAGCTCAAGCAGTCCCTGTGACCGCGTGACTTCTTGACCTCGTGACCCCGGCCCGCGTCCGATGACCACGGCTGCGCCGGCCAGCCGGGCGCTGTCGGCGCGCCTCTATCGCATCTACGGCTGGTACGCGGTGGGGTTCGTGCTGTTCGTCCTGCTGCTCGGTGTCCTGGAGCGCCGGGGACTGACCCGACAGACGATCGGCTACCTGTTCCTCGGCAGCACCTTGCTGCTGTATGCCTACGTCGGCGTCATCAACCGGACCAACGAGCCGGCCGAATACTATGTGGCGGGCCGCCGCGTGCCGGCGTCGTTCAACGGCATGGCGACCGCCGCCGACTGGATGTCGGCAGCGTCGTTCATGGGAATCGCCGGCGGCATCTACCTCCAGGGCTATGCCGGGCTCGCCTTCGTGATGGGCTGGACCGGCGGCTATGTGCTGATCGCCGTGTTCCTGGCGCCCTACCTGCGCAAGTTCGGGCAATGGACAGTGCCGGATTTCCTGGGGGCGAGGTACGGCGGCCACATCCCGCGCCTGATCGCGGTGGTGATCACCGTGATCTGCTCGTTCACCTATGTGGTGGCGCAGATCTACGGCGTGGGACTGATCACCACCTGGCTGACCGGCGTCGACTTCACCGTCGGCATCTTCCTGGGCCTGACGGGTGTCCTGGTGTGTTCTTTTCTCGGCGGCATGAAGGCCATCACCTGGACCCAGGTGGCGCAGTACATCGTGCTGATCATCGCCTACATGGTGCCGGTCATCTGGATCGGCCTGAAGGTCAGCGGCTTTCCGCTGCCTCAGCTGGTCTACGGGACCGAACTCGCCCGCGTGACCCGAATCGAGCAGGTGCTGCTGGAGGATCCCCGGGAGCAGCAGGTCCGAGGCATCTTCGCCGAACGGGCCGATGTCGCCCGCGCCCAGCTGGCCGATGACGAGGCGGCATTTGCCAAGTCAAAGCAGGTCCTGGAGTCGCAGATGGAGGCGGCGAGGGCCAGTGGCGATCCCGGGGAGATCTACCGGGTGGAGCGAGCGATGGCGCTGTTTCCGCGCAGCGTCGCGGAGGCGCGCGAGGGCTGGGCCCGGGATGTGGCCGATGGGGCGCGGGCGGCGCCACCGGTGCGCCAGGCCGAAGCCTTTCCCGGCGCGACCGAACACGAGCGTGACGTTGCACGGCGCAATTTCCTGGCGCTGATGTTCTGCCTCATGATCGGCACCGCCGCGCTGCCGCATGTTCTGACGCGCTTCTACACCACCCCGAGCGTGCGCGAAGCGCGCGAGTCCGTGGTCTGGTCGATCGGTTTCATCGTCATTTTGTACGTCTCGGCACCGGTGCTGGCGATCCTGGTGAAGCTGCTGATCTACGACGGGCTGGTCGGCAGCAGTTTCGCCCAGTTGCCTTCCTGGGTGCATGCCTGGGCGACGGTGGATCCGGGCCTGCTGGGGCTCGCGGATGTCAACGCCGACGGCATCGTCCAGCTGGCGGAGATCCGGATCAACCAGGACATCATCACTTTGGCGACCCCGGAAATCGCCGGGCTGCCCTATGTCGCCTCCGGCCTGGTCGCAGCCGGTGGCCTTGCGGCGGCGCTGTCCACGGCCGACGGGCTGCTGCTCACCATCTCCAATGCCCTGTCGCACGACTTCTACTTCCGCATCATCAACCCGCTTGCGCCGAATGCCCGCCGCGTGCTGATCTCCAAGGTGCTCCTGCTGCTGGTCGCGGCACTGGCGGCTCTGGTGGCGGCAAGCCGGCCGGCGGGCGTGCTGGACATGGTGGCGGCCGCGTTCTCGCTGGCGGCTGCGGGTTTCTTTCCGGCGCTGGTGCTGGGCATCTTCTGGAAGCGCGCGACCGGACTCGGTGCCGTGGCGGGCATGGTCTGCGGCTTCGGCATCACCCTCTATTATCTGTGCACCACCCAGCCGTGGCTGCGCTCGGTCTTCGGTATCGACATGCCGCTGGCACAATCCTTGTGGTGGGAGATCAAGGCCAATGCGGCCGGTGTCTTCGGGGTGCCGCTGGGTTTCGCAGTGATCGTGCTGGTGAGTCTGGTCACGCCGCGGCCATCGCAGAAGACGCTCGATCTCGTCGATTTCATCCGTGCTCCGGGGGTTTGATGCTGTTACTCGTGTCGTCGATCAAGCTGATCACCGAAATCGCCCTCATGGCGCTGGTCGGTCAGTTTCTGCTGGGCCTGCTGGCCGGCGCCCGGCGCGACAGCAACCTGTTCTATGGGGTGCTGGAGGTGCTGACCCGACCCTTCGTCAAGCTGACCCGGCTGATCACGCCGCGCTTTGTGCTGGACCGGCATGTGCCCCTCGCGACCTTCCTGCTGCTGGCCCTGATATGGCTGGTCGCCACCGGACTCAAGATCAATCTCTGCGTGGAGTTGGGACTTCAGCACTGTCGCTAGGCGTGCACTGTTTTCTGCTCACTAGCCTGAACGTCGCCAAAATCTGACGATCCGCTTACCCTTTTACCCGCTATCTGTTGTTTCGGGCGATGCTTACAGCAACAAGTAAGAAAGCCGTCAGCGGGGGGCTTGAACATGCCCTCACAAATGCACGGGGACAAGCGGGTGCCAGATGCCTTCAAAAGGTAAGAGTAACGGTCAGTGGCGGCTCAAGCTTCGAGTCATCGCGGCACTTCTCTTCAATCGGCAGGAGGCTGCTATCCGGGTATTCGACCGGATGCTCCAGGATGCGGCCGACGATGCCTATGCCTTGGCCGGCAAAGCCCATGCGCTGGCCCAGCTGGGCCGCAAGCGGGAAGCGATCGCTACCCTGCAGTCCTTGGTGGCGTTTCACCCGACCCGCAGCGCCGCCGACTGGTTCAACCTCGCGTTTCTGCTAGAGGGTGAAGCCGATGTCGACGGCGCCGAATCCGCTTTTCGCCAGGCGCTCGCCCTGGACCCGAAGCTCGACCGCGCCTGGTACGGCCTCGGGCTCGCGCTGATCCGACAGCACCGGTACGACGAGGCTGCTGCTGCCCTCAAGCGCAACACGGAACTGCAACCGATGAGCCCGTATGGCTGGTACCAGCTTGCGCGGGTGCACATGGATCGCCGCCAACCCGACGAGGCCCGGCGCATCATCGCCCACCTCAGGAATTTCGAGCCGAAGGTGGCTGCGCAGCTGGAGAGGGAAATGGGCGCGGCGAGCTAGTCGCGCCGGGAGAAGGCCTGCGGCGAAGCCGGAGTGTCACCGAAAACGAGGAGAGAGCAATGGACTTGAGTGAGAGACAAAAGGAGTACTGGCACAAGAACCTTCGGATCACGGCGGTGCTGATGGTCATCTGGTTCGTGGTGACATTCGGGGTGGGGTACTTTGCGCGCGACCTCAATTTCACCTTCTTCGGCTGGCCGTTCAGCTTCTGGGTCGGAGGTCAGGGGGCGCTGATCGTTTACGTACTCATGATCTGGTACTACGCGCGGACGATGAACCGCCTTGACCAGGAATTCGGCGTCGCCGAAGGAGAATGACAATGGCGGGCATCTTCGCAGCCGGGAACACCGGCAATTCCGCGGCCGACAACGCCGCATTCAAGCAGCAACTCAACAAGGTCTACCGCTGGTACGTCGGTGGTTTCCTTGTGTTCGTGATCGTCCTGGCGATTCTTGAACAAATGGGGCTGCCCAAGGCCTGGATCGGGGTGATCTTCCTGCTGGCTACGATCGGGCTCTACGCCGGCATCGGCATCATGAGCCGCACCACCGACGCGGCGGAGTACTACGTCGCAGGGCGACGTGTGCCGGCGATCTACAACGGCATGGCGACTGGCGCCGACTGGATGAGCGCAGCCTCGTTCATCGGCATGGCGGGTACCCTGTACCTGACCGGCTACGGCGGGCTCGCCTTCATCATGGGCTGGACTGGCGGCTACTGCCTGGTGGCGTTCTTCCTGGCGCCCTACCTGCGCAAGTTCGGGCAGTTCACCATTCCGGATTTTCTCGGCGCCCGCTACGAGGGCAACCTGCCACGCCTTATCGGCATCCTGGCCGCCATCCTCTGCTCCTTCACCTACGTGGTGGCGCAGATCTACGGGGTCGGGATCATCACCGCCCGGCTGACCGGACTGGCATTCGAGATCGGTGTCTTTCTCGGCCTCGCCGGTATCCTGGTCTGCTCTTTCCTGGGCGGTATGCGTGCGGTGACCTGGACCCAGGTCGCGCAGTACATCATTCTGATCATCGCCTACATGATCCCGGTCGTCTGGCTCGGTGTGTCGCAGACCGGATCCTTCCTGCCGCAGGCCACCTACGGCATGAAGCTCCAGACCATCACCCAGGTCGAAGAGAAGCTGATCAACGACCCCAAGGAAAAGGAGGTCCAGGCGATCTTCAAGGCCCGGGCGGATGAGTTTGCCGCCAAGCTGAAAGACGTGCCTGCGGCGCTCGCCGCCGACAAGGCCGCCGCCACCAAGCGAGTGGCCGACCTCAAGGCAAGCAATGCACCGGCGGCAGAAGTCCAGGCGGCCGAATCTGCGCTGGCAGCGGTTCCGGACAACGCGGCGGATGCCACCCGGGCCTGGACGGCGGCACGCAATGACAATACCGCGCGCTCCCGTCCGCTCGCCGGCATGCCGCGGCACGCCCAGCAGTTTGCAGGCAATCCGGACGGTGATGCGGCCGCCCAGAAGACCTTCAACGAATCGCGGCGAAACTTCCTCGCGCTGATCTTCTGCCTGATGGTCGGCACCGCGGCGCTGCCCCACATCCTGGTGCGGTACTACACGACGCCTTCGGTCAGGGAGGCGCGAAACTCGGTCACCTGGTCGCTGTTCTTCATCTTCCTGCTCTACTTCACTGCGCCGGCCCTGGCGGTGCTGGTCAAGTTCGAGATGTTCAACGTCGTGGTGGGCACCCCGTTCGCCCAGTTACCGGCGTGGATGGCGAACTGGGCACAGGTCGATCCAAGTCTCCTGTCGGTGGCGGATATCAACAAGGACGGCATCCTGCAACTGAGCGAGATCAAGATCGGTGGCGACATCATCGTGCTGGCGACGCCGGAGATCGGCGGGCTGCCGTACGTGATTTCCGGCCTGGTGGCGGCCGGGGGTCTCGCGGCGGCGCTGTCGACGGCGGACGGTCTGCTGCTGACGATCGCCAATGCCCTCAGTCATGACCTGTACTACAAGATGATCGATCCGAACGCCTCCACGGCACGACGGGTCGGGGTTTCCAAGGCCCTGCTCCTGGTGGTCGCTTTGTGTGCCGCGTACGTGGCTTCGCTGAAGCCGGCCGACATCCTGTTCCTCGTCTCGGCAGCCTTCTCGTTCGCGGCGGCGGCCTTCTTCCCGGCGCTCACACTTGGCATCTTCTGGAAGCGCGCCAACAAGTGGGGAGCGGTGGTCGGCATGGTCGGCGGCCTGGGTGTCACCTTCTACTACATGGCCACCACCCATGTATGGATGCGCGGCCTGTTCAACGTGACCAGCCCGATCGCGGACAACACCTGGTTGGGCATCCTGCCGATCTCGGCCGGCGTCTTTGGCGTGCCGGTGGGTTTTGCGCTGATCATCGTCGTCAGCCTGCTGACCGGGGCGCCGCGTCAGGATACCCAGGACCTGGTGGAGCACGTGCGCTACCCCAACCTCAGGCCGGACCCAGCCTGATGTAGCGAACCGGTCACTCCGTGCCGGTCCGCACGGCCTCGCCCCGCAAGGAGCGAGGCCGTTTTCACTGCTTCAGCGGATAATGCAACGATGACGCCCTCGCCCAGCCTGGTGGCCAACCTGCGTGTCGAGTTGATGCGCAAGCCGCCGTTCTCGAGGATGCAGCCCGCGCATGTCGAGGCGCTGGTGACCGGCGCCGTGCAGATCTACCACGCTCCGGGCGAAGTGATCCTGTCGCCTGAGGCCGGTGTCGTCGACAGCCTCTTCTGTATCCGCTCCGGTGCCGTCACCCATCGGCCGCGGTCAGGGCAGGGCGGGGATTTCCAGTTCGAGGCCGGCGACTTGTTCCCGCTGGGCGCGATGATGGGCGCGCGCGCGGTCACCGGTATCTATACCGCCTTGCAGGACACCTTTTGCCTGCGCATCGCTGCCGACCTGGTGCATGAACTGGCATCCCTCAGCGGGCCGTTCGCCGACTTCCTCAACCGCAGCATCCTGACTTTGCTTGAAGCGTCGCAACGCCAACTGCGCGAAGGCCAGGCCGCGCAGGCGCTCGCCGACCAGTCGCTCGAAACGCCGCTGGGGGAACTGCTGCGCCAGGAACTGGTCAGCGTCGAGCCAGGCGTGACCTTGAGCATGGCGCTGAATCTGATGCATGCGCGGCGGGTGGGCTCCATTCCGGTGGCTGGTGCCGCTGGCGAAGTGCTCGGCATCCTCACCCGTTCCGACGTCCTCGGCCGGGTCACGCTGCCGCAACTACCCCTTGAGACACCGATCGAAACGGTGATGACCAGTCCGGTGCGCGCGCTGACTGTCGACGATTCGGCGCTCGACGCCGCCTTGCTGATGTCGCAGCATGGCATCCGCCATGTCGCGGTAACCGACGCGGCGCGACTGGTCGGCATCGTCTCCGAGCGCGACCTGTTCGCGATCCAGCGGCTGTCGCTGAAACAGGTCGGTGTCGCGATCCGCAGCGCGCAGAATGTCGAAGCGCTGCAGGCAGCGGCGCTCGACATCCGGCGGTTCGCCGGCACGCTGCTTGGTCAGGGCGTCCAGGCGCGCCAACTCACCGGCATCATCAGCCGCCTCAACGACACCCTCACCATCCGCCTGGTCGACCTGATTGCGCAGCGCCATGCACTGGACATGGCACAAGCCTGCTGGCTCGCCGCCGGCTCCGAGGGTCGCCAGGAGCAGACGATCGCTACCGACCAGGACAACGGTCTGATTTTCCAGAGTGACCAACCCGGCGAGGACCGGCCCCGCTGGCTCGCCTTTGCCCATGACGTCAATCACGCGCTTGATGCCTGCGGTTATCCGCTCTGCCGGGGTGGCGTCATGGCGTCCAATCCGCAGTGGTGCCTCACCGCGGCGGAGTGGGGCGAACGCTTCGGTACCTGGATTTCCCGCGGCGAACCGGAAGACCTGCTCAACGCCAGCATCTGGCTCGACCTGCGTCCGCTGGCCGGGCAGCACGCCCTGGCGGCGTTGCTGCGCCCGCTCGTCCATGCGCAACTGGTCCGGTACCCTCGGTTCCTGCGCACCTATGCCGCCGGCTGCCTTCGCCATCGGGTACCGATCGACTGGCTCGGCGGCATCGATGCCACCGCACGCCAGGGCAGGCGGCTGCTGGACATCAAGCTGAACGGGACCATGATCTACGTCGACGCGGCGCGCGTTTATGCGCTCGCCAACGGCATCGATGCGGTCAACACGCGGGTGCGGTTCGAGCTGATAGCGAAGGCCCTGCGGGTGCCTGCCCGCGAGGGCGAAGGCTGGGTCGGCGGGTTCGAGTTTCTGCAGATGCTGCGGTTGCGGGGGCAGATCGAACACGCCCGGGGTGATGGTGCAGATGATGGTGGGGGTGGAGGCGAGGGCGATGGCGATGCCGGTGGCGGTACCAGTGACGCGATCGAGGGCAAGGGCGGAGGCCGCGAGTTGAATCCCAACGTCATCGATATCGCCACCCTCAACGAAATCGACTACCGGATCCTGAAGGAGTCACTGCGAATTGCCCGGCGCCTGCAGCAGCGGCTGGAACTCGATTTCGGACAATGAACTGGCAATGGCTGCGGGATCGGCTCTCCAGCCGGGTAGACGACCGGCGCTGGGTGGTCGTCGACGTCGAGGCCAGTGGCCTGGACGCCGCAGCGGACCGACTTCTCGCCATTGCCGGCGTCGCGATCCGCTTCGACCAGGGGCCGCCGAAAGTGGTGCTGGCGGACAGCTTCGAGGTCATCCTGCGCCAGGACGATCAGCCGCTGGGCGAGGCGGTCGACCGGGACAACATCCTGCTGCATGGCATCGGCGTCAGCTCCCAGCGAAATGGCGTGCCGCCGACCGAGGCGCTTTCCGCCTTCCGTAGCTGGGTCGGCAGCGCGCCGGTCCTCGGTTACCACGCCGACTTCGATCGCACCCTGATCCAGCGCGATTGCAGCCGGCATCTCGGCCGGCGCCTTGCCAACCCCTGGGCCGATATCGAGCATGTTGTCCGGTCGCTCGTTCCCGGGCTGCCGGACCGGTCTTTGGACAGCGCCATGGCTCGCTTCGGCATCGTCTGTCCGGAGCGCCACCAGGCCGCGGCCGACAGCCTCGCCACCGCAGAGGTCTTGCTGAGGATCCTGCCCCTGGTCAAGGCGGAAACCGGAGGCCGCCTGGACTTCAGAACATTCAGGCGACTGGCCGATCGCCACCGCTGGCTGCCGCAGGATCGGCCCTGATTTGGCGGTCGCCGGCGGGCTGCTAGAATTGCGCTCCCGGAGAGATGGATGAGCGGTTTAAGTCGCACGCCTGGAAAGCGTGTAAGGGTTAACAGCCCTTCGGGGGTTCGAATCCCCCTCTCTCCGCCAGGAAACCCACCGCACCACTCCATCGTTGCAGCGCCGCCGCAACGACGCCAACGAACGCGCCTCTGAGCGCGGAGAGAAGAGCAAGCCGCCTGCGCGGCTTGCGTGGGGATTCGAAAGGTTCGGCTTGCAAGCCGAACCGGGGTCGCGGAGGGGCGCGTCAGGCGCCCCGATGTGACCGAATCCCAGGTCCGATGGAAGCCGACGCCGGCAGTGCCTCGGACGGCGGCCAGCCGCTGGCACGTGTGGACCACGCAGACGTGGGCCATACCACCACCGACCTCGGCTACCGACTGTCCGAAACCTTCCCTCCCAAGGCCAGCGAGGCCCGCAAGGCATCGTTGATCCGGGTCTGCCAGCCGTCGCCGCTGGCTCTCAACGCCGCAAGGACATCGGCATCCAAACGGATCTTCACGGCTTCTTTTGTCACCGCCTGCTTGCTGCCGACCGGACGACCCCGCCGACGCGCCATGATTCTCTCGGGGGTGTGCACCCCAGCTGCCTTGCCCGCCTTCGCTTCGGTCGGCGATTCCTGCAGTCCGGCTAACGGCTGCCCGGCATCGGCCTCAATGGCACGAGCGATCTTCTCGACATTCAGTTTTTTCAGATCCTTCAGGTTTTTCATCAGATCAACTCCGTTCAATGTCCCGGGGCTTCACGTTGGCACGCGTCGCCTTGGCATAGATCATCACCAGTAGCTCGACTTGATCGGCGACCACGTGGAAATAGATCACCCTGACACCACCACGCTTGCCCGTTCCTGCACGCGTCCATCGCACCTTGCGGGCGCCATCCGCGCCGGGAATCACGTCGCCGGCGTCGTACGCACTGATTAGATGTACACCCAATAAAATACAGAGTCAACTCAGAGTGTGAGTGACTCGATCAGTTGCCGCCGGCCAGAACCGGTAGCGGGCGAGGACTCCGACCGCCGAGTCGGTCGAAGTGCTGGTGCCGATCTATGGAACGAAGGCCCCTCCCGACGATTCCGCCGCGCTACATACCGCCAGGACGGAACTGAACACAACGCGGTGGGAAGGTTGCGATTGCACGCAGAGCGTGTTCCACACGGGAGCCTTCGCCCTGGTCTGATTCCTCCCTGGCGACGGGCACATCCAATGGCCTTACAGGTTCGCCCCGTTGGCTCGGATCGTCTCGCGATACCACTCGAACGAACGCTTCGGCGTGCGCTTCTGGGTCGCATAGTCGACGTGGATCAGCCCGAATCGCTCCCGGTAGCCTTCGGCCCATTCGAAGTTGTCCAGCAGGCTCCAGGCGAAATAGCCCCGCACGTCGACACCGTCCGATGCGGCGCGGCGCAGCTCCCGCAGATAGCGGCGCAGGAAATCGATTCGCTGCGGATCGTCGACCCGGCCGTCCAGCGAGACCCAGTCCGTGAGGCTCATCCCGTTCTCGGTCACGTAGATCGGCAAGCCGTAGCGCTCGTAGTACCAGCGTGGTCCCCAATAGAGTGACTCGGGAAGCACGTCGAACACCCAGAATGACGTGCGTGGGTTGCCTGCCGGCGGCGCGACGGTCTGCGGCTTGCCGTCGGCATCGGCGCGTATGACGTTGCCCTGGTAGGTGTTCATCGCGAAGAAGTCGAGCGGCTGAGCGATGATCTTCAGGTCGGCTGGATCGTGCCGTGGCACCTGGTCGCCGTACTCGAGGAGCTGCTGTGCGGGGTACTCGCCACGATACACCGGGTCGAGCAGCCAGCCTGCGAGACCACCGAAAGTCGAGCGGCGGGCCGCCTCCAGATCGGCCGGATCGTCCGACGCCGGGATACCCGGCCATAGCGCGGAGACGTAACCGATCTCGATCGGTTGCCGCGCCTTCGCGCGCATGACCTGGACGGCCTTGCCATGGGCGAGCATCACGTGATGTGAGATCTGCAGGATGTCCGCCCAGGGTCGCTTTTCGCCCGGCGCGTGCGTGCCGAGGTGGTGACCCAGGAAGATGAACACCTCGGGCTCGTTGTGCGTGAACCAGTGCTTCACGCGGTCCGAGTAGCGCGTGATCGCGGCCTCGGCGTAGTCGGCGAACCAGTCGGCGGATTCGCGCACCATCCAGCCGCCGCGCTGCTGCAGTGCCTGCGGCAGATCCCAGTGGAACAGGGTGATCCAGGGGGTAACGCCGGCCGCGAGCAGTTCGTCGATCAGGCGATCGTAGAAGGCGAAGCCGGCTTCGTTCCTGCGACCTGTGCCTTCGGGAAACAGCCGGGGCCAGGACAGGGAGAATCGGTAGGCGCCGAGCTCGAACTGCTTCATCAGGGCCACGTCGTCGCGATAGCGCCGATAGTGGTCGCAGGCCACGTCACCGGAGTGCTTGTCCTTGATGGCGCCTTCGCGGCCCGCGAAGACATCCCAGACCGACTCGCCGCCGCCGTGATGCACCGGGGAACCCTCGATCTGATAGGAAGAGGTTCCCGAGCCCCAGACGAAATCGTCGCGGAATCGGCCAGCAGGCGCATGCCCGGATGACCCTTGACCGGAGGAAGCGGAGAGATCCGCACCGGAACGGGCCGGGGCGGTCGGAGGTTGGTTTGGAGTTTCGATCGACACGTGCTGCTTCCTTTTCCAGATCTGTGAGGCGGGGCAGGATGCCCCTCGGCCGAATGACCCGTGCCTCCATTGGAACCGGATTCGTAACCGCTTGGCGGAACTTCCCACTGCGGAAGTATCGGAATGTTGCACCGTGTACACGCAACGGCTCGCAGAGCCACATCCCGGTGCTACGGTGTCGACTGGAACACTATCCGACATGCAATCAAATCCGCCACATGCAGCATCGACGATCACGCTGCGATCCGAAGACACGGATCGATTGCGGCGGTGCACCACGGCGTTCTGGACCGGCCATCGCCGCGTCTTCGCCTGGAGCCTGACGCTCGCGCTGGTGGTGCTGACGGTCGCGCAAGCCTCGGTTCCGGTCGCGCTCAATCTCTGGAGCCAGCGGCTGTTCGATGCGCTCGAGCAACGCGACTTCTCGAACGTGCTGCGTGAGGCGGGCGTCGCGGTACTGATCATCCTGGCCAACGTGCTGGTGATGACCCTCCATCTGCGGGCCAAGCGCCGTTTGCAGGTCGAGTGGCGGGGTGACCTGACCCGGCGCATCCTCGACCAGTGGATGATCCAGGGCCGCGACTACCGCGTGCAGCGGCAGGGTGGGCTCGACAACCCGGATGGTCGGATCGCCGAGGACGTCCGGGTGGCCACCGAGACTACGGTCGACCTCGGGCATTCGCTGCTCTACTGCGTTCTGCTGCTGCTGAGCTTCGCGCAGATTCTCTGGGGGTTGTCCGGCACGATTGAACTCGAGTTCGGCGGCTGGGAACTGGCGCTGCCGGGCTACCTGGTCTGGATCGCTGTCGGCTACGCCGGCGTGGGCGCCGCAGTGGCCGCCTGGCTCGGCCAACCGCTGACGCGGGCGGCCAATCTGCGCCACGCCAAGGAGGCCGACTTCCGGTTCGGCCTCGCGAGCGTGCGCGAGAGCGGATCGACGATCCCGCTGCAATCCATCGATTCGGCACGTCCCAAGGTGGAACGACAGTTCGAGGGGCTGATCGGGGCCTGGTCGCGGCAGACGCGGGCGCTCGCGCACCTGATCACGTTTTCGTCGGGCTGGACGGTGCTCTCTCAGGCTGCTCCGATCCTGGTCGCCGCGCCGCGCTACATCGCCGGCACGATCACGCTGGGCGTGCTGATGCAGATTGCCCAGGCCTTCCTGCAGATGACCCAGGCCCTGGCATGGCCGATCGAGAACATGCAGCGACTGGCCGAGGCCCGCGCCTCGTTCACTCGCGTGACGCAACTGCACGGGTGGCTGGTCGAGTCGCGGCCGGACGCGGTGGGTCGGCCGGACACGGTGGGTCGGCCGATCGCGGAAGTCGACCCGATCGAGATCGTCGACCCGATTGAGATCGTCGACCCGATCGAGACCGTCGACTGGATCGAGACCGAGGTCACCGAGGTTGCAACCGCGTTTCCCGCTGCTGTCGCGTCGCTCCAACAGCACCCCGTCAGGCTCCACTAGCCGCAACGACCAGACTCCGAGGAGAGACCGTGAAGACGAACATGCCCGCCCGCACCTGGCCACGCGACTTCGTGTGGGGCGTTTCGACTTCGGCCTTCCAGGTCGAGGGCGCTGCCCGCGAGGACGGCCGCGGGCCCAGCATCTGGGACACGCGCTGCACGCTCCCGGGAAAGGTCTACAAGGGCGGTAGCGGCGATGTGTCCTGCGATCACTATCACCGCTATCCCGAGGACGTCGCGATCATGCGATCGCTCGGCGTCGATGCCTACCGGTTCTCGATCTCCTGGCCACGCGTGCTGCCGGCGGGCCGCGGCAAGGTCAACGAAGCGGGGATGGCGTTCTACGACCGCCTGGTCGATTCGCTGCTCGCCGCCGACATCGAACCGTGGGCGTGTCTCTATCACTGGGACATGCCGCAGGCGCTCGAGAACCTCGGCGGTTGGGCCGCGCGCGACAGCGCGGGCTGGTTCGCCGACTACTCTGCGCTGATGGCGCAGCGGCTTGGCGACCGGGTCAAGCGCTGGATCACTTTCAACGAATTCTCGGTGTTCACGCTGTTCGGCTATGCGATGGACTGGTGCGCCCCGGGTCTGGTGGATCGCACCGCCAACCTGCGCGCCATCCATCACGTGAATCTGGCACACGGCCGGTGTGTCGACGTGCTGCGCAACACCGTGCGCGACGCCTCCATCGGCGCGGTCCACAATCGGCAAGTGGTCCGGCCGGCGACCCCGAGCGATGCCGATCGCAGCGCCGCCGCAATGCTCGATGCCCACTGGAACCTGGCCTTTCCCGAGCCGCAGTTGCGCGCGACCTATCCGGCGCTGCTGGCAGAGGCGATCGAACCCTGGGTACAGGCCGGCGACATGGCGCAGATCTGCCGGCGCATCGACTGGCTGGGACTGAATCACTACGGGCCGATCTTCGCCAAGGCCGACCCGACCACGATCTGGGGCTTCGCCTGGGGTGACGCACCGGCCGACGCGCCGGTTCGCGAGGACATCGGCTGGGCGATCTTCCCGGACGCGTTTCGCGACGAACTGATCGAGCTGTCGCTACGCTACAAGCTCCCGGTCTATGTCACCGAGAACGGCTGCGGCAGCCTGGACAAGCCGGATGCCACCGGCGCGGTCCACGACCCCAGGCGCGTGGCCTACCTGGAGACCTACACCGCCGCGATGCACGATGCGATCAGTGCCGGGGCCGACGTCCGGGGCTATTTCGTCTGGTCGCTGCTCGACAGCTTCGAGTGGGGTGCCGGCTACACGAATCCGTTCGGGCTCGTGCACGTGGACTTCGAAACGCAGAAGCGCACGCCGAAGAGCTCGGCGCGCTGGTACGCGAATTTCGTCAAGCAGGCGCGCAGCACGCAGGCGAACCCGGCGGCGGTCACGCCGCTGCGGCGGCGAGGCGTGACTCGCCGCCGCGGCTGAGCGCCTCGCAGCCTTTACGATCCGTCACTGCCAGCCGGTTGAAGAGGATCCCCGGAGTCAACGCTTAGCGAAGGGGAGGGTGCCGTCGGTATTTATCTTGACGAGAAGACATATCTCAGGTATCTTCACGTCAAGACAAATAGAGGTTCTCCATGGCTTCGAGCGCAAAACGGTCCAAAACCCCTGGTCGCCGAGACCAAGTCGACGACTTCATCAGTCAGCGCGCCGTCGAGTCACCGAAGATCGATACCGAAGGCATGGCAATCTTCGGCCGGATCTATCGGATCGCGTCGCGGATTGCCCCGCATAAGGAGTCGTTGTTCGCCCGCCATGGGTTGGAGCGGGGCGAATTCGACGTGCTGGCGACGCTTCAGCGCAGCGGACCACCCTACAGGCTTTCGCCAACCGCGCTTTACACGTCGCTGATGGTCTCCTCGGGCGGGCTCACGCATCGGCTCAAGCGACTCGAAGAGACAGGCCTCGTCAGGCGCCTTGCTTCGCCCGATGACGGTCGCAGCCTGATCGTGGAGCTCACGGAAGAAGGGCACGAACGTACGCAAGCGGCGTTTGAAGAGGACATGCGGCTCGAGCGGCATTGGCTGGCCGCGCTCACCGCTGGTCAGCGTCGCGAGTTGGCCGGCCTGCTGCGAGAACTGAGCTTCGCCGTGCCGTCCTTCGAAAAGGAACGCGGCACGCCGCCTGTGACCGTACGCGACCCTGTCTGAGTCCCATCGACCGACATGCTGCCCTTGCGACCGTCACTGCCGCGGACGGTCGGTCCTTCCCGGAACGTCACCGCCGAGAGGTAGACGGCATTGAACAAGTTGCCGTCCTGTCCGCCGGTGAAGTGACCCAACTGCGGCTACTTCAGGAGAAGGCGTAGGAGCCACCGTTGTTGGTTAGGTGTGTTCAGGCTACCCGCGTAAATCCATGCAGTGCTGATAGTCGATGTACTCCGGAGGGGCCTCCAAATGCTCCGCTAGACCGGCCCAGATCTCGTTGCTCGCGGGCATCGCGGCCATGGCCTTTTCTTCACTGTCCCAGACGCCGACGAGAATGCCCATGCCGGAGTTGTCCATCGCGACCTGGGTGCCCCGCAAGCCATCGAACTTGGCGACCGCCTCTTTGGTGCCTTCGGCCACGCTCTGGAACTGCCCCATCGAGCTCCGCTTCACCTGAAACCTCACGGTACGCAAGTACATGATCGATTCCTTTATGGGATTGAATTGTGCCGAGTACCACGCTAACCACCGGCTGACTGCCGTGTCATGCGTCATCGGGCAAGAACGATTAGAGTTCAACCGCAAATACCAGCAGAGCCGGCCGCTTGCACCTGCGACTCTCCCAGCTCCATCTTAGGCCTCGCCAAGACGTCGCGTGGGACGCGATTCACAATAGTTGACACACCTGATGATCTTGGCATGCGCCCAAGGGCAACACGAACAACGTCCGGAATTCGAGGAGCGGCGAATACAAGAAACGTCCTACGGCTTCGCCAGCACGCAAGGAAGTATCAGACTTGAGCGTCCCTCTCCAGCACAGATCCACCATCCGAGCGTTTGGGCGACCCGACATTTCGGATGTCCCTGTTGACGGGCTTGCCCCCCGAGAATACCTTTACCGACGGCTTGCCAGTCTTTGGCATGGCATGAGTTCCCGGTTTCGCGCGTCACCCTCTCGGTTGTAAATCGATCCGCTATTTGAATGAAATAGCCAACGGTTCCAATCCTCCGACAACTAAAAGGTGAACCCAGTGAAAACTGCCCGAGTCCTCGTTCTAGCCGCGATAGTCGCAATCCTTCCCTTCGGTTCGCAAGCTCAGGAAAAGGCATTGAAACTGCTTGTCCACGTGACAACGGGTGCCGACAACCCGACGAAAGCGGCACTGGCCTTCCTGGTCGCAAAGTCAGCCGCTGATGAGGGCCATCAGGTCACGATGTTCCTTGCAGGCGACGGAGCTGAACTCATCACGGACAAGTCGCTGGATGCTGTGGTGGGCCGCGGGACCGGAAAACTACGCGAGTCCTACGATGCACTGGTGCTTAAGGGAACAAGAATCTTTATTTCAGGCGGGTCTGCGAAGGCGCGAGGCATTACGGAGACGGACATTGCTGGCAAACCCGCTCAGTTCGCGATGCCGAACACGCTTGTGAAGCTGGTGATGGAATCCGATCGGACGATCACCTATTGAAGGGAGAGTATCAGGACGTCGAGCACGAATTTCGAAGCCGACAGACGTGGCAGTTTCGAGCCAATCGGCTAAGGAGACGGTGATGACGCATGATCAGATCGCAGACGCACTGTGGCGCAGTATCCAACGGGGCATTCACGATCCCGCGGAACTCCACGGGGCTGTCCGGTCAATAGATGACGCCTATAGCGTGCAACTGGGCTTACTCGAGAGGTACGAGCGGGCGGGAGAGCGCCAAGCCGGCTGGAAGGTTGGGTTGACTGCCAAGGCGATTCAGGAGCAGCTCGGCTATCACGAGCCGGTGTTCGGCTTTCTCCTCGAGAGCGGGCACCGGCCGAGCGGAATCGTCTTCGACTTCGATGCATTGAACCGTCCAGGCATTGAGAACGAAATCTGCATCACGCTTGGCGAATCCCTTGCCGGCCCTGGCGTGACGTTTGAACAGGCCCGCCGCGCTGTCTCGGACGTGGCCCCTGCGCTGGAAGTCATCGAGAAGCGTCATGTCGCACGCCCGGACATGGGGCTGACGATGGCTGACAACGGGCAGCAGAAGGCCTTCGTCACCGGCACGGCAGTACCGATGGGTGCGCTTGACCTCGCAATGATGACGGTCGAGGTGGCAGTCAACGGCGTTGTGAAGGAACACGCACTCGGGGCTGAAGTTCTCGGAGAGGGTCCGATCGCGTCCATTGCGTGGCTCGCAAACAAGCTATCGCAGTTCGGAAGGCGACTGGAGGCAGGCTCTCGCGTCATGTCGGGATCGTTCACCAGACAGTACGACCTCACGCGAGGTGACGCTGTCACGGCGAAGTTCACGTCACTCGGGTCGGTGACGGCTACGTTCCGCTGACCATCACCCTGTCGAGGCTCCCTTCGACGAAGACTGATCCCCCGCTCTTGCGGGCGTGCCGGTTCGATGAGTTGGCATCGGAATTCTCGCCAGAAACGAGGTTTGACACTGTTCGGCCAGCTCCCAGTTGACTGCAGCCCGTGGCCATACGATCCTTCGAGTACGTCCGATGTCCGTCGGCATTCGGCGTTTGATTGACTAGCAAGGGCATCGATATGAATGCTGTCTATGAAGGCGGTTGCCTATGTGGGGCGGTGCGCTATCGCTTTTCAGGTCAGCCAACCGTCGTACAGGTGTGCCACTGTCGCTATTGCCAGCGTCGTCTAGGCTCTTCGTACGCCGAGTTGGCCTACTTTCAGGCGGAATGCCTGGAGTCCTTGACCGGAGATCTCGCCGAATACGAACACCGGTCGGATGAGAGCGGACGCTGGCTCCGCAACAGGTTCTGTCGGGAATGTGGCACGACCGTTTTGATTGCGCTCGAAGTCCATCCACGGATAGGTGTACATCTTGGTACGCTGGACAACCCAGAGCTGTTGTCTCCGGTGAGGCACATCTTTACCCGGTCGAAGCGCTCTTGGGTGCAGATCCCTGACGGCATGATGACGTTCGCGAAACTTCCACCGCTGCCACCGCCGTTGACCCCGGCCCGTTGAAGCCGTCTTCCGCTTGCCTGCTCGCCGCGTGCCTACGCTCCGGGGCAATGTCATGCCATTCGGCGTGGACCCAATGAGCAGAGGCGTGGCAGCCCCGGACCCAGAGTCTAGTCCCTATTCTTCAGCACGCTTGGTGCCGACGGCGGGCAGCGAATTCCCGGGCATCGTCAGGCATTCCCCCAATCCTCCGACAGAATTGCGCACGGGTTTTGGTGGTGGTTGCGGCGAAAAACCTGGGTCCTACTGCCGCAGCGTCCGATTGGTTACCTTACCCGAGGGGCTGACCGCGTAGAGCCGATCACCCAGCATGTAGTGGTCAACGCAGGGTTCTGAACTAGTCTTCGCTGGGGGATCAGCCGTGAAGCAGGCCTGGCCCTTTTCGTTCATGCTCCACTTTCCCGAAAACCCGAACCCGCGAGATGTCGTTCCGGAGTAAGTTCCGTTCTCGCTCACCCGCATGGAGTACGGCTGGCCGGAGTCCGTTGAAATTCCCTCAATGGTCTTTGCACTCGTAAGGAGAGTACGCGTTTCGGCAGCCGATAGTTTCTTGCCCTTCGACTGGAGGTCGGAGAGCTGCACTGCTGGGGTACCAGATGCCCCGGAAGAATCACTGCTGGGCAGCGCAACCAAGAAGAACGAGAGGTGCAAGCGCTGCGAGGATTCCTTTCATCACTTTCTCCAGTTTGCATTTGTCAGGTAAAGCCGCAAGGGGAAGCCTTAACAAGGAAAGCTCAGTCTGGCAAGCATGCAGCCCGCCACGTTGAAAGTCCCGTCTCGTCAGGCGAAGTGCAACCGCTGGCCCGGACAAGGTTGTCCGGGCCTTCACTCCAAGCCGCCGCATCGCCGGCTGTGGATAATTCCTACTGCGGCGATAATGGCGTAAGACCGAGCTGGGTAAAGAGCCCGTTGGCCGCTTCCAGGTTCAGCCGGACGCCCTGTGATTGCTGCGCCTTGTTCCGGTAGCCGTAGTAGACCGCGCCTCCGCGCTGGACGAAGATGCGTTCGTAGCTTAACGGCGCAGCAAGCAGCGGCGGATCGGTCATGACCAGAACGCGGGCATCGCCGAGTGTTTCGATCGCATACTTCCCGGTACCCGCAGAGGTGCAGTTGCGCGCGCTTCCATCCCCGGTTCTGCCGTAGCATCGGTAGTAGGTGACCGTGTCCGGCGCCGTGAACCCCACCCGCAGCGACAACAGCGTTGTGTAGTAGTTTCCGGTGCCGGCTGGCAGCGTGTTGCCATTGTTGATCGTTCCGACCAGCAGCGTCGACTGGGTCCACCACTCGTTGGTCGGCAATGACGTTCCGTTCGCATTCGTGCTCTGGCCGAAGATGCACGGCGTTCCCTTGACCCGCGCGAGCAGATCCTCGATCGTCGTCAGTGGCGACTGGTAGCTGTCGGGCGGAGTCGTAGCCAGGATGGCACTACAAGGCGGCGCCGATGTCCGCGCATCACCGCCCGCGGCGACATCGGCATTCGGAAACTGGATCGCCGTACTCGGCACGTACTGGTACGCGTTGGCCAACGAGGCCGTCGATTGGTATCTCAGCTTCGAACCTGGCCCGAAGACTGCCGAGCCCAGCGCGCTGAGGTTGGCCGGTCCGAACTGCGCGTAGGCGACACCGCTGTCGCCACCAGGAAAGGTGCGGATATCGGTGACCACGCTGGCCAGCGTCTGTCCGGCGATGTCGACGTCGGCGCTGCGGGATGCGGTCAGCGCGCGGCCGTTGCAATAGTCAGCGCGAGTAATACCGTTCGCATCCGGGGCAGTCACCGTGCCGCGTGTTCCCAGCGGACAAGCGAGCCATTGCGAGCCGTTCCAGTGCAAATCGTCCTGGCTGGTCTGACTGGTGCCGTATCCCCAGGTCGTGGTGACACCACCGGTCCGCTGCGCGTGGAGATCGTAGAATCGGCGCAGCCCGCCGGCATCCGGTGTGTTGTCCGCAGCGGTTGACAACAGCGCGCGGTAGGTCCAGTTGTCGGCATCGGTGAAGCGCAGCGCGCGCAGGCTGGCCGACGGCGATGGCGCTGCCGTCGGATCGCCGGGCGCCGCATTGGCATACATGCGCCTGAGTCCGATCACCGTCGGCGCCGTCGTGACGCTGAGGGTCGATTCGGCCGCGACGATCTGCTGCGCGCGTGCTGCCAGGGCCGCTTCGCGGTTCGCCGGGTCTTGCAGGGCAGGGTCCGAGGCCGCGCTGGCCAGGGACGGAAGCAGATCGACGACCGCGTCGATGCTCGCTACTGCGAACGTTGGCAGCCGTAATCGTCGCGCCGCTGCGATCGGCCTGGCCGACTGCCGGGGAGATCTGCGTGACCAACTGCTGGGTCGTCACCACGATCAGTCGCGCAACCGTGCCGGCCGTGCCGGCGGATCCACCCGACGCAATGTAGTTGTCGAACGGGGAACCAGACAGTCCGGTCCTGGCTTTGATCACGGCCTCGGCCTCTGTCGTCGAACCGCCTGCGCGGTCGATCTGAGCCTGGACCATCGTGGTCAGCGGACTGACCACCGCGGTGCGGTCCGCCGGCGCCTTCAAGACGAAGGCCGTCGCGACCGGTCCGGAGTCCGCATCGACCGCGTCTGTACCGACCTCTGCAACAATCACGCTCTTGCCGACGTTCCCGGTTGCGAGCTTCAGCACAGCGACGCCGGCCTCGTCAGTCGTCGCTGACGCCTCCGTTGGATCGCATACGCCGTTGTTGTTCGCATCCGCACAGACTTTCGCGCCACGAATCGGACCGTCAATGACCGTCACGGGAACGTCGGTGGTGGTCGCGGGCGGTGGGGGTTCCACAACAGGATTGGATGAGCTATCGCCTGAGCCCCCACCGCATCCTGCGAGTCCGGCGAGTAGAAACGCACCCATCACACCATTTCTTTTCTTGATCATATTGCCTCACTTGCGGTTGCGCCCGACGTCCGTCGAGCCAGAACCGAAATTAGGTTTGTCCGCAGCCGACTTCATCCTCCATTCAGAGGATGCTCACGGGCGGCCGAGGTTACTTTTCGTCAAGTAGTGCAGATTAGGAAGCGCTTCATCAGGCACCCGGTCGCCAAGTGCTTCGCGTACACCAGGAAATGCTTCTCGCGCTCCGGGGACCGCAAAACATCCCTGCAAAGAAGCTGCTCACCGAAGTTCAGCGAAGCCTCTCAGGTTGTGGAATCGCAGTGAGGCGTCGGGACAGACCGTCATGAATCGGCACCTTCCTACGGGTCTCGCATCGCAGCTTGCCGGAGCGATTGTCCGATCGCCAGTCAGAGGTAAGGGGCAGTCTGTTAAATGAAGTTGCGAAGCAGCCAGGCTCTGGTGCGCGAACTATCCTTGGACTAGGCTTGCAATCCGGTGGGCAAAATTCCGTACCTCGATTGAATGGAGAGAGTCATGACGCCGATTACCGAAACTGCCAAACGTTTCTTCGAGGCCTGCGAGGCCGGAAAGGGATGGGAGGAGTGCAAGCAGTACTGTACGTCGGACGCCTCTTTCTCAGCGCAAGCAGAGCCTCTTGCTGGCGTAAAGAATCTCCCGGAGTACGCTGACTGGATGAAGGGCTTGTTGCAGATCATCCCCGACGGGCGTTACGAGCTGAAGGCTTTCGGCACGGATGAATCCCGTAACAGCGTGTGCGCATATGCCGTCTTCTCCGGTACACATACCGGCGAGGGCGGCCCCTGCCCGCCGACCGGTAAGAGCGTGAAGACAGACTACGTCTATATCATGGTCTTTGATGGCCAGAAGATTCGGCATATGACGAAAGTATGGAACTCAGGAGCCGCCATCAGGGAACTCGGATGGGGCTAGTGGGGCTTGCCCCGTTTTCTGCCGGATATGAAGGTGACGGAGCGATTACCGTGAAATGATCATTCGGGGTGACGCATGAAGCTTTGGTTCAGCGACGGTTCGCCTTTTGCGCGCAAGGTTCGCATTGTTCTTGCAGAAAAGGGTCTGGGATACGAGAAGGACGCTCGCAGCGGCCTGAGGCCGGCACAGGCTCATCGGGAACTACATCCTGGTCTGGCAATTCCTGTGCTACAGGACGGTGAATTGGTACTGTTCGAATCCAATCTCATCGTGGACTATCTGCTCAGGACGTATCCACAGAACGCGCCGGACGCTCCGCAGCCTCTCTTAGCGGCCACCATGACGCGGGCGACTCATCATTGGGAAGATGCGAAGACGCTTGCGAGTACTTGAAACACTGACGGATACGATCGCCAACCTCAAACTGATGCGCGACAACGGAGCAACTCCCGAAACGCTTCCATACCTCAAGCGCCATGAAGCACGTGTCGAGTCTTGTCTCGACTGGCTGGAGGAGCGAGCGGCGCCCGAGGGATTTGCGCCTGGTTGTTTCTCCGTCATGGATATCAATCTGATCTGTCCAATCGGGTACGGTGAAAAAAGATCTGTGATCAAGCTCGAGGGGAGGCCGAAACTGCAAAGCATCATTGCGAGCTTCTCGAATCGACCGTCGGTAACCTCGACTCAGCCGCACGATCTCCCGAAGGCTGTCAGGAATGACACGCAAGAAAACTGATCAAGGCAACGCATGAGGCTGGTCGCTATGGCGATGTTGATGTCATCGGACTAGAGCAGGCGGCGCTTCCGGCTTGTCGTAGTAGGGATCGCCGGATCGTGCTGTTCTTGTGGACTCTTCGAATCTGGTGTCGACGCCGAAGGCGCGGACGGCATGGGCCCTTCCCATCGGTTGAAGAGGCAACTGCAACGGCGGCAGCGACGCCAGCTTGAGTAGCAGCGCACGGACGGTAGAAGAACCGGATTTCTCGAGCAGGCACCGGATCTGTGTCCTCACTGTCGAGATCGAGACCTGATGCGCAGTGGCAATTTCTTCCGGGCTTGCACCGCCCAGCAGGCCGATCGCTACGCGGACCTCGGATGCGGTCATACCCAACGCCTTGGCGTACGCCTGCAGACTGGCTCGCTGGCACGGCGAGACGCGCCCGAAAACGACGATATTCAGGCCGCCCTGGGGTGGTTCGTCGGGGGTCGATAAAGGACTTACGGCAACCGGTACCGAATGCTCGCGGCTACCCAGGAAGACGAGCCTGCGCTGACCCCGAGCGCAATCACGCAGCGCTTTGCCCCAGACAAGTTCTTGTGTTCGATCCACGACGATGACGTGCTCGTCCCTCAGTTGCAAAGGACCGCCGGACTGCAGGGCCGAAGCGCCGTCGGCGTTCGCATAGATCAGACGTTGATCGGCGCTAAGGACGATGGCGGGATAGTCGATCTGATCGAAGAGAGACAGCAACACGAATTCCAGTCGCGCGGCGCTCGCCAGGCTCGCGGGAGCGCCGACATACTGGTTCAGACTTGCAACAGCGTCGAGCATTGTGCCCTCTGGGTGATCTCGGTAGACCGTATCGGTTGGCGCCGATCGGACGTTCCATGTGCCGGATTCATGGATTCCATGGATTCATGGATTCATGAGACCGGATGAGCGTCACCGAGGCGTCACGAAACGCCACGGTGAGTCGTTACGATCGCTGGCCATCGCGACGGCTGCAGAGCGGACCAGCGGGAGAAAGGCGGGGGAGTTGCAGTCGAGAAGCTATGGCTCGCCGAGCAGTCGTGCGGCGCCAGTTTGATGCGATTCAAACTCGCAATAGACTTTTCCTTCGCTAAGCGGCAGGTGGCCTCTGATCCAGATTCCCTGGCCATCGAACTTGCCAAGTTCCGAGACCGCGGAAGTCGATCCGCCGGCGATGGCGGTAGCGAGCATCGACCTGGTTGCCTCGAGGCCTTCTGCGTCCTGCAGTCCCTCAAACCAGATTGAGGCCTCCCGTACCGCCGCCTGAGCCTCGAACCGCTCACCTCGTGCCAGATGAACCTGAGCCAGGCCGAGGAGATCATGACCCAGTGCATGCGCGAAGTTCAGCGAGCGGTCGACCTCGATAGCGCGGCGCATCAAGCTCAGCGCCTCATCCAGTCCGTTCTCACGGCGCGCTGTGCCAGCCAGCGCGTAAAGCGCGCGCGCCTTCATTGTCGGCTCATGGTAGCGTTCGCAGAGGTCCAGGGCAGCCGCATAGTGCTGTCGGGACCGTGTTTCGTCGCCCAGTTGCTGCCAGCAATGTCCGATGCCGAACTGCGACATGACCTCGCCGCGATGATTGCGGGAGACCCAGTGCAATTCCATCGCCTGGCTATACCATTGCAGGGCACGGCGCGGACTGCCGAGACCACGGTAGATTTCTGCGAGGTTGTGCAGGGCGCTTGCCTCGCCCCCGGCGTCCCCAAGGCCCCGGTGCAGCGCCAGCGCCGCGCGGGCGCGCTCGAGCGCATCGGCGTAGTCGCCGCTTTTCCAGGCAACGAAGCCAAGCTCGCGCAGGGCCTCTGCCTCCCCGGCCCGATCGCCCTCTCCGCGAAACAGTGCCAGCGCGCGAGACGCCGCCTCCCGTGCACTGACAAAATCCCCGAGATAGGCCGAGACGTTGGCCCTTCTCAGCATCACAAGCGCAATCTGCACCGCGTCGCCCAGGGTCTCCGCGTCCGTGATCGCCTGATCGATCAATACAACCTGATCCCGGCGCCTCCCGAGTCGGTCGAGGACTGCCTCCTGTCTGAGCAACAGGTCCAACCGCTCTTCGACGGAGTTCTGCCCGCTGCCGAGTGCCCCGGCCGCCTGCTGGTAGAGCACCAGCGCATTTCCGAAAGCATGAACCTGCTCCGCCGCACGGGCCGCTCGAACCAATGCGTTGACGCGTTCGGGATCGGCTCGATACAGCGCGGAAACGCTGGATTCCGGTGCAAAACCAGGAGTGCGGGCAATCTCTTCGACAGTGTTCAGCGCCAACCGGTGCAGTCGGGCCCGGGTTGCTTCCAGCCA
Source organism: uncultured beta proteobacterium (assembly GCA_963834335.1). Taxonomy (GTDB): domain Bacteria; phylum Pseudomonadota; class Gammaproteobacteria; order Burkholderiales; family Burkholderiaceae_E; genus Lautropia. The sequence continues at coordinate 437,719 of CAWIBK010000002.1, read as the reverse complement.
GTCCTCGAATGCGTCACAGTCGGCGTATGTCCGGCCGTCGAGCAGAGGCGCTCGATAGAGAGCGGCGGCGGTCTGCCGGTCGGCCGCATTATTTGTCGCCAACCGAGCAGTCATGTCTTGTACGTCGACGTATACGTGATCGCAGGGGTTGAAACGCACCGCATCATCGACGATTTCGAGGACGTGAGCGAAGGCGCCGTTGGCCATGGTCCTCAGATGATGCAGCGCTTGGCGTAGACTTTGTCGGCCTGCTTCGGGAGCGGCGTTGGGCCAAAGCAGCATTGCAAGTTTCTGTCTCGCATGCGGCCGGTCGGATTCAACGGCAAGATACGCCAGCAATCCCAAAGTCTTGGTCGACCTGGGCGGCACTCTGGTCCCACCGATTTCGATTGCTCCCGGCCCAAGGAGAAAGATGGACGGCTTGATTTCGCCATCCCGGCCCGCTACGTCGTGACGCATGCGTGACGCTCCGGCATTCCAATACGACAGACCCGCAACCCATTGAGCAAGGATCATACCGATGGACAACGCAACCGCAACAAAGCCCTTGGCAACCGCGACGGCGGTGAGTCGGTTATCCAACGAAGCAGGAAGGGCGTTGCTTACAGTCCGAGGACAGCATTTCGTCATCGACTCGCCGGGAGCGCTGGAGGGACCCAACGAAGCGCCCAACCCCGCCGAGCTGGTGCTGTGCGCGCTGGCTTCCTGTTGTGTGTTCCTGTGCGAGAGGGTCGCCCAGGAACAGGATATGCCCTTGCGCGGAGTCGTCGCAACCGCTGCCGGTGACTTCGATCCGCGGGGCGTCTGCGGCGACCCGGTGGATCCCAGTTTTCAGTCCTTCCGGATAAGGCTTGCCGTCGATGGCCTCGATGATTCGCAGTGTGAGTCGCTGGTCCAGGCGATCAAACGACGCTGCCCCGTCTACACGACACTGGCTCGCTCGGCGACTGTAGAGATCCTGATCAGTCACCTGGGCGCTTCGTGACGCCTCGGTGACGCTCATGCGATCTCATGAGTTCGGCGCAATCGTCCAGCGCCTCAACCGACAGGAGAAAGGACATGTACGAACTTCGTTGCAAGGACGCCGGTTTTGACTGTGCCGGCGTAGTCAAAGGTCAGACGCCGGAAGAGGTGCTTCAGCGGGCGGCAGTTCACGCTTCCCAGGTTCATCAGGTGCAGGTCACGCCCGAGATGGCAAAGCAGATCGCCACGCTGATTCGCGACGATTCCGGCGCGGCTCCGCCTGCTGAGAAAACGTCCAGGCAGTGACTTCCGTCCCCGGCTTGGCGGGCGGCATCTTGCTGGCGGTCGGCAAGGAGGCCGAGGCACTGTCTGACTCGGCGCCGTCCACGCGGTTCGGCGTACTTGGCGCCGGCATCAGCGCCAGCTGGCGAACCGGTTCAGCTTGACAGGACAGGTTGCCGCCAGCGTGGAGGAAGGGACGCAGGCTAAGGGCGCCGCCAGTATCGATCCATTTCAAGGTAGGTGAACGAAGCCGACCAGGTGATGAGCACCAACCCCAGGAGCGCTTCCGTGCCGGCAAGCACACGGATCGGCCCGACCGGTGCGATATCGCCATAGCCCACCGTGCTGAACGTCACCGCCGAGAGGTAGACGGCATCGAACAAGTTGCCATCCTGTCCGCCCGTGAAGTGACCCAATTCCGGCCACTTCAGGAGAAGCCAGAACACGATGCCGAAGATCCAGATTTCCGCCACGTGCAGGAACACGATGGTCAGGATCGAGTAGAGGACCTTGATGCGCTGATGGCGCGAACTAAGAAAGGCAAGACCTCTCGAGACCATCAGCAGTCCCTCATAGTGCATCACCACGCACAAGGCCACAGTTGCCAGCGTCGCGGCAGCAGCCGCAGCATTGGCGACCCAGTTTTCGTACATATCGCTCATTTCGTGAGTACGGACGGGCGCTAGCGTAGCAGACCGGACTTCATCCCCGCCCTTGGCGCCGCTCGGCGGCAAAACCTCCAGGCAGCCGAAAACCTGGGTTCCATTCGGTTGACCAGACGAGCGATTCGCGCACCGACGACGACAACTGGTCGCATCGGCCTATGCCTTCGAGGCGATGGCGCGGAAAGTTCACTCCATCGAAGACATGTTGTCGTCGATAAAACGACTGAGTGGAGTGAACGATGACCCATCTTACCCTGAGCCAGGCAGTATCGGCGCGGACATTGGCCCCCGCCCGCGAAAACTGCGCCCTCAAGTACGCCGATCTCAACGGACTCGCCACGCACACCGGCAGGCTGATGCGCACGCTGTCCGCGGTACTCGCGGGCGTCACCCTGTTCGCCGGTGCAACCGTGGCGCGCGCCGCCGACTTGACCGTAACCGTCAGCGGTCAACGTTCGCAGAACGGTTCGATCATGATGGCGCTTTTCAACAGCGCGCAGGCTTTTCCCAGGGCCGGCGAACACGCGGCGGCGCAGATCGTGCCGGCCGTCCAGGCCGCCAGCTCGGCGACCTTCCGTGACCTGGCACCAGGGCGCTACGCGGTGGTGGCCTTCCACGACGAGAACGGCAACGGCAAGCTGGACGTCAACCTCCTGGGCATGCCCTTGGAAGCCTACGGCTTCAGCAACAATGTGTTCGGTCAAGCCGCTGCACCGTCATTCGACAAGGCCGCGTTGGATCTGGCCGATGTCGCCGTCGCCATTGGCATCAACCTGCGCTGACGATCTTCAGCCACCTACGACCGGAGACCGAGCATGAAACGCCGAGACTTTCTTCGCCTGTCGACTTCCGCCGCCACCGGCACGGCGCTGACTCTGCCGTTCGCACCCGCATCGGGCGCCGCAGACAGCTGGACGGACGCATTTGCGCAGGCCGAAGCGTCCGCGCCATGGACGCTCGGCTTTCGCAGCGCCGCCGGAGACATCGACCCGGGTCCCGCGCAGGTGCGCGGCCAGTTTCCCGTCGCCTTGCACGGCGTCCTGTACCGCAATGGTCCGGCGGTACACGACATGGCCGGGCAGCGGTACCACCATTGGTTCGATGGCGACGGCATGGTGCAGCGCTTTGCGATCGATGGCGCGCGAGTCGAGCACCGGGGCAGGATCGTGCAGACGTCAAAATACAAGCTCGAGCGAGCCGCCGGCAAGCGACTGATACCGGGATTCGGCAGCCAGTGGCCCGGCATGCAACCGATTTCCTCGCCCGATTCGCTGAACGCCGCGAACACCAGCGTGCTGGCCACGGGCGGTGAGTTGCTGGCCCTTTGGGAGGGAGGCTCGGCTTACCGCCTGGCGCCGGACAGCCTGGAGACGCTGGGGCCCAAGGTCTGGCGCGACGATCTGAGCGGCGTCCCGTTTTCCGCCCATCCCAGGGTCGACCCGGACGGCAGCATCTGGAACTTCGGTCTTAGTGTGCTGAACGACTTGCTGCTGCTGTACCAGATTGGCGCTGACGGGCGACTGCGCCGCGCCGAGGCCTTGAAGCTGCCGCAGTCGCCGATGGTGCACGACTTTGCCGTCACCCGGCGGCACCTGGTATTCCTGATGCCACCGCTGGTGTTCAACCGCGAGCGCTTTCATCACGGCGATAGCTTTCTCGACAGCCACGTCTGGCGGCCGGAGCAGGGCATGCGCGTGCTGGTCGTCAACAAGGCAGATTGGAGCCATCGCCAGTGGCTGGAATTGCCGGCCGGCTTCCTGTTCCACCTGGGCAATGCGTGGGAAGACGGCGATGGGGTGATTCGCGTCGACTACATCCACGCCGCAGAGCCCACCGCGCTGCTGGAGACCGACCGGGAACTGATGCGTGGACAACACGTACCGCGACCGGACTACCACATCGCACAGGCGCGACTGGACATCGCGCGCAAGAGCGCGTCTCAGGCGCTGATACGGGTCGACGCCGAATTCCCGCGCATCGACCCTCGACTGACCGGACTTCGCCACGCCCACCTGTTCCATGCCACGAACACCAGCGCCGACCACCCCGGCTTCAGCGCGATCGCGCGCACCAACATGGAAGGCGGCCAGACCGACACCTATTCGTATGGCGAGGATCATCTGATCGAGGAGCATCTTTTCGTGGCCGAACCCGGGTCCCCGGCGGGTGCCGCGGGCTGGGTGCTGGGCACCGCGCTCGACCTGAGCCGGGGCCGCACGCTGCTGTCGTGCTTTCGGTCGGACCGTCTCGGCGACGGACCGGTGGCGCAGGCGACATTGCCCTATTCGCTGCCGCTGGGCCTGCACGGCACGTTCGTCCGCTCCTGATGGATATCGCTATCAATGAAGCGAACGCATGATGAAAGGCCGGCCCCCCGCGCAGCTTCAGCGCGGCTGCGCGGGGAACCGGCAGGAAGACCTATCCTCAAGCCTTGCCCGCGCTGCACAGCAGCAGTTCGTTCGGTCCTTCCCAGCCTTCGGATGTCGTGTATCGGTCAAGCTGGTCCTTGATGTCCTCCCATGCGTTCGCGCGTGCCTGCGGGGTCAGGGGCTTCATCATTTCGATGACGGGCGAGGCGGAAGTCTGCAGGAAGTCGACATAGTCTTTACAGCGCGCTGCCCGGAATGGCGCCTGTATTGCACGCACTTCGATGTCACCGAATCCTGCCTGATGCAGGAGTGTTTCCATCAGGCCTGGTCGGCCCAGGCTCAGCAAGGTCCCTGGCGTAAACGGGTCGGCGGGGGCGACGCCTGCGTGGCGGCAGGCGGTCCGCATCAGGGTGGTGATGCAGGGATTGGCCTGCGGCGCGCCGAAGACGAGCGCGCCGAACCGCCCGCCCTTCGCCAGGGCGCTGCGGATTCCCTGCAGGGCCGGCAAAGGCTCCTTGCAGAACATGAGCCCCAGGCGACAGACTGCGGCGTCGAACCTGGCGTTTTCCAGTTCCAATGATTGCGCATCGGCCTGCCGGGTGCGAATCTGGATCAGGCCCTCGGCCCGGAAGCGTGCGTCAGCCAGGTCAAGAATGCGCGCCGACACATCGGTGGCCAGCACGGCGCCGCTGGGGCCGACTCGACGGGCGATGTCAACGGTCTGGTCGCCGGCTCCGGCGGCGACATCCAGTACGCGTTGGCCGGATGCGATGTGCGCGCCGTCCAGCATTGCTGCCGTTGCGTCGGTCAGCCATTGCCGGATCAGGTCGGTGTGGCGGCTCCAACCCTCTGCGGCATCATCCCAGGGGTGACGGTCTGCGGTGTCCATGGCCGCCGCCATCATTGGGCCCGGATGCCGATGTCGCGCAGAATGCCGCGCAGAATGCCGCGCCGAAATTGCGAATTGCCTGCCATGGCGGTGCTCCTGTGAAGATGATCAAGACAGGGCGGTAGCTTGCAGCGGACAATCTTAGGAATGGGGTAGGGATTCGATGGGGCGGGTGTCCGGGTCAGAGATCCGGCAGTGCCCGGTCCGCGTCGAGGGCTTCTTCAGCGGCAGCAGACATGCCTGCGACCGTCAGGCGGTCGGCGGCGGCGCGCAAAGATCGTTGCATGCGTCGGTGCAGGGTCAGGCGGGCTGACGCCACACCGGCCAGTGTCTGTTCGGGAAGCAGGGGCCCCTGGTACAGTCGGCATAAGGCCTTTACGAGCGCAGGCGCGGCCTCGACGGGACTTTGGTCCAAGGCTGTCAGGTGGCGGTCGAGCACCGCGACATCCGTCCAGCAGCGCTGAGGATTCAAGGCCAATGTCCCCTGACGCAGCACCACGCGATCGTCACCACCGAGAAGCTTGCGCAGTCGGTGCAGCGCGTTGTCCAGCGAATTGCGGGCCGCGTCGCCGTCGGCATCCGGCCAGAGTGCGTCGGCCAGCTGGTTCAGCGAGACCGGATTCTCGCCCTGGGCGGCCAGCAGCGCGACGAGTTCCAGCAGACGACGGCTTTCCTTCCGGCTGGTCGGGAGCGGCCCGTCGGCACGTTCGATCGAGAGGCGGCCCAGCGCATGGATCCGGACTGCCCAGGGCCACGAGTCGTCTGCCTGGAGCGGCGCCTTCAGGCTGTTGCGCACGACCAGGTCGCGCGCAAGCTCCGGCTCGATGTCGTGTGCCAATGCCATCGCTGCCAGCTGCGCCATCATGTCCCCGCAGCAGTAGAGCATCGGCCCCTGCCGGAAACCGCATTCGCGGGCGGCGCCCAATGCAACGCGCAAGTGGACGAGTGCCTGCGGCTGGTCGCCACGACACAGGGCGGCATAGGCAGCCACGCATCCCCCGACCCAATGATGCCAACGGCAGATGGCATGAAAGGGGTGGGTGAACGCATCGGTCAGCAGGCGTTCGGCCTCGGCAGGTTCGCCGCTGCGCGCCGCGGCCAAAGCATTGGCGATCAGGGCCAGGTGCTGGCGCATCGGGAAGCCACTGGCCGTGGCGCTGGCTACCGAGGCGCGCAGTACGCGCAGCGCGGTGGGGCGATCGTCCTCCAGCAGCGCGAGCATGCCGACCTGGTGCTCGAGCGTGGTACGGTCCACGGCATTGTCCGGGTGCAGGGCATGCGCTGCACGCTGCATATGCCGCCGTGCCGCGGCCGCGTCCACCACGGCGAGCGCAACGATCATGTTCAGCAGCTCGACGCTGGCGCGCTGCGCCGCCACCGAGGGCTCCGCCTCCACCAGGACCAGGGCCTGCTGGGCATCCTTGAAGGCGGAGTCGGTCTGACCGAGCAAGGTCTTCACCAGGATTCCGACGCCCCACCAGCGCATTCGCGTAGCGGGCGCCGCCAGCGGCTCCGCGCACAACGCGTCGATGCGCAGCACGATGCGCTGCAGCCGGTCGATATGGCCGCGCCACAGCAGATGAAATGCCAGTGACCCGAGCAACAGCCGCTGGCCGGGGGCGGCCTGACGGTGCAGCAGCCGCTCGGCACGCTCGGCAAAAAGCTCGACCAGCGGGTGCCAGGGCGCCCGGTACACCATGGCTGCGAGCAGGCCGGGGACGAGGCGCATCTCGACTTCCTCGGGATGCACCACCGCAGCTTGCAGCGAATGCCGGGTCAGCACATCGAGCCAGCGATCCAGTTGCTGCAGCCGGCCCAGCGATACCAGCGCCGTCGCCAATGCCGCCGCGGCCAGCAATTCGCCGTCGGCGTCTCCCGCTACGGCGCTGGCCGCGTGGGCCCGGGTCAGGTCCTCGAGGGCCGACGCCGGGTCGGTATCCAGCGCGCAGAAGCCGCGCCAGTACGACAGCCGTTCGCGCTGCTCAGCCGGCAGCCGGTCGATGCGGTCGATCAATGCCGACGTACGGCCGTCGGCGACGAAGCGGGGCGCTGCATCGAGCAGCACGTCGACCGCCCCGTCCCAGCTCCTGGCGTCGATCAGGCACTGCAGTCCGGCATCCACCAGGCCCGCCGCGACCAGCAACCGACCCGCGCGAACCCGGAGCCGCTGCAACTCGTCGGCCGAGTGCTCGGTTTCGAAGCGCTTGCGCAGAAACTCACTGAACAGGGCATGGAAGACGTATACCGGGGGCCGGCCATCGCGGCGGTCGATGAAAAGGCTCAGGGCGGCCAGACGCTCCAGCAGGGCCGGCGCCTGGGCATCGCCGGTCAACGCCGTCGCCAAGTCGTCCGTGACGCCGGGCAGGTAGGCCAGCTGGCAGAGCGCGTTGCGATCCGCCGCCGGCAACTCTGCCAGCACCTCGCCCGCGAAGTAATCGAACAGCCGTTGGCGAGCTTCCAGGCCCGGCATGCTGGCCTGGCGCGGCGAACTGAGCAGCATCAAAGTCATGCCCCCGGCCCAGCCCTGGGCCGCGGCAAGCGCCTCGGCCATCGCGTCGGGGCGTCCGTGCAGGCGGGTCAAGGCCAGGGTCTCGGTCTCGTTGAAGCGCAGGTGCTCGGCGTCCAGCAGCGCCAGCTGCTGCGCGGCCAGGGCGCGGGAGTACATGGCCGGGGGGCGCTCGCGGGAAACGAAGATCCACAGCACGCCGGGCGGCAGCTCGCTGACGACCTGTGCCAGAGCCTGCTGCAGCGGGGAGTCGGCCGGCAGTTCCTGATGGTTGTCGAACACCAGGGCCCAAGGCGCAGGCAGGACCGGCAGAAACAGCCGGATACGCCGGCGCAACCAGCCGGCCAGGTCCAGCAGGTCATCGGCCCGAAACGCGGGCAGCACCACCGGTTCGGTTGCCGCGCCAGCCAGCAGCACGTCCAACGCGCGCAGGAACGTCGCCGGATCCGCGTCGCCGGGATCGACCTGCATCCAGAGCGTCAGCCGCTGGCGGCTCTGCAACCAGGTCGCCACCAGCGTCGATTTGCCGGCGCCGGGCGCCGCCGCCACCCAGATGGCAGGGTACCCGGACCACCCGTCCAGCATGTCGAAAAGCCGCGCACGTTCGAACACGCGCCCCAGGCGCGGCGGCAGCAGTTTCCCTTCGGGCGTGGGCGCAGGCGTGGGCGCGGGCGCGCGCGTGCGTGTCTGCGGTGTGCGGCTGCTCATCGGCACGAGTGGTTGTTCATGGGCACAAGCATAAGCCAGGAAGTCTTGCCGGCAGTGCGTTCCCCTGTTGCCGATTTCGCATCAAGCGGCCCCCTGGCGCCTTTACCGATCTCCCGGCCGCATCGGCGCAAGACGTCCAGAACGGCAAGGACGTCCCGCAGAGTTTCGCCGTCTCGCCATGCCATTGCCAGGCGACATTCCTGTTTCGGGCACTCGGGCTCAACCACTTGGTAACGGGGCGCTGACGGGCAGGCTTCAAACATTCTTTCCGGGGCTTTGGATGCTTGTCTGTCCGTGGCGCTGCGACGTAGCATTGGCGGACACTGACGTTTCTGTCTCATCCCCAATCGGAGGCGTGATGTCCCCACCCGCGGTCACGGAACTCACCCAGGCTGGAGTCCGGTCGCGGCGAATCGAGGACCTGCCGGGGCCACCTGGCCTGCCCCTCGTCGGCAATCTTCTCCAGATAGAGGCCGAACGCCTTCACCAGCAACTCGAGGGTTGGCAGAGGCAGTACGGCGACTTCTTCCGCTTTCGCATCGCGCGGCGCGAGTTCCTGGTCGTGGCCCAGCCGGAGGCGGTCTCGGCCATCCTGCGCGACCGGCCGGAGGGCTTTCAACGTACCGACCGCGGATGTGAAGTCGCTGCGGAGATGGGTTTCGATGGCTTGTTCACAGCGCGTGGCGACAAATGGCGACGCCAGCGGCCGCTGGTGATGGCAAGCTTCGACCCGGCGCACATCAGGACCTACTTCCCGACTCTGGCCAAGGTCACCGGTCGGCTGGCCCAGCGCTGGCAGCGGGCAACCGACGCCGGGGAGTCGATCGACCTGCTCCCGGACCTGATGCGTTTTACGGTAGACGTGACGGCCGGACTTGCCTTCGGCCAGGATATCAATACGCTGGGCAGCGATACCGAGGTGATCCAGAGCCACCTCGACAAGATCTTCCCGGCTTTGCTTCGGCGACTCCTGGCGCCGGTGCCGTACTGGCGCTACCTGAAACTGCCCGTCGACCGACAACTCGATCGGCACTTGGTAGCGATACATCAGGCGGTCCAGGACTTCATCCGTCAGGCCCGCACGCGGCTTGACCAGGACCCCCATCTGCGCGAGCGACCCGGCAACCTGATCGAGGCGTTGATCGCAGCCAGGGACGCGGACGGAAGCGCACTGGACGACGAGGATCTGGCCGGAAACGTCCTCACCATGTTGCTGGCCGGTGAAGACACCACCGCCAACACGCTTGCCTGGATGATCTACCTGCTGCATCGGAATCCTGCTGCGCTGCAAGCCGTTTCCGGGGCGGTCAAGGCGGCTATCGGGTCGGAGCCGCTGCCCAGCCGTTATGAACAGCTCGCATCGCTCGATTACATTGAAGCATGCGCGCATGAAAGCCTTCGCCTGAAGCCTGTTGCGCCGACGCTGCCTCACCAGGCAGTCCGGGACACGACGGTCGCCGGTATCGTCGTGCCCAAGGGCACGCTGGTGATGTGCCTGTTGCGCCCGGCCGCCGTCGATGAAGGCAGATTTGCCGACGCCACGGCATTCAAACCCGAGCGGTGGCTGTCGGACGGGACCGCCGCCCAGGCCGCCAGCGCTTCAAAGCGTGTTGCCATGCCGTTCGGCGCGGGCCCGCGTATCTGCCCGGGCCGCTATCTTGCGCTCCAGGAGATCAAGATGGTGATTGCGATGCTGGTCGGCAGCTTCGAGATCCAGGACGTTTCGACGCCGGAGGGTGGGGAGCCGCCGGAGCGTATGGCCTTCACGATGTCCCCGGTGGGGCTGCGGCTGAAGCTGCGGCCACGCGAATGTTTGCCGGTCGAGTCCCGCGCTGGATTCAACTGCTAGCTTGGACCCTGCCTGTGGTTCGGTCGCGGGCGGCCTTGTGTTTCCTACCGCGGCCCGCCCGCAATCCCCAGTTCTTTGCGCCAGTCGTCATCGCGCTTCATCGAGGGGTTCGATGGCCGTTGCAGGTAGTAGGGGATCAGCGGCTTGTAGAGACCGTAAAGTCGACGAAGCTCGCCGATCGGCTCATTGTGCTCATCCACGCGTAAATCGACCAGCGCATAGCTGCGCTCATGATGAACCTGCAACGCTGCCGAGTATTGGCCCGCGATCTGGCCCCCGGCGTCCCGACCGGCCTCGATCGCGGCCAGAAGCCGATTCGCCAGTTCGCCGTCCGTCTTCTCGAAGCTATCCAGCATCTCCTGCGCGACGCGATCGTTGGACAACCGGTTGCCCGCCACGCACACGTTCTGTTTGACGATGTGTCCGCGCCATTCCTCGTTGTGGCTGCCGGTACGGGCGGCAGTGTTGCCGTCCTTGTCGATGACCATGATCTGGCGCCATTCGATGTGATCCGACCCGTCGCTTGCTTCCAGTTCCTGCAGCACCTTGCGTGCGGAATATCCCATCTCCAGCAGCTTGAGGCCCAATGGCCCGAGTCGTGGATCGCCGTTTGCCTGCACCATGAGGCCGCCGATGTGAGGTCGGACGAACGGGCACTTGGCGCCGATCGCGATCGGCCGGGTAGCGATTGCCATCCCGAACTGGCCGGTGTGCTCGCATCTGGCGAGAACGGAAAAGGTCATCTGGATATCTCCTGGGGTCCGTGGGGGCGGGCTGTTGCGTCAGTTCGGCTTCACGCCGGCTTTGGTCACGATGTCGGCCCAGCGGGTGACTTCGGTCTTGACGTAGGCGGCGAACGCGTCCGGCCCGATGCCGGAGACTTCGTTGCCGAGCGCATCCAGCCGTCCTTTGATTTCCGGATCGGTCAGCGTCCGGGATATCTCCGCATGCAGGCGCTCGATGATCGGCCTGGGCGTACCGGCGGGCGCGAATACGCCGAACCAGACTTCAGCCGCGTAGCCGGGCACCTCGGATTCCGCAATCGTCGGCACGTCCGGCAAGGTGGCGGCGCGCTTGGCGGCGGTCACGGCTATCGCTCGCAAACCGCCGCTCTTGAGGTGCGGGACGACATCCGGCATGTTGTGAAAGCCCAGCTTCACATGTCCCGCAAGAATGTCCGAGATTGCGGGCGCGGCGCCTTTGTAGGCCACGTGAAGCATGTCGACGCCGGTCATGACCTTGAACATCTCGCCGGACAGGTGCTGTGAACTGCCGTTCCCGGCGGAGGCGAATGTCAGTTGGCCCGGGCTCTGCCGGGCAAGCGCGATCAGCTCCTGTACGGTCCGGGCCGGCACCGACGGGTGCACCACCAGGACATTGGAGACGGTGCCGACCATGGTGATCGGCGCGAAATCGCGGACCGGATCGTAGCTCAGAGTCGGATAGATGGCTGCGGCAGTTGCATGGGTCGGGGAACTGCCCATCACGATCGTATAGCCGTCGGCCGGCGCCCGGGCCACCTGGCCGACGCCGAGCGTGCCGGTTGCCCCCGGCCGGTTCTCCACGATCACCGGTTGACCCAGCGCCTGGTTCAATCGGCTCGCGATCAATCGGCAGAAGGTGTCGTTGCTGCCTCCAGGCGGCCAGGGACTGACCAGCTTGATTGGATGCGCCGGGAACGATTGCGCAGCCACGGGGTGCGGTTGCAGCGAGATGGCGCACGTGACAAGCGCCAGAAGCAGCAGGAACAGGCGAGGGCGGTGCAGACGAATCATGATCGGGCCTCTCAAGTGGATGGGCGACGCGGCTGGGCGTGCCTCGGGAAGAGCTTTGCGGAAAACTGATAGCGGGTGGGGTGGTACTGTGCCTCGAAGATTTCGATCAGCTTGTCGTCGGTGTCGTAGTAGGCGCGAAGCGCGCGCAGCACCGGGGCGCCGCGTCTAACGCCTAACGCCGCGGCAACGGATGCGGAGGCCGACACTGCATCGAGTGCCTGGTCCGCGTGATCCAGTCGTACGCCGCGGCTTCGTTCGATATGTCGGATCGTCGGCAGGGGGCCGGCGACGTCAGCCGCAGCGACGCGCTTGCCGATCGCCGGCGGAAACCAGAAGGTGATATGAACGATTGGCTCGCCGGGAGTAATGTGATTGACGCCGACGATCCTCTTGAACTCCATGTCACCGTCGATTCCGGCAAAAGCCATGATGTGGTCCGGCAGGGGGTGCCACGCGTCTTCCAGAACGGTCATCCGGTTCAGCATCAGGACGTCATCGATGCAGCCGGTCAGCACGACCGCCTTGGTGATCCGGTCGTTGCTGCTGATGTACGTGCCTGACCCTCGACGCCGCTCGATCACCTGGCGCGCGACCAGCTCATCCAGTGCCTTGCGAACGGTGATTCGACTGACGCCATATGAGGTGCACAGTTCGGACTCGGTCGGCAGAACGGATCCAGGCTGCATCTGCAAGGTCTCGATCGTCATCAATACATCCTCTGCGATGCGGCGATAGAGTGGCGCCGAACCGCGGCCCGGGGTGGCCTTGGGCCTCTCACCGGTCTGGTTGAGAGATGTAGTTGTCATAACAACTATGATCGGGCGATGGCGGCTCGCTGTCAATCCTCGGTTATCGCCTGCGCCATTCGCTGGGGGCCACCCCGGCGTGTTTCTTGAAAGCGCGGCTGAATGCCGCCTCTGATTCATAGCCGACCGCTTCGGCTACCGACTTCACCTTGGCATTGCCGTCGGCAAGCAGGCGCGTCGCCAACTGCATGCGCCATGCGGCCAGGTACTGCATCGGTGGCTGGCCGACGTAGTACAGAAAGCGCTCCGCCAATGTGGTGCGGGACGTGTTGGACCTGGTAGCAAGTGCCTCCAACGTCCAGGCATGTGCCGGCTGGCCATGCAGGCAGGCGAGCGCGCACGCGACCAGCGGATCACGAAGGCCGACCAGCCAGTCGGAGCGGTCGCCCGAGGTTTCGGCGAGATAGCGGCGCACCACTTCTACGAACATCAGTTCACTCAGGCGCAGCAGCACCTCCCGCGATCCGGCGCGGGGCGCCCGAAGCTCAGACAGCGCCACCTGAATCAGATGGCCGAGATGGTCGATCGCGGAGGAGGCGCGGCGAAGGTGAATGACCCGCGGCAGGGCGGCGAGTATGGGATTGAACGGGCGCGAATCGCAGCCGAGAAATCCGCAGATGAAGGTGGTCTTGTCGGCGCCGCCGCCTCCTTCGTTGATCACAGCGGGCAGTTCACCGGCGGCCATGCGTTGAAAGAAGGATATCGCCTCCTGTTCGCCGTAGGTCTGCGCCGCATCGCGCGGCGCGGCCAGAAAATAGGGGTCGCCGTGGGGAACGACCAGGATGTCGCCGGCCTGCATCGGCTGGGGCGACTCGCCGACCAGACCGGCCCAACAGGTTCCTTCGGTGATGACGTGGTAGGAGATCAGGTGCTGTGCGGCGGGCATCACGTGGGCGAACACGCTGGTTCGAGGCGCCTGGGTGAGCCATGGCGTTGTCGCCTCGACCAGGAAGAAGAGCGAGCCGGTGAGGCGGACTGAGCGCAGCACATCCGACATCACGTCGAGAACCGGGACGCTGCCTGCGGGTGCCGGACGCTCGGGCAAACGATCCGGAAGCTGAGTCATGGCCTTCACTCCTGGTCGGATCGATGATGCAAAAACAGGACTTGAACCGCAGGACGAGTACCGGAGGTAAATTATGGGCGCTTCTGAGAGAGTTGGCAGCCGCTCGCCGGCTGAAATCTACGACGAGAAGTTCGTGCCGGCGCTGTTCCGGCCATTCAGCGGCGTGGTGGCCGATGCGGCACGCGTCGGCCCGGGCCAGCGCGTGCTCGACGTCGCGTGTGGAACCGGCGTGCTGGCCTGCACCGCTGCCGCGCGCGTCGGCAGCGCCGGGTCGGCGGTCGGACTCGACGTTAACCCGGAGATGCTGGCAGTTGCCCGCGGCAAGCCGGTCCCGGTCGAATGGGTGGAAGGCCGCGCCGAGGCGCTGCCTTTTCCCGACGCTTCGTTCGACGCGGTGGTCAGTCAGTTCGGCATGATGTTCTTCGAGGACCGGGCGGGCGCCCTGCGCCAGATGTACCGGGTGCTGCGTCCCGGCGGCAGGCTTGCCGTGGCGGTGTGTGACGCCGTCGATTATTCGCCGGGCTACGCGGCGCTCGCGATGCTGCTGCAGCGCCTGTTCGGCGACCGCGTGGCCGATGCGTTTCTCGCCCCCTTTGCCATCGGCGACAAGGCACTATTGAGTTCCCTCTCGGCGCAGGCCGGTCTGCCGGATGCCAGGGTCGAGACCCATGTCGCGATGGTGCGCTTCGCGTCGATCGACGCGCTGGTGTCGACCGAGCGCGCCTGCATCTGGACCCTCGGGGGCCTGCTCGACGATGGGCAGTTCGAGCGCCTGCTCGAAGAGGCCCGACGGGTGCTGGCGCGCTTCGTGCAGGCTGATGGCAGCGTTGCATTCGAGATGCCGGCGCTGGTCGTCACGGCGGGGAAACCGTAGAGCAGCGCCGGCGTCGCAGGAAGTGCGGATCGGACAGATTCTCCTGGTCAACGTCACTCAGGTGCGGGGCATGGGGAGCGGTGACCGAGTGCTCCGCACTTTGCGTTCACGATCGACGGGTGTGGGTCGACTATGTCAATATGAGCCGGCCGACCGATCGGCACCCTCAGGAGACATGATGAATTCACCTCGTTTTTTCCGGCTGCTGTCCGCCGCCGTTCTGGCCCTGGCCGCGACCGGCGCAGTCGCCGCCAACTACCCTGCCCCCGTGGAGGGCGACTACGTGATCAAGGATTTTCGCTTCCACACCGGCGAGACGGTGCCCGAACTGAACGTTCACTTCAGGACCATTGGAAATCCCACCGGCGAGCCTGTCGTCATCCTGCACGGAACCGCCGGCTCCGGCGCGAGCATGCTGGTCAAGGGCTTTGCGGAGGCGCTATACGGGCCGGGGCAGCCGCTGGATGCCTCGCGCTATTTCATCATCCTGCCCGACGCGATCGGCACCGGCAAGAGCACCCGGCCGTCGAGCGGCATGAAGGCGGCTTTCCCGAAGTACAACTACGACGACATGGTCGAGGCGCAGTACCGGCTGGTGAAGGAACACCTGGGGCTCAAGCACGTGCGGCTCGTGATGGGGAATTCAATGGGTGGCATGCAGGTCTGGCTATGGGGCATCAAGTATCCCGACTACATGGATGCGCTGGTGCCGATGGCGTCGCTGCCGGGTCCGATGTCGGGCCGCAATTGGATGATGCGGCGGATGCTGGTCGACTCGGTGCGCAACGATCCGGCCTGGAACAATGGCAACTACACCGAGCAGCCGCCGAACCTGCGCGTCGCAACCTTCTGGTTCGCCACCGCCACTTCCGGTGGCAATCAGCGCCTGCAGAAGTTGGGGCCGACGGGCAAGGAAGCCGACGCCTACGTCGACAAGCAGTTGTCGGCGCAGAAGGTGGGCGATGCGAACGACGTGATGTACCAGTGGGCGTCATCGCGAGATTTTGATCCTCGAGCCGACCTTGGCAAGATCAGCGCGCGCCTGCTGGCCATCAACTCAGCCGACGATGAACGTAATCCGCCTGAACTCGGTGTGCTCGAGCAGGGCCTCAAGCAGATTCCGAACAGCCGCGCGTTCGTGATCGAAGCGAGCCCGGATACCTCCGGGCATGGCACCACCGGCTCCCAGGCGCATCTCTACGCTGCCGAGTTGGCAAAGTTCCTGGCGGAGGCGCCCAGGCGGGACAAGTAGAGACAACCACCTGCGCTGAATTCCGGGCACGGGAGATGCAAGGGCGCTTCGCCATCGAGCGCCCCGTCGGCACGCGAGGCATCCACTCGTCACGGAGCGACCATGGATCCGAGCAGGTCTCGCGCAATGTCCACTACTCGGACCTTCGATTCACGTTCCAGACGCGGCCGCTTACGCCTCGGTCTCGTGCTGGCCGGCGCGCTTCTCGCGGGCTGTGGCGGTGGCAGCGACCATGCCGGCTACCCGGGACCGGTGAGGGAGTCAGCCTTTATCAACTTTACCGGCGCCCCGAACGGTGACGTTGTCCTGGACGCAAACGGCGACAGCTTCGGCGTCACTCAGCGGGAAGGTTGCCTATATAGCGACCAGTACCAGGTGCTTACCAACTGGTGCCTCACCCGACGATGGCACGGCCTTGGACTTCGGCAGTTACTTCGTCCGCCCGGTCGGTCATCCCGACGGCTATGGCGGCTGCGTAACCGTGCTGGTGGAAGAGCGCTCCGCGCAGATGATCGATATTTTCCTGGATCGATTCGGTCGCCTTGACTTCGTGATCACCAACCTGTTAGCCGTGCGCTGCTGAGCGGAGAACGGGTGCGATCGTGCCCCCACCGCGCCGGCGAGGTCCCGGCGGGCGCGGGGCGAGGTGGTGTCAGCGACTTGCGGAGGTGTTCTTGTTTGCGCCGGGCAGCAGGCCGAGCGCCACCAGGGTGTACACATCCGGTTCACCGGTCGGCTCGATGCCGCGACTGCGCTGGAAGTCGCGCAGCGCATTGACCGTCCTGTCGCCCCAGATGCCGTCCGGCGTGCCGATTCCGTTGCCGGACCTGCCCAGCGACTGCTGGATCATGCGGATCGTGGCCGGATTCAGGTCCGCCGGTCCGGGTGGCACGCCCGCTCGCTTCGTCGCTGGGAGTTCCGAACCACCTGGGAGCAGCCCCATTGCGGCCAGCGTATGCGCGTCGAGTTCCCCCGACGCTGGAAGACCGCGCGCCCGCTGGAAGTTCCCGATGGCGCTGACGGTCTTCTCCCCCCAGACCCCGTCTATCGGGCCGGCCTGAAGCCCCTGCTTGTCGAGGGCGCCCTGGACCGCCCGGACCGTGGCGCGATCGAGGTCGGCCGGCGTTCGCGCCCGCACCGGCGGTGACTTGTCCGCCGCCGCCAGCGGCGTCGCCAGGCCGGGGGCCGCTTTGCCATCCGCGGTCACGCCGAGGGCCGCCAGGGTCTTGGCATCGGGACGCCCGGTGGCCTTCAGGCCCTTGACGCGTTGAAATTCACGGACCGCGGCGGCTGTCCTGGGGCCCCAGACGCCGTCGGTAGCATCGACATCGTATCCGCCCTGCATCAGGGAATGCTGGAGCATGCGGATGGTTGCGGGGGACAACTCGCCTGCGGCGGTCTGTGCGGGCGATGCACCAGGGGCGGGCTGTGCAACCCCCGGGCCGGCGGCGAGAAGACCTGCGCTCACGAGGGCTGCGCCAACAATCGGCACAAGGCGCCGACTGGGGTGCGCAGCAGGGTGATGACTTGGAACTTGCCGACTTTGACTTGCCTTCATCGCTCTTCTCCGAGGGTATCCATGCCGCAGCCATGTCGACTGCCCGGGCGGCTGTCGTGGGGGCGGTAACCAGGCGCCTGAAGCATTAAGCATGCCCTGGAGAGATGAAGACTGGACGTGGCTGACCGCAGGCCCTAGCATCGAGCCCCCACCGAGGAGGAGACAAAGAAGATGGAAAGCCAACGTTTGTTCTATCCGACCCAGACCTTGCCCGCGCGCAAGGCGGGCCCGGACTTCCGACCGAAGTCATCGCTGGCTGCCGTAGTTCTGGCTGCGGCGTTGACCGCTGTCGCCACGGCGGGACTGGCAAGCCTGCCGACTTTGTCCTATGCCAAGGACGCTTCCTCGGGCAACGGCGCCACCGGCGCTGAGTTCTCCACCGAGCGGCTCGCCCGGATCAAGCCGGCGATGCAGCAACTGATCGACCAGAAAGTATTCCCGGGTGCAGTGACGCTGGTCTCTCACCAGGGCAAGGTGGTTCATTTCGAGTCTGTCGGCTTCCTGGATGACGCGAAGACCAAGCCGATCGCGAAGGACTCGATTTTCCGGCTTGCGTCGATGACCAAGCCGATCGTCACGGTTGCGGCCATGATGCTGGTGGAGCAGGGCAAGATGGTCCTGCATGATCCGATCTCGAAGTGGCTGCCCGAACTGAAAGACCTGAAGGTCGAAACACCTGAAGGCGACGTGGCGCCGGCGCGTCCGGTACTGGTCCACGACGTGATGAGGCACACCGCCGGCTTCGTCTACAGCGGGGCTGCCAAATCGCCGCGGATCAAGGAGCTTTATCAGCGCGGCAACATCGAATCCTCAGAGCAGGACATCACCGGCGACGAGATGCTGAAGGCGCTGGGCAAGATACCGCTCGCCTACCAGCCGGGGACTACCTGGTTCTATTCGATCGCCGTCGACGTGCTGGGACTGCTGATCGAACGGGTTGAAAACAAGCCGCTCGACCGGGTGCTCAAGGACTTGCTGTTCGATCCCCTGGGGATGACCGACACCGCCTTCTGGGTGCCGGCGGACAAGACCAGCCGGATCGCGGAGGCCTACGATGCCGATCCGCTGAAGGCGAATATGCTGAAGGCCTACCGGATCACTTCCGATCCCTCGGGCAAGAGCTATTTCAAGGGCGGCGCGGGACTGGTGGGAACGGCAGAGGATTACCTGAAGTTCGGGCAGATGATGGTCAACGGCGGAGAACTGAACGGCAAGCGCTTTCTCTCCAGCAAGACGGTGGATTTCATGCTGTCGGACCACACCAAGGGCATGGGCGGCAGCACCATCGCCACCACCGGGCCGGGCTACGGTTTCGGCCTGGGCTTCGGTGTCCGCCTCGACCAGGGAAATGCCTACGTTCCGGGCACGCCCGGTGACGCGATGTGGGCCGGGGCGTGGGGGACCAGCTTCTGGATCGATCCGAAGGAGCGGCTGGTCGGCATCCTGATGGCACAGAGCCCTTCCAACCGTTACCAGACCCGAATGGTGTACAAGAACCTGGTCTACGGCGCACTGAGCGACTGAAGCGCTGCGAGCGCGCTGCCGGCAAGTGCTGGCCAGGCCGCCCGGCCTGGCCGTACCGGTGCGGGATGACGCGTTCGGCGCTGTCCCCCGTTCGGCGCTGTTCTCCAGTCAGCGCCGGTCAGCCGAGGAAACCGAAGCGGCGGGGGATGTACAGGATGATCTCCGGGAAGACCAGGCAGAGCGTCACCGCGATCAGTTGCACCGCCACGAAAGGGATGATCCCCTTGTAGATGTCCACCATTGTCACCTCTGGTGGAACGGTGCCCTTCATGTAGAAAAGGGCGAAGCCGAACGGCGGCGTCAGGAACGAGGTCTGCATGTTGATGGCGATGAGGATGGCAAACCAGGCCAGTATCACCGGCTTGCCGTCGATGAAAGTCCCGAAGTCGAGATTTCCGATGATGGGAGCGAAGATCGGCAGCACGATCAGGCAGATCTCGATCCAGTCGAAGAAGAAACCCATGAAAAAGACCATCGCCATGACAAATGCCATGACCTCCCAGCCGGTGTCGACGCCGATCGCTTTCAGCAGGTCCACCACGACGTCGTCGCCGCCGAGGGCTCGAAAGACGTAGGCGAAGAGGGTCGCCCCGAAGATGATGAAGAAGACCAGCGCATTGGTCATCGCCGCATCTGTCATCACCGACCGCAGGGTCGCCATGCTGAATCGTCCGTTCGTCATCGCCAGCACGATCGCTCCGAAGGCGCCGACGCCGGAGGCCTCGGTCGGTGTCGCCCACCCTGCAAAGATCGATCCGAGCACCAGCACCATCAATGCGGTCGGGGGCAGGAATCCACGCACCAACATGGCAAGGGTCAGCCGCTCCGACTGGATGTCGAGCGGGCCTGCCAGCGCCGGGGCGAGGCCCGGTTTGAGCCAGCAGGCCACGAGGATGAAAATGACGTAGAGCCCGCTGAGCAGCAGGCCGGGCAGGATCGCCCCGGTGAAGAGGGTGCCGACGGGAATGCCGATCAGGTCGCCCATGATGACCAGCATGATGCTGGGCGGGATCAGGATGCCGAGCGTACCGGCCGACGCGATGGTGCCGACCGCCAGGCTCTTCTCATAACCCTTGCTCAGCATGACCGGCAGCGCGATCAGCGTCAGCATGATCACCGAGGCGCCCACGATGCCGGTGGTTGCCGCCATGATCGTGCCCAGCAGGGTCACGGCGATGGCAAGCCCGCCCGGGATCCTGCGCAGCATCAGCTGCAGGATATGCAGCAGGTCCTCCGCGATGCCGCTTCTTTCCAGCATCGTCCCCATGAAGATGAACATCGGCACCGCGACCAGCACCTGGTTCTGCGCCGCCTGGCCGAAGATCCGGGGAAGTAGATTGGCGAACTGGATCAGGCTGAAGACGTCGAAGGCGGTACCGAGGAAGCCGAAACCGATGCCCACCGCTCCCAGGAGGAAGGCGACCGGATAGCCCAGGAACATGATGAAGATGAGGGCCACGAACATGATCACGGCGAGATGATCGATGAGCCAGTCCATGCGACAGGCTCCTAGGACCGGCCGGCCGCGGGCGCGGCGGGGGTGGGGGGTGTCGCGGCGACAGCAAACGGCGTAAAGGCACGAGCCGCCTGGTCTTCATTGCCGAAGAGTGCAACCACGCATCGGATCGCCACCGCGATGACCGCCATCAGGATGGTGATGAAGGCGCCGAACAGGAACAGCTTGATGATCCAGCGCAGTCCGAGCCCGTTCGGCGCCTCCGAAGACTCGCCCTGCATGAAAGATGTCCAGAAGAAGTCCTGCGCATGAGGCAAGGCGATTGCGAGGTAGGGCAGGGCGAAGACCAGACAGCCGAACAGTTCCACCCAGAGTCTTGTGCGGGGTCGGGCTGCCGCCATGAAGACATCGATCCGGACGTGACCATTGCGGATATAGGTGTAGCCTAGCCAGCAGCAGAAAAGGCCGGCATGCAGGTGCCATTCGAGTTCCTGCAGCCGGGTGGATCCGAGGCCCGGCACCTGGAACCCGGCCTTTCGGGTCACCACGTCGAGCATGATGACGGTAATGCAGGCGATGAAGGCCCAGGCGCCGGTGTCTGCAATGAACTTCAGGATTCTCTCGAGGATGTCGGAGAGGCGAAGCAGTGCGTTCATACCCGTGGCTCCCGCAAGGAGTTCAGGAGCGCGGCAGCGCCCGGTGCGGCCGAACTCGCGTGCATTGTCGTCAGGGAAAGCGGCGGGCCCGGGGCTGGCGGGACCGCCGTCTGGAGGCTAGTTCAGGTAGCCCATGTCCTTCCAGATCTTGTAATTCGACCGGAAGGTGCTGTAGGAGTCCCAGGCTTTCTTGAACTCCGGGCTCTTCGCGACCTGCTCGGCGGCGACTTCATCCCAGGCCTTCTCGTAGGCGTCCAGGAACTCCTTGGGCCACTTGTGGAGCGTGACGCCCTTTGCCTGGATCTCCTTCATCGCCTGGAACTGGACCGCTTCTCCCTCGGCGAACTGCTGGAGCATGGTCGCGTCGCAGGCGCCGTGGATGATCGCCTTCTGGGTGGGGCTGAATTCCGCCCATTTCTTGGTGGAGATGATCAGCTCGTTGAGCGTGGCCTGCTGGTGCCAGCCCGGAAAGTAGTAGTGCTTTGCGACCTGATGGAATCCGAGCGTGATGTCCATCACCGGCATCGAGAACTCGGTGGCGTCGATGGTGCCGAGTTGCAGCGCCTGGAAGATCTCCCCCGCTTGCAGCAGCTGTGTGGACACGCCCAGTTTCTGCATGACGTTGGCGCCCAGGCCGAAGAATCTCATCTTCAGGCCCTTGAGATCCTCCAGCGAGGTGATCTCCTTGCGGAACCAGCCGGATGCCTCCGGTGAAATGACCCCGCAGGGGATCACCTCAACGCCGTACTTGGCGTGCAGTTCCTTCATCAGCTTCTCGCCGCCCCCGTGCTTGATCCAGGCCAGGTACTCGCCCACGCCGGGCCCGAACGGCACCGATCCATACATGGCGAAGGCGATGTCCTTGCCCGTCCAGAAGCCCGACACCGTCCAGGCCATATCGAGCGAGCCGTTGCCGACTGCGTCGAGGTACTGGCTGGCCGGCACCAGCGCACCCGGCTCGAAACCTTTGACGTCGATGCTGCCGCCGGACATGGTCCGCAGCATCTCCACCAACCGGATCTGTGTCGGACCGAGCAGCCCGGTGGTGCTCGGGAACGCCCACCCCATCTGAGCCCTTACTTTCTTGTCCTGGGCGGCCGCAGGCGCAACCGAGATGGCGGCCGCGACGGCAGCCAAGGCAAAAGACTTGAGTAACTTCATTTGTCTCCTCCTGATGTTTTGATGTGGCGCAAGGCTCCATCTGAACCTTGTCACCGGTTCTATTCCCGACGCGGCGGGCATTATTCAGGGAGGTCGCCCGACAATGTCGGCCAACAGGAGGAACTAGACTCCGATGCCGCCGGTTTGGCAACATCGGATAATCCCGAAATCGGGTGACGCGCCGCAGCAGCCGCGCCGTCGTCCTCAGCCGGGTGGCTGATTGCCCGGCTGGGTGGGCTGCGGCATCGGATTCCCGGGTTGGGTGGGGACCGGTGGCGGCTTGCGGGGCGGAGGCTGGCTGGGATGAGGGTGGGTCATGTCTGCTCCGGTGAATGGTCCGGCGCGAAGGGCAAGCGACATGCCGGTCGCAGACGAGCTGGGAGTCGCCGGGCCTGAACCATGCTGTTGCAGCCGACCTGCCTGACGCCTCACACTGCTGCCTGTGAAGATCGCCACCTATAACCTGAACGGAATCACCCGGCGCTTGCCGAACCTGCTGGAATGGCTGGCGCGCGAGCAGCCGGACGTGGTCTGCCTGCAGGAATTGAAGTCGCCGGACAGCGGCTTTCCGGCTGGGGAATTGCGCGAGGCGGGCTATCGTTCGCTCTGGAAGGGTCAGCCCGCGTGGAACGGGGTCGCCATACTGACGCGCGGGACGACTCCGGTGGAGGTGCGTCGGGAACTGCCCGGCGATCCTTCCGACAAGCAGAGCCGGTATCTCGAGGCGGCGGCGAACGGGATCGTGGTGGCCTGTCTCTACCTGCCCAATGGTAATCCGCAGCCCGGCCCGAAGTTCGATTACAAGCTGGCCTGGTTTGAACGTCTCATCGCGCATGCATCGACCCTGCTTGCGCTCGAGCATCCGGTCGTCCTGGCGGGAGACTTCAACGTCGTGCCGACCGACTTCGACATCTACAACCCCCGCTCCTGGCTCAAGAATGCCTTGCTGCAACCGGAAAGTCGCGAGCGTTTCCAGCGCCTGCTCGGACAAGGCTGGCTCGACGCCATCCGGACCTGCCATCCGGAAGAGCCTATCTACACGTTCTGGGACTTCTTTCGCGGCCATTGGGAGCGCAACGCCGGCCTGCGCATCGACCATCTCCTGCTCAATCCTCCCCTGGCGGCCGGCCTGGTCGAGGCGGGTGTCGACACCTGGGTCCGCGGCCAGCCGCATGCCAGCGATCATGCCCCTGCCTGGATGGTCATCGACCAGGACAAGCTCGGGAAGAAACCACGGGCCCGACGGTCGGTTGGTCGGAAGACCGCACCGAAGCGGCGCGAGCCGGAAACCTGATGTCATCGACCGGCGCGACCACGCGCATCCTTTTCGTCGGCAACAGCTTCTCATCCAGGAACGACCTGCCGGGACTGGTGACCGGCCTTGCCGCCTCGGTCGGGCGGGTGGTTGAAACTTCGTCGATCGTGGCCGGGGGGGCGAGCCTGCGACGTCACTTCAACGCGGGTACGGTTGCGCGTGCCCTGGCGGACTCGCGTTGGGACTTCGTGGTCCTGCAGGAGCAAAGCACCCTGCCAATCAAGAATCCGGGGCGGTATCACGAGAACGTGCGGGCGCTGAACCCCGAGATCCGGGCAAGCGGGGCGACAGCGGTGCTGTACTTGACCTGGGCGCGCCGAGCCGCGCCCGAAAGCCAGCAGCAACTGACGGATGCCGTGATGGCGATCGGCCGGGAAATCGGCGCCCGGATTGCACCGGTCGGCATAGCCTGGCAGGCGCTGGCGTCAACGCATCCGGATATCGACCTTTATGCCGCCGACGGCAGCCACCCGTCGATGGTCGGGGTCGTTCCTTGCCGCAAGCGTGCTGTGCCTCACCGTGTTCGGCGACCAGGATTTCCGGTACACGCCGTCACGGTCCACCAGGCTCGACCCGGCCACTGATCGACGTGCTGTCGGGTGCGGCGCGACAGGCCTGCGCCACCGCAGGGAACAACTGATCAGGCGGTCTTCCAAGGACATCGGACTATCAAACCGACGTCGTGATTCTCGACGTCCTGGAATGAAAACCAGACAGAGTGCGGATAACAAGTCGGATTGACAATGGTTGACCGGCACATCATGGCCGTCTCGGACCGCATTGGCCACCATGGCGGTAGCCGGGCAGGTTGCGCTGCTCGTGCGACACCCGCCCTGACTACTGCCCTATGGATTTGAGATGAGATTTCGTTCCACCTGTATCTTCCCCGCCTCTGTCGTTGCAATCCTTCTCACCGGATGTGGTGGTGGCGGCTCGGACGACAAGGCCGTATCCGCCAGTCCCGCCCCGCCGGTCAATGCCACGCCCGCGCCGGCGGCCGGACCTTCTCCAGCCCCCGCACTGTCCCCTGCGCCGAGTCCATTGCCCGCGCCGGCACCGGTGCCTGTCCCTGTCCCCGTACCGGCGCCTACGCCGGTGCCAACGCCGGTGCCGACCCCGGCTCCAGCCCCTGCCCCGGACAGTCGGCCGAAGATCTTCGGGCAAGGACTTCGCCGGAATGATGAAGCTACCACTATTCCACTACGCGGCGGACCGAATCCGATGCGCGCCACCGACGATCCGGACGGAAGGATGTACGGGCGGGTTTACGGTTACCAGAGTTACGGCACCAGTTACTACTACCAGAGCGGCTACTACGACCGTGGACTGAGTCCGTACTGGAGCTTCCAGAGCGTGTCGCTCGCCATGGCCGCCAGCTACCAGGATGGCCAGATGTGGTTCGGCGATACCATCACCGTCAACTTCGGCAGCGATTGGCAGAATACGCAGGCCATGACCTTCCAGCGAAGCGGCGGCTTCACGGTCAATCCGGACGACCAGCTGGTGTTGAACACGACGATCGCCCAGTGGAGCGCCACCGACGGCTCGCCCTATTATGTGCAACTGCAGACCGGCGATTACAACGGCATGTTGCGCAACTGCTGGCATATCCGCCTGCCGGGAATCCTGCGCCAGGCTTGCACCTTGTGGGACATGAACGCGGCCGGGCAGACCAGCTATACCGGTGACTACCTGACCGACGACTCGAATCCCCGCTACTCGGCCAAGACTTTCGTCAGTTACTGGTCGAGGGCTGCCGCCGGCGATGTGTCGCAAGGTCGATCTCGTCCCGCTGTCCGCCGTAGTAGCGCTGCAGCACCGCGCCGAACGCCGGCTCCTCGGGCGCCGCGGCTTCGAACAGGGTCATGCAGGACCTCAGTTTGATGTCGTCCGGCGACCCGAGGATGTCGTGGACAGTCTTGCCTGTCACCGCCAGGAGCAGGTCGGCGCAGCGCTTCAGCCGCGGCCCCAGCACCGGGTGCTGCCAGTAGGCGATGGCTTCGTCGAGATCCGCCAGGCCGAAATAGGACGCGGTACTGCTGCGTCCGAGGGCGCGCAGTTGCGGGAAGACGAACCACATCCAGTGGCTGCGCTTTGCGCCGGCCGCCAGTTCCTCGCAGACGGTCTCGAAGACGGCATCCTGTGCCTGCAGGAAACGATCCAGCGATTGCGGTGACGATTGCACGTCCGCGTCCACTCAGTCGAGCCTGACCACGCGATCGCCTGCCTCCGGTCGGCAGCCCTGATCAATCGGTTGCCAACCCTGTCGGATGACCACCTGCTGCTCGTCATGGCACAACTCCAGCCGCCTGGCCTGCGGCATGCGTTCGCGAACGAAACTCTCCATCGATGCCGGCAGGCTGACGCGGAACTGCAGGCCGAACCGATCCTCCTCGGGATGATCGTCAAGGTGCACCAGCGGCATGAAGGCGGCGGCGAACTTCAACAGATGGGAGCCGACGTCGATCGGCGCCGGAGCGTAGCCTTCTGCCGCCAGCCAGGCTTGCGCCCGCTCGCGCAGGTCCTCGCCGTCGGCGAGATCGCCCCAGGCAGTGGCCAGCAATTCCATGACCCACTGGTTGCAGTTCTGGTAGCGGGCGCTGAACGGATAAGCGTTTGCGCTGTACTGTGAGGCCAGCAGCCGCAGGACCCGTGGTCTGTCGAGTGCCACCTGCCGAAGCTTGCGGGCCTCCTCTTCCGGAAGCAGGAGAATCGAGACGTGGCCGATCTTGGGCCGGTCGGTATCGAACAGGAAGCCGGCGATGCCCTGGTCATAGAGTCGTGGCCGGCCCTCGTCACAGGCGTAGTAGAGTTGCCGGACCGCCCAGGGCACTTCGCCGCCGTCCTTGAGGCTGACTCCGCTGTGAGAGTACCGGATGCCGAGGTTCTCGAGATCCAGGCCGCTGCGGGAGACCAGGGCGACCTTTTCTGCGGACGCGTTCAGTTCATCGCGCACGAGCGCGGCGAAGCGCAGCATGCGGTCCTGCTGGCTTGCATCGTGGGTGGGTGGTCGGTCGCAAAAACGAGCCGACGAGATCGCAGCGCCTGCCGGGGGCTGGGGTGGCGTTGCACACGCGGCCAAGCCCAGGCACAGGGTCAAAGCCAGGGCACGTGCCGGTGCCCAGGCCGCGACCGGCGCGGGTCTCAAATTCAGTTGGCCAGCACGCGCGCCTGCATGTCGCGTTGCCAGTCATCGGCCAGGACCAGGAAGAATGCGTCGCGGGTGTCGCCGCGTGCAAACTCGAGGCCATACGGACGATGACGGGCGTTGACGATGTCTCCTTGCACCAGCGGCCGTTCTGCCAGCGCGTGGCTCGGCAGGTCGAGCCGGAAACCCCAGGCATTGCCGGTGGCCGCCAGCGGTTCAAGGGTGAGTCGCAGCATCTCCGGCCGATTGCCGATCGGCTCGACTGCAGCGATCCGGTAGTTGCCCTCGGCGACTTTCTCGTTGTTGCGTGAACTGTCGCTCGAGTTGCTGATTGAATCCGAGGATCCGCGCAGCGACGCGGACCCGGCGCTCGAGGCCGAGGAGCCGGCGCTGGAGGCAGAGGTAGCCAGGCTTTCTGCGAAGGCCGGTGTCGCAGCGAGGCACGCCAGCGCAACAAGGCTTGTACGGAACGGTTTGAATGTCATTCCAGGGATCTCCGGCGGGTGAATGAACGCAGTTGCAGCAGTGAGGATAGCGCAATGTGACGCCGGCCGGCGTGAGGCCCTGCCGATGCGAGGTGAACGACAGCGCTGCAGGCATCACGGTCGCCTGCCGGAACTCGATGTTGTCAAAGACCGAGATAAGCCTGGCGCACCCGTGGATCGCCGGCGATGTCGGCGGAGAGGCCGTGGGTCGCCACCCGTCCGTTCTCGACGACATACGCGTGCTGCGCCACCGCCAGCGTGCGCTGGACGTCCTGCTCGGCCAGCAGCAGGGTCAGGCCATCGCTCACCAGGCGTCGGACGAGCTGGAAGATCTCCTGCGCCATCAGCGGTGAGAGGCCGAGCGTCGGTTCGTCGAGCAGGATCATCCGGGGCTGCGCCATCAGGCCGCGGCCCAGGGCCAGCATCTGCTGCTCGCCGCCCGAGAGCGTGGCCGCCGCCTGGTTCTCCCGTTCCAGCAGCTTCGGAAAGACGTGGAACACGTGATCCATGGTGCGCTGCCAGTGGCGCCGCGCCCGCGGATTGATTCCTCCCAGGCGCAGATTCTCCTTGACGCTGAGGCTTGGAAATACCATGCGGCCTTCCGGGACCAGCACCAGGCCGGCCAGCACCCGCCGATTGCACGCTACCCGGGTGATGTCCTCGCCGAGAAAGCGCAAGCACCCGCTTTTCACCGGCAGCAACCCGGCCAGCGTCTTCATCAATGTCGTCTTGCCGGCACCGTTGGCGCCGAGCAAGGCGGTGACGCTGCCCGCCGCAACGCTGATCGACAAGCCGTGCAGCACCTGGGTGGGCCCGTAGCCTCCGACCAGGTCGTCGATTTCCAGCATGGCCTGCGCACTCACTCGGGGGTACCCAGGTAGACCGCGAGCACCCGCCGGTCGCGGCCGATCTCCTGCGGGGTGCCTTGCGCAATCAGTTCGCCCAGGTGCAGGACGAGGATATGACTGCACAGGTCCATCAGCGCGCGCATCACGTGTTCGATCACCAGCAGGGTCAGACCGCGGGCCGCCTGGATGTCACGCAGGGTCTGCAGCATCTGGGCCACCTCGGTGGGCGTCAGCCCGGCCATCACTTCGTCCAGCATGATCAGGCGAGCGCCGGTGGCGATGGCGCGGGCGATTTCCAGCCGCTTCTGGCCGGACAGCGTCAGCGTCGACGCTGCGTGGTTGGCCGAGTCGTCGAGACCGACCTCGGCCAGGACCTGCCGCGAAGCCTCGTCTGCCTCGTCGGCCCGGCGGTATTGCGCCTTGCCGAACATCGCTGCAGTACGCAGGTTTTCCAGTACCGTCAGGGCCGGGAAGGGCTTCACGATCTGGAAGGTGCGGGCGATGCCGCGCCGGCAGATCTGGTCCGGTCTCAGACCGACCAGCGAACGGCCCAGGTAGCGGATGTCGCCGCTGGAAGGACGGCTGTTGCCGGCGATCAGGCTGAAGAGGGTCGTCTTGCCGGCACCGTTGGCGCCCATCACGCCGACGATGGCGCCTTCGCCGACATCGAACGAGACGTCCGACAGCGCCGTCAGGCCGCCGAAGCGCTTGCTCAGGGCATTCACGGACAGGATAGTGCTCATCGGGAAGCCCTCGTGGCCGCCGGGGGCGACCGCCGCTTCGACTTGCGCTGGATCAATCCCAGCAGGCCGTCGGGAACGAGCAGCACGAAGACGATCAGTATCGCCCCGAGGATAACCATGTAGAGCAAGGGCGCATGCACCCAGAGCATTTCCGAGAGCAGCGCCAGGAAGAGCACGCCGAGCAACGGGCCCCGGGCATTGTCGCCGCCGCCCAATAGCGCCATGGCGATGACGGTGACCGAAATCATCGGGTCGAATACCTGGCCGACGACGAAGTAAGTGGAGCGAAGCGCCATCACGCCGCCCACCATGCCCGGAATGGCCGCCGACAGGACGAAGGCGGTCAGCTTGTAGCGTGCCACCGGCACGCCCAGTGTCTCGGCGGCTTCTTCGTTTTCCCGCAGCGAGCGCAGGCCGTGGCCGAATCGCGCGTTGCTGATCCAGGTCAGCAGTGCGACCGCCGCTGCCGCCAGCGCGAACATCGCGAAATAGATGGCCATCAGGTCGGGAGCGCCGAAGAGTATCCGGCTTGCGATCCCCGAGGCGGACTCGATCGCCATGATGCTGTACTTCACCAGCTCGGAGAGTCCGAAGGTCAGGATCACGAAGTAGGGCCCGCTCACGCGCAGCACCGGCAGCCCCACCAGGGCGGCGAATGCCGCCGCCGCCAGGCCGGCGCCGACAATCGCAAGCGGCAGCGGAACGACCTGCCAGGTAACCACCACCAGGTAGGCCCCGAGGCCGTAGAACACGACATGACCGAGGGAGACGTAGCCGGTCAGGCGAGACAGCACGCACCAGCTCTGAGTCAGTGCCAGCCACATCAGGACCGTGAGGCCGATGCCGACCAGGTAGTCGTTGGCCACGAACGGTAAAGCGAGGAGTGCGGCCAGGCTCAGTCCCCACAGACCTGTCAGCCAGCCACCGGCAAGCATGTCGCGCATCGGCTCTCCTCAGCGCCCGACGGCGGGCTTGCCGAACAGGCCGTTCGGGAACAGCAGGAGGGCGAGGACGAAGGTACCGTACAGCAGCACCGAGCGCAGGTTGGCCGAGGTCAGCGCCACGCCATAGGTTTCGATGGCGCCGAGCAGCAAGGCGGCGAGCAGCCCGGCCTTCACGTTGCCCAGGCCGCCGAGAATGATGACGATGAAGCCGGCAATCGTGAACGGAAAACCGGAAAAGGGCGAGAACTGCTCCAGCATCGATATCAGGGTGCCTGCCAGCGCGGCACTGCCGAATCCCATGGCGAAGCTGGCCCATTGGACCCGGTCCACATCCACCCCGACGATGAACGCGGCTTCGCGCCGTTCGATGACCGCGCGCATGGCCAGGCCGGCGGCACTGCGGCTGAGGAACCAGGCGATCGCGATGCAGGTGAGTCCCGCGACCAGCAGCGCCGCCAGGCGGTTGCCGGTCATCGCCAGGTTGCCGATGCGATAGACGTCGTTGAGGTAGGCGTAAGCCCGGTTGTTCGGGGTGAAGAGAAGTGCGGCGACGTTCTGGATGATGATCGACAGGCCGAAGAACAACAGCAGCGAGTTACCCTCCAGCCGTCCCGCCGTCGCAGGGGTGGCGGTTGCCAGCAGGCGTCGGAAGATGCCGCGATAAAGCGCATATCCCAGCAGGCCGCCGCCTGCCGCCACCAGCGGCGCAGCCAGCAGGGGCGACAATCCCAGCAGGGTGAAGCCCCAGAACGCGGCATAGGCACCCAGCACCACGACGTCGCCGTGGGCGACGTTGAGCATGCGCATCGTGCCGTACACCAGGTTCAGGCCCAGTGCGATCAGGGCATAGACCGAACCGGTGACGAGGGTGGCAAAGAGCAACTGTCCCGACAGCAGGGTATCGAGCAGGGGCACGAGCGCTACCAGGCCTTCTTCGGCTGATACTTGCCGGTGGCGATTTCAGCCGGCCAGATGATCTGCAGCTTGGCGTCCTGATACTGCACGAAGGCGGTGGGCGTGATCGTGTTCTGCACTCCGTCGAATTTCACCTTGCCGTTGATGGTTTCAAAGGTCTCGGTGCTGATCGCCTGGCGGATCTTCTCCTTGTCCAGACCGTGCTTGGCCACCACGTCCTGCAGGATTTCCAGCGACATCCAGGCCAGTGCGGAATTCAGGAAGTCCGGGTCTTCTCCGAACTTCTTGACATAGGCGTCGTAGAACTCCTGGGAGCCCTTCCACTCCGGTTTCGGCGCCCAGTGGGCGATGGTCACCACGCCCTCGGCCGATTCCTTGCCGACGGCCTTCGGGAAAAATGCGTCGCTGGGGCCGATCGCGATGAACTGGAACGTCGACTTCAGCCCGAGTTCCTTCGCCTGCTTGGCGTAGAGCACCGAATCACCCGGATAGGCCAGCGCCAGCACCGCATCGACATCGAGCTGCTTGACCTGAGTCAGCACCCCAGTCATGTCCCTGATGTCCGGTGGATAATCGGTGGACATCCTGATCTCGATGCCGGCCTTCTTCAATTCAGGCTCGAGGAAGTTCTTGATCTCCTTGGTGAACGGCAGGACGTTGGCAAGCACCACGACCGACTTGACGTTCTGGCTCTTCAGCAGCGCGGTCAGTTCGACGCCGATGCGATCCGGAATGGCCGACGTAGGAAACCAGATATAGCCGGGCTTGACCTGGCGCAAGGCGACGGAGGCAGCGGTGTTGCCGACCACGGGGAACTTGAACTTCTCCAGCACCGGCGCAATCGAGATATGGAAGGGCGTGCCCCAGGGCGCGAGCAGCAGATCAACCTTGTCGTCGGTGATCAGCTTTTCATAGATACGAACGGCCTGCTCCGGCCTCGACTGGTCGTCGTAGACGACGAATTCCACTTTGCGCCGGGTGCCGCCGACGTCCATGCCACCGAGCGCATTGACCTGGTCGCGCCACAGTTCATAGGTATTCATCTGGGAAGGCGTGGCATTGGCGAGCATGCCGGTGCGCGCCATCGAAAAACCAAGTCGCAGCGGCTTGTCAGCCTGGGCAGATGCGGGGCCGGCGGTTGCTGTCAGCAGCGCCGCGGAAATGGTTGCGAGCGCAATCCGGCGGTTGATACCTGCAGGGGTCATTTCACAGCTCCAGTGGATGAAATCAAGGTCGATCGGCACGAAGGGCCGCTTCGTGGTTTTCTGCCTGCATCCAGGCAACTGCCCTGGACACCCAGGGCCCGCCCACCTGCCCGCAGGCGATGCTGGCTTCGAAGTGGTCGCAATCCGCGAGAATCTCCTGCTGTACCGGCACGCCTGCCGCGGCAAGCGCTGCGGCCATGCGGTCGGCCTGGCCGATCAGGTGCGTGAAGTCCCGGCTGCCGCGGGTCAAAAGGAACGGCGGGCAGGCTGCGGGTTCCAGCTGAACCAGCGGCGCCGCGGCGGCTTCCGCCCGGTCGTCGCCCTGCGGTACGGCGGGGTCGCGCGCACCCAGAAAACGCGGCCGGACGGCCATGCCGCTCTCGGCGCCGAACTGGTAGACGCCCGATACCGGCAGGCAACCTTTCAGTATGTCGACCGGCAGGCCGCGCGCCGTCCGCCAGGCCGAGGTCACCGCCAGCAGTGCCGCATAGTGGCCACCCGCCGAATGGCCACCGACGAAGATCCGGCCGGGATCGCCGCCGTGCCGGTCGGCGTGGTGTGCGACCCAGCCTACCGCGTCGGCGCAGTCATTGAAGCCGGCGGGAAAAACCTGAGCCGGCGCCAGCCGATAACCGGCACTGACGAAGGTGACGCCTTTCTGCACGAGCGCCGGTGCCATGAAATACATCCACTCCTTGCAGCCGTTGGTCCAGCCGCCGCCGTGGAAGAAGACCAGCACCTCGCCGCTGGGGCGGGCGGGCCGGAAAACCGTGAGAGACTGGTAGGGGTCCGGGCCGTAGTCGGCTTCGAAGCCGGACTGGTCATTTCCAAGCGCGAGGATGCGCTGCCGATACGCCTCGCCGAGCGCAGACAATGGTTCCTGGGCAGGATAGCGCGAAAGGTTCATGCTTTCGCCTGGCTCGCGAGGATGGCGTTGAGTACGCGTTCGCCGGTGAGGGGCAACTGGTTGAAGCGTACGCCCAACGCGTCGAAGACGCCGTTGGCGATGGCCGCCGCTACCCCGTTGATGCCGAGTTCACCAACGCTCTTGGCGCCGAAGGGGCCGCTCGGCTCGTTGGATTCCACCAGGTACGCGTGCAGGGACTCCGGCACCTCGGCGAAGGTCGGGATCTTGTAGTCCATCAGGCTCGGATTGGCCAGCCGTGCGCCATCCCAGACCATCTCCTCGGTGAGCGCGAAGCCCATTCCCTGCACGAAGGCGCCCTCGATCTGGCCGGTGGCCATGGTCGGATTGATGGCGCGGCCGACGTCGCAGGCGGACCAGGCGCGCGCCACCCGTACCTTGCCGGTGATCTGATCGACCTCGACTTCCACCACCATGGCATTGAAGCTGAAGATGCCGATCTGAGGAAACGGCAGGCCGACGGCGAGGGTGCGCTTCGGATCCACGGTCTTCTGGTCGAATACCCAGGTGTGGGTGCCGATGATCGGGCCGCCCGCTGCCCAGTGGGCGCGCCCTGAGATCGCGGCAAAACTGACGCTGCGCTCGGCGATTCCCTTGATCGCTACCTTTCCGCCCGGCAGCAGTTCCAGGTCCTGCACGGAACATTCAAGCATTTCACTGGCGTGTTCCAGCAGCTTCTTCTCCACTTCCGCTGCGGCTGCAACCACGGACCGGCCGGTGACGTAGGTCACCCGGCTGGCAGTGGTGCCCCAGTTGTACGGTGAGCCGTCGGTATCGGGACTGGCGATCGCGACCTTGTCCATCGGCAGCTTCAACGCCTGCGCACAGATCTGGGTCAGTACGGTGTTGCTGCCCTGGCCGATGTCGACGGCGCCGGTGTTGAGGATGACCTGGCCGTCTTCGAGCACGCGCACCACCGCGCCCGAGGCCAGCAGCCCGCTGATGTGCGCGGAAACGGCGACGCCCAGGCCCCGCCTGATTTCGCCGCTGTCGGCACTGCCTTCGCCCGTGTCGGCGCTGAATTCGTCCTTGTCGGCGCTGCCGCCTGTCATAGGGCTGCGCGCGGCCTGCCAGCCTGATTCGCGCTCCACCACGTCGAGGCACTCGGCCAGCCCGTTGGAGTGAATGGCCTGGCCGCCGAACCAGACGTCGCCGTCGCGCTTGATGTTGCGCCGGCGGATCTCGATCGGATCGATCGCCAGCCGCTGCGCGATCTCGTCGACCTGCTGCTCGGAGGCGAACGTGACCTGGGGCACCCCGAAGCCGCGAAAGGCGCCGAACCGGATCTTGTTGGTGTAGGCGACCCGTCCGTGCGCATGCACGTGCGGGATGTTGTAGGGTCCGCAGTTCATCAGCAGGGCAAAGCCCAACACCCCTGGACTGTCGTCGCCGTAGGCGCCGCCGTCGAGCAGCAGTTCCGTCTCCCGTGCCACCAGCGTCCCGTCGCGCCGGGCGCCGGTCTTCATCCGGATGATGAACGGATGGCGGGCGCGAACCGTCTCGAAGTCTTCTTCGCGACTGAGGATCAGGCGCACGGTTCTCCTGGCCTTGAGCGCGAGCAGCACCAGCGCCGGCTGCACGTGCGCTTCCATCTTGTTCCCGAAGCCCGCGCCGATATGCGGCGTCTGGCAGCGCAGCCTGGTCATCGGCAGCCCGAGGGACTCGCAG
Organism: uncultured beta proteobacterium; assembly: GCA_963834335.1. GTDB lineage: Bacteria > Pseudomonadota > Gammaproteobacteria > Burkholderiales > Burkholderiaceae_E > Lautropia. Next base: position 403,164 of record CAWIBK010000002.1, on the reverse strand, counting down.
ACATTCGCCTGGACGCGGAACACCGACTGGTTGGCCGACCAGAGCGTTATGCGCCCCGCCGCATCGACTTCCGCCAGCGCGCCGCAGGGTTCGATCGACAAGTGCGCCTGTGCCTGGGTCCGATAGGTGCCCTCCACCACCACGTCGCAACCGGCCCACGCCGCGCCGACGTCGCCTTCCCGGAACGACGTGCGCGAGCACTGGTTGCCCTCGGTGCCGGCGTCGAAGACCCGCGCATAGCTGCCGGAGTCCTCGTGGACCAGGGGCGCGCCGGGGGCCAGCGCGGCCTCGGGGTCGATCGAAGCGGGCAGTTCCTCGTAGCTCACGTCGATCAGGCGGACAGCCTGGCGGGCGATCGCCTCCGTGTCTGCCGCCACTGCGGCGACGATCTCCCCGACGTAGCGCACCTTGCCCCTGGCCAGCGCGGGTTCGTCCTTGATGAACGCCCCCATGCGGTGGTCGCCGTCGACGTCAGCGCCGGTCACTATGGCGCGCACGCCTGGCAGCGCGAGGGCAGCGTCGAGGTCGTATCCGAGGATGCGAGCGTGCGCGTGGGGACTCTGCAGGATCGCGCCGTGAAGCATGCCGGGGCGATAGAGGTCGGCGATGTACTGAGCTCGACCGCTCAGCTTGTCGAGCCCCTCGACCTGCCGCACCGGGGCGCCGACAGTGTCGGGATGGTCGGCCGCGTGGCTTTGCGGGACGGCAGTCATTCACGGCTCTCCTCGGCGCGCAGCACCGCTGCCGCGTCCTTCACGGCGGCAGTGATCTTGACGTAGCCGGTGCATCGGCACAGGTTGCCGGCGAGCGCATTGCGAACCGACGCCTCGTCCGGGTCAGGCTCCTGAGCGAGGAGCGCACAGGCGCTCACCAGCATCCCAGGCGTGCAGAACCCGCACTGGAAGGCGCCGTGCTCTGCAAAAGCGCGCTGCAGCGCCAGCAGGCGGGGGTCGCGGTCCAGCCCTTCGAGCGTACGTACTTCCGCGCCTTCGCAGTTGAGGGCGAGGCTCAGGCACGCGCGCATCGGCCGGTCGTCGATTCGTACGGTGCACGCGCCGCAGACTCCCTGGTTGCAGCCACGCTTGGTGGCGGTGAGATGCAGGCGATCGCGCAGGACCGTCAGCAGGGTTTCATCCAGCGTCGCGTTCAGCGGGACCGCTTCGCCGTTGATCCGAAGTGTCACCGGTGTCTCGATGGGATTCATGCGCGATCCTGCCGGCTTGCGGCATCGACGGCCCGTACCGCTCGCAGCAGCAGGCGGGGAATCAGAAGGCGGCGATAGTCGGCGCTGCCCCGGACATCGTCCAGGGGGTCTGCGAGCGCGACCAGTATCGCACCGGCGGCTTCGATTGCGGTATCGCTGCGGTCGTCTTCCAGAAGGCGATTGGCTTCATCGTCCGCGAGCGGTGTCGGCCCGCAACCGCCGACGGCAACGCTCAAACGTCCGTCAGGCAGTCGGCAGGCAGCGACGGATGCGATGGCGTAGTCGCCGGACACCCGCGCGTGCTTGATGTAGACGCCGGCGGCGCTGGGATCGGTGCGCGGCAGCAGTACCGCGGTTACCAGTTCACCCGGCGCCAGTGCCGTGGTGTACCAGTCGACGAAGAAGTCACGCGCTGCGACCGTGCGTCGGCCCTTCACCGATGCGATCTCGACTTCCGCGGCGGCGGCGACCAGGGCAGGGGGGTAGTCGAGTCCCGGGTCGGCGAACGCGATCGAACCGCCGATCGTCCCCATGTTGCGCACCGTGGCGTTGGCGATCTTCGAGGCCGCATCGCGCACGACCGCAGCAGTGCCGGCAAGAAGACTGCTGGCCGCGGTCTCGCAGTGCCGCGTGAACGCTCCGATCCGCAAGCGCCCGTCGCTCGCAGTCGTGATGCCGCGGATTTCTTCGATGCCCGCCAGACTGACGAGCGCCGCGGGTTCCAGCACCTGGGCATTCATCATGGCGACCAGGGTGGCGCCGCCGGCGATCGGCTTGGCCTCCGGGTCGCCGGCCAGGAGCGAGACCGCCTCGACAACCGTGGCAGGGCGGAACAACCCTTGCAGTGCCGTCATGCGTTGTCTCCCGACTGCGCCTGCCCGTCGTGCCGGCCGGCCCGTGAGTCCTCCAGCGTCTGCAGCCTGGCGCGCAGGTTGGCCGCGAATTCGTCGCCCATCGACTGCGCCTTCTTCTTCATCATGCCGAGCGCGAACCTCCCGAGGCGTCCGGTCACCGACACCTCGGAGCGATAGCTCACCAGCGTGCCATCGGGCGACTGCGCCAGGATGACCTGGCTGTCGGCCTGGAGCCGGCTTGCCTGGCCGCCCTCGTCGCCACGCGTGACCGCCCGGATGCTGTTCTCGTCGCGCCCGGTCACCTCGACCAGCAGGTTGAAGCGGGCCTTGATGCCGGCCATCGCCACCACCACCACGGTGCGGTAGCGGTCGTCGTCGATCGGCTCCAATGCCTCGCACCCCGGCAGGCAGGAGGCCATGAGGCTCGCGTCGAACAGATGGCGCATCAGGTCCTGCGGTGCAGCCGAGACGGGGAACTGGCCTTCGATCAGCATGGTCGGACAGCGCCTCAGCGCACGACGCGGGGCACGATCATCTTCGGATCGACGATCCGCCCTTCGTCGACCACGACATTGCCGTCGAGAGCGATGGTGCAGCCACGCATCGGCACGTCGTAGTGCCCGCGGGTTGTACGCTTGCCGCCGCCCTGGCTGTTCGGCCCCGTGGAGAACAGGAAGTTGCCGGGAAAGCTGCGCGCCGAGGCGCGATTGTGTTCGGGTGCGTCGCCGTAGAGGGCGATCGAGTCCCAGCGGCATTGCGGATTGAGGCCCCATCCCAGATGCGACAGCGCAAAGGGATCGCGGTCCTCGCGGCTGGTCTGCCCGTCCGCCAGCCAGTCTCGCATCAGCGCGGCGTCGAGGCCGCCCTCGATACGCGTGACATGGCCTTCGCGGATCTCCAGGCGGATCTCGTCCTGGACATAGCGGCAGTAGGGCAGGATGACGATGTCGCCCGGGGAGATCACCACATTGCCTTGCGCGCTGCCCTCGTCCGGGAAAGTGTGCAGCAGGCCGACGCCCCAGTGATCGAACCGACCAGGCTCATCGGCCATGCCGTACTGGCTCATGACGGGATACTCACCGCGCCGGTAGGTGAGGTCGGTGCCGGCCTTGCTGGTGACACGGACGTTTCGGGTCTTCTCGTAGAGTGCCTGGGCATGGAGCACCGCCTCCTTGAGGCCGGGGGGTGACTGCAGCCGGTAGAGATCGTCCGGCGTGTCGATGATCATCTGCACCCGCACGCCCTTGTCCATCACCTGTCGCAGCCACTTGGAGAACAGCGGGACATGGAAGATCAGCACCATGTCTGCCGCCGACAGCGCTTCCAGGGTGCCCTTGCACTTGCCGATGGTCGGCACGCCGACCTGGGTCCAGCCGGGGATGGCGTTGACGCACATCTCGTAGATGTCGATGCCCATGTCCTCGGCCGCGGCAAAGGCGGCCTGGATGTAATCGCGTCGCGTGCCGAGGTCGCTGACTACGGCGATCGTCATGCCGGCATCGATGCGGCACAACTCGAACTGCTTGCGGAAGAGCGCGGTCAGTTTGCCGGGATTGACTTCCTGCGTGCGGATCGCTGAGTGCATCAGTAGCTACGCCTCCCGCTATGGTGGTCCGTTGATCGGGCCGGTCGCGCCGGCCAGATTGGTCGGCCCAGTGGTCGGCCCGGTTGGTCGGCCCGGTAGGTCGACCGGTTCAGCGACTGTAGAAATCCTGGCGAACCTTGTCAATAGCGAATAGCATTCTTTTTTGGTGAGCATCCGGAAGGCCGATCCAGATGGTGCAGCGCAGGAAGGAGGGCGTGCGGGACGCGATACTCGAGGCCGCGTTCGAACTCTTCAGCGAGCAGGGGTACAGCGAGACGTCGATCCCCGCCATCGCTCGCGGCGCCGGCATTTCCACGGCCAACGTGTACGTTTACTTCGATTCGAAGATCGATATTCTCTTCACGCTCTACGCACCCTGGCTCGATGAGCGGCTGGAAAGACTCGGGCGCTCCCTGAAACGCGTGACCGATCCGCGGATACGCCTGCGCAAGCTCCTGCTGGCTCTGTGGCGCGATCTTCCGCGGGAGAGCAACGGCTTTGCCAACAACGTGATGCAGGCGGTGTCCACCAGCAACCGCAACGGCAACTACAGCCCGCGGCTTCGCGAGTTGTTCCAGGGCCGGGTCGCCGCCTGGATCCAGGATTGCCTGGCGGTGACTGCCCGTGAAAGCGAGATGATCGCCGGCGTGGTGCTGATGGCCTTCGACGGTTTCGCGATGAACGTACGGCTGGTTCACGGCGTCGCCTGCAATGTCGAGATCGCCGATCTGTTCAGCCGCCTGCTGGCGGCGCCATCCGGGCAGCAATCACCAGCGGCGCCAGCGGGGCAGAAGTCATAAAAAATGACGATTCCAGGGCCTATGGATTGGCGTCGCGCCGATCCTGAGGGTCGGAAAAGCTGGGACAATTCGTCTGCGTCGCGATTCCGGTGGTGGCAGGCGCAAAGATCCAGCAGCGGGGAAACACATAAGTGCTGTACCGGATGCGCGCTTGCGTTTTGTCGGCGGCTACGACGTCACGTGCCACGCCTGAGGTGGACAGATGAAGGCCGCCCGCCCATTCGCAGCGTCGTCGGATCGCAGCCGTTGGCTGATGCTCGCCCTGGTGTTTGCGTGCCGGGCCGGTCTTGGCTTCCAGTTCCAGGCGCTCGGCTCGGTGGCCGACCCGTTGATCGCGCAGATGGGTTTCAGCTACGCCGAAGTCGGCACCCTCATCGGGCTCTTCATGCTGCCGGGCCTGTTCCTCGCGCTGCCCGTGGGCTACGCGGGTCGCTACCTGCCCGACCATGTGCTGGTCGTCATCGGCCTCATGGCGCTGACCGCAGGCGGCGTGCTCGCCTCGGTTGCCGACGGTTTCGGCCTGCTGGCACTCGGGCGTATCGCATCTGGGATCGGTTTCGTGTTTACCACGGTTTACTTCGCCAAGATGGTGGTGGACTGGTTCACCGGCAGGGAACTGGCCACGGCAATGGGCGTGCTGGTGACGAGCTGGCCGTTCGGGATTGCCATGGGACAGATCGGGCACGTCTGGCTGGCCGCGCATATCGACTGGCGGGCAGCATTCCTGGCGGCATCGGCCTACTGCGCGGTGGCTGCGGTCGCGATGCTCTTGCTCTACCGCTCTCCGCCGGGAGCCGTGGCGCCAGGCCCGCCTGGCGAGGCAGCGGTCTTTTCGCCCCGGGCTCTGTTCCTGCCGCGAACCGAACTGGTGCTCACGCTGCTCGCCGCCTCCGTGTGGGGATTACTGAACGGCGGCTACATCGTATACCTGAGCTTCGCCCCCCAGGTGCTGATGCATGGTGGCTACGGCGCGGCGCAGGCGGCGGCTGTGATCAGCCTTGCCAGCTGGGTGATGATCTTTTCGGCCTCCCTCGGCGGGCAGATCGCAGACCGCAGCGGGCGGCCGGACCGGCTGCTCTATGCCTGCATGGCCGCCGCGGTGCTGGCATTGCTGTTGCTGCCGCAGACTTCATTCGCGGTCGTTCTCAGCCTGCTGTTCGGCCTCTTTGCCACCGCCCCGGCCGGCGTCATCATGGCGCTCACCGGTGAAGCGATGGCGGCGCAGCGGCGCGCATTCGGCATGGGCGTGTTCTTCACCGTCAATTTCGTCATGATGACGTTTGCGCCGCCTCTGGCCGGCTGGCTGTTCGACCGCAGCGGCGATCCCTACTACCCGATCGTCCTGGCGGCGACGCTCTTCGGCTCCTGCATCCTCGCGCACCGGATGTTTCGCGTGGTACAGGCGCGGATCGCAAGAGCGTCGCTGCCGGACCTGGCAGCGCCAACGGGGCAACCAGTGCAATCCGTGGAGCGGGTGCAGCGGGCACCCGCTGCCGACCCCATCGTCAGAAGCGACTGAAATATTCGCGTCTCTGGAAGTCCAGCTTGTCTTTCGCGTCCTCGAAGCGCGCCATTTCGGACCGCTTGATGCGGGTGTAGTAGCCGATGAATGACTCGCCGAATGCGGCGCGCATGAGCGGATCGGCTTCCAGCGCGTCGAGGCCTTCGCCGAGGCTGGCGGGCAGCCGCTCGTGGCTGCCCGCATACGGAGCATCGGTGGCAGGCGGCGCCGTCAGCTTCCGCGCAATGCCGTCGAGCCCGGCATGGACCTGCGACGCCAGGTAGAGGTACGGGTTGGCGGCCGGCTCGCCGATCCGGTTCTCGATGCGGCGTGTCGTCGTCGCCGCAGGTGCCGATGACCCGCAGCGCCGCGCCGCGATTGTCCCGTCCCCACAGCACCGATTGCGGCGCCAGCGCATTAGGCTGGAAGCGGGCGAAGCCGTTGACAGTCGGCGTGCAGAAGACCGCCATGCCCCGCGCGTGCGCCAGCAGGCCGGCGAGATAGTGCTCGCCGACTTCCGAAAGTGTGTACCGGGCAGCAGCGGGCGTACTGCCGGCGGCAGGCGACTCGCGCCGGAACGCGCTCGTGCCGGTCGCGTTGTGCCGCAGCGACTGGTGCAGGTGCCATCCGCTCGACATGATGTTCGGGAAATGGCGGTCGCGACATGAAGCTGGCGTGATACCCCGCGCGGTAGCAGGGCCTGCTTGACGGCCCTCCGGAAAAGCACCATGTTGTCTGCCGCAGTCAGCGCATCGGTGACGTCGAAGACGGCTTCCACCTGGCTCGGCCCGAGTTCGATTTCCAGCGACAGCAGTGGCAGTCCCAGTGCCTGCGCGGTGTTCTGCACGATGCGAAGCGGTTTCTCGGCCATGTCCCACCAGGCCTCGGTCAGCAGGTTGTAGCCGGGATGGATCAGGTCGACGTCCGGTGGCAGCCCTGGCCAGCCGGCACGCTCAGGATCCAGTTGCGGCGCGCTGTCGCGGATCCGGTAGATGTGAAACTCCACCTCGAGTCCGCAGCGCAGGCCGTAGCCGGCGTCGTCCAGCTTTGCCAGGGCGCGCTGCAGCACTCGTCGCGTGTCCAGTTCGACCGGTTCGCCGTCCTGGAAACCAGAGCTGACCCGGACACCCAGCCGGTGCCCGGCGCCCATGGCAGGGTCCGGAAGCTGGCCGGATCGGCGAGCAGGACCAGGTTGCCGGCGCCTTCGAAGCCCGGCAAGCCGGCGGTGCCGCCGGGTTCGAACACCTTGTAGGCCGTCCGGTCCGACGTGTCCTTGAGCATCACCGTGGCGACCATGCCGAGACCGTCGCTGTAGCGCCTTCACGGCGGCGCCTGCAACCAGTGCCTTGCCGCGCGTGATGCCATGCAGGTCGCACCAGGCAAAGCGAACCAGGTCGACACCGGTGCTGTCGATCAGCCGTCCGGTCCGGTCGATCGCCTGCCGGCGAGCTTCGTCGTCGATGCCGCAGCGCGCGGCGAATCCGGTCATTCCGCCTGGGCCAGCCCGGCCGGCTGAGCCAGCCACGGCGTGCCACTGCGCCGAGCCTGCGTCTGCTCGTGCCACCAGGCGGGCCAGTCGGCGGCCGGCGCGATGCCGTCGACGGTATCCGGCCCGAGCATCGCGGCGCAAAGGGCCGGGTCGGCGATACCGGGAGCAGAGCCGCCGGCTTGCACCGTCTCGATCGCCTTGAGCAACGCCCGGCGATTGGCCATGATGACCTTGTCGCTGGTGCCCAGGTGCTCGCGCGTGCGATCCTGAATCGCACCCATGCTCTCCACCGCCCACTGGTCGTGCCGGTTGATGTCTTCCAGCCCCATCCCCAGGTAGGTCTGCGTCATCTGCTCATGCGGATCGAAGCCCCAGTTGTCATGGCGCCCGGATCTCGGGATGTAGTCGGGCAGGGTGATGAACTGCAGGCGCTGCGCGCGCATGGCCTCTTTGTCCAGCGGTTCGGCGAAGCTGGTGAAGAACGAGTACCAGTACGTGCGCGTGTCGTCGACCGGGACGTGCATCTGCGTGATGGTCAAGGTCTCGGAGAGCGGGATGACGAAGGTGGCGGGAAAGATGGCCTGGGTGATGCGCACGTGCGTCAGCTGTTCGGACATAGGGCGCAAGGCGGTGAGTTGCATGCCCCAGGGCCTGACCTCGAAGCTGATCTCGGGCCTGGTGAACTCCCTCATGATCCGGGTCATGGGCCACTGGGCGCCGGCCACCGTCCCGGCCGCGGCGCTGCGGAACTGCTTGCCGGCGGCGTTGCTCCCCACCTGATCGAGCGGCTCGTCCTGCAGGTAACGGTGCAGGAACGAAGGGTGGGCGGGGTCGATGCCGACTTCGAAGGACTGCAGCCAGTTCGCTTGCCAGAGTCCCTTGAATGCGAAGCAGTGGCTTGCCGGCGCCACGAAGCAGTCGAAGTCCGGGAACGGCGGCGGCACCGACCCTTCGTCGCCGAGCCAGGCGAACAGCACCCCGCCGCGCTCGAGCACCGGATAGCTGCGCTGGCGCACGTGTTCGCACAGCCTGCTGCCAAGGGGCTCGGCCGGCGTCTCCAGGCAATTGCCCTCGACATCGAATTTCCAGCCGTGAAACGGACAGCGCAGGCCGTCACCCTCGTGACGGCCGAACGAAAGGTCCGCGCCGCGATGCGGACAGCCCCTGTCCAGAAGCCCCCAGCGGCCGTCGGCATCCCTGAAGAGCACCAGATCCTGTCCCATCAGGCGGACTGCCTTCAGCGGACGCAGGGCCATCCGCGGGTCCAGCGCCGGATCGAATTCGTCGACCAGGGCTGCCGGCTGCCAGTAGCATCGCAGCAGGCTGCCGCAGGACGTTCCCGGACCGATCCGGGTCAGCAGGTTGTTATGCGTTTCGTTCACCCTGGGCATCCCCTGAGCCGGTATACAATATTCCATAAGCCGGTGACAGACGGCGGGCCGCCCCGGCGGCGAGCCTCGATGGAGACACCCCCGGAATGATCGCAATGCCCGCAATGCCCGCAATGCCTGGAACGCCTGGAACGTCGAGACAAGCGCTACCGAGACAAGCGCCAGCATGAACAGCACCGCCGGGATGGCAATCGATCATCCGACCTTGTCCGCCGTCGTCGCCGACAGCCTGCGTCAGCTGATTGCCGCGGGCAAGCTTGCGCCCGGGAGCCGGCTCAACGAACGGGAGCTGTGCGACCGGCTCAAAGTGTCGCGCACCCCCTTGCGCGAAGCATACCGGATCCTGTCGGCAGAGGGGCTGGTGGAACTGACGCCGAAGCACGGTGCCCGGGTGACCCAGTTGTCCGACGACGACGTGGCCAACATCTTCGACGTCCTCGCCGTGACCGAGGGGCTGGCGGGACGGCTCGCGACCGAAAAGGCGTCGCAGAAGGCGCTTGACCGGATCGCCGGCTTGCATCGCCAGATGATGGCGGCGTACCAGGCCCGCGACATGGCCCGGTACTCGGTGGCGGCCAAAGGCACCCACGACGCCATCAACGAGGCGGCCGACAACCCGACGCTCAACGGCGATCTACCAGCGCCTGAACGCGCAGGTCCAGAAGCTGCGCTACCAGTCCAATCTCCAGGGCGCCAACTGGGCGCAGAGCATCGAGGCCCACGAGCACTTCGTGAGCGCCTTGCTGAGCCGCGACGCCGCCGGGTGGAACAGGTGATGCGTGATCACGTGCTGGTCAAGAAAGCGCTGGCCCTCGCGGAAAAAGTCGACGGCGACGCGCCCGGTCCCCGCACGACTGCAGGCAGGAAGAAGATATCGCGGCCAGCCAAGCCGCCGACCGCAGGGGGGACAGCATGACTTACAACTTTCCGATCGTCGATGCACACCAGCATTTCTGGGACATCGAGGCGAACTATTACCCGTGGCTGCGCGACGAGCCGCCGATTCCCTTTCGCTACGGCGACTACGGCGCGATTCGCCGGCGCTACCTGCCGGCAGACTATCTTGCGGACGTGGCGCCGCACCAGGTCGTCAAGACGGTCTATGTCGAAGCGGAATGGGATCCGCGCGACCCGGTGGGTGAGGCGCGCTACATCTCGCGCCTGCGCGGCCAGACCGCCTTTCCGACGCGTCATGGTCGGCCAGGCATGGCTGGACCGTGACGACTGCCAGCCGGTGCTGGAGGAGTTGAGCAGTTTCGATTTCGTGCGCAGCATTCGCCACAAACCGCGGGCGAACGCCGCGCCGGATGATTCAAAGCCGGGCGGAATGACCGACCCTGCGTGGCGTGCCGGGTTTGCCAGGCTGTCGCCGCTGGGTCTGCGCTTCGACCTGCAGACGCCCTGGTGGCATCTTGCGGAGGCGGCAGACCTTGCCCGGGACTTCCCGGACACGGCGATCATCCTGAACCATACCGGTCTGCCGAGCGATCGCAGCCCATCCGCAATCGCGGGGTGGAAGCGTGCGATCGCGACGCTGGCGACATGCCCCAATGCGGCGATCAAGATTTCCGGTCTGGGCCAGCCCGGCCGGGACTGGACGGCGGACGCCAATCGCGAGATCGTCCTGACGGCGATCGAAACCTTCGGCGTCGAGCGCGCCATGTTCGCCAGCAACTTTCCTGTCGACAGCCTCTGCGCCACCTTCGACGCGATCTTCTCGGGGTTCCGGGAGATCGTCGCCGATTTCAGCGCCGGGGAGCAGCGAGCGCTGTTTCACGACAACGCAATCCGAATCTATTCGATGGAGTAGAAGATGGATCAGATGAAGCAGAAGCCCCGGATCGCATACGTCGGCATCGGCCTGATGGGCCTGCCGATGACCCGCCGCCTGCTCGAGCGCGGGTACGTGGTGACGGTATGCGACCTGGTGCCGGAGCGCACCGCACTGGCACGTGCGGCCGGCGCCTCGGTGGCCGACACGCCCGCTGAGGCAGTGAAGGACGCGGACCTGGTGCTGCTCAACCTGCCGACGACCGATGCTGTCGAGCGAGGTCGTCTTCGGCGACCATGGCGTGGCTTCCGCGATCCGGCCGCCGCAACTGGTGGTCGACTTCTCTACCGTCAAGGTGGCCAAGGGGCGCGAATTCGCCGCCGACGCTGCGCGGTCGAACCGGTTGCGGCTGGGTCGACGCGCCGGTCTCCGGTGGTCCCCCGGCCTGTGCCGCGGGCACGCTGACGGTGATGGCCGGCGGCGAGCCGTCGGAGATCGAGCGGGTTCGCCCGCTGATGGCGGACATCGCCGCCCAGTTCACGCCGATGGGGCCCTCCGGCGCCGGCTCGACCGCCAAGATGATCAACCAGCTGATCGTCGGCTGCACGCATGCCGTGATGGCCGAGGCGGTGGTGCTGGCGGAGGCGGCGGGCATCGACGCGGCGCGCATTCCCGAGTGCCTGGCCGGCGGCTACGCCGACAGCTCGATGCTGCAGAAGCTCTACCCGCGCATCGTCGAGCGTGACTTCGCGCCCCAAGGCTATGCCCGCCAGTTGCTCAAGGACCTGGAAATGCTGAGTGAGTTCGCCGGCGGCCTGAAGTCGCCCCTGCCGATGGCGGGGCAGGCGCTGTCGCTCTACCGGATGCTGGTTCATCGCGGCTACTCGGAACTCGACACCGCAGCCATCTACAAGCTGTACGAGCCGGTCGAAGCCTGCCCTGATCCAGCAAGCGGTCACGCAGCCTGAACGCGGCACTGCCTACCAGAACGGGCATCAGCCCATCATCGAGGAGCAGATATCAGATGACCTGGAAGATTGAGAGAGTTCGCTGCTGCCAGCGGCAGCCCTGTGCGTCATTGCCGTCGCACTGGCGGCGTCGTCCGGCGCCCAGGCGCAGGTGAAGCTGCGCTGGGCGCACGTCGGTACCGCCAACGCGCCGCAGACGATCTACGCCGACGAAGGTGGCCAAGCTGGTGAAGGAGCGCACCGACGGACGGGTGCTGATCCAGGTATTTCCGAATTCCCAGCTCGGCAATGCCGGCGAGATGGTCGACGGGATCAAGTCGGGCGCCATCTCCATGGGCCATCATGAGTTCGCCTCGCTCGCCAAGATCGTTCCCAACGTGGCGGTGTTCAACACGCCCTTCGTCTATCGCGACGCCGAGCACAGCCTGCGTGCGACCGACGAGAAGACCTCCCCGGCGCTGAAGGAACTCAACGAAGAACTGGTCAAGAAAGGCAACATCCGCATCGTCGGCAGCTTCTTCGCCGGCACCCGCCACCTGACGTCCAACGAGAAGGTGCTGTCGTCGAAGGACATGCAGGGCAAGAAGTATCGCGGCGTGCCGATCAAGCTGTGGTCCTCGATGCTGACCGGCATGGGTGCCGTCGCCACGCCGGTCGAGGTTTCCGAACTCGCCACCGCGCTCGCCACCGGCCTGGTGGTGGGGCAGGAGAACCCGCTGTGCAACCTGTACTCGCTCAAGCTCTATCGAGGTGCAGAAGTTCGTGATGATGACCGGCCACATGCAGTCGACCCTGGCGGTGTTCGCCAACGAGCGCGCCTGGAATGCGATACCCGCGGCCGACCGCAAGATCATGGAGCGACACGATGGCCGAGGTCGGCCAGGCGACGCTTGCAGTGGGATCGCGACACCACCGACAAGTGCCGCAGCGACCTCGCAGGCCAAGGGCATGACCTTCGTCGAGAAGAAGGATGGGCTGGACATCGACGGGTTCCGCACGTCGGTCCTGGCGCAGGTCGGCAAGGACTTCCCGAGTGGCCGCCGTACATCGAGAAGATCCGGGCGGTGAAGTAAGCCGTCCTGGACCGGGAGTCTGCCATGCATGATGTCGACCCTGCTCGCGCGTATCCGCACCGGAGTGCGCTGGGTCAGCCTCGCGCTGCTCGGCGCTGCTGATCGTCACGCCGCTTGCGCAGATCATCGTGCGCGGCGTGTTCAACGCGCCGATGGCGTCGGCGGAAGAACTGGCGCGCTACTTCCTGATCTGCCTGACCTTCCTGGCGTCGTCGTACGTGACCCTGGAAGGCGGGCAGATCCGCATGGAGGAGTTCCAGGGCGCTCCTGCCGGCGCGCCTGCGCTGGTACCTGCAGATGACCATCGAACTGGCGGGCATCGGCATGTTCGGCGTGATCTTCCTGGCCGCTGCCATCACCATCGGCGACAACCTGGAGAACCAGACACCGACACTCGAGATGCCGTTCTGGCTGTTCATGGCGCCGCTCCTCGTCGGCTCCCTGCTGCTGATGATCGAAACCGGCGATGCGGTTCGTTCACACGCTGAAGCGGCGCCGGCCTGAAGACAAGCACACGGTTCTGACCTGAAAGGTATTCCCTTGAACGGCTTGCTGCTCATCGGCGCGTTTCTCGCCCTGTTCGTGCTCGGATTTCCGGTCGTCCTCGCGATCGGGCTGCCCTGCATCGTCTACGTCTTCCTCAACGACTTTCCGATCGACCTCATCGCGCAGCGCACGCTCTACGCGCTCGATTCGTTCCCGCTGGTGGCCGTGCCGGTGTTCCTGTTCGTCGGCAGCCTGATGAACAGCGCCGGGCATCTCGCGCCACATCTACCGGTTCGCCGACACCGCCTCAGGACGCCTGCCCGGCGGGCTCGCCCAGGTCAACATCTTCGGCAGCCTGATCTTCGCCGGCATGTCCGGCTCGGCGCTTGCCGACATCGGCGGCCTCGGCCGTATCGAGATCGACGCCATGCGCGTCCAAGGGATTCAGCGGCGGCTTCGCAGCCGCCGTGACCAGTTCGTCGGCGATCATCGGCCCGATCTTTCCGCCGTCGATCCCGCTGATCATCTACGGCACCGTGACCGGCGTGTCGGTGATCCAGTTGCTCCTGGGAGGCATCATTCCTGGGCTGCTGTGCGTCCTGATGCTGATGCTGATGACCGGAGTGCTCGCGATGCGGCGCAAGTATCCGCGCGCCGCACGCTGGCCGACCGGCGCGGAGTTGTGGCGCGACCTCAAGCCGGCGCTTGCCGGCGCTGCTGGCGCCGGTGATCCTGATCTGCGGGAATGCTGGCAGGCTTCTTCACGCCGACCGAGATCGCGGCGGTCACCGTCCTCTACACCGTGCTGGTGAGTGCCTTCTTCTATCGGGAGCTGACCTGGGAGGGACTCTTCCGCGCCGCCTTCGAGACCATCCATGCATCCGCCGGCATCCTGCTGATCGTCGCAGTGGCCGCGCTCTTCGGCTGGATCCTTTCGGTCGAGCAGGTGCCGCAGCTGCTGACCGGCGCGATGCTGGCGATTTCCACCAATCCATACGTGCTCCTGATGATCGTCAACCTGCTGCTGATCCTCGTCGGCATGTTCCTCGACAGCACGACCGCGATCCTGGTGATCGCACCGATCATCGCCAAGCCGCTGGTGGCCGCCGGCGTCGACCCGGTGCACCTCGGCATGGTGGTGGTGTTCAACCTGATGATCGGACTGCTGACGCCGCCGATGGGGCTGGCGCTCTGTACCTGGTCGCCGACATCGCCAAGGTGTCGATGAAAGAGGTGCTGCAGCGAGATGTTGCCCTACTACATTCCGCTCGGCATCACGCTGCTGCTGATCACCTACGTCCCGGCGCTGACGACCTGGCTGCCGCGGCTCGCGATGGGCGGACCTGAAGCCGTGGAGTGGAGAGGTCGCTTGACGTCCATGGAAGGAGCAGATTGAGGAAGGAATGAAGGAGAAGCACCTGTCGCCGCTGGCTGGCCTGAAGGTGTTGGACCTGTCCCAGATCATGGCCGGGCCGTACTGCACCATGGTGCTTGCGGACCTCGGCGCGGAAGTGATCAAGGTCGAGAAGGCCGGCAAGGGCGACGACTCCCGGGAGATGGGGCCCTACGTGAAGGGGGAGTCGGCGTCGTTCGTGCACATCAATCGCAACAAGAAGGGCATCGTCCTCAACCTGAAGGACCCGCAGGGGCGCGAGGTGCTCTACGATCTCGCCCGCTGGGCCGACGTGGTGGTCGAGAACTTCCGGGTCGGCGTCACCAAGTCGCTCGGCGTGGACTACGAGACCCTGAGCGGCATCAATCCGCGTCTGGTCTACTGCTCGATCTCCGGCTACGGCCAGACCGGCCCGTATTCCCGCAAGGGCGGCTTCGACCTGGTCGCGCAGGGCGTCACCGGGATGATGAGCATGACCGGCGAAGCGGGCGGCCGACCCTTGAAGGCCGGTATCGCCGTCTACGACATCGGCGCCGGCATCACCGCCGTCTACGCCATCCTGGCGGCGCGGATCCATCAGATGAACACCGGCGAAGGCCAGCATGTCGACATCTCGCTGGCCGAGTGCGGCCTGCCCTGGTTCATCTGGGAGGCAGCGGCCTATTTCACCAACGGCACGGTGCCGATGGCTACCGGCAGCCGCCACCGGGTGTCCGCGCCCTACCAGGCGTTTCGCACCGGCAACGGCTACATCGTGATCGGCGCCGCCAACCAGCGTACCTGGGAGCGGCTGTGCACCAGTGTGCTGGGTCGTCCTGAGCTGATCACCGATCCGCGCTTCGCGACCAATTCGGATCGGCTCACCCATGTCGACGAACTGGAGGAACTCCTGGAGCAGGAGTTCAGCGAAAGCCGACGCCGCCACCTGGATCGCGCGCTGCGAGGAGAGCGGGGTTCCGTGCGGACCGATCAACAATTTCGCGCAGGCACTGGAGGATCCGCACTTCAAGGCCCGGAACATGGTCGAGGAAGTCGACCACCCGATCCTCGGCCGCATGAAGATGCTGGGCATTCCCACCAAGTTTTCGCGAACGCCCGGCAGCGTGAACACGGCGGCACCGACCCTGGGGCAGGACACCGATGCGGTCCTTCAGCGACTTGGAATGACGCCCGAAAGGATCGCGCAGTTGCGCGCGGCTGGCGCCATACAGTGAGCAGCGCCGCGGACTTGCGCGACCGCTAGGCTCCCAGGCTCTCAGGCTCCTGCGGGCGCGTCAAAGTCGGCGTCGACGCCCTGCAGCCGGTAGAACTCGACCGCGTCGCCGACGAAGAACCGGTGCCGCTCGGCATCGGAGAAATCGTCGAGCATGCGCGAGACCGAGCGCACCAGCGTGTCGTAGTCCACCCGCAACCCGGCCACCGGAAAGTTGCTGGCAAACATGCAGCGGTGGATGCCGAAGATCGAGATCGCGGTCCTGACGATGGTGCGGTTGGATTCGTAGTCCCAGGGCTGGTCCTTCAGCCCGAACTCGGAAACCTTGAGCCAGACATTAGGCTGGCGTGCGATTGCCTCCATCGCCCGCTGCCAGGCCGCCAGCCCCTCGGGGCTGCGGTCCCAGGGAAACCCGGTGTGATTCAGCACGATCGGAGTGGCCGGAAAAGCCGCCGCCACCGCAGCGGCCTCGTACAAGTGCCAGAAGGGCACCCGCAGGTCCCAGGACAACCGATACTTCGCCAGCCTGGCAAAGCCTTCGAGCCAGGCAGGATCCTGCATCGACCCCGGGACGCCCGGTGTCATTGAATCCGGCGAGAGGGAGGTGATCGGCTTCGAGCGGATGCCGCGCACCAGCGGAAAGGACGCCTGGCGTGCGAGCACCTCCGGCGCGTTGGGGGTATGGAACCAGGCATGAGCGACGATGGCCGCCGGCATGCCTTCGTTCTCGTGGATGCGCGTGAGCCATGCGGTCTCGCCGACCTGGTCATCGCGGTCCCATTCAGCTTCGCAGTGCACGGTGGCCAGAACGTTGTGCCGCGTGGCATCGCGCCGATAATCGTCGGGCATGTAGTTGCGCTTCAGCGCATCGTAGTTGCCCAGGAAGAAGTGCGTCTCCGGATGATCCGCCAGCCAGGGGTAGTGGTTGCGGTCGAGATCCCACAAGTGGTGGTGCGCATCCACCAGCGTCACGGCGTCGGGGTCGCTGACCCACCTGTCGTGAATCGTCGCGCGGCTCTTGTCGCTCATACCCGGGTCCCTCCGTCCACCATGAGGGTGGAGGCGGTGACGAAGGATGCCTCGTCCGAAGCCAAGCCACAGGATGGGGAACGCGACTTCCCGTGGCTCGGACCACCGGCGCTGCAGATTGTGGTCGACCACTTCGGTACGCAGATCTTCTTCGGTGCGTCCGGCCTGCCGGGCGCGGCGGACGTGGAAGGGAGTCAATGTCAGGCCCGGGCACACGGCATTGACCCGGACCCGGTGCGGGGCTTCCTCGAACGCCAGGGTCCGGGTCATCGAGAGGATGCCGGCCTTGGTGACATCGTACTGGCCCATGCCGACCCGGGGATTGACCGCGTGAGTGGAGGATACGTTGACGATGGCGCCGTGCCCGGATCGGCGCAGGGCCGGCAGCGACTCGCGCGCCAGGAAGGCGTAGCTGAGCAGGTTCACCGACAGGATCTTCTGCCAGGTGTCGGCCTGTGCCTCGGCCAGCGGCTCGTAGGAGCGAATGCCTGCGATATTGACCAGCACGTCGAGCGCATCGAATTGCTCCAGGACCTGTCTCACGATGACGGCGGCCGCTGCTTCGCTCCCGACGTCCGCGGCAATCTCCAGCACCTCCGCGCCCGGAACCTCCCGCCGGATGCCGGCAGCGACATCGCGAGAGTGGCGATTCCGCAAGGTCGACCAGGGCGATGCGCGCACCTTCCTCGCAGAACAACAGGCCTGTCGCCGCGCCGATGCCTCCTGCGCCTCCGGTGATGATTGCAGTCTTGCCTTCGAGCCGCTTCATGTCGATTGTCCTCGGATCCGATCGATAGTCAGTGTGCAAGCCACGGGTCACCCGGCACCGGTCATGGTTCTGCGTGCCCCGTCAGCCGAGCGTGACGCCGCCGGCAACCGGGGCCACGTCACCGCGCAGTGCGCGCCACAGCGCTGCCGTACTGTACAACGACATCAGCGCGCCGCAAGCAGGGATGGCCGCGTACCAGTAGGCCTTGTCGATCTGCAGGAACGGCGTGGTCTCTCCGGACTCGCGCATGAAGTCCCACCCCTTGATCGCCAGCAGCAGCGCGAGCGCCAGCATGCACGAGTGCGTCGCGACGGCGAGCGCCCGGCGGGCGCGCAAGCCGAGCAGGCGGTCGATTGCTTCCACCCGGTAGAGCGCCCCCTCGCGCCACAGCGCGAGCGAGCCGACGAACGTCATCCAGATGAACAGCAGTTCGATCAGTTCGTCATAGCCGGACAGTTTGACCAGCGGCAGCATGCGTTGCACGATCCCTAGCGACAGCAGCAGGAAGAGGCCGAGGAAGCAGCCGATGACAACCCGGCGGCAGGTCTGCGCAACCGCTCGGTCCGCGCGCAGGAGCAGTTCCTGCATCATCGGACCAGCCCGTAACCGAGCGCGTTCGGCAGCCAGGTCGAGATCGCCGGCAGGTAGGTCACCAGCCCGAGGATCCCGATCAGCGCCAGGAGGTAAGGCGCCAGTTCGCGGGTGATCTCGCCGATCGGCACCTCCGCGATGCCGGAGACGACATAGAGGCACAGGCCCACCGGCGGGGTCACCAGTCCGATCATCAGATTGAGCACCATGATCACGCCGAAATGCACCGGATCGACGCCGATCGCGGCCATCACCGGCGCGAGGATCGGATAGGCGATGATCAGGATCGCGATCGCCTCAAGGAACATCCCGAGGACCAGCAGCACCAGGTTGACGATCAGCAGGATGACCCAGGGTTCGCTGGACAGGCTCATCAGCGATTGCAGGATGGCATTGGGCACCTGCTGCTGGATCATCACCCAGCCGAACGGCGCGGACATCGCGATGATCAGCATCACCTGGGCGGTCTGCCGTCCGGTGTCCCACAGCGTATCCCAGAAATGCGGGCCGGTCAGTTCGCGGTAGACGAAGCGGCCCAGGATGAATGCACAGGCCGCTGCGATGACGGCGGCCTCGGTCGGCGTGGCGATGCCGGTGAAGATCACGACGAGGATCAATGGTGGCAATGCCAGGGCGGGTGCCGCACGCGCGACCGTGCGCAAGGCGTCCCGCAACGGTGGCAGGCCGGCCGAACGCGGCAATTGCAGGCGCTCGGCGGCGATTGCGATCGCGGCCATCAGGCCAAGGCCCATCAGCAGCCCGGGCACGATACCGGCCAGGAACAGCGCCCCGACCGAGACGTTGGCAAGGCTGCCGTAGATCACGAAGGGAATGCTCGGCGGGATGATCGGGTCCGATCGTCGCTGAGACGGCGGTGATGGTGGCGGCAAAGCGTGCCGTATACCCGTCCTTGACCATCGCCCTGATCTCGATCACCCCGAGGCCCGCGGCGTCGGCCACCGCCGATCCGGACATGCCGGCGAAGATCATGCTGCCGATCACGTTGACGTGCGCGAGGCCGCCGCGGATACGGCCGACCAGGAGGCTCGCGACCGCGAATATCCGCTCGGTCGTGCCGCCGACATTCATCAGGTTGCCGGCCAGGATGAAGAACGGGATCGCCAGCAGGGGAAAGGAGGTGGTGGCGGCGTAGGCGCGCTGGATGAAGATGACCAGGATGTCGGGGCCGGAGGTCGCCACCATGGTCACCGCGGCCACGACCGCGAGACCGGCCGCAATCGGTACTCCCGCCAGGATCGTGAGGCAGACGGAGAGCAGCAGGCCTGCGATCAGCATTCGCCGTGATCAGCTGTTTCAGGCGCGGGCAGCAGTCACCAGCCTGGTCCAGGCATTCCAGGTGTCGTCGCCGATGTTCTTCCTGAGCACCGCGTAGGCCGGCTCCATCCTGGCGCGAAACGGCGCCACGTCGGGGCGGGTCACCGCCACCCCGGCCTTCTGCATCTGGGCGAGGAATTCGTCCTCCCGGTCCTGGACGCCTTTGCGGGCGGCGGCACCGGCAGTCGTCGCCTCCTCGACGATGATCTTGCGCTGCTGCTCGTCCAGCTTGTTCTTCCATGAGCGCGGATTGGCGGCGAACATGATCGATGCGTAGATGTGGCGCGTCAGGGCGATGTGGCTCTGCACCTCGAAGAACTTGGCCGCGAAGGTGGTCCCGATCGGGTTGTCCTGGCCATCGACGGTCTTGTTGGCCAAGGCAAGGTACACCTCCTGGAAGGCGACTGTCTGGGTGTTGGCGCCGAGCGCTTCGAAGGCGGCCTTGATTGCCAGTTCCGGCGGCACGCGAATCTTCAGGCCGGCCACGTCCTCCGGGGTGTTGACCGGACGGCGGCTGTTGGACAGCGCCCGGAATCCCCATTCGAAATTGGCGATCCAGCTGAATCCGGCCGCAGCCAGTTGCTGCTCGATCCAGTCGCGGGCGGAGACGTCCAGCGTGCGATGGGCGTGCGCGTAGCTGTCGAACTGGTACGGGATGTTGATGACACCGATCGACTTCGAGATCGCCTCGATGTTGGCCGGATTCATCAGGATCATGTCGATCGCGCCGAGCCGTGTCTGCTGGGCGGTCTCGACCGGCGAACCGAGGGCATTGTTCGGAAACAGGGTGATCTTGACCGCGCCGCCGGTGCGTTCGGCAATCCGCGCCACCATCTTCTCGGCCTCGATATGCACCGGGTGCGAGAGGTCGGCGGGATGGGTCAGCCGCAACTCGACCGCGGCTCGAGCCGGCGTCAGGAAGGGCACGCAGGCGCCTGCCGCGCCTGCCTTCAGAATCGAACGCCGGGTAACCACCGTTTTGGACTGCATTGTCTCCTCCATCCTCTTCTCAGGTCTGGCAGTCTTGCATGCAAGACGAGGCGGCGTCAAGCATCCGCAGATCCTCAGATGGGAGGTTCGGGCCCGGTCTCGCCAGATGCCTCCCCCTTGAGCGCGGCAACCACCACCGACAGGCCATTGCACACGTGCTGACGCATCAGTGCCGCCACGCCGTCGGCGTCGCGGTCTGCCAGCTTCGCAAGGATTTCCGCGTGCTCGTCGGTGGCCTTCTGCCAGCGTGTCGGCCACAGGTTGGACGCATAGCGCGCGCGATCGACACGCAGGGCCAGCAGATCCCAGACCCATAACAGCACCGGGTTGTCCGCACACTCGAGGATCCGGCGGTGGAAGGCCTTGTTCGCCTCGAAATAGCCGGGCAACTCGTTGCGTGCGTGATGGCGCAGCATCGTGTAGTGGAGGATCCCCAGTTCCGCAACCTGCGCGTCGCTGACCCGCCGGGCCGCAAGTTCGCCGGCGAGCGCTTCGATCGTCGACACCACCTCGATGAGGGCTGCAGTCTGGCCGGCATCCATCGGCGCCACCACCGGCGATCGATTCGGCGAGGCATCGAGCAGACCTTCCTGGATCAGCGACTTGATTGCTTCGCGCACCGGGGTCCGGGACACATTCAGGCGCTCGCACAGTTCGCGCTCGTTGAGACGCTGGCCGGGCGCGAGCACACCGGTGACGATCATCTCGCGGATCATCGAAACGGTGGTGCTGTGGCGGTCGCCCTTGCGCAGACGGGACCCGGTCCCGTCGCTCGGCGCCGCGGGGTCGAGCGGGGCGGGCGGCGACCGGGAGGCTGGCATAAGGTTTCCTCTGACAAGCGTCTTTCCAGTTTGACAGAAGTGCGCTCTTGTATGCAAGAATATCCGTATGAACCTACAGCAGATCTTCCAGCGCTTCGTACCATCTCCGGCCACGGCACTGCCGGTCGGCCTGGTGGGTGCGGGGGAGTTCGGGGCCACCTTCGTCGCGCAGGCGGCGCGCATGCCCGGACTCGACGTGATCGCCATTTGCGATCGCGATCCGGCGCGTGCCCGCGCAGCTGCGATCGCTGCCGGTCACCCGGCCGAGCGTGTGCGACAGTGCGCCGACGTGGCGGCGGCGCAGGCGGCAGTGCAGGCCGGCGTGCTTGCGATCGTCGACTCCGCACAGACGCTGGTCGCGCTGCCCCTGGTGGCGGTGCTGGAGGCGACCGGTGATCCGGAAGGCGCCGCGGCCTGCGCATTGGCGGCGATCGAGGCCGGGCGCCACGTGGTCATCGCCACGAAGGAAGCCGAGATCGTTGTCGGCCCGGAGCTCGCGCGGCGTGCTGCCGAGCGCGGTGTGGTGCATTCACCCGTCGACGGCGATCAGCCGAGCCTCCTGATCGGTCTGGTCGGCTGGGCGCGCATGCTCGGCCTTCCGGTCGTCTGCGCGGGCAAGTCCAGTGAGTCGGATTTCGTCTGGGACGAGCAGGACAAGACTGTGTCCGCGTGGGGTAGGGCGGAAGCGGCGCAGGACTTCGGGCAGTTCTTCCCGCTCCGGGATCTCGGCACCCTGGCCGGGCGCAGCAGGCTGTCCTACGCGCGAACCACCGTACCCGATCTCTGCGAACTGGGCATCGTCGCCAACCATACCGGCCTCATGCCGGACTGCGCAAGCCTGCACGCGCCGATTGCGCGCACCATCGAACTCCCGACCTTGTTCCGTCCGCGCGCGGAGGGCGGATTGCTGGCCGGCGCCGGCCGCGTCGACATGTTCAATTGCCTGCGCCGGCCGGACGAATTGAGCTTTGCCGGTGGCGTGTTCGTCGTGGTCGAGGCGCCGGATCAGGCGACCGGGCGCCTGTTCGCGGCCAAGGGCATGCCGACCTGTCCCCAGAACCGCTATGTGCTCCTGCATAACCCGGTTCATCTGCTTGGCGCCGAAGCCGCGATGTCGATGCTGTCTGCGGTACAGCTCGGCTGTTCGACCGGCGGCGCCGACGTCCGCCCGAACGTCGATCTGGTTGCATTCGCGGCACGGGACCTCGAACCGGGCGAGGTCATGGCAATGGGCGTTCGGCATGAAATCTCCGGGCTCGACTACGCGTTGCAGGCGGCGCGTCCCTTGGGAGCCGACGCGCCCTTGCCGTACTATCTGGCGCCGGGCGCACGCATCCGCCGGCAGGTCGGACGCGGCCGGCCACTGAACTGCGGCGACGTGGACCTGGCGTCGGATTCCACGCTGTTGCGGCTCAGGCAGGCGCAGGACAAGAGGTTTTTCGGTTGACCACCCAGGAGACAATCAGATGAAGACCCGATTCACCATGGCCGCGGCCGCTGCCGCTGCTGCGCTTGCATTGTTCTGTGCAGGCGTGCAGGCCCAGACGAACCTCCGCTTCGCGGACACCCTCTCAGCCAACGATACGCATAACCAGGCGGCGCGCCACATGGCCGAACTCCTGCAGAAGAAGACCGCTGGCAAGCTCACGATGAGCGTGCATCCGGCGGGCGAACTGGGCAGCGACGGCGCCATCCTGGAAGGTGTCCGGCTCGGCTCGATCGACATCGGCATGACCGGCAACCCGTTCTTCACGCAATTCGCGCCGCGCCTGAACGTCATGGATCTGCCCTACCTGTTCCGCGATGCGGCCCATGCCCACAAGGTGATGGACGGGCCGATCGGCGAGGGCCTGCTGAAGGACCTGGAGCGCAACCGAATGAAGGGCCTGGCCTTCTGGGAGATCGGGTTCCGCCACATCACCAACTCCAAGCAGCCGGTGCGCTCGCCGGACGACCTCAAGGGCATCAAGATCCGGACGACCCCCAACAAGGCCCATATCGAGGCGTTTCGTCTGTGGGGAGCCAATCCACTGCCGATGGCTTTTACCGAGCTCTACCTCGCCTTGCAGACGGGGACAGTGGATGCGCAGGAGAATCCCATCAACAACATCTACGCGAACCGGATGTACGAGGTGCAGAAGCACCTCTCCCTGACCGGACACGCCTATACCGCCTCGATCGTGGCGATGAACCTGTCGAAGTTCAATGCGCTGCCGCCCGACCATCAGAAGGCACTGCTCGAGGCCGTGCGCGAGGCGGCCCTGCATCAGCGTCAACTCAACCAGAAGCAGGAGGGCGAGAACCTGGCAAAGATCAAGGCGGCCGGCCTCCAGGTGGTGGAGGACATCGACGCGGCGCCCTTCCGCAAGCTCGCCTATGAACCGGTCACCAAGACCTATACCGACCAACACGGGGCGGAGCTCGTCGACAAGATCCTCGCGACGAAGTAGATGCGACAAACATTCAGTAGATGCGACAGGTATTCGGGCGTTTGACCGGTGCCGCCGACATCGTGTCGGCAGCCCTGCTGGCGGTGGTGACCCTGCTCATCTGCGCCCAGGTTCTCGTGCGCTACGCGCTGGGCGGGTCGCTGGTCTGGAGTGAGGAACTCACGCGCCTGCTGTTTGTCTGGATGGTTCTGATTGCCGCGGTGAGCGCACCGCCGATGCGGGTCGACATGCTGGTCGAGGTCCTGCCGCCGCGCCTGCGCGCCCTGATTCGCCTCCTTGGCGAACTGGTGGTCATGGCGCTTACCCTGGTGCTGATCTACGGCGCCTGGGGGATGATGGACCTGACCGAGTTCGACACTTATACCGCACTCGGCATCTCGCTTCGCTGGCTCTATCTCGCACTGTTCGTAGCGGCGTCGCTATGGCTGCTCCGTTCGCTGGACACCGTCGGGCGCTGCCTGCGGGACCTTCGAGCATGACGCTCCTCCTCCTGCTCGGCGCGCTCATCGGGTTGAGCATGCTTGGCGTGCCGCTGGCATTCTCGATCCTGGGCGCATCGGTGCTCACCATCCTCGTCTTCCGGCCGGGTTTGCCGATCGAACTCGTCGCGCAGCACGTGGTGGCGGGTATCGACAATTTCCCGCTGATCGCAGTGGCGCTCTTCCTGTTCTCCGGGGAGCTGATGAACTCGGGCGGCATTACCCGACGCATAGTCGATTTCGCGTCGACGCTGGTCGGTCACATCCGGGGCGGACTCGGCCATGTCACGGTGCTGGCCAGCATGATCATCTCCGGCATTTCCGGGTCGGCGGTCGCGGACGCGGCGGCGACCGGATCGGTGATGGTGCCGGCAATGAAGCGCGCCGGATTTCCCGGCGCCTTCTCGGCCGCATTGTGCGAAACGTCCGCGGTGATGGGTCCGATCATCCCGCCCTCGATTCCGATGGTCATCTACGCAATCCTCGTGGAGGTGTCGGTCGGGCGCATGTTTGTCGCCGGTATCGTCCCTGGGCTCCTTCTGGGCCTGCTGCTGCTGGTCGCGGTCTACGTCATCAGTCGCCGGCGGAACTATCCTTTCGGCCGCTGGGGCGGCCTGGCTGCCGTGGCGGGCGCATTCACCGCCGCATTCGCCGCACTTCTGACCCCGGTCATCATCCTCGGCGGTATCCTCGGCGGTGTCTTCACGGTCACCGAGGCGGGAGCCATTGCGTGCTTCTACTGCATCGCTGTTGCCGGTCTCGTTTATCGCCAGTTGGGGTGGGCGGACCTCGGCAAGGCACTGGTCAGCGCCGCACGCGGAACGGCTTCCGTCATGCTGATCGTCGGCGCGTCGGGACTGATGGGCTGGCTGATTGCAGATCTGCAGATCAACAAGCAGGCGGCTACGCTCATCGTCAGCCTCACTGACAGCCAGACGGTATTCCTGACCATCGTCAACCTCTTCTTCCTGCTGGTCGGCATGTTCATGGACCCGCTTGCCGCGCTGATCGTCTTCGTGCCGATCCTGATGCCGGCGACGATCGCGCTCGGCGTCGATCCGGTCCATTTCGGCGTGCTGATCGTCATCAACCTGATGATCGGCCTGTGCACCCCGCCTGTGGGCTACCTGATCTATCTGATGGCCAATGTCGCCAACGAACCGCCACAGCTGGTCATCCGCGAGTCCCTGCCGTTCCTGGGTGTTCTCCTGGCGACGCTGATCGCGGTGACCTACATTCCTTCGCTGACGCTGGCCTTGCCGCGGTTGATACTGGGGGGGTAGTCGGGCAGGGTGAGGGCCGGCAACTATGGGCTCCTCGCGGCTCGAATTAACCTGGGCAAGCAAAGCCGGAAACGACAGGAATTCCCGTCCCCCCAGTGTCAAACCGACGGTGGGGACGGGGGCCTTCATACTCTCTAGTTGCGCGGCAGATACTCGATGGCACCGAGACCGTTAGAGTCGTCCAGAATCCGGGCATCCCGGTACTTGCCCGTCGATCGATCGTGAATCGTGCAGGAAAGTCGGCGCACGTTCGGCACGTTCATGTGGACGCAGAAATTGAATGACGCCGTGCTGGTCTCCTGTCCAGGTGCCCGAATAGTCCTGTACCTGCAGCTGTAGAAACCAGGGAGTCGCCGCTAATACCGCTCCACTGTGCGAAGGTCTGATTGAGGATGAACTTGTCGTCGTCCTTGATCTGGAGTTCTTCGCTTCTGACCAGAGGCGTCTGTCTCCATTCCGCTATCGACGTAGACCGTCACCTGCTTGGAAAGAGCGTAGTCGCCACCGGCATAACTGACCGGCCAATTGGCAGAAGCTCCTGGAAATTGTTGGTGTAGTAGTTGTTCTCGAAGAGGCGAAGGTGAAGTGGGAGAAGCCGTTGAAGTTCGTGTAGTAGGACAGCGCCACTGCCTCGGGGTACGGCGGCTTGCTCGTGTCGGATGTGGGGTACGTCTTGCGGACTGATACTCCGAGTCGTACTCCATCATCGCCGCGAGCAGCGCCGTTGCCGGTGATGTATGTTCCTTCTGCGGGCGGTTGGGGTGGCGGTTGGGATGGCGGTGGCGGTGGCCTGCGGCGGACTTTCTGCGGGTGGCGCCGGTGGTGGTATCGGGTTCTGCGCTCACGGGAGGAACGATGGCGACGGGGCGATCGGTACACTCACTGGCGGCCGGCGATGCCGGTGCCGGACTGGCGTGGCCGGGGGGCCGCGCGAGACTGGCGACTTGTCAGTTTCCCCTCCACCACCGCAGCCGACTAGAAGAACTGCGATGAACGCTGCATTCGAATGTCGGGAAAGCATGTGACGATCGCCCTGGGGTCGTTGTTAAGAAGCATCGAGAAGATGGACGTATGCGTCCTCGCGCGCTAGCGTTTCGACTGTTTACATACGTTCGGCGAGTCGGACGCCGATAGCCGGAAACGTGACATGGCGTGACATTTAGCCGTTTGCGATAATTCAATCATCCACCGGCAGCTTATTGTCCGACCTCTCTGCAGCCTCCCGTCAGCCCCTTACAGGAGCGTCCATGAACGAAGAAACCTTCAACCTCAGCCTGCGCAAATTCCTGAAGATGGTCGGCGTCAATGCCCAGCGCGAGATCGAGCAGGCGGTCGCCAAGGCGATTTCGGACGGGGCGATTGCCGGCAATGAACAGATGCCGGCAACGATGACGCTCGACATTCCGGCCTTGAAGCTCTCCGTGAAGTTCGAGGGAAAGATCGGACTGGAGTAGCGAAGCCGTCATCGGCGGGCTCGAACTCTGGCGGCTTCCTCATCCATATGGCGGATGACGGGCCGATGCGCCGAAATTAAGCTGCAGCCTTGGCGTCGTCGTGCGTGTCCTTTGAGGTGGGCCTTGAGCGATATTCGAAAAGACCAGGAGTTGCTGCATGATTCGCTGGCGTTTTATCAGTCCTGGTTGTGTGGGAGTGGACTCACTTCACCCGGCGTATTCGTAGAGAACGAGATACTGGTCGCGGAACTGGCTCGTCTGGAGGCGTTGAAGAATCGGACCGATGCAGCACTCGCGCTGATACGGCGAAGCGATGAGATAAGGGTCACGCTCGCTCGCGAGCTGCCGGAAGGTACTCTGCCCGGGCCTGTCGACCTGGCGGACGGGCCGATCGGCGAGGCAGACCTCCGGCGCATCCGTTCGGCTCTGGAGGCTTACATCGAGGAGTACGGCAGCCTCAATCTCATGGTCGGGGCCGCCTACGGCCGGGTCGCCATTTCCCTGTCGGATGACCCGGACGAGAAACCCAGGCTCGTGGACGACCTCTGAGGCCGGGCCGAAACGACGGAAGACCCGGTCAGCCGCGCTTGTTACGGTCAGCCGCGCTTGTTGTTGTGTAGAACCACCAGCTTGGACAGGCCGAAGAGGTTGACTGATCGGGAGGAGATCACGCGCCAGTCGTGCGAGAGGATGTGCTTCTCGTAGCCGAAGTCGGTGCGGAACCCGATCCGATCGGCCACCGACCGGACCGCCCGCTCCATCAGCCACCAGAAGCGGCTTCCGCTGAAGTGGTTGAGTACGAGGATGGTGCCATCCGGTTTGCAGACGCGCCGGATCTCCTGCACCAGCCGGGCCGGATGCGGTGTCACCGAGAGGACGTAGGGCAGCGTGACGCAGTCGAAGCTGTTGTCAGCGAAGTCCATGCGCTCCGCATTCATCGCATGCAGCGAAATGTCGCGGTTCGGCATCGCCGCCGCTCTTCTGCGGGCCCGTTCGAGCATGTCGGGGGACAGATCGATCCCGACCACCCGGGCAGCCGCCGGGTAGCCGGCCAGCATCAGCCCGGTGCCCACGCCCACCTCCAGGATCGACGGGGGATTCATTTCGATGGTGGTATCTGCCAGCAACTGGCGGCCAGGGCCTAAAACCCGCCCGAAGACCCGGTCATACAAAGGAGCAAAGCTGTCGTACGTCCGCACGACGCCCTTCTCGGTAGGCTCGCCGGCATATTCGCCGGTGGCAGGGGCGGACCAGTTCGATTGAACACGCTCAGCACGCAGGCCTTCTTCGGCCCGCAGGCCACCCTCTCTCATATATCGGTCCTCCATGACCATTTTTCGGGACAAGCCGGCAAGGGGGATGCCCGCCAGTCGGATTCCTGCCCGGGTGCCCGTCCCTGTCGGGTACGGTATTCCGTAGGTCGTTGCCGGCAACATATTATCGCGCCTGCCAGGATTCCCTCGCCCCAGGCACTTTCCGTGGTCCCGACCGGCTCTCAGGCTGCGCTCAGGGTTTTCTGGTCCCTGGTCCGACTCTCCAGGAGCGACAGGACACGCCGGCGGGTGCTGTCGCCCGAATCGGTACTGAACTTCCGAGCAAAGAACCGATCGGACCCCGCAAGCCGGGCCATATCGCGGGGCTCGAATACCCGGGGGTGGGAACCGATGAAATCGTTCACCAGATGAGTCGACGGGGCGGTGCTGAACGGCGAATTGCCCAGCAGGGTAGGAAACAGGATCTCGTCGCACACCCGCAGTCCGAGCAGGTAGGGAATCAGGGGGTTGGACGCTTCCTGCGCAACAAGGTATTCGCAGACGTCCCGGCGCAAACAGAACCACAGGCTGCCGACAAAGGGGGCGGTGCCGTCATGAAAGGGATGATTATCGAGTAAGCCGACGCGGGCTGCCACGTGAACCTGCTTGCCGAGCCACTGGAGCGTGCTCAACTCGGAGGCCGGATCGGGGCGGTCGTTGATGCCGAGGTTCGCCTGCTGGATGGTGATCGGGTCGGCGCCGAGGTACCAACGGCGGGATCGGCTCAACAGGCGCGATGCCAGCTTCTCCGCCCGGCAGAACACCCGATGGCCATGGCTCATCATGGCCCGGTCATCCGCGTCCAGATCGAGCAGGTCGGCATGAATCGGCACGTCCCGCAACGCCAGCCGATGCTTCAGTTCGTGCACCGGTCGCAAGGGCAGACAGGAGCCGCTCAGCAACTGGAAGTAGTCGAAGCGCGAGCGAGCGAGCGCGGTTCTGATGAGGTGAAAAATGGCCCGGGGCAGCCCTGGAGAACCCCAGCCGGTTTCCACGAAATCGGGAATCACATAGGCCCGATCGCCCGACAGTTTGAACTCCGACTGCTTGGAATAATCGTGATGTACGGTGACGGAATCCTGGTCGCCGAGGCTTTGAATCAGCTGCCCGACGACGCTGGCCGGTTCTTTCGCGCTCAGGATTCCAAACGCCATCTTCATGCACTGCCCATCCTCTGTTCCCAACCGCACTGTCATCCGACGCCCGGTCGGGCGCGGCACTGCAGTGGGACTCTAGTGAAGGGAAGAAGACGGCGCCGGGATTATCCCCGCGCGCGCAGGCGTCTATCGGGGCGTGGACGGCCTCATGCAACCCAGAGTAACAGGCCGGGATCGCCTTTTTCGCGATGGCTGCTGGGTCGGGGAATCGGAAGCACGGCGGGCATCGGGAACGATGTCAGGCGGCTCTCAGGTGTTTCATTTGGTAGCGCCGGGAGATTCCCGTTCAAAGGACGGTGCCGGATCAGTCCCGCTGGTGCTTGCGGTGTCCATGCTTGCCGTGTCCATGGCGTTCCTCGCGTGCGCCGCGTCGGTCGCGGTCGTGGTGATGGTGATAGGCGGGCGCGTAGACGGTGCTGTACCAGTTCTCCGTGACGAAGTAGGTCTGCTGGCCGCAGGCATTGTAGCGGTGGCAGTGCTTGTCCCATTTCTTCGCGTGGCCGGGTGGGACCCTCAGGTAGATGGGCCGCTGCGCCACGGTCATCGGCGCGGGCATCACCACGATCGGCTGCTGGTAGATCACCGGTGGCGCGGGCAGGGCGCCGACATCGATGCGGCCGTAGAAGCCTGGCTGGCCGACCTGAATCGAAACGGCTACATCGGCGGCAGTCGCCGTTGCCGGTGCGATAGCCAGCAGGGCCGCGGTCAGGGACAGTGCAGCCAGGCTGCCGAACTTCCGGTTGACGCCCATGAGCGGTTCCTTGTTGTTGCCGAGAGCCCGATTTAGGCCCGAAGCGTCGGCACCGTGCGTGGGACGGGGACGGTCGGTTTTCCCGGACCGACGGACGGGCGGGCAGGCCGGTCGCCTCCATGCCGTGCTACCCAGGGCTACGTCGTACATTTGAGACGGTAAGACGACCGGGCTCAAAAGGTGAACAAAAGCAGCCTCCTCGCGTTAGCATTGCGACGCCCCACCCCTTTACTCGCTTCATGACGACACCGGTTTCCAACGCGGATGTGTTGCGCCTGGCCTTGAAGCTGATGACCGCGCACGCCGAGGACTATCGTCCTCTGACCTACACCGTCTGGTATGAGTACGCGCTGCGGGTGGACAGACAGCTCTGCGAGAGGCTGGAGCAGGTCATCGCCAGCGGCCAGCGCCTGAGCCGCGCGGCAACCGACGAAATCTATGAGCATTACCTGGCAGGGCGCAGGCAACAGATCATTTCGAGCGCCCAGGCAAGCATCCTTCAGACGCTGGAGGACATGTCCGAAGCCATCGGCGAAGCCCACCAGAATACCGGCCGGTTTGCCGGGCATCTGAGGGATTTTACCGACCAGGCTGCGCAGCCGTTGTCGCCGGCCATGTTCAACGAGAGCGTGCGGGTCATCACGGAGCAGGCGCGGCAGTCGGGTGATGAACTTTCCCGTGTCCAGGCCAGGCTCAGGGAAAGCGAGGCGGAGGTCAAGCGCCTGAACGAAGACCTCGCGCAGGTGCGTACCGAAGTCTATATCGATGCATTGTCGGGCCTGTTCAACCGGCGCCGCTTCGATGCGGCACTCGACTCGCTGGTCCTGCAGGCAGTGGCCGAAACGCAGCCGCTCTCGCTGATCCTGATCGATATCGACGAATTCAAACTGGTCAACGACCAGCATGGGCACGTGCTCGGCGACCAGGTTATCCGCCATGTGAGCGAATCCATCAGGGCGTCCGTCAAGGGGCGCGACATCGCTGCCCGCTATGGTGGTGACGAATTTGCCGTCCTGCTTCCTGAGACCGGCCTTCAGGGCGCCAGTACGGTCGCCGATTACCTGCGTCGTGTCATCGAACGGCAGCGGGTTGGAGAACCTTTCCAGGATCGGACCGCGCTGGCCATCACCGTATCGATCGGCGTGGCCACCCTCAAGCCCGGTGAGGCGGCCACGGGGATACTGGGGCGGGCGGACAAGGCGCTTTACCAGGCAAAGAGAGAGGGGCGCAACCGGGTCGTGGTGGCCTGAGGCAGGCATCCTGCTTGCTCGCTCTCCGGACTGCGCTTCCGGAGACATCATGGCCTCTTCGCTGGGAATCGCGGGCGTGGCGTGGTTCAGCGAGGAGAACTACCCCACGGCCCGAAACATCATGTCGGACAGTTCTCAGCTCCCGGAGCGGTTCGAGACCTGGCTGCACGGCGCGCAGACTGCCGAGCGGGACCTGAGGGAGCAGGGCCATCACCCGATCCGCGTCGTGATCGTGCCATCGGAATTCGAAGAGTGGTGCAGGAAGCGCAATCTGGATCCGGATTCGTCAGCCCGCCGGGAATTCGCCCGATATGTGCTGGCGGAGAGCCAAAGCTAGGCTCGCCGAAGGACGGGAAAGAGCCTTCCCGCCGGTTGGACTCCCCCGTCAGAGCGACTTCAGCAGCGCCACGATGTTCTTCAATTCCTCGACCGAAGCCGGTTTGGTCGTATGAGCATTGAAACCTGACCGGACCGCGTGTCCCGGGTCGCGAGTGCGTCCGTATCCGGTCAGGGCAATCGCCGGCAGTCCGGAGAGCTCGGGCTTTTGGCGCACCGCGGAAATCAGCTCATAGCCATCCATACCCGGCATGCCGATGTCCGATATGAGCAGATCGGCGGACCCGGCACTCAGCCGCTTGAGCGCGGCGGCGGCATTGTCGAAGGTATCCACCTTGGCGCCCTCGAGACTGAGGAGCGCTCCGAATGAAGTCAGGACGTCGACCGAATCATCCACCAGCACGACCCGCAAACCGGCGAGCGGGTTGGTTTCTCGCGTCAGTGCCCGGGCCGACTCGACAGCCTGCTCGGCCAGTTGCAGCCACACGCTGAACGTTGCTCCCCGCTCGGTGCCCTCTGAGTGCGCCTCCACCCGCCCGTCGTGTGCAGCCACCAGAGCAGCGACCAGTGCGAGTCCGATACCGAGGCCGCGGCTGGACTTGGGCGATCCCGGGGCAGGTTGGTCGGGCGCCCCGAACACGGCCGCGAGTTCGTCCGGGGCGATTCCCCGGCCGGTGTCGGCAATCGCGAGCCTGGCGAAACTGCCTTCGCGGGCAAGGCTGACGGCAACCGTGCCGTGGTCGGTGAACTTGATGGCATTGTCCACCAGGTTGCGCACGATCTGTTCGGTACGGGCCGGGTCGCAGATCGCCGTGAAGGGGTCATCCTCGCAGCTGAAGTCGAGCAACAGGGACTTGGCCGCCGCCCGGTCTTTGCGACGCCTGACCACCGACTCGACCAGTTCGCGCAGAGAAACCTTCTGTACCTGGAGCGTCAATTGACCGCGCTGGGCCAGGGAAAGATCGCGCAGACTGTCGATCAGTTCGGACTGGTCGGCCACCGCTTTGCTGATCGATTCGGCCACCTTGCCTGCGACCGGGATGCCGCGGGTCTCGGGAAGCCGCATGAGCATGTCGGCGTTGACCTGGATCAGGTTCAGGGGCCGTTTCAGCTCGCCGGAGAGCGATTCCAGCAGCTCATGCTGGGTGCGGCGCAATGACTGGAGTTCCCGGGCAAGTTCCTGCTCGCGGGCGAGCAACTGATTGCGGACGTCGAGAATGCGGTGGTCGTCGGTCAGGTCGCGGATGGCCTGGACGAATCCCTTGTTGGGATCCTCCCGCAGTGCGGCGATGACACAGCTGCCGTGGAACTCGCTGCCGTCCTTGCGCCGGTAGGTCTGCTCGGCTTCCGCCCGTCCCCGGTCGCGCGCAGCGCGCAGCACCTGGGCGGGCACCCCGCGGGAGCGGGCCTCCGGCGTGGAGAGCGCTTCGAAGGATTGGCCAACCATTTCCTGACTGTCGTAACCGAATACCCGTTCGGCGTCGGCGTGCCAGCGATCGACCCGCCCATGCTGATCCATCGTCAGCACCGCGAAGCTTCGCGATGTCGTGGCAGCAACGTGAAGTACTTCCAGGGTGCTCCTGAGGCGGTCTTCGACCTGTTGGAGCGCGGTCAGGTCGGTGAGGTGGAGAACGGCGCCGTCGATGCTGTTGCGCATGGTGCGATAAGGCTGCGTGCGCGCCAGATAGGAGCGACCGTCGCCGGCCCGAACCTTACGCTCGATGGGCCGGAGGGTTCGGAAGGACTCCGCGGCGTCGTCCGGCAGGGATGCATGATCCAGCTGGTCGGCAATCTGCGTGAGCGTCTGAGCAGGGCCGGCACTGCTCAGCCCGAACAACTCGGCGGCGGCGGGAGTGAAACGCTTGACGTACATGGCTCGGTCGACGAAAAGCGCAATGATTCCGCCGGCGGCGCTGAGGTTCTGCAGGTCGTCCTGGATCTGCCCGGTCTCGTCGACCTTTGCCTTGAGCTCGTGATTGACAGCGATCAGTTCTTCGTTCATCGACTGGAGCTCTTCCTTCTTGACCTCGAGCTCCTCCGTGCTTCTTCGCCAGGCGTGATTGATCGCCGCGAGTTCCGCGTTGGACGCACGAAGTTCCTCGCTGGAGGCGTCGAAACGCGCGATGATCTGCTTGAGCTGGTCCTTCAGCCGCCGATTTTCGGTGCGATGATCGGCAAGCGCCGTCGCTGTGTCGGCGCCGTGGCTGCCCTCCTCCTCCGGTGGCAATTGCGGCAGCGTCACTGCCTCCAGAAGCACGACGCTGACCTTGGCGCCGGTACGCGGATCGCGGCGGGGCATGACCCGGAGGTTGACGGCGCCGCGTTCCTGCAGACTGCCCTGCTGCCAGACTGCCGGCACGCCGCGGACCTCTACCGGTTTGCCGGACTCGGCAGCCGACATCAGCGCCGCGCGCAGCTCCACCCGGATATCCGGGTGAACGTTCGACATCAGGGCGGAACTCGGCGAGCCGGAGCTGTGGACCATGAAGCGCCCGGCGCCGCTGGTCATGTGCAGGATCTTGAGCTCGCTGTCCACCAGCACACTGGGCGGCGCGCATTCCAGCAGCATGCGTTGATGGAGGTCGAGGATGCCGCCGGCGGTTGGGTGGGCCTTGAGGACAGGTTCCACCGGGGATGGGGCGCCGCTGCGGGCCGGCCGGCTGGCACCGGCCGGCTGCCCTGCCAGGGCAGGGATGCGGCTGGGGCCATCCTGCTCGGCCGATCGGGGATTCACCAGGTAGATGCGATTCTTCGCATCGACCGGGGTGAACGCCCCCGCAAAGGAGTCGGCCGACTCGGCTGTGCCCAGAAACAGGTGCCCGTCGCGCTTCAAGGCATAGCGGAAGATGTCCATGATGCCGGACTGGGCCTCCCGATCCAGGTAGATCAGCAGGTTCCTGCAGACGATCAGGTCGATTCGGGAAAACGGGGCGTCACGAAGGACGTTGTGGGACGCGAACAGCACGCTCTCCCGGATCTGCGTGCTGACCCGGAAACTGTCCTCCTCTTCGCTGAAGTACGCATGCAGCCGGGCCGGGGAAACGTCGTTCGCGATGGCCCCCGGATAGAGCCCGTTGCGGGCGATCGCGAGCGCGCGGTCGTCGATGTCCGTGGCGAAAACCTGGATGGCGGGGTTACCGGCGCCCGGCGCGCGGTCGTCGGCGGAGATCCGCTCGTGGAGCAGGATGCTGATCGAATAGGCCTCCTCGCCGGTGGCGCAGCCGACCACCCAGACCCGCAGCGGATCATCGTTCCCCCGATTTGCCAGCAACCCGGCCAGCACGTTGCGATCGAGCGATTCCATCGCCGCCGGATCGCGAAAGAAACTGGTCACGCTGATCAGCATGTCCTGCAACAGGGCGGCGGTCTCCTCGGCATGCCCCAGAAGGTGGGTGTGGTAGGCAGCCAGGTCCTGCGATCCGATGATCTGCATACGGCGGCCGATTCGCCGCAGGACAGTCGCCCGTTTGTAATGACGGAAGTCGTGGCGAGTGCGCAGCCGCAGCGTTTCCATGATCTGTGCCAGCGCGTGCCCTGCGGCCTCATCCAGAACTACGGGAAAGCCGTCCGTCCCGGTCCGCCCGCCGTCGGCATCGCCGATATCGCCCGCCTCGCCGCCTGATGCCGATCCGGCCGTCTCGGAAGCGGGGGCGGCGTCCAGTGGCGGAAGCTGGACCTGCCTGGCGTTGTGCCAGAGCCGGATCAGCTGGGCTGGGATCTCAGCCACCGGGAGCACGAAATCGATGGCGCCGCTGGCAATGCAGGCGCGGGGCATGCTGCTGTGATCGGCCTCGTCTGGCGCCTGCGCCAGCGCTACGCCACCCAGTTCACGGATCCGTGCCAGGCCGATCGCACCGTCCGACCCGCTGCCGGAAAGCACGACGCCGACGGCACGGGCATGGAGGGTGTCGGCGAGCAGCCTGAAGAAGCGGTCGATGGAGGTATGTTGACCCGATTGCACCGAGGGTGCCACCGGCGAGGCCGAGGTTGCATCTATCGCCAGGTCATGGCCGCCCGGTACCAGATAGATATGGTTCTGCACCAGCGTGGTGCGCCCGGTCAACGGGATCACTGGCATCGCGGTACGGCGCGCGAGGATGCCCACGGCGCTGTCGTCGTCCTTCGGCGGCACGTGCAAAACCACCAGGAAGCTCATGCCGCTGTCCGCCGGCATATGCTCGAAGAAGCCAAGCACTGCATTCAGGCCGCCGACAGACGCGCCGATCCCGACGACGGGGAATACAAGGTCAGACAAGTCAGCCGGATCGCCCGGGTTGGTCAGGTCTTCGGGCACACACACCACCTCTCATGCGGAAACGGTACCGCCGCGATCCACGCGACGGCTACCGGAAGGTCCCGACTGTAATTGTTACGGAAAAGTAACCGGCAAGCCTGCAAATAAAGTTCGGAATGTTGTTTCCGATGCGATGCAGTGTACCCGGGGGACGGTCGGCTGCAGTCCGGCGGTGCGCCGCTAGCGGGGTCCGCCCGGGCCCGCCATCTGTCGCGGCAGCCATGAGACGATGTCGGGAAACCAGTAGATCAGCAGGACGCCGATCACCATCATCACGAACATCGGAAATGCCGCCGCCGCGATCCACGGAAGCTGCCGGTTGGTCATACCTTGCAGTACGAACAGGTTGAATCCGATCGGCGGCGTGATCTGCGCCATTTCCACGACGAACACGACGAAGATGCCGAACCAGAGGAGGTCGATACCTGCATTGGTGACGGTCGGCAACAGCACCCCCATGGTGAGGACCACCATTGAGATGCCGTCGAGGAAGCACCCCAGGATCACGAAAAAGCCGGCCAGAGCGACGATCAGCCAGAAGTTCGACAAGCCCAGCGACCCGATCCATTCGGCCAGGTGGCGAGGCAGTCCGAGATACCCCATCGAAAGCGTCAGGAACGCCGCACCGGCGAGAATCAGCGCGATCATGCAGTAGAGGCGGGTTGCGCCGAGCAGCGACTCCCGGAAGCTGACCCAGTTGAGGGACCCCTGAAGCGCCGAGAGGACCAGTGCGCCGACGACGCCGAGCGCAGCCGCCTCGGTGGCGGTCGCAACACCGACATAGATCGACCCCAGCACCGCCAGAATCAGCAGCACGACCGGTATGAGGCTCGATGAGGCGCGCAGGCGCTGTGCGAAGGTGAGTGACTCGTCTGCCGGCGGAATCGCTCCAGGATGCATCAGCGACCACGCCGCCGTGTAGCCCATGAGCAGGCTGGCAAGCAGGATGCCAGGCATCACGCCGGCAATGAACAACTGCGAGATCGATACGTCGGCGCTGACACCGTACACGATCATGATGATCGAGGGAGGGATCAGCAGGCCAAGGGTGCCGGCACCGGCGAGCGTGCCGACGGTCATTTTTTCGGGATAACCGCGGCGGGCGAGTTCCGGCAGGGTCATCTTGCCGATGGTCGCGCAGGTCGCTGCCGACGAACCGGAGACTGCGGCGAAGATGGCGCAGCCGATGATGTTGGTGTGAAGCAGCCGCCCGGGCAGGCGGTTCATCCAGGGCGCGAGCCCGTGGAACATGTCCTGCGACAGCCGCGTGCGAAAGAGTATTTCGCCCATCCAGATGAAGAGCGGCAAGGCGGTCAGCGTCCAACTGGATGCCGCGCCCCAGATCGTCACGGCCATCGCATCCCCCGCTGGCCTCGACGAGAACAACTCCATGGCGATCCATGCCACGCCGGTCAGCGTCAGGCCGATCCACACGCCGGTGCCGAGCAAGCGCGAACAGCGCCACCACCAGCAGCGTCATGATCGCCAGGTCGCTCATCTCGCTACTCCACCCGACCGGCATCGGCCGGTTCCGCCGCGCTCCGGTTCCCGGAAAGCTCCAGGACCAGGTCGTCGATCACGGCTACCAGCAGGACGAACGTGCCCAGTGCCATGCCCAGCTGGGGAAGCCATAGCGGGGTGGCGTCGTTGGAGGTGGAAATATCATTGAACAGATGCGATTGCCAGACGAGCCGAACGCTGTAGTAGGCCAATATGGCGGTCAGCAGGGTTGCAACCAGCAGGCTCCAGACTTCCAGGGCATGGCGCCTCGCGCCGGTGAATACCTGCAGCAGCAGGGTTACGCGGATATGCTCGCTGCGCTTGAAGGTATGGGCCAGGGCCAGGAAGCCGCTGCCGGCCATGAGGTAACCGGCATAAGCATCGGTGCCAGGCAGATAGAACTCGAACTGCCTCCCGGCGATGCCGATCAGCACCATTGCCAGCACACCGATCATCATGGCGGCGGCAAGCCAGGCCGCGGCGTCGTACAGTGCATTCAGGGCAGCGCGCAAGCAGGCTATCCGAGGCGGGTGTCCGGCGGCGGCAGGAACCGGTTCAGCCGGCGCGCCCGATCACTTGCGGAATGCCTCGACCACCGCCTTGCCTTCGTCACTGGCCTTCTTGAGCCAGTCCTGCAGCAGTGTCTCGCCGACCTTCTGAAGTTCGGACTTGAACTGCGCGCTGGGTTTCTCGATCGACATGCCCTTGCTTTTCAGCTGGTCGAGGTACCAGCCATTCTTCTCCTCCGACAACGCCCATCCGCGCTTCTCGGCCTCGGCCGCCGCTTTCAACAGCGCATCCTGGGAGGCCTTGTCGAGCGCATTGAAGGCTGCCTTGTTGGCGACGATCGCATTCTTCGGCAACCATGCCTGGGTGTCGTACCAGTACTTGACGTGTTCATAGGTCTTCGAGTCGTATCCGGTGGAGCCGGAGGACATGTACGAGTCGACCACTCCGGTGGCAAGCGCCTGGGTCAGCTCGGCAGCCTGGATGGTGACGGGCTGGGCCCCGACGAGTTCTGCAATCCGGGCAGTGGAAGGGCTGTAAGCGCGCCACTTGAGTCCCTTCATGTCGGCAACGCCCGACAGTGGCTTCTTCGAATAGATGCCCTGGGGTGGCCAGGGGACCGTGTACAGCAGCATCATGCCCTGCTGGTCGAGCTTCTTCTCCAGGGACGGCTTCTGGGCGTCATAGAGTTTTTTTGCCGATGCATAGCTGTCCGCGAGGAACGGGATGCCGTCCACCCCGAACAGCGGCCATTCGTTCTCGAAGTTGACCATCAGGAACTCGCCGGCCTGCGCCTGGTTACCTTGCACGGCGCGCTTGATCTCGGGGGCCTTGAACAGCGAGGCATTGGGATGAAGGGTGATGGTCAGTTTGCCGCCGGTGGTCTTGTCGACGTCCGCGGCGAACTTCGCCAGGTTCTCGGTGTGGAAGTTGGACGCAGGATACGCCGATGGAAGATCCCATTTCGTCTGTGCCCGGGCGGGCTGCGCGGCGAGTGCGGCAAGCGTGGCGGCGGCAAGTAACAGCTTCGCGATCTTCATGGTGGTACTCCGCAGGATAAGGCGCTTGCCCGGCCCCGGCCGGCCGCGACTTGCGCGGGCGCAAATGGAATGTTCAGCGTAGTTGAGTATCGATTTGCTTGTCAATGCACGGGGGGTCGAGGTCGCTCGGGGCTTTCCCTGCATGTCCGCTGCCTGTCCGACGATTTGACCGAGGCCGCTTATTGCAGGCGGGCGGCTTCCGGGCGACACTGGACGGTCAGGACGCTTGTGCGCGGCACAGATATTGCTGACAAACGGGCTCGTGCATGCGGCCTCGCAGGCGGGTCCTCATGACTGCGCAACCCATGAATTCGTGATGCAGGCGTCTAGCGACGCCCGCGCACTATTACCAAGCAGAGGAAACTACAAATGGCGACATCCAGGAACCTCCCACCGGCCGGACAGGAGAGCGGGGCGCAACCGGCGGGCGTGTCCCGCGACGCAATGCCTGGGAACCCCGCTAACCCGGCGGTGCCGCCCGTCAAGGGGACGGCTAAATCCGCATCGAAGCCGGAGCCGAAGTCGGCACCCAAGCCGGCAACAAAACCGGCAGCCAAGCCGGGAACTAAACCGGCGTCAAAGCCGGCAACTAAACCGGCATCAAAGCCGGCGTCGGCGACGAAGTCTTCGGCCGAGGCCGGTTCCGGCCAGCCCGGCCCGGATGCGAGCACACCTGCTGCGCCTGGCCAGACCGAAGGGGTGGCTGCCGGCGCGGCAGGCGGCAAGGTCGGCGTCGCGCAGCCGACCGGAGAGCGGATGTCGGATGAGGAGCGCCAGCGGCGCATTGCCGAGGCGGCCTACCGCAAGGCGCAGGAACGCGGCTTCGACGGGGACCGGCACGTGGAGGACTGGCTGGAGGCGGAACGGGAACACGATGCCTCGACCGGCCGCGCCGGGGGGTCTGAAGGCACTCGCTGATCACGGATCCCGCGGCGTTCCCCGCCGGCCTGACATTTTTTCACTTCCGGCGCCCTAAGGCTTTCCCTAGGGGCGCAGGCCATCGGGCCTGCAGGCAGGGCAGAGACGTCCGTGTATCCGACGCTCTCCGGTGCCGCCAGCCCTTTTGCGGAACCGCTATTCATGGGCCTTTCGCGGCGTCCGGAGCGGGCAGGGCAGTGTCATGGTTCGCGGGCGGCGGTCGGGTTCGGGCGAACGTAACGCAATTTGCATACTCCGGGGAACCAGCGAGAATACGGCTCCCTAGTTCGCTGCCAGACTTGAGGGCAGTTCAATCCCGGAGAAAATCAGCAATGAGTGAAAGCATCAATCCGCGTCGATCGCTGCTCAAGGGCGCGGCTTTGGCGGCAGGCGCCGTCTCGGTTCCGATGGTCGCGAAGGCCCAGAACGCCACGACCTTCCGATTTCAGAGCACCTGGCCTGCGAAGGACATCTTTCACGAGTACGCGCAGGACTTCGCCAAGAAGGTGAACGACATGGCGGGCGGCCGTTTGAAGATCGAGGTCCTGCCGGCGGGCGCAGTCGTTCCCGCTTTCCAGTTGCTGGACGCGGTCGCCAAGGGCACGCTTGACGGCGGCCACGGGGTGGTTGCCTACTGGTACGGCAAGAATCCGGCAGTGGCCCTGTGGGGATCCGGTCCGTCCTATGGCATGGATCCCAACATGGTCCTGTCCTGGCATTACTACGGCGGCGGCAAACAACTGCTCGACGAGATCTATCAGGAATTGAACCTGCCGGTGCAGTCGTTCCTCTACGGGCCGATGCCGACGCAGCCCCTTGGCTGGTTCAAGAAACCGGTGGCCAAGGTTGAAGACATGAAGGGCCTGAAGTTCCGCACCGTCGGACTCGCGGTCGACATTTTCACGGAGATGGGCGTGGCAGTCAATCCACTGCCGGGCGGCGAGATCGTGCCGGCGCTGGATCGCGGCCTGCTCGATGCCGCCGAGTTCAACAACGCGACCAGCGATCGCATCCTGGGCTTTCCGGACGTCGCCAAGAACTGCATGCTGCAGAGCTTCCATCAGTCCGGCGAGCAGTTCGAGATTCTCTTCAACAAGCCGAAGTACGATGCGCTGCCGGGTGAGTTGAAGGCGATCATCGACTTCGCCGTCCAGGCGGCGTCGGCAGACATGAGCTGGAAGGCGATCGATCGCTACTCCAAGGATTACATCGAGATGCGTGAAAAGCAGAACGTCAAGTTCTACAAGACGCCGGACGCCATCCTGCGCACGCAACTCGACGCCTGGGACAAGGTCATTGCCAAGAAGTCTGCCGAAAACGCGACCTTCAAGAAAGTCCTCGACTCGATGAAGACTTATGCCCAGCGTTGCGGTGCCTGGCAGAACGACACCATGGTCGACTACAAGATGGCCTACAACCATTACTTTGCCAAGGCGGCTCCCAAGAAATAGAAGGGCCTCGCTCGACCCGGCATCAAGGGCACCGTTCTGAACCAACGGTGCCCTTTCCGTTTGCCGCGGCCGCCGGTAACGTCCTCGGAAGATCCAGATGCAGAAAGTGCTGTTATTCATCGACGGACTGTCGACCCTGCTCGGCAAGATCGCTGCGTGGGCGGTGGTCGTGCTGACCTTCCTCATCAGCTGGGAGGTGTTCTCCCGCTACGTGCTGAACAATCCGCACGCCTGGGTTCTGGATGCGCAGATCATGCTCTACGGCGCCCTCTTCATGCTCGCCGGCGCCTACACCCTGGCCAAGAACGGCCACGTCCGGGGCGATGTGCTCTACGGATTTCTCCAGCCGCGCACGCAGGCGTTCCTGGACCTGGTGCTGTACATCATTTTCTTCCTGCCGGGGATCGTCGCACTGACCTGGGCGGGCTGGATCTACGCCCAGGAATCCCTGGCCATCCGGGAGCAGACCTTCTCGGCAGTGCCGATCCCGCTCTATCCGTTCAAGTTCGTCATTCCGGTGGCCGGATTCATGCTGCTGCTCCAGGGGCTGGTGGAAATCATCCGCTGCATCCTGTGCCTGCGGGACGGGCAATGGCCATCGCGCGGTGACGATGTGGTCGAAGTCGACGTGGCGAAACTGAAGGAGATGGTCCACGTCAAGGACGATGACATCGAGGCCCTGGACAAGGACCTGGCGCTCAGGGACAACCGCAAATGAAGATCCGCAAAGAACTCTGGTTCGGCCTGATTTTCATGGGCCTGATCATCGCCGCCGCCGTCGGCATGCTGCTCAGCGTCGAGAAGATCACCGACGGACATCTGGGACTGCTGATGCTCTCGATGGTCGTGGTGGCCATCATGCTCGGTTTTCCGACGGCGTTCACGCTGATGGGCATGGGGATGATCTTCACCTGGATCGCCTACAACCGGGACATCTCCCGCACCCTCGACCTGATGGTCCAGGCCGCCTACAAGACGATGGCGAGCGACGTGCTGATCGCCATTCCGCTGTTCGTCTTCATGGGGTACCTGGTCGAGCGCGCCAACCTGATCGAGAGGCTGTTCCGCAGCCTTCACCTGGCAATGGCCCGCGTGCCCGGTTCGCTGGCGGTGGCCACCCTGGTCACCTGTGCGATATTCGCCACCGCCACCGGCATCGTCGGCGCGGTTGTCACCCTGATGGGGCTGCTGGCCCTGCCACCGATGCTGCGGGCAGGCTACAGTACCTCGATGGCGGCAGGGGCGATCACTGCGGGTGGCTGCCTGGGCATCCTGATACCACCGTCGGTCCTGCTGATCGTCTATGGCGCAACGGCGGGCGTTTCCGTCGTGCAGTTGTATGCCGGGGCGTTCTTTCCGGGCATCATGCTGGCCGGACTCTACATCCTCTATGTGATCCTGATGGCCAAGCTGCGGCCGCAGACGGCGCCGCCCTTGTCCGCCGAAGAGCGGCGCGTGACCCTGCCGGCACGGACTCTCAGCATCCCCGCGACCAACGACGCGAAGGCGCTGCCCGGGCTGGTCGCCGCGCTCAAAGGGCGACGTAACCGGGACGTGTCGCTGGGCTACCTGCTCAACCAGTTGCTGATCGTGGTGGTCCCGGGGCTGTTGTTTGCGATCCTGTTGATCTCGAGCTATCGGGCGGTGACCACCGTGACGCCGGAAGAGGTCTACGACATCAAGCCGCTCGGCGGCTACACCAGTGTGGAGAGCAGTTCCGGGACCGGCCTGGCGGAGCCGCCCGGCAGTGAACCGGCAGCCGCAGCGGGCGGGCTTCAGGAGCCGCCGGGCGCCGCGACCACGTCGCCCGGGCCCTCCGCATCGCCGGGCTCAGCACAGTCCGCCGGCAACGCGGCGGTCGATGCGGCCGAGACCCGGCCCGCGCCGGCCTGGTGGTGGGTGGTGTTCGCAGTGCTGGGCGCGCTCATCGCCCTGTTCTACCTGTTCCTCAGCTACGCGCGGCTCGAGATCTTCAAGATGCTCCTGACCTCGTTCTTCCCCCTGGCCGTGATGATCCTCGCGGTGCTGGGTTCGATCGTCTTCGGCCTCACGACGCCGACGGAGGCGGCGGCGATCGGCTCGCTTGGCGGGTTGCTCCTGGCGGCGGCCTATGGCCGGCTCAACCTCGGGGTGGTGCGGGAGTCGGCATTCCTCACTGCGAAGACCTCGGCGATGGTCTGCTGGCTGTTTGTCGGCTCGGCCATCTTCTCGTCTGCGTTTGCACTGCTCGGCGGCCAGGCACTGGTGGAGCAGTGGGTACTCAGCATGGATCTGACCAGCTTCCAGTTCCTGGTCATGTCGCAGGTTCTGATCTTCATCCTCGGCTGGCCGCTGGAGTGGACGGAGATCATCGTCATCTTCATGCCGATTTTCCTGCCCCTGCTGGATCACTTCGACGTCAATCCGCTGTTCTTCGGATTGCTGGTCGCCCTTAACCTGCAGACTGCCTTCCTGAGTCCGCCGGTGGCGATGTCCGCCTTCTACCTGAAGGGCGTCGCGCCGGCGCACGTGACCCTGAACCAGATCTTCGCAGGCATGCTGCCGTTCATGGGCATCCAGATCCTGGCGATCGTCCTGCTCTACACGTTCCCGGCCATCGGTCTGTGGCTGCCGGAGATGCTCTACAAGTAGCGGTCCGGCAGGCGCGCGCCCGGTTGGCGCTCTCAGGCGGCAGCGGGCTCCTGCAGGGCCCGCCAGACCTTGGCATCGGTCACCGGCATCTGCAGTTGCCTTGCACTGGCGCCATGGCCGGCCCGGCTCAGCGCATCGATCACCGCGCTGACCACGGCCGGCGTGGCACCGATGGTCCCGAGTTCACCTACGCCCTTGACCCCGAGCGGATTGAGCAGGCAGGGGGTCGATTGATCCAGGACCGTGGCGATCGGCCCGACGATATCGGCACGGGGAATGGCGTAGTCCATGAAGCTGCCGGTAACCAGTTGCGCCGACTGCCCGTCATACACGACGTGCTCGCACAAGGCCTGGCCGA
This sequence comes from uncultured beta proteobacterium, assembly GCA_963834335.1. Classification (GTDB taxonomy): domain Bacteria; phylum Pseudomonadota; class Gammaproteobacteria; order Burkholderiales; family Burkholderiaceae_E; genus Lautropia. The sequence goes on along the minus strand of CAWIBK010000002.1, from coordinate 358,729 downwards.
TGCCCTGGACAGCGCCGCCTTCCAGCTGGCCGTTCACGATCAACGGGTTCACCACGTGGCCGACGTCGTTCGCCGACGCATAAGCGACCACCTCGACCTTGCCGGTCTGGGGATCGATCTCGACTTCGCAGATATGGCAACCATTCGGCCAGGTGGGTCCTCCAACCGTGCTGGTCGAATCGACGTAAATGAAGGTCTCGGGCTGCGCGGCAGCGAGCTCGAACAGGCCGACGCGCCGGTCGGTGCCGACTACGTTGAACACCGCGTCCCGGTACTCGATGTCCGGCTCGCCGACCTCGAGCTCCTGGGCCGCCAGCGCTTTGGCTTTCTCGATGGTGCGCTGGGACGCGATCTGCACCGAGGAGCCGCCGGTGAACAATGAGCGCGAGCCGGCGCTGCCGAAACCGTTGGCAAGGTCGGTATCGCCCTGCACGATCCGGATCTTTTCGATCGGCACTCCGAAAACGTCGACCGCCAGCTGCGCGTAGCTGGTGGCAATGCCCTGACCCATCGCCTGGGTGGCGGAAACGATTTCGATGAAGCCGTCGGCCGCCACCCTGACCGTCACCCGTTCCTCGAAGACGTTGCCGCCGGTCCATTCCAGGAAGGTGGCGATGCCGATCCCCCGCAGGCGATTGCGCGACTGCGAATTGCGCCAGTCGCTTGTCGAATCCGTCCCAGTCCGCCAAGGCCAGTCCCTGGCTCATGATCGATTCGAACTTGCCGGAGTCGTAGGTCTGCGCCATCGGATTGCGGTACGGCATCTGTTCCGGGCGGATCATGTTGCGGCGTCGCAGCTCGACCCGGGAGATTCCGGTCACCCGGGCCGCTTCGTCCATGAGGCGTTCGATCAGGTAGATCGCCTCGGGGCGACCGGCGCCGCGATAGGCGCCGGTGGTCGCGGTATTGGTCAGTACCGCGGTGAACTTGAGGTCGATATTGGCGATGTCGTAGACACTGGTCGAGACCCACGGGCCGATCAGCAGCTGGATCGCGACGCCGACCCCGCTCGCATAGGCGCCGACGTTGGCGAGCGAACGCACGCGCAGCGCCTGGATCCGGCCATCGGCATCGAGGGCCAGTTCGGCCTCGCTGCAGACATCGCGACCGTGTGCCGACGAGAGCATTTCCTCGCTGCGATCTGCAACCCACTTGACCGGCTTCTTCAAGGCGCAGGCAGCATGCGCGACGACGACATCCTCGGGGTAGATCCCGGTCTTCATGCCGAAGCCGCCGCCCACGTCCCCGACCACGACCCGGATCCTGTCTTCGGGCATGCCCAGCACGTTCGAGAGGGTGGCCCGAGCGCCGGTCGGCATCTGGCTGCTCAGTCGGACGACCAATCGCCCATCCGAGCTGTTCACGTCGGCGAGTATCGTTCGCGGCTCGATCGGCGCAGCTGCGAGACGCTGGTTGACGATGCTGATCCTGGCGATGTGCGCGGCTGCGGCAAACGCCGCGTCGGTCGCCGCGGCGTCGCCGTGACGCATTTCGGCGCTGATGTTGTCGCCTGCTTCCGGCATCAGCAGTGGCGCGTCCGGTGCAAGCGCAGCGGCGGCCTCGGTGACGGCGGGCAGTTCCTCGTAATCGACGGCGATGGCCTCGAGTGCGTCGCGCGCCTGATCCCGTGTCTGAGCAACGACGGCAGCGACCAGGTCCCCCACGAATCGTACCGTCTCAGGGTTCAGCGGATGGCGGGGAGGGGACATCGCCGGCGAACCGTCGGGCCGCGGGAAGCCGGCGACGCCGGGCATCGGCTGCACGCCGGCGGCCGCAAGGTCGGCGCCGGTGTAGACCGCCACCACGCCCGGCATCCCTCGGGCTGCTTCGGTGTCCACCGCGACGAGGCGGGCATGGGCGTAAGGGGAACGCAGGAACTGGATCACCAGTTGCCCATCCGGGCGCACGTCGTCGGCGAACCGCCCCTTTCCGCACAAGAGGGCGTCGTCTTCGATGCGGCGAACGGCGATGCCGCTGCCGAAGCGGGTGGCGATTGAATCGGTGTTCATGTGTTCTCCTGAGGGGCTCGCCGCGTTGAACGGGCGACTTCGAGGCATACGATCGATCCAGATGCCGGCGTGGATTCTAGACCCAAGTGCGCCGGGGTGGGTCGGCGGGGGTATCGTCCGCCGGAGCGCCGAGACCCCGCGAGATCATCGCCGCGATCCGCAGCTGGATCTGCCGTGACTGCGCGATGCTGTGCCTCACGTCGCGCTGGCGCAGGTAGGGCTGGGTGAGCGTGGCCACGGCGAAGCCGCTGCGGTCGAAGATCGGGCAGCAGAGGTCGGTGATTCCCGGCAGCGTATCGCTTTCCTTTTCCTCGTAACCGCGCACAGCGATCGCGGCCACGAGTCGCTGCAGGGTCTTGCGCGGCAACGGCGAAGGATCGTTGTCGATCATTTCCTGGATCAATGCGTCGCGCGCCGGCACGGACTGGAAGGCGCTCAGCGTGCGCGCCGAGACCCGATCCGGCCGGAACGGGAAATGGGCACCCACCCGCACCGAGAAACCCATCGATTCGGGGCTGTCGACCTGGGCGACGACCAGGATTCGCCGGTCATGATGGACCACGAGGTGATTGGATTGCCGGGTGAGGCGGGCAAGCTCACCCATGAGGGGCAGGGCAACGGCTACCAGCCGCTTGATCTGCGGATGGCGGTGGGCCAGCTCGAACATGCGCATGGACAGACGGTAGGTACCGGTCGTGCCCGATCGGGAAATCCAGGCGCGTCGCTCGAGGACCTCCAGCATCCTGAAGATTTCACCGATCGAGCGCCCGAGCGCCGCCGCAATCTGGTTCTGCGACATGCCGTCCGCAGTGTCCGCCAGGAGTTCCAGGATATCGAGGCCTTTTTCCAGCGCCGGTGCGGTATACGGCAGCACCGGCTGACGGGGCTGGGTCTCCTGCTTCGCCAAGTCTTTTGCCTGCGCCTTCATTGCTCCCTCTCCCGATTTGCCGGTGAGTCGATCCCGACCCGGCCGGCCCGCCGCAGCGGGCCCGGATCGCGGCAGTCCTTGACAGCGCGGGTTTTCAAACGTGAAAATACCTTTTATCAGCGAAAACTGCGGGACGCAAGCGCATGAGCAAGAGACTGTCTGCCGCCGAAGTGCAGCGCTACCGCAGCGACGGCATTCTCTTTCCGGTCGATGTGGTCCCGGCGGCAGAGGCGACAGAACTCCTGCAGCGTCTCGAGAGCACCGAACGCGCTCACGGCGGGCGCCTCGCCGGCCGCAACAACCAGAAGCCCCATCTGCTGTATCCCTGGATGGATACCCTTGTTCGCCATCCTGCCATCCTCGATGCCGTGGAAGACCTGCTGGGCCCCAACCTGCTCTGCTGGGGTTCGCAGTTCTTCACCAAGAATGCCCACGATGAAAGCTTCGTCTCCTGGCACCAGGACGGTACCTACTGGGGACTGTCCTCCCCCGATGTCGTGACCGCCTGGGTCGCCCTCACGCCATCCTTGCCGGAGAACGGTTGCATGCGCGTCATCCCCGGCACCCAGCAGCGGCAGGTGCCGCACGCAGACACTTTCGCCGACAGCAACCTGCTCAGCCGCGGCCAGGAAATCGCCGTCAGCGTCGACCTGGAACAGGCAGTGGACGTGGTCCTCCAGCCGGGACAGATGTCCTTGCATCACGTCCTGATCTTCCACGGTTCCGAGCCGAATGGATCGGACCAGCGACGTGTCGGCTTCGCGATCCGCTATGTGCCGACTTCCGTCTCCCAGACCTCGGGCATCCGCGAAAGCGCGCTGCTGGTGCGCGGCGTGGACGAGTTCGGCCACTTCGACCACGAGATTTCGCCGGAGGCGGACCTGCATCCCGACGCCGTTGCCCGCCACAAGGCGGTGATAGACCGGCAGATGCAGATCCTTTATGCCGGCGCGCGCCAGAAAGGCAAGCGCGAAATGGCTTAGACATTAAACAACAACCGCAGGAGACAACATGTCAGTGTTCACCAGATCGTCCATCAGCATTGCGCGCCGCACCGGTATCCCGACCATGATCCTGGCCGCAGCCTGTCTTCTCGCCGCGCCGGCCTTCGGCCAGGACGTGATCAAGATCCGCTTTGCCCACTCGCTCTCCAGTACCGAGCCGGCGCATCTGGCCGCCGAGTTCTTCGCGAAGAATGTCGCGCAGCGCACCAACAACCGGGTGCAGATCCAGGTTTTCCCGAGCGAGCAGTTGGGCTCCGGCAAGGAGGTCAACGAGATGATCCGCCAGGGGGCCAACGTGATGAACATCACCGACCCTGGCTACATGTCCGACTTCGTGCCGGATATCGGCGTGCTGAACGGACCCTACCTGATCAAGGATCCGGCCGACTACCAGAAGCTGCTGGCTTCCGACTGGTTCAAGGAAATCGAGAAGAAGCTGGATGCCGCCGGGTTCAAGCTGATCATGTCGAACGGGTTCTTCGGCCAGCGTCACATGATCGCGGACAAGCCGATCCGCAATCCGGCAGACATTGCCGGCCTCACCGTGCGCGTGCCGCCCAACCAGATGTGGCTCGAGACCTTCAAATCGATGGGTGCCCGGCCGACGACGGTGCAGTGGTCGGAAATCTACAGCGCGTTGCAGCAGAACGTGGTTGCCGCCGCCGAAGCGCCGCTCGGTTCGCTCTGGGGTTCCAAGCTGCATGAGACCCGCAAGACGATTTCCATGACCGGGCACTTCACGGCGTTCACCATGTGGCCGATAAATGCCAAGTACTTCAAGTCCCTGCCCGCCGACGTGCAGCAGATCCTGGTCGAGGAGGGCGCCAAGGGCGGCACCGAAATGACCCGCCTGACGCTGGCGATGAACGACGATTACGTCGCCAAGCTCAAGGCCGGAGGCGTCACTTTCGTGAGCGACGTCGACACCGCCGCCTTCCAGAAGGCGACAACCCCGGTGTACAAGGCGTTCCCGAAGTGGTCGCCCAACCTGCACGAGACGGTCATGGCGGTACTGAAGTAGATGCCGCTGCGGACCGATGCTGAGCGCGGCCCTCCGGGGCCGCGCGGCCTTGCGTGGCTGGTGGACCAGTTCGAGGAGATCATCGCATCGCTCGCGGCGGTCGTGATCATCCTCTCGGTCGGCTGGGGCGTGCTGACCCGCTACATCACGGCCCAGCCGGCCGCCTGGTCGGGCGAGATCGCGACCCTGGCTTTCGCCTGGCTCGTCTTCTTCGGCGCCAGCGCCTGCATCAAGTACCACATGCACCCGACGATCGACCTGCTGGTGAACCGCTTTCCCGATTCGCTGCGCCGGCTGGTCGTCGGGCTGAATCACCTTCTGATGCTGTCGTTCCTGCGTGTTCATGGTCTGGTTCGGCACCCGTTTCGCCATCGACGCCTGGGAGAGCCCCAGCGCGGTCCTGCGCCTGCCGCTGACGTGGCTCTACGGACCGGTGGCCTTCGGTTTCGCGCTGATGATCGTCCGCTACTTGCAGGTCATGTTCGGCAAGGTCTGGTACATCGACGAGGATCGGGAAACCAATGCTGGCTGACTGGCTCCCCGCCATCCTGATGTGCGTCCTGTTCGCCCTTGGCACGCCGATCTCCTATGCCATCGCGATCAGCGCCCTGTCGTTCTTCGTGGTGAGCGGCGAAATGCCGTTGAACATCTTCGTTCAGAAGATGGTCACCGCTACCGACTCCTATCCGCTGCTGGCCATTCCCTTCTTCGTTCTGGCCGGCGCGATCATGAACAAGGCCGGCATCACCGGCCGCCTGCTGGCGCTGGCCGACGCGATGGTGGGCCATCTGACCGGCGCACTGGCGCAGATGTGCACGGTGCTGGCGACGCTGCTGGGCGGGCTCACCGCTTCAGCCAGCGCCGACGCCGCGATGCTCGCGAAGATCCTCGGCCCGGAGATGGTCCGGAACAACTACAGCCCGGCTTTCGCAGCAGTGATCACCTCGTGTTCGGCCATCATCGCTTCGCTGATCCCGCCGTCGATCGGGCTGATCATCTACGGCTACGTGGCGGACGTGTCGATCGGCCGTCTGTTCATCGGCGGGATCCTGCCGGGACTCCTGCTCGCCGCATCGCTGATGCTGGTCACGTGGTTCATTTCGAAGCGCCGTGGCTACCTGCCCAGACGAACGAACTTCGCCGGCATGAAGGTACTGGGAAGTACCTTCCGCGAGGCGGTCTGGGCACTGTCGATCCCGGTTTTCATCATCGTCGGCATCCGCTACGGCATCTTCACACCGACCGAAGCCGGCGCGATCACCGTGTTGTACGTGATCCTGGTCGGCAAATTCGCCTATCGCAGCCTGCGCTTGTCGGACCTGCCGCTGCTGCTCAAGGAGACGGTGCTGGATACGGCATCGGTCATGCTGATGGTGTGCGCCGCCTCGGCCTTCGGCTTCTACCTTGCCTGGGAGCGGATCCCGCCGCAGATGGCTGCCTGGCTGGTATCCCTCACCAGCGATCCGGTTGCATTGCTGCTGCTGATCAATGTCCTGCTGATCGTGCTGGGGACAGCGGTCGAGGGAACCTCCGCGCTCATCATCCTGACGCCGATCTTCGTCCCGATTCTGACCAAGCTGGGAATCGACCCGGTGCATTTCGGCATCGTCCTGGTCACCAACCTGACGATCGCGGGGGTGACGCCACCGGTCGGGCAGATGATGTTCATCAGTTCGCGGGTGCTGCGCGTGCCGATGGACGACTACACCATCGAGGTCCTGCCGTTTCTCGGAATCCTGATGCTGGTGCTGGTGCTGCTGACGCTCTTCCCGCAGATCACCTTGCTGCTTCCCAATGCCATGTTCGGCCAGTAGCCCACCACCGACCCGGGGAAGATACATGAAGTTCGATGCAGCGGTTCTTCACGAAGTCGGCAAGCCGCTGGTCATCGAGCAGGTGGAACTGGGGGAACTCAAGCCATTCGACGTGCTGGTCCGGGTGCATGCCAGCGGCCTCTGCCACACGGACCTGGAGGTGATGCAGGGCAGCCTCGCCTATCCGCTGCCGATCGTGCTGGGGCACGAGGGCGCCGGCGTGGTGGAGCGGGTGGGATCGGCGGTGGCGCAGGTACGGCCTGGCGATCACGTGGTGTGCTCATGGAACCCGCACTGCGGCCACTGCTTCTACTGCGAGCGCGACCAGCCTATCCTGTGCGAGCCCTTCAGCCGGCATCAGCCTGCGGGGCACCAGATGGACGGGACATCGCGCTACCGCCTGGCCGGCGGCAGCCGCAAGGGCGCCAAGCTGCATCACTTTTCGGTGATGTCCTCGCATGCCCGGTACTGCGTCGTGCCCGAGAGCGGCGCCATCAAGGTGCCCGATGAGATCCCGTTCGACCGCGCCTGCCTGATCGGGTGCGGCGTCATGACCGGCGTGGGGGCGGTGTCGCGCATGGCGAAAGTCGAGGCCGGCGCGCATGTCGCGGTGATCGGCTGCGGCGCGGTCGGTCTCAACGCCGTGCAGGGCGCGGCGATGGAACTGGCGCGGACCGTGATTGCAATCGATCGGGATCCGCGCAGGCTGGCGCTCGCCAGGCAATTCGGCGCGACGCATCTGCTCGGGCCGGATTGCACGGACGTCCCGGCGGCAGTAAAAGACCTGACCGGCGGCCGCGGGGCCGACTACGCCTTCGAATGCGCGGGTGGGGAGTCGGCGCTGCAGGCGATGTTCGACGTGGTCCGGGTCGGCGGTCAGGCGGTCATCCTGGGCAAGGTCAACGTCGATCGACAGGTGTCGTTGCGCTTCGGCTCGATGATGGGCGAGAAACGGGTCATCCGGTCGAGCTACGGCGGCGCTCGACCGCGTCGTGATTTCCCCTGGCTTGCACGCTGCTACCTCGAAGGAAGGCTGAAGCTGGATGAACTCATCTCGGTGCGGCTGCCGCTGGAGCGCATCAACGAGGGCTTCGACGCCATGACCCGCGGCGAGATCGTGCGCGCCGTGCTGATGATGTGAACCGCGCCATGCCGGCATCTCGCCATCCCCCGTTGCAACCCGGCTGGATCGACAGCGCCCACCATGAACTGGCGCTTGGCGACCTGCTGCTGGAGAGCGGCGATTCGATCCGCGACTTCCGGCTGTCCTACGTGTTGCATGGTGCAACAGGGAACGTCGCTGCGGGCGCCTTGAGCGGCGCCGACAACGTGGTCCTGGTGCTTTGCGCAGTGGCCAGCACCCACCACCGTCTGGATTTCCTGATCGGCGAGGGTAAGGCGCTGGATCCCCGGCATACCGTGGTCATTGCCGTGGATGCCATCGGCAACGGCTTGACCACCTCGCCATCGACATCCACCCGCCAACCTGGCGCTGCCTTTCCGGCGTTCACCATTCGCGACATGGTCGCCAGCCAGTTGGCGCTGGTGGAGCACCTTGGCGTTCGCCGCCTGAGGGCGGTGATCGGGGCCTCGATGGGTGGCATGCAGGCGCTGCAGTGGGCGGTATCGCATGGCAACCGGGTGGCGCACCTGGTTGCCATGACGCCAATGGCGCGCACCACCCCGTGGGCGGCCGCGATCAACGAAACGTCGCGCAGGGCGTTGGCGGTGGCATCGCGCAATTCCCCGGCGGGCACTTGCGGACCGGCCGATCCGCACGCCGACCCGTCGTGCGGCGACTGGGCGGCCTGGGTGCCGCTGATGCAACTGATCTCAGGGCGTACGCCGCAGCAGGTGGACCAGGAGTTCGACAGCGCCGGTGCGGTCATCGAGTGGATCCGTGGGCGCACGGCCTGGTGGCAGGAGCAACGCTTCTCCCCGGTCGATTGGATGTACCAGTCCCGTGCCTACGATGCCCACGACGTCGGATCGACGCCAGGCTTTGGCGGCGATACCGTGGGGGCGCTGCAATCGGTGTCGATGCCTGCGCTCGTACTGGCGCCCGCTCTCGATCTCTACAATTCCGCCGAGGCCGCCCGCTTCGCGGCGAATGCGATGCCCCGGGCGCGATTCGTGGAGATTCCCTCGTGCTGGGGGCATCAGTCGGCTTCCGCAGCCGATCCGGATGCTGCGGCGTTCCTCAACCGGGAGATCGCCGGATTCCTCGGCGCGGCCTCCCAGTAGGCTGTCGGCAGAGAGAAGGGGCAAGGTAGAGGAACGGGTCGCACGATAGGCGATGGATGCCGGGCTCGAAAGCTGCCCGAGAGCAGGATCATCCGCCTTCCGACTCGAGGAGACCCCCGTTTGAATCATCTGATCCGCATGGCAGCCTGCATGACCGCTGTGGCCGGGCTGACCGCCTGCAGCGAGACGGCGCGCCTGCCGGTATCCGCCGGCACCGGCCCCAATCCGCAATTGCCGCCGCCGAACCAGACCCTTATCCCGACCGTCAACATCGCACCGGCAGTCGGCTGGTCGCAGGGGCAGGCGCCGCAGGGCGCGCCCGGCACCGCTGTGGCGTCCTTCGCCGACGGCCTCGATCATCCGCGGTGGGTGTATGTGCTCCCCAACGGAGACGTGCTGGTCGCGGAATCCAACAAGCCGCCCAAGCCGGAGGGCGCTTCCGGTGGCATCAAGGGCTGGATCATGGGCAAGGTGATGGCGAAGGCAGGCGCAGGTGTGCCGAGCGCCAACCGGATAACCCTCCTGCGCGACAAGGACGGCGACGGAGTTGCGGAGACGCGCTCGGTCTTCCTGAGCGGGCTGAATTCTCCCTTCGGCATGGCCCTGGTTGGAGAGGATCTCTATGTGGCCAACACCGATGCGATCGTGCGATTTCCCTACAAGGAAGGGGACACGACGATCAGTGCAGCGGGTACGCGACTGGTGGAACTGCCGGCCGGGCCGCGCAACCATCACTGGACCAAGAACATCATCGCCAGCAACGATGGATCGAAGCTCTACGCCACCGTCGGTTCCAACAGCAACGTCGCCGAAAACGGAATGGAAGAAGAGGAAGGCAGGGCGGCGATCTGGGAGGTCGACCGTCGCAGCGGAGAGCACCGGATCTTCGGCTCGGGATTGCGCAATCCGAACGGCATGGCGTGGACGCAGGATGGCGTTCTGTGGACGGTCGTCAATGAACGCGACGAGATCGGCAGCGACCTGGTGCCCGATTACCTGACCTCGGTCAAGGATGGCGGCTTCTACGGCTGGCCGTACAGCTACTACGGCGCGATCGTGGACGAGCGGGTGCAGCCTCAGCGGCCCGATCTGGTGGCGAAGGCGATCAAGCCCGACTATGCCCTGGGTCCCCACACCGCGTCGCTCGGCCTCGCCAACGCTCGCGGCAATTCCCTGGGAGCATCGTTCTCCGAAGGCATGTTCATCGGCCAGCACGGATCCTGGAACCGCAAGCCGGCGAGCGGCTACAAGGTCGTATTCATCCCGTTCTCGGGCGGACGACCGTCCGGCGACCCGGTCGACGTCCTGAGCGGTTTTCTCAGCGAGGATGGCGATGCCAGGGGCCGGCCGGTCGGCGTCGCGCTGGACAAGGAGGGCGCGCTGCTGGTGGCGGACGACGTGGGCAATCGGATCTGGCGGGTCAGCGCCAGGCCCTGAACCTGCGTTTCATGTCCGGGCAGCGAGTCCTCGAAGTCGTTCGGCAATCTCGGGCAGCGTGAGCACGGCATCGGCGCCACCAACTTCGAGCGCCGTGCGAGGCATCAGGGCCGATTGGGCACTGTCGGGTTGCTGCACCCATCCGATGCCCCCGGCCTTGCGTATGGCCTTCATGCCGCGCGCGCCGTCCGAACCGGTGCCGGTGAGAATGATGGCGAGGACCCCACTGCCGACACTGGCGGCTGCTGTTTCCAGGAGCACATCGATCGAGGGGCGGGAGAAATTGACCGGTTCGTCGATAGACAGGGCAATCGAGAAGTCGCTTTCGATCAGGAGGTGGTAGTCCGGCGGCGAAAAATAGACATGGCCCGGCTCGAGCGCCGACTTGTCGATCGCCTCACTGACGGTCAAGGCGCATTTGCGGTCGAACAAGTCAGCCATCAGGCTGTCGCGCGCGGCCGGCAGGTGGACGACGACAACGACGGGGAACGGGAAATCCTTCGGCAGCATCGGCAGGATCTCGCCGAGGGCAGCCACGCCGCCTGCCGACGTTCCAACGACGATCAGTCTCAGCTTGCGCCAGGGATCGCTCATGTCAGTGCTGCCGTGCGACTCAGGCGGCGACCTTGATGTAGATCCGGTCCGCGCGGACATGCTCGGCGAAGGCTTTGGCGTGGGCCGACGAACTGAGATTTTCCTTGGGGCCGATGCCCAGGAAGCCGCGGTGCACCAGCGCTTCCCGGAACAGGCCGACCGCGCGATTCTGCAGCGCCCGGTCGAAATAGATCAGCACGTTGCGGCAGGAGACCAGGTGGACCTCCGAGAACACGCTGTCGGTGGCCAGGCTGTGGTCGGCAAACACCACCTGCGATTTGAATGCCGGGTTCAGGACGGCACCGCCGTAGGCGGCGGTGTAGTAGTCGGACAGTGAATGGCGGCCGCCCGCGGCCAGGTAGTTGCGACTGAAGCCGGCCATGCGGTCGAGCGCATAGATGCCCTTGGATGCGACCTGCAGCGAACCCGGGTTGATATCGGTCGCATAGAAAATGGTGCGCGACAGGAGGTCTTCTTCCTGAAAGAGAATGGCAAGGGACCACAGTTCCTCACCCGTGCTGCAGCCCGCCACCCAGACCTTGATCGAAGGGTAGGTCCGTAACTCCGGGAGTACCGCCTCGCGCAGGCTTCTGAAGTAGGCAGGGTCGCGGAACATCTCGCTGACCTGGACGGTGAAGTACTGCAGCATGTCGTTGAACACCGCCGGGTCGTGAAGGATCCGGTCCTGGAGTTGGGACACTGTCGCACAGCCGAACCGGTTCATTGCCGCGCCGATGCGCCGCTTGATGGAAGCGCGGGCATAGTGACGGAAATCGTGCTGGAAGCGGCGAAAGACGGCCTCCAGAAGCAGGTCGAGTTCGATGTCGGCGCAGGCGTCGTCGGCCGACACTCCGGCGCGTTCAACCGCCTCGCCGGGATCGGGCGGCGTCACTTCGGCATCCACACCCGGCACAGGGACACCAGGCGGTCGATGTCGATCGGTTTGGCGATATAGTCGTCCGCTCCGGCCTCCAGGCAACGGACCCTGTCCTCCGGCATGGCGTTGGCGGTCAGCGCGATGATCGGGACCCGGCCGATCTTCGAATCGCCGCGGATAGCCTTCATCGCGGTAATACCGTCCATCTCGGGCATCATGATGTCCATCAGGACCAGGTCGACATCGGCGGGTTCGGACCGCAGTTTGTCGACTGCCTCCCGCCCGTTGCGGGCAACTTCCACGGCGGCGCCAAGCGGCTCCAGGACGTTGACCAGGGCGTAGACGTTGCGCACATCGTCCTCGGCCAGCAGTATCTTGCGGCCGTCGAGCACCGAGTCGCGGCTGCGCGCCATCTTCAGCAGTCGCTGCTGGTCGGGCGGCAGGCTGGACTCGACCTGGTGCAGGAACAGCGTGACCTCGTCCACCAGCCGGTCCGGAGAACGCGCGCCCTTGATGATGATCGACCGCGAGAAACGACGCAGTTGCTGCTCCTCGTCGCGCGAGAGGGTCCTGCCGGTATAGATGATCACGGGGGGGAACGCGAACCGCCCTTCGCTGCTCATCCGCTCGAGCAGATCGAATCCGGAACCATCCGGCAGTCCCAGGTCCATCACCATGCAGTCGAAGGATCGCTCATTCATCAGGCGCAGCGCCTCGTTGATCGTGCCGACCCCCACCAGCTCCACGCGGTCCGCTTTGAGCAGCAGGATCAGGTTGTCCCGCAGGGCCGCGTCGTCCTCCACGATCAGCACCGACTTGAGTTCACGCCGGGATTGCTCTTCGACCCGCTTGAGAGCATCGGTCAGCTGCTGCGGCATGACGGGCTTCTGGACGTAGCCGATTGCCCCCAGCTCTAAAGCGACCTGGGTGTGGTCAGACGCGGAAACGACATGGACCGGGATCGGACGGGTCGCCGGATCGCGCTTGAGTTGCTCCAGCACGGCCAGGCCGGAGCGGTCCGGCAGTCCGATGTCCAGAAGAATCCCTCGCGGCTGCAGTTCGCGCGCCAGTGCGAGCCCGTCGAGCGCATTGTCCGTGGCAACGCAGTCGAAGTCGAGTTCGCCGGCAAGGTCCTTCACGACGGCGGCGAAGCTGTCGTCGTCTTCGATCAGCAGAATCGTCCGCTCACGGCGCGGCTTCCGGTCCGGGTCTTTTTCCTGCTCGCGGTGCGGCTGCGCCGTCCGTTCGGCCGACGGCTTGGGCCCGCCCGGATGGGTCACGGTGAGAGCGTCCATCGCCTCCTTGAGTTCCGGGGTGAAGCCCGGCAGCGGCGGCGGTGCAGTCGGGTACTGGTCGGACTCGTCCCAGTCTCCTGACAGGTCACCCGACTCGTCGCCTGCGTCACCCTGGCGAAGCGCCGCGCGGTCCGGCGTCAGCGGCAGGCTCAGCGTGAAGGTGCTACCTTCGTTGGGAATGCTGGCCAGCGCGATCGTGCCCTGGAGCAGCTTCGCGAGCTCGCGCGAGATCGAGAGCCCCAGCCCGGTGCCCCCGTACTGGCGACTGGTGGAGCCGTCGGCCTGCCGGAACGCGTCGAAGATCACTTGCTGCTTGGAAGGCTCGATTCCGATGCCGGTGTCGCGCACCGAAAACCGGATGCGTTCTCCAGCGCAGGGGCCGACCTGGAGGACCACTTCGCCGGCGCGCGTGAACTTGAATGCGTTCGACAACAGGTTCCTGAGAATCTGCAGCAGCCGCGGCATGTCGGTCTCGAAGCTGTCGGGCACGCCAGCGGAAACTTCGACCCGGAAGGTCACCTTGGCATGTCGCGCAATCGGCTCGAAAGTCGCCTTCAACGGCTCGAGGAGATCGGCCAGCCGTACCTGCTCGAAGAAGGTTTCCACTTTGCCGGCCTCAATCTTGGCCAGGTCGAGTATGTCGTTGATCAGGTTGAGCAGGTCGTGATTGGAGGAATGGATGGTCCGGGCGTAGCGGACCTGCACATCCGAGAGAGAACCGTCGGCGTTGTCGGCCAGGAGCTTCGAGAGAATCAGCGAGCTGTTCAACGGCGTGCGCAACTCATGCGACATGTTTGCGAGAAACTCCGACTTGAACTGGTTGGAGCGTGCCAGTGTCTCGGCATTGACCTGCAACTGCTTCTGCGCGATGAGCAATTCCTGCTTCTGCCGCTCCAGGTGGTTGCTGTACTCCTCCAGCTGCACGTTCGACTGCTCGAGTTCCGCCTGCTGCTGCTCCAGCTGCTCCTTTGATTCACGCAGCACGTTGCCCTGTTCCTCCAGCTCCTCGTTGCTGACCCTCAACTCCTCCTGCTGGGTCTGAAGCTCCTCGCCCTGGCGCTGGGTTTCCTCCAGCAGATTCTGGAGTCGGATGCGGCTGACCGCTGCATGAAGCGCCACCCCGATCACCTCCGAGCAGGCACGAAGCAAGTCCGCAGTCACCCCGAGCTGTTCCGGAGGCTCCAGATAGGCGACTTCCAGAACGCCGTTGACTTCGCCGTCGACCCGCGTCGGGGCAACGACCAGGGCGCGCGGCTTCATCCGTCCCAGAGCCGACCCGACCGTCAGATAGTCGTCGTCCAGCGGGCCCAGGACGCGGGTCTGCCCCTCCTTTGCCGCCTGTCCGACGAGACCGCTGCCGATCGGCAAAACCGCTGCCGACTCTCCCGCCAGTGCGCTTGCGCCGATGCGCAACAGCTGCCCGTCCTGCACCCGGTAGAAGACACCGGTCACGCAATGGGTGTATTCGACCAGGGCGGCAAGCGCATTGGCGCCGATTTCCTCGGGCTGTTGCGCGCCGGCGACTCGCCCGGAAATCAGTGCCTTGCCCCGCTCGAGCCAGGTCAGGCGTTCAATCTCGCGCCGAGCGGTGATGAACCGCGTGCCGACGAGTGCCACCACCCAGATCGCGACCGCTCCAAGTGCCCGGTTGATCAGGACGACGTCGGCTACGGTGTCATCCCGAGCCACGAAATAGCCCAGACCCAGCAGGAGAGAACAGGCAAAGGCCGCTACGAGGGGCGCACCGGCATGGCCCACGAACAGGCACAACGCCACCGGTATCACGTAGAGAGTCCATTCTGCGTAGCCCATCGGGGTGAGGACGTCGGCTACGAAAATCAGGGCGATCAGCAATGCCGCGACGGGCAGGAGGAAACTGGATTTCTGGGAGTGCATAGGGTCCGGAACATGGAAACGGCAGGTGGCCGAGTCGGCACCCGCAAGCGACGCACCCGGTCCGGTCCCCACGGGGTCAGAGCGCAGTCCGGGCATCGATCAGACGTCCGCCGAGGATACTTCAACCCGCGCCGGCACGATCCGAAAAGGCGACGTGTCCACAGGGAGGACGTGCCCGGCCGCGTGGTCAGTCATGGTCAGGGCTTGCGGAACAGGAAACTCAAGCCGATCACCCAGGCCAGGGAAGCGGCCCAGCCGCCCAATACATCGGACGGGAAATGAACCCCGAGGTAAAGGCGGGAAGCACCGACCAGCAGCGTGAAGAGGGCGCCTAGCAGCAGCGCCGGCCAGCGCGCCGGACTGTACCAGAGGAGAACGGTCAGTGCGGCTGCTAACGCCATGCTCTGCATCGCATGGCCGCTTGGGAAACTGTAGGACACTTCCGGCGCCACGGATGGCCAGAGATCCGGCCGAGTGCGCGCGAACAGATGCTTGGCGAGCTGGTTCAGGAGGGCCGCGCCACCCGTTGCCAGGCTCCAGTAGATCGCATCGATCCAGCGGCGCCGCATGAGCAGGATCGCACAGACGACGATGTCCACTGCGCCGACCCAGCGTCCGGAACCTGCGGTCGACAGGATCAGCATGAAGCCATCCAGCTGCTGGCTGGCGTGACGGTGCATGAACAGAAGGATCGCCTCGTCGAAGGCCATCGCGCTGCGCTCCCGGATCTCCTGTGCCAGCACACCGAACAGGAGCAGGGGCGCAAGGATGCCGGCGAAGAGGGCGCCCAGGCGCAGGCGCTGCGGGTACAACCGTGCCAGCACGGTCTGCACGATCGGGGCGCGTCTGCCGGCGTCGGATTTCATCGAGTTTGTTATGCTTTCAGGGCAATGACCAGAAACAGCCGGGAGCCGACCGGGAGGCGGGCGCTGGCGGCCAGGATTTCCGCCCAGTTCGACCAGGCCCTCTCGCAGGCCGCCGAAACGATGGATTCCTTCGAACTGGGCTGGGATGATACCGGCCCCGAGGGGGCCGACGACGGGGCGGACGGTGACCTGCTGCCGCTGGAGTTTCAGCTGGCGGACCTGGAACGCGCGGTCGACACCATGTTGCTTGAACGTGACCGCTTCATGTACGGCGACGACTGCGCCAACCCGGCCGCGGGGGGCGCCGAAACGCCTCTGGTCGGCACCGGCCGTCAGAAGGGAAATCCGTGAGAACGCAGGTGGTGATCGTAGGTGGGGGTCCCGCCGGGCAGCTGCTGTCGCGGCTGCTGGGCCTCGCCGGGGTGGATACGCTGCTCCTGGAGGCGCGCAGCCGGGAGTACGTGCTGGGACGGATCCGTGCGGGCGTGCTGGAGCAGGGCACGGTCGGGCTGCTGGAGCAGGCCGGCGTCGCGGGGCGCTTGAAGTCTTCGGGTCTGGTACACGACGGTATCGAACTGGCGTTTGCCGGGGCACGCCACCGGATCGACTTTGCCGCCCTGGTGCCGGGCAAACACGTGACGGTCTACGGTCAGACCGAAGTGACCCGTGACCTGATGGACGCCCGCGACGAGGCGGGCGCCCATTCCGTCTATGAGGCAGCGGACGTGGAGGTCCTGGATATCACGACCGACACCCCACGCGTCCGGTACAGCAAGGACGGTCGGCGGCACGAGGTCCGCTGCGACTTCGTTGCGGGATGCGACGGATTCCATGGCATCTGCCGCCAGGCGATCCCTGCCGACGTGCTGAGGGTCTACGAAAAAGTCTACCCGTTCGGCTGGCTGGGCGTGCTCTCAGAGACGCCGCCGGTATCGCAGGAGCTGATCTACGCCAACCACGAACGCGGATTCGCGCTGTGCAGCATGCGCTCGCGCTCGCGCAGCCGGTATTACATCCAGTGTCCGCTGGAGGAGAAGGTCGAAGACTGGTCGGATCAGCGGTTCTGGGACGAATTGCGCCGGCGCCTCGACCAGCGCGCGGCCGACAGTCTGGTCACGGGCCCGTCGATCGAGAAGAGCATCGCCCCCTTGCGCAGCTACGTTGCCGAGCCGATGCGCCACGGACGGCTGTTCCTGGCCGGCGACGCCGCGCATATTGTGCCGCCGACCGGCGCGAAGGGCCTCAACCTGGCAGCAAGCGACGTACACTACCTGTCTGATGCCCTGGTGGCGTATTACCAGGGCGGGTCCGGGCATGAGTCCAGCGGCAGGAGTGCCGGAATCGACGCCTATTCCGAGCGCTGCCTCCGAAGGGTCTGGAAGGCAGTGCGGTTTTCCTGGTGGTTTACCTCGATGATGCACAAGTTTCCGGATACCGGCGCCTTCGGCCAGAAGATACAGGAGGCGGAACTGGACTATCTGGTGACTTCTCCGGCTGGGTCCACCTCGCTTGCCGAGAACTACGTCGGCTTGCCGTACTGATCGCCACCCCGAGTCGTGAATAAGGGCGAATCCGCCAGCACGCGAACGCTCGCGGTCTCGGCGCTCGGCGTCATCTTCGGAGATATCGGCACCAGTCCGCTCTACACGGTGAGGGAGTCGTTCTCGTCGCTGACCGGACTGCCGCTGAACGCACAAACACTGATGGCCGTGCTGTCGCTGATCTTCTGGTCGGTGACCATCATCGTGTCGTTCAAGTACGTGCTGATCATGCTGCGCTTCGATCATCGGGGCGAGGGCGGCGTACTGGCCTTGCTGTCTTTGACCTTACGCAAGGTGGAGGGCCATCGCCGCGTCAGCCTGGCGGTGACGGTACTCGGCGTCTTCGCTGCCGCCTTGTTCTTTGGCGATGCGATGATCACGCCGGCCATATCGGTGCTGGCTGCGGTGGAGGGCATCGTGGTGGTGGCTCCCCGGCTGCATGACTGGGTGGTACCGATTGCGGTCGTGATCCTGTCCCTTCTGTTCTGGGTGCAGAGACACGGTACGGCCTCGGTCGGACGCGTGTTCGGACCGGTGATGATGTTCTGGTTCCTCAGCCTCGGCGTCCTGGGGCTGCTCAGCATCGTCCAATCGCCGCAGGTGCTCTACGGGTTGCATCCGAAATTCGCATTCTGGATCTTTCGCGAGAGCCCGGGCATGGCGCTGCTTGCAATGGGTGCGGTCTTCCTGTGCATCACCGGCGCCGAAGCGATGTACGCCGATCTCGGTCACTTCGGGCGCAGGCCGATCGCCGGCGCCTGGTTCGTGGTCGCGTTTCCCTGCCTGATGCTCAATTACTTCGGCCAGGGTGCATTGCTGATGCGTGATCCCGAGGCGGCAAGCAATCCGTTCTTCCTGATGGCGCCGGAGGTGCTGCGCATCCCACTGGTCGTCCTGGCCACTGCCGCCACCATCATCGCATCGCAGGCCGTCATCTCCGGGGCATTCTCCGTGACCCAGCAGGCCTCCCGGCTGAATCTCTTTCCAAGGCTGAAGGTCCTCTACACGTCCGATACCGCAAAGGGCCAGATCTACATACCGACGGTCAACTGGCTGCTGCTGCTGGCCGTGCTGGCGCTGGTCACCGGCTTCGGCAGTTCTGCGCAGCTTGCAGCGGCCTACGGGCTGGCCGTATCCAGCGACCTCGTGATCGGTAGTGCGCTGCTGATCGTCTCGGCCCTCGCCAGCGCGCTGGTCGCATCCCGCGCCGGCGGGGCCCCGGGCGCCCGCCGCCGCCGGTTGCTGTGGTTGCTGCTGCTGATTCCGCTGGCGCTCTTCCTGGTGCTGGAGTTGACGTTCTTCGCGGCCAATCTCCGCAAGTTCCTGGAGGGCGGCTGGTTTCCGGTGCTGGTCGCAACCGCGCTGATGGCGGTGATGTGGACCTGGCGCGGTGGTCTCGATACCCTGCGCCTGCGCAAGGACGTCGGGCCGAAGGCCGCCATCGACGGCCTGGCGCTCAACCTGGACGACATCCAGCGAGTGCCGGGGACCGCGGTGTTCTTCTCCTCGACCGCCCTCGGCTGCCCGAGCAGTTTCCTGCACAATCTCAAACACAACAAGGTCGTGCACGAACAGACCTTCTTTCTCACGGTCGATTTCGTCGAGGAGCCTCGCCTCAACGATGAGGAGCGGCTCACGCTGACCCGCGGCGCCAACGGCGTCTACCGGCTGGTGGCCCGGTTCGGCTATCGCGAGGATCCGGACATCGGCCTGATCCTGCGACTCGCCCGCGAGCGGGGACTGGAGATCCAGGAGGAGTACGCGTCCTTCTTCACCAGCAAGCCGGTGGTCGTGCCGGGGTCGGGCCCGTCGTCGATGACGCTGAGCCGCCGGCTCTTCGGATGGATGCTGCAGAACAGCCCGACGGTCGCCAGCTACATGGGACTGCCTCCGAATCGTGTGATTGAACTTGGCGCGCAAGTCGTGATCTAGTTTCTCAAGACCGACGCCGGATCGCACCGGCGCCGGGATTCCGATTTCGATAATCCGGTTTCCTTCAACCGGGGATTCCGCCTACACTTGGTGCCATGGCTGGCATGAAATACTCCCCTGGATTCGAAGATCCCTCCGCCCGTCCGAAGCTTGCGGGCTCCCGCAGTTTCGTGGTCGCCGCCACGCTGCTGGGCGTCGGGCTGCTCGGCATCGGCACGGTCGCGGTGCTCGGCCTGGTGGAATTCGACGCGATCCTGACCCTCGTCGCCACGCTGCTGGGCCTGAGGTAAGAGGCCGGAGGCCATCGCCGCCGGGATGGCGGCGGGGTGTGCCTGTGCGATCAGCCATAATCGCGCGATGGCGACAAGAATCAGCAAGCAAAGCACCTATTCCGAAGCATCCATCAAGGTCCTGAAGGGTCTGGAGCCGGTCCGGCAACGACCCGGCATGTACACGCGGACCGAAAGCCCGCTGCACATCGTCCAGGAAGTGATCGACAATGCCGCCGACGAGGCCCTGGGCGGTCACGCCGGTTGCATCGACGTGACGCTTCACAAGGACGGCAGCATTGCCGTCGAGGACGATGGCCGGGGCATCCCGGTTGGCCTGCATCCCGAAGAACAGGTGCCGGTGCTGGAGATCGTCTTCACGCGCCTGCATGCAGGCGGCAAATTCGACAAGGCCGCGGGCGGCGCTTACAGCTTTTCAGGCGGACTGCACGGTGTCGGGGTCTCGGTCACCAATGCCCTGTCCTCACGGCTGGAAGTCACGGTCTGGCGGGCGGACGACAAGGGCAACGGCGTGCACACGATCGCGTTCTCCGATGGTGAACTCGTGCGACCGTTGAAGTCGCAGCCGGCCGCCAAGGGAGACCGCCGCCGCGGAACCCGTGTGGTCGTGGTGCCGAACGTCAAGTACTTCGACAGCCCATCGATTCCGATGGCGGACCTGGTCCGGCTGCTGCGAAGCAAGGCGGTACTGCTGCCCGGCGTGAAGGTCAGTTTGACGGTTGAGAAGACCGGCGAGGTATCGACCTGGCAGTATGCGCAGGGGCTGCGGGGTTACCTGGAAGAGGTGCTGGCGGGGCAGGGCGCGGGCGAGCTGGTGCTGATGCTCGAGGGTGAGCAATACACCGATGCCGGGCACGACACCTTTGCCGAGGGTGAGGGTGCGCAATGGGTGGTGGCCTTCACCGCGGAGGGTGCCCTTGCGCGGGAGTCGTACGTCAACCTGATCCCGACCTCGGCCGGCGGCACCCACGAGTCGGGCCTGCGCGAGGGGCTGTTCAGCGCGGTCAAGAGCTTCATCGAGCTCCACAGCCTGCAGCCCAAAGGCGTCAAGCTCATGCCCGAGGATGTCTTCGCGCGGGCCAGCTTCGTCCTCTCCGCGCGGGTGCTCGACCCGCAGTTCCAGGGCCAGACCAAGGAGCGCCTGAATTCACGCGATGCCGTTCGCCTGGTTGCCGGCTATGTCCGAAGCCAGTTCGAACTCTGGCTGAACCAGCACGTCGATCTCGGAAGGAAGCTGGCGGACCTGGTGATCCGGCAGGCTCAGGCCCGCCAGCGTTCGGCCCAGAAAGTGGAGAAGCGAAAGGGCTCGGGGGTCGCCGTCCTGCCCGGCAAGCTGACCGACTGCGAATCCACCGATCTTGCTCGAAACGAACTGTTCCTGGTGGAGGGCGACTCCGCCGGCGGATCGGCCAAGATGGGCCGCGAGAAGGAATCCCAGGCCGTGCTGCCCCTGCGCGGCAAGGTGCTCAACAGCTGGGAGACCGATCGGGATCGCCTCTTTGCGAACAACGAGATTCATGACATGTCGGTGGCAATCGGCGTCGATCCGCACGGTCGGGGCCAGACGCCGGATCTTTCCGGCCTGCGTTACGGCAAGATCTGCATCCTGTCGGATGCCGACGTGGATGGATCACACATCCAGGTGCTGCTGCTGACCCTGTTCTTCAAGCACTTCCCGGCCCTCATCGAGGCGGGTCACATCTACGTGGCCAAGCCGCCGCTGTACCGGGTGGACGTGCCGGCGCAGGGCAAGCGCCCGCTGCGCAAGCTCTACTGCCTTGACGACGGCGAACTGAAGCACGTGGAAGACAAGTTGCGCAAGGACGGGCTGCGCGAGGGAAGCTGGAGCATTTCGCGCTTCAAGGGCCTGGGGGAGATGACGGCGGAACAGTTGTGGGAGACGACCTTGAATCCCGCGACCAGGCGATTGTTGCAGGTCAGGTTCGGTCGGATTACCGAACCCGATACCGAAAAGCAGTTCACGATGCTGATGGGCAAGGGCGAAGCCGCCGGCCGCCGTGCCTGGCTCGAGGAACACGGACACGAGGCGCAGGCGGACGTTTGAGATGGATGATCGGCAAGACGATGCATTTGACACCGCGGAACAGGACGATCCCGACGCCCTGACTCTCGCGCGCTACGCGGAGCGCGCCTATCTCGACTACGCGATCTCCACGATCAAGAGCAGGGCGCTGCCGGACGTCTGCGACGGCCAGAAACCGGTTCAGCGCCGCATCCTGTACGCGATGAACGAGATGGGCCTCAGCCCCGTTGCGAAGCCGGTCAAGTCGGCGCGGGTAGTCGGTGACGTTCTTGGCAAATACCATCCCCACGGTGACACCGCCGCGTACGACGCGCTGGTGCGTATGGCGCAGGACTTTTCGCTGCGCTACCCGCTGATCGACGGCCAGGGCAACTTCGGATCACGCGACGGCGACGGAGCGGCGGCGATGCGCTACACCGAGGCGCGGCTCACGCCGCTGGCCCGGTTGCTGCTCGACGAGATCGATCTCGGCACGGTGGACTTCGTGCCCAACTACGACGGCTCGGGTCGCGAGCCGGCGCGGTTGCCGGCGCGATTGCCGGTGGTGCTGCTCAACGGGGCTTCGGGTATCGCCGTGGCACTGGCCACCGAAATTCCGTCGCACAACCTGAGGGAAGTGGCGAAGGCGGCGGTTGCGGTCATCCGCAACCCGAAGCTCACGCTCGAGGAACTGCTGGTCCATGTGCCCGGACCGGACTTCCCGGGTGGCGGTCAGATCATCTCGTCTGCAGAGGACATCGCCGACGCCTACCGTGGCGGACGCGGATCGATCAAGGTCCGGGCGCGCTACCGCTTTGAAGAGCTGGCCCGCGGTCAGTGGCAGCTTGTCATCGATGAGCTTCCGCACGGGGTTTCGACCCAGAAGGTCCTGGAGGAAGTGGAGGAACTGACCAATCCCAAGGTCAGGCTCGGCAAGAAGTCGCTTTCGGCCGAGCAGGTGCAGCTCAAGAGCCAGATGCTCGGCGTGATGGATGCGATCCGGGACGAATCCGGACGGGAAGCGGCAGTACGCCTGGTGGTCGAGCCCAAGACCTCGAAGATCGACCAGCAGGTCCTGGTGAACAGCCTGCTGACGTTGACCAGCCTCGAGTCCAGCGTGTCGATCAATCTGGTGATGATCGGGCGCGACGGCAGGCCGCGGCAGAAGTCCCTGCTCGACATCGTGCAGGAGTGGGTGGCATTTCGCGTCGAGACGGTGCGACGTCGTACGGTGCACCGCCTGGGCAAGGTCGACGACCGCATCCACATCCTCGAAGGGCGCCAGCTGGTTCTGCTCAACATCGACGAGGTGATCCGGATCATTCGCCAGTCCGATGAGCCCAAGCCGGCACTGATCGACGCCTTCGGGCTGACTGATCGGCAGGCCGAAGATATTCTGGAGATCCGCCTGCGCCAGCTCGCACGGCTCGAGGCGATACGGATCGAGCGCGAGCTGAAGGAACTTCGCGGGGAACGTGCCGGCCTGCAGGCGCTGCTGGACAGCGAGACCGCCTTGCGTCGCCAGATCGTCAAGGAGGTGGAGGCCGACAGCAAGCAGTACGGCGACGACCGCCGCACTCTCATCGAGCCGGCCCGGCGGGCCAGCGTCGAAGTCAAGCTGATTGCCGAACCGGTGACCGTCATCGTGTCGGGCAAGGGTTGGGTGCGTGCCCGCCAGGGCCACGGTCACGAGGTCGGCCAGTTCACGTTCAAGAGTGGCGATGCCTTCTACGGTGCCTACGAGGTGCTGACTACGGATACGCTGTTTGCCATTGCGTCCAACGGTCGCGTCTACTCGGTCGCGGTTGCCGGGCTCCCGTCTGCGCGCGGCGACGGGGTGCCGATCACGAGCCTGGTGGAGGTCGAGCCGGGCGCGCGCATCGACCATGCCTTTGCCGCCTCGGCCGACTACCTCGGTACTGCTGGCCACCGCCGGTGGCATCGGATTGACCTGCCAGGCAGGCGACTGGCTCGGACGGACGAAGGCGGGCAAGAGTTTCCTGGCCCTCGAAGCGGATGACTTCCCGCTCAGGCCGGCCTTGTACACCGCCGGCATCGGAACCACCGTGGTGTGCCTGAGCGAGGGAAGCGGCGGCGGTCATCGGGGGCGTCTGCTGTCGTTCGACGTCGGTGAAGTGAAGACGCTGAAGAACGGCGGACGTGGCGTGACGCTGATGGCGCTGGATGCGAAGGAGCGACTGCGCCAGGTGATCGTGTGCGGCCGTGACGGGATCATCGTCCGCGGCAAGGGCAACGGCGCAAGATCGATGGAACGCACCATGACCCTGCGCGAGATCGGCAACCACGCGGGTACGCGCGGACGCAAAGGCAAGCTGCTGGAGCCGAAATGGCGCGATGTGGCGCTCGAGCTGCCATCGACCTGAGACCTGGGGGGACAATGAATGACTGATCCGGCTTCGGACAAATCGGCGCCCGTGCGCTTTGAGACCCGTGCAGCGGGCGGCGGGCGCACCATCGGCCTTGCCTGGCTGGCGCGGCCCAGGGTGCTGAATGCATTGGACCTCGATATGTGCGAGCTGCTGCTTGCGCAGTTGAGTGTCTGGTCCGCAGACGACGACGTGGTCGCGGTGGTGCTGGCGGGAGACGGGGACAAGGGCTTCTGCGCCGGCGGTGACGTGAGCCGCGCGGTACGGCAGATCATCGCAGGCGGTCCTGGCCGGTTCGACTATGGCGACCGGTTCTTCACGGTCGAATACCAGCTCGACTATCTGCTGCACACCTTTCCCAAACCCCTGGTGACCTGGGCGCACGGCGTGACAATGGGGGGCGGGCTCGGGCTTTCCGTAGCCGGCAGCCACCGCATCGTCGCCCTCGGAGCGAAACTGTCCATGCCGGAGATACATATCGGGCTCTTTCCGGATGTCGGCGGCGGCTGGTTCCTGAATCGGGTACCCGGCGAGGCCGGTGTCCTGATGGCGCTGACCGGAGTCATCCTGAACGAGCAGGACGCGGTCTACGCCCGGCTGGCCGACTACGTCCTCGAGCATTCGCTGCAACCGGCCTTTCTGGCCGACTTCGCCGCCATCGAGTGGGGCGACACGGTGGCGGATCATCGCGCCCAGGCGACGCATTTCTGCCGCGGATTCGAGGCCACCCGTGGTGTCGCAGGCGGTCCTTCGCCGTTGCGCGATCGCTACCCCGAGATCCGGTCCATCTGCACCCGCGCCAAGCTCCACGGCCTCATCAAGGGGCTGGAGGAGGCCGCCGCGCGCGACACCTGGTTTGCACGGCCGCTCGACAATCTCGTCAAGGGGTCCCCGACCGCCGCCGCCGTGACCCTCGAGTACCTGCGGCGCTGCCGGCTCCTCGGCCTCCGGCAGGTGCTCGACCTGGACCTGATCCTGGCGCGACAGTGCCAGCGCCATCCCGATTTTCCTGAGGGCGTGAGGGCGCTGCTGATCGACAAGGACAAGGCCCCGCGTTGGTCCCCCGCGAGCGCGGCAGAGGTGACACCGGAACTGGTCGCGGAATTCTTCAGTCCCCCGGCGTGATTCCGTCCGGAGGCGGGCGACGGCCGTCATCGGCGACTGCACTGCGCTGTACAGGCAGCGCGCCCGGTGCGATGTTCAGCGCATGGACCAGCCCGTCGAGGGCCGGTTGTTCCCGCGTGATGAGGGCCGTGCCGATCGGGCGCAGGTAGGCCGCGAATCGGCCCTTGTCCTCGAACCGCTCGCGAAATACTCCCTTCGCTATCGGCTCGGCCAGATGGCTGGCGACGCCCCCACCGATCATCACGCCGCCTATCGCACCGAAGCTCAGTGCGACGTTGCCGGCATAGCCGCCGAGCAGCGCGCAGAAGGTATCGACCACCTGCAGGCTCAGGCGATCCGTGCCGTCCAGCGCGGCCCGGGTGATGTCGCTGGCCGTGGGTACCGGGCGTGATGTCCCGGTTGCGCCGACGACCACCGCCACCGCCTGGTACAGCAACGGCATGCCGCTGCCGGACAACAGCTTCTCTGCGGAGACGTGGTCGGTCATGCCGGCCGCGGCGGCGAGCACCTCACGCTCGAATGGCGTGCGGGCGGACAACGTCACGTGTCCCCCCTCGCCGGGAATCGCGTGCCAGCCCGCGGCGTTTCGCAGCAGGCCGGCGCAGCCCATCCCGGTCCCGGGGCCGATTACCGCCATCGTCGCATTCCCGGCCGGCGCGACCTCGCCGATGACGCGCAGGTCCTGCGCGCCCAGGGTCGGCAGCGACCAGGCCAAGGCCTCGAAATCGTTGACGATCCACAGGGCGGACAGGCCCAGTGACGACAGGAGGCGGGCGCCGTCAATGACGAACTCCTGATTGGTCAGCCGCACCGGTCCGGCGCGCGCGGCCTCGACGGGTGTCGCCACGGCGAGGGCCGCGCTGGCCGGGGCCACGGCGGACACCGCCCGGGCATCCTCGTCGGCATCCCCCCGCAACCGGGCCAGATAGTCCTGGGCCGCGGCAGCGAGGTTGGGATAGTCGGCAGTGCGCAGCTTGCGGATGGCGGCGGGCCGGGCGTTGGCGCCGGTGGCGACTGCGAAGCGCAGACTGGTGCCGCCGACGTCCGCGAGCAGCGTGGGGTAGGGCCAGTCGTTCATGGGCCAATGATGACAGAACTGCAGAGCCCCGCTGACCGGTACAGATCGGATTTGGATACAATTTCGTACCGGTACGGTCGGTCAGACTGTTGGTCATCGCGTGCCGGAAGCCGACCCCGGAAAGCAGACGTGCAGGAAGTGGAGTGGGAGTAGGAGTGGTAGTGGGAGTGGTAGTGGGAGTGGACACCTGAACCAGGTTCTGAAAATTGAAGTCGCGGCAGGCGCGGGCCTCACACTGGTCGAGCAGATCGTCTCTTACTACGCTGCCCGCATCGATGAACGCCTGATGCGGGCAGGGCTGAGGATGCCCTCGATACGCCGTTTCGCCGTCGAGCACCGGGTTTCCCGTTTTACCGTCGTGGAGGCCTACGATCGGCTGGCCGCACGCGGCTACATCGAGGCCCGACCCGGATCCGGGTTCTATGTCAAGCCGCGTGACGTCGGCAGCCATCTGGCGCAGGCGAGGACCTGGTCGGATGCACCCAATCCGCAGATCGACGTGGTCTGGCTGCTGCGCAACATGTTTCGCCAGCTGCCGTCGTGCGACATGCCGGGAAGCGGCGTGCTGCCGCAGGATTGGCTCGATGGCGACCTGATCGCGGGCAGCCTGCGCTCGCTGGGGCGACAGAACTGGACTTCTCTGCTGGGCTACGGCCATGCCCAGGGTTACCTGCCGCTGCGGCAGCAGCTGCAGGTCAAGCTCGCCCAGATGGAAATCGCGGCGACGCCCGAACAAGTGGTGACCACCAACGGCGTCACCCAGGGGCTCGACCTGGTCGCCCAGCACTTCCTGCGGCCGGGCGACACGATACTGGTGGAGGATCCGGGATGGTTCCTGATGTTCGGGCGCTTCGCGCTGCTTGGCGCCCGGGTGCTGGGGGTGCCCAGGCTGGCCGACGGCCCCGACCTGTCGCGCCTGGCGGCACTGGCGGCGCGGTACCGTCCGAAACTGTTCGTGGTCGGTTCGGTGCTGCAGAATCCGACCGGCACTTCGCTTTCCGCCGCCAAAGCCTACGGCCTGCTGCAGCTGGCGGAGCGCTTCGGCTTTCACATCGTCGAGGACGATGTCTACTGCGATCTTCACCCGGGCCCGACCGTTCAGGCCTGTACCCGGGTGGCCGCCCTGGACCAGTTGCAGCGGGTCATCTATCTGGGGAGTTTCTCCAAGACCCTGTGCGCCAATCTGCGCACCGGTTTCATTGCCTGCGAGCCCGGGTTGGCCCGGCAATTGACCGACCTCAAGATGCTGGTGGGGCTGAGCAGTTCCGAGCTGGGCGAACGTGTCGTATACCGGGTCCTGTCGGAAGGTCACTACCGCCGCCACCTCGAGCGTTTGCGGCAACGGCTGTCGCAAGCGCGCGAACTGGCGGCCGGCGCCCTGGAACGATTCGGATTCCCTGGATCCGGGGCAGTCGGACACGGCATGTTCCAGTGGGTCGACACCGGCATCGATTCGATCAGCCTGGCGCAGGCGATGCTCGATCGCGGTTTCCTGATGGCGCCCGGCGGCCTCTTCTCGCCGACCCATGCGCCCGGAACCTGGATGCGGTTTAATGTCACCACTTTGAACAATCCCAGGATGCTTGCCGCCCTGGACGAATCAATCGCGGCGGTACGCCTCTGAGCGCCCCGCCAGTCTTCCTCTTTTTTCTTCTGCTTCATATCCGATGACTACCACCGAAAAACAGACCCTTGGCTTCCAGACCGAGATCAAGCAGTTGCTCGATCTCATGATTCACGCGCTGTACAGCAACCGCGAGATATTCCTGCGCGAGCTGATCTCCAATGCGTCCGACGCCTGCGACAAGCTTCGCTTCGAGGCCATTGACAACGACTCGCTCTATGAAGGCCAACCGGATCTCGGGATCGAGATCAGCGTCGACAAGGCGGCCCGGACGATTCGCATCACGGACAACGGCGTGGGGCTGAGCCGCGAGGAGGCTGTCGCCAACCTCGGCACGATCGCCCGCTCCGGTACCCGTGAATTCTTCAGCAGACTCACCGGTGACGCGGCCAAGGACTCCAATCTCATCGGCCAGTTCGGCGTCGGTTTCTACTCGTCCTTCATCGTTGCCAGGAAGGTGGTCGTGGAAAGCCGCCGCGCCGGCCTGCCGGCCTCCGAAGGCGTGCGCTGGATCTCCGAGGGTGGCGGTGATTTCACCGTGGAGACGATCGAACGAGAGCAGCGCGGAACCGAGGTCACCCTGCACCTGCGCGACAACGACGCCGATGCCGATGCCGGCCACGAATACGACTCGCTGCTCGAAGAGCACAAGCTGCGCAGCATCGTGCGCAACTACTCGGACCACATCTCCCTGCCGATCCGCATGAAGAAGTCCGAATGGGACAAGGACAAGCAGGAGATGGTCCAGACCGACGAGTGGGAGACCATCAACCAGGCGCGTGCGCTCTGGCTGCGGCCCAAGAGCGAACTGACGGAGACGGATTACCAGGAGTTCTATCGTCACCTGAGCAACGACACCGAGGCGCCCCTGGCCTATACGCACAACCGCGTCGAAGGCCGTACCGAATATACCCAGTTGCTGTTCGTGCCCAAGCGCGCGCCTTTCGACCTGTGGGACCGCCAGCAGCGGCACGGGATCCGCCTCTACGTGCGTCGCGTGTTCATCATGGCCGATGCCGAGCAGCTCATGCCCGCCTACTTGCGATTCGTCAAGGGCATCATCGACTCCAACGACCTGCCGCTCAATGTCTCCCGGGAGATCCTCCAGGAGAGCCGCGACGTCAAGGCGATCCGCGAAGGCAGCGCCAAGCGGGTGCTGTCGATGCTCGAGGACATGGCGCAGAATCGCCAGGACGACTATTTCACCTTCTGGTCCGAGTTCGGTCAGGTGCTGAAGGAAGGTGCCGGCGAGGACATCGGCAACCAGGCCCGGATTGCTGCACTGTTGCGGTTCCAAAGCACCGTCGACGCACCGAAGCCGGCAGCGGCCGACCCGGGCAAGGAGGCCGCGAGCGATCAGTCAGACGCAGCGGGCGATCAGGCAGACGCCCCGGGCGAACAGGCTCCCGCCGACGACGTGAAGACTGCGCAGGCGAGCCGTCCGGCCGAAGCCGGCAACCTGGTTTCGCTTGCGGATTACAAGGCGCGGATGAAGCCGGGACAGGAGTCCATCTACTACGTCACCGCCGAGACGCTGGATGGGGCGCGCAACAGCCCGCACCTCGAGGTGTTCCGCAAGAAGGGCATCGAGGTTCTCCTGTTGAGCGATCGCGTCGACGAGTGGATGCTGTCGTTCCTGACCGAGTTCGACGGCACCCCGCTGGTGTCGGTGACCCGTGGGTCGCTCGACCTGGGCAAGCTGGCCGACGAATCGGAGCGCAAGAAGACCGAGGCGATTGCCGGCGAGTTCAAGGATCTCACCGATCGCATCGCCAAGTCACTCGGCGACCGGGTCAAGGAAGTCAGGGTCGTCGGATCGCCTCACGGATTCCGCCGCCTGCCTGGTCTCGGGCGAGGGCGACATCAGCGGCACCCTCGAGCGGCTCCTGAAGCAGGCCGGCCAGCAGGCGCCCGAGCGCAAGCCGATCCTGGAGGTCAACCCGCAGCATCCGCTGGTCACGCAATTGCGAACGGAAACGGCCCGATTCGATGACTGGTCGAGCCTCCTGTTCGATCAGGCGCTCCTGGCAGAAGGCGGCAAGCTCGACGATCCGTCGGGCTTCGTCAAGCGGATGAACGAGTTGCTGCTGGCGCTGACGATGGCGGCCAAGTAGTCCTTGGATCCGCAACCGGCCATCACCTTCTCCGAACAGGATGGGGTCCGCTTCCTGCATTTCGGCAGCCGCTGGGTGCAGGGTGCGATGCGTTTGTCGAGCCCGTATTCGCTGGAGCTGGCCTACGTCAAGGACATGATGGCCTGGCTGCTGTTCATGGAGCCGCCGGCCAGGATCCTGCAACTGGGCCTGGGCGCTGCGGCACTGACCAAGTTCTGTCACCGTCATTGCCTGGCTTCCCGGATCACCGTGGTGGAGATGAGCCGCGTCGTCATCGAAGCCGCGCACCAGTGGTTCCACCTGCCGCCGAAGGACTGCCCGTCTCGACATCGTGCGCGCCGACGCCGGAATCTATCTGAATCGGCCGAAGTTGCGTGGCCAGTTCGGCGTCCTGCAGGTCGATCTCTACGATCAGGACGCTGCCGGGCCGGTGCTCGACACCGAAGAGTTCTACCGGTCGACTGCCACGATGCCCTCGCCACGCCCGGCGTTCTGGCGGTGAATCTGTTCGGTCGTCATGCGTCGTTCAAGCGCAGCCTGGAGCGGATTGCCGGCGTTTTCGGCCAGACCGTCTCGCTGGCGCCGCGCGACGAGGGCAACCTCGTCGTTCTTGCGCTCAAGGGCCCGCCCCTGCAGGTGACCCGGAGGCTGCTGCTCGATCGGGCGGATCTTGTCCAGGCGCGCTACCGGCTGCCGGCCAAGGGCTGGGCAAAGACAATCCCCCTGCCGGTTGCGGTATCCTGAGGGGGCCGAAACGAAGCTAGAAGGAGTCGAGATGGCCAAGCGTGAAGTCGTCCTCGTGAGTGCAGTGCGCACCGGAGTCGGAGATTTCGGAGGCGCCCTGAAGGATGTACCCCCTTGTGACCTGGCGGCACTGGTGATCAAGGAGGCGTTGGCCCGGGTCAAGGCCGATCCCGCCAGCGTCGGCCATGTCTTCATCGGCCATGTCATCAACACCGAGTCACGAGACATGTATCTCTCCCGCGTCGGCGCAATCAACGCGGGCCTGCCGAAGGAAGTAGCGGCGGCCAATGTCAACCGCTTATGCGGCAGCGGGCTTCAGGCGATCGTGTCCGCCGCCCAGTCGATCCTGCTCGGCGACACCGACGTCGCGATCGGCGGCGGCGCGGAGTCGATGAGCCGTGCACCCTACAACCTGCCGAGCAACCGCTGGGGCGCACGGATGGGGGATGTCAAGGCCGTCGACATGCTGGTCGGAGCCCTGTCGGATCCTTTCGATGCGGTCCACATGGGCATCACCGCGGAGAATGTCGCCGCCCGCTACGAGATCAGCCGGGCAACCCAGGACCAGCTGGCGCTGCAGAGCCACCAGCGCGCGGCTCGTGCCTGGCAGGAAGGTCGTTTCGCCTCCCAGATCGTGCCGGTAGAGACGACGGTGAGGCGCAAGCCGGTGATGTTCGCCGCCGACGAGCACGTTCGTGCCGACCTGAAAATGGAAGATCTTGCCGGATTGCGCACGGTATTCCAGAAAGACGGGTCAGTAACCGCCGGCAACGCGTCGGGCATCAACGACGGCGCCAGTGCGGTCGTGCTGATGGAGGCAGCCGAGGCGGCGCGACAGGGCCTGAAGCCGCTGGCGCGGCTGGTGAGCTATGGCCATGCCGGCGTCGAGCCGCTGTACATGGGAATCGGGCCGGTGCCGGCCAGCCGGGTGGCGCTGAAACGCGCCGGCCTGAAAGTCTCCGACCTGGACATCATCGAGGCCAATGAAGCCTTCGCGGCACAGGCGTGCGCCGTGGCGAAGGAACTGGATTTCGATCCCGAGAAGGTCAACCCGAACGGCAGCGGGATCTCGATCGGTCATCCGGTGGGTGCGACCGGCGCCATCATCACCACCAAAGCGGTGCATGAACTGCAGCGCACCGGTGGACGCTATGCGCTGGTGACGATGTGCATCGGCGGCGGTCAGGGAATCGCGGCCGTTCTCGAGCGGCTTTGACCGATCCGGATACGGGCGCCGCGCCGGTTCATGCGGCTCCGGCCGCCGGGCCCGCTGCCCGGCCGTCCATTCGCCGGGCGCAGCGGGCCGACCTGGCTGCGATCGTCCGGCTGCTCGCCGACGATCCCCTGGGCGCTTCCCGCGAGCGCCCTGAAGACCCATTACCCGCGAGTTACGGCGGCGCCTTCGAGGCCATCGACCGGGATCCGAACAACGAACTGGTGGTTGCGTGCGGCGGCCCCGGCGAGGTGCTCGCCGTGCTGCAGCTGACGTTCATTCCGTATCTCACGCACCAGGGGTGCTGGCGCGCGATGATCGAGGGGGTGCGCGTCGACTCCCGGCTCAGGGGGCAGGGGGTCGGCAGGTTCCTGTTGCTGTGGGCAATTGAAAGGGCGCGCGAGCGGGGTTGCGGCATCGTGCAGCTCACGACCAACAAGGCGCGGCCGGACGCGCTGCGGTTCTACCAGCAGCTCGGATTCGTCGCTTCCCACGAGGGTCTGAAGCTGGACCTGGCGCAGGAGTGAGGGAAGTTCGCATCGCCGCGGTCCGGCTGGCCCGTGGCGATTGACCGTCCATCTGCGCGGCGCCGTCCCGTCGACCGACCGCTGCTATGGTGGGGCGATGCAGATCCTGGTCGAACCCTCCCGAGCCGCAGTCACCCCGAGCGGCACCTCGCCGCGCGCGCCCGTGCCGCCGTCCGCCGACACGCCCGCGCCGCTTGGCCGCCCCGGCAAGCCGCTCGAGATCGTCGAGCTGCTCAATGGCCTGGTGGCGGACGGTCTGCTGCTGCCCGAGACGGCCGCCACCTTGTCGCGCGACGCCAGCCTTTCCACCGCCGACCGCCATCCGCTGGTCGTCATTGCCGATCGCAAACTGAAATCGGCAAAGCCACCGCATAGCGCGCTCGACCTGGAAGCGCTGTGCCAGTGGCTGGCCGGCCGTCTGAAGATGGAGTACCGGCACATCGATCCCCTGAGGGTCGACTTCTCGCGGATCGGCGATGTGATGTCCGGCACTTACGCCAGTCGATTCCGGATCCTGCCGCTGGAGGTGAATCCGGGTGAAGTCGTGATCGCGACCGCGCAGCCGTTCGTCAACGAGTGGTCGGTCGAGCTGAGCCATACCTTGCGCAAGGAGATCCGCACCGTACTGGCCAATCCGCTGGAGTTGCAGCGCTACCTGGTCGAGTTCTTCAGCCTGGCGCGCACGATCAAGAGCGCGCAGAAGAGCGGCGGCGCGACCGTCCAGAACAACTTCGAGCAGTTGGTGGAGCTCGGCCGCAGCGGCAAGAGCTTCGATGCCAACGACCAGCACATCGTCACCATCGTCGACTGGCTCTGGCAGTACGCCTTCGAGCAGCGCGCGAGCGATATCCACATGGAGCCGCGCCGGGACCTTGGCGTGGTCCGTTTCCGGATCGACGGCGTACTGCACAACGTCTACCAGGTGCCGCCCGGCGTGCTGTCCGCGATGACCAGCCGGATCAAGCTGCTGGGCCGGATGGACGTGGTCGAGAAACGGCGTCCGCAGGATGGACGGATCAAGACCCGTACCGTGGCCGGCCGCGAGATCGAACTGCGGCTGTCGACGATGCCGACCGCGTTCGGCGAAAAACTGGTGATGCGGATCTTCGATCCGGACGTGCTGGTCTGCGACTTCGAGGAACTGGGTTTCACCCGCGACGACCTGTCGCGCTGGAACAAGATGACCACGCCGCCCGAGCGGCATCGTGCTCGTCACCGGCCCCACCGGGTCCGGCAAGACCACGACGCTCTACACGACGCTCAAGGACCTCGCCACCGAAGAAGTGAACGTCACCACGGTGGAGGATCCGATCGAGATGGTTGAACCGAGCTTCAACCAGATGCAGGTGCAGAACGGCATCGACCTCACTTTTGCCGACGGTATCCGGGCGCTGATGCGGCAGGATCCGGACATCATCATGGTGGGCGAGATCCGTGACCTTGAAACCGCGGAAATGGCGATCCAGGCTGCCCTGACCGGCCACCTGGTGCTGTCGACGCTGCATACCAACGATGCGCCCAGCGCGGTCACCCGCCTGCTGGACCTGGGCGTGCCCGCGTACCTGCTCAATTCCACCCTGATCGGCGTCATGGCGCAACGCCTGGTGCGCACGTTGTGCCGTCATTGCAAGACGCCAGACGGTGAACTCAGCGACGAGGCCTGGGCGGAACTGATCAGGCCCTACAAGGCGCCGCGGCCGGCGCATGTCTACCGGCCGGTCGGCTGCATGGAGTGTCGCATGACCGGCTACCGCGGGCGCACGGGCCTCTACGAGATCCTGCTCGCCGATGAACAGTGCCGCCAGATCCTCACCGACCAGCCGGACCTCGCGGCCTTGCGGCGTCAGGCGATGAAAGGCGGCATGCGGCCGTTGCGACTGGCCGGCGCCATGCGCATCGCCTCGGGGCTGACCACTCTCGACGAGATCGTGCGCAACGCGCCGCCGATCGAAGGCTGAGCAGGCTCAGCGCGTCAGTTCGCGCATCGCGCGTTCGAGCCCCGCCAGCGTCACCGGATACATCCGGTTCGCCATCAGCTGCCGGATCACCGAAATCGACTGCCGGTATTCCCAGACGCCTTCGGGCTCGGGATTCAACCAGGCGAACTTGGGGAACCGTTCCGCCAGCCGCTGCAGCCAGACCGCCCCCGGCTCCTCGTTGTTGTATTCCACCGAACCGCCGGGCTGCAGTATCTCGTAGGGGCTCATGGTGGCGTCTCCGACCAGCATCAGGCGGTAGTCGCTGTTGAACTTGCGCAGCAGGTCCCAGGTCATGAGACGCTCGGCCTGCCGGCGACGGTTGTTCTTCCACACGAAGTCGTAGACGCAGTTGTGGAAGTAGTAGAACTCGAGGTGCTTGAACTCCGACTTGGCTGCCGAGAAAAGTTCCTCGGTCCGGGTGATGTGGTCGTCCATGGTGCCGCCGACGTCCAGCAGCATCAGCACCTTGATGGTGTTGTGCCGCTCGGGACGCAGGCGGATATCGAGGTAGCCGGCATTGCGCGCGGTCGAGGAGATCGTGCCGTCCAGGTCCAGCTCATCCTCGGCCCCTTCGCGGGCGAAGCGGCGCAGCCGGCGCAAGCGCGATCTTGATCGTGCGGGTGCCCAGTTCCACTTCATCGTCGTAGTCCCGGTAGGACCGTTGCTCCCAGACCTTGACGGCAGTCCGGTTGCCGGCAGACGGGCCGCCGACCCGGATGCCTTGCGGGTTGTAGCCGCCGTTGCCGAAAGGCGAGGTGCCGTTGGTGCCGATCCACTTGCTGCCGCCTTCGTGCCGCCCCTTCTGCTCTTCAAGCAGTTGGCGCAGCCGCTCCAGCAGCTTGTCGAGGCCGCCCATGGCCTCGATCGCCGCCTTCTCCTCGGCGGTGAATTCGCGCTGGAACTGGCGCTGGAGCCAATCCAGCGGCAGGTCGAGTTCGATGCCGGGAATCGACTGCAGACCTTTGAAGTAAACGCCGAAAGCACGATCGAACTTGTCGAAGTTGCGTTCGTCCTTCACCAGCGTGGCGCGCGAAAGATGGTAGAACTCGTCGACGGACTGGCCGATGACGCCCTTGCTGATCGCCTCGAGCAGGATCAGGTACTCCTTGATCGAGACCGGCAGGTGGGCCGAGCGCAGGTGAAGGAAGAAATCGATCAGCATCGTGCCACTCCCCGCAGGTGTTCCCCGATGGCGGCCGCTCCGATGGTCGGGATGAACCGGTTCATTACGTTCATTTTACGCAGTGGATGCGTCATTGCATCCTGGGGCCTGCCGGCGGAACCATCGGCGCAGCGGTTCCCGGTCCTGCCCCGGGGACCTTCCCGATGGTCACCGGCGGCACCCAGGGACACTCGGGCTCGAACTTTCCGGACAGCAGTTCGGTCTTGTACTGCGAAAAGCTGCGCGGTTCGATCGCCGCCACCGAATCCAGGCGATAGATTCCCCAGCCATGGGTACCCTTGACCGGCTGCGGCCAGGTCTGTCCGGGCTTGAGCGAATCGAGGATCTGCAGCGTCGCCTTGGCCCACCGGCAGCCGGCATGGCTGCCCAGGTCGCCGCCACGTTCGGCACTTTCCTTGTGCAGGGAGTACCTGGTGGCCAGTTCCTGGAAAGCGGCGCCGCTGCGGATCTTCGCGATCAGTTCCCTGGCCTCGGTTTCCCTGGCAACCCGGATGTAGTGAACCTGGTATCGGCGCATCCCCGTCACGCTGGTCCGGTACGCCTCGTACTCCGGCTTCAGGGTGGCGTCGTCCAGGATCGGTGGGGCGGCCCCGGCGCCGGCCGCGGTGGCCAGCACCAGCCACAGGCCGACCGCCACGCGGACGATTGCGGGCCGATGGCAGTGCGGGATCACGCTCCTGCCGACCGGGCTTGCGGTCCCCGTATGCATATGAGGCTCTCAGGAGGCGACAGCCCCCTAGTCTCGCTCCAGCCTGGCGGTCAGGTTGTTCCGGACGGCCGGCCATTCGTGCGCGATGATGCTGTAGACGCAGGTATCCCTCAGGCTGCCGTCGGGCATCACCTGGTGGCTGCGCAGCACCCCATCGAGTTTGGCGCCGATCCGCTCGATGGCCCGGCGGCTGGCCTGGTTCATGAAGTGGGTACGCAACTCGACACCCAGGCACCCGAGTCGGTCGAAGGCATGGGCCAGCAGGAGCAGTTTGCTCTCCGTATTTATCGCGGTTCGCTGGGCGCTCTGACTGTAGAAGGTGTGGCCGATTTCCAGCCGGCGATTCTGCGCGGCGACGTTGAAATAGCGCGTGGCGCCTACCAGCCTGGCGTCTTCCCTGCGCCTGATCACGAAGGGCAGGGCGCCGGTATCGTCGCGTTGCTTCAGGGCGGCCGCGACCCATTCCTGCATCGATGCCGGATCCGGGACGCTCGTATACCAGAGCTTCCACAGTTCGCCATCGCCTGCCGCGTCGATCAGTTCGTCTGCATGGGCCGGCACCAGCGGTTCCACGATCGCGTAGCTGCCCTGCAGCGTCACCGGCTCGATCCAGCTTGTCATTGCAGTGGTCCTCGGAGCGGATGCCGTCAACGGTTGTGGCGCGCCATGAAGACCAGGCGCTCGAACAAGTGGATATCCTGCTCGTTCTTCAGCAGTGCGCCGTGAAGGGGCGGAATGAACGCCTTGTCGTCCTGCGAGCGCAGCGCGTCCGGCGGTATGTCTTCGGCCACGAGCAGCTTGAGCCAGTCCAGCAGTTCCGAGGTGGACGGTTTCTTCTTGAGGCCGGGCAGCTCGCGGATGCGGAAGAAACTGTCGAGTGCTTCCTTGAGCAGTTGCTTCTTGAGGCCGGGGAAATGGACGTCCACGATGGCCTGCATGGTGTCACGGTCCGGGAAGCGTGATGTAGTGGAAGAAGCATCGCCGCAGGAACGCGTCGGGAAGTTCTTTCTCGTTGTTGGAGGTGATCATCACCACCGGCCGATGGCGTGCGCGGATCGTGCGACGGGTCTCGTAGACATAGAACTCCATGCGGTCGAGTTCGCGCAGCAGGTCGTTCGGAAATTCGATGTCGGCCTTGTCGACTTCGTCGATCAGCAGCACCGTCGGCTCGTCCGCTTCGAATGCCTGCCAGAGCACGCCCTTGACGATGTAGTTTTCGATGTCCTTGACCCGTTCGTCCCCCAGCTGGGAATCCCTCAGGCGGGAGACGGCGTCGTATTCATAGAGACCCTGTTGCGCCTTGGTTGTCGACTTGACGTGCCACTGCAGCAAGGGCAAGCCGATGCCCGCCGCCACTTCCTCGGCAAGCATGGTCTTGCCGGTGCCCGGCTCGCCCTTGATGAGCAAGGGGCGCTGCAAAGTTATCGCGGCATTGACCGCGAGCTTGAGGTCATCGGTTGCTACGTAAGAGGAAGTGCCTTCGAACTTCATCGCGGCCTTTCTGGAGGTGCAAAGCCTGGTCGGGCGAGCAAGCAAGCGGGTGGAGTCGGAATATGCCGCCGCCGGCAGGCCGCGGTCCGTTTGCAGTATACGAAAAGCAAGCGCACCGGTACAATCAAAGGTTTTGTGAACACGCAAGATCAGCGGAGTACGCATGACACCAGCGCAGATGCCCTTGCAGATGACGGAGATTACATAGCAGATGAATGCGCGCAAGTTGCCGATCGTTCTGGGAATGCTGATCGGGACCGGATTGTCGGTCGCCGTGGCCCCGGCGGCGGCCCAGGAAATCAAGGGCGATGCCAAGGCCGCCGAACAGAAGATCGCCATGTGCATCGGCTGCCACGGAATCGAAGGCTA
This sequence comes from uncultured beta proteobacterium, assembly GCA_963834335.1. GTDB lineage: Bacteria > Pseudomonadota > Gammaproteobacteria > Burkholderiales > Burkholderiaceae_E > Lautropia. The sequence goes on along the minus strand of CAWIBK010000002.1, from coordinate 320,415 downwards.
TCGCGCCTCCTATCCGACGGTGTTCTCGGTGCCGAAAATTCAAGGTCAGACCAGCAAATACATCGAGAACGCCCTGAACGCCTATCGCAGCGGCGATCGCAGTCACCCGACCATGCGGGCGGTCGCCGGCAGCCTGACCGATCAGGACATCGCCGACTTGGCCGCTTACTACGGCAAGCCTCTGGAGGGCAAATGAGCTTCGTCAGAATCTTTCCCGCCCTCGTCGCGTCGAGCGTGCTGATGCTGGCTGCTTCGACTGCCGTTGCCGCCGACCTGGCCGCTGGCCGCAAGATCGCGGAGGAGCGGTGCGCCGCCTGCCATGGCAAGGACGGCAATACGCCGATTGACCCCAGTTACCCGCGCCTTTCCGGCCAGCACCAGGACTACCTCGTCCATGCACTGCGGGCCTACAAGCAGGACGATCGCAAGCATGCCATCATGGGCGCGCAGGCGAAACTCCTGTCCCGGGCGGACATGGAGAACCTGGCAGCCTTTTATGCCCAGTTGCCCGGGATGATGACCAGCAAGCGGTAAGGAAAGGCATCGTGCCCGAACGCTCGCAGGATGGTGGGGTCGGCGCCATGCAGGCGGCGGCCGCACCTTCGTTGCCTGCGGTGGTTCCGTGGCGCGCCGATGCCCGAACCGTCGGACTGGTGGGTCTGGGGCACGGCGTCTCGCATTTCTATCAGTTGGCGTTCGCGCCGCTGTTCCCGCTGTGGCGTACCGAGTTCGGCTTGAGCTGGACCCAACTCGGCCTGATCATGACCTTGTTCTACGTGGTCTCGTCGGTCTGCCAGGCGGCCGCGGGATTCATCGTCGACCACCAGGGTCCCCGGCGTTCGCTGCTGGCCGGCTTCCTGCTGATGTCCATGGGCGTCCTGCTCGCCGCCGCGGCCCAGGGCTACGCCGCGCTGCTTCTCGCCGCAGTCGTGATTGCCTTGGGCAATTCGGTTTTTCACCCGGCGGATTTCTCGCTTCTGAACCACAAGATATCGGATCGCCGGATCGGCCATGCCTTCAGTGCGCACGGCCTGTCCGGCACGCTCGGCTACGCCAGTGCGCCGGTGCTGATGATCGGGCTGGCGGGGCTCGTCGGGTGGCGGGGCGCGCTGGTGCTGGCGGCGATCGGGGGTCTGCTGATGGCATTGATGGTGCTGGTCCGCCGGGACGAGTTTTCGGTCCTGCCGGCGCCGGTGCCTGCGGCCAGTCCGGTACGTCCGGCAAGGGCGGTCGAGCCGGTATTCGGTTTCTTCAATACGGCACTGGCCGCGTGCATGCTGTTTTTCATCACCATCAATATCGCCAGCATGGGCGTGCAGAACATGGGCGTGTCGCTGTTGGAGGCGCTGGGCAGGATGGACTCCGCCACCGCAGCCGGCTGGATCACGGCGTACATCGGTTCCGTGGCGGTCGGCATGGTCGTCGGTGGCTTCGTGGCCGCCGGCGGCAGCCGCCATGAATGGGTGGCGGTAGCCGGCACGTTGTCTGCCGCAGCGCTGTTCCTGCTGATCGCTCACCCTGCGGTGGCACCTCATTCCACTGGCGCGCTGCTGTGTCTCGCAGGCGTCGCCCTCGGCATCGTCAGTCCGGCGAGGGACATGCTGGTGCGTTCGGCGGTGCCCAAGTCGGCAACCGGCCGAGCCTACGGCATCGTGTATTCCGCCGTCGACATCGGCGCGGCGTTGGGGCCGGCGATGATGGGCTGGTGGCTGGACCGGCGGCTGCCCGGGGCCGGCTTTGCCAGCGCGTCATTCTTCCTGGTGGCCACCGCGATCGCCGGCTGGCTGATCGCCGCGCAGGTGCGGCGGCTGGGACCGCGGATGGCCAGCCGCTGACGGACTGACCGACTGCGCTGGCTGACTGCGCTGACTGACTGCGCTGACTGACTGCGCTGACTGACTGCGCTGACCGACGCGGTCAGACCAGACCGGTGAACGGGACGGCATCGACCGGATCGCCGATGGCCACATCTCCCTGGTCATGCGCGAGGACCATCATGCAGTCGGCCTCGCTCATCGATCGCAATACCCCGGAACCCTGGCTACCGGTGACCCGCACCTGCGCGCTCCCGTCATCCGCGCGGCTGAGCGTTGCCCGCTGGTACTCCGTCCTGCCCGGCTTCTTGCGTACCGCGGTGAGCGATCTCGCCCGGATCGAGGCGAGCGGGGCCGGCGAGGCACCCATCAGATGGTGCAAGGCCTCCCGTACGAAGAAATAGAATGTGACCATCACCGCGACCGGATTGCCCGGCAGGCCGAAATAGTAGGCGTCACCGACCCGGCCGAAGGCCATCGGCCTTCCGGGTCTCATCGCGATGGTCCAGAAGGCGACATCGCCGACCCGGGCCATGACTTCGCGGGTGAAATCCGCCTCCCCGACCGAGACGCCACCGGACGAGATGACCGCATCGGCTTCTCGACCGGCCCGGACCATCGCCTGCTCGAGCGCCTCCGGGCGGTCCGGCACCACGCCGAGGTCGATCGGCTCTGCTCCCAGTCTCGCCAGCATGCCGTGAATCGTGTAGCGGTTGCTGTCATAGACCTTGCCCGGCACCGGCGCATCGCCGACCGAAAGCAGTTCGTCGCCGGTCGAGAAGAAGGCCACCTTCAGGCGTCGCTGCACCGGCAGCCGGGCCAGCCCGAGCGATGCCGCCAGGCCCAGGTCCGCCGGCGTCAGTATCTTGCCGGCCCGCAACGCCGGCTTGCCCCGCGCCAGGTCCTCACCGCGGTGCCGCCGATTCTGGCCGGTCTGCTGACCGGGCGGGATCAGCACGACCGGCTGCGCCGCATCAGCCTGCGGCGCATCAGCCTGCGGCGCCAGAAGCCGGGCCACTTCCTGGATCACCACGGTATCGGTGCCGTGCGGCATCACGCCGCCGGTCATGATCCGGACCGCCTCGCCCTTTCCCGGCTGGCCGGGATAGGGCTTGCCGGCAAGGCAGGTGCCGACCACCGTCAGGCGGGTCTCCCGGTCCGGGACGAGGTCGCTGCCACGCACCGCATAGCCGTCCATCGCCGAATTGTCATGGGCCGGCACATCGATCGGCGAGATGAGGTCGCGCGCAAGGACGCGGCCGAGACAGTCGAGCACCGCCGCCTCCTGCGGCTCGTCGATCGGGCTGATGAACTGCCTGATGATCGCCTGCGCCTGCACGACCGGCAGGGCGCCCGGGTCGTAGCCGGCGGTGCCCCGGGCTACCGCTTCGATCGTCGCGCGCGCATCCTCCCGGCTTTCGAACGTGGCCAGTTCCTCGAGGGTGTTGATATTGCTGAAGGCGGCTTCGTCCGGGAAGTCCACTTCGACCGTGCGCAAAGGGCCGTACCAGCGGTCGATCTTGCGCTCGCCTGCGGCGAGAAACGCCTCCAGGTCGGCGAGCAGGGAAACGTGCACCAGCGCGAATACCGGATGAGCCTGGCGGCCAGTCCTGGCCACGGCGAGGTCGGCGCCGGCCTGAGCGGCAGCGTCGAACAGTTTCTGCACGAGATCGCGGGGAAGGAACGGTGAGTCGCAGGGAACCGTCACGACCCAGGAAGTGCCGGCGGCACCGAGTCCGGCATGCAAACCCGCCAGCGGTCCGGCATAACCCGCCACCGAATCGGGCACCACCGCATGTCCGAACCTGCGGTAGTGCTCCTGGTTGCGGTTGGCATTGATCAGAAGCCGGCTGACCTGCGGCGCAAGGCGCTCGATCACGTGGGCGATCATCGGCTTGCCGCGCAAGCTCACCAGACCCTTGTCGACATCGACGCCGGTAGACTGCATCCGGCGGGCCAGCCCGCCGGCCAGCACCAGCCCGGTGATGCTGTCCTTAGGGGCTGGCGAAGCGCCGGCCCCCGTCACTGCGCCACCCCCGCGGAGGCGGGCGTGCCGAGCAGGCGCTCGCGTCCGGTGAACAGCAGATAGTGCTCGCCCCTGGCAGCGACCGATCATCGTGATGCCCACACGCTCCGCAATCCGGTGCCCCATCTCCGTCAGGCCCGAGCGCGACAGCAGCACCGGGATTTCCATCTGAGCGCACTTGATCACCATTTCCGACGTGAGGCGCCCGGTGGTGTAGAAGATCTTGTCGTGACCGTCGACGCCGGCCGTCCACATCCAGCCTGCGATCGCGTCGACCGCGTTGTGCCGGCCGACGTCTTCGACGAAGCGCAGGATGCGCGGCCCGGCTTCATCGTGGACGCAGAGTGCGCAACCATGGACGGCACCGGCCAGCTTGTAGATCGACTCGTGCCGTCGGACCAGGTCCATGAGCGCATAGAGCGTCTCCTGCTCGATCCGGAGGTCCGGGTTGAGGCGGACCGAGTCGACGTCCGCCATGAGGTCGCCGAACACCGTTCCCTGGCCGCAACCGGTGGTCACCGTGCGATGGGCGAGTCGTTCGGCAAGGGCATCCTGCGCGGCAGGGCCCGCACCCGCCGGGTCGTCGGCCGGGTCGGACGCCTCCCACAGCGTGAGCCCCGTCTCAGCGAGTCGTCGCGACGTGATCGCCACCGCACCGACCTCCCAGTCGACTTGCACCCGCGCGATCGCATCGATACTCCCGATGAGGCGCTGATTGCGCAGATAGCCCAGCGCGAGATGTTCCGGGGCCCCGCCCAGGGTCATCAGGGTCAACAGTTCGCGCTTGTCGAGATAGAGCGTCAGCGGGTGTTCGCCGGCCACCGCGGTCGGGACTTCCTCGCCGCGCTCGTTGACGGCGGGCACCGTGGTCGTCGCCGGCCTCGCCTCGTCGGAGAGCAGCGGAAGCACCGTATTCACCCGCCGATGTAGCTCATTTCGATCTTTCGTCGTGCCGGGGCCTGGCTGGCCCGGATTTCCGAATAGCGGTCGCCGCGCTCGCCCCACAGCGCGGCGATGGCCGCGCCGATCTGCTCGTCGCTGAAGTCGCCTCGCAAAAGCGACCGGAAGTCATGGCCGGCGGAGGCAAAGAGGCAAGTGTAGAGGCGACCTTCGGTCGACAGTCGCGCCCGGGAACAGTCACCGCAAAACGGCTGGGTGACCGAGGAGATGACGCCGACCTCGCCGGAGCCGTCGCGATAGCGCCAGCGCTCGGCCACTTCGCCGACGTAATTGGGCTCTGCCGCCTCCACGCCAAAGGCATCATCCAGCGCGGCAATGACTTCCCTGCTGGGCACCACGTCGTTCATGCGCCAGCCGTTGGAGGCCCCCACGTCCATGAACTCGATGAACCGCACGATATGGCCGCTGCCTTTGAAATGGCGGGCCATCGGCGACGATCTCGGCGTCGTTCACGCCCCGCTTCACGACCATGTTGATCTTGATGTTCCTGAAGCCCACCCGGTCGGCTTCCTCTATCCCCGCAAGCACCTCGGATACGGCGAAGTCGACGTCGTTCATCCGCTTGAACACCGCGTCGCCGAGCGCATCGAGGCTGACGGTGATGCGGGTCAATCCCGCCGCCCTGAGTGCCGCAGCCTTGCGGCGCAGCAGGGACGCATTGGTAGTGAGAGTGAGATCGAGGGGTGTGCCGGCCGGGGTCGCAATCCGCGCCAGTTGCTCGATCAGGGTTTCGAGATGCTTGCGCAGCAGCGGCTCGCCCCGGTCAGGCGCAGCTTCTCCACGCCATGGGCAACGAACAGGCGCGTGAGCCGGGTGATCTCTTCGAAGCTGAGCAGGGACGACTGCGGCAGGAAGGTGTAGTCCTTGTCGAAGACCGACTTCGGCATGCAATAGGTGCAGCGGAAATTGCAGCGATCGGTGACGGAAATGCGCAGATCGTGCAGCCTGCGGCCGCGGCTGTCGGTGAGCCGGCCCGTGGGCGTGGTGAGGGTTGCCGGTATCGCCGGCAGCCGCGCTTCGTAGCGCCGGTCCGCGATCGGTATGATGCGTTCGGTCATTTCATTCCAGACCGCCGTCCGCCGCATTGCGCGGGTTTTCCAGGGGGGAAAACCTCAGACGCCAGGCTGATGCATTCGGCTTCGAGGATATACTTTGTCGCATGGTAGCAGGGCCTTCCGCTCTAATTGAGCCTGCCCTTTTTGGCGTCGTGGCGCAGAGGCAGACTACATGATTTCTCAAGATGGACGGTGACGGATTGCCGTCGACTCCTGTCCCGGCTCGCAGCATGCTGTCACATGTCGCCTTGAGCCTGCGCCTCGTGTATGAACGTCGCGATGGTGATTCCGGAAGACGCGCTGCCCAGGCTGAAGGCGGTGACCCGGCCGGGGCGTGGGAGCTGACCGGTATCCTGCCGGTAGAGGGCGAGCCTGATGCCGGCTCAGATACGGACGGCGCACGCCGCCACGTGACCGGCCCGATGGTGCTGACCCTGGACCGGGACGAGGCCGATGGCTATTACCTCAATCTGACTTCTCCCCAGCCCTCGGTATTCGCGCTCCTGCGTCAAGGCGACGTGGCATCGGCGACCCCCTCCGTGACAGCCCGGGAGATCCCGCAGGCGGTGGCGATCACTGCCAGCTATTCGGAAGCGGCCCGCTGGATGGATGGCGGCATGGTCGTCGTCCGCACGCTGTTGCCCCAGCCCCTGCAGGCCTGGATCGCAGAGTTCGCCCAGTACCATTTTCCGATCGAGGGACCGAAAAAGCGCGGTAAGTACCGGCCGTCCTTCCTGAGCCGGCAGGAATTCGGCGACAAGGCGAAGGCCGCCATGAGGGACCTGGAACCGGGTCCCGGGGACAAGAGGCACTGAATCGTGGCAAACGAAGGTTTCCTGAACCGCTGGGCAAGGCTCAAGCGTGATGCCGAGGCGGCGGATAGCGCCGACGCGCCGGTCGGGGAGGCGCCTGCCGCAGCACCGGTCGTCACGCCGCCTGCAACAGTGCCGGCGAGGGACCTGACGGCTGACCGTCTGAACGCTCCCGGCGGCGCCCCGGACGACGACCAGACCTCTCTCGAAGCCGCCCCTGCGCCCGCGCCACTGCCCGAACTCGCCACTCTCACCAAAGACTCCGACTACTCGATGTTCATGCGGCCCGGGGTAGAGCCCGGGCTTCGGGCATCGGCGTTGAAGAAACTCTTCGCGGACCCGCACTTCAATCAGATGGACGGACTCGACATCTACATCGACGACTACGGACGGCCCGATCCCATGCCGCTGGCAATGCTCAAGCGACTCAACCAGTCCCGCACCCTCGGGCTGGCCCAGGAAGAGGAACCCGCAGTGGCATCGGGAACCGCGGTGGCATCCGCGCCGGCGACGAGCGGCGACGTACAGCCCGCCGCTCCCGATGCCCTCGAAGATGCCCCGGCCGGCGACCGGCTCACCAATGCTGGCGAACCCGATCCCCAGGCACGTGCCGAGGTCGCCGACGAGGATCGCCGTGCGCCCGCTTCGCCGACCGTCAGCGGGCCGGAACGCATCGGCACCTCGGAGGACGGACCGGTCGCGTCCGCCCCCGACGAGGGGTACGGCGCACAAGCGGGTCCGGCGCGCGCCGACGACCGGAGCACCCGCGGATGAGCACGCGTGTCCTGACCTGCTCCTGCAACGGCACGGTCGATCTCGATCCGGCAGGCCTCAAGCGGGCGCTTGCAGGCGCCGGTGTCAAGGCCGACGTGGTGATGTCCGGGCAGCAGTTGTGCCGGCGGCAACTCGTCGAGGCTACCCGTTTTCTGGAGGGCGTGGACGACATCGTCCTGACCTGCACCCAGGAACGCCCCCTGTTCAATCAGGCGGGCCACAAGGCGGTGGCGCCGATCAAGTTCGTGAATATCCGGGAACAGGCCGGCTGGGGCAACGACGGCAAGCAGGCACAGCCCAAGATCGCGGCGCTGGTAGCCATGGCGGTGCGCGATGTTCGCGAGCCGGTTGCCGCCGTCTCCTACCGTTCGAAGGGCCGGTTGCTGCTGATCGGCCACACGGCCGCGTTGCAATGGGCGGAGCGCCTGTCGGGCCTGTCGACTTCCTCCCTGGCGGTATCGGTATTGGTCCCGTCCGGCGCCGGGGCGGAGAATCGACCGGCGCTCGGGGCCGTTCGCGCGTTTCCGGTGTTCAGCGGTGAGGTCGCCAGTCTTTCGGGATGGCTGGGCAGTTTCGACGTCCGCTGGCAACAGGTCAACCCGATCGACCTCGAGGCCTGTGTGCGCTGCGGGGCTTGTGTGTCGGCCTGTCCGGAACAGGCAATCGACCAGAGCCTGCAGGTGGACATGTCGCGCTGCACCGGGCATCGCCGATGCGTTGCCGCTTGCGGTGATGTCGCGGCCATCGATTTCTCCCGGCAGGCGCCGGCGCGCCAGGAACAATTCGACCTGGTGATCGACTTTCGCGAGCGACCGGCTTTCGAGCGGCATCAGTTGCCCCAGGGCTACTGGCATCCCGGCACCGATCCTGCGCGCCAGATCGATGCGGCCCTGGCGGCCGCCGAACTGGTTGGCGAGTTCGAGAAGCCGAAGTTCTTCGACTATCGCCAGAGCCTGTGTGCCCACAAACGCAATGCGATCGTCGGCTGCACCCGCTGCATCGACGTGTGCTCGGCCTCGGCGATCCAGCCGAAGGGTGACGGGGTCCAGGTGGAGCCGCATCTGTGCGTCGGCTGCGGGGCCTGTGCCACCGCCTGTCCCTCCGGCGCCATGACTTACAGCTATCCTGACGCCGCCTCGGTGGGGCAGCGGGTCAGGGCAGCGCTGTCGGCCTATCGCAGCGCAGGCGGCAAGCGGCCGGTGTTGTTGCTGCACGGTGACGACGATGCCGCCCCGATCCTGCAGGCGCTCGGACGCGGCGCCGGCGCGAGCGTCGCCCGGGCGCCCGCCATCCGGGGCCTGCCGGCCCGGGTCATTCCGATGGGACTTCATCACGTTGCTTCCGCCGGCATGGACCTGGCGCTGGCCTTCCTGGCGTACGGCGCGGCCCAGGTGGTCTGGTGGTTCACCGGCAAGGAAGCCCCGGCTTATCGCGAGTTGCTCGAGCGCGAGATTGCCTGGGCCGGCGCGCTGGTGGACGGCATCGGCTTGCCCGGCCGGCGCCTGCTGACCCTCGACGCAGCGACGTCTGCGGAACTCGAGGCGGGCCTGCAGGGCCTGGTGACGGCGGCCGAGATCGCGTCACCTGCGACGTTCGCGGTGTCCGAGGACAAACGCCGGACCATCGAATTCGCGGTCGATCACCTGCTGGCGGTGAACCCGGGACCGGGGAGCGCCTTACCGGTCGGCGGGGAGGCTGCAGGCAACGCGGGCGCAGAAGTGGCAGCGATTCCGCTGCCCGCAGGCGCTCCCTTCGGGCGGTTGCTGATCGATCGCGACGCCTGTACCTTGTGCCTCGCCTGCGTCGGGGCCTGTCCCGAGAAGGCCCTGCTCGACATGGGCGAAGAGCCCGGCCTGCGACTGATCGAGCGCAACTGCGTCCAGTGCGGCCTTTGCGAAAAGACCTGTCCGGAATCGGCGATCACGCTCGAGCCTCGCTATCTGCCCGGCAAACTCCGGGAGCAGGGTGTGGCGTTGAACAAGGCTAAGCCGTTGGCGTGTATTCAATGTGGTAAGCTTTTCGGCACGCATCAGATGATCGATGCGATGAAGAAAAAACTCGCCGGACACAGGATGTTCGGGGATGCGCAGATGAAGGCGCTGGAGATGTGCGCAGATTGTCGCGTCACCGACATGTTTTCCGCTGCCGGTGAGGTGTCTGTGCTTGATATCAAGCGGGATGGTTTGTGAGCGGTTCATTGTCGACTGCAGAAGTGGCCGAACGGCTGGAAGCGGAAGACCTGGCGCGAGCCCGGTGGTATAGCTTCTTTTCCCGATGGTTCCTCGCGCCGCCCGACCAGCAAGCCGTTCAGATGTTCACGGTTCCTTCGGGAAGCGCCGGATGTACCGGCGTCGGCATGGTCCCGCCAGCCGATTCCTCCGCTTCTGAATCCGCTCGTTCAGTTCCCCCTCGCTCCGCTCCCCTTGCCCCCCTTAGTTCTGCCCCCCCTCAAGCCCGTTCCCCGCTCCCCGACACGCCGGGCCATGCCACGCAGGCGGTAGCGCCGCCCGAGTCGCGGCTGGAGGCGGCCTGGGTGGCGTTTACCGATGCGGTGGCCGCGACGTCGCTCGAGTCGATGCGGGCGGACTACGACGACATCTTCATTTCGGTGGGCGAAGCGCCGGTCAGCCTGCATGCGAGCGTCTACCTTACCGGATTCGCCAACGAGCGGCCGCTGGCGGAGATCCGGCAGTGGCTGGCCGGTCAGGGCATCGCCTCCAGCCAGTCCGGGCTCCTGACCGAAGATCACCTCGGGTTGCTTTGCGAAGTAATGGCCTGGCTCATCATCGAGCGCAGCGGCCCGGAAGCCGGCAGCGAAGACGCCGCGCAGCAATTCCTGTTCGGGCGCTTCCTGGCGCCGGTTTGCGACGAGTTCAGCCAGCGCCTGGCAGCAGTTCCCCAGGGCGGCGTGTACCGTGCGCTCGGAGAACTGTTCGCTGCGTTTGCGGGCATCGAGAAACAAGCCTTCGAGATCGACAGATGAAGGCACATCATTCATCAGATCCGGCAATTCGACGTAGTGATTCATGGCCAGCAATGGCGGAGGACAGCAAGATGAGTTCAGACACCCAGGACCCGAAGGACCAGCAGTCGCAACGGCAGGCTGGTACGCCCGCACGCGGTCCCGGTGCCAGGCGCGGATTCCTCCTTGGGGCCGGTGCCGCAGTCGGCGCGGCGGGGGTTGCAGCCGCCACCTTGCGTCAGCCTGCGGTGACCAGCGCCGGCGAAGTAGCCCAAGCCGCACCGAAGGAACCGGTCGGCGGACAGGGCTATCACCTGACTGCCCACATCCGGAAGTACTACGACACGACGAAGGTCTGAGAGCCGACGGCCAAGGAGAAGCGAGATGTTGTTGACCAGAAAGAGCCCGGCAATCTCGGGAACGCGGGCAGCCCCCGCCAGCGGACTGCTGGACAGCGTGACGCGGGGCGTGCAGTCGGCCATGGCTGCCACGATGAACCGCCGGTCCTTCCTCAAGCGCTCCGGCATCGGCCTGGGGGCAGGCGCCGCAGCGAGCACACTGACCTTCCAGACGATCACGCCGGTCAAGGCTGCCAACGCGCAGACGGGCGCCGAACGCAAGATCGAGATCAAGCGCACCGTCTGCACCCATTGTTCCGTCGGCTGCGCCCTGGATGCAGTCGTGGAAAACGGCGTATGGCTGCGGCAGGAGCCGGTGTTCGATTCTCCGCTCAACATGGGTGCGCACTGTGCCAAGGGCGCTTCCGTCAGGGAGCATGGACACGGTGACCATCGCCTGAAGACGCCGATGAAGCTGGTCAACGGCAAGTACCAGCGGATCAGCTGGCAGCAGGCGCTCGACGAAGTCTCCGCCAAGCTGCTTGCCACGCGCAAGGCCAGCGGACCCGACTCTGTCTTCTGGGTGGGCTCGTCCAAGCACAACAACGAACAGTCGTACCTGATGCGCAAGTTCGTATCGATGTTCGGCTCGAACAATACCGACCACCAGGCCAGGATCTGCCATTCGACCACGGTTGCCGGGGTAGCCAACACCTGGGGCTACGGGGCGATGACGAATTCCTACAACGACATGCAGAACACCAAGTGCGCGTTGTACATCGGCTCCAATGCAGCCGAAGCGCATCCGGTGTCGATGTTGCACATGCTTCATGCCAAGGAAACCGGCGCGAAGATGATCGTGGTCGACCCTCGTTTCACCCGCACGGCGGCGAAGGCCGATGAATACGTGCGGATCCGATCGGGCAGCGACATTCCTTTCCTTTTCGGCGTCCTGTACCACATCTTCAAGAACGGCTGGGAAGACAAGAAGTACATCAACGATCGCGTCTACGGCATGGACAAGGTCCGTGAGAACGTGATGGCCAACTGGACGCCTGACAAGGTCCAGGAAGCATGCGGCGTTCCGGAGGCGCAGGTCTACAAAGTGGCCGAAATGATGGCCCAGAATCGCCCCTCCACGCTGGTCTGGTGCATGGGGCAGACGCAGCACACCATCGGCAACGCGATGGTGCGCGCGTCCTGCATCGTGCAACTGGCGCTCGGCAACATCGGTGTGGCCGGCGGGGGCGCCAACATCTTCCGCGGACACGACAACGTCCAGGGCGCCACGGATATCGGTCCGAATCCCGATTCGCTGCCGGGTTACTACGGTGTGTCGGAGGGGGCCTGGAAGCACTGGTGCGATGTCTGGGGTACCGACTACGAGTGGCTGAAGTCGCAGTTCGCGCCCGGGCATGATGACCAAGCCCGGGCACCACGGTGTCGCGCTGGATCGATGCAGTCCTGGAAAAGGACGACCTGATGGACCAGCCTGTCAGCGTCAAGGCGATGGTCTTCTGGGGGCATGCGCCCAACTCCCAGACGCGCGGCCTCGAGATGAAGAAGGCGTTCGACAAGCTCGATCTGCTGGTCGTCGTGGATCCGTATCCGTCGGCGTCCGCGGCGTTGGCGGCGATGCCGGGCGCGCCGGGTGACCTGAACCCGAACCGCGAGGTCTACCTGCTTCCGGCGGCCACGCAATTCGAATGTTCGGGCTCCGTGACTGCCTCCAACCGCTCGATCCAGTGGCGCCAGAAGGTCATCGAGCCGCTGTGGGAGTCGATGCCGGACCACACCCTGATGCAGGCGTTTGCCGACAAGCTCGGCTTCGGACCGCAGTTCGGCAAGAACTACAAGATGCTCACCTTCAAGAAGCATGGCATCGACTGGAAGGAGCCCGAAGTCGAGTCGGTGCTGCTGGAGGTCAACCGCGGCACCTGGACGATCGGCTACACCGGCCAATCGCCGGATCGCTTGAAGGCGCACATGCGCAACATGCACGTGTTCGACATCAAGACCCTGCGCGCGGCGGGCGGCAAGGACGCGGAAACCGGTTACGACCTGACGGGGGACTACTTCGGCCTGCCCTGGCCGTGTTACGGCACCGCCCAGATCAAGCATCCAGGTTCACCGAACCTCTATGACACCACTCGCCATGTCATGGACGGGGGCGGCAACTTCAGGGCGAATTTCGGCACCGAGCGTGACGGCGTTTCGCTGCTTGCCGAAGACGGTTCTCATTCCAAGGGTTCCGACATCACCACCGGCTATCCGGAGTTCGATCACGTCTTCCTGAAGAAGCTCGGCTGGTGGTCGGAACTCACGCCGGAGGAGGCGAAAGCAGCGGAAGGCAAGAACTGGAAGACCGATCTTTCGGGCGGTATCCAGCGAGTGGCCATGAAGCACGGATGTCATCCGTTCGGCAATGCCAAGGCGAGGGCGCTCGTGTGGAACTTTCCGGACCCGGTGCCGCTTCATCGGGAGCCGCTCTACGGCACCCGCCCGGACCTGGTCGCCAAGTACCCGACTCACGACGACAAGAAGACCTTCTGGCGGCTGCCGACGCTCTACAAGTCGATCCAGGACAAGAACGTCGCCGACAAGCTTCATGAGAAGTTTCCGATCATCCTCACCTCCGGGCGCCTGGTCGAGTACGAGGGAGGGGGTGACGAAACGCGCTCCAACCCCTGGCTGGCGGAACTGCAGCAACATGCCTTCGTCGAGATCAATCCGAAGGTCGCTGCCGATGCCGGCGTGCGCGATGGCGATTACGTCTGGTTGAAGACACCTACCGGCGCCACGCTGAAGGTCAAGGCCCAGGTCACCGAGCGCGTCGGACCGGATACGGCCTTCATGCCGTTTCACTTCGCCGGCTGGTTCCAGGCCAAGGACCTGCTCGATTACTACCCGACGGGAGCAGCGCCGGTCGTCAGGGGCGAATCGGTCAACACCGGCACGACCTACGGGTACGACTCAGTCACGATGATGCAGGAAAGCAAGACGACAATCTGTCGCATTGAAAAGTTCGTCTGACCAGACGACGGCAAGGAGATTTTCGATGGCACGAATGAAGTTCATATGCGACGCGGAACGCTGCATCGAGTGCAATGGTTGTGTCACGGCCTGCAAGCAGGAGCACGACGTGCCCTGGGGTGTGAATCGGCGACGGGTGGTGACGCTCAACGACGGCGTGCCGGGTGAGCGATCCATTTCGGTCGCCTGCATGCACTGCTCCGATGCGCCCTGCATGGCGGTCTGTCCGGTCGACTGCTTCTACCGCACCGACCAGGGCGTGGTGCTGCACGACAAGGACCTCTGCATCGGCTGCGGTTACTGCTTTTACGCCTGTCCCTTCGGCGCACCGCAGTTCCCGCAGGCGGGTGCATTCGGTATGCGCGGCAAGATGGACAAGTGCACCTTCTGCGCCGGCGGGCCGGAGGCCGACAACAGCGCCGAGGAGTTCACCAAGTACGGGCGCAATCGGCTGGCCGAGGGCAAGCTGCCGGCGTGTGCCGAGATGTGTTCCACCAAGGCATTGCTGGGCGGCGACGGAGATGTGCTTGCCGACATCTATCGCAACCGTGTGGTCCAGCGCGGCAAGGGTGCCGACGTCTGGGGCTGGGGCACTGCCTATGGCCGTCCGCCGCAGACCAATCAGCAACCCGCTACCCGGAAGAACTGACATGCGCAGGTACCGTCGACTCAAATCGGCCAGGGCGCTCTGGCTGTCCAGTCCGATCGCCACCGTCCTCGGGGCGCTCGCGATGGCGCTCCTGCTTGCAGGTTGCGGCGAGAAGCCGCAGGATGCCGCGCAGAAGCAAGCCGGCACTACGGTCACTCGCGATACCAAGGCATGGAACGCCGAGCCCACCCGCTTCACCGTGCCCGGCTACCGCAAGGGCGACCAGGCGGCTTATGACGCTGCGTTGAAGCAGCGGACCCTGATGCAGAACGAATACGTCCGGATCGGCGATTCCGCCAAGTAGCGTCCGGATGGCAACGAGGCTCTGCGGTCAGGCGCCTGCAGGAACCAGGAGAATCATCATGTCCGACAGGCCCCAGGCCTTTTCCCCGTTCAGCGCAGTCTTGTGCCGGATGCTGTCCGGCCTTGCGGTCGTGACCATGCTGGTGCTGCTCGCGACGGGGCCGGCGGCTGCCCAGCAGGCACCGGCGGGTCCGCAGTCTTCCAACATTTTCGATCATCCCTCCGAAGGACCGGATACGCAGGCCGAGCGTCAGGTGAAGCAACCGCTGAACAACGCGCCCACGTGGCGTGCGGTCAATTCCGGTCAGCCCTTCTTCACGACGCTGCCGGCCAACGAGGGCGGGGTGCTGATCCAGTCGGCTGGTGAGGACTGGCGGCAATTGCGAAATGGTCCGGTGATCCAATGGGGAGGCTGGGCGCTGGTCGGCATGCTGATCATCATCATTTCGTTCTACCTGATTCGCGGCACGATGCGCCTGAGCAGCGCGCCGACCGGCCGGCTGATCGAGCGCTTCACAGTGGTGGAGCGCGCGGCGCACTGGAGTACCGCCATCACATTCGTGATCCTGGCCATCACGGGGATGCTGATGCTGTTCGGCAAGTACGTGGTCCTGCCGGTTTTCGGCTACACGGCTTTCGCCATTCTTGCGAACACGTGCAAGGTCGTGCACAACTTCGTCGGGCCGGTCTTCTCGCTGTCGATCGTCGTCACCTTCATCATGTTCGTCAAAGACAACTTTCCCGAGAAGGGTGACAAGGAGTGGATCACCCGCTTCGGCGGATTCTTTTCCCGCAACGCGCACATCCGGACGGGCCGGTTCAACGCCGGCGAGAAGCTGTGGTTCTGGGGCGGACTCACGTTGCTCGGCATCATCATGACGGTGACCGGCCTGATCCTCGACTTCCCGAATTTCCAGCAGACCCGCGGCCAGATGCAGTTGGCCTGGACGTGGCACGCCATCGCGGCAGTGCTGTTCATCATGGGGTCGATGGGCCATATCTACATCGGTACCCTGGGCATGCAAGGGGCCTACAAGGCCATGCGCACGGGCTATGTGGACGAGGCATGGGCCAAGGAGCACCACGAGTACTGGTACGACGATGTCAAGGCGGGCCGGACGGCGTCGGATCGGACACTACCCCCCGAGAGCGAGCGGCCGGTCGGCCGGCAGCCTGCATAGGATGAGGACTACACGATGAACCCATCGAATTTCCAGCCGCTCAGGGCGCTGATTCTTGCCGCGGCCCTGACCCTGTCGGTCGACGTGGCCATCGCCGCACTGCCTGCGGCGCCGTCGACGCCGGAAGCCCAGGCCAAGGCCGAAGAGGCCAAGTCCAAGGCCGCCGCAGCGGCGAAGAAGGCCGCGGAAGAGTTGGAGGCGGCCCAGGACAAGGCCGTCGCCAACTTCAAGTCGCGCTCGACCAAGTAACAGCTCGGTCTTTCAGGCAGGCCGCAGCCAGCCTGCGGCGCCGTCCTTTCCACGCGGCGGCATCAACCGCCATCAGCCGCCACCCATCCGCCTTCAAACCGCGCAGCCTCCTAGAGAGCGGATCACGCGGCATGGATTCCCGGCTGCGAAGACGTCCTCCGGAATATCGCGCGTGACGACGCTGCCGGCGCCGATGATCGAGCGGGCGCCGATGTTCACGCCTGGGCAGATGATGGCCCCTCCGCCGATCCAGACGTCGTCAGCGATGGTGACAGGTGCGCCCGATTCGAGCCCCCTGCGACGTTGCGCGGCGTCGGTCGGATGCAGCGCCGTATAGACCTGCACCGAGGGTCCGAACAGTCGCAATGGAAAGACGGCTGCAGCCACACGTTCGTGGCCGCGCCGAAAGGGGGGCGGGGCGAGCGGCTGCTCCATCCGAGAACAGCCGCCGGCTCCAGCGGCCCCCGCGGGCGATCAGGGCGTCTGCTCGCCGTCTCCCTGGGTTTCCACCTGCTGCAGCGGTTCGGCGGCAACGCGCGCCTTGGGTTTGCGCTGCCGCCGGGGACGGGATGCCGCCGGCGCCTGATCCACGACTGGGGCCGGCGCGGTATGCGTCGTCTGCACCCACTCAAGCCCTGCCGACTCGACTACCGAGGTCAGATCCTGGACCGGAATCGGTGCCGGTTCGGCTGCCCGTGGCTTCGAGGTCTCTGCCGGTGCCTTTGCCGATGGCGGTACCGGTGCCGGTGCTTGCACCGGTGCAGTGGCCTGCTCCATGGACGCGGCGACACGGACAGTCGGTTCGGCCGCCGGAGCCGACTCGGTCACCGCAGCCGGTGGCCTGGCGGGTGACGACACCTCCTCACGCTCCGGCGCAGGGACAGGGGCAGGGGCAGGGCGCCGCTGCTCCGAGGAGCCCTCGTCGCTCCCGGATGCCGCGGCAGGCTTGGACGCCTCCTGACGCTCGTCATCGGGCCGCCCGGGTTCGTCGGCTGCCGACCGGACCGGGTCGGAAGACCCGTGGGAAGCTGCCGCAGTCTCGCGCTCAGGTTCCGGGGCACGGCGCGTGGGTTCTGCAGTATCCCGCTCGTGCTGACCCGCGTCGACCTCGGTGGACGCCGGACCAGCCGTGTCCGAACCAGTCGATTCGCTGCCACGCTCGTCGCTGCGATCCCGGCGTCCGCGGCGCCGACGGCTGCGGCCGCGGCGTTCCGCGTCTCCAGCCTGCTCGCCTTGCGGTTCACCCGCATCGTCATTTGCAGGACGATCGTCCCGGTTCTCGCCCGCAACGTCTCCGATCTCACCCGACTTCGGGGGCGACAGGAAATCGGCTGCTGGTGCAGCCTGCTGTTGATCCCCACCCGTAGTTGCCACAGGATCCTGGCGCTCGCCGGCATGATCGCCGCGCTCACCCAGTTCCATCTGCTCGCCACGGTCGCCCCGCTCACCACGATCCCCACGGTCGACGCGGTCACCACGATCGCCGCGATCACCACGGTCACCGCGATCACCACGGTCGCCGCGATCACCACGCTCGCCGCGATCACCCGGTCGCCGCGCTCGCCGCGACGGCGCGGCGCTCGACCGGACCGCTCGCCGGTCACTTCGACCGCTGCTCCGTCGTTCGACGCCAGCACCGGATCGCGTTGCTCTGCGGTGTCACCGACGTTGTCACCGCCTGTGGCGGTACCGCGGCTCCTCGGGCCATCTTCGCGCGGTGGACGATCCCGTCCGCCACGGCCAGCCCGGTCGGGACGGTCGCTACGGTCGGGCCGCTCGCCACGATCGGGCCGCTCGCCGCGATCTGCCGGGCGTTCACCGCCACGTTCTGCGCTGCGTTCGCCCCGGTCGCTCCGTTCACTCCGATCGCCACGGTCACGCCGGCCGCGACCACCTTCGCCACGTCCTCCCTCACGACGGGCATTGCCGCCCCTTGCCGGCCGACCTCCCGTGGTGCCGGCTTCACCGGCGGTCGCCTGGCCGGCGCGTGAGCCCCTGCCGCCTGACGACTCGCCCGGTCTGCCGGAGCCAGGGGCCCCAGCCGGCGTCGTCGGCTGCAGCGAGGACTCGTTGGCTGCACCGCGTCGGAACAGATTGAGAATCATCCCGATCAGGCCGGGCTGAGGGGCTGACGCCGGCACGGCCGTCGTCGGCGTGGTGCCGCCGGCGCTCCCCGCGCTGGCTGCAGCGGGGCGTTGCACCGGTGCGGGCGCGGGTTGCTCGGGATGTACGCCCTTGACCATCGCTTCCTGCTTCGCTACCGGGGCCGAGAACTTGCTGTCCAGATAGGCGTTCTCGTCGTCCGGCGTATCGGCCATGCTGTAGCTCATCCGGTAGCTTGCAAGCCTGTCGTCGTCGTGCTTGAGCCGGTCCAGCTTGTAATGCGGCGTCTCGATGAACTTGTTGGGGATGAGAACGATATCGACCTTGAGGCGCGCTTCGAGTTTCGCGATTTCAGCCCGCTTTTCGTTGAGCAGGTAGGTCGCGACTTCGACCGGCACCTGAGCGTGTACGGCGGCGCTGTTCTCCTTCATCGACTCCTCCTGGATCACCCGCAGGACATGCAGGGCCGAGGATTCGATGTCGCGGATCACGCCCGTGCCATTGCAGCGGGGGCAGGTGATGTGCGTGCCTTCGTTGAGCGCGGGGCGCAGTCGCTGACGCGAAAGTTCCATCAGCCCGAAGCGGGATATCTTGCCGGTCTGCACGCGAGCGCGATCGACCTGCAAGGCCTCTTTCAGGCATTGCTCCACTTCGCGCTGGTTGCGCGTGTTCTCCATGTCGATGAAGTCGATGACGATCAGGCCGCCGAGGTCCCGCAGCCGCATCTGGCGCGCCGCTTCTTCTGCCGCTTCCATGTTGGTGCGGAATGCGGTTTCCTCGATATCCGAGCCGCGCGTTGCACGGGCGGAGTTGACGTCGATGGCGACCAGCGCCTCGGTATGATCGATGACCACGGCGCCGCCGGAAGGCAGCGGCACGATCCGCGAGTAGGCGGTCTCGATCTGGTGCTCGATCTGGAAACGGGAGAAAAGCGGGGTATTGTCGCGATACCGTTTGACGCGATTGACGCTGTCAGGCATCACATGGCCCATGAACTGGCTGGCCTGGTCGAAGATGTCGTCGGTATCGACCAGGATCTCGCCGATGTCGGCCGTGAAGTAATCCCGGATGGCCCGGATGACCAGGCTGGATTCCTGGTAGATGAGGAAGGCGCCCGCAGCGGATTTCGCGGCGGTGTCGACGGCGGTCCACAACTGCATGAGGTAGTTGAGGTCCCACTGCAGTTCCTCCACCGAGCGGCCGATTCCGGCTGTGCGGGCGATCATGCTCATGCCGGCCGGGATCTCCAGCTTGTCCATCGTCTCGCGCAGTTCCTGCCGGTCCTCGCCCTCGACCCGGCGGGACACGCCGCCGCCGCGGGGATTGTTCGGCATCAGGACCAGGTACCGACCGGCCAGCGATACGAAGGTGGTGAGCGCCGCCCCCTTGTTGCCACGCTCCTCCTTCTCGACCTGGACGATCAGTTCCTGACCTTCCGAGATGACGTCCTGGATGCGGGCGCGGGCAACTTCGACATCCTGCCGGAAAAAGGACTTGGATATCTCCTTGAAGGGCAGGAATCCGTGGCGTTCTTCGCCGTAGTTGACGAAGCAGGCTTCGAGACTCGGTTCAACCCGGGTGACGATGCCCTTGTAGATATTGCTCTTGCGGCTTTCTCTGCCGGCCGACTCGATATCAATGTCGATCAGCTTCTGGCCATCGACAATCGCAACCCTTAGTTCTTCTGTATGGGTCGCGTTGAACAGCATGCGTTTCATGCTTTACTCCAACGTGCGCACCCGGGCGTGGCGTGCGCAGCCAGCGAGCAAGACGCAACCGGTCAGCGAACTGACCGTCTCAAACGATAGAGGGGCGGCGGGAAGCAGGAGAATGCCGTGCATGCCCGGGCCGCATCATCGCGGCTGCTCGGCATGGCACCTTCAGGGACGATCGGTCCATCAGGCTTGGCATTCAGTAAATCCGGACACCGATCCAGCAGCGGGTCGTTGGACCCGGCCTGGTATCAATAGCTTTCGTTTGTTCGATTTCTTCGACTCGAATCATCGACGTCTAATCTTGCCCACGCGCCGAACAATTCGACGCCGCGTACTGTATTCAATTCGTTCCAGGTATCAACATCAGGCAAGCCAGTTCCGGACTTCCGCATGCGGCGACATCTGGCGCTTGCATCGCCTTCATCGCAATCGGACTGCTGCCGGACGAGCCATTCGGACTGCCCAGCTGGATTCAGCACGATCGAGAAGAAATGCGGGATAGCATCTCGGACTCCGAGTCCTGACTCCGGTCCTAGGACGCCGCACGGATAGCCGTACACTGATTGCCCGAACTGCTCTGGCGTTCAGGCCCAACCCTCGGGGTCATGACCGTCCAGGCCAAGAACCCCCCGGGCCATTACCTTTCAAAATTATAGCGGGATGAAGCCGTTACATGCAAAAGCTGAGGTCGGCTCTGCGAGTCGCACCACCCAGACCGACGAACGGCACCGGCCCGAGGTCCAGCACCTGACGGTCGGCGAGCAGGGCGACGGACAGCGCCTGGACAACTATCTGCTGGGCCGCCTGACCGGTGTTCCCAAGAGCCTGATCTACCGGATCATCCGGACCGGCCAGGTCAGGGTCAACGGCCGGCGCAGCGCCGCTGAGCGCAAGATCGCCATCGGGGATGACGTGCGGGTGCCGCCTGTATTCCGGGATAGTGCCCTTGCGCCCGGGCGCCAACCGGCCACGGCTGCCCATCTGCCGTCACGCGCGGCGGTGCCGGTCCTGCTCGAGGACGATGCCCTGATTGCGCTCGACAAGCCGGCAGGACTGGCGGTCCATGGCGGCAGCGGCATCCAGGCGGGATTGATCGAGCAACTGCGAGCCAGCCGGCCCACGGCCCCTTTTCTGGAGCTGGTTCATCGACTGGACAGGGATACCTCCGGTGTCCTGATGGTCGCCAAGCAGCGCAAGGCGCTAGTTGCGCTGCATCGGGCCCTGGCCGAAGGGCGGACCCAGAAGCGCTACCTGGCCCTGGTCAAAGGGTATTGGGGGCGCCAGGGGGCCACCTTGCTGCAGTTTCCTTTACATCGCTACGTGGCCGCCGACGGGGAACGGCGGGTGCGGGTACAACCCGAAGGGCAGTCGTCGAGCACGCGAGTTCAGCTGGTCCGGCACATCGACAGTGCCGGCCTGGAGGGTGTGCCACCAGTGCTGAGCCTGCTGTCCTGTGAGTTGCTCACCGGCCGCACTCATCAGATCCGGGTCCACCTGGCTCATGCTGGATTCGCCATCCTGGGGGACCAGAAGTATGGAGATTTCGCTTTAAACAAAATGCTTCATAAAACTGGTCATAAGCGCATGTTTTTGCACGCTTTAGAGATGAGTTTTCATCATCCGACCACCGCACGGCAGGTGACGATCCGGAGCCCGTTGCCGACGGACTTCGAGGCTCTTGAGCGTGATATTCAAAATTCGGTTTATCAGGCAAAGCTAAAGTAAAGTATCACGTTAACTAGCGTCATTAAATGAGTGTAATCAGTACGTTGTGTATCTTATTTGGTGTGATGGATTATAAAATGAACGTTGCCAGGTATCCCGTTGCAGTCACTCGCGACCAGTCCATCAGCGACCAGCAGGGGCGCGAATCATGACCCTGTCGGCCGGCAATTCCGCCGGGCCCGAGTCAGCCCACTCGGTGCGGGGCGATCGCGATGTCATCGTGTTCGACTGGGACGGTACGGTGGTCGATTCCATTCACGCGATCACGAGTGCGATCCGGGAAGCTGCCCGTGATCTCGGCCTGCAGGTTCCCTCGGAGGACCAGGCCCGACACGTCATCGGCCTCGGGCTGCAGGATGCGCTCCGGCATGCGGTCCCGGATCTGCCCCCGTCCAGGGTCACCGAGTTCGCCGGACGCTATCGCTATCATTTTCTGCTGGCCAAACCGGTCGACCAGCCTTTTCACGGCGTCGACGACTTGCTGCGGTCGCTGCGAGGGATCGACCTGCGGCTGGCCGTGGCCACCGGGAAGTCCCGCGCCGGCCTCGACCGTGGCCTGGAGCAGACGGGGTTTGCCGAGCACTTCGTGACCAGCCGCTGTGCTGATGAAGGACACTCGAAGCCTCATCCATGGATGCTGCAGAGCATTGCGGAGGAACTGGGGGTCGGCTGTGAGCGGCTGGTCATGATCGGGGATACCAGCCACGATATCGAAATGGCGCGAGCCTGCGGGGCCTGCTCGATCGGCGTTGTCTACGGTGCCCATACGGCGCAGGCGGTGAAGAAGGCCCGACCCGACGCGATTGCGGCCAGCATCGAGGAAGTTGGCATACTCCTGGGCCTTCCTCCCCCGGTTGTGCTTACGGCGCCGGGCCGAATATGATCCAGCCACACATCGGTCGAGTCCTCACATGAACGAAAGCGCCCCCCCTCCGGCAATGTCCTATGGCGATGGGCCACGCGCGGCGTCACCGGCGGCCACCGATGCAGCCTGGCAGCGCAGGCTGATCGAGGACCTGGCGCGTGACGCGCTGGTGGAGCGGCGGCGTGCGCGCCGTTGGCAGATATTCTTCCGCGTCATCGGCATTGCCCTGATTCTCCTGGTCGTGGGGGTGGTGTTCGGCCGGTTCGGCGGCGACGAACCGTCGGGGGATGGTCGCCATACGGCGCTCATCGAGATCAACGGGGTGATCGAGTCGCGCGGGGAGGTGGATGCGGACTCGGTCAATATGGCACTGCGTCAGGCCTTCAAGCACAAGCAGACGGCGGCGGTGGTCCTGCGGATCAACAGCCCCGGCGGCAGCCCGGTTCAGGCCGGGATCATCAGCGACGAGATCAGGCGCCTGCGCAAGCTCTATCCGGCGGTGCCGATCTATGCGGTAGTCGAAGAACTGTGTGCTTCCGGCGGCTACTACCTCGCTGCCGCGGTGGACCGGATCTTCGTGGACAAGGCCAGTCTCGTGGGCTCCATCGGGGTGGTGCTTGAGGGCTTCGGCTTGACCGGGCTGATGGACAAGGCGGGTGTCGAGCGGCGCCTTCTGACGGCCGGCAGCAACAAGGGATTCCTGGACAGCTTCTCGCCGATGTCACCGGAGCACAAGGCACACGCCCAGTCGATGCTCAGCGAGATCCACCAGCAGTTCATACGGGTCGTGCGCGAGGGGCGCGGCGCCCGCCTGAAGGAGACCCCGGAGTTGTTCAGCGGGCTCTTCTGGACGGGCACCCGCAGCATCGAATTGGGCCTGGCAGATGAGTTGGGATCCCTGGATACGGTCGCACGCGACGTGGTCAAGGCCGAGACGATCGTCGACTTCACGAGTCGCGAGAATGTCGTGGAGCGCCTCGCCAAGCGCGTGGGGGCTTCGATCGGCGCGGTCCTGTCGAACGACCTGCAACTGCGCGGCGATCACCCCCGGCTGCATTGAGAGGCCGCGCCGGCGCGGCGTCAAATCAGCAGAGAAACAGAAACACCGTCGGGAGCTTGCGCGGCAGGGTGGGGCGCCGCCGCCGCCAGGTCGCCACTGTCTGGCAGGTGATCGACTGGGACGAGCCGGTGAGGTCGATGGCCATGCTCAAGTGTCCCTCGCCGGGCAGTGCGTCGATCAGGCTGTCCGCGAGCGCCTGGTTGCGGTAGGGGGTCTCGATCAGCATCACGGTCTCGCGCTCGCTGGCCGAGCGGATGGCGAGGCGGTCGATCGCCTGCTTTCGCTCGGTCCGGTCGACTGGCAGGTAGCCCTGAAAAGAGAAACGTTGTCCATTCAGCCCGCTCGCCATCAGCCCCAGTAACAGCGACGACGGCCCGATCAGCGGGTGGACTTCAATGCCCGCGGCATGGGCCGCCCGAACCAGCAGCGCACCCGGGTCGGCGATTGCCGGGCAGCCAGCATCCGACAGCAGGCCTACCGCTTCTCCGGCCAGCATAGGTGCGAGCCATTCCGACCAGTCCGTGCTGCCGTGCGCCTCCGGCAAAGCCCTCAGTTCCAGTGACTGCAGCGGTGCGGTCAACGGGAGCGCCTTCAGCCATGTCCTCGCGGTCTTGGGAGTCTCGACGTAGAACCTGCGCAGACTGCCGGCAAGGAGGCGATCGGGTTCGCAGAGCCAGGGGCGCAACTCGCCGGGCTGCTCCAGCGGCGCAGGAATGAGCACGAGCCTGCCCCGGGATGGCGCAGCGTTCATATCGCCGGCATCCCCAGTTCCTCCAGCACTCGCGCCAGGCGCATGAGCGGCAAGCCGATCAGGGCGGTCGGGTCGTCGGTCTCGATTCTGTCCAGCAGGGCTATGCCGAGGCCTTCGCATTTGGCTGCGCCGGCGCAGTCGATCGGTTGCTCGAGCGCAAGGTAGCGCTCGATCTGCGCATCGGTCAGTTGCCGGAAGGTGACGGCTATGGGGACGCAATGCTCGATCGGTGCGTTCCCCGGGGCGAGCACGGCAAATGCCGTGTAGAAGTGCATGGTCCTTGCAGAGGCCTGCGTCAACTGATCTCGCGCGTTCTCGATCGTTCCGGGCTTGCCGATTGGCGTCCTGCCGTCCAGGGTAGCGACCTGGTCCGAGCCGATCACGACAGCCTGCGGTGTCGTGGTGGCGATCACTTGAGCCTTGGAACGCGCAAGGCGGATTGCCAGCGCCGCCGGCAACTCCCCAGGGCGGGGGGACTCGTCGATGTCCGGTGACATTGTTTCGAAGGGAATGCGCAGCCGGCTCAGCAGTTCGCTGCGATAAGTAGAGCCGGAAGCAAGAATCAGTTTCATGCGGCGCCTGTCCGTGTCAATGAGCGTACCTTGGCATAATGCCAACCGTTTGCCGGTCGGGTCGTGGATTGCCCCTTCCCGAATCGGTCGATGCCTCGGGAGGATAGCTTGGAAACGGAAAAACCCGACCGGCGGGATCGCTTGCCCGGGTCGCCCGCCCCGGACCGGCTGCTGTCGCGGGGTGGCAGCGACGAGGGTCTGGCCAGACCCCCCCGGATAGACTCGGTCGCTTTCGCGCGAAAGGGCGAGGAGTACCAGGGGCGCTTGCCACTGTCGGCGCTGCCGCGCCTGCTGTCCGCCGGGGTCGCTCCCGAGGGAACGTTGCAGTGGTCCGTCCGGGGCGCGAGCGGACGCGACGAAATGCAGCGCCATCGCGAGTTCCTGACGGTGAGCACCCGGTTTTCCCCCTGGATGATCTGCTCGAAATGTCTCGAGCCGGTACAAGTCCAGGAGATTGAGTCCGCCACCCGATTCCGACTGGCGGCAAGTGAAGATCAGGCCACGCAGGAGGACAAGGAGACGGACTCGATAGAGGTTATTGCGGCCGATCCGAACCTGGATCTGGTGGACCTGGTCGAGGACGAAGCGATTCTCGCCTTGCCGATGGCACCGGGGCATGCAGACTGCCGGTTCACGGGCGCTGGATCGGAGCCCGACGCCGATGTATAATCGTCGGTTAACCCGGCAGCCAGCGGCATCGGTAGCGGAATTACAAACGCGGCAGTAGCAGGCTGCAAGCAGTTGCGGAACAAGCGGCAGGTTGCGGAACAAGCGGCAGGTTGCGGAACAAGCACATGCGGCAGCAGGTCCCGGCTGCCAGCGGCAGTAGACGATTTCGGAGAATATAGTATGGCCGTCCAGCAGAACAAGAAGTCCCCGTCCAAGCGGGGAATGCATCGCTCGCACGATTTCCTGACAACGCCTTCGGTGGCCGTTGAGCCGACCACGGGCGAGGTGCACTTGCGCCACCACATCAGCCCCAACGGCTTTTACCGCGGCAAGAAAGTAGTCAAGACGAAGTCCGACGAGTAACCGGAAGAACGGGAAACCCATAGCGGGAAACCCACAGCGGCCTGGTTACTGATGCAGGCTGAGGCTCCCCGATGCCGGGTCTGAGCCGGATCCGGCCTGCCCCGAGAGCGTTCGCACTATCCAGGATTGCATGATTGTTCAGATCGCCATTGATGCGATGGGGGGCGACCACGGCCTGCCGGTGACGGTTCCGGCGGCGCTGGCCTTCGTCCAGTCGCACCCGGACGCGGAAGTGCTGCTTGCCGGCTTGCCCGAGGCGATCGAGACACAACTGGCCGAATCGGCCCGTACGGCAGAAAATCTGGGGGCGGACTGGCGATCGCGGCTTCGGATCATTCCGGCTTCCGAAGTGGTCGCGATGGACGAAGCGCCGGCGCAGGCCTTGCGCGGCAAGCGCAACTCGTCGATGCGCGTTGCGGTGGATCTGGTGAAGAAGGGCGAGGCGCATGCCTGCGTCAGTGCCGGGAATACCGGTGCGCTGATGGCGATCTCACGATTCGTCCTGAAGATGCTGGAAGGAATCGACCGGCCGGCGATCGCCGCCCAGTTGCCCAATCGACAGGGGCGGGCGACAACCATGCTGGACCTCGGTGCCAACGTCGACTGCACCGCGCAGCACCTGCTGCAGTTCGCAGTGATGGGCAGCGCGCTGGTGACGGTGCTCGAGGGCAAGGAGCGTCCCCTGATCGGCCTGCTGAATATCGGCGAAGAGGCGATCAAGGGCAACGACGTGGTGAAGGAGGCGGCGGAACTGATCCGCGCCACCGACCTCAATTTCTTCGGCAACGTGGAAGGCAACGACATCTATCGGGGTATCGTCGACGTCATCGTGTGCGACGGTTTCGTCGGTAACGTCGCGCTCAAGACTTCGGAGGGCGTGGCCCAGATGCTGGCCGGCTTCCTGCGCGAGGAATTCAGCCGCAGTCCGGGATCGAAACTGATGGCGCTGCTGGCCTACCCGGTATTGGGGCGCTTCAAGCGCCGTACCGACCACCGTACCTACAATGGTGCGAGCCTGATCGGGCTTCGCGGGATTGTCGTCAAGAGCCATGGTTCGGCGGACCAGCTGGCCTTCGAGGCGGCACTGCGGCGAGCCTACGATGCGGCACGAAACGACCTGATCGGCCGAATCGGCGCCGCACTCCCGGAGCCCGGGTCAGCTGCGGATATCATAGGCGATCCTGCGTGAATCCGGAATCTATGGCGAGCACTTCCAGCATCGAACCGAAGGCCCTGAGCAGGGCAGCAGGCAAGCCGGCAGGCGGAGCTCGGAGCGGTGGGCGATACGCCCGCATCGTCGGCGTCGGCAGCGCCTTGCCGAACCGTTGTGTCAGCAACCAGGAGCTTGCTAAGGAACTGGCTGCGAAGGGCGTCGAGACCTCCGATGAATGGATACTCTCGCGCACCGGCATCCGGCAGCGGTGGCTTGCCGAGCCTGACGTGACCAGTTCGATGCTCGGGACACAGGCTGCGCAGGCGGCGCTCAGTGCGGCCGGCGTCGCGGCGGCCGACATCGACCTGATCATCTGCGCGACGTCGACGCCGGACTACGTGTTTCCCAGCAATGCCTGCCTGATCCAGAAAGCCCTGGGCGTGCCCGGAGGCGCGGCTTTCGATGTTCAGGCGGTGTGCAGCGGCTTCGTGTACGGACTCGCGGTGGCCGACGGACTGATTTGCAGCGGGGTCGCCCGGCGCGCCCTGGTCATCGGCGCCGAAGTCTTTTCCCGCATACTCGACTGGAACGATCGGACCACCTGCGTGTTGTTCGGCGACGGCGCGGGCGCCGTCGTGCTGGCTGCCGACGACAAGCCGGGCATCCTTGCGTCCCGCCTGCATTCGGACGGTCGCCACGAGAACATCCTGCGCGCTCCCGGCAACGTGTGCGGCGGAGCGATCGTCGGACATCCTTACCTGACAATGGACGGCCAGGCAGTGTTCAAGCTGGCGGTCAACGTGCTCGCCGAAGTCGCGCATGAAACGGTTGAGGCCGCCGGCCTGACCCTGGACGCGGTGAACTGGCTGATACCCCACCAGGCCAACGTCAGGATATTGACGGCCACTGCCCGCAAGCTGGGACTGCCCCAGGAACGCGTCGTCTCGACGGTGGCGGATCACGCCAATACCTCGGCCGCGTCGGTACCGCTGGCGCTGTCGGTGGCCGTGGCGGATGGCAGGGTCAAGGCCGGCGACCTGGTGCTGATGGAAGGGGTCGGCGGCGGCTTCACCTGGGCGGCAAGCCTCGTCCGGATGTAGCCGGACGCCAACTCAGACTTTTCGTCTTTTCCGCAAGAATCAAGGTCCCGCATGACTGTCGCATTCATCTTTCCCGGGCAGGGATCCCAATCGGTCGGCATGCTGGCCAGCCTCGCAGGCCGACCCGAGGTCGCGGCTCTGTTGAATCGCGCCGACCAAGTGCTCGGCGAGCCGCTGTCGCGGCTCATCGCCGAAGGCCCAGTCGAGCAGCTGGCGCTGACAACCCATACCCAACCCGCCATGCTCCTGGCCGGCCTGGCCTGTCTGGCCGCCTGGCGCGGCGCGGGTGGTGGCGAGCCGACGTACGTAGCCGGCCACAGCCTCGGCGAGTACACGGCGCTGGCGGCGGCGGATTCGCTCGATTTCGATGTGGCCTTGCGCTTGGTGAGGCTGAGGGCCAGGGCAATGCAGGAGGCGGTCCCGGTCGGTGTCGGAGCGATGGCGGCAATCCTCGGTCTCTCTGACGCCCAGGTGGCGCAGGCCTGCAACCAGGCTCGAGCGGCACCCGACGGGCGCGAGGAGATCGTCGACCCGGCAAACTACAACGCGCCCTCGCAGGTCGTGATCGCGGGGCACAAGGAGGCTGTGGACCGGGCCTGCGCCGCCGCCAAGTCTCTCGGGGCCAAGCGTGCCGTGCTGCTGCCGGTTTCGGCGCCTTTTCACTCGCGGCTGCTGGCGCCGGCGGGCGCGCTCCTGCAGGCGGCGCTGGCCGAGGTCGACCTCCGTCCGCCGCGCATCGACCTCATCAACAATGTCGACGTCGCGCAGGAATCGGATCCGGCACGGATCAAGGACGCCCTCGTTCGCCAGGCTTACGGACCGGTTCGCTGGGTGGAACTGGTGAAGGCGCTGGAGGCGAGGGGGGTAGACCGCTACATCGAGTTCGGGCCGGGCAAGGTGCTGAGCGGGCTGGTCAAGCGCATCGTTCCCACCGCCCGGATCGACGCCGTGCACGACGCGGAGTCACTTCAGCAGACCCTGGAGTCATTTCAATGAGCACGCCACCCGCCACCACCGCTGCCGCCACGACCGCAGCCGCCACGACCGCAGCCGCCAAGGGCGGCAGTTCCCTGTCCGGCGAGGTCGCCCTCGTGACAGGCGCCTCGCGCGGCATCGGCGAAGCCATCGCCCGGGCCCTGGCCCTGCAGGGCGCGCTGGTCATCGGTACCGCGACCTCGGAGGAGGGCGCGGGAAGGATCAGCGCGGCGCTGTCCGGCGACAGTTACGGCGTGGCACTCGATGTCAACGATGCCGCCGCCTGCGAGGCGCTGATGGAGCGGATCGTCAAGTCGCATGGGAAGCTGTCGGTGCTGGTCAACAACGCCGGCATCACGCGGGACAACCTGGCGATGCGGATGAAAGACAGCGAATGGCTGGAGGTGATAGAGACCAATCTGACCGCGGTATTTCGCCTGTCACGACTGGCGATTCGCCCGATGATGAAGCAGCGGCATGGACGCATCATCAACATCACGTCGGTGGTCGGATCCTCCGGCAACCCCGGTCAGGCCAACTACGCCGCCGCCAAGGCCGGTGTCGCAGGCATGAGCCGGGCGCTGGCCCGTGAGATCGGCAGCCGGGGCATCACAGTGAACTGCGTCGCACCCGGTTTCATCGATACCGACATGACCCGCGCGCTCGACGCGGAGCAGGTCTCAGCGCTGACCCGGCAGATCCCCTTGGCGCGTCTCGGCCAGGTCGAGGATATAGCCGCAGCAGTGGTTTTTCTGGCCTCCGCCGGCGCCGGCTACATTACCGGCATCACGCTGCCCGTCAATGGAGGCATGCACATGGCTTAGGAGGGCCGCCGCACCACCCTGGCGATGCGGCACTGATACAATTTCCGCTGGCCGCGAGCGCTGGCTTTGTTAGTACCGATCTGGAAGTAACTGCCCTGGAATATACGAAATGCCGGCGCCATCCGATGCCGGCATCATTGAATGCCGGTACCATGCCGCCGGCGCAGACAGTCATCAGGAGAATCATAAATGTCGGATATTGAGCAGCGGGTCAAGAAGATTGTGGCCGAGCAACTAGGCGTCAATGAGGCGGAGGTCAAGACTGCTTCGTCTTTCGTAGACGATCTCGGAGCCGACTCGCTCGACACCGTGGAACTGGTGATGGCCCTGGAAGACGAGTTCGGAACTGAAATCCCGGATGAGCAGGCCGAGAAGATCACGACGGTCCAGCAGGCGATCGACTTCGTAAAGGCCAATCAGAAAGCCTGAATGAGCAAGCGTCGCGTCGTCATTACGGGTCTCGGGCTCATATCGCCGGTCGGCAACGATGTCGAGACCGGCTGGAACAACCTGGTGGCCGGTCGCTCCGGAATCGGTGAGATCACCCGCTTCGACGCCTCGACCTTCCCCACCCGAATCGCCGGTGAGGTGAAGGGCTTCGATGCAGCAGACTGGATGCCTGCCAAGGAAGCCAGGCATTTCGATTCCTTCATCCACTACGGTGTTGCGGCGTCCCTGCAGGCCTTTCGGGACAGCGGCATAGAAGTCACAGAGGAAAACGCCGAGCGGATCGGTGTCTTCGTCGGCTCCGGCATCGGCGGCCTGCCGCTGATCGAGGATATGCACACGGAGTTGCAGAATCGCGGTATCCGTCGGGTGTCGCCGTTCTTCGTGCCTGGCTCCATCATCAACATGGTGTCGGGTCAGTTGTCCATCATGCTGGGTCTCAAGGGTCCCAACTTCGCCATCGTCAGTGCCTGCACCACCGGCTTGCATTGCGTGGGCGACGCGGGCCGCATGATCGTCTATGGCGATGCCGACGTGATGGTGGCTGGCGGTACCGAGGCGACCGTGTCGCCACTCGGGGTGGGCGGATTCTCCGCGGCCCGGGCACTGTCCACGCGCAACGACGATCCCACCACCGCCAGCCGGCCCTGGGACCGGGACCGGGACGGGTTCGTCCTGGGTGAGGGGGCGGGTGTGCTGATTCTGGAGGAACTGGAGCATGCCAGGAAGCGTGGCGCCAGGATCTACGGGGAACTGATCGGTTTCGGCATGAGTGCCGACGCCTACCACATCACCTCTCCGGACATGACCGGCCCGTACCGCGGCATGCGCAATGCCATGCGGGACGCCGGTATCAACGCGGACGAAGTGCAATACGTGAACGCGCACGGCACCTCGACCGTGCTCGGTGATGCCAACGAGACCGGGGCGATCAAGCTGACCTTCGGTGATGCCGCCTCCAAGCTCGTCATCAACTCGACCAAGTCCATGACCGGGCACCTCCTGGGTGCGGCCGGTGGCATCGAGTCGGTGTTCACCACGCTTGCGGTGCATCACCAGATCTCGCCGCCCACGATCAACATCTTCAACCAGGATCCCGCCTGCGACCTGGATTACTGCGCCAACGAGGCGCGGCAGATGCCCATCGATGTCGCCATATCCAACTCGTTCGGATTCGGCGGCACCAACGGCACTCTGGTGATTCGCAAGTTCTCCTGAGCCAGACCGCGACGCAGGGCCGGTCATGTCCCTCGCCGTGACGGTTTCTGGCGGCATCGATACCGGGGCAAGCCGGATCACCTTGCTGGCGGGTGCGGCCACTGCCGGTTCGCTCGGCATGTCCGCAGCCGAGCAGTGGCGTGAAGGCCTGTCGATGCGGCACTGGTCGCTGCCGCTGATCGCGGGCCTGGTGTGTGCCTTCTGGAGCCTGCTTGTCGCGTGGCGTGACCGGCGATTGCCGGTCCGGACCCTGGCGATCGACGGTCACGGCGGCTTGCGGCTCATCGACCCGCACGGCGGAGCACCGATCGAGGCGTTCGCAATCGTCGCCTGGCGATTGGGCCCGGTCTTCTTCCTGCACGCGCGAGCGACGAAAAAGGTTGCTTGCGCGCTGCCCGCGGCCGATGGTCCACAATCGGAGTCAGAGGCGGGGGCTGCGGATGTGCAGGCCCCGCGCGGCCTGGATTATCGGTTGCTGCTGGTCCGGCGGCGGGTGCCCGATGCCGATTGGCACGGCTTGTGCCGTTGGCTGGTCTGGTATCGTCGCTCGGGTCGGGGAAAGCCGCCGCAATCCAGCGATGTCCGCAATTCGAGTCAACCTGTTTAAAGTCAAGACGAGGTCCGCATGAAGAGGCTTTCTTCCTATCTGTTCACCGGGGTGGTCGCGGTCGCCGCGTCCCTTCTGCCGGGGGCATTCACCGCCACGGCCGCCGTTCATGCGCAGTCCGCCCTGCCGGATTTCGCCGATCTGGTTGAACGCACCGGCCCCGCAGTGGTCAATATCCGAACGACCGAGCGCTCCCGCGCCAGGCCCAATTCGTCGCAGATGCCGGAACTGGATCCGAACGATCCGTTCTACGAGTTTTTCCGCCGGTTCTTTCCCCCGGGCCAGATCCCCGGGCAGCCGCGAGGCCAGGGCCCCCGCGGCCCCAACGGCCCCCGTGAGGAAATGCCGCGCGGAGTCGGCTCGGGTTTCATCATCGCCACCGACGGATACGTCCTGACCAATCACCACGTGGTGGACGGCGCCGACGAAATCTACGTGACCCTCACCGACCAGCGTGAACTGAAGGGCAAGCTGATCGGATCGGACCAGCGCACCGACGTTGCCCTGGTCAAGATCGATGCGACCGGCTTGCCGGCGCTGAAGGTCGGGGATCCGAGTCGCGTGCGCGTGGGCGAGTGGGTGGTGGCGATCGGTTCGCCGTTCGGCCTCGCCAGTACCGTCACGGCGGGTATCGTGTCGGCCAAGGGGCGTGAAACCGGCGACTACCTGCCGTTCATCCAGACCGACGTCGCGGTGAATCCCGGCAATTCCGGCGGCCCGCTGCTGAACATGCGGGGCGAGGTGATCGGCATCAATTCCCAGATCTACAGCCGCACCGGTGGTTTCATGGGAATCTCGTTCGCGATCCCGATCGACGAGGCCATGCGGGTGGCAGACCAGATCCGCACCACCGGACGGGTGGTCCGGGGCCGCATCGGGGTGGGGATTGCCGAAGTGACCAAGGACATCGCCGAGCCGCTGGGCCTGGACAAGCCGACCGGCGCCCTGGTGCGCAGCGTCGAGCAGGGCGCGCCGGCGGACAAGGCGGGCATCGAGGTGGGTGACATCATCCAGAAGTTCGCCGACCGTACCATCGAGCGATCAAGCGATTTGCCGCGGATCGTCGGCAACACCAAGCCGGGCACCCAGGTGCCGATGGAGATCTGGCGTCGCGGGGCGGCCCGGCAGATCACCGTCACCGTGGGCGAGATGACGCCCGATCGTACCGCCAGCGCTGGACCGCAGGGCACGCCCACCCCGGACAAGCCGGCAGTCAAGGCGAACTGGCTGGGCGTGGTGGTCAACGACCTGTCCGCGGCCCAGCAGAAGGAACTGCGCACCAAGGGCGGCGTCGTCGTCGAGTCAGTGGAAGAGAGCGGCGCGGCGGCCCAGGCGGGGCTGCGGGTCGGCGACGTGCTGCTCCAGGTGAACAACCAGGACATCCAGTCTGCCGAGCAGTTCAACGCGGTAGTGGGGCGCCTGGACAAGCGCAAGACCCTGGTCGTTCTGGTCCGGCGCGGCGAGGCAGCCCAGTACATTCCGATCAAGCCGTAGCCGCTCGTTCGGTCGGCGCTGCCCGGGGCCTCTGCCGGGTGGGGCCCCGCCCCACTACAATAGCGGTTTGCCCGCGGAAGGGCTGCGGCTTTTGCCCGGCACTTCCGGTGCGCCCTGGGGATCGCCCCGGGTGCCTCGCCATTTCCGTCCGGGATCGTCCAGCGGGCCCGTTCTTCTCATAATGCAGCATATTCGCAATTTCTCCATCATCGCCCACATCGACCACGGCAAGTCGACCCTGGCTGACCGGCTGATCCAGCGCTGCGGCGGCCTGTCGGATCGCGAAATGGAAAAACAGGTGCTCGACTCGATGGACCTGGAGCGTGAGCGTGGCATCACGATCAAGGCCCAGACCGCGTCGCTGCGTTATCGGGCGAGGGATGGGCGGGAATACCATCTGAACCTGATCGACACGCCCGGTCACGTCGACTTCTCCTACGAGGTCAGCCGGTCGCTGTCCGCCTGCGAAGGCGCGCTGCTGGTAGTGGATGCGTCGCAGGGCGTCGAGGCGCAGACGGTCGCCAACTGCTACACCGCGATCGACCTCGGCGTCGAGGTCGTGCCGGTGCTCAACAAGATGGACCTGCCGCAAGCCGATCCGGAGAACGCCCGGCTCGAGATCGAGGATGTGATCGGCATCGATGCAAGCAACGCCATCCCGGCCAGCGCCAAGACCGGCATGGGCATCGACGAGATCCTCGAAGCGGTCGTCGCGCGCATGCCGCCGCCCAAAGGCGATCCCGAAGCGCCGCTGCAGGCGCTGGTCATCGACTCGTGGTTCGACAACTACGTCGGCGTGGTGATGCTGGTGAGGGTGGTCAACGGCACGCTCAAGGTCAAGGACAGGATCCGGATGATGGCAGCGGACGCCGTCCATGCCGTGGACCAGCTCGGCGTGTTCACCCCGCGTTCGGTGGCTCGCGAAGTGCTGTCGGCCGGAGAAGTCGGCTTCGTGATCACCGGCCT
Organism: uncultured beta proteobacterium; assembly: GCA_963834335.1. GTDB lineage: Bacteria > Pseudomonadota > Gammaproteobacteria > Burkholderiales > Burkholderiaceae_E > Lautropia. The sequence continues at coordinate 285,652 of CAWIBK010000002.1, read as the reverse complement.
GAAGGAATTGAAGGCTGCAAAGGTGGGCGACACGCTCACCCATGTCAGCGCGCCCGCGCGCGAGGCCTTGCCGGGTTTCAAGGAGATCAAGCCATCGGTCTTTGCCGGTCTCTACCCGATCGAGGCGAGCGAATACGACGCGCTGCGCGAGGCGCTGGATAAATTGAAGCTCAACGATTCGTCGCTGCAATTCGAGCCGGAAGTCTCGCAGGCGCTCGGTTTCGGATTCCGCTGCGGCTTTCTCGGCATGCTGCACATGGACATCGTTCAGGAGCGGCTGGAGCGCGAGTACGGCATGGACCTGATCACCACTGCGCCGACGGTCATCTACGAGGTCGTGATGACGGATGGCACGGTCGCGCGGATCGAGAATCCGGCGCGCATGCCGGAGACGCCCAAGATCGCCGAGATCCGGGAACCGATCGTCAAGGTCGTCGTCTTCGTGCCGCAGGAGTACGTCGGTCCGGTGATCACGCTGTGCACCGGCAAGCGGGGCATCCAGCGCGACCTTGCCTACCACGGTCGCCATGTGCACCTGACCTACGAAATGCCGATGAGCGAGATCGTCATGGACTTCTTCGATCGGCTGAAATCCGTATCCCGCGGCTATGCCTCGATGGACTACGAGTTTGTCGAGTACCGTTCGTCCGACGTGGTGAAGATGGACCTGCTGATCAATGGCGACAAGGTCGATGCGCTGTCGGTCATCGTGCACCGGTCCAACTCGTTGTCACGCGGTCGTGAAGTCGCCTCCCGGATGCGGGAGCTGATTCCGAGGCAGATGTTCGACGTTGCCTTGCAGGCCGCGATCGGCAGCAACATCATTGCCCGCGAGAACATCAAGGCGCTGCGCAAGAACGTGCTGGCCAAATGCTACGGCGGCGACATTTCCCGCAAGCGAAAGCTGCTGGAGAAGCAAAAGGCGGGCAAGAAGCGGATGAAGCAGGTCGGCTCGGTGGAAATCCCGCAGGAGGCCTTCCTGGCAGTCCTGCAGGCGACTGAACGCTAGGAGTCTGTCGGAGTATGGGAAGGGGCCCGTGATCTCGCCAGTCCCGTCAATCGCGCCCGTGCGCTGCGCGCAGGCTCCCCGGCACCGGCCGTTCGCCGGTGCACAACGCCCAAGTCCCGACCGGCCTTGCGTCCGATCGAACCACTTTCACGTCAGGTACCCATGAACTTCGCGCTGATCCTCTTCCTGCTGACCCTTTTCACGCTGTGCGTCTGGCTCCTCGACATGCTGATCCTGGCGCCTGGCAGGCGGCGCGATGCCGCCCGCAGGATCGCCGACTGGGAACGCGAACAGGAAGCCCGTGGCGCGACTCCGAATCCGGCGGCGCGCCAGAAGATCCGCGAATCGACCATTCGCCGCCCCGCGTGGCTCGAGTACACCGCCGGCCTGTTCCCGGTCTTCATCGTCGTGTTCCTGCTGCGCTCCTTCCTGTTCGAGCCGTTCAAGATCCCGTCGGGGTCGATGATCCCGACGCTGCTCGTCGGCGACCTGATCCTGGTGAACAAGTACGCCTACGGCGTGCGCCTGCCGGTCGTCCACACCAAGGTACTGGACGTCGGTTTGCCGGAACGCGGTGACACCATGGTGTTCCGATATCCGCTCGATACGTCGGTGGATTACATCAAGCGGGTGGTCGGCCTGCCCGGCGATAAAGTCACCATAAAAAACAACAGGTTAAGCATCAACGGCGACGAAGTTCCCCTGGCGCCGGCCGGCGAATTCTATGACGTGGAGCAGGGAAGGTACGTTCCGCAATACTCAGAGACCTTGGGAGAAGTCAGTCATAAGCTATTGACAGAATTGAAGAATCCGACTCTCATAAGACCCATACAAGGCGTGCCACACAGTGACCAATGCAGTTACGTGCCCTCCGGTGTGACTTGTACCGTACCCGCCGGTCATTATTTCGTGATGGGCGACAATCGGGAGAACAGCCTCGACAGTCGCTACTGGGGATTCGTACCCGAACAGAACCTGGTGGGCAGGGCGTTCTTCATCTGGATGAACTTCAGCGACTTGACGAGAATTGGAAGCTTCAAGTGATCAATCGCCCCTATTTACGCGCGGCCGCCGCGCTTCCCGCACCCCGGCGGTGCCTCGCCCCCAGGCGGTGCCTCGCTCTCAGGCGGGGCCTCGCTCTCAGGGGGTACCTCGTTCCCAGGCGGCGCCATTTCCCGCCATCGGCCGGCAACCTCGGCGCCAGCAAGGCCTGACGCTGATCGGGTTGCTCGTCTCCGGCGTTATCATCGCCTTGATCGCGCTTGGTGGTCATGCGGGTGGTTCCGACGGTCATCGAATACTTCAACATCAAGAAGGCGGTCGTGCGTGCGACCAGCGCATCGCCCACCGGGTTGGCGTCTGAGATCCGCACGGCCTTCGACCGGTCCCAGGCAATCGACGATTTTTCCGCGATCGCCGCCAAGGATCTGATCATCACCAAGGTGAACGACAAGACGGTCGTGTCCTTTGCCTACGAGAAGCGGATCCCCCTGTTCGGACCCGCCAGCCTGCTGATCGACTACAAGGGCGATTCGAGATCGGATTGATCCCGCGGGGCAGGGCCGGGATCACCGGCAAGTTCTGATGAATGCTGTCAAGCGATGAGGAGTGATGGAACAAGGTCTCGAACGGTTGCAGGAGCGTCTTGGATACCGTTTCAAGACTGAGACGCTGCTCGTTCAGGCGTTGACCCACCGCAGCCACGGCAAGCTGCACAACGAGCGACTGGAGTTTCTCGGCGACAGCGTCCTGAACTGTGCGGTGGCGTCGATGCTCTACGCCCGCTTCGGTCGATTCGACGAAGGTGACCTCTCACGCCTGCGCTCCAACCTCGTCAAGCAGCAGGCCCTGTTCGAGATCGGCCAGTCCCTGGCGCTGAGTGATTCCCTCGTCCTCGGCGAAGGCGAGCGCCGCAGCGGCGGACTGCGCCGGCCGTCGATCCTGGCCGATACGGTCGAAGCAATCGTGGGCGCAATCTTCCTCGACTCGGACTTCGCGCAGGCGGCGACCGTGATCGAGAAACTGTATGAGCCGGTGCTCAAGAGCGTCGACCCGAAGACCCTCGGAAAGGACGCCAAGACCCTGCTGCAGGAGTACCTGCAGGGCCGACGCATACCCCTGCCGGTCTACGAAGTCGTGGCCACGCACGGCGCCGCCCACAGCCAGGTCTTCGAGGTCGAATGCTCGATTCCCAAGCTGTCGGTGCGGGTCAGCGGCACCGGCGGCAGCCGGCGCGCAGCCGAGCAGGCGGCGGCCAAGCTCGCCCTGGAGAATGCGAGCCGCCTGGCGGTCGTGACGCCTCGTCGGACCAAGTCGGTTGCTCCCGCCGCAGCGCGGGCGCCCAAGGCCCCGGGCAATCCGGCGGGTGGCGGCAGCGCCAAACCCACCGAAGCCGATGGCGATGCGGCAGCGGCTGCCGGACGCGCAGCGGCGATCTGAGCGTTGCCTGATTTCCGCTGCGGCCATGTCGCCATCGTCGGCCGGCCCAATACCGGCAAGTCCACGCTGCTGAACCGGCTCGTGGGCCAGGCGGTGTCGATCACGGCCGATCGTGCCCAGACGACCCGCCATCGGGTGCTCGCGGTTCTCTCGCGCCCGGATGCCCAACTGGCGCTGATCGACTCGCCGGGCTATCAGACGCGGCAGTTGAATCCGATGAACCAGCTGCTGAACCGGACCGCCCAGTCGACGGCCCAGAACGCCGAAGTCGTGATCATCGTCGCGCAGCTCAACGGCTGGACCGGCGCCGAAGACCAGGTGCTGCGGCTGCTGCCGCCGGGCGTGCCGGCGGTGCTGGCGCTCAACAAGGTCGACACACTGGCCAGCAAGAACGACGTCCTGCCGATCATTGCCAAGGTCAGCCAGCGGGCGCCGGCGCTGGACGCGATCGTGCCGATCAGCGCCCGCACCGGCTTCGGGATCGACAAGCTCCTCGATGCGGTCATCGCGCGCCTGCCGGTTGCGCCCGCCATGTACGACGAGGACATGTTGACCGACCGGCCGGAGCGGTTCTTCGCGAGCGAGCTGATCCGCGAGAAGCTGTTTCGACTGCTGGGCGACGAGCTGCCGTACGAAAGCACCGTCGTGATCGACAGTTTCGAGCTCGAGGGCAGCCTGCGGCGCATCGCCGCCACGATCGTGGTCGAGCGCCGCTCGCACAAGCCGATGATCCTGGGCAAGGGCGGCGAACGGATCAAGCGCATCGCGAGCGAAGCGCGCCAGGACATGGAGAAGCTTTTCGGCGGCAAGGTGTTCCTCACGCTCTGGGTCCAGGTCCGCGGGGGCTGGTCCAAGGATGCGGCGCACCTGCGCAGCTATGGGTATGAGTGAGACCGGTTTCGTCCTGCACAGCTTTCCCTACCGCGAGACAAGCCTGATCGTCGAGTTGTTCTCCCAGAAGCTCGGCAGGCTGGCAGTGGTTGCCAAGGGGGCCAGGCGGCCACAGTCCGCCTTGAGGGCGGTGCTGCTGCAGTTCCAGCCGATCGAGTTCACCATTGCCGGCAAGGGCGAATTGCGCACACTGACCCGCGCCGAATGGCAAGGTGGCTTGCCGATGCCCTCGGGCGAGGCCCTGCTGTTCGCCTTCTACCTCAACGAACTCCTGGTGCGGCTGCTCGGTCGCGAGGATCCGCACCCCGGGCTCTACACGGGCTATGTGGAGGCCTTGCGCGCGCTGGGCGAACGCGGCGCGCACGAGGAAGTGCTGCGCCGATTCGAATGGCTCCTGCTGCAGCAGATCGGCTATGCCCCGGACCTCAGTTGCGACCAGCAGGGACGCGATCTGCAGCCTGGCGCTGTCTACCGGATGCTCAGCGGTCAGCTGGTGCTTTCGGATGCCGACGATGAAGACGCCTTCCCGGTCCGCGTGCTTCGGGACATCGCCGGCGGGCGGTATGATGCGCCAGGTGTGCTGGCCTCGGCCAAGCGCCTGTCCCGCCAGGTGCTCGGGGCCCAGCTGGAGGGTATCCCACTCAAGACGCGGCAGATACTGATCGACCTGCAGCGGCTCCAGGAACAGGTGATCCGATGATCGAACTGGGTGTGAACATCGACCATGTCGCCACGGTGCGGCAGGCGCGCCGGACCTACGAGCCGGATCCGGTATGGGCCGCCGTCGAGGCGCACCTGGGCGGTGCTGACGGAATCACCGTGCATCTGCGTGAGGATCGGCGCCACATCCAGGACCTGGACGTGCGCCGGCTGCGGGACCTGACCCACATCAAGCTGAACCTGGAAATGGCTGCGACCGACGAGATGGTCGCCATCGCCACCCAGTTGCGTCCCGAGATGGCGATGCTGGTGCCGGAGGGCCGCCATGAGGTCACCACCGAGGGCGGTCTCGACATCGTCGTCCAGGAGGCCAAGATCGCCGCGGCGATCGATCGCCTGCGATCTGCGGGGGTGATGACCAGCGTCTTCATCGACGCCGACCCTGCGCAGGTGAAGGCCGCTGCCCGGATCGGCGCGGCGGTCTGCGAGATCCACACCGGGCCCTATGCGGAAGCGTTTCACCGGGACGGTCGCGATGCCGAGAGCGCGACGGTGCTGCGCGAGCTGGCCAGGATCCGCACGGCGGGCGAACTGGTCCGCGAGCACGGCATGCGCTTCAATGCCGGCCATGCGCTCAACTACTTCAACGTGCAGCCGGTGGCGGCGCTGCCGGGCATCCGCGAACTGCACATCGGCCATGCGATCGTTTCACGCGCGCTGTTCGTCGGACTGCGCGAGGCGGTCGCGGAGATGAAGCGGCTGATCCGGGAGGCTGCGGCCGGTGGCGCAGCGGCCGCTGGTGCCTCGCCGCTGCGGGGCTGAGCGGCGTGATCTACGGCATCGGCACCGACATCGTCCTGCTCGAGCGGATCGAGGGACTGCTCAGGCGTTATGGGGATCGTTTCGCCCGCCGCATCCTGGGACCCGATGAACTGGCGGAATTCTCCCGCCGGCGTTCGCGCGGCGCCGCCGACGGCGTCGGCGGGCACGGATCGGGCGGTACGCTACCTCGCCAAGCGATTCGCCGGCAAGGAGGCCTTCTCCAAGGCGCTTGGGCTCGGCCTGCGAGGGCCCATGACCCTGCTGTCGCTGCAGATCCTGAACGACTCCCGGGGCAAGCCCTATCCGGTCGCCCGCAAGGCGCTGGCCCCGTACCTCGACGAGCTCGACCTGACGGCGCATGTGTCGTTGTCGGACGAGAAGGCGAGTGCACTCGCATTCGTGATCCTGGAGAAGAACTGATGGCTTACCTGCGCCGGCGATCGGCACCGCTGCAACTGCCCCTGGGGCCGATCATCGCCGACGTCGACGGCCTGGCGCTGACCGACGCGGAACGCCAGCGTCTGTGTCATCCCCTGGTGGGTGGAGTCATCCTGTTCACGCGCAACTACGACTCGCCGGCGCAGTTGCGTGACATGACGGCGGAAATCCATGCGCTGCGCAGCCCGCAGTTGCTGGTCTGCGTCGACCACGAAGGCGGGCGAGTGCAGCGCTTCCGCAAGGGCTTCAGCACGATCGCCCCGATGCGGGACCTGGGCCGGCTGTGGGATCGCGACGTGCTGGCGGCCTGCCGCGAGGCCACCGAGATCGGCCACGCGATCGGCGCCGAACTGCGCGCCGTGGGCGTGGACCTGAGTTTCACTCCGGTACTGGACCTGGATCACGACGCCTCCGGCGTCATCGGCGATCGAGCCTTCCATTCGGACGCCCGCGTGGTGACCCTGCTGGCCAAGAGCCTGAATCATGGCCTGCTGCTGGGTGGCATCGGCAACTGCGGCAAGCATTTCCCCGGTCACGGCTACGCCCATGCGGACTCGCATGTCGCGAATGCCGGTGGACGACCGGCCGTTGCGCACGATCCTGGCGCAGGACGCCGCGCCCTACGGCTGGCTCGGCCGCTCCCTGTCGAGCGTGATGCCGGCCCATGTGATCTATCCGCAGGTGGATCCGAATCCTGCCGGTTTTTCGCGCAAATGGCTGCAGACCATCCTGCGCCGGCGATTGAAGTTCGACGGCCTGGTCTTCTCGGACGATCTCACGATGGAAGCCGCGAGCTTCGCGGGCGGCATCACCGCGCGCGTCGTCGCCGCGCTTGACGGCGGGCTGCGACATGGTGCTGGTCTGCAACCGGCCCGATCTGGTCGATGAAGTGCTGGCAGGCCTGTCGGCGCCGAAGAACCGTAACCTGGCGCGGCGCATTGCCGCAATCCACCCCGGCCTTCGAGAAGGCCCGCCGGGGCAATGACCGGCCTTCCGGGCTCGGCGGGCGGGGCCCAGCCCTCCGAGCCGCCCGACCCGCCCGGTCCGGCCGCCACCCCGCTCGCGGCCCACGCCCCCGCTCCGACCGGCCCGCCCGACTTCAAGCGGTTCCTGTCGCGGCTGCCGAATCGCCCGGGTGTCTACCGGATGATCGGCGAGGGCGACGTGGTCCTGTACGTCGGCAAGGCCCGCGACCTGAAGAAGCGCGTCAGTTCGTACTTCAGCAAGACCCGGCAGAGCCCGCGGATCGCGCAGATGGTGGGCAGAATCCTGCGAATCGAGACCACGGCGACCCAGTCCGAGGCGGAAGCCCTGCTGCTGGAAAGCAACCTGATCAAGTCACTGTTGCCGCGTTACAACATCCTGTTCCGTGACGACAAGACCTACCCCTTCCTGCGGATCAGCGCTCATCGCTATCCCCGGATCGCGTACTACCGCGGCGGGCGTCGACCGGATGTCACAGTTCTTCGGCCCGTACCCGAGCGCCTGGGCGGTCAAGGAGGGCATCCAGGTGCTGCAGAAGGTGTTTCGCCTGCGGACCTGCGAAGACACGGTATTCGCCAACCGGTCCCGTCCCTGCCTGCTGCACCAGATCGACCGCTGCAGCGCGCCCTGCGTCGAACCTGATCGACGCCGGATGCCTATGCGGCCGATGTCGATGCGGCGGTCCGCTTCCTGCGGGGCGGGCACAAGGAAATCCTGGCGGAACTGGAGGCCGCCATGCAGGCGGCGGCCCAGGAACTGCGCTTCGAGGAGGCGGCGGTCCTGCGCAACCGGATGTCGGCCTTGTCGCGCGTGCTGCACCAGCAGTCGATGGACACCGGATCGGACACCGACGCCGACGTCATCGCCATCGCCATCCGCGGCCGGCAAGGTCTGCCTGAACCTGGCGATGATCCGGGGCGGTCGCCACCTCGGCGACAAGGCCTACTTTCCGGGCCATGTCGGCGAACTCGACGAGGACACGCCCGCGGCGGTGCTGGAGGCCTTCCTGGCCCAGCACTACGCCGGGGTCTTCGTGCCGCCGATCATCGTGTGCGCCGTCGAGCCGCAAGCGCTCGGAGGCGCTGTCCAGCCTGACGGAGCAGGCCGGCAAGCCGGTGCAATGGATCCGCCAGCCGCAGCAGACGCGGCGCCGCTGGCTCGAGCAGGCGCAGGGCAACGCCGAGATCGCGCTGACCCGCACGCTGGCCGAAGAGGGGTCGCAGCAGGCCCGCACGCGTGAACTGGCGCGGGTGCTCAAACTGGACGACGCCGATCTCGATCAGTTGCGGGTCGAGTGCTTCGACATCAGCCACACCATGGGCGAGGCGACCCAGGCTTCCTGCGTCGTCTACAAGGCCACCAGATGGTGCGCGACGAGTATCGGCGCTTCAACATTGCCGGCATCGAGCCGGGCGACGACTATGCGGCGATGCGCCAGGTACTGACCCGCCGCTACGGCCGGCTGGCGGTCAACGGCGAGGCGAGCCGGATCGGATCGAGCCGGCGTACGGAACGGCGGCTGCCCGAAATCGTGCTGATCGACGGCGGCAAGGGGCAGGTCTCGGTTGCCCGCGAGGTTTTCGAGGAACTCGGTCTCGACATCGGCGTGCTGGTCGGCGTGGCCAAGGGCGAAGGGCGCAAGGTCGGGCTGGAGACGCTGATCTTTGCCGACGGCCGGGCGCCGATGGAGCTGGGCCGGGAGTCGGCGGCGCTGATGCTGATCGCGCAGATCCGCGACGAGGCCCATCGCTTCGCCATCACCGGCATGCGCGCCCGGCGCGCCAAGGTCCGGCGGGCCTCTTCGCTGGAGGAGATCGACGGAATCGGCGCCAAGCGGCGCCAGCGCCTGCTCGCGCGCTTCGGCGGGCTGCGCGGCGTCATGGCGGCGAGCGTCGAGGATCTGGCCTCGGTGGAGGGCATCTCGCGCAGTCTGGCGCAGGATATCTACCGGCGGCTTCACTGACCGCGGTGCCTGGCACCGGCCAATGAGCAAATCCCTCCTGCACCTGGACAGCGGGCGCAACCGCCTGATCGGCATCGGCCTGGTGTCCGGCGCCGTATTCTTCTTCTCCATCCTCGACACCGGCGCCAAGTGGCTGGTACAGACCCTGCCGCTGCTTCAGGTCGTCTTCCTGCGATTCCTGGCGCACACGGTGTTCACCGCGGCGGTGATGGTGCCGCGCAGCCGCCTGAACCTGGTGCGCACGCCGGCGTCCCTGGCTGCAACTGGTGCGGGCCATGATGCTGCCGTGCATGACGGCCATGAACTTCTGGGCGTTGCAGTATCTGCAACTGGCGGAGACCGGCTCCATCATGTTCCTGGCGCCCATTCATCGTGGCGGTGCTGGGCGTGCACCTGCTCGGTGAACGTCTCGATCGGGGGCGGTGGATCGCGATCGTGGTCGGCTTCGTCGGCGTCGTCATCATCCTTCAGCCGGGCAGCCGCGGCTTTCACCCGGCCATGCTGGTCTCGGTTTTGCAGACCGGCATGTACGCCTGCTTCATCCTGCTGACCCGTCGGCTCGCGTCGATCGACCGGCCCGAGAGCACCAACTTCCTCTCGGCGCTCGGGTCGACGATCGTGATTGCGCCCTTCGGCGCTGATGGTCTGGCAGATGCCGGCGTCGGCACTGGAATGGCTGGTCGTGGCGATCACGGGGATTGCCGGGGGCCTGGGCCACTACCTGCTGGCGGTGGCCCACCGCTTCGCGCCGGCATCGACGCTGTCGCCCTTCATCTATCAGCAGATCCTCTACATGAGCCTGCTCGGCTACCTGGTCTTCGACGACGTGCCACGCTCGGCAGTCGTCGTCGGCGCGATCGTCGTCGTTGCGAGCGGCCTCTACCTGTTGTTGCGGGAGCGCGACCCGGCGCGGCCGGCAGGGTAAGGCGTCCGCGCCCTGCCTTCGCAGGAATTGCGCGGCGCGGTGCGCACGGGCAGGCGCCGCGGTGCTAAAGTGGCTCCATTCCCCGGGAGGCGTTCCATGAGCTTCGAATCGCCAGGTTCCCTTTGGCTGCTCCTGCTGGCGCCGCTCCTGGTGATGCTCTATCTCTGGCTGCTGCGGCCGGACCCGGGCCACGCAGTACCCGAGCCTGGCGATCGTCCGCGCCGCCATGACACCGGGTACCCGACTGCGGCGACATGTGCCGCCATTGCTGCTGCTGCTGGCCTTGATGGTGCTGGTGCTGGCCATGGCCAGGCCCAGCGCAGTGGTCTACCTGCCGTCGCAGTTCAAGACCATCGTGCTGGCCATCGACACCTCCGGCAGCATGCGCGCGACCGACGTCGAGCCGACCCGCATCAGCGCGGCGCAAACCGCCGCCAAGGCCTTCGTGCAGGAGGTCCCGGCCGACGTGCGCATCGGCATCGTCGAATTCGGCGCGACGGCTTCGCAGGTCCAGATGCCGACCTCGAACCGGGAGGAGCTGATCGCGGCGGTCGATCGCTTCGTCCTGCAGCGGGGAACGGCCACCGGCAGCGGCTCGTACGCGTCCCTCGCGATGCTGTTTCCCGGATGCCGGCATCGATCTGGAGAAACTGGTCGGCGGCACGGGGCCCGAGCGCGTCAGCAGTCCGCGGATCCGCCTCGCGAAACCGGCCACTCGGCCCGCCGCCCGCAAAGTCGGCGCCGGAAATCGCGGTCGTGCCGCCCGGCTCCTACGAGACAGGGGTGATCATCCTGCTCTCGGACGGCCGTCGCACCACCGGCCCCGACCCGCTCGATGCGGCCAGGATGGCGGCCGATCGCGGCGTTCGCGTCTACACCGTCGGCTTCGGCACGCGAGATGGGGGCGCGGTCGATTTCGGCGAGTACTCCTTCTACGTGCGCCTCGACGAGGAGACGCTCAAGGCGGTGGCGGACGTCACGCGTGGCGAGTACTTCCATGCGGGAACGGCCGCGGACCTCAAGCAAGGTCTACGAGGATCTCAAGAACAAGCTGGTGATGGAGCGGCGGCGGACGGAAGTGAGCGCGCTGATGACCGCGCTTGCCGCAGTGATGACCGTTCTCGCCGGGTTGTGCTCCGTGCTCTGGTTCAATCGGCTGCGTTGACGGCAGGCTGACGTCGATCTCCTATAATCCGGCGGCATGGCTACCGGTGCCACCATCCATCGTGCGGAACTGTCGATTGCCGACATGGACCGCAACTACTACGCCGATCATTCGCTCACCCTTGCCCGGCACCCGTCGGAGACCGCGGAGCGCCTGATGGTACGGGTACTCGCGTTCGCGATGTTCGCCGGTCCCGACCTGGCGTTCGGACGCGGATTGTCCTCCGACGACGAGGCGGATCTCTGGCTGCGCGATCGGACCGGCCTGATCGAACTATGGGTCGACGTCGGCATTCCGGACGAGAAATGGTTGCGCAAGGCCTGTGGCAGGTCGCGACGGGTCGTGGTGCTGGCCTACGGCGGCAGCAAGGCGGATCAATGGTGGAAGCGCAATGCGGCCGAACTGCAGCGGCTGGAGAACCTGGCCGTGTGGTCGCTGCCTGCCTCATCCAGCGCCGGCCTCGCCGCTCTGGCGGATCGATCCATGCGACTGAACGTGACGATCCAGGAATCGCAGGTCTGGATCGGGTCCGAGTCGAAGGAGGTCTCCGTGCAGCTCGACGTGCTCAAGCCGGACGCATCCAGCGCGCGTCACTGAGCCTGTTAGCATCGGGTCTTCAGTTCTTGAGGACCGTCGTCTGTCCATGCCGCTAAACGTGCCCAACCTGCTGACGTGGCAGCGGATACTGGCGATTCCATTGCTGGTGGCGGTCTATCTGATCCCCTGGGACGGCTGGAGCATTCACTCGCGCAACCTGGTTGCCACCGTGATCTTCGTGCTCGCGGCGATCACCGACTGGTTCGACGGCTATCTGGCGCGGCGTCTCGGACAGCAGACCGCCTTCGGCGCCTTTCTGGATCCGGTTGCCGACAAGCTGCTGGTCTGCGTGGCACTGGTCATGCTGCTGGACCTGGACCGCGTCACCGCCGGCGTGGCCGCGATCATCATCGGTCGCGAGATCGCCATATCCGCATTGCGCGAATGGATGGCGACCATCGGCGCCCGTCGCAGCGTCGCCGTGAGCTCCGTCGGCAAGGTCAAGACGGTGGTGCAGCTGATCGCCATTCCGCTGCTGCTGTATCACGACAGGCTGTTCAACGCTGATCGACAGCCAGTTGCTGGGCACCTGGCTCATCTACCTCGCGGCGATCCTCACGCTCTGGTCGATGGGCTACTACCTCAAGCAGGCCTGGCCGCAGTTGCGCGCCGGTGGCAAGTGAGGGTGCAAGTGAGCACCTATGGGGCTTGGCAGGCGGCGGCCGTTTGCAAAGGCCTCGAATTATTGGCTATACTTCGTTGCTTCGCGGGAGTAGCTCAGTTGGTAGAGCGCAACCTTGCCAAGGTTGAGGTCGCGAGTTCGAGACTCGTCTCCCGCTCCAGTTTTTCCGGGCTGGCTGTGGCATAGTGATTGCCGCGGCCTGTTCGCATGGATGCACACCGGCGCGATAGCAAAGCGGTTATGCAGAGGACTGCAAATCCTTCCAGGCCGGTTCGACTCCGGCTCGCGCCTCCAGTCTTGCAGCGTTGATCCGTTCGATCGGCGTCGTCGGATCGCCTGGTATCCGGACTCGCGGGGTCGCTTGACCTGCCGGCTGTCGCACCTCTATTATTTCCGACGGGGGCGACGCAGACCCCCGTCAGACGCCTCCCGTCCAATTCTGCACAACCTGTCTTCGAGGTATGTGCCATGGACGCTTCCCGTTTATCCAATGACCTGGCGATCGAACCGGCCTGGCTCGACCGCCGACGCGCGTCCTCCCTGCCGCCGATGATTCTCGACGTGCGGCGTCAGCCGGCGTTCGATGCCGATTCGCGGTTGCTGCCGGGCGCCATCAGGCGCGACCCTGCCCGATTGCCGGACTGGTCGGCCGCCATCACCGCGGATCGACCGGTCGTTGCCTGCTGCGTTCACGGGCACGAGGTCAGCCAGGGCGTGGCGCGGACGCTGCGGGCGCAGGGCATCGACGCGTACTACCTGAGCGGCGGGATCGAGGGCTGGAAGGCCTCGGGCCTGCCGACCCGCTCGCGTCCGCCGGGCGTCCCCTTGTCCGGCTCGCGCTGGATCACCCGCGAACGTCCGAAGATCGATCGGGTCGCCTGCCCGTGGTTCGTCCTTCGCTTCGTGGACCCGCTGGCAGCTTTCGATTTCGTGCCGGTCGGCGACGTGTTCTCCGTCGCTCGCGACCGGGGGGCGATCCCTTTCGATATTCCCGGCGCGGAGCCGTTCACCCATGCGGGCGAGAACTGCAGCTTCGATGCCTTCGTGAGGGTGTTCGATATCGATGAACCGGCGCTGTCGCGGATAGCGGCCGTCGTGCGCGGCGCCGATACCGACCGGCTCGCGCTCGCGCCGCAGGCAGCGGGGCTGCTTGCGGTGTCGCTGGGCCTGTCCCGCCTGTTCGCCGACGACGACGCGGCGATGCTCACCCATGGGCTGATGGTCTACGATGCCCTGTATGCCTGGGCCCGTGATGCCGGCAACGAAGCGCACGACTGGCCGCCGGCCGTGCCCGCTGGGGCGTCGCGGTGACGGCGGTGCAATCGGGCGTCGCATCCGCGCCGGGCGATCGTAGAACGGCTGTTCCCCACGGTGTCACCCTGGCGCAGGCATTCCGCGTCTGGTTCCGCATCGCCTGCCTGAGCTTTGGCGGACCCGCGGGCCAGATCGCGGTGATGCACCGCATCCTGGTCGACGAGAAACGCTGGATCGGGGAAGGGCGGTTCCTGCATGCTTTGAACTACTGCATGTTGCTGCCCGGTCCCGAGGCGCAGCAACTGGCCACCTACATCGGCTGGCTCATGCACCGCACGCGCGGCGGCATCCTGGCCGGAGGACTGTTCGTCCTGCCCGGGGCGATCGCGATCATGGCGCTTTCATGGATCTACGTGATCTGGGGCAATGTGCCGCTGGTCGAAGGCCTGTTCTTCGGGCTGAAGGCAGCCGTCCTTGCGATCGTCCTGCAGGCGGTGATGCGGGTCGGCTCGCGCGCCCTCAAGAGCCGGGCGATGATCGCAATGGCGGCAGCGGCGTTCGTCGCAATCTTCGTGTTCGCTATTCCCTTTCCGCTGATCATCGTCACGGCGGGAGTGCTGGGATACATCGGCGTGCGCACCGGCATGCCCGGCTTCCCGTCGGGCGGACACGGCGGCGCCGGCGCGGGGCTGGCGGACCGCGACAGCCTGCTCGGCGAGGAACTGCCCGCGCACGCGCGCCCCGGTGTGCGCCAGGCGCTGACCAGCGCGTCCATCTGGCTCGCGCTCTGGATCGTGCCGGTGGCGGTGATCCTTGCCACCCTCGGCTTCGGGGACACCTTCAGCCGGGTGGCGATCTTCTTCAGCAAGATGGCGACCGTGACCTTCGGTGGCGCCTATGCGGTTCTTGCCTATGTCGCGCAGCAGGCGGTCGAGGTCCACGGCTGGGTCACCCCCGGGGAGATGCTCGATGGCCTCGGCATGGCCGAGACGACGCCGGGCCCGCTGATCATGGTCACGCAGTTCGTCGGCTTCATGGCGGCATGGCGCAATCCCGGCGGGCTGGATCCGCTGCTGGCCGGCACGCTGGGCGGCCTGCTGACCACGTGGGTCACCTTCATACCGTGTTTCCTGTGGATCTTCCTCGGGGCGCCCTTCGTCGAAACGCTGCGCGGCAACCGCGCCATCGGCGGCGCGCTATCGGCGGTGACCGCGGCCGTGGTCGGCGTGATCCTCAATCTAGGCCTGTGGTTTGCGCTGCACGTGTGGTTCCGGCAGACGGTGCCCTGGGAGGGGTTCGGCATGTCGCTGGATCTGCCGGTGCTGGCCAGCGCCGCGCCCTGGTCGATTGCACTCTCGGCCGTGGCGATCGTGGCGATCTTCCGGTTCAAGGCCGGAA
Source organism: uncultured beta proteobacterium (assembly GCA_963834335.1). Taxonomy (GTDB): domain Bacteria; phylum Pseudomonadota; class Gammaproteobacteria; order Burkholderiales; family Burkholderiaceae_E; genus Lautropia. The sequence continues at coordinate 270,485 of CAWIBK010000002.1, read as the reverse complement.
TGCTCGCCACGCTCATCGGCTGCTCGGTTGCAGGCGTGTTGTTGCAGTCGGCGGGATTACCGACCGGCGTCCGATGATGGTCACCGTCCGGTCACCGTGCCCGCCGGCGTGACCGATGCGGCGTGCGCCGCTACTGGACGGGCACGTTGGCGGCCTTGACCACTTCACGCCAGCGCTTTTCGTCTTCGCCGAGCCAGGTCGCGAATTCCTGAGGCGTGCCGCCCGCAACGATCGCACCGAGCTGGTTCAGGCGCTCGACGGTTTCGGGACGCTTCAGGCCCTTGTTCAGCGCCGCGTTCAGCTTGCCGACGATCGCGGGCGGCGTGCCGGCCGGCGCCAGGATGCCGATGCCCTGGGTGTATTCCTCGAAGCCCTTGAAGCCGAGCTCCGACATCGTCGGTGTATCCGGATAATCCGGGTGGCGCTGAGGCGTGGTGACGCCGATCGGCTTGATCCGCTTGGCCTCGACCTGTGGTTTCACTCCGACCATGGGGTAGAACATGAAGTCGAGCCGGCCTGCCATCAGTTCCTGCAGCGCCGGTCCATTGCCCTGGAACGGCACATGGTTCATCTTGGTGGCGGAGCGCGCCTCCAGCAGCGCAGCGGCCAGGTGCGCCGAACCACCGACCCCGGAAGACCCGTAGGTGACGCCACCCGGATCCGCCTTGGCCTTGCCGATGATATCCGTCACCGACTTGGCCGGCGCCTCATAGGCGTTGATCACCACCATAGGCAGCAGCGAGGTCAGTATGACCGGCGCGAAGTCCTTGAGCGGATCGTACTTGACCGCGCTCGGGAACAGGATCGGGTTCACGTTGTGTGCCAGGGTGCTGACCGTGAGTGTGTAGCCGTCGGGCGCGGAGCGGGCCACGAATTCGGTGCCGATGCGGCCGGCGGCACCCGGTTTGTTCTCGACCAGCACGGTCTGGCCGAGGATCTCGGTCATGTCCTTGGCAAAGAGTCTCGCCAGCACGTCGGTCGGTCCACCGACGGAGTAGCCGACGACGAGCTTGATCGGGCGCGATGGAAAATCGTCGGCGGCGCCGGCGGGCAGCGCCAGTGCCGTCAGCCCAGTTGCCGCCAGACCGCAGGTCAGGATTCGGATCGTGGTTCGCTTGGGGTTCATGCGCTTCAAGTTCATGTCGTCTCCGGTGTGGTTTATGGAAGAGGGCCTCGCGGCCCAGGTCATGCAGTTGCGCAAGGCTACGGCCGTCCGGTGTCGTCACCGATCTGGTGTTCGAGCCGTCCGATGCCCTGGATGCGCATGTCGATGTGGTCGCCGGGCTGAAGCCAGACCGGCGGCTTGCGAAACGCGCCGATGCCGGCCGGCGTGCCGGTCGCGATGATGTCGCCCGGCTCGAGCGTGATGAAGCCGGAGATGTACTCGATCAGCCGGTCGACCGGAAAAAGCATGTCGGCAGTGGTCGCATCCTGCATTGGTTGACCATTGACCCGCGTGGCCAGCCGCAACTGTTGCGGATCCTCAATCTCGTCGGCCGTGACCAGGCACGGGCCCATGGGTGCAAAGCCGTCCATGCTCTTGGCGAAGCTGGTCTGGGCCGGGATCACGTCGAACTGGAATTCACGGGCGCTGACGTCATTGAGAATGGTGTAGCCCGCCACGTGGTCGAGCGCCGCCGCCCGCGGGGTGCGACAGGCGGTCCGGCCGATCACGACGGCGAGTTCGACCTCGAAATCCAGCTTGACGACGCCGAGCGGACGCCGCACGACCGCACCGGGTCCCACCACCGACGTCGTCAGCTTGAAGATGACGCGCGGTTGCTCGAACGGGGCAACGCCGGTCTCCAGCGCGTGATCCGCGTAGTTGCGGCCGATGGCGACGATCTTGCCGGGGCGCGGCAGCGGCGCCAGCAGTTCCACCGCAGCCAGCGCCAGGACGGCACTTGTGTCCAGCGCCGCCGGGTCGAGCGCTGCCAGCGCCTTTCCGATCCGGACCAGTGCGGCGCGCGGGCTGCGGACCAGGTCGATCATGGCGAACCGGACCGGCCCGGCGGGCCCGTTTGCATCGCCGTTCGCATCGCTGGTTGCGTCGTCGATGATCCGACGAAGGGCGGGTGCATTGAAGTCGAAGATGCGCGCGTCGGCGTTGCCGCTGCTCACCGCATTGAACGGCCACGGATCGGCGCCGTCGATCAGGGCTCCGACCGATGCCGTTCCCGCATGCCGGAAGCTGACCAGCCTCACGCGTGCAATTCCGGGAATCGCGATGCCGCCACCTGGCAGCGGCGGATCAGCCGGTGTTCGTCGGGCCCGTAGTCGGCAACGGCATTGTGGATGGTGCCGATGTTCTCCCACATCAACACCGAGCCGACCCGCCAGCGAAAGGCATAGCGATATGACGGCTGCGTCTGGTGGCGGAAGAGGAATTGGAGCATCTCGTCGCTTTCCGTTTCTGGCAATTCATTGATCCGGATCGAGTAGCCCGGATTCGCGTACAGCACGCGGCGCCCGGTCAGCGGGTGGACGGGAAAAATCGGGTGCGAGACCGGCGGCCGCGCCGCACGCTGCTCGGGCGACAGCGGCGGCCGGTTGCTGCCCTTGCGCCGGCGCATCAGCTCCCAGAACTTGTCGAAGTCGTGCAACACGGTCATTCCGTCCAGCCGCTCGACGATAGCCGGCGGCAGGCCGTCGAAGGCCGCATGCATGCTGCAGAATTCGGTGTTGCCGAGCGGCTCGCCGTCGCGATGAGGTATCTGGATGCCGTGCAGGATGTTGGCGAAGGCCACCTGCCGGCTGTACGACATGTCGGTGTGCCAGTCCTGCCCTGCGTCGGACAATCCGATCGGCTTGCCATCCACCTTGATGTTGGACAGGATCATCACCTCCGGCAGCTCCGGATCGCGACCGACGTCCGCGACGTTGATTTCGAGTTCACCGAAGCACGCCCCGAAGTCCCTGAGCTGTCGAGCCGAAGGCTGCTGATCGACGAACTCCAGCACGCCATGGCGACCGAGCGCCTGATCGATCTCGTCGCGCTGTGCGCCCGTCAGCGGTTGTGACAGGTCGATTCCTGTCACGGTGGCGCCGAGTACCCGGCCGGTTGGTTCGATTTTCATGGGTTTCCGTCGTTGCAGAGTTTGGTTGTCACCAGGCGGACTCGAGCAGCGCGAGCACGTCGGCCGCGCGATCGACCGGACGCGGGTTGTAGTGCAGGCCGCGTTCATGCAGCGTCTGGCCGGCAATGGCCGGCAGCGCCGAGCGCTCGACGCCGATCTCGCGCAGTCGACGCGGCACACCCAGCGTATCCCGAAGTGCGGCAATTCGCTCACACAGGCTCCGGGCGGCCTGGTCGACGCCGACCGCAGGCCCGTCGTTGTCGAACTGACGCTCGGCCTGTGCCAGCGCCGGCGCGGCAGCGGTGGCGTTGAATGCGATCGTCCAAGGCAGCATCACCGAATTAACATCGCCATGGGCACTTCCGGTCCGTGCGCCGATCACGTGACAGATCGCATGGTGCAGGCAGGTCCGGGCATCGATCAGCACCAGTCCTGACAGATGGGCTGCCGTCAGCAGGGCTGAACGGGCACCAGCCGAACCGGGCTCGGCGGCGACGGCCGGCAACGCATGCGCGAACAATCGGATGCCGTGCAGGGCGAGCGCGGTCGAGACCGGGGACTGGATCGTGGAATAGAGACCTTCGAGACAATGCGCGAGCCCGTTCATCCCGGTCGCAAGCATGACCGGCGCCGGCGTCTCGAGGTTGAGTTCCGGGTCGATCAGGATCAGCCGACAGGCCAGTTGCGGATCACGAAACAGCAGCTTGGTGCCATCGGCGGCGCGGATGCCGAGAGAGGGCGTGGCCTCGGCACCGGAGGCCGTTGTCGGGATCGCGACGATCGGCAGCTTGGGCTGCAGCAATGCCGGCGAACGGACGCCCTGACCGGGCGTGTAGGTCGAGGCATGGTCGGCCAGCCTGCCGCCTTCGGCGATCAGCAACGCGACGGCCTTGGCGGTGTCGCTGACGCTGCCCCCGCCAAGGGCGACCAGGCCGTCAATACCCGCGCGCCCGGCCCGGGCCGCCAGCGATTCCACCAGGTCGACCGACGAATGCGGCGGGACTTCGCTGCAGATGTCCGCGACGCGACCATCGAGTGCCCGCTGCAGGCGGGCGAAGCCGTCGCTGGTCGCGCCGCGGCGTCCGGCCAGCAGCAGCGGTCGCCGGATGCCGAGCGCGTCGAGTTCGCGGACCAGGTCGCCGATTGCGCCGACGCGAAGGACCGCACGCATCGCCGCGCTCGCATGGACGAAGGCGGCGGACGGACCATCCGGACCGGTCGTTGCCCGGACGGCGTCGGTGGTCGGCTGCGCAAATGCGATCATGGGGCACAGTCTAGCTGCGGCGGAGCCGGGCTGGGCAGGTCATGATCAAACTGATATTTTCCAATCTGGAAACAATGAGGCCTGATGGATCGACTACGCTGCCTGGAAGTCTTCGCCGAAGTGGCGCGCAGCGGCAGCTTCACCGCCGCCGCGCAGCGTTTCGGCGTTGCCCGCGCAACCGTGACCAAGCAGGTCGCCTGGCTGGAACGATCCTTGAACGCACAACTGCTGAACCGGACCACCAAACAGGTCGGCCTGACCGACGCCGGGCTGCGGGTGCTGGAAAGCGGCACTGCACTGCTGGAACGCTATGACGATATCGAGGCCGACGTGCGGGACGCAATCACGCAGCCGCGCGGCGTGATCCGGATCGGGACGCCGCCGTCGTTCGGCGCCCATCACCTGGTACCGATCGTGCGCGGCTTTCTCGCCCGCCAGCCGGATATACAGATCGTGATGGTCATCGACGTCGGCCGGGCCAACCTGGTCACCGAGGGTCTCGACCTGTCGATCCGGATCGCACCGTCCCTGGAAGACGCGAGTTTCGTGGCGCAGCCGCTGGTGAAGGCGCCGCAGGTACTGGTCGCAGCGCCCGCCTACCTCAAGCGCGCCGGCAGGCCGAAGCGGCCCGAGGATCTCGTCAAGCACAACTGCCTCCTGCACATGCTCAAGGCGCCGACAGCCCTATGGCGCTTCGGCGGACCGACGGGCGAAGTCACGGTGCGGGTGCGGGGCTCTCTGTGCAGCAACTTCGGCGAAGCCCTGCAGCAGGCTGCACTGGCCGGCGAGGGACTGTCGATCCACCCGACTTACATGGTTGCCGAGGACATTGCCGCCGGGCGGCTGGTGGTCGTGATGCCGGAGCACGCGCCGACCGAACTGGACATCTCGGTGATCTATTCGTCGCGCCGCAACCAGACGCGACGCCTGCGTCTTTTCCTGCAATACCTCAAGGACTGGGCACGAACCCCGCCGCACTGGTCCCTGACCGGCCAGCGCGCCGTAACCGGCATCGATACTCCGACGACGACTGCCAGATCGCCCGCGGGCAGGCCCGGGCGCAGAGCCGCATGAAGGGCACGCGTTCACCGGCTGCGGCGCTGCCCGGCGTCGCCTCCATCGACGCGCTCAGGGCCCTGGCGCAGCGTCGCCTGCCGCGGGCGATCTTCGATTTCTTCGACGGCGGGGCAGAGGACGAGGAGACGCTGCGGGAAAACCGGGCCGCGCTGCGCCGGCTCAGGTTCGTTCCGCGGGTCCTGAACGACGTTTCGGCGGTCGATACCGGCACCGAACTGCTCGGTGAGCAGGCGGACCTGCCGATCGCAATCGCGCCGACCGGCGCCGTGGGCTTCGGACGCCCCGGCGGCGATCTCGCGATTGCGCGCGCCGCGGCGGCTCTCGGGTTGCCCTATTCGCTGTCCTCGTCGGCGACGGTGTCGATCGAGGACATCGCGTCGAAGGCACCCGGCCGGCACTGGTTCCAGGCCTACATCCTGCGCGACCGGGCATTGTTCGACAAGCTGCTGCAGCGCGCCTTCGATGCCGACTACGAAGCGCTGATGATCACGGTCGACCTGCCGGTCGGCGGCAAGCGCGAGCGCGACCTGCGCAACGATTTCTCGATTCCGTTTCGCCTGACGGCGCGCAACACACTGGATTTCGCGCAGCATCCGCGCTGGCTCTGGCAGATGGCGCGGGCCGGTATTCCGGTGATGGAAAACCTGCGCGGGCTCGCGCCCCCGCAGGCGTCGGCCACCGGGATCGCGTCGTCGGTCGGGCGCAGCTACGACCCGTCATTCGACTGGTCCCGGCTGGCGGCGATCCGTGACGGCTGGTCGCGCAAGCTGATCGTCAAGGGCGTGCTCCATCCGGCCGACGCGCAACGGCTGGTCGAACTCGGCGCCGATGCGCTGGTCGTGTCGAACCATGGCGGTCGCCAGCTCGACGGCGCGATCGCCACCATCGATGCGCTGCCGGCCATCGTCGCAGCCGTCGCCGGCCGCGTTCCGGTCTTTGTCGACGGCGGAATCCGCCGCGGCGCAGACATCGTGAGAGCACGTGCCTGCGGCGCCCAGGGGGTGCTGGTCGGGCGCGCAACCTTGTACGGGGCGATCGCCGCCGGCGAGCCCGGCGCGGCCCACGCGCTCGCGATCCTCGCCGACGAACTGCGGCGTACGCTGCAGTTGTGCGGGGTGGCGCGTTTTGACGACGTGGATAAGGCGCTGCTTGCGCAGCGGCCGGCAGGATCGTTCCAGGACTGAGCTGTCAGGTGCGGCAGAGGCGGCAGGTGCCTGCTCGGGAACGGATATTGCGGACCACCCCCAGTGAAGGAGGCCCGACATGACACCAGACCCAGCCGGAAAAACCGCCACCCTCTACCGCATGGTCATGCCCGACCATCTCTGCCCCTACGGGCTCAAATCGAAGGATCTGCTCGAGCGTCAGGGGTTTGCAGTCGATGACCGTCACTTGAAGACTCATGAGGACACCGAGGCCTTCAAGAAGAAGCACGGGGTCGCCACCACGCCGCAGGCGTTCATCGGCAGCGAGCGGATCGGCGGCTATGAGGACCTCCGCAAGCATTTCGGGCAGGCGGTCAAAGACGAGGACGAGACCAGCTTCAAGCCGGTGATCGCGATATTTGCGATGGCGTTCCTCATGGCCCTCGCGGTCAGCTGGTACGCGCTCGGCAGCGTTTTCACATTCCAGGCCTTCGAATGGTTCATTGCGATCAGCATGTGCCTCCTGGCCGTCCAGAAGCTCCAGGACGTCGAGAGCTTTTCGACGATGTTCCTGAACTACGACTTGCTGGCCCGCCGCTGGGTCCGTTATGGATATTTCTATCCGTTCGGCGAGGCGCTGGCGGGGATCCTGATGATCGCCGGCGCGCTGATCTGGCTCGCGGCCCCGGTCGCGCTCTTCATCGGTACGGTCGGAGCGGCCTCGGTCGTCAAGGCCGTCTACATCGACAAGCGTGAACTCAAGTGCGCCTGCGTCGGCGGCTCGAGCAAGGTGCCACTGGGTTTCGTCTCCCTGACCGAGAATCTGATGATGATCGCGATGGCGATCTGGATGCCGGTCCGGATGTACTGGCTCGGCTGACGGGATGGCCGACTTGCGCCACGCCGAAGCGGCCGCATGTGGAGGGATGGTGCCCGAGGCCGGGGTCGAACCGGCACGACCGAAGTCGAGGGATTTTCGTACCACTTCGGCTTTCGCCGCCAGCACAAGGCCGTTCGTGGTCTGGAGCACGCCTTCACCATAGCGCCGCGCAACTATCACGCAACGCCCCAGGTGCCCGCCGTCTGCTCTCTACACCTTCCCGCGGCTTGCACCGCGGGCTTGGCTCGGTATCAGCTCGAACGCTGACAGCGTCCAGGGCCTTCGCCGAGTTTGACGGGCTTCACCTCGGGCGTTTCCCCCCGAGGGCTCAAATCAATTCAAGTCCCTTGTGTCTACCAATTTCACCACTCGGGCATGGCGCCGACTGCCGACAGCGCAGGCGTCGCATGCATCCGGCTCACAGCATCTTGCTGAGTACCGGCCAGACATTATCCAGCATCCGTGCCTGGGCCTTCGCCGCCGGATGAATCCGGTCGGGCTGGAACCAGTCCATGTCGTCGGCAAATCCCGCGAGGAGGAAGGGCACGAGCGGGATGGACTCGGACTCGGCGATGCGACCGAACAATTGCCGGAACTGCTCGGTGTAGGCGATGCCGAAGTTCGGCGGCAGCATCATTCCGATCAGCAGGGGCTTCGATCCGGCCTCCTTGGCCTGCAAGACCAACCGGCGCAGGTTGGCCTCGGTGACCGCCAGCGACAGGCCGCGCAAGGCGTCGTTGGCGCCGAGTTCGATGACGGTGACGGCAGGCCGATGCTTGCGCAGCAGGGCGGGCAGGCGGGAGAGCCCGCCGGCGGTGGTTTCGCCGCTGATGCTTGCATTGACCACTTCCCAGCCCAGCGGACCGGTCCTGCGCTCGAGCAGGTTGACCCAGCCCTCGCCCCGATCGAGTCCGTATCCGGCGGATAGGCTGTCGCCGAGGATCAGCACCTGGTTCGCATCGGCGGCGAACGCCAGGTGCGGCCAGAGCGCGGCGATGGCGCTCCATTGCAGCAGCCGACGACGCGCGGCCACCGGCCGAAGGGCGGCCGGCATGCGCGGTGATGCGGCGGGCTTTGAGTCTTTTCGGGGTATTCCGATCGATCCGGTGCGCATCGCTAGAATCGGTCGCTCTTCATCCATGTTCATTCGAGGTCGGTCAATGCCTGTCATTCGTGTCGAGAAATTAGGCAAGAGCGTACCAGACGCCGGCAAGGACCTGACCATCCTGGACGAGGTGTCATTCACCATCGAGCAGGGCGAGACGGTGGCGATCACCGGTGCGTCCGGATCGGGAAAATCGACCCTGCTGGGACTGCTGGCAGGGCTCGACCTGCCCTCCACCGGGACCCTGATGATGGACGAGGACAACCTGTTCGCCTGGGACGAGGACCGTCGCGCACGCTGGCGGGCCGACCACCTGGGCTTCGTCTTCCAGTCGTTCCAGCTGCTGCCGCAGATGACGGCGCTGGAAAACGTGATGCTGCCGCTGGAACTCGCAGGCCGTGCATCCGCCTCGGATCGCGCGCGCGAATTGCTGAACCGGGTAGGTCTGGGCGATCGGATATCGCACTATCCGCGGACACTGTCGGGCGGGGAACAGCAGCGGGTGGCGCTGGCACGCGCCTTCGCGCCGTCACCGTCCCTGCTGTTCGCGGACGAGCCGACCGGCAGCCTGGATCATGCCACCGGCGCGCGCATCATCGACCTGCTGTTCGAACTGAATGCGGAGTCGGGCGCGACTCTGGTGATGGTCACGCACGACCCGTCGCTCGCGGCGCGTTGCGCCCGCATTCTCGCGCTGGCGAGCGGACTGCTGATTTCGGACCGGCGTACCGAAGCGGCCGAGAACGCGACCGCGCTCAACACCTTCCGTCAGCGGCGGCAATAGCCGAAGACGGCCGGCAGCCAGTCGGCGATCCGGCCAGCCGGCACGCCGGCGGGACCCAGATGCCGGGCCGCGAGGTCGCCCGCCGCCCCGTGGAGCCACACCCCCGCGCAGGCGGCGGTGGCTGCGGTTGAGCCGACGCCGCCCAGCGTGCCTGCGGCCAGGGCTGCGATGATGCCCGCCAGGACATCGCCGGTGCCGCCGGTGGCGAGCACCGGGTTGCCCGAGGCGTTGATGGCGAAGTGATTCTGCGGGTCGGCCACGACCGAGCCGGCGCCCTTGAGCACGGCAATGGCGTTGAACCTGCGCGCCAGCGCGCAGGCCGCGCCGATGCGGTCGGATTGCACGCGGCCGGTTGGCAGGTCCAGCAGGCGCGCTGCCTCGAGCGGATGCGGCGTCAGGATGGTCGGTGCGCTTCGCTGGCGGACCAGGCGCACCAGTTCGGGGGTGACCGCCAGCAGGTTCAGGGCATCGGCATCGCAGACCATCAGGGCCCTGCTCGCGATGACCGATCGCAGGTACTGCCAGGCCTGCTGATCCTGGCCCAGTCCGCAGCCGATGGCGACGACCTTGAACCGGGTCGGGATCGGATCGGTAGCGGCGACCATCGCCCGCATGATCTCGGGTCTGCGCGGATCGGCGGCGTCCGACGAGCGGGCATCGCTTGCGATCGAGACCCGCCCGGCACCCGCGCCCAGCGCGCCCCGGGCTGCAAGGCGCGCAGCCCCCGCCATGCCGAGGCGACCACCAACGATCAGCACATCGCCGGAGGTGCCCTTGTGCGCATTGACACTGCGGGCGGGCAGCAGGCGAGGCACGGTGGCTTCGTCCAGCAGCACCGCGTCGGCCCGTACGCCCCGGATGGCGAGGGTGGAGGGCAGGGACGACGCTTGCGCGGGTCCCGGGTCGGCGGGCGGCGGATCGGGCGTGTCCACCAGCGCCGCAATCCGGACGTTGCCGGCAGCCGCCAGCCCCGGCCCGGTATGCAGGCCGGGCTTGTCGGCGATCATGGTGACGGTGACTGTCGCAGGCACCACCGGTCCGCCGGCGATCGCGGCGCCGGTATCCGCATCGATACCGCTCGGCACGTCGATAGCGAGCACCTGCGCGCGGCTGCGTTTCAGCCAGGCGATCAGGGGCGTCATTTCCGCCGGCAGCGGACGCGACAGGCCGATGCCGAAAAGGCCGTCGATGACCAGCGGCGGACGTTGCGGTCTGCCAGGCGCTTCGGTCGAACAGGGACAGCAGCCTCAGCCCGTCCGCGTGCCAGGCGCGCCAGGCCGCAGCGGCGTCCCGCGGGACCGGTGCCTGCTTCAGGATCGTGTCGAATGCGCAGGCGCGCACGGCGAACCCGCGTTCGATCAGGAGTCGGCCGGCAAGCAGGGCATCGCCGCCGTTGTTGCCGGGGCCGACCAGCAGCACCACCGTGGTATCGGCTGGCAGGGCGCGCAGCATGCGGGTTGCCTGCGCCGCCACCGCGGCAGCCGCCCGCCGCATCAAGGTGCCGGGCGCGTATTGCGCGAGCAGGCTGGCCTCGATCCGGCGGATCGCAGCCACGCTGTAGAGACCGCTGGCCAGGCCCACCGATTCAAGGCTCCGCAAGTCGTGCCAGCGTCAGACCGGCGAGGTCGATTGCGGGCGTGCGCCCCGCAACGAGATCGGCAGTGGCGCAGGCCGACCCGCAACTCATTGCCCAGCCGGTGGAGCCGTGGCCGATGTTCACGAACAGGCCGTCGAGCAGCGTCCTTCCCAGCAGCGGCGGCCCGTCGGGTGTCATCGGACGGGCGCCCACCCAGTAGCGCGCAGTCGAGAGGTCGAAGCTTGCGCCGAACCAGTCGGTGGCGACTTTGCGCAACGTCCGCAAAGCGGGCGGCCGCAGCCGCAGCGCATGACCCCCGATCTCTGCCGTGCCGGCGATCCGCAACTGACGCCCGAGCGGGGTGATCGCCGTTTTGTAGGCCTCGTCCATCAGGGCCTGCACCGGGGCTGTCGCGTCCGGCAGCAGGTCGATCGTGGCGGAGAAGCCCTTGATCGGATAGATCGGCGCGGCGATACCCAATGCCCGCAACAGCGGCACGCTGTCCACGCCCGCCGCGACCACCACGGCGTCGCAAGCCACCGTGTTCGGCTCCGCGAGGCGTTGCCTGCCCAGGAGCAGGCCGCGGACACGACCATGTTCATGGCGTATCGCCGCCACCGTGCGGTCGAAGGCGAAACGCACGCCGCGCGATTCAGCCAGCGCGGCCAGTTCACGGGTAAACAGCTGGCAGTCGGCGGACTCGTCATCCGCGAGGAACAGTGCACCGGCCAGCGGCGCGTTCGGCTCGAGCGACGGCTCCTGCAGGCGGGCCTGGCTGGCGTCCAGCAGGCGATATGCCACGCCCTGCTCATCGAGCATGCGGCGGGCCGGCGCGTTCAGCTCGATGTCCTGCGGGGTACGGAACAACTGCAGGTAGCCCTTGCTGCGCAAGTCGTCGATTCCGGTCTCCTGCCGCAGCCGGTGAAGCTCCCCGCGGCTGTAGCGGGCCAGTCGCTGCATCCGTTCCCGATTGCGGCGATAGCGCGGCGCAGCACACTCTTTCAGCCAGCGCGCAATCCAGCGCCACTGGCGGACGTCCAGCGCGGGTCGGAAGATGATCGGCGATTCAGCCTTGAGCAGATAGGATGCCAGCTTGCGCGGCATGCCGGGGGCCGCCCACGGCGTGACATACCCCGGCGCGATGATGCCGGCATTGGCGGCGCTGGAGCCCAGCGCGACGCCGGCATGCCGGTCATAGACGGTGACGTCGAAGCCCGACTGCCGCAGATACCAGGCGGTGGTGACCCCGATGACGCCGGCGCCGACGACGGCGATATGCTTCATGATGCTCCCGCACGGTTGATCTGAGGCATTGTGCCGTGTTTTTTGGGGCGACCCCCTCCCCATACTCCGACAGGCTCTTAGAGAACCGCCAGTTCCCGGTTGCCGAAGCGGAAAGGGTAGGCCTTGCGGATGGCCAGTTTGCGTTCGATCGCCTCGATGATGGCGGAGGAAAAGCGGACGCCCTCGAACTTGCTGCAGTTGCGCAGCCCGCCGGGACTGAAGACGTTGATCTCGAGGATCTTGTCGCCGACGATGTCCAGCCCCACCAGGAACATGCCGTCGCGCAGCAGCTTGGGCCGGACCATCTCGGCCACCATCAGTTCGGTCTCGCCGATTTCGGCCTTGCTGGCGCTGCCCCCGGCGTGGATGTTGCTGCGCACGTCGTCCGCCGCCGAGGTGCGCCGGAATGCGGCGTACTTGCCCTTGCTCATCAGAGGCACCCCGTTCATCAGGAAGAACCGGATGTCGCCCTGCCTTGCCGCAGGCACAAAACCCTGGGCAATCACGTAACCGTCCCGGCTGATCGCCTCGATCATCTGGTTGAGATTGGAGGCCTTTTCGCTGCCGAGCACGAATACGCTCTGTCCGCCGCTTCCCCTGCAGCGGTTTCAGCACGATCCGCCCGCCGTGCGACGCAGCGAACCGTTTGATGGCCTCGGTGTCCTTGGAGATCAGCGTGGGCGCGCGCAGGGATTGGGGAAAGGACTGGAAGTAGAGTTTGTTGGTGGCCTGGCTGAGGCCGTCCGGGTCGTTCAGCACCAGGACGCCTTGCTCGGCCGCAATGCGACCGAACAGCACGCCGATGCCCTCGGCCCACGGCCTGTCGACGGCATCCGCCGAGGGATCGTTGCGCAGCATCAGCACGTCGAGCTCGCCGGCGTCGATGTTGCGCATCTCCACCTTGCGATCCTGCACCGCCTTGTAGAAGGCCATGTAGGAGGGATACTTCCTGCGCGGCGCAACGCGCACGCGCAGCTGCAGCCGGTCGTCCGGCATGAAGCTGAAATCCGCGGGCGTGGCGTAGTAGACGGTATGGCCGCGCCGTAATGCCTCGTTCGCCAGAATGGTGGTTGCGTAGTGCTCTTCTTCGCGCGCCATGTCGTTGACGAAGAACGCAATCTTCATGAGCTGTCCCTGTGGCTGAGGAGATCGCGCAGACCCAGCCCCGAAGCCGCCGCCTCGACGAAGCGCCGGCCTTGCGGCGAGGAAAGAAAGGCGGGGCGAAGGGCGGGGCCGTGCAGCATGCCACGAGCTCGCAATTCCTGGAGAACATTGAAGTGATGGCCCGCGATCTTGCCGAACCAGAAGGGCTCCAGGTCGCCGCCGCCGGAAACATGCTCCAGCACCTGCTCGCAGACCCTGAAGGTAGATCGAATCCTTGCTCAGTCCGCCGGATCGATGTACGCGCAGCGCGACCCCGAATGCTTCGGCGTCCGCCATGCCGGCCTCGCGCTTGAGCATCCGGAAGGTCTCGACGAAACTGGCGCCATCGAGCATCGCATGAACCGCCAGCACCCGCGCGGCGATCAGAAGCAGGCGTTGCGGGCCGGTGCCGCCGGTGGCGAACTCGGCGAAGACGGCGAGACCCTCCTGGGTCTTTTCGTACCCGGCGAGCCCGGACCTGAAGATCCGCAGTCCTTGCGCATCGCCGTTGAAGTAGGTCAGCAGATGCACGCCCACCTCGTGCTGCAGCAGCGCCGGCAGGCGCTGTGCCGACATCCGGGTCTGCCGCGAGATCAGCAGGCGCGAGCCCGACACCATGAGCCCCGGCGGCAGGTCGTCGCGCAGCACCGCAGTGGCGTTGAAGCTCGGGCATAGGCCCTGGTAGACCGCGATGGTGCGCTTTGCCGCTGCGAGTATCTGGTCGCAGTCGACGATCTCGTCTGCCGGTTCCGCAGCGCCGGCGTCGGCGCGCTGCCGCGCGTCTTCCAGTACCGTCCTGGCCATCGCCAGCAGTCCGTCGTCCACGCCGCCGTACAGCAGCCGGCTCGCAGCCCTGAAATTGGCGGTGTTGCGGCACTGGAGCATGGTCAGCTGATGATCCATCTCCAATTGCTTCTCGCGGAACAGGTCCTCCAGGCTGGGATCCTCGATCCGCCCGATATTGATGCTGTAGAGCGCCCGCTTGAGTTCGCCCGGGGCGATCGCGAGGGGGCGGTAGCGGAACTGCGGCGATACGACGCAATCGCTGCGCAGGAATTCATCCAGGGCCTGGGCGGAGTTGATCGGGGTGAGATCCAGAAGAAAGTCGTAGGATCCTGAAATCTCGGTCAGCTGGCGGTCGACGGTTCTCGCGGCCTGTACGAACGCACGGCGCCCGAGTGCGCGATGGTGCAGCAAACCGATCGACTTGTTGTGACGAGCGAAGTCCATCGCGGTGCGAAGCACCGCATCGATGACGGCAGCCTCCATCTGGTGGAACAGGGCGGGGTAGTGGCGCTCGCCATCCGGGGAACGATGGATTGCCGGCAGGCTGATCGACAGTCGCGCAATCGCGGGGTCGAGTGCCCCGAGTTCCTGCAGCGGCGGCTCGCCATCGTCCTCCCGGCGCAGGTGCACCGTCGGATTCCGATAGTCGATCTCGTTGCGCTCCAGCGCCGCAGCGAGCGAGTTCAGTACGTCAGTGGGCGGAGTCAGGTTCGCGGCGGCGACGTCGAAGCGGAAATCCCGCAGCTGCGGCGAGTCGGAGTCGAGCGTGGGATCCGAGTGCTGATCCCTGATTTCGATCAGGAGGAAACCATCGTAGTGCTGCCGCATGTGACGCGCGATCGCATTGACGGTCTGCTCCGGTTCCGGGTCGTCCGGGCGTTGGCGGCTCCAGAGCATGTGGATGGCGCTCGACGCGGCGACCCGGCGCGCGAGGCTCGGCGGCTCACCGGTACCGCGCTGCCATGTGCACATGAAGGGCAGGTCGCGGTCGACGTGGACGCGGTCGCCGCCGGCGGAGATGACGCGAAACGGGCGGTGACCGGCCAAGGCGGGCAGCACACGCGCCAGCATCTGGTGTCCAGACAGTCCGTCCGCAGCGACGTGATCGGCGTTCATCGGGGCGGACTCATCGTTTGACTGTCGCGGCTAGCGCGGCATCCAGGACAGGCACCAGTCCGGTGACCATGTGCTGCAGGGAGTCGATCTCCGCACGGTCCGGCACACCGCTCCATTCGTCCATGAAGAACTTCTTGAACTCCAGTGCAATGGCGCATCCGTTGGACGGAAACGCGTCGTGGACGAAGCGGGTCAGCGCGCCGCGTCCCTGGAAGGCGACGTTGCGGCCCACGTGCAGGCGTCTGCCCAGATGGTCATGGCTGCGCACCGCGTCTTCCAGCGCGGACAGCACGCCTTCCCAGCGGTCCGGCGGCATGGAAAACGTGCCGATGTTGACGTCGGGTGCCTTTTCCAGCGGCGTCGGCGGGGCGAGCGGGCCTTCCCTGCGATGGTTGTAGCTGTGCACGTCCAGCAGGACGAAGGCGCCGTGCTCCCGGACGATGCCGTCCAGCAGGGAACGCATCATCGTGTAGAAACCGTCATGGACGTGCAGGGAGCGCAGTACGAAGCCATCCGACGGCTCTTCATTCCAGACCTCGAGGCCCCAAGCCTGGGCAGCGGTCCGGTAGACCGCCTCCTCGCGGGCGCGGTTGAGGTCGACCTCGAAACGCGAGCGATGGGCAACGATCCGGGTCGGTACGCCCCGGATGAGATCGCCGGTATGGGGATCTTCCTCGCGCAGGCGTTCAATGGGCGAGAGGCGGATCTTCGCCTGCGCCTCCGGTCGCAACCGGCGACCGTGGTGGATGGCGGTGGCCACGATTGACCCATCGCCCCGGACTGCCGACCAGTGCCCTTCGTCCTCTCCGTGTTCCGCTGTACGCTCCTCCGTCATGCGATGTCCTGGATCGATCGATAACGTCCGAGTCGTGGAATTGTCCCCCGCATCGGCGGCAAGGTCCATGCCCATCGTAGGTAGCCTGCCGAGCGGGGCCAGTGGGTTATCCTTCGGGCTCCATTGGCAGAGTGACCGAGCAAGCAAGGCGCAAGACGATGTCCGATACCGATCAGGCCCAGGGAAGGCACCGCGCATTACGCCCGCTGACGATGCTGGAGGCGCGGGTGATCGGCGTACTGGTGGAGAAAGAGCGGACCGTGGCCGATACCTATCCCCTCACCTTGAACGCCCTGGTGGCGGGCTGCAATCAGAAAAACAACCGCCACCCGGTCCTTCAGGTCGGCGACGCGGAAGTGCTGGCCGCGGTCGATGCGCTGAGGGCCTTGTCCCTGGTCATCGAGTCGAGCGGCGGCCGGGTCATGCGTTATTCGCAGAACCTCAAGCGGGTGATCCAGGTGCCGACCGAATCGGTTGCGCTGCTGGCTACCCTGATGCTGCGTGGACCCCAGACGGCTGCGGAACTCAGGATGAACAGTGAGCGCCTGTGCCGCTTCTCTGACACTTCGTCGGTCGAAGCATTCCTGCGCGAGCTGGCCTCGCGCGATGCCGGGGCGCTGGTGACCGAATTGCCGCGCCGCCCGGGTTCGCGTGAAAACCGGTGGGCGCAATTGATCAGCGGTGAGACGGGACTTCCCGACGCGCCTCCTGAGGCAAGCGACCCCGGTGCGGGCGGGGCCCGGCGGCAAGCGGCAACGGCGCAGGCGGCGACGGCGCCAGAGGGAATGCCGGTGGACCTGCCGCAGGTCCGGGCCGAACTGGCGAGCCTGCTTGAGCGGTACGGCCAGGCGTTGGCCGGTGCGGATTCGGCCAGGCTGCAGGAACTCCGCTGGCAATCGTCCCGCGCGATCGTGCCGCAGGCGGAGCGCCTCGGGCAGGCGGCGGGGACGGTGCTCCAGTCACAATTCACCTGCTTCGGCCGGGATTTCGCCACCTCCCTGATCGAGTTGGAAGGCGGCGATCCGTCCGGGCGCTGGCACGAGATCCAGACCTGGGTACGGCTGCCCCAGGGCTGGCGCGTGGTGTCGGCCCTGCAGTCAGCGACTCACGGATAGATCAGGGGCAGTTCAGGAGTGGCTCAGGGATAGAGCCCCCGCTCTTCACGGGCCTGCAGCACCCGCTGGCAGGCGATCACGTAGGCCGCGGTGCGCAAGGGTACCGACAGCGCCGCCGCCCGTTGCTGGATCTCGCGGAAAGCCCCGATCTGGATCGCTTCGAGGCGAAGGTTGATTTCGTCCTCCGACCAGAAGAAGCTGGAAAAGTCCTGTACCCACTCGAAGTAGGACACGATCACCCCGCCCGCGTTGGCGATGACATCGGGCACGACCGTGATGCCGCGCTCCAGCAGTATCCGGTCCGCCTCGCGGTTCACCGGGCCGTTGGCGCCCTCCACCAGCAGCCGGGTCTTCAGTCGGCCCGCGCGCGGCCCGTTGACCTGACCTTCCAGGGCCGCCGGAATGAGGATGTCGGTGGGTACGTCCCAGAACGCCTCTTCGTCGATGGCCTGCGCTTCAGCGAAACCCGCGATGCCGCCGTGTTCCTGTGCATGGTCGATCAGCATCGGGATGTTGAGACCGTGCTCGTTGAACAACGACCCGGAGTGATCCTGTACCGCAACAACGCGCGCGTGGGCCTGTGCCATCAGTTCGGCAGCGATGCTGCCGACGTTGCCGAAGCCCTGCACCGCCACGGTCGCCCCTTCCAGGCCGAAGCCGATCGTCTTGGCCGCCTCGCGCGCGGCCAGGTAGACGCCGCGACCGGTTGCCTTGACCCGCCCGAGGGAGCCGCCGAGCTCGATCGGCTTGCCGGTCACGACGCCGGTGATGGTGCCGCCCTGGTTGGCGGAGTAGGTGTCCATCATCCACGCCATCACCTGCGCGTTGGTATTGACGTCCGGCGCCGGAATGTCCTTGGTCGGGCCGATGATGATGCCGATTTCGCTGGTGTAGCGACGGGTGAGTTTTTCGAGTTCGTTGCGCGACAAGGCCTTGGGGTCGACGCGGATGCCGCCCTTGGCGCCGCCGTACGGAATGTTGACAGCGGCATTCTTGATGGTCATCCAGGCGGCCAGGGCCAGCACTTCCTCGAGTGTCACATCCGGGTGGTAGCGGACACCGCCTTTGCCGGGACCGCGCGAGAGGTTGTGCTGAACGCGGTAGCCCTCGAAGTGGGCGACCTGGCCACTGTCCATCTCGATCGGGACGTCGACGATGAGTGCGCGCTTGGGATGCTTGAGGGTCTCCACCCAGCGGGCGAGCTTGCCCATGTGCGGAGTCACCTGGTCCACCTGGGCCAGGTAGGTGTCCCAGGGGCTGCCGGGGGTGGGCTGAAGGTACGAAAGGGCGGTCATCGCGGTTGCTCCGTCACGGCGCCTGCGAACATGGTAGCCTTGCAGGGTTGTCCGACTGCAGGACGGGGAGGTCGCCGCCGGATTGCGACGCCCCCGGCATTCAAGCAGTGCAAGGGTATTTGACACCCGCACGGGAAATAGCGCCAACAGTTGCCGGGATTGAATTCAGTGTTCGATAGTGTCAGGGATGTGGGGCGCAAGCTGATGGCCCAGCTTTCGGGTTTCGGCCGCCCCGGCGCAGCCGACCTCGCCCCCCCGGGCTCCGGACCCGTGCGCGCGCGTGGCGACGGCAAGGAGGCGGACAGGCCAGAGGTGGCAGGCCGCAACAGCGCGGGCCTCAAGCCGCTGGTGCGGGATCTGCAGCGACTGCTGCGCGAAGTGGACGGCGCCCAGAACGACCAGGCTGAAGCGGTCGCCCAGTGGAGCCCGGAGGGCCTTCGCACCCTCCTGCGCAACAACTTTCCCGCAGACGAAGTGATCGTCGTCTCCAACCGCGAGCCGTATATCCATCAGCGCACGGACGAAGGGGTTCACTGGCATCGACCGGCCAGCGGCCTCGTGACGGCGGTCGAGCCGGTGATGCGCGCCTGTTCCGGCACCTGGATCGCGCAGGGCAGCGGCTCCGCCGATCGTGAGGTCGTGGATGAACACGACCGCGTCCAGGTTCCGCCGGAATCGCCCAGCTATACCTTGAGGCGGATCTGGCTCACCGAGGCGGAGGAACAGGGCTACTACTACGGCTTCGCCAATGAAGGCCTGTGGCCGCTCTGTCACGTCGCGCACGTCCGGCCCGTGTTCCGGACCGGCGACTGGCAGTGCTACCAGGCGATCAACCAGCGGTTTGCGGACGCCGTGGTCAAGGAAGCCAAGACGCCCGACCCGATCGTGCTGATCCACGATTATCACTTCGCGCTGGCGCCGGCCATGATCCGCAAGCTGCTGCCGGACGCCACGATCATCACGTTCTGGCATATCCCCTGGCCCAACTTCGAGTCCTTCGGCATCTGTCCCTGGAAGGAGGAAATTCTGGAGGGCATGCTGGGCAGCGACATTCTCGGATTTCACACCTCGTTTCACTGCAAGAACTTCATCGAGACCGTCGATCGATTCGTGGAAGCGCGCATCGAGCATGAGACGGCGACGATCCGCGTGGCGGGCAGCCTCACTTACGTGAACGCCTATCCGATTTCGGTGGCGTGGCCGAAGCCGCTCGATCGTGCACTTTTTCCGGCCCTGCGACGCAAGGTGCGCGCCCGGCATGGCCTGCCGCCCACCCATCGCCTCGCCATCGGGGTCGACCGGCTCGACTACACCAAGGGCATTGTCGAACGGATCCGCGCGGTGGAACGGATGATGGAACTGCACCCGGAATGGGTGGGACAGTTCACGCTGATCCAGATCGCCGCGCCGACGAGGTCCTCGCTGCCGGAATACCAGCGCTTCGAGGCTGAAGTGCGCCAGGCGGCGGACGGGGTCAACCAGCGCTTCGGTGTCGACGGCCATGACCCGATCCTGCTGCTGATCGAGCATCACGAGATCGACTCGGTGCTGGAGTACTTCCGGGCGGCGGACGTGTGCACGGTAACCAGCCTTCACGATGGCATGAACCTCGTCAGCAAGGAGTACGTTGCCGCCCACGACGACGACCGCGGCGTGCTGATCCTGAGCCAGTTCGCGGGGGCGTCGCGGGAACTGCTGGACGCGCTGATCGTCAATCCCTATCACATCGACCAGGTTGCAGAAGCCTTGAACGAGGCACTCGCGATGCCCGAGCACGAGCAGGAGGTCCGCATGCGCAGCCTGCGGCACCTGGTTCGGGACTTCAACGTCTACCGCTGGGCCGGGCGCATGCTCCTGGATGCCGGCAAGCTGCGACGTCGGGTCAGGGTGGAGGCGCGGATCAACCGGGGCCCCAACATCGTCGACCTGAGGAAGCCCGCCTGAGTGTGCCCATGATCGACCTGCATTCCGCTGCCGGGGAATCGCTGCTGGTGCAGGCCCTGCGCAACAAGCCGCTGCTGGCGCTGGACTTCGACGGCACCCTTTCGCCGCTGGTTCCCGTGCCGGACGCCGCCGCCATGGATCCGAGGGTGCCGCCCCTGCTGCGGCCACTGATTTCCTGCATGCCCGTGGCCGTGGTCTCCGGGCGCGGCATCGCGGATCTGGCGGGCAGGGTGCCGCTGGCGGGCCTGACACTGGTTGGCAACCACGGCAACGAGTGGGGCGCCAGCGGCCCGGGCGGCGACGCCGCCCTGCCGGGCCCGGCGGCCGATCGCAACGCGCGTCAGCGGGAGATCTGCCGCGACTGGGCCGAAGCCTTGAAGGCGCCTCTCGCCGCGTTGGGACCGGGCCTCGCGTTCGAGACCAAGTCGGTGTCCCTGTCGATTCACTATCGGCTCGTGCCTGACCAGGCACGCACGCGCGCGCAGTTGCTTGAACTCATCGCCAACCTCACGCCGGCTCCCGAGATCATCGAGGGCAAGTTTGTCTTCAACCTGATGGCGCCCGGGCTGGTCACCAAGTTCGAGGCGGTCGAGGAACTGGTGGCCCGCCACCGTGCGGGCACTGCCATCTTCGTCGGTGACGATGTCACCGACGAACGGGTGTTCGAGCGCGCACCCGCCGGTTGGCTGACCGTGCGGGTGTGGGACGACGAAGCCCCGGCGGCGGGTGGGTCAGGGCAGGGCGTGAAGAGCGCCGCCCGGACCTTCGTGAACCGCGTGGACGGAGTTGTTCAACTGCTTGAACGCCTGGGGAGGCTCGCGCGGAACCTATAATCACCGGCTGACCAGCCCCCGGTTCCGCCATGTCCTTCTACTACGCATTGTCCGGCAGCGCCGCCCTCAGCAACCACGAGGCCGGCGTGCTTCTGGCCCGGGTCAAGTCGGTCGATCCGGCGGCAGGCGATGTCCAGGCGAACTACTTCTATCTGGTGGCCAGCGCTACCCGCCTCATGGACGACGAAGTGAAGCGTCTGCAGGCGTTGGTCGACGATGTGGCGCGGCCGGCCCCGGTGCGCGAAGCCACGCTCTCGGTCTACGTGACCACCCGCCTGGGAACCGTCTCCGCGTGGTGCAGCAAGGCAACCGACATCGCGCACAACTGCGGCATGGCGGGGATCGAGCGAATCGAGCGCGGCATCCATTACCGGGTCGGACGCCGCGGCGGCCTGCTCGGGCTGGGGCGTGAAGCGGCCGCACCGCCGGAAGCGGCGGCACGGATTGCAGGGCTTGTCCACGACCGGATGACCGAGAGCTGGTTCGCCCGCGAGCCGTCGCCGGAACAGTTGTTCGCGCCGCTGCAGGGAAAACCTCTGTCGCAGATTCCCTTGCTCGCACAAGGGCGTGAAGCCTTGACGACCGCGGATCGTGAATTCGGGCTGGCCCTGTCCGACGACGAAGTCGACTATCTCGCCGCGGCCTACACGACGATGGGGCGCGACCCCTCGGACGTCGAACTGATGATGTTCGCGCAAGCCAACTCCGAGCACTGCCGGCACAAGATCTTCAATGCCCGGTTCTCGATCGACGGTGTCGAGCAGCCCGCGTCGCTGTTCGGCATGATCAGGGCGACGCATGAGGCTCATCCGCAGGGCACGGCAGTCGCCTACTCGGACAATGCAGCGATCCTGGAGGGCAGCCGCCTCGACACCTGGGCGGCGCCTCAGGCCGGCGACAACGGTGGTCGCTACCGCTGGGAGACGCGGCAGGTCCAGCATCTCCTCAAGGTCGAGACCCATAATCACCCGACCGCAATCGCGCCCCATCCGGGCGCTGCCACCGGTTCCGGCGGTGAGATCCGCGACGAAGGCGCGACCGGCCGCGGCGGCACTCCGCGTTACGGACTGACCGGCTTCACCGTCTCCAACCTTCGGATCCCGGGCTGGCTGCAGCCCTGGGAGTCTGTTCCCGATGCGCCTGCACCCGACACGATCGCCTCGCCGTTGTCGATCATGATCGCCGGGCCTCTCGGCGGCGCCGCTTTCAACAACGAATTCGGCAGGCCCAACCTCCTGGGCTACTTCCGCACCTACGAGACACTCCTGGTCGCCGATGCAGGCGGCGTGCTGCGTGCCGAGGGCTATCACAAGCCGATCATGATCGCCGGCGGCGTCGGTTCGGTCAGCCAGGAGCACCAGGAGAAGCGGCACCTGCCGCCGGGGACGCTGCTGGCCCAGCTGGGCGGCCCGGGCATGCGCATCGGGCTGGGAGGGAGCGCCGCATCCAGCATGGGGGGCGGCAGCAACAGCGCGGATCTCGATTTCGCGTCGGTGCAGCGGGCCAATCCCGAAATGGAACGCCGTGCTCAGGAGGTGATCGATGCCTGCCGCGCCCTGGGTGCGGCCAACCCGATCCTGTCCATTCACGACGTCGGCGCAGGCGGCCTTTCAAATGCGCTGCCGGAACTCGCCCACGGCAGCGGGCAGGGGGCGCTGTTCCACCTCGATCGAATTCCGGTGGTGGAGTCCGGCATGTCGCCGGCGGAGATCTGGTGCAACGAATCGCAGGAGCGCTACGTGCTGGCCTTCGCGCCGGAGCAACTGGGCTTGCTGACGGAATTGTGCGCACGAGAGCGCTGCCCCTTTCATGTGCTGGGTGAGACGGTCGGCGACCAGACGCTGCGGCTGGCCGGTCCGGGTGAACGCCTCGCGGTCGACATGTCGATGGACGTGCTGTTCGGCAAAGCCCCGAGGATGCATCGGCAAGGCCGGTCCCGAAGCGCCGGCGAGCGGCCGCCGGCGGAGCAGGCTTTCGACCTGACCGGCATCGATCTGGCCGAGGTGGCGCAGTCCGTGCTGCGGCTGCCGGCCGTCGCGAGCAAGTCCTTCCTGATCACGATCGGCGATCGCAGCGTCGGCGGCCTGAGCGCACGCGACCAGATGGTCGGGCCCTGGCAGGTGCCGGTGGCGGATTGCGCGGTCGGCCTGCTGGACTACAGGAGCCATGCCGGCGACGCCCTGGCTGTCGGCGAGCGCTCGCCGGTCGCCAGCATCGACGCTGCGGCCGCGTCGCGGCTGGCGATCGCGGAAGCGCTCACCAACCTTTTGTCCGCCTGCCCGGCGGGTATCGCCGACGTCAAGCTCTCGGCCAACTGGATGGCCAATTGCGGGACGCCGGAGAACGACGCCGACCTGTTCAGCGCCGTGCGCGCCGCATCCGAACTGTGTATTGCGCTCGGCATCAGTATCCCGGTCGGCAAGGATTCGCTGTCGATGCGCACCCGCTGGACTTCAGCCACGTCCACGGTGGAGATCGGCTCGCCGGTGTCGCTGGTGGTGACTGCGCATGTGCCGATCGCGGACGTGCGCGAGGCACTGACGCCGCAGCTCGCCCCGCAGCCCGACACCAGCCTGATCCTGATCGATCTCGGCCAGGGCAGGAATCGCCTCGGTGGGTCTGCCCTGTCCCAGGTGACCGGCCGGCGTGGCGATCCCGCTCCCGACCTGGAGGATCCCGCACTGCTGAGCAGGCTCTATGCGGCGCTGCGCGCGGCGCGAAGCGAGGGACTGGTTCTCGCCTACCACGATCGATCGGACGGCGGGCTGTTCGCCACCCTGTGCGAGATGGCCTTCGCAGGGCATTGCGGACTGTCGGTCAATCTCGACATGCTGACCATCGACCCGCACGCATCCGACTGGGGGGACTTCAAGATCCGCCCGCAGCAGGTGGAGGTGCAGCGCGCCGAACTTGTGATGCGCGCGTTGTTCAGCGAAGAGATCGGCGCGGTGATCCAGGTTGCACGCAGCGAGCGCGACCGGATGCTGGGCCTGCTTCGGGAGCACGGCTTGTCCGCACATGCGCATGTGATCGGCAGCCCGAACGACAGGGACGTCGTGGAAGTCCTCAGCGACGCCCGCTGCGTCTTTCGCATGGAGCGCGCGCGACTGCAGCGTGTCTGGTCCGAGACCAGCCAGCAGATCGCACGGCTGCGGGACGATCCCGCGAGCGTCGACGAAGCATGGGCGCTGGTCGACGCGGAGGGCTCGCAGGCGCCGCCACTGGCCTGGATTCCCGGTAACCGGGCTGCCACGCCTGCTGCCCCGGCTGCACCGGTTGCACCTGCGGTGCACGTGGCCGGGTCCCGCCCACGCGTCGCGGTCCTGCGCGAGCAGGGCGTCAACAGCCAGCGGGAGATGGCGGCCGCCTTCGACCTTGCCGGCTTCGACGCCTACGACGTTCACATGAGCGACCTGCTGGCAGGTCGCCATCGGCTCGAGGATTTCCAGGTGCTGGTGGCCTGCGGCGGGTTCTCCTATGGTGACGTTCTCGGCGCGGGCGTCGGCTGGGCCAGGAGCGTGTTGTTCAATGCGCGGCTGGCGGATGCATTCGGCGCCTTCTTCAACCGCCCCGACACACTGTCGCTTGGCGTGTGCAACGGCTGTCAGATGATGTCGCAGCTGAAGTCGTTGATCCCGGGGGCCGCCGGATGGCCGCGCTTCGTGCGCAACCGCTCGCAGCAGTATGAGGCGCGCTTCTCGCAGGTGGAGATCATGCCGTCGCCGTCGCTGCTGCTCGCCGGCATGGCCGGGGAAAGGTTGCCGATCGCCGTGGCGCATGGCGAGGGCAGGGTCGAATTCCCGCCGGCAGCCGAGGCGCCCGCGCTCGCGGTCCTGCGCTATGTCGATGGCGCCGGCTCGCCGACCGAGCTGTATCCCTTGAATCCCAACGGCTCTGCGGGTGGCCTGACCGGCTTTTGCAGCGCGGATGGGCGTGCCACCATCCTGATGCCGCACCCCGAGCGCGTCTTCCGCCTGGCCCAGTGGTCGTGGTGCCCCCCGGCGCTGCGCGCGGGCGGTGAGGACCATTCGCCCTGGATGCGCTTGTGGCACAACGCGCGCGCCGCGTTCGGCTGAGATCCGCGGCTCCCTGCGTTGGCCGCTAGAATGTGACCTCAGATCAGGGAGCATCATGGGCAAGAAGGACAAGCTGGCGGAAGACAAACCGGTAAAGGTGCACTACGACTGCTCCAAATGCCCAGGCTACTGCTGCAGCTACCCCCGTATCGAAGTGAAGCCCTCGGACGTCAAGCGGCTGGCGAAGTACTTCAACGTGCCGGTCGAAGTCGCTGAACGCAAGTTCACCCGGATCTACATGGACGATGGAAAACCCGAGCGCATCCTGCGCCACCAGAAGGACACCGTCTACAAGACCATCTGCCGTTTCTTCGATACCGAGGAACGCCGCTGCACGATCTACGAGGGCCGGCCCCAGGTGTGTCGTGACTACCCCAACGGCAAGACTTGCGGCTATTACACTTTCCTGAAATTCGAGCGCAAGCACCAGGACGACAAGTCCTTCGTGCCCTCGGCGTAGGTCGACGGCTGCCGGCTGCCCCGGTGCAGCTTCAGCGGCTTCAGCGGGATCCGCAGCTTCAGCGGGTTCGTCGGGTCCGCTGCAGCATCCGCTTCAGAAAGCGCGCCGGGTCGACTGCGGCCAGCAGATTCGCTTCGACCACCGGAGGCTCGTGGTCGATGGCTGCTGCAATGATCTCCGCCCCCAGCACCGACCAGAGCAGCCCGCGCCCGCCGAGCCCCGATATCAGGTAGAGGTCGTCGCGACGGGGAAGCGGCAGGCGGTCGTTGCGCTCGAAGCGATCGCGCTGCGCGAGGATCGCCGGCACCGCCGGCACCGCCCCGATCATCGGCAAGTTGTCTCGCAGCAGCAATCGTTCAGCCGGAGCGGATCGACGCCACCGGTATCCGAAGTCGGAGGCCGCTCCCGATGCGGTGTCTGCCTGCCTGATCGGACCGACCACGCAACTGACCCCGGGATGTTCCAGGCGATAGCTGCTGCCGCCGACGATGGGGCGCGCTGGAGGCCCTCCGTCCCCCGGCCCGAGGTCCCGACCGGTGCCGATGGCGACCTGCAGCAGGCTGCGGCGCAAGGTCCCTGTTGCGGCTTCGTCCATGCCGGCCAGTTCGAAGGCGCCGGCCTGGTTGGCGAGGATCACGACCGGCGCCGACGCGATCATGCGCTGCGAGCCGTCATAGGCAATCCAGCGGCCGTCCTGCCGGCGAATCTGTGCCACGCGCTTCGCCAGCCTCACCTCCACGCCGGGATCGGCCTGGACCTGTCGCCACCACCGTCGCGGATCGGCGAGGGCGCATTGACCGAACCACAGGCCCGACTGTCCCGCCAGGCCGTGCTTCGCCGCCTGGGAGCAGGCCACCGCCTCTGCCAGTGCGGCCGGAATCCCTTCGCACCGGCGTCGGGCCTCGTCGATGGGCATCGGCTGGAAGCGTCCGCACCAGTGCCAGGCGTCGCCGAGCCGCTCCCGAAGCCTCACGCTTGTCAGCAGGGCGGCGATCAGCAGGCGGGAGCGCGGATCGCGCCCGGGAGACAGGGCCGGATGCTGGGCCAGCAGGGGAATCCCGGAGACCACCCCGCCCGGACCATCTCCGGCTTCCAGCACGGTGACCTGCCGGCCGCGGCGGGTCAGCGCATCGGCCAGCGCGCAGCCGGCGAGTCCGGCGCCGATCACGATCGTTTCACGGGCCGGGCGGTATCGCGACCGCGACCCCCATCCGGCCTCTTCGGCATCGAGCCGTCGAATGGCGGCAGGTGTGAGGTCGAGCGCCAGGCTGATCCAGCAAGCGCCCGTGACCAGCTCTATCCGGTGCAGGCCGCTCACCGGCGCAGGCCAGCCGTCCAGGAGCCTGCGGGCCCAGGCCGCCGGCAGCGGGCGCTCCGTTGCGGCCAGGGCAGCGCCGATGGTGGCCCGGTCCGGTAACTCTGCAGCGCGGCCGCGCCAGAGATAGTGAAAGCCAGGTTGCAAGCCCACGGCCAGGCCCGTGCTGCCGGCCGCCGTCAGTTGCGCTGCCCAGCGCTGCAGGCATTGCACCAGCCGGCTGCCGTCGTCGGGGCTGTCCTGGCCGCAGCGGATGCCGCCGTCGTCGCTGGCAGGCGACGGATTCCCGGCTTCGCCTGGACCAAATGTCGCAAAGGGCGACTGGCGGCTGACAGCGAGCGGGTCGAAACGTTGCATTCGTGCTAGCTTACCAAGGGCATGGCAGATTGGTTAAACAACAGGCGGGCGATTGTGACCGGTGCGGCGCGCGGCATCGGGTTTGCGGCTGCCCAGTCGCTGGCACTGCTGGGTGCCAAGGTCCTGATGGTCGACAACGGTTGCGGCATCGACGGCGCGGCCGAGGATCCGGCCGTCTCTGAACTGGCAGCCGAGCGTGTGCCCGGGGCGACCGCCCTCGCCGTCGACCTTGCCGCGCCCGGCAGCGGCGCGCACATCCTTTCGGTGGCGCAGCAGACGCTCGGGGGCGTCGACCTGATCGTGCACGCCGCCGGCGTGCTCGCTCCGCGCGGTGCTCAGTTGTCGAGCCGGGAGGCGTTCGAGCAGGTCGCGCGGGTCGATCTGTACGGCGCAATGGAACTGTTCGATGCCGCCATTCCCCTGATGCAGGCCCAGGTCAAGGATGGACGGGTGCCGGGGGCGATCGTTACTCTGGTGTCGGCGGAAGCCGTCTACGGCGATCCGGAGTTGTGGGTGGAGGCGGCCAGCAAGGCGGCGCTGCTGAGCCTGACGCGCTCGCTCAGTCACCGCCTGGCGGGCAGCGGCATCGCCTGCAATGCGGTGATTCCCATGGCCGGTACCCGGCAGGTCGATGCGGCGCTGGGCTATGGCCCGGAACGCCAGGCACACCACAACCTGATGAAGCCGCTTGCCCCGAGTCTCGTCGCCAATCTGATAGCCTGGTTGTGCACCCCGCTGGCTGCCGGCATCAGTGGACAGGTCTTCATGGCGCGTGGACGCGAGATCCTGCTGTTTTCGCAGACCCGCCCTGCCGACAGTTTCTTCCAGTCGCAGCTGCTCGAGCCGGATGAACTGGCCCAGTCGATGAAACAACTGCGCCGCGACCTGACCGATGACTGGACGGCGATCGACGCGTTCGGCAACGACCCGGTGCCTTGAGGCATTTCCTTGAGGCATTTCCTTGAGGCATTTCCCGGTCGCAGGCAACATCAGACTTTCTCCGGAGCACCATGGCAGACAAGGTTTCCAGTCCATCCGATCCGTCCGCGAACGCAGACACCCAGGCTGCCGGCGCCGCGAATCGCACCGATCCCGCACGCAGCGATGCGCCGGCCCGTCACATCCGACTGACCTCGCATCCCTCGGGCGGTGCGCCGATGGCCGGCACGACGCCGCCGGTTGTGTGGGGCGCATCCACCGCCGCAGCCCGCGGACCGATTGTCGGTACGACTTCCAACCGGTCGCATCGGAACGTCATCGGCACGCACTCCGGCTCCTACGGAATCTATCGTGCCCTGGCGGTCGCCGCCGGGTCGCTCAAGAAGGCTCATCGCGCGGACCTGACCAACACGTCGCCGACCGACGTCGTCGGACCGCACCCGTCGTGGTTCGATCCCGAGCGCATCGTTTCGCTGGATCCGTTCGGTGCGATCGTCGCGGATGTTTTCAGCGACCAGATTGCCGCCGGCGTCGACATCCGGCCCACCATCGCGGTGACCAAGGCGCATATCGACCTGCCGGAGGTCAAGTCCGCAATCCAGGCCGGCAGGCTGCAGGCCGACGGCAAGGTGCTGCTGGCAAACGGCTCCGCGGTCGTCACCAAGGCGGCGATCGAACCGGTCTGGTGGCTGCCGGGCGTTGCCCGGCGTTTCGGCTGCAGCGAGGCTGCATTGCGCCGCAGCCTGTTCGAGGAAACCGGCGGCATGTATCCGGAACTGGTGACGCGCAGCGATCTCGAGGTCTTCCTGCCGCCGATCGGGGGCCAGACGCTCTACGTCTTCGGCGACCCGCGCAGCCTGAGCGATCCGTCGGTCACGCTCACCTGCCGCGTGCATGACGAGTGCAATGGCTCTGACGTCTTCGGCTCGGACATCTGTACCTGCCGACCCTATCTGACGCATGCGATCGAAGAGTGCATCAGCGGCGCACAGCGTGGCGGCGTGGGGCTGATCGTCTACAGCCGCAAAGAAGGCAGGGCGCTGGGCGAGGTCACGAAGTTCCTGGTCTACAACGCCCGCAAGCGGCAGGTGGGCGGCGATTCCGCCGACAAGTACTTCCTGCGCACCGAATGCGTGGCGGGCGTGCAGGACATGCGATTTCAGGAACTGATGCCGGATACCCTGCAGTGGCTCGGCATCCGCAAGATCCACCGGCTGGTGTCGATGAGCAACGACAAGTACGACGCCATCACCCGTTCGGGAATCGAAGTGGGCGAGCGCGTCAGCATTCCCGAAGACCTCGTGCCCGCGGATGCCCGGGTGGAAATCGAGGCGAAGGTGGCGGCCGGCTATTTCTCGGCGGGCGATGTGCCCGGCGCTGAGCAGCTGGCGCGGACCAAGGGACGCGGACTGGGTGACTGATCCGGATCCGCTCACCCGTCTACGCTCCACCGGGACGATCCGGTCCCGCTGCGCCTGCATCCTCGCCGGGGTGTGCGCGGGCGAGTCGCATCATTTCGTGGTGGCCCGCGACCGGCTTCAGGCTGCAGCCGAGCTGGTGGCCGCGGTGACGCGCCGCCGCTATCCTGACCTGGCAGTGCCGTACCACAGCCGCTGGCGGCACTTCGAGGCCGCCGGTATCGATCGCCATGGCCCCCTGCGCAGCCGCCTGCTGGCGGAAAGCGGGGGCGACCCGGTCGCGGCCGGGCGCGCGCTGGTGGACCTGGCAGTCGTCAGTGTGCTGCTCGATGCGGGGGCGGGTGCGCGCTGGTCGTACCGCGAGGCGGACACTGGAGTCACCGCCGGCCGCTCCGAAGGCCTGGCGCTGGCGAGCCTGGCCGGCTTTCGCGCGGGCGTGTTCTCGTCCGATGGCGCGCAGCCGCTGCGAGTGGATGCCCGCGCATTGTTCGCACTGGAGGAGGGCCAGCTGGCGGACCTGTTCCAGGTAAGCGAAGACAACCCCCTGGTGGGCCTCGCGGGCCGTGCGCGGTTGTTGAATGCACTCGGGCGGGCGCTGGCCGATCATCCGGACCTGTTCGGTCCTCGAGGCCAGGCCCGGCGCGCTGCTCGACAGCCTGCCGCGGGGCTCGCGGGTGTCGGCATCCGATATCCTGCAGGCGCTGCTGGCCGGGCTCTCCTCGATCTGGCCCAGCGGCCAGTCCCTGGCCGGATCCAACCTGGGCGATTGCTGGCGCCATCGGCTGGCGACGCCCGCCGGCTACACCGGCATCGATGCCGGTTGGGTGCCGTTCCACAAGCTGTCGCAGTGGCTCACGTACTCCCTGCTGGAGCCGTTCGAATGGGCGGGATTCGACGTGACCGGGCTCGATGCGCTGACCGGCCTGCCCGAGTACCGCAACGGCGGGCTGCTGCTCGACACCGGCGTGCTGGCTCTGAAGGACCCCGCGGCCGTGTCGGTGGCGCACGCCGTCGGCAGCGAACTCGTGGTTGAATGGCGGGCACTGACCGTCGCGTTGATCGACGAGATCGCAGCGCAGGTCAGGGTG
This sequence comes from uncultured beta proteobacterium, assembly GCA_963834335.1. Classification (GTDB taxonomy): domain Bacteria; phylum Pseudomonadota; class Gammaproteobacteria; order Burkholderiales; family Burkholderiaceae_E; genus Lautropia. Next base: position 239,573 of record CAWIBK010000002.1, on the reverse strand, counting down.
GCGCTGCAGCTGCCGCGGCTGCCGCTGGCCGCCGTACTGGAGGGCGGCACCTGGGCTGCGGGCCGCGAACTGGCCATGACAAGGCGCGGTGGCGAGCCTCCGCTGGCCATCCTCAGCGACGGAACAGTTTTCTGAATCATCTGCATCCCGGAATTGAAAATCCCCCAGTCTGGAGATCCTGAAATGAATCCTGCAACTCCGACATCGGGCGACTCGTCAGTGACCGTGGTCGACCATCCGCTGGTACAGCACAAGCTGACCTTGCTGCGGCGGGTGGAAACCAGCACCAACAGCTTTCGCCGCCTCTTGTCGGAACTCAGCGCGCTGCTTGCGTACGAGGTGCTGCGTGACGTTCCGATGCACGATGTCCAGATCGACACGCCCCTTGAACGCATGAGTTCGCGTCTGATCGATGGCAAGAAGGTCTGCCTGGTGTCGATCATGCGCGCCGGCGCCGGCATCCTCGACGGCTTCCTGTCGGTGGTTCCCGGGGCCCGGGTCGGCCACATCGGGCTCTATCGCGATCCGAAGACCCTGGTCGCGGTGGAGTACTACTTCAAGATGCCGCCGGCGATGAGCGAACGGGACGTGATCGTCCTGGACCCGATGCTGGCCACCGGCAACTCGGCGGTCGCGGCAGTCGATCGGCTGAAGGAGACCGGCCCGAAGTCGATCAAGTTCGTCTGCCTGCTCACGGCACCGGAGGGCATACGCACATTTCATGGCAGCCACCCGGATGTTCCGATCTATACCGCTGCGATCGATCGCCAGCTCAACGACCACGGCTATATATTGCCGGGACTCGGCGACGCCGGCGATCGGATTTTCGGCACCAAGTAGCCGGATCCCGCTCGCGCCGTGGTTCCGGTCAAGCAGCAGTTCCGATAGAGCAGTAGTTCCGTTCAAGCAGTAGTTCCGTTCAAGCAATAGTTCCGTTCAAGCAGTCAGGTACCGTTCATGTCTTCTTTCGATTTTGATCTCTTCGTGATCGGCGGTGGGTCCGGCGGGGTGCGTGCCGCCAGGATCGCTGCCGGCCACGGTGCCCGTGTCGCCATTGCCGAGGAATACCGCTTTGGCGGGACTTGCGTGATCCGCGGCTGCGTCCCCAAGAAGCTCCTGGTGTACGCCTCGCGCTTTGCCGCCGAGTTCGAGGACTCCGCCGGCTTCGGCTGGCGTGTCGGCAAGTCCGATTTCGACTGGCCCAAGCTGATCGCGGCCAAGGACAAGGAGATCGCCCGCCTCGAGGGCATCTATGCTGCGAACCTCGAGAAGGTCGACGCCAAGCTCTTTGCCGAGCGTGCCCGGCTGACCGGCCCCAACACGGTGACGCTGGCCTCCGGCCGCACTGTCACGGCTGACAAGATCCTCATCGCCACCGGCGGGCGGCCGCAGATGCCGCACGAGATGCCCGGTGTCGAGCACGGGATCAGTTCGAACGAAGCATTCGATCTCGAGGCCTTGCCGGGTTCGATCGTGATCGTCGGCGGCGGCTATATCGCGCTCGAGTTCGCCGGCATCTTTGCGGGGTTGGGTTCCAAGGTGATCGTGGCGCACCGGGGCGAGCATGTCCTGCGGCATTTCGACACCGACCTGTCGAGCCGGCTCGTGGCCGCCTACCGGGACCGGGGCATCCAGGTCGAACTGGGCTGCACGTTGCTCAAGCTGGAGCGCGCCGCCGGCGCCGGCCCGTCTCGGGTGGTAGCCACGCTCAATTCCGGCAACCTGCTGGAGGTCGACCAGGTCATGTTCGCCATCGGCCGGTCGCCCAACGTCGAAGGTCTGGGGCTGGAGCAGACGGGCGTGCGCACCGACCGCAACGGCGCGGTCATCGTCGATGCGCTTTCGCGCACGTCGGTGCCCTCCATCTATGCGATCGGCGACGTCACCAACCGGCTGAACCTGACGCCGGTCGCGATCCGGGAGGGCCACGCGTTCGCCGATACCGTATTCGGCAACCTGCCCTGGACTGCGGATCACGATCATGTGCCGACGGCCGTGTTCTCGACGCCGGAGATCGGCACGGTCGGGTTGCCGGAGGATGAAGCCATCCGGCGATTTGCGGTGGTCGACATCTATCAGGCCGAGTTTCGGACCCTGAAGGCGACCCTGTCCGGCAGCGGCGAGAAGATGATGATGAAGATGGTCGTCGACGGCAGCAATGACCGCGTGCTTGGCGTTCACCTGCTTGGACCGGATGCGGGCGAGCTTGCCCAGGTTCTGGCAACCTTGCTGCGCACCGGCGTGACCAAGCGGGATTTCGACCAGACGATGCCGCTTCATCCCAGCACTGCCGAGGAACTGATGACGCTGCGCACCCGTACCGCCCGCCACATCCAGCACCATGACGCCAGCGGTGCGCTGGCACCCTAGGTAAAAGGCTGCCGGTCGTTCAGATCGGGTAGATCAGCGAGTTGGCAATGAGGTCGTTGTCGAAGATGCACAGCCTCTGCGCGAACCGCAGGCCCGCAGCAGTGTCGACGACCCGATCCCGATAGCGGCCCACGCTCAGGATCTCGGGCATCGAGTCACGATGGGTACGGACTACCAGGTAGCTGGCTTCGCAGTGCAGGCCGGCGCCGTCCTGCTCGAGCACGACCGGCGCGCCGACCACATGGCGCTGATAGTAGGGATCGTGAAAGATCGTGTCGGTAGCGCCGATGACCCGGTCGCGCAGCATCGCCTTGCTTTCCAGGGCGATCGCGGCGAGAGGGAGTCCCCGGTCGTGATTCTCGCGTGACTGGACCTTGTAGATCGCATCGTCGGTGAAGAACTCCGGCCAGTGCGCATAGTCCGCGTCGTCCAGGGTCCGCGCATAGTCGCTGTACAGGGTTTGCAGCCGCCGCCAGGTGTCGAATTCCAGGAGAGGTGCGGGCAGGGTGGCCGGGTTCATTGGTCCATCACCTCACGCCAGTAGCCGTACATGCCCCGGATGAGGGTCTCGGTCACCATGTGATCGGTCGGACGGACGTCGCGACCATCGAGTTCGCTGATGGTGCGGGCCTGCGGATTCGCCTGGAAGGCGCGCTGCGCAAAGGCGATGATCTCGCCGTCGTCGGCCGACACGAACCCGGCCGGTCCGAACAGATTGGCCTGCCGCAGGCGCCGCCGGGTCATTTCTTCACTGTCGTCGGCAAAGCCGAAATGAGTCCAGACGAAATCGAAGACCCCCGGCGCGACCGGCTGCAGATGGCGCGTGCTGAGCGAGTTGACCTGCTGCTGGATGATCACGCTGGGGAAGAGGGTAGTCATGACCACGGTCGGGCCGTTCCACCAGTCCTCCGGCGACGACGTCGAGCAACCGGTCGTCGTTGAGGGTCATCGTTTCGCGAAAGCTGGTGACCCCCCGTGTCACGTCGCCGGCACCGCCCTCGTTGCGCCGTGAAACCATGGCCGCGTGACGATGCCGCCGATCCATCACCATCTGGCTGCGCTGGTCCGCGCGCCAGAGGCCGAAGGTCACGAACCAGGTGTGGAGCAGCCCCGGATGATAGGGATCCTTGATGTTCTCCTGCATCAGCTTCCAGTTCGCCGGAATCCGCTGGCGGTTGTAGCCCAGCAGTTTCAGCGGCCGGTGTCCGAACACGCGGTCGACATAGTGCAGTACTTCCGGCCCGATGAAGTCCTCGAACGGTTCGACGTCGGGATCGAAACTCGCGAACACCGCGCCGCCGCGACTGGCCACCCGCAGTCGGGTCAGGCCATGCTCTGCCGTCTTGAAATCGGCGGGCATGCCGCCGTGGACCTTGCCGTCCTGCTTCACGCCCCGGCGAAACGGCAGTCCGAGCAGGTTGCCCTGCAGGTCGTAGTTCCACTGGTGGTAGGGGCAGACGAAGTCCTTGACCGTCCCGTGCCGCTCCCGGCAGAAGGCCACGCCGCGATGAGCGCAGCGGTTCTCCACCACCCGGATCTGGCGGTCGTGGTCACGCACCATGATCACGCTGCGCTCGCCCACCACCGTGCGTTTGAAGTTGCCGGGTTCGGGGATCTCGCAATCGAGTCCGACGTAGCACCAGTGGCTCCGGTAGAAGAAGCGCTCCAGTTCCTCCTGAAAGATTCCCGGATCGGTATAGACCCAGCCGGGCACGCGGCTGTCCGGTTGTGCGCCCCAGCGCGACGATGGGCGATCCCCGGGCGTCTGGCCGGGATCGGTGTGAAGTTGGTCAGGTGCGTTCACGGTGTGCTCCGAAGCGGCCGGTCGCGGGTACCCGGATCGGCTCAGGCCTGCTCTGCCGGTTCCGTGCGGAGGATGCCGGCCGCCTGCTGCAGCGGTTCGTCGGAAAACGAGAACAGGATGCAGTCTTCGCTGGCCGATATCTGCAGGCCGGCCCACGGCGGAACGACGAAGTGATCCTTCGGGCCGACCCGATAACGCACGGGCGTGGACGACGCCCCCCGGGGGACGGCGCTGCGATGCTCACGTCGGCCTGACCCTCGACCACCGAATAGACGGTGCCGGCGGTGGTGCGGCTTGCGCGGGTGGCGAAGCCGGCAGGCAGCAACTGCAACCGGGCCCCTATCGTCGGTATGACCGAACCGCCGGTGAGCGGATTGGCATAGCGAAGGGCGGCGCCGTACAACGGGTCCAGCGGGCCGTGTTCGGCCAGATGCGCCAGGGCGTCGCGGCTGCGGGCATATGGATAGGAAAAGAGCGGGCTGGTGGCGCCGAAGGGCGACTCAGGCATCAGCGGCAGCATGTTGGCGCCGAAGCGCGCCAGGCTCGATCCCTCCGGAAGGACGACCGGCTGGCTGCGGTGGTCGCCGTTTTCCGCGAAGCCCGCCTCGAAGAAGGCGATGGTGGGAATGTCCAGCCCATCGAGCCAGACCACCGGCTGCGCGCCGTCGTTGCCGTGGTCATGCCAGGTCCAGTGCGGCGTGATGATGAAATCGCCGGTGCGCATCACGGTGCGCTCGCCGTTGACCGCCGTATAGGCACCTTCGCCGTCGATCACGAAGCGCAGCGCAGACTGGGTGTGCCGATGACTCGGCGCGACCTCGCCGGGCAGGATCAGCTGCAGGCCGGCATAGAGGCGTGCTGGTGGTGCGGGACTCCCCGCGCCAGCCGGGATTCTCCAGGATCAGCACCCGTCGCACCGCCTCCTCGGCAGTGATCACTCGCCCGGCCTCGTCGAGGAAGGGCTTGACGTCCTGCCAGCGCCAGTGGGCCGCCTGCGTCCGCACGGCCGGCTGCCGGGGCACCAGTGCGTGCAGGACTTCCCACAGGGGCGTCAGCCCGGATGGAAGCATCCGGTCGTACAGCTGCTGGCGGTCGAGCGGATCTCGTTTCATCGTGTCGTCACCATTCGGGCCCCCGGGACAGTGGCGGCACTCCTGTGGATAACCTGCGGGCATTGTAGTCAGGCGCCGGCCATGAAGCCAACGCCGGTGCGGCACGAAGGGGTGGCGTCGAAGTGGTATCGTATATGCCCTCGCCGGGCGCCGATATCGCGCTGCCCCGCCAACTCAGGGAAGACGCCATGACCCTCTTGTCCGATCAGATACACCTCAAGCCCGAGGAACTCGACAGCCTCTGGATGCCTTTCACGGCCAACCGGCAGTTCAAGTCAGCGCCGCGGATGCTGGTCAAGGCAGAGGGCATGTACTACTGGGACGACCAGGGCCGCAAGATACTCGACGGCATCGCCGGCATGTGGTGCTGCAACCTGGGGCACAACCACCCGAAGGTCGTCGAGGCCATCCGCGCCCAGGCCAGCGTGCTGGACTATGCGCCGCCTTTCCAGATGGCCCATCCGCTGCAGTTCGAACTGGCCAACCGGGTCAGCCGGATCACGCCGCCCGGCCTGAACAAGGTCTTCTATACCAATTCCGGCTCCGAAAGCGTCGACACCGCCCTCAAGATCGCGCTGGCCTATCACCGGGTGCGCGGTGAGGGATCGCGCGTCCGGCTGATCGGCCGCGAGCGCGGCTATCACGGCGTCGGCTTCGGCGGCATCTCGGTCGGCGGCATGGGCACCAACCGCAAGATGTTCGGCACGCTGATGAGCGGCGTCGACCACATGCCGCAGACCTGGAACCTCAAGGAGCAGGCCTACAGCCACGGCCAGCCGGCCTGGGGCGCCCACCTGGCGGATGAACTGGAGAGGATCGTCGCATTGCACGATGCATCGACGATCGCGGCAGTGATCGTCGAGCCGGTGGCGGGCAGTGCCGGGGTTCTGGTACCTCCGGTCGGCTACCTCGAGCGCTTGCGTGAAATCTGCACCAAGCACGGCATCCTGCTCATTCTCGACGAAGTGATCACCGGGTTCGGACGCCTCGGCAAGGCCTTCGGCGCCGAGTATTTCAAGGTCCAGCCCGACCTGATCACCTTGGCCAAGGGCATCACTTCGGGGGCCGTGCCGATGGGCGCGGTAGTGGCGAGCGACTCGATCTACGAGGCCTTCATGAGCGGTCCGCCGCAGGCGATCGAGCTGTTCCACGGTTATACGTATTCCGGCCATCCCCTGGCCTGTACCGCCGGCATCGCGGCTCTCGAGGCCTACCAGGAAGAGAAGCTGTTCGAGCGCGCTGCGGAGATGGCGCCGCACTTCGAGGCGGCAGTCCACTCGCTCAAAGGGTCCAGGCACGTGATCGATTGCCGGAACCTGGGCTTGATGGGAGCCATCGAGCTGGCGCCGCGCGAGGGAGCGCCCACCGCCCGTGCCTTCGAAGTTTTTCTCAAGTGCTACGAAAAGGGCGTCCTGATCCGGACCACCGGCGACATCATCGCCCTGACACCTTCGCTCATCGTCGAAAAGGCCGAAATCGACCGCCTGGTGAGCACCGTCGCCGAGGTCCTGAAGACCGTCGACTGACATCCGATCCGTTCCGCGCCGGTCCACCGGACTGGCACGGCCAAGACAACCATTGCAGCAACAAAGGGTTCATCCATGACGACCACAGCAGCACCAGATCGCGCCGATTCGCAGACCGCCGGCTCCGAAGCCTATGAGAAGCTTGCGCTCTACATCGACGGCGAGTTCATCAGCGGCAGACCGCAAGACGCAGGACGTGCGCAACCCCGCCACCGGTGAGGTGATCGGCAAGCTGCCGCACGCCACCCGCGCGGACCTCGATCGCGCGCTGGCAGCGCGCAGCGCGCGTTCGACACCTGGAAGCACAGCTCGCCGATGGAGCGCAGCAAGATCCTGCGCAAGGTGGGCGAGCTGTCGCGGCAGAACGCCAAGCAGATCGGGCGCAACATCACGCTCGACATGGGCAAGACGCTGGCCGAGGCCGTCGGCGAGGTGACCGCCTGCGCCGAGCATTGCGACTGGCATGCCGAGGAATGCCGCCGCATCTACGGCCGCGTGATTCCGCCGCGCCTGCCGAACGTGCGCCAGATGGTGCTGCGGGAGCCGGTCGGCGTCGTGCGCCGCCTTCACGCCGTGGAACTTCCCCTACAACCAGGCGATCCGCAAGATCGCCGCGGCGCTCGGCGCCGGCTGCACCATCATCATCAAGGGTCCGGAGGATGCGCCGAGCGCGGTGGTTGCCATCGCGCGCATGTTCCACGAGGCGGGCCTGCCGCCCGGCGTGCCTCAACGTCGTGTGGGGCGTGCCGAGCGAAGTCTCCGACTACCTGATCAAGTCGCCGATCGTGCGCAAGATCTCGTTCACCGGCTCGGTGCCGGTGGGCAAGCAGCTCGCCGCGCTGGCGGGTCTGCACATGAAGCGCGTCACGATGGAGCTGGGCGGCCATTCGCCGGTGATCGTCTTCGACGACGCCGACGTCGACCGGCGCGGCCAAGCTGCTGGCCGGATTCAAGTTCCGCAACGCCGGCCAGGTGTGTGTCTCGCCGACGCGCTTCTACGTCCAGGAGAAGGTCTACGACCGGTTCATGGCGCGCTTCCTGGAGAATACCCGCAAGATCAAGGTCGGCAGCGGGCTCGAGCCGGAGTCCGAGCATGGGCCCGCTGGCGCATGAGCGGCGCGTGCCTGCGATGGACCAGTTCATCGAGGACGCCACGCCAGCGCGGCGGCCGGATCGAGACCGGCGGCGAACGGATCGGCACCGTCGGCAACTTCTTCGCGCCGACCGTCCTCACCAACGTGCCCGACGACAGCATGCTGATGACCAGCGAGCCGTTCGGACCGGTGGCGCCCTGTGCGCCGTTCAAGGACCTCGACGAGGTGCTCAAGCGGGCGAACTCGCTGCCGTACGGCCTCTCGTCCTATGTTTTCACGACCTCCACCGGCAATGCGCTCGCCGCGCAGAACGGCTCGAGGCCGGCATGGTGAACATCAACCACTTCGGCCTGGCGCTTGCCGAGTCGCCGTTCGGCGGCGTCAAGGACAGCGGCATCGGCTGCGAAGGCGGCACCGAGACCTTCGACGGCTACCTCACCACCAAGTTCGTCACGCAGATGGACTGAGGGAGGGCAGGCCGGCATTTCCAGCCGGCCTCGCGCCCCGGTTCCGACCGGTGGTCGGCTCGCCGGGCGCGTACGTGCGTTGGCGGGTGCCGGCGGGCGGTTCGCTGGTTATGCTGGCGGATCGCCATGGAACACACCGCCCTTCGTTCGCCTGCTCAGCGCGGCAGCGCCGTTGAACTGCTCAATGAGCTTCGTCAGCCGATTCTGATCGAGCTGAGCAGGACCTTGCGGCGCTCCCTGGCGGGCACCATCGACGATCTGCTGGAGCGGCTGCTGAAGGAGGGCTCCTGGCAGGCCAGGCAAGCCATCGACGAAGCCCTCGACCTCCTTCGTCACGGGCGCGAGGGCATCGAGCAGAACTTCGACCGGGCCATTGCCGACATCTGGATTCGGCATATCGGAGGCGGTGGCGCAGGCGCGACTGCCGGCATGCAGCCGGCTGGCGGCATTCGGCTCGGGACCGGCGGATTCTCCGCCGGCGGCCTCGGCGCCCTGGCACTGGTGGACGATAGCGCCATGGGCGACCAGTTGATTGTCGGCCGGATCGCCGCCCGTTCCCGGCGCCGGATGGACGAGGAGCAGGTGGATGGCTTGCGCGCGCGGTTCGCTGCGCTGCTCGAGCGCGACTGGTTTGCCGACAACGACTATCCGATTGCACCGGACCTGGTCTTCGAAGCGCTGAAGAAGGCGCTTTCCGAGTTCGGGCAGGCCAGGGTCGTGCTCTTCCTGCTGGAAGCCTTTGAACCCAGGATCAGCGCAGACCTCAGCGCGCTTTACGGCGACCTCAACCAGCGCCTGATCCGCGCGGGTGTGCTGCCCGAGATCCGCTACCAGATCGCCAAAACACCGGGACAGGGCGGCGGCGGTGCCGCTGGCGCCGGCGCTCCGGCCGGCAGGCCCGGGGGTGAGGATTCGGAGGCACTGGTCGCACGCCTGCGGGCGGCCGTTGCGCAGCAACGTGGCGGCGATGGCGCAGGTGCCGGTAGTGGCAGTGCGGGTGCGGGGACTGGTGCCGGCGGCGGCAGTGGCGCCAGCGGCGCCAGCGGCACCAGTGGCGCCAGTAGCGCCAGTTATGCCATGCCCGAGTCCGGTACTCCGGCAGGCGCCCGCATGGCGAATGACGCCGTCAGCGCACTGGTTACCCAACTCGATCAGCGGATCGTCGCGGCACAGGGTTCGGCGACGCGTTACCTGAGCGATCCGGGACGCTTCGCCTCGCCGCAGATGCAGCCGGCCCCGCCGAGCGACCAGCTGATGGCCGCGCTGACCACGCTGCAGGCGGCGCCGCCAGTGGCTGGACAGGCCGGCGAATCGCCGGCTTCGGCGGCCAAGGCTGCCTCGACCGCAGTCGCCCGCGAGCATGGCTCGCCGCTCGAGCGGCTGATCATCGAGACGGTTTCCCTGGTTTTCGAACACGTCTACGAGGACGAGGAGATCGCCGACGCGATCAAGCAGGAACTGTTGCGGCTGCAGGTCGTCGCTTTCAAAGCCGCGCTGATCGATCCGAGTTTCTTCGCACGTCCCGATCACCCGATGCGGCAGTTCATCGACCGGATCGCGGAAATCGGCTCTGATCCGGACTTCGATACCGGGGCAGACAGCCCGCTGGTCGAGGATATCGCGGCGTTGGTCACCTGGGTCCTCGCCAGCTTCGATTGCGACCTGAGTCTGTTCGAGACCGCCCTCGCACGGATCGTGGACATCATCGAGGCCGAATCGGGGCGTCGTACCGAACGGCTGGCCAAGATCGCGGTCGCGGCGCACAAGGCCGATGAACTGGAGCGTGTGCGCAGCAGTGTCCGAGCCGGCCTGACCGCCGCACTCACGGACGACACGCCGGAGTTCGTCTGCAGATTCGTCTCGGAGGCCTGGACCGAGGTGGTCGCGCGCATCGAGAGCGGCGCCGAATACGCACCCTTCGATTCGTCACGTGCCCGTCGCGCGGTGGAAGCGCTGCTGTGGAGCATCGCGCCCAAGGCGCCGACGGAGATCCCGGCGCTGGCGGCTGAGTTGCCACAGCTGATTGCGGACCTGTCGCGTGGTCTGTCCTTCATTGCGCTCAGCGGCGCCGAACGCGAACTGTTCTTCAGTGAACTGCTGGCATGGCATGGCGCAACCATCGAGGACGCCAAGCGGATCGGTCGATTGTCGGCGGTGCCTGCCCCCGCGCCTGCCGCAGCCTCATCCGGCCCCGCTGCAGCGCGAGCCGGCGTAGCGGTCCCCTCGTCAGGCGCGGGGCAGGCCACGAGCCTGTCCGCCACGCGCACGCCGGTCGTCCCCGCAATTGCAAAGCCGGCGTCATCCGTTGGCGTGGGTGCCACGGAGCGCGCCGGCACGCCGGGCCGGGCAACCATTGAGGACGCCGTTCAGGCCCTGGGGCTGAGCAATGGCGCCGAGGTGGAGCTGACCGCGCCCAACGGCGAGCGCAAGCGCTTCAAGGTCGGCTGGATGAGTCCAAGCCGCAGCGTCTTCATCTTTTCCCGCTATCCCCGCGACCACTGGACCGCGCGTCGCGCGGTGCTCAATACGCTGCTGGCACAAGGGCGTATCCGGCTGGTGGCCAAGGTCTCCGGAACCGGCCGCGCCATCGAGTCGCTGAAGCAGCGATAGGCTCACTTGAGCATCCGCGGCAGCCAGAGCGACAATGATGGCCAGTACGTGACCAGCAGCAGGGCGATCAGCAGCGGCACATAGAACGGAAGCATCGCTTTGATGATCTGACCATAGCTGACCTTGGCGATATCCTGGACGATGAACAGGAGCACGCCGAAAGGCGGGGTGGTTGCGCCGATCAGCAGGTTGATGATGATGATCAGGCCGAACTGCACCGGATCGATGCCAAGTTGCAGGATCAGGGGCAGCAGCGTCGGCACCGCGATCAGGAGCACCGCGGTGGTCTCCATGAAGCACCCGACCACCAGCAGCAGCACGTTGATCACCATCAGCGCAATCCAGGGTTCGCTGGTGATCGAGAGCAACCAGCCTGCGAATTGCGCCGGCACGTTGTTGACCGCGATCGCCCAGCCGATCGGCACGGCGGCGGCCATGATGAACACCAGGATGCCGGAAGCGATGGCGGTCTCGGACATCGCCCGCATCAGCTTTCTCCAGCTGAGTTCGCGGTAGATGAAGCCCAGGGCGATCGCGTAGACGACCGTCAGCGCTCCCAGTTCCGTGGGTGTGGCGATGCCGGTCAGCAGCCCGACCATGAGGATGACCGGCGCCATCAACGGGGGTATCGCGGCGAAGAACTTGACGCGCAATTCCCTGGCCGAAGCGCGCGGTTGGGTCGGTGCGTGAACCCGACGGGTGACCACCAGGACGTAGACGGTCAGCATCAGCAGAAAACCGATGACGACGCCGGGGACGATGCCGGCAAGGAACAGGTCGCCGACCGAGACCTGCGCCAGTACCCCGTAGATGACCATGATCACCGACGGGGGGATGATCGGGCCGATGATGGCGGACGACGCGCTCACCGCCGCGGCAAAGGCGCCGTCGAATCCGGCCGACTTCATGGCCTTGATCTCGACGGTGCCCAGGCCGGCGGCGTCGGCCTGGGCCACGCCGGACATGCCCGAGAAGATCAGGCTCGCCAGGATATTGACCTGCGCCAGACCCCCGCGCATGTGGCCGATCAGGGCAATCGAGAAATCGAACAGACGCCTGGCGATGCCGCCCGAATTCAGCAGGTTGCCGGCAAGCACGAACAGCGGGATGGCCAGCAACGGAAAGCTGTCGATGCCGGTGGACATGCGCTGCACCACGATCGACGGCGGGATCTGGGTGCCCACGAAGAGGTAGAAGAAGGCCGCGCAGATCAGCGCGAAGGCGATCGGCAATTCCAGGGCAATCAGCGCGAACATCACGCCGAACATCAGGATGATCATGGGGCAGTGACGAGCGGCTCAGTGGTTGAGTAGATCCACGTCCAGGTGACGCCGCTTCACCACGTCAAGTTCAGCGTCCACCGGTCGACCGGTAGCGGCCTGGAGGCAGTAGGCGGCGACCAGATGCAGGCCGGTCAGGGCGATCGAGAGCGTGCAGACGAACAACGGGACGGAGTAGAACAGGTGCCGCGGCAATTCGATGGGCAGCGCCATGGTGCTGCTTCGCGACTCGACTTCCATCAGGTCCCAGGCGTAGTACGCGACCACCAGCATTGCACCGGTGCAGACCGCGTAGAGTCCGGCCCGGATGTAGTGTTGCGGCTTCGGCGGCAGGCGGACGACGAAAGTATCGATCCGGATGTGGCGCAACTCCTTGAAGCCGGCGGCGGCGCCCAGGAATACCAGCCAGATGAAGGCATAGCCGGCGGCTTCCTCGACCCAGACCAGGGGCTGGCCGAGCAGGTAACGGGTGAAGATCTGGATACTCATCGAGATGACTATCCAGGCCATGAGGACGATGCAGACGCCGCGTTCAAGCGTCCCCAGCCGGCGCAGCATGCGCCAGCTGGCGGAGAGCAGGTCCGCCATCTGCTACTGGATGTCGCGGATCTTCTGCCACAGGCCGGGAGACCAGGCCCCGTCCTGCTCCATGCGCTGCACGGCGTCGATCGCCTTGGTGGCGAAAGGCCCGCGATCCGGCCGGATGACCTTGGCATTCTCGCCGGCGATCTTGGTGGTCAGCTCCTCGGTTTCCTTCTCCGCTTCCTTGCGTCCCCAGGCTACCGCTTCCCGGGCGGAGTCGACGAGGATCTTCTGCAGGTCAGGCGACAAGGCCTGGAACGACTTCTCGTTGATGGTGATGTGCTGTGACGAGACCAGATGGTCGGTGCGCATCATGTTCGGCGCGGCATTGTGGAACTTGGCGGCGTAAGCCGAGGAGATCGGGCCTTCAGTGGCATCGATGACACCGGTCTTCAGTCCCAGGAAGACCTCCGCCCACGCAACCCGCGAGGGCTTCGTACCCAGCGTCGTCCAGAGATTGAGATAGGTCTTGATTTCCGGCACGCGCATCTTGATGTCGATCAGGTCTTCGGGCGTGTTGACCGGCTTCTTTGCGAACAGCACGCGCGGCTGGGTCGGGACACTGGCCAGGATGCGCAGTCCCTGTTTCGTCCGGAGCTCCTCCGTCATTTTTGCGAAGGTGTCCGAGTCGAGGAACTTCTGGTAGTGATCGTTGTCCCTGAAGGTGAAGCCCCAGGCGAAGATCGAGAAGTCCTTGACCCAGTTGGCGTACCAGTCCAGCACGTCGCCGTAGATATGGACCGAGCCCTTCATCATCTGCTCGATCACCTGGACGTCGTTGCCGAGCTGTTCGCCCTGGATGAAGTTGATCTTGAGCTTGCCGGCTGCCCGTTCGTTGACCAGCTTTGTGAACATCGCATTGCCACGGTCGATGGTCGTGCCGATCGCATCGGAGCCGCCCAGCGTCAAGGTGGTCTGGCCCTGGGCCACCAGCGGCACGAGCGGCAGCAGAGCCATGCATGCGGTGGCGGCAATCCTGGTCATCATCGGGTGTCTCACGCCCATTCTCCTGGTTGTTGTCGACCGATTGCACGATCGCCGGCGGCGATCAGGCATCGACGGTGTTGAAGTAACGATTTCCCAGGCCTTTCTGCGCCTGGTAGAGGGAAGACGGATCGAGCGGTTTCGGCAGCGGAATGCGGACGGGCACGGCTTCCATCCTGGGCTGCAGGGTGGGGGCGCCGCAGAGCATCCGGCTGTTGAACTCGTCGAGATCGGTGAACGGCCCGAACGTGCCGGCCAGCGGCCAGGCATCGGCCGCCATCGCCTCATACAGCACGAAGTTCCGGGATGCCCCGGAGAGATTGGGTGCCGAGCCATGCACTGTACGTGCGTGATGCAGCGTGATGGAACCGGCCGGCGCCAGGAGTTTGACCGCGCTGCCGAGGTCTATGCCGGACGCCGCGGTGTCGATGGCGCCGCAGAAGCGGCCGTCGAAATGGTGGTCGAATACCGGGCCCCGATGGCTGCCGGGTAGCACCATCATCGCGCCATTGTCTTCGGTGAAATCGTCGAGCATCACGCCCAGCGCCAGCACGTCCTGGTTGGTGTACGGGTAATAGGCCCAATCCTGGTGCCATTCCACCGGTGCGCCGAAGCCGGCTGACTTCAGGTTGAGCTTCGAGGTCTGAAGGCGGACGTTTTCGCCGAGCAGAGGCTTGAGCAGATCCAGCAGCGCAGGCGAGCGGATCAGTTCAGCGAAGGCGGGATGATGACGGTGCGGCAGCTTCAACCGCCGGACCCGCGGCGATTCGGGTGTATGGCTGTCCTCGAGATCGAACAACTCGTTGTTGGCTGTCAGCCCCCGCGCGCCGGCAAGCATTTCCGACACGGCCTCACGCAAGATCCGCAGTCGGTCCGCATCGAGTACGCCGGGGACGACCAGGTATCCGCGCTCCCGGTAGAACGCGACGTGACCTTCGTTGATCATCTTGCCGTTACCAGCCCCGGTGTTTGCGTTAACATGAATCGCAGAACTTAGTCTGAGGCGGCATCGATGTCAAGGAGCGTTGCACCATCCGGGCGGATCCGGCTCGCCGATGTCGCGCGTGCAGCGGGCGTCTCGGCGATGACCGTTTCGCGGGCGCTGCATGAACCGCAAAGGCTTCGTCCCCAGACCCTCAGGACCACGCTCGAGAAGATCCGCGAGCTCGGCTACCTGCCTAACGAGAGCGCCCGCTCGCTTGCCTCGAACCGCAGCCGGATCGTGGCTGCGATCGTGCCCACCCTCACCAATTCCGTCTATGCCGGCACCCTGCAGGGCCTGTCCGACGGGTTGCGCGGGTCCGGCTTCGAACTGATGCTGGGCGACAGCGGGTACAGCGCGCGCAAGGAGCGCTCGCTGATCGGCGCCTTCATCGCACGCGGCGCCGATGCGCTGGTGCTCACCGGTGTCGAGCACGATTTCGAGGCACGGGCCCTGTTGAAGGCCCATGAATTGCCGGTGGCCGAGATCTGGGATCTGGGCCGCGCGCCGCTCGGCGTCTCGGTCGGATTCTCCAATCGCGCCGCCGGTCTCTCCGCCGGCAGGCTGCTCGCGTCGATCGGGCGCAGGCACTGGGGCTTCATGGGCAGCCTGCCGGCGCAGGAACACCGGTCGCGCAAGCGCATGGAGGGGTTCCAGCAGGCCGCGCGGGAGGCGGGTCTGGGCAGGCCGGTGAATGCCCTGGTGGCCAACGCCATGCTCATCGACGAGGGGCGCGACGCGGCCGCGCGCCTGCTCGCCGGCGACCAGCGCGTCGACGCCGTGTTCTGCGCCAACGACCTGCTGGCCTGCGGGCTGCTGCAGGCGGCTCGGCAGGCTGGGGTCCGGGTGCCCGAAGACCTCGCCGTCGTCGGCTTCGGCGATTTCGACGTCGCCGCCATCGCCCATCCGGCAATCACGACGGTACGCATTCCGGGTTATCAGATGGGGCGGGTGGCGGCCGAGTCGCTGCTGGTGCAACTGGGGGAGTCCGGTGACCTGGGCAAGGCCGGCCGGCGCTTCGACCTGGGCTTCGACATCGTGCGGCGCGCCACTGCCTGAGTGTCCAGCTGGGTTGACAACAATCCAAATCTGGACTAGTTTGTTTGAATGATCCATTTGCAGATTTTCGCTCGGAGACCGGGATGAGCACCCAGACCCTCGACAGGCCGGCCGACATTCCTCTCGCTCAACTGGGCCCCGCCGCCATCCGGGCCTTCACACGGATCGCCTCCTTGTGGGGATTGAGCGTGGAAGAGCAACTCGTGCTGCTCGGCGAGCCGGCGCGCTCCACCTTTTTTGCCTGGCGCAAGCATCCCGAGCGGGCCAGCCTGCCCAAAGACACCCTCGAGCGCATCTCCAACCTCCTCGGCATCTACAAGAGCCTGCAGATCCTGTTTCCGGATCCGGCTGCGGCCGACGCCTGGATCCGCAAGCCGAACCAGGCGCCGATGTTTGCCGGGCGCTCGGCGCTGCAGCGCATGCTCGGCGGCAACGTCAGCGACCTCAACGCCGTGCGCCGCTACCTGGATGCCGTCCGGGGCGGCGGCTGGTCGTGACCGGGAAACCCCCGTCGCCGGCGGTGCGCCGGATCCGCTGGGACCCGGCCTGTCGCATCGTGCCGACTCGCCATCCCAGTGTCTATCTCTTCGATCGTGTCGCGGACCAGGAGGACTTCGAGGCGCTCTATGCGATCGAATCGCTGACCAACGACCGGCTGCGCAACGAGGTCGGCCTGATCGAGATGGTGCCGGAACAGGACCGGCTGTTCGGACCCGGCTCCGGTCCCATCATGGCCGCCTTCACCCACCTCAATCCCGAAGGCAGCCGCTTTTCCGACGGCAGCTATGGCGTTTTCTATGCAGGCCGGGACCGGGCTACCGCGATCGCGGAAACCCGCTACCACCACGGCCGCTTCCTGGCGGCGACCGGCGAAGCTTCGATGCACCTGCCCATGCGGCTGTATCACGTGCACGTGGATGCCCGCCTGCATGACCTGCGTCCGCCCGGCGCAGCGGATGAGCGGATCAACGATCCCGACAGCTATGCGGTGTCACGCCAGGTGGGGGCCGCGCTTCGGCGCCAGGGCTCGAGCGGCGTCGTCTATCGCAGCGTGAGGCACCCCGGCGGCCAGTGTGCCGGCCTGTTCCGGCCCAAGGGGGCGCGGGACTGCGTGCACGCCGCCTACCTGCTCTATGCCTGGGATGGATCGCGCTTCTCGAGTGTGTATGAGCAGACCGACTGAGACCGCCCGATCCGATGAGGCGGCGGGCGGGTTGCCCCTGCCGGCAGCCGCCGGTCCGTCCCCGGCCATGGACGGTCTCACGGAGGTGGTCGCTTCGCTGCGCGGGCTCGGTCTGCTCGGCCCGGACGAGCCCGCCGAGTTCACGCCACTGACCGGCGGTGTCTCGTCCGACATCGTTCTCGTGCGGGTGGCCGATCGGCAGTTCTGCATCAAGCGCGCCCTGGCGAAGTTGAAGGTGGCGGCGCTCTGGGAGGCGCCGGTGGCCCGGAACGGCGCCGAAGCGGCCTGGCTGCGAACGGTGGCGGACTGGCTGCCGGGCAGCGTGCCGGCCTTGCTGGGGGAGGATCCGCTGCTGGGCCTGTTCGCCATGGAGTACCTGTCGCCGGGGCAATACCCCGTCTGGAAGAACGAGTTGCGCGACGGCGTGATCGATGCGGACTTCGCCGCGCTGGTGGGGGCCCGGCTGGTGGAGATTCATTCTCGAAGCGCGGATCGCCCCGACCTCGCCCTGCGCTTTGCCAACGACCAGACCTTCGAGCAGATCCGAATCGAGCCGTACCTGCGGGCGACGGCTCTGAAGAACCCGGACCTGGCGAGCACCCTTGACGACATCGCAGCGGTCACGCTGGCAAACCGGCGTGTGCTGGTGCACGGCGACGTCAGCCCCAAGAACATCCTGCATGGCCCTGCCGGACCCGTATTTCTGGACGCGGAATGCGCCTGGTACGGCGATCCGGCGTTCGATCTGGCCTTCTGTCTGAATCACCTGTTGCTGAAGGGCGCCTGGAAGCCACAATGGCGCGCCGGTTACCTGGAGTGCTTCGAGCGACTGGTCCGCACCTACCTGGAAGGGGTCGGCTGGGAGCCGGTGGCCGCGTTCGAGCGTCGCTGCGCCCGTTTGCTGCCCGCCTTGTGGCTGGCCCGGATCGATGGCAAGTCGCCGGTGGAGTACCTGGTCGACGAACCGCAGCGCGCGCCGGTCCGGCAGGCTGCACGGCGTCTGCTGAAATCGCCGGTCGGCCGGCTCGGGGAAATTGCCGGCAACTGGAGAGAACTGACGTGATACGGAGCAGTGAAATCGTCGAAGTGTTCGGACGCCGGATCTGGGATTCGCGCGGCCGCCCGACGATAGAAGCGGAAGTCCGGCTCGACGACGGCAGCGTCGGCCGCGGAATCGCACCGGCGGGCGCCTCGCGGGGCTCACGTGAGGCCGTGGACAAGCGCGACGGCGGTACCCGCCTGGGTGGCTTCGATGTCAGAGGGGCGCTTGCGGGCGTCGCTTCGGAAATCGCTCCCGCCCTGATCGGGATGGATGCCGCGGAGCAGGCCGGCGTCGATGAGCGCCTGATCAATCTCGACGGCACGCCCACCAAGTCCCGCCTGGGCGGCAATGCCCTCGTTGCCGTTTCGATCGCCAACCTGCACGCGGCCGCGGCGAGTGCCGGGGTTCCGCTCTGGCAGTACCTGGCCGATGGCGCTCCGGTCGAACTGCCGATGCCGGAGATCCAGATCTTCGGTGGCGGCGCTCACGCCGGCCGCCGCATCGATATCCAGGACCTGATGGTGATGGCCCTGTCTGCCCGCAGTTTCGAGCAGGCGATCGAGATGACGGCCGAAGTCTATCTTGCCGCCGGGCGCATCATGGCGGATTCAGGCCGGCTCCAGGGCGTGGCGGACGAAGGCGGGTTCTGGCCGGTCTTCGCCAGCAACGAGGAGGCACTGGAAACGCTTGTGCGGGCGATCGAAAAAGCCGGCTTCGTGCCGGGCGAGGAGGTTGCGATCTCGCTGGATATCGCTGCTTCCGAGTTCGGCGCGAACGGACGTTACCGGCTCGGGCTCGAGTCGCGTGAAATGGACAGTGACGGGCTGTGCGAGCTGCTGGCAGGCTGGTGCAGCCGCTACCCGATCGTTTCCGTGGAGGACCCGCTTGCCGAGGACGACCCCGAAGGGTTGCGCCGTTTCACGGCTGCGGTCGGCGACAGGATCCAGGTGATCGGCGATGACTTTCTGGTGACGAGCGCGCAACGGGTCCGGGAGGCAGCCGCCTCGGGTGCGGTCAACGCAGTGCTGATCAAGGTCAATCAGGCGGGCACCGTGACGGAAACACGAGCGGCGCTCGAGGCCGGCAAAGCCGCCGGCTTCGGCACCATCGTGTCGGCGCGCTCCGGCGAAACCGAGGATCTGACGATCGCCCATCTGGCCGTCGGCTGGAATGCCGGCCAGTTCAAGGTTGGATCGTTTTCCCGCTCCGAACGCATGGCGAAGTGGAACGAGATGATCCGCATCGAGCAGGACCTCGGCTCGGCGGCGCGATTCACCGGTTGTGCCTGGCTGCCGGGGCGGCGGGATACCAGGCGGCGCACTGAGCCCTGAGCGCGGCGACCAGGCCCCTGGCTGCGCTGGTCAGGGTGCCGCGGCGTCGCGACGTGATGCCGACCAGGCGCTCCCAGGGCGGTGAGTCCACGGCGAGGACGGTCAGCAGGCCCGCTTGTGCTTCCCAGTGGATCAGTTCCCGGGGCAGGAAACTGAGATAGTCGCCCTGCATCACCACCGTCTTCAGCAGGACTGCCGAAGTCGTTTCGATCTCCGCTTCCACCGGTTTGAGACCGGCTTCGAGGAACAGGTCGTCGAGTGCCTTGCGCTCGAGTTCCCGGCGCCGCGGCAGAACCCATCGCTGGCCTAGAAGGTCCGCGGGCGCGAGCCGGCTGCGCCGGGCGAGCGGGTGGTCCGGCCGCGCGATCACGGCCGCGTCGTCCCGGCAGAGGGTCTGGTGCGAGAGGTCCGGATCCGACGCGGTGCGCGGGATGGACGACAAGGCGAACTCGATATCACCCTTCTTGACCATGGGCATGAGCGTTTCGTTCAGGCCATAAAGCACGGTGATCCGGATCTCCGGGTGGTGGCGACCGAATTCGGCCAGCGTGGCGGGCAGCAGGCGCGTCGCCTCCGACGGACCGCAGCCCAGGACCAACCGGGCGTTGCCGGCACGGCGCAAGGCTGAGATCTCCTCGGAGACGCCCCGGATCTCGGCTTCGATCACGCTGCCTCGCGCGATCACCGCTTCGCCATAGTCGTTGGCCCTGACTCCGAAGCGCCCGCGTTCCAGCAACTGCACGCCCAGGCTGCGCTCGAATGCACGGATGCTCTTTGACAGGGCCGGCTGGGAGATGCCCAGCGCACCGGCCGCCGCCGTGAGGCTGCCGCAGCGCACCGCCGTGGCCAGGTGGACGATCTGCTTGTATTCCATGCCGAATTGTATAACCGCAAGTTATGGAAGAGTGGAGCCATCGGCGGCGGCAATGCTTTGCAGGGCTGTTCAGGGGCAGCCGGCTGGTCTACATTGGGCCCGGAGTTGGCATCTATTCAGGAGCAGTGCCCATGGATCTTGATCAGCTGGTCGAACCCGATCGCGTTCACCGACGTTGCTACACCGACCCGGAAATTTTCGAACACGAGATGCGCAGCATCTTCGAGCGGATCTGGGTGTATTGCGGTCACGAATCCCAGGTGCCCAATCCCGGCGATTACTACGCAGTCACCATCGGCCGGCAGCCGATGCTGATGGTGAGGCAACGCGACAAGAGCGTTCGCGTCCTCTACAACCGCTGTCCTCATCGAGGCGTGCAGGTCTGCGGCAACCAGAAGGGCAACACCGGCAATGCCTTCGTCTGCTCCTATCACGCCTGGAGCTTTCATCTCGACGGCAAGGTGCGGGCAATCCCGCTGAAGCAGGGTTACGAGGGCACCCGCATGACTACGGACAGTGCCGACTGCAGCATGAAGGCCGCGGCGCGGGTCGACAGCTATCGCGGCTTCGTCTTTGCGAGCCTTGCCGCCGACGGGCCGAGCCTGGCGGAATTCCTCGGCGACGCCAAGGTCGCTTTCGACGACATGTGCGATCGATCGCCGGTGGGGGAAGTGGAAGTCGTGCCGGTCTGTCACCGGGTGGTGCAGCACTCCAACTGGAAGTTCTTCATGGAGAACCAGCTGGATTCGCTTCATCCGTCGGTCACCCATCAATCCACCGGCGTGTCGGCCCGGCGCATCGAGCAGCGGGTCAAGGACGAGCAGGGCAGTGCGCCACTCTACTTCCACTATCTTTCGGCCTTCGCCTCGAGTTTCGATCAGTGGGATTCGGTGCAGACGATCAACCTGCCGCGCGGGCACGGCATCCTGCAGGCCTACATGGGACTGCGTCCGACGGATCCGGACACCGTCGAGCACGAGCGGCTGCTGAAGCAGGCCTATGGCGACAAGACCGCGGAGGAGTATCTCTCCCGCGGCATCCACCACGTACTGGTGTACCCCTATCTGTCCGTGCAGTCGCCGCTGCAGCAGTTGCGCTGCCTGCGGCCGATCGCCGCCAACCAGACGATGTCCGAGATCTGGCATTTCCGGCTCAAGGGCGTGCCGGAAGCGATCTATAGACGCTCGCTCTGGTACTACAACCTGGTCAATTCGCCGGCGACCATGGTCAACGCCGATGACCTGGAGAACTGGTCCCGCGGGCAGCGCGGCCTCGAGTCGACCGGACTCGACTGGGTCAGCTTTCACCGCAACATGGGCGGCGACACCGAGAAGGACGGCGTCCTCTACTCGAACAACGGCACGTCCGAGGTGGTGATGCGGAATCAGTTTCGCGCGTGGCGCGATTACCTCTCAACCGACGCTTGAGCCGGAGGCCGACAATGGAACGAAAGAAGGTTGACGAGGCACTCGGCAGGAGCGTGCTGATCGAGGCAGTGGAGTCGATGACCGGCGCAGACTCGATCGCGCCGAATCATTTCGGACGGGGCCCGGAGTCGGCGACGATGTATGTGCCGGAAGCATCCTCCACCGTGGTCGGACTCTCCGATTCGGGGCTGCGCCAGGAGATCGAGATCCTGCTGTTCCGACAGGCCGCTTTGCTCGATGCCAAGCGCTGGCAGGAATGGCTGGACCTGTTCACGGACGACGGGGTCTACTGGATGCCGATCGAACCGAGCCAGACGGACTGGGAATCGCAGCCCTCGATCTTTGCCGAGGACCGCCTGCTGATGGAGATCAGGATGGGCCGGTTGAACCATCCGAACGCCTGGTCGCAGGCGCCGATGTGGGGCACCAACCACCTGGTCGGCAACGTGATCGTCGAGTCGACCGGTTCCGCCGACAGTGCCGGGATCATCGTGTACTCACGCTTTCAGATGATGGAGTTGCGTCGCGATCAGGTACGCCATTTCGGCGGCACCTATCGTCACCACCTGGTGCGCACAGGATCGGGGCTTCGCATCAGGCTTCAGCGCGTGGACATGATGAACGGGCAGGCTCCCTACGACTACGTGCTCCAGGCCTGGGTCTAGTCGTCTGGCAGGCGGGCGGCGGGCGGTGCATAATCGGCCAGCGAAAAAACATACAGGGAGCAGGAGATGAAGAGACTCAACCGGTTCGGCAGGCTGCCCTCGGCCGCGGCCGCAGTCGTGGCCGGCGCGCTGTGCGCGCTGCAACCCGCGATGGCGGCGGACGAAGTCAAGATCGGCTTCATCAGCACCTTGTCCGGTCCTTCCGCCAGCCTTGGCGTGGACATACGGGACGCGTTCATGCTGGCAATCAAGATGAACGGCGGCAAACTCGGCGGCTTGCCGGCGGAGGTACTGATCGGCGACGACCAGTTCAAGCCGGACGTCGGCAAACAGTTGTTCGAGAAGAACATCAAGCGCGACAAGGTCGATTTCCTGACCGGCGTGGTGTTTTCCAACGTGCTGATGGCCGGCGTGCCCGAGGCGTTCCGCAGCGAGACCATCTACATCAGCCCCAACGCTGCGCCTTCGCCGCTGGCAGGAGAGCGCTGCAATCCCTTTTTCTTCGCGTCCGCCTGGCCCAACGACGCCTACCACGAGGCGGCGGGTCAGTACGCCACCAACAAGGGCTTCAAGAGTGTGTACCTGATGGCGCCGAACTACCAGGCCGGCAAGGATTCGCTGGCCGGATTCAAGCGCATGTTCAAGGGCACGGTTGCGAACGAGGTCTACACCAAGCTCGGGCAACTGGACTACGCCGCCGAGATCGCCGCCATCAGAGCGGCCAAGCCCGAAGTCCTTTACATTTTCCTGCCGGGCGGCATGGGCATCAACTTCATCAAGCAGTTCGTGGGCGCGGGTCTTTCCAAGGACACGCTGCTCCTGACGCCCGGATTCGGCTCGGACCAGGACGTGATCCGGCCGGTGGGCGACGCGATGGCCGGGATCTTCGATACCGCCCACTGGGCGCTGGATCTGGACAACGATGCCAACAAGAAGTTCGTGGCGGCCTTTGAGAAGGAATATGACCGCCTGCCGTCGGTGTTCGCCGCCCAGGGCTACGACACTGCGCTGATGATCGACGCCGCGGTCCGGGACGTCAAAGGCAAGCTCGACGACAAGAAGGCCTTGCGCCAGGCGCTGAGCAAAGCCAACTTCAAGTCGGTGCGCGGTGAGTTGAAGTTCAACACCAACCAGTTCCCGATCCAGAACTACTACCTACGGGTGATCACCAAGGACAGCAAGGGACGACTGGTGAACAAGCGCCTGGGCGAGCCGATCCTGAAGATGCACGGCGACGCGTATGTCCAGGACTGCAAGATGAAGTGATCGTTCAGCCGTGAACGGGGGTGTCGCGTGCGAAACCTCCGTTCAGGTCCAGCAGGCCCTCGAACCACGCCAGCATGACCGGGTCCTGGGTCAGCAACTGCAGCGGGCTCGCGATCCTGGCCCACTGGTAGATGGAGAAGAGGGCGTAGTCGGCGTACCCCGGTTCATCGCCGCTGAGGAACGCCTGCCGTTTCAGCGTCGCACGCGCAGGATCCACCGCCTTCGCCAGTCGTTGGGCATTGCGGTCCTGATGGTCCTTCAGCGCTGCCGGTGAAAGTTTCGTGATCCGCTCGATCGTGCTGCTGAAGTAAGCCCGGTCTTCTTCACATTGCACCGCGACTGCATCGCAGGCGATCAGCGGGAAAGCGGCGGCAAGCAGGGTCCGATCGACCCAGGCGCAGCACAGTCGGGCCAGGGCCTTGCCGGTGTTGCCGCCGAACAGCGATGGCCGCTGAGGGTAATGCTGTTCCAGGTACTCTGCGATCGCCCAGGAGTCCCGCACGACCGTGTCACCGTCACGGATCACCGGCACCGTCGTCCCCCCCGAGAATGCGATGCTCGCCTTGTCCGTCAGCAGGATCGGCCGGTACACGACGTCAAGCTGTTTGTGGCGCAGTGCCATGCGGGCCCGCCAGGCAAAATTGCTGTACCGACGATCACTCTCTCCGCGCAGTTCCCACAACTCGATCATCCCGTTCTCCGTTGTTCCTTCATTGAATCGCATCGCCCGGCGATTGCAGCGGTCCGCCCCGCGCCTGCGACGCAAGTCGCGCAGTCAGACGCCCGCGCATGACCTTCTGCGTCGGCGTCAGCGGCATGTCCGGAATCAGTTCAAGGCGTTCAGGCCATTTGAAGCGGGCGATTCCGGCCCTCTCCAGCGCCGTCGTCACTTGTGCCAGGGTGACCAGGTCCGCGTCACGGGCCGGTTCGGCAACCTGGACGAACACGCAGGCGCGCTCACCGAGCACCGGGTCGGGCATCGGCACCACTGCGCAGCGCAGGACGCCGGGCAGGCGGTCGATGATCGCCTCGACATCCACGGGATTGAACTTGACGCCGCCGCGGTTGATGATTTCCTTGGTGCGCCCGGTGAGCACCAGGGCGCCCTCCGGAGTCAGGTAGCCGAGATCGCCGGTGTCGAACCAGCCATCGGAGAATGCAGCCGCGGTGGCCTCAGGGTTGTCGAGGTAGCCACTGAACAGCGAAGGTCCTCGCACCTGCAACCGGCCTTCGATGCCGGGCCCGACATCCTCATCATCCACCCGGATGCGAAGTTCGGTGCCCGGGCTGGGCCGGCCGGCTGTCTTGAGGCGGAGTTCGGCAGGATCGTCGGGGCGGCCGTAGCTGCCGGCCTGAAGCTCGCTCATGCCCCACAACAGAATCACCTTGCCGTGGGGCAGCCGCGATTCGACAGCCAGGGCCAGTTCAGAGGGCACGGCGGTGCCGGAAAGGCAGACCAGCCTCAAGCCCGCGAGCGCCGGGGTCTGCGCCGGGGGCTGCGCCAGCAGCGGTTTGAAATGAGCGGGTCCGGCGAAGATAGCGGTTACCCGGTCCCGCTGGACGCAGTCGAGCAGGGCCGCAGGGGTGAAAACAGGCAACAGCGACACGCAGGCGCCGGCCAGCAGACCCAGCTCCAGCACGAAGAGGCCATAGAGATGCGTGATCGGGGCCGCCGGGAGGAGGACGTCGGCGGCGCTCACGCCGAGCGGCCCGAGTGCCGAAGCGGCGTTGCCGATGAACTGAGCGTGCGAAACCGGTACTCCCTTGGGTTCGGCGGTGGTTCCCGAGGTATGCAGCAGCACGTAGCGTGATCCGGGTGCGACCGGATCCAGGGCAGGCAGGGGGGACGCCTCACCGGCCTGCAGCAGGTCCGCCCAGCTGACAGCCCCGCCTGGGTCGCCGCCTGGATCGCCGGCAGGTGCCTCGACAGGTGCCTCGGCAAGTGCTCCGGTGAACGCTATCGCCGGCGCCTGCACGAGCAGTCGCACCAGCCCCAGGGCGGCGACGGTCGCCAGCGGCGACTCCTCCTTGAACCGGGACAGCCCGACGAAGGCGGCGGCCTTGCCATGGCGCAACAGCGACGAGAGTTCCGCCCGCCGGTAAGGCATGTGCAGCATCTGCACCGATGCGCCCAGCATGCCGGCGGCGAGCACGGTGACGGCGAACGCGGCCGTGTTGGGCAGTTGCACCGCGACGACATCGCCGGCGCGCAGTCCGTGGGCGCGCAAGCCGGCTGCGGCCAGGCTTGCGTGCCGGTGCAGTTCGGCATAGGACATGCGACCATCCGCGTCTGCCAGGGCGGGCGCGTCCGGGGTGGTTCGTGCGTGGTGCGCGACAGCGTCGTGCAGCGTGTGCATAAGCGTGGTCTCCTCGATCCGCGCGTCGTGCGCCGGTCATGCCGGCCGATGACATGGCGGCAGTCAGCCGATACCATAACAGAATGTTTAGACCTAAAGCATCAACCGGAACCTTCCATCGTCCATGACCGGTGTTCTCGTTCTCGAGCAGGCCCTCAACGGTCTGCAGTTCGGCCTGATGCTCTTTCTGCTGGCAGCGGGGCTGACGCTGGTATTCGGCATCATGGACATGATCAACCTGGCCCACGGCTCGCTTTACATGGTGGGCGCCTTCCTCGCTGCATGGTTTGTCGAACTGACCGGCTCTTTCCTGGCGGGTGTCCTGCTGGCGATCCCCGCAACCGCCGTACTGGGAATGGTGCTCGAGGCTACGCTGCTGCGCACGCTCTACGCGCGGGATCACCTGTCCCAGGTCCTGGCAACGTTCGCCCTGATCCTCATCATCAATGAAAGCGTGCGGATGATCTGGGGTACCGACATGCCGCTGTCGGCACCGGATATGCTCGCGGGACCGGTGGAACTGGTGCCGGGGCTGCTCTATCCGGCCTATCGCCTCCTCATCATCGGCGTGGGCGCTTCGCTGGCGATCGTGCTCTACCTGGTGGTGGCCAAGACCCGGCTGGGCGCGCTGGTGCGCGCCGGCGCGTCCAACCGGGAGATGGCCACGGCCATGGGCGTGAACATCAGGCAGCTGTTCACCGCCGTGTTCGGCATCGGCGCCGCCTTGTGCGCGGTCGCCGGCGCTCTTCTCGGACCGCTCTTCGCGGTACAGGTCGGGATGGGCGAAAGTATCCTGATCCTCGCCTTCGTGGTGATCGTCATCGGCGGCATCGGGTCGATCCGGGGCGCGCTCTTCGGCTCGCTGCTGGTGGGGATGGTCGATACCTTCGGACGTACCCTGCTGCCGGAACTGTTCGGTCTGTTCCTGCCACCGCAACTGGCAAGCGCCACCGGGCCGGCGGTGTCTTCCGTCATCGTCTACGTGCTCATGGCCGTCGTCCTGTTCGTCAAGCCGCAAGGCCTCTTTCCGGCGCGCGGATGATGAAGGAGTCTCACGACAACCGGATATCGGCGGCGGCGCGGATCGCCTTGTTCCTGGTCTTCGCCGCGCTGGCGGGATTTCCGTGGCTGATGCGTGTCCTCGACGAGGAGTTCTACATCAGCGCGGCCAGCCGGATCGGGATCTTCGCGATTGCAGCCACCAGCCTCAACCTGGTCCTCGGCTACGGCGGCCTGGTCTCGTTCGGCCATGCAGCGTTTGTCGGCGTCGGCGCCTATACGGTGGGCGTGATGATCGACGGCGGGATCCTCAACGGCTGGTTCGGGTTCGGTGCGGCGATACTCGTGGCTGCGGCTTTCTCGGCGGTGATCGGGGCGATCTCGCTGAGAACCCGCGGCGTCTACTTCATCATGATCACGCTGGCGTTCGCCCAGATGTTGTTCTACCTGGCCAACTCGGTGAAGGCCTACGGCGGCGACGAAGGTCTCAGTCTGATGGATCGGTCGGTCTTCCTGCCCGGCCTCGATCTTCGTGACGATACCGTCTTCTACTACCTGGTGCTGTTCGTCCTGGTGCTGGTTATCCTGCTGGTGCGTCGGCTGATGCAATCGCGCTTCGGTCGCGTGGTTCTGGCCATGCGGGAGGATAACGTCCGCGCCGAGGCGATCGGGTTCCCGACCTACCGGTATCAGCTGATCCTCTTCATCATCAGCGGGGCGCTGGGCGGGCTGGCGGGAGCGCTGATGGCCAATCACCAGAACTACATCAGCCCCAACCTGATGCATTGGACGCAGTCCGGGACGCTGATGGTGATGGTGATCATCGGCGGCGTCGGAACCTTGTTCGGGGGGGCGCTGGGGGCGCTCACCCTGCTGGTACTGGAGGAGTTTTTCGCGGATTACACCACCTACTGGCAGTTCTACGTCGGTTGGATACTGCTGGCCGTCGTCCTGTTCGCGCCGCGCGGACTGATGGGCCTGCGATGGACACGAGCCCGCCGGCGCCCGCCGGCGCCCGGCGCCGAACCGGGAACGGGGCCGGGAACGGGGCCGGGTACGGGGTCGGGTACGGGGTCGGGGCCCGCATGAGCAGCGACGGGTCGGAAGAGACGGTTGGCGCCGCCCTGTTGTCGGTCAGGAAGCTGTCGAAGCGATTCGGCGGCGTCAATGCCACCGACGAGGTATCGCTGGACGTCGCGGCCGGGGAGGTGCATGCGCTGCTGGGCCCCAACGGCGCCGGCAAGACCAGCCTGATCAACCAGCTGTCGGGCGCCATTCTGCCGGACCGGGGACGGGTGTTCTTCAGGGGGCATGACATCACACGACTGTCCACCCACGAGCGGGTGGCCCGCGGCCTGGTACGTTCCTACCAGGTCACCCGCCTGTTCAAGTCGATGACCGCGCTCGACAATCTCGCCCTGGCGGTCCAGGCGCGCAGCGGTTCCAGCTTGAGCTTCTGGCGTCCGGTGCATCGCGAGCGGCGATTGTTCGAGGAGGCGCGGGCGATGCTCGATCGGATCGGCCTGGGCGCCCGGGCGGACACGCTCGCCGACCATCTGGCCCATGGGGAACAGCGAGCGCTCGAAGTCGGGCTGGCGCTGGCCACCCGGCCCGCGCTGCTGCTGCTCGACGAGCCCCTCGCCGGCACCGGGCCGAAGGAGTCGGAGCGCATGGTCGCGCTGATAGAGAGCCTGCGCCAGAGCGCTACGGTGCTGCTGGTGGAACATGACGTCGACGCCGTGTTCCGGCTGGCAGACCGCGTGACGGTCCTGGTCAACGGACGGGTCATCGCTTCGGGGGCACCGCAGGCAGTCCGGGCGGATCCGGCGGTCATTGCCGCCTATCTTGGCGAGGAGGCCGCGTGAAGCCGGTACCGGACCCTGCCGCCGCGAATGAGTCGGACCCGCTCCTGCGGGTCGAGCGGCTCGAGACCGCCTATGGCGCCAGCCAGATCCTGTTCGGGGTCGACCTCGATGTGTTACCTGGCGAGGTCGTGGGGCTGTTGGGCCGCAACGGGATGGGAAAGACCACGCTGATCCGATCGATCTGCGGGCTCACCCGCGCCCGCAGCGGCGTGATCCGGTTCTGCGGCGTCGAAATCCAGGGGAGTGCGGCGGACCAGGTGGCGCGCCTCGGCATGGCGCTCGTGCCGGAGGGCCGGCAGGTCTTTCCGAACCTCACGGTGGATGAGCACTTGACCGCGTTCGCCGCCAGGCGAAACCGCGCGCCCGATCCCTGGACCCCGGCCAAGGTCTACGGGCTGTTCCCGCGCCTGGCGGAACGGCGCACCCACATGGGTAACCAGTTGTCCGGCGGCGAACAGCAGATGCTCGCCATCGGCCGGGCGCTGGTCACCAATCCGCGCCTGCTGATCCTGGATGAAGCCACGGAGGGTCTGGCGCCGCTGATCCGCGAGGAGATCTGGCGCTGCCTCGCGCAACTGCGTGCGGGCGGGCAGACGATCGTGATCGTGGACAAGTATGTGAACCGTCTCATCGAACTGGCCGACCGGCATGTCATCATCGAGCGCGGCAAGGCCGCCTGGCGCGGTACGTCCGGCGAACTGGCGGCTGACCGTTCACTCTGGAGCCGTTATCTGGGGGCCTGATGGGGGTAGAAGAGATGCAGCCAGCCGATACTGCGGTGCTTCAAGGCCCGTGCTTCGCCACGACCGTGCGGGTTGCCTTTGGTGACTGCGATCCCGCCAACATCGTGTACTTCCCCAACTTCTATCGCTGGTTCGACCAGGCCACCCATGACCTGTGCGAGGCCGCCGGCTATGAATTGACCCAGGTGCGACGGGACCGGGACTGGGTTGGGTTCCCGATTGCCGAGGCAGGCGCGCGTTTTCTGCGTCCGGCGACAATCAACGATCGCCTGCGCGTGGAGACCCGTATCCGGCTGTGGCGACCCAAGATGTTCCTGCTCGATCACTGCATCCGATGCGATGGCGAGCTGTTGGTACAAGGGTGGCAGACCCGCTTCATCGGCGTGCGCCTGCCGGAGCAGGGCGGCCGGCTCGCCGCACTGCCGATCCCCGGCGAATTCAGGCAGGCTCTGGACCTGTTGATGACCTGATCGATGTCCCGATCGGCCTTGCAGACCTGCCGTTTATCCAGCCGCTTATCCCCTGGATAACCCGGACGCGGGCGAAAATTGGTTCACATACCGCCGAACTCTGTCATACTGGCCTCTGCATTGACTAATGCATCCGACCAGCGGTCGGAATAATCTTTGTTAGGAAAGTAAGTGAGTACAGGTACAGTTAAGTGGTTCAATGACTCGAAAGGTTTCGGTTTCATCAGCCCGGACGGTGGCGGCGAAGACCTTTTTGCACATCACTCCGCAATCCAGGGTACGGGTTTCAAATCCCTGCAAGAGAATCAGAAAGTCTCCTTTGACGTGGTCACCGGCCCCAAGGGTAAACAGGCTGCGAACATCCAGATTTTGTAAGCTTGCGGCGCCTCGCTGCGCTTGAAGTCTGGTTGTACTGAAAGCCCCGGCTCGCCGGGGCTTTTTTCTTGTGACCTGCCGATAGTTTCCCAGCATGGATCTCGTGATCGCCCGCCCGGAGGGTTTGTACTGTCCGGCCGGGAACTTCTACATCGATCCCTGGCGCCCCGTCGACCGGGCTGTCATCACCCACGCCCACAGCGACCACGCGCGACGCGGTAACCGCCACTATCTTGCTGCCGCCGCTGGCGAGGCGGTACTGCGCGCGCGCCTCGGCGATATCGACCTGCAGGTGCTGCCCTATGGCCAGCCCATCTCCCACCACGGAGTGCGACTGAGTTTTCATCCGGCCGGCCACGTCCTCGGATCGGCACAGGTTCGACTGGAGTATGACGGGGAGATCTGGGTCGTCTCCGGCGACTACAAGCTGGAAGACGACGGCACGTGCACTCCGTTCGAACCGGTTCGCTGCCATACCTTCGTCACCGAGTCGACGTTCGGGTTGCCGATCTACCGCTGGCTGCCGCAGGCGCAGGTTTTTGCCGGAATCGACGAGTGGTGGCGGACAAACGCCGATGCGGGGCGGGCCAGCGTGTTGTACTGCTACGCATTCGGCAAGGCTCAGCGGATCCTGCGTGGCCTGGACGCCGCGGATCGCCCTGTTCTCGTGCATGGCGCCGTGGCGCCGCTCAATGATGCCTACCGGGAAAGCGGTGTCGCGCTCGCGCCGACCCGCCTGCTGACAGAAGTGTCGGACACCGACATCATCCGGCGGGCCCTGATCCTGGCGCCCCCGTCGGCCGGCGGCACTCCTTGGATCCGCCGCGTCGGCGAGCACGCGGACGCATTCGCCAGTGGCTGGATGCTGTTGCGGGGAAGCCGGCGGCGTCGCGGTGTCGATCGCGGATTCGTGATGTCGGATCACGCGGATTGGCCGGGCTTGCAGGCGGCGATCGCGGCAACCGGCGCCGAACGCGTGGTGGTCACGCACGGTAGCGTCGACACGCTTGTGCGCTGGCTCCGGGACCAGGGACTGCAGGCGAGCGGCTTCGCCACTCAATACGGCGACGAAGACCAGACTACCGGATGAATCGCTTCGCCGCCCTGTACACCCGGCTGGACGAAACCACCTCCAGCAATGCAAAGCTCGCCGCACTGGTCGCCTATTTCGAATCGGCTGGCGCGGCCGATGCGGCCTGGGCCGTCTATTTCCTGGGCGGCGGCAAGCCCCGGCAACTGGTACCCGCCAAGGTGCTGCGCGAGTTCGCCCGCCACGCGTCGGCCCTGCCTTCCTGGTTGGTGGAAGAGTGCTACGAGGCGGTGGGGGACACCGCTGAGACGATCGCCCTCCTGGTGCCCCCCGCGGCGGCGGGCGCGGCCCTATCGACTGCCAGCCTTGCGGACTGGATGCAGACGCGA
Organism: uncultured beta proteobacterium; assembly: GCA_963834335.1. Taxonomy (GTDB): domain Bacteria; phylum Pseudomonadota; class Gammaproteobacteria; order Burkholderiales; family Burkholderiaceae_E; genus Lautropia. The sequence goes on along the minus strand of CAWIBK010000002.1, from coordinate 207,687 downwards.
CTGCTGCCCCTGCGCGGCATGCCTGGCGAGGAGGTCATCCAGAACCTGACTGCCTGGTGGTCCGAACTCGATTCCCAAGCCCGTTTCGTCTGCGGCAAACTGATCACCGGGAATTTTCGGGTAGGCGTCTCTCGCCTGCTGGTGACGCGGGCACTCGCCACAGTGTCCGGGGTCGATGCCCGGCATATCGCGCACCGCCTGGTTGGCTACACCGATACCGGCAACCGTCCCCAGGCGATCGACTTCGAGCGCCTGATCGCTCCCGGATCCACGCAGGAGAACGATCCGAGGAGCAGTATCCACCCGTATCCCTTCTTCCTGGCGCAGTCGCTGCAGCAGCCGACGGAGCGATTTTCCGACCTGCTGGGGTCGATTTCTGATTGGCTCGTCGAATGGAAATGGGACGGAATCCGCGCGCAGCTGGTCAAGCGGGCAGGGCAGGTCGCTCTGTGGTCGCGTGGTGAGGAGCTGGTCACCGACCGGTTCCCGGAGGTGGCTGCCATCGGGGGCGCGCTGCCGGACGGCACGGTGCTCGACGGCGAAATCGTCGCCTGGCAGGGCGGGCGCGTCCAGCCCTTCGCCCTGCTTCAGCAACGCCTCGGTCGCAAGAAACTGTCGGCCAGGCTGTTGAAAGACAATCCTGTTTGCCTGCTGGCGTTCGACCTGATCGAATGGCAAGGGCAGGACTGCCGTACCCGCAGCCAGGTGCAGCGGCGCCTGCTCCTGGAGCGGCTGGTCGACGACATGAGGGCGGCGGAGCCGTTGCCTCCCGCATTTGAGGCATCGGCGCTCCAGATCTCGCCCCTGCTCGGGGCAGACGATTGGGAGAGCCTGGCGTTGCAGCGCGCTGCGTCGCGAAGCCTGGGGGTCGAAGGCATGATGCTCAAGTCGAAGCGGGCCGGCTACGGGGTCGGGCGAACGGTGAGCGCGGGCATCTGGTGGAAGTGGAAGGTGGACCCGTTCACCATCGACGCCGTCCTGATTTATGCCCAGCGCGGGCATGGGCGGCGCGCGGGGCTCTTCAGCGACTACACGTTCGCCGTCTGGGACGGCAATCCTGAATCGGGTGATGCGCGGTTGGTGCCGTTCGCCAAGGCGTATTCAGGATTGACCGATGCTGAACTGGCTGAAGTGGACACCATCGTGCGCCGCACGACCGTCGAGAAATTCGGGCCGGTGCACAGCGTCACCCCCAGCCTGGTCTTCGAGTTGGGATTCGAGGGAATTGCGCGAAGCAGCCGCCATAAAAGCGGCATTGCCGTGCGGTTTCCCCGCATGCTCCGGTGGCGTCGGGACAAGACCGTGTCGCAAGCGGACACGCTGCAGACGCTATCCGACTTGCTGGCGTCGCCACCGCCGGACTCCGCAAGCTGACCGCTGCCCGGTCATGCTGTACCGAGACCCCTTCCCGGATTCCGACAGGCTCCCCCGAAGTCAGGTTACTGCTTCTGCATGGGCGCCTTACCGTCGCTCACCGTTTCCCGGTTTATGACGCCGCACGCGATGCGCGCCCCGGAGTTGCCGGCCGGCTGGCTCTTGAGGTCATCCGGCCCGGCGTGGACGACGACCGCGCGGTCGACGACGCTCATGGGCCCGGGCGCCACGGTCAGTTTGGAGTCCGGCACGGTCAGCGAGAGGCTGCCCTTGCCGCTGGCGTCGGCCGTGAGGTTACCAAGGTCTCCCGCATGGTGCGACTTTCCTTCATGCGAACCATGCTCCTGTCCAGGCAGGGAGAAATGGCCGCCGGCGCTGGTTGCGTCCGGCGCGCTGCAGTCGCCCTTCTCATGCACGTGCAGGCCGTGCACCGAGTTCGGCTCCAGGCCGGTTAGCGACACCGCAATGCGCACGCCGTCCTTGCCGGCGGACTTGAAGCTGACGGTTCCGGACACTGACGATCCCTTGGTCGGCTGCAGCTTGGCTATCGCATCGCCGGAGTGATCGTCTATCGCGGCAACCGCCGCGGAGCCTGCCAAGGCGAAGGCTGCGCAGAGCATGACCTGACAGGCGGCTTGGTACTTCGCGTGCGACTTCAGCATGATCGAGGATTTCCTTGTGGTGGATGGATCGGGACAGGTCATGAGCGGTGAAGCCGGGGCGGCGGCGTGGGGACAGGGACGGGCCGGATGGGCGGCAACCCACATGCCCGCGCGACGGGTCATTCGGCCGGTATCGGGGAAGCAGCGGGCACCGCCACTGCGGTGACCGCATTCTTCGGACTGCCGTCGATCAGCTTGTCGGAGTAGGTGAGATAGACGAGCGTGTTGCGCTTGCGGTCGACGATACGCACCACGTGCAGGCGCTTGAACAGGATCGAAGTCCGCTGTGTGAAGACATCCTCCTGAGCGGGCAGCTTGCCGGTGAAGCTGATGGTGTCGCCGATCTGGCGGCAGGCGATCGATGCGTCGGACGTGTCTTCAGCCAGCCCGATCGTCCCTTTCACGCCGCCGGTGCGCGCCCGCGACACGAAACAGGTTACGCCTTGCACCTTCGGGTCGTCGAAGGCCTCCACCACCACCCGGTCATCCTTGCCCAACCAGCGGAATGCCGTGTCCACCTCGCCGATGACCTCCGCTGCGGCGGGCAGGGCCAGGGTGGCCAGAACCAGGAGGCTGCCGATCGCGCTGCCAATTCGGACCGGCACCGCGGGGAAGGGAACGGACATCGCGAGCATGACGGATCCTGGAGGAATAAACGGTGGCAGTGAGGAGCCTATTGTGTTGCTCTTTTCCAGCCACCGGCCGGATCGCCCTGCGGTTTTGTCACCATTCGCGATGCGCCCGGCACCTGGCCGGGCAGCAGCGACGCCGGCGGGCCGAGGGCTCGCCCGGCGGGCGAAGGCCAGTCGCGCGACGGCGTCGGAAAATTGCCGGGCGGATTCGCGACGTCCCGCGACGGTTGCGGAAAGTCGCGTGGGGGCTGTGCGAAGCCACCCGAGGTCGCAGGTGCGAATCGCGGCGGGAGCGCTGCGGGCTGCGTAGGCTGCCTCACCGGTGCAACGCCATGGCCCGGATTGGGCCAGCGTACGGAGCCGGCCGCGGGACCCCGTGGCGAAGGTGGAGCGAAGGCGGCCGGCGGATGGAAAACGGGTCGGCCGCTGCGCACCCCCGGGATCCAACCCCATCGGTAATCCGTGCGCTGCCAGCGACCGTACCAGGAGGTGGCGAATCCCCAGGGCGCGGCGGCTACCCAGACGATGCCCCATGGCTGGATTTCAGCCCAGCGGCCGTCCCGGTAGGGCTCCCAGGCGGCGTCGACACCCGCCGGGTACCAGATGCGGCCAAGGGTCTGGTGGTTCTCCCAGTGACCGTTCGAGTCGAGCACGTCCGCGCCGGTCATCTCGGCGGACACCTGGGCCGGAGGGGCGTCGGCTTGCCATTGGGCGGCGCGTGCGCTCGCCCACTGCTCGAATTCCCCGACGCTGGCGCTGCCGTGCCAGGCGATGCGATTGGCACCGGCCTCGATGACTGCCTGCATGCCGCCGGTGACCGGCGCGCTGTCCGCGCCGATGCTCAGATCCGCCCGGCCGTGCTGAACTTTTCCCAGCAGACGGCCGCTGACCCCGTCATCCACCAGGATATAGGTGCCGGCCGCAGATATCCGCAACCGCGCTGCGCCGGCCAGCAACTCCACCACCTCCTCCGGCTCGATCGAGGCAATCGTGATCGCCACCGATCCGCGCACGACCCGTACTCGCAATTCGGTGCCGCTCAGCGCCATGAAGTCCGCCTGCGAATCGCGGTCGATCGCGACGGTGGTGCTGCCCAGGCGAACCTCGGCGCGAGCCCCGCGGCCGGTCGACAGAGAGGAACGACTCAGCAAGGGCAGGTTGAGTTCGGCCGGTAACCAGCCTGCTTGCGCCATTGCTTCCACGAACCACCAGGACTCCCCGTCGAGCAGGCTGATACGGCCGATGCGGGCGCCCGTGCCCGCGAGCTCCCGCCCCGGTTCGGGATCCGCGACGTCACCTGTCGTCGGTGCGGGAGGCGGCGCGTATGCCGCAGGTTTCCCGCCGCCGGCCTGGGCCGCGACCGGCGTCGCGCCGCCCGTCATTGCCAGGAGTACGCACGCTGCAACGAGCGTTTGCCGAATCATGCCGTTTCCTTCTTGTCGCGCCCACGGGAGTGGCAGATACTTCCGCAAGTAAACGTCCGTCGTCCAGCCGACATCTCCTGCAATCATGCCCGATAACCTCCAGGGCTGCCGCGCGATTCCCGATAAGGTGCCTTGAAACCCATGCAGTCGACGACCGGCCACCTGGACAACGGTGAATCGACCAGTCCGTACTTCGAAGGTCCTTTCTGGACACTGTTCAACGCGCTCCCGGTCGGCGCGGTCCTGTTCGATCCGAAGAACGACGGTTTTCTCGAGTTCAACGATGCGGCCTGCCGGCAGCTCGGTTATACCCGGGAGGAGTTCGCACGCCTGCGGGTCGGCGATGTGGACGCGGTGCGCACCGGCGCCGAAATCCAGGCGGCGCGACAGCAGTTGCTGCCCGGCACGGCTCCTCAGCAGTTCCAGACGAGACAGCGTGCCGCCGACGGCAGTCTGCGCCAAGTGGACGTCACCCTTCAATGGCTCAACATAAACGGGCGCGACCTCGGCTATGCCGTCTGGCATGACGTCACCGAACGGGAACGCGCACTCGGGGCGGTTCGGGCCAGGGAAGCGGATCTGGCACGGGTGCAGCGGATCGGCCGGATCGGTGGCTTCGAGGTGGATCTCCAGTCCGGATTTTCCAGCCACCGATCCCCGGAGTACCTGAAGCTGTACGGGCTGCCGCAGGAAGCAGCCGATGAACCCCATGAGGCCTGGGTCAGGCGCCTGCATCCGGACGACCGCGAGCGCATGGACCGGACATTTCGCGAAACCATCTCGGGTGGCGCCAGCGACTATGCGGCAGAGTACCGGATCGTCGCACCCGACGGCCAGACCCGCTGGATTTCCGCGATCGGCGAGATCGAGCGCGACCCGGACGGCCGTCCTGTCCGCATGATCGGGGCCCACATCGACGTGACCGCACTGCGTCAGGCGGAGTCGAACCTGGCCGCCCATGCGAGCCGGCTGGAGGAGGCCGACCGACGCAAGGACGAATTCCTGGCAATGCTGGGTCACGAGCTGCGCAACCCGCTGGCGCCCATCCTCGCGGTCAGCGAAATGCTGCAACTGCGGCACGCCGAGTTCGACCCGGGCACGCGCCACGCACATCAGGTGATCGACCGCCAGGCGCGGCACCTCCGGGTTCTGGTCGACGAACTGCTCGACGTCGCCCGCATAACGACCGGCCGGATCACCTTGCGAAAGGAGGTGGTGCCGGTGCGCAGCATCCTGGCGGCCGCGCAGGAGCAGGCGCAGGAACTGATCGCCCGGCGGGCGCATCGGTTCCGGCCTGACACCGCCGGCTTGCCGCAGGGTGTTTGCGTCGAGGGGGACCCGGCACGACTGATCCAGGTCGTCAGCAACCTCTTGAGCAACGCCGGCAAGTACACCGAGCCCGGCGGCGATATCGACATGACAGTGGCGTTCGACGACAAGGAGGTGCACATTTCCGTGCAGGATTCGGGCATCGGTATTGCATCCGAGATGCTGCCGCGCATCTTCGATCGATTTGCCCAGTTCGACCGCAATGCGGAATCCTCCCGCCACGGCCTGGGCATCGGGCTGACATTGGCGCAACGTCTGGTGGCACTGCACGGCGGCCGCATCACTGCGCACAGTGAAGGGCCGGGCAAGGGGAGTCTCTTCACGGTGAGCCTGCCGCGGCATGAGGGGGTGGTGCCCGCATCGACCGATGCGTCGCCGGCGTCACGGCGGCCCGGCAACTTCCACACCGGGCGACGCGTGCTGATCGTCGACGACAACGTCGATGCGGCTGAGTCCCTTGGCATGCTCTTGACCATGGAAGGGCATGAGGTCCATGTGGTGCACGAGGGCTCTGCTGTCCTGTCGCAGGCGCGGGCCTTTCGTCCGGATGTCGCTTTGCTGGACCTGGGATTACCGGGTCGCGACGGTTTTGAGGTCGCGCGGGACCTGCGCGAAGCGCCCGACCAGGCGGGAGTGATGCTGATCGCGGTAACCGGCTACGGCCAGGAGGAGGATCGGCGCAAGACGAGCGATGCCGGATTCGCCTTCCACCTGATCAAGCCGGTCGATGTCGCGGAACTGCTGGGGCTGCTCGGCGGAGGGCGATCCGCCTGACGGCGTCACCTGGACTCCCGCCGTATCAGGCATCCGGCTTGCTTGCGCCGTCGCATGACAAGCGGCAAAACCAGCGGGGCACCGATCGAGAGCGTTCGCCGGCGGCGTTTCCGAATGGCGCGATGGTTGTTGCCCCTGTCTCTTCTCCTGTTCCTGATTTTCAGCGAGCTATCCGGCTGGGCCTACCTCAGGCGCCCGGTGGCCGCCTGGTTGAGCAGCCACCTGCAGCGCGAGGTGGAGATCGGTGCACCCTTCCGGATTCACCTTCGCAAGACCATCCCCGTGCGTCTGGGGTCGTTGCGTATCGGCGCGCCCGATTGGAGCGGACAACCGCATCTCATCGACGCCACGGGGCTGTACGCCGAAGTGAACTGGGATGTCCTGATCGGCGCCCGGGTCCATCTGCGGCGCCTCGACGTCGACCGGGCGGACCTTCGACTCGAGCGCGACGCCGACGATCGGACCACCTGGTCGTTGCGACCGCCGGACGAAACTCCGGATGATTCCGGGCGCGGAAAGCCGATCATCGAGCGCCTGGCCGTCGGCAGCGGAAAGATCATCGTCGCCGACGCGAAGCACGATCTCCGGCTGGAGATAGATGCGACGAGCCGCGCCGCTCCGACGGCTTCTGGAGATGCGACCGCCGCACAGGGAAGCATGGCGGTGGCGGGGGAGCGCACCGAGGCGGCTGGTTTGAGCGCTCGTGGCCAAGGCGATTGGCGAGGGGAGCCGCTCAGCTTCGAACTGCATACCCGGGACGCGGTGCAACTGCGAGAGGATGCCGATCCGACCGAAGTGACACTGCAGGTCAAACTCAAGGCCACCGAGGCAAGCTTCGATGGATCGATCGCGCAGATCACGAGCCTGAGGCAGGGCAGTGGCGACGTGACGCTGCGCGGGCCCTCCCTTGGTGAACTCACTGCCATTCCGGGGTTGACTCTACCGGAAACCCCCTCCTACCGGATCGAGGGGCGGGTTCAGCGTGACGGCCCTTCGTTCAAGTTCGACTTGAGCCGCGCCGACATCGGCTCGAGCAAGCTGAGCGCGCGCCTCGAGTACGACGGAGAGCAGACGCCACCCCTTCTGAGGGGCTCGATTGCGGCAAGCCGCCTGGTGCTGCAGGACCTCGGGCCGACGATCGGGACCGCTGCTGGACGTCGAGAGGAGGGCGCTTCCGCCGGCAAGGAAGGCAAGCGGAAGGGCGGTTCTGCCGGCCGCGTTCTACCCTCGGGCCAGTTCGACCTGCCGCCGATGCGCACGATGAACGCCGACCTTGCGCTCGATTTCGACAAACTTGATCTGGGGACCGATGCGCTGCGGCCGCTGCAAAGCGTCAAGACGGCACTCAGTCTGCAGGGTGGAGTCCTCGCGCTGAAGGACCTGCAGGCCAGCCTGGCAGGCGGCTCTCTCAGCGGGTCAGCCATACTGGACGGCTCGGCAACGGACCGCCCGCCGGCGTTCGATGCGCGAATGCGCTGGCAGCGGGTGGATCTCGCCAATTGGCTGAAACCCTCGGCCGGCGGCAAGCTGCTGGCCGGGCGGTTCCACGGCGAAACCACTCTCAAGGGACGTGGTAATTCCACGGCCGCCATTCTCGAATCACTTTCGGGCTCGCTGAAGGGGCGGGTGGAGGAGGGCTCGGTATCCCATCAATTCGTGGAGATCGCAGGGCTGGACGTCGCACAAGCGCTAGGTGTCTTCGTTGCCGGCGACGAACGCTTGCCGCTCAGCTGCGCCGTCATGGACCTCGCCGTCGCACAGGGAAAGGTCGAGCCGAAGCTGTTTCTCCTGAACACTCGAGACACGCTCTTCTTCCTGCAGGGCAACGTGGACCTGAGCAACGAGAAGCTGGATCTGCGGCTGGTTCAATCGCCCAAGGACTGGAGCCCGTTCAGCCTCAAGGCCCCGATAACGATCGGCGGTACGCTTGGCGACCCGGCGCTGGGGGTGGAGGTGACGCCGATCGCAGTGAAGGTTCTGTCGAGTGTGGTGCTGGCGGCCGCGTCTCCGATCGCCGCATTGCTGCCGCTCATGGATGCGAAGGAGTCTTCGGCACGGGAGGGGTGCGAGCCGGCGATTGCCGAGGTCCGCAAGCGGGCGGCGGAACTGCGCGACAGCTCCCGTAACCCGAAAGCGGATGGCCCGTCCGCCTCATCCGGCTCCAGGCCCGCGCGCGCCGATGCAGCGCGGCCGGGCCGGCTGCCGGGCGGGCGCCCTTAGGCTGCCTCAGGCTGCACCCGCCGTCACACGCCCGAGCTTAGTGAACACTTCCATGCCGGTGAACGCTTCGATCGCGGTGTCGCTGAGGGAATATGCACGAGGCATCGCCGGCGGCTTGTTGTTCAGTCTTCCGTTGATCTACACGATGGAAATGTGGTGGGCGGGATTCCTCGCCACACCGGCGCGCCTGCTCGGCGGTCTCTGCGCCACGTACCTGATGCTGATCCTCTACAACCTCTATGCAGGGCTGCGTTGCGACGCCAGCATTGCCGAAGTCCTGATGGACTCGGTTGAAGAACTGGGCATCGGCCTGGTCGGATCCGCGCTCCTGCTGGGTTTGCTTGGACGTCTCACCTTCGGCATGGAGCCCCTGGAGATCATCGGCAGGGTCGTTGTCGAGGGTATGGTGATGTCGATCGGCGTATCGGTCGGAACCGCGCAACTCGGGGGCGAACAGGGTGCCGGCCGGAAGGAAGCCGACCAGGGAAGCCCCACTGCCTATCGCGAGCGGGAGCCGTGGCGGCACCTCGCGCTGGCTGCCTGCGGGGCAACTCTGTTTGCCGCCAATGTCGCCCCGACCGAGGAGATCGTCGTGCTGGCGTCGGAACTGCCGACTGCCAGCGTGATTGCGCTCGCGGCTCTCTCGTTTGTGATCGGTGCGGTGATCCTGCACTACAGCGACTTCGCAGCGTCGATTCCGGCGCGCGATGCGGGCTATTTCGCTGCGCTTCGCGTGAGCATCCAGAGCTACGCGGTCGCGCTGCTGGTCAGCGCGGGCCTGTTGTGGTTCTTCGGGCGGTTCATCGACGTGTCCGTCACCTCGATGGCCGCCGAGACCGTTGTCCTCGGCTTCGCCGGCATGCTCGGCGCCTCGGCCGGCCGTCTCCTGTTGCAGCCGTCATGAAATCGCCTGGCAGAAACTGGCTCGAATGGCTTGTCTTCGCAATAAGCCTGGCGATCATCACAGGCTTTCTAGGCGTGTTGTTGACTGCGGTCCTTGGCACGCAGGGCTCCCCGCCCCGCATCGAAGTGTTCCTCGGCGATTCGCGCGAAGAGAATGGACTGTATGTGGTGCCGGTTCTGGTGCGCAATGCCGGTGAGAGGCCTGCCGCCGAAGTGCGGATCGAAGCGGTTCTCAGTGCAGGAAACACGGTCGAGCGTGCGGGCTTCGATCTCTCCTACTCGCCCGGGGGATCCGTCAGGCAGGGCGAGATCACCTTCTCGGTCGATCCGCGCGGTGGACGGCTGAAAGCGCGCGCCCTGGGTTTCGAATCGCCTTAGCGGATCTTCCGAGCGTGTCTTTTGAACGAATCCTTGAACGAATCCCCCTGGCAGTCGGCAGCCGGCAGGCACCGGCTTTGCTTGAGCCCGACGCGGTCGATCGGATCGGCATACATCATCATTTCAAAGAGGATTACGGACATGAGCGGCACGAAGAAGTCAGCAGGAAAGTCATCGGGCAGTGACGAAAAGGCAGTGGACGCGGTGCAGTTGTTGACCGCGGAGCACAAGGAAGTGAAGGCCTTGTTCAAGCAGTATGAAAAGCTGGTCGAGCAGGAGAAGGGAGACGACGAAAAGGAGACGCTGGCCCGGCAGATCTGCCTGATGCTCACCGTGCATGCGACGACCGAAGAAGAGATCCTTTATCCCGCCGTTCGCAAGGCAATCGAGGAGGAGGATCTCATCGACGAGGCGGCCGTGGAGCATGCCAGCGCGAAGGACCTGATCGCGCAGATCGAATCTTCCTCGCCGGCGGAGCCGCTTTATGATGCCAAGGTCAAGGTGCTTTCCGAGTATGTCGAGCACCACGTCAAGGAGGAGGAAGGCGAACTGTTTCCCAAGGCGAAGAAAGCGAAACTCGACCTTGAGCAGTTGGGCGCGGCTATTGCTGCCCGCAAGCAGGAGTTGATGCCCGAGCTTGCCACTGAGTAGCTCTTGACAGGAGGTTCCGGATGGAGGAGTACCGAGCCGCATTGGCGGTGATTCAGAACGATGCGCAGCGGTGGGAGTGGATGCTCAGTTTCACCGACGAGGTGCACCTGCCGAGCAAGCGCGTATCCGACGTCGACTACGCCACCCGGGAAGAGGCCGAGGCCGCCGGCGAGGCGGTGCGCGAGCAGTTCGCCGCGCGCACCGCCTGATTGCGGCCAGATTGCCGCCGGAACAGCCGCCGATAGCGGCCGTTCCGGCGTGATCCATCCACAGGCCCCTGGGACATCCCTAGGTCCTGGAAGCGCTCTCATTCCTCAGATGCCGGCATTCAGGGTCGGCGTACAGCTGGTCGACCGCGTTAATAGGGCAGCGGGCCAGCAGTACGCAGGGCCCCACCGAGTGTCCAATCTACAGAGGAGTCGAACATGAGCGAGAAATCAATGAAGGACGGCTGGATGGATTTTCGTCCGACCAAGACGGCAACTTTCTGGTCGTGCGCGGCAACGGCGGCGGCTACGATGGCGATCGGCTTCGGCGCGGGCGGATGGGTGACCGGCGGCACCGCCTCGGAAATGGCAGCCGATGCTTCCGACCAGGCCCGCATGGAACTGGTTGCCAGTGCCTGTGTCGAGAAGTACGCAGCCCATGACGGCTTCGCGAAGGATCTGGTGGCCCTCAAGGAGACATCCTCCTGGAAGCAGGGCGACGTAGTGGCCAAGGGTGGCTGGGCAACCCTGGCAGGCATGAAGGAGCCCCTGGACAGCGCTGCCCGTCTCTGCGCCAACAAGCTGGTTGCGATGGAGGCCCCTCCGGTCGCCGACGCGAAACCGGTCGTGAGTACGCAGGTAAAGGCCGGAAGCTGACCAGCCCCGGCTAGGCTGACGCCCGCCGCTGCCATTGAGGCACTGGCGGGCGATTCATATTCTGGTGCCGCGCGGCGGTACACGCCGGCCAGGGATCCGGGAACGCTTCCCCGCGGCCGGCGTCCGTTCCGATGCGAGCAGCGGATCGTCGTCGGAAAGCGAGTCGAGAATCGGGCAGTCGGGGCGGTCATCGCCCCGGCAGCACTTGACCAGGTGCTCCAGGCTGGCCTTCATCGCCATCAGCTCGCGGGTCTTTTCCTCGAGGGCGATGATCTGCGCCTGCGCCAGTGCCTTCACCAGCTTGCTCGGCCGTTTACGGTCTTGCCACAAGCCAACCAGTTCGCTGATCTGACGGATCGAGAAACCGAGATCCCGCGCGTGGCGGATGAAGCGCAAGGTCTGGACCTCGCTTGGCAGGTAGTGACGATATCCGGAATCTTTCCGGCCTGGCGAGACCAGGCCGGCTTCCTCATAGTGGCGGATCATCTTGGCCGAAACGCCGGAGCGCTGCGCCGCCTCGCCGATCGTCATGGTCTGCATCGTCTCATTCCTCACGCACGGACGGGCTCTGCGGCCACCACCGCGGACGTCGGCTTGACTGTGGAAGTACCGGCCGGACGCCAGCGGCGCAGGAGCAGGGCGTTACTCACGACACTGACGCTGCTCAATGCCATGGCGGCGCCGGCAACCACCGGGCTCAGCAGGCCCAGAGCGGCAAGCGGGATTCCGATCACGTTGTAGGCGAACGCCCAGAACAGGTTCTGCTTGATCTTGGCATAGGTGCGCCGTGAGATGTCGATCGCATCCGCTACCAGCCTCGGGTCACCGCGCATAAGCGTGATCCCTGCCGTTTCCATGGCGACATCGGTGCCGGTGGACATGGCGATGCCGACGTCGGCCGAAGCGAGCGCCGGTGCGTCGTTGATGCCATCACCCACCATTGCAACCACTCGGCCGGCGCCGCGAAGTTCCTCCACGGCTGCCGACTTGTCGGCGGGAAGCACCTCGGCGCGCACCTGGGAAATGCCCAGTTCTCCGGCGACTGCCCGTGCGCTGCCCAGGTTGTCCCCGGTCAGCATCATCGAGTCGATCCCCAATGCCCGCAGGCGACTCACCGCCTCGCGCGCGGACGGCTTGAGGGAGTCCCCGAATGCCAGCAGCCCCAGAAGCGCTGCCTTGTTGCCGTCGCGCTCACCGCCGCGCAGCAGCCATGACACCGTGCGACCCTCGTTCTGCAGCCGGTCGGCCTCCGCCTCCAGCTCGGAGGCGTCCACTTGCATCTCCCGCAGCAGGCGGGTGCTGCCGAGCACGAGCATCGAACCCTCTACACGCGCCTCCAGTCCGCGGCCGGGCAGCGACTTGGCATCGAGCGCTGGCGGCGGCACGATGTTCTCAGCGCGGGCGCTATCCATCACGGCTCGGCCCAGCGGGTGCTCGCTTGTCTGCTGGAGCGCTGCCGACAGTCGCAGCACGTCCGATCTGCTGTTCCCGCCAGCGGGGATCAGGCTGATCAGGGATGGCCGGCCCTCGGTCAAGGTTCCGGTCTTGTCGAATGCGACCGTCGTGACCGAATGGGCGACTTCGAGCGCCTGCGCATCCTTGATGAGGATTCCATGGGTGGCAGCGACGCCGGTGCCGGCCATGATCGCCGTCGGCGTCGCCAGCCCCAGCGCGCAGGGACAGGCGATGACCAGCACGCTGACCGCATTGATCAGCGCCCCCTCCCAGTCGCCGGACGCGATTGCCCAGGCCAGGAAGGTGAGCAGTGCCACTCCGAGGACCACCGGGACGAATACCGCGCTGACCCGGTCGACGATCCGTTGTATCGGCGCCTTTGCCGCCTGCGCCGACTCGACCATGCGGATGATGCGGGCGAGGGTGGTTTCAGCCCCCACTGCAAGCGTCTTCACGGTCAGGGAACCCTCGCCATTGATCGACCCGCCGGTCACGCGGTCGCCGGGCGATTTCGCGACCGGAAGATTCTCACCGGTAATGAGTGACTCGTCGATGTGGCTGCGACCCTCCGTAATCTCGCCATCCACCGGGACGCGCTCGCCCGCCCGGATCAGGACAATGTCCTCGACGCTGACATCCGCCACCGGGAGGGTCAGCTCCACGCCGTCGCGCAGTACGCGAGCCGTGTCCGGACGCAGGTCGTTCAGTGCCCGGATCGCATCGGCCGTCTGGCGCTTGGCCCGTGTTTCCAGCCACTTGCCGAGCAGAACCAGGGTGATGACCGCCGCCGAAGCCTCGAAATACAGATGCATCATGCCGTGACCCGCGTGCTTGAACAGCAGATAGACCGACAGCCCGTAGGCCGCGGAGGTACCCATGGCCACCAGGAGATCCATATTGCCGGTGCCTGCAAGAACCGCCTTGGCGCCGGCACGATAGAAGCGCCATCCCAGCCAGAACTGCACCGGTGTCGCCAGCGCCAGCTGAACCCAGCCATCCAGCATCCAGTCGCTGCCAAAGGGCGCGAGGATCATCGGCAGTACGAGCGGAATCGTAAGGATCGCGCTGACTGCCACGAACCACCACTCCGGCAGGGCTCGCTTTGCGCTGCGGGCGCCGTTGTCCGCAGCAGAGATTTCCGCTGCGGAATAGCCCCCTTTCTTGACTGCCGCCTGCAATGCGGCGACCGGCAACACGCTTGTCGTCTGCACCAATGCCCGTTCAGTGGCCAGGTTGACCGACACCGAGGCCACCCCGGGCACACCGAGCAGCGCTTTTTCCACGCGTCCGACGCAGGAAGCACATGACATGCCTTCGATCTGCAGCGTCACTTCGGTCAGTGCGACATCATAGCCAGCCTTGTGGACCGCGGCCGCCAATGTCGGCGTGGTCACCGTTGCATCGGAGACCACGGTAGCTTTCTCGGTTGCGAGATTGACGCTGGTCTGGCTCACGCCGGGAACGGCAGCAAGCGCTTTTTCCACCCGCCCGACGCAGGACGCGCAGGTCATTCCGGTGATCTGCAGTTCAGTGGTTCGATTTCCCTTGGCGGGCGATGCCGTGTCGGCCTTCATGCGTGTTCCCTTCGGTGTGCTGTGACGATGATTTCCGGTAGTTTCGACCTTCCCATTGTGGGAAGGTCAAGCCGCGGCGTCAACATGTCGGAATCGGATGCAGCTTATATTGCGACGGCCTGTTGACATTCCAACCGTTGGAAGCTTCATGATGGGGGCAAATCAACCCATCAAACCAAGGAGTTCAGCATGATCGCGTTCCAAGTCAATGACATGACCTGCGGACATTGCGTCGGCACCATCACCCGTGCGTTGAAGGAAGCCGATCCGCAGGTCGACGTGAAGATCGACCTGAAACAGCATCGGGTGGAGATCGACGCGTCGGAGCGGACGGCGCAGGAGTTGCAGGCGGCGATCACGCAGGCCGGGTATACGCCGGTGGCGGTTCAGGTGTAAAGCACCGCGCAGCCTCCTAGGCGCCACGGTTGCCTGACTCGAGCCGTTCGATCTTTTCGGTCAGACGTCGAAGCTCGGCAATCTGGGCAGCCTGTTGCTCGAGCAGGTGGGTGATATCGCGGGTCCTCAATGCGTCGAACTTGTCGTGCAGGCTCATGATCTCCAGTTCGGCCTTGAGGTTCACCTCGTAGTCGTGGGAAGCGGAAAGCCGGTCTTTCGCGGTCTGGCGGTTCTGCGACATCATGATCACCGGTGCCTGTATGGCGGCCAGCATCGACAGGATCAGGTTCAGGAAAATGAAAGGGTAGGGGTCGAAAATCTCTGCCTTTGGCAGCAGCAGCGTGTTGCCCAGGACCCAGCCGGTCAGAACGACCGAAAACAGGATGATGAAGCTCCAGGAACCGCCGAATGAGGCGACGAGATCCGCCAGGCGCTGGCCGAAGGTCAGATCCGCTCGGAAGCTGTCGTTGATGTTCCGGCTGATTGCAATCCGTTTGGCGATCCGCTGGATCACCCTCTGCTCGCGCGCGGCCAGTTCGCCCAAGCCACTCTGAAGCAGCGTCTGAGCGAGGTCTTTCACTTGTTGGTTCATTGCTTAGCGCTCCCAAGGGTTCTCTCGATGAGGCCGCCTGCGGTGTCGACGGCATCATTGCGGCGGGGGTGAACTGATGCGCGGCGGGTAGCCGACCCGAGGCCGCTCTCCGACTCCGGTTGCGTCAATGCCGCTGCCGGCCGGGGCGCGCCCTGGCATGACGGGCGGCGGTCACCGCGAGACCCAACCCCGCAATGGCCAGGATGAGCCATCCCTCGACGTGGGTGAGCCGGCCAAGCACGGCTTGGGCGGCTTGGCCGAATACCCAGCCCAGGCCGGTGAACAGCACTGCCCAGATCACGGCGCCCAGCAGGTTGAGCGCGGCGAACCGGGCGGCCGAGATGCCGGATGCGCCAATCAGGAGCGGTCCGGCAATGCGAAGCCCATAGGCAAAACGAATGCCGATAATGACCAGGTGAGGCCAGCGGTTGACCAGTCGATTCACTTTCAGTGCCTGCCGGCCGACCGCGGGATAGCGGGTTGCCAAAGCCGTCCCATGCTGCCGACCGAGCCAGAACAGAAGCTGATCCCCGATGAATCCGGCGGCGCTGCCCAGAGCGACGACGGCGACCGGATCGAGATAACCCTGGTGGGCCGCAAACCCTGCTAGGAGGAGCACGGTTTCCCCTTCCAGCAGGCACCCCAGAACGAGAATCCAGTAACCGTGGCTGGCGATCAATCCGCCGATGTCCATATTCTCCGGGACCTTTTTGGGGCTCCGTGAAAGACCTGCGTTGAGGTGCCGGCACTTGCACTGCGGCCTCACGGCACCGGTTCCAGCGGCCGCCTGGGAAGGTGATCATAGCCCTCGGGAGCCGATCCGTGGACTGCCGACCGGCAATCAGCGGGTGACGGCCCTGTGTCATCGCGCGCAAAATTGCAGCTGTGGGCATAGGGTATGCCGTGGCCGTTGGCGCTGGCGGCATCTGTGCCGTCGCGCGATTACCGGTGCCGTTGCCGGCATCCCAGGAGAAAGCCATGAAAACCGGATTGCTGGAAATCACCGTAATGTCTCTGATCCTGGCGTCGCCGGTCTTCGGTCAGACGGGCGTGTCGCCGGATCGCAGCACGCCGGCGACGTCGATGACCGCCGAGCCCGGTCGTCCGATGCCGGGCGCCGGGGCGGGCGTGGGGGCAGGAGCAGGCGCAGGGGCGGGCGGGGTGACCGCCCCGGGTGGTTCCCGTGTCACCGAGTTCCAGGCCGAGAAGGTCAAGCTCGAGTCGGTGCTCACGGGCGCTGCGCAGCGGGAGGACTACGCCACGCTCCTGGAGAAGGGCGGCTACCACATCTCATCGGTCAACGCCGACAAGCCGGAACTGCTCGAGTACGAGGTCGTCAAGGATGACAAGAGCTACGAAATCAGGCTGCGCTTCGACGAAGGCGCCCCGGTGGCGAAGCGTATCGACATCACCGGGAACTTGTGGAAGGCCAAGGAGACAAAGGAGATGCTGAAGCAATCCAAGACCCAGGATTCGCCAGCGGAATCACCTGCGCCGAAGGCGGACAAGCCGCACTGACGCCTGCAGCCCGCACCAGCGGCAGGCGGGCATTGCTTTTTTGATCATGATACCGGCCTCGCTTCACTGATCGGGTATCACCGGCTCGACCAGGTTTGCCAGCTGCACCAGGGACTCCTGCCAGCCGAGGTAGCACATCTCGACGGGAATGACCTCGGGGATGTTCTCCTGCACGACGCTCATCTCGGTACCGCAGATCACCTTTCGCAGGGAGACGCTGGTCTGCATTTCTCCCGGCAGGTTGGGGTCATCGAAGGTGTCGGTGTAGCGGATGCGCTCG
Organism: uncultured beta proteobacterium; assembly: GCA_963834335.1. GTDB lineage: Bacteria > Pseudomonadota > Gammaproteobacteria > Burkholderiales > Burkholderiaceae_E > Lautropia. The sequence goes on along the minus strand of CAWIBK010000002.1, from coordinate 190,662 downwards.
TGGGGTACGAGCTCAAGGTACTTCCCGCCAAAAGAGTGACCGTTGCCGGTCGAAAAATTGGTGAAGGTCATCCGGAACGCTCCGCCGACCTTCGCGTCCATCTGGTGCACTTTGCAGGTAAAGCCATAGGGCGCTAGCCACTTGACCGTGGCGTCCGCATCGAGGAACGCCCGGTAGATCCGCTCCGGGGTCGCCCGGATGATGCGATGAAGTCGAACTGTGCCGGTTGCCATGCCATTCTCCTGTTGATTGAACGAAGGGTTCTGTCTGTCACGACGATCGACGGAGAAGGAATTCGACAGGCTGAACGACCGGCACGCCGAACGATATTCGCGGCTTCGCTGGCGGTTGCAGGCCTTTTTCCTATCGGTCGGCTGCCTTTTCCATGATCGTTTTCAAGATGAGGTCGCGAGCCACGGAGCGACGTTCTGCCTGGATCCTACCGAAGTCACACCTCATCCGGCGGGACGTTGATGGTCTCATTGACGATGCCGGCTTCGTCACGGGCTTCGGGGAGCGTCAACGAAGGTGAAAATAAGCGGCCCACGTCATCCAGACGGCATAAGATCTTCTTCCGGATTGACGAGCCTGCGAATCGTTCTCTCGGAACTCCAGAAGGCTGTCGGCCGAAGATGCGCATCGCAACAGATTGCCTAATTCCGTTGGAGGAATCTCATGTTCATCAGAACAACACGGTTTCAGGTGAAACAACGCTGAGCGCCTCAGAGCGGAGCATCGCCTGAACCTTCGAGGACCGGGACCGTACGACCGGCTTCGTGGCGACGGACGAGTTGACGGCGCTGAGGTTGAAGGAACACCCGCTTGGCAATGCCATGGCAAAGCTGACCCAGCCCTCGGCTATTGGATTGCGCAGGATCGCTCTCCTTGAGGGGCTGCCCGACGAGCGCTTGCAGACCCTGGCGGCTCGCTGCACCTGGAAGCGCTATGAGCCCGAGCAGCGAATCATCTCGTGGAACGCACAGGACAGCGATCTGCATATGGTCGTCGCCGGCAAGGTACGGATCACGATCTACTCCGCTGCGGGTCGCCAGGTGACGTTCAATGACGAGGTATCGGGAGGAGCCTTCGGCTTCCTCAGCGCGATCGACGGGAAGCCTCGTTCGGCCGACGCGGTTGCATTGGACAGCGTATTGATCGCGTCGATCTCGCGCGAGGTTTTCAAGGAGATCGTTCAGGAAGAGCCGCTCGTCCGAGAGCGTCTGCTGATCCGGCTGACTGGGCTGATCCGGCAATTGTCCGATCGCGTGATCGATCTCAGCACGCTAGGCGTGCAGAATCGCGTTCACGCCGAGGTGCTTCGACTCGCCCGCGAAGCTGGCGTCGTCGGCAACCGCGCCCGAATCGAGCCGGCACCGAAGCATGCGGACATCGCCAGCCGGGTCAGTACCTATCGGGAACAGGTCACGCGCGAGCTGTCGGCGTTGACCAGGTTTGGCGTGCTGCAGAAGGATGCAGGCGCGCTGGTGGTCAAGGACGTCGGTCGGCTTGAACAAATGGTGAAGGAGGTGAGAGACGGATCTTGAGCGGGCGCGCTTCATCGCGACCTGTCACGTCGCGGGCGATCAGAACAGTGCTTCCCAAGGGCGGACGACTTTCTGCAACAGGGTGTCCCTGGTAGCGATAGCGACGGCCTGCAGAATGAAGGGCTCCTTGGCGGCGGTGTAGGCTTCACGTCGTCCGACCAGTTCGGCGGCCAGCCTCCGCTTCAGGTTCTCGTACTCAGAGCGCAGGGCAGGATCCGACTTCAGTAGTTCGCAGAATAGCGCTCGGTCGCGCCATGCGCGCGATCCGAACGCCACCAGGTGCATGTGATGCGTGCACCGCCCCCGCCGTTGCAGGAACAGCCACTTCCGGTCCGGGCTTTGCGCAGCCGCGTCAGGCAAGTACCGGTACCCGATCGCCCGGAGTTCGTCAATCGCCAGGTCGACATCTTCAAACGAACACAGTCCGCCGAGCATGTCGATCACCGGCTTGGCAAGCAAACCCGGGACGGCGGTACTTCCGACGTGTCGTATCTCGACCCAACGCCCAGGAATGCTTTCCAGGATGCGACTCGCCTCGACCTCGAACGCCGCCGGCCACCGCTCGTCGTAGGCGATCAGCTGCATCGGCTCGGCCGTGCAAGGCAGGCCGCTGTGCCATCAGCCAGCGACCGACCGCTCTCTCTCCAGTTCATCGCAGCTCCTGACAGCGGCCAGGTGCCGCGGCGGGGGCTCGCGGGTCTCGAACCTGCGCTCGGCGCTTCTTGCAGCCGCAACCCGGTTGTCAGGGATGCTTTCGTCGGTCCTCGGCACGGAAACACGGCTCTTGGGGGTGCCCTCGTCGGGCTGGAGTCGAGCGATCGGGTTCTGCGAATCACGGCCATCCCACGTATTCTGCGCGGTCAGGCTGCGCGGAGCGCCCACGTCAGATTCGACCACCGCGGCGGCAGCCTCGTCAACCAGGTACGGGCTGACCGGACAGGCCGCATAGGTGCCGGGCGCGAGGAGTGCTCCGACGGCGGTGGTGATGAAATAGCGGGTGTGTTTCATGACTGCTCCCGTTGGGTGGTTGACCAGGCATATCGGCCCCACTCTACGGACAGTCTCGGCGGCTGAAAGTGCGTTCACGCACCGGGAAGAAGAGTCTTGTTTTGCTCAGCGCCTCACTCTATCAATCGGTGGGCCCGCTGCAACAGCGAAGGAGGCAGTTTCAGCCCGATCGACTTCGCCGTTCTCAGGTTGATCGTGAGATAGAAGCGGCTCGGCTGCTCGACGGGGAGGGTGCCAGGATTGGCGCCCTTCAGGATGCGGTCTACGTAATACGAGAGTCGCCGCGCGTCGTCAAGGAGCCTCGCACCGTAGGACATCAGAAGTCCCGTCTTGAGCGACTTCCTCGAACGGAATGATCGCCGGCAATCGATGCTCGATTGCCAGCTCTGGCAAGCCGCGGGCCCTGCGCGAAGAGAAAGGGCTGACCCCAGATCAACAGCGCATCCGGCTTCTCGCGGGCGACGGTCGCGAAGGTGCGTATCGAGGCCGTCCGGCGAGCGCAGTTCGATCGACGTCAGCGTCACTTTCATCCTGTTGCGCGACGGCATTGGCTTCGGCATCGAAGTCCGCCTGCTGCCCGAGAGTCGGATCGGTAAGCAGCGCGATCCGAGTCGCCTTGGGGGCAGCCTCCATGAGCAACTCGAGCATCTTGCCGGAGATCCCTGTCCAAAGTCCGCCCAGTCCCGTGACGTTGCCCCCCGGCCGGGGCAGACTCGCGACCAAGCCGGCTCCCACGGGATCATCAACGTAATGGAACACGATCGGGAATGGTGCTGGTTGCCTCCCTGGCGGCCACGGCGGGCAGTCTCCCGGCACAGAGGATGAGATCGAACTTGCGCTGGACAGCCGCCGCGGCAAGTGCGGGAAGTCGCTCACTGCGGCCGTCATAGTGCAGGTTCTCGACGGTGAAGTTCCGACCTTCGATCCAGCCGAGCTCTCGCATTCCTGCACTGAACTCGGCCCACAGCAGCATTCTTCGAGGTCGATCGGTCTGCTGGTCAGCCACGCGAGTCTGAACATGTCTGCGCCTGCTGCGCCCGCCCGAGAGCGGCATTCCACAAAGAGCAAGGGTGAGCTCGAGCGCATTTCGTCTATGCATGTTCTTCTCCCGTCGATCGCAGCCACGGTGCGTGGCGGCCGCCTGCGTTGGTGCGTCGCGACACGTTCGGTCACTCGATCAAATGATAGGCCTGTTGCAGCAGTGAAGGTGGCAAGCTGACCGTCGATCATCTCCCGAGGTCGGGATCAGGCGCCGCCGGATAGTCAGCCCGCCAGTTCCGAATCGAGAACGCCGGCACCGGGTGAGAGAACCCTTTCAACGACAGAGGTCCGACCGGCTCCGCGTCAACGCTACCCTCGATCCGCGCCATCGTCTTCAGATCGACCAGGATCTGTCCGGCCGACGCCTCGCTGCAGAGCCGCGCTGCCAGGTTCGTCACGTTGCCGATCGCCGCATAGTCCCAGCGACCTTCGAAGCCGATCGCCCCGAGCGTCGCGTAGCCCTGCGCGACGCCCGCGCCGAGCGCGAGTTCGTGGCCGCGCTTGCTCCATGCCTGCGCGAGCGGCACGAAGGCTCGCCTGCATGGCCACCGCCATCCGCACCGCCTGCTCTGCGGGGCGGTCGAGCGGTACCGGGTCGTTGAAGAACACCATCACCGAATCTCCGGCGAAACGCTCCAGCGTGCCGCCGTAATGCAGGACGACGCGGCCCATCGTTGCATGGTATTCGCGCAGCAACTCGATCACTTCCTCTGGCTCGGCGGCCTCGGTGAAGGCGGTGAATCCGCGCAGGTCGATGAAGACGACATTGATCTCGCGCCGATGCGTGGCCAGCAGGGCGTCGCCGTCACTGGGTCAGCAAAGCCTCGGCCAGTTGCGGCGAAAAGAACCGCTTGAGCTTGCCGAGTCGTCGAGCTGGCCGATCTGATCCTGGACCCGCTGCTCCAGCGAAGCATTCAGCTGCGCGAGTTCTGCGGCCTGCCGGGCGACTTCGTCCTGCAGCTTCTTGATCCGCAGCAACGAGCGAACGCGTGCCAGAAGCTCCTGGATATTGACTGGTTTGGTCAGGAAGTCGTCGGCGCCCGCTTCGATGCCATTGACCCGTTCCTGCGACCGGCGTCGAGTGACGTGCAGAGGACGATCGGCAGCAACGCCGTCCGCTCCTCGGCACGGATACGACGGCAGACATCGTAGCCTGACAGAGCCCGGGCATCATCACGTCGAGCAGAATAAGGTCGGGCACCTCCTGCGAAAGCCGGTCCAGCGCCGCCTCGCCGGAGGCCGCCGAAGTCGTCCGATATCCGCGTGCCGACAGCACGTCGACCAGCAGCTTGACGTTGGCCGGTGTGTCGTCGACGACCAGGATCGAGTGTGCGTCAGTGTTCACGATTGCCTTCTCCAGGACCCGTTCGATCGTCTGCAGGAACTCCTTCAGGTTGATCGGCTTCGCCAGGAAACCGACGAAGCCTGCATCCATGATCCGGCTGCGATCAGCCTGCGTGACCGACGCAGTGAACGCGATCGCCGGAATGCCGGCGGTGATCGGGTCAGCGCGCAGCCGTGCGTAGACCTCGATCCCGCTGATGTCGGGCAGCTGAATGTCCATCAGGATCAGGTCGGGCGCCTCCTGTCTGGCCGGCCGAAGTCCGGCGAGACCGGTGGTGGCTTCGATCGTGCGGTAACCCTTGACCTGCAGGATGTCGCGGGCGAGCTTCATGTTCTTCTCGTTGTCCTCGACGATCAGGATCGTCTTCATGGCCCGCTCGGCAACGTGAACGAGAAGGTCGATCCCTTGCCGGGTGCACTCGCGACATCGAGCGACCCGCCGTGCAACTCGACGAAGCGCCGGGTCAGCGCCAGGCCGAGTCCGGTACCTTCCTGCTTCTTGGTGTAGTTCGATCCCACCTGTCGGAAAGCCTCGAAAATGGCCTGCAGGTCTTCGGATCGGATGCCGATGCCGTTGTCCGCGACGGCGAACTCGACGCCATGCGACCGTAGCCGGGCGCGCAATTCGATCGAGCCACCGTCTGGCGTGAACTTGACCGCGTTGGTCAGCAGGTTCAGCAGAATCTGCTTGAACTTGCGCTCATCTGCGCGCAGCTCTCCCAGCGCCGGATCGATGCTCTGCGATCAGCGTGATATCGCGCCGCCTCGCGCGCTCGCGTACCAGCGCCAGCGCGTCCGCGACCGCGGCGCGCAGGTCGAACACCGTCAGATCGAGCTCCATCCGACCGGCTTCGATCTTCGAAAGGTCGAGGATGTCGTTGATCAGCGAGAGCAGGTGCTTGCCGGACGCATGAATGTCGCGCAGGTATTCGTCCTGCTTCGGATTCAGCTCCCCGAACATGCGCTCGATCAGGACTTCGGAGAAGCCGATGATCGCGTTCAGCGGCGTCCGAAGCTCGTGCGACATGTTTGCCAGGAACTCCGACTTGTGCTTGATTGGCGATCTCGAGCTGCTGGCTCTTGTCCTGTATCTCGCGAAACAGCCGTGCATTGCCGATCGCAATCGCGGCCTGGTCTCCGAAAGATCTTCAACAAGCGCGGTCTCGTTCTCATCGAAACGCCGCGCTTGCTCACGGCGCAGCAGGATCACGCCGAAAGCTTCGCCTTCACGCATCAGCGGCGTTGCTGCCACCGTGCGGTGACCGAGGCGTTGCGCTAGTTCTGAGCGAGCGGATACTCCTCGGCCCGTTCGAGGACGTCGTCGACCTGGATGATCCGGCGCTCGAGCACGCCCGTCCCGAGATCGTCTTTCTATCGATCGCGATCGCCTCCGGCGCGTTTGCTGGAAGCAATGCCGGCGCCGTGTGGTCACGACATGTTCCAGTTGGATTCCCCGGACCAGGTAGATCGACGCTGCAGACGCATCGCACAGGCGGGTCGCGGCCTCGGCGATCGTCGAGAGCACCGGCACGACGTCCGTGGGCGAGGCCGCGATCGAGCGCAGGATCTCGCTGATCGCGGTCTGTCGCCCGAGGGACGCCTGCAACTCGCTGGTGCGCACCGCGACGCGACGCTCGAGGTCGGAGTATGACTCGCGAAGCCGGACTGACATCCGGTTGAACTGCTCGGCGAGCCCCTGCAGTTCGTCACCCGTCCGCACCTCAATCCGCTGAGCGAGATCGCCCGCGGCGATCCGGCTCGCGCCCTCGCCGAGCGTGCGAATCGGCTGGACCATGCTTCGCGCAAGCAGCCCGGCGCCGACCGCGGAGATGCCGAACCCGCCGAGGAGCAGCAGGGCGGTTCGGACGATCGACGCGTTCAGCTTTGCGTAGACCTCCTCGTCCGGTTGCTCGCACGAAGACCTTCCAGTCGGGCTGCGCTATCGCCGCGAACGAGGTCAGGATCGGTATGTCGTCCAGATTTCGCGAGAGCATCGCCGGACTGTCGTCGGCCGCGACCCGCCGAGCCGCCTGGATGTGCGGCAGGTCGGCGAGGCTTGTCTTGCTCAGCACCAGGCCGATGTCGGGATCGGCAATCAGCATTTCGCTCGAGTCGACGATATACGCCTTGCCGCGCTCGCCGACCTTGATCCTGGAGATCACGTCCCAGATGAACTTCAAGTTCACGTCGATGACGGTGACTGCGCCGTTGTCGCCAACCGAGCGGATCGATGCGGTCAGGTAGGGTTCGGTTTCCTGGCGAAAGTAGACTGGTCCGAACCAGCGCTGATTGGGGCGGGCATTCAGAAAAGCGGGCTCCAGGGAGCGGTCCTTGCCCGAACCGATCGCGTCCATGCCCAGTCGCGACACCAGCAGCAACTCGCGCCCGGCCCGGTCCAGCATCGAAATTTCGGTTATCTCCGGAGCCTGGCGAAGGATCTTCAGGAACTCGATCCGGCGGGTGTCTCCGTCCGCGGTGTCGATCTGGGGCATTGCCGCATGCGATAGCTGACCCGTGATGTAGTCGAGGTACTGTTCGATTCTCGAGGCGGCGGCAACCGCCTTCTCGTGCTGGACCTCAGAGAGCGCCGAGCGGTGCTCCTGGTATGAGAAGTAGATCGTGATTGCTCCCGACAGGAGGAGGGCGAGCGAAACCAGCAAGAGAATGAACAACAGGTACTTTCGAAACAGCCGGCCACGATGAGGGTGCGCCCCGTCATCGTCCGCCCCGTCGTGGTCCGCCCGGACGGCGGCGTCCAGTGGCCGCTCGACGGATGCCTGCATGCTCATCGTTGTGTCGATCGTGGGCCTCATTGAATGACGTCAGGAAGCACTGGATACCCGTTGGCGCGGACATCGCGCGAGGCAACGTCGTGGTCCGGATTTGTAGTACGCATTGGAGTTCTTTGACGCAGTCCTGCGGATTCGTGAAGCACATCGATCCGCTTCCGGTGTGGCGTTGGTCCGGGTCTGAAAATGATCGGCGCGTACCGCCGGCAAATCAAGGGGCAGACACGCGCCGGGTTAGTAGGGATCGTCTATCGCCCTGACTCGACACACGGACTGCCTTTCTTCGGGGCAACCGCACGACTCCTCCGTCATCAGACGGCGACCGGCTACGCGAGTTCCAGATCCTTGCAACTCCGAAAAGCGGACCGGGTACTTCAGCGGGGGGTCGAGGTGCTCGAATCGGCGTTCCGCACTTCTCGCAGCCGAAAATCCGGTTGTTCTGGGCTCCCCAGCCAGGCCTGATGCTGGAGATGCCGTTCTGCGCCTCGGGTCCTGCCCACAGGGTGCTGCCATCGGCCGGCGGCAGCCTACGCCGAGGTCACCAGGTTATGCGGCACTCCCTCATCGGCTTTCATCGCTGTGATCAGATTCTGGGGAACACCCTCGTCCGACTTCATCGCCATAACGAGGTTGTGAGGTACACCTTCGTCCGGCTTCATCGCCGTTACCAGGTTATGAGGAACGCCCTCGTCGGCTTTCATCGCCGACACAGCGGGTTCGCTCGCCGGCTTCAGGCTCGCCGGATAGGTAGCGTAGGCGCCCGCGGAAAAGAGTGCGACGACGGCGGCGGCGGCGATGATGAAACGTTCTGATTTCATGACGATTCTCCCAGCAGGTGGTTGATCAGGTACGACGGTTCATACTCTACGGAGGGATACCGCCGCTGAAAGTGCGTTCACGCACCGGAAACGTCAGCAGACGTACGAGATCCCCACCGCAGACCTTGCGCCGGCGATCTGCAAGCTGACGCTGTGCACTCCCCTAGCGGCGCTCGCGGCCATGTCCTCGAGGCGCTCGCGCAGGCCGCTGATCAGCAGCTGCAGACGCACCCAGCGATGCTCGCTCCATGCGAGCGACGGGAGGCCGCCGCGCTGATCGGCGAATCGTTCGACGAACAGCCGCCCGGCTGAGGTGCCCGCGGGCAGCGGTGCATTAGCGCTGACCAGCCGCACCATATCGCGAGCGGCTCCGGGCGGCAGCCCGGGTCAGGTCGGTCGGATTGCGCCCCCCATGCCGGTCAAAGTCGACGTGTCCGCCGTCACATTTGCTCGGATTGTCAGGACTACCAGTAGAGGCGGTCCGTCGTGTCGCTGCAACAACCGCTGGACGAACTCACGCATCGACGGGTCGACCCAGTGCCAGTCCTCGACGATCAGGCAGCAGGGCTGTTCGCGCGCGAAGCTGGCGAACCAGTTCTGCAGCAGCGTCAGCAGGCGCGGGCGCGCGCCGCCCGGCGCGGCGTGAGCCGGTTGCGGCGCCAGGCCGACAGGGCCGCCAGAAGCGCGAAGCGTTCACCCTGGCGCGAGCTGCCGGGCAGCGCCGCGGCGAGCTTGTCGAGCTCCGCGGCAACGCGGTTCGTCGCTAATGATACCGAGTCAGCGCCGCAATGCTTCGTTCAGCGTCAGGTACAGGCTCGCGCTGGCATCGGCGCGGCAACGGCATTCGAGCACCTTGACGCCACCGGCCGCCAGCCGGCGCCGGAACTCACCGAAGACCGGCGTGACATGCCCATGCCCGCTTCGGCCCGCACTACAACGAGCGGACTGCCGCCGGCTGCGTACGGCGCCAGCAGGCGTCCAGGCGGGAGAGTTCGTGCTCGCGTCCGACCATCGGCGTCAGCCGGTGCAGGGTTCTTATCCTGTACGCAAGTTCTTAATTCCAATTTGATCTGACCGATGGTATACACGATCTCTGCCCCCAGAACGTCTGCGCCCGGGAGAACAGACCTGACTTCACCCCACCGAACCTATGTATCTACTGATTTCGTCTCACGAATGGTGCCACGACGGGCATCGCGGTGACCTATCTGTGGTCGTCCTAAGAGCCCCCAAGGATGGCCAACGGTCAGTCAGAATGCGAAGATTAGCCTTCCATGGATTCGCCAGAACTCAACAACTCCGCCACCGCAATCCCTTCGGATCGCAAGCTCACCGTGCTTGTGCACGCAGACATGGTGGGTTACAGCCGCCTCATCGCACGGGATGACACGGGCACCATGACCCGTCTGGCCGAGATTCGAAAGCAGGTGATGGAGCCTGAGGTGCTTCGACACCGGGGACGCATTATCCAGATCGCCGGCGACTCGCTCATGATGATCTTTGAGAGCATAGACCGAGCGGTCGAGTGCGCCATCGGCATACAAACTCGCATCCCTGTCGCCGATGCCGACCATCCTGTCGGCTGCGAAATCCGCTTCCGCTTCGGTGTGAACGTCGGCGACGTTGTCGCTGATGACTCGGGCTATCACGGCGATGGAATAAATGTTGCCGCGCGGTTGCAGCAAGCCTGCCCAATAGGTGGTGTGTGCATCTCTCGGTCCGTGCACGATCTATTGCGCAGCGGTTTGCGTCCACGCTTCGAGCCTTTAGGTGCGTTGAAACTTAAGAACATCATCCAGCCAGTGGAGGCTTATTCGTTACGTCAGGAAGGGATCGCTACACCTCGGGCGACTAAGCCCGACGAGTCAACGGTGATCGCAACGCCGGAGGTGCTCGCGAGCCGGCCTGCCGGTCGACTCGGTCGGCTACGGGCTTTGTTTGCTGGCGCTGACTTGGACCGCAAGGCGCGATCCGTCGAACTCGACCACGGGCACGCTTCGACACGCTTCAATATCTTCGAACGCTCCAACGACTTCCTTGCCGCTGGCGACGATATGCGGCTGCCTGCTTTACTAGGGCGCGCTAGGCATGAAGTGTGGATGGTTGGGTCAACCTTCTACATAACTGTCGGACAGTACCGCTCGTTGATCCTCGACAAGCTGGCGCAGGGCGTGGCGGTGCATTTCCTGATTCAACGGCCCGGGGGGAAGGCTCTACCGACGATGGCTGCGCTGCTGGGCGTCACGTCAGAGGAACTGGCGTTAGATTGCCTGTCCGGCATCCGAGTGTTGCAACGGACGCTTGCCGACGCCAAACTTGCCGGCCTAGGCGGCCTACTGAGAGTCAGGCTGTTGGATGAGCCCTTCCAGACCCGGTTCTACCTCTTCGACCCTCAATCCCCGAACGGGTGGATCTATTTCGTGCCGCAGATCGCCGGTATCAAATTCGCAGACGATTCCCGGATTCCTGGTGCCGAATCAGGAAGCAACTTGGGCCAACCAGTATATAAGCGCCATAAGGTCAGCATGGAGCGGCCCAAATGCGGTACCTCTGGAAAATTGGGAAGGTGGCTAGAGCGCAAGAATAGGCAGGTCAGTGGTCGGTCCTTCTCGGGGAAAACGCCTCGAAAGAAGCGAAGACCGCCTTTTTCAATGCAGCAATATGCGGTGGCACGGTGGCCGCATAGCCCAGCGCCGTGCCCGAAATCGTGAAATCCTGGTTCAGGCGCGCAAGAAGTTCGGGAAAGCCCCATCGCGCACGCTCGACAGTCGACGCATGGCTCAATTCGCGCAGCTTTCGTAGAGCGCGCCTGACAATATAGTCCACTGTGCAGCGCGGGTCTAGCTGCGGGCCGATCGACCAGTACGGCCGCAATACGTGCCAGCGCTGCAACAAATCGGGCAGGCCAGGCAAAGCTGCATGAAAACTGCCAAGGCCAACATAGCGCTCAATCGTAATCACCTTGTGACTAAGGTGCGCGGGAATGAACATGGTCTGCCCCGGCTCAATGACCAACCAGCGCGCAGTTCGCAAATGCAAGAAGGTAGTAACGTTGAATGCGGCACGGTCGGTGATCACGCAGTGCGATGCATCCTCCAGCCCGTTGCGTAATCCCTCCAGAGTGTCCCAAAGCAGCCAGAGTTTGCGTCCGACAAAGCAATGGTTGCTGCCGCTGTGGTCGTCGACATGAGAATCCGTCACCGATCCCGTGGTGCTAATCACCAGCGAATCCTGGGACTGAAAACCTTGAGCTCCTCGGGGTAGCAGGTTGAATTCGTTGAGCGCATGCGTATCAATGAGCTGATCGAATCGCGTGCCGATGTAGTGCAGGTCGGTGACGCCGAAGGCAGTGCGAGCGAGCACCCAGCGATCAAGCACCTTCGGGATGGTCTGATAGCGCGTTCTCCGGCTTGACCGTACGCGCGCCCGCGTGCTTGAGGGAATACCAAAACGAATGGCCGGAAGCACCACCGACTCCAGTGAGCCGGGTCCTCGAGTCCTCGCATCGATCGGGAAGTCTGTGAATAGGCGGGGCTCGACGCGCCTCATGCCTTCGAAAAGGCTGGCCCGCGAATAGGTACCAGGTTCGACCCAGGTCTGCCGGAGTCTGCTACGGGTCAGCGAACCCGGATCGACGGTCGAATCAGAAGAGCATCGCAACTCGCCAAGCACCGATGGCGCTGTCAAAGGTACCTCCCTTATGGCGCGGAGACCCGGCTCGACTTGTATTGTCGGTACCCATTTGGGTTTGAAGTTTAGTCCCGCCGGTCGTGAACGGGGCTCTCGACCGTTGCTTTTCGGTCAGGCGGCAGCAGACAGCAGCCCAGGCGTTCGCTCACAGCTGTCTAGCAAGCGGCCTTATCAGCAAGGCCAAGGCGTGCCACCTGGGAGCAATCCTTGCTCCTGCGCGAATCGGCGCTTGCTCAATAGCCAGCAGCGGTCAACGCTGTCGCGCGGCGCACTCGTCGCCAGCCGCTCTGCCAGCGACATGCTTAACAAGTCGGAGGCCCAGAGCGCGCTGCCGTCCCGATCCAGCACGTCGGCAGGGCATCGGGCGCGCCACGCCAACCGTCGACCGTCCCCCAGGCAGAACTCGAGGACCTCGGCATCGAGACGTGCGCTTAGCGTCCACGGCGGAAGGCTCAGAGTATCCAACGTTCCCTCCGTCGGTCTGCAGCGTTATCCGATCATGGTGCCAGGTGCGGCACCGCCACTAGAACGTCGGCGAAGCCAACCGAAGCTCGTTCATGCGACCCCCAGTGTCCTGCAATCGCTTCAGATCCAGACGGGTCACTAATGATGGCACTGAAGACGCCTGGCGGGGAACTCCTGTGACACTGTTCACCGAATCGCGGCAGTCCCTCACGGCGCCGAGCATCTCGATTGATGCTCCCACCGACTTGCTCGTCCTCCAGACCGTACTGGAGGCCAGACTAGCTGCAATCTTGCACATCAAAAACAAGGCCTCCGAAGAAGAGGAGGGCGCCAGCTCTGAAGTATTCAAAATGCGGCTCACTTCGAGGACCAGGGGTGTTCTACCGCTTCCCGTCAAAGCCATCCGGTCAAGGACTTCTTGTCCCGATCTCGTAAGGTCGACGCAGGCAACCAGGCAGCACGCGCGCAACGGCCCGCGTCCTGCCTTCCAGGTGTCGCCTTCGATCAGCCGCAGACTACGCCGTTGTCACCAGGTTGTGCGGAACGCCTTCATCGGCCTTCATCGCCGTGATCAGGTTCGGGGGGACGCCCTCATCCGACTTGTGTTCGTACTGGGCGATCAGGTTCTGAGGGACGCCTTCGTCGGCCTTCATCGCCGTGACAAGGTTGTGTGGCACGCCCTCATCGGCCGTCATCGCCGTGACGAGGTTGTGTGGCACGCCCTCGTCGGCTTTCATCGCCGTGACAGCGGTTTCGCTTGTCGGCTTCAGACTCGTCGGATAGGTAGCGTAGGCGCCCGCAGTAAAGAGTGCGACGACGGCGGCCGCGATGATGGAATGATTCGATTTCATGACGATTCTCCTGGCAGGTGTTGATCAGGTACTACGGATCACACTTTAAGGAGGGTTTCGGCTGTTGAAAGTGCGTTCACGCACCGGAAAACCACGCCCGAACGACGCCCGACCCGTTGCTCATTGATTTGACATAATATAGATTATGCGAAGTCATGAGCAGGAGTGAATACGGCCCCAGGTCCGCGCCGGTGGCTTCAGCGGCCGACGGTCAGGCCTGTCAGGCTCGCTACCGTGGCGACCAATTCCCCGGGTTCGATTGGCTTGGATATGTGGACCTGGTAGCCGGCAATCATTGCGCGCGTCCGATCTTCAGAGCGCGCGAATGCGGTCAGCGCAATGGCGGGCGTTCTGCCGCCGGCGAGCGGTCCCAGTCCGCGGACCTCACGGATGAACTCGTAGCCGTCCTTGCCAGGCATGCCGATGTCGCTGACGATGATGTCCGGGCGTTGGGCCCCGATGATTGTCAGACCTTCATCAGCGGTGCCGGCAGTCCACACGCGTGCTCCGGACTGCAGCAGCACGTTTTCGATCAGTTCCCGAGCGTCCTGCTCGTCGTCGACCACCAGTACATTGACGTTGTCCAGGCGGGCACTGATTTCCGCACCCGCACCCACCAAGCCGCTGTCGGCATGCTTGCATTCGTCGCCGACCATCGGTTCGGCCTTTATCGACGGCAACGGCAGGCTCACGACGAAACTGGCGCCTTTGCCGTCGCCTGCACTGTCGGCGCGCACCGTGCCACCGTGCAGTTCGACCAGATGCTTGACGATCGACAGTCCCAGGCCCAGGCCGCCATGCCTGCGGGTCGTCGAGGAGTCGGCCTGGCGGAAACGGTCGAACACCTGCGGCAGGAACGCGGGTTCGATGCCGATGCCGGTATCCACGACCGTGACCTCGACATGCGAATCGATCCGATCCAATCGCAGGGTGACGGTGCCGCCTTTGGGAGTGAACTTGATGGCATTCGACAGGAGATTCCAGACGATCTGCTGCAGGCGGTTCGGATCGCCGGAAACCGGGCCGATCCGGGCGTCGATATGCGCCAGCAGACTGATTTCCTTGGAATCCGCTGAAGGACGGACCGAATCGAGCGCGGCATCGATGACGGAGGCAAGGTCGGTCGGTTGGACGTCCAGGCGAACCTTTCCCGACACGATCCGGTTCATGTCCAGGAGGTCTTCGATCAGCCGGGTCTGCGCCCGCGCATTGCGGGCAATCGCTTCCAGCCCGCGTTGGGTATCCTGCGGCTTGCTCTTGCCCGACAGCAGGATATGCGACCACCCGAGCATGGCATTGAGCGGGGTCCTCAGTTCGTGCGACAGCGTCGCCAGGAACTCGTCCTTCATCCGCCCGATCCGCTCGGCGTCCTCCCGAGCGGCTCGCTCCGCTTCCAGCAGCGCTTCGCGTTCAACTGCAGCGCGCTTGACGTCTTCGTAGAGCCGCGCATTGTCGATGGCGATCGCCGCCTGCGCCGCGACGCTGACAGCGACGCGCTCTGCCCGTTCCGTGAACACGCCTGGTTCCGGATGACCGAAGAAGAGTCCGCCGATCGATTCACCGGCTCGTGACAGCACCGGCACCGCCAGAAAGCTGCGTACCGGCGGATGGCCCTGCGGCATGCCGTGATGAGGCGGCATGCCGCCATAGCGGGGGTCGTGCAACACGTCGTCGCAGCGGATCGGTCCTTCGCCCCGGAAGGTCGGCCCGAACAATGCGGTCGCGCGCGGCCGACCGAACCGCTCGAACGCCTCCCGGGGCAGGCCGGAAAGCGTATAGAGCTGGAAGGCGTCGCCCCGCTCATCCGTGGTGTTGTAGAAGAACGCGCCGAAGCGGGCCCCGCTGAGTTGGGTGGCGGCGTCGGTGACCGCCTGCACCAAAGTCTGCAGGTCGAGCGTGGAGGCGATGGCAGTCCCGGTGCGGTTGAGGACTTCCAAAACCCGGGTCTCTTCGCGCAAGGCTTCCTCGGTGCGCATCCGTTCGGTGATGTCGCGAAAGCTCCAGACACGCCCGGACCGGCGATTATCCACCGACTGGATTCTCGTGAAACGCTCGAACACGCGCCCGTCGCTGAAGTACAGCGTATCGAAGGTGTCCTCCGGCCACACGGCATAGATTTCAGCGATCCGCGCGATGAACTCCTCCGGTTGGACGACCTGACGGCTCATCCGCCCCAGAAGTTCCTGATGCGTGGCGATGAGCGGCTGATCCGGCGGCAGCCGCCACATGCGGGCGAATTTTTCGTTGGCGTCGGTGACCTGTCCATGGAGGTCGGTGACCAGGATGCCGTCGGTGGTCGCTTCCAAGGTCGCCCGCATGGCTGCGAGGGACCGGGCCAGTTCCTCGGTACGACGCTCCAGGGCTTCGTTGGCCCTGAGAAGTTCCTCGTCGTGACGCTGGCGCGAAATAAAGATGGTTTCGGCATTGCGCAGCGCGACCGTGCGCAGCATCCGCTCTTCGTCCGCGCGATCCTGGTCCGACTCGGCCATCTCGTCAGACTCCGAGTTCCGCGGCCGCCATTGCTGTACCCTGCACGCGCGCACGGATCTTGGCGAAGGCGGTATCGCGGCTGGTGGAGACGTCGTCGCAGAATGGCGCGAAGCCGCAGTCGTCCGTGGTGCCGAGTTGCGCGATCGGGATATAGCGGGCAGCCTGCAGGATCCGGTCGCATACTTCCCGCGGCGTCTCGATCCGGGGATCGATAGGCGCGACGACACCCACGAACACGCGCTGGTCGGGGTGGAGGTAGTCCCTGATGGTCCGCAGCACGCGCTCCGGATCCTTTTCTCCGGCCAGCGCCACATAGAAATTGCCCGCGCGCAGTTCAAACAGGCTGGGCAGCAGATCGGAATAGTCGACGTCTGCGCTGTGGGTGGAGTCGCGGTCACCGCCCGGGCAGGTGTGCACACCGATCTGCCGGCGCTCGATCGCCGAGAACCGCGACAGGGCCATGTTGTTGAGATCGACGAAGCTGTGCAGCAGCGCGCCGGTCGGGTCGATCTTCAGGGCCAGGCGCCCTTCCGTGAAGTCCACCTGCACGTTGTGTGCGCCTTTTTGCAGGCATCGGCGAACCTCATGCACGTGTTCATTGAGCAGGTCTTCGATGAACTGATCCCGCGAGTAACCGGCAATCGTCTCGTCGGGATACATCAGGCTGAGCGCCGAGGCCGAGATCACGGCCTGCTTCACGGGAACGCCGGCATAGCGCAAGGCGACATCCAGGAAGGCATCCGCATACCGCCGGTACCGGAAGGGTCCCGAGACGAGCCGCGGCATGCGGCGCGTGTGCCCGGCGACAAACGGGATCTTGAAGCCGCCCGGCATGACATTGGGCAGGCCGTGGACACTGTAGGTCCAGAAGTTGTGGTACTTGCGCTGTTCGCCGTCCGTGATGACCGGCGACCCGGTCGCCTGAAAGCGGGCGATCGTGTCCTGGATGGCCGCTTCATAGAGCGGATCGAGTGCCGGGTCGCCGTCCCCGAGCGATTCGATGGCGGCGATCAACTCCCGCGGCCGGGGAATGCTGCCTATCGGCTCGGTCGGGATGCCGCAGTCCTGGGGACGGTCTGGATCCCCCTCGGACCTATCCATGACGGGCAGGCCCGTGCTGTACGGTCATCTGCTCGCGCGCGCAGTCAGCGCACTGCCCGTAGATGGTCAGTTCATGATGTTCGACGACAAACCCCTTGGGAGCCATCTGCTCGATGTCGCCGGGGCAATTGTGCACGTCGAAGACGCGCTGGCAGTGCCGGCACTGGAAATGGTGATGGTGGGTGCTGGCGGCATGATTCGATTCGTAGCGCGGGTTGTCGCCCGGCAGGGGAACCCGGTGGATCGCTCCCTCCTGCAGCAGCGACTTGAGATTGCGGTACACGGTTGCGACACTGAGCGCAGGAACCCGCTCACGAGCGACTTCGAGTACCTCCTGAGGCGTCAATGGGCGCCTCGCCGAATCGATCGCCATTCTGATAGCGGTCCGCTGCCGTGTTGCTCGTTCTTTCGTCGCTGGTTCCATGGGCAAGTCTACAGGTTAGCTTTCGATTGAACCACTGATTGGTCAGGGGCGGCGTTCATGCCGCAGTGCCCTCCCGGGCACGCGGCGGCATCTGAACTCCCTGCTTGTCCGACGCGGGATTTATCGAATACATTAACGTATACGTTCCTTCGCCGGCAGGCGGCGGATACGGGTTCAGGGATGACAAGCCACCGGCGTATGTCCGCGCCGGCCAACGAGGAGACAGGAAAATGAAGACACTGCGCATGGCAGCCATCGGGGCCGTACTGGCCGCAGGCATGTTGACGGCTTCGGCAGCATCGGCGGAGCAGTCCGAACTCAGGATCGCCAAGCAGTACGGCCTGGGCTACCTGCAGATGATGGTGCTGGAGGACCAGCAGCTGGTGGAGAAACACGCCAAGGCCGCCGGCCTGGGGGACGTCGCGGTCAGCTGGCTGACCTTTCGCTCCAGCGACGTGATGAACGACGCCATCATCTCGGGCAACGTCGACTTCGTCTCGCTCGGGGTTCCAGGTCTGGCGGTAATCTGGTCCAAGACGCAAGGAACGGGCAATCCGGTGAAGGCCGCCTCCGGCATGAACCTGTTGCCACTTGCCTTGATGACCCGAAATCCGGACGTCAAGAGCCTGAAGGACTTCGGGCCGAAAGACAAGATCGCCGTACCGGCCATCAAGGTGTCCACCCAGGCAATCCTGCTGCACATGGCCGCGGCCAAGGAGTTCGGGCCTGAGAACTACAACAAGCTCGATCCGGTCACCGTATCGATGCGTCATCCGGATGCGCTGACCGCCCTGCTCTCCCCGGCCAGCGAAATCACGGCCCACTTCGCGTCGCAGCCTTTCATCGCGATGGAAGCGGCCAGACCCGGAATCCATCAGGTGGTCTCCTCGACCGAGATCCTGGGCGGTCCGCTGTCCTTCAACGTCCTGGCCACCTCCACCAAGTTCCATTCGGCCAATCCCAAGCTGTACAAGGCCTTCATGACTGCCTTTGCGGAAGCGACCGACTGGGTCAATGCCAACAAGCGCGCCGCCGCGGAACTCTATCTGCGGGTGAGCAAGGACAAAAGTTCGGTCGACGAGGTGTTGAAGATCGTCGAATCGCCGGAAACGTCCTACACCCTCACGCCGAAGGGCCTGATGCCGGTGGTCGAGTTCATGAGAAAGACCGGCGCCATCAAGGTCCTGCCGGCCTCCTGGAAGGAGATGTTCTTCCAGGACGCCCATGGACTGTCCGGCAGCTGAGGGCCGTACCGGCATGAGCGGCGATACCCGTTGGGACCCGGCAAGCGATCCGCTGCTGGACGTCCGCGGCGTGACCTTGCAGTACAAGACCCGGGAGCACCTGGTCACGGCCACCTATCGGGTGGACTTCCAGGTTCGAAGCGGCGACCGATTCGTACTGCTGGGCCCGTCGGGGTGTGGCAAGTCGACCCTGCTCAAGGCGGTCGGGGGCTACATGCGACCGGTTGAAGGCGACATGCGGCTAAAGGGGGCTGTGATCCGCAAGCCGGGACCGGATCGGATGATGGTGTTTCAGGAATTCGACCAGTTGCCGCCGTGGAAGACCGTCAAGGAGAACGTGATGTTCCCCCTGTTGGCCAGCGGTAAGCTGAAGGGCCGGGCGGCGCAGGAGAGGGCGATGCACTACATCGACAAGGTGCGGCTCACTCAATTCGCCGACAGTTATCCCCACACCTTGTCCGGGGGCATGAAGCAGCGGGTTGCCATTGCCCGCGGAATGGCAATGGAGCCGGACATCCTCCTGATGGATGAGCCTTTCGCCGCTCTCGATGCCCTCACCCGCCGGAAAATGCAGGACGAACTGCTGGCCCTGTGGGATGAAACCCGCTTCACCGTGCTGTTCGTGACCCATTCGATCGCCGAGGCGATCATCATCGGCAACCGGATTCTGCTCCTGTCGCCCCACCCGGGCCAGGTGAAGGCGGAACTGGACAGCGTGGACCGGGCCGATCCGGATGCGGCGAAGCGCACCGACCTCGAACACCGGATTCATCAGATGTTGTTCGCCGACGCCATCGAAGCGGAGCAGCCTGTCCATGTCCCCGCGTGACTATCCGCCGGTCCGCCCGGAAGTATTGCGCGAACCGGTCGAAGCAAGCCGGATCGGTGTCATTCAGAAGCCGTTGACCGGACTGGAACGGGCCTTCGACAACGGCGCCTTGCGCAAGACGCTGCTGCTCGTGGTGCTGGCACTGGTTTGGGAGGTCTACGCGCGGCAGCTGGACAACCCGTTGCTGGTTCCGACTTTCAGCGCCACCGCACAGGCGTTCTGGGAAGGGCTGCTCAGCGGCGACCTCCTGGGCCGAGCCTGGTATTCGATCAAGATTCTTCTCTCGGGCTACGCTGCAGGCCTCGCGCTGGCCGCCCTCCTCACCATGCTGGCGATGACGTCCCGTATCGGCACGGACATGCTGGAAACCTTCACGTCGATGTTCAATCCGCTGCCGTCGATCGCCTTGCTGCCGTTGGCATTGATCTGGTTCGGGCTGGGCAAGGGGTCGTTGATATTCGTGATCATCCACGCGGTTCTATGGGCGGTCGCGATCAACACCCATTCGGGATTCCTGTCGGTGTCCAATACCCTGCGCATGGTCGGACGCAACTACGGCCTCACCGGCCTCGGCTATGTCGCGCGCATCCTCGTGCCGGCGGCATTCCCGAGCATCCTGACCGGCCTCAAGATCGGCTGGGCCTTTGCCTGGCGGACACTGATTGCGGCCGAGATGGTCTTCGGCGTGGCTTCAGGTCAGGGCGGCCTTGGCTGGTTCATCTACGAGAACAAGAATCTTCTGGAAATCGCGAACGTCTTCGCGGGTCTTTTCAGCGTCATCCTGATCGGGTTGCTGGTGGAGAACGTCGTCTTCAGGGTGATCGAGCGCCGCACCGTCCGTCGCTGGGGGATGCAGCACCAATGACCCCCGTTTTCTCCGCCAACGCCCAACAGCAGGTCCCGGCCAGCGGATTCGTCGAGCAGGCCTATCGGGTGATCCGCCAGCGCATCCTGGACAACGTCTATCCGGCGGGCTACCGCGCCCTGGAAAGGGAGTTTGCGGAGGATTTGAAGCTGTCGCGCACGCCGGTGCGGGAGGCCTTGCTCCGGTTGGAGACGGAGGGGTTGCTGGAACTCATTCCTCGCCACGGTGCCCGTATCCTGCCGGTGTCGGCGGGGGACATGCGGGAGATCTACGAGGTCTTGACGGCACTCGAGTCGATGGCTGCCGAAATCGTCACCCGCCGCCGGCCCACCGCCGCAGAGCTGAGACCGTTGAGCGAGGCGTCGCGGGACATGTCGGCCGCGCTCAAGAACGACGATCTCGACGCCTGGGCCCGGGCCGACGAGCACTTCCACCGGCAGCTGCTTGAACTTGCCGGCAATGCGGTGCTGATCCAGACTGTCCAGCTGCTCTGGGATCGTGCCCATCGCGCGCGCATGGTCACCCTCAGACTGCGTCCGCTCCCGGTGCATTCCACGAAGGAACACAACGCGATCGTGGAGTCCATCCGGGCCGGCGATCCGGAGGCGACGGTGCGGCTGTACCGTGCGCATCGTCAGCGCGCCAGCGTCGAACTCCTGGCAATCCTGGATAAGTTGCGATTGGCGTCGGTGTAGAACCGCGCCCGCCCCCTGCCCACACCCCTACCGCCCTACCACCGGCAACTCCTCGAGAATTCAATGAAGAGCGATTTCAACATTTGTGTGCTTCCCGGCGACGGTATCGGCGTCGAAGTGATCGACGCCACCCTTGCCCTGCTCGAACCGGTCCAGAAACGCTTCGGCTTCCAGCTCAAGTACGACCGCCGGCCCGGCGGGGCTCACCTGTACAAGGAAACCGGCAACGCCTTTCCGGATAGTTCGATGAGAGCCTGCGAAGCGGCCGATGCCGTTCTCTTCGGCGCGATGGGCTGGCCCGAGATCCGATATCCGGACGGCACCGAAATCGCGCCGCAACTCGACATGCGGGTTCACCTGGATCTGTACGCCGGCGTGCGCCCGATCCGGGCGATACCCGGGCTGCCCCTGCCCCTGGCGTCACCCCGGGCCCGGGACATCGACCTGGTGATCGTGCGTGAATCGACTGAAGGATGGTTCCACTCCCGCAACCGCGGCCGCCGCGGCACCAATTCGGCCGGTGACGAGGCGGTTTACGATACCTGCGAAATTTCGCGCAAGGCCTGTGAAAGACTGTTTGATTTCTCATTCAAGCTGGCCGCGGCGCGCAAGCAGCGCAATCCCGCCAAGGGCAAGGTCACCTGCATTGACAAGTCCAACGTCTTCCTGGGGATGGCGTTCATGAATCAGATCTTTTACGAGCAGGCCCAAGCTCATCCGGGCGTAATCGCCGATCATTGCTATATCGACGCCTACTGCCTGAATCTCATCCGCAAGCCGTGGGAGTACGACGTCTGCCCGATGGAAAACCAGTTCGGCGACATCACCTCGGATCTCGGCGCCGGACTCATCTGCGGGATGGGCTATGCGCCATCGGCGGACATCGGCGACAAGCATGCGGTGTTCCAGCCGTCGCACGGCAGCGCGCCGGATATCGCCGGCAAGGGCATCGCCAATCCGACGGCCACGTTCCTGACCGCTGCCATGATGCTGCGATGGCTGGGCGAGCGTCATGGGGCCGATCCGTTGTTGCAGGCGGCGCAGTCGATCGAAGACGCCGTCGACGAGGTGTTCGGGCAGGCCAAGGCCAAGCCGGCCGATATCGGTGGCCAGGACGGCACCGGCGCGGTCACCCGGGCGGTTGCGGAAGCGCTGAAATAGTTCGATGAACCAACCGCCGGTCCTGGGCGTCGCGGGCGCGGGTTACTTCGCCCGCTTCCACCTCGAGGCGTGGCAGCGCCTGCAGGCCGAGGGCGCGGTCGTGCTTGCCGCGATCGCGGAGCCCGACGCCGGCAGGCGCTTGGCGGCCATGAAGGAGTACGGCATCGCCAACGGGTTTGCCGATGTCGCCGGGATGATCGCGGCGATCCGGCCGGACGTGCTGGACATCGCCACCCCGCCCGACACGCACCTGCCCCTGGTGCGCCTGGCTGCCCGCGAAGGGGTCGCCTGCATTTCGCAAAAGCCGCTGGCCCCGACCTACCCGCAGGCGGTCGAACTGGTCGAGATCGCCGAGCAGGCCGGCATTCTGCTGGCGGTGCACGAGAATTTCCGCTGGATGCCCTGGTACCTGGAGATGAAGCGCTGCCTCGACTCGGGAATGATCGGCACGCCGCACACGATTGCCGTCCGGATGCGCCCGGGCGATGGTCAGGGCCCGCTGGCCTACCTGGGCCGGCAGCCCTACTTCCAGAAGATGCCGCGGTTCTGGGTGCACGAAACTGCCATCCACTTCATCGACAGTTTTCGTTTTCTGCTCGGTGAGGTCACGTCGGTCGGCGCGCTCTTGAGCCGTCGCAATCCCTTCATTGCCGGCGAGGATAGCGGCTACATCACGCTGCGTTTCGGCGATGGCCCGACGGCCATGATCGACGGCAACCGGCTCAACGAACACCCTGCCGACGATATGCGCCTCACCATGGGCGAACATTGGCTGGAGGGCTCTGCCGGCGTGCTCCGGCTGGACGGCTACGGCCGCCTGTTCTGGAAACCCCATGGCGGGCCGGAACGGGAACACGCCTATCGGTGGCAAGCCACCGGCTTCGCCGGCGACTGCGTCTACCGGCAGCAGCAGCACCTGATCGGGGCGATTTCCGGCAATCTCAGGCCGGTCAATACCGGTCGCGACTATCTCCGCAATTACGAAATCGAGGAGGCGGTTTATCGTGCGCACGACGAACGCCGTTTCATCGATGTGTGAGCAGGGGTGCGGCCGGCAGTCGGCCGTTTGATACAGGCAAACAGGAGACAGAAATGAAAAGTGGAAAACCGCTTCGAGTGGCCGGCCGAGCCGGTCTGACGAGCCTGCTGGGCTCGGTCCTGCTGGCAGGCGCACTATCGGCGATGTCGGGGGAGACCTTCGCCCAGGCGCCGGTGACGCTCAAGTTCAGCCATACCGACACGCCGATCGGAGCGCGGCAGAAGGCGGCAGAGCTGTTCGCCAGGAAGGTGGATGAGTACACCCAGGGGCGGGTTAAGGTGCAGGTCTTTCACAGCGGTCAGTTGGCCAACGACACCAAGTCGCTGGAGCAACTCCAGCTGGGCGGCCTGGATTTCGCGGTGACCGGGGCGTCGGCTTACGCGCCCCACTTGCGGGAGCTGAACCTGCTGTCGCTGCCCTACCTGGTGGATACGTACGAGCAGGGCTGGAAGCTGTACGACGAATCGAAATGGGCCCAGGAGCACTTCGACAAGCTGACGGCCACCAAGGGCATCCGTATCCTGTCGACCTGGGAGGCGGGCTTCCGGAGCTTCTCCACCAAGCGGGCCTTCAAGTCACCCGACGATATCAAGGGCACGAAGCTGCGGGCCTTCAAGAACGACATGTTCCTGCAGTTGCTCGGGGCCATGGGCTGGAACGCCGTCGTGATGCCGGTCACCGAGGCCTATCTTGCTATCCAGCAGGGCGTGGTCGAGGGACAGGAGAACCCGATCGACACGATCTATTCCCAGAAGTTCTATGAGGTGGCCCCGGTGCTGACCCTGACCGAGCATGTTTACTCGCCGATTCCGATGGCGGTGTCCGAGCGGACCTGGAAGCGCCTGTCGAAAGAGGACCAGGCCGGCGTCAAGAAGGCGGCAGTGGAGTCATCCGCCTTCTCCCGTCAGGAGGTCAAGAACAGCGACGAAAAGGTGCTGGCCGAAATGGTGGCCAAGGGTGCGTCCGTGAACCGGATCGACAAGGCGCCCTTCCGCAAGGTGATGGCGCCGGTTTACGAGACGGCGCGCAAGGACTACGGCCAGGACGTCGTGGACAGCCTGCTGGCCGAGGCTGCTGCGCTCAAGCGCTGATCGCGGTCATCGCATGGACTCCGAACCGAAATGGCTGCGGTGGCTGGGCGTCGCCATCGACTGGTCGGTCAGCGCCGCCGGCGCGCTGATCGTGGCGCTGGTGTTCTACAACGTCCTCTCCCGCTACCTGCTCCATACCGACGTCTCCTGGTCGTCGGAGCTGTGCACCTTGCTGCTGATATGGATCACATTCATCGGCGGAGCGATGGCGGTGAGGCGCAATTCCCACCTGGGCGTTTCGGAGTTCATCATGATGCTCGGGCCTCATGCGCGGTGGCGGATGGACGCCGCCGTGCTGGCCCTGACCGCGCTGTCCTTGCTGTTGCTGGTGTACTTCGGCATTACCTTGACGGTCATGAGTTGGGACAACATCGCGATCGCCATCCGGATATCCAACGGCTGGTGGTATCTGGCGATGCCGGTCGGCTGCGCCCTGATGCTGATCTTCGTGCTGCAGCAGTTGTGGCTGGTGCTGCGCCAGGGCCAACCGCTCAATCACCTCCTTGGACAGGAGGACTTCTGAGATGCTGATCCTGAGCATGTTCGGCGTCTTTCTGCTGCTGATCGGGATGGGACTGCCGCTGTTTTTCGCGCTGGTGCTGTCCACGATCGGCTACGCTGCCGTTGCCCCTTCGGCGCCGCCCATGGAGGCGCTCGTGATGAACTTCGTCACGGCCATCGAAGGCTTCTACTTCCTGGCCATACCGCTGTTCGTGATTGCCGGTGAACTGATCTCGCAAGGTGGCGCCGGCCAGCGGCTGATCCGTTTCGCTACCGCCACGCTCGGTTTCCTGCCGGGGGGACTGGGCATCGTGACGGTATCGTCCAGCATGCTGTTTGCGGGGATGTCCGGATCGGCGGTTGCCGATTCGGCTGCGGTCGGCTCGGTGATGATTCCGGGCATGCAGCGCAAGGGGTACTCCCCTGCCTATGCCGGTGCCCTGGTCGCTGCGGCCGGCACCATCGGCATCATCATTCCGCCTTCGATACCGATGCTGTTGTACGCATTCATTGCCAACGTATCGGTTGCGGATCTTTTCATCTCCGGCATCGTGCCGGGTCTGCTGTTCGGTTTCGGGATGATGCTTCTCTGCTGGCGTCATGCCCGCAAGACCGGTATCGATGTCGGCGGCCCGCGCCCGACCGGACGGGAGGTGATGCGGAGCTTCCTGGACTCCCTTCCGGCCTTGCTGCTGCCCGGCATCATTCTGGGCGGCATCTTCTCCGGCATCTTCACGCCGACCGAGTCAGCGGCGGTCGCAGTGGTGTACGCGCTGCTGATCGGGATGTTTCTTTATCGGGACCTGCGTCTCTCCCAGTTGCCGCAAATCCTGATCTCATCGCTGACCACCAGCGCAACCGTGCTGCTGGTGGTCAGCGCGGCAACGGTGCTTTCCTGGATCATCACCTTCGAATCGGTTCCCCAGGCCCTGCTCGGTGTGATCTCCACTTTCGCCTCCGGAAAAGTCGGCTTCCTCCTGCTGGTGAACATCTTCCTGCTCCTGCTCGGCATCCTGCTCGAGCCGCCGCCCGCGCTGCTGATCGCCGTGCCGCTGCTCCTGCCCCTGGCGGTGCAGTACGGCGTCGACCCGGTTCATCTGGGCCTGATCATGACCTGCAATCTCGCGATCGGGTTGTTTACGCCGCCGGTGGGAGGCACCCTCTTCGTGGCAGCCCGGATCGCTCGGGTCTCGATGGGCGGCATTTCGCGAGAGCTGGTCCCGCATTTCGTGATGTGCATCCTGATCCTGCTGCTGGTGACCTACGTGCCGGTGCTGCCGATGGGGCTGGTATGGCTGCTCAAGTAAGCATGTTGGTGTCGCCGCAGACCGAAAGCGCCTGCCCGGAGATGGTCCGGGCACGCGGGCTGGCGGTATAGACGACCAGGTCGGCCAGCTGTTCGGCGCTCACGTACTCCTTGATGGAAGTATTGGTGAACGCCAGTCGCTCGATCTCCTCGAAGCTCATGTTGCGGGCTTTGGCCTTGGCTTCGAGCACACGCCGCTGGCGCTCCCCGGCGACGATACCGGGCAGCAGCGCATTCACCCGAACCCCGCTCGGCCCCAGTTCCAGCGCCAGCGACTTGGTGAAGCCGATCACCGCCCACTTGGATGCGGCATAGGGCGCCCGCATGGCGAACCCGAAGCGCCCGGCCAGGGACGACACGTTCATCATGCTGCAATTGCGCTGCGCGCCATTCCCGGCCGTCAGGTGCGCAATGGCCAGCCGTGCGCAGTTGAACTGGCCGGTGAGGTTGATGTCGATGCATCGGTCCCACTGCTCCGGTTCGATGTCCTGGACGGCGCCGGTGGGCCCTGCGATGCCGGCGTTATTCACCAGGCAGTCGAGGCCGCCGAGCTTTTCCAGGGCGGTGTCGAAGAGCTGCTTCACCTGCGCCCGGTCGGACACATCGCATTCGGATGCGGTCAGATCCGCGTGACGGCCCGCGATTGCGGCAAGGGCTTGCGGATCGACATCGCAGACATGCACCCGGGCGCCCTCGCGCAGGAAAGATTCCGCGATCTTCAGCCCGATGCCGCCGGCGCCGGCGGTGATGAGCACTCTCAGTCCCTTGATACCCAGATCCATTGCAGTTCCCCGGTCACGTGTGTTCGATGGTCACGTCATCGCGCCGGTCGCAGGATGCCCCGGCTCAGGATGAATGATGCCGCAGTTGCAATGTCCTTCGCCAGCGCTGCCCGGGCGGCGTCGGCGGCGCCGGCCTCCAGCCCGGCCACCATCGCGGCATGGCAGGCTTCTGCCAGACCGACCCTGAGGCGCACCGGGCTGCTGCGCATGTCCAGATTCAATACCGGCCCGATCTTCAGCCAAAGTCCCTCGATGATCGGCATCAGCGCCGGCATGTGCGCGGCACGATAGACGCTGAAGTGCAACGCCTGGTTGGCACGCACGGCCAGCTCAATATCCGGCAAGGCCGAGTGGCACTGTTGTCGGAACTGACGGTCGTAGCGCCGGATCCTGACCAGGTCGGCGTCGGTGCGTCTACTGGCGGCAGTCTCGACTGCAAAGCCTTCGATGGCGAGCCGGATCGCAGTCAGCTCGCTGAACTGCGCCGCCGTCAGTAGTGGTACCCGCACCGCCCGGTTCGGTGCGACGATCAGCGCCCCGTCGGCGATGAGCCGCGCCACCGCGTTGCGCACCGGCTGCACCGAGACCTTCATTCGCAGCGCCAGCGTTCGCAGCGAAAGCTTCTCGCCCGGCTGGAACATTCCGGATATCAGCATTTCGCGCAGGACTGCATAAACCTGGTCGCCGAGGGTGCGGCCGCCGCTGCCGGCGAGGGTGCCGCCCCGGCCGCCGCGTTGATCGTCCCGCGAGAGGTGATCGACAGGCTCCTTGCTCAAGCCTCGTTCCGTCCCCGGTCTTGTGAAGCATTCAAGCGCCTCGCCGCCGCAGGCGCGTGCCAACGGCCCCGATGCGGACTGGACAAAAGCCGCCGCCTGCGGCACGATAACTGTGATCACAGTTTCCGGCAAGCGGTGGGCGCATGCGTCAGGCATGGGCGCGCCTCACCCGGCATCAGTCCGGGCGGTGGCCGGGCTCGACCAGAATAATCACAGGAGAAGACACATGTCCCAGCAATCCTTGAAATCCCGTCGCGACGTCCTGAAGGGTGCCACCGGCCTGGCCGCTGCGAGCGCTCTCGGTGTTCCGATGATCGGCCGCGCGCAAGGCGATGCCATCGTGCTGGGCCACCTCACCCCGCGCACCGGCTTTCTCGGACCTCTCGGGGAACTGGGAGTGATGGCGGCGGACCTGGCGGTGGAACAGATCAATGCCGAAGGCGGGGTCATGGGCCGCAAGCTGGAGTTGATCAAGGAGGATTCGGTCAATCCGCAGACCGCGTCCACCAAGGCCGAGCGGCTCATTGAACGCGACAAGGTGGCCGCCATCGTCGGTGAGATCTCGTCGGCTTCCTGCCTGACGATCGCGCAGGTGGCTCAGCGCACCAAGAACCTCTTCGTCAATACCGGCGGCAATTCGGACGCCCTGCGCGGGGCCAACTGCAACCGGTACATGTTTCACGTCGAAAGCCAGAATTCGATGTACGTCAAGACTTGTGGCCTGGCGCTGCTCAAGCAGGGGCTCGTCAAGGACAAGAAGTGGTTCTCGCTGACAGCGGACTATGCCTTCGGGCACGACCTGCTGCGCGTGGCCAAGAAGTTCATGGAAAGTTCGGGAGGCAACTTCGCGGCGGACAAACTGGTGCCGACAGACGCAACCGACTTTTCCGCCCTTCTGCTGGAAATACGCAGCGCCAAGCCTGACCTGGTCGTCTCCAATCTCGCCGGTAACCAGATCACCAACTTCCTGAAGCAGTATTCCGAGTTCGGCCTCACCTACCCGGTAGCAGGATTCGGTTTCGATACCGCGCTCGCCTGGGGTGCGGGCAAGGGCAACTTTGCCGGCACCTGGCCGGTCGTCTGGCACCACCTGATCGATACCCCGAAGTCCAAGAAATTCGTTGCCGATTTCTCCAAGAAGTACGGCAAGCCGCCGGAGAACCAGGCCTGGGGCGACTACAACGCCATTCGCATACTCGCGGCCACGATGCAGGAGATCAAGTCGATTGAAGCGCCGAAGATCATCGAGCACTGGGAGAAAGGCGCCAAGTTCGACGTGATGAAGTCCCGTGAGGCGTATTTCCGCGCCGGCGATCACCAGATGATGCACGAGATGTACACGGTGACCGCGCTGCCGGTGGAGAAGATCAAGAACCAGTGGGACATCTTCACGGCGTCGGCCGCCGTGCCAGCCGCGGACCAGCCTCTGGAAGCGATCTCCTCGTCGCCTGAAGAGAACGGCTGCAAATTCCAGGCTTGACCGCGCCCTTCACGCGAGCCGGCAAGCCGCCAACGGGTAGTCGATGACCGCGATTCTCTTCATCCAGCAGCTCGTCAACGGACTGCTGGACGGCGTCTACTACCTGTTGATCGCGCTCGGCCTGTCGCTGATCTTCTCTCTCGGCGGCATCGTCAACCTGGCTCACGGTGCCTTCTATGCCATCGGCGCCTATCTGTCGGTCGTGCTCCTGCCCTACCTCGGGTTCGGCGGGACGCTGGTCGTCGCGCCGGTTGCCGTGGCGCTGCTCGGCATCCTCATCGAGCGGCTCCTGTTCCAGCGCTTCTACCGTGCGGATCCGATCCTGTCGCTGCTGTTGACCTTCGGCCTGGCGATGGTGGCGGAGCAGGCGCTGCGGATGATTTTCGGTGCGCCGCCGCTTTCGGCCGCCATCCCGACGGCGCTCAAGGGCCAGGTAGTCGTCGGTAACTTCATCTATTCGTATTACCGCACCATACTGCTGCTGATCGCCGTCGGCTGCGTCGCCGGGCTCTGGCTGCTGCTGCAGAAGACCGCCTTCGGCCGTGTGGTGCGGGCGGGCGTCCAGAATCCGGACATGGTCGGCGCGCTGGGCATCTCGCTCAAGCCCTACATGATGGGCGTGGCCGGCCTCGGAATCGGTCTGGCCGGCCTCGCCGGGCGTGCTGCTCGCGCCGATCTACTCGGTCCATCCGGCGATGGGGCAGGAGATCATCACGCCGGCCTTCGTCGTCTGCGTCATCGGCGGGCTCGGGCTCGTTCTGGGGCGTGGTCGCGGCTGCCCTGCTGGTCGGGCTGGTCAAGGGCACGATCATCGCAATCGGCTACTCGCACCTGTCGATCGCCGGTATCTACCTGCTCATGCTGCTGGTCCTGGTCTTCCGGCCACGCGGGCTCTTCGGCGAACGGATTCAGCGCTTTGAGTGATTCGGCCACTCCACCGGACGACGCTGCGACTCCTGCACTCCCGCGACTGCGGCCACCGCGGCGGCTGCGGCAAGCGAGCGATCCTGGTGGCCGCTGGCGGTCGTCGCCGTCGGACTGCTGCTGCTGCCGGTGCTCCTGCCGGCAGTCGGCCTCACCGTCACCTCGGCAACCGAGGTGGTGATCTTTGCAATGGCCTGCATGGCCCTCAACATCCTGGTCGGATTCACCGGCCTGGTGTCGTTCGGCCACGGCGCCTGGTTCGGCCTGGGTGCCTATGCCGCCGGACTCATCCAGCGCCATTGGCTGCCCGGCGGCTTCGTCGGACCGGTGCTGCTGGCATTGCTGCTGATCGCGGTCATCGCCACCGTCTTCGGCGCACTGATCCTGCGCCGTCGCGGCGTCTACTTCTCGCTGCTGACCCTGGCGCTGTCGGCCATGCTTGTACGTGATCGCGTTCCGCTGGACCGAACTCACCGGCGGTGAAGACGGCCTGGGCGGAATCGTCAGACCGGCCTGGTTCGGCGGCGCGTTCGAGCAGCGTGAGCCCTACTACGGCCTGGTGGCGGTCGCTGCGATGCTGGTGACTTTCGTGCTGTGGCGATTTCATCGGTCTCCGGTCGGCAGCGTGCTGGTGGCGATCCGGGAAAACGAGCAGCGGGCGCGCTTCCTCGGCTACAACACCGATCGTTACAAGCTGGTCGCCTTCGTCCTGTCCGCCACGCTGACCAGCCTGGCCGGAATCCTGCTGCTGTTCAACAACCGGATGACATCGGCCGATCCGATCGGCGTGGCGTTCTCCGGCGAACTGCTGGCCATGGTCGTCATCGGCGGCATGCGTTCCTTTCTGGGCCCGGCGCTCGGCGCCTTGTTCTTCGTCCTGTTCCGCGACTACCTCTCCAGCATCACGTCGGACTGGTTGTTCTATTTCGGCTTGCTGTTCGTGCTGTTCATCGTCTTCTCGCCGACCGGGCTGGTCGGCTTGTACCAGCGCCTGACGCCAGCCATGGCGCAAGCTCACCGTCGGTGCTGCAGCGATGGCCAACCGACGGACCGGCCGGGTCGACTTGCCGGCGTTCCTGGTTCCCGACAGCCATGAAGCCGGCAACATCCTGGAAGTCCGCGACATCGCCCGCAGTTTCGGCGGAATCCGCGCGGTGAAGGGCGTCAGCTTCTCGGTCGCGGACCGCTCGCTGCATGCCCTGATCGGGCCGAACGGCGCGGGCAAGACGACGGCCTTCAATCTCATTTCCGGCATGTTCGCGCCCGATTCGGGCACGGTCAGGCTCGCCGGCCAATCGATCGGCGGTTTGTCGCCGGAGAACGCCACCCGCGCCGGTATCGGTCGTTCGTTCCAGATCACCAACCTGTTTGCGGGATTGAGCGTCCAGGAGAACGTGCGGCTGGCCACCCAGGCCCGGGATCCCCGCCGTTTCGACATCTGGAGCGCGGCGCGCGACCTGACCCGGGTGAACGACGAGACCGCGCAGGTGATTCAGGCAATGGGACTGGGCGGCATCGAGGCCGCCGAGGCCGGCACCCTGTCCTACGGCGGTCAGCGCCTCCTGGACATGTCGCTGGCGCTGGCCTCGCGGCCGCGCCTGCTGCTGCTGGACGAGCCGCTGGCCGGATTGGCGGCCGCGGAACGCGAGCGGGTCGGCGATCTCATCAAGAGCATCGCCACCCAGCTGCCGGTGCTGCTGGTAGAGCACGACATCGACCGGGTGTTCCGCATCGCCGATGCGGTGACGGTGATGAACGACGGCCAGGTGCTGGTGGACGGCACCGTCGAAGACGCCCGTACCTCCCCCGAGGTCCAGGCGGTCTACATCGGCGCCGGCGCGCATGCGCTGGCAGCCAGCGCGAGTCCCTCCCAGGCCACCGACGAGGTCCTGCTCAGCCTCGAAGGCGTGGACACCTACTACGGCAAGAGCCATATCCTGCGCGCAGTCACCTTCGACGTCCATCGCCACGAAATCGTGGCCTTGCTGGGACGTAACGGCGCCGGCAAGTCGACCGTGCTCAAGACCATCGTCGGCATCGCTCCGCCGCGCTCCGGAAGCATTTCCCTGGCCGGCCAGCCGATGGCGGGTCGCCCGTCCGCGCTCATCACGCGCGGCGGCATTTCTTATGTCCCGCAGGGGCGCGGCCTGTTTGCGGGAATGACCGTCGCCGACAACATGGAGTTGGGCCGCCTGCGCAGGCGCAATGGCAAAGGTGTTCACTGGGACGAAGAGAAGATCTTCCGTTTCTTTCCCCGGATCAAGGAGCGCTGGCGCTCGCCGGCCGACTATCTCTCGGGCGGCGAACAGCAGATGGTCGCAGTCGCCCGCGCGCTCTCCGGCGATACGCAGGTGCTGCTGCTGGATGAACCGTTCGAGGGCCTTGCGCCCGCCATCGTTGAAGAACTGTTCGAGGCATTCGACAAGCTCCGCAGCGAGATATCCATCGTGATCGTCGACCATCATCTGGACCTTGCACTGGCCCTGTCGGACCGGACAGTCGCCTTGGAGCGTGGCGAAGTGATCCATGTCGGGCCCTCGCGCGTCTTGAGCGACAATCTGGATCTGCGGCGCGAGGTCCTCTGGCTTTGAACGCGCCTTACAACGCAACATCACGGAGAGTCGGATGTCGGTAGTGGCAATCATCGGATCCGGGCTGATCGGTCGGGCCTGGGCCAACGTCTTTGCGCGCGCGGGCTGGCAGGTGCGCCTGTGGGACCCGGTCCCGGAAGTCCGGGCGCAGGCGCCTGCGTTGGTGGCGGACAGCCTCGAAGACCTTGCCCGGCATGGCCTTGTCGAGGACGCCGCGGCCGCAGCGTCGTCGGTATCTGCCTGCGAGTCGCTGGAAGACGCCGTGGCCGATGCGGATTTCGTCCAGGAGAACGGGCCGGAAACCGTTTCGGTCAAGATCGAGACCTTCAAGCGGCTCGATCGGGCGGCCCAGCCAGGTTGCGTACTGGCCTCGTCCACCTCGGCGATCGTCGCCTCCCGATTCACCGAGGATCTCGCCGGACGAGCCCGCTGCATCGTCGGGCATCCGGTCAATCCGCCCCACCTGGTGCCGATCGTGGAGCTTTGTGGTGCTCCCTGGACGTCGGACGACACCCGCGCGCGGGCCCGGGAGGTCTACGAGAGCATCGGGCAGGTGCCGGTGGACGTGCTGCGGGAAGTGGAAGGTTTCATCCTCAACCGCTTGCAGGGCGCACTTCTGGCTGAGGCGTTCCGCCTGGTCGGCGAGGGCTATTGCTCGCCTCAGGACCTTGACAAGACGCTCTCGCAGGGCCTGGGCCGGCGCTGGTCGTTTCTCGGCCCGTTCGAGACGATCGAACTCAACGCACCCGGCGGCATCCCCGACTATTGCACCCGGTATACCGGTTTCTATCGTCACCTGCAGACCGAGCCGGCGCCTGCGGAGGTCTGGGACCCGCAAAGCTGGTCCAAGGTGGTTGCCGCCTGGGGTGGCACGCCCGACCCGGACGAGATCGCCCGCAAGAGCCTCTGGCGCAATGAACGGCTGGCCGCGCTGGCCGCCCACATGAACCTGCAGCAACCCTGGAAGAAGTGAGAAAAGCCATGGCCGAATCCCGCAAGACTCCCCGTCCCCCAAGCCGCAAGGTGATGATCACCTGCGCCGTCACCGGGGCCATTCATACCCCGTCGATGTCCCCTCACCTCCCGATCACCGCCGAAGAGATTGCGGAGGCTGCCGTCGCTGCCGCCGAGGCCGGCGCGGCGCTGGTTCACCTTCATGCCCGCGATCCCCGCAACGGCAAGCCCGACCAGTCGCCGGCCGCCTTTGAACCCTTTCTCAAGGACATCAAGCGGCGGACCGATGCCGTCATCAACATCACAACCGGTGGTGCACCGACGATGTCGGTGGAGGAGCGGCTCGGGCCTTGCGCGCACTTCAAACCGGAAGTGGCGTCGCTCAACATGGGGTCGATGAACTTCGGTCTCTTCCCGATGCTGTCCCGCTTCAAGGAGTTCAAGTTCGATTGGGAGAAGCCCTATCTGGCGGAGTCCGATGACCGGATCTTCAAGAATACGTTCAAGGACATCGAGAACATCCTCACGACCTGCGCGCGCAACGACACCCGCTTCGAGATCGAGTGCTACGACATCGGTCATCTCTACACTTTGCGACACTTTGCAGATCGAGGCCTGGTCAAGGCGCCGTTCTTCATCCAGTCGGTGTTCGGAATCCTTGGCGGCATCGGCGGCCATCCGGAGGACGTGATCCACATGAAACGCACCGCCGATCGGCTGTTCGGCTCGGATTACCAGTGGAGCGTGCTCGGCGCCGGTCGCAACCAGATGACGATCGCGGCCATGTCCGCCGCAATGGGCGGGAACATCCGCGTGGGTCTGGAGGATTCGCTGTGGATCGGACCTGGCAAGCTTGCGCGCAGCAACGCTGAGCAGGTCCAGGCAGCACGCCGTATCGTCGAGGAACTCGGGCTCGAGGTCGCCACGCCGGCGGAAGCTCGCCAGATGCTTGCCCTGAAAGGCGCTGATCGGGTGAATTTCTAGGGGCCATGCCGGAGCATGGCAAGAGGGCGCGCGGTGGACGGCGCAGCCTCTGGGGGCGTCACGCTCGCCGGTCGATCAGGTCCTCGAGCTGGCGCAGATTGACTGGCTTCACCAGATGGTGGTCGAAGCCTGCCGCGGCGGAGGCCTTGCGGTCCTCCGCCTGTCCGTAGCCGGTGACCGCCACCAGCAGCGAATCACGGGTCTGCGCCATCTGGCGCAGGCGGCGCGCGACCTGAAACCCGTCGATGTCGGGCAGGCCGATGTCCAGCAGGATGACTTGGGGGGAGAAGTCGGGGGCTACGTCCAGGGCGGTGCGTGGATCGGTTACCGCTCTCGTCTCATGACCCTTGAGCATGAGCAATTCAGCCAGGCTTTCGGCGGCATCGACGTTGTCGTCCACCACCAGTATCCGTTTCGGGCTGAATCCGACCTGGACCGGGACGGGTGGAGAAGGCGGGAAGACCTGTCGTGCGAGTGGCAAGGTGACGATGAACTCG
The DNA here is from genome assembly GCA_963834335.1 of uncultured beta proteobacterium. Classification (GTDB taxonomy): domain Bacteria; phylum Pseudomonadota; class Gammaproteobacteria; order Burkholderiales; family Burkholderiaceae_E; genus Lautropia. The sequence continues at coordinate 155,378 of CAWIBK010000002.1, read as the reverse complement.
CTGCCGCAGCCAGGTCCGGCGCTGTGTGCGGTGACCTCGCCGCCGTGCAGCTCTGCGAGGTTTCGTACCAGTGACAAGCCGATGCCCAGGCCACCTTGGCTGCGATCGAGGGATCTTGCGCCCTGGGTGAACAGATCGAAGACTTTCGGCAGCAATTCCGCATCGATTCCCTGGCCGTTGTCCGCCACGCTCAGGGTCGCGTACGCATCCGCAGCGGTCAGCGTCACCCGGATCGTCCCTTCGGTGTCGGTGAACTTGGCCGCGTTGGTAACCAGATTTTCGATGATCTGGGTGATTCGCACCGGGTCGGCCTGAAGCCAGGTCTCTTGTGGCGGCAGGCTCAACAGGACGCGCTGAGCGCGCGAATCGGTGACCGATCGGGTGCCATCGATCGTCTGAGTCAGCAGATTCCCCAGTTCCACCGGTTCGAGCGTCAGCGAGATCTTGCCCTGGTCGATCCTTGATGCGTCCAGAAGATCGTCCAGCAGTCTCGCCATCTGCTGGACCTGCCGATCGACGAGTGCACTGATGGCGCTGCGCTGGGCGTGGCCTTCGTCGCCCAGACGCATCAGAGCGGCGGCATGGCGCAATGGCGCGAGGGGGTTGCGCAATTCGTGCGCGAGCATAGCCAGGAATTCGTCCTTCCGGCGATTGCGGTCGACCGAGGCACGAGCTTCCTTTCTCTGAGCGCTGACGTCGACCGCCGAGACGATCAACCGCAGCACCGAGCCGGCTGCGTCGAGCACCGGGGCCACCGAGAGTTCGGCCGTGATCCGATCTTTGCCCGGTCCCCACATCGGAATGTCCTCACGCGCCGATTCACCCTGGGCGGCACGCTCGCAGGCAAGACGCACCTGCGCCTGCACCGGTTCCTCGAGCCGCCACCACGGCGTCAACCAGAGCGGCAGCCCGAGTACGTCCTCAAGCCGCATCGAAGCCGCCGACAACGATGCCTGATTGACATAGCTCACGGTGGCCTGAGGCGTCACTACGGCCGCGAAAATAGCCAGGCTGTCCAGGATCCGGGCGCTCGGGTCGACGGCGAACCGGTCTGCAGCATGCTCGTCAGGCCCGCGGGAATCGTTCGAGGAGCCGCCCATGGCCGCCACGACCCGATTCAGGCGCGTTTGCAAGGCATGGGAAATCGGCCGGCCGGCCGGGAGTCGGTTGGCACGGTTCGGGTGGAGTCGATCTTCTGCATGTAATGTCTCGCGTTCTCACTCACCGGGCGTGGCGCCCCGATGAATTGAAGACCGGAAGTCCGATCCCATGGGTGCCGTCAACCGCCCCGTCGTTCTCGACTACCGGCAAGTGACCGTAATCGGGGTTTGCCGCAATTTTCATACCTGCAGGATTCACGGAAGGATTTACAGGGCGTTAACCCTCCGAAAAAATGCTGCAGTACGGTGCGATCGGCTGCCTGACCGTAAGATGCCTGGTGAGATACTAGGGCATGCCGGTTGCTGGTATGTATGCCGGCCCGAATAGCAGGTCCTGAGAACCACTGGGCTCGACCCTTGGGAGATTCCGTGTTAAATCCTGCCGCGTTGCGACCCGCCGGAGTAGCTCCTGTCGTGTCCGCTCATCCCCGTTTCTTTGAAGGGGCGCCGGCGTCCGCAGCGCCGCGCCCGCGGACCGAGATCATTGAAGGATTGATGCAGGCGAAGGCCCGCATTTCCCCCAAGTTCTTTTACGACGTTCTTGGTTCGCACCTGTTCGAAGCCATCACCGAGTTGGATGAGTATTACCCCACTCGCGCGGAGGCCGCGATCTTCAAGAGTCGCGGCCGGGAGATCGCCACCAGCGTCGGTGCGGATGCAACCCTCATCGATCTTGGCGCAGGGAACTGCGCCAAGGCCGCCAGCTTGTTTGAGTCGCTGCGGCCTGCCCAGTACATCGCGATCGACATCTCCGTCGACTTCGTCCGGCGCGCCGTCGAGCGACTCTCCGCAAGTCACCCCGGTATCGGCATGACAGGGGTCGGCATGGACTTCAGCGCCTCGCTGGATCTGCCAGCTGACTTGCAGCGGGAACTTGATGGCGCGAAGCCGTTGTTTTTCTATCCAGGATCCAGCATCGGCAACTTCACGCCGGGCCTGGCGCTGGATTTTCTGCGCCGGATCCAGTCGCAGGCGGTCGGCGGAGGCTTGCTGATCGGCGTCGACCTGGTCAAGTCCGCTGATCTGTTGCGCAGCGCCTATGACGACTCGCTTGGCGTCACGGCAGCGTTCAACCGCAATATCCTGCGCAACGTCAACCGCATCGTTGGCGGTGACTTCGATCCCTCCGGCTGGCGCCACGTGGCACTGTTCAATGAGGTGCTTTCCCGCGTCGAGATGCACCTCGAAGCCCGGCGGGAAATGCGGGTCCGCTGGCAAGGAGGCGAGCGGACCTTCGCTGCCGGCGAACGCATCCACACCGAGTCGGCGTTCAAATACACGGTAGAACGCTTCGACGCGTTGCTGCGGCAGGCAGGATTCCGCGCCGTGCGCCACTGGCGAAACGACGATACAGACTATGCGGTCTTTCACGCGGTGACTTGATGAGCGGGCGTGACTCATTTCCCGGCCAGGCGATCGCGGCGAGAACTGACCCGGCTGCTCGCCGAATACCGGGACATCAGGGGCCGGACCGTTGCATTGTGCGATCCCCTGTCACCGGAGGACTGCCAGGCGCAGTCGATGGCGGATGCCAGTCCCGCCAAGTGGCATCTCGCGCACACCACCTGGTTCTTCGAGACGTTCATCCTGGTCCGGTTCGCCCCGGGCTACTCGCCCGCATTCGAGTCGTATCGGATACTGTTCAATTCCTACTACAACGCGGTCGGAGAAAAGCATCCTCGCCCGCAGCGGGGCCTGCTGACGCGCCCGACTCTCGCCGAAGTCCTGACCTACCGCGATACGGTCGACGAGGCCATGGACTCGCTGATCGCAGGCGGTATCGGTCACACCGACGCAGTCAGGCCTGATCGAGATGCTGCAGCTTGGACTGCAACACGAACAGCAGCACCAGGAACTGATACTGACGGATCTCAAGCACCTGCTCTCGTGCAATCCGCTTGGCCCGTCCTACCGCGGACAAGGCCACCACGGCGGGAATGGAAGGTTCGACATCGACGATGCTGCACCGGGGCAGCAATGTCCCAGTCGGGACGAGGAAGCGGGATTCCTTCGCTTCGACGGCGGCTCGTGACGCTGATCGGTACCGACGGCGAAGGATTCTCTTTCGACAACGAGGGTCCGGCGCATCGAGGTGCTGCTGCAGCCGTTCGAACTGGCGGATCGGCTGGTGACCTGCGCGTGAGTTCCAGCACTTCATCAAGGCAGGCGGTTACCGGCGACCGGAGTTCTGGTTGTCGCTGGGATGGGACCGGGTGCAGGCCGAAGCAGCTGGGCGATGCCATTCTACTGGGCGCGCGGCACCACGGGGCACGAATTCGAGCACTTCACCCTGCTGGGGTGGCAGCCAATCGATCCGGCTGCCCCGGTGGCACATCTCAGCTACTTCGAAGCCGATGCCTTTGCGCGCTGGGCGGATGCGCGACTGCCGACGGAAGCGGAGTGGGAGCATGCGGCGCGCCGGCATCCGCCGGCGGAAACAAACCTGCTCGAAGACGGATTTCTGCGCCCGATGCCTGCGGCTGCGCCGCCCGGGTCGGCACTGCGCCAGTTGTGGGGTGACCTGTGGGAGTGGACATCAAGCGCCTATGGGCCCTACCCCGGCTTTCGCGCCGCGAGCGAAGCCGTCGGAGAGTACAACGGCAAGTTCATGTGCAATCAGTATGTGCTTCGCGGCGGCTCCTTTGCGACGTCCCGCCGGCAGGTCCGTGTGAGCTATCGGAATTTCTTTCCGCCCGAGGCCCGCTGGCAGTTCAGCGGCCTCAGGCCTGCCAGGGACGCGGCTCCTCGCGTGGACGCTCATGGGGATCGACGCCGATGAAGCGCGAAATCCGGATCGGGAATGTCGTTGCGCTGAAGTTCCACGACGCGGTTCTGGAGGTTGCGGTCCGCCACCGTCATCCGCATGCGCAGCCGCACGTATTCGGCCCACGACGTGATCACGTAGCGCTCGACGAAGCGGTCATCCTCGCCGATATCCCGGAACACCCGCCAGCTGTTCGCCCCATTTCGCCGGCGGGTCGCCTCGACCGCTTCGATGGCTTGGTAGAAGGCAGCCGCTTGCTCCGGTTCGATACGATACTCGACCTGCACCAGCACCGGTCCGTCATTGGGCAGCGGCTCGCTGGCGAGCACGATTTCCGGCAACTGGGCATACGGCGTCACGTCGGCGTCTTCGCCCAGTTCGACATGCACCCGATGGTTCAATGCATAGAGCAGCGAGCATCAGGAAGGCTGATGCGGCGGTCGCCGCCCGGACGTCGATCGCCGAGGCGAGCATGCCCCAGACGATGCTGCCGAGCGCAAGGCCGGTCTGCATCGACAGCAGGTTGATCGAAACCGCGCGCGCCCGGACCCAGGCCGGTGCCGAGCTCTGGGTGCCTGCCGACAGGCTGGCAAGCACGCCGACCCAGGCGCCACCCGCGCAGAATGCGCCGAAAAGCGCAATGAAGACGATCTCGGTGGCGGCGACCAGCAGCGTTGCGCCGATCCACAGCACCAGGCTGGCACGCACCACGGTATTGAGCGAGCGCTTCTGCAGTTGCCCCGGAATCGACAGCGCCGACGTCACCGCGCCCGCTCCGAAGGTCCCGAACAGCAGTCCATAGCCCCCGGCGCCGAGTCCGAGCTGGTCGCGGGCGATGACCGGCAGCAGCGCCCACAATGCGCTGGCGCAGACGGTGAAGCTGAGGTTGAGGATCATCAGCGAGCGCATTGCGGGTGAGTGCCGGGCGTAGCGCACGCCGCTCAGCACGCCCGCCAGCAACGTCTCCGGAACACCCGGCAGCGCCTTCTCGGTGACCTTGATGCTGCGCACGCCGAAGATCATCAGGAGGAAGAAGAGCGAACTCGCCAACAGCGCGCTGCCTGATCCGAACCAGGCGGCAATAGCACCGGCAATGGCCGGACCGATGGCGCGGGCGACGTTGAAGGCAACCGCTCCCAGGGCCACGGCCCGGGACAGGTCAGCGCGGACGACGAGCTCGTTGATGCTTGCCTGTTGCGCCGGCAGGTAGAAGGTGAATCCGGCGCCGCACAGGAACGTCAGCATCAGCACCGACGCCGGACCGACCAGTCCGGTCACCGCAATGGCGCCGAGCATCGCGGTTGCCGACAGCATGATCAGCTGGGTGATGACGATCAGCTTGCGCCGATCCATGATGTCTGCCAGCGAGCCCGCGATGAGGCCGAACAGCAGGAACGGCACTGTGCTGGCGGATTGCACCAGCGCGACCATCAGGGCCGAGGGTGTGAGTGTCGCCATGACCCAGGCCGCCATGCTCGCCTGCATGGTGTAGCCGAGCGCAGTACCGACGGAGCCGACGTAGAAGAGGCGGAACCGTTTTTCCCTGAGCGGCGTCGACTTGAGGATTTGCGCCAGGCGCGCGGCGACGTTCGGTGTTGAGATCGGCATGTTCTCTACAATATATCCTCAGGAGCGCATCATGACAGAGTCTTCGACGACGAGCTTTTCACCGCGCACGCCTGACTGGGCGGATCGGGTGCGCGACAGCTTTGCACGGCAGCCGTTCATGGCGCATCTCGGTGCACGACTGGTCGAATTGACGCCCGGACGCGTGGTGATCGAGGCGGACCATGGCGAACACCTCACGCAGCAGCACGGCTTCTTTCACGCTGGTGTCAGCAGCTCCCTGGCGGACAGTGCCGGCGGCTACGCGGGATTTTCGCTGTTCCCGGACGACAGCAGCGTGCTGACGGTGGAATACAAGATGAACCTGATCAGTCCGGCGCAGGGCGATCGCCTTCGTGCGGTCGGCCAGGTCGTGCGATCGGGCCGCACCATCACCTTCTGCACAATGGAGGTGTTCAACCGGATCGGGGGTGAGTGGCGTCTGTGCGCCACCGGTCAGCAGACCTTGATCTGTCTCGCAGGCAGGCCCGACACGCAGAAAGGCCGATCCTCGAGCGCGTCCTGATGGGCGCCCGTGCGTAGACTCCCGGCTACAGGTCGGTGCAGTTGACCTCGATCGGGTCGCCCGCCTGCTCGACATCGGTCAGGTTCGGCGCGCCGGGGCGCCTGAAGGCTTTCAGGCGAAGCCAGCTGCACGATGCACCCTTGAACACTGCTGCCGCGAAGGCGTGCTGCTGGACGACGCGGCCACGCTGGTCGGTGGTGCTGGCCCATTCGCTGTCCATGAAATAGACCTCGCTGGGCCGGCGCCCCAGCAGTGCGGCGCTGAGGGTCTGTAACTGCAGTTCCATCCGGCTGCTGCCGATCTCCTGGCGCGGGCCCGGCATTGGAGCGATGCTTGTGGCAACCAGCGTCGAGCCGCGAATGGGCGTGGCGACGGCACTGCCGGGAGCGACCGGGCTGACTGTGGCGACTCCTCCTGCCGCGCTGGCCACCCGCGTGGCGTTGCGCATCGGCGTGGCCTTGAGCATGGCGGCGTACTCGCCGGCTCCGGTGGCAAGATCAGCCGGTACCGGCGCAACGGCGAGCAGGTCGGGAACCGGCAGCCAGCTCTCGAACTTGCCGGCGAACCCGGCAAGCCGGATTTCATACGTCCGCTTGCCCGCCCTGCCCGAGGTCACGGTTGCGAGCCAGCAGTCGGCAGGGACCTGTCCCGGGCGATAAGTGAGCGGGGCCAGCGGTACCACGATCTCCTGTGCGCGCGTATCTTCCGCGCTGAGGGTGACGTAGCAGGTGTTCAGGATGCGCAGGCTTTCGTTGTCCCCGACGTGCAGGAACAGGTGGGGGTAGTCGCTGAAGGTGTAGCTGCCGGCCGGATCCGCCGGATGGGCCAATTCTCCGAGGGGCCGGGTTGCTCGGATGTGAGCGTAAAGCGGCGAGCCGTCGGCAACCGTGTCGATGCGGTTCGCCTTCGCTTCCTCGAACGTGGGCCAGGCCTGGGCGGTCAGCACCAGTTGCGCGATCCCCGCGATGACCCGATCGCCCGCCGGGCTGCGTTGATCCGCCGGGGAAAGACTGCCCGATGTGTACTGCCCGTCCGCGCCCTGGTCGACGGCGCAACCGGCTGCCAGCAGCACCACGGCCGCGACGGTGGAGATCAGTGTCCAGGGCTGCTTGGTCGTCTTCATGATTTCGTGTCACGTGGTTCGATGTGGCTGGCCTCGCCAGGGCGAACGGATTCCAGTATCCCGCCAGGAGCGGATCCACGTCGCCAATCTACCTCCGAACGGTACCTCCGGCCCTGTATCTGGCGTTGAATTCATCGGATTTGGCACGAATCCAGCGGGCCAGTTCCGCGTCGCCCCGGCGCTGGGCATAGTCCGCAGCACCCAGGCCGGCCTCATTGGTCCCGGTCGGGTCCGCACCGGCGCCGATCAGTTCCCGGATCACCGCTTCGTGCCGCTGCCTTGCCGCCATCATCAGCGGGGTGCTCCGATTGGGCGATTCCGCATCGATGTAGGCGTGGTGCTCCAGCAGCAGGCGAACCATTGCAAGGTCTCCGCCGGTGGCGGCATAGTGAAGCGGTGTCCACCCGGTCCGGTTGACCTGGGCTCCCTTCTCCAGCAGTTCCTGGGCCGCCTCGACATTGCCGTGCAAGGCGGTAAACATCAGCGCTGTCTCGTCATCCGGGTTGACGACGTCGACCTCGGTGCCCGGAATTGCCAGGAAGGTGCGCAGCACCTTGAAGGACCGTTCGGCTGCGGCCAGAACCAGCGCCGGGTTCCCCCTCTCGTCGCGAGCCGCCACGCTGGCGCCGCGCAGCAGGTAGACCCGGACCTCGGCGTCATCGTCGCGGGCAACCGCACGGAAGAAACCCGGTGGCGCTGGTTGGGCCGGGTGTGCCGGATCAGGCGCGACGGCAAGCAATAGGGCGAGCCCGATCCAGAAGAGGACTGGCATGATTCCCGATCGGTGGTGAGGACTCAATGCAGACCGAACAGACGATGGTAGTTGGCGGTCGTGGTCCGGGCAATCGCATCGACCGGGGTGGCGCGCAAGGCGGCGAGTGTCGCCGCGACATGGACTACCCAGGCAGGCTCGTTGGTCTTGCCGCGATTGGGCACCGGCGCCAGGTAGGGAGAATCGGTCTCGATCAGCAATCGGTCGTCTGGAATCCGGGCAGCGACGTCCCGCACCACGGCTGCATTCTTGAAGGTGACGATGCCGGACATTGAAATGTGGAAGCCCAGGTCGAGCGCAGCCTGGGCAGTGTCCCAATTCTCGGTAAAGCAGTGCATCACCCCGCCGGCTTCGCCGGCACGCTCCTCCCGCATGATGCGCAGCGTGTCGTCGCTGGCGGCCCGGGTATGGATGATCAACGGCTTGCCTGCCTCACGCGCCGCGCGGATATGCGTCCTGAAGCGCTCCTGCTGCCAGGATAGATCACCGGTGGCACGGTAGTAGTCGAGGCCGGTCTCGCCGATCGCGACGATCTTGTCGCCGCGGCTCAGCTTCACCAACTGCTCGACCGTCGGCTCCTGTACGCCCTCGTTGTCCGGATGGACGCCGACGGAAGCGCTGAGCTGCTCATGATCGGCGGCGAGCGCGGCCACCCGCGGCCAGTCCTCGAGCGTCACGCTGATGCACAACGCGTGTTCCACCTGCGCTGCCGCCATGTTGGCGAGCACCTCTGGAAGGCGTTGGGTCAGTTCCGGGAAATCGAGATGGCAGTGGGAATCTACGAACATCGGCATCCCGGAAGCCGGGCGTTGAACTCAGACCGTATTGGACGAACGCGATGATTTTAGCGTGGATCCGAGCAGGTCCTCGATCTTGGACCGCGCCTGGATGCTGGCTTCGGTCTTGCTGAACTGAATGCCGATGCCCTGCTGACGCCCGGTGGTGCCGGCCGGCGTCACCCAGACAACCTTCCCCGGGATGGCGACTTTGGCCGGGTCGTCCATCAGGGTCAGGACCACGTAGAGGTCGTCGCCGAGCTGCGCCGGGCGCTGCGTAGGCACGAACAGGCCCCCGAACTCCACGAACGGCATGTAAGCCGCGTACAGCGCGCCCTTCTCTTTGATCGAAAGCGATATGACGCTCGGCCGCGCCGCGGCCTTCGCTGGAGATTCGGATTCGATGGCTGTATTGATCATGTCGGTTCCGCCGGTTCGCCGTTATCGCGGCGGCGCTCCATCGGGGAATCCGATCGGGTCAACTGCCGTGATGTCTGTCAAAGGCATCCAGGTACAGGGCAAGCGATTCCTCCGCGAACAGCCGCTGATTCAGCGGATGCCGCAGCAGTAGCGCCTGGCGCTGCAGCCTGGCCGCTGACTGCGTCAGTCCCTGAAGCGAACTGCGCTGCCGCAACTGCTGCAGGCGTGGCGCCGACTCGGGAAAGTATTTCGGCACCGCACCGGCGCTCACCCTGACCAGGTCGCTGACCCAGCGTTGCAGGAGTGGGTACCAATGCTCCACGTTCGCCCCCGAGACCAGATCGGCCACAGCGACGCTTGCAGTGTCCGGCAGCGAACCGATCGCCTCTACCAGGCTCCGATAAGCGGTCAGGTGGGTCGGGTCAGCGAGGTGGCGCGCATGCAACGGTGCGCCGCCCGAAAAGGCCAGCAGCCGAGTCGCCTCGGCCGTCGTGATGCCCGCCTGCGACGCCAGCCAGGCTTGCAGGTCCGCTGTTCCGGGCACCGGGATGGTCACCAGACGGCAGCGCGAGCGAACGGTGGCCGGGAGCGTGTCTGGACGGTGCGTCACCAGCAGGAAGTAGGTTCGCTCGCCGGGTTCCTCCAGCATCTTCAGCAAGGCGTTGGCAGCCGGAACGCTCAGGGCTTGCGCCGGATCCAGCACCACGACCCGTGCGCCGTCGCGAAATGCGGACATGCCGGCGAATCCCTCCAAGTCCCGGATCTGGTCGATCGAGATCTCCCAGGCCAGCTTTCCTTCCTTGTTGATCAGCAGACCGACACTCCTGAGGTCGGGATGGTTGCCGGCATCGAACCAGCGGCAGGCCGGGCAAGCCCCGCAAGCCATCGGGTCGGCCCGGGTCTGCAAGCCGGTTTCGCACAGCAAGCCTTTGGCGATCGCCGCGGCCACCGCCGCCTTGCCTACGCCTGGCGCACCGACCAGCAGGAGAGCATGGGCAAGCTGACGAGGTTCGGAAAGCAGGCGCTGAACCAATTCGGTTTGAATCGGAAACATCTCTATATTCCCCATTTATTACAATGGGTTGCGAGATCTTCTTCCAGTAGTTTCCAGATATCTTCCGGCGCCTGTCCGGCGTCGAGTGTCAGAAAACGGGGCGGGTTCAAGGGCTCGGCATCGTCGCGAGCCACCCGGCTCCGGTAGCCACGCCGGACCCGCTCGAAAAAGGCGAGGTCCTCCGATTCGAAGCGGTCGGCCGCCCTCACCCGGGCGCGGCGCCGGGCGGCTTCCTCTGGATCGAGGTCGAACAGGTAGGTGCGATCCGGACGCAGCGCCGGCAACAGCCAGTGCTCGAGTTGCTCGACGCGCGCCAGGCCGATTTCGCGCCCGGCGCCCTGGTAGGCGGCCGTGGAGTCATTGAAGCGGTCGCACACGACCCATTGGCCCGCCGCCAGAGCCGGCAGGATCACCCGGTTCAGGTGATCGCTCCTGGCGGCAAAGGCGAGCAGGGTTTCGGTCTGCGCATCAGTGGGACGGTTCAGGAACCAGTCGCGGATAAGTTCCGCCAGGTCGGTGCCGCCCGGCTCCCGGGTGACCAGTACGGAGATGCCCCGAGTGCGCAGCCATTGGGCGCAGCGCGGCAGGTGGGTGCTCTTGCCGGCTCCGTCTATTCCCTCGAACGTGATGAAACGGCCGGTCATTGGGCCTTGCGCTGGAAACGATTGACGGCCCGGTTGTGACTGGCGAGGTCATTGGAGAACTCGCTGGTGCCATCGCCGCGGGAAACAAAATAGAGGGCCTTGGACTCGGCCGGATGGGCTGCAGCCTGGAGGGCGCCGCGGCCTGGCATTGAAATCGGCGTCGGCGTGAGCCCTGAACGCGTATAGGTGTTGTAGGCGGTCTGCGCGCGCAAGTGCTCGCGGCGAAGATTGCCGTCGAATGACGGCCCGATGCCGTAGATGGTGGTAGGGTCGCTCTGCAGCATCATGCCGAGGCGAAGCCGGTTGTGGAAGACCGACGACACCATCGGCCGGTCGTCCTCCCGTGCCGATTCCTTCTCGACGATGGAAGCGAGGATCAGCAGTTCGCGCTCGTTCTCCAGCTTCAGATCCGCAGCGCGGTTCTCCCACGCGCTCGCCAGGCGCTGGCGCTGCAGCTTGTAGGCGCGCGCCAGCAGTTCGATATCCGTGCTGCCCGGCGGGTACGAGTAGGTGTCGGGCGCAAAGAGGCCCTCAGGATGCGACTCGTTCGGATCGAGCCTGCGGATGATCTGCTCGTCGGTGAGGTCCTGGGTCGTCTGGGTCAGCTCGGGTGCTCTGCCGAGCGCCTCACGCACCTGGCGGAAGTTCCATCCCTCGATCAGAGCGACCATCCGCTCCTTGTCCGCCTGACCGGCGATCAGCTGGTCCATCAGACCTTCCAGCGTCACCGGGCCTTCAAGCTGGTAGCGGCCGGCTTTGATCGCGGCGCTGTCGCCGCGCAGGCGCCATGCCAATGCCAGTTCCCACGCTTGCACCGGAATACCTGCTCTCTGCAAGGTCGCTGCCAGGCGGCGGCCACCTTCGCCACGCCGGACTTCGAACTCCGTCGTGCTGCCGGCGTCCACCACCGGCGAGTGGCCGTACTGCCACCACTGGAAGGCGGCGACCAGCACCCCGGCCAGCGCGAGCAGCAACGATGTCCGCAGGAGAAACGCAAAGCTCTTTCGCATCAGGGGGAAGCGTGGGACGGTCCGCAAGGTTCCTATAATACCGGGGACTTCCGGTCGGCCCCGGGCCGCCCGGGCCAGTGGGATCCTGCAAGGAACGCGCGGCGATCGTTCCGGATTCGCGGGGCGATCCTGCGGCGATCTTCTTGCAATCCCTGGGTGGCGTATGAAAACTGGAGTGTTCTGTGACTGAGGCGACGGCGACGGTAACCGAAGAATTCACCGTATTCGGCGCGCAACTTGCGGCGGCACTGGGAGGCGAAGTGCTCGCCGGCGTCGACAGGCAGGCATACGGGCCGCAGATCGGTTTCGGGCCCGACGAGCGGCCATGGGGCCCGGGAATCACGCCGCTGCTGGAATACGGCCTGTTGAAGGTTCACGGGGCGGAGGCAGCGGCTTTCCTCCAGGCGCAACTCACCAACGACGTCGCCGGCCTGGTTGGGGACGAGACCCGCCTCGCCGGCTACTGTTCCGTCAAAGGGCGATTGACTGCGAGTGCCTGGATCTGGCGTGACGAGTCGCAGCAGACCTTCTGGCTGGCGTGCAGCCGCGACATTGCCGCGGCGTTTGCCCGCCGGCTGACGATGTTCGTGCTTCGCGCCAAGGTCAAGGTGGAGAACGCCAGCGACAGCGTCGCGCTGGTCGGGACGATGCGCAAGGCGGGCACCAGCCAGCCCAGCCCGCAGGCCGAAACGGTGCGCCTGCCACCGGTCCTCATCGATGCCGCCACCGCAGACGCCGTGGGGATCGGCGACGAGGTCGGCGCAGGCGGCCTGTCGGGGAGCGAGATCGAGCGCTCGATGTTCATGGTGCCGAGCGCGGCGCTGGCGCAGACCCTGAGGGACTTGCGCGATGCCGGGGCGGTACTGCTGCCGACCGAGGCCTGGCGCAGGCTCGAAGTCGTTTCCGGCGTGGCCCGGATCAATGCCGCCAGCCAGGACCTGTTCGTGCCGCAAATGGTGAACTTCGAGCTGGTGAACGGCGTGAGCTTCAGCAAAGGCTGCTACCCGGGGCAGGAAATCGTGGCAAGAAGCCAGTACCTCGGCAAGCTCAAGCGGCGGATGTTCCTCGCCATCGGTGAAGGCGAAGTGCCGTCGCCGGGCACCGACGTGTCCAGCGCCGACAGCGACGCTGCAGAGCCGGTCGGTCAGGTGGTGCTGGCCGCTCCCCTGCCGGGCCAGCGTCGCTTCATCCTGCTCTTCGAGAGTAAGACTGCGGCGGTGCCCGGGGACCTCGCGAATGCGGCGCAGACCCGCCTGCGGGTGGGGGGCGGCCTGCTGCAACGGCTGCCGCTGCCGTACTCCATTCCCGCCAGCGACAAGCCGGATGGCCGCTGACGGGCGCGCACCGGGCGTGGGTCAACGCGCCTTCCTGGTCTACTACAAGGTTCCCGCTTCGAGCGTCCCTGCCCTGTTGCAGGCGTTCAGCCGCCTGACCGCGACGGCACAGTCCTGGCCGGTCGAACTGATGCGGCGCTCCGGCTCGCTCGAATCCGATCCGGCGCTGCAGACCTGGATGGAGGTCTACCGGGTCGACGAGAGTGACGAGCGCGACGATGAACAAATCGAGACGTTCATCGAGGCCCGGGCGCGGGCCTGCGGCATCTGTGCCCTGGTAACTGGGGAACGGCACTACGAAGTGTTCGAGCCGTGTGCCTGATCGGCCTGGCAGTGGACGTGCCGGGGCCGTGGCTTCTGGTCCTCGCTGCCAACCGGGACGAGTTTCACGACCGGCATGCCGCACCGGCAACATACTGGGCAAGCGAAGTCGGCGCGCGACCTGGCGTGCTGGCCGGCAGGGATCTCCAGGGCGGAGGCACCTGGCTCGGCCTGCGGCAATCTGGCGACGGGCTGCGGGTTGCGGCGTTGACCAACCTGCGCCCCGGGTTGATGCCGACGCCGCCGGCAATTTCCACCCTTGGTACCCATTCCAGCCTCGCGGGACGGCAAGGGGGGTCGATGCCGGCCGTCGTGCCGCCTTCGCGCGGGCAACTGGTTGCCGGCTTCCTCGGCGCCGAGACGTCGCCCCCGGAATTCCTCCGGGACCTGCAGCCGGCGCCGAGCGCCTATGCCGGATTCAACCTGCTTGCCCTTATGCTGCGCGGTGGCGCTACCGCCCGCCCTGCGGTCGATGCCTGGTATCTCAACAACCTGCCGGACGGCGACGGCCGTGCGCTCGGCAGCGGCATCCACCTCCTCTCCAATGCCACGATCGACGTGGCATGGCCGAAGACCGCTCGCCTGCGGCGCGCGCTGAGTAGTGCGCTCGGCGAGCGCCTGGACGCGGCCGGACTGTGCGGGCGCCTCTTCGATGCGCTCGCCGACCGGACGCCGGCCGGGATCGACGAGCTGCCGCGCACCGGGCTGGACCTGGCACGGGAGCACCTGCTGTCGGCGCCGTTCATCGTCGACGACCACTACGGCACGCGTTGCAGCAGCGTGCTCGTTGTCGCGCGCAGCGGTGAAACAGTCTTCTGCGAGCGCAGCTTCGGCCCTGGCGGGCGTGCGCTCGGCACGGTTCAGGAAGGTCTGATCCTGAACCACGCCACATAGAGCGCCGGCAGGAACAGCAAGGTCAACAGGGTGCCGACGATGATGCCGCCCATCATCGCGTATGCCATCGGCCCCCAGAACACTTCCCGCGCGATCGGGATCAGTGCGAGGCTTGCGGCCGCGGCTGTCAGCAGGATCGGGCGCATCCGGTGTTCGGTGGCCTCGACGACCGCACGCCATGGTTCGACGCCTTCGCCGCGCAGCGTTTCGATCTGCACAATCAGAATCACCGAGTTCCGGATCAGGATGCCGATCAGCGCAAGGACGCCGAGGATCGCCACAAAGCCCATCGGCGTACCCGTTGGCAACAACGCGAGAACGACCCCGATCAGCGCGAAGGGGGCGATTGAGAATACGAGGAACAGTCGGCTGAAGCTTTGCAGTTGCAGCATCAGGATCGTCGCCATTATGAACAGCATCAGCGGCACCGCCGCGACGATCGGCCCCTGCGCATTGGCGCTCTCCTCGGCGGTGCCGCCGATCGCGACTGCGAAGCCGGCCGGCAACGTTGCGGCGAACTCATCGACCGCGGGTGCGAGTTGCTCAACGACGGTGGCCGGCTGCAATGCGGACACCACATCGGCCTTGATCGTCAGGGTCGGGATCCGCGAGCGCCGCATGATCAGCGGCTGTTCGAGCGCATAGTCGAATCTTGCAACCGTCTCGATCGGCACCGACGCGCCAGTCGGGCTGGCAATCTGCAGCCGCTTGATTGCCTCGATTGACCCGCGGTCGTCCTCTTCGGCTCGCCCGACCACGTCGATCAGGTAGATCGCGTCGCGCACCTGCGTGACGTTGCTGCCCACGAGCACGCTGTTGATCGCGCCGGCGATGTCGGTGGGCGTAATACCGAGCTGACGCGCGCGATTCTGGAAAACCTCGACCTTCAGCACCCGGGAGGGCCCCTTCCAGTCATAGGCGATCGAGCCGAGGTTAGGGTTCATCGCCATGACCCCGGCAAGTTCGCGCGCGTAGCCGCGCACCGCACCGATGTCGGGTCCGGTGACCCGGTACTGCACCGGACGACCGGACGGCGGACCGACGCTCAGCAGCGTGACGGTGACGTCGCTGCCCACGAAAGTGCGGTGGACGTATTCCTGCAGCTTCGTCCGCACCCGGTCACGCGCGGCGAGGTTCTTTGTCTGGACCACGACCTGGCCGATCGAGGGCCGCGCCTGCGGCGAATCGAAGGCCAGCAGGAAGCGCGGTGCGCCGTTGCCGACGTACGTCGACCAGTGATCCACGTCGTCGTTGCCGGCTAGCATCTCGGCCTCGAATTTCGCGATCTGCGCGTCAGTCGCGGCGATCGACGCGTTGTCGGGCAGTGTGAAGTCGACAATCAGTTCAGGCCGGTCCGAGGCCGGGAAGAACTGCTGCTGCACGAACTGCATCGCGAAGATCGAAAGCGCGAACGCGGCAAGGGTCGCGCCAATCGTTATCCAGCGATTGCGAAGGCACAAATGCAGCAGCGCGGAGAAGCCCCGCGCGAGCCGGCTCGCGCCGTGGCCGGCGTGCTCGAGCTTCGCCGGAAGGAGCGTAACGCCCAGCAGCGGCGTGAACAGCACTGCGACAATCCATGACACGACCAGCGAGACCGCGATCACGACGAAAAGGGTAAATGTGAACTCGCCCGCGCTGCTGCTGTTCAGGCCGATCGGGATGAACCCCGCCACGGTGACCAGAGTGCCGGTGAGCATCGGAAATGCGGTCGAGGTATAGACATGGGTCGCGGCCTTGCGCAGCGAATCGCCGACTTCCAGCCGCGCGATCATCATTTCGACCGCGATCATCGCATCGTCGACCAGCAGCCCGAGCGCGATGATCAGGGCACCGAGGGAGATCCGCTGCAGTGTGATGCCCGCATAATCCATCACGACGAAAGTGATCGCGAGCACCAGAGGGATCGAGATCGCGACGACGAGCCCGGCGCGCACCCCCAGACTCATGAAGCTGATCGCCAGTACGATAGCGACTGCCTCGAGTAGCGCTCGGGTGAAGCCGGCGATCGATTCCTCGACAACCCGCGGCTGGTCTGCAACCTTGCCGACGGCGACCCCGACCGGCAAATCGGCAATAGCACGGTCCATACGCGCCTGCAGAGCCTCGCCGAAGGCAAGCAGGTTCGCGCCCTGCTTCATGCCGATCGCGAGCCCGATTGCTGGCACGCCGTTGAATCGGAACAGCGATCTGGGCGGATCCTCGTAACCGCGGGTGATTTCAGCGACATCGGCCAGACGAAAGAAGCGCTCGCCGACGCGCAGGTTGACGTCGCGCAGGCTGTCTTCGGATGAGAACTGCCCGCCGATTCGAACGACGATGCGCTCGGGACCGGCCTGCACGACGCCGGACGAGGCGATCGCGTTCTGCGCCTGCAGCGTCCGCAGGATCGATTGCTGATCGACACCGAGGGCCGCGATTTTCTCGGTCGAGAATTCAAGAAAGATTTTCTCGTCCTGCGCCCCGATAATGCGCGCTTCGGCGCTATCCGGTACCTGCAGTACCTTCGCCCTGACCCCTTCGACGAGGTCGCGCAGTTGTCGTTTGCTCAGTCCCTGCGCCGTAAAAGCATAGATATTGCCGAAGACATCGCCGAATCGGTCGTTGAACGTCGGGCCGTCGATTCCTGCCGGAAAAGTATTGCGGATGTCGCCGATCATGTTGCGCACCCGGATCCAGGTCCGGCGCACCTCGTCGCCGCGCACGGTATCAAGGAGGTCAACGAGCACGATCGAATTGCCCGCCGTCGTGATGCTCCGGGTCCACTTCAGGTTGTCGAGTTCCTCCACCTTGCGCTCGATGCGCTCAGTCACCTGACGGGTGGTCTCCTCGGCCGTCGCACCGGGCCAGTTGGCCTGGATCACCATGGTCTTTATGGTGAATGAGGGGTCCTCTTCGCGCCCGAGGTCCCAGTAAGACCACCACCCTGCGAAGAGGAACACGATCATGAAGTACCAGACCAGCGAGCGGTGCTCGAGCGCCCAGTCCGAGAGATTGAAGCGTTTCACCTCGCGGCGCCTTCAAGCCGTAGTTCAGCGCCCGCGCGGACAGGCTGCCCGGCCTGAAGCGACTGTGCGCCCGTGACGACTACCCGCGTTCCGGCGTCCAGGCCCGCGACGACATCGACGAAATCCTTGCCGGCGTCGGTGACGGTCACGGGTTGCATCGACACCGTCTTGCCGTCGGTGCCGAGGATCCAGACGTTCGTCGTGCCATCGCGATTGATCAGCGCCGATCGGGGCAACTTCATCGCGTCGTTGGCCGCCATCGGGAAATCGACCCGTACGGTGGTACCGAGCCGGAAGGATAACGGCGGTTGGATGAGATCGACTCGCACCCGGCGCGTGCGAGTGACCCGGTCGGCGGTCGGGGCGATTGTGCGCACAATGCCCTCTATCAGCAAGTCGGGCTTCAGTTCGAAGGCAACCAGCGCGCGTGCACCGATCGGTAGCCGCTGCGCGATCGATTCCGGCACGTCTACAACAGCTTCGCGGCGCAACGGGTCGGCGAGTGTGACCACCGTCTCTCCGGGCGAAAGGGTCTTGCCGATCGCGGCAGGGGCCCGAGTGATCACGCCATTGAAGTCCGCAATCAAGGTGGAGTAGTCGAGCTGGGCACCGGCTTTCATCAGGCTGGCGCGTGCCTGCTCGAGTTTGGCCTGCGCGGCCTCGCGCGCGTAGGTTGCATTCTCCAGATCCGCGCGCGATGCGCTTCGAGTCGCCGCCAGTTCTCGCTGGCGGCGCTCTGTGGAGAGCGCGTTGTCATACTGTGCCTGCAGCCCGGCGAGATCGGCCTGCGCTCCCTCGAGCGCGAAACGATAACTGCTCGGATCTATCCTCGCCAGCACGGCGCCCTTGGCGACAGCTTGTCCGACTTCGACCTCCCTCGACACGAGCCGGCCGATCACCCGAAATCCAAGGTCGACATTGAGCTGCGACTCCACCGTGCCGGCGAAGCGCAGCTGCTTTGCCTGCTGGGCTTGCAGACTGGTCCAGATCACCGGCCGCGGGGGCAGCGGCGGTCCGTCGGCCGGCTTGTTGCATGCGGTGAGTGCGGGCAGCGCGAATGCAAGGAGCAGGGCGTGACGGCGTTGCATCATCTATTCTCGGTCCAGCGCACCGCCTGGCCGTGCTTGAGGAATTGGGTAGCGGCCGCAACGACGATGTCGCCCGGGGCGATGCCGCTCGCGATGACGACCGCTGCGTACTCGTAGTTCAGCAGCCCGACGGTGCGCGCCGCCGGGATTCCGGTCTGCGGATCGACTACCCAGACAACCGGCTCGTGGCCTGCCTGATCCAATGCGGTCCACGGCAGGATGAACGCCTTCGCCGCCGCGGTGCGCGCCGTCCCCCTGATAGCCGCACCGATCGTCATTTCGCCAATCGGATTGATGATCTCGGCCTTGATCCGCACTGTCCCGTCGCGCGGGTCCACGACCGGAGAGATCTCGCGTATGCGCGCAGTCGCCGTGACTCCTGGCCGGTCGACCAGTTCAAGCTGGATTGCGTCGGCGGAAAAATCCCGAAAGAACGTTGCTTCCGGCACTTTGAAGAGGGCATCGCGCGCGCCTCCGCTCGCGATGGTGACGATCGCCTGTGCTGCCTGAACGACTACGCCAGGGTCGGCGAGGCGCGCGGTGACGACGCCGTTTTCATTTGCGACCAGTACCGCATTTGAGAGCGCATCACGTGTGCCCTCCAGCTGCGCGCGCGCCGACCGCGCCGCTCCGGTCGCCGAGGTCAGTGCCGCCTGCGCATTGTCCAGCGCCGCCTGCGAGGTGAAACCCTGCTCCTGAAGCGCCTTCTGGCGATCGAATTGTGCCTGTGCGAGGCGCAGCTGAGCCTCGGCCGCCGAGAGGCCCGCACGCGCCGCGCCGACATCGGCCTGTTGCTGCACCGGATCCATCCGGGCGAGCACGTCGCCCTTCTTCACCTGGTCGCCGACGTCGACCAGTACCGCCGTGACCTTGCCACCGCTCCTGAACGCCCGGTCGGTCGCTTCTCGTGCGACGACCTCGCCGGTCAGGCTGTAGTCGATCGAATAATCGTGCAGTTCGGCGACTACGGTCTGGACGAGCAGAGGAACGGATTCGACCGGGGCCGGTCGCGGGCTGCAAGCGACAAGAACGAACCACAGCACGGCGGAGACGGCTTTTGCACCGACACTCGCCGAGCCTGACACCCGGGGATCAGGCAACAGCCTTAGCATGGCTACCCGCGACCCCGTTGGGTGCGCGGCATATCGGGTTGTCATGCATCATAGTATCCACATTGAGGTGCGGGTACTGCTGAATCGACCGCGACATGTCGGCACGGCGCAGGTTTCCTGCCTAAAGCGGCGGAATCTTCTCGAAACCGTGAATGCGCCGCCGCAGGTCGTCGGGGATCGGCAGCGATTTGCCCTCGTGCGCATAGACATAGATGCTCTGGCCGCTGACGAGGTGTTCGCCATCGCGGCTGATCTCGAAGTCCACCGTCATGCTGGATCGTCCGAGCCGTGCGCAACGCGTCGACACGCTGAGTTGATCATCGAATCTGGCCGGACGATGGAACTCGATCGTCGCCTTGACGACGTAGAGTCGGCTGAAGGTTTCGGTCAGCCAGGCCTGCTCGCCCTTGGACAGCACCCGCCAGTATTCGGTAATGGCCAGGTCGAAGTACGCCATGTAGTGGGCGTTGAAGACCACACCTTGCATGTCCGCTTCTGCCCAGCGCACGCGCAAGGGCAGGCTCAGCGAGAATTGATCGGTCGGCACTCAGGGCTCTCCTGCTACGGGTCGGTCGGTCTGAGGTAGTGTCGCATGACGGCGGCCGCTTCGTGGTGCGCGGTCCTGGCCAGCGGGACCAGGCCGCCGAACTGGAAGAAGGAGTGAATCATCCCCTCGAACAGGCGGCAGCGCGCGTCGACGCCGGCGGCGCGAAGCCGCTCGCAGTAATGGCGGCCTTCGTCAAGCAGCGGATCATACTGGGCCAGGGCGATCCAGGCGGGGGCGACGCCCCGCAGGTCGGGATGGACGAGGGGTGCGAAGCGCCAGTCGGTCCGGTCTTCGGGTCCTCTCAGGTAGTGCGAGAAGAACCACTGGATCAAGGGTGCCTCCAGCAGATAGCCGGCGGTCAGTTCGCGATGCGACTCGGTGCCCTGGTCTGCGCTCAAGCCCGGATAGATGAGCAACTGAAGGGCGATCGGCCATCCTTGGTCACGCGCGTGGATCGCGCAGGCGCCAGCCAGCGTCCCGCCGGCGCTGTCGCCGCCGACGGCGATCCGCTGCGGGTCGATGCCGAGGGACTGGGCCTCGCGCCGCAACCAGGCCAATGCTTGAAACGCATCGTCCGCGGCGGCGGGAAACCGGTGCTCGGGTGCCCGGCGGTAGTCGACCGAGAGCACGAAACAGTCCGAAAGCGCGGCCAGTCGACGGCACAGGCGGTCGTGGGTCTCGATCGACCCGATGACGAACCCGCCGCCATGGAAGTACAGCAAGGCGGGCTGCAAGTCGCCCCACGATGGGGTTGTCGGACAGTAGCGGCGCACCGTCAAGCCGTGCCCGCCGGACGCGCCGGATACGGGATCCGGCTGTGCCGATTCGATCGGCCAGTCGTCGACCAGTGCCAGCGCCTGCGGCGCGACGTCGAGCACGGGTGCGGTCCGCTCGTAGAGTTCGCGCGCTGCCTGCGGTCCCAACTCGATATAGGAGGGTGCTCGCGAGCGACTGGCTGCATAGAGCACCTTGTTCACATCCGGGTCAAGCAAGCAGGCTCTCCTCGATCGCCTGGGTCACCTTGTCGGGCGCCTCATGCACCAGCCAGTGCGACAGTCCGGCCAGGCGCTGGATGCGCAAGTCGTCGCAGAGTTGCTCGAGACCGTCGAGCAGCACAGGCAGCAGTGCGGCATCGTCCAGGCCCCAGATGACGCGGGTGGGCACGGTCACCCGGAACCTGGCGGCATCCAGGACCACCCGCCCTGCCCCCGGATCGCTCCCGACCGGCGGGTAAAGGGGGGTCGCGCGGTACCAGTTCACCATTGCCCGCAGAGCGCCCGGCTGGCGCCAGGCCTGGTGATAACGGCGGCGGGTATCCTCATCGAACCATTGCGCGGCGCCAAAGCGGCTGAACAGGCGATCCATCCGGCTGAAGTCGTTTTCCGCGAGCTTGGATTCGCTCCCAGGCGCTCGCAGCCAATTCATGTACTGGCTCGCTGCCTGCTGGGCAGCATCGCTGGCGAGCGCCCGCGCGAACGGCACCGGATGCGGCGCATTGAGGATCACCAGCCGATCGACGAGTTCGGGCCGCTCGATAGCCAGGCCCCACGCGATGGCACCACCCCAATCATGCGCGATCACGGTAGCGCTTTGATGTCCGAGCCCTTGGATCAGGGCTGTCAGGTCCCGGATCAGTTCCGGCGCGCGGTAGGCCTCGACCGCTGCGGGCTTGGCGGACAGGTTGAATCCACGCAGGTCCGGGGCCACGACGTGGTAGCGGTCGGCGAAGCGCGGCATCAGCGCTTCCCATGCGAACCAGCATTCGGGAAAACCGTGCAGCATCAGAAGGAGCGGTCGCTGCTCGTCGCCGCAGCTGGCATAGTGCAGGTCCACGTCCCCGATGCGGTCTGCGCTGCTTTCGTTTCCCCCGGTGTCGCCGGACCCGCTCGCGCCGGCGGATCGGGTGCGCAGCAGCGATCCGGTTCTGATGGCTCGCGCCTCGCTCGAGGCAGTCCCGGGACCGGCCAAGTTCAAAGGTCCTTTTTCGCCACGTCCGGCTTGTAGGTGTAGGGATCGCTCGGATTGCGCTGCTCGATGATGTCCTGATGACGCAGGCCGATGGAGCCGAGGATCTTGGGATGCGTGATGATGTAGAAGCGATCGTCGCGGATGGCCTCGAAGGTCATGCTGGCGACCTGTCGGGGTGTCAGTCGGCCGGCACTGACCGCCTTGGTGATGGTGTCGCGGGCAGCGACCTGCGAGGGCGTGGGCGCCTCGTCATGCAGGTCCGCAGGGCGGTTGCGCTCGGACTGGTGGATACCGGTCGGTACGAAGGCCGGGCACAGCACGGAGCAGCCGATCCCGGCCTTCACCAGCCGGAGGTCGTGGTAAAGCGTTTCCGTCAGAGTGACGACCGCGTGTTTGCTGACGTTGTACACCCCCATCAGCGGGGCGGACAGCAGTCCCGATACCGAAGCGGTGTTGACCACGTGTCCGTCTGTGCCTTGCGCCAGCATCGATGGAACGAACGCCCTGATCCCGTGGATCACGCCCCACAGGTTGACCGCCAGCACCCATTGCCAGTCGCGTTCCGAATTCTCCCAGACCAGTCCGCCACTGCCGACGCCGGCATTGTTGAACAGCAGGTCGGTCTGGCCGAATGCTTCCTGCGCACGGCGCGCGAGACGCTCGACATCGCTTCCGACCGAGACGTCGACCCGCTCGGCGATCAGCGACGCGCCTTCGCTCTGCAACTGCGCTGCGGTCGCATCGAGCGCGTCCTGCTGGATGTCGGCCAGCACCAGCCGCATGCCCAGTTCATGGCCCAGGCGGGCGAACTCGCGCCCGAAACCGCTGCCGGCGCCGGTGATGACAGCGACCCGATTTTCGAAGTCCTTCAGCATTCTGTCGCTCCGCGGGCGCCGCTGTCAGCTCAGCTTGACGAGTTGCTTGCCGACATTGCCGCCGCTGAGCAGGCTGACGAACGCCGACGGCGCCTGATCGAGACCGTCGGCGATCGATTCCTGGTACTTGAGTGTGCCGTCGACGACTCTGCGGCTCAGCTCCTTGAGGGCGATCGGCCAGACGTCAAGCTGGTCGCTGATGATGAATCCCTGGATCCTGAGGCGGTTGACCAGGATCGAGCGCACCCGCGTCATCGCGATATCGTTGCCGTTGTAGCCTGCGATCAGTCCGCACAGCGCGATCCTGCCGAAGGGATTCATGCGCGCGAGAACCGCGTCCATGATGACGCCGCCGACGTTCTCGAACACCCGGTCGATGCCATCCGGGGTAGCGGCCGCCAGGTCCTCTTCCAGCTGCCCGGCCTTGTAGTCGACGCAGGCGTCGAATCCGTACTGCTCCACCACCAGACGGCATTTGCGCTCGCCGCCGGCAATGCCGACCACCCGGCACCCTGCCGCCTTGGCGAGCTGTCCCACGACCGAGCCGACGGCGCCGCTCGCGGCACTCACGCACACTGTCTGGCCGGACTGCGGCTCGAGAATGCGGTTGAGGCCGTACCACGCGGTAACCCCCGGCATGCCGACGACGCCCAGGTAGGCCGTCAGAGGGACTTTCGACTGCGGCAGCTTCTGGACCCCGGCGCCGGTGCTGCGGGCATACAGCTGCCAGCCGAGTGGACCCAGGACCTGGTCGCCCACTGCGAAATCCGGATGACGGGATTCGACCACCTCGCCGACCGTCCCGCCGCCCATGACCTCGCCCACCTCTACCGGTTTGGCGTACGACTTGGCGTCGTCCATCCGGCCTCGCATGTACGGATCGAGCGACAGATAGCGGTTGTTCACCAGGAATTCGCCATCGACCAGGGGCTCGAGCGCGACATCCTCGATCCGGAAGTTCTCGCCGCTCACGTTGCCCTTGGGCCGCTTGGCGAGTACGACCCGGCGATTCATCCGGGCGGGGGAAGACGCACTCGTCATTTCTGGCTCCAGAACTTGAAGGTGCCCGATGCCCGGGCGAGCGCCTGCCCTTCGGCGTCGACGATCTCGCCTTCGCAGAAGTTGAGACTGCGACCGGCATGCACGCAGATACCGGTAATCCTCATCACACCCTTACCGGGGCGGATAAAGGTGGTCTTCATCTCGACGGTCAGGTTGCCGCCGGTGCCGGCGCCCTCGCCGTCCAGGTCCGGCCGCGTCGAGCGGCCTGCCATCGCCATGACGAAGTCGAGCAGGCTCATCAGGACCCCGCCGTGGACCACGGACCAGGAATTCAGGTGCTCCGGCCTCGGCGTCATCGTGGCGACTGCGCGGCCGTCGGCCATTTCCAGCAGTTCCACGCCCATCGACTCGATGAAGGGGATGGCAACCGGCAAGTTGCCGGGACGTTTTCCTGGTGATGCGGGCGGACCGTGAGTCGGATTCATTCGTGCTTGGGTTCCTGCTGATGACTACTAGACGGCGGTGACGCCACCATCGATGGCGAGTATCTGGCCGGTGATGTGCTGGCCGGCGGCCGAGCAGAACAGCAGGGCGGCCCCCTTGAGATCGTCTTTGCCGCCGAGCCGCTGCAACGGCGTCCGGGCGATGACGGCCGGGGTGATGGACGCCAGTGTCGCCGCGGTCATCTTCGATGGGAAGAAACCGGGTGCCAGGGCGTTGACGGTGATACCGCGCGGACCCCATTCGCCCGCCAGCGCCCGGGTGAAGTTGACCAGCCCGCCTTTGGTCGTGTTGTAGGCCAGGGTCTGCTGCACGCCCGGTGGATTGCCCCGCAGTCCGGCGATCGAGGCGACGGTCAGGATGCGGCCATACTTTCTGGGCAGCATCGAGCGCTTGCCGATCGCCTGCGTCAGCAGGAAGACGCCGGTGAGATTCAGGTTCACCAGCTTCAGCCAGGCGTCCAGCGGATGGTCCTCCGCTGGCGCGCCCCAGGTGGCGCCGGCATTGTTGACGAGAATGTCGACGTGACCGAGTCGGGCCAGGGCGGCGTCGACGAATTCCTCGATCTGCGCCGGCTTGCTCTGGTCCGAGGCAATGCCATGGGCCTTGATGCCCTGCGCCTCGAGGTGCGAGACCGCTTCGGCGAGTTCATCGGCCTTGCGCGCGGTGATCACCAGTTCCGCGCCCATGCCGCCCAGGGCTTCGGCGATCTGCAGGCCCAGGCCGCGGGAGCCACCGGTGATGATCGCCTTGCGACCGGAAAGATCGAAAAGGTCTGCGACAGGATTTGCGCTCATGCAGTCGTACCTCGCGTCCGTGGGGGGCGGTCGTTGCGCGTCAGGTGAGTTCGAACAGGCCGGCGGCGCCCATCCCGCCGCCCACGCACATCGTGACCACCACCCACCGGGCTTTGCGGCGGCGACCCTCGATCAGGGCGTGGCCCGTGAGTCGTTGCCCGCTCATGCCATAGGGGTGCCCCACCGCGATCGCGCCGCCATCGACATTGAGCCGGTCGTCCGGAATTCCCAGGCGGTCACGACAGTAGATCACCTGGACCGCGAAGGCTTCGTTCAACTCCCACAGGTCGATGTCGTCGACGCCGAGTCCGGCACGCTCGAGCAGTTTCGGAACCGCGAACACCGGCCCGATCCCCATCTCGTCCGGCTCGCATCCGGCCACGGCGAAGCCGCGGAAGTAGCCGAGCGGCTTCAAGCCGCGCTTCTCGGCAAGGCCGGCCTCCATGACCACGCACGCGCCGGCGCCGTCCGAGAACTGGCTGGCATTGCCGGCAGAGATGACGCCCCCGGGCAGCGCGGGCCGGATTGCCGCCACGCCTTCCAGGGTGGTATCCGGTCGCCGGCCTTCGTCGTCCGCCAGCGTGACCTCGCGGGTCGCGAGAAGGCCGGTCGCCTTGTCCGCGACACCCATCATCACCGTGATCGGCACGATCTCGTCCTTGAAGCGCCCGGCCTGTGCCGCCGCCGCCGCACGCTGCTGGCTGCGCACGCCGTATTCGTCCATCTTGTCCCGGCCGATCTGGTAGCGCTTCGCGACCATCTCCGCCGTCTGCAGCATCGGCCAGTAGACCTCCGGCTTGGATTGCCTCAGGTTCTTGTCGACCAGCATGTGCGTGTTCATCTCGTTCTGCACGCAGGAAATGGATTCCAGCCCGCCGGCCACGAATACATCGCCCTCGCCGGCGATGATGCGCTGCGAGGCCATGGCGATCGTCTGCAGGCCGGAGGAACAGAAGCGGTTGACGGTGGCACCACTGACCGTCACCGGGCAACCCGCGGCCAGCGCGACCTGCCGGGCGATATTGCTGCCGGTGGCGCCCTCGGGGTTGGCGCAACCCATCAGCACGTCTTCCACTTCGCCGGGTTCGATGCCCGCCCGTTCTATGGCGGCCCGAACGACGTGACCACCCATGGTGGCGCCATGGGTCATGTTGAGGGCACCGCGCCAGCTCTTGGCGAGACCGGTACGGGCCGTGGAAACTACGACTGCTTCACGCATCATCCGCTCCTGAATTCGTCTTGACTGCTTGTGGTCAACCGTTGAATGACTTGCCCTGCGAGGCGAGTCGCGCCAGCAGCGGCGCGGGCTGCCAGAAGTCCGGGTCACCGTGGGGATTGGCGGCGAACTGCTTCAGGCGATCGACCACGTTGTAGAGTCCCATCATGTCCGCATAAAGCATCGGGCCGCCGCGGTGCAGCGGGAACCCGTAGCCGGTGAGATAGATCATGTCGATGTCCGATGCCCGCATCGCGATGCCCTCTTCCAGGATGGCGGCTCCCTCGTTCACCAGCGCCAGCAGCAAGCGGTGCACGATCTCGTCGTCATCGATCTTGCGGGGCGACACGCCGATCGACTCGCGATGCCGCGCAATCAGGTCGTCGATGACCGGGTCCGGTAGCGCCTCGCGCTTGCCGGGCTCGTAACGATACATCCCGGCGCCGGTCTTCTGGCCGTATCGTCCGAGTTCGCAAACCTTGTCCATCAGTTTCGGATACTTCATGTCCGGTCGCTCGAGGTAGCGGCGCTTTCGGATGTACCAGCCGACATCGTTGCCGGCCAGGTCGCCCATGCGGAACGGACCCATGGCAAATCCCCACTTCTCGATCGCCCGATCTACCTGCTGGGGACTCGCGCCCTCCTCCACCAGGTAGCCCGCCTGCCGGAAGTACTGCTCGATCATCCGATTGCCGATGAAACCGTCGCAGACGCCCGATACCACCCCCGTCTTGCGGATCTTCTTCGAGAGCTTCATCGTCGTCGCAAGCACGTCCTTGCCGGTCTTCTCGCCCCGCACGATCTCCAGCAGCTTCATGACATTGGCCGGACTGAAGAAGTGCATGCCGATGACGTCCTGGGGACGGCGGGTGAAGGCTGCGATCTGGTCGAGGTTCAGCGTCGAGGTATTGCTGGCGAGGATGGCGCCTGCCTTCATCACCGAGTCCAGTTGCTTGAACACCTTCTCCTTGACGGCCATGTCTTCGAACACGGCCTCGATCACGATATCCGCGTCCTTCAGGTCGTCGTAGGACAGGGTCGGCGTGAGCAATCCCATGCGCTTCTCCACGTCCTCCGATTTCAACCGGCCCTTGCGGGCGGAGTTTTCGTAGTTGGCGCGGATAGTCGCCAGCCCCTTGTCCAGTGCGGCCTGCGACGTCTCCAGGATGGTGACCGGTATGCCGGCATTGAGGAAATTCATGGCGATACCGCCGCCCATGGTGCCGGCGCCGATGACGGCTGCAAGCCTGATGTCGCGCACCGGCGTATCGGCGGGCACGTCGGGGATCTTGCTGGCCGCGCGCTCGCCGAAGAAGGCATGACGCATCGCCCGCGATTCGGGCGTCTGCACCAGCTCGACGAAGAGGCGCCGCTCTTCCTTCAGTCCCTGCTCGAACGGCAGTTTCACCGCTGCCGCAATCGCATCGATGCACTTGACCGGGGCGGGAAAGTTGCGCGCCACCGCTTGGACCGTATTTCGGGAAAACTGCAGGAAAGCCTCCGCGTCAGGCGCGTCGATCTTGCGATCGCGCACTTTCGGCATGCCACGGCCTTCGGACACGACCTGTCTGGCAAAAGCGAGTGCGCCCGGCATCAGGTCGCCCTCGATCAGCGCGTCGAACAATTGCGTGCCCTTGAACTTCTCCGAAGGCACCGCGGTACCGCTGACGATCATGTTGACGGCCATCTCCAGCGGCACGAGGCGCGGCAGCCGCTGCGTTCCGCCGGCGCCGGGGACGAGGCCCAGCTTGACCTCCGGCAAGGCGATCTGCGCGCCGGGAGTGGCGACGCGATAATGGCAGCCAAGCGCGAGTTCCAGCCCGCCACCCATGCACACCGAATGGATCGCGGCGATCACCGGCTTGCCCGCGCCTTCGACGGTGCGGATGACCGTGCCGAGGTTCGGTTCGGCCAGGGCCTTGGGCGTATTGAATTCACGGATGTCCGCGCCGCCGGAGAAGGCGTTCCCGGCGCCGGTGATGATGATCGCCTTGATGTCGGGGTCGGCTTCCGCCCGCCGTACCGACTCCACGATGCCGGTGCGCAAGGCCTGCCCGAGGCCGTTGACCGGCGGATTGGACAGGGTGACGACCGCGATGCCGTCTTGCGTGGTGTATTGGGCCTGTGTCATGGCAGTCTCAAAAGGTGAACGTTCGTGCGTTATGCCGGTGGCAGCCGGGAGTTGCCCGCCGGCTGCAGCCTCCAAGTTTACAGGCTACTGCCCGTAGGTCTTGCCCAGGCTCATACTTCGAGCCAGTCCCGTCGGATCGCCGCTGCCTGGCCGAGTTGGGCGGGTGTGCCTTCGAATACGATCGCGCCGTGACCCATCACATAGACGCGCTGCGAGATCTCCAGCGCGATGGCAAGCTTCTGCTCGATCAGCAGCACCGAAATTCCCCGGTCCTTCAATTCCTGCAGGTAGCGCGCGACCAGTTCCACGATCTTCGGCGCCAGCCCTTCGGTCGGTTCGTCGATCATGATCAGCTCCGGATTGCCGAGAAGGCTCCGGCACAGCGTCAGCATCTGCTGCTCGCCGCCCGACAGGACTCCGGCCGGCGTATGCTGGCGGTCCTTCAATCGCGGGAACATCCGGTACATGTCGTCCAGCGACCAGGCCACGCCGGCGCCAGGCGGGCTGTCCCGCTTCTGCCCGAGAATCAGATTCTGCTCGACCGTGAGCGTCGGGAATACATCCCGACTCTCCGGAACGTAACCGATACCCGCATTGGCGATGCTGAATGCCTTGCGACCCACCATCTCCTCGCCGCGGAAGCGGACCGATCCCTGACAGGTGACCAGCCCCATGATCGCGCGGGCAGTGGTCGAGCGGCCCACGCCGTTGCGACCGAGCAGGCTCACGATCTCGCCCTTGCCGATATGCAGGTCGACGCCGTGGAGAACGTGACTCTTGCCGTAGAAGGCGTGAAGGCCGCGCACCTTCAACAACGCTTCGTCGCCGCCCGCTGTCACTTCAAGGCCTCCTCGTCGATCGGCTTGCCGAGGTACGCTTCCTGCACTGCCCGGTTGCCGCGGATCGCCGACGGTTTGTCGGTCGCGATGATCTCGCCGTAGACCAGGACCGATATCCGATCGGCCAGGTCGAATACCACCCCCATGTCGTGCTCCACCATGACCAGGGTCTTGCCCTCCGTCATCTTGCGGATCAACGCCACCGCCTGCTGGCTTTCGGAACGGCTCATGCCGGCGGTCGGCTCGTCGAGCAGGATGACGTCGGCGCCGCTGGCTACGGTAATGCCGATCTCCAGAGCTCGTTGTTCGGCGTACGTGAGGTTGCCGGCAAGGGCGTCGCGGCGGTATCGAAGGCCGATCTGGATCATGATCTCTTCGGCGCGGTCGGCGGCATCGCGCAGACGGGAGAGCCGGTGCCAGAACGAATAGCGGTAGCCGAGCGAGTACAGGGTGGCGCAGCGGATGTTCTCGAAAACGGAGAGGCGCGGAAAGATGTTGGTGATCTGGAAGCTGCGCGACAGCCCCATGCGATTGATCTGATAGGCCGGCAGGCCGGTGATCGGCTGGCCCTTCAATTCGATCCGGCCGCTGCTGACCGTCAGCCGGGCCGAGATCAGGTGAAACAAGGTCGACTTGCCCGCCCCGTTGGGGCCGATGAGGGCGTGGCGCTCGCCGGTGGGGATCTCGAGGTCGACACCCCGGATGATCTCGGTCTTGCCGAACGACTTGCGGACATCGGTCAGCTTCAGTGCGGGGGCATTGCCCGGGTTCACTGCAGCCGCTCCCGTTCCTCGATCGCTTCGATCTCCGCCTGTACGCCGTCCCAGTCGCGGCGGAAATTGCGCCGCATGAACTCGAACGCCAGCGCGCCCGCGAGGGTCGTGCCGATCGCCAGGACCCAGGTGCTGCCCGCCGCGGCGTCGAACGGCAATCCGAAGAGAGTGGCAACGGTCGTGCGCGCCGACTCCAGCGACAGGTGGTAGCCGAACTCGATGATCATGATCACACCCAGGCCCAGCAGCAACCCGCTCAGCAGCAGGCCCAGGTAGCTGTCCCGCAGCCGTCCGCCCAACCGGTGCCTGGCCACCCTCAAGTTCATCAGGATGAGGGACGCTACCCCCCCGGGCGCGAACATGACCATCAGCACGAAGAAGGCACCAAGGTACAGCAGCCAGGCATTGGTGTAATCCGACAGCGCCACCGCGAAGAAAATGAAGATCACCGCGCCCAGGATCGGTCCGAAGTAGAACGTGGCGCCGCCGATGAAGACCGCCAGGAGGACCCCGCCCGAGCGCAGAGCTGAAAGGTTCTCCGCGCTCACCAGTTCGAAGTTGATCGCGGTCAGGCCGCCGGCGATGCCGGCGAAGAATGCGGAGACCACGACCACCAGAAAGCGGACGTGGCGCGTGCTGTAGCCGATGAACTCGACCCGTTCCGGATTGTCGCGGACCGCATTGGAAATCCGCCCCAGCGGTGTGCGTGAAAAGGCGAACATGGCCAGCATCGAGATGAAGCACCAGGCTGCGATCAGGTAGTAGACCTGCAGGCCCGGGCCGAAACTGATGCCGGCGACCGGTTCGCCGATCACGCGGTTGGTGGAGATCCCGCCTTCCCCGCCGAAGAAACCGGGAAACATCAACGACGCGGAATGCACCATCTCGCCGATGCCCAGCGTGATCATGGCGAACGGCGTGCCGGCCGTCTTGGTGGTGAGGTAGCCGAAGATGACCCCGAAGAATGCGCCGGCCAATCCGCCGACCAGCGGCAGCAACGCGACCGATACCGGGCTCACGAGAACCGAATCCGAGGCGCTGATCCAGTTCAGGGCATGGATCGCGAAATACGCGCCCAGCCCGGCGTACACCGCATGCCCGAAGGAGAGCATGCCACCCTGGCCGAAGATGACGTTGTAGGACAGGCAGAAGATCACGAACACGCCCATCTGCGACAGCAGCGTGATCGCGAACCCGCCCTTGAAGATCAGCGGCAGGACCAGGAGGATCAAGGCAGTGGCGATCCACACGACCCAGCGGCCAAGATTGATCGGCTTGAAGCTGACGGCCGCCATCAGCCCTCCCGCACGCCCATCAGACCGCGAGGCCTGAAGATCAGTACCAGCACCAGCAGCAGGTACGGCAGTACCGGCGCGACCTGCGACAGGGTCAGCGACAACAGCGGGTAGGCGAAGTTGCTTTCAGCGATGACCAGTCCGATGTAGGACAGACCGGTTGCTATCGACCAGTCCAGCGACACCGCGAAGGTCTGGAGCAACCCGATCAGCAGCGAGGCGATGAAGGCCCCCACCAGCGAACCCATTCCGCCGACGACGGTCACCACGAAGATGATCGAACCGACCTGTCCCGCCATTGCCGGCTCGGTGACGAAGGCATTGCCCCCGATGACCCCGGCCAGTGCAGCCAGGGCCGACCCGCCGCCGAACACCAGCATGAAGACCCGCGGCACGTTGTGGCCCAGCGCCTCGACCGTTTCGGGGTGCGTCAGCGCTGCCTGGATGACCAGGCCGATGCGGGTGCGGGTCAGTACCAGCCAGAGGCTCAGCAGCATCACCAGCGCCACCAGCATCATGAAGCCGCGGTAGATCGGAAATGCGGTGCTGAACAGTGTGAACAGCGGCCCGTCGAGGGCTTCCGGTATCTGATATGGCACCGCCGCGCGGCCCCAGATCAGCTGCACCAGTTCATAGACGATGTAGCTCAGACCGAAGGTGAACAGCAACTCAGGGACGTGGCCGAACTTGTGGACCCGGCGAAGACCGTACTTCTCAACCAGTGATCCCAGGGCGCCGACCACCAGCGGTGCCACCAGAAGCGCCGGCCAGTAGCCGACCCAGCTCATGATCTGGTAGGCGACATAGGCGCCGAGCATGTAGAAGGAGGCGTGGGCGAAGTTCAGCACGCCCATCATCGAAAAGATCAGGGTGAGCCCCGAGGACAGCATGAACAGCAGCAGTCCGTAGGACAGGCCGATCAGCGCCTGGATCGCGAAGAACTCCATGGCTGCGGGGGCTAGCGGCCGGCCTGCATTGGCCGGTCACCGGCGACGATCGGGAACACCGGCAAGGCAATGTCGGCCGCGGCAGGCGCCAGCGTCCTCAGATCACTTGGCGGGAACCTTCATTTTGCATGACGAAGGCTGAACGCCGACGAAGGCCGGTTGAACCGACTCCGTGCGCCAGCCGTAGCCCGTCTTCTCGTCGTCGTACTTGACCGTCTTGCCGTCCTTTTTCTGCCAGGACAGGATGGCCAGTTGCTGCTGCAACTGGTGGTCCAGCGCGCGCATCTCGACTTCGCCGTTGAGCGACTCGAACTTCATCCCGGGCATGGCGTGGGCGACCTTGACCGGATCCACGCTCTTGGCCTTCTTGATGCCTTCCGACAGCAGTTTGACCGTGTGATAAACCTGGCCCACGTAGAAGTCCGCGCCGAATTTCTTCTCGAAGTCTTCGCGGATGTCCTGGCCTGTGAAGCTCTTGACGTTGGGCGACCAGACTGCAACCTGCCTGATCTTGTCCTCGCCCGAGGCACCCATGGCCGTGGGCACGCCAGTGGTGCCGGCGTAGTAGGTGTAGAAGTTGGCGCCGAGGTTGGCTTCCTTGGCTGCCTTGACCAGCAGGGCCAGGTCGGCACCCCAATTGCCGGTGATGACCGAATCCGCGCCGGACTGGATGATCTTGGCGACGTACGGCGAGAAATCCTTGACCTGGCCGATCGGGTGCAGGTCCTCACCGACGATCTGGACGTCCGGACGCTTGCGCGTGAGCATCTCCTTCGCCGCCCTGGCGACGGCCTGGCCGAAGGAGTAGTTCTGGTTGATCAGGTAGACCTTCTTGATGTCCTTGCTGTCCTTCATGTAGGTGGTCAGCGCCTCCATCTTCTGGTCGGCGTTGGCGTCGAGCCGGAAATGCCAGAAGCTGCACTTTTCGTTGGTCAGCGCCGGGTCGACCGCGGCATAGTTGAAATAGACGAGTTCCTTGCCCGGGTTGCGCTCGTTGTGCTTGCTGACGGCGTCGGACAAGGCCAGGGCGACGGCGGAACTGTTTCCCTGTGTCAAATAGCGGATGCCCTGGTCGATCACCGATTTCAACTGGGTGAGGCTTTCCTGCGGACTGGCCTTGCCGTCGAAGGGCACCATCTCGAACTTGACGTCCTTGCCGGCCCAGCCCTTGCTGTTGGCGAGGTCGGCGATGTACTGGTATTCCTTCAGGATGTTCTGGCCGACCGGGGCGAACGGACCGGACAGTCCCTCGATGAAGGCGATCTTCACTGTCTCCGCCTGTACCGGCGACGCCAGAACGAGCATGGCCAGCGCGGTGCCGAGGGCCGTAACGGAAAGGGAGAGCGGGCGGGAAACTGCCCCCGGACGGGCCGGGTGCATACGGACGGATTGCGGACGGGCTGCCATGGATGTCTCCTCCTGGGCAATGAATTCAGTATCGCGCGCAAGCTGCTGCGATAGGCCGAAATTAATGTACTTCAGTCGGCGGGTCTGCCAACACTGGTAGTAACGCTTAGGAGCCCGGCTCAGGCCGTGGGCAGGCGATAGTCCCGGAACTGCTCGCGCAGCCTGGTCTTGAGGATCTTGCCGGTGGCGCCCAAGGGGATCGCTTCGACGAACTGGACGTCGTCCGGCGTCCACCATTTGGCGATCTTGCCCTCATAGACGCTCAGGATGTCCGCTGCCGTGGGGTCGGTACCGGGCTTCCTGACTACGATCAGCAGGGGCCGTTCGTCCCACTTGGGATGGGCGACGCCGATGACCGCGGCATTGGCAACCGCCGGATGTCCGATGGCGAGGTTTTCGAGATCGATGGAACTGATCCATTCGCCGCCGGACTTGATCACATCCTTGCTCCGGTCCGTGATCTGCATGAAGCCGTCGGCATCGATGGTGGCCACGTCGCCGGTGGGAAACCAGCCGTTGCCCTGGGCGTCGTATTCCAGCGGATCGTCATTTTCGGCCTTGTAGTAGCTGCGTATGACCCACGGGCCGCGCACCAGCAGATTGCCGTAGGTCTTGCCGTCCCAGGGCAGTTCGTCGCCGGCGTCGTCGACGATCTTCATGTCGACGCCGAAGATCGTGTGGCCCTGCTTCTCCAGCAGCCGGCGCTGCTCGTCCTCAGGCAGTTTCAGGTGCCTGTTCTGCAGCCGCGACAGCGTGCCCAGGGGCGACATTTCGGTCATACCCCAGGCATGGATCACGTCGACCCCGAATTGTTCGCGGAAGGCACGAATCATCGCCGGGGGGCAAGCCGATCCGCCGATGACGGTACGGTTCAGGCTGGTGAATTTGAGCTTGTTGGTCTGCAGGTGGGTCAGCAGACCCAGCCAGACGGTTGGCACGCCGGCGGCGAAGGTCACGCCCTCCGCCTCGAACAGGTCATGAAGCGACTTGCCGTCCAGATGCGGTCCGGGGAATACCAGCTTGGCGCCGACCATCGGCGCGGCGAACGGGATGCCCCACGCATTCACGTGGAACATCGGCACCACCGGCAGGATCACGTCTCGCGCCGAGGCGCACATCGCATCCGGAAACGACAGTGCATAGGCATGCAGGACAGTGGACCGGTGCGAGTAGAGCGCGCCCTTCGGATTGCCGGTCGTTCCCGAGGTGTAGCACAGGGCGACGGCGGTGTTCTCGTCGAATACGGGCCATTTCCAATCCGTATCGCCGGTGGCGAGGAATTGCTCGTAATTTCCCGAAGCTCCCGCTGGCTGGTCTGCGCCGCCGGCGGGTGCGGGACCGAACTTGGCGCTGACCGGCTGCTTCGCAGGATCGATCATCACCAGCCAGTGCCTGACCTGGGGGCACTGGGCGACCACGGCTTCCATCAGCGGCAGAAAGGTGGCGTCGAACGCGACGACCCGGTCTTCCGCGTGGTTGATGATCCAGGCGATCTGGTCCGGATGCAGGCGGGGATTGATGGTATGGATCACGGCGCCCATGCCGCCGACGCCGTAGTAAAGCTCGAGATGGCGGTAACCGTTCCAGGCCACGGTGGCGACGCGATCGCCCTCCCCGACCCCGGCTTTGCTCAGGGCGCTCGCCAGTTGCCTGGCGCGCTGTTCGCAGTCCGCATAGGTGTATCGGTGCAGGTCTCCCTCCACCCGTCTCGAGACCACCTCCGTGCCGCCGAAGTGCCGTGCGGCATGCTGCATTATCGAGGACACCAGCAGCGGCATTTCCATCATTTGGCCAAGCATTGAACTGTCTCCTAGCGGTGTGCCCGTATTCTGGCGGATCAGAGGCGATGGTGGCGAGCGCCCGAACGCCAGTCAAGGGCAAGGTCATGGAGCGGGCCGACCCGGCCGATTTCGTACAATCGGTCGATGAATGCTCCCTTGCCCCCGGACGCCTCTGCGCCTGCCTGCACCGCCCTGGCCAAAGTCGCGCTGACGTCGTTGCAGCTGGCCGACTCGTTCGGATCGCTCGGCGACGCTTTCCACACCCGGGTCGCGCCCTCCCCTTTGGCCGATCCTTACCTGGTTGCCGTGTCGGCCCCGGCCTGCCGGCTGATCGGCGTGGAACCCCGGAGTCTCCAGACCCCTGAGGCGCTGGCCGCGCTGGTGGGCAACGCGTTGCTGCCGGGCAGTCAGCCATTGGCGGCGGTGTATGCCGGACACCAGTTCGGCGTGTGGGCCGGCCGGCTGGGGGACGGGCGCGCTTTGCTGCTGGGCGACGCGCCAGGACGGGCGCGCGGTGAGTTTCCGGCGCTGGCCGGTTCGGACCAGCAACTGCTCGACTTCGACCGGTGGGAACTGCAGCTCAAGGGCGCCGGCAAAACCCCCTATTCCCGCATGGGAGACGGCAGAGCCGTTCTGCGGTCGTCGATCCGGGAGTTCCTTTGCTCGGAGGCCATGGCAGCGCTTGGCATCCCCACCACCCGGGCGCTGGCGGTCGCCGGTTCGGACGTGCCGATTTTTCGCGAGGATGTCGAAACCGCGGCGGTCGCCACGCGGTTATCGCCTTCGTTCGTGCGCTTCGGCAGCTTCGAGTACTTCTACTACTTCAAGAAGCACGACCAGCTGAAGCAATTGGCTGACGCCGTCATCGATCGCTTCTTTCCTGAATTGCTTGCACGGGAGCAGCCCTACGAGGCGTTCCTGGCCGAGGTCACGGCCCGTACGGCGCGATTGATCGCCAAGTGGCAGGCCGTGGGTTTCTGCCACGGCGTCATGAACACGGACAACATGTCGATCCTGGGCCTGACGATCGATTACGGCCCGTTCGGCTTTCTCGATGC
Organism: uncultured beta proteobacterium; assembly: GCA_963834335.1. Lineage (GTDB taxonomy): Bacteria > Pseudomonadota > Gammaproteobacteria > Burkholderiales > Burkholderiaceae_E > Lautropia. The sequence continues at coordinate 118,633 of CAWIBK010000002.1, read as the reverse complement.
CTTCGACGCGGATCACATCTGCAACCATTCCGACGAAGCCGGACGCTACGCTTACGCACGTCAGCCGGAGATCGGCGAGTGGAACTGCTATGCGCTGGGCCAGACGCTGGTGCCGCTGATCGGCAGTACGCAGGCGACCGAGCAGGCACTGCAGGGCTACCGGGCAGCGTATCAGGACGAGTTCAATCGCTCAGATGCGCGCCAAGCTCGGCCTGCAGGATGCCGACCCGCAGGACCAGCGTGCTGTTCGAAAATCTCTTTGCCATGCTCGATCGCAACCGCGCCGACTTCACGCTGTTCTTTCGCGGGCTCGGCGGCCTCGTCGGCTGCGCAGACCGGCCGTGACTCGCCGGTTCGCGACCTGTGCCTCGATCGGGAGGACTGTGACCGCTGGCTCGCGCAGTATCGCGCGCGGCTGCAGTCGCAGAAGCTGGCCGGACGAGTAGCGCGGCACAGTCGATGAACCGCGTCAATCCCCGGTTCGTGCTGCGCAACTACCTGGCGGAAGCGGCGATTCGCCAGGCGACTGCCGCGCTGGGCGGCTCCTGCAAGCGAGCGCGATTTCAGCGAGACCAGCCGCCTGGCCGAAGTGCTGCAGCGTCCTTTCGACGAGCAACCGGGCAATGATCGTTATGCCGCGCTACCGCCCGACTGGGCGAATGCCATCGAGGTGAGCTGTTCTTCATGAAGAAACTCCTGTTCGACCTGTTCCCGATCATCCTGTTCTTCATCGCATTCAAGTTCGCCGACATCTACACGGCGACGGCGGTGGCGATCGCCGCGACCGTCGTGCAGATTGGCTGGCTGAAGCTGCGCGGCAAGCATGTCGAAGTCATGCAGTGGATCAGCCTGGGCGTGATCGTCGTCTTCGGCGGACTCACGCTGGTGCTGCACGACGAGGCCTTCATCAAGTGGAAGCCGACCATCCTCTACTGGTTGTTCGCAGCGGGCCTGCGGCATCGCCCGGCTAACGGGACGAAATCTCATGAAGACCTTCATGGGCTCGCAGTTGACGCTACCCGCGCCGGTGTGGGAGCGGCTGAACCAGATGTGGATCCTCTACTTCCTGGTGATGGGCGCGCTCAACCTCTGGGTGGCCTACGTCTGGAGCACCGACATCTGGGTCAACTTCAAGCTCTTCGGCACGCTCGGCATGACGATCGTGTTCGTGCTGCTGCAGGGTGTTTACCTGAGCCGATTCATGAAGGACCCCAGCGATGAAGCCCGGTCTTGAGGAGTTGCAGCAGCGTTTTGCCGAGCGTTTTCCTGATGCGCGCCTGCAGCCTCACCGACGACAGTCATCTCCACGCGGGACATGCCGGTGCGGCCGGCGGCGCGGGACATTTCACCGTCGAATATCGTGTCCGCGTCCTTCACCGGACTGGCCCGAGTGGCCCGCCATCGGCTGGTGTATGATGCCGTGGCCGACTGGATGCCCACAGGATCCACGCGCTGATCGTCAAGGCGACTACGCCCGCAGAATCGCCAGCGGCCGTCAGGTCCGCGCCGTCCGGAAGCCTCCTCGGAAACTATCCTCGGACTGGACACCTGTGTCCGGGCCCTGCGCGCCACTCGCATCCAACCGATCTTCGGCTGGAACCTGACATGCACAAACCTGCGCGCAATCGCGCCTTCCTGCTGGCCGGCCTGTTCGCCTGCTCGCTCATGGTCGGCGTGCCGGCCTCTGGCTCAGAACGCCGCCGTGGTCAACGGCAAGCCCATCCCGAAGGCGAAGGTCGACGAGTTCGTCGAAGCCCTCGCGTGCGCAGGGACGTCCGGATTCGCCGCAGACGCGCGAACTGGTCCGCGAGGAACTGATCGCGCGCGAGATCTTCGCTCAGGAAGCCGACAAGCGCGGCCTGGCGCGAGTCGCCGGAAGTCGCAGCGCCAGCTTGGAGAACACGCGCCAGGACATCCTGATCCGCGCCCTGATCCGCGACTACCTGATCAAGAACCCGGTCAAGGACGCAGGATGTCCAGGCGGAATACGACAAGTTCAAGGAAGAAGCTGCGCGCCAGCGGCAAGGAATACAAGGCGAGCCATATCCTGGTGGAAAGCGAGGACGAGGCGAAGAAGATCATCGACCAGCTGAACAAAGGGACCGAGTTCGACGACGCTCGCGAAGGAGTCCAAGGATCCGGGTTCGGGCGCCAACGGCGGCGACCTTGGCTGGAATACCGCCTCCACCTTCGTCAAGGAATTCAGCGACGCCATGGTGGCGCTCGAGAAGGGCAAGACCGTGACGGAGCCGGTGAAGACTCAGTTCGGCTATCACGTGATCCGGCTCGACGACGTTCGTGATGCGGCGGCGCCGCCGCTGGAGCAGGTCAAGCCGCAGATCCAGCAGCAGCTGGAGCGCCAGAGGGTGCAGGAACTTCAGCAGGAATTGCGCGCAGCGGCCAAAGTGGAATAAACTGCGGTAACAATAACTGCCGGTCTATTCAATCGTCCGGCGGATTGTCGAGAAACTCGACTTCGATGCCGCCCTTTGGGGCGGCATTGTTATTTCCGGCGGGCGGATGGGCGGCCGCCCGGGTTCCGGCACCCGAGGCGCCCCTGGCGGCGCTGCGCCGCTCGGCGAAGAAATCGCGAAGCAGCCGGCCGCAGTCGTCGGCCAGCAGGCCACCGTGCACCTGCGTATGGTGATTCAGCCGGCGCTCGGACATCAGGTCCAGCACGCTGCCGCAGGCTCCGGTCTTGGGGTCGGCTGCGCCGTAGAACAGGCTCCTGATGCGCGCATGAATCATCGCGCCGCAGCACATCGCGCACGGCTCCAGGGTCACGTACATCGAGCAATCGCCCAGCCGGTAGTTCCCGGCCTGCTCCGCGGCCGCCCGCAGCGCATTGATTTCCGCGTGGGCGGTGGGGTCGTGACTGCCGATCGGACGGTTGTAGCCGGTGGCGATCACGCTGCGGTCGCGGACGATGACGGCGCCCACCGGCACTTCGCCGACGATGGCGGCATTGCGGGCCTGGTCGATCGCGAGACGCATCATCGCGTCGTCGAAGCCGTCCGGTGGCTTCACTGGAAGCGCTTTCCCAGGGCCATCAGGTCGGGTGTGCCGATCAGCTGGTTGAGTCCGTCGAAGTCGAGCATCCGGTCCTGCCAGGGCAATGTCGATCCGTGCATGCGCAGACTGGCATAGTAGCCCTGCAGCGTGTGGGCGACGGCGCGGGCGGTGCCGCCCGGGAAGATCGCGATGCGAAAACCGTGCGCCTGCAGGTCGCTGACCGGCCGGACCGGGGTCTTCCCGCCTTCGACCAGGTTGACCAGCAGCGGCACCCGCGCAGCGAAGCGGCGACAGACCGTGTCCATCTGCTCGGGCGAGCGCACGGCTTCGACGAACAACGCATCGGCGCCGCTGTCCAGATAGGCCTCCGCCCGGTCCAGCGCCGCATCCAGCCCTTCGACCGCGACAGCGTCGGTGCGCGCCAGAATCAGGGTCGACGCACGCGTGCGGGCGTCCAGGGCGGCTGCCAGCTTGCCCTTCATTTCGCCGACCGGCACGACAGACTTGCCGTCGAGGTGGCCGCAGCGCTTGGGAAAGGTCTGATCCTCGAGTTGGATCATTGCCGCGCCCGCCTTTTCAAAGCCCTTGACGGTGCGGATCACGTTCAGGGCATTGCCGAAGCCGGTGTCGGCGTCGACGATGACCGGGATACCGACCCGCTCGGTGATCCGCGCCAGGGTCTGCTCGACTTCGTTGTACGAGGTGAGACCGACATCGGAGCGGCCCAGGTGCGAATAAGCGATGGACGCGCCCGAGAGATAGATGGCCTCGAAACCGGCCTGCTCGGCGATGAGCGCGGTGAGCGCATCGTAGACACCGGGCGCCAGCAGGATCTCCGGCGACGCCAGTCGCTGCGTCAAATTCTTCAGGTCGTTGTGCATGTTTCTCGGCGGGATCTATGAGCGGGCGCCGCGGACGGGCTTCCAGGCTTCGGCTTCTAGGCTTCGAATAAACGTTGCAGCGCCTCGGGCGCCGCCAGACCGGCCTGAATCGCCAGCATCAGCAGGATTCGTGCTTTCCAGGGCGACAGGTCGGCGCTCAATACCGCACCCGCGGCGATCATGTTCTGGGACGATCCTGCAAAACCGTAGCCGGCACGCGTGCCGCCCCTGGGAATGCGGGTGGACACGACCACCGGGATTGAGCGGCTCAACAACTCCAGGATCGCATCGTACATCGCCTCGTTGACATGACCGGAGGCAACCGCCTGGACGACCACACCTTTGGCACCGGACTCGGCCGCCGCCCTGACCATGGCGCCGCTGGCGCCGGCATACATCGAGACGATCTCCACAGCAGGCAGTTCCGTCGTCTGCAGGGGTATCCGCAGGCGGCGCGACGGCCGGCGATGGAAGACGACCCGGTCCTTGACCAGTGAGCCCAGGTAGCCCCACTCGCCCGACTGGAAGGTTTCGACGTCGAGCGTGTGAGTCTTGGTGACCTCGCGCGCCGCATTGATGTGGTCATTGAGCACCACCAGCACCCCGAGCCCCCGCGCGTCCGGACAGCCGCAAACCCGCAGGGCCGCCAGCAGATTCCGGGGGCCGTCGAAGCCCGGTTCCGAGACGTTGCGCTGGGCCCCGGTCAGGACCACCGGCTTGTCGGTCTCCACGGTCAGGTCGAGAAACCAGGCCGTTTCCTCCAGGGTGCTGGTGCCGTGCGTCACTACCACGCCGTCGATGTCGTCACGCTCCACCAGAGCCTGTATCCGGTCCTGCAGGCCGATCCAGTGATGGGGCGAGATCTGCGGCGACGCGAGCCGGAGGAAGTCGATCACCTCCAGGCCTGCGGTGTCGGTGAGCCCTTGCAAAGTGAGCAGCAGATCGTCGCCGGACAGGACCGGCATGGCGAGGCCGGTGCGTTCGTCGATACGGGAAACGATGGTTCCGCCCGTCGTGACGAGCGCGCAGCGACTCATTGAAGTGGATTCAGGAAGCGAAGTGGAAGCGGATTCAGTCGGAAGCGGATTCAGTCGAGCGAGATTCCCGCGGAGGTGATCACTTCCCGCCACTTCCGGATCTCGCTGTCGACGTAGTTGCTGAATGCCTGGGAGGTGCCGCCCACCGGCTGAGCGCCCAGGGTGCGCAACTGCTCGCGCACGTCCGGCAAGGCAAGGATCTTGTTGACCTCCTGGTTGAGCTTGCTGATGATCGCTTCGGGGGTGCCGGCTGGGGCCGCCAGGCCGTTCCAGGAGCTGACTTCGAAGTTGTCCAGCCCCGCCTCCGCCATCGTCGGAACTTCGGGCAGTTCCGGCAGGCGCTTGGCATAGGCCACTGCGATCGGTCGTAGCTTGCCGGCCTGGATCTGCTCCAGCGCGCCCAGCGACGTCATGAAGCCCATCGAGACGTGACCGGAGATCACGTCCACCATGGCCGGCGTGGCCCCTTTATAAGGCACGTGAATCATGTCGATGCCGGCGCGCAGTTCCAGCAATTCGCCGGCAAGGTGGGGCGAGCCGCCGACACCGGAAGAGGCATAAGTCAACTTGCCGGGCTCGGCCTTGGCCAGCGCGATCAGAGACTTGAGGTCCTTGGCCTTGAGCGACGGCGAGACCACCAGCACGCTGGGTGACGACATGAACTGGACGATCGGCGCCAGATCCCGGGTCGAGTCGTACTTGACGTTCTTGTACACCGTCATGTTGGTGGCATTGGCGATAGTCTCGACCAGGAGCGTGTGGCCATCCGGTTGCGCCCGCACGACCTGCTCGGTGGCAATGTTGGAGCCGGCGCCCGGCTTGTTCTCGACGATGACCGGTTGACCCAGGGCCTGGGACAGCTTGGTCGAGACCAGGCGCGCGATGATGTCGGTGGCCCCGCCCGGCGGGTAGCCGACCACGACAGTGATCGGCCGGGACGGATAACCGGCTGCGCCGTCCGCCGCGACGCCGGCGAAGGCCAGCGAGGCGAGTATCAGGGCCGCGAGCAATCGCGGAACGGTCTTTCCAATCATTCTCATAGCATCTCCTGGGAATCTGTGATGGCAGTGGTTGGCGAGGCCTGTTTCGCGCCGGGCAAGACGCCGTCGGTGGCGCGCCACTGGGGCTTCAGCGGCATCGCCTTGGCCCGAGCCTGCCGCGCTTCGTAGGCAAGGTAGTCGGGGCTGAGGTTGCTGCCGCGCACGCCGCCCCGCACCGACCCCGCCCGGACGTCGCCGAAATAGGTCTCCCACTGCGGCGGCAAAGGCTGCGACTGCCCGATCGCCAGCCAGAGACGAAGCAGATGACGTTTGCGATCCGGTTCGTCGTGATCCTCGAAGTTCGTGCGTGAGTGAAGCACGACATAGTTGTTGAGCAGTTGCATGTCTCCGGGCTCGAGTTCCATCGAGAAGCAGAAACGGGGATCCGGCAGGAACCGGTCCAGCAGTTCAAGCGCTTCCTGCTGCAGTCCGGTCAGGCGCGGCGCATCCGGGAAATCCCGTTGGGCGGCAGTGACGTTCTTGCGATTGGCGCGAAAGGCGAAGTAGCCGGCCTGGTCACCCAGGATCGGGCAGGCATAGTAAGGCGGTTGGCTCGGGTCGCCCGCTCCCTGATAACTATGATGGAAGGGTGATTTGAGCACCGGGATCAGGTCCGGACGCACCCGGGCAATCTCCTCGCACACCGACATCGAACTGGACACCAGGCTGGTGCCGCCGGTCTTGGCGCCCTTGAGGCATAGCAAAGCCACCACGTCGCAGGAGTCCCCATGGAAATCCAGCCCGGCGTTGGTGTTGTAGCCGCGTCCGCCCTTGACCTTGTAGTTGCCGCCTTCATCGCGAACGTCATTCATGACCTGGCTTGCGCGGTTCTGTGGCCGCGCGACACCGACGTGCAGGCCGACACCCCAATGAACCAGGCGGGAATCATCCACGCTCCAGCGCCCGACCGGAAAGCCCTTGAGCAGGCAGATGCCGAAGCCGGTCTGGGTACTGGCAAATGCCCGGTGCACAGCCGACAAGGCCGCGTCGTTCAACGGAAAGTCGGCCTCCGTCATGTCCAGCCATTCCTTGGCGGTCGTCCTGGCGTGCGCGAGGGCGGCATCGAAGCCGGCGATCTCGTCCGCCGACAGGCGCTGAATCCAGGAGTGGTCCCGGCGCAGTTCATCGGCGTGCCATGCACGGGGGGGAGGCAAGGAATGCTGACCGGTCATTGCAGGGTGAATTCGATTAGGCCAGGTGGCATCTTAGCCATCTTTATAATCAGAGAAAAGCGATATGTCGTTGATCCCGACCTAAGGTTTCCTGATGAAAGCCTGCTGATGCAGATCTATTTCTTCGACACCCTGGAAGCGGTACTCCGCACCGGCAGCCTGGCAGGAGCCGCCGCGGAGGTGAACGTCACGCCCAGCGCGGTCAGCATGCAGATGAAGCAGCTCGAGGAGCATTTCGGCCAGCCGCTGTTCGACCGGTCCGGCCAGAGGGTGCGGCCGACTGCCCTGGCGCGCGAGATCGTGGAAGTCATGCGGCCGCCCCTGCACCGGTTGGCGTCCCTTCGCCAGCTGCCTGCCCTCACGGTCGCTGGTCCGTTGCGCCTGGGGGTGATCGAGACCATGCAACTGGAATTGCTGCCGGGCACGCTGCGGCAACTGCGCGAGCGCCATCCCGCCCTGCGGATCCGGCCGGTTCGCGGACGCAGCGCCGAACTGGTGGAGGCGGTCAAAGCCGGAAGGCTGGAAGCCGCGGTGGTGGTGCAGCCTCCTGCCGGCGGCTCGCAGCGCCTGAACTGGATGCCGCTTGCACTGTACGAACTGGTGCTGATCGCTCCGCCGGATTCCACCGGGAGCGGCATTTCCACGCTGTTTCGTAAACACGACTGGATCCGGCTGGACCCCGATACCTATACCGGCCGGCTGGCGGCGCAACATGTCGCGCGGCATGCGCGCGAGGCACGTGCCGCGGTGGACCTGCAGTCGGTGCACGTGGTGGTTGCGATGGTGAGCGCCGGGCTGGGCGTATCGGTGGTGGTGCTGCCTGACCGCCGACTGAGGCTGGCCTACCCGGTGCGTATCCTCGGCCTGGGCCGCGCGGCGCCGGCCATGCAGATCGCTCTCGTTTCGCGCAAGTCGGACTCGCAGGACGCCAAGCTGGGCGCGGTGTTGCAGGCCATCCAGCATTTGCTCAAAGCCGCGGGTGCCCACCCGCCCGCAGCACGCTGACACTTACCTGCTTGACAAGGTCGCCGTCGGCGTTAATACTAAACCTTATGGTTAACCAAAAAGAAGCCCTCGGCCTGGACCTCGTCTTCGCGGCCCTTTCCGATTCCACGCGCCGCGACGTGCTGGTGCAACTGGAGGGCGGGAGCTTCACGGTGACCGAACTATCGTTGCGCCACGACATGTCGCTGCCCGGCTTCATGAAGCACCTCGCCGTGCTGGAGGCTGCCGGGCTGATCGCGCGCTCGAAGGAAGGGCGCGTGGTGCGCTGCGAACTCGACGGCGCGCCGATGCAGGCGGCTGCCGAATGGATCTCCCGATACGAGCGCTTCTGGACCGATCGGCTCGACGCGCTCGGCCGCTATCTCTACCATCAAGAGGAACTGACACCATGCAAGACACTCAGGAAACCACCCGGCTCAGCATCCACCGAACCTACCCCTCGGCCCCCGAAAAAGTCTGGCGCGCGTGGACCGAGCCGCAAGCGCTGAGCCAGTGGTTCGGACCCGGCGAGACCGCGTCGGTCAGCGTGGCCGAGATCGACTTGCGCGTCGGCGGCCGTTACCGCATCGCCTTTGGCGCACCCGATGGCGAGACGCATGAAGCCTCTGGCGAATACCAGGAAGTCGTTATCAACTCCCGGCTCGTGTTCACCTGGGCCTGGAAGGGCACGCCCGACCGCGTGTCCCGCGTCACAATCGACCTGAAGCCGGTGGCCGACGGCACCGAGCTCAGCTTCGTGCACGACCGCTTCTTCGATGTCAAGACCCGCGACAGCCACGCGCGCGGCTGGCCTCCGTTCTTCGACAACCTCGGCGTATTCCTGCGCCGTCACGCGAAACCGGCCTGAGGAGATCGGACCATGCGACATGAGACAGTCAGTCGAGAGGAGTGGCGCGCAGCCCGGCTTGCGTTGCTCGAGGAGGAGAAGGAGCTTACGCGGCGCAGCGACGAGCTTGCGCAGCGTCGGCAACAGCTGCCCTGGGTACGCCTCGACAAGGCGTACCGGTTCGAGACCGATGAAGGGACTGTCCCGATGGCAGACCTCTTCGGCGGGCGTTCGCAACTCCTCGTCTACCATTTCATGTTCGGACCCGACTACGTGGCGGGTTGCCCGTCCTGTTCGGCGATCGCGGACGGGTTCGACGGCTTCGCCGTCCACCTGGCGAACCACGACGTCGCGCTGTGGGCGGTGTCGCGGGCGCCGCTTGCGAAACTGCAGGCGTTCAAGCGACGCATGGGGTGGAAGTTTCCGTGGGCGTCCTCGTCGGGCAGTGACTTCAACTTCGACTTCGGGGTCTCTTTCACAGAGGCACAGCAGCGCGAGGGCGGCATCGACTACAACTACCGGCGCGAGCCGGCGGCAGACGAGCCGCTCGCAGGAAAGACCATTCGGGAGTGGAAGGAGCCCGGCGACGAGGGTCCGGTTGCGCAGATTGCGGCCACGACTGGAACCGGCGTGGCCGCCTATACGCGTGAGCGGCCGGGCATGAGCGCCTTCGTGCTCGAGGACGGCGTCGTCTATCACAGCTATTCCGCTTATGCCCGCGGATTGGACGGCCTCTGGGGCATGTACCAGTGGCTCGATCGCGCCCCCAAGGGACGCAATGAGACCGGCATCTGGTGGCGTCGTCACGACGAGTACGATCGGCGCTGAATCCGTCGTACGCGTCGTACGCTTAGAACCCGCAGAACCCGCGGCATCTGCCGCGACTGCGGCACCTGCGGCGGCGGACGCGGGTGAAGTCCCGGCCTGGCCCCGCCCCTTGGTCTATCATCGACGCTGGCTACCGATTCGCCCGCCTCATTGAAAGATCACGAACCGCCACGAGAGACCTCGACGCCCGCCCTGCGACCGTTGTGGCTGCGTCTGTCCCGCTACGTCCTGATCGCAATCGCCCTCTTCCTGACGGCATGCGGAATTGTGGCGGTTGCCGTTCCGCTGCTGGTTGAACATGTCGTGCTTGCGCGCGCCGGCGACGCCATTGGCCGGCAGGTCGGGATGGAGCGGATCCGCTTCAATCCATTCACGCTGACACTGTCGACCGGCCGGGTACGCGTGGCCGATCAGTCCGGCTCGGGCGATTTCGTGACGATCGAGGCTCTGGTAGCGGACCTTTCGATCTCGAGCCTGCGCTATCTCGCACCAGTCATCGACAGTGCCACGATCACGTCGCCGATGATCAGGCTGCAGCGCACCGGTGACCGCCGTTTCAATTTCACCGACATCGTGGAGCGGCTTGCGAATTCGCCGACAGATAAGCCTCCACCAGTAGAAGACGCCGCCCGTTTCGCTCTTCACAACCTGACGCTCTCGGGCGGCGAGATCACGCTCGATGACCAGGTACTCGGCCAGAAGCACAGGATCCACGACCTCACCATCGGCGTGCCCTTGGTCTCCAACCTCGACCATGACGCTGCGGTCAGCGTCAAGCCGACGCTGTCCGCCGTGATCAACGGGAGCGCGTTCAACCTGGGTGGCGAGTCGATGCCGTTCAGCGCGACGCGCAAGACGTCGCTTGACCTGAGCCTGCGTGACGTCGACATTGCCACCTACCTGGCGCTCTCGCCGGCCCCGCTCGGCTTCAAGGTCCCGACCGGCAAACTCGGCAGCGACCTCAAGATCAATTTCACGCAGGAACCCGGCGGACCCAAGCTGGGTATTGCCGGCAGCGTCCGGATCGACGACTTGCGCCTCGACACCCGCGATGGCAAGCGGCTGGTATCGGCCAGGCGCCTCGCCCTGGATCTGGATCGGCTGGAACCACTCGCCGGCCGGTATGCCTTCGGCACGCTTCAAGCCGACGGACTCGACGTCATGATCGAGCGCGGGCCTCGCGGGGACTTCGCGCTGGCCGATGCATTCGTGGTCGGGAATGCACAGCGGGAGGCGCCGCCGGCCGGCCCGGCGAAGAAGGCGGACAGCCCGATCGCCTGGAGCCTGCACCGCACCCGGGTGAGCAACGGCCGGGTCACCTTCAACGATCAGGCTGTTTCCCCGGCGGTCAGACTGGTTCACTCCGATATCAGCATCGCGCTGGACGAGATCGGCAGCCGCCAAAGTGCGCCAGCCAAGGGATCCCTGGCCCTGAAGCAGGATGGTGGATCGCAGTTGCAATGGAAGGGCACGCTGGATCTCCCCCGCTCGCGCGCTGCCGGCGACCTGACTGCCCGGGTGACGGAAATTGCTCCTTATCTACCCTACCTGAGCAGCCTGTTCGCGCCCGGTGTGGATCTGCAGTCCGGCGCCCTCGCTGTAGGGGGGGCGCTGGCGATCGGTTGGGGCGGCCGTTTCGCGCTGGATGTGTCCGACGCCAACGCCAGCGTCGAGCAGGTCCGCTTCAAGCTACCCGAACGCGACGAGTCCGCGTTGGTGGTCGGAGGGCTTGTCGCCGAAGGGGTTTCACTGTCCCTGCTCGAGCGCCAGGCGTCGGTCTCCCGGCTGGTACTCGCGGGCGCGGACATCGACCTCGAGCGGGACGCGGCCGGCCAGTTGAACCTGCAGTCGCTGCTCGCGCCGTCGCCCGAGCCGGCACCGTCCAACTCCGACGACGTCCCCGCGGTTACGGCGGCGACAGACCCTGCGGCCGTGGCCTGGGCGGTCACGGTCAGGCAGATCGACCTCGAGCGCAACCGTCTCGCGTGGCACGACCTGACAGCCCAGGCACCGGTGGCGGTGTCGTTGACCGACATTGCCGGCCGGATCGAGCAGGTGGGTACCGACCGCTCTCTCGAATCGACGCTGGACCTGTCCGCGCAAGTCGGGGAGTCCGGCACCATCGCCGCGCGTGGCGGCTTTGTCCTGGCGCCCTGGTCGATGGCACTTTCACTGCAATTGAAGCAGCTTTCCTTGCCCGTGGTCGATCCGTACGTGGCGCAGCGGCTGACGCTCAGCATCGACGAGGGGACGCTGAGCGGCAGCGGCGACCTGGGCATCGACGGTGACCGTATTCGTTTTAGTGGCCAGCTTGCGGTCGATGATCTGCACACGCGCGAGCGCACCGCACCCGCGGACGACGCGATCCGCTGGAAGACCCTGGCCCTTGACGGGATCGATCTCGAGTTGAATCCAGCCGTGCCGGGCCAGGCGGATCGTATCGCAATCGAAGCGGTGACACTGAGCGACTTTTTTGCCAAGGTCGTCCTCAGCGAGCAGGGGCGCTTCAACCTGCAGGACCTGGTTCGCCAGGCTGCGCCGCCGCAGCCTGGGAGCGGCGCGGCGGAGGCGGCGGAGACAGTGCCGGCGACTGAATCGCCCGGGCCATCGATCCGGCTGGGAGCGGTGAAGCTCGTGCGCGGGCGCTCGAACTTCACCGATCGCTTCGTGACGCCGAATTACTCGGTCAACCTGACCGAGCTCGATGGCGGGCTATCCGCCATGGCCTCGGATGATCCTGCCCCGGCGCAGGTTAATCTGTCGGGGCAGATCGACGACGACGCGCCGATCGAAATCTCGGGCAGGATCAATCCCTTCGGAGCTTCCCTGTATGCCGACGTTCGCGCAGAGGCCAAGGGAATCGATCTCCCCAAGTTTTCGCCCTACTCCGGCAAGTACGCCGGTTATGCCATCGAGAAAGGCAAGCTGTCCCTCGATGTCCATTATCGGATCGAGAACGGTCAGCTCGCAGCGGAGAATCAGCTGGTGCTCGATCAACTCACGCTGGGCGAAAAGGTCGACAGCCCGCAAGCCCCCGACCTGCCGCTGCAGTTCGCCCTGAGCCTGCTGAAGAACAGGCAAGGTGAGATCAATCTCAATCTGCCGGTTGCAGGTTCTCTGTCGGACCCGCAGTTCTCGATCGGCGGCATCCTCGCCAATGCTCTCGGCAATCTCCTGACCCGAATCATCACCTCTCCCTTCGCGGCGCTCGCGTCGGCCTTCGGCAGCGAGGAATCGCTGTCGTTCGTGGAGTTCGCCCCCGGGACGGCCGAACTGGCGCAGGAATCGATCAAGAAGCTCGGAACCATGGCGAAGGCGCTGACCGAGCGTCCCGCTCTTAAGCTCGAGATCGCGGGACGGGTGGACCCGAAGCGCGAACGCGACGCGATCAAACGGCAGCGGCTGGATATGCGGCTGCGCCTGCTGCAGCGTCGCGAGGCCGGCGAACGTCTATCCGAGGCGGACGAGCGTGCGGCCCTGGAGCCGCAGGCTGCGGGCCGCTCTGCCATCGACAAGGAGCAGTATCCTGCCCTGGTGAAGCAGCTTTATGACGAGATCAGGCAGGCAGACCAGGCCCCGGCCGCAAGCGGGTCGGCGAAGCCACCGGGTCTCGAGGACATGGAAAAAGCGCTGCTCGATACGGTCGAGGTGGACGCCGAAGCCGTAAGGGTGCTGGCGTTGCGACGCGCGCAGTTGGTGCGGGACTGGCTGGCTACCGAGGGAAAGGTTTCCCGCAGCCGCATGTTCACGCTGGCGCCGCGTACCGGGCCGGATATGACCGGACCGAACCGCTCCAAGCCCCAGTGCCCGGCTGCCTGCGCCGAGTTCTCGCTGCGCTGAGCCTCCAAGAGGCACCTCTCAGGATCAGCCGAGGCCCGCATGTCGAATCTGCACGAGGCCCACTGGCCGACCGGACTGTCACGGCATCTGACGCTGCCGCAGACGAACGTCTACTTCAACCTTGAAGTCTCCGCGGCGCGCTATCCCGACAAGGCCTTCGTCGTCTACTACGACACACGGCTGACGTTCTCGGCGTTTCGGCGCCAGGCCGACGAGATCGCCGGCTACCTGCAGCGGGATTGCGGCGTGAAGGCCGGCGATCGGGTGCTGATCTGCATGCAGAACAGTCCCCAGTGGATGCTTGCGTTCTTCGGCATCCTGCGCGCCAACGCCGTCGTGGTGCCGGTAAACCCGATGAACCGCACTGCGGAAGTCGCGTACTGCGCCAGCGACAGCGGCGCCCAGGTCGCATTCGTTTCCCAGGAACTGCTTGCGGAGGTCAGACCGCTGCTGGCGCTTCAAGGCCTGCGCCACGTGATTCTGGCGACGTACAGCGATTTTCTGTGTGAGCCCACCGATCTGGCGGTTCCCTCGTTCGTGCGGGCCCCGCGTGACACGGTGTCCGCAAACGATCGTGCAGCGGGGGTGGTCGCGTGGGAGGAAGTCGGTCGGCTTAAGCGGCAGCCAGGTCCTCTCAGCGCAGGGCCTGACGACCTGTGCGTCATGCCCTACACCTCCGGCACGACCGGCGCGCCAAAAGGTTGCCAGCATACCCACCGCAGTGTGATGAGCACGCTGGTCGGGGGCGTCCAATGGTTCGGGCGGACCCAGGACGACATCTATCTTTCAGTGCTGCCGTACTTCCACGTCACAGGCATGACCAGTGGCATGAACGGTCCGTTGTTCGCCGGGGCGACGGTCGTCCTGCTGCCGCGCTGGGATCGCGAGGCCGCCCTGCTGATGATGCAGCGTTATCGGGTGACCGTCTGGCAGTCGATCTCCACGATGATGATCGATTTCCTGTCCAACCCGGACCTGGCGAACCACGACATCTCCTGTCTGCAGGTGGTGCGTGGCGGCGGTGCGGCAATGCCGGCCGCGGTAGCGCAGAAGCTCAAGCGTCTGACCGGCCTGGACTATGTCGAGGGCTACGGCATGTCCGAGACGATCGCTGCGACCCATCTCAATCCGCCTCACCGGCCCAAGCAGCAGTGCCTGGGCATACCGATGTTCGATGTCGACGCCCGCGTCGTGGACCCGCAGACCCTGCAGGAGTTGCCGGTCGGCGGGGTCGGCGAAATCATCGTGCACGGTCCGCAGGTCATGCGCGGCTATTGGAACAATCCCGGCGCGGATGCCGACGCCTTCGTCGAGGTCGACGGGCGGCGATTCCTCCGGACCGGGGATCTCGGCCGGATCGACGAGGACGGCTACTTCTTCATGGTCGACCGGCTCAAGCGGATGATCAATGCATCCGGGTTCAAGGTCTGGCCCGCGGAGGTGGAGGCGATGATGTACCGGAACCCGGACATCCTGGAGGCTTGTGTCATCGGAGCCCGCGATCCGCGCCGCGGGGAGACGGTCAAGGCGCTGGTCGTGCTGGCCCCGGGGCGCGCAGGACAGGTGAGCGAGCAGGACATCATCGACTGGGCGCAGGGGCAGATGGCCGCCTACAAGCGCCCTCGCATCGTCGAGTTCGTCGAGTCGCTGCCCAGATCGGGAGCCGGGAAGGTCCTGTGGCGGCGGCTGCAGGAGCAGGAAGACAAGCGGTCAGCTTGAGGCAGGCCGCTCGCAGTTGGGCGCGCGACCGGCCTGCAGGGCGTCGACCTGGGAAGCGATGCGATCCGCCGTCTGGACCACCAGCCGGTGAATGCCGTGCACCAGCTCCTCCATGCCCGCCCCGACCGATTCGGTGGCGATAGCCTGGCAGATGGCGATGTCGTTGTTGTCCGAACGGGTGATCGTCCAGCCGAAACTCGCCTGCACCTGCTGGTCCAGCGCGGCGTCGAACTGCTGCAGCTGGATGGCGATCCGGTAGACCGGTTGGCCCGGCAGCTGGCCGCCGCGGCTGACGTCGTTGGCGCCCAGGCTTGCCGCCAGCGCGAGGCCGAACGAGTCGCGCAGTTCCCGGTCGAAGGGTGACGACCAGCGCTGTTGCTCCAGCACGCTGACCCGTGCGCTGGTGGAATCCGCGTCGCTGCGCACGACCATCTGCGGCCTTGCCAACCGCTCGGGCACACCCACCGGCGCCAGCTCGAACTGCACCCGCGAGGCGCTGCCGGGCGCCGGTGCAGACTGGCGGGGCGCAGGAAGTGGCGCCGCCCCGGCCAGCGTGTAGAAGCGTACCGGTGCCGCGGCGCAGGCCGCGAGTACCAGGAGGACGCAGATGCCGACCAGCAGGGACCCGACGGCGGCTGGTCTCGTGCGCAAAAGCTTCAATTCGAGCTCCTCGGTTTGCCACGGAGCAGGGACTCCGGATGCTGCTCCAGGTAATCGGTCAGGACGCGCAGGGATCCCGCGGCGCGGGAGATTTCCCGGAGCGCCTGACGCAGGTCCTGCTGCAGGGGGGCATCGTCGGCGATCGCCCGCTCCGCGGATTTCATTGTCTTGCCGGTCGCGTCCAGGGTCTTGCCGGCCGCCGCCAGCGTCTGCCGGACATCCTTCATGGCCGCCGTGATCTCGGGCGAGACGTCGTTGCGCAGCCCCTTCACCAGCTGCTCGGCGCTGACGAGGGTGCGATCGAGGCTGCTCAGGCTCTGCTGCAGATCCTTGCCGATCTGTTCATAGGGCACCTTGTTCAGTTTGACGGCGATCTCGCCGATCTGCGACTGCAGTTCGTCCAGGCTGTTGGGCACCGTAGGAACTTCCAGCTGGCTGCCCGCGGGTTTCGGCTCCTGTGAAGGGGCATTCGGGAAAAAATCCAGTGCGACGTAGAGTTGACCGGTCAGCAGGTTGCCCAGCCGGAGCTGAGCACGCAAGCCGCGCTCGATCAGCTGCTTCATGCGCTGACGGCGCGACTCCGGCGACTCGGAATCCTCCGCGCCGCGCTGCAGCCGCTGCGGATATACCTCCACCTGTACCGGCATCCGGAACTCACCCTCCTTGCGATCGAAGTCGACGCCGATCGACTTGACCTGGCCGAGCGCTACTCCCCGGAAATCCACCGGGGCACCCGGAGCGAGGCCCCGAAGCGACTGGTTGAAGTGCATCAGAATCACCTCGGGCGGCCCGTCGTCCGCGGCAAGTGCGGTGCCCTGATCCGCCGCCAGCCCGAAGGCGGTATTTTCCGGCGCTTCCGGGCCCTGCTTGCCGTCCGGTGACTGGAAGGCGATGCCGCCCAGGATTACCGTGGCCAGCGACTGGGTTCGCAGGCGCACGCCACCGGCATTGACCTGGACGTCGAAGCCGCTCGCGTGCCAGAAGCGCGTATTGGCGCCGACATATTTCTCATAGGGCGAGTTCACGAAGATCCTCAGGGTGACGCCCTTGCCGTCCTCGTCCAGCGAGTAGGCCGCCACCTGCCCGACCTTGATGCGACGGTAGTAGACCGGCGATCCGATATCCAACGAACCGAGGTCGTCGGCTTGAAGGACGTACTGCTTGCCCGACTCGTCCCGGGTCACGATCGGGGGGGTCTCGAGCCCTTCGAAGCGGCTGGCGATCTCGCCCGATATGCCGGGATCGGCACCTATGTAGGCGCCTGAGAACAAGGTGCCCAGGCCCGAGATACCGGTTGCTTCCGCTCTCGGCCGGACCACCCAGAAGCGTGTGTCCTTGGCGGTGAAACCTTTTGCTTCCTTGAGCAGCTGCACGGTTGCGATGATGCTCGAGCGGTCCTCGGCCAGCCTGACGTTCTGGACGGCGCCGATCTCGACTTCCTTGTACTTGATCCGGGTCTTGCCGGCGACGATGCCTTCGGCGGTATTGAACGAGATGGTGATCGTCGGCCCGCGCTCCGAGAGGAACCGGACCACCAGGGTGATGCCGACCACGGCCACGACGATCGGAATCAGCCAGATGAGCGACGGCAGCCAGGGTCGCTGTGCAGAGACCTCGGGGCGCGGCAGGCGGGAATCGTCGTCAGTCATTTCTGGTCATGTGCTGGGAGCCTGGGGTCCTTGGGGCAGATGCGTCTTCGGTCGGCCGGGGCGCTTCGCGCTCTGCGGCGTCATCCCAACCCAGCCGCGGATCGAAACTGATCGACGCAAGCATGGTAAGCACGACCACGGCGCCGAACGAGGCGATCCCCGGCCCCGCTGTGATTTCTGCAATGCCCTGCATGCGCACCAGCCCGGCCAGCAGCGCCACGACAAACACGTCGAGCATCGACCAGCGGCCGATGACTTCGACGATGCGATACAGCCGCGTGCGCTGCGGTCGCGCCCAGCGGCTGCGCCGCTGTGCCATGGCCGCCATCAGCATGAGTGCGCTGAGCTTGAAGAGCGGCACGAGGAAACTCGCGATGAAAATGGTGGCCGCCAGCACCCAGTCTCCGGACACCCAGAAGTAAATCACCCCGCTCAGGATGGTGTCCTCCTGGGTTCTGAACAGCGACTCGGTGGTCATCACCGGGAGCATGTTGGCGGGGAGGTAAAGCATGGCGGCGGTTGCCAGCAATGCCCAGGTCCGGCCGAGGCTGTCGGGTTTGCGCGAGTGCAGTCGCGCGCGGCAGCGACCGCAGGGCTCGCCGTCGTTCGCATCCCGCCAGACGGCATCGCAATGGTGGCAGCGGATCATGCCGAGTTCGCGGGCCGAGTGCAAACGGATGTCGCTCATCGGGGTCACGGGATGGTCGCCCCTGCCTGGAAACCGGCATTGCCGTCCCACAGGCGGCGGGGGTCGAACGACAGAACGGCGGTCAGCAGGAATGTCAGGATCACGAAAGCCCACAGGGCGATGCCCGGGACCACGGTCGCGATGCTGGCGAGCTTGACGATCGCGACCAGAACGCCGAGCAGGAACACCTCGATCATGCCCCAGGGACGCAGGGACTGGATGCTGCGCACGAGCCAGTCGAATCCGGCCGGCGGGCCGCTGCCGCGTGACGGCATGAGCAGGTAGAAGAGCACGGTCAGCTGAACCAGCGGGAACAGGATCGTGGTTGCCAATACCAGGAGCGCGACGGTCGCCCTGCCCTCGGTGCTGAGTGCGATGACCGCTCCCAGCAGGCTGGTCTGGCTGCCGACGCCGCGGACATCGATCTGCACGATCGGGAAGACGTTGGCGATCACAAAGAGAATGAGGCAGGCGACGGTGAGCGGCAGGATCCGCTGATGCTGACTGCCCGGATGCCGGTCCAGCACTGCAGAGCAGCGCCGGCAGCGGGCCACGTCGCCGCGCCGCAGATCGGCGCGGCCGTACAGCGCGTCGCATCCTTCGCAGGCGATGACGTTCAGGACTTCACGCATTGATCGGTGATTGGGCGGCGAAGGCAAGCATGTTACCTGCGAGCGGCCATGAGGCGAGATCAATCGCCGACGACCGGTAAGGTTCGTCGTGCGACACTCGGGAATCTCATCGGCTGGGGGAGGAACCGGACCATGGCAATCAGGGTGGGCATCGGCGGCTGGATCTTTGAAGCCTGGCGGGGCAATTTCTATCCTCCGGACCTGGCGCAGCGGCTCGAACTCGAGTACGCAAGCCGGCAGGTGACGGCAATCGAGATCAACGCCACCTATTACCGGACCCAGACGCCGGCGAGCTTTGCCCGCTGGCGGGATCAGACGCCGGATGACTTCGTTTTCTCGCTCAAGGCCAGCCGCTATGCGACCAACCGGCGGGTCCTGGCCGAAGCCGGGGATTCGATCAGTCGTTTCGTAAAAAGCGGCATCGCGGAACTCGGAGTGAAGCTCGGCCCCATCGTATGGCAGTTCGCGCCAACGAAGCGCTTCGAGCCATCGGACTTCGAGGCTTTCCTCCAGTTGTTGCCCGATCGCCACGCCGGCCTGGCATTGAAGCATGCGCTGGAGGTCCGACACGACAGCTTCAGGTCCCCGGAATTCGTCGCCCTGGCGCGCAAGTACCGGGCGGCGGTGGTCTACACCGACGCGGGGCAATTTCCGTCGATCGCCGATCTCACCGGCGATATCGTCTATGCGCGACTGATGGAGGCGAATCAGCGCTTCAAGAACGGCTATGCGCCGAAGGCGCTGGACGGCTGGGCCGACTGCTGCCGGGAGTGGGCCGAAGGACGCAACCCGTTGCCGGCTGATGCCGTCGGCGAGCGCCGCGGCGGCAGCGACGGGCCACCGAAGGACGTGTTCGTCTACTTCATCAACGGCGCCAAGGAGCGTGCTCCGGCCGCTGCGCTCGGACTGCTCCAGCGGCTTTGAGGCGCGGCCAAGCCCGCAAATCAAAGTCCGATACTATTGCCCCAGGCGCTTCAAAGCGCAGGCTGTGACGCGTTCCGGCACGAACTGCCGCGTTGGTGTCGGACGGAGCATGCCATCAGACCACACGAGGAGACCGCTGCGTGCTCAATTCCTGCAGCCAGGCCATGCTGGCCATCGAGCGAGTCCTGCGGACGGTTGCAGCCGCATGCCTCCTTGCGGTGATGCTGCTGGTTTTCTGCGATGTCCTGGCCAGATACCTGTTCCAGTCCCCGCTGATCGTGACCTATGAACTGGTCGGCATGTACCTGATGCCGGCGATCTTCTACTTCGCTTTGTCGGACACCCTGGCGGATCACCACCATATTGCGGTGGACCTGCTCGTTCCGCGAATCCCGGTACCGATGCGGCGGGTGATCGAGGCGCTCGCCAGCGGCCTGATGGCAACCATCTTCGTATGGATCGTCTGGATCTTCGCCCCCTCCGCGCTGGCGAACTTCCGCGGAAACGCGGTAGTCATGGGGGCCCTCGAGTGGCCGACCTGGATCCCGGATGCCATCGTGGTGATCGGCGCCACGACCATGGCAATGCGGTTGTACGGTCGAGCCGTTGCTCACCTGGCCTCGCTCGTGACCGGCAAGTCGCTGATCGGGTTGCCTCCGTCGGCAGGCTACTGAAATGGCAGCGGCGTCGGTCTTCCTGCTGCTGCTGATCCTGCTGGCGGCCAGTGTGCCGGTGGCTTTCTCGCTGACACTCGCCGGTGCGGCCGGCCTGCTCTATACCGGCGGTCCGGGGCTGCTGAGCGGCATCCTGTCGACCACGACGCTGTCGACCGTGAGCTCGTTCGAACTGACCGCCATTCCGATGTTCATCCTGATGGCCGAGTTTGTGATCATCAGCGGAATCGCCGATACGCTATTCCGTTCGGCGTCGATCTGGGTCGGCCGTACGCCGGGTGGGCTGGCGATCGCCACAGCCCTGTCGGGCGCCGGTTTCGGAGCCATCTCGGGTTCGAGCACTGCCGCGGCCGCGACCCTGTCGGCGACTTCCATCCCTGCGATGTTGCGACAAGGCTACGAGCCCAGGCTTGCCTGCGGCGTGGTGGCGATTTCCGGCACGCTCGCCATGCTGATACCGCCATCGATCGCGCTGATCCTCTACGGCATCATTGCGGACGTGAGCGTCGGCAAGCTTTTGATAGGCGGCGTCATCCCGGGTGTGCTCGTGACCTTGACCATCGTGCTGACGGTGCTGTTTCTCGTCTGGCGCAATCCCGAAGCAGCACCCAGGGGCCCCGGCTACTCCCTCGCGCAGAAGCTGGCCTCGCTGGAGGGCGTCTGGCCGATGCTGGTTCTGCTCGCCGCCGTGACAGGCGTGATCTACGCCGGATTGGCGACGCCGACCGAGGCCGCTTCGCTCGGGGCTTTCGGCGCGTGCGCCATCGCATTCTCGCTCGGCCGACTGGGTCGTGGCGAACTGATGAGCGCCTGCGTCAACGCCCTTCGCTCGACGGCGATGATCTTCATGATCCTGCTCGGCGCGCACATATTCGGGTATTTTTTTGCGCTGACCGGCGTGACGCAGCAACTGGTGTCGGCGGTCGGCGCCTCCGGCCTGCCGCCGTGGCTGATCATCGCCATCATCCTGGCGATCGTGATGCTGCTGGGTTGCTTCCTCGACCAGATCGCAATCCTCGTCCTGACGGTGCCGGTTGCCCTGCCGGTGGTACTGGCCATCGGCTATGACCCGATCTGGTTCGGCGTGATCATGATCGTGGTGGGCGAAGTCGGCATGGTGACCCCGCCTGTCGGCTTGAATGCCTTTGTCGTGGCGCGCTACGCCGATCGGCCGTTGGCTGACGTGTTCGTCGGTGCCTGGCCGCACGTTGTTGCCCATCTCATCCTGATTGCCGTGCTGGTGGCAGCGCCGCAACTGATCCTCTGGCTGCCGTCGTTCATGAACTGACCCCGGCGACCTCGCGCCCCTGGGCAATTGCCGACTTCGATTCCCGACTTCGATTCCCGACTCCGATTACCGATTTCGATTCCCCGCCTCGATCCCTGATTACCCCTTCCATCGATACAACTGACCTCAAGGAGACGACCATGACCCGTTCAACCCCCGCCCTCGGATGGATGTCGACGCTGCTGGCTTTGTCGGCACTGGCCACGATGCCGCCGGCAGCTTCCGCCGAGACTGTCCTGCGGGTAGCCGATTCGTTGCCGGTCGGCCACTTTTTCGCGGAGCGTGGCCTCAAGTTCTGGGTGGAGGACGTGCGCAAGCGGACCGACAACGCGATCAAGCTGCAGCATTTTCCGGCCGAGCAACTCGGCAAGGCCAAGGACATGCTGCAGTTGTCGATGTCCGGCGTCGCCGACATGTCGTACGTGGTCCCGTCCTATGTCTCCGACAAGATGCCGTTGATGACAGTCTCCGAACTGCCGGGGTTGGCAAAGACCTCGTGCCAGGGCACGGAGGCGTTCCTCAAGCTCGCGCACGACGGCGTGCTGGCCAAGCGTGAACTCGACCCGAACGGCGTGGTCATCCTGATCTCGACGATCCTTGAACCCTATCAGATCTACACCAGCAAGCCGATCGATTCGCTGGCTGGCGTGGCGGGGCTCAAGCTGCGAACCGCGGGTGGGGCGCAGGCCTCGACGATGAAGGCACTCGGCGCGGTTCCGGTCAACATGGCCGCGCCCGACACCTACGACTCGCTCACTCGGGGCACCATCGACGGCGTCGTCTTCCCATCCACCAGCCTGCTCGCGTACGACCTGCCCGGCCGCCTGAAAGCCGGCACCCGCGACGTCAGTTTTGGTACCGTGCTGATCACCTATTCGATGAGCAAGAAGCGATTCCAGGCTTTTCCTGAGAAAGTCCAGCAGGCGATGCTGGCTGCGGGCAAGGCAGCCTCCCGGAACGTCTGCGAGTTCCTGGACGGCAGCACCGCCGCCAACCGCGAAAAGATCGAGGCGGCGGGCGTGAAGCACTTCAAACTGGGCGATGCGGACCTGGCCAAACTCGAGCAGGCGTCGGAATCGGCCCGCAAGGACTGGGCGGCGCAACTCGACCGGCGCGGCCTGCCCGGCAGCGAAGTGCTCGAGGCCTACCAGCATGCCTTGCGATAGCGGCGCAACCGGACCCCTGGCCGGGCTTCGGATCATCGACATGTCGACGATCCTGGCCGCGCCGTTCGCGAGCCAGATAGTCGCGGACTACGGCGCCGAAGTCATCAAGATCGAGCCTCCCGGCGGGGACGTGTTCCGGCTCGCCGGCGCTCGGCGCAGCCCGTTGATGGGGCCCGTCTTCATCCACGCGAACCGCAACAAGCGAAGCATCGTGATCGACGCAAGGTCCGACCGGGGCCGCGACACGATACTGAAGCTCTGCGCCAACGCGCACGCCTTTCTGCACAACGTCAGGCCAGGCGCAATGGCCCGCCTCGGTCTGTCCTATCCGGATGTCGCGCGGGTCAGCCCCGCCATCGTCTACCTCAACCTGGTCGGCTATGGCGGCCAGGGCCCGTACGCGGGCCGGCCTGCCTATGACGACCTGATCCAGGGCGTCAGCGGCCTCGCGGCTACCTTCACGATGAGCGGTGCCGAGCATCCCCGATTCGTGCCTGCCGTCATCGCAGACCGCATTTCCGGCATGAGCGCGGCCCATGCATTGATGGCTGCACTGCTGCACCAGCAGCGAACCGGACAGGGCCAGGCGGTGGAGGTGCCGATGTTCGAAACGCTGGCTCAGATGGTGCTCGGCGACCACCTGGGCGGGTTGAGCTTCGAGCCGGCTGCCGGCCCAAAGGGCTATGATCGGCTGACGACACCGAACCGCCGCCCCTACCCCACCCGCGACGGTCACATCTGCGTGCTGATCTACACGGACCGCCAGTGGCAGACGTTCTTCGAGGCGATCGGAAGAAGCGACATCTGGCAGAACGATAGCCGCTTTGCAAGCCAGGCGTCGCGCGCCCGACATTACAGCGATGCCTACGGCATGCTGGCGGAATTCCTGACCGAGCGTACAACCGGCGAGTGGCTTGCGCTGCTGCAGGCACATGACCTGCCGGCGGTCCCGGTCAACCAGATCGAAGATCTGCTGGACGATCCGCATTTGCGCGTCAGTGGTTTCCTGGCGGAGGTCGAGCATCCGACCGAGGGTCCGATGGTGCAGATGGGCATCCCCCAGGCGTTCTCGGCCACCCCTGCCAATGTCTATCGCCACGCGCCGAATCCCGGCGAACATACGGTGCAGATACTGGCCGAGTCGGGTGTCAGCGCCGCCGAGATCGACGAACTGCTCGGCGCCGGTGTCGTGCAGCAATTTACCGCCATCACCAACCCACCCGCACAGGAGTCCTGAATATGATCGACCCTACGGTACCGGTGTAAGGCCGGCCATGCGCAGCGAACGAGTTGATTTCCCCGGTCCGTCCGGGGCCCGGCTGGCAGCGCGGCTGGACCTGCCCGAAGGTCCAGTCCGGGCCGCGGCCCTCATTGCACATTGCTTCACCTGCTCCAAGGACATTCCCGCGATCCGGCGAATTGCCGGTCGTCTGGCGGCGCACGGCATCGCAGTCATGCGTTTCGATTTCACCGGCCTGGGACATTCCGGCGGCGAGTTCGCCAGTACCAATTTCAGCTCCAACGTCGCAGACCTGGTCGCGGCTGCGGGGTTCCTGGCCGCTCGCGGCCTTGACCCGCAATTGCTGATCGGCCACTCGCTGGGTGGCGCCGCGGTGATCAAGGCTGCGCCGGATATCGCAACGGCGCGGGCGGTGGTCACCATCGGTGCGCCCGCCGACCCCTCGCATGTGGCACACAACTTCGGTGGCCAGCTGGCGGAAATCCATCGCCAAGGGTCGGCGGCGGTGACCCTCGGAGGGCGTACCTTCGAGATCCGCCGCCACTTCCTGGAGGATATCGCGCAGGCCTCGCTGGAGCAGGCGCTGGGTCGGCTCGGCCGTGCGCTGCTGGTGCTTCATTCGCCCCACGACACCGTCGTGGATATCGACAATGCCGCCAAGCTCTATGTCGCGGCTCGCCACCCCAAGTCCTTCGTGACTCTGGACGGCGCGGACCACATGCTCAGCCGGGAGGCCGATGCGGAGTATGCTGCCGAGATCATCGCGTCGTGGTCGGCGCGCTATCTGACGCCAGTTGCCGAACCGGCCCCGTCCGGCCCGGCGGAAGGGGTGGTCCGGGCTGCGGAGAGCGGGACCGACGGCTTCCGGCAGGACGTGCTGATCGGAAACCGGCACCGGCTGATTGCCGATGAACCGCAGGCGCTGGGTGGCACCGACCTCGGACCCAGCCCCTACCAGCTGCTCTGCGCCGCGCTGGCCGCCTGCACCACGATGACGATCCGGCTCTATGCGCGGCGCAAGGGCATCGCCTTGGCCCATGTCGCCGCCGATGTGACCCATGACCGCCGCCACGCCGCGGACTGCGAAGATTGCACCAAGACGGATGCAGCCAGCGAGGCCAGGATCGACGTATTCCGTCGCGAGATCCGGCTGGAGGGTGACCTGACAGATGACGAGCGTGCCCGGCTGATGGCGATTGCGGATAAGTGCCCGGTCCACCGGACCTTGACGGCTGAGGCGGTGATCGAGACGGTGCCTGCCGCCGCCTGAACGGCCTGAAGTGCGCATGGCAAGGCCTGCGGCCCTTGAGATATTTTGCTATCGTCCGGGCAGCGCAAGAATGTGGAGAGCGGTCGTGTCGTATTCGGAATCGGTAAGTGAGGCGGCGGGCGCAGGCGGCGGGGCGGCGGCGTCGGGACCGGGAAGCTCCTGGCCATCGGCGGTGTACCAGGTTCTGCGGCGGGCCGAGGTCGGCGTGGTGGCCTACGTGCCCGATGCCGGGCACACGGCGCTGATCAGCTTATTCTTGGCAGATCCGCACGTAGTCTCCAATGTCCTGAGCACCGAGGAGGAAGGAGTGGCCATCGCGGTCGGCGCCTGGCTGGGCGGCAAGCGCACAGCGTTGCTGATGCAGTCGAGCGGTGTGGGCAACTGCATCAACATGCTGTCGCTTCCAGCCATCGGGCGCTTTCCGCTCCTGATGCTCGTCACCATGAGGGGCGAGTGGGCGGAGTTCAATCCATGGCAGGTACCGATGGGCCTGGCGACCCAGCCTGCACTGGAGGCAGTGGGTATTCGCGTGATGCGCGCCGATACCGCCGAGGACCTGGTGGCCACGGTGGAGGCGGCGGCCGCCCTCGCTTTCGAGGCGGATCAGCAGATTGCGGTCCTGATCGGGCAGCGCCTCCTGGGGAGGAAGCAGTGGTAGCCCCCTCAGCCCGCGCCGAGCCGCTGCCACCCGGGTCCCTCGCGCGCCGCCAGGCAGTGGCGGCCCTGTTGCGCCATCGCGATCAGTCGCTGGTGGTCACCGGCCTCGGGTCCGCCACCTACGATGTCCATGCTGCGGGTGATCGGGATGACAACTACTACCTCTGGGGCGCGATGGGCGGCGCCGCCCTGGTCGGTCTCGGGCTCGCTCAGGCACAGCCCGGCAGACATGTCCTGGTCATCACCGGCGATGGCGAGCAACTGATGGCCTTCGGCAGCCTCGCCACGATCGCGGTCGCCAGGCCGCGAAACCTCACCATCGTCGTGATCGACAACCACCACTACGGTGAAACCGGGATGCAGACCAGCCACACCGGCCTGGGCATTGATCTCGCCAGGGTCGCCGGGTCCTGCGGGTTTGACGCAACCGGCACTCTGACAACCCTGGACGAGGTCGACAGTCTATCAATGACGCTGGGGGAGGCAGCGGACGGTCCCCGCCTGTTCGTGGTCAAGGTGGCTGCGGACAATCCGCCTCGGTCCATGCCGTCGCGCGACGCGGTCTTCATCAAGAACCGGTTCCGCTCGCATCTCGGGCTCATGCCCGATTGAGACCCATCCCTGCACGGAGTTGAAGTCGATGAAACAGAGAATCGAAAAAGTTCCTGGCCCCGACCATCCGATCACGATCGAAGAAGACCCGAAGCGGATCGTCGTCTCGGTCGGCGGCCGGATCGTCGCGGATACCCGCGCGGCGCTGGTGATGCGCGAGGCCAGTTATCCGGCTGTCCGTTATATTCCGCGGCGGGATGTCGACATGTCGCTGCTGGTGCGCACGGACCACGCCAGCTACTGCCCCTTCAAGGGCGACTGCGCTTACTACAGCATTCCGGCCGGCGGAGGGCGTGCGGTCAACGCGGTATGGGAATATGAGTCGCCCTACCCTGCGGTCGGCAGGATCAGGGATCACGTCGCGTTCTATCCGGATCGCGTCGATTCGATCGAGGAGCGAGACGCATGATTGGCGGATGGACGGCGGTGATGCGCGCGGGGCTCGGTCTATGAGCCGCCTCGCCGGCAAGGTCGCGGTCATTACCGGTGCGGCGCAGGGGCTTGGCAAGGCCTGCGCCGAGCGCTTCCTGCAGGACGGAGCCCAGGTCGTGATCGGCGACATCGACCAGGCGCGGCTGGCGGCTACGGCGCAGGAATTTGCCCGCCCGGACACCATGCGCGCCGTGGCGGCTGACGTCACCCGGCGTGCAGATGTCGAGAAGCTGGTTGCCGCGGCAGTCGAGCACTTCGGACGGCTGGACATCATGATCAACAACGCCGGTATCGCGCGCAGCCAGGATTTTCTGGACATCACGGACCAGGACTTTGACGAGGTGATCGGCGTCAACCTCAAGGGGGCCTTCTTCGGGGTGCAGACGGCGGCGCGTCGGTTCATCGCTCAGGGCGGCGGCGGCGTGATCATCAACATGTCGTCGATCAATGCGCATCTGGCCAACCCGAGCCTCGCCACCTACGCCATCTCCAAAGGCGGCATGAATCAACTGACGGCAGTTGCCGCGGTTGCGCTCGCGCCGCATGGTATCCGTGTCACCGGTATCGGGCCGGGAACCATCCTGACCGACATGGTGTCACGGTCGATATTTTCGTCGGACGAGGCCCGTCGGACGGTGCTGTCCCGAACGCCGCTCGGACGCTGCGGTGAACCGTCCGAAATCGCATCGGTCGCCGCCTTCCTGGCCAGCGAGGATGCTTCCTACATCACCGGGCAGACCATCTATCCCGACGGCGGACGGTTGATCCTCAACTACACGGTGCCGGTGGCCGGGCAGTAGGCGCATTTGGCGGGACCGGACCGGGTGCGGCGATTCCGGGCATGAAGACCATGATCATTCTGTTGCGCGGCGTCATGCCAACAGGAAAGAACAGGGTTCTCATGGCGCCGCTGCGCGCAGTACTGGAGGAGGCGGGGCTCACCGACGTGAGAACCTACATCCAGAGCGGCAACGTCCTCGCTTGCACGACTCTGGGCAGGTCCGCTACCGAAGATCTGGTGCACGACGCCATCAGTAAGGGGCTCGGTGCCGAGATCAGCGTACTGGCGCGGCCGGCGTCGTACTTCAGGAAAGCGATCGGCAGGGGTCCGTTCAGGGACGCTGACCCCGCCAGGCTTTATTTCACGCTTCTTTCATCCAGGCCGGCTCCCGCGTTGCTGGAGTCTTTCAGAGCCCTCGATTTCTCCCCTGACCAGGTGCAAGTAGTCGATGACATGGCATACGTGCAGTGCGCGACGAAGTACAGTGATCTGAAAGCCAACAACAGCTTCATCGAAAGAAAACTTCAGTTGCGTGCGACGACCCGCAATTTCAACACGTTATCGAAACTGGTAGCGCTGAGCCGACAGGAATAGGCGCCTGTCTTCAGGGAGAGCGCATCGTCTGCAGCCGCAGGCGAAGCTGCTTCTCGATCTCGATGATGGCGAACAGCGCGACACCGACTCCGACAATGAGCAGGCCATCAAGCAATGGAACCGCTTGCGTGTCAAAAATCATCTGGAGGGGCTCGAGATACGTGATTGCGAACTGCGCGGCGGTGATGACGATGACGGTAAACCATACTACCTTCGTTCCGCGCACCGCCTTCCATGTCAGCGAGGTGCCGTAGATATTGCGGATGAAGAACAGATGGAATATCTCCATCACCACCAGCGTGTTGAGCGCGATGGTGCGAGCCAGCTCGACCGAATAACCCCGGTCGATCGCGTAGGCGAAGATGCCGAACACGCCGCACAGGAACAGCATCGCCACCAGCACGATGTGCCACACCAACCCGCCGTTCAGCAGGGGCTCGTTGCGCGAACGCGGAGCGCGGCGCATGGTGTTGTCCTCCGTCGGCTCGAACGCCAGCGCGATGCCGAGCGTGACGGCGGTGATCAGGTTGATCCACAGGATCTGGATCGGCGTCACCGGCAACGTCAGGCCGAGCAGCAGTGCCACGATGATCGTCATGGCTTCGCCCGCATTGGTCGGCAGGGTCCAGCTGATGACCTTCTTGATGTTGTCGTAGACCGTGCGCCCTTCGCGCACTGCGGCGACGATGGAGGCGAAGTTGTCGTCTGCCAGCACCAGTTCAGCGGCTTCCTTGGCGGCCTCGCGTGCCTTTCCTGCCCATCGCGATACCCGCGTCGGCGCGCTTCAGCGCCGGCGCGTCGTTGACCCCGTCGCCGGTCATGGCGACCGTCAGGCCGTGCGCCTGCAGTGCCATCACCAGCCTGAGCTTGTGTTCGGGGCTGGTGCGGGCAAAGACGTCGGTGTCCAGAACAGCGGCGGCCAGCGTCGCATCGTCCATGAGCGTCGAGATCGACGCCGGTCAGTACCTTGTCCGGGTTCTGCAAGACCGATCTGCCGCCCGATGGCCGCCGCCGTTCCGGCGTGATCGCCGGTGATCATCTTCACGCGAATGCCCGCGGCACGGCATTCCGCACACCGCCGCGATCGCCTCGGGCCGCGGCGGATCGATCAGACCCACCAGGCCGAGCAGGGTCAGTGAGCCCTCGACATCGGCATGCTCGAGCACGGTGTGCTCCGGGCGGGACCGGCCTGGCGGCGAGCGCGAGCACCCGCTGGCCCTGAGCGGCGATGTCGTTCGGCCACCTCGTGCCAGTAGGTCTCGGCTCTAGAGGCTCCGCGCCTCGCCGACGGCCGCCCGCTGCTCACTGCACATCGACAGGACCCGCTCCGGCGCGCCCTTGACGAACAGGAAAGCATGGCCCGTCATCGTCGTGATGCAGCGTGCGCCATGAAACGATGCTTGGCATCGAAGGGGATGGCGTCGGTGCGCGTCCAAGCCGCGCGCTCCTCGCGCCAATCCACCCCGGCTCTTGCCCGCAAACGCCAGCAGCGCGCCTTCCATCGGGTCGCCTTCGACCGCCCAGTCACCGTCATGCTCGTGCAGCGCTGCGTCGTTGCACAGCGCGGCAGCGCGGCCCAGTTCGGCCAGCAGCGGATGCTCGCCGGCCTCGACAGCGATGCCCGCCAGGGTGATCTCGCCATCCGGGCGCGTAGCCCTGCATCCCGAATGGAATAGGAGCCGCGCTGTCGTCACGACGGACGCCACCGTCATCTCGTTGCGGGTCAGCGTGCCGGTCTTGTCGGTGCAGATCACCGACACCGAACCCAGCGTCTCGATGGCAGGCAGTCGACGGACGATGGCATTGCGTCGCGCCATGGCCTGCACGCCGATCGCCAGCGTGATCGTCAGCACCGCCGGCAGGCCCTCCGGTATGGCGGCCACCGACAAGTCCGACCACCACCATGAACATCTCGGTGAAGGCGTAGTGCCCGACGAAGTAGCCGAAGGCGAGGAGTAACGCGGCGATCAGCAGGATCAGGACGGTCAGCCAGCGGGCGAACAGCGTCCATCTGCTGCACCAACGGCGTCGTCAGCGATCTCCACGGCGGACAGCATTCCGCTGATCCGCCCGATCTCGGTCGCCGCTCCCGTTGCGACCACGACGCCCGTGCCCTGTCCCGCTGGTGACCAGCGTGCCGCTGAACGCCATGCAGGTGCGATCGCCAAGCGCGGCGTCGTCGGCGACGGGGTTGACGTTCTTCTCAACCGGCACCGATTCGCCGGTCAGTATGGCCTCCTGGATGTGCGGCCCCATGGGCCTGTATCAGCCGCAGGTCGGCGGGTACCTTGTCCCCGGCCTCCAGCAGCACGATGTCGCCCGGCACCAGACTGGCCCCGTCCACCGTATGCCGTTCACCGTCGCGCAGCACGGACGCGCGTGGAGCGAGCATCTGGCGGATGGCGTCCATCGCCTTTTCTGCCTTGCCTTCCTGAATGAAGCCGATGATCGCGTTGGCGATCACCACGGCCAGGATCACGGCGGTGTCCGCAATATGATCGAGCGTCGATGTGATGGCCGCGGACCCAAGCAGCACGTAGATCAGGATGTTGTGGAACTGCATCAGGAAGCGCCTGATCGCGCTGTTCCTCGGCGGCTCCGGGAGACGGTTGGGTCCGTAGGTGGCGAGACGTGCCTGCGCTTCGTCCTGGCTCAAACCTGCAGGTGTAGCCTCCAACTCGGCAAGTGTCTCTGTCACCGGACGGCCATGCCAGTCTTGCACTCGTTCGTCCGTCGTAGTTTCCTGCATTCTCAGTATCCGGTGGGTCAGGTCAGCCTGATGACATCAGGGCTCGAATCCGCTACGACCATCACGTCGCTCTGTGCTTCGGACAGCACATGCTTGGTCACGCTGCCGAGCAGCAATTCCTCGATGATATGCGCGCCATGCCTGCCGACGACTATGAGGTCGGCACCGTACTCCTGTTCCATGGTGATTACCTGCTGGGATGGATCGCCAGGGATTACCTTTGCCGAGTAGTCGGCTGAAGCCAGCCCGGCGCTCGCCGCGAGTTCATGAAGTGCATTGCGCCGAGTCTCGATGCCGGCACTGATGTACTGTCGTATGACTTGCTCCTCGACGCCGGCGAACCTCAGTCTTCCTTCAAAGGGAAGTTCAAAGGCGTGCAGCAGCACTACTGCGGCATCGGGCGCCCATCGGCGGGCGGCCTGGATAGCCGGCTGCGAGGACGGCGAGAAGTCAACCGCCACCAGAACAGTGCGATAGTCCCCGCGCGGCGCCTGCTTGACCACCAGAACAGGCCGCCTGATCGACTTGCGCAGCAGGCGAGCCGCCGTCGAGCCCAGCATGGCGTGCCGCAGGAAGGACTCGCCGCGGGCCCCGATCACGACGAGTCCGGCATCGAGCGCATCGGCTTCGCTCGAGACGACGGCGAGCGGGGCTCCAGAAACGACTCGGGTATGCGCGATGACGCCGCGATGGCGCGCCGGATCGGTGACGAGTTGCGCCAGTCGGTCGCGGGCATCGGCCTCGAGGGCCGTCTTGACTGACGACAAGTTCGCACCAAGGAGGTCGCGCAAGGTGTCGAGAGCGTCGAGTTCCATCGCGTACAGGACATGGAGTTCCCCGCCTGCATGCGCGGTGAGTCGAAAGGCACGGTCCACCGCGTGGCGGGCAGGCGCGGAGAGGTCCGTGGCGGCGAGAATGCGGTCATCGTGATTCATCGACTACTCCTTCGGACCGATAAGTCCGGTCAACGTTTCAACTGCATGATCGACCGCGTTGCGCATCGGGTAAAGAACAGTCGGGAAGCCCAACTGCTTCAATGCAGCGCCATCGAGTTCATCGCGGGCGACAACCGCTACTTCTCCGGCGAAATTCAGTTCCTGCAGGACACGCATCAGATTGCGGTTTGACGTCATGTCCGGCAGGGTGCTGACCACCCAGCGAGTATCCTTGAGCGGCAGGCTATCAAGGAATTCTCCGGCGGTACCGTCGCCGTAACGCACGGGGAGTCCCTGACGCCGCAGGGCTCGCGCGACCTCCGGATCGAAATCGACACCGAGCACCTTGAAATCGGCTTTATTCAGTCCGATAGCCAATCGGCTGCCATAGCGCCCCAAGCCGAATACGATCACGTCGGCTTCGTGCAGATCGTGGCGCTCGGTCGCCACTGCGAGTTCCCGATAGGGACGCTTGCGCTCGAGAGCGCCGAGCCACGGCGCCAGCATTTCATAGATCGGATGGGAGTAGAGGATCATGTAGGTCGACAGGGCGATGGTTACGAGTCCGACCAGAGTGACCAGGCCCAGCGCAGCACTGCCGACCTGACCGAGCGAGATGCCCATCGCGATGAAGATGACCGAGAACTCACTGATTTGCGCCACGGTCAGTCCACAGAGAAAGCCGGTACGCTTACGGTAGCCCATGTACCCCATGATGGCCATGACGATCAGCGGATTGCCAAGCAGGACGAAAAGCGACAATACGACGGCTGGCCAGATCTCGCTCCCGAGAGTGGAGAACTCGAGCTTGGCGCCCAGGTCGATGAAGAAGAAAAGCAGCAGGAAATCACGGATGCCGGTCAGACGTGCGTTGATTGCGTCCCGGTAATGCGTTGACGCCAGCGAGAAACCGGCGAGTAAAGCGCCTGCCTCCTTGGAGAACCCGGCCCATTCCCCGAGCGCCGCCAGCCCTGTGCCCCAGGCTATCGCGAAGATCAGCAGCAGTTCCTGAGACTTTGCCATGCTGTCGACAATTCGAGGAAGGACGTAGCGCATCAGGAGATACATGCCTGCGGTGGCGATACCGATCCGCAGGGCGAGAGAGCCGGCCAGGAACGGTAGCGACCCTTCGCCGCTGTCCCCACGCAGGGCGCTCATCACCATCATCGCGCTCACGACGGCCAGATCCTGGACGATCAGGAAGCCGACCGCAATGCGTCCATGCAGCGAATCGATCTCGCGCTTGTCGGACAGAAGCTTGACGATGATGATGGTGCTGGAGAAGGTCAGCGCGACGGCGACGTACAGGGCCTCCACCCAGCCTCTGCCCATCGCCAGGATGATGAAAAACCCGACGACGGTGGTGAATGCAAGCTGCCCCAGACCGGTGGCCAGCGCAACCGGGCCGATATGGCGGATATGCTGCAGGTCGAGCTTGAGACCGACGACGAACAGCAGAACCGAGACACCGACCTGGGCAAGCAGGTCTATCTGGTCGTGGGCGGTGACGAAGCCCAGCACTGCCGGGCCTGCAACTATGCCGCTGACGATGTAGGCGATCAGTACCGGCTGGCGCAGCCAGAGTGAAACCGCGCCCGCGCCCGCCGACAAGAGCAGCAGAAGAGCAAACTCCCCGAACACGCCGACCATTTCGCTACCCTCTGAACATGTTGCCCGCAACGCTCGCGACTTCAGTATGATCTCCAAGTCCACTGTGCTGAGCGCGGAGCGCTGACGCCTGACGGGATTGACAGCAGAACTCACAGTAAAATCCGGGTCTGACTGAGACCACGGGAGACGGATAAGTCATGACAAACGCCACGTCGATCGCTTCGGGAACGCCTCCTGGAGAAGATCGCATTCTCGATGCGCTGGTTATCGGCGCAGGCTTCGCCGGCCTGTATCAACTGTACTGCCTGCGCGAGCGTCTCGGCCTGTCGGTTCAGTTACTCGAAGCCGGCGCCGGCGTGGGGGGCACCTGGTACTGGAACCGTTACCCCGGTGCCCGCTGTGACTCCGAAAGCCATTCCTACTGCTACTCGTTCTCTGAGGACTTGACCCGCGAATGGCAATGGTCAGAGCGCTACCCCGGCCCGGCCGAAATCATGCGCTATCTGAATCACGTCGCGGATCGTTTCGACTTGAAGCGCGACATCCGCTTCAATACGCGCGTCACCGCGGCGCATTACGATCAGGAACGCAATATCTGGCATGTCAGCACCGGGTCTGGCGACCAGTTCAAAACCCGGTTCCTGGTAACTGCCGTGGGTTGTCTGTCGTCCGCGAACGTGCCGAAGATTCCGGGCCTGGACTCGTTTGAGGGTGACTGGTATCACACCGGCCAGTGGCCTCATGACGGCGTGGACTTCAGCGGCAAGCGGGTCGGCCAGGTCGGTACCGGTTCGACCGGCATTCAGGCGGCCCCGGTGATCGCCGAGACGGCGGGTCACCTGACCGTATTTCAACGGACCGCCAATTACAGCGTGCCGGCGCGCAATGCCCCGCTGACAGCCGAGTTTCAGCAGTACGTCAAGGACAACGTGGCGCAGATTCGCGAATTGACGCGGGCAACGACCAATGGCCACCCGTTTCATGTTTCTGAGCAGCTGGTCAGTGACACGACTCCTGAGGAACGTCTGGCACTGTATGAAGCGGCCTGGGAAAGAGGCGGGCTGCAGTTTCGAGCCACCTTCCAGGACCTGCTGGTCGACAAGGCGGCCAACGACACGGCAGCGCAGTTCATCAAGGACAAGATCCGCTCCATTGTGAAAGACCCGGCAACCGCCGCCATACTTGCCGACATCGACCACCCCTATGCGGCCAAGCGGCCGCCGATCGACACCGATTACTTCGAAACCTTCAACCGCGACAACGTCGCGCTGGTCGACCTGCGCGCGACTCCCATTGAAGAAATCACGCCGCGCGGCGTGCGCACCAGCGACAAGGAATATCCGCTGGACATCATCGTCTTCGCAACCGGCTTCGATGCCATGACCGGGCCCCTGCTGGGAATGGACATTCGCGGGCGCAACGGCTTGCGCCTGGCCGAGGCCTGGCAGGCCGGACCACGCAACTACCTCGGCCTGCAGGTGGCCGGCTTTCCGAATCTGTTCACTATCACCGGGCCCGGCAGTCCGTCGGTGCTGTGCAACATGCCGGTCGCCATCGAGCAGCATGCCGATTGGATCACCGACTGCATTGCGCACATGCGGGAGCATGACGTGCAGCGTATTGAAGCCAAGCCGGAGGCCATGGACGCCTGGGTGGCACAGGTCAATGCCGCTGCCGATGCGACCCTGTTGCCGCAAGCCACACACTCCTGGTACCTGGGGGCGAATGTGCCCGGCAAGCCGCGTGTGTTCATGCCGTACGCGGGCGGCATGCTGCACTATCGCCGTATCTGCGACAAAGTGGCAGCGAGCAACTACGAGGGTTTTGTGCTGAGCAAGTAAGCGGAAACGGCAGGCGGCTCATCCGGACGGCGGAGGGGTCTCAGCGGCACCCGAGCGGCGGGGGTGCCTCATGCCGGTTCGTCAACTGGCCGTCGTGACCCGCCGTCG
Organism: uncultured beta proteobacterium; assembly: GCA_963834335.1. GTDB lineage: Bacteria > Pseudomonadota > Gammaproteobacteria > Burkholderiales > Burkholderiaceae_E > Lautropia. The sequence goes on along the minus strand of CAWIBK010000002.1, from coordinate 82,762 downwards.
GTCACGACGCCGAGGTTCAGGCCGAAGTCCTGGCATTGCTCGTCACGGCGGCAAGGCCATGAAGACTGGCCTTGCCGGCGGCATCAGCCGATGGCTACTTCGCTCTCGCCCTCGGGCATCGCCTGGGGCGGAATCCGTCCGATAGTCTTCGACCGACCCTTATTCCCACTCGATCGTCGCCGGCGGTTTGCCGGAGATATCGTAGACCACCCGGTTGATGCCCCGCACCTCGTTGATGATGCGATTGGACATGCGCGCGAGCAGCGAATGCGGCAGCATCGCCCAGTGGGCCGTCATGAAGTCCTGCGTCTGCACTGCGCGCAAGGCGGTGACGTACTCGTAGGTCCGTCCGTCGCCCATCACCCCGACCGACTTGACCGGCAGGAACACGGCGAACGCCTGGGACGTCAGGTCGTACCAGGACTTGCCGACATCGTCGTCCGCGACGATGCCGGCGGCGACGTCGGCCTGGGTGGCTGCGGTGTTGCGCAACTCCTCGATGAAGATCGCATCGGCGCGACGCAACAGGTCGGCATACTCGCGCCGGACCTCACCCAGGATCCGTACGCCCAGCCCGGGTCCGGGAAACGGATGGCGGTACACCATTTCCCTGGGCAGGCCGAGAGCCACGCCCAGCTCACGCACCTCGTCCTTGAACAGGTCGCGCAGCGGCTCCAGCAGCTTGAGGTTGAGGGTCTCCGGAAGGCCGCCGACGTTGTGATGGGACTTGATCGTCTTGGCCTTCTTGGTCTTGCTGCCGGCGGATTCGATCACATCCGGATAGATTGTCCCCTGGGCGAGCCATTGCGCGTCGGTGAGCCGGGAGGCTTCATGCTGGAACACGGTCACGAACTCGGCGCCGATGATCTTGCGCTTGGCTTCAGGATCCGCCACGCCCGCAAGCTTGGACAGGAAAGCATCGCTGGCATCGACATGGATGACGCGGGTGCCGAGGTTGTCTGCAAAGGTCTTCATCACCTGCTCGGCCTCGTTCAGGCGCAGCAGGCCGTGATCGACGAAGACACAGGTCAGTTGCTTGCCGATGGCGCGATGGATCAGGGCCGCCGCCACCGATGAGTCGACACCCCCCGAGAGCCCGAGGATAACGTGCTGGCCCCCGACCTGCCGGCGGATCGAGGCCACCGCATCGTCGATGAAATTGGGCATGTCCCAGTCGCCGGAGCAACCGCAGATCTCCCGCACGAACCGGCGCAGAATGGCCTTGCCCTGCCGCGTGTGGGTGACTTCAGGGTGGAACTGCAGGCCGTAGAAGTGCCGCGATTCGTCGGCGATGCCGGCAATCGGGCAGCCGGCGGTGGAAGCCATCAGCTTGAACCCTGGCGGCATCGCGGTGACCTTGTCGCCATGGCTCATCCAGACGTCCAGCAGGCCGTGGCCTTCGGCGTTGCGGTGGTCCTCGATGCCGTCGAACAGGCGGGTGTGGCCGCGCGCCCTCACCTGCGCATAGCCGAATTCGCGATGATCGGAATATTCGACTTTACCGCCCAGCTGCTCGGCCATCGCCTGCATGCCGTAGCAGATTCCCAGGACCGGAATGCCCAGCTCGAAGACGATGGACGGCGGCCGCAGGGCGTCTTCGTCGTAAGCCGAGGCATGGCTGCCGGAGAGGATGATGCCGCGGGCGTCGTAGCCGCTGATGAACTCGGCGCTGACGTCGCCCGGATGAATCTCGCAGTAGACGCGGGCCTCGCGCACGCGGCGGGCGATCAGCTGCGTGACCTGGGAACCGAAGTCGAGAATGAGGATTTTCTGGTGTTGCACCGCTGCAGTCCATTCGCCGCCAATGGCGGCCGGTTGCTCGACGGGATGCCTGCCGCGAGGCAGGCGCCGTCAGTCTATCTGGTAGTTCGGCGCTTCTTTGACGATCTGCACGTCGTGGACATGCGACTCGCGCATGCCTGCGCTGCTGATCTCCATGAACTGGGCCTGGGCATGGAGCTGCTCGATGGTGCCGCAGCCGCAGTAGCCCATGCTTGCCTTCACGCCGCCGCACAGCTGGTAGATGATCGGGATCAGCGAGCCCTTGTAGGCCACCCGGCCTTCGATGCCTTCGGGCACCATCTTCTCCGCCGCGCTCGAGGCATCCTGGAAATACCGGTCGGCCGCGCCGTCCTGCATGGCACCGAGAGAGCCCATGCCGCGATAGCTCTTGTAGGAGCGGCCCTGGAAGAGCATGACCTCGCCCGGGGCCTCCTCGGTGCCGGCGAAGATGGAGCCGAGCATGACGCTGTCTGCGCCGGCGGCGAGTGCCTTGGCGACGTCGCCGGAATACCGGATGCCGCCGTCGCCGATCAGCGGGACGTCGGTGCCCTTGAGGGCACGCGCCACGTCGCTGATGGCAGTGATCTGGGGAACCCCGACGCCGGCCACGATGCGGGTGGTGCAGATGGAACCCGGGCCGATACCGACCTTGACTGCGTCGGCGCCTGCTTCGACCAGCGCCCGGGCGGCTTCCCCGGTGGCGATGTTGCCGGCGATGACCTCCAGCTTCGGATGTTGTCGCTTTATCTGGCGAACCCGTTCGATGACGCCGCGGGAGTGGCCGTGGGCGGTATCCACCACGACGACATCGACGCCGGCCAGTACCAGCCGCTCCAGGCGTTCGTCGCTGTCGCCACTGGTGCCGATTGCGGCCCCGGCGCGCAGCTTGCCGAACGCATCCTTGCAGGCGTTGGGGTGTTCGGTGGCCTTGAAGATGTCCTTGACCGTCATGAGCCCGCGCAGTTCGAATGCTGCGTTGACCACCAGCACCCGTTCGAGCCGGTGCTTGTGCATCAGTTCCTGCGCTTCATCCAGGGTGGCGCCTTCGCGCACCGTGATCAGGCGCTCGCGCGGCGTCATGATGCTCCGGACCGGCGCTTCCAGCCGGGTCTCGAAACGCAGGTCGCGATTGGTGACGATGCCGACCACGATCTTGCCTTCCACCACCGGCAGACCGGAGATCCGATGCTCACGAGTGATTGCGATGACCTCGCGCACCGTCATCTGGGGTGTGACCGTGATCGGGTCGGAAACGACGCCGGATTCGAAGCGCTTGACCTTGGCGACTTCCGCAGCCTGCTCCGCCGGAGGCAGGTTCTTGTGGATGATGCCGATGCCGCCTTCCTGCGCCATCACGATCGCCAACTGGCCCTCGGTGACGGTATCCATCGCGGCCGAGACCAGCGGGATGTTCAGGTTGATCGATCGGGTGAGCCGTGTCCTGAGCGATGTGTCGCGCGGCAGAAGATCGGAGTAAGCGGGGACGAGCAGGACGTCGTCGAAAGTCAGAGCCTTCTTGGCCAGCTGCATGCAAATACCTATCCGGCAAAGCGACATTATAGCGAGTCGGCCGGCCCTCGAAAATCGATCGGGCCGCTGAATCGCCCGGATTCCGGCGGGGGCGCGGCCTTCGGGCGCGGGCGGCCGTGCCGCATGCCGCCACCGGCGTCTCACTCCCGGCCGCCCGTCAGGCGGGAGTGCACAGGCGCCGCGCCGCACACCAGAATCGGTCATGAGCAACGCGCCGCCCAGGCCAACCCCGAGGCGAAAATCATGACACCGTTTCCGATCGGCACGCACAGACGCCTCGCGCTGGTCGCGGCGACAGCCGTGCTGTGGCTGATCGCGGCAGGCCCCGCGGCCGCCCAGCATCAGTGGCGCGATACCCAGGGTCGCATGGTCTTCTCGGATCAGCCCCCGCCCGCGGGGGTCCCCGCAGATCGGATCGTCCGCAGTGCCGCGCCGACGGTAGCCGCGCCGACGGCAGCCGGGACTGCGGCCGGGACTGCGGCCGGGACTGCGACCCTCGCGCCATTGAAGGCCGCTGCTGCCGCTGCCGGCACTGCTGCGCCGTCGCTCGCCGACCGTGACCTGGCCTGGCGCAAGCGCGTGGCCGAGAACGAGGAACAGGAAAAGAAGACCGCCGAGGCGGCCAGCCGGAAGCTGGCGCTGGTCCAGGCCTGCGAAGACCTCAAGGGAACCATCCGGTCGCTGGAGAGTGGCCAGCGCGTCACCCGAGTCACCGCGTCCGGCGAGCGTGAGTTCATTGCGGACGACGAGCGGCTGCAGCGTCTTGCCGCCGCCCGCAAGAGCGCCGGCGAGCGCTGCTAGCGCAGCCGGATAACGACCGCTGGCGAGGACGCAGGGCGGGCGCCGCGGCTGGGAGTCCGTCAGCTGCGCGAGCCGAAACGCAGCTTGCGTCTGGCCCGGTCGGCGGCCACCCGGCGGGTACGGGCCGCCTTGGCATCGGCGCGGATCGGCGCCATGATTTCCACCCTGTCCGCATCCGCAAGCAACTGGTCCAGCCAGGCACGCCGGCCGTGGCAGCTCAACCCCAGGCGGGCAGCTTCGATGTCGGCGATGGCGAAGTCCAGCCCCGCCTGATGAAGCAGTTGCCGGATGGTGGTGCCCTCGGCGATCCGATGCTGCTGGCGCGCAAGCCCTGGACCCGATCCCGCGCCAACCATCGCCGGATCGACCTGGAGCACCGACTCCACGCTGATCATCGGGCCGGGCCGGGTGGTCACGGCCGTGCCGCGAGATCCTCGGCGCGGCTGACGAAGGCGCCTACCAGGGTCTGGGCGATCTGGCCGAAGACCGGGCCGAGCAGCCGGGCGGCCAGGCCGCTGCGCATCTGGTAGTCGAGGACCAGGTCGATCCGGCAGGCATCGTCATTCAGCTCGCTGAAGGTCCATTCGCCGTGCAAGCGGGAGAACGGACCGTCGCGCAACCGGAGCTCGATCCGGTGCGGTCGTTCGTGCCGGTTCTGCGTGGTGAAGGACTGCGACAGCCCGCGGTAGGCGATACGAATGGTGGCAACCATGCCCTGTTCGCTTCTCTCCCGGACATCGGTGCCGCCACACCAGGGCAGGAACTCGGGGTATTTCCCGACATCGGCCACGAGGTCGAACATATCTGCGGCGGAATACGGGACCAGGGCGCTTTTCTTGACGATGGGCATGGCGGGTTCAGGGCCGACAGGCAGGCGACTGCTAGAATTCATGCCCCGCTGACAGGCACGGCCGATGACTAGCATTGCAGAAAACAGGAAAGCCGGCTTCAACTATTTCATCGAGGAGCGCCTGGAAGCAGGGATGGCCCTCGAAGGCTGGGAAGTCAAGGCGATACGCGCCGGGCGAGTCCAACTGGCTGAAGCCTACGTGATTGTACGTGGCGCTGAACTGTTCCTGATCGGCGCCCATATCTCGCCGCTGCTGGCCGCCTCCACCCACGTCACGCCGGATCCGGTGCGCACGAGGAAGCTGCTGCTGCACGCCGCAGAGATTGAAAAGCTCATCGGCAAGGTCGAGCGGGCCGGCTATTCCCTGGTGCCGCTGGACCTGCACTACACCCGCGGCCGGATCAAGCTCGCGATGGGACTGGCCAAGGGCAAGAAGCAGTACGACAAACGCGCTACCGAGAAGGAGAAGGACTGGAAGCGCGAGAAGACCCGCCTGCTGAAGTCGGTTCAACGCTAGGAGCGCCGCCGAGCTTCGTCACCACCGTCATCGCGGAGGCCACCAGCCCGCTGATGTCGCCCAGGTTCGAGGGAATGATCAGGGTGTTGTTGGTCCGGGCGAGTTCCGCGAACGCATCGACGTAGCGCTCGGCCACCCGCAGGTTCACCGCCTCCATGCCGCCGGGCTTTTGCGCCGCTGCGCCTACCCGCTCAACGGCGCGCGCCGTCGCGTCGGCCACGGCGGCAATTGCGGCGGCTTCGCCCTGGGCACGATTGATCTCGGCCTGGCGCTCGCCCTCCGAGCGCTGGATGGAGGCTTCCCGCTGGCCGGAGGCGATATTGATCTGTTCCTGCCGCCGCCCCTCCGAGGTCGCAATGACCGCCCGTTTCTCGCGCTCGGCAGTAATCTGCGCCTGCATCGCCCTGAGGATTTCTGCCGGCGGGGTCAGGTCCTTGATCTCGTAACGCAATACCTTGACGCCCCAGTTTGAAGCCGCCTCGTCCAGCGAGGCGACGATACTGGCGTTGATCAGGTCGCGCTCCTCGAAAGTCTTGTCCAGTTCCATCCGGCCGATGACCGATCGCAGCGTGGTCTGCGCCAGCTGGGTGATGGCAGAGACATAGTCGCTCGAGCCGTAAGAGGCCCGCATCGGATCGGTGACCTGGAAATAGAGGACGCCATCGACGGTCAACTGGGTATTGTCGCGCGTGATGCAGATCTGGCTGGGAACGTCGAGCGGGAATTCCTTGAGAACGTGCTTGTAGGCGACCCGGTCGATGAACGGAATGATGATGCTCAGGCCCGGCGTAAGCGTGCGATCGTATTTTCCCAGACGCTCGATCACCCAGGCATGCTGCTGGGGAACGATCTTCATCGTCTTGACGGCGAACACGATCGCCAGTAGCAGGATGGCGAAAGCGATGATGCTGGCGTTTGCGAACAGGTTCATCGAATGCCTTTCAGGGAGTGATCGGGAAGACCCCGGAGGCGGGGTCGGGGGGTCAATGGGGGTCGGGCGGTGTGGTCGACTGCGGGCCTGGCAGCGGGCCGGATGGGGGGGCGCGGCTCAACCGCAGCCGGCTGCCGTCGATTTCCTTGATGAGGAAGCGTCCTGGAACCGCCGGTTCGTCCGGCAACAACTCGACGTCCCAGAGCGCCCCTCGGTGCGGTACCCGCGACCGGCGATTGGCGTCCCAGCGCTCGACCTGGACGGATTGACCGATGTCGAGGTTGACATCGGGGTTGCGCTGGGACGGGAGCGCGTTCCTGCGCAACGGCCGCATCCTTTTCACCAGCGCCGCGCCGGCCGCGCTGATCGCCGCCGCGCAGATGAACTGGCTGCTGAGGCCCAGGCCGAGCGCAGCCAGCAGACCCGCCCCGCCGGCACCCGCAGCCAATACCAGCAGGTAGAAGCTGCCGCTGAACAGTTCCGCGATGCCGAGTGCGATCGCCACCAGCCACCAGCCGTATTGCATAGTCATGTCCGACGTCCTTGCCGGGAAAGCCCCCAGGCTCCCCGGCGCCCGGGGGCAGCCCACATTCTGAGGCCCCGCGTCGACACGTCAAGCACCGCGCTGGTCCAGTGTGGTTCCGGGGTCTGCGCACGGCCGCGCGCGGCGCGGATAATGGCATCCTGCCACGTCGGTTTTCCTGCGTTGCCGGGGTCATTATTCCCAGCTAGTATCCGGCGTCATTGATTCCAGCTAGTATCCTGCGTGCGACTCGCATGGAGCGGTAGCCGTGCGCGAGGCAGTTCGCCGTCGAACCAGGTTATCAACCGTTCTCGTACAAGACTTCAAATCATCCCAGGAGTAGTTCATGAGATACCAGCAACACGTTCTCGGACTGGCTGTCGGCGCACTGTTCGCCGTTTCGGCCGGTTCCGCAGCTGCCCAGACCGTTGTCAAGATCGGCCACGTCGCTCCCTTGACCGGGGCGATTGCCCACCTTGGCAAGGACAACGAATTGGGCGCCAAGATGGCGATCGACGAGCTGAACTCCAAGGACATCAAGATCGGCGGCAAGACGGTCAAGTTCGAACTGCTGTCCGAGGACGATGGCGCGGATCCCAAGCAAGGTACCGCGGCAGCCCAGAAACTGGTCGATGCCAAGGTCGCCGGCGTTATCGGGCACCTGAATTCGGGCACCACCATTCCGGCCTCGCGCATCTACAACGACGCCGGCATTCCCCAGATTTCCCCGTCGGCAACCAATCCGAAGTACACCCAGCAGGGCTTCAATACCGCCTTCCGGGTGGTCGCCAACGATGGCCAGTTGGGGGGCACGCTGGGCCGCTACGCCGTCAAGGACCTGAAAGCCAAGGCGATTGCCATCATCGATGACCGCACCGCCTATGGTCAGGGTGTTGCCGATGAGTTCCAGAAGGCCGCGACCGCCGCCGGCGGCAAGGTCGTGGGCCGCGAGTTCACCACCGACAAGGCAACCGATTTCAACGCGATTCTGACCAAGCTGAAAGGGGAAAACCCGGATCTGGTCTTTTTCGGCGGGATGGATGCGGTCGCCGGTCCGATGCTGCGCCAGTTGAAGCAGCTGGGCATGAACGTCAAGTTCATGGGCGGTGACGGCATCTGCTCGCCGAAGCTGGCGGAACTGGCGGGCGGCTCGTTGAGCGACAACCAGGTCGTACTGCGCTGAAGCCGGCGGTGTGACGCCGGACAAGGAAGCCGGAATGAAGGCGTGGCGGGACGCGTTCAAGAAGAAGTACAACGCGGAGGTGCAGATTTACGCACCCTATGTGTACGACGCGATGATGACGATGGTCGACGCAATGAAGAAGGCTGATTCGACCGATCCGAAGAAGTACCTGCCGGCGCTGGCCAAGATCAGCCACGATGGCGTCACCGGCAACATCTCCTTCGACCCCAAGGGTGACATCAACGGCGGCAACCTGACGCTATACACCTACAAAGGCGGCAAGAAGGATCAGCTTGCGGTCGTCAAGTAGGCGCCGTAAGAAGGTCCCCTCCCTTACACCTGCCTGAGTGGCGCCTTCGGGCGCAGAAAGGGCGCCCCAGGGCGCCCTTTTTTTCGCCGACAACGCCCTGTTTTCAGGTGGGGCCGGAATGCCGGCCCGCCCAGGTCACGGTCCGCTCAGTCCGGTCTTCCCAATCGCTGCCAGGTCGGCACCACGGTGTCGGGATTCAGCGAGATCGAGGAAATGCCACGCTCCATCAACCAGTGGGCCAGATCCGGATGATCCGACGGGCCCTGGCCGCAGATGCCGACGTACTTGCCCTGCGTCTTGCAGGCGCTGATGGCGCGCTCCAGGAGCGCCAGGACCGCCGGATCGCGCTCGTCGAAGCCGGCCGCCACCAGACCTGAATCGCGGTCGAGTCCGAGCGTCAGTTGCGTCAGGTCGTTCGAGCCGATCGAGAAACCGTCGAAGTGCTCGAGGAACTTTTCCGCCAGAATGGCGTTGGACGGCAGTTCGCACATCATGATCAGACGGAGGCCGCGCTGCCCCTCGCTGTCCGACCCTTCCCCGCGGCGAAGCCCGTGCCGCGCCATCAGCTTGACCACCTGCTCGGCCTCCTGAGTCGTGCGCACGAACGGAACCATCAGTTCCACGTTGACCAGTCCCATGTCTTCACGCACGCGCCGCATTGCCCGGCACTCCAGCTCGAAACATTCGCTGAAACTGGGGGCGAGATAGCGGGAGGCACCGCGAAAGCCGAGCATGGGATTCTCTTCGTCCGGCTCATAGCGGGTGCCGCCGATCAGCTTGCGGTATTCGTTGCTCTTGAAGTCCGACATCCGCACGATGACCGGCTTGGGCCAGAACGCTGCCGCAATCGTGGCCACGCCTTCCGAGAGCTTCTCCACGTAGAAGGCACGCGGGCTGGCGTAACCTCGCGCAACGCTCTCAACGGCCTTTTTCAAGTCGGCATCGACTGCCGGATAGTCCAGGATTGCCTTGGGGTGGATACCGATGTTGTTGTTGATGATGAATTCAACCCGGGCCAGGCCGACGCCGTCATTGGGCAGGCTGCTGAACTCGAAAGCCAGCTGCGGATTGCCCACGTTCATCATGACCTTGACCGGGATGGACGGCATCACGCCGTTCTCCACCTCGGTCACCTCGGTTTCAAGCATGCCGTCGTAGACGTAGCCGGTGTCGCCTTGCGCACAGGAGACGGTGACAAGGTTGCTGTCGCGCAGGCGGTCGGTGGCATCGCCGCAGCCGACGACGGCCGGCACGCCCAGTTCACGGGCGATGATGGCCGCATGGCAGGTGCGGCCGCCGCGATTGGTCACGATGGCCGATGCCAGCTTCATGACCGGCTCCCAGTTGGGGTCGGTCATGTCGGTGACCAGGACATCACCTGCCTGGACGCGGTCCATCTCGGAGGAATCGGCCACCACCCGGACCGGCCCGGCGCCGATGCGCTGGCCGATCGCCCGGCCGCTGGCCAGGACGTCTGAACTGCCCTTGAGGGTGAACTTCTGCTGGCGCCCTTCCCGGCTCTGCGACTTGACTGTCTCCGGGCGCGCCTGCAGGATGAAAAGTTGCCCGTCCTGCCCGTCCTTGCCCCATTCGATGTCCATCGGGCGACCGTAGTGCTTCTCGATGATCAGGGCATAGCGGGCGAGTTGCACCACGTCGTCGTCGCTGAGCGAGAAGCGCACGCGCTGCTCTACCGGGGTATCCACCGTCTGCACTGTCTTCGACGACGGGTCGCCGGCGACGGATTTGTCCGCGTACTGCATCTTCAGCAGCTTCGAGCCCAGTTGCCGACGGACGATCGGGTACTTGCCCGCTTCCAGCATCGGCTTGTGGACGTAGAACTCGTCTGGGTTGACCGCACCCTGCACCACCGTCTCGCCCAGGCCGTAGGAACTGGTGATGAAGACCACGTCGGGAAATCCGGATTCGGTGTCGAGCGTGAACATCACTCCGGCGGCACCGAGGTCGCTGCGGCACATCCGCTGGATTCCCGCGGACAGGGCGACGCCCTCATGGGCGAATCCCTTGTGTACCCGGTAAGAAATGGCACGGTCGTTGTAGAGCGAGGCGAACACCTCGAGGATGTGCCTCAGGATCGCTTCGATCCCGACGACGTTGAGAACGGTCTCCTGCTGACCCGCAAAAGACGCGTCGGGCAGGTCCTCAGCCGTTGCACTGGATCTCACCGCGAATGAGATTTCACTTGAGTTTGATCCGGCAAGTTCTTGAAATGACGTGCGAATTTCCTTTTCGAATGCCTCCGGAAAGCGTGCCGTCCGGACCCAGCCCCGAATCTCGGCGCCTGCCTGGGCCAACGCCTTGACATCTTCCGTGTTGAGGCGGGCCAGCCGGTCGGCGATGCGTTCCGTCAGGCGGTTGTGAGTCAGGAATTCACGAAACGCGTGCGCCGTGGTCGCAAATCCCCCCGGCACCTTCACTCCGGCCTCGGCCAGCTGGCTGATCATTTCCCCGAGCGAGGCATTCTTGCCACCAACGACCTCGACGTCGCTCATGCGCAAATGCTCGAAGGGGACGACATGGCGTCCTTCGAAAGTCTTCATGGTAGGTTCTATGGATCATGGTTGGAAACGGGTTGCAATCGCCTTTCACGGAGGCTGGCCAGGCTCCCCGGAATACGTCCGGGGCCCGGCGGCGTCGGTTGAGGCAGGATGGGCTGTAGGAGCCGGACTGGCGATTGGTCGGCGGCAACGTCGACCAGTTCAATCGGGCATCTGCAGCGCACCGGAGCGGCCAATGCAAGATGTGGTCCCGCGGGTCGCCGGGCGGCCCGCGAGAGGTTATTCTAGCGACTCGCTCGTCCCACCCGGTCGCATTAATTCCTGTGCCAGCTGATACAGGCGGTTACGCAGGATAAGGTCAGTTTCATGTCGAGCATCCAGATCGCGGAAGATCCTCCCGAGCGCACCGCGTTCTTCGTGTCCGACGGCACCGGTATCACCGCCGAGACCTTCGGCTCCTCGCTGCTGAGCCAGTTCGAGGAAGTCCGCATCCGCTATGTGCGCCTGTCCTTCATCGACAGCGAACTGAAGGCGGTGGAGGCGGTCGCGCGCATCAACCAGCAGGGTCGAGTCGACGGCCGGCGCCCGATCGTGTTCTCCACCCTGGTGAATACCCAGATCAGCGACATCGTCCAGACGGCCAGCGCGCTGTACCTGAACCTGATCGCGACGTTCGTGGCGCCGCTTGAAGCCGAACTGGGTGTCGGATCCTCCCATAGTATCGGGAGGTTTCACCGCATCACCAGCCCCGACAAGTATCGGGAGCGGATCGAGGCGATCAACTTCTCCCTTGCCCATGACGACGGTCAGTTGCATGCCGAACTGGACAAGGCCGATGTGATCCTGGTTGGCGTGTCGCGCTGCGGCAAGACGCCGACCAGTCTGTACCTCGCCATCCAGCACGGCATCAAGGCTGCCAATTATCCGCTGGTGCCTGAGGACTTCGAGCGCTGGCGGCTGCCGGAGGTCCTGTATCGCTTCAAGGACAAGCTGTTCGGCCTCACCATCACGCCCGAGCGGCTGCATGAGGTCCGCAGCGAAAGACGTCCGGGAAGCCGCTACGCTTCGATGGCAAGTTGCCGCACGGAAGTGGCGCAGGCGGAATCCATGATGCGACGCGAAGGGATCGGCATGCTGTCGTCGACGACCAAGTCCATCGAAGAGATTGCAGCGACCGTTCTCACCGTGATTCAGCTCGAGCGGCAATAGCCGGCCTTCCGGCGAACAGGCGCTGGCGACGCTGCTCGAACAGGCAGACGGCTGCCGCCGCAGCCACGTTCAAGGATTCGACGTTGCTGGTCTGCGGGATGGTCAGACGCCAGTCGAGCCGATGCCCGATGGACGGGGCAAGACCTTCGCCTTCATTGCCGAATACCCACACGCACGCGACCGCGAGATCGCACTGGTAGATCGGAAGCCCGCCATGTGCCAGGGCGCCTGCGACTGGAACGCGGATCAGCGGCTCGATCTCCTCCCAGGCGTGAGACTCGTGGATGCTCAGGCCGAAGTGCCCGCCCATCGCGGCCCGCAGCACTTTGGGCGACCAGCACCAGGCGGTCTGGGGGGTGGTGATGATCCGCCGCACGCCGGCAGCGGCGCTGCTGCGCAGGATGGCCCCCACATTGCCGGGATCCTGGATACGATCGAGAACCACGGTGTCGTCGTCCAGGTAGGCTGGCAACGGGGGTGCGGGCGTGCGCACCACTGCCAGCACCGGCGCAGGTGACGGCATCGTGCCGAGCCCCTCGAACAGGCGATCCTGAACGATCGTCGGGACCACGCCGGCGCGCGCGACCAGATCGGTGACTTCCGGCATCGCGAGTCCGCGCTGCGCGATCGTCAGTTCGATGTCGCCCAGGGGCTGGCGGGCCCGGTGTAGAAGCCAACTGTCGACCAGATGCATGCCTTCCAGGACCGACGCGCCCTCCCGTTGGCGCTCGCGGGAGGACTGGATCAGGGACCTGATGCGCTTGTAGCGCGGATTGGCCGACGAGCGCACGAGCGTGTCGTTCATACTGCGACAGCCTCCTATGCGTCGGTCATCCTGGCAAGCGTCACGGCGACGAGTGCGCCCGAGCCGCAGGCCCCCGACGGCAGTGCATCGAACAGGGATCGTCCCCTGAGCACCGCCAGCCGGACCGGTTCGAAACTCCGGCGATGGATCTCGCAGGGGCCGTGGCGGTCGAGCGCGACGAGGTGCGCCGCAGTCGCATACCCCTTGTGCCGGCCGAAACCGTAGTCGGGAAAGCGATCCTCGAAATCCTCCATGACCGCGTCCCGGCTGGTCTTCGCGAGAATCGAAGCGGCGGAGATGGCCGGATCCAGATCGTCGCCTCCGATCACGGTCTGCACCCGACAGGCGAGCGATGGCGCCTGGTTGCCGTCGACGCGGGCGAGGCACGGCGTGATCGGCAGCATCGCCACGGCACGCTGCATTGCCAGCAGGCTCGCCTGAAGGATGTTCAGTCGGTCGATCTCCTCCACGGTCGCATGGGCGACCGCATAGGCAAGCGCTCGAGCCCGGATCTCCAGAGCAAGGTTGTTGCGCTGTCCTGCGGAAAGTTTCTTGGAGTCGCGCAGGCCTTCGATGCGCCGGCGCCGCGGCAGGATCACCGCTGCTGCAAAGACCGGCCCGGCGAGCGGACCGCGTCCGGCCTCGTCGACGCCGCAGACCACTGTCGTCGTCATTTCGATCGATCCAGTTCGAAGAGGATGGCGTCGGCGACGCGTTCGGCGCATCCGCAAGCGAGTTCACGGTGCAGCCCCTCGAAGCGCGCCACCAGTTTCTCGTTGGAGCGGGTGTCCTGAAGCTGCCGTTCGACGGCGGCGGCGAGAGCGGCCGGCGTTGCCGCGTCCTGGATGAACTCGGGGACCACCTGTTCGTTGCTCAGGATGTTGGGCAAGCCGACCCACGGGAGGTATCCCCGGCCTTTCATCAACTGGTAGCTCAGGGCAGCCATGCGGTAGGCTATCACCATCGGGCGCTTGAACAATGCCGCCTCGAGCGTCGCGGTACCGCTGGCAATCAGCGTGATGTCGCAGGCCGCCAACGCCAGATGAGACTGTGACAGGAGCAACTGGGCGTTCGCCTCGATTGCCCGCCCCGCCAACAGGTGTTGCAACTGCCGATAGCGCTGAGCGCCCGCGGCAGGGATCAGGAAGCGCCAGCCGGGATTGCGCCGCGCCATCAGGGCAAGCGCATCGATGAAGACCGGTCCGATATGGGATACCTCCGCGGCCCGGCTGCCGGGCAGCACGGCAACCACCGTATCGCCGGGCGCGATACCGAGGACGCGTCGCGCCGCGGCCTGGTCCGGCTTCAGCGGGATCTGGTCTGCCAGGGGATGTCCGCAGTAGCGCGCCGGCACGCCGGCTTCACGGTAGATCGCTTCCTCGAAGGGAAAGACCAGCAGCATCAGATCCACCGCCCGTCGGATCTTGTCGATGCGTTCGCGCCGCCAGGCCCAGATCGACGGGCTCACGAAGTGCAGGGTCCTCACGCCGGCGGCCTTGACGCGCGCCTCGAGGCCGAGGTTGAAATCCGGCGCGTCGACCCCGACGAAGACCCGCGCGGGCCAGTCCTCCAGGCGCCGGGCAAGCCGGCTGCGGATCGCGAGCAGTTTCGGATAGACCTTGAGGGCGGCAACGTAGCCGTGGACCGCCAGCAGTTCCGAGGACCACCAGCAGTCGAAGCCCTCCCCGGCCATTTCCGTTCCGCCGATGCCTGCCAGTGTGAGTTCACGAGTCGCGGCCGCGGCCCCCTCCCCCTGCCGGGTGCGCAGGACCCGAAGCACGGAAGCGGCGAGAAGATCCCCGGAGGCTTCGCCGGCCACCATGCCGACCTTGTCCGGATGTCTGGAATCAGTGTTCATGCGGCCTCCCATGCGCCGGCACGCCGCAGACTGTGGCTTGAATCAGCGGATGATGCCGCGCTTGACGGTGCCCAGGAAGTCCAGCAGGAGCGCGAGGCAGCGGCCCGAGGTCTCGTCGCTGCCGGCCGCCAACGTCAGCGCCTGGCGGGCCTCCTCGAGTCCCAGGTTGGAGCGGTACAAGGTCTTGTAGGCCCGTCGCACCACGCTGATCTCCTCGGGCGAAAATCCTCGCCGCTTCAGGCCCTCCGAGTTGATGCCATGAGGGGCGGCGGCGTTGCCGGCCGCCATCACGTAGGGGGGAATGTCCTGCAGCACGACGGTGCCGACGCCGGTCATCACGTGTGCGCCGATCTTGCAGAACTGGTGCACGCCGGTGTATCCGCCCAGGATCGCCCAGTCGCCGATGCTGACGTGGCCTGCAAGATTGACCGTGTTGGCAAAGATCGTGTGGCTGCCGACCTGGCAGTCATGGGCGATGTGGACATAAGCCATGATCCAGTTGTCGTCACCGATCCGGGTGATCCCGACATCCTGGGCCGTTCCGCGATTGACCGTGACGTATTCCCGAAAGGTGTTGTGGTTGCCGATCTCCAGCCGCGTGGGTTCTCCGGCGTACTTCTTGTCCTGAGGCTGGCCGCCGATCGCGCTGAACGAGTAGAACCGGTTGCCGGTACCGATCGTGGTCGGCCCTTCGAGCACCGCATGGGCTGCGACGGTGCACCCCGCGCCGATCTGCACGTCCGCACCAATGACCGCATAGGCGCCGACCCGCACGCTTGAATCGAGTTCGGCCCGGCCGTCGACGATCGCCGTAGGGTGAATGCGCTCATCCATGACCGCTCAGCCCGCAGTGCCGTCCACGCGCTCGGGTTCGGTGCGTCCGGCGATCTCCCGCAGCGCGCACATCAGCTGCGCTTCCGCCACGACCTGGCCATCGACCGTAGCCGTTCCCTGGAACTTCCAGAGCATGCGTGATTTCCTCAGTATGCTGACCTCCATCAGAAGCTGATCCCCCGGCCCCACTGGCCGTTTGAAGCGCGCTTCGTCGATTCCGGCGAAATAGAACACCGAGTTGTCGTCGGATCGCCGCCCCATGGTGGCGAAGGACAATACGCCGGCTGCCTGTGCCATCGCCTCCAGCACCAGCACGCCCGGCATCACCGGAAGGTGCGGGAAATGACCGGTGAAGTGCGGTTCATTGATGGTCACGTTCTTCAGCGCGAGAATCCGCTTGTCCAGCTCCAGTTCCAGAACCCGGTCTATCAGCAGGAACGGATAGCGATGCGGGAGGAGCTTGAGGATCTCGTTGATATCAATCGTTTTCATCTGCGCCTTTATCTGAGCCCTTCTCCGCACGGAGCGCCCGAATTTGTTCTTGTTCCTGGGATCCCTGCTCCAGCCGCCGGACGCGCTTTCGAAGTTCCGGCAACTGGCGCACCACGGCTGCCGCCCTCTCCCACTGGGCGTTCTCCATCGAGGGGAAAATGCCGCTGTAGAACCCCGGTTTGGTAACCGATCTGGAGATCAGGGTCATGGTGGAAATGATGGCGTCGTCGCACACCGTGATGTGGCCTGCGATGCCCGATGCGCCTCCGATCTGCACCCGCTTGCCGATCTGGGCACTGCCCGCGATGCCCGCGCAGGCCGCGATCGCCGTGTCCTCGCCGATCCTGACGTTGTGAGCGACCTGGATGAGGTTGTCCAGCTTGCAGCCATCCTCGATAACCGTGTCGTCCAGGGCACCGCGGTCGATGCAGCAATTGGCGCCGATCTCGACGTCGTTGCCGATCACCACCCCGCCGAGTTGCGGAATCTTCTGCCAGCCGGATGGTTTGCGCGGTGCGAAGCCGAAGCCGTCGCTGCCGATGACAGTGCCCGAATGGATGATGACTCGCTCACCCACGTCGCAGTCGGCCAGCAGGCTCACGCCGGGATGCAGGCGGGTGTGCGCGCCGATGCGGCAGTGCTCGCCGACGACGGTTCCGGCGCCGATCCAGGCATGGTCGCCGATGAGCGTGCCGGCGCCGATGACGACACAATCCTCGATGATGGCGGTCGGACTGACCGAGGCGCTGGCGTCGATTCGCGCGCTGGCTGCAACGGCAGGGACCGGCAGCGGATTCACGCGCAGGTCCATCAGTGCGGCCAGCCGGGCGTAGTAGAGATAGGGTTGCGGGTCGAGCAGCAGGTTGGCTTTGCCGGACAGCGCCGGAGCCAATGCGGGCGAGACGATATAAGCGGCCGCGCGACTGGCGAGCGCGGCTTCGCGCTGCTGGGGTCGCACCAGGAAACTGATGCTGCGTTCATCGGCGCTGCGCAGGCTGGTCAGCCGGTCCACCTGCAGGGACGCGTCGCCCTGGAGGGTGCCCCCGAGCGCGGCGCAGATCTCGCCGAGCGTCAAGGGAGGGTTCAGCGCTCGCCGCATGCCAAGCCCGCCGCGGGCGCTTCGGGGTCTGTCGACTGGGGCACTGACGCGGCCAAGGACGCTATTTGCCGGCGTTCAGCAGCTTGACGACCTGCTCCGTGATGTCCAGGCGCGGGCTGACGAATACGGCCTCCTGCAGGATCAGGTCGAATTTCTCGCGTTCGGCGATTTCCTTGATGGCGCGATTGGCTTTATCCAGGACGGCGGCAAGCTCTTCATTGCGCCGCTGGTTGAGGTCTTCACGGAACTCCCGCTGCCGGCGCTGAAACTCCCGATCCATGTCGGCGATCTCCCGCTGCCGGCGTACCCGATCCGACTCGGCGAGGACCGATGCGTCCTTGTCCAGCTTTTCCGAGGCCGTGCGCAGCCGGGTATTCAGATCCTGCAACTCCTTGTCGCGGCGTGCGAAGTCCTGTTCGATCTTTGCCTGCGCCGCCTTCGCAGGATTGGAGTCCTTCATGATCCGTTCGGTGCTCACGAATCCGATCTTGGTCCCGGCCTGCTGTGCCGCCACGGGAGCCGGAAGCCAGCCGATCGCGGCCACCGCGACAACGGCGGCAAAGGTGCGAAGCCAGCCAAGCCCGGCCAGGTGAGACGGCGTGATACGGTTGGTTTTGCTCATGGGTTCGAATTCTCTCCGTCTGGGGCGCCTGAAAACAGGCGCCAGCCTCTGATTTTGGCACATCCGGCCAAGCCGGCCTTCCCGGACTCCGACAGGCTCCTCTAGAAGCCGGTCCCGATCTGGAACTGGACACGCTGGGTGTTGTCGCCCGGTTCCTTGCGCAGCGGATATCCGAGCGACAGCTTCAGGGGACCGATCGGCGAGAGCCAGTTGATACCCATCCCGAAGGAGTAGCGCAGGTCAGCCAGGTCGATCGCATTCTCGAAGACGTTGCCGCCGTCAAGGAAGAAGAAGGTCCGGATGGTCTTGTCGTTGCCGGTGCCGGGAAGCGGGAACAGGAACTCGGCGCTTGCGCCGAAATGGGCGGTGCCGCCGATCGGCAGATTGTCGTTGGGATCCTTGGGGCCGAGGCTGTTCGGACTGAAGCCCCGCACGGAATTGATACCACCGGCGTAGAAGTTCTTGAACACCGGATAGGCCTTGTCGCCCAGGCTGCGACCGTAGCCGACGTCCGCATTCAGCGCCAGCGTGTAATCCTTCGTGACCGGGATAAACCAGTGGTGAGCATAGGTAGCCTTGGTGTACTGCAACTCCTGTCCGGGAAACGTGGTCTCGACATTCAGGCGCTGCAAGCGGCCGCGGGTGGGAGACAACGCGCTGTCCCGGGAGTCCCGGGTCCAGCCGACCACGGCCAGAAATGCGCCGCTGACCTGGCCGTATTCGGCGATGTGGTCGATGTAGCGTTGGGGCAGGAGCGAGCCACCCGGAATGATGTTGTTCTGCTCGTAGGTCACGCCGAGGCTGACCCGGTCCAGTTCGGTGTAGGGGATGCCGAAGCGAAGCCCGATCCCGGAGGACCGCAGCCGGTAGTCGCCCAGGCCGAGGTTGCGGGCGTTGAAGGTCCGCTGGTAGACGTCAACCGTCCGGCTGATGCCGTTGGGGGTGTAGTACGGCTGGATGAACGACACGGCGGCGGTTCGCTGGGTCTCGCCGGTGTTGAGCGCAACCGACATGGTGTTACCGGTGCCCAGGAAGTTCGGTTCGTTGATTTCCGCCGAGATGAGGAACTTCTCGGTGCTCGAGAAACCCGACACCGAAAGTGAAACTGCCGGTCTGACGTTCGATCACGTTGACCCGCAGGTCGACCTGGTCGGGCGTGCCGGGCACCGGGTCGGTGTTGATGGTCACGCCCTGGAAATAGCCCAGCCGCTCGATCCGGTCTCGGGACAGCTTGATCCGCTCGGAATCGAACCAGGCCCCTTCAAACTGCCTGATCTCGCGGCGCACGACCTCGTCGCGTGTGCGCTGGTTGCCGGAGATGATCACTCGCCGCACGTAGGCGCGCCGCCCGGGATCGACGTTGATCGAAAACGATACCTCGCGTTTCTGGCGATCGATCTGCGGGACCGGCGAGGCGCTGGCGAATGCATAGCCGATGGCTCCCAGCGCGTCGGTGATCGCCTTGGTCGTTTCCGTCAGCTTTTCGCCGGAGAACGTGTCGCCAGGCTGCAGCTTGAACATCTTGCGGAACTGATCGTCGCGACCCAGAGTATTGCCGCCGAGCTTGACGTCCTTGACGGTAAAGCGCTCGCCCTCGCTGATTGCCAGAGTGACGTAGACGCCTTCGCGGTCGCGGTCGATCGAAACCTGGGTGGATTCAATCGCGAATTCGAGGTAGCCGCGGTTCAGATAGAAGGACCGCAGCGCTTCAAGATCCCCGGCCAGTTTCTCGCGGGAATACTGATCCGTCTTGGTGTACCAGGACAGCCAGGTCGGCGTGGTCAGCCTGATCTGGTCGAGCAGTTGCGATTCGCTGAAGGCGCGGTTGCCGATGATCCGGATCTGCGCGATCCGGGCATCGGCCCCTTCTTCTATCGCCATTGCGATGCCGACGCGGTTGCGTTCCAGCGGCGTGACGGTAGACGTGATCTTCACCGAGTATTTGCTGCGTGACAGGTACTGCCGCTTGATCTCCTGTTCGGCGCGATCCAGGAGGGCGCGGTCGAAAATCCGCGCTTCGGCAAGGCCGGTGTCCCTGAGTGCCTTCTTGAGCACTTCAGGTTCGAACTCCTTCGAGCCGCTGATGTCGACGGAGGCGATCGCCGGTCGCTCTTCGACCGTCACGATCAGGACGTCGCCATCGACTGCCAGGCGGACATCCTTGAAGAAGCCGGTGCCGAAGAGGGTCTTGATGGCCTCGGCAGCACTGGCCTCGGTGACACGGTCACCGACCTGGATCGGCAGGTAGCCGAACACGCTGCCAGCTTCAGTTCGCTGCAGCCCTTCCACCCGGATGTCGCGGACGACGAAGGGGTCGAACGCCCAGACCTGGCTGGTCATGAAAAGAGCCGCCACGCTCAAAACCCGGGCGGCTCCCTGCAGGAAAGTTCCTAATGTCGACGGATTGATACGCGGTGTCCCGGCGGCGCGCCACCGGGTGGGTGCGCCGCGTTCAGTGGATGAGAACGCCAGGCTGAAGCATTGGCTAACTGAGCAAACGACTGAGATCGTTGAACAGCGCGACAATCATCAAGCCGGCGACCATGGCAAGTCCCACCTTCTGAGTGACTTGCATGAAGCGCTCCGACAGGGGGCGGCCCTTGATCGCTTCGAGCGCGTAATATACCAAATGCCCGCCGTCGAGAACCGGCACGGGCAACAAGTTGAGGACGCCGAGGCTGACACTGATCAGCGCCAGAAAGCCGACGTAGGCAAACCAGCCGATCTTGACCGACTGACCGGCGTAGTCGGCGATCGCAACCGGGCCCGACAGGTTCTTCCAGGACAGCGCGCCGGTCACCATCTTTCCCAGCATGCGCAGGGAGAAGATCGACATCTGCCAGGTCTTCTGCGCCCCGTGCACTACGGCGTCGATCGGACCCAGGTCGATCGTCACCATTTCGACCCGCTGCTGCAGCGCGGCGCCGATCTTGCCGACACGGGCGCTGCCCTTGTCACCTGCTTGTGCCTCGATCTCGCCCCGGGGCGTGACACGCAGGCCGATCTCCGCGCCATCGCGTCGGACCAGGAAAGACAGGGGCGACTCGGGATTGTTCCGGACCGTGTCGATCAACTCGCGAGCCCGGCGGATCGGCTGCCCACCGATGCTGACGATTTCGTCGCCCGCCTGGATCCCCGCAGCGTCGGCGGCGCTGCCGGTCACCACGTTGCCCACCACTACGGCGCCCGCGCGAAGCTCCATGCCCAGGGTACGGGCGAAATCGCGTTCCAGCTCTCCTTCGGGCAGCGCGCGGGTATCGACCGCGACCGTGCGCTCGCCATCGACGCCGCTCAGGCGCAAGTCGATCGGGCGCTTCTCCACGATCGCGTCGATCATGCGCAGGCGCAGGTCGTTGAAGGAGCTGACCGCTTCGCCGTCGATGGCCAGTACCCGGTCGCCGTCGGCAATGCCGGCGGCGCTGGCAGCCGTGCCGGCCGGCGGCGTACCAAGCACCGGCGCCGGCTCCTGCAGGCCGGCCATGCCCAGCAGTCCATAGAGCAGGATGGCCAGCAGGAAATTGGCGGCAGGGCCCGCCACCACGATCGCGCTGCGCTTGGCCAGGGACTGCCTGTTGAACGCCCGATGGGCTTCGGCGGGATCGACGCCGGCCTCCTCGCGTTCGTCCAGCATCTTCACGTATCCGCCCAGCGGTATCGGCGACAGGCTCCATTCGGTGCGATCGGCGCCGACGCGCCAGGTCAGCAGTGGTTTGCCGAAACCGATGGAGAACCGCAGCACCTTGACGCCGCACCACCGCGCCACGCTGTAGTGCCCGAGTTCATGGATGAACACCAGCAGCGCCAGTGCGAACAGGAAAGACAAGAGGGTCGTCATGAGGAAAGCCTTTCGATCTGTAGCATGGCCAGGCGGCGCGCCTCGCGATCCAGTGCCATCGCCTGGTCGAGCGAAGCGGGCGCCCCGGCCGGCGGCATGGTTTGCAGCACGCCGTCGTTCACCCGGGCAATATCGCTGAATCCGATCGCGCCGGACAGGAACTGCGACACTGCCACCTCATTGGCGCCATTGAGTACGCACGGCGCCCCTTCCCCGGCCTCGAGGGCCTCCCGGGCAATGCGAAGGCACGGAAAACGATCTTCGTCCGGCGCCTCGAAATCCAGTCTTCCCGCTGCCGCCAGATCCAGGAGAGAGGCGCCGCTGGCGATCCTGTCAGGATAACCCAGCGCATGGGCGATCGGCACCCGCATGTCGGGATTGCCCAGTTGCGCCAGCACCGAGCCGTCGATGTACTCCACCAGGGAATGGACGATGCTCTGGGGATGGATCAGCACATCCAGGCGTGTGGCCGGCATATCGAACAGGTAGTGTGCCTCAATCAGTTCCAAACCCTTGTTCATCATGGTCGCGGAGTCGACCGAAATCTTACGGCCCATCTCCCACTTGGGATGGGCGCAAGCCTGGTCCGGAGTCACCGTGGCCAGCGTGGCGATCGGCGTCGTCCGGAAGGGCCCGCCGGACGCCGTGAGGATCAGCCGGCGGATGCCCTCGCCGTTGCCCGCGCTGCCGGCCCCAGCCACGCCCTCGCGCGGCGGCGGCAGGCACTGGAAAAGCGCATTGTGTTCGCTGTCGATCGGCAGCAAAGCAACTTGCGACTGGCGGCAGGTTTGGATGAACAACCGGCCGGCCATGACGATCGCTTCCTTGTTGGCCAGCAGGACGGTCCTGCTGTTGCGGGCCGCCGCCAGCGTCGGGGCAAGCCCCGCGGCACCCACGATCGCCGCCATGACGAAGTCGATCCCGGGTGTCGCGGCAACCGCAACGACCTCGTCAGGGCCTACTGCCACCCGGCACTCGAGTCCTGCCTCCCGGACCCGGGTGGCGAGTCCGGCCCCGGCCTGCGGATCGGAGACTGCGATCACCTCGGGCCGGTGGCGTGCGGCCAGCGCCAGCAACTTGTCGACATTCCGGTGCGCGCTCAATGCGTACACCCGGTAGCGCTGGGCGTTGCGCGCCACCACATCGAGGGTGCTGTCGCCGATTGAGCCGGTCGCCCCCAGAACGGTGATGGTCTTCATGACGGCAAGGCCACCCACAGCAACAGGCAAAGCGGCATGGTCGGGATCAGGGCATCGATGCGGTCGAGCACCCCGCCGTGCCCGGGCAGCATCTTGCCGCTGTCCTTGACGCCCTTGGTGCGCTTGAGCAGCGATTCATACAGGTCCCCGATTACCGACAAAGCGACAATGAGGGTGAGGGCCAGGGCCGTCGGAATGAAGCCCACGGCGCCCGCCAGGATGCTGCCCAGTACCGGCGCCGAGGGGGCAAGTTGCCATACCAGGGCTGAAACCAGCAATACCGTCACCAGTCCGCCGATGGCACCTTCCCAGGACTTGCCCGGGCTCACCCGGACCGCGAGCTTGCGTCGGCCGAATCGCCTCCCGATGAAATAGGCGCCGATGTCGGCACACCACACGATGGCCATCGCGGACAGCACCAGCACCGGATGTATCAGGCGCAACTCGTGGATAGAGGCCCAGACGCAGAGCATCGACAGGACTGCGAATACCGCCTGGGCACTGCCGAGCCTTGCCGACAGCACGGCAGGCAGCGCGACTACGGCCCACAGCAGCAGGTCGATCGCCACCAGGCCGACGAACCAGGCGCTGACCGGGCCCGTCTCGTCGCGCCAGGCGAGGTAGGCGAGCCCCCCGAAGACGACGGCTCCGGCAATGCGGCCGGCGCTTCGGGTCGGATGCCGGTCCGGATCGATCAGACTTCCCCACTCCCAGGCGCCAGCCGCCATCAAGGCCAGCGAAAGCACGCCCCAGACCCAGGGCGGAGCAAAGAACAAGGTCCCGAGGATGACGAGCAGCAGGAGCGAAGCCGTGATGACCCGGTGAAGAAGCATTTGTCGCAGTGAATGTGCTGGCGGAGGGCCGGCGCCGGGCTCAGCCGGCCGCGGCTGCGAGCTGCCCGCCGGTGCGTCCGAAACGGCGTTCGCGCTGTCGGTACCAGGCGATCGCCTCGTCCAGGGCGGCGGCATTGAAATCAGGCCAGTAACGGTCGCAGAAGAACAGTTCCGTGTACGCCAGCTGCCAGAGCAGGAAGTTGCTGATCCGCTGCTCGCCCCCGGTTCTGATGAAGAGATCGGGCTCGGGCGCAAATGACAGCGCCAGGTGCTGCGCGAGTTCGGATTCCGTGACCGGTGCGTTCAGGTCGGCGCCGGCGGCCGCGCGCGCGCGCATCAAGGCGCCGGCGGCCTGGAGGATGTCCCAGCGTCCCCCGTAGTTGGCAGCCACGGTCAGGACCATCCGCCGGTTGCCGGCCGTGTCCCGCTGGGCGTCGTCGATCAGACGCTGGAGCTTGGGCTCGAAACGGCTGAGGTCGCCCGCAATCCGCAGGCGGATACCGTTGCTGTTCAGCTGGTCCACCTCCCGCTGCAGCGCCGAGATGAACAGCCGCATCAGCAGCGAGACTTCGTCGGCCGGCCGGCGCCAGTTCTCCGAGCTGAACGCGAACAAGGTGAGGTACTCGACGCCGAGGCGGGCGCATTGCTCGACCGTATTGCGGACGGCTTCGACGCCCTTGCGGTGGCCGGCCGCGCGCGGCAGCATGCGGTCGGCCGCCCAGCGCCCGTTGCCGTCGAGGATGATCGCTATGTGACGCGGCACGAGGCCGCTTCCGGGGATGGTTTGAGTCGAACTGATGAAGCTCATCGTCAGCCGGCGCCCTGCTCGGAGAGGTACGAATGCCCTCCTCGATCAGACCGTCATCACCTCCTGCTCCTTTGCAGCCAGCAGTTTGTCGATCTCCACGACGTAGCGGTCGGTCAATTTCTGGATCTCGTCCTGGGCCCTGCGCTCATCGTCTTCCGAGATGTCCTTGGCCTTGGATAATTCCTTCAATTCGCCATTGGCGTCACGCCGCAGGCCGCGGATGACGATCTTCGCGTTCTCGCCTTCATGCTTGACGATTTTCACCATCTCACGACGGCGTTCCTCCGACAGCGGCGGCATCGGCACCCGGATCACCGTGCCCTGGGACTGGGGATTCAAGCCCATATCGGAGTCGCGGATCGCTTTTTCCACCACTACCGCCATCCCTTTCTCCCAGACGGAGACGTTGATCGTGCGGGCGTCGAGCAGGGTGACGTTGGCAACCTGGTTCAGTGGCGTCGAGGTACCGTAGTAATCAACATGGATGTGGTCCAGCACGCCCACGTGGGCGCGCCCGGTGCGGATCTTGGATAGGCTGGTCTTGCAGGCCTCGAGCGCCTTGGTCATCTTCTGCTCGGTGGTCTGCTTGATTTCGCTGGTCGGCATTGTTCTTTCTCCAGGTTCCTCCAGTTCGCGTCGCGTGAGCAGACGGGCAACTGGCGTCAGGCATGCACCAGGGTGCCCTCGTCTTCGCCACGAATGACGCGCACCAGCGCGCCGGTCTTGAATATCGAGAATACTCTGACTGGCAACTTCTGGTCGCGGCACAAAGCAAAGGCTGCTGCGTCCATGACCTTCAGATTCCGCCCGATCGCCTCGTCGAAGGATATCTCACGATAGCGGGTGGCGGTTTTGTCCTTGAGCGGATCGGCCGAGTAGACCCCATCGACCTTGGTGGCTTTGAGGATCACTTCCGCATCGATTTCCGCGCCACGCAGGGCGGCTGCGGTGTCCGTGGTGAAAAACGGATTGCCGGTGCCACCGGCGAATATGACGACTTTGCCCTCCTCGAGATAGCGAAGCGCCTTCGGACGAATGTAGGGCTCGACGATCTGCTCGATATTCAAGGCAGACTGCACGCGCGCCGCCGCCCCAAGCTGGCGTAGCGCATCCTGCAGCGCCAGCGCGTTCATGACAGTGGCCAGCATCCCCATGTAGTCGGCGGTGGCGCGATCCATGCCGGCGGCGCCGGTCGAGACACCCCGGAAGATATTGCCGCCGCCGATCACGATGGCCAGTTCGACGCCGAGTCGGGTCACTTCGACGATCTGCCCGCACATCTGCTCGATGGTGTTGCGGTTGATGCCGTAGCTGTCATCGCCCATCAGGGCTTCGCCCGAGAGTTTCAGCAGCACCCGGCGGTATGCGGGAGCCTGGTCGGCAGCGGCGATCGCGGACGTCACTGCGGTCGATGCGGAGGTCATTGGCGGTTCGGTCCCGGTATTCAGCGGACCGCCGACACTTGCGCGGCCACCTCGGCAGCGAAGTCGCTCTGCTTCTTTTCTATCCCCTCGCCGACGACATACAGGCTGAACGCCTTGACCTTGGCTTCCTGCTTCTTGAGCAGCTGCTCGACCGTGACCTTGTCGTCCTTGACGAACGGCTGTCCCAGGAGCGTGACTTCCTTCAGGTACTTCTGCACAGTTCCCTCAACCATCTTCGCGGCGATCTCGGGAGGTTTGCCGGATTCGGCCGCCTTCTGCTGCGCGATCGACCGCTCGCGTGCAATCAGATCGGGCGAGACCTCATCCCGGCCTATGGCGACCGGCTTGTGCGCGGCGATGTGCATGGCAAGGTCCTTGCCCAGGGATTCGTCCCCGCCGGCCAAGTCCACCAGCACCCCGATCCTGGCGCCGCCATGCAGATAGCTGGCAACAATTCCGCCGGAGCTTATCCGCTGAAAGCGACGAATCGACACGTTTTCGCCGATCTTGCCTACAAGATCCGTTCTGACCTGATCGACAGTCTTGCCGCCGAGGGACAGGGCGGAGAGCGCTGCGACATCGGCGGGGCTCTTTTCAACGATCAATCTGGCGAGGTCGGCTGTGAACGCCAGAAAATCGTCGTTCTTGGCGACGAAATCGGTCTCGCAGTTGACCTCAACCATGGCTGCCGTCGCCGAATCGCCGGTTACGTGAATCCCCACCACGCCTTCGGCCGCGATCCGGGAGGCCGCCTTGCTGGCCTTGTTGCCCAGTTTCACCCGAAGGATTTCCTCGGCGCGCTGCAGATCGCCGCCCGCCTCGGTCAGGGCTTTCTTGCACTCCATCATCGGTGCATCGGTCTTTTCGCGCAGTTCCTTGACCATGCTTGCGGTAATTTCCGCCATGCTTCGATTCCTTTCAATAGCTGTTGAAGTCCCGCCGACACCGCCGTGCCCCGGGAACGCTCGCCCTGCGCCAGCCGTCAGGTGCGAGCCATGTATGTCGACCGGTCGCGCAACGTGCCGCGGCCGGACGGTGATCAGCCTTCTTCCGACTCGACCTCGACGAACTCATCCTCGTCGGCGCCCTTGACGACGTCCTGCAGCGCAGCGCTGCGGCCTTCAAGCACTGCGTCTGCAATGCCACGGGCGTAAAGACGCACGGCACGACCGGAATCGTCGTTGCCCGGGATCACGTAGTCGATACCGTCAGGCGAGTGGTTGGTGTCCACCACCGCGACAATCGGCACGCCAAGCTTGCGCGCCTCGGTGACGGCGATCTTGTGATAGCCCACGTCGATGATGAACAGGGCGTCCGGCAGTCCGGCCAGGTCCTTGATGCCGCCAAGGCTGCGCGTGAGCTTCTCGCGTTCGCGCGCGAACATCAGGCCTTCCTTCTTGGTCATCCGCTCGAGGGCCCCTTCTTCCGCGGCCTGCTCCATGTCCTTCAGGCGCTTGATCGAGCCCTTGACGGTCTTGAAGTTGGTCATCATGCCACCCAGCCAGCGCTCATCGACATACGGCATGCCGCAACGCGCTGCTTCCTCGGCGATGATCTCGCGCGACTGCCGCTTGGTGCCGACGAACATGATGGAACCCCGGTTGGCCGCCAGTTGGCGAACATACTTGGTCGCCACCTGGTACTGGACCAGCGTCTTCTCGAGGTTGATGATGTGGATCTTGTTGCGGTGGCCGAAAATGAACGGGGCCATGCGCGGATTCCAGAACCGGGTCTGGTGGCCGAAATGGACGCCGGCTTCCAGCATCTGGCGAATGGTTACAGACATGTAGTGCTCCAGGTCAGGGTTGGTCAGATACCTGGGACAGTCGGCGGATCAACCTGCTGATGGCAGGCACCCCAATCCACGTCGACAGGCTGTCCGGCGGCGGTCGCTGCAAATTCCGCTTTTCCGGACAAGCCCAAGAGCCCAGGCGGCTTATGGGGCACGCGCCGCCGTGCAGGAGCGCATGCCAGTCCGCGCGTCGTAGCTCGGACTAACCTATAATAGTAACAAGAAAATCCCGGACTTTGTATGACCGTATCCCTCAAATCTCCAGAAGAGATCGAATCCATGCGAATCGCCGGCCGTCTGGCTGGTGAAGTCCTCGATTTCATCGCGCCGCACGTGAAAGTCGGCGTCACCACCGGGGCTCTGGACGCGCTGTGCCACGACTACATCGTCAACCACCAGAAGACGATCCCTGCGCCGCTGAATTACGCCCCCCCGGCTACAAGCCGTTTCCCAAGTCGATCTGTACCTCCATCAATCACCAGGTTTGCCATGGCATTCCGGGTGACCGGGTGCTGAAGAACGGTGATGTGCTCAACATCGACGTCACCGTGATCAAGGACGGCTGGCACGGGGACAGCAGCCGCATGTATATCGTCGGACAGCCGTCGATTGCAGCCCGCCGCCTGTGCGACGTGGCCTACGAGTGCATGTGGCTCGGCATCGAGCAGATCCGCCCCGGGGCGACGCTCGGCGACATCGGTCATGTGATCCAGCGCCACGCGGAGGGAAACGGGTTCTCGGTCGTGCGGGAGTTCTGCGGCCATGGCATCGGCCGCCGCTTCCATGAAGACCCGCAGGTTCTGCACTATGGCCGCCCGGGCACCGGAACTGCCCTCGTGGAAGGCATGACGTTCACCGTGGAGCCGATGATCAACGCCGGTCGCCGGGAGATCCGCGAACTCGCGGACGGCTGGACGATCGTGACCAAGGATCATTCCCTGTCGGCTCAGTGGGAGCACACCGTCCTGGTGACCTCGACCGGCTACGAGGTGCTGACGCTGTCGGAGGGCGCGCCCGGCAAGCCGGCGATACGCGAGGCGGCCTGACCTCCGTGCCGCAAGACCCGTCACGCCCGGCCGCGGCGGGCGACCAGGACAACCCGGTGGTGGTTGACTCATCCAGCCGGCAGGCAGATGCCGGCCCGCTGGATGCCTCCCACACCCGCTCGCTCAAGGACGAATTGCGGCGCCTGCGCGGTGCGCAGATCGATCGTTTCCGGGCCGACGGTCATGTCGGTCGCCTGCTCCGGGGACTGTCCCGGGAGACCGATACCATCATCGTGCGGCTCTGGCACCGCAGCGGCTGCCCGCAGGACTGGGCCTTGTTTGCCGTCGGCGGCTATGGCCGCGCGGAGCTGCAACCGCATTCGGACGTCGATCTGCTCTTGCTGACCGATGTCGCCCCTGGCGGCGGGCGGATTCATTGCATCGAGCAGTTCATCGGCGCCTGCTGGGACATCGGCCTGGAAATCGGGCACAGCGTGCGCACACCCGCGCAATGTGTCGAGGAAGCCCGTGCGGACGTCACGGTGATGACCAGCCTGCTCGAGCGGCGCCAGCTTGCCGGCGGGGAGGCTCTGGCGCTCGAACTTGCCCGTGTGATGGAAGGCCTCATCGTCCCGGCCACTTTCCTGCGCGACAAGCTGCTGGAGATGCAGCAGCGGCACCAGAAGTACGAGGACACGCCCTACAGCCTCGAACCGAACTGCAAGGAAAGTCCCGGTGCCCTGCGCGACCTGCAGGTCATCGCCTGGGTCGCCCGGGCAGCGGGGCTGGGGCTCGGATGGAATGCACTGGTCGACGCGGGTGTCATCGAACCCCTGGAGGCGCGCCAGCTCCAGCGTCACGAGCGGCAGCTCAAGCGTATTCGCGCCTGGCTGCACATCCTGTCGAATCGACGCGAGGACCGGTTGGTCTTCGACCTGCAGCCGGCGGTTGCCAGTGCCATGGGACTGGCAGCGAGCGGTTCGCGGGCACTCTCTGAAAGCCTCATGCAGCGCTACTACCTGGCGGCAAAGGCGATCACCCAGCTCAGCACCATCCTGCTGCAGTCGCTGGAACAGCGCCTGCTGGGCCGTCCGCCGGGCGAGGCGGTCGCCCTGGACGAGAACTTCAATCGCATCGACGATCTGCTGGATCTGCGGGAGGTCGACGGCTTCGAGCGCAATCCCCAGCTCCTGCTGCAGACTTTCCTGATGATGCAGCAGCATCCCGAATTGTCCGGAATCACCGTGCGCACGCTGCGCGCGCTCTGGCATGCGCGCTTCCGGATCGACGCCCGGTTTCGCGACGACCCGGTCAACCGCGCCGCGTTCATCAGCCTGCTCCAGGCGCCACGCGGTGTTACCCACGAACTGCGGCGGATGAACAAATGGTCGGTGCTCGGGCGCTACCTGCCGGCCTTCAGGCGCATCGTCGGCCGGATGCAGCACGACCTGTTCCATGTCTACACCGTCGACCAGCACATCCTGATGGTGGTGCGCAACCTGCGCCGCTTCATGCTGGCCGAGCATGCCCATGAATATCCGCTCTGCAGCCAGCTGATCAGCACTTTCGACAAGCCCTGGCTGCTGGTCGTGGCCGCCCTCTTTCACGACATCGCCAAGGGGCGCGGCGGCGATCATTCCACACTCGGAGAGCGCGACGTGGACCGGTTCTGCCGCGAGCACGGCATATCCGGTGAGGACCGGGCGCTGGTGCGTTTCCTGGTCCGGCATCACCTGAGCATGTCCTTGACCGGGCAGAAGAAGGACCTGACCGATCCGGAAGTGATCCGGGAGTTTGCCGACCTGGTCGGAAACGAGCGGCGGCTGATCGCCTTGTATCTGCTCACCGTCGCCGATATCCGTGGTACCAGCGCGAAGGTCTGGAATGCCTGGAAAGGCAAGTTGCTGCAGGATCTCTATTCGGCCACCCGGGCGCGCCTTGCCGGCAACGACATCGCGCCCAGCGCGCAAAGGGACAGCCGCCGGAGGGAGGCTGCCCGTCTGCTGCTCCTGTACGGCATCGACAGCCAGCGTTACCAGTCTTTCTGGGACAGTCTCGACATCGGCTATTTCCTGCGTCATGAGCCGCAGGACATCGCCTGGCACACCCGTGTCCTGCACCGGGTGGCGGCGCCGCCCAGGCCGGTCGTGAAGACCCGGCTGAGCCCGATCGGCGAAGGCTTCGAGGTGCTGGTCTACACCCGCGACCAGCCGGCGCTGTTTGCGCGCATCTGCAGCTATTTCGATCGCAAGAACCTGTCGATTCTCGAAGCCCGCGTCCACACCACCCGTACCGGCTATGCGCTCGACAGCTTCATGGTCGTGGACCCCGACCTCTACCTGCCTTACCGGGATGTCCTGACGCTGGTGGAAGTCGAGCTTGCCGAGATGCTCCAGCGCGAGTTCTCGGTCGCAGAACTCAAGCCGGCTGCGCCGGCGCGGCTCTCGCGGCGCTCGCGTGCCTTTCCGCTGCCGCCCAAGGTGGATCTGCGCTCGGACGATTCCGGCAGACGCTACCACCTGTCCGTCACGTCCACCGACCGGACGGGGTTGCTTTACGACATCGCCCGTGTCCTGGCGCAGAATGGTATCGACATGTACGGCGCGCGGGTAGCCACCCTGGGCGAGCGCGCCGAAGACATCTTCACGATGGACGGTGAGCGGCTCGGCTCGGAAAAGGACCGCTTGCGGCTGGAGCGCGAATTGCTGGCCGTGCTCTAGGAGTCCTGTCGGTGACGCCCGCCTCCTTCTGCCGTACAGGCTTCTAAGGCTGCACCGCTCGGGCAAGGATCGCCACCACCCGCGACATCGCTTCGTCCAGCACCGCGCCGATGGCGTGCAAGGGTATGGCCGTCTGTGCGTCGCCTTTGCCCGCCGCGTGGTTTGCGACCACCGCCAGCGCGGCGTACGGCAGTTCCGCCTCGCGCGCCAAGGCAGCCTCCGGCATGCCGGTCATGCCGACCAGGTCACAGCCGTCGCGCTCGAGCCGTCGTATTTCCGCGGCGGTCTCCAGCCGAGGGCCCTGGGTGCAGCCGTAGCAGCCGCCATCGACCATGGCCGTTCCGAGCGCCCGCGCAGCACCGAGCAGGCGCTGGCGCAAGTCCGCGTCATAGGGTTGCGTGAAGTCGATGTGCACTACCGGCTGGTCGGGCCCGGTGTAGTAGGTACTTGCGCGCCCGGTGCTGTAGTCGATGAGCTGGTCGGGCACCACCAGGGCACCCGGCTGCAGATCGGCGCGGATGCCCCCCACGGTCGCCACCGAGATGGTCGCGGTCACCCCCGCCTGTTTGAGGGCGTGAATGTTGGCCCGGTAGTTGATGTCGTGCGGCGCGATCGTATGCCCATAGCCGTGGCGCGCCATGAATACGATCGGCGCGCCATCCAACTCCCCGAAGCTGAGGGCGCTGGAGGGCTGGCCCCAGGGCGTCCTCGCTATCTGACGGCGGACGTTCTGCATCCCCACCAGTTTGGCGAGGCCACTGCCCCCGATGATGCCGATCACCGGCTCAGTCCAGCTTGACGGTTTTCAGGAACTCCCGGAATTCAGGACCGACCTCGGGGTGCTGCAGTCCCAGTTCCACCGTGGCCTGCAGATAGCCCGCCTTGGAGCCGCAGTCGTAACGATGACCCTCGAACCGGTAGGCCAGCACGGGCTGCTCATGAATCAGCTTTGCCAGCGCGTCGGTCAGTTGGATCTCGCCGCCGGCGCCGGGTTTCAGATTGGCGAGATGCTCGAAGATCAACGGCGACAGCAGGTAGCGACCCACGACGGCCAGGGTCGAGGGCGCATTCTCCGGCTTGGGCTTTTCGACCATGCCGGTGATCCGGCTGGTGCGCTCGGCCCACGGCGTGCAGGACACGATGCCATAAGAGGAGGTTTCCTCGCGCTTCACTTCCTGTACCGCCAGGATGCTGGCGTGCTGGCGCGTATAGAGTTCAACCATCTGCTTGAGCACCGGCACGCCCTGAGGGCCCGGCTGCATCAGGTCATCGGCAAGCAGGATGGCGAACGGCTCGTTGCCTACCACCTGGCGGGCGCAGAGTACGGCGTGGCCCAGGCCAAGCGGCTCGGACTGGCGGATGTAGACGCAATTGATGCCGCTGGGTACCGCTTCCTTGACTGCCTCGAGCAGGGCCTTCTTGCCGCGCGCTTGAAGTTCCGACTCCAGCTCATACGCCTTGTCGAAGTGGTCTTCGATGCTGCGCTTGCCCCGTCCGGTGATGAAGATCATTTCGGTGATGCCGGCCGCTGCAGCTTCCTCCACCGCATACTGGATCAGCGGGCGGTCGACGACCGGCAGCATTTCCTTGGGCTGGGCCTTGGTGGCGGGCAGAAAGCGGGTGCCGAGCCCGGCTACCGGGAACACGGCCTTACGAACCACTGTTTGAATCATTTGTTTTCGATCATCCTGAAGAAACTGTCTTCGTCCAGCACTCTGACGCCGAGTGCGCGAGCCTTCTCCAGTTTCGATCCGGCCGCATCGCCTGCCAGCACGAACGCGGTCGATTTCGAAACCGAGCCAGAAGCATGCCCGCCCAGGGCGCGGATCAGGTCCTGGGCCTCATCCCTCGTGAGCCTTGTGAGCGTACCGGTGACCACGACAGTCTGGCCAGCGAGCACCTGACTGGCGGTTGCAACTGTTGCGCCTCGGCTGACATCCGTGGGTCGATCGTTCCGCGCCGGGATTGTCGGCGTTGCTCCCTGCCCCTGTGGATCGACACCCTGTGCGCTCAGTCGCCTGATTGCTTCCCGATTGTGCTCCTCCGCCAGGAAACTGGAAATGCTGGCGACGATTTCGGGGCCGATGCCCTCGAGAGGAACCGTCTGCAGCGCGTCGCCGCGGGCGCGCCGCCTGGTGTTTTCTTTCATGATCGCCGCCTTTTCCAGCAGCAGGGCATCCCAATCCGCAGTCAAGACCGCGTCGAGCGACCCGAACTGCGCGGCGACGATTCTCGCGACTTCCTCGCCGACATGGCGGATCCCCAGCGCGAAAAGGAAGCGCGCCAGCGTGGGATGGCGTGATCGGCCGATCGCTTCAACCAGGTTGCGGGCGGACTTCTCACCGACGCGGTCCAGCCCCGCCAGCGATTCCACGGTCAGGCGATAGAGATCGGCCGGGCCTTGCACCAAGCCGGTGCCGACCAGTTGCTCCACCAGCTTGTCACCCAGACCATCGATGTCCATGGCCCGCCGCTGCGCGAAGTGCAGCAGCGCTTGCCTGCGCTGGGCTGCGCAGAAGAGCCCGCCGACACAGCGCCAGGCGGCCTCCCCCTCCGGTCGTTCGACCCGGGAGCCGCAAACCGGGCAGGTCTGCGGCATTCGAAAGGATCGCGCCGTCTTTGGCCGAAGCGCCGGTACCGGCGCCACCACCTCCGGAATCACATCGCCGGCGCGCCTTACGATCACGGTGTCGCCGATCTTGAGATCCTTGCGCGCGATCTCGTCCTCGTTGTGCAGGGTGGCGTTGCTGACGGTCACCCCGCCGACGAATACCGGCTTGAGGCGCGCCACCGGTGTGAGCGAACCGGTGCGGCCCACCTGCACCTCGATATCCAGCAACTCGGTCTGCGCCTCCTGGGCGGCGTACTTGTGCGCGAGCGCGAAACGAGGCGCGCGGGCCACATGGCCGAGCGTATCGTGGCTGGGTCGATGATCGACGGTGTAGACCACGCCGTCGATGTCGTAAGGCAGTTCGGCCCGCCGCCCGCCGATCTCCCGATAGTAGCCAAGCAGGGCCTCTACGCCCTTCAGTCGCTTGCGCTGGGATGCAGCCGGGACGCCGCGCTCGGCCAGCCAGTCGAGCAGTTCGATCTGGGATTGCGGCAGGGACGCGGGGCTGACCTCGCCGACGCCGTAGCCGAAGAATCGAAGTGACCGGCCGGCGGTGATCCGCGAGTCCAGTTGGCGCAGGCTGCCGGCGGCGGCATTGCGCGGATTGACGAACACCTTCTCGCCGCGGGCGGCCTGCGCGGCGTTGAGCTTCTCGAAGTCCTTGCGGTACATGATGACCTCGCCGCGTACGTCCAGGACATCGGGAAACGGCGGCCTCAGGCGGCTGGGCACTCCCTTGACGGTACGAAGGTTCAGTGTGATGTCTTCACCGACGCTGCCGTCGCCTCGGGTCGCCCCCAGCACCAGGCGGCCCGCCTCGTAGCGCAGGGTCGCGGCGAGGCCATCGAACTTGGGCGACGCGCAATAGTCGATCTCGTCGTTCTCGTGCCTGCCAGGTCCGGCCTTGGCCAGCGCCTGCCGCAATCGCCTGTCGAAGGCCAGAACTTCCTCGTCCGAAAAAGCGTTGGCAAGCGATAGCATCGGCACCCGATGGGCAACCGTCTTGAACGCCCGCTGCGGTGGCGCGCCGACCCGCGCCGTGGGAGAGTCGTCGCTGCGAAGTCCAGGGTAGCGCGCCTCGAGCGCCTCCAGTTCCCGCAGCAACCCGTCGTAGACGGAATCGTCGACTTCCGGTGCGTCAAGCACGTAGTACGCGTGGTTGTGCCGGTCGATCTCGTTGCGCAAGTCTGCGACCCGCTGGATCGCCGCCGGCGGTGCCGGCGATTCCGCCGCGTTGCCGACGGCGTCGGCCGTCGGCTCCTGCTTTTGCACACGCACCGTCATCGGCGGGACGCTGAAGCGGAGGCGGCACGGGGGGACATGAGGACCCGAGGCTCAGTTGAATACGCGCAGCGTTGCCGGCTCGCCGGCCTTCAAGCCCGCGTCCGCCAGTTCCCGATAGCGCCGGTCGATCTGCTGTTTGACCGAATCGATCATGCCGACCGACATCCCCCGGCCGGCGCCGTCGACCACGCGGCCCGCCACCAGATGGGCGCAACTGCTGGCGCACGCCACCATGCTTCGCCAGGGTTCATGTGCCTGGCCGGTACGCGGCACGTCGAGCACGAAAGCGATCATGTCGGTCGTCACCCCGGCAGTCATGGTGTAGAGCAATTCACCACCCTCGGCGACACAGGCAAAGCGTCCGCTACCCCGATCGAAGAGGTCCAGTTTCCGTGCAATGGCGGCCAGGCGCGTCGGTGTAACCGGTTCGGATGCCTCGACGCCGAGATCCACCTGGGTATCGAGCTTCGCGGCGACGGCGTCGAGTTCACGTGCCTGGCGCAGCACCTGGTTCATGTCGGGCGGTGTGAAGTGCGCGCCGATCTGTCCGGCAAGGGACTCCATCGATGCGAAGAAGTCGGACAATTCCACCGCGTTCAGCGGTCCCTGCCGGTTCGCCAGCAGGACCGAGCAGCGCAGGCAGCCCACCATCGTGCCGGATTGCAGCGATATCCAGCGGCCTTTTCCCCCGTCGATCTCGATGCGGATCGCCTTGGAACCGACATGCCGCAGCGAAGACGTCAGCGCGATCAGCCGTTCGGCGTTGATCGGGCCACGCGGAATCAGAGTCACAACCAGGTCGACGTCGACCGGCACGAAGTCCGGTGGCGCTGCAGGCACGAGATCGGCGTCAGTCGGCTCTCCCGTATCTGCCGGCTCTGGCTGGTTGGCGACGTGGCTTCCCGGCTCCACCGTCGGTGAGCCGGAGATCGAAGCGCCGGGACGCGACGCCGCCGGGCCGCCGCGAAACGGCCGGGTATCTTCGAACGAACCCGCGCTACCGGAACCCGGAGGTGTCGAGGGTGGCCGCCTGGCGGGGGCGCCACCGGCCGGACCATCCCCGAGGTGAGGATAGGCGGGGCGGGTGTCATCGCCGGCAAGCGGCTCGATCCGGGCGGTCTCGAATGTCGGCGCCGCCACTCTCGCAGATCGGGGCGGTGGCGGCTCGACCGGAGCCGGCTCGAGGCGCGGCGTTTCAAACTCCGGTGGTCCCAGATCCTCGTCCTCTCCGATGCCGACTGGTGGGGCGTCGTCGGCAGACATGATGAAGCCGGGGTCGGTGAGCGCCGGCGAGTGCCCGGCCGGATCGAAGGAGTCAAAGGAATCCGGGGCGAGGCGGGCCGCAGGGCCGTCGTCGATCCTCATGGTCGGCTCGCGCCGCTGCCTGGCCCAGGTGCTATGGTCCGGCCCGGTGTGCCGGCGATGGTCATCGGCCTGAGCCCGGTTCTGCGTGCCTGATCTGGTGTTCCCGACCGGCGTCTGCCGCCCGTCAGAGAGGGACATCGGCTCCCGCTCTTCGCGTTTGCGGCTTCCCCGCCCCTGCCAGAGGTTCAGCAGCACGACGGCTCCGACCACCACGCCGATCAGGGCGAAAATGCTGACAGTCAGTGTGCTCACGCCGCCTCCGCCATCTTGGTCGCGGACATCAGGTCGACGGCGACCAGGCGCGAAACGCCGCGTTCCTGCATCGTGACACCGATCAGCTGCTCGGCCATTTCCATCGCGATCTTGTTGTGGGTGATGAACAGGAACTGGGTCTCGCCGGCCATCGAGCGCACCATCCGGGAGTAGCGCTCGGTGTTGGCGTCGTCCAGTGGAGCGTCCACTTCATCGAGCAGACAGAACGGCGCCGGATTGAGCTTGAAGATCGCAAACACCAGGGCGATCGCCGTCAGGGCCTTTTCACCGCCGGACAACAGGTGGATCGACGCGTTCTTCTTTCCTGGCGGCTGCGCCACGACCTGCACTCCGGCATCCAGGATTTCGCCGCCGGTCAGCACCAGCCGCGCGTCGCCGCCGCCGAAGAGCATCGGAAACAGTCTGCCGAACTCGGTGTTGACGGAATCGTAGGTCTGCTGCAGCAAAGCCCGCGACTCCTGGTCGATGGTGCGGATGGCATTCTCCAGGGTCGTCATGGCTTCGAAGAGATCGGCCGACTGGGTAGCCAGAAATGTCTGGCGATCGCGCGCGGTGGTGACTTCGTCCAGGGCTGCCAGATTGACCGGTCCCAGCCGGGCGATCGCCTGGCCCAGGCGGGCCACCTCCGCCTGCAGCCATGACGGCTTCGGCCGCGGCTCCTGAAGAGCCAGCCGCTCGGCAAGCGCTGCCTCGTCCGCCGCGACTTCGCTCAGCGACTGCGCCATCTGATCGGCAGTCATCCGTGCGGCCTGCTCCTTCAGCTTAAGGTCGACCAGCTGATTGCGCAGCGGCTCCTGGCTGCGCTCGAGCCTGAGCCGATCCTCATCCAGCCGGCGCAAGGCGCCGGACAATTCGTCGGCGCGGCCGCGCGCGCTGCTGAGCGCAGCCTCGGCGGCGATGCGCTCCTCCAGGCATTGCTCGAGCAGCATCCTCGCTTGCTCGTCGGATACCTGCGCCAGTTCGGTCTTGAGCCGCTCCTGTTCAGTCAACGCCTTGGCGAGGTTTTCGTCGGCCATGGCGATCTGCTGCCGCAGGCTGTCCGCCTGCTGCTCCGCCGACCGTACCGCAAAGCTGCTCTCCTGCAGCGCAAGTTCGGCGGTCCGGAATTCGGTGGTGGCAAGCTGCAGCGCCTGTGCTGCCGCCTCGGCCGCCTTCTGGGCCTGCTCCAGATCGCGCGACAGGACAGTGAGCTCGTCCTGGAGTTGCAGCAGGCGGGCCGCCGCCTCCTCCCTGGCATCGCCACGGGCGGTCATCTGCTGAGCAATCTCCGCGAGTTCGCTGGCCAGGCGGTCATGACTGGCTTCGCGCTGGTCTACCGCCTGGGCCATCCGGTCATGTTCGATGGCGGCCGTAGAGGCGCGGCGAAGCGCCCGCTGATGCTCTTCCCTGGCCGTGGCGAGCCGGGCAAGGACCGCGGCGGCACCGGCCTCGAGTTGCTCCGCGTGCTGCCGCGCTTCGTCGGTGAGCAGCCGCTGGGCACGCTGCTCCCGGGCCAGATTCTGAAGTTCCTGCTGGCGGGCCAGCACACCGTCCTCATCGGAATCCAGCGCGAACAGCGAGACGTCGAAGCGGCCGATCGCATGCCCTGCCTTGACGACGAATCGCCCGCCCGGCGGCAGGTCGCTGCGCGCGGCGAAGGCCTGCTCGGCCGTATCTGCGGCAAAGAAACCGCCGAGCCACTCCGCGACAAGATTGGCAAGTTGCGGGTCCTGACAGCGGACCATGGTGGCCAGCGGGGTGAGATGTTTGCCGGCCGCCCCGACGGCCGCGGCCGACCCGCCAGGCCCTGGGCCGATGCCGTCCCGGACGAACAGGCCGAGCTTGCCCGGCGGGCTGTCGTCAAGCATCTGCGCCAGTCGGGCCGGATCGGAGATTTCGAGGCTGTGTACGCGTTCGCGCAAGGCCGCTTCAACGCCGAGTTCCCAGCCGGGTTCGATCGCCACGCGCTGCCAGACGCGTTCGGTGCCCTCCGGAATGCCATGCCGGATCAGCCAGGGCTTGACCTTCTGCTCGCTGTGCATCCGCGCCTGCAACTGCGAAAGAACGCCGATGCGTGCTTCGATGGTCGAATTCTTGCCGACCGCAGCCTGCAGGCGCTGCTGCACCGGCTCGCGCTCGGCCTCGTGAGCGCGGGCCTGCGCCTCGAGGGACTCCTGCTCCAGGGCGCTGGCCGCCTCCTGCTCCCGGGCGGACTCCAGGGCAATCTGCAGGCGCTCCAGTTCCTCCAGCGGAGCGGCATCCAGGCGGTCCATCTCCGCCTGCAGCCGCGCCTGCCGCTGCGTCAGGCCATGGACCGCTTCGTCGATCGAATGCTGGCGCACCGTGACCACCTCGGAGGCCTGCCTGACCTCGGTCACGGATCGCCGTGCCTGCTCGATGACCTCGCGCGCCGCGTCGTCCCGCTGTCTGCTCTCGCCCAGCATGGCTTCGGCCTGTGCCACCCTTTCCTGGGCCGCGAGCCGGCGCTCGACGGCAGACTCGATCTCGGCACCGACCTGATCGAGACGGGCCGTACTGTCGCCCGACAGCGACCGTGCGCCTTCGATCTGCGCCGCCAGCGCCGCGATCCGCTCCGTCAGCTGCCGGCGATTCTGGTCGGCCAGCCGTATCTGACCCTCGAGATTTGAAATCCGGCTGTTTACCTCGTAGTAGCTGGCCTGCCGGCGCGTGACTTCGTCGGTTGCCTGATGGACTTCCTCCCGATGCTGCACCAGCTCGGACTCGATTGCCCGCAACTGCGCCTGCTGCGATTCGATCATGAGGTCGATCTCGATCGCTGCTTTCTCGATACGCTCCTGCTCGCGCAGCGCATCGTCACGCCGGATCATCCAAAGCCAGTACTGCTTGTCGGAACGCTCGCCTTCGAAGGCCCGGAACTGGCCGGCGACTTCAGCCTGCTGGTCGAGCTTCTCGATCTGGCCATTGAGTTCGCGCAGAATGTCTTCCACCCGGGTCAGGTTGTCACGGGTGTCGGACAGGCGGTTTTCGGTCTCCTTGCGTCTTTCCTTGTACTTGGAAACCCCGGCCGCTTCCTCGAAGAAGATCCGCAGTTCGTCGGGTTTGGCTTCGATGATCCGCGAGATCGTGCCCTGGCCGATGATGGCATAGGCCCTCGGACCGAGCCCGGTGCCCAGGAAAATGTCGTGCACGTCCTTGCGACGCACAACCTGCTGGTTGATCAGGTAGGTGGACTGGCCATCCCGGGTCAGCACCCGCTTGACCGAAATCTCCGCAAATCCGCTCCAGGCTCCGCCCACCCTGCCCAGCGAATTGTCGAACACCATTTCGACGCTGGCACGCGATGCCGGCTTGCGCTCGCCCGAGCCGTTGAAGATCACATCCTGCATCGATTCGCCGCGCAACTCCGCTGCCCTCGATTCCCCCAGCACCCACCGAGCCGCGTCGATGATGTTGGACTTTCCGCAACCATTGGGGCCCACGACCCCGACCAGCTGGCCCGGAAGATCGAATGTGGTGGGATCGCAGAAGGACTTGAAGCCGGAGAGTTTGACCTGCTTAAGGCGCACTGAATGCCTCTAAAGTAGTGGACTTGCTTGCGGCCATTCTATGCGGCATCGAAGCAGTCCCTTGCCACGGGTTCATGCGGAACCGCGTCAGGACGGCCAGTTGGATCGTCAAACCGGCTCGTATAATACCAACTACCCACTGGTGTTCCAGGAACACCGGGACCTGAGCCGCAAACATGCCGAGCACGCCCTCCTCCGATCTTCCCGTCTTTGCCAATCCTGCCCCAAAGCGCGACTACCTCGTCCATATCGAGTGCCCAGAGTTCACCTGCCTGTGCCCGCTCACGGGCCAGCCGGACTTCGCCACTCTGGTACTCGACTACATCCCGGACAGGCACAACCTCGAGCTGAAGGGGTTGAAGCTGTACCTGTGGTCGTTTCGCGATCAGGGTGTCTTCCACGAGGCAGTGACCAATCAGATCCTCGACGACATGGTGGGGCGCATCAAGCCGCGATACCTGCGGCTGACCGCCAGGTGGTACGTGCGCGGCGGGCTCTTCACGACGGTCGTGGTCGAGCATCGCAAGCGTGGCTGGCGCCCTGCGCCGGGCACCCCCCTGGGCCAGGGATTGCCATCCGATGCCGGCGGCGCGAGCGTGCGCGGATGAACCCGCGACTGGACCTGCTCAACCCCTATCCGTTCGAGCGCCTGCGTGCACTTTTGGCACAGCCCGCCGCAGCGGTCGGCGCGCCCGCCGGCGCTGTTGCCGACAAGCCCGCCGCACCGGTGAACCTGTCGATCGGCGAACCCCGCCATGCCACTCCGGAAGTCGTCAAGCAGGCGCTCGTGTCCGGGATGGGCGGGCTCTCCAGCTATCCGGCCACGGCCGGATCGCCCGGACTGCGCGAGACTATCGCCCGCTGGATAGCGCGACGCCATCAGGTGGACGTGGATCCCGCCACCGAGGTCCTGCCGGTGAACGGGTCGCGCGAAGCCTTGTTTGCTTTCACCCAGACCGTCATCGATCCGGTACCGGGGGCACGGGTCGTCGTGCCCAACCCGTTCTACCAGATCTATGAGGGCGCTGCGCTGCTGGCCGGGGCCGCCGTGCATCTGGTGGACCAGGCGCCGGCCAATGAATTCCGCTGCGACTGGTCTGCCGTTCCCGAGCACGTCTGGCAATCGACGCAAATTGTCTTCGTCTGCTCGCCGGGCAACCCGACCGGAGCCGTGATGCCGCTGGCCGAGTGGCGGCAATTGTTCGATCTGTCCGATCGGCATGGCTTCGTGATCGCGTCCGACGAGTGCTATTCCGAGATTTACCTGGACGAAGATCGGCCGCCGCTGGGCGGCCTGGCCGCCAGCCGGCAGCTTGGTCGCTCGGGCTTTGAACGGCTGATGGTGTTCTCGAGCCTGTCAAAGCGCTCGAACGTACCCGGCATGCGCTCCGGTTTCGTCGCGGGCGACAAGGCCCTGGTGGCTGCGTTTCTCAAGTATCGGACCTATCACGGCAGCGCCATGGGCCCGGCGGTGCAGACCGCCTCGATCGCGGCCTGGCAGGACGAGCGCCACGTGATCGACAATCGGCGCCTCTACCAGGAGAAGTTCGATGCAGTGGTGCCGCTGCTTGCGGCCGTCACACCGGTCGACCGTCCGCAGGCGGGTTTTTACCTCTGGCTGGCAGTGCCGGACGGCGATGATTGCCGGTTTACCTGGCGCCTGCACCACGAACTCAATACGCTGGTCTTACCGGGCAGTTTCCTCGGGCGCGCGGCGGGAGCCGACGCCGGTCGGACAATCGGCGTCAACCCCGGGGCCGGCTATATCCGCATAGCGCTGGTCGCCGACCTGGCCGACTGCGTGGAAGGGGCGAAACGGATCGTCCGCTTGGTTGCTGGCAGGTGAATTTGGACACTTGTCGGGCGATGCCGGTTTTTTGCTGACAATTGGCACTTTTTGACCGTCTGTTGACGACTGTAGTCTCTCTGTTCGGTTGCTCCGGGAGCGAGTCCCTGGCCACTGCCAGGCTCGCCTGACGGCGACAGGCCAGGGATGTGTGCGCGCTTGCCGGTAAAATGCCTCGGCCAGCCTTAGAAGCCCCAGAATCACGGGAACCGTCGCCAGGCCCCGGGGAAGTCCGGGTCCGCAAGGCGCAGGCCCTCGCCAAGGTTGCGCCCTATCCCGATAACCTACCTGGAAGACAAGAACCGATGAGTGACGCACGCGAAGCCGTAATCGAGACTGCCTGGGAGCAGCGCGCCAGCCTCAACCCCCGCAATGCGATTGCCGAGGTTCGTCAGGCAGTGGACTCGGTGCTCGCAGATCTCGACACCGGAAGTCTGCGGGTCGCCAGTCGCATCGAAGGAGCCGGCCAGTCCGAGTGGCAGGTTCATCAGTGGATCAAGAAGGCCGTGTTGCTGTCGTTCAGATTGGCGGACAACCAGCCGATGTCCGGCGGTGATCTTCAG
This sequence comes from uncultured beta proteobacterium, assembly GCA_963834335.1. Classification (GTDB taxonomy): domain Bacteria; phylum Pseudomonadota; class Gammaproteobacteria; order Burkholderiales; family Burkholderiaceae_E; genus Lautropia. The sequence goes on along the minus strand of CAWIBK010000002.1, from coordinate 39,831 downwards.
TTCTATGACAAGGTCGCCACCAAGTTCAGCGGCATGTCTGCGGACGCCCTGGCCGCAGCCGGCTATCGCGTGGTTCCTCCTGCGGTCGCTCGTCGTGGGTCGTTCATCGGGCGCAACGTCGTTCTGATGCCGTCCTACGTCAATATTGGCGCTTATGTCGATGAAGGAACGATGGTCGATACCTGGGCCACCGTGGGGTCATGCGCGCAGATCGGCAAGAACGTGCACCTCTCTGGCGGGGTGGGCATCGGTGGAGTCCTGGAACCGTTGCAGGCCAACCCGACCATCATCGAAGACAACTGCTTTATCGGCGCGCGTTCCGAGGTAGTAGAAGGCGTGATCGTCGAAGAGAATTCGGTGCTTGCCATGGGTGTTTTCCTCAGTCAGTCGACCAGGATCTACGAACGGGCAACCGGCGCGATTCACTATGGCCGTGTGCCGTCGGGTTCGGTGGTGGTCCCCGGCAGCCTGCCCTCCAAGGACGGCCGGTACAGCCTTGCGTGTGCGGTCATTGTCAAGCGAGTCGATGCGCAGACCCGCTCCAAGACCGCCATCAACGATCTGCTGCGTGCCGATTGAGCCGGCGCCGACTGCGACCCGGAACGGGAGAGACTGAATGATGCCGATGGACAAGATTCTGACGTTGATGGCGGAGAAGCGCGCCTCCGATCTGTTCATCTCGGTCGGCTCGCCGATCCAGTTCAAACTGCACGGGATCACCGTCCCGGTCAACCAGAATCGACTCGACCAGGCCCAGGTCGAATCGCTGCTGCGCGAAGTCTTGTCGGAGCGCCAGTGGGCCAGCTTCCAGGACGAGCAGGAACTCAATCTCGGGTATGGCATCAAGGACGTCGGCAGTTTCCGCTTCTCGATCTTTCGCCAGCGTGGCAGCACGGCCGCGGTGATCCGTTACATCCCCGGCAATATCCCGGCATTCGCTTCGCTGGGACTGCCGCATGTGCTCACTGAACTCATCCTTCAAAAGCGCGGCCTGATCCTGACAGTCGGCGCGACCGGTTCCGGCAAGACCACCACGCTGGCGTCGCTGATCGATTACCGCAATGAACAGCGCACCGGGCACATCCTGACCCTGGAGGACCCGATCGAGTTCGTATTCCGGAACAAGCGGTCGATCGTCAACCAGCGGCAGATCGGCACGGACACGGCGAGCCTGAAGACGGCGCTGAAGAACGCATTGCGCCAGGCGCCGGACTGCATTCTCATCGGCGAAATCCGTGACGTCGAGACGATGGGCGCGGCGATCGCCTACGCTCAGTCCGGCCACCTGGTGCTGGCCACGATGCACGCCAACAGTTCGGCCCACGCTCTGAACCGGATCGTCAGTTTCTATTCGCCGGAAAATCGCAGGGTGCTGCTGGCGGATCTCGCGACTACCTTGCGCGCAGTGGTCTCGCAGCGCTTGCTGAAGTCGTTGTCCGGCGGCCGGGTGGCGGCGGTCGAGGTGCTGCTCAACAACAATCACATGGCCGAACTGATCGAGCAGGGTCGCATCTCCGAGATCAAGGAGGCGATGACCACCAGCATGTCGGCCGGTTCGCTGACCTTCGAGCAGGCGTTGATCGAGTTGATCCTGAGCGGCAAGGTTTCGCGCGACGAAGCGCTGGCGAACAGCGATTCGCCGAGCAATCTGCTGTGGCTGCTCGAGAATCGCGCGCCGACCGAGGCCGAGAAAAGCGCACCGCCGGCCGCCGGAATCTCACTTCCGAAAGACCTGCAGAAGCAGTTCGCCGATGCCCGTCAGACGCCGACTGCCGAGCCTGTCGCCGAGAAGGCGCCCGCCAAGACCGAGGGCGCTTCCTTCTCCGAGTTCCTGCTCAATATCTGATGGCTGTCACCATCTACGGGATCAGCAACTGCGACCAGGTCCGCAAGACACTGGCCTGGCTGCGTGAGAACCGGGTTGAACACCGCCTTCACGATTATCGCCAGGACGGTATCGACCGCAGCATGCTCGAACGGTGGTGCACCCACCTGCCCTGGAACTCCTTGCTGAATCGTCGCGGACTTACCTGGCGCTCGCTGCCGGACGCCGCCCGCGCTCAGGTCGTGGACCAGACCAGCGCGATCGAACTCATGCTCGCGCATCCGACGCTGATCAAGCGTCCGGTCATCGAATTCGAGGACCGGCTCCTGCTGGGTTTCTCTGCTGAGCGTCTTGCCGCGGCGATGTTCCCGGCCGAAGCGCAGGGACCGCACAGCTGATCATCCCGCTGGCCGGAGCACCTACCTCATGATCGAGAAGCGCCCATCGCCTGCGAGCGGCCTTGCGCCGCGGCGATCGCCTGCCCCTGCCCGGCGGGTGGTGGCTACCGGCGCCGACGCGGTCAACAGCGTGCGCACCCTGCGCGACCTGGTGCGTCATGCCGTCAGCCGATTCGGCCAGGCGGGAGTGGGCTTCGGCCACGGCACGGACAATGGTTTCGATGAGGCGATCTGGCTGGTTTGCTGGACACTTCACCTGCCGGTCGAGCATTACCCCGATTTCGCGGATGCGGCGGTCGCCTGGCCGGAGGCGCGGGCCACGCTCGAACTGATCGAGCAGCGTTGCACGGCGGGCAAGCCGCTGGCCTACCTGCTCGGAGAAGCCTGGCTGATGGGTTATCGCTTTCGCAGCGACGAGCGAGCCCTTGTTCCCCGGTCGCTTATTGCGGAAGCGCTGCTTCAGGACGCCCTGGCGCCGTACCTGCCGGCCCTTGCGGTTGGTCCGCTTGGTCCGGAGGGCGAGGCTGCGCCCCTGCACGTTCTCGATCTTTGTACCGGCGGGGGCAGTCTCGCCATCATCGCCGCGGTCAGTCTGCCGCATGCCGAAGTCGTTGCGAGCGACATCTCGACGGCTGCGCTCGCGCTGGCGGCGGAGAACCTGAAGGACTACGCACTGGAGCAGCGGGTGCAACTGCTCGAGTCGGACCTCTTTGCACGCCTGGGGCGACGTCGCTTCGACCTGATCCTGTGCAATCCGCCCTACGTGAATGCGAAGTCCATGGCGGCGCTGCCGCAGGAATATCGTGCCGAACCGACGGCTGCGCTTGGCGGCGGCGAAGACGGAATGGATCTGGTTGCGCGCATCATCGCGCAGGCGGGAAGGCACCTGAAACCGCAGGGACTGCTGGTGCTGGAAATCGGGCACGAGGCGCGCCACTTCGAGCAGCGTTTCGGGCACCTCGAATGGGCCTACCTGCCGGTGGCTCAGGGCGACGACCGGGTCGTGGCGCTCGCTGCGGCGCAGTTGCGCAGTGCGGCGGGCAGACGCCTCGCCGCCGGTCCGGCGGCCGCCTCACGGTGATCCGGTTTTCCGACCTGACCATCGCCCGCGCCGGCAAGCCGCTGTTCGCCGGCGCGTCGTTGATCATCAATCCCAATGAACGGATCGCGCTGATCGGACCCAACGGCAGCGGCAAGAGCTCGCTGATCGAACTGCTCAGAGGCAACCTGCATCAGGAGTCGGGCGAGGTCGACATGCCGGCGCTGCGCATCGGCTGGCTGGCACAGCATCTGCCGCAGTCCTCGGCGTCGGCCGTGCGCCACGTGATGGACGCTGACGAGGGCCTGGTCGCTGCCGAGCGGGCGGTCAGCGCGGCGCAGGCAGGCGGCGACGGGAATGCCATCGCCCTCGCCTACGACCATTGGCTGGATGCCGGGGGTCCCTCCGCCGAGGCCCGGGCCAGCGAGCTGCTGTCGGGGCTCGGGTTCAGCGAGTCCTTGCTGCATTCCCCGGTCGACGAACTCTCCGGCGGATGGAAGATGCGCCTCAACCTCGCGCGCGTGCTGATGGCGCCGGCCGACCTGCTGCTGCTGGATGAACCCACCAACCATCTCGACCTGGACGCGGTGCTGTGGCTCGAGCGGCAACTGCTGCGCCATTCGGCGATCCAGGTCATCGTCTCACACGATCGGGACTTCCTGGACCGCGTCGCCACCGCCTGCCTCGTGATCGAGGATCAGCGGCTCGAGCGCTATCCGGGAGGTTATTCAGCGAGCGAGATGATCCGGGCCGAGCATGCCGCCCAGCGCGAGCGTGTGCGCAAGGTGCAGCAGCAGCGGGCCGATCACCTGAATGCATATGTGACCCGCTTCCGGGCTCAGGCCACCAAGGCGCGGCAGGCCCAGAGCCGCCTGAAGGCACTCGAACGCATGCAGGTCATGGCGCCGGTGCGGGCCGCCCGCGGCATCGATTTCGAGTTTCACCAGGCGCCACCCGGCCCCGATCCGCTGATCCGGGCGCTGCACCTGACGTGCGGCTACCGGGAGGACGCGCCGGTCATACAGGTGCCCGAACTGGTCATCCGGCGCGGCGCCAGGATTGGCGTTCTCGGGCGCAACGGCAGCGGCAAGACGACGCTGATCCGTACGCTCGTCGGCGAACTGCCCGCGCTGGGTGGCGAGCTGGTGCGGGCTGCGAACATGGCGCCGGGATATCTTGCGCAGCAAAGCGTCGATCGGCTTCGTCCTGACGAGTCGCCGCTGCGGCAGATGGGACGGCTTGCGCCCGCCGAGCGTGAACAGGTGCTGAGGGCCTGGCTCGGCCAGTTCGGTTTCAGTGGCGACGATGCCATGCGGCCGGTCGGGCCCATGTCCGGTGGCGAGAAGGCCCGGTTGTGCCTCGCCATGCTGGTGTGGAGCAAACCCGCTTTTCTGGTCCTGGACGAACCCACCAACCATCTCGACGCTTCGACCCGCGACGCCCTCGCCGATGCCCTGGCTGAATTCGAGGGGCCGCTGCTGCTGGTCTCGCATGACCGCTATCTGCTGCGGGCCACGGTGGATGAATTCGTTCTGGTGGATCAGGGCAGGCTACGTCCGTTCGACGGCGACCTCGACGATTACGCACAGTGGTTGCAGCGGGAGCCGGCAGGCGGGCACGCAGAGCAAGCGAGTTCGCAAGCCGATGGGTCCGAAGGTCCTTCGCGGCAGGACGCGCGCCGCGACCGCGCCAGGTCACGGGTCGCCGCGAACGCGTTGAAGCAACCCTTGCAGAAGCGGATCCGCCTCATCGAATCCCGGCTCTCCGCTCATCAGGCACGCGCGGTCGAGATCGACCGGCAGCTTGCGGCGCCGGATGCCTATGCCGATCGCGCCGCGGCCACGGAACTTGGCCGCGAACGGGCGCGGCTCGGCGTGGAGATTCAGCAGCTCGAGGAAGAGTGGCTCGTCCGGCAGGAGGCGCTGGAGAACCTCAACGCCGGCGAGTGAGGCGGGCAGCTCACGGCAGCTCACGGGCAGCTTCACGGCAGTTCACGGGCAGCAGCCACGAAAATCACTGATAATGCCCCCATGAACCAGAACACATCCAAGCTGGGGGTCGTGGGCGCCGGCGTCATGGGGCGCGGCATCGCCCAGATCATGGCGCAGGCCGGCGCCACGGTGATGCTCCACGATGCTGCGCCTGAGGCCGCGGCGCAGGCGGTGGTAACCCTCGAGCAGACCTGGCAGCGCCTGGCCGACAAGGGCAAGATCGACGCCGCGGAGGTGGTCGCGTGCCTTTCCCGTGTCAGCGCGGTGGCGTCGCTCGAAGCCTTTGCAGGCTGCGACGTGGTGATCGAAGCCATCGTCGAGCGGCTGGACGCCAAGCAGGCCTTGTTCGCGGCGCTGGAGAATGTCGTCACCCCTACGGCGGTGCTGGCCACCAACACATCGTCGCTGTCGGTCACGGTTATCGCAGCGGGCTGCCGGCATCCAGAACGCATTGCCGGCCTGCACTTCTTCAATCCGGTGCCGCTCATGCGGATCGTCGAGATCATCGGCGGTGCCCGCACGTCTTCGCAAACCCTGGAGACGTTGCGATCGCTGGTGGCAACCACCAGCCACGCTGGCGTGCTGGCGCAGGATACGCCGGGCTTTCTGGTCAACCACGCGGGGCGCGGCTATACCACCGAAGCCCTGAGCCTGGTGCAGGAAGGCGTCGCGGGATTCGAGGCCGTCGATGCGATCATGCGCGAGCAGATCCGCTTCAGCACCGGCGGCTTCCGGCTTGGCCCCTTCGAACTGCTCGACCTGACCGGACTCGATGTGTCGCAGCCGGTGATGGAATCGATCTACCGCCAGTTCTATGAGGAACCACGGTTCAGGCCCTCGGTCATCGGGGCGCAGCGCGCTGCGGCGGGTTTGCTCGGCCGCAAGAGCGCAGAAGGTTTCTACCGATACCCGGCCACGGGCGCCAAGGGGCCTCCGGCGAAGCCGGCGTCCGTCGCGCGTTCGAAGATCAACGCTGGCGACCCGGTCGGCAACGACGGCATCCCTGTCCATGTCGTTGCGCAGGATCATTCGCCCGGTCTGGCCGGCCTGGTACGGCGATTGGGCGGGCGGGTGGTCGACAGCATCGAGGAGACGGAGGACGGCGGCCTGGTGCTCGTCGCGCCGCTCGGTGAGGACGCCAGCGGCTTTGCAGCGCAACGGCGTCTGCCGGCCGCGCGCACGGTAGCGATCGATACCCTGTTTGATCCGGGCGAGACCGGCTGCGTTCGCCGCACCCTGATGCCGACGGTTGCCACTGCGAAGGATACGCTGCAGGCGGCAGCGGCCCTCTTCGGCAGCGACGGCACCGCGGTGAGCCTGGTGCGCGACAGCACCGGCTTCGTCGCGCAGCGCATCGTGGCGATGATCGTGTCGATAGGCACGGAAATCGCGCAGCAACGAATCGCCCGACCCGCGGACATCGACCTCGCGGTCCGTACCGGCCTGGGTTACCCGCTGGGCCCGCTCGCCATGGGAGACGAGATTGGCGGAGGGCGGATCCTCAGGATTCTCCAGGCGATGCATGCGAGCACCGGTGATCCGCGCTATCGCCCTGGCGGCTGGCTGCGCCGTCGCGCCCAGTTGGGACTGTCGCTGCTGACCGAGGACTGATCCGATGGCCGACGCCGATTCCACGATCGTCGACCAGGGCAGCCTGAGGGTCGATCGCCGGGGCCCGGTACTCGAGCTGTCGCTCTCCAATCCGGGTGCCCGCAATGCCCTCTCCCCCGCGATCTATGCTGCGGGTTGCCGAGCGTTCGAGTTGGCACGTACCGATGAGACGATCAGGGCCGTGCTGCTGTTCGGCGCCGACGGTTTCTTTTGCGCAGGCGGCAACCTCAATCGACTCAAGGCCAACCGTCAGCACGGCCCCGAGCAGCAGCGCCGCTCGATCGACAGTCTGCATGAATGGATCACCGCGATCCGCCAGTGTCCGAAGCCGGTGGTCGCCGCGGTACAGGGTGCCGCTGCCGGCGCCGGCTTCTCGCTCGCCCTCGCCTGCGACCTGATCGTGGCCGCAGCGGATGCCCGCTTCGTGATGTCCTATGCCCGGGTGGGTCTCAGCCCGGACGGCGGTGCGATTGCGGCGCTGGCGGCGGCGCTGGCGCCACAGCAGGTTTTCGCCGCCTGTGCCCTGGCCGATCCGATCGGCGCGCCTGTCCTGCAACAGGCGGGCATCGTTCACCAGCTCAGCGAGCCAGCGCAGACGCTTGCCGATGCGCGCGCGCTCTGCGCTAGACTGGCCCAGGGTCCGACCGCGGTCTACGGCCGGATCAAGCGCATGCTGGCCGAGGCGCCGCGGCGTGCCGCTGAGGATCACCTGGCCCAGGAGCGGGATGCCTTTGTCGATTCTCTGTTTTCCGACGATGCGCTGGAGGGCATCGATGCCTTCCTCGGCAAACGATCGGCCAATTTCAAGGGGACGTGATGTCGGATGATGCAATGACCGGCAGTGGACCGATTGCAAGCCGTCACCAGATCGACGTCGATGCCCTGGCGACGTGGCTTGCTGCACAGGTGCCCGGGTTCGAGGGCCCGTTGACGCTGGAGCAGTTCAAGGGTGGGCAGTCCAATCCGACCTACAAGCTGATCACGCCGTCGCGTACCTATGTGATGAGGGCGAAGCCCGGCCCCGCCGCCAGGCTGCTGCCGTCCGCCCATGCGATCGAGCGCGAATTCCGGGTACTCAAAGCGCTGGCAGGAACCGACGTGCCGGTGGGCGAGGTCATCTGTCTCTGCCAGGACGAGTCGGTCATCGGTCGCGCGTTCTACATCATGGCATTCGTCGACGGGCGGGTGTACTGGGAGCAATCGCTGCCGGGCCTGGCGCCAACCGAGCGGGCCCGGATCTACGACGAGATGAACCGCGTGATCAGTGCTTTGCACCAGGTCGATTACCAGGCCATCGGCCTTGGAGATTTCGGCAAGCCGGGCAACTACTTCGCGCGCCAGATCGGCCGCTGGAGCAAGCAGTATCTCGCGTCGCAGACCGAGCCGATCGCGGAGATGAATCGCCTGATCGACTGGCTGCCCGCCCACGTGCCGACCGGCGACGAGACCTCGATCGTCCATGGCGACTTCAGGCTCGACAACATGATCTTCAGCCGCGACGAACCGAAGGTCGTGGCGGTCCTCGACTGGGAGCTGTCAACGCTCGGCCATCCGCTTGCGGACTTTTCCTATCATTGCATGGGTTATCACATTCCGCCTGACCAGTTCCGCGGGATCGCCGGGCTGGATCTCGGTGCCCTCGGCATTCCGGACGAAGCCGAGTACATGGCGCGTTACTGCCGGCGTACCGGCCGAAATCGGATCGAGCACTGGGACTTCTACCTGGCCTACAACTGCTTTCGACTCGCTGCGATCCTGCAAGGCATCATGAAGCGCGTGGTCGACGGCACCGCCGCGAGTGCTGAAGCCGAGCAGGCCGGTAAGCGGGCCCGCCCGCTGGCGAAACTGGCCTGGCAATTCGCCGAAAGAGTCGGCGCGTGACGCCGCAATCATTTTCATTCCGCTGGAGGCAGCATGGATTTCGAATACTCTGACCAGGTCAAGAGCCTGCAGGCCCGCCTGCTCGCCTTCGTCGACACCCACGTCGTTCCGAACGAGCAGGTATTCCACGACGAGATCGCCGCCAACCGCAAGGCCGGCAATGCCTGGATTCCCACGCGGATCATCGAGGAACTCAAGCCCAAGGCCCGCGAGGCGGGGCTCTGGAACCTGTTTCTTCCCCGCTCCGAGCGTGCCCCGCAGGGATTGTCGAACCTCGAGTACGCGCCGTTGTGCGAGATCATGGGCCGCATACCATGGGCGCCGGAGGTCTTCAACTGCTCCGCGCCGGATACCGGCAACATGGAAACGCTCGAGCGCTACGCCAGCGAGCCGATCAAGCGGCGCTGGTTGGATCCCCTGCTGCGCGGAGAGATCCGCTCCGCGTTCGCGATGACCGAACCCGACGTGGCCTCCTCGGATGCGACCAATATCGCGTCGCGCATCGAACGAAAAGGAGATCGCTACATCATCAATGGCCGCAAGTGGTGGACCTCGGGCGCCGGCGACCCCCGCTGCAAGGTCTACATCTTCATGGGCAAGACCGATCCCGAAGCGGCGCGCCACCAGCAGCAGTCGATGATCGTGATCGACGCCGACAGTCCCGGCGTGACCGTCAAGCGGGCGTTGACCGTCTTCGGCTACGACGACGCGCCGCATGGTCATTGCGAGGTCCTCTTCAAGGACGTCGAAGTGCCGGCGGAAAATCTCCTGCTCGGCGAGGGCCGCGGTTTCGAGATTGCCCAGGGACGGCTCGGGCCCGGGAGGATCCACCATTGCATGCGCCAGGTCGGCGTGGCGGAGCGGGCCCTGGAGCTGATGTGCAAACGCCTGTCGTCACGCGTTGCCTTCGGCCGGCCGATCGCGGAGCAAGGGGTCTGGCGCGAGCGCATCGCCGAGGCGCGTTGCATGATCGAGCAGGCGCGTCTGTTGACGCTCAAGGCTGCGTACATGATGGACACCGTCGGCAACAAGGTGGCCAAGGCGGAGATCGCGATGATCAAGGTGATTGCGCCGAACGTGGCCTGTCAGGTCGTCGACTGGGCGATTCAGGCGCATGGCGGCGGCGGCGTCAGTGACGACTTCCCGCTCGCCTACCTGTACTCGCACTCGCGCACTCTGCGGCTGGCCGACGGCCCGGATGAAGTCCATCGCAATGCAATCGCCAAGCTCGAACTGGGACGCCATACTCCGCTCCCGGCGGCCGGCACCCGACGGTGATCGAGCTGCACACCTGGCCGACACCGAACGGTCACAAGATCCACATCATGCTGGAGGAGTGCGGCTTGCCCTATGCGGTGCACGCCGTCGACATCGGGGCAGGTGATCAGTTCAATCCCGACTTCCTGGCGATCAGCCCCAACAACCGCATTCCCGCCCTGCTCGATCCGGACGGACCGGATGGCAAGCCGATCAGCTTGTTCGAGTCCGGTGCGATCCTCCTCTATCTTGCCGGCAAGACGGGGAAGTTCCTGCCGACGAGCACCCGGGGGCGATACAAGGTGATGGAGTGGCTGATGTGGCAGATGGGCGGGTTCGGCCCGATGCTGGGCCAGGCCCATCATTTCAGGATCTACGCGCCCGAGAAAATCGACTACGCGGTCAGTCGCTACACCCGCGAGGCCGGACGGCTCTATGGTGTGCTTGACCGCCAGCTTGCGGGCCATCCGTTCGTGGCCGGCGCAGATTACAGCATTGCCGACATGGCCATCTTCCCCTGGACGCGTTCATGGAAGAACCAGGGGATCGACCTATCCGATTTCCCCCACGTGGCTCGATGGCGGGAAGTCATCGACGCTCGTCCTGCGGTTCAGCGGGGCGTGCAGGTTCTCGCGGATCGCCGCAAGCCGCTCACCGATCCGAAGGCGCACGCCATCCTGTTCGGTAGCGAGCAGTACAAGAGGCGCTAGGAGGCCGCGGCGGTGCTTCAGAGCGGCTTACAGGTAGCGGCGGGTGAGCCAGCGGGCCGCCAGCATCGGCTTGCGCCACCCGTCGGCGGCATCCGCCTCGTCGCTGATGAGCGCATCCCAGTGCAGTTGAACGCCCCATTCGTGAGTGTCGATCTCGGCCAGCGTGAACCGTCCGGTCAGGATTGCGCCAGCGGGCGCGGGCCTGATGAAACGCACCCGGTCGAATCCGTAGTTGATGCCCATCTTGCCGGCATCGAATGCGATAGTTCGTTCCAGGAACCAGGTCAGCAGCGCCAGGCTGAGGAAACCGTGTCCGATCGTCGAACCGAAAGGCGACTCCCGCGCCGAGCGCGCCGGGTCGACATGAATCCACTGGAAGTCCTCGATGGCCTGTGCGAACTGGTCGATCCGCGCCTGGGTCAACGGCAGCGTCAGGGGACAAACCAGCGCGCGGCCACGCAGCCCGGCAAGGTCTGCGGGAGCGTCTATCCGGATGAGACGATCGGATCCCACTGTTACTGCAGCGTCCCCTTCAAGGCCTGCGGCAACGGCAGCGCGAATACGTCGATGCCTTCTTCGCGCAACGCCATAGCCTCCTCCTGGCTGGTCGAGCCACGGATGGCGCGCTCGGGCGCCTCGCTGTAGTGGATCCGGCGCGCCTCTTCGGCAAAGCGCTCACCCACGTCCTCAGTCGAATCGATGATCCGGCGGGTCATCTTCATGAACATCGCCTGGAACTGAGCCGGGTCCATGGGGCGCGTTTCGGCGCTGCCCGGGCCTGCACGTTGAGCGAGCGCGGTTTCGTGCCGAGGCGCAGGCGCGTGGGAAAGGTTCAGGCGTGGTGCTACCGGCATCTTGCGCACGGCATGACTGCCGCAAACCGGGCACTCGATCAGGTGGCGTTCCTGCTGGTCGTCGTAAGCATCGCCGGACGCAAACCAACCCTCGAACCGATGGTCGCTCTCACAGGCCAGATCAAAGACTTTCATGCTCATCGTGTCAGGTCGAAGGCCGGCGGCGGCAGTAGTGGTCACAGGCTAAAATCGCAGATGGGGTGAGTCCACTCATTCCACAAGTCTATTGCATAACTGCAACGAAACCCTGGCGCTGCTTGAAATCACCTCACGTTCTGACGATCGACGCGTTGCTCGACGACCCCACCTGCCGGTCGCGCCCCGTGGTGGACGTGCGCACGCCGGCGGAATTCGCTGAGGATCATCTGCCGGGCGCAGTCAACTACCCGGTGCTCAGCGATGAGGAGCGCGTCCTGGTAGGCACGCTGGCCCGCCAGGCAGGCGCTTTCGACGCCAATGTCAAGGGGGCGGCGCTGGTTGCTGCGAACATCGCCGCACTGTTGGCCGGCCCGCTGTCCGGGATGCCGCGGACCTGGGATCCCGTGCTTTATTGCTGGCGTGGCGGCTCGCGCTCCTGGTCCCTGTCCGTGGTACTGGCCCGCATCGGCTGGCGGACTGCGCTGCTCGATGGCGGCTACCGGAGCTATCGGAGGAGAATCGTCGCCGATCTCGATCGCCTTGCTCAGGCGCTCTCGTTCACCGTCGTGGCGGGTCCGACCGGCTCAGGCAAGACCCGAATCCTCCAGCTGGCCACGCAGCGGGGCGCGCAGGTGCTGGACCTCGAGGCCCTGGCCAGTCATCGGGGCTCGGTGCTTGGCTCCGTGCCTGGGGCACCGCAGCCGTCGCAGAAGGCATTCGACGCGGCCCTGTGGCGGCAGTTGCAGGACTTCGATCCGGCCCGTCCGGTGCTGGTGGAGTCGGAGAGCCGCAAGATCGGCCAGTTGCATCTACCCGCCTCGCTCATGGCACGGATGCGCGCCTCAGCCTGCGTGCGGCTCGAGGTCGCGGTGGACGTCCGGGTGAATCTGCTTCGACGCCAGTATCCTCACCTCGAGGACGAGCGGGAGCAGATCGGCCAGCGGCTTGAAAAACTGCTGCCCCTCTACCAGGACAAACGGGTGGAGGAATGGCTGGCGCTGGCCCGAGCCGGCTGCTGGGAGGGCCTGGTCGCTCGCCTGCTCCGCGAACACTACGACCCGGCCTATCAGCGATCGATGCTGCGCAACTATGCGCTGGTCGGCCAGGCTCCGTCGATCGTGATCGAATCGGCGGATGAAGACTGCCTGGCCGACGCCGCGGACAAGCTACTCCTTGAGCTTGCGCTCGATCGACGTGCGTGACTTGATCTCGTCGACGTAAGCGCTGACGGCGGTCTGTGCCAGCAGGCGCTGAGCCTGCTCCTGGTAAGCCTGCCTGCGGTCCTGCGCTTCGGGATCCGGGCCTTCCGCCTTCTCCAGCCTGATCAGCTGGTAACCCCGCACGCCCAAGTCCACGCCGGCAAAGGCAGGAAGGTTGGCAGCCGGCAGCCGGAAGGTCTCGGCCAGCGCAGGCGGAGCAAGTTCGCCGGGTGATGCGCGGGTGACGGTGGTTGCGGGCGCAAACTTTTCAAGCGCCGGAGTGGCGTCGGCCTTCAGTTCGGCCAGCAGTTTCTCGCCTTGGGCTTTGGCCTGCCTGGCAGCTTCGGCAGCGATGACCTGAGCCCTCACCTGATCCTTCACTTCCTCGAGAGGCTGGCGCTTGGCCGGATGGTGCCCGGCCACACGGGCGGAAACCATCACGCCCGGCGAAACCTCGACAGCCTCCGTATTGCGCTTGTTCCGAAGCGCCTCGTCTCCGAAGATCCGTTCCAGCAGGCGCTGGTTCCGGAGCGGTGAATCCGCCGGCACGGCAGGCCCCGGATTGCGGGTAAGCTTGTCCGCCTTCTTCAATTCGAGCGAGAACTTGTCGACGGCCGGTTGCAGGGAATCAGACTGCTCGAAGACGGTGTTGGTGAAGGATTCCGCCAGTTCGCTATAGCGCTTTGCACCCTGCTGCTGGCGATAAAGCGATTCCACCTCCGGCTTCACTTCCGCGAGAGGCTTCTCGCCACTGCCCTTGCTGCCGGTCACCTGGATGATGTGAAAACCGTACTCACTCTGGACCAGGTCGCTGATCTCGCCTTCCTTCAGCGCGAAGGCCGCGTCGGAGAATGGCTTCACCATCATGTCGCGCGCGAAGAAGCCCAGGTCGCCACCCTGCTCCGCCGATCCGGGATCCTGCGAGCTTGCCTTTGCAATGTCGGCGAACTTGTCCGGCGAAGCCTTCAGTTCGGCCAGCAGACCAGCCGCCTTTTCCTTGGCGGCGCTCTTGGCCGCCGCGTCGGCGTCCGCCGGCACGGTGATCAGGATATGGCTGGCGCGGCGCTGCTCCGGCTCGCTGAACTGGGCTTTGTTGCGCTCGTAGAATGCTTTCAGTTCCGCGTCCGATGGCTTGGCTGCTGCCGCGAGCCCGGCGCGGTCGAGAACGACATACTCGATATCCACCGACTCCGGCACCTGGAAGGAAGTCGCATTCTCCTCGTAGTACTTGGCGAGTTGCTCCTCGGTGGGCTGAATACCCGATTCGAACTCCTTCGGATCGATCGTCCGGGTACGGACCGTGCGACGGGACTCCTGCAGGCGGAACAGCCGATCGACCACGGTCTGCGGCACGATAGCCGTCTGCTGGACCGCGTTGGCGAGTTGCTGCAGCGCCAGGTCCTGGCGCATCTGAGCCTCGAACATTGCCGGTGACATATTCTGCTGCGCCAGCAGCGTCCGATAGCGCTCGAAGTCGAACTTGCCATCTTCCCCGGTCAGTCCTTGTATCCCCAGAATGGCCTTCTGGATTTCCGATCCGGGTACCGTGATGTGCTTGTCCCTGGCCTCCGACAGCAAGGCCTGCTGGGTGATCAGACCTTCCAGGGTCTGGGCGCGCGCCGCCGGGGTGTCGAACATTTTCACGTCGACCTGGTTGCCGAGCATCTGCTGCAGGCGCTCGACCTGCTGGCGATGGGCCTGGTCAAAGGCCTGCCGGGAGATCTTCTGTCCGGCTACGACCGCAACATCGTCGCCCCCGCCCACCATGTTGTCGTATCCGGAAACGCCGAAGAAGACGAACGCAGGGAGGATTCCCAGCAGGATGACCCCGAGCATGACCCTTTGATACTTGCGAACCGCGTCAAACATGTTTTTCCGTGCCCCCCTGGGGGCCCGCCTGCAAAGAAAACGGTAGTTTAGTGGAGCGCGCGGAAAAGCCGGGCAATCCTCGCGGATTCACCGGCTTCAGAGGGGGAATGCTGACGGGGAAGCCGCGCCGGGACCGGACGGCTTCGGATGCAGATCGGGCGTCCGGCGTTGCCGAGGACTCAGCCCTGTTTCAGGACTCAGCCCGGTTTCTTGATCCAGGCGCTGCACCAGCCCTGTGCGGCGACCTGCTTGCCGGGGAAGATGGCGCATCCGCCCCACTCGTCGTCCTTCTTGCCCTGGAACAACTGGCAGTTTGCGCAGACCTGCGACGGCTCATGCTTGGGGAACTTCTTGTTGTCGACGTCCTTGGTGTCGTGCTTGTAGCCCAGGGCCACGGCCTGCGGGTCCGACTCCGCCAGTTTGGCCGGAGCCTGGGCAATGGCTTTCATGGACGAAACCGCAGAGCCGACGAGAACCGCCTGCATGAAGAATGTGCGTCGATTGATATTGGGCATTTGTAGTATCCGGTTGATGGAGAGGAACCACGCAGTCGGTGGCGAGGAAGCATAACCGTGCCCGGCAAGCCACATGCCTAATGCCGGACCGGGTTGGTGGGCCGTTCGCATGCACCTTCGGACCGATCCGGCACGGGTACACTGCGCTCTTCCGGGCGATCCGGGTGGCAGAGCCCATGCCGGCCTGACACATTTCATCGGCGTACGGCCGGGCAGACAAGGAGCGGAAAGATGGCATCGGAAACCGGATCGGTCAAGGTGGCCCTGGTGACGGCCGGGGGCAGCGGCATGGGGGCGGCAGCGGCCCGCAGACTGGCCGCCGACGGATTCAAAATCGCCATCCTGTCATCCTCCGGTAAAGGGGAGGCGCTCGCCGGTGAACTGGGGGGGCTGGGCGTGACCGGGTCCAATCAGTCCGGCGATGATCTCAGCCGTCTGGTGGATCTGGCGCTGGGGCGTTGGGGACGAATCGACGCCCTGGTCAACAGCGCCGGACACGGCCCTCGCGCGCCGGTGCTGGACTTGACGGACGACGACTGGCACACCGGCCTGGATGTCTATCTCCTGGGGGCCGTGCGGGCCATACGCCAGGTGGTGCCGATCATGCAGCGGCAACGAGGCGGAGCCATCGTCAACATCTCGACCTTCGCAGCCTTCGAGCCCGATCCTGTTTTTCCGACCTCCGGCGTGTTCCGCGCCGGCCTTGCGGCGTTCGTCAAGCTGGTCTCGGACAAGTATGCAGCCGACAATATCCGCATCAACAATGTCCTGCCCGGCTTCATCGACAGTCTTCCGGAGAAAGAAGCTTTTCGTGAAAGAATCCCGATGGGCCGCTATGGCAGGGCCGCCGAGGTCGCGGAACTGATCGCGTTGCTGGCGTCCGACCGGGCCGCGTACATTACTGGCCAGAACATCCGGATCGACGGCGGCATCACCCGATCGGTCTAGCCAATCCCAGAAGGACCGAATACATGATCTCTGCACTGGAAGCACTCGAGCGGCTTCGCGATGGCAATCGCCGATTCGTAACGGGGGTCCGTAGCGATGAACTCGTGAGCCGGACGCGTCGGCACGAACTGCCGGTGGGACAGAATCCATTTGCCATCATTCTCGGTTGTTCCGACTCCCGGGTACCCGCCGAGTTCGTCTTCGACCAGGGGCTGGGCGACTTGTTCGTCATCCGCGTCGCCGGCAACGTGGTCGCGCCATCTCAGGTCGACAGCGTGGAATTTGCAGCCGAACGCTTCGGCACGCGCCTGGTCGTGGTGCTGGGCCACTCCCAGTGCGGCGCCATCCTGGCAACGCTCGAGGAATTGGAGCGCCCGCCGCACGAGCAATCGCGCAGCCTGCGCTCGATCGTGGGCCGGGTCCGGCCCTCGGTGCAGACCTTGCTCGAAACGGAACTGCGCAATGACCACGACGCCCTGGTGCATCAGGCGGTTAGGGCCAATATCCGCGTTTCCGCGAGCCAGTTGCGCCATGGGTCCGAACTGCTCGAAGACCTGATGGAGAAAGACGGTCTGGTTGTCGTCGGCGCGGAATACTCGCTGGAAACCGGTGTAGTGGAATTCTTTGACGGCGTACCGCCCGAAGCTGCCAACCAGTTGGCGGACTGACACCGCCGGGTCTGCGCTGCACCGACAGATTCCCGGGTGCGGTCGCTATTTCACCAGCCGATCGAGCCGCAGGCGATCCCTTTCATCCGTGCATCGCCAAACTGCCAGGTAGCTGGCGCCGATCGCACCGAGTCCGGCACCCCCGGCCAGCAGGAACAGAACCAGGATCTGGTACTTCGCGGCCTCGAAGGGGGCCATGCCGGCCAGGATCTGACCGGTCATCATGCCCGGCAGGGTGATTATTCCCGCCGCTGACATCTGGTTGATGATGGGAATCATGCCCCCGCGAAGTGCCGTGCGCTGAAGCGGCTTCAAGGCTGCAAAGCGGCTGGCGCCCAACGCGAGCCGCGCCTCGATCGCAGCTCGCTCGCGCACGATTCCGGTATTGAAAGCATTGAGACTGATGCTGACACCGTTCATCACGCTGCCGAGCACGATGCCGGCAATCGGTATGAGGACCTCCGCAGCGAACCACGGCTGCGGCCGCAAGGCGAGCAGCGCGAAGCCGGTCACGAACAGCGTGGTCAGCATGGTCGTGCCGGCACCGACAAGGAAACCCCAGGGACCAGCGAGCCGTCGTTGCTGGCGCGACAGGATCTCGTAGCTGGCGGCCGCCATCATCGCGAATATCACCGCGGCGACCGCCAGCGCCGAGGCGAGCGTGAACACGAGCTTGAGCACCAGGCCGACCAGCAGCAACTGGACGACGACGCGTACGCCGGATACCAGCAACTCGCGTGCAAAACCCAGATTCAGCATCAATGACAACCCGGCATTGAGCAGTACCAGCACGGCTGCAAGCGCCAGGTCGGAATAGCCGAGCAGAACCTGGTTCATCGCTGCTGCGATTCGAGCCGGCCGTCACTGAGCGTGAGGCGCCTGCCGGCCATCCTTTCGGCCTGATCGGGATCGTGAGTGACCATCAGGATGGCGATGCCCTTGGCGAGCCGATCGCGCATGAGCGTCTCGACCAGTCTGACGCTTTCCACGTCCAGGCCTGAGGTTGGTTCGTCCAGCAGCAACACCCTCGTATCCGGACTGAGCGCGCGCAGCAGGGACAGTCGCTGGCGCTCGCCGGTCGACAATCGCGACACGGGCCATGAGGCGGCGTCGACCGGTATCCCTAGGGCCGGCAGCAGTGCCGCGAAGTCAGTACCGCTTGAGAAGTGCGCATGCACCTCGTCTGCCCACCAGCCCGATTCGGCCGGCACGTAGGTCACCTGCCGGCGCCATGCGGGCGCGGGCATGCTCGAGCAGGCCTTGCCATCGAGGGTCATCTCACCGTCGTGAGGGTCGAGATCCGCAATCATCCGCAGCAGGACGCTCTTGCCGGAACCGGACTTTCCCTCGATGGCCAGGCAAGTTCCGGCGTTCAGCATCAGATCGATCGGACCTACGCTCAGTCTGCGCAGGGCGTGGGTTTCGAGCATGGTTGCGTCCATGGTGAACGGCGCAGCAGCAGCGCCGGATAGTGCGGCCCCATGGGGCTGGGTGTGCGCCACGGATTCTATGCGATCGGCCTGACGTAGAGAGAGCGGGCTCGGATATTGCCGGCACCTGCTATGCGCCCTTTGTCGGCGACCCGCTCCGGTTCGGATCCGGGTACCGGCCCCCGGCCTCATCCCTGTCTCCTTTGACGGCAGGACCGGGAAGATCCATGTCCATTGTGATGTCGCGCCCGTGTTTCCGCCCAATCGCGCCCTCGCCCTCCTTGATCTGCCTACCCCTTGATCCCTTTCTAATAAAGCGAGCTGCAATGAAAATCCTGATGGTGTTGACCTCACACGACCGCCTCGGCGAGACCGGCAAGAAGACGGGGTTCTGGCTGGAGGAGTTTGCCGCGCCTTACTACGTATTCAAGGATGCCGGCGCTGAGATCACACTGGCTTCTCCGCTCGGTGGCCAGCCTCCGCTCGATCCGACGAGTGACGACGAGTCTTCCCAGACCGCCGCCACCCGACGGTTCAAGGCCGACGCCGCAGCGGCCGACGCGCTGGCCACCACGATGAGGCTGCGGGAAGTGAAAGCCGGTGATTTCGATGCCGTGTTCTATCCCGGCGGGCACGGCCCCCTGTGGGACCTGGCTGAGGATCCGCAATCCAAGGCGTTGATCGAGACCTTGATCGGGGCCGGCAAGCCGGTCGCGGCCGTCTGTCACGCTCCGGCGGTGTTCCGACATGTCCTGGCGTCCGACGGCAGCCCGCTGGTTCAGGCCAAGTCCGTGACCGGCTTCGCCAATTCCGAGGAGAAGGCTGCCGGCCTGACGGATGTCGTTCCCTTTCTGGTGGAAACGATGCTGAAGGAGAAGGGAGCACAATACTCGAAGGGGGCGGACTGGCAGGCTCACGTCGTGGAGGACGGACTGCTGATCACTGGGCAGAACCCGGCTTCGTCGGAACCGGCGGCACAGGCGCTTCTGAAGAAGCTCGGAACGGCCGCCACCGCCGCAGGCGCCCGGTAACGAGGCGCACGCGCTGGGCGCTGATCGAGGCACGGGCCTTGCGCGCTTCATGGAGAAGCGCAAGACAGGCTTTTCAGGAGAGGATTGCCAACATGCAGATACAACTCAACACTGATAACAATGTCGTCGGGTCCGAGGGCCTCGCTTCACACGTGGAAGCGGACCTGCGATCGACTTTGCAGCGGTTTTCCGACCGGGTTACCCGCATCGAGGTCCACCTGAGCGATGTCAACAGCGGTAAAACCGGGAGTGACGACAAGCGTTGCCTGATGGAGGCGCGGGTGGCTGGTCTTCAGCCGACTTCGGTCAGCGATCAGGCTGCCAGTGTCGATCAGGCAATCTCGGGCGCTGCGCACAAGCTGGTTCGTGCGCTCGATACCGTGTTCGGCAAGCGCGAGGCGGCCCGGCGCAGCGCCGCGTCCCCGGCGGTGGACACCGACGCCTCACAGGACCTGAACTGACCGCAACGAGGCGTCGCGCCCGGCTCCGCCGTAGACCCGAGCAGCCAGTCCGCTGTCGAACAGATGTGCCGGGCGGTCGGCGACCAGCCTGCCGTCGACGAGCGCGATAAGGCGATCGGCGTAGGAAGTCGCCTGCTGGAGCTGGTGCAGGCTGCAGAGGACCGAGACACCGTTCTCATGGCAGATGCCCCGCAGCAGCGCCATGACTTCCGAACCGGTCTGCGGGTCGAGGCTGGCGATAGGCTCATCGGCCACGACAAGATCCGGTTGCTGAGCCAACGCCCGCGCAATGGCAACGCGCTGTTGCTGGCCGCCGGACAAGGTATCGGCTCGCTGCCCTGCCCGGTCCAGCAGACCGACCCGGTCGAGGCACTCCAGCGCCATCTGCCGATCGCCTGCTGCGAATTGCCGCAGGCACCCGCGCCAGGCGCTTACGTGACCGAGGCGACCGCCCAGCACGTTGTCGAGCGCGCTCAGGCGGCTGACCAGATTGAATTGCTGGAAGATGACCGCGACCCGGCGACGGCTGCGTCCCCGCAACTGGCGAACGTCCGCCCCGGCGACATGGACCGATCCTTCGTCGGGCGCCAGGAGTCCGGACACGCAGCGGCACAGAGTGGTCTTTCCCACGCCGCTTGGACCCAGCACTGCAACCAGCTGCCCCTGCGGGATGTCGAAGGAGATGTCATGGAGCGCCAGGTGGCGGCCGAATCGCTTGGAGATCGCTCGGACCGACAGGCGGGCGTGACCGGCGGGGCAAGCCGGTTCAGAAGGCTTCAGCGCAGCGGTCAATTCAGACCAGCCTTCGACGCAGCCATGAACTGAGCTGATCCAGGGCGGTCACCACCACCAGGATGAGCGCAATGATCGTGAACAGCCGCGGAAAATCGAGCAGGTCCATGCTGTTCTTGAGTTCCTGCCCGATGCCCCCTGCGCCGACCACGCCCAGGACCGTGGACGCGCGGACGTTGAATTCCCACCAGAATAGCGCGGTGGATGCGAAGACCGGCAGAACGTCGGGCAGCACCGTGTAGAGGATAGCGGTGAGCCGTCCGGCGCCGGTCGTGCGGATCGCTTCGAAGGGACCGAGGCTGATGTTCTCGAGGTGATCTGCGAACTGCTTCGCAGCGCTGCCCCAGGTATGCAGGGCGATGCCGATCACGCCGGCAAACGGGCCGAGACCCACCGCCGCCACAAACAGCAATGCGAAGACGAACGAGTCGATTCCACGAAGCGCATTCAGGAACCAGCGCACGGGATGATAAAGCCACGGCAGTGGCGTGAGGTTGCGACTGCCGAGGACGGCCATCGGCAGCGCGAGCGCGACGGCGACGGTGGTACCGATGGCCGCCATTGCGATGGTCTCCGCCATCCGGACCATGAACAATGGCACTTCGTCAAGGCGCGGCGGCCACGCCTGTCCAAGCCAGTGCCATAGCTTGGGAAGGCCGCTGGCCAGCCGTCCGAGGTCGACCCCTGCGAGGATCCAGCAGACCGAATAGAAGCCGACGACGGCGACCAGGATCGTGGTGCGACGCACGCGGCGACGCCAGCGCGATCCATCGGCGGTCGCGGCCGCGTCGACGACCTGCTGCGGGCGGCTCATCTGGCGTGAGTGTGCCGCTGCGTGTATCGGGTCAGGACTTCCGTATCTTGCCGACGGCAACACCCGCAGCGACGATGGACTGGTAGCCGGCGTGGGAGTTGGCGATGAAGCCGGTGTAGTGATTGGGCAGGAGCGTCCCGGCCTGTTCCGGTGTTATCGCCGTGAGGATCTGCTGCACCTGGTCCTTCAGCGACTGTGGCGCGTCCTTGGGAAGGGCGATCGCGTCGTTGGGCAGAGGGTCGGAGGTCCAGACGATCTTGTTGTCGTCCGGCTTCATTCGTCCGGTCTCGATCATCGCATTGCGATTGCGATCGAAATCGGTGGCCATGTCCACATGGCCGGCACCCACAGCAATCTCGTTGGCCGCATGGGTGGCTCCCTCGCTGTACTTCCAGAAGGTCCGTGGATCGATCTTCCAGACTTCCCGGCAGTAGTAGGTCGGAATCAGCCAGCCCGATGTGGATCCCACATCGGCAAACGACATCGAACGGCCACGACTGTCTTCAGGAAACCGGGCGATCGCGATGTCGGGGCGAGCGACGATGATGGCGTGGTAGATCGGCTTGCCGTCATACTTTGCCGTCGCTACCGCCTCACACCCGGTGGATGCATTCGCCAGCACATAGCCCCACGGCCCCATCCAGGCGATGTCAAGATTTCCGGAACCCATGGCTACGGCCATCCCCGCCCAGTCGGTGGTCGCGACCAGTTCGAAGGTCGATCCGAGTTCGCGGGCAAGGTGCGCGAAGACCGGCGTGTAGGCCTTTTTCGTATCGGATGGCGAGGGGAGCAAAGGCCCGACCCCGATACGCAGGGGCTTGCCCTGGGCGAACAGGGTAGGAAGCACCGCGAGGCTTCCCAGCCCAGCGCTGCCCTTGAGGAGATTACGCCGAGACACCATATCCTAGTTCCTCCGCCATGGGGTACAGGCAAACTTTCCTGATGTCCGCAGGCTACGATACTCGGTGCCGCAAGGGAAGCGTTGCGGCCCGTCAAGCAGCGGTCCTGACAAAAAGTGTCAGGTTGGACAAGCTGGTCCGACTGAGGCGCCGATGACGGTTACACTGCTCGCGACTTCTCAACTCCCGGGTCAGCCATGCTCACAGCCGATCAGATCTCGCAGTACCACCGCGACGGTTATGTCGTTCCGGACTTCAAAATGCCGGACGCCACCCTCGATGCCATCCGGACGCGCCATGCGGCGCTGCTAGAGCGAGAGCCGCGGTTCCGCGACTACTGCCCGACCTTGCTTGACTACGACCCCGCTTTCATGGACTACTGCGACAACGCCGACATCCTGGACATGGTGTCGCAGCTCATCGGTCCGGATATCGCGCTCTGGAATACCAGTCTCTTCGCCAAACCTGCCGGCAACGGTAAACGCACGCCCTGGCACCAGGATGGCGAATACTGGCCGATTCGGCCACTCGCCACCTGTACCGCCTGGCTCGCCCTGGACGATTCGACGCCGGAGAATGGTTGCCTGCGGGTCATCAAGGGGTCACATACCAGTCGTGCGCTGCGCGCGCACAATACCGTGCAGCAGGACGACGTGACCCTGAACCAGGAGCTGGACTCCGCCGAGTACGACGAGGCGGATGCGGTCGATGTCGTGCTGAAGGCCGGCCAGATCTCGCTGCATGATGTCTACCTGCTGCATGGATCCGAGCCGAACCTGTCGCCCCATGCAAGGCGCGGCATGACGATGCGCTACATGCCGACGACAAGCGTGTTCGACCGTGACTTGGCCCGGGAGAAGGCGCGGCAACTGGGTATCCTGGACCACTCCGCGAGGCGAGTGATACTACTCCGGGGCGTCGATCGGTCCGGCAGCAATGTTTTCAGCGCACGCTGAGGGCGCTGTGCCAGCCGCACCGGCGTGGTAAGCCTAAGTCCGCGGGAGGGATAAGCGACCAGGCACGCCCCCTGGGGATTAGTCTGTCAGCAAGCGTAGTAAATCTTTCGCCGACTGCCCAGGTGAACGTCATGACGCAGGACGATCATGACGAGTACTACGCTCGTCAACAGGCCCATCGCGCCGAGTTGTGGAATTGGTTAGGCAAGCCGCAATTCCTCGGCGGATCGACCGTGGTGAAGATTCTGGTCTTCGCCGTCGTGGTGTTCCTGGTCCTCGGATCGGCCGCAGGGGGTACGGTAGAAGCCCCCTGCTAGTGGCCCGGGAACGTTGCGACAGCGGTTGCGTGGGCTTTGTTCCGTGGGCATTTCCGTCGGCATTGTTCCGTCGGCATTGCTTCGCCGCATCGTTCTATCCCCGGAATTCTGATTCTCCGCAGCCCTGCTACCGCAGGCGCGCCAGCGGCCTCACTGTAATCGGATCGCCGACGTCAACGGCGTCCGACCAGGAGATCGCGATGAAGAAGGTACTCGGCATCCACGCAACTGCCCCCAGGCACTGGGTCGGCGATGGCTTTCCGGTGCGCACCTCGTTTTCGTACAAGACGCTCGGCGGTGACGCCGACCCGTTCCTGATGCTGGATCTTGCCGGCCCCTCGCCCTTCCCTCCCGGCGACCTGCAGCGCGGTGTCGGTCAGCACCCGCACCGCGGATTTGAAACGGTCACGCTGGTTTACCAGGGCGAAGTCGAACATCGCGATTCAACCGGAGCCGGCGGCGTGATCGGCGCCGGCGATGTCCAGTGGATGACGGCCGGGGCCGGCATCCTGCACGAGGAGTTCCATTCCCGCGATTTCACCCGCAGCGGCGGCACCCTGGAAATGGTGCAGTTGTGGGTCAACCTGCCGGCCAGACACAAGTCCGCCAACCCCAGCTATCAGTCGCTGTTGAATGCCGACATTCCAGCCGTGTCGCTGCCCGACGGAAACGGTGTCGTGCGCGTTATTGCCGGAGAGTACCTGGGCAGTCGCGGTCCCGCCCGCACATTCACCGCCATGGACGTATTGGACATCAGCCTGCGTGCCGGCCGGGCGACGGACCTGACTTTGCCGGCAGGCCGGACGGTGATGCTGGTGGTGCTGCGCGGTGCTGTACGGGCGAACGGTAGTGGACCCGCAGTGGCGGCCCAGATGCTGCTGCTGGGCCGGGAAGGAACCGGCCTGCGGCTCGAAGCCGATGCCGACTCGCTGGTCCTGCTGCTAAGTGGCGAGCCGATCAATGAACCGATCGTCGGGCATGGGCCGTTCGTAATGAACACTGCCGAGCAGGTACGGCAGGCGGTGAGCGACTTCCAGAGCGGGCGCTTCGGCCGGATCGGGCCTTCCGAGCGAGTGCAGCCCGACCGGATCGCTCATGACCGGGGCAGCGCGGGTGGTAGCGCCGTCCTCAGGCCGGACAGTGAGGTAAATCTGCGAAGCTGACGAACTCGGACCGGTTCTTGCCGTTTCGCTTCGCGGCATAGAGCGCCTGGTCCGCCAGCCCGAGCGCCTGTTCGAGCAGCGCCGCGCCGGCACCGCGGACGCGGTCGCGCCGGTGCGCAACGCCCAGGCTTGCGGTGACCGGGACTCGAAGGCCTTCGCCGTCGCGGATTTCCATGTTGGCGATCGCCAGGCGGATCCGCTCCGCCACTCGCAGTGCCGACTCCGGTCCGGCATCCGCCAGGTGAATCACGAACTCCTCGCCACCGTATCGCGCGAACAGGTCCGTGCTGCGCAGTTGCGTGCGGCAGGCATCACTGACCGCCTTCAATACCTTGTCGCCGAAGAGGTGTCCGTGCCGGTCGTTGATCCGCTTGAAGTCGTCGATATCGAGCAACACGATGCTTTCGGGCCCGCCCCGCGCGACCCTGGGCGGCAACGGGGCGGTCATGAAGCTCATGAAGAAACCACGCGTGTGCGCCTCGGTCAGGCCGTCATGATTGGCAATCCGACGCAGTGCCTTGCGGGTCCGGATGAGGTCTTCCACCAGCCGGAAGACGGCGAAGGAGATCGGCGGCGTCGTGAGCAACGGCACCAGGAAACCGATGAGCAGCGCCCGCTCGGGGTACTCCGGCATCAGGACCAGCGAGATGATCAGGATGCTGAGCACGGAAAGAAGCTGGGAGACCAGCGTGCAGAGCGCGATCGCGCCCCACAGTCCCACGCGCTCGATCAGGTCGCCGAGCGCCAGCACCCATGGCGTGGGGCCGTCATCGCGCACTGTCGGTAGTGTCTGTGACTGCATTCCCGAAGGCTGCCACGAGTATCCGCTGATCGCCCGGATTACCTGACCGAGGGGGGGAGACCAGCGACGAAGGGTTGCGTTGTGCCGATCTTGCCGCGACCACGTCGAGGCGACTCGCATCGTCGGACAAGACCACTTCGCGGTCGCTACAGCCGCGAGAGACTTGGCTGTGTTCCAGCGGCGAGTTCGCTGCGGTAGGCGACTCAGATGTCGGCGATCGTGAAAGGCAACTTGCGCAGCCGCTTGCCGGTGGCATGGTAGATCGCGTTGGCGACCGCGGCTGCCGTGCCGACGATGCCGAGTTCGCCGATGCCCTTGACGCCAAGCGGGTTCACGTGATCATCGTGCTCGTCGAGCATCGCGACGTTGACTTCGTGGATGTCGGCGTTCACCGGCACCAGGTACTCGGCGATGTCGGTATTAAGGAACCGCGCACGTGCATGGTCGACCAGAGTGTGTTCGTGCAGCGCCGAGCTGATGCCCCAGATCATTCCTCCCATCAGCTGGCTGTGCGCCGTCTTGCGGTTCAGGATGTTGCCGGCGGCGAACGCGCCGTGTATGCGTGGCACGCGGATCTCGTGCGTCCAGCGGTTGACTCGCACCTCGACGAACTGCGCCCCGAAAGCAAACATCGCATGAGTCTTCGTAACCGGCCCAGCGACACCATAGCCGCCCTTGTAGGTCGTACGCAGGGCCTGCTCGGTCAGCTCGGGATGAGCGTACTCGCCGTCAGCAGTCGCTTCGCCGCGCGGGGTTGCTTTTAGCGCGTCGAGCAGCGACATCTGACCGCCGCCCCTCGCCTTGAGCATGCCGTTGTCAAGGGTGATGTCCGAAGGATCGATCCCCGAAAGCGGCGTGCCCTGCTGGCCGGAGACCGTGCGTGCGATCTCGGCGGCCAGCCGCAAGCACGCCACATGCACGGCCGAACCGGCACTGGCCGAGGTGACTGAGCCGCCTGAAATCGGCGCGATCGGCAGGTTCGAGTCGCCCATCGAGACCTCGACCGACCCGACCGGCAGGCCGAGCCGGGCCGCGGCAATTTGGCCCATGATGGTGTAGGCGCCGGTGCCCACGTCGTGGGCCGCGAGCTCGACCACCGCACTGCCGCTGCCGTACATGCGGACACGGGCCGCCGACGGCGCCACGGCAGTCGGGTAGGTCGCAGTCGCACAGCCGTAGCCGACCAGCCAGTCACCGTCGATCATCGAGCCAGGTGCGGCACTGCGCCGCGACCAGCCGAAGCTCTTTGCGGCCGCATCGTAGCAAGCCATCAGCGAACGCGACGAGAACGGCACGTCAGCCACCGGATGCCGATTCGTGTCGTTGACCCGACGCAGCTCGACGGGGTCCAAACCGAGCTTGACAGCGAGTTCGTCCATCGCCGATTCGAGCGCGAAGAAAGACTGCATTTCATTGGGCGCTCGCATGAAGCCCGGTGTATTCGTGTCCGACCGCGCCAGACGCTGTTCGGTACGGATGTTGGGGCATGCGTACATCGCGCGCGTCATGTGCGTGCCCGGATTGACCACCGGGTCGAATTGAGAGGTCTGCGCGATCTCGATATGCTCGAATGCGGTCAACCTGCCGTCCCTGGTCGCGGCAAGCCGGATCTTCTGCACCGACTCGGGCCGGAACGTCGCGACCGTGTACATCTGCTGGCGTGTGACGATCAACCGCACCGGCGCGCCGACCCCGCGGGCCGCGGCGATCGTCAGCAGCGCGTAGGGCGGCAAGCCGGCTTTCGAGCCGAAGGCGCCGCCGACGAACGGCGAGAGCACCTCGACCGAGGTCTCCGGCAGTTCGAAGGCTGCCGCCACGCCGGCGCGTGCGGTGCGCACCGACTGGGACGGCATCCAGAGGGTCAGCTTGTCGCCGCGCCAGTGCGCCGTGGCGGCGAACATCTCCATCGCGTTGTGGTGCTGGAATGGGGTCCGGTAGGTCTCGCTGACGGCCGCGTCCGCCCCGGCCAGACCAGCCGAGAGATCACCCTTGCTGACTTCCATTTCCTTGCCGGGCGCGATGAACGACGCGTTCGGGTCCATCTCGATTCGCGCTGCCGACGTCGCATAAGTAGCCTTGACCAACGCCGCGCCGCGACGTGCGGCGGCGGCGTTCTCGGCTACCACGTAGGCAACCGGCTGCCCGGCGTACTTGATGTCAGTGCTGGTCATCGGCCAGAAGCTGGCAGTGCCTGGTCCGCCCGAATAGAAGCCCTTTGGAGTCTGGTACTTCGGCAGCGTCTCGTGCGTGAACACGGCTACGACGCCGGGCTCGGCCTGTGCCTCTGCGACATCGATTCCCGTGAGATTTCCTTTGGCGATCGGCGAGACGACCAGCGCGCCATGAAACATGCCCGAGGGCATGAAGTCGGCGGCGTAACGGACATCGCCGGCGACCTTGCGGGGCGCCTCGTAGCGCGTGACTTCGGTGTTGAGTGTCTGAGACATTGGTCAGCCTTTGCGTGCGCGTTCGTAGGCGGTCATCAGGGCCCCGGCGACGACGCCGGCCCCCAGGGAGATCTTGTAGGCGGAATCCGCGAGCGGCGTGGCATCCTGGAACGCTACCCGCCCTGCCTCTCGCGCCGCAGCCTCGGAAAATGCCCTGCCCTTGAGCACGTGTTCGGCGGCCTTCGCTCGCCACGGTTTGGCGGCCACGCCGCCAAGCGCGATACGCGCATCTTTGACGATGTCACCCTCCAGCTCGATGCCGACCGCAGCGGAAGCGGTCGCAAATGCGTAGCTTTCGCGTTCACGCGCCTTCAGGTAATGAGAGCCCTTCATCGCGCCGATCACCGGGACCTCGATCGTCGTGATGATCTCGCCGTGTTCGAGGATGGTCTCCACATCCGGCCGGTCGCCGGGCAATCGATGCAGGTCAGCAAACGGAATCTTCCGCGTTCCCTTCATCGAAGACGCGGTGACGACAGCATCGAACGCAATCAGCGCCTGCGCCCAGTCGCCCGGGTACATGGCGACGCAATTTTCCGATCCGCCGAGTAGCGCGTGCAGGTGAGTATGCCCGCCGTCGAGTGCTGCGCAGCCCGAGCCCAGCTCGCGCTTGTTGCAGGCGTACGAGGTGTCTCGAAAGTACGGGCAGCGCGTACGCTGCAGGATGTTGCCGCCGAGCCGCGCTGCATTGCGCAACTGCGGCGACGCCGCTTTCCACAGCGATTCGGTCAGCGCAGGGCAGGCGGTGCGCAGCGCTGCATCATCGGCAACGTCGCTCATGCGCGCGAGGGCACCGAAGCGCAGGCTGCGCTCGCTGACCTGGTGGCCCCGCAACTCATCGATGCCCGTGATGTCGACCAGCCCGGCGGGCGCGACGACATCGAGCTTCAGCAGATCGACCATCGTGGTGCCGCCGGCCAGTACGTGATGGCCGCCGTTGGCGGCGAGTGTCCTGGCCGCGTCGAGCAGCGTACTCGGGCGGTGATATGAAAAGTTCCGCATGTGTCAGCCCTTGCTCTGGTCGCGGACCATTTCCACGGCCGCGACGATGTTCGGATAGGCTGCACAGCGGCACAGGTTGCCGCTCATGTATTCACGGATCTCGTCTGCCGACCCGGCATGACCTTCGTCGATGCAGGCCACCGCCGATATGATCTGTCCCGGTGTGCAGTAGCCGCACTGGAACGCATCTTTTTCCGCAAATGCTTTCTGCATCGGATGAAGTGCTCCGGTCGGTCCGGCCAGGCCTTCGATCGTCACGACCTTGGCGCCGTCGGCGGTCACCGCCAGCACCAGGCACGAGTTGGTGCGCCGGCCATCCATCAGCACCGTACAGGCACCGCACTGCCCATGATTGCAGCCGATCTTGGTGCCGGTCAGCCCGAGTGTGTCGCGCAGTGCCTCGACCAGTGTGGTGCGCGGCTCGACCGTCAAGGTGCGCAGCTTGCCGTTCACCGACAGCTTGATCGTCGGGTGAGCGTCGGCATCCACATTGCCGTGCTTGAGCCCGGTCTGCGGCACGGTCTGGGCGGCCGCCTGCTGCTGCAGGCCACCGGCAAACAGACCGACCGCGGTTGTGCCGGCGGCACTGCCGCGCAGGAAGGTGCGACGAGCGGCGCTCGGCGGCGTCACCGATGAATCGGGCATGGGACTACTCCGTGAAGATTCGATGGGGAAGTTGCGGATCGAGCCTGTATCGTCCTGATACGAGTGGCAAGCCCGGCGTGGCTGTGATCGAAATGGCGGCAGTGCAGACTGTCGCGCGCCGACCGCCCGAGGAGTTGGCAAGATCCGAGCCCACCTGCAGCGGTAGGGTATGGCGACTGATCAGCCAGGGGCGACCGCGCCTCGCGAGCGGCTGAGCGCTCTCGCCCGGGCCACTTGGACATGGAGTGTCGAGCGCCGCTCCTGGCTTGCCAGGGGTCAGCGGCGGCGTCGAATGAAATTTATTGCGAAAGGCGTGGGGCCGCCTCGGGCAACAACAAGAAGATGGGTTGGCGGAGTGGACGGGACTCGAACCCGCGACCCCCGGCGTGACAGGCCGGTATTCTAACCAACTGAACTACCACTCCAGATCCGATACTGCAATTTGCGGCGCATTATAGCGCGACCGTGGAACCGGCAATTGCGCCGGTCTCGCGGCCTGTTTCACCATCGTCGGGACCGGAACCTTGGTGGGTGCTGAGAGGCTCGAACTCCCGACCTACGCCTTGTAAGGGCGCCGCTCTACCAACTGAGCTAAGCACCCTCAGCCCGGTTCAACGAAGCTTGAAACAGCCCGCTAGTATAGCATCAGTGCGCGACCACCTCGCCCGACTTGCCACCCTTGCCGGGCACCGGCGGCGGACCTTCCGCAACTTTGGGTTCTTCTTCCGGCAATGGTGTGGGCATACGCTCCAACGCCAGTTCCAGGACTCGATCGATCCATTTCACCGGGATGATCTCGAGCTTGCTCTTGACGGTGTCCGGGATCTCAGCCAGGTCCTTGACGTTCTCCTCGGGAATCAGCGCGATCTTGATGCCGCCGCGATGCGCTGCCAGCAGCTTTTCCTTCAGTCCACCGATCGGCAGGACCTCGCCTCTCAGCGTGATCTCTCCGGTCATCGCCACATCGGCCCGCACCGGCGTCTCCGTCAGCACCGAGACCAGCGCCGTTGTCATGGCAACGCCCGCGCTCGGACCATCCTTGGGCGTGCCGCCTTCGGGCACGTGGATATGAATGTCCTGCTTCTCGTAAAAGTCCGGTGAGATTCCCAGCCGTCGGGCACGACGTCGAACCACCGTGATGGCCGCCTTGATCGACTCCTGCATGACGTCGCCAAGCTTGCCGGTAAAGGTAGTCTTGCCCTTACCCGGAACCGCCACCGCTTCGATGGTGAGGAGTTCGCCACCCACCTCAGTCCACGCGAGACCGGTCACCTGACCGACCTGGTTGGCCTTCTCGGCAATGCCGAAGCTGAACCGGCGAACACCGAGATACTTGTCCAGGTTCTTGGGAGTGACCAGGACCTTGCGCTCCGACTTCTTGAGCAGCAGGGTCTTGACTACCTTGCGGCAGATCTTGGACAGCTCGCGCTCGAGCGAGCGCACGCCCGCTTCCCGGGTGTAGTAGCGAACGATGTCGCGGACTGCAGCCTCGTTGACATTGATTTCGGTCGGCTTCAAGCCGTTGTGCTTCATCTGCTTCTGCAGCAGGTAGCGCAGTGCGATCGAAACCTTTTCGTCCTCGGTATAACCTGCCAACCGGATCACTTCCATCCGGTCGAGCAAGGCGGGCGGAATGTTCAGCGAATTGGCGGTGGCGACGAACATCACATCGGAGAGGTCGTAGTCGACCTCGACGTAGTGGTCCACGAAGGTGTGGTTCTGTTCCGGGTCGAGCACCTCCAGCAGCGCGCTGGACGGATCGCCGCGGAAGTCCATACCCATCTTGTCGACTTCGTCCAGCAGGAAGAGCGGATTGCGCACGCCCACCTTGGCCAGGTTCTGGAGTACCTTGCCCGGCATCGAGCCGATGTAGGTCCGGCGGTGCCCGCGGATCTCAGCTTCGTCCCGCACGCCACCAAGCGCCATCCGGATGAACTTGCGGTTGGTGGCCCGAGCGACCGACTGGCCGAGCGAAGTCTTGCCGACGCCCGGAGGGCCGACCAGGCACAGGATCGGCGCCTTGACCTTGTCGACGCGCTGCTGCACAGCGAGATATTCGAGGATGCGCTCCTTCACCTTGTCGAGGCCGTAGTGGTCCTCATTGAGGACCGTTTCCGCATTGCGCAGATCGTTGTTGATCTTGCTCTTCTTCTTCCACGGAAGATTGATCAGGACGTCGATGTAGTTCCTGACCACCGTGGCTTCCGCCGACATGGGCGACATCAACCGCAGCTTGCGGAACTCGGCATCCGCCTTCTTGCGCGCCTCCAGCGGCATCCGGGCGGCCTTGATCTTCTTCTCGAGTTCCTCGAAATCCGCGCCCTCCTCGCCTTCGCCGAGCTCCTTCTGAATCGCCTTGACCTGCTCGTTGAGGTAGTACTCGCGCTGGCTCTTCTCCATCTGGCGCTTGACGCGCCCGCGGATCCGCTTCTCGACCTGAAGGATGTCCAGTTCGTTCTCTATCTGCGCCAGCAGCTTCTCGAGGCGTTCCGAGACCGGCAGGGTCTCGAGGATGCCCTGCTTCTGCTCGATCTTGATCGGCAGGTGCGCGGCGATCGTGTCGGCCAGGCGCCCGGCATCGTCGATGCCGTTCAGTGACGTGAGAATCTCCGGCGGAACCTTCTTGTTCAGCTTCACATACTGGTCGAACTGCGCCAGGATCGCCCGGCGCAGCGCCTCGGCTTCGGGGGTCTCGGCGGGATCGCTCTCAATCGAGTCCAGCGTGCAGACAAAGTGCTCGCCGGCGTCGTCGATGGACTGAATCCCCGCCCGCTGCGTTCCTTCGATCAGGACCTTCACCGTCCCGTCCGGAAGCTTGAGCAGTTGCAGGATGTTCGAGATGCATCCGATGGTGTAGATGTCCTCGGCAGTCGGATCGTCCTTGGAGCCGTTCTTCTGGGCTACGAGCATGATGCTCTTGCCCGCTTCCATTGCGGCTTCCAGCGCCTTGATCGACTTGGGGCGACCCACGAAGAGAGGGATCACCATGTGGGGAAAGACCACCACGTCCCTCAAGGGCAGCAGTGGCAGTGTCTGCGACGTCATCGTTGTCTGGCTCATCAATTCCCCGGCAGAAGTGTCGATATCAGGCGTGTGGCTCTGTTCAGTTCAGAGCAGCATTTGCGGCAGTCTGCTAGAAGATGCGGCGATACTCGCCAGATTCAAGCATACCGCGATTGCGACACCCTGGCCGGGATGAAACCCCGGCCCTTGTGGCCAATCCGCCCGGAAGGGATCACCGGTCGAAAACGGCCGGTAAGCGGTTGGAGGCATGGCGACGCACCCGACATGCGACAGCCTGAACGAGTGCGCGGCGGCTTATTTGCTGCCAGCCACCTTCGGCTTCTCGCCGTAGATGACCAGGGGCTTGCCCTCGCCGTTGATGGCATTCTCCTCGATCACCACCTTCTGCGCCTCGCTCAGGCTGGGCAGCTCATACATGGTGTCGAGCAGGGCCTGCTCGAGGATCGAACGCAACCCGCGGGCACCCGCCTTGCGCTTGAGCGCTTTGCGGGCGATCGCGTTGAGCGCGCCGGGCCGGATTTCCAGCTCCGTGCCTTCCATCGAGAAGAGGCGCTGATACTGCTTGACCAGCGCGTTCTTGGGCTCCGTCAGGATCTGTACCAGGGCACGCTCGTCGAGTTCATCCAGCGATGCGACCACGGGAAGCCGGCCGACAAGCTCAGGGATCAGGCCGAACTTGATCAGGTCGTCGGGTTCGACGTCCTTGAAGAGGTCCGACAGCGTGCGTTCCGACTGACTCTTGACTTCCGCCCCGAATCCGATCCCCGAGCGCTCCGAGCGGTTCCGGATTACTTTGTCCAGGCCGTCGAAGGCGCCACCGCAGATGAAAAGGATATTGGTGGTGTCGATCTGCACGAAGTCCTGGTTCGGATGCTTGCGCCCACCCTGCGGCGGCACCGAGGCGACCGTGCCTTCGATGAGTTTCAGCAGGGCCTGCTGCACGCCCTCACCCGACACGTCGCGAGTAATGGACGGGTTGTCCGATTTACGCGAGATCTTGTCGATCTCATCGATGTAGACGATCCCGTTCTGCGCTTTCTCGACCTCGTAATTGCAGTTCTGAAGCAGCTTCTGGATGATGTTTTCCACGTCCTCGCCGACGTAGCCGGCCTCGGTGAGCGTGGTGGCATCGGCAATCACGAAGGGTACGTTGAGCAGGCGGGCCAGGGTCTGCGCCAGCAGCGTCTTGCCCGAGCCGGTGGGGCCGACCAGCAGAATGTTGCTCTTGGACAACTCGACGTCGTCCTTCTTGCCCTTGTGGCGAAGGCGCTTGTAGTGGTTGTAGACCGCTACCGCGAGAATCCGCTTGGCGCGATTCTGCCCGATCACGTACTGGTCGAGAATCTGCGCGATCTCAGCCGGCGTGGGCAGGCCGGTCCGGTTGGCTGCGCTCGGTTCCGCCTGGGCCTCGTCCCGGATGATGTCGTTGCACAACTCGATGCATTCATCGCAGATGAACACCGAGGGGCCGGCGATCAGCTTACGAACTTCATGTTGGCTCTTGCCGCAAAACGAGCAGTACAGAAGCTTTTCGCTAGAACCTTTCTTTTCCGACATCCGTTTCTCCGGGCTCCGGCGCGCGAGTGACTTCGGCGCGAATTTGACTAGGACTTCTGCGCCGGTGTCTTGGCGGCGGTATCCCGCGTGGCCAAGACCTTATCGATCAATCCATACTTTACCGCATCTTCCGCTGACATGAAGTTGTCGCGCTCAGTGTCTCTTTCTATGCGTTCGATCGGCTGTCCGGTGCGTTCTGCGAGGATGGCGTTGAGCCGCTGGCGCAGGTACAGAATCTCCCGGGCGTGGATCTCGATGTCCGAGGCCTGCCCCTGAGCACCACCGGATGGCTGGTGAATCATGATCCGGGCGTTCGGCAGCGAGAAGCGCTTGTCCTTTTCCCCCGCGGCCATCAGGAAGGCGCCCATGCTGGCGGCAAAACCCATGCACAACGTGGATACGTCCGGCTTGACGAACTGCATCGTATCGTAGATGGCCAGGCCGGCAGAGACCGAGCCTCCGGGTGAATTGATGTAGAAGCTGATGTCCTTTTCCGGGTTCTCGCTTTCCAGGTAGAGCATCTGCGCGATCGCCAGGTTTGCCGTCTGGTCCATGACCGGGCCTACCAGGAAGATCACACGTTCGCGCAGCAGGCGCGAATAGATGTCGTAGGCTCGCTCGCCCCGGCCGCTTTGCTCGATCACGATCGGCACCATGCCGAGTCCCTGGGCGCCGCCACCGGCGTATGGCCCTGCCGCGACGATGCCGGGCGCGTACGGATCCTGGGCCAGATGCAGGTTGACTTGGTCTTCAACCAGGCTATTGAAAGTCATCTTGGGTTCCTTGAGGCATTTGAGACAGTCGGGAGCCGGTTAGTTGCCGGCCATCAACTCGTCGAAGGTCATCGGCTTGTCGGTAACCTGGCCCTTTGCCAGCACCCAGTCGACCACGTTCTGTTCGACCACCAGTGCTTCCACCTCGGCCAGGCGGTTCTTGTCGCTGAAATACCAGCGTACTACCTCGGCCGGGTTTTCGTAGGTCTGGGCGAACTCCTCGATCTGCTTGCGGATCTGGTCCGGCTTGGCCTGCAGGCCGTGCTTCTTGACGATTTCAGCCACGATCAGCCCGAGCCGCACGCGCCGCTCCGCCTGTTCCTTGAATGCGTCGGGGGGAACCGGCAGGTCCTTCATGTCGACGCCGCGGCCCTTGAGGTCCTCTCGCATGCGATCCGCCAGCACCTGGGACTCCTGCTCGACCAGCGACTTGGGCAGGTCGATCTGGGCGAGTTCGCCGATCTTGTCCATGACCGACGACTTGGTACGCGCCTTCAGGCGCTGGGACACTTCGCGCTCGAGGTTGGCGCGCACGTCGCTCTGGAACTTTTCCAGGTTGCCGTCAGCCAGGCCCATCTGTTTCGCGAACTCGCTGTCGAGCGCGGGCAATTCCGGCTCCTCGACTTTCTTGACGGTGACATCGAACCGGGCAGTCTTCCCGGCGAGTTCCTTGGCGCTGTAGTCCTCCGGAAAGGCCACGTCGAAGCTGCCGGTTTCACCGGCCGCCTTGCCGGCGACGCCGGTTTCAAAATCGGCCAGCATCCGGCCCTCACCCAGCACCATGGCGAAATCGCTGGCAGTGCCGCCATCGAACGCGACGTCATCGAGCTTGCCGACAAAATCGATGGTTACCCGGTCGCCGGTCTGGCCTGCGCGCTGGGTCTCGTTCCAGCGCGTGCGCTGCTTGCGCAGCACATCGATGGTCTTGGCGACTTCGGCCTCGCCGACGCTGCAGGCGAAACGCTCGACTGCCAGCTTCTCGGGTTCCGACAGGACGACATCCGGGTAGACCTCGAAGGTGGCAGTGAAGTCTGCCGCCTCGCCTTCGGCGCCCTCCTTCGGCTGGATCGCAGGCTGCCCCGCGACCCGCAACTTGTGCTCGTCGACTGCTTCGGTAAACGCCTTGGATACTGCGTCGCCGAGGATCTCGGCCTGGACCTGCGGGCCGTAGGACTGCTCGATCATCTTGAGCGGTACCTTGCCGGGTCGGAATCCGGGCATGCGGACGCTGCGTGCCAGGGAACGGAAACGCTCCTGCACTTTCTTCGTGATGTCGGCACTGGGTACCGACAGGGTCAGCCTGCGTTCCAGGCCGCCGATAGTTTCAAGCTGGGAAGCCATCCGTTCTCGTATTCCGTTGAATGTCTGACAATGCTGTGCAGAATGGTGCGGCTGAAAGGACTCGAACCTTCACACCTTGCGGCGCCAGAACCTAAATCTGGTGCGTCTACCAATTTCGCCACAGCCGCGCGGGTCCCAGCCGATTCAGGCTGAGAATTACACAATTCTATCCGATCGCTGTTGGGCGCAAGCCGCACCCGCGCCGCTGCTCAGGCCGCCGCCCGGGTCGGCTGCAGCCGGTACCACGCCACGTACAGCGCCGGCACCGCCAGGACGGTCAGGATGGTCGCGAAGAAAAGGCCGCCCATGATCGCAAAAGCCATCGGCCCCCAGAGGACGTCGCGCGACAGCGGCACCATGGCGAAGATCGCCGCGGCGGCGGTGAGCACGATCGGGCGGAACCGGCGTACGGTCGACTCGAGCACGGCCTCCCAGGGATCTTGCCCGGCTTCCAGGTCCTGGCGGATCTGGTCGATCAGGATCACGGTGTTTCGCATGATCATCCCGCCCAGGGCGATGGCGCCCAGCATCGCGACGAACCCGAACGGCCGGCCCGACAACAGCAGCGCCGCGGCCACGCCGATGATGCCCAGCGGGGCGGTCAGCAGCACCATGGTGGCCAGCGAGAAGCGATGCAGCTGCAGCATCAGCAGGCCCACCACCAGTGCCAGCATCAGCGGCATGCCCGCGGCGATCGATGCCTGGGCCTTCTGATTCTCTTCGGCCGGGCCGCCGGTTTCGATCCGGTATCCGGGGGGCAGCCCGGCGGCCAGCTTCGCAATTTCGGGA
Source organism: uncultured beta proteobacterium (assembly GCA_963834335.1). Classification (GTDB taxonomy): domain Bacteria; phylum Pseudomonadota; class Gammaproteobacteria; order Burkholderiales; family Burkholderiaceae_E; genus Lautropia. The sequence continues at coordinate 2,685 of CAWIBK010000002.1, read as the reverse complement.
GCGAGTTGCGCGGTGATGTCCGGCGCCTGTATGCCGTCGACCAGGTCGGCGCGCACCGTCAGGTTGGGTGTGCGGCTGCGGCGCCAGATGATCGGTTCCTCCATCACCTCCCTGATGCTGGCGATCTGCGACAGCGGCACGCTACGGCCGAGCGATGTCTGCACCTGCAGGTCGGGCAGGCTCGACAGCCGGGTGCGCTCGTCCGGCGGCGCCCTGAGCACCACGTCGATCAGTCGGTCGTCCTCGCGCAGGGTGCCGATAGCTGCTCCAGCGACCGCACCGCCGATGACGCGAGCGACCTGCGCGCTGGACAGACCGATGGCGCGGGCCTTGTCCTGATCGACTTCGATCCGGACGGCCGGCGAGCGCTGGCCCCAGTCCATGTGCGCATCCACGGTGTAGGGATTGGTCCGGACCAGGGCTTCCAGCCGGGCACCGATCTGCTTGAGTTGCTGCGCTTGCGGGCCGAGGACGCGGAACTGGATCGGGTAAGCCACCGGCGGTCCGAGCGGGGTGCGGAATACCCGCGCGCGCACGCCCGGAAAGGACTCCTCCAGGTGCCGGCGCAGGCTCGGCAGCAGGCGCTCGCGACCGGCCACGTCGTCGGCAAGAATCACGAACTGGGAGAAATTGGGCCGGAACAGCTGCTGGTCGAGCGACAGGTAGTAGCGGGGCGAACCGTTGCCGACATAGCTGACGAAGGTGGAGACATCCGGTTCGGCACTGAGGATGCGCTCCAGCGCCTTGGTCTGCGCCTCGGTCGCGGCCAGGCTCGCGCCTTCCGGCAGCCACATCTCCACCATCAGTTCGGCGCGGTCGGAACTGGGGAAGAACTGCTTCTCGGTAGCCTGCATGCCGACCACGACCGAGGCCCATGAACCCGATCGTCGCCAGCAGTGTCAGCCAGCGATGACGCATGCAGCGCTCGATCAGGGCGCGCAGCATGCGATAGAAGCGGGTATCGAATACTTCGTGGCCGCCGGTCACGTTTTCCTTCAGCACGAATCTGCCGATGAAGGGCGCGGCGGTCACGGCCATGACCCAGGAGATCAGCAGGGCCATGGTCACCACCGCGAAGATCGCGAAGGTGTACTCGCCGGTGGTCGATTTCGCGGTGGCGATCGGCAGAAACCCGGCCGCGGTGATCAGCGTGCCGGTGAGCATCGGGAAGGCGGTGTTGGTGTAGGCGAAAGTGGCGGCCCGGAAGCGTGTCGAATCCTTCCTCGATCTTGCGGGTCATCATCTCGACCGCGATCATGGCGTCGTCCACCAGCAGTCCCAGTGCGATCACCAGGGCGCCGGTCGAGACGCGGTGCAGGTCGATGCCGAATATCTTCATGCCCAGGAAGGTGGCCGCAAGCACCAGCGGGATGACGAGCGCCACGACCATGCCGGCGCGCACACCGAGACTGATGAAGCTCACCACCAGCACGATCGCCACCGCCTCGAACAGCGCCCTCACGAACACCCCGACCGCGCCGCGGACGATCCGGGGCTGGTCGGACACCTTGGCGAACTCGATTCCGATCGGCAGGTCCGCTTCGAGCCGCGCCATGGTCGCAGCGAGATTGGTACCGAGCTTGAGCACGTCGCCGGTGCCGGTCATCGACACGGCGATTCCGATCGCCTGCTTGCCGCCGAAGCGCATCGTGTAGACCGGTGGCTCCACCTGGCCGCGGTAGACGCGGCTGATGTCGCCGAGACGAATGACGCGGCCACCCACGGACAGGCGCAGTTCCTCGATCTCCTTGACCGTGTCGAACTGGCCGGTGACCCGCAGGGGCACGCTGCGATCCGGCGTGTGCACGGTGCCCGCGGGCGCGACGATGTTCTGAGCCGCGAGCTGTTCGGCAATGCGGTTCGGATCGATGCCGAGCGTGGCCATTCTCGCCGTCGAGATCTCCACGTAGATCCGCTCATCCTGCGTGCCGATCAGTTCGACCTTGGCGACGTCCGGAAGGCGCAGCAGTTCCTGGCGGATCGCCTCGGCATGAACCTTGAGCTGGGGCATCGAGAAGCCGTCGCCGGTGAAGGCGTAGATCGTGCCGAAGACGTCGCCGAACTCGTCGTTGAAGAACGGACCGAGCACTTCCAGCGGCAGCGTGCGGCGCACGTCCCCGATCTTCTTGCGGACCTGGTACCAGATCTGCGGCACTTCCTTGCCGGGAGCCGTGTCCAGCAATTCGAGGACGATCAGCGATTCGCCTGGCTTGGAATAGCTGCGCGTCCACTTGAAGTACGGCACTTCCTGCAGCGTCTTCTCGAGCCGGTCTGTCACCTGCTGGTCGATCTGCTCGGTGGTGGCGCCCGGCCAGAGCGTTCGCACCACCATCGCCCGGAACGTGAAATCCGGATCCTCGCGCTGGCCGAGCTGCAGGAAGGCCATGGTGCCGGCGATGGCAACCACCAGCAGGACGAACAGGCTGATCTGCGGAAAGCGCAGCGTCGCGGCGGACAGGTTGAATCGGGAGGAGTCTTCGCTTCCCTGCGGCGGCCTCATTGCGCGGCCTGCACGGTTGCGGGAATGCGCACCTTCTGCCCCTCCCGCAGCAGATTGGCACCGGCCGTGACGATCGTCTCGCCGCCCTCGAGGCCGCTTTCGATCACTATGGCGTCGTCGAGAATCGCTCCGGTCTTTACGGGCTGCGATCGTACCCGCCCCGCGGCCGCGTCGACGATCCAGAC
>CAWIBK010000001.1:0-1453497 GCA_963834335.1 uncultured beta proteobacterium | reverse complement strand
AATTCCGCCGCTCCCCCCTCGGCCCCCACAGCCCCGACCTCCAGCGCCTGCTGCAGATCTTTCGCTGGGATTCGATCACCGACCGCCACATCGTGGTCCAGCGGGTCCGGGGCGGCCCGTGGAGCATCGCCCGGGCAACCGGACCGAAGGGCCACCCCCTCGAGTTCTTCGACGACGGCCGCTACGCGACCTCGACGGACGCCTGGTGGGACATCTTCCGCAGACGCTGGAAGCACCACACCGGACAGGCGCTTCGGCTGCCGGAGGACGGCGACGCCCAGCCGGACGATGCCGACGCGGGACGGATCGAGCCGTCTGCGAGTCGCTACCCGCTGCTCGGCTACGCCGACCGCTTCAGCGTCCGGCCAGGCGAGTCGATCGCATTCAAGGTCAGCGCGCCGGCCGCCTATCGGGTCAGCATCGAGCGGCTGCGATGCGGCGACAGCGCCGGGGTCGGCTTCAAGTCGACACCCGTGCCATCGGCGGTCGACGGCCTCAAGCCCGGCAGAGTCCAGACGGCCATCTGCGGCAGCTGGGTCGAGATCCCGGCGGATCGCGACGCGTTCGATCTGCCGAGCGCCACGCTGTCGGCAAGGATCTGGCCGACGACGCCGCAGCTCGGGCGTTGGCAGGCGCTGATGGGCACCTGGTCCGAGGCGACGGGTTCGGGCTATCTGCTGGGTATCGATCCGGCCGGATGCCTTGCGGTGCGCATCGGCAACGGCGACGGCGAGCGATGGAGCGGGGCATGGTCGAGCTGTCGACCGGTCGCCCGCTCCTGGAGCGGCACTGGTATCTCGCGGCGGCAAGCTTCGACGCGGCAACCGGCGAGGTCTGGGTCGCGCAATACCCGCTTCACCGATATCACAGCCAGGCCGGGAGCGGCCGCCGAGGCACGGGTCGTTTCGTCGCGGTCGCAACGGCCCGCAGCCGGCCCGGGCTTCCGTATCGCTGCCGCCTATGGCGATCCGATCGCGACGCCCGATGCGGCCTGCTGGGGAGCATCACCAGCCGGCCCTGCTGTACAACGGCAAGATCGACGGACCGGCAGTCCTTGCCCGGTCTGCGACGCCGCTCGAGCAGCAGGAAGCCATCGCCTCCGGCCGCCGCCCCGGGGGTGACGCCGGCGACGACCCCGATCTCGTGGCTGCCTGGGACTTCAGCCAGGAGATCCCGACGACCCGGATCGTCGATCGATCGCGGCACGGACTGCACGGCGAGGCGATCAACCTGCCGACTCGGGCGATGACGGGATGGAACTGGGACGGCACCGAATACAACTGGCAGCACCGGCCCGAACACTACGGGGCGATTCACTTCCACGATGACGACCTGTATGACTGTCGTTGGGAAACCGATTTCGTCTACCAGGTTCCCGACGACCTGCCGAGCGGACTCTACGGCGCCCGGCTGTCGCTCGACCAAGGCGACCCGGTCGACGACGACTGGATTCCCTTCGTCGTCTCGCCGCCGGTCGGCCGCGCCGATGCGCCGCTCGCGCTGATCCTGCCTTCCGCGAGCTACTGGGCCTATGCCAACACGCATCACGTGCTGGAGCGGCGCGAAGGCGAGCTGATCCGCACCAACTTCACGACGGTGGACGCGACCACGCTCTTCCTGCACGAGCATCCGGAGTACGGCTGCTCGATGTACGACCGCCATTCCGACGGCAGCGGCGTGTGCATCTCCTCGCGCCTTCGACCGGTCCTGACGATCCGGCCGCGCGAGCGGCTCTGGCAACTGCCCGCCGACACGCACATCATCGACTGGCTCGACGCCCGGGCCATCGCCTACGACGTGATCTGCGAGGACGACCTCGACCAGCATGGGCTCGCGCTGCTTGCCCCGTATCGCTGCGTGATGACCGGCACGCACCCGGAATACCCGTCGAAGCGGATGATGGACGCCTTCGCCGCCTTCCAGGAACAGGGCGGTCGCTTCATCTATATGGGCGGCAACGGCTTCTACTGGCGCACGTCCTACCATCCGACGCTTCCGGGGGTCATCGAGATGCGCCGGACCGAGGACGGGCTCAGGACGTGGTTCGCCGAAGCCGGCGAGTATCACCACGCCTTCACCGGCGAAATGGGCGGGATGTGGCGCCGGATGGGTCATGCACCCCAGTCGGTGGCGGGCACCGGGATGACGGCGCAGGGCTTCGACCGGTCGACCTGGTATCGGCGACTCGCAGCCAGCCATGACCCGCGCGCCGCCTTCATCTTCGAGGGCATCGGCGCCTGACGAGCGGATCGGCGACTTCGGCCGGCTCGGCGGCGGCGCCGCCGGCTGGGAGATCGATCGGGCCGACTTCAAGCTCGGCACCCCGCCGCATGCGCTGGTCGTGGCCACCGCCGACAACTTCAGCGCCGGCTACCACTGGATGACCGAAGAGCAGACCCACACCCATGCCGCGGTCACCGGCGAGACGTGTCCGCATGTCCACTGCGACATGGTCTTCTACGAGACCCCCAACGGCGGCGCAGTGTTCTCGACCAGTTCGATCGCCTGGGCAGGCGCGCTCAGCCACGCGGACTATGAAAACAACGTCTCGCGGATCACCGAGAACGTGATCCGGCGATTCGTCGACCCGAAGAAGTTCGACCTGGCGGATTGACGAGCTGCCGGTTCCGGGACGCGTGCGCTGAGACTAGTTGTTCGACTGCCAGTCCGCGTCCTGGCCGAGCGGATACTTTGCTGTTGTGCGGGCCGCAAGCAGTTGCTTGAGGTCGTCGCGCAGCAGGTGGTTGATGTTGTCGATGAGCTCCATCCCCTGCTACCCCAGAAGCTGCGCCACCAGGCGCATCGGCACGAATAACCTGCTCGGCTGGGATTGCAGGGTGAGAAAGCCGTAGTGTCGATAGAAGGCCGCAGCGCTTTCGTCCTTGGCATCGACCACCACCGCCATCGCGGCAATCTGGTCGGCATGGGCCAGGCTGCGGCGCAGGGCATCCAGCAGTAGATGCTCCCCGAGCCCCTGACCCTTGGTGGTTTGTTCGACGGCCAGCCGGCCCAGCAGGGTGACGGGAAGCTGTGGGTAGCGGGGCAGCTTGCGGGCCAGTTCGTCTGGCAGATCGGTCAGGGTGAGAACCGAGGCCGACAGGGTGTAGTAACCGAGCACTCGGGCGTCAGGCGGCCTGATAGCGACGAATGGTGCAGCAACGCGCTTGTCGGCATCTTGCCGCGCCTGCTGCTTGAGATAGCGGTCGAGCGCCTCCGCGCCGCAGTGGAAGGCCGTTCGGTCGTGCTGGCGGCCCAGCGGTTCGACAGTGATGCTGGTCAAGGCCACCGGCTATACGCCGGTCCGTTGGCGGTAGGCCTTGGCTGCGCGCTTGAGGCGCGTGTTCGGCTCCGGCGGCTTCAGCAGGGCTTTAACAAAAACCAACTGCTCTTCTCTCGACAGGCGGATCGACTCGTGTTCGGCGATCACCCGGCGCGCTGCGTCCTGCGCGCTGGCGACGACGAACTCGCTGAGCGTGCGGCCGGAAAGCGCCGCCGCTTGCTGGAGCAGGCTCTTCTGCGCCGCGGACACGCGGGCTTCGAGCCGGGCGTCGCGGGTGGTGTCGGGGATGTCTTGATTGGCCATGGTTATCTCCCTGATGGGAATGTACGTCAAATGTCCGTACGTGACAAGCGATGTAGAGGCTTCCGCCCACTGGCGCATCTCGCCCCACCGCATATAACCCTATAAGGTATATTTACGACGACAGCTGGCTCGAACTCGGGTACGGTCGTCCTATCTCACTATCGATGCCTCTGCGCCCGGCAGCCCCCTACAGCGGCGACGTGGTGCGCAACTTCTTCGAGAACCTGCTGCCCGACAATCGGGTCATCCGCGAACGCTTGCAGGCCAGGTTCCACACCCCGTCCACCAGCGCCCAGGACTTGCTCGCCGAGATCGGACGTGACTGCGTCGGCGCGCTCGCGTTGCTGCCCGAAGGGCGATTTCCGGACGGCTTCGACCGCATCGAGGGCGAACAACTCAGCGAAGGCGATATCGAACAGGCCCTCGAGCGGGTGACGGACGACCATCGCCAGATTGACGATCACGACTTCCGGATCTCGATCGCCGGCGCGCAGGAGAAGACCGCCTTCCTATGGGCTGACGGGCGGTGGATGCGGCCGACGGGTGCCACGCCGACCACGCATATCTTCAAGCTGCCACTCGGCATCCCCCCCTCGGGAATAGATCTGTCGACCAGCGTCGAGAACGAGTGGCTTTGTGCCCGAATCCTGGACGCCTACGAAGTGCCGGTCGCCATGGGGGAGATCGCCCAATTCGGGCGGCTCAAAGTCCTCGTGGTCCCTCGTTTTGACCGCCAACCCTCCGCGGACGGCACCTGGATTGTGCGTCTGCCGCAGGAGGACTTCGCCCAGATCTGCGCTGTGGGGCCGGACGCCAAGTACGAGGCGGACGGAGGCCCGGGTATCACCAGCATACTCGCGCGGCTGCTTGGCTCGACTCGCGCAACTTCGGATCAATACGACTTCTTTCGAACCCAAGTGCTTTACTGGATGCTCGCCGCCATCGACGGTCACGCAAAGAACTTCAGCGTGTTCATTGAACCGCGCGGGCGGTTCCGGCTGACCCCACGCTACGATGTGCTTTCGGCCTATCCGGTGCTCGGACACGGAAGGGGCAAGCTGGCTCCCGAAAAGGTAAAGATGGCAATGGCAGTCTGGGGTAGCAACCGTCACTACAAATGGCGGGAAATCCGTCGCTCTCACTTCGAGCAAACGGCCAGGCAGTGCGGCTTGGGGCGCTGGATACCCGACCTCCTCGAAGACCTTGTCGAACGTACTCCCGGCGTGCTTCAGCGTGTGAGCGGGAACCTGCCTCGCGGCTTCCCGGTCGCAGTCAGTTCCACCATCCTGGACGGACTTGCGAGCGCCGCCAGGCGCCTGAAGCAAAGGGCGTAGCTGGATTCCACCGGGACGGCGCTCCCTTCGGAGTCGACCGCGGGCGCGTTTCGGGAAATACTAGGCACAACCGTTGCGTGACGGCTTGCTTTCTGAGGTCACCATTGAGGTCACCATGATCAGAATCGCTGCCCTGCTCCCTGCCTTGATCGCCGTATCACTTGCCGGCTGTGCTTTCATCAACGACCCGGCAAACGACATTTCCGGCAGACCCTGTCCACCCGGCGCTGGTGAGACCACGGTAGGCATCCCGGGGTGTCGATATTAAGAGCGCGACGCCCCCAGGCAATACCCAACGAGTCCCGTACGCAACCTACGGTCAGCCCTGCTCCAGGCTAGAGACCTCGATTGGTCAGGGTCGTGCGGCGCATGTCGCGCGCCTCGCTGGAGCGGAAGGGCCGGGCCCGGTGCATCGTCACCCGGTTGTCCCACATGACCAGGTCCCAGGGACGCCACACGTGGGCGTAGACGAACTGGCGCTGGGTCGCGTGCTCGTTGAGATCGCGCAGGAAGGCCCGCGCCTCGGGGATCGGCCAACCCTCGATCGCGCCGGCGTGGCTGGACAGGTAGAGCGACAACCGGCCGGTCCGTGGATGCCGCCGGACAAGCCGCTGGCGCACGGGTGACCACTTCGCCCGTTCGGCCTCGGTGAAGTCGTCGAAACCCAGCAGTCCCCGCGAGTAGAGCTGGCTGTGCAGGCAGATGAGATCCTGCACCTCGAGTCGCGTCTCCTCGTCCAACGCATCGTAGGCCGCCCGCATGTCGGCGAACTCCGTGTTGCCGCCAGCCGCCGGGATCTGGCGGGCGGAGAGCAGCGAGTACTTGGCCGGGACTTCCTTGAACGAGCTGTCCGAATGCCACAGGCGATTTCCCAGGCTGAACAGGCGCGCCCGGTCGTCGCGCGGCAAGCACCTCGCCGTGCCGGTCCAGGTTGGAGATGTCGTTCAGTTCCATCGACAGGCGCCGGTCCTTCACTTCGCCGATGTCGCCGGTGGCGAGTTCAAGCGGGCCGAGTTGCCGGCTGAAGGCCACCTGCTGCGCGTCGTCGAGATGCTGGTCGCGGAACACGAGCACGCCGAAGCGGTCGATCGCCGCGTGGATCGCGGCCACCTCGTCATCCGTCAGCGTCCGGGTCAGGTCGATGCCGTGCATCACGGCGCCGAACTCGGGCCGGGCCTGCTTGTCGACCGCTTCCGCATACGGCGCGATGGCGCGCTCGGCGGGGAGTTCCTTCGTTGCTTGCTTCATGTTTCATCTTGCGTGGAGTGTGTACGCGCGAGGGTACGTCGTGGCGGCGGGAGTTGCAAGCCGCTGGGGCAAGCGTCCGGTCCAGCGCCGGACGGACGAACACCCCGCCCCACGCACTGGTCGTGGCCACCGCCCACCGACGGCCCGGCTTATGCGCCGACGCCCTGGCTTATATTCACCCGGGGCCGGGTGACGGCCTTTCTGGCAAGGTGACACAAATCATGGGTTTGCGCTGCGTTGTAATGCATTGGCCCTGGGAAGTTGACCGGGGGCAGGTGTGAGCCGGATCTCTCGTGAAGCGCTTGCCGCCGCCGTGCAGAAGGTCCGTGCAATGGACCTTGCCCAGCATGAGCAGCTCGCAGACGAACTGTTCCGGTCGCAACCCCACGTGCTGGCCTCAGCCTTGGCGCCGACAAGGCTCGGCGTCAGCGCGTCGAAGATGGATTTCCTGATCAGGACCATGCTGACCTGCTTCCAGGCGATGAAGGAATCGGGCCTTGTCTGGCCGCGAATCAGCGAAGAAGAACAGGAACGCCAGATGAGCCGACTTTCCGGCTCGATCGCATCTCGCGAGGGCTTACCCGCGGATCTTCGGGATCAGGCCTTGCAGCAATACCTCGCTGGCCACCCGGAGAAGGACCTGTTGGCCTTTGTCAACAATGAAACGGCCCATTGGCTGCAGCGCGTCGAGCCGGCCGAGTCCGACAAGTATGTCGTGATGGCGGCCCTGAACTTCGTGAACTGCATTGCGTACGTTCCGCTGACCGCGCCAAGTCGCCCGGCCGCCTCCAGAAGCAAGAAGAAGCAATGAGGACTACGATCCGCTGCGAGGCTTGGCGAATACTTGGCGCATGGGCAAAAGCGCGGTCGCAGGTCTCATCGTCTAGACTTATAGGCATGAACCAATCCTCGACGCGAACCTCCTCACTGATCCGACTCGTTGTGGTCTGCGGCGCTCCGGCGTTTCTGATCGCTTGCGCCTCCGTGGGCATCGGCGTGCCCATTTTCCCCGGTGTGTCGCTGGGCGTCGGTGTCGGCAGCGGCGGCGTGAACCTGGGTGTCGGCGCAGGCGCGGGCCCTGTCGGTGTGGGTGTCGGTGTCGACCAGGGTGGCCGGGTCACGGGCGGCGCTGGAGTTGGCGTCGGCGCGCCGGTCGGTGGCAGCAACGCCCGGGTGGGTGTGGGCGTCGGGACCGGCACCGTGCTCTATGATCCCGCCGAGGCGGACGAGGGACGGCCCTGGGGCGAGGGGCGGTAGGGGCTGTTGCTCGGCCCGTCGCCGGCCAGCCGCGTCTACGTCGTCGAGCTCGAATGACCGCGTCTGGAACGAGGCGAGGTTTCGCAGAGCACGTACCCCGACTACCGTCTGGGGAAGCCTCTTCGTCTATGTCGGCATGACCGGCTGGATCCCGACACCCGTTTCGACGAGCGCGAGGCCGGCGTCCGGGCGAACCGGTCCGTCACCGACTACGGCGTGCGCCTGCTGCCGCTCTTCTACCAGTACAACCCGATGCCTCGAGGCTGCGCGCGAGATGGAAGTGAAGTTGGCCATCGCCCCTGCGCGAGGCGGTATGCGGATGTGGCAGGCGTGGCCAAGCCTCTCAGGAGCTGCCGGCCTGCACGATGACCGCCTGGTCACCTCCGCGGTGCGATCGCCTCGACCTGGACCAGCGCCCCGGCGTCCAGAGCGAGCCGAGCGCGGTGGCGCGCAGCGGGTGCGGCTTGCGAACATCGGCCCCATGCCGGCATTGAACCCTGGTGCGAGCGCAGTCGGTGAGGATGTTGTTCGTTCGCAGGATGTGATCCGCGGTCGTCGCCAGCGGCTTCCAGAAGTTGACCGAACGCGATCCCAGGCCGCTCTCGTCTGGGCCTCGATCCCGCCTGCCAGGCAACCGTCCTGTCGACGCCATACTGCCGGCGATGTACGACTCTTGGCCCGCGAGCACCGGCGGATGAGCCGAGGCGACGCGGTACGCCGGTAAGGCCCTGCGCCGATCGAGCCGACCGCCTCCGCCACCGCGACCGCCTCCAGTCGACAGCGTGCCGTCCGGCTGCGCCCAGTGGCGCGATGACGACCGTGCAGGTCGGGCTTGCTCCTGCAGGAACCAGGATCGGAAGCAGTCAGAGCGGAAGGCCTCGATGAGGTCGGCACATCGCTCAACGTGAGCGTGCCACGTACGCCGTCTCCCGCTAGGCGAGCGTCCGGCGGCCGCAGCGCGACTTTGAGCTGCTCGAACGCGGTTCCGCCTGGCGCGTGAAGGCGTCTTCTAATGACAGGTGGATGTCGGCGGCATCAGGCGTGGAGACGGCAGTGCAGTCGGCAGCGCCCTGCGCCTGCGCCAGCGTCGCCGGCATCGGAGAACTCGCTCGACGGGCGCGCCGACGGTGGCGACCAGGTCGAGTCCAGTGCAGGCCACCTTGCGGTCAGGGAAATGCCGCACGACCCGACCAGCCACGTGGTTCGGGCGGATTCCCGCTGAACGTGCGGATCGTCGCCGGCCCGAGTAGATCAGCAGGTCCCGCAGGTCGGCGATCTAGGTCTTCACCCGCAGGACGTACAGCAGGGCGGCGCCAAGCATTTCCAGCGCGATCCGTGACGTTGTCGAACATCTTTTCAGTCTCGGCGGCGACATCGACCAGCCCAGGGGTGACGCCGGCCAGCACGCCGCGCAGCATCCGTCCCGGCCGTCGCGCCGAGATCGATCACGGTTGCAGACCCGCGCGGCATGCGAGAAGTGGGCGATCGGCTCCATCACCCGGTCCGTCAGGATCACCTGCTTGCTCAGTCGTGTCTTGTCCCTGTCTCGACACGACGGCGGCGTGGAGATCCACATCACCTCGGCCGGCCGGCTGGTTTCGTTGGCCCAACGATGCGGGAACTCGCTGTTGAAGTCGAGGCTATCCCCCTTCTTCGATTCATGCCACACGGCACCGATCTCGACCTTCAGCGTTCCCTTGAGGACGATGACCGCGTCTTCACCTTCGTGCGAGAACGGCGGTCCGCTCTGGGAGTGGGGTGGCGCATCGAGCCAGAAGATCGACATGCGCCGCCTGAGGTCGGGCGTCAGCATCTCATAGGCGATGTGCGACTGTGGAAAGACGACACGCTTGCGGCCATTCGACCGGATCAGGGAAACGTTCGTACCCCGACTGCCGCTTTCCCTCCCGAACATGAGGGATCCGGCGGGAATCTTGAGGACGTCGGCGATCCGCTTCAAGGCGCTAACCGACGGCGTGAGCAGATTGCGCTCCACCTGGCTCAGGAAGCTGATCGACAGGTCCGAGTCCTTCGCGACCTGCATCAGCGTGCGCTTCGCCTCGCGTCTTGCGGTCCGGATGACGTGGCCGAGGTTTCCCTGGGCCGGTGGCTCCTCGATGTCCGGCGGCGACGGCCGCACCGCGCCGGTGCCTGAACGGGTCTGTTTCAAAACCATTTCTTGTAGATCCTGTACCTCGGCCGCGCCTGCCGCTCCGCCCGCAGCCGCCCGCAGCCGCCCGAAACGTTTGATTCTGCCATTACTGCAGGCCGCTCCCGGCCGCGGCCTGCGCCCCCAGAAACGCCTGCTGCAGGTGGCCGCCCTTGGCAAGGTCTGCCGAATCGCCGGACAGGACCACCCGCCCCTCTCGCAGCACGTAGGCACGGCTGCTCATGGCCAAGGCCGCGGCGACGTTCTGCTCGATCATCAGGATGGCCACCCCCTCGCCGTTGATCTGCCTGATCGCTGCGGCAACTTCCGTAGCGCATGTGTGGAGACAGTCCGATGAAGGGTTCGTCCACCAGGAGGAGGCGCGGCTGTGCCATGAGACCGCGTGCGATCGCGCACATCTGCTGCTCGCCGCCGGACAACGATCCCGCCATCTGACCGACGCGCTCGCGCAGTCTCGGAAAGAGCTGGTAGGCGCGCCCAAGTCCCCGCTCGACCTTCTCCCGCGATGCGCCCGGTCCGGCGCCGAGTTGCAGGTTCTCCAGTACCGACGTATAGGGAAACAGCCGGTGACGCTCCAGGACATGCGACAGGCCGCAGCCGAGCATGCGGTGGGGAGGCAGGTCGTGCAGCGCCACACCGTCGAACAGGATATCGCCGGAAAGACGATCAACGAGGCGGGAGATGCTGTTGATCAGCGTGCTCTTGCCGGATCCGTTGGGCCCCAACAGCGCGACGATTTCGCCATCGTCCACGCGCAGTGACACATCCCAGAGGATCTGGTGCCCGCCATAGCCGGAAGCAAGATTGCGCACCTCAAGCATGGATGCCCTCATGGATGCCCTCGCTGGAGCCCATGTAAGCCTGCACGACCCCCGGATCACCGATGACCGCGTCCGGCGCTCCTTCGGCAATTACCTCGCCGAGGTGCATCGCGATCAGGCGATCGACCAGCAGGCGAACGGCATCGAGGTTGTGCTCGATGACGAGCAGCGTGACGCCGTCGGCGCGCAGCCTCCGAAGCAGCGTTATCAGCGATTCCACCGACGGAAGATCGACACCCCCGAACGGCTCGTCGAGCAGGAGAAGCCGCGGGCGGGTAGCCAGTGCGCGGGCGATGTCCAGGCGCTTGCGTTGCCCCGTGCTGGCCCAGGCGGCCAACTCGTCCGCCTTGGGGGAAAGGCCCACCGTGTCGAGATGACCCTCTGCAAGCGTTCGCGCCTTCGCCAGCCTGACCCCCTGGGAAAGCGCACCTACCATCACGTTCTCCAGGAAGGTCATGGTTCCGAAAGGGCGCGACGTCTGGAACGTCTTGGACAAGCCCATCCGCGCGATCGCCTCCGACGACCGCCCTGCAATCGACCGGCCGTCGAACTCGACCCCACCTGCGTCCGGCGCGAGCTGTCCGCTGATGATGTTGAACAGCGTGGACTTCCCTGCCCCGTTGGGACCGATGATTCCCAGGATTGCACCGGCCTCCAGGTCGAACGATACCTGCTTGACCGCCTGCAACCCGCCGAAGGTCTTGGCGATCGAGCGTACCCGCAGGAGCGGCGTCACGGTCGATCGGCCACGACCCGGATCGAGATGCCCTCGCCGCCCTGGCGCCAGACCCGGTCTCCGATAGCCTGGAGCAGTTCGAACTGGGCGGGATCCACTCGACCGAACACATTCACCGGTGCGTCACCGCGCCATTCGCGCACGATCTCCGGCCCGTAGAAGAGTCCGATCGCTTCGAAGCCGGTATGTTCGTAGCTGCCCTCCCACTCGCGAAAGTAGATGACGTCGCCGAGGCTGGCGCGGATGCTTTGCCTCTCCCGCGGCGGCTTCTGCTTGAGGGTGACGGGGACGAAGATTTCCTTGCCGGACCAGCGGGCCTGAAAGACCTTCGCATCGAGCGGCAGGTCCTGCCGGATCGAGTCGGAGGTCTTGGCGACTCCTCAGCCGTGCTCACGATGAGGCTGCCGCCCCGTTGGAAGGCGAATTCCATACGCATGATGCTCTACCCCTTGTCCACGAACGATTGACGAGACTTTTAGCGCATCCGGTAGACGAGAGACCGCAATGGGCTGTGCCGGATGAGGCCGATCAGCCCGTCCGGTCGATAGACGGCGATGACCATGATCAGGAATCCATAGATCAGCAGGTCGATGTTTCGCCCGCTGCCGGAGAAATAGACGCGGGTGTACTCGGACAAGGGCACGAGGATCGCCGCCCCCAGACCGGCCCCATCAGCGTGCCGACTCCGCCCAGGATGGCGAACAGCGCGACCAGGATGGAGATATGCAGGCCCAGCACGCTGAAGGGATCGACGAAGAGGACGTACTGCGCATGGAAGACACCGGCCGCCCCGAGTATTGCCGCGCTGATTGCCATCGCCAGCGCCTTGTAGCGCTGGGGGGCGAAACCGAGGCTGCGGACCGCGTCCTCGTCGTCCCGGATCGCCCGCAGGATGAACCCGATGCGCGATCGGCGCAGCCACCGAGACCCGCCGTCACCCCGACCAGCATCGCCAATGCAATGTAGAAATACGGCGTCTTGTCCCGATGGAACTGGAAATTGGCCCACCCGTCGCGTTTGACGGGCATCTCCAGTCCGACCGCACTGCCCGCCCACTCCCACACCGTGAAGATCTGGAACACCGATTCGGCCACGACCAGTGTCGCGATGACGAAGTAGTGGCCGCGCAGCCTGAAGCAGGGAATGCCGACGAGGACGCCGCAGACTGCCGGCAGCGCGATGCCTGCCAGCAGCCCCAGCCACGGATCCACGCCGAATCGGATGGCCAGCAAGGCGGTGGTGTAGGCGCCGAGCCCGTAGTACAGCCCATGGCCGATCGAGACCTGGCCGGCATAGCCTCCCAGCACGTTCCACCCCTGGCCCATCAGCGCGAACAGGCAGATCAGGGTGAGCATCCGGAGTTCGAAGGGCCGCGTTGCCAGGAACTGCGGCAGGATGAGGAGAACCACGGCAGCGATGAGAGCCGCTGCAACCCAGGCCGGCGAAGGCCTCGCGGAATCTCCCGGCACGCTCAGGCCCGTCCGAACAGGCCGCGCGGGCGCAGCAGCACGACGATGAGGTAGAGGGCGTAGACCGGAACGTACTTCAGTTCCGAGCTGACGAAAAAGCCGGTGGCAACCTGGAGCAGCCCTACCAGCAATCCCGCGACCAGGGCGCCATGGATGGAGCCGAAGCCGCCGAGGGCGACGACGACATAGGCGATGAGCACGAATATCGCGCCCACCCTCGGAAACACATAGTAGAAGTTGGAGAGCAGCGAAGCGGCGACGCCGACGCACGCCGAGCCGATTCCCCAGGCGAGCGCGTACATGCGCGAAGCATTGATCCCGAGCGTCGATGCGGCTTGGCTGTCCTGCGATGCGGCGCGCAGTTGCCTGCCGACGGAAGTCCGGAAGACCAGCAGGTACAGCAGCAGGGTTGCGACGGAGGCGCCGACCAGCGCCGCCAGCTGAGGCAGGGGCAGTATCGCGTCGCCGATGGTCAGCACGCCCGACAGCCAGCTCTCTCGCACGGCGAAATAGTCGGCGCCCATGAAGTACTGGGCCCCCGCCTGCAGAAATACCATGAGCCCGAAGGTGGCGAAGATCTGCGACTGCATGCTGCCGGTGAGCACCTTGCGGATCAGCAGGTAGTAGACCAGCAGTCCGAAGCCGAACATCAGTGCCGCCACGAAAGGCAGGCTCACGAGCGGATCGACGCCCCAGGTGGCGAAGGCGAGATAGGTGGCGTACATGCCCACCATCAGGAACTCGCCGTGGGCGAAGTTGACGACGTTCATCACGCCATAGATCAGCGTGAGACCGATCGCAATCAGGGCGAAGATGAACCCCATGCCCAGCCCGCTGATGACGAGCTGGAGCGCGAGTTGCCCGGTCACCGGATCGACCCGTCAGATCACGAGGACTGCAGCCGGGTCAACGCCATTCCGGTCGGGGCCAGACCAGCTTTGCCGCCGCCTGGTCGGTGGGCCACACCATCTTCGGAGCGCCCTCGAGCGTCTGCACGAAGATGCCGCGGGTGAGCGTGTTCTGGCCGGTCTGGTCGAACTGGACGCCCTCCCACGGCATGACCATATCGGTCGGCGCAATCTTCGTCTGCCGGAGCGCGGAGATGATCTTGTCCGGATCGGTGGAGCCGGCGCGGTTGATCGCGTCCGCAAGGACCATCATGGCAGTGAAGGCGCGCGCGGGCGTGCCGTCCATCTCCTTGCCATAACGCTCTTTGTACATCGACCCGACCTGGGCGACCAGGGGATTGCGGCCCGCCAGGTCGCGAGACCAGTGCTCCCGGACGAAGAAGTAGCTGGCATCCGCTCCGAGCGCATCGCGGAAGGCGCTCGATCCGAAGGCCGCTCCGATTGCCAGCACCCCGCCGGGATTGAAGTTGAACTGCTTGTAGGTACGGGCGAAGAGAATGGCCTCGGCATCATAGGATGCATGAAACACCGCGTCCGGCTTGGCAGCGATCAGTCTCTGCACCTCGCTGGTGACATCGGCGGTGCCCTGTTGATAGCCGATCACCGCTGAGGGCTGGAACTCGCTGAACTCCTTGAAGTAGCCTGCGACCGACTTGGCGAATTCCTGCCCCCACAGCGTGTTCTCGTGAACGACGGCGATCGTCTTGACGGGCTTGGCTGCCGTCTTGTTGACATCGCGCAGGAAAGTGAAGAAGTCCCGGGCCTGCGTGCGGGAGCTGGGCGTGGTCCTGAAGAAGCCCTTGTAGCCCCGCTCGGTCAAGGTCGACGCCTCCGATTCGCCGGAGATGTACGGCGTTCCCATGCGCTCAGCGACCTGGCTGGAGGTGGCCGCGACGGAACTGTGGAACGCACCAATCAAGGCCGCCACCTTCGACTGGACGATCAGCCGCTCGGCTTCGGCAATGCCGATCTCCGGCGAACCCTGGTGATCGGCCGCCACGAGTTGGATGGGCGCGCCGCCCAGTCCAGGGAGTCCTTCGCCGGCCGCGAAGGGCAGCTTGAGATCAGGAAACTTCTTGTTGACGATCTCGATGGCCAAGCGGATGCCGTTGAGCGTGTCCTCTCCCGACTTGGCTACCTGACCCGAGAGCGGGTAGAGCGCACCGACCTTGACGGGATCCGCGGCCTGCGCCGGCGAAGGGGTGAACAGGAGACTGGCAACGAACACCGCCGCTGCGCCAGCGTGAACGAAGGCTCGGACTGGGGACATGAGAACACCTCCAGGAGCGGTTTCATTGTTTTCAGTGTGACACCGCCGGCGTTTGCGTGTCAATGCCTGATGGGACACTGAGGCTCAGCGCGCGGCGGACTACTTGAGCCTACTTGAGCAGCAGGTCCGGCAGCCACATCGAGGCCGCAGGCACGTAGGCGAAGAAGAGAAAAAGCGCGAGCAGCAGCAGCAGATAAGGCATGAGCGCCCGGCTGAGCCCTTCGATGGTGACATTGCCGACGCTGCAGCCGATGAACAGGCATAGTCCCAACCGGCGGCGTCAGGAGCCCGATGACCAGTCCAAACACCAGGACGACCCCGAAGTGCACCGGATCGAAGCCGTAGGCCAGCGCGGCCGGCAGCAGGACCGGCGTCAGGATGATGATGGCGCCGGAGGTCTCCAGGAACAATCCGACGGCGAGCAGCAGGCCCGCCACCAGCAGCAGGAACAGCCAGCGGTTATCCGTGAAGGCGAGAAACGCATCGGCCACGGCCTGCGGAATGCGCTCGAAGGCAAGGACCCACCCCAGCAGGTTGGCGGTCGCCACGATCAGCATGATCGTCGCAGACAGCAAGGCCGAAGCGACGATCAGCCGCCACATCGCACCCAGCTTGAGCGTGCGCATGGCGAGTCCCACCACCATGGCATACACCACGGCCACCACCGACGACTCGGTCGGCGTGACGATGCCGCCGACGACCCCGCCGACGATGATTACCGGCATCAGCAGGGCGACCAATGCGATCCGGAAGCTGGCCAGAAAATCCCGGGCCCGCGCCCCTGGCCGTTGCGCAATCGGCGGCGCCGCCTGCAGCACGGCGCCGCGCAGCAGGAAGCGGTTGAGCACCAGCATCGACAGGCCGACCACCACGCCGGGCGTGGCGCCGGCGAGGAACAGGGCGCCGATCGAGGCGCCGGAGGAGATGCCGTATACCAGCATCGGGATGCTGGGTGGTATCAGGGGACCGCAAATCGAACTGGCCACGGTCACGGCGGTGGCGAACTCGCGCCGGTATCCCTGCTTCTCCATGGCGGGGATCAGGATCGGCCCGAGGGCGGCCACATCGGCCGTTGCCGCCCCGGTGATTCCCCCGAAGAACATGCTGCTGAGCACATTGACTTGCGCCAATCCGCCGCGCCAGCGGCCCACCAGGTGGTTCGCGAACTGGATCAGCCTGCCGGTGAGCTGCGCCTCGTTCATCAGCGCCCCGGAGAGGATGAAGAACGGAATGCTCATGAGCACGAACTGGTCCAGCCCGGCGAACAGCCGCTGAGGCACGGCAGAGAGCGTCATACCCTCGGCTGTCAGCAGATAGATCGTGCTGGCGATGCCGAGCACGAAGGCCACCGGCACGCCCATCACCAGAAGCCCGAGAAACCAGCCGACGAGCGTGCTCAAACAGACGCTCCCCCGGCCTCAGCCCGGGAGCCGCGTGCAAATGCCTCCACAGCCGCCAGCATCAGCAGGCCACCGGCCACCGGGATGGAAAGGTAGATCCAGGCAATTTCGATCTCGAGCGAGGTCGACAGCTGGTGCCGCGCGAAATTGCGCATCGTCAGCATCCAACCCTGCCAGAGAAGAAAGCCGCCGAATGCGAACACCAGGGCATGAACCACGCGCAGCACCTGGCGCTGCGGCCAGTCCGGCAATCGCTTGACGAGGTCGCTCACCGCGACATGGCTGCCGTGCCGGTAGGCGACCGCGGCCCCGGTCATCGAACTCCAGATGAGCGCATAACGTGCCAACTCCTCGGCCCAGTAGAGGCTGTCGTTGAACGCGTACCGGAAAACCACCTGGGCGCCCATGACCACGAGGGCCAGCGTCAATGCCAGCGCCGTCACGACTGTCGCGACGCGATTGAACACGAAATCCAGGATCGCCGTCATCGCCGGTCCGGCGCTGAAGGCATCACTTGCGAAGCGCGATGATCTCCTTCAGCAGGTCTTCCGCCTTGAGTTGGGCGGCGTACTTTTCCCACACCGGCTTGACCAGTGCCACGAAGGCATCAGCGTCCACTTTGGTGATGGTCACCCCCTGCTCCACCAGCTTCTTGCGGATGGCTCCCATCTTCTCCAGGAAGACCTTGCGCTCATGCGTCGCCGCTTCCTGCATGGCCTCCTGAATCAGCTTCTGCCGATCCGGCGAAAGACTCTCGAAGTACTTGGCGCTCATGATCACCGGCCGCGGCTCGGAGACGAACGTGATCTGCTCCCAGTCGGTCATGTACTTGGCGACCTCGTAGATCTTCAGGGTATCCACGGAGAGCACGTCCAGATGCGCGCCTTCGATCACGCCCTGCTTGAGCCCGGTGTAGACCTCGGTGTAGGCCATCGGCGTCGGATTGGCGCCGAGTGCCCGCATGGCATCGACGAGCACCGGCGATTCGATGACGCGAATCTTCACGCCGGCAAGATCCGCCGGCGACTTCACCGGGTTCTTGACGGTTTCGATCGGGCTGTCGCCGGTGCTGAACCAGGCCAAGGTACGCAGCCCCGCCTGCTTTTCGATCTGCTCGGCCAGCTTCACTCCGATCGGGCCATCAGCGATCTCGGCCATGTGGCGCTGCCCCTGGATCAGGAACGGGACCTGGACGATGTTGTAGATGGGTGCCAGGTTGGCCATGGCGCCGGCTCCGACGCCGATCTGGATGGACCCTTCCAGGATGGCTTCGTTGATCTGGCGTTCGTTGCCGAGTTGCCCCCCGGGGTAGAGCAGGACCTTGATGTCGCCTTTGGAGCGTTCCTCCACCAGCTCCTTGAATTTCTTGGCGCCGTCCATGTAGGGGAACGCTTCGGCCGTGATCATTGCGAATCGCAATGTTAGGGCCTGGGCCATTGCAGTCGAGACGCCGACAGCGGCGATCGCGGCCACACCAGCAAGTACGATGAGCTTTTTCCTGATCATGGTGTTCTCCTCTCTAGCTTGGTTGCGCGGCGATGACAGCCGGTAATGAAAACAGACTCGGCACGAGAAAGGAAGAGGCGGTCATTCCGGGTGACGCGCCGCAGAAGACGTCCAGTCATCGATCCGGAAGAACGGCCTGGGCGCCCCCTCCAGGGCGACCTGCACATCCACCATCGTTCCACAGGCACTGCAGCAGAGCTGGCGCAGCTTGAATCTTCCGACGTCGTAGTCCTCGCCGCGAACGGGCCCGCAGGCATTCAGCGGCGTGCAGGCCTCGCGAAGAAAGGCCAGCAGATTCTCCGCAGGACCGCAGTGGACATGTCCGCAGTCCGAGCAGGCGACAGTGCCTGCAGTGAAGTCCACAATGAGCGCATCCAGCGTTCGACGCCCGCTGCCCTGAAAGCTGATGACAGCATCGCCCGGATCGGGGCTGACAGCCGCGGCCAGTCTGGCAGCGCGGATCCCGTCACGGCGCAATCGGGTCGCGGCGTGATCGCAGCCGAGGCCGTCCAATGCCACGCCGTAGACCTCGGCTGCCGCCTGCCGCGAGACCACGCCCCGCGCCACATCTTCGGCGACCCGGTCGCCATCGCGTTTCAGTGGATCGCCGTAGCCGCCGCCAGCCTGCCAGCTGTGATACCAGACATCGCCGCGGCTCATCGGAGACCGCGAATGCTTGGGCGCAAGCAGCTCGAAACGCCCGACGATATCCTGCACCGAGGCGGGAAGCGGCCAACCTGCGCTCATCCGTTCAGCCAAGTCGGTCTCCAGGATGCGCGCCACGCGGATGGCGGCCCCCGGCATGCCGCCGCCGATGCCGATTGCGTTGGGCATTTCCGCGCCCGTGCCGGCGAACAGTCCTTCCAGACCGCCGTCAGGGGAGTGATGCGCCGTATAGGCCAGTTCCGCGGACCGGCCGCCACGGAAGCGACCGGGTCCGCCCGAGTCCCGCAGGTGCCGGCGGAACAAGTAGAGGACCGGATACTCCGACTCCTGGTCTTCGATGTTCGGCATGTTGGGCGTGGTGTTGAAGACGATGCCAGCGGTATCGACGCCGTCGTCGTAGGTGCGGGCGCCTCCGCCGCCGCCGAAGTGGCTCATCTCGGTCGCCGCAAAGGCAAAGCCGTGCTGGCTCGTTCCGGCGAAGATCGGTGCCATGGAAGTTCCCGACCACACTGCCATCGCCTGTTCCCGGTAGCGCTCGCTCGCCAGCAGCAGTTGCGACAGACAGCGCCAGCAGGCGTCGATCGTGACGATGACGGCGGAAATCGTCGCCATGGCGCACGGCGCCGGATAGGCGCAGTGGTTCACCGTTCCCACGGTGGAGCGAATGTCGAGACAGTCGCGGACGCCCCGATTCCAGGGAATATCCCAGCACAGATTGATGTAGACCGCCGACAGCACCGCCGCCTGCAACCCCGAGTAGGTCGAATTGATCAGACCCTTGGCGTTCGGGCTGGTCCCCTCGAAGTCGAATTCGAGCCGCTGCCCCTTCTTCCTCAGGGTACACACGATCTGGTAGATATCGGTCCCGTGACCGTCATGGTCGATGTACTGGACCTCCCGCCACACGCCGTCCGGCAGCTCGCGAAGGCGCTCCTCGAGCTTGCCGCGAGCATAGTCGATCGACATCTTCATCACCGCCTTGACGGTATCCACCCCCCAGGTCCTGATGAGGTCCAGGATGCGGTCGCGTCCGGCATTCAAGGCTGCCACCTGCCCCTTCACATCGAGTCCCACGATCGGATCGCGCACCTGGTTCATGATCCAGCGCAGCAGGTCCTCGCGCATCTTCCCGCCCTCGACGAGCTTGACCGGGGGCATCCGCAGGCCTTCCTGATGCACGTCGGTGGCCTTGATGGAAAAGCCGCCCGGATCCATTCCCCCGGTGTCCAGCTGATGGCCGGAGGCGCCCAGCCAGCCGATCAGTTCCTCCTGCCAGTAGAGAGGCGCGACGGTGGCAAAGTCGGGCTGGTGGATCGCGCCCAGGTAGGGGTCGTTGCAGATAAAGATGTCACCGTCGTTGATGCCGACGTCGCCGCTCAGTCGCTGTGTGCTCTCCACGATCAGCGGGAGGACGTTGCCCTGGGTGACGATGTACGGCCCGACCGATACCAGCGCACCGTCCGGCCGCATGATCGCGGTTGCCGCGTCGTTGCCGGTGATCAGCACATTGCTGCCCGAGCAGCGCATGTACTGGATGCCCATCTCCTCGGTGATGCTCAGCAGCCGGTGGTTGAGCACTTCAAAAGTGACGGGATCGACGTCCCGATGTTGTTCAGGCATCCGGGTCTCCCCCGTCGGTGGCGCCGGTAGCGTCCGTGGCATCCATTGCGACGGTGGCGCCCGTGGCGCCCGTGGCGCCGGTGGCGACATGCGTATGGCGGAACGCGTCAATGGTCGCGTGCTGGCCGCTGTGAATCACGATCGTCGTGCCCGGATGTTCAATGATTGCCGGGCCGGTGATCCGCGTTTCGGCCGCAAGCCGCGGCCCGTCATAGACGGGCGTTGCCACCATCGCCCGGCGCTTCGGGCAGTAGGCGGGTCGCGTCGCGATCGGGCTGGACACGCCGCTATCGGACACCCGCTCCCATGGGGCCTTCGTCACCCGGCCGATGGCGTCGACGCCGTAGTTGATGAGTTCCACGCCTGCCTCGGACAATCCCGATCCCGCGCCGAAAAGCCGCTCGTACTCCGCTTCGAAGGACCGGACCAACCGGTGCAACGCGGCCGCATCGACACGCCTGGGTGCCGGAATCCGAAGCTGGTGGACCTGGCGCCGATAACGGGCTTCCACCCAGCGGTGATACTCGCGCCGTTCCTCGGGGACATCGGCCGACACCAGTGCAGCCCGCCCCCGGGTCTCCATACTCACGAAAATTTCCTCGATCCGGGTCGGGTCGTCCTGGATGACGATCGGCTCGGAGAACTGCAGGCTGAAGCGGATGTCCGAGAGCGCCGCGCCGTAGGCCGAGTGCACGGTGGCGAAATAGGGAATGACCAGCCGTTCGCAGCCGGCCTCCAGGGCATAAGCAGCCGCGTGCACGGGACCGGCACCGCCATAGGCCATCATGACGAACTCACGCGTATCGTAGCCCCGCTCCAGGGTGGATTTGCGGATCAGGTCCGCCATCTGGCTGTCGACGACTCTGCGGATGCCGGCTGCCGCGGCTACCACGTCGCCCCCGAACAGCGGCTCCGCAATCCGCCGCAGGATCGCCTGATGGGCGAACTCGGGCCGCAGCGTCATCCTTCCTCCCAGGAAGGCATCGGGCGAGATGTAGCCCAGAACGACATCGGCATCGGTGACCGTGGGCTCCTCGCCGCCCAAGCCGTAGCAGGCAGGGCCCGGATCGGCCGAGGCGCTCCTGGGCCCGATGCGCAGCCGTCCGGCGTCGACCCAGGCGATCGAGCCGCCGCCGGCGCCGATCGATGAAACGTCGATCATCGGCAGGCGCAGCTGGTACTGGTTCAGCACCGTCTGGGCGCTGTAGCTCCACTCCCCGCCGCGGATGACAGCCACCTTGAACGTCGTGCCGCCCACATCCGTGGCAACGACGTTGTCGTAGCCGAACTCGCGAGCCATGTGTCCGGCTCCCACCACGCCGGCCGCAGGACCGGATTCGATCGTGTAGATCGGTACCGTCTGCGAGACCGTTGCAAGCCCGCCGTTGGCTTGGACGATCAGCAGCTTCTGCTTCAGGCCCGCATCTGCCAGCGTGCGCTCCAGCCGGCTCAGATAGCTCTCGATCACCGGGCCGACATAGGCATTGAAGAGCGCGGTCGCGCTTCGCTCGTATTCTCCGAGCACCGACGCGATTGAGGAGCCGATCGACACGTAGAGAGCCGGCGCCTCCCTGCGCAGGATTTCTTCCGTGCGGCGCTCGTGCACCGGGTTCTGATGTGAAAAGAGGTAGGAAACGGCAACCGCCCGGTAGCCCCTGGCGATCAGGGTTCGAGCGATCTCCCTCACCTGCTCCTCGTCAAGCGGCGTCACCACCTCGCCGCGAGAGTCGACCCGTTCAACCACCTCGAAAATATCCCGCTCGTCGACCAGCAGGCGCGGTTTCGACGTTGCGCGGTAGTGATGGCGCTCAAAGACGCTCAAGCCGGCGACCCGCCCAGTCGCTCGCATGATCATCAGAGTGTCGCCGAAGCCGCGCGTGGTCAGGACGGCGGTGCGGGCGCCAGTGAAGCTGAACACCGCGTTGCTCGACTGAGTGGTGGCGTGAACCATCCGGCTCGCCTGCCCGAGCAGAACCGGCACTTCAAGCCCGACTTCCGCCGCGGCATTGGACAGGCTGTCCATGACCCCCAGCTGCAGATCCTTCGGCGTGGTCAGCGCCTTGCCCATGCAGGTTCGGCCGCTCTGGTCGTCGATGACGATGACGTCGGTGAATGTCCCGCCGATGTCGATTGCAATCGTATACACGCAGAACCCTCGCGCAGCGGCTTTTACTGGATTTCAGTGCTTTCAGTGTTTCATACGAGGGAAGTGCCAGTCAAGCGTCGGGCGCGGTAGAAGCATCGGACACGAGCACCGTACGACCGGACGGCCACCGCGCATAATCTTTCCTCCTCGATGACCGGAAAGCCCGCCGATGACCAGGTCGAGCCCACTATCACCACCACCATGATGGTCTCGCTCGTGCTCACGGCGCGCGGCCTGCGCGCCTTCGCTGACGGATTCGTCGCGGTGCTCCTGCCTGCCTACCTGCTGGCGCTTGGCCAGGGACAACTCGAGGTCGGCTTTCTCAGCACTGCAGCCCTGTTCGGGTCTGCGATCGCGACGCTGGCCGTAGGGCGATGGGGGCACCGCTTCGACTTGCGCCGGATGCTGCTGGCCGCAGCGGTGCTGATGGCGGCGACCGGGTTCGGCTTTGCCTCCTTCACCGACCTCTGGCCGCTGCTGATCGTCTCGTTCCTGGGCCCGCTCAACCCGAGCGGCGGCGATGTCAGCGTGTTCCTGCCGCTGGAGCAGACGGTACTCGCGGGCTCTTCGACCTTCGAGAGGCGCACCGGGATCTTCGCGCGCTACAGCTTCGTCGGCTCCATCTTCGCTGCTGTGGGATCGCTGGCCGCGGCGCTGCCCGAGTGGCTGGCGAATCGGGACGAATGGCAACTGGTCGATGCCCTGCGGGCGATGTTCCTGCTGTACGCGCTGATCGGTGTCGTCGTCTGGCTGCTGTACCTGCGCATTCCGAATCCGCCGGTGAGCGAGGTGAAGCAGCGAGCCCCATTGGGAGAGTCGCGGCGCATCGTCTTCAAGCTCGCGGCGCTTTTCAGCCTCGACTCGTTCGCGGGCGGCCTGGTCATCAATGCGCTGCTGGCGCTCTGGCTCTTCCAGCGCTTCGGCCTGTCGCTCAGCGCAGCGGGCCTCTTCTTCTTCTCGACGGGACTCCTCAGCGCCGTCTCGCAACTGGCGGCGGTGCCACTGGCCCGGCGCATCGGACTGGTCAACACGATGGTGTTCACGCACGTCCCTGCCAGCCTCTGCCTGATCGCCGCGGCGTTTGCGCCGTCGATCGAGATTCGCGCTCGGCCTCCTGCTGATGCGCAGCCTGCTTTCCCAGATGGACGTCCCGGCGCGCAGTGCCTACGTGATGTCGGTGGTCATGCCGGCGGAGCGTCCTGCGGCCGCGAGCTTCACCGCGGTGCCGCGCAGCCTTGCCGCGGCGGCAGGCCCGACGATCGCCGGCGCGTTGTTCGCCACCGGCGCGCTGGCGACGCCGCTGGTGGTCTGCGGCGTCCTGAAGATCGCCTACGACCTGGCCTTGTTCACCAGCTTCCGGCACATCGCTCCACGTTCCAGCGATTAGCGGAATGGGCCCAGGCGGCGACTCCGACTTGACATGCTTTAGCGGCACAGGGACCACTTATGCTGGTCTCGTTTCAAGCACTTCGTAGGTAAAAGTACATCTTCGGGATGCTGTTCCTGAAGCGTTGCTCTGACGTTCTCGAGCAGTGTTAGTAGCAGGTCATTTCGGCCGATATTGCTCTGGGTGATGCCGTAGTCGCTTGGCCCGCGGTAGCTGTGCAGAACTTTTCGCGAATGCTAAGATTTTCCACTATCAGCAATGACTGGGAACGACGATGCTTCAAACTGCATTCACCCGCGCGTTGGCCCTGTCTACGCCCATCATGCAAGCGCCGATCGGGATTGCGGCCGGGCCGGACCTTGCGGCGGCCGTCAGCAACGCAGGTGGGCTGGGGTCAGTGGCGGCCTGGTGGATGCCCCTTGAAATCTTTGCAGAGTTGGTGCGTCGCACCGTCGGGCTGACCTCAAACCGCTTCTCTGTGAATCTCCGGGCCGACCTTGATCAGAAGGAACATCTGCTCACCGCGCTGGATGCGGGGGCCCGAGTCATCCATCTGTTCTGGGGGTCGCCAAGGCGTTATGCACCATTGGTTCGCGACGCCGGTGCAACGCTCGTGGCAACCGTCGCCGATACGGACGAAGCCAGGGAGGCACTCGATGCCGGAGCGGATATCCTGGTTGCCCAAGGCTGGGAGGCTGGCGGCCATGTTCGGGGAACGATAACCACTTTCGCTCTGGTACCAGCGGTGGTCGATGTAGCCGGGAAGGTACCGGTGCTCGCCTGCGGCGGAATCGTCGACGGTCGAGGCTTGGCGGCCGCATTGATGCTGGGCGCTTCAGGTGTGGTCATGGGGACCCGCTTCGCCGCGTCGGTCGAGTCTTTCGCGCATGCCGACTACAAGAACGCCCTCGTCGCCGCGCAGCAGAAAGACGCCGTGCATGTTCAGGACCTATTCGACGTCGGCTGGCCGAACGCGCCACATCGCGTGTTGCGCAACAGCACAGTCTCGGCATGGGAGAAGGCCGGTCGGCCGTCGTCTGGTGCACGCCCGGGTGAGAACGAGATCTTGGCCACTCGGCCCGATGGCAGCGGCGTCCTTCGGTACAGCAATTCCACGCCTGCGCAGAATCTTGTCGGGAATATGGAAGCTTTAGCGCTGTGGGCCGGCCAAGGGGTGCAAGGCATTACGGAAATTTTGCCGGCCGCCCGCATCATCGAGTCGATCACCGCTGACGCCCAGTCACGGCTAGCCGGATTTCGTTAGCCCTGCGGCCTCTCTCTCGAATGTCTGCATGTATGGCGCCGTTGCATACTGCAGGTCGCCGGCAATCGATAGTCCGTCTATGCGCGCGGCTCGAACGTCAGCGCCCGGCAAAGCATCTTTCGCTTGTGCTCGAGTGGTCTAAGCATGCGGAATGCCTCTCCCCTCAGCATCGCCTCGCAGCCTAGGAGCGAACCGTCAAGAACGGTGCTGGCCGGACAGTTCGCCCAATGCCTACTTCATGCGTACTAGATCGTGACGCGTCGTACGTCTTCGTTTCGGTTCCCGGAAAGGACGCAAAGGACTACAATACTGTATATAACTACAGTCTATTAGAGAGGTGCGACATGACTGCAGCTTCGGGGAGCGACGACATCCAGCTCGAGCCCGACACCGCGCCACGCACCGCGCCACGCGCCGCGCTTGCACGCCACTCTATCGCTGAACTGGAATCGCAGATAACAGAGCTGGCCGGTCATTTGAACGCGGCGAGCTATCGGTGGCTGATGCTGATCGCCGAGTTCGACCGGCGTGAAGGCTGGGCGGACGGATCGACACCGTCGTGCGCCCATTGGCTGGGCTGGAAATGCGGCATCGATGCCGGCGCTGCCCGCGAGAAAGTTCGCGTTGCGCGGGCACTGGAAGGACTGCCGCTCATCTCGGCTGCGATGGCGCGCGGTGCGCTCAGCTATTCCAAGGTTCGCGCCTTGACCCGCGTGGCCACGGCCGAAACCGAGGACACCCTGCTGATGATTGCGCTGTACGGCACCGCGAATCATGTCGAAACGCTCGTACGCCTTTATCGCCGTGCCCAGGAGGCTTGTGAGCTTGACCGGGAGGCCGTCCAGTACGCCAATCGCAGCCTGAACTGGTTTTACGATGGCGACGGGTCACTGGTGCTGCGGGCACGCCTGACCGCAGAGACCGGGGCGCTGCTGGTCAAGGCACTTGAACAGGCGACAGAGGATCTTCCTCGCCCGTCTGTTTCGTTGGACGTTTCCGCGGAAACGCCTTCGCTGTCCCAACGCCGCGCCGATGCGCTGGGATTCTTCGCCGAGACCTGGCTCAGCAACGGATACCAGGCCCTGGGCGGCGGCGAACGCCAGCAGATCGTTGTTCATGTCGACTATGAGACCCTGAAGGACGACACGCCGGGTCGCTGCGAGATCGAAAGCGGCCCGTCGCTTGCGGCGCAAACTGCGCGACGGTTGTCCTGCGACGCCAGCCTGGTCACCATCGTCGAAGACGAATCGGGTCGACCGCTGGATGTCGGTCGCAGAACGCGCAGCATACCGCCGGCGATTCGTCGCGCTCTTCGTTCGCGCGATATCTGCTGCCGCTTCCCCGGCTGCACGCACACCCGATTTCTCGATGGCCACCACATCCGGCACTGGGCGCACGGCGGCGAAACCCGGCTGTCGAACCTGGTGATGTTGTGCCGATTCCATCATCGCCAGGTGCATGAAGGGAAAGTCGATGTCCGCATGCTGGATGACGGGGCGCTGCGCTTCGTCGGTGCGCGGGGACAGCGTCTGGAGGCCGCGGTCAGCATGAGTGGTGACGCGGATCAACTCATTTGCCGGCATCGGCAGGAGGCGATCGACATCGGCCCGACCACGGCAGTCAGCCGATGGTGCGGCGAGCGGCTCGACTACGACCTGGCGGTCGCAGGACTGATGCGCCAGGAGGAGCGAGCTTACCTTGGCGTTTCCGCGGAAACGTCGACACCGCGACCCGCTGCCACCGCGCTGTCACCCCCTCAGTCACACCGCGCAGTCACACCGCGGCACTCAGGCGTCTGATCTCCTCGCTGAGAATACGGTCGTTGTCGCTGTAGTCGATCTCGACGTCGATCAGGTGTACGCCTTTCGACCGGCCGGTGGCCGCAAGCATGTCGGTCAACTCGGCAACTGAGCCGGGCCTGTGGCCGTGCGCCCCATAGGCGGCCGCGTACCGCACGAAATCGGGGTTGCCGACGTCGAGGCCGAAGTCGCCGAAGCCCATGTCGGCCTGCTTCCACTTGATCATGCCGTAAGCGTTGTCACGCAGCACGATGACCGTCAGGTCCAGGCCCAGTCGCACGGCGGTCTCGAGCTCCTGCGAATTCATCATGAAGCCGCCGTCGCCGACAACCGCGATCGACACGCCGGTCCGGATGCACCAACCGCGCGGCGATTGCAGCCGGCAGCCCGGCGCCCATACTGGCCAGCGCGTTGTCCAGCAGCAGCGTGTTCGGCCGGCGGCAGCGGTAGTAGCGCGCGAACCAGAGCTTGTACATGCCGTTGTCGAGGCACAGGATATCGCGTTCGTCCAGCACCGCAGCCACCTCGGCGACGAGCCGAACCGGATGGATCGGAAAGCGCGGGTCGTCGCGATGCTCCTCGAGATGAGCCAGCAGGTGTGCCGCGGATCGTGTCGAAACGACTGAAGTCCCAATGCGCCTGCGGACCCTGCGCCTGCGGACTGCACCCTGCGCCTGCGGACTCAGCGCCTGCTTCAGCTGCCAGATGCTGTTGGCCACGTCGCCGACGACTTCGACCTGCGGGAAGTAAACAGCATCGACCTGCGCGGAGACGTAGTTGACGTGGATCACCGTCTGATCGCCCCCGCGCATCAGGAATGGCGGCTTCTCGATCACGTCGTGGCCGACGTTGATGATGCAGTCGGCGTGCGCGATCGCCCGGTGCACGAAGTCGCCGTCCGACAGCGCGGCGTTGCCCAGCCACAGCGGGCCGGTCTCGTCGATCACGCCCTTGCCCATCTGCGTGGTGAAGAAGGGGATGCCGATCTCGCGCCGTGAAGTCGCGCAGCATCCGGCAGGTGGTGTTGCGGTTGGCGCCGGCGCCGACCATCAGCAGGGGTCGCTTGCTGCGCCGGATGGCCTCGGCGGCGGTCGCGAGCGCCTTGTCGTCGGCCAGCGGGCGGCGAGAGTCCGACGCCGCGATCAACGGCACGGCGGTGATCTCGTCGGCGATGTCCTCGGGCAGCTCCAGGTGACATGCGCCGGGGCGCTCCTCGCGGGCCACCCGGAACGCCTCGCGCACGCGTGACGGAATCCGGTCGGCGGAGACGATCTGGCGCGCCAGCTTGGTCAGCGGCTCCATCATCCGCACGACATCGACGATCTGGAAGTGCCCCTGCTTGCTCGACTTGATCGGCTTCTGGCCGGTGATCATCAGCATCGGCATCGCCCCCAGCTGCGCGTAGGCCGCCGCCGTCACCAGGTTGGTGGCGCCCGGCCCGAGCGTGGCGAGGCAGACTCCCGGCTTGCCGGTCAGACGCCCGTAGGTGGCGGCCATGAAGCCGGCCGCCTGCTCGTGGCGTGTGACGACGAGCCTGATCGAGGAAGTGCGCAGCGATTCCAGCAGGTCGAGGTTCTCCTCGCCGGGAATGCCGAAGATGTACTCGACCTGCTCGGCCTCCAGGGCTTCGACGAAAAGATCGCTGGCTTTCAAGACATTCCCCGGGTTGCTGGTCTGAGATAGCTGCAAAGGCTGGTTCGCAACCTGTGCTTGCAGCGGACACCATACGCCGCCAGTGGGATCGAGGTCGAAGAAGCCGAGCCCGCTCCAGGGATGCGAAGCGGCACGTTTCGCACCGGTCTCGAAGCGGCACGCCACGCGCCGGTTTCGCTGGAATACTTCGAGCGACCCGGTTGCCCTGGGTGGTAGACTTGAATCGACACCCCCGGAACCGGTCGCGAGAATGCCGGCAGGGTGGGTTGTCGATCAATCTCAAAGGAGGAGACACTTCATGTTCGGATCAGGAAAGCACTCGCGCTGGACGCTGGCGATCGGGTTTCTAGTCTCGTCGTTCCTCGGCAGCGCGCACGCGGCCGACCAGGTCGACATTGTCACATTGCCCCAGGGATCGGTTGCGCATGGGGTGGGCGTGGCGCTGGCTGGCGTGGTGAGCGAGAAGTCGCCTATCCGAATGATCGCGGCGGGATACGGGGGCCCCCAGATTCTGGTTCCGCTCGTCGACGAAGGCAAAGCGAGTTTCTCGCTCCTGAACGCCAATGACGTGGCGTCAGCGATGCAAGGAACGAAGCCGGAATACAAGACGGCGCATCGCAACCTGCGACTGATCTCCAATGGCTACAGCAACTCCATCGGCATCCTGGTTCGTGCCGATTCCGACATCCGCACCGCAGCCGATCTGAAGGGCAAGCGCGTGACCGGCGTCTTCTCGGCGCACAAGACCTGCGCCAAGCTCGCGACTGCCACGATCGCCAATGCCGGCCTCACCTGGGACGATGTCAAGGTGGTCCCCGTGACGAGCACGGTGCCTTCGGTGCAAGCTCTGGCCGACGGCAGGGCCGACGCAGCGCTTTGCGGTGCGATCGGCATGTCGATCATCAAAGAGGTGAATGCGAAGGTGCCTCTGCGGTTCGTAAGCCTCGACAGATCGCCGGCGGCTGAAAAGCGGGCCGAGGAAGCCTTCCCCGGAGGTCGGGTGATCGAGCTCGCGAAGGGTGCCGACGATGGCGTGGTCGCCAGCACCAATTTTCTCGACTACGACTTCTACCTGGTCGGCGGCGCGCAACTCAGCGACGATCTGGTGACCCAGGTGCTGGAAACGGTGTGGGATTCGCTGAAGGAACTGCGTGAAGCGAACCGCTCCTTTGCGGACTGGACGCACGAGCGGATGGCCACGGCAAGCATGACGATCCCGTACCACCCTGCCGCAATGGCTTTCTTCAAGAAGAAGGGAGTCTGGACGAAGCAGATGGAAGAGAAGAACAGCGCGCTGCTGAGCCAGCTGAAATAGCAGCGGCCTGGCGCAGCCTGTCGACGCTGCGCCAGTCGACGCTGTGCCGTTGCAAGAAGGCCAGGTATCGATGCTTCTTTCTCTTTCGCCCGTTCTGCGGGGAGCGATTCCCATTCTTGGAATCGTCTACCTCTCCAATTTCCTGGATGACTGGCTCGGCCTCCTGCTGTGGCAGGAGCAGGTGTCCCTGGCGATGGTCGGGCTGACCGTCGCCGATATTCTGTTGACAACTTCGTTCGACGGCAAGGACCGGCGGGCCGCAGGGCGGGCTGCGGGAGCGGGCGACGGAGCGGGTAACGGAGGGGGTGGCGGGGGGGCTTCCGGGCGCGTCAAGGTGCCCCTGCTGGACGCCGCGCTCGCACTCGTGACGCTCGGCCTGTGCGGCTACATCGTCGTGGGCTACGAGGATATCGTGGGTAGCGGCTACCTGGGCAACGTGGCCAACCTGGCCATGGCCGCCGTGCTCATCGGCCTGGTCGCCGAGGCGACGCGCCGCAATGCCGGTTGGCCCATGATTGTCCTGCTGGCCACCTTCGTCGCCTACGGCTTGACCGCCAACAAGTTCGGCGGTTTCCTGCAGAGCCGGACGATCCCGGCGGAGCAGCTGATTTCCTATATGGTCTTCGATCCGAATGCCATGCTGGGGTCGGCGCTCACCGTGGTCGTGACGACGGTCATGGCCTTCGTGCTGTTCGGGTCCGCCATCTTCAAGCTGGGCGGGGGCGAACTGTTCATCGGCCTCGCGCTCTCGGCGATGGGCCGGTTTCGCGGCGGGGCCGCCAAGACGGCCATCGTGGCGTCGTCGCTGTTCGGGTCGATATCCGGAAGCGCCGTGGCGAACGTCGTCACGACCGGCATCATTACGATACCGCTGATCAAGAAATCGGGCTATCGGGCGGAGGAGGCCGGCGCGGTCGAGGCGGTCGCCTCCACAGGGGGGCAGATCCTTCCGCCGATCATGGGGGCCGCCGCCTTCGTCATGGCCAACAATCTTGGCATCGCCTACAACGAGGTCGCGCAAGCGGCCCTGGTTCCGGCCCTGCTCTTCTATCTGTGCATCTTCATGCAGTGTCATCTGCGCGCGTTTCGTCGCAACACGCGCGCGCTCACCGAGGCGGAACGCCCCAAGGCGATTCCGACGCTCGTCGCCGGCTGGCCTTTCCTGATTCCGCTGGTTGTCCTGATCGTCCTGCTGTTCGGCACCACGATTTCTCCGATCAAGGCAGCACTCTTCGCGACGGCCGTCACTGTCGTCGCCGCATTCGTCAAGCGCGAGACCCGCCCCGGCTGGCGCAAGCTGATCTCCATCCTGGAGGATGCCGGCAAGGGCATGCTGTCGATCGTCCCGGTGGTTGCCCTGGCCAACATGCTCATCGGCATCCTGACCGTCACGGGACTCAGCTTCACGCTCAGCCTGGGCATCGTCGACGCTGCCGGCGGCAGCCTGCCCCTTCTGCTCGCGCTGGTGGCGGGCGCCGCCATCGTGCTGGGCATGGGCATGCCCACGACCGCCGTCTATATCGTCCTCGCCACGCTGCTGGCCCCGGCGATGATCAACGCGGGCGTCACACCGATGGCGGCGCACATGTATGTGCTCTATTACGGCGCGCTGTCGATGATCACCCCGCCGGTCTGCCTGGCGGCTTTCGCGGGGGCTGCCATCGCCGGCGGCGCGTACATGCGCACCGGCTGGGAGGCGGTTCGCCTGGGACTCTCTGCCTTCCTGCTGCCGCCGCTGTTCGTCTATGCACCGCAACTGCTCCTCGCCGGAGACACTCTCTCCGTCGTGATGGCGATCGGCCTGGGTGCGGCCGGCATCGTCTTCCTGGCGGCCGCGCTGGAGGGCTATCTGCTCCTGAGCCTGGGGATCGTCGCTCGGCTGGCCCTGGCTTTGATCGCCGTGGTACTCGCCCTCGCGGCTATTCGTCCCACCGACTGGGCGACGGTCATGACGGCGGTCGCAATCGCGATCGCGGCACTCTTTCTGCTTCGACGAAAGGAACGATTGCGTTGGCTCGTAAAATGAACGTCGAAATCGAACTATGGATTCAATGAGGTGAATGAAATGATGGAGACACTGGTCCGGACGGGCGCCGGAACGCCGGTTGGCAACCTGCTTCGCAGGTACTGGGTTCCCTGCCTGCTCAGCAGCGAGATCGAGAAGCCGGACTCACCCCAGGTAAGGGTGCAGATCATGGGCGAGCGCCTGCTCGCGTTCCGCGACTCCGACGGGCGGCCCGGTCTCATCAGCGAATTCTGTTCGCACCGCGGCGCATCGCTCTACTTCGGTCGCAACGAGGAAGGCGGCATCCGATGCTCCTATCATGGTCTGAAGTTCGACGTTTCAGGCAAGTGCATCGACGTGCCCCAGGCGCCTCAGGTCTGCGAACGCATGTCGATCACCGGCTATCCCTGCGTCGAGCGGGCAGGCATCGTCTGGGCCTACATGGGTCCGCCGGAGAAGAAACCGGAGCCACCGGGTGTCGAATGGGCGAACCTGCCGGAGGGCCATGTGTTCGTGTCGAAACGACTCCAGGAGTGCAACTACCTGCAGGCCATGGAGGGCGGCATCGACACCAGCCATGTGTCGTTCGTTCACCGCTTCGAAGTGGACGGAGATCCCTTCCACCAGGGCACCAAGGCCAACGAGTACATCAAGAAGGACGGCAACGTGACCTTCGAGATCGAGCGGCACGACGGCGGCCTCACCCTTTTCGGGCGGCGCAAGGGCGAGCCTGACTCCTACTACTGGCGCGTCACCCAGTGGATCTTCCCCTGGTACAACCTGATTCCGCCCTTCGGCGATCACGCGCTCGGCGGCCATGTCTGGGTGCCGATCGACGACCATAACTGCTGGGCCTGGAGCATCAACTTCCGTCCCGATCGGCCGCTCTCGGAGGTTGAACGCGGGCATCTGGCCGAGGGCAAGGGAATTCATTGCGAGTACGAACCGGGCACCGACGTGCCGGGCGGAAGCTTCCGACCCAAGGCCAACAAGGACAACGACTACCTGATCGATCGGGTGGCGCAACGCGAGAAGCGCAACTTCAGCGGGGTCTTCGGCTTCTCCGCGCAGGATGCGTCGCTGCAGGAAAGCATGGGCCAGATCCAGAACCATGCGAACGAGAAACTGCTGCCGTCGGACCGCGCGATCGTGATGGCGCGGCGGATGCTTCATGAAGCCGCCCAGAAGCTCCAGGAGGGAATCGATCCACCGGCTCTTCCTTCGCGCGCGCAGCGGGTGCGCGCGGCCGGCGTGCTGCTGCCCCACGGGCAGGAGCCGCAGGCATGGGCAAAGGAGCATCTCGTGTCCGGCGGCGATGAACCGGTGTACTCGCTTTGAGCGCTCGTCTGGCGGGCAAGGTCGTGCTGATTACCGGTGGGGGCGGTGGGATCGGTGCGGCGACCTCCTCCCTCGCCTGCGCCGAAGGTGCGTCGGTGCTGATGGTCGACAAGGACGAGAAGGCGCTCGCTCGCACGGCGGCAGTGATCCGCGAGCGATCGCCGGAGGCCCGGGTTGATTTCCTGACCGGTGACATCATGGACGATGCCACCGCGCAGAAGGCAAGCGCGCGCTGCAATGAGGCTTTCGGCGGCATCGACGTGCTGGTCAACAACGCGTCGATGCGCAACTTCTCCGCCATCGCCGACGCCACGCCCGAGGAGTGGCAGGCCGTCCTCGGCGTGAACATCGTGGGGGCGGCAAACTTCTGTCGCGCGGCCCTGCCGCATCTGCGCAAGTCCGGCAAAGGCTCGATCGTCAACGTCTCGTCCTGCTATGCCGTCACGGGTCGCAAGGGGATGGGGCTCTACGATGCAACCAAGTCGGCGCTGCTCGCGATGACCCGGACGCTTGCCTTCGAAGAGATTTCCCACGGGGTGCGCGTCAATACCATTTGTCCCGGCTCCACGTTGACCGACTTCCACATTACGCGCACGCAGGCCGCCGGGCGCAGCGTCGAGGAACTGAAGACGCAACGCAATACCACTTCATTGATCGGCCGCTGGGCGGAGCCGATCGAGATCGCCCGCCCGATTCTCTGGCTGGCGTCGGACGAGGCTTCCTTCATCACCGGCACGACGCTGATGGTCGACGGCGGCCTGCACATCATGTAATCCAACGCGGTCCCTGTAACCCTACCCGGTCCCTGTCACCCAACCCGGTCCCGCCATGATCGTTCAAGACGACACCGAACTGACCAGAGCCGTGCTCGCCGAGGCGCAACGGTCGCCCGACCCCCGCTTTCGTCAGCTCCTGAGTGCTGCGGTAAAACATCTTCACGCATTCGTGCGCGAGACCGATCTCACCGAAGCCGAGTTCCGCCGCATCTGCGCCGAAGTCGCGAAGCTGGGACAACTCACTTCGCCATCACACAACGAGGTCGTTCTCGCGGCGGGCTCGCTCGGCATTTCGGCGCTTGTGTGCCTGCTCAATAACAGCGATCACGGCGAGCGCGAGACCACGGCCAACCTCATGGGACCCTTCTGGCGGCAAGGCTCGCCGGAGTCGCCAAACGGAAGCTCCATCGTGCGTTCGCCGACGCCGGGCGATCCGGTATTTG
This sequence comes from uncultured beta proteobacterium, assembly GCA_963834335.1. Classification (GTDB taxonomy): domain Bacteria; phylum Pseudomonadota; class Gammaproteobacteria; order Burkholderiales; family Burkholderiaceae_E; genus Lautropia. Next base: position 1,419,383 of record CAWIBK010000001.1, on the reverse strand, counting down.
TACGAATCACCGTGCGTGACCGCGACGGTCGTCCGGTGGAAGGTGCGGAGGTCGACACCTGGCAGGCATCGTCCGAGGGTTTCTATGAGAACCAGGATCCGGAGCAGGTCGACATGAACCTGCGCGGCAAATTCAGGACCGACGCCGACGGGCAGATCTGGTTTCGCAGCATCAAGCCCTCGGGCTATCCGATTCCGGTCAAGGGCCCTGTCGGCGCAATGCTCCGCGCTCAGGGACGTCACAACATGCGCCCGGCCCATCTGCATTTCATGGTCCACAAGGCGGGGTACAAGACCCAGTTCTCTCAGGTGTACTCCAGCGACGACCCGCATCTGGACAACGACGTGCAGTTCGGAGTCACGCGGGCGCTCGTGGGCCGCTACCTTGCGCACGACGACCAGCCGGCACCCGACGCGGATGTTCAGGGCCGCTGGTACTCGCTCGACCACGAATTGATCGTCGAGGCCGGCGATGATACGGTCCCGCCGGCGCCCATCACCGGCAAGGCTGAAGGGGAACGGCCGCGGGTTGTGGTGCTTTAGGGAAGAACGACTGTGGACCTCAGGGTCACACTACGCGCTCGAATTGGAGTCGCCGAACTTCAGGCAGCTTCCTGGACGATCAGTCTCATACCGCACCCCTTCACGGCTCCTCGATCGAATGTCATAGTCCAAGCGCAGCCAGCCGCCGCAGCTGATCTTTCGATCAGGCAGTCAGCAAAGTCGCCATTTGCACTGCGAAAAAGACGCAATGACTTCCAAACAATCTCCGCCTGTTCGACCACGATCTCCTTCGTGCGTAGCAGCCCTTCCAAAGCCGCCACAAGCTGGAATCGATCGAGACCATAGCCTGAGGAAAGTACCCAAGCCAACTCCACGACCGACACCAGCGGTACAAATCCGGGCGTCGTGGATGACAACGACTCCATGAGCCGCGTCGCAAGTGGCGACTGCCTCTTGTCATCCTGCATGATGTAGCGAACGAGGACGTTGGTATCGAGCCCGATCACTTGGCCGTGGCTCCACGCCGCGCGATGATGGCGTTCATCTCGTCGATCGACACTGTCTTGCCAGGTTTGCCGAACATGCCCTTCAGGGCTGTCACTGGTTGGGTAGCTGCGATGAACTCGTAGCGGCCCGGGCCGATTTCAACAAACTCAACACGATCGCCGGCATCCACTCCTAGTGCCTCACGCACTGCGACAGGAACGGTAATTTGGCCTTTACTGGTAAGGGTAGCTGTAGCCATGACGAACTCCCATCTGGCGAAACCATTCCTTACTATAGAGTAAGGAATGGTTGAACACAAGTGTTGTGGTCCGGAATCCGCAGGAGCGGACCGGATGGCCTGCCTATGCCGCGCCCTCCCCCCAACAAGCCCGCCACCACTTCCAAGTCCCTCCCAGCACCACCAGCCCCACCACCGAACTGATCACCGCCGCCGGCGTGGCCCCGAACTGCTTCCGCCAGCCACCCCAGCATCAGGAACCCCACCGGACCGACTCCGATGCACATGGTGAGCAGCCCCATGGCCTGCATGCGCCGCTCCGGCGGCGCCGCGATGAAGACGATCGTCGCCTGCATCACCGAGAAGCCCGACTGGCCGATGCCCACCACCAGCAGGGCGGCGCCGGCGGCGAGCGGATGGGTGCTGATGGCGAACAGCGGCAGCATGGTGAGGAACAGGACGGCGCCGCCGACATAGAGGCGTCCGTGGTTGGACGGCTTCGAAATCGCCGCCAGCGCCAGCGCGCCGACCAGCGTTCCCACGCCTTCCATGCTGGCGAGCACGCCGATGCCGTCAGCGGAGAGCCCGAGGCGATCCTGGCCGATCACCGGCACCATGCTCAGCACCGGCCAGGCGAAGATGTTGTACACGAGCGTGACCCAGAGCGCGCCGGCCAGGCGCGGACTGGCGCGGGCCGCGACGAAGCCGGCGGCGAGCGTCGCCGATAGCGACACCCGTTGCTCGGGCTGGGGAGCCGGCTGGTCGCTCACGCGCAGGATCGCGAGCAAGGCGCCCAGGTAAAGCGCCGCTGCCAGCCCGAACACCGCGGCCATGCCGGAGTGGACGAGCAGAAAACCGCCCAGGCCCGGACCGATCAGCCGGCTGGCATTGCTCGCACCGACGTCCAGCGCCATGGCGGCGCCCATGCGGCGGTACCCGGCGACGTCGCCGATCAGGCCCCGGCGCAGCGGATTGTCCGCCGCCCAGGCGATGCCGTTGATGACGCTGGCGACGGCAATGTGCCAGACCGCGAGATGGCCGGCCGCCGCGACGACCAGAAGGACGGCGGCAGTGACGGCGAGTGTCGCCAGCATGACGATCAGGCCGGTGCGGCGCCGGATGCGTGCAGCGAGGGCGCCGAGCGGCACGCCGAACAGCGCCAGCGGCAGCAGCCGGAGCATCGTCATGCCCGCCACGAGGAAGGCCGAACCCGTCTGCTGGTAAGTAAAGACCCCGAAGACCAGGACCTCCAGCCAGCGCAACGAGGAACTGAACCAGGCCCGCCGCCCAGAGGTAGCGGAAGTCCGGTTCGCGCAGGAGCGAGCCGCTGCTCTCAGGCGTGCTGGTCACGCCGACGGTCGCAGGGGCAGGAAGCAGGCCGGGAAATGGTTGTCTCGATGTCGGATGTGGAGGAGCATATTACCCAGAAACAGTGCCGGCCATCGGCGGTGGCTCGTGCAGTTGACAGCGGCTGGCGAAGTTGATGGTGGCTCCCGCTGTTGACGGGAGCTTGCGCAGCAGTTTCAACGAGGCAGGGGCACAGCAATGCCGGTCAGACTCAACCATCTCATCGTGCACGCCCGCGACAGCGAGGCCTCGGCCAGGTTCCTGGCCCGTCTGCTTGGCTTGCCTGAGCCGGTCCGCTTCGGCCCGTTCTACGTGGTGGCGACCCACAACGGCATCAGCCTCGACTTCATGGACACGGACGGCGAGATCGCATCTCAACACTATGCCTTCCTGATCAGCGAGCCGGAGTTCGACGAGATCTTTGCGCGGATCAAGGAGCTGGGGTTGCAGTTCTGGGCCGATCCGGTCAGGCGCCGGCCCGGCGAGATCAATCACGGCTCTGGCGGACGGGGCGTCTATTTCGAGGATCCGGACGGGCACTTCCTGGAGATCCTGACCCGGCCGTATGGCAGCGGCACGACGTAGCGCGTCTTCGGCCAACGGGTGGCGACCAACAATCACCCTTGCGTCGTCGCACTCTTCCAACACTCATCGCTGGTCCGGTCTAAGATCGACTTGCTTAATTGGATTCGATGGAGGCTCTTCTCATGACATCACAAGCCGGAACGACCCATGGCGCCGCACCTGGCGCCGGTACTGGCGACGGCGGTTGCCGGTTCAACGGTGCCTGGTACATCGCCGCCACGGTTGTGGCCTTCCTGATCTTCTGGCCGGTCGGGCTCGCCATGCTCGCCTGGGCACTGTGGCATCGTCAGATCAAGGCGTCGTCCTGGTGGCAGAACCTGCGCGGCATCCGGGTGCCGACAGCGGCTGATTTCGGTGGCTTCGCGCGCAATCGTCCGAGCAACGAAGCGCTGGCGTCCTATCTGGCCCGCGAGCAGCAACGCTTGCGCGAAGAGCAGAATCGGCTCGACGATCTGGTCCGCGCTTTCGAGGCCTTCAAGGACGCCGAGCGCAAGGCGAACGACGAGCGCGATTTCGAGAACTTCCTGAAGAGCCGGGAAACGGGGCAGTAAGCGACTTGATCACATCGAAGGGCAGGTTCTTGATGACGATCGGCGGGATCACATGGTTGCCAAGTCCACCGGTGGCCAGCGTATAGCCGTCCGGTTCGGCCTGAGCGGCATGTTGCAGGCCGATCATCCCGCCGGCCCCGGGGCGGTTCTCAACCGTGACCGGCTGCCCGTATCGTCGATTCAGCAGGTCTGCGACGATGCGACCGGCAAAATCCGTCGGCGAGGTCGGGCCCGACGCGACCACGATGCGCATCGGATGCGACGGATACGCCTGCTGGGCAAAGACATTGCCCGCCAGTGGGGCTGCCATGCAGCTGCCGATCAATTTCAGGATGTTGCGACGTTCCATCTGAATCCCCCGAGGTCGATTTGTGGTGACATGAGGCCGAAGATCCGGCATGAAATGCAGCAGCGTGGTGTCCCGCGCTACAGGAAAGTCGTCAGCGCCTTGGACTGGAGCACGCTCTGGTCCAGATAAATCGCGCGCCGCGCAATCTTCCAGTCGTCTCCATGCCGACGCAACGTATCGACCCGTTTGCCGACCAGCCAGGACACTTCACCCTGCAGCCGGTTGAGGTAGACGATGAAGCGTGATCTCACGGTCACAGTGCCGGGATTGTCGAAGCCCGGCTGCGCGTCGAGGATCCGGATATTGGTCACCAGATGGCTGATTCGAGACATGGGCTCTTCGGCCCAGTGGACTCCGGTATTGAGCTGCAGCACGCGCTGGCGCAGCGTGTCGATGCCTTCGTCGAACCAGGCGATGTCGCCGGGTTTCGTGTATTCGTCGCCGATCTCCTTGTGCTTCCTGTTGCGCGCGATCGGCGCCCAGTACTGGATGTCGTCGTCGAGCAGTGTCAGCCATTCGTCGTAGCGTCGCGCGTCGAGCAGGTCCGCTTCGCGGTGCAGAAACTCCTGCACCTCGCACCAGAGCGCGGGACTGGCTCGTGACCGGGTGCCCGGCCCAATGGCCTCAGTGCGGTCCACGTCCTTCATCAGGCCCCCTCCGGCATCAGTTCGTTCCAGCTCTGCGCCTTCATGAACTGGGCCCAGCGCCGGTAATAGATCCGCGCGTTCTCCTCGGTGCACTCCCCGTTCTCAACCGCGCCGGCAGTCCGGGAACCGGCCGGGCGTGACCCAGGCCCATCTGGTAGTTGAAGTAGAGCGTGCGCGAGATCGCACCGAGGCTTGATTCCATCGCGCCGGTCCAGTTCTCCATATCGTCCGATTCAGTCAGGCCGGCCGGACCGGAGTAACGCAGGTAGTAATGCCGCGCCGTCTCCTTGACGGCTTCGGGCGCGTCGCGATCGACCAGATACATCCGCCACATTTCCATTTCGGTCGGTGAGATCGGGTGGAAAACTGCAAGTGTTCTAGGTTGGCGTCCGTGGAAGGACATGTTCGGGAAGATCGTGCCGACGCTGGTGGTCACCCGCATCCGGTCGCCGAGTGTCGCGACGCGCCTGTCGTGGACCGCGCGATAGTACCGTTCGACTTCGGGATGTTCCTGGTACAACGGCTTGTACTCGTGCTCGGCGTAGTGCGGAAGGCGTCCGATCAGCCCGTGGCCGAGGTGTTCGAATCCGATTGTCATGCGCCCGGGCATCGGATCGCGACGGCCTTTGCCGCCGCTAGGGCCGATCCCCGCGAGATCGACCGAACGATGACTGATGTCGTGATACAGGTCGCCGATGAAGTTCTCGGCTGGCAGTTTCCAGTTGCAGCGGACCCGCCACTTCTGGATGCCGCCAAGCAATTCAGATCCACCTTCGCTGCCGTCGCGGTGATCCAGCGCCGCGTCGAGGTAGTGACGCATGTCACCGATATAGTCGAGGAAGGGCGGCGCCTGCTCATCCCAGGTCGCCCAGATCGTGCCTTTGTGGATGCAGACCTTGGCAACCCGCTTCAATCCCCATTGCGACTTGTCAAGCTCGCCTCTGTAGTGGGTCGCGTGGCCCGGCACGCCGTGAAGATCGCCCGGGCGATCAACCAGTTCCCCGTCGGTCGAGAACGTCCAGCCGTGATACGGACAGGTGAAGCGCGCACTGTTGCCCTGATCATAGCGGCATAGCTTCATGCCGCGATGGGCGCAAGTATTGAGCAGGACATGGATTTCGTTCTGACGGGTCCGGGTCAGAATGACCTGCTCGGTGCCCATGCGCGAGACGAAGTAATCATCCGGATTCGGAATGAGGTCTTCGTGGCCGACGAACAGCCGGCGCGCGAAAAGATCCGCTCCTGTTCCTGGCGGTAGATTTCTTCGTCAGAGAAGATTTCCCTCGCGACCATGCCACGGTCCGACAACACCAACTCTTCAATCGACCTTGCAGACATTCCTGGTGTCCTTGTCCCAGCGGAGCCAGCGCACCCCGCAAGAAATCACTTCAACTCGGGTGATCCGCTCCGCTACCCCGACAGCGCCCCATACAACTCCGGGCGGCGGTCCCGCCACCACGGTATCGCCTTGCGCCTGATCGACGCCCCTTCCAGATCGATCTCCTGCACGAGCAATTCCGGCTCGCTGTTGCCCGCCTCAGCCATCACCGTCCCCTTGGGATCGACGATCATGCTTCGTCCGAGGTGGTTGCGCACGCCTTCCCGACCGACCTTGTTGGCCGCGACGACGTAAACGCCGTTCTCGTAGGCGCGGGTCCGGAGCACCAGATCCCAGGCGGAGTTGCGATGCTCCGGATCGCTGTAGGTGGAGTAGCAGATGGGCATGAAGATGACCTCGGCCCCCTTCAGCGCCAGCACCCTCGAGGCTTCCGGATAGAGGCGGTCATTGCAGATCTGGATGCCGATGGTGGCGCCGGCTACGGTGAACACCGGCAGTTCCTTGCCCGGCGTGAAGTACATCCGCTCGTAGCTGCCGGTGCCGCCCGGACTATCGTTGGGGAAATAGGCGGGGATGTGAGTCTTCCGATAGGTGCCGACCACCTGCCCGTCGGCGTCCAGCACCATCGCCGCGTTGTACTGCGCGCCGTCAGCGCGCTCGCCGAAGGGCAGGATCAGGGCCAGCCGGCGGCGCGCCGCTGCCGCCGCCAGGGTCCGGATCACCTCGCCATCGGGCCGCGTGAAATACGGGTCGAAGTTCTCGATCAATCGATTGGGAAAGAACGGCGACAGGAACAGCTCGCAGAAGGTCAGGATCCGCACGTCCGCGTCGGCAGCGCGTTCGATCATGTCGAGCGCGACCGGCAGCATGCTGCGCATGTCGTCGGATTCGACCGGCCCGGTCTGGGCAGCGCCGACAGTCAGCAGGCGGCTCACTGGACGGCCTTTACTCGCGGCATTACTCGGGCCGCAGTCCGATCTTCGCTGCCAGATCCGTCCATCGGCCGCTTTCGTCCTTGATGAACTGGCTGAACGCCTTCGGCGTCAATCCGCCCGGCTCGATGCCCTTGCCGGCGAACTCCTTGCGCAGCGCGTCCGACTTCAGCAAAGCGACGACCTCACGATTGAGTTTCTCGACGATGGCCGGTGGCGTGCCTGCCGGCGCCATCAGACCGAACCAGGTGCCGCCGGTGAAGCCGGGCAAACCGCTCTCGGACAGCGTCGCCACGTCCGGCACCAGCGTCGAACGCTCCGGCAGCGCAACCGCGATCGCGCGCAGCCCGCCGCTGCGGACATGCGGCAGCGTCGCCGTGATCGTGTCGAACGTGTACTGGACCTGTCCGCCGAGCAGATCGGTGATCGAGGGCGCACTGCCCTTGTACGCGACATGCGTAGCATCCACGCCGGCCGCCGCCTTGAACGATTCGCCGGCCATGTGATTGGTCGTGTTGTTGCCGAACGAGGAGTAATTGACCTTGCCCGGATTGGCCTTGATCCAGGCGATCAGCTCCTTCAGGTTGTTCGCCGGCACCGAGGGGTTCGTCACCAGCAGAAACGGCACCAGCCCGACCAGCGTGATCGGTTCGAAGTCCTTCAGCGTATCGAACGGCAGGTTGGTCCGCGTCACGCGGGCGATGCTCAGTTCTGCGGCCGAACCGAACAGCAAGGTGTAGCCGTCGGGGGCGGCCTTCGCGACGTAGGCGGCGCCGATGGTCCCGCCCGCACCCGCCTTGTTCTCGACCACGACCGTCTGACCCAGCGAACGCGTCAGGTGCTCGGCGACCAGTCGGGCCGCCGTGTCGGTGCTGCCGCCAGGCGGATAGGCGACGATCAGCCGGACCGTCTTGTCGGGATAGTTTCCGCTCTGGGCCGTGGCGAACACGGGTACGACGCAGGCAAGCGCGACCACTGCCTTCAGAATTCTTTTGAACATGAGGGAGCTCCTTCCGTTTCCACAGGGCGCGGCCGCCGGGGCGAGGCAAGTTCAATAGCAACCGCACTCCGGACACCGATCGATTCCAGGGTCAGTGGAAACCAAATGGATTCCAATTGCAATATCCCGTATCGTATTGCAATACCCCAGCACTCCAACGCCCCTATAACGCCCCCGTAACGCCTCCATACCACCCCCATACCACCCCCTTACCACCCCCCTAACATCCCACTACCTGCGAACCGTTCGATGACCAGACAACCCCGTGCCGGCAAAGCGGCCAGAACGCCGCCAGACGCGGCCCCCCCTGCCCGCGAGGTCCGCCTGCCGACCGGTGACGACAGGCTGTTCGTCGGCTCGGTGGCCAAGTCGTTCCAGATCCTCGAACTGCTGAGCGCGTCGGGCCGCGGCCTGACGCTGATGGAACTGGCCGAGCGAAGCGGACTCGGCAAGAGCGCCACCCAGCGAGCCGCCCACACCCTGCGGGTGCTCGGCTACCTGAGCCAGCATCCGCAGACGCGCGCGTACTCGCTGTCGTACCGCATGCTGGAGTTGACCCACACCGTGCTGGCCGAGGACCGGGTCAGGATGGTTTCGCTGCCGTTCCTGGAGGCACTGAGCAATGCCTGCGGCGAAACCGTCAACCTGACCCGCCTGGCCGGCACCGAAGTCGTCTTCATCGCGCGCTTTCCGAGTCGGCATTCGGTCAGCGTCGATCTTCACATCGGTTCCCGCCTGCCGGCCTACTGCACGGCACCGGGCCGCGCGATCCTGTCCCGCCTGCCCGATGAGGAGGCCAAGCGCCTGATCGCGGCGTCGGACCGCAAGGCGCTGACGCCCAACACCGTGACCGACCCGCGCCGCCTCTGGAGCCTGCTGCTGGACGCGCGCAAGCGCGGCTTCGCACTGAACAACCAGGAATCGCAGATCGGCGACGTCGCAATCGGCGCGCCGTTGCTGGATCGCGGCGGCCGGGTCGTCGGGGCAATCAACATCGCCGCTCCGTCGCCCCGCTTGTCGATAACCCAACTGCAGCAGCGCCACGGTGCCGACCTGATGCAGACCGCGGCAGCCATCTCCCGCAACCTCGGTTTCACCTGACCCGGCGCGGTCCCTCCTTCTGCCGCGCAGGCTCCTCGGCCAGGTATTGCAATGCGGTTTTCGGTATTGCGGATGCCTGCACCGTCACCTAGCATTGTCCGATTCAACACCGAACCGCCCCATGCGCACACGACTCGTCAACGCCAACGTCATCGACTGCCTGTCCCCGACGCCGATCGAGAATGCCACCGTTCTCATCGAGGACGAGCGAATCACCGCGATCGCCTCCCCGCGAACGACGCCAGGACAGACCATCGACGCTGCCGCCGGCGATCGGGTCCTTGATCTCGCAGGCGCCTGGCTGCTGCCCGGCCTCTGGGACGTCCACATCCATCCGGACTACCTTTCGCCCACCGACATGCCGCTGGCGGATCAGGTCACCCTGTTCGGCCACCGGCTGATCAGCGCGTTGACCGATTCGGGCATCGTCGGCTTTCGCTGCGCGGGTTCACATGACTACATGGACGTCGCCTGGAAGCGGGCCTTCCAGAGCAGGCAGTACATCGGGCCCCACCTGTTCGCCAGCGGGCATTTCCTGACCACGACCGGCGGCCATTTCCTGACATCGGGGCACGCGCTCGAATGCGACGGCCCCTACGGCTTCGTCAAGGCGATCCGCGAAGAGATCAAGAACGGCGTCGATCACATCAAGCTCAATCTGTCGGGCGGCATCATGGGGCCGGCCTGGGATCTGCACACCCACTCGTTCCTGCTCGAGGACGAGCTGAAGGCCGCATTCGATATCTGCCACCGGCGCGAGTTCAAGGTGATGGCGCACGCAACCAACCCGGACGCCGTCAAGAGCGCGATCCGGCTCGGCGCGCACAGCATCGAGCACGGCTACATCCTGGACGATGAATGCATAGAACTGCTGCTCAAGCACGACACCTGGCTGGTGCCGACGCTGGCGATCAGTCACCTGACACCCAAGCAGGCCTCCAATGAATGGGAGAGCCGCTGGACTCAGCAACGGGGCCTCAGCCATTCGCTGTGCTGCCGTGCCGAGGCAGCGTCGGACGTGCACGGCAGCTGGTTCGAGAAGGCCGTCAAGGCCGGGGTCAAGATGGCACTGGGCTCCGACATCAGGCCGCTGAAGGATGCCGCGCTGCTGGAAATGGGACTGTGGACGCGCAGCGGCGCCACGCCTTGGCAGACACTGGTGGCAGCCACCCGTCACGGTGCGGCGATCTGCGGCGTCGGCGACGACATGGGAACGGTCGAGGTCGGCAAGCGCGCCGACCTGATCGTGGTCGGCGGCAACCCGCTCGACAACATCAACCATCTGCGCCGGCTGCAACTCGTCATCAAGGACGGGAATGTCGTCTCCGACAAGCGCCGCTAGCGGGATTGAAGTCGCGGTCATCGGCGCCGGCATCATCGGTGCCTGCATCGCGCACCACCTGACCCGACGGGGGGCGACGGTCAGCCTGATCGACCGCGACGAACCAGGCAGGGGATGCAGCTACGGCAACTCCGGCGCCATCAGCGAAAGCTCGGTGGCCCCCATGGCGATGCCCGGCGTACTGGCCTCGATCCCTGGCATGCTTGCCGACCCTCGCGGCCCGCTCTATCTGCCGCCCGGATATCTTCCATATGCCGCGCCATGGCTGGCCCGTTTCGTCACATCGACCCGGGCGGACCGGATCGATGCCGCGGCTGCCAGCCTCGCCGCCCTTCACGCCGGTGCCGTGGACAAGCACATTGCCCTGACCCGGGAACTCGGCATCCCGGAGATTCTGGCGCAGCGGGGCCACCTGCACCTGTATCCGGACCGGAAGTCTCTCGCCAAGGATGCGGGCGCCTGGGCGTTGCGAAGGCATTTCGGTTTCGCGCTTCGAGCAGCTCGACCGGGCCGGCATCGTCGCGCTGGAGCCGCAGGTCGGTCCTCGCTATCAGCTCGGGATGTTCCTGGCGGACCATGCGACGGTGCTGAATCCGTTCCGATATGTGCAGGCGATCGTCAAAGCCGGCAGTGACGGCGGAGTCAAGCTGGTTCGACAGGATGTCAGCCGGATCACCCCGCTCGCCGAGCAGCGCTGGCAGGTGCAGTACGGCACCACGACGCAGGGATTCGATCACGTCGTGGTCGCGGCCGGGGCCTGGTCGCGTCGCCTGCTCGATCCGCTCGGGGTGAGGATTCATCTCGAAAGCCAGCGCGGCTACCACGTCCAGTTTCAGGGCGGCCCGAAGGTCGTGTCCCGGACCGTCGTGCTGGCGGACCGGAAAGTATTCGTGACGCCGATGGAGGATGGGATCCGCGCCGGAGGCACGGTCGAAATCGGGGGTCTGACCCGTCCGCCGAATCTGAAGCGCGCCGAACTGCTGGCACAGATCACTCGCGAAACCTTTGCGGGGCTTGAACAGGTCGAGTCGACGCAATGGATGGGGCACCGCCCGTGCACGCCCGACACGGTACCGGTCGTCGGTGCCGCACCCGGGAATCCCGGACTCTGGATTGCAACCGGGCATGGCCATCTCGGCATGACCGACTCGATCAGCACCGCCGAACGAATCGCCGATGGCGTGCTGAAAGCGGCTCATTGACCGGCCCCGTGCGGGCGCGGTCCTTCAACGGAGGTTCCATGCGACCGATTACTCTGCTTCGTCTTGCCCTGGCTTGCGCCGTCATCTCCAGCGTCAGCCTTGTCGTCCCTGCACAGGTCCAGGCTCAGCCCAAGGCGGACAACTGGCCGGAGCGGCCGCTGCGCCTGATCGTACCGTTCCCGCCGGGCGGCTCGACCGATACCGTCGCACGCGCGATCGCCGAGAAACTGCGTGACCGGCTGAATCAGCCCGTCGTGATCGACAACCGGGGCGGGGCCGGTGGCACGATCGGTTCGGACATCGCCGCGAAGGCCCAACCCGACGGCTACACGATGCTGATCGGCACCAGCAGCACCCATGCGATTGCGCCGGGCGTCTTCAGCGCCCTGCCCTATCAACCGACGCGGGACTTCGCGCCGGTGACGCTGATCGGTGCCGCTACCGTGATGCTCGTGACGATACCGTCGGTGCCGGCCAATTCGGTCGCGGAGCTGATCGCGCTGGCGAAGGCGAAGCCGGAACTGCTGACGTTCGCATCCAGCGGCAACGGCGGGGTCTCGCACCTGATCGGCGAGTACTTCAAGTCACGGGCCGGCATCGAGATGCTTCATGTGCCGTACAAGGGCGACACGCCGATGATCGCCGACCTCCTTGGCGGCCAGGTCTCGCTCGCTTTCGGCACGGCGGTCGCGTTCCTGCCCCACGTGCAGAAAGGCGCACTGAAAGCCCTGGCGGTAACCAGCGCCAAGCCCTCCCCGGTCGCGCCGGGACTGCCGACCGTGGCCGATTCGGGCCTGCCCGGCTTCGAGGCACTGCAGTGGTTCGGCATCCTGATGCCGACCGGCACGCCGAAGCCGATCGTCGACCGGCTGAACCGGGAGATCGTTGCGGTGCTGCAGACCGCCGAGATCAAGCAGCGCTTCGAATCGATGGGCATCGAGGTCGTCGGCAGTACGCCCGAGTCCTTCACGAGCTTCATGGCCGACGAAGCGGCCAAGTGGCAGAAGATCGCGCAGGACGCCGGGGTCAAAGTCAACTAGTACGGGCGTGCCGGCGGGGTGCACTATCGACGGCGCCATTCACTGAAGAGACTGGCGAGCGCCGTGACGCGCATCCGTCAGGGTCCGCAGAAACGCCGCGACATCGCGCACTTCGGACTGGGACAGCCGGATAGGCTTGCGCTCGGCGTGCCCCTTGCCTTCGTGGGCCAGCTCCGAATGCCCGACCGCCGCGGATGGCGACCTCACGTAGTGCGCGATGACCTCTTCGAGGCTGGCGAACTGACCGGCATGCATGTACGGCGGGCGTAGCGCGACATCACGCAGACCCGGCGTCTTGAAGGCTCCCTCCAGCGCCGGGTCATCGGTCACCATGAACCGGAGTTCCTGGCAATCTTCCGGCGCGGCGTCGCTGTACGGTCCGAGGCAGTTGAACTCGTCACGCTGCGCCCTGGCGGTGGCATCGGCGCGGCCGCGGTCGGGTTGCGCCGGGTCTCGAGGCGGCACGCCGGTGTTGTGGAAGTGCTGGTCCGTGAAGAGCGGTCCGTTGTGGCAGGTCTCGCACTGGCCTTTTCCGAGAAACAGTCGCAGACCGTTCACCTCCTGCGGCGACAGTGCCTGCTGCCCGCCGATGTCCCCGGCAAGGACCGCCGCGACATAGCGGTCGAAGCGCGATTCGCCCGGGGCGAGGGTCTTCTCATACGCCGCGATGGCCTTGCCCAGATTGGCGAACACCCGGTTCACGTCCTGGCGACGGTTCGGCGCCATGTCCTCCCAGGCCGCGCGCTCCGCCGCGCTGCCCAACGGCCCCGCATCGTCCGGGAGGTCCGCCAGGTCAGGCATCGGCCCGAACAAGGCCTCGTACTCGGCCCGGTGGTGGGACTGCAGCACCTTCGCAATGCGCGTGCGGTTGCCGCCATGCTCGACAGCGTCCTCCAGCGGTCCAAGGGCCTGTGACCATAGACTGTCCTTGCGGCCGTCCCAGAAGTACCAGGGGCTGTGCGCCGCGCCGGCGATGGGCATTGTCCGCCGGGAACCGGTACCGACGCCCTGTCCCACCGCGCGGCCATCCTGGAACTGTCGATCGGCGTCGTGGCAGGTGGCGCAAGAGACCGACTGGTTGCTCGAGAATCGGACCTCCCCGAACAGCCGGCTGCCGAGCACCGCGGCTTCCGGCATCGCCTCGACCGGATTGGACGGATCGCGAGGTGGCGACGGCAGCCTGTCGAGGCTCATGGAGGCGAGCACCGCCTTGTCTCTGGCCGTCCACGTGTCGCTCCATGTGAACCCGGCGAGCAGCGGGATCGCCGTCACCAGAGCGAGACCGAGCGTCGCACCGAAGGCCCTGCGCGTTCTCATCGCTTCTCCGACGATCGGGTCGACGACCGTGTTGAAAACGACCGTATCCAGGCCCTCGGCGGCCTCGATGGCGAGCTTGATCTCCCACCATCCGGTCATGCTGAATTTCATGCCCTCCATGAGGTAGGTGCCGTCTGCGACCTCACGCGTCACCAGTGGCCGCGTGGGCAAGCCGTGGCCGTGCTGGGGCATTCCGCCGTCCACGGCGATACGGGCGTTGCGCACCGGGGCGCCGTCGGTCGAACTCAGCTTGATCCGCCAGGCATGGATCTGATTGATGGCCGGCGCAGTAGCCGGCGGGTCCATCTGGACCACGTACCGGCCCTGCGCGCTCGGGTGGCGCAGGGATAGGTCGAGGTCCTTCGGCGGCGTCATGCAGGCAGCAAGTGCAGTGCTCAGCAAAGCGATAGAGATGAGGTGTCGCGACATGGTTGTTTTCTCCTGTTGAGGTGAGTGAGGGGACGGCGAGGGTGGAGCAGGCGGATGCCGGAGCGCCTATCGGCGTTGTGTGTCCAGGATTCGCTGCAGATCGGGGGGAACGGGCATCGGGCGCAAGCCGCTGACGTTGGCGCCGCCGGTATTGCCTTGCGGCACCCAGCCGAAACCGGTCAGCAGAGCCGCGGCGAGAATTCGCCAGATCTGGCCGAACGCTTCGCCAGCCTTGCGGTAGCGGATCGCCCAAAGAAACATTCGTCCGTGCACCCTGACGTGGTCCAATGTCGCTGCCTGGCCCAGGACATGAGCCCGCTCCAGGTGCCGGAAGGCCAGTTCCGCCTGACCGCCAGCGGCTGCCCGACTGGCTGCATCAAGCTCGTCCTGGACGCTGGACCGGATACGGTTTGAAGATCGCGACATGCTGTGGCTCCTCTGGCAAGCGACTCGGTTGATGAGGAGTGATTCTTCCCGGCGGTGTCGGCCGGGGATTGAACAAAGCGGCTAACCTGCAGGACGGTTGAAGGAACAAATCCGTGATCGAGACAGAGACCGACATCGCGCCCGGGGCCTTGCCGGAACGGCGCAAGTCCCCGCGGAGCATCGCCGCGACGGGTCGCGTGTACTTCTGGCAGGCCGGCAGTCTCTGGATCGGCAAGGGAAAGGGTCGGTCCGAATGGCACAGCCATCATGCGCACCAGCTCGCGCTGGCGCTGAACGGTGAGTTCCAATTCCGAAGCGACAGGAAGGGGCCCTGGTCGGTATTCCAGGCGGCAATCGTTCCGTCCCACTGCCCTCACGAGTTCGAGCTCGACGGCATCACCGTCGCTCACCTTTTCATCGAGCCTGAGAGCGTGGAGGGCCGCGCGCTGACGAGAGACTTCCCACGAAGGGAAATATCGGCCTTGCCCCACGCCGCGGCGCGCCGTGCCGGGGCACTGCTGTTCGATGCCCTGCGAGGCAATGTCGATGCCGATGTGATGAAGGCGGGCGCTCGGGCAGCGGTGGCGCACCTGGCAGGCATTGACGTTGCCACGACCCCGCCACAGTCGGGCGACGCCAGGGTCCTGCGAGCGCTGGACTTCGTCAGGTCCCGGGTACGAACGCCCGTGTCGCTGGCGGAAGCAGCGGCCGCCGCGACGCTATCGCCAAGTCGCTTCAGGCATCTGTTCGTCCAGGAGACCGGTACCTCGTTTCGCGCCTACCTGCTGTGGCTTCGCATCAATGCGGCGATCGAGGCGGCCATGGCCGGCGCGTCCTGGACGGAGGCAGCGCACGAGGCGGGCTTTGCCGACTCGTCGCATCTGACGCGCACGCACAAGCGCATGTTCGGCATCGGGCCGACGGCCATTCGCCATGACTGAGCGGATCCCGGTTCATCCTACCGGGCAACGACCTCAACCCGTCACCGCGGCCCGCCGCAGCTGCTCACCAAGCGCCGCGAAGCGGCGCCGATATTGCGCGGGCGTCAGCATCACCTTGCGCTTGAACAGACCGCCGAAAAAGCTCGCGTCCTGGTAGCCGACGTCCTCTGCGATCGCCTCGATCGGCAGGTCCGTCGATTCGAGCAGTTGCTTGGCCTCTTCCAGGCGGAGCGTGTGGATGTATTCGAGGGGCCCCAGGCCGGTGGCCAACTTGAATCGGCGCTTGAACGTCCGATCCGGCAGTCCCGCAAGAGCGACCATCAGCTTCACCGGATTCTCCGTACGGTAGTTGGACGCCGCCCATAGCTGGCACCGAGCCACCAGCTCGTCGGCGGCGCGGCCGCCACGCGTCAGCGATGCGTAGGCCACGGGGCTTGTCTGGTTCATGTCGAGAAGATTGATGCGCGCAACGTGCATCGCGTCTTCGGGCGACGCGAAGCGCGCGATCAACGCCAGCACGAGCATGTGCCAGGCGACCCCGCTGCCGGCCATCATGATCCGCTCGCCGGGCCCGGCGAACACCAGGCCGCGATCGGGGTGCCATCTGGTGTGGGGAAACTCGCGCACGAGCCTGTCGCAGTAAGCCCAATGGGATGTGGCATCACTCCCGTCCAGCAAGCCGGTCTTTGCCAGCAGCAGCGCCCCCGAGCAGGCGCAAGCAATCGTCGCCCCGGCATTCCACGCACCACGGACCCAGGCGGCCGCCTGGTCGTAACGGGCCGGCAGCGGTGCGTCGGGCTCTATCATCAAGTCGACGAGACACACCACATCCGGTCTCGGACATCGCTCAAAGGATGCATCGGGGGTGACCAGAACACCGTTGGAGGCGGCGAAGGGCCGGCCGTCCTCGCTCACCACCAGGGGGCGAAACGGCGACTCGGCAGGTACTCCCCCATGAAGGATCTGCCAGTCTCGCCGGGTGCTGGCCAGCCCATCATAAAAGCCATACAGCGTGGCGGCACTGACCTCAGGAGTGCCGAGCAACGCCACCCGCAGGGGACGGTCCAAGCTAGTCATGGCAGATTCGACCGGTTTATTGCACAAATGACTTTAGTCCAAGGGGAAGGAAGGAGCAAGAATGAATACCCCGATCTAGCTGAACCCCGACTGAATGAAGGATATGACATGACGAACATGATCGATTCGACCGGCCATCGCGTCTCCGGAGCCACTCCCAGGAGCCTCGAGCTGTTCGAGAAGGCAGCGCAGGAACTGCTGTGCATGGTGGACGACCCGGTTGCGACGGTGACGGCGGCCATGCAGGCCGCCCCTGAAATGCCGATGGCCCACGTGCTCAATGCCTGGCTGAATCTGCTCGGCACCGAGCCTTCCGGGATCGGACCGGCCAGCGACAGCCTGGACGCCGCGGCCCGATTCGACGCCGACGAGCGCGAACGCGCCCATATCGCCGCGGCGCGCGCTCTGGCGAATGGACACTGGCAGGAGGCCGGGTTGCGGCTGGAGGATCTCAGTGCGCGCTTCCCCCGCGATGCGCTTGCTTTGCAGGTGGGCCACCAGATCGACTTCTTTCGCGGCGATTCAAGAATGCTGCGGGACCGTATTGCGCGCGCGCTGCCGGCCTGGAGTGCGGACATGCCGGGATGGCACGCGATACTTGGGATGTACGCGTTCGGCCTGGAGGAAACCGCCGACTATGAAACGGCCGAAGCCATGGGCCGGCGAGCGGTCGAGATCGAATCGCGCGACAGCTGGGCCTGGCACGCCGTGGCGCACGTTCACGAAATGCGAAATGCACCGACGCAGGGTATCGCCTGGCTCGCCCCTGCCCGCGCTGACTGGTCGAACGGAAGTTTCCTGGCGACGCACAACAGTTGGCATCTGGCGCTGTTTCACCTCGAACTCGAGCAGGTCGATGAGGCGCTGCGGATCTATGACGAGGCTATCGCCGGCGCCGGATCGGCGCTCATGCTGGACCTGGTCGACGCCAGCGCGATGTTGTGGCGGCTGCATCTGCGCGGTGTGGCGATCGGCGATCGCTTCGACACGATTGCCGACCGGTGGGCTCAGGCGAGCGTCGCCGGCCAGTACGCCTTCAATGACCTGCATGCGATGATCGCCTTTGTCGGTGCCGACCGCAGCAAGCAGCAGCAAAGCGTGATCGAGGCGATGGAGGCAGCAACTCGCGGGATCGACGCAAGCGCTGCCGACAACGCCACGTTCACCAGCGTCGTCGGCCTGCCGGCGAGCCTGGCGATCCAGGCCTTCGGAGACGGAGACTTTGCCAGGGCCACTTCATTGCTGCGCTCGATCCGAAGTGTCGCGAACCGCTTTGGCGGCAGCCACGCGCAACGCGACCTGATCGACCAGACGCTGATCGAGTCCGCTCGCCGCTCGGGAGACCGTCCACTGGCGGAGGCGCTGGCTGCGGAGCGGGTCGCGCTCCGGCCGCGCAGCCGCCTGGCGCAAAACCTGGCCGGCAAGGCTCGTGCGCCGGTCGCCGCGTGAGGTCGCGTGCAGTCGATGGGCCATAGCAGTTGCCCGAGAACCGCTACCCACGACCTCGCCGGCCTGATACATTCCGAAAACTCGTTCAAGCAACACGGGCTATAACTACAACGACATCAAGGAGACCTGACCATGAGTGCAGCTCGACAGAAGACACCCAGCCCCAGCGCCGGAACGACAAACGTCGGGAGGCGCTCGGCCACCGCCGGGATCGCCGCGGCGGCGGCGGCAACCCTGGTCGGCGGCCTGCCGGCCATGGCCCGGGCACAGAAGAAAGTCACGCTGCGCTATGCCCATGTCGGCGCCGAAGGCGAAGCCCAGACCCGCTACGCGGCCGAGCTGGCCGAGCTGGTGAAGCGAGAAGTCCGGCGGGCAGCGTCGATATCCGCGTCTTCCCGGGCTCGCAACTCGGCAATCTGAGCGAGATGATCGACGCGGTGCGCGTCGGTTCCATCCAGATGGCGCACCACGATTTCTCGTCGCTCGACCGGTTCGAGAAGGACGTCGCGGTGTTCAACGCGCCGTTCGCGTTCCGCGACCCTGAGCACGCGATGCGCGCGACCAACGAGGAGACCTCGCCGGTGCTGCAGGAGATCAACAAGAAGCTGATCGCCAATGGCGGCGTGCGCATCGTCGGCAATTTCTACCGCGGCGCGCGCCAGCTGACCGCGCGCTATCCGGTGTACTCGCCGAAGGACATGGCGGGCAAGAAGTTCCGCGCGTGCCGATCGCGCTGTGGAACTCGATGATCAAGGGCATGGGCGCGGTTCCGACGCCGGTCGAGATCTCCGAGATCATGCCGGCGCTGATGACCGGCCTGGTCGAAGGGCCAGGAGAACCCGCTCAACAACATCATCGCCCGCAAGATGTGGGAAGCGAACAAGTTCGTGATGATGACGAGCCACATGGAAGTCGGTGCTGGCGGTCTTCGTCAACGAGGCGGCCTGGAACGGCGCTGCCGGAAGCCGACCGCAAGATCGATGCAGGAGGCGATGGACGAGATGGGCAAGCGCTCGCATGCAGTGGGCACCGGGACGCCGAGGCGAAGGAGATCGCAGTTCCTGAAGAAGAACGGCGTCGACGATCATCGACGAGAAGCAACGGCCTCGACGCTCAAGGCGTTCCGGCGAATCGGTGCGCAAGCAGATTTCACCGACTACCCGACCTGGGGCCTACCTGACCAAGCTCAACGAAGTTCAGAGCTGATCGACGCTATCAAGTGAGCGTAGCCAGCATGTCGCCCACGGTGCGCCCGATTCTCCGACGGCGCCGCCGATGCAGCGCATCTGGAACTGCCTGATCGAGCGAGTGCTCCGGCGCGCGTTGCCATGTTCGGCCTGGCGCGCTGGTGGTCTTCCCGTTCCTTCAGGTCATCATGCGCGACTTCTTCAACGTCCGCTGATCGGTCTGGAGGAAGCGACGCGCTGGGGCCTGATCATCCTGGTGTTCCTCGGCCTGCCGCTGCTGGTCAGCCGACCAATGAGCAGATCCGCCTTGCCGAGTTCATCGACTCTGCTGCCGCTGCCGGTGCGCCTGCGTGCTGGAGCGGGTCATCCTGCTGGCCGAGCGGCGTGCCGCGCTCGGTCATCGCCTGCTCTGGGCCGTGCTCATCGATCCTGCGCAACAGCAGCACCCGCACGCCGACCCTGGACATTCCGTTCTGGCTGTTCGCCCTGCCCTATGCTGGTCGGACTTGGCGTTGGCGACGATCGGTTACCTGTGGATCGCGCTGCGCCGGACGGACGCCGCCGATCGACGGCGGCGCACCGACCCTTTGAGCGCGCCGATGAGACCTCGGTCTGCTGGTCATCGTCGCGTTCTTCGTGCTGTTCGTGCTCGGCGTTCCGGTCGTCTTCGCGATCCTGCTCCCGTCGATCGTCTATATCTGCGTCGGAAGGCATTCCGATGGCGACCGTCGCGCAGCGCGTGCTCTACGCGCTCGACTGCTTCCCGCTCGTCGCCGTGCCGGTCTTCATCTTCGTCGGCAACCTGATGAATGCCGCCGGTATCACCGAGCAAGCTGTTCCATTTCGCCGACGTGCTGGTCGGCCGGCTGCCCGGCGGGCTCGCGCAGGTCAACATCGTCGCCAGCCTGATCTTCTCGGGCGTGTCCGGCGCCGCGCTCGCCGATGTCGGCGGCACTCGGTCGCATCGAGATCAAGGCGATGAAGCGACGCGCGGCTTCCCCCTGCCGTTCTCGGCCGCGGTGACCGGCGCCTCGGCGATCGTCGGACCGATCTTCCCGCCGTCGATCCCGATCATCATCTATGCGTCGGTCACATCGATCTCAGCGATCCAGTTGCTGGTCGCCGGCATCGTCCCGGCGCTGCTCTGCGTCGTGATGCTGATGATGCACCGTCGGCATCATCGCCCTGCGCGTCGACCTGCCACGAGCGCGACGCGCTGGCCGACGGTTGCGCGAGATCGTGGACTCGCCTTCGGGCCGGCCGCGCCCGGCGCTGTTCGCGCCGGTCGTCCTGGTCGGCGGCATGCTGTCCGGACACTTCACGCCGACCGAGGCGTCGGCCGTCGCGGTCGTCTATGTCCTGTTCGTCGGCATCTTCTACTACCGCGACATGACCTGGGCGCTTCATCCGCCAGGCCGCCACCGAAACCGTCCGCAGCACGGCCTGCGATCCTGATCATCGTCGCCGCGGCGGCGATGTTCGGCTGGATCCTCGCGGTCGAGCAGATTCCGCAGGATTTCTCGGCCTGGTTCAAGGACGTCGGTGGCAATCCACTGCTGATGCTGGTCATCGTCAACCTGATCTTCTTCATCGCCGGCATGTTCATCGATTCGACGACGGCGACGCTGCTGCTGGTTCCGATCGTCGCACCGCCGGTCGTCGCCGCCGGTGTCGACCCGATTCACCTCGGCATCATCGTCATCTTCAACCTGATGATCGGCACGATCACGCCACCCTTCGGACTGTCGCTGTTCCTGCTGTCGAACATGACCGGGCTCAGATGTCTCGCAACTGGTGCGGGCCATGGTCCCGTTCTACCCGCCGCTGCTGCTGACCCTGCTGTTGCTGGTCGTGTTCCCGCAGCTGGTACTCGTGATCCCGGCGATGCTGCAGTAGCGAACCGGCGCAGGATTCAGTCGTCCCCCAACCTGAGCTTTGTCGGCTGACGTCTTTCGATCTCCCATTTCAGGAGCGCAGCGACACGGTAGAACCCGTGGGCGAACTTCCCGTAGGGCATGGTCAGGAACAGCGCCATCACGATGCCCAGGTGCACCGCCAGCAGAGGCGCCATCGCAGTGGTGTTTCGCCAGGCCAGCAAGGCCAGTCCGCTGAGGCTGGTCAGGAACAGCAGGGCCACCAGTCCCAGGTCCATCGGACGCTGCGCTGGATCGCCATGTGCCGGATCGCGTCGCCAGTTGAGCCATGCAAGTCCCGCGGGCCCGACCAGGAGGCCGATCCCGCCCACGGTTCCCAGGAGAACGGGCAGGCTCAGGTACGGATACGGCGCCGGCCAGGCCAAGCCGTAGTGATAGATCGTCGCCACGCTCGTCGCAGCGAAGCAGAGCAGGAACCCGAACAGGGTGAACTGGTGATATACCCGTCGCCAGTGGGTGGGCGTGTCGTCCGCATCGTTGCAGCCGACACTGCTGCCGGCCACACCGCCGTCCACACCGCCGTCCAGGTACTTCAGGGTCAGCACGTCCAGGGTCGTCCGGGCGACCGCAGCGGTGGATGCGGGGCCGGGCGCGGACCGGCGCCAGAATCGGGCGACCCCGATTCCCAGGGACAGGAGCGCCGCCAGGAATACGACGCCGAACAGCGCCACCAGCAGATTGTGCGGAAAGACGGAGTAGAAGTTGCCGCCATTGGCGGGCTGGATCAGCCCACCGTTGAGGCCCATCGCCAGCAGCAGAAAGCCGGCGATCCCGGCGGCCAGCGCGAGGGCGACGACCAGGCCGTTCCTGCGATACAGGGCGGCAAATGCGGACGGCCAGGCATAGCTGGAGTAGGTCTCCAACCGGACCCGGGCCATCGTACGCGGCACGTTGACCGCGAATTCATGCGGCGGAGCGTACTGGCAGGCGTGCAGGCAGGCGCCGCAGTTGTGGCAGAGATTGGCCAGGTAGTGATTATCGTCCGGAGAGAATTCCAGGCGGCGGGTCATCGCCGGAAAGACCGCGCAGAATCCCTCGCAATACCGGCAGGCATTGCAGATGGTCAGGATGCGCGACGCCTCGGCCTCGGCTTCGCTGACGAGCGCTTGCAATCGGGGGGTGCTCATGTTGACGGAGTCCGTTGTGCCGATTGCGCGGCGCCGCGACCGGCGATGCGCCCGAAGGCCGTGCCGATGGTCATGCCGATTCCCGCCAGGTAGCCCTTGCCGAGCACGTTGCCCGCCATCAATTCGCCGGCAGCCAGCAGGTTTTCACTGGGAATACCGCCGAAGCAGACCCGTGCCTGCTCGTCGACCTTGACGCCGAGGTAGGTGAACGTGATGCCCGGGCGCAGGGAATAGCCGTAGAAGGGCGGGGTGTCGATCGGCAAGGCCCAGTTCGACTTGACCGGCGCCAGGCCTGTCGTCGAGTTGCCGTCGAGAATCGCATGATCGAACTTGCCCGGAGAGCAGGCGGCGTTGAAACGGGCGACCTCGGCTTGAAGCCGATCTCCGTCGAGGCCCAGCCGTGTGCCGAGTTCGGCGATGGTGTCGGCCTGCACCCCTGGGAACACCGGTGGCATGAAGCGGCCGACGGCCTTGGCATCGGTGATCGACCAGGCGATCTGGCCCGGCTGCTGCGCCACCAGTCGTCCCCAGATCGCATAGCGCTTCGGCCAGAAGTCCTCGCCTTCGTCGTAGAAGCGCTGAGCGTCGCGATTGACCATGATGCCCAGCGACACGCAATCGACGCGGGTGCAGATGCCACCGTCAAACTTCGGTGCCCGCGCGTCGATGGCCACCGCATGACACTGGGTCGGGTCGCCCACGGAGTCCGCTCCGCCGTCGAGCAGCGTTCGCAGAACCTCGCCGGTATTGAAGCGGGTGCCGCGGATCAGGAAGTTGTCGGCCGGCCACTCGCCGCGCTCGTTCTGTCCCCAGGCCTCGCGAAGCCATGACAGGTTCGACTCGAATCCACCGGCAGCCACCACGCAGGCCCGAGCCTCGATCCGCTCGGCGCCCACATAGGCCGCAATGAAACGTCCCTGGTGCAACTCGATGCGCGACACCGGTGCCTGGTAGCGGACCGCAATGCCGAGCGACTGCGCGCTGCGATAGTAGGCGTTCAGGAGCGCCTTGCCACCGCCCAGGAAGAAGGCGTTGGTGCGGCTCAGATGCAAGGTGCCGGACAACGACGCCTGGAAGCGCACGCCATGGCTGCGCATCCAGTCGCGACAGACGGATGAATCCCGGATCGCGAGGCGTGCGAGGGTCTCGTCAGTGATGCCGCCGGTGATCTTGAGCAGGTCCTGCCAGTACTCCTCCTCCGGATAGGCGTCGGTGAGCACGTCCTGGGGCATTTCATGCATGCAACGCAGATTGCGGGTGTGCATGGAGTTGCCCCCCCGCCATTCGCGCGGTGCCGACTCGAGCAGGAGCACGGTGGCCCCGGCTTCGCGCGCGGTCAGGGCGGCGCAAAGCGCCGCGTTGCCGCCCCCTACTACCAGCACGTCAAACATCATCCTCGCCTGCGCCACGCCTGAGTCCGACTCCGGCAGGTAGCCGGACCGGGGCGATGATAATGCAGGCAACGTTGCCGCGTTGATCAATCACAGGCCGGGGCTGGCTGGCCACGAGACCGCCGGCAGCCAAACGGTTGGTATTTCAACTAGTTGACATTGCAACTGATTGGATCTAGTTTTCAATCTGCGACGTCTGCACGAGCAACCGTCCGATAACAGCCCCGGCCGCCGCACTGCGAGCGCGAACCGGGCAAACCGGAGACACCCGATGACTTCCAGAACGCTCCATGGCCTGCTGGCTGCCTGCCTGCCACTCACCATCGCCAGCTACGCGAGTCCCGCGGCTGCGGATCCGGTCAAGGTCGGCATCGTCGGCCCGTTCTCGGGTCCGTTCGCCCACTACGGCAAGCTGTTCAAGGACGGCGCCGAAGCCTACGTCGCCTCGCCAGGGCGGCAAGCTGGCGGGCCAGAGCGTCGAGTTCATCTACCGCGACACCGGCGGCCCGAACCCGGCCAGGCACCAGGAACGCTGGCGCAGGAGCTGATCGTCAAGGACAAGGTGGACTACCTGGGTGGCTTCGTCTTCACGCCCAACGCCTTTGCGGTCGCGCCGCTGATCCAGGAGTCGAAGACGCCGACCGTGATCTTCAATGCCGCCACCTCGGCGATCACGACCAAGTCCGACTACTTCGTGCGCACCAGCTACACGCTGTGGCAGGTGACGGTGCCGATGGCGCAGCACGCCTACCAAGAAGGGCATCCGCAAGGTGGTCACGGCGGTGACCGACTACGCGCCCGGGCGTCGACGCGGAGAACTGCGTTCAAGGCCGAGTTCGCCAAGCTGGGCGGCGAAGTGGTCGAAAGCATCCGCATGCCGATCAAGACCACCGACTTCGCACCGTTCGCGCAGCGCATCAAGGCCAGTGGTGCGCAGGCGGTCTATGTCTTCCTGCCCGGTGGCCCGCCGAACCTCGGCTTCGTCAAGGCCTACAACGAGAACGGCCTGCGCCAGGCCGGCGTGGAGTTCCTCGGCACCGCCGAGACGGACGAGTTCGACCTGCAGAAGTTCGGCGACAGCGCGCTCGGCCTCAACACCGCCTTCCACTACTCGGCCGCGCACGAGTCGGCCGAGAACAAGGCGTTCGTCGCCGCCCTGAAGAAGCAGTCGAAGGATGCGGTGGCGAACTACGCCTCGGTGGGTGCCTGGGACGGCATGTACGTCATCCACAAGATGATCGAAGCCACCGGCGGCAAGCGCGACGGCGACGAAGGCCATGGCCGCCGCGCGGTCGCTCAAGTGGGAAAGCCCGCGCGGGCCGGTGTCGATCGACCCGCAAGACCCGCCACATCACCCAGAACGTCTACCTGCGCACCGTGGAGAAGGGCGCAGACCGGCTCGTCAACAAGGAAATGCAGAACTTCGGTCCGCAGGTCGATCACGGTCTGGGCAAGTAACGCCGGCGCGGCGATCGGATGCGCGACCGGGGCCTTGATTGACGCTGCTCGCCAACATCCTGATCGACGGACTGTCCTACGGGATGGTCCTGTTCGTCATCGCCGTCGGCCTGTCGGTCACGCTCGGGCTGATGCGCTTCATCAACCTGGCCCACGGCGCATTCGCCATGACCGGCGGCTATCTGGCGGCGTGGCTGATCCGCGTGCAGGGCATGGACTTCGTGCCCGGCGTGCTGCTGGCGGTGGCTGGCGACCGGCTGCTCGGCGCCTTGCTCGAAGTCGCTGGTGCTGCGCCGACTGTACCGGCGCAGTGAGCTCGACCAGGTGCTGTTCACCATCGGCCTCACCTTCCTGTTCGTCGCCACGGCCAACCTCCTGTTCGGTCCTGAAGTGCAGCTGATCCCGCTGCCGGACTGGCTCGTCGGGATCAGTCGACCTCGGTCTCCGGACCCTGCCGGTGCAGCGGCTGCTGGTGATCGGCGTCGGGCGCCGCGGTCCTGATCGCGAGTGTCCTGCTGCTCGGGCGCACGCGCTTCGGCGATCTGGCTGCGCGCCACGGTCGACAACACCGGCGCCGCATCGTCACTGGGCATTCCGATCCAGCTGGTCTACGTGCTGACGTTCGCCGCGGGCGCGGCGCTGGCCGGCGCTGGGCGGCATCCTGGGCGCCGAACTGATGCCGCTGGAGCCCTACTATCCGGTCAAGTATCTGGTGCTGGTGCTGGTCGTCGTGGCAGTCGGCGGCATCGGGCAGCATCGGCGGCTCGGCCGTCGCGGCGCTCGCTGCTCGGCACCGATCGAGACCGCCAGCAAGTACCTCGCGTCGGAATACGGGCAGCCTCTTCTTCTTCGTCGCCATGGCCCTGCTGCTGGCCTGGCGTCCGCGGCTGGCCTGCTGAGCCGAGGCGCGCATGACCAGCGTGCAACAGCGGTGTTTCCTTGCCTTCTGCCTGCGTGCTGCTTGGCGCCGGCGCCTGGTGTCCTGCTTTCCCGAACAGCTGCCGCTGCTCTCGCGCATCGCGATCATGGCGATCTTCGTCATGTCGCTCGACCTGGTAGTCGGCTACGCGGGCCTGGCAACGCTCGGGCATGCCGCCCTGTTCGGCGCCGGCGCCTATGCCGCCGGCCTCGCGGCGCTGCACCTGACGACCGATCCGCTGCTGGGCCTGGCCATCGGCGCGGCGGCCGGCGCGCGGTGTGGCGCTGCTGTCCGGTCTCGTTCATCCTGCGCTACCAGGGCCTGACCTTCCTGATGCTGTCGATCGCGGTCAGCCAGATCCTGGTCAGCCTGGCGAGCAAGTTGCGCGACTGGACCGGCGGCGACGACGGCCTGACCGGCTTCGACACCTCGGCACGTGCTGGGCATGGCGCGCTTCGATCTGTATGGCAAGGTGGCGTTCCTCTACAGCGGCGTAGCGCTGCTGCTGTGCCTGTTCGTCATGCGTCGTCTGATGGGATCGCCGTTCGGCCTGGCCTGCCTGGGCATCCACCAGAACCGGCTGCGCATGGCGGCCATCGGGACGCGACATCCGCGGTCAACTCCTCAAGCTTTACGGCCTCAGCGGACTGTTCGCAGGCGTTGCCGGCGCGCTGTCGGCGCAGACCAACCAGATCGTCGGGCTCGACAGCCTGGGCTTCGAACTGTCCGCCGAGGCCCTGGTGATGCTGGTGCTGGGCGGCGCCGGTTCCTTGTATGGCGCGATCGCGGGCACCGCCCTGTTCATGATGCATCCACCACGCGGCGTCGACGCTGAACCCCTACCACTGGCTGTTCATCATCGGCGGCCTGCTGGTCGCTGGTGGTGCTGCTGCCGCGCGATCGATGGCTGGCCGGACTGGGCCGATGGCTGTCGCCGCGACGGAACGCCGACGGCGCCGCGAGACGCCCGCGGGGGCGAGGTGTCCCCATGACCGCTCTGCTGGAGGTACGCGATCTCGACAAGTCGTTCGGCGGACTGCACGTCACGCGGGCGGTGTCACTGGCGCTCGCAGCCGGGTGATCGCGTCGGGCTGATCGGTCCGAACGGAGCGGGCAAGACGACGCTGGTCAACCTGATGACCGGCGTACCTGGCGCCGAGCGCCGGCAGTGTCTGGCTGGGAGGGCGCGACGTGACCCGCCTCGAGCCGCCCAGCCGGGTCAAGGCTCGGCCTGGCGCGCACCTTCCAGATCACGCAACTCGCGCCGCGACTCCCGTGCGCCGACAGGTCGAACTGGCGATCCACCAGCGGCTCGGCTCGGTCAACCGGATGTTGCGCCCGCTCGACGGCTTCGCGGCGGTCTGCGACGAAGCCCATGCCATTCTCTGCACCCTGCAACTCGATCGACTGGCCGATCGGCTGCCGGTGGCGCTGGCCTACGGCGAGCAACGCCTGGTCGAGATAGCCCTGGCGCTCGCGCTGCAGCCCAAGGTGCTGCTGCTCGACGAGCCGATGGCCGGTGTTCCGATGGGCGAACGGCGGATCATCCTCGACGCGCTGGCAGCGCTGCCGCCGAACTCGCCATCCTGATGATCGAACACGACATGGGGCTGGTGTTCAGCTTCGCGCACGCATCGTGGTGCTGGCCGAGGGCGCGATCCTGGCCGACGGCACGCCGCAGGAGATCCGGCGATCACCCGGCGGTGCGCGCCGTCTACCTCGGAGCAACGGCATGACGACCAGCGCCAGCCGGCCGGCGGTCGCTCCGCTGCTGCACCTTCGGGAGGTCGAGGCGGGGTATGGCGACTTGCGCATCCTGCACGGGATCAGCCTGGAGATGCCGGCGGGAGGCCGTCTGGCAATGATCGGCCGCAACGGCACCGGCAAGTCGACCGTGCTGAAGGCGATCATGGGGCTGGCCCGACGTCAGCGGCGGCCGGATCGAGTTCGACGGCAAGGACATCACCCGCCAGTCGCCGCGCGAGCGCGCGCGGGCCGGTTTGGGCTATGTGCCGCAGACGCGCGACATCTTTCCCTCGCTCACGGTCGAGGAGAATCTCATCGCAGGGCTCAAGGGACGGTCGCGCGCCTGCATCGACGAGGCCTATCAGCTCTTCCCGAGACTGGCCGAGAGGCGCAACAATGGCGGCCACCAGTTGTCCGGCGGCGAGCAGCAGATGCTGACGGTCGCGCGCACGCTGCTGGGTCAACCACGCCTGCTGCTGCTCGACGAGCCGCTCGAAGGCCTGGCACCGATCATCTGCGGCGAGCTGATGGCGACCTTCGAGAATCTCAGCCCGGCAGACCGGCGTCGCCGTGCTGCTGGTGGAACAGAAGATCGATGAGGCGTTGCGGTTTGCGCCGCAGACCGTGATTCTCGAGCACGGCGAAGTCGTGCATGCGGGTGCACAGCGAGGACCTGATGAGACAGTCCGCCATTGCTCGAGCGCTACGTCGGTGTCGCCGAAGCGACGCCTGCCTGAAACAGACCCCGGCAGTCAGGACAAAGGAGATCAGCATGAACACCCAAGCAGCCGAAGCGAGCACCCCGGCGGGCGTTCCCGTCGTCGACGTCGATCCGTTCAGCGACGCATTCCTGACCGACCCGTACGCCGATCACGAACGCATGCGCGAAGCAGGTCCGATCATCTGGATTCCGAAGTACGGCATCTACGCCAGCGCCCGCCATGCGGAAGTGCGCGCCATCCTGAACGACCACACCACGTTCATCTCATCGGCGGGCGTCGGACTGGCCAATTTCAACAAGGAGACGCCGTTTCGCCCGAAGAGCCTGATCCTGGAAGCCGATCCACCGGACCACACCCGTGCGCGATCGGTGCTGGCGCGCATCCTCTCGCCCAAGACGGTGACCAGGTCCGGGCGAGCTTCGCCGCCGAGGCCGACAGCCTGCTCGACCGGTTGATGGACAAGGCCCGCAACGAGGGGCAGATCGACGCCGTCAAGGACCTGTCCGAAGTCTACCCGCTCAAGGTCTTCCCCGACGCGGTGGGCCTCGAATCGGAAGGCCGCGAAATGCTGCTGCTGTACGGAAACATGATCTTCAACGCCTTCGGTCCGCGCAACGAACTGCTGGCGCGCGCGGCGGAGAAGGTGAAGCCGGTCACGCAGTGGATCATGGACCACTGCCAGCGCGGCGATGCTCAGGCCCGACGGCTTCGGCGACCTGATCTTCCAGGCAGCGGACGCCGGCGAGATCAGCCACGAGGAGGCGCCGCTGCTGGTCCGGTCGTTCCTGTCGGCAGGGGTCGACACCACCGTCAACGGCCTCGGCAACGCGCTTGCTGTGCCTGGCCCAGCACCCCGAGCAGTACGCCAGGCTGCACGCCGACCCGGCGCTTGCCCGTCCCGCCTTCGAGGAAGCCCTGCGCTACGAATCCGCAGTGCAGACCTTCTTCCGGACGACCTCGGTCGATGCCCGGATCGCGGACACGCCGATCCCGGCGCAGAGCAAAGTACTGGCCCTGCTTGCCGCTGCGAACCGTGATCCGCGGCAGTGGCCGGAACCCGACCGCTTCGACATCGGGCGCCGCCCCACCGGCCATATGGCCTTCGGCTCCGGCATCCACGGTTGCGTCGGTCAGGTCATCGCTCGCCTGGAGGGCGAACTGATCCTGGGCGGGATCGCCAAGCGGGTGAAGCGCCTGTCGCTGGCCGGCGAACCCACCCGGCGACTCAACAACACGCTGCGCGCGCTCGCGACGCTGCCCCTGAGGCTCGAAGCCGCGTGACCCTGGCGGCCCCGACGCCTGCGCCACTACGCCTGCTCCATTGCGCCTGCGCCTGCACGCCCCCGCCAGTCCCTGCCCATCTTCTCAACGAGTTCAGAACATGCCCGGATTCACCCTGATCGCCCCCGACGGCCAGACCACCCACCTGGAGGGCGAGGAAGGCCACAGTGTCATGCAGACGGCCGTCGCGCAGGGCGTCAGGGGAATCGTCGGCGAATGCGGCGGTTCCGCGATGTGTGCGACCTGTCACGTCTATGTCGACCCGGCCTGGACTGCCCGTCTCCAGCCGATGCTCGCAACCGAGGCCGAGATGCTGGAATGCACCAGCAGCGAGCGCCGTCCGGAGAGCCGTCTGTCATGCCAGATCAAACTGTCGGCCCAACTGGAAGGACTGGTGTTGCGACTGCCCGAGACCCAGCAATGAAGGACAGTCCGCGCTGCCCGGTCATCGACCTGGACCACTACGTTCCAGGCTACCTCACCTGGATTGCCAACAAGCTGACCCGCGGCGCCTCCCAGGCCTACCTGGCCGCCTTCGATGCGGGTATCGAGACCTGGCGCCTGCTGGTACTGCTCGCCATCGAGTCATCCATATCGGCGCAGCGTTGCTGCCGGGTCATCGGCATGGACAAGGCATCGGTCAGCCGTGCCTTCAAGTCCATGCAGGAACGCGGGCTCATCACCATCTCGCTCGATCCGGGCGATGGCCGGCTGCGGATCGCCACCATCACTCCAAAAGGACGGCGACTGCATAACCGGATCATGGGCATGGCGCTCGCGCGCGAACGCGCGCTGCTGTCGGTATTCACTGCGCAGGAGCGCGAGACCCTGATCGGACTGCTGCGTCGCATGCACGAGAATCTGCCGGCTGTCGAAGTCGCTACCGAACGCTACCTGGCGCAACACCATCCGGAAGCGCGTCGCTCTTCGACGCTTCCGCTGGTGCGCTGAGCGACAGCAGAAATGCCCGCAGATCGGCCGATTCCTGCGCCGACAGCTTCAGTGCCTGCAGCAGTCGCGCGCCGTCGGCGTGGAGGCGACTTTCGTCGACTTCGGAGTAGTGGCGCACGACGTCTTCAATAGACGCCGCGCTGCCGTCGTGAAAGTAGGGTGCAGTCGCCGCCAGGCCGCGCAAGCCGGGCACCTTGAATTCACCGAAGTGACGAGGCTCTATGACGACATGGCGGGTTCCGACTGCGCTCGGATCCTCCGGTCCAGCATCTGAATAGGTACCCAGCCGGTTATAGGGGCTCATCAGCAAGTGCTGCAATCCGCCCCAACGCCCCGGGTCCGCACCACCGGCCGTGAAGAACGGCCGCCCGATGTCGGCGAACTCGCCGTTCGTGAACGCGGGACCGCTATGGCAGAAGAAGCAACGCCCCTTGCCCACGAACAGCTTCAAGCCGCGCTGCGCCTCCGCCGGATAGCGCCCGGCGGCGTTCATGTCGCCACTCGAAAGGGCATCGCGAAAGTCATCGAACGAAGTGCGCGGGGAGGTGAGTGTGCGGAGCCAGGCCGCGAGCGCCTTCGCCACGTTGACCAGCGCCGAGTCGTCGGCAACGGGTGTCCCGAACAGCAGCCGGTAGGCCGCATCGGCGTCGGGATCGTCTCGCAGCAACGCCAGCACCTGCTGCGGGTTGGCGCCGAGTTCATCCTTCGCCACCAACGGCGACAGCGAAGCGGCCCAGAGCGAATCCTTGGCGCCGTCCCATCCGAACCAGCGCTGCCATCCGACATCCAATAAGCCCGGCGTATTGCGGTCGTGGCGGGTGAAGCGTCTGCCATCCTGAAAGCCCCGCGCCGGATCGTGGCAGTTGGCGCAGGCGAGCAGGCCGGTGGACGACAGGCGACGCTCGAAGAACAACCGGCGTCCGAGTTCCACCGCCTCAGGTATCCCCTCGACGCGGTTGCCAGCGTCCGGAACGGCCGGCGGCGGCCACGGCCCATGAGCCTCGATGCGCGCAAGTTCGTCGGCGTCGAAATCGACAACGCCACCGAGCGCCGGCCCCAGCGCAAACCACGCCAGCAACAGCCAGCATCTCACGGCAAATCGACCTCGTCCTGCAGTCGTGTCGTGTGGGCGCCGACCTTCACGTCGAGCTGCAATGTCCACTGACCGGGCATGTGGAACATCAGCCCCTCGGCGCGCCAGCGCCCGTCGTCCCGCTGCTGCACGCTGGGACGGTAGTTCATGCCATGGCGGTGCGCGGGCATGGTGGCGTCCACGCGCAGGAGTACCGCGTCGGCCGGGCACAACTGGATGTCGATGACGAAGTGGCGGCCGACGGCAATGGGTTCGCCGTTTGTCTTCCACACCGCCTGCACGCCGGATTTTTCCAGCGCGGGTTCCGGCAGCGGGCAGGCAGCTGCTGCTGCCACCTCCGCACAAAGCAGCACCTCAAGCAGCAGCACCCCAGGCAGCAGCGCCTTGCACAGCCGCCCTGCAGCCAGTTTCACGGCCGTTTCAG
Source organism: uncultured beta proteobacterium (assembly GCA_963834335.1). Taxonomy (GTDB): domain Bacteria; phylum Pseudomonadota; class Gammaproteobacteria; order Burkholderiales; family Burkholderiaceae_E; genus Lautropia. The sequence continues at coordinate 1,386,849 of CAWIBK010000001.1, read as the reverse complement.
CATGGCGCCGAACAGTCTTTCGCCATTACCGTAGGCGATACGCTCGGCCACTTCGGCCGGCAGGTCGGCCAGCCACTGGCGCGACCAGTTGGCATGCTCCACCACGAAGTGCCAGCGCTCAGGCGTAAAGGTGTCCGTGCCGACCAGGAAGCGGTCAGGGAACTCCAGGAAGGCGGCGCGCCACTCCGGTTCGACCTTGCCGTTGCGGGCATGGTCGCTGCGAAAGGCGAGGTCGCACCACAGGTTCTGGTGTTTGCGCAGCATGTCGCGCACTTTCTCCGGCGAGTCGAAGCCGGAGTGCGCCCACAGGATGCGCGCGTCGGGATCCTGCTTGAACTGGCGTTCGATGGCATCGGCATCCGAGTGTGAATGCAGGAACAGCTTGTTCTCGCGGGCCAGTTCGACCACGCGGCGCACCACCGGCAGGTCGGCATCGGCGCCGTAGACGTGGTACTCACCGATGGCGACATACCGGTTTGCCTTCAAGCGCGTTTCAAGGTGGGTCACGATGCTCGGGTCGCGCACCCAGGTGCTCAACTCACCCCGCTCCCGGTACGGCCGCAGTACCGGTATGACCAGGTCGGGAGCCTCGGCATACAACTTCTGCGTGCCGTCATCGCTGCTGCTGGAGACCATGGCCGCTTTCAGGCCGGCCTTGCGCAGGATCTCGATTGCCGCCTTGGGCGGCAGCTGCTCCCAGGCATCGTGGCTGTAGTGAAGGTGCGAATCGAAGATCGGGAGCGTCTGGGCGCCGGCGTTCAGCGCCACCGACAAGACGGCTGCCAGTGCGAGGCGGAGGGTCATCGTTGTCACCTTTGGTTGCGCGAGGGATCCGCTCCTCATCTTACGGGCGACCGGGGCAATTGTCCAATAGGGACCCTGGCGAACCTGTCGGAGTCTGGGAAGGGTCGCGTCTGCCTCCCTATGACAGAATCGGGCCCTCTCCACCCTGGCCGCTCTTCAGGCGGGCAAACCCATGAAGAAGAACCCGTCTGCGCCGGCCCGGATGCGAATAGGTATCCTCGGCTGCGCCAATATTGCCCGCCAGTTTGCGCGCGACGTCACGCCGAGCAAAGAGGTCCGGATAGCCGCGGTCGCAAGCCGGTCCGCTGGCAAGGCGCAGGATTTCGCATCGGAGTTCGGGGTGCCACGCCATCACGCAAGCTACGAGGCACTGCTGGCCGATCGGGAGATCGACACCATTTACCTGCCGCTGCCGAACAGCATGCACGCCGAGTGGGCGATCAGGGCCGCCGAGGCCGGCAAGCACATCCTGTGCGAAAAGCCGCTATCGCTCTCCCTCTCGCAGGCGCAGGCGATGTTCGACGCGGCGCGGCGCCAGCAGGTGATGTTGCTCGAAGCGTACCCCTACTACTTCCAGCCCCAGACAGGGGCGATGCTCGCGCTGCTCCATGAGGGCGCGATCGGCGACGTTCGCTCGGTCCAGGCGAGCTTCGGCTTCACCGTGCAGAATCCGGCGCAGAACATCCGGATGAAACCCGAACTCGGCGGCGGGGCACTCCTCGATGCCGGCAGCTACGCGCTGAGCCTGATCCGCCTCGTGATGGGATGCGCGCCGCAGCGTGTGCTTGCCGATGCAACCTGGGCGGACAGCGGCGTCGACATTGCCATGGTGGCCACCCTGCATTACGCCGACGGCCGGCGCGCACAGATGTCCTGCGCGATGGACACGGCCAACCACCGCCACGCCACGGTCGTCGGTTCCCACGGAGCGATCTTTACCGAGTTTCTGAATCACACGAGCACGAGTGCGGGCGGCGACCGGCACGGCTACCTGCCCAGTCAGCTTCGCGTACGACGCGGCATCCCCAACACGATCCCCTTCGAGACCATTCGAACCGGCGTCGGCAGTGGATTCCGGTTCGCAGCGGAAGCGTTTTCAGAAGTTGTCGCTGCCCGCGACTTCGCGGCCATCGAACGCGCAGCTGATGCAAGCCTGGATAACGCGGCCACGCTCGAGGCAATGGCACGGAGCGCACGATCGGGTCAGCCGGTCGACGTCGCACGATGACTCTCCGCTTCCAGTGCCGGTGCGGCACCCTCAAAGGCGAGACCTTTCGGCGGCCTCGCCAGCCAGGCGACGGAACGCTAACATAGGCCACCCATCCGGATGCGCGACGCCCCATGACGCCCCAGGTAAAGAAACCGCCGACCTTCGATGCCCAATTCGTCCTGCGTGACGCATCCCGCGGCCGACGCCTCGTACGCGACTTGAAGGTGCTTCGATTCCTTGCGATGGTCCTGCTCTTCTGGGCCACCAAGGGCCGCCGTATCCGCCGCAGCTACCGGGCGGCACTGGCCTCGGGAAGGCCCTTCGTGCTCGAGGAAGAGGTCCTGCCCCTTCTGCAGGGCGCCAGGCCGCAGGGAGGCAAGCGTTGAAGCCGAATAACCCGCCCCCGGCAAGCGCCGTGGCCGTCTATGCGGATCCGCCACGCTCCGGCAACGAGGTCAATGGGCTGGGCCTGGCCACGCATTTCAGGCCGCGGCACGTCTTCCACACCAACCCAGGCTATTACGGACTGCATGACTGGTACCTGATGAACCGGTTCTTCCTGGCGATGGCCGACTGGCGCTGCCTGCCGCAAAGCCTGCTGATACGCTGGTACACCCGCAATTCCGACGGACCGATGGCATCGACGCGGCGTCCGGTCCAGGATCCGCAGGCGATGGCCACGGAGGTCAAGGACATTGCACGGGCCGAAGGCGCCAGCATCGTGGGCGTCACCGGCATGATCGACGAGGCCTGCTACGAGCACACCTCCCTCGACTACCCGAACGCCATCTGCTTCGGCATCCCGATGGACCGGCTCGAGATGGCCGACATCCCGCATGCCCGCGCTGCCACGGAAGTGCTGCGGGTCTACAAGGAGCTCGCCAAGACGGGCAACCGGATCGCCGCCCGGATCCGCGCCATGGGCTGGCGGGCGAAGAGTTTCGCTGACTCCAACTCCACCGACATCCTGCACATACCCCTGGCCGTCAACGCCGGATTGGGAATGCTAGGCAAGCATGGATCCCTGATCTGCCGGGAGTCGGGTTCGAACATACGCCTGGCCGCGGTGCTCACCGACCTGCCGCTCGCCCATGACCGGCCGGTCGACATCGGGGTGGAGGACCTGTGCGCAACCTGCCGGCGCTGTACGATCGACTGCCCGCCCCAGGCAATCGGCGATCGCAAGCAGATGGTTCGCGGCGTCGAGAAGTGGTACGTGGACTTCGATAAGTGCGTGCCCTACTTCTCGATTACCGGGGGCTGCGCCATCTGCATCCAGGTCTGCCCGTTCAGCGAAGACGGGCGCGGCTTCAAGCTTTCCGAGAAACTGATCGCCAAGCGTGCAGTACGACGGGAAAATATAGAGAAGGAGCCGGGATGACCCGGCGCCGATCGCTGCGGCATCCCTGAACAGCGGGGACGCCGCGCCTGACGTCAATTAGCCGCGACCAGGGCACGGTACTCCTTCAGGACCTGCGCCGGATCAGTCATGCCCTTCGCCTTCGCCTCGGCGATCCAGTCGTTCTCGATCTGCGACGTCCTGGCCCTGACTTCGTCGACGAAAGATTTGCCTGCGTTCACCACCTGGACGCCATTGGCCTGCAGGACCGCATTGCCCTCGCGATCGTTTTTGTCCCAGGCCTGGCCGAAGCGCCGTGCCAGGGCTTCGCCGGACAGCTTGGCGATCGCCTCCTGATCCGCCTTTGCGATCTTGTCCCAGGTCGCCGCGTTGATCACTTCCCCAGCTTCATCGCCTCCTGATCCGCCTTTGCGATCTTGTCCCAGGTCGCCGCGTTCATCACCATCGCGAAGCTGGTGTTGTACAAGCCGCCCGGAAAACTGGTCCGGTACTTGATGAGCTTCTCGAGCCTGAAGGTCACGATCGATTCCGACGGGAAGAAGACGCCGTCCATGACTCCCGAAGAGATCAGTTCGTACGACTGGGTCGACGGCTTCAGGGTCATATTGATGTCGAGCGCACGGCCGATATCGTTGACGATACCGCCGCCCACCCGGAACTTGAGACCGTCCAGGTCAGCCATTTTCGCAACCGGGTGCCTGGTGTTGAATATGGCGCCCGGACCGTGCGTGAAAACCGCCAGCACCTTGAGGCCCTTGTGTTCGTCGAACTTCGCGAGCTGCCGGTCGAAGATCTTCTGATAGGCAGCCGACGTGGCTTCGGCCGAATCCCCCATGAAAGGGAACTCGACGAACTTGGTCATCGTGTAGCGCCCGGGCGTATAGCCGTGAACGCTGAAGGACACGTCGGCCACGCCGTCGCGGACCGCATCGAATGTCGCCGGCGGAGCCGCGACCGGTTTGGCGAGGATGTTGCTCGGGGGCTCGACATGAGTTGCTTCCAGGTTGAGCCGTCGATCGTAGGGGCGCCTCCCCCGACTTCACCCTGTTCCCAGGCGCTTTTGCAACCTCAGTCGCACCAGTTGCACCTGGATCGGCGCTCGAGCGCGTGAGAAGCAGGAACCGCACGAACAGGATGCGATCAGGGTCACCCTGCGGCGGAGACTTCCGGCCTGCGCCTGCGCCGCAGAAAGCGAGCAGGCAATGCGGCGCGCCGCAGGCTAGCGTATGGAATCAGTCGTGCTCTGCGGGCCGCTTCGACATGAGTTCCGCTTCCGTTGAAATGGTTGAACGCCTCGCCATCGATTAGGTTCAGCTCGGGCGCCGTCCTCCCGAACGAGCCATGCATCTAACCAGCGAGTTTGAGTCCTCGCGTGGCACGGCATCAAGGCGCGCGCCCAAGGCGGCGCATTCGAGCAGCCGATGCGCCACATTCGGTACTTGAGTCCGCGCATCAGAAACAGGCGGCTGCTGCAGCCCGCGGACGCCCTGCTTCGGTAGACTTGATCGCCTCGGAAACACGAACCGTGTGTACACTCACTGGCATGACATTCCGCCCGACGGAAAAGCTCCGAAGCAGGATAGGTGCAAGCAATAATGAATCGACCTGTCGACGGCCATAAGTCTGATCAAACGTCATTTTCGTGTCCATCGCCCACGGCCAACTAACCGACAACTGGCGCGCGGGAGCCGCCATTCGTTGAGCGGACGCTCGTGGATCGCCGACGAACGAATATGACCGCGCACGAATGCCCCACCTGTCGGTTGGAAAACGCGGCGCAATCGCAGGCAACTAAATCACAAGGCAGAACATGGGCACCACACTGATAGTTATTCTGGTCGTCATTGCATTGGCGGTCTTTTACGTCATCGCGATCTTCAACAAGCTGGTCATGCTGAGGAACCGGTACAAGAACGCCTTTGCCCAGATTGAAGTGCAACTCAAACGTCGTTACGACCTGATTCCGAATCTGGTCGAGACCGCCAAGGGTTACATCAAGCACGAGCGGGAAACGCTTGAATCGGTCGTCAAGGCGCGCAATGAGGCTTCCGGCATGTTGTCCAGCGCCGCCGCGGCGCCCGGAAATGCCGCCGCCATGAAAGACCTGGTCGGCGCTGAAGGCAGGTTGTCCGGCGCCCTGTTGAACATGAGGATGGTGATGGAGGCCTATCCGGACCTCAAGGCCAACCAGAATATGATGCAACTGAGCGAGGAGCTCACGTCGACGGAGAACAAGGTGTCTTTTTCACGCCAGGCATTCAACGACCAGGTGATGGCCTACAACACCTACAAGCAGTCTTTCCCGCCAGTCGTCTTCGCGCCCATGTTCGGCCACGCGCAGGACGCAGCGCTGCTGGAGTTCGAAGACAGCGCCGCGATCCAGGCGGCGCCGAAGGTGTCGTTCTGACCGGAACGGACAGCCTGGCGGCCGACCGATGAATTTCTTCGAGTCCCAGGAACGCGCGCACAAGCACACGACACTGCTGGTCGTCCTGTTCGGTGTCGCGGTGATCGCATTGATTGTCATGACCAATGTGCTGGCTCTGGTGGTGTTCGGTTTTGTCGACACCCAGCAAATGCGTGCCGGCCAGACATTTTTCGCGCAAATGGACTGGAAGATGTTCGCCGCCGTGGGTGCGGGCGTCAGCGTGGTGGTGCTTGGCGGCAGCCTGTACAAGATCATGGCCTTGTCCGCGGGTGGCAAGGTTGTCGCCGAGTCGCTGGGTGGACAGTTGATTCCACGCAATACCGAAGAACCCGATCAGCGCAAGCTCCTCAACGTGGTGGACGAAATGGCCATCGCGTCGGGAACGCCGGCGCCACCGGTCTACCTGATGGCCAACGAGCCGGGTATCAATGCTTTCGCGGCGGGATTCACGCCGCGTGATGCGGTACTCGGGATCACCCAGGGCGCGATCGAGCGGCTGAGCCGCGATCAGCTGCAGGGCGTCATCGCGCATGAGTTCAGTCACATATTCAACGGTGACATGAAGCTCAATATCCGCCTGATAGGCGCTTTGAACGGCATCCTGATCCTGGGCATTCTGGGCTACTACCTGATGCATTCGGCATCGTTCCGGGGCCGCAGGCGCGGCAACGACAATAGCGGTACTGCGATATTGGCATTCGCGGCCGGGCTGATGGTGATCGGTTTTGCCGGTACATTCTTCGGCGGCCTGATCAAGGCTGCAGTCAGTCGGCAAAGGGAATACCTGGCCGACGCGTCGGCGGTCCAGTTCACCCGCAACCCGGACGGCATCGCGGGTGCGTTGAAAAAGATCGGCGGCGTGAAGTCCGGCTCCATTGTGCGCAACCCGAGCGCCCCCGAAGTCAGCCACGCCTTCTTCGCCCAGGGCGTCACCGGCTTCATGCAATGGCTTTCGTCCACCCATCCGCCGCTCGCCAGTCGCATCCTGCGTATCGATCCCCAGTGGGATGGCAAGTTCGATCTTTCTGAACCGCCGGCGACAGTCGAAGGCACCCCGGAGGTCGATGGCTCCGCTGCCATCCGGCGACCGGACATGGCCCGAACCATGGCGACGGTCGCGGCAGGTGCAGCGGTGGCCGACGCAGTCGCAATGATGGAACGGATCGGCAAGCCGACCCAGGAATCGGTACTGTATGCGCGGTCGTTGCTGTCTGAGTTGCCCGTGGAGATCCGGGAAGCTGCAAGGGAACCTTATGGCGCCCGAGCAGTGATCCATTGCCTGTTGCTCGACAAGGGGCCGGAACTGCGTGAACGTCAACTCGCGGTGTTGCGAGACCGGGCCGACGGCGACGTATACGCGTTGGCGATCGGCTTGATGCCACAGATGGATGAGCTGGATATCAAGTTCCGGCTGCCGATCATCGACATCGCCATTCCTGCACTCAAGCAGTTGTCATACAGCCAGTACGCGTCGTTCAAGGAGAACCTGGCGGCGTTGATACACATGGATGCCAGGATCGACCTGTTCGAGTGGTCACTACAGAAGATTCTGGTCAGCCACCTGGATGGGCACTTTCTCAAGCCATCACCCGCTGCAGTGCGTCATACGGATCCCGGGCACCTCTCGCGGGAATTCGTAATCGTCTTGTCGGTGATGGCGCATGCCGGCGCAATGGCTCAGGACAGTGCCCGGAGCGCGTTCGATGCTTCCGTGCAGGTGTTGTCCGTCAGCGGCCTGTCGTTGCTGGCGAAAGAACAGATCAGAGTCGAGGATCTGGATCAGGCCCTCGGCAAGCTGGATCACCTGGCTCCGGCGGACAAATCACGCTTGCTGACGGCTTGTGTCATCAGCACCTGGCACGACCAGCGAGCCACCCCGGCCGAGGTGGAGTTGTTGCGCGCGTTCGCCAGTGTTCTGGATTGTCCGATGCCGCCGGGCATCGCGCCAGGAGGCCCGAGCACCGTCGCTTGATCGGAAGCGGTTGGGTCACCATAATGGTTCGTCGTTCGCGTTCCCCGGGATACCCGCATGACCCTTCACTTCGAACCCCTGACCCCCGCCTTCGGCGCGCTGGCTGCCGGCATCGACATCCGCGAGCCGCTGACGCCGGACGGGATCGCGGCGGTGGATGCGGCGATGAACCGCTTTGGCGTACTGCTGTTCCGCGGCCAGTCGCTGACCCAAGGCGAGCAGATGGCCTTCACCCGGCAGTTCGGCCCGCTCGATCTGGGCTTTCGCCGCGTCAAGGCCACGCCCAATTCCGCTGCAGCCCATCGCTTCGACTACAACGAACTCGCGGACATCTCCAACGTCGAGATTGACGGCCAGGTGGCGGCGCGCGCCTCGCGCAAGATCGTTTCGAACATCGCGAACCAGATGTGGCACAGCGACAGCTCGTTCCAGCAGCCCCGGGCGCGCTACTCCATGCTGCACGCGGTGGTCCTGCCGGGGCGTGGCGGCGACACCGAGTTCGCTGACGAGCGGCTTGCCTGGGACCGGCTGGACGATGGCGACAAGGCCCGGCTCGAGGGCCTCGTGGCCGAGCATTTCGCCTTGCATTCGCGTTTCATGCTTGGCGACACCGATTACACCGCCGAGCAGATCGCTGCGATCCCCCCGGTGAAATGGCCATTGGTCCAGACCCATGCCGGGTCGGGACGTCGTCATCTCTACATTGGTGCCCACGCGCGGGCCATCGACGGCATGACGGTTGCAGAGGCCCGCATGCTGCTATGGGACCTGCTGGAGCACACCACCGATCCGGATCACATCTATCGCCATCGCTGGCAGGTCGGTGACCTGATCATCTGGGACAACCGCTGCATGCTGCATCGCGGTCGATCCTTCGATCTTTCCGAGCCGCGGGAACTGCGCCGCTCGACGACGCTGGATGCGCCCGCCCTCGCCGGCGCTGAATCGAAGACGCAGCTGCAGCAGGCGTAGGAGGCAGTCCGGACACGGACGGCGCCGCTGCACCCCCTCAGATCGCGTCAGCGTCCCGGCAAGACCGCACCATAACCACAAGGAGACCAGCATGACCAACCAACGACGCCGCGTCGTACTCACCGGTGCAGCCCGCGCTGCGGGAGCTTACGCCCTTCTGGCCGGTTTCGGACCGGTGGCCTCGGCGCAGACCGGAACCTACAAGTGGCCGCGAAATTTTTCGGTCGTGACACCGGTGGTCGGCACTGCGAATCACTCGCTCGCGGTTGCCTGGACGTCCAAGTTCCAGGCAGCCACCGGCACCCGGGTGGCGGTGCTGCCGGCGCCGAACGGCTTTGCCCGGGCCAACTGGCTCAATGCCGGCGAAGGGCGCATCGCAATGCTGCAGGCCTCCGACTACTTCGACCAGATGGATGCGGTCCAGGGCTATGCCACCAAGACCGGCGGGCCGAGCGATACGCGGGTAGCGCACATGAACATGGTGACGCCGTGGGGCTTTGTGGTCCAGGGTGACTCGAAGATCAAGTCCTTCGACGATGTCGTTCCAGGCACCCGCCTCGCGGTTGCCAAGAGCTCTTCGTTCCTGGTGGCCGGCATCGAGGCACTGCTCGCGTATCGCAATCTCAAGCAAAGCGACGTGAATATCGTCGAGGTCGGCAGCTACGGCGCCAATACTGCCGTGCTGGCTGAGGGAAGGGTAGACGTGACATTCACCTCGCCGATTTCCGGCCCCTCCTACCAGGCCGAGGCGGCCCCGAGCGGGTTGCGCTGGCTGCCGCTGCCCGCAGCCGACAAGGATCCGGCCGCGTTCAAGCGCTATCGCACGATCATGTCCGGGTACATCCCCCAGACCACCGAGTCGGGGGTCAAATCAGCGATCGGCGTGCGCATGGACCATGCGTTCCAGACCAATCACGTGCGGGGTGACGAGGACCCGGAGTTCGTCTACCAGCTCATCAAGTGGCTCGACGAGAATCACGACAGCTACAAGAAGGACTTCACGCACGCCCACCTGATGACCGTCGCAAATCTGGTGGCGTTCCTGGAAAACGGCGCCCTGCAGCCGCTTCATGAAGGGGCGATCCGCTACCTGAAGGACAAGCAGCTCTGGCAGGAGAAATTCCAGGCCCGCCAGGTTCAGCTGGTGGCGCTGGCCCAGAAGCGGGTCAAGGTCTTCCAGGGCGCTCTTGCCGCCGCCGACAAGGCTGGCGTCAAGGTCGATCCGGGCAACGCCGAATGGACGGCGCTGTGGCAGGATTACCGGGCCCGCAACGGGAGCGCTCAGCCGTTCGGCGAAGAAGTCCTGGCGCTGGGCTAGCCCGGTCCATGCCATCGCCAGCAGGCGGGGATCCGGTGACCAGCGCCCCGGCACAGCAGGGAGCGGGCGCAGCGGCCGGCATTCCCGAAGGTTTCGTCGATCGCAGCCTGGAACGCTATCAGTCCATGCCCGCGCTTCTGCGCGCGCTGGTCCTCATCGCAACCAGCGCCGGTGTGGCGCTCTCGGTGGTGTACATCTTCGGCCTTGCGCCGCTCCTGGACGTCACCTACTACTTCCTGCTGATGGCGGCTTTCCTGCCGATGGCCTTCCTGTTCCTTCCCGCGTATCGCGGCGAAGGCGGGGTGGGCTGGTTCAGTTACGTCCCTGCCGCCGTGACGCTTGGATTGACCTTGTTCCTCGCCTGGAAGTCCTCGGACCTGGTCTACCAGACCTGGGTTCCGGTGGCGGAGACCTGGCAACTGGTGGTCGCAGCGGCGCTGTTCGTCATGATCCTGGAGACGGCGCGTCGGTCGGGTGGCACCGTTTTTCTCGTCATCGTGATTCTGCTCGGGCTCTATCCGATCTATGCGGACCATATGCCGGGCATGTTCTGGGGCCCGCCGACAACACTGGCCCGGACACTGGCCTTCAATGTCTACTCGGCCGATGCGCTGCTGGGGGTGGTCACGCGGGTGGTCGGGGAAGTGATCATCGGTTTCCTCGTGCTCGCCGCGCTGCTGGTTGCGACCGGGGCCGCGGATTTCTTCCTTCGACTCGCCATGGCGATGATGGGCGGCGCGCGCGGCGGACCGGCTAAGGTCGCCGTGCTGGCCAGCGGATTCTTCGGCAGCCTCAGCGGCAGCATTTTCGGCAACGTGGTCAGCACCGGCTCCGTCACGATACCGGCGATGAAGCGGGCGGGCTTTCCTGCGCACTATGCCGGCGCGCTGGAGGCTTGCGCGTCCACCGGCGGCATGCTGATGCCCCCGGTCATGGGCGCGGTTGCGTTCATCATGGCCGACTTCACCAATACGGACTATGGCGTCATCGTACTGGCGGCCATCATTCCGAGCGTCCTCTACTACGTCGGCCTGTATTTTCACGTCGACGGCTACGCCGCCAAGGCGGGCATGACCGGATCCCCACCCCGGGACCTGCCGTCGCTGCGCGAAGCGCTGATCGAAGGCTGGCCGTTCCTGATCGTGCTGGCGTTTCTGGTCTGGGGGCTGGTGTTCATGCGCTGGGAGCGATTGGCCCCCTACTACGCTTCGGCGCTGCTGCTCGGCCTGACCTTCTTCAAGAAGAGCTTGCGGCTGGATGTCGCTCGACTGCGCACGATCCTGCTGGAAGCGGCGAAACTGCTCAGCCAGACCGTGGCGCTGCTGCTTCCCACCAGTTTCATCCTGGGAGGCCTGATGGCCACCGGAGTTGCGCCGGCCATTGCCGCGGAACTGGTGCAGATGGGGGGCAGCAACGTCGTGCCGATCCTCGCGATCGGCATCGGCGTGTGCATGATCTTCGGCATGCTGGGACTGATCGTGGCCGCCTACCTCATGCTGGCACTGACACTGGCGCCGGCGCTCGAGCAGGTCGCGGGCCTCAATACGCTGGCGGTGCATCTGTTCATCGCCTACTACGCCACCCTGGCGGCGATCACGCCACCGGTGGCGCTGGCGGCTTTCCTCGCCTCACGGATCAGCGATTCCGACCCGATCAAGACCAGCATGCACGCGGCGCGGCTTGGCATCGTGCTCTATTTCATTCCCATCTTCTTCCTGTTCGAGCCCGCCCTGATTCTGCAGGGTGCGTGGTACAAGACCGTGATCTGGGTTTTCTTCAACCTGATTGCGATCATCCTGATTGCCGGCGCTTCGGAAGGCTACCTGTTCAAGTTCGGACTGGTGCGATGGTGGGCGCGCATAGTGTTGTTCGTCGCCGGCCTGATGATCGGGTTTCCCGAATGGATCACGACGGTGGTGGGCCTGGTCATGGCGGTGCTGGTCATAGGATTGCGGGGGTTCTCGCGGTTCAGCCCCACGGCCTCGGACGCCCCGGCAGCGGTGTCAGGTACGTCCTGACGGTGACGCACCTTCCCTGCGACGAAGGGCTTCAACGCGCCATCGGTCACGTCCGCACAGGGCCGGTCGTCACGTGGCAATGATCGCGCGGAATTCGCCCTTTGCTTCGGTGGCGAGGCTGACGACGACAATCGCGATCATTGCCAGGAGGAATCCCGGGATGATTTCGTAGACGCCCGGGCCGCCGAGGAAACTCGAGTTCCAGCCAAGCGAGATCCACGCGATGACGGTCACTGCACCGGTGACAAGGCCGGCGACCGCGCCCATCCCGGTCATGCGCGGCCAGGTCAGCGACAGGATCATGAGCGGGCCGAATGCCGCCCCGAACCCGGCCCATGCATTGGCGACCAGTCCCAGCACCTTGCTGTCCGGATCGCCCGCGATGACGGCCGCCACTGCGCCCACCGCCACGACCGCGATGCGACCGACGGTCACGATCGCCTTGTCGCTCGCCTTCTTGTCGACGAAGAGTTTGTAGACGTCCTCTGCCAGAGACGAGGAGGACACCAGCAATTGGCTCGATACAGTCGACATGATCGCCGCCAGCAGCGCGGCGAACAGGAAGCCGGTGATCAGCGCGGGGAACAGGGTCTCGGCGAGCAGGATGAAAATCGTCTCCGGGTCATCCAGGACGATGCCGCTGCGCACGACGTAAGCACGACCGAGGATGCCTACGCCGATCGCGCCGATCAGCGAGATGGCCATCCAGCCCATGGCGATGTTGCGCGCCGTCGCCACCTCAGGAACGCTCCTGACCGCCATGAATCGCACGATGATGTGCGGCTGGCCGAAGTAGCCGAGCCCCCATGCCATCAGCGACAGCCAGCCGATGAGCGTCATGCTCTCTGTCCACCAGGACATCGTGAAGCCTTCCAGGCCCGACAGGGTCTGGCCCGCCTGCGCGAAGCCACCACCGTCGCCCGCATAGAGCACGACGGCCGGCATGATGATCAGCGCCAGCATCATGATGCAGCCCTGCACGAAGTCGGTCAGACAGACCGCGAGAAAGCCTCCGACCACCGTGTAGGCGAGCACGATGCCCAGCGTCAGCCAGACGCCGGTCTGGTAGCCTCCGTCGAACGCCGTCGCGAAGAGCTTGCCGCCCGCCACGAGGCCGGAGGCGGTGTAGACCGCGAAGAAGACGACGATGATGATCGCCGATACCGTGCGCAGCGCCGTGGCCTGCGTCGGGAACCGGTTGGCGAGAAACTCGGGAATCGTCAACGCGTTGTCGTAGCGTTCGGTCTGCTCCCGCAGCCGTGGGGCGACGACGATCCAGTTTATCAATGCGCCGATGAAGAGCCCGATCCCGATCCAGGCCTCGACGAGGCCAGCCGCGTAGAGTGCGCCGGGCAGGCCGAGCAGCAGCCAACCCGACATATCGGATGCACCGGCCGACAGCGCCGCGACCGCGGGCGGCAGGTTGCGCCCGCCCAGCATGTATTCCTCCGAGTTCCCCGTCGACTTCCGGTACGCGTAGTAGCCGATGCCCAGCATCGCGACGAAGTAGAGGGTCAGACTGATCCAGACGCCTGTTTGCATGTTTCTCTCCTGTTTCCTTCCTGGCGTCGGCGGCTACGCCTCGGCGGCCAGAAGGCTGGTGTTCCCGCCGGCGGCGGTGGTGTCGATGCAGACGTGCCGTTCGCAGTAGTAGCGCTCGGGGCAGATCACCTCGGTCTCGAGCAGCACGATGCGGCCATCGCGGCAAGCCAAGGCCTGCCTCAGGGCGCGCGTCCAAGCGGAGTCGCCCGCGGCGGCCACGACGACCAGGCCCGGTGCCGTGGACAGTTCGGCGGCGGGCACGAACCCGTCGATGCCGGCAACCGGCGCGCCGGCCTTCACTAGCGGCGCCACCGCGGCCTCGGCCCCTGGGACCACGACCAGCGCGGCACATCCGGCGGCGAGCGCCTGCGCTGCCTGGGCGAGCGCCGTGTCGATCTCCGGTCCCAGACACAGCACCGGGCCCTTCGGCGCCATGGTCATCCGGTTCGATTCACCGGTCGGACCGGGCAGCCGGAACGGTCCGCAGTCGAAGCTTGCCGCCGCGTTGACGGCACGGCGCACCGAAGTCCCCTTGCCGTCCAGTGCCCGGCGCAGCACCTGGATCCGATCGCTGCGTGCCGACCAGGCAGTCGCGTCGAGCGTCGCAAACGCCGCTTCGATCTGATGGGCAGCAACCGCTTCGCCTTCGGTCGCGGCATGCACGGACGGCTCCTCGGTCCGCCGGAACCGGTTGACGTAGTGCGGCCCACCGGCCTTGGGCCCGGTGCCCGAAAGCCCTTCCCCGCCGAACGGCTGGCTGCCGACGATGGCGCCGATCTGATTGCGGTTGACGTAGATGTTGCCGACGCGGATGCGCTCGACGATGCGCTGCACGCGGTCGTCGATCCGGGTGTGCAGGCCGAAGGTCAGCCCGAAACCGCGGTCGTTGATCGCGTCGACCACCTTGTCGATGTCCTTGGCCTTGAAGGACGCGACGTGCAGCACGGGGCCGAAGATCTCACGCTCCAGGTCCTGAATGCCATCAACCTCGACGAGCGCAGCACCGACGAAGTGGCCCCGGCCCGGCGCGGCGAGTCGCTTGAGCAGGCGGCCCTTCTTTTCCTGCTCGTCGACGTAGGCGGAGATGTCGGCTTGCGCCTCGGCGTCGATGACCGGCGCCACATCGGTGTCGATCGACCAGGGGTCGCCCGTCACCAGCGTGTCCATCGCGCCCTTCAGCATGTCGACCACCCGGTCCTTGGTGTCCTCCTGGACATACAGCATGCGCAGCGCCGAGCAGCGCTGGCCCGCCGACTGAAAGGACGCAGCGACGATATCGTCCACCGCCTGCTCGGGCAGCGCAGTGGAATCCACGATCATCGCGTTCAGGCCGCCGGTCTCGGCGATGAGCACGGCACTGGCGGGCGCATGGGCGGCCAGCGCCTTGTGGATGCGTTGCGCCGTCCCGGTCGATCCGGTGAAGCACACTCCGGCGATCCGCGGGTCCGAGGTGAGCGGCCCACCGACGGTCGGACCGTCACCCGGCAGCAACTGGAACGCGGCCGCGGGCACCCCTGCCTCTCGAAACAACTCGGCTGCCCGCGTCGCGATGATCGCCGTCTGCTCGGCTGGCTTCGCCAAGACGGCGTTGCCCGCCGCCAGCGCGGCGGCGATCTGTCCAGTGAAGATCGCCAGCGGAAAATTCCAGGGGCTGATACAGACGAAGATGCCGCGCGCAGCGGCAGGATCCTCGGCATTCAGCCGCTCGGCCTCGCTGGCGTAGTAGCGCAGGAAGTCCACCGCCTCACGCACCTCGGCCACGCCGTCGAGCAGGATCTTGCCCGCCTCCCGTGCGGCGATGGCGCAGAACTCGGCCATGTTCGTCTCGTAGAGATCCGCGATGCGTCGCAAGGTCGCCGCGCGGGTCGCGACCGGGACCTGCGACCACTCCTCGAAGCCCTTTTGTGCGGCATCAAGCGCCCAGGCCACTTCGCCCGCAGTCGCTTCGTGGACCCGGCCGACCACGCTGTCGTCGGCCGGCGATATGACGTCCTTGGCCGGCCCCTGCGGCGCCGCATCGCCGGCAAGGATGGGCCGCGCGATCCATTGCGTATCAGCGAAGCGATTGCGTGCCTCGATCAGCGGCAGCGCGGTCGCCGGTTCCTCGATCCGGCATCCCCTGGAGTTCTCGCGTCCCGGCTTGAAGAGGTCGCGCGGCAGGCGGATGCCGGGGTTCTGGATCGGATCATTCGCCAGGGCCCGGTCTACCGGGTCGGCGGCAATCGCCTCGGCCGGAATTTCCTCGTTGACGATCTGATTCACGAAGCTCGAGTTCGCACCGTTCTCCAGCAGGCGCCGCACGAGGTAGGCCAGCAGGTCCTTGTGGGGCCCGCAGGGCGCGTAGATGCGGCACCGCGTCCCGGCCTGGGTCCGGACGATTTCGTGCAGCGACTCGCCCATGCCGTGCAAGCGCTGGAACTCGAAGCCGTCGCGCGCGGCGCCGGCCATCTCGAGCACGGCGGCGCAGGTGTGGGCGTTGTGGGTCGCGAACTGCGGATAGACGCGGTCGCGCATCGCCAGCAACATCTTCACGCAGGCCATGTAAGAGACGTCGGTGTTCACCTTGCGGGTGAAGACCGGGAACGACGCTGCGCCGAGTTCCTGGGAGAGCTTGATCTCCGTGTCCCAGTAAGCGCCCTTCACGAGGCGTACCATGATCCTGCGGTCCAACTGCTCGGCCAGCGTGTAGAGGTGCTCCAGCACCAGGGGCGCCCGCATCCCATAGGCTTGTACGACGACGCCGAACCCGTCCCAGCCCGCCAGACTCTCGTCGGCCAGCACGGCGTCGACCACGTCGAGCGACACGTCGAGCCGGTCCTGCTCTTCGGCGTCGATGTTGAAGCCGACCTTCACCTTTGCCGCCATCTGCGCGAGCTTCAGACAGCGCGGAATCACCTGTTGCTCGATCGCGCTGCGGTGCGTAGTCAGATAACGCGGCGACAGTGCCGAGAGCTTGACCGAGATGCCGGGGTTTTCGCGCACATCCCCGTCGGCAATCTTCGCGATCTCGCTGATGGCATGAGCATAGCTGTCGAAGTAGGACTGCGCGTCCGCGTCCGACCGCGCGCCTTCGCCCAGCATGTCGTACGAGTAGGTGTAGCCCTTCGCACGCACCTTCTCCGCCCGCCGGATCCCCTCCTCGATGGTCTGACCGAGGACGAACTGCTGCCCCATGATCTTCATGGCCTGTCCGACCGCAGTCCGAACGACAGGCTCGCCCAGCCGCTTGATCAGCCGGCGCGCCCCGGCAGCGGGTCTCGACGTATCGGAGCCCAGAATGCGCCCCGTCAGCATCAGCGCCCAGGTCGATGCATTGACAAGTGGCGAGAACGATTGCCCGAGATGCGCGCTCCAGTCGGACGGTGCGATCTTGTCTTCGATCAGGTCGTCGATCGTCTCGGCGTCGGGCACGCGCAGGAGAGCTTCGGCCAGGCACATCAGACCCACACCCTCGTCCGTCGAGAGACCGTACTCGTCGAGGAACGCCTCCATCGTCGTCGGATCGGTCTCGTCCCTGACACGCTGGATCAGGCGCGCGGCTTCGTCCGTAATTGCCTGGCGCCGGTCGGACGGCAGCCCCAGACGATCCGCCAGCTGTCTCACTGCGTCGGCCTCGTCGACCGCATATCGGGCCCTGATCGCGGCACGGGTTTCGCTAGCGGCCGGCTTGGTCGCAATGGCGGATTCGTTCATCCAGTATTCCCTTCCGTCGGTCGCCAGATCACAACGCGCACCTTTCGATGACGGGTATAGACCAATTGGTCGCGCCCCGCAAGCCCCGAGATCGCCGTCGAGATCGCCGTCGGGATCGGCAAGATGATGCAGAAGCCCATTGGGATGGCCGTTGACATCGGCCGATCGGAATTTCGGAGTGCTAGCATCGGTGACTGAATGAGACCGTCACAGCATCGAGGTCCGCGTGAAGGCCATTACCTACGTCACCTATGGATCGCCCGATGTTCTAAAACTCAGCGAGGTGAGTAAACCTGTTCCATCGGACGATGAGGTTCTGATTCGGGTAAGGGCAGCCGAGGCGACGAAGTCCGACGTCGAAATGCGCCGGTTCAAGTTCGCGGTAAAGTGGTTCTGGTTGCCCATGCGGATCGCATTCGGCGTCAGAAAGCCAAGGCGACGAATCCTGGGCGGGTACTTCTCAGGCGAGATCGAATCGACCGGAAAAGACGTCACCGAGTTCTGCGCCGGCGAGTCGGTCTTTGGCGCAGCTGGCCTCAGGCTCGGTGCCTACGGCGAATATGTCGCATTGCCGGCAAGCTACCCGATTGCCGCCAAACCCATCAACATGAGCTTTGAGGAAGCCGCGGCGGTACCGTTGGGCGGCTTCAACGCGCTCCATTTCATCCGACTGGCATGCATCGAACAGGGAGAAAAGGTACTGATCAATGGTGCCGGCGGCAGCATCGGAGCGCATGCCATTCAGATTGCCAAATCAATGGGGGCGGAGGTCACGGCCGTGGACAGCACCATCAAGGAACAAATGCTGCGGCGGATGGGCGCTGACCATTTCATCGACTACACGAAGGTGAGCTTTACGGCGAAGGGCGAGACCTACGACGTGATCTTCGACATGGTTGCAGGGAGCGCCTATACCGCGTGTATCAGGGCACTCAGACCTGGCGGACGCTACCTGATCTGCAATCCCCGCCTATCCGTGATGCTCCGTTCGTTCTTCACAACCCGATTCACCAACAAGACGGCGAGATTCGCATTTGCGGGCGAAACGAAGTCAGCACTGTGCACGCTCAAGGAAATGATTGAAGACGGCAGAGTCAAGTCGATTGTGGACAGAGTCTATCCAATGGAAGATGCGGCCGACGCTCATCGTCATGTGGAAACTGAGGAGCGGCTGGGCGCGGTGGTCATCGCAATCAACAATAGCGGCGTTGGCCCGGCAACCGGTTAAAGCGACCAGCAACCAGCTTCACCGCGGCTTGGCGTGATGATGCCGGTGCCCTTCCTTGGCGTCCGAGCCATGGTCCGATAGCTGGGCATCGAACCAACGGTGCAGTGCGGCGACCAGACTGGGATCTGCCGTCTTGTATTCGAGCTCAGCCCCGGCCTCGATCTCCCGATAGACGATGACGACTTGCCCTGGTTTTGCCGCAGCAAGCGCCGGCAATCCGGGCATATCCTTGCCATGGATATGCGACGGCCCGGAGAAATCACCTTTGAGAAACTGGTCCTTGATCTCCTGGAGGTGCTTGCGGACAAATCGGACCTGCCCGACGTCGGCCGCGTTCTTTGCGACGACGCGCTGAACGCCGCCCTCTCTGGTCCTGGTGAAGATATGGGTCGTCGCCTGGAGGCTGAACGGCATCACGTCCTTGCCGCGTTCTGCGACCTCGGCCTGGCGCTGGGCATCAGCGGCCGGAGTGGCCAAAGGCCAGGCCGCGAGGAATGCGATCGCGGACATGACGACGGTATTTTTATGGATAGCTGAAGCCATGGGTGAGTCCTGCAACAAAGGCGATCCGAGAGGCCGACGGGAGCATTGAACCAAGTATAGGTTCCGCTCCGCAGCGCCGGCCAATCATCCTTACCCCATCATCCGCCGCATCAGCCCGTCAAGCTCCGGACACTGCTCCTCACGCCGCGCGATGCCGGTATCGATCTCGAAGTCCTGAAGAATTTCCGCGATCGCCGGGTAGGTGGACGCAAGCCCCTGCGCGTGACGGCGCATCCGTGGCTGCGCGACCGCCTCGCGCAGTTCGTCGAGCATCTTGCTGTACACGAAGAACTGCACCCGATGCTGGAAGGGCCGGGCCTCGAGCAGTTGCACGGCCCCGGCGAAGAACTCCAGGGTCCGGAAGTCGAGTCTGGCGGCGGAGCGGCTGGGGGAGGCTGGCGTGTTCATCGGGGTCTCCTCTGAAGGGATCTGACCTTTAGTCGCCGGTACCAGCGCGGCGGTTCTAACAAAATGGGCCCACCTCCCGTCTCGACTGCCTGCCACGCTGCGGCACCTGCGGACACTTGCAGGTAATCTACGTCGAAGAGTAAACTAAGCCTTATAAACTAAGTTTACGATGACTATTCCAACCTTCAACATCCACGAAGCCAAGACCCAGCTGTCCAGACTGGTGGAGGCGGCGGCGAACGGCCAGCCGTTCATCATCGCCAAGGCCGGACGCCCGATGGTCAAGGTCACTGCCCTGGACGCGCCGACGAGTTCCGAGATTCGCCGGCTCGGGTTCATGTCCGGCGAAATTTCCGTTCCGGACGATTTTGACCGGATGAACGGGTCCGAAATCGAGCAGCTGTTCGGTGCGACCGAGTGAAGTTGCTGCTGGATACTCACCTGGTACTGTGGGCCGCCGGCACGCCAAAGCGCCTGTCCCCTGTCGTTCGAAAACTCCTGGAGACCCCCGAGAACGAGCTGCTGGTCAGTGCCGTCAGTTTCTGGGAAATCGTGATCAAGCAATCTCTCAATCGAGACGACTTCAAAGTCGATCCAAGGAGGCTCCGAAGAGGACTGCGTGACAACGGCTGGACCGAATTGCCGATGACCACCGATCATGCGCTGGCGGTTGATCGGCTGCCCGCCCTGCATCGTGATCCTTTCGATCGGATGCTCGTAGCCCAGGCGCAGGTCGAAGGCGTGGTGCTTCTCACCGCCGACGCCCTGGTGGCACAGTACCCGGGGTCCATCCGGCAGGTCTGAGCGTCGCCATCGGGGCAATCACACCGGCCGCAACGCTCCCTGCGGCGCACGGCCCGGCTTGCGATTGGCGAGAAGCGAATTGCCGACCACCCAAAGCCAGCACTGTGATTTGAGCGTCTCCCGGCGCTCCCGATGCTCTGCATGGTCCCAGAGATTCCTGGTCTCACCCGGATCGTTGCGCAGGTCGTAAAGTTCGCCGAACTCGTCGTCGAGATAGAGGACGATCTTCCAGTCCCGGCAGCGGCGCATGACGATGAACTCGCTGCCTGTCTGGATGTGGTCCCGAGCCAGTTCAGAATAGACGACGTCGCGCTCCTGGTAGCCGGCTTGGTCGGTGAGCCTGCCCCACAACGAACGGGCTTCGAAATCCGCCGGCACCGGCAGGCCTGCGCATTCCAGGATGGTCGGCGCAATGTCGAACATCTGGACCAGATCTTCATGTACGCGGTCGGCTTTCACCGTGCCCTTGGACCAGAAGATGAGCGGCACCTTGACGACCGTGTCGTACATCGTCCATTTCTGGATATGACCGTAGTCCCCGAGCGCGTCCGCGTGGTCGGAGGTGAATATCACCAGCGCGTCGTCTAGGTAGCCCCGATCATCGAGCGTCTGCATGATCTCGCCGACTTTGGCGTCGATCATGGACACGTTGGCCGCGTAGTGGCGTCGCAGGTTCACCAGTTCTTCGGGCGTCGCGTCGCCGCGCCAGGCGATCGAATCGAAGTCCAGCCGCGCCATGTTCTGCCGCAGTTCACGCTGTGCGAGCGGCTGACGTTCGTTGCCCCCCTCGCTCATGAGGGGCGCCGGGATGTCGGCGTCGGCGTAGCGGTCAAGATAGTGCGGCACGGGGTCGTAAGGCGGATGGGGACCCGGAAAACCGATCTGCAGGAACAGCGGATCCGTGTTCCTGCGGTCCTTCAGCCACCAGAGCGCGGTATCGCCCACGAAGTTGTCCGGGTGCATGTCGTCGGGGAGTTCCCACGGGAACACGCCGAGCGCCTGCTTGAAGCCCTCGGGGTCCCGGGCGTAGCGGGTATAGCGCGTGGGTTTGACCAGCTTGCGGGCATGCAGCGCCTTGTCCCACTCGTCGTAGAACGCCCGATCCCGCTCCTCCAGGAACAGCGGCCGGTCCTTGTTTTCCACCACGAAGCGCTGGTGAAAACCACCGGGCGCGTCGTACGGATTGATGTGCATCTTGCCGATGTTGACGCAGTGATAGCCATGCTGCGCCAGCGATCGCACCCATGTCGGCTCCCAAGGCTGGAAGTTGCTGAACACCTGGCAGCCATGCGGGTACTTGCCGGTGAACAGGCTGGCACGCGATCCGACGCAAACCGGCGAAGTGACGAAGCAATTGGTGAATGCGGTTCCTTCACGCGCCAGCCGGTCCAGGTTAGGGGTTTGCATCCAGGGCGCGCCCAGCGCGCGGATCGAATCGGCCCGCTGCTGGTCGGTCATGATCAGGATGATGTTTGGCTTTGCGATGCCGGGCCGGCTCATTGCGGGCTGATTCATTCTCTGGTGGCTTTAAGGTCGGGTCAGTCAGCCTTCAGACCGGCGGCGCGGATCACGCCGCCCCACTTGTGCAGTTCGCTCTTCTGGAAAGCGAGGAACTTCTGCGGACCGTCCACGACGATCTCGTCCCCTTGCGCCATGATGGCCTTGCTCAGCTCCGGCGTGCGCATCGCTTCGGCGGTTGCGCGGTAGACCCGGTCGACGATCGCGTTCGGCGTATTCGCCGGTGCGAAGAGGCCGAACCAGGCCGACGCCACCACATCGAAGCCAGCCTCCTTCAGGGTGGGCAGTTCCGGATAGCTCGTGGACCGGGTGGCTCCAGAGGTCGCCAGCGCCCTCAGCTTTCCCGCCTTGACCTGCGGCAGCACGATGGGAATATGGTTGAGCGAGAAGTCGACTTCGCTGCCGAGCAGCGCCATCACCGACTGGCCACCGCCCTTGTACGGAATGTGCACCGAGTCGAATCCGGCTGTCTGCTTGAGCAACTCGACCGCGAGATGGGGATATGTCCCGTTGCCGTTCGACGCATAGTTGGTCGCCTTTCCGCTGTCCTTGAACCGGCGAACGAAGTCGGCGAGGTTTTGGGCTTCGGATCCGGCATTGACGACCAGGAGCAGCGGCCCCTCGGTCACCTGGGTAATCGGCGCGAAGTCCTTGAGCGGATCGTACGGCAGCGTCTTGTAGATGTAGGGCCCGAACGCATGCGTCGCGGCGCCGGCAATGAGTAGGGTCTGCCCGTCGGAATCAGCCCTTGCGACGTAGTGCGCGCCGATCGTGCCGCCGGCACCCGGGCGATTCTCGACGATGACCGTGCCGCCCAACTGCTTTTCCAGTTGGACTGCGAGCAGCCTGCCGGTGAGATCGACGACGCCGCCGGGCGGATAAGGTACGACCAGCTTCACCACCCCGTTCGGATAAGATGGCGCCTGCGCCAAAGCGATGGGAAGGGCGGTCAGCAATGCCACCGCGCAGAACATCCGGGCCAGTGTGTTCATCCGGGTCTCCTCCGTTGAAAGCCACCGTGTGCCCGGTCGGGATCCCCCAACCGCGCCTTGTATCTATAGTTCTATATTTAGACACTTTCGTCAAGACTCTCCTTCAGCCCGGCGGCCATGCCCCAGAAGCCGAACTTCAAGAACGGAAGCAGCCCCCTGTACACACAGGTCGCGGACGCCGTGCGGGAACGCATCGTCAAGGGCGTATGGGAAGTCGGCAGCAAGATCCCATCGCTCAAGGCGCTGGCACAGGAGTTCGATGTCGCGCTGATCACGGTACGACAAGCCATCCAGGTACTCCACCGGGAAGGCCTGCTTGCGCCCCAGCGCGGTCGCGAGGGCAATCACACCGCTGGTCGCGATGCCGGAAGCCGCTCAGGCGTAGTTGATCACCAGATGGCGAATGTCGCTCATGTCCTCCATTGCATAGCGCGTCCCCTCGCGGCCGAGGCCGGACGCCTTCCAGCCACCGAACGGCATGTTGTCGATCCGGTAGATCGGCACATCGTTGACCATCAGTCCACCGACCTCCCAGTCTTCGATCGCACGGAAGGCACGGCGCAGGTCCTGTGTGAAGAGTCCCCCTTGCAGACCGTACTTCGAATCGGCACAACGCGCGACCGCTTCATCGAAATCGTCGTAGACATTGACGGTCAGGACCGGGCCGAAGATCTCCTCGTCCTCGACCTTCATGCCGACCCGCGTGTCGGTCAGCACGGTAGGCTGGACCACCGCCCGCTCACGCCGACCGCCGCACAGCAGCTTCGCGCCCTGCGCGACTGCTTCATCGACCCAGGACTGAATCCGCACTGCGGCGCCTTCGTCGATCACCGGGCCGACGTCAACACCCTCCTGCATCGGATCGCCGACCTTGCAGGCAGTGACCCGCTCGCACAGCGTCTTGATGAAGCGATCCGCCACCGCCCGCTGGACCAGAATCCGCTGCACGCCGATGCAGTACTGCCCGCCATAGACGACACCGCCGCGAACGCAGCGCGCCGCCGCGTAGTCAAGGTCGGCATCTTCGGCGACGATCACGGCGCCGTTGCCGCCCAGTTCGAGCGCGACCTTCTTGCGGCCGGCGATCGACTTGATGTGCCAGCCCACCGCTGCGCTGCCGGTGAAGCTGACCATCGCGATCCGCTCATCGCGAACGAGCTGTTCAGCCAGCGGCACCGGACAATGACAGACCTCGAGCGCGCCGTCCGGAAGACCGGCCTCGGCCAGCACCTGCTGCAGCAGTCGGGAGGTCAGCGGCGTCTGCGGCGCCGGCTTCAGCACGACACTGTTGCCGACGGCGAGCGCCGGCGCGACCTTGTGCAGCACCAGATTGAGCGGAAAGTTGAACGGCGCGATCGCAAGGATGATGCCGATCGGATAGCGGCGGGCGATCCCGACCCGCCGGCGGATGCCGGCGAGCGCATCATGGTCGAGCTGGTCGAGGGAGACCGCGCGCCCCTCGGCGTCGGTGGTCTGGTACTCGAAGACCCCGGCGTCCATGTCGAGCGGCACTTCTTCGCCACCGAAGCGGCGGCACTCGGCGGCCGCATTGGCGAGATTGAAGATCGCGCGCGATACCTCGCCGCGGGCATCGTAGAGCGGTTTGCCGGCCTCCGCAGCGATCAGCAGGGCGAACTCGTCGCGACGGGAGCGGATCAGTTCGGACGCCCGGGCAAGAATGTCGGCGCGGACGAAGCGGGGCAGCTTCCGCATCACGTGGAACGCCTTGCCGGCACGTTCTATCGAGCGCTCGATGTCATCGGCGCCGCTCACCGGCATCTCGCCGACGACCGAGCCGTCGTAGGGGGAGCGTATGGATTCGGTCTGCATGTCAGCCCTCCGGGGCGCAAAAAATCGATTGGACCCCGATCGGGCGATTTCGGCAGAATATCCGAGTGCCTGGGGCTGCAGCATCCGGGACTGGCGACAGGATAGGGACGTGATCGAAGCGACGAGTCTACGGTACTTCCGGGAGGTGGCCCAGCAGGGTTCGCTGAGGCAAGCAGCCGCACGGCTGTTCGTCGCGCAGAGCGCCTTGAGCCGCCATATCGTGACATTGGAAAAGGAACTCGACGCGGCGCTGTTCGAGCGCCACGCCCGCGGCATGACGCTGACCCCGGCCGGCCGCCTGTTCCTCGAGTACGCCGACCAGGTCCACTCGCGACTCGACGATGTCCGTGCCCGGATCCAGGAATTCGAAGGTCTGCGTCGCGGCCATGTCGACATCGCCTGCGTCGAAGGATTGCTCTCCGGACTGCTACCCGATTTCGTCGAGGCCTACTCGGCCCGGCACGACGGCATCACGCTGACGGTATCCGCGTTGGGTTCGACCGCCGTCGCAGAATCGGTCGCCGAGCACCGCGTCGACCTCGGCATCGTGTTCGGCCAGTCGCCGCGAAGCGACCTGCTCGAACTGGCCCGGATGCCCCAGCCGCTCTGTGCGATCGTCGGCCCCGGCCACCCGATCGCCGGCCAAGCCAGTTGCCGGCTCGCTGACCTCCAGTCCTACCGGATCGTGCTTCCCAACCGGTCGTTCGGCATCCGCCAGCTGATCGACCGGGTCAGCGCCCAGGGACGGTTCGATCTGCGCACGATGGTCGAGACCAATGCGCTCGCGTTCGCATGGCGGCTCGCATTACGCAATACCTGCGTGACCTTTCTGCCGATGGACACGGTTCGCGCCGAGGTGGCGGAACGCCGACTGGTCGCAATTCCGCTCGAGGATTCGCTGCTGCGCAACACCCGCGTCACCCTGGTCGCCAGCGCATCCCGAAAGCGTTCGGCCGCGACCGACAGCGTGATTGCAATGCTGAGGAAGCAGATGTCGGCACGCATCCGGATCGAAGGACGACGCAGCACCCGGCAGCCCCGATCGCGTTGAGCGCTACGGCGGTGCAGCATCACCCTTGTTGGTGCAGTGCACCCCTCACGAATCGGGCACCAGGGCTCAGAGGCGTTCTCAAAACTGGAACGCTATCGTCTCAAAACAGTGATTCACCAGAACCCTCGACACCGATAGACTGAAACGGTCCCCACCACATCGGAGCGTCCCATGGCAGACAAGGCTTCTTTTCAATCGCGCTCGTCCCGGCCGCTGGCATGGCTGGCGATGTCTGCGATCATCGCCATCGCACCGGCGCTGTTCGGTTCCCAGGTCCAGGCCCAGGAGACGATCCGCTTCGGCGCACCACTGCCGCTGACGGGCGCGCTGGCGCCTGAAGCGCTGAAACAGCAGCAGGGTTACGACCTCTGGGCCGAAACCGTGAACCAGGCCGGTGGCATCAAGGTCGGCGGCAAGAAGATGAAGGTCGAGATGGTCTACACCGACTATCAGTCGAACACGCCACGCGCCGTTCAGGCGGCCGAGAAGCTGATATCGCAGGAGAAGGTCGACTTCCTCTTCTCGCCGTTCGGTTCCGGCGCGGCCAAGGCAGCCAGCACCGTCTCCGAGCGCTACGGCGTGCCGACGATCGCATCGACCGCATCGTCATCGCAAGTCTATGACCAGGGCTACAAGTACCTGTTCGGCACCTTCACGCCGAACGACACGCTGACCAGTCCGATGACCGACATCGTCACGAAAAAGGCTCCCGACGTGAAGCGCGTCGCAATCCTGGCGCGCAATGACCTGTTCCCGCTCGCGATCGCGCAGGAAATGGAGCAGTCATCCAAGTCGCGAGGCCTCGAAGTCGTCCTCTTCGAGAAATATGCCATCAACACGATGGACCATTCTTCGGCACTCGCCCAGGTCAAGGCGGCCAAGCCGGACTGGATCTTCGCCACCGGCTACATCAATGACCTGGTCCTGCTCAAGAAGCAGATGGCCGACCAGCGGATCGAGGCGCCGGTCATCACGATGATCGCCGGACCGGCCTATCAGGAGTTCATCGACGCGACCGGCGCCGGCTCGGAAAACATCAGCAGCGCCGCCTGGTGGCATCCGGCGACCAAGTACAAGGGCACCGACATCTTCGGCACCGCCGACAATTACGTGAAACTCTTCAGCGAGAAGTACAAGTCGGTACCCGACTACGCGCAGGCGTCGGCGTCGGTCTCGGGCGTGCTGTTCCAGATGGCGATCGAGAACGCCGGTACGCTCGACAAGGCGAAGGTCCGCGACGCCCTCGCGGCGACGGATGTGACGACGTTCTGGGGACCGATCAAGTTCGGCAAGAACGGACAGATCAATTCGCTCGAGCCGCCGGTCTTCCAGATCCAGGGCGGCAAGACGGTGGTCGTCTTTCCGGACGCGATCAAGCAGGGCGAGTTCAAGCTTGGCGTCAAGTAGTTACCGGGACCCGCACAGCGAGGCGCCGCACGGCATTTCATGTATACCCTTCAAATACTGCTGAACGGTGTCGTGCTGGGCTGTCTGTATGCCTGCATCGCAGCGGGCTTCTCGCTCGTCTGGGGCGTGCTGAACGTGATCAACCTGATGCACGGATCGTTCATCGTGCTCGGGTCCTATCTTGCCTGGGGCGCCTACAACTCCGTCGGCATCAGCCCCTGGATCGCGCTCGGTATCGCCGCCCCGCTGTTCTACGGTGTCGGCTACCTGGTCCAGCGCGGTATCCTCAACCGGGTCATTGCGGCACCGGTGCTGGTGACGCTGACGCTGACCTTCGGGCTCGACCTGATCCTCAACAACGCGATGATCCTTGCGTTCCGTGCCGACTACCGCCAGCTGATTCTCGAGCCACCGCTTGGCACGGTCGCAATGGGCTCGGTGGTGCTGCCGGTCGACCGGATCCTCGCGATGGTGTTTGCGCTGGTACTGACCGGCGCGCTCTATCTGATCCTGCGCAAGTCACGGGTCGGCCGGGCGATCATCGCGGTCCGACTCGACCGTGATGCAGCCCGGCTGATGGGCGTCGACGTCAAGGCGATCAATGCGGCGGCGTTCGGCCTTGGTGCAGCGATGGCCGGTTGCGCCGGCGTCCTGCTCGCCTTGATCTTTCCGATCTCGCCGCTGTCATCGACCGCGTATCTCGGCAAGGCCTTCGTTGTCTGCGTGCTCGGCGGCCTCGGCAGCGTTCCCGGCGCGGTGCTCGGCGGTCTGCTGCTCGGCGCTCGTTGAAAGCTTCGGCGCGATGGCGTTCGGGCCCGAGCATGCGGTCACGCTGTCGTTCTCGCTTCTGATCGTATTTCTGATACTGCGCCCCCAAGGGCTGCTGGGCAAGCGAGGCTTCGAATGAAACGCCGTCGCGACGGCCTGCTGTTTGCAGCCATCATCCTGCTCGGCGCCCTGCCGCTGGTCGGCGAACCCTACACGCTGCGGCTCGGCACCTTCGCCTGCATGTATGCGGTAATGGCGGTCTCGTGGCACGTGATCGGCGGCCTCGCCGGCTACCCGTCGTTCGGGACGGCCGCCTTCTTCGGACTCGGCGCCTATGCCGGCGGCATCATGCTGGCCCAGGGACACTCCGTTGCCGCTCGCGGCTGCCACCGCCGGCGCGATCGCCTTCGGCGGCGCGATGCTGCTCGGTGCCGTGCTGCTGAGGCTGCGCGGCCACTATTTCGCGATTGCCAGCCTGGCCGTCGCCGAGGTACTGCGTGAGTTGACGAACACCGCCACCGACCTGACCGGTGGCGGGATGGGTCTCAACATCCCGTTGGACACCGGGCTCGCCGCTGGAATGGCCGGCATCACCGCCGAGGCGTCCTACTTTTTCATCGCGATGTGGGCGCTGTTACTCGTGACGCTGGTGGTAGTGGTCCTGGTGGAGCGTTCCCGCCTCGGCTTCGGTCTCGCCTGTATCCGCCAGAACGAATCGGCGGCCGACATGATCGGCGTCAACGCGACACTGTACAAGTGCCTGGCGTTCGCGCTGTCGGGCGTCTTCGTCGCGATGGCAGGCACGCTATACGCCGGCTGGGTCCACTACATCGAACCACCCGATGTCTACGACATCCTCTACTCGGTCAAGCCGATCGTGATGGCCTTGCTCGGCGGCCTCGGCTCGACCGGCGGTGCGGTGATCGGCGCCTTCGTCTTCCTCGGCATCGAAGAACTGGTCTGGCGCAACTTCCTGCAGGTCCACTCCGGCATGCTCGGCCTGCTGGTGGTCGTGCTGCTGCTGTTCCTGCCGCACGGCCTGGTCTCGATCGGACGCCGGCTCGCCGGCCTGCGACCGACGCGCGCCGGGAGCTGACCGTGGCCAGCCTGATGCAGCTCGAAGGACTGTCGCGGCGCTTCGGCGGACTGAACGCACTGCAGGACGTGACCCTGTCGATCAACCCTGGTGAAGTGCTCGGCCTGATCGGTCCTAACGGAGCCGGCAAGACGACGCTGGTCAATGTCGTCACCGGGGTCCACCGGGCATCTGCGGGACGCGTGCTGTTCGAAGGCAAGGACATCACCCGCTCCCGTCCATACCAGACGGCCCGGGTCGGGCTCGCCCGGACCTTTCAGGTCGTGCAACCGTTCCCGGAACTGAGCGTACGAGACAACGTTGCAGCCGCCGCGCTGTTCTCCGGCGGCTGCAGCGGCATTCGGGCGGCCCATCGGGTCGCCGGCGAGCAACTCGACTTTGTCGGCCTGTCGGCGACATCCGACCACCTCGCCTCGAGCCTGACGCTCGCGATGCGCAAGCGGCTTGAACTGGCGAAAACGCTCGCGATGCGGCCACGTCTGCTCTTCCTGGATGAGGTCAACGCCGGCCTGAACTCGGCCGAAATCGAGCAGGCAATGGCATTGATCCGCCAGATCGCCGCGTCCGGCGTCACCATCGTGCTGATCGAACACCTGATGAAGGTCGTGATGTCGGTCTGTTCACGCATCGTCGTGCTTCAGAACGGCGCGCTGATCGCTGACGGCAAGCCGTCCGCGATCATCTCGAACCCGCGCGTGGTCGAGGCCTACCTCGGCAAGAAGTATGCGCAGGCCACCGCCACGGAGGCCTCTTGACGGCGACCGCTGACCAGGCCCTGCTGCAGGTCGAAGGCCTGCAATCGGGCTACGGCGAGATCACCGTCCTGTGGGGCATCGACCTGCAGGTCCGGACCGGTGAGATCACCGCGCTGATCGGCTCGAACGGCGCCGGAAAGTCGACGATGATGCGCACGCTGTCGGGCCTGGTCACGACCCGCGCCGGCCGCATCCTGTGGCAGGGCCGCGAAATCCAGGCATTCACACCGGCGCAGATTCTCGGTCTGGGCATCGCCCACGTACCCGAGGGCCGGCGTCTGTTCAGCGCGATGACGGTCGAGGACAACCTGGTCATGGGCGCTTATCTGCGCCGCATCAGCCGCGCCGAAACACAGCGCGAACTCGACCGGATATATGCGATCTTTCCGAAGTTGCTTGAGCGCCGCAGACAGCCGGCCGGCACGCTGTCGGGCGGCGAGCAACAGATGTGTGCGATCGGTCGTGGCATCATGAGTGCGCCCCGGCTGCTGATGATCGACGAACTGTCGCTGGGGCTGTCACCGCTGCTGGTCGAACAGTTGCTCGAGGCGCTGACCCGCCTCAACCGGGAGGGTCTGACGATCCTGATCGTCGAGCAGGATGTGATGACCGCCCTCGAAGTATCGAACACCGCTTATGTGATGGATACCGGCCGCGTGGTTCAGCACGGCGAAAGCCACGTGCTGCTGCGCGATCCGGCCGTTCGCAAGGCCTATCTCGGCGCACTGGCCGGCGAGGAAGAATCGGCCTGAAATCGGGCGCCGGCTGCCGGCGCTTCCCCTAGATATAAATCCATTCAAACGACAGAACCCTTCAATCGACGAACAGGAGAACCCGTCATGACCACCCAATCTCTCGCAGGCGGCGGCTTCCGCTACATTCCGGCGGTGTCGCAATACTCTGCGGGCGTCGTCGCAGAACCCGGCTTCCGGATCGAGCGTGTCCGCTTCTCCCGGGTGGTGCCGCTGCGCGACGGGTTCGACCTGATCGAACGGCATCTGGCAGCGGCCGACCGTCCGAATACCGCCTTCTGCGCCTGCGAACTTCGGTCGCCCGCGCCGTTCACCGAAGCCGGTTTCCGCGAGTTCAACGCGGTCTACATCGAGACCTTGAAGCGCTGGGGCCTGATGACCGGCGACACCAATCCTGTTGCGCGCAGCAACGTCTGTCCGGACATCGACCCGCCCGCCGAGCCCGGCTTCCACGCGTTCTGCTACACGGTCCCGGCCAAGGACGCGGCGCCGTCCTTCGTCGTCGCCGGCAGTGGCGAGGCCCCCGAGGGCAAGGGCGACTACCGCGACAATGCGATCGCGTTCGGGGACGTCTCGCCTGCCGGCTTGCGCAAGAAGGCGGTCTTCGTGCTGGAGGCGATGGAAAGCCGGCTGGCCGCGCTCGGCTTCGACTGGAGCGCGGTCACCGCGACCCAGGTCTACACCGTCCATGACATCCACCCGTTCCTCGCCGACGAACTGGTCCGTCGCGGCACCATGCGCAGTGGCGGCCTGACCTGGCATTACAACCGGCCGCCGATCCAGTCGCTCGAGTATGAAATGGATTGCCGTGGCATCGCGGCGGAGTTCGTCAAGGCGGTCTGAAGACGCGTGACGCGCATGCCTGACCCGGCCCACTCACCTCTTGCCGATATCACCGCCGCCCTGGCGCGTGCCCGCCGGATCGCGGTCCTGACCGGCGCCGGCATGTCTGCCGAGAGCGGAATCCCGACCTTTCGCGGCGCCAGAAGCGGATTGTGGGAGCGCTTCGAACCTGAGCGTCTGGCGACGCCGGAGGCTTTCGAGGAGGACAATGCGCTGGTATGGGGCTGGTACCGCTGGCGGACTGCGCTGGTGGAACTGGCGCAACCGCATGCCGGCCATCTCGCGCTGGCGGCGCTGGAAGAATGCGGCAAGGACATTGCCATCGTCACTCAGAATGTCGACGATCTGCACGAGCGGGCGGGCAGTACCGAGGTGGTTCACCTGCACGGCAGCCTGTTCGAGCCCCGTTGCTCCGATTGTTCGCTGGCGCACGGCCATGAACCGGCGCCATCGGTCATCGATCCCGAACTGCGGGTTGCGCCACCGCGCTGCCGGCAATGCGGTGCGCCGATCCGGCCCGGCGTGGTGTGGTTCGGTGAACAACTGCCCGCCCTGCCCTGGGCGCGCGCCGAACAGATCCTGAACGCCTGCGACCTTTTGCTGGTCGTCGGCACTTCCGGGGTCGTCATGCCGGCGGCCGATCTGCCACGACTGGTGAAGGGCCGTGGCAAGCCGGTGATGGAGATCAATCCGGTCGCCAGTGCAATCACACCGATTGCCGACATACACTGGCGGGTCAGCGCCACCACCGGATTGGCACAAGTGTTGGCGGCAGTCGCGGGGAGCGCAGGCAATAACATGCCACAGCCGGAATGAGACGACAGTGTATGAACAAGTCAGAACATCGCAACGAGCCAGAGCATCGCTACGAGCCGGAGCATCGCAATGAGCCGGAGCATCAGAACGCGCCGCAACGTCGACGATTGCCCGGTGCCTTCTCCTCTCTCACACGTGCGGGCGGAGCAAAGGTCGCGACGATCGGAATGACGATCGGCGATGGCGATCGGGGTGGCGGCAACCCCGTTCGCCCACGCTGCCGAACCGGCCGATTTCTCTGCCTGCCTCGCCAAGCTGCGACCGGAAGCCGCGGCCCGCGGCGTGACCGGCGCGGTGTTCGACGCCCAGACCGCAACGCTCGCGCCGGACATGGCGGTGATCGGCTTCCTCGATGCGCAGCCGGAGTTCGTCACGCCGATCTGGGACTACCTGGCGGGACTGGTCGACGACGAGCGGGTGGCGGATGGTCGCCAGATGCTCGAACGCTGGCGAGAGACGCTGACGAAGGTGGAAGCACGCTTCGGCGTGGATCCGGCGACGGTCGTCGCGGTCTGGGGTGTCGAGAGTAACTTCGGTCGTAACTTCGGCAAGCGTCCGCTGCTTGAATCGCTGTCGACGCTGTCCTGCTACGGCCGGCGCCAGACGTACTTCCGCGGGGAATTCCTCACGACCCTGAAGATCATCCAGGACGGCGACGTGGCGCCGGAAAAACTCAAGGGCTCCTGGGCCGGCGCCTTCGGCCATACCCAGTTCATGCCGTCGACCTTCATGCGCCTGGCGGTGGACTTCGACGGCGACGGGCGGCGCGACCTGATCGACAGCGTTCCGGATGCGCTCGCGTCCACCGCGAACTTCCTGCAGCGCGCCGGCTGGAAGACCGGCCTGCCCTGGGGCTTTGAAATCGCGCTGCCGGCCGGCTTCGATGCGACGGGAACCGGAAGGAAAAATCGCCAACCCGCCTCCGCCTGGAGCGCCCGGGGCGTGACCCGAATCGACGGCAGCCCGCTGGTTGCGGACCGCCTGCGCCCCGACACACCGAGCGCAATGCTGCTGCCGGCCGGCGCCAAAGGTCCGGCGTTCCTGGTCACGTCCAACTTCGACGCGATCTACTCCTACAACGCCGCGGAAAGCTATGCGCTGGCCATCGCCCATCTCTCGGACCGCCTGCGTGGCGGCCCGGCCTTCGTCACGCCCTGGCCGACCGACGACACGGGCCTGTCGCGCGCCGAACGCCGCGAACTGCAGGCGTTGCTGATCGCGCGCGGCCACGACATCGGCGAGCCGGACGGCATGATCGGCTCACGCACGCGCGAGGCCCTGAAAGCCGCGCTGGGTGAACTCGGCGTCGAGTCGGACGGACGGGCCGGACGCAAGGCGCTGGCCGCACTGCGCCGGCGTTGATGAAGCCCCGCGGTCAGGCGGTCAGGAGTAAATGCCCGGTGAACGGCCTTTACGAGAACAAGCGTCCGATATCCACGGTTGCCCGCCGACCGACGTCCTCGAAAGGGCCCGCCAACCAGGCCTCGGCACAGGCCCGCCCCTGCTCCCGGAGACGCTCGAGAAACGGCCCGTGCGCCAGCATCCTGGTATCGGTGCGCTGGAGGCTGGGGATCTCGCTCGAATCGATCATGTGAAACCGCAGTTTCTGCAGCCGGCGCTCGAGCCGGCCCATGGCGGGGAATGACGAACCCGCGTAGGCACTGGCGTGGGCGAACATCCGCATCTCCCGCATGAGGTGGGCGGTGAAGCCCAGTTCCGCGATACGCGTCTCGATCTCCTTTACCGTGCCCGGCGTGCCCTCGCGTCGCAACGGGCTCAACAGCACCAGCAGCACGTCGCTCGACACGCAGTCGTAGAACAACGGGAAGATTGCGGGATTCGCCGAATAGCCACCGTCCCAATACGCCTCTCCATCGATCTTCACGGCGTGGTGAATCTTCGGCAGGCAGGCGGATGCGAGCAGCATGTCCGCCGTCAGCTCATGCTCGCGAAACACGCGCAGCTTGCCGCTGCCGGCATGCGTGGCACCGACGAACAGCTTGAACGGGCTCGAGGCACGCAATCCCTTGAAGTCGATCTGGCTCTCGATCAGGTCGCGCAGCGGATCCAGTTCCAGCGGATTGAGTTGCGACGGCGAGAAATGGCTGGCCCAGTTCATCAACCACTTGCTGGCCAGCGACAGGCTGATCCGGTCGCCCCCGCCGATCGACACCATGCCGACAGGCAGTTGCCGGCCGACGCTACCCCAGAAATCCGCCAGTGCCCTGCTGGCACCATCACGCCCGCCCTGCATCCAGCCATTGGCCAGCACGACCGCGTTCATGGCACCGGCGCTGCTGCCGCTGAGGCCCTCGAACTGGACGCGAGAATCTTTCAGCAGCGAGTCGAGCACGCCCCAGGTGAAGGCGCCATGGGCGCCGCCGCCCTGCAGCGCCAGGCTGACGCGACGAGAGGGTGTACGCAGTCCTTTGAACCAGCTGGCGAACGTGCCAGTGGCTGCGCCGGTTGGCGCATCTGTTTCCGACATGTGGTGCTCCAGGCTGCGCGGACGACAATGGTAACGGCCACCGGCAGGAGGTAAACTTTTTCCATGGAACTCCACCTCTGGCTGATCTACCTGGCTGCCGCGGTCGGCTTATCGCTGACGCCGGGCCCGAACGGGCTGCTGGTGCTCACCCATGGCATGCGGGTGGGATGGCGGCAGACGGTACCCACGGCACTCGGCGGAGTGACCGGGTTCATGATCCTGGTGGCAGCCTCGCTGGCGGGACTGGGAGCGCTGCTGGCGACATCGGAACAGGCGTTCGGCATCGCCAAGTGGATCGGCGCCGCTTACCTGGTTTACCTCGGCATCCGGACCTGGCGGGCGCCTGCAGCCGTGCTGGTGCACGCGCGGGCGGCGTCGGGCGGGTATCCCAGGCCGGGGCGCGAGTGGCGCCGGCGTTTCATGGAAGGCTTCATCGTCGCGGTCTCGAACCCCAAGGCGCTGATTTTCTTTGCCGCCTTCCTGCCGCAGTTCATGCAGCCTGGCGTGCCGCTGTGGCTGCAGTTTCTCATCCTCGGCGGCACCTTCGGGCTGGTCGAACTGCTCTATGAGCTGGTGGTCGCCGGCGCGGCGCAACGCATCGCACCCTGGCTTGGCCGCAACGGCCGCTGGTTCAACCGCATCGCCGGTGCGACCTTCGTTGCGATCGGCGGCGTACTGGCGCTGGCGCGACGTTGAGGGCGGCTTGTCCCAGGAATCGAAACAGTAAAGGGATGGATCAACATGACGATGAGACTTCCAGCTCGTTCTCTTTTCCTCCGGCTCCTGCTTGCCGGCGTCCTTTTGCTCAGTGCCGTTGCCGCCCAAGCCCAGTCCTTCGTCGTGGACGATCGGCCGGTCCGCTTCTTTGCCGGGGTCGGCCTGACCGGTGGCGGCGACCGGCTGGTGACCACGCGCTACAGCTATCGCGATGACTACACGTTGCATGCCGGCGGCGTGTTCCAGGCTCATTTCGGGGCGGAATTCAAGGTGGCGCCGGGCGTGTCGCTCGCTCTCTCGGCGGGCTACCACGTCGACGGCAACAGCAACTTCTGGGGATCGACCACCTTCAGCCGCTATCCGATCGAAGCGCTCGCCCACGTCAGCCTGCAGCCCGGCTGGCGGGCGGGCGGCGGACTTCGGGTGGCGCTCAATCCCAGGCTGTCGAGCGACGGTTATTCGCCCGTCGCCGAGGAGGACTTCCGTACCGCGGTCGGTGGCGTGGTTGAAGTCGAATACCTGTTCAATCCGTGGCTGGGCCTGAAACTGCGCGGTGTCTTCGAGCGCTACGAGTCAAAGCTGGGCCTGCCCACAGTGAGCGGCAATCACGTCGGGCTGGTGCTGAATTTCTACTTCTAAGCAGGCGTCACCTCGTCGCCTGCCTTACCTGGAGAATGATATGACCACGATGGAAATTGCGAAAAAGCTTGCGGACCTGTGCCGTGAAGGCAAGAACCTGCAAGCACTGGATACGCTCTACGCGGATGACGTCGTGAGCATCGAGGCGGCGGCGATGCCGGGTGGGCCGAAGGAGGTGAAGGGATTGGCCGCGGTCAAGGGCAAGAACCAGTGGTGGCTGGACAACAACGAGCTTCATTCCTTCAACGTCACCGGGCCCTGGCCGCACGATGACCGGTTCATCATCGGTTTCCAGATCGACGTCACCGAGAAAGCCTCGGGACGCCGGATGAAGATGGAAGAGGCCGGCCTTTACCACGTTCGCGACGGCAAGATCGTGAAGGAAGAGTTCTTCTACGACGCCGGCGCCTGAGTAGCGGCGACGCCGACGCCGGCGCCTGAGTGACGGTCGACGTCGACGCCTGCGAAGCGGCGACGCCGGCACGTCGCTGACTACTTCTTGGCGACTTCCGTCAGCTGCTTGAGCGTGAAAAGGTAGCTGGTCTTGTCGAGCGGCTGGTGGCACGCCAGGCACTCCGCCTGGTTCACGCCCGGCCGCTGTTCCTTGGCGGTGGTGAAGATCGCGTAGTTCCAGTCTTCATTGCGGATGTTGGCGGGGATATCCTTGCCCCAACCCGCCTCCCGGGCCATTGCCGTGTAGAACAGCACCTTGTCGGCTTCGAAGAAGCCATCGGCGCCGGTAATCGGCTGACCGGCCGCGTCCTTCTTCGCGGAGTTGACCTGCACGAACATATAGGCGCCGTCCGGTATCGGCTTGCCGGCCTTGGCTGCCGCCACCGCCGCCTGGTTGGCAAGGTAATAGCGGACCTGGCCCGTCGCGGGGAAGTTGATCGTGTGGTACTTGGTGAATCCGCCGGGAAAGTCGGCTGGAAAGACCAGCGGCGATTTCGCCAGGGAGGCCAGCATCGGCGACTTGGCGTCGGAGCCGGCCGGCGCCTGGGACGAGAAGTGGGCAGCGAGATTCTCGATATCCTGGGCGCTCAACTGGGTGGCGATCGCGTTCATGACGTCGTTCTTGCGGGTGCCGCTCTTGAGCGCCTTGAGCTGGTTCTCCAGGTACTTGGCGCGCTGCCCGGCAAGATTGGGAATCGTGTCGGTGACGCTGACGCCGAGCGGGCCATGGCAGGCCGCGCAGGATTCCTCGGCCTTCGACTTGCCTGCCGCCGCGTCAGGCGCGGCGTTGGCCCCGCCGGTCACGGCAACCGCGGCGGCAAGGACCAAGAGACTGACAACTGCTTTCATCGAAAGACTCCCTGTGGATGATGCGGCTTGATTGGATGCGGCACGGCCGGGAACGCCCAGCTTGCAGCAAGCCCAGGGGGTCGTCGCAGGATCGGCGGCCTTACAGCGTGTCCTTCCCCCTGGCGTCAGGAATCGTGAACTCTCCCGAAGGCTTTGTCGAGCTTCTTCGGGGGTCCGGGTTACACCCGCGGTCCAGTCAGTCAGGCGCCGATGCTTTTGCTGGACTTCGACGCGATGCCGCCGTGCTCCACAGGATCAGTACCAGCAGGGCCACCTGCAACGGCAGCCGCAGCACCAGTGCCCAGTAGGGCACTGCGAACTGCGCGGCATGCTGGAGCATGTAGAGGTTGGCCGGGGTGACAGCGAGGGTCAACGCGAACAGTCCCCATCCGGCCAGCCGTCGGCTCGGCCGCCACAGCAGCGCCACCGCACCGGCCAGCTCCAGGACGCCGCTGACGAGCACCACGGCACGCGGCCACGGGATCCACGGCGGCACGATACGCATCTCCAGATCGGTCGCAACGAAGTGGGCGATGCCGCCGATCAGGAACCACAGGAAGACGAAGATCAGGCCGGCCAGCCGCCAGCCCCGGACGGCGGCTGGCGGTTCGGACAAGAGAGAGGGCCCCATCGTTCTAATACTACCGTTGCCCGGACGCTCCAGGTTTTCTCCGCGCCGCTCATTGGTCGACCTTGCCAGCGCCTACAATCTTCGCAGTCGCCAAGAGAGGAAACCCCCATGACCCAGAGTCCCGTCGCCCCCCGCCTGCTGCGTGGCGTGCTTTCACCCGTCGTCACCCCGTTCAAAGCCGACCTCGAGATCGATACGGCACGCTTCGTCGCCCATTGCCGCTGGCTGCTGGACCATGGCTGCGACGGCCTGGCCATCTTCGGCACCAACAGCGAAGCCAATTCGCTGACCGTGGCAGAGAAGATCGAATTGCTCGATGCACTGGTCGACGCCGGGGTGGATCCGGCGCGCCTGATGCCGGGTACCGGGGCCTGCGCCATCGGCGATGCGGTGGCGCTGACTTCGCACGCTGTCGCCAAGGGCTGTGCCGGCGTGCTGATGCTGCCCCCGTTCTACTACAAGGGCGTGCCCGACGAGGGGCTGGCCCGCTACTTCGGCGAAGTCATCTCGCGGGTCGCCGATTCCCGGCTGCGGGTCTACGTTTACCACATTCCGCCGGTCGCCCAGGTCGGCTTCTCGATCGACCTGATCGCCCGGTTGCGGCGCGACTTTCCGGAAACCGTCGTCGGCATCAAGGACTCGTCGGGCGACTGGAACAACACCCGTGCCGTTATCGACGCCTTCGCCGGCGACGGCTTCCAGGTGTTTGCGGGCAGCGACGACTTCCTGCTGGCAAACCTGCGCCACGGCGGCGTCGGCTGCATTACCGCGACCGGCAACGTCAACGCCGCAGCCATCGCCGACTTGTACCGGACCTGGGAACAGCCCGGCGCGGATGAGCGGCAGAAGGCACTCTCCCACACCCGCAGCCTGTTCCAGAAGTTCCCGATGATTCCGGCGTTGAAGGCCGCGATCGCCCACTACGGCGACGACCCGGACTGGGCCGCCGTTCGCCCGCCGCTTCAGGCCCTGACTGGGGCGCAGGCACAGGCGCTGGTGAAGTCGCTGGATGGCGACGGGTTTTCGATGCCGGGGCTTCCCAAGTGAGACGGGCGGAGCGGGCGGCTACCGGTTGGCTTCATATTGCCAGGCGCCCATCCTGAACAGGTTGCCGGGATCGTGTTTTTCCTTGAGTGCCCGCAGCCGTTTCAAGGTTTCTTGCGGGAACACGCCCAGCATTTCCGATTCGCTTTCAGGCATCGCGTTGTTCAGATACCGGGTCACGTGAAAGCGGGAGAGCTTTTCCACGAACGCGTCACACCACTGCTTGCTTGCCGTTCGCATCTTCACGTCGTCCTCCGGCCAGCTGGTGAGCGCGGAACACCAGAGGCGTCCCTTGCGACCGGCGAAGGAAGTGGAAGCAGGATCAGCGCTTCCCACGGCGCCGTTGACCTCCATGAAGATCAGCAGTGTAGAAAGCTTCGAAGCAAACGGAGGTCTCGCGCTCCATTGGCTCACAACCGCTTCCGCGATGGCGTCCGCTGCGCTCGCGTCGCTGGGATCCCAGTCGATGATCACGCCCTTGTCCCAGTAGTTGGCGTCGAACGGGACGAGTCCGTCCAGGGCCGCCTGGATGGCCGTGTAAGGCAGTTGGGTGTCCTGGCGCACCATGGCCCCGCCACCGTAGGCGGCCAGGTCGTCGCAGATAGACTTGGCCGTGGCTTCAGTTTCGCCAACGATCATCGGCACCACGGCGCACACCGGATGGCCGTCGGGAGAGTGCATGAACACGAACTGAAGCGTTTCCGTGTCCTTGCGGTCGGGACGGGCGATACGCCCGAGCCATGACGTCATCACCTCCTTTGCCTTGTCGTCCGGCCACAGGATCGGGGCGCTGCGGATGATGCCGCCGTTGGGCATGTCTCGCAGTCGCAAGACGAATTCGGTGACGATGCCGAAACTGGCCCCGTTGCCCCGCATGCCCCAGAAAAGCTCCGGGTCCCTGGCCTGGTCGACGCGGACGACTTTCCCGTCTGCGGTAACCATCTCGTAGCCGACGATACTGTCGACGACGGCGCCCAGCCAACGGCTGAGGTGGCCCAGGCCGCCACCGAGCGCCACACCCGCGAAACCCGTGTGCGAGACGGTACCGGTGACGCAGACGAGGTTATGCAGGGCCGTTTCATGATCGACATCGCCGCCGTCGGCACCAGCCTGGATATAAGCCAGCTTCTTCTCGGGATCGACCCGGACCGCTGTCATGCGCATGAGGTCGACTACCAGGGCGTCGTCTGCCATTCCATAGGGCGAATGGGCGCCCTTTCCTCTAACCGCGATCGGAATCCTGTTCGATCGACAATAGCCCACGGCGGTCACGATGTCGTGGACTCCCGAGACGACGGCAAAACCCAGCGGGTTCACTCGCGCGTTCAGGTCCCCGTTCCACCCGCGCCTGCGCGCGGCGGTGAATGCGTCCTTGTCGTCGCGTGTGATCAGCGCCCCCCGGAGCGCAGCCTTGAGACCAGTCAAAGGATTCTCTGCCACGGTAGCTCCTTGGTGGGTTGAGCGACAACCAGTCTATGCCGGCGCACATCCGTCCGCATCATTTAATTGGAGGAAATCTGGCGGAAATCCGATCCTCGCCAGCACGCGGTCACGGGTGTACAGTCGGCAATTAGCCGGTCCGTAGGACCCAGCATCGTGAAGATGAAACTATTCCTGGTATCCGGCACAGTCGCGCTGGTGGCGCTCGCCCTCTGGCAGTGGGAGTGGGATACGTCCGGGGTCGAGCTCTGGATTAGCCTGCATGCCTGGCTGGGGGGCTTGCTCTATGTCGCTCTTCTGGCGGTATCGGTTGTCCTGCTGCCGCTTTCTTCGCTGCCGCTGCTGCCACTGGCCGCCAAGATCTTCGGGGTCGTTCCTGCTGCCCTGCTCAGCGTCGCCGGGTGGTGGATCGGGTCCCTGATCGCATTCGAGCTGGCCCGCCTCGGCCGCCATCAACTCGAGCGCATCACTTCCCTGGCTGCTGTCGACCGACTGGAAGAGCAGATTCCCCACGACGTCGGTTTCTGGGGAATCGTGGTGCTGCGCATGATCCTGCCGACAGACGTGGTCAGTTTCGCACTCGGCCTGCTCAAGCACCTGACTTTTCGCACCTATGCGCTGGCGACCCTGCTGGGGATCCTGCCGTTCTCCTTCGTGTGGAGCTATGCCGGCGGCGAGATAAGCGCCGGCCGCTTCCTGCCGTTCATGCTCACGGCGGCGGGCATGATCGTGGCCATCCTGGCGATCCGGTGGGTCTGGCGTATGCACCACGCAAGAGCGCACCCCGCCCCCTGAAGCCATCGGGCACGGCGCGAGCAGCCTCGGAGTCTGTCGGGGATTGACAGGCTCCTCATCACTGAGGCGCGGTCATCACTAAGGCGCGGTCATCACCGCGGTACCGGGATGAAATGCGATCCAGGCAAACCAGAAGGCCATCGTCGACGGCCAGGCATTGCCTTCGGCATCGAAGGCCTCAGCCGTGCGATGCTCCGGATCGAAACGAATCCTGATGGGGCGGCCGGCAACCGTGTCCGCGACCTGTCCGTCCGGGCCGGCGATGCGTGCGAGCACGCTGAACGGGTAGGCCTTGTAGCTGCCCTCCACTTCGACCCCCAGCACCCACTCCTTGAGTGGAAACCGGTCATCGCGATGCTCGACGTCGAACATCAGCCGTTGCATGTTTTCGTAGCCGGCATAGGGATCCCGATCGTAGTTGCGCACGAAACCGGTGTCGGTCGAGAGCACGCGGGTCTCCGGATGGCGCCGCCGCCAATCGGCCCAACTGGTATGGCTCAGCGGCACGGCCTCCAGACGCGTGCCCTTCATGGGGCCGCTGATCGCAGTTCTCAGGATCTGCGACCACAGCGACTGGGTGGCGCGGTCGTAGAGCAGCACATCGCTGTTGTAGAGCAGGCCGGAGACACCGAAGCTGGCGGCCCGCCGGTCGTGCGCCGGGCCCTGCCCGATCATCGCGTCGAAGGCCATGCCGGTGCCGCATAGCGGGCAATAGGTAACGGCTACCGCCCGATCACCCAGACGGTCGTTGACGATTTCATGCCAGTTGAGGATGCGCACCGGGTAGGCGCGGGCTTCGCCCTTCAGTGCGATCCCGAGCACCCGGTCGCTGTCGCCCAGGCCGGCCTGGTCGGCGCCGACGAATTTCGGCCGGTCGATGGCCGGGATGCCGTCCTTGGGCGGCCCGCCACGCAGGATCGCATCGGTCGCAATGCTCGCATTCGAGACATCGAAGCCATTGAAGCCCGCAGGGTTCAGGCCCGCCCCCCAAGTCAGACCCGTGCCCAGCGCCAGGCCCGTACCCAGCACCAGGCCGGTGGCCAGCGCCAGGCTCGTGGCCGGCGCGAGTACTGCCACGCGCAAGCGCGCAACCCCTGCCTTTACTCGGACGGGATCGCCGGCGTTTGCTGCGGCGTTGAGGCGGTCTGGGGTCATGATTCGTCTCCCCGAGGAGTCTGTCGGAGTATGGGCCGACCAGCGATCGAACGCTGCCGGGCGGATTCGCCGAGTCGGTTGTGTCTGCCTTAGACGTGGCCGGCGCCGGATCATTACACCCCCGCCGTTGCGGTCACCCGGCCCGTACCGGTGCGCCGGCCGCGCATCAGTCGGTTAGCGGACTCCACTCGACACTACCGTC
Source organism: uncultured beta proteobacterium (assembly GCA_963834335.1). Classification (GTDB taxonomy): domain Bacteria; phylum Pseudomonadota; class Gammaproteobacteria; order Burkholderiales; family Burkholderiaceae_E; genus Lautropia. The sequence continues at coordinate 1,344,308 of CAWIBK010000001.1, read as the reverse complement.
CTCAGACAGGATCGCCACGCCCGGCTCGCCCGACCGCTGCCAGGCGTGCAGTCGCCTGATGCCGGACGGCGACCTCAGCCCGGCGTGGAACTGCGCGGTAATGGAGCCGTCCGCGGCGATAGCCAGGCCCAGCAAGGCCCGTCGATCCTGTGTCGGCAACACCAGCCAATCGCCGCTCCAGGCGGAAATGTCCAGATCGTGCCGGCCGATGACATGATTGGTCACGCCGTCAATGAGCCGCTCGGCCACCAGGCGGTCGCCGGCGTCGCGATAGTGGTGCAGGACGCCGCCGATGTGCGGCGTGTGCACCGCGAACAGCCCGCCGCCGCCGGGGTTGGGGGCGAGCCAGCGGCGGATCGTGCCGATGGGCTCCCCGAGCGCCGCCAGTTCGAGCGCAACCCGGTCTTGCCCGGCAAATGCCACGATCGCGAGTTGTCCGCCGCGCGGTCCCGAGCGCACCGTCAGCAACGCCCGCCGCCCGCGCCACCGAACGGCACGCGGACGATTGTCCTCGAACACGTAGGGTGCGGGCAGCGTCAGCCGCCCCAGCGGACTGAGGCTGTGACGCTCGAGATAGAGCAAGCTGGTAGCCTCGACATCGTCGCCGAGAACCCCATGCTGGTAACGGTTTGCATCGGGACCGCCCAGGACCGCGACATGCCCGTTGTCGTCCGAGTCCTTCCCGTCCGGGTCGACCTGCACCGGCTGTGCGTCCGGCAGTACAACGTCGGCACTCCGGGCCGCTTCGGACCAGCCGCCGGCGCCGTCCGGATCGAGCCGCACCAGGTGATGGCTTCCGGCCGTCCCTGGAGCCACGGCAATGACGCCAAAGGCGAGCAGGAGCATGCCGCCGGCGGGCGCCAACGCCGGCCGGCCTGAGGAGACACCGCGCCCGCTCTCGCGCGCACTCTCGAACACCCAGAGTCCACCGTCACGACCACGACCGGCGATACGTCCGAAACCTGCGGCAATCGGGGCGTCAGGATCGAGGCCGGTCCCGACGCGGCGCCAGTCGCGGTCAAGCCGCCAGAGCTCCCCCGCACCGGATACGCCCATGAGCTTGCCCTCGGCCACCTGCAACTGCGCCATCGGCACCGGGACGTCGAGCGTGATCGACTGTCGGCGGGTGGTTGCTGCGCCGGCAGGCAGTGCGAGCAGCACACCGGCAGCCGGGGCGCCGAGAACCAGGCGACGCCGCGCTGACCGCTCCAGATCGACCGGCCGCGTCATGCTGCAGTTTCCAGAGTGGGACATCGGATCTCCAATCGGTTACGCACACTGCCCAGTCCTGATGATGCACCGCATTCCCTTGACCCCAAGACGTCAACGGCGTTCGCCTACCCCGATTCCGTACAATCGATGCTCGCCGATGTTCCACCCGTGCCGATGTTCCACCCGACTTGCGCCAGACCGCCAGCCTGCGGGGGCTACAGGCGTGCTCGCCGGTCGATCGAGCGTCATCGTCCCCCGTCCGAAAGGCTTCTCCGATGCAATCACCCGATCAACCTATCCTTCGGGATATCGTGCTCATCGGAGGCGGTCACAGCCATGTCGGCGTGCTCCGGCGCTTCGGCATGCATCCGCTGCCCGGAGTCCGGTTGACACTGATCTGCCGCGACACCCATACCCCCTACTCCGGAATGCTGCCGGGCTACATTGCCGGCCACTACGGCTACGACGAGGTTCACATCGACCTCAGCCGGCTGGCGGAGTTTGCTGGTGCGCGCTTCCTGCGCGATGAAGCCGTGGGCCTCGATCGGGCAGAACGACGGGTGCTCTGCCGCGATCGGCCACCGGTGCGCTACGACGAGTTGTCCATCAACATCGGCTCCACGCCTCAGATGAGCCAGGTTGCCGGCGCGGCCGAGCACGCCGTGCCGGTCAAGCCGATCAACCGCTTCGACGGACGCTGGCAAAGGCTGCTGGAAAGGATCCGCAATCACGCGGGTACGACCCGGATTGCGGTGGTCGGTGGCGGTGCGGGCGGCGTCGAACTGACACTCGCCATGCAGTTTCGGCTGCGCAACGAACTGCGCGCCGCTGGGCGCAACCCGGACGAACTTTCCTTTCACCTCCTGACCAGCGGCGCGGACATCCTGCCGACCCACAACGACCGCGTGCGCGCAGCATTCGAGCGGGTCCTCACCGAACGCGGCGTCATCCTGCATCGCGCCGCGGAGGTCAATCAGGTCTCGGCAGACCGGCTGCAGACCACCGCCGGTGAAACGGTCGAGGTCGACGAGGTCGTCTGGGTGACGGCCGCGGGCGGCGCCCCATGGCTGCGGGACACCGGTCTCGCGCTGGATGAGGCGGGCTTCATCAAGGTTCTCGACACGCTGCAGAGCGTGACCGATCCGAAGGTTTTTGCCGCCGGCGACATCGCGAGCATGGTGAACCACCCGCTCGAGAAGGCGGGGGTGTTTGCCGTCCGGCAGGGCCGGCCGCTGGCCGAAAACCTGCGTCGCGCGGTGCAGGGCAAGCCGCTGGCGCCCTACCGCCCGCAGAGCCGCTGGCTCGCCCTGATCAGCACCGGCGACCGCAATGCCGTGGCATCGCGCGGCGCGGTCTTTTTCGAGGGTTCGTGGGTCTGGCGCTGGAAGGACTGGATCGATCGTCGCTTCATGGACAAGTTCGGCAAGCTGCCGGCCATGCAGGACGACGCTGCTGCGGCGTCATCGGGCGTCAAGCTCGACGCGGAGGAAGCCGCCCAGGCGATCTCAGCGATTGCGATGCGCTGCGGCGGCTGCGGCGCAAAGGTGGGCGCCACCGTGCTGTCCCGCGCGCTCAGCGCATTGCAGCCGGTCGATCGCAACGACGTGCTGATCGGACTTCATGCGCCCGACGACGCCGCGGTGGTGCGGGTGCCCCCGGGCAAGGCGATGGTGCATACCGTGGACTTCTTTCGCGCCTTCATAGACGACCCCTATGTATTCGGCAAGGTCGCGGCCAATCATGCGCTGGGGGACATCTTCGCGATGGGAGCCGAAGCCCAGTCCGCCACCGCGATCGTCACCGTTCCCTCCGGACTCGAAGTCGAAGGTGGAGGACGTGCTGCTGCAGATGATGTCCGGTGCGGTCGAAGTGCTGAACGAGGCCAACTGCGCGCTGGTGGGCGGCCACACCGGAGAAGGCAAGGAACTGGCGCTGGGATTCGCCGTCAACGGCCTGGTCGACGAGGACGTCGCCTCGGTGATGCGCAAGGGCGGCATGCGCCCGGGCGACGTGCTGATCCTCACCAAGCCGATCGGCACCGGCACCTTGTTCGCGGCGCACGCGCGCCTGGAAGCCCGCGGTCGCTGGATCGATGCCGCGCTGGCCTCGATGTGCCAGTCCAACCGGCTGGGCGCGCAGTGCCTGCGCGAACACGGCGCAACCGCCTGCACCGATCTCACCGGTTTCGGCCTGCTCGGGCACCTGGTGGAGATGACCCGCCCCTCGGGTGTGGATGCGGAACTGGACCTCGCCGCGCTGCCGATACTGGACGGAGCGGAAGAAACCAGCGCCGCCGGCATCCTCAGTTCACTGCAGCCGGCCAACGTCCGCCTGCGCCGCGGCGTGCGCAACCAGGCGGAGGCGGTAGGCCATCCGCGTTATCCGCTGATCTTCGATCCGCAGACTGCCGGCGGCCTGCTCGCCAGCGTGCCGGGGGACCGCGCCGCGGCGTGTGTGGACGCCCTGCGCGCACTGGGGTACACGCATACCGCAATCATCGGCCGGATACTGCCCCAGGCCGACGCGCTCGAACCGATCGTCCTGAAGCTGCGTTAGGAGCTGGGGCCGCTGCGGGATCTACCGGCTGGCGGTCTTGGAGCTCGGGTACACCAGGACCGGTTCTGCCAGGTAGTACTCGGGGAAGATGACCTTGAGGTTCGCGAGCATCGGCATGTCGACATTCACGATATAGGGCTCGTCCGGATGCAGGATCGCGTAGTCCTGGTGATAGGGCTCGGCCGTATAGAAGGTGCCCAGCGGATTGAGTTGCGTGACGATCGGATCGGAAAACACCTTGGCTGCCTCCAGCTGAGCAATGTATTGCCGGGCAAACGTCTTCTGCTCGGCATCGTCCGTAAATATCGCCGACCGGTACTGAGGTCCGATGTCCATGTGCTGGCGGTTCAACGTGGTCGGATTGTGAGCGACCGAGAAATAGATGTGCAGCAATTCGGCGAGCGAAATCTTCGCCGGGTCGAAGGTGACCTGCACCGACTGCGCATGGCCGGTCTTGCCGGTGCTCGAGTCCTCGTAATTCGCGGTCTCCTTGGTGCCGCCCGCATACCCGGACAAGGCTTCGATCACCCCGCGCGTGTGCTGGTACACCAGTTGCACGCCCCAGAAGCAACCCCCGGCGAGGACGATCTGCTGCGCCTTGCCGGTAACACCGGCCGACGGATCCTTGGCACTGACGGCAGGGGCGGGAATCTTGACCGCGTCGATGGCGGCCCTGGCGCGGGGTGCATAGAGGGACAGTCCGCCGCCCATTGCGACCACTGCCCCGAGTCCCAGCAGGTTCCTGCCCAGCCACTGCCGACGTGCCATGCGTGGTGCGCCCGCGATCAGAACACTGCGGGTCAACTCCTTCACTTTGCTGCGATCGACTTTCATGATGTTTCCTTTCTTCCCTGTTGATGGTCCAAACGGCCCGTTGCGCCCGATTCTTGTTCTTCTCTACCCATTAGACGTTGCAAACCGGAAAACATGACACAACCGCCATTCACGAAACCTGGGTGAAACGCAAATCATCGAACCAAGCGGTGACGGTGTCCGCGGTATTGTCGGTATCGGCGCCGATCGCCACCCCCTTGATCCGCGGCACCGGTCCGCCGAAGGCCGCCGCCCAGTCCTGCTCGACATTGCGGCTGACGTCGCGCCACTGGTTCGCCAGTGCATCGCCACTGTCCACCACGATCATCCGCACCCGGTCGGTATAGGGATTCCAGGCGGTCGTCCCCACCGGTTGGCCGTGTCCCCAGACGTAGCACAAGGCCGCTGCCGGGACCTCCGCACCCGACAAAAGTCGGGCAGCCTGGATCTTCAGCCGGTCTCCCAGCGAAAGCCGGTCCAAAGGCAGGTCGAAGAAGACGTAGAGCCTTGCCGCATAGTCGTCGCCTGCCTTGATCTGCAGGTCCGATCCGGGCAGCGACCGGGAGACCTTCCACCGCCATTGCAGCACCGGTGTCAGTGTCGGATCCACGTCGATTTCGCTGGTCCAGGACGAGGCCGAGGAGGCGGACTGAACCCGGACCACACGCCGGCCGTCATCAGTCACGAGCGAGAACTCGTTCTCGCGCTCGACCTTGGGCAGGGGCTGGTTGCGCCAGCCCGGCGCTATCGCGGCATCCGCCGGAGCGGACGAGAGGGCGGGCACCTTGGCCACAAGCCCGCGGCCTGGAAGGGCCGTCAAGCCGCCGACCGCGAGCAGGGAGAGCAACCGCCGACGCGACTCGCATGCGATGCAACGATCGATCAAGCTTGTCTCCTGAGATGGACCGTGACCGGATACATCGAAGGGCCAGGACCCCCACAACGTCAATCGGCGTCAAGCTCCAAGCAGCACGCGCAAAGACGCAGGATGTGCAGGACGCAATCATCATGCTGCCACGCCGGTGACAATCGGGCCGCATAAGACGACGGCCAAGGTGGGGTTAAACGGTGGGCGGGGATATGCGAATGCTGCGGCCGGTCGAAGGGCACAATAGCAGTGCGTCCTGCCGACGCCCCTGCAACGATCGATGAGGAAAGCGATATGAATTCGAAATCATTGGCATTGGGTCTTGTGGCCGCTGCATGGCTGGCCACCGGCGCAGGCGCCATGGCCCAGAGCGGCGAGCAACCGGCCGGCAAGGCGGCACCGGCGCCCGGCATGGGCATGGGAATGCAGGCGCCGGGCGCGCGCGGCGCGGCGGGCGAGCACCACGGCTCCGGCCCGATGGGCGGACAGATGATGGAGGGCCACATGATGGGCCGGGGCATGATGGGTGGGGGCATGATGGGCGGCAACATGATGTCGGGACGCATGATGGGCGGCAACATGATGGGGGGTTGTCCGATGATGGGCATGCTGCCAGCGGGTAATGAGAAGCTCAGCATGCGTATGCACGGCGAGATCATGGTCGCGATCGGCAACATCATGATGAAGCACGCCGACAGCATCCAGGCGAAACCCGCGAATTGATCCGCACGGTCTTGAGCCGCCGCACGCCCGTGCAACGGCGACGACTGGTGAGCCTGGCGATCGCCGGTATCGCCGCCTGCCTGGTCCTCGGCTACTGGCTGCTCAAAACGGGCGAACCGGACAGCATCGATCCGTCGGATGCGGCGCTCGTCGCCCGCGGCCAGGTCGTCTATGACCAGCACTGCGCCAGTTGTCATGGTCGGGCCCTGGAGGGGCAGCCGAACTGGCGCTCCCGCCTGCCCAATGGGCGGCTGCCGGCGCCCCCGCACGACGCTTCGGGACACACCTGGCATCACCCGGATGCGGTTCTCGTCGAGATCACGCGGGACGGCATCCAGCGCCATGCGCCGGCCGGGTACCAGAGCGACATGCCGGCCTTCGGCGGCACGCTCGACCAGCGCGATATCCGGGCGGTGCTTTCCTACATCAAATCGACCTGGCCGACGGACATCCAGCGGCGGCACGACGTCCTCAACCGGAACGCACGCAGCCGCGGCTGAGTCAGGTCAGCTGCCGCGGCGCCAGGTGTGGAAACGCTCGACCCAATCGAGGAGCGTCTGCGGCGCATGTGCGCGCTTCCAGTTGCCGGCGGCGTACTTGTTGGCCTCGGCCATGGTCGGGTAGGTGTGGATGGTGCCGAGAATCTTGTTGAGGCCGAGCCCGTACTTCATCGCCAGCACGTACTCCGCGAGGAGGTCACCGGCATGTTCGCCGACGATGGTCACACCCAGGATCCGGTCCTTGCCGGGCACCGTCAGCACCTTCACGAATCCGTGCGCCTCGCCATCGGCGATGGCGCGATCGAGGTCGTCGATCTGGTACAGCGTGACCTCGTGCGCAATGCCGCGCTCGGTCGCTTCGAGCACGTTCAGGCCGACCCGCGCCACCTCGGGCTCCACGAAGGTCGCCCAGGGAATCACCCGATAGTCGGCACGAAACTTCTTGAAGGGGTCGAACAGCGCGTTGACTGCCGCATACCAGGCCTGGTGGGCGGCGGTGTGGGTGAACTGAAAAGGACCGGCCACATCCCCGGCCGCATAGATGTTGGGGAAATTGGTCTGCAGATACCCGTTGACGTCGAGCGTCTTGTCCGCCTTGACGCCCAGTTCCTCGAGGCCGTAGCCGGTCAGGTTGGCCTTGCGGCCGACCGCCACCACCAGCGCGTCGAAGGCGATGACGACTTCGCGGCCGCGATGCTCCACGATCAGCCGCTTTTCGCCATCGGCCACTTCGACGCGCTTCGCGGTGTGCTCCACCAGGACCTCGATCCCTTCGCTGCGAAAGCGTTGAGCGACCAGGTCGGATGCATCGACGTCCTCGCGCATGAGGATGCGCGGCGCCATCTCGACCTGTGTGACCCGGGACCCGAGACGTGCGAATGCCTGCGTCAGTTCGCTGCCGATCGGACCGCCACCCAGCACGACGAGGCGCCCCGGCAGTTCACGCAAGCGCCAGATGTTCTCGGACGTCAGGTAGTCCACCTGGTCGATGCCCGCGATCGGCGGCACGAATGGCCGGGCACCGGCCGCGATCACGATGCTTCGCGTGCTGAGCCGTTGCACCTGTCCGTCATCGTGGGTGATTTCCACTTCCCAGGGCGAGGTGATGCGTGCCGTCCCCAGCGCCACGTCCACGCCGAGCCCGCTGTAGCGTTCAGGCGAATCGTGCGGCTCGATGGTCTGGATCACGCGCTGGACCCGCTCCATCGCTTCGGCGAAATCGAAATCCGCCTGCGCCGAACGGATGCCGTACTCCTGAGAGCGCTGTATCTGCGACAGCAGCCTGGCTGTGCGGATCAGCGCCTTGGACGGAACGCAACCGGTGTAGAGGCACTCCCCGCCCATGCGGTCCTTTTCCACCAGCGTCACCTTGGCGCGCACGGCTGCGGCGATATAGGCGGTCACCAGCCCGGCAGAACCGCCGCCGATGACGACCAGGTTGCGGTCGAAGGTCTTCGGGCGGGTCCAGCCGGCATAGACCTTGCGGGCCCGCATGAACTCGACCACCCAGCGCGCCACCAGGGGAAAGATCCCGAGGACCACCATGGACGCCAGCAGGCCGGGCGAGACGATTCCATCGAGCGAATCGATGGCCGCCAGCTGGGTACCGGCATTCACGTACACCAGGGTGCCCGCCAGCATGCCGACCTGGCTGACCCAGTAGAAGGTCCACCAGCGGATCGATGTCAGGCCCATCGCCAGGTTGATCACGAAGAACGGGAACAGTGGCACCAGGCGCAAGGTGAACAGGTAGAACCCGCCATCCTTGCGGATGCCTTCATTGAGCGCGGACAGCCGCTCTCCGAAGCGCGACTGCACCCAGTCGCGCAACAGCCAGCGCGACACCAGGAACGCCAGCGTGGCGCCGATCGTCGAGGCGAACGACACGATCAGCGTGCCCCAGCCCAGCCCGAAGACCGCGCCCGCGGCGAGGGTCATCAGGGTCGCACCCGGCAGCGACAGCGCCACCACGATCGTGTAGCCGGCGAAGAAGAGCAGCGCGGCCAGCAAGGGACGGGACGCGCGCCACGCCTCCACGTCGGCCTGGCTGGACTTGATCGTCTCCAGACTCAGGAAGCGCCCGAGGTCGAACGCGTAGAACAGCGCAATCGCACCCAACAACACCAGGACCAACCACCAGCGCTTGTCCAGTCGCATTTCTCGTCTCCTACTTCAGCAGATGGCGCAACTGGCCGGGCGTGCCGGCGGTGACCGCCACGTCGGCCACGATGGCGCCCTGGCGCAAGGCGATCGCGCGGTCCGCCAACCGGGGCAACAGATCGAGATCGTGAACCACGCTGATCAGGGTGGCGCGCCGCTCCAACGCCACGCCCGCCAGCAGGCGCACGATCTCATCGGCGGCATCCGCGTCCAGGCTTGCGGTCGGCTCATCGGCCAGCAGGATGGGCGCCCCCTGGTGCAGCGCACGTGCGATCGCCACCTTCTGGCGTTCGCCGCCGGAGAGGGAGTCGGTGCGACGGTTCCCGGCCCATCCCATCCCGACGCGAACCAGCGCTGCCTGCGCCAGGCGGCGTTCCGGCTCCGGCCAGCGGCGCAGCCAGGTCAGGGGCGAACCGCAGCGCCCCGCGCCGCCGATCAGGACATTGTCTAGGACACTCAGCCGACCCACGAGGTGCAGACCCTGGTGGATCTGGCCGACGGTGCGGCGCAAGCGGCGAAGGGTGCCCGCCTGACGCAGTCGGGACAGATCGGTATCGAGCACCCGCAGGCTGCCGCGCGTCACCTGGCTGAACCCGGACAAGGCCCGCAACAGCGTGGACTTGCCCGCGCCGTTATGGCCAACCACCGCGACGCGCTCGCCCGAGGATACGGACAGCGCCAGGTTGTGAAGCAGGACGCTGCGGCCGACGCTGACCTGCAGCCCCTGGGCCTCGATGACCGCGTGCCCGGCAGTCATACGATCCGCCGGCGCACCATGCGGCTGACGGCGTCGAACGCGGTCACCATGGCCACGATCGCGATCAGCAGGGTGGCCAACCGACCCCACTGGAACAGCGACATCGCTTCAGACAGCAGCAGGCCGAGGCCGCCGGCACCGACCAGGCCAAGAATGGTGGAGTCGCGGATGTTGAACTCCCAGACGTAGAGCAGTTGCGAGACGAACTGCGGCAGGACCGCCGGCCAGACGCCGAGGAAGAATACCTGCGCCGGCATCGCACCGGTTGCGCGTACCGCGTCCACCGGCTGCATGTCCAACGTTTCGATGGTCTCAGCCAGCAACTTGCCGAGGGTGCCCGCCGAGTGGGCGGCGACCGCCAGGATGCCCGCGGTCGCGCCCAGCCCGACAATGCCGACGAACAGAAGACCGAAGACGAGGGTGTGAATCGAACGCAGGACGTCCAGCACACCCTTGGCCGGCCAGGCCAGTGCCCGCGGCGCCTGGAGGTTGCGCGCCGCCAGCAGCCCCAGAGGCAGCGCGAGCAGGGCGGCGAGCGCGGTGCCGAGTGTCGCAATGCGCAAGGTCGTCCAGAGGGCGCGCCCGACACCTTCGAGGTAACGCCGCTCGGAGGCACGCTGATCCTCCACTCGCAGCACCTGCCCCTCGGCATTGCGGACCTGCAGCGCCGGGTCGCCGAACCAGAGCTTCAGAAAGCTCGGCTCGGACATCTCGGCGAGGGTCGCCTGCAGGTTCTGCCAGGGCTTGCGACCCAGGCTCAAGTCACCTTCCCGGCCGAGCGTCCATACACTCACCATTACCAGGATCAGGCAGGACGCGAGCAGCACCTTGAGCATCGACCAGCCGCCGTCGGGCGCTTTGACCGTACGGCCTGGGAGGGCTGTCGCCTCTCGCAGTTTCTGCAGCCTCGTCTCCGTGGCCTGCACCTGGGCGGCCCTCACCGGGTCACCAGCTTCCCGGTCGCCAACCCGGCATCCCGGATCGGTCGATAGAATTCGTCGTCCTTCGCGACGAAGCCGGTATAGCGCGGCGGCAGCAGAGCCGGATTGCGCGCAAGCGCGGGACGCACGGCGGCGAGGGCGGCGCGCAAGCGGGCCACGAACTCTCCGTCCCGCGACAAGTCGGCCGATACCGCCACCGCATCGTTGGGCAGCGGATCGGAGGTCCAGAACACGATGCTGTCCTCGGCCTTGATCAGGCCTTCAGCGATCATGGCGTCGCGATTGCGGTTGTAGTCCGCGCCGGCATCGATATCGCCCCGGGCAACCTGCATCTCGATGGCCTGATGCCGGGTATAGAGCACGCGACCGAAAAAGGAATCGGGATCGATGCCGGCCTTCTGCAGGTGATGAAACGGAATCAGATAGCCCGAAGTCGACCCCTTGTCGCCGAACGCGAAAATTCTGCCCCGCAGATCGGCGATGGATCGGATGCCGCTGCCGGGATGGGTGACCATGATGGCGAAATATTCCGGCTGGCCGTCGTATTCGATCGTGGCCACCGCCTTGGCGCCGGCCACGTGATTGGCCAGGACATAACCCCAGGGGCCCAGCAGGGCGATATCGGTCTCACCCGCAGCCAGCGACTTGGCCAGCCCCTCCCAGGAATCCACGGTGTAGAGCTTGACCGGCCGACCCAGCTCGCGGGCAAGATGCTCCGCCAGCGGACGGTAAGTCGCGTCGTTCTTTTCCTTGTCGGGCTGGTACAGGCCCACGCCGAAGCGCAGCGTGTCGTCGGCAGCCATCGCGTTGAACGTCAGCACAAGCCCGGCCAGCAGCAGCGCCGATTGCCGCCCGAATGATCGGAGAAACCAGGCAACCACCCGCGCCGTCCCTCGGGGCCGGTGAACGTTCACGACCCATCCGCCGTGACCGCCAGTGCCGGCTCCTCGAGCGCCCCGCCACAACTCGATCCCTGGCCCGCGGTACAGCCATAGCAATGGTCGGCGACGCGAATGGCAGTGTCCTCCAGCGCACCCGCGGTGACCTCGCTGAGATGGACGCGCGGCTTGCCGTTGCCCCGGATCGGCATCCCCAGTTGCTGGTTGAAATCGCAGTCGTAGAGATAGCCTTCCCAATCGACGCTGAGCAGGCTTCGGCACATCACCTGCTCCAGGTTCTCATCCCGATGTGCGTCGCGCAGCAACTGCATGTAGGGGGTGAACTCGCCCTTGGACACCAGCATCGAGCCGAAGCGCTGGATCGGCATGTTCGCCAGCGTGAACAGCTCATTGAAGACAACGTCGAAATGGCCGGCCAGATGCTCCCGGTAATCGGCCGCCAACGCTTCCTGCGGCGGCGGCAGGCTCGGCCCCTGCGGGTTGTAGACCAGATCGAGCATGAGGCCGCTGCCGGCACGGCCGTAGCCGAGCGCGTTCAGCCGCTGCAGTCCGCGTATGCTGGCGCCGAAGACCCCTTTGCCACGCTGCCGGTCGACGTTGTCTTCCAGATAGCACGGCATCGACGCGACCACGTCGACCCCTTCGGCGGCCAGGAACTCCGCCAGGTCTTCGTGGCCCGGCTCTTCGAGGATCGTGAGATTGCAGCGGTCGATCACCCGCACGCCACGAGCACGGGCCGCGGACACCAGACGTCGGAAGTGCCGATTGAGTTCCGGCGCACCGCCGGTGAGATCAAGGGTGCGCACCCCGGGGTTGGCGTCGAGGAACGTCAACAGGGCGTCGATATTGTCCCCGGACATCTCCTCAGTCCGGTTCGGGCCCGCATTCACGTGGCAATGCTGGCAAGTCTGATTGCAGCGGTAGCCGAGGTTGACCTGCAGCGTGTCCAGAGCGCGCCGACGAAGCGGGGGAAAGTCGGTCCGGGTAAGCAGATGGAGAGTGGCGTGCATGGGGTTCCTGTAGAGTCCCGACGAGAGCTAAGCGCTGTAGACGGCCGATCGGCCGTTTTCTTACAGCCGCCAGCATCGGGTAATCCCGAAGTCAGGCCGTCCCGCGAACCGGGTACTGCTTGTCCTGGATGAACGTCAGGCCCTTGAGCAGGCCTTTGAGGTCCGGCCGGGCAAACGGGGCATTCGAGATATCGATGATCTGCACATTGCCGTCGGGGTTGATCGCAAAGACGCCCGGTTCGGCAAAATCACGGTCGGTCTCCTGAGGCGAGCGGGGCGACGAGATATACAGGCCCAGCCTCTGCATGTCATCGCGCGACAGACCATAGCCCACAGGAAAGGTCCAGCCCTCTTCAGCCACTTCGGCCTTGGCGCGGTCTTCAGGGTCGGCGGAAACCGCGGCCACCGCAATGCCCGCGCTGCGATATTCGCCCAGCAGGCTCTCCAGGGTCTTCAGGTAGCCCTTGCAAAGAGGGCAATGGGCGCCGCGGTAGACGACCAGCATGCGCCAGCCTTTCATGCCCGCCGGGTTCAACCGTGAGCCGTCGGTCTGTGCCCAGTTCATGGCGGGGAAGCGGGATCCTGCGGTAAGCTTGATTGATTCTGACATGGGAAGCGACCTCGATTTGCAGCAGCATCCGCAGGGGATCTGCGAATGCCTGACACGACGTGAATGGACATGGACAGGTGTCGTTCGCCGGGAACGCATCCTGACATAGCGCGCCAGACGATGGTAACGAGGCACGACGACAAGGATCCGGGATGGCCCTAGTGCATGGCATAGATGAGCAGGCGCTGGTCGCGGTCAGGGCGGACATGATCCGCTTCGCGCACTTGCAGGTGCGCAACCACGAGGTGGCCGAAGACCTGGTCCAGGATGCAATCGAGTCGGCATTGCGCAATGCCGAATCGTTTGCCGGCCGCTCCTCGCTCAAGACCTGGGTGTTCTCCATCCTTCGCAATCGCATCATCGATCACCTCCGGAAGTCCCAGCGCTCGGTCAACTTCTCGAGCCTGGTGGACGACGATGCCAACTGGCAGGAGCGTCTGGACAGCCTGTTCAACGAGCGCGGGCGATGGCGCGCGCAGACAGCGCCGGTGGCCTGGCCCGATCCGGAGGAATCGATGCAGAAGCAGGAGTTCTGGGGCGTATTCGAAGCCTGCCTGGATCACCTGCCTGCCAACACAGGCCGGGTGTTCATGATGCGCGAGTTCCTCGGGTTCGAGTCCGAGGAAATCTGCACCCAACTCGGCATTACAACCAGCAACTGCTACGTCGTCCTGCATCGGGCCCGCCAGAAATTGCGAGGCTGCATGGAGAGCGGCTGGGGACGCCCAGGGGAAGTTCATGATGAACTGTAAGGAAATTTCCGAGCTGTGCTCGGAGGAAATGGACCGACCGCTGAACCTGGTGGAGAAGGTGTCGATGGGCGCGCATGTGATGATGTGTTCCGGGTGCTCCAATTTCCGCACCCAGATGCGGACGATCCGGCAGATCTCTCAAGCGTACGCCGATGGGCGGGCGCTGCCGACCGACTCAGGCGGGAACGGGGACCAGGGCGCCAAAGCGCCCGACTGAACGTCACCAGGGTCGGGATGTGCTGCCGATCGGCAGCCGGTTATCGGTCGGCGTCCGCTTATCGACCGACAACTTTCGATTAAGATTATCTTCTTGTTTTGAGATTTTTGTCTCATTACTATTGCTCTTGTTCATCATTGACACAGGAGCTCCGGACCATGGCACTCACCCCCAGCGAGATGGATCGCAGGATCGACCAGCATTTCGGATTCGAGGCCCGGGACGACGTCGAAGGCGTCCTCGCCACCCTCTCACCCGACGTCGAGCATGACGTCGTCGGCTGGCCCACCGGCCCCACCAACGGCCACGCAGGCGCCCGGCCCTTCTACGAAAGCCTCTTCGCCGATCTTGCCGACGGCAAGGTCGAGACCCTCAGGCGGCTTCACGGCGCCAATTTCCTGGTCGACGACTCGGTCTGGCGTGGCAAGGCGCCTGGCCGCCCCTTCGGGCTGAGCGGCGGCGACCGGCCGCTCGAGTTCCGCCTTCTTCACGTCATCGAGTTCAACGATGCGGGCGACATCCGGCGCGAGAACGTCTGGGTGGACCTGGCGGCCATCCAGCGCCAACTGAAGGATGAGTGAAGCGACATCGGCCGCTGCCGCGGACAGCGGCCCAACCAGAAAGCGAGGACGCGAAAAGACCTGCTGCAGGCGGCGTCGCGCCTCATCGCTCAGGGACGCCATCCCGGCCTTGAGGAAATCGCCGCCGAGGCGCTGGTATCGAGGGCGACCGCCTACCGCTACTTCCCGGATGTGGACCAGCTCCTGCTGGAGGCGTCCCTGGACATCGCAGCGCCGACCGGCGACGAGCTCTTTCGCGACGACCCGTCCAGCGACCCGGCAGAGCGGGTCGAAAAAGCGGATGCCGCCCTGCACGACATGATGGTCGCCAACGAGGCGTCGCTGAGGATGATGCTGTCGTACACGCTGCAGCGCGGAATAAAAGACGGACTGGACAAGGGCGTACCGGCACGCCAGAATCGGAGAAGCTCGCTGATAGACGCCGCCCTCGCTCCGGCCAGAAGCCAGTTCACGCCGACCGGGCTGAGGACGTTGAGCAGGGCGCTGGCCCTGGTCCTCGGCACCGAAGGATTCATTGTCTTCAAGGACGTCCTGCAGCTGGACGATGCGGAGGCCCGCAAGGTGAAGCGCTGGGCGATCCGCGCCCTGGTAGTCGCAGCGAGGAAGTCAGAAAAATAAGCGCGCATGGAAAGCTCGAATGCAATTCGTGCTACTTCTTTTGCTACTTGTCATCCTGGTGCTCGGGCCGGCGGCCGCCCGGGAAGCGACGGCGGCGGATGCGCCACCGCACAGCCTTCTCGACACGGGGCTATACCGGGCCGGCACCGGCAGCGGCGCCAATGCGCAGGTGGATCCGCGCAACCTCGCCTTTTCGCCTCAGTATCCCTTGTGGTCGGACGGTGCAATCAAGCGCCGCTGGCTCTACTTGCCGCCCGGCACTTACATCGACGCCACCCGGCCGGACGCCTGGGAATTCCCGCCGGGCACGCGTCTTTGGAAGGAGTTTTCGTTTCAGGGGCGCCGGATCGAAACCCGGCTGATCGAGCGCCGCGCCGACAGCTCCTGGCGCTTTGTCAGTTACCTCTGGAACGAGGACGGCAGCGACGCCGTTCTCGCTCCCACCGACGGCGTCATGCTGAACATCGGCGATGCGCCCACCGGCCGCTATGCGATTCCTTCGCACGAGGACTGCCTGGCCTGCCATGAAGGAGCGCCGGTGCCGGTGCTTGGCGCCAGCGCCGTCCAACTCTCGGCGGAACTGAAAGGTCTGGTCGAGCATGGTCTGCTGCGCTACCTGCCCGAGGAGATCCTGGCGCACCCGCCGGAGATCGCGGCCGCCTCGGCCACCGAGCGCGCGGCCCTCGGTTACCTGCACGGCAACTGCGGCCATTGCCACAATCACAACGGCGCGCCCGCCCCGGTACGCGTCGTACTGGCGCAGACGGCAGTACGGGCTGCCGAGAGCCGCGATCGCGTGCTGGCATCGGCCGTGAATCAGAGAAGCCGCTTTCGTCCGGCAGGCATGCCGGGCAAGGCCGTGGTCATCGCACCTGGCGACCCTGTTGTCAGCGTGCTGGCGTGGCGCATGCGATCGCGCCACGCCCTGGTACAGATGCCGCCCCTGGGCACGCTGATACCGGATGACGAGGGCATTGCCCTCATCGAGCGATGGATCGCTTCCGATCTGACGAAAAACAAGGAGCCCACCCAATGAACCGCCTGCCCACGTTCCGTTTTGTGATGCCACTTGCGATGGCATCGGCTTGCGTCCTGATCGCACTGCCGGCTTCGGCTGCCGACGACCAGGTGAAACGCGGCGAATACCTGGTCAATACCAGCGGCTGCCATGACTGCCACACGCCGTGGAAGATGGGCAAGGAAGGACCGGAGCCCGACATGAGCCGAGCCCTGACGGGTCATCCGGCGGACATGAAAATGCCGCCCCCGCCGAAGTTGCCGGACGGGCCGTGGATCGCCCTGGCCAGTGCCACCAATACCGCATGGGCCGGCCCCTGGGGGGTGAGTTTTACCGCCAACCTGACCCCCGACAAGGAAACCGGCCTGGGCGAGTGGACCGAGCGCACATTCTTCGACGCGATCCGAACCGGGCGCCACATGGGCAAGGGTCGGCCGATCCTTCCACCGATGCCGATCCCGGCCTACAAGAACTTCAACGACGCGGACCTGGGGGCGATCTTCGCCTACCTGCGCTCGCTCAAGCCGGTCAGGAACGAAGTGCCTGACCCGCTGCCGCCGGAGGGTGCGCCCCCGCCGGCAGGGGCCAAGCCCGCTGGATCGAAGTAGCGCTGCACGTTGCCTGTGGCGATCGACGGTCACGCGCACTTTTCCACCGGCCCACCCAGTGCGCGGGCCAACTTCTCCGCGTCTCGCGGGTCGAGCAAGGACCTGATCTGCCGGAGCAGGACAGCGAATACGGCCGGGTCGACCGTCGCCCGTGCCCCGAGGACGACCGCTGCCCGCTCGTCCGGACTGAGCGCCGGCACTATCCAGCGCACCGCCCGAGCCAGCTGCGACGGCGTCTCCGACGCCATGATCCGCCCGAGAATCCCGTGCAGTTCGTCATCCGAGAACAGGCGCCAGAGCCGCTGGTTCATGTCGATCTCCTCGAAGGTCATGTGCACCAGGTTCTCGCCGACGAAGCGGCAGTAGTCCAGGTACAGTCGCCGCACCATCGCCTCTCGCGCCGATGCCGGCAAGCCGGCGCAAGCGTCGAGCGCGCGAGCCTCCTCGCGAAGCACCTCGATCTCACGCCGGTGCTGCGCATGATCCTGCCGCGCCTGCGGCGGCAGTTCATCCGGACGACGGCTTTCGATCGCCGCATGGATGAACCGGTCCTCGATCGTGAGGTGCTCGTGAAGCCAGTCGAGCAGGTCCGTCAGCGCCGCGGTGGCGAGGCTGACCGCTGCAGTATCGCCGACATCCAGCTGTCCCAATCGGATGAGGTTGGACTGCAAGGCGTTGCGGATGCCTTTGTGGACGCTCCGGTAGAGATCCGGCGCACCAGGCCGGGCAGGATCGTGGGTAGCTGGTGAGGTCGATTCGGCGTGAATTTGCATGGTGAAGGTTCTCCTGGGGTTGTCGATGCAGCACCAGAAGAATCTTCGACGCCCACGACATCTGCCGTTCTGAAGAATTTCTTAACGCGACCTGAAAAACTTCTTAAGTTGACGCCTGGGGCGGCTCGGGGCATCTGCCGCGGTTCAGCTATCGCTCAGTCGCACGCGCCGGCGGACCGCGAGGTTGAATCGTCCCCGGCCGGTGCGATGCATCAGGATGCCGCAGTCCCGCTCCCGCAGGCGGCGGTCGAGCAGATGCAGGCGCGCCTCCAGGTTGTCCGCCAGTTCCGGCAGGCCCAGGCCCGGATCGGCACGCAGTTCGCGATTAGAGAATGCGACGCGCCCCTCGCGACTCCAGGCCCGTATCAGTGACCAGAAAATCGCCCCGGCCACGCCTTTGATCAGGTAGGTATCGTCCAGGAAGATGCTGTCGTCGCGCGCGAAGTGACGCACCACCAGCGCCGGTCCGTCGGCTGCGGTGGCGCCGCCGCCCGGTCCGGCGCAGGGATCGCCCGCTCGCTCGCTATCGGGCAAGGGGACCGGACGGTCGTCAATGCGGCCGGCCAGTTCCCGCATGGCGAGCCCGACCTGGCGGGCCAGCACCAGCAACGCGTCCTCGTCCTCGTAGTCGAAACGCAGGTCCTGGTCGCTCTCCAGGTGCAGAACGCCGAGCACCCTCCCCTGGCCGTCCTCGATCGGCACCGCCAACTGGCTGCGCGGCTGCCGCAGGCCGGGAAACGGAATCTCCCGCTCTAGCAGGTCGCACAGGGCCGGATCGCCGGCCGCCTGTTCGCGGATCGCCTGGACATAGCCGTACTCGGCGGCCACGTGGGCCAGCCGTATCGGCGTCCGCCGCAGTGCCGCGATCCCCACGACGCCCGCGCCCAGCGGGATCTCGCTACCCACGCCGGAGCTCTCGTAGCCGCGGCTGGCAAGCGTGAAGAAGCGCTCTGCGCGCTCGTCGACCGCGAGCACCATGGCGTGGTCGACGCCGAAGTGCTGCGCGATGCCTTCGAGCAGCCGGTCGAGCAGCATCGAGAGGCTGTCGCAGCCCGTCAGCGCCTCGCTGCATGCGCGCAGGGCGGTCAGTCGACTGGGTCGCGACGGCTTGGGCAATTCGAGGCCCGGCAGCCTTTCGATGTCCAGCACCCGATAGATGTCCGCTCCCTGCAGCCGGAAGATGCCGGTGGTGCCGGTGGCGGTGGCAATCGAGGCCAGCTTCGCCTTCATGCGCTCGAACAACGGGCCCTCGACTTCGGTTCGCAGGTACTGCAGCGAAAGTTCGTGGACCACCGCGCTGAGCGGGTCGACCACGGCCACGGTGGCATGGGGGTTGGCCAGGATGTTCCGCCGCGTCTTGTTGAAGAACTGGAACGAGAGCGCCACATGGTGCGCATCCACATACTCGACCTGCGACAGGTAGCAGACGTTGGGAACGCCGTCCGGCGAGCAGGTCGCCACCAGCCCGGGGACCTGCCCCTCCAGCGAGTCGCGGATCTGGTCGAGCCGGATCATCGCGGCCGCTTGTCGCGGATCGGCATCATCCGGCAGGCTGCAAGGCGGCACCCGCCCGCGGACCCGGCGTCTGGTCGAAGGCAGCCGTCAGCGCGAGGTCGAATGCGAGTATCGGGCCGGGACCACTGTCCAGCAGGGTGCGGGTAAAGGCCTGCGGAACGCCATCCCGCGCCCACTCCTTTGCTACCAGTTCCACGTAGTCCCGCATCCGATCGTGATCGGCCGGGGTCATCGGCACTTCGTCGGCATAGGCGGCTTTCACCTGCAGCGAGCGCGTGGTGGAACTCCGAGTCATGACCACGGCGACCTCCCGGCCGGCGCGCAGGTCGGCGATGACCGCCCGGTTGCGCCCCGCCGGCAGAAATACCGTCAGGCGACAGGCATCCGGGTCGATCCGGCAGCCGATCGCCTGCCCGATCGAGGGCCGCATCCTCGCGCTGCGCGACGCGACCGTGATCGTCGGTCCCGCATGCAGAATCCAGCGCACTTGCTCGGGACTCAGAGAGATCGTCACCGGCAACCCTTTCCCACCTAACGGCAGGTCCTGAAAAAGGCTTGAATCTCCTCCACCAGGACCTCGGGCTGCTCAAGCGCCGCGAAGTGCCCTCCCTTGTCCCTCACCGACCAGCGGCGGATATCGGTGAACACCTTTTCAGCCAGCGAACGCGGCGGCTTCAGGATCTCGCAGGGAAATTCCACGTAGCCGGTGGGCACCGCGACCGTCGCACCGGATGGTATCGGCCAGGGACCGTGAAGCCGCGCGTAATACGGCCAGAACGAGGAACCGATCGCACCGGTGAACCAGTAGAGCGAGATGTTGGCCAGCAGTTCGTCCCGGCTGAACACCGACTCGACGTCACCGCCGCAATCGGACCAGCGTCGGAACTTCTCCAGGATCCAGGCCGCCAGTCCGGACGGCGAATCGGTCAGTCCATAGGCCAGGGTCTGCGGACGCGTACCCTGGATGAACACGTAGCCCGATTCCTCCTTGAGCCAGTGGGCGAGTTCGGCACGATAGCGGGCCTGGGCAGGATCCCCGTCGTCGAAATCCTCGCCGTCCCGCCGCAGCGGCATCATGTTGAGGTGAATACCCGCCAGTCGCTCCGGATAACGGTATCCCAGTCGCGACGTGATGAAGGAGCCCCAGTCTCCGCCCTGTGCACCGAAGCGCCGGTAGCCGAGCACATCGGTCATCAGCGCCGCGAAGCAGTCGGCGATCTCCTCCACCGAGAAACGCCGCTGGTCCGGAGCGAACGAGAATCCGTAGCCGGGAAGGGAAGGCACGACGACGGTGAACGCATCGGCGGGATCGCCCCCGAAACGCGCCGGATCGGTCAAGCGGGGAATGATGTCCAGAAACTCGAAAACCGACCCCGGCCAGCCGTGCGACAGGAGCAAGGGCATCGGCGCCGGACCCACCCCTTCTGCACGCAGGAAATGAAGGTCGATGCCCGCCAGCGGGACGCGACACTGTTCAAAGGCATTCAGCCGGGCCTCCTGCGCGCGCCAATCGAAGGAGGATCGCCAGTACTCGACGAGTTCCCGCATGTAGCCGAGATCGGTGCCATAAGCCCAGGCATCGCCGGGGGGCTGATCAGGAAAGCGGGTTCGTGCAAGGCGACTGCGCAGATCCGCAATGTCCGCGTCCGCCACGTGGCTGATGAAAGGAGTCAGGACCTGCGAACCCGGTGTATTCATGGCGATGATCGAGCAATGAAAGTGTCAAGAACTGGGAAATTTTGCCGCACGGGAAGCAGAGAAGCCAGGAAACGAGTGCAGCGGGAGGCGGGCCTGCGACTTGCTCTACGGGCCCAGGACGGTAGGCCGCAGGCTTGCTTTCACCGTATTGATCGATGTGGATGGTTGTGGTTTTAGAGTCTCTACTCCAAGGACAATGTTGCATTGCACCACGAATCTGCTAGTATCTCCCTTGTCTCCTCCACCTCCTCCTTTGGTGGATTAGCCCCGCGCCTAACCGCGCGGGGCTTTTTTCTTGTGGAGTGTCAGGACGGCCGCTTCAGCGAATCCAGGGTGCGGGCGAATGCACCGGCGACATCCGTCGGGAACGGGAAGACGATGGTCGAGCTGTTCTGGCCGATCTGGGCCAGGGTGCTGAGGTACCGCAGCTGCATCGCCTCCGGCCGCTGCGACAGGATCTCCGCAGCCTCCAGCAGTTTCTGGGCCGCCTGCGCCTCCCCTTCGGCGCTGATCACCTTGGCCCGGCGCTCGCGTTCGGCTTCCGCCTGTCGAGCGATGACCCGGATCATGCTTTCGTCCAGGTCGACGTGCTTGATTTCCACGTTGGCCACCTTGATTCCCCAGGCGTCGGTCTGCCGGTCCAGGATTTCCTGGATGTCCTGGTTGAGCTTGTCGCGCTCGGAGAGCATCTCGTCCAGGTCGTGCTTGCCAAGCACCGAGCGCAGCGTAGTCTGGGCGAGCTGACTGGTGGCCTGGGCGAAGTTCTCCACCTGGATGACCGCATGCTCCGGCATCACGACCCTGAAGTAGAGCACCGCGTTGACCTTGACCGACACGTTGTCCTTGGAAATAACGTCCTGCGAGGGAACGTCCAGGACCAGGGTGCGTTGATCCACCCGGACCATCTGCTGCACATAGGGAATCATCAGGATCAGGCCGGGGCCCTTGACGCCGGTGAATCGGCCGAGCGTGAACATGACGCCGCGCTCGTACTCCCGAAGGATCCGGATCGCGAGCGCAAGAAAGATCGCGATCAGCAGAATGATCGGTGCGAGAAAGTAGAGTGTGCTCATGCGGTGATCCCTCCCTTGGGACTTTCATTGTCGTCGGCGGCAACACCCAGAGTGAGGCCGTCCATCGCGATAATTCTGACCCGCTGGCCGGCCTGCAAGGCCCGGTCGGCCGTTGCGTTCCAGCGCTCACCGCGCAGGAAGACATGGCCGCTGAGCCCGGACCAGTCCACTACCTCCGCCCGTGCCCCGAGCATCGCTTCCTGACCAGCCGTCACCTTGTGCTTGAACGAACGCACCGCCACCTGCGCAACCAGCGCTGCCAATCCGAGGCTGGCAATCGCCAGGCCGGCAATCAGCGGCCAGGAGAGTTCAAAGCCGGGTATTCCCTGGGTATCCATCAAGATCGTCATCCCGAAGACGAAGGCCACGATGCCCCCGATCCCGAGGATACCGAAGGATGGCACAAAAGCCTCCGCAACCAGCATCGCCAGCCCGAGCAGCATCAGGCCGGCACCGGCGAAGTTGAGCGGCAGGGCAGCGAGGGCGTAGAGGCCCAGCAAGAGACTGATTGCGCCGATGGTGCCGGGGTACAGCGCCCCGGGGCTCATGAACTCGAAGATGAGTCCGTAGACGCCGATCATCATCAGGATCAGGGCGACATTCGGATTGGTGATCACAGTCAGCAACCGGGTACGCCAGTCCGGATCGAAGGCGACCATCAGGCAGGTCTTTCGTGTCGAGCGCTACCGTCGCACTGCCCACTTTCACTTCGCGTCCGTCAGCCTGCCGCAGCAGATCCTCGGCGTCGTCGGCAACGATGTCCACCACGTTGCGCTCGAGCGCCGCCGAGGCGGACAGGCTTTCGGCATCGCGCACGGCAAGCTCCGCCCACTGCGCATTGCGACCGCGCATTTCCGCCAGCGACCGGATATAGGCGACCGCGTCGTTGATCATCTTCGATTCCATGGCGCTGCCCGGCGGCCGGCGACTCTTGCTCTCCCCATCCTTGCCGGCCTCGCTCTCCTTGCCGGCTTCGCCGCTGCTGCCGGATTCAGCGCCCGACTCGGCTGGGGCCTTGGCCGGCGCCTTGGCCTTCTCGTCCTTGTCACCGCCGAAAGGCAGGCCGCCGCCGAGGGAAACCGGCGTCGCCGCGCCAAGGTTGGTGCCCGGTGTCATCGCCGCGATGTGACTCGCATAAAGGATATAAGTGCCCGCACTGGCGGCCCGCGCGCCACTGGGCGTCACATAGGTCAGCACCGGCACCGGCGAAGCGATGAGGGCGCGAATGATTTCGCGCATCGAAATATCGAGTCCGCCAGGGGTATCGATCCGCAGCAGCACCACCTTTGCCTGCCGTTCGCGAGCATGCTCGAACCCTCGGGTGAGGTAGTCTGCGGTTGCGGGACCGATGATGCCGTCCACAGAGAGCACGACGGCCGTGCGCTGTCCTGTCGTCTGGGCCTGCGGAACGGCCAGCGCCATGAACAGCAAGACACCCAG
Organism: uncultured beta proteobacterium; assembly: GCA_963834335.1. GTDB lineage: Bacteria > Pseudomonadota > Gammaproteobacteria > Burkholderiales > Burkholderiaceae_E > Lautropia. The sequence continues at coordinate 1,320,966 of CAWIBK010000001.1, read as the reverse complement.
CCCTGCCAGCGTCGCCCAGATTCCAACGCGAGCGCGGCGGTAAGGTCTTCGTTCCGTGGTGTTCATACCACCTCCGTTGAAGCTGCCCCAAGCCATCTTAGCTGCAGGGGGCATTTCCATGACACATGACCCTGCCGTGCGACCGGCGGCACTCGCCGAGGAAACCGGCGTCGTGGGATGATCGTGCAATGCAAGATCGGATAGTCAGCAACAACACCAGCAGTCCCAGAACCCCTCCGGCGGGTGGTCCAGCCCGAATCCGCGCCGATGACCCTGACGTCGACCGTGACCTCGACCGTGACCTCGACCGTGCCCGCCACCCGGCTGTCAAGCGGCCGTCCGCCGGCACGGTTTCGGCTTACGAGACAACCCGCTACTTTGCCCAGGCCTCTGAGCCGGTGCTCCTGCGAATCGGCGACGAGCCGCAGCGTCTGCGCGTCTGGCTGGAGAAGATGAGCGCACAGTCCGCAACGATAATGACGGCCTGGAATCCGCAGGGCGAGGAGACGCCGGCGGCGGAGAACGACCGCGCGCAGGCGCAGTTGCTGAGTTCCGTTCGAGCCCACCACCTGCGCTGGCTGCCGGCCACCGGCGAAGATCCGGCCGGCGTCTGGAAGCCAGAGCCGGGTTTCTGCGTGTTCGATCTGCCCGAGGACGTGCTCGACCAATGGCTGGTGATCTTTCGTCAGAACGCCGCGGTACGCGTGGCGCGGGAGCGCAGCTGCCATCTGGTGTGGCATCCGTCGTTCCGGTCGGAAATGCAAGCGGCTGAAGAGGCAGGCGTTAAAGGGGCAGGCGCTAAAGGGCCAGGCGTCAAAGGGGCAGCCTGAAGAAAGGGGCAGCCTGAATCCGGCCTCGAGCCGGGCATGCACGGTGCTAAGCTTGAATACTCCAGCCAGTTCCAGTCAATTCCAGTCCGCCGAAAGGAGGCCACGCCATGTTGCGAAGCGTCAAGCACTTGAAAGGTGCCACCATCAATGCCAGCGATGACCAGATCGGTCATGCGGAAGAGGCTTACTTCGACGACGCGGAATGGACGATCCGCTATCTGGTAGCCGATACCGGCAACTGGCTGACCGGACGCAAGGTCCTGATTTCGCCCTACGCCATCAAGACCCCCCTGCCCGAAGGTCGAGCCATCGACGTGTCCCTCACCCGCCAGCAGGTCAAGGACAGCCCGGACATCGACACCCACAAGCCGGTGTCGCGCCAGCACGAGCAGGACTACATGTCCTATTACGGGTATCCGACGTACTGGGGACTGGGTGGCGTCTGGGGAGCAACCGACTATCCGCTTTTCCCGTATGTCCAGGACCTGAAGGACGAGGCGCGCCGCGCCGAGAAGGATCCGACGCATGGCGCCGCAACGCAACCAGCGCCGGTGTCGGACGAGGACACTCACCTGCGCAGCACGGCCGACGTGACCGGCTACGACATCCAGGCCACCGACGACAGCATCGGCCACGTCCAGGACTTCATCTTCGACGACGAAACCTGGACCATCCGCTACCTCGTCATCGACACCCGCAACTGGTGGCCGGGCGGCAAGAAGGTTCTGGTCGCAACCCGGTGGATCGATCATATCGACTGGGCGGAACGCAAGGTCTACACCTCACTGGCGCGCGACGCAGTCAAGAACAGCCCCGAGTACGACGAGGCCGCCCTGCTCGATCGCCAGTATGAAGAGAAGCTCCATGAGACCCATTCGCGGGGGGGCTACTGGGAGTGAGGTGAGGACATCGCACCGGGCCGCGCTGCGGCGCGGTGTGCCCCAGTTCGGGTTCAGATCGCCGGCGGCTTGGCCGATCCTCCCGTTTCCTGCCCCTGCAGAACCTGTAGCAGTCCGCCCGGGTTGCCGGCAGGCAGTCCCAGGTCGCTCAGCAAGCGCATCCACCATCGGCGCCTGCGTGCGATACCGCAAGGCGCTTTTGACAACCTGGTCCGACAGGCTGGCGCCGTCGACGCCGCCGGATGGATCCAGACCGGACAACTGGACGATCTTGATGCCCTCGATACGCTCGAGTGGCTTCCCGCTTTCGCGAATGATCGCCTCCAGCCGCTCGACGACGGCCAGCTTGACGCGCAGCGCCATGACCTCCGGCGACTGCACGTTCTCGGCCTCGTAAATTTCTCGCTTGCCGGCCGCATCGATGGCGTAACGGGTTTCGTCCGCCGCCGTCCGCAGCTTGGCCGCTGCCACTTCTGCCTCTGCCAGGATGCGCATCGACTGCGCCCGATGCTCTGAGATGCGGGCGTCCGCTTCTGCCGCCTGCACCGACGCGATGGCGAGCCTTCTCGGCTTCCGCGCGCGCCGCCGTCAACGCCACCCGTCCCGCGCGCTCCGCCCGCTCGACATCACGCGCGGAGATTACCGATTCCTCGGCCTTGACGAAGTCCGCATGGGCACGCTCGGCTTCGCCTCGGGCGGTCGAAACGGCGCTGGCCTGGGCTGCGACCGCGATCTCACGCTTCTGCTCCGCGAGCTCCACCGACTGGCGTTTTTCGATCTCGGCAATCTCAAGCGCCCGCGCCTTGTCCAGATCGATCTGCCGGACCTTGAGATCGATGGCCAGGCGCTCCTCACGGATCACCCGCTCGGAGCTCAACTTGGTCTTCTCGATGGCCTCACCCGACAGGATCTGGGCTTCCTCCGCTTCGCGCTTGCGCTGTGCCGCCTCGACGGCGACATCCGCGCTCTGCTTCGCGCGCTGAATCGCAATCTCCCTCTCCTGGGCAAGCCTTGCGTACTCCTCGTCGCGACCCAGTTCAAGCATCTGCTGCTCTACCAGAAGGTTCTTGCGCTGGATGGCCACCTGCGCGTCGCGCTCGATTTCATTGCGCTTCTTGCGGCGCTCCTCGATCTCCTGGGTCAGCCAGGTCAATCCCGCCGCGTCGAAGGCGTTGTTCGGATTGAAATACTCGCGGCTGGTCTGGTCGAGGCGACCGATGGACACCGTCTCGATGCCGAGTCCGTTCAACTGCAGCCCCGGGGACACCATCTTCTGAACCCGATCCGAAAAGACGTGGCGCGACTCGTGCAGCTCTTCCAGCGTCATTTCCGCAGCCACTGCGCGCAGCGCGTCGATGAACTTGCCGCCCACCAGATCCAGCAAGCGCCGGCGGCGACGTCGTTCGTTTGCCGAGGGTCTGGGCCGCCGCCGCGACAGACTCGGCGTCCGGCTCCACCCGCACGTAGAAGTCCGCGGTGACGTCCACCCGGATCCGGTCACGGGTGATGAGCGACTGCTCTTTCTCGCAGGCAACCGCGAGCCGGGCGGTGTTCATGCCGATCCGCACGACCTGGTGCAGCACCGGGATCACGAGCGCGCCGCCGCTGATGACCACCTTGCGCCCTCCGAAGCCCGTGCGCACGAACGAGGTTTCAGTCGACGAACGCTCGTACAGGCGGGACAGAATCCACCAGGCAATCGCGATGAGGACGACGAGAACGACGATCGCCAGCACCAGTAAACCCCAGTCGAACTGCATGGCCGATCCTCTTTCGATGAACAATTAGAACGTATACGTACTGGATGAACCGGATTTCACCGCGCTCCACCGGGGCTGTCAACGTCAGTATCGGCAGGCGCGTCGTGCCTGATTCCCACCATCAGTTGCAGGCACTTCAGGAACAGCGGCCGATACTCCGGCGGAAGCGGTGAAACCACTCGCGCTTCGATGATCGGATCGATCGGCATGATCGCCTTGAGCATCCGGATGCCGTCGCCCGTGATGTGTACACGATAGGAGCGCGCGTCGCGCGGATCCCGGCTGCGCACCAGCAGACCCGTCCTGACCATGCGCGACACCATCTCGGCGACCGTGTTGCGATCCAGCGCGATATGGTCGGCATGCGCGCTCTGGTTGGCGCCTGGGTTGCGGTAACAACTGATCAGCAGCGCCTTCTGGCGGGGCGTCAGCTTGAGGCTGTCGCCGGCGTGCTGCGAGAAGATTTCCTCGGCGCGAAAATGCGCGCGCCGCAGCAGATGCGAGACGACCCCGGCCAGCTCGAAGTGCTCGAGCAGCTTGTCGAGTTCCACGTCGCTGGACGGCCCATGCCCGGGCCTTCGCTGCGCGCCCTGCGCGCGGAGCGGCCGCAAACTTATCTGGCTGGACTCGCGTCATCGCCACTTCCGGGTGAAGCCGCAGCGCCGCATCGACGCCGGAACGGAGAAGGTTGACACCCCATCTCCTGGAAGGGTAGATTAAATTGCACGTATACGTATGAAATTTTCGCGAACTCTTTCGTGCGTGTGCCGCGCCGCGACGGCCACACGGCATTCGATCAGTCTACACAACCGAAGGGTGGAACAGATGCCAGGGGAGATCATCGCCGGATTCCTTGCGCCTCATCCGCCTCATCTGGTGTACGGCGAGAACCCGCCGCAGAACGAGCCGCGCTCCAAGGGCGGCTGGGAACCGCTGCGCTGGGCCTACGAGCGCGCCCGGCAGTCGCTCGATGAGCTGAAGCCCGACGTCCTGCTGGTGCATTCGCCGCACTGGATGACCCAGCTTGGGCATCACTTCCTGGGCGTGCGCAGCCTGCGCGGCAAATCGGTCGATCCGATCTTTCCCAACCTGTTCCGCTACAGCTTCGAACTGACAGTCGACGTCGAGCTGGCGGAAGCGTGCTGCGCCGAGGCGAAAGAGAGCGGGCTGGTCTCGAAGATGATGCGCAACCCGAACTTCCGCGTCGACTACGGCACCATCACGACGCTCCACATGATCCGTCCGCAGTGGGACATTCCCGTCGTCGGGATCTCGGCCAACAACTCGCCGTATTACCTGAACACCAAGGAAGGCCTCGACGAGATGGACCTGCTCGGCAACGCCACGCGCCGGGCGATCGAGAAGACCGGACGGCGCGCCGTGCTGCTGGCCTCCAATACGCTCGTCGCACTGGCACTTCCACGAAGAGCCGGCGATTCCCGAGGACATGTCCAAGGAGCACCCGGAGAACTTCGAAGGCTACCAGTGGGACATGCGGATCATCGACCTGCTGCGCAAGGGCACGCACGCGGGAGGTGTTCCAGCTGCTGCCGCAGTTCATCGACGAGGCGTTCGCCGAGGTCAAGTCGGGCGCCTTCACCTGGATGTTCGCTGCCATGGGCTATCCGGAGATCCCCGGCGAGCTGCACGGCTACGGCACGGTCATCGGCACCGGCAATGCCGTCATGGAGTGGAACCTGGTCAGAGCCGGCTGCGTCGCTCGGCCCGGCGCGCGCACGCACGGCGGCGAGCCGCGCGACAGCATGAGCGGACTGAGCGTCAGCATCCGTCGCAGCCTTCCTGGTGCCCGGCTCGCCCTCTGCCACTGCTCGAACCGGAGAACCTTCCCTGGGGACGGCTCGCCACCGGTTATGCAGCGGGCCGGGCGCGCGCTGGCCGCCGCCCGGCCCGACGTGGTCCTGATCTATTCGACGCAGTGGCTGGCCGTGCTCGACCAGCTCTGGCAGACGCGCCCGCACCGAGCGGCACCGCATGTCGACGAGAACTGGTACGAGTTCGGCGACCTCCAGTACGACATCCGTCGTCGACACCGAGCTGACGCTATGGCTGCATTGCAGCCACGCCGCGAACATCGGCGTGCATCTCGCGGCGGTGAACTACGACGCCTTTCCGATCGACACCGGCAGCATCGTCGCCACGCACTTCCTGCCATCGGGACCGCCCGGTGCCGGTCGTGCTGGCAGGCAACAACCTCTATCACTCGGCCGAGTTGACCGAGCAGCTGGGTCACGATGGCGGTGCAGTGCGCCGCTGAACTGGGCCGGCGCGTCGCATTGGTCGGCGTCGGCAGCCTTTCAGGCTCCATCTTCCGCCACGAGATCGATATCGTCAGCGATCGCATCGTGCGGCCGGAAGACGACCAATGGAACCGGAAGCATCCTGCGATCTCCTCGAGCGCGGCGACGTCGCCCGGATTGACGCGGCGAGATACCTGAGTTCGCCCGCGAGGCCCGCGCGGACATGGGATTCAAGCACATGGCCTGGTTGCTCGGGGCGCATGCGAGCGCCGCTTCTATGGCGCACGCATACACGCCTACGGCCCGGTCTACGGCAGTGGCGCCGCGGTAGTCGAGTTCAAGCTCTGAGTTCAAACCTTTACCGGGCCTGGCGGCCCTCTGCAAGGAGTGCGCGATGATGCAAGCAGTCGACGCACGACCTCCCTGCGTTGGCCCGAGCGGACGCAAGGTCTGGCAACTGCTCTGGCTGCGCTGGGCGTCGGGCTGGTCTCGACGCCGGTATCGGCCCAGCAGTGCACCGTCACCGTCGGCGCGCGTCGAGCCGATGACCGGCCCGCTGGTCGACATGGGGCGCCAGGCCGCCGTGGATCGACGACCTGAAGACGAAGCCGATCAACGCTGCCGGCGGACTGAAGGTCGGCGGCGAAAGCTGCAACATCGTGTACAAGCTGTACGACTCCAAGGGCACCGACGGCCGGCTCGGCGGACGCCGCCACCAAGGCGATTCTGCAGGACAAGGTCGATGTACTGATGGCCGCAGGGCACGCCGGACACGACCAATGCACCGTCGGACCTGTGCGAGCGCATACGAGATCCCCTGCATCACCGCCGACACGCCGATCGAGGCATGGCTGTTCGGCCCTGATGGCAAGCCCAAGACGTTCAAGCACACGTTCCACTTCTTTTTCCAGGTTCCGGACCTGGTGAAGAACCACATCGGCATGATCAAGGCCCTGCCCGGCGGTTTCAACGGCTCGATCGGATACCTATACCCGAACGACCCGGACGGTACCGTCTTCGCGCAGATCTTCGACCCGGAGTTCAAGAAAGCGGGCTGGAAACCGGTCGACCCCGGCAGATTCCAGCAGGGCCTGCCGGACTTCTCCGCCATCATCAACCAGTTCAAGCGCAATCGCGTCGAGGTCGTCACCGGCGTGCTGGCGCCGCCGGACCTGCAGAACTACCTGCAGCAGGCGGCGCAGGCGGGGTTCCGGCCGAAGATGTACGTGATCGACAAAGGCACGGGGTATCCGGAGCCGATGAAAGCGATCGGCAAGAATGGCGAAAACATTCTCTCGGTCAACTTCTGGTCCCCTGCGTTCCCCGGCAAGTCCAAGTTCAGCAACCACAGCGGCGAGCAGCTTGTGGCCGCATTCGAGAAGGACCACAAGTTCCAGTACGCGCCGCCGCTGGCCTATGTCGATGCGCAGTACGACATCCTCTTCGACGCGCTGCAGCGCGCCGGCTCCAAGGACAAGACCGCCCTCCTGAAGGCGTTGCGTGAAACGGACCTCGAGACGGTGGTCGGGCAAGGTGAAGTTCAATGAGCAGAACTACTCGGTAACGCCTCTCGGCGGCGCCCAGTGGCACGACGAAGGAGCGGCCGGCTGGTGAAGGAGAACGTCTATAGCGAGGTCTACCCGCAAGTGAAGAAAACCTCCGACATGCGTCTCTACGCCAAGTAGCGGGCGTCGAAGGGCAGGTTCCCGGCGGAAACGATGGGTGCCGCGCTGTACCGTGCATTCGGGACTCAGGCCGAACTCGACGAACAGTACGACGTCGAGCGGTCGGTTCCGGATTTCACGATCTACGCCCGCCACTACACCGACGAAAGCAAGCTGGCCCGTCATCGCCTTGCGTGCCGGCTCGACGTTCCCTATGGCCCCACCCGGGAAGAGCACGTCGATATTTTTCCCGCTGCGCAGCGCGATGCGCCGATTCTTCTCTTCATCCACGGCGGATACTGGCGGATGCTGTCCTCCAAGGAATTCAGCTGCGTCGCGCTCGGGCCGGTTCCGGCCGGGTGTCACGGTGGTCGTAGTCAACTACGCCTTGTGCCCCGCCGTAAGCATCGACGAGATCGTGCGGCAGGCGCGAGCGGCGGTCGCCTGGGCACTTCCGTCATGCACCGGACTTCGGAGGCGATCCGCAACGCGCTGTTCGTCGAGCGGGCATTCAGCTGGTGGCCAGCTGACCGCAATGTGCCTGAACACCGAGTGGGACCGCGATTACGGGCTGCCTGACGATATCGTCAAGGGTGGCCTGTCCATCAGCGGCGTTTTCGATCTGCAGCCTCATCCGCTACACCCTCATGCAACCGCTCGTGCAGATCGACGACGGGATCGTGGCGCGCAACAGCCCGCAGCGGCTGCGTCAGCGAAGGACCCGATCGCCGTTTCTCTTCACTTTCGGCGGCGACGAGCCTTCCGAGTTCCAACGCCAGACGAAGGACTTCCTTGAGCACTGGCAGATGAGTGGCAACCAGGGTGAAGCTGCTGCCCCAGCCGGGCTTGAATCACTTCGACGCCATCTATGGGCTACGAGGATCGCAGGAGCGACCTGTGCCGCGCCTTGTTCCGGATGATGGACCTGCGTCCGCGCGCGCCCGGCATCTAGGCGGACGCCGATGCCGACCCTGTTGTCCGTGCGCAGTCTGTCGAAATCCTTCGGCGCGCTGCATGTCACCCGGGATGTCACGTTCGACGTGGACGAAGGCGAGATTCTCGGCATCATCGGACCCAACGGCGCCGGCAAGACGACATTGTTCAGCCTGCTCGCAGGCAATCTCGACGCCTTCCGCCGGATCGATCCACTTCAGGGAACAGGACATCACCGCGCAGCCGGCCGTTCGCCAGGGCGCGACTGGGACTGGGGCGGACTTACCAGGTGCCCCGTCCCTTCACCCACATGACTGTTCACGAAAACCTGCGGGTCGCCGCGCGGTTCGGTGGCGGCATGTCCGAGCCGGAGGCGCGAGCCTGGATCCCGAAGGTTCCTTGCGATGACCGGGTTGCGGGGCGATAGCGACTCGCTTGCCGGGCGGCTGCCCCTGCTGATGCGCAAGCGCCACGAACTCGCTCGCGTCCTGGCGATGCGACCGAAGCTGTTGCTGATCGACGAAGTCGCCGCCGGCCTGACCGACCAGGAGGTCAACCTCTTCATCGAGCTGGTTGCCTCGATCCGCAGAAGTGGGCAGCACGATCGTCTGGATCGAGCATGTCATGAAGCACCATGCTGACCGCCACCGACCGGCTTCTGGCGCTCGAGTCGGGCGCTGTGCTGGCAATCGGAGAGCCGCAGCAGGTCATCGGCCTGCCGCGAAGTCCGAAAGGTGTATCTCGGTGCCTGATACCAAAGGCAGCAGAGCTTCCCTCTGCTGCGGGTGGCGGGTCTCTCCGCCTTCTACGGCGAGTTGCGCGCCATCTACGACGTCAATCTCAGCATCGGCAGCGGCGACGTGCTGTCAATCATCGGCGCCAACGGCGCGGGCAAGTCGACGCTGATGAAATCGATCGTCGGCCTGATGAACCGGGGCCGCGTGGCTCACACCCGCGGGGAAATCACCTTCGGCCGCGAACGCATCGATCGGATGCCGTCCGAGCAGATCGTCGACCTCGGCGTCGCGATGGTGCCCGAAGGCCGGCGGCTGTTCGCCCGGATGAACGTGGAGGACAACCTGCTGGCGGGCGCATTCCTGCCGCGGTGCCGTCCTACGGCGCGGCAGCGACTCGAGGAGGTCTATCGCCCTCTTCCCGCGCCTGCGCAGACCGCCGCAGCCAGGTCGTGTCCCAGATGTCAGGCGGTGAACAGCAGATGGTGGCCATCGGGCGGGCTCTGATGTCCGGGCCTTCGCTGATCCTGTTCGACGAGTTGTCATTGGGCCTGGCGCCGACGGTCGTTGAAGACATTTACCAGACGGTGGAGGGAATTTACCGCCGTGGCGTGCACCTGCGTGATCATCGTCGAGCAGGACATGAGCCGTGCGCTCGCGGTCTGCCACTCAGGTCTGCGTGATGCTCGAGGGCACGATCGTCCTGGAGGGCACGCCGGCGGAACTGACCCGCGAACAGATCACCGCCGCGTATTTCGGCACCGAGGCGACTTCGTGATCAGCAACGAGGATCTCTATTTCACGGTTATCGATCGTCGCCAACGGCCTGTTGACCGGGAGCATGCTGGGCGGCTACTACGCGATCATCAGCATCGGCCTCGCCCTCAACTTCGGTGTCATGCGCCTGGTCAACCTGGCGCACGGAGACTGGCTCATCGTCGCCGCCTACATCGCAGCCGCCCTGGTGACGCGTGCTCCCTGTTTCGCCTTTCTGGCTGTTCGTGCCCATCGTGCCGTTCATGTTCGTCGTGGGCTACCTGTTGCAGCGCTTCTTCCTGAATCACGTATCGGTTCAGGCCATGGAACGGCGCGGCATGTCCACCAACTTCGGGCTGATGTCGCCCCTGCTGGTGACCTTCGGCATGTCCATCGTTATTGCAGCCAGGCCCTGCTCGGCATTTTCGACTCCAACGCGCGGTCGATCCAGAACGAGTTGTCGTATTCGGCGATCCGCCTCGGAGAAGACCTGAGCGTGTCCGTCCTGCGCCTGATCTTCTTCGCGATCGCGGTCGCGCATCCTGGTGCTGCTGCACCTCTACCTGAGCCGCACCCATCTCGGGCGGGCGATCCGGGCGGCCTCCGACGACAGCGAAATGGCGCCGCTGATGGGGATGCCGACGGCGCACGTCTACTCCGTCGCCAGCGGCATAGCCCTGGCGGTCGGCGGGGGTCGCCGGCGTCATGGTCGGTATGTCCCGCTCGTTTCAGCCCTTCGACGGCCCCCAGTTCCTGCTGGTCGCCTTCGGCGTGGTGATCATCGGCGGGCTCGGTTCGATCCGGGGCAGCCTGGTCGGTGGCGTGCTTCTGGGCATAGTCCAGGTCCTCTCCGGCACCTACTTCGGCCCGGCGGCGCAACTGGTCGGCGGTTACGTCCTGATCCTGCTGGTCTTGGCGTTCCGGCCCCGCGGCCTGTTCAGCAACTGACCATGGCAACGCTGCGGCGGATGCTCGACAGTCTGCTTCGGCACGCGCGTCGGATTGCCCCTGCTCGGCGCGCTGCTGGTGCTGCTGGCGCTGATGCCGCTGATCCTGCCGGCCCGCAGCTACGCCCTGCAACTGCTCTTCACCGTCTTCGTATTTGCGGTGATGGGGCATGCCTGGAACCTGATGGCGGGATATTGCCGGACTGCTGTCCTTCGGCCAACCAGGTGTACGTCGGCCTGGGCGCGTTCGCGCATGGCAATCGGCTTTTATTACGGCAATCTGCCGATCTGGTGGGCATGGTTCCTGTCGGGCAGTGGCGTGGCCTGCGCTTCGCGTATCTGCTTGGCGGTGCCGCTGTCCCAATCCCGCGGAAGGAAAGGCGGGTGCGGATACCGCATCCTGATCGCCGTCATCGCTCTGGATCCTCTACGAATGATTCTTCTCGCGTACCAGCCGGGCTGGGACGCGTTCCAGAGCGATTACGTGCGGCGCGTGGCTATCGTGCTGCTGATCTTCCTGGGCGCATTGCCGTTGCTGCGGCTGCAGGGTCCGTACTTCGCGATTGCCACCTGGCTGATCGCCGAGTCGGTCAGCAGCGTCTTCAACGAGTGGCGCCTGGTCGGCGCCGGTGGCGGCATGCAGGTCGCGTCCGACGTCACGCTGCCGCAACTCTACTACGGAGGCCTCGTCCTGCTGCTGGTCACCACCGCCGCCATCTGGCGACTGCTCCGCTCCCGTTACGGCGTCGCTCTGACCGCGGTGCGCGACGACGAGGACGCAGCGCAATCGGTCGGCGTCGACATCCGCCAGGTGAAGATGGTCGTATTCCTGATTGCGGGCCTCTTCACCGGCCTGGCCGGCGGCCTCTACTACATGGATGCGGTCATCGTCACGCCGCCCGGCGGATTCGCCCTGTCCTGGTCCGCCTACCTCGTCTTCATCGTGGTCGCCGGCGGCATGGGTACCCTCGCGGGACCGATCATCGGCGCGATCGCCTTCGTCGTCATCGATCGCCTGCTGGCCGGAGCCTTCGGGGGTGGGCTGCTGGTCCTCGGGCTCGCGTCGATCCTGCTCATGTTCTTCCTGCCGCGCGGATTCATGGGAATGCATGTCTAGAATGCCGGGATGAACCTGCATGATTCGGTGCGCCGGCAGTACGGGGTGCCCCTCGCCGGACCGCTTGCCGGCCTCGATCCCCGGACCGCGGACCAGGCCGAAGACCTTTGCCGGACCGGCAAGGTGATCTCGGTGCGCGAGGCGGAGCCCGGACGGTTGGACGCCACCGTCCGCGGCAGCAATGGGGAGTCCTATCTCGCCGCGGTGCGCCTGGGCAGGACACCGGATGGACTGCATGTCACCGCCACTTGCAACTGCCCTGCCACCAGCCAGTGCCCGCACGGCGCTGCGGCCCTGCTCGCCTGGCTGCGGGAGGGAGGGGCCCTCGCGACGCCGGCGGACGGCGCCGCTCAGCGCTCGAACGCGCTCTTTCGACGCCAGCACGCGCTGCGATGGGCGCGGGACCTGGCATCGGTCAAGCTGCCGGGTGCGGCCGGCGAGGCTGAAGGCTCGCGTCTTTTCTACGTCCTGGGCTGTCACGACCGCGACGCGCGGTTGTCGGTGTATCGCGCTCAGATACTGGGTGACGGCAGCTATTCCGAGCCGGAGCGCTATGGCGCCCTCGGCGACCGCGCGCTGACCCCGCCCGGTTTCTGGAGCGATACCGACCGCATGGTCGCGCTGTTCCTGCTCCAGGAGGAGCGTCCTGCGGGGGACAGTCATTCGCTGCACGGGCCGCGCGCCCGCGACGCACTGATGGCGCTGGCCCGGGCCGGGCGTCTCTATGCGAACGCGGCGCCCCGCGATTGCAATGAACCGTCACTGCAAGCGGGGCCCCCGCTCGCGACGAGCATCGCGTGGCTGGACGAAGCGCCGGCCGGGGAGTCCGAGGAGCGGTCCCTGCGCCTCGGTCTGGCGGTTGCGCCGCCTGCGATCGCGATCTACTCGCCCGAGCCCTGCTATCTGGATCTTGCTGCAGGCGTCATCGGCCCGCTCGAAGTGGACGCGCCCGCCGCCCTGCTGCGCTGGTTGCGGGAGGCGCCGCCGGTACCGGCCGAGGCTGCACCCGAGGTGGCGATGGCCTTGCATGCGCTCTATCTGAACAAGCCCGCTCTGCGAGAAAGCGTCCCGGACATGCCGGCCCAGCAGGTCCGCGAGTTGACGCCCGCGCCCCGCTTCGTGCTGGGCCTGTTCACGACCGACACCACCGCGTTCCGCAACCGTCCGCGAACGGGCACCCGCAGTTACCTCGCGATCTCGCTGGCGGTGGAGTACGCCGGCCAGCGCACCGAACCCTTGCGCGTCGCGACGCTGGCATTGCAAAGCGAAGACGGGCCGGTCTTGCTGGTCTGCGATCGGCCTGCCGAACGCCTGGCGCTGGCAGGACTGCGCGATGTCCTGAGCCAGGCCGGGGGACAGGAGGAAGGTTTCAAGTTCGCACCGGTGCGGCCACCAGGCGGCGCCGGCAGCGGGGCCAGCAGCGGCTGGCTCACGGTCGCCACCGTGCCCGCCGACAGCATCACCGCGGCCAGGATCAAGCACGAGGTGGCGCCCCGCCTCGCGCAGGACGGCTGGTTGATCGCCGATCATTCCGAGTTGCCCACTGCCGTGGTCGGCGCGGATGCACTCGTCGTCGATCTGCAGCAGGGTGACGTCGACGGCAGCCATCGCAGCACCGCCGACTGGTTCCAGCTCCAGAGCGGCATCCAGGTCGGCGCGCAACGGATCGACCTGGCACCGTTGCTGGCGACGATCCTGGCGGCAGGCGGGTTCGACGCCTGGGCAAGAAGCCGGTGCCCCCATGGCGTGTTGTGGATGAAGGTCTCGGAGGCCGTGGTGCTGCGCCTGGAGACGGCGCGAATCGAGCCGCTCGCGCGCGTGGTCGCGGACTGGGCGCAGTGGCGCGATGCGGACCCGGATGGCGATGACGAGGCGGTCGTCCTGCTGAGCCCGTTCGCCGCCGCCCAGCTTGCGGCATCGGTCCCGACTGCCACCGTGCCGCCGGCCATCCACCATCTTCGCAGCCAGGTCTCGGCTTTCCGGGGCTTGCAGCCGGTCACGGCGCCGGATTCCTTCCTGGCCGAGTTGCGCCCGTATCAGCAGCACGGACTCGCCTGGCTGCAGTTCATCGCGCGCGCGGGGCTCGGGGGCGTGCTGGCAGACGACATGGGACTGGGAAAGACCATCCAGCTGCTGGCGCACATCGATTGCGAGCGCGCCGCGGGCCGGTTGAGCGGACCGGTCCTGGTGGTGGCGCCGACGTCGGTGATTTTCAACTGGCGGGCCGAAGCCGCGCGACACGCGCCCGCGCTGCAGGTGCTGGCCCTGACCGGCCCCGGCAGGAGCCGTCATTTCGAAGCGCTGGAGAGTCATCAGCTCGTTCTCACGAGCTACGCCCTGCTGCCGCGTGATGCGTCCGCCCTGCGCGAGGTCCACTGGCATGCGATCGTCCTGGACGAGGCGCAGATGATCAAGAACCCACGCACCCAGGCGGCCTCCGTCGTGCGCAATCTGCGCGCCCAGCATCGCATTGCGATGACGGGTACGCCGCTCGAAAATCATATCGGCGAGTTGTGGTCGATCATGCATTTCGTGCTGCCCGGGCTGCTGGGCCCGGATGAGGCCTTCCGCAACCGCTTTCGCACGCCGATCGAGAAGCAGCCGGGCACCGACCTGGCGAACGAACGGCTGCGCTCGCTGGAAGGCCGGATCCGCCCCTTCATGTTGCGCCGGACCAAGCAGTCGGTGCTGGCGGACCTGCCGCCACGAACCGAAATCGTCCAGCGTGTGGATCTGCCGCCGGAGCAGCGGGATCTCTACGAGTCGATCCGCGCCGCGATGGACAAGCGCGTACGCGAAGCCCTCGCCAGCGCCGGCATCGCCAAAAGCCAGATCGTTCTGCTGGACGCACTTCTCAAGCTGCGACAGGTCTGTTGCGACCCTGCGCTGGTCAAACTGCCCGCCGCCCGCCGGCCGATGCGATCGGCCAAGCGCGAAGCCCTGATCGAATTGCTTGCCACCCTGGTGGACGAAGGTCGGAAGGCACTGGTGTTCTCGCAGTTCACCAGCATGCTGGACCTGATCGAGACTGCGATCGACGCCGATCCGCGCTTCGGCGGCGTGAGCCGCTCGCGGCTGGACGGTGGCACCGCCGATCGCGGCGGCGCAGTCGAGCAGTTCCAGGCCGGCGATGCGCAGTTGTTCCTGTTGTCCTTGAAGGCCGGCGGCGTGGGCCTCAACCTCACGGCTGCGGACACCGTGATCCACTACGATCCCTGGTGGAATCCGGCCGTTCAGAACCAGGCCACCGACCGGGCACACCGGATCGGCCAGCAGAAGCCGGTGTTCGTGTACAAGCTGATCGTGGCCGGCACGGTCGAGGAGCGCATCCTGGCCCTGCAGGAACGCAAGGCCGAACTGGCCCAGGCGGTGCTGTCGGGTTCGCTGACGGCCGCCGGGCAGCCATTGTCCCAGGAAGACCTGCTGAGGCTGTTCGAACCGTTCTAAGAGCCCCCCGAAGCGCCTTCGGCGCCTCCCCCGAGGGGGGCGCCGCCAGCGGACCGGCGGAGCCGGATCCGCGGCGGCTGCTGGGCTCGGGCGCGTACCTGATCGCGCGACTCGTGAGCACGCGGGGCCGGCCCCAGTCATCGGAGCGATGGAGACCGTCAACGTTTCCGCGGTGGCCTGACCGCAGGCTTGTTAGACTTCGTCGCAAGGGCTGAGGCGTTCCCGCCGACGACGATTCAAGGGCAAGGCATGACTTACTGCATCGGCATCAGGCTTGACGCCGGAATGGTGTTCCTCTCGGACTCCCGGACCAACGCGGGACTGGACCGGGTCAGCACCTTCCGCAAGATGATGCTCTATGAGAAACCCGGCGATCGCTTCATGACGCTGCTGACCTCCGGCAACCTGTCGGTGGCGCAGTCGGTGCGCGAGATCCTGCAGGTAGAGTCGGTGCCCAATGGCGACGATGCCCCGATCACCATCTGGAATGCCACCAGCATGTATGACGCGGCGCGCGTGCTGGGCAGCGCCGTGCGCCGGGTTCACCAGCAGGACGGCCCGTCGCTCGCCGCCAGCGGGGTGGAATTCAATGCCACGATGATCTTCGGCGGCCAGATCAAGGGCGAGGCGATGCGACTGTTCCTCGTCTACGCGGCCGGCAACTTCATCGAGGCGACCCGCGAGACCTGTTTCTTTCAGGCCGGCGAGAGCAAGTACGGAAAACCGATTCTCGATCGCATCCTCACCCCGGCGACCACGCTTGCAGAGGCAGCGAAATGCGCACTGGTCTCGATGGATTCGACCATGAAGTCCAACCTTTCGGTGGGCCTGCCGCTGGACTTGCTGATCTATGAGCGGGACAAGCTGGCGTCGGGCAAGTTCGTCTGCATCGACGACCGCAATCCCTATTTCCAGTCGATCCGCGACACCTGGGGCCAGCGCTTGAAGCAGGTGTTCGAGTCGATCGACGACCCGCAGTGGAACGGCGGCCCGGCAACGAATCCCCTGTGCGACGGGGCCAGCCCCTACGAGCCGCTGCGCAAGATCACGCATCCCGGGGAAAAGATCGTCTGATTCGCGTCGACGGCAGGTCATTCGAACCGTCGCCCGGCCTTCGCCTGCCGCGCAGGTTCCTGGACCCGAGGCGCGCGCTTGGCGCGGTGCATTGTGCAATGCAGATTGACGGTCCGCGTCCGCCTCGCCAGAATCTTCGCCAGAAATGCAACCGGTTACATCGACCCGTACGCCAGGAGACGATCGTCGTGAAGCACTACATCAAGCAGGCCGCGCCGGCGGTGCCGCAAGACAAAACCCGGCTCGAGACCAGTGTGCGCGCGATGCTGGCCGATATCGCCGAGAACCGTGATTCGGCGGTCAAGCGGTACGCCCGCGAGCTCGATCACTGGGAAAGCGACGATTTCCGCGTGTCGATGGACACCATCCGCAAGGTGGAGGCACGCTTGCCCGACACCTTCAAGGACGACCTGAAGTACACGATCAAGCAGGTGACCGGCTTCGCCCGCAAACAGCTCGAGACCCTGCAAAGCTTCGAGACGGAGATGGAGCCGGGCATCGTGCTCGGACAGCGGATGATTCCGGTCGAGCGGGTCGGCTGCTACGTACCCGGCGGCAAATTTCCGCTGGTCGCGTCCGCGATCATGAGCGTGGGAACCGCAAAGACCGCAGGCGTCTCCTACGTGACGGCTTGCGCCCCGCCGCGCGATGCCGACGGAATGTATCCATACACGCTCTACGCGCTTCATTGCGCGGGCGCCGACGAGATCTACAACCTGGGCGGCGTTCAGGCGATGGCATCGATGGTGCACGGATGCATCGGCATGCAACCGGTCGACATGATCACGGGCGCCGGCAACGCGTACGTCGCCGAATCGAAGCGGCAGCTGTTCGGTGCCGTGGGCATCGACCTGCTGGCAGGGCCGACGGAAATTCTCATCATCGCAGACGATACCGCAGACGCGGACCTGGTTGCGACCGACCTCCTCGGGCAGGCTGAGCACGGCCCGGACAGTCCCGCCTGGCTGGTCACCACGTCGAAAACACTCGGTCAGGCCGTCCTTCAGGCGGTTGAGAAACAGTTGCAGACCCTGCCCACCCGCAAGACTGCAGAGCCCGCCTGGCGGGACCACGGCGAAATCGTGGTGGTGGCGTCAGACGACGAAGCCATTGCGCTGTCCGATGAGTACGCGCCCGAGCACCTCGAAGTCATGACGGCCCGCAATGACTATTACCTGAAGCATCTGAAGAACTATGGGAGCCTGTTCCTCGGCGAGGAGAGCACCGTGGCATACGGCGACAAGGGCGTCGGGACCAACCACACGCTCCCCACCGTCGCGCGCGGCACGATACACCGGCGGCCTCTGGGTCGGAAAATTCATCAAGACCGTTACCTACCAGCGCCTCACCCCTCAGGCCAGTCACCGCATTGCGCCGATCATGAGCCGGATCTGCGAAGTCGAGGGGATGCTCGCGCACCAGATCACCGCAGACGTTCGAGAAAAGCGATACGCCGGCAGCTAGCCGACAACCAAGGAGGAGACATGGATAAGAAAGTCGCATCAGTCCCGACCGGAAACGGGCGCCGCAAAATCCTTTCCGACCTGGCAGCGCTGGGCGCGGGGGCCGCTGCGGCGTCCGCCCTCCCTTTGCCGGCCTGGGCACAGAAGAAGTCGACCAAGACCGGAATCGTACGCGTCTGGGGCGAGCCCGGCCCCTACGGCGGGGTCGCGGTCGATGCGATGAACGAATGGGCCAAGGAGTTCGCTCCGGGGCTGACGTTCAAGCTCGAGACGCTGTCCTGGGACGGCGTCTACATCAAGCTGATGACCGACCTCTGCGCGCGCCGGAACCCGGCCATCTGCATCAGCGTGGAGTCGCCGATCGCCTACCAGCTGATGGCGCGATCTTCTGCTCGAGCCTCTCGACGACGTTGTCGCCAAGGTGGGCAAGGACCGGCTCGCCGACAACCTCAAGTGGGAGTACTGGGGAACCTGGAAGGGCAAGCAGTACGTGCTGCCCGCGCATCACCAGGCGACTCAGATGGTGGTGCGCACCGACGTCGTGAAGGAGCTCGGTCTGGGCGATCCGGACAAGTGGGAGCTGGGACGACATGCGCAACGCCGCACAGACGGTGACCGAGAAGAAGAAGGGTATGGCCGGCATCTCGCTTGCGCTCGGACGTAACCTCTGCACCGACTATCACTTTGCATCGCTGCTGCACGCCGCCGGTGGAAAGCATGTTCGACGCGGGCAACAAGTATCGAGGTCGTGTTCGATTCTCCGGCCACGGTCGAGGCGCTGGATTACGTGAAGTCGCTGCAGCCCTACATGCCGAAGGGCGCCGTCAGCTACAGCTTTCTCGAAGTCGTCGACTCGATCGTCACCGGCCGCGCCGCCATCGCCTTCTACTGGGGACGACCCGTACGGCCGGGCGGCCGAAGAGAACAAGGCCGTGTTCGAAGTCCTGGAGTCCTACAACCATCCGCGCCATCCGAAGACCGGACGGCGCACGAACTGGAACGACTTCCAGGGCTGGTGCATTCCGACGGCGAACAACCAGTACATCGACGAAGTCAAGGCGGCGCTCGCTTACTACCAGACCGTCAGGAATGGCTGGTCGCTACTGCCACTCGCTGATGCCGAACGTCTCGCCGGTCTACAAGGACGTTCTCAACAATCCGAAGTTGCATGACCCATCCCTTCTTCGAGACGAAGAAGCGCACCATCATGAACTACTACGTGAATTCCCTGCCCAACTCCACAGCACCGGCAATGAGCTGCTCCAGGGTGTCAACCCGCTGGCCGGCATCGTGCACGGCCGCTCGATCCTCGCGCAGACGGTGCAGAAGGTCGTGTCGACGACTGGAAGTCGGCGGACGCGGCGAAGTGGGGCGCCAAGGAGCTGGAGTCGGTCCGCAAGGACAACCTGCGGTTGCTCGGAGGCGTCTCCTGACCGTAGCGGGCCCTCTGCCGCGGCGGCAACGGCCGTCGCGGCCTCCCGATCAGCGGCAAGACGATTTCCTGATGTCCGACAGCACTGACTGGAGGGTTGCCGATCAACGCATCGGCATCCTTTTCATTGTCCCGTTCGCACTGGCCGCGCTGGTGTTCATGGTCTACCCGGTGGTCGAGGCGGTGCGATGGCGTTCTACGAGCATCAACCCCCTCGACCCGGACGCGAGCACTTCGTCGGACTGGACAACTTCGGACGATCTTCGCGCGACCCGCTGTTCTGGAAATCGTTCTGCGCAACGCGACGATCTGGACGACCTGTCTCGATCGTGCTGCAGACCGTGATCGGCGTTGCGCTCGCCCTGCTGCTGCACCTGCCGCTGCGCGGGATCTCCATCTTCCGCGGGCTTCTGCTCTTCCCCTACATCGTGCCGACGGTGGTCATCGCCCTGGTCATGCAGTGGATGCTCAACCCGGAAATCGGCGTCGTCAACTAGTCGCTGCGAAGCGCGGGCGTGATCGACGAGAACATCTACTGGCTCTCCACGCCCGACATGGCGATGGTGTCGACCATCCTGCTGAACGTCTGGAAGTACACCCCTTTCGTCACCATCTGCGTGCTGGCGCGGCTCCAGACGTGTTCCGCTGGAGCTCTACGACGCTGCGAAGGTCGACGGGGCGGGATGTCCTGCGCCGATTCTTCGACATCACGCTGCCGCAGCTCGCCGAGGTGCTGACCGTCGTGGTGATCTTCCGGACCATCTGGACCTTCAACAAGTTCGAGGAGATCTACCTCCTCACCAGGGCGGCCCCGGCACCTCGACCTTCAACCTCGCGATCTACTCGTTCGAGCAGTCGATCGGCAACTCTGCAGATGGGGGTCGGCGCCGCGACCGGCGTCGTGATGATGTTTCTCCTCTTCGGCGGCAGCCTGATCTACATGAGAGTGTTCAAGTTCGCCGAGGAGGACGCCACGTGAAACCTGTTGAAATGGCGGGCCGGATCGTCGCGTACGTGACGCTCCTGCTGGTCACTTTTCTGATCTGCTTTCCCCTGATGTGGGCGCTATCGACCTCATTGAAGCAGCCCAAGGACGTCATGGCGTCGCCGCCGGTGCTGATCCCTCCGGAGATCACGATCGCCAACTACCGCAACCTGATCATCGGCAAGGAACAGTACTTCAATGAACCCGGCAAAAGCTATGTTCCGACCACTGCAGCGCCACAGCACTTCACGTCATGGTTTGCCAACAGCGTGATCGTGAGCGTCGGCAGCACCACTGATCAGCATTGTCATCAGCACGCTGGCCGCCTACAGCGTCACCCGCTTCCGGTATTGGGGCCGACGCATCATTCCCTACTTCAGTCTGATGGGCTACATGATTCCGTCGATCATCCTCGTCTTTCCGCTGTTCCTGATCATGGCGAATTTCCAGCTCACCGACAGCTTGTGGAGCCTGACGTTCGGTTACGTATCCATCACCCTGCCCTTCTGCATGTGGCTGCTGTGGGCATTCTTCCGGGGCATTCCGATCGAGTTGGAAGAGGCGGCCCTGATGGACGGCGCGAGCCGGATCCGGGTCTTCGTGGACATCGTGCTGCCGTCGGCACTGCCCGGCATCATCGCGGCGGCGATCTTTTCGCTCATCGTCTCCTGGAACGACTACCTCTTCGCGCGCGTGTTCATCAATTCGATCGAAAAGCTGCCGCTGACCGTCGGCGTGATGCATTTCTTCGAGGGCGTGCACGTGGACTGGGGCCTGATGATGGCCTCCGCAGTCCTGATGACGCTGCCGATGGCGCTCCTGTTCATGCTGATGCAAAAACATCTGGTTGCGGGCTTCGGCGCCGGCGCGGTGAAGGGCTGACATGACGATGTCCATAAAGCTGGAGAACATCCGGAAATCGTTCGGCGCGGTGGCCGTTCTCAAGAACATCAATCTTGAATTCCCGGAGCGGGAGTTCATCACACTGGTCGGGCCGAGTGGCTGCGGCAAGACCACGCTGCTGCGGATTCTCGCCGGATTGGAGACGGCATCGGGCGGCGCGGTGATTCAGGGTGACCGCAGGTTGGCCGACCTCCCGCCCGGCAAGCGCGACATCGCCATGGTGTTCCAGAGCTACGCGCTGTACCCCCACATGGACGTATTCCACAACATCGGCTACGGGCTCAAGGTGCGCGGCACCCCCAAGGAGGAGACGCAGCGCCGGGTGCGCGAGGTGGCCCAGGTGCTCGAGATCGAGCATCTCCTCGATCGCAAACCCAAGCAGCTTTCCGGGGGCCAGCGCCAGCGCGTCGCGCTCGGTCGCGCGATGGTACGAAAGCCGTCCCTGTTTCTCATGGACGAGCCCCTTTCGAATCTCGATGCGAAACTGCGAGTCACCATGCGTGGTGAATTGAAGCGGTTTCATCAGCGGCTGGAGACCACCACGGTCTATGTGACACATGACCAGCTTGAAGCCATGACCATGTCGGACAAGATCGCCGTCATGGACAAAGGCGAGGTCCAGCAGTTCGCCACGCCCGCCGAGGTCTACAACCGGCCGGCCAACGTGTTCGTTGCCGGTTTCATCGGCAGTCCGCCCATGAATTTTCTCCGCGGTGCTTCCCTGCTGGCCGGTGAACTGAGGGTGGAAAGCGGCGTGGAAAAACCTGTCCCGATCGCGCGATCGACGCTCGCCGGCAACCAGTCGCGCGACGTCATACTCGGCGTTCGTCCCCAGGATATCGGTGTTCATGCAATAGCCCAGCCACACACGCTGCCGGCGGAGATCTCTCTCGTTCAGTTGCTGGGATCGGAAAAGCTTCTGGACTGTCAGTACGGCCAGGCAGACCAGTTGACGGCGCAGGTCAGGGCGGATTCGGCGCTGGAGGTCGGGCAGAAGGTCTGGATAAGCTTCGATGCGCAGAAGCTGCACCTGTTCGATCCGGTCTCCGGCCGCAACCTCCTCTCGTAGGAGCCTGTCGGAGTATGGGAAGGGGTCGCGCGGTGGACGACAGGGATGCAGCGCAAAGCGCGCACAGTTGACGGCGGCAATGCCACGGTGCGGGACGTGGCGCTGCACGCAGGAGTCTCCACAGCCACCGTATCACGGGCGCTGAGTCGCCCGGACATGGTGCGGCCGGCTACGCGTGAGCGGATCCAGAAGGCCATCGCGCAGCTCGACTATGTTTCGGACGGCGTCGCGCGCGCCCTCACGACGCGACGCACGTACACCGTCGGCGCGGTTATTCCGACGCTTAATAACGCAATCTATGCGGTGAGCACCCACAGCCTGCAGAAGTGTCTCGAGCCGGCAGGATATACGCTGCTGCTTGCCTGCCATGATTTCGACCTGGACGCGGAGGCGCGTATCGTGCGCGCCTTCGCAACCCGGGGCGTGGACGCGCTCGTTCTGGTGGGGCGGCAGCACTCGCTTGAAACCCGCAAGCTCCTGCTGAGTCTCGGGCTGCCTTATGTCCTGACCTGGGCGCTCGACCGCACTCGTCGGCAGGCCAGCGTGGGTTTTGACAACCGCGAGGCGGGACGCATGATCGCCCGGTATCTCCTGCAACTCGGTCACAAGCGGATCGGCATGGTGTCCGGCGTGCTGGCAGGCAACGATCGCGCGCGCGCACGCATGCTCGGGGTCAGGGACGCATTGGAGGCAGCCGGCCTGTCGCTGCCCCCGGACCGGGTGGTGCAGGCGCCCTACTCGCTCGAGGGCGGGCGCAAGGGCCTGGCCGATCTGCTGCGCATCCACAGCCTCACTGCGGTCGCGTGCGGAAACGATGTCCTGGCGATCGGTGCGATCCAGGAGGCGCAGCGTCTGGGACTCGATGTGCCGGGAGCCCTGTCGGTTACCGGTTTCGACGACATGGAGTTCGCTACGGTGATCACGCCCGCATTGACGACCGTGCGATTTCCGATCTCGGACATCGGCGTGGAGGCCGCGCGCCATATCACCGGACGCCTCGCCGGTGATGCGGGACCCCGCTGCGTTGAACTGCCGCTTGAACTGGCCGTGCGGCACTCGGCTGGACCACCACGGCGAAAGTGATGCGTCCGTGGCGCAGGACGCAGGAGCTTGGATGCGAGGCCCCGACGGCACGCCCCCGTCAGGATCAGCGAAGGAACAGCGCCGGATCGACCATCGCGCGGTTCAGGCTGACCGACCAGTGCAGGTGCGGGCCGGTCACCCGACCGGTTGCGCCGACCGTGGCAATCCGCTCTCCCGCGCCTACCGCCTGCCCGGGCCGGACGTCCATCGTATCGAGGTGGCAATACATGGTCAGCAGTCCGGCGCCGTGATCGATCCAGACCGTGTTGCCGTTGAAGAAGTAGTCGCCGGTATCGATCACCGTTCCGGCCGCGGCGGCAACCACCGGCGTGCCCTTCGGTGCGGCGATGTCCATGCCGCTGTGCGGATTCCGTCCCTGCCCGTTGAACACCCGGCGCAGACCGAAGGAACTTGACCGCGGACCGGGCACCGGTTGCAGCAGCCGCAAAGTCGTTGGCAGGGTTTCACTGAACTGGTTCACCACGGTGGCCAGGTGCTTGCGCTCCTTCTGGTAGCGTTCCAGATCCTCCGGCGACAGATCCACTTTTCCGGGTGCGACCTTGAGGCGTTGCTCGGCATACTTGACGTCGTCGACCGTGAACGGCAGGCGTGTCTCGCTGCCACCGCGGCTGACCGACAATGTCGCCGTACCCGGCTTGGCACCCAGCGGGATGCCGACGACGGCAGTCCACTCCTTGGCAGAGCCCACCACCATCGCCGGTGCGTCGCCGAATCGCACGGTTGGTGGCCTTGCCGCGGGACCGATCGGGACCAGGGCGACCCCGCCGGGCACCAGTCTCTGCTGGGGCAGCTCCAGTGCAGGCGCAGCCGGTTGTGCCGGTAATGGCCCGGGCACGAGCGCCACGCCAGTCGCAACGACAGCCATCCGGGCGATGGCCATCCGGAACGCAGTCGCGCCCGCCCCGATCGGCCATCCGCGCCGGGTCGGCTGCCGGGACTCTTTCTTGCCTTGACGGTGTGTACGGTACTTCATCGGTAGCTGTGTTCCAATCAATGCTCTCCGGTGGCGGCCCCCCTATCAACTGACCGCAAGGAACCCACGATGGCCGGTGGAAGTCTGCTGCTGCTCCTTGATGATATCGCCAGCGTGCTGGACGACGTCTCCGTGCTCACCAAGGTGGCGGCCAAGAAGACGGCGGGCATGCTCGGCGACGACCTCGCCCTGAATGCCCAGCAGGTTTCGGGCGTCAATGCCCGCCACGAACTGCCGGTGGTGTGGGCTGTTTTCAAGGGCTCGGCGCTCAACAAGACCATCCTGGTGCCGGCGGCGTTGGCGATCAGTGCATTTGCGCCCTGGCTGGTCACCCCGCTGTTGATGGCCGGCGGCCTCTACCTCTGCTACGAGGGGGTGGAGAAGCTGGCGCACAAATGGCTGCCCGGCGACGACCACTCGCCGAGCGCGGCGCAAGGCCCGGATGCTGCCGGCCACGCCGCGGCACCGCAGGCCGACCAGGACCTCGATCCGCGGGCCGCGCAAAGTGCCGCCCACCTGGCCGCCTCGCAGCGATCGACGGCCGGGCAGGCCGGCGCGTTGGGGGCGCCTGAGAAGGCAAAGATAAAGGGCGCCATCCGGACCGACTTCATCCTGTCCGCAGAGATCATCGCAATCACGCTGGGCACCGTCGCCGGCGAGCCCTTCGTCACGCAACTGACCGTGCTGGCCGGCATCGCGGCGATCATGACCATCGGCGTCTACGGCCTGGTCGCCGGTATCGTCAAAGTCGACGATGCCGGTCTCTATCTCAGCGAACGCCGAGGCGCGGGAGCGATGGCGCGCCTGCTGCGCCGGTCCGGCCACGGCATCCTGGCTGCCGCGCCGTACCTGATGAAAGGTCTTTCCATCGTGGGCACGATCGCCATGTTTCTCGTCGGGGGCGGAATACTCACCCACGGCTTCTCGGCTGTTCATCACTGGATCGAGGGCGCGGCGGAGCAGGCGAGCGCGCTGCCCGGCGCGGGCGCGCTGCTCGGCGCCCTCACGCCGACACTGCTGAACATGGCGGCCGGCGTGATCGCCGGCGCCATCACCCTGGGCGCGGTCATGCTTGTCCGCAAGGGCATAGCCTCGTTTCGGGGCAGCGATGCCGGTGCCCCGACCTGATCCGGAGACGACTGACGGCCGACAGTATCGTGGAATCCGGCTGACGGGACGCTTCAGGCGCCGCCATGCAACGCAGCCCGATAGGTCAGCCGCTTGATCTCATGCGAGAAAGGATGCCAGAACGACATCGCCCGCTGCGCCATCACTACCCCGGCGAGGTTGTTCGCGGGGGATATCCACCAATGGGTGCCGGCGATGCCGCCCCATTCCACTTCACCGGCGGACTCGGGCGGATCGTCGGGCGACGGCCGCAGCGTGACGGCGCCAGCGAGCCCGAAACCCTTGTCCGGCGTGGTCAACCCGGGCAAGGAGACCGTCTGGCCGGCAGGCAGCTGATTGCTCATCAGCAGCGCAATGGTCGCCGGTTGCAGCAGGGTCGGGCCGCCCGGCAGCAGGCTCCTGAGCAGGCTGAGCATATCCGGCAGGGTCGAGGCGAGTCCGCCGCCGGCCGCCAGCCGCGGCACCGGTTGCAGGTAAGCCCCGGGGTACGGATAGTCCTGGCAGCGCGTCAGCCCGCCCCGCCAGGGGTCCTCCTGGCTGGCGCCGCTGTAGATGGGCACCAGGCGCTCCCGTTGCGCCGCGGCCAGGACGAATGCCGTATCCGCCATCCCCAGCGGCTCGAAGACGCGGCGGCGGAAATGGCAGTCGATGGTTTCGCCGCTGACGACTTCGATCAGCCTGCCCAGGACGTCGGTCGCCATCGAATAGGCCCAGCCACTGCCGGGCTGAAATGAGAGCGGAAGCGCCGACAACGCCTGCACCATCTGCGCCAGGGTCAGCTGCGGATCGCGCACACGATGGGCCGCGTAAGCCTCGAACAGCAGGGTACCCGGATCCATCAGCCCCTGGCCGAAGCCGGCGCGGTGGGTCAACAGGTGCCGGACGGTGATCGGACGGGTGATAGGTACCGTGTCCTCGAGCCGCTTGGCGCCCGGACTCAGTACGCGAAGCCCCGCAAGTTCCGGCAGGAAGCGCTCGATCGGGTCATCCAGCTGAAACCTGCCTTCCTCCAGCAGGAGCAACGCAGCGCAGGACGTGACGAGCTTGGTGTTCGAGAAGATCCGGAAAATGTGATCCGGCTGCAGCGACACGCGGCGCTCGCGATCGGCCCAGCCGGCGCAGTGGAGGTCGACCACATCGCGCCCCACGAGGGTAGCCGACGAGATCCCCGCCAGGATCTCGTCATCCACATAGCGCTGCATCGCACGGTGGACCGCTCCGAACGCGGTTTCCTGATTCACGCCTCGTCGATCGGAATCAGCACCGGATCGTCTTCCGGTTCCTTGCCGTGGTACGCCACCCGGATCGCCTCGTCTTCCGCATCGTCCCAGGCGCGTGCCGCATGGCGATCGAAACGACGTTCCCGGTTGGAGCGCGACATCACCGCCTTGTAGGCGGCGTCAGGGGTCACATTGCGCGCCGCCATCAGGGCAAGCGCCGCCTCGCATCCGGCTTCGATATCCTGCGCGCTGGCGTTGGTATCCGCGATGCCCAGCTTCATGACAGATCTCCATGCAGGCCATGACACGGGTCATGGCAGTCTTCAGTGCCCTGCATGATAGTGGACAACGGTTCAGACCCGTCCGCGCAGCAGGGTCGCCAGGTCGGCCGCCTGCAGCAGCCGGATCCGTTTCTCGGCAGCGTAGCGCACCGCCTGTTCGGTCACCTGTCCGGTCGCGACATAGACGATCTCATCGGCCTCGAGGCGCTCGCGTGCCGCAATCAGGTCGCGCAAGGGCTCGACGCCGGTGCGTCCGGCCTTCCAGCGCTTGCAGTTGACCAGCGTCTTGCGCCCGCCCTTCTTCATCTCGAAGTCCGCACCGACCCCATCGATTCGCCTGACCTCGTAGCCGTCGCGCCGGAACGCCGACTCCATCGTATCGGCGAACTGCTTCCAGCTCATCGCCGAAACCGAAGCCAGGGTGCCGGCCACCCGGGCCGGGCTGGGTTTCTGCATCTGGCGCCAGAGCGTGATCGAGCCGATGACGATGAACGGCAAGGCGCCGACCGCGCCGAAGACGAAGTACTTGTCCGGCAAGGCAAGGCGGGACAGCAGCACGATTCCCGCGCCTACCAGCATGCTGATCCACCACGACGAGCGCAGCAGGATCGCAAACAGGGAATTCTCGGCCATCTCGAACTTCACGGCTCACCTCGTCGTCGGGTACGTCACCATCGCGCTCCGCCATTACAGTCGGCAACGGCGTGCGAAAGTGCCGCGCATTGTAGAGTCAGGACCGGCAAACGCCTTCAGATTCGATTGCGAGATCTCAGGAGGCTGCCGGATCGGGTGGTCGGGTGTATCTTTTCTCATTCAATGGAGATTCGACATGGGTGAATTCACTGGCCAGGCCCTGGAGGCCGGCGCCCTGCCCGACGGGATCAGGTCCGGCTTCGTCGATGGCGTGAACGGCCTGAGAATGCACCTGCTCGAAGCCGGTTTCGACGATGCCGACCCGCACGCGCGCCCATGCGTACTGCTGCTGCACGGCTTTCCCGAACTCGCCTACAGTTGGCGCAAGATCATGGTAGCGCTGGCGTCGGCGGGTTATCACGTCATCGCGCCGGACCAGCGCGGCTATGGCCGAACCACCAGCAGTCACGCGCAAGACCCGGCCGGCCCTGCGCCCTACCGGCTCCTGAACCTGGTCCGCGATGCCATCGGCCTGGTGTCGGCGCTCGGCTACCGTTCGGTTGTCGCGGTGGTCGGCCATGATTTCGGCGCGTCGGTCGCTGCCTGGTGCGCCTTGCTGCGACCGGATGTCTTCCGGACGATGGTGCTCATGAGCGCGCCGTTCGCCGGCCCGCCGCAACTGCCTTTCAACATCGCGCGGACGGCGGACGAGAACCCGGCGTCGCCGGACATCCATCAGGCGCTTGCCGCCCTGCCCCGTCCGCGCAAGCATTACCAGTGGTACTACGCGACTGCGCAGGCGGCGGCGGACATGGATGCCGCGCCACAGGGCCTGCAGGACTTCCTGCGCGCCTATTATCACCACAAGAGTGCGGACTGGGCCGGCAACCGCCCGTTTCCGCTCGCCGCCTGGACTGCGGCGGAATTGCAGAAGCTGCCGACCTATTACGTCATGGACCTCGAAGAGACCATGCCCCAGACGGTTGCGCATGAAATGCCGACCGCCGAAGCAGTCGCGGCCAACCGCTGGCTGCCCGATCGCGAACTGAGCGTGTACGTCGGTGAATTCGGCCGCACCGGTTTCGCCGCATCGCTGGCGTGGTACCGCAACCTGACCGATCCCACGCTCTCGGCTGAGTTGCAGATCTGGTCGGGCCGCACCATCGACGTCCCCTCCTGCTTCATTGCGGGCAGCAGTGACTGGGGTATCCACCAGCGTCCGGGGGCACTCGACCGGATGCGCCTGCACGCCTGCACTCGAATGTCAGAAGTGCACCTGGTGGACGGCGCCGGGCATTGGGTGCAGCAGGAGCGACCTGCCGAAGTGGCGGCTTTGCTGCTGGCCTTTCTGCAGCGGCACCGTCAGTTGTGACGGCTTGCTGACGACCCGTTGCTGTCCTAGGCTCACGAATTCGACGCCTGGAAGCCGCCGTTCATCGTTCGACATGAGTGGAAGCCGGCCGGCGCAGCCGGTTGGACGTACGCCCCCTGGATGGGTTGATCGTCACGCTTGCCCCGGAGCGTGGTCGGGCCGCGGAAGACGCCACTTCCAAACCGCGCCGACTTCGAGGTTGGGAAGTTCGGCAATGAAAGTGAAACCTATCTTGCGGAGAACCGCATTCGAGGCGTTCTCTTCTGCCAGTGTATGTGCAACCACCGCCTGAATGCTCGGACGGGCAAACGCAATTTTCAAGAGCGCCTGTACGGCGGCAGTCGCGTACCCCTGGTTCTGATGTTCAGGGGCTATTTCAAACCCGATCTCGACTTCAAGCGATTCGCTCGGTGGGCCAGCGAAACCACCGTTGCCTGCTAGAACACCTGCAGTCCGATTCACGAAGAAGTACGACGGCCAGTCGGGCTCAGGTGCCGCGGCAACGGAGAACGCTTCAGGGAATTGAGGCCAAGAGGCCGGAATGCCAAGGTTCAGAAGCCGTCCTAGCGCGGTTGCATCGCATTGCATTGCTCGCCGGTGCTCTTCAAGCACGAGTACCAGTTCCAATTCAGTTGCTTTCATCTTGCGCAGGGCATTGCGAGACCCTCCGGAACGACGGTATTTCTTTGGGACGCCTGACATTCAATGTCGAACGCAGGGTCGGGCGTCATTGCGCTGGGCGCTTGGCAAGCAGCGCCCAAACCCCTGCGGCACTTAAGAGTGAGCCACCGACCCGGTTGAACCTCCTTTGCGCGCGCGACGATGCCAGCAGGCCGCGTGCGGTACTTGCGAACATGGCGTAAAGACCGGCATTGAGCGCCGCCAGCACCACGAAAGTTGAGCCCAGAACCCAGAGTTGAAAGGTGATTGGTGCTGAGGCGTCAAGAAACTGGGGGAGAAACGCTACGAAGAACACGATGCCCTTCGGGTTCAATGCGGTGACGAGATACGTATTCGCAAACAACTTCCAGAGGGAGTGAGGTGCCTCTGGATTGGAGACGGACGACACCGATGGCTGCGCGCGTAGCAGCTTGATCCCCAGGTACAAGAGATACAAGCCTCCAACCCACTTGACAGCAGTGAACCAGAAAGCCGATGTCGCCAAGAGAGCACCAAGGCCGACAAGCGACACCAGTAGCGCTGTTGAATCACCGAGTGCAACGCCTGAGACGAGTGGCAGGTTTGCCCGACGCCCATGCGATATAGAGTAGCTGATGACGGTCAGGATCGTCGGGCCCGGCAGGATGAGCAAGACCGCTGACGCTGCGACAAATGCGAGCCAAAGTTCGAGGTGCATTTGAATCTCCTGCAGGACGCCCGACCTGGTAAACGGGCGACAGGTTTGCGATCGAACTTGGCCACCTGTCGTCATAACTTGGCATCGGCCACCGACCACGGTCCGCGTAGAAGCTCTCTCTGCGTGCTGTTGACTGTGGCTTCATCCAGTACATTTCTCCCGACAACGGCATACCGGGCGATTCGCTGACTTTGCCTTGAGCGTCTGCCGTTGGCAAGCCCTTGTTGGCTTTCGGCCGCTGGGGAGCCGCGAGCGTATCCGCTTGCTTCATTTCAGCCGGCGTACTGACGAGGCCTACGTCCACTGGTGCCGCGCATTCAGGGGTCAGGCAGCACCTGCGGCGACCCTCTGCAGCACCGATAGAACGAATGGCGTCTTGCCTTCGGTGTACGCCTCGCGGTCATGTGCATTCGCGGCAGCGAGGCGGACTTTGAGTCGCTCGTACTCGCTGGCGAGCACAGGATCCCGGCGCAGGACATCGCGGAAGGCGAGCCGCTGCTGCAAGAGACTGCTCGCGGTGGGAACAAGATGCAGGTGGTGAGTCCGGTGGGCGGGTGACGGCTTGCAGAACCAAAGCATTTCTGTGGGCTTGTAGGGGAAGTAGCAATAGTTCAGTGAGATCAGAGCGTCAATGGCTGGGGCCGCGTGGGCAAGGCTGAGCACGGGCGCCATGATGTCGATGACAGGCTTGGCTGATAGTCCTGGCACGGCCGTGCTTCCGACGTGCTCGATCTGTCCGACAATCCATGGACCTAGCGCTTTCTGCAACTGCTCGGCTTCGGCTGTGAAAAGCGCAGGCCACGCCGAGGAGTACGGCGCAATTTCGACTGGAGCATCTTTCACGGTCGTGGCGTGAATGGCATTGCGTTTGTGCTGCCTACCTTCGAGCTCAGCCGCCGCTGTAGGCGGTCGACTGGAACGACGGGGTGGGCGTCACTTGCCCGCGACTGCCAGAAGTGCCTTTGGGTTCGTGCTTGCAATTGCGAGGAGCGTACGTGCGGCGCCGCTCGGCTGCTTGCGGCCTTGCTCCCACCCTTGCAAGGTACGAACGGACACCCCCAATAGGGCTGCAAACTGCGCCTGCGAAAGCCCGGTTCGATTGCGAGCTTCGACGACGGGGGAGGCGACAACCTGAACTTGACCTGTCTTCATTTCACGCACCGCCTGCAGAAGCTCAGCCGCCAGGTCGCGCTTCGCCTCGTAGGCGGTCAGTTCCTTCTGAGAAAGGGGCTTACTCTTCAAGGGCACGGCGAATCTCCTTCAACTTTGGCCCGGTGAGGTTGTCAGTTTTCGACTTCGCGTACAAAGTCAGCAACACGACCTCACCTTCGACGGTGCGAGTGAAGTAGATGACACGCACACCGCCAGACTTGCCCGAACCTGCACGACCCCAGCGGACTTTGCGGATTCCGCCGGACTCGGGCACGACGTCACCGGCGGTGGGATGCTCAGCAATGTGGGCTGCGAAAGCGCCACGCTCCTCCTCGGTCCAGTAGTTTGGCCACTGCTTTTGAAAGAGCAGCGTTTCGACATTTGACGACGGTGAGCATGTCGAACTATACGCCTTAGGCGTATGCCTGGCTACGCCGTCGCTTGTGACGCCCCAACGTTGGTCTTCCGCCGCCGTGAACGACGGATAGCCGTCAGCAGGCGAAATGGCGCGCTGAACAAAAAAGATCGGCACGTGCCGGCTACTTGAACTGGATGAACAAACCGAGAGCGGCGAGGCCCAAGGTGACGGCTAGAGACAGAAGCGTGTACTTTATCGCTCCAGTTCCCTTTGCGAACGATGGCGTTGCAGAGCCGTCCGGATTGTCGAAGCCGCCAGGACGTGCGTCTTCTACAGTGGCCAGAGAGCCATTGATGTGCATCGCGGCCGATACCCAAAACGACGCAGCAAGCCATTTGGCAGGGGTAATCGCGGCGACTAATCCACCAAGGGCGAGACAAACGAGAACGTGAACACCAGCGGCGCGCAGGCTCATGGCGGCTAACGCTGGAGTTCACCCGCAGCCGGAAGCGGACCAAGCGCGCTGTGGCTGTCGGGTGCAATAACTGGTTGGGCGGCATTGCGCCAGCCCGTAGCTACGCCGGTTAACGCAACCACGACAAAGCCGGTGAACTGGCGGTCAGCCACACGGATTTCACCTTCGCCAATGTGACTTCCAATGTAAGCGGGGGCATCAGCGATCGGCAAGAGCGTGCCCAACTTGCGATGAACCTCCACGAGGACCTCGTGCGAGGCAACGTACTTGGCTAGCAGCCCAGCAATGGCATCTTGCCTTGCGCTACGCTCATTCCGAACGATGACCCACTCCCGGGAGACGTGTTCGATTGGCGGGAAGTGCTTGCGCATCAGCTCGTGTACGCGGCGTGAGTTCATGGCGGCTAACGCTTGAGATGCCCGGCGATACCCGCATTGCGATCGGGGCCGCCCGTTTTGGCGCCTTGCGACTTTCTGGTTGCCAGTGTCATTCAAAAGCGGTACGTTTTGCTACGTGATGGACCGAGAATGAACTCAGAGCAAGACCAGCGACCCGTATGCACTCTTTCTGGCACACGCAATATCGGCTGTGCGGCTCTTCGCGCATTCCGGGTGGAATGAGCGGTTATCCGTCTCTTGTAGGCGCCACACCTCACGGCTGAGCTGAATTCGCTTGCTTGCGCCGAAGGTGCATGTCTACGAACCAGCCTTTCGGCGTGATCTGGATGGTCTTTCGACGCTTATCGCCATCATCTTGCGTACTGACCAATAGCCCCACTGCCTCCAAATCCCGGATAGAAGGACGAAACGCCCCCGTGTCCAGAAAAAGGCACCGACTTGCCGGAATGGTGCTATCGTTCGGACGTCGCTCGATAGGTCAGTCGGCATATTTTTTCCTGCGGGCTAACGTTTAAAATTCAGCGGCCGCCGAAGTCGGTCCGCCGGAATAGCGGGTTGGGAGTCATGGCGCCACTGCGCGCAGGCCGTGGACGTGCGGCGCACCCTCCAAGATTTGCTTGAGTGATGCAAGCAGAGAAGGAATGCCAAGCACAAGGAGCGGGAACAAGAGTGCTGGCGGGGTTTTCTGCGCAAGGGCGTACGCGGTGAAGGCCTCACTTGCCTTGCCGCCACCTGGACGAGTAAGAAGTCTTACTCGCAATGGAGTAGATCATCACGCCGACATCAAGGAGCCCAATGACAACGAGTACGAGGCCCGCCTTCTTCAAGAGCGACAAGTGATCTGAGGGAGTTGCACCGGCGCCTGCAATGAGCAGACCGCGGAAAACTGGCTGCTGTGATTCGTGTGGGCTCGGCGGGGAGCACCTCCTGCTTGACCAGTTGCTCTACGGAACCGGCATGCGGTTAACTGAAGGCCGCAACTCTTAGAAGGAGAAGGTCTAGGCTGGCTTGATATGACACTCTATCTGTCAGGTCGGGGCCGACTTCTACACATGATCTGAACGTAATACCCCGCCCGCGGACGTAAGGGCCGCGCGCCGACAATAGCTACAATCGGACTCATCATCCGGAGAGCCCATGGCCAGCATCGCGTCCATCGAACCCGGTTACTACCGGATTCCCCTGCCTGTCGTCCTGAGTGACAGCATGCACGGCGAAATGACCGTGTTCGAACTGAACACGGTGCGGGTGCGCGATACCGACGGGGCGGAAGGGGTGGGTTATACCTTCACCTGCGGCCGCAACGGCATCGCCATCCATGCCTTGCTGGAGCGCGACTTCCCGTCGCTGCTGCAGGGCGAGGATGCCGACCGCATCGAACACCTGTGGACCCGGGTCTGGTGGGCCATGCACTACGGTGGCCGCGGCGGCCCGACGGTGCTGGCGCAGTCCGCCCTCGACATCGCCTTGTGGGACCTCAAGGCACGACGACTGCAGCAGCCGCTGTGGAAGCTGCTGGGCGGCAACGACCCGAAGGTGCCTTGCTATGCGGGCGGCATCGATCTGGACTACCCCTTGGACAAGCTGCTGAGGCAGACGGAGGACAACCTCTCGAAAGGCTTTCGCGCGATCAAGATGAAGGTCGGCCGCAAGCGGCTGTCGGAAGACGTCGAGCGGGTGAAGGCGATGCGTGAGTTCCTGGGCCCGGACTTTCCGCTGATGGTCGACGCGAACATGAAATGGTCGGCCGACGAAGCGATCCGGGCTGCCCGCGCCCTGATGCCGTTTGAGCCGGGCTGGATCGAAGAACCGCTGATTCCGGACGACGTGGCCGGCCATGTGCGGGTGGTTCGGGAAGGCGGCTTGCCGGTTGCCACCGGCGAGAACTTCCGCACGTTGTGGGAGTTCCGGCAGATGATCGCCAGCGGCGGCGTGACATTTCCGGAGCCGGACGTGACCAACTGCGGCGGCATCACGCCCTTCATCAAGATCGCGCACCTGGCGGAGGCGTTCAACCTGCCGGTGACCTCGCATGGCGCTCACGATATCACCGTCCACCTGCTGGGCGCAGTGCCGAACCGATCGTACCTGGAAGCGCACGGATTCGGCCTGGACCGGTATATCGCCGATCCGCTGCGGATCGAGGACGGATTCGCGCTGTGCCCCGACCGCCACGGTCACGGCATCGGGTTCGACTGGAAAGGCCTGGAGTCAATCCGAGGACGGTACCCATGACTGATCCGATCGTCATCATCGGCGGCGGCCATGCCGCCGCACAGTTGTGCGCAGGGCTCGTCGAGGCGGGACTCGGCGACCGCACCACGCTGATCTGCGGCGAAGACCTGCTGCCCTACCAGCGCCCGCCCCTGTCCAAGGCCTTTCTGAAGAAGATGGACGAAACCACCCAGCTTCATCGGGCCGAGGCCTGGTATGCCGATGCCGGCATCACGGTAAAGCGCGGCGAGCCGGCGGTCCGGATAGATCGCGAGCGCCGCGTCGTCGTTCTGCGCAACGGCGAGGAGATCTCCTATGACCGGCTGGTGCTCGCCATCGGCGGTCGCGCGCGGCTGCTGGCGGACCTGCCGACCGGATTGCTCAATGTCGCCACTTTGCGCAGCGCCGCCGACGCCCATGCCCTGCGCGAGCAGATGAACCGGTTCGACAGCCTCACCGTCGTCGGCGGCGGCTTCATCGGGCTGGAGTTCGCCGCCACCGGGCACGGCCTGGGCAAGAACGTCACCGTGATCGAAAGCGCCCCGCGGCTGCTGGCGCGCGCCGTGTCGCCCGAGATCTCGGACTATGTGCTGCAGTTGCATCGGGCCGCCGGCATCGAGATCCGTCTCGATGCGAAGATCGGCGGCTTCGAAATCGAGGGCGAGGCCGACGACGCACGCCTCGCATCGATCCAGCTGGACGGAGAGAAGCATCCGGTCGACCTGCTGCTGCTCGGCATCGGGGCGCTGCCGGAGACCGCGCTCGCACAGTCCGCGGGCCTGGACTGCGACAACGGCATCGTGGTCGATGAATTCATGGTCACCAGCGACCCGGCCATCCTGGCGGTGGGCGACTGCACCAGTTTTCCGCACGTCGGCAGCGGGCGCCGGCTGCGGCTTGAATCCGTGCAGAATGCCAACGACCAGGCCCGCACGGCGGTGGCTACGCTGACCGGCAACCCCCGCCGGCACGACGCCGTCGCCTGGTTCTGGACCGAACAGGGAACGCTGCGCCTGCAGATGGCCGGACTGCCGCCACCCCACGCCGAACGCTACCGGCGCCCCGGGGCGAAACCGGATTCATTCTCGATATTCCACTATGTCGACGGCGTCCTGCACTGCGTGGAGTCGGTCAATGCCCCGATGGACCACATGATGGCCCGCAAGCTGCTGGAAGCCGGCAGAAGTCCGGATCCCGCGACGGTGAGCGACCCGACGGTAGCCCTCAAGACCCTGCTCTAGCCGAGCCACCGGACACGGCGCCGGGCCGGCGCGGGTATGGCGCATGCTGCGCCAGCACCCCTTCAGGCTGGAGAAGCATTCATGCTGGAAAAGTTGCCGGAAGCAGTGGGTCATGCGCTTCGCGACCGCCGCGCGGGCCTTGACGACATTGTCTTCAACCGGATCTCACTGCGCGGCGGCACCGCGTCGATCGAAGTGCGCAGTCCGGCCTTTGCCGATCACACCCCGATTCCCCCCGCATACACCGCCGATGGCGAGGGCCTGTCGCCACCGCTCGAATGGCGCGGCGTTCCAGCGGCGGCCACGACCCTGGTCGTGATCGTGGAGGACGCGGACTCGCCGACACCTCACCCCTTCGTCCAAGCGATCGTCGCCGAATTGCCGGCGCAGACCACAGGGCTTGTGGAAGGCGCGATCGATCGATCGCGCGCCGATACGGACGCCCAGGCGATCGGCCGCAACTCACTGCTGCAGGCCGGCTGGCTGCCCCCGGATCCGCCGCCGGGCCACGGTGCTCATCGCTACGCCTTCCAGGTGTTCGCACTGGCCCAGGGTCCGTCCGCCGGCACGCACCCGGGGCGCGAGGCGGTGGTGGCGATGCTGGCCGAGCGGGCGATCGCCAGCGGACTGCTGATCGGAACCTATGAGCGACCGGATGGCAGCGTGCGCCTGGGGCAGATGTCGACCACCACGACGCTGGGCCCCGGCGGCCTCACCGGTGCCTGAGATCCCCGACCGGTCGACATGACGTAACATCCGATCCTCAAACGGGATCGGAAAAGGTTCATGAGGAGACACAGCCGGTTGACTGCCGCGGCGGCGTTCGTGCTGCCGCTTCTTGCCTTGGTCGTCGGCTGGGAACTGATCGTTCGCGGCTTCGACGTGAGCCAGCGGGTATTTCCCGGCGTGGCGCCGGTCCTGATGGCCGGTCTCGAGTCGATCCAGGACGGCTCGCTGATCGGCCACATCGGCGCCAGCCTCGGCCGGATCGCGCTGGGCACGATCATCGGCATCCTGCTTGCGGTCCCGTTGGGCATCCTGATGGGCGTCAGTCCGGCCGTGTCGACCTTCGTGACACCGCTGCTGCGGTTTT
Source organism: uncultured beta proteobacterium (assembly GCA_963834335.1). Taxonomy (GTDB): domain Bacteria; phylum Pseudomonadota; class Gammaproteobacteria; order Burkholderiales; family Burkholderiaceae_E; genus Lautropia. Next base: position 1,283,696 of record CAWIBK010000001.1, on the reverse strand, counting down.
TTTCGGTCCTGGCCGGCATCGCCTGGATCCCGATCGCCACCTTGTGGTTCGGCTACGGCTTCGGCGCCATCACCTTCGTGATCTTCAACGCCGTATTCTTCGTCGTGGCCTACAACACCCTGCTCGGCGTCTCCAGCATTCCGATGCCGCTGAGGAATGCCGCGGCATCGCTCGGTGCCGGCCGTCTGCAGATCTTCATGGAAGTACTGCTCCCGGGCGCCTTGCCGAACATCGTGACCGGCATCCGCACCGGGCTCGGCTTCGCCTGGCGTGGCCTGATAGCCGCCGAGATGATCGCGACCAACGTCGGGCTCGGCTACATGCTGTTCGTCGCCCGTGATTTCTACCGCACCGAAGTGATCGTCCTGGGCATGATCGTCATCGGCGTCCTCTGGCTGCTGATCGACCGGCTCATGCTCGCGCCGCTGGAGCGCGCGACCATCGAACGCTGGGGACTGGTGAGACGCGCATGAGCGAGGTCCCAGCCAACGCGGCCAGGCACCCTTCCCGGCCCGCCTCGAGAGGCCCCGGGCCGTTGCTTCGGCTGTGGGGCGGATATGTGCGCTGGACCGCCCGCTGGCCGGTGCTCGCCGCGCTGGTTCCTTTCGTGCCGGTCGTTGCCTTGTGGGCCATCGTCGCGGAGTCCGGCATCTTTCCGCGGGTCTTCTTCCCAGGCCCGATGGAAGTGGTCCGCTCGTTCGGCAAGCTGATGTACAACGGCATCCTGCCGGCCTACCTGGAGGACAGCGTGGTGCGGCTGGCGGCCGGCACTGCCGTCGGGATGGCGATCGGCATTCCTCTGGGCCTGCTGGTGGGCCTCAGCGACCGCGCCCACAAACTGCTGTGGCCGGTGCTGCTGTTCTTTCAGGCGATCGGAGACATCGCCTGGTTGCCGATCCTGCTGATCTGGTTCGGTTTCGGCCTGACCACCATGACCTTCGTCATCGTCTACACCGTCCTGTTCCCGGTTGTGCTCAATACCGTCCTCGGGGTGCGCTCGGTGCCGCTGGAGCTGCACCGTGCCGCGCAAAGTCTCGGGGCATCGCGACCGCAGATACTGTGGGAAGTGGTGCTGCCGGGGGCACTGCCCAACATCGTCACCGGCTTGCGCAACGGGCTCGGATACGGCTGGCGCGCATTGATCGCGGCCGAGATGATCGTCGGCACGAGCGGCATCGGGTTTCTCATGTTCGATGCGCGCCGGGCCGGCTCGGTCGTGGAAATCATGCTGGGCATGATCGTGCTCGGCATCCTCTGGTACATCGTCGATGCCTGGGTGCTGGCGCCGATCGAGCGGGCTACCGGACAACGGTGGGGACTGGTGACACGGTGAAAAGCCTTACGATCAGAAATCTCGAGAAGACCTACTTCGATCCCTTCGCCGGTTCGCAGGTCACCGCCATCCGGGACATCTCCCTCAACGTAGAGGCTGGAGATTTCGTTTCGGTGGTCGGGCCTTCGGGCTGCGGCAAGACGACGATGCTCAACATGATCGCCGGCTTCCTGCCGTCGTCCGGCGGCGAAATCCTGGTGGACGGGCGCGCGGTCAGCGGTCCGGGACCGGATCGCGGCGTCGTGTTCCAGTCGTTCGCCCTCTTTCCCTGGCGCACGGTGCTCGACAACGTCGCCTTCGGTCCGAAGATGCGCGGCATCCCCAAGCCGAAACGCCACGACATCGCCCGGGAGTACCTGGAACTGGCGGGGCTGTCGCATGCCGCCGAACGCTACCCCAATGAACTCTCGGGTGGCATGCAGCAGCGGGTGGGCGTGGTGCGGGCACTGGCCAATGAGCCGGACGTGCTGCTGATGGACGAGCCGTTCGCCAGCGTCGACGCGCAGACCCGGATGACGCTGCAGGAAGAACTCACCCGCATCTGGCAGGACCGCCGGCCCACCGTGCTCTTCATCACCCACGACGTGGCAGAGGCCGTCTTTCTCGCCAACCGGGTGGTAGTGCTGTCCAAAGGCAAGGTGTTGAGCGACGTCCCGATCCCGCTGGCGCGCCCGCGCCACTGGAACGCGCTGATCGAGGATCAGGACTTCAAGGCCTTGTCGGCCCAGGTCCTGCAACTGGTGCGGTCGGCTTGACGGCGGCCTGATATGGGTCTGGTCCGCGACGCACTGACATCCACCCGCGGCCGCATCGTGATCGGCGTCGTCGCCGGTCTGATGCTGTGGCATGGCTGGCTCAGGCTGGCGGCCCCCGGCAAGGTCACCGGTGATTTCGAATCGAACGCGCAGGGCCGGGTCAACGTGCTGGTCACCCTGCGATTCACGCCCGAGCGCTTCCATGTCCTGGTGTTCCAGCAGCATGGTAGAGTCTCCGGCACCCAGGACGCATCGATAGAACTGCGTGGCGTAAAAACGGAGGATCTGAGCGCTGTCGCCCGGCCATACTGGGTCAAGCGGGTGGAACCTCTACCGAAGGGAGGATGACAATGAGGATGACGACGATGAAGCTGAAGCAGGTGATGAAACGGTGGCGCGCGGCGGCGGTCGTGCCGGTGATAGCGCTCGGACTGTCCACCCTGGCGCCAGGTGGCGCGGTCCAGGCCCAGACGCTGACCAAGATGAAGGCCGGCATGGTCACCGGAATCGACCAGGTCGGGCTGCCGATCGCGCTGGAGCGCGGTTTCTTCGAGAAGAACGGGCTCGACGTGACCGTGGCCCGTCCCTACGCCACCGGGGTCGATGCGCTCAATGCCCTGCAGGCGGGCGAGAGCGACATCGTGCAGGTGGGTGTGCCGATGATCGGCGCGGTACTGCGCGGCATGGACCTGGTCGCGCTGGGCAATTACAGCGGCAATGCGACCAAGCTCGGCTCCGACGCCACCATGGCGCTGATTGCCCGCGAGGACTCCGGCATCAAGAAAGGCGACCTCGCCAGCCTCAAGGGCAAGAAGATCGCCGCATCCTTCGGCACGATCAACCACCTCTATGTTCTCGCCTTGCTCGAGAAGGGTGGGCTTACCCCGGCGGATGTCACCCTGGTCAATACGCCGCCGCCCGACATGACCGTGGCCTTGCTGTCCAAGGGCATCGACGCTTTCTCCGGCTGGGATCCCTGGCCGATCGTCGCACTCAAGGACGTGCCCGGCGCGATCGAAGTGATCCGCGGGGGTGATGTCATCTCCTACCTCGGCTTCAATGTCGCGAAGCGTGATTGGGTGGAAAAGAACGGCGAGACCATCGAGAAGTTCCTGGCCGCCGTTTCCGAAGCCGACAACTGGATGCGAAAGAATCCCAAGCAGGCGGCCCAGGTCGCCACGCGCTGGATTCCCGGCCTCAAGCCGGAAGTCGCCGAAGCGGCCATGCAGTTCAACATCCAGCAGGCGGATCGCCGACTCTCGGCCAATAACTATCGCGCGCTGTGGTCGGCACAGGACCGGCTCAACCGGTTGGGTATCCTGAAATCGACCTTCGACGTCAACAAGCACATCGAACCGAAACACATGCTGAAGGTCATGAAGGATAAGCCGGAGTTGTTCGCCGACCTCCCGCCGATCCCTTCGGATGCCGAGATCGGGCCGGGATACACCTTCAAACCCTGATCCGGCCCGCGGGCCGTCAAGTCGACGCCGCCGTCAGGCGGCGTTGTCGTTTCTGCCGTCAGGAAACCGCACCCTTTCCGTAACGACCAACCAGCAGGCGACCCTCGCGAAAGCGCTCGTGACGATAGGGCGTCAGCGGCACGTCCAGCGGCAGCCCGAGAGCCTCCTGCGCCAGCACGCGGCCGACCGCGGGAGAGAGCTTGAAACCGTGGCCGGAGAACCCGTAGGCAACCATCAGCCCCGGCACATCCGGCAGGCGGCCCAGCACCGGATTCCAATCGGGTGTCACGTCGTAGACGCCGGTCCATGACGACGCCAGGCCCGCCGTCTCGAAGGAAGGAAAGCGCCCGGCCACCTGCTCCCCGAGTTCCACCACGTAGTCCATGGCCACCTCGCCCTGCTCGTTGTCGGGATGCGGCAGGACCTCGCCGGCAATGCCTTCGCTGACCAGCATCTGCGTGCCGCCGTAACTGCGGCAGTAGAGCATGCCGGGCGAGCCCAGGTCCTTGTAGACCGGCATCGCAAAACCGTAGGGCTGCGGCCCCTGCAGCGCAAGCACGGTATGGCGCTCCGCAACGACCGGGGTCGGGATGCCGGTCCAGCGTTCGACATCCGTGGCCCAGATGTTCTGGGCGCTGATCACGAGCGGCGCACTGAACCTTCCTTGGGACGTATCGACACCGACGACCCGGCCCTGCTCGCGCAACAGCATCTGCACGTCCACGCCTTCGATGATCTTCACGCCAAGCCGGCGTGCCGCACGGGCGAACCCGGTAGCCACCAGGTAGGCATCGGCGAAACCCGCCTCGGGCTCGAACCCGATCAGGGCCGCGTCGTCAAAGCGGCAGATCGGCAGGCGCTGGGCGGCTTCAGCAGCACTGAGACGATGCACAGCAATGCCCATTGTCTCCTGCGCCGCCAACGATGCGCGCAGCGGCTCGAGCCGAGGTCCTTCCGGTGAGGCGATCAGGTAACCGCACTTGACCAGGCCGGCAGAGGCGTCATCGTCGCCGACGTATTCGGCGAAACGCTCGAACACGCCCCAGGAGAGTCGCGCCAGTTCGACGTTCTCCGCGACCGAGTAATGGGTTCGCAGTATCCCGCTCGATTGCGCCGTGGTGCCGGCGGCGATCTGCGTCCGCTCGAGTACGACGACACGCCCGGCGCCCAGCGCAGCCAGGTGGAAGGCGACCGAGGCGCCGATCACACCGGCACCGACGACGATCACGTCATGCTGCGTCATGGCCTGAGGGGATGAATCATGGTCCGATTGTCATCCGGGTGGACCGTACCGGGCAAGTGCGCTATTGTCGGTCGAATCCAATCCGTGGAGGGCTGATCCGATGAAACTGAACTGGAAGTTCGTCTTGACCCTGGTGGCCGCGGGCACGCTGGCCGGCGCCGCAGTCGCTCAGCAGCGCTTGTTCTTCGGTATCGCTACCGGGGGCACCGGGGGCACCTACTATCCGCTGGGCGGCATGCTGGCCCAGCTGATCTCGAACAAGGCGGTGGTCGACGGCAAGAAGATCAGCGCCACCGCCGAAGTCGGCCGGCGCCTCGGTGGCCAACGTCAAGTTGCTCGGCAACAAGGAAATCGAATCGGCGTTCGTCGCCGCCGATATTCTCGACGCCGCCTACCACGGCAAGGGCCAGTTCAAGGATGCTGCGCTCAAGAACGTGCGCGCGCTCGGTGCGCTGTACCCGGAAACGGTTCAGTTGATCACCCGCGGCGATTCCGGCATCAACAGCATCAAGGACCTGAAGGGCAAGAGCATCTCGTCGGGCTCGCCCGGCTCGGGGCAGTACCAGTTGCTGACCGACCTGCTCAAGGTGCATGGCATCGCCCGGACCGACGTCAAGGAAGACCTGTCGTCGTTCACCCAGGCGGTCGACAAGATCAAGGACGGCAACCTCGATGCGACGCTGATCACCGCCGGCGTGCCGACCGCTGCGGTAACCGACTTCGCGCAAGGTCACTCCCTCAAGGTCGTGCCGCTGGCCGGCCCCGAGATCGAGGAACTGCGAAAGCAGCAGCCTTACTACACCAAGGTGCAGTTGCCGGCCAACAGCTACAAGGGCCAGACCGAGGCGGTCGACACGCTGGCCGTGATGGCCGTATGGACCACCCATGACGGCGTCGCCGAAAACCTGGCCTACGAGGTCACCAAGGCGCTGTACGAGAACGTCGCGATCATGGGCCAGGTGCACGTGCAGGGAAAGAACATCGGCCCCGCGACGGCCACCGCCGTGGGCACGGCGCCGATCCATCCGGGCGCGCTGAAGTACTTCAAGGAAAAGGGCCTGGTCAAGTGAGTCCCGGCCGGCGCACCGCCGTGGCGGCGTGCACGCTGGTGATCGGTGGCGCGGCGCCCGCCTCGCCTGCCCCGCGACCTGCGAGCTGGTCCTGGCCGAGCATCGCAGCGGCCGCGAACTGGTGCGCCTGCCGCTCGACCCGGCCCTGCCGGCCGCCCGGATCGCCTTCACGCATTCGGTGCTCGGCACGCCGGTCTCCGACCACTATGTCTGGCGCGCCGACGCCGGCCAGTGGCGGGCCCACCTGGTGGAGGAACGCTTCGAGGGCGACGGTTACGGGCTGCCGCATGCCGCCGGCCCGGGTGAGTCGCTCTCGCGTGACGGCGAGGGCTGGCGCCTGCGGCTCGACCGCATCGTTCACCCGCTGGTCGTGCTGCCGCTGCCGGCGCAGGAGATGCGCATCGTGGTCGGCGAGCGACCGGCGCTGCCACTGGGGAGCTTGAGCCGCCACTCGATCGAGATGCATGCGCAGAACTGCGGTTCGCACTGACGCCGGATCATGAGCGCGGCTCAATCCGAAGTCGACCGGCTGATCGCGCAGTTCGATCCGGAATCGAGCTTCCGGAGCCTGGCCGGGCGTATCGGCGGCCATCGTCACGGTCCTGTCGGTGGGGCTGTCGGCGTGGCACTACTACACGGCCGGCTTCGGCCTGCACAACGAGATTGCGCACCGGGCGATACACCTGACCGTGGTGCTGGGCCTGTGCTTTCTCGTTTTTCCACGCCAGCGCCGGCTGCCCGGCCCGTGGGAATGGATCACCGCAATCGGCCTGGTCGTTTTCTACCTGCTGCTGGGCTTCAGCCTGCTGTCGTCGATCTCCGATCCGATACCGGCAAGCGCACAGGCGATCTTCATCATCGTGCTGCTGGCCATCGCGGGGCTCTCCCTGCCGCTGAGGGCCTACGACGGCGGCCATCTCCATATTCCGATCCGTGACTGGATCTTCGCCGCGCTGGCCTCGGGCTTTTCGCTCTACCTGCTGGTGTTCTTCGACTCCATCTTTATCGAACGGCCCGGCGACCACACCCCGATCGACCTGATGGTCGGCGTGATCGCCATCGCGATGGTGGTCGAAGCGACCCGCCGGACGATGGGCATCTTCCTGCCGCTGCTGGCGATCGCCACCGTCCTCTATGGCATCTTCGGCCCCTACCTGCCCGGGGGGCTGGGACACCGCGGCTACAGCGTACCCCGGGTAGTAGCCCATCTGTACAAGGGGACGGAGGGCATCTACGGCATACCGGTGGGCGTGGTGGCGACGTTCGTCTTTCACTTCGTGCTGTTCGGCATCATGGCGCAACTCACCGGGCTCGGCCAGTTGTTCGTCAACCTGGCAACCATCGCCGCGGGGCGTTTCGCAGGCGGTCCGGCGAAAGTCAGCGTCGTGTCGTCCGGTCTGTTCGGCATGATCTCCGGTTCGCCGATCGCGAACACGGTCACCACCGGCGTGATGACCATCCCGCTGATGAAGAAGGTCGGGTTTTCTCCGCGCTTCGCCGGTGGCGTCGAAGCCTCTGCTTCCTGCGGCGGACAGGTGACGCCCCCGATCATGGGGGCCGCGGCCTTCATCATGGCCGAGACCCTCGGCATCCCGTACAACCAGCTGATCCTGGTGGCGATCATCCCGGCGGCGCTGCACTACTTCGCCATTCTCTACATGGTGCATCTGGAGGCACGGCGGCTGAAGCTCTCCGGCATGGACCCCTCGGAGATCCCGTCGCTGGCGCTGGTGCTCAAGACCTCATGGCACCTGTTCATCCCGCTGATCGTGATGGTGACGCTACTGCTGATGCAGTACACGCCGTTTCTGGCCGCCTTCTGGGGCATCACCCTGACAGTGATCAGCTCGTGGATCCCACGTCTGCTGGGCGCTTACGGCCGACAGATGAGCGGATTGACGATCGGGCCGCGGGCGCTGGTGCAGGGATTCGAGATGGGGGCGAAATCGGCGCTGAGCATCGGTGCGGCCTGCGCCTGCGTCGGCTTCGTACTGGGCATCACGACCTTGACCGGCATGGGCTTCAAGTTCTCGGCCTGGGTGCTGGACCTCTCGGGCATCGCGGCCCAGGCGATCATCGCGATCGACGTGTTCCAGTGGTTCGATCTGAAGCAGGTGACGATCCTGTTCGGCCTGTTCTTCACCGCCGCTGCCTGCATCGTGATGGGCTCCGGGGTGCCGACCACCCCGACCTACATCATCCTGGCCGCGATCGTCGCGCCGGCGCTCGAGCAACTCGGCGTACCGCAACTGGCCACGCATTTCTTTGTCTTCTATTTCGGCGTGCTGGCCGACGTGACGCCGCCGGTGGCGCTGGCTGCCTTCGCGGCCGCGGGCATCGCCCGCAGCGAGCCGATGCGAACCGGCATGACCGCGTTCAGGCTCTCGATGGGCAAGGCACTGGTACCGTTCGCCTTCGTCTATACACCGGCGTTGCTGTTCATCGATTTCACCTGGCCGGCATTCCTGACCGCGATGGTATCGAGCATCGTCGCCGTGATGGGACTGGGGGCAGCCTATACCGGCCAACTGGGACGGCGCATCAGCATGCCGGTGTTCCTCGCGCTGAACGTGTTTTCACTGTCCCTCGTTTTCGCGAATTCCGTGGTCTCCGCGGTGGCAGTGCCGGCGGTGCTGGCGATCCTCTTCTGGCTCCGGCGGCCGGGCGCGACCGCCTGACGAGGCACCCGCCCGACCGTACAGCGACACTACTTGCGCTTGTCGGCAGCGCCTTCGATCTTGTCACCGGCCTTTTCGACGTCCTTGCCGAACCCGGACATCGTATTGCAGCCCGCGACGGCGAATGAAGCAGCAAGCAACAGCATGGTCAGCAATTTCATTCCGGTTCTCCTGATGATCTGGTTGATCGACGTGTTGCGAAAGTTGATTGAAGACTATCCGCCGCCGTCATCGCAGGGGTTGACGATGCAGGCGACCAGTGCCGACGGGCAAGTCTTGTTCCCGTGTCGATCGCATACCATGGCGGCTTCCCAAGGGCGACGGAGAGGACCGATGAAAGCAGCGATCTACACCCGCAAAGGAGCAGCGCCGGACGTGCTCCAGGTGGTCGACCGCCCGTTGCCGGAAGCGACGGGCGACCAGGTGCGCGTGCGCCTGGCGTTCAGCGGCGTCAATCCCTCGGACGTCAAGACACGGGCGCGACCCGGCATGGACTATCCCGAGGTCATCCCCCACAGCGACGGCGCCGGGGTTGTCGAAGCCGTGGGGCCACAGGCATCGGCGGACCTGAAGGGGCGGCGGGTCTGGATCTACAACGGGCAATGGGACCGGGCGCAGGGCACGGCGGCCGAGGCGATCGTCCTGCCCGCCTCCCAGGTGGTCCCCCTTCCGGAGGGGGTCTCTTTCGAGATCGGCGCATCCATCGGTATACCGCTCATGACCGCCTACCATGCGGTCCATTCGTGCGGCGACCTCGCCGGCAAGACGGTGCTGGTGTCCGGGGCCGCAGGCAGCGTCGGTTTCTACGCGACGCAACTCGCCCGCCTCGCGGGCGCCGAGGTCATCGCCAGCGTCAGCAGCGCGGAGAAGGCAGCGATCGCGCGCGCCGCCGGCGCCGGCGCCGTGGTGAACTACCGCGACGAGGATGTGGTGGCGCGGGTGAAGGCGCTGACCGGCGGCCGCGGCGTCGACTGCATCGTCGAGGTCGATTTCTCAGGCTACGCTGCCCGCTACGGCGAACTTCTCTCCTTCGGCGGCAAGGCGGTGATCTACGGCTCGAACGCGGCGGAGTCGTCGCTGGCATTCAGGCCGATGATCATGGGCTTCGTCACCCTGTACTTCTTCATCGTCTACCGTCTGCCCGCTCAGATCCTGCACGAGACCACCACGGCCATCACCCGCCTGCTCGCGGACCAGACACTGAAGCACCCGCAGACCGCGATCCACCCGCTCTCGGCAATCGCCGACGCGCACCAGCAGGTGGAAGCCGGGGCCAACGCCAAGGTCCTCGTGCGCCTGCCCGACTGATCCGCGTCTGCCGATCAGCGTCTGCCGGTCCGCGTCTGCCGCTTCGCGTCTGCTGATCAGTCCCGCAGACTCGCGCCGGCTATCCCTTCAAGGTCTGGTCGAACAGCTTCATGGTGCGCTCCCAGGACAGCTTTGCGGCGGCCTCGTCGTACCGGGGCGTCGTGTCGTTGTTGAAGCCGTGCTCCGTATTGGGATAGACGAAGATTTCGTACTGGATGCCGGCGCTCTTGAGCGCTTCTTCATAGGCCGGCAAACCGGCGTTGATCCGTTCGTCGTTGCCGGCGTAATGAATCGCCATCCTTGCCTTGATCCGCGCCACCTGATCGGCCGACGGCGCCGGCCCGTAGTACGGTGCGGCCGCAGCGATTTCCGGCAGGCGGGTGGCGAGCAGATTGGCAATGCCGCCGCCGTAGCAGAACCCGACGACCCCGATCGAGTCCTTCGTCGAGGCATGGTTCGACAACCATTGAGCGGCGGCCACGAAGTCCTCTCGTGTCTTGGCCTGGTCCAGCTTCGAGAACAGTTCCCGGGCCTTGTCCTCGCTGCCGGGATAACCACCGAGCGGGAACAGGGCATCCGGCGCGAATGCGACGTAGCCGTCCAGGGCGACCCGCCGGGCGATGTCCTCGATATGCGGGTTGAGGCCTCGATTCTCATGTACCACCAGCACGCCCGGCAGCTTTCCGGTCGTGCCGGCCGGCTGCACCAGATAGCCGCTCGCTTTGCCATTGCCTTTTGGAGAATCGAACTGGATCGTTTCGGTCGTCAGCCGCGGGTCGTCCTTCGGCACCTTCTGGGCGTAGGCGAAGCGCGGACTCAGTGCCTCGAGCAGGCCGGCGGCGGTCATGCCCGCGGCCGCATAACGGGCGGCACTGGACAGGAACGCCCGGCGATCGATGAGCCCATGCACATATCGATCGAACAGGCGAAGCACTTCCGGATGGAAGTCGCTGGCCTTGGCCATGGGTGCGTCTATGGAATCGCTGCGATCGTCAGGTCGGTCTGCCATGCTGATCTCCGGGTTGGGTCGCGCGATTCTATGCAAGGAACTCCGGTCGCGGGCCTGCCTGTTGACAGAATCAAGGGGCATTAGGTCAAGGGGCATCAGGAAATCAGGCGTCCCAGGCGGTTTTTGTCAGGCAACCAGCGCCGGGTTATCCTTGCCGGCCGGATACCGAGGGAACCGAAGACGGCCAGTGAGCGACAACCAGGACTCGATCGGTGCTTTCCGCTACCAGCGCCATGAGCCGCGCATCCCCGCGCTGCGCGAGGGCGTCGAGACTCGGGTGTGGCCCGTTGCCATCGTCGGCGGCGGGCCGGTCGGCCTGGCGCTGGCCCTCGGCCTGGCCCGACACGGCGTGAGCAGCGTCGTGTTCGAAGCCGATGACACCGTGTGCATCGGCAGCCGTGCCGCCTGCATCTCGCGCCGCAGCCTGGAAATCGCCGATCGCCTGGGGGCGCTGCCGGCGTTCCTGGCCAAGGGTCTGGCCTGGACCGGCGGTCGCAGCTTCTGGAAGACCACGGAGGTCTTTCGCTTCGAAATGCCGCACGACGAGCGTCAGCGTCTGCCGCCGATGATCAACCTGCAGCAATACTACATAGAGCAATATCTGGTCGATGCCATCGATCGCCTCAATGCGGGCCGGCCGCAGGATCAATGCAGGGCCGAAGGGTTGCCGGGTACGCCCGGGACCGGGGCGTCGATCGACCTGCGCTGGGCCAGCGAAGTCACCGGCGTCGCGGCGAACGCCGGCGGAGTCGACATCACGGTGCGCAACCGGCTGGGCCACTATCGGACCATGGCGCAGTGGCTGGTCGCCTGCGACGGCGGCCAGAGCCTGGTGAGGAAGTGGCTGGATCTCGCGCTCGTCGGCACAGCCTACGAGGGCCGCTATGTGATCATCGACATCCACCTGCCGAGCGCCCACCCGACCGAACGCCGCGCCTGGTTCGACCCGCCGTGGAACCGGGGCTCGACCGTACTGATGCATCGCCAGGTGGACGACATCTGGCGGATCGACTACCAGTTGCGCCAGGGCGAGGACACCGCCACTGCCCTGCTTCCGGAAAACGTGCAGCGGTTCGTTCAGAAGCACCTGGACTCGATCGGCGAGGGCCACCTGCCGTGGGAAACCGTCTGGACCTCCGTCTACCGCGCCGGCGCCATGACGCTGGAATCCTACCGTCACGGACGGGTCCTGTTCGCCGGGAATGCCGCGCATGCCCTGCCGATCTTCGGCGTGCGGGGGTTGAACTCCGGTTTCGACGACAGCGACAACCTGGCCTGGAAACTGGCTCGCGTGGCACGCGGGGAAAGCGGCGACATGCTGCTGGACAGCTATTCGCAGGAGCGGATCGGTGCCTTTCACACCAACGCGGCAAGCGCGATGCGCAGCACCGAGTTCATGTCCCCGCCCTCGCGCGGCTTCGACCTGCTGCGCGAAGCCGCACTCTCGCTGGCTGCAAGCCATCGTGGTATCGCAGCGCTGATCAATCCGCGCCAGACCGAAGCGGTCTCCTATCCCGACTCACCCCTGTCGACGCCCGACCGCAGCGGGCTTGCCGGCCCGGCGCCCGGCACCCTGCTGGCCGACTTCAAACTTCAAGCGCCCGCCGGGCATCTGACGCAATTGCTCGGGCCGGGTTTCGCCCTGATCGCATTCAGCGAAGACGGGCCGCCGGATGCGGGCATGACGGCGGCGGTCAGCGCCGCGATGCAGGAAAGCGCGATACCGCTGCAATGCATCCTGGTGTCCCCGCCGGCGGCCGGTACGACGCTGCCACCGGCACCGTGGCAGTGCGCCACCGCCGATCCGCAGGTGTTGCGCATGCACTCGAGCGACGCCGTCATCGCCTTGTACCTGCTGCGCCCGGATCGTCACATCGCGGCTCGCTGGCGCGCCGGTGTATCTTCGCCTGCTCACGGAGGCAGTGACCAGCCCCTCGCAGCAAGCCTCGCGGCCGCAATCCGCCGCGCCGCCTGCATCGTGCCGGTTGCCGCCGCCACTCACTTTCTGGAGAACTGAATTGAGTTGTCTTTCCTCCGATGCCCGCGATCGACTCTACGCTGAACTGGCATGCGCCATCACCACGGCCGGTGAAGCACGCGAATCACTGTTCCTCGCGCGTTTGTCGTTGCTGCTTTTCGAAACCGTGGGCGACGAGGCTGCCTGCCGCGTTGCACTCTCCGACGCATTGGCAGAGTTGCCGATGCCCTCGCTTTCAGCACCGGCGGCCGCCGCCACCTGGCAGCGGATGGACGCCCGATGAGCCCGCTCTCCATCGCCGCGATCGTGCTCGGCGTAATCGGCGCGGTGCTGGTCCTGGCCGGGCTGCGTGCCTTGTGGCAGGCCCGGATCTTCCGATTCACCCTGCAGACCCTGTCCGGACTGCTGCTGCTGGCCGGTGGCCTGCTGGCGGGCGCGATCGCGATCGGGGTGCAGGGTTACCAGGCACTGGTCCGGGAGGAGCAGGTAGCCAGGATCACGCTGGTTCCAAAGGGCAAGCAGCGTTTCGAAGCGCAGTTCACCTTCCCCGACAATCGCAAACAGACCTTCGAGTTGAGCGGCGACGAGTTCTACGTCGACGCCCATATCCTCAAATGGACGCCGTATGCCAACATGATCGGCCTGCACACGATGTGGGACCTCGACCGGGTGGCCGGGCGCTACCGCGATGTCGACCAGGAACGCACGGGCTTGCGCACCGTCTACCCGCTGGGCTCGAAATCGGCGGTCGACCTGTTCGAACTGCGCCGGCGCTTCACCGCGCTCGCGCCGCTGCTGGATGCCGAGTACGGTTCCGCGACTTTCGTGCCGGCAGGCGAACCGGCGGAACTCGACCTGACGGTCTCGACCACCGGCTTGCTGCTGCGGCCCCGGCCGGGCACCGCAGCAAAGGGCGCGGGCAACGGCGCACAGGCCGGCGGCAAGCCGCAGGCAAACGGGAAATCGTCGCCGGATGTCCCGGCACCGGCGGACCGTAAACCGCCGCCGACCTCGAAGCCGAAGGCCGGCAGCAACTGAACGACCCTGGGGGCTGTCGTGATCGACAGCCCGACGGCCGTCTACTCGTCCGCCGGCGGCTCTGGTGCGATTTCGATCTCCTGCGCGAACAGGGTCATCGCGGTCTCCGCGACCCGCCCGGTATCGTAGTAGGCGAAGGCCCCAACGCCGAGCGCGCCGACGATGGGAACCCACCGCGACACGCCTTTTCCGAGCACGCGAAGGGTGATGCGCAGCCCGATTTTCTGCACTATGGCCCGCAGCGCACGCGGTGATACCCGGCGGATCACGATGCGGTCGCCAACCGGGTCGACGACACCGCGAAAGGCTGCCGGCGCAATGTGCCGGAACAGGCAGTAGAGCATCTGTTCCCGGCTCAGGGCCGAGGTCTTGCCGAAGCTGCCTGCAATATCCGCCACCATCTGCGCCTGCTGTTTCCAGACGGTGCGCAACTCCGGCAGGATGGTCAGCCAACCCAGCGGCCCAGGCGGCAGCGCCAGGCTGCCGGCACTCAATGCGGCCGATGCCGCCGTCCGGTTGGCAATCGACCTCGCCCGTTTGAGGGGGTTGGCGTGCAGGCTCTCGCTGCTGTCGGGAACCTTCCCGATCAGATTGAAAATCGCTTCGGCGATGCGATGGGAAGCGCCCGCTCTATCGTCCTTGCCGGGGATGTCAGCGGCGCGCCGCTTGCCAGTGGTATCAGGGGACATCGTTACGCTCGATTGGGAATCCGCAGCGATCCTATCAGGAAGCCGGTGCCGCGAAGAGCGCCTGCGCGCAAGCGCCTCCTGCATCCGGATCCGCGATCTACCCGTATGTACAGCAACGGCGCTCCCATCAAGCCTTTCCGGGCTCCGTGACAACCCAAGCAAACAAATGAGGAAAAACCTATGAAAACAGTCACTCTCATGGTCGCGGGCGCGGCATTCGCACTGTCCGCCTGTTCGTCTCCCATGATGAAATCCGATTCGATGAAGTCCGAAGCGAGTCCTTCGGTGATGGTGGGCGGCGCCGCGATGTACCCGAACCGGGACATCATCGACAATGCCGTGAACTCCAAGGATCACACCACGCTGGTGGCAGCGGTCAAGGCAGCGGGCCTGGTCGAGACCCTGAAGGGACCCGGCCCGTTCACGGTCTTCGCCCCCACCAATGCCGCATTCGCGGCGCTTCCGGCCGGAACGGTCGACACGCTCCTGAAGCCTGAGAACAAGCCCAGCCTGACCAAGATCCTGACCTACCATGTGGTGCCCGGCAAGGTCGGCGCCGCCCAACTCAAGCAGGAGATCTCCGCGGGGGGCGGCAAGGCGACGCTGAAGACCGTGTCGGGCGCGACGCTGACGGCCATGGCACAGGGCGGCGGCATCGTGGTGAGGGATGAATCCGGGGGCACGGCGCGGGTCACGATTGCCGACGTCAATCAGTCCAATGGCGTGATTCACGTGGTCGACACGGTACTGCTCCCCCGCTAGTCTGCCGCGGTCTATCGGCCGGTATTCATCGGCCGGTATTCATCGGCCGGTGTATGACGAGGGCGCCTGCAACTTCTCGCGGCGCTCCTGACACGCAAGACAGCGCTTGGCGGTCGGATAAGCGTCCAACCTCTTGTAGCGCACTGCCGTCTGGCAGTCGATGCAGATGCCGTACTGTCCGGCGGCGATGCGCTGCTCGGCGGCAACGATGTCACGCACCTCGCCGACGTCGCGAATGATTTCAGCCTCCGTGATGTCTCGCAGCAAAGACGCGGCCGACGCATCGCCTGAATCGCCGGCCCCGCCGATCAGGTCGACATAGTGCTCCTTGCTGGATCGCGCCAGCACCTGCCGGATCTCATCCTGCAGGAGGCGCTTGCGGGCGGCGATCCGCTGCGCGAAATGCGCGATCTGCTCCTTTGTCAGCTCGTTCTCGGGTCTGTCCATGGCGTGCGATGTCCTCGGTCTCGGCGGGCAACATGCCGGCAACGGCGGCGCCGCGCTCGGCAGGAGTACCTGCAAGTCGAGTATCCGATGACTCCACCCTGCCCGTATTGATCACCGTCAGGATCGCAGTGGCCGTAATGTGCGACGATTTCCTGCGCCACCGGTTCAGTGGCTCGCTGATTAGTCCTGGGTGCTGCGATGCTGCCTGCATTCGATCCCTTTCGCTCTGCCCCCGTTGCCACCGACGTCTTTGCGGCAACGCATGCCGGCGACCGCAGCCTGGCCGCGCGGCGCGAGCGCCGGCTCGGCGACCTGCTCAGTGCGGCGGCGCAAGGTTCGGCGCTCTATCGCCAGGTCCTGAAGGGCCGCGATCCGCGCCGCGTGAATCTGCAGTCCCTGCCGATCGTGCGCAAGGCCGAGTTGATGGGCCGATTCCACGACTGGGTCACCGATCCCGAACTGCGGCTCGACGCGCTGCGCCGCTTTACCGCCGAGCGCTCATGTATTGCCGACCCGTTTCTGGGACGCTACGTGGTCTGGGAAAGCTCGGGCAGCTCCGGCGAACCCGGCATCTTCATTCAGGACGCCGCGGCGATGGCGGTCTACGACGCCCTCGAAGCCCTGCGGCGGCCCGCCGCGCGGCCCCTGCAGCGGCTGTTCGACCCCTGGAGCCTCGCCGAACAACTGGTTTTCGTCGGCGCCGTCGGCGGACACTTTGCCAGCACGGTGTCGGTAGAGCGCCTGCGACGCCTCAATCCGCTGCTGGCACACCGGCTGCACAGCGTGTCCTTCCTGAAACCGACCGCGCAACTGGTCGCCGAGCTTGACGATCTGGCACCCACGGTCCTGTCGACCTACCCGAGCATGGCCGGCCTGCTTGCCCAGGAGCACCTCGATGGCCGGTTGAAGATGGCACCGCGAGAAGTCTGGACCGGCGGAGAAACGCTGTCGACGGCGCTGCGCGCGTTCATACAGCAGGCGTTCGATTGCGTCCTGGTCAACAGCTATGGCGCGTCCGAGTTCCTCGCTTTAGCCTGCGAATGCCGCGTCGGCGGCATGCACCTGAACAGCGACTGGGTTATTCTCGAACCGGTCGACGATCACGGCCATGCCGTGCCGGTCGGCGAAGCCGGCGCAACCACCTTGCTCACCAACCTGGCGAACCTCGTCCAGCCGTTGATCCGCTATGACCTTGGGGACCGGGTTCGGCTGCTGGCGACGCCGTGCGAGTGCGGCAGCCATCTGCCGCTGATCGAAGTCGATGGCCGCGACGACGATACTCTGCGGCTCGGCGACGCGCCCGCCACGTCGGTGAGCGTGCTGTCGCTGGCCTTGAGCACGGTGCTGGAGGAAGAAGCCGGCCTGTTCGACTTCCAGCTCGTGCAGCAGGGGCCTTGCGAACTGCTGCTGCGCACCGGCTTGCGCGGCAAGGATGCGATCAGCACCCTGCAGCGGGCGCAGGCGGCGTTGATGGCCTTTCTGGCGAGCCAGGGCGTGGGTCATGTCCAGGTCCACTGCCGTAGCGGCGAGCCGGGACGGCGCGGTCGCAGCGGCAAGGTGCAGCGCGTGATGGTGGCGTGAGGGCGACACCTGAGGACGTGAATGTCAACGATTCTGTCCGGCCCGCGGCGGGGCGATGGTCGCGCATGCCAGGGGTCGCAAACGCCCGATTTCTGGGCGATCATGCAGGCAAGGAGTCCTGATGAAGCGTCACGCACTGAGTCCACTCGCCGCCTTGTTGCTGCTGCCTCTGACCGGGTGCGGTGGATCTTCCGGCAGCGCGCCTGCGCCCGCGCCCACGGCCACCATCAAGTACTTCGAGGGGCCGGGTTCATGTAGCCGCCTCGAGGCCTATATCGAGGACACCGCAGAAGCGATGATGCGTGCGCAACTCGCCGGGTTGGCCGTCGATCCAAGTGGCGGCGTCCTTGTGCAGGTGCCTGCGCCGATGCCTGCTCCGGGTTCCGCGCCGGCGCCCGTGCCCGTGCCTGTCTCGGCGCCCGCTCCAACCGGCGGTCCGGTCTCGGAAGGTTACTCGACCACCAACCTGCAGATCGGTGGCGTCGATGAACCCGACGTCATCAAGAACGACGGGACGCACCTGTACAGCTTGAAGACGGCGTCCGGGCAGTTTGTCCTGTCGAAGATAAGACTGGCGCCACCCGATGCCCTGACGCTGCTCGGCCAGGCTCGCTGGGCGACCCGGGAAACTGCCCAGTCCCCGACGGAGTCCGCCCGCGGCCTGTTCCTGATCGACGCCGACCGCGTGCTGGCAATCACCAGTTCCGCAGACTACTCCGGGATGCCGATCAACATCATGCCGGCCCAGCCGGCCCAGTCTGCCCTGCCGCCGATCTGCGTGGACGATCACTGCGGAATTCCAGCGGTCCGATGGACACCCCCGAGGACCCGGCTGCGGCTCTTCAGTGTCGGCGGCGCAGCAGCCCCGGTCGAGACGGCGTCGTTCGAACTGGCGGGCCGGATGCTCGGCGCCCGCCGGATCGGCAACAGGGTCTACCTGGTGACGGCCTCGCCCCTGGAGATGCCTTCCACCGTTGGCTGGTGGCCCGCCGCGCAGGCCGGCGCCGATCCGATCGACCCGCAGCAGTGGCGCCGGGCGATCGAAGCGCTGGCCGACGAAAACGCGATGAAAATCCGAGGCGGCACGCTCACCGACTGGTTGCGGCCGCTGGCGACGGCCGCGGGAACACCGGACTCGCCGCCGTCCGACAGCCAGTGCTCGACCTTCGCCCGGGTGGATGCGCCGACACGGCTGGGCTGGCTGCGGGTACACACGATCAATGTCGACACCGGCGAGATAGACCACGGCACGATCCTGTCGGACGGGGCGATCGTGTTCATGGGTCGGGACAGCCTGGTCGTGACCTCGCCTTACTGGAGCGCGGCGCCCGACCTGGGAACCGCTGGACGCCCGGACATACGGCCCGGCCAGTCACGCACGCTCTTGCACCGGTACACCTTAGATAGCGCAGGGCGGGCGCGCTATGGCGCCAGTGGCACGATCGACGGATCGCTGATCAACAGCTACGCCATCGACGAAGCCGCCGACGGCACGCTGCGGCTGGCCGCGTCGGACACCGACGCGACCGGCTCCTTCAGTTACCTCGCCACACTGAGGCAGAACGGCCCGGCCCTGACCCTGCTCGGCAGGACGGCGCCGATCGCGCCCGGCGAGCGCCTTCAGTCGGCGCGCTTCCTGGGCGAACGGGCGTACCTCGTGACCTTCCGGCAGATCGACCCATTCTTCGTCTACGACCTGAAGGATCCGGCGGCGCCGCTTGAGCTCGGCGAATTGAAAGTACCCGGATTCTCAACCTACCTGCATCCGGTTGGGGAGCACCATATCCTGGGAATCGGCTATGACGGCGGCGGCTGGCCGCGGCGCATCAAGGCGAGCCTGTTCGATGTGAGCGATCCCAGCGTTCCGCGCGAGCAGTCGGTGCTCACGCTGGGCGACAGCTATACCGGCAGCGACGCGCTCTGGGATCCGCACGCATTCACCTATCTGCAGCGACGCACCGGCGCCGCGGTGATGGCCGTGCCGCTCAACAGCTACGCGGCGACGCAATACGGCACAGACAACCTGTCAGGCATCCGGCTGGTCCACGTCGATCCGGCGCTGGCGGGCAACGCGCTGCGCGATGGCGGCACCTTGTCCCTCACTGGCCAGGCCGGCGAAAGCGTGCCCGCACAGGGCCGCTATGCGCGGCGCTCGGTCATCGTGGGCGAGGCCGTCCATGCGGTGGCAGACGGCATCGTGAGATCGGCCTTGATCGACGACCCGTCGCGGGCGCTGTCGACGCTGGTCGTGCCGTAGGAACCTGCGGAAGGAGAGGGGCGCGCCTCAGGCCGCTATTGCGGAAACAGCAGGCGCGGCAGCCACAGCACCGTCTGAGGCACGTAGGTGATCAGCGCGAGGGTTCCCAGCAAGCGGGATGAACCACGGCATCACTGCGGCGACCGTGCGCTCGAATGAGATCCGGGCCACCTTCTGGAGTACGTAGAGCACCATCCCCACCGGCGGGGTCAGCAGGCCGATCATCAGGTTCAGAACGAGGATGAGTCCGAAATGAACCGGGTCGATGCCGAGCTTGGCGATGATCGGCATGAAGACCGGTACCAGAATGGTGATCGCGGCGATGGTCTCCATGAAACAGCCGACGAAGAGCAGAAAACCGTTGGCCAGCAGCAGGAAGACCCAGGGGCTGGTGGTCAGGCTCAGCACCAGTCCCGCGATCTCCTCGGTCAGCTGGGTGGTGGTGAGTACCCAGCCGAACAAGGATGCTGCGGCGACGATGAACAGCACGATGGCCGTGGTCTCGATCGTGTCCATCGAAATCTTGACCAGCATCTTCCAGTTGAGCGTGCGATACCAGACGAAGCCGAGGAACAGGGCCCAGGCAACTGCGGCGACCGCCGCCTCGGTCGGCGTGAACAGGCCGGAGGCCATCCCGCCGATCAGGATCACCGGCGTCATCAGCGCCATGAAGGCTTCGAACTTCATCAGCCGGTCCACCACCAGAACCACCGCATCAGCGGCACACCGAACTTGAGAAAGCCACCGAGTTCGCGATCACCCCAGAGTACGTACAACGACGCCGCCGCGATCGCCACCGCCAGCAGTTCGATCATGGCGTGGCCCATCCGCTTCCAGGAGAACGGCGTGTCGCTGCCGTACTTCCTGACATGGGCGAAGTAGGCGACCATCAACATCATGAAGATCGCCATCAGCACGCCGGGAAGAAAGCCGGCGGCGAAGAGCTGGCCGATCGAGACGTTGGCCTGCACCCCGTAGATCACCAGCGGCAGCGACGGCGGGATGATCGGACCCAGCGTCGACGAGGCGGCGGTGATGCCCACCGCGAACTCGGTCGGGTAGCCGTGATCCTGCATCGCCTTGATCTCGATGGTGCCGAGGCCGCCGGCGTCTGCAATCGCCGTGCCGGACATGCCGGCGAACACCACGGAACCGACGACGTTGACGTGCCCCAGACCGCCCTTGAGCCAACCCACCAGGGCCAACGCGAAGCCGAAGATCCGGTTGGTGATACCGGCGGAGTTCATCAGGTTGCCGGCATAGATGAAGAACGGCACCGCGAGCAGCGGAAAGCTGTCGATGCCGCCGACCATCCGGTGAATCGACCGTCAACGGCGGGATCGAGCCATTGATCCAGATGTAGATCAGCGAGCCGATGCACATCGCGATGGCGATCGGAATACCGGTGGCCATTGCGGCCAGGAAGGAACCGAAGAAGAGACTGTTCAAAATGCTTCCTCCGGACGCTCCAGCACGCTCCAACCCTGGCGCCAGTGCAGCACGGCCACCTGCACCGAGCGGAAAGTCATCAGCACGAATCCACCGGCCACGAAGCCGTAGACATAGCTCATCGGCCAGTCGATGACCGTCATCTGCAGGTTATGCATCCGGGGCACGAGGTCGATGGCGAGCCAGCTGGCGTAGGCCAGGAAGGCCGTGCGGACGAGGTCGACGAAGGTGGAGAGCGCCCGGCAGGCGGCAGCCGGCAGGTAGCGATACAGGAACTCGACCTGGATATGGGTGTTGCGCCGGACCGCCATCGAGCCGCCGACGAAGGTCACGATGATCAGCAGGTAGCGGGCGATCTCTTCCGTCCACGCGGCGGAATCGGAGAGCACATAGCGGGTGAAGAACTGGTAGAAGACATCGAGCGCGAGCAGCCAGAACATGGCCAGGGTCAGCCAGTCCTCCCAGCGGTAGACGGACAGGTCGATCTCGGCGTCCTTGGCATGCCAATGACCCTCGTCGTCCAGAACCGGCCCGTCCGACTCCGCCTGGATTCCCGGCTGCGTGCTCATCGGCTGTCTATCGGCTGTCTTCTACTTGGCGGCCTGGACCTTGTCGTAGTCGGCCTTGGTGAAGCCCATCGACTCGAGCGGCACGTTCTTCAGCACGGCCTGCTGGAAGCCGGCCCGGTCGACCTCGTGGATCTCCAACCCGGCTTTCTTGAAGAAGGCCACCAGCTCGTCTTCACGCTTCTTGATGTCCGCGGACGCCCTCTTTGCAGCTTCCTGGGCCACTTCCGTGAAAATCTTCTTCTCCTCGTCGCTCAACTTGTTCCAGATGTGCGGCGCCACCTGCGTGACCAGGCCGTCGACAATGTGGCCGGTCAGCATGATGTGCTTCTGCACTTCATAGAACTTCTTGGCCTCGATGGTCGTGAGGGGGTTCTCCTGCGCCTCGACAGTGCCGTTCTGCAGCGCCAGGTAGACCTCGGCAAAGGCGATCGGCGTCGGGTTGGCGCCGCAGGCCTTGGGGGTTGCCATGTAGGCCGCGACGTCCGGCACGCGGATCTTCAGACCCTTCATGCCGGCGCAGTCCTTGAATGCGCGGTTGGACGTTGTGTGCCGCGCGCCGTAGTAGGTATAGGCGATCATCGCGATGCCGGTCTTCTTGCGATACTCCTCCGTCATCTCCTTGAACAGATCGCTCTTGGAGTAGGACAGCAGGTGCTCGCCGTCGCGGAAGATGAACGGGTAATAGGCGATGCCGACCCGCGGATAGGATCGGGCGGCGAACGACGGGCCGCTGATGATCATGTCGACCGTACCGAGCGACAGACCCTGGTTGATGTCGGTCTCCTTGCCGAGCGACGAAGCCGGGAAGACCTGGATATCGAACTTGCCGTTGGTGCGTTTCTTGATCTCCTCAGCCGCCCAGACCGACTGCTTGTGGTAGGGCTCGCCGACCTCATAGACGTGGGCCCACTTGATCTTGGTCTGGGCATTGGCCACACCGGCCATGCCCGGCGCAAGACTGCTCACCAGCAGCGCCGTCGCCGACAATGTCAGCGTCGCGGCGATCGAGCGCACGAAAGTTTTCCTGGAATTCATCTGGTCTCCCCCTGTTTTCGGCCGTATCGGGAATCGAACCCGACCGGGCGGATTCGAATCGTTGAACCTGAAAAGCATTCGGCGCGCTCGCGGCGCGCCGGATGATGACCGGAGTAGTTTAAGCGAAAAGTCGCGGGCGGCAATCCGCAGATTCCCTAGCGCAGCCGCCAGGGCAGCGACTCCCCGCCGGCCAGGGGCACGATTTCGCCGTCGCCGAAGGGCAGCGTTGCCGGGATCGTCCAGGACTCGCGGGACAGGGTGATCGTGCCTTCATTGACCGGAAGGCGGTAGAAGGCCGGACCGTTGCGGCTGGCGAACGCCTCCAGCCGGTCGAGCGCGCCGGCGGCGTCGAAGGCCGCGGCGTACAAGGCCAGTGCATGCGGCGCCGTGTAGCAACCGGCACAGGCACTGGCGTGCTCCTTCAGCATCCGTGCATGGGGCGCACTGTCGGTGCCGAGAAAGAAACGCGGGTTGCCCCCGGTGGCCGCCGCCACCAGCGCCTGCCGGTGGGTCTCGCGCTTGAGCACCGGCAGGCAATACCAGTGCGGCCTGAGCCCGCCGGTGAAGATCGCGTTGCGGTTGTAGAGCAGGTGTTGGGCGGTGATGGTGGCGCCCAGCGTGCCGCCGGGTGCATCGGCCTCGCGGACATAATCGGCCGCCTCCCGGGTCGTGATGTGCTCCAGCACCACCCGCAGGCCGGGCATCCGGCGACGCAGCGGCACCAGCACCCGCTCGATGAACACCGCCTCGCGGTCGAACAGATCGACGTCGGGATCCACCACTTCACCGTGCACCAGCAGGGGCAGGCCCACCCGCTCCATTTCCGCCAGCACCGGGTAGACCCGCTCGATTGAAGCGACCCCGGCATCGGAATTGGTGGTCGCCCCGGCAGGGTAGAACTTGATGCCGTGAACCAGGCCGCTCGCCTTGGCCTCGGTGATCTGCGCCACCGGCGTTGCCTCGGTGAGGTAGAGCGTCATCAGGGGCTCGAACGACCGCGCGCCCTGGTCAAGGTCTTCCGGACAGCGGCGCAGCGCGTCCAGAATCCGTTGACGGTAGGCCCTTGCCGACTCGACCGTGGTGACCGGCGGTTTGAGGTTGGGCATCACGATCGCGCGGCGGAACTGCCGCGCGGTGGCCGCGACGACCGCCGCCAGCGCTTGACCGTCACGCAGGTGCAGGTGCCAGTCGTCGGGCTGGACGATGGTCAGGGTATCCATCACGACATCCGGAAAAGTGGCGGACTGCGCCATTGGTCGCGCTATTGGTCGCGCTACTGGCCGCTCTCGATACGCTCGAGCTGGCGGACTTTCTTTTCGGCGATCCAGGGACCGACGAGCTGGTCGAAATGCTTGTAGTGATCGCTGGCCAGGTGAGCCTCGAAACCGGCGCGATCGCTGTACACCTCGTAGAGGAAGAACCGGGTCGGGTCGTCCGGCGAAACGCAGACGTCGAACTGGTGACAGCCGGGCTCCTGCTCCACCGAAGCCTTGGCATTCTCCGAAATGGCCTGCGCGAAGGCCGTGGCGTTCTCCGGCTTGATGACGAAATCGACGATGACGACGAACATTCGGTGACTCCCGGTAGAAGTGCAAGGTCAGGTGGCGGTCCCGCCGCCGCGATCGCGGCGGGCGTTCCTGAAACGGCGGGCGCCGGATCAGTCGGCGTAGACGCCGGCCTTCTTGATGATCGGCTCCCACTGCTCGATTTCAGCCTTGAGCTTGGTTGCCACCGCCTCGGGATTCTGCTGCTCCTTCGGATAGGTCACGGCGCCGAGGTCGGTGAAACGCTTCTGCAGCCCCGGATCCGCCAGGGCAGCCTGGGCTGCAGCCACCAGCTTGTCCACCACCGCCTGCGGGGTGCCCTTGGGCGCATAGAGGGCGTGCCAGATACCGATCTGCAGCGTCGGCAGGCCGGATTCCTTGGCCGTCGGCAGTTCCGGGAAGGTGGCCAGGCGCTCCGGCGAAGTGACGGCGTACGCCTTGATCTTGCCGGCCTTGATCTGCTGGGTGGTGTTGGTGGTCTGGTCGCACATCATGTCCACCTGGCCGCCCATGAGGTCCGTCATCGCCGGCGCCGTGCCCTTGTAAGGCACGGGCGTCAGTTGCTTGTCGATGGCACTCATGAACATCAGGCCGCACAGGTGCGAGGCCGCGCCGATACCGGCATTGGCCAGCGTGATCTTGTCCGAGTTCTTCTTGACGTAAGTGATCAGCTCGGCAAAGTCCTTGGCCGGGAAGTCCGCCTTGGTGACGATCGTCATCGGCACGTCGTTGATCAGGGTGATCGGCTGGAAGCTGGTCTGTCGCGTTGTAGGAGAGCTTGCGATACAGCGTGGGCTGGGTCGACATGCCGATATGGTGGACCAGCAGCCGGTAGCCGTCCGGCGCCGCACGGGCCACGTCCGCAGCGGCGATGGTGCCGCCTGCGCCCGGCTTGTTCTCGACGATGATCGACGGGCCGCCCAGCGGCTTCTCCATGGCAGCGGCCAGCGCACGGGCCACCGTGTCGGTGGGCCCGCCGGCGGCAAACGGCACCACGATGGTGACCGGCCGGGCGGGGTAGTCCTGCGCCGCGGCGGGAGCCGCGGAGAACACGACGGCCGCGCCTGTCACGGCTGCGGCGAATACTGAATGCTTCAAGCTACAACTCCTCAGTTGATGGACATGTCGATCACGAACTCACGCCAGCGCCGCCACGATGGCGTCGCCGACTTCGGCCGTATTGGCTTTGCCGCCCATGTCGGGCGTGCGCGGACCCTGCCCGGTCACGGCTTCGATGGCCGCGAGGATCCGGTCATGGGCGCGAGGGTATCCCAGATGCTGCAGCATCATCGCCGAGCACCACACCTGGCCGATAGGGTTGGCGATGCCCTTGCCGGCGATGTCCGGCGCGGAACCGTGCACCGGCTCGAACAGCGATGGGAAGCGCCGTTCCGGATTGATGTTGGCCGAAGGCGCGATTCCGATGGTGCCGGTGCAGGCCGGCCCCAGGTCCGAGAGGATGTCGCCGAACAGGTTGCTGGCGACCACGACGTCGAACCAATGGGGGTTGCGCACGAAATGCGCCGTCAGGATGTCGATGTGGAACTTGTCCAGCTTCACGTCCGGATAATCCCGGCTCATCTCGGCCACCCGCTCGTCCCAGTACGGCATCGAGATGAAGATGCCGTTCGACTTGGTGGCCGAGGTCAGGTGACGCTTGGGCCGGGCCATCGCCAGATCGAAGGCGTACTTGAGCACCCGATCGACGCCGACGCGGGTGAAGATCGACTCCTGGATGACGATCTCCCGTTCCGTGCCGGGGAACATCTTGCCGCCGATCGAGGAGTATTCGCCCTCGGTGTTCTCGCGCACGACATAGAAGTCGATGTCGCCGGGCTTGCGGTTCGCCAGCGGGCACGGTACGCCCGGCATCAGCCGGACCGGCCGCAGGTTGATGTACTGGTCGAACTCCCGCCGGAACAGCAGCAGCGAACCCCACAGCGAGATGTGGTCCGGCACGGTATCGGGCCAGCCCACTGCACCGTAGAGGATCGCGTCATGGCCGCCGATCCTGGCCTTCCAGTCGTCCGGCATCATCTTGCCGTGCTTGAGGTAGTAGTCGCAGCTGGCGAAGTCGAAGTCGTCCAGCTGCAGCTCTATGCCTTCCTGGCGGCCGACCGCCTTCAGCACCTTCAGGGCTTCCGGCATCACCTCCTTGCCGATACCGTCTCCCGGGATCACTGCGATTCTGTGCTTGGCCATGTGCGCTGCTAGGTCCTCTTGAATAGTCCTGCGATTGTACGATTCCTGCCCCGACAGCCTTCTAGCCGATCCGCCTGGGCAGCCAGGTGGCAATATCCGGCAGCCAGAAGACCGCCGCGAGCAGGGCCAGGCTCATCACCACGTAAGGGACGACGGCCGCGAAGATGTGCCCCATGGTGACCTACGGCGGCGCAACGCCGCGCATCGTCATGAGCAGCAGGCCGTGTGGCGGCAGCAGCAACCCGAGCTGCATGCAGATCAGGAACATCACGCCGAACCAGATCGGATCGATACCCAGTGTCTGCACTACCGGCATGAAGATCGGCAACGTGATCATCATCATGCTGACCTGGTCGACGAAAATGCCCAGGAAGATCAGCATCAGCATCATGCCCATGACGATCGTCCCCGTCGAAAGCCCCTGTCCCGTGATCAACTGCACCAGCCCGTTGCTGGCGCCGGAGAACGACAGGATCTGCGCGAAGGTGGTGGCGCCGAGGATGATGAAGAGAATCATGCCGGAGATTCCGGCCGTGCCCCTGCAGCGCCTGCATCACCGCCTCGCGGGTCAGGCGCGCGGTAGGCGGCCGCCAGCAGCATGGTGGCGAAGGCGCCGAGCGCGGCGCATTCGGTGGGCGTCGCCCAGCCCGCTGCCAGCGCGCCGACGACGACGCCGAAGATCGACAGCGAGGGCAGCACGTATCCGAAGAACAAACGCCAGCGCTCCCAGCCGGTGTGGCTGACTTCGGTGGCATCGACAGGCGCCAGGCGCGGGCTGATGCTGACCCGGGCAATGATCCAGAGCACGAAGGCGATCGACAGGATCACGCCGGGCATCACGCCGCCGATCAGCAGCTTGGAGATCGAGATGCCCGAGAGCGAACCCAGCAGCACGGTCAGCGCCGACGGCGGGATCAGCATGTCGACGGCGCCGATCGCCATGATCGGGCCGGTGGCAATGGTCGGGTGGTAGCCGCGCGCCAGCATCACCGGCAGCATCAGCGAGCCGAGCATGGCGGTGGTGGCGATCGTCGAGCCGGAGATCGCCGAGAACACGGTGCCGGCCACCACGGCCACCACGGCCAGCCGGCCCGGCACCCGCCGGATCAGGCGCTCGATGCCCTCGATGACCTTGTGGGCCAAGCCCGGTATGAAACAGGATCTCCCCCATCAGCACGAACAGCGGAATCGGCGTCAGCGAAAAGGCGGTGATCGAACTGACGCTGCTGCGGGCCAGTTGCACCAGTCCCGGCTCGCCTCCCATGTAGAGCCAGGCGCCGACGATGTTGATGGTGATGAACGTCAACGCCACCGGCATGCCGATGAACAGCAGCAGCATGGACCCGCCCAGCATCAGCCAGGCGGCCAGGACCCAGGCGCTCATCCGGCGACGCTCACCGTGGCCCGGTCATGCCGCACTCACGGCATCCTTGCGCGGGCCGCGTTCGGCGCGCTGCAGCCGGACCATGCGGAACACCATCTCCACCGCGAGCAGCACGAAGACCACCGGCAGCGGCAGCAGCGACCACCACTCCGGCGTGACCAGTGTCTTGATGTTGAGCGCGCCCGAGGTGTAGCTCGACCAGGCCGCCTGGGTGCCGAACCAGGCGATCACCAGGCAGCAGGCCAGCCCGATCAGGTCACCGATCCATTCGAAGAACCAGGCCAGGCGCGGCGGAATCGCCTGCAGCAGGATGTCCACCCGGATATGCTGGCCTTGACGCAGCAGCCAGGGCGCGACCAGCATCGTGATCAGGTAGAGCATCAGCTCGGAGACTTCATTGCTCCAGGCGCAGGCTGCCGGGCATGCCGGGTATGGGGATGTTGCGCAAGGCGACATCCGCCGACGATGACCAGCATCATCGCCAGCAGGATCAGACAGCCGGCCACGGCCAGCCCGCTCAGGAACCGGCCGTAAAGCCGGGAGAGGCGATCGATCATGCGCGCCGCCCGTCCCTACCCCGACAGGCTCCCAGACGTCCTGTCATCGCCGCATCACTTGACGAAGACCGCCTTGAAGCGCGCCGCGATCTCCGGGCTCTGCTTGGCGGCTGCGGCCCAGGCGATGTCGTAGGCCTTGTCTGCCGGTAGGCCTTGGCGGTGGCCTCGTCGAAGCGTGATGGCCTGGATGCCGGCCTTCTCCTGGCGCGCGGTTTCTTCCTGGGCATACGTGGCCCAGAAGGTGTTCGCCGGCTTCCAGCGACTGCAACTGCTTGTCCAGGAAGCTGCGCTGGGCTTGCGTGAGCTTCTTGTACGCCGGCAGGTTCATGATGAGCGAGACCTCGGCGTCGTAGAAGCCCGGGTCGATCCGGAACTTGGTCTTTTCCTGCCAGTTCAGGTCGAAGATGCCGCCGATGGGCCAGCCGTAGCCATCCACCACCCCGCGCTCCAGTGCGGTGTAGACCTCCCCTGGCGGGGTGGTGACGACGTCGGCATTGAGCGCCTGGAAGAAGTCGCGGTAGACCGGCGTGATCCGGATCTTCTGTCCGGTCAGGTCGGGCTTGTCGACCTTCTTGTTGGTGTAGATGTGGAACGGCTGGTTCTCCACCATCCGTCGCCAGGTACTGCATGTTGCCCTTCTCGTTCCACACCTTGTTGATGGCGTCGAAGGCGCCGTTCTTGCGCTGCTCGGCCACCGTCAGTCTGGGTGAGCTTGAGGAAGTCGGCTTCGGGCATGACGTTGGTGTAGAAGGCGCCGGTGCTCATCGCCATGTCGACCACGCCGGTCTTGACCGCATTGCCGACTTCGAAAGTCGGGATCGCCTTGGGCCCGCCGATGAAGTTGATCTGCAGCACGCCCTTGCCTTCGGCGTTGACCTTCTCGATCCAGGGCTGCAGGCGTTTGACGTAGATGCCGTTCTCCGCAAACGCGCTGACGAGCCGCAGGCTTACTTCCTGGGCACTGGCCGCTGCCGGGATTCCAACGGCCAGCATCAGGGCCGCCGCCTGCAAGAGCTTGATTCTCATGGTCTGTCTCCGGGTCATTGGGATAGCCGCCGGGGAGGCGACGGAAAGCTGACAGAGTTTAACCGGGAGCGATACGGCATGGTTCGGTTGCGGGGCACCATTCTTGCCCCGACCTCGCTTCCCCGCTTCCTCGGCCTGCGCACCCGGCAGGGCAGAGGGACGTCAGACAGCACCCTCAGGAGATACCCCATGGCTGGAAGCCGCAAGCCCACCGCGCCCGGAAACGGCGCCAAACAATCGCCGGCACCGTCCGGTGCGAAGGCAGTCAAGGAATCGGTCGCCAAGTCCGCGGCCCGGGCGACGACCGGCGGTCCTGCCCATCCGGATCCTGCTGCAGCGACGCTGTCCGACCAGCTCGCCCGCAAGATGGCCGCCACCCAGGAGATGGTCGCGGCAATGCCGCATAACGCGCGCAAGGCCGGAGAGCATGGCGACGCATCCCGGGAGCCCCAGGCAGGCCAGACCGTCGAACCGACGGACCCGTCCGTCAGCGCCAGCACGCTGACCGAAGTCAATCCATCGGCCAAGGTCGGCTCGGGCGAGCCGCCTCAAGGCGTCAATCCCGCCAGCGAATCGCTCGACCGTGTGCGCGTGGATTCGGGCGGCCAGGCGCTGACCACCAATATGGGCGTTGCGATCGCGGACAACCAGAATTCCCTGAAGGCCGGCCTGCGCGGACCGGCCCTGCTCGAAGACTTCATCCTGCGCGAGAAGATCACCCATTTCGACCATGAACGGATCCCGGAGCGCATCGTCCACGCGCGCGGCTCGGGCGCACACGGCTACTTCGAGTGCCTGGAGCCGCTGACCGACCTCACCCGGGCGTCGGTGTTCGCCGAGGCCGGCAAACGCACGCCGGTCTTCGTCCGGTTCTCCACGGTCGCGGGCGAGCGCGGCTCGACCGACGCCGCGCGCGACATCCGCGGGTTTGCAGTCAAGTTCTACACCGACGAGGGCAACTGGGACATCGTCGGCAACAACATCCCGGTCTTCTTCATCCAGGATGCCATCAAGTTCCCCGACCTCGTTCACTCGGTCAAGCCCGAGCCGCACCACGGGATGCCGCAGGCGGCGAGCGCGCATGACACCTTCTGGGATTTCGTCTCGCTCATGCCGGAGAGCACCCACGTGCTGATGTGGGTGATGTCCGATCGCGGCATCCCCCGCAGCTATCGCATGATGCAGGGCTTCGGCGTGCACACCTTCCGCTTCGTCAACGCACAGGGCAAGTCGCACTTCGTGAAGTTCCACTGGGAGCCCAAGGCAGGCACGCACTCCCTGGTGTGGGACGAAGCCGTCAAGATCTCCGGCGCGGACGCGGACTTTCACCGCCGCGACCTGTGGGAGGCCATCGAGGCCGGCGCCTACCCCGAGTGGGAACTGGGCGTGCAGGTCTTCACCGAGGAACAGGCCGAATCCTTCAGCTTCGACGTGCTCGATTCGACCAAGATCATCCCGGAAGAACTGGTTCCGGTGCGCATCGTCGGCCGGATGGTGCTGAACCGCAACCCCGACAACTTCTTTGCCGAGACCGAGCAGGTCGCCTTCGGCACGGGCAACGTGGTGCCGGGCATCGACTTCAGCAACGACCCCCTGCTGGCCGGCCGCATCCACTCCTATTTCGATACTCAGCTGTCCCGCCTGGGCGGACCGAATTTTCACGAAATTCCCATCAACGCGCCGGTAGTACCGGTGCACAACAACCAGCGTGACGGCATCCACCGCCAGGCGGTGCCCCGCGGCCGGGTTGCCTACGAGCCCAACTCGCTCGGCGGCGGCTGCCCGTTCCAGGCGGGCATGCGCGGCTTCACCTCGTTCAGGGAGCCGATCGAAGCCGACAAGGTGCGGGGCAAGCCGGAGAAATTCGCCGACCACTACACTCAGGCGACCCTGTTCTGGAACAGTCTGAGCGATGTCGAGCGCGCGCATACCGTGGGCGGCTTTCGCTTCGAACTGAGCAAGGTCCAGGTGCCGGCGATCCGCGAGCGCATGGTCGCGTCGCTGGTCAATGTGCACCCCGATCTTGCCAGGCGCGTCGCCCAGGGACTGGGCATCGAAGTGCCGCCGGCCCTGCCGAAGGCGCTCGAGCGCCCGGCCAGACCAGAAGTCGAGAAATCGCCGGCGCTGTCGCTGATGGCCCGCCCCGGCGATGGCAGCATCCGCACCCGGCGGATAGCGATCCTGGTGGCAGACGGCGTCGACGGCGAGGTCGCGGCAACGCTTCATCAGGGATTGCTGGCGGAAGGCGCGGTCCCGCATTTCCTCGGCATCCGGATCGGCACCGTCAAGACCGACGGCGAGCCCCTGGAGGCGGAGGTATCGCTGGAGAACTCGCCGGCCGTGCTGTTCGACGCCCTGGCGATCCCGGGCGGTGGATCGATCGAAGCCCTGATGCGCTCGGGACAGGCGCTGGAATTCATCGTCAACCAGTTCCGGCACGCCAAGGCGATCCTCGCGGTCGGCAATGCCCGCGAGCTGCTGGCCAAGGCCGGCGTCGACACCGGTGGCGACAAGGGCAAGCCGCTTCCCGGGTTGATCCTCGGCGAGGCCGGGCAAGCGGATGAGCTGCTGCAGTCCTTCAAAGGGGCAATTGCCGCCCACCGGCATTTCGCGAGAGAATCCGACCCACCGATGGTCTAGCCGGCGGGCGGCGAGGGAGCGCGGACAATGCGAGCACCCGGCCGCCAGGCGCGTCTGGTCATGGCCCACCCGGGCCGTTTCGTCCTGAACACCTTGAAGGCGTTCAGGGCGAACCAGGGGCTGCTGCTGGCGGGCGCGGTGGCGTACTACGCCCTGCTGTCGATCGTGCCGCTGCTGATCCTGAGCGTCATCGCGTTGTCTCACTGGACCGACCAGGCCGTTCTGCTGGCGACCATCGGACGCTACCTGGAGTTCCTGACACCGGGGCAGGCGCCGGCGATCATCGATGAACTGGGCCAGTTCCTGACCCACCGCGACGTAGTCGGCTGGGTGCTGCTCGGCACGATGCTGTTCTTCAGTTCCCTGGCGTTCACCGTGCTGGAGAACGCCATGTCGGTGATCTTCTTTCACCGGGTAGCCGTGCGACGGCGGCACTTCCTCGTGTCGGCGCTGCTGCCGTACGGCTACATCCTGACCCTCGGCGCCGGCCTGCTGATGGTCACGTTCATGGCCGCCGGCCTGCAGGCGATGGGCGAGAACGGCTTCGACCTGTTCGGCCGGGCGTGGTCGTTGCGGGGCGTTTCGGGGGTGCTGCTCTATCTCCTGGGTTTCTCCGGCGAAGTGCTGGTGCTGACCTCGGTCTACATGGTCATGCCGGTCGGCAGCCTGGCCCTGCGGCACGCGCTGCTGGGCGCCGTCACTGCCGCGATACTGTGGGAGATCACCCGCCACCTGCTCGTCTGGTACTTCAGTTCGCTGTCGCAGGTCAGCCTGGTCTACGGTTCGCTCACGACGGCCATCGTCGTACTCCTGTCGCTGGAGATCGCGGCCGCCCTGCTGCTGTTCGGCGCCCAGGTGATTTCCGAGTACGAACGCCTTGAAACCGGCCGGCCGGACGCGCCGCCGCAGCCATTCCGCACCGGTTGAGACAAGCCGCCTCTGCCTTCGCATATATGGAAGGCGGTTGTCTATATATTTAGGCTGTGATACATATACCGCTCGATCACGCGACCCATCACAGTGAAAGCGAGCGAGCGCATCTTCCAGAATATCGAGGAACAGGTTCGCACCGGCGCCCTGCTTCCGGGGGATCCGGTCGACGAGATCGGCCTCATGCAGCACTACGGCACTTCCCGCACGCCGGTGCGCGAAGCGCTGCTGCAGTTGAAGGCGCAGGGCCTGCTGACCAGCCTGCCGCGCGGCGGCATGGTGGTGGCCAAGATGACCGTGCAGCAACTCTTCGCGATGTGGGAACTGCTGGCGGACCTGGAAAGCCTCTGCGCGCGCTACGCCTGCGAACGGATGACGGACCCGGAGCGCGCCAGCCTCGCCGAGGTGCACGAAGCGGCCCGGCCGGTCGTTGCGCGCGATGCGCAGGAGGAGTGGCCTGCCGCCAACACGGCCTTTCACGAGATCCTCTATGCCGGCTCGCGCAACCCCTACCTGCGCCAGGAGATCCTGCGCATGCGCGCTCGCACCCAGGCCTACCGGCGTCACTCCTTCGGCGCCGTCGGCCGGCTGCAGATTTCGCACGACCACCACGGCCTGATCCTCAAAGCCATCCTCGCCAAGGACTGCAGCGCTGCCAAGGCGGCCGGCCTCGCTCACATGAGCCCCGGAGACGGCGCGCCCGGCGTGACCGCGCTGATCAACAATCTGCCCAAAGACTTGCTGGGTTAGCCGACTCGCGGCAACCCCAGAACCACACCGGAGCGGCCTCGATGCCAACCACGTTCGTGCCCCAGACCGACAAGATGATCGCCGCCAAGGAAGGACCGGTCGGCTGGATCACCTTCAACAATCCCGCCCGGCGCAACGCCGTCTCGATGGCGATGTGGGAGGCGCTGCTCGGGATCGTCCGCGACTACGAAAGCGACGACGCGATCCGGGTGATCGTACTCAAGGGCGCCGGTGGCAAGGCATTCGCATCCGGCGCCGACATCTCCGAGTTCGAGGAGAAGCGGGCGTCGGCGGCAGACGTCGCGCACTACCACGAGGTATCCGAAAGCGCGACCAACTGCCTCCAGTACGTCGGCAAACCCACCATTGCGATGATCGACGGTTACTGCATCGGCGGCGGCGTCTCGCTGGCCCTGTCATGCGATTTGCGCATCGCCGGCGAAGGCGCGCGTTTCGGCGTGCCGGCGGCCCGGCTGGGACTGGGCTACGAACTGGCCGGCGTGCGCAAGCTGATCGATGTCGTCGGCCCCTCCTTCGCGAAGGAAATATTCTTCACCGCGCGCCAGTTCACCGCCCGCGAAGCACTGGAAATGGGCCTGGTCAACCGGGTGGTGGAGGCGGCTCAACTCGAGGCGATGGTGCGCGAGTACGCCGGGACGATTGCCGCCAATGCGCCCCTGACGGTCGCGTCGATCAAGACCATCGTCGGCGAGGCCCTGAAGGACGACGCCGAGCGCGACGACGCGCTCTGCCAGCAGGTGGTGGATCGCTGCTTTGCCAGCGAGGACTACATCGAGGGCCGATCGGCCTTCATGCAGAAGCGGGTACCGGTGTTCAAAGGACGCTGACGCCCGATCCGGACAACTACAGGAGGAGACATGAAACATCGTTCGATCAGGATCGCCCTCGCGGCGGCCACCGTGGTGCTGGGCGTCGCTGCGGCGCCGGTGCAGGCGCAACAGATGCCGGCCTGGGAAGCCCAGCTATACGAAGCAGCGAAGAAGGAGAAGGAGTTCACCGTCTACACGGCTCACTACAACACGGAGGAGGCATCGCGGCTGTGCACCGCGTTCGAGACCCGCTACCCCGGGGTCAAGTGCAATTTCGTCCGGACCACGGCCCAGGTCGCCTTCCAGCGGCTGCAGCAGGACATGATGGCCAAGGTGGCGGTGGCTTCGGTCTTCAGCAGTACCGACGTGAGCCACTACCCGGCACTCAAGAAGAAGGGCCAGTTGCTGGCCTATCGGCCGCACAACCTGGACAAGGTGGTCGATTCACTCAAGCAGTACAGCGATCCGGAAGGCTACTACACCGTGACGGCGGCCGCCCTGATGCTGATCACCTACAACACCGAACTCGTGCCGCAAGCGGAGGCCCCGAAGAACTGGCCCGACCTGCTCAACCCGAAATGGAAGGACAAGGTCTCCATCGGCCATCCCGCTTTCAGCGGCTACGTGGGCACCTGGGTGGTACTGATGCAGAAGCTCTACGGCTGGGACTACTTCGAGAAACTCGAGAAGAACTCGCCGCAGATCGGCCGCTCGGTCAACGATACCGTCACCATGCTCAATGCGAAGGAGCGTTGGGTGGCGGCCGGCCCCGAAGCAACGACGCTGCTGAGCCGGGACAAGGGCAATCCGCTCGGGGTGATCTACCCGACCGACGGGTCGCTGCTGATGGTCTCGCCCAGCGGCATCCCCGCCAACGCGCCGTCGCCGAACGCGGCCAAGCTCTACGTCGAGTTCATGCTCGACAAGGAAGCGGCGGAGGTGCAGGTCAAGAGCCACTCCCTGTCGGTCATCAAGGGCATCAAGGCGGCGCCGGGCGCCAAGCCGCTTGAAGACATCAAGGTCGTCCGGCCGACGGAAGAGGAGATCACCGTCGGGATACCGGAAGTGAAGGTCAAGTTCCGCGATACCTTCGGTATCTGATGAGCGCAACCAGCGGCGTGCTGCACGCGGTCGGCCGGCGCTGGCGGCACACCGACCGTTCGGCCTGGGTCTGGATCCTGGCGGTCCTGGTGCTGGCGTTCCTGGTGCTGAACCCGCTGGTGCGCTTGCTCGTCGTCAGCTTCCAGGAAGGTGAAACCGGCAGTTTCACCCTGGCCAACTACCTGGCTGCCTATGGGCGTTCCCGCTATGTCGAGGCGCTGGGCAACTCCCTGACCCTCGGGGTCTGGGCAGCGACCTTGTGCCTGCTCTTCGGCGTGCCGATGGCCTGGGCGCTGTCGCGCACCGACATGCCGGGAAAGGGCCTGGTCTGGCTGTCGATCCTCGGGACCTTCATCATTCCGCCTTATCTCGGCGCGGTCGGGTGGATCCTGCTGGCCGGCCCGAATGCCGGGTGGCTGAACCGCATGGTGGTAGCACTGACCGGCGTCGATTCCGGTCCGTTCAACATCTACAGCATGACCGGGCTGGTCCTGGTCGTGGCCTGCTACAGCTTCCCGTACGTCTTCGTGTTCACCAAGTCGGCGCTGGACCTGGTGTCCTCCGAGATGGAGGACGCGGCCAGCATCCTCGGCGCCAGTACGATGCGCACCACCCTGTCGATCACCCTGCCACTGGTGCTGCCGGCGATACTGGGCGCCTTCATCCTGGTCTTCCTGGAGGCGATCGCGCTGTTCGGTTCGCCCGCGCTGCTGGCCTTGCCCGGCCGCTTTCACGTGGTCACCACCCAGCTATGGCAGTTCTTCGAATTCCCGCCGCGGGTGGGCGTGGCCGCCGCCTATGCGATGCCGCTGCTCGGCATCACCATCCTGCTCTTCTGGCTGCAGCGGCGGATCACCAGCCGCAAGGGCTATGTCGCCCTCACCGGCAAAGGCGGCGAACGCCGGCCGATCCGTCTCGGGTTCTGGAAATGGCCGCTGCTCGGCTACTGCCTGGCAGTGTGCACCCTCTCCTTCTACATGCCCATGGTGGTCATCTGCCAGGCAGCCTTCGCCAAGGCGTGGGGCCGTGGTTTCACCCTGGACAACTTCACGCTGAACAACCTGTACTTCACCCTCTTCGAAAACAACCTGACCCGTAATGCGACGATCAATACCTTCCTCTACGCGGGAACGGCATCGGTCATCGCCATCACGCTGGCCTTGTGCGTGGCTTACATCGTCAATCGGCAGCTCGTCGGCAGGCGCACCGGCAACGTCCTGTCCTTCCTCACGATGGCGCCGTTCGTGATTCCCGGGATCGTCCTGGCGATCGGCTTCTATGCGGCCTATACCCGTCCTCCCTTCATGCTCTACGGTACCGCCTGGATCCTGATCCTCGCGTTCGCGACCCGCTTCCTGCCGATCGCCTATGCCAACAGCAACGCGGCCATCCGCAGCATCAATCCGGAGCTGGAGGATGCAGTCCGGATCCTGGGCGGAAGCCGTTTCACCGCGATCACCCGGGTGCTGATACCACTGCTCAAACGCAGCCTCGCGGGCGCGTTCATCCTGGTGTTCATTCCGGCCACCCGCGAGCTGAGCGCCGCGATCTTCCTCTATTCCATCAACACCCAGGTGCTTTCGGTCCTGCTGTTCGACAAGAGCGATGAAGGCAACTTCGAAATGCTGGCGGCGATCGGCCTGCTGCTGGTCGTCATCACCATCAGCCTGATCCTGATCGGTTTCCGGTTCATGGGCAGGGATTTCATGCTCCGGAGAACGCCTGGATGAGCAAGCTCGCACTGCGAAACGTCTCGCGGACCTTCGGCGGCTTCACCGCCGTCGACGATTTCAACCTGGAACTGCAGGAGGGAGAACTGGTGTCGCTGCTGGGGCCCTCCGGCTGCGGCAAGACGACCACCTTGCGCATGATCGCGGGCTTCATGAGTCCCACGGCCGGCACCATCGAGGTGGACGGCGAAGTGATTTCGTCGGCGGCATCGAGCCTGCCGCCGGAAAAGCGCAAGATGTCGATGATCTTCCAGAGCTATGCGATCTGGCCCAACATGACGGTGGCGGAGAACGTGGGCTTCGGCCTGAAGGTGCGCAAGGCCGGCGCCGAGGAGATACGGAACCGGGTCGGCGAGATCCTGGAAGTCGTGCAGCTCGGCGCGCTGCGGGACCGCTATCCGGCGGAACTGAGCGGCGGTCAGCAGCAACGCGTGGCGCTTGCCCGGTCCATCGTGGTCAAGCCGGCGGTGCTCCTGCTCGACGAGCCCCTGTCCAATCTCGACGCCAATCTGCGCGAAGAGATGCGCTTCGAGATCCGACGGCTGCATGACGAGTTCCGCATCACGATGGTCTACGTCACGCACGACCAGGCGGAGGCGATGGTCACCTCGGACCGGATTGCGGTGATGAACAAGGGCCGGATCGAGCAGGTGGATGCGCCCTTCGACCTGTACAGCCGACCCAGAACACGCTTCGTCGCCGGTTTCATCGGTCGGACCAACTTCCTGCAGGGCAGGCGGGCCGGCGAGCTGATCGACTTCGGCGGGTTTTCGATTGCCGCCTCGGTCCTGGGCGCGCCGGCAGGCGCGGGCGAGATTCATGTTTCCGTCCGTCCCCAGAGCATCGCGCTGCTCAGGCAGGAGCCCGCCGCGAGCGACCGGCAGTTCTGCATGTCGGGCACCATCCGGCGCAGGGCATACCTGGGAGAGTACTGGGACTACTACGTCGCCGTGCCGGGGCTGGAATCCGAATTGCGGGTCACCGCCCGGCCGCAGGACGTGTTCGCACTGAACGAGCGGGTCTTCCTGGGGATCGACCCGGATCAGCTGACCGTGATCAGTTAGAACTTCGCAACACCGCCGGTCCGCATTCCGACAAGGCAAGGAGAATCCGCATGGCATTGCCGCTCGACGGTGTCAACGTACTCGATCTCACCAACGTACTGGCCGGCCCCTACTGCACCATGGTCCTCGGCGACATGGGCGCGGAGGTCGTCAAGATCGAGAGCTTTCCCGACGGCGACGCCTCCCGGCGATTCGACCCGAAGGTCAACGAGGAGTCCTACTGTTTCGCCGTGCTCAACCGGAACAAGACGAGCCTCGCGCTTGACCTGAAGTCCCTCCGCGGCAAGGACATCTTCATGCGCCTGGCCGCCAAGGCCGACATCATCCTCGAGAACTTCCGTCCCGGAGTGGTCGGCCGGCTCGGATTGGATTACCAGGCCGTCAGCCGCATCAATCCCGCCGTGGTCTACGCGTCCATGTCCGGCTTCGGCCAGACCGGTCCCTACGGCACCAAGGGCGGCTTCGACATCATCGCGCAGGGCATGTCCGGCATCATGCTCATGACCGGATACCCGGGCGGGCGGCCGGCCAAGGTCGGCATCGCGATGAACGACATCGCCAGCGGCGCGACCGCGCTCTACGGCATACTCGGCGCCTACATCGGGCGGCTGCGGTCGGGCCAAGGCCAGTATCTGGAGACCTCGTTGCTGGAGGCCGGCATGGCGTGGACCCCGTGGGAATTCGCCGCTTTCTTCGGCTCCGGCGAAGTACCGGGCGCAACCGGCACCCGCCACCGGCGCTCCGCCCCGTACCAGGCCTACCGTACCCTGGACGGCTACGTCACGGTCGGCGCCAGCAACAAGAAGCTCTGGCACAACTTCTGCACGATGGTGGTTGAACGCCCGGACTGGCTGACGGATCCGCGCTTCGCCGCCGCGGAGTCCCGCCTGGCCAATGTCGACGAGCTCGAACGGGAGATCGAGGCCATCTTCACGACGCAACCGACCAGCCACTGGGTTCGCCTGCTCGATGCCGCCGCGGTGCCGGCAGGTCCGGTCTACGGCTACGACCAGCTCCTCGGCGATTCCCATGTCGAGGCCCGCAGGATGGTGGTGGAAATCGACCACCCGCTCATGGGAAAAATGAAGACGATCGGCCTGCCCCTGAAGTCCTCGGGCGAATTGACGGCCATCCGAAGACCGGCGCCCTGGCTGGGACAACACACCGGACAGATACTGGACGCAGCCGGCTATTCGCCCGCCGAAATCGAAAGCCTGTTCGAGGACGGGGTGGTCTACGACCGGCTGCGCGGGCGCGCGAAGTAGTCCTTGATCGCAGCGGTAAACCGCATCCGGGAATGCTGGGCGCGCTCCAGGAGGCCGACATGGCGATACTCCTCCACCCCTGGAAGGGTGATGACCCGCAGTTCCCGATCGTTGCGCCAGTCGACATTGGCCAGTTGCGGCACGATCGAGACGCCGAACCCCTGGCGGACCGTGGCCACGATCGCCTCCACTGAATTCAACTCGAGCGCATCGCTCACGCGTACGCCCGTCTGCCGCAACACCCGCTTGACCAGGATGCCGGTCCAGGTTTCGCGATCGAAACGGATGAAGGGCGATTCCCGCAGCACCGCCAGCGGCCCGGCGGCCAGGGGAAAGTGCGGGCGCCGCGGCACGATCAGCACCATCGGCTCGCTGTAAAGACCGGTCCAGATCATGCTCGACGACAGCGGCCTGGGTGACTTCATCACGACCGCCGCGTCCAGTTCGCCGCGCAGCACCTTCTCCGCGAACGCGCCGGACTGTCCGGCGAACAGCTTGACCTCCAGGCGTGGATGCGCCTGCCGGATCGCCCAAAGCGCGTCGGCAAATGCACCCATCAGCGCTGAGACCAGGGCCCCCATGACCACGGTCCCGGCGATTTCCGCATCCTCCTCGTTCCTGCTTTCACCGGCGGCGAGCGCTTCGTAGCGCTGTATCAGCTCCTCCACGCGCGCCACCGCCTGCCGGCCGGCCGTATTGAGCACCACCGAGCGGGCACTGCGATCGAACAGCGGGCGGCCGAGATCCTGCTCGAGACCGCGCATCTGCAGACCGACCGCAGCCGCGGTGAGGCCGATCTCCGCACCGGCGGCGGCGAAGCTGCCGTGCCGGACGACGGTCAGGAAGGTGCGCAAGGTGCGGAACGACGGCATAGAGAATGTCTAGACAAAACAATAACTTTACCTCGAACCAAGATTAACTAGCTGTTTTTTACCTCGAAAGCAGGCCAGAATCCTCCTTTCACCGGATCGCGGATCGACGGCAAGAGATGTCACAAGCGCTGAATGTCAGGGTCTGGCGAGGAGCCGCCGAAGGCAGGTTCGTCGAATACGAGGTGCCCCGGCAGGACAGCCAGACCGTGCTCGACGTCGTCACCTATATCCAGCGGCGGCTGGAGCCCTCGCTCAGCTACCGGTTCTCCTGCCGGGTCGGCATGTGCGGCTCGTGCGCGATGACGGTCAACGGCATTGCCCGCTGGACCTGCCGCACCCATGTCGCCAAGGTGGCCGCGGAAGGCTCGCTGGAGATCGCGCCGCTGGCCAACCTGCCGGTGATCAAGGACCTCGCCACCGACATGCGGGAGTTCTTCGACAAGTGGGCGCGTGCCCAGGGCCGCTTCAAGGGCTCGAAGACCCGGCACGACGATTTCGAGAAAGTCGAGCCGGCCTCGCCCGAACGCCTTGCCGCCAACGCCGGGATCGAGTGCATCGGCTGCGGCGTCTGCTATGCGTCCTGCGACGTTGTCAGTTGGCGCCCCGACTATCTCGGGCCTGCCGCGCTGAACCGGGCCTGGACGCTGGCAAACGACGTGCGCGACGTGGCCCAGCGGGAGCGGCTGGCCGCAGTCGCCGGCGACGCCGGCTGTCATGCCTGCCACACCCATGGATCGTGCACCGAACGCTGCCCCAAGCAGATCGAGCCGACCGCCGGCATTGCCGGCCTCAAGCTGCGTTCGGCCCGCGCCGCCGTCCGGGGCGAGCTGTGAGCGCCGAGCGGACCTTGCGCAGATGAATCCCGTGGTGCTGCAGGCCCGGCTCTGGTACTGGCAGCGGATCAGCGCCATGGTGCTGGCCTTGTGCGTGCTCGTACACCTCGGCACCATCATCTATGCGGTGCGCGGCGGCCTGAGCGCCGGCGAGATCCTCGCCCGCACCCAGGGAAACTGGCTCTTTGGCGGCTTCTACCTGCTGTTCGTCCTGGCAGTCGCCGTGCACGCGCCGATCGGATTGGCCAGCATCGCCAGGGAGTGGCTCGGATGGCGCGGCCGTTCGAGCAGCTGGCTCGCACTCGGCTTTGCCGCGCTGCTGCTGGTGCTGGGACTACGCGCGGTCTGGGCCGTGGTTGCGCGATGAACGGCGTATCGATGCTGCGCAACGATCGTCGGGCGCGCCGCCACCCGGGCTTCCTGCTGGCCATGGCGCACCGGCTGTCCGGTCTGGCGCTCGCGGTATTTCTGCCGCTGCACTTCCTGACGCTCGGCTCGGCGCTGCAGGGCGCAGCGGCGCTGGACGAAACGCTGCGGCTGATCGACCTGCCGCTCTTCAAATTCGGCGAATGGACCCTGGTCGTGCTGCTGGCCGTACACTTGGCCTGCGGCCTTCGCGTCCTGGTGATCGAGTTCAAGCCCTGGTCCGGGCCGCGCAAGAACTGGTGGACCGGCATTGCCGGGGTCGCTGTCGCGACCGGACTGGCTTTCCTGCTTGCGCTGCTGGGGCCGTGACCACGAACGGTCACGCAAGCCGGCCACCGATGAATCCCACTGTGAAACATGATGATCAGGAGACAGGAATGACAGGCAGGAACAACGGATCGCTGCAACGCAGCCGGCGGATCGCCGTGAAAGTGGTGCTGGCCGCTTCGATGCTGCCGCTGGCGAGCATGGCGATCGCGCAGGAGAAATGGCCGGATCGGCCGGTCCGGATCGTGGTCCCGTTCTCCGCCGGCGGCACGACGGACGTGGTCGCGCGTGCGCTCGCCAAGGATCTCGGCGATATGTGGGGCCAGTCGGTGGTGGTGGAGAACCGCGCCGGTGCCGGTGGCAACATCGGCGCCGACGCGGTCGCCAAGTCGCCGCCCGACGGCTACACCCTGCTGATGACTTCCGGCAGCATCTTCACCGTCAATCCGCACATGTACTCGAAGTTGCCCTTCGACCCGGTGAAGGACTTCGTGGCGGTGACCAACGTGGCCAGCGGCCCGCAGCTGCTGGTGGTGAACCCCTCGGTGCCGGCCAAGAACGTGAAGGAGCTGATCGCGCTGGCCAGGAAGGATTCGAACCAGCTCAATTTCGGCTCGGCCGGTATCGGCAGCCAGGTCCACATGGCCGGCGAAAGCTTCGTCGATGCCGCCGGCATCAAGGCGACGCACATCCCCTACAAGGGTGAGAATCCCGCCTACACCGACCTTGCCGGCGGCTCGATCCAGTTCATGGTGGGCAACATCGCCGCGGCCGCGCCCTTCG
Organism: uncultured beta proteobacterium; assembly: GCA_963834335.1. GTDB lineage: Bacteria > Pseudomonadota > Gammaproteobacteria > Burkholderiales > Burkholderiaceae_E > Lautropia. The sequence goes on along the minus strand of CAWIBK010000001.1, from coordinate 1,240,828 downwards.
TGACCAACGGCCGCGTCCGGGCGCTCGGCGTGACCAGCAAGACCCGCTCTTCCCTGCTGCCGGACGTGCCCACGCTCGCGGAGAGCGGCCTGCCGGGGTTCGAGAACGTCGGCTGGTTCGGTTTCATGCTGCCGGCCGGCACCCCCAAGCCGATCGTGGACAAGATCCATCGCGACACGGTCAAGGCACTGGGCAATACCGAGATGAAGGCACGGCTGTTCGTGGCCGGGATGACACCGGTCGGCAACAAGCCCGAGGCCTTTGCCGCCGACATCGCAGAGGAATCCAAGCGATGGGCCAAGGTGGTCAAGAACCGCGGCTTGACGGCGAACTGACGGCCGCCTGCGGCCAGTCCAAGGAGAACATCGTGCAGGTCGATCTGTCAGCTGTCGAAGAGGCAGCCAAGGAGCTCTATGTCAGGGCCCTCAAGGTGCTGCCGCCCGATATCAAGCAGGGATTCGACCGGCTCGCGGCGCAGGAATCCGGCGCTACCGCCCGCAGCGTGCTGGGGACGATGATCACCAACATCCAGGTGGCCGAAAGCACCGACAACCTGCTGTGCCAGGATACCGGCATACCGATCTACAACGTTGCCATCGGACGGGGCGTGCAGGTCGACGGCTTTGCGCTCAAGCAGGCCATCCGCCGCGGCTGCGAGCGGGCCACGCGGGAGTACCCGCTGCGCTCGTCGGTGGTCCATCCGCTGAACCGTCGCAACGAGCACACCTCGTGCGGCATCGAAGTGCCGGTCATCCACCTGGACTTCAGCGATCGCCCCGACACCTTGGAGATCGAAATGGTGCCCAAGGGCAGCGGCTCGGAAAACAACTCGTTCCTGAAGATGGCGATCCCCGCCGAGGGAATCGCGGCCATCAAGACCTTCGTGGTGGACTGCGTGATCGCCGCGGGCGGCAAGACCTGCCCGCCCACCATCGTCGGCGTCGGCCTCGGCGGCACCTCCGACCTGTGCGTCGCCCTGGCCAAGCGCGCCGCCACCCGTGCGCTCGGCAGCCGCTGCGCGGATCCGGAAGGCGCGGCGCTCGAGCAGGCGCTGGGAAAGGCCGTGAACCAGCTCGGCGTGGGCCCTCAGGGACTGGGCGGCGACTCGACCGCGTTCGCGGTCCATGTCGAACTCGCCGCCACCCACATCACCATGAATCCGATCGCCGTCAACATGCAGTGTCACTCGGCGCGCCGGGCGCGCGCGACCTTCACGCCGGCCGGCACGGCCTACGGATTCTGAACATGGCTCACCACGACCTCACCATGCCGCTGAGCGAGGCGCAGGTTCGCACCTTGCGCATCAACGACACCGTGACCCTGCAGTCGACGCTGTTCGGCATTCGCGACGCGACCCAGATCCACATGTTCGATCGCGGCCGGACCACCCGGTTCGACCTCGCGGGCCACGCGGTGATCCACACCGCACCGAATGTCCGCAAGGTGCCGGTGGATGCCGACAATCCCGCCGGCTACGCGCCGGTGTGCGTCGGCACCACCACCTCCGACCGGATGGAACGCTTCACCCGCCCGCTGATGCAGCAGTACGGCGTTCGCATCGTCATCGGCAAGGGCGGCTTGCGCGAGGCGTCGCAGGCGGCCTTCAGCGAGCTCGGCGGCGTGTATCTCGCCATCATCGGCGGCACTGCTGCGCTGGAAACCACCTGGATCGAACAGATCACGGACGTGGATCTGGACGACCTCAATCCCGAGTCGCTCTGGAAGTTCAGGATCCGCGACTTCGGGCCCCTGCTGGTGGCAATGGACAGCCACGGCGGCAGCCTCTACGACACGGTACGTCATGACGTGGCAGCGCGCCGCGCCGAGGTGCTGGCGGGGCTCGGCGTCAAGCCGCAATGAGCCCGGCGCCCGGCGGTCCGGTGCACGGCGCCCTGGTGCGTCACCAGACCGACATCCTCATCCTCGGCTCCGGCGGCGCGGGCCTGTTCGCCGCGCTGCATGCGCACCAGGCGGACCCGTCGCTGTCGATCACGATCGCGGTCAAGGGACTGCTCGGCAAGAGCGGCTGCACCCGGATGGTCCAGGGTGGCTACAACGTCGCGCTCGCCCCCGGCGACTCCATCGAACGCCACTTCATGGACACGATCGAAGGCAGCAAGTGGCTCGCCGATCAGGACCTGGCCTGGACCCTGGTCAACAAGGCGATCGAGCGGATTCACGAACTCGAGAACGAACTCGGGTGCTTTTTTGATCGCAACCCCGACGGAACCATCCACCAGAAGGCCTTTGCCGGCCAGACCTTCGACCGGACGGTGCACAAGGGCGACCTCACCGGTATCGAGATCATCAATCGGCTGGCCGAACAGGTCTGGGCACGCGGCATCCTGCGACTGGAGGAGCATCGCGCGATCGAACTCATCCGCACGGTGGATGGATCCGCCATTGCCGGCGTGCTGATGATCGACATGCGCACCGGCGGTTATGTGTTCGTGCAGGCCAAGACGGTGCTGCTCGCCACCGGCGGCGGGCCGACCATGTACAAGTACCACACCCCGTCCGGCGAGAAGAGTTGCGACGGCCTGGCGATGGCCTTGCGAGCCGGCTTGCCGCTGCGGGACATGGAGATGGTGCAGTTCCACCCGACCGGCCTGCTGGCGGGAGGAGGCACCCGGATGACCGGCACGGTCCTGGAGGAAGGGTTGCGGGGCGCCGGCGGGTGGCTGCTGAACGGCAGTCATCATCGCTTCATGCAGGACTACCACCCGAATGGCGAACGCGCCACGCGCGACATCGTCTCCCGCTCCATCTATTCGGAGATGCGCGCCGGACGGACGTCGCCGAACGGCGGCGTCTTCATCCAGATGCACCATCTCGGCCCCGACAACGTCCGGCGCCAGTTCAAGGGCATGGTCGAGCGTTGCGCCGACTGCGGTTTCGATCTCGCGGCAGGTCTGGTCGAGGTGGTCCCGACCGCCCATTACATGATGGGCGGGGCGATGTTCCGGCTCGACTGCACCACGCTGCTGGCGGGCCTCTATGCGGCCGGAGAGGACACCGGGGGCGTGCACGGGGCCAACCGGCTCGGCGGCAACGGCGTGGCGAACTCGACCGTCTTCGGCGGGCTGGCCGGCGAAAGCATGGCCGCCGCCCTGAAAGCCGGCATGGACTACCGGGCACCGGATGAGGCAGCGATACACCGCAGCATCGGCGTGCACGAACTGCCCTTCAGGAACAGTGCCGGCGCCGGACACGATCTCGGTCTCATCCGCGAGTCCCTCTATGAAACCATGTGGAGCGATGTGGGCATCCTGCGCACCGCGCAAGGCCTGGAGCGCGCGCTCGGACGCCTGTCGCTGCTGGACGCGCAGCTTTCGGAGTGTGCCGTTGCCGACGGCGATCGCGCCTTCAACTTGAGCTGGCACGACTGGATCAACCTGCGCAGCCTGATCGCCGTGAGCCGGGCTATCGCCACGGCGGCGCTGGCGCGGGACGACTCCCGTGGCGCCCATTTCCGCGAAGACTTTCCCGACACGAGTGACCTGCAGCAGTCCACGTTCACCGTCGTGACCGAGCACGAGGGCGGGTTGCGGTTGCGGCGCGAGACGGTGGCTTTCACGCGCGTGCAACCGGGCGAGACTTTGATCGCAGGGGCCACTGACTGATCGCAGGAGCCACTGACCGCCAGGCACCCGTCCCAGTATGGGAAGAGATCGCGCGATTCAGGACCGCGCAAGCTGAAGCTTTCGACTGAGCATCAAATCACAAGGAGGAGACAAGCAATGAAGTTCCCGGGACATCTGGTGACTGCCACCGTCGCAGCAGCGTCACTTGCCTTTGCCGCGGTTGCCGGCGCCGAGTCGTATCCGGAACGGCCGGTTTCGGTGATCGTGCCGTTCAGCACCGGCGGCGACGCCGATCTGTCGGCACGCAACCTGTCGGCCGCGTTGCAGAAGGTGGTCTCGCAGCCGGTCGTGGTGCAGAACCGCGCCGGCGCAAGCGGCGCGATCGGCTCGCAGGTCGTCAAGGAAGCCAGGCCGGACGGTTATACGCTGCTGCTTGCGAGGATCGGATCGCAGGCACTGCTGCCGGCCCTGCAGCGCAACCTGAGCTACCGTTGGGACGACTTCACGTTCCTCGGCCTGCTCGAGCGCAATCCATTCGTCTGCGCCGTGCATGCCGATTCGCCCTATCGCACTTTTGCGGATCTGGTGAGCGCGCTGCGCGCGAATCCCGGCAAGCTGAACTACAGCACTTCCGGCGCCGGCACCATCCTGAACCTGGGTCCTCAGATGATGTTCGATGCGCTGGGCCTGGGTCCCGAGGCAGCAGTGCAGATCACCTACAAGGGCGGCGGCGATGCGGCCCTGGCGGTGCTGTCCCGGGACGTCGACTTCAACTGCGGCAACCTGACGTCCCTGATCGGCAACCTCAAGGGCGGACGCATGCGCGCGCTCTTCACCACCACGCCCGAGCGCTGGCAGGACATTCCCGACGTGCCGACGGTACGTGAACTGGGATACCCGCAACTGGAGGCCGTGATCGGGTGGAGCGCGCTCTACGGCCCGCCCGGAATGCCGGCGGACCTGGTTGCCTTCTGGCGGGATACGCTGGCCAAGGTCGCAACGGATCCGCAATGGATTGCCGGCACGGCGCGCATCGGCGGCATGCCGAGCGTCATGACACCGGCCGACACCCGTCGCTTCGTCGCAAGCCAGTTCGAACTGTACGACAGCATCGGCAAGCGCCTGGGCATCGAACTGAAATAATCGCACCAGCGCAAAGCGCGTACCACTTCAAAGAAGGACTTCCCTATGGCCAAGCGCGGCGCCGACGCCCTCATCGACACCCTCTCGGATGCGGGCGTCAAGCACCTCTTCACCCTCTCCGGCAACCACGTGATGCCGGTCTTCGACGCCACCATCGGCTCGGGCATCGACCTGCTGCATACCCGTCACGAGGCGGCCACGGTGCACATGGCCGACGCCTGGGCGCGGCTGACCGGCGAGGTCGGCATCGCCCTGGTCACCGGCGGGCCGGGCCACGCCAATGCGGTCTCGGCGCTGTATACCGCCTTGATGGCCGAGTCGCCGGTGGTGCTGATCTCCGGACACGCGCCGCTGGCGCAGCTCGGCCAGGGCGCCTTCCAGGAAATGCGCCAGGCGGACATGGCGGCCCCGGTCGCCAAGGCCTCCTGGACCTGCGCGGGGGCCGATTCGGTGGCCGGCGACCTGGCGCTGGCGATGCGCATCGCCGCTGCCGGCCGGCCCGGGCCGGTGCATCTCAGCATTCCCTCGGACGCGCTCGAGGCGAGCGTGTCGCCGGCCGGCGCCGGCCGGGCGAATGCCGCTGCGGGGACGGCCGCGGCGCCGAACCCGGACCAGTCCGCCGAACTGAGCCCGCAACTGTCCGCCACCGCCGCCGCCGGGCTGATAGCCCGCCTGCGCAAGGCATCCCGTCCACTGATCCTCACCGGCCCGGCCTCGATGACCGCAAGCGCGCGCCGCCATTGCCAGGCACTTGCCCAGGTCAGCGGCGTTCCGGTGGTCGGCATGCAGAGCCCCCGGGGCATCAACGATCCCGCCCTGGGCGCGTTCGCCGAGATGCTCGCTCAGGCCGACTGCGTCCTGCTGCTGGGCAAACGACTCGATTTCACGCTGAAGTTCGGCAAGCCGCCGACCTTTGCCGCCGACTGCGAGTTTCTCCTGGTCGACAGCGGTCTTGCCGACATCGCGCGGGCGCAGCAACTGCTGGGCGGGCGCCTGACTCAACGTCACGACGCCACCGCCGCCTCGGCGATCACGGCACTGACCGACGCCGCCCGCCGGAGCAGTCCCCAAGCCGGCGGCTGGCGCGACGAAGTCGAGCAGGCGGTCGCTTATCGGCCCGGCGCCTGGGACCAGGCGCAGGCATCGCAGCCGGGGCGCATGCATCCGGTGCAGGCCTGCCGTGCCCTGCAGCCGCTGCTCGACAGCCACCCGGACTCCGTCCTGGTGTGCGACGGCGGTGAAATCGGCCAGTGGGCCCAGGCCTGCCTGCATGCGCCCAACCTCATCGTCAACGGCGCGGCCGGCGCGATCGGGGTCGGCGTGCCGTTCGCGCTCGCTGCCCGCCTGGCACGTCCGGATGCGCCGGTGGTGGCGGTGATGGGCGACGGCAGTGTCGGCTTCCATATCGCCGAGTACGACACGGCGATCCGGTGCGGCCTGCCCTTCGTCGGCGTGGTCGGCAACGACGCGCGCTGGAACGCCGAGTACCAGATCCAGCTGAACGATTACGGCGCCGCCCGGACCATCGGCTGCGAATTGCGGCCGGCACGCTACGACGCGGTGGTCGCCGCCTTCGGTGGCCATGGTGAAATGGTCGACGACGCCGCGACGCTGCCGGCGGCGATCGCGCGCGCCCAGTCGTCTGACCAGCCGGCCTGCCTCAACGTCATGATCGAAGGGGTCGCGGCGCCGGTCGTGCGGCGCTGATCCTGCGGCGCGAGCGGCGCGCGTTCAGCAACCCCGCCACGTCGTCAGAGGTTGCGCCAGAGCAGCGAGACGCTGCTCACCAGCAGCAGCCCCCACACCAGCTTCACCACCCGCTGGGCGGGCAGGCGGTGATGCAGGCGATTGCCCAGATAGAGGCCAGCCAGCACGCAGGGGACGAGCACGGCGATCAGCATCGGCAGTTCCGGCTGCCGGTAGGCGCCGGCCGCGATGAAGGCAACCAGCCGGGCGAGCGCGCTCAGAAAGATCAGCGTGCTGATCGTCGCGCGCAGACTGCCCTTGTCGGCAATCCGACGCGCGAGGTAGATCGTGTAGATCGGGCCGCCGGTGCCGAACAGCGTGCTGAAGACGCCGCCGACCAGGCCCAGGGGCATCGACCAGACGGGACCGATCGGCGCCTGCGAGGGCCGGCCCCAGAGGCTCCAGGCGGCGTAGCAGAGAACCGCCACGCCGAGTGTGAGCAGCAGCAGCCGCTCCGGCGCGTTCAGCAGCAGCGTCGCGCCAAGCGCGATGCCCGCCAGCATGAAGGGCAGCAGGCGCAGAAGTTCGCGCCGATCGACCGCTGCGAAGTTGCGCCCGCCCAGCAGCAGCCCGGCGCCGATGTCGAAGATCACCATCATCGGCACCACCAGGGTCAGTGGCAGCAGGTGAACGATCAGCGGCACGGCGACGATCGAGGCGCCGAAGCCGGTCGTGCCGACGACGGTGTAGGCAAAGAGGACGATCGCTGCGATGAACGCCAGGCCGTCGATCCCCGGATCCATTGCGGCCGGCTTTGCGGTTCAGCCGCGCCGAGCGCGAGCGCGAGCGAGAGAGCGACCGCGACCGCAACCGGCTGCGGCGCCCGACACCGGTGTCATGCGGCCGCGAGCGACTGCAGTTGGGCGAGCATGGCGGCTGGGACCTCGACCCCGCCGCTCTGCGCCTTCGAAAGCAATTGCTGCCGGCGCGCGCCGGGCAGCCGGACGGAATCGTCGGCCAGCATGGCCGCCACCAGCACCTCCATGCGCTGGTGGAAAACCTCGTCGCCGGCCAGTGCGCCGGGATCGATCGCCAGGAAAGCCTGTCCGATCCGCGGGCGGTTGCCGCTTTCGGCCAGGAAGGAATCAGCCTCGAAACCGAAGGCCGCACCAGTCAGGGCGCAGCACAGCAATTCGACGACCAGCGCGAGCATCGCGCCCTTGACGCCGCCGGCAGGCAGCATCATGCCGTCGAGTCCGGCCTTCGGGTCGGTCGTGGGGTTTCCGTCCCGATCGAGCGCCCAGCCGGTCGGGATCGGCTTGCCTTCCTTGGCCGCGACCATGAGCTTGCCGCGCGCCACCTCCGACAGCGACAGGTCGATGACCAGCGGCGCGGCGCCGCGCCGTGGAAAGACCGCGGCCACCGGATTGGTTCCGAAGATCGCCCGCCGCCCGCCCCAGGCAGGCATTGCCGCCGGCGAGTTCGAAAAGGCCAGCCCCACCATGCCCGCTTGCGCGATCGGCGCGAGATGCCAGGCAGCCACTCCGAAGTGATGGCTGCGGGTGACGCCGGCGAATGCCGTGCCGCAGGTGCGCGCCCGTGCGATCACCTCGCGCACTGCCAGCGCGCAGGCGGGAAACGCCAAGCCCTCGCCCGCGTCCACCAGGCAGGCTGCGGGCTTTTCTGCAACCACCCGCGCCTGCGCCGACCCGTCGGCGCGCCCGCTCCTGAGGTGACCGGCGTACTGCGCCGCCCGGAACAGACCGTGGGAAGACATGCCCTCCGCCTCCGCGGCCACCAGCGCCTGCGCGGTGGCTTGCGCCATCGCCTCGCCGGCGCCTGCGCGCGCCAGGCCGGCCGCCACCAGATCCTGCAATTCCTTCATTGCCATTGTCGGCACTGTCTGTTCTCCCGTTTTCCGGTCGCCGGTCGCGCCAAGCGGCTGCCGGGGTATGAATCGGCCTCCTATGAGGCTGTCAGGAAGCGCGCGATCCGCTCGGCGATCATCGAGCTTACCCGCACGTTGGACTCGGCGGTCACACCGGCGACGTGGGGCGTGAGGATCAGGTTCGGCACGTCCGCGAGGATCGACCCTGCCGGAAGCGGTTCCTGCTCGAAGACGTCGAGCGCCGCACCGCCGAGATGCCCCTGCCGCAGCGCGTCCACCAGGGCGGACTCGTCGATGATGCCACCGCGGGAAGTGTTGATGAGGACCGCACCGGCCTTCATGGTGGCGATCCGGGACGCGTCGAGCAGACCGCGCGTGGCCGCAGTGAGCGGCACGTGCAGGCTCACCACGTCGGACTCTGCCAGCAGGCGCTCCAGCGGCAGCGGCCGGACCGCCTGATCCTTCCACAGCGGCAAGTCCGGGGACAGCGCGGGATCGCTGGCCACTACCCGCATGCCCAGTGCCGCCGCGCGCCCGGCGGTCAACTGGCCGATGCCGCCGAACCCGATCAGGCCGAGAGTCTTGCCCGCCGTCTCCCGTCCGCCGGACAGAGCCGCACGCGGCCAGCCGCCGTCCGATACGGCAGCGCTTGCATGCCATGCGCCCCTCAGCAGGATCATCGCGGCACAGATCACGTATTCCGCCACCGCCAGTGCATTGGCGCCGGTGGCGGGGAAAACCTCGATGCCGCGAGCTTCGCAGGCACCGGTGTCGATGTTGTCCAGGCCCACGCCGAGGCGTCCGATCACCCGCAGTTGGGGGGCCCGCGCGATCAAGTCGGCGTCCACCCGTGTGCGGTTGCGCACGATCAGGCCCTGGGCGTCGGTGATTGCGGCCAGCAGGGCCTCACGCTCGTCGACCAGGGTGGGGACGTAGTCGACCAGAAAACTGCCACGCAACGATGCCACAGCGGCGTCGTCCATGAACTCCGAAATCACGATCCGCATGTGCGTCATCCCGTCGATTGAATGCCTTCCAGAGCCGCAATCCCGGCGCCGCCGATGGCACCGGGATGACACGCGGTCCCGGGCGCCGAAGGCACCCGGCGCGGCGTCGAACTCAGGCCGACTCGTGGATCCGGGTGAGCACGAACTCGCGATGTCCCAGCGCCTCGGCTGCAGTCCAGCGGCCATTGGCGGTGGCCAACATGCACTCCAGCAGCTTGTCGCCGGTCTGGTCCAGGTTGAGCTCGCGCTGGAGCAGCGCCGAGCAGTCGACGTCGATATGCTCGCTCATCAGGCGCACCGTACGCGGGTTTGCGCACAGCTTGATGACCGGAAGGATCGGATTGCCGATGACGTTGCCCTGCCCCGTCGGGAAGAAATGCACGACATAGCCCGAGGCGGCGCACAGCGTCACCATTTCGGCGGCCGCCGAGGAGGAGTCCATGAACCACAGGCCCGGATGGCTGGGGATCTCGGCCTTGTCGATCACGCCGTCGACCGTGCACTTCTTGCCGATCTTCTGGATGTTGCCCAGGGCCTTTTCCTCGATCGTGGTGAGGCCGCCGGCGATGTTGCCCTTGGTCGGCTGCGACTCCGACAGGTCGGTGGTGCGCCAGCGGTTGATCATGTCCTGGTAGCGGTTGAACATGAACATGAAGCGCTCACGCACCGCGTCGTTGGCGCAGCGCGCCGCAACGATGTCTTCGCCACCCGTGATCTCCGAGGTCTCGCCGAATACCAGCGTGGTGCCCAGCGGGTGGAGCTTGTCGAAGGCGTTGCCGACGGTGGGATTCGAACCGCAACCCGAGGTGGTGTCGGACTCGCCGCACTTGGTCGATACCCAGAGATCGGCGATCGGGCACTCCACGCGGTGCAGGGCGGTGGCATGCTGCACGAATTCCTTCGCGGCCTTGGAAGCGCGCATGATGGTCTCGTGATCGCCATGGCCTTCGATGCCGAAGCCGACCACCGGCTTGCCGGTCTTCGCGATGCCGTCGACCACGCGCTTGGTCCAGCCGTCCTCGATGCCGATGACCACGACCGCGGCGACGTTCGGGTTGGAGCCGGTGCCGATCAGGGTCTGGAAATGGAGGTCGAGGTCGGGACCGAACTGCAGCCGGCCGTAGGGATGGGGGATCGCCATGGTGCCCTTGATGGCGACGGCAACCGCTTCGGCGGCGGCATTGGACAGATCGTCCAGCGGCAGGATGATCACGTGGTTACGCACCCCCGCGCGCTTGTTCTCGCGGCGATAGCCCCAGAAGGTGGTGTTCTTGTCGATCACTGGCATGTCGGATTCCTCTATTCGGTATGGGCAGAACGTGTGGCGCGGGCCTGCAGGCCGCTACCAGCGCTTCGTCTTGATGTTGTGGACGTGCGCGTGCTCTCCGGCCTTGATGGCCGCCACCACTTTGCCGATGTCGACGCCGTACTTGTAGACGGTATCGCCCACCGACATGTCCTTGAGCGCGACCTTGTGGCCGATAGGAATGTCCTGGGTAGCCTTGACCGAGATGGTCTTGTCCTCGTCCATGATCCACGCATTGAGCGTGGTTCCGGACTTGATGCCCTCGACGACCGCGACCGCGACCGTATCCTTGGCGTCATGCAGCACTACGTGGATCATGTTGCGTCTCCTCGGGAATTGCCTGAGGACACATCCTAAACGATCGCCGCGGGCAAATCAACTATATGATTCATATCATTTAGACATATCGCCCGTCTCGTGACAGAATCCGTCCGGGTCACCCACTGCTTGCCACACAGGACATCGATTCGAGGATGAACCGACCCGAGGACATCTCGCTCTACACGGGCGGCCCCCTGTACAAGGAGGTCAAGCGTCGCCTGACCGATTCGCTGCGGTTCCGGCGAGTGGAAGCCGGGCGAAGCGATCCCGGCGGAGCCGCGGCTGGCCAGGCACTTCGGCGTTTCCATCGGCACCCTGCGCAAGGCAATCGACGAACTGGTCGCCGAGAACGTCCTGCTGCGCCAGCAGGGGCGTGGCACCTTCGTCGCCAGCCACCGCGGCAACGGCATGCGGTTCCTGTTCTTCAGCATCGTCGGCGAAGATGGCCGCCGCCACTATCCCGACGTGAAGCTGGAGAACTTCCAACGCGCCCGGGCAGACGACCAGGTGGCGGCCAGCCTCGCACTGCCGCCGAAGTCGCCGGTGATCGAGTTCCGCAATTCGCTGTGGATCGAAGGGCGAGCGATCGGCGTCGACGACATCACCGTATCGGCGGACCTGTTTGCCGGCTTGTCACTCGTGCGATTGCGCGAGCGCGACAACACGATCTATCACCTCTACGAGCATGGATTCGGCATCTCGGTGATGCGCATCGTGGAGTCTCTGAGGGCCGTCGGTGCGCCGGCCGACATCGCCGCCCTGCTCGATGTCCCGGCGGCATCCCCGCTGCTCCTGGTACGCCGCATCGCATTCACGCTCGATGACCGCCCGGTCGAGTTCCGGCTCTCGTGGGTGAACACGACGGCTCACGAATACCGCCGCGACGCGGGCGGCTGAGCGCCCGCCGGGCCGGCGGTTCCATCAGGGATTGCGCAACTGCGCGGCCATGGCGTCGGGCACTTCGATCTCGAAGCCGAGAATCGCGGCCGACAAGGCCTTGCCGTAGTTGTCCAGGCACAGGCTGCGCGACACGCCGCCGCCCAGCGCGCCATGGGCGACGAAATTGAGGGCCTCGAGGTTGTCGACCTCATGGCGGATGACCTCGCCTTTGATCGCGCCGCCGTAGTGGGCCTTGAACGCCTGCGCGGTCAACTGCGCCTTGAGCAGCGGGTACAGGTCCGGCGTGTAGGCGAACACCGCGATGTTCGAAGTGTTGCCCTTGTCGCCCGAGCGCGCGTGGGCCACATGTTGCAGAAGTACTCGCATGTATCAGCTCTCGAAGTAGTTGATGGTGGCCGGCACCTTCTCGCGCGGCACCAGCGACGACCAGACACCGATCACCTCGCGGGTGCGGTCCTGATGCGGCACCCGCTTGCCGGTGTGGGCGACGCCCGAAACCGCCATGCCGTCGACCTCGCGGCCGACCTTGGCCGCCTCCTCCCGCGTACGGGTGCGGGCCGCGACGCGCACCGCGACCTCGTACGGCTCGGGCGCGTTCGCCGGCGTCGCTTCGCCGTGGATGGCGTTCAGGCCGAGGAAGTCGATGCGCAGGTCCTCGGCATCGAGCTTGACGATCTTGAAGCGCTCCTCGAGGATGCGCTTGGCGAGATGGGCACGCCGCAGCGCTCCGGGACCGGCGTAGAAGAACATGTCCTCGCCGATGAAGCCTTCGGTGCAGCCGATCGACACCTTCAGCGTCGGGGTGCGCGGCTTGCCGCCGACCCGGCTGACGCGGACGCGATCGGGGCCGACCTGCTCGAGATGCGCGGTGGTGAAGTCGACCACCACGTCGGGCGTGAGGTAGTTGGCCGGATCGTGCACCTCGTAGAGCATCTGCTCCTTCACCGTCTGCAAGGTGACCGCACCGCCGGTACCGGCGACCTTGGTGATCACGGCGCTGCCGTCCGCCTCGACCTCGGCGATCGGGAAAGCCGAAGTTCCAGGGTTCGGGCACGTCCTTGAACCCCGGATCGGAGAAGTAGCCGCCGGTGACCTGCGCGCCGCATTCCAGCAGGTGGCCGATGCCGTTGCCGGCACCGAGCTTCGCGTGGTCGAGCGGATCCCAGCCGAACTCGTGCATCATCGGCGCCATGAAGACCGACGGATCGGCGACCCGGCCGGTGACGACGATCTGCGCGCCGGCCCGCAGCGCTTCGACGATCGGCTCGGCGCCGAGATAGGCCTCGGCCGAGATCAGCGTCGCAGCCAGCGTGCTGGTCGGCTCGCCGTTCTCGAGTATCCGTCGGTCAGGTCGAGCACCCGGTCGGTGATGAGGCTGCCGTTCACCGCCGCCACCTTGACGCCGCGAAACCCGAACTCGCGCAGCCAATGCACGATCCGCTGAGCCGCGGCGTCCGGATTGATCCAGCCCTGGTTCGAGACGATTCGCGTGCCCGCGCGCATGCAGGCGGGCAGCACGGCACGCATCCGGTCATCGAGGTAGGTGTCGTAGCCGGGAAACGACGGATCGCGGCGGGCCCGCACCTGTGCAGCGGAAACCGTGGCCTCGGCCATGGTCTCGAAGCAGAGGTAGTCGAGTTCCCCGCGTTCCGCGTTGAGGGCGGCCGGCTCGACCCGATCCCCCCACCAGGCGGCGCCCGAGCCGATACGGATGGTCTTGCTCATTCAGTCTCCTCCTCCGAAGTCTGCCGCCGATTCTCGACGCCGCGCCGATCCGCTGACAAGCACCCGATGGGAACAACGATCATGAACCCGCTTCACAGGATGCGCTCATGGACCGGCTAGAAGAACTGGTGGTGTTCCTGCGCGTCGTCGACGAGGGCAGCTTCTCCGGTGCCGCGCGCCGGCTCGTGCTGTCGCCGTCGACCGTCAGCAAGCTGATCGCCCGACTGGAGGCGCGGCTCGGGGTGCGCCTTTTCGACCGGATCGGCGGCGCCATCCGACTCACCCAGGAAGGCGAACGGTTCCGGCACCACGGCCAGCGAGCCGTCGACGCGATGGCCGAGGCGGAGAACGCGGTGGCAGCCGACCAGCCGGAAGTCTCGGGCGTGCTGCACATCCACACGCCGCTGACCTTTGCGAAATATGAACTCGCGCCGCTGCTGCCGGCCTTCCTGGAGCGCCACCCGGCGCTGCGGCTCGAGTTCATCCTCGGCACGGCGCGTGGTGATTTCATGAAGGACAACATCGACGTCGCGATCCACAGCGGGCACCCGAAGGAGCTGCCGCTGATCGCCAAGCCGATCGCGCGCCGGCGCTGGCTGATCGCGGCGGCGCCCTCCTACCTGCGGCGCCACGGCGTGCCGACTGCACCGGATCAGCTGCACGAACACCGCTGCCTCAACTTCACTGTGCGAACGCACTGGAATTCCTGGAGCTTTCGCGAAAACGGCGAGCTGAAGACGATCGACATTGCCAGCTATGTCGGCGCCGACCAGGGCGAACTCCTGCGCACCCTGGCAATCGAGGGGCTCGGCGTGGTGCGGCTCGCCGAGTTTCACATCGCCCGCGACGTCCGCGCCGGCCGTCTGATTGCGCTGCTGGCGGAATACCAGGACCCCAACGATGACCTGATCTACGTCCTGTACCCTCATCGCCGCAACCTCGCGCCACGACTGCGCGCGTTCCTGACTTTTCTGGACGAGCACTTCCGGCTCTAGGAACCGGTCGTGCCGCCGTCAGCGCGGCAGCAGGAGGGGAGCCTGGCGGGCGTGGCGCCGTCAGCGCGGCAGCAGGCGCTCCGACTGCATCCGCTCGAGCCAGTAGTGGATCGAGTCCTCGGTATCGATGCAGCCGTGGAATCCGTCCTGGCGCAGCTTGATGCCGCTCAGCACCGAGTCCGCCGGCGTCTCCAGGCCGTACCCGAAGGCGCGATCGGTGAATTGCCACGAACTGCCCACCAGCGCCTCGAGACTCAGCGCCTTCAAGCCGTGCTTGCGCACGACCCGGTCCCAGGCGGCCTCGTACCCCGGCATCTCCTTGGCGAGATTCATCGGGACGGGGTCGCCGGCATCCATTCCGAAGCGCCCGGCAATCGACGCCCAGATGTCGTGCCAGACCAGCATGTCGCCGTTGACCACGTTATAGGTCTGGTTGGCGGCAACCTCGTGCGTCGCGGTGAATTCCGCCGCCTGCGCGATCAAGCGGCTGTCGCTGGCCGCGTTGATGTAGCGGCCGCCGCCGGGGAACGCCAGAGGTCTGCCCAGTTCCCGCTGCACGGCGGCATAGGCCCCGATCGCGCCGACGATGTTCATCGGGCTGGAGACCGCGTAACCGAGGACGATCTGCGGCCGCAGGATCGAGAATGTCCAGTCGCCAAGGGGCTGCCGCTCGCGCAGCAGGTCTTCCTGCAGCCAGTAGAAATTGGCGTGGGGATGGCGTGGCCAGCGCTCCTTGCAGGGCACGGGCGCCGGCTCGACATGCCCGCCATAGGCCTTGGTTCCCTGGAGGATCGTCACGTGGCGCAAGCCCGGAGCGCCGACCTGCAGCGCATCGAGCAGATTGCGCAGCATCGCCTCGTTGACTGCCATCTGCTCGGGGTCCCGCCAGCCGGCAACCAGATCGGGCTTCTCGAAGAGCGCGGCATAGAACAGGTGGGTGGTGGCGCCGAGCTCGCTCATCGCATTGCGGCATGCGGCGGCGTCGGTCAGGTCGACCGACACATGGCGGGCCCCCTGCGGCAGGCTCACCGGGCGCCGCGACAGCGCCACCACCTCCCAATCCGGCAGCGAGCCGAAATGGGCAAGCGCAGCGGCGCCGACAACTCCCCCGGCGCCGGCAATGAGAATCGTGTGCTTTCTGCTCATCGCCGCGCCCGCCTCAGTTGACCACGGCGCCGGAACTCTTCGCGACCTTGGCCCACTTCTCGACTTCGTCGCGGATGAAACCGGTGAACTCCGCCACCGTCGCGCTGCCGGCCTCGGCGCCGTCCGCGGCCAGGCGCTGGGCCAACTCCGGATGCTTCAGGATCTCGTTGACGGCCTGGTTCAGTTCGGCCACGATTTCCTTCGGCGTGCCGGCCGGTGCGAGCAGGCCATTCCACGCCGTCGCTTCGAAACCCGGCACACCCGACTCGGCGATCGTCGGCAGATCGGGCGCAGCGGAGGATCGGCCCGAGCTGGTCACGGCCAGCGCCCGCAGGCGGCCCGCCTTGACCTGCGGCATTGCCGACAGGGTTGTGTCGAACATGGCCGCCACCTGGCCGCCGGCGAGATCGGTCAGCGCCGGTGCGCTGCCCTTGTATGGCACATGGGTCAGGTCGGCGCCGGTCATCGACTTGAACAGTTCGGCCGCCAGGTGCGTCGACTGCCCGTTGCCGGAGGACGCATAGGCAAGGCCGGCGCCCGGTTTCCTGGACAAGGCAATGAACTCCTGCACCGTGTTGGCCGGCACCGAAGGATGCACGACCAGCACGAGCGGGATGCGCGTGAACAATGCGACCGGCGCGAAGTCGGCGACGAAATCGTAGTTCAACTGCTTGAAGACGCTCGGATTGATCGCATGCGCCGTGGTCCCCACCAGCAGGCTGTAGCCGTCGGCCGGTGCTCGTGCGACATTTTCCGCGCCGAGGTTCCCGCCCGCGCCCGCCTTGTTCTCGATGACGACCGACTGCTTGTAGCGCTCGGCCAGTTTCTGGCCGACCAGCCGTGCCACGATGTCGGTGGGTCCGCCCGGCGGATAGGGCACAACGATGCGGACCGCCTTGGCGGGATAGGATCTGGGCCGCGGCCGGCCGCGGCACTGCCAGCGCCAGCGACGCGCCGGCCGAGGCCACCGCGCCGCGCAGCAACACCCTGCGAACTTCATTCATGTCTTCTGTCTCCTCGAAGTTGGGGCCGGCTCGCGCCGGCCGGTAATGCGGTCCGATCAGTTGCGCTGGCGGTAGACGACCGCGTCGACGGCGACACAGCCCTCGCCCCGGGCGCCGACGATCAGCGGGTTGATGTCGAGATTCGTGATGCCGGCCTGTGCGTCCTGCACCAGCGCCCCGACAGCGGCCGCCGCCTCGCAGAAGGCCTCGACATCGAGTGGCGGGTCGCCGCGAACGCCATCGAGCAGCGGCGCGATCCGCAGGCGCCGCAATGCGGCCTCGATCGAAGCGCGGTCGAAAGGCGGCAGCAGGACCTGCGAGTCCGGCATGTGCTCGACATACTTGCCGCCATCGCCGACCAGCATCACCGGCCCGAACGCCGGGTCGTAGCGCGCGCCGATCATCAGTTCCCGCCGACCACGAACCAGGACGGCGACGATCACTCCCGCCAGTTGCACCTCGGCCGCCGCGGCCGCCGCGGCGATCTCGCGCCAGGCGCCGGCTACCGACTCGCGATCACCCAGGCCGACCTTGACCAGGCCGAGGTCGGACTTGTGGGCGACGGCCGCCGAGCAGCCCTTGAGAACGACCGGGCCGCCGCCGAGCGACTCGAACGCGGCCACCGCCGCGGCCTCGTCGTGGCAGACCTGATGAGCGGCGACCGGCACGCCGTGCGTCTGCAGCAGCGCCAGGCTGGCCGCCTCGTCGAGCATCGTGTCGGCGCCCTCACGCCGCGCGTCTGCGCGCGCCACCGTCGGCGGACGCGCACGCGCCGCCGCGCGCAACTCGGCGTGCGCCAGGAACTGGCCGAGCGCGCCGACCGCCTCGCCCTCGGTGGGGAACACCGCGAGACCCTGTGCCTTGAACCGGGCGGCGACGCTGTCCTGCGGAGCGGCGACGACCAGCGGCTTGCCGGTGAGTCCGGCGAATGCGGCCGAATCCCGCGCGAAGGCCTCGACGTCGTAGCCGGCGCCGGCCACTGCGATCGCCGACCAGGAACGCATCGGCGGCCGGGTCGCGGGCGAGGGCCGGCAGGATGTCGCCGAGCAGACTGCTGTTCGTCAGCAGCGCGGCCGTGATGTCGATCGGGTTGGTGGTGGTCGCGAAGCCGGGCAGGATACCGCGCAACTCGGCCTGAGTCTCCGGCGACAGCGCCTGCATCGGCATGCCGGCCTCGGTTGCCGCGTCGGCGGTCAGCACGCAGACCGCGCCCGAGTTGCTGACCGCGACCAGGCGGCGGCCCTGCGGTCGCCAGCCCTTCAGGTACAGCTCGGCCGCACCGACCAGTCTGGGCCATGTTGTCGACGCGCATGATGCCGTGGTCGCGCAGAAAGGCGTCGACGACGCGATCCTCGCTGGCCAGCGAGCCGGTGTGCGAGCGCGCTGCCTCCTGGCCGGCCGGAGAGCGGCCGGACTTGAGCGCCACCACCGGCAGGTCGCGATCGCGCGCCACCCGGGCCGCCTCGGCCAGATTCCACGGGTCGGGAATGCCTTCCAGATACAGCAGCAGCAGTTTCAGGTCGGGGTCCTCGGCCACGACGGTGGCGAGTTCGCAGACGGTGACATCGCAGTCGTTGCCGGTGGCATGGGCATGGCGCACGCCGATGCCGCGGGCGCGCAGCAGGCCGTACGGAATCACGCTCATCGCCCCGCTCTGGCTGATGATGCCGACCGGGCCGTCTGCCGGCGGCGCCTCGATGAACATCGTCGAGAAGCTCGCCACCGCGCCGGTGCCGAAATTGGCGAGGCCCTGCGAGTTCGGCCCGACGATGCGCATGCCCCTTGGCGCGGGCCTTGCGCACCATCTCCGCTTCCCGGCGCTTGCCGTCGGCATCGGTCTCGCCGAAGCCGGAAGCTCATCACCACGCAGATCCTGACGCCGGCGTCGGCGCATTCGTCGACGGCCGCCACCGCCATGTCTCCCGGCACGGCGACGATCGCCATGTCCGGGACCGCCGGCAGCGCCCGCAGGCTGGGAAAGCTGCGGACACCCTGGACCTCGGTTCGGGTCGGATTGATCGGATACACCGTGCCGCGATAGCCGAAGCGCGACAGGTAGGCCAGCGGCCGGCCGCCGATCTTGTTCGTGTTCTCCGAGGCGCCGATCAGCGCGATCGACCGCGGGGCGAGGGCGACGCGCAGGGCGTCGCGGCTTTCATTGCTCATTGCTTCGCTCTCTCGAAGAAGGGCAGGAGGCGGGCGGCCCAACGGCTCGAACCGGCAGTGGACGCGATCGCCGATCGCGAGGTCGTGGTGTCCATGCGCCATCATCCGGAAGCCTTCATCGCAGTCGACCAGCACGATCCGGTAGGGCGCCAGCGCGCGGAACTCGTCATTCGGCGCCCGGTGCACCAGGGTGGTGGCATGCACCGTGCCGTTGCCGGTGGCCGGCAGTGCCTGCGGATCGTCCTCGCCGCAAGCCGGGCAGAAGCCGCGCCTGAAGTACCAGACCTGGGCGCAAGCGCGGCACCGCTGATAGACGATGCCTGGGGCACCGAGGGTCCAGTCGGCAGGCAGATCGGATGGGACGGTCATGACAGGGCCTCCAGGACCAGGCTGACGTGCGACGACAGCACGCCGCCGTCGCCGTGCAGCAGCGCGAGGCCGGCGCGTGCCGACCTGGCGTTCGCCTGCCCGCCCGGTCATCTGCAGATGGGTCTCGGCCAGATGCGCCATCGCGCCGCCGACGCCGCAATGGCCGTAGGACAGCAAGCCGCCGTGCAGATTGAGCGGCATGGCGCCGTCGCGGTCGAAGTGGCCTTCGGCGGCCAGCCGGCCTGCTGCGCCGCGCGGCGCCAGGCCGATCTCCTCCAGCAGGATCGTCAGCGTGATGGTGAAGCTGTCGTAGATCGCGGCCAACTCGACATCTTCCAGTGAGCGCCCGGCCGCGTCGAGCGCCGTGCGGGCGCACTGCCCCGCGCCGAACAGGGTGAGCGAAGGAGTGGCACTCACGTGCTGCGCGGTATGGAACTGGCTGGCCGCGCGCAGGTCGCACCGAGTGCCCGCCGATCCGCTCACGCGATATGACGACTGCGCAGCCGCCATCGGACACCGGACAGCAATCGAGCATCTTCAACGGCGAGGCGATCGGCCGCGATGCCAGCACATCGCCGACGGTGATCGGGTCGCGGAACTGGGCGCCCGGGTGGCGGCCGGCGTTTCGCCGCATCAGCACGGCCAGTTCCGCGAACCCCGCTTCGTCGGTGCCGTGTTCGTGCATGTAGCGTGACGCGACCAGCCCGTAGTAGGCGGGAATCGTCGGGCCAAGCGGCACCTCGTAAACCGGATGGCCGATCTGCGCCAGCACCTGGATCGCCGAGTCGCGGCTCTGTCCGGTCATCCGATTCTCGCCGCCGACCACCAGCACCCGGTTCGCGGCGCCCGACTCCACCAGCAGGTGGGCCAGCATGACCAGACCGAAGCCGGTCGCGCCGCCGATCTGCATCGCATGGGCGTAGGAGGGTCGCAGGCCGAAATGCTCGGCGAAGACCGTGGCGAGCATGATGTGCGGCAGGGTCGTCGAGTAGCCGCAGATCAGGCCGTCGATGTCGGCCCGCTCGAGGCCGGCGTCGGCGAGCGCGTCGCTGGCCGCCCGGCTCATCAGGTCGAGGGTAGCTTGACCCTCGTGGCGGCCGTAGGGGGTCAGGCCCGAGCCGACGAGGTAACTCACGATTCTCTCCTCATGGATTGTCCTGCAGGTACTGCGCCGAGATCGCGGCGGCCGCTTCCCTCAGCGCCGGCACCAGCGTCGCCAGGCGCGTGGTGAGCCGGTCGTTGAGCGCTGCGATGCTCAGCGCGGCGACCGGCTTGGCGTCGCTGCCGAAGATCGGCACGCCGATCCCGCCCATCCGCTCAACCACGACGTCCAGCAGCAGCGAGTGGCCACGGCCCCGTGCCTGTGCGATCTCGGTCTCCAGCAGCGCCCGGTCGATGCGGGAATAGCGCGTCGCGATCATCGGCACGACCTGGTCGAGCACGGCACGGGCCTCGTCGTCCGGCAACCACGCGAGCAGCGCCATGCTGCCCGCACCGACACCGAGCGGGCGGCGGCTGCCGATGTCCAGGTAGTTCGCACGGATCGGATAGGCCCCGAACTCGCGGTCGATGCAGACCGACTCGATGCCGTTGCGGGTGGACAGGAGGACCGTATCGCCCGACAAGCCCGCCAGCTTGACCAGCCAGGGACGGGCCCACTTGGTGACATGGTCGCGCCCCTGCATCGCAATGCCGAGCACGAGCGCCTCGTCGCCCAGCGTGTAGCGCTTGGTTCCGGGGTTGCGTTGAACGAATCCCTCGCCCGCCAGCAAGCCGAGCAGGCGCAGCGCCGTTGCCTTGTTCATCGCGGTGGCCGCGCAGACGTCGGCAAGGCGCAGCGGCTGCGGTGTCGACAGCGCGCGCAGGATCCTGCAGACCTTCTGCACCGAGCTGCCGTCCGAGGCATTCGGCATGCCGCATTCAGACCGTGGCGACCGGCGTCACCGGCGAGCCGACCGCTCCCGGCAGCCGCAGGGGCGGCGCCGTCAGCAGGAAGCGCGAGCGCCGGTTGGCCCGCAGCCAGTCCGCCAGCGGCGTCAGGTGCCACAGCTCGCCGAGGTGCACGCCGAGCTTGAACAGGCAGTGCTCGTGCAGCGGCAGCGCGGCGCAACAGCCAGGGTGCGAGGTCGCGGGATGCGCTTCCACCGCATAGTTGTCGGCGATCAGCGCCGCCAGTCCGAGTCGGTGATCCACTGCAGCAGGCGCGAGTCGCGGCCGTCGAGCACCGCGCACAGCCGGTCGGCCAGCACTGCGTCCGGCTTTCCACCCATCCCGAGCAGGCGATCGGCGAAGCCGGTATGCAGGCACACCATGTCGCCGGTCTCGACCTGTACCCGGTCGGCCTCGAGCACGCGCATGAGCTGCTCGTATCCGACCGCAGTCCTGCTCGTCGCCGAAATGCGCACGCAGGTCGATCATCACCGCGCGGCCCTGGACGCAGCGCTACGGCCATGTTCTCGATGCCGAGCGCCGCGCGCCGAAGAGGTCGAGCGCGTGGCCCGCCCGTCGCCGGCGCCGGCATCCTCGGCCGACTCCGGCCCCATGATGTGCTCACCGGCCCGATAGCCGTTGTAGTAGACCGCCTCGGGGATGCCGTCATCATCGGCGTCGAACAGTTGACCGACGTGGGCCAGGCTGTCCCACTGGGTCGAATACTGCAGGTGCAGGATCGCGAGGTCGTCGCTGATCACGTCGGTCTGCGATTCGTTGTCGACGAACAAGCGGTAGTTCATGTTCGGCCGGCCGTTGCGCAGGGTCGGCCGCAAGCACCGGCGGATGCCGCCGCGGGTTCAGGATGTTGCCGCCCGGGTAGTCGAGCGGCAGGCTCAGGCAGAAGCTGCGCCCTTCGCGGACCTCGGCGACGCCCGGCCGCACCTTGTCGGCGTCGATCAGGTTCATCCGGCCGGCCTGGTCGTCGGGGCCGAAGTCGCCCCAGTTGGATCCGGGCGGCCGGTTCTTCCAGCGTGCCGTCGTGCTCATGTGCGTCTCCTTTGATCAGGCGCCGCCGTGGGCGCCATGGCCGAGGTAGACCCGCTCGATCAGGTCGCCCTCGCGCAGGTCGGCCGCGCTGGCTTGCGCTGCGACGCGGCCGGTTTCAATCAGATAGCCGTAGTGGGCGTGTCGCAGCGCCTTCTCCACCAGCTGTTCCACCAGCAGGATCGCCAGGCCCTGGGCGCACAATTGCGACGCGACGTCCAGGATCCGGTCGATGACGATCGGGGCCAGACCGCCGGAGGGCTCGTCCAGTATCAGCAGGCGTGGCTCGCCGATCACGCCCTGCGCCACCGCCAGGATCTGCTGCTGCCCGCCGGACAAGCGCGAGGCCAACTGCTGGCGGCGCTCCGCGAGCTCCGGGAACACCGTGTAGATCCGCTCGAGCAGGCCGCGGTTGCCACGCGGTGCATGCGCGTAGGTGCCGATCATCAGGTTGTCCTCGACCGACAGGGTCTGGAAGACCCGGTGCCCCTCCAGGACCTGGACGATGCCGGCCTGCACGACCTGCCGCGGCGACGCCGCGCTCAGGTCGCTGCCTTCGAAGATCACCGTGCCGGCCCGCTTCGGAATCAAGCCCGAGACCGCGTGCAGCATCGTGCTCTTGCCGGCGCCGTTGCGCCCAAGCAGGACGACGAACTCGCCGGCCCGGACGTCGAAGGAAACGCCATGCACGACCTCCGCCTTGCCGTAGGCCACGTGCAGGTCGCTCACCTGGAGCAGCACCTTCTCCGGGCGCAGTGCGTCAGCGGTCATCGCTAGGCTCCCAGGTAGACGCGAATGACTTCGGGATCGGTACGCACCTCGGTCGGGGTGCCGTGCCGGATCATCTTGCCGACGTCCAGCGTGGTCACACGGTCGCAGACGCGGAACACGAAATCGGTGTGATGCTCGACCAGCAGCACGCCGATTCCGGCATCGCGGATCGTGCGGATGATGCCGCCGAGGTGGTCGATCTCGGCGGTCGTCAAGCCGCCGGCGGGCTCGTCGAGCAGGATGAAACGCGGCCGCAGCGACAGCCCGCGGGCGATCTCGAGGAACCGCTGTTCGGCGTGCTCGAGCAGGTTGGCACGCCGATTGATCGCATGGCCGAGGCCGACGCCGTGCAGGAGTTCGGTGGCCCGTTCACGCAGCAGGCGGTCGGCCTTGAATACCGGCGGCAGGCCGAGGAGCGTGGCGACGAATCCGGGGCGGCTGTGCATCCACGATCCGAGCACCGCGTTGTCGAGCACGGACAGTGTGCCCAGCAATCTCGGCTTCTGGAAGGTCCGCGCGACGCCGATGGCGGCCCGGCGCTGCACGGTGGCCTTGCCCAGTTCCTCCGACCCGAGGCGGATGGAACCCGAAGTGGGCTCGTAGTAGCCCGAGAGCAGATTCAGCAAGGTGGTCTTGCCGCTGCCGTTCGGTCCGATCAGCCCGTGCACTTCACCCGGGCGCAGGTTCAGCGACACGCGCTCGAGAGCCACCAGGCCGCCGAAGCGCTTGGTGATGTCGCGCGCGGCAAACCCGTCCTCCACCGGCGCCGACGCATTCATCGGCGGTCCTCCAGCGCCCGGTTCAGCCGCGGCAGGTCCGGGGAGACCGGGACGCTGGCGATGCGGCGCGGGCGCAGCCGCTCGGCGACGGCCTCGAAGACCCGTCCGATGCCTTCCGGCACGAGCAGCACTACCGCAAGCAGCAGCAGCCCGTAGAAGAAATTGCCGAGCTTGGCGAGCGGCGCCACCAGGTCCGGCAGAGCCGTGAGGATGACGGTACCGATCAGCGGCCCGAGGATGCTGCCGCGCCCGCCGATGACGATGCAGACGAAGAAGAACAGACTCAGTTCGAAGACGAAGGTGTCCGGGGTGATATAGCTCTGCAGGGATGCGAACACCGCGCCCGCGACACCGGCCGTGATCCCGCTGAATACGAACACGGTCAGCTTGGCTCGGAACACCGGCACTCCGACCGCCTGCGCCGTCACCGGGTTGTCGCGGATCGCGATCAGGCCGCGTCCCCACATCTGCCGGGCGATGTTCCAGGTGAACCAGGTGACCACGGCCGCGAGTATCAGCACCAGGTAGTAGAACCCCCCCGGAGTATCGAACGGTGCAGGAAAGGACGGTACCGGCAGGCCGATGCCGCCGCCGGTGAGGTCACGGTTCGCCATGATGAACTCGCCGACCATCAAGGCCACGGCCATGGTCGCCATGGCGAAGTAGAAGCCCGGCAGTCTCAGCGACGGCAGGCCGAGCACCAGCCCGAACAGTCCGCAGAGCGCGCCGGCGGCCGCCACCGCCAGCGCCGGATGGACGGCCATGTTGCCGGACAGGATGGCGAAGGTATAGGCGCCGACCGCCAGCAGTCCGACGTGACCGATCGACAACTGCCCGGTGTAGCCGATGACGAGGTTGAGCCCCGCGATCAGGATCCAGAAAACGGCGATGAGTGCGGCGAGATGCAACTGATACTGGTCTGCCGCCCACAAGGGCAGCGTGACGGCCGCCAGGGCCGCCAGGGCGAGTGAGATCCGCTTGCCGTTCATCTGCCGCTCACACCGGCCGGGTGTTCTTCGAGCCGAACAAGCCTTCGGGCTTGACCAGCAGGACCAGCATCAGCAAACCGACCGAAATGGTCTGCTGGAATTCGCCGCCGACGAAATAACTCGAGAACGCATTCAGCAGGCCGAGAGCTGCGCCGCCGATCAGCGCGCCTGCATTGCTGCCGAGGCCGCCGACCGCGAGCGCGATGAACCCGTTCAAGGTCAAGGTCAGGCCGAGTGCGAAGTAGGCGAAGGTGAGTTGTCCCGCGGCGAATCCGGACAAGGCGCCCAATGCCCCGGCAATCACATACGACAGTGCGCGGATCCGATCCGTCGGCACGCCGCGCGCACGCGCCGCGAATGCGTCCTCGGACATCGCCAGGAACAGCTTGCCGTACATGGTGCGGCGGTAGAAAGCCGCCAGCCCGATCGCCATCGCGATTGCCACGCCGATCGGCAGCCAGAACTTCTGGTCGGCAATGCCGTCGCCGAAGTCCTGCGGAATCAGGCGTGGAAACGGCCGCGGCTCGGTGCCCCACCACAGGGCCACCGCCTGCTGGACCATCGTGGCCAGTGCGAGCGTGCTGAGCAGCCAGAGGTGCTCGTCGCTGCGTGCGAGCACGCGTCGGATCGCGATCAGATCGGTCAGCCAGCCGAACAAAGCCCCGATCAGCACCGCCCCGACCAGGCCGACCGGCCACGGCAAGCCGAGGCCTGAAATGAAGTAGGCGCCGAACACGCCGCCGAGCATGGCGATATGCCCGGTGGTCACCGACAACACCTTCGAGGTCGAGAACATCACGTTGTAGACCAGGGCGGTGGCGGCGAACAGCGAACCCGTTGCCAGCCCGGAGACGATGACGGTCCACATGACGACGCTCAGCGAGGCGCGAGCTTGAAGCTGCCGTCCTTGAACGTGTTGGCGACGTTCACCGCCATGTTGCTGTCAGGAAAGCCGTTGTGTTCGTCGGCGCTCCAGCGATAGGTCGCATACACGCCGTCGTAGCTGCCGGTATTCTCAAGGGCTTTCTGCACGGCGGCGGGGTCGGTCGAACCTGCCGTCTTCACTGCATGCTCGATGATCCGCACGGTGTCGTAGCCCATGGCGATCCACCAGAACAGCACATCGATTTCTCCGCCGCCCATGCGCGGACGGACCTTGTCGACCAGCTGCTGCGTGCGCTCCGGCAGCTTGCCGCCGGCGTCGTAGGTGGTGCTCACGTAGCCGGCCGCGTAGGTCTTCTCCCAGTAGGACGGCTTGTTCAGCAGCGCCCGGATCTGCGCCGCCATCAGGGCCGGATGCCCGACCACCGGCACGTCCCAGCCCATGTCGCCGCGGGCATTCAGGAGGCGCCCGAGCAGGCCGGTGGCCGCAGACCAGGGCATGACGATGTCGGCGCCGGCCTCGCGTGCCTTGGTCATCTCGTCGGTGAGGTCGGTCTTGTTGGGATCGAGCAGCACGCTGTAGACCGGTTTGATCCCCGCCTTCTCGAGCAGCTCCTGGGCGGTCTTGGCACTCGAGGTACCGTACCCGGTAGTGTCACCGATGACCGCGACCTTCTTGCGCTTGAGAGTGTTCAGCGCGTACTCGTTGGCGGTGCTGATCCATTGCGAGTTGGTATTGATGACCCGGAAAGCGCGCGGATATTTCTTCGGGTCGATCAGCGCGTCGATCGAGCCGATGACCAGGTTGGGCACTCCCGCGCGCGCAACGATGGGCGTGGTAGCCAGGCCCTCGCCCGAGTTGACCGGTCCGATGACGAAATGAACCTTGTCGCTGAATGCCAGTTGCTGGGCGAAGTTCACCGCCTTGGTGGGATCACCGGCGGTGTCGCGGGTGAGCAGTTCGATCTTGCGGCCGAGAATGCCGCCGGCGGCATTGATTTCCTCCACCGCCAGCTGCACGCCCTGGTTTTCCGCGATGGCGGCGGACGACAGCGGCCCGGTGAGCGACGAGAGCCAGCCGATCTTGATCGGCTGCGCCAGCGCCGGATGACTGGCCAAGGCCAGCGCAGCGCCCATCAGGGTACTTGCCCAAAGTTTCTTTGAATGAAACATTATTCATCTCCTCCATCCACCACACGCTGTGGCGGATTCCGTTTTCCCGATTGTTCGCGCCGATGCCCGCTCTGTCAACCGACCAGGCAGCACCTTTGGAGTGGTGCGCTCGATGGCGCCACCTGATGGTTCACAGAATGAAACCAAAGTAACCAGCCGTGCCGCTGGCCACCGGCTCCCCGAGCGGCCGCCCATTCTGAAACCCGGCCGCCGCCCGCCACAAGTCCCAGACCGGCACAGGGGCTGTGACGTCAGGTCATAGACCTACGCGAGGCACCTGAGATCCTGCAGAGTCGATCATCGCCGCTCCCTGGTTATGGATAGAGGCACGATAAAGGCACGCGGTTTGCGGACGGTTGGCCGCAAACCACTCCAAGGAAGAGTATCCGATGGCCGACGACCGTAACGATTCATCCGCAACCCTCTGGGACCTGATCGAGGACATCCGCTTCGCGATGTTCACCACCCGCGACGCCCAGGGGCGCCTGCAGTCGCGTCCGATGACCACCCAGAACAGCCGCGAGGACGGAGACGACGCCCTGTGGTTCTTCGCGTCCCGCAGCGGCGAGCCGGTGGCCGACCTGCAGCGCGACGACCAGGTGAATGTCGCTTACGCGGACACCGCCGATGACGCCTACGTGACCGTGTCAGGCACCGCCAGCCTGGTGGAGGACATGCCCCGCAAGCGCAAGTTGTGGTCCAAGTTCGCGCAGGCGTGGTTTCCCGGCGGACCGGAAGACCCGGACCTGGCGCTGATCCGCGTGCAGATCACCCAGGCGGAATACTGGAACGTGGAGGAAAGCAAGGCGACCCAGTTGTTCAAGATGGCCAGGGCAGTCGTGACCGGAAAGCCGCCGGTCGATCTCGGCGAACACGGCACATTGACGGTGGGATAGCTCACGAACTCACAGCGTCCCGTAGCTCGCCCGGCAGTTCGGGCGCGTCCTGTGTCTGCGGCTGGGATTCCGCCTCCCGGCTCTGCAACTCCCAGAGCCCGGCGTAGCGCCCTCCCTGGGCGATCAGGTCCTCGTGCCGGCCGCTCTCCACCACGACCCCTTCGTGCAGGACGATGATGTTGTCGGCATTGACGACGGTGGACAGCCGGTGCGCGATCACCAGCGACGACCGGTCGGCGGCCACCCGTTCCAGCGCCTCCTGGATCGCCTGTTCATTGCGCGAATCCAGCGAGGAGGTGGCTTCATCCAGGACCAGCACCGGCGGATTCTTCAGCAGCATCCGGGCAATGGCCACGCGTTGCTTCTCGCCGCCCGACAGCTTGAGCCCGCGCTCGCCGACCGGGGTTTCCCAGCCCGCCGGAAGCCGCTCGATCAACCCGTCTAGCTGCGCCGCCCGCGCGGCGGCCGCGATCTCGCGATCGTCCGCCTCCGGCCGCCCGTAGCCGATGTTGTAGCGGATGGTGTCGTTGAACAGCACCGTATCCTGCGGGACGATGCCGATCGCCGCGCGCAAGGACTCCTGGGTCACGGAGCGGATGTCCTGCCCGTCGATGGTGATCGCCCCCGCAGTGACATCGTAGAAGCGGAACAGCAGCCGCGCCAGCGTCGACTTGCCGGCGCCGCTGGAGCCCACCACGGCCACGGTGCGGCCTGCAGGAATCTCGAAAGTGACGCCGCGCAGGATCGGGCGCTTCGGGTCGTAGGCGAACGAGACGTTGTCGAAGCGCACCGTGGCGCCGGCCACCCGCAGAGGCTGCGCCCCGGGGACATCGGCCACCTCGCGGTTCTGTTCCAGCAGCCCGAACAGCCGCTCCATGTCGGTGAGGCTCTGCTTGATCTCGCGATAGAGCATGCCCAGGAAGTTGAGCGGAATGTAGAGCTGGATCATGAAGGCATTCACCAGTACCAGGTCGCCCAGCGTCATCGTGCCCGCCGCCACCCCGGCGGTGGCTCGCCAGACCATCGCGGTGACCGCCAGCGCGATGATCGCGGACTGCCCGACGTTGAGCAGCGACAACGTGGTCTGGCTCTTGACTGCCGCGCGCTCCCAGCCCTGCATGCTGGTGTCATAGCGATTCGCCTCGAAGCCTTCGTTGCCGAAGTACTTGACGGTCTCGTAGTTCATCAGCGAATCGATCGCCCTCACGTTGGCCCGCGAGTCCAGTTCGTTCATCGAGCGGCGGAAAGTGGTCCGCCACTCGGTGACGATGACGGTGTAGACGACGTAGCTCACCAGGGCGACGATGGTGATCAGGGCGAAGTCGAAGTCGTACTGCCACAGCAGGTAGCCCAGCACCATACTGATCTCGATCAGCGTCGGCAGGATGCTGTAAAGGGTATAGGACACGATGCTGGAGACGCCGCGGGTGCCGCGCTCGATGTCCCGGGTCAGTCCCCCGGTCTGGCGATCCAGATGAAACCGCAGGGACAGTGAATGGAGATGGCGAAACACCTTCAGCGCGATTTCGCGCACCGTCCGCTGCGTGACCTTGGCAAAGACATACTCGCGCAACTCGGTGAAGACCGAGGTCGACAGCCGCAGCAGGCCATAGCCGAGCACCAGCGCCACCGGCACGGCGACCAGTCCTGCAGTGCCGCCGGATACGGCGGGCGCCCCGTTCTCCCCCGTGAGCGAGTCGACGATCTGCTTCAGCAGGATCGGCACCCCGACGTTCGCGGCCTTGGCGGCAACCAGGAAAGTCAGCGCCAGCGCCACCCGCCAGCGGAACTGCCACAGATAGGGCAGCAGGCTCTTCAGCGTCACCCAGTCGGAGCGGGGCGGGCCCTGTCCGCCGGTCGAAGCGCTCCCCGCCCCGGCAGGCAGGCCTGCGGATGACTCGGCGGAGGAGGAATGTTGACGACGCATGGATCGGGCCTGATGACTTGTGCAGGTGGGGGCGGTGGGGCATTATCGCAAGGCCGGCACGATTCGGGCATGGGCGGACCATGACGGCGCGACAACCAGAACCCGCCAGCGCGACGGGCCAACAATGGAGACAGGACGATGAACCAGGTGACCCGCCGTGACTTCAACCGCATCGCCGCCTCGGCCGTGGCCGGCAGCGGTCTACTCGCCGCGCCGGCGTTCGTGCGGGCTCAGCCGAAGAAACTGAAGGTCGGCGTGCTGCTGCCGCGCTCGGGGTTCCAGGCCTTCATCGGACAATCGTGCCAGCTCGGCGCAGACCTCTCGCCGCCGCTGCTTCGCGAGATGTTTGGCGTCGACGTGGAACTGATGAACGCCGATACCGAAACCAACGTCGAGGTCGCCCGCTCACGCGCGGAGAAACTCATCAACGACGGGGCGCAATTGCTGGTCGGGCCGTTCGATTCGGGTGCCGCTTCGGCGATCGCGCAGGTCGCCGAGCAGCGCAAGATACCCTTCGTGATCAATATTGCCGCCGCGCCGCAGATCACCGAGCAGGGCTACCAGTACACCTTCCGCAACTTCCCGACCGCAGGCGACCTGGTGCGAAACGGCCTGTCGCTCTTTCGGGACCTGTTCCAGGCCACCCAGACGGCCCCGCGCACGGCCGTCTTCATGCACGTCAACGACACCTTCGGCCAGGCGATGTCGCGCGGCATCGGCGCCACGCTGCCGAAGCTGGACTACCTGCCCTTCAAGGTGGTGGACACGATCTCGTACGACCCGGCGGCCCGCGACCTTTCGGTCGAGATCGCCAAGGCCAAGTCCACCAACGCCGACATCATCATGCTGGTGAGCCGGCTCAACGACGCGATCATGATCGTGCGGGAACTGGTCAAGCAGCGGTGGTCGCCGCAGGCGATCATGAGCCCGGGGTCGCCCGGGATGTATGAAGCCCAGTTCTACAAGGCCCTCGGTGCCAAGTACTCGGACTACTGCATCTCCAACGTGCCCTGGTACAACCCCAATGCCGCCCTGAGCAAACGGGTCGAGTCGGCGTTCAAAGAAGAGTTTCCGCAGGAAAAGCTGATGTTTCACGCGCTCAACGTCGGCTTCACCTTCGAGGCGATGATGGTGGCCGCCGACGCCTTCAAGCGCGCCGGCAGCGCGGATGGCGCCGCGCTGGCGGACGCCATCCGCAAGACCGACATCGCGGAGCGGATGATGGTCGGCGGCCCGATCAGGTTCGACGCCAAGGGCCAGAATACCGAGATCGCCTCGGCCTGCATCCAGAACCGCAATGGCCAGCCGGTGGTGGTGCTGCCGAAGGCCGCAGCCCAGATGGCGCCGGTGTTCCCGGTACCGGACTGGAAAGCGCGGGCCTGAGCCCGACCGGAGCCCGCTTGCCAATCGATGCGGTTGCCAATATCGTCCTCAGCGGTCTGCTGACGGGACTGGTCTACGGGCTGATGGCGCTTGGGCTTTCCGTGATCTACGGCGTGGTGCGCATCGTCAATTTCGCGCACGGCGAGATGATGACGATGGCGATGTACGTCGCGGTCATGGCCTTCGCCTTTGCCGGCATCGACCCCCTGCTGATGCTGGTCCCGGTCGCATTCGCCTTCTTCGGGCTGGGTTACCTCCTGCAGCGCGGCCTGATCAATCCATTCATAGACCGCCCGGAGCATTCGCAGTTCATCCTCCTGCTTGCGCTGGCCCTGGTCCTGGTCAACGTCCTGCTGGTGATCTTCGGTCCCGACGCGCGCAACGTCCAGGTCGACTACGCACTCGAATCTTATGAGATCGGCCCGCTGCTGGTGGACAAGGTCAGGGTCATCTGCGCGGCGGTAGCCCTGGTCACCTGCGCGGTGCTGTTCGTCATCTTCCGCTACACCGGCTTCGGCAAGGCGATCCGTGCCTGTGCGGACAACCTCCTGGGTGCGCAGGTGGTCGGGCTCAACGTCAAGCACCTGTACGCGCTGACTTTCGGCCTCGGTACCGCCTGCGTCGGCGTCGCCGGTTGCCTGCTGACCCTGCTGGTCGACGTCACGCCCAACTCCGGACCCGCTTATACCCTGCTCGCCTTCATCATCGTGATCATCGGTGGTCTGGGCTCGATGGTTGGCGCACTGGCGGGCGGCGTGCTGATCGGCGTCTCGGAGTCGGTCGCCGGCCTGCTGATCGCGCCATCGGCCAAGAGCATGTTGTCGTTCGCGCTGCTGATCCTGGTGCTGGCGCTGCGGCCCCAGGGCCTGTTCAAGGCCCGCTGAGGCGCGGCCGATGAACCCGGTGCCATGAACCGGTCGCAGGCCGCCCTGCTGGCGCTGCTGGCCGTGCTGTTGATCGCGCCGCTGGCACTGGACCGGTACCTGCTTTCGGTGATGATCCTGATCCTGTACCTGGCCTACGTCGGCCAGGCCTGGAACATCATGATGGGTTTCTGCGGCCAGCTCTCGATCGGACACGCCCTGTACATCGGGCTGGGCGCCTACACGGCTGCCGCGCTGTACCAGCATTTCGGCGTCATCCCCTGGATCGGCATGATCGTGGCGGTGGCCGTGTGCGTCGCCGCCGCATCCATCGTCGGCTGGCTCGCCTTTCGTTTCGGCATCGGCGGCACCTACTTCGCGCTGCTGACGATCGCCTTCGCCGAATTCACCCGGATCGGCTTCGATCATTTCGGCTGGGTCGGGGCTTCGGGCGGACTGTTCCTGAGGGTCGAACAACAGGGCAACGTCGACCTGCTCAACCTGCGGGGTCATCCCCTGATGTTCTACTACCTCGCCCTGGCGCTGGCGGTCTCGGGCTTCGTCCTGTCGGCGTGGCTGCTGCGCGGCCGGGCCGGTTTCTACTTCCGCGCGATCCGCGACAACGAGGACTCCGCCCGGGCGGCGGGGGTCGATGTCTTCCGCTACAAGATGTTTGCCGTGCAGATTTCCGGCGGCATGACCGCGCTCGCCGGCGTGTTCTTCGCCTTCTACTACAACAACCTCTTTCCGGAACAGATCTTCAGTATCAGCCGGTCGATCGAGATCATCCTGGCGCCGATCATCGGGGGCATCGGCACCTTGTTCGGACCCATCCTCGGCGCCGCGGTCGTGACGGTGCTCTCCGAGGGAATCACCGAGGCGCTGGCGGCGGCGGGCTACGAGATTCCCGGCGTGCGCCAGATTCTCTACGGGGTCGCCCTTGGGCTGTCGATCATGTTCATGCCCCACGGCATCTGGCCGGTGATCGCCCGGCGCTTCGCGTTCTCGCGTCCGGGTACCGAGGGTGACGATGACCGGGCCTGATGCCGGGCCCGCACTGCTGGAGGTCAGCGGCGTCTCGAAGCGCTTCCGGGGCCTCAAGGCGGTGTCGAGCGCGACGCTGACTGTCGCCGAGGGCGAGATCGTCGCCCTGATCGGGCCGAACGGCGCCGGCAAGACGACTCTCTTCAACCTGGTGGCGGGCGCCCTGATGCCGGACGAGGGCCAGATCCAGTTTCGCGGGCGCTCCATCGCCGGCCGGCGTCCCGACCAGGTCTGCGCCGCCGGGATCGGCCGCACCTTCCAGATCGTCAAGCCCTTCGCCGACCTGTCGGTGATCGAGAACGTGATGGTGGGCGGGTTTCGCGGCACTGCCGATCGCCGCGTGGCGCGCGCCCGCGCGGAGGAGGCGCTGCGCGCTCTCGACATGTGGGACCAGCATGCACGGATGGCTTCGGCGTTGACCCTGCCCGACCGCAAGCGGCTGGAAGTCGCGAGGGCACTGGCATCGCAGCCGACCCTCCTGCTCCTGGACGAGGTGATGGCCGGCCTGCGTCCGACCGAGACGGACCTGATGGTGGCGGCGTTCCGGCGCCTGAATGCGGAGCGGGGGGTCACCATCCTGCTGATCGAGCATGTCATGCGGGCGGTGATGGCCCTGGCACAGCGGGTCTACGTTCTGCATCATGGCGAGATCATTGCCTCCGGCACGCCCCGCCAGGTCACCAGCAATCCGCAGGTCGTGGCAAGCTACCTCGGCACCGTCGCCGGTCACTGAGGACGAATCCGCGTGCTGAACATCCGTGACCTGTCTGTGTTCTACGGCGATGCTCAGGCGCTGGAGCGCGTCGACCTGGAGGTCAAGGCCAACGAGATCGTCGCCCTGGTCGGCGCCAATGGCGCCGGGAAGACCTCGCTGATCCGCGCGGTCGCCGGAATCCTGAAACCGCGCAGCGGCTCGATCGACTTCGATGGCCGCGAGATCTGCGGTCTCGACAGCCACCGCGTGTGCGATCTCGGCATCGGCCAGGTCGCGGAAGGCCGGCAGGTCTTCCCGACGATGAGCGTACTGGAGAATCTCGAGATCGGCGGCATGCTCCCCCGAGCGCGCGCCAATGCGCCGGCGGCGTTGGAACGGGTCTTCGGAATGTTTCCCCGCCTGAAGGAGCGCGCGGGCCAGCTCGCAGGTACGCTCTCGGGCGGCGAGCAGCAGATGCTCGCCATCGGCCGCTGCCTGATGGGGGCTCCACGCCTGATCATGTTCGACGAACCCTCGCTCGGGCTGGCCCCCGCCCTGGTCGCCGAAGTGCTCGAAACGATCGGTGAACTGCACCGGCAGGGGCTCACCATCCTGCTCGTGGAACAGAACGTCGCCGCATCCTTGAAGCTGGCCAGCCGCGCCTACGTCCTCGAAACCGGCAGCATCGTGCTCGAAGGCAGCGGTGTCGCCCTGCTCGAGGATCCGCGGGTGAGAGAGGCGTATCTGGGATTGTGACCCCCTGCACCGCGCCCCGGAAAGCGGGGCGACCACTGCCCTTGCCCAGGCGCCTGCTGGCGCTTTGCATCGCGCCGGCGCTGGCGGGCGCCTTGCTGTGGGCAACCCCGGCACGTGCCCAGGAGCCTCCCGGGCAACGGCCCCTGCGCATCCTCAGCCTCAACGCCGAACACCTCATGTCCCCGACGCGGTTCGGACAGTGGCAGTCGTACTGCCGGCCTCTCGGCTGGCGGGAGCCCGACACCAGCCGCGACAAGGCGGGCGCCATTGTGCGGCGACCGGCGGACATGAGCTACTGCAACGCGCTGGACGGCACCGACGGCCGCGGCCACCGCCGCTTCGCCCCGGTGCACGACCACGAGGCCTGGGAGCAGAAGCGGGCGCAACTGGCAGCGCTGCTGCGAGCGGCAGACGCCGACGTGGTCCTGCTGCAGGAAGTCTCCGACGTCGAAGCTGCCCGGATGATCCTGGGACAGCGCTACGAGGTCGTCGGCAGCGAAGAACTGTGGCGGGAGGACCGGATCGCGCAGAATCTCGCCATCGGCTGGCGGGTCGGCATGGCCTTTACCGCCGCCGACGTGGAGCTGGTCCAGCCGATCTCCCAGCGGGGCGAAGACGGGCATCGCACGCGGCCGGGGCTCGCGCTGGTGCATGATCTGGGCGGTGGCCGGAAGCTGGCGATCCTGAACCTGCACCTCAAGGCCGGCTGCCGCCAGGGCCGGCTCGACGAAGCCACCAGCCAGATGCCCGAGCGCCTGTTCCGGCGCCAGGCGGACTGCGCCGTGCTGCAACGGCAGGTGGCCGCCATCGAGGACTGGGCCGACCGCAAGCTGCGCCAGGGCTTCGGCGTGCTGCTCGCCGGCGATTTCAATCGCGACCTCCGGCGGGAGATCCGCGACCGCATGCCCGCCCGTTCGGACGGCAGCAACCCGGCCGCACCCGCCCGTCCAGGGCAGATCGCAAGCCTGGTGGCCGAGATCAGCGACCGGGACCCGCCGGCCGCCCACTTCTCGCTGATTCCTGCCCGGCGCTACCCGAAGCTTGCGGACTGCCACCGTCATATCGACGGCTTCCTGCTCAGCCGCAATGCCGAGTCCTGGCTGGCGGTGCCACTGCGCCAGCTCTCCACCACCGTCATTCCCTTCGACCGCCCCATCAGCCTCGATCGCGTCCGACCCAGCGACCACTGCCCCCACCTGATCCGGCTGCCCTGGCGGGAAAGGCAATGAGTCCGGTGGCGGACCCGACTCCCGTGATTTCGACGCGTCGGCTGTCGCTGCTGGTCGCCTCGCTGACCGCGATCGGCCCTTTTGCGATCGACACCTACCTGCCGGCATTCGGCATGATGGGCCAGTCGCTTGGGGCGACGGCAGTCGAGGTCCAGCAGACCCTCTCGATCTACCTGCTGATGTTCGGTGTCATGAATCTCTGGCACGGCGCTCTCTCGGACGCCTACGGCAGGAGAGTCGTGCTGCTGACCGGACTGGGACTGTTCGCCGTCGGCTGCGCCGGCGCAGCCGCGAGCACCTCGATCGAACAGTTGTGGCTGTGGCGAGCGGTGCAGGGTGCTGCCGGCGGAGTCGGCATGGCAGTCGGCCGGGCGGTGGTGCGTGACGTCGCCAAGGGCTCCGATGCCCAGCGCATCCTCGCCCAGGTGATGATGATGTTCGCTCTGGCGCCGGCCGTCGCCCCGATCGTGGGCGGATTCATCGCCACCTGGTTCGGCTGGCGGGCCATCTTCGTATTCCTGACCCTGCTTACCCTGGGCATCTTCGCGTCGACCTGGCTGCACCTGCCCGAAACCCTGCCGAAATCCCGCCGCCAGGGCATGCATCCACGCGACCTGCTGTCAGCCTACTCCGGCTTTTTCGCGTCCGGAAGCTTCTGGCGCCTGGGCGGTGCGCTGGCGGCGAACTTCCAGGGCTTCTTCCTGTTCATCCTGGCGGCGCCGGTCTTCCTGCCGATGCACCTGAACCTCGCGCCGACCGAGTTCGCCTGGCTGTTCATCCCCGCCATGCTCGGCACCCTGCTGGGCAGCTTCATCGCCTCCAGAAGCGCGGGCCGCCGGTCACTGGACTGGGCGATCCGCTGCGGCTACCTGGTGATGGGATTCGCGGCCGGCTGCAACCTGCTGCTCAACATCGGCGGACCGCCACCACTGATCTGGGCCGTGCTGCCGATCCTGGGCTATACCACCGGGATGGGAATCGCCGCGTCGTCGCTGCAGGTCCGTCTGCTGGACCTGGCGCCGCACCGCATGGGCATGGTGTCGTCCTGCCAGGCCTTCGTGCAGAGCCTGGGCAACGCCGCCTGCGCGGCGATCCTCGCGCCGCTGCTGTGGTCGGAAACGATACACATGGCGCTGGGCATGGCGGGCCTGCTCGCGCTCGGTGCCGTGCTCTACGCCTGGCAACTCAAGCGGGTCGGCCACGCTACCATGCCGCCAGACTGAACCACCGACCCGCAGGACTTCCCATGGCCAGCAAGAAACCTTCTGTCTCCGAAGCCGACGCCAAGGCAGCCGAGGCGCGTCGGACCCGCAACATCCACCCGGACCTGCCGGCCGGCCGCTCTCCGGTGCTTCGGGTGGTGCCGATGCCGGCGGACTCCAACCAGCACGGCGACATCTTCGGCGGATGGATCATGTCGCAGGTGGATATCGCCGGCGGCGTGACCGCCGCCATCCGTGCCCGCGGCCGGGTGGCAACCATCGCGGTGAACTCGTTCGTCTTCAAGGAGCCGGTGATGATCGGCGACCGCGTCAGCTTCTATGCCGATGTCATCCGGGTCGGCAATACGTCGATCACGGTCAATGTGGAAGTGTTCGCCGAACGCAACCCGGCCGAGCGCGAGGTGGTCAAGGTCACCGAGGCAACGCTGACCTACGTCGCCACCGACTCGATGCGCCGCCCTCGAAAACTCGGGCAGGGCTGACCGGGCACACCCGGGGGCCTGTCGGAGGCTGCTGACGGCGTCGCATCAGGCCGGCAGCCGCATCTCCAGGTGCGGGATGCCGTCCTCCAGGTAGCGGGACGAAGCCGGCTCGAAGCCCAGCGACGCATAGAAGGTCTCGAGATAGGCCTGGGCGGAGATCCGGATGCCGTATCCCGGATGATGACTTCGGGTCGAACCGATCGCAAACGCCATCAATGCCCGGCCCGCGCCGCGACCCCGCAGCGCCCGCGCGGTGCAAACCCGGCCGATCGAGGGCTCCTCGAAACGTACGCCTGGAGCGAGAATTCTCGCCGTTGCAACGACCTCGCCCTGCTTGCCTGCCCGGGGGCTACAGCCCAGCACGATGAGCGCGTCGGAGTCGTCGCCATCCAGGTCCTGATAGAGACAGCGCTGCTCCATCACGAACACGTCGCTGCGCAAGGCCAGGGCCTGGTAGAGCAGAAGCGGCGGCAACTGCGGGAAGGCAATGCAATGCCAGTCGAGCCGCACTGCCTCGCCGGCCGCCGGTAGCGCGACCGCCCGATCTCTTGCCGTCATCGACAGGTCATGTCCGCTCAGCGCCCGGTCAACGACTGTCAGCGCCCGGTCAGCGCCCGCCAGCGCGGTCCACCCGCAGCGCCGCCGGCGACTTCAGCGGCGACCGCTCGCGCAGGATCCTGAGAATCACCGCGGTCCGGGTATCGGTCAGCGAGCAGAAAGGTCTCAACACGGTCTCCAGATGCGTGACGTCGGCGACTGCGATTTCAAGTACCCAGTCGTCGCCGCCGGTGACGCAGTAGGCGTTGAGCACTTCCGGGCTGGCGTCGATGAGCGGACTTATCCGCTCCTGATCGAGTCGGCCGACGTGAACCAGGGCCCGGATCGCATAGCCCAGACGCGCCGGATCGACCGCGGCATGATAGCCGGTGATGACACCGGCGCTTTCCAGCTTGCGCACGCGCTCGGTCACCGCAGGCTGGCTGAGACCGACCCGGCGGCCCAGTTCGGCCATCGTAATCCGGGCATCCTGCTGCAATTCGCTCAGGACCCGCTCGTCATTCTGGTCGAGTTCAACTGCCAGCATGGTTGGACGCCCCGATACTTGCGAATAGCTCGGCCCCTGCAGCTACGGCCTGGGATTCAAGCGTCCGCTAAATCCCCTGCAGTGTCAATAGTGCGCGGTTGCGCCTGGCACCTCAGTCCAGCGAAATCCGATACTTCTCGATCAACGGCTGCCAGCGCTTCAGGTCGGCGTCGATCGCGGCGGCCATCTCCCGGGGCGAATTGCCCACCGGTTCCATCTGGACCCGCTTGAGCTGTTCGACGACTTCGGGAAGCGCGAGAATGGCGACGATCTCGGCCTGCAGCTTGTCGATGATCGCCTGAGGCGTGCCGGCCGGCGCCACCATGCCCATCCAGGCATCCGCCTGCACATTCTCGATTCCCGCCTCCGCCAGCGTCGGGACATCGGGCATCAGGGCGGAGCGCTTCGCCGAAGTGACCGCGAGCGCCTTCAACTTGCCGGCCTTGATCTGCCCGACGACGGCGGCGGGCGGCAGACAGGCCAGTTGCGCCTGGTCGCCCAGAAGTGCTGCGACCGCGTCCCCGGAGGAGCGGTAGGCGACGTGGACGATATCCGTGCCGCTGCGCACTGCCACCAGTTGCATGGCCAGGTGGGAAATGCTGCCGGGCCCCATCGACGAGAAGTTGTACTTGCCGGGATCCTTCTTCAGCGCCTCGAGCAGGCCCTGCATGGTGGTTCCGTCGATCTTGTCGGTTGCCACGATCACGCTGGGCTGGGTCGCCAGAATGGATACCGGGGCGATCTCCCGGCTGGGATCGTAGGAGAGGTTCTTGTAGAGCAAGGTGTTGGCCGCCAGCGGCCCGGAAATGGTCACGCCCAGGGTATAGCCATCCGGCTTCGCTTTCGCCACTGTCGCGGTGCCGACGTTGCCGCCGGCGCCGGGCTTGTTCTCGACGATGAAGGGGTGGCCCAGGCGCCTGCCGAGCTGATCGCCGACGAGCCTGGCCACGATATCGGGAGTCGACCCCGGGCCGAAGGGAACCACCACCTTGACCGTGTTTGCGGGCCAGGCTTCCTGGGCGCGGGTGGCCGGCGCGGTCGTCGTCAGCAACGCGGCCAGGAGCAAGCCGGCGGCCGGCAGGAGGGAGTGGCGCGCGGCGTGGCGCAAGCAAAGTCGCTTCATCGGAGGTCTCCTTCAGGAATGCGCTGTCACGGGCGCTGAAGCCGGCATTCTCGCATCTGCGCGGGCGGCTATTGCGGCGCCGCTACAATGCCCCGGAGGCTGCAAGCCTTCATGTCATGGAGCCCGCGCATGAACAAGCAGGAACTGAGGCAGCGCCTGTCATTGCCGGTCATTGGCGCACCGCTGTTCATCGTGTCCAATCCGGACCTCGTGCTGGCGCAATGCAAGGCCGGGATAGTCGGGTCGTTCCCGGCCCTCAATGCCCGTCCGGCCGAGCAACTGGAAGTCTGGTTGCAACGTATCACGGACGAACTCGATTCCTGGAACCAGGCACACCCTGGCTCACCGGCCGCGCCGTTTGCGGTGAACCAGATCGTGCACAAGTCCAACTCCCGCCTCGAACACGATCTGGAACTGACGGTGCGCTTCAAGGTTCCGATCGTCATCACCTCGCTGGGCGCGCGCACCGACCTGAACGACGCCGTCCATTCCTATGGGGGCATGGTCCTTCACGACGTCATCAATCAGAAGTTCGCCCGCAAGGCGATCGAGAAAGGCGCCGATGGCCTGATCCTGGTTGCGGCCGGCGCAGGCGGGCACGCCGGCGTGCAGTCACCGTTCGCCCTGGTCCAGGAAACGCGCGCCTGGTTCGATGGCCCGATCGCACTGTCCGGGGCCATTGCCACCGGCCGGGCCGTGCTTGCCGCCGAAGCGATGGGCGCCGATTTCGCGTACATGGGGTCGGCCTTCATCGCCACCCGCGAAGCCAACGCCTCGGAGGCCTACAAGCAGGCCCTGGTCGACGGCACGGCCGAAGACATCGTCTACAGCAGCCTGTTCACCGGAGTGCATGGCAACTACCTTCGCGCCTCGATCCTCAGCGCCGGACTCGACCCTGAGAAGCTGCCCGAGGGCGATCCGAGCAGGATGAACTTCGATGCCGGCGGCAGCAAGGCGGTCAAGGCCTGGAAGGACATCTGGGGCTGCGGACAGGGGATCGGCGCGATCGGCGACATTCCCGAGGCGGGTCAGCGGGTGGCCCGGCTGCTGGCGGAGTACCGGGCGGCAAAGCAGGCCTTGCTGGCGGACGGAATCTAGACGTCGACTACTGAACGTCCAGAGAAAGTGAAGGCATCGTCGCCAGCAGCCTGACCAGATCCGCCTGCCGGGCGGTACCGGTCTTTGCAAAGACCGCCCGCAACTGCGTCCTGACAGTCACGATCGAGACGCCATGCCGGCTCGCAATGTCTTCGAGGGCGTGGCCCGACGCCAGCGCGACGGCCACGCGGGCCTCCGCCGGGGTCAGGTTGAAAGTCTCCGCGACGATCATCGGATCAAGGCCGGGGCTGGAACGGAAATCGTGGAAGAAGACGAGCGCGCGAGCCTCGGGCCCGAAGGTTCCCATCGTCGCTTCCGGACGCAGGGCGACCAGGTAGATTCCGATGGGTGCGCCATCGGATGCCGCCCTGGTGCGGATGAACCGGCGGTTCGGCGGCGCATGCTTATGGTGCAGGCCATCCAGCAAGTGGAGCTGATACAGCGCCACCGACAGTGCCCGGTCGCTCTCCATATCGCGGCAGTGAAGCACGCCGTGACGCCGGCTCACGTAGTCTCCCGACTCCAGCGTCCGATTGCCGGCCGCGTTACTGAAGCGGATAGTGCGTTCCGCATCGATCAGGATCATCGGACGGTCGAACTGGTTCAGCAGTGCGGTGCCCGCCTGCAACTGCGAGTGCGCAGTCCGCAGATGCGACTGGATGCCGATTGCAGAGGCCAGATGCTGCTTCACCCGGGTCAGGTGTGCGATTTCCTTCTGATCGAAGGGCGGCTCCCCGTAGCCGCGCAATGCGGCGAACACGATGAGCTGCTCGTCGGTGTCGATGATCTTGGTGGCGGAAAGGCGTCCGCCGCCGTAGGGCGTGAGGAAGTCGCGAAAGAACGGTTCACGGGCAACGAACTCGTCGTCGAAATGATCCTGGTCGTGGAACCACTCATCCTTCCCAAGGGCGAGAATCGATGGAACCCTGGGATTGTTCCGGTGATATTCCCGGATGTAGTCGAGCCCGGCTTCGGGGCTGGCCCTGCCGCCGTCGTGGCTGAACAGTACGGACCCGTCGATCTTGTTGATGCCGATCAATTGCACGGCCCAGGCGCCGAACACCGCCGCGGTCTGATTCATGGCCGCTCCCCACGCCTGCTTGCCTGAGGCCGCGCTGTAAAGCGCCTCGAGAGCCTGGTCGAATCGTTTCTCGTCCATCGGTTCGTCCCCTCTGACCGCAACGTCATGCGCGTGCGGATTGCGGGACGTTAGCAGACGGGATCGGGCGGACCTGCGATGCAGACACCTTCCTTGACAGATGCGATCTGTGAGAAACCCTGATGCCTGCGACGGCCTGGAAAGGCGCAGCCCGGCAGGCACCGGCGGGGCTGGTCAGCCCCGCCGCGCCGCCTCCCGGCCCGCCACCGCACCGCCCGCCAACGCAGACAGCAAGCCGTTCCCGGACAGGTAGCCCGATGGATGGTTGCCGGACACGCCGCGCGCGGCGCCGCCGGCGGCGAACAGGTTGGGCAGCGCCTGTATCCGGCCGCCGGGTTGGCGCGCCAGCACGCGGCAACGCCGATCGATTGCCAGCCCGCCCTGGGTATGGAACAAGGCGCCGGTGATCCTGGCTGCACGGTACGGCGGCACCAGCAACTGCGTCGGATCGAAGCGGCGCCCGTAGCTGTCCGCGCGCGAATCCCGGCAGCGCGTCGCGGCCTCCGCCAGCGTCGCGTGCAGATTGGCCGGCGGGCAACCGATCAGCGCAGCCAGGGCAGGCACGTCGGCGGCTTCCCGTATGGCTCCGGCGGCATCGGCGTCGCGGTAGTCGGGAAACGCCAGGGCGAATCGATGGATCGTCCCGTCATAGACCGCCCAGGCGATGCCATCCGGCTGCGCCAGCACCTGCTCGGCAGCCTCCGAGTAGCCGTGGTGCTCGTTCCAGAAACGCCGCCCGTCGCGGTTGATCTGCAGGCCGCCCTTCATCATCAGCGCCCAGGTCAGCAGGATGCCGTGCGGCGTCGCCACCGAGCCATGGCCCTGGTAGCCGGTCATGTCCGAGAGCACGGCGCCGAGCGCTTCTCCCCAGTGGATGGCATCGCCCTGGTTGCCGGCGTGCCCGAAGTAGAGGCTGCGCGTCAGATGCGGCAGGTAACGCGCAACCAGGTCCGGATTGCCGCCGAAGCCATTGCACGCGAGGATCACCGAGTCGCAGCCGAGATACTCGAGCCGGCCGTCCGGGCGCGCGATGCCCAGAGCGGTGACCCGCCGGTAGCCATCGACGAACAGCAACTGGACATGGGCATTGTTCACGCAGTCGACCTGGGCCTTCGCCGCCGCAGCCAGCAGGCCCGCAACCAGCGCGGCGCCGGTGCGCTGCGCCAGCGTGTGCATGCGCGCGGCACTGTGACCGGGGTAGAGGAAGCCTTCGAGCACGGCGAACGGCAGTCCGTAGTCCGCGGCCAGGGTTTCGACGACGCCTGCAATCTCGGTGGTGTAGAGATCGGCCAGCATGCGATCGGCAGAACCGTGAGCCTTGGCATCGATGTCGGCGGCGAAGACGGCCGCCGAGTCGTCGATGCCGAGGGTGCGCTGCATGCTGGTACCGGCCGCCGGTACGAATCCGGACGACAGGGCGGTGGATCCGCTGCTCGACGCGTCGCGTTCGAGCACCAGCACATCGCCGGCACCGTGGCGCCGCGCCCAGATCGCGGCGGTGAGGCCGCAGGCGCCGCCGCCGATCACCGCCACCTGGCACGCAAGATCGATCGCGGGCGGATCGCCGGCCACCACCCGTGCCGTCAC
Organism: uncultured beta proteobacterium; assembly: GCA_963834335.1. GTDB lineage: Bacteria > Pseudomonadota > Gammaproteobacteria > Burkholderiales > Burkholderiaceae_E > Lautropia. The sequence goes on along the minus strand of CAWIBK010000001.1, from coordinate 1,197,470 downwards.
GGCGCCATCCGGAAGTGCCTCGTTCATAGGCCGAGGTAGGCCCGGCGCAAGGTATCCGAATCGAGCAGCTGCGCCGAGGTGCCGGTAAACACGATCCGGCCATTCTCCATGACGTATGCGCGGTTCGCGATCTGCAGCGAGGCCGCGACGTTCTGTTCGACCAGCAGGATCGCGACTCCGGCCTGGTTGAGCTGGCCGATCAGCGCGAACATCTGGTCCACCAGCAAGGGGCTCAGGCCGAGCGAAGGCTCATCCAGGATCAGCAGCACCGGCTCGGCCATCATCGCCCGGCCGATCGCCAGCATCTGCTGTTCGCCGCCCGACAGAGTCCCCGCACGCTGGCCCGCCCGCTGCTGGAGGCGGGGGAACAGCCGATAGACCTTGTCCAGGTTCTGCCGGCGCCGGGTCCCGCCCCGGCGGTACGCCCCCAGGGCAAGGTTCTCCGCAACATCCAGGTTCGGGAAGATCCGACGGCCTTCCGGCACCTGGATCAGGCCGGCGTCGACTATGGCGGTCGACGGCGCGCGGCTGATGTCGCGACCATCGAAGGTCACCCTGCCCGCGCCCGCCCTGACGATGCCGGAGAGCGTGCTGGCGAAGGTGGACTTGCCGGCGCCGTTGGACCCCAGCAGGGCGACGACTTCGCCGGGAAAGACCTGGAGCCCGACTTCATGGAGCACGGCCAGCCGGCCGTAGCCGCTGCACAATCCCTCGACGCTCAGCAGGGGCGTCGCGTCGCTCATCGGCGCGCCCGCTCACGCAGCTTCTGCGCGGTACCGCGGCCGAGGTAGGCCTCGATCACCGCGTCGTCGCGGGTCACCACCTCCGGTGCGCCATGAGCGATGATGCGACCGCCCGAGAGCACGTAGACGTCCTCGGCGAGACTCATCACCGCCTGCATCACGTGCTCGATCATCAGGATCGTGATGCCCTCGTCCCGCAATCCGCGCACCAGCGGCACGATGGCGTCGATCTCCGCGGGATTGAGGCCTGCAAGCACCTCGTCGAGCAGCAGCAACCGGGGATCGGTGGCCAATGCCTTGGCGACCTCGAGGCGCTTGCGCTGAGCTATCGGCAAGGCCGCCGCGTCGCGGTCGAGGATAGGCGCAAGGCCGAGACGCTGCGCGACGGATTCGGCATGCGCGAGCGCCTGCCGGCGTGACGGACGATGCAGGTGGCTGCCGACCGCGATGTTCTCCAGGACCGTCTGGCCCGCGAACGGCTGGACGATCTGGAACGTGCGCCCCATGCCGAGCCGGCAGACCTGGTGTGGCGGCATTCCGGTGACATCCCGGCCATCGAAGTGCACCCGTCCGGCGTCCGGTTTCTGGAATCCGGAGACGATGGAGAAGAGCGTCGTCTTGCCGGCGCCATTGGGCCCGATCAGCGCGCAGATCGATCCCCGCTGCACCTGCACGCTCGCCCCGGTCAGCGCCTGCACGCCGCCGAAGGCGATCGAGAGCGAGTCGGCCTGCAGCAGGGGTTCAGGCACCTCGCCTCCGGAAACGATCGGAGCGGAACACCCCGGCCACGCCGCGCGGCGCCACCGTAACCACCAGCACCAGGACCACGCCATAGAGGACGAGGTTGATGCCGGGCAGGTCGCCGAACAGATTGCGGGTAGTCTCGCCCAGGGCGTGCAGCAGGAACGAGCCGATCAGCGGCCCCCAGACCGTGCCGATGCCGCCGACGATGGCGCCCATCAGCGCTTCGACCGAGATAGCGGGTCCGAATGCCAGCACCGGGTCGATATAGTTGAGGTATTGGAGGTAGAAGACCCCGGCGGCTGCGGTCAATGCGCCGGAGAGGGCGGCCGCACCGAGCTTCACGCGGAACACGTTGACGCCGAGCGCACGGCCGGCGTCTTCGTTATCGCGCACCGCCACCAGCCAGGCGCCGAAACGCGTGTTTCGCAGGAAGATGCAGATTCCCAGGCCCACGGCCAGCATGACCAGCACCAGGATCAGCATGCCGGGCTTTTCCAGCTGCAGGCTGGACAGACCCTGGGCCAGCGGCAGTTGCAGACCGACCCCCGCGCCGGTGAAGTCGAAGGTGTTGGCCAGGATGCGCAGGACCTCGGCGAACGCCAGCGTGACCAGTGCGAAGTAGGAACCGCGCAGTCCGTAGCGAAAGGCAAGACCGCCGATCACGACACCGGTCAGTGCGCCGGCACCGATTGCCAGCGGCAGCGCCGCCCAGGCCGACAGCCCGAAGTTGATCTGCAGCACGCCGCTGGTGTAGGCGCCCATGCCGAAGAAGGCCGCATGCCCGAACGAGAACTGTCCGCCGAATCCGGCCAGCACGTTCCATGCGACCGACAGCAGTGCCGCATGCAGGGTCAGGATCAGGAAGTGCAGCACCACGCCGTTGTCGGTGGACAGGGCGGTCGTCGCGATGGCGGCGCAGAACGCCGCCAGCAGCAGGAGATCGGTGCGCAGGCTGCGGCCCATCAGCTGCCCGGCCGGAACAGGTACTCGCCGGTGGGTTTGCCGATGACCTTGCCCTCATCGTAGATGAGGTTGCCGCGCAGAATCGTGGACTTGACGCGCGCGCCGAGTTCCATGCCTTCGAACGGACTGTAGCCCTGGGCCGACTCGGACTCGGCCGCGCGGATGGTCCAGGTCTCGGCCGGGTCCACCAGCGCCAGGTCCGCGTCGAGCCCGACGTCGATGTCGCCCTTGCTGTTCAGGCCGAAGCGCTGCGCCGGATTGAAGCTGGTGAGCCGTGCCATCTGGTTGAAGGAAAGCCCCCGACGCATGCCTTCGGAGACCAGCGCCGACAGCAGGTACTCCGTGCCGCCGAAGCCTGATTTCGCCATCCAGATATTGCCGAAATATCGCTTGGGCACCTTGAGCTCCTGCTGGCAGCAGGCATGATCGCTCACGACCCAGTCCAGCTTGCCTTCCAGCAGCTTCTCCCACAGGAATTCGACGTCCTCGCGCGGCCGGATCGGCGGATTGACCTTGGCATAGGTCGTCGTCGCCGCGCGGGTGTCGAGCATCAGGTGCCCGATCGTGACTTCGCGCCGGAAATCGATGTGCGGGAACAGGTCGGCCATCTGCAGGGCGGCGACCACCGCCTTGCGCGACGAGAGATGAAGCAGGTTGATCGTCGGCAGCGCCGTCTCATTGGCCAGATAGGCCGCGATGAACACCGCCAGCCCCTCGGAGTGCGGCGGCCGCGCCGCGCTGTAGGCCTCGAGGCCCTTGAGCTTGCCGGCCGATTCCACCCGCTGGGTGTAAGCCGTCATGATCTCCGCGGTCTCGCAATGCAGCGAGAGGCTGATCTGGTCCGCCTTTTCCGGGAACTGCTCACGCGCGGCCTGGATGCCGCGCATGATGAACTCGAAGTGCGCATAGTCGTAGCGCTCCTCCGGCTTGATCATCAGGAAATCGCGCTGGCTGTCGGAACGGCCGTGCAGGCCGTGCGAGCCGTAGAACATGAAGATCTTGAACGAGCTGACCCCGTGCTTGGCGATCAGGTCGGGGATCTCGGCGATGTGAGTCGCGTCCATCGGAGCCAGGTGGTATCCGTAGTCCACGTGGAACCGCCCCTTGGACAGCTTGAGCACCTCCGGATAGAAATCCCGGTAGGCGCCGCCCTTGTTCAGGTAGTACTGCCCGGTACGGAAATAGTTCAGGCTGCTGGTGACTCCACCCTGCGCCGCCGCCTTGCTTTCGGTGACGGCATCCTGTGCCAGCGGCGAATAGATGCCGGCGTGCATGTGCGCATCGACGACGCCCGGGAACGCCAGGCGGCCCTTGCCTTCCAGGACCCTGGCTGCACCGGCCGGGTCGATGCCGGGCGCGATGCGGGCGAACTTGCCGTCCTTGATCGCGATGTCGGCCCGATGCACGGCATTGCCATGGGGCCGGACGACGACGACGTCCCTGACGAGCAGGTCGCAGGTGGCGGCGGCGCTGCTGCCGCGGCGCGTTTTCGAAGGGGTAGCCATTGAGTCAGTTCCTTTTGTTGCTCATGCCCGGGCGCCGAACAGGCCTTGGGGCCGGAACAGCAGGACCGCAATGAAGATGACGAAGATGCCGATCTGGCCCAGGCTCTCGCCGAGCAGGAGTCCGCCGAGGGACTCGACCACGCCGATCAGCAGGCCGCCGACCAGGGCGCCGCCGAAACTGCCCATGCCGCCGAGCACCACGATGGTGAACGCGATCAGCACGAAGCCCCCGCCGACCGTCGGATTCACGTAGTAGGTCGGCATGAGAAAGCAGGCGGCCGCGCCCAGGCAGGCAAGACCGATGCCGAAGCTGAGCGCGAAGATGCGTTCGACGTCGATGCCGACCAGGCGGGCGCCGTGACGCTCCTTGGCGCAGGCCCGGATGGCGCGACCGGGCGAGGTCCGGGTCATCAGGAACCAGAGAAGCAGGGCGGTAACGAGCGCGCCGGCCATGGCAATCACTTTGGGAACCGAGATCATCGCACCCAGGACATTCATCGTCGCCAGCGTATAGGCGGTATCGATGGTGCGGGTGTCGGACGTGAAGAACAGCAAGGCCAGGTTTTCCAGGGCGATCGACACGCCCAGTGTCACCAGGAGGATATTCTCGTCACGGCCGGCGCTGGCCCGGGCGATCACCCAGCGATAGAGGAGATAGCCGGCGACGAACATCCCCGGCACCATGATCGGCAATGCCAGGTAAGGATCGATGCCGAACCGCGTGAACAGGAAGTAGACGCCGTACAGAGCCATCATCAGCGCGGCGCCATGGGCGAAATTGATGATGTGCAGGACACCGTAGATCAGCGTGAGTCCGAGCGCGACCAGGGCATAGATCGCACCGGTGGTCAGCCCGTTGAGGAACGACGGCCAGAGAATATCCAGCGAATACAAGAAGCGCCTGCCTGCCGGTCACCGGTTGCCGTACTGCGTCAGCCCTTCCAGGGAAACACCGGCGCGGTGTCGGCAAACTCCTTAGGCACGATCACGTGGATGTCGCCCTTGAGAACCTGCGTCATCAGCGGCGTCGCGCCGGTGTTCTGGCCATCGACGATTCGTGTCTGCCCATAGGGCAGGAAGTGATCCGTCCAGGTGCTCGAAGCCAGCGCCTCGGTGATCGCACCGCGCTCGGCCGACTTCGCGCTCTCGATCGCGCTGGCCAGCCACTGCATGGCGACGTAGGTGTTGAAGATCTCATAGGTGAAGAACAGCCCCTTCGCCTCCACCGCCTTGCGCAGCGCCAGTGCGCGCTTGTCCCTGGGGTTGTACCAGTGGTTGCAGTCGATGATGCCGTCGGCGACGTCCGGAAACTCCTTGACGAACTTGAAGCTCGAGGCGGCGCCGCCCAGGACCGAATAGATCGCCTTGGGTGTGACCTTCTGCTGGCGCATGGTCCGCACCAGCAGCGCGTACTCGTTGTAGTAGTTGGCCGGGACCACGATGTCCGGTTCCAGCGACTTCATCCGCAGCACGATGTTGTTGAAATCGCGCGTCGGATTGGCATGCTTGACCACGTCGACGATCTCGTAGCCGAGTCGCGGCAACTGCTCCTTCAACAGGTTGGCGGTTCCGGTGCCGAACAGCGATTCCTCGTGAATGATCATCACCGTCTTCGCGGGCTTGCCTGAGACGGTGTTGAGGATATGCAGGTTCTGGACCGCGATTTCGGAGCAGGTCTTGTAGCCCGGGCCGAAACGGAAGGTGTTCTTGAGGCCGCGCTCGACGATACTGTCGGCCACGCCGATGTCCACCACGTGCGGCAGGTCGTACTTGGCGGCCGCCTGGGTGGTGGCCAGGCAGATCGCCGAGGCATAGGCGCCGATGACGGCGGCCACGCCCTCCTCGTTCATTTTCTCGACCTCGGCCGCGCCCACCGCCGGTTTGGATTGGGCATCGCCGATCACCGGCTCGATCCGGGCGCCGCCGAGCGACTTGATGCCGCCGCCCTTGTTGATCGCTTCGATCGCCATCATTGCGCCTTCGCGGCACTGCTGGCCGGAAAAGGCCAGCGGTCCGGTCACCGGATGCAGCACGCCGATTCTGATCGGCTTGGGCTGGGACAGCGCTGCGACCGGAAAGCCGATGGCAGCGACGCCGCTCGCCACCGCACCGGCCGTGCCTGCTCTCAGGACGTTTCTGCGTGCAATCTTCATGGGCGGCTCCCGGCAAGTTGAAAGGGTCGAAGCAGTGGATCATATCGGACTGGGAGCCTGTCGGAGTATAGGCTCCTAGCCGGGTAATCATGCCGTATCGCCGGCCGGCCAACAAGCCGAAGCAGGGCCTGGCGCCCTGCGACAACATCAAGGGACCAGCCTCGTGAAAGAAGATCACCGCCCGCCTGTCGACACCGGACAACTGCATGTCGACACCGAACTGCTGCATGGCGACGCCGACCTGCTGCATGGCGACGCCGAACTGCGAGTCGACTCCGCGCTGGTGCCGCCGATCCAGTACAGCGCGACCTTCATCGCGCGCGATGCGGGCGACTTTGCCGAGATGGCTGGACGCAGCCGGCACCCACGCTATTACACGCGCTACGGCAACCCGGTGCATGAGCGGGTGGCACGACTGCTCGCTCGCCTGGAGGGCACCGAGACCGCGCTGGTCACCGGGTCCGGCATGGGTGCGATCTCGACGACCCTGCTGGCGCTGCTGAAAACGGGTGATCACGTGATCGCCCAGAGCCGCCATTACATGAGCACCGCCAACCTGTTCGACGAATTGCTGCCCCGCTTCGGCGTCACCGTGACGATCGTCGAGCAGTCCGATGTCGGGGCCTTCGAGGCGGCGTTGCGCCCGACGACCCGGCTCGTCATGCTCGAGACACCGGCCAATCCGACCCTGGTGCTGACCGACCTTGCCGCGGTGGCTGCACTGGCTCGGCCCCGCGGCATCCTGACCGTGGCGGACAACACCTTCGCCTCGCCGCTCAATCAGCGGCCACACGCCCTCGGCATCGACGTCGTGGTCCACAGTGCAACAAAGTACCTCGGCGGCCATCACGACCTCACCGCCGGCATCGTCTGCTGCAGCAACGCGCTGGCGGAGCGGATCTGGGAGAACCACATCATGCTCGGTTCGGTGCTGTCGCCGATGGACGCATGGCTGCTGCTGCGCGGCCTGCGCACGCTGTCGCTGCGCATCGAGCGGATCAATCGCAACGCGATGGCGCTGGCCGCCTTCCTGGAGAGTCATCCGGCGATCGAGCGGGTGTTCTACCCCGGCCTGGCCAGCCATCCGCAACATGCGCTGGCCCGCCGGCAGATGTCCGGCTTCGGTGCAGTCATCGCCTTCGCCGTCCGGGGCGACTACGACAGGACCAGCCGCTTCGTCAGCGCCCTGAAGGTGCCCACCCAGGCGGTGAGCCTGGGCGGCGTCGACTCACTGGCGGTTCACACCGCGGCGATGTGGTCCGGCACGATGAACGAGGCACAGATGCTCGCGGCGGGGATTCCGCCCAATTTCGTGCGCTTCTCGGTCGGCATCGAGCATATCGACGACCTGACGGCGGATATCGACCGGGCCTTGCAAAGCGCGACCTGAAGTCACGCGTATTTCAGGTCGCGCCAGTTTCCCGTCACTGGCGCTGCAGCGCCGGACCCACGGACCCGTCCGGGGCCGGCCGCGTGCGGTTCACCACCATTCGCTGATGCAGGCGGGTAATCGCCGCGCTCCCGGTCTTCTTGCAGAGAAAGGGAAAGATCGCGTGCACCAGGCAGGCCGCACCACCGGCGAGCATCAGCGCGGCAAAACCGCCGGCATGCCGCAGGTGCTGGAAGTAGCTCTCGCCGACGGCCGCCGGGTGCTCGGTAAAGAGTCGCGAGAGAGATTGGGAGAAGCTCATGCAGTCACCGTCCTGATTATCGTCAACAGGAGAATATCAACCCACCCGGTTAATTTTATTTGATTGTTTCCGCTCATTCGGCAGCGCTGTAGAATATTTTTCTCCCTTAAGCCCATGAAGTAGAAAATGGATCGAACCGACAAGGCAATCCTCGATCTGCTCCAGACAGATGCCTCCCGCACAGTGGCGGACATCGCCGAGCAGGTCCACCTGTCCACTACCGCCTGCTGGAAGCGGATCCAGCAACTCGAATCGTCGGGAGTGATCCGCAAACGGGTCGCACTGCTGGATGCGGCCAAACTGGACGTGGGCGTGACGGTGTTCGTGGCGGTGAAGACGAACCAGCACAACGAGGAATGGCTGCAACGATTCGCGCAAGCGGTGACCGCCATCCCGGAGGTGCTCGAGTTCTACCGCATGAGTGGCGAGATCGACTACCTGCTGCGGGTGGTCGTTCCGGACATCGCCGCCTACGATGCGGTCTACAAGCGGCTGATCCGCGACATCGCCTTGTCCGACGTCAGTTCCAGCTTCGCCATGGAGCAGATGAAGTACACCACGGCGCTGCCGCTGCAATACGCCTGAAGGAATTCTTCGGGCCGTACCCGGCGGTTCATCCGCTCAATCGGCGGTGAGGGTCTGTCGACCCAGCCAGTGCCCGGCCGGGTCGAGGTCGACCGGCCGGCCGATCGCAGCGGCCTCGATGCAGAGCATCCGCCGGTAGCCGTCGTCGGGCATGTCCGGCAGCGCTGCGCTGCGGTCGACCCAGGGGTTCCAGATCACGGCGTCCGGGAACCCCGCCATGGAAATCGTCAAACCGCCATTCGGCGCCGCGAGTGACAGCGGGGCCGGCACATCGAAATAGATGCGGTCGCATTCCCGGTCGAACTGGAGGGCTTGCGCCGCACCGACATCCTCGACGTCGGCGACCGTGTCGAGAAAGCGCACGCCGGTCAGCCCGTCCAGCCGGGTCCGGGTGATATCAGCCACCGCCAGGTAGGTATGCAGCGCCGCGGTGAACGACAGCGGACCCGGACCGGTGTTCTCCACCCGCAGGGCCATGTCCAGCCGGCGATGGGCCAGCGTCACCGTCAGCGCCATCGAGAACGGATGCGGCCAGAGCGCGCGCGTGGCGCTGTCGTCGACCAATCGCAAGGTCACCGATGCGGCATCCGAGGCCGGCTCGACCGACCATTGCCGGGTCCGGGCGAAGCCGTGGCGCGGCACCTGGAAGTCCGGCCCGCGCTGGTTGAACTGAGGAAAGATCACCGGCACGCCGCCCCGTATGGCGCAGCCCTCGCCGAACGTGCTCCTTTCCGACAGATACAGCCGCTCCTCGCCACCGGCCGGAATCCAGCTGACGACATGGGCGCCGTGCAGAAGGACCGTTGCGTGGTCACCGGCCGGTGTCGACAGCTTGACCGAGGGCTGATCGCGGAAACTGCCGGCTGCTGTCATGTGTCCTCCCGGGACGTCGCTGGTTCGGTTGCGTCAGGGATGCATACTAAACTGGCGCGCAGTCACACCAGCGCAAGCGCTCATCCGCGAAACTCATGAACTCACCCTTGGAAAGGCATCAGGCCGGACCGCCGCCAACCGGGCTGCCCGCCCTCGAGGCGCGACTGCGCCAGGATCTGGCATGGCTGGAACTGCCCGCACGCGCGTGGATGCCTGCCGGCGAGCACGCCGGCCAGGCGGTGCACGACGTGATCATCGTCGGCGGCGGCATGGCGGGCATGGCGGCCTGCGCCGCGTTGAAGCACCTGGGGATCAAGGCAAGCATTTTCGATCGGGCGCCCGCCGGATTCGAGGGCCCGTGGGCGACCACCGCCCGCATGGAGACCCTGCGCTCGCCCAAACAACTGACCGGACCCGCCCTCGAACTGCCGGCCCTGACCTTCCGCGCCTGGTTCGAAGCGCAGCACGGCCTCGCCGCCTGGGAGGCGCTGGACAAGATCCCCCGCCTGCTGTGGATGGACTACCTGCGGTGGTACCGGCGGGTGACGGCGCTGGACGTGCGCAACCGGCACGCCGTCCTCGCGGTCCGGCCGCGCGCGGACCGCCTGGTCGAATTGACGATCGACGCCGATGGCGTGCGCTCGTCCGTACTGGCGCGCCGGGTCGTGCTCGCCACCGGCCGCGACGGCCTGGGCGGGCCTTACGTGCCGGCGTGCATCGAAGCCCTGCCGCGCCACCGGTGGGCGCATTCGTCGGACGTCCTGGACTACAGCCGCCTGGCAGGCAAGCGCGTGGCCGTGATCGGAGCCGGTTCGTCGGCGATGGACAGCGCCGCGACCGCTCTCGAAGAAGGCGCGGTCAGCGTCGACCTGCTGATCCGCAGGCCCGACATTCCACGCATCAACAAGAGCAAGGGGGCCGGCAACCCCGGCTTCCACCTCGGTTTCGTCGACCTCCCGGACGAATGGAAGTGGCGCTTTCGTCACTACATCAACATCCAGCAGGTTCCCCCTCCCCGCGGCAGCACCTTGCGGGTATCGCGCCACCCCAACGCGCGCTTTCACCTGGACAGCGCCGTGCAGGGGGTGACGCTGGCCGGCGATGAATTGACGATCGAGACGACCCGCGGCCGCTTCCTTGCCGATTTCCTGATCGCCTCCACCGGGTTTCGAGTCGACTGGCATGCCCGTCCCGAATTTGCCCCGATCGCGGCGCACATCCGCGCCTGGAAGGATCGTTACACACCACCTGCCGGCCAGGAAGATCGGGAGCTGGCGGATTCCCCCGACCTCGGGCCCGCTTTCGAGCTGCAGGAGAAGACGCCGGGCGCCTGTCCGGGACTCGATCGGGTTCACTGCTTCTGCTACCCGGCGGTCCTCAACCACGGGCCTGTGTCGGGCGACATCCCCGCCATCAGCGATGGCGCCAGGCGGCTTGCCCAGGGGATGGCGAGCCTGTTCTACTGCGAAGATGTCGACAAGCACTATGCGGCCCTGCAGGCTTACGACGAACCCGAACTGCTCGGGGACGAGTGGGTGCCCGCCCCTCTGCCTGAGCTCCAATCGGCACCGGACAGGACCCTTCGATGACCGCTCCGACTGACCCGCTCCGACATGACCCGCTCCCGCATGACCGGCTCCGATGACTCACCGGGCGACGATCTCGTGGACCGCATCGCCGGGCTCGGGTCAGACGGCGCGACGCACGCGTTGCGCCACCGGCGGGAGAAGGTCGCGGCCGCCACCCAAGGCAGCTACGACGCATTGTTCGACCCTGCCCTGGCCGGCCTGACACTGATCGAACGGCTGCTGGTCGCCCTGCTACGCCTGCCGGCTGACACCGGCGCCCGGACTGGCCGCCCACTATCGCGAGCGGCTGCAGGCGGCGGGGGCCCCGGCCACGCTGATCGATGCGGTGCAGGGGGATGGCGCTCAGAGCGTGGCCGATGGCCGCCTGCGCGCCATCCTGGCATTCACGCGTACCCTGATCGAAAATCCGGTCGCGGCCGACAAGGCAGCGTTGCTGGCCCTGCCCACCGCCGGCCTCGCCACGCCTGCGGTAGTCGCCCTGGCCCAATTGATCGCCTTTCTGTCATACCAGGTGCGGCTGGTTGCCGGGCTTCGGGCATTGAGTACGGTGCATGACAGTGCCCTGCTTCCGGACGAGCCGACCCGCGGCACAGGCGCGCGGCCTCGGACCGCGCCGGCTGCGGCCTCGGCCGCGGTCGGCTCGGGACAATCGTCCGACGCGGTCATCAGCGCCAAGGGGTTCACCAGCCAGCCGCTGGGCTGGAAAGCCTGGCTGGACGTGGTCGATCCCGACCTGGCCACGCCGGTGCAGATCCAGGTGCTGGAAGAGAGCCACCCGCAGGCCATGACGTCGGATTACTACCGCCTGCTGGTGCATCAACCGGAAATACTGCGTCACCGGTCCGCCGCCTTCAACGCCATCATGTATGCGCCGAACGGCATGACGCGCGCGGAGCGTGAACTCGGCGCCACCGTCACCTCGCGGGCCAATGGATGCGTGTACTGCGCCTCGGTGCACGCCCAGCGTTTCGCGCAACTGGCGAAACGCAACGACGTGATCCGGCAGGTATTCGAGAATCCGCAGACTGCCGGCGGCGACGCCCGCGAACGGGCGATCGTGCGATTCTCGCTCGACCTCACTGCCCGTCCTGGCGGGCTGACGCCGGACGACATCCGCGCGCTCGGCGAGTCGGGGCTGCAGGCTTCGGAGATCCTCGACCTGATTCACTCGGTGGCGATTTTCGCCTGGGCCAACCGCCTGATGCTGAATCTGGGCGAGCCGGTATTCCCATAGGACCATGGGCGGTAGAAGGCAGGGGTCGCGGGGGGGTGTCGGCCGAGCGCCCGTCAGTCCTTCCAGGCGCCCAGGATCCAGGCCGCGAGGACCCCGGCCACGACGCCCCAGAACGCCGCCCCGATCGAGAACATCGTGACGCCCGACATCGTGACCAGGAAGGTCACCAGGGCCGGTTCGCGCCAGCGCTCATCCGCCGTTGCCGCAGCCAGGCCGTTGCCTATCGTCGCGAGCAGGGCCAGCCCGGCGATGGTGGCGATCAGTTCGCGGGGCAGCGCGGCGAACAGAAGCGCCACACTGGCGCCCAGCAAGCCGACGATCAGATAGAAGACGCCGGCCGCAATCGACGCCAGGTAGCGGCGCGCCGGATCCTCATGGGCCTGGGGTCCGCAACAGATGGCCGCGGTGATCGCGGCGAGATTCAACGCAAACGCGCCGAACGGCGCCAGCAGAACAGTGACGGCGCCGGTCCAGCCCACCACCCCGGAGATCGGCGGCTCGTAACCCGAGGCTTTCAGCACCGCCACCCCCGGCACGTTCTGCGACGCCATGGTCACGACGAAGAGCGGCAGACCGACACCGACCAGCACCGGCAGCGAAAAGGTGGGCATCACGAATTCCGGCCGGGCGAAGGTCAGCGCCACGGTTCCCGGCACGATCAGGCCCTGAAACGCCGCAAGCGCCAGGCCGGCCAGCAGCACCAGGATCACGGCGTATCGCGGCAGCCAGCGCCTGCCGGCCAGGTAGACCGCGACCATCGGGAGCACCAGCCCGGGCCGACTGGTGATCGCTGCAAACGCATCGATGCCGAAGCGCGCGAGCACGCCCGCCAGCAGCGCGGCGGCCAGGGCGAGGGGAATCCGGTTGATGATCCGCTCGAACCAGCCGGTGACGCCGGCCAGCACGATCAGCAACCCGCTGAAGACGAAGGCGCCGATCGCATCCGACATCGGCACGCCCGCCAGGCTGGTTGCGAGCAACGCCGCGCCCGGTGTCGACCAGGCGGTGACGATCGGCATCCGGTAACGCAGCGACAGACCGATGCAGGTGACCGCGAGGCCGAGTCCCAGCGCCATGATCCAGGAACCGATCTGGGCCGGCGTCGCGCCGGCAGCGTCGGCAGCCTGGAAGACGAGGACGGCCGAACTGGTAAAGCCGACCAGGACGGCAATGAATCCGGCGGCCACCGGGGGCAGCCAGGATGCCAGCCCGCCGCCACTAGCAGCCTGCCAGCCGTCAGCCAAAGGTTGTGGGGCCTCGCCCCCGTCTAGCGCCATCTTCCGCAATCCGTCCTGCGGCTGCGAGCCTGTCCTGAAGGCGCGGATTATGACAGCGGCGCGGCCGTTCTGCCGCTAGCGGGCGATCAATACCGGTAGTAGGGCCTGCCGTAGTAGCGAGGTCCGTAATAGGGCCGGCCGTAGTAACGCGGCGCGTGGTAATGGCCGCCATAGCCGCCGAAGAACCCGAAGCTCACCACCGGTGGGGCGACCACTATCGGGGGCGCAACCACTACCGGCGCCGGCCCGATGATCTCACCTGACGGGGTCGTGTAGACGGCGCAGCCGGCAGACAAGGCCGCAATGGCAACGACGGCGGCGGTCCAACTCCTGAGACGGGTACTTTCCATGAGCGGGCTCCCCGCGGCGATCCGCGACCCAGCTTTTATAACGTCCGAACGCTGTGACGGCTTACAGCGCCAGGCGCAACGCTGTGTAAAGCTTTCTTGCGACGCATGTCCGCCTGTTGCTCTGTCACGCCCGTTGCTGCGGGCTGCCACCCGCAGGATCCCCGGCCGACTCCGCCTCGATCGCGGAAAAATCCGGCTTGCGTTTCTGCATGAAGGCGGAGAAGGCCTCGCGCGCGGCAGGGCCGGTCAGCATCCGGCGAAAGGTCTGGTTCTCCTCGGCCATCGACTTCGCCACCTGGGCGGCCAGGGGGGCGCGCATCAGACGCTTGGTATGGAGCAGCGAAGCGGCGGGCTGTCGGGCCAGCAACCTGGCCCGCTCGAGGGCGAAGTCCAGCACCCCGGCCGCCGGGACCACCTTGTTCACCAGGCCCATGTCGCGGGCTTCCTCGGCGTCGAAAGGTTCCCCGAAGAGCAGCTTCTCCGCGGCCCGGGCGTAGCCCGCCAGGGCCGGCAACAGCAGGCTGCTGGCCGCCTCGGGACACAGGCCAAGACTCGCGAACGGCAGCGAGAAGCGCGCGTCGTCTCCGGCATACACGAGGTCGCAATGCAGCAGCATGGTGGTGCCGATGCCGATCGCCGGGCCGCTCACGGCGGCAATGAGCGGTTTCGGAAACTGGTGGATGGCCGCAAGGAACCGGTGTGCCGGGGCTTCCTCGTCGGCCGGCGGGTTTTCCAGAAAGTCCTTGAGGTCGTTGCCGGCGGTGAAGACACCGGGCTGGCCATGCAGGACCACCACCCGGATATCCGTCGCGGCGGCCGCCAGCGCCAGGCCTTCGACGAGCGCCAGGTACATCCCCGCGGTGATGGCGTTCTTGCGTTCGGGGCGGTCGAAGCAGAGCCGCAGCACCGCACCTTCGTGGATACGGCGGATGCCGTTCGGCGCCGCCATCATGACATCCGCTCGAAAATCCCGGCGGCGCCCATGCCGGTGCCGATGCACATGGTCACCATGCCGTACTTCAGTTGATGCCGCTGCAGGGCATGGATGACCGTGGCCGCCCGGATCGCGCCGGTGGCCCCGAGCGGATGACCCAGGGCGATCGCGCCGCCGATCGGGTTGACCTTGTCCGGATCGAGGCCGAGGTCCCGGATGACCGCCAGCGCCTGGGCGGCAAACGCCTCGTTGAGTTCGATCCATCCGAGGTCCTCCTGCGTGAGTCCGGCTGCCGCGAGGGCGGCCGGGATCGCCTCTTTCGGCCCGATGCCCATGATCTCCGGCGGCACGCCGCGCACCGCGAACGAAACGAATCGCGCCAGTGGCCGCAGGTTGAATTGCTTCAGGATCTTTTCCGACACCACCAGCACCGCGCCGGCGCCATCCGAGGTCTGCGAACTGTTGCCCGCGGTGACGCTGCCCTTGGCAGCGAACACGGTTCGCAGCTTCCCCAGGACCTCGCAGGCTGGTGTCGGCGCGTGCGCCTTCGTCGGTGTCGACGGTGCGGGTCCTGACGTCGACCCTGCCGCCGCTCCAGGTCCGCAATCCGCTCGATCACCTCGACCGGCACGGTCTCGTCCTTGAACTCCCCTTTCTGCTGACCGGCGATCGCTTTCTGGTGCGACGCCAGTGCAAAGGCATCCTGGTCGGCCCGCGAGACCTTCCACCGGTTGGCGACGTTCTCGGCGGTCATGCCCATGCCGTAGGCGATGCCGACGTTCTCGTCGTTATCGAAGATGCGCATGTTCATCGACGGGCGGTTGCCCATCATCGGCACCATGCTCATCGACTCGGTGCCGCCGGCGATCATCGCGTCGGCTTCGCCGACACGGATGCGATCGGCGGCCATCGCGATCGCGGTGATGCCCGAGGCACAGAAACGGTTGACGGTGACGCCGGCGATCCGGTTGGGCAGGCCCGAGAGCAGCACCGATATCCGGGCGACGTTCAGTCCCTGCTCGGCCTCCGGAATGGCACAACCGATGATGGCATCCTCGAGCACGGCGGGATCCAGCGACGGCGCCTGCGCCAGCGCGCCGCGGATCGCGGCGACCAGCAGGTCGTCCGGGCGGGTATTGCGAAACACGCCTCGCGGCGCCTTGCCGATCGGCGTGCGGGCCGCGGCAACGATGTATGCATCCTGAACTTGTCGGCTCATGACCTTCTCCTGGTTCCGTGAATATTTATCTGCCGCAGTCAGATCAATTGCGCACCGGCTTGCCGGTCTGCATCATGCCCATGATCCGTTCCTGCGTCTTCGGATGCTCCAGCAGTGACATGAAGCCTTCGCGCTCGAGCGCGAGCATCCAGTCCTCGTCGACCACGGTGCCGGCATCGACGTCGCCGCCGCACATCACCGTCGGCGATCGTCTTGCCCAGGTGGAAGTCGTGCGGCGAGATGAAGCCGCCGTCGCGCATGTTGACCAGTTGCGCCATGATCGTCGCGCAGCCGGAGCGGCCGGCCACCCGGAACTGCGCCTTCGGCGGCGCGCGGTAGCCGGCATCGTGCATCGCCTTGGCCTGCCGGATCGCCACGTAGAGCAACTCGTGGGCATTGAAGACGATCGGGTCCGACGGCCAGCAGGTAGCCCATCCGCCGCGCTTCGATGGCGGACTTCGACACCGCCGCCGTGCCGGCGTTGGTGAAGTACTTGCCGAGGAAATGCAGCAGGTAGGCTTCCGGCGCCAGCGACTGCTCCTCGGCGGCACGGCGCGCGCCGTAGGCGAGCCCGCCGCCGCCCGGGATCAGCCCGACGCCGACCTCGACCAGGCCGATGTAGCTCTCGATAGCCGCAACCCGCCTGGCGCAATAGAGCGCGAGTTCACAGCCGCCGCCCAGCGCCAGGCCCGACACCGCGGCGACGGTCGGCACCTGCGCATACCGCAACGCCAGCATCGCATCCTGGAGCTTCTTTTCTTCCGGACCGATCGCCTTGGCGCCGCCCGGACATGAACAGCGGCAGCATCGCCTGGAGGTCCGCCCCCGCGGAGAAGGGCCCACCCTCCAGCGACCCCGGCGCCCAGATCACCAGGCCCTGGTATCGGCTTCTCCGCCATCGCCACCGCCTTGGCCAGGCCGGCAGTGACGCCCGGCCCGATCGCGTTCATCTTGGTGCGGGGCGAAACGATCAGCACGTCGTCGACACCCGGATCGGACAGGGTCCACAGTCGGATCGAGTCGTCCTCGAAGACGGTGTCGCCGACGGCGGCCTGCGTCCGGCGCTTTCGCCCTTGAGCGCAGCGCGAAACAGCTGCCGCCGGTAGACCGGCAGGTCGGAGCGCGGCACGAAGGCGCTGCGCGACGGTGACCAGGAACCTTCCGGCTGGTGCACGCCGCCCTTGTCCGCAACCGGTCCCTCCAGGGCCCACTGGGGCAGCGGCGTCGTCCGACAGCGCCTTGCCCGCCGCGATGTCCTCGGACACCCACCGGGCGACCTGCGTCCAGCCGGCCTGCTGCCAGATCTCGAACGGCCCCTGCTTCTGCCCGAAGCCCCAGCGCATGGCGAAGTCGAGGTCGCGCGCCGTCTCGGCGATCTCCTCGAGATTGATGCGCGGCGTAGTGGAAGGTGTTCCGAAGGATCGCCCAGACGAACTGGGCCTGCGGATTCTTCGACTCCCGCAGCAGGGTCATCCGCTCCGCCCAGGTCTTCTTCTTGAGGATGCGTGCCACCGTCTCGTCGGCCTTGCCGCCCGATGGCACGTAGTCCGCCTTGGCCGGGTCGAGCCGCTGGATCTCCTTGCCCGCCTTGCGATAGAAGCCGGCGCCGGTCTTGGCGCCCAGTGCACCCTTGTCGATCAGGGCCTCGAGCACCGGCGGCACCTGGTACACCGGTGCGAACGAATCCGCGAGGTTGTCCTGCATCGTCCGGATGACGTGGGCAAGCGTATCCAGGCCGACCACGTCGGCCGTACGGAAGGTGCCGGACTTGGCGCGGCCGAGCTTGTCGCCGGTGAGGTCGTCGACCACGTCGTAGGTCGAGTCCGTAGTTCTCCGCCTCGCGGAAGGTGCCGAGGATACTGAAGATGCCGATCCGGTTGCCGATGAAGTTGGGCGTGTCCTTGGCGCGCACCACGCCTTTGCCGAGGGTGCTGGTCAGGAAGGCCTCGAGGCGATCCAGCACCTGCGGGTCGGTGGCGGTGGTCGGGATCAACTCCACCAGGTGCATGTAGCGCGGCGGATTGAAGAAGTGCACGCCGCAAAAGCGCCGCCGGAGTCCGGCGTCGAACCCTTCGGAAAGGGCAGTGATCGACAGTCCCGACGTGTTGGTCGCGAAGATCGCATCCGGCGCGAGGTGGGGCGCCACAGTGGCGTACAACTGGTGCTTCCAGTCCATCCGCTCGGCGATCGCCTCGATCACCAGGTCGCAGTCCTTCAGCAGCGCAAGATGCTCTTCGTAGTTGGCCGGCTGGATCTGCGCGGCCAGGTCCGGATGACCGAGGGGCGCCGGGTTCAGTTTCTTCAATCCTTCGATCGCCTTGGCGGCGATACCGCTTTTCGGTCCCTCCTTGGCCGGCAGGTCGAACAGAAGCGCCGGCACGCCGGCGTTGACCAGATGGGCAGCGATCTGAGCCCCCATGACGCCGGCGCCAAGCACGGCGACCTTCCTGACAGTGAACTTGCTCATTCGATGCTCTCCGTTCGTATAGTGGTGTCCGGCGGCGCTCAGAACAGGTCCGCGTCGAGGTCCATCAGCGGCGCCGAGCCGGCGCGCGCAGAGCGGATCAGCATGGCTGTTTCCGGCTGCAGCTTGGCGAAGTAGAAGCGTGCAGTCGCGAGTTTCGATTCATAGAACCTGTCGCCGGATTCGCGCTTGCTCAATGCCACGCTGGCCATCCGGGCCCAGAAATACGACAGCACCAGGTGACCGATGATCCGCAGATAGTCGACTGCGGCGGCGCCGGCTTCGTCGGGGTTGCGCATCGCCTTCATGCCGATTTCCATCGTCAGCTTCTCGACCTTGCCAGCCAGGTCCGCGAGCGGGATTGACGAACTCGGCCATCTCCTCGCGGTGGCCTTCGGACTCGATCAGTTCCCTGACCAGTTCGCCGAACTTGCGCAGCTTCGCGCCGTTGTCCGGCAGCACCTTGCGCCCCAGCAGGTCCAGCGACTGGATCGCATTGGTGCCCTCGTAGATCATGTTGATGCGGGCGTCGCGCACGTACTGCTCCATGCCCCACTCGCGGATGTAGCCATGGCCGCCGAAGACCTGCATTGCCAGGTTGGTGGTGGCGAAACCGTTGTCCGTGATGAATGCCTTGACCACCGGCGTCAGCAGGGTCAGCAGGTCGTTCCGCTTCCTTGCGGGCGGCCTCGTCAGGATGGCACTCCGCCCGATCGGCCTGCAGCGCGAGCCACAGCGCGAAGGCGCGGCTGCCCTCGGTGTAGGCCTTCTGCGTCAGCAGCATGCGACGCACATCCGGATGCACGATGATCGGGTCGGCGGGCTTGTCCGGCTGCTTCGGCCCGGTCAGGCTGCGCGACTGCGATCCGTTCCTTGGCGTACGCGAGCGAGTTCTGGTAGGCCACCTCCATCAGTCCGAGGGTCTGCAGGCCGACGCCGATGCGCGCGGCGTTCATCATCACGAACATCGCCTGCAGCCCGCGATTGGGTTGCGCCACCATCCAGCCGCTTGCGCCGTCCATGTCCATCACGCAGGTGGCGTTGCCGTGGATGCCCATCTTCTCCTCGATGCGCGCGCATCGGATGCGCGTTGCGCTCGCCGGGATTGCCGTCGCCGTCGGGAACGAAGCTTGGGCACGATGAACAGCGAGATACCCTTGGTGCCCGCCGGCGCATCCGGTAGCCGGGCCAGCACCAGGTGGATGATGTTTTCCGCCAGGTCGTGTTCGCCGGAGGAGATGAAGATCTTGGTGCCGGTGATCCGGTAGCTGCCGTCGGGCTGGGGTTCGGCACGGCTGCGCAGCATGCCCAGGTCCGTGCCGCAGTGCGCCTCGGTCAGGCACATGGTGCCGGTCCATTGCCCCGACACCAGCTTCGGGCAGGTAGACCGCTTTCTGCTGCGGCGTACCGTGCTCGCGCAGGCAGTCGTATGCGCCATGGGTCAGGCCGGGATACATGGCCCAGGCCTGGTTGGCGGAGTTCAACATCTCCTGAAACGGCATGCCGATTGCGTACGGCAGGCCCTGCCCACCGAACTGCGGGTCGCAGGTGAGCGTCGGCCACCCGCCGTCCTTGAACTTCTCCCACGCCTGCTTGAAGCCCTCTGGGGTCTGGACGACGCCGTCGCCGACATAGCGGCACCCCGCCTCGTCGCCCGTGCGGTTGAGCGGGAAGAGCACCTCCGCGCAGAACTTACCGCCCTCCTCCAGGACCTGGTCGATCAGTTCGCGGTTCACGTCCGCGTGTTGCGGCAATTCGGCCAGGTTCGCCTGCGCGTCAAGCACCTCGTGAAGGACGAACTGGATATCTCGCAGCGGCGGGGTGTACTGGGGCATGTCCTGCTCCTATGTCGGATGTTGGAATGTGGTCGGGGTCGGGTGGGGCAACCCGGCCGGCGGAACCTGCGCGGCGGGTACGTCAGGGGTCGCTGCCGCGGTGCGCAACGCCGCGTCGATGTCGGGCGCGTCGGGCGTCGCCGCCTGCCTCAGCAGAGTTCCGATCGCGCGTCGCGCCCGCGGCAGCGCCTGGGCACTGCGCATCAGCCTCGCGTCGTGGTGCAGCACCAGGATCACGCCATAGAGTCCGAACACCACGTCGTCGACGTCGGTGTCGGGGCGCAGGTGTCCTGCCTCGATCGACTGCGCGATGGCCCGGCTGATCTCCTGCTGCCATCCCTGGACCATCGACACCAGTTCGTCCCGCACGGCCCCCGGCCGGTCGTCGTACTCGCTGGCACCGGAGATCCAGATGCATCCCAGCGCGGCTTCGATGACGGTTCGCTCCAGCCACTGGCTGATGATGGCGAGCAAGCGCGGCAGTCCGCGCGCACGCACCAGGGATGGCTTGAGGATCTCGTCGATGAAGCGCAATTCGTAGGCCTTGAGCACGGCGATCTGCAGATCCTCCCGCGAGCCGAAATGCGCGAACACGCCGCTCTTGGACATGTGCATCTGCTCGGCCAGGGCGCCGATGGTCAATCCTTCCAGGCCGGTGCGCGCAGCCTGTTCCAGCGCAGCCATGACGATCGCGGCGCGGGTCTGCTGGCCCTTTCTGAGTGCGGTGGCGGTTGGCATGGTGGTCGGAACCGGTGGGTGTCGATGTCGATCCGGACGGCGACGTGAAAGCCGTCTTCAGTTCGCCGCTTAAAAACGAACGTTCGTACTATTATCGATCGGCATCGGATTGTCAACCCCCTGTTGGCGTACGCGAAGGGATCGCGCTGTTTCGCCGGCGGGGCGCTCTGGGTCACAATGTCGACCCATCCAATCGCCAACGAGTCAGCGGAGACCGCCCCAATGCGCGCCAACATCCTCAAGGAGCTTTTCAGCAGCAGGAAGACCGCGCTCGGCGGCTGGTGTGCCATCGGCAGTCCCTACAGCGCCGAAGTCATGGGCCACGGCGGCTATCACACCGTCGTCGTCGACCTGCAGCACGGCATGATCTACATCGAACAGGCGATGGCCATGCTGGCGGCACTGTCCTCGACCCCCGCCATGCCGATGGTGCGAGTGAGCGAGAACCACTTCTTCGAGATCAACAAGCTGCTCGACGCGGGCGCCTACGGGGTCATCTGCCCGATGATCGACGACATCGATGCGGCCCGGCGATTCGTCTCGGCCTGCCGCTATCCGCCGTCAGGCACCCGCTCCTACGGCCCGACCCGCGGCTTCCTCTATGGCGGCTCGGACTACTTCAGCGGCGCCAACGAAACGATACTGACCCTGGGCATGATCGAGACACCCAAGGGGCTGCAGAATGTCGACGAGCATCGCAGCCGTAGACGGCCTGGACGGCCTGTTCATCGGCCCCGCAGACCTGAGCCTGGCCCTGGGCGTTTCACCGGTACCGGAGTGGCGCTCCGGCCCGCTAGCGCAGGCGATCGACGCCATCCTCGCCAGCGCGCGCCGGCACGGCAAGATGGCGGGCATCTACTGCACCAGCCTGGAGTTCGCCCAGGACATGAAGCAGAAGGGGTTCGATTACATCAACCTCAGCAACGATGCCGCCTATGTCCGGACCACATCGCTCGAGTGGGTGACCGCGCTGCGAGGGACCGCGTCGGCGCCGGCCAAGGTCTCCACCTATTGACCGGCCGGCTCGCGACCGGTCCCCTACCACCGGTCCCCTACGACCGGCCCCTACGACCGGCCCGCTACGACCGGCCCGCTCACGCCGCATTCCAGATCACGGCGCCATGCTCGGACAGGTCGTAACCCCCAAGCGCCTCGGCGTAGTCGGCGAATGACTGCGTGCGGCAGAACCCCAGCAGCGCCTGGAGCGAAGGCTCGAAGTAGCTGCGCCGGCTGATCAGCAGGTCCACCCGTTCCCGCAGCACCGGCACGAAGCCGAGGCCGAAGGACTGCGCGGCCGACTGGGCGCCGAACACCGCATCGACGCGGCCCTGCCTGACGGCCATCGCGGCGTCGTTCTCGCTCTGCAGGTCATCGACCACGAGGTTCATCGCCGGCGCCCGACCGGCCTCGTCACCCCCTGCGCCAGCCCGGCGCGAGCCGTCCGGCGCGGGCGGACCCGCGATCAGCCGATCGAAATTCTCGCGCGAGCCTGCACCGGCGGCGCGCCGGCCCACGCGCAGGCGCTCGTGCGGTCTTCCGCCGATCAGGTCGGCTATCGAAACGATGCGGTGCGGATTGCCGCTTGCGACGATGATGCCCTGCTGTCGCCAGCACCAGTTGACCAGGACGACATCGTGCCCTTCGAACCGCCGGCTCACCGCATCGACATTGAAACGGCCGTTGGCTGACCCCGGCAGGTGCAGGAGGGCCGCACAGGCCTCGCGGCGCAGGACCCGCTCGAGGCCGTCGCGACTTCCACGGCAAAGGCTCGCCAGCGTCGACAGGCTGGCGGGTACCGCCCAGTCCATCAGCGCATCATGGCTGCCTGCGAGGACCAGGGGCGGCGGCGCCATGCCGGCGCGCCGGCCGCTCGAGCGAACCCACTCGGCCAGGGCCGTACGCTCGAACAGCAAGCGCGCGCCTGCGCGTCGATGCGGCAGACCGCTGCGGCTCACCAGGTCATAGACCTTGCGCTCGCTGATGCGAAGAAACGTCGCCGCCTCGGGCACCGTCAGGTAGTCGGCAGCGGACTCAGCCATTGAGCAGCTCGCCGCGCAGGTATCGACGCCCGCCGTCGGTCGCCGGCGCAGCGAAGAAGCGGTCGGCAGGCGCGGATTCGATGATCCTGCCCCCCGCCATCAGCAGCACCCGCTGGGCGAGGCGCCGTGCCTGGCCGATGTCGTGGGTGCTCATGACGCAGGTGACACCCTCGCGGCTCATGCGCGTCACGAAGGCTTCGATGCCCTGGGCCGATGCCGGGTCCAGGTTGGCGGTCGGCTCGTCGAACCAGATCAGGTCCGGCTGAACCACCGCCGCACGAGCCAACGCGACCCGTTGCTGCTCGCCTCCGGACAGGACGCGGGCGGGCCGCCGCGCGAGCCGCTCCAGGCCGACCAGCCGCAAGGCGGCCAGCGCGCGGGCCATCCGGTCGGCAGTCCCGACCGGGCGCGGCGCTTCGGTCGATGCGCCTATCGATGCGCCGGCCGGCCCGCCGGCAGGGCCCAACCGGGCATGATCGAGGACGTACAGGACGTTGTCGAGAACCGAGCGCCGCAGCAGCACGGGGCGCTGGAACACCATCGCCTCGCGGACCGGATCCGTACTGACCGATCCCTGCGTCGGCGCCAGGAGCCGGTGCGCGACCTGCATCAGCAGGGTCTTGCCCGCGCCGTTGGGGCCGAGGATCACCAGGCACTCGCCCCGATTGATGGCGAGATCGATCCCCTTGAGCAGTTGCTGCCCTTCGCGAACCAGCGTCACCCCTTTGAGGGTCCTCAGGTGGCCCCGCTCCCCGACCGGCGGCCGGGTGGCCTCCGCTTCGCGCGGCAGGCGCACCGCCTCAATCCCCATGGCGGCTGCCGCCGAATCGGCGCCAGGCGAACTGCTGCAGCAACTGCGCCAGCGTCATCACGGCGAATACGATCGCGAGCAGCACGATGCCCAGACCGAGCGCCAGCGGCAGGTCGCCCTTGCTGGTCTCCAGCGCGACGGCTGTCGTCATCACCCGGGTGCTGCCGGCAATGTTGCCGCCGACGGTCATCACCGCGCCGACCTCGGCGATTGCGCGACCGAACGCCGCCAGGGCAATCGTCACCAGGCCGAAGCGGCAGTCCCAGATCAAGGTGGCGATCGCCCGGGGAAAACCGATCCCCCAGGACGCAAACAGGTCGCGATACTCCGCCCAGGAATCCTGCAACGCCTCCCGCGCAAGCGCAGCGACCATCGGCGCGATCAGCAGCGTCTGCGCGACCACCATGGCGGCGGGAGTGAAGAGGATCCCCAGAAAGCCCATGGGGCCCGAGCGCGACAGCACCAGGTACACCACCAGTCCCACGACCACCGACGGCACGCCTAGCGCGGCATTGACGACGGCGATGAGCAGGCCGCGCCCCCGGAACCGGCTGACCGCAAGCCAGGCGCCCAGCGGGACCCCGAGCAGGCAGGCGAGGCCGGCGGAACTCGAACTGACGCGCAGGCTGAGCCCGACGATTTCGTAGAACGCCGGGTCGGCAGACGTCGCCAGAGCCAGCGCCTGTGCGAACGCCTGTGACAGATCGGTCATGGAGCGAGTCTTGCAGATTTTCCGGAAATTGCAAACATTCCGTTGACGACGCACCATGGCCGTTACCCGACCGCCCGATCTGGAGCGCCGATGTCCCTGAACCACCCCCGCCCCGTCCCGCTGGCGCCGTCCGTTCCCGGCCTGCGGACCCTGCTCCTGTCCACGCTCCTGGCGCTGCCGCTCTCGATCGGCCTGCCCGCCCGGGCCGCGCTCGCCCAGCCGGCGGCCGACACCGTAATCATGGCGTCCACCACGTCGACCGAGCAGTCCGGGCTATTCGGCTACCTGCTGCCGCGCATGACCGCCGCCACTGGCGTGAGCGTCAAGGTCGTCGCGGTCGGCACCGGCCAGGCCCTCGATCTCGCGCGGCGCGGCGATGCAGACCTGCTGCTGGTCCATGATCCGGCAGCGGAGCGCAAGTTCGTCGGTGAGGGCAACGGCGTCGACCGCCGCGAGGTCATGTACAACGACTTCGTCATCGTCGGCCCGGCCGGCGACCCGGCACGGATTGCCGGCACGAAAAGCGCCGCCGATGCGTTCGCCCGCCTGGCCGCCGCCGGCGCGCCTTTCATTTCCCGGGGAGACAGGAGCGGTACCCATGGCGCCGAGTTGCGGCTGTGGGAGGCCGCTTCGGTGCGACCACCTGCCAGCGGCAGCGGCTGGTATCAGGAATCCGGATCCGGCATGGGTCCCACGCTGAACATTGCCTCGGCCAAGGGCGCCTACACCCTGACCGATCGCGGCACCTGGCTGAACTTCAAGAACCGCGGCGACCTCGTCCTCCTGACGCAAGGCGACGCGCGGTTGTTCAACCAGTACGCCGTCATTCTCGTCAACCCGCAGAAGCACCCGCACGTGAAGCGCCTGCCCGCAATGAAAGTCGCCGACTGGCTGGTGTCGCCGCAGGGACAGGACGCGATCGCCGGTTACCGGCTCAACGGCGAACCGCTTTTCTTTCCCAACGCCATGGCGAGATGAGATACGCGGCAAGCTCGCCGCATGCGAAGACGAAGACGAAGACGACGGCGACGGCGACGGGCGACGGCGACGGCGGGATCAGAGCATCGCCTGCAGAAAGGCGACGTCGAGCCAGCGATCGAATTTGTAGCCGCCTTCCCGCATCGTCCCGATCACCTGAAAACCGGCGCGGCGGTGCATCCGGGTCGAGGCGTGGTTGTCGGCGTCCACGACCCCGACCATCGTGTGGAACCCGCGCTTGCGGGCGTGGTGCATCAGCGGCGGCAGCAGCATGAGGCCGACCCGCCGGCCCCGCCAGGGAGCGGCGACATACACCGAATGTTCGCAGGCGAAGCGCCAGCCGGGGCGTGTCCGGTAGAGGCCATAGGTCGAGAAGCCGGCAACCGTCCCGTCCATCGTCCGCGCCACGAAGAAACCGTAGCCGTCGATCATCTTCTGGTCGAACAGGGCCTGTTGCTCTTCGAGCGTGCGCGGCTCGTAGTCGTAGGTGGCGGTCGACTGGGCAACGGCGTCGTTGTAGATCGCCAGCACGGCCGGCATGTCGTTGCGGCTCGCGGGGACGACCAGCGCGGCGGCGCCGACATCCAGCAGCATCGGCGCCGCGCCTCCCTGTCCATCCGCGATATGAGGCCAGGCCTCGCCAACCGACGACGGCAGTTGCGCCAACGGGACTGCGAGAAAACCGAAGCGGCCGGCAAAGCTCTGACCACCAAAGGCCTGCATCGCCACCATCTGCACGCCCGACCCGACCAGGCGCCGGAGCAGGTCCATCATCAGTGAGGTGCCGACACCGCGGGACCGGACGTGCGGCGCCACCGCGATCGCACGGATGAGAGCGACGCCGCCGCGCGGCCAGGCGCCGACGCAGCCGATCACCGTGCCGTCGCCCTGGCGCGCAACCGTGAAACCGGTGACCGCTTCATCGTCGGCGAGCCCAGGCAGTCCGCCAGAACGCAGGAGCTGGTGGATCGGCGTGCGATCGGCCTCGGTTGCAACGACCACCGCTACCGCAAGTACCTCGGGCAGGCGCGCAGGATAGGGGCCGGCATAGGGACCGGCATAGGGACCGGCATGGAGGGCAGAGTCGGGCGGAGGAGCAGGTGGGGGCTGTGTCATGGGCAGGTGTCGCCGGAAAACTGCCGGAGAACTGCAAGTTTAATCGGGTGACCGACCGGCGCGGCAAGGGGGCACCGGATCACGGCAGTGGATCCGGCCGATGCTGTTATTCTGCCGATCCATGCAGAGCTTCGCGAACAAGACGGTTATCTTGACCGGTGCGTCGGAGGGGATCGGTGCCGAGATTGCCCGCCAGTTGGCTCCCGAGGGCGTCAGGCTGGTGCTGGCCGGTCGCAATGAAGACAAGCTGCACGAGGTCGCGTTCCGCTGCCGCAAGGCCGGCGCCGACATCCTGGTCGTCGCCACCGACGTTGCCGATCAGGTCCAGTGCATTCGACTGGCCGAGCATGCAACGGAGCGCTTCGGCGGCATCGACCTGCTGGTCAACAACGCCGGGCTGTCGATGCACGCGATGTTCGATCAGATCACCGACCTGTCCACGTTCGAGCGCCTGATGCGGGTCAACTTCCTGGGCGCCATGTGGTGTACCCATGCCGCCTTGCCGGCACTGAAGGCATCGCGCGGCCTCATCGTGGGGGTATCCTCGCTGGCGGGCAGGACCGGCTTCCCCGGCCGCACCGCCTACTGTGCCAGCAAGTTCGCGATGGCCGGCTTCTTCGAGTCGCTGCGCCTGGAACTGGCGCAGGCGGGCGTCGGCGTGACGATGATCTATCCCGGCGTGGTCGCGACGGCGATGCGGCGCAACGGGCTGACCGGCGCGGGCGAGCATGCCGGTGCGGCCGGCCAACCCGATGCCGACGACGCCATGAGCGTCGAACACTGCGCCACGCTGGCCATAGCCGGCATGCGCGCGCGCAGGCGCGACGTCTACATGACCACGCGCGGCCGGCTTCGGCTCAAGCTGAACGCCTTCGCGCCCAGCCTTATCGATCGTCTCGCGCTCAAGACCCTGGCCAGACGTTCGGGTTCGTAGAAGCTCACGGCCCTCGCGTCGCGGCGCCGTGGCGCCGCACTGCCGAGACGATCCAGCCCTCCAGCGGATCGACGTCCGCGGGCAGGCCGTAGTTCTCGTCGCGGCGAATCCAGCCCCAGGCTGCCTGCACCGCGCACAAGACCGCATCGAGGGTGTCGCCACTGGGGTCCGAGAGACAGGACTCGCGCAAGCCGTCGGCGAAACGAACGGCAATCGCCAGCGGATGAGCGCCCGACTCCAGCATCGCCAGGATGGCTGCACGCGCATCGCGGCGAGCCGGACCGTCCTTGCGGCGATCGTCGCTCTTGTAGGACGTCCGCCCCGTCGCCTGTCGCGCCAGCATCCCGGGATATGCCTCCAGGGCGATCCGTCGGGGATCGCCCGCGCGCAGGCCGGCGACCGTCACTCCCGCATCCAGCAGTCGCGGCGCGCCCGCGTGCAGCATCAGCACGACCGGCGGATTGACCCACTTCATGGACGGACTCGATCCCGCCGGCCGGTCGGTGGCCCGGTGGGCGAACTTGTCCCCGACCGGGCGCTCCGCCGTCCAGGCACGACAGCGGGCAACGAGTTCCTGCCGGCTCAAGGCAGCGAGCAGTGCCGTGACTTCCGACCAGGCGGGCTCAGGCGCGCCCGGATCCTTCGGCACCCCCCAGCCTTGTACCCGCAGGAAGGGCCGCGGCAGGCCGAACGGGAAATCGAAACCGGCCACCCAGGCATCGGGAACGGCCAGCCACTGCTCGAAGGCGGCCAGCGACGACAGGCGATGGTGCGCCACGACGTGCAGCACGGGGTCCGCATGCAGGTCCAGGTGCCCCACCGCCTGGGTGATCGGCTTGCGCCCGGTCGGCGAACTGCTGAAGTCGATTCCGACGATTTTCACAAGGAGCAACCGCGACTGGTCCGGTCCCTGGCGTATCCGGACCGGTCAGCGCGAAGGACCGCGCAGGTGCCGCCGGGCAAGTTCCTCGATCGCCTGGACATTGCTCCAGGAGAAGCAGCGCGAGGCCGCCTGGTCCCACGGCAACCACTGATAGCGCAGGTGCTCGCGGGGGGCGATGGTGATCGGCAGCGCCCGCGGCAGTTCCAGCGAAAACACGTGCTCGGTGTTGTGGGTCACACCGTCAGCGTAGCGGTGGCGCCAGTGCGCGAAGATCTCGAAGCGATTGGTCAGGCCCATGTCGCTCAATGCGAAAGACGCCGTGTCGAGGCCGGTCTCCTCCTGGACCTCGCGACGGCAGGTCTCGGCCAGCGACTCGTCGGGATCGTCTTTGCTGCCGGTGACCGACTGCCAGAATCCCGGATGATCGGCACGCTCCAGCAACAGCACCTGCAGGTCGCTGGTGTGAATGACCACCAGGACCGATTCGGGAATCTTCCAGCGTCCTGCCGGCGCGGCCGGCGCTTCCGGCATCTGGGATCCCGGACTAGGAGCCCGGCTGCCCGGTGTCGACCGCGCGCAGCCGGATGTGCAACTCCCGCAACTGCTTCTCGTCCACTGCCGAGGGCGCCTTGGTCAGCAGGTCCTGGGCGCGCTGCGTCTTCGGAAAGGCAATCACATCCCGGATGGATTCGGCGCCCGCCATCATCGTGACGATCCGGTCCAGGCCGAAGGCGATACCGCCGTGCGGTGGCGCACCGTACTGCAGGGCATCGAGCAGAAAGCCGAACTTCTCCGCCGCTTCCTCGGCGCCGATGTTGAGCGCGCGAAAGACCTTGCTCTGCACTTCCTCGCGATGGATACGCACCGAGCCGCCGCCGATCTCCCAGCCGTTCAGCACCATGTCGTACGCCTTGGCCAGGCAGCGGCCCGGGTTGGTCTCCAGCATGTCCTCGTGCCCATCCTTCGGCGCGGTGAACGGATGGTGCAATGCCGACCACCGGCTGTTCTCCTCGTCGTATTCGAACATCGGGAAGTCCACGACCCACAACGGGCGCCATTCGCTCTCCAGAAGGCCGCGGGCCCGGCCGAACTCGGAATGGCCGATCTTGCCGCGCAATGCACCCATGGCATCGTTGACCACCTTGGCCTTGTCGGCACCGAAGAACACCAGGTCGCCATTGACTGCGCCGGTGCGTACCAGGACCTCGTGCAGCGCCGCTTCGTTGAGGTTCTTGACGATCGGCGACTGCAAGCCGTCCCGGCCTTTGGAGCGTGTCGTTGACCTTGATGTAGGCCAGGCCGCGGGCGCCGTAGATGCCGACGAACTGGGTGTAGGCATCGATCTCGCTGCGGCTCATCTCGGCGCCACCCGGCACCCGCAGCGCCACCACTCGCCCCCCTTCCATAGTTGGCCGGACCGGAGAAGACCTTGAACTCGACCTCCTTCATCGCATCGGTCAGCTCGGTCAGCGTGAGCTTCACCCGCATGTCGGGCTTGTCGGAACCGTACAGGCGCATCGCGTCCTGATAGCTCATCACCGGGAACTCGCCGGGCAGCTTGACGTCGAGGACCGTGCGGAAGATGGTGCGGACCATCTCCTCGAAGATGGCCCGGATTTCCTCCTCGCCCAGGAACGACGTTTCGCAGTCGATCTGGGTGAATTCCGGCTGCCGGTCCGCCCGCAGGTCCTCGTCGCGGAAGCATTTGACGATCTGGTAGTAGCGATCGAAGCCGGCCACCATCAGCAACTGCTTGAACAGCTGCGGCGACTGGGGCAGCGCGAAGAACATGCCGGCGTTCACGCGCGACGGAACCAGGTAGTCCCGGGCGCCTTCCGGCGTCGACTTGGTCAGCATCGGCGTCTCGATGTCGATGAAGCCGAGGGAGTCGAGGTAGCGGCGCGACCTCCATCGCTCACGCGATAGCGCAGCATCAGGTTCTCCTGCATCTGCGAGCGCCGCAGGTCCAGGACCCGATGGGTCAGCCGGGTGGTTTCCGAGAGATTCTCGTCGTCGAGCTGGAACGGCGGCGTGACCGATGCGTTGAGGATCTCGATTTCCTGGCAGAGCACCTCGACCTGGCCGCTGCGCAGGCCTTCGTTCTCGGTGCCCGCGGGGCGGCGGCGGACCTTGCCGACGATCCGGATGCAGAACTCGTTGCGGATCCGTTCGGCAATCGCGAAGGTCTCCTTGCGATCCGGATCGCAGACGACCTGCGCCAGACCTTCGCGGTCCCGCAGGTCGATGAAGATCACGCCGCCGTGATCGCGGCGCCGATGCACCCAGCCGAACAGGGTGACCTGCTTGTCGAGATGCTCGATCGAGACCTGACCGACATAACAACTACGCATAACTCGCTTTCTCCAGGGGTTCAGCGCCGCGCCAGCATGGTGCGCGTGCGGACCTCGTCTTTCACGACCGGGCTCACGACGCCCATCGACACAATGTACTTGAGCGCCGCATCCACGGTCATGTCGAGCTCGATCGTTTCGTCCTTACGCATCATCAGGAAGAAGCCCGGACGTGGGGTTGGGGGTGGTCGGCACGTAGACCGACACCAGCGACGAGGCGATCGCTGTCCCGCCGCCTCCTGCAGGTCCACGGCGGAACACCGGTCAGGAAGGCGATGGTCCAGACTCCCTTGCGCGGATACTGCACCAGCAGCGCCTTGCGAAAGGCATTGCCATTGGGCGACAGGATGGTGTCGCTGACCTGCTTCACGCTGGAATAGATGCTGCGCACGATCGGGATCCGGATGAGGATCTGCTCACCCCAGATCACCAGCTTGCCGCCGACCAGGTTCGCGGTAAGCACCCCGGTCACGAAGATGATCACCAGGGTCAGGATGGCGCCCAGGCCGGGAACGTCACGACCGAGGAAGACACGCGGATTCCAGTGCGCCGGCAGCAGGGCCAGGCTCTGGTCCATCGTCGCTGACGACCAGGCTCAGCACCCACAAGGTGATCCCGATGGGAATCCACAACAGCAGGCCGGTGACGAAGTAGCGCTTGAACATGATGCTGACCTCGTCAGGGCGGAGGGTTCACGAAGCGGGCCGACCGGCAGGCGCCGATCAGCTCGCGCTGGAACCGCTGCCCGAAGTACCCGTTGTGGAAGGTGACGGCTTGACCGGCGGCGCAGTCGGGGCCGAAGGAGTGGCGGCGCCGTCCGAGGCCCGGCCGGCCTGCGTGCCCTTGGCCCCCCCGGCGCCGTTGCCGCCCTGCCCGTTCGTCCCGGCGTCACCGGCCTTGCCGGCGTCCGTCTTGCCGTCCGACTTGCCGTCGGCCCGCTTACCGTCGCCGCCCTCCGTCTTGCCGCCGGTCGCCTCGCCGGCTCCGCCGGCGGCTACGCCGTTGGTGTCCGCCTCGGCAGCCTTGTCGGCCTTCTTGCCGTTGTCGCGGAAATCGGTGGCGTACCAGCCCGTGCCTTTCAACTGGAACGCGGGCGCGGACAACTGTTTTGCGAATCGCTCTTCCCCGCAGGAGGGGCAGGTGGTCAACGCGGGATCCGACATCTTCTGCAGTGCGTCCTTCCGGAAGCCGCAGGCGTCGCAACGATAGGCATAGATCGGCATGATTGCTACGGGATTAGGAGTACGAGGCGTCCAGATGGGGGCAGGTGCTGGCCATCTCAAGCCTCAGGGGAGCCTTGAATTATAGAATGTTTTGTCACCTCGCCCGCAGACGGCCTGCGCCGGCTCGGGTACGACCGTTCAGGAACCGGAACCGGTCGACGATCGGTCCGGCCCGACGGCGCGCCGGACGTCCCCTATGATCCTGACGGTTCGTGACAGTCGGGGAGAAAAAATAATTGTGAGCGAGGCCAAAACAAGCCCATCGCGCCGCCAGCCGAAAGCAAAGCCCGCGCAGGTCCGCGCGACTTTCGGCGCCCTTCCCGATCATGGCGAGGCGCACGTCAGAGAGCCCCTGAGCGCGGCCGGCCGGGCGCTGCTGGAACAACTCGAAGGGAAACTGCCCCTGCGCCGGACTGCAAAGGAAGTTCCTCACATCATCAACCGCCTCGCCGCCTTCGGCTACCGACCGGCCCAGATGGTCCACGGCATCGACGCACTGCTGATCGCCGACCGGACCGATCGCCAGGGGTTTCCGTTCGAGGTGCTGGCCGAACTGTCCGAACTGCGCGCCTTCTATGCGCGCTTTCTGAACGCCTGAACCGGCCCGACGATGGGGCGGGTCAGCGCCCGATCCGGTCGTGGTGCATCCGGCCGCCTTTCATCACGGCGAGAATCCGCCCGGCTGGCTGGTCGCCGGCCCCCCCGTTGTCGTCCCACAGGCACGACAGGTCCGCCAGCGGATTGCCGTCCACCACCAGCAGGTCGGCGTGCGCGCCCGCGACCAGGCGGCCCAGCCTGCCCTCCTGGTTCAGGACTTCGGCGCCGATCACGGTGGCGCTGCGGATGATCTCCAGGGGCGACATGACCTCGCTGCGGATCCGGAACTCGTCGCTTTGCAACCGCTGCGAGGCCCCGAGCAGGTCCGTGCCGAAGCCGATCCGGACGCCCGCCCGGCGGCAGATCTCCAGCGCCTTCAGGCCGGCATCCCTGACCGACGCGATCTTGTCGATGCTGTGCGCCGGCAATCCCAGCGCCGCACCTTCGTTCGCCAGGGCCTCGTAGGTCACCAGCGTCGGCACCATGTAGGCCCCCTGGGCGGCCATCAGCGCGGCCGCATCGTCGTCGACCAGGTTACCGTGTTCGATGGTGCGCACCCCCAGGCGGACCACACGCGCAATCGACTCCGCCGTGTAGGCGTGGGCCATCACATAGGTCTGGCGGGCGGCCGCTTCGTGCACGATCGCACGGACTTCGTCATCGGCGTAGCCCCAGGAAGCGATCGGATCGGTCGGGGAGGCGATGCCGCCCGAGGCCATGATCTTGATCTGATCGGCTCCCATCTGCAGTTCCTCGCGGGCGGCCAGGCGAACGCCGTCGACGCCGTCCGCCACCCGGGCCAGCGCCCCGGCGCGAAAGCAGCCGCAGGAATAAGCCGTCCGCAGGTGGTCGGAGCGCGCGCGGGTATCGCCATGGCCGCCGGTCTGGCTGAGCGCATGGCCGGAAATGAACAGCCGCGGTCCGGCGATCGTTCCTTCGGCGACGGCCGATTTCAGGCCCCAGCCGGCGCCGCCGGCGTCGCGCACCGTGGTGAAGCCGCGGCGGAGCATTCCCGCCATCAGCGGCACCGCGCGCATCAGCACCAGCGCGTCGGGGAGGTGCATCTGGCTGGCCAGGTCGAGCTGGGTGGCTACCACGTGGACGTGCAGGTCGATCAGACCCGGCATGATGGTGCGGCCACGCAGGTCGATGACCTCCGCATCGTGCGCGGGCAGGGGCCGGTCCGACACTTCCTTGACAAGACCGTCCGCCACCAGGACATGGTGGTCTTGCAGCAGTTCCCCCCGCATGGGGTCGAGCAGGGCTGCGTTGCTGAACAAAACCGGGTGCATCGGGCGTCCTGGGAGGCTGTCGGAATATGGGAAGCGGGGCTGCAATGATTGCCGATCGATGGTCAAATGACCAGCGTCCGCGACGGCGTGCAGCACCCGCCACGACCGGGCTGCCGGCCGTCCGCCACGCCCACCTGTTTCTCCCAACTCCCGGAGTCATCCAATGGATCTGCGCCTGCAAGGCAAGCACGTACTCATCACCGGCGGCAGCAAGGGCATCGGACTCGCCTGCGCCCAGGCCTTTCTCGCGGAAGGCGCCAACGTCAGTCTGGTGTCCCGCAGCGAGGACAATCTGGCCGTGGCGGCCCGTCAGCTCACGGGCGGCCTGACGCAGCCGGCGCAAACGGGGCAACCGCAGGAGAGTGGCGCAACAGCACGGGTCCGGACATTCCGTGCCGACCTCAAGGACGCCGGCGCGGCGGCGGCGGCGCTGGACGAGGCTGAAGCCCAAGGCGGCCCCGTCGATATCCTGGTGAATTCCGCCGGCGCCGCCAGGCGGGTAGGCCCGGACGATCTCACGCCCCAGTCCTGGCACGATGCGATGGACGCCAAGTACTTCACCTACATCCACATGATCGACCCGGTGGTCAAGCGGATGGGCCGGCGGGGCAGCGGCGTGATCGTCAACGTGGTCGGTGCCGGCGGCAAGGTGGCCAGCCCCACCCACCTGTCGGGCGGTGCGGCCAATGCCGCACTGATGCTGGTGAGCGCCGGCCTGGCTGCCGCCTACGGCGCCAAGGGTGTACGGGTGAATGCCGTCAATCCCGGCCTGACTCTGACCGAACGGCTCAAGGAAGGCATGGCGGCGGAAGCCAGACTCCAGGGCATCAGCATCGACCAGGCGATGACCAGGGCGAACGAACGCCTGCCGCTCGGACGGATCGCCACGCCGCACGAAATCGCGGATGCGGTCGTCTTCCTGGCGTCAGACCGTGCGAGCTATATCACCGGGGCGATCCTGGCGATGGACGGCGCCGTGACGCCGATGGTGGTGTAGGGCCCAGGAGGCGGTCCCGACAGCCTCCTTCGTGCCTGCCCCGACAGCCTCCTAGAACGGGATGTCGTCATCCATGTCGTCGAAGTTCGGCGCCGGGCGCTTGGCACCCCCGCCTTCGCCGGCGCCCGCCGGCGCACCGGCCGGCCGGGCCGCTCCGCCACCGCTGCGCCCGCCACCGGACTGGCCGGCATAGCCGCCACCGTCCGAGTCTCCCCCGCCCATGCCTTCACGTCCGCCCAGCATCTGCATCTGGTCCGCGATGATGTCGGTGGCGTATTTCTCGATGCCCTCCTTGTCCTTGTACTTGCGGGTCTTGAGGCGGCCCTCCACATAGACCGACCGGCCCTTCTTCAGGTATTCACCGGCAATCTCGGCCAGCCGGCCGTAGAAGGTGACCCGGTGCCATTCCGTTTCCTCCTTGCGTTCGCCGGATGCCTTGTCCTTCCATTGGGACGTGGTCGCGATGGAAACGTTGCAGATGGCTGCGCCATCCGGCGAGTAACGCGTCTCGGGATCACGTCCGAGGTTGCCGACCAGGATTACCTTGTTAACCGATGCCATTTGAAATACCTCCGCTCTTGCGAGCCGTCTTGTTTACCCGCCCAGCCAAGTCTGTGCCTTGCGGTATTGTGCCTTGCGGTCCGGCCGCGCGCCGCGCCCCCGCCACGCGACCGGGTTAGGCCTGATGGGCAATCCCGGTCCCATGCCGGCCAGGCCAGCGCCGCGCGCCGCGCGCGATTCCCCACCATGCCGCGCACAGCAGCGCCGCCACCACGAAGACGCTGGTAGCGCCCAGACGCTGCGCCAGCAACCCGCCGAGCGCTCCGCCGCAGAACACCCCGAGCGCCTGGGACGTGCTGAAGAAGCCGAGGGCGAGGCCACGTCCTTCCGTCGGGGCAAGGCGTGACGCCAGCGACGGCATCAGGGCCTCCAGCATGTTGAAACTCAGGAAGAATGCCAGCAGCAGCACGGACACCGATCCCAGACCCGGCGGGAGGACGGCGAAGCCCAACTGACTGAGGCACTGCAGGCCGATCGCGAGCAGGAACAGTCCGCGAAGCCGTCCGGTCCGTTCCGCCCAATTGAGCGGAGGCATCATGACCGCGAAGGACGCCAGCACGACCGGCAGGTAGATCTTCCAGTGCTCCGACAGAGGCAGCCCCACCAGCCCGACCAGCTGCGCCGGCACCACCACGAACAGCGTCATCTGCGTCAGGTGCAGCACGAACACGCCGAAGTTCAAGCGCATCATGTCGCCGTCCAGGACCTTGCGCAGCGATGGGCTGCCTGCCCACATCCCGAGCGGCCGGCGGGACACCGGCGCCGGCGCCGGAATCAGCCTCCACACGATCGCGATGCCCACGACGGCCAGCAGGCCGGTCAGCACGAAGATACCGGACAGGCCGATGGCCCGGTAAAGCAGCGGTGCCGCCACCAGCGAGAACGCGAAGGACAGGCCGATGGTTGCGCCCACCATCGCCATCGCCTTGGTCCGCTGCGAGTCCCGGGTGCTGTCGGCCAGCAGCGCGCTGATCGCCGCGGATACCGCCCCGGCACCCTGCAGCGCGCGGCCCACTGCCAGCCCGGTGACCGAGTCGGCCGCGGCAGCGACGAGGCTGCCGGCAAGCATGAGCAGCAGGCCCGCCGTGATCACCGGTTTGCGGCCGAACCGGTCCGACGCCGCCCCGAACGGGATCTGGAACAGCGCCTGGGTCAACCCGTATATTCCGAAAGCGAATCCGACCAGCGCGACGTCGCTGCCGCCGGGCATGCCGGCGGCATGAACCGCGAACACCGGCAGGATCAGAAACATCCCCAGCATGCGTGACCCATAGAGCAGCGCCAGCCAGATGCTGGTACTGAACTCCTGGGGGGTCATGCGGAAGTCGTCGACGTGTTCGGGCGTGTCACTCACCATCGCCGCAATGGTAGCAGTCCGTCCCAACCGGCCCGGGCACGTGATCCTTGCGGATTCGGTATAGTTTCGGGTTGGCCAGAGGTATTGCAATCGAACCAGTGGATACCAGGAACGCGTCTTCGCCGCAGGACACCGCCGGCGCGCCGCTTCAGGATCGGATAGTCACCGCCGCGGTGCAGGGCGCAGGGTGGATCCGCGTGCGCGGTGCCCGCACGCACAACCTGAAGAACGTCTCCACGGATATACCGCGCAACCAGCTGGTGGTCGTCACCGGCCTGTCCGGGTCCGGGCAAGTCGTCACTGGCCTTCGATACGCTTTACGCCGAAGGACAGCGGCGCTACGTGGAGTCGCTATCGGCCTACGCGCGCCAGTTCCTGCAGCTGATGGAGAAGCCGGACGTCGATCTCATCGAAGGGCTGTCGCCCGCGATCGCCATCGAGCAGAAGTCCACCAGCCACAACCCCCGCTCGACCGTGGGCACGGTGACGGAGATATACGACTACCTGCGCCTGCTCTACGCGCGCACCGGCACGCCCTACTGCCCCGACCACCCCGACCAGGCGCTCGACTCCCAGACGGTCTCCCAGATGGTAGACACGGTGCTGGCCCTGCCTGAGAACACCCGCCTGATGGTTCTCGCCCCGGTGGTCAGCGGCCGCAAGGGCGAGCACCTGGACCTCTTCGAGAGCCTGCAGGCCCAGGGCTTCGTCCGAGTCCGGGTACGCACCGAAGGCAAGGCCGCAGCCGACGGGCCGGGTGCGGCGCAGGTTCACGACCTCGACAAGCCGCCCGCACTGAACAAGCTGCAGAAGCATTCGATCGACGTGGTGGTGGACCGGATCAAGGTGACGCCCGGCATCAAGCAGCGGCTCGCCGAGTCGTTCGAGACTGCATTGCGGCTGGCCGAAGGCCGTGCCATCGCGCAACCGATGGACGACGGCCCCGAACGCGTCTTCTCCAGCAAGTTCGCCTGTCCGATCTGCAACTGGTCCCTGCGTGAACTGGAGCCGCGGTTGTTCTCCTTCAACAACCCGCTCGGCGCCTGTCCCGAGTGCGACGGCCTCGGCGTCGTGCAGTTCTTCGACCCGACCCGCATCGTCCAGTTCCCCAACCTGAGCCTGGGCTCGGGCGCAGTTCGCGGCTGGGACCGGCGCAACCAGTTCTATTTCCAGATGTTGCAGAGCCTCTCGCTCTTCTATGACTTCGACATCGACGAGCCGTTCGAATCTCTGCCTGAAACGGTTCGCAACATCATCCTTTTCGGCTCCGGCAACCAGAAGATCCCTTTCGTCTACTTGAGCGGCGCCGGCAAGACGGTCTCCAAGCAGCACACCTTCGAGGGCATCGTCCACAACTTCGAGCGGCGCTACAAGGAGACCGAGTCGGCGCACATCCGGGAGGAGCTGGCCAAGTTCCTGAATTCCCGGACCTGCCCTACCTGCCAGGGCACCCGACTGCGCATCGACGCCCGCCACGTGCGGGTCGGACCTCGCGGCGAAGACAAGCCGATCTGGGAAGTGACCGGCTGGACCCTGGGCGAGGCAAGGCACTGGTTCGACAAGCTCAAGCTGGAAGGTGCGAAAGCCGCGATCGGCGAAAGGATCATCCGCGAAATCGGCAGCCGCCTGAGTTTTCTCAACAACGTGGGGCTGGACTACCTGTCGCTCGAACGATCGGCCGACTCCTTGTCCGGCGGCGAGTCGCAGCGCATCCGGCTTGCCTCGCAGATCGGGTCCGGCCTCACCGGTGTCATGTACGTCCTGGACGAGCCGTCCATCGGCCTGCACCAGCGCGACAACGACCGGCTGCTGTCGACATTGATGCACTTGCGCGATCTCGGCAATTCGGTGCTGGTCGTCGAACACGACGAGGATGCGATCCTCGCTGCGGATCACGTGCTCGACCTCGGGCTTGGCGCCGGCGAACACGGCGGCCGGATCATCGCGCAGGGCAGCCCGCAGGACATCATCGACAGCGAGGAGTCCCTGACCGGGCAGTACCTGGGCCGGCGGCTGCGCATCGAGGTGCCGGACGTGAAGACCCGACCGGGACCGAAGTCCCTGCGGGTGCGCGGCGCGCGGGGCAACAACCTCAAGAACCTGACCGTCGAGTTCCCGCAGGGCCTGCTGATCTGCGTGACCGGCGTATCGGGCTCGGGCAAGTCGACCCTGGTGAACGACACGCTCTACAAGACGGCTGCCCGCCATATCTATCGCTCACAGGCCGAACCGGCGGAGCACGAGGCGATCGACGGCATGGACGATTTCGACAAGGTCATCTCGGTCGACCAGAGCCCGATCGGACGCACCCCGCGCAGCAATCCCGCCACCTACACCGGCCTGTTCACCCCGATCCGGGAACTGTTCGCGGAAGTCCCCGCTGCGCGCGAGCGCGGCTACGGCCCCGGCCGTTTTTCGTTCAACGTCAAGGGCGGCCGCTGCGAAGCCTGCCAGGGCGACGGCATGATCAAGGTGGAGATGCACTTTCTTCCGGACGTCTATGTGCCGTGCGATGTCTGCGGCGGCAGCCGCTACAACCGTGAGACGCTGGAAGTACAGTACAAGGGCCGCAACATCGCCGAGGTGCTGCACATGACCGTCGAAACCGCCTTCGCCTTCTTCGAGGCGGTGCCGATGATCGCCCGCAAGCTGCAGACCCTGCTCGATGTCGGCCTGGGGTACATCCGCCTGGGCCAGAGCGCCACGACGCTGTCCGGCGGCGAGGCCCAGCGGGTCAAGCTGTCGCAGGAACTGTCCAAGCGCGACACCGGACGCACGCTCTACATCCTGGACGAACCCACCACCGGCCTGCATTTCCATGACATCGCACTGCTGCTCAAGGTCATTCATGCGCTGCGCGACCACGGCAACACGGTTGTCGTGATCGAGCACAATCTCGACGTGATCAAGACGGCGGACTGGATCATCGACCTGGGGCCCGAAGGCGGCGCCGGCGGCGGCGACATCGTCGCGCAGGGTACGCTCGAGACGATCTGCAATGCCCCGGCCAGTTACACGGGCCTGCATCTTCGCGACCTGCTGGTCCGCTCCGGCCAGTCGGACCAGGCCGTCCGCTACCGCTCACCGGGCGCCACTGCCGGGACCTGACCCGCACTGCCGCTCGCATGCGATCCGCCCCCCGGTCCCGCTACCGCCAGACGATCGGCCAGCATACCTGGCAGTTCCGCGACCTGAAGGAACTGATGGGCAAGGCCTCCCCGCTGCGCTCCGGGGACCAGCTGGCGGGAGTGGCGGCGGCCGGCGCGGTCGAACGGATGGCCGCGCGGATCTGCCTGGCGGAGGTGCCGCTCGCCCGCTTCCTGGAGGAAGCGCTGGTCCCGTATGAAAGCGACGAGGTCACGCGGCTGATCATCGACAGCCACGATGCCTCGGCTTTCGCGCCGATCAGCCATCTGAGCGTCGGCGCGATGCGCGACTGGCTGCTGTCGGACGCGGCCGATGAGGCCGCGCTCACCGCCGTGCGCGCAGGCATCACGCCGGAAATGGCCGCGGCCGTGAGCAAACTCATGCGCAACCAGGACCTGATACTGGTTGCGCGCAAGTGCCGGGTCGTGACCGGCTTTCGGAACACCATCGGCCTGCCGGGCCGGCTGGCCGTACGCCTGCAACCCAATCACCCGACCGACGATCTGCGCGGAATCGCCGCCTCGATCGTCGATGGCCTGCTCTACGGTGCCGGCGACGCGGTGATCGGGGTCAACCCGGCCACCGACAACATCGCCGCCATCGGCGGCATCGCCCACATGCTCGACGACGTCATCGCGCGGCTGGAGGTACCGACGCAGTCCTGCGTGCTGACCCATGTGACCAACACCTTGCAACTGATCGAGCGCGGGGTGCCGGTGGACCTGGTGTTCCAGTCGATCGCAGGCACCGAGCAGGCCAACCGCGGTTTCGGCGTCGATCTCGCGCTGCTCGCCGAGGCGCAGGCGGCCGCGCTCTCGCTTGGCCGCGGCACCGTCGGCCGCAACGTGATGTACTTCGAGACCGGCCAGGGTAGTGCGCTGTCTGCAGCGGCGAACCATGGCGTGGACCAGCAGACCTGCGAGGCCCGCGCCTACGCGGTTGCCCGCGCATTCAAGCCGCTGCTGACCAATACGGTCGTGGGCTTCATCGGGCCCGAGTACCTGTACGACGGCAAGCAGATAATCCGTGCGGGCCTGGAAGACCATTTCTGCGGAAAACTGCTCGGCCTGCCGCTGGGGTGCGACGTCTGCTACACCAATCATGCGCAGGCGGACTCCGACGACATGGACAACCTGCTGACCCTGCTCGGGACGGCAGGAGTCACCTTCATCATGGGGGTGCCCGGCGCCGACGACATCATGCTCAATTACCAGAGCACCTCCTTTCACGATGCGCTCTACCTGCGCCGCCTCCTGGGCCTGGCGCGCGCTCCGGAGTTCGACCAGTGGCTGCGCATGATGCGACTGATCGGCGAAGACGGCAGCCTCCTGCCCGTCGGACCCCGCCACCCGGCCCTGCAGCAGATGCGCCGCCTGTCGACATGAGCGATCCCGATCCCTGGCTGGACTTGCGGGCGCACACGGCAGCACGCATCGCGCTCGGGCGCAGCGGCAGCAGTCTGCCTACGGCGGCGCTCCTGCGTTTCGGCCTTGCACACGCCCAGGCATGCGATGCGGTCCAGCGCTTGCTGGACGTGCCGGCTCTGGCAAGCCGCTTGCAGGCCGCCGGCCTGCCGTGTCGTCACGTGCAGAGCGCCGCCGCCGACCGGGCGGGCTTCCTGCTGCGCCCCGACCTCGGGCGGAGTCTATCGGCTGCCAGCCGCCGGTCGCTGCGGGCAGTGGCCCGCGAGGCAGCGCGGGCGGCAGGGCCGGCAGCAGCGACGCAGGGCGAGGGGTTCGGCTGCGACCTGCTCCTGGTCGTGGCCGATGGACTGTCGGCACCCGCAATCGAGCGCAATGCCGTACCGATGATCGCGGCGCTTCGACGCCACGCGCCTCCCGATTGGCGCCTCGGCCCTCTGATCGTGGCGACCCAGGCCAGGGTGGCACTGGGCGACGGGATCGGTGAACTGCTGTCCGCACGCCTGGTCGCGATGCTCATCGGCGAGCGTCCTGGCCTCAGTTCGCCGGACAGCCTCGGGATCTATCTCACCTGGCACCCTCGCGTGGGCCGCACCGACGCTGAGCGCAACTGCATCTCGAATATCCGCCCGGAAGGTCTCGACTACGAGGCCGCGGCGCATCGGTTCTGGTGGTTGTGCCGACAGGCGCGGCAACTTCGCCTGACCGGCGTCGGCCTGAAAGATCAAAGCACTCCGCTGCTGGCAGGGGGTCTGCCGCCGGCGCTGGGGGGCGACTGAGGATCAACGCCCGGCAGCGCCACGCCTGCGCAGGCGACGAGCGCGCCGCTGCGCACCAGCGCAATCGCCTTGATCAGGTCCGGCTGCAGGTGACGATCATCCTCCAGATGGTCTACCTCGGCCCTGAGCAGTGCGCGGACCGCCTCGAGCGGTTCGCTCGATCTCAATGGAGCGTGGAAGTCGCACCCCTGGGCTGCACACAGCAACTCGATCGCCACCACGCCCATTGCGTTCTCCACCATGGGCATCAGGCGCCGCGCCGCGTGAGCCGCCATGGATACGTGATCTTCCTGGTTGGCGGAGGTGGGAATCGAATCCACGCTCGCGGGATGAGCGCGCTGCTTGTTCTCCGACACCAGCGCCGCCGCGGTCACCTGCGACATCATGAAGCCGGAGTTCAGGCCCGGCCTCGGCGTCAGGAAGGCCGGAAGGCCGGACAGCGCCGGATCCACCAGCATCGCCACCCGACGCTCCGCGAGCGAGCCGATTTCACACAGCGCCAACGCCATGGTGTCGGCCGCGAATGCCACCGGTTCGGCGTGAAAATTTCCTCCCGAGAGCGCCTCGTCGCCGTCGGCAAAGATCAGGGGATTGTCCGACACGCCGTTGGCCTCGTTCAGCAGCGTGCCGGCGGCGTGACGCAGCACGTCGAGACAGGCGCCCATCACCTGCGGCTGGCAGCGCAGGCAGTACGGATCCTGCACCCGCTCGTCGCCCTGCCGATGCGAGGCGCGTATCGCGCTGCCGCCCAGCAGACTGCGCAGGGCCGCCGCCGATTCGATCTGACCCGCATGCCGGCGAAGGCGGTGGATCCGATCGTCGAACGGCGTGTCGGAACCCCGCGCCGCATCCGTTGCCAGCGCACCGGTGACTAGCGCAGACCGGAACAGCACTTGCGCATCGAAGAGCGCCGCCAGCCCGTAGGCGGTAGAAAACTGGGTGCCGTTGAGCAGCGCCAGCCCTTCCTTCGGTCCGAGCGTCACCGGCGCGAGCCCCGCCCGGGCGAGGGCCTCAAGGGCCGGCAGACGCTCGCTGCCGGCATGTGCCTCGCCGACACCGATCATGACCGCGGTCATGTGCGCCAGCGGCGCCAGATCGCCCGATGCGCCTACCGACCCCTGAGCCGGAACGACCGGGATCACGCCGCGATCCAGCATCGCATGCAGCAGCGCCAGCGTCTGCCGCTGGATGCCGGAGGCACCCTGTGCGAGGCTTGCCAGCTTGAGCGCCATCATCAGGCGCACCACAGGCGCCGGCATCGGCTCGCCGATGCCGGCGCAATGCGACAGCACGATATTGCGCTGCAGTTCCGCCAGGTCCCCGGCGTCGATGCGCACGCTGGCGAGTTTGCCGAAGCCGGTATTGATGCCATAGACCGGTGCCCCGCGGGCCACGATGCGGGCCACCGTCGCCGCACCGGCATCCACGCCGTCCCAGCAGCCCGGATCGAGCTGCATCCCGGCACCCTGGTAGATATCGCACCAGTGCGCCAGCGATGTGGCCCCCGGCCTGAGTTGGATTCTGCTCACCGCCGCCCCCGTCAGTTGGCACTGCGGCAAGTATCCCCCACCCGACAGGCTCCTAGCGGTCAGCGCTGGACGGTACTGCCCTGGCCGGCGAACGTCTCGCCTGCCTCGATGCGATCGGCAAGGCGCCTGCCACGGTCGCGCCAGGGAGCCTCGATGTAGCGGTAGCTGAGTGCGGACAAGCCGAACACCAGCCCGAGATAGACCAGCCCGACCAGGTGCTTGGCCGGCTCGGGGACCGCCCGGCCCGGCCAGTCGAGCACGGTCAGCACGGTCACGTGGACCAGGTAGATCGAGTAACTGTGCAAGCCGATCCACTGGACCGGGCGGGTCTGCAGCAGGGCGGCGATCAGTCCGCGATCCGGCAGCAGCACCACCACAACCAGGGTGAAGGCGAAAGGTATCAGCAACTGCCAGGTGCCCAGCATATCCTGTCGGGCCACGAGGTACAGCGCCAGCGCGGCTGCCGCCGCCTGAGCGGCGCTCAAGAGCCACCAGCGCAATGGCCCCCCGGGTCGTTCGAACCAGGCGGCCAGGCGCTGGTAGAAATAGAACAGCAGGCATCCCTGGAAGAAACTCAGCAGTCCGCGGGGCAGGCCGCGGGTGTCGAGGGTGCGCAAGGCCTCCGGGGCCGACGACCAGTAAACGACGAAGTAGGCCACCGACAGCGCCACGATGGTCGCGCTGATCACGATCCGCAAGAGCCGGGATCTGATCGCCAGCATCAGCAGCGCAAAAA
This sequence comes from uncultured beta proteobacterium, assembly GCA_963834335.1. GTDB lineage: Bacteria > Pseudomonadota > Gammaproteobacteria > Burkholderiales > Burkholderiaceae_E > Lautropia. Next base: position 1,153,110 of record CAWIBK010000001.1, on the reverse strand, counting down.
TCAGATAGAGCCAGAACTCGACCGAGATCGACCAGGACGGATAGTTGTGGATTTCCATCCGCAGGATGCCAACGCCCTGCAGCAGCAGCAGGTCCAGACCCAGCAGTTTGAGGTTGAAGAACTCGACCGCGAACGGCGGCTCGGTTCCCACCTGCAGGCCGTTGGCGGCCAGGATCCACTTGGCGGTCTGAACCCCGACAACCGCCAGCAGCACCGTGGCCGTGGTGACCAGATGAAGCGGATAGAGCCTGAAGAACCGCCTGACCATGTAGGCGCCCGTCGCCCGGGGGGTATCCAGCCGGTCCGAGTAGGCCGAGGCCATCACGAATCCGCTGATCACGAAGAACAAGTCGACGAACAGCCAGGCATGCCGCAAGACCATCGACTGCGCCGGAAAGCCGCCCCACTGGCCGTAGACGTAGGCGTGGAACAGGGCCACCAGCAACGCAGCCACGCCGCGCAAACCCTCGATCGACCGGATCAACCTAGCACTCCTGAACTCGTCTTCATCGGACAATCCTCACAGCGGCCGTTCCTGTGCTGCGAGTGCCCGGCCGGACAGATTGCGCCAAGTGTTCCTGCCCACGGCGAGCAGCGGCTTCTCGATAAGGCGGTACACGATCAGCCCCACCACAGCGGAGCAGGCGATAGTGACCAATAGTGCCATGTCGGGCTGAATCGGCTGGAACTCGAGCAGTTTCCCGACGGCCGTCACCACGAACAGGTGGGACAGGTATATCGAGTACGACGCATCGCCGACCGACCGCAGCACGGCGGTCCCTGGTGCGCCGGACGACCTGTCGAAACCGAGCATCATGCAGACCAGGGCAAATGCCGGACCTCCCCAGACCAGGCAACGCATGATGCTGCCCTCGCCCACGACGGTTTCAGCGGCGCTGAACACGGGGTGACCATAGACCACGCTCAACAACAGTGCCGTCACAGCAAGTGTCACGCCCGCCAGCAGGGGCAACCTGATGCGGGAAAGCAGACCCGAATCCCAGAGCCGGTAGGCAACGATGCCCAACGCGAACTCCCACAGGATCGGATTGGTCGCCATGCGCCACAGGACCCGGCCGTCGTCGGAGAGCAACCCCAGCAACGGCAGCACCGCCACCGCGAGGAAAATAGCAGGGGCGTTTCTGCCCTGGCCCGCGGCGATCAGCACCGTCACGACGAGGTAGAAAAGCATCTCGAAAGCCAGCGTCCACCCCAGATAGTGGATCGGCCAGGAATATTCCCGGTCATCGAAGAAGGGCAGAAACGTCACCGAATTGAGGATCGAACCGCGGTCGACATCCACACCGGCCCACAGCAGGTGAGTCAATTGCACCAGGCAGAAGAAATAGAACAGCGGTGCGATCCGGATGAATCGAAGCGACATGAATTCCACGGCGCCGGAGCGCCCGTCGAAAGATCGCGCGCTCAGGGCCATCACGAAGCCACTGATCACGAAGAAGACATCGACGCCGATAGCGCCGAGGGTGGCGATCTCCTCGGAAGGGGCGAGCAGCGCCGGGCCCGCCTCCGGCTCAAGTCCGAGGACCAGCAGGGCGGCATGGTTGTAGACAACCAGCATGGCGGCAATCCCGCGCAAGACCTGGATGGATTGCACGCGAGCCTGACGGCTCCCGCGCTCGATACGCTTCATTTCCTTCACTGCCAGCACCACTCAACGTCGATCGGGGACCCGGACTGCCCGCACCGCAGCCGCCGGTCGTCGACCAGGCCATGACCACGGCGTTGGGGCTCGGGAGCTGCCACTGCGCCCGGCTTGCGGGCGGAGTGGGATACGTTTACGTTGAAAAACTACATGGGTCTGCGATGGGGGTTATGGGGGCAGCGCGGCTAAACGGCGCAAATCTGGCTAAACGGCGCAGATCACTATAACGGACTGCCGGAAACGGGACAGTTCGAATTCCCCCGGTCATTGTACGGGCTTGGTCGACGTCGATGCTTCGACCGTTGCCTTCAGTTACGCCTGGCGAGCCAGGATCAGCCGCCAGTAGATCCCGGCGAGACTTTCGATTTCCACTGTCCGCCACCTGGCTTCCTCCAGGCTCGTGCCCGTGACCAGTAGCCCGTATCCGGCCAGCAGACACGCCGGGCGATCAGCCAGCGCCGTGAGGACCGGCCCGAACGACGCGGAATCGTCCGAGGGTAGCGCGACGCAGACGATCGGGCCGCCGTTGGCCTGCTCGACATCCGGATGGAACGCCGGGATGCCCTCCGGCGCCGGAATGCCTTCCTGGCTACTCCGGGCGAGGCAGGCGAGCGTCGCGCAGTGGACCGGACGGGAAAAGACGATCGCGCGTCGACTCCCGCCTTGCCGATACAGCGCCTGGTGCAGACGCCAGCGTTGCGCGCCTTCGGCGTGGGTGGTGGCGCGCCGGGCGCCGACGTCGCCCAGCGCGAACCATCCGATGTCGTCCAAGGACGGCTCCGGGCGATGGGCGGTTGCCGGCGGCGTGACCAGGAAGCCATCGGCGGCACTGCGCCGCCAGCGCTGCGAGCACACGGCCGGCATCGGCGCCCACTCGAGCACCAACGCGAGCAGTCGCGCCCTCGCCTCGTCTTCGGTGCTCGCACCTGACGCTGGAGAGCCCGCCACCGGGCGGTTCCGATCAGGCATCGCCGAAATCCCTTGCCCGGGTCAGGTCGCGGCGGTCGCGCTTGGTCGGCCGGCCCACGATCTCCCGCGCGGGCTCGCGGAACAACTTCCGTTGCTGTGCCTGCGCTTCGCGTCTGGCGACGGACTCGGGAGTTTCGCGGTAAAGGGCCTGCGCGATCGGGGCCGAACGCCGTACGTCCGAAAGCCCGGTCACCTCCAGATGCCGCTCCATGTCACCGATCGTGATGCGCACGAGTTCACCCAGTTTCAGAAGGCGCGCCACCTTGACGCGCTCGCCCGCCACCAGCACATGTCCTTTCTCCACGGCCGTCTGCGCCAATCCGCGCGTCTTGAAGAAGCGCGCGGCCCACAGCCACTTGTCCAGCCGTACGGGCTTGGCATCGTCTGTCGAATCCGACTGGTTCATCGCTTCAGCTGCCCTCCGTCGCGCTCACCAATAACCCAGGGGCTGGTGATCCTCACGATTATCGCTCCGCACCGATCGGCACCGGAGCGGAACATTCTGGATCGGGAGGCTTCTTGCTATAGTGGCTGCAACAGGCGATGCAACCGGCGACAATGCCAGGCGGCGGTCCGGGAGACCCGTTCTCCGGCAGACTCCCAGGAGCCTATCAGGCGGAGACTTCATGACGATACCCCTCAAAGCACGCTATTTCGAGGACTACTGCCCGGGGGAGGTCTTCGAGTTCGGCGACCGGCTGGTCACCCGGGAGGAGATCCTCGAATTCGCGCAACGCTACGACCCTCAGTCATTTCACCTGGACGAATCGGCCGCGAAAGAGTCGATCTACGGCGGACTCATCGCCAGTGGCTGGATGACCTGCGGCATCCTGATGCGGCTGCTGGTCGAGCACTTCATCTCTCCCGTCTCGGGCATGGGTTCGCCGGGCATCGACGAGTTGCGCTGGCTCAAACCCGTGCGACCGGGCGACCGGCTGCGGGCACGGGTCAGCGTCGTCGACAAGCGGCGCTCCCGTTCAAGGCCTGACCGCGGCATCGTCCACTTCCATCAGGAAGCGATCAACCAGCACGACGACGTCGTGTTGTCCATGCGGGGCATGGGCATGTACAAATGCCGCCCCGATTGAAGGAGCCTTCGACATGCCGACCCGCCCCAACCCCTATCAGAACGGTCTCGACCGCAATCCAGCCAACTATACGCCGCTCACGCCCTTGAGCCTGTTGAACTGGGCAGCGGACGCGTACCCGGACCACCTCGCCGTGATCCACGGTCCCTTGCGCAGGACATGGGCCGAGGTGCGGGAACGGTCTCATCGTCTCGCCAGCGTGCTGGCCGCCAGGGACATCGGTGACGGCGACACGGTTGCCGTCATCCTGCCGAACACGCCACCGATGATCGAGGCCCATTTCGGCGTACCGATGGCCGGGGCGGTGCTGAACACCATCAACACCCGTCTCGACGCCGCCACTGTCGCCTTCATGCTCGAGCACAGTGGCGCCAAGGTGCTGCTCCTCGATCGGGAATTCGCGCCGGTCGCGCAGGAGGCGCTCGCGCGGCTTGCGGCAGCGGGCAAGGCCGCCCCGTTCGTGGTCGACATCGACGACCCGGTCTTCCAGGGTCCCGGCGACACCATCGGCGACATCGGCTACGAGGACTGGCTCGCGCAGGGAGACCCCGCTCATCCTGCAACGATGCCCCAGGACGAATGGGATGCGATCGCCCTGAACTACACCTCGGGCACCACCGGTAATCCCAAGGGGGTCGTCGTCCATCACCGCGGCGCCTACCTGAACGCGGTGAACAATGTCCTCAGCTGGCACCTGCCTCGCCATCCGGTCTACCTGTGGACGCTGCCGATGTTCCACTGCAACGGCTGGTGCTTCCCCTGGACGTTGCCGGCGGTGGCAGGCACCAATGTCTGCCTGCGCCGGGTCGAGGCCAAGGCGATCCTCGACGCGATCCGCGAGCACAAGGTCAGCCACTATTGTGGCGCCCCCATCGTCCATGCGATGCTGATCAGTGCGCCCGACGACCTCAAGCGAGGCATCGATCATGAAGTGCATTGCATGGTGGCCGGTGCCTCGCCTCCTGCGGCCATGATCGGCGGCATGCAGGACCTCGGCTTCAATCTCACCCATGTCTACGGCCTGACCGAGACCTATGGCCCGGCCGCGGCCTGTGCCCACCAGGGCGCATGGGACCGGCTGGACCTCGAAGGTCGCGTCAGGATGAACGGCCGCCAGGGCGTTCGTTACCAGCTTCAGGAAGGTCTCACGGTGCTCGATCCGCAAAGCGGCAAGCCGGTGCCACGCGACGGCGAAACGCTGGGTGAAGTGGTATTCAAGGGCAATATCACGATGAAGGGCTACCTCGGCAATCCCAAGGCGACCCGGGAGGCCTTCGAAGGCGGCTGGTTCCACACCGGCGACCTCGGAGTGCTGGATCCCGACGGCTACGTCAAGCTCAAGGACCGCGCCAAGGACATCATCATTTCAGGCGGCGAGAACATATCCTCGATCGAGATCGAGGACGTTCTCTACCGCTATCCGGGCGTGGTGGCGTGTGCAGTCGTCGCCAAGCCCGATCCGAAGTGGGGCGAAACACCGCTCGCGTTTGTCGAGCTCAAGCCGGATGCGAGCGCGAGCGCCGAGCAGGTGATCGCCCACTGTCGCAGCCATCTCGCCGGCTTCAAGTGCCCGCGCGAAATCCGCTTCGAACCGGTACCGCGTACCAGCACCGGCAAGATCCAGAAGCACCTGCTGCGCGCCAAGGCGGGTTCCGCAACGGCGATCTGACGCCGGCGCGGGCGCCGCCGGGCAGGGTTCAGATCGGCTCGAAGGGGGCCGGACCGCCCTGTCGCACGGAATCGGGCTGCGGCCAGCCGTTCTGCTCCGGCCGCAGGATTTCCAGCGCGCGCGACAGGCGCAACACGCCGAGATCGTCGAAACGCTGTCCGATCACCTGCACGCCGATGGGCAGGCCTTCGCGCGAAAAAGTCCAGTTCACCGAGGACGCCGGATGCTCGCTCATATTCCAGGGCACGGTGAATGCGATGTGCGGCAGGGCGTTGTGCGCATCCTGGGAGGGTGTAGCGAGATCGGCGGAATAGGGCAGCACCGGCGAGGTGGGTGACAGCAGGAAGTCGAAGTCCGCGGCCGCCCGCGTGGCTGCTTCGCGCATCGCCACGATCTGGTTGAACGCGCTCATCACCTGGCTTCCGGTGAAGTCCTTCGCCCGCCAGGTGCACCACTCGACGATGAACGGAAGAACCTTGGCGCGGGTCGCTTCATCGAGCGCCATGATGTCATTGCAGGAACGCGCTTCGAAGAACATGACCATGCCTTCGAGCATCTCCTCGGTCAGAAAGCTGTCGACCGGCTCGACCCGGGCGCCGGCGACATTGAGCGCACGGGCGGCCGCCTCGACGGCGGCTTTCACTTCGGGATCCACCGGCATGCCCGTCTTCATGTCGGTCAGCAGCCCGATGCGCAGACCTTTGGGGCTGAGACCGTCGACCGCCATGCGGTATTCCATCGCGTGAGGCGGCAGGCTCATGAAGTCGCGCACATCGGGCGCGCTGATCACGTTCAACAGCAGGGCCGCGTCGCGCACCGAACGCGTCATCGGTCCTGCCACCCGGCCCATGAACGGCGGATAAACCGGCACCCGCCCCTGGCTCGGTTTGAGCCCGAAGACACCGCAATGGGTTGCGGGCAAACGCACCGAGCCGCCGATATCGGTTCCCACGTGCAGTGGACCATAGCCCGCCGCGCACGCCGCCCCTGCGCCGGACGACGAACCGGACGGGTTGCGGTCCAGCCGCCAGGGATTGCGAGTCACGCCATGGCGCGAAGACAGTCCGGACGACAACATGCCATAGTCGGGCATCGTGGTCTTGCCGATCAGCACGCAACCCGCTTCGCGCAACCGCGCGGCGACCGGCGCGTCGTGAGGCTGAGGCACGTCGGCCGTCGCGGCGGTACCGATCGGAGCCGGATCGCCGCGGGTATGGATGTTCTCCTTGATGGTCACCGGCACCCCGTCCAACGGAGAACGGCGGCTCGCCGCGCTTCCAGCGCCGCTCGGACTCACGCGCCGAGGCCAACGCACCTTCGCGATGCACGAGGAACATCGCGTTGATCTTCGGCTCCCACGCGTCGATGCGATCGAGCACCGCCTGCGTCGCCTCGACCGGCGAAAGGTCTCCCGTGGCGTAGGCGGCCGCCAGTTCCTCGCTGCTCGCATCACTCGGTCGGCTCATGGCGTCTGTTCCTGGAATGAAGTATCGATGGGTCGGCGCGCGACCGCTGCCGGTATCGTTGCGCCGGGCAGAAAGACTAGCATAGCCGGCTAGGCGCCGGTCCGGCGGCTCGCCGGGGCCCGGCGGCCGATACTGCGTGACCACGGCCCGCAGCAGGCGCTTCAGGCTGGTGAGTGCCGCGGGCGGGAAGTCCGCCAGCAGCGACAGATTGAAGGCCGACGCATCCTGCAGCACCGGTTCGGTACTGACATGGCCTTTTTCGGTAAGGCTGAAAAGGATTCGGCGGGCGTCCGCCGGGTCGGCTGCTGCGCGACACCAGCCCCTGCTGCCCCAGCCGGTCGATGAGCCTGGAGATCGTCGGCTGCTTGGCCAGGCTCACGGCGCAGAGCTGGCCGAGCGTCCAGTCGTCCCGGCTGGAAAGCGCCGCCAGCACGCGCCACGACAACATGCTGAGGTCGTGCTTGCGCAACTGGCGCTGGAATTCACCCGCGATCTGGTGGCCGGCGCGCGCCAGCAGGAACGGCAGGTACTCCTCGTAGAAGGGCTGGTCTCCCGGCTCGAAGCCGTCCGGCTCGGTGGGATCGGGCGCCGGCTGCAGCAGCGAGTCGGCGATCGCGAACTCCCCGTGGCGAAAGATCAGCGGCGATCCGTCAGCAGCGGCACAGCGTTTCACCTCGCCGACGAACAGCCAGTGGTCGCCCTGCAGCAACTGGGTGCGGCGCTCGCATTCGAACCAGGCCAGCGCATCGTCGATCAGCGGGATGCCGTCGAGCCCCTCGTGGACGGCCACGCCGTCGAACCGGTCGCCGCCGCCGCGCGCGAAGCGCTGCGCGATATCCACCTGCTCGACCGACAGGACGCTGACCGAGAAGAATCGCTGTCCCTTGAAGACCTCGAGGGTCGACGCAGTGGTCGCGAGGCTCCACAGGATCAGGGGTGGATCGAGAGACAGTGAATTGAAGCTGTTGGCGGTCAATCCGACGAAGCGGCCGTCGCTGTCGCGCGTGGCGATGATGGTCACGCCGGTCGCGAAGCGGCTCAGGCACTGGCGCATGTGTGCCGGGTCGCTGGGCGCAATGGCCCGATGCGTCGGATGGACCGCCCGGGTCGCGCCGGACGCGAGTCGGGCACCTCGCCGCAATCGTGGGGAAGTGGAGTACCTTCAGTCATTGGACAGCGGGGATCCAGCCGTTGCTGCAGACAGCGACCACCCGGCAATTGATACATGAATAATCATGTAATAAAGTGTGCTCCCAGGGCGCTGGATCCGCGGCCAATCCATCGCCGGTCGCCCGCGCGCCCGTTATTCATCGCGATTCATGGAGTTTATCCGTCATGCAGACCGAACGCGATCCAAGCCAAATGGATGAGCGCCTTCATTCGAGTGTTCGAGCTCTGCCAGGTCAAGCCGGGTGAGACCTGCGCCATCCTTTCCGAGAGCCAGTCCCGCCCGCTCAACGCCATCTCGCGGAACTCGCCTTGCTGCAGATGGGAGCCCGGCCGTTCCATATCCAGGTCGTGACACCCGCGGACAGCGGCCCGCTGGCTGTCCGCTCGAGCAGCGCCTGCAAGGTCGCTGCACGTCTCTCGGGCCCGCCGCGGATGCGCTGGCGGCGAGCGGATTCGTCGCGGACTGCACGGTGACCGGCTTGCTGCATGCACCTGAGTTGCCTGCAATCCTCAAGGGCGGCGCACGGGTATTGATGATCTCGGACGAGCATCCGGAGGCGCTGGGAAGGCTGGTGCCTGATCCGGCCTTGGAACCGCGCGTGCAGGCCGGGATCCGCCTGATGGAGAATGCCCGGCGCATGCAGGTCACCTCGGATGCGGGTACCCAACTCGTAGTGACGCTGGCCGGCGCACGCCTCGGCGGCGGCTGGGGCTACTGCGCCATGCCCGGCACCATCGCGCGCTGGCCGGGCGGGCTCTGCCTGTGCTTCCCGTCGCCCGGTTCGGTCAACGGCTTGCTGGTACTGACACCCGGAGACGTCAACCTCACCTTCAAGCGCTACCTGGAGTCCAAGGTGACGATGCTGGTCCAGAACGACTACGTCACCGACATCAAAGGACACAACCTGGACGCCAGCCTGATGCGCAGTTTCTTTGCTGCCTGGGGCGATCGGGACGCCTATGCCGTCTCTCATGTCGGCTGGGGCATGAACCCGGCCGCGCGCTGGGACTCGCTGGCGGTGTACGACAAGCGCGATTTCAATGGCACCGAGCTGCGCGCGTTCGCAGGCAATTTTCTCTTCTCCACCGGCCCCAATGACGTTGCGGGGCGCCGTACCGCGGCGATCTTCGACCTGCCTCTGGGGGGCTGCACCGTGGCGCTGGATGACCACGTCGTGGTCGAGAACGGCATCCTGAACCAGGCCGCCTTCAACCGATAGGACACGCGCATGAGCGCCATCACCGGCAACGGAGTGCAACTGAGCGATGAACAGCGAGCCCTGCTCGATCTGGCGGAGGATCTCGGTGCGCGTTTCGGCCGACGGGCGGCCCGCTACGACCAGGAAGCCGGATTTCCGTATGAGAACTACGATGACATGCGTGAGGCGGGGCTGCTGAAACTCTGCGTGCCGAAGGCCTACGGCGGCCTCGGCGCGGACCTGTTCACCTATGCGCTCGTCTCCGCCACGCTCGGCAAGTATTGCGGCGCGACTTCGCTGACATTCAACATGCACGCGTGCTCGTGCCTGTGGCCGGGGCTGATGGCCGATGCACTCGAAATGACAGCGGGGCAGCGCAAAGAACACGAACGGCACCGGGCCTCGCATTTCAAGCGCATCGTCGAGGACGGGGCTGTTTATGCCCATCCGTTTTCGGAAGGCTCGGCCGCCGCCGCCGGCAGGGCGCCGTTCGGCACCACGGCGAGCAAAGTGGACGGCGGCTGGCGACTGGACGGCAAGAAGATCTTCGCTTCCCTGTCCGGAGCCGCCGACTATTACGGCGTGCTGTGCACCGAACATCGGACCGGCGACGATGCGCCCTCGATGCGAGACTCCATCTATCTCGCGGTGCCAAGGGATTCGCCCGGATTCACGATAGTGGGCGACTGGGACCCGCTCGGCATGCGCGGGACGGTGTCGCGCACCCTCCTGCTGAAGGAGGTATTCGTACCGGACAGCGGGCAGATGATGCCGCGCGGAATCTACTTCCAGGCTGCAAACCGCTGGCCGCACATGTTCTCGGCGCTGGCGCCGACCTACATGGGCATCGCGCTGGCCGCCTACGAATTCACCATCCGGTACCTGCGCGGTGAGGTCGAGGGCATGGATCCGCCGGTAAAACGACGCATGCACCCGACCAAGCAGATCGCGACCGCGCAGATGCATATCCTGCTGGAGCAGACGCGCGCAATCTTCCTGCGCAGTTTCTCCGAAGCCCGGATCGATCCGCCCAGGGAGATGCGCCTGCGCGCCTACGCTGCGCACTTCACGGTCATGGAGAACGCCAACGAGATCACCCGGCTTGCCATCCGCACCTGCGGCGGCCAGTCCATGCTCAGGAGCCTGCCGCTGGAACGTCTCTACCGGGACTCGCGCTGCGGCAGCCTGATGCTTCCCTGGACAGCGGAACTGTGCCTCGACCGGATCGGCCGGGAGGCGCTTTACGAACCGGGAGAAACGAGACGACTGATGCCGGTGTCAGGAAAGGCCGGTGATCCTGCCTTCGTCGGTGACGCTGATCGCATGGGCGGCCGGCAATGCCGGCAGTCCGGGCATGGTCATCATGTCGCCACAGACCATCACCACGAAGCGGGCGCCCGCGGCAAGCCGGACTTCGCGCACCGTCAAGGTGTGGCCGTGGGGGGCGCCGCGCAGCGTCGGGTCGCCGGAGAAGGACGACTGGGTCTTGGCGACGCAGATCGGCAGGTGGCCGTATCCTGACGCCTGCAACTGGTCGACGCGGGTGCGCACCTTCCGGTCCCCGAAGACCTGGGCAGCGCCGTAGATGCGCCGTGCCACCGTCTCCAGCTTGTCCCACAGGGGCATGTCGTCCTCGTAAAGCAGGCGCATCGGCGCCGGATCGGCGGCAGCCTCGACCACGGCATGGGCCAGGTCGATGGCGCCTTCACCCCCCTGCGCCCAGTGACGGGCCACGACGACCGGCGTGTCGTAGGCTGCCAGCTTCTCGCGAAGCAGTTCAACCTCGGCGTCGGTGTCGTGGGTGCGGTGATTCAGCGCCACGACACACCGCAGTCCGAAGGCTTCGCTGAGGTTCGCCACGTGCTTTAGCAGGTTGGGGAGGCCGGCCTGCAGCGACACCAGGTCCTCCCGGTTGAGCGAATCCAGCGAGGCGCCCCCGTGGTACTTGAGCGCCCGGATGGTGGCCACAACCACCGCGCAATGCGGTCGCAGACCGGACGCCCGGCACTTGATGTCGAGGAACTTCTCGGCGCCGAGATCGGCGCCGAAGCCCGCTTCGGTCACCACGTAGTCCGACAACTTCATTGCCGGCAGTGGACGCGATGACGGAACTGCAACCATGCGCGATGTTGGCGAACGGTCCGCCGTGCACCAGCGCCAGCGTTCCTTCCAGCGTCTGCACCAGGTTCGGCTTGACCGCATCCCGCAGCAGCGCCGCCATCGCGCCGTCGGCCTGCAACTGGCGCGCCGTTACCGGCTGCTGCGCCATGTTGTAGCCCACGACGATGTCGCCCAGACGCTGCTTCAGGTCCGCGAAATCTCTCGCCAGGCAGAGTATTGCCATCACTTCCGACGCCACCACGATGTCGAAGCGATCCTGGCGCGGGAAATCCGTTGATGACGCCGCCCAGCCCGATCGTGACGTCGCGCAACGCCCGGTCGTTCACGTCGAGCACCCGCGGCCAGGTGATCCGGCGGACATCGATGCCCAGGCCGTTGCCGTGGTGGATGTGGTTGTCCAGGAGTGCGGACAGGAGGTTGTGCGCCAGCCCGATGGCAGCGAAGTCGCCGGTGAAGTGCAGGTTGATGTCCTCCATCGGGACTACCTGCGAAAAACCGCCGCCGGTGGCACCGCCCTTCATGCCGAACACGGGGCCCATGGACGGTTCGCGCAGACAGATCATCGTCCGCTTGCCGATCCTCGTGAGGGCGTCACCCAGGCCGATCGAGGTCGTGGTCTTGCCTTCGCCCGCCGGTGTCGGGCTGATCGCCGTCACCAGGATCAGGCGTGCGTTTTCCCGGGCCGGCAAGGCGGCGATCCAGTCGGGCGCCATCTTCGCCTTGTGGCGGCCATAGGGCTCCAGCGCCGATGCCGGGATTCCGGCCCGCTCGGCAACCTCGGCGATCGGCTCCATGCTGGCCGCCTGAGCGATTTCGATGTCGGTATTCATCAGCGTGGGAGATCGCTCGCGCCCATCAGGAACTCGTCCACTGCGCGCGCAGCCTGGCGGCCTTCGCGAATCGCCCACACGACCAGCGACTGCCCGCGCCGCATGTCGCCGGCGGCGAAGATCTTCTCGCGGCTGGTCCGATAGCTGGCCTCACCTTCGGTGGTCGCGCGGGCATTGCCCCGAGGATCCCGCTCCACGCCGAAGCCTTCGAGCACCGATGCCACCGGAGAAACGAATCCCATGGCAAACAACACCAGGTCGGCCTTGATTTCGAATTCCGAACCTTCGATCTCCGCCATCTTCATCTGCCCGCTGGCCTCGTCCTTGCGCCACTCCACGCGCGCGCAGGTGAGCGATGAGACCTTGCCGTTGCCGTCGTCGTTGAAACGCTTGGTCGTCACCGCCCAATCCCGCTCGACGCCCTCCTCGTGGGAACTGGAGGTACGCAGCTTGATCGGCCAGTAGGGCCAGGTCATCGGTCGGTTCTCCTCGACCGGCGGCTGGGGCATCAGTTCGAACTGTGTCACCGAGGGCGCCCTGCCGATTGGATGTGCCGACGCAGTCCGAGCCGGTATCGCCGCCACCGATCACCACGACATGCTTGCCGTCGGCCCGGATCTGGCCCGGCACCTGTTCGCCGGCTACCACGCGGTTCTGCAGCGGCAGGAAATCCATCGCGAAGTGCACGCCCTGCAGGTCGCGCCCGGGGATCGGAAGGTCGCGCGGCATCTCGGCGCCGCCGGCCAGCACCACCGCGTCGAATTCCTTTTCCAGATCCGCCGCCAGGATAGTCTCGGCCCCCTGGCTTGCGATCATCTCCGGCAAGTCGCCGGTCACCTGGACGCGGGTGCGGAACACCACCCCCTCCGCTTGCATCTGGGCGATGCGCCGGTCGATCAGGTGCTTCTCCATCTTGAAGTCGGGAATGCCGTAGCGCAGCAGCCCGCCGATGCGGTCGTTCTTCTCGAACACCGTCACCGCGTGGCCGGCACGCGCGAGTTGCTGTGCGCAGGCAAGTCCGGCCGGGCCCGAGCCGATGATCGCCACCGTCTTGCCGGTATTCGCGCCGGCAGGACTCGGCGTGACCCAGCCCTCCTCCCAGGCCTTGTCGATGATCGCGTGTTCGATCGACTTGATGCCGACCGGATCGCTGTTGATGTTGAGCGTACAGGCGGCCTCGCAAGGCGCCGGACAGATACGACCGGTGAATTCCGGGAAGTTGTTGGTGGAGTGAAGCGTGTCGATTGCCTGGTGCCAGTCCCCGCGGTAGACCAGGTCGTTCCAGTCGGGGATGATGTTGTTGACCGGGCAGCCGGTCTGGCAGAAAGGAATGCCGCAATCCATGCAGCGTGCGCCCTGCTGCGACGCCTGCTCGTCGTCCAGCCGCATGACGAACTCGCGGTAGTGCGTCAGGCGCGGCTTGACCGCCTCGCTCGCCTCGGACAGCCGCGCAAATTCAAGAAACCCGGTGATCTTGCCCATCGAATGCCCTGTTCTATTTCGACTTGACTGGAATGGCAGGGGCGCCGCAGCCCCCTGCCGCGTCGGCGGCGATCAGCGTTGCCGATCGGCGGGAAGTTTGCTGGCCGCGCCGCCCGCTTCGCTGGTCCGGCGCGCCGTCCGGTTGGCAAGCGACGATCTCGCTGGCCAGCTTGTCGTCGCCACCGGGCAAGGCCGGGGCCACTGCACGCGCAGCCGCAAGCTCGCCAAGGGCGCGACGATACTCGAGCGGGAACACCTTGACGAATTTCGCGCGCATGGTCGGCCAGGAGGCGAGTATCTCGCGTGCCTGGAAGCTGCCGGTGTAGCGGAAATGCGCCTCGATCAGGCGTCGCAATATCACCTCGTCGCACTCGGCAGGCCGGCCCTTGCCGACGCTGTGCCAGATTCCCCGATCGACGCCTGCTTGCTGGTCGGCGCTGCTCAGCATCGGCTCGAGCGCCACCATGGAGGTGTTGCAGCGGCGCGCGAACTGCCCGTCCTGATCGTAGACATAGGCGACGCCGCCGGACATGCCGGCCGCGAAATTGCGGCCGGTACCGCCGAGCACGACCACCGTTCCGCCGGTCATGTATTCGCAGCAGTGATCCCCGGTTCCCTCGACGACGGCGCTGGCGCCGGAGTTGCGAACCGCAAACCGCTCGCCGGCGACGCCATTGAAGTAGGCCTCGCCTTCGATGGCGCCATACAGCACAGTGTTGCCGACGATGATGTGATCGGGACCGAAGCCGCGGAAATCATTGGGAGAACGCACGATGACGCGGCCGCCCGACAGCCCCTTGCCGACATAATCGTTGGCGTCGCCGACCAGGTCCAGGGTCACGCCGTGCGCCAGGAACGCGCCGAACGACTGGCCGGCCACTCCGTTGAACTGGATGTGGATGGTTTCGTCCGGCAACCCTGCGTGCGTGTATTGCCGCGCCAGCTGTCCGGAAAGCATGGTGCCGACTGTCCGGTTGACGTTGCGGATCGGCACGATGAAGCTGACTTTTTCACCGCGCTCCAGCGCCGGTCGGGACTTCTCGATGAGGACGTGATCGAGAGCATGCTCGAGCCGGTGGTCCTGGCTGCTGACGCAGTAGCGGGCCACGTCCGCGGGCATATCCGGCGCGTGGAAGATGCGGCTGAAGTCGAGACCGTGCGCCTTCCAGTGCTCGACGCCCTGTTTCGTGTTCAGCAGATGGGTGGCGCCGATCAGATCGTCGAACTTGCGGATGCCCAGTTGCGCCATCAACTGACGCACTTCCTCGGCGACGAAGAAGAAGTAGTTGACGACGAATTCCGGTTTGCCCTTGAAGCGCTGGCGCAGGACCGGATCCTGGGTGGCGATGCCGACCGGACAGGTATTCAGGTGGCACTTGCGCATCATGATGCAGCCTTCGGCCACCAGCGGCGCAGTGGCGAAACCGAACTCGTCCGCCCCCAGAATGGCACCGATCACGACGTCGCGCCCGGTCTTCATCTGGCCGTCGGCCTGGATCCGCACCCTGTCGCGAAGCCGGTTGAGCACCAGTGTCTGCTGGGTCTCCGACAGGCCCAGCTCCCAGGGTGTGCCGGCATGCTTGAGCGACGACAGCGGGCTCGCGCCGGTGCCGCCGTCATGACCCGCGATGGTGATGTGGTCGGCCTTCGCCTTGGCGACGCCTGCCGCGACCGTGCCGACGCCCACCTCGGATACCAGCTTCACCGACACCGAAGCGAGCGGGTTGGCGTTCTTCAGGTCATGAATCAGCTGCGCCAGGTCCTCGATGGAGTAGATGTCGTGGTGCGGGGGCGGCGAGATCAATCCGACACCGGGAACCGAACAGCGCAATCGTGCGATGTATTCGGTGACCTTGTGGCCCGGCAACTGCCCGCCCTCTCCCGGCTTGGCCCCCTGGGCCATCTTGATCTGGATCTGGTCGGCCGACACCAGGTATTCCGCCGTGACGCCGAACCGGCCGGACGCGACCTGCTTGATGCGCGAGCGCAGGGAGTCGCCGTCCTTCAGCTGGACGTCGGCCTCGATCGCGTCGGCGCCGATGATGGAGGCAAGGGTGTCCCCCGTCTTGATCGGCGATGCCCTTGAGCTCCTGGCGATAGCGGGCCTCGTCCTCGCCGCCCTCGCCGGTGTTGGACTTGCCGCCGATCCGGTTCATCGCCACCGCCAGTGTCGCGTGCGCTTCGGTCGAGATCGAGCCGAGCGACATCGCCCCCGACGAGAAGCGCTTGACGATCTCAGCCGCCGGCTCCACCTCTTCGAGTGCAATCGCCTGGGCCGGGTCGAAACGGAACTCGAACAGGCCGCGCAGGGTCATGTGGCGACGCGACTGGTCGTTGATGAGCTGCGCATATTCCTTGTAGGTCTGGAAATTGTTGGAACGGGTCGAATGCTGCAGCTTCGCCACCGCGTCGGGCGTCCACATGTGCTCTTCGCCGCGCACGCGATAGGCGTACTCGCCGCCCGCTTCCAGCGCAGTCGCGAGGACGGGGTCGTTACCGTAGGCCTTGCGGTGCATGCGCAAGGCTTCTTCGCCGACCTCGAAAACGCTCAGGCCTTCGATGTTCGACGACGTGCCGGTGAAATAGCGGTTGACCAGATCACGATTGAGCCCGACCGCCTCGAAGATCTGGGCGCCGGTATAGGACATGTAGGTGGAGATGCCCATCTTGGACATCACCTTCTGCAGCCCCTTGCCGATCGCCTTGATGTAATTGGCGGTTGCTTTTTCAGGCGAAAGGTCGGCGCTCAGCTGCTGATGCATGGTGGCGATGGTCTCCATCGCCAGGTATGGATGGATCGCTTCCGCGCCGTAGCCCGCCAGCACCGCGAAGTGATGAACCTCCCGCGCCGATCCGGTCTCGACCACCAGACCCGCGTTGGTCCGCAGGCCTTTGTCGATCAGGTGCTGATGGATCGCCGACATCGCCAGCAGTGCCGGGATGGCGACATTGTCGCGGTTGGCTCGGCGGTCGGTGACGATCAGGATGTTGTAGCCCGACTTGATCGCGTCGACCGCCCGCGCGCACAGGGATGCGATCCGCGCTTCGATGCCATCCTTGCCCCAGGCGACCGGATAGGTGATATGAAGCTCGAAGCTCTTGAACTTGCCGTACGTGTAACGCTCGATGTGACGGATCTTGGCCATGTCCTGGGCGGTCAGGATCGGCTGATCGGCTTCCAGGCGCAACGGCGGGTTGATGTTGTTGATGTCGAGCAGGTTCGGCTTGGGGCCGATGAAGGACACCAGCGACATCACCATCTGCTCGCGGATCGGATCGATCGGCGGATTGGTGACCTGCGCGAACAGCTGCTTGAAATAGTTGTAGAGCGGCTTGGTGTGATCCGACAGGACCGCCAAGGGCGCGTCGTTGCCCATCGAACCCACGGCTTCCTCGCCGGTCATCATCATCGGCGCCATCAGGAACTTCAGGTCTTCCTGCGTGTAGCCGAAGGCCTGCTGCCGGTCGAGCAGCGGCTCGGCGGGCTCGGCGATGTCCTCACCGTCCATCTCGCTGCCGACCACCTCGTTGAGCTTGATGCGGATATGCTCGATCCATTGCCGGTACGGCTTGCTGGCGGCGAGCTGGTCCTTGAGTTCCTTGTCGTCGATGATGCGGCCCTGCTCCAGGTCGATCAGGAACATTTTCCCCGGCTGCAGGCGCCATTTCTTGATGATCCGGGACTCGGGGATGTCCGGCAGGACACCGGCCTCCGAGGCCATGACGACCAGGTCGTCGTCGGTCACGATGTATCGGGCCGGGCGCAGGCCGTTGCGGTCCAGGGTGGCGCCGATCTGGCGACCGTCGGTGAACGCGATCGCGGCGGGCCCGTCCCACGGCTCCATCATCGCCGCGTGATATTCGTAGAACGCGCGCCGGGTGGGGTCCATGAGGGTATGCTGCTCCCAGGCTTCCGGGATCATCATCATGATGGCGTGGGCCAGTGAGTAACCCGACATCGTGAGCAGTTCCAGCACGTTGTCGAAGCAGGCGGTATCGGACTGGCCGGGGTAGATCAGCGGGTAGAGCTTCTGCAGGTCTGCCCCCAGCACCGCGGATTGCATGGTGCCTTCGCGCGCACGCATCCAGTTGTAGTTGCCCTTGACGGTATTGATCTCGCCGTTATGGGCCACCATCCGATAGGGATGAGCCAGTTCCCAGGCCGGGAAGGTGTTGGTCGAGAACCGCTGGTGCACCAGGGCCAGGGCCGACTTGCAGCGCGGGTCGGCCAGGTCCTTGTAGTAACGGCCAACCTGACCCGCCAGCAGCAGCCCCTTGTACACGATGGTGCGGTTGGACATGGACGGGACGAAGTACTCCGTCCCGTGCTTGAGCGCCAGGCT
Organism: uncultured beta proteobacterium; assembly: GCA_963834335.1. GTDB lineage: Bacteria > Pseudomonadota > Gammaproteobacteria > Burkholderiales > Burkholderiaceae_E > Lautropia. The sequence continues at coordinate 1,135,110 of CAWIBK010000001.1, read as the reverse complement.
GCGGATGCGGTGGGCCGCCAGCTTGCGGATCAGGTAAAGCTTGCGCTCCAGGGCATCCTGAACCATCACGTCGTGGCCGCGTCCGACGAACAGCTGCCGGATAACCGGTTCGCTCGCGCGAACCAGGGGCGAGATCTCCATCTCCTTGTCCAGCGGCACGTCGCGCCAGCCGAGGACGACCTGGCCCTCGGCCCGCACGGTGCGCTCCAGTTCCTGCTCGCAGGCACGCCGTGAAGCATTCTCCTTGGGCAGGAAGACCATACCGACGCCGTACTCCCCTGGGGGCGGCAGCTTGACCCCGCGCGCGGCCATCTCATCGCGAAACAGTTCGTCGGGAATCTGCAGGAGAATGCCGGCGCCGTCGCCGAACAACTCGTCCGCGCCGGTAGCCCCGCGGTGGTCGAGGTTGAGCAGGATCCGAAGACCGTTCTGCACGATCTCGTGGCTCTTCACGCCCTTGATATGGGCTACGAACCCGACTCCACAAGCATCCCGCTCGTGGACCGGGTCGTACAGGCCCTGGGCAGTTGGTAGCGCCATCTTGATCTCCTGATCGGTAAGTTGACAGAATAGGCCGCCGCACTGCAGCATGCAAGTGAAACAATCGGGTCAGAGCAAATTAAAAGACAGCTTCCCGTTCAGCTGTATTTAATGGGGACGGATCAACCTTCCACCCGCCCGACCGCGCCCGACTCACGGTCGCCAACCGGAACACGCTTGGCCGGACGTCCGACGGGTCGGGCGTGCCAGTCTCGCCCGGTGCGCGATTCGAGTTCGTCGAGGAACTCTTTTTCCGCGACCGGATGGCCCTGTTCTACCCGGGCGGCCACCCACGCGTCCCTGTCGGTGCCCGGGGCTTCGAACAGCCTGCGGTAAGCCGCCTCGCGCTCAAACGGCGTGTTACCCAGGGCCCAAAACTGAGTGTGAGTACTAACCAACGGATCACTGACCAGTCCCAGGTGATGGCGATGACTGGACCAGACAAACTGTTCCGGACGCCCCACCAAGCCCGCCCTGACCGGCCCGGTCTCCAGATAACGCTGGCAGGACAGGAGATAGGGTGACGCCTGAATTAAGGATGCACGGAAGCGCCCCTCCCACAAGCTCCCTGTTCGATCATGCCTGCGGTTGAACCCGCGGACGTATTGGCGCCCGACGGCCTGCATCAATAACGCCAGGCCATCCGGCCGCTCGGGCGTTGCAACAAGCTGGAAGTGGTCTCCCATCAGCACGTAGGCATGCACCGCCACGCCATGGGTCAGGCTGGCGCCCTGCACGATGCCCCTGAACCTGCGGCGGTCCTCGTCGTCGGCGAAGATGAGCTGACGGTTGTTGCCGCGCACGTACAGATGGAATGGGTACCCGGCGATTACATTGCGAGGCTTGCGTGCCATAGCCCCCCCTGGCCCGGCTGCGGATTCAACCCGCAGCGGCGGCGACCGTGTTGGCGGAGACCGCCAGCGCCACCAGCGCCGGGTCGACATCCTGGGTGCGGGCCCGGCCGAGCGCTTCCAGCACAACGAACCTGGGTATGCCCCGGACCGCCTTCTTGTCGATACTCATATAGGAGAGATAGCGCGCAACAGGCCAGTCCGGTCCCTGAACCGGCAGTCCCGCCTCGCCGATGATCGCTTTCATCCTGGCAAGATCGCCTTCGGCGATGTGGCCCAGGCGAACCGACAGATCGGTGGCCATCACCATGCCGGCGGCTACCGCCTCGCCGTGCAGCCAGCTCCCGTAACCGGCGCCAGCCTCGATCGCATGCCCGAACGTGTGGCCGAAATTGAGCAGCGCCCGCGCGCCCGCCTCACGCTCGTCGCGGGCCACGACAGCTGCCTTGATCCGGATCGAATCCAGGACCGCTGCCGCGAGTTCCTCCGGTTCGTGTGCCAGCAGCCGGGGCATCGCCGACGACACCCGATCGAGGTAGGCGGGATCGGCAATGGCCCCGTGCTTTACCACCTCAGCCAGGCCGGCGGCGAGTTCTCGCCGCGGCAGCGATATCAGGGTGCTGGTGTCGGCAATCACCAGCCGGGGCTGATGGAATGCACCGATCATGTTCTTGCCGCGCGCATGGTTGATGGCCGTCTTGCCGCCGACCGAGGAATCGACTTGTGCCAGCAGTGTGGTCGGAATCTGAACGAAGTCCACGCCCCTCTGGTAGGTCGCGGCCGCGAAACCCGCCAGATCCCCGACCACCCCGCCCCCGAGGGCGACGATCAGACTGTTGCGATCGAACTGCTCTGACAGCAACCGGTCGAAGATGTGGTTGAGGGACTCCCAGGACTTGCTGGTCTCGCCGGGCGTGAGGGCAATGCGGATAAGCCGGTGCGCGACCGGTAGCAAGGTATCGGCAACACGCGCACCGAACAGCCCATCGACAGTTGTATCGGTAACGATGGCCACCGTGCGCCCCTGCGCCAGGCGGCACAGTTCCAGGTTCCCGTCCAGGATGCCGGCGCCCACCTGGATCGGGTAACTGCGTTCGCCGAGATCGACCGTCACTTGCTGCATGCAACCTTGCCCTGCGCCCGCGCGGCGCTTTCCGGATGGGATAACCACTGAATTATAGATTCCACGGCGGCCTCCACCGGCTGGCGGCCGGTGCTGACGACATGGTCGGCGATCTCCCGATACAGCGGATCCCGCTGTTCGACCAGGTCGAAGACCCGCTGACGCGGATTGTCCGCCTTGAGCAGGGGCCGGTGCTTGTCGCGGCGCAGTCGCTGCCAGAGATCGGCCGGCGTCGCCCGCAGGTAGATGACCAGCCCGCGCGCCGACAGCGCCTGGCGATTTTCCGGAAGCAGTACGGCCCCGCCGCCGGTGGCAAGGACCAGGTCGCCGCGGCCGGTCAGTTCGTCGATCAGTTGCGCTTCGCGGCGACGGAAACCGTCCTCGCCTTCCAGGTCGAAAACGGTGGGAATGTCGACGCCGAGACGGCCTTCCAGCTCGCGGTCGACGTCGATGAAGGCACGATCGAGGCGGCGGGCCAGTCTGACCCCGACGGTCGACTTGCCCGCACCCATCATGCCGATGAGGAAAATGGAAAGGGCGGCTCTCATGGCCGCCCTAAAGTATCAGAGTTGCCGATCAGTTCGTGTTGTCGCAACCAGCCGAAGTGCCGAAGCGGGAATTGACACCGCCGGGCGGCGACGTGTCGGTACTGCTCAGGTCCCCGGCCAGTGCCGGCAGCAGGATCGGCGTGGACGTGATGGTTTCGGTGCCGGAGGTTGCGGTGATCGTCACCTGCAGCAGGACCTCGACCCAGCTGGCATAGCCGCGGGGATACTTGATCGCCAGCGAGGCGAACCCGGAAGAGTCGGTCTTTCCGCCGGCCGTGGTCACATAGGCCGTCGCGACGTTGCCCGGATCCAGCTCGACGTTGCCGTTGGCGTCCTCGCCGGCGTCCAGGATGCCGTTGCCGTTGACGTCCTCGGAGGCGCATCGCTGTACCCGGTTGGCCGACCAGCCCGACGCGCCGCCGACATACGTGCCCTTGTAGAAATAGGTCGGCACGTAGGAGACCGCGACCGCTGCGCCTTCCACCGGATTACCGGCGGCATCACTCACGACGGCGGCGTACGGCAGCAGGTAGGTCTGCGGATCCGGCGACTCGAGCGTATTGCCGGTATGGATCCGCACGGACAGTGCCTGTGCCGCCACCGTCAGGTTGGCGGTGTGCGCGGTGCCGGTCGACGGGACCCGGGCCCGGACCTGCACCAGGTTGTAGCCGCTGGAATTGGGCCCGGCGATGAAGGAGCTGCTCGCGATGCCCGCGCTGTCGGTCAGGGCGTAGGGCGGCGAGATCCTGCCGCCGCTCGGATCCGAATCCGCGGAGAAGTCCACCCGCACACCCTTCACCGGATTGTTCGAGGCATCCTTGACCCGCGCCAGCAGTTCGCTGGTGCTGGCGGAGGCGCCGGGTGCATTCACCGCGATCGTCGTCGGGCTCGCCTGCAGCCAGACCGAGGACGGGGTGCGAGAGACGAACTCGAACTCCACCGCGGCGCTGGTGCCATCCGGGGCGGTTGCGTTGATCGACGTCACGCCGGCCGACGCGGACTGGATGGTCGCGGAGGCCACGCCATCGCTGCCGGTCGTGGCCGAATTGCTGCTGAGCGTGCCGCGGGTGGCGGAAAACTGGATCACGCTGCCGGCAGCCAGCGGCGCGCCGCCCTGCATGAATTTCGCCCGCACCGTCTGTACCGTATTGACCAGCAGTTCCGCATTGGCCAGCGGCGCCTCGATCACGGCGACATTGCCCGACACCGAGACGTCCCGGCTCTGGCTGATACCCTGGGCCTTGGCCGTCAGCGTATCGACACCCGCCACGCTGCCGGTCACGGCGAACTTGGCCTGGCCTGCGCTGTCGGTCACATTGCTGCCCGAAACGAGCGGAACGATGGCATTGCCGCTCTTCGATTCGAGCACCACCGGCGTATTGCCGACCGGCGTCCCGGCCGAATTCTTCAGCGCGGCTATGTAGGTGGAATTGCCGCCGAACGAGATCGAAGTCGCCCCGCTCAAGGTCAGGGAACTGCCGGTCACCAGCACCGACACGGTTCCGGAGATCGTACCGGAGGTCGCCTTGACCACGATCGCGCGGCTGGTCGGGTCGGTGATCGCCAGCTTGGCGGTCGCCGTGCCGGTGGCGTCGGTCGTGGACGCTGTCACGCTGAGCACCGCGCCGGTATCGGCGGTCGAGAACGCGACCGGCTGTCCGGCAAGCGCGACGTTGCTGGCATTCTTGACCGTGGCGACCACATCGACCGTGCTGAGCCCGTCCGAAGCGATCGTGGGGCTGCTGACGCCAAGCGTGATCAAGGCCGCTGCCGTTGCCGTCAGCGAAGCATCGGCCTGTCCGCCGGCGCCCGCACCGGTTCCGCCGCATCCGGCCAACGCCAGGAACACGCCGGAAATCAGCGCCAACAGCGTCCGTTTCATCGTCCTATCTCTCATCTGAATTTCCTATGCCCACGATGGGCGTCCCTTGTTCGTCGGTTCGTCGGCGCTCAGCGCTGAACGACCGCATCATTGACCACCCGCGGGGTCAGGAACACCAGCAGCTCGGTCCTGTCGTTGGTCTTGGTGGTGCTCTTGAAGAGGTAGCCCAGGATCGGGATGTCACCCAGCAGCGGCACCTTGTCCGTCCGGTTGCGCTCGAACTGCTCGTAGATTCCGCCAATCACCACCGTGCCGCCGTTCTCGACCAGCACCTGGGTCTTCACGTGACGCGTGTCGATCGCGAACCCGGCCGGCGTCAACTGGCCCACCGCATCGCGGTTGATATCGACATCGAGGATGACGTTGCCTTCCGGCGTGATCTGCGGCGTGACCTCCAGCCGCAGGTTCGCCTTGCGGAACGACACTGCGGTAGCACCGCTCGACGTCGACGACTGGTAGGGCAATTCGGTACCCTGCTCGATGAGCGCCTTGGACTGGTTGGCGGTCAGGACCCGGGGACTGGAGACCACCTTTCCGCGCTGATCCGCCTCGAGAGCGGACAGCTCCAGGTTGATGAAGCGCGTCAGGCTCGAGCCGAACAGGCTGATCGCGAACGAGGCCGGCGAGGCGCCGGAGATCGCGGCAGCCGGCAGATTCACGAAGTTGGTGTTTTCCACGGCGGTGGCGATTCCCAGGCCGGGCGCGGCATTGGGAACGTCGCTGCCCAGTTGCGAAGACAGTTGCGCAGCGCCGGTCAGGTTGCCGGCGATCACGCCGTAGCCGACGCCGGTGGAGCTGCCGGTACCGTAGGTCGGCACGTTGTACGCCACGTTCTGGCCGCTGACCGGATCGACGCGGGTCTGGGTGTTGTAGACCAGGCTGCGCTTGTCGTAGAAACCGAGCTTGGAGCCCAGGTTACGGGAGAAACGATCGTCCGCCTCGACGATCCGCGCCTCGATCAGCACCTGGCGCACCGGGATGTCGACCTGCTGGATCAGCCGGCGCACTTCATCGAGGCGCGTCGGCGTGTCCTGCACGAAGAGCTTGTTGGTGCGGGCATCCACCAGGGCGCTGCCGCGCTTGGACAGGACCCGCTGCTTGTCGTCCTTCAGCAACTCGCCCACCGCCTCCGCTTTCTGGTAGTTCAAGGTGAAGGTCTCGGTACGCAGCTGCTCGATGTCGGCAATCTGCTGGCGCGCCTCGAGGTCGAGCTTCTCCTTGGTTGCCAGCTCCTCGCGCGGGGCGATCAGGATGACATTGCCGTTCTTGCGCATGTCCAGTCCGCGCGACTGCAGGATGATGTCGAGCGCCTGGTCCCAGGGCACGTCCTTCAGGCGCAGCGTCAGGTTGCCGCCAACCGAATCGCTGGTGACGATGTTCAGGTTGGTGAAGTCGGCAATCACCTGAAGCAAGGCCCGCACGTCCACGTTCTGGAAGTTCAGTGAAAGCCGCTCGCCGCGATAGCCCTGGCGCGTGCCCTGCTGGAGCTTGTTGGGATCTTCCTTGATCTGCTTGACCTCGACCACGAATTGCGTGTCGCTCTGGTAGGCGTTGTGCTCCCACAGCCCTTGCGGCTCGATCACCATGCGGGTCGAATCGCCCTGCTGGGAGGTGCGGATACTCTTCACCGGCGTGCCGAAGTCGGCGACATCCAGCCGGCGCCGCAGGTTGTCGGGCAGGCGCGCGCCCTGGAAGTCGACCACGATCGACTGACCCTGCTGCTTGATGTCAACGCCGGTCTGGGAATCCGAGAGTTCGACGACGATGCGGCCTTCGCCTTCCTTGCCGCGACGGAAGTCGATATCGCGCAGTGAATGCGACAGCGTCGGGTTGCCCTTGGCGAAGCTGTAGGTACTGGCCGGGGATACCGCCGATGGCGTTGCGGCCGCGGCCTGGTCGAGCGATACGACCAGGGCGTTCCCCTCGATCGTGGACTGGTAGCTCATGGGCCGCTTCAGGTTCAGGACTACCCGGGACCTGCCGGTGCCTTGCACCACGTTGACGCTGTGCACGTCGCCGCTGACCAGCTCGACCAGATTCCTGGCAAGCTTGCTGTCGGTATCCTTGAAGTCCAGCGCGACCCGCGGCGGATTGCTGATGGAGAAGCCGGGAGGAGCGTCGGTCGGCGGATGCGTCATCTGGATCCGGAGCACCGTGGCGGAGCCCTGCTGCGCGCTGGTGATCGACTCGATCGAGTTGCTCTGTGCCCAGGCCACGATCGGGCCGGAAGCTCCGAGGCTCAATGCCGCGGCGGCAATACAGTTCTTGATCAAGCTCATCACCTGTTTCGTCTCGGGACGGTGGTTCATTTCTTGGCCTCTTGCAGCGCAAGCGAGGTATCTCGCTCCACCCAGTCGCCGGCAGCGTCCTGGACGAGCTCCTTGAGACCGACTTCAGTCTCGGTAATCCGGGTAACCCGGCCGAAATGCTGGCCGATATAACTGCCGACCTTGATCTGGAAAATGACCTTGTCGGCTTCGAGCAGCGCCACCGGGCCGGTACTCGCCCGGTTCAGGTGGCCGACGAGCCGGATGGCATCCAGGGGGAAGGCTTCCAGCGGTTCACGCCGACGGTTGAGGTCCGGTGTGATTCCGCCTTTGTTGCGATCGGAAAAGCGTGCCAGCGCGACTTGCAGCTTGGCGTTGGAAAACGGGTCGATGTCGGTGCGGGCCGCGTAGCGAAACGGCACGAAACGCTTGGGCTCCGGGACCTTGCCGGTTCGCCTGGGTGCATTGGCACGGGTTTCGTCCATCCAGGACTGGATTTCGGATACATCGTTGGTGCAGCCGGAGATCCCGAGGGCAAGGACCGCGGCGCCGGCGGCGGTGGCGAGCCGCACAGCACGGGAAAGCCGTGCCGCGCCGGTCGGCGAGTTCATGGCGCTCTTCATCGCTTGGCCCCCCCAGCCTTGGCTGCTGCGGCCTGGCGCTGCGTCTCGATCTCGTCCCGGTCGAGGTAGCGGAAAGTCTTGGCGGTCGCATCCATTTCCAGCACGTTGGTCTTGTTCTGGCGCACGATGGTCAGATTGTTCAAGGTGACGATCCGGGCAAGGTTGGCGAGATCGCTGCTGAACGAACCAAGGTCGTGGTAATTGCCGACCACCTTGACCGCGATCGGAAGCTCGGCGTAGTAGTCCTTGACCTGGACCTGGCCCGGCTTGAAGAGCTGCAACTGGGCGCCCCGGCCCACTCCGGCCTGGTTGATGTCGGTCAGCAGCGCATCCATCTCGGCGCGGCTGGGCAATTGCTTCTCCAGCACGCCGACGTACTGCTCGACCTGGATCTTCTGTTTGCGCAGATCGTCCAGATTGACGGCCTTCTTCACCTTGTCCTGGTACTCGGCGCGCAGTTGCTGCTCCTGCACTTGACCGGCCTCGACCTGTTCGAGCAGGCCACGCCAGTAAACCAGCCAGCCGGCGAACAACAGCGAGGCCAGCAGGCCGACCAGCAGCAACGCCTTCGGAAATGCCGGCCAGAGGCCGGGATGGCGCCCCTGCAGGCCTTCGAACTGCCGCGTCAAGGCACCCATGTCGATGCTGATGTTCTTCATCGCATGCTCCTGCCATCGGTGCGGGCTGCCTCGGCAAGCTTGCGCCGGTTCCGCGGAGGCGCCGAGGGCGGGTTGCGCCCCTGTTGCAGCCTGCCCTTCGGGGGTACGGCGCTTGATCAGCACGTTGAGCTTGAACTCGTAGGCCCGGCGGATGTCACTGCCGGCAGTCATGCGGGACGGGCCGGAGCCTTGTCCGGGATCCTTGACCATCACTTCCTTGATCTCGTCGAGTTGCGGTTTCTCCAGCCATTCGCTGCGATCGGACAGATTGCGCAGCAGTTCCGCGACCCGTTCGTTCGATTGCGCGAAGCCGTTCAAGGTGACCTTCAGGTCGACCTGCTCGAGCTTCTCCAGGAACACGCCTTCCGGCATGAGCTTGACCAGTTCGTCGAAAAGGTGGACCGGAAGCGTGCGGTCGCTCTGCAGATCCTCCACCGCCTTCTGGCGGGCCTGGAGGGATGCGATCGCCTCCTCCAGGTTCTTGATCTCGGCGATCTCGATATCCAGCTTGCCGATTGCTGCCTTCACATAGGCATTGCGGGCGTTCTGGACGTCGATCTGGTGGTTGATGGCGACGCCGCCGGCAAACGCCAGGGCGCCACCGGCAATGGCGGTGATGACGAGAGTACCGATGAAGTCTTTCTTGCGCCGCTCTCGCCGCATCTCGCGATGCGGCAGCAGGTTGATCCTGATCATACGTCGAACCTCCGCATCGCCAGGCCGCAGCTCACCAGCATCGCAGGTGCATCGAGACGCAGTTGCTTCTCGCGCACGCCGCTGGCGATCTCCATGCCCTGGAACGGGCTCAACACCTCGGTCGGGACCCTGCCCTTCTGGACCACGGCCTCGACCAGCCCGGGCGTAACCGCCGCGCCGCCACCCAGGAAGATCCGGTCGACCCGGGTATAGGGAGTCGACGTGAAGAAGAACTGCAGCGAGCGGGAGATATCGGTCGCGCCCTGCTCGACGAAGGGCATCAGCAGTTCCTTCTCGTAGTTGTCAGGCAGATCGCCGGTGCGCTTCTTCAGCTCAGCCTCTTCCGGCGTCAGGCCGTAGAGCCGCACGATGTCCTGGGTCAACTGGTTGCCGCCGAACGCCTGTTCGCGCTCGAAAATCGTCTGGCCGTTCAGCACCACGGTCAGGCTGGTCGACATCTGGCCGATGTCGAACACCGCCAGGATCAGTCCTTCGCCGTGGTTCGGCAGGTAGCTGACGATATGGTCGATGGAACTGCGCGCAGCGTAGGGTTCGACATCGATGATCATCGGCTTGAGACCGGCCATTTCGGCCACCACGACCCGGTCATCGACCTTTTCCTTGCGCGACGCGGCCAGCAGCACGTCGACGTCTTCCGGAGACGACTGCGAGGGCCCCAGGATCTGGAAATCCAGGTTCACTTCCTCGATGGCGAACGGTATGTACTGGCTCGCCTCCGACTCCACCTGCATTTCGTAATCGTCGTCGCGCATGCCGGCCGGCAAGGTGATGCGCTTGGTGATCACCGAGGACGAGGGCAGCGCCAGCGCCGCGGTCTTGGTCTTGGTGCCGGACTTACGCAGCGCGCGCATCAGCGCGTCAGCCACGACTTCCGGCCTTTCGACATTACCGTCCACGATTGCGCCACGCTCTATCGGCTCTATCGCATAGCGCTCCAGTCTCATGGCAGACTGCTTGCCAGGGACAAGTTCGACCACCTTTACGCTGGAAGCACTAAAATCGATACCGAGCAGAGGAGCTGGACCACGTCCGAAGAGAGATTGAAGATCGAGTCCCACGGAACCACCCCCGAAACGGGAAAAAATCCTTTGAAATTAGTGCTTTAGGCCAACTTCGCATAAACCACTTGAGATACTAGCAACATCTAGTCTTCACTGTAAAGTTTTTTGCCCCGCAGGGAACCGATTGCAACAACCACTGATCCCCGCGCCCACGCCACCGGTCGTTCGAGCCCGAAAGACAGTCGAATTCAGGGGTTGAACGGTCTAATGGACCGACCGGCGTGTTGCGTACGGGAAACGCCATCCAAGGCGCGGCGTATAGTTCACGCTGATGTCGCCAGGTCCGGCCTCGCGCCGTTGAAGAAGCTATGAAGGCAGACACGCCGCCCCCGGGTCAAAGCACCCGAAACTTGAAACGAACCGCCGCCTCCGACTCGTCCGGTCGTTCCGCCCGCGCAAGCGCGCCGCGCCGCTGGTCGGCCGGGCGCATTCTTGCCTACCTGGTGGCGGTTCCACTGGGCTTGGCAGTGGCGGGGATTCTCACGGTCATACTGGCGGCATTGCTGACCGCCGACCGCCTGCCCTCGCTTGCGGTCCTGACGGACTATCGGCCCAAGGTGCCGATGCACGTCTTCACCGCCGACGGACTGCTGATCGGCGAGTTCGGCGAGGAGCGGCGCAGTGTCGTGCGCATCGCCGATTTTCCGGAACCGATGAAACAGGCGATCCTGGCAGCCGAGGACGATCGCTTCTACGAGCACTCGGGCGTGGACGTCTCCGGCATCGCTCGCGCGGCGCTTGCCAATCTTCGGGCCGGCGGCAGGGCCCAGGGCGCCAGCACCATCACCATGCAGGTGGCCCGAAACTTCTTTCTCACGCGCGAGCGCAGCTACGTTCGCAAGATCTATGAGGTCCTGCTGACCTGGAAGATCGAACAGGCGCTCACCAAGGACCAGATCCTGGAGATCTACGCCAACCAGATCTTCCTTGGCCAGCGCTCCTACGGTTTCGGCGCGGCTGCAGAAACCTACTACGGCAAGCCGCTGGGCCAGCTCAGCGTCGCCCAGATGGCGATGCTGGCCGGCCTGCCCAAGGCACCCGCCCGGGACAACCCGATCGTCAACCCCAAGCGGGCCAAGGAGCGGCAGCTCTACGTGCTGTCTCGAATGCACAGTCTCGGCTACCTGACCGACGCGGCTTACGAGGCGGCGAAGGAGGAAGACACCAAGGTGCTGCCGGAGCGGCGATCACTGCCGCTGCGCGCGGAATGGGCCTCCGAGATGGCGCGGCAGCTGACCTACGACATGTTCAAGGACGAGGCCTACACCTCCGGGCTCAATGTCTACACCACGATCGTCGCAAAGGACCAGCGCGCAGCCAACGCTGCAGTCCGCAAGTCGGTGATCGACTACGACCGCAAGCATGGCTATCGCGGGCCCGAGGCCTACATCGAGCTGGGAGCCGACCCGCGGGTCACCGACGAGCGGGTCGAGGATGCGGTTGCCCAGGCGGGCGACCTGGACGACTACCTCGCGGCCGTCGTGCTCAAGGCCGATGCCAAGTCGGTGACGGTCACGCGCGGCCGCGGCGCGACTTTCGACATCACCGGCGAAGGCCTCAAGTTCGTCGCCCGGTGGCTCAATCCGAAAGCAGCATCGGACCGGCAGATCCGCGCCGGCGCCATCGTCCGGATCGCGGACGGCAGCCAGGGCTGGGAGATCGTGCAGGCCCCCGAGGTGGAGGCTGCCCTGATCGGCATGAGTTCAACCGATGGCGCGGTGCGGGCCATGGTAGGCGGTTTCGACTATGGCCGCAGCAAGTTCAACCGTGTCACCCAGTCCATCCGCCAACCCGGCTCGGCCTTCAAGCCGTTCATCTACTCGGCCGCGCTGGAAAAGGGCTTCATGGCCAGCACGATCATCAATGATGCGCCGATCATCCTGGATCCCGCCAACACCGGCGGACAGCTGTGGGAACCCAAGAACTACGACGGCAAGTACGAAGGCCCGATGAGTTTGAGGACGGCCCTCGCGCGGTCCAAGAACATGGTGTCGATCCGGATTCTGCAGAGTATCGGCGTCGACTATGCCCAGGACTACCTCACCCGCTTCGGCTTCCAGACCGAGAAGAATCCGGCTTATCTGACCATGGCGCTCGGCGCCGGCAACGTCACCCCATGGCAACTGGCCAGCGGCATCTCGGTGTTTGCCAATGGCGGCTACCGCATCCAGCCGTATCTCATTGAAAAGATCACCGACGGCAATGGCAAGGTCATCGCGTCCGCCAACCCCCTGGTCTCGGGTAACGAGGACAACCGCGCGATCGACGGCCGCAATGCCTTCATCATGGACACCCTGTTGCGCGACGTGGTCAAACGGGGCACCGCCACCGCGGCGCAGAAGCTCAAGCGCAGCGACCTGGCGGGCAAGACCGGTACGACCAACGACTCGCACGATGCCTGGTTCGCTGGCTATGCCTCGGAACTGACTGCTGTCGGCTGGATGGGATTCGACCAGCCTCGCTCACTGGGCGAGCGCGAAACCGGGGGCGGTCTGGCCCTGCCGATGTGGATCAACTACATGAAGGAAGTGCTGCCCGACATCAAGGAAGCGCGGCGCGAGGCTCCCGACGGTGTGGTCCAGATCAATGGCGAGTACTACCTCAATGAAACCGGTCCCGGCCAGGGCATCGGGTCGCTCGGCGTGACGGAGGACGGGCTCGCGACCGACCCCAAATCCCAGAGCGTTCGCGACCAGATATTCTGAAGCCGCCCCAGGCCAGGCTCGTCCCCGCGTCGGGATCAGGGCAGCTGGATCGGCTGGCCCGCCTGCGCCGACAGCTGCTCCGCCAGCAGGGCCCGCAGTTCGCGGCCGCTGCGACCGTCGATCCAACGATCCGCCTCGACCGGTTTGAAGTGATAGCCGCCCGAGCGCGCCGCGACCCAGATCTCGCCGGCTGCCTGATGGCTGTTGATCACCACCTTCGTGCCGTTTTCAAACTCGATGTCGATGACATTGTCCTGCCGCGACAATTCGAGGTCGACGCCGGCGTCGTCCGCGGCCCGCTCGATCTCCGTTTCCAGGCGATCCAGCATCTGCGCGGCGCGCGTGGAAAAGCTTTGCTCGCCCATGGACGACTGCTCCAGCTATAGTTGCATATGCGCCTCATTCTAATCACTGCCCTTACCACCGGCTGCCTCGGGATCGCCGCCTGCGGCCAGAGCGGTCCCCTGCGCTTGCCGCCGGGAGAACCTGTTCCGCCACCCCCGGTCGCCGCGCCGGCAACGCTTCCCCCGGGAGCGCACACTCCCACCATCGAGAATCCGACAGACAGCAGCAAGGACGCCACCACCCGATGAACAGCCGATCCACCTCCGGGCAAGCCATGGCGCAGTGGCTGCGTCGCGATGCGACCGGCCACCTGCTGGCCGACGGCATCGACCTCGCAGCGCTGGCAGAGCAGTTCGGCACGCCGCTCTACGTCTATTCCCGCAGCCATATCGAAGCCACCTTCGAGCTTTTCCGCTCGGCAGTGAAAGGACGCAATGCCACGATCTGCTATGCACTGAAGGCCAACAGCAATCTCGCGATCATAGAATTGATGGGTCGGCTCGGCTGCGGTTTCGACATCGTTTCGGGTGGCGAACTGGAGCGGGTCATCGCTGCCGGATGCGATCCCCGCCAGGTGCTGTTCTCGGGTGTCGGCAAGTCCGTCGCGGAGATGACCCGGGCCCTCGAAGTCGGGGTGCGCTGCTTCAATGTGGAATCGCTGGCGGAACTCGAGCGCCTGGACCAGGTCGCCGGCCGGCTCGGCCGGATGGCACCGGTATCGATCCGGGTGAATCCCGACGTCGATGCGGCCACCCACCCCTACATCTCCACCGGCCTCAAGGAGAACAAGTTCGGAATCGCCTGCGAGGAAGCTGTGCCGGTGTACCGGCGCGCCGTCGCGTTGGCCAATATCGACGTCGTCGGCATCGATTGCCACATCGGTTCCCAGATCACCGAAATCGCCCCTTTCCTCGCGGCACTCGATCGGGTGCTGGAACTGGTCGACCAGCTTGCAGCCGCCGGCATCGGGATCCGGCACCTGGACCTTGGCGGCGGACTCGGCATCTGCTATAGCGACGAGACACCACCAGAGCCGAAGGCGCTGATGGATGCCTTGTTCAGCCGCATCGAGCCAATGGCGCGGTGGCGAAGCGCCTGAGGTGCTGTTCGAGTTCGGCCGTGCGCTGGTCGGCAATGCCGGCCTGCTCCTGACCCGTACCGAATACCTGAAGCAGAACTACGACAAGCAGTTCGCGATAGTGGATGCGGCCATGAACGATCTGATCCGGCCGTCGCTGTACGACGCTTACCATCGGATCGAACCGGTGGTGCAACGGCCGGAGCCTCCGGCGCTCCTGGACATCGTCGGCCCGATCTGCGAATCCGGCGATTGGCTCGGACGGGACCGGTCGCTGGCGATCGAAGCAGGCGACCTGCTGGCCATCCTGTCCGCAGGCGCCTATGGGGCGGTGATGAGCTCCAACTACAACTCTCGCGCGCGCGCTGCCGAGGTTCTGATCGATGGCGGCAGGGTCTACGCCGTGCGGCCGCGCGAAACGCTAGCCGAAATGCTCGCGACCGAGCGCCGGCTCCAGGCGCCGACGGCCTGACCCTCAGTGGCGCCGGGTGCCGCCCCCCGGCTGCACCGGGTCGGGTTGGCCCCCAACCTGCGTCGGGGCTTGCTGCATTGCGGTAGCTGCGCGGCGCCTGTCGCGCGTGTGCTTCGGAAAAAGGCGATGCCAGTAGGGCAGCAGGATTCTGAACAGCAGCAGGACGGCGACGATCCAGGCGAACAACCAAGGTTCGGCGAGGTCGTTCTTGTCCTGCTTCAACCACCAGAAATGCAGGACCCCCAGGATGATGATCGGATAGATCAGGGTGTGAAGACGCGCCCAGCGCCGCCCGAGTCGGCGTTTCATCCAATGTGTGGACGTGAAAGCCAAGGCCGACATGATCAGAAAAGCCGCGAAGCCCACCGTGATGAATGGACGCTTCCAGACATCGGCGAGAATGTCATCCAGCGCGAACCACTGGTCAAACCAGACATAGGTAATGAAGTGCAGGACGGCGTAGAAGAAGGCGAACAGGCCGATCATGCGCCGCAGGCGGACCAGCCACTGCCAGCCGGTCAGTCGCCGCAACGGCGTCACCGTGAGGGTGATGCACAGGAAGGTCAGGGTCCAGAAACCGGTGGAATGCGTGATGAACTCGATCGGGTTGGCGCCGAGCCCACCCTCGAAACCGAGCACCAACAAGCGCACGAACGGCACCAGCGAGACAGCGAACAGGGCGACTTTGAGCCACCCGAGAGCATTCACGTTGCGTGGGTCAGAAGTGCGTACGCAGGTCCATGCCGGCATACAGCTGTGCGACCTGTTCCGCATAGCCGTTGAAAAGCAGGGTCTTGCGCTTGCGCTGCAGGAATCCGTCTTCGCCGATCCGCCGCTCGGTGGCTTGAGACCAGCGCGGATGATCCACGTTCGGATTGACGTTGGAGTAGAAGCCGTACTCGGTTGGCCCGGCCCGACCCCAGCTGGTGATCGGCTGCTTCTCGGTGAAACGTATCCTGACGATCGATTTGCCTGATTTGAAGCCGTACTTCCAGGGGACGACAATGCGGACCGGGGCACCGTTCTGGTTGGGCAGCACGCCGCCGTACATGCCGAAGGTCAGCGTCGTCAGCGGATGCATGGCCTCATCCATGCGAAGACCCTCGACGTAGGGCCAATCCAGAACATTGGATCGCACCCCCGGCATCTGCTTCGGATCCGCCAGGGTGACGAACTCTATGAACTTGGCGTTGCCGGTCGGTTCCACCCGACGGATCAGTTCCGAAAGGGAGAAGCCCACCCAGGGAATGACCATCGACCAGCCCTCGACGCAGCGCATGCGGTGGACGCGGTCCTCCTGTGCGGCCAGCTTCATGAGATCGTCGACATCAAACACCCTAGGCCGCGCGATCTCGCCTTCCACCGACACCGTCCAGGGACGAGTCTGGAGCGTGCCTGCATAGCGCGCCGGATCCGACTTGTCGGTGCCGAACTCGTAGTAGTTGTTGTAGGTGCTGGCGTCCTCGAAACTGGTCGGCTTCTCCATCGTGGAGAGCGGACTCGGCTTTGCCGGCAACCGGGCCAGCGACGACTGGCCGGTGCCCGACTGCTGAGCACCCGCACCGCCGGCGGCGCCAAGTCCAACCAGGCCGATGCCTGCGGCAGCCAGCAGACGCCGGCGGTCCCGATAGACCGCCTGGGGCGTGATCTCACTCGCAGAAGGGTGTGACGAATCCGGGTTTCTGATCAGCATGCTGGCCTCCACAGCGCCTCAGGCCATCCACCGGCGCCGGCCGGCGGACATCGGTTAGACCATCTTATCCCAACGGTCGCGGCACCGCCCAAGACCTTACAGGCGGTGCTGCGAAGTCAGCGCACGCCTGCGATGTAGTCGGCTACCGCCTTGATCTCCGGGTCCTGCAGTCGCCCGGCAATGGTGGTCATCGCGGCGCTGTTGCCGCGAGCACCGCTGCGGAAGGCTTTCAACTGCGCTTCGGTGTAATCGGCGTACTGGCCGCCGAGCCGCGGATATTGCGATGGAATACCCGAAGCGGAAGGACCGTGGCATCCGGCACAGGCAGGCACGCCCTTCTCAGCGATGCCGCCGCGAAAGATGTTCCTGCCCAGCTCGATCGTCTCCTTGTTTTTCGCAGCCGCCGGCTTGAGCGGTTTGGCGCTGTAGAACGCGGCCAGGTTGGCCATGTCCTGATCCGAAAGAGGAGCCACGATGCCACTCATGATCGCACTGGGGCGAACGGCCGTCTTGGCCCCCTCCTTGACCTTGAAATCATGCAGTTGCTTCTGCAGATAGACCGGGTGCTGGGCGGCCAGCTTCGGATTGACCGGGGCGGTGCTGTTGCCATCAGGGCCGTGGCAGGCGGCACAGACCTGGGTCGCGATCTGTTCGCCCTTGGCAGGGTCGGGCTTCTGCAGTGCCGGCGCCGTGCCCTGCGCGGACACGCCGGTGGCGACGAGGGCAGAGGCGGCGACACACCCCGCCAGGAAGAACTTCGACAGACCGCCAGCCACGGTATCCAGATACCTCATCGCGCGATTTCCTTGAGTCATGCTCTTGATTCGTGTGCTTCAGGACCAGCAAACCCTTGATTATACGATAATGTCGTAATGAAACTTCTGGCCACCGCGCGATTCAGCGACACTGTCGTCAAGCTCGACAAGCTGTTGGAGTCCAATCCCGACGGCCTGCCCGAAGTGGCATTCGTCGGCCGTTCCAATGCCGGCAAGTCGTCCTGCATCAACCTCATCTGCAATCGACGCAGGCTGGCTTTTTCCAGTCGAACCCCGGGACGCACGCAGTCCCTCAACCTGTTCGCCGTGGGGGCGCCGGGCCCGTCCGGACCGGACGGCGAAGACAGCGCCCCGCCGGTTGGCTATCTGGTCGATACCCCGGGTTACGGATTCGCGGCCGCGCCGCCCAGCGCAAAACGCTCCTGGCAGGCGCTTGCCGGCGACTACATCCGCCAGAGGGGGCCGCTCGCAGGCGTGGTGCTGATGGTGGACATCCGCCGGGAACTGACCGACCTCGACCGGCAGTTGCTCGGATGGACGCCGCCCGACGTTGCCCCTGGTGATCGTCATGACCAAGTCCGACAAGTTGCCTCGCCAGCAGGCGCGCCGGGCGATGCGCCAGGTGGCCGCACGACCCCCTGCTTGCCAGGCGGCAGGCGAGTCTGCTGGTCCTGCTGTTCTCCACCCTGAACCGGACCGGCGTCGAGACCTTGCAGTCGGCGGTGGAATCGCCTTCTTCGCGGCGAACCGGTCGATCCGGGCGGCACTCGAAAGCGGCCCGGGAGAGACTGCGCCGATCTACCGGACGCCGCGTGCGCCCGCAGGAGCACGCCGCCCCCGCGCCCTCGTCTGCGGCCGAACCTACCGGCGGCTCTCGCCCGCCCGAAGCGACCCTACTGGAATCGAGCAATGACTGATCAGCCTTCTTCTTCGACGCCGGTTATCCGGCGACTCGTCTGCGCAGGAATCGGCGAAGCGACTTCAGCCGGCGCCTCGTGCAGGAGAACCGCCTGACGGTGGACGACCTCATCTACCCATGTTTCGTCCACGAGGGTGGATCGTCGGGGCACGCAGCGCCCGTCCCGGTTGCTTCGATGCCTGGCGTGCATCGCCATACGATCGAACAGTTGCTGGCCGTGGCGGAGCAATGCGCCCGCTTCGCGATTCCGGTGATGGCGATCTTTCCGGTCATCGAGACCCGGTTGAAGACACCGGACGGTCGCATCGCCATCGATCCGGGCGGACTGGTCCCGAGGACCGTGCAGGCGATCAAGTCCCGCTTTCCCGAACTCGGCATCCTGACCGACGTCGCGCTCGATCCGTTCACCAGCCACGGCCAGGACGGCGTTCTGGATGACAGCGGGTACGTCCTCAATGACGAGACCATTGCGATCCTTCAGCAGCAGGCGCTGGTGCAGGCTGCAGGCGGGCGTCGACATCGTCGCCCCCTCGGACATGATGGACGGCCGGATCGGCGCGATCCGCGAGACCCTCGAGGCGAACGGCCTCATTCACACGCAGATCATGGCGTACGCCGCAAAATACGCGTCCGGCTTCTACGGACCGTTCAGGGACGCCGTCGGGTCGGCTGCCAATCTGGGCAAGGGCTCCAAGCAGACCTATCAGATGAACCCCGCAAACAGCGACGAGGCGCTGCGGGAGGTGGCGATGGACCTGCAGGAAGGCGCCGACATGGTCATGGTGAAGCCGGGAATGCCGTATCTGGACATTGTGCGTCGTGTGAAAGACACCTTCAGAGTTCCGACCTTCGTCTATCAGGTCAGCGGCGAGTACTCGATGCTGAAGGCGGCTGCGGCCAATGGCTGGCTGGACGAGAAGACCGTCGTCATGGAATCGCTGCTCGGCATGAAGCGGGCCGGCGCCGACGGCATCCTGACCTATTTCGCGCTCGACGTGGCACGGTGGCTTGGAGCCCGGCGGAACCTGAGCACCGCAGCCCGCCGGTGAGCATCGAATTCATCCGCATTGAGCGCAGCGGCCCGGTCGCTTCGTCGTCCGCGCCGTTGACACTGCCTGACACCGGATTCCTCTGGATCGATGTCCATGCCGGTACCGGACGACAGTGGGCCGAGGAGACTGCACCGCCTCACCGGCGTGGAAGTTTTCGAGGAGCACCTGCGTGACACCGAAAACACCGCCCATCCCTCGTTCTACGACTCGACTGCTCACTACGAGATGCATCGTGATACGGGCGCTCGGTCCGCAGCCGCCGCCGACTGTGCCGCCCGCGGATCCGCATCCAGACTCGGCCGACGGTCTTTTTCGTCCTGCCGTCGCTGCCTCGTCACGATCCGGCCGAGCGACAGCCTGCTGGTGCCGCAGATCCGCGAGCGGATCCTGGACGCGGCGCGCTACAACCAGCGGGTGCCGGCGATCCCGGAGGAGCTGATGCTGCGGCTGCTGTCCGGCCTGGTCGACCGTTACCTGGACCTGCGCCAGCCGCTGACCGCGCAGCTGGAGACCTGGCAGCGCAACCTGCTGAATCCACGGCGCCCGTTCAAGGACTGGACCACCCTGCTCGAGGCCAGAATGGAGCTGCACAAGCTGCAGCACCTGTCCGAAGAGCAGCTGGACGCCATCCAGGAATGGCGCGACGAGCGCCTCGAGCAGGTCGATCGGGCCGAGCACCCGGCCCAAGCTGCGGCACGGGAGCCCATCAACGACTTGCTCAACGTCCGCATTACCGATCTGGTCGGACACATTCAGCGGGTCCTGACCCATGCCCGCAACCTGGAGTCGTCGATCGACTCAGCGGTTCAGCTGCACTTCTCCGCGACGGCGTTCCGCACGGCGGAAATCATGCGGGTGCTGACCGTTCTGAGCGCCATCTTCATGCCGCTGACGCTGGTCACCGGCATCTTCGGCATGAACTTCGAGTCGATCCCGTTCATCCATTCGCCGGGAGGATTCTGGCTCACCATCGGAGCGATGGGCCTGATCGGCATCGTGATGGTCGCGATCTTCACCGCACGCCGCTATGTCGCAGCGCCGCTGCCCCGCCGCGCCGCCCGACGAAAGGCCGAGGAGATTCCTCAATGAAAACGGCACCCGAGGGTGCCGTCTTCATGTATTCCGGGGGTGCCGATGGCTACCCCGCTGACTGCTCTCAGGAAGCCGCGGCCTGCGGCGCATCCTCCTCCGGACGATCGAGCAGCTCGACATAGGCCATCGGGGCGTTGTCGCCCTGGCGGAAGCCGAACTTGAGAATGCGAAGGTAGCCGCCGTTACGGTTCGCGTAGCGAGGACCGAGTTCGTCGAACACCTTCACCACCATTTCGCGGTCGCGCAGGCGATCGAATGCGAGCCGGCGGTTGGCCAGGCTCGGCTTCTTGCCCAGGGTGATGATCGGCTCCACGACCCGACGCAGCTCCTTCGCCTTCGGCAAGGTCGTCTTGATGACCTCGTGGCGCAGCAGCGAGTTGGTCATGTTCTGCAGCATCGCAAGCCTGTGCGAGCTGGTCCGGTTGAGTTTTCTGAGGCCCAGACGATGGCGCATGATTCAGTCCTTGTATACCTGATGGCTAGTTGCGTTCGAGCCCGGCGGGCGGCCAGTTCTCCAGCCGCATACCCAGGGTCAGCCCGCGTGAAGCCAGCACTTCCTTGATTTCGTTCAGAGACTTGCGGCCCAGGTTCGGCGTCTTGAGCAGTTCGTTCTCGGTGCGCTGGATGAGATCGCCGATGTAATAGATGTTCTCGGCCTTGAGACAGTTGGCCGACCGCACCGTCAACTCCAGGTCATCGACCGGACGCAGGAGAATCGGATCGACCTGGGGCGAACGTCCCATGGTGCCCAGCGACGTGCCGCCCCCATGCGAGATCTCGAGCACAGGCTCGGCGCCTTCCAGTGCGGCGAACACCGACAACTGCTCGACCAGGATCCTGGCCGACTGCCGCACTGCTTCCTCGGGCGCGATGACGCCGTTGGTCTCGATGTCGATCAGCAGCTTGTCGAGGTCGGTACGCTGCTCGACGCGGGCGCTCTCAACCGCGTAGCTCACCCGGCGGACCGGAGAAAACGACGCGTCGAGCACTACCCGGCCGATGGACTTGGAGTCCATCAGCGAGCGCAGCGTTCCGGGAACGTAGCCACGCCCCTTCTCCACCTTGATCTGCATGTCGATCTTGCCGCCTTCCGTCAGCGAGGCGATCACGTGGTCGCCATTGATGACTTCGACGTCGTGAGGAATGTCGATGTCCGCGGCGGTCACCTGACCGGGCGAATCCTTGCGCAACGTGAGGAAGACCTCGTCACGGTTGTGAAGCTTGAAGACGACGCCTTTCAGGTTGAGAAGAAGGTCGACCACGTCTTCACGAAGTCCGTCGACTGTCGAGTATTCGTGAACCACACCGGAAATCTGCACTTCGGTCGGCGCATATCCGACCATCGACGACAGCAGTACCCGCCGCAGCGCGTTGCCGAGCGTATGGCCGTAGCCTCGCTCGAAAGGCTCCATCACCACACGAGCGTGCGAAGGACCGAGTTGCTGGACCTCGACGATGCGCGGTTTGAGCATAGCAGTCTGCATATGAACTATCCCCTGATTAGCGCGAGTACAACTCGACGATGAGACTTTCGTTGATCTCGGCAGCGATATCGGACCGCTCGGGCAGGGTCTTGAGAACCCCTTCCATCTTGGTCTTGTCGATCGACACCCAGGACGGGAAACCGTTCTGCTCGGCAAGATTCAGCGCATCCTGTATCCGTGCCTGCTTCTTCGCGTTCTCCCGCACCGAGATCACGTCGTTCGGCTTGACCAGCGCGGACGGAACGTCGAGCGTGCTGCCGTTGACGAGGATTGCGCGATGCGACACCAGCTGGCGGGCTTCCGCACGGGTGGAGGCGAGCCCCATCCGGTAGACCACGTTGTCAAGACGCGACTCGAGCAGCGAGAGCAATTGCTCGCCGGTGTTTCCACGCTTGCGTGATGCTTCCGCGAAGTAGCGGCGAAACTGCCGCTCCAGCACGCCGTACATGCGCTTGACCTTCTGCTTCTCGCGCAGCTGCAGGCCGTAGTCGCTGGTGCGCTGCCCGCTGATGCGACCGTGCTGGCCAGGCTTGGTGTCGACCTTGCATTTGGAGTCGAGCGAGCGCCTGGCGCTCTTCAGGAAGAGATCTGTCCCTTCCCGGCGAGATAGCTTCGCCTTGGGTCCGATATAACGTGCCACTTTCCGTTCCTTCGATGCTACGCGGGGTTACCGCGGTTAGTCCGTGCCCAGAGGTGGGATCACTTGAACACGAACAAGGTGGACTTCAAAAAAAGAAAGACTTCAGATCCGACGCTTCTTCGGTGGCCGGCAGCCGTTGTGCGGCAGCGGCGTGACGTCGGAAATGGACAGGATCTTGATGCCCAGCGCGTTGAGCGCGCGCACCGAGGAGTCCCGTCCAGGGCCCGGGCCCTTGACCCGGACATCCAGATTCTTGATGCCGCATTCCACGGCGGCCCGGCCGGCGGCCTCCGCCGCGACCTGGGCTGCGAAAGGCGTCGATTTGCGCGAGCCCTTGAAGCCTGCGCCACCCGACGTCGCCCATGACAAGGCATTGCCCTGGCGGTCGGTGATCGTGATGATCGTGTTGTTGAACGACGCGTGGACATGAGCCACGCCGTCGGACACGTTCTTCTTGACCTTCTTGCGAGCCCGCTGTGCCGCCGCGATCTGCTGGGAATTCGGATTCTTTGCCATAGATTAGCTTGCGCTCCTCGTTTACTTCTTCAACGCCACGCCGGCCTTGCTCGGGCCTTTGCGGGTGCGGGCATTGGTCCGCGTGCGCTGACCGCGCACCGGCAGCCCCCGGCGATGCCGGACACCGCGATAGCAGCCCAGGTCCATCAGCCGTTTGATCGACATCGAGATCTCCCGACGCAGATCACCTTCGGTGGCGAAGCGGCCGATCTGGTCGCGAATGCGCTCCAGTTCCGCGTCGTTGAGGTCCTTGACCTTCTTGGTATGAGCCACGCCGACCGCATCGCAGATGGCGCGCGCGCGCGCACGTCCGATACCGTAGATCGCCGTGAGGCCGATCTCGGTATGCTGCCGATCCGGAACGTTGACTCCTGCAATACGTGCCATTTCTCAGATTCCTCGCTTAACCCTGACGTTGCTTGTGACGCGGATCCGTGCAGATCACCCGCACAACACCGTTGCGCTTGATGACCTTGCAGTAGCGGCACATCTTCTTCACGCTTGCCATGACTTTCATGATCTATCCCCTGCTGACCTTTACCGTTGCGCGCTGCTCATGCAGCACCCGGAACTCACTGAACCCCAACAAACCCGGCGCCGTTGCGCTTGCCCGACCGCAGACTGCTCACTTCGCCCGGAACACGATCCGCGCACGCGAGAGGTCATACGGCGTCAACTCGACGGTGACCTTGTCGCCCGGAAGGATGCGGATGTAGTGCATGCGCATCTTGCCGGAGATATGCCCCAGTACGACATGACCGTTTTCCAGCTTGACCCGGAACGTGGCGTTGGGAAGGTTCTCCAACACCTCGCCCTGCATCTGGATGACATCTTCCTTCGACATTGCGCTCCTGTTTCGCCTCGGGCCCTAGCGGCTCGGCGAACCCAATCCCTTGAAACTCGTCTTCTTGAGAAGACTCTCGTACTGATTCGACATCACATAGGCCTGGACCTGCGACATGAAGTCCATGGTCACCACCACGATGATCAGCAGCGACGTACCTCCGAAATAGAACGGCACGTTGAACTCCAGGACCATGAACTCCGGCAGCAGGCAGACCAGGGTGATATAGATCGCACCGGCCAGCGTCAGACGCATCAGGATCCTGTCGATGTACCTCGCCGTCTGGTCACCCGGACGGATCCCAGGCAGCATCGCCCCGCTCTTCTTCAGGTTCTCCGCCGTCTCACGGCTGTTGAATACCAGCGCCGTATAGAAGAAGCAGAAGAACACGATAGCCAACGCATACAGACCGATATACACCGGCTGACCCGGCGACAGGGTGGCAGCCAGATCCCGGATCCAGCGCGTCACCACACTGGTGGTCTCGCCGGAGGTGAACCACTGAGCCAGCGTTGCCGGGAACAGGATGATCGACGACGCGAAGATCGGCGGAATCACACCCGACATGTTCAGCTTCAGCGGCAGGTGCGAACTCTGGCCCTGGTAGATCTTGTTGCCGACCTGCCGTTTGGCATAGTTGACGGTTATCTTGCGCTGGCCCCGCTCCACGAACACCACGAATGCCGTCACCAGCACCACCAGGCCGACGATCATCAGCGCCACCAGCGGATTCATCGATCCGTTGCTGACCAGCTCGCCCATACCGGAGATTGCGGAGGGCAGGCCCGCCACGATTCCGGCAAAAATAATGATCGAGATACCGTTGCCGAGACCGCGCTCTGTAATCTGCTCACCCAGCCACATCAGGAACATGGTGCCGGTCACCAGAGAAACAATGGTCACGAACCGGAACATCATGCCGGGCTCGATCACCAGATTGGCCTGCGCTCTCCAGGGCGATCGAGATCGAGAGCGCCTGGAACGTCGCCAGCGCCAACGTGAACCAGCGGGTGTACTTGGTGATCGATGCGCCGACCGGCTTCCCCTTCCTTCTTGATCGCCTCGAGCTGCGGCACCACCACCGTCAGCAGCTGCATGATGATCGACGCCGAAATGTACGGCATGATCCCCAGCGCGAATACCGTGAACCTTGAGAGCGCGCCACCCGAGAAGAGGTTGAACATGCCAAGCACGCCACCCTCCTGGCTGCGGAACAGATCCGCGAGCGCATCCGGGTTGATGCCCGGCACCGGGATATGGGCGCCGAGCCGGTAGACCACGAGCGCCATCAGCAGGAACAGCAGCCGGCGCTTCAGATCGCCGTACTTGCCGCCACTCTTGGCCAAGGCTGATGGACTGGTTGCCATATTACTGAGCTGCCGCTTCCCCGGCCGCGTCCGCAGCCGCCGCTTCCACCAGCACGCTGCCGCCGGCCGCCTCGATTGCCGCCCTCGCGCCCTTGGTCACGCCCAGGCCCTTCAGGCTGACCTTGCGGGTGAGACTGCCGGACAGGATCACCTTGGCCGCCAGCGCCAGTTGCGGCACGACACCCGCCTGCTTCAGGAGCAGCAAGTCCACTTCAGCCGCATCCATCCGCTCCAGATCCGACAGACGGACCTCGGCCGTACGCCCGGCCATCGGCGACTTGAAGCCGCGCTTGGGCAGACGGCGCTGCAGCGGCATCTGACCGCCTTCGAAGCCGACCTTGTGGAAACCACCCGAACGCGATTTCTGCCCTTTGTGGCCACGACCTGCGGTCTTGCCCAGGCCCGAGCCGATGCCGCGGCCGACCCGCTTCTTGGAATGCTTGGACCCTTCGGCGGGCTTCAGTTGATTGAGTCGCATATCAGTCTTCCAGCTTGACCAGGTAAGCCACCT
Source organism: uncultured beta proteobacterium (assembly GCA_963834335.1). GTDB lineage: Bacteria > Pseudomonadota > Gammaproteobacteria > Burkholderiales > Burkholderiaceae_E > Lautropia. Next base: position 1,109,345 of record CAWIBK010000001.1, on the reverse strand, counting down.
TGGTGATCATCCCCCGCACGGCGGGCGTGTCCTCGAGTTCCCGGACCTGGTTGATCTTTTTCAAGCCAAGGCCCAGTACCGTGTCGCGATGCCCACCGGTGGTACGGCTCGGGCTCTTGACCAGTTTTACTTTCAGTGTCTTCTTCACTTGATTGCTCATGAGTCCCTCCCGGGATGGCTCAACCCAGGATTTCCTCGACCGACTTGCCGCGCTTCGCGGCGATCTCGGAAGGGGTCGACAGGTGCGTGAACGCGTTCAGCGTGGCACGAACCAGGTTGTACGGGTTGCTCGAGCCGTGGCTCTTGGCTACCACGTTGGTCACGCCCATCACGTCGAAAACCGCCCGCATCGGGCCGCCCGCGATAACGCCGGTACCCTCGGCCGCGGGAGAGATGAACACGCGTGACGCGCCGTGGCGGCCATGCACCACGTGGTGAACCGTCCCGTTCTTGAGCGGCACCTTGAACAGCTTTCGCCGCGCCTCGTCCATCGCCTTCTGGACCGACACCGGCACCTCGCGCGCCTTGCCCTTGCCCATGCCGACGCGGCCATCGCCGTCACCGACCACCGCAAGCGCGGCAAAACCGAGGATCCGGCCGCCTTTGACGACCTTGGTCACGCGGTTGATGCCGATCATCTTCTCTTTGAGTCCGTCATCGCGCTCTTCGGTTGCGCGCTGGGGGCCTCGTGCCTGAACTTTTGCCATTAGTCTTGCGTCCTCAGAACTTCAGTCCGGCTTCCCGCGCTGCTTCAGCCAGCGCGCGGATGCGTCCGTGGTAACGGTATCCGGAGCGGTCAAAAGCAACCGATTCGATTCCCGCTTTCAATGCCTTCTCGGCAACCCGTTTGCCAACCAGCGTGGCTGCCGCGACGTTGCCGCCCGCGCCGCCGTTGCCGGCCAGTGCCGTGCGCACTTCGGCTTCCACGGTGGAAGCCGACACCAGCACCCGGTCGCCATCCGGCGAAATGATGTTCGCGTAGATATGTGTGTTGCTGCGAAACACCGACAGCCGCCCCACCCGAAGCTCTCTGATCTTCAGCCGGGTCTGGCGTGAGCGCCTCAGTCGCGAAGCCTTCTTGTCAATTGCCATCTCTATTCCTTGAGCCCGCTCTACTTCAGGTTACTTCTTCTTGGTCTCTTTCAAGACGATCTTCTCGTCGGCATAGCGCACGCCCTTGCCCTTGTAGGGCTCAGGCGGGCGATAGCCGCGAATCTCGGATGCGACCTGACCGACCTTCTGCTTGCTGGCGCCCTTGACGACGATCTCCGTCTGGGTCGGCGTCTCCGCCTTGACGCCTTCCGGCATCACATGGACCACCGGATGGGAGAACCCGAGCGTCAGATTCAGGGACGAGCCCTGCGCCTGCGCCCGATAACCGACGCCGACCAGCGTCAGACGGCGCTCGAAACCCTTGGTCACTCCGGTGACCATGTTGGCCACGATCGCTCGCAGCGTGCCGCTCATCGCGTTGGCCTCGACAGAGTCGTTGCCCGGCGTGATCAGCAGCTGATCGCCTTCGCGCACGACACCGGCGGCCGGGGTGAGTGCCTGTGTCAGGGTACCCAATGGGCCCTTGACCGTGATTAGTTCGGTGCCGATCTGTACTTCCGCGCCTTTAGGCACGGGGATTGGCATTTTTCCGATTCGGGACATGACGCTTCCTTCTCGTTCCGTGGTACTCGGGGCGTTGGCTCTGTTGCTCTGCGCAGCGTTGGTCGGCAACGCGCCTACGCAACGTACCCGAGCACTTCGCCGCCGATCCCGGACTGCCGGGCCTTGCGATCGGTCATCACACCTTTGGAGGTGGTAACGATCGCGACACCCAGTCCGTTCATCACCTGCGGCATCTGCGTGCAGGCCTTGTAGATCCGCAGACCGGGGCGGGAAACCCGCTCGATCCGCTCGATGACAGGGCGGCCAGCATAGTATTTCAGGCCCACGTGCAGCTGAGGCTTGCCGTCGTTGTCACGCACTTCAAAACTGTCGATGTAGCCTTCGTCCTTCAGGACCGAGGCGATCGCCACCTTCAACTTGGACGACGGCATCACGACGGATTCCTTCTCGACGCGCTGGGCGTTTCGAATCCGCGTGAACATGTCCGCGACAGGATCGCTCATGCTCATAGATAAAGGCTCCACTTGCTCATATGCAACTTGCTCAATTCGCTCACCTCGCACTACCAGCTGGCCTTGGTCAAACCGGGGATCTCGCCGCGCATCGCATACTCACGCAGTTTCATACGTCCCAGTCCGAACTTGCTGAAGACGCCGCGCGGCCTGCCGGTCAGCGAGCAGCGGTTGCGCTTGCGGGTCGGGCTCGACCCGCGCGGCATCATCTGGATCGCCACACGCGCCTGGTAGCGCTCTTCTTCCGATTTCGACTGATCGTCGATAATGGCCTGAAATGCCGCCCGCTTGGCGGCGTACTTCTTGACCAGTGCTGCGCGCTTTTTCTCGCGCTCGATCATGGATGCTTTAGCCATTGAATCACCCGTGGAGGTCAGCTGTCAGGAAACCGACGCTCAGTTGCGGAAAGGAAAGCGGAAAGCAGCCAGCAACGCCTTCGCTTCCTCGTCGTTTTTTGCGGTCGTGGTGATGCTGATGTTCAGCCCACGGATCGCATCGATCTTGTCGTACTCGATCTCAGGGAACATGATCTGCTCCTTGACACCGAGGTTGTAATTGCCGCGACCGTCGAAAGCACGGCCCGAGATTCCGCGGAAGTCGCGGACCCGAGGCAGCGCAACCGTCACCAGGCGATCAAGGAACTCATACATGCGCACGCCGCGTAGCGTGACCATGCATCCGATCGGATAGTTCTCGCGGATCTTGAACGCGGCGATCGCCTTGCGCGACTTGGTGATGACCGGCTTCTGGCCGGCGATCTTGGTCATGTCGCCAAGGGCGTTGTCCATGATCTTCTTGTCGGCAACCGCCTCGCCCACGCCCATGTTCAGCGTGATCTTGGTGATTCGCGGAACTTCCATGACCGACGAATAGCCGAATCGCTTCATCAGCTCGGGAACGAGCTTTTCGCGGTAGGTTTGCTGAAGACGTGCCATCACGATGTCCTTAAACTTTTACCTGCTCGCCGCTCGACTTGAACACGCGAACCTTCTTGCCGTCGTCCAGGAACTTGAATCCGACGCGGTCGCCCTTGCCGGTGCCGGGATTGAACAGCATCACATTCGACTGATCGATCGGCATCGACTTTTCAACTATCCCGCCGGTGACACCCTTCATCGGGTTCGGCTTCATGTGCTTCTTGACGGTGTTGATGCCGTCGACAAGCAACTGGCGCTCGTCGATGCGCTGGGACACCGTCCCCCGCTTGCCCTTGTCGCGGCCCGCGATGACGATCACGTCATCGCCCTTCTTGATTTTCTGCATCATGGCTGGCTATCTCTTGCTATCTCAGAGGACTTCCGGTGCGAGCGACACGATCTTCATGAAGCGCTCGGTACGCAACTCCCGGGTCACCGGTCCGAAGATCCGCGTGCCGATCGGCTCGTACTTGGCATTCAGCAGCACCGCCGCATTGGTGTCGAACTTCACCAGCGAGCCATCCGGCCGCCGCACGCCCTTGGCAGTGCGTACGACCACCGCGTTGTAGATCTCGCCCTTCTTCACCCGACCGCGGGGCTGGGCTTCCTTGACCGACACTTTGATGATGTCGCCGATCCCGGCGTAGCGTCGCTTGCTACCACCCAGGACCTTGATACACATGACGGAACGCGCACCAGTGTTATCGGCGACGCCAAGCGTCGACTGCATCTGAATCATTGACTTATCCTGACGATTTCTAGCCCAACTTGAACCCGGATCAGTCAGCGGTCCCGGCAGTTGCTGCCGATGGCCACCCGACGACACAGGTCAGTATTGGTCCCGTAGATCGGGTTGGTTCCAGACTGACTTGGTTCCATCTTCGCGCCAAGCCCAGCGGTGCGTTGGCTTGAACGACATAGCGCGATGAGGAACCCGAGAGTATAGAAGGAAAATGAGGAGCGCGCAAATCAGAAGCCGGGAACGGATGAAAAAGCCCGGCAACGCCGGGCTTCGATTCGATTCGCGGCGACTGCAAGCCGCCAGCCAGAAGACGCGCGGTCAGACCGCCTTGTTCGCCACCAGCAGACGGGACACGTACCACGCCTTGGTCTTGGATATCGGACGACCTTCCTGGATCTCCACCAGGTCGCCTTCGTTGAACTGCTCTTCCGTGTGGGCATGGTATTTCTTCGAATGCACCACGTACTTGCCGTAGACAGGATGCTTGACCTTGCGCTCGATCAGCACCGTCACGGTCTTCTGCATCTTGTTGCTGGTGACACGCCCTGCGAGCGTGCGGGTGTTGGTCTTGCGTTCTGCCTTCGCCTGGCCTGGTTGCTCGGTCATTTTGTCACCGCCTTTTCGTTCATCACGGTCTGCACGCGCGCGATGTCGCGCCGCAGCCTCTTCAGTTGCGCGCTGTCGCTGTTCTGCTGGGTAGCGATCTGCATGCGCAATGAAAAATGCGCCTTCATCAGTTCGCCGAGCTCCTTGTCCAGGCCAGCGGCGTCCTTGGTTCTCAATTCAGTGGCTTTCATCTTGCGATTCCTGTCTGCCGAAGGTCAGGCGCCGATGTGGCGGCTGACGAACACCGTTGCCAGGGGCAACTTGGCGGCGGCGAGGGCAAATGCTTCACGGGCCAGCACTTCATTGACGCCGTCCATCTCGTAGAGCACCTTTCCGGGTTGGATCTCTGCGACGTAGTACTCCGGATTTCCCTTGCCATTGCCCATCCGCACTTCCGCGGGCTTCTGGGATATCGGTTTGTCCGGGAAGATCCTGATCCAGATCCGGCCGCCACGTTTGATGTGACGGGTCATGGCACGACGCGCCGCTTCGATCTGGCGCGCCGTCAACCGGCCCCGGCCTGTGGCCTTCAGCCCGAACTCGCCGAAGGACACCGATGCGCCACGGGTCGCCAGGCCCTTGTTACGGCCTTTCTGTTCCTTGCGGTACTTCCGTCTGGACGGTTGCAACATATCGTTCTACCTTGCTAAATCGCTTGTCGGGCCCCGTCTTGCGGCGCCCGCTCTCTGCCTGTCGAATGCCAATCCTGTCCTGCCGCGCTCAGCTGCCCGACTTGTCGGGTGCACCGCCCTCGGGGGCAGCAGCGCCAGGCTCCGTACCGGCAGTGCCGGAGACTTTGCGAACCCGCTTGATCGTGGACTTCGGTGCCGCGTCGGCAGCGGCCGGAGCGGGAGCCGCCTCGGCTGCCTCGGGCTTGCGACGACCGCCGCGTCCGCCGGGGCCTGCGCCCGGACCGGAACCCGGACGGCCGGGTCCGGCGCGGCGCGGACGACGGTCTTCCTTGTCCGCTGCCGGCGCCGCATCCTTGTCGGCGCCCTGCGGCGACTCGGTCCGGCCGAGCGTATCGCCCTTGTAGACCCACACCTTGACGCCGATGATGCCGTACGTCGTATGCGCCTCGGAGGTGCCGTAGTCAACGTCGGCACGCAAGGTATGCAGCGGCACGCGCCCTTCGCGGTACCACTCGGTACGCGCGATCTCGGCGCCGTTCAGGCGTCCTGCGCTCATGATCTTGATCCCCAGCGCACCGAGCCGCATCGCGTTCTGGATCGCCCTCTTCATGGCACGCCGGAACATGATCCGCTTTTCAAGCTGCTGCGTGATCGAATCCGCGACCAGTTGCGCATCGGTCTCGGGCTTGCGGATCTCTTCGATGTTGACGTGGATCGGAACACCAAGCATCCGGTTCAACTCGACCTTCAGCTTCTCGATGTCCTCGCCCTTCTTGCCGATCACGACACCTGGCCGCGCGGAAAAGATGGTGATCCGGGCGTTCTTGGCGGGGCGCTCGATCAGAACCCGTCCGACCGAGGCATTCTTCAGCCGCTTCTTGAGGAACTCACGGACCTTGATGTCCTCGTTGAGCATCCCTGCGAAGTCCTTGTTGCCCGCATACCAGCGTGACGACCAGTCGCGGCTGACGGAGAGCCGGAATCCTGTCGGGTGTATTTTCTGTCCCATCGCTTTCTCGGTCCTTCCTCAGCCTTGCGCTTTGCCGGTACCTACCGTGAGGTAGATGTGGCACGATTGCTTCTCTATGCGGACTCCACGGCCCTTGGCCCTCGCGGAGAAGCGCCGCAGTGATTGGCCTTCATCGACGTGGATCCGGCTGATTTTCAGCTCGTCGACATCAGCCCCGTCGTTGTGCTCGGCATTGGCAATTGCCGATTCGAGCACTTTCTTCAGGATCTTGGCGGCCTTCTTCGGAGAGAAGGTCAGGATGTTCAGCGCAGCCTCGACCGGCTTTCCGCGCACCTGGTCAGCCACCAGACGCCCTTTCTGAGCGGAGATCCGGACGCCGCGAAGGACTGCTTGAGTTTCCATTATTCAGTTTCCCTTGATCTTCCCTGGGTTCATTGCTTCAGCCCGCCGGACCTGCCGTGACGACGGCAGCGCCCGGACAAGGCTCAACGCTTGGACTTGCGGTCCGCAGCGTGCCCCTTGAAAGTGCGTGTCAACGCAAATTCACCCAATTTGTGCCCGACCATGTTCTCGTTGACGAACACCGGAATGTGCTGCTTGCCGTTATGAACGGCGATGGTCAGCCCGATGAACTCCGGCAGCACCGTCGACCGGCGCGACCAGGTCTTGATCGGTCTCTTGTCCTTGCCCGCCGATGCGGCCTCCACCTTGTTGAGAAGGTGATGGTCAACGAAGGGGCCTTTCTTAACTGAACGTGCCATGTCGGATTACCCGTTATTTCTTCTTGCGCCGCTGCACGATCATCGTGCCGGTACGCTTGTTGCGCCTCGTGCGATATCCCTTGGTCGGCTTACCCCAGGGATTGACAGGCACCCTGCCCTCGCCGGTCTTGCCTTCACCACCGCCGTGCGGGTGATCGACCGGGTTCATCGCCACTCCGCGGACCGTCGGGCGGATTCCGCGCCAGCGAGTCGCGCCGGCCTTGCCGATCTGTCGCAGATTGTGCTCTTCATTGCCGACTTCGCCCATCGTGGCGCGGCACTCGATGTGGACCTTGCGGATCTCTCCGGAACGCAGGCGAACCTGCGCATAGGTCCCTTCCCGTGCCAGCAATTGCGCTGAGCCGCCGGCCGAGCGCGCGATCTGTCCGCCCTTGCCGGGCAGCATCTCGATGCAATGGATGGTGGAACCGACCGGGATATTGCGGATCGGCAAGGTGTTGCCTGCACGGATCGGCGCTTCCGCGCCCGACATCAGTTCGGTTCCAGCGGCGACACCGCGCGGTGCCAGGATATACCGGCGCTCGCCGTCCGCGTAGCACAGCAGAGCCAGATTGGCGCTGCGGTTCGGATCGTATTCCAGGCGCTCGACCTTTGCGGGAATGCCGTCCTTGTTGCGACGGAAGTCCACGATCCGGTACTGCCGCTTGTGGGCACCACCCCGGTGGCGCACCGTGATGTGCCCCAGGTTGTTGCGGCCCGATCCGCGCTTCTTCGATTCCGTCAGGGCATCCACCGGCCTGCCACGATACAGGTCCGGATTGACGACCTTGACCATCGCACGGCGACCCGGCGACGTCGGTTTCAGTTTCACGACTGGCATTTACTTGCTCTCCGCGAAATTGATCTCTTGACCGTCCTTGAGGCTCACGTACGCCTTGCGTACGTTGCGCCGACGGCCCTCGCCCTTGGCAAAGCGCTTCTTCTTGCCGGCGATATTGATCATGTTGACCGCGTCCACGTTGACCTTGAAAAAGGTCTCGATGGCCGCCTTCACTTCCGCCTTGGTGGCGTCCTGCAGCACGCGGAACGCGTACTGGTTGTTCTTCTCGCCGATCATCGTGCTTTTCTCCGATACAACCGGAGCCAGCAACACCTGCATCACGCGGGTCGATGACGATTTGAGCGATGAGCTTCGTGCTTTCATCCCAGCATCTCCTGGACCTGCGACAACGCAGTCCTGGTAATCAACACCTTGCCGTAGTGGACCAGCGACAACGGGTCGGCATGGCGCACTTCGAGCACCAGCACATGCGGCAGGTTGCGGGCCGCGAGCAGCAGGTTCTCATCCTGCGAATCCGTCAGGATCAGCGTGGATTCCAGACCCATCGCACGCAGGCGGGTGGCCAGCAGCTTGGTCTTCGGTGCCTCGAGCGAGAGCGATTCGATCACTGCCAGCCGGTCCTCGCGGGCCAGCTGCGACAGGATCGAACACATCCCGGCGCGGTACATCTTCTTGTTGACCTTGTGGCTGAAGTTCTCGTCGGGCTTGTTCGGGAAGATCCGGCCGCCGCCACGCCACATCGGGCTGGATGTCATACCGGCACGTGCGCGACCGGTACCCTTCTGCCGCCACGGCTTCTTGGTGGAGTGCCGCACTTCACTGCGGTCCTTCTGCGCGCGATTGGCACTGCGCGCGTTGGCCTGATAGGCAACGACGACCTGATGCACCAGCGGCTCATTGAAATCACGACCGAAGACCGCGTCGATTGCCGCTACCGTGCCGGCCGACTCGCCCTGATCGTTCAGTACTTTAAGTTCCATGTCGAACGATCCTCTCTCAGCCTTTCTTGGCTTTACCGGCCGGCTTGGCACCGCCAGCCTTCGCGCCCGCAGCCTTGGCTGCGGCCTTCGCGTCTTCCGGCTTAGCCGCAGGAGCCGCCTTGATCGGCTTCAGCCGCATCTTGACCGACGGCGTCACCACCACATCGCCGCCCTTGGAACCGGGCACCGCACCACGAACCAGCAGCAGGCCGCGCTCGACATCGACGCGCGCGACCACCAGGTTCTGGACCGTCTTGGTCACGTTACCCATCTGGCCGGACATCTTCTTGCCGGGGAAGACGCGACCGGGATCCTGCGCCATACCGATCGATCCCGGTACGTTGTGCGACCGCGAGTTGCCGTGCGACGCACGGTTGGAGCGGAAGTTGTGGCGCTTGATGGTGCCGGTAAAGCCCTTGCCCTGGGAAATGCCCTGCACGTCGATGTACTGGCCGACCACAAACAGGTCAGCGCCGAGGACCGTGCCGGCCTTCAGTTCATCAGCCTTTTCGGGCGAGACGTGGAATTCGCCGAGCGAAGTGCCCGCCTGGACGCCGGCCTTGGCAAAGTGCCCGGCCTGGGACTTCGTCACTCGGGTGGCACGCCGCTCGCCGTGCGCCATCTGCACCGCGGTGTAGCCGTCGACCGCAGCCGTCTTGACCTGCGACACGCGGTTGTTGGAGACGTCGATCACGGTCACAGGGACGGACTCGCCGTCGTCGGTGAATATCCGCATCATCCCGATCTTGCGACCGAGCAGCCCGAGATTCGGCTGGATACCGGATGCGGCGGACGCCCCGGCAGAATCAGTTTGAGACCCCATATTGGAGACCCCCATCAGACAATTATTGATACTCGCAGCTTCGATTGGCTGTCGAGTTGAACCCGGCCCGGCGCCTGACTTGACGCCTGCCTTCCCCTTTGCACCCCTTTGCAGGTGCCGGCTGTTGCTGTGCAATTGCCGCGCGAGAAGACGTTTATTCGGGAAAGCTTTCGATTCTAACCCAATCACAAATGGCGAGCAAGTCAGCCAGGCCGGGAAACATGCAATCAAGGCGGGATGATCGCCTGAACCCCTTCGCAAAGCCAGACGGCAAAACGCAGTACTAGATCGTATATGATCTATTATCACCATCGCGCGACTTTCCCGGGGGACTCTTGAAAGCTGTCTTCGTACTGTTCGACTCGCTGAACCGCCATGCGCTGTCCTGTTACGGAGGAAGGTCGCAGGATGGCCAGCCGGCCAGGACCCCCAATTTCCAACGGCTCGCGGACCGCGCGCTGATTTTCGACCGTCATTTCGTCGGCAGCCTGCCGTGCATGCCGGCGCGCCGGGACATCCAGACCGGCCGGCTCAACTTCCTGCATCGTGGCTGGGGACCGCTCGAACCGTTCGACCGGTCGGTCGCGGAACTGCTCGGCGAGCGGGGGGTCTACACCCATCTCATCACGGACCACTATCACTACTTCGAGGACGGCGGCACCGGCTTTCACGGGCGCTACGCGTCCTGGGAATTCATCCGCGGGCAGGAGAAGGACAAATGGCGCCCGCGTCTGCGGCCGGCGGTGGACCGGTTTGCGGCGCGCTTCGAGGAGCGCCAGCACGATTTCGGCATGGACATGAACGGGAAGCTTCCGTACTACGTCAATCGCGACTACCTCGAGCGGGCGGGCCTCTTTCCGCTGACTCAATGTTTCGACGCCGCGGACGAGTTCCTCCGCGAGCACCATGCCGACGACAACTGGTTCCTGCACCTCGAGTGTTTCGACCCGCATGAACCCTTCTTCGCGCCGGAACGGTTCCTGCCGTCGGATGCGGCGGCGCTCGGTGGCAAGATCTTCGATTGGCCCAGCTACGGCAATTCCGACCTCAGCCCCGAACTGCTGGCCCGGCTGCGCGTGAACTACGAGGCGCTGGTCGGTGCCTGTGACGAACAGCTGGGACGCTTGCTCGACCAGTTCGATCGTCACGAACTCTGGGACGATACCTGGCTCATCCTGACCACCGACCACGGGCTGCTTCTTGGCGAGAAGGAGTTCCTCGGCAAGAACCGGCCGCCGTTTTTCAACGAGGTGGCCCACATCCCGCTGCTGATCGTGCCCCCAGGTTCACAGGGATGTGAGCCGCGGCGAACCGAGACCTTGACCCAGACGATCGATCTCATGCCCACCCTGCTCGACATCTTCGAAGCGCCACGTCCTGCCGAGACCCAAGGCAGCAGCCTGCTCCCGGTCCTCGCTGCCGACGATCCCGAGCGGGCGCAACGGGGATGCATCTACGGTCAGTTCGGCGCAGCGATCAACTTCACCGACGGGCGTCATACCTACTTCCGCTACCCCGTGCCGGCGCTTGCCGCCGGACTGAACCAGTACACGCTGATGCCGATGCACATGCGGTCTTTCTTCGAGTCATCGGAATTCGGTGACGCCCGGGTGGTGGGTTCGCTGCCTTTCACGCAGGGCTATCCGGTCTGGCAGCTGCCCATCCGGATGGAGGCAAAGGCCAACATGACCCGACGCTATCCGCTCCTGGATGCCAGAACCGTGATCTACGACATCGTCGCGGATCCTGCCCAAGGCTCGCCGGTGGACGATCCGGCGCTCGAATCGGAACTGACCCGCAAGCTGGTGGCGCTACTGCACCTGAACGACGCGCCCGCGGAACTGTACGCCCGCTATGGGCTCGTTGCGCAGTCCGTACAGCATCATGCAGCGGCACACGATGCGGCATGACCGGGGGGAGCCGTCGATGGCGGTTCGTGCGAAGGGTCTTGTGCTGCAGGTCCACGAGGAAGTGGCCCGATTGATCGACGACGGCCAGTTTGCTCCGGGCGCAAACGTCGGCATCAGCGATCTCGCCCGCCGCTTCGAAGTCAGTGCGACACCGGTGCGCGAGGCGCTCGCACGTCTGGCTGCCGAGAACCGTCTCGTGTTTCACGAGAACATCGGTTACCGCGTGCCGGACTTGCCGTCGGCGAGGGAGTATTCCGACTGGGCGGCGGCTCGCATCGCGGTCGAGTCGAGCGCCCTGCTGTACACGTTCGGCCCGATTGACGGCAGCCTGATCGACCTGGCGGACTCGATCAACGACGAGATGCGGCACGCGGACTTCGGTTCGGACAGCGCATCGGCGAGTCGCTACTCGGACCTGAACCGGCGCTTTCATGCGGCAATCGTCGGCCTGGCGCGCAACCCCCTGCTGACCGACCTGCAGGCTCGTCTGTACGCCGGCAAGCACTTCTCCAATGTGTTCATCGGCCGCGGGATCCCGGCGAGGACACAAGTCGTGGACGAGCACCAGCGGGTCGTCGATGCCCTGCGCGCCGGTGACGCCGGCGATGCGGCGCGGCTGTTGCGCGTCCACATCGTCGACAGTCTGGAGCGTGATGCCCGGACCTCTGGCGCTTCCCCTGCACTGCGGCGGCTGATCGACGGGTTCCGACGCAGCTGACCTCCCCCAGGACATGGCTGAACTTCCCCAAGACACGGTGAACTCCCCAGGACACGGCTGAACTTACCCAGGACACAACATTGGATACCTCCATGAACAAACGCCAACGACCATACCTCCACCTCGCGGCTGCCATGTTGACGACCTTGTCACTGATGGCATGGTCACCCGGGGCGGCGGCACAGGACTATCCCGCGCGCCCGATCACCCTGGTGGTCGGCTTCCCGCCAGGCGGGGGAGTGGACATGGTCGCCAGGCAGCTGGCGCCGCAGCTCGAAAAGCAACTGGGCCAGCGGATCATCGTCGAGAATCGCCCCGGCGCCGCCGCGACCAGCGCGATGACCCACGTCTCACGCGCTGCGCCGGACGGCTACACGGTGCTGATGGGCAATGTCGGCATGCTGGCGGCCAAGCCCGCGCTCTATCCGAACCTGCCGTTCGACACCGCCAGGGACTTCCTCCCGGTGGCGCGGGTGGTGGTGACTCCGCTGGTCGCCGTCGTTCCGGTGTCGGTGCCGGCGAAGTCGCTTCGCGAATTCGTCGACTTGACCAAGGTCGCGGGCAGCGCCTACAACTTCGGGTCGGGCGGTACGGGTGACGTGAATCACCTCGCCGGCGAGCTGTTCAAGCTCCAGTCCGGAGCCGATATGCAGCACGTGCCCTACAAAGGCAGTGCGCCGGCTCACGTCGACCTGGCTGGCGGAAGGATCCAGCTCATGATCGACGGCGAGAACATCGTCCAGGCCAACGTCCGCGACGGGCGCACCCGCGCCCTCGCGATCACCGGCGAGAAGCGCTCGACGGCACTGCCGGACGTGCCGACCGTCGCCGAGGCAGGCTACCCGGACCTGGTCGTCTACGGCTGGCAAGGGGTCATCGTGCCGGCCGGCACGCCTGCGGCGATCGTCGCCAGGCTGTCGACCGAGATCGGCAAGGCGTTGTCGGATCCGGAACTGTCGCAGCGCCTCGGCCAGCAGGGGACCTCTCCGGCCTACCTGGACACACCGGCTTTCAAGGCGTACATCGATGCCGAAGCGAAGCGCTGGGCCGGCGTGATCCGAAGCGCCAACATCAGGATCGAGTGACTGGCGGCGTCAGCGGGAGAGTGCTCCCGGCCGCGCTTCCGACTGCCGCGCCGGCCCCAGGGTCAGCCATGCCAGGGTCATGGCGAGCAAGGCGCAACCGGCAATACTGGCGATCATCGGTCGCGCGGTGCCGTCGGTGAACAATCCGCCGACCGCAATGACGATCGCGCCGAAAACGAACTGGCAGGTCCCGATCAGGGCCGAGGCCGTGCCCGCATTGGCACCGTGCCGGTCGAGGGCAAGCACCGAGGTCGACGGGATGACGAGCCCGAGAAAGCCGTAACCGACGAACAGCAGCGCCATCAGCACGTCCAGGCGGTCGACACCCAGCAGGTTGAGCGCCAGCAGCAGCGACATCGCCGCAGCGTATCCTGCCGACGCGTAGCGCACCACCTGCCGCAAGCCATGTCGGGCACCGAGCCGGCCGGTGAACTGCGCGGCACCGATGAAGGCGATTGCGTTGACGGAGAACGCCAGGCTGTACTGCTTGGGAGTCAAACCGTAGTGGTCGATCAGCGCGAACGAGGATCCAGCCAGGTAGGCATGAAAGCTGGCGACGCCGAAGGCGCCGATGCCGACGAAGGCGAGGAAGCGGCCGTCACCGAGCAGCTTGCGGTAAGCCGCTCAGCGCATTGCGCAGTCCGCTGTCCACGCGCATGTGAGCCGGCCGGGTCTCGCTGAGGACGGTGGCCGTCATGGCGATGCCAACCAGCGCCAGCCCGGCAACCGACCAGAAGATACCGCGCCAGCCCAGCCATTCGTCGACGAAACTTCCGGCCATGGGCGCGACGATCGGGGAGACGCTGAAGACGAGCATCAGCAGCGACATCAGCCGGGCGGCATCGACGCCGGTATGCAGGTCCCGGACGACCGCGCGCGGGATTGCAAAGCAGGCGCAGGCTCCCAGGCCTTGCAGGAAGCGGAAAGACGATCAGCATCCAGACGTCCGCCGCGAGAGCACAGCCGACGCTGGCCACGGCGAAAAGTCCCAGGCCGAAGTAGAGCGGTGGCTTGCGGCCCGACCATGTCTGAGATCGGCCCGTAGAGCAGCTGCCCCAGACCCAGCGCGATGAAGAACACCATCAGGCTGAGCCTGGACCGCGTCGATGTCCGCGCCGAGGCTCTGTCCGATCGACGGCAGGGCCGGGAGGTACATGTCGATGGCAAACGGGCCGATGGCCTGAAGCAGCCCCAGCACGAGCGCAGCCCGCAGGAAACCCGCCTTCAATGTCCCGCTCCCGGTGGCCAAAAGACGAAGGCCGGGCGAACCCGGCCTCCTGCAGCAGCAATCGATGCGGCCGGGGGCATCACTGCAACTTGATCTCCACGTCCACGCCGGCCGGAAGGTCGAGTTTCATCAGCGCGTCCACGGTCTTGTCCGTCGGATCGACGATATCCATCAACCGCAGGTGGGTGCGGATCTCGAGCTGGTCGCGCGACGTCTTGTTGACGTGAGGCGAGCGCAGCACGTCGAAGCGCTCGATCCGGGTCGGCAACGGCACCGGCCCGTGAACCACTGCCCCGGTACGCTTTGCGGTTTCGACGATCTCCGCCGCCGACTGGTCGATCAGCTTGTAATCAAAAGCCTTGAGGCGAATTCGTATTTTCTGGTTAGCCATGTCCATTCCTTCAAAGAGCGAGGGGTGAAGGCCTGCAATCCAGGCACATCGACCCCTTTTAGGTTGGTACCGCGTTCAGCGCCGGCAAGCCGGCGCTTCCTGTCGAAGTAAAGGACTCAGGCGATGACCTTGGCGACGACGCCGGCACCGACGGTGCGGCCGCCCTCGCGGATCGCAAAGCGCAGCCCCTGCTCCATCGCGATCGGCGCGATCAACACCACCGTCATCTTCACGTTGTCGCCCGGCATCACCATCTCCGTGCCCTCAGGCAACGTCACCGATCCCGTCACGTCCGTCGTGCGGAAGTAAAACTGCGGCCGGTAGTTGTTGAAGAACGGCGTGTGGCGCCCCCCCTCATCCTTGCTCAGCACATACACCTCGCACTCGAACTTCGTGTGCGGCAGAATGCTCCCCGGCTTGGCCAGCACCTGCCCACGCTCCACGTCCTCGCGCTTCGTGCCACGCAGCAACACCCCCACGTTGTCACCCGCCTGACCCTGATCCAGCAGCTTGCGGAACATCTCCACGCCCGTGCACGTCGTCTTCACCGTGTCCCGGATCCCCACGATCTCGATCTCTTCGCCAACCTTCACCACGCCGCGCTCGATCCGACCCGTCACCACCGTGCCTCGTCCCGAGATCGAGAACACATCCTCGATCGGCATCAGAAACGCACCGTCAATCGCCCGCTCCGGCGTCGGGATGTACGTGTCCAGCGCCTCCGCCAGCTTCATGATCGCCTGCTCGCCCAGCTCGCCCGTGTCGCCCTCGAGCGCCTTCAGCGCGCTGCCCTTCACGATCGGAATGTCGTCGCCCGGAAACTCATACTTGCTCAGCAGCTCCCGGACCTCCATCTCCACCAGCTCCAGCAACTCCTCGTCATCCACCATGTCGCACTTGTTCATGAACACGATGATGTACGGCACTCCCACCTGCCTCGCCAGCAGAATGTGCTCGCGCGTCTGCGGCATCGGGCCGTCGGCCGCGCTCACCACCAGAATCGCTCCATCCATCTGCGCCGCGCCCGTGATCATGTTCTTCACATAGTCCGCGTGCCCAGGACAATCCACGTGCGCGTAATGCCTCGCCTTCGTCTCATACTCCACGTGCGACGTGTTGATCGTGATCCCACGCGCCTTCTCCTCCGGCGCGTTGTCGATCTGGTCGTATCCCCTCGCCTCGCCGCCAAACGCCTTCGCCAGCACCGACGTGATCGCCGCCGTCAACGTCGTCTTACCATGGTCCACGTGCCCGATCGTGCCCACGTTCACGTGGGGCTTCGTACGCTCAAACTTGCCTTTTGCCATTGTTCAGCTCCTGAATGTCGACTGGATTCCAGAATCTCTATGTGTTTATGCTCGTGATGCAGCCGGGTCACTTGGTCCGGGATGCGATCACCGCTTCGGCGACGTTCTTCGGCGCCTCGGCGTACTGCTTGAATTCCATCGTGTAGGTTGCGCGACCCTGCGTCAGCGAGCGCAGCGTGGTGGAATAGCCGAACATCTCCGCCAGCGGCACTTCGGCCTTGATCGCCTTGCCGCCGCCGACCATGTCGTCCATTCCCTGCACCATGCCACGGCGTGAGGACAGATCGCCCATCACCGTACCGGCGTAGTCCTCGGGCGTCTCCACCTCGACTGCCATCATCGGCTCGAGCAGCACCGGACTCGCCCGACGCATGCCTTCCTTGAAGGCCATCGAACCCGGCCTGCTTGAACGCGTTCTCGTTCGAATCGACATCATGGTAGGAGCCGAAGAACAGCGTGACCTTCACGTCCACCACCGGGTAGCCGGCGAGCACGCCGGACGGCAGAGTTTCCTCGATCCCCTTCTGCACCGCCGGGATGTACTCCCGCGGCACCGTTCCGCCCTTGATCGCATCGACGAACTCGAATCCGGCGCCACCTGGCGGCAGCGGTTCGACCTTCAGAACGACGTGGCCGTACTGGCCGCGACCACCGGACTGCTTGATGAACTTGCCCTCGACTTCGTCGACCGTCTTGCGGATCGTCTCGCGGTATGCAACCTGCGGCTTGCCGACATTGGCCTCGACCCCGAACTCGCGGCGCATGCGGTCGACGATGATTTCAAGGTGCAGTTCACCCATGCCGCCGATGATCGTCTGGCCGGACTCCTCATCGGTGCGCACCCGGAAAGAGGGATCTTCCTGGGCCAGCCGGCCGAGCGCGATGCCCATCTTCTCCTGGTCCGCCTTGGTCTTGGGTTCCACTGCCTGGTGGATGACGGGCTCCGGGAAAATCATGCGCTCCAGGATCACGATGGCGTCCGGATCCGTCAGCGTCTCGCCGGTGGTGACTTCCTTCAACCCGACCGCGGCGGCGATATCGCCGGCATGCACTTCCTTGATCTCGACACGATTGTTGGCATGCATCTGAAGCAGGCGACCGACCCGCTCCTTCTTGCCACGGATCGGGTTGTAGACGCTGTCACCGGATTTCAGCACGCCGGAGTAGACCCGGATGAAGGTCAACTGACCGACGAAGGGGTCGGTCATCAGCTTGAAGGCCAGCGCCGAGAACTTCTCCTTGTCGTCGGCGCGGCGCACGACCGGCTCGTCGTCGTCGTTGATCCCCGGCACCGGCGGAATATCGACCGGCGACGGCAGGAACTCGATGACTGCATCGAGCATCGCCTGCACGCCTTTGTTCTTGAAGGCGGTACCGCACAGCATCGGCACGATCTCGCTAGCGATGGTGCGCTGGCGCAGGCCGGCTTGATCTTCTCGACCGACAGCTCGCCGCTCTCGAGGTACTCGTTCATCAGCTCTTCGTTGGCTTCAGCTGCAGCTTCCACCATCTTCTCGCGCCACTCGGCCGCCGTGGCTTCAAGCTCCGCGGGAATATCGACCAGCTGGAACTTGATTCCCTGGCCGGCCTCGTCCCAGATGATCGCCTTCATGCGGATCAGATCGACGACACCCTGGAACTTGTCCTCCGCACCGATCGGGATCTGCAGCGGAACCGGGTTGGCGCGCAGCCGCGTCCGCATCTGCTCGTAGACCTTGAAGAAGTTGGCCCCGATCCGGTCCATCTTGTTGACGAACGCGAGCCTCGGCACCTTGTACTTGTTGGCCTGGCGCCAGACCGTCTCGGACTGGGGCTGCACCCCGCCGACCGCGCAGTAGACCATGCAGGCGCCGTCGAGCACGCGCATCGAACGCTCGACTTCGATCGTGAAGTCGACGTGTCCGGGCGTGTCGATGATGTTGATGTGATGCTCCGGATAGGTCTTGTCCATACCCTTCCAGTAGCAGGTGGTGGCAGCGGACGTGATCGTGATGCCGCGCTCCTGTTCCTGCTCCATCCAGTCCATCGTGGCCGCGCCGTCGTGAACCTCGCCGATCTTGTGATTGACGCCGGTATAGAACAGGATGCGTTCGGTGGTCGTGGTCTTCCCGGCATCGATGTGCGCCGAGATGCCAATGTTTCTATATCGCTCGATCGGTGTCTTGCGAGCCATGATTACAGTCCTTCAAAAACACAACAACGCGTCGACGCTCGACAAACCCGGTGTCGACGCCAACGCCTGGGCAAAGCGGTTCAGTATGCGAGGGTCTGATACCCCGGTGCAGATCAGAAACGGAAGTGCGAGAAAGCCTTGTTGGCCTCGGCCATGCGGTGGACCTCGTCACGCCGCTTCACGGCGCCGCCACGGTTCTCCGCCGCTTCCATCAGTTCGCTTGCCAGCCGCAGGCCCATCGATTTTTCGCTGCGCTTCTTGGCCGCTTCCCGCAGCCAGCGCATCGCCAGAGCGGTGCGGCGGATCGGCCGCACTTCGATCGGCACCTGGTAGTTGGCGCCGCCGACCCGCCGGCTCTTGACCTCGACCATCGGCCGGCAGTTTGACAAGGCGAACTGGAACACCTCGATCGGATCCTTGCCGGACTTGCCCTTGATCTGCTCGAAGGCCCCGTAAAGGATGCGTTCGGCCACTGCTTTCTTGCCGGCCAGCATCAGCACGTTGATGAACTTGGCGACTTCTTCATTGTGGTAGAGCGGATCCGGCAGGATGACGCGCTTGGGAATTTCACGACGACGTGGCATTTCTAAAACCTCTCTTGTTGATTCAGCCGGGTCGGGCCCGCGCCCGGGAGCATCGCTCCCGGCTGTGGTGCCCTTCCCTGATTCCCGAAACCATGATGGATCATCAGGCGGGATCGCTTACTGGACGGCTGGCACATGCCTGACCGCCCCACTACGGAAAATATCCCGATCGCCTGCTTACTTCGCCTTCGGCCGCTTTGCGCCGTACTTCGAGCGGGACTGCTTGCGATCCTTGACGCCCTGCAGGTCCAGCGAACCCCGCACGATGTGATACCGGACGCCCGGCAGGTCCTTTACCCGGCCGCCGCGAATCAGCACCACCGAGTGCTCCTGCAGGTTGTGGCCTTCACCACCGATATAGCTGATGACCTCGTAACCATTGGTCAAGCGGACCTTGGCGACCTTGCGCAATGCCGAGTTCGGCTTCTTCGGGGTCGTGGTGTACACCCGGGTGCACACGCCACGCCGCTGCGGGCAGTTCTCAAGCGCGGGACTCTTGCTGTTGACGACTGCGGATTCACGCGGCTTGCGTACTAGCTGGTTGATGGTCGGCATGGCTTTGCTTGGGCTTATATATAGGCGCAACCCGCGACGGGCACGCTTGGTGGAAACGATTCGGCTACAGGGGCGGCAGAGCTGAACTCAAAACAGGGCAAACAGGGGTACTCAAGGTCTTCGGGAAGCGGGCATTCCTGGGAGCGCCCTGATCCTGCAGACCGGTCAGACCGGCGATGCAGTGGCAACCGATAAAGGCTGCCAACCAAAGAGCGTCCCGGGATATGGCGAAAGCCCCCCAGCGAACCGGTGAGTATAGTGGTTTCTCCCGGAAGACGTCAATCTGAACACCCTGAAGACCAGGAGGCTGCCGGAGTATGAATCGGGGTCATGATTTGACCGCCGAAGGCCGCTGGCAAGGCGCGGGTTCGCCCCGATATCCGTCGATATCGGGGCGGTTCAGCAACGCGGCCAGCGGTTTTCGCCGGACGCCCGGATTCAAGGATAAGCGAGCCGGGCCTGCAGCACCACCGTGAGCGGCCCGCAGCGGTCGGCGCTCACCCTGATACCGGACCAGTTCAGGTTTTCCCCCGAGCCCGCTCGGACCTGCACGTCATAGACTCCCTGGCGCGAGTAGCCTCCCGCCAGCGCGAAGCTCGCACCCTGCGGGTACGCCGGGTACGCACTGATCGGTGTCATCCGCTCGATGTAGCTACCGTCGATGAGGGTCCCGCTCGCCACGACGGCGACCGGTTGTCCGCTGCTGCGCGACGTGAACTCGACGACGATGGCAGGCAGATCCCCACCGCAGGGGTAGCCCCCGTAGGTCAACCGGACCTCCCCGCAGCCAGCCAGCCCGACGACCAGTCCCAGCACAAGCGGCAACCGCCAATCCTGCGGCCGCTGCCTGCTCAGGCGTTTGCCAATCCCCTCAAGCGGACACCGCCACATAGTTGACCCGGCTGACCGGCACGGGGACCATCGCCCCGTCGCCCTTCAGGTCAAGTATGTGATACTGGATTGCCAACCGTATAGAGGCTTCCACCTCGTCCAGTGATGTGCCGCTGGCGGTACAGCCTGGCAGGTCGGGGACATACGCCCGGAAGCGGGTGCCGCGCTGCTCGATGACGATCGCATATCTCATGGGTAGAAGCCCTGATGCCCGTGCGGCTCCTGCCGCGCAAGCGTGAATTTTTGCAGGAATGCCGGTCACTGACGGTGATGGAATGCCGGCTCCATGCGCCTAACAGGAATCGTGCCCGTGCCTGCAGACTCGCAGCCCACCCAGGAAACCCACTGGTACCCCGCCATCGACCCCTTCCACAGCGGCATGCTGGATACCGGCGAAGGGCATCAGATCTATTACGAGCAATGCGGCAACCCGAACGGTCAGCCGGTCGTGGTCCTCCATGGCGGGCCTGCAAGCGGCTGCTCACCCCTGCAGCGGCGCTTCTTCGATCCGCAGGCGTTCCGGATCGTGCTGTTCGATCAACGAGGCTGTGGGCGCAGTACGCCTAGAGGCGGGCTTGCGGACAACGACACCGCCGCGCTGATCCGCGACATCGAGCAGTTGCGGCGGCTGCTGCAAATCGAAAGGTGGGTCGTTTTCGGCGGCTCCTGGGGCGCCAGCCTGGCAATCGCCTATGCCGCAGCCCACGGCGGCGCCTGCCAGGGACTGATCCTGCGTGGCATCTTCCTGACCGGCAGACGGGACCTGGACTGGTTCTTCGGTGGAGCCGGAACCCTGCTGCCTGCCGCCTGGTGCCGACTGGTCGAGGGTCTCGGCCTGGACGTGGGTATCGACGACTGCGAAGGCGCCGGCCAGCAGGTGCGGACGGCCCTTACCCGGCATCTTTTTTCGGAGTCCTCCGAGGTGGCGGCTTCGGCTGCGTCCGCATGGGCTGCCTGGGAGGACGCCGTGTCACGCCCGGGACAGGACTTGGCGGCGGTCGGGCGCACGCCGGGCGCGGGCCCCCAAAACACCAGCCCGGCACCCCAGCCGATACTCGTCGACAAGTATCGGGTGCAGGCGCACTACCTGGCGCAGGAGTGCTTTCTGGGCGAGCACCACCTGCTGCAGCAGGCTGCGCAACTGTCGCCGGTGCCGGTCGAACTGGTTCATGGACGACTCGATTGGGTCTGCCGGCCGGCCAATGCGTGGCGAACTCATCTCGCGATCCCGGCCAGTTCACTGACCTGGGTCGACCAGGGCAGCCACAGCCCTTACGACCCGCCGATGCAGGTTGCGCTGGCAGCAGCCATGCGGCGGATTCAGGACTCGAGCGCTCGCTGAAGAGATCGCCGTTCCCGCCCAGCGGGATCGTCTGCGAGTCTGCCAGTCGGCACGTTGCGGTGACCGATGGACGAAAAAACGCCCGGCAAGCCGGGCGTTTCTGAAAAGAGACGGGCGCTTCGGAGCACCCGCCGCCAGGGGGTCACTCGGTCGGGCTACCCTCGCCGGATGGCGATTGCTCGACCGTTTCACCGCTGTCCATCGCAGGCTGTGAGTCCTCCGACGATCCGCCCTCCGCACCAACCGTCTCTTCCATCGGCGCGAAAGCGGCCTCGGCGGCTGCCAGCGCAGCAGCCTCCTGGGCCTCCACCGACTCCTTCTCGAAGCGAGCCTTGTGGTACGCCAGACCGGTGCCGGCCGGAATCAGGCGGCCGACGATGACGTTCTCCTTCAGTCCGCGAAGATCGTCCCGCTTGCCCATGATCGCGGCCTCGGTGAGGACGCGCGTGGTTTCCTGGAACGACGCCGCTGAAATGAACGAATCGGTCGACAAGGATGCTTTGGTGATACCGAGCAGGATGTTCTCGTAGACCGGCGGCAACTTGTCCTCGGCGACCATCTTGTCGGTCGAATCGAGGATTTCGCTTCGTTCGACCTGTTCACCGACGATGAAGCCGGTGCCACCCGGGACCGTGACGACCACCCGACGCAGCATCTGGCGAACGATCACCTCGATATGCTTGTCGTTGATCTTGACACCCTGCAGGCGGTAGACGTCCTGCACTTCATCGACGATGTAGCGTGACAAGGCCTCGATGCCCAGCAGGCGCAGGATGTCGTGAGGGTCCGCAGGCCCGTCGACGATCATCTCGCCCTTGTTGACCACCTGGCCGTCGTGCACCAGCACGTGCTTTTCCTTCGGGATCAGGAACTCGTGGGCATTGCCGTCCAGATCGGTGATGACCAGGCGCTGCTTACCCTTGGTGTCCTTGCCGAAGGAGACGGTACCGGTGACCTCCGCCAGCATGCCGGCATCCTTGGGCGAACGCGCTTCGAACAGCTCCGCCACCCGCGGCAGGCCGCCAGTGATGTCGCGGTTCTTCTGCGTCTCCTGCGGAATCCTCGCCAGCACGTCGCCGACCGAGACCGACTGCCCGTCCCGCACGGTGATCAGGGCGCCGACCGGGAAGCCGATCTGAACCGAGTGGTCGGTCGCGGCGATCTTGACCTCCTCCCCGGCCTCGTTGATCAGTTTCATGGTCGGGCGGACATTCTTCGCGCTGCTGGCGCTGCGCCGCTTCGCATCGATGACGACCTGCGTCGAAAGACCGGTCACTTCGTCGATCTGCTTGGCGACAGTAACGCCTTCCTCGACGTTCTCGAACTTCACCGTACCTGCGTACTCGGTGATGATCGGGCGGGTGAGCGGATCCCAACTGGCCAGCTGCATGCCGGCCTTGACCGCATGGCCGTCCTGTACCAGCAAGGTCGCGCCATAGGGAATCTTGTGGCGCTCCCGTTCGCGGCCGTTGTCGTCCGTGATCATCACCTCGCCGGAGCGGGAGATGACGATCGCTTCTCCTTTGGTGCTGCTGATGTAGCGCATGGCAGGCGTGAAGCGGGCGACACCGTTGGACTTGGCTTCCACCGAACTGGAGACCGCAGCGCGGGACGCAGCACCGCCGATGTGGAAGGTCCGCATCGTGAGCTGCGTTCCCGGTTCACCGATCGACTGCGCGGCTATGACACCGACCGCCTCGCCGACGTTGACCAGCGAGCCGCGTCCGAGATCGCGGCCGTAGCACTTCGCGCACAGGCCATAGCGCGTATTGCAGGTGAGCGGAGTGCGCACCCGGACCTCGTCGATACCCAGCTGCTCGATCCGCTCGACGGTGTCCTCGTCGAGCAGGCTGCCGGCCTCGAAGAGCGTCTCCTGCGACTCCGGATTCACGACATCGACGGCTGCGACGCGGCCCAGCACCCGGTCGCGCAGCGCCTCGATGACCTCGCCACCTTCCACCAGCGCACGCATCGCAACACCATTGCTGGTGCCGCAATCGACTCCGGTAACCACCAGGTCCTGGGTCACGTCGACCAGACGACGCGTCAGATAGCCGGAGTTGGCGGTCTTCAGAGCCGTGTCGGCCAGACCCTTCCGGGCACCGTGGGTCGAGATGAAGTACTGCAGGACGTTCAGCCCTTCCCGGAAGTTCGCGGTGATCGGCGTTTCGATGATCGAGCCGTCGGGCTTGGCCATCAGGCCGCGCATGCCCGCCAGCTGCCGGATCTGCGCCGCCGAGCCGCGTGCGCCGGAGTCGGCCATCATGTAGATGGCGTTGAAGGACTCCTGCTTGACGGTGTTGCCGTGGCGGTCGATGACGTTCTCGGTAGCGAGCTGGTCCATCATGGCCTTGCCGACCTGATCGCCCGCCTTGGACCAGATGTCCACGACCTTGTTGTAGCGCTCGCCCTGGGTCACGAGACCGGACGTGTACTGCTGTTCGATCTCCTTGACCTCCTTCTCTGCGGCACCGAGGATCGCCGGCTTGCTGGGGGGAACCAGCATGTCGTCGATGGCGATCGAGATGCCGCCCCGGGTCGCCAGCCGGAAACCGCTCTGCATCAGCTGGTCGGCGAAGATCACCGTGGCACGCAGGCCGCAGCGACGGAAGGACGCATTGATCAGGCGCGAGATCTCCTTCTTCTTCAACGCCTTGTTCATCAGTTCGAACGGCAGGCCCTTGGGAAGGATCTCCGAAAGCAGCGCCCGGCCGACCGTCGTTTCGGCCATCTTGCGCACGGGACGGAAATCATCGCCGTCCCTGGCATATTCGACCAGGCGTACCGAAATGCGCGTGGCCAGTTCGACTTCCTTGTTGTCGTAGGCGCGCTGGACTTCCTTGACGTCGGCGAACATCATGCCTTCGCCTTTGCCGTTGATCTTGTCGCGGGTCGCGTAGTAGAGGCCCAGCACGATGTCCTGCGAAGGAACGATCGAAGGCTCGCCGTTGGACGGGAACAGCACATTGTTGGAGGCGAGCATCAGCGTGCGCGCTTCCATCTGCGCTTCCAGCGACAACGGCACGTGCACGGCCATCTGGTCGCCGTCGAAGTCGGCGTTGAACGCCGCGCATACCAGCGGATGCAGCTGGATCGCCTTGCCCTCGATCAGGACCGGCTCGAAGGCCTGGATGCCCAGACGGTGAAGCGTCGGGGCCCGGTTCAGCATGACCGGGTGCTCGCGGATCACTTCTTCCAGGATGTCCCAGACGATGGGTTCCTGGTTCTCCACGAACTTCTTCGCCTGTTTGATGGTCGTGGCAACGCCCATCGTCTCCAGCTTGTTGAAGATGAACGGCTTGAAGAGTTCCAGGGCCATCAGCTTGGGCAGTCCGCACTGGTGCAGTTTCAGCTGGGGGCCGACCACGATCACCGAACGACCGGAGTAGTCCACCCGCTTGCCCAGCAGGTTCTGGCGGAAACGGCCGCCCTTGCCTTTGATCATGTCGGCGAGCGACTTGAGCGCACGCTTGTTGGCACCGGTCATCGCCTTGCCGCGACGTCCGTTGTCCAGCAGCGAGTCCACCGACTCCTGGAGCATCCGCTTCTCGTTGCGCACGATGATCTCGGGCGCCTTCAGCTCGAGCAGCCGCTTCAACCGGTTGTTCCGGTTGATGACGCGCCGATAGAGATCATTCAGGTCCGAGGTGGCGAAGCGACCGCCGTCGAGCGGCACCAGGGGCCGCAGCTCGGGCGGCAGCACCGGCAGCACTTCCATCACCATCCACTCGGGTTTGATGCCCGAGCGCTGGAACCCTTCAAGCACCTTCAGGCGCTTGGCGAGCTTCTTGATCTTCGCTTCGGACGTGGTGACCTGCAGCTCGTCGCGCAGCGTTTCCACCACGCGGTCGACATTGATCGACTTCAGCAGGTGGCGGATGCCCTCCGCACCCATCGACGCCTCGAACTCGTCGCCGAATTCATCCGTCTTCGCCAGGAAGTCGTCCTCGGTCAGCAGCTGGTTGCGCTTGAGGGGCGTCATGCCCGGTTCGACGACGACGTACGCCTCGAAATACAGCACCCGTTCGATGTCGCGCAGCGTCATGTCGAGCACCATGCCCAGGCGCGACGGCAGCGACTTCAGGAACCAGATATGCGCCGTCGGACTGGCCAGCTCGATATGCCCCATCCGTTCGCGGCGGACCTTGGCGAGCGTGACCTCGACACCGCACTTCTCGCAGATCACCCCACGATGCTTCAGGCGCTTGTACTTGCCGCACAGGCACTCGTAGTCCTTGATCGGGCCGAAGATCTTGGCGCAGAAGAGCCCGTCGCGCTCGGGCTTGAAGGTGCGGTAGTTGATGGTCTCCGGCTTCTTGACCTCGCCGAACGACCAGGAGCGGATCTTCTCAGGCGACGCGAGCCCGATCTTGATCGCGTCGAAGTGCTCTTCTTCTTCAACCTGCTTAAAGAGATCAAGCAATGCTTTCATTTTCTCTCCAGGTACAACAAATTATCGAATCCATTGGCCGCCGTAATTGTCGGCGCCGGAAATACAAGCTGCAGCCGCGGATCTGGCTTTGCCAGGCCGCTGGCTGCGCCCCCAGTGGGGGAAGCGCCGCAGGCCTTCGGGGGCGTCCTGCTACCAGCCGCGGATCCGGCTCCGCCGGTCCGCTGGCTGCGCCCCCCAGTGGGGGGAGGCGCCAAAGGCGCTTCGGGGGGCGTTCTCAACTCCTTTCCAGGTCGATGTCGATGCCCAGGGAACGGATCTCCTTGACCAGCACGTTGAACGACTCCGGCATGCCGGCATCGATCGTGTGCTCGCCCTTGACCAGGTTCTCGTAGACCTTGGTCCGGCCGTTCACGTCGTCGGACTTGACCGTCAGCATTTCCTGCAGCGTGTAGGAAGCCCCGTACGCCTCCAGAGCCCACACCTCCATCTCGCCGAAACGCTGGCCGCCGAACTGGGCCTTGCCGCCCAGCGGCTGCTGGGTGACCAGGCTGTAGGGGCCGGTCGAGCGGGCGTGCATCTTGTCGTCCACCAGGTGATGCAGCTTCAGCACGTGCATGTAGCCCACCGTGACCAGCCGGTCGAACGAGTCGCCGGTACGCCCGTCGTACAGCGTGACCTGGGTCTTGCTCGGCCGGAAGCCGAGCCTCGCGGTCTGCGGGTCGTCGTCCGGGAAGGCGACATCGAGCGCGGCTCGGATTTCCTCCTCCGAGGCGCCGTCGAATACCGGCGTAGCGAACGGCACGCCCCGGCGCAGGTTGACGGCCAGCTCTTTCAGCTCCTCTTCCGTCATGCTGGCCAGATCCGCCTTCTCGCCGCTGGTGTTGTAGACCACTTCCAGGTAGCGGCGAAGCTCCGAGGTCTTGACGTGGCGGTCGAGCATCTCGCCGATGCGCAGGCCGATGCCCTTGGCCGCCCAACCCAGGTGGGTCTCCAGGATCTGGCCCACGTTCATCCGCGAAGGCACGCCGAGCGGGTTCAGGACGATGTCGGCCGGCGTGCCGTCGGCCATGTACGGCATGTCCTCGATCGGCACGATGCGCGACACGACACCCTTGTTGCCGTGACGACCGGCCATCTTGTCGCCAGGCTGCAGGCGCCGCTTGACGGCCAGGTACACCTTGACCATCTTGAGCACGCCCGGAGGCAGCTCGTCACCCTGGGTCAGCTTCTTGCGCTTCTCCTCGAACGACAGGTCGAACTGGTGGCGCTTCTGCTCCACCGACTCCTTGAGGGCCTCGAGCTGGCTGGCGGCCGTTTCGTCGGCCAGCCGCACTTCGAACCAGTGGTACCGGTCCAGGTCCTGCAGGTATTCCGCCGTGATGACGGCGCCCTTGGCCAGCTTCTTGGGCCCGCCATTGGCAGGCTTGCCGACCATCAGACGTTCGATCCGGCTGAATGTGTCGTTCTCGACGATACGCAACTGGTCGTTGAGATCCAGCCGGAAGCGCTTGAGTTCGTCGTCGATGATCGACTGGGCCCGCTTGTCCCGGGTGATGCCCTCACGGGTGAACACCTGGACGTCGATCACCGTGCCGCTCATGCCCGAAGGCACGCGCAGGCTGGTGTCCTTGACGTCGGAGGCCTTCTCGCCGAAGATCGCGCGCAGCAGCTTTTCTTCCGGCGTCAGCTGGGTTTCGCCCTTGGGCGTGACCTTGCCGACCAGAACGTCGCCGGCGTTGACCTCGGCACCGATGTAGACGATGCCGGAATCGTCCAGCCGCCCGAGCTGGCCCTCGGAAAGGTTGGAGATATCGCGGGAGATCTCCTCGGGACCGAGCTTCGTATCCCGCGCCAGCACCGACAGTTCCTCGATGTGGATCGAGGTGTAGCGGTCGTCCGACACCACCTTCTCCGAGATCAGGATCGAATCCTCGAAGTTGTAGCCGTTCCAGGGCATGAACGCGACCAGCATGTTCTGCCCAAGCGCCAGTTCACCCAGGTCGGTGGATGCGCCATCCGCAATCACGTCGCCCGCCACCAGCCGATCACCCTTCTTGACGATCGGCCGCTGATTGATATTGGTGTTCTGGTTGCTGCGGGTGTACTTGATCAGGTTGTAGATATCCACGCCGACTTCGCCGGACGCGGCTTCCTCGTCGTTGACCCTCACCACCACGCGATTCGCGTCGACATAGTCCACCAGGCCGCCACGCAGGGCCGTGACGACGGTGCCCGAGTCCACGGCGCAGGTGCGTTCGATCCCGGTGCCGACCAGCGGCTTCTCGGGACGCAGGCAGGGGACCGCCTGGCGCTGCATGTTCGACCCCATCAGGGCGCGGTTGGCGTCGTCGTGCTCGAGGAACGGAATCAACGAGGCGGCCACCGACACGATCTGCGACGGCGCGACGTCGATGTATTCGACCCGATCGGGCGAAACCAGCTGGGTTTCGCCGTTGATACGCACCGATACCAGGTCGCCGGTCAGCTTGCCGGCATCGTCCACCGCCGCATTGGCCTGGGCGATGACGTAGCGGCCCTCCTCGATCGCGGAGAGGAAGTCGATCTGGTTGGTGAGCGTGCTTTCGTTGATCTTGCGATACGGGGTTTCCAGGAAACCGAACTCGTTGAGCCGGGCATACAGGGCCAGGGAATTGATCAGGCCGATGTTCGGGCCTTCCGGGGTCTCGATCGGGCACACCCGGCCATAGTGGGTGGGATGCACGTCCCTGACTTCGAAACCGGCACGCTCGCGGGTCAGACCACCCGGCCCGAGAGCCGATACACGCCGCTTGTGCGTGATCTCGGACAGCGGATTGGTCTGGTCCATGAACTGCGACAGCTGCGAACTGCCGAAGAACTCACGGATCGCGGCGCTGATCGGCTTGCTGTTGATCAGGTCATGCGGCAGGAGATTCTCGGTTTCAGCCTGACCCAACCGCTCACGCACGGCGCGCTCGACCCGCACCAGGCCGGCACGGAACTGGTTCTCTGCCAGCTCGCCGACACAGCGCACCCGGCGATTGCCGAGGTGGTCGATGTCGTCGATCTCGCCCTTGCCATTGCGCAGGTCCACCAGGATCTTGATCACGGACACGATGTCGTCGTTCTCGAGCGTCATCGGACCGGTGGGGTCCTCGCGCTCAACGCGGCGGTTGAACTTCATCCGCCCGACGCGCGACAGGTCGTAGGTGTCCGGGTTGTAGAACAAACGGTTGAACAGGGCTTCCACCGCGTCTTCCGTAGGCGGCTCGCCGGGGCGCATCATGCGGTAGATGGCGATCCGCGCCGAGATCTGGTCGGCGGAATCGTCCAGGCGCAGCGTCTGGGAAATGTACGGACCGGAGTCGAGGTCGTTGGTGTAGATGGTGCGGAACTCGCGCACCCCGGCTTCACGCAGCTTGCCGACCACTTCTTCGGTGAGCTCGTCGTTGGCCTTGGCCAGGATCTCGCCGGTGTCCGGGTCGACCACATTGCTGGCCAGCGTCCGGGCGACCAGGAAGTCTTCCGGCACCGAGATCAGTTTCAAGCCCGCGTTCTCAAGGTCGCGGATGTGCTTGGCATTGATCCGCTTGTCCTTCGCGACAATGACCTTGCCGTCGCGGTCCGCGATGTCGAAGCGGGCGGTCTCGCCCTTCAGACGCTCGGGCACCAGTTCCATCTGTGCACCTTCATCCATCATCTTGAAGGTGTCGAAGACGAAGAAATGCGCGAGGATCTGCTCCGGCGTCATGCCGATCGCCTTCAGCAGGATCGTCACCGGCATCTTGCGGCGGCGATCGACCCGGAAGTACAGCACGTCCTTGGCGTCGAACTCGAAGTCCAGCCAGGAACCGCGATACGGGATGATCCGGGCCGAGAACAGCAGCTTGCCGGAACTGTGGGTCTTGCCGCGGTCATGCTCGAAGAACACACCGGGCGAACGATGCAACTGGGAGACGATCACCCGTTCGGTGCCGTTGACGACGAACGAGCCGGTGGTGGTCATCAGGGGGATTTCCCCCATGTAAACCTCCTGCTCCTTCACTTCCTTGACCGTGGGCTTGCTGGCCTCGCGGTCCATGATCACCAGACGCACCTTGGCGCGCAGCGGCGCGCAGAAGGTCAGACCGCGCTGCTGGCACTCCTTGACGTCGAACGCCGGGTGCCCGAGCACATAGCTGACGAATTCCAGCCGCGCCATGTCGTTGTGCGACGAGATCGGGAAGATCGACTTGAAGGCGGCCTGCAGGCCGTCTTCCTTGCGGCGATCGGCAGGACTGGCAGCCTGCAGAAACGCGGAGTACGACTCCAGCTGCGTCGCCAGGAGGTAGGGGACCTCCTGCACGACACGGCGTTTGCCGTAGCTTTTGCGGATGCGCTTCTTTTCGGTGAACGAGTAAGTCATGGACTCTCCGTGAGACGTCGGGGTCACAAATCAGATAGGGGGAAATCGGGAAAACCTGACCGGGACAGGGGGCACCCTGCCGCGATATGAAGCTTGCGCGGGAACTTGACATGCTCCGCGACGGTCTGCGCAGGAACGGCGCAAACCCCTGCAGGACCCGGCTCCATGGAGTCGGGTCCTGCAGGGGCTCTTCAATCCAAGGCCGGGAACGTTCCCGCCTGCCGTCATACGACCGCAGATGGGAACGGGCGCCAGCACTATCAAGCCCGCAACGGGGTTACCGGCACCGGCCGGACACAGGTGTCCTGCCGTGCGAGGCCCCAGCGCGGGCGCGGTTGCTTTCGGCCTTGAAAGACAGCCCAAGACCTTACTTGACCTCGACCTTGGCGCCGACGTCCTCGAGCTGCTTGCGCAATGCTGCCGCGTCAGCCTTGGAAATTCCTTCCTTGACCGCCTTGGGAGCACCGTCGACCAGGTCCTTGGCTTCCTTCAAGCCCAGGCCGGTCGCAGCACGGACGACCTTGATCGCCTCGACCTTCTTCTCGCCGGCGGCCAGCAGCATGACCGTGAATTCGGTCTGCTCTTCGGCCGGAGCGGCGGCTGCACCACCACCGGCAGGCGCCGCAACCGTTACGGCAGCGGCAGCGGCCGAAACGCCGAACTTCTCTTCCATCATCTTGATCAGTTCCGAGAGTTCCAGAACCGTCAAACCTGCGACTGCGTCGAGGATTTCTTCTTTCTTGAGAGCCATCTAATTTCTCCAGTCCGATTGCAATATGCGTTGATGTCTGTTGATCGAATCGATGTCGGTGGGCGCCGGTGATCAGGCGCCCGGGGTAGCTGCTTCGGTAGCTGCTTCGGTAGCTGCTTCAGTAGCTGCTTCGGCAGGCGCTTCCGCCTGCGGTGCACCCTGCTCGCGCTGTTCGCGAACGGCCGCGAGACCCCGGACGAACTTGGTCGGCACCTCGTTGAGGGTACGGACAAAGGTCGCAACCGGCGCCTGCATGGTGCCCAGCAGCGTGGCAAGCAGCTCCTCACGGCTGGGCATCGTGGCCAGCGCTTGCACGCCGGAGGCATCCATGACCGAATTCGGCATGGAGCCCGCCTTGATGACCAGCTGCTCGTTGCCTTTTGCAAAGCTTGCCAGCAACTTGGCCGCCGCCACCGGATCCTGGGCGATGCCATAGAGCAGCGGGCCGACCATCTGGTCGGACAGCTTCTCATACGGCGTTCCCTGGACGGCACGACGCACCAGCGAGTTTTTCAACACGCGCAGATACACACCCGACTCCCGTGCCTGCCTGCGCAGGACGGTTATCTTCTCGACTGCCAGACCACGGTATTCAGCCAGTACGATCGCGCCCGCTTGCGCCACCTGGGCGCTCACTTCCTCGACGACGGCCGCTTTCTCTTCACGATTGAGAGCCACGGTCTTACTCCAGAAAATGACGCTCGCACTGTCGTGCTTGCGTCGTCCATAACACGGCGACCAGGTGTGAAGCGTCTACCGACATCGAATCGTCAGGCCCGAGGGCCGTCAGCGCGATGCAATCGAATACTTCCCTTCAGGACCGCCATCTGCGTATGGCGCCGGCCCCTGCGCCCGGATTGGAATCCTGGCATTGGCACCGGCAATCAAGGCCTTTCGGCCCCATACGGTCTTTGACAACCTGCACCAGGTGGTGCAGCCCAAAGCTCTCAGGTGAAGGCTCGCCTTCACCCTGAATCAGTGCCGGACGGCGGACGCACTCGTCCCCGATCCGGCGTCTATCCTGTCAGGCGGCAGCCTGCGGCGCGATGGTGGTGGCGTCGACCCGCACACCGACCCCCATCGTGCTGGAAACCGCGACCTTGCGCAGGTAAATACCCTTGGATCCCGCGGGCTTGGCCTTCATCAGCGCATCGATCAGCGAATGAAGGTTCTTCTGCAGCGACTCGACGCCGAACGAAGCGCGGCCGATGGTGCAGTGAATGATCCCGCCCTTGTCGGTGCGGTACTGGATCTGCCCCGACTTGGCATTCTTGACGGCTTCCGCGATGTTGGGGGTCACCGTTCCCACCTTCGGGTTCGGCATCAGGCCGCGCGGACCCAGAATCTGTCCAAGCGATCCCACTACCCGCATGGCGTCGGGAGAGGCGATGACCACGTCGAAATTGAGATTGCCTGCCTTGACCTGTTCCGCCAGGTCTTCCATCCCGACGATATCGGCGCCGGCTGCCTTCGCCTCGGCTACTTTCGGGCCCTGCGTGAACACGGCAACCCGGACCGACTTGCCGGTACCTTCCGGCAGGACGACAGAGCCCCGAACCAGCTGGTCCGACTTCCGGGCATCGATGCCCAACTGCACGGCGACGTCCACCGATTCATCGAACTTCGCGTTGGCGCAATCCTTCACCAGCGTGAGTGCGTCCGCGGCCACGTACAGCTTGCGCGGCTCGACTTTCGCCTGAATCGCCTTGGCGCGTTTGGATAGCTTGGCCATTTATACGCCCTCCACCGTGATGCCCATGCTGCGGGCGGAACCGGCAATAGTCCGGACCGCCGCGTCGAGGTCGGCCGCGGTCAGATCGGGTTGTTTCGTCTTGGCGATCTGCTCCGCCTGCTCGCGGGTGATCGAGCCTACCTTGTCGGTATGCGGCGTCTTGGAACCCTTGTCGATCTTGGCCGCCTTCTTGATCAGAATCGTCGCCGGCGGCGTCTTCATCACGAAGGTGAAGCTCTTGTCGGCGAAGGCAGTGATCACCACCGGAATCGGCAGGCCCGGCTCGAGGCCCTGGGTCTGCGCATTGAACTGCTTGCAGAACTCCATGATGTTCAGGCCACGCTGTCCGAGGGCCGGACCGATTGGCGGGGACGGGTTGGCCTTGCCTGCAGGAACCTGCAGTTTCACAAAGCCGACAATTTTCTTGGCCATTCCTGGCTACTCCCTGGCAATTGAGTGCTGACGCCTGTTCGCCGCGGTCGCCGACATGGCGGCCACCCTACTGAGGCTCCTCATCGTTACTGCTGAAAAAATCCTTACAGCTTTTCCACCTGGCCGAACTCGAGCTCCACCGGAGTGGCCCTGCCGAAGATCGTGACCGACACGCTCAACCGGCTCTTCTCGTAGTTGACATCCTCGACGTTGCCGTTGAAGTCGGTGAACGGACCTTCGCGCACCCGCACCATCTCGCCCACTTCGAAGAGCGTCTTGGGTTTGGGCTTTTCCACGCCCTCGGCCATCTGGCTCATGATCTTGTCGACCTCCTTCTGGGAGATCGGCGCGGGCTTGTTGCCGGACCCGCCGACGAAGCCGGTCACCTTGTTGGTGTTCTTCACCAGGTGCCAGGTGTCGTCGTTCATTTCCATCTCGACAAGCACGTAGCCGGGGAAGAAACGCCGCTCGCTGATCGTGCGCTGCCCGTTCTTCATCTCCACGACCTCTTCGGTCGGGACCAGGATCTTGCCGAACATATTCTGCATGCCGGCCCGATCCACCCGCTCCTGCAGTGCCCGGCCGACGCTCTTTTCCATGCCCGAATAGGCATGAACCACATACCAGCGCTTGGTCGTCATGCTTTCGCTCTCAGCCGCCATTAATTCTTCCAACCCAGCACGAGGTCATAGAGGGCATACTGCAGCCCGGTATCGACCAGCCAAAGAAACAGCGCCATCACCACGACGAACAGGAAAACGTAGAGGGTGATCGTCCAGGTTTCCTTCTTGGTCGGCCAGACAACGCGCTTGGTCTCGCTCCAGGCCTCTTTGCCGAACGCGAGGAAGCGCCGACCCGGCTCCGAAAACCAGGCGACGACGCCACCCAGCACCAGCCCACCGATGATCGACAGGATGCGCACCACCATCGGCTGCTGCGCCAGCATGTAGTAACCGATCACGCCCGCCACGATGATGGCGATCGCCAAGACCAGCTTGAAGCGGTCGGCAGCGCTGGTTACGTCCTGTACGTTCTGGGTCGCCATAAAGTTCAGTGCGCCAGTGGCTGGCGCTTCGGTTTGCGGAAATTGGCAGGGGCAGAGGGAATCGAACCCCCAACCTTCGGTTTTGGAGACCGACGCTCTGCCAGTTGAGCTATGCCCCTGTTGTACTGCACGTCGTTACTGCTTCACTTCAATGTCGGGCACGCTCATCGTGCCCGGAATCCGCGCCCCTCGGCGTCAGGCGATGACCTTGGCGACGACGCCGGCACCGACGGTGCGGCCGCCCTCGCGGATCGCAAAGCGCAGCCCCTGCTCCATCGCGATCGGCGCGATCAACACCACCGTCATCTTCACGTTGTCGCCCGGCATCACCATCTCCGTGCCCTCAGGCAACGTCACCGATCCCGTCACGTCCGTCGTGCGGAAGTAAAACTGCGGCCGGTAGTTGTTGAAGAACGGCGTGTGGCGCCCCCCCTCATCCTTGCTCAGCACATACACCTCGCACTCGAACTTCGTGTGCGGCAGAATGCTCCCCGGCTTGGCCAGCACCTGCCCACGCTCCACGTCCTCGCGCTTCGTGCCACGCAGCAACACCCCCACGTTGTCACCCGCCTGACCCTGATCCAGCAGCTTGCGGAACATCTCCACGCCCGTGCACGTCGTCTTCACCGTGTCCCGGATCCCCACGATCTCGATCTCTTCGCCAACCTTCACCACGCCGCGCTCGATCCGACCCGTCACCACCGTGCCTCGTCCCGAGATCGAGAACACATCCTCGATCGGCATCAGAAACGCACCGTCAATCGCCCGCTCCGGCGTCGGGATGTACGTGTCCAGCGCCTCCGCCAGCTTCATGATCGCCTGCTCGCCCAGCTCGCCCGTGTCGCCCTCGAGCGCCTTCAACGCGCTGCCCTTCACGATCGGAATGTCGTCGCCCGGAAACTCATACTTGCTCAGCAGCTCCCGGACCTCCATCTCCACCAGCTCCAGCAACTCCTCGTCATCCACCATGTCGCACTTGTTCATGAACACGATGATGTACGGCACTCCCACCTGCCTCGCCAGCAGAATGTGCTCGCGCGTCTGCGGCATCGGGCCGTCGGCCGCGCTCACCACCAGAATCGCTCCATCCATCTGCGCCGCGCCCGTGATCATGTTCTTCACATAGTCCGCGTGCCCAGGACAATCCACGTGCGCGTAATGCCTCGCCTTCGTCTCATACTCCACGTGCGACGTGTTGATCGTGATCCCACGCGCCTTCTCCTCCGGCGCGTTGTCAATCTGGTCGTATCCCCTCGCCTCGCCGCCAAACGCCTTCGCCAGCACCGACGTGATCGCCGCCGTCAACGTCGTCTTACCATGGTCCACGTGCCCGATCGTGCCCACGTTCACGTGGGGCTTCGTACGCTCAAACTTGCCTTTTGCCATGATCCGGGACTCCTGCTGCCTGGTATGAGAACTGCGCTGACGAATGAATAACTGCGCTGACGAAGGTGGTGGATGCCGCCATCGGGCCGCAGCTGCAACCCGATCTGCTGAAAACTGGTGCCCATGACGCGGATCGAACGCGTGACCTCTCCCTTACCAAGGGAGTGCTCTACCACTGAGCCACATGGGCGCTGTACCGTTGCTACTGCTTTCCTGCTTCTACCAATTACCGACTACCTGCCGACTGCCAGCTGCCTACTGCGTACTGCCGATTGGAGCGGGTGAAGGGAATCGAACCCTCGTCATAAGCTTGGAAGGCTTCTGCTCTACCATTGAGCTACACCCGCACTGCCAACTTCCCCGCCACCTTCTTTTCTCTGCCTTTTGGCCGCGCTTACCTGCATTTTGCCTGTCTGCACGCCCAAACCAAACCGCTTTATCAATTCCGGGTGCGGCCTGGTGGAGGAGGTTGGATTCGAACCAACGTAGGCGTAAGCCAACAGATTTACAGTCTGCCCCCTTTAGCCACTCGGGCACCCCTCCAGGGAACCGCAAATTATGGCCCGCTGAAAAACTGCTGTCAAACCGACACCCGCCGATCAGCCCGGACATTTACGCCAAAGATTCCGTTCCCGCCATGGCGATCCCAGGGTTGAAGGGGGCCGCAGGTCGGTGGGATCGATAATTGCCTGAAGAGGGCACTCCTCACGGAACGGAGATGGAGCCATGTTACGTTCCAACCGCACACTGATTCCCGGTATCCCGGTTCTCGCCGCGGCGATCTTCAGTTGGGCCGCCCTGACGGCCGGGGCCCAGACCGTACCCTCCACCGCCCCCGGGTCGCCGCCGGCAGCCGTGCCGGAAAACTTCCGGCACAGCCCCTCCTACGCCTTGCAGAGCACGGTGGTACGGATCGAAGTCAAGGCACTGGAGAACGCCGAAACCGCCAAGTCGCTGGGCACGCACCGCGTGGGCACCGGCGTCCTCCTCGACCAGTCGACCGTCCTTACCATCGGATATCTGCTGCTGGAAGCAGAAGAAGTGGATCTGATCACGGCAGACGGCCGGCGGATACCGGCAACCGTCTCCGGGTATGACCCCGCTTCCGGACTCGGCGTGGCGAGCAGTGCCCTGCCGCTGGCCGGCGAAGTGCTGGAACTCGGCGACTCGGACTCGGTGTCCGAGAGGGAGCGGGTGCTGACCCTGGGGCACGGCGAGGCGTTGCCGACGGAATTGATGATCATCTCCCGCAGGCCTTTTGCCGGCAGTTGGGAATACGTCCTGGACGACGCGATATTCACCTTCCCGCCGGTCAATAACTGGAGCGGATCGGCGCTCATCGGCCAGGACGGCAGGTTGGTGGGGATCGGATCCCTGCTGGTCAACGATGCCGCCAGCCCACGCTCGGGGGTTCCCGGAAACCTGTTCGTGCCGATCAACCTTCTCAAGCCGATCCTGGGCGACCTGCTGGCCAACGGCCGACCGAGCGGCCCGGCCCAGCCGTGGCTCGGCGTCGCGACCGAGGTGGTTCAGGGGAACCTGATCGTTGCAAGGGTGACTCGAGGCGGCCCCGCCGACCAGGCCGGGCTTGCTGCCGGCGACATCATCCTTGGGGTCGGATCTGAGCGGGTGGACAATCAGTCCGATTTCTACCGGCACATCTGGAAGCACGGCCCGGCCGGAGTGACGATACCCCTGCGGGTGCTGAAATCGGGAAATGTGAAAGAGGTGTCGGTCAAAACCGTGGACCGGATGGCGATGCTGCGCAAACCGCGCGGCGTGTGACCCCTGGGACCGGCGCGAGCAGGCGAAACCCGCGCAGGCGCTAAGAGCCTGTCGGAGTATGAGAAGGGGTCCGCCTCGTCTCGACCCGGATCTGCTCGGTCAGGCTAGCCTTGTGCCCGGTAAAGCGGGCATCGGTCTTCAGCCGATAGTCTCGCGGGTGAGCGAAATCTATCCGCTCCTCATGCTTGATCCGGCCGGGCCGAGCCGACATCACCACCACGCGGTTGCCCATGAAGATGGCCTCGTCGATGTCGTGGGTGACGAACAGGACAGTCTTGTTGTCGGTTTCCCAGATCGAAAGCAGCAACTCCTGCATCAGTTCCCGGGTCTGGTGGTCCAGCGCCCCGAAAGGCTCATCCATCAGGAGGACCTTCGGATCGTTGGCCAGTGCACGTGCCAGCGCAGTCCGCTGCTGCATCCCGCCGGACAGCATCCTCGGATAGTGGGCTTCGAAGCCAGCCAATCCCACCTGTTGAATGAAGTACTCGCTCACTTCTTTCTGTTGCGCGGCCGGCAGGCGCTTTTCCCGCAGGCCGAAGCAGATGTTCTCGCGCACGGTCAGCCAGGGAAAGAGCGTGTAGCTCTGGAAGACCATGCCCCGGTCGGCGCCGGGCCCGGCTACCGCCGACCCTTCTATCAGCACTGTGCCGGTGGTGGCGACATCCAGCCCGGCCACGATCCGCAAGAGCGTGGACTTGCCGCAGCCGGAGGGGCCGAGGATCGTCACGAAGTCGTTGGTCGCGACTTCCAGGGAAGAACTCTGGAGGGCGACCGTCTGCGGCTGATTCCGCGCGCCGGCGAATACCCGCGACACGTCCCGGATGGAAACAGCGGCCATCAGACGCGATTCACCGTATGGCCGCCCAGGGAAACAGGCCGCGGTTGCCGAACTTGAAAGCGAAGTCCGTGACCAGGCCGATCAGGCCGATCACGATGATGCCGAAAATGATCTGGCCGGTCGCCAGCAGGGACTGGCTGTCGGTGATCATGTGGCCGATCCCGGAGGACGCACCGATCAACTCCGCGACGATCACATAGGTCCAGGCCCAGCCCAGCACCAGACGCAGTATTTCGGCGATCTCGGGGGCGGCATTGGGCAGGAGAACCCGGTTTACGAGCGAGCGGTCACTGGCGCCGAGGGTATAGGCTGCCTCCACCAGATCGCGACGGGTGTTTCCGACGACGACCGCGACCATCAGCACAATCTGGAAGAAGGTGCCGATGAAGATCACCAGGAGCTTCTGCAGTTCGCCGATGCCGGCCCACAGGATCAGCAGGGGAATGAAGGCGGAAGCCGGGAGATAGCGGGCGAACGAGACGAACGGCTCGAAGAACGCCTCAATCGGTTTGTAGGCACCCATGAGAACGCCTAATGGCACCGCCAGCACGGTGGCCATCAGGAAGCCGCCCACGACGCGCAGGATCGTGATCCAGATGTCCGCCAGGAAGCCATGGATCGTGAGCAGATCCCAGCCGTCGCGCAACATGGTCAGCGGATCGGCGAGGAAGGTCCGGGTCACGAACCCGCCGAACGTGGCCAGCGACCAGCCGGCGGTGAACAGCACGAAGAACAGAATTCCAAGCACCACCCGCACGCGCGGGCCCACCGGCTGCAACGGCCTCACGCCCGGCCCCCTGCTGATCTACGCCTGCGCGCCCGCCTCACTTGACCACGGAGTTATCGATGATCGAATCGATGGGCGGAATGCTCTTGATGATGCCGGCGGACAGCAGAAGATCGGCTGCTTCCTTGGTGAAGGCCTGCAGTTCGCCTGCAAAGAACTTCCTGTTCTCCTCCCGTCCCTGCCAGCGCAGGAAAGCGGCCGACTTGCCGAACTGCTCGCCGCTTTGTTTGACGTCGGCGCCCATGATTTCGTAGGCTTTCTCCTTGTTGGCGGCGATGTAGTCCAGCGCCTGGAAGTAGCTCTCGGCAAGTGCCTTGACCGCCGCCGGATTGTCCTGGATGAACTTCGGCGTGCAACCGACGGTATCCATGATCATCGGATAGTCGAGGGTGGTGGCGATGATATGGCCGGCCTCCGGCTTGTCCCGCACCAGCGAGAGATAAGGCTCGTAAGTCAGAGCCGCATCGATGCCGCTCTGACCCGACACGAACGCCTGGGCAGCCGGATTCGGCTCCATGTTGACGACCTTGACGTCCTTGACCGACAAGCCGTTCTTGTTCAGGAACCAGGCCATGGTGAAGTAGGGCGCGGTACCCGGAGCCGACGCGGCAATGGTCTTGCCCTTCAGATCGGAAATCTTCTTGATGTCGTTGCGCACCACCATCCCGTCTGCGCCGTAACTCTTGTCCAGCTGGAACAACTGCTTGCTTGCAACTCCGGCCGCGTTCCAGACCACCCAGGTCTCAACCGTGGTGGCCGCGCACTGCAGGTCGCCGGACGCCATGGCGAGGTGGCGATCCTTCTGGGGCACCTTCTTCAGGGTGACATCGAGGCCGTTCTTCTTGAAGATGCCAGTCTCCTTGGCCAGGGTCAGCGGCGCGAATCCGGTCCAACCGGAAAGACCCAGCACGAGCTTGGTTTCCTGCGCCGACGCCGGCGTGGCCAGCATCGTCAGTGCAGCGGCTGCGGCCGCGACCAATCCATTCTTCATCGCATTTCCCCCTGAGCAATGATGTTGACAACATGTCGTAAGCTTGCAAATGTACCTGCATGGTCGACGTGCTGCCCAGGCATTTGCGTTTCGGCGGCCCCGTCGTCCGGCCTCGATCGTGCCGCGAGGACGACGCGCGCGAGGGTAAGATGTGACGAGGCCCGGCCACGCCGGGGCCGGCCGCCACTGGAGGAACGACGATGAACGCACCGACTGCCGGATCCGACCTCGGCCGTACGATCCGGGCCGACCGCGGCCCTCGCATCAGTGCCCGCAGCTGGCTCACCGAAGCGCCACTGCGGATGTTGATGAACAACCTCGATCCGGAAGTGGCGGAGAATCCGGCGGAACTGGTGGTCTACGGCGGTATCGGCAAAGCCGCACGCAACTGGGCCGCCTACGACGCGATCGTCGCGGCACTGCGCCGGCTGGGCGACGACGAGACCCTGCTGGTCCAGTCCGGCAAGCCGGTGGGCATCTTCAAGACCCACGCCGACGCCCCTCGAGTGCTGATCGCCAATTCGAACCTGGTGGGGAAGTGGGCCAACTGGGAACACTTCCATGAGTTGGATCGGGCCGGCCTGATGATGTACGGACAGATGACCGCCGGTTCCTGGATCTACATCGGTTCTCAGGGAATCGTCCAGGGCACCTACGAGACCTTTGTTGAAATGGCGCGCAAGCATTTCGACGGCAACTGGGCCGGACGCTGGATCCTGACAGCGGGACTGGGGGGCATGGGCGGTGCGCAACCGCTGGCCGCGGTGCTGGCCGGGGCATCCTGCGTCACGATCGAATGCCAGCAGTCGCGTATCGACATGCGGCTCAAGACCCGCTACCTGGACCACCAGGCCCCGGACATCGAGCACGCGTTGCGGATCATCGCCGACGCTCACGCCCGGGGACAGGCGGTGTCGGTCGGGATCCTGGGCAACGCTGCGGAATTGCTGCCTCAGTATGTGGCTCAGGGCATTCGCCCTGACGCGGTAACCGACCAGACCAGCGCGCACGATCTGGTCAACGGCTATCTGCCCGTCGGCTGGACAGTCGAGCAGTGGTGGGCGGTGCGCGAATCCGGCGACGAGTCCGCCCGCCGGCGACTGGTGGCAGACGCCCAGGCCTCGGCGGCGCGGCACGTGCAGGCGATGCTGGCGTATCACCGGATGGGACTGCAGGTCATCGACTACGGCAATAATCTGCGCCAGGTCGCGTTCGACGCCGGCGTCGCGGACGCTTTCGACTACCCGGGGTTCGTGCCCGCCTGTATCCGACCGCTCTTCTGCGAGGGCAAGGGGCCGTTCCGCTGGGTCGCCCTGTCCGGTGATCCGGAAGACATCTATCGCACCGATGCCAAAGTGAAGGAGTTGTTCCCGCAGGACCGGGCGCTGCACCGGTGGCTCGACCAGGCCCGGGACCGGATTGCATTCCAGGGCCTGCCGGCCCGCATCTGCTGGCTGGGCCTGGGACAGCGGCATCTTGCCGGACTGGCCTTCAACGAGATGGTGCGATCCGGCGAGCTCAAGGCGCCGATCGTCATCGGCCGTGACCACCTCGACACCGGGTCGGTGGCCAGCCCGAACCGTGAAACCGAGGCAATGGCGGACGGCAGCGATGCGGTCGCGGACTGGCCGCTGCTCAACGCGATGCTGAACGTCGCCGGGGGCGCCACCTGGGTGTCGATTCACCACGGCGGCGGCGTCGGCATCGGTTATTCGCAGCATGCGGGGGTGGTGATCGTCTGCGACGGCACGGAGGCCGCTGCCAGGCGGATCGAGCGCGTCCTCTGGAACGATCCCGCGTCCGGAGTCATGCGTCACGCGGACGCCGGCTACGACGACGCGGTGGCCTGCGCCCGGAAGAATCGGCTCGATCTGCCGATGATCGGAAGCTGAGTCGGCGCTCAGCACGGAAGGCCTGGCGCACGGGAAAGAAGTGGAGGAAAAACCCCGCATCGTGGCCTACCGGTCGTGTCCGGTGCAACCCTGGCGCAACGGCCGCGGCCTCCTGCGCAGCGTCGCCCAGGGCCCGGGCTGGCAGCTTCGACTGGCGGAGATCACCCGATCCGGCCCGTTCTCGGACTACACGGGAAGCCTGCGGCTGTTTGCCATCGTGCAGGGAGCCGTGCGGCTCAGGATGCCCTCGGGAGACGTTTACGACTGTGACCCGCATTCGCCGGCCATCAGCTTCGACGGGGGCGTCCCCCCGGACTGCGAGCTGGTCGGGGGAGCGCCGGCCCAGGCGCTCAACTTCATCGTCGATCCCGCGCTCACCGCCGCCCGACTCGACCGCCACGCCGTGGGCAGCGAGCCGCTGCTGCTCAGCCCCAGCGGCGCACGCCCGGTCGCGATCCACGCACAGTCCGGCGACGTCGTCTGCGGCGCGCTGCGGATCGCCCGCCAGGACACGCTCGTGTCGCCGCCATCGACGCGGCTCCGGCTGGAGCTCGCAGTCCCGGACGATCAGGCCTCCCACGGTCCTGGGCGGGAGCCGGCGGTGGTCCTGGTGGCATGGCTGGTGCCTGTCGGTTCACTGACAGCCGAGCCGAGCCGGGCCGGGCCGGCCACCGCTGGCTAACCCTGATTGCACGGTCCGCAACTCGGCCTACCATTGCACCTTGGCCCGGCCTCAGGCCGTCATCGCACTCATCGCCGCCACTCGCACTACCCCTCCTACCGCAATGCCGCAGCCCTCGGGGATATCCAACGGCCCCTCGACTCCGGAGGGAGTGCCCGCCTTCTTGCTGAGGCGCGGCAATAGCGGTCTCATCGTCTCGATGCCGCATGTCGGAACCGGCATCCCCCCCGAACTCGCAGCCGCCATGACGCCGGCCGCCCTGCAGCTTGCCGACACCGACTGGCACCTGCCGCTGGTGTATGACCTGGAGGGACTCGACGCGACCATCCTGGTGGCCACCCACTCCCGGCTGGTAATAGACCTGAACCGTCCGCCGACGGACGAGAACCTCTATCCGGGCCGCGACACCACCGGCCTGATCCCGGTGGACACCTTCCACAAGGAACCCGTCTACCGGGCCAACCCGCCGGACTCGTCCCAGACCGACCAGCGTCGGCAGCACTACTGGCTGCCCTACCACCAGGCACTGGCCGCGGAAATCGAGCGCCTTCGCCGGTCGCACGCCCGGGTCGTGCTCTGGGATGCCCATTCCATCGCGTCGGAGGTGCCCCGGTTCTTCAGCGGCAGGCTCACCGACCTCAATTTCGGCACGGCCGACGGTACGAGTTGCGACCCGGGGCTGATCGAAGCGGTCCTGGAGCCAGTGCGCCGGCAGCAGCAATTCAGCTGGGTGCTGAATGGCCGCTTCAAGGGCGGCCATATCACGCGGCAATACGGCGATCCGGCCGGCGGCGTCCACGCGCTGCAGCTGGAAATGAGCCAGATCATCTACATGGACGAGACCGCGCCCTTCGCCCTGCGGCCGGACCGCTGCAGCACGATCGGGCCACTGCTGCGCCAGTGCGTGGCGGCGGCCGCCGACTGGGCTCGCGACAGGGCCGGAACGAATTGCCCCTAGAATCACGACCCTGATCACTCAAAGACCGTGGAGACGACCTGATGAGATTCCAACCCATTCCAATGAAATCCCTGCTGCAGGGCTTCGCCGTCGCTGCCGCGCTCGGCCTGGCCGCGTCCGCGCAGGCCCAGACGGTGCTGAAATTCGGCTACGCCGTGGTGAAGGATTCCCACTACGGCGTCGGCGTCGGTGTGTTCTGCGACAACATCGAGAAGAACACGCAGGGCCGCTACAAGTGCCAGGAGTTTCCCAGCGGCTCGCTCGGCGGCGAGCGGGAGATGATCGAAGCCGTCCAGCTGGGCACCCTCGACCTGGTCAACACCTCGTCCGGCCCGCTGGGCAATTTCGTGCCGGAAGTGAAGATCTTCGACATCCCTTTCCTCTTTCGTGACTACGACCACGCCCGCGCCGTGCTCGACGGCAAGATCGGCCAGGACATCCTGAAGAAGTTCCAGGCCAAGGGCCTGGTGGGCTTGACCTGGGGCGAGAACGGCTTCCGCCACATGACCAACAACAAGCATCCGATCAAGACCCCGGCCGACGCCGCCGGCCTGAAGATGCGCACCATGGAAAACAAGGTGCACATGGAAGGCTACAAGTCCTTCGGCATCCTGCCCACCCCGATGGCATTCACCGAGCTGTTCACCGCGCTTCAGCAGGGCACGGTGGACGGCCAGGAGAACCCGATTCCGGTGATCCTTTCCGCCAAGTTCAGCCAGGTGCAGAAATACCTCTCGCTGACCGGCCATGTCTACTCGCCTGCGGCAATCATCATGAACCCGGCCGTCTTCAACAAGCTGTCCGCTGCCGACAAGACGGTATTCATGGAGGCCGCCAAGGCCGCGACCGCCGCCCAGCGCAAGCGCGTCAACGACGACGAGGCGCGGGGCATCGACGATCCTGCGCAAGGACGGCATGGAAGTGATCGAGAAGGTCGACGGCGAGGCATTCCGCAAGGCCATCGCACCGGCCTACGTCGGTTACGCCAAGGAGTTCGGCGCCGACAACATCGCGGCCATCCAGGCTGTCAAGTAAGTCTCGTTGAAGCAGGCGGCCGGTTGCTGCGAAGCAGCTTCGGGCCGCTCCCGGTACGCGCGGCGCCCTCCGGAGATCCGGATACCGGGATACCGG
The DNA here is from genome assembly GCA_963834335.1 of uncultured beta proteobacterium. GTDB lineage: Bacteria > Pseudomonadota > Gammaproteobacteria > Burkholderiales > Burkholderiaceae_E > Lautropia. The sequence goes on along the minus strand of CAWIBK010000001.1, from coordinate 1,064,612 downwards.
AAAGCAAGGCAAGCGGCGATCAGATCGGCTCGGATACCCCGCCTGGAGAAAAGCGATGAGGAACTTCATTCTGGCGCTCGACCGTCGCGTGACGGGCACCGCCTTCTTTCTGGCGTGCGTGCTGCTTGCGATCGTCTCGCTGCTCGGCATCTGGCAGGTCGGCACCCGGTTCATCCTGTCGCAGCCTTCCACCTGGACCGAAGAGCTGATGCGCCGCCTGCTGATCTGGATGGTGATGCTGGGCGCCGCGGTTGCGATCCGGCACGGCGCGCTGATCTCCGTCGATCTGATGCTCCGGACGGCCAGGGGGAAGTGGCGCACCTTCGTCCAGTGGGTGATCACGATCGCATCCCTGGCGCTGCTCGTCATCCTGATCTGGTACGGCATCGACCTGGTGTGGCGGATCCGCTTCCAGACCTGGGCCAGCCTCGACTTCCTGTCGATGGGCTGGGCCTACGCCGCCATCCCCGTCGGGGCCCTCGTCAGCGTGGTCGCTCTGCTGGCGCACCAGTTCGATCCCGTGGACGAGCATCTCGACAACGCGCTCTAGCGACTTCCCGCAGTAACCGAAACGCCTCGCGCGCCGCTGCGCATCCCCGATAGGAAGCACCATGTCCCTCACCATGCTGATCACGATGTTGGTCTGCTTTGCGTTCAGCGTCTCGGTCGCCGTCTCGATCGGACTGGCCGCTTCGATCGGGCTGGCGATTTCCGATCCGGCGAAGATGATTCTGGTGCCGAAGGAGATGTTCAGTGCCCTGGACAAGTTCCCGCTGGCGGCCATCCCGTTCTTCATCCTGGCCGGCAACCTGATGGAAACCGGCGGCATCTCGCAGCGGCTGGTCAACTTCGCCAAGTCGCTGGTGGGTGGCATCCAGGGCGGCCTGCCGATGACCTGCGTGCTGACCTGCATGATCTTCGCGGCGGTCTCGGGTTCATCGGTTGCCACGACCTTTGCCATCGGCGCCATCCTGATCCCGGCGCTGATCAGGCAGGGCTATCCGGTCTCCTACGCGGCGGCGCTGCAGGCCACCTCCGCCGAGCTCGGCGTGGTCATCCCCCCGTCGATCCCGATGATCCTTTTCGGCGTCGCCGCCGAAGTATCGATCGGCGAACTCTTCATCGCCGGCGTGCTGCCGGGTATCTTCATCGGCGGGTCGCTGATGCTGTTCGTGCACGTCTACTGCCGGATCAAGGGTTGGGGCAAGAACGACGGCGTCGGCCGCGGGTCAGTACTCTCGGCGACCGCCAAGGCCGGCTGGGCGCTGCTCATGCCGGTGATCATCCTCGGTGGCATCTACGGCGGCATCTTCACGCCGACCGAGGCGGCCGCAGTGGCGGTGTTCTACGCGCTGCTGGTCGGCATGCTGATGCACCGGGAACTGAAACCGAGCGACCTGCCGAGGATCCTGCGCAAGTCGGTCATCTCCAGCGGCGTGATCATGTTCATCATCGCCAACGCCGGTGTCTTCGCCTACATGATCACCCGCGCCGGAATTCCCGAAGCGATCGGCAGCTGGCTGACCGAGATCCTGCAGTCGCCTGCCTGGTTCCTGCTTGGCGTCAACGTTGCCCTGTTCTTCATCGGCATGTTCATCGAGACGTCGGCGGCGATCATCGTGCTCGCGCCGATCCTGGTGCCGGTGGGCATGCACTTCGGCATCGATCCGGTGCACTTCGGCATCATCATGGTGGTCAATCTCGCGCTCGGCATGATCACCCCGCCGTTCGGCGTGAACCTGTTCGCGGCTTGCGCCGTCGCGAAGATTTCGCTCGACAAGATCATTCACCACCTCCTCGGTTTCGTGACGGTGATCATCGCCTGCCTGGCGGTCATCACCTACGTGCCATCGCTGTCGCTTTATCTGCGCGATGTGGTCTACGCGAAACCGGTGGTGGCGGGGCCTGCAATCGGCCCGGCCATCGGTCCAGCCGGGGCCCCTGGTCCCGCGCCTGCCATCGGACCGGCGCCTGCCATCGGACCGGCGCCTGCCATCGGACCGGCGCCTGCCATCGGGCCCTCGTCTCCCGGATCCAGCGACAGTCCGGCGCCGACGACACCCAGGCAGGGGCAATAGCCGGGCCTTCAGTTACGGCCACCGCCCGGCGATCGCGAGGCCGGCCGCATGAGCCCTCGTGCGCGTCGGCCGGTCGCCCCGGCACCGGGCATGCTATGACGCATAGCGCAAGCCTGTGTGCAACAACGCAACAACTGCGGCCGCCGGATCGGCGCGTCCGTCCCCTCTGAATAGTATTTCGCCCCGCATCGGGTGAAAATGACGGATTGACTCAAAGCCCACTCTCCATGCCTCAACGTGTCGTCGTCGAAAACTTCCGCCTCGATCCAGTCAATCGTGACGATCCGGACTCCCTGCGCCATGCGGTAGCGAACCGGCTCCTGTATTCCATCGGCAAGGATCCCGCCACGGCCACCCAGGCCGACTGGTATGCCGCGCTCGCGCAGGTGGCGCGCGACCGGATGGTCGAGCGATGGATGGAAACCACCCGCAAGCAGTACGAGCAGAAGTCGAAGCGCGTCTATTACCTGTCGATGGAGTTCCTGGTCGGGCGTGCGCTCACCAACGCCTTGATGTCGACCGGGCTCTACGACGAACTCGCCCAGACCCTGCTGGAGTCGGGGCTCGACATCGATGAAACCCGCGAGCAGGAGCCCGATCCCGGGCCTCGGCAACGGTGGTCTTGGCCGGCTTGCCGCCTGTTTCCTGGATTCGATGGCGACCGTCGGCCTGCCCAGCTACGGCTACGGCATCCGTTACGACTACGGCATGTTCGCCCAGCATATCCACAACGGCTATCAGGTCGAGCAACCCGACGACTGGCTCAAGAACGGCAATCCGTGGGAGTTTCCCCGCCCCCAGGTGACCTTTCCGATCCACTTCGGCGGCGTGGTGCAGCACGACGGCGACGAAGGCGCGCGCTGGGTCGACACCGAGCAGGTGCTGGCCATGGCCTACGACACGATCGTGCCGGGGTATGGCACCAAGGCCGTCAACACCCTGCGCCTGTGGCACGCCAAGGCCTCGCTGAGCCTGGACCTGGCGATGTTCAATCAGGGCGACTACATGCGGGCGGTGGCCAGCAAGAACCAGTCGGAGAACGTCACGCGGGTTCTTTATCCGGACGATTCCAGTCATCAGGGGCGCGAACTGCGCCTGCGCCAGGAGTACTTCTTCGTCAGCGCATCGTTGCAGGACCTGCTTCGGCGCTACATGCACAACCACGCGCGCTTCAACGAGTTGTCCCAGCAGGTGGCGATCCACCTGAACGACACCCATCCGGCCATCGCCGTACCGGAACTGATGCGACTTCTGGTGGATGTTCATCGCATCCCGTGGAACGATGCCTGGGCGCAATGCACGCAGGTCTTCTCCTATACGAACCACACCTTGATGCCTGAAGCCCTGGAGACGTGGCCGGTCGGCATGATGCGCAGCGTGCTCCCCCGGCACATGGAAATCATCCTGGAGATCAACCGGCGTTTCCTCGACGACGTCCGTGCGCGCCACGGCGACGATCCTGATCTGCAGCGTCGCGTATCCCTGATCGACGAAACCGGGGAGCGGCGCATCCGGATGGCATACCTGAGCGTGGTTGCCAGCCACAAGGTCAACGGCGTGTCGCAGCTGCACAGCAACCTGATCGTCGAGACCATCTTTGCGGACTTCGCCCGGATCTTTCCCGGCCGCTTCTGCAACGTGACCAACGGCATCACGCCGCGGCGCTGGCTGGCCAATGCCAACCGCGACCTGTCAGCGCTGATCGACAGCCGGATCGGGCCCGCAATGGCGCATCGACCTGGAGCAGCTCGGCGGACTGCGCAGTCATGTCGCGGACCCGACTTTCATCGAGGCCTTCGCCCTGGCGAAAAACCGCAACAAGGCCCGGTTTGCCGACTGGGTACTGGAGCGCGGCGGCGTGGTGATAGACCCGTCATCGATGTTCGACGTCCAGGTCAAGCGCTTTCACGAATACAAGCGCCAACTCCTGAATCTCCTGCACATCGTCCATCGTTACAACGCGATGGTGGCCAACCCGGACGCGCACTGGGTGGCGCGCACCTTCATTTTCTCCGGCAAGGCCGCTTCGGCTTACCGGATGGCCAAGCTGATCATCAAGCTGATCAACGACGTGGCGATGAAGATCAATCACGATCCCCGCCTGAACGACAGGCTCAAGGTGGTTTTCGTGCCCAACTACAGCGTCTCGGCTGCTGAAATCATCATGCCCGCAGCCAACCTGTCCGAACAGATATCGACCGCCGGCACCGAGGCCTCGGGCACCGGCAACATGAAGCTTGCGCTCAACGGCGCGCTCACCATCGGCACGATGGATGGTGCCAACATCGAGATTCACGACAATGTCGGCGCGGACAATATCTTCATATTCGGCCTTCGGACGGCCGACGTCGCGAGGATCAAGGCGCACGTCTATGACCCGATGCGGTACTACGAAGAGAACGCTTCGCTCAAGCAGGTGATCGACCAGATCGGCAGCGGCTTCTTCTCGCCCGACGACCCCACCCGTTTCCGGCCGATCGTCGACTCGCTGCTGAAGCAGGACACCTACCTGCTGCTGGCCGACTTCGCCGACTATGTCGCCACCCACGCCAGAGTGGACACCTTGTTCGCGAATCCGGACGCATGGAACCGATGCGCCGCACTCAACGTGGCGGGCATGGGCCCCTTCTCCAGCGACCGCACGATCCGGGAATACGCCTCACGCATATGGAACGTGAAGCCTCTGTCCATATGAGCGGGAGTGTTTCCGGCAGCAAAGGCGGGTCCGCAGAAGTCGCGATGCAGGCCGACCCGGCACTCGTCGCACAGGCAGCGACAGCGGCGCAACCGGGGTCGCTCGCGCCGGGCAGTCCCTGGCCGCTGGGCGCCAATTGCAGCGCGGACGGCGTCAACTTCGCCGTCTTTTCAGAGCACGCGAGCAGGGTGGTCGTCTGCCTATTCGATGCGCGGGGCGAGCGTGAGCAGGCCCGCCATGAACTGGCTGAACATACCGACGGCGTCTGGCACGGACACCTGCCGGGTGCCGGTGAGGGCCTGGTGTACGGGTACCGGGTGTGGGGTCCGGTCGATCACGAACGCGGACTGCGCTTCAATCCGAACAAGCTCCTGCTCGACCCCTATGCGCGCCGGTTCACGGGCGACTTCCGCTGGACCGAGGCGCACCTGGACGATACCGAGCACGCCGGGCAGGACAATGCGCGCTACATGTTCAAGTCGGTGGTCACGCTGACGGACCAGGGCGACGGCAGCCGTCCCGGCAGCAACGGCTCGAGCAGCCGGTTCGATTGGCAGGGCGTTCAGTCACCGGCGAGACCGTTGGACGAATCGGTGCTCTACGAGGTGCATGTCAAGGGGTTCACCCGCCTGCATCCGGAGGTGCCCGCGGCCCTGCAGGGAACCTACGAGGGATTCTGTTCGCCGCCTGCCATCGCCCACCTGAAACGACTGGGAATCACCGCCGTGAGCCTGCTGCCGGTGCACCAGGCGGTGAGCGAGCAACCGCTTGCGCTCAAAGGGCTGGTGAACTACTGGGGCTACAGCAGCATTGGCTTCTTCGCGCCCGACTGCCGGTTCGCCCGTCAGGATGCGACCCTCGAATTCAAGACCATGGTGCGCGAACTGCACCGTGCCGGCATCGAAGTGATCCTTGACGTGGTCTACAACCATACGGCGGAGGGGGACCATCGCGGCCCCACCCTGTCGATGCGCGGGTTGGATAACCGTGCGTACTACCACCTGAAGAAATCCGCGCCGGGCCTGTACGAGAACTACACCGGCACAGGCAACAGCCTGAACCTGGGGCATCCCCGGGTGCTGCAGCTGGTGATGGACTCCCTGCGATACTGGGTCACCGAGATGCACGTGGACGGTTTCCGTTTCGACCTCGCCGCGACCCTCGGCCGCCACGGCCGGCCACATGGCAGCGCCGACGCCGGCTTCGACTGCGAGGCGGCCTTCTTCCACGCCATTCGCCAGGACCCGGTACTCGGGCGAGTCAAGCTGATTGCCGAGCCCTGGGATATCGGCAGCGACGGCTACCAGGTCGGCCGGTTTCCTTCCGGGTGGTCGGAGTGGAACGACCGGTTCCGCGATTCGGTGCGTTCGTTCTGGATCAGCAAGGGCGCCTACCGCGGCGACATGGCGCATCGCGTGGCGGGGTCGGACGATCTGTTTCGCCATGGTGGAAGGCGCCCCCAGGCCAGCATCAACTACGTGACCGCGCACGATGGTTTCACCCTGCACGACCTGGTCAGCTATTCGCAGAAGCACAACGAGGCCAACGGCGAAGGCAACCACGACGGCACATCGCACAACTACAGCTGGAACTGCGGCGACGAGGGTCCGACCGACCTGCTGATGGTGAACGCGCTGCGGGCGCGACTCAAGCGGGCCCTCCTGGGGACCTTGTTCCTCTCGCAAGGCGTGCCGATGCTGCTGGGGGGCGACGAGATGGGCAGGACCCAGCGAGGCAACAACAATGCCTACAACCAGGATAACGAGATCAGCTGGTTCGACTGGGCACAGGCGGACCAGGACCTGATCGGATTCACGGCCTGGATGATCCGCCTGCGCCGGCAGCACCCTCGGTTGCGCAGCCGCCGATGGCTCCGGCTGCGTGGCTCCGCCGTCCACCCGGACCTGCAGGATGCCGTCTGGTACAACCGCCTGGGTGAAGAAATGACAGCGGCGCAGTGGAACAGCGACAGCGGCCGTTACGTCTTCGGCTTGCGGCTCGACGGGCACCGGCAGGCTCAGCCTGGCCAGCCTGACGAACACGGTCGAGCGGAGCGATCAGACCTGTTGATGCTCTTCAATTCCGACGCGGCCGACGTGGCGTTCGAACTGCCGCCCGGTCACTGGGAGCCGCTCATGGACTCCGGGCAGCGCGAAGGCCGGCCAAGTCAGGAACTGGTGACCGGCCCGCTTCTGCTGAAGGCGCGCAGCCTCACCTTGCTGAAGCAAAGCTGATCCCGAAAACGCCTGCCGACCCCATGACGATCGACACCACCCGCGCCAGCGGCGTCCTGCTGCACCCGGTATCGTTGCCGGACCCCGGCGAAGCCGCCACGTCCGGAAAAGCGCCGGCCTTTCCCACCCTGCCGGCCCCCGGCAGCGGCGACTTCGGCCAGTCCGCCTTCGATTTTGTCGACTGGCTCGCGGCTGCCGGCCAGCAGCTCTGGCAGGTGCTCCCGCTCGGTCCGGTGGGCCCGGGCAACTCGCCCTACATGAGCCCCTCGGCGTTCGCTCTGAACCCCCTGTTGATCGACCTCCAGGATCTGGTGAGCAAGGGCTGGCTGGACCCGGCAGTCGCGCAGCAGGTTGCCGAAGCCGCCCCTCCCGGCACCCGTACCGACGCCGGCAATCGGATCGACTACGCCACGGTGACGCGCTTCCGGATGGCTTGCCTGCGCGAGGCCGCCCGGCGATTCTTCAGCACCACCACGGCACGCGACGATTTCAATCTGTTCTGCGCAAAGGAAGCCACCTGGCTGGACGACTACGCGCTCTTCATGACGATCGGAGAGCGGCACCCGAACCTGGCCTGGCACCAGTGGCCCGCGTCCCTGGCTGGTCGCGACCCGGCCGCGCTCACGGATGCACGCAAGCGCTGGCACGATGAGATCGGTTTCTGGGCCTTCGTGCAGTGGACCGCCTACCGCCAGTGGGGCGCGGTCAAGCGACATGCGGGTGGACGCGGGGTACGCATCATCGGCGACCTGCCGATCTTCGTCGCGCTTCACAGCGCCGATGTCTGGGCCAATCCCGCCCTCTTCGATCTTGACAGCCATCTCCGGCCGCGCGTCGTGGCCGGCGTACCGCCCGACTACTTCAGCGCAACCGGCCAGTTGTGGGGCAATCCGGTCTACCGCTGGGACCGCCATGCCGAGGAGAACTATGCCTGGTGGATACGTCGGGTGCGTGCCGCACTGACCACGGCGGACCTGGTGCGGATCGATCATTTCCGCGGCTTCGCGGCCTACTGGGAGGTACCGGCCGACGCCCTCGATGCGATCGACGGCAACTGGATCCTGGGACCCGGCCTGGCGTTCTTCGATGCGGTCACCGCCGATCTGCGCAGGCACCCCGAATCGGGGCTCGGCGACCTGCAGCCGGCGCAGTTGCCGATCATCGCGGAAGACCTGGGCACCGTCACGCCGGATGTCACCGCATTGCGCGAAGCCGTCGGGCTACCCGGCATGCGGGTGCTCCAGTTCGCATTCGGCGACGACGCGAACAACCTCTACCTGCCCCACAACTACTCGCGCGACACCGTCGTGTACAGCGGCACTCACGACAACGACACCAGCCTCGGCTGGTTCTCTGCCGCTCCCGCCGTCGGAGCGGGCGCGGGCTCAGGTCTACCTGAAAACCGATGGTCGCGAAATCAACTGGGACCTGATTCATGCAGCCTCCCAATCGGTTGCCGGCATGGCGATCTATCCGCTCCAGGACGTACTCGGCCTCGGCAGCGACGCTCGCATGAACCGGCCGGGCGACGCGGAGGGCTGCTGGGGCTGGCGCTTCGACTGGCGGCAGGTCCAGCCCTGGCACGCGGAACGCCTCAAGCAGATTTCGGCCGCCCACGGGAGAAACGGGTTACGCTAGATAGTCCGTCACTGGGAAGCGGCGAACGGCGCGACCCTGGGCAAGACGGCCACCCGAGACGCGGCCGCAGTGCGCACCGGCGTGCAGCCGCTCAGGGGGTGGCCCGGTAACGGGCTTCAGCCACCTCGGGCTGAAACGGATCCTGGGCCAACCGCGCAACGGCGCTGCGAAGCCAGGCATGGGCGGGTGCCGTCTGCTTGCGCCGGTGCCACAACATGTCCACCTGCAGCGGCGGTACCTGTACCGGCAGTGGCTGCCATGCGAGCTTGTCGGCAATGCCGGTGGACGGGATGAAATCCCGCGGCAGTATGGTGAGCAGGTCGGAGTTCGCCACCACCTGGGCGGCGGTGAAGAACTGATTGACGGTGAGCACGATCCGGCGCGACCGCTTGATGACAGCCAAGGCCTCATCCACGAAGCCGAAGGGCCGCCCGGAAAAGCTGACCAGCAGATGACGGGCGCCGCAGTAGGCATCCAGCGAAATCGGCGCACCCGCCAGCGGATGATCCTGGCGCATGACACAGACGTAACGGCCGCTGTAGACCGGTGCATGACCGAAGGTGTCCGAGGTGTCCTCCTGCATCTCGCCCAGGGTGATCGCCGCGATCACCGCGGGGAAGTAGCCCACCGCCATGTGGAGGTCGTCGCCTTCCAGCAGGACCCTCGGGTCGCGGGTGGTCAAGGGCCGCACCCGCATCGAGGCCCGGGGGGCCTCGGTCTCCAGCGTCTTGAGCAGGCGCGGAATGATGATCGCTGCGGTGGCGTCGGCCATGGCCACCACGAACGTGCTGCGGGTGGTGGAGGGATCGAAATCGATCGGGGCGATGGCAGCCCGCAGGCTGGCGAGCGCCTCCCGGACCGCGGGCCAGATCGACAGGGCAAACGGGGTCGGCATGACGCCATAGCCGGCGCGAGTCACCAGTTCGTCGCCCAGGGCATCCCTGAGGCGGCGCAAGGCATTGCTCGCTGCCGGTTGGGTGATGGCGAGATTGCGGGCGGCGCGGGTCAGGTTGCGCTCGGCCATGACTTCGTCGAATACCCGCAGCAGGTTGAGATCGAGAGTGAGGAAATTCATTTCACGTCGCTTGAGTGACTATCTATGCGTTTTTCACATAGTATCCATTCAATTCATCAATTTGAATAATGATAGATCATCCCCATCTCAGTGGGGAAGGCGGGCGGCAATGTCGCCGACCGCCCAGCACCAGAGAATTCGATGTCAGCAAAGAAGTTACCAACTCACCAGGGTCTCGACCGCGCAGTTCTGGCTGCCACCCGGCTTCGCCGGATCCTGCGCTCCCTCCGTCGGGCGCTTGCGATCAGCCAGCCTGTGGCCGCGCCCGCGTCCCGGCGACACGGCTGAGCGCAGGCTCCTACCGGGCAGATTTTCCGAGCAGTTCCGCATAGAGCACGCGGTAGTGCTCAGCCGCCTCGTCCCACGAGTGATTGCGTGCCATGGCGGTGCGGATCATCTCGCGCCAGCGGGCCGGGTCCGCATAGGCCGCAATTGAGCGTGCGATCGCCTCTTCGAGATCCGCAGTACGGGCCCGGTCGAACAGGAACCCGGTCGCTGCCGGACCGCCGGCCTGCGCGGCGCCATCGTCCGACACCGTATCGGCGAGGCCACCCACCCGGCGCACCAGGGGCAAGGTGCCGTAACGCAGGCCGTACATCTGGGTGAGTCCGCAGGGCTCGAACCGGGACGGCACCAGGATCACGTCGGCTGCCGCGATCATCCGATGCGCCATCGCTTCGTCGTAGTTCAGCCGCACGAACACCGACTGCGGATGAGCCCGTGCCGCGGCCGCGAAGGCTTCCTCGAGGTGGCGCTCGCCGGTACCCAGCACCAGGAGCTGCGCGCCATGGCCCAGTAATGCCGGCAGCGCCGACAAGACGAGATCGCTGCCCTTCTGGTCGGCCAGGCGGCTGACCATGACGAACAGCGGCCGGCGAGCGTCCACGGTCAAACCGCTGGCTGCCTGCTGCTCGGCCTTGCAGCGGGCCTTGCCCGTCAGATCGTCACGGCTGTAACGAGCCGGTAGATGCGGGTCCGTGCCCGGATCCCACTGACGGCAGTCGATGCCGTTGAGAATTCCGCTCAGACGGCTGCGGCGAACCCCGATGACCCCGTCCAGACCCGCGCCGAACTCCGGGGTGCAGATCTCCTGGGCGTAGCGAGGACTCACCGTGGTCAGCCGATCCGACAGCACCAGGCCGGCCTTCATGAAGTTGCCATAGCCGTGGAACTCCAGCCCCTCTGCACTGAGCAGCGAGGCCGGCAGGGCAAGCTCACGATACTCGTCCAGCGGAAAACTGCCCTGATAGGCGAGGTTGTGGACCGTAAAGACGGTGCGCACGCTGCGCGCCGGGTGCGCATGGAGATAAGCCGGTCCGAGCCCGGCATGCCAGTCGTGGCAATGCAGGATGTCGGCCCGCCAGTCGGCGTCGAACTCGCCGAACGCCAGGTGCGCGGCAGCCCAGCCGAAGGCGGCGAATCGGCGATAGTTGTCGCGCCATTCGAGACCGTCCGGCCCGAGATAGGGATTGCCTTCCCGATCGAACAGCCAGGGCGCGTCGACGAGGTACACCGTCAGGCCACTATCGGGCATCCGGCCCCGCCGGATCGTCAGGCTGGCCGCTCCGAAGACGGGACCTACCCGGGCGAGGGCCTGCTGCTCGAGCACGCCCTCGCGAATCGACGGAAACCCCGGCAACACCAGCCGCACGTCCACCCCCTGGGACCGGAGCACCGGCGGCAAGGCGCCGACAACGTCCGCGAGGCCTCCGGTCTTCAGTAGCGGAAAGACTTCCGCCGCCGCATGCAGGACCCTCAAAGGCTTTCCAGCATCGAACGGGTGATCAGGGTCACGCCATTGCGGCTGCGATGGAACCGGCGTGCATCTTCCTCGGGATCCTCGCCGACCACCAGTCCGTCCGGGATGCGGCAGCGGTGATCGACGATCGTCCGCGTCAGACGCGCATGCCGGCCCACTTCGACTTCCGGCAGCAGCACGGACCAATCCACTTTCGAGTAGGAGTGGACCCGGCAACTCGAGAACAGCAGCGAGCGATTCAACTGGCCGGAGATGATGCAGCCGCCGGACACGGTCGATTCGAGAGCCATGCCGCGCCGATCCCCGGCGTTGTGGACGAACTTGGCCGGTGGAAGCTGCTCCTGGAAGGTCCAGATCGGCCAGTCGCGGTCGTACAGATTCAGCTCCGGCGAGGTCGCCGTCAGGTCGATGTTGGCCTCCCAGTAGGCATCCACCGTACCGACATCACGCCAGTAATGCGTCGTGCCGGGCCGGTTGAACACGCAACTCATCTCGAAGGGGTGGGCGAGGACATAGCCGGCCTTGACCGCGCGCGGCAGCACGTCCTTGCCGAAGTCGTGATTGGACTCCGGATCCATCATGTCCTGATGCAGGGCGTCATACAGGAAGTCGGCCGAGAAGATATAGATGCCCATCGACGCCAGGGAGCGGTCCGGCTTGCCGGGCATGGCCGGAGGATCGGCCGGCTTTTCGACGAAGTCGGTGACGCGGCGGTTCTCGTCGACTGCGATGACGCCGAAGTCGCTGGCCTCCGCCCGCGACACCTCGATGCAGGCAACCGTGCAGGGCGCTGCACTCTCGACATGATCGGCCAGCATCCGGGCGTAATCCATCTTGTAGATGTGATCGCCCGCCAGCACCACCACGTATTCGGGCCGGTTCGCCCGCACGATGTCGAGGCTCTGGAAAACCGCATCGGCGGTGCCGCGGTACCACGAGTGGTCGTCGATACGTTGCTGCGCCGGTATCAGATCGATGAATTCGTTCATCTCCGACTTCAGGAACCCCCATCCACGCTGCAGGTGCCGCAACAGGCTGTGCGACTTGTACTGTGTCAGCACGCCGATACGGCGCATGCCGGAGTTCATGCAGTTCGACAGCGCGAAGTCGACGATCCGGAACTTGCCACCGAAGTAGACCGCGGGCTTGCAGCGGATGTCGGTGAGTTGCTTGAGCCGGCTGCCACGGCCGCCGGCCAGCACCAGTGCCATCGCCTTCTTCGGCAGACGACCCTCCATTGTGCGGTAGCTCATGTCTTCTCTCATTGTTCGATCCCGGGTCGAATGACGGTCACCAGCGGATTGGCACCAATCATGTAGGCAAGCTCAGCGGGGCGCTCGACGTCCCAGAGCGCAAGTTCCGCCCGCAGTCCGGTCGCGATCCGGCCGATCTGGCCGCCGAGCCCGAGAGCGGCCGCTGCATTGACGGTGAACCCGGCCAGCGCTTCTTCCGGGGTCAGGCGAAACAGGGTGCAGGCCATGCTCATCGCGGTCAGCGGCGACACCAGCGGCGACGAACCGGGATTGCAGTCGGTCGCGAGCGCGATCGGTACCCCGTGGCGCCGCAACGCTGCAACCGGCGGCAAGCGCGTTTCACGAAGGCAGTAGAAGGCGCCCGGCAGCAATACCGCCACTGTTCCCGCCGCCGCGAGATCGGCGATCCCCGCCTCGTCGGCGTACTCGAGATGGTCTGCCGACAGTGCGCCATAGCGGGCGGCCAGCGCAGCGCCTCCGAGATTGGACAACTGATCGGCATGCAGCTTGACCGGCAGGCCCTGGGCGCGAGCGGCATCGAAGACGCGAGCGCACTGCGCCGGCGAAAAGCCGATGCCCTCGCAGAACGCATCCACCGCATCGGCAAGACCGGCAGCCACCGCGGCCGGGATCATCGCCTGGCAGACCTCGTCGACGTAGTCGTCGGCACGGCCGGCGAATTCCGGCGGCAGGGCATGGGCGGCGAGCAGCGTGGTCTGCACCCGGGTCGCATCCGACTCACCTTCGCCAAGCCGGCGGGCCACCCGCAGCATTTTCAGTTCGTTCGCGGTATCGAGCCCGTAGCCGGACTTGATCTCCACGGTGGTGACCCCCTGGGAGACCAGCGCGGCCAGGCGGGTGCGGGCAGACTGCTGCAGTTGCGCCTCGCTGGCCGCACGGGTGGCCGCAACCGTCGCCACGATGCCGCCTCCCGCCTGGGCGATCTCCTCGTAACTTGCGCCCTGAAGGCGCAACTCGAATTCGGCCGAGCGGTTGCCGCCGTAGACCAGGTGGGTATGGCAGTCCACCAGCCCCGGCGTCAGCCAGCCGCCACCGCCGTCGATGCGGTCGACGCAATCGAAGGCGGGCGCCTCGGCGCGGGCGCCGACCCATGCGATCCGCCCGCTTCGGACCGCGACCAGGCCGTCCGCCACCGCCCCGTACTGTGCGCCGGTCATGGTGGCGAGTCCGCAATTCTCGACGATCAGGTCGACCTGCATGCAACCCCTGTTTGAACTCCACTTGTCGAAGTCTGGCATATTTGCCGGAAGATGACTCGATGCCACCGCTATCCGCCCCGATGAAGTCACTGCATGCCCGCTTCCTGATGACCGACAAGGGTTGGCTCGAATCCGCCACCATCGACATCGACGACGCCGGACTGATCCGATCGGTGACGCCAGGCAGCGCGCCCGCTGCCAGCGAAACGGCCGACCTGCTGATCCCGGGGATGCCCGACGCCCATTGCCACGCCTTCCAGCGTGGCATCGCGGGACTCACCGAGCGCGCCAGCGGCCAGTCGGCCGACAGTTTCTGGAGCTGGCGCGAACGCATGTATCAGGCCGTGCAGGACCTGGACGCCGGATCCCTGTACGAGACGGCGCTGCAACTCTATCGTGACCTGCGTACGCGCGGCTATACGTCGGTCGCGGAGTTCCATTATGTCCACCGGCTCGGTGGCAGCAGCGCCGACGAGACCGCCGAGGCATTGTGCCGGGCTGCCGCCGACGCCGGAATGCGCCTGCTGCTGCTGCCGGTGCTGTACCGGCGCGGCGGACTCGACGGCAGCCCGGTGTCGGAGCGCCAGCAGGGCTTCACCCTCGATCTCGATGCCTACGGCCTGCTGCTGCAGGGCTTGACCGCGCGGATGGCCCGTCATCCGCACTTGTCGATAGGGATTGCGCCGCACTCGTTGCGCGCGCTGAGCGCTGCCGACCTTCAGGAAGCGCTCGCGCTTCGCGACGCCATCGTCCCCGGCTGTCCGGTCCACATCCATATCAGCGAGCAGGCGGCCGAGGTCGCTGCTGCACGCGAGCACCTCGGCACCACCCCGATCGACTGGTTGTGTGCCAATGCCGCCGTCGACGCCAACTGGGTGCTGGTGCATGCGACCCACGCGACCGCCTCGGAGCTGCAACTGGCGCGCGCGCGCAATGCAGTCATCTGCCTCTGCACCACCACCGAAGCCAACCTTGGCGACGGGCTCTTCGACATCGAGCGCTGGTGGCGGCTGGGCGGCGCCCTGGCAATCGGCAGCGATAGCAACGTGGGCGTGGACCCTGCCGAGGAACTGCGCTGGCTGGAGTATCAGGCACGGCTGCGCCAGCAGCGCCGGTCCCTGCTGGTCGATGCCGACTCCCCGCATCCGGGGAGCAGTCTGTGGCGCCGGGCAGTAGCCGGCGGCCGGCAGGCGCTCGGTTGCCCCCATACCGGCATTTCGGTCGGGGCGCCGGCGGAACTGTTGGCGATCAAGGTCGCCGGACCGACCTCCAGTCCTGATGAAGCAATGGATGACCTGGTGTTCGCCCAGCGGCTGACCCGACTGGGCCCGGTCGGCTGAGCACCCGCTCAGCTGCTGGCCTGACCGCCGTCCCGGCCCGAGTTATCCGGCGGACCACCGGCCGGACCAGCGCCCGGCACGGGCTCCGGCGTTGCAACCTGATCGGGAGCCTGGTCCGGGTCCTGGCCCTCCGGTTCCGCCGGGGTGTCGGCGCCGCCTTCGGTGGGACCAGCCTTGCGCAGCTTCTTCTCTTCTTTCTTCTGCTTCTTGGCTAGATCTCGCTGACGCTTTGCGAACGCATAGTTCGGTTTGGCCATTCCGGCTCCTCTTCAAGATGTGCGGCGCTCGCTGCCGCCGCGAATTTACTGTGACATGGTAAAGCGCTTTGGGATTTCCGCCTGCCGGCGGCGGCAAGCTCAACTGAGAGGTACCAGGGCCTCCCGTGCGCCGGCCTGGGCGCGGCAACGCTCGAGCCAGCTCTCCAGGCCGGGCCGCCCGCGTCGTGCCACCGGCATGGCGTACCAGCGGTGCAGTGCACAGGCGAGCGGGATATCGGCCATGGTGAAGCGGTCACCGACGATGAAGGGGCGGGCGGCGAGCGCCTCGCCGAGGACGCCGACCAGGGACTCGGTCTGCGCCAACGACTCGTCGATCAGCGACTGCTGCCTGTCTGCCGGCGCGGTGCGCACCAGCTGGATGAACGCCACCCGCATTGCCGGGGTCAGTTCGGTCGCCTGCCAGTCCATCCACTGGTCGCAGCGGGCGCGCTCCCCGCGGTCCTCGGGCCAAAGCCCGGCGGCGGCATGCCTGGCGCAGAGGTAGCGCACGATCGCGTTGGATTCCCACAGCACGAGGCCGTCATCCTCGATGACCGGAACCTTGCCGTTCGGATTCAGCAGGCGGAAGGACGGGGCATCGACGACGCCGAAGACGCCCCCGGCGTCCACGCGCTCGAAATCCAGCCCAAGTCCGCGGGCACACCACACGACTTTCTGGACGTTGATCGAACTCAGGCGCCCCCAGATCTTCAGCATTCAATTCTCCTTGGTATCCCCATGACGTTCCCTCAGGCTCGGGCTCGGGCTCGTGCGCCGCGCCTGCCGATGATAGCCACTGCCTGCCGGTAGCCGCTCCCTGCCCGGACCCTGCTCGGCGGACGGTCATCTGGCGAAGCTGGCGGGCATCGACTACCATCACCAACTGGCTGCGCTCGCCGTACGTCCAGGGGCCGAGCCCCGGACGACCCTGTCGCCGACCCGCCCCTCCCCCGTCTTTCGGCCACCACCGCGCCGCCCGGCCGCAACTGCATAGCGCTCGCCATTGAAGATTCCCAAACGCCTTGAACCCCTGCTGGAAGACGGCCTGATCGACGCAGTCCTGCGCCAGTTGACCAGCGGCAAGGAGGCCATGGTGTTCGTCGTCCGCTGTGGCGATGAAATCCGCTGTGCCAAGGTCTACAAGGAAGCGAACAAGCGGGCCTTCCGCCAGAGTGTGGACTACACCGAGAACCGCAAGGTCAAGAACAGCCGGCAGGCGCGCGCGATGGCCAAAGGTACACGTTTCGGTCGCGAGTCCCAGGAGGCGGCCTGGCAGAACGCCGAGGTCGACGCCCTGTACCGGCTCGCCGCGGCCGGCGTCCGTGTACCGACGCCGTATCAGTTTCATGAGGGCGTCCTGCTGATGGAGCTGATCACCGGCGAGAACGGTGACGCGGCACCCCGGCTCAACGACCTCAGTTTCAGCGCCACGGAGGCCCGCCTGCATCATGCCCGCCTGCTCGACCAGGTGGTGCTCATGCTGAAGGCAGGCGTCGTGCACGGCGATCTGTCGGAATTCAACATCCTGGTCGGCAGCGAAGGACCCGTCATCATCGACCTGCCGCAGGCGGTGGACGCCGCCGGCAACAACCACGCCAGCCGGATGCTCGAGCGTGACGTCGCCAACCTGCGCAACTACTTCGGGCGCTTCGCCCCGGAACTCCTGGCCACGGACTACGGCGGCGAGATCTGGTCGCTCTACGAAAGCGGCGCCTTGCGCACGGACGTGGCGCTCACCGGCCGCTTCGAGCGCGACACGGCGGCAGTGGACCTGAGCGCGGTGCTGCGCGAGATCGGCGATGCGCGCCTGGAGGAAGCCGCCCGGCAATTGCGACTGCAGCAACTGCAGTGATGAACGCGCCCCAAGCATCGGTCATCGTCCATACCCGCGCCTGGGTCGAGCAGGCGGTGATCGGGCTTGAACTCTGCCCCTTTGCGAAAACACCGCAGGCTCGCGGGCAGATCCGCTACCAGGTCAGCGACGCAGTGGATGCGGACAGCCTGCTGCAGGACCTGTGCAACGAACTGCACCTGCTGTCGGCGGCCGACCCCGCCGCAGTGGAAACGACGCTGCTGATCCATCCGCGTGCGATGGCGGACTTCCTGGACTACAACGATTTCCTGGAGGCGGCAGACGGCGCGGTGCGGGCCCTGGGCTACGAGGGCGTGCTGCAGGTCGCCAGCTTTCATCCCCGGTATCAGTTCGCCGGCACCGAGCCGGACGACGTCACCAACGCCAGCAACCGCTCACCCTACCCGACTCTGCACCTGCTGCGCGAAGCCAGTGTCGAGCGGGCGGTTCAGGCGCTGGGCGATACAGATCAGATCTTCCGGCGAAACCTCCGGACACTGGAAGACCTGGGACCGGCGGGCTGGGGCCGGTTGCAGGCCACGATTCTTGACGCGGACAAGGCCGGCGGCTAGGAGCCTGCGCGGTGGTATCCTCGGTCGCATCGCGCCGGAGACCATCGATGTACCCGTTCACCTACCACCGCCCAGACGACCTGCCCGACGCGCTAGCGAGGCTGGCTGCCGACCCCGAGGCCAGAGCGCTCGCCGGGGGCATGACGCTCCTGCCGTCGATGAAGCACCGATTGAGCGCGCCATCCCAGCTGATCGACATCGCCCGCCTGCGGGAACTGCGCGGCATCTCGCGCACTGCGGACTCGCTGATCATCGGCGCGGCGTCGCGCTACGCCGAAGTCGCGGCAGACCCGGTGGTGGCAGCCACGCTACCGGCGCTGGCGCAGGTGGCCGAATCCATCGGTGACCCGCAGGTTCGCGTCAGGGGCACGCTCGGCGGCTCGATCGCCAATAACGACCCGGCAGCGGATTTCCCGGCGGCAGTGCTGGCCCTGGCCGCCGTCATCCGTACCGATCGGCGGGAGATCGCGGCCGACGACTTCTTCCAGGGCCTGTTCACCACCGCCCTCGAACCGGGTGAACTGATCTGCGACATCCGCTTTGCGATAGCGCGGCGGGCCGCCTATGCCAAGTTCCATCATCCCGCGTCCGGTTATGCCATGACGGGTGTTTTCGTGGCCGATTTCGGCGAATCGGTCCGCGTCGGGGTGACCGGCGCCGCGCCCTGTGTGTTCCGCTGGCACGAGGCCGAATCGGCGCTCATCCGCCGCTTCGACGTGGCCAGTATCGCCGCGCTCGCGCTCGACGAGCGCGGGCTCAATGCCGACATGCACGCCCCCGCCGGCTATCGTGCGCAGCTTGCGGCGGTGATGCTGCAGGACGCGGTGCAGTCGGCTATGCAGACACAATGAACCCGGAGGGCAGGTCGCGTTGAAAAAATTGAACCTGACGGTCAACGGCCGTCCTTATTCGCTCGAGGTCGAAGACCGGACCTTGCTGGTGGACCTGCTGCGCGATCAGCTCGGCCTCACCGGCACCCACGTCGGCTGCGACACCAGTCAGTGCGGTTGCTGCACGGTCCACTGGGACGGCGTGGCTGTGAAGTCCTGCACTGCACTGGCGGTCCAGGCCGACGGTGCGGACATCGCAACCATCGAAGGATTGGCGCCCGAAGGCGGGCTGCATCCGGTACAGGCCGCCTTTTCGGCCTGCCATGGCTTGCAGTGCGGGTTCTGCACGCCCGGGATGATCATGACCACCGTCGACCTGCTGTCGCGGCACCCGGACCCGACCGACGAGCAGATCAGGAGTGGTCTGGCGGGCAACCTGTGCCGCTGCACCGGTTACGTCAACATCGAAGCGGCGGTCCGCCTGGCGGCGAAGACGATGAACAGCAGGGGGCAGCCATGACCGAATCGGCCATCGGCCTGTCCCGCCACGAGGACCGGCGGCTGATCACCGGTGACGGGCGCTTTACGGCGGACATGAACCTGCCCGGGCAAGTGCACGCCGCCATGGTCCGCTCGGACCGCGCCCATGCCCGTATCCTCGCACTTGACCTGGATGCGGCACGCAAGTCCGCCGGCGTGGTCGCGATACTCACGGCCGACGACGTCGCCAAGGCCGGATTCAGGCCGCTTCCCTGGGGCGCGGTCTTGAAGGGCACCGACGGCGAGGCGCAGAAGACCGCGCCGATGCCGGTCCTGGCCGGCGACCGGGTCCGTTTCGTCGGCCAGCCGATCGCCATGGTCATCGCGGACACCGCCGTTGCCGCCCGCGACGCGGCCGAGCAGGTGCTCGTGGACTATGAAGATCTGCCGGCGGTGGCCACGGTCGCACAGGCGCGCAAGGCCGGCGCCGTTTCGTTGCACGAGGGTATCCCCGGCAATCTGGCGCTGACGTTCGAGGATGGTGACGGCAATGCCGTCGCTCAGGCCTTCGAACGCGCCGCGATGACGTCCACCTTGCAACTGACCAGCCAGCGCCTGGTCGGGTCCCCGCTCGAGTTGCGGGCCTGCCTGGCGGTTCACGACAGCGCGCGCCAGGTGACGGTGATCCACACCCCCACGCAAGGCATGCTCGGGATGCGCGCAAGCCTGCACGCAGTCACCGGATGGCCCGCCGACAGCATCGAAGTGGCGCCGCGCGACGTCGGCGGCAGTTTCGGAATCCGGGGCGGCACCTTTTCCGAGCAGGCACTGGTCATGCTGGCGGCGCGCACCCTGGACCGGCCGGTGAAATGGGTCAGCAGTCGTTCGGAACTGTTCATCGGCGAATGGCACGGGCGCGCCCTGAGCCTGGAGGGCTCGGTGGCGCTGGACGCTCAAGGCAACATCCTCGCATTGCGCTTCCGGCACGAAGTGGATCTGGGGGCCTACAGCTGCTACTGGGGCAGCCACATCGGCACCAAGAACCTCGCCGTGACGATGGGCGGTGTCTACAAGGTGCCGGCTCTGCACACGACCTCCCGGCTGGTGTACACCAATACCGTCCCTGTCTCCGCCTATCGCGGGGCCGGAAGGCCCGACATCGCCTTCATCATCGAGTGCCTGATCGATCATGCCGCAGCCGAACACGGGCTCGACCGCGTCGCGCTGCGCCGGCGCAATTTCATACCCAAGGACGCGTTCCCTTACCGCACCGCCAACGGCACCGTGTACGACTGCGGCGACTTCGAAGGCGTGTTGAGCAAGGCGTTGGCGTTATCGGACTACACCGGTTTCGCCGCCCGCCGCGCGGCTTCAGAGGCCCGCGGCCGGCACAGAGGAATCGGCTTTGCCTGCTATCTGGAGGCCTCGGGCGGCGGCGCCGCGGCCAGCGACCAGGTAGCGTGCCGCTTCGGCGCGGACGGCGGCATCACCCTGTATGCCATGACCGGACCTTCCGGACAGGGCCACGAAACCTCCTTTGCCCAGATCGTCGCCGACGGCCTGGGCGTTTCCGCGGCGCAGATCGCGTACCGCGCCAGCGACCCTGCCAGCGGACTGATCGGCAACGGTACCGGCGGTTCCCGGTCCCTGCTGGGCGCCGGCTCGGCCTTCAAGAAACTGGTGCCGGCCATCATCGAACAGGCGCGCCCCCACGCCGCCAGAGTCCTGGCTGTCGGGCCCGAGGAGTTGAGTTACGTGGCCGGCCGCTTTTCAGACGGCCGGCAGGCGTCGATCGGCCTGCTCGACCTCGCCCGGCGCCTCGCCGATCCGGCGGGCGCGTCGCCCCACCCGTTGGACTGCACCGCCGATAGCGTCGCCGGCGTGACGTTCCCGAACGGCTGCCACGTGGCAGAACTGGAGATCGACCCGCGCACTGGCGTGACGACAATCGAATCCTATGTCGCCGTGGACGATCTCGGCAACCTCGTTTCCCCTCAGCTGGTCGAAGGCCAGGTCCATGGCGGCGTGGTCCAGGGCGCAGGCCAGGCGTTCGGCGAGCAGGCGATCTACGACGACCAGACCGGCCAGTTGCTCAGCGGCAGTTTCACCGACTACACCATGCCGCGGGCCGGACTCATCAGATCGATCGTGAGCGCGTCCCACCCGGTTCCCACCGCCCTCAACGCGCTCGGCGCGAAGGGGGTCGGTGAATCGGGCTGCTCCGGGTCGCTGCCGGCGCTGGCGAACGCGATGCGCGATGCCCTGCCGGAAAACTGCCCGCCGCTCGACATGCCCTATACCCCCGCGAGGGTCTGGCAGGCGCTCAGGCCGTCGCGGCCCGGCGGCTGATCCCTTCCGGGCAGCCTTACTGGGCCGCGGCGTCCAGCCACAGGTCGCGGGCGATCCGCACGCCGTCTTCCCGGCCCTGGTAATAGCCGCGCACCAGGGCGATCTCCCGGTACCCCAGTCTGCGGTAGAAGGACCGGGCTTCCTGATTGCGCAAACGAGCCTCCAGGTAGACGGTGCCGATGCCGGCAGTCAGCGCACAAGCTTCCAGCCAGCGCACCAGCGCGGTCGCGACACCGGTACGGCGACAATCGGCATCCACCGCCAGCAGGATCAGGTGCGCCTCGTCATCCTGGTATTGCATCAGGCCGAAACCGGCGAGGCCGTTGCTGCGGCAGGCGACCGCCAGGTTGGTCTCGGACGTACCGATCGCCGCCAGGACCCGCGCAGGCGTCCAGCGCCACCCGAGCCCGTACTCGATGTAGTCCCGGGACATCGCGGCAATCCGGTCGACATCTGCCGGCAGGCCGAGACGGATCTGGTAGTCGGTGATCATCCGGTCATCCTGCGGGCCTGCCGGCCAGGCGCGGCCCGCCCCATTCAGCGCCGGCGGCTACTTGCCGCTGCTGAGTTTCTTCACCTCGGCGCGATACTCGGCCAGGATCGCCTTGCCGTCCATGCCTTTCTCGTCGACCCGCTTGATCCATTCCTGTTCGAACTTGGCGGTCCGGTCCGCAACCGCCTTGACCAGCTTGTCGTCGGCCGGCACGACCTCGCCGCCCGCCGCCTTGAACGCGGCGAAGCCCGCGCCGGCGTTGCTGTCCCAGGCTTTGCCGACGTTGCGCGAGAAGACTTCATTGGAGACCGAGGTGATCGCCTCCTGGTCGGCCTTGGAGATCTTGTTCCAGCGGTCCATGTTCATGATGACGCTATGGCTGTCGGAGTAGAGTCCGCCCGGGAACTCCGTCGCGTACTTGACCAGCTTGTCGAGCTTGAACGAATTGATGCTCTCCCCCGGGAACATGACGCCGTCGACGACGCCCGACGAGAGCAGTTCATAGGACTCGGGCGCAGGCTTGGAGATCGTGTTGACTCCGAGCGCGTTGGCGACATCCGCCGCGATGCCGCCGCCGACCCGGATCTTCAGTCCCGAGAAGTCGTCGATGGTCTTGATCGGATGCTTGGCGTTCCAGAAGATTCCCGGGCCATGGGTGTAGACCGTCAACAGCTTGACGCCCTTGTGCTCGTCTTCCTTCAGGAAATACTTCGAGTAGATGCGCCAGAAGGCCACCGAGTTCGCTTCCGCGCTGTCCCCGGAGAACGGCAATACGCCGACCGTCACCAGCCGAAAGCGCGCCGGCGTATAGGCGTGCGAAATGAAGGCCACGTCCGCCAGCCCGTCCCGCACCGCGTCGAAGTGGTTGACCGCATTGGTCACCGGCTTGGGCAGGAGCTTGATCTTGACCCGACCCTCGGTGACCCGTTCGACCTCCTGCATCCAGGGCATCATGCCGTCCTTGACCAGCATGTGCGATGCCGGCACCCAGGCCGACATGCTCAATTCCACCTGGGCCTGCGCAGGCAGCGAGGTCAGGCCGATACCCAGTCCCAGCAGGCCGGCGGCGAGCGGCGGCATGGCCGCGGTCATCCATCGTTTCATCTTATTGTCTCCCTTGTTGATTGCACCGGGGCGATACCATGACCCCTGATCAGCAAAGATTAGCACGGTCCCTGATGGGAGGGTCATACGGATGAACGTGGTGGTCACTGGCGCGGCCGGCTTCATCGGGCGCGCGCTCGTGGCGCGGCTGCGCCGCGGCGCAATCCTGCGCGACGCGAGCGGGCGCGAATACCTGCCCGACCGGCTGGTGCTGTGCGATACGGGGGACGATCCGCAGGCGACCGGAGCGGCGCCTGCGACGGTGCGGGACACGCCCCGCACAGTCTGGCGCAAGGGCAGCGTAGCCGACCGTGACTTCGTGTCCTCGCTGGTGGACCGCGAGACCGCCTGCGTATTCCATCTCGCCGGTATCGTCAGCGGTGCCGCCGAGGCCGACTTCGACGCCGGCATCCGCGTCAACCTCGATGGCACCCGCAATCTGCTCGATGCCCTGAGGGCCCGGGCGGGAGACCGGGTGGTACGCCTGGTGCAGGCCAGTTCGATCGCAGTCTACGGTGCGCCGCTGCCTGCTCGAATCGACGACGATACCCAGCCCTGGCCGACGCTGTCGTACGGTGCGCACAAACTTGCCGGCGAACTCCTGATCGGCGACCTGTCGCGGCGCGGACTGCTTGACGGCAGAAGCGTACGACTGAGCGGCGTCGTGGTACGTCCGGCCCAGCCCAACGGGGCCTTGTCGGCCTTCAACAGCGACCTGATCCGCGAACCGCTTGCCGGCAGGCCGGTGGTGTCGCCGGTTTCCCGGCGTGCGACGATCTGGCTGCAGTCGCTCGCGCAGACCGTCGACAACCTGCTGCATGCGATGAACCTGGACGCCCCTTCGTTCGGGCAGCAGCGCGCTGTCCTGCTGCCGGCGATAGCCTGCAGCATCGAAGAGGTCGTCGATGCCATCACCCAGGTCGCCGGGAAGAATGCGGCCGCGCTGGTCGAGTACCGTCCCGATGACCGGATCGAACCGATGTTCGGACGCTGGCCCAGACCATTCACAGCGGTACGCGGACTTGAACTCGGCTTCGGCGTCGATCCGGACGTGCTGACCCTGGTCCGCAATTACGCGCAGGGCAGGCCGGACGCCGGCTACTTGAACAGCAGATGAGGCAGCCAGGTTGAGAGGCCCGGCAGCGCGATCAGGATCGCGAGTCGGATGACATCGGCCACCACGAACGGGTAGACCCCCCGGTAGATGGTGGCGGTGGACACTTCCGGCAGCAGTGTCCTCAGCACGAAGATGTTCATTCCCACCGGCGGGCTGATGAGCCCGATTTCCACCACCACGACCACCAGCACGCCGAACCACAGCGGATCGAAGCCCAGGTGCACCACCAGCGGGAACAGCACCGGCACGGTGAGAAGGATCATCGACAACTCCTCCATGGCCGTTCCCAGCAGCACGTAGATGAAGCAGATCATGAAAATGACCGTCATCGGGCTCAGTTCAAATTGCGCGACGTAGTTCTTCAGATCCTCAGGCATGGACGTGAAGTTGACGAAATTGGCGAAGATGAGCGCACCGATCAGAATGGTGAACAGCATCGCGGTGGTCCGGGCGCTGTCGACCAGCACCTGCGCCAGCACCGTCCAGGTCAGCGTGCCGCGCCCGAGCGCAAACAGGAAGGCGCCGAATGCGCCGATCCCGGCACCTTCGGTGACCGTGAATACGCCGCCGTAAATGCCGCCCATGACCAGCGTGAACAGCACCAGAACTCCCCAGATGCCGCTCAGGGCACGCCAGCGATCGGGCCATGCGGTGCGGTCGCCCGGCGGGCCCGACTCGGGCTTGCGCCAGGTCTGCCAACGGACGGCGAGCATCAGCAGGGCGGTCGCAACCAACCCCGGGATGACTCCCGCGGCGAACATCTCGCCGATATTGGTCTCGGTCATCAGGCTGTAGATGACCATGATGACCGACGGCGGGATCAGGATGCCCAGCGTGCCGCCGGCCGCAATCGAGCCGGTGGCCAGTTCATCGCTGTAGCCGTAGCGCTTCATCGAGGGGTACGCGACCTTCGACATCGTCGCCGCCGTTGCGATCGACGAACCGCAGATAGAGCCGAATCCGGCGCAGGCGACGATCGTGGACATCGCCAGCCCGCCCCGCCAGTGGCCGATGAAGGCATAGGCCGCGCGGAACAGTTCGTGCGACAGGCCGGCACGGCTGACGAAGTTGCCCATGAGGATGAAGAGCGGCACCACCGAGAGCGTGTAGGAGAAACCGGTCTCGTACATCAGCGTTCCGGCGGAGGCCATGGCCGGATTCCAGCCGCGCAGCAGCGCCAGGCCGAAGAAGCCGACGATACCCATCGCAAACGAGATCGGCACCCGGACCACGGTCAACGCGAACATGGCCAGCAGGCCCAGGAGCGCCTCGGTCATCGAAGCTCCTAAATCGAGACAGCGCCGCTCTCGCGATCGGCCTGATCCACGGGAGGGTCGGAGAACGCTGCCACGGCGTGGACCCCGGCCGTAGCCAGCGTCAGCACCGCCATCAGGTAGACGAAGGGCGCGATCGGGAACTTCAGGGTCTGGGTCACGTCGCCGATCTCGGCGAAGTTGACAGCCTTGCGGTACAGCAGCCAGGCCATGCCCACGAGAGCCGCTGCGCATATCAGCTGGATGACCACGTACAGGACGCGGCGCACCCCCGCCGGCAGGAAGCGGTCGAAAGCATCGATGGTGACGTGCTCGCTCTTGCGCGAGACCAGCGGCAGGCCTGCGAAGATCAGCACCGCCATCATCATCTCGGTGACTTCGAAGCCGCCCTTGATGGGGGCATTGAAGAAGTAGCGCAGCACCACGTCGACGAAGGTCAACATCATCATCGCGAACAGCAGGCTGCCGGCGACGGCGGCCAGGGCCAGATCGCTGGCGCGGGCAATGCGGTGCCGGAAGCCCCGGCTGGTGTCGTTCATGCGATGCGGTTTGTGGATATCGAGCGATGCCAGGCGGGCCGCCACAGCTTTGGGCTAATCTACCGGAAACCCGGTCACCAGCCAATCGGGGCTTTTCAGGGTTCGACGACAGGACACCACATGGCAGATCGACAGGCACCGCACTTCGGCGATGGCAACACGCTGCCGCTGCGCTCGCGCATCACCGTGGAGGGCGCGGATCGCACGCCGCACCGGACCTTCCTGCGGGCGATGGGCCTGGACGACGATGCTATCGCCAAGCCGTTCGTCGGCGTGATGAGCACGCATGGCGAGAACACGCCCTGCTCGCTCTCGCTGCGCCCGCAGGCCGAGGCCGCCAAGATGGGGGTCGCCATGGCCGGCGGCACGCCCTTCGAGTTCACCACGATCTCGGTTTCAGACGGCGTGTCGATGAACCACCGGGGCATGCGCATGAGCCTGATGTCGCGCGAACTGATTGCCGATTCGATCGAACTGGTGATGCGCGGCCACGCCTACGACGCACTGGTCGGCTTTGCCGGATGCGACAAGACGCTGCCCGGAATCATGATGGCGATGGTGCGGCTGAACTGCCCGTCGGTGTTCATGTATGGCGGTGCCATGCTGCCGGGACAGTTCGAAGGCAAGCCGGTGAGCACGCTGACGTCCTACGAGGCGGTCGGCGGACTCTACGCCGGCACGGTCACGCCGGAGCAACTGGCCGCGCTCGAGCCCGAGTGCTCGCCGACCCTCGGATCCTGCCCCGGACAGTTCACCGCCAACACCATGGCCATGGTTTCGGAGGTGCTCGGCCTGGCACTGCCGGGCACCGCTATGCTGCCGGCCGTCTACTCGCAGCGACTCTCGCTCGCCCGCAAGTCCGGGGAAGCCGTGCTGCGCATCCTCGCCGCCGGCGGTCCGTTGCCGCGTCATCTGGTCACCCGCAAGAGCATCGAGAACGCCTGCGCAGCGGTGGCAGCCACCGGCGGCTCCACCAACGCCGGCCTGCACCTGCCCGCGATCGCCCATGAGGCCGGCATCCGTTTCACGCTCGACGACGTCGCCGAAGTGTTCCAGCGCACCCCGCTCATCGGCGATCTGCAGCCCGGTGGGCGATTCCTCGCCCGCGACCTCCACTATGCAGGCGGTGTCTCCGCGGTGATCCGGGCGTTGCTCGACGGCGGCTACCTGCACTCCGACGCCCTGACCCTGTCCGGGCAGACGCTCGCCGAGGCACACGCCGCGACGCCCGGGCCCGACGGCGTGGTCATCCGCAAACATGGCGAACCGCTGCATCCGAGCGGCGGTGTCGTGGTGCTGAAGGGCAGCCTTTGTCCTGAAGGCGCCCTGATCAAGATCGCCGGCCTCAAGGAGCTGGTGCTGCAGGGACCCGCCCGCGTCTTCGAATGCGAGGAAGACTGCACCGAGGCGGTCAGGCAGCGCGACTACGCTGCCGGTGACGTCCTGATCATCCGCAACGAAGGCCCCAAGGGAGGCCCCGGCATGCGCGAAATGCTCGGCACCACCGCGCTGATCTACGGTCAGGGCATGGGCGAGAAGGTCGCCTTGCTCACCGATGGGCGCTTCTCCGGCGCCACGCGTGGCATGTGCATCGGTTACGCCTGCCCGGAGGCTGCAGACGGCGGCCCGATCGCACTCGTCAGGAACGGCGACCCGATCCGGATCGACTGCCGGGCCCGGTCGATCGACCTGCTGGTGGACGACGCCGAACTGGCGCGCCGCAAGGCGGCGTGGACCCCGCGGCGAAACGAGCGCCTGGCCGGTGCGATGGAGAAGTACGCACGTCTGGTAGGGCCTGCCAGCCTCGGCGCGGTGACCCACAGCGGCAATGTCGAGTGGCCGCGCGAGTGAGCCCTATGGCATCATCCGTGCGAGCCGTCCCGGGCGAGGAGCTCAAATGGATTCGAGCATCACCGTAGCGATTGCGTTAGGGGCGTTTTTCGTCTGGGCGCTGGTGATCTACAACCGCCTGGTCGCCCTGCGCAATCGGGTTGCCAACGGCCTTGCGCAGATCGACGTCCAACTGAAGCGTCGACACGACCTGATTCCCAACCTGGTCGAAACAGCCCGGGGATACCTGTCCCACGAACGCCAGACCCTGGAGGCGGTCGTCAGCGCCCGTGCCGCTGCGCAGGCGGCGGGACAGGCCGCGACCCTGGACGCCGGCGACGAACCGGCGATGGCCGCCATGGCCAGCGCCGAAGGGGCCCTGTCCGCAAGCCTCGGCCGCCTGTTTGCGCTGGCCGAAGCCTATCCGGACCTGAAGGCCGACCAGAACATGATGCAATTGTCGGAAGAGATCATCACGACCGAGAACAAGCTGTCGTTCACCCGCCAGGCCTTCAACGATGCCGTGATGCACTTCAACACCGCCCTCGAATCGTTTCCCGCGGCCATGTTTGCCGGCGCGCTGGGTTTCAGGCGCGCGGTGATGCTCGCCCCGCTCGATTCGGACATCGAACGCAAGGTCCCGGCGGCGAGGTTCTGAGGCGCAGACGGTTGCGCGGCCGCCGATGGTGCAGGAAAATCGCACGGATCCGGCCACTCCGGACGCCGTCGGGGTCGAGACGGCTGCCTGGACGACCTGGTCGGCGTCCGAACGCGAGCAGTTTTTCGATGCAATCGCCCGGCACCGGCGCAACGCCTGGCGAGTCACCCTCCCCTGTGCCTTCGCCTCGCTGCTGCTGGCGCTGATTCTCGCGATATTGCTGGCGCCCTTGCTGTATGGATTGCTGGGACTGGCGGTGGACGTGATCAACCTGGCGCTGCCGATGCCGGACCTGCTGGGGCACCTGGGCAGCATGGTGGGCGTCATGGTCGACTCGCTCGACAGCGACAGGCCGGCACCGGCCGGCGCCTGGCTGCGGCTGGCGCTGGTCGCCGCAGTGCCGGGCGTGGTGCTGATGGCCGCCATCGCGTTTGCCCTGCGCCGCGCGTTGATGCATTCCCCGCTGTTCCACCCGCTCGAGGCACCGGGTCGTCCTGCCCTGCCTTCGGATCTCAACGAACAGCGCTTCGCCAACACGGTTGCGGAGATGGCGGCAGCGGCGATGATCCCCACGCCGCGCGTGACCTTCGTCGTCGGCGGCGCCAACGCGTCGGCCTTCGGACCTGACGAGTCTCACGCCACCGTGATGGCAGGGACCGGCCTGCTGCCCAACCTGAACCGGCAGCAGATGCAGGGTATCGCGGCGCATCTGATCGCGTCGGTTGCGGATGGCGACATGAAGATCGGCATGCGAACCGCCATGACCCTGGGGTTGTTCACCCTGCCCGCTGTCGTTTCAACAGGCTGGGCCGACCGCGCCGGGTTCGCCGCCACCGTCCGCCTGCTCCATGCGATCCTGCTGCCGACGCCCGCCAGGCTGGACCGGATCCTGCTGGCGCTGGACGACCCCTTCCGCGACCGCGGCAGCGAGCGGGACGCCGTGAAGTCAAGCCAGGGCGAGAGCCAGGGTGAGAAACTGACGTGGCGGCAATGGGCCCTGATGCCGCTGGTCGGCCCCGTGGTGTTCAGCGGATTTCTCGGCGGGCTGGTTTCGACCATGATGCTTGCACCGGCAGTGGCGCTCGCCTGGCGCCATCGCAAGTTCATGGCCGACGCCAATGCAGTGGCGCTCACGCGGGACCCGGACGCACTGGTCGGCGCGCTGGCCGCGATCAGTGCCGCGGGTGCCAGTACCAGACTGGCTGCCTGGGCCGGCCATCTCTGCGTCGTCGACCCGGGCACGAGGCACGACGGCTCGTTGCTGGGAGGATCCTACGTCTCCGTGTTCCCGCCGCTGCAGCGGCGCGTCCGGGCCCTCGTTCGCCTGGGAGCCGATCCGCAGCGCTTCGCCGGCCCTGCCTCCGGCGGGATGCCGTGGCCGCTCAAAGTGTTGTCCGCAGTCCTGTTCACGGTGATCGGGTCGCTGATGGCTGTCGTCGTCGTGCTTCTGATCTGGATCTCACTCGCGCTCTCGGGATTGTTCACCCTGCTTCCGGTAGCGCTGCTGCACGCGCTGCTTCGTTAGGCGCGGAGCGCGCGCAGCGGATGTTAATCTCCGGGGCCCGACGCGAGTTACGACACCCCTGACAGCCATGGCGATCCGTCAGATCCTCAGAATGGGCGATGCCCGCCTGCTGCGGCCGGCCGACCCGGTCCAGTCCTTCGGCACGCCCGAACTGGCGGCCCTGATCGACGACATGTTCGACACCATGGCTGACGCCGATGGCGCCGGGCTCGCCGCACCACAGATCGGGGTGGGACTGCGGATCGTGATCTTCGGCACTGGCGAAGCGATCGCACGCTATCCGCAGGCACCGCCGGTACCGCCCACCGTCCTGCTCAATCCGGTACTCGAGCCGATCGGGACCGAGCAGGACGAGGATTGGGAAGGCTGCCTCAGCGTGCCCGGCATGCGCGGCCTGGTACCCCGCTACCGGCATCTTCGCTACCATGGAAGGACGCCGGACGGTCGAACCATAGACCGCACGGTAGAGGGCTTTCACGCGCGGGTGGTTCAGCACGAGTGCGACCACCTCGACGGCATCCTCTACCCGAGCCGGATACGTGACCTCCGTCGCTTCGGCTTCACCGACGTGCTCTTTCCAGCCGGCCTCGCCGGACAGGACTGACCGGCGCGCCCACCGGCGTCAGTCAATGCGCCATCAGTACCGGGACGGTCATGGAGGCCAGCAGCGTGCGCGTAGCGCCACCCAGCACCCATTCCCGTGCCCGACTGTGGCCGTAAGCGCCCATGACCACCAGGTCCGCCGTCAGATCGGCCGCTGCCGAGAGCATGTAGGCGCCGACGTCGCCCGACTCGCGCCCATAGTGATGAAGCACCGGCGCGACGCCATGGCGCTGCAGATGCGCCACCAGTGCATCGATCCGGCGATGCTCGGCCGACTGCTCGTCGCCCCAGCTGGCGATGTGAACCCGATCCGCCTTCTGCAGGAGCGGCATGGACGCAGTGACCGCGCGGGCCGTTTCCCGCGATTCTTTCCACGAGATCATGATCACCTTGCCCAGGTCCGCGGGAGCGCCGATGTACGGAACCACCAGCACGGGCTTGCCACTGTCCATCAGCACCGTTTCGATGAAGTCCGCGCGCACGCCCGCCTCGCCCTTGTCATCGGACTCGCGCTGGCCGAGCACCAGGAGGTCTGAATAGAGTGCCTGGCGAGAGAAGTCACGGGATACCCCATCACTGCCCGGTTCCAGCCACCGGGCATTCTCCAGGCCGCCGGCCACGGCCTGATCGAATGCCTTGCGCGCCCCCGCCCTCCGTTCGTCATCCAGCGGCCTGAGGCGCTCGAGGATATCGGCGCTCACACCGTCCGCGTACGCATACTGCAGGCTCGGTGGGATGACCGAGTAGAGGGCAAGCACCTGCGCCTGATGCCGCCGGGCCAGGCTTGCCGCAGCCGACAAGCGCTGCCCGCAATGGGTTGAGGCGTCCAGATGCACGAGTACCGACTTGAGGGAATCCATCATCGTTCTCCCGGTGGGTGCGATATCGACATCATGAACGCAGTGCAGGTTCGCAGCTTGATCGACGTCAAGCGCCTGCCGGATCACCCGCTCGCACGCTTCGTGTTACGGCAGATCGGAGAAATCGGAGAAATGCGAGAGAGGGAAAGGGTTGACCTCGCCCGGAAATCGGGATATGGTTCACTTCAAGCCAGTTCCAAGATGGCTCGGGCACACACCGCCCGCCTCGAAACGGGGCGCCGATGTCAAGGTCCGGGTCCGCTCTGGGGAAAGCAGCCGCTACTCGCGGCTCATAACGGGGGCGCGGTTAATCCGCGCCCCTTCCTTTTCGGGCATCGGGGATTACCCGCGGTTCCATCCAGGCTCCCCATCCGCACCCGGACTCCCGGCGCGTCTTGATTTACGATCCCGGAATGTTGCCGCCGCCGCGCGCGGGCAGGCAGCCGTGCCCGGCGGGCGATTCCGCTCAAGGGCTGACCCCCTAATCATCCGTACATCAAGAATCAGAGAGGCAGACAATGGATCGTCGATCCGCATTGAAGAAGAGCCTGGTGGCTGGTGCTGCCGTCGGCACCGCCACCTTGGCCGCACCGGCACTGTCGCAAGGCAAGATCCAGTGGAAGATGGTCACGACGTGGCCCAAGAATTTTCCCGGCCTGGGGGTCGGGGCCGAGAACCTCGCCAAGCGGATCAACGACATGTCCGGGGGACGCCTGACGGTGCGGGTCTACTCGGCCGGCGAGGTGGTGCCGCCACTGCAGTCGCTGGATGCGGTCATCAACGGCACCGCCGAGATGTGCCACAGCGCGGCCTATTACTGGCAGAACAAGAACGCCGGCCTGTCCTTCTTCACCGGCGTGCCGTACGGGATGACAGCGGGCGAGCACTCCGCCTGGGTCCGATTCCTCGGCGGCCAGCAGATCTGGGACGAGATCTACGATCAGTTCGGCGTACAGGGTTTCCTGTCCGGCAATACCAACATCCAGGCGGGCGGCTGGTTTCGCAACGAGTTGAAGACCCTCGAGGATATCAAGGGCATGCGCTTTCGCACCCCTGGCCTGGGCGGACAAGTCTGGCAGAAGATGGGTGCCTCGGTCACCAACCTCGCGGCCGGCGAGATTTTCCAGGCGCTGCAGAGCGGCACGCTGGACGCCGCGGAGTTCGTGGGCCCGTACAACGACCTTGCCCTGGGCTTCTACCAGATCGCCAAGAACTATTACTTCCCGAGCTTCATCGAACCGGGCCTCGCCACCGAGGCCGTGGTGAACAAGGCCAAGTACACGGCGCTGCCGAAGGACCTGCAGGAAATCATCCGCACCGCCTGCCAGGCAGAGTACGACAACGTCGGGTCCGACTTCATCGCCAATGACCCTCGCGCGCTGGACACGCTGGTTTCGAAGCACGGCGTCAAGGTCTTCCAGTTCCCTGACGAAATCCTCGAGGCCGGTGCCAAAGCGTCGGTCGAAGTCCTGACTGCGATCCGTGAAGGGTCCAATCCCCTGGCGAAGAAGGCGGCGGACAGTTTCGTTGCCGGCCTGAATCTGCTGCGCACCCGCACGGAGGGCACCGATTCTCCCTACCTCAAGGCGCGAGAAAAGTATTTCCGCATCAAGTAAACCGGCGCCCGACCTGGATCGGCGGCCGCCGGCAGCCCCATCATGCGTGTCCTGGCAACCTTTGTCACCGCGATAAGCGGCCTGAACGCCCTCGTGGGGCGGGTGTTCTCCTGGCTGGCGGTGGTGATCGTCCTTGCGTGTTTCTGGGTGGTTGTACAGCGCTACGTCTTCTCGGTGACCCAGTTGTGGCTGCAGGACCTGTACGTCTGGCTGGGTGGCGCGATGTTCATGGCAGTTGCCGGCTATGCCTTCATGCGTGACGACCACGTGCGCGTCGACATCTTCTATCGGCCGGCGTCGCTGCGCAGCAAGGCCGTGCGTGATCTGATCGGGGTGGTGTTGTTCCTGATTCCGTATTGCGTCGTTGCCTGGATCTACGCGTTTCCGTATGTGCGCCGCTCCTGGGCATTGCTCGAGCCTTCGATCAACCCGGGCGGCATGCCAGGCCTCTACATCCTCAAGACATTCATCCTGGTCTTCATCCTCCTGGTCGGCCTGCAAGGGCTGGCGATGGCGTTTCGCAGCATCCTGGTCCTTGCCGGCCGCGAGGAACTCCTTCCGCCGCAGTACCGCTACCAGTCGGAATGACCCACGCATGGATTCGCTGATTTCCGGCGAGATTCTCGCCGCGCTGATGTTCTTCGGCGTCATCTTCGCGCTGCTGATCGGGTTTCCGGTGGCGTTCTCCCTGGCCGGTGTCTCGCTGATCGTCTCGCTGGTCGGCTGGCTTCTCGGCGCGTTCGACTTCTCCAATTTCGGTGCGCTCGCCTCGCGCTACCTCGGTTTCATGACCAACGAGGTGCTGGTCGCCGTCCCGCTCTTCATCTTCATGGGCGTGGTTCTGGAGCGATCCGGCATCGCGGAAGGGTTGCTGATCACGATGGGCAAGGTCTTCGGGCGGATGCGCGGCGGCCTCGGTCTGTCGGTGATCGTGGTCGGCGCCCTTCTTGCGGCCTCTACCGGCGTGGTGGGGGCGACCGTGGTCACCATGGGCCTGATCAGCCTGCCGGCGATGCTGAGGGCGAACTACGACCCGAAACTCGCCTGCGGTGTGATCTGCGCCTCCGGCACGCTCGGGCAGATCGTTCCCCCGTCCACCGTGCTGATCTTCATGGGCGACATGCTGGGCGGCATCAATGCGCAGGTTCAGATGGCCAAAGGCAACTTCGCGCCGTCGCCGGTCTCGGTCGGGGACCTGTTCGTGGGCGCCCTGCTGCCGAGCCTGTTGCTCATCCTGCTGTACATGCTCTACATGATCTACAAGGCGATCTTCGATCCGAAGAGTTGCCCCGCGGCCCCGGGAACGGCCGAGGAGCGCAAAGCCCTGTTGGGTGAGGTCTTCACCGCCCTGCTCCCGCCTCTGCTGCTGATCGTCGCAGTCCTCGGCTCGATCCTCGGCGGACTGGCAACCCCGACCGAGGCGGCATCGGTCGGCGCGGTCGGGGCGATGGTGCTGGTCGCGTTCAAGGGCCGTTTGAACATCGGCCTGGTGCGCCAGGCCTGCATCTCGACCGCAACGATCACCTCGATGGTGTTCGTGCTGCTGCTCGGGGCCTCGGTCTTCTCGATCGTGTTCCGCATGCTCGGCGGTGACGACCTGGTGCATCAGGTGCTGTCGGACCTGCCCGGCGGTGCAATCGGCGCGCTGATCGCGGTCATGGCGGTGATGTTCGTGCTCGGCTTCATTCTCGATACCTTCGAGATCATCTTCATCATCATCCCGATCACCGCGCCGGTTCTGCTGAATCTCGACGTCAATCCGGTCTGGCTCGGGGTCCTGGTCGGCGTGAACCTGCAGACGAGCTTCATGACTCCACCGTTCGGCTTTTCGCTTTTTTACCTGCGCGGCGTGGCCCCCGGAACCATCTCGACCGGAACCATCTACCGCGGCATCGTCCCCTTTGTCGGGTTGCAGGTGATCGCCCTGGCGATCCTGCTGGCCTTTCCCGAACTGGCGACCTGGCTGCCGCGTCTGGTGTTCGGCTGAGCAGTCCTGCCGATCCAGGCGCCGCGAGACCAATCCTGCGGCCGCGATAGTGCCGTAGCGGACGGCGGAAACACCGCTTCTGCTACGCTAACGCCTCCCTTCCAACACCGGATTTCTTTTGAGCCGCCCTCTGTCACGATTGCGCCACCGTCTCGACAAGCTGAGCCCTGGAGTCCTGAGGGAGTTGCAGCGCGGTATCGAGAAGGAAGGGCTGCGGGCCGACCCGGACGGAACCCTGGCCCTGACCCCGCATCCGGCGGGGCTCGGTTCGGCGCTGATGCATCCGTCGATCACCACCGATTTCAGCGAATCGCAGCTTGAGCTGATCACCGGCGTGCATGCCGACATCGACCGCTGCCTGAGCCAGCTCTATGAAATACACCAGGTGGCTTATCGTCATCTGGAAGACGAGGTCATCTGGTGCACCAGCATGCCTTGCTGCCTGCCGGGCGACGATGAGATCCCGATCGGTCAGTACGGCAGTTCCAACGTCGGCCGCGCCAAGACCATCTACCGGATCGGCCTGAAGCATCGCTATGGCAGCCGGATGCAGACCATATCCGGACTCCACTACAACTTCTCGCTCCCAGAGGCGGCATGGCCCCTGCTGAAGGCGGCCGACGGGCACACGGGAAGTGCCGGCGATCATCGCAACGACAGCTATTTTTCCCTGATCCGGAATTTCCGTCGGGACTCCTGGCTGTTGCTCTATCTCTTCGGGTCGTCGCCGGTGGTGTGCCAGTCGTTCCTGTCGGAATCCGACCACCGGCTGCAAACGCTCAACGACAGTACGCTGTACCTGCCTCATGCGACCTCGTTGCGGATGGGGCCGCTGGGCTACCAGAGCGACGCCCAGGCCAGCCTTGGCGTGAGCTACAACTGCTTGCGCAGCTATGCCGAGTCCTTGCGCGAAGCGCTGACCACACCCTATCCGCCTTACGAAGCCATCGGGCTGCGGGACGGCAGTGGCTATCGGCAGTTGAGCACCACCCTGCTGCAGATCGAAAACGAGTTCTACGGCACCATTCGCCCGAAGCAACCGGTGCAACCCGGTGAGCGCCCGCTCAGGGCGATGGCCGAGCGTGGCGTGGAATACGTCGAAGTCCGGCTGATGGACCTCGACCCGTTCAGTCCGATCGGCATCACGGCGGAGTCGATCCGCTTTCTGGACATCTTCCTGCTCCACTGCCTGCTGCAGGACAGTCCGAAGGACAGCCCCGAAACCATCGCCGCCCTCTCCCGCAACCGCCATGTGGTTGCCCAGCGGGGGCGTGAACCAGGTCTGCTGCTGGAGCGCGACGACGGCAGCCAAGTGCCGATGGCCGCCTGGGGGCAGGACCTGCTGCGGCAGTGCGAGCCGATCGCGGCGGCGCTGGACGCGGCCCACCCCGCGGGCGCCGGTGCCTACCGCCTGGCGTTGGAACAGGCCGCAGCGCGGCTCGCCGATCCTGCGCTGACTCCCTCCGCCCGGGTGCTGGGCCAGGTTCTGGAGACGGCAGAAGGGTCCTGCACCGGTTTCGCCCTGGAGCAGTCGCTGAAGCACCGGCAGGCGCTGCTTGCGTCGACGCTGGATGACGGTCTCCTGGAACAATATGCAAGGATCGCGCACGACTCCGTGGCCGCGCAGCGGGCCGCCGAAGCGGGCGACAGCCTGCCTTTCGAAGAGTACCGGCAGCAATACCTGTCCCAGCCGCTGGTCGAGGAACTGCCGGTAGCGGTCCGCCAGGCCGGATAGTGCGGCATGAACGAAACCGACGCACGCAATGCGCTGCTGATCCGTGCGTTTGAGACAGCTCCGGTTTCCGAGCACTGGAATCAGGAGGATCGCGACTGGGCCAGCCGCAGCGCAGCCCAGATCGAAGGCGAAAAGGCCACCGCCGAAGCGTTCGTGTCCCGCCGCGCAGCGCTGGCCGTCGAGCGGCTCTCCAACCGGGAGCCAGGAATCTCGACCATGCTCGCGGCGGTCGGCTGGAATCCCTGGATCGGCTGGCTGCTGGTTGCCGCCGCACTCGGCGCCGGCTTCCTGCTCGATGCGGTCAATGCGCAGCAGCGGATCAACATCCTGGCTCCGCCGATACTGGCGATCCTGCTCTGGAACCTCCTGATCTACCTGGTGCTGATCGGACAGCGGTCCTGGCGTGCACTGCGACCGGCGACCGGAGCGACATCGACGCAGGGCAGCCATCCCGGTCCGGTCCAGCGTCTGGTGACACGAGCGGCCCAGGGAATCCCGAGGGCAATGCACCGCGCCAACGCCCGGTTGGACGGCAGTCTTGCCACGCCCCTCCAGGCTTTCCTGCGTCAGTGGGCCCAAGTCAGCGCCCCCTTGAATGCCGCGCGCGCGCTGGCGATCCTTCACTACGCAGCCGCCGCTTTCGCGGTCGGCGCCCTCGCCGGCCTCTATATCCGCGGGCTGGCCTTCGAATACGTCGCCGGATGGGAGAGCACCTTCCTCCAGGTGGACACGGTCAGGCAGTTGCTTGCAGTCGTGCTCGGACCGGCCGCCGCGATCACCGGCATCACGCTGCCCGATGCCGCGCAGTTGACCGCCCTGAGGATTCGGGGTGGCGCCGGCCAGAATGCGGCTGCCTGGATCCACCTCTATGCGGTGACCGTACTGATGGTGGTCGTGCTGCCCCGGATTGCGCTCGGCCTGGCGCAGTCGCTGCGCACGCGCCGGATGACGACGCACTTCCAGTTCCCGCTGGCCGACAACTACTTCCAGAACCTGCGCCGCCTGCAACGGGGCGAGGCCGCGCGGGTCCAGGTGATTCCGTACAGCTTTCAGTTGTCGGCCGAAGGCCAGGACGGCTTGAACCGTCTCCTGCGCCAGGTTTACGGCAAGGAAGTGAATGTGTCGGTCGCGCCACCCGTCGCCCTCGGCGGCGAAGACCGGTTTCCCGGTTTCGCCGGACAAGCCGTCCCGCTGGCGCTGGTCGTCGCACTGTTCTCGCTTTCGGCCACGCCCGAGACCGAGAACCACGCCGCATTCCTCGCCATGCTCGCCAGGACGCTGCCTGACGGCGCCGCCCTGCTCGCCCTGGTCGACGAAACCGCCTTTTTGAAGCGATTCGGTGCCGATTCGAGCCGGCTCACCGATCGCCGCGCCACCTGGCGCCGGATCCTCGCCACCGGCGTGGACATCGAACCGGCCTTCGTTTCGCTGGATGCGGAAGATTTCACTGCCACTCGGCGGATTCTGACCGGCATTCTCGATGAGAACCCGGGTCGTATGGTGCAAAATGCCAGGTTCCGGGCGGGCGCCAAAGTTTCTGCATGAAAGACAACAGCCAATCGATATCGTTGAGCCTCGTGTCTCACACCAACGTCGGCAAGACGACGCTGGCCCGCACGCTGCTCAGCCGCAATGTCGGGGTCGTCAAGGATGAGCCGCATGTCACCGACAGCGCCGATCGGTTCGTGCTGCTGGAGACGCCCGAAGGGGACGCGCTGACGTTGTGGGATACGCCCGGCTTCGGCGACAGTTCTCGGCTCGCCGACCGCCTGCTGAAATCGGATCGTCCGATCGGCTGGCTGGTCAGCCAGGTCTGGGACCGGCTCACCGACCGGGCGCTGTGGTCCAGCCAGCAGGCCGTGCGCAACGCACGGGAAGAGGCGGACGTGGTCCTCTATCTGGTCAATGCCGCCGAAAATCCGGAGGACGCCGGCTACGTCGAACCGGAGATGCGCATCCTCCAGTGGATCGGCAAGCCCATCATCGTCCTGGTCAACCAGATGGGCCCTCCCAGCGGCCCGGCGGCCGAAGCCGCGGAAATCGAACGCTGGCGGGCCCATCTCGCCGGTGCGCCGGCGGTACGAAAGGTGCTCGCGCTCGACGCATTCGCGCGCTGCTGGGTACAGGAAGGCGCGCTGCTCAAGGAAGTCGCCAAGCTGGTGGCGCCGGACAAGCAGGCGGCATTCAACCGGTTGCATCGAGCCTGGCAGACCGAGCGTCGCGATGCGTTCGACGCCGCGATGAACGTGCTCGCCGCACGCCTGGCGCGCGCCGCCCTGGACAAGGAAAAGGTGGCGCACGGAGGCATCAAAGGCCGCCTGCGGGACGTCGGCAGCGTCCTGGGCGTCACCCGCGACAAGGAGGACTCGGCCAAGAAGTCGGCAATGCGGGACATGGCGGAGCGGCTCAATCGGGATATCCACGACACCACCAACCGCCTGATCGAATTGCATGGCCTGGAAGGCAGCGCCGGGGACGACGTACTGACGCGACTGGCCGATCACTATGCGGTGACGAAACAGGTCAACGAGGGCCGGGCAGCGGTAGTCGGCGGCCTGGTCACCGGGGCGCTTGCCGGACTCAAGGCGGACCTCATCACCGGCGGTTTCACGCTCGGCGGGGGCATGATCGCCGGCGGCGTGCTCGGTGCTTTGGGCGCCGCGGGCCTGGCGCGCGGCTACAACATGGTTCGCGGCACTGAATCCGTCACCGTGACATGGACCGACGAGGTCATGAGCCGCCTGGTGGCGTCGTCGCTGCTCGCTTATCTCGCCGTCGCGCATTACGGCCGCGGCCGTGGGCAATGGGCCCAATCGGAACATCCGGCATTCTGGGAGAGTACGGTCAAGGACGTGCTGGTCCAGCAAGGGGACAACTTCTCCAGCTTCTGGCGCAAACGTCAGGCCTACACGCTGGAAAGCCTCACCGCTGCCGTACAGACGGAATTGACGCTGGCAGCGGAAAGGGTGCTGATCCGGCTCTATCCCGAAGCCGTATCGGCGGCGGCGATCGGCACCGAGAACGCAAGGATCAGCGCCGAGGCGCGGGCGGATGCGCTGCGCCTGCAGGAGGCACGAGCGCTGGAAGCGATCCGCGCCGCGGCCGCGGCAGAAGTAGCGCAGGCCGCGGCGGCTGCCGTGGCCGAGTTGGAGGCACAGGTCCAGGCTCACGCCGAGGCCCAGGCGGCGGCAGAAGCGCGGAACCAGGCCGGCCTGCCGGCACCGGCCAACGAAGCCGCAGAGGGCGATGCGGCTGCGAGGAAAGGGATTGACGGGGGGGCACCGGTGGAAGTCCGAGCCGGGGCCGCATCCGCCGACCCAGTGTCCGACCCAGTGTCCGACCCAGTGCCCGAATCAGCGCCCGAATCAGCGTCAGAACCAGCATCGGGACCGTCACCTGATCTGTCCTCCATTCCGACGCCCGGATCAACGCTGGAATCGGCCCCGGTGCCTTTACCCCGGACGAATGCCGCGCCGATGCCGGTACCGCCCGTCGCGACGGCCCACAAGCCCACGTCGCCGCCGGCTACCCGCACCATGAAAAGGAATCCCGGTACCGGGCGCCGGCGCCGCACGCGACGAGGCATGGATGTCCCGGACAGCGGCGTCCTGCCGCCCCAGGGACGGGCCCGCTCCTCGTCCTGATCGGGTCGCAGTCCGGATGACGAACAGTCCCTGGCGCCCGGTTGACGACCAGGGGCGTGAGCTGGCCCGGCAGTTGATGCTCGCGACGCCCACGGCCGCCCTTGCCACCATCGAACCCGCCGGCGGATGGCCCTACAGCAGCCTGGTCAACGTTGCAGCCACCGCCGATGGCGCCCTCCTGCTCCTGGTCTCACGCCTTTCGGTGCACACCCAGGCGCTCGCCCGGGATCCGCGCTGCAGCCTGCTGCTGGCCGAAGCCGGGCGCGGGGACCCGCTGGCGCACCCGCGGCTGACGGTGTTCGGACGCGCCGTCTTCCTCGATCGTGATACCGAGGAGCAGCGGGGGGCCCGCCGTCGCTTCCTGGCCCGGCACCCGCAAGCCGAGCGTTACGCCGACTTCAGCGACTTCAGCTTCGCAAGGATCCAGCCCGAACGCGCCCTGCTCAATGCGGGATTCGGCCGCGCGAGCGAACTGGCGGCCTCCGACCTGCTTCCCGGCCCCGCTGCCGGCGAAACAAGGCGCCCCGGCTGATTCCTCCACCGCCGCCCGGCCCACTCGCCGGTCTGCTACTCTGCGCGGTTCAACTCGAGGAGCAGACATGAAGGATCTGAAAGGCAAGGTGGTCCTGGTGACCGGCGGTTCGACGGGAATCGGAGCCGCCGCGGCACGGGCCTTTGCGCGCCAGGGCGCCCGGACCGTCGTCCACTACAACGCC
This sequence comes from uncultured beta proteobacterium, assembly GCA_963834335.1. GTDB lineage: Bacteria > Pseudomonadota > Gammaproteobacteria > Burkholderiales > Burkholderiaceae_E > Lautropia. The sequence continues at coordinate 1,023,279 of CAWIBK010000001.1, read as the reverse complement.
AGCGAGGCCGCTGCCGCCGCCCTGGTGGCCGAGATCGGGCGCGAGGGCGGAGAAGCCCAGATGATCGGCGGCGACGTGACCGACCTGGCCAATGTCAGCCGCATCGTCAGCGATACCGTGGCGAAGATGGGGCGCATCGACATCCTCGTGAACAATGTCGGCAGCCTGGTGAGGCGCACCCCGGTGGCCGACTACAGCATCGAATTGCTGGACGAAGTGCTGAACCTGAACGTCCGCCAGCTGGTCTGGTTTCTTCGCGAAACCGCCATCGTCATGCGCAGCCAGGGCGGCGGCAACATCATCAACACCACGTCGATCGCGGCCCGCAACGGCGGCGGTCCGGGCTCCGTACTCTATGCGGCCGCCAAGGGCTTCGTGTCCACCGCCACCCGCGGCTGGGCACGTGAGCTTGCCCCCGACGGCATTCGAGTCAATGGGGTGTCGCCCGGCGTGATCCTCACGCCGTTTCACGAGCGCTTCACCACGTCGGCGCAACTGGAGGCGATGAAAGCGAGCGTGCCGATGAACCGCCTGGGAGAGCCCGACGAGTGCGCGGGCACATTCCTCTACCTTGCGTCCGACGAACTCAGTGGCTACGTCACCGGCCAGATCGTGGAGGTCAATGGCGGCCAGTTGATGGCTTGAGTGATGGCTACCAGCGAGAGTGCTCGAACAGCCGCAGCCGCAAGGCGGTGAAACCGATGCTGGCGAGCAGCAGCGCAACCAGCACCACCGTGGACAGCGTGAAGCAGGCGCCGGAGATCAGCGGCGCCGCCATCACGTCGGAAGCGGTCCCGGTGGTGATCAGACCCACGAGCATGCGCAGGTAGCGGCGCATGTACACCGGCAGGAACCGCAAGCCGCGCTCGCGGTTGCCCCGCACGATGGCCGCCCGCTGCATCACGCCGGCCCTGGGTGGAACCTCATCGAACAGCCAGACGAAGCTCAGGTAGCGCCACAGCAGGCTGATCAATGACGAGTTCGGCATGATGCTCATCCGGGGGATTGAGGCCGGCGGTCGGCCGGGCGGACCGGGCAGCGTGCCCGGCAGCCGCCGACAGGATTTCAGGTGCTGCGCGGCAGACAGCTCCTAGCGGTTCGCATCCATGGCTTTCTCGCTGCCCGCTTCTTTCTCACCAACCGCGTGCTCCCGTGGCAAAGCCTGGGCCCGCTCGATCCCCGAAATGATGGCCCGCAGCGACGCGGTGACGATATTGGAATCCATGCCGACGCCGAACAGCGTCTGGTCATCGTCTATGCGCAATTCCAGGTAGGCGACGGCCTGAGCGTTGGCACCCTCGCCGACGGCGTGCTCGTGATAGTCCAGCACCCGCACCGAGCGGCCGGTGCTGGCGTTGAAACCGTTGACGAAGGCGTCGATCGGGCCGGAGCCCGAGCCCTGCACCTGAACCTGCTCTCCGAGGCACAGGACCTCCGCGCTCAAGGTCAGCGACCGCGTCGCCCCGCGACTCTCGTCGACGATATGGTGGGAGGGCGCCGGGATCCGGCCAATGCCGTACTCGTTTTCGAACAGCTGCCAGATGTCCTGAGCAGTCAGCTCCTTGCCGGAGTCGTCCATCACGCCCTGCACCACCTGGCTGAATTCGATCTGCAGACGCCGTGGCAGCTCCAGGCCGTACTCGCTTTCCAGCAGGTATGAGATGCCACCCTTGCCGGACTGGCTGTTGACGCGGATCACCGCCTCGTAGTTGCGCCCGAGGTCCTTGGGATCGACCGGGAGATAGGGCATGTCCCAGATGTCGTCGGATTTGCGCGCCGCCAGTGCCTTCTTGATCGCATCCTGGTGCGAACCGGAGAAGGAGGTATAGACCAGATCGCCGACATAGGGATGGCGCGGATGCACCGGCAACTGGTTGCAGTGCTCCACGGTGCGGCGAATATCGTCGATATCCGAGAAATCGAGACCCGGAGACACGCCCTGGGAGTACAGGTTCAGCGCTATGTTGACCAGATCGACGTTGCCGGTGCGTTCGCCGTTGCCGAACAGGCAGCCCTCTATCCGGTCTGCGCCCGCCATCAGGGCGAACTCTCCCGCCGCCGTGCCGGTACCGCGGTCATTGTGCGGATGGACCGACAGCACGACCGAACCCCGGCGTGCGATGTTGCGATGCATCCACTCGATCATGTCCGCGAAGATGTTCGGGGTCGAATGCTCCACCGTCGACGGCAGGTTGATGATGCACTTGCGCTCCGGGGTCGGCTCCCAGACCGCGGTAACCGCGTCCACCACCCGCTTGGAGAAGGCCAACTCCGTGCCGGAGAACATCTCCGGGGAATACTCGAAGGTCCAGTCGGTCTGCGGCTGACGCGCCGCCATGTCCCGGATCAGCCGCGCGTTCGCCTCGGCCAGCCCGACGATGCCGTCCTCATCCATCCCAAGCACCACCTTGCGCATCACCGGCGCCGTGGCGTTGTAGAGATGGACCACTGCCCGCCTGGCGCCTGCGAGCGACTCGAAAGTGCGCGCGATCAGCGGCTCCCGGGCCTGGGTCAGGACCTGGATGGTGACGTCGTCCGGCACCAGGTCTTCCTCAATCAGCTTGCGCACGAAACCGAATTCCGTCTGCGAGGCAGACGGGAACCCGACCTCGATCTCCTTGAACCCGATCCGGACCAGCAACTGGAACATGCGCAGTTTGCGCGCCACGTCCATCGGTTCGATCAGCGCCTGGTTGCCGTCGCGCAGGTCGACGCTGCACCACAGCGGCGCCTTGTTCAGCACGGCCTCGGGCCAGGTTCGGTCTGACAAACGGATCGGTGCGAAAGCCCGGTACTTGGCGGCAGGGTTCTTCAACATGATGGTCTTCCGGTTTCGGTTACTGGATACAGCTTCTTGCCAGACAGCCTCCCAATGCAAAACGGCCCGTTGCTGATGCATACGGGCCGTTGATCTGAGAGGTTTGCGCGCGCGCTACCGTCTCCGCCCGTGGGGGATCAGCAGTAGCAGGCCTAGGAAAATCTGGTTCATGCCGCCGACTGTAGCACAGAACGGGCGCGGCGGAAATCCCCGCGAAGGCCCTCCGGCGCCGGCGCCGGCCGGCGGGTATAAGATTGCTGCCGAACCCTGCCGGCGGCAACGTCTGCCATTGCAGGCCGACCGCTCCACCAAGGCTCCATCATGCCCAGGCAAAAAGACATTGCCCGCTACCGCAACATCGGCATCATCGCCCACATCGATGCCGGCAAGACCACGACCACCGAGCGCGTGCTCTATTACACCGGCCGCAAGCACCAGATCATCGAGGTGCACGACACCAAGGACGGCAAGGGCAGCACCACCACCGACTACCTGGAGCAGGAACGCAAGCGCGGGATCACGATCCAGAGCGCGGCCGTCTCCACCGAGTGGAAGGGCTATCAGATCAACCTGATCGACACCCCGGGACACGTCGACTTCACCATCGAGGTCAACCGCAGCCTGCGCGTCCTGGACGGCGCGGTCGTGGTGTTCGACGGCGTCGCCGGGGTCGAGCCCCAGACCGAGACCAACTGGCGCCTGGCCAACCAGTACAACGTGCCGCGCATGTGCTACGTCAACAAGATGGACCGCATGGGCGCCAACTTCGGCGCATTGCCTGAACGGCATCCGCGAGCGCCTCGGCGCGAAGGTCGCCGTTGTGCCACGTGCCGCTCGGCAGCCACGACGAGTTCATCGGCATGGCCGACCTGGTCGCCGGGCGTCGCCTACATCTGGACGTCCGACGACAAGGACAGCGTCTGGGAAACCGTGCCGCTCGATCAGCTCGAGGGCCGCTTCAATTTCTCCGCCACCCGCGACAGCGGACTGGATCAGCCAGATTCCGGAGCTGCGCCAGGACCTGCTCGAGACAGCGCTGGCCGATGACGACGACGCCTTCATGACGTTCGTCGAGAACGGCGAATTCGACCAGGAGATGCTCAAGACGCTGCATCCGCAAGGGCACGGTCAGCGGCACGCTGGTGCCGGTGTTCTGCGGCTCGTCGTTCAAGAACAAAGGCGTGCAGCAACTGCTCGACGCGGTCATCGACTACCTGCCCTACCCGGGCGAGAACGGCGGCATCCGACCTGGTCGATCCCGACGGCAAGGTCGATCGGCGAGCAGGAGATCCGCGACGACGCGCCGGTGCGCGCGCTCGCGTTCAAGGTCATCAACGACCAGTTCGGCACGCTGACCTTCGTGCGCGTCTACTCGGGCGTCATCAAGAAGGGCGACACCCTGCTCAACGTCACCCGCGGCAAGAAGGAGCGCATCGGCCGCATCGTCGAAGTGCAGGCCAACCACGTCAAGGACATCGACGAGGCGCGCGCCGGCGACATCTGCGCCTTCGTGTCGATGAAGGACACGGAAACCGGCGACTCGCTGTGCGACCCCGGACCACCCGGCGCTGCTCGAGCGCATGCGCTTCCCGGACCCGGTCATCAGCGTCTCGGTCGAGCCGAAGACCCGCGACGACGTCGACAAGATGTCGACCGCGCTCTACAAGATGGCCAAGGCCGATCCGTCGCTGCGCCTGCAGGTCGACCAGGAAACCGGCCAGACGCGTGCTGCGCGGCATGGGCGAGCTGCACCTCGAAATCACCGATCGACCGCATGCGCACAGAGCTCGGCGTCGAAGCCAACATGGGCAAGCCCGAGGTCAGCTTCCGCGAAGCCTTCGGCCAGCCGGTCGAGCACATCTACACGCACAAGAAGCAGTCCGGCGGTTCCGGGCCAGTTCGCCGAAGTCAAGATGATCTTCGAGCCGCTGGCGCCGGGCACCGGCGTCGAGTTCTCGGACGAAGTCATCGGCGGCCGGATTCCGCGCGAGTTCATTCCGTCGGTCGAGCACGCGATCCGCACCGAGAGCAAGCAGGGCCAGATCGCAGGCTACGAAGTCGTCGACTTCAAGGCGCGGCTGATCGACGGCAAGTACCACGACGTCGACAGCTCGGCGCTGGCGTTCGAGATCGCGGGCCGCTGCTGCTTCCGCGAATCGCACAAGGCCAGCCAGCCGAAGCTGCTCGAGCCGATCATGCGGGTCGAGGTGGTCACCGAGAGCGAGTTACCTCGGCGACGTCATCGGCGACATCAACCGCCGCCGCGGCCAGATCACGCGATCAGGGCCAGAAGGGGCCGCAGGCCTACATCCAGGGCTTCGTGCCGCTGGCCGAGATGTTCGGCTACATCAACTTCCTGCGCTCCGCGACCAGCGGCCGCGGCACCTTCACGATGGAGTTCGATCACTACTCGCAGGTGCCGTCCGGAATGGTGGACAAGCTCCTGGAGAAGGAGGCGTGAGGCCAGGGAAGTTCAGCTATGCTTGCAGAGGGAGCGATGAAAGCCATGACCGAGCAGGAAGGCCTCAGGACCTACGCCAGCGGGCGTGACGCGCGTCTTGCCGCGCGCAGCGGCCGCCAGAGCGGCCCGACAAGCGGAATTGCGCCAGGCTATGTCCAGGGCAATCTCGCCATCCTGCCAAAGGCGCTGGCGGACGATTTCTTCCGCTTCTGCCAGTACAACCCGAAGCCCTGCCCCCTGCTGGCAGCTTCGGAGCCAGGCGACCCGCGCCTGCCGGCGCTGGGCGAGGATCTGGACATCCGCACCGACCTGCCGCTCTACCGCATCTGGCGCAAGGGCGAACTGGTGGATGAGGTCTCAGACCTCAAGGCCGCATGGCGCGACGACCTGGTGTCGTTCGTGCTGGGCTGCTCCTTCTCGTTCGAGGAAGCACTGATCGATGACGGCATCCGGCTGCGTCACATCGACAACGGCACCAACGTGCCGATGTACCGGACCAGCGTGCAGACCCGTCCTGCGGGACGCTTTCACGGGCCGCTGGTGGTGTCGATGCGTCCGCTTCGGCCCGCCGACGCGATCCGCGCCATCCAGATCACCTCGCGCTTTCCCGCCGTGCACGGTGCGCCTGTCCATCTCGGCAAACCGGAAATGATCGGCATCAAGGACATCGGGCGGCCCGACTATGGTGACGCGGTCGCGGTGAACGAGGACGAGTTGCCGGTGTTCTGGGCCTGCGGTGTCACGCCGCAGTCGGTCATCGCCGCCGTGCAGCCGGAGTTCAGCATCACGCACGCGCCCGGCCATATGCTGGTCACCGATCTGAAGAACAGTCGCCTCGCGATCATGTGATCGCCCGCGGCGACGCGCACCCGATCATTTCACCACCATCAGGAGGAGCATCATGAACAAGCGCATTCAGGGCCGCGGATTCGCCTGGGTCGTTGCCGGGGCTATGACCGCCGGCCTGCTGGCTGCCGGCGTGGCCGGGGCGCAGGACCTGCCCAAGACATCGCTGAAAGTCGTCGGCGCCTGGGGCAACCTGCTGCAGTACAAGGAATTCGAGAAGCCGTTCTGGACCAAGGAGATCACCGAGAAGTCCAACGGTGCCGTCACTGCGGAGATCACGCCATTCAACGAGATGGGCTTGAAGGGCGCGGAGATCTTCCGCCTGATGCGCAACGGCGTGATCGATTTCGGATCGACGGTGCTGGGCTATGTCGCTGCCGACGACGCCCGCAACGAAGCGGTCGACCTGGCCGGGCTGGCACCGGATATCGAGACCGCACGCAAGGTCTCCGATGCGTACAAGCCGGTCTACGACAAGTTCTACGGAGAACGATTCGGCATCAAGGTCCTGGGCATCTGGCCTTATTCCGCGCAAGTGCTTTTCTGCAACGGGGCGATCAACAGCCTGTCCGATCTGAAGGGCAAGAAAGTGCGCACCGGCAATCGCACGCTGGCGGAATTCGTCGAAGCATTCGGCGGCACGGGGGTCACCCTCTCTTTCAACGAGGTCGTACCGGCGCTGCAGAACGGCGTCGTCGATTGTGCGATCACCGGTTCGCTGTCCGGCAACACCGCGAAGTGGAACGAGGTGGCGACCCACCTCTACGCCTTGCCTTTGGGCTGGAGCCACGTGATGCATGCGGTCAACCTCAAACGCTGGAACTCGCTCGATCCCAAGGTCAGGACTTTCCTGGAGAAAGAGATCGCCGGCCTGGAAGACCGGATCTGGAAAGCGGCGGCTGAAGAGACCACCCAGGGTTACCTCTGCAATGCGGGCAAGGACGGCTGCACCATGGGAACCAAGGCCAAGATGACGGTGGTGCCGGTGTCGGACGCGGACCGCGCCCTGCTGGCCAAGCAACTCACGGAAGTGGTCCTGCCGAAATGGGCGGCTCGCTGCCAGGGCGACTGTGTCGAGAACTGGAACGCCTCGGTCGGCAAGGTCGTCGGTCTGACCGCCAACAAGTGATCTGGTCTTGAAGCTTCTCGACGCCTGGCTGGCGCTGGCGAACCGGCTGTCGCGCTACGCGATCTGGTTTGCCGGCGCGCTGATGCTGGCGGCGGCGTTCCTCGTCTCGTTCGACGTCCTGGTGCGCAAGCTGCTGGTGATTTCGGTGGGCGGCGCCGATGAGCTCTCCGGCTACGCGTTCGCGATCGGGACCTCATGGGCGCTGGCGTTCACCTTGCTGCAACGGGCCAACGTGCGCGTCGATGCCTTGTACATCCACCTTCCGCCACGCGTGTGTGCGCTGCTCGATCTCGCAGCGATGCTGTCGCTCGGGGTGTTTGTCGGGCTGCTGACCTGGCAGGCGTGGGAAGTCCTGGACACCTCCGTCGCCTTCAATGCCCGCGCCACCACCCCGCTGCAGACGCCGCTCTGGGTGCCGCAGTCACTGTGGCTGGCCGGCCTGGTGCTGTTCGCCTTCACCTGGACGCCACTGCTGCTGCGCTCGATCCTGGCGCTCTCCGGCGGCGACCTGGCCGGCGTGCGCCTGCTGATCGGGGCACGCTCGATCGAGGAGGATGCCGCCGACGAAGTCACTCATGCGCGGCATCTGAAGCAGCAGGGCTTCTGAGCCGCCGCGCCGCGCCCGGCATCGACGCCCCACCACCAATCGAGCACCGCATCCATGCTGGGCACTACTCTGATGTTGCTGCTGGGGCTGCTGGCGCTGGCGCTGCCGGTTGCGGGAGCGCTGGGCGTCCTGGGCGTGGCGCTCGACCAGATCTACTCGTCGATGCCCCTGACCCGCGCGCTCGGCGAGGTGGCATGGTCCACGTCCAAGGACTTCCTGCTCGTCGCGATCCCCATGTTCATCCTGCTCGGAGAGATCCTGCTGCGCGCCGGCGTTGCTGAACGCATGTACGGCGCGATGGAAAAATGGCTTTCCTGGCTTCCCGGCGGATTGATGCATTCCAACATCGGGGCCTGCACCCTGTTTTCGGCGACTTCCGGGTCCTCGGTGGCCACGGCCGCGACCGTCGGCACGGTTGCCCTGCCGCTGGTGGAGCGGTACGGCTACAACGAACGCCTGTTCCTCGGCACACTTGCAGCCGGCGGCACGCTCGGAATCCTGATCCCGCCTTCGATCAACCTGATCATCTATGCGGTACTCACCGACACCTCGATACCGAAGCTGTATCTGGCCGGGATCGTACCGGGCCTCGGCATGGCGCTGCTGTTCACCCTGACCGTCATCGGCCTGTGTCTGGTCCGACCCGCCTGGGGCGGAAGCCGGATGTCCGCCTCTTGGGCAGAGCGCTTCGCAAGCCTGGTCCACCTGCTGCCCCCGCTGGGAATTTTCCTGGTCGTCGTCGGGTCGATCTACGTCGGCATCGCCACCCCGACCGAGGCGGCCTCCCTCGGCGTCGTCGCCGCGCTCGGCCTGGCGTGGGCCTACGGCCGGCTGTCGATTCCGATGCTCAAGGAAGTCTTCGAGAACTCCATGCGGACCACGGCCATGGTGATGCTGATCATCGTGGCCGCCTACTTCCTGAACTTCGTGATTTCCGCCATCGGCCTGACCAACCTGCTGACGGATTTCATTGCCGGCCTCGGCCTGTCCAAGTTCGAGACGCTCCTGGCGGTGGTGATCTTCTATCTCGTGCTCGGCTGCTTCATGGAAACCCTGTCGATGATGATCACGACCATCCCGATCGTCGCGCCCGTCATGTTCGCCCTCGGGTTCGATCCGATCTGGTTCGGCATCGTGCTGGTGATCCTGATCGAAATGGCGCTGATCACGCCGCCGGTGGGGCTGAACCTGTTCGTCGTGCAGTCCCTGCGCACCCGTGGAACACTGAACGACGTGATGATGGGGTCGAGCCCATTCGTCGTCGCGATGCTGTTGATGATCGTGCTGCTCGCGCTGTTCCCCGGGATCGCGATGTGGCTGCCGGGCCTATTCGGCTGACCGCTACCGCTGTTTCCCAGACCTGAATCAGATTCCGGAGGTAAGACTTGCTGACATTCGAACGATTCGTGAAGGAGCAACGTGACCGCATTGCGGTCGGAATCGACGACCTGATCGTGGCCGGCTGGACCGGACGCGACGCCGCCGCGATCCAGCACCACATCGAGGAACTGCGCGCACTCGGGGTGCCTGCGCCGTCCGCCGTGCCCTTGTTCTACCGGCTGGCGGTCAACCTGCTGACCCAGGCCACCCACCTTCAGGTGCTCGGGCCGGATACATCCGGCGAGGTCGAGCCGGTGATGGTTTGCCTGGCCGATGGCCTGTGGGTCACGCTCGGCTCCGACCACACCGACCGCAAGGCAGAGACGGTCGGCGTCGCGCTGTCCAAGCAGCTTTGCGCCAAGGTGGTCGGCACGCAGCTGTGGCGCTTCGAGGAGGTCGCGCCGCACTGGGACCAGCTGGTGCTGCGCGCCTGGGCGGTGATCGATGGCCAACGCGTTCTCTATCAGGAAGGGCCGGTGGCCGGCATCCGCAGGCCGGAGCAACTCATCGAGGCCTGCACCCAGGGCGCCGGCCTGGCCTCGCCCAGCCTCATGTTCTGCGGCACCCTCGGTGCGATCGGGGGCGTGCGGCCCGGCAGCCGCTTCGAGATGGAGCTGGAGGACCCGGTGCTGGGGCGCCGGCTCAAGCACGGCTACGATGTCGAGGCGCTCCCGGTCATCAGCTGAGCGAAGCCCTGGGGGGCTGACCGCGCGCGCAAGCCAGGCCGGCCAGTCATTCGGGCGGTTCATCGAGCAGAGCAGCACGTGCCGGGCAAGCTGTCCCGGTTCGGTGAGGGGTGGACCGAGGCGGATGACCTCGGGCGCGCAAACCGGGACCAGCGTTTCACCGAACGGCTGAGCGCCGGGTGACCGGGGGGCCGGGTCAGGCCAACGCTCCCGGCGCAATGCCGTTAGCATGGGCTGTCCGCCACCCTGTGCCGAAGGAGTTCGACCGATGAAAGCACCCAGCCTTTTCGCCGCCGCCCTGCTGCTCGCCTGCCGTCTTGCCGTGGCCGGTCCCGGGGATCCCTCGGCCTTCGACGGCACGCCCTACAAGGCGCAGAAGGCCATGTACGACTTCAATTTCGCCAAGCCGATGGACGCCAAGACCGCCTTCGGCTACGTGAAGAACCATCTGAAGGCCATCGAGAAATTCGGCGACCCGAAGAATTCGCACCTGGTGATCGTCGCCCATGGCAACGAACTGCACTCGTTCTCACGTCTGAACCGGGCGGCCTATCCGGGCATGTATGAAGAACTGAAGGCGCTCAAGGATGCCGGCGTCACGATCCATGTCTGCAGCAACGCTGCGCGTTCGCGCGGCTATAAGCCGGACGAGTTCTATGACGTCATCACCGTCGTGCCTGCCGCAGTCATCGACATCGCGAAGTGGCAGAACAAGGGTTACAGCTACATGTATGCCGAGTGGTTCCCCCGGATCGTCCGGGAAGAGATCGTCAAGCAGTTCCCTGAACTGCAGTAGACCCGTGGCGCGTCGCCGGTCAGCGGACCGGCCCCGTGCCTCAAGGGTGATCAAGGGGTGAAAAAGACGCGCGCGGCCGTCCCCCCCAGGATCGCGGCTTTGTCGACCGGGCTCAGACCGACTGCCGCTTCGATCACGGTGAAGGCCTCGTCCAGGCGCTGCGCGGCGTCGAGTTCGAAGACCGGCATATTGCTGCCCCACATCAGGCGCTGCGCACCGAACAGCCGGCAGAGTGCGAGGGTCGAGTCGAGCGCACGCGCATAGGGCGGCACATCGAAGGCGGCGAAGTCCGAGATCTTGACCAGTACGTTCGGACACTCCGCCAGCGCCTCGAACGCCGGCGAACCGGACCAGCCGCCGAAGTGGTCGAGCACGAACCGCAACTGCGGATGGCGTGCCGCCAATGCCACGACCTGTTGCAATGCGCCGGCTTCGGCCTGCACCCGCGTTATCAACGGGCACAGCACCGCGCGCACGGATTGCAACAGGCCGCACAGATCATCGACCGGGCGTGCCAGGTCCGCGGCGCGAATTCGAAACGAGCGAACGCCGAGGGCCAGGTCGTCGCGAAGCCGCTGCGGGTTCTCGGTCTCGGATCGGGTGATCGCGCCCATCACGGCGCAGCGCGCCGGGCCACCGTCCCGCACATTCGAATGCGTAGCTGAGGTCGCGGCCGTAGTAGGCGATGTGGGGCACCAGGACGGCGGCATCGATACCAAGCGTGGCGAGTCGTCGGAGATGGGTCTCGATTGGATAGGCCGGTGGTCGACGGTCTTGCGGCGTCACACCGGCTGCCAATGCGGCACCTCCAGGCGGCCACACATGACAATGGGCATCGATACGTCGTAGCGTCGGTCTGTCCGCCATTCGTTCAGATTCCCAGAAGCCTGCGGTTGATCTGAGGATCGGACCTGTCCGTCATGAAGGTGTCGAAGGCTTGGCGGGTCACCTGGATCATGTGCCGGGAGATGAACGGCGCCGCCTCGCGCGCACCGTCTTCGGAACGCTTCAGGTAGCACTCCCACTCCAGCACCGCCCACCCCGCGTAGCCGTGAAAGGCAAGTCTCGAGAAGACTGCGCCGAAATCGATCTGACCATCCCCCAGACTTCGAAATCGCCCCGGACGGTTTCCCCAGCGCTGGAATCCGCCATATACGCCGCACCGCGCGCTCGGGATGAACTCAGCGTCCTTCACATGGAAGGCCTTGATCCGCTCGTGATAGACGTCGATGAAACCGACGTAATCCATCTGCTGCAGCAGCATATGGCTGGGATCGTAGAGGATGTTGCAGCGCGGGTGACCCCGGAGCTTGTCCAGGAACATCTCGAAAGTAACACCGTCGTGCACGTCTTCACCGGGATGGATCTCGAAGCAGACGTCCACGCCCACTTCGTCGAAGGCGTCCAGGATCGGGCGCCAGATCCTTGCCAGTTCTGTGAAACCGTCGTCTATCAGGCCCGGCGGCGGCGGCGGGTACGGATAAAAATAAGGCCAAAGCAGGTTGCCGCAAAACGATGCATGGGTCTTCAAGCCAAGATTTCCAGCGGCCTTGGCCGCCAGCAGCAATTGGTGGCGAGCCCATTGCTTGCGTCCCTCGGGATCACTCGCGAACTCGGGTGGACCGAAACTCCGCAGGATGTCGTTGAAGGCGGGATTGAAGGCGCAGATGTGGCCCTGCCGATGCGTGGACAGTTCAGTGATCTCCAGACCCTTGTCGGCCAGCATGCCCTTGATATCGTCGCAGTAGCCTTTGCTCTGCGCGGCCTGCTCCAAGTCGAAGATGTCCTTCCTGAAGGTGGGCACCTGCACGCCCTTGAAACCCAGTCCCGCCGCCCAGCCGGCCAGGCCTTCGAGCGTATCGTGCGGCGGCTCAGGGCCGAGAAACTGGATGAGGAAGATGCCGGGACCTTTCATGCTGTGGCCTTTTAACGGTGAAGAACGTTCGGGGTGGTGTCGACCTCGCCCTTCCACAGCGCGATCTGCGCATCGATCTGGGCCGCCACCATGGGCCTGCCGCCGATCGCCGTGCATCCCCGCGCCTGCGCCGCCCGGCGCAGTGCGGTGTCGGGAACGACGATGTCGATGACCCCGATCGATGGCTTCAGTTGCGCGACGTCCATCGGAGGTGCATCGGCCGGCTCGATACCGACCGACGTCGCGTTGATCACCACCGTGTGGCGGTCGGGGTCGAATACGCCGATGTCGATCTCATACTCGGGCCGGTGCGACCTGACACCGGCGACCAGCGACTGCGCCTTGGCGGCGCTGCGGTTGGAAATAGTCAGCGTCCCGATACCGCCGTCTGCCAGAGCATGGGCGATGGCCGACGCTGCGCCACCCGCGCCGAGCATCAGGATGCGCGCGCCTGCCAGCGGTATGCCCGACTGCTCCGCGCTGCGGATCAGCCCGACACCGTCGAGGATTTCGCCTTCGACCGTGCCGTCGGAGGCAAATCGCACCGTGTTGACGACGCCGCCCTTCTGGGCGAGAGGGCCGAGCCGGTCGCACAGGCGCGCGGCCCGCGCCTTGAACGGCACGCTGATCACGCAGCCGCCGACATTGCCGTACAGCTTCAATTGCGCGAAGGCCGCTTCGAAGTTCGCGGGCTTGACGTTCAGCGGAAACAGGAACCAGTCCAGCCCTCTGGCCTCGAAGACCGGTTGAAAAATGGCGGGTGCCTTGACATGCCTGATCGGGTCCGCAAGCAATGCAAAGAGCTGTGTTTCACCGGTCAACATCGGCAGCGTCCTCGTCTGGGTTTGAGGTACGGGATGGGCCCAGGGTGCGAAATGACGGAGTCCCTGGAGTCGCCTCCGGCAGGTCGGCTCCTAGAAGACCGGCCGATCGCAGATCGGCCCAGAACGCCTGCGGTATGGGGTGCCGGTAAGCATCGAAGTTCGCCTCTACTTCTGCGCGGGACGTCGCACCGAGCACGGCCGCCGACACCGCCGGATGCGCGAGCACGAACTGGATTGCGGCCGCCGCGAGCGGCAGGCCGTGCGCCGTTGCGATCGCCTCCATACGCCTGACACGCTCGATGATCGCCGGCGGCGCGGGCCGGTAGTGGAACGCGGCACCGGATTCGAGCCAGCGGCGAGGATGCCGGAGTTGAAGACACCTGCAATCAGGACGCCGATCCCCTTGCTCGCGCAAAGCGAGAGCAAGTCGAGCACCTCGGCCGAATGCTCGAGCAGGCTGTACTGGCCTGCCAGCATCATGCAGTCGAAATCGCCCGCCTCGACGAAGCGGCGGCACCAGCGGGTGTCGTTGATTCCGGCACCGATCGCGCGGATCTGGCCGGCGCTGCGAAGCTCCACCAGGGCACGGTAGGCACCCTCCATCGCCTCATCGAAAAGCGGTTCTGCAGCCGCGTCCGAGCCGTGGGTGAAGGCGTCGACATCGTGGATCAGCACCAGGTCGATGCGGTCCAGTCCGAGCCGGAGGTACGAATGCTCGAGTGAGCGCATCGCGCCGTCATAGCTCATGTCATATGTCGGAAAGAACGGCAGGCCGCCCTGCCGCATACCGGATCGGTCGTCGTCGGCGCGAAGTGGCCGCAACCAGCGGCCGACCTTGGTCGACAACAGGTAGTCGGCCGGATCGACGCCACGCAGGAACTGACCGACTCGCAGTTCGCTGCGACCATAACCATAGAAGGGTGACGTATCGTAGAGCCGGCCACCAGCCGCCCAGTAGCCCGCGAGTGCGCCCTGGGCGTCGGCGTCGCTCGTGTCGAAACGGAAGTTTCCGATCGGCGCGGTACCGAATCCCAGTTCGGTCACGGACACTGTCGTGCGTCCGAGACGGCGGCGCGTCGGTACGTTGCCACGGCCCAATGATGATGACGAAGCGCCTTCGCTCATGGCTTCCGGTTCACTCGATTCAGCCCTTCACCGCACCTGCGGTCATGCCGTGAATCAGGAATTTCCGTACCGCGATCGAGAAGACCAGCACCGGCAGCATCACCATCGTGCCGCCGGCGGCGATTCGGCCCCACTCCCAACCCTCGTAGTTCATGAAGTTGACCACCGCCACCGGCGCGGTCATCGCCTCGTTGCGCGTGAGGATCAGCGCGAAGAAGAAGTCGTTCCAGGAGTAGAGGAAGCACAGGATCGCCGTCGCAGCGAGGCCCGGGCCCGAGATCGGCAGCACTGATCCGCCTGAACGTCTGCCACATGGTCGCGCCGTCGATCCAGGCCGCCTCCTCCAGCGAGCGCGGGCACGAGTCGAAGAACGAGCGCATCAGCCAGACCACCAGCGACAGGTTGAATGTCAGGTAGATGAGGATCAGTCCGGTCCGGGTGTCGAGCAACTCGAGGTGGCGGTAGGCGAGGAAGTACGGGATCGTGAAGGCGATCGGCGGCGCCATCCGCGACGACAGGATGAGCAGTGACAGCGGCTTCTGCGAGCGAAGCGCCATCCGCGACAGGGCGTAGGCGCCGGGCACGCCGAACAGCAACGCAGAGCCCGGTCGACACGCAGCTGACGATGGCGCTGTTGACGAACGAGCGCCGGAAGTCGCTTTCCCACAGCGCGGCGTAGTTCTCCAGCGTCGGCGCGAGAGCAGGCCGGCGGCGCCGGCGAAGATCTGGTCGGTGGTCTTGAAACTGAGCAGAAGCAGCCAGACGAACGGGAACATCACCAGCACGGCCAGCACGCGACGAGCGCATGAGCAGGCGCCGCGTGCGCGCGTCACATACTCGAAGGCGCTAGTCGACACGCTCGCCCCATCCGATCAATGCGATGATGCCGGCGCTCAGCGCCACCGTGAGCACCACCAGTACGACCGTGATCGCGCTCGAATAGCCGAGATAGCTGAAGTTGAAAGCCTGGATGAAGCTGTAGTAGTTGGTGACCTCGGTCAGGCTGCCGGGCCCGCCGTCGGTCAGGATGTAGATCAGCGGGAAGGCCTTGATGCTGTCGATCAGGCGGAACAGCCCGGCCACCAGCAGCACGCCTCTCAGGTGAGGCAACACCACGTGCCAGGTGAGCTGCAAGGCGGTGGCGCCGTCGATCCGGGCGGCCTCGACGTACTCGTCCGGCATCATCTGCAGCGCGGCCAGGATCATCAGCATCGTGAACGGGAACCACTCCCAGGTGTCGGCGATGACGATTGCGGTCAGTGCCCAGTCGGCGTCGGTGATCAGCGCCGGAACGTTCCAGCCGAGCGCGGTGAAGATCCACCAGAACGGGCTGATGTCGGGGGTGTAGAGCACCTTCCAGATGATCGCGACGACGATCGGTGGCAGCACCATCGGGATCAGGAAGACGGTGCGCAGCGCGACCAGGACGCTCGAGCGAATGTTGAGCAGCAGCGCGAACAGGAAGCCCGAGGACCAGCTGCAGCGTCACCGTCCAGAACGAGAGCTTGGCCTGGACCCAGAACGACTGGTGCAGCCGCGAGTCCGACAGCATCACGTCGTAGTTGTTCAGCGGGTGACGAAAAGTTCCAGGCGGTGCCGGGTCGGGTCAGGTTGAGCGGCGTGAAGCTGGTCACCAGCAGGTAGACCGTCGGCAACAGCGTGACGACGCCCAGCACGACAAGCAAGGCCACAGCAGACTCCAGTAGAACCGCTCGCGGATGTCGGCGAACGACCGGCGCGCCACGATCCCCTTCGAACCGTGCCTGCCCGGCTCGATCGTCTCGGCCGTCGCAATCCGGGAGCCCGTCATGCTGGTTCGCGCAGGACACCCGACCAGACATTCGGGTCATGGACCGGCAAGGGCGGAGGCTTGGCGCCTCGGAACAGGATCGCGTAGCGCAGCGCCATTGCGCGTTCGTGCGCGCGCAAGGCCGTGGCTGTCGCGAAGACCGGTGGACGCGTCTCGCTCTCGAAGTGCCCGAAACGGTCCTTTCCGCGCACGAGCATCGCGCTGTCCGGTCCGACCCGCGGTCTGACCGACGGCGCAACGAATGTCATCACGTAGTTGACGCGCGGCGCATCGCTTGCGTTCGGCCCCGATGCATGGGGCGTAAACAGATGATGAAACGAGACCTCGCCGGCCTCGATGACGACCGGCACCGTCCGGCTGTCGTCGATAGCCATCGCCATCGTCTCACCGCGCGAAAGCAGTCCCCCGTCCGTCATCCGGTCGACATGCGCCACCGCCCCGAGGCGATGTCCTCCAGGAAGGAACCTCATCGTGCCGTTTTCCAGTGTTGCAGGTGTCAGTGCCAGCCATGCGCGAACCACGCCATCGAGGGGCTCGAGCTCGAAGTGTGTAGCGTCCTGGTGCCACGACACATGGCTGCCGGTGCCGGGGGCCTTCCAGAACACCCCGGAGGACCAGAGCAGGATGTCGGGTCCGATCAGGCTTTGAACGGCGTCCAGCAGCGCCTCGTCGTGGGCCAGGCGATCGGCCCACTCGAAAAGCAGATAGGCCTTGAGCAGAAACAGCTGATTGTGAGGATCCGGATAGCGTGCCGGGATGTCGTCGGCGGCGAAAGCCATGATCTGCGCCGCGACGCCGGCCGCCGCCTCCGGCGCGAGCACCCGATGCGGAAACCGGAAGCCGTCCTGCCGGTAGCGCAGTACCGCAAGCGCGTCGAGCGAGGCAACCATCGACGTCCTGTGTTCCGGCAATCTGCCTCAGACCTTCACTCCCGCTTTCTGCAAATCGGCAATCGCCTGCTCCTGCGCCTCCTTCATGGCAGCGGCCGGCGACAACTGCCTGGTCGCGATCTTCTCGATCGCCTTGTTGATCTTGTCCCCGACCTGCGGGAAGACCGGCACGGTCCGGTACTTCATGTAGCCCGATCGACCGCCCAGTTCCAGAACCTGCAGGTAGAGCGACGCGACGTCCTGGCCGTTGAGCGTCATTGCTTTCTTGTACTCCGGATCGGTGATGATCGATCGGCGGCAGATTGCCGAGTAGCCTTTTTCCAGCGCGATCCTGCGCAGCGTGTCCTTGCTCATCGCCCACTGGATGAAGGCCCAGGCCGCTTCCTTCTTCTGCGATCCGAGCGGAATGCCGTAGCCGTGACTGTTGGATCCAGGAAAGTTTCCCGCTGGGCCTGCCGGCATCAGCCCATAGCGGGCGGTTGTCTTGACCTTGCTGTCCTCGTGCCTCACAAGCGGGGTCTGCCATCCGATCGCCTGCGTCCGGATGTTGGCGCGACCGCCGATCTGCGCCCGCATCGCCTGGTCGTCCGTATAGGACAGCACGCCCGAAGGGCCGTACGTGGTGAGCAGGTTCGCGTACCAGCCGGCCGCCTCGATCGCTTCCTTGGTGTCGAGAACCGGGAAGAGATCCTCCGGCGGGCCGCGAAAAATCTTGCCGCCGAAGCCCATCAGGTAGGGAATCAGATTCCAATGGTGCAGGCGGTCGGCGACGAAGGGCGACGACGTTGTCTTTCTTGTTCGTTGCCTCGCAGACCTTGATCAGTTCGTCGAAGGTGGTCGGCATCTTGAGTCCGGCCTGGTCGATCAGATCGCCACGGGACGCGCTCATGATCATCGCGCCAGCCTCCCAGGCGAAACCGTAAGTCGCACCCTTGGCGTCCTGCATCGAACTCTGCGCGCCGGAAACGAAGTCCTTCGGATCCCAGTCCGGGGCCGTCTGGTTCGGATCATTGACGATCTCGTCGAGCGGCGTGAGCCAGCCGGCCCCGATCCAGCGGCCCGAGTAGATGAAGGTCACGTTGCAGAAGTCATAGGCCTGGCCCTTGGTCGACAGTTCCAGGTCCATCCGCTGGTTGTAGACCGGAAACGCCTGCAAGTCGAGGTTGACCTTCATGCCGGTCTGCGACTCGAACTCCGGGAGGTAGTCCTTCAGATAGGTCTGAAACACGTGCTGGAAGCAGGCGCCGTTGATCGTGACGCCGGCGAACTTTTTCGCCTGCCCGAGCACCGCGGGCGCATGCGCGCCGAGCGCGAGCGTGGCGCCACCCGCCGCGAGGGACCTCAGTACACTGCGGCGCGCCGTCGGCAGCGATCGTACGGTGGGCCGGGATTGGGAATCCGTATCCTCGTCCTGCCTGTTCAGGGCGGAGCTTGGCAGCGAAGCGACTTTCATGTTCGGTGTCTCCTGTCCCGTGCCTGGGAGGCTGTCGGGGTCAATGCCGAATTCGAACGCCTGCAAATCGAACGCTGAGGCCGGGCCGCCGCTCATTGGCGCTTCGATTCGAGCCCTGGTCTTGACGTTTCGCGCCCTATCATGGCATAGTGGATTCGCTAACGCAACGCTCACTTTGCGGACCGATCGACTGAAGGGATGGCGCCTTGGCCACTCTGCCCGTTCCCGCCAGATGAAGGCGGAGCCGACGCTGAAGGACGTGGCCCTGCGGGCCGGGGTCTCCTTGAACACGGTTTCCCGCAGCCTGCGCGCACCACACACCGTCCGGCCCGAGTTGCGCCGCCGAATCCAGTCGGTGCTCGACGAGATGAACTATGTGCCGAACCGGCTCGCGGGCGGACTGGCAGGCTCGCAGACCGCTATGGTCGGCGTGATCGTCACCTCGCTTCACTATTCCGAGTTTGCGGCGATCATCGAAGTCATGCAGGAGCGTCTCTCGGATGCCGGCTTGCAACTGATGATCGGAAACAGTCGCTACGAACCCGACGAAGAACTGCGACTGGTTCGGGCGATGTTGAGCTGGCGCCCCGCCGCGATCGCGATCGTCGGCACCGATCACCACCCGCGTGCTCGTGAACTGCTCGCCGCCGCCGGCAGGCCGGTCATAGAAATCTGGGACTGCGCCGATCCGCTTGTGGATTCGGGGGTGGGCATGGACCACCGGTCCATCGGCAGGATGCAGATGGACCACCTCCATGAGCAGGGCTGCCGCCGACCGGCCTTCGTCGGTTCAATGCGCGAGAACGACCACCGCGCGCACAAACGCCTCGAAGGCGCCGCGGCGTGCGCACGCCACCATGGCTTGCGCCCCATTGTCGTCGCGACCGAAGCGGCGATCGGGCACCCCGAAATGGGCGCGCGGCTGCTCGCGCAAGTGCTGGGTACGGACCCCGCAACCGATGCGATCATCTGCAACGGCGACGTCGTCGCCCACGGCGTCATCGCCGAACTGCGCCGCCTCGGCAGGCAGGTGCCGGACGATATCGGGGTGGTCGGGTTCGGTGAGAATCCAAGTAACACCTGCCTAGAACCCCAGCTCACGTCGATCGGCCCGCCCCGGCGCGAAATCGGGCTCCGTACCGCGGAGCTCATCCTGCGGCGCGTCGAGGGTCTGCCATCGGAACGCATCCTGATCGAACCCGAGCTCGTCGCCAGAGGAAGCTCGCAACGCAACGGGGGGCTGCCTGCCCCGACGACATGACCAAGCAAAGCGTAGCGTCGACTCCGAACATCATCCTGATCATGACCGACCAGCAGCGCTACGAGACGATCGGCGCGCTCGGTGCGTCCTGGGTCGACACGCCGAATCTGGATCGGCTCGTCCAGGAAGGCGTCTCCTTCAGCAATTGTCATATCACCGGCGCCAGTTGTGTGCCGTCGAGGGCGAGCCTGTTCAACGGGCTGTATCCTCACTCGACCGGCATCTTCCGCAACGGCCAGCCATGGAGCCGGACCTGGGTCGAGCAGCTGGCCGGCGCCGGCTACCGGTGCGTCAATATCGGCAAGATGCACACAATCCCGTACAACGCGCCGGCAGGGTTTCACGAACGCTATGTGGTGGAGAACAAGGACCGCTACATGGAGGGGCGCTGGTATTTCGATGAATGGGACAAGGCACTCGCGGCGCATGGCCTGAAGAAGCAGCAGCGCGTTCTCTATCGCGAACGCGCAGACTACCGCGACCGGCTGGGCGCATTCCTGTGGGAACTGCCGGAACACCTTCATTCGGACATGTTCGTCGGCAACATGGCGCAGTGGTGGATCGACACATATCCGACGACCGCCCCGCTGTTCCTGCAGATCGGCTTTCCGGGGCCGCATCCGCCCTACGATCCGCCGCCACGCTATGCCGATCGGTACCTGCAACGGGGCAATATTCCGATTCCGAGACCCACGACCGAGGAACTCGAAAATCTGCCGCCGGCGTTGAAGGAGAAGCGCCGGCACGATGTCGACGTCGATCACGACTCGGTCGTCTGGAGCCTTGATCCGACCGACGAGCAGCTGCATCGGCTGTGGGCTCACTACGGCGCCAACATGACGCTGATCGACGAGCGGATCGGTTCGATCCTGGCCGCTCTCGACGCGAAAGGCTATCTCGAGAATGCCCTGGTCCTGTTCACCTCCGATCACGGCGACTGCCTCGGCGAGCACGGGCTGGTGCAGAAGTGGGCGATGTACGACTGCGTCACGCGCGTGCCGCTCGTCGCCTGGTCCAAACACGGCCTGGGCGCGGGGCGCGGCAGGCAGTTCGACGGACTCTGCCAGCTCTTCGACCTGGCGCCGACGATCCTGGAGCGCGCCGGCTGCGAAGTGCCCGCCTCCTTCGAGGCCCGCTCGCTGAATCCGGCCTTGAATGGCGACGATTGGGCACCGCGCGCAACTGTCTACTGCGAACAGGCAGGCGACACCAACCTGACCGGTTCGGAACTGATCACGATGGTCAGAACCGACCGGTGGAAGCTCGTCCACTACATGGGCGAGCCGTACGGCCAGTTATTCGACCTCGTGAGCGATCCCGGCGAGACCCATGATCGGTGGAACGATCCCGGCTGCGCCCCGGTCCGCCAGACTCTGCTGGACAATCTGCGCGACTGGCTGATTCAGAGCAACTACGCGACGCGGGACCATATGGCCGCAGCGCGCTAGCCGCGTTGTTCGACTGGAGACGAAACATGACGAAAAATTGCCTGATCACCGGAGGCGCGCGCGGAATCGGCCGCGCAACCGCGCGGCTGGCCGCGCGTGACGGCTGGAATATCGCAATCAACTATCGCGAGCGTTCCGATGCAGCCGATGCGCTGGTCGCCGAGATCCGCGCACTGGGCCGGAACGCGGTCGCGATCCAGGCCGACGTCGGTGACGAGGCCGGTATCGAAGCGCTCTTCACCATGGCGACAGATGAGCTCGGGCCGATCGACGGATTGGTCAACTCGGCCGGCGTCTCGTTTCAGAACCGCGTCGACTCGTTGGATGCAGCGAATCTGCACCGCATGTTCGACGTCAACGTGATCGGCCTGATGCTGTGCTGTCGCGAGGCTGCAAGACGGATGTCGGGCGCCCACGGTGGCGCCGGGGGTTCGATCGTCAACATCTCGTCGATGGCAGCGACGATCGGCGGACGGACCGGGGCATCGACCTATGCCGCGTCGAAGGCTGCCGTCGATGCCTTCACCGTCGGCTTCGCCAAGGAAGTCGCCGCCGAAGGGATCCGCGTCAACGCGGTACGCCCCGGCATCACGGACACCGACATGATCGAGCGGATGCGCTCCGGCGACGTGCGGACCCGGATGGAAGCCAGCATTCCGATGCGCCGTTTCGGCACGCCCGAGGAGGTCGGCGAAGCGATCGTCTGGCTGCTGTCCGCCAAGGCTGCATTCGTCACCGGAGCGAACATCAACGTCGCCGGCGGCGGATTTGCGATCGGTTGAGGTGCCCTCATGACAAACGGCCTTCTCGGACGCCCGCTGCGGCTCGGCGTGATCGGCGGCGGTCCCGGCTCTTTCATCGGCCCGATCCACCGCAACGCCGCGGAACTCGACGGGCACTTCAGGATCCACGCGAGCGTGTTGTCCTCCGACCCGGCACGCTGTGCAGTCCATGCCTCTGCGATCGGCCTGGATCCGGCAAGGGCCTATCCGGACGTCGCCGCGATGCTTGCGGCGGAAGCGGTCCGCCCCGACGGTATCGAAGCCGTCGCAGTGATGACGCCGAACGACCGCCACTTCGACGATTGCCGGATGGCAATTGCGGCCGGCCTGCACGTGATTTGCGACAAGCCGCTGGCCAACGGCAGCGGACAGGCCCGGGAACTGTTGCGTCTGGCGCAGGCCGCGGGCATTGTTTTCTGCCTTACGCACAACTATTCCGGCTATCCCATGGTGCGCCAGGCGCGCGCAATGGTCATTGCCGGCGCCATTGGTCCGATCCGCATGGTCCATGCCGAATACTTCCAGGCAGGCATGGCTCTGTCCGTGGAGGCCGGTCCGCTGACGCCTAAATTGCGATGGAAGCTGGACATTGAACGCAGCGGGCCATCCCTGGTGATGGGCGACATCGGCACCCACGCCCATCACCTGGCGTGTTTCGTCACGAACAGTCCGGTGACTGCGGTGGCAGCCGACATCGGCGCGCTCGTACCAGGCCGCACCGTCGATGACTATGCGGCAATGCTCTGGCGATTTGCCAACGGCGCGCGCGGCACCTGTGCAGTCAGCCAGGCGGCCGCGGGAGCCGAGAACAACGTGATGCTGCGCGTCTTTGGCGAGACCGGGATGCTGGAGTGGCAACATGCCACGCCGAACTATCTGCGACACGCCCCGCTCGCGGAGCCGGTGCGCACGCTCGGGCGCGGCGAGCCGTATCTGTCGCCGGCCGCGCGCCGTGCGACGCGCATCGCCCGCGGCCATCCGGAGGGGTTCCGGGAGTCGTTCGCGAACCTGTACACCGACGTCGCTGCGGCGATCGCCGCGAGGAAAAACGGTGAGGAGGCGGATCCGCTGGCGCTCGACTTCCCCGGCGCCCTCGACGGTGTCCGGGGGATGGCATTCGTCGAGTCGGCGCTGACGTCGAGCGCCGCAGGAGGCGGCTGGGTCGACTGCGCTCAGGAATAGGGGAGCTCAGGGCCCGAAGGCGGCCTTGATGACCTGCATGAATCCGGCAGCAATCCGCTCCCCGTCGTCGAACCGGTCCTCCCAGATCGACAGCGCGTTGGCGTGTTCGTCGGCCAGAAGTCCCCGGGAGAACGCTTCGACACCGACGATACCGCGATAACCGGCGCGTTCGGCGACCTTGGCCCACGCCACCAGGTCAAGGCTTCCTTCCGTAGCAGCGCCACGATGGCTCTGGTCAAGTTCAAAGTAGGCAAGTCTTGGAACCGCGCCCGCGATCGCATCGAATGGAGCTGCCTCCTCGATGCTCATGTGGAAAGTATCCAGATGAAGCCAGGCGTTGTCGTGGCCGACCGCCTTTAGGAAATCGAGCCCGCGCGCCGCGGTAGGCAGAATCGCCGTCTCATAGCGATTCACCACTTCGAGCGCGAGACGGACACCGGCGCGCCGGGCCGTTTCAGCTGCCTCGTGAATCGCCTGCGCGGCTCGCGCGATCGATTCGCCGGACGGCGGCTGCGGCGCCTTGCCGAGCGGACCGTAGAGCACCCCGCCGATCTGGATCGCACCCATATCCCGCGCCAGCGCGATCGCCTGCGTCAGATGCGCGATGCCGCGATCCCGGATCGCGGCATCGCAGGAGCCGATGTCACGATCGGGCGCCAGCCCGCATGCGCAGAGCGGCGCGATGCCGTGGCGCTCGAATTCGCGCGCAAGGGCGGCCGGCTGCACGTCCTCGAACCGGCGAAGCGGCACGACCACATAGTCGTATCCGACTCGCGCTGCGCTCCCCAGCGTCGGCCCGATCCGGTCGGCCGTCCAATGGCGGCCCCAGATCGCCGCATGAATCGAAGTCTTGACAACTGGCATGTCAGAGTCCAGCCGCGGGGCGTATGCAACCGGTCACTGGATCCGGCTCAGGGCCTCATCCAGGCGCTGGACCGTCCGGTCGACCTGCTGCAGCTTGTCAAGGCCGAAAAGGCCCAGTCGAAAGGTCCTGAAGTCCGCCGGCTCGTCGCACTGCAAAGGCACGCCCGCCGCCGACTGCAGACCGGCCTCGCGGAACTTCTTGCCGGAATGGATATCGGCGTCGTCGGTGTAGCTGACGACCACGCCGGGCGCCTCGAAACCCGGGGCCGCGACGCTCTTGAACCCCCGACGGGCCAGCAATGCGCGGACCTTGTCGCCGAGTTCCTGCTGGCGGTCACGGACCAGGTCGAAACCCAGGCACCTGGTCTCCAGCATCACATCGCGCAGGCTGGCAAGGGCGTCGGTCGGCAAGGTGGCATGATAGAGGTGACCGCCCTGCTCGTAGGCCTCCATGATCTGAAGCCACTTGCGCAGGTCGCATGAATAACTGGTGCTGGTGGTCGAGTCGATCCGTTCACGCGCCTGCGGCCCGAGCATCACCAGCGCACAGCACGGCGAACCGCTCCAGCCTTTCTGCGGCGCAGTGATCAGCACGTCGACGCCGATCGCCGCCATGTCGACCCAGATCGTGCCGGACGCGACGCAGTCGAGCACGAACAGGCCACCCACCTCGTGCACGGCCTCTGCCAGGGCCTGCAGATAGGCCGGCGGCAGGATGATGCCCGACGCGGTTTCCACGTGCGGTGCAAACACCAGGTCCGGTTTCTGCTCGCGGATGGCGGCAACGACCTCGGCGATCGGCGGCGGAGCGAACGCCGCCTGGTGGTCGGTCGTCAGCCGGCGCGCCTTGAGAACGCTGGTCCGGGCGGTAATCCGGCCCATCTCGAAAATCTGCGACCAGCGATAGCTGAACCAGCCGTTGCGGATGACCAGGACATTGCGGTCGGTCGCGAACTGCCGCGCCACTGCCTCCATGCCGAATGTTCCGCTGCCGGGCACCACGATCGCGGAACGGGCGTTGTACACCGACTTGAGCACGCCCGAGATGTCTTTCATGACGCCCTGGAACTTCTGCGACATGTGATTGAGCGCGCGATCGGTATAGACCACGGAATATTCTAGGAGCCCATCGGGGTCCACATCGGGCAAGAGGCCTGGCATTGCTATCTCCGTCGGGAATCGGGGAAGATTAGCACGCCCCGGCGCCCGGGACCGGCGGTGAGACAATGCCGCCATCAGCACGACTTCATCCACAGAGGAGCGGACGATGACCCAGCCTTCCGAGCAGCCGGACAGCATCGCGATCCGGCTGGCGACACCAGCCGATCACCAGGACTGGCTCGCTCTCTGGCGGGGCTACCAGGGCTTCTACAAGGTCGACATCGACGACTCGACCACCGCGATGACCTGGCAGCGCCTGCTCAATGACGCGGAGCCGATGTGGTGTGCCGTCGCGGAATCAGGCGGCAGGCCGGTCGGCCTGGTCCATTACCTGGCCCACCGCAGCACCTGGACCGTGGGCAACTACTGCTACCTGCAGGATCTCTATGTCGATCCGGATCGACGCGCCCGTGGCATCGGCCGGATGCTCATCGACCACGTCTATGACCGGGCGGCGACAATGGGCTGCTCTCGAGTCTGGTGGCTGACCCACGAAACGAACCTGGATGCGATGAAACTCTACGACCGGGTTGCCGATCGCAGCGGCTTCATCCAGTACCGCAGGCTGCTGCCGGCGCGCGGATAGGCAAGGAGGGTGTTGCGCAGGACGGCCGGCGACACTCGGTTAACATCGACGCAACACCAAGGAGCCAGGGCCATGAGCGCTACGTTTGCTTCAAAGGCCGACCTGACGGCCAAGAAGATCTCGTTCACCAAGCTGTCGGACAACGCCTACGCATACACGGCGGAGGGCGATCCCAATTCCGGCGTGATCATCGGCGACGACTGCTGCATGGTGATCGACACCACCGCCACCCCGGTGATGGCCCAGGACCTGATCGCCCGCATCCGCGAGGTGACGGACAAGCCGATCAAGTACGTGATGCTCACGCATTACCACGCGGTCCGGGTCCTCGGCGCCTCCGCCTATTTCAAGGAAGGCGCACAGGCTGTTCTGGCCAGCCAGGGCACCTACGACCTCATCAGGGAACGCGGCGCGGAGGACATGAAAAGCGAGATCGAGCGCTTCCCGCGTCTGTTCCAGGCCGTGGAGTCGATCCCCGGCCTGACGTGGCCGGACATCACCTTCGATCGGGAAATGACGCTGTACCTCGGCAAGCTCGAAGTCAAACTGATGCACATCGGACCTGGGCATACCCGAGGCGATGCCATCGCCTGGATTCCTTCTCAGAAGATCTGCTTTTCCGGCGACCTGGTCGAGTTCAGCGCCGGGGTCTACACCGGCGATGCGCAACTGGAGGAATGGCCCGCCACGCTGGAGGCGCTGCGCGCACTCGGTGCGCAGAAGCTCGTGCCGGGGCGCGGTCCCGCGCTGGAAACGGCCGCCGACGTGAACAAGGGCATCGACTACACCAAGAAGTGGGTCACCGACCTCTACAACACCGCCAAGGCGGGCGTGGCAGCAGGAAAGAACCTGAAGCAGGTCTTCGAGGACACGCGAAAGGTGATGGACCCGGTATTCGGCGAGGTCTTCATCTATGAGCATTGCCTGCCATTCGACGTCTCGCGGGCCTTCGACGAAGCCAGCGGCATCAAGAAGCCGAGGGTCTGGACCGCCGAGCGGGACATGGAGATGTGGCAGTCACTCCAGGCCTAGGCGGCTGAGCGGCAGAAGGAGGGGGGTGCGTTGAGGTTGCAAGGGGGCGCACTTCCCGCGGCCGCCATGACGATCATCGGCTCGCACTATCGGACAGATTGACTAATTGCATTGGCCCGATCGGCGATGTTTTGCTACGGTGCCGAAGTTACCGGTTGTCGGGCCTGACCGACGCGGACACATCAGTTGCCCATAAACCAGGAGGGGATCATGAGTTTGAAAGGTTCGAAGACCGAGCAAAACCTGAAGGACGCCTTTGCCGGCGAATCCCAGGCAAATCGCCGGTACTTGTATTTCGCGAACAAGGCCGATATCGAAGGACAGAATGACGTCGCCGCTCTCTTTCGCTCAACCGCGGAGGGCGAGACCGGCCATGCCCATGGCCACCTCGAGTTCCTGGAGGAAGTCGGCGACCCCGCCACCGGCCTGCCGATCGGATCGAGCCGGCTGAACCTGGCCGCCGCGGTAGCGGGCGAGACCCACGAGTACACCGACATGTACCCCGGCATGGCCAAGACGGCCCGCGACGAGGGGCATGACGAGATCGCGGACTGGTTCGAGACCCTGGCCAAGGCGGAGCGCTCGCACGCCAACCGCTATCAGAAGGCGCTCGACGCCTTCGTGGACTGACTCCGGGCATTTCCCGGTTCGTTGCACGACAGGGCCAGGATTTCGCGGGGCAGCACTGCCCGGCGGGGTCCCGGCCCTTTTTCCTGTCGGCCGCAGATCGTCGGCCGCAGATTGACCGGCGAGGGCGGTGCATGGCAAACAACTTGATGCGCAAGGGGGCACGATGAGCCAGGAAGGCAATCTCGAGGCGCCGACGCGCCATCCGATCGACTGGCAGAACCCCCGGTTTTACGACGAGACCGCCGCATTTGCGGAACTCGAGCGCGTCTTCGACATCTGCCACGGCTGCCGCCGCTGTGTGAGCCTGTGCCAGTCGTTTCCCACCCTCTTCGACCTGGTCGATGCCACCGCCGACGGCGAGGTCCACGAAGTCGTGAAGGAAGCCTACTGGGAGGTAGTCGACCAGTGCTACCTCTGCGACCTCTGCTACATGACCAAGTGCCCCTACGTGCCGCCGCATCCGTGGAACGTTGATTTTCCGCACCTGATGCTGCGAGCCAAGGCAATCAAGCACCGGCAGGGACGACTGACGGCGGGCGAGAAGTTTCTTGCATCCACCGACGTGCATGGCCGGTTTGCCGGCATCCCGGTGGTGGTCCAGGCGGTCAATGCCGTCAATCGCACCCGGCCGATGCGCAAGCTGATGGACAAGGCGCTCGGCGTTCATCCGGATGCCTGGTTGCCGCCGCTCGCGACCAGGCGCTTTCGCAGCAGCGCCCCGGCCGAGGGCAAGGCAAGCGTCGTGACCGACGGGCAGCGCACGCCAGGCAAGGTGGCGATTTTCGCGACCTGCTATGTGAACTACAACGAACCGGGCATCGGCCTGGATCTGCTCAAGATCCTGGAGCACAACGGGATTCCCTACGTGATCGTGGAGAAGGAGCAGTGCTGCGGCATGCCCAAGTTCGAACTGGGCGACCTCGATTCGGTGGCATCGCACAAGGCCGCCAACATGCCGGTGCTGGCCCGCTATGCCCGCGACGGCTACGCTATCCTGACTCCCGTCCCGAGTTGCACCCTGATGTTCAAGCAGGAACTCCCGCTGATGTTTCCCGGCTGTGCCGAGACCCAGGCAGTCCAGGCGGCGATGTTCGATCCGTTCGAGTACCTGGTGGCGCGCCACAAAGACGGCCTGCTCGATACCGGCTTCAAGAATGCGCTCGGCAAGGTCAGCTACCACGTGCCCTGCCACGGGCGGGTACAGAAGATCGGCCGCAAGACCGAGGAAATGTTCAAACTGATCGGACAGACGGTAGACGTGTCGCTGAACCTGGTGGAACGCTGCTCCGGTCATGCCGGCACCTATGGCGTCAAGACCCGTTTTCACGCCAATGCGATGAAGATCGGCAGGCCGGTCTTCAAGTCCATGGCGAAGAACGATCCGGATCACATCGCGAGCGATTGCGCCCTGGCCGGGCACCACATCGCGCAGGGCATGGCCGAGGCGGGCACGCCCGCGCGCTCGCTGAGCCACCCCCTGAGCCTGGTTCGTCTGGCGTACGGCCTCGAATGACTGGCGTTGGGAACGACTGGAGCAGAATCCGATGACGATCACCCCCGAGAGCCTGCTGTCGCTCGAAGCCTATTCCAAGCTGCGCAAGACCAGCAAGGCCGAACATATTGCGCATCGGCGCCGCCGGAGCGTCCGGCTCGGTGAGCACCTGAACCTGCAGTTCGAGGACGAGCAGACGGTGCGGATCCAGATCCAGGAGATGCTGCGCATCGAGAAGATCTTCGAGGAGGAAGGGATCCAGGCAGAAATCGATGCCTATGCGCCGCTGGTTCCCGACGGCAGCAACTGGAAGGCGACCGTACTGATCGAGTATCCGGACCCGAATGAGCGCAAGCGTGAATTGGCCCGGCTGATCGGGGTCGAGGACCGTCTCTTCGTCGAGGTGGAAGGATACCCGCGGGTCTACGCGATCGCGGATGAGGACCTGGATCGGGAGAATGAGGAAAAGACTTCTGCCGTGCACTTCGTGCGGTTCGAGTTCGGTCAGGCCGCGAAGCAGGCGGTGCTGGCCGGCGCCAGCGTCAAGCTCGGCTGTGACCACACCAACTATCCGGCCCATGTCACCCTGGACGCCGAGACCCTCGCGCTCCTGGCCGGCGATTTGAAGTAAGCGTTCGCTTCTTATAAGACCATTTGCCTGCGGGCATCGGCTCGTCAGGGCGGAGCCCGATCCGAGCACCTGTCGACGTGACGGAACGGACCGCGCCAGTGCGCCGGGGGAGGTCCGAACCTCGCCCGGTGGGTGGCCTACGCCGCTCGTCATTCACTTTTCCAATCGAAGCCATTGGTTTAATTCAATTTACCATCCTCGCCGTATCGCGCATCATTCTCATTGCCAACCGATACTTACTCACGAGGAAGCTCCATGTCTTTGATCAACACCACCATCAAGCCCTTCAACGCCACCGCCTACGATCAACGGCAAGTTCGTCCCGGTCAGCGACGAGTCGATGAAGGGAAAGTGGTCGGTCGTGGTGTTCTACCCGGCCGACTTCACCTTTGTCTGCCCGACCGAACTGGAAGACCTGGCCGACAACTACGACGAATTCAAGAAGCTTGGGCGTCGAAGTCTACAGCGTCTCGACCGACTCGCACTTCGCGCACAAGGCCTGGCACGACACGTCGCCGGCGATCGGCAAGGTCGAGTACCCGATGATCGGCGACCCGACCGCTGACCCTTGCCCGCAACTTCGACGTGCTGATCGAAGAAGAAGGCATGGCACTGCGCGGCACGTTCGTGATCAACCCGGAAGGTCAGATCAAGCTGTGCGAGATCCATGACAACGGCATCGGCCGCGACGCGTCGGAACTGCTGCGCAAGGTCAAGGCGGCTCAGTACGTCGCTGCCCACCCGGGCGAAGTCTGCCCGGCCAAGTGGACCGAAGGCGAGGAAACGCTGACCCCGTCGCTGGACCTGGTCGGCAAGATCTGAGCGACGGAGTGACGCGCGAGGTCGCCCTGCAGCTGCCCGGTCCGCAGAAGGTCGGGCAGCCTCCGCAGCATGCCCTCTGCAAACATCACGGAACCGGAAAAGCATCATGTTGGACGCCAAGCTCAAGACGCAGTTGAAGGCTTACCTGGAACGGATCACCCAGCCGATCGAGATCGTTGCCTCCCTGGACGACGGCGCCAAATCGAAGGAAATGCGCGCACTGCTGCAGGAGATCGCAGACCTTTCGGACCAGCATCACCGCTGCTCGACGACCCGAGGCCGGTGCCCGCCAAGCCCTCCTTCTCGCTGAACCGGCCCGGCGCCGACATCGGCATCCGTTTCGCCGCCATTCCGCTCGGCCACGAATTCACCTCGCTGGTCCTGGCCTTGCTGCAGGTCGGCGGCCACCCGCTCAAGCTCGACGCCGGAAGTGATCGAGCAGATCCGCGACCTCGACGGCGAGTACAACTTCGAGACCTACGTCTCGCTGAGCTGCCAGAACTGCCCGGACGTGGTGCAGGCCCTGAACGCTGATGGCGGTGATCAACCCGCAGATCCGCGTCGTCACCATCGACGGCGCGCTGTTCCAGGACGAGGTCGACCAGCGCCAGATCATGGCGGTCCCGACCACCTTCCTCAACGGCGAGGTCTTCGGCCAGGGCCGCACCAGCGTCGAGGAAATCCTCGCGCGCCTCGACAGCAATGCCGGCACCCGCAAGGCGGCGCAACTCGACGCCAAGGAAGCGTTCGACGTGCTGATCGTCGGCGGCGGTCCGGCCGGCGCGGCCGCCGCGGTCTACGCGGCCCGCAAAGGCATCCGCACCGGCGTCGTCGCCGAGCGCTTCGGCGGCCAGGTGCTGGACACCCTGGGCATCGAAAACTACATCTCCGTGGTCCAGACCGAAGGTCCGCAATTCGCCACTGCGCTCGAGCAGCACGTCAAGGCCTACGACGTCGACATCATGAACCTGCAGACGCGCAGAGCGGCTGACCCGCAATCCGGACACGGGACTGCATGGAAGTCGGCCTGGCCAGTGGGGCGACGCTGCGGGGCCGCACGGTCATCCTGTCGACCGGCGCCCGCTGGCGCAATATCAACGTGCCGGGCGAACAGGAATACCGCAACCGGGGCGTGGCCTACTGCCCGCATTGTGACGGCCCTTTGTTCAAGGGCAAGCGCGTCGCCGTGATCGGCGGCGGCAACTCGGGCGTCGAGGCTGCCATCGATCTGGCCGGGATCGTCGGACACGTGACGCTGATAGAGTTCGCACCCGAACTGCGGGCCGACGCGGTGCTCCAGCGCAAGCTGCGACAGCCTGCCCAACGTGTCGGTCGTGAAGAACGCCCAGACGACCGAGATCACCGGCGACGAGGGCGTGGTCAACGGCCTGCGCTACCGGGACCGCGCCAGCGACCTCGTCCAGACGTTGCCGCTCGAGGGTGTATTCGTGCAGATCGGCCTGGTGCCGAACACCGAGTTTCTGAAAGGCACGCTCGACCTGACGCCATCGGGGGAGATCGAGGTCGATGCGCGCGGCCAGACCTCGATGCCGGGCGTTTTTGCGGCGGGCGACGTCACGACGATGCCTTTCAAGCAGATCGTGATCGCGGCGGGCGAGGGCTCGAAGGCCGCCCTCTCCGCCTTCGACTACCTGATCCGCAGTACGGCGCCGGCTGAAGAAACCACCCCGGAGGCGCTGGCCGCCTGACTGCCCGCGGCCTCCAGGACCGGCGGCCGCTTATCCCTCCTCGAGCGGAAGCAAGCGATCGCCGCCGACCATAGCTGACTACAATCGGGAGCCGAGAACGGTACGCTGCAGAGGAGACCGACATGGCTTTTGAGTCCTGGGACAACCCGATGGGCACGGCGGGTTTCGAATTCATCGAGTACGCCGCGCCGGATCCGGTGGCAATGGGCAAGGTCTTCGAGCAACTCGGTTTCAAGGCGATCGCGAAGCACCGCCACAAGAACGTCCTGCTGTACCGTCAGGGCTCGATCAATTTCATCGTCAATGCGGAGCCGGATTCATTCGCGCAGCGCTTCGCCCGCCTGCACGGGCCGTCGATCTGCGCGATCGCGTTTCGGGTGCAGGACGCGGCCGGCGCCTACCAGCGTGCCCTCGATCACGGCGCCTGGGGGTTCGACACCCGCTCGGGACCGATGGAACTCAATATCCCGGCGATCAAGGGCATCGGCGATTCGCTGATCTACCTGGTCGACCGCTGGCACGGCAAGGGCGGCCGCAGCGGCGGCATCGGCGACATCTCGATCTACGACGTCGACTTCGAGCCGCTCAACCGGGATTCCGCCGAGGCGGATGCCGCCTGGCCGGGAGTCGGTCTCTCCTATGTGGACCACCTCACCCACAACGTTCATCGGGGCCGGATGAAGGAATGGTCGGAGTTCTACGAGCGCCTGTTCAACTTCCGCGAAATCCGCTATTTCGACATCGAGGGCAAGGCAACCGGCGTCAAGTCAAAGGCAATGACCAGTCCCTGCGGCCAGATCCGGATCCCGATCAACGAGGAAGGCAATGACCAGCACGGCCAGATCCAGGAGTACCTGGACGAGTATCGCGGCGAAGGCATACAGCACATCGCGCTCGGCTCCACGGACATCTACCAGACCGTCGAGACGCTGAGGAAGGCCGGCGCCGCCTTCCTCGACACGCCGGACACCTACTATGAACTCATCGACAAGCGCCTGCCCAACCACGGCGAAGACGTGCCACGGTTGCAGAAGAATGCCATCCTCCTCGACGGCGCGCCGACCGACGACGGCGGCCTGCTCCTGCAGATCTTCACCAAGACCCTGATCGGCCCGATTTTCTTCGAGATCATCCAGAGGAAAGGCGACGACGGCTTCGGCGAGGGCAACTTCAAGGCGCTGTTCGAATCGATCGAGCTGGATCAGATGCGGCGCGGGGTTGTGAAGTCGCAGTAGTCCGGACCAGACCGAGGTAGTCCCGGGCGCCCGATCCGATCCCGCGCGCGGGATTTGCAACAGCGGCGTATCAAAGGTATGCAGCCGTAGCCGGCCTGCCCCCTGAATGCGGCGGCCGCCGGTCGACCTGTAAACTCGCGCTGTGGCAAATTCCGCCGTGCCAACCCCCTCCTCTGCGCGGCCGCCGCACCGCCGGCCGGGCCTGCTCATGTCCCGCCTGACCTCCCGGGCAGCGCCGCTGCTGCTGCCGCTGCTGCTGTCGCTGCTCCTGGCACCGGCATCCGGTTTCGTCCAGGCGGAAACCAAGCCTCCCGGCGCTTTGCAGGCCACTCCTTCCGCGCCTGCCCCGGCATCCGGTGCCGGCCCGGCAGCGCCGGCGACCGGATCGCACACGCCCACGCCGGAGCCCAAGCCGCTGCCGGTCGCGACGATTTCAACCAACGCCGAGGCGGCCGACGCGTCATTGAGATCGCTCGACGACGGCCTGGCGACGCCCGGCGCGATCGCCACCATCGCCGCCGAACTCGGCCCCTTCGCGCGCGAATTCGACACGGTGGCGCGGGCAAGCCGCGCAGCGCTCGCCGGCCGCGAGCAACGCGGACGCATCGGCGATGCGGAGGCGGACCTGCAGGCGCTGCCAGGGCCGGCTGGCCGGCTGGGAGAGGACGCTCACGCGCCGCGTCCGAGGAACTGGAAGGCCAGCTGGGCCGGCTGGCGGAGATGCGACGGACCTGGCAGGCGACCGACGATGCTCGCCCGGTCGGGCGACCTGCCCAAGGGCGCCAGTGACCGAGCGACCGCCGCCGTTCTGGGCAGCATCGACCGGGTCCGCAAGCGGGTGGAGAGCGTCCGCGAGAATCTGTTCACGCTTCAGGACCGGGTCAGCCGCTTCCAGTCACGGGCCAACGACCAGCGCGAATCGCTCAAGCAGGCGATGACGCTCGCGGTCGGCGGGCTTGCTGGTCCGGGACTCCCCGCCGCTCTGGGGCGATGCCGTGCCGGCTGCCGGCGACCGGCCGCAGCCGTCGCTGCCGGCTGCAGTCGCCGCCAGACCTGGCCGGCAGCTACGCCAACGCGGCGGATTATGTCCGCGCCAACCAGGCGACGCATGACGCTGCTGCCGGTCATCGTGCTGCTCTTCCTGGTCGGCCTGTGGATGGCGCGATGGCAGTTGCGCCTGCCGTATCGACGATGAGCCGGAACTCAAGGCGGCCAGCTGGCTGTTCGAGCGGCCGCTGGCCGCGACGCTGCTGGCGACCGTCCTGTGCAGCCCCTGGGTGCTGCATGTACGCGCCGCGGGAGATCAACCTGCTGATGCTGGCCTTCGCGTTGCCGCCGACGATCCTGATCCTGCGGCGTGCGATCGACCCGCGCCTGGCGCCCTTCCTCTACGCGCTGCTGGTGCTGTACCTGCTCAGCCGCCTGCTGGAACTGCTCGACGCGGTGCCGACGCTCGAGCGGGTGCTGTTCCAGCTGCAGATGCTGGCGACCATCGGCGTGCTGGCCTGGCTGCTGCGCAGGCACCGTATCGTGCGGCGCGAATCGGTGGTCTCGGTCAGCACGCAGCGTGAACTGGACGGTCCGCGGGATCCGGGCGGCCGCCGCCGGCTTCGCCGCAGCGCTGGCCGCCGACCTGCTCGGGCTTCACCCAGCTGGGCCGCTTCATCGCCGACGCGTCGCTCGGCGCGATCTACACCGCCGTGATCCTCTATGCCGGCGTGCAGGTGGTCTACGGGCTGATCCGGCTCGGCGCTCAACCTCTGGCCGCTGCAGACCTGGCGATGGTCCGGCAACCACAAGCGCACGGTCGAGAGCAACGCGCCGGCTGGCGACGCGCTGGTCGGCGATCGTCGTCTGGGTGTTCGCGACGCTGGACATGGCTCGCCCTGCTCGATCCGCTCAGGGACCGGCTCGACGGCGATCTGCGGACGCGACCTATCCAGGTCGGCGAGATCGAGCCTATCGCTGGGGGCGCATCCTGACCTTCGTCCTGACGATCTGGGGCGCCGTCCTGCTCTCGCGGCTTGTCCGGTTCGTACTCGACGAGGAACTCTTCAGCCGCTGGTCCCTGCCGCGCGGCCTGCCCTATGCGCTGACGACGATCCTTCACTATGCTGCTGCTGGTGGGCGGCGTCCTGATCGCCATCGTCTCGACCGGCATCAACCTCGACCGCTTCACCATCATCGCCGGTGCCCTCGGCGTCGGCGTCGGCTTCGGTCTGCAGAGCATCGTCAACAACTTCGTGTCCGGACTGATCCTGCTGTTCGAACGTCCGATCAAGGTCGGCGACTCGGTCGAGATGGCCACCCGGGGCGGCCAGATCCAGCATATCGGCATCCGCGCCTGCGTCATGCGCACCGGCGACGGCGCCGAGATCATCGTACCGAACTCGATGATGATCGCCGGCGAAGTGACCAACTGGACCCTGACCGATCGTCAGCGGCGGATCGAGATCCCGATCGGCATCGCCTACGGCAACGACCCCGAGCGGGTGATTGCGCTGCTCACGCAGGTGGCCCAGGACCATCCCGACATCCTCGACTTCCCGGCGCCGGAAACGCAGTTCGCCGGCTTCGGGCCTCACGCGCTGGAGTTCAAGCTGGGCGCCTGGACCGGACGACCGGAGCGTGGCGGCAGCATCCGCAGCGAGTTGTGCGTCGGCATCTACCGCGTGCTGACCCGCGAAAACATCGAGATCCCTTACCCGCAGTCCACGCTTCACCTGCGCAGCGTCGACCCGACCGTGCTCGACACGGTCCGCGCACCGGCGCCTGCCCACACTACTCTACGGAGCACCCACGACCATGACTGATCCGGTCATCCGGCAGCCGGGCGCGCACGAGATCACCGGCCTCGGCCTGCGCGAACTCGTGCAGGCGATCCGCGCTCGCACGCTTTCCTGCCGCGAAGTGATGGGCGCGCTACCTGGCCCGTATCGCAGAGGTCAATCCGGTCCACAACGCCATCGTCGCGATGCGCGCCGAAGATGAACTGCTGGCCGAAGCCGACCGCCACGACGCCCTGATCGCGCAAGGCCGCTGGCTCGGGCGTGCTGCACGGCGTGCCGCAGGCGATCAAGGATCTGGCCCACTCCAAGGGGATGGTCACGAGCTACGGCTCGCGCATCCTGCGTGACTTCGTCCCGGCGGCCGATTCGCTGTTCGTCGAACGCATGCGAGCGGCCGGCGCCATCTTCGTCGGCAAGACCAACACCCCCGAGTTCGGTCTCGGCTCGCAAAGCTACAACGACGTCTACGGTGTCACTCGCAATGCCTTCGACCCCGCCCTCACCGCCGGCGGATCGAGCGGCGGCGCTGCGGTCGCCGTGGCGTTGGGCATGCTCGCAGCAGCCGACGGCAGCGACATGATGGGCTCGCTGCGCAATCCGGCGGCCTTCAACCGGGTCGTGGGCCTTCGGCCCTCCCGCGGGCGCGTGCCCTCCTGGCCGGCCATCGATCAGTTCATCGCCCAACTGGGCACCGCCGGGCCGATGGCCCGCAATGCGCGGGACTGCGCCCTGCTGCTGTCGGTGCAAGCCGGTTACGACGTCCGCGACCCCCTGTCCATCGACACCGACAATCCGGCGTTTGCGGCACTCGCCGCCGCGCCGGCCGCCGCCGAGGCGGCGCGCGGCAAGCGCATCGCGTGGCTCGGCGACCTCGGCGGGTACCTGGCGATGCAGGACGGCGTCCTGGCGCGCTGCGAGGACGGCTTGCGGCGACTGGAGGGACTCGGCTGCCGGGTCGAGGCCCCAGGCCCCGCCGCCTTGGGCGTGGCGCCGGCGGATCTCTGGGAATGCTGGCTCACCCTGAGGACGATCGCTGCCGCGCCGCCGCTGTTCGCTCACGCCGGCGCCGACAGCAGGCGCGCCTTGATGAAACCCGAGGCGCTCTGGGAAGCCGAGCGTGGCCTCGCCATGTCGGCCAGCGCGGTCGCAAGGGCATCGCAGGTCCGAACCACCTTCTATCACGCCTGGCTGCGACTCTTCCAGCGCTTCGACTACCTGGTTCTGCCGGCGGCACAGGTCTTTCCCTTCGACGCTCACCTGTCCTGGCCGGCGGAGATCGCCGGTCGTCCGATGGACACCTATCACCGCTGGATGGAGGTCGTGATCTACCCGACCCTGACCGGAAGCCCGGCGATCAGCGTTCCGGTCCCGCTGGCGCGCCCGGCCGGCACCGACAAAGGGGGCGCGAGAGGGGCGCGCGCGAGGGCGAGAGAGGGGGCGAAAGCGGCGCCGACAGCGTCAGCCGGCTTGCTGCAGTTACCGACCTGATGGGGATCCAGATCGTCGGCGCGCCGCGTGACGATCTGGGCGTACTGGCGCTGGCCGCAGCCTACGAGGCCGCTTGAGCCGGCCCGGCGAGGGAGCGGCGCCGGCCGCTACTTCTCGACCTTGACCTGGGCGTCCTTGATCAGCTTGCCGAAGCGCTCGTAGTCGGCGCGATTGAAGGCGGCGAAGTCGTCGACGCCGAGATTGCCGATTTCACCCCCGAGGCCGACCAGCTTGGCCTTCACCTCCGGCACGGCCAGGGCGCGTTTGAGCTCGGCGTGAAGCTGGTCGACGACCTGCTTCGGCGTTCCCGCAGTCGTGTAGAGACCGTACCAGGTGGTCATCTCGAACCCCGGGAAACCGGCCTCCGCCAGGGTCGGCACGTCCGGGAGCTGCTCGGACCGCTTGCCCGACATCACCGCGAGCGGCCTGAGCTTGCCGGACTTGATGTGAACCATCGAGGAGGAGGTGGTGTCGAACATCATCTCGACCTGGCCGCCGATCAGGTCGAGGTGCGCCTGGCTGCTGCCTTTGTACGGAACATGGATTCCCTTGGTGCCGGCAAGCAGGTCGAACGCCTCACCCGCGAGGTGCTGGGTGCTGCCCACACCGGAAGAGGCATAACGGAAGGACTCCGGCTTCGCCTTCATCAGCGTCACCAGTTCACCCACCGTCTTGGCGGGCACGGTCGTGTTGACCAGCAGCACATTGGGCACCACCACCACCAGGCCGACCGGCTGCAGGTCCTTCAGTGGATCGAAGGACAGCTTGATGAGGTGAGGGGCGATCGCCTGCCCGGTATTGGTTGCCAGCAACAGCGTCTGACCGTCGGGCTGCGCCTTGGCGGTCAGGTCGGCGGCTATGGTGTTGGATGCGCCAGGGCGGTTCTCGACCACGAAGCTCTGTTTGAGGCTGTCGCCGAACCGCTCCGCAAGCATGCGGGCGATGATGTCCGTACCACCGCCGGCGGAGGCGCCGACCATGATCTTCACCGGCTTGTTCGGCCAGGCTTCTGCCCCCACGGCTGCCGTCGCCAGCGTGAGAGCCGCGACAGCAGCAGCGGCCGTCAGGCGGGAGCGCCACCGGGCAGCGGCCGGCCGGCGCGTATTGGATAAGGCCATCAAAGTCTCCTGAGTCGTAGTCGACCGCGGGCACCCGCGGAATCTTCGGGCAGCGCCCGGGCAACCGGATATTGCCACACTGCCCGGCCGGGGCGCCACCACGGGCGCGTGCCCCGTCTGCTTCAAGCGTGCGCCAGGGCCTGCTCGATGTCCCAGAGGATGTCGTCGATCGACTCCAGGCCCACCGAGAGCCGGATCAGGTCCGGGGTGACTCCGGCTGCCAGTTGCTGGGCCGCTTCGAGCTGGCGGTGCGTGGTCGATGCCGGATGGATGATCAGGGTGCGCGCGTCGCCGACGTTGGCCAGGTGGCTCATGAAGCTGGCAGCGTCGATGAAGCGCTCGCCTGCGGCTTGCGCATCGCCGTCCGCGCCGGGCTTGACGCCGAACGTCAGGATGCCTCCCGCGCCTTTCGGCATGTAGCGGCGGCACAGGTCATGGTAGCGGCTCCGGTTGGGGCCCTCCGCCAGGCCCGGGTAATTGACCCAGGCCACCCGCGGATGCGACGAGAGGTACCCGGCTACCTGCATGGCATTGACCACATGGCGCTCCATCCGCACCGGCAGCGTCTCAATGCCCTGCAACAGCATCCACGCGGACATGGGGGCCAGCGTCGGACCCAGCGTCCTCGCCGTTTCCATTCGGGCCTTCATCGTGAACCCGAAATCGCCGAAGGTTTCATAGAAACGCACGCCGTGATAGCCAACTGACGGTTCGACCATCTCGGGGAACTTGCCGTTGTCCCATGGAAACTTTCCGGACTCGATCACCACGCCACCCATGGTCG
This sequence comes from uncultured beta proteobacterium, assembly GCA_963834335.1. Taxonomy (GTDB): domain Bacteria; phylum Pseudomonadota; class Gammaproteobacteria; order Burkholderiales; family Burkholderiaceae_E; genus Lautropia. The sequence continues at coordinate 983,525 of CAWIBK010000001.1, read as the reverse complement.
TGCCGTGTCCGCCCAGATACTTGGTGACCGAGTGCACGACGATGTCGGCGCCGTGGCGGATCGGCTGGCACAAATAGGGGGACGCCAGGGTGTTGTCGACCACCAGCGGGACCCCGTGGTCGTGGGCGATGGCGGCGACCGCCTCCAGGTCGACGACGTTCAGCCGCGGGTTGGCCAGGGACTCGACGAAAACGGCTTTGCTGTTCGGCCGCAGCGCGGCCCTGAAGTTATCCGGATCGTCAGGCTCCACGAAACTGCAGTCGATCCCCATGCGCTTGAAGGTGACCGCAAACTGGGAATAGGTGCCGCCGTAGAGCGTGTTGGCCGACACGAAGTGGTCTCCCGCCTTCAGCAGCGTCAGCATGGCCACCATTTCGGCGGCCATGCCGCTGGCGGTGGCCAGCGCGGCCCGCCCGCCCTCGATCGCCGCCAGGCGCTCCTCCAGTATCGCTACCGTCGGGTTCGAAAGCCGCGAATAGACATTGCCGAAGGTCTGCAGGTTGAACAGGCTGGCGGCGTGTTCGGCGGAATCGAAGACGTACGACGTGGTCTGGTGGATCGGCGCCGCCCGGGAACCGGTCACCGGATCGGGAATCTGGCCGGCATGCAGGCACAGGGTCTCTATGCCGAATTCGCGATCTGCCATCTCCGCCCCCCCATTTCCGCTCTCTGCGCGCCACTGTCGAAACACCGATTGTCGCCGATCTGCCGCGCCCGTCGCCCGCCGGCTGCCGCTCATACCGCCGCCCGGCCGGGCAGCCTCAACTTTCCGGCGCTTGTGCCGAGACCAGGATATCGGCCACCCGAGCGCGCCCGACGTGTGCGCAGCGGCCGCAACTGACGGAACCCGAACCGTGAACCAGATCCTTTTCGTCGACAGTGACCCGATTGCCCTCAATTCGCTGAAGACGGCGCTGGAAGGTCGCGAATCCGGCTGGAGCGCCACTTTCGTCACGTCCGCCCAGGCGGCGCTCAACCTGCTCGCCAGCCGCTGGTTCGACGTGGTCTTTACCGAACTGCGCATGCCCGGCATGGGCGGCGCCGAATTGCTGGAACACCTGAAGCTGCACCACCCATCGATCATCCGGGTGCTGCTGGCGCAACCGCTGGCCGATTCGCAGCTGGATCGCGCCATTGCGGTCGCTCAGCGCTTCGTCGCCAAGCCGTGGGACACCTCGTCGTTGCTGGCGAACCTCGAAAGCGTGCTCGGAGCCTGGCCGCGGACCGACAACCCGCTGGTGCGCACCATTGTCGGCCGCCTCGCGATGCTGCCGTCCTCCTCGACTACCTACCCGAAGCTGGTCAACGTGATGTCGCGCAACGATGCGACCATCGACCAGCTCGCCGCCGTCATCGTGACCGACCCCGCCCTCTCGGCGAAGCTGCTCCAGGTCGTCAATTCCGCCTTCTTCGGGCTGCCTTTCAAGGTGGCATCGGTGCCTCAGGCGGTCAGCTACCTCGGACTCACCTCACTGCGCGCCCTGGTCCTGCTGTCCTCAGTCTTTGCGGCAGCGGACAGTTGCCCCACCGTGGACGGATTTTCGCCGTCACGCCTGCAGCGCCATTCACTGCTTTGCGCCCGCCTCGCCCGCACGCTGGTGGCAGACCAGGACAGCCGCGACGACGCCTTCACCGCCGGTCTGCTGCACGACATCGGCATGCTGGCGCTGGCTGTCGGGATGAACAAGCGCTACGCCCTGGCGCTGCGCCACGCCGAACGCAGCGGACGGGCGCTGGCCGAGGTCGAAACCAGCTTTCTCGGCACGAACCACGTGGCGGTTGGCGCCTACCTGGCCGACGTCTGGGGGTTGCCGGCAGTCGTCGTGGACGCGATCGAGCGGCATCACGACAGCGGCGCTACCGGCGCACCGGGCGACGGCGTCGTGGATGCGGTCCGGCTGGCCCAGACCGCCGCGGAATGCATCGAGCGGGGCGACCCGCGACTGCTGGAAGCAGGACTGACGCCCGCTCAGGTGGAACTCATCGACGAGGAGTTTTCCCTGGCCGGCATCGAGTCCGCCGACAGGGAGCCCCTGCTGGCAATCTGAGCACGCCGATCAATCGCGCCCGCCCTTGCCCGGGGTCAGGCCGGGGTCGTCAGTCCGGGCCAGGCCGGGCCAGGCCGGGATCAGGCCGGGATCCGGCCGGGCTCCGGGCCACGGTCAGGCCAGGTTCCACTTCAGCGATATTTCCGCCTTGAGCAACTTGGATATCGGGCAGCCGGCCTTGGCCTTCTCCGCAAGCTGGCCGAAGGCCTCGCGCTCGATGTCGGGCACCCGCGCCTCCAAGGTCAGGTCCGAACGCGTCACCGAGAAACCGTCGCCCACTTTTTCCAGCGTGATTTCAGCGGTGGTTTCGAGGCGCTCTGCCGTGAAACCCGCCTGCTCCAGTTGCACCGCCAGCGCCATCGAAAAGCAGCCCGAGTGAGCAGCGGCTATCAGTTCCTCGGGATTCGTCCCCTGCGCTCCTTCGAAACGCTTGCCAAACGAAATGGCAGCATCGCCAAGCACGCCGCTCGGGGTGTTGAAAGTGCCCTTTCCCTTCTTTCCCGATCCTTCCCAGACCGTCGTTGCCTTGTTGCTGATCTTCATGCCGGGTGTTCTCCAGTTTGTGTGGTGATGGTCTTCGTTGCGCGTCTACTTCCCCTTGCGCGCCAGTTCCGCTTCGTCCAATCCGGTGCCCAGCCCCGCGCCCCGCGGGCCGACGGTCCGGTCGACACCGATGTCGGCGCCCGCCTTGTCGCTCCTGGCGACGCCCGGCCGCTCCCCGGTACCTGCGGCATCCGAGTCGCTGGCCATGTCCCCGGCCGCCGTGCCGCCGGCGACATCCGAACCGCTGTCGCTACTGTCGCTCGGTCCCAGCGATCCGGTGTCATTGCCCTTGCGCACGACAGTGCCGTCCCCACCCGGCAGCTTATCCGGGTCCAACGTGCTCGCTCCAGTCATTTCATGCTCCATCTGATGGTCCGATCGGAGCCGGCCTCAGGAATCCGCCGGCTGATCCCGGCAGGCAGCAAGCGACATGCCTCCGGCGGGGCGACACCGGGTCCGGCATCGGGCGGGTGGCTCCGCGCTATGATTCGATGATCGATGTAGATGACGGGTGACGACATGACGAGGCTTGCCGCAAGCAGGCAGGGGCTGCTCGGTCTGGCGATACTGGTGATGGTGAGCGCCGGCTGCGCGGTCCGGGAACCGATGCCCGGGAGCGCCCCGCCGCCGATCCAGAAGGGAATGAAGCCGCTCTCCGGGGCGGAGGTGAAGGCTATTCTGGACAGGACCAGGTACCGCTGGGTAGCTGCTCAGGGAGCCACTGGCACCGCGATCACCTCCGGCGACGGCCGGGTGCGGGTCATGTGGGAGACCGGCGCAGTCAACGGGCGGATGCGATTCACCGACACCGGCTACTGCTCGCGCTTCGAGGGTGTCCGCAACGGCATGGAAGACTGCTATCGCCTGTACCGCACCGGCCCGCGCGACTTCACGGTGGTTCGCCAGGATGGCACGCCCAGCGGCACCATCGCATTGCTCGAATGAGCAAAGAGGAAAGTTGATGCAACGTGAACTGCTGCACACGCGTTCGATTGAACTGCAAGGCTATCAGCGCAGTGACGGCCTCTATGAAATCGAGGCGCGCCTGACCGACCGCAAGTCTTATGACAGCCGCCGCTTTCCCGACGACGTCCTTGCCGCCGGGGAGGCCCTGCACGACATGACCGTACAGATGCGCTTCGACGAGGACCTGCTGATCCACGAGTTCCGGGCCCGGATGGCATCCACTCCCTACGATGGCTGCCGCGAGGCAGAGCCCAATTTCGACAGCCTGGAGGGTCTTCGTATCCAGCCCGGGTTCCTGCGTGAGGCGAATAATCGGGTGGCCGGCGTGAAAGGCTGCACCCATGTGCGTGAACTGCTGCAGCAGATCGCAACCACCGCCTACCAGACCGTCGTGGGCGTCCGGCTGAAGAAGCAGGAGTCGGCCGAGCAGCAGCCGCGACCGACCGGAAAGCCGCCGCTGATCAACAGCTGCACCGGCTACCGCGACGACGGCGAATGGGTCCGGATCCGATGGCCGGAGTTTTATCAGCCGCACGACTCGAACCTGAATCTCGAAGCCCCCTGAACCCGACAATTCCTCCGTTGCCGACTCCGCTGCCGCGACTCGCCGGCGCATTGCTGCTGCTTCTGATTGCCACCACCTTCGCCAGCAACCATATAGCGGCCCGCATCGCCTTCGACCACGGCACCAGCGTTGCCACGGCGGTTGCGGTTCGCTCGATGACGACGGTACTGGTCGTAACCGGCCTGCTGATCTCCACCGGCACGCCGCTGCGCCTGCCCTTCGCCACGCTCAAACGGGTACTGGTTATCGGCCTGCTGCTGAGCGTTCAGAGCTATTGCCTGTACGCCGCCGTCGCCCGCCTGCCGGTCGCCCTCGCCCTGCTGACCTTCAACATCTTCCCGATCCTACTGGCCGGGGTGGCCTGGCTCGCCGGCGGCCAGCGACCGGGCCGCCGCACCCTGATCGCCATGCCCGTGATCCTGGTCGGACTGACCCTGGCGCTCAATGTCCTCGGTCTCGGCACACCGGCGGACAGCCAGGCCGTGGCCGGGCAGGCGCGGCCGGCTTCGGACTGGAAGGCGATGTCCGCGGGCATCGCCTTCGCCCTGGCTGCGGCCAGCTTCTTCTCGGTCGGGCTCTACCTGACTACTCGCTGGCTCGACGGCCTCGACGGACGCCTGCGGGCGGTGCTGACCATGGCCACCGTCGGCGCGGTCGTGCTAGTCGCCGGTCTGCTCGCCGGTGCGCTGGGACTGGTCCACGACGCGGCCGGCCAGCCGACCTCCGCATTCGCCTGGCCGGACGCCCCGATCGGCTGGCTCGGCCTGGTGCTGCTCAGCATCCTCTACACGATTGCGTTCACCACGCTGTTCGCGTTGCTGCCTCGGCTCGGAGCGGTCAACAACGCGCCGATCCTGAACTTCGAGCCGATTGCGGCACTGATACTGGGCGCGCAGATACTCGGCCAGAAAGTGCTCCCCATCCAGATAGGCGGGGCCCTGCTGGTGATCGGCGCCATCGTCTTTCTGACCACTGGCCGGCGCCGCTGACCTCCAGCAGGTACAATGGGCTTCCGGACAGTGCCAATCGGTCCGGACCTGCGTTGATCTGTGCTCGCGACTCCGCTTCGCATCGCCCGGCGCATCACCCCCCCTTTGTTCGACTGCCATGATTGGTGTCACTCTGCTTGTGATTGCCTGCCTTCGGGCCGCGCGATCCGGGGGACGGGCTGTCGCTGGAGCATTACACCTTGAATTCCCTAGTGTCCGAATTTGCCGGGCTCGGCTTGGCCGACCCCCTCTTGCGCGCGATTGCCGATTCCGGCTACACCACGCCGACGCCGATCCAGGCCCGCGCCATTCCCGTGGTCCTCACCGGGCGTGACCTGCTCGCGGCGGCCCAGACCGGCACCGGCAAGACAGCCGGCTTCACCCTTCCTATCCTGCAGCGCCTGCTCACCAATCCGCTGGCCAGCCGCAAGGCCGGACAGCCGCGCTGCCTGATCCTGACCCCGACCCGCGAGCTCACCGCACAGGTGGCTGAATCGGTGGAAAAATACGGCAAGCACACCCGCACGCGGTCACTGGTGGTGTTCGGGGGCGTGAACATCAACCCCCAGATCCATGCGCTGCGCTCGCCGCTCGACATCCTGGTGGCCACGCCGGGACGCCTGCTCGATCACGTCTCGCAGCGGACGGTGGACCTCTCGGCCGTCGAGATCTTCGTGCTGGACGAGGCGGACCGGATGCTCGACATGGGCTTCATCCCCGACATCCGTCGTGTGATCAAGCTGCTGCCGGTAAAACGCCAGAACCTCTTGTTCTCGGCGACTTTCTCCAGCGAGATCCGCGCACTGGCCAAAGGGATGCTGAACGATCCGGCCGAGGTCGAGGTCGCGCCGCGGAACACGGCGTCCGAACTGGTGTCCCAGACGGTCCATCTGATCGCCAAGGAGCGCAAGCGCGCCCTTCTGTCCTTTCTGATCGGCTCCAATCGCTGGAAGCAGGTGCTGGTCTTCACCAAGACCAAGCACGGCGCCAACCGGCTGGCGGAGCAGTTGGGCAAAGACGGCATCGAGGCCATGGCGATTCACGGCAACAAGAGCCAGGGCGCACGCACCCGTGCGCTCGCGCAGTTCAAGGATGGTTCGCTGCCGGTGCTGGTTGCAACCGACATTGCCGCGCGCGGGCTGGACATCGATGACCTGCCCCATGTCGTGAATTACGAGTTGCCGCATGTGCCTGAGGACTACGTCCACCGGATCGGCCGGACCGGCCGGGCCGGACGGGAAGGATCCGCGGTGTCCCTGGTCGATCGCGAAGAAGTCAAACTGCTGGCAGCGATCGAACGCGTCATCAAGCGCCCGATCCAGCGGGTCGAAGTGGATGGCTTCACCGGACTGCAGTCACGGCCCGGCGACGCCGAGCTCGACCAGGCCGATGACCGTCCGCCCCGTGCCCCTTCACGCGGCAACCAGCGCAGCGGTGTCCGGGGCGACAGCAGGGGCGACAGCCGCGGCGGCCCGCGCAACGGCCAGCCCGCCCGCGCCCCGCAGGGGCAGCCGGCGCGGTCCGCCCAGCCGCCCCAGCCCCGTGCGGGCCAGGGCCCGGCGCCACGGCAACCGCAGCGGCAGCCGCAACGGCAGGCAACGTCCGGCCGCTCGGCGCTCACCGGCTCCGGCTTCAGGGGCACAACCGGCGGCAAGTAGGCACGGTGAACGGCAGACCGGATGCAGTCGGCCGGGGTTCCGGCCTCGAGCCCGACCGTCCCGATGGACTGTCGCCACCCACGCTGTACTGGGCGATGCTGGTCATCGCCTGCGGAATCTGCCTTTCAGTCCTCGATGCCACGCTCATCAGCGTGGCCCTGCCCACGATCGCGCGGGACCTGGCGGTCGGCGCGGCGGATGCCGTCTGGATCATCAACGCCTACCAGATCGCGATCATCGTCGCGATCCTGCCGTTGGCGACGCTCGGCGACAAGGTCGGCTATCGCCGCATCTACCGGCTGGGCATGGTCGTGTTCGTCCTCGCATCGATTGCCTGCACCCTGTCTGACTCGGTCACGACGCTCGGCATCGCCCGCGCGGTCCAGGGTCTCGGGGCCGCGGGCATCATGAGTGTCAACGCCGCGCTGGTGCGACTGATCTATCCGCGCGCCCGACTCGGCCGCGGTATCGCCCTGAACGCCTTCGTGGTCGCCGGCGCGTCGGCCTCCGGGCCCAGCCTGGCGGCAGCCATCCTCGCCCTCGGTGGCTGGAAATGGCTGTTCATCATCAACATCCCGCTCGGCCTGCTGGCGCTGGCGGGCGCGCTGCGGTTCCTGCCGGCCAGCGCCAAGGCCGCAGGGCCATTCGACCTGGTCAGCGCCCTGATGAGCGTACTGACCTTCGGCCTGATCTTCACCGGCTTGAACTCGCTGGGCCACCTGGCCTTCGACGCCACGACCTTCGTCGTGCTCGGCGCCGGCATCCTGATCGGATACTACTTCGTGAAGCGCCAGATGGGACTGCCGTTGCCGCTGCTTCCCGTCGACCTGCTGCGCATTCCGGTGTTCGCGCTCTCGATCGGCACCTCCGTCTGCTCCTTTGCCGCACAGATGATCGCGTTCATCTCGTTGCCCTTCTTTCTGCAGCACACGCTCGGCCATAGCGCGGTCGAGACCGGCCTGCTGATGACGCCATGGCCGCTGGCGCTGATGGTCACCGCTCCGCTCTCGGCGCGGCTGCTGGATCGCTATCCCGCAGGCCTGCTCGGTGGCGTCGGCCTGGCCATATTCGCAATCGGGCTGGTGGCGCTCGCGCTGCTCTCGACGGCGCCGAGCAGCCTGGACGTTTCCTGGCGCATGGCATTGTGCGGCGTCGGATTCGGACTCTTCCAGTCGCCCAACAACCATACCATCCTGACCACTGCCCCGGCGCATCGCAGCGGCGGTGCCAGCGGCATGCTGGGCACTGCCCGCCTGACCGGGCAGACCATCGGCGCCGCCATCGTCGCCCTCACGTTTGCACTCGCGCCGAACCGAAGCTGGGTCGCGATGCTCATCGGCGCCGCGCTCGCCTGCGGGGGAGCGGCACTCAGCTCGCTGCGGGTTCCGGCGGCGGCCCGCGCCCGGCAGCGCGACCGCGGCGGGCACTGACCGGTCGCGCCGTTCAGGCCGGCGCCTGGACCTCGACGCCGGCGCCAGCCAGTTCCGCGCGTATGCGCTTCACAAAGACCAGCGCGCCCGGCTGGTCGCCGTGAATGCACAAGGTGTCTGCCTCCACCGGGACATCCTTTCCCTGCATCGAACGCACCAACCCGTCCGTCACCATCCGTTTCACCTGAGCCGCGGCGACATCCGCGTCCTCGATCATGGCCCCGGGCAGGCTTCGCGGCGACAGCGAACCGTCGTCCTGGTAAGTCCGGTCGCCGAACACCTCGGACGCATGCCGCATCCCGAGCTGCTTTGCCGCCCGGATCATCTCGCTGCCGGCCAGGCCGAAGAAGACCAGGTCCGGATCGACATCGTGGACGGCGCGCGCAAGTGCGTCCGCGAGCCGCTGGTCCTTGGCCGCCATGTTGTAGAGCGCGCCGTGGGCTTTGACGTGGTTCAACCGTCCGCCCAGGGCGCGGGCAAAGCCCGATAGCGCACCCACCTGGTAAACGACCATGGCATAGGCCTCGGCAGGAGTCACCTGCATGCTGCGTCGTCCGAAGCCGGCGAGATCCTGGAATCCGGGGTGCGCACCGACCTTCACTCCCTTGTCGAAGGCCGCCTTGACCACGCCCTGCATCGTGACCGGGTCGCCGGCGTGGAAGCCGCAGGCGATATTCGCGGAGGTGACGTGGTCGAGTATTGCCACGTCGTTACCCATTTTCCAGGGGCCGAAACTTTCGCCCATGTCACAGTTGAGATCGATCCGCAGCTTCATGACTCCTGATCCTCCAGAGCGTGCGCCATGACCTGGCGCACATGACAATATTCGCGCTCGCGCGCGAGGTAGATCTTCTGCGCATCGCCCAGCGTGATCAGCTGCAGACGCAAGGCCTGCGGCGGCGCCATTTGTGCCAGCAGGCGAAGGTCCACACTCGCCACGCTGGCGATCTTGGGATAGCCGCCGGTGGTCTGGCGATCCGCCATCAAAACAATCGCCTGGCCATCGGGAGGCACCTGGATCGTGCCGGCGGTGACGGGCTCGGAGATCATCTCGATCGGCCGGGCCCTCGCCAGTTCCGGGCCCTGCAGGCGATATCCCATCCGATCGGACTGGGCCGCGATCCGGAATTCGGATTCGAGCAGGCGGCGGCGGGCTTCGACGGTAAAGACGTCCCAATGACGACCGGCGATGATCCGGATGGCCTGCACCGGCGCGATCGCCACCGCGGGGGCGATGATCGGCGAATCGGGCACCGACAAGGTTTGAGCGGCTCTGTCGGACGCTGCGTTCTCGAATCCGGACGCCCGCTCCGGCGCCCGCTCCGGCACCGGCCCGGAGCGAACCCGCAGCACATCGCCCTTCTCCAGCGCCCTGCCCTGAAAACCGCCGAATCCGCCCCGGACATAGGTGCTGCGACTGCCCATGACCGCAGCGACATCGAATCCGCCACGAACTGCCAGATAGGCACGCGCGCCGGCTACCCGCGCCCCGAAGCGCAACTGACTGCCCGCTTTGACGAGGACCGGCCTGCCATGCGGCAAGGCGAGCGTGCCGCCGGCACCGTCCACCACCGGCGTCATGTCGGCGCCGCACACTGCCACCATCAGGGAGTCGTCGAAGCGCAAGGTGGGCCCGGTCAGTGTGATCTCCAGTGTCGCCTCGTTGCCATCGTTGCCGACCAGCGCGTTGGCGAAGCGGTGTGACCATTCATCCATTGCACCGCCCACCAGCACGCCGAACCGCTGGTAGCCGTAGCGGCCGAGGTCCTGAAGCAGCGACAGCGCGCCAGGCTTGAGCACGTGCAGGCTCATGAGGCGGCGTCCGGATCCGAGGCCGCGAACTGCGCGGGCGTGATCGGCACGAACTGGATGCGGTCGCCGGCCTGCAGACGGCAGGGAGGCTCTGCCATCGGATCGAACAGGCGCAGCGGAGTCCGCCCGAGCAGGTTCCAGCCGCCGGGGGTCTCGTAGGAGTAGATCGCCGTCTGGTCGCGGGCGATCGCCACCGTGCCGGCGGGAATCCGGGTGCGCGGCGTCATGCGTCGCGGCACCGACAGGCGCGGGTCGAGGCCGCCGATGTAGGGAAAACCGGGCGAGAAACCGAGCATGAACACCACGTGCTTCGATTCGACATGGGCCTGTATCACTTCCTGCGGGCTCATCGAGCATGCCGCGGCAACCTCCTCCAGGTCGGGGCCGAAGTTTGCGCCGTAGCAGACCGGCACGCGCACCACGCGCGCCGTGCCCGGCGTCGAGTCGACTCCGGCCTCCAGGACCGCGGCCACCCGTGCGCGCAGGAGCTGGTAGGGCGACGCCTGCGGCGGGGAGGACGCGGCCGCCATCACCTCCTCGGGGCGGTAGTAGACCGCCACGGTACAGAAAGCCGGCACCACGTCGACCACACCCGCCAGCGGATTTTCCAGCAGCGCCTGCGCCAGCGACCGGGCCATGCGGTTGATGGTCTCGTCCACCCGCGACTCGAACTCGACGATCAGGCACCGGTCGCCGAGCGGCACGATCTGCCACGGCGGCCTGGCTCTCGCCGAAGATCGCCGCGCACCGGGAGGCGTCGAAATGGTCATGCCGGCTCCAGGTCCGTGGCGAGGAAGCCGCCCGACTGGCGCTGCCACAGCGACGCATACAGGCCGTCCTGTTCCAGCAACTGCGCATGCGTGCCCTGCTCGATGATCCGGCCCTGATCGATCACCACCAGGCGGTCGAGCCTGGCGATCGTGCTGAGCCGGTGGGCGATGGCGATCACGGTCTTCCCGCGCATCAGCGAGTCGAGCTGTTCCTGGATCGCCGACTCGATCTCCGAGTCCAGCGCCGAAGTCGCCTCGTCGAGCAGCAGGATAGGCGCGTCCTTGAGGATGACCCGGGCCAGCGCCACCCGCTGGCGCTGGCCACCGGAGAGCTTGACGCCACGCTCGCCGGCATGCGCGTCATAGCCGCTGCGCCCCAGCCAGTCGCGCAGGTCGGTGATGAATCCGTCCGCATGCGCCTGGGTTGCCGCCGCGCGGACCTGCTCGTCGGTCGCCGTCGGACGCCCGTAGCGGATGTTGTCCGCGATCGACCGGTGCAGCAGCGAAGTATCCTGGGTGACCACGCCGACGGCAGCGCGCAGGCTCTCCTGTGTCACGCCACTGATGTCCTGCCCATCGATCAGGATGCGGCCCCGATCGATATCGTGAAAACGCAGCAGCAGGTTGACCAGGGTCGACTTGCCGGCGCCCGATCGACCCACCAGCCCGATCCGCTCCCCTGGGCGGATGCGCAGATCCAGCTTGTCCAGCACCGGCGCGGCGCCGTTGGGATAGGTGAAGTCGACCTCCTGGAATTGCACTTCCCCGCGCGTCACCTCGAGTCGTGCCGCGTCCTCGCGATCGCACAACTGGTGGGGAACGGCGATCGTCTGCATGCCCTCCTGGACGTTGCCCACGTTCTCGAAGATGCCGGCTATTTCCCAGGAGACCCAACCCGCCATGTTGGAAATCTGCCAGGCCAGCGGCAAAGCCATCGCGACGACGCCGGCGCCGATCTCGCCCGAGGCCCAGAGGGCGATCCCCGTGCCGGCGGTGCCGACCACGAGCAGCGCGTTCATCGCCGCCAGCGTCACCATGAATCCGCTGGTCAGGCGCATGTGGTCGCTGACCCGGCGACGGTGCTCGTCCATCGCCTGGGCGACATAGGCATCCTCATCCGTGGCGCGGGCGAACAGCTTCACGGTTAGGATGTTGGCGTAGCTGTCGACGATGCGACCGATCAATGCCGAACTGCCCTCGGCACTTCGCCGCGCCTTGTCGCGCATGCGCGGCACGAAGTAGGCGAGAAAGAGCAGATAGGCCAGCCACCACAGCAGGGTCGGCACGGCGATGCGCCAGTCCGACGCGGCCATGATGCCGAGCGACACAGTGCCGAAGGCCATGATGTACCAGACGGCGCGGATCGACGCGGTGACCGTCTCGCGCAGCGAGTAGCCGGTCTGCATCACCCGACTGGCGATCCGTCCGGCGAAATCGTTCTGGAAAAACGGCCAGCTCTGCCGCACCACATGCCAATGGCTCTGCCAGCGCACCATCTGCGTGAACCCGGGCGCCACCGCGCAATGACGGATCAGGCTGTCCAGCAGGATCATCGCCGGTCGGCCGAACAGGATCGCCAGCCCGATGGCGATCAGTACCGGCGCCGACTCGACCAGCGCGGCCCGTCGATCGGTCGCATCGACCAGCGACACCAGGCGGCCGATCAGCACCGGGATGAGGGTATCCAGCAACGCGATGCCCAGCGACGTCACGAACATCGCCGCGAAGACCAGTCTGGCCTGGGCGATGAAGTGCCAGTAGAAGGCAAGCAGTCCGGCCGGGGGCCCGCTGCGCCGCACGGCCGCGGGCGGCGGCACCGCGCCCGGCAGCAGAGATTCGAAGTAGCGGAACATCATTGAATCATACGGCAGGCTCCGGCAGGCCGGCCCGACCGACGGGCCCGGCGCAAGGCAAGCTGCGGTCACTACAATCGGCGGCTCGCCGGACGCACCGCCCGGCATCGACAATCCCGAGGATCGCCATCAGGCTGCTCGCGAATCGCTCGTTCGTGTGCTTTCTCGCAGCCCGGCTGGCGGCCGGGCTGGCCATGCAGGTTCAGGTGGTGGCGGTCGGGTGGCAGATGTACGACCTGACCGGCGATCCGCTCGATCTCGGTCTGGTCGGATTGGTGCAGTTCGCCCCCAGTCTGCTGCTCATGTTCATCACCGGATCGCTCATCGATCGCTTCGAACGGCGCCGGGTGGTGATCCTCTTCCGGATGGTGGAGGCAGCCGCGTCGTCGAGCCTGGCCATCGGGGCAATCGGCGGCCTGCTCAGCCCGAGCTGGATTTTCACTGCCGTATTCGTGATCGGCTGCGCCCGGGCCTTCGAGCAACCGGCAGCCCAGGCGCTGCTCCCCCGCCTGGTGGCGCCCGAACTGCTGTCCCGCGCAATCGCGGTCTCCAGCAGCAGCATGCAACTCGCGATGATCGCCGGCCCGGCGATCGGGGGGCTGCTCTATCTTGCGGGGCCCGGTGTGGTCTATGCCTGCAGCGCGGCGTTGTTCCTGATCAGCGCCGTGCTGATGCTGGCAGTGGTGGAGCGCCGGGTGCGCACGGTGCTGCCGCCGCTCTCCCTCGACTATGTCTTCGCCGGCCTGCGCTTCATCGCCGGCAGGCCGGTCCTGCTCGGGGCGATCTCGCTGGACATGGTTGCCGTCCTGCTGGGCGGTGCAACCGCCCTCCTGCCGATCTATGCGAAAGACATCCTGCAGACCGGACCGGAAGGACTCGGGATGCTGCGCGCCGCCCCCGCACTTGGCGCCATCGTGACAGCCCTCTGGCTCGCCCGTCATCCCCTGCAGTCCCGGGTCGGCAGGAAGATGCTGGTGGCGGTCGCCTGCTTCGGCACGGCCATGCTGGTCTTCGCGTTGTCGACGTCGTTGCTGTTGTCGGTGCTCGCCCTGGCTGCCACCGGTGCCTCCGACATGTTCAGTGTCGTCATCCGCCAGTCGCTGGTGCAACTCGAGACCCCTGACGACATGCGCGGGCGGGTCAGCGCAGTGAACAGCCTGTTCATCGGTGCCTCCAACCAGATCGGCGAGTTCGAGTCCGGTGTCACCGCCGCCTGGCTCGGGCCCGTCGGCTCAGTGGTGCTGGGCGCCGGGGCGACGATCCTCGTGGTGGTGATCTGGTCCAACCGTTTTCCTGCACTGCGCGACCGGGATCGCCTGCTTCCAGGGCCGGACGCCGCTTAAGCGCCTGGGAGCCTGGCCTCGGAGTATGGGAAGGGACTTCGCTTACTGCTTCGCGTTGGCCAGCGGTGCCGGCGTCTCGATACCGGCCGGTTGCGGCACTATCAGGTTCAGTTCGACCGCCGCCAGCCCGCCTTCGACAAGATCCAGGTGCCGGGCGGCGGCGTGCGAGAGATCGATGATGCGATCGTGAGCGAATGGGCCGCGGTCGTTGACCCGGACGATCACGCTGGTGCCGTTGCGCAGGTTGGTCACCTTGACATACGAAGGCAACGGCAGCGTGGGGTGAGCCGCCGACATCGAGTGCATGTCGTAGCGCTCGCCCATGGCCGTGCGCCGACCGTGGAAGGGCCGGCCGTACCAGGACGCCACCCCACGCTGGCGAAAGGGCTTGATCTCGGTCATCGGCAGGTAGCGGCGACCTCGCAGGCGATAAGGCCGGTTGGCCTGCGTCGCCAGGGGTTCGCGCTTCGGAAGAGGCCCGGCGATCGGCGGCGCTGCCAGGGCGAGGTCATCGGCTGCACCCTCTATCAACGCCTGCAGCGCCGCATCCGGCGGCGACATCGCATGCTCCGGCGCCGCGCCCTCCGGCGCCGGCGCACCCCCGCGCGGCGTGCTCGCCGCCTGCCGGACAGATACGGGTTGGAGCCGCCGTCCGGAGGCGGCCGGCGGTGGCCGACCCGGAAGGGGCACCAGGCGGACCGGGGAATTCTGCGAGGAAGCGATCGGCTCCACCGGCACGGGAGTCGGCGATGTCGCGATTTCGGCAGGCGGCACGACCGACGTGCAGGCCGCGATCATCACCAGCCCCCCGAGCGCGCCGAGGATCGATTGCCGCTGCCGTTGACGCATGACGCGTGACAAAAGTCGCTTCATGAGCAGCATTGCATCGGTCGCCGGCGATTGGAGCCACCGGTTCCGGACCGGACGGCGCTTTACGCCGGACGAGTGGCCGCTGAAGCGGCAGATGAACGGGCTGCCACGTCCGCTCGACCGCTGAATCCGTTGCCCGTCTGCATCACCGACGAGCCCGAAGACGAAAAAAAGCCGGCTTGCGCCGGCTTTCCCGCAACCCCGCCCGAAAGCGATGCTGCGCTTGCTGTGACTGCTGAGCTTACTTCTTCTTGCCGGTCGAGGCTTTGGAAGCGCCTGCAAAATTGGCTTCGATCATGTCGAACACCTGCTTGCTGGCCACGTTCACCTGCTCATAAGCGGCGTTGGCGGTCACTACGCTTTGACGCAGCGCATTGACGGCGCCTTCGGAGCCGGCTGGCGCGCTCTTGGCCAGCGTATCGACCGAGTCCAGGAGTTGCTTCTGGCTCGCCGAGACCTGCTTTTCGATCAGGGCACTGACTTCGCCGCTGGTCGCGGTGGAGATGTCGTACACCTGCTTGACGTAAGCGACAGCCTTGCTGGTGTCGGGTTTGCTGTACTGGGTGAACAGGTCGGTCAACATGTCGTTGAGCGCCTTGACATCCTTGGCAGCCATCAGGGCCTTGAGCTGCGCGCTGGACTCGTCCATCCCGGCCTTGGCCGCCTGGACGTTCAGTTCGAGCAGTTTCTTGGCGCCATCGAAGGCAGTGGTTGCAACGGTGTTGGAGGCCTTGAATGCTTCGGCCTGGGCTTTCATGAGGTCTTCTATGGATGGGAACATGGTCTGACTCCTTGAGTTCGGTTGCGTCCGCGAGGACGTGTCTGGGACAACGGTCAATCCGCTGCCTCAAACCGGATCAGGCGCGGACATCGGCCTGGGAACTCTGATTTGTGCAGCGCACCATTCAATTGTGCTACCACTTGGTGCAGATTTCAAGTCCTAATTGTCGCAGTGCAGCAAAAATACTTCGGGGAGCCGAAAAACCGCGATAACTGACTGATTTAAAAGGGTCCGGGCGCCCGGCGGGCCAGTGGGTCCGTTGCGCAGCCGGCGCTGCCACTCCCTCCTCAGTTGACCGGCTGGCCCAGAAGTTCCCGGCGTACGCGGCGCAGGACGGCTTTGAGCTGGGCGGCGTTCTCCGGGCCCATCCGGATCAGGATCTTCTGTCCGGCAGAAAGCTTCTGCAGTTCCGGATCAATGAATCGATAAAGGACCTTGGGCTGCACCACTTCGATCGGACCCGTCGGGGACGGCGCTGCCAGCATGTCGTCGATGGCGACAATGACCCTGTCGTGGAAACGGCCGGAGGGATGGCCGATCTGACGGTAGGTCTGGTCAAGCAGCGGGTAGAAGCGAAGATACAGGCTGACGAGGAGCCTGGGATCCAGCGACTTGGCGAAGGACACGAAGGCGTCATAGCGCGCGAAATTCCGGCTGCTCAGGGTGAGGGTATCGCCGCTCTGCTCGACTTCGAGCGGACCGGGGATGCGCTGGACCATGCTCATCTGACTGGGCACGAGTTCCCGGGGCAGGTTGTCCACCGTAATCACCAATCGCCGGACGTAATCCTGCATGTTGATGAATTCGGCGAGCCCGTCCGCCCGGAAGGACCCTGCCAGCGCCTCGAAAATGGGCGCATCGCTCCTGTCGATGGGCGGCAGCGGGAGGACCGGCTGCTGAGTCAGGTCCGGCATCGGATACTCGGTCAGCTTCTGTTCCGTCTCCAGCCCTGGCGCCGGCTCGGTCCGCTCCGTCATCGGCGGGCGATCCGACCGCATGCCAGGATCGCGGCGATACGGCACGGTATCCCAGAAAGGCACCATCCCGCTCTGCCACCAGTAGAAGGCCGCCATCAGCACCAAGGCGAGCAGGAATATCAGCCCCATCGAGGGGCCGCCTGAACTCTTGGGGGGGCCTTTGGGACGTGCCATTCGGGTCTGGTGTCTTGGAAAATCGGCGTCTGGCGCGGGCTTTGCGTGACGGTGTTCGGTCACCTGTCATTCTATACAGACCGCGGCCCGCGGGCAGCATCATCGCTGCCCGGTCGGCCGGGGCTGCGGCGCCGGCCAGGAGCTTAGACTGTTGGGCTCCTGGGTGCCTAAGGCAGAAAGCGCGGTCGCTTCGCGGAAATGATCCCGGTATTGACCCCGACCCAGTTCAGCCCGCCGAAGAGCCGGGCATGCTCGATCTTGACACATCGGTTCATGACCGAATCCAGCCGATTGGCTCTGGCCAACGCGTCGGCCTCCCGATTGACGACGCCGATCTGCTGCCACAACACCCTGGCGCCGATCGCCACAGCCTGTTCGGCGATCGGCATGATGTCCCTGGTCGACCTGAAGCAGTCGACGATGTCGATACTGGCGGCAACGTCCTCCGGCAGGGCCTGCAACGACGGGTAGCAGGGTTCGCCCAGAATACTCGGGTAGTTCGGATTGATCGGCACGATCCGATAACCGTGCGATTGCATGTACTTGGCCGCGAAGTAACTCGGACGATGCCATTGCGCTGACAGCCCCACCACGGCAATCACGCGATTCGTGGCGAGTATTCGCCT
This sequence comes from uncultured beta proteobacterium, assembly GCA_963834335.1. Taxonomy (GTDB): domain Bacteria; phylum Pseudomonadota; class Gammaproteobacteria; order Burkholderiales; family Burkholderiaceae_E; genus Lautropia. Next base: position 966,120 of record CAWIBK010000001.1, on the reverse strand, counting down.
CAACGTTTCGATATCGCTCATCTGCAGCTCACTTGTGCTCATCCTCTGGCTGTCTGTCCTGCCCGCCTGTCGCGGCTCCGCCCCGAGGGGAAGTATCCTCCCATCGGGGAATCTCGCGATGAATCCGGGCGCGTTTGGTATTCTCTGCTGATCTGCCCTCCGGTCCGTCAAGGATCGATCAACCAGGTTGCCAGTCCCATGAAGCTAGCCACCCTCAAGGACGCTACTCGCGACGGCCAACTCGCAGTGGTATCGCGCGATCTGAAGACCGCCGCGGTGGCTGACGGCATCGCGGGCACGCTGCAGCGCGCGCTCGACGACTGGGCCTTTCATGCGCCGCAGTTGCAGGATCTCTACGACGCGTTGAACCAGGGCAAGGCCAAACACGCCTTCGGGTTCGATCCCCACCAGTGCATGTCGCCATTGCCGCGGGCTTTCCAATGGGCCGACGGCTCGGCCTATGTCAATCATGTGGAACTGGTCCGCAAGGCGCGCAATGCAGACATGCCCGCCACCTTCTGGACCGATCCGCTGATGTATCAGGGCGGATCGGACGATTTCCTCGGACCGACCGACGGCGCGAGATTCGCATCCGAAGACTGGGGAATCGACTTCGAGGCCGAAGTGGCGGCAATCGTGGACGATGTCGCCATGGGCACCACCGCCGAGGCCGCCGGCGATCGGATCCGGTTGCTGATGCTGGTCAACGACTGGAGTCTTCGCAATCTCGTGCCGGCCGAGTTGGCCAAGGGTTTCGGTTTTTTCCAGTCGAAGCCGGCCACGACCTTTTCGCCGGTGGCGGTCACCCCGGACGAACTCGGCGATGCATGGCGCGACGGCAGAGTGCATCTGCCTATCCACTGCTTCTGGAACGGTCGCCAGGTCGGCCGCGCCGAAGCGGGCGAGGACATGGTCTTCAGCCTGGCCCAACTGATCGCGCACGTCGCCAAGACGCGCAATGCGCGCAGCGGCTCGATCATCGGCTCGGGGACGATTTCCAACAAGGATGCCAGCCGGGGTTACTCCTGTATTGCGGAGGTGCGGGCGCTGGAGATGATCGCCGACGGCAAGGTCAGCACGCCGTTCATGAAGTTCGGCGACCGGATCCGCATCGAGATGCTGGACCCCTCCGGCCGGTCGATATTCGGCGCCATCGAACAGGAAGTGCTATCGAACGAGACCTGAATCGGCGGGCAGCGCCGTCCGGCGACAACTCCCGCGGGAAGCCGGCCGGGCGCATGGACTCCTGCGCGGGGATTCGCGTCGTCCCGATCCGCAGACGGACTCGAGGTTGGCACAATGGCATTTGACAGCTTTGGTCAGGTCATGAATACGATGGATCTCGTCAAGCGCGCCTGGTCGTCGCTCAACGTGCCCACTCCGTTTACCCCGACCATGAGCGTCGAGGAAATCGACAAGCGCATCACCGACCTGCGCGCGGTCGAGCAGTGGCTGGCGCTGAATCAGAACCTGCTTCGGACCACCATCCAGGGCCTGGAGATCCAGCGCGGCACGTTGAACGCCATCAATGCGATGTCGGATTCGTTCGGCAAGGCGGTCCAACCCGACGAAACCATGGCGCAGACGCTCGCCCAGTTCGCCGCCGCGGCCGCGGCAAGGCACACCGCCGGCGCACCGGCGCCGGATGCCACCGGCTCCGCCCCGGCGTCTGCCGGCTGGATGAACCCCTTCCTGTCGCCGTCCGCGCCGTCCGCGCCGTCCGCGCCGGCCGGTGCCGCCGTGCCCCCTGAGCCCGGACCCGAAGCGCCCGGGGATGCCGAAGATGCTGACGAGACCGCTCCCGCCCCGGCCGCAAGCGCTGCGCAGCCGGCGCCGGCCTCCCCGTTCCCGGGCCAGGTCGACCTGATGCAGGCGGCCGGCATCAACCCGATGGCGTGGTGGAATCTGCTGCAGAACAACTTCCAGCAGATTGCCGAAGCCGCGACCACCGGTGCGGTGCCGCCCGCTCCCGCGCCCGGCGACCGGGTCAAAGTCCGCCGGCAAGCCACGCAAGCGGCGGTCGAAGACTGCGGCGCCCGCTGCTGCCGCAGCCCCTGCGAGGGACGCCACGAAGGTCGCCAGCAAAGGCTCCCGCCGTCGCCGCGCATCCGGAGAGCCATGATGAAATCGCTGTTCCGATACGGCCATGCCACCCATCCGGAGTGGCGGATGTGCGCTGAGCTGGCGCTCGCCCAGATCGACGGCCAGGCGAACGACCCCGCATACAGCGGCCGAGGCAATCTCGGCTTCGTCTACATCGGCGTCACCGCTGGCGGCCAGCGCCGGCGACATCCTGTCGCTGCTGAAGACCCGCACCGGCATCGACGACTGGGTCGGCACCGTCGGCGGCGCCATCCTGTCGAGCGGAGTCGAGTATCGCGGCGAGCCGGCGCTCGCCATCATGGTCGCCTCCCTTCCGGCAGGCAGCTTCAGTGTGTTTTCCGGTACCACGCGGCTGCCGGCACTGGGCACCAAGACCGAGGCCGGCGGCGGACGCGGCCTGGGCGGCCCTGGTTCATGCCGATCCCGGCCTGGTCGACGTCGAAGGGCTGATCCATGAGTTGTCCGCCAAGGTGGAGGCCGGCTACCTCTTCGGCGGCCTGGCCAGCGGCGATTCGCCGCCGCTGCCGCAGATCGCCAACGAGACCTTGTCGGGCGGCATGTCCGGCGTGGCATTTGCCAGCAACGTGGGCATGCGCACCCGGGTCACCCAGGGATGCTCGCCGCTGGCGGCAGACCATCTGATCACCGCCTGCGACGGCAACCTCATCACCACCCTCGACGACCAGCCCGCGCTCGACACCCTGCTGTCGGACCTGGACGTATCCGATGAGATCCGCGTCAGCCGGGACGGGGAGACGCTTGCTGGAAGCGCTCCCCGCCGGCCGCCTGCGCAACGGCCTGTTCGCCGGCATCGCCTCGGCCAATGCCCAGCGCGGGTTCGGCTTCGCCGACTACCGGGTGCGCAACGTCGTCGGCATCGATCCACTGAACCGGCTGGTGGCGATCGCCGAACATCCCGATGTCGGCGAGCGCCTGATCTTCTGCACGCGCGATGCGCACGCTGCCCGCCAGGACCTCATCCGCATGACCACCGAACTGCGCGAAGAGATCGAATCCGAAGGCACAGACGATCCGCGGCGGCATCTACGTCTCCTGTGTCGCCCGCGGCGAGGCGTTGTTCGGCGATGCCGGCCACGAAATGGCGCTGATCAAGGCCAACCTGGGTGAATTCCCCCTGGTGGGGTTCTATGCCAACGGAGAAATCGCGCGCGATACCCTTTACGGCTACACCGGCGTGCTGACTCTCTTCATCTGACCTGCCGGAGCCCCTGTGACAGTGCAAACCGACGACAGCATGCTGGCGGACCCGCCCGTGGCCCAGCATGAGCAGCAGCGTATCGCGCTGGTGGCGGGGGCCTCCGGCCTGGTCGGCACGGCACTGTGCAATCAGTTGCGGCGCGACCGCCGTTTCGCCCCGGTAGTGGTTCTGGCCCGCAGGCAACCCGCCGATCTCGGAGCCACCGCTCCAGGTGGAGATCGTCGACTTCTCGAGGATCGGAGAATGGGACCCGAGTGTGCAGCCTCGACACCGTGTTCTGCGCGCTCGGCACCACCATCAAGCAGGCCGGCAGCAAAGCCGCGTTTCGCGCAGTGGATTTCGACCTGGTGCTGGAGATGGCCCGGCTGGCCAAGCGGGGCAATGCCCGGCATTTCATTTTTGTCAGCAGCCTTGGCGCGGACCCCGATTCGAGCGTGTTCTACCTGCGGGTCAAGGGCGAGGTGGAGGAAGCGGTCAAGACGCTGGGGCTACCCCATGTTGCCGCCCTGCGCCCGTCGTTCCTGGACGGCAACCGGACGACGCCCAGGCGCGGCGAGAAAGCGGCCCGGATCGTCGGCCGCATCCTCAAGCCGGTGCTGTGGGGTCCGCTGGAAAAATACCGTCCGACGCCGGCGGAAAAGGTGGCCGAAGCCATGCGCTACCTGTCACAACCAGGACGCGAAGGCTACGAGGTGCTCGACCCGGTGGCGATCAGCCGCTGGCAGGAGCGCACCAGCCTGCTCGGCTGAGCAACCAGGTGGCCGGGCGCCGCGCGCAGCCCTGACAGCGCCGACAGGCTCCTAGGATCGGGGCGCGGACGAGCGGCCGGGTTGCGCCGGCAAGATTTTGATCTGCTCCGGATTCACCTGACGCGAGATCCGACCGGGGTCGGGCATATCGCCGATCACGCCCGGCAGCCATCCGAGCGCCCGTCCGAAAAGGATCAGGTTGACCACGACCAGCGCAGGTATCAGGAATCGCAACATTGGCATGGGCCGGATGATGCCTGATGATGACCGATGGCGCCCGGTATCGCCAGCGTGCCGACGACGCTCGCCGCTTTTTCCATCGTCATTGCAACGACGGACGCCGGTCCCGCCAGGGCATGTGCGCTTCGAGTCGTGAGCAGAGCGCGAGCAGTTCCACATCCCGCCCCATTCGCCCGATCAACTGGATTCCAACCGGCAGCCCGTCGACCATCGCCAGCGGCAGGGAGACCGCCGGCTGCCCGGTCAGATTGGCCAGGGGCGCAAATGGCGAATAGTGGATGAGGCCCTGGTCGCCGAGCCGGTAGTCGATGTAATCGGGATTGTTCATGGAAAACCGGCCGATGGCGGCCGGCGGCTCCGCCAGCACCGGCATGATCACCACGTCGAAGTCGTCGATCGCAGCGCCGATCGCGCGCGCGATCCGGTTGGTCCGGCCCAGCAAGGCAATGTAGCCCGACGCGCTGGTCTGCTGACCCGCCCGCAAGGCGCCCCAGGTAGCCGGTTCGAGCGCGTCCTCCGCCAGCGTGGTGAGGTCGATGCCCCGGGTCCGGCAGAAAGTCTCGATCCCCGCTGCCGTCCAGCAGGTCATCGTCCGGATCACCGTCTCGACGATATCGTGGGTTGCCACCGGAATCGTGGCCGGCTCGACCGGGTGTCCGAGCGACTCCAGCACCTGCGCCACCGCTCTCACGGCGCCCGCGATCCGCGCGTCTATCGGTGTGCCCTCGAAGCGGCTGTCGATGAAGCCGATCCGCAGCGGCCTGGCGTCGGGCATGCGATCACCCGCGGGGGACGACGCTGCCAGTTCCCGCAATGCCTGCGCGGAAACCGCCGGGGCGGGATAGTAGGCGCCGACATCGCCGCCGGCCGAGGCGGCCAGCGCGAGCGCGCAGTCCCGCACCGTCTGGGTGACCATGTGCTCCGTGGCCATCCCTCCCCAGCTCTCGCCGTTCAAGGGGCCGGTCGGCATCAGGGCGCGGCTGGGCTTGAGGCCGACCAGCCCGCAGCAACTGGCGGGAATCCGGATCGAACCGGCACCGTCGGAGGCATGCGCGATGGCGACCAGCCGCGCCGCCACCGCCGCGCCGGCGCCGCCGCTGGAGCCGCCGGCACTGCGCTGCAGATCCCAGGGATTGCGTGTCGGCCGGCCATAGGCGCGCGCCTCGGTGGAGGCACTGATCCCCAGCTCGGGACTGGTGCTGCGGCCGAACGGCACCAGCCCGGCTGCGCGATAGCGCTTGACCAGTTCCGCATCGACCTGCCACTCGACGGGTCCTCCGGCCAGTTCGCCGAACAGGCGCGAACCCATGCGCGACGGCAGCCCGATCGCCGCCACGCCCAGGTCCTTGAGCAGGAGCGGGACGCCGGCGAACGGGCGCCGGGTCAGCAGCGCCCGTTGTGCATCAGGCCTGCCCGCGACAGACGCCACTTCGCGATCGATCGCCGCTGCCGCGCGGCGGCCCAGGTCGGCATCGAGCCAGCAGACCGCCCCGAGTTGCTCATCCAATGTCGCGATACGCTGCAGCGACGCATCGAGCAGCGCCTGCGCCCGCAACTCGCCGGTCACGACGCGCGCGGCCAGGCCGTGCGCATCCTCGTCGAGCAGTGCCCGGGCGGCCCGGTCGGTTTCTTCCGAAGCGGCCATCAGGCGGCCGACACGGCCGTGGTGAAGCGCGGACCGAGCGGACGCAGCCTGAGCCCCGGGCGAAGGCGCGTCCAGGCGAAATCCGCAGGATCGGCCAGGGCGGGCCCTGGCGAGCGTACGACCAGCACCTCCTTCGCGATCGGCTGGAAGTCGGCACGGAAGTGCACGGAACTCTTGACCGCCACGATGCGTTGCCTGATCGGCTCGATGCCGACGTGGCGGAACATCTCCTGGTCGCCGGCCTGACACTTGACCGAGGTGAGCACCACCCGGACGCCCGATTTCTCCTCCCGCAGCAAAGCCATCGGCCCGAGCTTCATGCGAAAGCCCTTGAACATGGGCCCTGTACAGGTGAACTGGCCATCACCCAGCCTTTCCACCACGAAGCGCCCGGCGACCGGACTGTGGCCGGCCACCCCGGAGATCGCGCCCAGCGCGAATTCGCCGGTAGCGCCCACGCCCATGCGATGCGCCCGCTCAGCGCTGGGTGGATCGACCAGCAAGCCCAGTACCGAATCCGGCACCCGCGCGGCGATCAGGGCGGCAAGCAGACCGGTGGTGTCACCATTGCCGCCGGCGCCCGGGTTGTCCTGGGTGTCGGCAAGGACAATCGGCGCACCGGGCACACCCTGCTTGGCCCCGTAGGCGACGGCATCGGCGGGCGTCCACAAGGTCAGCACGAACGCCGGTTCCGCGTCCTCGACCGCCTTGACCATGCGATCGAGCGCGGCCTGGGCGGCCGCTGCAGTTCCGGCATAGCAGACCGCAGTCATCTGGCATTCGGGAAAGTCCGCCATCGGAAAGCAGGGGGCGAAGTCGAGCCAGACATCGTGCTCGCGCTCGATCACGGCGAGCAGCTCGTACAGCCCCTTTGCCGGCTCCATGAACGTGCACTGCGACGGCAGCGGCGTGAGGTAGTCGAACACGTGGAACGCCTTGACCGGGAAGCGGCCGGTGCCGGCGAGTTGCAACAGGCGCTGCGCCGCGCGGGCGCCGGTCTGGGCCATGTCCACATGAGGATAGGTCCGATAGATGGTCAACGCATCCGCCGTTTCCACCATCCGCCGCGTGACATTGGCATGCAGGTCCAGGCTCGCCACAACCGGCACCTCGGGACCGACCACCTTGCGCACACGGGCGAGGATCTCGCCCTCGCCGTCGTCGACATGCTCGCAGACCATGGCGCCATGCAGGTCAAGGTAGACCCCATCGAGCGGCATCGCCTGCTGCAGCCGATCAATGAGGCTGCCGATGATGGACTCGAAGGCCTCGCGCGTGACATGCGCGGACGGCGATGCAGCGGCCCACGTCAACGGCACGATCTGGTGGTTGGCGTTTCGCAGCACGTCGATCGCCCCCGCAACCGGCAGGTTGGCGCCGTCGACCGCATCGAACAGCATGTCGCCGTGCTGGATGGTGGGCCATCCACCGCCTTTGACGAAGGCATCCAGACCCGCGCGAGTCGGCGCGAAGGTATTGGTCTCGTGCTGCATGCCGCCTACGGCGATCCGCATTGTCTTCGTCGTTGCCACGATCTGAGCCTTCCCGTGCAAAAGCCGGTAATTGTAAGCGCTGCACCGGCGTGCATCTTCGGTTACCCTCCATGACCCCGACCTGCAACGAGGATCGTGAAGTTGAAAGATACCCGCCCAGACGACGACGCCGACCTGTGCTTCATGACGGCCACCGACCTCGCGGCGCGCTATGGCGCGCGTTCCCTGTCGCCGGTGGCGGTGACGCGCGCCACGCTGGCCCGGATCGACGCGCTTAACCCGATCTTCAATGCCTATTGCCTGGTCGACCACGAGGGCGCGATGGCGGCCGCGCAGGCTTCGGAGCGGCGCTGGGAGAACGGCGCGCCGCTCAGCCGCATCGACGGCGTGCCCACGTCCATCAAGGACCTGATCCTGACCCGTGGCTGGCCCACGCTGCGCGGCTCGAAAACGGTGGATCGCGAGCAGGCGTGGGATCAGGACGCACCGGCAACCGCGCGGCTGCGGGAAGCCGGCGCAGTGCTGCTGGGCAAGACCGCGACGCCGGAGTTCGGCTGGCGCGCCAGCACCGACTCGCCGCTGACCGGTGTCACCCGCAATCCCTGGGACCGGTCGCGGACCCCGGGCGGTTCCTCGGGCGGCGCGGCCGCATCGGTCGCCGCCGGCATGGGCGCGCTCGCGGTCGGGACCGATGGCGGCGGCTCGATCCGCATTCCCGCCGCCTTCACCGGCACGGTGGGAATCAAGCCGCAGTTCGGCAGGGTGCCGGCGTGGCCGGCGTCGCCGATGGGTACGGTTGCGCACCTCGGTCCACATGCGCGCAGCGTAAGCGATGCGGCGACCATGCTGGATGTGCTGGCGCGCCCCGACCCGCGGGATGGCGCGGCGCTGGCGCCGGCCGAGCACGACTTTGCCGGCGCCGCAGCCGGCATCGCCGGTGCGCCGACGGCTCTGCGGGGATTGCGTATCGCCTACAGCCCGACCCTTGGTTATGTCGATTGCCTGGACCCCGAGATCGCGCAAGCGCTCGACGCTGCTGCTGCAATGTTCGAGTCGCTTGGCGCCGTCGTCGAAAAAAGGGATCCGGGTTTTCCCGACTGCCACGATGCCTTCATGGTCCATTGGATGGCAAGCGCGCGCGACATGCTGATGAAGCTGCCCGCATCGCAGCGCGCACTGCTCGACCCCGGGCTTCATGCTGCCATGGAGGATGCCGCCCGCTACACCCTGGCCGACTTCCTCCAGGTGCAGAGCCAGCGCCTGGAAATCTCTGCAACCATGCGAACACTCGCGCTCAGCCACGACCTGCTGCTGACTCCGGCAACTGCCGTCCTGCCGTTCGAAACCGGCCTGATTGCGCCCGCCTCCGAAGCGGCGGCCGGATTCGCATGGTTCGACTGGACCTGGTGGACACCCTACTCGACGCCGTTCAATCTGAGTCAGCAGCCCGCTCTCGTGCTTCCATGCGGGTACAGCGCAAGCGGATTGCCGATTGCACTGCAACTGGTCGCGCCGCACCATCGCGAAGCCTTGTGCATCCGCGCGGGCGCGGCGTACGAAGCGGCGACACCCTGGCGCCGACGCCGTGCGCCCTGTTGACAGGGACTCGATCGGCGGCACAATAGCCCACCGGGTCTCTTCGAGACACGCAGTCATCGGCACGCGCAGTCCGGACGTCGCCTGCAGCACCACTTCAGATTGGAGAGCAACATGAGAATTGTCGAAAGCTTCAAGGGCGGCGTCGTTGCCTCCTCATTAGCCCGCGGCGCGGTCACCACCGCGATCGCAGCCGGCCTTTTCGCAGCAGGCACCCTCACGACGCAAGTGGCGCAGGCGCAGACCACCTTGCGCGCGGTGATGCATTCGGACCTGAAGATCGTCGACCCGATCTTCACCACGGCCTACATCACCCGCAATCACGGGTACATGATCTACGAAACGCTGTTCACCACGGACGCCAACGGCGACGTCAAGCCGCAGATGGTGGACAAGTACACCATTTCGGACGACAAACTGAAGTGGACCTTCACCCTGCGTGACGGCCTCGTCTTTCATGACGGCGCGCCGGTGACCAGCGACGACGTCATCGTGTCGCTGCAGCGCTGGGGCAGCAAGGATGCGACCGGCCAGAAGCTGATGAGCTTCGTCAAGGCGATGACGGCGGTCGATGCCAAGACCTTCGAGATCTCCCTCAACTCGCCGACCGGGTTGATGCTGCTTGCGCTGGGCAAGCCTTCATCCAACGTCCCGTTCATCATGCCCAAGCGGGTGGCGCAGACGCCGGGTAGTGAACAGATCAAGGAGTACGTCGGCTCCGGCCCCTTCGTGTTCAAGGTCGATGAATGGAAGCCCGGCGACAAGGCGGTCTATGTCAAGTTCGACAAGTACAAGCCGCGCGACGAACCGCCTTCAGGCCTTGCCGGCGGGCACGTCGCCAAGGTCGACCGGGTTGAATGGATCAGCATGCCGGAGCAGCAGACTGCGGTCAACGCGCTCGTAGCCGGGGAGATCGATCTCATCGAGCAACCCCGTCACGACCTCCTGCCGACGCTCGCAAAGTCCAAGGACGTCAAGATCATCGATCAGAATCCGCTGGGCAACCAGTACGCCTTCCGCTTCAACACGCTGCACAAGCCGTTCGACAACCCGAAGATCCGTGCCGCGCTCTATGAGGCGTTCAACCAGGAAGACTTCCTGCAGGCGGTTATCGGCGATCCGAAGTACTACAAGGTCTGCAAGGCGATGTTCATCTGCGGCACGCCGCTGGGCTCGGAAGAAGGCATGAAGGACAAGCTCGAGTCCAACATGAACAAGGCCAAGGCGATGCTCAAAGAGGCGGGCTACGACGGCACGCCGGTAGTCCTGCTGCATTCCACCGACCTGCAGGTGCTGACCAACCTGGCGCCGGTGGCGAAGTCGCTGATGGAGCGGGCCGGCTTCAAGGTCGACATGCAGTCGAGCGACTGGCAGACGGTGGTGGCGCGCCGCGCCAAGAAGGATCCGCCGTCGGCAGGCGGCTGGAATGCCATGCTGACCTCCTGGGTCTCGGCGGACGTCCTCAACCCGGTATCGACCTCGTTCGTGAACGCATCCTGCGACAAGGCGAACTTCGGCTGGCCGTGTGACGAGAAGATCGAGAAGCTGCGCGACGACTTCGCCAGGGAAACCGACCCCGCCAAGCAGAAGGAAATCGCCCAGGCGGTGCAGAATCGTGTGGTCAACGAGTTCCCGACCCACGTGTACCTCGGTCAGTGGTATCAGCCGCTGGCTCACCGCACCAACGTGTCCGGTGTTCTCGAGGCACCCGCAGTCGTGCTCTGGAACATCGAGAAGAAATAGCCGCAGGCAGCACTTACTGCAGACGCAACAAAGTCCGAGTAGAGAGGCGATAGCTTTTCATGTGGGTTTATATCGCCCGGCGGATCGCCGCCGTGATTCCGGTCCTGCTGATCGTCGCGTTGATCGTGTTCATGATGTTGCGATTGACGCCCGGCGATCCGGCAGCTGTGATCGGCGGTGACTCCGCCACCACGGCGGACATCGCCCAGATCCGTGAAAACCTCGGCCTGGACAAGCCGATGTTCTCGCAGTTCTTCATCTGGATCGGCAACATGCTGACCGGAAACTTCGGCGAGTCGTTCTTCTACAAGCGGCCGGTGGCCACCTTGATCGTCGACCGCATCGAGCCGACTCTTGCCCTGGCCATCAGCACCATCACCCTGGCCACCCTGCTCGCGGTGCCGCTGGGCACCCTGGCAGCCTACCGGCAAGGCTCGTGGATCGACCGCGGCGTCATGGCGTTCTCGGTGATGAGCTTCTCCGTACCGGTGTTCGTGACCGGCTACTCCCTGATCTGGCTGCTGTCGGTCAAGCTGGGATGGTTTCCGGTGCAGGGTTACCAGAGCATTGCCGATGGCTTCGGCGGGTTCATCCATCGCCTGGTGCTGCCGACGCTGGCGCTGGGAACTATCTATATCGCCCTGATCGCGCGCATGACCCGCACCAGCGTGCTGGAGGTCCTCAACGAGGACTACGTCCGCACGGCACGCGCCAAGGGCCTTCCGGAAATGAAGGTCGTGCTGGGTCACGCGCTGCGCAATGCGGCCGTGCCGATCGTCACCGTCATCGGCGTCGGCATCGCCCTGCTGATCGGCGGCGTGGTCGTCACCGAAAGCGTCTTCAATATCCCCGGTCTGGGCCGGCTGACCGTTGACGCGGTGCTGGCGCGGGACTATCCCACGGTGCAGGCAGTGATCATGCTTTTTTCCGTCGCCTACGTTCTGGTCAACCTGGTCATCGATCTGCTCTACACAGTGCTCGATCCGCGGATCCGCTACTAAGGGAACCCGTCGATGAAAGCCGCCGTCAGTTCGCAACCGGGCGACACCCCGAGCGACCTCCTCGCAGACCCGCTGGCCGGGGCCGACCCGCAACCCGCGCGGCCCCGCCCGTCGATCTGGAAGCGGCTTGCCGCGAACGTCTCGGTCGTGCTCGGAATCATCCTGATCCTGCTGATCGCGCTGATGGGGGTGGCGGCGCCGGTGATCACCAAGGACGATCCCACGGCTATCAATCCGGCCGGGCGCAACAAGGGGCCGGGCGAGGAAATCAGCTATCCGGAACGACGACGGCAAGCGCGTCAAGAAGATGGTGCTGATGGGTACCGATACCCTCGGCCGGGACATCTTCAGCCGCGTGGTCTACGGCGCCCGGGTGTCCCTGATCGTCGGCATCCTGGTCGCCGTCATCTCGGTCGCCATCGGTCTGTTCATCGGGCTGGTCTCCGGCTATTACCGCTGGCTCGACAGCATCGTCATGCGCTTCATGGACGGCCTGATGGCGATTCCGTCGATCCTGCTGGCGATCGCCCTGGTCTCGCTCTCCGGCGCCAGCCTGGTGGCGGTCATCGTCGCGATTGCGATTCCGGAGATTCCGCGGGTGGTGCGGCTGGTGCGCTCGATCGTCCTTTCCATCCGGGAAGAACCCTATGTCGAGGCGGCCATCTCCGTCGGTACGCCGACGCCGAAAATCCTTTACCGGCATGTGCTGCCCAACACCATCGCACCACTGATCGTGCAAGCCACCTATATCTGCGGCTCCGCGATCCTGCTCGAGGCGATCCTGAGTTTTCTCGGTGTCGGCATTCCGCCCGAGACCCCGACCTGGGGCAACATCATGGCGGAGGGTCGCGGCATGTTCCAGCTCCTGCCGCACAACATCCTTATTCCCGGCGCCTTTCTCACGCTGACGGTGCTTGCAGTGAACATGCTGGGGGACGGCTTGCGCGACACGCTGGATCCGCGCATGTCGAAGAAGTTATGACGCCCCCCGATGCGCCTTCGGCGCCTCCCCCCACTGGGGGGCGCCGCCAGCGGACGGGCGGAGCCCGATCCGCGGCGGCTGCTAGGCCCGGAGTGTCCCGGTCTTGCGGGAATTCCCGCCAGCGGACGGGCGGAGCCCGATCCGCGGCGGCTGCTGGGCCCGGAGTGTCCCGGTCTTGCGGGGATTTCCGCCAGCGGCTGGGCTTCGCCCGATCCGCGGCGGGTGCTTGGGCCGGAGAGTTCCGTTCTTGCGAGGGCCGGCGCCAGCGGACGGGCTTCGCCCGATCCGCGGCGGGGGCTGGCGGGGTGTGGTCATGACTGAGCGGAGCAGCACTGCGGTGCTGGACATTCAGGGGTTGTCGATCGGGCTGCCGGCAGACGCTGACCGCAGCCATGCGCTGACCCGGTTTTCCATCACGGTCGCGCCCGGCGAGATCGTCTGCCTGGTCGGCGAGTCGGGGTCCGGAAAATCCGTCTCTGCCTTCTCGACGATGGGTCTGCTGCCGAAGGCACTGCCGGTCACCGAAGGATCGATCAAGCTGGCCGGCGAGGAGCTGGTGGGCATATCGCCGAACCGGTTGCGCGATCTTCGCGGCAACCACATGGGCATGATCTTCCAGGAGCCGATGACCGCGCTCAACCCGGTGATGCGCTGCGGCGAACAGATCGACGAGGTCCTGCGCGAGCATACCAAGCTCGGTCGCGACGAGCGGCGGCGCCGGATCCTGGCCATGATCGAACAGGTGCACCTGCCGGAGCCGGACCGGATCATCGCCTCGTACCCGCACCAGCTCTCCGGCGGACAGCGCCAGCGGATCATGATTGCGATGGCCCTGATCCTGGAACCTGCCCTGCTGATCGCCGACGAGCCGACCACTGCACTGGACGTCACCACTCAGGCGCAGATCCTTCGGCTCATCCGCGAGCTGCAGCGCGAGCATGGCACCGGCGTCCTGTTCATCACCCACGATTTCGGCGTGGTGGCCGAGATCGCGGACCGGGTCGCGGTACTGCGCAACGGCGAACTGGTGGAGGTCGGTCCCACGGCGGAGATCCTGCGCTCGCCCAAGCACCCTTACACCAAGATGCTGATCGCGGCCGTGCCGTCGCACAAGCCGCCGCCCGGTGCAGCGGAGGAGATGCGACAGCTGGCGCAGGCACCGGTCGTGCTCGACGTGCGCGACCTCGGCAAGACCTACAGCACCACCTCGCTGTTCGCCGGCTGCACGATCGGTGAAGGCGGCGCAGGATGTGTCGCTGATTATCCGCAAGGGTGAAACGCTCGGCATCGTCGGCGAGTCCGGCTCCGGAAAGTCGACGGTGGCCCGCTGCGTGGCGCGCCTGATCGATCCTTCGGAAGGTCAGATCATGCTGGGCAGCGACGACATCGCGCGGATGCCTGCGGGCCGGCTGCGAGACCTGCGCCGCAAGGTCCAGATCGTCTTCCAGGACCCCTACCGTTCGCTTGAATCCGCGCCGCAGCGTCGGCCTGTCGATCGTCGAAGGGCCGATGAACTACGGCATTTCCCGCGACGGCGGCCTGGGACAAGGCGCGCGATCTGATGCAGCTGGTACGGCTGGATCCGGATGCGCTGGATCGCTATCCCCACCAGTTCTCCGGCGGTCAACGCCAGCGCATCTGCCTGGCGCGCGCCCTCGCAATGGATCCGGAACTGCTGATCGCCGACGAGGCAGTATCGGCGCTGGACGTCTCTGTGCAGGCGCAGGTGATGAAGCTGCTGGAAGAGATCCAGGCGCGGCTCGACCTCGCCATCCTGTTCATCACGCACGACCTGCGGGTGGCCGCGCAGATCTGCGACACGGTGGCGGTGATGCAGAAGGGGCGCATCGTCGAGCAGGGCCCGGCGACGGAGCTCTTTTGCGCGCCGAAGCATGCCTACACGAGGGAGTTGTTTGCGGCCGCACCCGGGCGCGAGGCGCTGGCGGGGCTCGAAGAACGCGAGCGGGCTCGCCGGAGTCCGGCCGTATCGGGGCCGTGATTCGTCACCCCGCGGGCACAGTCGAGCCCCACCATGAGACCCGGATCCCCGAGCGGCTCGATCGTCTGCCGTGGAGCCCCTTCCATACCCGGCTGGTCCTTGCCCTCGGCATCACCTGGATCCTCGACGGCCTGGAAGTGACCCTGGCCGGATCGGTTGCCGGCGCCCTCAAGGAAAGTCCGGCGCTCGCCTTCAGCGACGTCGAGGTCGGTCTGTCCGCGAGCATCTACCTGATCGGCGCCGTGCTTGGCGCGCTGGTATTCGGACGGTTGGCGGACCGCTGGGGCCGCAAGCGCCTCTTCTGGATCACGCTCTCCGTTTATGCGATCGCCACCGGGGCCACGGCGCTGTCGGGCAGCTTCGCCACCTTTGCACTGTGCCGCTTCGCCACCGGCGCCGGCATCGGCGGCGAATATGCCGCCATCAATTCGGCTATCCAGGAATGGATCCCCGCTCGTCACCGGGGCCGAACGGACCTGATCGTCAACGGCAGTTTCTGGATCGGCGCCGCCGCCGGCGCAATCGGGGCGGTGATCCTGCTTCAGCCCGGCCTGCTGCCGCCGGATATCGGCTGGCGCGCAGCATTCGGCATCGGCGCGGTGCTGGCGATCGGCATCATTTTCCTGCGTCGGCATATTCCGGAAAGCCCACGGTGGCTGATGACCCATGGCCGCCCCGAGGAGGCGGAGGTCCTCGTGGCGGCGCTTGAACGGGAGTGCGCCGCCGCCGGCCTCGACGCCGTCGCCGACGTCGCGCGCCCCGTGGTGCAGCCTGGCGCAGCCGGATTGGCGCAGCATGCCCGCGACGAGGGCTACGGCGGCCGGGCCGCCCTGGCGATTGCCGGCGGCGACGCCGGACCGCTGCGCCTGCGGCGCGACCACCGTTCTACTTCTCTTCGCGAAGTGGCGCGCACGCTGCTGCGGCGGTATCCGCAGCGCACCCTGGTCGGCCTGGCGCTGATGACGGCACAGGCATTCTGCTACAACGCCATCTTCTTCACTTTCGCCCTGGTGCTGGGGAAATTCTTCGGCGTTGCCTCCGAGGACGTCGGGCTCTACCTGCTGCCGTTCGCGGCGGGCAACTTTCTCGGGCCCCTGCTGCTTGGGCGGCTGTTCGATACCCTCGGGCGCCGCCTGATGATCTCCCTGACTTATGGCGTGTCCGGGATCCTGCTGCTCGCCACCGCCCTGCTCTTCGTCCAGGGGCTGATCGGCGTCGTCGGGCAGACGGTGGCCTGGTCGCTGGTGTTCTTCTTCGCATCCGCCGCGGCCAGCTCCGCGTATCTGACTGTGGGCGAAAGCTTTCCGATCGAGATCCGCGCGCTCGCGATCGCGCTGTTCTACGCCGTCGGCACCGGCGTCGGCGGTGTCGCGGGCCCCTGGCTGTTCGGTGAACTCATCGGCACCGGCGAGCGCAGTTCGATTGCCTGGGGCTACGCGCTGGGCGCGGCGCTGATGCTGGGAGCCGCCGCGGTCCAGTGGCGATGGGGCCTGGTGGCCGAGCGCCGTTCGCTGGAAGACATCGCCGCGCCGTTGTCGCGGGTGGACTGAAGCGGATACCGGATCTTGGCCCTGCTGATTATCAGCCTGCTGGCCGCGGCGTTCATCGCCTGGCTGCTGTCGCAGCCCTGGCGAACGCGGCGCCGGCGATCAAGGCTTCGCAACACCCCCTTTCCCGCAGCATGGCAGCGCATCCTGCGCCGGCGCGTGCGCTGCTTCCGACGGCTTCCCGAGGACCTGCAACGCCAGTTGACCGGGCATATCCAGGTCTTCCTCTCGGAAAAGGACTTCGTCGGCTGCGAGGGGCTGGTGGTCACGGACGAGATGCGGGTCACCATTGCCGCCCAGGCCTGCCTGCTGATTCTCAACCGTTCCTCCGACTACTACTTCCCCGGCCTGCGCCAGGTGCTGGTCTATCCCGGCGCGTTCATCGTGGACCGGGAAGAGTCCGACGATGCCGGCGTGCGGTGGCGCGAACGCCAGGTCCTGTCCGGCGAGTCCTGGGGCGAGAGCCAGGTGATCCTCTCCTGGGAGGATGTCCTGGAGGGAGCGGCCATCGACGACGACGGCTGGAATGTCGTGATTCACGAATTCGCCCACCAGCTCGACCAGGAGAAAGGCTACGCCAGCGGCGCTCCCGAACTGGGCGGGCGTGACCACTACACGCGCTGGTCCCGGGTACTCGGCGAGGAGTACCGGCGCCTGCAGGAACGCGGCGAAGCGGCGGAATCGAGCCTTCTGGACGACTACGGTGCAACCGACCCCGCCGAGTTCTTCGCCGTGGTCTCCGAGGTCTTCTTCGAGCAGCCGCGGCAACTGGAAGACGAGCATCCGGCCCTGTACGCCGAGCTCAGACGCTTCTATCGCGTCAGCCCGATCGACTGGCGCGGCGCGGCATGAACCGGCCAGGGGCCTGTGGGAATATGGGAAGGAGCCCGCGGTGGACGACAGGCCTTAGTCGAGCGTGAATCCGATCTTGAGGGAAACCTGCCAGTGGGCGACCTTGCCGTCCGCGACATGCCCCCGGGTCTCGATGACCTCGAACCAGTGGATGTTGCGCACCGTCTGGTGGGCCTTGGCGATCGCTTTCTGAACCGCATCCTCGATGCCGACGCTGGACGAGCCGGTCAATTCAAGCAGTTTGTAGACATGGTCGTTCATGATGTTCCCCTGGCAAAAGCCAAGAGTAGCCCGAGCCGGGAGCGTCCACAACCGGACTCCCTGCGCGCCGGGGCGGCTTCCCGGATCATGTGGCGGGCGACCGCGGCACGTCTGTTCTGCTGCCTGGCGCTGAGCAGTCCCGCGTTTGGCGCCGGTCCGGGCGACTGTGCCGCCTCCCCCCCTCGGTCGCCTGCGACCGCCGGCCTGCAGGTGGACAACGACGTGTTCGGCAGGCAGGACCAGGGCTACAGCAGCGGCATCCAGCTGTTCTTCACGTCCGCGGCGTTCCGTGAGCCACCCCATGTCGCGCCCCAGGACTGCCACTGGCCGGTTACGGGATGGCTGGCCAGCCGGCTGACGTTTCTCAAACCCCAGGGGTCGCAGCAGCAGAAGCTGACCGCTTCGCTTGCCCATGTGATCTTCACGCCTAGCAATCGCGAATCGCGGGACCCGGTCCGGGACGACCGCCCGTATGCCGCCGCCTTCCTGCTCGGTCTGGGCTACAACGCGCGCGTCGGCGAGCGGCTCCAGACGACGGTGCTGCAGCTGGGCATGGTAGGACCCTCCGCACGCGGCGAGCAGGCCCAGAACGCAATCCACAAAGTCATCGGGGACCGCCCTTTTCGGGGCTGGAGCAACCAGATCGGGGACGAATTCGTCTTCGGCGCGGTCCACGAGCGGTCGCGCCGGCACCTGCCCGGCACCAGCTATCAGCCCGGACAATGGCGTTGGGACGGAATCAGCCACTGGGGTGCGGCCGTGGGAAATCTGACAACGTATCTCAACATCGGCGGCGAACTGCGTTTCGGCCGCCGTCTGCCGGACGACTTCGGCAGCGCACCCGAGCGCCCGGCCGGCATGCACACCGGCTACGTCGGCAGCAACGACCCATTGGTCCCCGATCCGGCGCACGGCGGCATGGTCGGCCATGGCTTTCTCAGCGTGGACGTGCGGCGGATGTTCCGGGACCTTTCCCTCGAGGGCACCAGTAAGAGTCCCGGCGTGAGCAGGCGACTCGTCGTCGGGGATCTCGGCTACGGCATCGCGCTGACGCAAGGTCCGTGGAAGCTCGTCTTCGCCCGCTTTCACCGCTCGCGGGAGTTCGAGGGGCAGCAGACGCTGCCCGTCTTCGGCAGCATCAGCATCAGCCGCACGTTCTGATCAGCCGCTCGCCTTGAACTGGCGCGCCATGAATGCCCAGATCATCCGCGAGGCATCCGGGCCACGGGCGTCGCTGAATCGCTGGCCCTGATCGCCGCCGCTCCACGCATGGCCCAGGCCCTCCACCAGGCAGAGAGTGGCGGCGACCTTGCCGCCGACCGCGAAGTCGCTGACGACCATCGGATAGCGCGTGCCCCGCTGAACCCGACGGCTGCGCACGCCGGCCGCGCCGGCCGCCGCCGCCCATTGGCGCGCCGCCGCCTCGCCGTTGCTGGCAGCGACCACCCGATCGGCACTGCCCTGTATCACCAGCAGCGGCGGCAGCGGTACCGTGTCCTTCAGCGCCGCGGGCCCGCGGCGGCCCCGCATCGCACCGACGGCCGAAGCCGCCGAATCGGCGGCCCCCGGTGGCACGCCGGAATGCATGACCAGCGCCCGGAAACGCTCCGGATAACGGGACGCAAGCAGCGCAGCCATGCTGGCACCGGCCGACAAGCCGGCCAACGCGACCCGTTTGCGATCGACCGGGTACAGCAGGCAGACCTGATCGATCGCGGCGAGCAGGATCGCTGCCTCCCCGTAAGCCTGGCGCGAGCGGGTGCCATACCAGTTCCAGCAGCCCTGCGGATTGGCCAGTCGATCCTGCTGCGGGTACAGGACCAGAAAGCCCTCGCGGGCGGCCACCCGGTTCACCCGGGTGCTGAGGGAGAAACTGCCGGCGTCCTGCCCGCAACCGTGCAGCATGACCAGCAGCGGCAACCGGTCCCCCAGGCGCAGTCCCGGTGGCCGGTAGAGGTAATAGCGGCGTGCGCCGCTGGCGCTGAAGGCCATTGCGCTGACGCAGCCGGCAAGGCCGTCGCGGCCGGCGGGCGCCCGGCCCGATCCCGGCAGACCTGTAAGGGGAGAAAGAGCCGCCAGGGCTCCCGCCGTGGTGGCCGGGCGCACGGCCTGTCTGATCATTTTCGAGCCCGTACGCAGGCTCGAGCGGGTCAAAGCATTGACCGATCGCTGCAACGCCACGGTCCAGGGGGACTTTCGGGCCCGGCGCCTGGCCACGTCAGTTGCCCGCCCGCAGTTCGGGGCGCAGTTTCATGACCAGCAGCCACGGTCGCAGCGGATTGACCCGGGGCGACAACCTTCCCTCGGCATCCAGCGCGATATCGTTCAAGGAGACCGACTGCATCACATTGCCGCCGATGGCGCGGACCCGCCGCTGCGACAGATCGACGGCGACCACCAGATCGCAGTGCATCGGCGTCGCGGAGGTCAGGGGCGAATCGGGCGTCAGGAGCGCAATCTCCTCGGGCGTGAACTGCGGCCGGTCGGCGAACCGGGTCGTGCAGATGATGTCCGCGGGCTCGACATACGCCGGCGCCGGCACCACCGTGTACGCACTCGTCGCCCCGTCGCGGGCGGCGACGACGTAGTTGGCATGAAAGGGGGATGGCCGGAATTCGTCGGGGCCGAAGCCGGCCCTATGCATGATGGTGCTGAGGAAGGCGGCCGACCAGGCAGGGGTCTTGATCGCCCGAGCTCCCGGCGGGAGCTTGTACTCGCACACGCCGGTGCGGGAGCAGTCGTGGTTGAAGTTCTCGCCGCTGGCCCGCCGGATGAATGACCAGTACTCATTCACCACCGGGCACAGGGCGACGTTCTGTTCCTGTCCGCAACCGTCGTCGACCACTTCGCAGCTGCCACCCACGACCACGGCGCAGACTCGTTCGTCCTGCGCGATCCGGACCGCCTGCCCGCCCCAGCGCCGCCATTCCGCGTCGGCGACCTGCAGCAGCACCTTCACGCGGTTTCCCGGGATCACGCCGCCGGTCAGGTCGGGCGGAAGGCGGGCGAAGGGATCGGGCACCGGCGCCGGCGCCGTGCAGCCCCACAACGCGGCCAGGAGCACCGTGATCGTCGCAAGTCGCCAGGCCATCGACGCGGGACGACCCCCGGGAGAGGCTGGCGAAGCCATCAGCGCTGCAGGGACGTCCACGCATCCACGAACGCCTGGGCGTCGTTTCCGACCTCGGCCACGGACTTGCCCGGCTTGTACAGCGCGCTGCCGATGCCGAAGCCGTCGGCGCCGGCGAGCGCATAGGCCGCCATCCGCCCGGGCGTGATGCCACCGACCGGAAGCAGCCTGCATTGCCGCGGCAGCACCGCACGCCAGGCTTTCACCACCTCCGGCGTCAATTGTTCCGCGGGAAACAGCTTCAGGCTGTCGGCTCCAGCTGCCAGCGCGGCGAAGGCTTCGGTGACCGTCGCCACGCCCGGCACGCACACGCAACCGGCTGACTTGGCGGCGCGAATGACGACGACGTCCGAATGGGGCATGACGATGAGGCGCCCCCCCGCTGCGGCGACGTCGCGCACCGACGCTTCGCTCAGCACGGTGCCGGCGCCGATCGATGCGTGGTCGCCGAAGCGGGCAGCCATCAGGCGGATGCTCTCCAGCGGCGACGGCGAGTTCAGGGGCACCTCCAGGGTGCGGATGCCTTTCTCGATCAGCACCTCGCCGATCGCGAGGCACTCCTCGGGTCGAATGCCGCGCAGGATGGCGATCAAGGGGTGGAATTGTTCGGCCATGGCTCTTGTGGGTGGTCGGTGGGCGGAGGTCGTTGCCGCGTCGACGGACCCGGCCACCGCAGGATACATGGTCCGCCGCCTGCCCCGCACCCGGTCGACGAGCCTGCGTCTGCCGGGGCGGGCTCGCGACATGGCGTGCTACGATCCGGGCGAACAGGCGCACCTCGACCCGGGGTGCAGTGAACCTGTCACCCGAACTGAGGAGACAACATGACCTCACACAACGCCTACGCCCGGCGCCGGACCGGCTTCGCGCGAAAACTCCTTGCAGCTTGCGCAGCCGCCGCATGCCTGGCGTCGATGCCGCAGGACCTGCTTGCCCAGAAGCGCAACCCGTCCCTGACCTTCGGCCAGGAGGCACCGCCTCCCACGCTCGACCCGCACTTTTCCACTTCGATCGCCACGCGCAATGTCGCGATGCATGTTTTCGAGCAGCTGGTGACCCGCGACGAGAACAATGCGGTCATCCCCGAGCTGGCCCAGGAATGGCAGGTCAGCCCCGACGGTCTCACCTACACGTTCAAGATCCGCACCGGCGTCAAGTTCCACAACGGCAAGCCATTGACGTCGGCCGATGTCAAGGCCTCGTTCGAGCGCTACCAGCGCATGGCGCTGGCCAAGGTGACCCTCGAGCCGGTGGTATCGATGCAGGCCCCGGACCCGGCCACCTTCGTCCTGACGGTCGACAAGCCTCAGCCGGTGTTCCTCGAGGAACTGTCGGCCTTCGTCGTGCCGATCGCGATCATTCCCGCCGAGCAGGCCGATCGCGAGGGCGGCAAGCTGGAGATGATCGGCACCGGGCCGTTTCGAGTTCGTCGAGTGGGTGCCCGACAGCCACATCCGGCTGAAACGCTTCGACGCCTACGTGCCCGACACCCGTTACCAGGGCTCCAACGGCTTCGGCGGCAACAAGCAGGTCTGGTTCGACACCGTCGACTTCAAGATCGTCAAGGAGCCGGGCGCGCGGGTGGCAGGCCTGGAGGCGGGCAGCTCCAGATCATCGAGGACCTGCCGGCGGAGTCGGCCAAGCGCCTGGTCGAACAACAAGAACATCACCATCTTCGACCTGAAGAACTTCTGGCTGCAGGGCGCCTGGGTCAATCACCATCGCCCCCCGACCAACGACCTGCGCGTCCGGCGCGCCATCCAGCTCGCGCTGGACATGGAAGAGATCATGGAGATCGCCACCGACGGCGCCTACACGCTGCAGCCGGGCCTGCAGTATCCCGGCAATCCTTACTACGTGAAGAACGGCGAGGCGCTGTACAACGCCAAGGATCCGAAGAAGGCCGCGGCGCTGCTCAAGGAGGCCGGCTACAAGGGCGAGGAACTGGTCATCATCACGAACTCCAGCTACCAGAGCATGTACAAGGCGGCCCAGATCGTCAGCGAGCAACTCAAGGCGATCGGCATGAAGGTCCGGGTCGACGTCTTCGACTGGGCGACCGCCATCAACCAACGCCGCAACAAGGAGGCGTGGAACCTCTGGTTCACCGGGCAAGGCTCCGGTCCGTCGGTCGGACCCGTTCTCCGCGCTCGAAGGACGTCGTCTCGCCGCAGAACAACCAGTTCGTCGCCCGACCCCACGCTCGACAAGCTGTTCGCCGAACTGGTCTCGGGCGCGACCGTCGAGGAACGCAAGGCCACCTTCGGCAAGTTCCAGGAGCGCGTCTATGACCAGGTGCTGTTCCTCAAGTTCGGCGACCTGATCCGCAAGCAGGCGGCGCGGTCCAACGTCAAGGGATTCGTACCCTACCGTATTCCGCGCCTGTGGAACGTCTGGATGGAAGGCTGAGGCAGGGCTGTCTCCGGATGATCGAATTCGCCGTCCGGCGGCTGCTGGTCGCGCTGCCGGTACTGCTGCTGGTCAGCCTGATCGCCGCGTCGATCATGGAACTGGTGCCCGGGGACCCGGCGGCCCTGATCGCCGGACAGAACGCAAGCGACATCGAGATCGCGGCGGTGCGCGAGCAGCTGGGCCTGAACCGCCCCTTCATCGCGCGTCTCGGCATCTGGTACGCCGACCTCGCGCGCGGCGACCTCGGCACTTCGATCCTGCTCAACCGGCCGGTCACCCAGGCGATCGCCGAGCGGGTCCCGGTGACGCTGGCGCTGGCCGGCTTCGCCCTGTTTCTCACCGTCGCGATCGGCCTGCCTTGCGGCGTGATCGCAGCGGTCAAGGCGAACACCTGGATCGACCAGGCGGTGCTGACCTTTGCGCTGATCGGCGTCTCGGTGCCCAACTTCTGGCTCAGCCTGATGCTGATCGTGCTGTTCGGGGTGATGCTCGACTGGCTGCCAGCCGGCGGCTACATCCCGTTTGCCGACGATCCCGCTCGGCTGGCTGCAATCGCCTGATCCTGCCCGCCTTCTCGCTGGCGCTGCTGCAGGTCGGGCTGCTCGCGCGGATCACCCGTGCGACGATGCTCGAGGTGCTGCAGCAGGACTATGTGCGCACGGCGCGCGCCAAGGGACTGCCCGTGAGCCTGGTCGTGGGCAAACACGCCCTGAAGAATGTGCTGGTGCCGGTCATCACCGTCATCGGCATCAGCTTCGGACTGCTGCTGTCGGGCTCGGTGGTGATCGAAACCGTCTACTCGCTGCCCGGCATGGGCCGGCTGCTGGCCAACGCGATCTTCGGGCGCGACTATCCGCTGATCCAGGGTGGCCTGCTGGTGACCGCCGCCGTTCTGGTGATGCTGAACCTGGTTGTCGACCTGCTCTATGCCGTGGTTGACCCGCGGGTCAAGTATGACCGGCGATGAGGCCCTGGCGCGCGTCGGGGACGAGTCCGGGACATGATGCCGGGGAGGGGCCGGCGCCGCGTCCGCCGGCCCTGTGGCGCCGCCTGGGGAGGCATCGCCTGTTCATGACCGGGGCGGTGATCCTTGGGATCATGCTGCTGCTGGCGGTCTTCGCAGACCTGCTGCAGATCCTGCCCCCGGAAAAGATGCAGGTGCGCCTGCGCTTCAAGACCCCCGACTTCCCCTACCCGCTGGGCACCGACAACTACGGTCGCGACATCTGGAGCCGCCTGGTGCACGGCGCCCGCCTGTCGCTGATGATCGGATTCGCGGTGGCGCGTGGTCACCGGGATCGCGGGTACCGTGATCGGCGTGGTCGCCGGCTATTTCAGGCGGCTTCGACGGTCCGCTGATGCGTCTGATGGACGCGCTGATGGCGTTTCCCGCGATCCTGCTCGCGATTGCGATTGCCGCGGCGCTCGGGCCGTCGGCCATCAATGCCGTGATCGCCCTGTCCGCGGTCTACACGCCACGCACCGCGCGCATCGTGCGCTCCACCGTGCTGGTGGTCCGCGAGATGGACTACGTGCAGGCCGCGCGCGCCTGCGGTGCCCGCGATTTCTGGATCGTCTGGCGGCACGTGCTGCCCAACAGCATGGCGCCGCTGCTGGTCCAGCTCACCTTCATCTTCGCCTATGCGATCCTGGCGGAGGCGATCCTGAGCTTTCTCGGCGTCGGTCCGCCGCCGCCGACCCCGACCTGGGGCAACATGATCGCCGAAGGCAAGGACTACCTGCGCGAAGCCCCGCATATCGCCCTCTTCCCGGGCATGGCCGTCGCCCTGATCTGCCTCGGGCTCAACCTGCTCGGCGACGGCCTGCGCGACGTCCTCGATCCGCGACTCCGGGTGCAGGTGTGAGGCCAACCCCCCGAGCGCCTTTGGCGCTCCCCCCTTGGAAAGGGGGGCGCCGCCAGCGGCCGGGCGAAGCCCGGTCCGCGGCGGCTGCTGGGTGCCGGGCGGTGAGTCATCCCACCGGCGCCGGCCGGGACACCAGAAAACGGTTCGCTTGCCCTTTCAGGGGCGCCGCCAGCGGCCGGGCGGAGCCCGGTCCGCGGCGGCTGCTGGATCCGGAAAGTCGCGTTCTTGCGAGTTGAGAAACTGAATGAAGCAGCAGAGCGCGTCCGCGCCCCCGCTTCTGAGCATCGAGGACCTGCGGGTCGTTTTCGGTCCGCCAGGACGCGAGCAGGTCGCGGTCGACGGCGTCAGCCTCTCACTCGCGCCGGGTGAGGTGCTTGGCGTCGTCGGCGAATCCGGCTGCGGCAAGAGCCTGACCGCCCTGTCGATCCTCAAGCTGATCCCGGACCCGCCCGGCCGCATCGCCGGCGGGCGGATCCTGCTTGACGGCAAGGATCTGACCCGCGCCAGTGAGCGCGAGATGAACCGGATCCGCGGCAAGGAGATCTCCATGATCTTCCAGGAGCCGATGACCGCCCTCAATCCGGTGTTCCGGGTCGGTGAACAGATCGGCGAAACCCTGCGGGTGCATGACCGCCTGGGCCGCACCGAGGCGCGCGCGCGTGCGCTGCAACTGCTTGAACGGGTGGGCATCAGCAATCCGCAGCAGCGACTGGACCAGTACCCGCACGAGTTGTCCGGGCGGCATGCGCCAGCGGATCATGATTGCCATCGCCCTCGCCTGCCGCCCGAAGATCCTGATCGCCGACGAGCCGACCACCGCGCTCGACGTCACCATCCAGGCGCAGATCCTGCTGCTGCTGCGCGACCTGCAACGCGAGCTGGGCATGGCGGTCATGCTGATCACGCACGACCTCGGAGTCGTGGCTCAGGTCGTCGACCGGGTCGCGGTCATGTACGCCGGCCGGATCGTCGAGGAGGGCAGCGTCGCGGATGTCTTCGAGCGGCCGTCGCATCCGTACACTCGCCTGCTGCTGCAGAGCATCCCGTCGCTCGAACACCAGCAGGAGCGGCTGCAGACCATTCCCGGCATGGTGCCCAGCCTGTCCCGGTCTGCCGCCGGGCTGCCGTTTCCATCCGCGCTGCCCGGATGCCCGCCCCGCCTGTCGCGAGCAGGCGCCCGCCTCGTTCGAGATCCGACCCGGCCATGTCGCGGCTTGCATCGCGTTGAACGACTACCGCCATGGCTGAGCGCGCACCGGCCGTCCCCTGGGCGCAGGAACCCGCGCCCTTGCTGCGGGTTCGCGGTCTCGTCAAGCATTTTCCGATCATGCGCGGCGTCCTGCTGCCGCGACCGGCTGGCGCCGTGCGAGCGGTGGACGGCCTCGACTTCGACATCGCCGAGGGCGAGACGCTGGGGCTGGTCGGCGAAAGCGGCTGCGGCAAGACCACCACCGGTCGGCTGGTACTGCGCATGGTCGAGCCGAGCGCCGGCTCCGTGCAGTTCGCCGGCGAGGACCTGCTCGGCCTGGCGCCCCAGGTCATGCGCTTGCGACGTCAGCAGATGCAGATCATTTTCCAGGATCCCTACGGCTCGCTCGATCCCCGCATGACCGTCAGCGACATCCTGGAAGAGCCGCTGCGGATCCATCGGATCGGCGATCGCCGGTCACGCGGCGCGCGGGTTGCCGAACTGCTGGACGTGGTGGGCCTGCGCAAGGAGTACGCCGACCGCTACCCGCACGAGTTCTCCGGCGGCCAGCGCCAGCGGATCGGCATCGCCCGCGCGCTGGCCCTCAAGCCGCGCTTCATCGTCTGCGACGAACCGGTCTCGGCGCTCGACGTCTCGATCCAGGCGCAGATCGTCAATCTCATGCGCGACCTGCAGAGGGAGTTCGGGCTGACCTACCTGTTCATCGCGCACGACCTCGGCGTGGTCAAGCACGTCGCCGATCGGGTCGCCGTGATGTACCTCGGGCGCATCGTCGAAATCGCCGGCAAGCAGGCCCTCTACCAGTCGCCTCGGCATCCCTACACCCAGGCGCTGCTGGCGGCGGTCCCGATCCCCAGGCCTTCCGCTAAGCAGGCGCTGGCCCCCCTCACCGGCGAGATCCCCAGCCCCAGCAAGCCGCCGGCGGGTTGCCATTTCCATACCCGCTGCCCCCATGTGCATGATCGCTGCCGCCGCGAGGCGCCGACGTTGCGACCGGTGGGCCCTGGACATCAGGCAGCCTGTCATCTTCTGACACCCGTCGACGAGGCGGACGCAGGCGCGGCCGCGGCCTGAGCCGCCACACCCTCCCGGCCAGCGGGCCGCAATCCGCCGCCGGGTCCCAGGGCCTGTTGCGAATCCGTCAAGCGCGTCGCCTTTCACGCTGCGGTTCCGGCCGTCCGGGGTTTTCCCGGCCTGGGCCTGCCGGCAACGCCGCACACCGAGTCGATACTGGCGGAAATCGCGGCAGCCCGTATCCGGATCGAGCCTGGGCTGTGCGCGTCCCCGTGTCCGAGGCACCATGATTGAACAGTCCGAACGAATCGCGCTCCCGCCGCCGATCGATCCCAGCCAGGCGCCGGGCCCGACCCTGGCGCATGGCCCTTCCCGGGCGCCCGGCCTTGCCGTCGCGCTGGGCCTGAGCCTGGCGCTGGCCGTCCCGGTGCACGCCGCCACGCCGGTCGACCTGACCAGCATGAGCCTGGAGTCGCTGCTGGAAGTCAACGTCATCGGCGCCTCCAAATACGAGCAGAAGCAGAGCGAGGTCGCCGCCGCCGTCAGCGTGATCACGCGCCAGGAGATCAGGACCTTCGGCTGGCGCACGCTGGAAGAAGCCCTGGCCAGCCTGCCGGGCCTGTCCATGACCTATGACCGCCAGTACAGCTACCTCGGCGCGCGCGGATTCGGCCTGCCGGGTGATTTCAATACCCGGGCACTGCTGACGATCGACGGCAACCGGGTCAACGACCCGATCTTCGATTCCGCCGTCATCGAACGCGCGTTCCCGCTCGACCTGGACCTGGTCGAGCGGATCGAGTTCATCCCCGGTCCCGGCGGCGCCGTCTACGGCCAGAACGCGATGTTCGGCGTCATCAACGTCGTGACCCGCGACGGCGCGGATCTCAACGGGACCGAACTGGCATTCGGCCTGCGGCATCCGCAGCGCGAGACCGAAGCAAGGGTCAGCTACGGCCGCAAGCTGGAGAGCGGACTCAGCCTGCTGCTCTCCGTTTCCGGCCAGCGCGCCCGGGGCGAGGATCGCTTCCAGGAATTCGGGGCGACCGGCATCGCCGGCGTCGCCGCCGGCATGGACGGCGAACGCGACCGTGAGCTGTTCGCCAAGATATCGAAGGGCGACTGGTCGTTCCAGCACCTGCAGGGCAAGCGCCGCAAGGACGATCCCACCGGCGGCTATCTTTCCGATCCGCTCGTCCCGGGACAGTTCCAGGGTGACCAGTTCGCGCTGACCCAGTTGACTTACCAGACCGCGCTCGCCCCGACCCTGCAGGGCACCGCCCGGATCTTCTCCGGCGCCCAGCGCTATACCGCAGATCACTTCTACGATGGATCGAAGTTCTCGTTTCCCGCCGAAAGCCAGTGGTACGGCAGCGAACTCAGGCTGGTCTCGACCGCGATCGCGCAGCACAAGCTCATGGCTGGAGTCGAGGCCCAGAAGGACGCCAAGCGCGACCAGTTCTTCCTTGACCGGGAGGACCCTGCCAATGACGGGGGCGTGCGGGGCTCGGGCTATCGGGTCGGTGTCTATGCACAGGACGAGTGGCAGCTGCGGGACGACCTGATCGCGACCGTCGGCCTTCGGGTGGACCGTACCGGTGAAGGCAGCTCCCATCTCTCGCCACGATCCGCGCTGATCTGGAAGGCGGCACCGGCCACGACATTGAAGGCCTTGTACGGACGTGCTCACCGGGACCCGAATGCATTCGAGCGCGACTACAACGACGGCGTCTCCCAGGTCGACAACAAATCACTGCGCGGGGAGACCATCGACACCCTCGAGTTGGTGGTCGATCAGCGCGTCAGTGGCGACCTCGCCTTGCGCGCATCGCTCTACCAGTGGAAGATCCGCGACCTGATCACTCTCGGCATCGATCCCGACAGCGGCCTGACCCAATACCAGTCCGGCGAGGATGTCAGGGCGCGGGGTCTCGAACTGTCGGCCGACAAGACCTGGCGGATCGGCGCGCGGCTGCGCGGCAGCATCGCCTTCCAGGGGGTCGAGCAGGCCGATGGCGGCCGCCTGATCAACTCTCCGAGAGTGCTCGCCAAGCTGAACCTGTCGGCGCCGCTGCCGTGGTACGGTCTGCGCGCCGGCTACCAGTGGCAGTATGGCGGCAGCCGCCTGAGCGTGGACGGAACCGAGCTCGGCGGATTTGCACTCAGCCACTTGTACATCAGCACCAGCCAGCTCGCGCCCGGACTGGAAGTCGGCTTAGGCATCCACAACCTGTTCGACAAGCGCTACGCTCATCCTGCGAGCGACAGCAACTGGCAGAACTCGCTGCAGCAACCCGGCAGGGCCGCGATGCTGCGCGTGGCTTACCGGTTCTGACCGGATATCTCCGCCCGTGAAACGAACTTGCGCCAACCGACGCGGCAGGACGGCGATCCTGATCGACGCGGTGCTGTTCGCGCTGGCCATGGTCGGGGCGATTCCGCATTCGCTGGCGATCGCCGCCGAAGCCTTGCCGGAGTACCGGCTGAAGGCGGCCTTCATCTACAACTTCGCGGTCTTCACCGAGTGGCCGGCGAGCGTCGGGAACAAATTGAACCTCTGCGTCCATGGCCCCGACCCTTTCGCCGGCGAACTGAGCAACCTGGACGGCAAGGCGGTCGGCGCCCGCAGCATCGCCGTGCAGCGCACACAGGCGAGCGAGACATTGGCGGACTGCCACATCGTCTTCGTCGCCGCCCAGACCCTGGACGCGGCCCCCGCATTGCTGCAACAACTGCAAGGGCGGCCGGTGCTGACCATCAGCGACAGTGCCGGCGCGCTGCGGCGCGGCATCGCATTGAACCTGAACCTGGCGCAGAGTCGCGTCACCTTCGAAGCGAATCTCGCAGCGGCGCGCGCTTCGGGGCTCAAGCTGAGCTCGAAACTTCTCAACCTGGCTACCGAGGTGCTTGAATGAACGCGCTTGAACACCCCGGCGAAACGCCGGCGTCGGCACCCCGGACGACCTTGGGCGCACGACTGCGGCACATCAACCGGATTGCACTCGGCGCGGCGGTGGGTATCGTGGCAGTGACCATCGTCATCGGACTGTTCAGCCTCGGCCTGGCCAACCTGATCGGTGCGGCGAAAACGCAGGGGCGGGTGCTGGC
The DNA here is from genome assembly GCA_963834335.1 of uncultured beta proteobacterium. Classification (GTDB taxonomy): domain Bacteria; phylum Pseudomonadota; class Gammaproteobacteria; order Burkholderiales; family Burkholderiaceae_E; genus Lautropia. The sequence goes on along the minus strand of CAWIBK010000001.1, from coordinate 935,951 downwards.
GGAGAACGCAACCGCCGCCGTCGCGTTCGGCGATGCCCGGGCCGCCAACGACCTGCTCGAGTCCCTGCGCCATTCACCCGAGGTCCGGACCGCGGCAGTGACGCTCGCCGACGGCAGTGTCCTCGCCGGTTATCGCCGGGCCGGCACCGACATCCAGCCAGCCCGTCCTGAAGCAGCGGTCGGCGTTGCCTCGCGTGGACAGGACGATCGGTCCACCGCACGGGAGACGGAAACCCGGGCCCTGCAATTGACCGAGGTCACTCTGAGCCTGCCGATCCAGGCCGCGGCCGGCGATGCCCGCCTGTACCTGGCCGTGAGCCTCGGCAGCCTCTATCGCCAGACCGCGATCCAGATCGCCGCGATCCTGGTCACGGCGCTGCTGGCGCTGTTCGCCAGCGGCCGGCTCCTGCGACGGCTCAACGCCAGCGTGCTGGATCCGCTGGCTGAACTCCAGGTCCTGACTCAACGGGTCTCCAGCCTCGGCGACTATTCGGTGCGGGCGCGGCCGAGCCGGATCGTGGAACTCGATGAACTGGGCGAGGGGTTCAATGCCATGCTGGGCCAGATCCGCGAGCGGGACAAACGCCTCGAAGCGCACCGCGATCATCTGGAAGCCGAAGTGCTTGCGCGCACCGCCGAACTCCGGTCGGCGAAGGAGGCCGCCGAGGCGGCCAGCAAAGCGAAGAGCGAGTTCCTCGCCACCATGAGCCACGAAATCCGCACCCCGATGAACGGGGTGCTGGGAATGAACGAGTTGCTGATCGACAGCGAGCTCGAACCGCACCAGCGCAAGTGGGCTGAGGCGGTCCAGGAATCGGGCCGCCATCTTCTGGGCGTGATCAACGACATCCTCGACTACTCGAAAATCGAGTCGGGCCAGCTCGAGCTCGAAGAGGTCGACTTCGATCTGATCGAGGTCGTCGAGGAAGCCGTGGCGATGTTCGCGCACCCGGCGGAAACCAAGGGACTCGAACTGGCGACCCGCTTCACGCCGTCGAACGCGCAGACTGGCTTTGCGCGGCGACCCGTTCCGCCTGCGCCAGGTGCTTGCCAACCTCATAGGCAACGCGGTGAAGTTCACCCAGGATGGCGAGATCGTCGTGCTGGTGAGCCTCCTGGAGAACACCGGCTCCGAGATGGCGATTCGCGTCAGCGTCAAGGACACCGGTATCGGCATCGCGCCTCACGCGCACGCGCGCATCTTCGAGCTCTTCTCCCAGGCCGACGGCAGCACGACCCGCCAGTTCGGCGGCACCGGCCTCGGACTGGCCATCTGCCGCCACCTGCTCGGTCTGATGGGGGGTGACATCCACGTCGACAGCGTTCTCGGCGAGGGCTCCGACTTCGTCATCGATCTTTGCCTGCCTTGCGCACGACAGGCGCCGGCCCTGCCGGATCAACCGGCAGCAACCAAGGGCGTCAGCGTGCTGGTGGTGGACGACAACAAGACGAACCGCGAAATACTCGAAGAGCAGATCGGCGGCTGGGGCATGCGGGTATCGTCTGCGGACAGCGGCGCGCAGGCGCTGGCGGTCATCGCAGCGGCACAGCGCGCCGGGCGATCCTTCGGCCTTGCGATCCTCGACATGCACATGCCGCAGATGGACGGGCTGCAGCTGGCCCATGAGATCCGCGCCCTGCCCGCCACCGCGTCCCTGCCCATGATCATGCTGAGCTCGACCTACGCGGTCGGCGACCAGCGCTCGCGCGCGGAAGTCGGCATCGTGCGCTACCTGAACAAGCCGATCCGGCGCGCCGACCTCCTCCGGGTCGTCAACGGCGTCCTGGAGCAGGATCGAAGAGGCGCCGGCGACGCCAGGCACCCGATTCCAGGCGTCGGCGCCGAGACTTCGGCCCGCCTCGCCGGCAACGTGCTCCTGGTGGAAGACAACCCGATCAATCAGGGCGTGGCGCGCGCCATGCTGAAGAAACTCGGACTCGGCTGCGTGGTCGCGAACAACGGTGCCGAAGCGCTCGAGATGGTCCAGCGCGACAGCTTCGACATCGTCCTGATGGACTGCCAGATGCCGGTGATGGATGGCTTCGAAGCGACCCGCCGGATCCGCTCGCTGCCCTCGCCGCGCCATTGCTCGCTGCCGATCATCGCATTGACGGCCAACGCGATGCAGGGCGACGAAGCGAAATGCCTCGATGCCGGGATGAACGCGTTCCTCGCCAAGCCCTATACCCTCGCCAGCCTTCGTGGGATGCTCGAACGCTGGCAGGCGCCGGCCCCCGATCCCGCGGTGCGCGCCACGCCGGCGAGCAGACCCGTCGTTGCAGACAGCCCGCAAGCCGGTATGGCGCCGGCCATCGACCGCACCACTATCGATGCCCTGCGCGATCTCGACGAGACTGGCGGTACCGGGCTGATCCAGGAACTGATCGAGGCCTTCCTCGAGACAGCCGAACTGGGCCTGGCACAGGTCACTTCCGCCATCGACGCCGGCGATGCCGATGCGCTGAGCAGGGCGGCCCACGGCCTCAAGTCGAGCAGCGCCAATCTCGGCGCCTGCGTACTGTCGGCGGGCTATCGCGACCTCGAGCGTCTCGGACGCGAGCATGACGTCGCATCCGCGCGGGCCCGCCTCGGCGATATCCGCCGCGAACACGAGCGAGCGCTGGCGGGACTTCGGGACCTGCTGGCCCAGACGGTATGACTTCCGCTCCGCAAAGAATCCTGGTGGTCGACGACGACGCCACCGCGCGCCTGCTGATGCGCGCGGCGTTGAAGAAGTCCGGTTTCGAGATCGTCCTGGCCGAGGGCGGCCGGCAGGCACTCGAGACGTTCGCCGCGGCGCGCTTCGACATGGTCATGCTTGACGTCGACATGCCGGACCTCGACGGCCATGCGGTGTGCGCCGCGATGCGGGCGGCAGTCGGGGACCTCCTGCCGATCGTGATGGTGACCGGCATGGACGACGTCGGATCGATCGAGCGGGCGTACGAATCCGGAGCAACCGATTTCATCGTGAAGCCGATCAACTGGATCCTGCTGGGGCACCGGATCCGGTACATGTTCAGGACCTTGAAGATCCAGCAGGAACTTCAGGCGGTGCACGCGCGCAACGCGAAACTCGCTTTTCTCGACGTGCTCACCGGACTGCCCAACCGGCAGTCGTTCCTGGATCGCCTGTCCCGCGAACTCGGCAGCGCGCGGGGGGATGGCAGCCGGCTCGCGGTACTGTTCCTGGATCTCGACGGTTTCAAGCAGATCAACGACACCATGGGACACAGCGTCGGCGACCTGCTCCTGCAGTCGGCCGCAGACCGGCTGCGGGAAGTCGTGCGGCCGTCCGACATGATCTCCCGCCCCGCCGAAGCGGAACTCGCCCGCCTCGGCGGGGACGAGTTCACTATCCTGCTTCCCCGCATTGCCGACGCCTCGGACGCCCTGGCGGTGGCCGGCCGCATCGGTGAGGCCATGCGACGGCCGTTTCCGATCGAGAACCGGCAGATCCGGCTGACCACCAGCATCGGCGTCGCTCTCCATCCGGATGATGGAAGAGACGCGGAAACCCTGATCAAGCACGCCGACACCGCGATGTACCACGCCAAGAATTCCGGGCGCGATACCGCGCGGCTCTACAGCGCCGCGCTGACCGAGGCCGCCATGCGCCGCCTGGAACTCGACAGTGACCTGCGCCAGGCGCTGGAGCGCAACGAGTTCCACCTGCTCTACCAGCCGCAACTGGACGTCCGTACCGGCAGGATCACGTCGGTCGAAGCCCTGGTCCGCTGGAACCACCCCCGGCTGGGCCTGGTGCCGCCGATGGAATTCATTCCCCGCGCCGAAGAGAACGGCCTGATACTGCCGCTCGGACGCTGGGTCCTGCGCACGGCCTGCGCCGACGCGGCGCGATGGCGCAAGGCGTACAGTCCGCTGGTGGTGGCGGTCAACCTCTCCCCGATGCAGTTCAAGGACCCGGACCTCGTCGGCCTGGTGCTCAGCGCGCTTGCCGAGGCCGCCCTGCCGGCCGAAGCCCTGGAACTGGAACTGACCGAAAGCGCAGTCATGGAGAATCTCGCCAGCACCGCCGCCACCCTGACGGCGCTGCGCGACCGGGGCATCAAGATCGCACTGGACGATTTCGGCACCGGCTATTCGTCCCTGAGCCAATTGACACGGATGCCGATCAGCAACCTGAAGATCGATCGCAGCTTCGTGGGGAAACTGCCGGACGACGGCGAGCACAGCGCCATCGTCCGGGCAATCGTCGCCATGGGCGACAGCCTCGGGATGCGGGTGACGGCCGAAGGCGTCGAGACCCTGGAGCAGGCCCTGGCCCTGCGCGCGATGGCCTGCGACAGCCTGCAGGGCTTCTATGTGAGCCATCCGGTTCCGGCGTCGGACATCCTGCCGCTCGCCCAACAGCGCTGGACGCTCGAGCCGACGGCCGCGCCCCTGAGGCCCGATCCGTCACCGGCAGCAGGCAGCGAGGCGGTGGCCGACCTCGACCCGGGCCACCGTCACGATCTGGCGCCCGCGTATCATGTCGACCCATGATGGGATCTGCGCCCGAGCCATGCGCCGCGGTTGACCGGTTCCGTCTGCGCTGACCGGATCCGACCATCCGAAGGCGGCCGCAAGAGCCGTCCGGCAAGCGCATCAGCGACGCCCGCGACGATTCCGGCGGCCGGGTGGCGCGCGTGTACTTCAACCGGCAGAGACCATGGCCCGATCGACCAGCCGCATCAGTTCTGAAATCGACTTCGACCGCGACGGCAAGCAGGTCGGATTCCTGCGCCTGCCGCACTCGGTGCATCGATCCGCCTACGGCTGGCTGCCGATCCCGGTCGCCTGCATCCGCAACGGCGAAGGTCCGCGGGTCCTCCTGATGGCCGGCAACCACGGCGACGAGTACGAGGGCCAGATCGCCTTCGCGTCGCTGCTGCGCATCCTGGAAGCGAAAGACGTGCGCGGCCGCATCATCTTCCTGACCTCCGCGAATTTTCCTGCTGCCATGGCCGGCACCCGGACCTCGCCGATCGACCAGGGCAATCTGAATCGCTCGTTTCCCGGAGATCCCGACGGCGGCGTCACCGCCCAGATTGCCTGGTATATCGAGAACGTGCTTCTGCCGCAGTGCGATTACGTATTCGACCTGCATTCCGGCGGCAGTTCGCTCATGTACATCCCGAGCGGCTGCAGTCGCCGCCAGGCAGATCCGGACCGGATGGCGCGGACGATCGGTCTGCTCGAGGCCTTCGGCGCCCCGGTCTCCTATATCTCCGATGCACCGCAGGGTGACGACCGCACGCTCACGGCGGCCGCCGAGCGCCAGGGCGTAACCCATCTCGGGTCGGAACTCGGCGGTGGCGGCACCCTGTCGATCGGCGCACTGCGCACCGCGCAGAACGGAATCCGGCGCGCCCTGCAGCGGCTGGGTGTCCTGACAGATCCGGTGCCGGTGGTTGCCGCTCCCCCTACCCGCGTGCTGCAGGTCCGCGGCGCCGACTACTTCGTTTACGCGCCGGACGCCGGTCTCTTCGAGCCCCTGGTCGACCTGGGCGACGAGGTCACCGCGGGCCAGACGGCCGGCCTGATCCATTTCCACGATACTCCGTGGCGTGAGCCCAGCCCGGCGCGGTTCCAGCGTGCCGGCACCGTGCTGTGCAAGCGCATTCCCTGCCGGACCGAACGGGGCGACTGCCTCTTTCACCTCGGCGCCCCTTTCGAAGCCTGACAAACCTTGCCATGATGACAACCGCCGTGGACTTCCGAAGCGACAACTGCGGCCGCGCCGCCCCAGAACTGATCGATGCGCTGGTTGCAGCCAATGAAGGTACGGCGCTGGGCTACGGCGGCGATCCGCTGACGTCGACGCTGCAGGCGCGCTTTGCCGACCTGTTCGAAAAGCCGGTCCAGGTTTTTCCGGTACCCACCGGAACGGCCGGCAATGCGCTGGCGCTCGCCGCCGGTGCCACTCCTTTCGGTGCGGTCTACTGCAGTGCCGATGCCCATATCAACACCTCGGAGTGCAATGCCACGGGCTTCTTCGGCGGCGGCACCAAGCTGGTGACGATTTCAGGCGCCCACGGCAAGGTCGACCCCGTGGACCTGGCAGAGTCGCTGGCGCTCGCCGGCAAGGGCATGGCCCACAAGAGCCAGCCGGCGGCCGTGAATCTCGTACAAGCCACCGACCTCGGGGCCGTCTACACCGTTGACGAAATTGCGGCCATCAGCGAGATCGCACGCAGCAACCAGTTGACCGTGCATATGGACGGCGCGCGCTTTGCCAATGCGATCGCGACCCTCAATTGCACGCCGGCCCAGGCCACCTGGAAGGCCGGCGTCGATCTGCTGTCGTTCGGCGTCACCAAGAACGGCGGGCTGCTCAGTGACGCCATCGTCGTGTTCGATCCCGACAAGGCCGCGGCGATCAACTACCACCTCCGGCGCGCCGGTGCGGTGTGGTCCAAGATGCGGTTCGCTTCGGCCCAGATCCTGGCCTACGTCGAGAACGACCTCTGGCTGCGACTGGCCCGCCGCGCCAATGCCGCTGCAGCCGCCATCGCCTCGAAGATCGAGGCGATCGAAGGCGTCGCCATCGTCGCGCCGGTGCAGGCCAACGAGGTCTTCGTCGACATGGCGCCCTCGGCGCTGTCCGGCCTGGCCTCCGACGGTGTGCTCTTCTATCGCCGCGGCCCGCGCCTTGGGCGCTTCGTCTGCCGGTGGGATACCAGCGACGCGGAGGTGGCCGCGCTTGCAGCGGCGATCCGGCGCCACGCGGCGGCCTGACAGCCGCATCAACTACAGCCTGGAGGAGAACCCATGACCGGCGCGTCGAAGATCTGGACCCGCATCGACTATGACAAGAGCGGCAAGCAGAGCGGCTGGCTGCAACTCCCGCATTCGGTGACGAGGTCCGCCTACGGCAACATCGCCATTCCGATCTCGGTGATCAGCAACGGCAAAGGCCCGACGGTTTTCCTCATGGCTGGCAACCATGGCGACGAGTACGAAGGACAGATTGCACTGTGCAAGCTCGTGCGCAGCCTGGAACCCGGCGAGATCCAGGGACGCATCATCATCCTGCCGGCGGCCAACCTGCCCGCTGCGATGGCGGGTCTTCGCGTGTCGCCGATAGACCAGGGCAACCTGAACCGGGCGTTTCCGGGCGATCCCGACGGCACCCCTACTTTCGCTATTGCACATTACATCGACACGGTCCTTTACCCGCTGGCGGACTATCACCACGACCTCCATTCCGGCGGTTCGTCGCTGCAGTACCTGCCGTTTGCCTCCATGCGCCAGTCCGGCAACCCGGAACTCAACCAGAAGGCCCTGGCCGCGCTGCGCGCGTTCGGGGCTCCGATCGGATTGGTATGGGCTTACAGCCCCGATCAGCGGCTGTCGTCGGTGGCCGCGATCAACCATGGGCTGATCTCGCTGGGCGGCGAATTCGGCGGCGGCGGCTCGGTCACCACCCCGGGCGTGCGCATCGTCGAGCAGGGCCTGCGCAATCTGCTCGCCCACGCCGGCGTGATCGACAACAGTCAGGCGGTAGGCGACTTCGCCGGCCCCACCCGGTTGATGGAGGTGAGCAGCCGGGACTACTATGTCTATGCGCCCGACGCCGGGCTGTTCGAGCCGCTGGTGGAGCTCGGCGACGAGGTGAAGGGCGGCCAGCTGTGCGGACGCGTGCATTTCGTCGACAATCCGGCGCGCGAGCCGGAAAGCTGTCATTTCGACCGCGACGGCATGGTGATCTGCAAGCGGCATTACGGCCGGGTCGAACGCGGCGACTGCGTGGTTCACCTGGCCACGGACTTCAAGGGCTGAGCACCGGATGACCGAGGACGACGCAGCGGCGCAGGTGGCACACACGGCCGGCCTGGTCACCGCCGAAGCTGTCGCGCGCGCCCGGGACGCCATTGCCCCTCACATCGCGCTGACGCCCTGCCTGGAAGCCAAGACATTGTCGGAGCTTCTCGGCTGCCGGCTGTTCCTCAAGTTCGAGAACCTTCAGTTCACCGCCTCTTTCAAGGAGCGCGGCGCGCTCAACTTTCTGCTGGCGATGGATTCCGACGCGCGTGCCCGGGGCGTCGTTGCAATGAGCGCCGGCAACCATGCCCAGGGCGTCGCTTATCACGCGACCCGCCTCGGCGTGGCGGCCACCATCTTCATGCCGCGCGATACGCCATTCACCAAGGTCTCGCGCACTCGCAGCCTCGGCGCCGACGTCCGGATGTCGGGCGCCAACCTTTCCGAAGCGTCCGCAGCCGCGCATGAGCACGCGCGCACCAGCGGCGCGGTCTTCCTGCACCCCTTCGACGACCCGCTGGTGATCGCCGGCCAGGGCACCGTCGCGCTCGAGATGCTGGAGCAGGTGCCGTCGCTGGACACGCTGATCGTGCCGATCGGAGGCGGCGGACTGATTGCCGGCATGGCGGTCGCTGCCAGGCACGTCAAGCCCGACATTGCAGTCTTCGGGGCGGAGCCAGAACACTACAGCGCGATGCACCAGCATCTTCGCGGACAACCGATATCGGTTGGCGGGGATACGGTCGCCGAAGGTCTCGCGGTGCGGGATGTCGGCAAGCTCACCGCCAGCATTGCGAAGCGTCTGGTAGAGGACGTGCTGGTGGTCGACGAGGCCGAGATCGAACGGGCCGTCTGCTGGCTCGTCGACGTCGAGAAGACCGTCGTGGAGGGTGCAGGCGCCGCCGGGCTTGCCGCGCTCGCCCGCAATCGGGAACGCTTCGCCGGTCGCTGCGTCGGCGTGCCCCTCACCGGCGGCAACATCGACGTGCGCCTGCTGGCGTCGACGATGCTGCGCGGGCTCGCACGAGACGGCCGGCTGGTTGCGTTGTCGGTATCGGCGCCGGACGCGGTCGGCAGCCTGTCAGCCATCACCACGTCGATTGCCGCCTCGGGCGGCAACATCGTCGAGATCCGGCATGACCGGCTGTTCGCGCGCGAGTCGGCGCGCCGGGCGACGGTGGAGCTGGTAGTGGAGGCCCAGGATCGCGCCCACGTCGCGGCCATCGTTCAGGCATTGAGTGTCGCCGGTTACCCGGTGTCGGAGAATCCGATCCACCGGTAGATCCTGCGCCGGCCCGAGGAGGCTGCCTTAGCCCTCCAGGTCCGCCGCCGTCAACTCGATCGGTCGGCCATGGGGCGTGCGCTCGGCTGCCCGTTGCCAGGCGAGCCGCCAGCGATCGAGTTCCGCGGCCGATCCGACGCCCTTCTTCGCGACCAGCGACTCCAACGCCGTCAACCAGTGCCGGTAGTAGGTATCGCCCAGGTCAGGATCGCCGGCGTCCTGCGCGGCCGCGATCCGGCCGGCCAGGGTCTCGGCCCATTCCGTCCAGGTGAACACGCCTTGCTCATGCAGCCTCAAGGCCATGGCGAACGCCTGGGCCTCCCAGGGCTCACGAAAAACCGGTCCGTCCTCATCGCGCGGAAGGCCCGCCAGCTCGGAAAAGGCTCCGGTCATGCCCCGGTTTCCATCGGCACGGGCGGGACCTGTGCTTCCAGGTAGGGCTCCCACGCATCGATCGACACCTCAAATTCCTCACGCGGCAAATCCTCGCTCCATAGCGTGGCAGCGGAGAAGGCGACCGTGTACAGCCAGTGCGGATCCTCGCCTTTGCCATGTGCATGCGAATCGGCGAACACATGCGTGCCCAGCACCCGCTCCACGACGCCGACCCTGCCCCGGACGTATCCAGGAAGGCGGGTGTGATGCATCGGCACGGTGTCGCGCATTCGAACCTGCTGCCCGACCTGGTAAAGCGGTGCGGATGCCGCCGGACGCTCGGTAGGCGATCCCTGCGCCAGAACCCGGGGGACATCGCTCGCGTGCAGCACCCTGGCGACCGGCAGCGCCGGCTGTAGTGGCACCCCCTGGCGAATCTCTTGCGCCGAAACCAGCTCCCGTTCCTGCATCAGCTTGCACAGGCCGCCGATCCAGATCTGGTAGTAGCTGAGGCGGGCATAATCATCAAGGGTTTCCCGGGCGGCCCGGCTCATGTCGATGTTCCATGAGCCAGTCGCGCCCATGGCCAGCGTCAGCGCCAGCGCCCGCGGCTCCCAGGCCGCATGAAACAGTTCCCCTTCCGGCTCCGGCACCACCGGTCCGAACCCTGCCCGGCCGCCCAGATCGGCCTTGCTGTCGTAAGCCATCAGCGTGTAGTACCCCGGGGCGCAAGCGCCAGCCCGGTACCGATCATCGAGTCGCGGGTGACCAGTGCGGCCAGGTCCGGCTCGGCCAGATGCTCGGTGCCTGCCGGCCTGGCAGGCACCACCAGATAGCGGACTTCAGCGGTCGAATCCCAGACCCGGATCCGCGTCTCGGCCGGCAGCGTCACCCCGAAGTCCGCAAGCACGCCGCGCGGGTCTCGGACGACGCGGGCGCGGTAGGGCGCACTCTTGTACCAGGTCGGCGGCAGTCCGAGCACCGGCCACGGGTAGCAGCTGCACAAGGTGCAGACCACCATGTTGTGCTGCTCGGGGGTGTTCGGCACGGCCACCATGTGCTCGCCCTGCCGGCCGGTATAGCCGAGCGATGCGATTGCCGCGCTTGCGTCGCGCAGCAGCCACTCGCGGAATTGCGGATCGCTCCACGCCCGTGCGACCACCCGGGCGCCGTTGCGCGGCCCGATCCGGGTCTGATACGTATCGATCAGCGCATCGAGCGCGGCCGGATCGACATAGCCCTTGCGGGTGAGCACCGACTCGAGCGCCCGCACCCGCAGGTCCATTTCGCCAAGCTCGCTGTGCTCATCGTCATGAGCATGGTCATGAGCACGGTCATGGTCATGGGCATGGTCGTGACCATGGTGATGGGAGGGCGGCTGGCCGGGCACATCGGAAGACATCGATTCATGCTAGCGCAAGCGTCCGGCCGCATCAACCGATGACCCTGGCCGGGCCGCCACCGCCCATGAGGACCGGGAACTGGAAGCGACACCCGGAAAGCAGCCGCACCCGCTTTCCTGGCCCCGTCTCTCAAACCACCCTATCATCGGCGAAGGCTTCAAGGACCGTCACTTTGCCAGACCTCCGAACGTCGGTACTCAGGCGCTGCAATCCCTGGCTGCTGGCCGTCGCAGCCGCGTGCCTGGGCATCCTGATCAGGTTCGCGATCCCGCCCCAAGGCGCCCATCTCCTTTTCCTCGGCCCCTTCCTGGCGATCCTGCTGGCCGCCTGGTACGGCGGCTTCTGGCCCGGCATGCTCGCCACCGGAATCTGCGCGATCTGGGCCTTGCTCCAGCCCGTGCCCGGCGAAACCGGCGGGTTGGCGTCGCAGGGGTTGCGGGTTGCCCTGCTGGTGCCGGCCGGCGTGCTCATCTGCCTGCTGGCCGGACACCTTCATCGGAATCGTCGTGAAGCGGACCTGCGCACGCAAGGCATGCACCGGCTCGCCCGCTCGAGTCAGCGCCTGCAGGCCGCGTTGGAACTGGCAGCGATTTCGGCTTTCGACGTCGATTGCGAGCTCCGCTATGTCTGGGTTCAGAAGCCGCCGGTTGGCTTGCGCGAAGCCGACATGCTGGGCAAGCGCGCCGAGGAGATCTACGAACCAGCCGTCGCTGCCACCCTGACGGCGGCCCGCAAGCGCATCCTTCAGACCGGCAAGGCATTCAGGACCGAAATGCTGGTGACCCGCCACGGCGTGACCGAGTGGATCGACTGGATCGGCGGCCCGCTGCGCGATGCCGACGGCAAGCTCCTCGGTGTCACCAACCTCGCGATCGACATCACCGACCGCAAACTATCGGAACTGGCGATCAGGCGCAATGGCGAAGCGCAGCGCCTGCTGGTCGAGTTGCAGGATGCCACCCGCGGCCTCACCAGCGCCGCGGAAATCAAGGCGACCGTGGTCGGCCGCCTCGGGCGCTTCTTCCAATCGGAGCGCTGCGTGTTCGCGGACATCGATGTCGCGAGGGGCACGGTCGAAGTCAGCTGCGATTACACCAGCAGTGCGCCGAGCCTGGTCGGGCGCCATCCACTCGCCCCCCCGGACTGCGGGCCGATGCAACTGCTTCTGGCCGGCAGGGCGGTCGCTCTGACCGGCAGCCGGCAGGGGGAGGCCTGGATGATCCCGGGCCGCAACGCGACAAGCGGCGCCCTGCTCTGCGTACCGATTCTGCATGACGGCAAGCTGGCGGCCGCGCTCTCCCTGCGCCAGTCGCTGCCGCGTGAGTGGTCGGAGGATGACATCCGCCTGGTGCACCAGGTGGCGCAGCGCACTTGGTCCGCCATCGAGTCGGCCCGTGCGCAGGAGGCGCTGCGGGAAAGCCGCGATGTCCTTGCACTCGCGATGCGCGGCGGCAGGATGGGCGCCTGGTCCCGGGAAATGAACAGCGATCGCTCCTGGTGGAGCCGGGAACTGCTCGAAATCTTCGGCCTCGAGCAAGAAGGGTTCAGCGGTACGCGTGAAGATTTCCTGGCGCTGCTCCATCCGGAGGACCGGGCACGAGTCCAGGAATCATTCGTGCAGGCGCTCCAGCGCCACAGCGACTTCATCGTCGAATACCGATTCCGCCACAGATCGGGGGAATGGCGCTGGATGGAGGGGCGGGGACGCGCCGTCTACGGTAGCGACGGCACGCCGAAAGCGACTTACGGCCTCGGCATCGACATCACTGAACGGAAGTCGCTGGAAAACGAGCGGCGACGCCTGAATTCGGAACTGGCGCAAACCCTGCGCCACAAGGATGAATTCCTGGCGACGCTCGCCCATGAACTTCGCAATCCGCTCGCGCCGATCGCCACGGCGCTGGAGGTCCTGCGCCTGAAGTCACCGGCCGACGCCCAGGTGCGCTGGTCGCGGGATGTGATCGAGCGCCAGGTGCGCCACATGACCCGACTGGTCGAAGACCTGCTGGATGTGACGCGGATCGCCACCGGCAAGACCCATCTCAGGAAGGAAAGGATCGCCCTTTCCGGGGTGGTGCATCACGCCGTCGAATCGGTCAAAGGTCAGATCGACGCGGCAGGACACCGGCTTTCGCTGGCGCTGCCTGCCCAGACGCTGGTGCTGGAGGCCGACCCGACAAGGCTCAGCCAGGTGCTTGCCAACCTCCTCAGCAATGCAGCCAAGTACACCCCGCCGGGGGGCCGGATTGCGCTTGAAGCCGGTCGCGACGGCGGCCAGGTGGTGATTTCGGTATCGGACAACGGCATTGGCCTGCTGGACGCGGACCGGGAGCGGATCTTCCGCATGTTCGCGCAGGTGATGCCCGCCATCGACCGGTCGCAGGGGGGTCTCGGCATCGGTCTGGCCTTGTCGCGCGGACTGGTGGAGTTGCATGGCGGCTCGATCGCCGCGGAGAGCGCCGGACCCGGACAGGGAAGTCGCTTCACCGTGCGCCTGCCCTGCGCGACGACGGCGCTGGAGGTCAGCCCGCCACCCGCCTTGCTGCCCGGGCCCGATACCGGCGAGCCTGCTCCCGCCGCTCGTCAACGCATCCTGGTCGTCGACGACAACCTAGATGCCGCGCAATCGCTGGCGATGCTGCTTGAACTCGACGGTCACGACATCGCAATGGCGCATGACGGACAGCACGCACTCGAGTCGGCAAAGTCCTTCGCACCGCACACGATCCTGTTGGACATCGGGCTGCCGGTGATGAACGGCTACGAGGTCGCACGACGACTTCGGGCGCAACCGTGGGGTCGGGAGATCAGACTGATCGCGGTGACCGGCTGGGGTCAGGAACGGGATCGGCAACAGGCGATAGCTGCGGGGTTCGACCACCATCTGACGAAGCCGCTCGACCCGGGCCGCTTGTCCGAACTGCTGGAATTGACCCCGACCACCTAGGTGCCTGGGAGACCTGTTCGCGCGGTCGCAGCGGCCGCCGCACGGGCTGCCTGGGTCATGTTAAAGTGCCTGGCCCAGGCTGCAGTCGTGCCGGAGCGGACCCAGAGGAGACCCCATGTTTCGTCGCCGTATCCCCAAGCTTCCGACTCTTCGATTGCCGCCGTCCGGTACCTCTGCCGTCGCACTGGCGCTGGCGCTCGCAATGACCGCAGCCGTTCCCGGCAGCGCGGCGGCAGCCGACCCCGCTTCCTATCCGGACAAGCCGATCCGGGTCGTCGTGCCGTATCCGCCGGGCGGCGGGACCGACGTGATCGCCCGCATCGTCCAGGAAAAGCTGCGCCAGCAGCTCGGGCAGACGATCGTCATCGACAACCGCGGCGGTGCGGCAGGCTCGATCGGAACCGAGGTGGTGGCGAAGGCGGAGCCGGACGGCTACACCGTCCTGTTCACCCTGAACTCGCACACCATCAACCCCGCCATCTATTCGAAGCTGCCCTTCGACACCGAGAAGGATTTCGCGCCGGTTGCGATGGTGGCCTCGCTGCCGCAGATCCTGGTGGCCAATCCGAAATTCGCCCCGGCATCCGTCAAGGAGCGTGGTGGCACTTGCCAAGGCACAGCCGGACTCCCTGCCCTATGCGTCGGTCGGCAACGGCTCACCAGGACATCTGGCCGGCGAACTGTTCAAGCTCAGGACCGGCACGAAGCTGACCCACGTGCCGTACCGAGGGGGCGGGCCGGCGGTGATCGATGTCATGGGCGGGCAGGTGCCGCTGCTGTGGGTGTCTATCCCTGCCGCTGCCAACTACGTCAAGCAGGGCAAGCTCAAGCCGCTGGCGGTTTCGACCGCGAAGCGAAGCCGGGCGTTCCCCGACGTGCCGACCATCCAGGAATCGGGCATCCCGGACTTCGAGGTCGATTCCTGGTATGCCGTGTTCATGCCCGCCGGCACGCCGAAAGCCATCATTGCCAAATGGAACGCCGCGATCAACGCCGCGGTGCAGGATCCGGACATTCAGGAGAAGTTGCTGCAACAGGGCAGCGAGGGGGTGGGCGGCACCCCCGAGGCGCTCGGCAAGGCGGTCACGATGGAACTGGTGAAGTGGAAGAAGCTGGCGGCCGATGCCAGCATCAAGGTCGATTGAACAGGCAAGGCGGTGACGGCAGTGGGCGATGATTCCGTAAAGGTAGCGGCAGATGCGGCCATAGTGCGCGAGGTCGGGGAGTTGGTCAGGCGCGCGCGTGCCGCCCAGCTGATCGCGGATGGCTATGACCAGGAACGGATCAACGACGTGATCGCCGCGGCCGGCTGGGCCATCATGGAACCCGGGCGCAACCGCGCCCTTGCGGAGCTGGCAGTGGCCGACACCGGCGTCGGCGTCGTCGAGGACAAGGTCCGCAAGAATTATCGCAAGACGCTCGGCCTGCTTCGAGACCTGCAGGCGACCAGGACGGTGGGCGTGATCTCGGAGGACGACGCCACGGGCCTGACCGAGATCGCACGGCCCGTCGGGGTGGTATGCGCGGTGACGCCCTCCACCAATCCGGCCGCCACGCCGGCCAACAAGATCATCAATTCGCTGGCCGCACGCAATGCCGTCATCGTCGCGCCCAGTCCCAAGGGGTGGAGCACCTGTGCGCTGCTGCTGCAATACGTTCACGAGCAACTGGAACGAATCGGTGCTCCCGCCGACCTGGTCCAGATGCTGCCCGCCCCGATTTCCAAGGTCTCGACCGCGGAACTGATGCGCCAGGCCGATCTCGTGGTCGCTACCGGCTCGCAGGCCAACGTCAAGGCCGCGTACCGCTGCGGCACTCCCGCGTTCGGCGTCGGCGCGGGCAATGTCGCAAGCATCGTCGACGAATCCGCCGACCTCGCCGACGCCGCCGGCAAGATCGCGGCCTCCAAGACTTTTGACAACGCCACGAGTTGCTCGTCCGAGAACAGCGTGATCATCGTGGACGCCGTCTTCGACCGGATGCTTGCTGCCTTGCAACGGGAAGGCGCCGTCATGGTCGATACCCCCGGCAAGCAGCGGCTTCAGCAGGCGATGTGGCCCGACGGCAAGCTCTCGGCCCAGGCCATCGGACAGTCGGCGTCCCGGATCGCCGCGGCAGCGGGGCTGTCGGAGATTGCCGCCGGGGATCCCCGCATGCTGCTGGTGCTGGAAGACGGCGTCGGAACGGCCCATCCGTTCTCCGGCGAGAAGCTCTCGCCGGTGCTCGCCGTCTACCGCGCAACAGATTTCGACGACGCCTGCGCACTCGTGGCCCGCATCTACGCGTTCCAGGGCGCCGGCCATTCGGTGAGTCTGCACAGCAAGCACCCCGAGCGCGCGCTGCACCTGGGGCTCACGGCGCCGGTGTCGCGGGTCATCGTCGAGCAGGCCCATTGTTTTGCCACCGGTGGCAGCTTCGACAACGGCCTGCCCTTTTCCCTGTCCATGGGCTGCGGCACCTGGGGCGGCAACAACTTCAGCGACAACATGGGTGTTCGCCACTACATGAACATCACCCGCGTCTCACGGCCGATTCCGCAACGGATCCCGACCGAGGAGGCGTTGCTCGGCAAGTTCTTCGCGCGCTACGGCCGCTGAAGCTGCCGTGCACTCGATCCGCGAGTTGATCGATCGCCAGGCGGCCACTCGGCCCCGGGCCCTGTACGCCAGTGCGGTCGGAAGCGGGCTTAGCCTGACCTATGGCGACCTCGCGGCCCGGTGCCGGGCCTTTACCGGATTGCTCCAGGGCCTCGGTTCGCAGCCCGGCGATCACGTTTCGGTGGTCATGCCGAACGGGCTTGGCACCCTGGTGGCACTGCTGGGTTCGCTTTACGGTGGCTGGTGCGTGAACCCGGTCAACCTGCTGTCCCAGCCTGAACAGATGCGGTACGTGCTCCAGCATGCCGATGCCGGCGTCGTGCTGGTGTCGCCGCAGTGGGAGGCACCGGTCCGGGCCATGGCCGCAGCAATCGGGCGCGAGATGACTCTGGTGGTGCTAGATCCCGATTCGCTCGACCTGCCGGCGGCGAGTGGATCCCTGCAGGACAATGCGATGCGGTCGCCGGCGTCGCAGCCCCCGGACCGGCACGCACCGCCGGCCGTGGCCGACACGGACGATATCGCCGATATCGCCGATATCGCCGATACCACCGCTGCCGCCGATACCGCCGATACCGCCGATCGGCTCGGCCTGCTGATGTACACCTCCGGCACCACCGGCAAACCCAAGGGGGTGATGCTGACGCAAGCCAATCTCGCGGCCAGCGCCCTTGCCATCAGCACCGAACATGCGCTGACCCCCGACGACCGCGTGCTTGCCGTGCTGCCGCTCTATCACATCAACGCGTTCGCGGTCACGATGCTCAGCCCGCTGGCGCACGGCGGCAGCCTGGCCATGCCCTCGCGCTTTTCGGCCTCGGCCTTCTGGCAACAGGTCGCGGAGTCCGAGTGCACCTGGATCAATCTGGTTCCGACGATGATCTCCTACCTGCTGGAAGCGCCGGCCCCACCTCGGGAAGCGCTCGCGCGCCTGCGCTTCTGCCGCTCGGCGTCCGCAGCCCTGCCCCCGGAGCACCACCGGGCGTTCGAGGAGAAGTTCGGCGTGGGCATCATCGAAACCATGGGCCTCACCGAAACCGTGGCCCCGTCATTCTCCAACCCGCTGCCGGCGGCTGAACGCCGGATCGGCTCCGTCGGCCGTCCCAGCGGCTGCGAGGCGATGATCGCGAATCCGCAAGGTGCGGCTGTTCCCGACGGCGAGACCGGTGAGATCCTGCTGCGGGGTCCGCAGGTCATGAAGGGCTACTACAAGAACGACGAGGCCACCCGGGCAAGCTTCCATCCCGATGGTTGGCTGCGCACCGGCGACCTCGGCCACCGGGATTCCGAGGGCTACTTCTTTGTGACCGGGAGGATCAAGGAACTCATCATCAAGGGCGGGGAAAACATCGCCCCGCGTGAGATCGACGAGGCGGTCCTGGGACATCCCGCCGTACTCGACGCCGCTGCCGTCGGAATTCCCGACCGCCACTATGGTCAGGAAATCATGATCTGCGTCGTCCTGCGTGCGGGCCGTTCCTGCACCGAAGAAGAACTGCGCGACCACTGCACAGGTACGCTCGGCCGCTACAAGACACCCAGCGTCATCCGGTTCGTGGCAGACCTCCCCCGCGGCCCGTCGGGCAAGGTTCAGCGGCTGAAACTGCTCGAACTGTTTTCGGCGACCTGATCCGGTCCTGGGGGCTCCTGCGGCTCGCCAGCGCGCGACTGCAGCGGCTGAACCGCCCACTTCTGTGGCGGGATCAGTGCGCCCTGGACCAGCGCCACGACAACGCCCAGGACGGCGCCGGCGATCACATCCCACAGGACATGCTGGCGAACGGCGAGAGTGGAGTAGAGGATGCCCAGGCACCACAACAGACTGACTGCCCGGATACCCGCGCCCAGTCGTATCTGTTTCAGCAGGCGATCCAGCCAGACCGCCGTGAACACGGCGAAAGCCACGTGCAGGGAGGGACAGGCGTTGGCCGAGACATCGACCCGCTTGAGGAAGGCCATGGACGGATATTGCGACCATTCGATGCCGAAATCCGGCGTGGTGGTGGGCCAGATCAGGAACACCATGAGTCCGACAGCGCTGAGAACGAACGTACCCAGCCCGTAATAGGCAAGTTCGCGGCCGTTGCGCAGCAAGGCCGGTGCGATCGACACATAGAACCAGAGGGACAGGTAGAGCGGCATGGCTCGCGGATCAACCGGGATCAGGCGATCAAGCGCGGTCAGCGGCATGGTGGTCACCGCATTCTGCGGATAATGCAGCACCCAGAAGTAGGCGACGAAGAATGCGCTGATTCCCAGAGTGGTCGCGAGCATCTTGACAATCCAGGCAGCCGCCAGCCGTGTCCTCAGTTCCGAACGCCAATCGAAGGGTAGCGGAGTCGGATCCGGCATGACCGGTCAGCACACCAGCGAGGCGCGTGGCCGCACGCTGACCTCCTCGGCGACCAGGCGTTTCAGTTCGCCTGGACGATCCGTCAATTCGACCAGCAGGGCGCCGTCCTGGTCGATGCCGTGGGCGATTGCACTGCTCTCCCCGTGGTAATCATGAATGACGATTGGACGGGAGCGGAGAAGGTCACGCGCGTGCCAGCGGAGGCGGAAGGGCTCGAAGCCTTCCTCCTGGAACCGGAGCAAGGCCGCAAAGAGAGTTTCGCCGATCAGTATCGCCAACCGGTCCCGATCCGGCACCGTATCGGGTCCGAACAGTCCGGCCACCTCGCGCCCCGGGACCGACGAAGCAGGTGGATCCACCAGATTCAAGCCACAGCCGATGACCATCCGGATGGCCGGGCCGCGCGCCCGGACTTCGCACAGAATGCCGCCGGCCTTGGCCGTCCCCCGGTAGATGTCATTGGGCCATTTCAACCCGACTTCAACGCCCGAGGCCCCCAGTGCATCGGCAATGGCAACTCCCGCGACCAGTGGCAGCAGGCCGACATTGCGCGCACTCAGCACTTCGCAACCCAGCGAAGCAGTCAGGGAGGTGTCGGGCGCGGACGACCAGGTGCGCTGGCGGCGACCACGCCCCGCCGTCTGCCGCCGCGCCACCAGCCAGACTGCGGCGCAATCCGCGCGGACCAGGGGATCGCGTCGGAGGAGTTCGCTGTTGGTCGAATCGACCTGGTCGACATGCTCGATCTGCAACCGGCGTTCGCTCGGAGGACTCATGAGGGGAGTCTAGCGGTTATCGAGGGCGGCGTTGCTGCACCGGACAATGCGGGGTGCAAATCGGACCTGCTCCGCGTATTCTCTTGCGCCATGACCGATGCGCAATGATTGACGGCCTCTACCAACGACGACCCCCGCCGACCGTGCTCCGTCTGCTGTGGCTCTGCGTTGCCGCAACAATCGCCTACCTGTCGCTGTACCCCCTGACCGGATGGCGATTGCGTCAACCTTCGATGTTCGCCTTCCTGTCGCAAGGTTTCCCGCGCTTCTACAGTCACACCGACATCGTCACCAACGTGGCGGCGTACGTGATTTTCGGCCTGCTGTTCGCGTTGGGCTGGTACACCCGCAAGCGGCCCTGGCTGGCTGTCGGCCTGGCCTCACTCGCCGGCATCCTGCTGTCGCTCGCACTGGAGTCCCTGCAGTCCTACCTGCCGACCCGGGTGCCATCCCTTCTGGACCTCTCCGCCAATGCAGCCGGGGCATTCCTCGGAGGCTCGATCGGCGCCCTGGTGGGCTACTTCCGCTCGCGAGGCCGGGACGGCCCCAGCCGCGTCAGCCGCCAGTGGTACGAGCAAGGTCCGGCAATCGGCTGGGCGCTTCTGGTGATCTGGCTGGTCGGCCAACTGCCCACGCAACGCCTGCTGTTCTCCACCGGCCACCTTCAGGGCTGGCTGCCCGGCGGCTTGCTCGCCGAGTCGCTGAGGCCGGTCCATGAGACCGTCGTCGTCGCGACCATGATCTGCGTGATCGGCGTGCTGGTCATGGACCTGGTCAGGCCGGCAAGCTGGCGGATGGCGTGGATTACCGGCTTCATGCTGGCCGCACTCGGCTTGAGGATCGTGTCTTCGCCTCATTTCGAGTCCGCGCGGCGGCTCCTGGTCTGGCTGACATCGGGTGCGCAGGCCGGCATGCTGGTCGGCGCGCTTGCGCTCTACCTGATCGGCGCCTTCCAGCGTCGCACGCGCTTGTACGCTGGCGCGGTTCTGGTGGTTCTAGGCCTCCTGCTGGTCAACCTGTCGCCGGCCGACCCGTTCTTTCAGACCACCCAGTCCGCTGCGCAAACCGGGCTCCCATCCGCCATGACCCCCAGCCTGAGAAGCCTGATCAGCGGCCTCAGTGCCTTCTGGCCGCTGATGGCGCTGGCCTACTTCATCGGCAGGATCGCTACCGTTCGTCGGAGGAACCGACCGCAGCGACGACTCGAGCCGCAGGCGCGTCTTTGACGCACAACATTCGGGGCCGGTTTAAGCCCCCATTTCAGCCCTTGATTTCCAATGAAGGGGACAATGTCAGGACCGATCATCAAACTGCCATCCAAGCCCGTGCCTTCCAATTCCGCTCCGTCCTTCTACCAGCACCACATCTTTTTCTGCCTGAACAAGCGTGATGGCGAACGGGAATGCTGCCAAGACAAGAATGCAGAGGCGATGCAGGGCTACGCCAAGAAACGGGTGAAGCAACTGGGGCTGAATGGCCCCGGACAGGTCCGGGTCAACAAGTCCGGATGCCTCGACCGGTGTGAACTTGGCCCGGTGGCAGTCGTCTATCCGGACAACGTCTGGTACACCTACGTCGACGAAAGCGATATCGACGAGATCGTGGAGTCGCACCTGCGCGACGGCAAGCCGGTCGAAAGACTGCGCCTGCCGGACGCCTGACCGGTCCGCGGTCGGCAGGGACGCAGGACCATGAACTCCGCGACCAGGCTGCTGACGGTAACCGGGCCGATCGGCCCGATCGACTGTGCGTTGGACCTGCCGCCCTCGCCCGGGGTCAGAGCCATTGCCGTCATTGCACATCCCCACCCGCTGTTCGGCGGCACGCGCGACAACAAGGTCGTTCAGACGATCACCCGCGCGCTTCTTCAGGCGGGTTGCGCCTGCTGGCGACCGAATTTCCGCGGCATCGGTGGCACCGCAGGGACATTCGACAATGGCCAGGGCGAGGTGCAGGACCTCTTGTCGGTAATCGAGCAGGCAAGCGTCGACGAGTCCGCGCAGAACCTGCCCAGGCCTGTCCCGTTGTACCTGGCGGGATTCTCATTCGGCAGCTTCGTCCAGACGATGGTGGCGCAGAAGATTGACCGGGAGCGATTCGACCTGGCGCCGATGATTCTGGTCGGCACGGCGACCACAAACTTCGCGGTTCCCACCGTGCCGCCGGAGTCGATAGTCATCCATGGCGAGGTCGACGACGTCGTTCCGCTGCAGTCGGTCATGGACTGGGCCAGGCCCCAGAGCCTGCCGGTCACGGTAATCCCGGGCAGCGGCCACTTTTTCCACGGCCAACTGAATCGCGTCAAGTCGCTGGTCCTGCGCAACCTGGGGGTCGGCAATGCGTGAAATCGGGGGTGTGAGCCAGTCTCGGGAAACGCTCGATCGGACGGTCCGCGCGAGTTTGTGCTTTGCGCGAACGGAACTCGGCGATCAGCAGGTCCGGCGAAGCCGACCGGTGCTGCCGATGCATATTGCCCGCCTGCTGCTGCTCTTTGAAAGTCCCCAGACGGTCGAGGATCTGAGGCAGATGATCGACCAGCCCTGGCTGCCGGAAGCCCTGATCGAGCTCGAGCGGCGGCGCCTGATCCGGCGAGTCTCCCGCCAACTGGCGTCGGCGCAAGGGACCGCACCGGATACGGCCATTCGACCGGAGGACACCGGCGATGCCCTGCTGGACCAGCGCCGCCATCAGACGCGCCTGATGTTCCTGCAGCAGTTGGGGACGCTGGGCACCGACATGGCAAGACGCATCGACCAGTGCCGGTCCGACCTGGAACTGGACGAATTGATGCCGCAGGTCAACAGCCTGATCGAGGCGATTGCGGGCCACGAAGCCCTGGGCCAGTTCCGCCAGCAGACCGCGCGCAGCAGCTGACCGGGCCGGACGAGTACGCAGGCCGGCCCCCATGGACGCCAACACCCGCACTCTGCATCCTGCACCGGACAGCCACCCGAGCACCCGTGAGATGCGCCGAGCAGGTGGACCGGCCGATCCGGCCGAACCCTCGCCGGGACAATCGACGATCGCGGGCGAAGTCACCCGACCGGATCCCCGACTCGTCTTTGCCAAGACCCTGGCCGGCAACGAAGCGGTGCGCACGCCCGGCCAGCGCGTATCCCTGGCCGCGCGCCGTCTGCTGATGCTGTTTGACGGCCAGCGATCGCTGGCGCAGTTGCCCCATATCGTCCGTCCGGACGAAGTCCCGACGCTGTTGCAGGAACTCGAAGCCCATGGCCTGATCACGCTGGCCGGCCGGCTGAGCGAAGATCTCGCCACCGCGAGCATCCACCCCGATCTCAAGATGGCGCAGATCAAGCGCTCGCTCGCGGGCGTCTTCGAGCGTGAACTGGGGGATCAGGCCAGTGTCCTGGAAGCGCGGGTTCAGGACTGCGTGAACCTGGTGGTGTTGCGCAACGTGCTGCGCGAAGTGATCACACTGGTGGCGCAACGCAAGGACGACGCCGCCGCGGACCGGATTGCCCTGATCGTCAAGATGCACGGTCCGTTCTGATGCCGGTGCGGTCCTGCCCCTCGGCCTTCTGAATGGCCGGCCCGCCGCTGGTCGGCCGCCGGCGTACTGATATCGCAACACCCCAGGGGCCGGGCGAGCCGGATGGCATAATGAACGGTCAGGAACCGTCCCCCGCGCGACCGCCCTGCCGGCGCGTTCGTCCGGGACATCACCCGCGCTTCGAGCGTCGACCACATCCCATGACAACACCCGTTTGCCGC
Organism: uncultured beta proteobacterium; assembly: GCA_963834335.1. Classification (GTDB taxonomy): domain Bacteria; phylum Pseudomonadota; class Gammaproteobacteria; order Burkholderiales; family Burkholderiaceae_E; genus Lautropia. The sequence continues at coordinate 912,718 of CAWIBK010000001.1, read as the reverse complement.
CCGTCCGCCTCGTTTTGCGGTCCCCACGCACTACCCGCCATCCGCCGGCTTGCCGCTGAAGCGATCTTTCGCGCTGCTGCAGCGGCTCGCCGCCGGCAGTTGCGCCGCCCCGCCCTGGCCGCGCTCCTCGCCGGCTCGCTGTTGCTCGGACCGGGCATCGTCCCCGCTGCGGCCCAGGTGCCGGCGCCGGACGTGGCCGCCCGCTCCTGGCTGCTGATGGACATGACCACCCATACCGTGCTGTACAGCCAGTTGCCGGACGAACGGGTGGAGCCCGCGTCGCTGACCAAGCTGATGACGGCCTACGTGGTTTTCGACTCCCTGGAGAAGAAGCGACTGACCCTGACCCAGCGTCCGCCGGTATCGACGCAAGCCTACAAGGCCATCGGCTCGCGGATGTTCGTGGAACCGAGGTCGCCGGCCACTGTTGAAGAGTTGCTCAATGGCCTGATCGTGCAGTCCGGAAACGACGCAGCCATCGTGCTGGCGGAGGCGGTCGCCGGGACCGAGGCGCAGTTTGCGGAGTTGATGAATGCCGAAGCCAAGCGCCTGGGTATGACCAACAGCAATTTCACGAACGCCTCAGGCCTTCCGGATCCCAGCCACTACTCGACGGCACGCGACCTTGCTACGCTCGCCATGCAGCTGATCGAGGATTTTCCTGACTATTACAAGATGTACTCGCAAAAAGAGTACACCTACAACAAGATTCGCCAACCCAACCGGAACCGGCTGCTGTTTACCGACCCGAGCGTCGATGGATTCAAGACCGGCCATACCGATGCAGCAGGCTACTGTCTGATTTCTTCCGCCAAACGGGAACAGCCAGGAAGTGGCTTCTCCCGGCGGGTTTTGTCCGTCCTGATGGGAGCGACGTCGGAAAGCTCAAGGGCCGTGGAATCTCAGAAGCTCCTGAATTATGCATTCCAGAATTTCGACGTCGTCCAGGTGTACAAGAAGGGCGCTGAAGCGGGCAGCTATCAGGTGTGGAAAGGCAAGTCGCCCGAGGTCAAGGTCGGGTTTGCTCAGGACGTCATGGTGACCGTGCCCAAGGCGCAAGTCGCCAGCGTCAAGGGCGAAATCGAACGGATGGAGCCACTGGTAGCGCCGATCGCCCGCGGTCAGAAGATCGGTACTGTCCGGGTGCGCCTGGGCGGCAATGTGATCTCGGAGGCGCCGGTGGTAGCGCTCGAGGCGGTTGAGCCGGCCGGATGGTTTGGCCGCACCTGGGATACGATCAGGCTATGGATCAAATGAGCAAGTCGACGCAAAGTAATGTTGCCCAGGGCGCCGAGGCCGTCAGCGCAGAAGCCGCCCAACCGGAGCAGACCGTCTACCTCAACGGCGAGTTCATGCCTCTGTCGGAAGCGCGGATACCGGTCCTGGACCGGGGATTCATTTTCGGCGACGGGGTCTATGACGTCGTGCCGGCCTACGGGGGCGTGCCCTTCCGCTGGCCGCAGCACCTGGCCCGGCTCAAACGCAGCCTTGGCAAGGTCCGGATCGCCAATCCACTCGACGACCGGGGTTGGACGGACGTGGTTACCGAACTGCTCGCGCGGCACCGGTGGGACGACCAGTTCGTGTACCTGCACGTGACCCGCGGCGTCGCCCGTCGCGATCATCCGTTCCCTCCGGAGGGCGTGCGCCCGACCGTTTTCGCGATGTCCAGCGAATTCAAACCCGTATCCCGCCAGGCGATAGAGAAGGGCGTCAGCGCCATCACGCTGCCGGATGAACGCTGGCTGCATTGCGACATCAAGTCCACCTCGCTGCTTGGCAACGTACTGGCGCGCCAGACCGCTGCCGATGCCGGCGCGCTGGAATGCCTGATGTTTCGGGACGAGCTTCCTGACTGAAGGTTCTTCAAGCAACATCTGGGTTGTTCTCGACGGCAAGCTGCTTGCGCCGCCGCGGGACACGCTGATTCTGGAAGGCATCCGCTATGGCCTGCTGGAAGAGCTGACACGAAGCCGGGGCGTGCCTTTCGAAATCCGAAGGATCAGTCGCGAGGAAGTGAGTCGAGCGGAAGAACTCATGGTGACTTCGGCCACCAAGGAAATCCTCCCGATCACCACGCTCGATGGCAAGCCGGTCGGGGCGGGAGTGCCCGGCGCGGTCTACCGCGAACTGTTCGCGGCCTATCAGGAGGCCAAGGCGAAGTCGCACCAGAAGGGCTGGCCGCAGCCGGCCTGACGGCACCCGGTCCTGACAGGCAGCATGAGCGGCAGCGACTCTTCTCCCCCGAACGGCTCGGCGCCCCCGGGCTCCCCGGAAGATGCCGGATCCGCGGAGGTGATGCAGTTTCCGATGGATTTTCCCATCAAGATCATGGGCAAGCGGGTCGACAGCTTCGCCGACGAGATGGTTTCCGTCGTGAAGGCCCACGCACCGGACTTCGACGCGTCGACCCTGGAAATGCGGGTATCGCGAAACGGTAATTACCTCTCCGTGACTGCAACCATCCGGGCCGAGTCCCGGCCCCAGCTTGACGCGCTGTACCGGGCGCTGAGCAGCCACCCACTCGTGAAGCTGGTGCTCTAGGAAACTGTCGGGGTATGGGAAGGGGTCGCGCGGCGGGTCGTTGACGCGCCAGGCATCGAACATGACGATCAGAGTTCGCCGATTGGGGATGACCGCCTATCTCGACACACTCGAGCGGATGCGGGCATTCACCCGGGCGCGCCAGGCCGAGCCCGGCGAAGTGGACGATGAACTATGGCTTACGGAGCATCCACCGGTCTTTACCCTGGGCTTTGCCGGTCGACGCGAACACCTGCACGCTCCGGGTGACATCCCGGTGGTGCTGACGGAGCGGGGCGGGCAGGTGACCTACCATGGGCCCGGTCAGATTCTTGCGTATCCGCTCCTGGACCTGCGCCGCCGCCGCCTGGGCGCGCGCGAGCTGGTCTGCCGCCTTGAAACCGGGATGATCGAATGCCTGGCCGGCTTTGGCATCGCCGCGATTCGCCGCCCCGGCGCGCCGGGGATTTACGTGGAACGCGGTCCGGCTGCGGGGCCAGGGAGGTCCGCCGTTGAACCCGCCAAGATCGGCTCGATCGGGCTCAAGATTTCTCGCGGGTTCACCTGGCACGGGCTCTCGCTCAATTGTCGGATGGACCTCTCACCCTTCACTTTGATCGATCCCTGCGGCTACGAAGGACTCGAAATGACTGATGTCTTTCAAGAAGCGGGCGCTCACTTCAGCGCGAACCTCAGTGAGTTGGGCGACCGGCTTGCGTTCAATCTCGTTGCTGCAATTGAGGGATAATCGACGGATGAAAAACGTCGAACCGACTGATGCCGCTGCCATGCTGTCCGCGGGGCCACCCCGTCTCGAAAGCACCCACGGAGCGACTCCCGCCGCCGATGATCCTCGAATCAAGCAACGCGGCCGCAGCAAGACCGCCCGCATACCCATCAAGATCGTACCCGTCGATCAGATCCTGCGAAAGCCGGACTGGATAAGGGCCCGGGTTCCCTCCACGGCCAGCCGGTTCTACGAGATCAAGCGGATCCTGCGGGAGCACAAGCTGCATACCGTCTGTGAAGAAGCATCCTGCCCGAACATCGGCGAGTGCTTCGGAAAGGGCACCGCGACCTTCATGATCATGGGCGACAAGTGCACGCGTCGCTGTCCTTTCTGCGACGTCGGTCATGGGCGTCCCGATCCGCTCGACGGGGACGAGCCGTTGAACCTTGCGCGCACGATTGCAGCGCTTCGTTTGAACCACGTGGTCATCACCTCGGTCGACCGGGACGATCTGCGAGACGGCGGCGCCGCCCATTTCGTCGATTGCATCCGCAAGACGCGTGAACTGAGCCCGGGAACCCGGATCGAGGTGCTGGTACCCGACTTTCGCGGCCGGATGCAGCGGGCTCTGGAAATTCTCGAGGCCGCGCCGCCGGATGTGATGAATCACAACCTCGAGACCGTACCGAGGCTCTACAAGGAAGTGCGCCCGGGTTCCGACTACCAGCATTCCCTTGCCCTGCTCTCCGGGTTCAAGACACGGGTACCCGGGGTACCGACCAAGTCCGGGCTGATGGTCGGACTGGGCGAGACGGACGACGAGATCGTCCAGGTCATGCAGGATATGCGGGTGCACGACATCGACAGGATCACCATCGGCCAGTACCTGGCCCCATCCGGCCACCACCTCCCGGTACGGCGCTATGTTGAACCGGCCACCTTCCAGCGCTGGGAAGCGCAGGCCTATTCGATGGGCTTTCAACATGCCGCAGTGGGCGCCATGGTCCGCTCGTCCTACCATGCCGACGAGCAGGATGAAGCGGCGCAGCAACGCCAGCGACCGGCCGTACTCGGAGACACCCGAGCCTGATCTGCTACTTCAGATAGCGGCTGGGCAACATGCCCAGTTCCCGCTTGAACATCGCAGTGAACGCGCTGGGACTTTCATAGCCCAATCCCAGGGCTACGGAGGTGATGGACTCCCCCGACTGAAGCCGGGCGAGTGCCGAAAGCAGGCGGGCCCGCCGGCGCCAACTGGCGAAACCGACTCCCAGTTCGCTGCGGAACAGACGACTCAGTGAACGCGGGCTGATTCCAACAACCGTTGCATAGTCGTCACGCGTCCGATTCGCCGCCAGATCGGCGCGCACCAGGTTACAAAGCCGGGCGAGCCGCCTGTCCCTGGGAATCGGCAGATGCAGCGGCAACGCCTGCAACTCCCTGATCTCCGCCAGGATCAGGTTCATCAAACTGCCGGCCGGGCCGTCCTCCGGGTAGAGGGCAGGCAACTGGGTAGCCCGCACCACCAATTCCCGCAACAGCGGAGTGACGGCCAGCACAACGCAATCATCAGGCAAGTGAGCACTTGCATCGGCTCGAAGATAGAGGGTTCTCATGTCCAGTCGTCCCGACACTCGGATTTCGTGCAGGACGCCGGCCGGAATCCAGAGGGCGCGATCCGGAGGAACCAGCCAGGTCCCGGCCGCAGCGTCGATTGTCATGACACCGCTCACCGCATAGACGAGTTGGGCGCGGTCATGCCGATGCGCCGCGATCAGGTGGCCGTCCTCGAACGACTTGGCCATCGCAGCAACCGGGCGGGGAATCGATTGGAAGTCGAGTGCGTCGGTGCTGCGGGTGAGTTGAGTCATTTTCCATGGCCTCCATGGCGGCCCGTTCGATGGCCGTTTGGCGATAGATTGTGGCCCACTCGCGCGAGACTGTCATGCCGGATTCGGCCAGAATCGGGCGTTATCGACACTTGGCCGCCGCCAGCAGCAGCCCCACTTCCCCATGACCGAAGCCTCTCGCGATCCGCTTGCCAAGGCATTTCAGGACACGCCCGGCGTGGCCCCATCGGGCGCCATCGTCTCGACCCGGCAGTCGACCGCTCTGCTGCTGAATATCGGGCACGCATTCGATCATCTGTTCCTGCTCATCTTCGCAACCGCGATTGCCGCGATTTCGGTGGACTTCGGCATCGACCGATGGGAATCGCTGATGCCCTACAGCGTGGGGGCCTTCTTCATGTTCGGCATCGGGTCGCTGCCAGCCGGGCGTCTTGGCGACCTCTGGGGCAGACGAGCAATGATGATCATCTTCTTTGTCGGCATCGGCGCGGCGGCCATCCTCGCCAGTTTCGCGAAAGGGCCCTGGCAGTTGGCAATCGCGCTCACCATCCTCGGGCTGTTCGCATCGATCTACCATCCCGTCGGCATCCCGATGCTGATGCAGAACAGCCTGACGCCGGGTTGGACGATCGGCGTCAACGGCCTGGCCGGCAACCTCGGAATCGCGCTGGCCGCCCTGGTAACCGGGCTGCTGGTCCAGTATTTCGGCTGGCGCGCCGCCTTCGCAGTTCCGGGTCTGGTCGCCATCGGCTGCGGGCTGGTCTTTGCGCGACTCGTTCCGCTGGAGACCGAACCCCCCGCCAGACGCCAGTCGAAACGGCTGGCGGTGCCCCCGGCGCTGCTTGCCCGGGTGTTCCTGATCATGACCGCAACCGCCATCACCAGCAGCCTGCTTTTCAATTTCACCACCAGCGGCAACGGGCAGTTGCTGCGGGAGCGCATGCGCGACCTGGTTCAGGATCCCGCGACCCTGGGCGCGCTGCTCGCGCTGGTTTACGCAGTGGCGTCGCTGGCGCAACTGGTCGTTGGCAAGCTGATCGACCGATTCCCGCTCAAACGGGTGTATCTCGGGGTGATACTCCTGCAGGCGCCCCTCTTCGGGCTGGCCGCATGGGTGGACGGATGGGCCGCCTATGCCACGCAACTGGGGTTCATGATCGTCGTCTTCGGAGGCATTCCTTTCACCGACGCGATCATCGTCCGGTACGTCGACGATCAGATGCGATCCCGGGTCAGCGGCGTGCGGCTGGCGATCTCCTTCGGCGTGAGTTCCCTGGCCGTCTGGGCACTGGGTCCGATCGTCAACGCGGCCGGCTTCGACAGCCTCCTGCTGCTGATGGCGGGAATCGCCTTGTGTACGCTGGTACTGGTGATGTGGCTGCCCGCTCATGACCCGCGCCAGGCCTCCTGATCCGCAGCATCAACCGGCTTCGCCCGAATCCGGCCTGAGAAGACGCTTCAGCAACTTGCCGTTGGCGTTTCGCGGCAGCGGATCCGCCTGGATCACCCAGGTTTCGGGAACCTTGTAGTCCGCCAACCGATTCGCGCAATGCGCGGAAAGCCGCTCGCGGGCATGGTGCGGGTCGCACGCCAGTGCAGCATCCACGCACACGACGGCATGGACACGCTCTCCCAGGACGGGGCAGGGCCGCCCGACGATCGCCGCCTCGATGACGCCAGGAAAGGCCATCAGGGCATGCTCGACCTCCACCGAATAGATCTTGTATCCGCCGCGGTTGAGCATGTCCTTCTTGCGATCGAACAACCGCACGAAGCCGGACTGGTCGATCGACCCGATGTCGCCTGATCGCCAATAGCCGCCAGAAAAAGACGCCGCGGTCGCCTGCGGGTTGGACCAGTACCCGGCCACCACCATCGGGCCGTGGATCCACAGTTCCCCGATCTCGCCGGCGGGCACCTCCCGACCTGAGTCGTCCATCACCCGGATGTCCGCAGTCGGGACCGGCTGACCGACGCTGTCCAGGTTCCCGGCCTGCATTCCCGGCGGCATGATCGTCGCCGGCGAGGTGGTCTCGGTTGCGCCATACGCGTTCATGAGCGTGAGTCGAGGCAATCGGACGGCGAGAGCCTCGATTGCGCTGCGCGGCATGGGAGCGCCGCCGTAGGCCCCGATTCGCCAGGCTCCGAGGTCGTGCCGGGACAGCGCAGGGTCGAGCAGGCACAACTGGTACATCGAAGGCACCAGGAGGGTGTGCGTGATTTTCTGGGCGGCGACGAGCGCGAGGAAGGACGAGGCCTTGAACTGGCGAACGTTCACCACTGCACCACCGACCCGCAACATCGCCACGATGACGGCGATCAGCCCGGTCACATGGCTCGCCGGCACCGCCATCGCCGAGCGGTCGCCGGCCCGCAGACCCATGCAGGATTCGAAGTGCATGGCCGAATGCACGATGTTGAGATGGCTGAGCATTGCGCCCTTCGGTCGCCCGGTGGTGCCCGAGGTGTAGAGAATCACCGCCGGTTCGTCTTCACAGACCGCCTCCAGGTCCGGGTCGGCCTGCAGCCCCGCACGCGAATCGACTCCCGCCGTCGAACCCGGGTCACCGGCATGAAGGTCGACCGAATGCCAGGCCTGCCAGAGGCCGGCCCCGTCCAGGGGCACCCGCTGCAAATCCGGCGGAAGCTCCTCCGGCCCCGGGATACGATCAGCGAGGTCCGTATCGTGAATCAGCATTCGCGCTGCACATTGACCCAGCATGTAGGCAATGCCGGGGGCCTGCTCACGGATACTGATCGGCACAGCGATGGCGCGAACTCTCTGGATCGCGTAGAGGCTGACAATGAACTCAGGCCGGTTGGAAACCAGCAAGGCCACCCGGTCACCGGCGACAATACCTGCCGAGCGCAGGCCCGCGGCAGTCAGCGCTACAGCCCCCGCCAGGTCATGATAGGTCCAGCGAACACCGTGGTCGACGACCGCGTCGAGGTCGCCATGCCGATCGACCGCCTCGCGGAACATCTCGTCCAGGCTGGACGGGCGGGCGCTGAAGCAGCGGACCACGCGATCGCCGAAATGAAGTTCATGGCGCATCGCGGGAAACGCGTGGGCGGGCGGAGAAGGGCGTGTTTCCACACCGCCAGCTTACCTCAGCCGGTTCACGCTGCGCTAACGGCTGCGTCGCGCCGTGCGCCGATGGTCGATGCCGCGGCCGGTCCGGAGTCGGACAGCCCATGTCCAGGCGGTGACACCAGCACCACCGGCCGGAACTCCGGAATCGGACAGTCGACGACCAGAGCCAGAACCCGCAGAAAATCACGCGCTTCGATCGGCGCTTCCACGGACAGGAACTTGACGAAGTGCCTCATCAGCAGCGGCCGCTGCAGCGGTGAAAGATGGCGCAGGCTCGCCACGACGGCCTGCAGGCCGCCCACGTCCAGCGGGGGATACGACTGGCCGGTGCGCGACAGCCCCAGCTGCTGGATGATTTCGTTGGAAACGCGCTGGGCGCGCAAGTCCGGTTCGCCCGCGCAACGCGCCAGCATCGCCACTACCCAGCGAACCGACTCGGCGGCATTCGCCTCGGATTCGTCGCCCCGCCAGGATCGGGCATCGGCCGGCAGCAGTCGGGTGCGCAACAACATGTAGTAGATCCACTCCGCCAGGGTAACCCGCTGGTCGACTTCGATCTGACCGCGGACCATTCGCAGCAGTTCTTCCCGCCAGGGTCGAGCCAGCGGCTTGATGGTGGCCGCGCATAACTCGAGCAGCGGCCACCGCAGCCCTTCGACCGTCTGCACGCCGAGGCGGCGCAGCCGAGCGGCAATCGCCGCCTGGTGATTGGTTGCGCCACGCCAGCGCAGCGGCCAGATCTCCGGTTCGATCGAGCCGCCGACGATCAGGAGGGTCGCCATGGCAGCCGCACCGAGGCTGTCGCGAGCTGCCTTGACCAGTGCCACCAGATCGTCGTTGCGCACTTGTGAGAGCCGATCGAAAACAGCAGCCTCGGCAGTGGAGCAAGGCTCGCCTGGCAGCGCGTTGTCAGCGACATAGACCAGCGAGGGCAGGGCGCTCGCCACGAGCCAGGCGCTGGCGCGCGCCTGATCCAGGGACAATGCGACCAGGTCCGCGGGGCCGCGCTTCGGGATCAGCGGCGCCGCCGCACTGCCCAGGAGCCGTGCAATCCGGGACGACAGGGGCGGATGAGTGGCCAGCCAGCGCGATTGCCATCCGCCGGCGTGCCGATCCGACTGGAACAAGGCGTGCTCCATGCCGACTGCGCCGGCAGGGTGCGCCAGGGAGTTCCCCGAGCCGCTCTTGTGCTGTGCCCAACTGATCTTACGCAGTGCGTTGCCCAGGCCCGTGGGTTGGCGGGTGAGCCTGACCGCTACCGCATCCGCGTGGAATTCCCTGGAACGACCGATGGCTGCGGTCAACAGCAGGGCGGCCAGGTGACCGGCCCAGCCCACCGCCAGCAGCAGGGCGGCGGGAATGACCAGCACCAGGCTGAGGCCGGTACCGGGCGACCGGCCCACGGCCCCGGTCGCCGCGAAGGCGATGGCCAGGCCCCGACGGCCGGCATTGGCCACCAGCTCGAGCCCGAAATTCATTGCGGCGAGTTGTGAATTGACGACCACATCGCCGCTGGCAAGGTGAGCGATCTCATGAGCAACGACGCCTTGCAGTTCGTCACGGTCGAGGCACTCGACCGCCCCGCGCGTGAGGATTACTGCGGCGTCCTCCCGCGCCAGGCCGATCGCCAGCGCATTGATGCCGTATTCGTGCTCCATCAGGTAGATCTTGGGGATCGGCTGATGCGCCGCCAGCGCCATCTCGTCCACGATGTTGATGACGCGCCGTTCCAGCAACGACAGTGCTCCGGAATTGGGCTGGAGCGGGCGCGCCCGCAGGCGCCTCACTATGGCCTGAGCATCATCCGCCAGGCGGTGCCGTTCCACCAGCGCCCCCCCGACGATCAGGCCGCCGGTGGCAAGGGTATTGACCAGCAGGAACCCGTACGGCAGGGGTGCCATGCCGAACAGGAGCCGCCACGCAAGGACCGCGGCGACGTTGAACACCAGCACCACGCCCACGACCGCGAGGAAGAAGGCGAATCCCAGTCGGCGTGTCGTGCGGGCGGCGTCTAGTTGATGGCGACAGAAATCCACGTCACGAAAGCTGAACGACCACCGGCGCGCGCTCGCCGATGCCGGTGGTGCTGCGCAGCTGGCCTGCGACGGTAAAGCCGCAGGCGGTGGCGACCAGTGAGTCCGGAAATTGCCCGATCGCGTCGTTGTAGGCATTGACCGCGTCGTTGAAGGCCTGGCGGGAGAAGCCGATCCGGTTTTCCGTAGACGTCAGCTCCTCGCTCAGGCGCATGACCGTCTGGTCGGCCTTCAGCTCCGGGTAGGCCTCGACCACCAGCGAAAACTTCCCGAGGGCGGTATTGAGCCCTGCTTCCGCACGATCGAGTGCTTCGAGCAGTTCGGCATTGGCCCGGGCGGTCGGCGCGGCGGCCGCACGCCGCGCGTCGCTTGCACGCTGGCGGGCAACGGTGACGCCCTCCAGGGTCTGGCGTTCGTGCTGCAGGTAGCCCCGCGCGGTATTGACCAGATTCGGTATCAGATCGTGGCGCCGCTTGAGTTGAACGTCGATCTGGGAGAACGCATTCTTCATCCGGTTGCGGCTGCGAACCAGGCGATTGAAGACACTCACTGACCAGACGATAGTCAGTGCAATCACACCGACGAGACCGACCAAACCGTTCGACACACCACTCTCCACTTCAAGGTGGGGATAGGTTAGTGCCAAAACCGCCACGCCTGCAGGCCGTCCGTCAGCCCGTCCGGTTCACTGATCGCAGCACGCCGCCGGGGCGATCAGGGGCGTTCCATCCGCCCGCCGCCAGCGACCGCTGGTAGGGGACGTCTCAGCGGGCGGTGTCGCGCCGGATCTTCTCGACACCGAGAATACGGTCGAGTTCTTCCTGCGTGATGTACTCGAACAGCGTGATCACCCGCGAGACGCCGGAGACTTGCGATGCAATGATCGCTGCGCGCTCACCCTCGTTGTCGGTGACCAGGCCCATGAGATAGACGGTGGACTGCTCGGTGACCACCTTGATCGCGTTCGAGGACAGGTCGCGCTCGCGGACGAGGCCGGCCTTGACGCGTGCGGTGAGAGTCGTGTCCTTGGTCCGGGTCGCGAAGTTGGACGCATTGGTGACTTCGACCTCGTTGTAGATGTCCTTGATGTTCGGAACGCGGTTGCGCGCCACGTCTTCGGCAAGCTGCCGGGTCTGGGGCGAATCGGCCTGCCCGCTCAAAAGTACACGCCGATTGAAGCTGGTGAGCGAGATGGAACCGATCGACTTGTTGTTGATCTCCTGGTTGAGTTCGCGCAAGCCGCGCAACTCGATCGCCTGATCTTCCGTCTGCGCGCCCAGGGAGCGCCGGTCGAGCACGGCCATCGTGCCGACTGCAGCGCCGGTCATTGCGAGCCCGAAGCAGCCGGACAGGCCAAGCGTGGAAACGACGAGCGCGGACAGGATCAGGCGCCGGCTGGCGGACGCTGCGGACGGATTCATATGAGAACTCCCTGGGCTTGGCTTCTCGATAGAAGCGCGGTTTTGTGGCGCATTATAAGGAGTTCAGGCCGAGTCGAAGGCCGCCCTGATCCAGTTCACCCTGCCGCCTTCAATGGCGACCACGTCGAAACGGCAGGCAGGCCACTCGCGCTGACCGAATTGCTCCAACAGATAGCGGTTCGCGGCGCGTTGCAGGCGCAGGCGCTTGCGGTGATCGACACTGGCCGCCGCGCCGCCGAACCGGACCGAGCACCGCGCTCTCACCTCGACGAACACCATCGCCTCGCCGTCGCTCATCACCAGATCGATTTCCCCGACCTTGTAGCGCACGTTGGCAGCCACGAATCGAAGCCCCGCATCGACCAGCAGCCTGCGCGCTTGCGACTCGGCCAGCTGCCCGGTTTCCCGGGCGGCGTCGGCTGTCGCGGCAGGCGGCCTCACAGCGGGACAGGCACACCGTCGCGATATTCCGCCAGAGCCGGCTGGCGTTCGACCTGGGGCAGGCTGCCGTCATAGCGCAAGCGTCCGGTAAGGCCGTCGATCTCGAACGAGGGTCGGCCGCTGAACATCGCCCGGGCCACTCTGAAGGCGTCCACGCCGAGCGAGTACAGACGCTGCATTTCGAGCGAGAAGTCCATCGGCGCGCCGGGATACCCCAGCGAGGCGGCGTAGTTGGGCAGTATTACCGCCGGCATCTCCAGCAACTTCACGCCGTCCAGCTCCGGCGCCCGCGCCGTGGATTCGATGCCGCCGACCGAGAGCAGGGAAGTGCCGTAAGCCGGGTAACCGCGACCGATGATGGTCCGTACCGGCCGGGCCAGGTCCGACCCCATGGACAAGAAGAAGATGTCGCCGTCTTCTTTCTTCACTGCCGCGCGGAACTTGTAGAGCGCGCTCTCTTCCAGTTCCAGCGGCGGCCGTGCCTCGCCGCCGAGGCTGCGCCAGCGATCGACGAATGCCGCCGCGCCGCGGCGACCCAGCGACGTGGCCGCGGTGACGATCACCGCGCGCGGCGGCCGACCGCCCGTCGAGCGCGCTCGAGCGTCGTTCATGGCAATGGACGCGATCTGTTGCGCTTCGCTTTCTACCGCAAGGGTGAATACGATGACGTTCCACGGCAATGCCCGCTCTGCTTCCGCCTGGTTCAGGGCAATGGTGGTGATCGGAATGTCGCCGAGCTGCATCAAGGCGGAGGCGCCGCTGCGGGTCAGAGGGCCCAGCACCAGGGCAGTGCCCCTCTCCAGCATGCCGCGATAGGCCGCCGCCAGCTCCTGGGGGGTTTCCTCGACTTCGTAGATGTCGACCGCCAGCCCCTGCCCGTCGCGGTGGTACCCGGCCTCGATGCCCGAACGGACGGCTGCGCTCGCACGACCGAAAGGGCCGGCGGATTTGGGTAACAATAGCCCGATACGGTCGACTGAGGTGACCGCCGGCTGCGCGAGCGCGCCCCGAGGATCCAATCCCACGACAGCTGCGGCGCCTGCGGCGGTCATCATTCCAAAAACAATCTGTCGACGCTGCATCATGTCCCCATCAACGAGCGCCGGAACCACCCGAGCCGCGGAGCCACGGCCACCCGACGTGTCCGTGAGCCTGTCCGCTGCATTATATGTAGTGGCCACGCCGATCGGTAACCTGGAAGACATAGGCCGACGGGCAGCCCGCATTCTCCGGTCCGTCGACCTGATCGCGGCGGAGGATACCCGCACCAGCCGGCCCCTGCTGCAGAACCTTGGCGCCGGTGCGCACTGCATCGCCCTGCACACCCACAATGAATCGCGTATCGCCGGCGACATCGTCGACCGGATCAGGGAAGGCCAGTCGGTCGCCCTGATCACCGATGCCGGCACCCCCGGGATCAGTGATCCCGGCGCCCGCCTGGTCACCGCCGCCCACCTTGCCGGGATCGCCGTGGTGCCGATCCCCGGGGCCAGCGCGGCAACGACGCTCGTCAGCGCCGCCGGCCTGCCGGACGGCCGCTTTCTATTCGAAGGATTCCTGCCTTCCCGTCCGAAGCACCGGCGCGACCGCCTCGCCGAACTCGCCTCGCTGCCTGTCGCGTTCCTGGTATTCGAGGCGCCTCATCGGATTCAGGAAACGGCGCAAGATCTCGCCGCAGCCCTGGAAGCGGGACGCGAGGTCGTGCTTGGCCGCGAACTGACCAAGCAGTTCGAGCAGATCGTTCGCATGACCGTCGGCGAGCTGCCGGCGTGGCTCGCGGCAGAGGCGAATCATCGCCGGGGAGAGTTCGCACTCCTGGTGTTTGCAGCCACGCCGGTTGCGGCCGTCGATGATTCCACGCCGGCGCTGAGCGAAATCGGTCTGAGGGCATTGGCCGTGCTCTCGACCAGTCTTCCGCCGCGCCAGGCGGCGCGCCTGGCCGCACGCATCAGCGGCGATTCCGCCGACGATCTGTATCGCCAGGCAGTGACCGACCGGGATGCGACGCGGGCCACTCGGAACGCCACGGACGACGACGAGATCTAGGAGCCTGTCGGAGTACGGGAAGGAGCCCCTGGGGCCTGCCGGATGATCACTGCAACACGAGCATCGGGCGCAGCCCGATGCTCTCCTCGATCAGCGCGCCGGCGCGTGCGGCAGTGTCGCGCGCGGGGAAAGGGCCGGCCTGCACCCGATGGATCGCGCCGGAGGAACTCACCCGGATCGGCGCCTGCATCCAGTCGAGATCCCTGCGCAGCTTGCGTGATGCGGCATCCGCATTGTCCCGCGAGTTGAACGCGCCCAACTGGAGGTAATGACCTGCAGACTGCGATGCCGGTCCGGCTTCCGCAGCCCTGGCGACAGGCGTCGCCGGATCCAGCAACTCCACCTGAACCATGGCGCTGCCGCTCTCGACATAGCCAAGCTTGTAGGCCGCCAGGTAGGAGAGATCGATCGCCCGATCGTGCAGGAAGGGTCCCCTATCATTGACCCGCACCACCACCTGCCGGCCGTTCTCCATGTTGGTCACACGAGCAAAACTGGGGATCGGCAGCGTCGGATGCGCAGCGGTCATCTGGTACATGTCGTAGCGCTCGCCGATCGAAGTCGGCTGGCCGTGAAACATGCGCCCGTACCAGGATCCGACTCCCCGCTGAATGAACGGCTCGCGCCTTGTCATCGGCCGGTAATCGTTGCCCATCACCCGATAAGGGCGGTTGGCGCGTGGGTGCAGGGGCTCCAGGAATGGCACCGGATCGGGCTTCGCAGCCAGGATTGCCAGTTCTGCCGCCTGCCGCTCGCCGGGGCCATCGTCCTTGTAGAAGCCACCTGACCGTCCCGCGCCGGTGCGGGGCGCCGGACTGGGGGGCACATCCATGCCCGGCGGCAAGGCGGGTGCGGCGCCGCGGTCCAGCGGCGTCGAGCATCCCCCTGCCACCAGTGAAATGGCCAGCAGCGAGAAAATGAACAGGCCACGGTGAATGGGCAGATCCCGGCAACTGAAGATGCCGCGACCGATGACCGGTACGCGCACGACCCACGTGTCAATTCTCATCGTCACTCCCCAGACTGGGCTGGCGTGCCTTGCGGGGCGCATTGGCGAACAGCCGGTCGTAAAGGCTGCGTGGCAGCAGGCTCAATGCCCGGGCAACCCAGGCCATCTGCCAAGGGATCGTCCGGCGCGACTGTTTGCGCAGGATGGCGTCCACGGCCCGCCGTGCAAAGTCATCCGCCGGCATCAGGAAAGGCATGGGGTAGTCGTTGACTGCGGTCATCTCGGTGCGAATGAAGCCGGGCACGATGCAGACAACCGCGATACCGCTGCCCCGCAGTCCGACTCGCAGGCTTTCCAGATAGGTCATGAGGGCCGACTTGCTGGCGCTGTACGCCTCTGCGCCCGGCAGGCCGCGGATTCCCGCCACGCTGCCGATCCCGACCAGCGCTCCCTGGCGAGCCGCCCGCATAGAGGGGATGAACGGCGCGAAGGTATCGAACACCGCCAGCAGATTCACCGCCAGGATCCGCCGGAAGACGGCGCGGTCTTCGGCGATTCCTGTCAGGGTGCCGGCACTCACTCCGGCACTGGCGATCACCATGTCAGGTGGTCCATGCCGGTCGACAAATCCCCGGCAGGCGGCCGAGAGCGCCGAGGCATCGGTCACGTCGAGGGGGATGCATTCGCACCGGGCGCCGGCCAGGTCGCCGGCCAGCTTGCGGAGCCGATCTTCCCGCCGGGCAATCAACATGAAGGTCGATCCGGGAAACCGCCGGTCCAATTCCTTGGCCAGTGCACTGCCCAGGCCACTCGAGGCGCCGGTGATCACGACCCGGATCGCACCGGCGTCTGCTGGCGGCATCGTGCGCGGCAAGGGACGACCGGCAGGCGTCAGGCCCCCTTGCGCTCCCGGGCGACCAGCTCGTCGACCACGCGCAGTGCGGCCTCGTTGGATCCCGCCATGGACGGCGCGGTCAGGTACCTGCCGTTCACCCCGAGCGCCGGCACTCCGTCGAGATCGTACGCATCAGCCAGCTTGTTGGCCCTCTGCTGACGGGTGCGAACGCCGAAGGAGTTGAAGGCATCATTGAACGCCTTCGGATCAACGCCGACCTCTGCCAGTACCTCGGTCATTTCCTTCGGGTCGAGCATCCGCTTGCGCTGCTCATGTATTGCCCTGAATACGGTGGTCAACACCTTCTCGCTGTCCTGACCGATCGCCTGGAGGGTGAAGAAAAGCTGCTGATGCTTGACCTCGCGAAACGGCACGTGCTGGCGCCGGAAGACCACGTCCGCCGGCAGCTTCCTGGCCCACGCATTGATCAACGGCTCGAGCGAATAGCAATGGGGGCAGCCGAACCAGAAAAACTCGATCACTTCGATCTTGCCGGTTTCGGCGTCGGTAGGTGCCGGGGTCTTCAAGGAGCGAAAGCGACTGTCGGCACCTTGAGCCCAGATGGGCAGACCCGGCAGCGCGGTTCCGACCGCTCCGATGGCGGCCAGGCAAAGATAGTGTCTTCGATTCATCTGGTTATTCCTTGTATCCGCCCGGCGCAAGGACCGGTTCAGAGAAAACAACGCCCCTGGACCGGGGCGGGCTGACCGCGACTGGACTTAGCGCTGGCGCAAGACGGTCGCCTCCACGCCATTTTCAGCGAGACGGGCGCGAGCCCGGTTCATCGCGTCGAGGCCGTCATAGGGGCCGACGCGGACCCGATGCAGGGTAGTGCCATTGACGTCGGCAGTAACGATTTGCGCCTCGAGCCCCATCAGGGCCAGCCGCAACTTCATCGCGTCTGCATCATCCGGGCCGCGAAATGCACCCGCCTGCAGGAGATAGGTGGCGCCCCGCTCCGTGGAGGCGACCGCCGCCTGCGGCGCCGGTGCCGAAGGAGGCGCGGTGGGCGTTGCCATCCGGATCGGCGCCGAGGCAGTCGCCCCCGCAACGATGGCTGGGGCGACGCCTGCCGGGGGCAGCACCTGTTGGGACGGGGTCGCGGGTGGGGCAGTGACGGTTGCCACTTCCCTTCGCTCGACCGGAGGCTGACCGGGCGCCGGCCGCTGCCGTGAAGCAGCACTCCGGTTCGGATCCGGAACATCCCCCGGCGCCACAGCAACTTGCGGTTTGGGCGCATCCGGAACGGCCGCGGTGGCAGGCGCGGTTGCGGCGGCACCCGACTTGTCCGCTTTGGCGGCGGACCCCACGAACGGCAGCGTAGTCCGGGTCACGAGCAGCGCCGTTGCCACTGCGATCGCCAGTCCGATGACGATACCAAGGAGAATTCCGACGAATGTTCCGCCCCGTTCACGCCTGCCACGAGTCCCCGTCAGCCAAGACTCGACAGAGGAGTGGTTACTCACTCCCGATGATGAATGGGACCGCGGACCTGCTGTTTTAGGCGATGATCGAGAGACCGCGCCCGCCGTATCGTCGGGGCAGCCGGCAGTGCCGGAAGGCAGGGGTGAAACCATTACATTTTCTCCGGTGCCGAGACACCGATCAGCGCCAAGCCACGACGCAGGATTACCCGAACTGCGAGGAGCAGGGCCAGACGAGCCTGGCGCAGGGCGGCGTCATCGACCAGAACCCTGTCGGAATTATAGTAAGCGTGGAAATCCGCGGCGAGATCCTTCAGGTAATAGCTGAGGTGATGCGGCGAGAGTTCCTCCGCTGCCTGCGCCAGCATGGCAGGAAAAGACGACAGGCGCGCCATCAGGGCGAACTCGCGGGGGGTCCTCAACAGATCCAACTGCGCTGCATCGGGAGAGGCGGTCCCGCCGGACGGACCCAGGCCCGCCACTGCAGCAATGATCGAGCAGATCCTCGCATGCGCATACTGGACATAGTAGACCGGGTTCTCGTCCGAGCGGGAAAGAGCGAGGTCAACGTCGAAGGTGAATTCCGTGTCTCCCTTGCGGGAAGCAAGGAAGAAACGGACGGCATCGCGACCTCGGTCAGGATCACCGGCGCCGGACCAGTCGATGAGATCCCGCAGGGTCACATAGCTGCCTGCCCGCTTGGAGATCTTGACTTCGGCGCCATCGCGCATGACGCGGACCATCTTGTGCAGGATGTAGTCCGGGTATCCGACCGGGATACCGCAATCCAGTGCCTGCAGTCCTGCCCGTACCCTGGCCATCGTGCCATGGTGATCCGAGCCCTGAATGTTGATGGCTTTCTCGAAGCCCCGCTCCCATTTGGTCGTGTGGTAGGCCACATCCGGGACGAAGTAGGTGTAACTGCCATCGGATTTGCGCATTACCCGATCTTTGTCGTCGCCGTAGCCGGTGGTCCGCAGCCAGAGGGCGCCTTCCTGCTCGAAGGTCTTACCCGTCGCAACCAGCCTTTCGACGGTCTTCGCCACCATACCGTCGACGTAGAGAGAGGATTCAAGGAAATAACGGTCGAACCGGACACCGAAAGCCTGCAGATCGAGATCCTGTTCGCGCCGAAGGCTCGCGACGGCGAAGCGGCGAATCGAATCCAGGTCCTCCGGATCGCCCGCAGAGGGCGGGGCGAGATAATCCCTGGCGATGTCGTTGATGTACTCGCCCCTGTACCCGTCGGCGGGGAAGTCGGGATGGTCCGGAAGAACGCCCCGACAGCGGGCCTGCACCGAACGGGCGAGGTTGTTGATCTGCGCCCCGGCGTCGTTGTAGTAGAACTCCCTGGACACTTGCCAGCCCTGGGTGGCGAGCACATTGCCCAGCACGTCTCCCAGCGCGGCTTGACGGCCGTGCCCGACATGCAATGGACCGGTCGGGTTGGCTGAAACGAACTCGAGCATGACAGCGTGACCGCCACGCTGGGGCAGATTGCCGAACTGCTCGCCCTCCCGCAGGATCGCGTGAATCACCTCCTGCTTGGTCGGGGCCGTCAGCCACAGGTTGAGGAAGCCCGGTCCGGCGACCTCGGCGCGCTCGACCATGTCACCGGCGTCGATGCGCAGCAAGGCTTCCAGTAGCGACTGTGCCACTGACCGCGGCGGCGACTTGAGCGGCCGCGCCAATTGCAAAGCAAGGCTGCAAGCGACATCGCCATGCTCTGCCTGCCGGGGACGATCCAGTGATACTGCCAGTTGATCGGAAGTGAGCGCATCCACACCAATCGCGCGGGCGGCCTCGCGGATCTCGCGGACCAGACGATCTTGTTGAAACTGAAGCATCGGCCAATTCTATCGACAGACGCCGGGATTTAAGGATGAGCCCCCTGGACTGCCCGCCTGACGTTGCACTCAGGCGACTGGACGGTGCCTCCCCTTGGCCGCGCCGCCCCGTTGGTCTGGGTTCGGACCGGAATCGGTGCGCTTCGAAGAACTTTGAAGGACTGTCATCCCGCCATGGCTGCAGTACAATTCGCTGTAATTATTCAATCATGCTTTCGTTTCAGGGCCTTGGCGGCACAACTTGAATTCGCCCTCAGGTTCTTGAGGGCGGGTCGGCGGCGAGTCTCGCCATTTAAGGATGCGGGCGCATCGGGCATGATTAAGCATTGCGATGAACCTTTCCCACGAACCCCCGTCGGACCAGAGAGGCTGAAAAATGGACTTGAACGACAAAATCGCCCGTGCATCGCTTCATATCGAGGTGGCGGACAGGGTCCGGGAAATGATTTTCGACCGATCCATGCCGCCAGGGTATCGGATCGATGAACTCGACCTCTCGGCCAAACTCGGCACCTCGAGGACTCCGTTGCGGGAAGCCCTCAAGGTTCTGGCCAACGAAGGGCTGGTGCGATTGGCCCCTGGCCGGGGAGCCTTTGTCACCGAGTTGGCGCCTCAGGAGGTCGATTCCCTCTTCCCGGTTCTCGCGATGCTGGAAGGGCGGTGCGCGGCGGAGGCGGTACGCCGCCTCAACGCCGGCGATCTCCGCAAGTTGAACGCGATCCATCAGCGGATGGAGGAACACGTCGCTTCGGGAGATGTCGACGGCTATCACCAGGCGACCGACCAGCTTCACGAGCTATTGCATACCATTGCCGCCAACCCCTGGTTGCTGCGGGCCACCACCGACCTGCGGCGCTTCCTGCGGCTTGCACGCGGCATGTCAAGGCCGACCGACACTCGCGTCCTGCATTCCCTTGCAGAACACCGGACCCTGATGAAGACCATTGCGAGAGGCGATGCGGAAAGCGCCGAGCAGATCATGCATCATCATCTCCTGGCCCAGCAGAAGGCCTGGCGATCGACGCAGCTGCAGCCGAAGGCGGCTGCCGGTGCAGACCCGGCGACCGCCCTTACCGACGCCCCTGCCGCGGCAGCCGACGCAGTAAAGGGCGACCGTCCAGGCAACAGCCACGCCACCCAGTCAGCCGAGGTGGAATCAGTCGGTGTTTGAGCGGTTCCTGCTGGCGCGCCGTCACGAGCGCGACCGCAGCGAACTGGGACTGCTCCTGAAGGACTGCCGCCAGTTGCTGACGGAACACGGCGAATCCAACAGCCTGGCCATCGCCGCCAGGGCGCTGTCCCGGTACCAGTCGCTCTCCAACCGGTCCCGCCAGCAGTTCTTCGAGGTGCTAGCGAGTGATTTCGATCCAGACGCGGCCGAAGTTCTCGCCCTCGCACAGGAATATGCCGCCGATCAGGCGCCGGACAAGCTGATCCGCCTGGCCCACGCGGCGGAGCCTCCGCGCCAGGAGTTGATGCGCCGGCTCAACCGGGCGCCAGGCGGCACTCAAAGCATCATCCTGATGCGGGAGTACGTCCTGGCACGGATGCGGCTCGACCGCAAGCTCTCTGCGGTCGACGCGGACCTCTCGCACCTGCTGTCCTCCTGGTTCAATCCCGGATTCCTGACCCTGGTGCGGGTGGACTGGAACTCCCCGGCTGCGCTGCTGGAGCGCCTGATCCAGCACGAGGCCGTACACGAGATCGACGGCTGGGACGATCTTCGCCGGCGCCTGCAGCCGGATCGCCGTTGCTTTGCGTTCATGCACCCGGTGCTGGCCGGCGAGCCGCTGATCTTCGTCGAAGTGGCACTGCTCAAGGAAGTCCCCTGCGCAATCGCACCTCTGCTGGACCGGACGGTGCCCGACGCGACAGCCCTGCCGAAGGTCAAGGTCGCCGCCTTCTACTCCATCTCGAACTGCCAGCCGGGGCTGCGCGGCATCAACCTGGGCAATTTCCTGATCAAGCGGGTGGCAGAGCAATTGCAGTCCGAATTCGCCACGCTCAAGGTCTTCTGCACCTTGTCACCCGTACCGGGATTTGCCGCCTGGCTGGCCCGGACGCAGGAGATCACGCTGCCGTCGCTGTCGGCAGAGAAGCGCAGGCGCATCAATGAAACGCTCTCCGCATTGCGCAAGCGCCACCAACCCGATCTCTCCGGCCTGTCGTCAGCCCTGGCCGCCGCTGCAACCGCTGCAACCGCTGCAACCGCATCGAGTGCATCGACTGCCGCCGGTTCGGCCACGCTGCCATCGACCCCTCCCGGGGTCGGCACCGGCGTCCTGAAGGCGATTGATGAAGAGGCGCTGCGCTCGCTCTGTGCCTGCTACCTCCTGCACTCGAGTCATCTCGGAGCCGGGGAGGGCGATCCGGTCGCGCGCTTTCACCTCAACAACGGCGCCCGCCTGGAACGAATCAGCGCCCATGCCGACTTGTCGCGCAAGGGATTGCGCCAGGCCCATGGGATGATGGTCAACTACTTGTATGATCTGGACGAAATCGAGGAGAACCATGAAGCGTTCGTCAACGGTACCGTCAGCGCGTCGCGCGCGGTCACGTCGTTGATCTGAACGGTCCCAGGATGACCGTCCCGACATTCCATCGTCCGGTCTGTCCGCTCCCGGTGTGGCCGCTGCCGGCATTGCACCGTCCTTCATTTCACCGCCTGGTTTGCCTCCTTTTCACCGCCGCCATCCTTGCCGCCACCGGCCCCTCGGCGGCAAGCGCACAGGGTGCCCCCTGGCCCACACGGCCGATCCGCCTGGTGGTGCCGTTGCCTGTCGGTGACGAGATCGACGCGATCGCCCGGCCCCTGGCGGAGAGTCTGACGAAACAGCTCGGACAGCCCGTGCTTCTCGATCACAGGCCCGGGCTCGGCGGCGAGTTCGGCGCCGAACTCGTAGTCAGGTCGGTGCCTGACGGTTACACCTTCCTGCTGGGCTCGGTCGAGCAGGCTATCGCCGCGGCTGCGCTCCCCTCGCCCTCCTTCGATCTTCAGCGTGACCTCTCACCGGTGACGCTGCTGGGGGCGGCGCCGGCAGTGGTGGTGGTCGATGCATCGACGTCCCCGATCGAATCGATCGCAGACCTGCTCCGGATATCGAAACAGGTCACGCCGGCGCCATCGAAACCTGCGGCGCCCGAGGACCAGGCGCAGACGTCCCCCGACGACACACGCTACGCTCGACTGGCCTCCGACAGGCTGCGGCAGATCATTCCCGGCCGCGGGCAGCAGGACGGCAGGCCGCAGCCACCCACCGCGGAGCACTGGCGGGCGACACGGGTACGGGTGGTGCCGCTCATCGCCGTCCTCCCTGCCATCCGGGACGGTCGGCAGCGCGCCCTCGCGGTGACGATGCCCACCCGTTCGTTTGCGCTACCGGCGACGCCTACCCTGGAGGAAGCCGGTCTCGACAGCCTGCATCTGCAGGTCTGGTACGCCCTGTGGTCGCCGGCGGGAACACCGCCCGCCATCCGGCGCGCGATGCAGGAGCACGTTGCGCTCGCGCTGGACCAGAAGCCGATGGTGGAAACCTGGAATCGGCTGGGCCTGCAGCGGGGTGGCCAGCCGGAACAGGTTCTCGGACTGCTCGTCGGCAGCGAGGTTCTCAACTGGCGCCAACCGGCGCAAGCGGCACGCTAGCTTCTTCAAAGAGACGACTCATGAAAAAAGAACCGGCACGAACGGCCAGGCAACGAGCCAGGCTACCAGCCAGGCGCAATGCGGGCGCAAACCTCTACTCGCTGCTCGCCGCCGGTTTCCCCGCGGACGGCGACCACTGCGCGATCGAGGTGCCGAAGCCCGGTGGGTCGAGCCTCTACTACACCTGGGACGACGTGGAAGGAGCGACCGCGAAGCTCGCCTCCCTCCTGGCCTCCCTCGGCCTGCCGGCGCAGGCCCGGGTGGCGGTACAGGTGGACAAGTCGGTGGAGGCGCTTTTCCTCTACCTGGCGTGCCTGCGCGCAGGCTACATCTACCTGCCGCTCAACACCGCGTACCAGAAAGCCGAAGTCGATTATTTCCTGGAGAACGCGCAGCCCGACGTCGTGATCTGCTCACCCCGCAGCCGGGCCTGGATCGCGACCATTGCCGGCAGGCGAAAGGTCGCTCACCTCTTCACCCTCGGCGAGAATCGTGACGGCACGCTGCTGGAGGCGGCTGCGGCGCAACCCGCTCACTTCGGCACCGTTGCTCGCAAGAGCGACGACATCGCCACGATCCTCTATACCTCGGGCACGACCGGGAGAAGCAAGGGCGCGATGCTGACGCACGGCAATCTCGGGTCCAACGCCCTGACGTTGCACAACTACTGGCGCTGGCGGCGCGGCGACGTCCTGTTGCACGCGCTGCCGATCTTCCACGTGCACGGGCTCTTCGTCGCGGCCCACGGCGCGCTGCTGTCCGGCAGCAAGATGATCTGGTTCTCCCGCTTCGACCCGTCGGCGGTGATTTCGGCACTGCCCCGCTCGACGGTATTCATGGGCGTGCCGACCATGTACGTGCGACTGCTGGACGACCCCGCTTTCGACCAGGCAGCCTGCGCCGCCATGCGCCTGTTCGTATCCGGTTCGGCGCCGCTGCTGGCCGAAACCTCAAGGCTCTTCGAGGATCGCACCGGGATGCGCATCCTCGAGCGCTACGGCATGAGCGAAACCGTGATGATCACCTCGAACCCCTATGACGGCAATCGCGTCGCAGGCACGGTCGGGTTGCCGCTGCCGGACGTCCAGGTTCGGATCGTGGGCGCCGACGGCAGCCAGTGCGGCACCGACGAAATCGGCGACATCCAGGTGAGGGGCCCCAATGTCTTCCCCGGCTACTGGCGCATGCCGGAGAAGACACGCGAGGAGTTCACGCAGGACGGCTGGTTCCGCACCGGGGATGTCGGCAAGGTCGACAGCAACGGGTATCTGTCCATCGTGGGCCGCAGCAAGGACCTGATCATCTCCGGCGGCTACAACGTCTATCCCAAGGAGATCGAGTCTTACCTGGATGAACTGCCGGGTGTGCTGGAGTCGGCGGTGGTGGGAATTCCCGATCGCGATTTCGGCGAGAGCGTCGCTGCCGTCGTCGTGGCCCGTCCGAACGCGCAGCTGGACGCCGCCCAGATAGTCACCAGCCTGAAGTCCCGGATAGCCGGCTTCAAGGTACCGAAGAAGGTGCTGGTCGTGGCCGAGTTGCCGCGAAACCAGATGGGCAAGGTTCAGAAGAACCTGCTGCGCACGCGCTTCGAATGAGCCTCCGCGCGAGACAGCGGGCCGGTGCCCGCTGCTCGCGGCATCTTGAAACCGCTCGGATGGGGCCCCAGTTAGTACCCAAGTGGACGGAGGCCCGTCCCAACGTGTGCGCGCAAGCGCAGGATGCGGCAGGAGATGACAATGATCGAGGTAACCCAACAGAACTTTGAAGTGGAAGTCATCGCCGCCTCGCACCGGGTACCGGTGCTGGTGGACTTCTGGGCACCCTGGTGTGCGCCTTGCAAGGCGCTGGCGCCGGTCCTGGAACGTATCGGACACGACATGACCGGTCAGTTGAGCCTGGTCAAGGTCAATTCCGACGACAACCCCGAAATCGCCGCGGCACTAGGCGTACGCGGCATTCCCAACGTGATCCTGTTCAAGGACGGCAAGCCGATCGATAGCTTCGTCGGCGCGCTGCCCGAGAACCAGATTCGCGCGTTTCTTGCCCGGCATGTCCAGAAACCGGGCGAACAGCAGCTGGCTCTCGCTCGCGAAGCAATGCAGGAAAAGCGATATGGCGTCGCTGCTGAAAGCCTCAGCGTCGCCCTGGCCATCAATCCCGCCAACCAGCAGGCGAGGGCGGACTACGTGCTGGCTTTGACCCGGCTCAGCCGCTTTGAGCAGGCCCGCACGGCGTTCGAACCCTTGCTCGGGCCGGCCCGATCGGACCTGCGACTGGCGGCCATCGGCAGTCTTCTGGACGCCTGCGAGGCAGCCGCATCGGTTGTCTCGGAGGACGAGGTCAGGGCGGCCGTCGAACAGGCACCGCAGGACAATGCCCTGCGACTGCGGTTGGCGCACTGGTTCATGTCCCGGAGTCGTTGGGCCCAGGCCCTGGACGAACTGCTCGTCATCGCCGCGCGCGACCGGAAGTTCGGCGGCGACATTGCCCGCAAGACCATTCTGGCCATCTTCGAGTTGTGCCCGGATGCCGCTCTGGTGTCGGCCTACAGACGGAAATTGAGCGCCAGCCTATACTGATCCGGACAGATCTCCCTGGAGACCGTTCGTTGCTCATCCTGATTGTCGGCCTGTTCCTGTTCCTCGGCGTCCATTCGATCCGTATCGTCTCGGATGACTGGCGGTCCGCCCGGATTGCCAGTATCGGCGAGCGGCGCTGGAAGCTTCTCTATACCGTCGGGGCGCTTGTCGGGCTGGCCCTCATCGTCTGGGGTTACTCGCTTGCCCGTCAGTCACCGGTGATCCTGTGGGCTCCGCCTGCGGGATCCCGGCACCTGACTGCCCTGCTGGTCCTCGTCTCATTCCCGCTCCTCGCCGCCGCCAATGTGCCCCGCAATCACTTCAAGTCGTTGCTGCACCATCCGATGTACGCCGGCACGATTCTGTGGTCAGGGGGGCACCTGATATCCAACGGCACCGTGGCCGACCTGCTCCTGTTCGGCGGATTCCTGGCCTGGTCGCTGGCCGGCCTTACTGCCGCGCGCGCTCGTGACCGTCGCCAGAACATCAGCTATCCCGCCGGAACCTTGCGGGGTACGCTGATCGTGCTCGCGGCCGGCATCGTGCTCTGGCTGCTTTTCGCTTTTTACCTCCACGGCCTCCTGTTCGGAGTCAGGCCGCTGGGCTGAGGCGATGGACGATCCTGCCGTCCTGCCGCCCGAAGCCGGGTCAGAATCCCTTGCGGGAGCACCACACGCAATGCCGGCGGGTGACGACGCCGTCCGCCGACCGGCAATGCGCAGTGAGGATGCCTCGCGGCTTACTCTCGCCACGATCATGATCGTCGATGAGAACGCGGCGCTTGCCGAGGCTGCGCGGTCGTGCCTGGCGGCCGCGGGCTACGGAAACGTCCTACTGTCCAGCGATTACCCCCGGATCGAGGCGTTGCTCGCTTCCCATGAGCCGGACGTGCTGCTGCTCGGTGCCTCGGGGGAGGCGGGGGAGGCGGGGGTCAGGGCCTTGGAGAACCTGCGCTCGAACGACCAGTGGCGCCGGCTGCCGGTCATCATGCTGATCGATGCCGGCGACAGCTTGCGCAAGCAGCAGTCGCTCGAAGGCGGCGCCACCGATCTTCTATCGACGCCGCTCGACCCCAGCGAACTCGCGCTGCGCTTGCGCAATACGCTCGGCTACAAGGCGTACGAAGACCGCCTGCTGAAGCGCGACACCCTCACCGGACTGGCCAACCGTGGTGAATTCATGCGCAGGGTGCAGGCCGCGCTGACGCGCACCGAAGCGTACGCCAACTCCGGCTCCGGCTCCGGCTCCGGCGGCGACGACAACAACGACACCCACCGTTCCCTCCTGCTGCTCAATCTCGACCGGTTCAAGCGGGTCAACGACAGCGTCGGCCATCAGGCCGGCGACGCCCTGCTGGTGGCGGTCTCCAGGCGCTTGAGCGAGGTGATCGCGCGCCACGGAGGCGGCAACCGGAGATCCGACAGCAGCGCAGTGACGCCCTGGCTCGCCCGGATCGACAGCGACCGGTTCATGGCGCTGCTGCCGGGTGGCGCCGGCTCGACCCGGCACGAAACGGGCATGCGCGACGTCGTCGATGCCTTCGCGCGGCCATTCCACTTGAATCGCCGCGAGTTCCACCTCGGGGCCAGTATCGGCGTCGCTACATATCCGGCTGACGGCAACAGCGCGGAGTTGCTGATGCAACGCGCCGAACTGGCGATGAACCAGGCGAAGAAACGGGGCGGCAACGCTGTCGCTTACTTCTCTGCCGACATGCAAACGCGCGCTGCCGAGCGGCTTGCGCTCGAAAGCCACCTTCGCTACGCCATCCGGCGTGATGAGCTGCGGCTCTACTACCAACCCAAAGTCGATTGCGCCAGCTTGCGCATGGTGGGCGTCGAAGCGTTGATCCGCTGGCAACATCCGGAGCAGGGCCTTATCGCGCCCCAGCAGTTCATCCCGATCGCGGAGGAAGCCGGCCTCATCGACGAGGTTGGCGAGTGGGTGATCAACGAAGCCTGCCGGCAGGGTGCCGACTGGCTCAAGGCGGGTCTCCCACCGCTTCAGATTGCTGTCAATCTGTCGGCGGCGCAACTGGTCCAGGGCGATGTCCCCGCGGCGCTTGCGCGGTCCTTGTCCTCATCGGGATTTCCGGCTTCGCGCCTGACGCTCGAACTGACCGAGAGCATGCTGATGACTGCGGGAGACCAGGCCGGGCCGACGATTGCTTCCCTGAAGGCGCTCGGCGTCGCCCTGTCGCTCGATGATTTCGGCACCGGCTACTCCCCGCTGACCTACCTTCGCCAGTTGCCGATCGATGAAATCAAGATCGACCGATCCTTCGTGGCCGGTCTGCCGGAGGCGCGTGAAAGCGCTGCAATCACCCGTGCAATCATCGCCCTTGCCGGTGCGCTCGGCCTGCAGGTCGTGGCGGAGGGCGTCGAGACAACCGCAGAACTGACCTTCCTGCGTCAGTTCCGCAATTGCCGCTTCCAGGGGTATCTGTTCAGCAGACCGGTGCCGGCCGACGCGCTTGGCGCCATGCTGCGCTCGATGCTCGAACATGGCGCGGGCGAAACTGCGTCCTCACCCGCGCATCGCCTGCCTTAATGCATCCGCCAACCGGGCCAGGTCCGACGCGTCGTTGTACACATGCGGCGAGATGCGGATCGCAGCGCCCCGGATCGACACGTGGATGCGGCGGTCCGCCAGGTCACGGCGCAGTGCCTGCAAGTCAAGCCCTGCCGGCGCGCGCAGGCCGAACAGATTGGCAGCGCGGTCGACCTCGTCCGCTACGGTGAAGCCCAGGCCGCGTACCTCGGTGACGAAGTCTCTGGTGATCGCACGACACCATGCCTCAATACGCGCGGGTTGCCACTCGATCAGCTGGCGGGCACTGGCCAGCAGTGATTGGACCAGCACGGGGTTTGCCCGGATGCTCGAGTCGTAACGACGCATGCCCGCCGCATACTCGTCCTGGTAGTCCACAAGGCGCGAGAAGTCCTCCGCGCCACGACGCATCAGCCAACTCTCCTCCAGCGGACTGCCGCCAGCGAATCGGGCGCCCAGGTAGGCGAAGCCGAGACCGTAGTGACTCAGCATCGACTTGTAGGAGTGAACGACCAGCAGGTCGGGCTGCACGGATCGCACGTCCAGCGGGCGCGCGCCCACCGTCTGCGTACCGTCCACGATGAATGCCGCTCCCACTGCGCGCGCACGCTTTCCGATCGCGACCAGATCGAATGCGGTACCGTCCGTCCAATGCACCGTCTCCACGGCCACTGCGGCGCAGTTATCGGTGATCGCTGCCAGCAGGCGGCGGTTCCAGAGGCTGGCCAGGCTGCATCCGGCCGCCTGTACTTCGGCCACCGTAGGCGCGGAGACCACCCGCAGCTCAACCCCTCGGGCCATCAAGGCGCGCCAGCTGTAGACATTGCTCGGAAACTGCTCGCCCGGGATCACCACCGACTGCCCGGGGCCGATCGACAGGTTTCGAACTGCGGTGGCTATGCCGTACGCGACCGTCGGCACCAGCGCGACGCGCTCCGCATCGGCCCCTACCAGTCGGGCGCAGACACTCCTTACGGCCTCGGCGGGGGCGAAGAAGTCGTCGGGGGTGATGCCCGTCGGTACCGCACGGGACGCCAGCGCCGCCATACCAGCCTGCTGGACAGCTTTCGACAAGGGCCCCATATAGGCACTGTTGAGGTAGCAGTCTTCCGGCGGGAGCGTGAAGGCGTCGCGCTGGCAGGAAAGGGACGCGATCGTGCTCGACATGGGCATCTCGTTCTGGTTCCACAGGCCGGCTCCAAAGCAGCCCCTGGGCGGCCTCCCTTGGGACTGCCGATGAGGGCTGATGATAAGCCGGCGGGGCCCGGGTAAACCGCGCTGCAGGTGGTGCACCTGCCCAGCGCGTGGGACGTTGTCAGGAGAGGGGGATGACGCGGGCAACACCGGGGTAAGCCACTACTAGGCAACCGAGCCTCGATTGCAGTAGCCTTCTTTCAAATTTGACGGGAGTTCACCATGTACAAACATATACTGATTGCTACTGATGGGTCGACCCTCGCCGAGAAAGCCGTGGATTCCGGTACGAAACTGGCGTCGGCACTGGGGGCGAAATTGACCGTTGCGCATGTCGGCGCGCCTTACGCCCCCCCGCTCTATGCTGGAGATTTCGTGCCCAGCACCTTCCTGTCGTCGGAAGAGCATGAAGCGCGCGTCCGTGAGGCAGCCGATGAAATCCTGAAGCGGGCTGCGGCCCATGCCGCGCAGGAGAATGTCCCCTGCACCACCGATTTCGCGGTGGCCGACCATCCTTATGAAGGGGTGCTGGAAATTGCGCAACGCAACGGCTGCGACCTGATTGTCATGGCCTCCCACGGGCGCAGCGGTTGGAGCGCGGTACTGCTCGGCAGTGAAACCCAGAAGATGCTTGCCCACAGTCCGGTCCACGTCCTGGTGGTGCGTTGAGAGGCTGCGCGGGGGAAGGAGGGGGCGCGCAGCCTCCTAGGAACGAAGCAGGGCCAGAACCTCGTCGCGCGAAGGCAGGGCCGCACGCCCGCCGCTTCGCGTGCACCTGAGCGCAGCGACAGCGGCGGCAAATCGGACCGATGCGTCGATGTCCTGCCCCTCGGCCAGTGCCAGGGCATAGGCACCGTGAAACGCATCGCCCGCGCCGAGTGTCTCCACGACCGTCACCGTGAATGCGGGCAGGTGAGCAAGGCGGCCTGCAGAGGCCCCCTCGGACCGCTGGCCGCCCCCGGCGTAGAGCACGCCGCGCTCACCCAGCGTGACTGCGGCAAGGCGGGCGCCGGCATCTACCAGCCGGTTCAGTTCAACCCGGGTCTCGCCGTCGTCGGGGACATGCCCGAACCACTCCGACCATCCCGGTTCCGAGAAGATCACGTGATCGGCAAGTGGCACCAGCGCCCGCACCAGTTCGACATTGCCCATCTCGCCATCGAGCACGATCGGGATTCCCTGAGCACGGGCGCGGGCCGCCACGCTGATGGCGCCCGCCGGCCAACGCACGTCGATCATCACCACGTCGGCATCCAGGGGCCGCTCGCCGATGAGGCTGTCCGGCGCTTCCAGCGCGTCACCCCGATAACTGACGATCAGCCGTTCGCCTGCCTCTTCGACAATGATCGCCGAATGGGACGAGCGCGCACCCCGCACGACAAATCCCGCCTCGGTCACGACGCCCGCATGCGATAACTCCTCGAGGATGCGCTCGCCGGTCTCGTCGTCGCCGACCGGACCCCAGAAGCGGGCGTGTCCGCCGAGGGCCGCGATCGCGCAGGCCGCATTGGCTGCCATGCCACCGACGCTACGGTCATGGCGAGACGCCCTGACCTTGGTCGGCCGCAAGGGGAATGCGTCGATCCGGTAAACCGAGTCGAAGGCGGCGTGACCGACGCAGATGACGTGACCGCGGACCGCCACTCCTCAGCGATCCAGGATCTGACTCAGGAACTGCCGGCTGCGTTCGTTCTGCGGATTGTCGAAGAACTCCTGCGGGGTGTTGGTCTCGACGATTTCCCCCTTGTCCATGAAGACCACGCGGTCCGCGACGGCCCGTGCGAAACCCATCTCGTGGGTCACGCAGAGCATCGTCATCCCCTCGCGCGCAAGCGACACCATGGTGTCCAGGACCTCTTTCACCATTTCCGGGTCGAGCGCGGAGGTCGGCTCGTCAAACAGCATGATGGAAGGATTCATGCACAAGGCGCGGGCGATCGCCACGCGCTGTTGCTGCCCGCCGGACAACTGTCCCGGGTACTTGCGGGCCTGCTCGGCGATACGCACCCGCTCGAGATACTTCATCGCGGTGGCTTCGGCCTCGGCCTTGGATTGCTTGCGAACCCAGATCGGGGCCAGCGTGCAGTTTTCCATCACCGAGAGATGAGGAAACAGGTTGAAGTGCTGGAACACCATGCCCACGTCGCTGCGGATCTGGTCGATGTGTTTCAGGTTGTCCGTCAGTTCGATGCCGTTGACGGTGATGGTTCCCTTCTGGTGACTCTCCAGCCGGTTGATGCAGCGGATGAGGGTCGACTTTCCCGACCCCGACGGGCCGCAGACGACGATCTTCTCGCCCTTGCCGACGGTGAGGTCGATATTGGTGAGCACCTGGAACTCACCGAACCACTTGCTCAGGCCTTCGATCGAAATGGCAGGCAATCCGGTACCGGCACTTTCGCCGGCCTGGATTCGAGACGCCAGGGCGGCGTTACCGATTGAGGAGGTCCGTCCGGACGCAGTGTCGATGGCCATATTCCTGATTCCGTGATTACCTTGTGTGGCCTCTGGCGAGGTCCCTTTCGAGCCACTGACTGTACTTCGACATCGCGAAGCAGAAGATCCAGTAGATCAGGATCGAGAACAGCAGTGCCTCGATGAAGTATTTCTTCCATTCGAAATCGGTTTCCACCGACTTCTTGACCGCATAGGCGAAATCGAAGATCGCGATGATCACCACCAGCGAGGTGTCCTTGAACAGCGATATGAAGCTGTTGACGATCGGTGGGATCGAGATCTTCAATGCCTGGGGCAGGATGATCAGGCCCATCGATTTCCAGTACGGCAATCCAAGCGCTTCCGCTGCCTCATATTGGCCGCGAGGTACCGCCTGCATGCCGCCACGCACGGCCTCTGCCAGGTAGGCCGCGACGAACAGGATGATCGCGACCTGTGCGCGCAGCAACTGGTCGATCTGCCACCCGATCGGAAGGAACAGCGCGAGCATCACGCTGGCCATGAACAGCACGGTGATCAGGGGAACGCCACGCACCACCTCGATGTAGATCACCGACAGGGACTTGATGATCGGCAACTGGGAACGCCGCCCGAGCGCCAGCAGAACGCCGAGCGGAAATGCGAATGCGATACCGAAGATGGCCAGGATGAGCGTCACGGGCAGACCGCCCCATTGCCCGGTGCGGACCGCCGGGAGCCCCAGGCCGCCGGCCATCAGCCAGTAGGCGAGCAGAATCCCCACCGTCCAGATCGCGATCAGCGACCTGTTCCAGAAATATTTGAAGGCGGACACCACCAGCAGGCCGACCAGGATGAAGATCACGATCGCAGGACGCCACTGCTCCTCGTAGGGATAGGTACCGAACATCATGAAGCGGAACTTCTCCCACACCACGGCCCAGCATGCCCCCTCCCCGCGGACGGCATTGCAGGCGGCGACCGGCTGATTGCCCCATACCGCATTGAGGAAGAGCCAGTTGACGGCTGGCGGAATCACCCAGATCAGGAAACCCAGGGAGAGCAGCGTGAGCGCCGTGTTGAATGGCGACGAAAAAAGGTTGCGCTTGATCCACTGCATGGCGTTCAGCGCTCGACCAGCCGGACGCGACTGTTGTAGAAGTTCATGAGCAAAGCGATGAGCAGGCTGATGACCAGATAGACCGCCATCAGGATCGCGATCGCCTCGATCGCCTGGCCGGTCTGGTTCATCGAGGTGTTCGCAACCGACACCAGATCCGGATAACCGATGGCCACGGCCAGGGACGAGTTCTTGGTGAGATTCAGATACTGGCTGGTCATCGGCGGGATGATCACCCGCAGCGCCTGTGGCAGGGTCACCAGCCGCAGGCGCTGACCGGAGGCGAGGCCCAATGCCTCGGCGGCCTCGGTCTGGCCACGGTCCACCGCGAGAATTCCGCCCCTCACCACCTCGGCAATGAAGGCTGCGGTGTAGGTGGTCAGGCCGATCAGCAGGGCGGTGAATTCCGGCGAAATGTTCTTGCCGCCGCGCATCCCGAATCCGGCCATCTTCGGGATATCGAGCTCCGTGGGTGCTCCGCCGACCAGCCAGGCAATCACCGGCAGGCCGAGGACCAGGCCAAGGGCGGGCAGCGCCAGCGGCAGCTGCCGACCGGTCTCCTGCTGGCGCTTATTCGCATAGGACCGGTAGAAGAAGAAGGCGATGATGCCGGCCAGAAAGGCGATGCCGGCATAGTCATAGGCGGGGTGATCGACCGGCCAGGCGAAGCGCATCCCCCGCTGGCTTAAAAACGCCAGCCCGCCGATATTGATCGATTGGCGCACACCCGGCAGCAGTTCCGTGAAGAACACGTACCAGGCAAAGAGCTGCAGCAGCAAGGGGACGTTGCGCATCACCTCGACATAGGTGGAGGCGAGCTTCCTGACCAGCCAGTTCTCCGACAACCGGGCAATGCCGACGATCGTGCCGAGGATGGTGGCCAGGACGATGCCGATGAGGGCGACGTAAAGCGTGTTGCCGATGCCGACCAGAAACGCCCGGCCATAGCTGTTGCTGGCGTCGAAACTGATCCAGGATTCCGCGATCTCGAAGCCGGCTTCCTTGCTCAGGAAATCGAAGCCCACCTGGATATTGCTTCTCGCCAGATTCGACTGCGTATTGCTGAACAGATACCAGCCGCCGGCAACCACGGCCGCCAGCAGCAGGACCTGCCAGAAGATTCCCCGGACTTTCTCGCTGCCGAACATGATGTCGGCGCTAGCGGCGAGTGATGAAGTCGGTCATCGGCACATGCCTTTGAAAACGCAAGGCCCGCCCGGGAGCAGCCCCTGCGCCACGGTTGAGAAGGCTCAGCGGATCGGCGGGGCGTACATGGCGCCGCCCTTGTTCCACAACTCGTTCACGCCACGTGGAATTTCCAGCGGACCGATATTGCGCTTGTACAACTCCCCGTAGTTGCCCACTGCCTTGATTGCGCGCACCAGCCAGTCGTTGTCCAGGCCCAGGCTCTTGCCGACGTCACCGCTGGTGCCTACCACGCGCTGCACCTGCGGATCTTTCGACTCGGCCTTCAACTTATCGACATTAGCCGAGTTGATTCCCAGCTCTTCGGCCTCGATCAGGCCGAACAGGACCCATTTGGCGATGGTGAAGAATTCCCAGTCGCCACGACGGATCATCGGACCGAGCGGCTCCTTCGAGATGGCCTCCGGCAGGATCTGGTAGGCGTCGGGCTTGTCCGCCTTCTGGCGGGTCGACGCCAGCCCGGAAATGTCGGTGGTGAACACGTCGCAGCGTCCGCCGAAGAAGGCCTGCTGCACGCCGGCGAGGTCGTTGATGACCACCGGCTTGAAGGACATCTTCTGGGCCCGGAAGTAATCCGAGAGGTTCTGCTCGGTGGTGGTACCCGGCTGAACGCAGACGGTGGCGCCGTCAAGTTCCTTCGCGCTCTTCAGGTTGAGGTCCTTGCGGACCATGAAACCCTGGCCGTCGTAGAACAGAGTGCCGACAAAGACGCCGCCGAGGGTGGCGTCACGGCTGGAGGTCCAGGTCGTATTGCGCGACAGGATGTCCACCTCGCCCGACTGCAGCAGCGTGAAGCGGTTCTGGGTGTTGCTGGGGACGAATTCGACCTTGTTCGCATCGCCCAGGATGGCTGCCGCCAGTGCCTTGCAGTATTCGGCGTCGATGCCGGTCCATTTGCCCTGGCTGTCAGGCGCCGAGAAGCCCTGCAGACCGGTGTTGACGGCACATCGCAGCGCGCCTTTCGACTTGATGTTATCGAGAATGGGGCCGGCCGCCGCTGATTGCGGCGCCATGGCGGTGGTCGATAAAACAGCGGCAGTCGCCGCAAACACAGCAAACGTTCTTCCGAACTTGTTCATGATTCTGACTGGCCTCGATTGGTCTACGACAACGCATATCGCGTGATAGCAATATTAGCGCCAGCCCGGAACTGCGGCTGGCGTTCTATTGAAGAGGCAAGTCTACGGGCGGTTGTTTCCTGCCCACAAGCCGCGGAGCGGTCGCTCGCGGGTTTATACCGATCCGGCGCGGTCCGCGGCCGGTGGCACGCGGAACTGGAAGCCTGTCCCCGGCAGTCAATCCCGGATTGACAGGCCGATCCCGCTATAACGCGGCACTGCCGTGCGGTCGATCAGGCGGCGGCCGTCGATCAGGGCCGGGCTGGCCCCGGTGCCCTTGAGCAGGGCCGGCAATTCCCGATACTGCGGCCAACTGGTCACCAGCATCACGCCGTCGGCGTCGGCGAGGGCTGCGGCGAGGTCGCCCTCGAACTGCAGTTTGCCGGTATCGACGCCGAAGTCCGCCAATCCCTTGCGGCCGGTCTCCAGCGCGATCGGATCGTGGGCCACCACCCTGGCCCCACCCCGCACCAGGGCATCGATGATCGGCAGTGCAGGCGATTCACGCACATCGTCGGTGCCCGGCTTGAACGCAATCCCGAGCACGGTGATGCGCTTGCCGTCGATCTCGCCGATTTCATCCTTCAACAGGGAGAGCATGCGCTCGGGCTGCGACCGGTTGGTCGTCAGGACTGCGTCCAGCAGCGGCGTCGCCACCCCGCGGTGGTCCGCATGCGCGGCAATCGCCTTGACGTCCTTGGGAAAGCAGCTGCCCCCGAAACCACATCCGGCCCACAGGAACGAGGAAGCAGACGCGGTTTTGAGCTGGCCGTCCGAATCCCGGCGCGTCAGGTGCTTCATCAGGTGAAGCCCCTTGAAGACCTCGGCGGCATCCAGTTCACCGATGCCGTCGCAGATCCGGGCGATCTCGTTGGAAAACGAGATCATCGTCGCCATGAACGCATTCGAGGTGTACTTGATCATTTCGGCCGTGCGGGGAGTCGTCCGGACCACCGGGGTGTCCTTGAACATCGCGTACATCGCGGCCAGGGTATCGGTGCTGCGTTGATCGATCCCACCGACCACGATACGGTCCGGCTGCATGAAGTCCTTTACCGCCACCCCTTCGGCCAGAAACTCCGGGTTCATCCCGAGACCGAAATCCCGGCCGGCTTTCTTACCCGATGCCCGCTCCAGTTCCTCGCGCACCACGGTGTCTGTTGTTCCAGGCACCACCGTACTCTTGACGGTCACCACGCAGTAATTGGACTGGGTCTTGAGAACCGCTCCGATATCGCGAGATACTTGACGAATGTACCCAAGATCGATGCTTTTACCATCAAATGGCGTACCAACGCAGATCAGCGCGACTTCGGCATCGGCCATCGCTCGCGTCAGCGAAGTGGTAGCCGTGAGGCCGGATCCCGCATGCTTCGCCAGGAGTTCCTGCAGTCCGTCTTCATGGATCGGCGGATCGCCGCGGTTGATCCGCTCGACCTTGGCAGCATCCAGATCGACACACCTGACTTCATGACCGACCGCGGCGAGGCAGGCGCCGGAAACCAGGCCGACATAGCCGGTGCCAACGACACAGATCTTCATCAGGCGAGCTCCCCTTCGCGATTGAAGTAATACCAGTTCAGCATGCGCCGGATTCCCGTCTCCGCGTCCACTTCCGGTGCGTAACCGATTTCCGAGCGGGCTTTGCCGATCACCGGGCATCGTCGATTCGGGTTGTCGGTCAGGTAGGCCTGCTCCTTCGACGGCTGGTGGATGACCTTGCCCTGGTAACCCCACAACTCGCCGGCGACCTTCTGTACCCGCTCCGCCAGTTCACGCATCGAGATCTCGGGCGTCTCGATGCCGATGTTGTAGGACTCCCCTCGCCGACCGTTGACCAGGACGCGAAGGTAGCCGGACAGCGCATCGGTGATGTAGCAGAAAGTACGGGTCGGCGAGCCGTCCGACAGCATGACGATGTCCCGCCCGGCCAGGGCGTCGCGGGCGAAATCGGGCAGCACCCGGCCATCGGTGATTTTCAGGCCTGGACCGTAGTTGTTGAACGGACGGGCGATCGACACCGGGACGTTCCTGGTCTGGGCATAGATCACGCAGATGGTTTCGCCGAGCCGCTTGGATTCGTCGTAGCAGGCGCGCGGGCCGGTGCATGAGACCAGGCCACGGTAAGTCTCAGGCGTAGGGATCGCATCCGGCGATGGGTCACCGTAGATCTCACTGGTGGAAAAGAACAGCATCCCCTTGAAAGAGTCCGGCTGCTCCCGATTACGTCCTGCCGCATAGTCGAGCATGTGCCGCAGACCATTGACGTTCGCGTCGATGGTTTCGAGCGGAAACTTCCGGTAGTACATCGGCGAAGCGATCGATGCCGCGTGAATGATGTACTCGGCATGACCGATGTCCGCCGGGAGCGGATGGGTCACGTCGTGCTTGACCAGCTTGATCTCGTCGCCCTTGAGGCTTTCCAGCCAGGTGGGCACTCCGCGGACATAGTTGTCCAGTACCGTGAGGTGAATACGCTTTTCCGGTGACGCCGAGCGGTTCCAGTGTCCGATCGACAGGACCAGGTAGTACCCGAGGAATCCGGCGCCACCCGTCAGCCACAGGCGCTTGCCGGCCAACTCCTCGAATTGAGGGCGGGCTTTGCGGATCAGATCGTCCAGGTCGCTCGTAATCAGTTGCTCGAGCGGAATCAGGTTGGTGCTGGCCATCGTGGAAACGAACCCTTAAAGGTGAAGCGAAGGATGAAAAAGGCAGTTGGGGCCCGAAAAGAAAGTTGGGCATGAAAATAAGATTCTGGTCTGCCCGCGCACGCAGGACCTTGCGCGCTGCAACAACGAATTATCCCCAAGCCGCGGGATAGGTGTCGGAAATACTGCTCAAACGGTGCTACCCCGCAACCCGGCGGAGTCCTCGCCCGCGCCCATGGCCTCCAGTCCCTCCTGCAGGTCAGCAGTCAGATCGGAGGCGTCCTCCAGGCCGCAGTGAATCCGGATCAGCGGCCCGCCCTGCCAGGTGCTGACGGTTCGAACCGAACCGAGCGCGGCCGGCATGATCAGACTTTCATAGCCGCCCCAGGAGTATCCGATCGAGAAGTGGCGCCGGCCGTTGCATAGTGCCGCCACCTGCGCCGCCGATACCGGCATCAGCTCGAAGGACAGCAGGCCGTTCGATCCCAGGAAATCCCGCTGAAAGAGGTGGTGACGGGGGTGCTCCGGCAGGCCGGGATGAAGAACGCGCCGGATTTCCGGTCTCCCCTGCAGCCAGCGGCCGACCTCGAGGCCGGTCTGCTGGTGACGGCGCATCCGCACCTCGACGGTTCGCATGCCACGCAGCACCAGCCAGGCGTCGTCGCCGCCGACGCAGATTCCCAGTTGCTTCACGCTTTGCCACAAGGTGCGCCAGTGTTCTTCCCGCACCACAACCGCGCCCATCAGAAGGTCGGAATGGCCGGCCCAGTACTTCGTGAGAGCCAGTATCGTCATGTCCACGCCCCAATCGAAGGGCCTGGCCAGGCACGGCGAGGCATAGGTGTTGTCCAGCATCGTGAGGACGCCGCGGGCGCGGGCCAGCGCGCAGATTGCGGGGACATCCTGGACCTCGAAGGTGTAACTGCCGGGGCTCTCCAGGTAGATGACGCGGGTGCGGTCTTCAATCAGGCCGGCGAGGCCGTCGGGCCCGTCGGTGGCGATCTGGGGATCGAAGAAGGTCGTTCGCACACCGAAACGGGACAGCATGGTCGATGCGAACACACGGGCCGGACCATAGACCGAGTCGCTCATCAGCAGATGGTCGCCAGGGCGGGTATAGGCCAGAAGGGCGGTGCTGATGGCCGCCAGACCCGAGGGCATCAACGCGGCCCGACAACGATGAGGCTGCCCCTCGAGGCTGGCCAATGCGTCCATCAGCGCATAGGTGGTCTCGGTGCCGGAAGTGGCATAGGTTGCCCGGTGCAGCTCTCCCCCGCCTGCGGACCGGCTTCGGCAAAGGCGTCTTCGATCGAATCGAACAAAACGCTGGAAGCCCTCGTCACCGGAAGATTGACGACATTGATCTTGCGACTGATGCTTCTGCCCGCCCCGACGATATCGGCGGCCGGTACCGGCACCCCGGCCATTGCGGGGCCGGGAGCGGGGGCGGGCGAAGGAGCGTCGGTCATGGTGATGGGGTCGGTGCGATGTTGGAGACAGGGCAGGAGGCCGGTCGCCATTATCCTCCAGGGTTCCTGCGAAGCACTCGACCGGCCTTTGCCCCCGTAAGTTCCTGCCCCGCCATTTCGTACGGAGGGAGAAAGAATCCTGATGAATGGCGGTACGCATAGTAAGCGAGCGCTTACATCAAAACCAAACGGCAGTCGTTCTCGGCTCCTGACCCGACACGCTGCTAGCGCCCCCAGCGCAGGACCAGGGGGTCGAGCCGGCGCGCGGTTTCGATCAGTCCTCGGCGCGTGTCCGGGTGCACCGGCGCAAACGGGTGGCGTGGCGCGTCAGAACTGATCACGCCACCTTCTTTCATCAGGATCTTGCACGCCAGCGGGCCGCACTGCCGGTTCTCGTAGTTGATCAGAGGTAGCCAGCGCTGGTAGCCCACGATGGCTTCTTCCCGCCTGCCGGCCATGAAATCATCGAAGATCGGCCTGAGCCCGTCCGGATATCCTCCACCGGTCATGGAACCGGTCGCACCGGCCTCCAGATCGGCGATCAGGGTAATGGCTTCCTCTCCGTCCCACGGACCTTCGACTGCCGGACCGCCCAGTCGGATCAGTTCGCGCAATTTCGACGCGGCGCCGGGCGTTTCGATCTTGAAGTAGGAGACCTGCTCGATCTCCTTTGCCATTCGTGCAAGGAACGCCGCCGACAGGGTCGTCCCGCTGACGGGCGCGTCCTGGACCATGATCGGAATGTTCAAGGCATCGGACAAGCCGGAGAAGAACTCAAAGCTTTTCGACTCGTTCGCGCGGATGGTGGCGCCGTGATACGGAGGCATGACCATGATCATTGCCGCACCGGCATCCTGCGCCCGACGACTGCGTGCGGCGCAGATGCGGGTGCTGAAGTGGGTCGTCGTTACGATGACGGGCACCCGGCCCGCGACGTGGTCGAGAATCGTCGTCGTCAGGACCTCCCGCTCATCGTCGCTGATCGCGAACTGCTCGGAGAAGTTCGCCAGGATACTCAGTCCGTTGGAGCCGGCATCGATCATGAAATCGACACACCGTTTCTGACTTTCAAGATCCAGTTCCCCAGTCTCGCTGAAAGTGGTGGGAACCACCGGGAAAACACCAGTGAAGCGAGCACTTACATCCCCAGAAACCCTGGTATTGGTCATTTCTTTCTCCTTTTTCCGGATAGTACCGGAGCGGTGTAGGCGAATAATTGAAACGTCGGATCGCTATTCGGAAAGACCCCTGATGACCGGACGGGTCCTTGCAGCAAGCACAATTGCGGTTGGGAGGACATATGTCGCGCAGGCCACCAGCAGGCCGTGGCATCTTTGCTGACGGCATCTGTCCGAAGCCCGAATGAACGGCATCTTACCGCCGGTTCAGCGGGTCGCCGGCCCGCGATCACAGGGCCGCGAATTGCGTGCGCTGGGACAATAGGTGCATCGTCGATGAATATTGGAGGGTTGGATGTTGCAAGCTAAGAAGTCCAGTGCGGCAGACGCGCTCGGCGCGCCGGCGGGGCTGATAAATCGCAGGGTGGTCGATTGGGTGGCTGGCGTCGCCGAATTGACCAAGCCTGACCGGGTCGTCTGGGCGGATGGTTCCAAAGAGGAGTACGACCGTCTTTGTGACGGAATGGTCGCCGCCGGCACGCTCCGACGCCTCAACCCAGCCAAGCGCCCGGACTCCTATCTAGCCTGGTCCGACCCGGACGACGTCGCAAGGGTGGAGGACCGCACCTTCATTTGTTCGGAACAGGAAGCCGATGCCGGTCCCACCAATAACTGGACCGATCCCGCCAAGATGCGTCGGACGCTGGACGGGCTCTTCGACGGCTGCATGCGCGGTCGCACGATGTATGTCATTCCCTTCTCGATGGGGCCGCTTGGGAGTCCAATCGCCCAGATTGGCGTTCAGCTGTCCGATTCACCTTACGTCGTCGTCAACATGCGGCTGATGACCCGCATGGGATCGGCCGTATGGGATGTCCTGGGCGAGTCCGGACCCTTCGTGCCCTGCATCCATTCCGTCGGAGCTCCCCTGGCCGACGGCCAAGAGGACGTGCCATGGCCGTGCAACAAGAAGAAATACATCGTTCATTTCCCCGAATCGCGGGAGATCTGGTCGTTCGGTTCCGGCTACGGCGGCAATGCCCTGCTGGGCAAGAAGTGCTTTGCCTTGCGGATCGCCTCGACCATGGGGCGAAACGCAGCCGACGACGACGGGAAGGGCTGGCTCGCTGAACACATGCTGATCCTGGGGGTGACCTCGCCTGAAGGCCGCAAGTATCACGTCGCCGCCGCGTTTCCGTCCGCCTGCGGAAAGACCAATTTCGCGATGCTGATCCCGCCGAAAGGTCTGGCAGGCTGGAAAGTCACGACGATCGGGGACGACATTGCCTGGATCAAACCGGGAAAGGACGGGCGGCTGTATGCGATCAATCCGGAGGCCGGCTATTTCGGTGTTGCGCCCGGCACCAACGACAAGAGCAACCACAATTGCATGGCGTCGCTGAACGAAGGCGTCATCTTTACCAACGTCGCGCTGACGGACGATGGCGACGTGTGGTGGGAAGGGATGTCCCCACCGCCCGCGCACCTCACCGACTGGAAAGGAAGGGACTGGACGCCGGCCGACGGCAAGGCCGGTCGGAAGGCAGCGCATCCGAATGCGCGCTTCACTGTCGCCGCCACTCGAAACCCCGTGCTGGACCCCCAGTGGGACGATCCTGCCGGGGTGCCGATCGATGCATTCATATTCGGCGGACGGCGTTCAACGACCGTGCCGCTGGTGACGCAAGCACGGAGCTGGGTCGAAGGGGTCTACATGGCCGCGACGATGGGATCGGAAACGACCGCCGCCGCGGCCGGCAAGCAGGGTGTCGTTCGGCGAGACCCGTTTGCGATGCTGCCTTTCTGCGGTTACAACATGGGCGATTACTTCACCCATTGGCTTCGAATGGGCGCCGAACTCCAGGCTTCGGGTGCTGAAGTGCCTCCGATCTTCTGCGTCAACTGGTTCCGGACCGACGCCGCCGGCAAGTTCGTGTGGCCGGGATTCGGCGAAAACATGCGGGTGCTCGAGTGGATACTGAAACGCGTAGAGGGCAAGGGCACGGGTGAGGAGCACGTCTTCGGCCTGTCCCCTACCTATCGGGATCTCACCTGGGACGGCCTTGACTTCACCGAGGAGCAGTTCCGGACGATCACGTCCACCGACGCGACCCAATGGCACGAGGAGTTCAAGCTTCACGACGCGCTCTTCGACAAGTTGAAGGAGCGCCTGCCTGAGCAACTGGTGACAACCAGGAAAACCCTGGAGGACCGCCTGCAGGATCGGGCGGACTGAGAGCGGCAGGTCAGCCGGTAAAACGGCTGACGATTGCCAGTGATCGCTGCACGGCGTCGCGGTCGACGTCCAGATGGGTGACCCACCGCTGACGCAGGCCGCCGTGATAAGCACCGCCGGTCACCGCCACCCCTTCACGCTTCAAATACGCCTGGAAAGACTCGCCGATGACCGGATCGACATCGACGAATAGTATGTTGGTGTCCGGCGACGCAATCCGCAGCTTGCCCTGCAGCGCCCGGTTTTCCTGCGAAGCCCGCGTCAGGCCCTCGAAGAGCATTCGGGCGTTGTCGTGATCATCCGTCAGGCGTTCCAGGTGATGCTCCAAGGCGTAGAGGCCGGCGGCGGCGATCACACCGGCCTGTCGCATGCCGCCACCCAGCATCTTCCGAATCCGCCTTGCACGAGAAATGATCTGGGCCGATCCCAGCACCAGCGATCCGACCGGGGCTCCAAGGCCTTTCGACAGGCAAACCGACACCGTATCGAACGGCGCGCAGATCCGCTGGGCGGCCGCGAGAATTTCTGACTGCCGCGGCCTTCCGGCGGACTCGTCACTCGAGCCTGTGAGAGATCGGCCGGTTTCGTCCGCTTTATCGTAGTTAGCACTTACTTTTGCTGTCTCCCCCGTGGCACGGGCGATCGAAACTGCCGCATTGAACAACCTGGCCCCGTCCAGATGCATCATGAGCCCTCGCGACCGGGCCAGTGCGCCGACCTCTTCCAGATAGCGAAGCGGCAGCACCTTGCCGCCGGTAGTGTTCTCAAGCCCGATCAGGCGGGTCCGGGCAAAGTGCGGATCATCCGGCTTGATGGCGGCCGCGATGTCCTCGATGCGCAGTGTGCCATCCGGCTGGTTCTCGATCGGTTGCGGTTGGATCGAACCGAGCACTGCCATGCCTCCGCCTTCCCAGCGATAGGTGTGCCACATCTGGCCGACAATTGCCTCGTCCCCACGCTCGCACTGGCACATGAGGGCAATGAGGTTGGTCTGAGTTCCAGACGGTGCGAACAGCGCCGCTTCGAATCCGAGGGCCTCGGCCGCGAATTCCTGCAATCGATTGACTGTCGGATCGTCCCCGAAGACATCATCACCCAACTCGGCGCTTTGCATGGCCTGGCGCATCGCCGGCGTCGGACGCGTCACCGTGTCGCTTCTGAAATCGATCATGTCTGCTCTTTCTCCGGTTCGTCGCTCTGTCGGGCATTGGCCCGGCTCATCTGATCTGCCATCCGCATTGCGGCGCTCAGGCTCCTGACATCTGCCCTGCCCTGTCCGGCGATATCGAATGCCGTTCCATGGTCAGGACTGGTTCGCACGAACGGCAGGCCCACCGTGATATTCACCCCGTGTTCCAGCCCAAGATACTTCACCGGGATCAGGCCCTGGTCGTGATACATCGCGATGACGACGTCGAAGTGGACGAAGTTGCGCGCGCGCATGAACACCGTGTCCGGTGCTTCCGGGCCGATCGCGTCGATGCCAGCTCGGCGGGCAGTGGCGATGGCGGGAGCGATGATGTCGCCCTCTTCGCGACCCAGCAAACCTCCCTCGCCTGCGTGGGGGTTGAGCCCGGCAACCGCAATACGCGGAGAGTCGATGCCGGTCGATCGGAGATGCTGGTAAGTCAGGGCGATCGTTTCTGCCACGAGCGCCTCGCTCAGGGACTCTATTGCTTGCCGAAGTGGCAAGTGAATGGT
Organism: uncultured beta proteobacterium; assembly: GCA_963834335.1. Taxonomy (GTDB): domain Bacteria; phylum Pseudomonadota; class Gammaproteobacteria; order Burkholderiales; family Burkholderiaceae_E; genus Lautropia. Next base: position 868,468 of record CAWIBK010000001.1, on the reverse strand, counting down.
CACCAGGACAGTACGCAGTTCGTCGTTGGCAAGCATCATCCGCACCGGCACGCCGCCGGCGATTTCTGCCAGGATTTCGGTATGGCCCGGATAGTGGAATCCAGCGGCATTCAGCGCCGCCTTGTTCAGCGGGGCGGTAACGACGGCTCTGACGGCGCCACTCATGGCGTCGGTTGCCGCTTGGCGAACGGCAAGGTATGCCGCTTCCCCCGCTCTCGGATCGATGCGCCCCACCGGGAGATCCGACGGCGCGTTGGAACATGACCGGATCGAGAGTCCGCTGATATCCAGGTTCAGGCGCTGGGCCTCACGAGCCAGCAAGCCGGAATCGCCGTAGACGACGTATCTGGTTGGTTCTGTCGAAACGCGGTCCGTGCCGGAGGCACCTTTGTTCTCAGTAGCGGTCAGGGCCTTCAGGACTATCTCGGGGCCGATACCCGCTGGATCACCCATGGTGATCGCGATCGGCCGGTGCTGATATTCGCTGCGGCCGGCAGCGTGCCACTGCGGGGGAGATTCGGGGCCGAGTTTGATCATTTGCCTATTCTAAGGACTTGAGGTTCCCCAGGCCGTCGGCATGAGATGGCAGTTGCGAAGCGTGACGCAACCACGCAAAACGCAATCGCGCAAAGCCGGATAATTCATAATGCAGTGACGGCGGCGGAGGCGGCGCGGGCCAACTGAAATCAGCCTCTTGCGTCAGGTGTGCTCGCGGGGCGCGCTTACGCTGACTAATCTTCGAGCGAAGTTTCATAGTCTACTCCTATGTCAAGCAAATGCCTCTCCCGGGCTGGCGTCCCTGTGGCTTCATATGGCGTCGCTCGTATTCCGCTGGGAGCGGCGACGTGAACCGCAAGTGTCCTGTCCTAGCTCGAGGCCCTGGCGAGCTGCGCCGTTGCACGTGAAATCCACAGTTCGATCCAATGAGCGGACGTGTGAATAGTTTGATGCGAAGTGGCAATGTACCCGTTTCGCGGGCGATGCAGCCCTGCGAGGCGTACTTCGGTCGATCGATAGGGTGGTCTTTGTCGTCGCCTTAAACGGCGCGAAATGCCCACGGTCAGATCGCATTGTGTGGGACACCTCGCTGATTCTCCGTGATGCCTGACCGTAACGCAGATGCTGCCGCCCTCCTCGTATTGCTGCGCCGGTGGCGGCGGTCTCGCGCAACCGATCGACGATTCCCCTGTGGGCAAGGATCTTCCACCTCGTTGGTGGTCGGAAACCGCCGCGTTTGATGTTCTCTTGTCGAGGGTGTATCGTTCGCGCCGCAATCTTCGGCAGTCCAGGAATTGGAGAATCCGCCTTGACCGATGGGCGATGGATGGTTCAGAATCATCTGGTGGACACCTGACATCGACGACTGTCATCCCCAGGAAGCGGCGGCAACGCCAGTCACTCTTGGCTTCGCCTCAGAATCCATTCGTTTGTGTGAACTTCGGATGAAAGATGCCCAGGTCGAAGCATGCACATCACCCTTGCATCCTCCACCGCATCCTCCACCGACCGCTTCAAAGTCCGCGCAATGGCCCTGCGACGGATGTATGGTTCTGGACGTTAGTGTTGGAGGAGAGAGTTCGCTGCTAATCGATCAGTGCCACTGGCCACGTACAAACGATATTCCGAGTTGTTCGCCTGGGTGTTTCCGGGGCATCGGTGTCTTCCGCTTCCCGTGGAGGACTTGACCCCAAGTTCCTCTGCGGACAAGTGTTTTTGAGGACGCTCGCGCTGTTTCACGTGAAACAGGGGATAAAAACCATCTTATTTTGGACGCCGCCAATCTTTGAGGTGCCTCGGCTGTGGCGCTGCTAGTCGCTTGCTACCAGGACCTGGCTCTTCGCTCCACGTTCCCGTTTCACAGCCTGTTTCACGTGAAACACGCGCGGTGCAGTGCGGCATAAGGACCGAGTGACATGTGGACAGGCACCAGAACTCGCTCGAAACACATGCTACGCGCCGACACCGCCTTGGCGGATTGCGCCGCATCTCCAGACAGCTTTATGTCCGCAAAGGTCCAAAGGGCCGAACCGATGACAATATAGTAATAGCAGTCATCTTGCGACGAGGCATCCGGGGCATCTACCGTCTCCAAAATAGCGTCAAAAGGTCTAGACACTTGGCAATGTATGAGAGTCAGTCGGAATATTCGGCCCAATGGCAGCGAGTCTTTCCGGGAAGGAACATCAGCGGGAAAAGTGCCGCGTCAATTTAATTTCGCGGCGCCTATGACGCATGAGAAGCAGGGTAAAGGAGGAGATTTCGGGCTCGGGCAGTGACCGCAAGAATTTAGCACCAGTGTTCCACGTGAAACGCCGGAAACAGTCAAAGAAAAGCAGGAGCACGAGAAGATACAACCGTTCAAACGCCTATAATAAGGCGATGATTATCTATCCTGACCGATTCGACGTTATCGTCGTCGGTGGCGGCCATGCTGGCACAGAAGCCAGCCTCGCAGCAGCGAGAATGGGCGCTAAGACGCTTTTGTTGACTCACAACATCGAAACCCTGGGGCAGATGTCCTGCAACCCCTCGATCGGCGGGATCGGTAAGGGACACCTGGTTCGTGAAATCGACGCTCTGGGCGGCGCCATGGCTGCCGCCACGGACGAGGCAGGGATTCAATTCAGGATCTTGAACTCGAGCAAGGGTCCGGCAGTCCGAGCGACCCGAGCACAGGCGGATCGCCTGCTGTACAAGCAGGCGATCCGTCACCGCCTGGAAAACCAACCAAATCTGACAATTTTCCAGCAACCAGTCGACGACCTTGTATTGATAGGCGACAAAGTCGCAGGCGCCATCACTCAGCTAGGCATCCAATTTTCTAGCGAGTTGCGTCGTCTTGACCGCGGGAACCTTCCTCAACGGCAAAATCCACGTGGGGCTCCAGAACTACGGAGCAGGGCGTGCCGGCGATCCTTCGGCTGCGACGCTCGGCCAGCGGCTTCGGGAGCTCAAACTTCCTCAAGGCCGCCTCAAGACCGGGACGCCTCCCAGGCTGGACGGACGTTCAATTGACTACGCCTCACTTATTGAGCAACCTGGCGATTCCAACCCCGTTCCGGTCTTCTCATTTCTAGGGCAACCAACGCAGCATCCCACGCAGGTTTCCTGTTGGATCACCCATACCAATGAGAGAACCCACGACATCATCCGAGCTGCACTCGATCGATCACCTTTATTTACCGGAGCGATCGAAGGGGTAGGGCCACGCTATTGCCCGTCGATCGAGGATAAGATCCACCGCTTCGCGGGGAAGAACTCCCACCAGATCTTCCTTGAACCGGAAGGCTTGACGACCCATGAGATCTACCCGAACGGCGTTTCCACCAGCCTGCCGTTCGACGTGCAGCTGGGCCTGATCAGGAGCATGCCGGGCCTGGAGCAAGCTCACATCCTGCGACCGGGGTACGCCATTGAATACGACTACTTCGATCCACGTGAGTTGCATCCCTCTCTTGAAACCAGGCAGCTGAAGGGACTCTTCTTTGCAGGGCAGATCAATGGCACTACAGGTTACGAAGAGGCGGCCGCTCAGGGTCTGCTCGCCGGCATAAATGCCGCCCGCTTCGTGCGCGGCGAATCCGCGTGGCAACCGACCCGCGATCAGGCCTACCTGGGAGTTCTGGTCGACGACCTGACGACCACTGGGGTAGTCGAACCGTACCGGATGTTCACCAGTAGAGCCGAGTTCCGTTTGAGCCTGCGGGAAGACAACGCGGACCTGCGCCTCACCGAGCTGGGATACCAACTCGGGTGCGTCGACGCGCGTCGATGGGATACCTTCCGGCGCAAAAGGGATGCGATTGAATCGGAAATGGGAAGGCTGAGGGCAACAATCCTCAATCCACGCCGGGTCGATCAGGAAAAGTTGAAACAATTACTGGGATGCGAGTTAGTCAGTGAGCAATCACTTCAGACGATTCTTCGTCGACCTGAGGTGTCGCTGCGCCGCATGCGAGACCTGATCGAAGAGGCGAACAGCGAGGCGCTCGACAGCCCGCAAGTCGCCGAGCAGGTTGAAATCCAGACGAAATACCAAGGGTATATCGACCGCCAGCAACTCGAAGTAGACAGGACCGCGCATCATTCCGGGCTGTCGATCCCCGCCGACTTCGATTACGGTAGTGTCAAAGGCCTGTCGAAGGAAGTACTCCAGAAATTGCAGGCAGGCAAACCGGCAACGCTGGGGCAGGCGAGCCGCATATCCGGTGTCACACCGGCCGCGATCTCGCTGCTGCTCGTCACACTGAAGCGTCTGCAGAAAGAACGGGACACGGGAAAGGCGAACCTCGGCGAGCCCGTCTCGCCCGGCTTTCCGAAAGCGACCCGACCTGGAATGCAAGGACACCCCGACGAGGATCACTCACACGACCCGGCGGCCGTATGACGCTGATAAGCCAGCGCGCGAGTTCGAAACCACCTGTCTGGGGAAACCCCGAGACGGAAAAGCTGCGGCAGGGGTTGCTCGCGATCGGCCTCGATACCAGCAACGATCAAATCCTTCAACTGGAGACATTCGCACAACTCCTGCTCAAGTGGAACCGCACCTACAACCTCCTTGGTGCTACATCGATACAGGCCTTGATTGAGGACCATCTGCTGGACGCGCTGGCGACCGTCCCGGTCCTGCGCAAGTGGCTTTCTCATCAGGATGCCATCAGCGGCCCAAGGCTGCTGGACATCGGTTCCGGGGCCGGCCTGCCCGGCGTGATCCTGGCGATCCTCATGCCGGACGTACCGGTCACGCTGGTCGAGCCGATCGGCAAGAAGATCGCCTTCCTGCGACAGGCTATTGCGCACTGCAAACTTCCATCCGCTCAGGCCATTGAATCGAAGATCGAAGATCTAGTTCACCTCCCCACTGCTGATTCCGGCCTTCTCGCCGCAGGCAACGCCAACGACACCCCTCATTTCATCTGTCGCGCTTTCACCTCCCTGGAGCGTTTCGCGGCACTCTGCGCGCCTCACGCCCATCCGGAATCCCTGCTGTTTGCAATGAAGGCAGTCCGGGTCGACCAGGAACTGGCAGACCTCACCCCTGGCCGGGAAGTACTCGCGGTAGAGCCTTTGTGCACTCCGAATACGGCCGGTCGCCAGCGGAACCTCGTGGTGCTTCGCCCGGCCCGCCTGACCGGCACACGGCGGCCGCCGGCGTCGCACTCGACGGCTGACGGATCCGCCGGCCCCTCATCATCTACAACGTCCGCGACGTCATTGCACTGATGTCACAGACCCCCGGGAGACTTGCTTGGCACTCGTACTGACCGTTGCAAACCAGAAAGGCGGCGTCGGAAAGACGACGACCTCGGTCAATCTCGCTGCGGCGCTGGCGCAGCTGGGCCAGCGCGTGCTGCTGGTAGACCTCGACCCGCAGGGCAATGCCACCATGGGAAGTGGCATCGACAAACGCCGACTCACCCGGTCTGTCTACCACGTCATGATCGGACTGTCGGACGTCGCAGAAACACGGCAGCAATGTGCCGTTGGTGGGTACTCACTTCTTCCTGCAAACCGGGAATTAGCGGGAGCGGAAATCGAACTGGTCGATTTCGAAGAGCGTGAAACGCGTCTGAAAGACGCGCTGGACGTGGTGTCGGATCAGTACGACTTCATTCTGATCGATTCGCCCCCGTCCCTGTCGCTGCTGACACTCAACGGACTTTGCGCGGCGCACGGAGTGATCATCCCGATGCAGTGCGAGTACTACGCACTGGAGGGGCTGACAGACCTGGTCAACACGATCAAGAAAGTGCATGCCAACTTCAATACGAACATACGAATTATCGGCATCCTGCGGGTGATGTTCGACAGCCGCATCACCTTGTCCCAGCAGGTGTCCGCGCAACTGGAAGAGCATTTCAAGGACAAGGTATTCCGCTCGATCATTCCCCGCAACATCCGTCTTGCAGAGGCGCCGAGCCATGGCATGCCCGGCGTGAACTTCGATCCCTCCTCCCGGGGCGCGGTGGGATACAGCGATTTCGCCGCGGAACTCATCGAGCGTATGCAGAACGTCAAAGGCGGCGCTGCCAAGCCCGTTGCGTCAGCCTCGTCAGCCTCGTCAGCGTCGCTGGCCTCGTCGGGCTGCACCGGCATCGCCGATAGCACGCCCCCCGCCAGGACTTCCGCCCGCGAAAGGCCCTTCCATGCAAGCGGACCCACCGAAAGCCGCAATGTCGGCCAATCCCGATAAGTCAGCGCCCACTTACGCGTCTTCGACCGCGCCCGCTACTAGCCCGGCAGCGAAACCGTTGACGTCGACGGACGACCAGCGGGACCGGCAGCCTGCCCCCGACCCGGAATTCGCTGCCGCCGCCGACAGGCCCCAGCCACTCGCATCCAACGGAGACCCTCAGTGACGACGCGCAAACACAAAGGCGGCCTGGGCCGCGGGCTTAATGCCTTGCTGGGAGGGGACACGGATTTCACCGCCCCCGCGCCCGACGGCGACCCCCAGGTAGCCACACGTGAGGGGCCGATCCGGGAACTGCCCTTGAACCGCCTGCAGGCCGGGCGCTACCAGCCCCGCACCCGGATGGACGAAACTGCACTTCAGGAACTGGCAGATTCGATTCGGGAACACGGACTCCTGCAACCGATCGTGGTCCGCCCAGTGGAGGGTGAACGCTACGAGATCATCGCGGGAGAACGCCGGTTCCGAGCGGCCGGTCTGGCGCAACTGCGGACAGTCCCGGTAATCGTCAAAGAAGTGTCCGACGAGAATGCGCTGGCGATCGCCCTGATTGAAAACATCCAGCGTGAAGACCTGAATCCGCTGGAAGAAGCGGGCGCGATCCGCCGTCTACTCGAAGAATTCAACTACACCCATGAACAGGCCGCCCAGGCCATTGGCCGTTCCCGCAGTGCAACATCCAACCTCCTGCGTCTGCTGAACCTGGCCGATCCCGTACAGACCATGCTGCTTGCCGGCGACATCGAGATGGGCCACGCCCGCGCGCTGCTGTCCTTGGATCGAGCGCAGCAGATTCTGCTGGCGCACCAGGTCGTGCAACGGCGTCTATCCGTGCGCGAAACGGAAAAGCTGGTGACCGCAGCCGTCAACGCTGCCGAGCGCGACTCCGTCCTGGGCGCCAATGGGACCCCGGCCTCGTTGGCGACGGCACGACGATTCGCGGGGCTGCCGGACCGTGACGTCGCGAGATTGCGGGAACGAATTGCAGACCGCCTCGGCACCGAAGTCGAAATCGTCAGCAAGCCGAGCGGCAAAGGCAAGCTGGTCATCTACTTTTCAAATAACGATTCCTTCAACGGCCTGCTCGATCGTCTGCATCTTGCGACCGCGCTGGACGAAGAGTCGGCATAAGACAGAGTGAGATTTTGACGGGAGTAGGTGCTTCCCCTTATACTCCACAGGCTTTGCACCGACACCGCGTACCAGAACGGCAGCTGATCTCCGGCGCATAGCGCCGACGTTCGACTGACGACTGCCGCACTCCTTGCGCGGCGATCGCCGGTAAGGTGACGGTGGCGTAGTAATCCTGGGGGTCCAGCGGTGTTGATGGCCGTCATATTGCAGATCGGGTCGGTTCTGGTGCTCGCACTGGGTGCGGGCATTTTTGTCGACTGGGTCAGCGCGATGTATGTGGCGCTTGGCGGTGCGGCCGTGATTATCCCCAGTGGGCTGTTTGCATTGCGACTGGCGATGCATCGGGGAAGGTCCCCGGAGTCCTACCCGGTCGTGTTCTTTCTCGGCCAGTTCGCGAAGGTGGGCTTGACGGTGGGATTGCTGGTCGCGATTCATCGCTGGCTGGGTCCGGTTCAGTGGCTTCCGCTGATACTTGGCCTGATCGTCGCGCTGAAGGCGCCGCTGTTTGCCTTGCTGCATGTGGGATCGCAGCCCCCGCTTTCGAAGCGGGTCGGTGAGGAAGAAAGAGCATCCGCAGTGGCGCAGCCAATGTGCAAGTGAGTACCGACAAGATTTAGAAGATCGTATCGGGAGTCTGTTAGTAGACGGCACTCCTGGAAAGTAAGCGCAGACTAACGTAACTTTGGAAGCAGCGAGTCAGATGGCGACAGAGGGTGCAACAGCGGGCGCACATGGCCCCGCAAACGCTTCGGAGTACATCGTCCACCACCTCGGACACCTGAACACCTCAGGTCATCCGCAGAAAGCGATCATCGACTTCAGCATCGTGAATCTGGACACGGTGTTCTGGTCGATCATGATGGCGTTGCTCACCGGGTTCCTCCTGCATAGGGCCGCCAAGCAGATCACCAGCGACGTTCCCGGACGGTTCGTCGGCGCAATCGAATCGGTGGTGGAGTTCGTCCATGAACAGGCGCGCACGATCGTGCACGGAAACGTGACGTACATCGCACCGCTGGCATTGACGTGCTTTGTGTGGATCTTCTTCATGAACGCCATGGATCTGCTGCCGGTCGACCTGATACCTACGATCCTCGGATGGATCGGAATTCCGTATCAGCGAGTCGTCCCGACAGCCGACCTGAACGGCTCGATGGCCCTGTCCCTGGTGGTGCTGGGTACATCGCTCTACTACGGCGTGAAGATCAAGGGTGGCGGTGGGTTCATTCACGAGTTGTTCACCGCACCTTTCGGTGCAGGCCCGTCTTCGGGAGTCGGCGTCATCTTCAAGCCGGTACTGTGGATCGTGAACTTCGCGATGCAAGTCATCGAGTACCTTGCAAAGACGGTGTCGCTCGGCATGCGACTGTTCGGCAACATGTTCGCCGGTGAACTGGTGTTCATGCTGATCGCGCTTCTCGGTGCTACCGCGACGGTCTGGGGCTTCGGCCTGCATTTCATGACCGGTCTGGCTTGGGCAATCTTCCACATTCTGATCATCACTCTCCAGGCCTTCATCTTCATGATGCTGACCCTGGTGTACATCGGTCAGGCCCATGAGCATCACTAGCAGCGGCCGTCTGCATAACCCCGCTTGTCCTTCAGCATTTCCGAATCAGTAATTTCTTAACATTCCACGTTTCTGTATTGAGGAGTCACCATGACTAATGTTGGTTTCGTAGCTATCGCATGCGGTTTGATCATCGGCCTGGGCGCAATGGGCGCTTGTATCGGCATCGGCAACATGGGCGGCAAGTACATCGAGGGTGCTGCCCGTCAACCCGAATTGATGGACAAGCTCCAGACCAAGATGTTCCTGCTGGCGGGACTGATCGACGCCGCCTTCCTGATCGGCGTCGGTATCGCCATGATGTTCGCCTTCGCCAACCCGTTCCAGGGCTGAGAGTTCAACCTTGTCACGGAGTAAGCCAGCGTGAATATCAACGCGACGCTGCTGGTGCAGATCGTGGTCTTCGCCGCGCTCTGGTGGTTTACCGCCAGATTCGTCTGGCCGCCGATCACTACTGCACTCGATGAACGCAGCAAGAAGATCGCCGACGGCCTTGCCGCGGCGGATAAGGCGAAAGCCGATCTGCATGCCGCAGAAATGCGTGTGGAAGCCGAACTGAAGACCGCTCGCGCCAGTGCGACGGAAGTTCGCGCCGGTGCGGAAAAGCAGGCCGCTGGGTTGCTTGAAGAAGCCAGGAGCGAGGCGGCCCGCATCGTCGCCGCCGCACAGAAAGCAGCTGAAGAAGAGGCTGCACTGGCGGCTCAGCGCGCCAGGGACCAGTTGCGGGACCAGGTGGCGCAACTGGCGGTTGCCGGAGCCGAGCGCATTCTTCGCCGCGAAATCGACGCGGGCAAGCATGCCGAGATCCTGTCCAACCTGAAAAACGAACTTCGCTAGGCGGATATGGCGGAATCCCTGACCATCGCACGCCCCTACGCCGACGCTGCCTTCAAGCTGGCGGTGGAAATGAACAGCCTGTCGGACTGGTCCGACGCTTTCACGCGCCTCGCGGCGGTCATGCGGGCCGGAGAAGCGCAGGCAATGATCGCAAATCCGCGCGTCTCTGCTGAAAACGTCGGGAAGGTTCTCCATGAAGTCGCCGGCAAGCTCAGCAAGGAGCAGCGCAACTTCGTCCAGATCCTGGCAGAGAACGATCGACTCTCTGTGCTGCCGGAGATCGCCACCCAGTTCGAGGAAAAGCGCAATCGACATGAAAGCGTCCTCGACGTACAAGTGACCTCCGCCTACCCGCTGACAGAGCCGCAGCTCGCCGACATCGTCGGTACCTTGCAGACTCGCTATGGTCGCAAGGTGAAGGCCTCGGCCGCCGTCGACAGCGAACTGATCGGCGGTGTCGCCATCCGGATCGGCGACGAAGTCATAGACGCATCCGTGCGCGGCAAGCTGGCCCAGCTCGCCGCCACCCTGAAGAACTAAGGAGTCTCCTTTCATGCAGCTCAATCCCGCTGAAATCAGCGAATTGCTCAAGAGCAAGATCCAGAATCTGGACGTCGGCGCGGATACCCGCAACCAGGGTACCGTCATCTCAGTGACGGACGGCATCTGCCGGATTCACGGGCTGTCGGACGTGATGCAGGGCGAGATGGTCGAGTTCCCGAACAACACCTTCGGCCTCGCGCTGAACCTCGAGCGGGATTCCGTCGGGGCAGTGGTGCTTGGCGAGTACAAGAACATTTCCGAAGGTGACGTCGTCAAGGCAACCGGTCGCATTCTGGAGGTGCCGGTCGGCCCCGAGTTGCTCGGCAGGGTGGTCGATTCGCTCGGACAGCCGATCGACGGCAAAGGACCGATCAACGCGAAGATGACCGACGTCATCGAGAAAGTCGCACCGGGCGTGATCGCCCGGAAGTCTGTCTCGCAGCCGGTACAGACCGGCCTGAAGTCGATCGACGCAATGGTTCCTGTCGGCCGCGGCCAGCGGGAATTGATCATCGGGGACCGCCAGACCGGAAAGACGGCGGTCGCCATGGACACGATCATCAACCAGAAAGGTAAGAACCTCTTCTGCGTCTATGTCGCCATCGGGCAGAAAGCATCGACCATCGCCAACGTCGTGCGCAAGCTGGAAGAGCACGGCGCTCTGGAATACACGATTATCGTGGCGGCTTCGGCATCCGAATCGGCTGCGATGCAATACATCGCGGCCTACTCCGGCTGCACGATGGGCGAATACTTCCGTGATCGCGGCGAAGATGCCCTGATTATTTATGACGACCTCTCCAAACAGGCAGTGGCCTACCGTCAGGTCTCGCTGCTCCTGCGCCGCCCGCCGGGCCGCGAAGCCTACCCTGGTGACGTTTTCTACCTGCACTCCCGCCTGCTCGAGCGCTCGGCTCGGGTCAACGAGGAATATGTCGAGCGCTTCACCAAGGGCGCGGTAAAAGGGAAGACCGGTTCGCTGACTGCTTTGCCTATCATCGAGACGCAGGCCGGCGACGTATCCGCCTTCGTGCCGACCAACGTCATCTCCATTACCGACGGGCAGATCTTTCTGGAGACGGACCTGTTCAATGCAGGCATCCGCCCGGCCATCAACGCCGGTATCTCGGTGTCCCGGGTCGGTGGCGCAGCCCAGACGGACATCATCAAGAAGCTGGGCGGCGGTGTCAGGCTGGCACTGGCGCAGTTCCGTGAACTCGCGGCCTTCGCGCAGTTCGCATCGGACCTCGATGAAGCCACGCGCCGACAACTCGATCGCGGCCGCATGGTGACCGAACTCATGAAGCAGCCGCAATACCAGCCATTGCAGGTATGGGAAATGGCGCTGACGCTGTTCGGCGCCAACAACGGCTACTTCGATGACATCGAAGTGAACAAGGCCCTGGCCGCGGAAAAAGCGCTGCGCGAATTCGCCAAGTCCAAGTACGGCGCCTTGGTCGAGGAAATCGAACGGGACAAGAAGTTCAGCAAGGACGTGGAAGCCAAGCTGCATGAACTGCTCAAGGACTTCAAGAAGACCGGCGCTTACTGATCGGCAGTCCCCGGCTTTCGCCTGACCCAGGAAATTTGAATGGCTAATTCAAAAGAGATCAGAACCAAGATCAAGAGCGTGCAGGGCACGCGCAAGATCACCAAGGCAATGGAAATGGTTGCCGCCGCGAAGATGCGCAAAGCGCAGGAGCGCATGCGGATGGCACGTCCATACGGCGACAAGATCCGCAACATCGCCGCGCATCTTGCCAGGGCGAACCCGGAATACCGGCACCCCTTTCTGATCCAGCGCGACAACATGAAGCGGGCGGGAGTGATCACCGTCACTACCGACAAGGGCCTGTGCGGCGGCCTCAACACCAACGTGTTGCGTGCCGTCACTATCAAGCTGCGTGAATTGGAGGCCGCGGGCGTAGAGGCGCAGATGACGGCCATCGGCACCAAAGGACTCGTCTTCTTTCAGCGGCTGGGTTCCAATATTGTTTCCCAGGTCACGCACCTCGGCGATCGCCCGCACATGGACAAGCTGATCGGACCGATCAAGACTCAACTCGACGCTTATGCGGCAGGTGAAGTCGATGCGGTTTACCTGGCCTACACCACCTTCATCAACACGATGAAGCAGGAACCGGTCATCGAGCAGTTGCTGCCTCTGCCTGCCGATCGCCTTGAAGAGGACTCCCGGGATTACTCCTGGGACTACATCTACGAACCCGACGCGCAGAGCGTGCTGGACGAGTTGCTGGTCCGCTATGTCGAAACCATCGTCTTCCAGGCGGTGGCCGAGAACATGGCATCGGAGCAGTCAGCGAAGATGGTCGCAATGAAGGCGGCGTCGGACAACGCCAAGAAGCTTATCGACGATCTCCAGCTTTCATACAACAAGGCTCGGCAGGCTGCGATCACGCAGGAGTTGTCGGAAATCGTCGCCGGCGCAGCGGCGCTGTAGCGCCTGGCGCAGGAAATTTGCAGGTCGCCCGCCAGGCAATCGCGCGCGACGACACGAAACACACGCATTCAAGAACTCCAGAAACAGGAACACGAGTCATGTCACAAGGTCAAATCGTTCAGTGCATTGGCGCGGTGGTCGATATTCAGTTTCCCCGCGACCAGATGCCCAAGGTCTATGAGGCGCTGACGCTGCAGCCCAGCGAAGGCAAATCGCTGGCAGAAGAAGGCCTGACCTTTGAAGTCCAGCAGCAGTTGGGCGACGGGATCGTGCGCACCATTGCCATGGGCTCGTCGGACGGGCTGCGCCGCGGCATGCCGGTCGCGGGTACCGGCAAGGGCATTTCGGTGCCGGTCGGACCCGGCGTACTGGGCCGCGTGATGGACGTCCTGGGTCGCCCGATCGATGAGCGCGGTCCGATCGACGCCACTGAGTTCCGTGAGATCCATCAGCCCGCACCGAAGTTCGAGGAACTGGCACCCTCGCAGGAGCTGCTGGAGACCGGCATCAAGGTGATCGACCTGATCTGCCCGTTCGCCAAAGGCGGAAAAGTAGGCCTGTTCGGCGGCGCCGGCGTCGGCAAGACCGTCAACATGCTCGAGCTGATCAACAATATCGCCAAGGAACACTCCGGCCTGTCGGTATTTGCCGGAGTCGGTGAGCGCACCCGCGAAGGCAATGACTTCTACCACGAGATGTCCGACGCCAAGGTCATCGTCCAGGACAACCTGAAAGAGTCCAAGGTAGCTATGGTGTTCGGTCAGATGAACGAGCCGCCGGGAAACCGGTTGCGCGTCGCCCTGAGCGGCCTGTCCATGGCAGAGCGATTCCGGGATGAAGGCCGGGACATCCTCTTCTTCGTCGACAATATCTACCGATACACCCTCGCCGGCACAGAAGTGTCGGCTCTCCTGGGTCGGATGCCGTCCGCGGTCGGTTACCAGCCCACCCTGGCGGAAGAGATGGGCAAGTTGCAGGAGCGGATCACGTCGACCAAGACCGGATCGATCACGTCGATCCAGGCAGTCTACGTCCCGGCGGACGACCTCACCGACCCGTCGCCGGCAACCACCTTCGCCCACCTGGACGCAACCGTCGTGCTGTCGCGCGATATCGCGTCCCTCGGTATCTATCCCGCGGTTGACCCCCTGGATTCCACTTCGCGCCAGATCGATCCGAACGTGATCGGTGAAGAACACTACAACACGACCCGCTCGGTCCAGGCGACCCTGCAGCGCTATAAGGAACTGCGCGACATCATCGCGATTCTCGGCATGGACGAGCTGTCGCCGGAAGACAAGCTGGCGGTAGCCCGGGCGCGGAAGATCCAGCGATTTCTGTCGCAGCCATTCCACGTCGCAGAGGTGTTCACCGGGTCGCCCGGAAAGTACGTACCGCTGTCGGAGACGATTCGCGGCTTCAAGATGATCGTCAGCGGCGAGTGCGACGCGCTCCCGGAGCAGGCGTTCTACATGGTCGGCGGAATCGACGAAGCCTTCGAGAAAGCCAAGACCCTTAAGTGAGTAAGCACTTCCTGAACAAGCCGCATAGTAATTAAGGAGTGCCCTGATGAACACGATCCACGTCGACGTGGTCAGTGCCGAAGAATCGATATTCGACGGCGAGGCGGAGTTCGTGGCTTTGCCGGGAGAAGCGGGTGAACTGGGTATCTATCCTCAGCACACCCCTTTGATCACCCGGATCAAGGCCGGCGCGCTGCGTATCAAGATGCCCGGTCGCAACGAAGAGGAGTTCGTCTTCGTCGCGGGCGGGATCCTGGAAGTTCAGCCAAACCGGGTCACGGTACTGGCGGATACCGCCATCCGCGGGGCCGATCTCGACGAAGCCAAAGCGGCTGAGGCACAGCGTCAGGCCCAGGAGGCCATGGCCAACGCCAAGAGCGACCTCGACCTCGCCCGCGCGACCTCGGAGTTCGCGATGATGGCGGCGCAGCTTGCTGCGATCCGCAAACTGCGCAAGAAGTAATCGACACAGTCAGATCGGCACTGCTCCATGCCCCTTCGGGGCAGCCTGCCAACTTGGACGCGCGTATTGCACTGGTGGCCGGTGCAACCGGTCGCCTGGGTGAAGCACTGCTGGCTGAAGTGATCAGCTCCGGTCGCTACCAACGAGTTATCGTACTCACGGAGCGGCCACTCACTTCCGCCGTGCGCGGCCTGTCAGGCCGCTCCCTCGCAGAGCTGCAGAGCCCAGCCGAGCTGGGAACAGTCAGGACCACGGCACTCGATGTCTTTGCCTGCTGGGGCGATCCCGAGGATCCTTTCGGCAGGGCCGCCAATCGCCGCGACGCAGCCTATGCCAGTCTCATAGGAACCGATGCCTTGCGGGAAGTTTCGGCCGCAGCGGCGCGATTGCGGGCCGAACGATTCCTGGTGCTGGCTCCCCTGATCGCCTGGCAACAGGTGTCCGCCGCCGGTCGGATGTTGCCGGAGGCCATGGAAATGGACTTCGCGCGCCTGCCGATCCGTTCGGTCATCATCATGCGACCCACCGTCGAGACTCAATACTCCCGCTCCGGCGGCACGCGCATGCAACGGTTTGTCCGCTTCTACCTGTCACAGCTTCGCTTCATGTTGCCGGCGGCTACCCAGGCGCTGCGCTCGACCGACATTGCCCGCGCTGCACTGGCCGTGATGGCCGATTCCGCAGCGGCAGGCTTGAGCATCGTGCCGCTGGACACCATCCGGAAGTACGCCACTCCATCAACCCGGACCTGATCGCATGAATGACGTCTTTCTGCGGGCGCTGCGCCGCGAACCCACTCCTTATACCCCAGTGTGGCTGATGCGGCAGGCCGGCCGCTACCTGCCGGAGTACAACGCCACGAGAGCCAGGGCGGGCGACTTTCTGACGCTCTGCAAGACGCCCGAACTCGCCTGCGAAGTGACCCTGCAGCCCCTGGCCCGATATCCGCTCGATGCCGCGATCCTGTTCTCGGACATCCTCACCATCCCGGACGCAATGGGGCTTGGTCTTCATTTCATCCAGGGCGAGGGGCCACGGTTCAGCCGACCGCTGCGCAGCGAGGCGGCAGTGGCGCAATTGGCTGCGCCCGACCCGACCGCGGAACTCTCATACGTCCTCGATGCGGTGCGCACCATCCGGGGAGCCTTGCAGGACCGGGTGCCACTGATCGGCTTTTCCGGCAGTCCTTGGACCCTGGCCTGCTATATGGTCGAAGGCGGCGGCAGCAGCGACTTCCGCCAGGTCAAGACGATGCTCTACCAGCGGCCGGATCTGATGCGTCGGATCCTCGAGGTCAATGCGCAGGCAGTGACGGCCTACCTCAACGCCCAGATCGAAGCAGGCGCCCAGGCGGTCATGATCTTCGACACCTGGGGCGGCAATCTTCCCGACGGCTACTTCCATGACTACTCGCTGGCCTACATGAAACGGATTTTGGACGGCCTGGTTCGCGAGCGGACCGAAACACTCGCAGACGGCACGGTCGTCAAGGTGACCGTGCCGAGCATCGTCTTCACCAAGGGAGGCGGCTTGTGGTTGGAAGACATCGCGGGCATCGGCCCAGCGGCCGTCGGCGTCGACTGGACCGTCAATCTCGGCCAGGCGCGAGCGCGGATCGGAGACCGGTGCGCGATCCAGGGCAACCTGGACCCCATGGTCCTGATGGCCGGCCCGGACGTCGTCAGAACAGAGGCGGTCCGAACACTGGAGAGTTTCGGTTCACCGACTGGCGGCAGCGCGCACATCTTCAATCTTGGCCACGGCATCAACCAGTTCACGCCGCCTGACAATGTTTATGCGCTGGTTGAAAGCGTGCATCAATATAGCCGGAACATGCGTGCTGGCGCGTGAGTGGCTCCTCACTTAATAGATGCTGCTGTGGCGAGTTATACACAAAATCGGGGGGTCACCGTGCGTCGGCGCTAATTTCGGCTGCTGGATGACAGCCTGCGCTAAGTCATTGATTTGACTGGACGTAATTATGACAAAAATCTGGGCAGACCACCGGCGGGCGGCTAATTACGGGCCTTCGCAGGTTGTTTCCGGGACATGTGCACATGTTTATCCACAGATTTTGTGTAGAACTTCAAAAGTCCTGCAAAGTCCGATGGTTGCCGGGGTTTCTTCCGAATCACTTTAAGTGTGGAGGATTCCGGCGCGCTCAACCCGCTGCTATCGGATTCCGCTGACCGTGCGCTGGTTGGCACACTCGGCTCAAGAACTCCCAGAGACGGGACCACCCCATCCCATTCACCTTCGCTACGCCTTTATCAGGACTATGGCCGAATGGCGCAAGCTCGCCTATAGTAGGCATTCGAAGTTCGCGCAACCGTGATGCCTGACGCTTAGCGTTCAAGGGTGGTTGAATGGATCTGGCCCGACGCGCCCTGGTAGGCCTTCTCTGCGCCGGCGCAGCCGGCTGCACTGCCACGCGCCAGACTCTTGCGGATGCTACCGGTTGGGTTTCCAAGAAACTGGACCCGAGCCCCCCGCCGCCAGCAAAACCCGAGGCGCCGCCGCCCCCGCCGCCAAAACCCCTCCTGGTGGTGCCTCCCAGGCAGCTGGCGCTGGCGGTCAGTGGCGGCGACCTCCTCAATCCCGACTACCAGAACCGCCCGTCGCCGGTGGTGGTGAGGGTCTACCTCCTGCGCGCCGAGATCAACTTCGGAGCGGCCGACTTCTTCTCGCTGTTCGAGCGGGATGCGGCGACCCTGGGGCCAGACCTGCTGGCCCGCGAAGAAGTGCAGTTGCGACCCGGCCGGACGGTCGCCATCAGCCGCGACTTTCCTCCGGAGGCGCGATTCCTGGGGGTAGTGGTGGCGTTTCGCAACGTCGAGCGGTCTACCTGGCGATCGCTCTCGAGCCTGCCGATCCCACCCCCACCCACGGCCAAGCCTCCCGACCAGCCGATCAAGGTACCCGTACGCATTGCCATCGATGCCGGCGACATCGTCGTGTCGATCGGATAGCCGTCGAACTGAGGAGACACTTGCCGATGTGGCGCAGAAAAGTCATATGGTCGGAAGGCCTGTTCCTGAGGCCGCAGCACTTTCAGCAACAGGACCGTTACTTCGAGAACCTCGTCGAGCGCCGCGCGCGGGCGATCCGTTCCTACGGTTGGGGATTCGAGACATTGGAACTCGATGAAAGCGCTGCTGCCATCGGGAGCATCGCCCTTCGGCAGGCTTCGGGAGTACTGCCGGACGGAACCGTCTTCAACCTGCCTTCCGACGACATTGCACCAGCCCCCCTGGCGATCCGCACCGATCATCCCAAGGACTCGCTGATTTTCCTCGGCGTCGTCGCGGAGCGTCCGGGAGCGCCCAGTGCAACTCTGGACGAGCAGGATCGCCTGACATCGCTGCGCTTCGGCAGTCGTGCAGTCGACGTCGTGGACAGCAACGCCGGGTTTCCGGAAGCATCGCCCATGCAGCTGGGCGAATTGCGCCTCCAGTTGCTCGGGGCCGCGGAACTCAGCGGGGCCTGGTGCGCCATGCCGGTGACCCGGGTCGTGGAACGACGCGCCGACGGCCAGGTGGTCCTGGATCACCAGTTCGTCGGCCCCAGCCTGTCCGCCAACGATTGCGGCCTGCTGCGCGGCTACCTGGGTGAACTGCGAGGCCTGCTGTCGCAGCGCATCGACGCGCTTTCGGGAAGAATGGCGCAGCCAGGTCGAGGCGGCGTCGCGGAAATCGCCGACTTCCTGATGCTGCAAACGGTCAACCGTGCGAGCGCAGTATTCGAGCATCTCGCAAACCTGCCCAGGCTTCATCCCGAACACCTGTACGCCAGCTGCGCACAGCTCGCCGGCGATCTCGCCGCCTTCGGTCCGGACCGCAAGTTGAGCCGCCCCTTCCCCGCATATGATCACGACGATCACGGGGCGACTTTCAAGCCGGTCCTGGCGCAGTTGCGGCTCGCGCTTTCGATGGTGCTGGAGCAAAGCGCCATCCCGATTGAACTGCACGACCGCAAGTACGGTGTCCGCGTTGCAGTGATTCCGGACAAGGGACTACTCAGCGCAGCCAGCTTCATACTGGCGGTCAGCGCCCAGGTCCCGTCGGAAACCCTGCGCCAGCGCTTTCCAGGGCAGCTGAAAGTGGGACCGGTTGAAAAGATCCGAGACCTGGTGAATCTCCAGTTGCCCGGGATCGGCCTGCGAGCCCTGCCGGTCGCGCCCCGGCAGATCCCCTACCACGCCGGATTCAACTACTTCGAGCTGGATACCCGGCATGAGCTCTGGGACCTGCTCAAGAACTCAGGCGGGCTTGCAATGCATCTCGCGGGCGAGTTCCCGGGCCTGGAACTGGAGTTCTGGGCGGTGAGAGGCTGATCATGGCCGATGCGCCCCCGCCGCGCCCCGATCGGACCGTGCTGAGGCCACGCCCCGGCGCACGCGGGGCCGGCGCCGGCTCCGATCCCTTCGCGGATTTTCCTGGCAAGGACTTCCCCGACGTGTTCGCCCAGAACCCGGGGCGGGCGCAGCAGGCGCGGGTATCGCCGCGAGCCCCCGCGAACTGGGCCGGACAGTACGATGGGGGCGACCCCGAACTGCCGGTCAACTGGGCTGCCGATGACAATCCGCTGATTGAAGCCGCGCATCCGATACTGACGATCATCACGCAACTTCGCGGCAGCGCCCATCACCCGGACCCCGCCGGCTTACGCGAAGAATTGGCCCGCGCCATCTCAAACTTCGAGCAGGCAGCCACCAAAGCCGGTGCCACGCGGGAGGCGGTGATCGGCGCCCGCTACCTGCTCTGCACATTCCTGGATGAAACCGCGGCCAGCACGCCCTGGGGCGGGCAGGGCGCCTGGGCCAGCGACACGCTGCTGGTTCGTTTCCATAACGAAACCTGGGGCGGTGAGAAGTCGTTCCTGCTGCTGTCCAGGCTGTCGGAGTCGCCCGATAAGAATCATCACCTGCTCGCCTTGTTTCACCTGTGCCTCTCGCTCGGATTCGAAGGCCGCTATCGGGTACTGCCGAACGGCCGCGCGCAATTGGAGCAACTTCGCGAGCGGCTCTTCCAGATGATCCGTCAGGGCCGGCCGGCGCCGGAACTGGATCTGGCGGTGCGATGGGCGCCCACCCGCGTCGCCCGCCGCCGATGGTTCTCTGCCGCACCGTTCTGGGCGTTCTGTGTGCTTGCCGGGGCGGCCGCCATCTTCAGTTACCTGTTCTACAGCGCGGCGTTGGCGAGCCGGTCGGATGACGCGTTCGCCGCGGTGGCGGCGTTGAGACTGGGGGATCCGCCCAAGCCGGTGGCGGCGGCCGCAGCACCAGCGGCACGGCCGCGGCTGGCGACGCTGCTGGCCGACGAGGCCAGGCAAGGCCTGCTCAACGTGAGCGACACTGCAACCCGGAGCATCGTCGTTCTCAAAGGGGACCTCTCCTTCGACGCCGGGAGCGCGGAAGTCTCCGCAAGGATGAGACCGGTGCTCGACAAGATCGGCAGGGCGTTGGGAGCGATGCCGGGATCGGTGCTGATCAGCGGCCACACCGACTCGGTTCCGATCCGCACCGCCCGTTTTCCGTCGAACTGGCACCTTTCGCGTGACCGGGCCAACGCGGTGATGTCCTATCTGGCCCGCGCCGTTCCGCCAAGCCGCATGCAGGCGGAAGGCCGTGCCGACACCGAGTCGATCGGCTCCAACGAAACGTCCCAGGGCCGTGCCGACAACCGGCGGGTTCAGATCAACCTGTTTGTCACCCAATGAAGACGCTCCTGAGGCTGCTTTTCAGCGGCGCGATGCTTCGTCTGCTGGGAGCAGTGGCGCTCGGACTGATTGTCTGGTTCGCAGGCCCCCTGCTGGCTTTCGCCGGCTGGCATCCGCTGGAGTCGGTCAATGCGCGCATCGCCACGATCGTCGTACTTCTGGTCTTGTGGCTGGGCCGGCGCCTGTTCGCGCTCGTGCGGCAGAAGCTGTTCAACCGCAAACTGCTGGATGCACTGGCGCCGGCACCCGACCGCCAGGAAGCGGGATCCCAGAACGCAGAAGACTTGCGAATCGTCCGGGAACGTTTCGCCCAGGCGCTCGGCATCATGCGCCACACAAGCCTGGCCGCCAAGCCATCCTTGTGGACGCGGCTGACGGGAAAGCAGCAATTCGTCTATCAGTTGCCCTGGTACATCTTCATCGGCCCACCGGGCTCGGGCAAGACCACCGCACTGCTCAACTCCGGGCTGCGTTTTCCATTGGCGGACCGCATCGGCGACCAGCCGGTCAGGGGTATAGCGGGCACGCGCAACTGCGACTGGTGGTTTACCGATCAGGCGGTGATGATCGACACCGCCGGCCGCTACGTGACGCAGGACAGCGACGCCGACACGGACGCCCGGGAATGGCGCGAGTTCATGGCCTTGCTGAAGCGGTACCGTCCGCGCCAGCCCGTCAACGGCGCACTGATCACGGTGAGCATCGGCGACCTGCTGCAGATGTCGCCTGCGGAACGCGAAGACCAGGCCTCTGCCGTACGCAACCGAGTCCAGGAACTCATCAAGGCCCTGGATACGCGCTTCCCGGTCTACCTTCTGATCACCAAGGCAGACCTGATACCGGGCTTCATGGAAACCTTCGGAGACCTCGGCCGCGAGCAGCGTGAGCAGGTCTGGGGCACGACATTCGATTTCGACGAGAAGCATCCGGCGGTGCCATCGATGGAGATCTGCGAAAAGCGCTTCGACGAGCTGGTTGCCCGCGTGATCGCGCTGGTGCCTGACCAGCTCCAGCGCGAGCGCGAAGTCGGTCGTCGGGCCCTGCTCTACGGCTTTGCGCACCAGCTCTCAACGATACGGCCTGCGCTGATGGACTTCATCAGCCAGGCGTTTCCGCAGAGTGCGCTTTCCGGCCGGGTCTTCCTGCGTGGTTTCTACCTGACCAGCGGCACCCAGGAAGGTAACCCGATCGACCGGGTGATGGGCGCGCTGGGACGACAGTTCGGCCTGCAGCAGCAACTTCTGCCGCCGGCCCAGGCTTCCGGAAAATCCTTCTTCCTGAGTCGACTGCTTCACGGCGTGATCTTTCCGGAAGCGCCTCTTGCCGGCACCAATCTCAAGTACGAGCGGCGCGCCAACCGCATGAAGTGGAGCGCCGCCGTCGGCGCCAGCGCTCTGGCGTTGTTGATGTTCGCCGGCTGGACGATCAGCTACGTGAACAACCGCGAGTACGTGCAGACGGTGGCGAACAAGGCGGCGGAGTTGAATCGCATCCTGAGCCAGAGCGGTGTGCCGCAGGACATCAAGTCGCTGCTGCCGCTGTACCGGGCGCTTGCCGACTTCGCAGTGACCGACAAGGTCGACCCGCGCAACGCGCGCCTTTCCTATTCCCTCGGACTGTTCCAGGGTCGGAAACTGGACGAGGCGGCGTCGCAAGCCTATCACCGCGTCCTTGCGCAGACTCTTGCGCCTGCACTGGCCCAGCGGCTTGCGTGGGTCCTCAGGCAGGGCGCGGCCAATCCCGAGTTGCAGTACGAAACCTTGAAGACCTATGTGATGCTTGCGTCGCCGGAGCACATGAATCGCGATGCCGTCAAAGGCTGGGTCGCATTCGACCTCGAGTCCAATCGCGGCACCGACCTCAGCGTGGAAGACCGGCGCGCGCTCCTGGGTCATATGGACGCACTGCTTTCGCGCAACGCGCTCCAGGAAAGCATCGAGATCGACCAGCCGTTGCTGGCGAGAACGCGCGCTGCGCTGGCCGCCACGCCGTTCCCGCAACGGGTCTACCGGCGCCTGACACGTCAGGGCGTCGGCAGCCGCTTTCCGGCCTTTCGCATCGATAGCGCGGGCGGAGCCTCGGCGGCTCTTGTCTTTCAGCGCAAGAGCGGCAGGCCACTGAGCGAAGGCGTGCCGGGCCTGTACACCTACGACGGCTACCACAAGGGCTTCAGCCAGGCCGTCGACGCAGTCATCGACGATCTCGCTGCGGAAGAAGTCTGGGTCCTGGGAATCGCGGACTCCCCCAACGCGCGTCGCGCTGCAGACCGCCAGGCGCGCGGTTCGCTGTCCGATGAAGTCAAGCGCCTGTACTTGCGTGACTACGCCAACATCTGGGAACAATTCGTCGCCGACCTGACGGTGGTGCAGGGAAGCAGCCTTGCGCAGACCATCCAGACCACCCGCATCCTGTCGGATGCGGACTCGCCGATGGTTCGGCTTCTGCGCGCGATCGTGCGCGAGGTCTCGCTCACCGAAGTCGATGGCAAGCCGGCCGCCGGCACCTTGCTCGATCGCGCCAGCGAGACCGTGCAAGGCACCAAGCAGCAGCTTGAAGCACTGCTCGGCCGACCAGCCGCAGCCCAGCCGACCGTGCCCGGCATCGTCCGCATCGAATCGGTGGTGGATGACCGGTTCGACAGCCTGCGCCGCTTCGTGCGCGCGGGGCCGGGAGGTGCACCGGCGCCGGTCGAGAAGACGACAGCGCTCATTGCGGAGATCTACCAGCTGATGAGTGCCACCGAGACGGCGGTCAAGAGCGGAGCGGCGCCGCCGCGAAGCGATGTTCCCGACCGCGTCAAGGCAGACGCAGCGCGGCTGCCGGAACCGGTGCGCTCGATGGTGCGCGATCTCGCCGCAACCGGAGCAGGCCAGGCGCTCGGCGCCACCCGCACCACCATCGGCCAGGATCTGGCCACCAGCGTCACCTCAATGTGCAATGCGGCAATCAACGGGCGCTACCCGTTCACCCCGGGCAGTCCAGTCGACGTCACCGCCGATGACTTCGGGCGGATCTTCGGGCCGGGCGGCGTCATGGACGACTTCTTCCAGAAGAAGCTGGCGCCCTACGTCGACACCACCACCAAGCCATGGCGTTTCAGGCAGGTCGGCGAGGCTTCGCTGGGCGCGAGCGCAAGCCTGATCCAGTTCCAGCGCGCGGATGAAATCAGGAACGTATTCTTCAGTGCGGGTGCCGGCGGACCATCGGTGCGAATCCAGATGAAGCCTCTGCAGATGGATCCAGCGCTGCTGCAGTTCAGCCTCGACATGGACGGGCAGGTGCTGAAATATGCGCATGGCCCGTCGGTGCCTCAACAACTGAACTGGCCGGGCACGCGCGGCACCAACCAGATCCGGATCCAGGTCTCCCCCAGTACTGCCAGTGGTGCTTCCGGATTGCTGTTCGAGGGGCCGTGGGCGATATTCCGGATGTTCGATCGGGCTCAGATCCTACCCTCGTCGCAGCCGGAAAAATTCCGTTCCACCTTCGTCATCGACGGGCGACCGATCGTCCTCGATGTCACCACCAGCAGCGTGCAGAATCCGTTCCGGCTCGATGCGCTGAGGTCATTCCGATGCCCGACCCGATTGTGACCAGCAGCGACGCCGGTCCACCGCCGGCGCTGCCTGAGCAGCAACCCGCCGTCGTCAGCGACACGGCGCCCGCCGGGTGGTTCGGCAAGCTGCCGATGCTGGGTGATTTCGCTTCACGCCGGTTGCCGGAAGCATTCATCAGGCCTTGGGACGACTGGCTGCAGGCTTCGCTCGCCGCCGCGAAGGATGCAACCGGCGAACGCTGGCTCGATCTCTATCTCACGTTTCCGGTCTGGCGATTCGTGATCCCCGCGGGCCTGGCCGGCGACGCCGGCTGGGTCGGCGTACTGCTGCCGTCAGTGGACCGCGTCGGTCGCTGCTTCCCCCTGACGATCTGCGAGCCGGTCGACTCGCGGACCCTCGATGCCGCGGGCCTGGTCGGCATAGATGCCCATCTGTCCCTGCTGGCCGACGCCGGCATCGAAGCACTCGACGCGGGTGTGGTTGATTTCCTGGAGCAGCGACTGACCACCCTGCCACCCCTGCGCGCGGCCCCGGACAGGCCCTCTATCGCGCTGGAAGCATGGTCGCCGCGAAGCCGGCAGTCGACGCCGTTACCTGCGCCCGCATGCGTGTGGTCGTTGACCGATCCGCTTGCGGCCACACTGTCGGCAGCGGCGAGCCGCTACGTCATCGCCGCTCTCGGCCACCGCGTGCTGTGGTGGTCGCCGGCTAGCGAAGGCAACGCAGACGATGGACCGCGTGGGGCGATTCGCCTCGAAGCCTATCCGCTCTCCAGCAATCTGCTCGGCGTCCTGATCGGCACCGATTGACAATGCACTTCGCCCGATGCCGACCATGAGCAGCCCACCGCCGCTTCCCGCCAGCCAGCACGGCATGGCCATGACCCTTCCACCTGGATGTCTTGCAGACGATGGAAGACTGCGCTCGTCCGAGGCAAGCCTGCCGATCGGTACGCGCCTGGGCGAGTTCGAAATCACCGGGCTGATCGGCGAGGGCGGTTTCGGCATCGTCTATATGGCAAGTGACCACCTGCTGGGGAGGCAGGTCGCCCTGAAGGAGTACATGCCCTCCGCCTTGGCCGCCCGGGGCGCCCAGGCGCAGGTCGGAGTGAAGTCCGAGCGCCACGCTGAAACTTTCGAAGCCGGCCGCCGAAGCTTCATCAACGAGGCCAGGCTGCTGGCCCAGTTCGACCATCCTGCGCTCGTCAAGGTGTTTCGCTTCTGGGAAGCCAACGGCACCGCCTACATGGTCATGCCGTACTACCGCGGACGCACCTTGCGACAGGCGCTGGTGGAAATGCCGGCGCCACCGAGTCAGCAGTGGCTGCAGCGGATCCTGCTGCCGCTGACGGACGCGCTGGAAACCATCCATGCCGCGCAGTGCTACCACCGGGACATCGCACCGGACAACATCCTGCTGCTGGAGAGCGGCCAGCCGGTGCTGCTCGATTTCGGCGCGGCACGCCGGGTGATCGGCGACATCACGCAAGCGCTGACGGTGATTCTCAAACCCGGGTTCGCGCCGGTGGAGCAGTATGCCAATGGCCCCGAGATGAAGCAGGGGCCGTGGACCGATGTCTATGCACTCGCCGCAGTCATCTACTACTGCGCCACCCTGAAGACACCGGTGCCCGCGGTCTCGCGACTGATGAAGGACACGCTGACCCCCTTCAACGAAGTCGCAGGCGAACACTATGACGCCCGGTTTTGCGCAGCCGTCGAGCGCGGACTTGCGGTCGCCGTCGACGACCGCATCCAGAGCATGGCCGAGTTCCGCGCAGCCCTCGGACTCGATGCGAACCCGACCGGGATGGTGTCGTCCGCCGGCGCCGGCATGGAGGCCACCACCGGCTTCGGCCGCGCCTCCAGCGGTGATTTCGATGCAACGATCGTGGATCCGGGGGCTCTGAAGAGAGCCCGCACCGACCTGCCAGGCCCCAGTCGAAATCAACCGCCCCGATCGGGCGCTGCGGAGGACGCCATGAAGGATGCCGTGCGGGGTTCATCGGATCGTGACGCTGCAAAGCCCTGGACGCCCAACGCCGACGTCCAGATGGAGCGCCTGGCCGCCACCGGCGCACCCACCAGATCCGCCGAGGGCCAGGGCAATGCCCGTCCCTGGCTGCCGGTTGCTGGGCTGGCCCTGGTCCTGGCAGTCGGCGCGGCCGGCGTCTGGTACTGGAGCCAGTCTCCGGCGCCGCAGGAAGCCGCGGGGTCAGCCACGCCGGCTGCATCAGCCTCGGCGCCTGTGCCAATCCCGCCGTCGGCTCCGCCGGCAACAACACCATTGCCGCCACTTGCCAGACCCGAACCGCCGCCGCTTGCTTTGCCGTCCACGATCTTGCCGGCTCCGTCCGCCGCTCCATCCGCCGCCCCGTCCGCCGCTCCGGCTGCCCCTGCGGATACCGCGACGTCAGCGCCCCCGCCGATTGCAGCGGCCCCCGCCCCCGTTCCGTCGATGGTGCCGTCTCTCGTACCGCAGCCGGGCGCGCCGGATCCCGGGCCGTCGGCCGGCACGGGGCTGTTCGACAACTCGCCACTGCCTGTCGGTCGAATCATCGATAGTCTTCACCAGCAACGCGATCCCGACTGGCCGGTCAGCGTCCGCATCGCCTCGGACCGCGTGCGCATCGGCAAGGACAGACTGAGCTTCCGGCTGCGGTCAGAACGGGACGGCTACGTTTATCTTCTGATGCAGGGAACCGACCAGTCCCACTTCTACCAGCTCTTTCCCAATGGCCTGGACGGAAACAACCGGCTGCGAGGCAATACTGAAATGTCGCTGCCCCGCTCGAACTGGGAAATGGTTGCCGGCGGCCCGGCCGGCCTGAACCGCTTCATCGCCCTGGTGACCCCTTCGCCGCGCAACTTCGCCGCAGCCGGGCTCGGCAGCAGCCAGCCCTTCAGTGAGTTCGACCCGCAGCTGGCAAGCAAGGTGTTCGCGAGCCGGGGCGCCGCGCCCTTCGCCGGCGAACCCACGGGATGCCGGCTGGCGGAGCCACAGTGCGCAACCTATGGCGCCGTCACGTTCGAGATCGAGGAATATTGAACTACCGGTCCGCCGGGGCTCCCTGGATCGGCCCGATGCGCGTGCGGAAGTCCGGGTTGCCGAACCAGACCGCGACCGCCGAATAATTGTCCTGGCCGACGCGAGCCTGGCGCTCCACCAGCGCCGCCATTTCGTCGATCCAGCCCTGCGGCGTCTCTGCGCGCTGCAATCCTGCTTCCATGTCCGACTCCCGAACGGCCTCCCAGAAACCGTCGCTGCAGAGCAGGAACGCATCACCGGGGATCAGAGGGAATGTGGTGTCGAGGACGTCTGCTTCGAAACCGTCCAGGCTGCCAAGCGAGGCGAACAGCACGTTGCGCTGCGGGTTGCCCCGCAAGTCGGCTGCATCGGCGATGCCGGCGTCGACCATCGACTGGTACAGGCTGTGATCGCGGGTGCGCACCATCAGGCTGCCTTCACGGAAGCAATAGAGCCGGGAGTCTCCGGTGTGTCCCCAGGCGGCCTCGCAGCGCGCCGGATTGCACACCCAGACCACCAGGGTCGAACGCATGTCGCGGGTGGCGTCGGATGCCGACTGCCGCGCAACCACCGCACGATTGGCAAGGTCGATGAGGTCACCCACCGTTGCCGGATCGCAAACGGGCCTGTCGGCGAACGCCTCGAGCACCGCCGCCGCCGCGGTTCGCGAGGCGACGTCGCCGCCGCCGTGACCGCCGGCGCCGTCCGCCAGCACGCAACAGACCGGCCCATCCTGCCCGGACCTGCCGAGACCCCAGTGTCCGCAGGCATCTTCGTTGCGCTCGCGTCCACCGGGACGCGACAACATCGCGATCCTCAAGCGGGTGTCGGTCATTTCAGTCCGGCTTGGTCGCGCCATCGACGGCGGATTGACCTGGTCGGCCGGATTGCCGGACGGCTGCGGCCTCGATGCGCGCGATCTGCTCCTCGTATGCTTCTACGAAGGCGCGCCCGAACAGCCGCTCGAAATCGTCCTCGGCTTCCCGCGACACTTCAGCATACAAGGCGCTGAACAACTCCCACAGCCGTGCCTTGCGGTTTGCAGGCAGCATCGAATCGAGCACGGAGCGGCTGGCCAACCGGTCTTCAAGGGTAGCCGGGTCGAACCGGCCGATCAGACCATGCATCGCGGCGCGCATGCCGGCAACGAATCCGACCTGATGTGCAAGAAGGTCGTCGTAAGCGTCGCGCATGGCGCGTTGCGGCTCCATGAATCCGCGCACCGGCTTGGACGCCAGCAACTGGTTGAGCGCCGAGCGTCCGTCGGGCACGAACTTCAGCGGATTGTTGTCGCGCGAGCCGATCAGCGTGACGTCCGCGCGCAACTGCTGCTTGAGCATCGCCCGCGCCTGCAGCAAGGTCACCGTGCCATCGCAGGCCGCCGCCAGCAACTCTCCGACCCTCTGCATCAGTTCAGGCGTCAATTGCCGGGCAGCGCCGGCCTGGCCGGGTGCGGGCGGCAGTTCCGATGCGCCGAGGCCGCGCAGCAGTGCCTTCAGCAGGCTCTCGGTATCCAGGGCTTCAGACGAAGGCACGGCCGCGTTCGCCGGCAACTGCTCGTGGCGATCCGCCGCTGCTGCGCCGGTCGACCCCGCTCTCTGAGGAGGGCTTGCGTCCAGCGCCCGCACCGGCACCGGCGGCAGAATCGCCTCTTGCAACGGGTCGGACTCATTCTTCCAGGAAAGCACGGGGTCGTCCGGGATCCCGAACTCGGTCGGGGGAATCGCCTGGGGCAGGCGAAAGCTGCCCGAGAGGATCGACGCATCGTCGGGCATCGGACCTCGAGCAGAGTCGAAGTCGCCTTGTTCACGAGCGGATCCGGCTTCTCCTGGCGGCCGTCCCAGCGGTGACTGTGCTCCAAGCGGATCGCCAGCGCTCTCCAGGCCGAACAGCGCATCGATGCTGTCATCACGCGAGGCCGGCACCCCGCCCTCGGCGCTCTCTTCCAGGTTCAGGCCCAACGGATCTCTCGCCGCATCCGATGCGGATCGATGACTCGGCTGCGACAAAGGTGGCGACGGCTCAGCGGTGAAAGGATCGAACTCGTCCGGGATGGACTGGGCCGGCGTCCTGGATGCCGGTGACGACGCAGGAAACGCGCGGGCGGCCGCCGAAGGACTGGAAGGACCGGATGGACCGGATGGACCGGATGGACCGGAAAAAAGGTCGGACATCGGATCGGACATGGGGTCCCCGAACGGATCTGCGGGAATAGCCGCCGCTCCGATCGCGGCCGCAGGGCCAGTGTCCTCTTCGACGACCAGCTCATACGCCGCCACGTGGATCCGATCTCCGTGCAGCAGGCGGCGTGATTCGCCCTGTCGTAATTCCCGACCGTTGATGAGCAGCGGGTTGGCGGCGCTCAGGCAGGTGATGGTGCTGTCCGCTCCAACCCCGTCGATCCGGGCCTGCTGACGCGAGATGTGCCGCCCTTCGTCGGGCAACGCAAGGGTACAGTCGGGCGAGCGGCCGAGTGTTCCGCCCGCCGGCCCGAACGACGCCTGCAGCGGCGCTGCCATGGGCGTGCCGAGCCTGCTCACGACGCGAATCAGTGGCATATGCACCTGTTATAGCCGCCGGTCGGGCCTCCGGAGCTGGATGCCAACCGGAGTTCCACTATAGCCTGCCGCCGGCGGGGACGCTACTGCGTGCCCCAGGAGGCTGCGCGGCCTTCGCATCCCCGGACCGCGATTCATTGAACCTTGGCGCGCACCCCGACGACCTACAAAGCATGCCGGATTGCGGGCGTCGCTGGCGGGCCCGCGCACGTCTTGCCGGGTGCCGGCGGCGCGACTATGCTGTATTTCAGCTCGTCCCCCGCTTCGCGTCTAAACCGATCAACCACCGCCAGTCGAGGACATCGAAATGAAACGAACCGCTGCAGGATTGGCAACCAGTGTCGCGATCAGCGCGGCTCTCTTCATCGCCGGCGTCGTCACGACGGTCCACGCTCAGGGCGTGATGTTCAAGGCCAATGAACTCGACGAAACCGCGCTCATCGATGCGCTTACCCCGCCCCCGCCAGGCGTGCGTACCCGCAGCATCCTGGTGCAGCCGAAGGCGAAGGGCGCACCCGGTGAGAACCCACGGGCGGGCGCCGCCTCAGTCACTATCACCTTCGCGACCGGTTCCGCGGAACTCACCCCCAGTTCCGAATCCGCCCTCGACGTCATCGCCCGGGCGCTGACGTCCGAGCGCCTTACCGCGTTCGACTTCGCGGTGGAAGGTCATGCGGATCCGCGCGGCGGCCCCGACTACAACCTTCGACTGTCACAGGCCCGGGCCGAAAGTGTCGTCGCCTACCTGGTCCAGAAACATGGCGTGTCGATGAGCCGCCTGCAGCCGATCGGCAAGGGCGAAACTGAACTGGCCCGGCCGGACGTACCCACTGCACCGGAAAACCGCAGGGTCACGTTCAAGACGCAGGCCCGGTAATTATTCATTCCAGACAGTATTCGGCATCCGCCATCACGCACTCGGCCGCCAAGCCGCCACCCGGCGCACCAACCGCACGGGTGCGGGTGGCGCCGGTCCGGGGCGGCACGAAACCCTTCGGCAGCAAGACCCACATCGCAAGGTCGTCCTTCGTGCGCATCGCCTGGGCGCCGGCACGCGGCCCGGTTCCCCAGAAGAAATCTGCGCGAACCGCGCCGCGGATGGCTCCGCCGGTGTCCTGCGCGATCATCAGCCGCCGCAGCGGTCCGGTTGGCCCATCACGCTCGGCCTCGATGAACACCGGGGCCCCAAGCGGGGTCGAGCGCGGATCCACCGCGATCGATCGGGTCGCCGTGAGCGGCACGCCCAACGCCCCCACCGGTCCACCGCCGCCGGCCTGCGCCGGCTGAAAGAAAACGTAGCTGGGATCGTTCTCACGCGCGGCGATCAGATAGCCCAGGTTCAGTGCGGTGCGGGAGTTGCGATCGAGCGACCGGGACAGTCCAGCGGGCCTGCCCTCGGGTTTGTCGGCAGGCTTGTCGGTGGCCAGCCCGTGACCTGCCTTGCCCGGCGGCTGTGCCAGCAGCGCATCCACGATACGGCGAACCGCCTCGTCTCCCGTCGGATCGCCTGTACCGGGCGACGGGCCGCCGGGGCGGGCAGCCGGCGACTCGGACACCAGCGAGAGCGTGCGCATCGACACCGGGGTGACGATGGCCACAGGCTCGGGGCCACCGTCGGCGCCACTGCCTGGCAGGCCGCGGGTGCGAACTGCTTGCGACGCCGTTGCACGCGGGCGGAACGGATGGCCGTTCTGTTCCGCATACGACAGTCTCAACGTCCTGCCATCCGACATCCGGATCTGCCCGGACCCCTGCACCTGCATCAGGTAGAGCGCTTGCGGATCATCCACCCAGGCCAGGACCGGGGCGTCGATCGGCGTACCCGATTCGATCTGCTGCCGCGTCCAATAGGGAACGATATGATTTCCCTCCAGCCTCACGCGATGGCGCCGGTCCAGCGGTTGGCTGTCGAACACTCTCGGATCGACCGGCAGGCCTGAATCGGCGCCTCCGGAGAGCGGGAGCACCTGCCGCTCGCTGATCGTCGCAGCCACGGAACCGTCCCTGGCCACGTTTTGCCAGCGGCGCGCATCGAGATGAAGCAGGTCCGACGGCGTTCCGTACACCGGTACCAGGAAGGCGCCCCGGCGTGCCGCCGAGCCTTCCAGCACCGGCTCGAAATAGCCGGTCATCAGCCCGTCCTGCGTCTGTTCCCGGGGGGCCACCCGATAAGGAACGAAATCGGACTCGAAGAAGTTGCGTGCAGCCTCCGGGCTCGCCGCCACGGCCTGTGCCCTGGCACAGATGGCTCGCCAGGCCTCCCGCCGCCGCAGCGTGGCGCAGGTCTGCTGAAAGACGGTCAGTGCCTCCTGGTGCGAATCCTGGTCCCAGCCGGCCAGCGCGACCCAGGGCTGCGGCGTGAATGCGGCCAGCGCTGTACTGAAGGGGACTGCAGTGGACGACGGAACGCCGCCGGCCTCCTGTGCGCCCACCGTGCCCCAGAAGCCGATGCAGAACGCAGCCAGGCAGAAGCCAACGCCCCTGAGCGCGCCGGGACGCGCCGCCGGGTCCACAACGCGCGGCGCGATTACCATCCGACTCGACGTGCCTGAGCTCATGTCGCGGCTACCTCGCACGTGATCAAGTATCGGCTCAAACCTATGCGAACGGCAAGCGAGACGCCCATGACCACAGCCAGATTCACCTTCGAGGGCTTCAGCCGGTACGTGGCCCGGCATGACGCGGTCGTCGCGCTCGTCTATTGCGCCCTGATACTGACCTTGATCGAATATCTGTTCATTCCGCGCCGGGCGCCTGCCTGGATGGGCAGCGGC
Source organism: uncultured beta proteobacterium (assembly GCA_963834335.1). Taxonomy (GTDB): domain Bacteria; phylum Pseudomonadota; class Gammaproteobacteria; order Burkholderiales; family Burkholderiaceae_E; genus Lautropia. The sequence goes on along the minus strand of CAWIBK010000001.1, from coordinate 836,110 downwards.
GCCCTCGTCAGCTGGCTGACACCGTCGATGGCCGCCGGATTGATCTGGGTCCTCGCCTGCCTGGTGTTCTTCTTCCTGCTGCCCTACGGCTTCCTCCGGCTGATCCGCGCCGATCAGTCCGACCAGGCCGGTCATCCCCACCACGTCGGTCATCCCGATCACACCGGCCACCAGGCCCTCCAGTTCGATTTGCGCGGGACGCACTGGCGGATCTACCTGCTGCTCTACCTGCTGATGTTGCCGGTGATCTTCGCAGCTTCTCTTCGCCCCGACTTCATCAGGGTCTACCCGTTTGTCGCCACGGCACGCACCTCACTCGGGTACTTCGCCATCTGGGAGGTCGCCTACCTGTCCCAGTTCTTCGCGCTCGAGTTCTTCTTCCGCGGATTCCTGTTGTTCACGCTGGCACGCCACATGCCGAAGGCGGTGGCTATCGCGGCGATGGTCGTCCCGTACACCATGATTCATTATCACAAGCCGATGCTGGAGGCCCTGGGCGCGATCATCGGCGGCTGCCTGCTGGGCTACCTCGCGCTGCGGTACCGCTCCTGGGTCGGCGGCGCGTTCCTGCACGCGTCCGTTGCTTTGACCATGGACAGCGCCGCGGTGATCACCAGCGGCAAGTTCTAGGGCAATCAGGCGGTGCAGCAACGCTGCAGACCGCCGGCTTCGCAACTCATGCGGCCTTGTTCGCCTTGAGGTCCCAGCCTGCCTTGGCCGAGGCGTCCAGCGTGCCGTCGGCTTTCTGAGCCTTGTACTCGACCTCGATCTTGGCGAAGTTCATGGACAGTTGCTCCATGGGTACCACCTCGCCTTGCGATCCGCCGACCTGGTAGCTGCTGACCAGGACGTCGCTGAGCTTGTACTTCAGGTACTCCTGCTGATCCTTGCCTGCCCTGCGGCAGGAAATTTCCACCGTTTTCAGATGCGAGCCATCAGCGCAGGCGAGCATCAGCTTCGGCGATGCCTTGTCGATCCGCTTGGTGAAGTGCAGATCCTGCATCGAGACCTTGCCGACACCGCCGCCGCCACCGCTGGCATGCGATCCGTGCTGCGTCTCGCCCCAGCTGAAGCTGAGGATATCGATCTCGTCCTTGTGCTTGTCGTCCGTCGACTCGCCCTTGACGCCTTCGATCTTCATGAAATAGTCAGTCGATGCCATGATCACCGCTCCCTCTTCCGGTTGCAGGCGCAATTGCCTGTTGCGAGGTAAGTCGCCGGAAGAGAAGAGTCGGTTCAATCCGAAAGAGAGAGGCGATCAGATCGTCAGCGTGGTCAGCCCGCCGGTGGCGGGCGGCCTGGCTACACCTTCTTGTTGGCGGTCGTATCCCAGCCGGACTTGGCCGCTGCGTCCAGCGTGCCGTCGGCCTTCTGCGGCTTGTATTCGATCTCGATCTTGGAGAAGTTCAGCGACACCTGGTCGACCGGCACCCCCTGGGACCCGCTCACCTGATAGGAGCTGATCAGCACGTCGCTCAGCTTGTACTTCAGATACTCCTGCTGTTCCTTGCCTGCCTTGCGACAAACGAGTTCCACCACTTTGACGTGAGAGCCGTCGGCGCATGCGAGGAACAGCCCCGGAGAAGCCTTGTCGCAATTCTTCACGAAATGCAGGTCCTGGATCTCGACCTTGCCGCGGGAGCGGGACGCACCCGTACCAGGGCTGCCCGGCTGTGTCGCCCCCCAACTGAAGCTCAGGACGTCGATTTCGTCCTTATGCTTGTCGTCGGTCGATTCACCCTTGATGCCATCGATCTTCATGAAGTAGTCCACTGCCATGTCGTCGCTCCTCGATTCAAGTTAGCCCGCGGGCCCTCGCCCGCAGTAAGCGTTGCAGCCGCCGCATCGCTGCGAACAGCCAGCGATCTTCAAGGTCCCGCCCAACACCCTCGCATCCGGCCCTTCATCGCACCCTTCATCGCTCTCTCCACCGGCCTTCAACCGACCCTCATGCGGGCCTTCCAACCCGCGCACCGTTTTCCTTCCGTGCATTGACGATCCATCCCTGCACCTCACTCCCCGCCTCGCGTCTCAAGACATCCTGATCCAACTCATCCACAGTGAAGCCCGCGCTGGTGAAGGTTGTGCACAAGTAGCCCTGATCATGCGCGTATCGTCCATGCGGCTGCAAGTGAAAAGGAGCATCTCCCCCGGCAAGGCTGGCCTCCACGGTGAATACCAGGCGTCCCTCCGCCCGCAGTGCTGCAAAGACCGCCCGCGCAAACGCCGACAGATCGCCGAAATAGCACAGCGTGTCTGCCGAGATCACCACGTCGAATTCCGCCGGGTGTGCGCCCAGATACCCGACCAGCTCAGCCTTCTCCAGCGTGTCATACACGGCACGCTGACCGGCGAGCTTCAACATGCCCGCAGAGAGGTCGACGCCGACAAGCCGCTTCGCCCATTCACGTACCAGCGGACCGCACAAACCCGTGCCGCAGCCGGCGTCGAGCATCTGCAGTCGCCGCTCCCCCGGCGCGCGCAAGCAGCGACCGAGCGCCCCAGCGATCAACTGCGGCGCCCGGTAGCCCAGCCCCGCCAACTTCCTGTCGAAGCTGCCGGCGAAGCTGTCGAAGACCTGCTCGATATACCCGTCCGGAGCCCGCAGTTGCCGGGTATCGCCCTCACAAGCGGCAAGGTGATGCAAGACCAATGGGTTGTCGGGTTCGTCTGCGAGCCACTCACGGTAGACAGCGGCGGCCTTTCCGACCTCGCCAAGGGTAACCAGCGCCCGCGCAACCCGGTATCGACCCGCCTGCTCCCGGGGTGACAGGACGATCGCTTTGCTGTTGGCGACCAGCCCTTCCCGGATCTCACCTCGCTCGATTAGGACCCGTGCCAGGTTGTACCAGCCGACCGCATAGCCGGGCTGCAGTTCCACCGCCTTGCGGCAGGCGGCCACGGAACGTGCCAGCCGCCCGCAACGCCGGTGAAGCGAACCCAGGTTGTTCCACCCGTCTGCGGCCTCGGGATTCAGCACCAGGCACTGCTCGTACGCCTCCAGGCCCTTCTCAAGCTGTCCCTGCTCGACCAGGATATTGCCCAGGTTGTTCCACATCCATGCGTGGCCAGGGGCCAGGGCAATACTGCGCGTCATCAGTTGCGCGCCCGCCTCGCACTCGCCGCGACGATGCAAGACCAGGCCCATGTAATGCAGCGCGTCCGGCTGGCCGGCGTCGTGCTGCAGGATGGCCTGATAGACGTGGGCGGCGGCCTCCAGCTGGGACTCACGGAGCAGCTTCTGGCCCAGCGCCAGCGCCTGATCCAGTCCCAACTCGAGGCTCGCCGGCATTGGGTCAGCCCCAGACCTGAAGTACCCGAGTGGCGTCGTCGGGCGCGGATAGAGGCCCCGGCCGACGGGACGCCGCCAAGGTGATCGAACCTGCCACCAGACCGGCTGGCCCACGCTGTGCACTCGCCACACGGCCAGACCCGATGGGTGTAGCAAGGTTGGGCACGGCGGCGACAGGACCGCGCCAGGACTTCCGGACACCCTCCACCGTCTTGTCGTCGAGCAGCAGCGGCGGCATGCCGATCGGACTCTTGTCGGCAGCGGTCCGGCGTGAGTCGACAATGTCCTCCGCCGGCTTGTCGCCGGCCAGCACACTCGGGGAGGCCAGGAACAGGTCGGTGGTCTTCGAGTGTTCCTCATCGGACAGTCCGCAGGCGTGCACCATCTCGTGCACCAGCATTACCAGCAGGACACCGCTGCCGACCCGGCGCTGGCCCTGCGGCGTATTGATCCTGGGATCGACTGGCAGCGTAATGTCGCAGCGGAACACCCGGCCTTCGGAGTCGGGCTTGCCCTTCGGAACCCGGCTCTGGAACGGCGCGTGGCCGACCAGGCTGCTGCCCGCCACCGTATCGACGGTGACATTGGCCTGGCCGGGCTGGCTGTCCGCGACAAATGTGACGAGGAGATCATGCTTCTTCGAAAGCGCGTTGAACTCCCTGATCGCACGGCCCAAAAGCCCCTTCCAGGGTGCCTGCTTGAAGCCGGCCTTTTCGGCGATCCGCAATTTGCCGGTTGTGCGGATGTCTTCGCGCCAGGAGTTGATCATGGTCCTACCCACCGACCCTTAGGGGCCGCCAGCAGCGCATTCTGCCGACTGGCTGGAGCTGCGATGTTGAACAGGGGTGGGCCAGGACGGTTAAGCACGAGCGCGGCAGCGGCGATGGCGCGCTGGTATTGAGACCCTCCCTTTAGCACCTCGATCAGATGCGCTGGAGCGGGTGATGCGCCGACGAACGCCCGACGCCCGTGGGTGAAGCGGTTCGAATGAGCCGCCCACCAAGACCGAACCTTCTCGACATCCGGCCACGGCAAGTCCTCGTCCGGACTGTACTCGATATCTTCGCCGTTCCGGTCTCCATCAGGCCCACTGCCTGCGATTCTCGGTGCCTCGCGCTCCAGGTCCAAGAACGGCAGGTCCGCGCCGGTGATCATCCCGAAAGCTTCCCCGGCACTACGGCTTAGCATGTCGTCCTCCATTTGACGAAGCAGCCAGGGTACTGCGGCAGGATCGCCTGCCCAGCCGGCTGCCTCTACCTGTAACCTGCGCGGAGCACCCTGTTCGCCAAGCATGTGGATTAGCTGACGAGCACTCTCGATCGACGAAGCCAAGACGACGAGACAGAGAGCCGACCGCTGCCTCGGGCCCGGTTGTAAAGCCAGCGCGCGAAGCCCGCGAAGCGCTCGGCCTCGATCTCCGAGCAACAACGCCGCCCGTGCTGCGTGCCAGTTCGTCATCTCGTCCGCATCGTGAAAGCGTTCCAGCACCTGAGGGAGAAGATCAATTCTGCCGAGCTCACCGGCCGCCTGCAGCGCTTTGGCTGCAAGCTCCCCCTCGGTCGACTCGATGGCAGCGACCAACCATGTTCCCGGATCGATGCGGTGCATCGCACAAGCGCCGATAGCAAGGGTGCGTGTCGTCACGTCGGACTTGCCGAGCCACGTCGGAACCAGGGTGCGCAATTGCTGTGCCGACAGCCAACCCAGCAACGAACTGATACCACTAAACGCCTCTGGCACCGTCGCCGCCAGACTCAAAAGTCGCGACGTTGCAACTTCGTCATGCTGTCGTACTGCGCAGAAGGCCGCTACAAACACTTCCCCTACCTGGGCGCGCTCCAGTGCAGCCAAGCTGGCTTTAGCCCCGGCACGCCCCGCCACTGCCAGTCCGTCGAGATTGGCCTCAAGTCGCTCGTCATGACGGCTCAGGTGAAGGAGTCCGGTCCGAGGCGATCGAACCAGGCCCGTGCGCCCTGCTCGAAGTGCTGCCGCGTTCTCGACATACTGCGCAACGACTATGTCAATTGATGTGGTGAAATAGGCAGACATCTGGGTGGGCTGACTAGAAGATTTCATGGGACGCGTCACCTCGGAACTTCCGGATCATGCCCCGTCGGTGGGGTTCAGATAATGCGCTTCCACACGCCCTCGCTGAGTTCAAGAATGTCCTTGCTTCCGACGGACAGCAGCGCACCCTCCCGCTTCGACAGGCGAAAGAAGGTTGTCGGAACCTTCGAAGGAACAAGCTCGTACGCTGAAAAATCGACGGGGTAGCACTCCCCATTCGATAGCCTGTACAGCACATCGAACGATGAAACGTACAGGTCTGATCCCAACGAAGCGATGTCCCAGAGACTTGGCTGACCTTCTATCTCCAGCGCGATCTCCCATTGGTCAGATGTTCCGCTAAGGACGGTGCCGAACTGACCGCAGGCGTACACCATGCCATCGTCAGCGCAGTGGATGGCCATCAATCTGACATTTGTGGGAGACGCGATTTCTCGCCATCGACCTCCAACCCTGACATGCAGTGCTCCGTGAAGTCCCGCCGCGTACCAACGGGTGCCACACGTGTCGATCGCTTCGAGCCCGAAGACTCGCGGCGTATCGCCGACTTTGCCCGGTAGGCCTTGATCCATGACCTCCCAGCGATTGCTACCGACGCTTCTAGCCGCCACTTGGTTGCGGTATCCAACGACCAGGAGTGCGTCTGCCGACGTGCAGCCACCGAGCAAGCGCCCGAACTTGTCGGGACGCGACCGAATGTCGATCGAAGGGTGCTCTTGCGGCCCGTTCCCGTTCACGCTGCAGGTTTCGCCCTCCAGCCCTATGATCCACGCAGGGCCATTCGGATCAGGATCGCTCAAGATCAGTCGTGCCTTCCATTCAAGGGTCCAGACCGCGCGGCGTGAGCCTTGCAGCAGCACCACCGCCGTGTGCGGGGTCTCCTGGTCGAGCGCATCAATGCCTCCGATCAGGACCACACCGGATGCGGTACGAACGCCGTCCCAGAAGGTCAGTGAGTCCCTCAGCTGCTCGTGCACGGCCTATCCGTCCGAAAGTTGCTGTCTGGCCAACTGCATGATCTCGCGGTCGTTGGCGGACTTCTCAGACGCGGCAGTGCTGACATCCAGCGTATCTGTTCGACTAATTGCCATTGATTCGTGGCCCTGAATGATCTGCTCCTTCAGACATTCACGATCGCAGTGCGGGTTTTGCTCGTGGAATACATTGGCACCTAGATCGGCCGCATCCTCCATCTTCCAGTCACTCGGCGCATTTGTCTTTCCCCATTCCTCCATATACTCCTTTCGGTCAAGGCTTACGATGCCATGCTCGCCGAGGTGATTGCTGGGGCCTTCCGTAAATGCCGTCGGCGCATCGTTCAAGTTGTAGTTGCCGACCCCCTTGCAACTCGCCTTCTCGATCAGGTGTTCTCCCGTCTGTTTGGGACACTTGATCTTCTCCATCTCTTTATAAGGCATCAAGAGGCACTTGAGCGCCTTGCGACATGGATCCTTATTCACCTCGTATGTATACGACAAGTATTGGTCTCGCACCGCGAGCTGGGCGCGGTCGTACGCGGGGCCATACGGCGGCTTATCGCGCCCAGACGCCACCCTTGCCGCGTCTCTCCGGGTCTCAGCACTTCGGATCGCGTTTTCGCGCTCCGTAGGGCAGCCTTTGTCCTTGGTCCACGGGGAACACTTCCGGTTTATCTCGACGAGATTGTCGAAGCAGTCAGAAATCCTGGCTGCGGCCACCATCGCTGCATGCAACGTCGGCGGGGCACCTGCAGGCATTGAAGCGTGGTTGTGAGTTGTGAGATCGAGGTTACGTACAGCATTCTCACCCTCGATCTTGACATCCATCGACCAGACGATGAAGTAAGCCTTACCCTTTATCGAGCTGGTTATTACGTTCTTCTTCGGCGCGCATCCCGCTTCATCTCCCGTGCTCGTCTTGAAGTAGCTCGAGTTCTTCAGCATGACTTCTTTGTTTCCGACCTTGACGGTACTCGATCCAGCGGTCGTGTCGCTGGCGAACGCTGTGTTCGGGTACGGAATGGGAACGCCGGGCGGCGTGGCGGGTGTGAGCGGTGGGGTAAAGCAGACGTCGGGGAAGGCGCAGATGGACTTGCCATCGCTCGCCTTGCACGATAACTCCATGTTGTTGGCGTAGACTTGGCTGCTCATGGACCGTTCTGCAACAAAAGAGCGGCACGTTGCCCGGAGTCATTCGCCATATGCGCCAAGACGCGGCGACCGTCGGCGTAGTTCTTCTTCCACGCCGCCACCATGGCCGCGATTATGGTTGCCCCCGAAACGGCGCCGACTTCCCCGGTGCATTCGGCAGGGTGCCACAGGTCGAACTCGAACTTGCGGCTGCGAAGAATGCGCGAGAGGGCGAGAGCCGCCTCCTTGAAGTAGTACTGCTCGCCCGAGATATCGGCGATCCTGAAGTCAATATCCTGCATGTCGCAGCCTGCATCGGCGAGCATCGACCTGAAGGCCTGCGTGAGACCATCGGCGCGCAGTGGTGCTTCGTCATCGACGATTGCCTTTTCGAGGCCGAACCCGATCCCTGTGCAGATCACCTCCGCCGCGCCGCCTGTCGGCACTCCGAGAAGCAATGCACCGGAGGCTTCGCCCGGCATGAAACCGTTCGAGTTCTGCGCCGTCAGCAGGCGGCTCAGGCGCTCGTAGTGGTCAAGCGTCGGCCAGCTGAGAAGACTGTCAGTGGCAGCCACCAGCACCTCGTCGGCCTTTCCGTCCCTGATCAGGTTGCGAGCCCGTGCAATAGCCACCGCCACCGCCACTCTGCCCTGCGCGACGACCGCCGAGTTCTTGTTGAACCGGCATCCAAGCTCCGCCTGAATTAGTGGAAGGAGGCCCTCCAGCCCCGCTGTGCGTCCTGGACGTTCGGTCTCGGCTACGCACAACAGAAGCGGCAATCGCTCAATTTGCGCCTCCGACACATCTTGCAATGTCTGTCGGATTGCCAACGCGGCCATCTTGACGAGCCTGGTAAGGCCTAGCCATGGTAGCTCCAGTGGCACCTGGTGAGCCATGATCCATTCACCCGCGGAATCTATGTAGCGAGTCTCGGTCGGATTGGTAACTTTAGCTCGAAATGCCGCGCAACTCTGCTCTGAAGTGAGACCTACTGACGTCACCAACCCAGTCCGCCGAATTGCAATCCGCGACCCTTTCATACTGGAGCAGCCGGATCATTCTGGACGGATTGGGCGGGCACCATCACGACCGGGATCGGAAAGGGTATCGCCTCCCGTTGCTGCCACCACTCCCGCCCCTTCTTGCCCACCAGCACCTGTGCGATCTCGAACATGTTCTTTCTCAGCGGCCGTGCCACACGCCAAGTCAAGCAGTGAATCGCTGCGCATCGGGCTCGATCACGATCGTGTCCAATGTCGCCGTCTAGTCCTCCCGTTCGCCTCGCTTCGGAAACACATGCACAGGCGCAATCGAGCTGTGGAATCATCAAGCGCGTCCTGCCTTCCGCCGTCAGATTTGCCAGCAGGACCTCGACATGCCCTCCATTGAAGGACTCCAGCGGCACCTGCTGGTCAAGCGGCGCTGCTTGGAAGTACTGCTCGTCGAAATCCGGGGGCAAGAAGGGGAAGTGATCCTCCAGCCATTTGTCGTCGTAGGTTCCGGCAAACCGGTAACGTGGATCCCACCCACGACCGACTGGTCCGAATGACATCGGGCGATAGACGCCCTTCGGATCGCTCACGCTACGTCCCGCCTCCTCAGTGCAGGGCAAGGGCGTGCCGTCGACCCATTCGGATTTGACGTGCTTGTGAAACCCCCGTCCCACGGGGTTCGGCATGAACGCCGCGTGTTCTGACGGATCCTCATGCCGAAGATCCGTGCCGCCGAACGCAACGTCGTACGAGATCGGCTGCTTCAGGAACGGATCGGGTGGCGGAGGTGCTCGCACCACCAACCCCACAACTCCAATGTCGCGGGCCCACGACCGCGAATGTCTTACTCCATTTGCCGACCTTCAAACCGACATCGACCCGCCTCGTCGGCCGCCCTTGAGGCGCATACGCGCTGCCTAACAGAAGGATGTCACACCGCGGCTTTCGGGGTGCGAAGTCGGACTCATACACCGGAGCCGAGCAATCCGGCTCCCCCGTGAAGGTATCTGCCATTACCAGTGGCAGTTGCTCGTCATGCAGTGCAAAGACATCGGCCGACTCACCGGCCTGTGGAAATCGGAAAGTCCCCTTGATCACCACAACAAGCAACTCCCGCCCGCTCGGCTCCAGCCCCATGTTGTAGCCCGCGACCATTCGGGTAGCATTGATCAGTTCCATGGCGTTTCCGTGGTGGCAACTTCAGTTCAACTGCACCGAGCCGCCCTTGATCCGGTTCACCCCGGTGGACCGGCTAGACACATAGCTGCCCTGGATCAGCACCTTGCCAGCCTTGGTGAGCGTGATGCTCGCCTTGCCGCAACGCAGGACCAATTGTTCCCTGGCGCTGACGATCATGCGTTCGCCGTCGGCATCGACCTCGACCTGCGCGGGCGCCTGAGCGAGCGGCCAACCCTCCGCCTGCCGGATCACACCCATGACGATCGGCTGCGCCGCATCGCCGCCCTCGAACATCAGGACCACCGGCTGGCCAATGTGCGGACCGTGCAGGTCGATCACTGTACGAGCGCGCAGGGCGGCGGTGCCAGGTTGGCCGGGATACAGCACCAACGGCGTCCTGCCGTCGTCGGTTATCGCGATCAGCTCACCCATGACAACTGTCGGCATCCGGCTATCCGCCTGCGGTCGCGCTGCCACGACCGCCGCCCCTTCTTCCTGCAAACACTCTTCGATCACGTCCCGTCCGCTCATCGACCACCTCCGCGTCCACATTCCGGATTCAAGTCAGTCCGGGCCCAGGTCCACAGCCCGCACCCCGCGCTCAGTTCTGCAGAATCTTCGATCCCTTCATCACGATGTCCTTGCTCGCCTTGACGTTGATCTTTCCCGAGCCTTCGATCGATGATGTCCTTGCCCTTGATGACGATGGTGCCGTCCTTCTTCATCGTGATGCTGGCGTCGCCGGTGGTCAGCGTGATCGAATCGGCGGCGGTGATCGACAGGTTCTTGCCGACGGTAAGGCTGTCGTCCTTGCCGATGCTGGTCGTCCGCGCTTCGCCGACACTGACCGAACTCGCCTTGGCGATCGAGAGCGTGTCGGCGCCGCCGATCGTCGCGCTCTGGTTCTTTCCGATGTTGGTCGTCTGGTTGCCGCCGACGTCCTCGCTCTGATTCGACCCGACCGACACCGAGTGATTGTTCCCGATCGTGGTCGTCTGGTTCGCGCCCACAGTCAGCGCGCGCATCGCACCAACCGTCACTTCCTGCGCCGCGCCGATCGTGATGGTCTCGTTCACGCCGACCGTGTGGGTTCGCTGCAGCGCCACCGTCCAGGTCTCGCTGGCGCCGACGGTGTGCGTGCGGTTCGATCCGATCGAGACGGTCTCGTTGCTGCCAACCGTTTCGGTCCGGTTCACGCCGATTGCGATTGTCTCGTTGTTGCCGACGCTCTCGGTGCGATCATGTCCAACGTCGGTCTTCTCGTCGTGGCCGATGGACTTGGTACGGTCGTGACCGACGGTATGCGTCTCGTCGTTCTCGACCTCGATGTCCTGGTTCTTCTCGGCGTGGATCCAGACCTGCTCCTGACCTTTCTTGTCCTCAAAGCGGATCGCATTGGCGTTGTCGTAACCACCACCCAGCGACGAACGGCTCAGCAGGCCCGACTGCGTCTTGTTGGCCGGCAGAGCCCACGGTGGCAGGTTGGCGCCGTTGTAGACGACGCCGGTGACGAGTGGCCGGTCGGGATCGCCCTCCAGGAATTCCACCACCACCTCGTGACCGATACGGGGAATCGACACGAATCCGAAGCGAGGCCCCGCGGCCAGGAAGGCCACGCGCAGCCAGCACGAGGGTTCGTTCTTCTCCTCGGCCCGATCCCAGTGGAACTTGACCTTGATGCGGCCGAACTCATCGGTGTGGATCTCGTCGCCGGACGGGCCCGCCACCACGGCGGTCTGGATGCCCTGCACGATCGGACGCGCGGTGGTCCTGAGCGGCCGGAACTGCTGCCGTGAAGGAATCGCCGAGAAGCTGCAACGAAAGCTGGAGCCCTCGCCATCCGCCGACTCATAGGGTGGATCGCTGTAGTCGTAGTCCACCGATACGATCAGATACTCCCCGTTCTGGTCCTTGCGGGGATGGTCGGTCAGCTTGAACTTGCGCCCGGCGTGGAACTGGCGCAGCACACCGGACCCCTCGAATACCATCGACTGATCGTGGAGTTCTTCGATTCGGCTGGCGACATAGGCCTCGCCCTCCGAAGGGCTGTCGTACTCGCCGGGATAGTCGAAGACCTCGTAATCCGCCTTTGAATTCTCCGGCGTGTTTTCCGGCCGGCGCACCACCTTCAGGTCATTGCCCGGCTTCTTGAAATCGTAGTCGTCGATGACGTACTGCCCGGGCTGGATCTCCTGCACCGCGCTCCAGTCGAGGACATGATCGAGGGCCTGCGTCTGCGCCGCGGAGTCCGGCACGAAGCGGATGCCCGGCTCGCCGGCAATCGCCGCGTGGCCTTCCTTGCTGTCCACCAGCACCAGCTTGTGAGACCCGTCGGCGTGCTCGAAGAAATAGCAGATGCCTTCCTGTTCCAGCAGGCGTGACACGAAGTTGAAGTCGGTTTCGCGATACTGGACGCAGTACTCCCAGCGTTCGTATTTGCCCGCGTCCGCGAGGCGGCCGTCGACCGCCTTGGTCGGTTCGTCCGACAGCACCGCATCGACGATGTCGGGCACGTTCTGGTCCTGGAAGATGCGGCAATCGGCCGTACGCGACAGGAACCAGAGCCAGGGATGCAGGGTCAGGTGATACACGAAATACCGACCGGAGCTCCCACCCAGGGATATGCGTGACACGTACCCGTTGTAGTGGCGCACGGAACCTTCCTCGTGGTCCACTTTGACGGTGAGTGATTTCCCCAGCAGCGCCGACGGTTTGATGTCCGGCTTGAGGCTGACCGCCTCCAGTTGGATGACGAACAGGCTGGAGAGACGCTCAGTGACGCGCATGCGCGAAAACAGCAGCGTGTCGCCGAGCGGGCTGGTGAGGGTGCAGAGCCGGGCCATCAGCGGCTGCCGTCAGGCGAACTCATAGGAAAAATCCCCGCCGGCTACGCCGATGCGAATCTCATGCAAGGCCTGCCCTTGCGCCAGCCGCGTCAGATACTCCTCGCTGATTCGCGGCAGCACCGTGTTGGTGAGGATCGCGTCGATCATCCGCCCCCCCGACTCCAGTTCGGAGCATCGGCTGATGATCAGCTTCACCACGTCCTCGTCGTAAGCCAGCGGCACCGTGTGGTTCTCCCTGACCCGCCTGACGATGCGCTCGAGTTGCAGCCGCACGATGCTGGCCAGCATGTCGTCGCTGAGCGGAAAGTACGGTATCGACACGATACGGCCCAGCAGTGCCGCCGGGAAGACCTTGAGCAGCGGTTCCCGCAGTGCCTTGGCGATCTCCTCCGGTTCCGGGATCAGGTCCGGGTCCCTGCACAGGTTCATGATCAGGTCGCTGCCGGCATTGGAGGTGAGCAGGATGATCGTGTTCTTGAAGTCGATGAAGCGGCCCTCGCCGTCCTCCATCCAGCCCTTGTCGAAGACCTGGAAGAAGATCTCGTGGACGTCGGGGTGCGCCTTCTCCACTTCATCCAGCAGCACCACCGAGTAGGGGCGTCGCCGTACCGCCTCGGTCAGCACACCACCCTCGCCATAGCCGACATAGCCCGGCGGCGCGCCCTTGAGCGTGGAAACGGTGTGCGCCTCCTGGTACTCGCTCATGTTGATGGTGATCAGATTCTGTTCGCCGCCGTAAAGGGTCTCGGCCAGCGCAAGTGCGGTCTCGGTCTTGCCGACGCCGGACGGGCCGACCAGCATGAACACGCCGATCGGTTTGTTCGGGTTGTCCAGCTTGGCACGCGACGTCTGGATGCGCCTGGCGATCTGCTCGAGGCCATGGCGCTGCCCGATCACCCGCGCCGACAGCGTATCCGCCAACCGCAGTACGGCCTCGACTTCGTTCTTGACCATCCGCCCCACCGGCACGCCGGTCCAGTCTGCCACCACGCTGGCCACCGCCTGCTCGTCCACCGACGGCAGGATCAGCGGAGTCTCCCCCTGCAGTTCAGCCAGCTTGCGCTGCAGCTCACCGAGTTCGGCCAGCATGGCCTCGCGCGAGTCGGTGCCGGCCGCACCGACCGCCGGCCAGCGGCGATCGGCCGCAGCGGCTAGCAGCGGCAGCGCCGGTTGCGGGCGCGCCGCCGCGGCGTCGATTGCGGACGTGCCGTTGCCGCTGTCGACCGGCTTGGCGCCGTCTCTCAGGGAAGCCCGAATTTCCAGCACCCGGTCCACCAGCGCTTTCTCCTCTTGCCACTTCTGCTGCAGTCCGGCCAGCCGCTCGCGTTCCTCGACGAGCTTGGCCACGACGTCGCGCTTGCGATTGCCGATGGCTTCGCCGACCGCCGCCTCCTTGTCGATGATCCGCTCCTCGGTCTCGAGGCCCTCGATGCGTCTCAGGCTGTCCTCCACTTCCGGCGGCGTGGCATGCTGGCTCACGGCTACCCGGGCGCAAGCGGTGTCGAGCAGGCTGACCGCCTTGTCCGGCAACTGGCGTCCCGGGATGTATCGATGCGACAGACGCACGGCTGATTCGATCGCACGATCCAGCAGTTGCACGCGATGGTGGTTCTCCAGCGTGCTGGCCACGCCCCGCAACATCAGGATGGCCTTGGCCTCGTCGGGCTCGAGTATCTGCACCACCTGGAACCGGCGGGTCAGGGCGGGATCCTTCTCGATGTACTTCTTGTACTCAGCCCAGGTGGTGGCGCCGATCGTTCTAAGGTTGCCACGCGCCAACGCCGGTTTCAGCAGGTTCGCGGCGTCGCCGGTGCCGGCGGCGCCACCGGCGCCCACCAGGGTGTGGATCTCATCGATGAAGAGGATGATCGGCTTGGGACTGGCCTGCACCTCGTCGATCACCTGGCGCAGCCGCTGCTCGAACTCCCCTTTCATGCTGGCGCCCGCCTGGAGCAGGCCGATGTCCAGGCTCAGCAGTGACACCTCCTTCAGTTGGGGCGGCACATCCCCGCGCGCGAGGCGGACCGCGAAGCCCTCGACCACCGCGGTCTTGCCGACGCCGGCTTCTCCAGTGAGGATCGGATTGTTCTGCCGGCGCCGCATCAGGATGTCGACGATCTGGCGGATCTCCTCATCGCGGCCGGTCACCGGGTCGATCTCGTTCTTGCGTGCCCGCTCCGTCAGATCGACCGAGAAACGCTTCAGTGCATCCTGCTTGCCCATCTGCGCCGGCGCCATCGCCCCGCTCGCCTCGCCCGGCGCCGCGGCGCTGAACCCGTCGCTGGCGGCAAGCCCCGCTTCCGGCGACGCGGAGGTGATGCGCGCGAAGTCGTCGCACAGTGCTTCGACCTTGATCCGTTCGAACTGGCGGGAGATTGTCTGCAGTGCATTGCGCAGCGACGACGTCTTCAACATGCCCACCAGCAGGTGGCCGCTGCGCACCTGGCTCTCGCCGAACAGCAAGGTGCCGTAGACCCAGCCGCGCTCTACCGCGTCCTCGATATGGGGGGACAGGTCCGACAACGAGGTGGCGCCCCTGGGCAGGCGATCGATCGCGTCGGTCACGTCCTTGGCCAGCACCGATGCATCGACTTCGTACTGCCGCAGGATCCGATGCAGATCCGAATCCTGCAATTGCAGGATCTGATTGAGCCAGTGCACGAATTCGACGTAAGGATTGCCGCGCAGCTTGGCGAAAACCGATGCGCCCTCGATCGCCTTGTACAACACGGGATTGAGCTTGCCGAAAAGCTGGACCCGGCTGATCTCCGACATCGTCGTCGCCTCCTGCTGTCAGGCCGCCGCCGTGGCGGCCGTTAGGTTCAATGAGAGATCGGTCGCGGGCGCCTGCGATCCACGCCGGCCCAGCCAGCAGTCCCAGCCAAGCCGACCGACATTTCCGAGCTTGGCGGCGGGGACCGCAGCCGCTTTCAGCTGCGGCACCAACCGCACGCCGAATTCCTCCCCGCAATACTCCCGCACCCACTCGCGTGCCTTGGCGAACCATTCGCCGTGAGGCAGCAGCCGCAGGTAACTGTCGAGCGCCAGTGGCCCGATGTCGATATCGAAATGGTGCTGAGCGTCCTGCACGCGCGCGCCGAGCACGGTGCTGCGCCCGAGAATTGCGCTGTCGTTGCCACGAAACCCCGCTCCTCCGCCGGCAGTGATTGCGCCTCCCAGCGACGACTGCTGCGAACGGGGCAGGCTCATCCAGCGTGGACTGAAGGCTCTCACGATCACCGGCTCCCGGAAGTAGCTCCCGAGAATGTCCGCGAGTCCGTCGGCATTGCGCACCGAGCGGCTCAGGTGACCGGCAAAATAGCGCTTGGTCGGGGCCAGTTCCCGTTCGCCCTGATACCAGCCCGGCGAGCCGTGCCCGAACAGTGCACCGACATAGGCCCGGAAGCGGTCATCTGCGGGGCGGTCGTGGGTGGCCGCGGGCTGCGCCTGGCGCCACGCCCGATAGAACAGCAGCAGCATCCGGTGATGGAAGATGTCGGCGAAGCGGGCGAATGTGGCGTCGCCGTGGTTGCGCTCGCGGTCACGCGCGAACTCCGTCAGGTGCAGCGGCAGCGCACCCTGGGGACCGAACAAGCCGAGAAAGCGGACGAACACCCGCGGGACACCCGTTGTCGCCGGCGTGACCCGGGTCAGGTTGCTTACAGCGAAACTGAGCTCTGCCTCCTGGGCCAGCCGCACCGGCTCAGCGCCGGGTCGGCGTGCCTCACCGAGGCGGGGCAGCCCGGGACTGCTTGCCTCGAGCCGCCGCAATGCCTGATAGAAATCGAAGCGCTCAGGCGTGCGGCCGAGTGCTTCAATGAGGCTCAGGCGACGATCCGCGTTCCCGTCCGTGCCGGCCATGTGGCTACCTCCCCTCGGCTTTCAGATTGCAGCGCTGTTTGCGCGAATGAGTTGATCGAGACATGACGTGCCAGGAACTTCTCCAGCACCGATCCGAACAGGAAACTGCCGGCGCCGCCGAATGCCTCCTCGTTGACCTTGAGTGAAATGGCCAGGCCACGACCGAAGGTGATCGGGCCGGCCATGGGTAAACGGCGGACCACGGGTGTAGCCCCGATGCCGGAGAGCGCCTCGATGCGCTTGCGCTGGGCCGCGTCGCCCGTGTCTGCATACAAAGCGAGCAGCTCCCGCAGCGCGGCGGCTGCCTTGCGGCTGTCACCGCCAGGGTCGAGCAGCGACAGGTAGTTGAGCGAGAGGTGGCTGACCAGGCGCCAGGCGAAGTCGCCTTCGGCCAGTCCGGCCCGCGGCCGGGTCGGTCCGCGCAGGACGCGAATGGCGGCGACCGGCTTCGCGTCCTGGAGCATCAGTGCGTTGAGCGAACCGATCGGCAGCAGCAGGGGCAGGTCGCGATTGGTCGCCAGCACTTCCACCGCCAGTTGCCGCATCGTCAGCGGGTATGGTGCCTCGCGCGGATCCACCAGCGAGAGGAACACGTCATTGCCCACATAACCGCTGCGCGCGCCGTTCCGCTTCTGCCGCTCGGAGAGCATGCGCGGCTCACGCCGCATCGTGTAGTAAGCGCGGGCACCGGCCGCGTCATGATGCACAAGCTCCCCGTAGAACGGCTTGAACTCGGTGGTATCCCCGACATCGTCGCCCATGCCGCGCACGGACGTCACCGAAAACACCTCGAAGTCCAGCGGACGGGCCCGGTCGACCACGAGGGGATGCTCGAAGCGCTCCTCGGACAGGTGGATCCGGTCCGCGCGACGTGGGAACAGATTCACCACCGGGGTGGCGAAGAGGGAAAGACAGGAGGCGTCGACGATCGCCTCCAGGCCCGCGTGGCTGCTGCCGAAGAGCAGTACGAGGTCACACTCGGACTGGTCATGCCCGGAGAGCGCGGCAGCGAGATGGCGCACGCCGAAGAAATGAAATCGCTCGGGAAAGGCGAAGTACTCCCGCAGCAGCCGGTAGCCCTGGAACGAGCGGCGGTCATACGGCAGCAGGGCCTGATCGTCGTCGAAGCCGACCTCGTGAACGCAGGTGGCCGGCAGGTTGCCGATGATCTGCGGCGGACTCGACTTGTTGAGGAGCAGCGCGCCGATGCAATGGCCATGGATCAGTTCATAGAGCGGCCCGGTCAGGTCATCCGGACCACTGATGTGGAACTGCAGCTGATCGCAAGCGAGCGCGGAGAACTTGAGGCCCCCCTGCGCCCGCAACGTGATGCGCAAGCCGCCGCGCACGCGGTTCGCCAGCCCGAGTTGCCCCAGGGGCAGTTCCGGCGCATAGCTGAAGTACTGCGCCGCTGCCAGTTCGATCGGCCACAGCGTCAGGTCGTGGGCGGTCCTGAATTCGCAAGCGGTCTGCTCGCCCTTCGGGATCACGCTGCGCAGCGCACTGCCACGCGGCAGCGAGACACCCTCGGCCAGAGCCGGATCTCCCGCGCGCGGCTGGAAGTCGACGATCATCATTGCCGGCGTGGGCGCCAGGTAATGGGGATAGACGATTTCCAGCAGGTGCTGGGTAAAGCGCGGGAACTCCGCATCCAGCTTCAGCTGGGTGCGCCCGGCCACGAAGGCGAAGCCCTCCAGCAGCCGTTCGACGTAGGGGTCCGCGACCTCGAGACCTTCCATGCTCAGGCGAGCCGCGATCTTCGGAAAATCGCGCGCGAACTCCGCGCCCATTTCCCGGATGTGGCCCAGTTCCTGGTTGTAGTACTCGAGCAGGCGAGGATGCATGGTCGGGATCCGGGAGTCGTCGGTACCGGGGCAGGCTCACTGGCCCTTGATGGTGTTGCCGCTGCGATCCTTCAGTTCGACCATGCCGGTTTCCAGGTCCAGGTCGGTCTTGAGCAGCAGTTCAAGGGGGTAAGGCTGCGCCCAGAGTCGCGCCGTGATCTCGAAGCTGAGCGCATTGTGGTGCCCGAGCGGGTCGGTGGGGGCGACCCCTCGCACAACCAGCGTGTCCGGCAGGATGCGCGGTTCGAAATCGATGATGGCCTGGCGAAGCATCTGCTCCAGATCACCCATCTCCAGTTTCGAAACCAGGCTGCCCGACAGCGGCGCGATGCCGTAGTTGATGGTGGAGTGCTTGGCATGGGGGAAAGTGTCGCCGTCGATGGCCTCGGCCACCGCCGCCTGCGCATTGAACAGCCAGGCAAGGTCACGCAGGACGCTCTGGCGCAGCCCCGTCTTGCTCAGCAGGCGCGCGTCGAGCGACTCCGTGGTTTCATGCGGGCGTTCGTCGATCAGCCGGTCGAGCAGCGCCGGCAGCAGGCGATCGCGGGAGAATTGCTCGGCCATGGCCAATCGCCCTACGCCGGATCTGCGCCGAGGGTCAGTTGCCGGACGTCGAGCAGACCGGTCTCGCCCTGATCGGTGACCCACTCGCGCTGGCCGATTCCCCGATAGCCGCTGGCCTCCGTGCCGAGCCACTCGGTTCGGCGCGACGTGAGAATGAGGTCATCCTGCGATGCTTCTGAACCAGGGTAGCGCGTCGGCAGCAGTGCCTGCTTGGCGCCGCCGTTATCGAAGACCAGTTCCGCACTGACCCAGACCAGGTCGATCAGATCGTCCGGCGCCGACATCTCCAGCCGGGCAATGCGCTCGAACGGCAACCAGTAGTACTTGCCGTCGATGAATGCCTCGCAGACCGGCCCGAGCCGCGGATCCGCGTCCGCCAGCCACTCGAAAGGCTCGCCGTCGAGCAGGCCGGGGCTGGCCGGCGCCTGCGCCAGTGCCTGTTCGCGTAGCGCCATGCCGCGGGCGTTGTCGGAGCGCAGCGCCTGCATCATCCACCCCAGCCACGGCTGCGGCTCGCCGATCACGACCGGCGTGCGAGTACCGGCAAAAACTTCCGAGCGGAACCGCTCGCAGGCGATCGCCTGCTTGTAGACCAGGCTGGTCATCGCCAGTTCCGCATCCATCCCGCTGGCGGTGTCGAGCTGTATCACTGCGCGATCCCACTTGCCGGTCAGGCAGAACAGCCGGAACAGTTTCATACGCGACGACGGATCGGTCGGCATCGACTTGACCGCGCTCAGCGCGGCGGCAAGCATCTCCGCGACCGGCTGCCGGGCTGGGCGGTCGGATGCGAGGCTCACTGTTTGGCCCCGGCGATCCAGGTGAAATTGTGCCGACCGCTCTTGTCGGACCCGGACTTCGATTGCGGCGTGTAATCGAACGACACGGTCTCGAAGGAGAACGAAATCGATGCCTTCGGATAGTCGGCCTGGGTGTTCGTTGTCGAAAGGGATACGTCGACGATTCGCACCTCCTTGAACTTGATCTCGAGAAAAGACTGGGCTTTGCTACCGCCGGCCCGACGCTGGGTCAGCGTGGCATTCGGGATCAGGATGTTGGTGGCGCAGCGCGAGAGCAGGCCCGCAGTGGCCGAATCGATCCCATGGTAGAAGGTGAAATGGCGAACGTCCGCCGAGCCTTTGCGGGGAGCGTTCGTCGCCATTTCTCCCCGCGAATTGACTCCCCACTCCCAGCCGCTGACATTGATCGCGTTCGGGAAGTCGGGATCCTGCGTCTCGCCGGGGATCTGATCCATGAGCATGAAGCAATCGGCCATCTGCACCCCCCCTCTGGTCGACGAAGCACCGCGACGGATTCGCGAGCTATCGGTTCATCCGAGCCTCAACCATTCTTCATTGCACATTCCGCATCGGGTGAACCTCGCGCTTATCCCCCCGCCCGCGCCGAAGGCAGTTTCGACACCAGCCGCAACGACACCGTCAGGCCCTCGAGTTGATAGTGCGGACGCAGGTAGAACTTGGAGGTGTAATACCCCGGATTGCCCTCGACGTCCTCGACCACCACTTCTGCAGCCGCCAGAGGGCGCTTGGCCTTGGTCTCGTCCGACGAAATGGAGGGATCACCATCGACATAATTCATGATCCAGTCATTAAGCCAGCGCTGCATGTCGGCACGCTCCTTGAATGACCCGACCTTGTCCCGGACGATGCACTTGAGATAGTGGGCGAATCGGCAGGTCGCAAACAGGTACGGCAGGCGCGCGCCCAGGTTGGCGTTGGCGGTCGCATCCGGGTCGTCGTACTCGGCGGGCTTGTGAAGGGACTGGGCTCCGATGAATGCCGCAAAGTCCGAGTTCTTCTTGTGGATCAACGGCATCAGTCCGGCCTTCGCCAGCTCCGCCTCGCGCCGGTCCGACACCGCAATCTCGGTCGGACACTTCATGTCTACGCCGCCATCGTCGGTGGGGAAGGTGTGAACCGGCAGGTTGGCGACCGCGCCGCCGGACTCCACCCCCCGGATCCGCGAGCACCAGCCATAGAGCTTGAACGCCCGCGTGATATTGGTGGCCATCGCGTAGGCAGAGTTGGCCCAGCCGTATTTGCCATGATCGGTGCCGGCAGTGTCCTCCTCGAAGGAGAATTCGTCGACCGGGTTGGTCTTGGCGCCATAGGGCAGTCGCGCCAGGAAACGCGGCATGGCCAAGCCGATGTACTGAGCCTCCTCGCTGTCCCGCAGCGAGCGCCACGACGCGTACTCCGGCGTGGTGAAGATCTTGGTGAGGTCGCGCGGGTTGGACAGCTCCTGCCAGGAATCCATCTGCATCAGTGACGGCGCCGCACCGGAGATGAAAGGACAGTGGGCGGCAGCGGAGATCTTGGACATCTCCGAGAGCATCTCGACGTCAACCGGGCTGTGGTCGAAGTGGTAATCCCCCACCAGGCATCCGAAGGGTTCGCCACCGAATTGGCCGTACTCCGCTTCATAGATCTGCTTGAACAGGGGGCTCTGGTCCCAGTTTGTGCCCTTGAAGCGCTTGAGGGTCTTGTGCAGCTCGTCCTTCCGGATGTTCACCACCCGGATCTTGAGCATTTCGTCGGTTTCGGTGTTGTTCACCAGGTAGTGAAGCCCGCGCCAGGCGCCTTCGAGTTTCTGGAACTCCTCCATGTGCAGGATCGCGTTGACCTGGGTGGTGAGCTTGCGATCCAGTTCCGCGATGATCGACTGGATCGAAGCAATGACGTCGTCGCCGATCAGCTTGGTCGAATCGAGCGCCTGCGCCGCCAGTGTCTTGACCGCCTGCTCGACTGCGGAGCGCGCGTCTTCGCTCTTGGGCCGGAACTCCTTCTGGAGAAGTTTGCTGAATTCATCGTATTGCAGTGCGCCCTGGGCGGACTGTAGTTCGGATTCGGCCATCGATTTCTCCTGGCTCACTTGCCGGGTTTGGCGGGTTTGTCTTGGGAGGCGTCGGCGGCATCGGCGGCACCTGCCTCATCGGCGGGCTTGGCCTGCGCAGCCAGCGACTTGAGCAGTTCCGGATCACCCATGATGCGCTCGACCAGTTGTTCCGCACCGGTCTTGCCGTCCATATAGGTAATGAGGTTGGACAACTGCTGACGAGCCTCCAGCAGCTTGCGCAGGGGCTCGACCTTCTGCGCGATGGCGGCCGGGGAGAAGTCGTCCATGCTCTCGAACGTCATCTCCACCGCCATGTTGCCCTCGCCGGTCAGGGTGTTGGGCACCGCGAACTGCACCCGAGGCTTCATCGCTTTCATGCGGGCGTCGAAGTTATCCACATCGATGTCGAGGAACTTGCGATCCGCCACGGCTGGCAGCGGCTCGGCCGACTTGCCGGACAGGTCGGCCATCACGCCCATCACGAAGGGCAACTGGACCTTTTTTTCCGCCCCGTAGAGCTCGACGTCATACTCGATCTGGACCCG
Organism: uncultured beta proteobacterium; assembly: GCA_963834335.1. Classification (GTDB taxonomy): domain Bacteria; phylum Pseudomonadota; class Gammaproteobacteria; order Burkholderiales; family Burkholderiaceae_E; genus Lautropia. The sequence continues at coordinate 813,956 of CAWIBK010000001.1, read as the reverse complement.
GGGGGCGCGGTTGCGAGCAATGAACTTCTGACTGCCAGCCATGGTTGCTTCTCCTGGAAGTTACTCAGCCGGCGGTAGCCCGGCGATCTTTTCGATGGACGACATCCCCTCGGGAGCTAAGTCGCGCAGGATGTCCAGAAAGTTCATTTGAACCAGGCGTTGCGCCCGTCGGATCAGCAAGGGGGCGGGATTGGCGGGCTCATGACGCTCAAGATAGGCGCAGATCCGGTCGAGTTCGCGCACGGCGTCTTCGCGGCTTCGGATCTCCCCAGCCTGCTGCAATCCGCTGGACCCCGCCCCCCCGCCAGGCTGGAGCCGCCCGCCGCCGGGTTCCGGTCGCCGGTTTCCTGCCCGGCGCCCGGGCTCCCATCGGCGCCCGCGCCCAATCCGGCCGCCAGCGACGCCCCGGTTGCCTCGGCGTGAAACGCAGCGAGGCCGCGCAGCTTCTGGGTGAGCGGCGCCAGGTCGACCGCCTGGTGGACGCCGGCCTTTTCCACCAGCACCGCTGTCAATGCAATGCTCGTCTGCAGCGCCGCCTGCGCCTCGTTGTCGCCACCCGCGGCCGCGTGGGCACGCACCAAGGCGGTCAGCTGCGCCCGGGAGATTGGCGGTTCCTGCTCCTCCGCCAATCGAACGATTCCCAACGCCAGTTCCGCATCACGGATGCTGCAGTTCCCAGCCGGCGAATGGACGAAGGCGGTATTGCGCAGGTCGCGCAACAGCCCCGCGGGATCCACCAGTGCCGCGAGCGCGTTCATGCGCAGAATGGGATCGTGTTCGTCGTCCGGATCCAGTTGCGGGTGGACCTGATCCCAGTGACGGACCAGTAGTTGCCGGATCAGCTCCAGCGCGCCGGTCAATCCCGGCAAGCCCGCGAGCACCGTCTGTGCCCTGGCCAGCTGGACCGCCACCCGGAGGTCTCGGGTGCGCTCGAACAGCCCCAGGGCTTTTTCCTGCACCTGGCGCCAGTCAGGCTCCTGGGCCGGGACCAGGGTGGAACCGAAGTGCTGTTCCGCCTTGCCCCTGGCGAGGATTTCCAGCTCGGCGAATGCCGGATCGTAGTCAAGACTCTCCCCGCACGGCGACCCGTCCGAAAGTCCTTGCGCCAACGATTCGAAATCGACCAACGTTCCCCTCCCGAAGGGGTGGCGCGACAAGGCGCGGCCGCACGCAGAGACGAACAATCAAGCGTTTTCAGCATAATGTGTTACTGCCTAGGAAATGTAAACAGGCAAAGCCGAAGCCGGTTCTTCCCGCAGTTCCTCCCGATTACTGGGGCGTGCGCTTCAGATTACAGGGGCGTGCGCTTCATTTAGCGGCAGGCTCCGTCGGCGAATCCCTGCAATCTCAGCCATGCCCGCAGTCCCCGACAACCCCGACGCCATCGTGCAGTCCGCCTTCGCTCAAGTTCTGCTGGACGGTCCCCTTGCCGGCCTCTACACCTATCGACTGGCGCCGGAGACGGCGATTGCGGTCGGGCAGTGGGTTGTGGTGCCCTGGGGCAAGGCCCGCCGGGTCGGTATCGTGGCGGCCCTTGTGGACTCCACCGACATTGCCGCGGACAAGCTCCGCGAGATCGAACAGCTGCTTCCGGGGCTGCCCGCGCTCACGCCGGATTGGCTAACGTTCATCAGGTTTGCGGCCACTTACTATCATGGAGAGCCTGCTGAATTAGGGTTGGGTAGCGTACCCAAACTGCTGCGCATGCCCCCGTCGGCACGCACCCGCAAGCACGCCGACGACCGGCTCGCGGCCTTCGATCCCGCGCCGGCCCCAGGGCTGGGCTTTTCGTCCGCCCGACCCGCGCCAGAATCACTGAGCCCTGACCAGCAGTCGTTGTTGTCGGCCCTGGCGCAAGTCGAGGGCGAGACCCCTCCTGGCGACGCGCCGAAGCCCTGGCTGCTCCACGGCGTAACCGGCAGCGGCAAGACCGAAATCTACATCCGCTGGTTCCGGCACCTGCTGGACCGCCAGCCGCTGAACCAGGTCCTCCTGCTGGTGCCGGAGATCGGCCTGACGCCGGCGCTCCTGTCGCAGCTGCGGCAGCCGGTTTCCGGACGAGCCGATCGCGGTGCTGCACAGCGAGATGCCGGACGCGGCAAGAGCCAGCAACTGGATGGCGGCGGCCAGCGGCCAGGCCCGCATCATCCTCGGCACCCGGCTGGCCGTGCTGGCACAGATTCCGCGCCTGGCGGCAATCGTGGTCGACGAGGAGCACGACCCCTCGTTCAAGCAGCAGGAGGGAATCCGCTACTCGGCCCGCGACATGGCGATCGCCAGAGCCTCCTTGTCCCGGCTGCCGATCCTGCTGGGGTCCGCGACGCCCGTCGCTGGAAAGCTGGCGCAACGCCGAACTGGGTCGCTATCGCCTGCTGCACCTGCCCGAGCGCGCGGGCGGCAGCGCATTGCCGACGGTGGAAGTGGTGCCGCTCAGGGGCGCATCCTTGCAGCACGGCCTCACCCCGGCTGCCCTGAAGGCCATCGAAACGGTCATCGGCCGTGGCGAGCAGGCGCTGATCTTTCTCAACCGCCGCGGCTACGCCCCGGTCATTTCCTGCGACAACTGCGGCTGGCTGTCGCGCTGCGATCATTGCGATGCCTTCCGGGTGCTCCATCGGATGGGCGGCGCCGGCCCGGCAACCGATCGACCACGGGGACTCTACCGCCTGATCTGCCATCACTGCGCTACCGAAACCACCGTACCGCGGGCCTGTCCCGACTGCGGCAACCAGGACCTGGCCGCCCTGGGTCGCGGCACCCAGCGCCTGGAAGAAGGGCTGTCCGGGCTCTTCCCCTCGGCCCGCATTGCACGGTTGGATCGCGACGTGGCCAAGCGACGCGGCGCCACCGAGCGCTTCCTGGCAGCGGCTCATGCCGGCGAGACAGACCTGCTGATCGGCACCCAGATGCTCGCCAAGGGCCACGACTTCACGCGCCTCACCCTGGTCGTCGTGGTCGATGCCGACGCCGGCCTGTTCGCCGCGGACTTTCGCGCTCCGGAGCGATTGTTTGCCACCTTGATGCAGGTCGCCGGTCGCGCGGGGCGGCACCGGGCCAGTGGCGCCACTACCCTGATCCAGACCCGATACCCGGAGCATCCCTTGTTCGCCTCGCTCAAGCAGCACGACTTCCCTGGCTTCGCTGCCTTGGAACTTCAGGCGCGCGAGGCGAGCGGACTACCCCCTTTCAGCCATCAGGCCCTGCTGCTCGCTCAGGCCCGCGTCATGGAAACCACGCTCGGCTTCCTGCAGGCAGCACGTGAGCGCTTACTGTCAATAGATGCCACTGGGGCTGTCATAGTCTGCGACCCGGTGCCCATGCCCTTGGCAAAACTGCGGGACGTCTCGCGGGCGCAATTGCTGGTCGAATGCGGTTCAAGGAAGGAGTTGCATCGTCTGCTCGCGGCATGGCGCAACGAGCTCGACCCGCTGGCCGGTACCATTCGAGGGACGATTCGTTGGCAACTGGTCATCGACCCGATCGAAATCTGAAACGGCTTTGGGCAGGTGCTGATTGGCAGAACTGAATCCTTCGCAGGAAGAGGCGGTCCGTTTCCTGGACGGGCCCTGCCTGGTCATTGCCGGCGCCGGGTCCGGCAAGACGCGGGTGATCACCGCGAAGCTTGCGCACCTGATCGAATCGGGGTTTGCCTCGCGGGCGATTGCGGCGATCACGTTCACCAACAAGGCTGCCAGCGAGATGGCAGAGCGTTTCGCCGCCGCCGTGAAACTGCGCGCGTCAGAGCGGCCCACGATCTGCACGTTTCATTCCCTCGGCATGCGCATGCTGCGCACCAGCGGCAAGGCCATCGGCCTGAAGTCCTCCTTTTCGATCTTCGATGCCGACGACTGCGCCAACCTCCTGACCCAGATTCTCGCCACCACCGACCGCAAGCTGGTCAGGACCGCACAGAGCCGGATCTCGCTCTGGAAGAATGCGTTGATCGATCCGGCCGGCTCAATAAAACAAAGCCATGACGAATACGAACTCCGGATAGGGCGGGCCTATCGCGACTACCAGGCCACCCTCGAAGGGTATCAGGCAGTCGATTTCGATGACCTGATCCGCCTGCCCCTGCAACTGCTCCAGCAGGACGCCAGCAGCGCCGAGCTCTGGCGAGAGCGGCTTCGCTACTTTCTGGTCGATGAATACCAGGACACCAACGCCGCCCAATACCAGCTTCTGCGCCAACTGGTCGGGGACCGGCATGGTTTTACCGCCGTCGGCGACGACGACCAGTCGATCTACGGCTGGCGAGGCGCCACCCTGGAGAACCTGCGGCGCCTCGCCGAAGATTACCCGCGGCTCAAGGTCGTCAAGCTCGAGCAGAATTACCGCTCCAGCCGCACGATCCTGAGCGCCGCCAATTCGCTGATCGGCCACAACCCGAAGCTGCATGAAAAGCGCCTGTGGTCGGCGCTGGGCATCGGCGATCCGATCAAGGTGCTGGCCTGCGACGACGACGAGCACGAGGCGGAGAGCGTGGTCATGCGGCTGCAGGCGGCCAAGTTCGAGAAGCGCAGCGCTTTTGCGGATTTCGCCATCCTCTACCGCGGCAATCACCAGGCTCGCATCATCGAGCAGATGCTGCGCAAGGAGAAGATTCCCTACCAGATCTCCGGTGGCCAATCCTTCTTCGACAAGGCCGAGATCAAGGATCTGTGCGCCTATCTTCGCCTGCTGAGCAACGACGATGACGATCCGGCATTCATCCGGGCGGCAACCACACCCCGCCGCGGGATCGGGCCCCAGTCGCTCAAGAGCCTGGGCGAGTACGCCGGCGAACGGGAGGTCAGCCTGTTCGCCGCGGTCTTCGAGACCGGGCTCGACGGCCGGATGGCCGAGCGGCAGTTGGCATCCTTGCGCGAATTCGGCGACTTCATCAACCGGATCAAATGGCGGGCCGGCCGCGAGCCGGCCTCGATCGTGCTGGCCGACCTGATCAAGGCGATCGACTACCAGGCCTACCTGAGCGAGCAGGGGGACGAGCGCAGCGCCACCACCCGCTGGCAGAACGTCAACGATTTCTGCGACTGGCTGAACAAGCGCGCGGAAGAGGACGACAAGAGCCTGATCGACATGGCCCAGCACATTTCGCTGGTGACACGCCTGGAGGGTCGCGAAAGCGAAGGCGATGCGGTGCGCATGTCGACGATTCACGCTGCCAAGGGCCTGGAGTATCCCCACGTCTTCCTGGTCGGCGTGGAAGAAGGCCTGCTGCCGCACGCCGGCAGGGAGGAGGAGGATCAGGCCAACCGCGGACATTCCCCGCAGGAAGTGGTCGATGCAGCCAAGCTTCAGGGTGATCGGCTGGAGGAGGAGCGCCGCCTGATGTACGTCGCGATCACGCGGGCAAAACGGTCGCTGACACTGACCTGGTGCCGCCAGCGCAAACGCGCACGCATGCTGGTCGAATGTCAGCCGTCGCGCTTCATTACCGAAATGAATCTTGACCTGGACGCTTCCGCCAACAAGCCGGTATCGGCGGAGGACGCGAAAAAGCGCCTTGCGGCGCTTCGGGAGATGTTCAAGAAGGACTGACGGGCTGGGATCAGGGCCGCTTGGCTTCGCCGCCGGCGCCGGGGGTTTCGCCGCTCACCTTGGGCGCGTCGCCATTGGCTTTGGCTGCGTCGCCATTCGCCTTGGGCGTTTCCCCGCTGGCCTTGGCTGCGTCGCCATCATTGGCCTTGGGTGCTTCGCCGGCCGCCTTGGGCGCTTCGCCGGCCGCCTTGGGAGCCTCTCCCGCAGCGGGCTTGGCTGCTTCACCCTCTGCTTTAGCGGCTTCGCCCTCTGCTTTGGCTGCTGCCGGTGCCGCGGGCGCTTCGAAGTTACCTCCAGCTGCATTGGCCATGTAGACCACCGCCTTGGTGACCTCGGTATCCGAGTAGTCGCCGCCGCCCTGCGCCGGCATCGCACCCTTGCCCTTGAGCGCCGCGTTGACCAGCGCATCCAGTCCAGCGGCCAGACGCGGTCCCCAGGCGCCCTTGTCCCCGAACTTGGGCGCGCCGGCGACGCCGGCGGCATGACAGGCGCCGCAGACAGCCTTGTAGACTTCCTCGCCTGAACGGGCAGCAACGGGCGCACTGGCGTCGCGCAATTCCAGGCCGGCAACCGGCTTGATCCGGGCCTCGATGGCAGCCGAGGTCATCGCATCGGCGCCGGCGCCAACCCGCTTGCCGCTCACCACATAGCTGGCAAGCAGGACGATGACGATGATCGGCAGGATCAGGGCCAGAACGACCACCGTGATCAACTGCTTCGGCGTCTTGATGAAGCTGGTCTGACCCTCGTCGTCGCCATGCCCGGCGGATTGGGGGGTTGCGCCTGCGTGATTTGCTGTCTGTGAATGTGCTGCCATGGCTCCACTACCCGTCAATTCGCCGCCGGCGATAGATGCTGAGGTTGTCTGGGAGGGCTCGCCGCTGCATTACCGCAGGCGAGTTCGTCCGCAAAACCTAGGATTTTAGCCGGGAACCGGCGATTGCGCGAAGTCGAGAGGTGCCCGCTGCAAAAGTGTTATCCTCCCCGGTCCACGCGCCTGTAGCTCAGTGGATAGAGCATTGGCCTCCGAAGCCAAGGGTCGGACGTTCGATTCGTCTCAGGCGCGCCACCTTCTTTGCTGAACACTCCTGGGCGAATTACCGGGATCGGCCATCAGTGCCCACCGAAATCGGCGGTAGCGACTGCCGCGGTTTGCGGCGCCTTCAGGCGCTCTCGGATCCGACCCACTGCGAAGTCGATGAACGCCCGGGTCTTCATGGGCAGTCGCCCTTGGCCGGGGTAGATCAGGCTCGCAGGCACCACCGGCGGCTCGCTATCGGCGAGCACGCGGACAAGGCGGCCGTCGCGCAGGGCATCGGCGACCTGGTACGACAGGACGCGCGTCAGGCCTAGTCCCAGGGTCGATGCCGCAATGGCAGCGTCGGCCGTAGTGACTGTCAGGCGCGAGCGGATAGTCACCTTCCGTTGCTCCCCATCGTTGCCGACAAAGGTCCAGGCGGTGGCAGCGTCGAGGCCGTCGAACGTGATGCAGCGGTGGGCCGCCAGATCGTCCGGTGCTTGCGGAATGCCGAACCGATGCAAATAGTCGGGGCTTGCGCACACCACACGACGGATGGCGGCGACCGGCGTCGCAATGAAATTGCTGTCGGGCAATGTGCCAATGCGCAACGCCACGTCGACATGCTCTTCGATCAGGTGGACATTACGATCGCCGAGACGAAGCTGGATGTCGATCTCGGGATGCTTCTCGAGGAACTCCGCTGCCACTGGCACGACGTGCAAACGGCCGAATACGATCGGGGCGGCAATCACGAACTGACCCCTGACCTTGGCGAACTCACCAGAGGCCACGCGCTCGGCCTCTTCGACCTGCTCCAGTATCTGGCGGCATGCAGCGAGGTAGTCGCGTCCGGCATCCGTCAGCACCAGTTTGCGCGTCGAGCGCGTGATGAGACGTGTCTTGAGGTGCGCCTCCAGATCCGCCAACTTGCGGCTTACGGTCGCCAGCGGCACGCCAAGGCGGCGCCCGGCTGCCGACAGGCTGCCGCCGTCGACGACGGCGGCGAAGACAGACATGGCATCGAGGCGATCCATTGTTCCAAATATCGAGAGGAAGATTCGCAAAATCAGAGTCTAGTGGTCTGGTCCGGAACTATCTACAGTCTCTTTCACCGGATTGCACCGGCCCAACCAGCCTCTGGAGTCAGCACCATGTCGAGATCTCCTGGTGGTCCTGTGACGACCATGGACCGGCCCGCAAGCTACGTCAGCGACGTGGCGTTCACGGACACAGTGAAGGCGATTCAGGTCCGCAAGGGTTCGCGTGCCGCCTACGAACGCATGGAGAAGGGCGGCTCTTGGGAACGGTCGATAACCGCGGCGTTGAAGACCGAGATCGAAGCCCAGACCAGCGTGTTCCTGGCGACTGCCAATGCGCAAGGGCAACCCTACATCCAGCACCGGGGCGGGCCGGCCGGATTCCTGAAAGTGCTCGACGAGCACACGATAGCCTTCGCTGACTTCACGGGCAATCGCCAGTACATCACTCAGGGCAACCTCGAGGAGAACCCGAAGACGCATCTGTTCATCATCGACTACGCGACACGTCGCCGCACCAAGATCTGGGGCACGGCCCGCGTGCTCGAGGGCGATGAAGCGCTCGTGCGGCGTCTGATGCCGGTGGACTATCGTGCGCGGCCTGAGCAGGTTCTGGTCCTTACCGTGACTGCATGGGATGTGAATTGTCCAAGGCACATTCCGCAACGCTTCGAGGCGGCGGACATGAAGGCGGCAATCGAATTTCGCGACGAGCGCATCGCGGCGCTGGAAGTCGAGGTCAAGCGCCTGCGCCAAGACGGGGCTGCCTGACCGCGGATTTTTTTGTGGTATGTTTCGACCGCGGTTGCTGCTGCAACGCACCGCAAGCCAATCATTACGAAGGACGGTCCGGGTGAATCCCTGGCCTGACCTTCGCTTCCCGGAGACAGATCAGGTGCGTAATGGCTACAGATAAGCCCCAGTTGCCCAGCGTCGGCTTCATCGGCCTTGGCGTCATGGGCCGTCGGATGGCGGCCAATCTACTGAAGGCGGGCTTCCCGCTCGCGGTCCACGACGTCGACAGGTCCGCTGTCGAAGGACTTGTCGGCCAGGGTGCGACCGACGCTGGCTCCATCGCGACCGCAGCAGCGGCAGACATCGTCGTGACGATGCTCCCGGACACGCCCGATGTGGAAGCGGTGATCCTCGGTGCGGGCGGCCTGGCTCAAGCGATGCGGTCGGGAAGCGTCCTGATCGACATGAGTTCGATCTCGCCGGCCGCCACGCGGCGATTCGCGGCCACTCTCGCGGAACGCGGCGTGTCGATGCTCGATGCGCCGGTCTCGGGTGGATTTCAGGGTGCCGAAGGCGCAACCCTGTCGATCATGGTCGGCGGCGACGCCGAGGTACTCGAGCGATGCCGGCCGGTCTTGTCGGCAATGGGCAAGACCATCAGCCACATCGGCGAAAGCGGTGCCGGGCAGGTGTGCAAGGTCTGCAACCAGGTCGCGGTCGCGATCAACATCCAGGCGGTGGCGGAATCTCTGACGCTGGCAAAGAAGAACGGCGTCGATCCCGCCAAGGTGCGCGAAGCCCTGCTCGGCGGTTTCGCACGCAGCACGGCACTGGACCTTCACGGCCAGCGCGTGCTCGACGACAACTTCGCCGCCGGCTTCCGGGTAGCCCTGCAGCGAAAAGATCTGCGGCTGGCGCTCGAGAGCGGGTCCGCGACCGGAACGACCCTGCCGGCCACGGCCCTCATACAAGAGCTCTACGGCATCCTGTCGGCCACCGGTCGCGGCGGGCTGGACAACTCGGCCCTAGCCCTGCTGCTCCAGGAGCTTTCGGGCTGCCGGAACGAGACTGCGGCATGAGCAACGCAGCGCCCGGTCGACCAGCCGCAGTGAACAGCTAGGAGCCTGCCGGAGGCTCCTAGCTATTGCGAGCGCTACTTTCGCAGCTTTCCATTGTCGCGGGCGGACACGCCGCGCGATCTTTCAATAGCGCCGATCACGGCCACCCTTCGAGGAGACAAACTTGAGAATCAGAGGAATCGTCACTTCCATCCTGGCGCTGGGCATCACCGCCGGCGCTGCGAGCGTCGCGCAGGCGGTCAACCTGGGGTTCGCGCTGCACACCTCGCCCCCCGGTCCGGAGTTCCAGGCGGTGGACAAGTTCATCGAACTGGTGAAGAAACGCAGCGACGGCGAGATCAAAGTCAAAGTCTATCCATCTGCAGTGTTGGGTGGCGAGCGCGACAACATCGAGCAACTGACGGTCAACCAGGTGCAGATGACGCTGTTCGGCGACACGCTGCCCAGCGTGATCGCACCCGAATACGCGGCAACTGTCGTCCCGTTCGTGTTTCCCGGGCCGGAGGAAGTGTTCGCTTTCTGGGCCAGTCCGATCGGCGATGCCGCCAAGAAACACATACGCGAGAAGGCGAAGATCGAGGCAGTGGCCTTCATGCGCCGTGGCGATCGCCACCTCACCGCAAAGAAAGAGGTCAAAACGCCGGCGGACCTCAAGGGCGTGAAGATGCGCGTTCCTGAAATTCCTTCCTGGGTGAAGGTGTGGTCCGCGATCGGCGCCAACCCGACGCCGGTCGCCTGGCCCGAGGTGTTCAGCGGACTGCAGATGGGCGTGATCGAGGCGCAGGAAAACCCCTGCTTCAACGTCAACCAGGCCAAGCTCTACGAGGTCCAGTCGCATCTCATGTACACGGCCCACGTGCCGGCGGTCTGGCACTGGTCTATCGGCTCGGACTTCCTCAAGAGCCTGTCGCCGAAACTGCGGGAAGCCGTGCTCAGTTCCGCTGTCGAGGCAGCCGCCTTCGGCGATGAACTGACCAAGGGCCAGATCGATGCGACCTGCAAGATGCTCGCGGACAAGCACAAGATGAAGATGGTCGAGGTGGATCGCAAAGCATTCGTGGCCGCCGCCCGCCCCGCAATCACCGAGCTGTCCAAGAGCTGGGCGCCCGGCGTTCTGGACGCGGTGTCCCAGTACCTCAAGTAGCGCCGCACCTGTGAAGAGGGGCTGATTGCGGGCCGCACTCCGGTCCGCACCTCTCGCAGCGATCCGCAATCACGACACTTATCGGGGAGAGGCGTCATCGCAACGATCGCCGGCATTCGCCGGACCATCTTCGTCTTCTTCGAGACCATTGCCATCATCGCATTCGTCGCGATGCTCGGATCATCCCTGCTGCAGGTCTTCTTCCGTTATGCCGTCAACTCACCGCTGATGTGGACGGAGGAACTGGCGCGGCTGATGTGCGTCATCACCACCTACTTCGGTAGCGTGGTGGTGTTGCTCGCCCGGGAGCATATCCGCGTCGACTTCATCGACGGGTTCCTGTCCGGCACAGCCGCGTCAGCCCTCGCCATTGCCACTGACCTGCTGATGGCCTGGTTCATGGTCGCCTTCGTCATCGGCTGCTGGCTCATGACCAGCGCGACCTGGACGACCTACACAGCGAGCATGCCCTGGTTCCGCATGGGCTACATCTACGCCGCCGTCGGCGTGGCAGCCGCCGGAATGACCCTGGTCTTCATTCTCGATATCTACGTCCGCGTGCTCGGCATCGCTGGACGCGGCCGAGGAGTCGCAGCATGATTCTTGCCCTGTTTCTCGGCGCCCTGGTGCTCCTGTTCGTCATCGGAGTTCCTGCCGCCTTCGCGCTGGGCCTGACCTCCCTGATCGTGACCGTTTTTGAGCGCGGCCTGGACAACATCCCGTACACGATCATCGCCCAGCGTATGGTCTACGGCGTCAACAGCTTTCCCCTGCTCGCCATTCCATTCTTCATCCTGGCCGGCAAGATCATGAACACCGGCGGCATTACCGACCGGATCTTCGTGTTTGCCCGCCGGCTGGTGGGCCATATGCGCGGCGGCCTGGGGCAGGTGAACATCGCCGCGTCGCTGATTTTCTCCGGCATGTCGGGCTCCGCCGTCGCCGACGCCATCGGCATCGGCCAGGTCGAGATCGACGCCATGCGCAAGGCCGGATACCCGGACGATTTTTCGGTCGGCGTGACTGCGGCTTCCGCGACCATCGGGCCGATAATCCCGCCGAGCATCCCGCTGATCGTCTACGCCGTCATGGCCAACGCCTCGGCAACGGCTTTGCTGATCGCCGGCGTGTTGCCCGGTCTGCTGATGGGCGCGCTCATGATGGTGGTGGTCGCGATCCAGGCCCGCCGACGCAACATCCGGACCGAGCCGTGGGAGGGGGCGATGGCCCTGCTGTGGAGCTTCCTCTTCGCCATCCCGCCGCTGATCACGCCGGTGATCATCATCGGCGGTATGTGGTCGGGCGCGTTCACGCCGACCGAAGCGGCCGCTGTCGCGGCGGTATACGCTCTGGTCATCGCCATGATCGTCTATCGCGAAATGTCCCTGGTCCAGTTCGTCCGGGTGTTGCGCGAGACGATGCGGGAGACAGCGATCATCCTGATCATCGTGGCCGCCGCCGCCCTCTACGCGTGGCTTCTGGTGTTCACCCAGATCCCGCAGGAACTGGTGGCACTCGTCAATGACCTGAATTTCGGGCCGGTGATGTTCCTGCTGGTGATCAACGTTTTCCTCCTGGTCATCGGCCTGTTCATGGAGACCAACGCAGCGATCACCATCTTCACGCCGATGCTGCTGCCGCCGGCAGTCGCCCTGGGGGTCGACCCGGTCCACTTCGGCATCATCATGGTCCTGAACCTGATGATCGGCCTTCTGACGCCGCCGGTAGGCATGGTGCTGTTCGCGGTCGCCAAGGTTGCCGACGTGCCGATGAACAAGGCGATCGCGGCGCTAGGACCTTTCTATGTCCCGCTGTTCCTCGCCTTGCTGCTGGTGACCTACGTCCCGCAGATTTCGCTCTTTCTTCCCGGCCTGATGAAGTGACACGGCGGGTCGCCGCAAGCGCAACGATTCAACTCGGAGGCATGAGATGCCTGATTGCCTGGCTGCAGTCGTCGAGGAGAACGGGGAGGTGCGGGCCGGATCGTCGGAAGCACCGGTGGCCTGGTGGAGCTTCACCAAGACCCTTATCGCCGCCGGCACCCTCCTGCTTGCCGAACAGGGAAGGATCTCGCTGGACGACCCGCTGGCCGGCCGATCCTGGACGATTCGTCAGCTCCTTCAGCATCGAGCCGGTCTGGGAGACTACGGCGGGCTGGCCGCGTACAGGCATGCTGTCGCCGAGGGCGGGACGCCGTGGACCGATGAATACCTGCTCGGCCAGGTGTCGCTGGATCATCTGCTGTACCCGCCGGGAAACGGATGGGCATATTCCAACGTCGGCTACCTCCTCTTGCGGCGGCTGATCGAGCAGAACTTCGGCGCCGGGCTTCAGACGGTACTCCGGTGCCTGTTGTTCGAGCCGCTGTCGCTCAGCAACTGCCGGCTCGCACAATCTGAAGCGGATATGCGAGCCCTCGCGCTTGCGCCACCCTACCGCTATCACCCCGATTGGACCTTTCACGGCTGCGTCATCGGCCCGGTTGCCGAAGCAGCCAGGGCCCTGCACGGCGTGCTCGGTCGAGGGCTGCTGGGGGCCGCGTCCCGGCGCGCGTTGCTCGAGGCCATCGAAGTAGACGGCACCCCGGCGGGCCGACCCTGGCGGACGTGCCGATACGGACTCGGCCTGATGACGGGGGTGATGTCCGCACCCGACGGCGCAGGGGCAACCGAGGTAGCGGGCCACTCTGCGGGGGGCCCCGGCAGCATCGGCGCCGTCTACTGCCGCATGCAGGGCGGAAGCCGCCGGACCGTCGCGGTTTTCACGTCGGACACGAACGACGGCCGCGCCGAACACGAGGCGTACCGGCTTCTCCAACCCGGTTAGCGGCGCGATGTCCACGGCGGGCTTGCGATGCGCGGGGTCCAGCCCCGCGATCATCGGACAGGCGACGCAACGGGATATCGCCGCTCGTCAGCGACCGCTGACCGCCATTCGAGTTTGAACCCCATCCCCGACGGACGCGACCTATGGTGGAGCGAATGAACGGATGGAGGCTTCAATGAGCACAATGGACACGGTGCGGCGGTTCTTCGAAAGGGCGCCGCAATTCACCCAACTCGCCAAGGCGATGAGCGAATTCGCCCGCAACGATTTCCACCAGACCCTGGATCCCGCCAACTTCCTGGCCTTCGTTGAACGCGAGACCGGTGACCTGGATGAAGAAAGCATGCTGGAATACTGCCGCATGCACCTGGAGTTCGCTGGCGTCTGGAACCTGGGCCTGGAACCGGAGGTGCGAACCTGCTGGCGGATGGCGGATGTTCTCGATCACTGGCAGTCGCTGATCCAGGGCCCGTCTCAGCCTGGAGTAACGGCAACAGCCGCAAGCTAAGCCGCGAGGCCGGCGTCGAGGTCGGCGTCGAGGTCGGCGTCCGCGTCGGGATGGACGCCGGCTAGCCGCCGTCGATGCGCCGCATCAGGGCCTGGCGCGCCGGCGACGAAGCCGGCCGTGGCTCACCGGTCACCTGCATGACCGCCACTTCCGGCGCCCCGCCGCGAAGATCCACCTGCCTCGCAACCCTGCCGTCCTGGTAGACGCAGGCCACGTCGGCAAGCTCCATGACGTCGTCGATGTCATGACTGATCATTACCGCGGGAATACCCCATCGTTGCCTGACCTCGGCCAGGTTGCGCCTGAGGGTTCGGCGCAGCATGGTATCGAGGGCTGCGAAGGGCTCGTCGAGCAACAGCACCCGAGGCTGGCAGGCCAGTGCCCGGGCCAGCGCGACGCGCTGCTGCTGGCCACCGGACAAGGTGTCGGGCCGGCTGGCTGCCAGGTGCGACAGCTCGAAGTCGTCGAGCAGGCGCTGCACGCGGTCACGACTGTCCGGCGGCAGATTGCGCCGGTACCAGTTGCGCAATCCGAATCCGACGTTGTCCCGCACCGAGAGGTGAGGGAACAAAGCGAAGTTCTGGAACAGGTAGCCGGTACGCCGCTGCGGCGCGGGCAGGTCGATGCCGGTGGCCGAATCGAAGAACGTCCGGTCGCCCACCCGGATGATTCCGGCATCGGGTCGGATCAGGCCGGCAATTGCGCGCAGAGTCAACGACTTGCCCGCACCCGAAGGGCCGTAGAGAACAACGAAGGGCGCATCGGTGGCGAATCGCGCCGACAGGTCGAAGCGCCGTCGGCCATCCGTGACCACCAGTTCAAGATCGACTTCAATCATGGCGCACCGAAACCGAAGCCGGCCAGGATCAGGCGCGCCTCGCTGGTCGACAGGAAACTCACGAAACCGGCCGCCGTCGCCTTCTGCCTGCTGTCCCTGACGATGGCGACCGGATACGCCACCGGGGTATCGGCGAGCGCCGTCAGAACGACCTTGACCTTGTCCGGCATGAGGGCCGCGTCCGTCCGGTAGACAAAGCCGGCTTCGACTTCACCGCGGCTGACGTAATCGAGAACCTGGCGGACACTGTCGGCCTGCACCAGCTTGGGCGTCAACGACTTCCACGCGCCCGCATCCTCGAGGATCTGACGCGTGTATCGGCCGGCCGGCACGGTGGCGACCTTGCCGACCGCAATCCTCCTGACTTGGGGGTCCGCGAGATCCGCCAGCGACTTGAGGCCCAATCCGCCTTGCGCGGGTTCGATCATCACCACTTCATTGGCAGCGAAGTCGACTCGGGATCCCGGCACGAGGAGGGACTCGTCGGCGGCCCGATCCATCGTCACCTGGTCCGCGCTGGCGAACACGTCGACCGGCGCCCCCTGCCGGATCTGCTGCAGTAATGCTCCGGAGGACGCGAAATTGAAGCGTACCGACGCACCCGGCATTGCCGCCTCGAAACGGGGCGCCAACGCCCGGAATGCCTCGGTCAGGCTGGCCGCTGCGGAAACGGTGATCTGCTGCGCCATCACTGAAATGGGCAGCAGAAGCGCAACGAATCCGCAGGCAAGGGACGGCCCGGACATGCTGGTCCTATCGGACGGTGAAATAACGGTGGGAGAAAACGAGAATGCCGACCGATACCAGCGATGTCACCACCACCAGCAGCAGGGCCTGCTGGTCTTCGCCGGCCTGGACCGCATCGTAGATCGCCATCGACAGCGTCTGGGTCTGCTGGGGAATCGAGCCCGCCACCATCAGGGAGGCCCCGAATTCACCCATCGCCCTCGCGAATGCGAGCAGGCTGCCCGCCAGGATTCCGGGCCAGGCCAGCGGCAAGGTCACTCTGAGAAACACCGACAAGCGCGACTGCCGCAAGGTCCGGGCGGCGGCTTCAAGGTCCCGGTCCACGCCGGAAAACGCCGCGCTCGCCGATTTCATGACCAGCGGCAACGCCACGATGGCCGAGGCGACCACTGCACCATGCCAGCTGAAAATGATGGTGTAGTCGAAATTCTCCCGCAGCCACGCGCCCAGCGGGCTGCGCCGACCGGCAGCGACCAGGATGCCGTAGCCAAGGACGGTCGGCGGCAATACCAGTGGCAGCATGAGGATCGGTTCGAGTAGGGACCGACCGGGAAAGCGGGTTCTTGCAAACAGCCAACCCAGGGCGACGCCCAGCACCAGCGCGATCAGCGTCGCAACCGACGCGACCTTCAGCGACAGCATGAGCGGAAACCAGTCGGTAGTTCTTAATAATGCCGTAGTCGAAGTCATCCGCGCCTAGCCTTATATTTCCCAATATATAACGACTGGCTCCCGGGAGCCTGTCGGAGTATGGAAAGGGGTCGCGCGGTGGACGACAGGGATGCAGCGCAAGGCGGTGCAACGCCGCGATGCGCCCTGTCGTCCGCCGCCCTATGGGTTCGCACCAGAAAGCCGCGATGCGGCGTTGCGCAACCCGGTCGATACCCACCGGTATCGACCGGAACACGCGCCTTGCCTCGCAACTTTCTGGTGTGAACGCGACCCCTTCCCATACTCCGACAGGCTCCTAGGGAGCGAGTAGCCGGGTCAGCGCTTCGAGTTCGGCAGACGCCGCGTCGCGGGCAGCGGCTTCGATCGTGCGGTAGCGCGTCACCAGTTCCCGCCCCTCGGCGGTCAGGGTCGCGCCTCCACCGCTCTTGCCCCCGGCCACTCCGATCACAGCCGGGGATTTCAGGGAACGGTTCAGTTCGGCGATCAGCATCCAGGCCCGCCGGTAGGACATTCCGAGTCGACGCGCCGCTGCCGAGATCGACCCGGTCTCGGCGATTGCCTCGACCAGGGCTACCTTGCCGGGACCGATCGCAATCTCGTCGCCCCGGTAGATCCGCAGGCGGAACTTCACTTCGAAGGTCATTCGAACGTCATTTGAGCATCATCCGGACCGGGCACCCCCCCGGGTCGATTGCGGGCGCAACGAGAAGCCGGAATTCTATGTCTGCGGGAGCCGCTTGCCCACCCGCAGTCGAGTTGCGCCGTGGCTTGCAGGGCGGCTATCCCCCTCGCGTGCAAGACGTCACGGACGCCGTTACCATCCGGGCATGCTGACAGCCCAGAACCTCCTAAATGCCATGGATCAATCCCAGTACGCCGCGC
This sequence comes from uncultured beta proteobacterium, assembly GCA_963834335.1. Taxonomy (GTDB): domain Bacteria; phylum Pseudomonadota; class Gammaproteobacteria; order Burkholderiales; family Burkholderiaceae_E; genus Lautropia. The sequence goes on along the minus strand of CAWIBK010000001.1, from coordinate 796,926 downwards.
CTGCCCAGCGCGACCGTCTGGATGATCTGTCCCAAGCCCTGAAGATACAGTCCGAAGTCAATCAGCTTCGACTCGACCGCGGGGAAAAGCCGGTCGGATTCAAGATCGGATTCACCAATCGCGAAATCTGGCCGATCTACGGCGTCTCCCATCCGGTCTGGGCCCCGATCTGGGACACCACCGTCTACCAGTCCGACGCCGGTCCCTCGGTTCAGATCGTGGACATCAATCTCAACAGCGTGGGCAAGCCGCTGAGCGGTTTCATCCTGCCTCGGTTGGAGCCCGAGATCGTGCTGGGCCTTCGCCACGCCCCCGCCAGCAATTCCCTGGAAGACGTCGCCGACGCGATCGACTGGGCCGCGCACGGATTCGAGATCGTGCAATCGCCCTTCGCGGAGTGGAGTTTCACTGCCTCCGAAGCGTGTGCCGCCCAGGGATTGCACGGAGCCCTGCTGATCGGCCCACGCCGGCAGGTGCTGGTGCACTCGCAGTTGCCGGCACTCCTGTCGGCCGTCAGATTGAACATGACCTGCAATGGCGAAGGTATCGCCGATGGCGACGGCTCGGTGGTCCTGGATGGCCCGGTCCAGGCATTGGTTCACCTGGTCACCATGCTCGCCGGTCAACCCTCGCTGCCGGAGCCATTTCGACTCAAGGCCGGTTCGATCATCACGACGGGCACACTGACGGATGCGCAACCGCTGCTGGCGCACCAGCACTGGCAGACCGGGATCTCGTCCGCGGCGAGCCCGGAGATCGCGGGCAGCACCTTGAGCGCACCGCTGGTCGACTTGCGCCTGAAGACCTAGGAGCCTGTCAAAGTAGGGGCGAATGCGATCCGCTGTCGCGGGACAATCCACCGTCCGGCGGTGGGGGCTTGTGCGAGGTGGCGACGATCGGCGTAGTATTGGTAAAAGGATGTTTGACGAGCCGAACATGCCGGAACTTTCCCCTGCGCAACGCACTGCAAGCACTGCCAAGGTCATCCTGGGCATAGGCCTCGTCGCCTGGGCCCCGGCGTTCACGCATGGCTCGGTGATGGCGACGGTGCTGGCCGGCCTGCTGATGATCGTCGGTGGCGGCCTGTTGATCGCCGCCCGCCAGGCAGACTGACGCAACCTGACTTTTGCGCGGCCGCAGCATCGGCCCGCTCACTGTTCCCGGCCTTCGTCATCAGGCTCATCACCAGTTCCGCCCGCCCATGACCTTTTCCGCGCTGCGCATCGAAGACCTGCCCCTGGACCAGGACCTGACCGACGACGCCACCGTCGGGCCGGAACTGGCGCAAGCGGCGCATGCCTACCGCTCGACCCCCCGCGCCCTGGTCTGGCGCAACGCATCATCCGAGTGGCCACTGCTGATCGTGCTACTCCCGCTCGCCTCGCGTCTTTCGCTGATGACCAATCCGATCTTCGGGCGTCTGGTTCAGGACTGGGGGATGGGTATCCGGTTTATCGGGGTGGATGCGGAGCAGTCCGTGTACGACTTCCGGGAGTTGCTGCACCGTCCCGCATTGGCCAAGCTGGTGACCGCGCTGGCGCGTTTCATCGAGCAATCCCCGGTGTCTGGAGCAGTCGCTGGATCCGCAGATCACCCGGCCCTGGACACTTTGTTCTCGGTTCTGTCCGAGGACATGCTGACCATTCTGGAGGAGCGCCGTGACGACTGGCGGCGCCACCTCGCGCGGGAAGACCGCCTGATGATCGATCGCAACGGTACCGACCAGGCGCCAGGCGGACGCAGTCTGTTCGATCGACGATCACGATTTCCGGATTTCATAGGGCAACTGCGTCAGGCTCTGCGCCTGCAACTGATCGATGTCGAGTTCTATGGACGGGTGCTGCGGTCGGTCGACCTGCGGGAGGACACCGTCGAGTCGCGGGTACTTTCGATCCTGGAAGGCGCGCTCGATCCGATCACGCTCGCGAAGCTGACGCGCACGCGCATCGGGGCCCATCTGGGTTGTTACAACTGGCTGCGACTCGAACCGCGCAGCGCATCGCACCGTGCCTCGGTGCTCTACAAGATGCCGGTCCTGGCGCAATTCCTGGCCGATCGACTGGTGTGCGGCCCCACGCAGAACCGGCGGGCGGAATTTGCCGCGCAGATTGCGGCGCAGCCTACCAACGGGAGTGATCTGCAGTCGTCCGGCCTGACAGGTTCTGCCGCAGCCCGTCTCGACGAAGCACACCTTCGGATGCTGGCCAGGGCAATCGACTCCGGTCAGGACCGCTGGGTGGTCGAATCGCTTGCGCGCTACTTCCGGATATCGGACAACGTCATCCGTGCACTCTGGCGCAACTGCCCGCCGGCGCTGGGCGCGCCGCCGGAATGGCATCTGCGTCAGATATTGCTGGCCCTCAATGAGCGGCCGGAACGTACGTGGCCCTCCGACTCGCCGGGCTGGCTGGCGCTCAAGTCGTCTTCAATACCCGCCTCGGTAGGATCCCTGTAAGCCGCCAGCTTTACCCGGACATCCAGCCTGCCACCCTCTTCCGATGGCGGCCGCTCGGGGTCCGCCTTCACGGTGTCGTCGCTGGCAGCCGGATTCAAAGCGCCGGTCGCGGCAATGGCCGCCGGCACCACCGCCGGCAAGGCCTCCTCAAGCGAAACCCCGTCAGGCGAAACCTCGTCAGGCAAGGCATCTTCACTGCGCGGCTGCTTCCCGGCCGTTGCAGCAGCGTCGGCGGCTGACACTTGTGCCGCGCGCAGGCTCGTTTCACGATACTGACCCAGCGCAAACATCCGGAGAAACTGCTCGCCGTCACGCCGGCCCAGGTCATAGGTCTTCTGCAATCGCGCAGACGAGGTGCAGTCCCAGCTGGCAACGGGCACCCGCTCCGACGGCTGCACATACATCCGGCCGTCGCGCACGTATGTCGGCGCGAGACCCGGGCTGTGCCGTGTGGTCAGCACGAGCGTCTGGCCCGGCACATCGGCAACGGCGCTGATCGGGACCTCATCGACGAGGCTGCCGTCCAGGCAGGGTTCGCCATCGATCGATTCCACCGGCGAGAACGGCGGCAGCGAGCATGAGGCCACCAGGAGATCCACCAGTTCACGCTCACCGCGACAATCCTGGACGCGCTTCACCTGATTGATGAAGCCCAGGCGTTCGCCGATAGCCGAGTCGTGGTCACCGGATCGCGACCCGGCCAGTCTGGCGGCGAACAATGCCCTCAATACCGCGCGCGCCGGCGCCATGCCCGCAGGCGGGCGCGCGAACTGCACGCGGATTTCCGGCGCGCGCCACATCAGCTGGCGAAAACCCTCGCCGCCAAGCAGTGCGCGCAGTGCCCTGCGCTGGATGGCCGCGTGCGGCATCAGCCGCTGGCCGCGGCGCGCCAGGTTGAACCAGTTGATGTTGGTCCGCACGCCGGCGAGCTCGCGCTCATACCAGGCCAGTGAGCGCCTGGAATCGTTGCCGTAGAGCAGGCAGGCCGTGACTGCCCCGGTACCGACGCCGCCGATCACCCGCGGATGCAGCTCGATTTCACCGGTGACCTGGTCCCAGAAGCCGGCCTGCCACCAGCAGCGATGGCCGCCACCGGCGAACACCACCTTGTCAAACATTTGAACGCCCTCGCAGGCTGGCCGGAATCTGTGACATCACGAGGGAATTCTACCCGCCTCGAACCCCGCCACCCGGCGCGCCGATCTCACAACAGGGCGTAAGTCGTGGTGACATGGGCGGCCAGCTTGCCATCGGTTGCGCCGAGGAGTTCCACCTCGCCAAAAAAAAGGCTGCGGCCCGGCTTGAGTACCCTGGCGATCACGCGAACGTCGCCGGCCGCCACCGGCCTGAGGAAACTGGTGTTCTGGCCCACGGTGGTCATCGGCCGGAATCCACCAAGCTGGCTCGCAATCGCGAACACCATGGCGGTGTCGGCGGCCGCCATCAATGCCTGTCCACAGATGGTGCCCCCGTCCCGGCACAGGGCCGGATCGAAAGGCAGCAGCAATTCCGATTCTCCACCCGCGACCTTGACCGGTCGCAAGCCGAGCGACTGGACCCAGGGCGCGAAGAGGGTAGTCAGCCATCCGGCGGCGTCGTCCAGCATCGATTCGTTCACAATGTCCTCCGTTGCCCGGGTGTCCTGCCCATCATGCCTTCCCGGTCGGTGTCGAGTCCGCGCGCCCATGCGTCATACGGTAGACGCCACCGACGAAAATCACCAGCGCCGCCATCCGGGTCGCATGAAAAGCGGTCACGATCGGCACGCCCAGTTCCAGGTTGCGAGCGGTCAGGCTCATTTCTGCGATTCCGCCCGGCGAGGTCGCCAGAATCAGGGTGGCTGGAGCAAGGCCGCTCATCAGGCCGAGGGCCCAGCCGAAAGCGCCGCACGCCAGCATCGCGACTACCGTCACCGCGATCGAGGAGGCCACGATCCGGGGCGCGCTGCGGTAGAACGCGGGCGTGAAACGCGTGCCCAGTGTCATGCCGATGGCCACCTGGCCGCTGATTGCGAGCCAGGGCGGAACTGCCGACCAGTAGAAGCCGAAAGCGGTCAGGCCTGCCGAGAACAGCAGCGGACCGATCACCCAGGCGTTGGGCGAACGCAGGCGGTCGGCGATCAGCGCCCCGGTCAGGGTCACCGCCACCATCGCGAGCAATCCCCAGTAGTGGACGGTCTTCACCGCCGGCATGTACAGATCGGTGCCGTGCAGGTCCAGAGCCCGGTAAATGAAGGGTATGGTGACGACCACCATCATGATGCGCACGCTGTGCGAGGCTGCCACGCTGGCGCCGTGTCCGCCTTCGCGTTCGGCCTGGATCATCATCTCGGACGCCCCGCCGATGGCTGCCGCGAAGAAGGCGGTCGGCCGGTCCATTCCAGCCAGCCGTTCCATCAGCCAGGCCAATCCGAATCCCAGGACGAAGGCCCAGACCACGCCCCCGAGAATCCAACCGCTGAAGCGGGCAAGCTGCCCGATGATATCGGCGCTGAAGTACAGTCCAAGCGCGAGTCCGATCACCCACTGGCCGGCCTTGCGGATCGTGCGCGGGCTGTGCAGCCGGCCGGTGGCAAGGTTGACCGTTGCGCAGGCGAGAAGCGGCCCGATCAGCCACGGCAGCGGGGAACCGAACGCGCTGAAGACCGCGCCACCCGCGAGCGCGACGCACAGGGTCAGCAGGGTGGCCAGATGACGGGACCGGGATGGCGTAAGGGGCATTCGAAGCGCGGCGAAACCGGCATTCTATGCGCGCCGCACCCCGACGGCGGGCTCACTCCGTGGCGGGTCGGGTGGCAGCGGCCTCGGCGACGAGCACCGGATTGAAGCGGGCATCGTTATACATCTTGAACTGCCGGTAGACCTTGAAATAGGCGCGACCGGCCTGCGCGTCGGCCAGCAGCCGGTCGAGACAGCGGCCGAGGTCGTCGCGTTGCTCCAGCAGCCGCTCGAGCTTGACCTGGCTGGCCTTCCGATGCGCCTCGTCGACGTCGTCGCGCCTGGTCTGCAGGCGCATCGCGTGCACCTTGAGGGCCATGATGGACATGCGGTCGATCATGCTGCCCGCCGTCTCGCTGTTGAGCCGCGCATCCGGCGCCTGAGTGCTGACCGGCGCGTCGCCGGCGGCGGAATCGCGCGCGACCAGGCCGAGCGCGACCAGCAGCAACTCATCCACCCGTTCGGTCGCGTCGTTGCGCGCCTGGTTGTAGCGGTCGATATTGCGCTTGTTGCGGGCGATTTCGGCGTCCGACACCTGCGTGCGGCGCGCGAGATCCTCCTCGGCCCATAACAGGCTGTTGAATCGATGATTGGCTTCGATCCATTGCCACAAGGCCGCCGTCTGGCTCGACCGGACGCTGGCATCGCCCGGCCAGTCGGGCAGAGCCAGGCACTTTTGCTGGAAAGCCACGACGTCGGCTCCCGAGGGCAGCGGTTCATTCGCCTGCGGCGAGTTCTTCATCGTTCGCTCCATAATGACTGCATGCATTGTCCCGATTATCGCTAATGCGCCCGGTCATCGTCCGATTGCCCAATTGGGTGGGCGATGTCGTGATGTCGCTGCCGGCCTTGTCGCATCTCACCAGGACCGGCTTCACACCGGTCCTGGTGGGAAAAGGATGGTCCCGGACGCTGCTGGCCGGCTACGGCTGGGAGATTCATACGCGAGCGCCCGCCTTGAGGGCTCGGGTCACCCAGCTTCATGAACTGCATCGCCGCGCGGCCCGTGAGGATGCCGACTTCGGCGGCCGCATCAACACGCTGCTGCTCACCAATTCATTCTCCAGTGCCTTCGAGGCCAGGCTGGCTCGCTTGCGTCCGATCGGCTACAGCCAGGACGGCCGCGGCTGGCTGCTCTCCCGAGCCGTGCCCCAACCGCGTGATCCCGTCCACGAGTCGACGCGTTTCTGGCGCCTTGCCACGACACTCACCGGCAGCAGCATGCCGCAGCCCGCGCAATTGGGCCTGCAGGTCGCGCCGCTGGGACAGCAGGCGGCGGACGGGTTGCTGGCCCAGCATTCGCTCGGAGGCGACTTCGCCTGCATCGTACCCTTCGCCACCGGCACCATGGGCGGCATGAACAAGTCGTGGCCGGGATTCGCGGCAGTTCACCAAGTGGCTCCGGCAGAAGCTCCCTGTCGTCGTGGTGCCTGGACCGGCCGAAACCGTTGACGCCGCCAGGTTCCAACCGGACGCACTGGTACTCGAGGGGCTCGATCTCGGCGTCTACGCCGGCATCCTCAAACGCGCGCGCCTCGTGGTCGCCAACGACACCGGCCCGGCGCACATGGCGGCGGCCGTGGGCACGCCACTGCTGTCGGTGCTCGGGCCCACCGATCCGGTGCGCTATCGGCCCTGGGGGGCCCACGTCACCATTGTCCAGGAGCCTCCCTGGCCGACACTCGAGCAGGTCTGCGCCCATGCACGCCGGATTCTCGACGGCGATCTCGCACGCACCGGTCACATCGCCCCGGAGTGAGCGGACCGGCGCAGTCGCTATACTGCCGCTCACTCACGGTGCAGCCGGGCCAGAGAATCGGTCCGGCAGTTAAACGGGAAGCAGTGAGGCTTCTACCGGAAGCCCAAACTGCGCTGCCCCCGCAACGGTAAGCAGGTACGTCACCCACCGGGTGACGACGAGACTTCACGAGCCACTGGTCGCTTCGCGGCGTTCCCCACGGAATAGCCGCAGACCGGGAAGGCGAAGCGCTCGCACCTGCCAGCCCGGATACCGGCCGTGAGAGGCCCGGCGCGGGATCGTCAGTGCCAGGACGGCATGCCCTGCCGCCCCGGCGCTGGCCATCCGCCCGATTTGACTGGCTGTCCCGCGGGGATGCGGGACCTATCCGGAGTTTCCGATGCACACCTCTGCCATCACCCTATCGCCCCTGGCGATGATCACCTGCGGCCTCGCGGTCGCCGTCGGCGCCACCGCCGGCGTTTCTGCCCAGACCGCCGGGACGACCGAATTGCCCGGCATCGTCGTGACGGCCACCCGTTCGCCCGAACCCGTAGTCAACCTGATGACGGACATAGACACGCTTGATTCCGACGAGTCCCGGCGAGCACTGAGCATGACGCAGTTGCTGCGATTCGCGGGTGGCCTGCAGGTCACCACCAACGGCGGCCCGGCCGCCACCAGCGGTGTGCTGATCCGCGGTGGCAACGCCGGCCACACTCTGACCCTGATCGAAGGCTTCCGGGTATCCTCTGCATCACTCGGCCAGACCACATTCGAAGGCCTTCCGCTGGTGCCGATCAGCCGGATCGAAGTACTGCGCGGCCCGGCGTCTGCGCTGTACGGCGCGGATGCTCTCGCAGGAGTGGTGCAGCTGTTCGCGCCGTCGGCCTCGCCCGGCGGACTGCAGCTCTCCGGCCAGGCGGCGGCCGGGCAGGAAAATACGCAGCAGGTGTCCGGCGGCTTGTCGGGGGGGACCGAAGCGCTCAGCGGCGGACTGATCCTCAGCCGGGATCGCAGCGACGGGTTCAACGCGACCACCCCGGACAACTTCGGCTTCAATCCCGATCGCGACGGCTACCGGCGCGACGGCGCGCTGGCCCACTTCGACGCCCGGCTATCCGGCGGCTCCCACCTGCGCGGCATCGCCATGCAGAACCGGCTGGTTTCGGATTTCGACGATGGCGCATTCAACAACGCGCGGGTCGACCAGCGCACCGAGCTGATCGGGCTCAAAGGCTCGCACGAGCTGGACTCAGCCACCGAACTCGGCTTCAAGCTGGGGCAGAGTAGCGACGAATCGGCAGTTCTCTCGTCCTTTCCGGGGCGCTTTCGCAGCCGACTGCTGCAGTACGGGGTCAGCGGCACCCGACGCTTGAATTCCGACACGCAACTGCAGCTGCTGGTGGAGCGGCTGGAAGAAAAGGTGGTAAGCACCTCCTATGACGACAGCGCAGCCGGCAAACGCACGACCAACTCGATCGGCCTGGTCGCCCTGACCAGCGAAGGACCTCACCTGCTGCAAGCCGGCGTGCGACTGGACGATAGCAGCCAGTACGCCGCGCAGACGAACTACAGCATCGCCTACGGCTACCGCCTGGGTGGCGGATTGCGCGCCGGTGGCAGTTTCGCCACGGGCTTTCACGCGCCCGGCTTCAACGATCTCTACTTCCCCAACTACGGACGCAACGTCATCCGTCCGGAGACCTCCCGATCGGCCGAGCTCGGCCTTTACTGGCGCCAGCAGCTGGCAGCCGCGAGCACCGCCTCATCTGTCAGCCGCGACGGCAGGCGCGCCGCAGCCCCCGTCGGCGGCGGCGCCGAAGGCGGGCAGGGCGGCTGGCATGGCAAGGCCGTGCTGTTCCAGTCCCGCGTGCGCGACCTGATCAGCTTCGCGTCCGTCTGTCCGGACCCCGATCCGCAGTACGCCTTCGGCTGCGCGGACAATGTCGATCGTGCCCGGATCAGCGGGCTGAGCCTCGGCATCGGGCAGTCCGTCATGTCGCCGGCTGAGCGGCGGAGCACCGGACTGGACTGGTACTTGAATCTCGACTTCCTCGATCCGCGCAACGAGACCAGCGACACCCGCCTCGCCCGGCGAGCGACCCGGCAAGTCACGGCTGGCGCGGCCTACGGCGTGGGCGACGTCATGGTGGGCGCCGATCTGCTGGCAGCAAACCGACGGTTCGACGATGCCGCCAATCGCCAGGCGCTCGGCGGCTACCTGGTCCTCAACCTTCGCGCGGCCTATCAGCTGGGAGCCGGATGGCAGGCCTTTGCCACCGTCGACAACGCCGGCGACCGTCGCTATGCAACCGCGTTCGGCTACGCGCCGCAGGGACGTCTGGTCATGCTGGGCGTGCGCTACCGCTCGGACTGAGGGAGCGGATCAACCGGCACCGCGTACCCGGGCAAGCTGCTCGCAGATTGCTTCCCCGGCCTCCAGCATGCGCGGTGTGGCGCGGGAAATCGCGTCGTCATCGACGAAAAACAGGAAGCCTCGGGCGACCGCCGGAATTCCGGGAAACCGGCGCCAATGGTCGAGTGACGAGTCGTCGTGGCGGGAGGATCCGTTGCCGGCCGCGAAGACAACCTCCGGCGCTGCGGCAACCACCGCTTCGACCCCGACCTGCGGAACCAGCACGGAGGCCGCGGCGAAGACGTTCACGCCGCCGCATCGTTCGATCAGGTCGCTGATGACATGGCGGCCGTTGATCGTCATCAGCGGCCGCGCCCAGACCTGGTAGAAAACCCGGACCGGGGCGGGCGTCGACGACGACGACCTGTCCGGGCCGCCTGACGGTCCGAGTTTTGCCAGTCGGCTCCGGAATGCATCGGCTGCGGCCGCCGCCTCGGTCGACGTTCCGAGGAGCACCCCCAGGCGCTCGAGCGTCGTCGCCACCTGATCCAGCGATTGCACCTCGCTGTAGTAGATCGGAATCCCGAGCTGCTCGAGACGTTCGAGTTGACGCGGATTGTTGCCGGTGCGCCAGGCGAGGATCAGATCCGGCCGCAACGCCAGGATACGTTCCACCGGCAGGGCCAGCGCATCGCCGACTCGCGGCAGGTCCCTCGCCGGCGCCGGGAAGTCGCTGTGTTCAACCACGCCGGCCAGGCGGGCGCCGCCTCCGGCCGCGAAGACAAGTTCCGTGAGCGCGGGAGACAGGCTGATCACCCGCCGCGCCGGCTCCGCCAGGACGACCTGCCGACTGCTGTCGTCCGACACCGCAACCGCGCCCCGCGCGCCAATCGAAGACGCCACCTCCGCACGAATCGAGGCAGCGGTGGTCGTCACGCACAAGCCGGCGAGCAGGGCGATCATGAGTGCCGGCCGCGACCAAGGCCTGGCGGCCGGCTTGGGGGGCCGCCGGAGATCCGCTGGAATCGGATTCCCCGGACCGGGTCGTACTTCCTGTTTGCGTGAATATCGCATCTGTTCCAAGTGTATTCCGCACGCGCGCGTGCGCTGGTTTCCGCCCGAGCGGCGTGCAGGTGCCCCATGGAAGTCAAGCATGCACTTGCCGGATCAAGCATGCACTTGCCGGATCCTCCGGTATGCGCGTCGACGGCACTCGCACCACCACCTTTGTGTCCGATGATTTCGACGTGCGGAAGTCGGTGACCGCCCGCCGTCGCTCAAGCTGCTACGCCAGGGCGAGCCCATCCGGAATCCCGAGGCCGACAGGCTGACTCCCGGTGTGCCGCAACGGACACCGTCCGGATTACTCCGCGGCGGGCAATGGCTGTCGCCTTTTCGACTGGACCCCTATGGCAACATACCGCCATGGATATTCTCAAGTCGGCAAGCGCGCGCATCCGAGGTCGTGGCCTCAGGGTCGTCTTTCCCGAATCCGCGGACGAACGCGTGATTCAGGCGGCGCGTCGGCTACGCGCCGAGGGGCTTGCCGAGCCGATCCTGCTCGGCGACCCGTCGCAAAGCGACCGGCTCGATCATTATGCCGAAACGTATCTCCGTTTACGCCCGGACGCCAACCCGAAACTCGCGCGGCGTCTGGCAACACGGCCGCTGTACCACGCCGGGCTGATGGTGAGAGCGGGAGACGCAGACGCGATAGTCGCGGGCGCGGCAACGACCACAGCCCGGGTCATCGAGGCGGGATTGCTGACGATCGGGCTGGCGCCGGGCATCGAAACCGCCTCGAGCTTCTTCGCGATGGTGATGGGGACGCGCGTGCTCTTCTTTGCGGACTGCGCCGTCAACGTGGACCCGGATCCGTCCCAGCTTGCAGACATCGCGCTGGCGTCGGCGCACAGTTTCCGACAGCTGATGCAGGAAGAACCGCGGGTGGCGATGCTGTCGTTTTCCACCCGGGGCAGCGCCCGGCATCCGCGGGTGGACAAGGTCGTCCAGGCTCTCGCCCTGGCGCGATCGCGAGCGCCCGAGCTGGCCATCGACGGTGAACTGCAGGCCGATGCAGCCCTGGCGCCGGATGTCGCCGCCAGGAAACTCGGCGATCCCGGGACGGTGGCCGGCCGGGCGAACGTACTGATCTTCCCGGATCTCGACGCCGGCAATATCGCCTACAAGCTGATCCAGCACCTCGGCGGCGCGCAGGCGATCGGACCGGTGCTGCAGGGATTCGACCGCCCGATCAGCGACCTGTCCCGGGGCGCCAGCGTGGACGACATTGTCGCGACCACGGTAGTAGCACTGGCGCGCGCATGAGACCCTGCTCGGCACGTATCCGGCACTCAGGCACGATCATGAACCGGGACGTAGTCGCGTGCTGCTTCGCCGTTATAGAGAGTGAGCGGTCGGATCAGGATGTTGTTCTCCATCTGCTCCAGTACCTGCACCGTCCAGCCGGGCACCCGCCCGATCGCGAAGATCGGCACGAACAGGTCTTCCGGAATGCCGTTCAGGAAATACACGACACCCGCATAAAAGTCGACATTCACGTTCACGCCCAGGCGCGCGTACGGTCGCATCGCATCGACCAGGGCGGCCAGGATCTGGTACCACTGCGGCTGTCCCATCTGTTTCGACAACTGCTCGACGCCCGCGCGCATGTGCCGCGCCCGCGGATCCTCGGCGCGGTAGACGCGATGGCCGAATCCCATGATCGCTTCCTTGTTGGCGCGCTTTCGCTTGACGTAGTCGGCCGCACCCGCCGGGTCGCCGATCTCCTGCGCCATCCGCATGACGTTCTCGGCCGCCCCGCCGTGTGCCGGTCCCGACAGCGCTGCGATCGCGGAGGTCATGGCGGCATGCAGATTGGCGTCCGTCCCGGCGACGACCCGGGCGGTGAACGCAGAGGCATTGGAACCGTGCTCCGCATGCAGGATCATGTCCACGTCCATCAGCCGCGCCGCCTCGGGACTCGGGTCGCGACCCTGGAGCATGTAGAGGAAATTCGCCGCATGCGGCAACTGCGGATTCGGCGCCACCGGCTCGCGGCCATTGCGGATATGGTGGTGCGCGGCGACGATCATCGGCACCTGCGCCGTCAGCCGGATGCCCTTGCGCATCGTCGCCTCGGGCGAGTTGTCGGCAACCTCGGGATCGAATGCGGCGAGGGCGGAAACAGCGGTGCGCAGGACGTCCATCGGGTGCGATTTCTGCACGCTGCGCACGATCTCGTGGATCGGGGCGGGCAGGTTGCGGGCCGCCTTGAGTTCCGCGTCGAAAGCCTGGCACTGGGCCGCGCTCGGCAGTTCACCCTTGAGCAGGAGATAGCAGGTCTCCTCGAAAGTCGAGTGCTCGGCCAGGTCGTGAATCGAATAGCCGCGGTAGCGCAGGTCGCCGGCCCTGCCGTCGATGTAGCAGACCTTCGAGCGATCAAAGTAGACGCCCTTCAAGCCGCGATGGATATCGATCTTCCCGGTCTCGTCGCTCATGCCATGGTTCCTATTGCAGATTTACAGATGCAGGGCAGTGCCCGCGACCTCCCCGCCCGAAGCGCAGGCCTGCTTCTTCCAGGAGGGCGCCAACATCGCACCCGCCGCTAGTTTGCCTCAATTGCACCGCACTCCCAGCGTGCTTCGCGCCTGCCGGCAGCTTGCAGCAGGCCTTGCCGCCGTGCTGATAGTCGGCTGCGCCAGCTACGGAACCCGGCAAGGAAGCGGCCACTGCCGACGGCGACGCCGGATCGATAGCGCAAGCACTGCCCTTGCCCCGCAAGGATAATTACGCATTCAAGATCGAGGCGCCCAGGTCTCTCGTCGACGAGATCCAGCGGCAGACCCTGGTCGGGCGGTGGCAGCGACGCGAAGACTACGACCCGATCCAGTTCGACGGCCTGGTCGCACGACTGCGCGAAGAAGTCCAGGCGATCCTGCAAGCCCAGGGTTACTTCCGGGCCACGACTTCGGTCCAATCGTCACCCGGACAGGTGACCGTCAAAGTCGAGCCCGGCCCTCAGACCACTGTCGGCAAGACGTCCCTTCGCATCACCGGCCCGGCAGCCGACGACCCCAAGCTGATGTCGCAGTTCGAGTCCATCCCGGACCTGAGGCAGGGCCAGCCCTTCATCTCCTCGGCCTGGCAGGGCGGCAAGCGTTCTGTCGTCGATGCCCTGAACCGCCAGGGCTACCTGCGCGCGGAGGTCGTCTCGAGCGAAGCGCGGGTCGACGTCGCCGGCAGTACCGTATCGCTCGACCTGGTCGTGGACTCGGGTCCGCGGATCGCCTTCGGCAATCTGGAGATTACCGGCCTGCAGCGCTACGACCGCCGGATCATCGAGGATATCCGGCCGTTCTCACCCGGGGAACCCTACACCGATGCGATGCTCCAGGAGTTCCAGACCCGCCTGCGCACCGCGGGATACTTTTCCAGCATCAGTGCCTTGCCTGATCTGCTCGCACTGCAGGAAGACGAAAAGGCGCAGCGGGTCACGATCCAGGTGATCGTCGCCGAACTGGCGCGGCGCCGGGCGGTCTTCGGCGTCGGCTACAGCACCGACGAAGGGCCTCGCGGCCAAGTGGGCTTCGAACACCGGGATCTCTTCGGCCGCGACCTGCAACTCGAATCGGCCCTCATCCTGTCGGCCAAGCGCCAGCGCGCGTTCGCGAATTTCCGGACACCCTATGACGACGATAACCGGTTCTACGGCTTCGGCCAGCGCCTGGAGCGCGAGGACATCGAGGGCCTGACCACCTTGCGCAGCAACACCTACGCCGGCATCGGCAGGCGCTACGGCGACATCGAGTCCTTCACCTCGTTGCAGTACCAGATCGAGAGCGAGCGGATCGCTGCCACCTCGGGCACACCGGAAGAGCGAAATTCACAGCGCGCACTGGTGCTCGGCCAGGCCTGGAACCTGCGGCGACTGGATTCGACGGTGGACCCGCGCAAGGGGTACGCGGTCAGCGCGCAACTGTCCGGCGCCCGTGCCGGCATCATGACCGATCGCAGTTTCGTCCGCTTCCATACCCGGGCGACCCGATTCCAGCCGATGCCGGCAGATACGATGTTCGAGGGCGACACCCTGATCGGCCTGGTGGAACTCGGCATCGTCGGCGCAAGCTCGCGCGATGACATCCCGAGCGAGAACCTGTTCCGCACCGGCGGTGTCCAGACCATCCGCGGCTATGCCTATCAGTCGCTGGGGGTGCAACAGGGCGGGGCGGTGGTCGGGGGCCGCTACCTGGCGCTCGGCAGCCTCGAATACCAGCGCCGGATCACCAACACCTACGCCGCGGCGGCGTTCTTCGACTACGGCAACGCCGGCGATTCCCGCAACGACTTCAACCCGGTGGCCGGCTACGGCATCGGGTTGCGCTGGCGCACGCCCATCGGACCGGTCAACCTCGACCTCGCCTATGGCCAGGCCGTGTCGCGCTACCGGATCCACTTTTCAATCGGATACACGTTCTGATGCTGCGGCGGATTCTGCTGTCTCTAGTCGCACTCGTCGCAATTGCGGGGATCGCCATCGGGGGCGGCCTCTGGTGGCTGGGCACCGAGAGCGGGCTGCGCTTCGTCGTCGAGCGCCTGCAGGACGGCCTCAGCACCGGCGACAACCGGCTCACGGTCAGCGGCGCGAGCGGCAGCCTCTACAGCGGCGTTCGCATGGAGCGCTTCGAGTGGCAAGGCGGCGACGGATTGCAGGCCAGCGGCACCGGGCTGGTCGCGCGCTGGTCGCTGTCGCCCCTGATGCAGCGGCACGTCCTGATTCCGGAGCTGGCCGCCGACACGATCACCGTCCAGCTCCCGCCACCGGTGCCGGACCCGGCGCCGCGTGAGCCGATTGCGATGCCGGGTTCGTTCGCCTTGCCGGTGACCGCCGAGCTGCAGCGCTTTGCTGTCGGCGAACTGCGCCTGATCCCGCACGGGGCGACGGAGCCGATCGTGATCACCGGAATCGGCGCCCGCCTCGACTACCGTGACGGCGTATTCACGCTGGCGCAGGTCGGCGCCCAGACACCGTACGGGCAACTGGCCGACCTGCGCGCGGAGTTCGGAGCGGCGCCGCCGCACCGCGTGACGCTGCGGCTGGACTGGACGGGTGAAGTCGAGAAGATACCGTTCAAGCTCGATGCCTCCGCGGACGGCGATCTCGATCACCTCGCTGCCCGCACCAGCGGCACGGTCGCCGGCGCAGGGGTGAAGCTGGACGCGAAACTCGCGCCGCTGGCGCTGATGCCGCTCACGTCGGCCCAGGCCAAGGTCACCGGTCTTGACCTGCGCAAACTGGTGCAAGCTGCACCGCAAACCGCCCTCGACGTGGACCTTCAGGTGGCGCCCGACCCCGGCACCACCGGCTGGCGCGGAACGCTGAGCATGAGCAACGCCGACAGCGGCGTGCTGTCCGACGGCAAGCTGCCGTTGCTCGGGCTCGACACCGGGCTGGCGATCTTCGATCCGGACAAGCCGCTCGATCGCAAGCTGCAACTCAGCGACTTGCGGCTCTCGCTGCGTGGCCCGGCGGGACAGGCCGCCAATGCCGCCAAAGCGCGGATCGCCGGGTCGATCGAGGTGTGGCCGGGGCGACTGCTGTCCGTGGCCGGCATAGAAATCCCCGAGGTCCTGTCGGACCTGACGTTTTCGACCATCGATGTTGCCCAGTTCGGCGGTCAGTTGCCGACGACGGCCCTGGACGGCACCCTCAAGCTTGCCCGCAGCGATTTCGCGCTGTCGCTCGCCCAATCGGAGGAGCGGGTGCGCAAGCTGATGCCCCGGGATTTCGCCGGCGCGGCGGGTGCGGCCGAAGTATCGGTGCGCGGACGCATCGACAAGTTCGCGCTTCGGCTGGACGAGGCGCGCCTGCGCCTGGGGCAGACCCGGCTCAACGCCAGTGGCGAAGCCGGCTTGTCCGCTCCCTACAAGATCGCGCTAAAGGGCGAGGCGCAGCGGATCGAACTGGCGCAGTGGCTGCCGCAGAACTCGCCGATCGACGCCCGCTGGCGCAATGCCAGCATCAGCGGCGCCTGGTCGATCGACGGCAAGGCCGTTCCGGGGCTGGACGCGACCCTCAGCTTGCGCCTGGCGGACAGCACCCTGGCCGGCAAGACGCTCGGCGCCGAAATCCAGTCGCAACTGGTCCTCGGCCAGGACTGGATGCCGGTGCGCCTGGACAAGACCGCCGCCGATATCCGCCTTGGGCGCAATCGCGTCCGTGCCACCGGCGCGCTGGGCCGCCCCTCGGACAAGCTGAGTCTCGACCTTTCCGTGGCGGAACCGGAACTGTTCGATCCCCGCCTGCAGGGTCAACTGTCACTGGATGGGGCTCTTGAAGGCGCCTTCGACCGGTTGCGAACGAGCGTGACATTGAAGGGAGACGGGATCAGCCTGGCGCTCCCCGACGGTCCGATCCGTATCGGCTCGGTAAGGATCGAGGCGAAGGGTCCTGCCGCTGCGGTCGTGCCCCCCCAGGCCCCGCTGGACCTGTCGATCCAGCTGCGTTCTGTCCAGGTGGCGGGGCGACAGCTGCAGGCGCTCGACCTGAAGGCAAAGGGAACCCTCGCCGCGCACCGCTTCGATCTGTCCGCGTCGGGGGAGGGACAGTCCGTGAAGCTGAATGGCGACGGCCGGGCCACGCTCGACGACGCGCCCTCCTGGCGCGCGCGTCTTGCTGCGACCACCGTCGACGGACCGGTGCCGATTCGCCTGACCGGGCCGGCGGATATCCGGCTCGACGCCGGCAGCGTCCGGGTCGAGCGGTTCAATGTCGCCGTAGCCGGCGGCGAAGCAAAGCTCGAGCGCCTCACCGTCGACTGGGGGGGCACGCCCACATTCGACTCGCGCGGCGCCGCCCAGGACTTGCCGATCACCCGCCTGCTCGCGCTTGCGGGTACTGATCCGGGACTCGATGCCCTGAAGGGCCTGCGCCTGGACGCGAGCTGGAACCTGAAGGGCAGCGGCCCCGATGACCTCAGCGGAGAAGCGAAGGTCGATCTGCGCGAAGCCCCGGGCGAAGGGCAGCTGCAGCTGTCGGGCGACAATGGTGTGCAGGTTTCGATCAGACGCGGCCAGTTGAAGGGCCAGTTCGACCTGGACCTGCCTTCGCTGGCCTTCACTCATCCCTTGACGGCACCGGACCTGGTGCTCGACGGCCGCCTGCGGCTGGAAGGCAGCGTGAGCGGCACCCTGGTGCGACCGTTGTGGAATGCGACCCTGACCGGCAAGGATCTGGCGCTGCTGCAACGCTCGGTCGGCTGGCGGCTCACCGACGGGGTGCTCTCGGCGCGTTTCGAAGGGCGCAAGGTGCAGCTCCAGACCTTGAAGCTCGCCGCGGGCGAGGGATCGGTCGAGTTGCGCGGCGAAGCCAGTCTGCTCGACGCACCCCGGGCAGCCACGGGCTCCAAGTCTGCTTCCAACGCGCGCAAAGGCGCGGGGGCCGGCGACGGCCCGTCCACCCTGCCGATCGACGGTCGCTTTGAACTGACCGCGTCCAAGTTCCAGGTGCCCATCGGTCCCGGCCAGCGTGTTGCGCTGTCGGGTACGACCACCTTGTCCAGCGGCGCGGACGGCCTCGCCTTGCGTGGCAAGTTGCGGGTGGACCAGGGCATCATCGAAATACAGGGATCGTCCGCGCCGGCCTTACCCGACGACGTCAAGCTCGTCTTCGCCGATGCCGCCTCTGGCGGCAGCGGCTCGAGCGCCGGTGGGGGCAGCTTGGGGGACGCAACGCCCGCCACGCCCAAGGGCAAATCCAAGGACGGGA
Organism: uncultured beta proteobacterium; assembly: GCA_963834335.1. Classification (GTDB taxonomy): domain Bacteria; phylum Pseudomonadota; class Gammaproteobacteria; order Burkholderiales; family Burkholderiaceae_E; genus Lautropia. The sequence continues at coordinate 778,890 of CAWIBK010000001.1, read as the reverse complement.
AGGACAAAGGCGCGATCCGGATTCTCAGCGACCTGGCGGTGGACCTCGGCGACCGGCTGCGCGTCACCGGCAACGGCATCGCTGCCCGGCTGACCGGCAGCCTCAATGTTCTCGGCACGCTGCCCGAGGATCCCCGCCTCACCGGCGTCATCAATATCGTGGACGGTTCCTACGCTGCTTACGGCCAGAATCTGCGCATTGAAAAAGGCACCGTCCGGTTCAACGGGCCGATCGACAACCCCACCCTCGATCTGGTGGCGAAGCGGCCGTTCCTGCCGGTCGAGGTCGGCGTGTCGATCACCGGCACTGCGCTCAATCCCAAGATCGCCCTGGTCTCCACGCCGGACATGTCCGAGACCGACAAGCTTTCCTGGCTGGTACTGGGCACCGACCCGACCAATGCCCCCAGTGCGGCGGAATCGCTGGCCTTGCGCCAGGCCGCTCAGACATTGCTGCTCAAGGACGACGGCAGCTACAAACCGGGCATCGCCGAGCGCCTGGGGCTGGACGTGGTCAACTTCGGCTACGGTTCCAATACCGGACCGGCGCAGGGCGTGACTGAAAGCCGCAATCCCACGGGTTTGCCGGGCGGGCAGAGCACCTCTGCCTCTGCCGCTCAGCAGGAGGTGGTCACCCTGGGCAAACGGATCGGATCGAAACTTTTCATCAGCTACGAGCAGGGCGTGCGCGGCTTGTACAACCTCCTGCGCATCCAGTACTCGCTCTCCCAGCGACTGTCGGTGCGCGCCCAGAGCGGCAGCGACAATGCCGTCGACCTGATGTACTCCTTCTCCTTCGATTGAAGGCTCAGGAGCCGAGCGCCTCGGCCAGCACGGTATCGAACTGTCCGGCGCATTCGTACTGAACCCAGTGCCCCGCGCCAGGGATCGTCCGCAACCAGCGAAAGTCCGGCGCAACGCTCAGGGCCGGTGCAAGGCCGTCCAGGACGCCGCGGTACAGGACATCCTGCGCACCCCAGATCCCGTAGAGCGGACAGGTGATGTCGGGCAGGGTCCGCTTCAGGATATCGGTCCGGGAGATCCGACGCAGCTTCATCCGGTCGCGCGGCAGATTGAGCGAATGCAGCGCCAACGCCAGATCGTCAACCGCCGCCGGATCGGCCAGCATCAGCGTCGCCAGGTTGGCCCGCTGCACCGCGTCGTATTCCGCGCCGGGCGCCAGGTGGCTCCAGGCACGCAAGGCCACCCGCCGCTCCGGCGCGACACCCAGGGCGGGTGCGCCGACCAGTACCAGCCGCCGTACGCGCGCAGGATACTGCGCCGCCAGAAATCCCGCCACCATGCCGCCGAAGGAAAATCCGACCAGGTCGACCGGCGTGTCCGCCAGCAGCAGCTGAAGCGCGGCCTGCAGCGGAACCGGCACCGCGTCCGCATCGCCGCCACCCGGCGGGCGGGCGGACTCGCCGAATCCCGGCAAGTCCGGCAGCCAGACCTGACGACCGGCCGCAACCAGGCCCCCGATGTTGCGCACCCAGTGATTCCAGCTTCCGGAACCGCCGTGCAACAGCACGACCGGCGCGCCTTTCCCCCAGGCACGCCAGACCATCACGCCATCGCCGCAGGGCACTTCATGACGCTGGGCAAGTCGCTCGATTTGCGCGGCATCGTCGAAGGTAAGCACGGCGCGGGGCAGGGCGGGGATGTCAGTCATGCGCGCAATCTTAGCAGCCGTATCGCGGCCTTTCGGCAGGCACCGATGTTGCTATCCTTGGAGCACGGCGAGTCGTCGACCACCAACCGGAGACTGCGGTGCTGAAGCTGGCCATCATCTTTTTTATCGTTTCCCTGATCGCCGGATTCTTCGGTTTTTCAGGCGTCTCGGCAGCCACTGCCGGCGTTGCGAAGGTACTGTTCGCCATCGCCTTGCTGATTTTCGTCATCCTGCTGGCGCTGGTGGTCCTCGCAGGCGCGGCCGTTTTTTAGACAGCCCTGAATCGGCCGTAAATGGGCCGTAAATCAGTCATAGATCAGCCGCGGATCCGTCGCCGGCACTCGCTTGCGGGGATGGCTCCCCGCGCAAGAGCTCGAAGTATCGAGCCCGTCAACGCGTAGGGCGCTCGGTCTCCCGGATGTAATCCCCGTCGATCACATTTGAAGGATCGGAAGGATCAGGAGAATCGGCCGAACCGGGCGGGGCCCCGGGGGGTCGACGGCCCGCCTGCATCTGCTGCATTTGCGCCATCCGCTCGCCCAGCTGCTTGCGAATGTCACGGGTCTTCCACCAGAACCAGCCGCCCGCGACCACGCCCCCCACCAGCAATACCGAGAAGACGACGGCGGAAACGAAGAGCCCCGCCACCAGCATCATGCCGCCGGCGACGATGGCAAGCGCCTTGGAGAACGGGCCGGCGTTGAGCAGGCCGCCGCTGCGGCCCCGGGGGGATGAGGAGTAATCGATTCGTGGATTCATCTGCTCAGTATGGTGCCGAACCGGCCCGGGCCTGCGACATCACCCGACTCGAATCATTGGCATCGGTACACCGTGGTCATCGGCCCGCGCCGATGCCGACGCCGCCGCCTGCAGCGGCAGGTCACCCGCATTCTCCCTGGTGTCCGCATGCCGTGCAGAACATGCAGCCATCGCGGCGGATGTAGGCGTGCGCGCCGCAGGACGGGCACGCCTTCCCTGCGATCAGTGGCGCCGCAGCGCCCGCCGGCCCGGGGGCCAAACCGGGCAATTCGAGGGCACCAGCGCCGCCGATGGCATGGCCTTCGCCGTCCAGCAGCCCCAGCACCTTGAAGCGGTGCAGGATCAGCGCGGCAATATAAGCGACCGTGCTCGGCCAGACCTGCTGACGTCCCTCGCCGGGCACCGGCGCCCAGAACGAACCGTTCAGTTCGCCGAAGGTCAGCAGCTTTCGCAACTTCAGGCCGATCCAGTTGACATCGATCACGTGCATGTCGATCGACAGCAGCTTGCACAATCCGTCCAGCACCCGCGGGTAGTCGCCGGAAAGCCAGATGGAATAGGGACGGCGAGTGCCGTCGGGCAACTGCAGTTCCTTGACGCCCAGGACGAAGTCGTCCTCGGTGGCCGCGTTGCTGATGTCCGCGGTCCACGACAAAGTGCCGAGCGGCCCGGACTTCGGCTCCTTGCGAAACATCATCGCGTCGAGCATCGGCGTCGGCTGCGCGTCGAGCGCATCGAACATGCCGAGCTCGTCGCAGCGATGGCGCACGATCTCCGCGAACGCCGCGACGATGCCCGGCGCCCAGCGGATTTCGCCATCCGGTGGAAACGGCAACTGCAGCGGCTGTTCATCCCGGCTGCGGGCGAGCGCATCGAGCTTCAGCTTGAGCCAGCCGCGGTCGTTGGAGCGCATATCCATGGACAGCGCCTTGGCGATGGCACCGAGCCCGCGTGGCTGTTCGTTGCCGTTGACCCAGGTCTCGAAAGGGACGCTGGGACCTGCGATGCCACCGTCCGGGGCTAGCGGCGCCTGCGTCTGGCCGATGAAGATGCAGAAAGAGGCGCGGCCGTCGACCGGCTCGACCATGTAGGCGTACGCCATGTTTCCGTGCGGGCAGCTTCGGCCGGCTGGGCCAGCGCAACGACGACAGGGCCGGCTGCGGAACACGCTCCAGCCGCAGGCGGCGGTCGGGTTCGTCACGAAGGTCCTGCGGGCTGTTGGCGCCGTTGCGGCCGCCGAGCCCGCAACGCTGAGCACCGAGCCGAGGACCGCGTTGGGACGATAGGTGGTGATGCCCTTGAGGCCCGCGCGCCAGGCCTCCAGATAGAGCGACTTGAAATCGTCGTAGGGATAGTCCTGCGATACGTTGACGGTCTTGCTGATGGCGGAATCGATGAAGGGCTGTACCGCCGCGCTCATGCGCAAGTGCTCGCTCGCTGGAATCTGCATCGCAGAGACGAAGTACTCCGGCAGTGCGTTCATGTCGCCGCCCAGATGTCGCCACATCCGATAGGCAAGGTCCTCGACCTGGTATTCGCGCTTGCTGCCGTCCGGCATGCGCTTGCGCCGGGTGTAGGTCCAGGAAAACGCGGGCTCGATCCCGCCGGATGCATTGCCGGCGAAAGCGATCGAGATCGTCCCGGTGGGTGCGATCGACAGCAGGTGCGAGTTGCGGATGCCATGCGCGCGGATCCGTTCCCGCAGGGGCTCCGGAAGGCGCGACGCCGCATGGGGCGGCGCCAGGTATGCGTGAGCATCGAACAGCGCAAACGGACCGCGCTCGCGGGCAAGCTCGCAGGATGTCTCATAGGCTGTATCGCGCATCACCTGCGCCACGCCGGCGGCGAAGCGCGCGGCCCGGCTCGCTGTCGTAGCGCAACTTCATCATCGTCAGCACATTGCCCAGGCCGGTGAAGCCGAGTCCGATCCGACGCTTGGACTGCGGCTTCCCGCGCCTGTGCCGGCAATGGCCAGAGCGTCAGGTCGAGCACGTTGTCGAGCGCTCGGACCGCAGATGGCCACGACTCTGCGGAACTGCTCGAAATCGAAGGTCGGCGCCTCACCGAACGGATCCGCCACGAACCGGGTGAGATTCATGCTGCCGAGATCGCAGCAGCCGTAGGGCGGCAGGAACTGCTCGCCACACGGATTGCTGGCGACAATCCATTCGCAGTAGGAGAGGTTGTTGTCCCGGTTGACGGCGATCGATGAAGATCACACCCGGCTCGGCGTGATCGTAGGTCGAACGCATGATGCGGTCCCAGAGTCCGCGCGCCGGCACGCTCCGGTAGAGCCAGGCGCCGTCCGGACGTCGCCGGCCGGTAGCGACGTCGAAGGGCTGCGCTGCATGCACCAGGTCGAAAACCCCGTCCTGTTCCACCGCGCGCATGAACTCGTCGGTGACCGCCACCGACATGTTGAAGTTGGACAGCGACCCGTCGTTCTTGGCGTCGATGAATTCCTCGACGTCGGGATGGTCCACCCGCATCACGCCCATCTGCGCACCGCGGCGCGACCCTGCGGACTCGAGCGTCTCGCACGACTTGTCGAAGACCCGCATGTACGACACCGGGCCGGAGGCGCGTGATCGGGTGCCCTTGCACCAGGGCGCCGCGCGGGCGGATCGGCGAGAAATCATAGCCGACCCCGCCGCCGCGACGCATGGTCTCGGCGGCCTCCTGCAACGCCAGGTAGATGCCGGGCGTGCCCTGTTCGTCGATGCCGGAGATTGCATCGCCGATCGGCTGGACGAAGCAGTTGATGAGCGTCGCCTGGAGCGCGGTACCGGCGGCCGAGTTGATGCGTCCCGCCGGGACGAAGCCGTTCTCCATCGCCCACAGAAACTCACCCTGCCAGAAGTCCTGCTGCCCGCCCGCTTCGACCGACGCCAGCGCCCGTGCTACCCGCTCGCGTACATCGCGCGCAGTCGTTTCGTCGCCTTTGGCGTACTTCTCGCGCAGGACGTCGCGCGTGACCTCCTGGTCCGGCAGGGCGGTGAGCAGATTTTCAAGCTTCATGCTGGAGCATCCTGAGTGGCACGGACGGGTCCCGGATCGATTCTATTCCTGCGCCATGACGATGTGGATCGCGTATCCACTACGGTCAGCCGCCACCGTCAGGTGCCGACCAGGCGGCCATCGACCAGTTCCAGGATCCGGTCGCAGCGCGCCGCGAGTCGAGCATCGTGCGTGACGATCAGGCAGGCGCTGCCGTGATCGCGGTTGAATTCCCGCAGGAGAGCGAAGATCTCATCGGCCGTCACCGTATCCAGGTTGCCGGTCGGTTCGTCGGCCAGGATGAGGCTGGGGCGCATCGACAGGGCGCGCGCAATGGCAACCCGCTGCTGCATGCCCCCGGACAACTCGCCCGGCCGCTTGTATTCCGAACCCTTGAGTCCGACGCGGGCCAGCAGTTCACCCGCCATTGCCAGCGCCTGCGGTGTCGCGGTGCCGTGCGCGATGACCGACGGCAGCAGCACATTCTCGACTGCGGTGAAAGCCGGCAGCAGATGATGGAACTGAAAGACGAAGCCGATCGTGGCGCCGCGCAGGGCCGTGATGCTGGTGTCATCGAGCGCCTGGGTCCGCCTGCCCGCGATCTCGAGCAGGCCCGAGGTCGGCCGCTCCAGCAGGCCGATGACGTTGAGCAGGGTGCTTTTGCCTGAGCCGGACGGACCCTTGAGCGCGACGAACTCGGCCGCTTCCAATGCCAGGCTGATGCCGTGCAGTACTTCGGTCTGAACCGGCGTGCCGATGTTGTAACTCTTGTGGATGTCCACCAGTCGAAGGATGGACGAGAGCGCGGCGGTGGAAGGTTCCGTCACGGATCAGGCCCTGATCGCCTGCACCGGGTCCATGCGAGCGGCGCGCCGTGCCGGAATCACCGCCGCCAGCAACCCGACTCCGCAGGCGATCACCGCAGCCTGGAATACCAGCAACAGCTCGAGCTGCGCGGCGAACAGAGGGCTGCCGTCCGGGCTCTTGAAGATATGCGAGAACACCACCAGCAGGAGATAAGCGAGCGCGACACCGAGGGCGGACCCGACCAGTCCGACCAGTCCGCCCTGCAGCAGGAAGATCGCCATGATCCGCCGGCGCCCGGCGCCCATGGCGCGGAGAATGCCGATCTCGCGCTGCTTCTGGACCACGCTGACCACCAGCACGCTGGAGATGCCGAGCGCGACGATCAACATCACGAAGCTGCGGATCAGGTTGTTCGACACGCTCTGGTTGGCAAGGGCGTTGAGCAGGCCTGAATTGGTCTGCATCCAGCTGTCTACTGTCAGGCCGGTCTGGGCGCGCAGGTTGTCGGCAACCCGGTCGGCGGCAAACAGTTCGGCCACCGTCAGGTCGATGCTGGACACGCCGCCGGGCAGGTCGAGCAGATTCTGGGCCAGCTTGAGGGTGACGAATACCCAGCGCCGATTCAGGTCCCGGTTTCCCATGTCGAAAAGCCCGCCGATATCCAGTACTTCGCTGCGCGCGTCGGCACTGGTGACACGAAGCTTGTCCCCCACCGTCACGCCGAGATCGCGCGCCAGGTCGATGCCGATCAAGGTGCGCGTGCCGGAGACGTCGAAGCGGCCCTGCGTCATGAAGTCGTCCATCCGCACGACCCGTCGGTACGCATCCGGCTGGACCCCCATCAGGACGACGCTGCGGTTGCTGCTGCCGCGCGAGGCGAAGGCCGGCCCGCTGACGATCGGGGAAACCGCCAGCACGCCCGGTGTCCGGCTCGCCAGGCCCGCCACGCGCTCCCACTGGTCCACCGAGCGCAGCCGCTGCTCGCGAGGCTGAATTACGGCCGCGACCGCCTGTTCGGCATCCGCCGTGACGACCCGCTGCGCCACTTCCTCGAGCGGCCGTATGATCACGTGCGCCTGGGACCCCATCGCCCGGTCGATGATCGCAACCTGCAGCTGATTGATCAGCTGAGTGAGGAAAATGATCACCGCGACGCCACCCGTGACGCCCGCCAGGATCAGAACGCTCTGCATCCGTCCTTCGCGCAGGTAGCGCATGGCGACCAGGAGCTCGAATGGCATCCAGCGGACCCAGGGAGAAACGGCGGCACGGCGGCGGGCGATCAGCATGGTGCGGGGGATTCGGGGCGGATCAGCCCGACACGAAGGACGGCACTTCGATGCCCTTGACCGGTGGCTTGGTTGCAGTCCGCCGCACCCGGTCTCCCGGCGTGGCCTTCTCGGTCTGCGGGATGACTTCGTCGCCCTCCACGACGCCGCCCAGCAGTTCCACCGCGCCGACGCCGCGCAGCCCCAGTTGCACCGGGGTGCGCACGGCCCGGCCATCGCGCAGCGCCAGGACCCAGGGCGCGGCGCGCTCGGCGTCGCGCACCGCGGCCGCGGGCAGGACCAGCGCATCCTGCCTGGCGCCGCCGAGCAACTCGACCGATACCGTCATGTCGGGGCGCACGAAGGCCGGCGCCTGCGGCACCGCGAGTCGCACGTCGACCGTGCCGCGCTGCGGATCCACCGCCGGCGAGATGTAGTTGAGCTTCGCGTCGAAGGGCTGGCCAGGATAGGCGTCGGCCACTGCCCGAGCCGGCATGCCAGGAACCAGCATCCGCAGGTGCTTCTCGTCGACGGCGGCGTCGATGCGCAAGTCCCCTTGCGCCGCCAGCGCCAATAGCACCCGACCGGGCTGGGCCATGCTGCCGGCTTCGACATGACGCGCGAGGACGATCGCATCCACCGGACTGGTGATCTGCAGGCGATCCAATCGGGCCTCGGCCACTTCCAGGGCCGCTGCCGCCTGGTCGACGCGCGAGGCTGCCAGTTGCGGCTCCACGCCGCTCGGCGCATTGGCCTGCGCCTGGACGCGCGACGATTCAAGCACGCTGCGGGCGGTATCCCGCGCGCGCCGCACCTCGTCGAGCTTCTGCTGCGCGAAAAAACCCTGCGCCACCAGGTCCTGGGCACGCCGGTACTCGCGCTGCGCGGCGTCGAAGGCCGCCTGCGCCTGCACCACGGCCTGGCTCGCCATCGGCGCCGCCACTGTCGCCTGCTGGGAGGCCCGGGCTTGCGCCTCCGCCAGTGCCGCCTGGGCTTGCTGCAGAGACGCCCGCGCCTCGGCATCCCCCAGGACGATCAGCAGGTCGCCGGCCTTGACGCGGTCACCCTCGCGCACCAGCACCGAGCGCACCGAGGCGGTCACCTCCGAACCGATGTCCATGCGGGCAGACGCATTGAGCCGGCCGGTCGTCACAACCGATTGCACGATGTTCGAGCGGGTGACCAGGACGACCTGCACCGGTGTCCCGCGAGTGACATAGAGCGCTGTCGCGACCACACCGCCCGCGAGGACGGCAAGCGCGATAGCAGACTTGAGCCTGGTCCGCATCGGCTAGGCGCCTGTCGGAGCAGGGGCAGGACCGCGGCCGATCACGTCGATGATTACGCCAATCATTATCATTTTTTACATTATATGTTTTGTGCTATCTTTCGGGTTGGAACTTCAGCAACGTGATCAGGATTGTCCAGAGCCGGAGCAACATCGTCATGTCGAGTGATCTCACCCTTGACCTGCAAGGTCTGCGCCATTCCGCTGATTCCGCCTGCCGGCTGATGAGAATCCTCGCCAATCCGGATCGACTGCTCCTCTTGTGTCAGCTGGCGTTGGGTGAGAAGCGGGTGGGCGAGCTCGAGGAACTGGTCGGAGTCGCCCAGCCCACGCTTTCACAGCAACTCGGCGTGCTGCGCGATGCCGAGCTGGTTTCCACCCGGCGCGACGGCAAGCAGATCTACTACCGGATCGACAGTCCGCCGGCGCTGGCCGTGATGCAGGTGCTGCATGAACAATTCTGCAATACGAAGGAGGCGAAGTCGCCATGACGATCGATTGGACTCATTTCACCCCGTGGGCTTCCCTGGCCGGCGGCATCATGATCGGCCTCGCTGCGGCCATCCTGATCCTGGTCAACGGCCGCATCCTCGGCGTCAGCGGCATTGTCGGCGGGTTGTTGCGCCGCCCGTCGCCAGACATGGCCTGGCGGGCCCTGTTCATCCTCGGCATGCTGTCAGCACCGCTGCTGTACGCCCTGTTTGTGGGCAGCAGCGAGACCCGGATCGACGCCGGCTGGGGCACCCTGGTGGTGGCCGGGCTTCTGGTGGGCGTCGGCACACGCTACGGGGCGGGTTGCACCAGTGGCCACGGCGTCTGCGGACTGTCCCGCTTGTCGCCGCGCTCGCTGGTGGCCACGGCCACCTTCATGGCTGCCGGCTTCGTCACCGTCTTCGTGATGCGCCATCTCTTCGCCTGACCACGCCATTCGGAACAAGGAAATTCTCATGCATCGAATCGTCGAGTTCCTGGTCGGCCTGCTGTTCGGCCTCGGCCTCATCATTTCCGGAATGACCGACCCTGGCAAGGTGATCGGCTTTCTCGACCTTGCCGGCAACTGGGACCCGTCGCTCGCTTTCGTGATGGGGGGCGCCATCCTGGTCGGTATGGGCGCCTTCGGCATTGCCAAGCGGCGCACCAGCACCTTCCTCGGCGGCGGCTTGAACCTGCCCACCTCGCAGGACATCGATCGGCGGCTGGTGGGAGGAGGCCTGGCTTTCGGCGCGGGCTGGGGGCTCGCCGGCTTCTGCCCTGGGCCGGCCATCGTCGCGCTCGGGGCCGGACACGCCGAAGCCGCGGTCTTCGTGCTGGCGATGCTGGTCGGCATGCTGATATTCGAGTTTTCCGAGCGTCGCACTGCAGCGCTGGCTTCGCAGAGCGCCGGCTGAGGCACGACAAGGGGCGAAGGTCCTCGTCCCACCGGCTATCGTCCTAATCCACCCCGACCGTGTTGTCGCGCCGGCGCCGCCGGCGTGACATGAACACCACCAGGCGCCAGCCCAGCGTTATCACGCTGTAGGTCAGAACGGCTCCCGCCACGGCCAGAATGCTCAGACCCAGGAGCAGGGGCTTGCCACGCGACAGGAGCACTTCCTTGGCGCGTGACCACCAGCGCTGCTCGTCCCCGGTGTCCGGAATCTGCGCGATCTCCCCGGCGAAGTCGGGGGGATCCGACGGCGGCTCGCCGAGCAACGTCGATCCCAGCCGATGGGCGACGAGGTAGATCGGGGCGAAGGTGACCGGATTGGAAACCAGGGTACTGCCGATGGCCGCCGGCAGGTTGGCGCGAAGCAGCATGGCGACGCCGGCAGCCACCGGAATCTGCGCAACCGGAATCAGCAGTCCGAAGAAGACGCCGACCGCGCCGCCGATGGCCACCGTTCGCCGGCTGAGCCGCCACAGGCGCCGATGCATGAGGCGCGGCCCTAGCCACTGCAACCAGCGATTGCCGTGGACGTGTTCCGGGCGAGGTATGAATCGGCGCAACCACTGCAGCATGCCGGCACCTGTCGTCGATGAAACCATGATAGAGGCCGATTGCCGCAGGGGCCGGGAATTACCCGCCTTGTGCATCCCCTGCAAGTCGGGCAAGATCGATCGAGGCTTCGACGCCGGATCGAAGCGCCCATGCGAGCCGGAGGAGACTATGCAAGCAAAATTCAAACGGGGCTGGTTGGCGGCCCCCATAGCGCTATCGAGTCTGTCGCTGACGCTGTTCTGCAGCACAGCGGTGGCCGCCGATGAAATCCAGTTGCCCAAATCCCTGACGATGTCGGCCTATGACACCGGGTCTTCGGGTTTCAACATGGCCGTCGCCATTGGCAAGATGTTCAAGGAAAAGCACGGGGTCGACCTGAGAGTCCTGCCCGGTGGCAACGACATCGCGCGACTCGCGCCGGTGAAGGGCGGTCGCGCGCAGGCTTCGGCCATGGGCGTCGGCGGCTACTTCGCCCAGGAAGGGGTGTTCGAGTTCGGTACCCGCGACTGGGGCCCGCAGGCGCTCCAGTTGATGCTCGCCTCGACATCCTGCAACGGTCTCTCGCTCGGCGTGGCAAAGGACTCGGGCGTGAAGGAGATCAAGGACCTCAAGGGCAAGCGGGTCGGATTCGTGGTGGGCTCGCCCGCCCTCAACCAGAACGCACTCGCCGTGATTGCTTTCGCCGGGCTCACCCGCAAGGATGTGGAGATCGTCGAGTTTTCCAACTACGGTGCGATGTGGAAAGGCATGGTCAACAACGAGGTGGACGCCGCCTTCGCCTCGACCATCTCGGGACAGGCACGTGAGGTCGACGCCTCGCCGCGCGGCCTGGTCTGGCCGCCGGCTCCGGCCGCCGACAAGGCGGGCTGGGAACGCGTCAAGTCGGTGGGGCCGTACTTCTACCCGCATGACGTCACCTGCGGTGCAGGCGGGCTGGGCAAAGACAATCCGGTCGCCCTGCCGGCCTATCCCTATCCGATCTTCATGGCATACGCCAGTCAGTCGCCTGAAGTCATCTACGGCATCACCAAGGCCATGATCGTCAACTACGACGACTACAAGACCGGCGCGCCGGGTGCGGATGGCCTGGAACTCAAACGCCAGAACCTGACCTGGGTACTGCCCTACCACGCGGGCGCCGTGAAGGCGATCAAGGAAGCGGGCGCCTGGACACCGGAAGCCCAGCAGCACAACGACATGCTGCTCAAGCGGCAGTCGGTGCTCGCGCAGGCCTGGAAGTCCTTCATGGACAGCAAGCCGCCCGAGGACAAGGATGCCTTCTACACGGCTTGGATGGATCAGCGCAAGGCCGCCCTGGTCAAGGCGGGACTCGACCCGATCTTCGACTAGCGCATGTCGGAGGCTGCTTCCGGGGAGCCGCTTGCCCAGGAAGCGGCGGGGCGGCGCCGCTTGTCCGGCGCCTGGCGCGGCCTGCTGCTGGCCTGGGCGAGCATCGCATTGCTGCTCTGCTTCAACCAGCAGTTCACGCTCCGGTTCTTCGTCGGCTTCACGATGCTGGACACGGAGTACTACTGGGGCCTGCTCACCACCCTGGTGCCCCTGGCCTTCATCGTCTATCCGGTGCGCGCCGGACTGCACGTGGATCGCGTTCCGCTCTACGACCTGTTTCTTTTCCTGCTGAGTTCGGGCCTTTGTGTCCTGATGGCGCTGACGGCGCGGGACTCGGCCGCCGAAGGATGGGAATACAGCGCCGCGATCGTCGCACCCGGGTGGGCAATGTGGAGCGCGGTGGCGCTCTGGGTACTGGTGCTGGAGGCGCTCAGGCGGGCGGGCGGTACGGCGCTGTTCGTCATCATGACGCTCTTTTCGCTGTACCCGCTGTTCGCGGGCATCGTGCCCGCGCCGCTGAACTCGACCTCGGTGTCGATGCTCGACACCGCCGCCTTCCATATCTTTTCAAGAGAGAGCGTCCTCGGGGTACCGATGCGCGCCTTCGCGGAACTCGTCATCGGATTTCTCATCTTCGGCACGGCACTCCAGTTCACCGGAGCCGGCACCTTCTTCATCGATTTCGCGTTTGCGCTGTGCGGCCGCTATCGCGGCGGCGCCGCCAAGGTGGCGATCTTCTCGTCGGGGCTGCTGGGGTCGATGAGCGGCAGCGTGATCTCCAACGTGCTCACCACCGGCGCCATGACGATACCGGCCATGAAGCGCACCGGCTTTCGCCCGGCGACGGCCGGCGCGATCGAGGCCTGCGCTTCGACCGGGGCCGTGCTTGCGCCGCCGGTCATGGGAGCCACCGCCTTCGTGATGGCGGAGTTCCTCGACATCCCTTACGCCCAGGTCGCGCTTGCTGCGGCAGTGCCCGCGATTCTCTACTTCTTTGCGCTGTTCATGCAGATCGATTGCCATGCCGGGCGCCACGCCATGGTGGGACTGCCCCGGGCCGACCTGCCCCGGCTCGGCGCGGTGTTCAAGGATGGCTGGTATTTCATCTTTGTCATCATCCTGCTCATTTTCCTGCTGCTGGTGATGAAGCGCGAAAACTGGGCGCCCTGGCTGGCGACAGCCCTGCTCCTGGTCCTGAACCAGCTGTTCTCCAAGCACCGCTGGGGCTGGGCCGACCTGGCCGGGTTCCTGGAGGCCAACGGCAGGGTCTTCGTCGAACTGGCGGCGATCCTGGCGGGCGTGGGACTGCTGGTCGGCGCATTCTCCCTTACCGGGCTGACCGGCACCTTGACCACCGAGCTGCTGCATATCGCCGGAAAATCGCCGTTTCTTCTGATGCTGATGGGCGCGCTCACGAGCTTCATCCTCGGCATGGGCATGACCATCACCGCCTGCTACATCTTTCTCGCGGTGCTGCTGGCACCCAGCCTGATCGAGGTCGGCCTCAACCCCTTGGCCGTGCACCTGTTCGTGATGTACTGGGGCATGGTCTCGTTCATCACGCCACCGGTGGCACTTGCCGCGGTAGCGGCGTCATCGATTGCCAAGTCGCCAATGATCGCGACCGGCTTCGAGGCGATGAAGATCGGCGCCATCATCTATTTCGTGCCGTTCTTCTTCGTCATGAACCCGTCGATGGTCCTGCAGGGTGACCTGTCGAACCTTCCCCTGCACCTGATCACCGCCATCGCCGGCATCACACTGGTATGCGGCGGCCTGCAGGGCTATCAGCCCGGGGTGGGGGACCTCACGCGGGCGGGCCGGCTCGCGTGGCCACTGCGATCGGCGCTGATGATCGGCGGACTCATGTTCGCGGCGCCGGGCGGGGGAATGATGCCCCTGTCACCGCTGCAGATGACGCTGGCGGCGGCAGCCCTGACCTTGCCGACACTCCTGCTGGCACGACGGCTGTGCCGCGCACCGGCGCTTCCGGATGCGACGCTCCGTTGAGCTGCGGCGGGGACGCCGTCACGGCAACGGCACCAGCAGGACCAGCTTGAACAAGGCGTAGAAACCGCCGAGCAGCACCGCACCGGCGGCGCCGTAGACCAGGACCGTGCGAGCCGTCCAGCGATTGTGGTTTGCGATGATCAGCAAGGCGACGAATGCCAAGGCACTGCTCCCCAGGAATCCCAAGGGCTTGAGCAGGAAGGCCCAACCGAGCATCACGATCGCGACGCCGGCGCGTCGCAGGTGCGAGCCCCCAAGTGGCGGCGGGCGCGACGTGCGCCCCAGCAGCACCAGCAGCAGGTACAGCGCTCCCAGCAGCACCAGCAGTGCGCCGATCGTACGCGGGAAGACGGCGCCCAGATCCGAGAAGTCCGCCGAGAACCAGAGCGCCGCCGCACCGATTCCGATGGCGATCAGGCAGCCGACTGCGCCGGGCAGGTCGTAGGTCCGCTCACTCAAGGCCGGCCTCCGCAGTGCGCGCGCGGCGCTTCGCCCACAAGGGCCACAGCAGGCCGAGCAGGATCAGCGCCATGATGGCGATCGATATCGGCCGCGCGAAGAACTCCGCCAGCACGTTGCCCCGGGCGCCACCGATGAGGTGCCCCTGGACATAGCCGCTCTCCGCAATCGAACCGAGGATCAGCCCGAGAACGATCGGCGAGGCGGTGAATCCGACCTGAGCGAGCCCCCAGGCAGCGACTCCGAGTACCGCCATCTGCTGGACCTCGTGGGGGTTGTTGTGGACCGAGAAGCTTCCCAGTACCGTCAGCATCGCAACACCTGGAACCAGCACGGCCTTCGGAATTGCGACGATGGAACGGAAGGCGAAGCGCCCGATCAGCAATCCGATCGGGAGCATGATCAGCGTCGCCAGGATCAGGCCCCAGATGAACGTGTATACGATGGGTCCCTGTTGAGTGAACAGGGTCGGGCCGGTCCGTATGCCCTGCACCAGCAATGCACCAAGGATGATCGCGTCGGGCGGTGTCCCCGGTATGCCGAGGACCAGTGTCGGGATGAAACCGCCGCCGACAGTTGCGTTGTTGGCCGCTTCGGTGGCCACCACGCCACCCGGTTCGCCCTTGCCGTACTGCGCCCCCGGCGGCGCCGAACGCTTGGCCTCGGAGTAGGCCACCAGTGCGGCGATCGAGCCGCCGGCGCCGGGCAGGATGCCGACCACGGTGCCGATGATGGAACTGCGGGCCAGATTGAGCTTGGAACGGCCCAGGATTTCGCCGGCTTCCCGCAATCGGAATCCTGCGACTTTCTCCGCCGCGTGCAGGTGCGCCACCGAGGTGGCCACCAGGTCGATCAGCACCGGAATGCAGTACAGTCCGATCAGGGCAGAGACGATATCGATGCCACCGAGCAGTGCCTTGGCGTCACCGACGTAGCGCACATCGCCGCCGACCTCCGCCACGCCCACCATCGACAGCAGCAGGCCCATGCAGCCGCCCATGAGCCCCTTGATGGTGCTGCCCTCACCCAGAGAGGAAATCAGGGTGAGGCCGAACACCGCCAGCCAGAAGTACTCCACCGGGCCGAATTTCAGCGCCACGGTGGCCATCGGCGGCGCCAGCAGGAGCAGGAAGACCGCGCCGACCAACCCGCCGAAAACCGAAGCAAGGCAGGCCAGCGTCAACGCCAGGTCCCCACGCCCGGACCGGGCCATCGGATAGCCGTCAAAGGTGGTCGCGATCGACGACGGCGTGCCCGGCGTGTTGAGCAGGATCGCCGCGTAAGCGCCGCCGTAGATGGCCCCGGTATAGATGGCGCCCAGCGCGATCAATGCCGAGGACGGCTCGAGCGAGAAAGTGAACGGCACCAGCACGGCCACGGCCATGGTCGCGGTCAGCCCCGGCAGGGCGCCGATCACCGTACCGGCGACGACGCCGGCCAGGGCGAACAGCAGATTGACCGGCGTCAACGCGGCCAGCAGATACTCGAAGCTTCCCATCGGCTGAGAATCGATCCGGCCCGGCGTGCTAGCTCTTCGAAACGCCCGTTACTTCTTGGAGATGCCCATTTCCTTGGCCAGCGCCTCGTAGCGCCCCTTCACTTCGGTCATGAACTTCTCCATTTTGGCCGGCCCGACGTCCAGCATGGCGAAGCCGCCTTCCTCCATCTTGCGGATGAATTCCGGATCGGCATTGATCCTGGCGAGGACATCCGCCAGTTTCGCCTGGACGTCGGCAGGGGTCGACTTCGGTACGGCTACGCCGCGATAAGCCCCCCCGACCAGGTCGAATCCCTGCTCCTTGAAGGTCGGGCAGTCGGGGAGCTTGGGATGGCGTTTTTCCATTGCTACCGCCAGGCAGCGGACCTGGTCTCCCAACTGCATCTGGACGGTGGTATAGCCCCAGCTGCCGCTGACCTGCTTGCCCAGCAACGCGGTGTTGGAAGGGCCGGTGCCACCGAAGGGCACGTAGGTGGTCTTGATGCCGGCCAGCTTGTCGAACTGCTGCTGAGCAAGGTGGTTCGCGGAGTTGGTGCCGGAGCCGGACATCGTAGTCGCACCTGGCGCCTTCTTCGCCGCCTCGACGAAGTCCTTCAACGTCTTGTGCGGGCTGTCCGACGTCACCATCAGCGCATCCGGCGTGTAGTGGAACCAGTAGACCGTGTTGATATCGTCGGTCTGATAGCCGACATCCTTCTGCAGCGGCTGCAGCACGATGTGCGGCAGGTTTGTGCCCATCACCGTGTAGCCGTCGCCGGTCATGCTGTTGAGTTGCGCCCAGGACGCCGCGCCGCCCGCGCCAGGCTTGTATTGGATGGCAAGACTCTGGCCGGTCAGCTTCTTGAATACCGGCTCCTGCAGTCGTGCCGAGATGTCGGATTCGCCGCCAGGTCCGAAGGGAATGATGTAGCTCACCGTCTTCTCGGGATAGTCGGCCGCATGCACCAGCATCGGAGCAGCAGCCAGCAAGGCAGCGGCAAGAAGGGTTCGGGGTAGTCGTACGGTCATCATCGGTCTCCTCAGATTGAAAGGGCGGGCTCACAGGCCCGCCTCATTCCCAGATATAGCAGTATTCCTGAAACGATACCATCCCTTGCATCCCTCGATTCCGGGTCAACCCTGAAGGCCGGCCGTGTTCGCCACGCTTCGCATCACCGTAGAGCGCGCACCCGAAACCGCACCGGAATCAGCTCAGGTCGGCATGGAGTCCTCAGGTGGCACGAATATCCACAGCAGGACATAGATGAGCGCGGTGACGCCGCCGAATACCAGCCCGGCGGTGAAGGCCAGGCGCCAGATCCAGGTCTCGCTTTCGGTGAGTCGCGCGATGCCGCCGCAGACACCACCCAGCCAGCGATCGCGAGTGGCGCGGCGTATCAGCGGTCCCCGAGTGGGAGCCACGCGCACAGCGTCCTCGGAAAGTCCGCGATCCAGGATCCGTTCCTTGGCTCGCTCATACTCGGCGTCGCTGACGGCGCCCTTGTCGCGCAATGCGCTGAGTCGCTCGAGGTCGTCAATCATTGCCATGGGCTATCTCCTTGCAGCCTTCCGATTATAAGCAGTCGTTCGAAGGGGACTGTCCGAGGCTGCCCGCGCGGGCCGTCGAGTGGGAGTCAGCCGATGCGGAGCACCCGGCCTTCGAATGGCTGTAACGGCCCGGGCCGCTCGACCGCCGCCCGCGCAGGAGCAGCCTTGGCGATCGCCGCGCCATCGAAGCGGGCCGTCGTCAGCAGCACTTCGCCGAGCGGTCCGGCGACTGCCGTAACCGGCTGATCACCGAAGTTCAGTTCCACCCGCAGCCGGCTGCTGCCGTGGATGCGCTCGAACGACAAGCAATCTCCATCAGCCCGGATCGATCCGATTTCGCCGGCGTGCAGCGCCGCCTCCCGCCGGCGCAGCGCAAGAAGGTCACGATGCAGGGCCAGCATCGACCGCGGATTGGCTACGGCATGCTCGACGTTCCGATGCCGGTAGTCCGGTCCGAGCGGCAACCACGGCGTGCCGGAAGTGAAACCGGCGCCCGGTCCGTCGCTCCATTGCATCGGCGTACGCTGCGGGTCGCGGCCCTGGCCTTTACCGGGCTCACGCAACTCGGCAGGATCACGAATCCGGTCCCGCGGAATCTCGACATCGCTCATGCCGATCTCATCGCCGTAGTAGATCGTCGGCGTGCCGCGCAAGGTCAGCAGCAGCATCGCCGCCAGCGCGGCCGGCCGTTCGCCGACGCGACTTGCTATCCGCGGTTTGTCGTGATTTCCAAGCACCCAGTTGGGCCATCCGCCCGGCGGCAAGGCTCCTTCATAGCGCTCGATCAGCGCTGCCAGCGAACCCGCCTGCCAATGCGCGCCGATCAGCAGGAAATTGAACGGAAGATGAACGCCAAGAAGGGCGCCGGTCTCGTCGGGACCGTAATAAGCGACCAGGCGCTCGAGGGGAAGATAGATCTCGCCGATCAGTATCCGGGAGCTCTGTTCGGTATCGAACGCCGAAACCACTTCCCGCATCTGCCTGATGATCGCCATCAGTTCCGGGCGATCGGCCGAGTAGACCGGCAGCAGCGCGTGTGATTCCGGATGCTCCGCACCCCAGTCGGGATTCAGGGGATTGTCGCGGAACTCGTGGTCCTTGATCAGGTGCCAGATCACGTCGACCCTGAAGCCATCGACCCCACGCTTGAGCCAGAAGCGCATCACTTCGAACATCTGCTCCCGCACCGCCGGGTTGCGCCAGTTGAGATCAGGCTGCTCCGGCAGGAACGCGTGGTAGTAGTACTGGCCGCTGGCCGCATCCAAGGTCCAGGCCGGACCACCGAAGTTGCTGCGCCAGTTGTTGGGCGGCCCGCCATCGGCTGCCGGGTCGCGCCACAGGTAGTAGTCGCGCAGAGCACTGCCGCGCGAGCGGCGGCTTTCGACAAACCAGGGGTGGTCGGCCGAGGTGTGGTTGGGCACGAAATCGAGGATCAGCTTCAGTCCGCGCGCATGTGCATCCGCCAGCAGGTCGTCGAACTGCGCCAGCGTGCCGAACAGGGGATCGATGTCGCAATAGTCCGCAACGTCGTAACCGAAGTCGGCCATCGGCGAACGGAAGATCGGCGAAATCCAGATGGCGTCCACGCCGAGCGCGACGAGATAATCGAGCCGTTGGCGGATGCCCGTGAGATCGCCCACGCCATCACCATCGCCGTCCTGAAACGAACGCGGATAGACCTGGTACACCACCCCATAACGCCACCAGGCGTCCGGACCTCTCGTGTCGAGGTTTTTCACCGTTACCCTCCCGTTTCCCCGGCTAAACTCGGCCGGACCAGGCCTGGATTTCCCGGTCGGGCGTGACGGAGCCGATCCCGATGATCAATGATCTCTGGTACAAGAACGCGGTCATCTACTGCCTGTCGGTGGAAACCTTCATGGATTCTAACGGCGACGGTATCGGGGACTTTCCGGGTCTGCTGCGGCGGCTCGATTATCTGCAAGGCCTCGGCATCACCTGCCTCTGGCTGATGCCGTTCCAGACATCGCCGCAGCGCGACAACGGCTATGACGTCTCGGACTACTACAACGTCGATCCACGCTTCGGCACCCTGGGTGACTTCGTCGAGTTCGCGCACGGCGCGCATCAGCGCGGCATCCGCATTCTCATCGATCTGGTCGTCAACCACACCTCCGACCAGCATCCCTGGTTCCAGTCGGCCCGCACTGATCCGGACTCGAAGTACCGTGACTGGTATGTCTGGTCAGACAAGAAACCTCCCAACAGCGACGACGGCATCGTTTTCCCCGGCGTCCAGAAATCCGTATGGACCCGCGACGAGAAGGCGAGGGCCTGGTACTTCCATCGTTTCTATGAGTTCCAGCCCGACCTGAACACTTCGAATCCGCTGGTCCAGGCAGAGATCCTGAAGATCATGGGTTTCTGGGCCCAACTCGGCGTCTCGGGCTTCCGCATGGACGCGGTGCCGTTCGTCATTTCGGCCAAAGGACCAAGGGTACGCAAGCCGAAGGAACAGTTCGACATGCTGCGCACCTTCCGCGAACTGCTGCAATGGCGAAGCGGCGAGGCAATCATCCTGGGGGAGGCCAACATCCTGCCGGGCAAGAACCTTGATTACTTCGGCGAAGACGGCGACCGCCTGCAGATGCTCTTCAATTTCCAGGTCAACCAGAATCTCTTCTATGGACTGGCCGCCGGTGACAGTCGCCCGCTGGTGAAGGCGCTCGAGGCGACTCGTGACAAACCGGCAACCGGGCAGTGGGGTCTGTTCCTGCGCAATCACGACGAACTCGACCTCGGCCGCCTGACCAAGGTCCAGCGGCAGCGAGTGTTCGACGCGTTCGCACCGGACAAGGATGCCCAGTTGTACGGGCGTGGCATCCGTCGGCGACTTGCGCCTATGCTGGACAGCGACCGCCGCCGCCTCGAAGGCGCCTACAGCCTGATGCTGACCCTCCCCGGAACGCCCGTGCTCCGATACGGCGACGAGATCGCCATGGGAGACGATCTCTCGCTGCCGGAACGGGAGTGCGCGCGCACGCCGATGCAGTGGTCCGACGAGCCGCATGGTGGTTTCACGGCCGGCGACAATCCGGTGATGCCCGTGATCGACCATGGCCCCTACGGCTTCCTGCACGTGAACGTCGCCGCGCAACGCCGCGACCCCAACTCGTTCCTGAACTGGCTCGAGCGCCTCATTCGAATGCGCAAGGAGGTCCCGGAAATCGCCTGGGGCGACTACGACGTGATCGATCAGGCGGATCCCGCCGTGCTCGTTCTACGCTATCGCTGGCGCAACAACAGCGTTCTCTTCGCCCACAACCTCGCCGGGGACGCGCGTGAGGTCCGGTTCAGACTCAAAGGAGATCGCGCCACTGAGGACCTGCTGGCCAACCTGCTCTCGGAAGCGCATAGCCGCGCCGACCAGAATGGCCACCATACCCTCATCCTGGAGCCCTACGGATATCGCTGGTTCCGGATCGGCGGGCTGGATTACCTGTTGAAGCGCAGCGATATCTGAGAATCCTGACGCCGGCTCGCCTGTGATACCGTTGCGGACACGATAGAGCGAGGAGTGTCCATGAACGCCTTCCGCAAGGTGGAGCTTCGAACAGCCGAAGACGGTCGTGCCCGGTTTCACGAATCCGACATCCCCTTGACAGAAGGCACGCCCGCCTCCCGATTATCCGAAGTGTTGCGCGCGTCGGGACTGCAACTGCGGACCAGCCCACCCGGATTCACATCCCAGTTCCATTGCACGGTGGAGCCGCAGTGGGTCTTCATCCTGTCCGGGGTGATGGAGATCGGCCTGCAGGATGGGTCGGCCCGTCGATTCAGCGCCGGAGAGCATTTTTTCTCCGCCGACACGCTACCCTCCGGCGCGCGGTTCGACCCTGCCGTGCACGGACACCGCAGTGCCCAGGTGGGCGACGCGCCGCTGGTCACACTCTTCATCAAGCGGTGAGGGCAAGCATGACGATGAGAAAGACGATTGCCGGCCAGACGTCGATTGCAGCGCGCGCGGCCCTCTTGAGCGTCACGGTTCTCACCCTTTCCCCGGCCCAGGCCCACCACGTGTCCGATCTCGCCGCACCGACAACGATAGTCGCCGGCCTTCTATCGGGTTTGGGCCACCCGGTCATCGGTCTGGGTTCCCTGCTGTTCTTGCTTGCCATCGGGCTCTGGTGCGCCGCGTCGGGCCCGAAGCATCTGCGTCGGCCACCGGGAGGGACGCAGGGCGACGCGTTGCGCCGCTACACCTTGCCGATGCTGCTTTTCGGCTCGATAGCCGGGGGAATGCTGCAGGCTTCCGGTATGGGGCTTCCGGCGGATGATCTGCTGGTGGCCCTCAGCGTTTGTGGCGCCGGCTTGCTGTTGCTCCTGGCGACGCCGGAGCGGCTGTCCGGTGGTGCGCTCCGGGGCGCCATGCTGGGCCTGTGCGCTGGTGCCCTCGCACACGGCATGATCGCCGCCGAAGGCAGCGCCGGCGCTAGCGGATCTCCTTTGCTTGCCTACTGGATCGGCATCCTATCGATGCAGTCTGCCTTGTGGTTGGGAGCCTATTATGCGGCCGGCATCCTTGCTGTCCGGCGACCGCGTGCTGCGGCGCGCGCCCACATCGCTGCGGGCATCCTCCTTCTGATCGCCGGCGGTACGCTCCTCATCGCACCCGGTCTGGGCCAGGTGATCTGACCGGACGGGGAATCACTGCCGGGCGGGAGCCAACGGCGCCGCCGGCCCGGTCACCGGCCGCCTGGCCTTCAGTTGTTACTTGGCCTTCCTTTCCTTGTCGGCATCGGCCTGCCGACGATCCAGCTTTGCCTTGGCTTGCGACTCGCAGGCGGTCTTGTCCTTGCCGCTCATCGATTCGCAGCGCTCGTCGTTGGCCTTGTAGTCGGCCTTCGCCTTGGTTTCCCTGGCATCGGCGCGGGCCTCAGGCGTGCCTTTGGCGGCGGCGGTGGCATCTGCCCTGGTCTTGTCACGCGCCGCTTTGGCGTCCTTCTCGCAGACATCCTGGGCGTTGCCCTTCAAGGGCTTGCACTTATCCTTGGCGATCTTGTATTCGGAATCTGCCCGCTTCTTCGCGTCGGAAGCGGCGTCGTTGGCGGCATGTGCCGCGGAAAATACAGCCAGCGAAATCGCCGCTGCGACGAAGGTGCGAAGTGCGATATTCATGGTCGATTCCTGGAGTTGAGACGACGCGACATTGGCAATCGGCGTGCCTGATCGGCGTCCCACCGGAGGTGTCCCACAGCCTGTCGTCTCGCGGTAGATTCCATGTGGGAGATGCTAGAGTTCCTGGCTTCTTCTCAACCCGGATCAACGACCATGTCCCGTAATACCCAGGAACTCGAGCGCTGGAACCAGCGATTCTCGGCAGAGGAGTACGTCTTCGGCACGCGACCGAACGCCTTCCTCACGGCACAGCAGGACAAGCTGCGTGCCGGCATGCGGGCACTATGCGTCGCCGACGGGGAGGGGCGCAACAGCGCCTGGCTCGCCTCACTCGGCCTGGATGTCACGGCGTTCGACTTCTCACCGTCCGGGGTCGACAAGGCGACGAAGCTGGCCAGGCAACAGGGTGTCACCGTGGACTACCGACTTGCCGATGTCAACGACTGGATCTGGGAACCTGCCGCCTTTGACGTCGTGGTGGCGATCTTCGTGCAGTTCGCAATCCCCGAGGAACGCAAGCGCATGTTCGTCGGCATGGTGCAGGCCCTGAAGCCGGGCGGATTGCTCATCATGCAGGGCTATCGTCCGCCGCAACTCGCTTACGCAACCGGGGGGCCTAAGCTGGTTGAAAACCTCTACACCGAGGAACTGCTTCGCAGCAGCTTCTCTTCATTGCAGATCCTGCACCTGGCGTCTCATGATGCCGTGCTCGACGAGGGCGCTGGACACAGCGGCATGTCCGCGCTGATCGACCTGGTCGCGCGCAAGTGAGAAACGCCGCGGTCGAATCGGGTAAATCCCGATTTGACCTCGACGGCAGCCGTGACTAGATTCCAGGAGGCGCCGGCCGCGACGATTTCCCCGCATCGGCACTGACGACCAAGAACGACTCAGGAGACTTTTCCATGCGCAGATTCCTCGGCGCAGCCGTCACGGCTGCCGCCCTCCTCCTCTCGAATGGCGCCACCGCGCAGAACCTTTCGATCGCCACCGGCGGCACCGGCGGTGTCTACTACCCCATGGGCGGGGGCCTGGCCGCGGCACTGTCGACCGCGATTCCAGGAATGCAAGCCACCGCGGAGGTCACCGGCGGATCGGTCGACAACCTCAAGCTGGTCGCCTCCGGCAAGCCCTATGTTGCCTTCACGATGGCCGATGCCGCGCAGGACGCGCTGCGGGGCCAGGACAAGTTCAAGGGGAACAAGGTTCCCTTGAAAACGCTGATGGTCCTTTATCCGAATCGGATGCACGTGGTGACGATCGAGAGCACCGGCATCAAGAAGATGTCGGACCTCAAGGGCAAGCGGGTATCGACCGGATCGCCGGGAAGCGCCACCGAAGTGATGGGGTTTCGCGTCATTGAAGCGGCCGGGCTCGACAAGGACAAGGACCTGAAGCGCGAACGGCTCGGCGTCGCCGAGTCGGTCAACGCACTCAAGGACGGCAAGATCGACGCCTTCTTCTGGGTGGGGGGCCTGCCGACTGCCGCCGTCACCGACCTCGCCAACACACCGGGGACCACGCTGAAGATGATCGACCACGCCGACGCGGTGCCCAAGATGAACGAGAAGTACGGGGATCTCTACGTCCAGGATACGATCCCGATGTCGGTCTACAAAGGCATGAGCACCGACAACCAGCAGGCGACCGTCTGGAATATCCTGGTGGTACACGAGAGCATGGATGAGAAAACCGCATACGACATCGTCAAGACCATCTTCGACAAGCGGGACGACCTCATCGCCGTGCACAAGGAAGCCGCCAGCTTCAAGCTGGAGAACCAGAAAGTCTCCGCCACTCCGGTTCCCTATCACCCCGGCGCCGTGAAGTACTTCGCCGAAAGAGGCGTCACGCTCAAGTGAGTCCTGCCGCAGCCGGCCCCGGGGCACACCCGGCTGCCGGGGCAACGCCGGACACCGCAATCGACGAGGCCGCCCTCCGCAAGGCGGAGGCCTACGTCGAGGAAGAGGAGGGCGCCGCCAACAAGCTGACCGGCCTGCTCGGGCTGTTCGTCCTGCTCACGGCGGTATCGATGTCGGTGTTTCATCTCTACGCCGCCTATTCGATCGTCCCTACCCACGTGCTGCGCGCCGTCCACGTCGCCTGGGTGCTGTTTCTCTCTTTCCTGCTGTTCCCGATTGCAGCCCGCTACCGCCATCGGGTGATGTGGTGGGACTGGCTGATGGCGCTGGCCGCAGTGGCCGTCGTAGCGTACATGCTGCTCGGCGGAGATGATTTCGCCGATCGGAATACGCTGCCGGACCCTACCGACATCCTGTTCGGGGTAGCGCTGATTCTGCTTGTCCTGGAAGGGATGCGCCGGGCCAACGGCTGGGTGATGCCGATCGTCACGATGCTGTTCCTCGCCTATGCCTTCGCCGGACCGTGGCTGCCCGCGCCGTGGACCCACAAGGGTTATGACCTCGGGCGGGTAGTCGGCCACATGTACATGACGCTGGAAGGGATCTTCGGCGCGGCAGTGGACGTGTCTTCGTCCCTGATCATCCTGTTCACCATCTTCGGCGCCGTGCTGCAGTATTCCAATGCCGGCAAGTTCTTTATCGACTTTTCATTTTCCGCGATGGGCGGCAAACCCACCGGCGCCGGCCGCACGGTCGTCCTCGCCTCGTTCCTGCTCGGAGGCCCCTCCGGCTCCGGTGTCGCAACCACGGTGACGCTGGGCGCCGTTGCCTATCCCATGCTGGCGCGGGTCGGCTATGAGAAAAACGCCGCCGGCGGACTGCTGGCCGCCGGTGGACTCGGCGCGATCATATCCCCGCCGGTCCTTGGCGCCGCCGCCTTCCTGATCGCCGAATACCTGCAGATATCGTATCTCGACGTCCTGCTGATGGCCGTCATACCGACCTTGCTCTTTTACCTGGCCCTCTTCCTGATGGTCGAGATCGATGCACGCAAGTACGGGATGGCCGACATCAAGTTCGACAAGATCGCCGGGGTCTGGGAACTGACCCGGGAGTACTGGTTCCACTTCGCCTCGCTGGTATCGATCGTCGCCTTCATGCTGATGGGCTTCTCTCCGGTGCTGTCGGTGTTCTGGGCGACCATGCTGGCGATCCTGAGCAGCTTCCTGCATCGGGACTGCGCGCTGCTGCCGCGCAACCTCTTCTCCAGCGCCCGGGGCGTCTGGCGAGAGGTGGCCGATTCCGGTCTCACACGCGCGATGGCCGGCGGGTCCATCGGCATGCTCAATGTGGGAACCACCTGTGCGGGGGCCGGTCTCATCGTCGGCGTGGTCACCTTGACCGGTCTTGGCCTCAAGTTCTCGTCGATCATCCTCGCCTATGCCGGCGGCTCGCTGCTGCTGACCGCGATCTACACCGCCCTGATCGTCTGGATCGTCGGACTGGCAGTGCCGGTGACTGCCTCCTACATCATCTGCGCCGTGATCGCAGCGCCGGCCATGATCAAGCTCGGCGTGCCGGATTTTGCGGCGCACATGTTCATCTTCTACTACGCCGTCCTGTCGGAAGTCTCGCCACCCACCGCGTTGTCGCCTTTCGCCGCTGCCGCCATCACCGGCGGCAACCCCTACAAGACGACGCTGCAGAGTTGGAAGTACACCATGCCGGCGTTCCTGCTGCCGTTCATGTTCGTGCTCGATCCGTCCGGCCACGGCTTGCTGCTGATGGGTTCCGTGGCAAAGCTCGAAGCCGCCAACTGGTGGTCGATCGCGCTGGTGTCGCTCACCGCGGCGGTCGGCATCGCAGCCCTGGCCGGGGCCTGCCAGGGCTGGCTGCTGCAACGGACGTCGTGGCTGGAGCGGCTCAGCCTGGCCGCCGCCGGGCTGTTGCTGGTCTACCCCGACCCATACTCGGACGCGGCCGGTTTCGCGATCGTCCTGGTCATCGTGACATTGCAGTGGTTCCGGCGACCAGCGCCGGTGGCCGCGGTGCGTTGATCGATGCCGGCTAAGAGCTAGCGGCGAGCCCTCAGCGGTTTGGCCGAATGTTCGATGGACGTCGTTTCCGCGGCGTCGTCCATCGCTGCGATCCGCCCGGCGTACCAACGGGCGCCAGGCCCGGCACTCACGCCGTGGACCAGAGCGCTGATCCAGACCGCATTCACGGCCAGCAGCAGGATCGAATGACCGAGTTGCCCGTCGACCTGCTCGACCACGATCAATGCAAACAACGCCGTCGCCAGGCCGCGAGGGCCGAACCAGCCGAAGAACAGGCGGGTCACCGCGGAGGCATCCGTTCCGAGCAATGACAGCCAGATCGCAAGCGGACGAATCAGGAACAGGCTCGACAGTATGATGGCCAGCGTCGGGGCATCGAGCCGGCTGACCGCCTCAGGGACCAGGGTCAGACCCAGCAGAAGGAATGCCGCCCAGGTCAACAACTGCCCCTCGCTCTCGGTGAACTCATAGACGAAAGGACAGCGCCTCTTGACGACGTGCCCGAAGCTCAGGCCGGCGACAAATGCCGAGATGAAGCCATTGCCGCCGACCGCGGTGGCAGCCAGGTAGGCGCCCCCCGCAAGCGCCAGCACCCCCACGCCTTCGTAAGCCTTGCCGGTCCACCCGCGCCCCTGGGCCGACAGCAAAGCCCGGCCACCGATCACGCCGGCGGCGACGCCGGCAACCGGCCCGAGAAGTACCTGACTCGCACCAAACAGGAGCCAATTCGTGGTGCCTTGCTGAGTGGCCTGTGCCGTCATGCTGGCGAACAACAACACCAGCGGCAGTGCCAGGCCGTCATTGAGACCGCTCTCCACCGACAGCGCACGCCGCGCGCGCGCGGGAACGATCGGATTGGCCACGACGGCGAGCCCCAACGCCGCATCGGTGGGCGCGAGCAGCGCCGCAACCAGCGCCGCAGCCGCCAGCGGCCAACCGGGCAGCAACGCCCAGGCTGCAGTTGCGCCGAGTGCGATTGCCAACGGCATGCCGACCAGCAGCATTCGAATCGGCCACTCGTGGTGCTTTCGCAGCGCCCGCAGATCGATCTGTGCCGCGTCCATGAAAAGCAGGACGATCAGTGCGATCTCGGCAACAAGGTGCATCGCTGAATCGGCCTTGCCGGGGGCCAGTATCCCGGTTTGCGCCAACAATACACCGAGCGCCATGAATAACATCGGCGCGGTGACGATGGTCGACGACAGGCGCTTCGCAACCAGGGCAAAAGCGAATGCAAAGACGGAGATGATAAGAAGGCCCGTCGTCATCGCGTCAGCCGAGGGAATCCGATGCTACACCGGGGACGCCGGCAGTTTGAGCCCGACTTCATGAATACGGCCGTCGCGGATTTCGCGGACCGTGAAGACAATGCCGCCCAGGGTCAAGCGGTCGCCCACCACCGGGGTGGGGTAGCGCTCGGTCAGCAGGCTGCCGATCGTGCGCGGGGCAATCGCCGCTTCGATGTCGAATCCATAGACGTAGGCGAGCGTCTCCAAAGGCGCGTCGGGGCTGATCACGAACTCACCGAAAAACCTCCGTTCCCCCAGCCGGCCTGATTCACGTTCGCCGATCAGAATCCGGTCGAGCGCCTGCAGGTCCGTCGACCGGGAAAACAGATAGACCTGGTCGCCGGCCTTCAGCGACGCCAATGCATCCGCCCAAAGCACTTCACGCCCGCGGATCGCCACCAGCAGTCGCGACAGGCCGGGCCAGGCGACCTGGGGGAGCGGCCGATCGATCAGGTGACTGTCTGCAGCAACTTCGTAGCCGACGAGTTCGAACTCCTCCTGTCCGGGCATGCCCAGTTCCACTCGCTGCACCCGCCCGCCGCGCGATGGAACGACCAGTCCCAGCATGCGCGCCACCGGC
This sequence comes from uncultured beta proteobacterium, assembly GCA_963834335.1. Lineage (GTDB taxonomy): Bacteria > Pseudomonadota > Gammaproteobacteria > Burkholderiales > Burkholderiaceae_E > Lautropia. Next base: position 750,351 of record CAWIBK010000001.1, on the reverse strand, counting down.
GCAACCGTCCAACCCTGAAGCACCAGGCTCAGCAGCACAACGAAGAACGCGAGATTGAAGTAGGTCTGGTGGTTCGGCAATCCGGCAATCCAGGGAAAGAGTGCCAGGATGATCGGGACGGCGCCGCGCAGCCCGACCCAGGAGACGAAAAGGCGTTCCCGCCAGGCGAAGCGAAAAGGCGAGAGGCAGACGAGTACGGCCAGCGGTCGCGCAACGAAGATCAGCGCCAGGCCCACCAGCAAGGCATCGAGAGCGATCGGCAGCAGCTCACTCGGGGTCACGAGCAACCCAAGCATCAGAAACATGACGATCTGGGCGAGCCACGCGATGCCGTCGAGGAACTTCTCCAGGTTGTAGAGCCCCCGCGACACGCGCCTGGCCAGCACCAGTCCCGCCACATAGACCGCTAGAAAACCGCTGCCGTCGAGAAACGACACCAGTCCGAACACGGATAGTGCGCCGAACATCACCATGAGCGGATACAGTCCCGCGTTGAGCTTCAAATGAGTCAGGCACCACGCCAGCGCAACGCCCGAGATCGCGCCCGCTGCTGCGCCCAGGCCCATCTGCCACAGGAAGAGCGTTAGCGCCCCGAGTCCCGGTGCCGACCCCGCCGCTACTGCCTGAACGAAAATCACCGTGAGGAAGACCGCCATCGGATCATTGGCCCCCGACTCGATCTCAAGAGTCGCGGAAACCCGGTCCTGCAGCGCCATGCGCTGGCCTCTCAATACCGAGAACACCGCAGCCGCATCGGTCGAACCCACAATTGCGCCAACGAGTGCAGCCTCGAGCCATCCGATATCGAGGACCCACCAGGCGACGGCGCCGGTCACAGCTGCCGAGATAGCGACGCCTACGGTGGCCAGGGAAAGGGCAGGGCGCAGGCCAACCCGGAAGCCCTGTTGGTCGGTGCGCAGCCCGCCGTCGAAAAGAATCAGCGCGAGTGCGACGGAACCGATCAGGTACGACGGGAATACCTCGTCGTAGCGGATACCCACCAGCCCGTCTTCACCGGCGAGCATTCCCAGCAACAGGTACAGCAACAGCACCGGCAGGCCAAGCCGCGGACTGAGCGAACTGGAGACGATACTGATCAGTGCCAGCAGGCTGATGAGCAGGATGGCGGTGGCGGCGGTGTCCATGCGCACACATCATACCGTCGCCTTTTGTCTCGATTCGAAGCGCTTCTCGTTTAGTAGTGACGGCTGCGGCTAACCGCGCCCTACCCGCCCCTCAGTCATTGATGATTTCGAGCACGAACGCACCGAGCCCGGTGGTCTTGAGGGAATAGGTGTAGGTCTTGCCGGTGTATTGACTGCTCGTAGCGCCATAGCCGGCCTTGTAGACACCTTTGCCGGAACCTGTCGCCCCGGTGACTTTACCGTCCACCATGGTCAGGGCCGTACTCGCCTCCGTGTTCTGATACACCAGCATATTGCCCGGCATGCGTAGCACGCCGGCGCCGACGATCATCTTGCCGTTCAGGCCCTGGAACTCGTAGACCTGGTCGCCCGTCATCACCGCACCGTTCATCGGACCGCCCTCAATGCGGCAACTGATACTCGCGACTTGAAGCGCGCGACTCTCACCGAGTGGCTCGAGAACGATGGGCCCGACGTTCTGACAGACGCTCCGTTGGGTGACGGTGCCCTGTGCCTGTGCAATGGCGGCTGACAGGGACAAAGCAGTGCTGATGATGACAAGCGAAGAGATCCGGATGGGCATGATCTTTCTCCAATGATGTCGTTGGGACGCCCTACACCGTGCGGGCGAGTGTCCGACGGCAGGTCGCACTCCATCCTTGCTGCTTCCTGCCCTCGGGTCATCATCTATTCGAACTACGAAGCTCGCCACATCCCACTAGCAGCCGGAGCGCGAGGAAGAATCAGACGCGTGGCGACGCACAGGCTTCGGATGATCGGCGTAACCAGAGTCTGCAGCACCGCCCTCAACTCGGCTTGCCGGTTAACCCCGACCTTCTGGACGACTGCTCGCATTGAGTGCGCACCGTCCGGAGCAAACCGCCGAATCTCGGATGCGCCCTCGAGGCTATGAAATGAAGTCGGCCGCATCCGCGGCAGGGGCTTGGCCCAGCAGCGCCGCTACCGCTCGCGCGGTGGCAAGCAGCCTGGCGTCCTCGCCCGCCGGGGCGCACAGTTGCAGCCCAACCGGCAGGACCGAACCAAGGTGATGAATCGGGAGCGAGATGCCACACTGGTCGAAAAGGTTGCCGGGACGGGTGTTCTGCGTGGCGCGCCTGTTCCAGGCCGCGACCTGATCGACAGTACGGAACTCCGAGGTGGGTGCCGGTAGCATCGGCACAGTCGGCGAAATCCAGGCGTCGATTCCGCACGACAACTCCCGCATCGCCTGAACCAGCACCCTGCGCCGCGCGGTCAGCCGGAGGTAGTCCTCGGCGTTCTGGTCGAACGCAGCACTTAGACGTTCGGCGGCGACGGGATCGATCAGCGAATGATTCGTGGTGACCCGTTCCCTGCCGAGAAACGCGAGCAGGTCGGCAGGGACGACCGCGCGAAAGACCGCGTCGATTTCGCCGGCGCCGGTCGCGCTGCGCTCTATGATCCTGACGCCGCCCTGCCGAAGCCGCTCGAGCGCGTCGGAGAAGCAACTCGCCACCTCATCATCGAGGTTGCCTAGAAAATGCTCGCTCGACAGAGCGAAGGTCAGCCGGTTTGGCGAGGGAACCGGCGGTGGCGCCGTGCCGGAAAGACCGGCTTCGACAAAGGCCGCATCATCGGCAGAGGCGGTGAAGTAGCCGACGCTGTCCATCTGTGGCGACAGCGGGAAGATGCCGTCTCCCGCCCAGCGCGCGCCGGTCGTCTTGAAGCCGACGACGCCGCATAGCGCAGCCGGCCAGCGCACCGATCCGCCCGTGTCGCTGCCAATCGAGAATCCGCACAGTCCCGCTGCCATCGCCACAGCGGAACCGTGGCTCGAGCCTCCTGTCATGCGGGGGATGCCTGCGTCGCAGGGATTCCACGGCAGGCGATGCGAGAGGTTGTAGCCGCCAAGCGCGAACTCGACGGTGCTGGTCTTGCCGAGCACAACGCAGCCGGCGCGCTGCAGCGCCGTCACGAAGCTACCCTGGCGCGGCACCAAGTCAGAGATGTCGACGCGGCTGCCGGCGTATGTCGGCATGCCGTCGATCGAGTAGAGATCCTTGACCACGACCGGCACGCCCATTAGCGGTCCGAGATCGACCCGCGCGGCCAGCATGCCATCCAGAGCGTGCGCATGCGCCAACGCTCGAGCCGCATCGACATGCGTAAAGGCCCCCAGCTTGGAGCGGGTCGCCTCGATCCGCTCCAGCAGCCTGGCACAGGCGCCGGCCGCCGACTGGCTCCCGCGGCGCAGGTCGCGGGCGAATTGCTCCAGAGAGTTGCCGGAAAACGGTGATCCGGACAGCGGAGATAGGGTGCCCATCGATGGAATTCCTCAATCGTCAATCGGCCAGGGTCGTGGTCTCGCCGCGTGGGCATGCTTCCCGGCCAGTGCTCCAGTCACGGCCGGGTACCGCGGCCAGCAATTCCCGCGTATAGGGATGGCGGGGATCCTCGAAGACCTGCCGCACCGGCCCCATTTCCACGATCTCGCCGCTGCGCATGACCGCAATCGCGTCGCAGACCTGACTGGCGACTCTGAGGTCGTGGGTAATGAAAAGCACCGACAAGCCGAGGCGCGCCCGGATGTCAGCGATCAGTCGCAACACCTGGGCCTGTACCGAAACATCGAGCGCGGACACCGGTTCATCGGCGACCAGGATCGCGGGATCCAGCGCCAGGGCGCGCGCCAGCCCGATCCGCTGACGCTGCCCGCCGGAGAACTCGTGGGGAAAGCGGCCCGATACCCTCGGGTCCAGGCCGACGAGGTCAAGCAGCTCATGCGCCCGCCGCATTGCCAGCGCAAAATCCTGACCGTGGATAATGGGCCCCTCCGCGATCAGCTGGCCGACAGTTCGGCGGGGATTGAGCGAGCTGTAGGGATCCTGGAAGACCATCTGCATCCGTCGCCTCAGCGGACGCAACGCGCGCCTTCCGAGCCGAGCAATGTCGACGCCGTCGAGCAGTATCGAGCCGGCGTCCGGATCGACCAGGCGGGTGACGCATCGGGCCACCGTCGATTTGCCCGAGCCCGACTCCCCGACGATGCCGAGTGTCTCCCCACGTCGCAGCGAGAACGTCACCGATCGCAGTGCGTCGACCCGTCGCCCGCCGCTACCAAGTAGCCCGCCGGCGCTTCGATAGGTCTTGCGCAGATCTTTCACTGCCAGCACCACTGGGGCGCCGTCGAAGCTCTGGCGAACACCCGGCGTCAGCCGGGGAACGGCGGCGAGCAGCGAACGGGTGTAGTCGGCGGCCGGCGACTCAAGCACCTGTACCGCGCTTCCCTGCTCGACGATTCGCCCGTATTGCATCACTGCGATGCTATCGGCGATCTCGGCGACAACGCCGAAATCGTGGGTGATGAAGATGACCCCCATGCGTCGGCGCACCTGGATCTCCCGGATCAGAGCCAGGATCTGCGCCTGCGTGGTCACGTCGAGCGCTGTGGTTGGCTCGTCGGCGATCAATACGTCCGGCTCCAGCGACAGCGCCATCGCGATCATCGCCCGCTGGCGCTGGCCGCCGGACAACTGGTGAGGATAGGCCGCAAGAATCTGTCCCGGCTCAGGCAGGTTGACCGCGGCCAGCACTCCTAGAACCCGTGCCCGGCGATCCTCAGACGAATCTGCCCGTGGCACTGAAGCACCTCGTCGATCTGCCGGCCGATCGTCATGACCGGATTCAGGGCCGTCATCGGCTCCTGGAAGATCATGGCGATGCGGTCACCTCTCAGCTTGCGCATCTCTTCCGCCGGCGCATCGAGCAGGTTCACGCCGCCGTAGAGGATTCTGCCGGCACTGGGCCGCACCTGTCGCGAGGGGTACAGCCCGAGAATCGCTCGCGACATCACTGATTTCCCTGAACCCGACTCGCCAACCACGCAGAGGATCTCGTCCCGATGCACGGTGAGGGTCACGTCTTCGACCGCATGGCGTCGGTCTGCGTGCGCGGGCAGGTCGACCGTGAGCCCCTCGATCTTGAGCAGCGGCTGACGCTCCGAGCTCACAGCGTCTTCAGCCGCGGATTAAGTGCGTCGTTCAATCCGTCGCCCACCAGGTTGATGGCCATCACCGTCAACAGGATCGCCAGCCCGGGGATGGCGCAGATCCACCACGCCGTGCGTAGTACCGAGCGGCCCGAGCCGATGATAAAACCCCAGCTGATCGTGTTCGCGTCTGACAGGCCCAGGAACGACAGTCCCGATTCGATGAGGATAGCGGTCGCCACCATCAACGAACCGGTGACGATGATCGAGGAGAGCGTGTTCGGCAGAATGTGCAGGAAGATGATCCGGCGGTGGCTCATGCCCATCAGGACGCAGGCTTGCACGAACTCGCGGTTGCGCACCGCCAGGAATTCTCCGCGAACCAGGCGCGCCATCGGCGGCCAGGAGACCACCGCGATCGCAAACACCACGCTCGAGATGGACGGGGTCATCACTGCCACGATCAGGATCGCGAAGAGAAAGAACGGTATCGTCTGAAAGATTTCCGTCATCCGCATCAGCAAGGCATCGATCCGGCCGCCAAAATAGCCTGCCAGTCCGCCGATCGAAACACCGACCAGGACCGCGATGACGGTGGCGACGAAACCGACCAGGAGCGTGGTGCGTGCCCCGTGCAGCACACCTGCCGTCAGGTCACGTCCGAGCATGTCGGTTCCGAACAGGTAGTCGCCGAAGGGAGGCTGGAAGGGCTTGCCGACCAACTCGAAAGGACTGACCGGATACAGCACCGGCGCCAGCAACGCAGACGACAGGACCAGCAGCAGCAGCAAGAGGCCGAGAACAGCCGGCTTGTGCCGCAGGAATCGCGTCATCACGCCTCTCATCACTTCACCGCAGTTCGATGCGCGGGTCGAGCATCGAATAGACGATGTCGACCACGAGGTTCACCACCACGACCAGGCATGCACAGATGAAGAAGATGCCGAGCAGAAGGTTCAGGTCGCGGGCGAACAGCGACTCATAGGCGAGCAGGCCCAGTCCGGGCCAGGCGAACACGGTCTCGACAACCACTGCTCCACCCAGCAGCGCGCCTGCCTGCACCCCCGCCATAGTGACCACAGGCAGCAACGCGTTGCGGAAGATGTGCCGGCGCGCTATTTGCCCTTCCGTCAGCCCCTTGGCGCGAGCGGTCACGACATAGTCCATGGACTGCTGCTCCAGCGCGGACGCGCGCATCAGGCGTGTGTAGAGTGCCAGATAGAACATGGTCAGCGTGGTGGCCGGCAGCACTAGGTGATGCGCAATATCCACCACTCGTGGCCACCCCTCGTGAAAGGCCGCGATCTCCTGCATGCCACTGGTGGGAAACCAGCCGAGCTTGATGGAGAAACCGACGATCAGCATCAGGCCGGCCCAGAAAACCGGCGTTGCGTAGGCCAGCACCGTCAACAGCGAGATCAGGCCATCCTGCCACCGATTGAGGTGCCGTGCGGCAATGCTGCCCAGCACCGCGCCGAAAGCAACCGCTGCAACGAAAACCGTGACCATCAGCAAAAGGGTTGGCCAAAGTCGCGACAGGATCAGCTCCGACACCGGCATTCCATGACGAAACGAGTGGCCGAGGTCGAAAGTCAGTACCTGCCGAAGGTAAACCACCAACTGGACATGCAATGGCTGGTCGAGGCCGAACTTCTGTCTCAGCTGAGCCATGTACTCCGGCGTTGCCGAACCTGCCTCACCGGCAAGAACATCGGCGGCATCCCCTGGCGCAAGCTGCAGCAGCGCGAAGTTGAGGCAGACGATCACCAGGATCGTCGGCACCGCCTGCAACAGCCGCTTTAGAGCGAACAGCAGGCTCTGGGCAGTCACGGCAGCAGGCGGCGGGCCAATGGTCGGGTCACTTCGACAACCACGCCTGGTCAAAGGACGAATACAGACCCGAGCGGGCTGACCAGGAAGTTGTTAAGGCGCTTGTTGTACACCGTCACGAAGTCCAGCTCGAACACGAAGACGAGTGGACTGGCCTCCACGATACGCTTCTGGAACTCGTGATAGAGCGCCGCGCGCTTGGCGGGATCGACCTCGACCGATGCCCGATTCATCAGGTCGTCGGTTTCCGGGCTGCTCCAGCGCGAGCCGTTTACGAACACGGTGCCCGGCTTGATCGTATTGGAGTGGTACAGGCGATGGACACCAATGGCCGGATCGGCGAGCGTCTGAATCCAGTTGTTGGTCAGTTCGAAGTCGTAGTTGGTATAGACCCGCCGCAGCCAAGTTGCGACGTCCTCGTAGCGCAGGTTTGCCTTGATTCCGATCTTGGCAAGCTGCTGCTGGGTGAACTCCCCGAAGCGGCGCCACTCCTCGCCGTAGGGGGTGACGTCGTGCACGATCTCGAAACGGGTCCCGTCGGCGCCCCGCGGAAAACCTGCCTCGTCGAGCAGGCGGTTGGCCACGGCAATCCCGTCCGGGACGTTGTAGTTGGGCACGTCCGACGTATAGAGGCCGTTAGCCTTGAAGTTCGAATTGATCGGCCCGGTTGCCGGGTCGCCGAAACCGAACCAGATGTTGTCGATGACGAACTTCCGGTCGATGGCGTAGGCGACCGCCTGACGGACCTTCGCGTTGTCGAAGGGCGGCTTGCGCGTATTGAAGTCGAGTTCGACGATCGGCGACTGCATTTCGTAGCCGCGACTCGTCACCGCCAGGTGAGGCATCTCCTGCAGACGCTTGACGTCGACTGGCAGAACTGCGTTGAAGCCGGCGATCTGCGCCTCCTGCGTCTCCAGCGTCGCCGCCCGCGTGCCGCCGTCTGCGATGAACCGTGCCACGATCCGGTCCGAGATAAGGCAGTCCCGGCTTGTGGTAGTCCGGGTTCCGGTCGAACCGCATGAACTGGCCCCGCTGCCAGTCGACGAACTTGAACGGTCCGGTGCCGATCGGGCGGTTCGCGTTCGGATGGCTGCCGATGTCCCCGGTGCCGTAGACGTGCTTGGGCAGCATCGGCGATTCGTACGACGACAGCGCCATCAGCATGTAAGGCGCAGGTTCGGACAACTTGAACACGGCGGTCTGCGGATCCGGTGTCTCGATGGCGCTCACCGAGCGGAAGGTGTTGACCCCGCGCGGATGCACTTTCTTCAGGACGTCCAACACGCTGAACTTGACATCCTCGCTGGAGAACGGCTTGCCATCGTGGAACTTCACGCCTTCTTTGAGCTTGAAGGTGACGCTGAGCCCGTCCGGCGCGATTTCCCAGGACTTCGCCAGCCCAGGGATCGGCTTGAGATCGAAGCCGTATTCAAGCAAACCGTCGAACACCTTGGTCGCGACCTGCCCTACCGGACCCGAGGTGCTCTGGTAGGACGCAAGCGTGGGCGGCTCGGGTTGGACAACCATCACCAGGGTGCCGCCTTTCTGAGGCGCCCCCTGCGGCGTGCCCTGGGCGCGCGCAACGCCAGCGGTGCCGATAGCCAACACTGCCGCCAGCGCCAGCGTGCGGCCTGCCAGTTTCAGACTGGAGCCGATTCCCGGACCTTTCATGCTTGCCTCCATTGAAGTAGACATCATCGAGAAATCATCGGAAAACCTTCAACTGGCCGGGCCCGACACCTCATCGGCAAAAGCCCAGCGGTAGCCGAAGAGCGCAGACGATCCACCGGTGTGAATGAAGATCACATCCTCGTCCGCTGCGAAACGGCCTTCGCGCAGCATCGCGATCATACCGGCCATGGCCTTGCCGGTGTAGACCGGATCGAGCAGGATTCCCTCAGACCGCGCCACCAGCGTCAGGGCTTTCTTCATCGACGCCGTCGGCACGCCGTAGCCGTCGCCGATGAAGCGGTCGTCCGCAGTGATCGCTTCGCGCGGCAGCCCGCCTTTCACCTGCAGCAGGTCCAGGACCCGTCCTGCCAGCTGATGCACCTTCGCTTCCTGTTCAGCGCGCGCCAGCCTGACCCCGACGCCGCTCACCGGCCAGTTCAGGCCCAGCGCGCGTATACCTGCGGCCAGCCCCGCGTGCGTGCCGGCGCTGCCGGACGCAGTGACCACATGAGGCTTGCGAAGGCCTTGTGCTTCACACTGCAACGCAAGCTCCCGCACGCATTCGACGTAGCCCAGCGCACCGAGCGGGTTGGAACCGCCGCCAGGGATGACATAAGGCCGTCGTCCCGCGCTCACCAGCCTTGCGGCGAGCCGGTCCAGCTCGGCATCCATGGGCGTGCCGCCCGGCACCCGGTGCAGCGTCGTGCCAAGAAGGCGGTCGAGGAATACATTGCCGGAGTTCGCGTACTCCTCGGAGTCGCTCGACAGCCGCTGCTCCAGCAGCGCTTCACACGCCAGGCCCGCCAGGGCCGCGGCAGCCGCGGTTTGCCTGACATGGTTCGACTGCACCGCGCCATGGGTCAACAGCGTATCGGCGCCCTGCGCCAGCGCGTCGGCCAGCAGGAATTCAAGCTTGCGGGTCTTGTTGCCGCCGTCGGCAAGTCCGGTGCAATCGTCACGTTTGATGAACAGGCGCGGCCCCTTGAACTGCCCCTGCAGCCGCGCCATCGGTGCAAGCGGTGTCGGCCAATGGCCTAAGGCAAACCTCGGAAAGCGGTCGAGCATCATGAGGGGCGACTCCGCTGAGTTGAGCGCTACCCGGCAACGGTACGTGGTCCGCCCGCAATCGTCCAATGACGAATAATCGCCAAACTATTCCTTGAACTCATAGATTTCGGGCGCGACCAGGCGATCGCCGAGCCGCACCCGATTCACATAGAGGCGAACGTCCAAGGCCATCTCATGCCGCACGCTGCCGGCATGCACCAGGGTGGCGCGCGACAGGTCCTCCTCGACATAGTGGCGGGGAAGCCAGGCGATCCCCATCCCCGCCAAGGCAGCCGCGCGAAGCGCCTCGGTCACCGTGCTCGTGAACACCACGCGCAGTCGGGGCTCGAGCGACTGGCGCGAAATAGCCAGCGCAACAGCCCGGCCGAGAAAGGAATCGGCCCCATAGTGAAGCATCGGCACACTCGCCGCTCGCGTGCCCCGTCTCAGACTGAAGCGCGCCCGTCCGTTCTCCACCGGAGACGAAACCGGCACCAGGCGTGAGGAGGCGATACGGGCCCACGGAAATCGGTGCGGATCGATCCCGATAGGAAGCGCCGGATGCTCATAGCAGATCAGCACATCGACATTGCCTTCGTCGAGGTCCCGAACGCAGTCGTGCAAATTGTCCGCGCGCACCTGTACCGCCGACTCTCCGAGTATTTCCCTGGCTTTCGACAACCATTGCATCAGGAAACCGCTGGCCAGCGAGTGCTGGGTCGCAATCCGGAGTGTGCGTTCGTGCGGTTCGTTCGTCGCCCTCAGGTCCTGGCGAGCATCCCGCAGAGAGCCAAGTATCTGCTCGGCGACCTCCCGAAAGCGCGCGCCCGCGGTCGTCAGGCGTGTAGGGTAGGTGCTTCGGTCGATCAGGGGTGTACCGGCCCACCGTTCGAGCGCCTTGATCCGTCGGCTGAAGGCGGACTGGGTGATGTGCTGCTCAGTCGCCGAGCGTGAAAAACTACCGGTGCGCGAGACGCTGAGAAAGTCTTCCAGCCACTTGCCGTCCATTCCGTTTCGTCTCTCGCCATCACCCGCCGTGGCGGCCAGGAAGTCCTCCAGCTTCCGTAGCGAGTGCTTCCCGGGTCCCGATCAGGTTCATCGCCTTGAAACTGACGACGACCTCGCCCTCCTGGTCGATCCCTTCAATCAGCGAATGCACCATCCCGCGATCAGGCTTGGAGCGCGACAGGCGGGTGTCGACGACCGACACGCGCAGCCGCAGCAGGCTGCCCGGGCGGACCGGCCTGAGCCAGCGCACCTCGTCAACACCGGGCGATGCAAAACTCGCCACGGCGGAAAGATAGTGGTCGACGAGCAGCCGCATCAGGAGCCCGATGGTGTGCCATCCGCTGGCGATCAGGCCCTTGAACGGGCCGCGGGCAGCCGCCGAGGGATCGGTATGGATCGACTGGGGATCGAAGCGCGTCGCGAAGGCGATCACTTCCTCTTCTTCGACTGCGATCGGCCCGTACTCGAAGACTGAACCCTTCACATAGTCCTCGAAGTAGCGGTTATCCGGGGGGCTGGGGAAATCGGTCTGGCTCATCGGATGAAGCATAGGCTGCGCGATGATAAGAACGCAAGAGAGACGAAGGGGAGAGACGAAAGGGAGAGACGCAGGGGAGAGGCGAAGGAGCCGGCCGTATTCGATACCATGACCCCATGGCCGTCCATCCCATCCTCTCCTACCCCGACCCGCGATTGCGCACTCCGGCCGCACCCGTCACCGTCTTCGACGACGCCCTCCGGACTCTTGCAGCCGACCTGCGGGACACCCTGCGCCATGCCCAGGCACTCGGCATCACGGCGCCCCACCTCGGCGTGCCGCTGCAGGTCGTCGTGATCCAACTTGCCGGCGACGCCGTTGCCCGCACCTACGTGAATCCGCGCATCGTTTCCGCGTCCGCCGATACGGCTCGTCACGAGGAAGGCAGCGTTTCGATGCCTGGATTCACGGAATCGCTGGCGCGCCCGGCCCGCATCCGGGTTGCCTATCAGGACCTGCAGGGCGAAGCGTACGCCGAGGACGCACAAGGACTGCTCGCGGTCTGCCACCAGCATGAGATCGATCAGCTCGACGGGATCTTCTGGCTCGACCGGCTGTCGCGGCTGAAGCGGGATAGGTTGCTGAAGCGTTACTTGAAGCGCTGAGCGGCGCGAGCGTCCAGGATCAAGCGACCGCGCGAGCCCGCAACTGACCGCACCCCGCTTCCACATCCTGGCCGGCCGACTGGCGCAGCTTGGTCAGGATGCCGCGCCGGCATAGGGTGCGCGCCATCTCCGCTGCCCGGCCCCAGGAAGGCCGCCGGAACTCCACGCCGTCTACTTCGTTGAAGGGGATCAGGTTCAGGACGCCGTACTTGCCCGTAAGCAATTTGAGGATGCCCTCGATCTCGTCCTGACCGTCGTTGATGCCTTCCATCAGGGTCCACTGGTATTGGATCGGATAGCCGGTGGCCCGGGCATAGGCCTCGCCTGCGTCCACGATCTCCTGCGGAGTGAGGCGCGGCGCCTTGGGCAGGAGCTGCTCGCGGAGATCTGGCTTGGTGGTATGCAGGGAGAGCGCGAGCGCTGGCTTGACGCGACCCTGTGGCAGTCGCTCGAACGCCCGCAGGTCTCCAACGGTGGAAAACACCAGCTTCTTGTGGCCGATGTTGCCGGCGGTGCCCAGAAGATCGATGGCTTCCAGCACGTTCTCAAGATTGTGCGACGGCTCGCCCATGCCCATGAACACCACCTTGCTCACCGCTCGGCGGCGCCGCGCCAGGACAACCTGGGCCACCATCTCGGCGCTGCCAAGCTGCCGGATCAGGCCGCCCCTCCCGGTCATGCAGAACTGGCACCTCACGGCGCAACCGATCTGCGACGAAATGCATAGGCCCTCGCGCGGTAGCAGCACACTTTCCACGGTCTGGCCGTCGGCCAGTGCCACCAGCAACCGTTCGGAGCCGTCGGCGCCAGGATGCACCGACCGGATTCGAGCCAGGTTTTCGAGCTCGGACTCGATGGCGGGCAACTGATCGCGCAGGGAAGCCGGCAGAAAGTCTTCGATGCGTCGCTTGCCTGCCCGCTGGGGCAGGGCGTTGGACCAGAGGCGGAGGATCCGATGTTCGTGGGACGGTCCGCCGCCGGCGGCGCGCAGGCGCTGGCGCAGGGTCTCGATGCGCATGAAGTCAGCTCACAGTTTTGAAATTGTCCGGTCCACCCGAGAACCGGCGCTATTTCCCGATACAGAACCGGCTGAAGATCACCCCCAGCAGATCATCCGCCGTCACCGCCCCGGTGATCCGCCCCAGCGCCTGGTGCGCCAGCCGCAGTTCCTCCGCGAACAGGTCCAGAACCTGGTCCCCCTGCTCGCCATGACCCCGGGCCAATGCCACGTGCTCGAGCGCTTCGCGCAGCGCCTGCAGGTGGCGTTCGCGCGCCGCGAACACGTCCTCGGCGCCGGGCTGGAAGCCCGCAATGGCAAGCAGCGCGGACCTCAGCAGCTCGATGCCGTCGCCGGTGAGCGCCGACAGCCGCACCTCGTCCTCACGGGCCGACGCGGCCGCACCGGCAAGATCGATCTTGTTGATGACGGTCAGGCGCGCAGCGCCGGCCGGGGCCCGCGCATCGATCTCGCCGAACAGCGCCTCGTCCGCCGCCGCGGCGACTGCGCCCAACCCGCCCGCGCTACCCGCGTCGCTCGACGCGCCGCCCGATTCGCCGTCACCCAGCGACCCGTCCACCAGATGAACCACCACGTCGGCTCGCTCCACCTCGGCCCAGGTCCTTTCGATGCCGATCCGTTCGATCGGATCTTCCGTTTCGCGCAGGCCGGCGGTATCGACGATGTTGAGCGGCACCCCGCTGATCGCAATGGTCTGCGTCACCCGATCGCGAGTGGTGCCGGCGATCGGCGTCACGATGGCGACGTCGGCCCCGGCCAAGGCGTTGAGCAGGCTCGACTTGCCGACGTTGGGCGCCCCCACCAGCACCACGTTCAGGCCATGGCGAAGCAGGGCGCCCTGGCGGGCGGTGGCCAGGACCTTCTGCAACTGCGCCTCGATCTGGGCCAGGCGACCCAGCGCATCGGCGCGTTCGAGGAACTCGATCTCCTCCTCGGGGAAGTCGAGCGTGGCTTCGACCAGCATGCGCAGCGAGAGCAGCCCGTTCAGCCAGCGCATCGATCTGCGACGAGAAGACGCCCTGAAGCGAGCGCGTGGCCGACCGGGCCGCCTGTTCGGTGCTGGCCTCGATCAGGTCGGCAACCGCTTCGGCCTGCGCCAGGTCCATCTTGTCGTTGAGGAATGCCCGCTCGGTGAACTCGCCGGGACGCGCGAGCCGAGGCCGGCGGCGGCGCCCGCCGCGAGCACCCGCTGCAACAGGATCTGCATCACCACCGGCCCGCCGTGCCCCTGCAGTTCAAGGACGGTCTCGCCGGTATAGGAATGCGGCGCCGGGAACAGCAGTGCCAGACCGTAATCGATGGCAGCGCCGTCGGCCGCGAGAAACGGGCCGTAGCTCGCCAGCCGGGGCTGCAGGCGCCGTCCGACGACGGCTTCGACGACCGCGTCAACTTCTTCCGGCCGCGGGCCGGACACGCGGACCACGCCGATGGCGCCCTTGCCGGGCGCCGTGGCTACCGCACAGATCGGCCGGTCATCCAGCACGGCCGAAGACCGGCTTGCCCTCTATGCGGCGCGTGATGACCCATTGCTGCGCGATCGAGAACAAGTTACTGACCACCCAGTACAGGACGAGTCCGGCCGGAAAGAAGAAGAACATGACCGAAAAGATCAGCGGCATCCACATCATCATCTTTGCCTGCAGCGGATCCGGCGGCGTCGGGTTCAGTCGCGTCTGGATGAACATGGTCGCGGCCATGATGACCGGCAGGATGTACCAGGGATCCGGCGTAGAGAGGTCGTTGATCCAGCCGATCCAGGGCGCGTCGCGGATCTCCACCGAGGCGAGCAGCACCCAGTAGAGCGCGATGAAGACCGGGATCTGCACCACGATCGGCAGGCAGCCCCCGAGCGGGTTGATCTTCTCGGTCTTGTACAACTCCATCATCGCCTGGTTCATCTTGACCCGGTCGCTGCCGAAGCGCTCGCGCAGGGCGGTCAGCTTGGGCGTGACCTTCTTCATCTTGGCCATCGAGCGATAGCTGGCCGCCTGCAGCGGAAAGAACGCCAGCTTGACCAGGATCGTCAGCAGCACGATCGACCAGCCCCAATTGCCGACGATGCCGTGCAGCGCGTTGAGCAGCCAGAACAGCGGCTTGGCGATGGCGGTCAGCCAGCCATAGTCCTTGACCAGTTCCAGGCCCGGCGCCGCCTTCTCCAGAAACTCCTGTTCCTGCGGACCGACGAAAAGTTTGGCCTCGATCGCCGACGATTGACCGGGTCCGATCTGCCCGAGGGGCTCCAGCACACCCACGGAATACAGGTTGTTCTCGATACGGCGGGTGTAGTACTCGCGCGGCACGCCCTGCTTGGGCACCCAGGCGGTGGCGAAGTAGTGCTGCACGACGCCGATCCAGCCGTTATCGGCCTTGGCCACGTGCTTGGCCTTGCCCTTCTCGATGTCGCCGAAGTGCGATCTTCTGAAACTTTTCTTCCTCGGTGTAGAGCGCCGGGCCGGTATAAGTGCTGTACATGCCCGAGTCACCAGGGCCGGCGTTGCCGTCGCGGGTCAATTGCATGTAGAGCGTCGGTGCCAGCGGCTGCCCGGAAACGTTGGTCACGGTGTTCTCGACCTGGATCTCGTAGGACCCCGGCACCAGCCGATAGCGCCTCTCGAGCCGGACACCGCCGCCTTCGGCCGCCAGGACCAGGTCCTTCGTGCCTGAGGGCGCGGCCGGATCTGCCGGCTTGTCGAGCACCGTCATCTGGACGTTGTGGTTGGGGGCCCCTTCGACACCGACCAGGCCAGTCTGCGCAAGAAAGATCCGGCCGGGTTCGCTGGACAGCATCACCAGGTTGCCGCTGTCCTTGCGGTTGGACACCTCGCGATGCTTGAGCAATTCCACCCGGCGAATCTGTCCGCCGAGGGTGTCGATCTCCGCCTGCAGCACATCGTTGCCGATGCGGACCAGTTTGCCGGCCGCGGACACCGACGCCGGCGCACTGGCGGCGGGCTTGCCACCTTGTGCAACGGCCGGTACCGAAGGCGCCGACGGTATCGAGGCATCTTCCGCCGCAGAACCCGGCCGGCCCGCCTTGCCGCCATCCTGCCCGGGCGTGACCGCTGGCTGAGAGGCTGGTGTGGCGCCGCCGAACAATGATGGGTTGCCGTTATATTTCTGCCAGCTATCCCAAAGGAACAGCAGCGACATCACGAAAATGACCCACAGAATCGTTCTTTGCGTTTGCATCATGAGGACGGTGAATCCGAAGTTTCGCGGCGGGTCTCGCAGGAGTCGGCCCGCCGGCGCTTGTTGGAGAGACCTGTGGCGGGGACAGGGTCGACGCCCCCCGCGGCCCAGGGATGGCAACGGCAAACGCGCCTGGCGGCGAGCCAGCCGCCGCGAGCCGCGCCATGGCGTTGCAATGCTTCCAGGGCGTATTCAGAGCAGCTGGGCCAATAGCGGCAACTCGGCGCAAGCACGGGACTGACCAGCAGGCGATACAGGCGAACCAGCGCGATCAGCAGACGGCTCGGAACGAGGGCGAGTCGCCGGCTGAAGGAGGCAGGAACGGTCCGGGCCTCTCTCACCTGCTTCATACGTTTGATCCGTTCGATGCGATCGATCCCTTCGATGCGTTCGATCCGCTTGTCCGGCTTGTTCCGCAAAGACGCGATCGGCCGTGAAGAAACGCTTCGAACAGCTTATCCGCGTCGGCACGCAATTGCCGCTTGACGATTGCAGCGCCCGGTGCGGGCGTCTGCGGTCCGGCCAGGCGCCTGCCACCCGGGCCCGCCTTGGATCCCCGCGCTTCGCCCGGGTAACACTTGAGCCGCATCAGGCAGACCAGCGGCAGACGACCGGCGCAGGCGCTCGTGCCGACCGCGTCAGCATGCGCGGCGCGCCAGGCTTCCCGGACAACGCGTTTAACCGTGTTGCGCCTCACAGCAGAGGGCACCAGGCGCTTGGCAACACTGATCACGAGCGTGCAGTTCATGGGCTTCGCGGATTCCGGTCCCGGGCTATCGTTGTCATCGCCCGCTTGAGGCCTGTTGGCTGGCCCGCTGCTCGTCGCGGTACGGGCCCTCGATGCGAACCGGTCCGTCAATTCGAAATAAGAACCGCTGTGCCTCACTCCGCTGCCTCATTCTGATTCAAGGCACCCGGTCGATCGGCTTCCTTGTGCAAGAGCCAGTTCCGAAGCGGGGCGCGAGCCGTCGACTCCGGGACCGAGCCCGGCTCAATCGACCCGGCAGCAAACTCAGACCGCCAGGCGCTTGCGTCCCTTGGCGCGACGGGCGCGGATTACGGCCTGACCCCCACGCGTCTTCTGGCGAACCAGAAAGCCGTGAGTCCTTTTTCTGCGGCAAACCGAGGGTTGATAGGTACGTTTCATGACTGACTTCTATAGGAAGGATTTTTTCGGAAAAGCCTTCTATTCCACTCGATCCGGTTGAATCTGTCAATCCAGCTCTGTGCGTGCTCTGTGGATAAGTTAGAATACACGGACGCGTGACAGATCCCATCAGCTCTGCCATCTGGACCCGCCGGGTCCGCTTGCAGCCCTCCCCCCAAGGCGACGCGCTTGCAGGTTCTTTCATTATAAGAATTGAGACTTTCTCTGGCCGACCATGCAGGAACGATGGCAGGAGTGCGCTGATCTGCTCTCGACGAAGTTGTCGGAGCAGGCATTTCGCACCTGGATCAAACCTTTGGTTTTTCTCGACTTCGACCCTGCCGCCAGGGTCGTGCGTCTTGGCGCGCCCACCCAGATCAAGATGGACGTGGTCCGCAAGCAATACCAGCGGCTGATCTGCACCAGTCTGCAGGCCTGCTTCGATCCGGACGTCTCGGTGCAATTCGTCGTCCTGAATCGCGACGATGCCAGCTTCGCCGCCGTGGACGGCCATTCGAACGCCACGGAAGGGAAACCGGAAACCGTCGACTCCGTCCCCGCCGGCGCTGCCAGTCAGGACAACGGCACCGACAGCGCACGCTCCTCGTCGTTCTCCGCGCTGGGTTCGCGGCCCTCGGACGAGCGGACCAAACTGAATCCCGACCTGACCTTCACCAGTTTCGTGACCGGCAAGGCCAACGACCTCGCCCGCGCCGCGGCGCTGCAGGTCTCGGACCGGCCGGGCGGCGCCTACAACCCGCTTTTCATCCACGGCGGCGTGGGACTGGGCAAGACCCACCTGATGCATTCGGTCGGCAACGCCATCCTGGAGCGCGAGCCCACCGCCACAATCCGCTACGTCACTGCCAACCAGTTCTTCCAGGACATGGTTTCCGCGGTGCGTCGGGAAGCCGTCGACTCGTTCAAGCGCTACTACCAGTCGCTGGACCTGCTGCTCATCGACGATATCCAGTTCCTCTCCGAGAAGAAACGCTCCCAGGAGGAGTTCTTCTATGTATTCGAGTCGCTGGTGGCCGATCACCGGCAGATCCTGATCACCAGCGACACCTACCCGAAGGAACTGGCGAACATCGACGATCGCCTGGTATCGCGCTTCAACTCCGGGCTGATCGTCGCCATCGAGCCGCCGGAGCTGGAAATGCGGGTAGCGATCCTGCTGCGCAAGGCCGAGCAGGGTCGGATCAAGCTCCCGGAGGAAGTGGCTTATTTCGTGGCCAAGCATATCCGCCAGAACGTCCGTGAACTGGAAGGCGCCCTGCAGCGCATCGTCCACTTTGCCGGATTCCGGAATCAGCCGATAGAACTGGAGCTGGTCAAGGAAGCGCTCAAGGACATCCTGTCCTTCAATCGGGGCCAGATCTCGATCGAGATGATCCAGCGCACGGTTGCCGACTACTACAAGCTCAAGCTGGCGGACATGTACTCCAAGCGCAAGCCGGCCAAGATCGCCCTTCCGCGGCAGATCGCCATGTACCTGGCCAAGGAACTGACACAGAAGAGCCTGCCGGAAATCGGCGAAGCATTCGGCGGCAAGGATCACACCACCGTCCTCTATGCGGTTCGCAAGATCGGGGAGTTGCGCACGCACAAGCAGGATCTCAATCACGAGATCCACGTGCTCGACCAGACCCTGCGGGAGTTCCTGTGAATAAACGGCGGACAAGCTTGGGGACAAGCTGGGTACGGAATGTGGACAACCGGTTGAAACCGGGGCGGCTCTGATTCATCCACAGCACGTGCCAACCGCGGAGTCCGACTCTGCACAGGGATATCCACCCCCGCCGATGCCGGAATCGAGAGGCTGGCAGGACGGTATCCACAGTTACCGGCCGAGCATCAACAACAACAGCATCTTTAATTAAAGAAAGATAAGAGAAGCGGGAAAAAGCGCATGCAGATCATCAAAGCTTCGCGAGACGCCATCCTGAAGCCCCTGCAAACGGTTGCGGGCATCGTCGAAAAACGCCATACATTGCCGATCCTGGCCAACGTGCTGATCCGCAAGGAAGGCGAGACGGTTTCCTTCACCGGCACCGACATCGAGATGCAGGTTCAGACCCGCGCATCGATCGGCTCGGGCACCGAGTCCACTGCGATCACGGTATCGGCCAGGAAACTCATCGATATCCTTCGCGCCCTGCCGGAATCCGAGGTCACCATGGTGCTCAACGGCACCAAGCTCTCGGTCAATGCCGGCAAGAGCCGCTTCGCCCTGCAGACCCTGCCTGCAGCGGATTTCCCGACGCTTGCAGTGGCAACCGAGGTGACATCCGAAACCACGATGCCCCAGAAGCAGTTGAAGCACCTGCTGCAGATGGTTCATTTCGCGATGGCGCAGCAGGACATCCGGTTCTACCTCAACGGGCTGCTGCTGGTGATGGGGCCGGACGGCATCCGCAGTGTCGCCACCGACGGCCACCGGTTGGCCTTCTGTGCGCAAACCGGCGAATCGGCTTCCAGCCGGGCTGAAGTCATCATGCCGCGCAAGACCGTCACTGAACTGCTCCGGCTGCTCGGCGACAACGAAGAGCCGGTGCTGATCCAGGTGATCAGCCATCAGATCCGGATCAGTTTCGGCGAAGTGGAGTTCATCACCAAGCTGGTGGAGGGAAAGTTCCCGGATTACCAGCGCGTCATTCCGACCGGCTACAGCAAGGCGATTGCCATCAATCGCGAGCAATTCTCGGGCGCGCTCAGCCGTGCGTCGATCCTGACCAACGAGAAGTTCAAGGGCGTCCGACTGAGTCTGGGGCCGTCGCTGCTCAAGATCCAGAGCAGCAATGCCGAGCAGGAAGAGGCCACCGAGGAGCTCGATGTCGACTACCACGACGCGGCGCTGGAGATCGGCTTCAACGTGTCCTACCTGCTGGATGTGCTCGCCAACCTGAAGGTGGACATCGTCAAGGTGGAGTTCGGCGACTCCAATTCGAGCGCGCTGATCAGCCTGCCGGGTGATGAGACTTTCAAGTACGTGATCATGCCGATGCGAATCTAGTGTCGAACGCCGGGGCGCGGACCTCGGGCACGACCGACAATACGAGGTTGCAACACAAATCAATGACAGATACCACGAACACCAACACCGGTTCCGAACCGATCAACGCGGCGGACGGCAAGCTGATTGCGCCGATCTCCAAACACTCCGACTACGATTCCACCTCGATCCAGATCCTGGAAGGGCTGGAAGCGGTCCGAAAGCGACCGGGCATGTACATCGGCGACACGTCGGACGGTACCGGCCTGCATCATCTGGTGTTCGAGGCGGTGGACAATTCGGTCGACGAATCGCTGGCGGGTCATTGCGACGAGATCATCGTCACGATCCACACCGACAACTCGATCTCGGTCCTGGACAACGGCCGGGGCATCCCGACCGACATCAAATGGAACGACAAGCACGAGCCCAAGCGCAGCGCCGCTGAAATCGTGATGACGGAACTGCACGCCGGCGGCAAGTTCGACCAGAACAGCTACAAGGTGTCCGGCGGCCTGCACGGCGTCGGAGTTTCGTGCGTCAACGGCCTGTCCCAGTGGATGCGCCTGACCATCAAGCGCGACGGCAAGGTGCATTACATGGAGTTCGAGCGCGGTGTGCCGAAGGATAGGGTGATCGTGGAGGAGCGTGGCGTCCTGGTGTCGCCGATCAAGGTCACCGGGACGACCGAAAAGCGCGGCACCGAGGTCCACTTCCTGGCCGACGACCAGATCTTCAACAACATCGACTACCACTACGAAATCCTCTCCAAGCGCCTGCGCGAGTTGTCGTTCCTCAATAACGGCGTGAAGATCAAGCTGATCGACCAGCGCGAGAACAAGGAGGAGGATTTCGCTTTCGAGGGTGGTGTCCAGGGCTTCGTCGAATACGTCAACAAGACCAAGACCGTCCTGCATCCCACCATCTTCCATGTCCGCACGGAAAAAGACGGCATCACGGTGGAGGCCGCGATGCAATGGAACGACGGCTACAGCGAACAGGTGCTGTGCTTCACCAACAATATTCCGCAGCGTGACGGTGGCACGCACCTGACCGGCCTGCGCGCGGCGATGACCCGGGTCATCAACAAGTACATCGAAGAGAGCGACATCGCCAAGAAGGCGAAGGTCGAGACCAGCGGCGACGACATGCGCGAAGGTCTCACCTGCGTGCTGTCGGTGAAGGTGCCCGAGCCGAAGTTCTCGTCGCAGACCAAGGACAAGCTGGTGTCGAGCGAAGTCCGCGGACCGGTCGAGGAACTGGTGGCCCGGGGCCTGGAGGCCTACCTGCAAGAGCGTCCGGTCGACGCCAAGATCATCTGCGGCAAGATCGTTGAAGCGGCGAGGGCGCGCGAGGCGGCACGCAAGGCCCGCGACATGACCCGGCGCAAGGGCGTGCTCGACGGCATCGGGCTGCCCGGCAAGCTGGCCGACTGCCAGGAACGGGATCCTTCAAAATGCGAACTGTTCATCGTCGAGGGAGATTCGGCCGGTGGTTCGGCCAAGCAGGGCCGAGACCGCAAGTTCCAGGCGATCCTGCCGCTGCGCGGCAAGGTGCTGAACGTGGAGAAGGCGCGGTTCGACAAGCTGATCTCGTCGGAGCAGATATCGACGCTGATCACCGTGCTGGGCACCGGCATCGGGTCCGGCATGGGCAGCGACGATTTCAAGATCGACAAACTGCGCTATCACCGAATCATCATCATGACCGACGCCGACGTCGACGGCAGCCACATCCGTACCCTGCTGCTGACCTTCTTCTATCGCCAGATGCCTGAACTGGTGGAACGCGGTCACATCTATATCGCCCAGCCCCCGCTCTACAAGATCAAGCACGGCCGGGAGGAGCGTTACCTCAAGGACGACCACGAGCTCAACCAGTACATGCTCAAGCTGGCGCTGGATGGCGCCAGCCTGCTGCCGGGCGCCGGCCAGGAGCCGATCGGCTCGGAGGCCCTGGGCGAACTGGCCCGCAAGTATCTCGTCGCAGAGGCGGTGATAGATCGCCTGACCCGTGCCATCGATACCGATGCATTGCGCTCGATCATGGATGGCGTGGAACTGCGTCTCGACGACGAGGCCGCCGCGCGCGACTCCGCCCAACGGCTGCAGGCGGCACTGGCCAAGCGCCTGCTGCCGGGCCAGTCGCATCACGTCGCGACGGTGGAGCCGTTCTTCGACACCGTCGAGGAAGAGTGGCAACTGCGAATCACGCGCCGGGTTCACGGCAATGTGCGCACCAGCGTGATCGAGGGTGCCTTCCTGATCTCTGCGGATTACCTGTCGCTGGTCGACTGCGCCCGCACCGTCAGCGACCTCATCTCCGATGGCGCCGAGATCCGCCGGGGCGAAGGCGAGCGCGGCCGTGCCCAGGCCGTCAACGAATTCCGCGACGCGATGAAGTGGCTGCTCAGCGATGCCGAACGCGGCGTGTCACGCCAGCGCTACAAAGGCCTGGGAGAGATGAACGCGATCCAGTTGTGGGAGACCACGATGGACATGTCCGCGCGACGGCTCCTCAAGGTGCAGATCGAAGACGCGATTACCGCCGACCAGATCTTCACGACCCTGATGGGCGACAACGTGGAACCGCGCCGGCAGTTCATCGAGGAAAATGCGCTGGGAGCGCGCAATATCGACGTGTGAGGCCCAGCGCGCCGAGAATCAGTTGGTTCTTTTGGCAAAGAGCAACGGCCGGCCACTGGTCGCGACCTCGAGCCAGCGATTGACCTGCTGCGGCGGGGCCGTCAATCGGGTACCGTACAGCGACGGCCCGAAGCGCAGCATCAGCAGCGCAATACGCGCGGATTCGGCATGACCCGTGTCGGCCAGTTCGGCCAACCGCGTGTAGGAGGCTGCGTAACGACCGTCGTGGTAAAGCTGCATTGCGGCTTCGAAACGATCGTCGTCGACGGCAGCGTGGGCCGTGTATGCGGCTGACAGCGCCAAGACGGCTATACACAAGCTACGCACGAAACAGACGGGTGTAGGCATGACTTTTTGCTCCAGTCCAGTGGTGGAGCATCGAATCACTCTCTGCCCCTAGCCACTCATACGCAGGCGTTCGCCGAATCCGGACATCGCAATGTCCAACGCGCCCGGGCATCGGGACTGCATGCGTGCGTGCCAGTCGGGCGAGTGCACCTGACCGCTCAGGGCGACGTTCGCTTCACCCCGACTGCCCGAGCTGCACCTTGGGCGTGGATCAGCAACCGATGGGCTGCCGAAACCTCGCCCTGCTCGAGCATGCACCTGGCCAGAACCTGCTGCGCCTGTGCCAGCCAGAAGCTGTCCTGCGCATCGTGATTGCGGCGCAAGGCAACCGCGCGCTCGAGGCTGGTGCGTGCTGTCGCCAGATCGCCCAAGTGCAGCTGGACCCGCCCCAGTGCCAGCCAGGCGGAAGACTCGATGTGGGGCAGTCGGTAAGGTGGCTCGATGCGGTCGAGAGCCGCGATCACCGACTGTGCCGCATCGGCCGCGCGGTACGGTTCACCGTTCGCGAACCAGGCATCGGACAACGCCACATTGCGCCGCATCCATTGCGCATCGACCGCTGCCTCGGCGGGAATGCGGCTGGGCACGATCTGCTGCAGCAGTGCAATCGCATCGCTCGCGCGACCCTGGGCCAGTCGGAGGCGGCCGCGTGCGAGCAAGAGATGGCCATTCATCCATGGCTGATTCATGCCAGCGGTATAACGCTCCCAGCCAGCCGTCGCGTCGTCGAGAAGATTTTCCACTTCGTCCAGGCGGCCGAGCGCCGTGAGGACCTCTGCCAACTGCCGCCGGCGCTCTACGTATGCGACAGACCGCGGAAGTTCTCGCGCCAGTAGTTCGACCGCGGCACGCAGACCAGGCAAGGCCTGTTCAAGCTGCCCGAAATCGAACAGGAATCGCGTCTGCAGGGCCTCGGCATTGCGGCGCCAGTGGGCGTCCAGCGGCTGCCGCGTCCGCTTGATCGCGTCAGTGGTGTCATGCTGCAACGCGAGCCCTTCAGTTGTGCGACCGGTCCGAAGCAACAGATCGACCAGGCCGATTCGCAGCATCAGGGCAACGCCACTGTCCGCGCCGTGGGTCCGGTCGGCGCCGGCAATCGCGTCGCGCAGGGTTTTTTCGGCGTCGGCGAACTTGCCCACGGACTGCTGCACTTCGGCAAGGTCGCCGGCGATCAGGATCAGGCCGGCTGAAGCCTCGGGTCCGCTGCGAAGGGTCAGCGCATGAGCCGCACTCAGAAATGCCTGCGCCTTCTCAAGATCGAAGACACCGAGGTGCACTCGCCCGGCCAGGTGATGTGCCCTGATGAGCATCAGGCCACTCGCGTCCTGGTGCGTAAAGAGACCGAGCGCCGCATCGGCATTGGCTTGCGCACCGTGCAGCGATTCGTAGCGAAGGAAGTTGGCTTGCCGAAGAAACAACTCTCCGCGCACCCGTGAGTCGCTGTCTCCAGCAGCATCGAGTACGCCTCGCGCCTCCTGCAGGAGCGCGTGAGCCTCTTCCCGGTGACCGCTGTCATAGAGGTGCTGCGAGAGAGCGAGCGCCGTGGTCGCTCGGCGCGTGTCGTGCGGGCCAAGCGCAGTACGCGCGAGATCCATGCGTAGCCGTTCGAGCGCCATGGCTCGGTCGCGCAGGCCGATCTGAACGTACATCTCCGCCAGCGTGGCCAACACCTGGAGCCGGCTGTCTGGCGCATCCTTGAGCGCGAATTCGACCCGCGCAGCGCCAACGTCGAGCAGTTCTCGCGCAGTGGTTGCCTGAGCCTTGATCGGATCGGACTGCTCTCGGCTGTTGGCGCGAAAGATGTCGAGTACGAAGTCCTGCACCGCCTGGGCGCGGCGAGCCTCGCTCTGCGCCGCATCCGCGTTTTGCTGCGCGCGCCGGGCCTGGTCGCGCGCCTCGAGTGCCTGCCACACGGCCACCGAAGTGGTCGACAACAGCGCCAGCGCCGCCGCAAAGCCGGCGGCAACGCCGAGGCGGTTACGCGCGACGAACCTGCGTCCGCGGTACCAGGCACTGTCTGGCTGCGCTCGCACGGGCTCGCCGTCGAGCCAGCGATCGAGGTCTTCTGCGAATGCGTTGACACTGGCGTATCGCTCAGCCGGTTGCTTCTTCAACGCCTTCATCGCTATCGTGTCCAGGTCGGCACTCGGCCTGCGGGCCTTCCGGACAGCGCTGGGACGGGGCGGATCCTGGGTGAGGATGGCCTGCTCGAGCGCGCCGCGGGTTTCCTGGCGAAACGGCAATTGGTCTGCAATCAGCTGATACAGCAGGACGCCCAAGGCCCAGACATCGGTCGCTGTACTGATCGCCGTCCCGCCGATCTGTTCGGGCGCGGCGTGGTGCAGCGTCAGTGCCCGCCCGCCGGCACGCGTCAGCTCTGTTTCTGCGGCATGCTGGTCCTCCAGCTGCAGCAGCTTCGCAATGCCGAAATCCAGCAGCATCGCGTGCCCCTCTGCATTGACCAGCACGTTGCTGGGTTTCAAATCCCGGTGGATCACGAGATGGGCGTGGGCGTACTGAACGGCTTTCAAGACCTGCTGAAACAGTCTTACCCGCGATTGGATGTCCAGCCCCTGCTCTGTGCAGTATTCAGTTATCGGCAGCCCTTCGACGAATTCGAGCGCGAGGTAGGGTTGGCCGTCTTCCGCAAGTCCGGCGTCGTAGAGTCGCGCGATGTGCGGGTGCGTCAGCGAGGCGAGAATGTCGCGCTCGCGCGCAAAACGTTGAACAAGCACGCCGCGTCTTGCATGCAGCAGCGGCAGCTTCAGCGCCACTTCTCGCTTGAGGTGGCCATCGACGCGTTCTGCCAGCCAGACTTCACCCATGCCGCCGTGGCCAAGTTCGCGCAGCAGACGATAGGGGCCAATAGATGCTCCGGCATTGAAATCGCTGGGACGAACTGAGTGTTCGTCAGACGCAGTGAACGGTGGCGGCCTGTCGATCAGGTCGGCCGTTTCCGGCGATGCATGCATCGACAGCAGTTCGCGCAATGTGGGCGCCAGCCGAAGGGCTTCGCCTTGCAGTGACATCAGCCAGGCATCCTGGTCTTCCAGGGGAAGATCCATCGCCTCATCGAGCAGGTTCGACAGTGTTCGGAGTTCGTCGGCTTTCATGAACCGTTCATACGCAGCTATCACTGGAAACCGGCCATCGCCCCCTCAGCGCAGCGCTGCGAACAGCAACAGCCGCGCCTTCTCCCAGTCACGTCGCACGGTACGCTCCGACAGGTTGAGCGCCTGCGCGATTTCCGGTTCGGTCAGGCCGCCGAAATAGCGCATTTCGACAACCTGGGCCAGACGCGGATCCGCCTGCGCCAGCACATCAAGTGCTTCATGCACGCGCAGAACGTCGTTTTCGGGCGCAGCCGCGCTGGCGCCAATGTCTGTGTCGAGCACCACGTGATCGGCATTGCCGCCGCGACGCTCGGCTTGGCGGGCGCGAGCAAAGTCAATGATCACCGAACGCATCACCCGCGCGGCGTAGGCGAAGAAGTGGTGCCGATCTTCGATCGGCAGGGAATTCGCGCCGATCAGGCGCAGATACGACTCATGCACCAGCGAGGTGGTGTCGAGCAATGTCATCGTCTGGTGCCGGCGCAGCTTGGCGTGCGCCAGGCTGCGCAACTCCTCGTAGAGAAGGCCGAAAGCCTCGCCTGCAGCCTGTCTGTCACCGCGCTTGGCGGCGCCGATGAGCTCCGATATAAGCGGTGAGGTCAGTGCCATGGTCGCTGTCCGGGAGACCTGATGTGCTCGCCAAGTCTGACTCAGCCCGGGGTCGCTGGCAATCCCCTGTGTCGCCCTGTCACGTGCCATGCGCCATCGGTTCAGGTTGACGCACCGGCGGCGGCTGCGTCACAAGCAGGGCCAGCAAGCCCGCCGCCGCGCGAGCTGCCGGCGGCACCATCAAAAAACCGGGCTACGGCCGCAGGTTCCGCCGCGAACGACTTCCGGCGGACCCGCTTTGACGAGGCGTTGGAGGGTTCATCATGTCGTGAATCAATGACTTACAAAAAGAATCGAAATCAATTGCTCGGTGAATGCCGAGTCGGCAAGCCGACCCTGTGTCGGACTCGAACGGCATGCTGGTGATCGTATCGCCGCCACCATCAACTGCTGGACGGTTAGACTGCTCGATTGTCTACCGCCGACGAGGAGACCTCATGAGCACCGATACCGCCAACACGAGCCTGCAACTGCGTTCATTGATTCGCGCCAACGGCGAACTCGAGGTCTCGTTGCAGGACGTGCGCATTCCCGAGCCGGCAGCCGACGAGGTGCTGGTGCGCATCGAGGCCACGCCCATCAACCCTTCGGACCTTGGCCTGCTGTTTGGCGCGGCTGACATGAACACGGCCAAGGTGACGGGAACGCCGGCGCGTCCGGTGTTGAACGCGCGGGTGCCTGAAAAGCTGATGAAAGCCATGGCCGGCCGCGTCGATCAGTCGATGCCGGTGGGCAACGAAGGCGCCGGCGTGGTGATCAAGGCCGGTAGTTCTGCCGCGGCGCAGGCGCTGCTGGGCAAGACGGTAGCTATGATCGGCGGCGCGATGTACGCGCAGCATCGCAGCGTCAAGGCCGAGCAGTGCCTGGTGCTGCCACCTGGTACCACTGCGGCCGATGGCGCTTCGTGTTTCGTCAACCCGCTCACCGCGCTGGGCATGGTAGAGACCATGAAGCGCGAGGGTCACAAGGCGCTGGTGCACACCGCGGCCGCGTCGAACCTGGGGCAGATGCTTAACCGCATCTGCCTGAAGGACGGCATAGAACTGGTGAACATCGTGCGCAAGCCCGAGCAGGCGGCGCTGCTGCGCGAACAGGGCGCCAAGCATGTCTGCAGCATCGCCGCTCCCGACTTCATCGCCGAATTGACCGACGCCCTGGCCGAGACCGGCGCCACCATTGCCTTTGATGCCATCGGCGGCGGCAAGCTGGCCGGCCAGATCCTGACCTGCATGGAAGCGGCGATCAACCGCAGTGCCAAGGAGTACAGCCGATACGGATCGGCCGTTCACAAGCAGGTCTACCTTTACGGCATGTTGGACCCGGCGCCGACCGAGTTCAACCGCAGCTTCGGCATGGCCTGGGGCATGGGCGGCTGGCTGCTTTTTCCCTTCCTTCAGAAGATCGGACCGGCGGGTGCGAAGAAGCTACGTGAGCGCGTCGCCGCCGAACTGAAAACCACCTTCGCCAGTCACTACTCGCGCACCGTGTCACTGGCCGAGGCGTTGACGCCCGAGGCCATTGCGGTCTACGGCCAGCGTTCGACCGGCGCCAAGGTTCTGATCGATCCGAGCAAGGGCCTGCCGGCCTAGCAGGCTGTCGGAATCAGACCTGATACAAGGCGCTCCAGTACGTTTACAACCCCATCGCGACCATCGCTGTACGTAGCTGGCGCTTTTCTGCCGGCTCCGTAAGCGGGTAGCCCGCCAGCCAGTCGTTGCTGGCGAAGCCTGGCTCGAGGCTGCGAATTTCGCTCAGTTGCCACTGCGCCGCATCACGATCGCCGGCTCGCCACAGGGTCAGAGCCAGGTAGATCCGCGCCTCCAGATTTTCCGGATTGCGTTCCAGCGCCTGGTTCAGGTTGACCTGCGCCAGCTCGGTATCGCCGAGAAAGTAGTAGGCGCGACCGAACAGTAGAAAGTACAGCGACCCTGCATCCGGATTCAGCCGCAGGGCCAGCAGCAATTGCGAAACAGCTTGCGCGGGTTTGCCGACATACGTCAGGATCCCGGCTTTCAAGGCGTGGGCGTCGGCGTACGACGGGTTGAGCTTCAACGCCTCGTCCAGATGTTTCAGCGCGTCGATGTGTTGCTTGCGCTGAGCGTCGACGAATGCGAGGACCCAATGCGACTCCGGCATGTCGGGGCGCATGCTCAGCGCCGCTTGCGCAAACTCAGCAGCGCGCGCCAGCGCCTTGTCGGACTTTGCGGCCCAGCCTTGCTGGTACTCCAACGCGTAGGTCAGGGCCAGGCCCGCGTACGCGCGCGCAAAGGCAGGGTCGCGGCCGATCGCGTCCCAATACAAGGCGCGGGCGGCGACATTCTGTTCCGGTCGTCTGACCAGCAACGCGGTCTGGGCTCGAACGAAGGTCTCGTAGGCCTGCAAGTCACGCGTGCTGCGTTGCGCGAGTCGAAGTGTTTCGGCCTTGCTCACCTTGACCGGCAGCACTTCCAGAACACGAGCCACAAGGCTGTCCTGCACGTTGAACAGGTCTCCCACTGGCCGATCGATCCGTTCCGACCACAAGTGGCGACCGCTCCAGGTTTCAGTGAGGCGCACATTCAGACGCAGCCGGTCGTCTTCCTGCTGCACGGTGCCGGACAGTACGTAGCCGTACTGTGGCGGGTCTGTCCCCGGGTCGGCCCGCCGGTTGCTGCTGACAACCCAAAGACCCGACACCTTGGACAGGTCGGTGACAAGGTCCGCGGTGACGGCGCGGGCGAGTAAGGACTGGCCTGGCTGAGCTCCGATCACCTCGAAGTCTTCGACCAGCACGGAGGGCGCGGCGGCGCCGGGCGATTCGCCTCGCACAAATGGCTGGGGCCGCGTGGGGTCGGTCGTGGCGGCAGGGAGCATGAGGCGGGCGGCGGCAAACCCGACCATCAGGGTCAGGAGGACAGCCGCTGTCCAGTATCGGACCTGCGAGCGCCGGCCCGGCGCCGGCGCCTGGTGCTTCCTGTCGTCGTTCCCGTAGCCCTGCGCTGTGGCAACGCCATGGCGCACCTCGGCGACCAGACGATAGCCCTTCTTGGCTACCGCCTGCACGTAGGCGGGTTTATCCGCAGTGTCGCCAAGTGCCCTGCGCAGCTTGATCACGACCTGCGTCAATGCGTTGTCGCCCACCACGACACCGGGCCAGACGGCGGACAGCAGACTTTCACGGCTGACAACCTCGCGCGGGTGACTTGCCAGGTGCAGCAGGACACCCATCGTCTTGGGTTCGAGACGCACCACGTGATCGCCTTGCGAGATCTGGTTCAGGTCGGCGAAAACGAGCCAATCTCCCACCTGAAAAGTCTCTCGCGGCGCGGATTCGACGGCATCCCGGACCCGGGCTGAGTCGGTCGTCATCGCTTCTTCATCGAATGTTCATCGTTTCTTTGGGACGCGGACGCTCGTAAATCCTATCTTGGCCTTTCCTGACCAAAGGTAGAGCACGGTTACACCCGGCACCGGAATCGAATCATTCTTTGCACAGAGGAGCTTCAGCCATGAGAACCCAGAAAAGTATTCCCGAGTCGCGGACTCCCCCCTCCTCGCGACCTGTCCCGGCGACCCGCGGCAGGCACTGGACGCGACGGATCTGCAGGTACGTGGCACTCGCGCTGGCCGCGGGCCTGCTGCTCCCCGTGGCTGATGCCCAGCCAAAGCTGCAGATCAAGCCTCTGGCTGAGGCCAGAGTCGCAAACCTGCCCGCGGGCGAGCTGTATTGGCGAGTCGACAATTTCGATTCTATGGCCAAAGCCAAGGCTGCGGCAGGTGCCTGGTCCCTGGTCGTGGAGGCTGACGGCCGGACTTGGATGTTGACATTGGGACCCGCGGGCGGGTCGTCACCCGAGGCAGTCAAGGTCAAAGAGATCGGCCCCATTCCTCGCATCAGTGCGCAGACATATCTTCTTCGCGTCAATGACGCCAGCGGCCCACCCGGCAGCATCACACCGATCCACAGCCATCCGGGGTCGGAAGCCTTTTTCGTGCTTGCCGGCGAGCAGTCCATCCGGCACGCCCATGGCGTGCTGCGGGTGCGGGCAGGACAGGCCGAGGCGGGTCACGGTGCCGACCAGGCCATGCAGGTGTCGAGCAGCGGATCGACCGACTTGCATGCGCTGGTAATGTTCGTTGTGGACGCGGACAAGCCGTTCAGTGTTCCGGCGACGCTGCCGACGCCCTAGGAGGGCCGCGCAGCCTCCTAGGCTCCGAGAGGACCGGGCAGGGTCTTCCTGCCCCCCAGCCGGCCTTGTCAGGAACCGCTCAGAACCATTTCAGCCGTCGCATGATAATCACCTGGAGGAAGACCAGGGCGCCCAGGAGCGACGTGACCGCCCAGAACGCCCAGGGCGAGTCGTGTGATCCCGGCAAGCCGTCGACATTGATTCCGAGCAGGCCGGTGAGAAAGCCCAGGGGAAGCATGATGGTCGCCACGATGGCGAGGATGTACATGTTCTTGTTCATCGACTCCGAGACCCGGTTTTCGACCTCGTCCTGAATGACTGCGGCTCGTTCACGAATCGCGTCGAGATCCTCGACGTAGCGCATGGTGCGATCCGAGATCTCCCGCAATTGCGCGACCTGGCGTTCCCGGAG
Source organism: uncultured beta proteobacterium (assembly GCA_963834335.1). Classification (GTDB taxonomy): domain Bacteria; phylum Pseudomonadota; class Gammaproteobacteria; order Burkholderiales; family Burkholderiaceae_E; genus Lautropia. The sequence goes on along the minus strand of CAWIBK010000001.1, from coordinate 718,895 downwards.
CCAGTCGATGGGCTCTCCCAATATGCGTGACATGGCCTCACGCTGCGGCGCCAGATAACGCCGCAGGCTGATGGCCTGGCGCCGGAGTGCGGCCAGCCTGGTCCTGACTTGCTGAGGCGCACCCGCGACGACCTGATCTTCGAGTTCATCTACGGTCTCATCGAGGTCTTCGATGACCGGGGACATGCGGTTGACCAGGCGGCCGGCAATCTCGACCAGGAAATCCCCCGAATCCTTCGGTCCCTTGCCTTTGGCGATGCGGTCGCGGAGGTCATCGATTGCCATCAGTCGGCGCTGGCGGGCAGTCACGATACGCTCGGGCTCGAACCAGAGCCGCAACGACACCATGTCGTCGGGATCCGCGCCTGGATTGAGATTGACGCCCCGCAGATTGAGCAGGAGGTTGTCGTTTATCTCCAGTGCCCGGGGCCGGGTTTCCTCGGCGAGCAGGTTTTCGCAGACGAGAGGGTCCAGCCCGCTTTCGTTTCGCAGCCAGGCCTGTGCCTGTTCTGCCGTGCGATTCAGGTGGACCCAAAGCAAGCCGTCCCCGGGCTTCCATGCACGAAGGTGATCCCAGCCGATTTCCCGCCAGTTTCCGCCTTGCGAGTGGAGATACGCGCACACCAGTCCGTCGTCGTCGCTCATGAACCGGATCCTAGCCTGTATTCAACCCCGGTTCGTACCGACCCTTGCTGCGATCGATGATTCGCACGACGCGCAGCAAGGTCTCGACGCCCTTCGACAGGCTCCTAGCAGCAGGACGAGGCCGCTCGCGGTGCACAGCAGGCGGCGGCCTCGGCCTGCGCCGCCTTCGCCTGGCTGAAGACCGGAATGTCGTCCAGCGTGTGGTACTGCTCCCAGGCAATGCCCTGCGGGTCGGTCAGCCAGTGCTTCTCACTTCGTGCGTAGCAGCAAGTCGTCTCACCAGCGTCGCTCATCGCGAGCTCGGCCGAACTGGCCCGCTCCTTCATTTCGGCCAGTTCCTCCTGGGTGTCGGCCTGGATGCCGAGGTGATCGACGCCGGGTTTGTCGCCACGGGTGGAAATGGCGAAGTTGATCCGGGGATCGTCGAGCATCCACTTGGCGTAATCGGGCTCGACCCGCGCAGGCTGTACGCCGAACATCGCCGAGTAGAAGGCGATGTTCGCCTGGAGGTCCTCGACGTGGGCATGGACGTGAAAGCGTTTCATGACTTCTCCTCGGGTGTGGATGACGTCAGCAGCCGCAGGCCGCTGCGGTGGTCGGCAAGGCGCATTCGCTACCCTGGCAGCAGTTCTCGGTCAGATAGGAGATCAGACCGTTCATCCGGTCATAGACGGCCCGGTAGACCAGATGCCGGCTCGCGCGCTCGATGCTGACCAGTTCAGCCGCGGCGAGTTCCTTCAGGTGGAACGACAGCGTCGACGCCGGCAGGTCAAGCTGCTGCTGAATGACACCGGGCGTCAGTCCACTCGGACCGGACACCACCAGAGCACGGAACACCTGCAGCCGAACCGGATGAGCGAGGGAGCCGAGCGCTTGGATGGCTTGATCATGATCCATACATCGATATTACTGGAATAGTCGAAAGATTGTCAAGACGCGTGCGTACAGGGCACACCGGAAGGCGTACCGGCTACGGCTGGCGGCGGGCGAATCGACCGCGCCGGGCCGGACTCAGGCTGCCGCCTTCCCGGCGACCTTGTCCTGGGTCTTCGTCTGGAAGTCGCTGGCGTCGTGGCGCTCGTGCAGTTGGTTCGCCGGATCGCCGGATACGCGATTGACGATCCGTCCGCGCTTGACCGCAGGACGTTCCGCGATCTGGCGGGTCCATCGCTGCACGTGGGTGTAGTCCTGCACCTGCAGGAATTCGCCGGCGCTGTACAGCAAGCCCCTGGCCAGGGCCCCGTACCATGGCCATACCGCGATGTCGGCGATGGTGTAGTCATCGCCCGCCAGGTACTGGGTCTGCGCGAGGCGACGGTCCAGTACGTCGAGCTGGCGCTTGACTTCCATGGCGAAGCGGTCGATCGCGTATTCGAACTTGACCGGCGCGTAGGCGTAGAAATGGCCGAATCCGCCGCCGAGGTATGGTCCGCTGCCCATCTGCCAGAACAGCCAGGACAGGCACTCGGTGCGTGTCGGCCGGTCGGTGGGCAGGAACTCGCCGAACTTCTCGGCCAGGTACAGGAGGATCGAGCCGGATTCAAAGACCCGGATCGGCGTCGATTCGCTGCGATCCATCAACGCCGGGATCTTGGAATTCGGATTCACCTCGACGAAGCCGCTGCCGAACTGATCACCGTCCCGGATCCGGATGAGCCAGGCATCGTACTCGGCGCCGCTGTGGCCCAGGGCCAGCAACTCCTCCAGCATCACCGTGACCTTGACGCCGTTCGGCGTGGCCATCGAATAGAGTTGCAGCGGATGGCGGCCCACCGGCAGCTTCTTCTCATGGGTCGCCCCGGCGGTCGGCCGGTTGATGCTGGCGAAGTGGCCGCCGTTCTCCTTGTCCAGTTTCCAGACCTTGGGCGGGACATAGGGGGAGGAATCGTTCATGCACGGAACTCCAGACATTTGAGAACAAAAGGGACCTCAACTGCGGACGCTGCAGCCGCAGGCCCAGGCCCGCAACTACCGGTCGGCTGCCTGGGATGGTCGCAGATATCAGGGACTGCTCTTATCGGGGACTGGCCTTGACGATGGGGGTATTCGGGGAACCCTTCAGGGTCCCCGGGTTCCGCCCAATGCCGGGAACTCGTCGGCGTCCCTGCTCTTTCGGCCCAGGGCCGCAAGCCGGCGGGTCATGCCTTCGATCTCGAGTGTCTGCGAAGCAATGATGTCTTCAGCCAGGCGGCGCGTGGCCGGGTCCCGCCCATGTGCCAGCACGAGACGGGCCATCTCCACCGCTCCTGCATGATGGGGGATCATCATCGACAGGAAGTCGATGTCGGGGTTGCCGCTATGACCGGCCGCATGCATCTCGGCCATCATCCGGTCCATACCGCCGACCATGGCGCGGTCGAAATCAGGGTTCATGCTGTCTGGCCCGGCGTACCCGGCCGGACATACACCAGGTTGATGCTCTTCTTGTTGCGCAAACCGCCTGAAGGCAGCGCGAGGTTGCCGAGGGGAATCTGGGCAATGAAGGCCGGCTTGAAGGGGTCGCTCACGTCGAAGGCGCTGCAGACCGTCTGACCGGCGTTAGCCGTTCCCGGAAGTTCGTCCTGTTCGTGAGCCACATAGAGCAGGGTGTTCTCGGGGTTGGTCCACAGGCCGTGCGACTCGCGGCCATGGGTGAAAAACGAACCGACCATTTTGCGCTGGCCGGCGGCCTCGCTGCGGTCGACGATGGCGATCTGGCTGGAAGCCGCGCCATCGGGGCCGCCGTCGTCTACTCGCCCCAGGCTGGCATACAGCACGCTGCCCTTGGCATTGGCGACAAACTCGACGTGGTTGGGGCGGGCGCCACCCCCCAGCGCTACCGAATCCAGCAACTCGAAGCCGCCGCCGGTGGCGCGGCAGGATACGGCGTCGGCGAGCTTGTGTGAAAACCAGACCTCGGCTCCATCCGGGGAGGTCTTCATGAAGGGTGTGAAACCGGGTTTGTCCTGCTGGCTGATGTCCAGCGTCGTGACCCGCTCGGGCCGCGAATGGCCATCACCATCGGCGTTGACCTTGAACACGTCCAGTCGGGACACTTTCTGGCTGACCACGAATGCCAGCGTGCCCTCGCGGTTGAACCAGACCTGCGCTGGTCCGCTGATCGTGGGCAGGAACTGGCGCACGGCAGTTGTGTCAGCGCCCTGCAACTGGCGCACCGCCCGCTCGACATCGAGGATCGCGATACGGTCTTCACCACGCAGCGCCACCCACAATTCCCGCCCGTTGCGGGTGAACGTGGGTTCGTGGGGCTCGCGTCCCAGCAGGAGTCCGCTGGAGATCCGCTCTGCGTTGGTGGCGGGACCCGCGGCCGGATTGGCTGCGTTGCCGATTACCCGCTTGGTGACCGCATCGATTAGGTAGATATTGCTCGAACCACGGCCGCTCGTGGCCAGCATGCGGCCGTCGGGCGACGGCACGGCGCCATGGGCGTCGATGCAGCCATGGTAGAGGGGCTTGTGGATCATCGCGGCGTGAGTGGGAGCAATGCCGGCGGTGATGTAGCGAAACGGGGGCCGCGGATCCTCGTCGAACGACGTGAGGTTGATGGTCGTTTCCACGGTGTTCGTGCGCGGGTCGATCACCACCAGCGTGTTCGAGTCTTCATTGGTGATGAAGACCCGATCGCGCGCATCGACCTGTCCGGACGCGGCCGGGCTCTGCGCCCTGGCTGCTGGAACAGCCGCGGTTGCCGCGGTGGCCAGGGTGTACTTGAGAAGATCGCGACGGTCCTCGTTCATGGTATTCCTTGGTGGGTGTCCCTGAGCTTGGCCGGCTCAAGAAGGGCAGCCGGCTGGACATGGTAAGACGGTCCCTCGTCGCTCTTCCCGGATCCCCGGCTAGTGGCTACGGTAACTGGACGCTGTACACTCGATTCATCATGACCTGGTCGATCCTCGCGCGCGACACCGACGGCAGCTTCGGCGTGGCCATAGCCAGCCGTTTCTTTTCGGTTGGCGCGCTTTGTGTGCACACCCGTTATCGGGTCGGTGCGGTATGCACCCAGGCGCTGATGAATCCGCTGTACGGGCCCGCCGCTATTGCACGATTGGCTGCGGGGGAGTCGGCCCAGGCGGTGGTCGACACGCTGACAACGGCGGACGCCGGACGGGAGCATCGCCAGTTGCACCTGCTGGGTGCCGGCGGCTCGCCGGCGGCATTCACCGGGGCATCCTGCATCGACTGGTGCGGGCATCGCCTCGACCCGGACTTCTCGGTTGCCGGCAACATGCTCGCCGGTCCGCAAGTGCTCGAGGAGACCGCCCGCGCGTACCGCGAGTCCGTCGGCCTGCCGCTGGCCGAGCGCCTTCTCTCGGCCATGGCTGCCGGGCAGGCGGCCGGCGGCGACAAGCGCGGGCAACAGGCCGCGGCGCTGCGGATACATGCGGGCGAGGACTATCCGAGCCTGGATTTGCGCGTGGACGACCACGAATCGCCGCTGGTTGAACTCGAGCGGCTGTACCGCAAGAGTCTGGAGCGCTACCAGGCGTTCGTCTCCTGCCTGCCCCGCCGCGAAGATCCAGTCGGCCTGACCGATCGGCAGGCGATCGAGGCTCGCATCGTGGACGCGCTGGCCGACCGCCGACGGACCGGTCAGAGCAACGGATGACGGTGCCTGGGCAGGCAGAAGCCGCACTGCTCGAAGTGCGCGGGTTGCGCACGGTCTTTCCCACCGATGCGGGCGAGTTCGCGGCAGTCGACGGGGTGGATTTCGATATCCGGGCCGGCCGGACCCTGGCGATCGTCGGCGAATCCGGCTGCGGCAAGAGCGTGACATCGCTGTCGATCATGGGGCTGCTGCCAGTGTCCGGGCGCAACGCCGGCGGCTCGATCCGTTTCGATGGCCAGGAGTTGCTCGGCCTGGATGAAGATCAACTCCGAACGCTGCGCGGCAGCCGACTTGCGATGATCTTCCAGGAACCGATGACATCGCTGAATCCGGCATTCACCATCGGTGCGCAGATCGTCGAGGCATTGCTGTGCCACCATCCGGTCAGCCGTGCCGAGGCCCGAACCCGGGCGATCGAAGCCCTGCGCCGGGTCCGAATGCCGTCGCCGGAAAGCCGCTTCGACGAGTATCCCCATCGCCTGTCCGGCGGCATGCGGCAGCGGGCGATGATCGCGATGGCCCTGGTGTGCCGGCCGCGCCTGCTGATCGCGGACGAGCCCACCACGGCCCTGGATGTGACCATCCAGGCGCAGATTCTGGGGCTGATGGACGAGTTGCAGCGCGATACCGGCACGGCCATCATGCTGATCACCCACGACCTCGGCGTTGTTGCCGAACTGGCCGACGAGGTCGTGGTGATGTATGCCGGCCGCATCGTCGAACGCGCGCCGGCCGTGCGCCTGTTTGCGGAACCGCAGCATCCCTATACGATCGGCCTGCTCGGTTCGATGCCCCGGCTGGAAGGGCGCGCCGGTCGCTTGCCCACGATCGAGGGCCAGGTGCCCGGTGCGAATCGCCGCCTTACCGGTTGCCGGTTCGCCGATCGCTGCCCGTTCACGGAGCAGGCCTGCCGGGATGGCGAGCCGGCGCTGGTGGCCGTAGGCGGAAACGGCGACCACTGGTCGGCGTGCCTCAAGGCGCCGCTGGACCCGGAGCGCCTGCAGGTCCGCCGATGAATCCACGCCCGGAAGAGCCGCTGTTGCGCACCGAAGGCCTGGTGCGCCATTTCGCGGCCCGCCGTTTTCTGTTCGGCCGGGCAGGCGGGCGGGGCGGTGGCGTGGTCCGCGCGGTCGACGGGGTCGACCTGAGCGTATCGTCCGGTGAAACCCTGGGGATCGTGGGCGAATCGGGCTGCGGCAAATCGACGCTCGGCCGTCTGCTGCTGCGGCTGATCGAACCGACTGCGGGACGGATCGTCTTCGATGGGGACGACCTCGGCAGCCTCGACGCCGCCTCTTTGCGTGCCCGACGCCGCTCGCTTCAGATGATCTTCCAGGATCCTTTCTCGTCGCTGAATCCGACGATGACGGTCGGGGCGGTGCTCGCCGAGCCGCTCAGGCTCCATCGGCTGGTCGGCAGTTCGCGCGAGGCGCAGGACCGGGTGGCCCGCCTGTTGTCGACGGTGGGGCTGGCCCCGGAGCACGCGCGCCGCTACCCGCATGAGTTCTCCGGCGGTCAGCGCCAGCGCATCGGCATTGCTCGGGCGCTGGCGGTGGAGCCGCGCCTGATCGTCTGCGACGAGGCGGTCTCGGCCCTCGACGTCTCGGTGCAGGCGCAGGTCATCAACCTGATGATGGATCTGCAGCGCCGCTTCGGCATGGCATACGTATTCATCGCCCACGACCTGGCGGTGGTCCGCCATATCGCCAACCGGGTGGCGGTGATGTACCTCGGCCGGATCGTCGAGATCGCGGACAAGGACGCGCTCTTCGTTCGTCCCCGGCATCCCTACACGCAGGCGCTGCTGGACGCGGTACCCCGGCCCGAACCCGCCGACCGTTCGAGCGGCGCCGGGGCGACACGGCGTCGGCTGCTCGAAGGCGACATTCCGAGTCCGACCGCCCCGCCGGCCGGTTGCCGTTTTCACACCCGCTGTCCCTACGTCCAGTCGCGATGCCGCATCGAGGAGCCGGTGCTTGCATCGGTGGCCGGAGCGGGGGACCATCGGGTTGCCTGCCATTTTGCCGACCAGATCGACCACGGCAATCGCGCGGGGCGACCCGCAGACAGGGTCGTGCCCGATCCGATTCTGGCGCGGCGATTGCATCGATTGCAAGAGGCGTTCGTGCGGGATACGCCTTCAACAGAGGAACACCGACCATGAATTGCGCCAGAAGTACCGCCAGAAGAATCACCAGAAGTACCGCGATGAACACCGTAATGACGACTTCCCGGAATGCACTTCTGTCGCTGCTCGCGGCTGCAGGGGTCGGCCTGAGCCTTCCGGCGGTGCCGGTGCAGGCACAGACCCTGCGCATCGGCCTGGCGGAGGATCCCGACCTGCTCGACCCGACGCGGGCGCGCACTTTCGTGGGGCGGATCGTGTTCTCGGCGCTGTGCGACAAGCTCTTCGACATCGACGAGAAGCTCGATTACAAGCCGCAACTCGCCACCGGTTACGAATGGTCGCCCGACAACAAGGCCTTGACGATCAAACTGCGCCAGGGCGTCACCTTCCACGACGGCGAGCCGATGGATGCCGAGGCGGTCAAGTTCAACATCGAACGGCACAAGACGATGAAGGGCTCCAATCGCAGCGGCGAACTCAAGCCGGTGACCGGCGTCGACGTGATCGACGCGGCGACCGTGCGGCTCAACCTGTCCGAACCGTTCTCGCCGTTGCTTGCCGCTCTGGCCGATCGCGCCGGCATGATGGTTTCGCCCAAGGCCGCCAAGGCGACCGGAGAAAACTTCAGCAGCAACCCGGTCTGCTCGGGGCCGTTCAAGTTCGTCGAACGTGTGGCCCAGGATCGGATCGTCCTGGAGCGCTACGACGGCTACTGGAACAAGTCGGACATCCATTTCGACAAGGTGGTGTACACCCCGATTCCGGATGCGACGGTGCGCCTGGCGAACCTGAAGTCCGGCCAGTTCGATTTCATCGAGCGCGCCGCTTCTTCCGACATGGCCGCCCTGCGCAAGGACAACCGCTTCAAGACCGCGGCGATCACGGAAATCGGCTACCAGGGCATCACGATCAACATCGGCAAGAGCGACCGTGCCAAGCAGAACCCGCTCGGAAAGGACGCGCGCGTGCGCGAAGCTTTCGAGTTGTCACTCGACCGCGAGGGCATCGTGCAGGTGGTCATGGATGGCGAGGCGACACCGGGAAACCAGTGGATCGCGCCCACCAACCAGTACTACGCGAAGAACATGCCGATACCAAAACGCGACGTCGCCAAGGCCAAGGCCTTGCTCAAGGCGGCCGGCGTTCCCAACCCGAGCTTTTCGCTGATGACGGCAACCACCTCGGATGCGCAGAAGATCGCGCAGGTCGTACAGGCGATGGCCAAGGAGGCCGGCTTCGATGTCAAGATCCAGTCCACCGAGTTCGCCACCTCGCTGAATCTGGCAGACAAGGGCGACTTCGATGCTTATGTGCTCGCCTGGAGCGGGCGCGCCGATCCGGATGGCAACCTCTACAGCTTCGACGCCTGCAAGCAGCCGCTGAACTACGCCGGTCTGTGCGACCCGGCCGTCGACGAATTGCTGAATACGTCGCGCACCCAGTCGGCGGTAGAAGAGCGCCGCAAGACCTTCGAGAAGATCGCCGCGCGGGTGCTGGAGGAACGACCGATCGTCTACCTCTATCACCGCAAATGGCTGTGGGCGTTCACCAGCAAGCTCTCCGGCGTGCGAGACTTGCCCGACGGCTTGCTGCGGGTCGACGGCCTGAAGCTCGCGCCCTGATCGGCACCGACGCAGGCGCGCGGATGACATCGGCGGCCTGCACTTAGGCAACCGTGACGGCATACCTGATCCGGCGTATTGCGACGATACTGCCGACGCTGGTCTTCGTGACGATGCTGATCTTCGGCTTGCAGCAGTTGCTGCCCGGCGATCCGGCACTGGTTCTCGCCGGCGAGGAACAGGACCCGCAGGTCATCGCCTACCTGCGCGAGCGGATGCACCTGGATGAACCCTTGCCGATGCAGTATCTCTACTGGGTCGGCGGGGTGCTGCAGGGCGATCTCGGGGAGTCGATCCGCAGCCAGCAGCCAGTGCTGGAACTGATTCTCCAGAAGCTGCCGGTGACGGTCGAACTGGCGGTTCTGGCCATGCTGATCGCGCTGCTGATCGGCATTCCGGCCGGCATCGTCTCGGCCGTCCGCCAGGGGACTGCCTGGGATTACGTCGCCAACGGATTCGCCTTGTGGGGACTGTCGATGCCTAATTTCTGGCTCGGCATCCTGATGATCCTCCTGTTCTCCGTGCATCTCGGCTGGTTGCCGGCCTCAGGCTATGTCGAACCGTGGGTGGATCCGGTGGCCAACCTGAAGGCGATGCTGATGCCGGCCTTCGTCCTGGGCACCAGCGTGGCCGCGGTACTGATGCGCCATACCCGTAGCGCGATGCTGCAGGTGATGAACGCGGATTATGTCCGCACTGCGCGGGCGAAGGGACTGAGCCGGCGTGTCGTCATCCTTAGGCACGCCTTGCGCAATGCGCTGACGCCGGTGATCACTCTGGGCGCCCTGGAGTTGGGAACGCTGCTGTCCGGGGCGGTGCTGACCGAACAGGTTTTCACGATTCCCGGCTTCGGCAAGCTGATAGTCGACTCGGTGTTCAATCGGGACTATGCGGTCGTGCAGGGTGTGGTCCTGGTGACCGGCACCGCTTACATCCTGCTGAACCTGCTCGCCGACATCGCTTATGTCATCGTCAATCCGAGGCTGCGTTCGTGAGCGGTGCGGCGCAGGCGGCGAATGTATCGGGCGCGTCGGCGGTTGCCGGCACCGCGCCGGCGGCAGATCCCTGGCGGCGCGCCCTGCGTCGGCTCGGCCGGCGCAAACCGGCCCTGCTGGGTCTTGCCGTCGTCATCTTCTTCATCGCCTGTGCGCTGCTGGCGCCCTGGCTGTCTCCCTACGATCCGATCGCGACCAGCTGGGGGGCGATCCGCAAGGGACCGTCGGCAGCCCACTGGTTCGGCACCGACGAGCTTGGCCGCGATGTCCTCGCGCGGGTCATCTGGGGCACCCGCGCCTCGCTCGCTGCCGGTGTCATCTCGGTTTCGATCTCGATCGCCATCGGCGTACCGATCGGCCTGGCGGCGGGCTTCATCGGCGGTCTCACCGACGGCCTGATCTCCCGCATCACCGATGCCTTCCTCGCGTGTCCTTTCCTGATCCTCGCGATCGCGATGGCAGCCTTTCTCGGCCCGAGCCTGACCAACGCGATGATCGCAATCGGCGTATCCGCCACCCCCATCTTCGTGCGGCTGACGCGTGCGCAGGTCATCAACGTCAAGGTCGAGGACTATGTCGAGGCCGCCCGCGCACTTGGCAACCCGCCCTGGCGGATTGCCGTCCGCCATGTGCTGCCGAACGTGGTGGCGCCGCTGATCGTGCAGACCACCCTCGCGATCGCCACCGCCATCATCGCCGAAGCCAGCCTGTCCTTCCTGGGACTTGGCCAGCAGCCGCCGTCGCCGAGCTGGGGCAGCATGCTCAATACGGCGAAGAACTACATGGACCAGGCGCCCTGGATGGCGATCTGGCCGGGCCTCGCGATCTTCGTGCTGGTCCTGGCGTTCAATCTGCTGGGCGACGGGTTGCGGGATGCGTTGGATCCGCGCGGACGGTAAGCTGCCGCCGGAACCCGATACCATGAGTCCCGTCGACTCGACGACCTTGCTTCGCGACCTCGATTCGCGATTCGATTGATGACCTCGATTGATGACCTCGATTGACGACCTCGTTTTATTGTTTCAGTGACACAACCAGAGAGACCACTCCTATGAGATCGTTCCGTGCCGCTGCCGCGGCGTTGCTGGTCGCAGGCGCAGCGGCGCTTGCCGGCACCCAACTCGCGGCCCAGGAAAAACCGGCGTTTCCGGATCGCCCGCTGCGGGTCATCGTGCCGTTTGCGCCCGGTGGCGCCACCGACCAGATCGCCCGTACCGTGTCCCAGGCCCTCGGCGAGCGGCTGGGGCAGACGGTGGTGGTGGAGAACAAGGCCGGCGCCAATGGCAACATCGGTGCGCTGACGGTGGCACGCGCGCCCGCCGACGGCTATACGCTGCTGGTTGCCACTTCCAGCCACGCCGTCAATGCGACGCTCTACAAGAAGCTGGACTACAGCCTCACCAGGGACTTTGCGGCATTGTCCAACCTCGCCTCGGTGCCGCTGCTGCTGGTTGTCAATCCCTCGGTCGGCGCAAAATCCGCGCAGGAACTCGCCGCCCTGGCGCGCAAGGACGACTCGCTCAACTTCGGGTCAGGCGGCACCGGAACCGCGGCGCACCTGGCCGGGGCGCAGTTCGCGACTCTCACCGGCTCGAAGATGACGCACGTGCCCTACAAGGGTGGCGCCCAGGCGCTGCAGGATCTGGTCGGCGGCCAGGTGCAGATGATGTTCGGCAACCTGCCCGAGATGCTCCCGCAGGTGAAGGCGGGCCGGCTGCGCCCGATTGCACTCACCGGGGACACCCGCGATGCGCTGCTGCCGGAAGTGCCGACCTTTGCCGAAGCCGGATTCCCGCAGATCCAGGCGCAGTCGTGGTTCGCGATGTTCGCGCCTGCCGGGGTGCCGGCGCCACTGGTCGAAAAGCTTTCCGATGCCATCGCCCAGTCTGTCGCAACCCCTGCCGTCCAGGAGAAGCTGGCGGCCATCGGTGCAAAGCCGATCGGCAACCGGCATGCGCAGTTTCAGCCCTTCGTCGAGGCTGAAGTCGAGCGCTGGGGCCGACTGGTTCAGGCCTCGGGCGCGACCGCGGACTGATACTCTACGTCCTGCCTAAATCACGGAGAAGACCAATGCTTTACGATGTCCGCACCTATGTCTGCCGTCCCGGCACCATCAAGGCTCATCTGGCGCTCTACATCGAGCACGGCTATGAAGTCCAGAGGAAGCACCTGGGCGATCCTTTCGCCTATATGCAGACCGAGACCGGCAACGTCAACAGCTATATCCACATCTGGGCCTACAAGGACGCGGCGGACCGGGCCCAGCGGCGCGCAGCGATGCAGGCGGATCCCAAGTGGGTGGCATACACCAAGCTCAGCGCCGAGGCGGGCTATCTGGATTCGCAGAACAACCAGCTGATGATGCCGGTGGCCTTGCCGAAATAGCACCCGGATAGCCGTCGCGCAGGCTACGCCTTCGGACTGGCGGCGACGCCTGCCGGGCCGGGCCCGGCTGCCGCTCTCCCGTCGGAATCCTCAGCCGCCCGCTTGCGGGCGCGCTGCCAGCCGAGCACCTGTGCAACCAGTGCCGGGGCAGCGATCGCCAGGCCCACCAGCGTCGGCTTCAAGCCGGGCGCCACCATCAGCAGCGCGCCGGCCACACACAAGAGCCGCTCCCAGCGGGCCATCTGGACCAGCAGGAACTCGCTCAGCGCGGCCGACAACAGCGCGATCCCGAGCAGGCAGCCGGTGAACGTGACCACGAAGTCGTAGGGCGTGAAGCCCTTGGCCACGATCAGCAGGGCGGGCGAGAACACGAAGACGAATGGAACCAGCACCTTTCCGAGTCCCAGCCGGAAGGCAGTGTTGCCGGTCCTGAAGGGATCGCTGCCGGCCATGCCGGCCGCGGCATAGGCGGCAAGCGCAACCGGTGGCGTGATATCGGCGAGCACGCCGTAGTAGAAGACGAAGAAGTGGGCGACCAGCGGTTCGACGCCCAGTTGAACCAGGGTCGGCGCGGCCACCGTCACCATGATGATGTAGTTCGCGGTGGTGGGGATGCCGCATCCCATCAGGATGCAGACGACCCCGGTCATCACGAGTGCAGCGAACAGCGTCAGCGTCTGGGCGCTGGCGAACCAGGCCGGCAGGAACGCCAGCATGGCTTCCGCCGTCGATGCCGCCGCGGTGGTGATGATGTAGCTGATCTTGAAGCCGACACCGGTGAGCGTGACCACGCCGATGACGATGCCGACCGTGCCGGCCGCGGCGCCGACCGCGAGTGCGTACTTCGCGCCGGTCTCGAACACTTCCAGCAGGACGGCGGGGGCGATGCGTCCGCGCATCCCGGCAAAGCGGTATGCCGCCAGTCCCAGGCCGATGGCGCCGGCCAGCATCAACTGGCGTTCGTCTTCCTGGAATCCGCCCAGCGCGATCAGCAGGAGTATGCCGTGAAGGGCGGCGAACATCCCCCAGTTGAGCAGGCCGTTGCCGGAAGTGCGGGTGGTCAGCCCGACCACGGTGCAGGAACTGATGCCGACGAAGGCCGCCATGTACGGCGTGCGGCCCGAGACGAGGATCCAGATCACCAGGAAAAGAGGAATCAGCGTGGGCCAGCGCTCGCGCAGCGACTCCTTGAGCTTCGGCATTTCGTCCGGAGTGAGTCCGCGAAGGCCGCGACGCTTCGCTTCGAAGTGAACCTGCAGGAAGACGCCATAGAAGTGCATGAAGGCCGGCACCACCGCGGCTGCGAGGATCATCTGATAGGGCACCGCGAGGAACTCGATCATCAGGAAGGCGGCTGCACCCATGATCGGCGGTGTGATCTGGCCCCCCGTCGACGCGGCCGCCTCGACCGCGGCGGCGAAATGGCGCGGATAGCCGACCCGCACCATCGCCGGAATCGTGAGCGAGCCGACGGTCACCGCATTGGCGACCGAAGATCCGCTCAGCATGCCGAACAGGGCCGAACCGAAGACGCTGACCTTGGCGGGGCCACCGGCGAACGGCCCGGCCACGCTGGCTGCGATATCCAGGAACAACTGACCCAGTCCGATACGGGTAGCGACCACGCCGAAGAGCACGAAATGAAAAACATAGGTTGCCACCACGCCGACCGGCACACCGTAGATGCCCTGGCTGGTGAGGTACTGGTGATTGACGACCTGGGCCCAGGTCGCCCCCGCATGCTTCAGCAGTCCCGGAAACACCGGGCCGAACAGGGCATAGACCATGAACACGACGGCGATGATCGGCAGCGGCAAACCCATGCTTCGACGGGTGGCCTCCAGCAGCGTGACGATCAGAATCGAGCCGAGCACGACGTCGGTGGTGCTGGGATTGCCTACCCGGAACGCGAGGTCGGCGTAGATGTAGGGGATATAGAGGACCGATACGGCGCAGGCGATCGCGAGCAGCCAGTCGAACCAGGGAATGCCGCCGGGTGCGAGCGGGCCCGGTCGCGCAGCCTTGGCAAGCAGGCTCTTGCGGGCCGGAAAGACCAGGAAGATGAGCCCCAGGACGCAGGCGAGGTGGACCGCCCGATGCGTCGTCTCGTTCAGCAGCCCGAAGCCGGCGGTGTAGTAGTGAAAGATCGACAGGCCGATCAGCAGCGAGGCGACGATGATGACCGCCGGCTGGACGACCGGCCTGAAACGCATTTCCGGGTCGTATTTCTCCTCGAGTACCCGCAGATCGGTCGGGTCTCCAGGGTTGAGCGGACCGACCGCGAGATCCGCAGCGGCCCTGTCAACCTCATCGACCGGAGGGGTCGATCCCGTCCGGTCGGGCGGCGTCACCATCAGCGCGTCCTGCGAGCCCCGCGGATCACTTCAGGAGGCCGGCTTCCTTGTAGAACTTCTCCGCGCCCGGGTGCAGCGGCACACCGGCACCGGCAAGCGCCGTGTCGGCAGTGATCGACTTGCCCTTGGCGTGGCCGTTGTCGAGCTGCTGGCGGGTGTTCTTGTTCCACAGCGCCTTGGTGATCTCGTAGATCAGCGCGTCCGGCTGCTTGGCCGACGTGAGCCACTGGGCGCCGACGCTCAGGGTCTTCGTCTCGGTGTCGACCCCTTTGTAGACGCCGGCCGGGATGGTCTCGCGTGCGAAGAAGTTGTACTTGGCAAGGACCTTGTCCGCCTCGGCACCGCTGATGGGAATCAGGTCGATCCCGGTACCGGCGGTGGCGAGCTCGACGACGGCACCCTGCGGGTAGCCGCTCACGGTGAACAGCGCGTCCATCGAGCCGTCACGCATCTTGTCGCCGGCGTTCTGCGGCTTGAGGTACTCCGCCTTGATGTCCTTCTCGCTGAGACCATAGGCTTCCAGGATGATGCGCGCGTCAATCAGCGTACCGGAGCCGGGCTCATCCAGCGATACGCGCTTGCCCTTGAGGTCGGCCACAGTCTTGATGCCCGATCCTTTGCGGGCGATCAGGTGGATGCTTTCGGGATACAGGTTCGCGATCAGCCGCAGGTCGGCAACCTTGGGCTTGCCCTCGTAGATGCCGGTGCCGGTGTAGGCCCAGTAAGCGACGTCGCTCTGGGAGAAGCCGGACTCCAGCTGGCCGCTGCCGATGGCATTCATGTTCGCCACCGAGCCGTTGGCGCTGACCGCAGTCGCGATCAGCCCGGGCACGCCGCAGGAGCCGCCTTTGTCGCAGGCGCGTGAACCAGGCGGGTTGGAGATCGCATTGGCGATGAGTCCGCCGATCGGGTAGTAGGTGCCCGACGTGCCACCGGTACCGATGCGGAAGAACTGAGGCGCCTGTGCCGCCGCGGTCAAGGAGGTCAGGGCGATAGCGGCGGCAGCGGCGGCCGTTGAGAGTGTCTTCAGCAATGACATGGGGGCTCCTTGACGAGTGGGTTTGGGGGTCGGCGACCGGCCAGAGTGCGCGCCGCCCTGAGACTCGCTAATCTACCTCAAGCAGGTAGCGGCAGGGAGGTAGGATTTTCGGCAGTCACTACCGGGAAAACCCGCCGCGCGCACGCAGGTAGGGCACGAGCCCACCGCATTCGAGCATCTCGAGCATGAACGGCGGAATCGGCTCGCATTCACCGATGCACGCAGGGTCCGAGGGCCGGCCTGCAGCGCGGCAATGCAATTGCAGCCGGCCCTGCGCATCCAGCGCGAGTTCGATGGCGTCGCCTTCAGCAATGCGATCGGTGTCGGCGACGACCGCCAGCAGGCCGTTGTTCATGGCGTTGCGCAGGTAGGTTCGAGAGAAGCTGCGCGCAACCACGGCGCGGATTCCGGCGCCCAGCACCACAGTGACCGCGACTTCCATCGCCGACCCGCAACCGAAGTTGGAGCCCGCCACCAGGATGTCGCCCGCGCATACACTTTTCGCGAAGAGCGGATCGTGAGCTTCGAGCAGGAAGGATCGCAGTACGGCAGGGTCGAGGGTCTCCTTCTTGCGGCGGGACGCGATGATGGTGTCGGTATCGACATCGTCGCCCAGCACGCGGGCCCTGCCGGCGAGGGGCAGCAGCGTCATGCTTCGCCAGGGCCAGGGCCAGGGCCAGAGCCAGGGCCCGTGCCCGTGCCGGATTCGCCGAGCGACCCACGCACCGCCGCGATAGCGCATTGCCGCGGTGACGCCAGCCAGATCGACGCGCTCGCATTGCCCATCCGGCCCTTGAAATTGCGGTTGGCGCTCGACACCACGCGCTCGCCGTCCACGGGAATGGTCCCGCAGGTGCCGCAGCATGAGCCGCAGCCGGGTGGCTGGATCTCGGCGCCCATGGATTCGAAGCGCGCCAGCATGCCGCTGCGCGCCAGTTCGGCCCGGACGGATTCCGAGGCCGGGGTGACGACCAGGCGAACGCCTTTCGCGACGCCGCCGCCGCGCTCGAGTTCGTCCAGCGCCTCGCGGTAGTCCTTGACGCGACCGCCGGTGCAGGTGCCGAGATAGACCATGTCGATCTTCTGCCGCGCGGAACCGGCGGCATCGACGACGTTGTCGACCCGGTGCGGCAGCGCGAGCTGGGGGATGACGGCGGCGAGGTCGATGTCGACGGTCGCCGCGTAGACGGCGTTCGAGTCCGCGGCGACGGGCGCGGTCGCGCTCATCCTCGCTCGGGCGCTATCAGGGGCGCGCTCCGAGAACCATCGCTCGGTTGTTTCGTCGAATCCGAAGATCCCGGCTTTGGCGCCGATTTCCACCGCCATGTTTGACAGCACGATCCGATCGTCCATGTCGAGCGTCGCGACGCCGCTGCCGGTGAACTCCAGGGCGGCGTACGCGGCCCCATCGGCGCCCAGGCGGCGGGCGAGCAGCAGGGCGACGTCCTTGGCCGAGACGCCCGGCGCCAGCCTGCCATGGAGCATGACCGCGATGGTCGGCGGAACTTTGAGCCAGACCTGTCCACAATAGAGCACGCCGGCGAAGTCGGAAGAGCCGATGCCGGTGCCGAAGGCATTGACGGCACCATAGGACGTGCTGTGGGAGTCGGCCCCCACCGCCAGCATGCCCGGCCGCACCGCGCGCGTTTCGAGAAGTAGTTGATGGCCGATGCCGTCGCCCTGATCGTAGGTCCGGATGCCGTGCGTCTGCGCATAGGTACGCGCCCGCGCCTGCAGCGCCAGCGCCTTCCGGCCGGAGGTCGGGCCGTAGTGATCGAGCGCGAATACCAGCCGCTCGGGGTAGCGCGCTGCGCGCTCGCTCCCGGCCATGCCGGCCAGATAATCGAGCGCCATCGGGATCGACCCGTCCGTTCCCATCGCGATGTCGGGGGTACAGATGGCGATCTCTCCCGCGCGGACCGGGCGGCCGGCCGCACGCGACAGGATCTTCTCGCTGATGGTCGAGCCGCCGGAAGGCGCGGCCTGGGCCGCCTGACGTGATTGGGTCATGCCTGACGATACCATCTGCCGACCATGCCGATGTCGAAGCCGGTGCTGATGCTCATTCTGATGTTGACGCCGGTGCCGGTGCGGATGCCGATGCCGATCCGTCAGAAGCGTTCGACCCACGGCCGGATGGCAACTTCGTTGCTCCAGGTCGAGCGGTGCTGGTCGATGATGGCCAGGTAGGTGGTGGCGATCGCGTCGGGATCGAGCATCGAGTCGGGTTTGTCGGCTGGTTCGCTGCGGGCGTCGCTGCGGATCGCGCCGTCGATATTGATCCAGGCGACGTGGATCCCCTTGGGATGTAGCTCGCGGGCCATGGACTGCGCCAGTCCGCGTTGCGCGAATTTGCCCATCGCAAACGGCGCCGACTCGGCGAAACCCTTGTCGCCCGCCGAGGCGCCTGTGAACAGGATGGTCCCGCGCGCGCCCTGCTCCGGACTCTGGCCTAGCATCATCCGGCTGGCGGCCTGGCCCACCAGGAAGGCGCCGAATGCCGTGACCTCGATGGCGTGGCGAACTGCCTCGGGATCCAGGTCGATGATCGGCCCGCGTTGACGAGCAGAAGGGTTGTAGACGGCGACCCTGAGCGGCCCCTCGATGGAGGCGAATAATGCGTTGACCTGGTCCGGCCGGGCGGCATCGCAGTCGCGCACTTCGGCACCCGTCTGCGTTGCCAGCGTCCTGATCTTCGAGGTGTCGCGGGCGGCAAGCACCAGGCGGTACCCGCGACTGTGCAACAGCCGCGCCAGGGAGGCCGAGAGGCCGGCCCCGACGCCGACAATCAGCGCGACGGGCGGGTGAGCGGCATTGCTCGTGGTCATGGTTTTCTCCTTGCAGATACTCGGGCGTAACGCCCATGGTGAAGCATCCGGCAGGCTCAGCGCAGGTCGAGGATCGACTCCGCGGACGACAGCAGCCGTACCTTGCCGTTGCGGATCAATGCGTAGGCCAGTGCCTTGGCGCCGGCGGTGGCACCCACCAGTCGGCGCGCCCGGTCGGCGTGAGTGCCTCGAAGTCCTTTCGACCCTTGCTGATCGTGCAGATCCAGCAAGGTGGCGCTGGAGATCAGCGCGAGGTGCGTGAAGGCCTGCGGAAAGTTCCCGAGAAACGCCTTGGAACCGGGATCGATCTCTTCCGAGTACAGCCCGACGTCGTTGGCGTAGCCAAGCAGCTGCTCGAAAAGATCCCGCGCTTGCGTTGCCCGGTCGACCGCCAGCAGCGCATCGACCAGCCAGAAGCTGGTGATGAAGAGGGCGCCTTCCGGCCCTTCCAGGCCGTCCTCGCCGCGATAGCGGTAGACGAACGGGCCCGACTGCAACTCCTGCTCGATCCGTCGAACCGTCTCGGCCAGGATTTTCCGGTCGATCGGCAGTCCGAGCATAGGCAGGGTCAGCAGGGCGGCGTCGGTGCCGTCGGATTCGAACGACTGCGTCATGTAGGCAGGCGTTCCCCGGCAGCCGTCGGCTCTGAGCGCAGCCAGGATCTCTTCGCGTTGCCGGCGCCAGTGGTCGCGGTCGCCCAGCAGGCGGGCAGCGCGCTCGAGCGCTACCCACGCCATGGCCTTGCCGTGCACGAAATTGCGTGCCTGCGAACGGACTTCCCACAGGCCCTGATCGGGCTGGCGCCAGCAGCTGCTGACGTGGTCGGCGACGCTGGCCAGGTGGGCCCGCTCGTCCTTGCTCAGTCGCGCGCCGAGCGCAACCCGCAGGTCGGCCCAATCGAAGATCTCCCCGAACACGTCGAGTTGCAGCTGCTCCGATGCGGCGTTGCCGGCGCGTACCGGCTGACTGCCCTGGAAACCGGCCAACTGCTCCAGCAGCCGCTCCGGCAGGAAGGGCTCGCCCTGGATGCCGTACATGATGCGGATGGCGGAGCCCTCGCGGAAACAGCGCCGGGACAGGAAGTCGGAGAAGCGCCGGGTTTCGCCGCTGTAGCCGATCGCCGACAGCGAGTACAAGGCGAAACTCGCGTCGCGCAGCCAGCAGAACCGGTAGTCCCAATTCCGCTCGCCACCGATGCTTTCCGGGAGGGAGGTTGTGGGGGCGGCGACCAGGGCGCCGGTCGGCGCGTAGGTCAGCAACTTGAGGGCAAGCGCGCTGCGGGTGACGGCCTTCTTGTAGGGGCCCCGGTAGCGGGAGTACTCGATCCACTCACGCCAGAAGCACAGGGTGGTTTGCAGCAGGCGGTCTGCCCAGCGGCGCGGATCGACCATCGGCTCGACCATGGTGAGGATCGCGTCCTCGGTCTGTCCTGCCTGCAACTCGTAGTCGACGCACGCGCCATCTCCGGTGAGGCGGGCGGCGCCGCCGTGCCAGAGCGAAAGTCCGCCTGGACAGACGACCCGGCCATCTGCCAGTCTGAGCGGCATCGGCTCGAGGGAGAAGTCCCCGCTACGGGGTAGAAAGCGGATCGTGAAGCGCACGCTGCCGCTGGTGCAGCAGAAGCGACGAACCAGCCAGCCCGGCGCGTTGAGGGAGACATAGTCATGAGCCGACGCGTCGCGGCTGCGTCCCACCGGCATGTAGTCGGTGACGTTGAACTCACCGGTCGCGGTGCGAAACCGGGTGCACAGGACATTGCTGTCGCCGACGTAGTCTCGTGCTTCGCACGCGAGGTCGTCGCCCTGGATGTCCCAGCAGCCGCCGCCCTTCGCGTCCAGGATCCGGAAGAACACCGGATCGGCGTCGAACCGCAGCAGCGCGCACCAGTCGATGCTGCCGGCGCGCGAGACCAGCGCGCAACCGTGGCAGTCGCCGATCAGGGCATAGTCCTGGATCGGTGGCTGATCCTGCAAGCGCCTGTCGGGACCGGAGGTTGCCGCGCGTGCCATCATGTCAGAATCTGCAGTTGTCCATCGACCGAACAAGACCAGTGACGGGATTGGGCACTATACAGCTCGAGCCGGCGCGCGCGTATCAGGCCGCATCAGGAGCAAGGAAAACAGGATGAGCAAGGAGGTCCACTATTACGAGCCGGCTGAAGGACATGGCCTGCCTCACGATCCGTTCAACGCGATCATCGGTCCGCGGCCGATCGGCTGGATTTCGTCCGTCGACGACACGGGCCGCCTCAACCTCGCGCCTTACAGTTTCTTCAACGCCTTCAACTACCATCCCCCGATCGTGGGATTCTCCAGCCTCGGTTGGAAGGACAGCGTCCGGAACATTGCGGGCAACCGCGAGTTTGCCTGGAACCTCGCAACCAAGCCCCTCGCCACGGCAATGAATCAGACCGCGGCAACCGTGCCACCCGAGGTCGACGAGTTCGCACTTGCCGGACTGACGCCGGCACCGAGCCGGCGCATCAGGCCGCCGCGGGTCGCGGAGGCACGCGTGTCCATGGAGTGCCGGCTCATCGAAATCGTGCAGCTGCACACGGCCGATCGCGAGCCCGTCGATTCCTGGCTGGTGCTTGGTGAAGTGGTGGCAGTCCACATCGACAAGACACTGTTGAAGGACGGTGTCTACCAGACCGGCGAGGCATGGCCGATACTGCGTGCCGGTGGGCCGGGCGGTTATGCGCAGGTCACGCCGGATTCGATGTTCGACATGCGGCGGCCACGTTGACGGACGTTGCGGCTGGTGCGTGCCCGCGACGCTGAGGAGGACGATCATCGAAGAGCGTAGTCGCTTCCTGGCATTGCTCGCCGATGGCCTTCGCCGGGGAGCGCCGATCAGGCTGGTGCTCGCCAAGTATCACGGCGACGAACCGGATCTGGTCCGTCTGCAGGCGCGGCCGGTAGCCATCCGGGGCGAGACCCGGCTCAGCTTCGTCTACAGCTATCGCACCCGCGACGTCACCAGCAACCTGTCGTTTCCCGAGGCTTTGCAGCGGGTGGAGCAGCTGCTGCGGCACGACTTCCGACGGGCACACCTGATCGACGGAGACCGTCAGACTCAGCTGACCGTTACCCGGCGCGGCAAGGCCCTGCTGCGCACGGAGAAACAGTCCTCCGACGCGGGCGACTCCGTCGAGGCACCGGAGGCCATGCAGGGAACGCCGGACGACGAGGCCGCCCACCTCGCGCATAACCGCAGCAAGCGTCGCCTCCTTTCCATGGACCGGCCGTTCTTGCAGGCGCTGGGCGTGACCGACCGTCATCACCATCTTGTCCCCACCATGGCGCGCAAGTGGAAGCAGATCAACCGCTTCGTCGAGGTATTCGCGGATGCCTGGAAAGCATCGAGTCTGGGCGGGCGGCCCGGCACGCTGCGCACGATCGACTTCGGCTCCGGCAAAGGCTATCTGACGTTCGCGTTGCACGACTATCTGCGCGACCACCTCGGCATCGATGCGCAGGTGTACGGCGTCGAATTGCGCGCCGACCTGGTGAAGTTCTGCAACGAGACGACATCGGCCCTCGGCATCGATGGCTTGCAGTTCCGCCAGGGCGACATCGCCAGCCATCACGAGAGCCATTCGTCCGACGAGCGCTTCGACGTGATGATTGCGCTGCATGCCTGCGACACCGCTACCGATGACGCGATCCACCAGGGCATTCGCGCGGGCGCGGAAATCATCATGTGCGCACCCTGTTGTCACAAGCAGCTACGCCCGCAGCTGCTGAGCCCGCATCCGCTTCGGCCCATCCTGCAACATGGTGTCCACCTCGGCCAGGAGGCGGAGATGCTGACCGACGGCCTGCGCGCATTGCTGCTGGAGGCGGCCGGTTATGACACCCGGGTGTTCGAGTTCATCTCACTCGAGCACACCAGCAAGAACAAGATGATCCTGGCTGTGAAACATCCGGTGGCGCGGGATGCAGCGCCGGTGCTCGCGCAGATCCAGGAGATCAAGGCGTTCTACGGCATCAGGGAGCAGCGGCTGGAAAGCCTGCTGGCCGGCCAGGAGCACTAACATCGCCGCGAGGCCCGGCCCCGATCCGCGCAGGGCCCCCTGCCACCTGATATCAACCTTGAGGGAACACCGTCATGCCGGACAGCATCGTCTTTTATCACAACCCCCGCAGCCGGGCAGCGATCGTGCACTGGATGCTCGAAGAGGTGGGCGCAAACTATACGGTGCATCCGATCGATTTCGAGAAAGGCGATCACAAGACACCGGCTTTTCTTGCCGTCAATCCGATGGGCAAGATCCCGACGATCGTTGTAGACGGTACCGTCATTACCGAAGCGCCGGCGATCATCGCGTGGCTGGCCGACGCCTATCCGGCCGCGGGCCTTGCACCCGCGGTGGGCAGCCTGCAGCGGGGGAGCTACTACCGCTGGCTGTTCTTCGGCGGCAGCTGCATAGAGCCGGCACTGGCCGATCACATGTTCGCGCGGCCCCAACCGGATCGAGAGGGCGTGCTCGGATGGGGAAGCTACAACGACGTGATCGATACGATCGAAATCGCGCTACGGCCCGGCCCTTACTTGCTTGGCCAGGAATTCAGTGCTGCCGATCTCTACATCGGCGCGGAATTGAAGTGGGCCGGCATGTTCGGTGCGCCGCGAATCAAGGAAAGCCGGGTCATTGCCGACTACGTAGCCCGCTGCACCGGTCGGCCTGCATTCCTCAGGACCCCGTAGGTATCGCGCCGACGCCGTACACGTTGCTCAGGCCTTTGCTACGACCTGAGCCGCTATTTCGAACGAGCGCCGCCGCGCCTCGTGATCGAAGATCTGCGCGGTGATCATCAGTTCATCCGCGCCGGTGCGATCGATGAACGCCCGCATCTGCTGTCCGACGGTATCCGGGGCCCCGATCGCCGTGCAGGAGAGGACCTGGTCGAGCATTTCCTGCAGCGGAGGCGACAGGCGTGCCGCATAGTCGTGGACCGGCGGCGGCAGCTTCGAGGGCCGTCCGGTACGCAGGTTGACGAAAGCCTGCTTCATCGAGGTCGCCAGGTATTGCGCCTGCTCGTCTGTGTCCGCCGCGAACACGTTGAAGCCGAGCATGACATGGGGCTGCTGCAATGACGTCGACGCCTTGAAGCGGGAACGATAGAGCGAAATCGCCTGCATCATCATCGCCGGGGCGAAGTGGGACGCAAATGCGAACGGCAGCCCGAGTGCGGCGGCGACCTGGGCGCCGTACAGGCTCGAGCCGAGGATCCACAGCGGCACGTCGAGCCCGGCGCCCGGCACCGCGCGCACCGCCTGACCGGGTTCGGCATCCTCGAAGTAGTGCATCAACTCCAGCACGTCCTGCGGAAACTGTTCCGGGTCACTGGCGAGGTTCCGGCGCAGCGCGCGGGCGGTCGCCATGTCGGAGCCGGGGGCGCGGCCCAGGCCGAGATCGATGCGGCCCGGAAACAGCGATGCCAGCGTGCCGAACTGCTCCGCGATGACCAGCGGCGAGTGGTTGGGCAGCATGATGCCGCCGGCGCCGACGCGGATCGTCGAGGTGCCGGCGGCCACGTGGCCGATGACGACCGAGGTGGCTGCACTGGCGATGCCGGGCATGCTGTGGTGTTCGGCCAGCCAGTAGCGCTTGAACCCGAGCTTTTCGGCGTGGCGCGCCAGGTCGAGCGTATTGCGAAAGGATTGCGAGGCGTCGCTGCCTTCGAGAATGGGAGAGAGGTCGAGAACGGATAGGGTAGTCATCAGACGCAGATGGTACCGGCTTGCAGAAAGGCAAGCCGGGTCCGCAGCCGGTCGCTCGCGAGCCTACCCGTAGGCTATCAGCCGCCCCAGGCTACCGGCGGCCAGCCAGCACAGTGCCGACAGGGCCGCCTGCGCGCGGCCGGCGGCCGGCGGTCGCCAGTCCCAGTCCGAAAGCCGACGCTGCCACAGCCAGCGGAATGCCAGCGCATTGGCTACCCCGAGGGCAACCAGGACCAGCTTGATCTGCAGGAGGCGATTGTCGAGCAGCGGGCGTGGCATCGGCGCTGAACAGCAGGGTGCCGGTGGGCAGCAGCAGGAGCAGGCCGGCCACCGCGAACGGCGTCAAGGCCGCAGAGACTTCCGCCACTGAGAAGAGGCGCCCGGCACCCAGCAACCGCAGGTCGAGCAGCAGCATCGGCCCGACCAGCAGGACCAGGCCGAGCAGATGCAGCAGGTTGACGACCGGATAGGCCCAATTCGAGCCGCGCATCCACTCGCCGGCAGCTGAGTTTTCAAGCGCCGCAGCCCAGCCGGCGAGATCCGACCAGGTCGGCATTCAGCGCAACTCGATTACCTTGCCGTTGACGATGATCCGCTCTGCCCGGATCTCGGCCGTGCCGTCCTTGCGGGCGTAGCCTTCGATCGTTACCGGCTTGCCGACCGACAAGTCATCCCCTGACAGTCCGCGCGACTCCATCCGGCTGATGGGTGCCAGGATCACCTGCCAGCGCTTGCCTTCGCGATCGACCGCCACCTCCGCATGTGGATTGCGATAGCGGACCTCGGCCAGCGGTTCTTCCACCTTGAGCAGCTTGTCGGCGTCATAGGAACTCCAGCCATGATGCGCCCAGGTCGGGGCAGCGAAGAGCAGCAACAGAAGTGCGGCAGGGCGCAGTGCAGCAGGGACGAAGCGGGCTTTCATCGGAACCTCCGTATCGGCGCCGGTCAGCCGGCGGGGTTGGGGCCGCCGGATACATCCAGGCAGTCCAGTCTTTCCAGTTCCCTGACGATGGCGCCGAGACCGGCGTCCTCTATGCCCCATTCGAGCAAGGCATGCCAGGTGTTGAGTGCATATTCGCGATTGTGGCCGCGGCCACCCATGCAGGATGACAACCGCCGCAGGATCTCGTCACGTGGCAGTTTCAGGTAGCTGTGGTGGTCTCGCCGGGCAACGAAGGTGATTGCGTCGATCCGGCGACCATCCGGCAGCCGCACCGGCAATAGCCGGGGGGTGTAGACATGATTGGGCATCTCGCGCTGATAGAGCGCCTCGACCGTCTGAAGTTCCTGGCCCGGTGTGATCCGGTAGGCGACACCGTGGCAGGAACCGCCCCGGTCGAGTCCGAGCACTACGCCCGGGGACTCCGGCGTGCCGCGATAGCGGGTGGAATTGATGCAGAAGGCGCGGTGATAGCCGTGGACCCGTACCAGATGCCGCTCGACGTACTCGAAATCAGGATGCCAGATGAGGGAGCCATAGGCGAATGCCCATTGCGCCGGCAATCGCCTGATCCCGCCCAGCGAGTCGTCACCGCCCCCGGTCCGGGCAGGCAGCGCCTGCGCGTCCTCCACAGAGGACGGCGTCCGGGGGAAAGGGCGCTCACGCTCAGTCATGACGTAACTGTACCCGCCCGCGCCGTTTCGCGGCGGGCGGTTTCGGGCCGCGGGCTGCTGGATGAGGGCTAAACTGAACGGGCCATGAGCGCACACATTTCCATCTCGGACCTCGAACAGTCGATCAACCGCGCGCGAACTGCTCAGCCGGCATCCGGAAGTGAGTCGGCACTATCGGCAGAGGTGTCGGTGCTGGCGGACCTTTACGGCCGCCTGATTTTTCGTGGCCAGGCGTCGCTCGATCCCGACCTGCTCTCGGCGCCCCAGAAAGCGGCACTCCTGCGCTGGCTGCAGCCTTCGGCCCGGCCGGAGCCCTGAATCACGGATAGCGACGTTCCAGTACCGACCGATCGGCGGGTACTGCCTCAGGCGGACTCCTCCGCGGCGGCTTTGTCGACGGCCGAGGGGCCGGCCGGAGTTTCCCGGGAGGTGGGCTTCTTCTCGGCGGGCTTCTTCGCAGCCGGTTTCTTCGCCGCCGGCTTCTTCGCGGCCGGTTTCCTGGCAGCGGGCTTTTTGGCAGCGGGTTTCTTTGCAGCCGGTTTCTTTGCAGCCGGTTTCACGGCTGACTTCCTGGCGAGGGCCTTGTCACCTGCGCCGGTCTGCGCCGCCGCAGCGTCGTCGGTCTCCGACGCCTGCCCGTCGGCGCCGGCCTTGTCCGCTGCCCCCGGCTTCGCGCCTTTGCCGGGCCTTGCCTTGCTGTTGTCGAATTCGAAACTGACCTTGCCGTCAGGCTGACGAACCAGGAAGGCCTTGAACTTGCGCCGGGTTCGCGAGGAGACGAATCCGGTCAACAGGTCGGTCTTGCCTTCCGCCAGCAGCTTGCGCATCTGCTCGGGTTCTATCGGCTGCTGCAGGATTTCCCGCCCCGAGCGGAAGTCGCAGGTCTTCTGCGGGCCGACCGACTTTTCACAGACATAACTCATGCCGTGCGCAAACACACGGCCGGCGCACTTGGGACATGGTCCGAGCGGATGGCTGGTCGCCGAAGTCCACCGGTTCGGCATTGTCGTCGTCGTCGCTGTTCTGCCCGAAGTCGAACTCCAGCTTGTGCTCGTCGGTGATCTTGAGGATCGCGGAGAACGGTCGTCCCATCTTGCTGCGGAAGCCGCTCAGGGGGCCGATCACTTTATCCGTCAGTAGCGTTTCCACCTCCGGGATCTCGAACTGACGTCCGCCGGGGATCTTGGTGATTGAGAAATCGCAGGCAGTACAGGCGAAGCGCTTGTAGTTCTCCTTCACGGTGGCGCCGCATCTGGGGCAAGGCGTCTTCAGGGTGGCGTAGTCGCCGGGCACCGTGTCTGATTCATAATTACGAGCACGCTCGACGATTTGCCGCGTCATGGCGGCAATCTCCGTCATGAAGGCGTCGCGATCCGTCTGCCCGCGCTCCAGCAGGCTCAGCTTGTACTCCCAGTCTCCGGTAAGTTCCGGCATGGTCAATTCGGCGACCCCGAGTCCGCGCAACAGCGTGACCAGCTGGAATGCCTTGGCCGCTGGAATCATTTCCCGGCCTTCCCGCACCAGGTAGCGCTCAGCTGATCAGGCCTTCTATGATGGCCGCCCGGGTAGCCGGAGTGCCCAGGCCCTTGCCCGCCATAGCCTCCCGTAATTCATCATCATCGATCGCCTTGCCGGCGCCTTCCATGGCCGAGAGCAATGTCGCCTCGGTGTAGCGGGCGGGGGGCCTGGTCTGCAGGGCTACCGTCAGCACCTCCTCCGTCTTGACCCGCTCATCGGGCTCCACCGCCGGCAGGTTCGGACTGGTGCCGTCGGCCGTTATCTCCCGACCATAGATCGCCAGCCAGCCGGCGTTGACCAGCACCCGGCCTTCCGTCTTGAAGGGATGCTGGTTCACCGTAGTGATCCGGGTGGTGACCAGGAATTCGGCCAGCAGGATAGAAGACGGCCATGAAGCGGCGAACCACCAGGTCGTAGACTTTCTGCTCGGCCTCCGACAGATTCTTTGGCGCCTGCAAGGTCGGGATGATGGCGAAGTGATCCGAAATCTTGCTGTTGTCGAAGATCCGCCGATTGGGCTTGACCCAATCCTGTTTGAGAATCATGCCGCGCGAAGCTGCCGTGTTGCGGCGCCTCGGACAGCGCTCCAAGGGTCTCGCGCACGGTGGGAAGATAGTCCTCCGGCAGAGCGCGCGAATCTGTCCGGGGGTAGGTCAGCACCTTGTGGCGTTCATACAGCGCCTGGGCGAGCGACAGCGTCGTCTTGGCCGAGAAACCGAACCGACCGTTCGCCTCGCGTTGCAAGGTCGTCAGGTCGAACAGGCCCGGGGCCAGCTGCGTGGCGGGTTTGGCCTCCTCGGTAACGGTACCTTCACGGCCCTCGCAGGCTGCGACGATCGCGTCCGCTTGCGCCCGATCCCACAGGCGGTCCGCGCGAAATTCGGGATCGTCGCCCTTCTTGAACCCGGTATCGAACCACTTGCCTTCGTAGGTGCCCACCTTGGCCAGGAAGGTGGCCTTGACCTCGAAGTAGTCGCGAGGCACGAACTTGCGGATCTTTTCCTCGCGCTCCACGATCAGGGTCAGGGTAGGGGTCTGCACCCGACCGACCGTGGTGAGATAGAAGCCGCCGTCGCGGGAATTGAACGCCGTCATGGCGCGGGTGCCGTTGATGCCCACCAGCCAGTCTGCCTCGGACCGGCAGCGTGCCGCCTCGGACAGGGGCATCATTTCCTGGTCGGACCGCAGCCGCTCGAAGCCTTCGCGGACCGCCGACGGAGTCATGGACTGCAGCCACAGGCGCTTGATCGACTGTTTCGCCTTGGCGTGCTGGACGATGAGTCGGAATATCAGTTCGCCTTCACGCCCGGCGTCACAGGCGTTGATCAGGCGGTCCACGTCTTTGCGCTTGATCAGCCGTGTCAGCAACTTGAGGCGGTCGGCCGTTCGCTCGATCGGCCGAAGGTCGAAGTGCGGCGGAATCACCGGCAGGTTGGCAAACGACCATTTGCCTCGCTTGACCTCGAATTCCTCGGGGGCGGCGATTTCCACCAGGTGCCCGATAGCCGAACTGACGACGTAGTCGTCGCTCTCGAAGTAGTCGCCATGGCGCGTGAAGCCGCCCAGCGCCCGTGCGATGTCGTTGGCTACCGAAGGCTTCTCGGCAATGATCAGTGCTTTACCCATGAAGGGGGCCAATAGTAAGAGGCTGTCTGCCGATCGCGCAAGCGATCTCTGCAGTCAGCGGGTTTCAGGGGACCGGCGAGTGCCCACTCGCCACACCGGTTTGCTACGGACTTCACGTCAGCTACGTACTCAGGTCAGCAACGTATTCAGGTCAGCAACGGATATAGGAGCCGTCCAACTGGCGCTGTACCAGTCCGGCCAACTCCAACGTCTGCAAGGCCGCCAATGCGTCCGGCAGCGGCAGGCATTGCCAGGTCGCCAGGGTCTCCAGCATGACCGGATCGGCCGACATTGCGTGGAGCATTCGGACCTGCACCTCAGGCAATGGCTGATCCAGCGCGGATGACCCCTGCGGCTCGCCTGCGCCGGATGCCGGGCCGGGCGCTGACGAGCGTCCGTCGGCCGGTACCGGAGGCATCCTCGAACCGGCCCGAAGCGGCCATCTTAACCCGAGCCGGGAAATCGGCGGCAGTTCGGCCAGAATGTCTTCTGCGGTTTCGACCAGGGCGGCCCCCTGGCGGATCAGGGAGTTGCACCCGCGAGCGAGCGGCGAATGAATCGAGCCGGGCACCGCCAGGATCTCCCGCCCGAGTTCTGCGGCAATCCCAGCGGTGATGAGCGAGCCGCTCTGTGGCGTGGCTTCGGCGACCATGATTGCGTGTGACATGGCTGCGATCAGGCGGTTGCGGCGCGGGAAGTTGGCCGGAAAAGGCAACATCCCGATCGGCTGTTCGGTGACGAGGGCACCGAGCCGTCCGATGTCCTTCGCCAGCGCGCGGTGCCGGGACGGATAGATCCGATCGATCCCGGTGCCCAGCACTGCGACGGTGCTGCCCGCAGGAACGGTAGCGTCGTCCGATCCCGCGTACTCCTGGTCGGCTTTCTCCCGGCCGTGGCCTGCAGCCAGCGCGCCGGCATGCGCGGCGCAGTCTATGCCCATGGCCAGGCCACTGACCACCGTCCAGCCGGCGGTGGCCAGATGGTGCGCCATCACCTGTGCCGTCTTCGTGCCGATGGCGGTGGCATTGCGACTGCCGACGATCCCCACTTGGGGCGCGCTGAGCCAGCGCGGGTCGCCGAGGCAGTACAGCAGCAGGGGCGGATCGGCGAGGTCCAGCAGCCGCCGGGGGTACAGCGGGTCGCCCAGGACCAGGATGGCTCGTGGGATTTCCACGGGTGTACCGGCCAGCCATTGCATCGCGCTGGCGACATGCGCGTCGCGCTGCGGGGCGCGGTTGAACAAGGATTCGGCGTGCGCGCGCGACTGCAGCGTCTCTGCCACCGCGCTCAACCCCGCCGCAAGCACTGCCTCCGGCGGCCCGAACCGCTGCAACAGCATGCGGCCGCGAACCGGGCCGATGCCGTCGGTATGGCTCAGCCGGAGCCAGGCAGGAAGATCGTCAGGAGGGGGAGGGAAGTCCTGGAGCAAGCCGACGACACCGGTGACGCCCGGTGCGGGCGCCGCCGGCACGAGGGCTGGTTACAGGGATTGACGACCGAATCGCCGACCGAGATCGACTGCGACGCGTCGACGATCAGGCCGTAGGCGATATTGTCAAAGGTCCGGAAAACCAGCAATTGGCCAATCGGCTCATTCGGAAGTTTGACCAGTTCGTTCGCCTGGCGATCCTTCGCCAGCTTTCCGGTCAGCTGGACGGTCAGGACATGACCGATGTCGAGCCCCTGGTTCTTGCCGACATTGAGCGCAACGACGCTGTTGCGGCCGACCTGAGTGATCCCCCGGTAGACCGAAATGATCTTGCCTGACAGTTCCTTCTCCGGCGGGCGCGGCGCAAAGTTCACGGTACGGGTGGGGTCGGCCGGCACCAGGCGGTCGCCCTCGCCGATCTCTTCGGCATTGCCGACGATACGGATGG
Source organism: uncultured beta proteobacterium (assembly GCA_963834335.1). Lineage (GTDB taxonomy): Bacteria > Pseudomonadota > Gammaproteobacteria > Burkholderiales > Burkholderiaceae_E > Lautropia. The sequence goes on along the minus strand of CAWIBK010000001.1, from coordinate 687,931 downwards.
TAGCCGGGTCGCCCTTGCGTACCACCTGCGCGGTACCGAGATAGAGAGCCTCGTAGGCCAGCGGCTTGAGCGTGTCGGGATCCAGCAGAGGCTTGGCCGGGCGGTAGATATGCCAGTCGGTCACGCTGTCGTCCTTGATGCCTCGGACATACGCGCGGTCGCCGCGGCCCAGGTAGACACGACCTTCCTGGGTCGCGATGATCCGGGGCGATTCGGCCAGCCCCTTCTCGTCCACGATCAGCGGACGATTGATGAAAGGCTCGATCGCCTGCGGAGGAAATGGTCGAGATGGCAGCGGTATCGGTCTGCTCCGCGCGCACCACCGGTTCGAAGGCGGCCGATGCCGTCGCCGGAACGGCCGTTGCCGTTGGCCGCCACGCTGTCGATGGCTTTGCCCAGGCGCAATCGCGGCGTCGGCCCGCTGGAATCGAGGTAGACGATGTCGCCGGGGTAGATCAGGTGCGGATTGGCAATCTGCTCGCGATTCAGCTGCCAGACTTCCGGCCAGCGCCAGGGCGACTTCAGAAAGGTCGCGGAGATGTCCCAGAGCGTGTCGCCCTTGACCACGACATGCTTGTCGGGAGCGCCCGGCGCGAGTTCGATCGGCGGCGTAGCCTGCTGTGCCGTGGCGAAGGGGACGGCCCCACTCATGGCCAGCCCGGCCCCGACAACTAGTGTGGCCAGTCGGCGGGTGCTAAACTTTTTCAGCGACATTGGTCGGTCCTTGAAATACCGCGCAAGCGAGCCCACGTGTCGAAATGACTGGGTTGCCGGGCGTCGGCGTTCTGAGCCGTTGCCTGGCGCGACTTAAGCTTCGCTCTCAATTGTTTACCATAGATAATTGATCCGGCAAGGATATTTTGGTTTAGTGGTAGTTTTCAACCGATGACCGTCCTAGACATACTCCGTTATCCTGATACGCGCCTTCATACAGTGGCCGAGCCGGTCGCCGTGGTGGACGACCGCATTCGCCAGTTGGCATCCGACATGGCGCAGACCATGTATGAGGCGCCGGGCATCGGCCTCGCCGCAACGCAGGTGGACGTCCACCTGCGCGTGATCGTCATCGACGTCTCCGAAGCGCGGGACGACCTCAAGGTCTTCGTCAATCCGGAAATCCTCGCCACCAGCGGGGAGTCGAAGGTCTACGAGGAAGGATGCCTGTCGGTGCCGGGAATCTACGACGAGGTGGAACGTCCGGATCAGGTGACGGTGCGGGCGCTGGACCTCCAAGGAAAGTCCTTCACCGTGGAAGCCGACGGCGTGCTTGCGGTGTGTCTTCAGCACGAAATCGACCACCTGAACGGCAAAGTTTTCGTCCAGTATCTCTCGCGGCTGAAGCAGTCCCGCATCCGCAACAAACTCACCAAGCAGGACCGCGCGGCCGCTTAGGAGGCAGCGGGCTCTCTGGAGTGAGCGGATCGCGGCGCTTGCGTGTGGTGTTCGCCGGCACGCCGGCATTCGCCGAGCGTGCCCTGGACCGGATCCTGGCCTCCGGCCATCCGGTCGTCGGCGTCCTTACCCAGCCGGATCGGCCCGCCGGTCGTGGCCAGAAGCTCACCGCGTCTGCGGTCAAGATGCGTGCGTTGTCGGCCGGCATCCCGGTACAGCAGCCGGCCAGCCTGCGGGACCCGGCTGCGCAGGCGGCGCTGCAATCATTGAATCCCGATGTCATCGTGGTGGCCGCTTACGGGCTGATCCTGCCGCCGGCAGTGCTGGAAATCGCACCGTGGGGGTGCCTGAATATCCACGCTTCGCTGCTGCCGCGCTGGCGTGGGGCGGCTCCGATCGTGCGAGCAATCCAGGCAGGCGACAGCGAAACCGGAATCTGCATCATGCGGATGGAAGCGGGTCTCGACACCGGCCCGGTCGCCCTTACCCGCCGCATTCCGATTCACCCGGACGACAGTGCTGGCCGCCTTCACGACCGACTGGCGGAACTCGGTGCGGTGTCAATCGTCGATATACTGGACCGGATGGGCGGAGCAAGTACTCACACCGATATTCATTTCGAGCCCCAGCCCAGCACCGGCGTGACGTACGCCCACAAGATTCATCGCAGCGACGCGGCTATCGACTGGGAACTCGAGGCCGGCGCGGTTGCCAACCACATCCGTGCTTTCGATCCCTCGCCCGGTGCCCACTCGACGCTGGCCCGGCAGCCGGACCTGTCGATCCGTCTTTTCAACCCCACACGGGCGGATGGCGACGCGGATGCTTGCGTGGCTGCCGGAGCCCCGGGAGAAGTCCTCGCGGTTTCGGCTGACGGTCTGGTCGTGGCTTGTGGACGCGGTTCGATCCGGGTGAGCGAACTGCAGCGCGCGGGCGGTCGTCGTCTGGGGGTCGGCGAGTTCGTCCGAGGCAATGGCCTTGCGCCGGGCGATCGTTTCGTGACGCCGCCACGGCCGGCCCCAGAGGGTATCGCCCACTCAACATGACCCCAGCCGACACTGGCGATAGCTTGATTCGCGCCGTTTCGACCCCATGATTCGAGGCACGGGGAGGCGCCGCCGCACGGCCGCTGCCGGCCCTGGTATAAACGCCTTCGGGCGGGTTCCTCTGGAGATATGAGAATGGTTGCCTGGTTGAAGACCGGAATCCTGATGGCGGCGATCACTGCCCTTTTCGGCGTGATCGGCGGTTATGTCGGCGGCCAGACCGGAATGATGCTGGCGCTCGGCTTTGCGCTGGTCACGAACTTCTTTGCCTACTGGTTTTCCGACAAGATGGTTCTGCGGATGTACGGGGCGCAGGAAGTCGACGAGTCGTCGGCGCCGCAGTTCTACAACATGGTCCGGGAACTGGCGGGACGCGCTGAGTTGCCGATGCCCAAGGTCTACCTGATCGAAGAAAATGCCCCTAATGCCTTCGCCACCGGGCGCAATCCCGAACATGCGGCGGTCGCCGCCACCACCGGCCTGCTGCGCGTGCTGACCGCGCGCGAACTGCGGGGGGTGATGGCGCATGAACTGGCCCATGTGAAGCATCGGGACATCCTGATTTCGACGATTTCCGCCACCATGGCCGGTGCCATTTCCGCCCTCGCCAACTTTGCCCTGTTCTTTGGCGGCCGCGGCGGGGACGGCCGTCCCGCCAACCCGATCGCCGGAATCGCGATGGCGATCCTGGCGCCGATCGCCGGTTCGCTTATCCAGATGGCGATCTCGCGGGCACGCGAGTTCGAGGCGGACCGGATGGGCGCCGCGATCAGCGGTGACCCGCATGCGCTGGCGGCCGCCCTGGAGAAGATCCATCACTACGCGCAGGGCATTCCGCTCGAGACCACCGAACGGCACCCGGAAACCGCCCAGATGATGATCATGAACCCTTTGAGCGGAGGGGGGCTGCGCGGGCTTTTCTCCACGCATCCCAGTACCGAGGAGCGAATCCAGCGCCTGCTGGCGATGACCGGCATTGGACAGCCCATCTGAGGCTGCAGGCGCCGCCTCCCGGCGGGCGGCGCTAGGCGACGAGCTGATCCTCTGCGCGCGCGTGCTCGAGGAGACGCTGGCAGGCACCCATCTGGATACGGCGCTGGCACGGTTGCCACCCGGCGCTGGCGCAACCTCCGACCGCGCGGTCCGCGACATGGCCTATGCCGCGGTCCGCTCGCTGGGTCTTCTGCAATTCCTGGCCAGCCGGTTGAACAGCCGCAGGCCGGCGCACCCGCTCGGCTGCCTGCAACTCGCCGCCTTGTCGCAACTGCTCGACGGCAGACGGGCCGCCCCGATCGTGATCGACCAGGCCGTTGCGGCGGCTGCGCGGTTGCCGGAGAGCCTGGGCAATCGTTTCAGTGCCGGCTTCATCAATGCCACCTTGCGCCGGTTCGAGCGCGAGCGCGAACCGCTGCTGGCGCTGGCAGCCGGGGATGCGCAGGCAGCATTCAACCATCCGGCCTGGTGGGTGGAGGCGGTGCGCAAGGCCCGCCCGGAGGACTGGCGGCAGGTCCTGGCAATGTCGCTGACGCATGCGCCGCTCACCTTGCGGGTGAACCGACGATTCGCCGATGGCGCCGATGACCCGGTGGCGGCGATGCGTCTGAGATTGTCGGCGGCGCAAGTGGCCCATCGCCGTGTGGGCGCGGAAGCTCTGGTGCTCGATCGTGCGGTCAACGTTCAGCAGATCCCGGGCTTCGATGAAGGGGCGGTGACGGTGCAGGATGCCGGCGCCCAGCTGGCGGCGCCGCTGCTGCGGCCGGCCGCGGGCGACCGGATTCTGGACGCCTGCGCCGCTCCGGGCGGCAAGACCACCCATCTGCTGCAGCTGGCGGATTGCCAGGTGCTGGCCCTGGACCAGGATGCGCGTCGCGCCGGGCGCATCGTGGAGAACCTGGCACGCGAGGGTCTGCCCCTTCATCCTCACTGGCCGCCGCCCGCCTGGGGTGCGGTGGTGCAGACGGGGGACGCCGCTCGTCCTGAGAGCTGGTGGGATGGCGAGGCCTTCGACCGGATCCTTCTCGATGCGCCATGCAGCGCCTCGGGGATCGTCAGGCGTCATCCGGACGTTCTCTGGCATCGCCGGCGTGGCGATATTGCCACACTCGCCGCGCTCCAAGCCGGGCTGCTCCAGGCGCTTTGGCCGCTCCTCAGGCCGGGTGGTACATTGCTTTACGTCACCTGTTCCATCTTTCCCGACGAGGGCGAGGAGGTGATTGCAGCCTTCTGCTCGCGCCAGGCCGACAGCGTTCGCGAGTCGCACGCGGCAACCTGGTCAGATGGTCAGCCTGTTCTGTCGCAACTGATGCCAACCAGCACCGCCGACCGCGAGCACGATGGATTCTTCTATGCCCTACTGAGCAAGAAACCTTGAACCGGCGTTCCTTCCTGGCAGCGCTGGGTTGCGCGGTGCTGCTGACCTGGATGCGGCCGGCGCAGTCCAGCAGTACGATCGACGTGGAGCAGGCTCGGCTCGAGATTCTGCGGCCGGAGGACCAGGTCCTGCTCTCGGCCGAATTCACCCTGTCCCTGACTGAAACGCTGCGCGATGCGGTCAATCGGGGCCTGGCCCTGTATTTCGTCATCGAGTTGCAGATCCAGCGCGGGCGCTGGTACTGGTTCGACGAGGACGTGGTCGCGACGCAGATGGAGTGGCGGCTGTCCTATCATGCCCTCACGCGTCAGTTCAGGGTCGCCTCCGACGGCCGCAGCGAGTCCTTCGGCTCGCTGGAAGAGGCGTTGGCGGCAATGAGCAGCATCAAGGGCTGGCGGGTTGCCCCGCTGTCGCGATTCGACACGCGCAGCGTCTACCAGGTCTGGGTCCGGATGAAGCTCGACACCACGCGGTTGCCGAAGCCCTTCCAGATGACCGCACTCACTGACAGCGACTGGAACCCTCAATCGGAATGGAAGCGGTTCGACTTCACCGTCCCGACCCCGACAAGCGCTCGGTAACCCGGGCGCTGCGCCTCTCGCTGGTGCTGTCCGTGGCGCTGGCAGCGGTGCTGTTGTCGCTGCTGGCGGTGGCCAGCGGCAACAACGAACTGCTGCAGCGTCACTACGGTCTGCTTCTGTGGCTCAACGTCGGCATCGCGATCGGTCTCGCCATCCTCGCGATCGAGCTGGCGCGCCGTCTCTACATCCGTTATCGCCGAGGCCTGTTCGGCACCCGCCTGATGGCCCGCCTGGCGATGGCCTTCATTCTGATGACGGCGGTCCCGGTGCTGCTCATCTACGTCGTTGCAGTGCAGTTCCTCGGTCGATCGATCGAATCCTGGTTCGACGTGCCGATGGAGCGCGCCCTGGACTCCGGGCTCACGCTGGGCCGGACGACGCTCGATTCGATGGTGGTCGAACTCAGCGCCAAGACGCGAAGCGCGGCGGCGGAGCTGGAGGCAACGCCGATGATGCAGTGGCCTGACAAACTGCAGGCGCTGCGCGAGCGCACCGGCGTGCAGGAAGCGCTGATCCTCACCAGCTCGGGTCGCATTCTGCAATCTAGCGGCTCGCGGTTCGCCTCCCTGGTACCCGACATGCCCTCGTCGGCCGCCTTGCGTCAGGCCCGGGTGACCCGTTCCTACGCGGCAATCGAGCCGATCGACCCGATCGAACCGACCCAGTCTCCTGCCGATCGGGGTGCCGGCCGCCAGGCCACCGCGGGCCTCAAGATGCGAGCCCTGGTCGTACTCAGCGCGCCGTCGCTGGGCGACGAGTCCCGCCTGCTGCAGCTGGTTCATCCGGTGCCGAGCGCGCTTTCGGAGAACGCCGAGGCGGTGCAGGCCGGCTTTCGGGACTACCAGGAACTGTCGCTGTCCCGGATCGGCCTGAAACGGATCTTCCGGGTCACGCTAACGGTGACGGTTCTGCTGACCGTATTCTCGGCGATCGCCGCGGCATTCCTGCTGGCCGGCTGGATGACCGGTCCATTGTCGATGCTCGCGGCCGGCACCCGGGCGGTGGCTGAAGGCGACTATCGTCCGGTCAAGGATTACGTCGGGCGCGACGAGCTCGGGGTGCTGACGCAGTCCTTCAATGCGATGACCCGCCAGTTGGAGGATGCGCGGGCGCAAGTCGAACGCAACCGGGTGGGTCTCGAATTGGCCAATGCGCGCCTGGCCAGCGTGCTGTCGAACCTGACCGCGGGCGTCATCGTGCTCGACCGCGACTTCCGGGTGTCGCTTGCCAACGTCGGCGCCGAAAAGATCCTGGGCGAACCGGCCCAGCGGATGGCAGGCCAGCCGTTTGCGTCGCTGCCGGGCCTGGCGTCGTACCAGGCGGAGATTTCAAAGGCCTTCGAGGAAGCCGGCGATACCGAATCGCAAAGCTGGCAGCGTCAGGTAGTGATCGATGCGCCCACCAGTGACAATGAGGAACGTGGCACCGGCAAGACACTTCTGTTGCGCGGTGCCCTGTTGCCGGAGGCGCATGGGGACCATTTGTTGGTCATCGACGACATCACCGACGTGGTTTCCGCGCAGCGGGCGATTGCCTGGAGCGAGGTGGCGCGACGACTGGCTCACGAAATCAAGAATCCCCTGACGCCGATCCAGCTGGCAGCCGAACGGATGGAATTCAAGCTGGCCGCCAAGCTCGCCGGCACGGATCGCGACCTGCTGGCGCGCAATACCAAGACCATTGTCAACCAGGTGAACGCCCTGAAACTGATGGTCGATGAGTTCCGCGACTACGCCCGCCTGCCGTCGGCCAAGCTGGCGCCGTTGAATCTCAACGAGCTGGTGACCGAGATCCTCTCGCTGTATGCCGATACCGATCCCAGCCGGATCGTGAAAGTCCATCTGACATCGGGTCTGCCCAGGATCATGGGCGACGCAGTCCAGCTCCGGCAGGTGATCCACAACCTGTTCAAGAATGCGAGCGAAGCCACCGAAAAGCAGCCGCTACGGTTGCTGGAGGTCTTTACCGACGTGGTGCATGGCGCCGCCGGCCAGATCAGCGGGGTGCGCCTGGTGGTTCGCGATAACGGCCCGGGCTTCGCGCCGGCCATGATGGCACGCGTCTTTGAGCCTTATGTGAGCAGCAAGGCCAAAGGCACCGGACTCGGGCTGGTAATCGTCAAGAAGATCATCCAGGATCATGGCGGCCGAGTTGAGGTGGGTAATCGACCGGAGCCGTTTTCTTTGCCGAAGATCGACGACGATGGCGACGGAGCACGAATGGCCGCAAACCATGTGCCAGGCGCCTATATCAACGTGCTCTTTGCGAAATTGGAAAAAAACGACGACAATTTCAGCGTGCCCGCAACAGAAAAACAAAATCGTATCGCCAAGGCACCGAACGCGCCGAATTCAGACCGTTCCGGTACCGGCTGATCAAACAGACCCGCTAGGAAAACCATGGCTGAAATTCTGGTTGTAGACGATGAGATGGGGATCCGTGAACTCCTCTCCGAGATCCTCGGAGACGAAGGTCATTCGGTCACCCTGGCTGAAAACGCACAGCGGGCGCGCGAGGCGCTCCAGGCGAACAAGGCGGACCTGGTCCTGCTCGATATCTGGATGCCCGACACGGATGGCGTCTCGTTGCTGAAGGAATGGGCGGCGGCCGGCCAGTTGACGATGCCGGTGATCATGATGTCGGGCCACGCCACGATCGAGACTGCGGTCGAAGCCACCCGCATCGGCGCCCTCGACTTCCTGGAAAAGCCGATCGCCTTGCAGAAGCTTCTCAAGGCAGTGGAGCAGGGGCTCAACAAGGGAAAGAACGGCGCGGTCCCGATCAGGGCGATGCCGAGCTATCAGCCGGCGGCGGTCAGCTCGACACCCCTGTCCATGCTGCAGGTCCCGGGACCGCAGAACAGCAGCCAGATGATTCCGCTGACCTCCCCCACCGCGCAGTTCCTGGCAGCGCCGGCGGGGGTGATTCCGGCCCCGCACCTGCATCCCTCGATCATGGCGCGCGACCTGCCGCTGGACGTCCCGCTGCGGGAAGCCCGGGAAGCCTTTGAGCGCGCCTATTTCGAGCATCACCTGCATCGCGAGCACGGCAGCATGACTCGCGTCGCCGAGCGTACCGGACTCGAGCGCACACACCTCTACCGCAAGCTCAAGCAGTTGGGCATCGATCTCTCCAAGGGCAACTACCGCCGCGGGGCCAGTCAGTCGCTGTGAGCGGCGGTCGGCGTCCCGCCGACACCGGCTCTTCCCCGGATCGAGGCGCCCCGTTGTCCCGGCGCCCCGCCAGGCGGCGTTTCCTCGTCAGTTCGGCCGCAGCCGCCAGCGCCCTCGGCGCACCCGCGGTCGCGTCGGACAAGCCCTTGCATCGCCTGCGATTCCAGAGCGTCTGGCCGGCCAAGGACATCTTCCACGAGTTCGCCAATGACTTCGCACGCAAGGTCAACGACATGTCCGGCGGCATGCTGCGCATCGACATGCTGCCGGCCGGCGCGATTGTCAGGCCTTTCGACCTGCTCGATGCGGTTCACAGTGGCGCGCTGGACGGCGGCCACGGCTCGCTGGCCTACTGGTATGCCAAGAACTCGGCCATGGCGCTCTGGGGTTCGGGGCCGGCGCTAGGCATGGATCCGAACATGGTGCTGGCCTGGCACGTCTATGGCGGCGGCCGCGAGCTGTTGAGTGAAATCTACCGATCGCTGAACCTCGACGTCGTGTCCTTCGTCTATGGTCCGATGCCGACTCAGCCGCTGGGCTGGTTCAAGACGGCGATCAGGACGCCGGAGGATCTGCGCGGCCTTCGATTCCGTACCGTCGGCTTGTCTATCGACCTGTTCGCGGCAATGGGCGCGGTGGTGCATGCGTTGCCGGCCGCCGAGATTGCAGCGGCGATGGATCGGGGACTTCTCGACGCCGCCGAATTCAACAACCCGACATCGGACCGGATCCTTGGCCTGACCGACGTGGCCAAGGTGTGCATGCTGCGAAGCTTTCACCAGAGCGCCGAGAACTTCGAAATACTCTTCAACAGCAAGGTCCACGCCCTGCTTTCCGACGAGCTGCAGGCCATCGTCGGCTATGCCGCCCAGGCAGCCTCGGCCGACATGAGCTGGAAGGCAATCGATCGCTATTCGAGCGATTACCAGAACCTGAAGCTGCGGCAGGGAGTGCGATTCGAGCGGACCCCGGACAGCGTGCTGCAGGCCCAGCTGGACGCTTGGGACACCATTGCCGAGAAGCGGTCGCGCGAAAACCCGATGTTCCGCCGGGTCCAGGCGTCGATGCGGGCGTTTGCCGGGCGCGCGACGTCATGGCGGACCGACAACCAGGTCGACTACACCATGGCCTGGGAACACTATTTCGGGACCGGCGCCAGGAACTGATTGCATCGGCGGCCGGAAGCGGCGCGGATTGACGGGGTCGTCCGGGCTCGTCACAATGGCCCGCGCTTCAATGAGGGGAGACACCCGATGTCCAAGGTCCCGCAGTATCGTGCAATCGCATTCGCGGCCGGCCTGTTTGCCTCGGCCTCCGCTGCAGCGATCGACCTGACAGTCACCCATTTCGGCACCGGCATGTACGGCGTGCCCTTCGCCATTGCCCGCGACAAGGGCTGGTTCAAGACCGACGCGGGGCTCGACGTCACCGGTTTCATCACGTCGGCTGGTGGCGGCACGACCGTGCGCAATGCCTTGGCATCTGAAATTCCCTACGGCGAAGTCGCGTTGCCGGCGGCGATTGCGGCGATCCAGCAAGGCGTCCCGTTGACCATCGTTCATGGTGGCGTGCTGTCGGTTGCCGATCAGGTATGGGTCACCCGCAAGGACGACAACTCCATCAGCAAATTCGGCGATCTCAAAGGGAAGAAGCTCGGCTACTCGAGCCCGAAGTCGGTCACCGACATACTCACCTCGGTGATGATCAACCAGAACGGGCTGACCGACGCGCTGGAGCGCAAGTCCGTCGGGGGCATCGGTGCCGGCCTTACGGCGCTGCGCGAGGGCGGCGTCGACATGACCTACGTGACCGAGCCGGTCTGGAGCAAGGAGAAGGCGAACTTCCGTCCGGTCTGGTGGTCGACCGACATCGCGGAGCGCGTGACGCAGACGGTCGGTATCGTGCGCACCGACTACCTGAAGAAGAATCCGGATGTCATCAAGGGGATCATCACCGCGCGACGCAAGGGCGTGGAGTTCGTGCGCGCGAACCCCACCGAGTCCGCACCGATCATGGGTCGGGAATACAAGATCCCCGCGGAGCAGGCCAAGTCGGCGATCGAGAGCGTGCTGGGGGCGAAGGGTGTCTACTGGAGTCGCGGAGACTTCGACTACGAGGGCATGGAAGTCATGCTCAAGGGCCTGCAGCTGGTGAAGGCGATCCCGGACGGGCCGTTCGACTGGAAGACGGTGGTCGACGAGAGTTATCTGCCGGCGGACCTGCGCAGCAAGAAGTGAGCGTTGATGCCATCGCCCCCGGCGCCTCCGGCGCGGGCGAGGCCCTGATCGCACGAGCGGAGCAGGCTGCGCCGCACGCCCGCCTGCGCGGCGTCACACGCATCTATCCGTCCACCGCCGGCGGGCCTGCGGTGCACGCGCTCGGGCCGATCGATCTCGACCTTCACCGGGGGGAGTTCTTCTCCGTGGTGGGACCGTCGGGATGCGGCAAGTCCACCTTGCTCGATGTGCTCGGTGGACTCGCCGCGCCTCAGCATGGATCGATCGAGTTCGAAGGCCGTCCGGTCCAGGGCTCTGTACCCGACGGCGTCGGCATCGTCTTCCAGGAGGATGCGAGCTTTCCGTGGCTAAGCGTCTGGGACAACGCCGCGTTCGGACTGCGCCGCTCGGGCATCGGGGAGCCCGAAGTCCGGGAACGGGTCGAGCACGCGCTCGCCTTCATGGGCCTGGGAGAATTCGTCGGGGCCTATCCGGCCCAGCTGTCCGGCGGCATGCGGCAGCGGCTGTGCATCGCCCGCACCCTGGTGACGCGGCCGCGCCTGCTGCTGCTCGACGAGCCGTTCGGTGCGCTCGACCAGCAGACCCGCCTGCTGATGGGCGACGAGCTCCTGAAGTTGTGGCGCGACACCGGCGCCACCGTCCTGCTGATCACGCATGCCCTGGACGAAGCGGCCATGCTGTCGGATCGGGTCGGGGTCATGTCCGCCAGGCCCGGTGTGTTCCTGGACATGGTCCAGACGGCTTGGCCGCGCGAGCGGGACAGCACGATCGTTGCCGAGGAGAGCTTCGGCCGGATCACCGCACGGCTGTGGGCCACGCTGCGGGGCGAGTCGATCAAATCCCTCGGGACCGGCCGCCAGGCACCCGTGCAATGAGCGGTCGCGGCAGCCGGCCATGACCCGGGCGGGCCGGCTGCGCATCGCCCTGGTGGGCCTGCTGGTGGGCTTGCTGGAACTGGCTTGCCGGGCCGGCTGGATCGATCCCGTGGCCGTCATTCCACCCACGCGGATGGTGGCCGGCGCATGGCGCCTGCTCGCCTCGGGCCAGTACACGAAGGACATCCTGCTGACGCTGTCCAACGTCGCTATTGCGTGTGTTCTGGCGGTCGCCAGCGGCTTCGCCGGCGGCTGGCTCCTCTACAGGCTGCCGCGTCTGCGGCGCGCCGCGGACCCCCTGCTGGCCAGCTACTACTCCGTGCCCACCTTCATCTTCTATCCGCTGTTCATCGTTCTGTTCGGGCTGAACCGTTGGCCTCTGGTCGCCATCGGCTTCGTCTTCGCGGTGGTGGCCATGATGCTCAGCACCCTGCAGGGATTCGAACGGGTTCCGCGGGTGTTGCGGCGCACGGCGCGGGCCATGCGACTGTCGACCGCGCAGGAGATGATCCACCTGGTGCTGCCGGCATGCGCACCGCATCTTTTCACCGGCGTGAAACTGGCCGTCGTCTACGCGTTCATCGGCGTCATCGCGGGCGAGTTCGTGCTGAGCGGTGCGGGTTTCGGATTCCAGATCGCGTTCGCCTACAACAGCTTCGACAATCCCACGATGTACGGCCTGATGCTCCTGCTGCTGGGATTCGTCGGCGGCCTGAACATGCTCCTGTACTCGTGGGAGCGGCGCATGTACCTGCGTCGCGGGGGGCGCTGAGGTGGAGGCCGGGCGCGCCTCCTCCCCCTGGCTGGACAAGGCGCTGCTGGCGGTGGCGTTGGTGGCGGTGTGGCAACTGCTGTCCGTGCTGGCCGGGCCGGAGGTATTGACCACACCCCTGGCCACGGTGCGACGGCTTGCGCAACTGATGGCCGGGCCGGATTTCGGGCGGCACGCTGCCGAGACGGCCAATGCCTTCGTCGTTGCGCTGATGATCGCCCTGGCCGGGGGGCTCCTGCTCGGGGTGGGGCTGGGAGCCAACCGCCTGTGCGGTGAAGTGGCTGAGCCGCTCCTGGTGGGTCTCTATTCGATCCCCAAGATCACCCTCTACCCGGTGGTTCTGCTGCTGTTCGGCCTGGGCATGTCCGCCAAGATCGCCTTCGGCGCCATTCACGGGATCATCCCTGTCGTGCTGTTCACGATGAATGCGGTGCGGAACATCCCCCGAGCCTACCTCAGGGCCGGCCATTCGATGCGGCTCACCCGGCGGCAGATGTTCGTGCATGTCCTGGTGCCGGCCAGCCTGCCCGAGATCGTGACCGGATTTCGCCTCGGCTTTTCACTGACACTGCTTGGTACGCTGATCGGCGAGATGTTCGCATCCCAGCGCGGCATCGGCTACCTGCTGATCAAGTCGATGGAGAACAACGATATCGACATCATCGTCGCGCTGGCGCTGCTGCTGGTGATGCTGGCCACCGCGGCGAGCTGGCTCCTGCTGGGCCTCGAGCGGCGACTGCATGGCCGGTTCGTGCGATGACCTGGTTGAGCAGCAGGCGTCATGTCGCCCCGTCCTGTCACTCTTTTCCTGTGACCGATGGCACAGCAGGTTGCAAAGAGCCGGCCTACACTGCGATGGCGTTAACCGACACAACCAGGCGCAACCCCATCGGCGGGCGAGCCTCTATCCAAGCAGATGATCCACATGCAGAGCAGCCCCGGAAGCTGGTCCAAGACCCTGGACGCGCTGATCCACGGCGCAGTCGGCGAGATCGCGTCGGAACAGATATTCAGACAGACGGAGCGGGGCTGCCGTGTCGCCAGCCATGGCCAAGCGGAGATACCGGACCGGCTGCGCATGCTGCTGTTCCTGGTCAACGGGCGGCGCAGCATGGCCGAGTACCGGGACCTGCTGCCCCGTTACCGCAACCTTGACGACGCCTTCGACATGCTGGTCAAGAAGGGTTTCATCGAACGGCTGCCGCCCCGGCTCTAGGAGGCTGCGCGGCGCAGCCTCCTGGGAGCCTATGGGAGTTGGGAGGGGGATGCTTTCAGCGGCCCCGGCGGTCGTGACGGTCGTGGCGGTCCCATCTGTTCCCGTGGCCTCGCGGGCCATGCCGATCGGCGTGCCAATGTGGCGGGGGAGCATGAAAGCCACGGTGCCGCGGCGCCGGCACCCAGGTCCGCAGCGGCCGGCCCCAGGAATCCACGCCGTGTCGCCAGAATCCGGGGCCGTGGCTGGGCACGTAGTAGACCGGCGGCGGCGCGGAGTAATAGACCGGCGGCGGCTCGGGATAGTAGGCCGGCGGCGCATAACGATAGCCTTGCCGGTAATGCACCACCGCTCCTGCCGGACCTGCGGTGAGTGCGGCACCGGTGACGGCACCGATCACCCCGCCGAGGATGGCGGCGTCCGGACCGGCCACCGAATGTCCGATGATCGCGCCGGCGCCGGCGCCAAACAGCGCACCGGCGACCTGGTCACCGGCCACGGCGGTGCCCCCCAGCCCCAGAGCGGCCGCGCCGACGAGACAGCGTGCCAGGATCGAACGACCAGTGGCGCGCGGGCTTGAGGCATTATTAATCATGATGGCTCCGTCTGCGGCGATTCGCCGTATGGTCATTTAACGCAGGAGCCATCAAATCGGATTGCCGGCGGCTTGAAAAAGTTGTAACCGGCTGTCACCGAGCGGATCGGGACTTCTAGCGCGCACTCACCTTGCCTGCCGGTGCCGCCGTCATGGAGCGGCCGGTCGCGCGGGCGCGGGCGGCGGCCGCGATCAGCTGCCGGTAACGCTCTTCGCGATCACTGCTGTTGCAGCGTATGAGCAGATCCAGGCTCGCGCGGGGCAGATCGAAGTACTTGCGGCGATCGCGCGGATGGCCGACCTCCCGCCACCCCTGCAGGGAGAAGAAATACCAGAGCTCGTCGGGCGGCTCGCAGGTGACGTGCAGCCGCATGTTGCCCAGCGCGATCTTGGCGCCGGAGCGGGGCTTGGTGCCCATGCCCGGCAATTCCCGCTTGACCCGGATGTTGAGCAATGTTCGGATTCTGTCCTTGATCACGGGTTTTGGTTCCGGCGAGGCCGGACCTCTCTGCGGGGCTCGAAGCCCGAAGCTTAGCGGGGGAAGCAGGAATGCCACGTGACCGAAGTCGCGCGCGGCGCGACCAGCGAGGCGACGTACCATTGGCCAGGCTCGCTGCGGCGATCCCGATCCAACGAGGTAATGCAATGCCCGCGAGGTCCGCTTCCCGGCTCCCGGTTACCGTGGTGGCCGGCCCGAAAGCATCCGGCAAGAGCCGCCTCATCTCGCAATTGCGCGCTGCTCGTCCGCCCGGTCAACGGTGGGCGCTGCTGAGCAACAGCCTTGTCCACCCCCCTGGGGAAGCGGGCTTGCCGGCCATGCCTGCCGATGAATACTTCCAGCTTACGGGGGGCTGCGCCTGCTGCCTGACCGGTCCGGTGTTTCGGGCGACATTGGTCCGCCTGCTGCGCGCGGGCCCCTGGGATCACTTGCACATCGAAGTGGAGGCGGGCGGTCATCCGCATCGACTCGTCGACCAGTTGCGATCGCCGCCTTTCGATCAGCATCTGGACGTGCAACGCCTGCTGCTGACTCTGAGCGAGGCACTCGCCCACTGGTATCGCTCACACCCGGTGTCGAGCGAGGGCCGGGCGGCGCTCGAATTCGCGACGGATTTTCTGCTGCAGGACGACGCCGGCGCCGTCCCTGCGGCATCGGTCTGCGCCTGGCTGCAGGCGGCGGAGCCCTGGCCGCGCCTGGCGCCGGTGATGGAGGGCCGGCATCCGCCGGCAATCCCGGACCCGCTCGCCGAGCTGCCGGGCTGGCAGCTGTACAGCGCATCAGAAGCCGCTGAGACGCCGGGCAGTTCTGCTCTGATCCGCCGATGGCCGGCAAACGCTGGTGCCCCGCGCCGCCCGATCATGTCGGTGCTCGCCGCACTCGCCGACGACCCGGCCGTGTCCGGTCTGCAGGCGCTGGTGCGGACGTCCCGTGCCTGGTATTGCTGGCGCTTCGGCCTAGGGCAAGGTGTGGGTCCGCTGGCTTTCGATACCGGCTCACGATGGGTGGAAGCGGAGACCGGCTGGCGGCTGGATAACCGTCTTTGCGTCTGGCTGCGTGACGGGTCAGGGCATGGCGCCGTCGATCGGCATCTTCAGGCGCTCGAGCAGGCTTTGCAAGCTCCCTGAGGGGCCGCTGGGGCCGGGGGTAACTTTCCGCCAACTAGGCTGCCGACGCTTATCGGTGCGGGTTGCACGCTCATCGGGCCTCCCTACTAGGCACCGGCGCGTTGGCCAACACTTGCGCCTGTGTCTGAGGAATCCTATGAACATGATTTATAACAGTCCGAACTTCTGCATTGTCGAGTTCAAGAGCGACGAGCCCGAGGCATTCCCCGGCGGCTACGAGATCATGGACAAGGCCTGCAAGCGTGAGATCTTTCTGGGCGGCGCGATGGCCGAGAAGTTTCGTCACGACGTGACGATGCTGATAGCCGGCGAACCGTCAATCGAGGAAGTCGACGACTTCCTGGCCGGGTTCCAGGGACTGATGCAACAGCCCCTGGTTCTGCACTGAGCCCTTCCTCATACGGTCAAAACATCTTCAGTCCGAAATCCAGTCTTTCGCCCTTTTATAAACCGCCTTTCGCAGTCCATCCAACACTATCGTCGCCTATCTGTTCTCTTCCAGGTAGCGTTTGACATGAGCATAGCCGGTATTGGCGGCCGGCACGCCCGCATAGATAGCCGTTTGCAGCAGCAATTCCTTGAGTTCGACCAGCTGAAGTTCCGACTTCAAGCCTGCGCTGACATGCAGGTCGAACTCCTCCCAGCGTCCCAGTGATGCCGTGATCGCCAGCACCAGCAATCGTCGGGTCCGGGGATCGAGTCCCGGCCGATTCCAGATCTCGTCCCAGGCGTAGCGGGTGATCAGCTGCTGGAAGTCCGCCGTCAAGGGGTCGTTCTCGGCCATCCGTCGGTCGACGTGTGCGGCGCCCAGGGTTTGACGCCGGCGCGCCAGGCCCCGTTCGAACCCCTCGCCCCAGGTTTCCGGCATTCGCGGGTTCTCGGCGGCCGTAAATCCGGAACGGGTGCTGTTGGGCAGCACCTGATCGATCAGGAAAGGTACCGCCAGGTCGATGAACGCCGCCGGCTGCTCAGGATGAGACAGGTGCGCCGTCGGCAGGGATACCACGCGTGCACCCGGGATCGCCGAGGCGATTGCACGGCCCTTCTCCGGCGGCGTGGATTGGTCGTGATCCCCGACCAGTACCAGCGTCGGGGTGGTTATCGAGGGCAGCCCGGCGTTCAAGTCGGTGTCTCGAACCGCACTGCAACAGGCGGCATACCCCACCGGATCCAGCGCCAACAGGGTACTGCGCACGCTCGCCAGGACTGCCGGCTCGCGTTGACGAAAACCCTCGGTAAAGAACCGCTGGAGCACGCCGTCCACGACTGCGGCCATGCCGCCGGCTTCGACTGCAGCGATCCGCTGGTCGAAAACCTCCCTCGGGAACGAGGCGGCCGTATTGCACAGCATCAGGCGGGTCAGCCGTGCGGCATGGTGAATCGCGAGATGCATGCCGATGCCACCGCCCATGGAAACGCCGGCGAAGGCGAAACGCCCAAGTCCGGCGGCGTCGGCCACGGCAAGCGCATCGTCAGCCAGCATCGCCAGGGTGTACGGGCCGGGCGGCGCATCCGAGGCGCCATGACCGCGGGTGTCCATCCGGATCACCCGGAAGTACTCGGTGAGGCGGGGCACGACCGGGTCCCAGAAGGCGCAGTCGGTCCCCAGGGAATTCGACAGCAGCAGCGGCGGCGCGTCCCGGTGGCCGTCGCTGCGCCAGTAGATCCTGACGCCGGTGCGGTCAACAAATGCCATGCAAGGTCTCCTCGATCGTTGCTGCGGCCCGGCCGGTGCGGCCGGGCTGGGTCCTGAGCTAGCGGCTGGCGTGCCAGGCCGCCAGTACCTGGTCGATCATCTGCTCGGTCGCGCCGAGTTGGGCGCCGGGGTCGAACAGTCGTTCCAGGTCACCGAGGTTCATCACCGCCGAGATTCGTGAGTCGCGACCGAGCACCTGTCGCAATGACAAGCCTTTGTCCAGCGCCGTCTGGCATAGCTCCGACACCAGGGCCTGCGCCTCCTTCTTGCCGAGCTTCGGCGCGATATGGGCGGATAAGGCTTCGGAATAGATGAAGCCGTGCATCCGGTCGATGTTGGCCTGCATGCCGGCGACGTTCACCTGCAGGCCGCCCAGCACTTCTTCGGCGGCCGCCAGTGAGCTGGCGGCGGCACCGAAAAGCTCCCGGACGGTCCACCAGGTCGATTGCCATTGCCCCAGGCCGCGCTCGTTCTCGACCGCCATGCAGGACACCAGCGTGTTGGCGAGGCCGGGCGAGCGCAGCGCAGCCTCGCGCATGAGCAGGGCGCCGACCGGGTTGCGCTTGTGCGGCATGGCGGAAGAGCCTCCGCGCCCGAGGCCTGCCGGTTCGAACACTTCGGCGACTTCGGCCTGCATCATCAGCGCGATGTCGGTGCCGATCTTGCCGAGACAGCCGCAGGCGATCGCCAGTTCGCTCCCGAGGCGTGCAAACCGGTCGCGCCCGGTATGCCACGACGCGGCCGGCATCATCAGACCGAGCGTGTCGGCCAGCCGTTGCGCGATTGCCTGGGTACGATCCGGCGCAACCCCCTGGCCGGCAAGGGTGCCGACCGCGCCGCCGAACTGCAGCACCGCGACGTCCAGCAGCGACGTGCGCAAGTGCCGACGGCTGCGGGTGAGCGGATCCAGCCAGCCGGCCGCCTTCCAGGCGAATGTGATCGGGGCGGCAGCCTGCATCAGCGTGCGGCCGACCATCATCGATCGTCGATGGCCCTCGATCAGCATGCAGGTGGCGGCGCCGGTGCGCTCGAGCGAGTCCAGAAGACGCCGACCCGCTTCCTTGCACTGCATCGTCAGCGCGGAGTCGATGACGTCCTGGCTGGTTGCGCCGTGATGCAGGTAGCGCACGGCATCGGCGTCGATCGCCGCGACCTGCTCGCCGAGCGCTTTGAGAAAGGGGATCACCAGGGTTCCCGCGTGGCGGGCCGCCGGATACAGTTTCGCGGGATCGAACCCGCCGGCGGCCAGCGTATCGGCGCTGTCGTCGGTCGCCGCGGGGTCGCCGAGTTCGCTGCAGGCGCGGCTGATGGCCTGCGCGGCCGCCTCGGGAATGACGCCGATTGAAGCCTGGGCCTGCGCCAGCGCCCGTTCGAATCGGGCCATTGCGGCCAGCATGGCAGCGTCCGAGAACAGCGAGTCCACCGAAGCCGGTGCAAAGGTTCGCTCA
Source organism: uncultured beta proteobacterium (assembly GCA_963834335.1). Lineage (GTDB taxonomy): Bacteria > Pseudomonadota > Gammaproteobacteria > Burkholderiales > Burkholderiaceae_E > Lautropia. The sequence continues at coordinate 668,906 of CAWIBK010000001.1, read as the reverse complement.
AGCATGCTGTCGGGTCATTCAGGTAGTCCTCGGAGCCTCAGGATGCAAAATACCACCCGGGTGGGACAATCCACAAAAGCAGGCGGCGCGGGCCCGGGTTACCAACAGGGCCCAGCGCCGGTCCTTCCCGGTCCGACATCCGGCGTCCTGCGCCGCGCAATTCGAGGAACAATCCGGTGCCCAAGGCAGTATTTGTATTGAACGATGGTCGCGAGCATGAAGTCGAGGTCGCCCGATTCGAAAGCCTGATGCGCGCGGCGGTGCGAAATAACGTCGATGGCATCGCCGGGGACTGCGGCGGCGGCCTGACCTGCGCCACCTGCCATGTCTACGTGGATCCGGCCTGGGTGGATCGACTGCCGCCGCTGGGTCCCGGAGAGGAGGACATGCTGCAATTCACCGCCAGCGATCGTCGACCGAACAGCCGGCTTTCCTGCCAGTTGCGGATGTCCGAGGAAATCGTCGGTATCCGCGTCACCGTGCCCGAGAGCCAGTACTAGGAACCTGTCGGCCTAGAAGCCTTGTCGGGTCCTGGCGATCCGCGGCGGCAGCCGCATCGACCGCTGCGCCATCACATCGCGCAGCCGGTCCGGGTAGTCCGTGATCAGCCCGTCCACTCCCCAGTCGATCAGGCGCGCCATGTCGGCAGCCTGGTTCACGGTCCACGGGACGACGGCCAGGCCGAGCGCCTGCGCCTGTTCAAGGCCGGCAGCGTCCAGGTTGTTATGGTTGGGTGACCAGGTCGTGCAGCCTGCTGCTTTTACCAGCGCCGGCACCGAACCGGAATCGCCAAGCCTGAGCCCGTCCGTCCACGCGCCGTCGGCCAGGTTGTCCGAATTGCCGCCTTGGGTAGTCAGGCAAGCGGTGGCGATTCCGGGCTCGATGCGTCGCGCATGCGCCAGGGTGCGCCAGTCGAAGCTCTGGAGGGTCACCCGGTCGGCGACGCCGGCATCCCGGATCACCCCTATTACTGCGTCGACGAAGGCGGCAGGGTCGGGCGTGTCTTCGGGTCGGCGTGGATCGATCTTGGTCTCGATATTGAATCGGACCGAGCGGGCGCCGAGTGCTTCGACATGCCTGAACAGACCAGCAAGCGTCGGTATCCGTTCGCCGTCGCGTGGTTGTTGGGTCGCGAACTGCCGACCGTAACGGCTGTCCGGGTCGAGGCGGCCGACGTCGTAGCGCTGCAGGTGGGCCAGGTCCAGCGAGCGGATCGCCGGCCGGGCGGTCAGCCAGCGGCCGGACTCGTCGCGGACGATGGCGGGATTGAGGGCGATGTCGTGGGCGATGACCGGCGTGCCATCGGCGGTAATGCCGACGTCGAGTTCAAGCGTATCGACCCCGACGCCGAGTGCATGCTCGAAGCCGGCGATCGTGTTTTCAGGCGCCAGGCCGCGGGCGCCGCGATGGCCTTGCAGGTCGAATCCCCACGCGCTGGCCCCGACCAGCGCCAGGCCTGCCGCCAGGACTGCCCCCGCAAGCGGCGATGCCGTCGTCGCCACTGTCATGAAGCGGGTGAGTAGATGTCGACCGCATCGGTGACCACCATGTCCACGCCGGCCGCCCGGACCCGGTCCACATCGGGCACATCGTTGGGGGTATAGACGCCCACCCGCATCCGGGCCGCATGCGCCCTCTTTACCAGGGCGGCATCGACCAGGGTGTGCTTGAGGACGATGGCCACACAGCCGAGTGCCTGCGCCGACTCGAACCAAGCCTCGCGTGGTTCGTCGACCAGCAGCCCGCGAGGCAGCTGCGGGGCGGCAGTACGGGCTGCCTCGAGCGAGCCCGGCTTGAAGGAGGTGAGCAGCGGCGGGATCCGCGCGCCCTGCCAGAGCGAAACGCAGGCCTGTGCAACGGCGCGGCCGGTCTCGACGTCCGAGCCTGTTGTCGGCTTGATCTCCAGATCAAGCAGAAAGCCGTTGGCGCAGACCCAGGCGGCGATCTGCTGCAGGGTCGGCATCGGCTCGCCGACATAGGCAGGACTATGCCAGCGACCCGCATCCAGCCGGCACAGCGCCTGCCAGGGCAGGGCGCCGGCAATCCCGCTTCCGTCGGTGGTGCGGTCCAGCCGGTCGTCGTGCAACAGGAAGGGCACACCGTCCGAACTGAGTTTCACGTCGCACTCGAACAGCCGGAAACCTTGCTGCGCACCCAGCCGGAATGCGGCCAGCGTGTTCTCCGGGGCGAGCTTGCCCGCACCGCGATGGGCGGCCCATCCCGGATAAGGCCAATGATCGAAATCAACGGTCATCATGATTGCGCATCCACGACGGCAGCCGCCGCGGATCCGGCTCCGCCGGTCCGCTGGCGCTGGTCTCGGCGAGAACAAGCTTCTCCGGTCCCAGCAGCCGCCGCGGATCGGGCTTGGCCGGTCCGCTGGCGCCCGTCACCGTATGAAGCAGCCGCTCCGAGCCCAGCAGCCGCCGCGGATCCGGCTCCGCCGGTCCGCTGGCGGCGCCCCCCAGTGGGGGGAGGCGCCGACGGCGCGTCGGGGGGCGTTCTCATATCCGCGTTCCGGAATCAGGGTCGAACCAATGGACCTTGCCCGGGTGCGGGCGGACCTTCAATACATCGCCGGGCTTGGGATGCAGGGTCGAGTCATCGGTGCGCACGATGACCGCCTGGTCGCCGAGTTGCGAGTAGAGCAACCGCTCCGCGCCCAGCACTTCCACCAGTTCGACGGTGATCGGCCAGCCTTCCTCCGCGAGCCGGAGATGCTCGGGCCGCACGCCCATCAGCACGGTGTCGGCGCGGCCTGGCGTGGCGCCTTCGGGCAAGTCCAGCGCCAGCGACGGCAGATGGAAGTGCCCGTCGCGTGCCTGGCCCGACACCAGGTTCATCGGCGGCGCGCCGATGAAGCCGGCAACGAAAGTCGTGGCGGGGCGGGTGTAAACCTCGTCGGGCGTGCCGAACTGCTCCATCCGGCCGGCGTTCATCACGATCATCCGCTGTGCCAGGGTCATCGCCTCGACCTGGTCGTGGGTCACGAACAGCGAGGTGATGCCGAGTTCACGATGCAGCTTCTGGATCTCCAGGCGCGTCTGAACCCGCAGCTTGGCATCCAGGTTGGAAAGGGGCTCATCGAACAGGAAAACCTGCGGCTCGCGCACGATGGCGCGGCCCATCGCCACGCGCTGTCGCTGTCCGCCCGACAGCTCCCGCGGCTTGCGCGCCAGCAAGGCAGACAACTCCAGGATCTTCGCGGCCTTGTCGACGCGACGACGGATTTCGTCTTTCGGCAGCTTCTTGATCTTCAGGCCATAGGCCATGTTGTCGAAAACGCTCATGTGCGGATAGAGCGCGTAGTTCTGGAACACCATCGCGATGTCGCGTTCGGCGGGCTCCAGATCGTTCACGACCCGCGGCCCGATCGCGATCTCCCCGCCGGTCACCTCCTCGAGCCCCGCCACCATGCGCAACAGGGTGGATTTGCCGCAGCCCGACGGACCGACGATGACGACGAATTCTCCCGCGAGGATCTCGGCGCTGACACCGTGGATGACCTGCAGCGACTTGGGGCCGATGCCGTATTTCTTGACGACGTTGCGAAGCGATATGGATGACATTGCCTACTTCTCGGTTTCCACCAGGCCCTTGACGAACCACTTCTGCATGGCGAGCACGACGATGGTGGGGGGGATCATGGCGAGGATCGCGGTGGCCATGACGATGTTCCACTCATTGCCCGTATCACCGCCGCTGATCATCCGCTTGATGCCGATGACGACCGGATACATGCTTTCGTCGGTGGCGATCAGCAGCGGCCAGAGATACTGGTTCCAGCCATAGATGAACTGGATGACGAACAGGGCGGCGATGCTGTTGCTCGACAGCGGTACCAGGATGTCCTTGAAGAAGCGCATCGGGCCCGCGCCGTCCATTCGCGCCGCCTCCACCAGTTCGTCCGGCACGGTGAGGAAGAACTGCCGGAACAGGAAGGTCGCGGTGGCCGATGCGATCAGCGGGATCGTCAGTCCCGCATAAGAGTTGAGCATGCCGAGATCCGACACCACCTTGTAGGTCGGACCGATCCGCACCTCCACCGGCAGCATCAGGGTCACGAAGATCGCCCAGAAGCAGAGCATGCGCAGCGGAAACCGGAAATACACCACCGCGAAGGCCGAGAGCAGCGAAATGGCGATCTTTCCGACGGTGATCACCAGCGCGGTCACCAGGCTGACCCACATCATCCGCGCCACCGGCGCGGTCGAACCGGGACCGCTGCCGCCGCCCTGCAGCGCAGTCATGTAGTTTTCCACTAGATGCGACCCTGGCAGCAGCGGCATCGGCGCCTGCACGATCTCCTGCGCGGTGTGGGTGGATGCCACAAAGGTCAGGTAGACCGGAAACGCGACCACCAGGATGCCGAGCAGGACGACGGCATGAGAAACGAAATCGAGCACGGGACGGCGTTCAATCAAGACAGTATCTCCACCTGCACTCCCGCTGCGACCGGTCCGCCGAGTCGCTGAGCAGCCGGTCCCCGCAAGAACGGGACACTCCGAGCCCAGCAGCCGCCGCGGATCCGGCTCCGCCGGGCCGCTGGCGCCGGTCCCCGCAAGAACGGGGCACTCCGAGCCCAGCAGCCGCCGCGGATCCGGCTCCGCCGGGCCGCTGGCGGCGCCCCCCTGGGGGGAGGCGCCGAAGGCGCATCGGGGGGGATCAATACTTCACCTTCTTCTCGACATAAGAGAACTGGATCACCGTCAGCGTGATGACGATCACCATCAGCACCACGGACTGTGCGGCCGAGCTGCCCAGGTCCATTCCCTTGAAGCCATCGTAGAAGACCTTGTAGACGAGGATCTTGGTGGCCTGTCCGGGGCCGCCTTGCGTGGTCGCATCGATGATCGCGAAGGTGTCGAAGAACGCGAAGACGATATTGATCACCAGCAGGAAGAAGGTCGTCGGGGACAGCAGCGGAAACACGATGGTGCGGAACCGGTGCCAGAAGCTTGCCCCGTCGATCGCTGCCGCTTCGATGAGCGACTTCGGGATCGATTGCAGGCCGGCCAGGAAAAACAGGAAGTTGTAGGAAATCTGCTTCCAGACCGCTGCCATCACGATCAGGGCCATGGCATGGTCACTGTCGAGCAGGTGGTTCCAGTTGAAACCGAGTCGGTTCAGCCAGAAGGACACGACACCGACGCTGGGTGAGAACATGAAGAGCCACAGCACGCCGGCGACCGCCGGCGCCACGGCGTAGGGCACCACCAGGACGGTCTTGTAGAAAGCCGCTCCCTTGATGACGCGATCGGCGAAAACGGCGAGCAGCAGCGAAATGCTCAGGCCGATGCCCGCCACCAGGATCGAGAAGACCGCGGTGATCCGGAACGAGTCCAGGTAGCTGTCGTCATTGAACAGGGCGGCGAAGTTCTCCAGTCCGACGAACTCGGTGCTGAACCCGAACGCATCTTCACGCTGCACCGACTGCATCAACGCCTGCCCTGCCGGCAGGAAGAAGAAGATCAGCACCACGGCCAGCTGCGGCGCAAGCAGCAGCCAGGGCAGCAACTTGGACTTGAATCGGACGCGTTTTTCCATTTCGGGAGCGGGCTAGGCCCGCCGGTGTGCCGGCGAGATGGAGGATGGGGACATGGACGGGACGGCCGGGAGAATCGGGAAAAAGGGGAGTGGGAGAAAACGGGAGTGGGAGAAAAGGGCAGACAAGGGAGCGCGCGATGGCGCTCCCGGTTGCGGCCTACTTGTTGGCCTTCTGGAACCGCTCCAGCTGCTCGTTACCCCGCTTGACAATGGTATCGAGGGCGGCCTTGGGCTCTTTCTTGCCGGCCCAGACTTCTTCGAGCTCCTCGTCGATGATGGCGCGGACCTGGACGAAGTTGCCCAGGCGGATGCCTCGGGACTTGTCGGTGGTCTTGCGGATCATCTGCTGTGACCGCCACGTCGGTGCCCGGGTTCTGCTTGTAGAAGCCGGATTTTTCGGTCAGCTCATAGGCAGCGATCGTGACCGGCAGGTAGCCGGTGCGCATATGGCTCTCCGCCGCGATCTTGTCGCTCGACAGGTAGTTGAAGAAGGCGGCGACGCCTTTGTATTCCTCCGGTTTCTTGCCGGCCATCGTCCACAGGCTTGCGCCGCCGATGATGGTGTTCTGCGGCGCCCCGGTGACATCCGGATAGTAGGGCAGGGTCGACATGCCATAGGCGAACTTGCGCTTCGCGCTTGACGCGGGCGTAGAGACCCGAGCTGCCGGTGGTCATTGCGCATTCGCCGGCGGCGAACACCGCGTCGGCGGCGTTGCCACGGCCGCGGTAGACGAAGAGGCCCTGCTTGGCCATGTTGGCCAGGTTGGTCATGTGGCGCAGGTGCAGGGGGGAGTTGACCACCAGCCGGGCGCCGGTGCCGTCGAAGCCGCTGTTCTTGGTGGCGAACTCGACGTTATGCCAGGTCGAGAAGCTCTCGAGCTGGGTCCAGCTGATCCAGCTGGTGGTGAACGGGCACTTGTGGCCGGAAGCCTTCAGCTTGGCGGCGGCCGCCACTACTTCGGGCCAGGTCTTGGGCGGCTTCTCGGGGTCCATTCCGGCAGCCTTGAAGGCGTCCTTGTCGTAGTAGAAGATCGTCGTCGAACTGTTGAACGGGAAGCTCAGCATCTGCCCGTCCGGCGCCGTGTAGTAGCCGGCCACCGCAGGCACGTACCGGCTGGGGTCGAACTTGAAGCCGGCCTCGTTCATGACCTGGGTCACCGGCCGGATCGCCTTGCGCGACGCCATCATGGTGGCGGTGCCGACTTCGAAAACCTGCAGGATGTGGGGCGCGGTGCCGGCGCGGAAAGCCGCGATGGCCGCGGTCATCGATTCATCGTAACTGCCCTTGAAGGTCGGGACGATCTTGTAGTCCTTCTGGCTGGCGTTGAAGTCCTTGGCGAGGTCGTTGACCCAGTCGCCGAGCGCGGCCGACATCGAATGCCACCACTGGATTTCGGTCTGGGCGTGCGCAGGCACGGCCAGCGATGCGGCAAGCGCCAGCGCTGCCAACTTGCAGTAACTCGGTCTCATGGAATCTCCTCTCTGTTTGGCCCGCGGCGTGCAGGCGCAGCGCGGACTATATTGCATGAACATGACGGGCAGTTGACGTCGCCTGAAATCATTCTGGCACAATTCCCGGCGGCCCGTTATGGTGCGGTGCCCCAACGAGACAGGGCCAGCCGGTGGCCTGCGCAGGAGGCCGAGAGCGGTTTGACACATGCCTGAACAAGCTCGACACTCCCCGGCTTGCCAACCAGACGACGGTAAACGACCGATGCAGGAGCGCCCCAGCACTCTCAAGACCGCCGTGGTTGTGACGGCGTTGCTGCTCTTGAGCCCGGGAGTTGCTGCGGCGGCCGACTTCGATGGCGCCCGCCTCTCGGTGTGGTGGTCGATCCCCTTCGTGGGAATCCTGCTGTCGATCGCGCTCATGCCCCTGCTGGCGCCGATCTTCTGGCACCACCATTTCGGCAAGATCTCCGCCGCCTGGGCGCTGGCATTCCTGGTGCCGTTTGCGGCGGTGTTCGGGGTCGGAGCCGCCGGCGTGAGCCTGGTGCACGCGCTGCTGGCCGAATACATTCCCTTCATCCTGCTGCTCACCGCCCTCTTTACCGTGGCAGGCGGCATCCACATCAGCGGCAACCTGCACGGCGCGCCCGGCCTCAACGTCATCATCCTGGCCATCGGCACGGTCCTGGCGAGCCTGATGGGCACCACCGGCGCGTCCATGCTGCTCATCCGTCCGCTGGTGCGGGCCAACGACAATCGCCGGCACCAGGCTCACGTGGTGATCTTCTTCATCTTCCTGGTGTCGAACGTCGGCGGCTCGCTGACGCCGCTGGGCGACCCGCCGCTGTTCCTCGGCTTCCTCAAGGGCGTCGATTTCTTCTGGACCTTCAACAACATCCTGCCCGAGACCCTGTTCATGGCGGCCTCGCTGCTGGTCATCTTCTATCTCCTTGACAGCTGGCTCTATCGCAAGGAAGGCGTGCTGCCGGTGGACCCCACGCCCGACTCGCGGGGAATCGGCATCCAGGGCAAGCTCAATTTCCTGCTGCTGGGCGTGATCGTCGGCCTGGTGCTGCTCAGCGGCGTCTGGAAGTCGCCGGTCGTCTTCGACGTGTTCGGCACGCCGGTCGGGCTGCCGGGAATCGTTCGCGACGTCGGGCTGGTCCTGGTGGCGATCGTGTCGATGGCAATCACCGCGCGCCAGGTGCATGAGGACAACCAGTTCGGCTGGGGCCCGATGGCGGAGGTCGCGAAGCTCTTTGCCGGCATCTTCCTCACCATCATTCCGGTGATCGCGATGCTGCGTGCCGGGGTCGACGGACCGTTCGGCGCGGTCGTGGCGGCCGTCACCGGGCCCGACGGACAGCCCAATCCGGCCATGTACTTCTGGGCGACGGGGGTGCTGAGTTCTTTTCTCGACAACGCGCCCACCTATCTGGTCTTCTTCAATACCGCAGGCGGTGACCCCCAGGTGCTGATGACGACGCTCGCGCCGACACTCGCGGCGATGTCGATCGGCGCCGTGTTCATGGGAGCGAACAGCTATATCGGCAATGCCCCGAACCTGATGGTCAAGGCGATTGCCGAGGATCGGGGAGTCAAGATGCCGAGTTTCTTCGGCTACATGGCGTGGTCGACCGCCGTGCTCTTTCCGCTCTTCGTATTCGTCACGCTGATCTGGTTCTGAGTCGCTTTCCGGCGGTCACGGTCCCGGCCGGGCGCAGCCCGCAATACGAGCGCCCGGGGAAACCCTAGGTCCGGGGCCAGGCTGCGCATCACCCGCCGGAATTGCCATGGGAGCCGACGCGGTTCCGTTGTAATCTTCCGGGACCGACAATACGGACAACGGAGACCAGGATGGCATTGACACGATGGATCGCAGGCGCCGGGGCCGCCGCAATCGCGCTGGCAGTTTCAACCGGCAGCGCGATGGCGCAGGACGTGGTGCTCAAGTTCTCCACCTTCATGGCGCCCCAGTCTTACGTCTGGCTCGACATGCACGAGGGCTGGATGAAACAGGTGGAGGACCAGTCCAAAGGCCGCATCAAGTTCGAGCGCTATCCGGCGATGCAGCTGGGCGGCACGCCGGGACAGCTGTACGACCAGGTCAAGGACGGCGTAGCCGACGTCACCTGGACCCTGCCGGGAACCACCACCGGCCGCTTTCCCCGCATCGAAGTCTTCGAACTGCCGTTCATGATGACCAACGCCGAGGCGACGTCCAAGGCTTACTGGGAGTACGTCCAGACCTTTGCCAAGGACGAGTTCAAGGATGTCCACCTGATCGCCGTCAACGTCCATGGGCCCGGCTTGTTCCATTCCGCGTCCAAGCCGATCAAGTCGATGGAAGACCTGCGCGGAATGAAGGTTCGCGGTCCCACGCGCCAGATCACCAAGCTGCTCGCCTCGCTCGGCGCGACGCCGGTGGGCATGCCGCTGCCGGGCATTCCAGACGCCTTGAGCAAGGGCGTGATCGACGCGGCGGTGATCCCCTGGGAGGTCGTGCCGTCGGTCAAGGTCAACGAACTCGCGAAGCACCACGCCGAGTTCGATCCGAAGCTGCCGGCGCTCTACACCACGACTTTCGTCATGACGATGAACAAGGCGAAGTACGACGCGCTGCCGCCGGACCTGAAGAAGGTGATCGACGACAACAGCGGCCTCGAGACCTCGGGGTGGCTCGGCAAGGTCCAGCAGGGCAACGACGCCCGGGGTCGCGCCACGGTGAAGGACAGCGACGTCCACCGCTTCTCGCAGGCCGACTACGAGCAGTTCAAGAAGGTATCCGGCAAGGTCGACGAGGCGTGGGCCAAGGAGATGGACGGCAAGGGCTTCAAGGGCCAGCAACTGCTGGACGGTGCCCGGTCGCTGATCGAGAAACACTCCAAGTAGGATGCCCGCGGACGGACACCACTCCCGGTTCGGACGCGCGCTCGACGCTGTAGCGCGCGCCTTCGCATTGTTCGGCGGCGCCGTCTTCACCGCGCTGACGCTGCTGTCGCTGTACAGCATCGTCATGCGCAACCTTGCGGGCAGCCCGATCATGGGCGACTGGGAGCTGGTGCAGATGGGTTGCGCGGTCGCGATTGCCGCCTGTTTCCCGATGTGCCAGATGCGCAACGGCCATATCGTCGTGGACTTCTTCACCCAGAAGGTCAGCCCGGCGACCCGCGAGCCGCCTCGACGGCCTCGGGGCAGTCGTGCTGGCGGTGATGACGGCGTTGCTCGCCTGGCGCACCGCAGTCGGCGCGCTCGATGCCAAGGCGTACAACCAGACCAGCATGATCATGGAACTGCCGACCTGGCTCGGCTATGCGCTGATGGTGCCGTCGTTCGTATTGGCCTCGGTCACGGCGCTCTACATCGCCAGTCGCCACTTCCGGCAGCTGGACCCGCTGTGACTCTGCCGGGCCAGCGGGCCGTGCGGGCCGGTGGCGGCCGATGAGCGGCATCGCCATTGCGGGGCTGTTGTTCGCGGGCATGCTGGTGCTGATGGCGCTGCGGGTACCGATCGCCATGGCGATGATGGTGCCGGGTGTGGTCGGCTACGTGGCGCTGAGCGGCTGGCCGTCCCTGCTCAATGCCTTGAAGGGCCTGGCCTACGCGCGGCTGGCGAACTACGACCTGACCGTCATCCCCCTGTTCCTGCTGATGGGCGCCTTCGCGTCCCAGGGCGGACTCTCGCGCAGTCTCTTCCAGGCGGGCAACGCCGTGATCGGCCATCTTCGTGGCGGCCTGGCGATGGCCGCGGTGCTGGCTTGTGCGGCGTTCGGTTCGATCTGCGGCTCCTCGATCGCGACGGCGGCGACGATGACCAAGGTCGCGCTGCCGGAGATGCGTGCAATGCACTACTCCGGTCGACTTGCCACCGGCGCCCTGGCCGCGGGCGGCACGCTCGGGATCATGATCCCGCCCTCGGTGATCCTGGTGCTCTACGCCATCCTGGCGGAACAGAACATCGCCAAGCTGTTCGCTGCGGCGCTGATCCCCGGCCTGATCGCCACGGTCGGATACTGCATCGCGATTGCCATCTACGTGCGGTTCTTTCCGTCGGAAGGTCCTGCCAGCCGCGCGGCGCACCTGGCCCGAGGTGCTGGTGGCGCTGCGCAACGTCTGGGCGGTGGCCGCGGTGTTCCTGCTGGTCTTCGGCGGGATCTACACCGGCTGGTTCACGCCCACAGAAGGGGCGGCGGTCGGTGCGGCCGCCACTTTCGTGGTGGCGCTTGCCCGCGGCGAGACTGGGTCTGGCGGGAATCAAGACCTGCTTCTACGACACCGCGATGACGTCGGGCATGATCTTCATGCTGTTCATCGGTGCGGACATCCTCAACTCGGCCCTGGCCCTGTCGCAGTTCCCGGCAGCCTTGGCCGGCATGGTCGAAAACAGCGGCCTTCCGCCGGTGGCGGTGATCGCCGGCATCCTGCTGTTCTACGTGGTCCTGGGCTGCGTCATGGACGAGATCTCCATGATCCTGCTGACCTTGCCGATCTTCCTGCCCACGGTTGCGGGCCTGGACCTCTTCGGACTGAACCAGACCGACAAGATCATCTGGTTCGGCATCCTGATCCTGATGGTGGTCGAGATCGGGCTGATCATGCCGCCGGTGGGGCTCAACGTATATGTCATCAACGGCCTGGCGAAGGACATTCCGATCCGCGATACCTACATCGGCGTGATGCCGTTCATCGCATCTGACTTCATCCGGACGGCGTTGCTCCTGCTCTTTCCGGCGCTCAGCCTCTGGCTGGTGAAAATACTGGTTCCCTGACGCGGGGCATACCGTGCACTGATGTGTGTCGCAGTGCCTGTAAATGGGTCGGGCGCCGGCGTAATGTCCGGTTGTCGATCACTACGCCCGGGATGCATCACGGTGCCGCAATTACACGCTATCCGAATGGCGCCCCGCCGGCTGGCCATGGCCCTGGCATTCGCCGCGACCGCGGCGCTGGCCGGCGTCGCAGCGCCGGCGTCGGCTACCGGCCTTGCCGGGGCCGGAGCGCTCGAACTGATCGCGCAGCTGCTCCTGACGTCCCGGGGTCAGGAACTGGTCGCGCGCCAGCGGGAAGCCGCGAGCAGGCGTGCGTCGCGCCTCAAACTGATCGAACGACTCAAGCGCGACGGCCGGCCGCAGGACAGCGAGCCTCTCATGCCCTTGCTCAAGGATCCGGACGAAGTGGTGCGCCGCCAGGCGGAAGACGCAATCTGGTCGGTGTGGGGGCGCTCCGGCAACCCCGAGATCGACCGGCTGTTCCGCGCCGGCGTGGGGCAGATGGGCCGCCGCGAGGTCGATCAGGCGATCGAGACTTTCACCCGGATCCTGGACAACCTGCCGACCTTCGCCGAAGCCTGGAACAAGCGTGCCACGGCACGATTCCTCGCCGGCGACCTCGCGGGCGCGATGGAGGACTGCGAACATGCGCTGGCCCTGGTGCCGGATCATTTCGGGTCGCTGGCGGGCTATGGCCACATCTACTTCCGCCTGGACGACCTGGATATGGCGATCCTGTACTGGCGCCGTGCGCTGGCGGTGAATCCCAACCTCCAGAGCGTCGCGCTCAGTATCGAGGCGGCAGAGCGACTCCTGGTGGCCAGGGGCCGCCTCAGCACCTGAATACCAGCCGCTCCGCAGATTCGGGCGGGGCCCTGCGATGGCGCGGATATTGCTATCCTGCAAGCTATGTCCGCCACGTCATCGCCTTCGGTCATGTCGACCTTCATTCCGCCGGCGGGTGGCGACGCCGCGCCCGACGTCCGTGCTTGTCTGAAGCGGATCGGCCGCGGCAATGTCGGGGCTCGCAGTCTCGGGACGGCGGAGGCGCAGACCCTGTTCGGCGCCATGCTGGACGGATCGATTGCGGATCTCGAATTGGGCGGCATCCTGATCGCCTTCCGGATGAAGGGCGAGTCGATCGACGAGGTGGCGGGTGCGCTGGCTGCCTTGCAGGCCCGTCTGTCCCCGGTGCCGATCGATCCCGCACGGCCGGTGATCGCAATTCCTTCCTATAACGGCGCCCGCCACAACGTCAATCTGACCGCATTGCTGGCCGGATTGCTCGCCGACGCGGGCGTGCAGGTCATCATCCACGGCATCCGGGAGGATCCGCTGCGGGTCACCACCTGCGACGTCATTCGCGCCATGGGCCATGTGCCGGCGGCCTCGGTGGCGGAAGCGGGGCTGTCCCTGGATCGCGGCAACCCCGCCTTCGTGCCGGTCGACGTGCTGTGCCCGGCCTTCGCCCGCCTGCTCAGGCTGAGGGAGCGATTAGGTGTGCGGCACATCGGCCATACGCTGGCCAAGCTGCTGGCGCCGGTCGATGCGGCCCGATTCGGCGTGGAGCACTGCGTGCGGCTGATGAGCTTCACGCATCCCGAGTTCAACCAGTTGCAGCACGCGCTCATGGAGCAACTCGGTGCCCGCGCCATTGTGATGCGCGGCAGCGAAGGCGAGGCGGTTGCAGGCACCAGGCGCATGCCGACCGTGGACTGGATCGAGAACGGCGTCACCCGCGCGCTTGCGGAGGCTGAATTCCGTCCGATCCCGAGGACGGCGATGCTGCCGCCGGCACAGGATGCGGTCGCCACGGCCGCCTGGATCCAGGCAGCCCTGGCCGGCGAGCAGCCGGTGCCCGAGAATCTGGCCCGGCAGGTCAGGCTGATCCTGTCGGCTCTGAAGATGCCGGTCGAAACCGCCGGCCCGCGCTTTCGGCGATGGGTCTGAGTGAGCGTGGCCTGAGTTCCCATGTGACCTGAATCCGCGTGTGACAATGGCGGCTGCGCCGAACCCGTCCAGGGTCGGGGTAGTGAGGCCGAACAGACACCGGAACCTGCAATGACATCAAACCCGCCCCTGCTCGCAGGCATCAAAGTCGTCGAGTTCTGCCAGGTCGCGGCCGGCCCATTCTGCGGCATGCTGCTGGCGGACTTCGGCGCGGAAGTCATCAAGGTCGAACCGCCGGAGGGCGACACCTTGCGGCAGTGGCCACCGATTACTGACGGATACAGCGAAAATTTCGCGTCGCTCAATCGGGGCAAGCAGTCCGTGGCGCTCAATTTGAAGGATCCGGCCGACCTGGCCCGTGCCCGTGCGCTGGTGATGCAGGCCGATGTGCTGGTTGAAAACAGCCGGCCCGGCGCGATGCAGCGGCTGGGCCTCGGCTGGGACTGGTTCAGCGAGCGCAAACCGGCGCTGGTTTACTGCTCGATTTCGGCGTTCGGCCAAAGCGGGCCGCGATCGTCGGCCGGCGGATTCGACGTCACCATCCAGGCTGCGGCCGGCGTCATGAGTGTCACTGGCGAGCCCGGCGGGGCGCCGGTCAAGTGCGGCGTTCCGATCGCGGATTTCACAGCGGGCCTGTATGCGGCGTTTTCGATCGCTTCGATGATTGCGCGGGTTCGCAGCGGCGGCGCGGGCGGCCGCATCGACGTGCCGATGTTTGCCACCACCCTGGCCATAGCCGCTCTTCAGACCAGCGAGTTCTTCGGCACCGGACGCAACCCGGTCAAGCTCGGCTCGGCGCATCCGCGCAATGCGCCTTACCAGGCTTTCCAGGCGCGAGATGGCTGGTTCGTGATTGCGGCGGGGAACAACCGCTTGTGGGCCGCGGTCTGCGACGTGGTCGATGCCCCGGCGCTCCTCGACGACGAGCGCTTCCTCACGCCGACGCTGCGCGCGGCCAACCAGGAGGCCTTGAAAACGTTGCTCGAGCAGCGGTTTGCCTGCGCGGACGCGAAGGACTGGCTGGCGCGCTTCGAGGCGGCGGGGGTGCCGAACGCACCGATCAACGGCTACGCAGAGGCCTTGTCGGACCCCCAGGCGGCGCACCTGCAACTGGTGCAGGAGGTGACCCTGCCATCCGGCCATCGCACCCGCACGGTGACGTGTCCGGTCTGGATAGACGGGGCGCCGGTAGCGGTGCGAACCACTTTTCCGCGGCTGGGTGAACAGGATCGTCTCGGCGCCGGATGACCGGTCGGCTGCCAGGAGCCTGTCGGAGATTCGAATGAGGGGAGTGTCTCTCTGATGGACAATATTCGAATCGGTTTCATCGGCATGGGCGTCATGGGCGCGCCGATGGCCGGCAACCTGGCCGCCGCCGGTTATCCGGTGCTCGTGTTCGACAACGATCCGGGACGTGCCGAGGCTGTTGCCCTGGCCGACAGCGGCATCGAAGTCGCCCCCGACAAGCGCGCACTGGCGGCCGGCGCCGACATCGTCATCACCATGCTGCCCGACGGCGAGGCTGTCCGCCAGGTCGTGACCGGACCGGACGGCATCGGCGACGCCATGACGTCCGGCAGCCTGCTGCTCGACACTTCGTCTTCGGAGCCCTGGCTTACCCGCCAGACCGCGCAGTGGCTGGGCGGGCGCGGTGTCGCGATGGTCGATGCGCCGGTGTCGGGCGCGCAATGGGGCGCGCAGGCGGCGGAACTGGTCTTCATGGTGGGCGGGTCGGCCCAGGACCTCAACCGCGTCCGGCCCCTGCTCGAGGAGATGGGTCGCGCGGTACATCATGTCGGGCCGCTCGGCGCGGGTCACACGATGAAGTGCATCAACAACATGATTACCGCCATGACCTTCATCGCCACGGCCGAAGGGCTCGCCGTGGGCAAGCGGGCAGGCCTCGACCCGGTGGCGATGAACGACGTGCTGAACGAGTCCACCGGCGGCTCGTGGCTCACCCGCAATCATTTCGCGCAGCGCGTCTTCAGCCGCAGCTTCGACGACCCGTTCAAGCTCGACCTGATGGTCAAGGATGTCGGCATTGCAATGGGACTGGCGCAGGAGCAAGGCATCCCGCTGCCGCTGTCCGCGGTGGGACAGCAACTCTATCGGGCGGCATCGCTGTCGGTCGGCTCCGGGCGCAGCGTCAGCGAAATGGTGCGATGGATCGAGCAACTCACCGGGACCGAACTGACCGCGGGGCAGGGCCCGGTCGATGCTTCACGCCCCATGGCCGGCGCGACGCCGAGGCGGCAGCGCAAGGTGCCGCCGGCACGATAATCGCGTCGGACTCAGTCGATCTGCGCCGGACCGCGACGCCGGACGACATCGTCGTGCGCCTGTACGCTGCCGTGAATGCGGAGATGGTGATCGGGTAGACTGCCTCGTCTTCCTCCGCCCGGCGATCATGGCAGCCATTACTCTCTCTGATCTGACCATCCGCTTCGGCAAGCTCGAGGTCATCTCGGGCCTCGACCTCGTCGTCGAACAGGGCCGGTTCTTCACCCTGCTCGGGCCCAGCGGCTGCGGAAAGACCACCCTGCTGCGCGCAATCGCCGGGTTCAACAGCCCGAGCAGGGGCCGCGTCCTGTTCGATGACCAGGACATGACACGCACGCCCACGCACAAGCGCGACATCGGCATGGTGTTCCAGGACTACGCGCTGTTTCCGGACAAGACCGTCTTCGACAATGTGGCGTTCGGCCTGCGCGCGCGCAAGATGCCGGGGGCGCAGGTCAGGACGCGGGTGATGCGCTACCTGGAACGGGTGGAGCTGGCATCGCTGGCGGATCGGTTCCCGGCGCAAATGAGCGGCGGGCAGCGCCAGCGGGTGGCACTGGCCCGGGCGCTGGTCATCGAGCCACAGGTACTGCTGATGGACGAACCCTTGTCCAACCTGGACGCGAAACTGCGGATGCAGATGCGAGATGCGATATTGGACCTGCAGCGGGAAGCGGGCATCACCACGGTGTTCGTCACGCATGACCAGGAGGAGGCGCTGGCGATGTCGGACACGATCGCGGTGATGAACCGCGGGCGGATCGAACAGTTGGGCACGCCGGCGCAACTTTACGGCACGCCGCAATCGGCTTACGTTGCGGACTTCATCGGGTCGGCCAACGTGCTGCCGGTGGCGGTCGGCGACACGTCGCGCGTTCCGGGGGCAGATGGCGGGCTGGCTGTCCGATGCAGTTTGGCAGGCCACCCCGTCATGGCCCGGCTGCCCGTTCCCCTGCCGGCCGCCGCTGCCGGCATGCTGGTGGCGCGGCCGGAAGACATCGAGATCCGCCTGAGCGCCGGGTCCGATGAGTTCGTGGTGCCCGCCCGGATCGTCCGCCGCCAGTATCTCGGTTTCAAGACCAGTTTCAAGGCGCTCATCAAGCCGGCGGAGGTCGGGCTGCGGCCGGCCGCCGCACCGTCGCTGCCGGTGGTCAGTATCGACACCTATGGCGGGCGGCACGACGGGCCCGTGACGCCCGGCGCGGAGGTGTTCCTGGCGTTCTCGTCAAATTGCAGCATCGTCGCCGCGCCGGCATCCTCCGACGGCGAATCGCCGCCCGAGTCCGCCGGCATCGCCTGAGCCGACCTGACGGGCATGCGCAGCCGCTTCCTTCCCTGGGGCCTGATCACCGTCGTCTGCCTGCTGGTGCTGAGCCTGTTCATCCTCTATCCGCTCGCGACTTTGACGCTCAACAGCTTCCGCGGGCCGGGGACGACCGGCTTCAGCCTCGACGGATTCCGGACCTTCTTCACCACCGCCGAATATCTCGCGGCCCTGCGCAATACCGTGGTGCTCGGTTGCGTCGTGACGCTGCTCGCCACCCTGGTCGGGGTGCCGTTCGCCTACGTGGTCGCGCGTTTCGACTTTCCCCTGAAGAACCTGGTCGCGATCCTGCCCTTGTCCACCATCATCATCCCCGAGATCATTTCGGCGCAGTCCTGGCTGCTGGTCCTGGGCAACAACGGGCTGCTCACCAACCTGTTCTACGGTATCGGCATCGAGCTGCCGAGCTTCTACGGCTGGAGTGGGCTGATCATCGTGATGACGCTGACCTACTACACCTACATCTACTTCGGGGTGCTGGCGGCGCTGCGCGGCTTCGACGGGCAGCTCGAGGAGGCAGCGCTCAGTCTCGGCGCGAGCCCGCTCGCGGCGAAGCTGAAGGTGATGCTGCCGACGATGGTGCCGGCGATCATGGTCAATGCGCTGGTCGTCTTCACCCTCGTGGTCGGCAACTTCGCGCTTGCGACCATGCTGGGGCACAACGTGCCCCTGATGTCGGTTCTCACTTATGGCACCTTCGTCAACGAGATGGGTGGCAACCCCACCATGCAGAGCACTCTCTCGGTGGTCTCGATCGCCCTGGTCGGGTTCGTACTGTTCGTGCAGAAGCGCTACGTGGAGCGCAAGCTGGTCCACATGACGCAGGGCAGGGCGCCGGCCGCGCTGCCGGTGCGGGCCGGCGCTGCGCTGGGCCTCGGCGCGGGGGTGGTCGCTCTGCTGGCCCTCTCGTTGCTGCCGCTCGTGGCCGTGTTCCTCGGCGCGTTCACCCGCGCTCGCGGGCCGGTGATGCGCTGGGGCGAGTTCTCGCTTGGCAGCATGGAGCGCGCGTGGCTCAATGCGCCGGAGCCGGTGCTCAATTCCCTCAAGTTCGCATCGATGGCCACGGTCATCGGCGTCATCGTCGCGGTCACGGTGAGCTATCTGATCGTGAAGAAGAAGAGTCTGCTCACCCAGGCCCTGGACTACGTGGTGGTCCTGCCATTGGCGCTTTCCGGGACGATCCTGGGTATCGCCATCGTGCAGACCTTCAACAGCGGCTGGCTGGTACTGACCGGTGGCAGCGCCATCATGGTGCTGCTGTACGTGGTCCGGCGCGCGCCCTTCTCGGTGCGCAACGCCTCGTCGATGCTGTTCAACATCCCGGATTCGATCGAGGAAGCGTCGATATCGCTCGGCGTGTCACCCCTGGCTACGTTCTTCAAGGTCGTCCTGCCGGTGATGAAGGCTTCGGTGATCTCCGCGGCTATCATGATGTGGGTGACGACGATCGCCGAGTTGTCGGGCTCCATCGTGGTCTACGGTGGCGGGCTGGAGACGATGCCGATCAAGATCTTCCGGCTGGTCGATACCGGGCACATGGGCCTCGCCTCGGCCTATGGCGCCACGCTGGTCAGCATGATCCTGATCCCGGTGCTGGTGACGGTGAAAGTGTTCAAGGTCCGGTTGTTCTCGGGCAAGTGATGTTCTCGGGCAAGTGATGTTCTCGAGCAGGGGTTCGGGCCGGTGTTCGGGCCGGTGACAGGCGTTTTTCCCTTCGGAGATATAGATGAAGATGTCGTTGACCTGCAGGATGATGACTGGCGGCGCTTTTGCCGCGCTGCTCGGATCGATGAGCCCGGCGGCCATGGCGCAGACCGCCGTGATGTACACCTCCAACAATCCGGCGACCATCGAGACGGCGCTGGCCGCGCTGAAGAAGACCACGCCGGGGATCAACGTATCGCAGGTGTCCGGGGGCACCGGCGTGCTGATGAAGCGGATCCAGGCGGAGGCGCAGAATCCGCAGAGCGACCTCATCTGGGGCGCGGGCTTCAGCACGCTCGCGATCTACCAGGAGTACTTCGAACCATACGCATCGCCGCAGGCGGCCAGCGTCCCGGCCGACATGCGCGATGCCGGCAACCGCTGGGCTGCCAGCAATGTTCACGTCATGGTTGTGATGAGCAACGCCAAGCGGCTGAAGGACCTGCCGGTGCCGGCCCGCTGGGAGGATCTTTTCGATCCGCGCTACAAGGGGCTGGTGGCCATGGGTGATCCCTCCAAGTCGGGATCGACCTACTTCCAGGTGTACGGACTCTACAAGATGTTCGGTGCGCAGGGCCTGGAGAAGCTGGCGAAGAACGCTGTGGTGCTCGCGAGCAGTGGCCAGGTGTACAAGGGCGTCGGCAGCGGCGAGTATCCGCTGTCGATCACCATGGAGTACTCGGCCTACGAATACGTTGCCGGCGGCCAGAAGGAAATCAGGCTCACCTATCCTGCCGAGGGCACGTTCCTGCAACCCGAGGGCATGGCGCTGGTGAAGGGGGCCCGCAACGGCGCCGCTGCGAGAACACTCTACGACGGACTGTTGTCGAAGGAGGTCCAGGAGGCGGTGCTGAAGGAGAACTTCCGTCGCCCGTCGCGCACCGATATCCAGGTTTCCAAGCTGACGGAGCTGCCGGAACTGTCGTCGATCAAGGTGTTCGCGCTCGACCAGGACGAGGCCGCCAAGGACTACGACAAGGTGATCGCGATCTGGAACGAAGCATTGGCGAAGGCAAAACGGTAGAGCGTGGGCGCCCGCGTCAGCGCCCCCGGCCGCGGGTCAGGGCCGCGGGCCGCGTCGGACTCAGTCGATCTGCGCGCCCGAGTCCTTCACGACCTTCTTCCATTTGGTCGTCTCGGCTGCGATGAACTTGCCGAGCGATTCCGGCGTTCCACCGACCGGTTCGGCGCCCAGGCCCTTGAAGCGCTCGACCACCTCCGGCAGCTTCAGGATGCGGTCCACTTCGCTAGACAGCTTGGTGATGATCTCGGGCGGCGTGCCGGCCGGGGCCATCAGCACGAACCAGGACTCCGCTTCGTAGCCGGGCACCTCGCTGGCAATCGCCGGAACCCCCGGCAGGGTCTCGACACCCTTGCTCGAAGTCACCCCCAACGGAATCAGCTTGCCCGACTTGATCTGACCCATCGCGGAGGGCAGGTTGTCGATCGCCATCTGGATCGTGCCCCCGACCAGGTCCAGCAGCATCGGCGCACTGCCCCGGTAGGGAACGTGCGCAACCGAGATACCGGCCATGCTCTTCAGCAGTTCGGTCGACAGGTGACCGGTACTGCCGTTGCCGGGCGAGCCGTAGGAATACTTGTCCGGGTTGGCCTTGACCTCCGCGAGGAAGTCCTTGAGGTTGCGAGCCTTGACCGTCGCGGGATTGATCATCAGCACATTCGGCACCCGGACCACGAAGGACACCGGCACCAGGGCCGTCGCGGTGTCGAAGGGCATCTGCCGGTAGAGGAACTGGTTGATCGCTGCCGGCCCGGGGGTGTTCATCAGGAAGGTGTAACCGTCGGGGGCGGACTTGGCGACGTCGGCTGCGCCGATGTTCCCACCCGCACCCGCCTTGTTCTCGACGATGAAGGTCTGTTTGAGCGACTGCGTCAGGTGATCGGCCACCACCCGCGCCGAGATGTCGGTGGTCCCGCCGGCAGCGAAGGGGACCACGATGCGAACCGTCTTGCTCGGCCAGGCGTCCGCGGCGAAGGCCGCCGAAGAGCCCAGCGAGGCGATGATCAGGAGCGGGATGATCCCGAGTGCGCCGGCGACGCGTGCGAGTGCTTTCATGGTGGTCTCCGAGGGGGATTGCGGCTCGCCGGCAGGCCCTGCCCGCGAGTCTTGCCTGCAATCTACAGCGAAGCCCGGGCATCCGCGGGCATCGGCACGGGTGCCCGCAGGGACAAAGGCGCGCAAACCGCCAAAAAAAAGAAACCCGGCCGGACCGAAGTCCGCGCCGGGTCAACCATCGAGAGACCTAGGAGAAATCAGGAGACGATCATGAGTCGGTCGCGGCGGGCCGACGGTTCAATCCGATCCGGCCGCGAAGCCCGGCATCGGCGCCCGCGGCCTCCTCGCTCTCGCTGTTCCGGACCCGATTGGTCCGGACCCGACCGGCAACGACCACGTATCGCTGCGAACCGCCGGGCGTCAGCGCATCGAAGGGCCAGCAGGTCACCAGCGTAAGCCGATCGGATCCGCTCTGGTCGGTCACCGACAGGTCGTGCTGGTCGATGATCTCGAAGCCGTCGACCCGGTAATTCACCGTTGTTCCTTCGATGTTCTCCACCCGGATCGGGTCACCGATGCCCAGCGACTTCAGTACCGCAAAGTGGGTATCGCGGTGTGCGCTGATGACGCTGTTGCCGGGAGTGCCCGGCACGGCGCTGTCCTGGCGATGACCGGGCCCGAAGGCCAGCACCCGGCCCGATTCACCGGCCAGGACGATCATCGACTTGCGCTGACGCACGAACTCGAGCCGGGCGACCGGCACCGTGTCCGCCCAGGACCAGGGGCGCTCGACCAGCTTGCCCTTGGCCAGGTTGCCCGCCCATGCGCGCCCGATCAGCACCTGGGCCAGCACGGCCTTGGCTTGAATCCAGGCGGCGCCGCCCAGGTACCAGAGCCCGGTCGCCAGGAGCAGCATCGCCACGACGGCTCGGATCCTTCCCGGTCGGCGGCTCATCGCCGCTGACCGCAGGCGATGAAGCCCGAGCAACGGCGGCTGACCAGCAGCAGGAAACCAACCGCCAGCAGTGCCAGGCCGATCAGCAATTGCAGCGAGGCGGGGGTCGCGGTTCGAGCCAAGGCGGGCGCCCCGATTTGAGCCGACGCGGGCGCCCCGATCCGGGCCTGCGCGGGGCCGTTCTCCGACCAGCCGGACGGCAGGTTGACCGGCACTGCGCCCTGCTGCATAGGCGCGTCAGCCGGGCGCGCCGGCGTGAGGTCGACTGCAACCAGACTGGTGTAGTCGCTGACGAGGTGGTGGTCCAGCGCAAGGGCCACCACCCGATCGCGCAGCGCGTCCTGCGGCTCGGCGGTGTGTCGTGCCTGGCGGATCGCATCCGTCAGGGTTTCGATCCGGCTGCGCGCCCAGCGTACATGCAGGCCCGATCCCTGCGCCGCGGACAAGTCTGCGGCAATGCGCCAGCGCCCGGCACCGTCCTGCCCGAGGCCTGCGACACCGCTCACGAATATCGCGCGTGGCAGCTCGGAGAAGCGGGCCGTGAGTATCAGGGGTTCGCCGGCGTAGAGGTCGCGTGGCATGTCGATGGGTTCGGCCAGCGCGCCGCCGTCGAGGGTGACTGCCAGGTTGGTGGACATGGGGTGGGCGATCTTCCTGAACAGCCCGGCCATGCGCCGTTCGACCTCGCCGGCGTTGCCGATGAAGGTGAAGGTGCCGCCGCCTATCTCCGCCGCCTTGCGCATGAAGAAGCCGTTGGGCGCCGAGCCGATGCCGACGGTGAACAGGCGCCGGGCGCCGAGCCGCTCACGAACGAGCGAAATCAGCTCGTCCTCGTAGTCGACGGCGCCGTCGGTGATGAACACCACCTGTCCCAGGGTATCCGTCGCCAGGGGCGCGGACAGGGCCTGCGCGATCGCGCCGCGCATTTCGGTGCCGCCGTCGGCGCGCAGTGACGCCAGGTATCGACGCGCAATCCGCAGACTCTCGCCGGTGACCGGGCGCGGGGCCGGAAAAAGACTGGAATGGCTGCTGTTGAACTGGATGATGTTGAACCAGTCGCCTTCCTGGAGCCGTTCGAGGCCGAAAGCCAGGGCGCTGCGTGCCTGTCCGATCGATTCGCCACCCATGGAGCCGGAGGTGTCCACCACGAAGGTCATTTCGCGCGGCAACCGGTCGCCGGGCTGAACCTCCAGGCTCGGGGGATTGACCACGAGCATGCCGTAGTAGCTGTCGCCGCGGCGCTCGTGGCGCAGCGTTGCCATCGGCAGCAACGCTGCGGCAGGCGACCACTCCAGCTCGAAGTCCCGATCGGCAACTTCCTGCGCCTCGGCGGTGGCAATGGTCTGCAGCCGGTAGCGCACGCCGCTGTCGCCGGTTCCGGCCATCCTGGCGATCTGCAGCCGGTGCGATGCCGAGACCGGCTGCAGGATGGGGACGCCGGGGTCGAGTTCAACGGTGATCCTGATCGGGTTCAACGGCGCCGCGCCCGCCGGGACCACCGGCTGGTCCATGCCGTCCGCCTGCTCCGCCTGCATGCCGGCGAGCACGAAACCGCGGGGGGGATGGCGTGCCTCGTTCGCGTCCACGGGGCTGCCGTAACGCGGCGCCACGACCCCGGGCAGGCGCAGGCGCCACGCACCCTCACGCATCGCCAGGGTCTGCTGGTATTGCAGTTCGATCTCGATGAACGCGCCGGGAGCGATATTGGTCACGTGGGTCGAAAAGGCGTTAGGTCGCTCCTGCTCCACCAGGGAGGCGCGCTGGCCCTGCACCCGCGCCTGCGCGAACGCCCGGCGGGCGGCCTCTTTCTCCTGGATCCGGCCCTCCACCGTGCGATCACCGACGGTCATGCGCAGGTGATCGACAGCCGCATCGTCGGGCAAGGGGAACAGGTAGGTACCCTCCAGCCATTCGCTGCCCGGATTGCGAAAACGCTGCGTCACGGTGCCGCGGACGGTGTTGCCGGTGACGATCAGCCGCGCATCGGTCGATTGCAGCGGAGCCGCCACCGCTCCTTCGCTTTCCAGCAGGATCAGGCCGCCGGCCCGGTGCGACCGGATACTGTCCAGTGCATCCGGGCGGCCGCTGCCGATCGTATCGTAGGCGGATGCCTGCACAGGGCGCGCGTGCGCCACCGTGGAGGTCAGCACGACCAGCAGGCCGAGCGCCACGGCGATGGCCACGGCGCCGCCGCTGATTCCCAGGAACAGCCGGAGCCAGGGGCCGATCCCTCCCAGCGCCTGCCCGGCGGCTGATTCGGGGGCCGATGTGGTGAATGATTCGGGGGCCGCTTCGTGCCCGCCGCCGGTACCTGTCATGGTTGCCATCGCGCTTCCTTTCCGTGGTTCGGACGATTGTCGGGAGCCTTCGTGGCCGCGATTTCCGCGGCCACAGGTCCCTGGAGCCATTACGGGCCCCTGATCGGGACCGGGACTGTCCCGCCGGGGGCGAAGTGGTGATCAATCGGGGCAATCCGGTGACAGGCGCGGCTCCCCCGATCGATGCGCTACAGTTGCGCCATGACGCAACCCGCACAGAAGCAGGCACGGCAGATCGTGATCGTCGAGGATGAGCCGGCGATCGCGCAGAATCTGCGTGATGCGTTCGCGCGTCACGGCTACCAGGTCAGGACTTTCGCCGACCGGCCGCAGGCGCAGGCGGCGCTGGGCTCGCGCCTGCCGGACCTGGCGATCATCGACGTCGGCCTGGGACACGAACCGGACGGGGGCTTCGAACTGTGTCGCTGGCTGCGCGCACGGGCGCCGGCGTTGCCGATCCTGATCCTGTCGGCGCGGGATTCGGAAATCGACGTCGTTTCAGGGCTTCGCCTGGGTGCGGACGACTATCTCGCCAAGAACGTCAGCCTGCCTCACCTGCTCGCGCGCGTGACCGCACTGTTTCGCCGTGCAGATGTCGCCGGGCAGGCCGCCGGCGCGGAAGACGTGCTGGAGCGCGGGCCTCTCAAGCTCGATGCACAGCGCTTCGAGGTCCATTGGCGCGGCAATCCGGTCGCCTTGACCGTCACAGAATTCTGGATCCTGCACGCGCTGGCGCGCTTTCCCGGTCACGTCAAGAACCGCGAAGCCCTGATGAGCGACGCCAACATGCTGGTCGACGATCACACGGTGACTTCGTACCTGAAGCGGCTGCGGCGCAAGTTCGAGGCCATCGACCCGGACTTCGACGCCATCGAGACGGTCTACGGTCTTGGCTATCGTTTCGTCGAAAGGCACTGAGCCCGCCTTGGCGGAAACCGGCGCATGGCGCAGGCCGAGCCCGGGCCCGGGACCGAGACTGGGATTGCGTTTCACGCTGCTGATCGCGTTGCTGCCGCTGCTCGCCCTGCCATGGATCGGCTTGCGCTTCGTCGAACGCATGGCGGAGCTGGCGCGCGATTCGCAGTGGGAGACCCAGCAGGCCGCAGCGCGCAGCCTGGCGGCTTCACTGCACGAGCGTTATGAGATGTTCGGGCTCGGCGACCCTGCCACGCTGCTGCCTCGGGGCATCGAGCGGGTGATGCCGCAGCGGCTGCCGACGGCGCTGCCCGGCGACAACGCCGTCGATTGGACAGGTGCGCCGCGGCGTGAACTGCCGGTCCAGCTGGAGAACGGAGCGCCCTTGCAGACTTTGCGCGCCCGCCTGGCGGTCGCTGAAAGCGATGACCAGCCCGGCCGGATCTTCCTCCTGGTGGAGGCCGATGACGAGCGGCTGGTGCTGCCCGGGGACCTCGACACTTCGGGTGAAGGACCGGTGGTCCAACCGGGCGACCAGTTGACGGTGCTGATCGGCGCCGAGGAGCAGTTGCTGGAGGCGATGGCCGCGGACCAGCGCGCTCGAGCCACGGGCTCGAGCCGCATCCTGCTGCCGGAGATGCCGCAGCGGATGCCGGTGCCGCTCGTGGCCACTGGCCAGGGATGGCGCGCGGAGCTGGAGTTGCCGAAGGATGCGCTGCTGGTCCGGATCCTGATTGCCGACGTCGACTACCTGGGCAGCCGCCGCGTCGAGGCCCGGGCCGACTCCGGCTTGCTGCTGGTGTCGGCTGGGGTGGAGGACCTCGAGCGGGCGGCGGCGCACCGGCGCGAGCAGCAATGGGCGGAGGTGCTGCGCGCGCTGGATCGGGGTACGGGCCGCGTATCGATTGTCGCCGCCGGCGGCCAGCTGCTGGCCCGCCGCGGGGAGGTGACGCAGCCGCCGCCGCAGCCGTCGGATCCGCTTTCCTACCTTGCGCGGATTCTGCTCTGGCTGGCTGAACGGATCGGACCCGACGAGCTCTCCGAACCGGGCCAATCGATGACGCCGCTGGCAAGCGCCTTGTCCGGCGTGGCCGGCAAGGGGGCGAAGCGGGTCGGCGCGGGCGCCGGAATGCCGGTCTGGACGCTCACCAGCGCCCACCCGATCTGGATCGGCGATCGTATTGCGGGGGCCCTGCTGCTGGAGGACAGCACGGCGGCGCGGCTCTCGCTCGCGCAGCAGGCGCTGGAGCGCTTGACGCTGCTGGTCGGCGCCGCGCTCGCGGCGACGGCCCTTGCCCTGCTTGCGGTCGGGACACTGGCGGTCTCGCGGATCGTCCGGCTGCGCCGGGCTGCCGAGGCCGCAATCGATGCGCGTGGCCGCGTCGCCGGCGCCGTGCCCCGCTTTCGCCTGCGCGACGAGGTGGATGCGATGGCCGAGAGCTACAACCGTGTGCTGGCCAGGCTGCGTGAGCATCAGGATTACCTGGCCAAGCTGCGTTCGCGCCTCATCCATGAATTGCGCACCCCGATCATGGTGGTGCGATCCTCGCTGGACAACCTGGCGGCGGAAACCGATGCCGGCCGAACCTCGGCCTATGCGGTGCGCGCGCAGGCCGGCGCCGCGCGCCTCGAACGGATCGTCGCGAGCATGGGCGAAGCCGGCAGCCTGGAGGCGATGCTCGAGGACAGCGAACTCGTGGCTTGCGACCTGGTGGCGCTGGCGGGTTCATGCGTGGAGGGATACCGTACCGCCTACCCTGAGGCGCGCCTGCGCTTGCAGCCCGAGGTGGCATCGGCACGCACCCTGGCTGCGCCCGAGGCGATAGCGCAGGCGCTCGACAAGCTGGTCAGCAACGCGGTTGACTTCGCGGAACCCGGTAGCGAGATCGTCGTTGCCGTTGCCCCGGCAAAACAGGCCGGCGGCCGGCTTTGGCGCATCGCGGTCACCAACCGCGGGCGGGCCCTGCCCGCCGAAATGGCCGGCAGCCTGTTCGAGGCTATGGTGTCGGTGCGGGACGCCGGCATGCCCGGCGCCGACCGGCGTGGACATCTCGGCCTCGGCCTCTACCTGGTGCGCCTGGTGGCGGAATTTCATGGCGGCACCGCGCAGGCTCGCAACGTCGCGGATGGAGTCGAAGTCGGCTTCACGATTATGGCAATCACCGCCCCCGCGCACGGGGCATCACGGAGCAGGACTTGAAAACCCAGACAACCAATCCGGCACCACTCAATGTCGTCCTCTACGGCGACATCATCCTTCCCAACGAGTATCGGCTGCGCGCCAAGGCGGATTTCCCGATCAGCGTCGTTGCCTTGCCTGACAAGACCTCCGACGCCGACAAGGAAGCGGCATTCGCAGCCGCCGACGCGGTCG
This sequence comes from uncultured beta proteobacterium, assembly GCA_963834335.1. Taxonomy (GTDB): domain Bacteria; phylum Pseudomonadota; class Gammaproteobacteria; order Burkholderiales; family Burkholderiaceae_E; genus Lautropia. The sequence goes on along the minus strand of CAWIBK010000001.1, from coordinate 641,301 downwards.
TCTGCGTCCGCTTCGACCATCCGTCCAAACATGCCCCGCGGCTTCGGCTGGTGCAGTTGCAGGCAGCCGGCTACGACCGGATCGACTTCGATTGCGTGCCCGACCGGGCGGCCGTGTGCAACGCTTTCGGTCACACCAGCGCCATCGCCGAGTACGCCCTGATGACCATGCTGATGTGGACGCACCAGTGGAAACCGGTGGAGCAGAGCTTCCGCTCGGGATCGTGGCACTACAGCGGATCGATGTACGGCCCGCTTCGCAACGAACTCAACAGTCGCACGGTCGGCATCGTCGGCTTCGGGCAGATGGGCAGGGAAATCGCGTCGCGTTGCCGCGCGCTGGGGGTGCGGGTGCTCGCCTGCGCGCGCAATCCGAAGGACGCCGACCAGGTGGATGCGTTCTATCCGCTGGCTCAGCTCGACGACTTCCTGGGGCAGTGCGACTTCGTGGTCGTGTGCATCGCGCACGTGCCCGAGACCGAAGGACTGATCGATGCGGCCCGACTCGCCCGGATGAAGCCGGACGCGGTGCTGGTCAATGTCGCCCGTGGCCCGGTGGTGGTCGAGCACGACCTCTACCAGGCTCTCACCTCGCACACCATTGCCGGCGCGGTGATCGACGTCTGGTGGCAGTATCCGGACGCCTCCGATCCGCAGCGGCGGGGTTCGCGATTCCCGTTCCACGAACTGGACAACGTGTTCATGACTCCCCACTCCTCCGGCTGGACCGAGCAGATGATGGACCGGCGCTGGGACATGATCATGACGAACCTGCGCGCCATCCAGCGCGGCGAGCCGCTCATCAACGTCGTCAGGGCGCCGATGTCGTCATAGGAAGGCCCCCGGTCGATTGCCGCCGCAGTTCCAGCACTGATCGAAGGGACCTTCAACCAGCTCGCGGCATTTCGGACAATGCCAGCGGCGATGCGGCAGGTCCTGCAGGTCGGCCAGCACCTGCCGGGCCCGGTCGTACTGGTCGTCGTCCATGATCCAGATCTCCGGCAGGGACTGGTCCACCGGGATCTGGCCGGCAATGCCGCCGGCAAACTGGCGCTGCACCGAGACGTCGAACCCGGCGCTGCGCAATTGCTCCGCCCACAGGTGGGCAAGGGCGCCGTTCGGCGCCTGGATCAGTCGTTTCATGCCCCGATGCTAACCGCAGGGTGGCGGTCCGCCCGCGCGGCCGGGTCAACCGGTCGTCCCGCGGGCGGCCCCGATGGTCGGCCTTCCGGCGCAGCGTGTGATTTTCGCCACTACGCTTCGATCCATTCCAATATTGCTTGTCGCGGAGATCCTGCATGAAACGCAATAGTCAGCGGTGCGTCCTGGCCATCGGTGTGGCGGCGGCTGTCGCAGCCCTGGCCGCGTGCGGGGGCAGCGGCGATTCGCAGAAGGGAGGGGGATCGTCCGCGGCGGCGCCGCAGGTGACCAAGGCCGAGACCTCGGCGGATGCGTCGCGTTTCCTCGCGCAGTCCACTTTCGGTTCAACCACCGCCGAGATCGATCGGGTGATGGCCGTTCAGTTGGAGGCCTGGCTGACGCAGGAGTTCGAGAAACCCCAGGGCTACACTCATCTGGGCTACTGGCAGGAGCGGGTCGCGGCCAGCGCCAGTCCGACGACCAGCGACACGAACTGGTTGTACCAGAGCTTCTGGCGCAATGCGCTCCTGGCCGACGACGTCCTGCGCCAACGGGTCGCGTTCGCGCTCTCGCAGATCTTTGTCGTGTCGCTCAGCGACATGAGCGTGTCGCAGAATCCGCGCGGTGTCGCCAGCTATGCGGACATGCTGGCCCGCAACTCATTCGGCAACTTCCGCACGCTGATCGAGGATGTGACGCTGCATCCGATGATGGGGCTCTATCTGTCCCATCTTCGCAATCGCGGCGACAGCAACCGGGTTCCGGACGAGAACTTCGCACGCGAGGTGATGCAGTTGTTCACCATCGGCGTGTACCAGCTCAATCCGGACGGCACCCGGGTGGTGGACGCAGCCGGCAATGCGGTCGAAGCCTATACCAACGAGGATGTCACCGGCATCGCCAAGGTCTTCACCGGCTGGAGCTGGGCGGGCCCGGACACCGATGCGGCGCGCTTCAACGGCGGTGGCAGTCCGGCCTATCCGAATCGCAGCATCGAGCCGATGCAGCCTTATGCGCAATTCCACTCCGAAGCTCCGAAGTCCTTCCTGGGTGGTACCTGCCCGGGCGGCACGATGCCGCGCGCCAGCCTCACCTGCGCCCTCGACCGGCTGTTCCAGCATCCCAACGTCGGTCCGTTCGTCGGCAGGCAGCTGATTCAACGGCTGGTGACCAGCAATCCCAGCCCTGCCTACGTTGCGCGAGTGGCGTCTGCATTCGCAGATAACGGGCAGGGTGTGCGCGGCGACATGAAGGCGGTGCTGCGCCAGATCCTGCTGGACCCGGAGGCCCGCAATCCGCCGGCTGCGGATGATGCGACCTTCGGCAAGGTGCGCGAGCCGCTGTTGCGGATGACAGCGCTGCTGCGGGCCACCAAGGCCACCTCGGCGTCGGGCCAGTTCCAGATCCACAACACCGACGATCCGGGCGTGTCGCTGGGTCAGACGGCGATGCGCTCGCCGTCGGTCTTCAACTTCTGGCGTCCCGGCTACACGCCGCCCAACAGCGACCTGGCGGCGGCCGGCCTGGTGGCGCCGGAACTTCAGATTGCGAACGAGTCTTCGGCCGCGGGCTATCTGAACACGATGCAGGCGGCAATCCAGAACGGCTACGGCAATGCGACCGACGTCAAGCTGGATATCTCCGAAATGCTGGCGATGGCCGGGACTGTCGACGCGCTGCTCGACCGGATCGAACTGCTGCTCACCAGCGGCAAATACCGTCCCGAGACCCGTACGCGTATCCGCGATGTGGTCAGCTCGGTCGTGGTGCCGGCGGTCGGTGACACCGCCATCGCCAATGCCCGGCGCGACCGGGTGAGACTCGCGCTGTTCCTGACCGTCGCCTCGCCCGAATTCCTCAGCCAGAAATAGCGCCAGCAGTCACGGGCCCGGAACCACTTTCGAAGGATCATCGATCATGACCCGTATCAACCAATCCCGTCGCCACTTCCTCAGGACCGCATCGGCGCTGTCGAGCCTGGTCCCGGTGGCCGGCAGCGGCCTGGCGCTGAATCTCGCAACGATCGGTGCCGCCGCGGCCCAAGCGGGGCCATCCGACTACAAGGCACTGGTCTGCGTCTTCCTCTTCGGCGGTTGCGACTACGCCAATACGGTGCTCGCGACGGATCCCGGCTCCTGGAGCGCCTACCTCGCCGCAAGGAGCACCCCTCCCGACCCGCTCGCGCTCGACCTGCCGGGCGCCGGCTCCGCGCGCTCGGTGCTCGCGCTGGCACACAACAACGCCGCCGGGCTCAACACCGGCCGCGAATTCGCCGTGCATCCCAACCTCGGCGCCTTCAAGACCCTGTTCGACGCCGGGCGGGGTGCGGTGATCAGCAACGTCGGCCCCCTGGTCGTGCCGCTGACCAAGCTCCAGTACAGCGACAAATCGGTACCCAAGCCACCGGCCCTGTTTTCGCACAACGACCAGCAGTCGACCTGGATGGCATTCGCGCCGGAAGGTGCCCGCGTTGGCTGGGGTGGCCGCATGGGTGACCTGCTCGCCTCGAGCAACGGGGACCCGGTCTTCACCTGCATCTCCGCTTCCGGCAACTCCGTGTTCCTGTCCGGGAATCAGATCACTCAGTACCAGGTCGGAGCCAACGGGCCGATCGGCATCAACGGCATCAACGGCACCATCTTCGGCAACGGCGGGGCGTCGACGGCGCTGCGCAGCATTGTCACCGAGACCCGATCGCACCTGCTCGAGAAAGAAATGAACCGGGTGACCGCGCGCTCGATCGATGCCGGCCAGCGCATGAGCGACGCCATGGCCTTGACGCCGACCTCGGCCTTGCCGGCGCTGCCGGCGGCCAGCGCGGGCCTGGCAACCCAGTTGCGCACGGTGGCCCGCATCATCGCAGGGCAGTCCATGACCGGCGCGAGGCGCCAGGTCTTCATGGTCGGCATCGGCGGCTTCGACAACCACGACAACCTGAATGGGAGCCTGGTGGGGCTGATGCAGACTCTGTCCAACGGACTCGCCTGGTTCGATTCGGCGATGACGCAGCTCAACCTGCAGGACAAGGTCACGGCATTCACCGCTTCCGATTTCGGCCGCACGCTGACCTCCAACGGCGACGGCTCGGATCATGGCTGGGGATCGCACCACTACGTGGCCGGCGGGGCGGTGCGGGGCAAGGACGTGTACGGCCGCTTCCCGGTCATCGGCGTCAACACCAGCGACGATGTCGGTCAGGGCCGCCTCCTGCCGAACGTCTCGGTCGATCAGTACGCAGCGACGCTCGGCAAATGGTTCGGACTGAGCGATACCCAACTGCTGGAGGTGCTGCCGAACCTCAAGAACTTCGGCCAGCGCGATCTCGGCTTCATGAACGCGGGGTAAGATTGACGGCCTCGAGGAGGCACTCATGAAGGTCAAGCGAATTGTCGCCAACATTGCCGTGGCGGCCGTTGCTCCGGCGGAGCAGTTTTACGGCAAGGTACTGGGACTCGATATCCTGATGGATCACGGCTGGATCCGCACTTACGGCAACGGCGAAAAGATGACGGTGCAGGTCGGCATCGCGTCCGAGGGTGGTTCCGGCACGGCGGTGCCCCAACTATCGATCGAAGTCGACGACCTCGATGCGGCGCTGGCCCGATGCACAGAGGCCGCCATCCCGATCGAATACGGCCCGGCGCATGAGCCCTGGGGCGTTCGCCGGTTCTATGTCCGCGACCCCTTCGGAAACCTCGTCAATATTCTGCAGCACCAGTAGACGCCGCCCGCGCTCAAGCGGTCCGGATCATCGAGATGTGTTCGGTCCCGCTTTCCGGCAGCCATACCTCGCCCGGGCGGCCGAGGATCTGTCGGATGCCGGCGCCTTCACGCGGGAAGGTCCAGTTGCTGAACTGCTCGGTTTGCGGGTCGAAGCGCAGTATCGCATTGGCGCCGAAATCGCTGACCCAGACCTTGTCCTGCTCGTCGACATACACCGCATACGCGCGGGGATTGTCGCCGGGGAGCCGCCAGGTCTTCCAGGCCGGCTGAGCGGCCGGCGCCAGCGGATCGTGCACCGACAGATTGCCGCTGTTCCATTCACTGACCCAGATCCGGCCGCGGCTGTCGCTCCACACCCGTCGCGCGCCCTGGTCGGGCGTGGGCGGCTCGACGATGATCGAGTCGCCGGTCGCCGTATCGATCCGCGCAATGAACGACTGTGCCAGGGAGCACCACCACACATCACCCTTCGGCGTGGTGCAGATGCCGTAGGGTCCGCGACCGCGCGGCGCCTCCTTGACACTGACCTCTCCCGACGGGATCGCGACCTTGCCGACGAAGCCGCTCTGCCCGGTAAACCAGAGGTCGCCGGCGCCGTCGAAGGCGCAGGTGTTGAGGTTGGCGTAGGGCGTGCCGGCGGGCAGCGGATAGCGCTTGACGCTTCGATCCGGCCAGCCGACTCGAACGATCGCGTTCTGGCCGCTATCCGTGATCCAGGCCGCCTTGTCGGGCCCCTGGATCACGCCATGCGGCGACGATCCCGAGCCGAGCGCGATAAGCTCCACTTCGCCGTTGCGCGGGTCGAACCAGCCGAGGTGACCACTGGCTTGGGCAGTGAACCAGATGCCATGATCCGGCGCCGGGGCCAGGTCGTGAATCCGGGTGCGACGCGCGGTGCGCAGCGGCCAGGACCGCATCGGCGAGGGTGCCGGCTGTGCCAGGGCCGCTCCTGCGCCCGGGAAGGCCGCGATACCGGCGAGCGCAAGCAGCAGTGTGCGGCGAGCGGGCTGAATTCTGCTTCCGTAAGCGGCGGCTGATGTCGACATCCGGCCGATCTTGCGCCGGCCGCCCGGGTTTGTCCAGAGTCGGCAGGGCTGCCTTGAACCAACCCGGACAAGGCAGGTTTCAATCGCAGACTGGCCCGGCTGAGCCCCGGAACGAAAACGGGTAATCTAGTCGACGATGACAACGCTCCCGATTTCTTCTGCGGGCCGATCATGAATCGGCCCGTGTACCCCGCCACTCCGCAGCCGTGCATCCGCGCCGTTGTCACTGCGGTGGACTACGACGCGATGGCGCAGCTGATCCGCGAGTATGTGGCCTGGCTTCGCACGCGATACCGGCATGACGAGTGGTTCGTTACCGAGGTGCTGGACAAGCAGTCGCTGACGAGCGAACTGGCAGCGCTGTCTGAGATGTACGGCGCCCCCAAGGGCAAGGCGTTCATCGCCGTCGCGGGCAGCGCAGTGCTGGGGTGCGGAGCCTACCGTGCGCTGGGCGGCGGTGCCTGCGAGATGAAGCGCTTCTTCGTCCCCGACAGGCATCGGGGCAGAGGCATCGGACGACAGCTCTGCCGTGCCCTGCTGGCGGCCGCGCGCGACGATGGCTTCCAGGAGATGAAACTCGACACCGGCAGGCTCCTGAGCGAAGCGATCGGCCTGTACCGGTCACTCGGGTTCCAGGAGTGCGAGCCGTATTACGACTACCCCGACCGGTTGCTGCCGTACCTCATGTTCATGTCGCGGCCGCTGGCGGACCTGCCTGGCCGTGAGTCCGCCCGGACCTAGGCTGCAGCCTCCCGGGAGGCTGCCGCGCAGCTCGTCCATGCGGTCGCGTCCGTGTCGCCTACCTCCACAGCCCTGCTCCGAGTACTTGACAGGAACTCGCGGTCCAACGATAGTTGGATCCATAATGGATTCAATTCAACTTCCGAGTACCGTGACTGCCTGGGGTGGAGTGCGCCACCGCATTCTGACGGGGCAGCTTGCGCCTGGGGAGCGCCTGATCGCTCAGCGACTGGCCGTGGACCTCGGCCTGAGTCGCACACCGATTAAGGAAGCGTTGGCAAGCCTGGAACGCGAAGGTCTTGTCACGCGGGCGGAAAACTGGGGCTACAGTGTCCGGGCGATTTCGGTGCGTGATGCGCAAGACGTGTTCGAGGCACGTCTTGTCGTTGAGACAGCGAACTCGTTCCATGCGGCCTTGCGTGCCACCGATTCGCAGATTGGCGCGATGGCTCAGGGCCTGCAAAAAGCCCACGGGCAACTCAAACGCCGCAGGATCATGGAGTTTCAGCTGGCTTCACGTCAGGTCCACGAACAGATCGCGGAGGCGAGCGGCAATAGGGTGCTCGGCTCCATTTCGCCGACCACATTTCCGGCTCGGAAGCTTGCTGAGCGGCTCCGATGGCTCCTCGATCATCAGTTGATGAGCGGCCCGGGATTCGCGGTGCTGCGCGGGCTGCCAGTGGCGGACCTGTCTATCGGGCAGGCCGCTATAGCCTATCTCGGTATCGGGTCGCACCTCGGCAGCTTCCGCTCGCAGAACGCGAAAGGACACCTGCTCGGTCACGTTCGCGACCTGGGCCTGGACATCCGGGAAAAGTCCACCCGCTACTATCAGACCACACGCCAACTCGACTACCACACCGACTCGTGCGATATCGTCGGCCTCCTGTGCCTGAAGACCTCGAAGTCCGGCGGCGCGAGCCGGATCGTGAGTTCGGTCACGCTGTACAACGAGATCCTGGCGAGACGACCAGACCTTCTACCGGAACTGTTCCATTCGTTCCCCACAGACCGGCGCGGCGAGATCCCGCCCGGCATGCTCCCGTGGTTCGAGATCCCGGTGTTCAACTGGTACGAAGGCAATCTCAGCGCCATCTATTCGGGACAATACATCCGGTCCGCCCAGCTCAACCATCCGGGTGCCCGCCGGCTCACGCAGCGGGAACACGAGGCACTGGATCTGCTTGATGCGCTCGCCGACGAACCGCGCCTGCGCCTTGAGATGACATTCCAACAGGGCGACATGCAGTTCCTGCACAACCATCAGGTCTTTCATTCGCGCACTGACTTTGAAGACTGGCCCGAGCCGGAGCGCAAACGTCACCTGTTGCGACTGTGGGTCTCGCCGCCGTCCGGCCGGCCACTGCCGCAACCCTACGCCAGCCGCTATGGGAGCATCGATCCCGGCGAGCGCGGGGGCATCCTGACTGGTCAAACCGAGCTCAAGTTCGTCACCGCGCCCGAGTGACCCGGTGACGGTGCGCACGAACTCAGGCGTACCGATCCACTTCGGCAAATAACATGGAGAGATCTCTAATGAGACGCGTGCCAATCCTGTGGCTTATTGCACTAGCCACCCTTTTCATGGACCCGGTCCGACGCATCGGACTGGCCGACGCGGCCGATCCGGATCATCGTGCCGTACAGCGCTGGCGGCGCAGTTGACATCCTGACCCGTCTGGTCGCACGCGGGATGAGCCAGTCGCTCGGCCAGTCCATTGTGATCGAGCCCCGGCCTGGGAGGCGAAGGCAATATTGCGGCGATGGCCGTTATAAACGCACCAGCCGACGGCTATACGCTGCTGTCGAGTTCGTCGGTGCTCACCGTTAACCCCCTGATGTCCGACAACCTCAGCTGGAAGCCTGAGGATTTTGCGCCTGTCGGTCGCTTTGCGACTTCATCGGGTTTCCTTGTCTCGTCAGCGACGTTGCCTCCAAAGACTCTGCCCGAGGTGGTCGCTTATGCCCGGAGCCATCCAGGTCTCGCTGCCGCGACCGTGATGGGTGCGGCACACACGACGTTCACAACGAAGCTGCTGGCTAAGCAGGCAGGAGTCGAGATTGTCACGGTTCCGTACCAGGGCGCAGCTCAGCATATGGTGGATCTGTACGAGGGCCGCGTCGCGATCTCCACCATCTCGGGAAACCTGGCTTGCAGTGCGTTGACCGACCCGAAACTGAGGGTGCTCGCGATGACCGGCTCGGTGCGTTCGGCGATCGCGCCGGACGTGCCCACGACCGCGGAGGTCGGGTTTGCGGGACTGAACACTGGGGGCTGGTACGGGCTGCACGCGCGTGCCGGCACGCCGGAGGCGGTGATCACGAAGCTGTCGGACGCGTTGCGTAAAGCGCTTGACACCGATGAAGTCAAGAACGGACTGGTCAAGGCTTGCGTCGACATTGGCTATCAGGATGCGAGGAACTTTGAAGCCTTTGTGAAGAATGACGCCGAGCGTTGGCGTCGGGTGGTCGCCGACGTCAATACCCGATAGCCTGCTAGGATTTGTCCGCGCGCCCGGCTAGAGTCTTGCGCATCACCTTGCCGGTCGCGGTCACCGGCAAGGCCTCGATGAATTCGATCGCCCGTGGATATTCGTACGCCGACAGACGGGTACGGACATGCGACTGGAGTTCCCGCACCAGTGCTTCGTTGCCCGCAAACCCCTCGCGCAGCACGATGAAGGCCTTGACGATCTCGGTCCGCTGCGGGTCCGGGAATCCGACGACCGCCGCCTCCTTGACCGCCGGATGGCCCAGCAGACAGTCTTCAATCGGCCCCGGCCCGATCCGGTAGCCCGCGCTGGTGATGACGTCGTCGTCGCGGCCGACGAAGCGGATGAAACCGGCCGCGTCCATCTCGCCGGAGTCGCCGGTGACGAGCCACTCGCCGATGAACTTGGCAGCGGTTGCGGACGGATTGTTCCAGTAACGAAGAAACATCACCGGGTCGGGCGATCTGACGGCGATATGGCCCAAGGTCCCCGGCGCCAGTACGCGGCCGTCGTCGCCGATGACCGCGACCTCGTGGCCCAGGGCCGGCTTGCCGATGCTGCCGGGCGGCGTATCGAACAGGGGAGCACAGGCCGACACGATCATGTTGCACTCGGTCTGTCCGTAGAACTCGTGCAGCACCAGGCCGAGTTCGTTCCGGCCCCATTCCAGCAGTTCCTTGCCAAGCGGCTCACCGCCGCTGGCCGCGGACCGCAAGGCAAGCGGCCAGCGCGCGCGCGGGGACGGCACCAGCCGCAGCATGCGCAGCGCGGTCGGAGGCAGGAAGGTGCAGGTGACCTTATGACGGGACATCAGGTCGAAGGCCGATTCGGCGTCGAACTTGGCGAATCGCCTGGCCAGGACCGGGACGCCGTGATGCCATGCCGGCAGCAGCACGTCCAGCAGTCCACCGATCCACGCCCAGTCCGCCGGCGTCCAGATGAGATCGCCTTCGCGAGGAAAGCTGCCATGGGACATCTCGACGCCCGGCAGGTGCCCCAGCAGAACCCGATGCGCGTGCAGGACGCCCTTGGGTTTGCCGGTGGTGCCGGAGGTGTAGATGATCACCGCGGGATCCTCGGCGTCGGTATCGACCGGCGTGAAACTTGCCGACTGCGCCGCCATGCAAGCGTGCAATGGCAGGATCGCGGTGGACGGCTTCGCCCCGGTGGCGGGCGTGTCGACTCCGCCGTCGCGGGAACCGACGGCCGCATCCGCGTCGCCTGCGCAAACCCCTGCGAAATCGCCTGCGCGCTCGTCTACGCAATAGATACGCTCGAGCGCGGGCAGGTCCGCCAGCAGCGGCCTGACCTTCGCCAGGCCGGTTGCATCGGTCACCAGGATTCGCGCGCCGGAATCTGCCAGGCGAAACTGCAATGCCTCGGGGCCGAACAGCGTGAACAAGGGTACCGCGATGGCGCCGGACTTGTAGGCTGCGATATGCGCGATGCCGGTCTCCGGCGCCTGCGGCAGCAGCACCGCCACCCTGTCGCCGACGGCAAGCCCGGCGCGCCGCCAGCAGTTGGCCAGCCGGTTCGACGCTTCCGTGATCTGGTCGAAGCTGTAGCGGCGGATCTCGCCGCTCTCCGTTTCGAAGATCAGGGCGAGGCGGTTGCCGCGACCGGACCATCGGTCGCAGGCATCGACGCCGATGTTGAAGCGCGCCGGCACCTGCCATTGGAAAGCGGCTCGCGCCTGGTCGTATCGGTTCGTCATGATCTGCCCCTCAGGCTTCGAGTTCCCGGGTTACTCCAGGTAGGCGTTGGCCGGCAGCCCGGGTACGTCGACCGCCATTGCGAACACGTGACCGCTGTCCGGAAACTGCGCCAACTCGGCCTCGCTGCGGCCCTCCCGGGCGCTGGTGACGAACAGTGTCTTCAGGTCGGCGCCGCCGAACGCCACCATGGTGGGGCAGCGTGCCGGCACCGCCCGGACCTGCAGGATCCTGCCCTGAGGTGACAGCTGCAGGATCCGGCCACCCTCGTATTGCGCCGTCCAGTAGCAGCCATCGGCGTCGACCGCAGCGCCGTCCGGCCGGCCGCCGTAGTCCGGTGCGTTCCGGTCGGAATCGGCCTGCCACCAGATCCGACGGTTGTCGATCCGCCCGCTGCCGCGGTCGTAATCGTAGGTATAGACCACGTGGGCCGGCGTGTCGCTGTGATAGAGCGTGCGGCCGTCCGGCGAGAAGGCGAGGCCGTTGGAGGTCCGGACACCCCACTCCCGCCATGGGGAGGCGGCGGCATCCGGGCCGGTGACCGCCTGCGCCTGGCCCCGCTCGAGGCGGTAGAGTCCGGCGCTGGCCTGCGTCTTCTGCTCGAACAGCGAGCCGGCCCAGAAGCGGCCGGCGGGATCGACCGCGCCGTCGTTGAAGCGATAGCGCGTGGTGTCGAACAGAGGCGGACTCAGACGGATCAAGGCCTGCCGGCCCAGGTCGAAGAGGTGAAATCCGCTGCGCAAGGCGACGACGACCTTGCCGGGAACCGGGCCGCTGTCGCCGGCCACCAGGCCGATGCAGCCGGGCTCTTCCGGCAAAGTCCAATTGCGCTCTTCGCCCGAGTCCGGGCGCAGGCAATGCAGTTGGCGCCCGGTGATGTCGACCCACAGCAGGCTGCCCGACGGCCCGTGCCAGACCGGGCTCTCGCCGAGCGCGCTGGACGAGCGGGATACGACCCGGATTCCGCGATCAGGCGGCGGCATTCCAGGCCGCCAGAGCGTCCCGCGTGACGGTGACGATGCCGTCATGCGCCCGGCTGGCAACGAGCGAGTCCTTGGCCAGCCAGGTCCCGCCGACCGCCACTACGCACCCGGTCTTTTTCCACTCGACCAGGTTCGCCAGGGACACGCCGCCGGTGGGAATGAAATGGAGGTCGCCGCTTCGCGCCGGCTTGATGGCGCCGGCGATCGCCTGCAGCGCCGGCGGGCCGCCCGCCGCCATCGCCGGGAAGAACTTCAGCAGGCTGAAGCCGGCCTCGCAGGCGCGCATGACTTCTCCCGCCGTAGCCACTCCGGGTACCCACGGCATCTCCTGCCGCTGCATTGCTTCGGCCAGGTCGGGTGTGAAGCCCGGAGAGACGCAAAGACTCGCCCCCGCGTCCCTCGCGGCCGCGATCTGAGTGGCCTGCAGGACCGTGCCCGCCGCCACCTTCATCTGCGGGAATTGCCGGGCAACGGCGGCCAGGGCCGCCAGCGAGGCCTTCGACCGGAGGGTGATCTCGATCTGGTTCAGTCCGGCTTCCAGGAACGCGCCGGCGATGAACAACGCGGTATCGGCATCGTTGACCACGACAACCGGCAGGACCGGCGCCACCAGCCAGGTGGAGTTTGATTCAGGTTTCATCCAGCGTCTCTCCTGCTGTTAATCTTATTGCAATTGATCCCGGCGCCCCAATCCGCCATGTCCCAATGAGCCAGACAGAACCCCGTCCCATCGATCCCGTCGATCCGTTCACCTTCGTTCTCCATGGCTCGTCCGGCGACCTCGCCCGCCGGAAGATCCTGCCGGCGCTGGCGCACCTGGCCGACACCGGTTACTTCGCGCCGGGCAGTCGCATCATCCTGTCGCAGCGCCAGCCCGTCTCCGCGCAGGAGGCCTTGACCCAGCAGGACCAGTTCCTTGCCAGGATCGGCAACGAGGCCGCCCGCGCCTCCCTGCCGGCTCTGAAACCACTGTTGTCCACCCTGGCCCTCACCATCGGGGATGCCGAAGGCCAGGGCAGGCTGGATGCGGCGATCGAGGGCGGGCCGCTGCCGGTGGTGCATTATGCGGCGCTGCCGTCGTCTCGCTTCATCGATCTGATGGGCATGATCAAGGGGCCGCGGGATCCCGCTGCGTTGCGGGTGGTGCTGGAGAAGCCCCTGGGGTCCTCGGGCGTCGACTCCTGCCGGATCGAGGACGCGGTCGCGGACAAGCTCGACGAGTCGCAGATCTACCGGATCGATCACTACCTCGGCAAGCAGGCGGTGCAGAACCTGCTTGCGCTGCGGCTGGGCAACCTGATCTTCGAGCCCCTGCTCAACCGGGAGCATGTCGCGCTGGTCCAGATCACGCTGGCGGAGGATCTCGGCGTGGAGGACCGCGCCGCCTTCTACGAGCACAGCGGCGCGCTGCGCGACATGGTCCAGAGCCACATGCTGCAGCTGCTGGCCGCGCTGGCGATGGAGCCGCCGGTGAGCCTCGAGGCGGACGCGCTGCGGGACGAGAAACTCAAGATCCTGCGGTCGCTGCGGGTGCCGCGGCTGGGCGGGCGCGAGTCGGATGTCGTGGTCGGCCAGTACGTGGCCGGCCACATGAACGGCCAGCCGGTCCCGGGGTATCGGCAGGAGAAGGGCGTGGCGCGGGATTCCACGACCGAATCGTTCGTCGCGATCAAGACCGAAATCGATACCTGGCGCTGGGCAGGCGTGCCGTTCCTGCTGCGCACCGGCAAACGGATGCCGGACCGTCTCGCCGAGATCGTCGTTCAGTTCCGTGACGTTCCCCTGCAGCTCTACACCCGCATCGGCGGGCAGTGGGCGGGCAACCGGCTGGTGGTGAGCCTGCAGCCGGAGGACCGGCTGCAACTGCATCTTCTCGCCAAGGCGCCGGGCCAGCGCGACTGCCTGCAGCCGGTGGCCCTGAACCTGGACTTCTCGGACGCCTGGCGCATTCCGGTGCGCGACGCGTATGAGCGGCTGATCACCGACATCCTCCGAGGCAGGATGTCGCTGTTCCTGCGTCGTGACGAGGTGGCTGCCCAGTGGGAATTCGTCGACCGCCTGCGCGCCGACCTGAAGGAAAGCGGGGTGAGGCCGCTGGCGTATGCCGCCGGCAGTTACGGGCCGCCGGAAGCGACAGCGCTGGCGGTGCGCGCCGGGGGCGTGTGGTCCGAGTCGATGACGCTGGCAGGTTCATAGGAACCTGGCCGGCAGAAGGAAGGGGCGCGACCCCTCACTTCAAGACGGGTTCGCCGCGCGCTGCAGGGACTTCGACCGCTGCAGATCCCACCAGGCGAACACGAAGTAGATGACAGTGCACCAGATGGTCACGTCGTAAAAAACTTCGCGGTTCACGTAATACTCGTAGAGATCCGGGCTGTTGAACAGCACACGCCATGCAAGCACGGCCGGGACCACGAGGCCGATGACGATCCAGATCGCCCTGATGACCTTGGTGAAGTGAGACCTGTCCTTGACGTGTACATGCCTTTCCCGCGCAGCCAGTTCCGCGTGATATTTCTCGACGTTCTTATCAAAAGCCAGTTCAGCCTTCTCGGCCTCCGGATAACTCTGGTCGGCGCCGTATTTCTTGGCCAGTATGGTGTAGCAGGCGATCGAGACGAACCATGTCGGCAAGAACAGATAAAAGAACGGCATGACGTCGGCGAAGTCCAATCCGAACCCGAACACCAGGGAAATCGCCCAAGTTGCCGTGGCGGGAACGTTGTCTTTGACTCCCTTCAAGCGGTACCAGTTGCTCTTGTAGCCGATCCTGGGAAAGATCTGCTGCTCGGCGAATACAATGCCGCCGATTGGCACAAGGATAAGTCCCGCATAGGTCAGAATCGGCAGGATGCTGCGGTAGATGAACGGGAAGCAACTGCCGATCACGACCACCGCCCCGACGACCAGCGTCACCCGTTGGCGTGCGATGTTGGGAAATACAGCCTGAGCGGCCAGACCTGCGCGATAGAGGTTCGAGTTCGCCGTAGTCCATCCCGCAATGATCACGATCACAAATCCCGTGGCGCCAAGCGCGTAGTAGGCAACATCACCGGGTGAGACAACAGCGATACTGGTGCTCATGATCGCCGCCGTCGCTGCTCCCATAAGCGCCGCTGAAATCCAGGCGACGTAGTGGCCGAACATCATGCCGGTCGCGGTACACAGGCCATAGATCGGCTTTTTCGCGTAGCGCAGCAGCGCCATGTCGATGAGGCCAAAATGCGCAAAGGTGTTTGCCGCCCATCCGAAGCCGATCACTTCCCACAATCCGATCCCGGGTTCCCCCGCCGCGTTGGTGCCCGTGAACACCGTCGTTCCGGCCAGGCTCACAAAGTCCGATAAAGTCGCAAGAGTGGTATAGCCCGTCAGCGCTTCGTTCAGTGCTGGGATCAGCACCATGCCACCGGCTGTGAACATCACCATCAGCCATGGTGCACAAATGCTGGCAAACTCGCTCAGCACGTTGAAACCGTAGTAGGCCACCACCACAGCGATCACGCTTGCCGCGGCGGCAATGGCTGCAAAGGCGACATTGCTGGGATATGGGTAGATCTGCGGAGGAATTTCGAAGAGCACCCGAACTGCGGTTGCCGACACAGTGATCATGGCGGCCGAGATGGCGACGAAGATGAGCACGTTCGCGCCGTTATACAGGCGCGAGAACTTTTCGCCCATGTTTCGATCGAGATAGGTGTAGAGACTGAGCCGGGTCTTGATGGCGATCGGTGCAGTGATGAGCCAGAAGCTCAGAACGGCAAGCGTATTACCGATAAGCAGCCCGAGCAGAATGTCGTGGATCGTTGCTCCCAGCGCCACGAAGGCAGCGCCGATCACAAACTCGGTCGCAGCGACATGTTCTGCGGCATAAAGACCAAGGAAGTGACCGGGGCCATGCAGCCGGTGCTCGGGAACCGGAAGCAGTTCGTCGTCCATCTGCGCGATGGATTGTTGCTGTTCGCTCGCAGTATCGCTCACCGCATCCTCCCGTTCCGATTCTTCTGTTCTACTGCCTGAGGACGAACGCGGCCGCAGGAATCGATCGGGCCACCTCCGGCTGTGCCCGCTATTTTTCGATAATGAAGCGCGCGCGCCTGATGACCTTGCCCGTGACCCACTGCGCATTCTTCAGCGCTTCACCGGTCGGGATCTGACCGGCTACGGCCTTGGCAATTTGTGCGCCGACTGCCGTCGCCATGCCGGGAAACTCGGGGATCGCTACGTATTGGATGCCGGTGTAGGGAACCTCGTCGACCGTCGGTTTGTCCGCGTCCGCCGCTTCGATGGACGCAAGCACCATCTCTGCGAACGGCGCGGCCTGAAGATAGGCGGGATTCTTGTAGAGCGACTTTCTCGTGCCGGGAGGCGCGTGCGCCCAGCCCTCTTTACCGGCAACAAGCTCGGCATACTGCTTCGATGTTGCCCATGCGACGAAGCGTTTGGCGGCTTCCTGATGCGCAGATTGCGAAGAAATCGCCAGCGCCCAGACCCACAGCCAATTGCTGCGCTTCCCGAGTCCTCGGTCCGGCGCGAGCGCGAAGCCGACTCGTTCCGCGACCCTCGACGTTCCGGGATCGGTGATGGAAGACGCCGCCACCGTCGCGTCGACCCAGATCGCGCACTTGCCTTCTTTGAAAAGCCTGAGCGTCTGCGCGTAGCCGTTCGATGCAGCGTCGGGCGGTCCGAAGTCCCTGAGCAGACTGACGTATTCCTTGACGGCACTCGCCCAGGCTTCGCTGTCGAATTGAGGGCGCCAATCGCTGTCGAACCAGCGGGCGCCGTAGGAATTGGCCATCGCCGTGATCACGGCGACGTTCTCGCCCCATCCGGGCTTGCCCCGCAGGCAAATGCCGTAGACGTCACTTTGCTGCGCGCTGATCTTCGACGCGGCGGTTCGTATGAAGTCCCAGGTCGGCGCTTGCGGCATCTCAAGGCCGGCCTTCTCGAACAGATCAGTCCGATACATCGTGAACGAGGATTCGCCGTAGAAAGGCGCCGCATACAGCTTTCCCTCGAACGACAAACCTCTCCTGATCGTGGGGAGAAGATCATCGACGTCGTACCCCTCCGGCATGCCGCTCAGCGCAGACAGCCAGCCTCGCTTTGCCCAGATCGGTGCCTCGAAGATTCCGATCGTGACAATGTCGAACCGCCCGGAGCCTGTCGCGATGTCGGTGGTGACTCGTTGGCGCAGGGTGTTCTCGTCGAGGACTACCCACTCAAGCTTGACGTCCGGGTTCTCGGATGTAAAGGCGCCGGACAGCCCCTGCATCCGCTCCATGTCCGGATTGCTCACCGTCGCGATCCTCAGTGTCGTCTGCGCGTGTGAGGGCACTGCAACAGCGAACGCGATGGCAACCAGAAGCGCTTGTCCAAGCTTCACTTTGGCATCCTCCCGTTGAGATGAGGGGCCGGTGAAAGTCCGTGCCTGGCGAATCCAGACTGTCAAGGCGCGAACAATGCCATGACCATACGCTAGTCGTACCTTATTGGAAACCCTTCGGCCACGCGCCGGCGGCGTTTCAGAGAGCCGCAAAACCGCCAGTCGCCGAAGGCCGCTAGCCTGAAAAAATCAGGCAGCAACTGCACAGTTTGCAGGGTCTTTGTGCCTTGGGGGATCAGCGTCGCCCTGGAAGTCCCGCCATCGCCTCGTCCAGTTCGGTGCGCCAGGGCGGATCGGCGCCGTGGCGCGTGCAGTTGAGCGCGGCGGCGGTGGCGGCGAACCATAGCGCCCCGCGCCATCGTTCTTCGTCCAGTTCGTCCAGCTGGCTTCGCCTGTTCGACGCCCTGCTCCAACAACGCTACCGACAGCCCGGCCGCGAATGTATCTCCGGCGCCGATCGTGTCGGCTACCTGCATCTGTGGAGTGCGAACGTCGATTCGAGGCAGGCCCGTGCGGAACAGGCTCGCACCCTCGGCGCCGCGCGTGACGACCACTGCGCGCGGTCCGCCGCGTGAGCAGATCGGCGGCCAGGTCGGCAAAGCTCTTTCCCGGCGCCGCCAGCGCGGCGTCTTCGTCGCTGAGCTTGAGCAGATCGCAGCAGGCTGACCCAGTGCCGGAAGTTCTCGCGCCAGGCGTCCATGTCGCGAATCAGGGTGGGCCTGACATTGGGGTCGAGCACGACCACTCTTTTGCCGCGCGCGCCTTCGACCAGATCCAGGATGCGACTCGCGGCAGGTTCGAGCAGCAGCGCGATGGAGCCGAACTGGAGGAAGCGGCAACTGTCGGGTAGTTCCGGCAACTGATCCGGCGCCCAGAGCGTGTCGGCGGTGCCGTTGGTATAGAACGCATATCGGTTGCTTTGCGGCAGGCGCTCGACGAATGCCAGGGTCGACGGCGCATCGCTTTCACAGCACGAACCGGGTGTCGACGCCATTCTTTCGCAAATGTGCAAGCAGCCGCTGACCGAACAGGTCGCTCGACAACTGGCTGATGAAGCCGGTCGGTTGCCCGAACCGCGCCGCCGCGACCGCGACGTTTGAAGGGGCCCCGCCTTCGCGGCCCTCGAAGTTCAATCCGCCCACGCTCGTGAAATCGATCAGGGCTTCACCGGCAATCGCGATATGCATGGCTCTTGCTCCGGGTCTCAGGCCTTGGCCGTCTGAACGAACTGGAGAACACGTCGATGCGCGTTGCGCAGCGCTGCGACGAGCACGGCGTCACCGGCCAGCGCACCCCAAAGGGACCGATTGGAAGCAGAAGGCCTTGACCGGATCGGCGGCCTGGCAGATCGCATGCGCGACCGCCTCGTCCATGCTCTGGTCCTGGTAGGTGTAGGGCAGCTCGCCCCGGTGCCAGCGCTGCAGGAAGGCGAGGAACAGCGCGGGCAGCATCGCGACGCTGTCGATGCTCTCGCCGCGCGCCAGCCGCTCGTGGATGGTCGGCGCGATGAAGCCGGGGATCTTCGAGAAGCCGTCCATCGCCACGCGCTGGTTGGTGTCGCGGATCGCGGGGTTGCCGAAGCGCTCGAGCACGACGTCGCGGTAGGCCGGCAGGTCGACCGGGCTCGGCGCGCCGGCCGTGTTCAGCACGGGATGACGTCGTCGGTCACGTAGTCGTAAGCCATCTGCCGGATCGCGGGCGTCGTGCGTGCCTTCGTGGATGAACTGCAGGCCGATCAGCGTGCCGGCCCAGGCGATGCAGCTGTGCGTCGCGTTGAGCAGGCGGATCTTCGCTTCTTCATAGGGCTGCACCGACTCGACCAGTTGTACGCCGACTTGTCTCCCAGTCCGGGCGGCCGGCGGTGAAGTCGTCCTCGATCACCCACTGGATGAAGCTCTCGCCGCTGATCGGCGCCGCATCGTCCCAGCCGGTCGCCGGCCTGCACGCGCTCGCGCAGCTCGGGCGGCGGCCGCGGCGTGATGCGGTCGACCATCGCGTTCGGGCAGGTCGTGTTGGCGTCGCACCCAGTCGAGCAGCGCCGGGTCGCCGCAGCAGCCCGAGGAACTCGAGCAGGCCCGCGCGGAAGCGCTCGCCGTTGTGGCGCAGGTTGTCGCAGTTGAGCAGCGTGACCGGCCCGCCGTCGCCGGTCCGTCGCGCGCGCAGGATCGCGCAGACGCCGCCGTAGATCGTCGAGCCCGGCGCGCCGCGGTGCGCCCGCTCGAGGTCGGCGGCGAGATCCGCGAACGAGAGATCGAGTTGGTCCTTCGCGATCGAGGTAGTAGCCGGCCTCGGTCACGGTGAAGGAGACGATCCGCGTGGACGGATCGGCGCCGCGTGCGATCACGCGACGCAGGCTGTCGGCTCGTACGGCAACACCTCGCGGATCGACTCGATGCGCTGGTAGCTGCACTCGCCCGCCGGCGTCACGGTCTCCAGCGTGTAGCGTCCGCCCTGCGCGCGCAGCGCGGCCATCACCTCGGGCATGTCGGGTCGCAGGTTGGCGCCCGAGATCGACCAGCGCGTGTCGCCGGAGTCGATCAGTTGCTGCAGGTAGACGGCCTGATGGGCGCGGTGAAAGGAGCCGAGCCCCAGGTGCAGAATGACGAATCCGGACGCCGGCGTTGACGCTTCTGCTGGTGCCATCTGAATTTCCCTAGGTATCCGCAGGGAAAGCCAGACACAGGCCGTGGCCGCTACCCCCACCCGCCGCAAGGGCGAAGGCAACTGGCAGTACCGGAATCAAAGCCCTTCTCATCGGTTGACTAGACTCCCAGCCGCTGCGCGAGTTCCTCGACGATCACCGGCACCGGGCGGCTGACGTCGACCTCCCAGCCCCTGCCGGGCTCGAGCGGCTCGAGCGTTGCCAGCTGGCTGTCCAGCAGCGAGGGCGGCATGTATCGATGCGTGCGCGCTGCCGCCCGTTCGGCGAGGAGCTCCTTGCTGCCGGACAACAGGATGAATTGCAGCCCGGCGACACCGTCCGCGAGCCGTTGACGGTATTGCACCTTCAGCGCGGAACAGGCCAGGACCACCGATTCTCCGGCGGAGACGGCACTGCGCAGCTCCGAATTGAGGCGATCCAGCCAGGGCCAGCGGTCTTCGTCCACGAGCGGAGTCCCGTTGGCCATCTTGCGGACATTCGCCTCGGGGTGGAAGTCGTCGGCATCCAGGAAGCGGGCGCCCAGGCGGTCTGCCAGTGACGACCCCACCGTGGTCTTGCCGCTGCTGGAGACGCCTGCGACGACCACGATTCGAGCTGGTCCGGTCGGAGAAGTGGAACTCATCCGGCTATGCTATCAACTCCCGGCTGACGCCGGGGCACCTCCCATACCCGGTCCGGCGCCGCCAGCAGAATCCGCTCGCCTTCGTGCGCGCGCACCATCAGGCCGCCGGTGAAGGCGCCGAACGCAGGCAGCACGCAGGTGTCGACGCCCACCACGAAGCACGGCAGCCGGATCCGATCGTGTCCCGCCCGCAGTGTGTAGACAGGATGCAGGTGCCCGCCGATCGCGAAGTGCCCGCTCACGCGCTGGGGATGATGGCAAAACGCGATCGGGCCCACCCGATGCGGCTCATCGACCACGAGGATGTCCAGGTCGGGCGGCGGATCGCCGGCGTGAATGTCGTGATTTCCGCGCACCAGCACCAGGCGAAGCGCCGGACGGCGGCGCCGCCAGTGGCGGATGGCGTCGAGGGTGGCGCGCGCTTGCGCCTGCCTGGCATGCAGGAAGTCGCCGAGAAAGATCAGTTCTTCAATATCGCGAGAGACGAGGAGCGCATCGAGCGCGGCAAGATTCTCCCCGGTCGTGCCGCGCGGGACCGGTATGCCGTGCGAACGGAAGGTGGCGGCCTTGCCGAAATGGACATCGGCGACCACCAGGGATCGCCGCCGGGGCCAATAGGCGGCGCGTTGCGGCAGCAGCTCGATCGGTTCCCCGCCCAGTTCGACGTTCATGGCGCCGCCGCCGCTTCCAGTTGCCGCACCATGCGCGCCACCCGGTCCGACAGCTTCTCGGTCGAGAGCTTTTCCCGCATCCGTTCAACCATCAATGGAAACGCCAGGGGCGTGGGCATGGCAATGGCCACGTGCGCCAGCGACCGCCCTCGTCAGTGCCGCCAGCGCCAGCCGCAACTGGCCGATCTCCAGTTCCTGCTCCAGAACCTCGCGGCGAGCCTGCTCGAGCAGGAGGTTGTCCTCGTCGTGCTTGCGGAACACCTCGAAGTACAGGCTGGAGGAGGCCTGCACCTGGCGGTTGCTTTTCGGCTGGCCGGGGTATCCCGGGGAAACCAGCCCGGCGATCCGGGCGATCTCGCGGAAGCGCCGCTGCGCCAATTCGCCGGCATTGAGACTGGCAAGCGTGTCCTCCAGCACCGCCTCGCCGCTGAACAGACGCTCTGCAGACGTGGCCAGCAAGGCCGCCCAGTCCACCGACGAAGCCGAGAGCAACTCCAACCCGTAGTCGTTGACTGCAATCGAAAAGGTCGCGGGTGCGAGCCGGGCGACCCGGTAGGCCAGCAGTGAAGCCAGCCCGACGTGGACCGACCGGCCTTCGAAGGGATACAGAAACAAGTGGCAACCTTCGCGGCTCGACAGGGTCTCCGCCACCAGTCGCCGGGCAGTCGGCAGGCTGGACCAGCGTCGCTGCAGGTCCAGCAACGGGCGGATGGCGCGCATCTCGTCGCCATCGAACCGGCCGAGGTCGGCCTCCTGCAACCGGTCAAGCACGGCATGCGCCAACTCGGACGACAAGGGCATCCGCCCGCCTTGCCAGCGCGCCACCGCACCCTGTTTTCGGCTGCCGCGCCTGACATAGGCAACCATGTCATGCACGCGCACGAACTCGAGCACACGACCGCCGAACAGAAAGTGATCACCTTTGCGCATGCGCGCCACGAACGATTCCTCCACGGTCCCGATCCGGCCTCCCGACAGGAACTGCAGCCGGATGTCGGCGTCGGAGACGATGGTTCCGATGCTCATGCGATGGCGCCGGGCCAGTGCGGCGTCCGGAACCCGATAGACCCCGTCCTGGTCCGCGACCACCCGCCGGAATTCAGGGTACACCGTGAGGCTGCGGCCGCCACGCGTGACGAAGTCGAGCGCCCACTGCCACTCCTCGTCGCCGAGGTCGCGGTAGGAGTAGCTGCTGCGCACCTCGGCGAGGAGCTGCCCGGGGCGAAAGCCGCTGCCCAGCGCAATCGTCACCAGGTGCTGGACCAGAACGTCGAGCGGCTTGTGCGGCACCGCCCGCTGCTCGATCCGGCGTTCCGAGAGCGAACGGCGCGCGGCGGCGGCCTCCAGTATCTCCAGGGTCTGGGTGGGCACCAGGGTGATTCTCGAGGGCCGACCGGGCGCATGCCCGCTGCGTCCGGCGCGCTGCAGGAGCCGCGCCACGCCCTTGGCGCTGCCGATCTGCAGGACCCGCTCCACAGGCAGGAAGTCGACGCCAAGGTCCAGGCTCGACGTGCACACCACGGCCTTGAGGCGGCCTTCCTTCAATCCGATCTCCACCCACTCGCGCACCGAGCGGTCCAAGGAGCCGTGATGAAGAGCGACGATGCCGGCCCAGTCGGGGCGGGCGTCGAGCAGATGCTGATACCACAACTCCGCCTGCGACCGGGTGTTGGTGAAGACGAGAGTGCTGGCATGCGCGTCGATCTCCCGGATCACCGGCTGCAGCATCTGTACGCCGAGATGCCCGCTCCACGGAAACCGCGACGGGTTGACCGGGAGAAGGGTGTCGAACCGCACGGTCTTGCGCAGCTTCGCCTCCACCAGAATGCCCTGGCCCACGCCCAGCAGCGCGTCCTGCGCCTGCACCAGGTTTCCCAGCGTCGCCGAGAGACCCCAGACTACCAGACGCGGGTTCCAGCCGCGCAGGCGCGCCAGGGCCAACTGGGTCTGGACTCCGCGCTTGTTGCCCATCAGCTCGTGCCACTCATCCACGATGACCATGTCGAGCGTTCGCAGGCGCGCCTGGGTGTCGGCCCGGGCGAGCAGCAGCGACAGGCTCTCGGGCGTGGTGACCAGGACCTGCGGGAGCCTGCTCGCCTGTCGTGCGCGCTGCGCGGCCGTGGTGTCACCCGTTCGCACGCCGACTTCCCAGGTGGGCAGCAGCGTTGCCACCGGTTCCAGCAGGGAGCGCGCGGTATCGGCCGCCAGGGCCCTCATCGGCGTGATCCAGATGACCCGGATCCCGGGCGAGCCGGCCGTCGATTCGGAGGATAGGGCGCGGAGCAGGGCGGCGAACCATACGGCATAGGTCTTGCCCGCGCCGGTGCTGGCGTGCAGGAGGCCGGAGCGACCCTCGAGGCAGGCACGCCAGACGGCCCGCTGAAACGGGAAGATCCGCCAGCCACGGACCCGGAACCAGCCCTCGGCGGCCTGCAGGCCGGCGCGGCGCCGTCCGGTCAAGGGGTCAGGCCTTCCTGCTCCCCCACCGAGCGGCCATCGTCACTCCAGACATCCAGCAGCAGGTCCCGTTCGCTCAGCCGGGTCAGGTGGCGAAGCCCGAGTCGTTCATCGAGCCGGCGGTGGACCTCGTCGCCGTCGAAGAGGCAGCCGGCTATCGGCCAGCGCCAATGGCAGGCCAATACCGTACCGCCGGCGCTCAGGCTCGCACGGACTTTCGCGGCCACGGCGTCCAGGGCTTCGGCGTCCAGGTAATAGCCCAGTTCGCTGATCACCAGCAGGTCGAAGCTCTCTGCGGGCCACTGGTCCGGAACCGTCGCCTGACGGACTTCGACATGGGCGAACCCCGACAGGCGACGACGGGCCAGTTCCACGGCGGCTTGCGCCACGTCGCTGACCACCAGTCGATCGCAGCGCTGCGCCAGCGCCGCCGACAACTCACCGTTGGCGCAGCCCGGTTCAAAGCCGCAGCGGTAGCGTTCTCGTGGCAGGCCCGCGAGCGTGAGCGCGCGCTTGCGGGCTTCGTACCAGCTCGAGCGAAAACGCCAGGGATCCTCGCTGGCATCGAAGAGGGTCTCGAAATAGTCCTTGGCGGGCGGTGCATTCATCGGCTGGCGTCACGCGAAGAAGTACTCAAAGGCGCGGGCATTGCGCTCGATTATCGCCGGGCCCAGTACAGCCGGCTCGTCGGGACTGCGGCTCGTGAGTTGGGTGAGGTGGGCTGACAATGCAGCGACCTTGCGCGCTCGGATGTCCTGCGGCAAGGCAAACCGGTGCAGTCGCTGCCAGGGCACCCGGTCATCGCCGGGGGCTGCCCAATGCCACATCCAGACGGGGGCTTCCAGCAGCGCGCAGCCCCGGTCACGACAGGCCGCCGCAGTCGCGAGCGCAGTCGCCTCGTGGTCCGGATGACCGTCCTCGCGCCAGGTGCTGATCACCCGGTCGCCCGGCCTCAGGAGTTGCCGCAGATGCGCGGCCAGGGTTTCAAGGTAGAGGGAGACTTCGCCGTCGGGAAGGGCGAGCCGGCCGACGCGATCAGCACTCAGGCCAAGCTGCAACAGGCCCGCCGCGCTTTCCGCCCTTCGTGCCGCGGCCAGTCGTGCTCCCGCCTCGGGATCGGGGACGCCGTGGCTGGCTTCCCCGTCGGTGACAGCCAGCACCAGGCAGTCGCCGCCGCGGCGGGCCTGCCAGGCCAGGAGGCCGCCACAGGCGAGGATCTCGTCGTCGGGGTGAGGGGCCACCACGACCAGGCGTGAGGTCGCGGGCAGCCAGTGGGACGGCATGAAATCGTCGAGCGTAGAGAGGCCGGCCCAGGACTGCCATTCGAGTTCGCTGGTGCCCTCGCCGCGGATCAGCGGTTCAGCGTCCTGAGCATTTAGAGCATCCACGGACTGGCCTCCGACGACAACAGCCGCTCACCGAGCGCAATGCAGTCGCGCTCGGCGTGGCTCTGGCGGATGAAGACCGGCAGGTCGGCGGCGGCCCGGGCGAATGAGCGGTCGCGACAGAACGGGGTCGCCCCCAGTGCGCGTCCCGCCTCCTCGAGCACGCGACGCGCCGCGTCTTCGGTGACGAGCCGGGCCCTGAGCGCCACCTCACTCGCGTCGTCGCGCGGATGGGCGTCGATCCAGCGGGCCGCCTCGCGCAGGGTGGCGCCTGCCGCTTGGAGGGCCATGTCGACCTTGCCCAGGGCGCTCAGGCCCAGTTGCGCACGCACCCCTTCACCGCGCAGTTGCGGTGAACTGAACAGCGCGAGAGCGATGCCGCGCGCACCACCGAGCCAGCAGGCGGCAATGCCCGCACCTCCCTGCCAGAAGCCGGGTCGCGCCAGATACTGACCGCAGGTGCCCACCGTCTTGCCGATCGCGTCGTCGAACCGTACCGTCAAGCTGGTGCTGGCGGCCATGCCCACCGCATGCCAACCGTCGGCCTCCACCGTGACGCCTGGCTGGTCAAGCGCGATGCGCACCAGTTGCGGGCCGCGCTTGTCCGGATACCAGGCGGTGAGAAGCGCATGGCTTGCCGTGTCAGCGCCGGAACACCAGAACTTGGCGCCGTGCAGGCGGACCGATCCGTCCGACTGAGGCTCGATCAGGGTGCGGCCCTGAGGCGATTCGGCGGCCCAGACGCACCAGGTGGCTGGCTGCGCAAGGTCGTCCGTCCCCGACGACAGGGCGTTATCGGACAGGGGTCCAGTTCATCGAGTATGGCGAGCGCATCGGTGTGGCCCTCGTAGAGCTTGGCCAGGGACAGGTCGAACTCGGCGACCGCCGCCAGTACCTGCCAGCGCTCGCGCGTCGCGCCGCTTCCGGGCATCGGCAGGCGATCCAGTCCGAGCCTGACCAGGTGCTGCAATGAAGCGGCCACCGGTCGAGTGGGATCTCCCTGCCGCAGCGCCACCCGGACGTCTGCGGCGGACGCGGTTGCCGCGCCGGCAGCGTTCACGCCCGCTCCTCCTGTACACCCTGAAGTGGCCCTTCGTGCCGCAAGCCGTTGATGCGCTCGAGGGTCGCGCCGAAGCCGCCCGGTGCCCGGTAGCTGCGACGGGCGCTGGTCACCACCTTTGCTGCGGCCGACCAGGCGATGGACGCCCCGCAGGTCTTAAGCGCATTCACCAGGGCGACGTCCTCGCTGCTTGCCAGGGGCGGAAAACCACCGGCGGACCGATAGGCCCCGGCGCTGACGCCCAGGTTGGCGCCATGAATATGGACATGTCCATCCACGGGGAAGTAATTCGCGTGGAATTGACGCCGCACCGACTCGTCATATTCTCCCCATTCCCGCACATCCACCACGCCACAGACGGCATCGCTGTCGAGGGCAAGTTGCGCGGACAGCCAGTCCGGCGGCACCTCGCTGTCGGCGTCGGTGAACGCCAGCCAGCGGGCTCCTGCCTGCAGGGCGAACTCCGCGCCGAGGGCGCGGGCACGTCCCACGTTGCGCGCCGACACCGACACGCATACCGCACCGTGTTCGCAGGCGATCGAGCCCGTCTCGTCCGAGCAATCGTCCAGCACGACGATCACCAGGACCGGCTCCTCGCCGAGCGCGGCGCAGCGGCTCGCGAGAAACACCGAACGCAGGCACGCACCGATAACGTCCTGCTCGTTATGAGCAGGAACCACGACGGCGATCAATTGGGTCACCGGTCCCTGGGCGAGGACTCATCCATGCCCAACTCGGCGCCCGTCATCGGGTCCGAATTCGTATCGGAGGCGGTGCGGGCGGCCAAGGCCTCCACCGCCGAGCGTTCCTTGCCCTTCATCGATACGCTTGCCCCGCCGTCGCCGCCGTCAACCGCACTCTGCTCATCGCGGCTGCTCACGAACTGGAAATTCTCATCGCTGTTCCAGGGGCCGCGCGGACTGGCGTCGTCGCCCTGGGACATGTCGAAATAGGTGCGGCTGAAGCGCGGGTCGCCCGGCAGCTTGCCCGGGGGGAAGTTGGGTTGAATGGAGTAGAGGGCCTTCTCGAAGGAGATCTGGTGCGCGATTTCCCGGGTCATGAGAAAGCCGAGCGCCTCTTTCACACCAGGGTCTTCAGTCAGGTTGATCAGGCGTTCATAGACGATCTTCGCCCGGGCCTCGGCAGCGATGTTGGAGCGCAGATCGGCGGTCGGGTCGCCGATCGTATCGACGTAAGCGCCGGTCCAGAGGTACCCTCCCGAGTTCGTCAGCGCCGGCCCGCCACCATAGAGCACCTGGGTCACGTGCGAATCATTGCCGTTGCCGGTAATTGAACGGTAGATGTCCGCTTCCTTCTCCGCGGCCTCGGCCAGCTTACCCTTGGCGCCCTTGTTCAACATGGCGACAATGGTCCCGATGACTTCGAGATGACTCAGTTCCTCGGTCGCGATATCCATCAGCAGATCTTTGCGTCCCGGGTCGTCTTCGCCAAGGGCCTGGGTGAAGTAACGGCAGGCCGCGGCCAACTCGCCTTGCGGGCCGCCGAACTGCTCCAGCATGAGGTTGGCAAGTCCCGGGTTGGACTCGCTGACGCGGACGGTGTACTGCAGTCGCTTGTTGTGTGCGAACATTCCTGATCCTCTGGTATCGATTGAAACTGCGACGAGGCAGGAATACCTGCTTTCGACGTTCCAGCCGTCGACCTCGCAATTGGCGTACCTGCTCCAAGGAGATGTGTGGTGTCAGCCCCCATGAATCCCGCCCTGCAGATGTTCGACCTGACCGGCAAGCTCGCCCTCGTCACCGGCTCGAGTGCGGGTATCGGTCACGGGATTGCCCGGGCGCTCGGAAGGGCGGGAGCGTCACTGGTGGTCAACGGTCGTGACGCCGCGCGCCTTGGCGCCGCCGCGCAGAGCCTGCGCGCCGAGGGGCTCACCGTCCATGAAAACGGGTTCGACGTCACCGATCGGGACGCGGTAACCGCGGCGGTCGAGTCGATCGAAGCCGGCATCGGCCCGATCGAGATCCTGGTCAACAACGCGGGCATTCAGCGGCGGGGGCCGCTGGAGGATTACGAAGCGGCGACCTGGGACGAGCTGATGCGCACCAACCTCGACAGCGTGTTCTTCGTGGGCCAGGCGGTGGCCCGCAAGATGATCCCGCGCCGCCGCGGCCGGATCATCAACATCTGTTCGGTGCAGAGTGAACTGGGCCGCCCGGGCATTGCGCCGTACAGCGCCAGCAAGGGTGCGGTGAAGATGCTGACCAAGGGGATGGCCATCGATTGGGGCCGCTACGGCCTCAATGTCAACGGCATCGGGCCCGGCTACTTTGAAACCGAACTGAATGCCGCGCTGGTCAAGGACCAGAAATTTTCCGGCTGGCTCGTCGACCGCACCCCCAGCGGTCGCTGGGGCCGCATCGACGAGTTGGGCGGTGCCGCGATATTCCTCGCCTCGGACGCGGCCAGCTTCGTGAACGGCCATGTCCTCTATGTCGACGGCGGCGTGACCGCCCGTTTGTAGGCGGACGGGCGACCCTCCCATGGGACCGCGCATCGGCCTGCATCACGTCACGAGCTACCGCTATGAACGAGCGGTGGCGCTATCGCCACATGAAGTGAGGCTGCGGCCCGCGCCTCATTCGCGCACGCCGATTCTGTCGTATTCGCTGTCGGTGCTGCCGACCACGCACCTGATCAACTGGCTTCAGGATCCGTACGGCAACTACGTGGCGCGCTACATTTTCAGCGACAAGACCGACCAGCTGCGGGTCACGGTGGACCTGGTGGCGGACATGACGGTCCACAATCCTTTCGATTTCTTCATCGAACCCTACGCCGAGCGCTTCCCCTTTTCCTACCTCGTGCCGCTTCAGGACGACCTGCTTGGTTACCTGCGCTGCGACCCTCCGGGTGCGCTGTTGTCGAAATGGCTGGCGCAGGTACGACAGGACCTCGCCGGGGCCACGGTCGGCACCATCGAGTTCCTGGTGTCGCTCAACCGCCGCCTGGCCCGCGACGTTGCCTACGAGGTCCGGATGGCTCCCGGGGTGCAGACGCCGGAGCAGACGCTGCAGCTGGCCCGTGGTTCGTGCCGCGACAGCACCTGGCTGCTGGTCCATATCCTGCGGCATCTCGGCCTGGGCGCCCGCTTCGTGTCGGGCTACCTGATCCAACTGAAAGCGCCGGTATTGGCTGAGGAGGCGGCGGGGGCGGCGGTGCCGGACGGGCCCGCCGCGGACGGCGCGGACCTGCACGCCTGGGTGGAAGTCTATATACCCGGGGCCGGCTGGATCGGCCTCGATCCGACCTCCGGACTGCTGACCGGCGAAGGGCACATTCCGCTCGCCTGCTCCGCGTCACCGGGCTCGGCCGCACCGATTACCGGCCAGGCCGAGACTGCTGCGGTGTCGTTCGACCACGAGATGCGGGTGACCCGGCTGCCGGACAGCGGGCAGTAGGAATTCGCCGGCTCAGGCCGGCATCGTCGGCTCAGGCCGGCATCGTCGGGGGGGCGCTGCTCGCGGACACGACGGCACCGGTCACCGACTGCCTGAGGTGCTCCACGAAAGTCCTGGCCGCGCCCGGCAGCGCCTGCAGGTCCCGGACCACGATGCAGATCTCCGGATGGGCCCAGTCCTCAGTCAGCGGGATGAACCGCAGCCCGTAGATGGGTCCATGGGATTTCTCCATGAATGCCGGCACAACCCCGATGCCCAGGCCGCTGGCGATCATTCGGCAGCTGGCATCGAATCCATGAACCCGGATCCGCGTGTGCTTGGGCACGGGAAACTGGCGCGCGGCGCTGTCGAGCAACTGTGCCAGGGCAGAGGTGCGGCCTGGATCGACCTGATCGAAGACCAGGGTTTCGAGATAGGTGACCGACGACCTCGCGGCCAGCGCATGGCCAGCGGGCACCACCACACAGAGGTCGTAGCCGCGATAGGGGAAGGTCTGCAGTCCTTCGTGACTGGTGAAATACGGGGCGATGCCGACGTCGGCGCGGCCGTCGGCGACGTCCCGGAAAATCATCGGCGTCTCCTGTTCCTCCAGGTCGATCCGGACGTGCCGATTGGCCGTGGTGAAAGTCTGCAGGTCCACTGTCAATCCCGCCGACAGCGAGGAGGAACTCGCGCGCACCCGGATGTGGCCGCGTACGCCCTCGATGTACTCGTCCATCTCGGCCTGCATCCGGTCGATGGCCTGCTGGATCATGCGCGCATGGTGCGCCAGTGCTTCGCCGGCCGGCGTCGGCGTGACGCCGCGGCGGCCTCGCTCCACCAGCGCGACGCCGAATAGCGACTCGAGGTCCGCCAGCCGCTTGCTGACCGCGGACGGGACGATGTGTTCACGGGCAGCCGCCTTCGCAATGCTGCCTTCCTCGATCACCGCGAGGAAGAACAGGGCCGAAGTGACGTTGGGTTTTCGCATTGCGGGGCAGCCAGGCATCTCCTGAGGAGATGGCCCCCATTCTAAATGAGAGCTTGTTGAGCCGGAGCAGACGGGGAACCATACGGCCGCGGATTCCAAAACCAGAATCAGATGATCCGATGCGAGGAGGAGCAATGTTTACTGTCTCAATGGACGATCTCGCCTTTGTGGGCGAAGGGCTGCAACGGCCCGAGACCGTCCTGGCTACCCGCTCCGGCGACCTGTTCATGCCGGACAGGCGCGGGATCAGCAGCGTGCGCGCCGACGGTTCGACCCGGCTGATCTCCGCGACGAATCCGCCGCCGGGTTTCCTGCCGAACGGATTCGCCGTCCTTCCGGACCGCAGCTTCCTGATCGCGGACCTGGGCAATGGTGGTGTCTGGCACATGAGCGCCGACGGCCATCTGACCCCTCGGCTGATGGAGGTCGACGGCCACCGGCTCGAGCCGACCAATTTTGTCGGCATCGACGCCCACGCGCGAACCTGGATCTCTGTCAGCACCCGCCAGGTGCCCCGGGAACAATCCATGCGCAAGGGCTACGGCGATGGCTACATCATCATGATGGATGAGCGTGGCGCGCGGGTGGTTGCAGAAGGCATCGGCTTCACCAACGAGGTGATCGTCGACCCGAGCGGCCAGTGGCTCTACGTGAACGAGACGATCGCCCGCTGCACCAGTCGCTTCCCGATCAAGGCGGACGGCTCGCTCGGCACACGCGAAATATTTGCCCAGTATGGCGCCGGCACCTGGCCGGACGGCTTCGCTTTCGACGCCGAAGGCGGGGTCTGGATAGTCAGCGTAGTCAGTAACCGGATCATCCGCACGACCGCCGACGGCAGGCAGCATCTGATCCTGGAGGACGCCGACCCGGCCAAGCTGGCGGAGTGCGAAAAGGCATTTCAGGACGGCAGCTATACCCGGCAGCATTTGGATTCGGGCGGCAAGCGCCGCCTCGGCAATCTGTCGGGCATCGGTTTCGGGGGGCCGGACCTCAAGACGGTCTACCTCGGATCGCTGTTCGGCACTCAGGTCGCGACTTTCCGGTCGCCGGTGGCAGGTGCGCAACCGGTTCAGTGGGAGTTCTGAACACCGGCAGCTCGCAGTTTTCTTGAATACCGCGCATGCGGAAACCCGAAGCAGGAAGCACGGCAATGAAACGTTTGATGATGGTAGGGCTGGTCGCGCTGGTCGCGCTGGTGACGATGGTTGGCTGGTCCGGGCAGGCCTCGGCGCAGCCCAAGACGCTGAAGATGACGACGATCGCCATCGCGAACAGCCCCTGGCACAAGGCGCTGCTCAAGTTCAAGGAGATCGTCGATACCGAAAGCAAGGGTCGGTATGCCATCAGTATCTACACCGACGGCCAACTGGGTGACATCTCGCAATTGCTGTCGGCGATGCAGGTCGGCACGGTGGAGTTCGGCTACTTCGGTCTGTCGTCCATCAGTTTCGTGCGCGGCGGCGAAGCATTGAACGTCATCTACGTGCCTTATCTCTTCAAAAGCGGAGAGTGGGCGGAGAAGATCCTCAACAACGATGAGTTCAATGCCATCTACTCGAAGATCGGCGACACCGCCGGCGTTCGCGTCTTCGGTGCCTGGGGCCAGCGTTCGCCGCGGGCGCTCCAGACCACCAAAGGGCCGATCACGAAGCCGGATGACCTCAAAGGCATGCGCCTGCGGATTCCGGCGCTGCCGATGCTGAAGGCCACTTTCGATCGGCTCGGGGTGCAGGTCACGCCGATGGGCATGCTGGAGATCTACAACGCCTTGTCGCGCGGCACGGTCGATGGTCAGGACAATGGCTTCGACCTGTCGATTCCGCCCAAGTTCCATGAAGCGGCCAAGTACTGGTCCGCTACCGATCACGTCCAGGAGCTGGTCGGGTTCTTCGTATCCGAGCGGTTCTGGAAGGGTCTCTCGCCCGAGGACCGCGAGCTGTTCAAGAAGGCCGCCAAGGAGGCCGGCGCGGTGACGACGCAGTTGACCCGCCAGTTCGACCTCGACAGCGTCCAGACCCTCAAGGACGCGGGCGTGACCTATGTCGTTCCCGACAAGGAAGCGTTCCGCAAGGCGGTCGAAGGCGTCGAAGTGCCCTTCGACGGCAAGCTGTGGCCGGCCGGACTGGTCGATCGCATCCGCAAGGAGCAAGACGGCAAGTGACGCCGCAGCGCTCGGGCGAACCGGCCACGCCGGAGCGCCAGGCGCCGGCTGTGCCGCTGCTCGCGGCGGCGGTGCGCGTGATCGGCTGGCTGGTCCGGCTCGCGATCATCGTCGCCCTCGCCATGGTGCTGGTCTTCACCGTCGGCCAGGTGGCGGACCGCTACGTCATGCGGTCGAGCTTCGATGCGCACGACCAGTTCGCCCGCATCGGACTCGTCTGGCTGACCTTCCTCGGCATCGCGGTCGGCATCCGCAACCGCACCAACGTCCGGATCGAACTGCTGGGTCATCTCGCCTCTGCGCTCACGCGCCGGAGAGTTGCCATCGCCCTGGACCTGGTGATCCTGGTGGTTTCGGTCTTCATCGTGATCGTCGGGGCGCGGCTGCTGGAGATCGGAGCCTTCCAGGCCATCATGGGCACCTCGCTGAACTACGACACGATGTACGCCGCGCTCCTGGCGGGCATGGCACTGCTGGCGCTGTTCATGTGCCTGCGCTTCGCCGACCTGCTCAGCGGCGGGCGCCTGCAGGTCGATCCTCCCGTGGCCGACGATGATCATCACGATTAGCACCATCGTCTTCTTCGTCCTCCTGATCGCAGGACTGGATGTCGGCTTCTCGATGATCGTCGCGGCGCTGCTCGGCATGCTGCTGCATGCAGGCGGTGGCGTCGATCCAGTCATGGTGCCCATGACCCTGGTCTCCGGGGTGGACAGCGCGGCCCTGGTGGCGGTGCCGTTGTTCGTGCTGGCCGGCGAGATCATGAACCACGGCGGCCTGACCAGGCGCCTGATCGACTGGGCCTCCGCGATGGTCGGTCACCTGCGAGGCAGCCTCTCGCAGGTTTCGATGATGACAAACCTGGTGATGGCAGGCATTTCCGGCTCGGCGGTAGCAGACGCTACGGCAACCGGGTCGTTGCTGATCCCGGCCATGAAACGGGAAGGCTACAAGCCCGGTTACGCGGCTGCCGTGATAGCCGCCGGCGCCATGCTCGGCCCGATCCTGCCGCCTTCCATTCCGATGATCGTCTATGCGGTCATTGCCAACGTGTCGATCGCCCGCCTGTTTCTTGCCGGGATCGTTCCCGGCCTGATGCTGTTTTTCGGCTACGTCGCCATCTGCGCGATGATCGCGAGGCGTCGCGGACTACCTGGCGAAGCCCCGGGCGACGTTTCGCGAGCGTCTCGGCAGCACCCGGATCGCGATCTGGGCGCTGATGGTCCCGATCCTGATCCTGCTGGGCATACGCTCCGGGGTCATCACCGAAACCGAAGCCGCCGGCGTCATCTGCGTCTATGCGCTGGTCGTCGGCATCTTCATCTACCGCGACCTGAAAATCCGCGAACTTGGCGAAGTGTTCTACTCCGCGGGCAAGATCTCGGCGGTGATTCTTTTCCTGCTTGCCGCGGCAGGTCCTTTCGCCTGGCTGATGAGCGAGTCCCATATTGCCGCGAAGATCTCGCAAGCCATCCTTGGCGTTTCCAGTGAGCCGCTGGTGGTGCTGCTGGTGGTGAACGTGATGCTGCTGGCGGTGGGCATGGTGTTCGAGCCGCTGCCGGCCCTGGTCATGTTCGTGCCCACACTGATTCCGATCCAGGCGCAATTGGGCATCGACCCGATCCACTTCGCCACCGTCGTGATCCTGAATCTCATGATCGGCATGCTGCACCCGCCGGTGGGGCTGCTGATCCTCGTCACCTCCGCGATCGGCCGCGTGAAGCTCTGGTCGGTGGCGGTGGAAACGCTGCCATTTCTTGGATGGTCGCTGGTCGTGCTGCTGCTGATCTCGGTCTTCCCGGCCCTGGTCACCTGGCTGCCGGCGGTCGCGATGAAATAGCGCAGGCGCGCGCCGGCGCGGGCGCTAGCGACTGCTCCGGGCGCTGCCGCTGCGTGATAAGGTTCGCCTGAACCGGACGACTGGAGGCCCGCTATTCCCACAAACAACCGACGCCGAAGCGGCGCGGCCGAGGCCGAAGTCCGCTCGCCATCCGAGACCGGCGCCGCGCTGGAAGAGCGGGTGATGGTGCTGCAGGGAGGCGGCGCCCTCGGCGCCTACCAGGCCGGCGCCTACGAGGCGCTCTGCGGGCACGAGCTGACCCCGAGTTGGATCGCCGGCATCTCGATCGGGGCGATCAATGCCGCGCTGATCGCCGGCAATCCGGCTTCGCGCCGGGTGGAGCGCCTGCGCGAATTCTGGGACACGGTCACTGCCGGCTCGTCCGGAGGGTTCCCGGGACTGCCGACCGGCGGAGACACCCATAGCCTGTTCAACGAACTCAGCGCATTCGCCACGGCCCTGTTCGGGCGCAAAGGCTTCTTCACGCCGAGGTTTCCGCCCCCGACGCTGCAGCCACCCGGCACTCCGGCAGCAGTCAGCTTCTATGACACGAGCCCGCTGCGCGAGACGCTGTCACGGCTGGTGGACTTCGACCTGCTCAACGACGGCTCGACACGCCTGTCGGTGGGCGCGGTCAATGTGCGCACCGGCAACTTCACCTACTTCGACACCCGGCACCAGCGCCTGGACGTGCGCCACATCATGGCGAGCGGTGCGTTGCCGCCGGGTTTCCCGCCGGTCGAAATCGACGGCGAGTGGTATTGGGACGGCGGCCTGGTGTCCAACACGCCGCTGACCTATGTGATGGATGAGCCCGGCAGCCTGCCGCGGCTGATCTTCCAGGTCGACCTTTTTGCCGCGACCGGCCCTCTGCCCCTGGATCTGGCGGAGGCAATCGAACGCGAGAAGGACATCCGCTACTCCAGCAGGACCCGCCTGAACACCGACCGGGAACTGCAGCGGCAAGTGCTGGCGCAGGCCGCCCGGCGGCTGTTCGCCCGCCTGCCGAAGTCCCTCGCCAACGACCCCGATCTGCTCACGCTCCAGGCGGCTGCCGGGGAGCGGGCGGTCTCGATCGTGCACCTCATCTACCGCCGCGTCAGCCATGAGACGCACTCCAAGGACTATGAGTTCTCGCGCCTCTCAATGCTCGATCACTGGCGCTCCGGGGGCGAGGATGTCGCCGACACCCTCGAGAACCCGCGCTGGGGAAGCAGGACGATCGGCGAGGATGGCATCCGGGTCTTCGACCTGACGCGCCGGCGTCCCTGACGCCCGCGCCGGGCATATATCCTGCCGATGCGGCTGTCGCGACTGCGCGAGCTTCTCGAGCCACCATGGGCGCCACCCGTCACTTCCTCGTTGCACTCTGCATTGCTCTCCTCAGTGCTTGCGCGTCGCTGCCGTCACTGGAACAGCGCACCGCGACCGTGGCGCTGCGCGATACCGGCGATACCCGGCTGGGTCGGGCCGTCGCGGCATCGGCAGCCCGCGAACGCGGTGACCGCAGCACGTCGGCGCAGGCACGCAATGCCGATCCCCGCAACCGGTCGGGGCTGCACGCGCTGCCCGACGGGCGCGACTCCCTGGCTGCGCGCCTGATCCTGGCGGAGGCCGCGCAGCGAACGCTCGACATCCAGTACTACATCTGGCGCCGTGACGTCTCCGGCATGCTGATGTTCAAGGCAATCAGCCAGGCGGCCGATCGCGGCGTGCGGGTCAGACTGCTGCTCGACGATGCGGGCACCGGGGGCCTGGATGAAACCCTGCTGGCCCTGGATGCCCATCCGCACATCGAAGTCCGTCTGTTCAACCCGTTCGTCCAGCGAAAGGCACGCGCGATCGGCTACCTCACCGACTTCGCCCGGCTCAACCGGCGCATGCACAACAAGTCCTTCACCGCGGACAACCAGGCCACCATCATCGGCGGGCGCAATATCGGCGACGAATATTTCGACGTCGACGAAACGCGTGCCTTCGCCGATCTCGACGTGCTTGCCGTCGGGAGCGTGGTGACCGAGGTCTCCGCCGACTTCGATCGCTACTGGGCGAGCGAATCCGCCTACCCGATCGATCGGCTGGTGCCGGCGGCAGGTGACCACAACCTTGCAACAATCCGAAGGGAGATCGCGGCGGCAGAACTGGACGCGGGTGGGCATGTCTACTCGGACGCCGTACGACACGCGGGGTCCATGCAGGACCTGCTCGAAGGACGGCTGGCACTCGACTGGGCCGCCACGCGTCTGGTCAGCGACGACCCCGCCAAGGTCCTGCGCAAGCCGGCACCGGTGACGGCACTGGCGCAACGGTTCGAAGCCATCTTCGGCCAACCGCAGGAAACGCTGGAGATGGTTTCTCCCTATTTCGTGCCGATGGCGGAGGGAACGACGTTTCTGGAAGCTCTGGCGGGGCAGGGGGTCCGGATCCGGGTGCTGACCAACTCGCTCGCGTCGACCGACGTCGTCGCGGTTCATGCCGGCTATGCCCGATCGAGAAAGCAACTGCTGCGCGCCGGCATCGAACTGCACGAGTACAAGCCCATGGCGCGCACTACCCGAAGGCCGGGATCCGGCAGTGCCGGGGCGGCAGCACAGGCAGGGGGTTCCCCGGGCTCCGGCAGGTTCAGGCAGCGCGGTCCGGGGGGGCAGTTCCCGCTCCAGCCTGCACGCCAAGACATTTTCCGTCGACCACTCCCGCGTGGTGATCGGTTCGTTCAACTTCGACCCGCGCTCGGTGGACTTGAATACGGAACTGGGCTTCGTGATCGAGAGCCCTGCGCTGGCCCGGACGGTGGAAGCGGCCTACAGCAGAAACGTGCCGCAGATCGCGTGGCAGGTGAGTCTCACCGAAGAGGGCAATCTGCAGTGGAGCGGCGAGGAGGACGGTGTACCCGTGCGCCTGGCCGATGAACCGCACGCCGGTTTCTGGCGGCGGGTTGGCGCCTCGACGTTCGCGATACTGCCGATCGACTGGTTGCTCTAGGAGCTAGTCGCACCTGGATGCCGGCCTCTCTGATCAGCTTGCCGTAGCGCCGGGTCTCGGTCGCGATCAGACTTTCGAAATCCGCGGCGGTACCGGAGAGCGGCTCGGCGCCTTCCTGGTGGAAGGCTTCCTTCAACCGCGGCGACTCCATCGACGTGGAGAGCGCAGTGCCCAGTGTCTTCAGTACGTCTGCCGGTGTTCCTGCCGGCGCCATCAAGCCGTAGGCCAGGGTGCTCTCGTAGCCGGCGATGCCGGCCTCCGCCACAGTGGGCACCTGGGGCAGGCGGTTGTTCCGGCGGTTGCCCGAGACTGCGAGGGCCCGCAGCTTTCCGCCCTCGACCTGAGGCACGGCCGGCGGGATCACGCTGAACATGAGATCGACCTGGCCCCCATCAGGTCGTTCAGCGCCGGGGCAGTTCCGCGGTAGGGGACATGCGTCAGGCTGATGCCCGCGCTCTGCTCGAGCAACTTGCCGGCGAGGTGGCCGCCGGTGCCGCTGCCGCTGGATGCGAAGGTCAGGGTCCCGGGGGCGGCCTTGGCGGCGGCGATCACCTCGGCGAGGGCTTTGAACCGGCTGTTGGTCGGGTACCACCAGGAGCAGAGGCGCGGCGGCCAGCGGGCCGACCGCCACGAATGCGGTCGCTGCGTCGTAGGGCAGGCGGGGGTAGAGGGACGGATTGATCGCCAGCGTCCCGGTATGGCCCAGCAGCAGCGTGTAGCCGTCCGGCGCGGCCTTGGCGACGATGTCGGTGCCGATGGTGCCGCCCGCGCCGGCCTTGTTCTCCACCACGACCTGCTGCCTGATCACTTCGCTCATCCGACTGGCGAGATGTCGAGCGAACACGTCATTGCCGCCACCAGGGGCGAACGGCACCACGATGCGGATCGAGCGGGCGGGGAAGTCCTGCGCCAGGGACCGCCCGGCGAGGGAAAGGGCGGCTGCGCCGGTCGTGAGTGCGGCCATCGTGCGCAGGAGGAGGCGCCGGGCGGGCCGGTTGATGCGTTTCATCGGGAGTACCTGTATGGCTTGCGGCGAAGTCTGCCGGACGAGTCGCGGCAGAAGAGCCGTCGACCGTCGCAACTTACCATGCGCCCGATCGCTTGGGTCGCCGGGACGTCGGTGAAATCTACCCGCGTCGTCCCAGGCTGTCTCAGGCGCCGCCCGGTGCCGCCTTGCTCGCCGGCGACCTCGTCCTTCTCCCAGAATGCCGGCGGCGACTTCTGCTCACGCATCAGGGACAGGATCTTCTCCCGCGGAATGACGTTGCAACGCGCGGCCCAGGCCTCGTACTGCGCGGCCATGTCGCGAACCCGGTCCGGATGTTTTCCGGCGAGATCGTTCAGTTCGGTGCGGTCCTTGGCGAGGTCGTACAGTTCCCAGGCCTGGGGATACTTGCGCACCAGCTTCCAGGATCCGATCCGGACGGCGGCGTTGCCTTCGTGTTCCCAGAACATCGGCGGCCGCTGCGGCTGGTCGCCGTCGAACACCGCGGCGAGCGTGTTGCCTTCCAGGGGTGCGACCGGGTTGCCGTTGCGCTCGGCCGGGTAACGGGTGCCGGTGATATCGAGGATGGTTGCCATGATGTCGGGCAGATAGCCCGGTGAGTGACGGATACCGCCCTTGTCGCGAATGCCCTTGGGCCAGTGGAAGATGAGGGGCGTCGCGATCCCGCCTTCATGGATCCAGTGCTTGTACAGGCGAAACGGCGTGTTGGACAGGTTGGCCCAGGCCGTGCCGTAGCTCTGGTAGGTATCTTCGGGACCGGGCATCAGCGCCGGATTGTTGCCGAATCGGACCGGCTCGCCCTTGCGGGTGTGGGACTTCGCGATCCTCAGCTTGTTGACGAGTTCATCAATCGTGACGTCTTCGGGAATGTCCTCCGCACAGGCGCCGTTGTCCGACAGGAAAATGACCAGCGTGTCTTCCAGTTGTCCGGTTTCCTCGAGCGCCTGGATGATCCTGCCGATGCCCTGGTCCATCCGGTCGACTTGGGCGGCGTAGACCTCCATGCAGCGAAGCAGCCACTCCTTGTGCTCGGTGTCGGTCCAGGGCGGCTGGGTCGGATCGCGCGGCGTCAGCGGCCAGGCCTTGTCGAGCAGCCCGGATTCGACCAGGCGCTGAAGACGTTCTTCGCGCAGCGTATCCCAGCCCTTGTCGAAGCGCCCGCGGTACTTTGCGATGTCGTCGTCGTGCGCGTGCAGGGGCCAGTGCGGCGCGGTGTAGGCAACGTACTGGAAGAACGGCTTGCCGGGATCCTGCGCCTGGTGGTCGCGGATGTACTGTGCGGCCTGGTCGCTGATCGCATCGGTATAGAAGAAGGAGTCGTTCTCGCTCGCCTCGTGTTCAACGTTGTCGTTGCCGCGGGTGAGCGTGTTCGGATCATAGAAGCTGCCGGCACCGATGATGGTGCCGAAGAATTTGTCGAAGCCGCGCTGCAGCGGCCAGGATCCGGTGGGTTTGGTCAGGTTGGACGAGACGTGCCATTTGCCGCTCATGTAAGTGCGGTACTCGCGCAGCCTTCAGGGCCTCCGGAATGGTCACGCAGCGCTGGTTGAGGTCACCCGCATAGCCCTCCGGGCCGAAGTCGTAAGTGAGCACGCCGATGCCGGTCTGGTGCGGATGCAACCCCGTCAGGAGCGAGGCCCGCGACGGACTGCAGCGTGCGGTGTTGTAGAACTGCGAGAAACGCAGGCCGTTGACGGCGAGTCGATCGAGGTTGGGCGTGTCGATCTCGCCGCCGTAGCACCCGATATCCGAGTACCCCATGTCGTCGTTCAAGATCAGTACGATGTTCGGCTTTCTCTTCATCTGCTTGTCCTGCCAGGTGTGGCGATGGTGGCTTCGGGCGAGGACGCAGCCGGGAGCGCCGGCGCAAGCCTCGACCCGGATTCGGGGTCGAACAGGTGGGCGGCACGCGGATCGAACGACAGGTGCACGGACTGGCCTTCGCTCAGTTCAGGGTGCTGCTCGGACCGGGCCTTGACCCGCTGTCCGCCCACGTCGAAGTTGATGATCACGTTGTCGCCGAGATCTTCGATGAACTCGACCCGCGCGGGAATTCCGCTTGCGGTGATGCGCAAGTCCGCCGGCCTCACGCCGAGAATCACCGGGCGCGCCACGCCGGGCGTACTGTTCACCGGCAGCGAAGCGCCGTGCAGCCGGACCTGGCCGTCGGCCATCTCGGCCGCCAGCAGGTTCATCGGCGGCGTGCCGATGAATCCGGCCACGGTGATGTTGGCGGGTTCGCGGAAGATGTCCTTCGGCCTGCCGATCTGCACCATCCGGCCCTCCATGAACACGGCCATGCGATCGGCCACCGTCATGGCCTCCTCCTGGTCGTGGGTCACGTATACCGTGGTGACACCGAGCGAGCGCTGCAGCTTGCGCAGTTCCGCCCGGGTCTCGATCCGCAGCTTCGCATCCAGGTTCGACAGCGGCTCGTCCAGCAGGAACAGCCGCGGCTTGCGCACGATCGCCCGGGCGAGGGCGCAGCGCTGCTGCTGGCCGCCGGAGAGCTGTCCCGGCCGGCGCGCCAGCAGGTGGCGCGATGTCGACCCGGGTTGCGGCGTCGCGCACCGCGCTAACGATCTCCGCCGCAGGGGTGCCGATCATCTTCAGCGGGAAAGCGATGTTCTCCGACACGGTCATGTGCGGGTAGAGCGCATAGCTCTGGAACACCATCGCCACATCGCGCTCCCCGGGTTCGTTGTGGGTGACGTCGACGCCGTCGAGCAGCACGCGGCCGCCGTCGACTTCCTCCAGGCCTGCGAGGATGCGCAGCGTGGTGGTCTTGCCCGAGCCGGAGGGCCCGAGCAGCGCGAAGAACTCGCCCGGTTCGATTTCCAGGTCCAGGCCGTGCAGTGCCGTGAAGCTGCCGTGGCGCTTGACCACGCCTTCAATCCTTACCTTGCCGACACTCGTCATCGACGACCTCCTCCCTTGACTGCGCCGACGGTGAGTCCCTTGACGATATGGCGCTGGGCGGCCAGGCCGATCAGGATGACCGGCGCCATGGCCAGCATCGCACCGGCCGCAAGCCGCGCCCACTGTGTCTGCTCCACCGAGATGAAATTGAACATGGCGACCGTGACCGGCCGCACGTTGTTGCCGCCCAGGACGACGGCGAACAGGAATTCGTTCCAGGCGTTGAGGAACACGAAGATCGTGGTGACCGCGATGCCCCCGCGCACCTGGGGCAGGATCACATACCAGAGAGTGCGCAATCTGCCGGCGCGGTCCAGCAGCGCGGCTTCCTCCATCTCCTGGGGGATGTCCTCGAAGTAGGACACCATCAGCCAGATGGCGAAAGGCAGGGAGAAGGTGAGATAGATT
This sequence comes from uncultured beta proteobacterium, assembly GCA_963834335.1. GTDB lineage: Bacteria > Pseudomonadota > Gammaproteobacteria > Burkholderiales > Burkholderiaceae_E > Lautropia. Next base: position 599,514 of record CAWIBK010000001.1, on the reverse strand, counting down.
GCGGTCATCCCGCTGTAGGTGTCCAGCCCGCCGATCTTCTGCAGGACCAGGTAGTACGGGATGATCAGGCCGACCGGCGGCAGCATCTGTGTCGCCAGCACGTAGAAGCCGGAGGTGCGCTTGGCCGGATAGCGCAGACGCGCAAGCGCATAGGCGGCGGGCACCGCGAAGAGCATGGTCAGAACCGTTGCCGAGGTGGACACGATCATGCTCGACCAGAGGTTCGGCAGGATCGAGGACGCGCCGAAGATGACTTCGCGGTAGTTGTCCAGGGTGGGCTCGAACAGCACCTTGGGTGGGTAGGCGAGCACATCGCGCTCGGTCTTGAACGAAGTCAGCAGCCCCCAGAGGACGGGGAACGCCCAGACCGCGAGCAGCAGCCCCGCTGCCAGCCACAGCATCAGGGCCCGCAGGCCGGCGCCGCGAGGACCGCGGGCCGATGAGGAAGTGCCGCTCATTTCGCCCTCCTCAGGCGGAACATCAGGAACGAGATGGCCAGCGTCAGTCCCATCAGGACCACCGCCAGCGATGCCCCGTATCCCAGGTTCAGTTCCGAGAACGAGGTCCGGTAGGCGTAGAGATTCAGGATCTCGGTGGCCGAGCCCGGGCCGCCGCCGGTGGCTGCGAAGATCGCGGCAAAGGCCGACAGCGCGGTCATCATCCGCAGGATCACGACCATCACGATGGCAGGGCGGATCAACGGCAAGGTGATGTGCAGGAACCGCTGCCAGGCACCCGCCCGGTCCAGCCTGGCCGCTTCATAGATGTCGGGCGGCAAGGTCGCCAGCGTCGCCAGCAGTACCAGGAATGCGAACGGCGTCCATTGCCAGGTGTGGATCGCGATCACGGAAATCAGCGCCAGTTGCGGGTCGCCCAGCCAGTTGTGACTGCCCAGGCCGAGCGCGCGGCTGACCACGTCCACCAGGCCGAAGTCCGGCGCAAGGACCAGGGTGCGCCAGAACAGGCCGACAACCACCGGCGCGAGCACGATCGGCAGGATGGCGGCAACCCGCAGCACGCCCTGTCCCTTGGGTATCTGCAGCACCAGCAGCGCCAGGGACAGGCCGACGACGACCTGCAGCACGACGGTGCTGCCGGTGTAGACCAGCGTCAGCCAGAGCGAATTCCAGAAGCGGGGATCGCCGCCCATTCGGACGTAGTTCTCCAGGCCAGCGAATCCGGACAGCCAGGGCATGCCGAGGTCGAGGCGGTGCAGGCTGTTCCAGACCAGGTAGACCAGCGGCGTCGTCGTCGTCAGCAGCAGCGCCAGCAGTGCGGGCAACAGCAGCACCAGCGCGAAGCGGCGCTCCTGGCCGGCCAGCGTGCGGACGGCGGCGCCCGCGCGGGCGCCCGAAGAGGGCATCAACCGCACTGCTCAGCTCTTGCCGAGCAATTGCTGGATCCGGCTCTGGGCCTCGTCGAGTGCTTCCTTGGGCTGCTTCTGGCCGACCAGTGCGGACTGGATGGCGGTTGCCATGGTCTCGCCGATAGCCGGCCACTGCGGTACCCGCGGACGCCAGTCGACATCCGTATCGAACTCCAGCGATTCCAGCGCCGCCTTCACGAAGTTGTCGCCCGCACCCTTCATGGCGTTGGCGAACTCGTCGGACTGCCACAGCGAGCGGCGGTTGATGCCGGAGCGCTTGGCCGGACCTGCGAACTTCCAGGATGTGCGGGCCTGCGTCTCCGCCGAGGTGGCCCAGGTGATGAACAGCCAGGTGGCCTTCTTGGCCTTCTCGCTGAGCGCGGCGTTGATCGGGAAGCCCCAGTTCCAGATCGAAGTGACCGCCTTGCCGGCAGGGCCCTTCGGCCAGCGTGCATATCCGATCTTGCCGATCACCTTCGACTTGTCCGGATTGTTGATGACGGCGGCGGAGGAATGGGCATCGAGGTAGCAGGCGACCGTGCCCTGAGAGAACGCGTCCGCGATATCCGGCCAGTTCCAGTTGCGCACGGCAGGCGGGGCGTAGTTGGTGAGGGCATCGACGTACCACTGCAGCGCGCGCACCGCCTCCGGAGAGTTCACCTTGACGGTGTTGCCGGAAATCCAGCTGCCGCCGAAGCCGCGCAGCAGCGACGGGTAGATGTACATGTTCTGGCCGGCCCCGGCGAAACCGCGCATTGCGAGGCCGTACATCCGGTTGTCCGGATCGTTCAGGGCCTTGGCATTGGCCAGCAGCTCGTCGTAGGTCTGGGCCGGCTTGAGCCCCTTCGCATCGTAGAGGTCCTTGCGGTAGACCTGCAGCGTCACCTCGCCGTCGTAGGGGATGCCGTAGGGCTTGCCGTCGACCGAGTCGGCCTCGCGCCAGGCCTTCAGGATGTCGTCATAGTTGAACCAGGCCGGATCGGTCAGGCTGGCGTCCTTGAGGTATTGATCGAGCGGTTCCACCCACTTGTTGGCGACATAGAGCGGGTAGTACATCGGATCCGCCGCATGGGTCGCATAGGTCCGGGTCTTGGAGGAAAGATCGAGCATGGCCTTCTGCCGGATCTGGCCGGGGGGTACTTTTTCCACCCGTACCTGGATGCCGGTCAACGCCTCGAACTGCGGTATCAGCGTGCCGAGATTGTCGAAGTAGCTGGCCGGGATGACCGCCACCGAGATCGATTCCCCTTCGACCTGCCGCCAGTTGATTTTTGCCGCCTTGTATGGCGCCAGGTCATCGCCCTGGGCGTGGGCGCTGGTCAGCATGCGCGGCGAGGCGGCAGCCAGCGCGCCGACGGAGGCGACCTGAGTGATGAGCTTGCGCCGGGCTGGCCGGGGCTGGACGGAAGGACGAGTCGGGTTCTTCAAGATTGTCTCCTTGGTAGTCGCGGAACGAATCTGATGCAATCGATTGCATCGACAATTTAACATCGTCGCCGGTCGTCAACAACTGCAATCGATTACATGCGATTTGGCTATACTCTTCGGACATGAGCAGCCCCGCCGAACCGGACAGCCACCTGGACGACGCCCGGCTCCGTTCAGGCGGCAAGGATGTCGCGCGGCTGGCCGGAGTGTCGACTGCCACCGTATCGCGCGCGCTCAACAGCCCGGACAGGGTCGATCCGCAGACCCGGCAGCGGGTGCTGGAAGCGGCCGCCAAGCTGCGCTACGTGCCCCACGGCGCTGCCCGCTCGCTGCGCAGCCACCGCAGCAGCATGGTCGGCGCGGTGGTGCCGTCCTTCGACTATGCCCTCTATGCCCGGACCACCAGTGCCTTGCAGCAGCATCTGGACGCCCGCGGCTACTCCGTGGTTCTCGCCGAACATCACTACGACCTGACGGTGGAACTGCGGGTGGCGCGGCAGCTGATCCAGCATGGCGTCGATGCCTTCGTTTTCGTCGGCCTGGACCACGACCCCGCCTTGTTCTCGCTGCTGGAGGACTACGGTCGCCCTTTCGTGCTCACCTGGGGGATCGATCCGGCGCATCGCCATCCCAGCATCGGCTTCGACAACCAGGCGGCCACGGTCGAGATCACGCGGCACCTGGTCGGCCTGGGTCATCGGCGCTTCGGGTTGCTCAGTGCGCCGCTCGCCGGCAACGACCGGGCGAGAGCCCGCGGAGCCGGCGTGCGCAAGGCGCTGGCGGAGGCGGGGCTGGCGCTGGCCGACGGCTGCGTGCAGTACGCGCCGATCTCGCTGCAATCGGCCGAACAGGCGATGGGGCGCTTGCTGGCATTGCCGGAGCCCCCCACCGCGGTGGTCTCGACCAACGACGTCTTCGCCGTCGGCGCGATGGTGGCGTGCCGCAAGGCCGGGCTGCACATCCCCGCCGATATCTCGATTACCGGCGTCGACAATACCGATCTGGGCGCAACCCAGACGCCCGGGCTCACCAGCATCCGCACGCCGATCATCGAGATCGGGCGCGCGGCCGCCGCACAGCTGATCGCACGGCTTGAAGGCCAGCCCTGGGAGCCGTTCCAGGCGTTTCCAATCGACGTCGTCCATCGCGGCAGCACCGGACCGCCCGGCGCCAGGGCGGCGAGCCGCGGGCGCTGAAGAACCATGACGACCTCGCTGTCCCAACTCGATCTCGCGGCGTTGCGCCTGTTCCTCGCCGTCGCGCAGACCGGCAGGATCAGCGGCGGGGCGTTGATCTCGCATTTGTCGGTGGCCGCTGCGAGCAAGCGGATCAGCGACCTGGAGGCGCGCCTGGGCTATCCGCTGTTCGATCGTCATGCGCGCGGGGTGATCGCGACCGCGGCCGGCGAGCGGGTGATCGCCTACGCGCGGGAGGTGATCGGGCTGACGGAGGCGCTCCAGAACGACCTCAGCGACGAGACCCAGGGTGTCGAAGGCAGCGTGCGGCTGTTCGCTAACTCGTCGGCCATCGTGCAGTTCCTGCCGGCGGACCTCAGCGGATTCCTCGCGGGCAACCGGTCGATCCGGCTCGAACTCTCCGAGCACACCAGCCGTGACGTGGTGGATGCGCTGTTGACCGAGCGCAGCGATCTCGGCATCTTCGAGGCCGGGTTTGCGTCTGCAGGCATTCACAGCGTTTCGTACCGTCGGGACCAGCTGGCCCTGATCGTGCCGGTCGGTCATCCGCTGGCAGGTCACGGCGTCGTGGCGTTCGGCCAGGTGCTGGATCACGAACTGGTCAGCCTGCCGGTCGACACAGCCATCCAGCGGCAGCTGGCCCGGGCCGCCGCGGCGCTCGGCCGGCAATTGCGCACCCGGATACGCGTGCACAGCTTCGATGCGGTGTGCAGCCTCGTCGGCGCCGGGGCCGGCGTGAGTGTCGTTCCGCGCAAGGCGGCCGACCTGCACGTCCAGCTGGGGCGGCTGAGTTGCGTTTCCCTGTCCGATGCCTGGGCGGAACGGGCACTCCTGTTGGGATGGCCGCGGCTGCGGCCGCCGTCGCCCGGCACCCGGCGCCTGGCGCGGCACCTCCAGAAGTGCGCTAGTTCAGCGTGATGCCGGACTTCTTGATGAGATCCGTCCAGCGCTCCAGCTCTTCTTCCATGCCTGCCTTGAGCGCCTTGGACGGTTGGAAGTTCGTGATGAATCCCTGTTTCGAGAGGTCCTGAACCATGGCCGGATCGCTCAGCGACTTGCGGATTTCGGACTCCAGGCGCCTCACGACGGGCTCCGGCGTACCGGAAGGGGCGAGCACGAACAGCCGGGGCGAGGCATCGAATCCCGGCAGCCAGTCGGAGATCGCGCGCCAGTCCGCGGCTCCATCCAGCTTCTCGGCGCTGGTCAGGCCGAGCACCCGGATCTTGCCGGCCTTGACCTGACCCATCGCCGCGGCCGCGCTCAGGACGCCGGCGGAGACCTGGCCGCTGATGAGGTCGGGCAGCAATGCCGAGGCGCCGCGATACGGCACGTGCGTCATCTTGATGTTCGCGCGCGCCTGCAGGTACTCCATGGCCAGGTGATGCACGGTGCCGATGCCGGAAGTGGCGTAGTTCAGCTGGTTGCCGGACCCGCCCGCCTTGGCCATGTCCTCCAGCGAGCGCAGGGGCGAATCAGCCGCCACGGCAATCGCCAGGGGCGCGATCGCGACGCCGGCGACGGGAACGAAATTCTTGACCGGATCGAAGCTGACGTTCTGCATGGCGCGCGCCGCGATCAGCAACGCCGAGTCGGCCAGCAGCAGCGTGTACCCGTCGGGCGCAGAGGATAGCAGGACATTCGCGGCAATGGTGCTGGTGGCGCCCGGACGATTGTCCACCACCATGTTCTGGCCCAGTTGTTCGGACAGCCGGGCGGCCAGCGTCCGGGCCAGGGCGTCTACCCCGCCGCCGGCGGAATAACCGACCAGCACGCGAATCGGCCGCGACGGGTAATCCTGCGCCAGGACCGGGCCAGGCAGGGCCAGGCCGCCCGCCAGGGTGGCGCCCAGCAGGACGCCCAGGACGCCTCGGCGCGAATTGCGATGATCATGTTGCATGGGGGTCTCCTCCATTCATGCCTTGCCGGTGCCGCGGGATAGCGGCCTTCCGGCGAGTTCCTTGATCCGGTCCCAGTCCGGTTCGAAACCGAATCCCGGACGGTCCGGAAGCTCGATCCAGCCATCCTTGGCGACCGGCAGGTCCCGGTAGATCTGTTCGTATAGCAGCACTGCGCCGCGGTGATACTCCACGTAGCCGCCATGCGCCAGTCCGGCGTGCAGGTGCATGTTGTGGAAGGGCCAGGCGCCGCCGTTGGCGATGGCGACGTTGAAGGACTGAGCCAGACCGGCGATGCGCAGGCATTGGGTGATGCCGCCGGTGATCGCGACGTTGGGCTGGGCGATGTCGAGCGCGCCGGCCGTGAAGAAATCGGCGAAACGCGAAGCCAGTCCCTCGTTCTGGCCGGCAGCAATCGGCACCCGGGTGCGCCGGCGCAGGTCGGCCAGCGCCCGGACGTCGTTCTGGGTAACCGGCTCTTCGAAGAAGGCGAGGCCGCAGTCTTCCAGTCGTTGGGCAAGCCGGGCGGCATGGTAGGGGTCCAGGCTGCAGTTGGCGTCGATGCAGATCTCGACGTCGGGACCGACCGCGTCGCGCACCGCCCGCACCCGCCGCTCGTCCTCCAGGATCACCTTGGACAGCGGGCGGGGCTCGTCGCGGCGTTGCAGCCCGTGATTGCCGACGGTCATCTTGAGCCGGGAGAATCCGCGCCCGGCCCAGTCGCGCGCGGCAGCCACCAGTTGATCCTGGTCGAAGAAGCCGAAGCCGAAGGTCGCATAAGCCGGCACCCGGTCGCGACTGCCGCCAAGCAGGCGCCACAACGGCAGGTCCAGAGACCGTGCCTTGAGGTCCCAGACCGCGAGGTCGATTGCCGCAATCGCATGCATCGCGTAGCCGCTCTGGCCGCGCGGGGAAAGCAGCCAGTAGAGCTTTTCCCAGATGCGTTCGTGCGCCATCGGATCCATGCCGATGACAGCAGGCGCGGCGACCTGGTCGATGGCGGCGGCGACCACTTCTTCCTCGGTGATCGCCGTGAAGCCGGTGCCGACCAGGCCGGTGTCGGTCTCCAGGCGGACCAGCACGCAGGACAGGTTGGTGCGCTTGGAAACGGCGCCGGCGGCCAGCGTCATCTCGAGGTTGAGCGGAATTGCGCGGCACTCGGTTATCTTCATGCGGACGGTCCCTGATGATGTCTGCAGATTAGACCAGCCGCTGGCAGGGCGGGCAATCGACCGATCTCGAAGCGAGCTTTCGAGAAACTCGAAGGCTGCGGACGCGCCGGCTGTGGAAGTTCCCAGCCGCCGGTCGGCGGCCGGCGACGAATCAGCCATCCTTGCCATCGAGTCGCGTTTGCAGGAGCCAGGGCGTGTAGATGACAAGGTAGATGACGAAGGCGCCGCTCCAGGCAAGCGCGGCGCCGGCCAGCCAGATCTGCAAGGCCTGGGGTGCCAATATCGGCAGCAGGACGCGCAGTCCCGCGGCAACGATGACGAGCAGGTATGCGGCCACTTCCGGCCCTGACGTCCTCAGTGGCCGGCCGGTGTGACCGCGTGCCGTGCGGGTGATCATGCCGATGATCAGGCCGCCGGTCGCACCGACCGCAAGTGCGTGGACCCCGGCCGACTGGCTCACCCATCCGACCTGCGCGAGGCCCAGCAGCGCGAACCCGACCGGAATCCACGCATAACCGGCGTGCAGGATCCAGAGGATCGGCCGTCCGCGCGTCACCCACGGGCGCCACTGCCACTGCCGGATCACGTGCAGGGCTGCGGCCGCCGCGAGGGCGGTCGCCGTCATCGGTCCCGGCGGCGCAAAGACCCAGAGCGCCAGGGCCAGGGCAGACGCCGCCAGCGTTGCTGCTTCGAGCCGCGGCTGGACGACCAGGCGCAGCCCTGGTGTCGCGCTTTGCGTGAATGCGGGCACGACCCGCCCGGCCATCACGCATTCAATCATCACGATCAGCGCCAGCGCCGCGTAGAGCGCCGTGAGCGGGGAGAGCCCGATGAGCCCGAGCATCGCAGCGTGGAAGGCGCCGTTCGCCACCGACAGCAGGACCAGGATCAGGACCAGCGGCAGGTTGCGGTGACTTCCTGCCCGCAGCAGAACGACCGCCAGCACGGTGGCCACGGTCGGGACCAGCACCCAGTCAAGGGCGGCATACACCGGGTAAGGCGCGGCCAGTGCCGACACGCGCGCAGCGAGCCAGATCGCAGCCAGCGCGCCGAGGCCGGCGCCACGCGGGGTTGCCAGGCCGGTCCAGGCCCTGCCGGCGGTGAGCAGGAATCCGATGATGACCGCGACCGCAAAGCCGAACAGCATCTCGTGCGCATGCCAGTAGTAGGGATTCACGTCCGGACCCAGGCGGACGGCTCCCCACAGCACCGCCAGCCAGAGCGGAATTGCGAGGGCGCCATAGAGTGCGGCGGCGAGATAGAACGGCCGGAAACCCAGTCGCAGCGCCGGCCAGCCCCGGTGCGCGACCCCGTCGGGAGTCGGTCCGCCGGTTTGTGGTGTCATGCCTGCCATAAGCTCTGCAAGCGGCAGCGGCGGCGTTGCAGAGAAGCCGTACTTGAAGCACTATCATCGAGGCACTGCCCGCGCCGCCGGCTGCCCTTCGACACTTCGAGCCGGCCAGCCCGGCGCCACGAACAGGCCGCCACGCCATGACACCGATTCCCGGTCATTCCGCCCCTACTGCCGGTTTCGAGGCGCCGCTGGAAATGCTGGCGGGATGCCACGCCCGCATCGAACGCCAGTGCGCGACATTGCGTCGGCTGGTGCCTCACCTGGCGGAGCACGGCGCGGATGCGCAGGCGCGCACCGCCGCCACCCAGGTCATCCGCTACTTCGACACGTCGGCCCGGGATCATCACGCCGACGAGGAGGTTGACCTCTTCCCCGCGTTGATCGAGTCGATGGCCGGCTCCGACGCGGTCTGCCTGCGCGAACTGACGGCGGCGCTGACCGCGGAGCACCGCGAACTGGAAACACGATGGGACCGTCTCCGGCTCGGGCTCGAGCAGATTGCCGCCGGCGAACCCGTCCGCCTCGACGCGGCCCTCGTGGAGGATCTCGTGGGTCTCTATGAACGTCATCTCGCGCGTGAAGACGACGAACTGCTGCCGATGGCCGCGCGCCTGCTCGGCGAGGACGCGATCGGGCAGGTCGGGCGCGCGATGCGGATCAGAAGAGGGATCCACTCGGTCGACTGACACCTCGGCGTCCGGGCGGATCAGGACAGGACCCCGGGGTTGAGCGTCCAGGTCGCGTAGGTGAGGGCCGCCGCAAAGGAGACCCAGGCGAGGTACGGAAGCAGCAGCACCCCGGCGATTCGACTGACGCGCCAGAAGGCAAGGATCGTTGCCGCGATCAAAGCCCAGAGAACCAGTATCTCCGCAAAGGCGAAGCCGCCCTGGCGCCAGGCGAAGAAGAGCCAGGTCCACATCGCATTGGCCGCCAGCTGCAGCAGGTAGAGCGTGAGCGCCGATCCTGCGCTGCGAAATCCTCCGCTGCGCCAGACCAGCCAGACCGCGACGGCCATCAGGGCGTAGAGCAGTGTCCAGACCGGGCCGAACAACCAGCCGGGCGGTGCCCAGGACGGCCTGGCCAGATCCGCATAGAACGAACCCGCCTGCGACGAGGCGAATCCGCCGACCGCGGCGGCGGCGAAGGTGAGCACGGTCCAGGCCAGCAGGCCGATTGCCTGGATACGTAGCGGAAACGGCGGGGGGTAACGTTGCATAGAGGGCCAGGTAAAGCGATCAGCTTACCGTAACGGCGCGAGCGATGCCGGGGTGTAAACTCGGCCGGCGTCAGGCAGCCTGAGGGCAACGATGATCGAGACGGCGACCTCTCTTGACACCGGCGACGGCCCGATGGCGACCTGGATCGTGCATCCCGATGAGCCGGGTCCTTACCCGCTCGTCATCTTCCTGATGGATGCATTGGGGATTCGCGAAGAACTGCGCGACATGTGCCGTCGAATCGCCAGCGCAGGATACGGGGTCTACCTGCCCGATCTCTTTCACCGGTACGGATCGCCCAGCTTCGACCCGGCCCCGCTGGCGTACGGTCGGCTGGATCCGAAGATGGTGGCGCTCAACGACGCCTTGTCGATGCAGATGACCACCGGCGACTGCGCCGCGGTGCTCGAGCATGCCGCCCGGAATCCGTCAATCCGGCTGCCGGCCGCCGTGATCGGATATTGCATGGGGGGGCGGCATGCGATCGCTGCAGCTGCTGCCTTTCCCGGTCGAATCAAGGCGATGGCGTCATTGCACGGTGGCCGTCTCGTCTCGGACGCCGGGGATTCGCCCCATCGCCTGATCGGGCAGATGCAGGCCGAGGCTTATTTCGCCTGGGCCGATGATGATCCGGCCGCACCGGCTGCGCACGCCGAGGCCGTGGAGGCCGCGTTGCAGGCCACCGGTCTTCCGTATCAGGTCGAATGGCACGCGGGCGCCCTTCACGGATTCACGTTTCCGCAGCGCTACTGCTATCACAAGCAGGCCGCCGAGCGCGTCTGGGCCCGGTTGTTCAGTCTCTTCAGCCGGACGCTCGATAAACACGGGGCACTTGCGAGTGGCCCCGATTAGACATCGTTTCCGGCCGACTGCTCCAATGCTGAAACACTTCTTCGTCAGGTAGACCCATGGGCACGACACCCGCCAACACACTGTTCATCCTGTCCGACGAGCACACCCGCGACGTCACCGGTTGCTATGGACATCCGTTCATCAAGACCCCCAACCTCGACCGGCTGGCCGCTCGCGGAACCTGTTTCGATGCGGCGTACACCAACTGCCCGATCTGCGTGCCCGCCCGGGCCAGTCTGCACACCGGGACTTACGTCGCCGAGAATCGCTGCTGGGACAACGCCCATCCATACGACGGCAGCATCCGCAGCTGGGCCCATCGGCTGCGGGATTCGGGCCACCACACGATCTCGATCGGCAAGCTCCATTTCCGCAGCGCCGAGGACGACAACGGCTTCGTCCAGGAGCTGATCCCGCTGCATGTCGTGGACGGCCAGGGCGATCTGCTGGGGCTGGTCCGGTCGCCGACCCCGGCCGCCCGCGGCGGCACTGCCGATCTGGCGGGCTCTGCCGGTCGTGGTGAATCGACCTATGCAAGCTACGATCGCAACATCCGCGATGGCGCGATCAAGTGGCTGACCGATTACGCCGGGCGACTGGACAAGCCGTGGTGCCTGTTCGTGTCCTTCGTCAAACCGCATTTCCCGCTCATCGCCCCGCCGCAGTTCTTCGACATGTATCCGGTGGATCGCATTCCGATGCCGCGGCTGTACGGGCCCGATCACGAGCCCACCCACCCGGTGGTCGCAGCGATCCGGCGCTGCATGAACTATGACGACGCCTTCACCCCGGACAAGGTCAAGGTGGCGCTGGCGGCCTACTACGGCATGGTGTCCTTCCTCGACGACAACATCGGACAGGTGTTGTCAGCCCTGGACACGAGCGGCCTGTCGGCAAGCACGCGGGTGATCTACAGCAGCGATCATGGCGACAACCTCGGCAACCGGCACCTGTGGGGCAAGTCGGTGCAGTACGAAGAGGCGGCGGCAGTGCCGCTGATCCTTGCCGGCCCCGGCATTGCGCAAGGCCGACGCTGCGCGACGCCGGTGACGCTGGTGGACGTCTATCCCACCATCGTCGAGGGCGCGGGCCTGGTGCTGGACGACCAGGAGCGGGCACTGCCGGGGCGATCGCTGATCGACCTGGCGCAACATGAACAGCCGGAGCGGGTCGCCTTCGGCGAATACCATGCGGCGGGCTCGATCACGGCCATGTACCTGGTCCGACAGGGACGCTGGAAATACATCCATCACGTGGGCCACAGGCCGGAGCTGTTCGACCTGCAGGAGGACGCCGGCGAAACACGCGACCTGGCGCTGGAGGATGGCCATGCGGACATCCTGACGATGATGGAGGCGCTGCTTCGCAAGATCGTGGATCCCGAAGCGGTGAACCGCAACGCCTTCGCGGATCAGCAGGCGAAGATCGAGCGCTTCGGCGGTGTCGAGGTCCTGATCGAACGGGGGGACTTCGGCTATTCGCCCGCACCGGGGGAGAAGCCGGCATTCGCGACGACGCTGGAGGCCTGAGCCAGCCGTGGCGGGCTACTGCGCCAGCGGTGTCGCGGCCGCGTCGAGATCGACGCCTACCAGCCGCGCCTGGCCGGCAAGCTGCTCCAGGTACTGACGCAACGCGGTCGCGAAGGCCTGCCGCTGAAGCGATTGCATGACCGCCGCGCGGACCGACTCGTATGCCGGCATGGACCCCGGTTCGCGGGCCAGCACTTCGACGACATGCAGTCCGAAGCGGCTGTGGACCAGTCTCGGCAGCACACCGACGTCGCTGCGGCCGAACAGTTCGCGTGCGAACTCGGGGGCACAGTCGTTTGCGACCAGCCAACCCAGATCACCGCCGTTCGCGCCGCTCGGACAGTTCGAGGTTGTGGCGGCGGCGCGGGCAAAGCTGTCGTCGACGCTGCCCGCATCATGAGTGCGGACCGTCAGCAGGCAGGCCTCGGCACGCTCCCGGAGCCGCACGACATCTACGCCAGGGGTGACGGCGAAAAGCACATGGCGGACCCGGACCCGCTCGCCGATCGCGTAGCGGCCGGCGTTGGCGGCATGATGACGCCGGCAGGCCTCGTCCGACGGCTCGGGAAGGCGAAGCTCGGCGTCCAGCAAGGCCTCGATGGCGTCGGAGGCTGCTTCGCTGAACACACCGTCGATAGGCGCCGGGTCGCGCGCATCCAGCCGGCCGGCCCGGATCGCCGCCTGGCGCAGCAGTTCGGTGCAGGCGCGCTGGCGCAACGACGGGCCGGTCAGGGTTTCGTCGGCGCGATGCAGGGCAACGCCGTCGATCGAGGCCACGGTAGGGGACGGCTGCAGGGTGGTGAATCGGGTCATCGTCGAATCTCCGGTGATCGGGGCAGTGTCAGACGGTGCGACGGGCCGGATCCTGGCTGGCCGGCAGGTTCAGGCGCCTGGCACGGACGACCTGGTACGGCCGGAACAGATAGGCAAGTGTGGCGAGCCCGCTCCAGACGTGCACCAGCCGGCTGAACGGGAACAGCAGGAAGATCGTCATGCCGAGCACGAGGTGCACCTTGTAAGGCCAGGCAAGCGCGACCAGGCCGCTCGCGTCAGGACGGAAGGTGAAGATGCGCTGCGCCCAGTCGGACAATACGAGCATTACGCTGCCGTCGCTGTGACCCAGGGAGAACGGCAGCGTCAGCAGGCCGATGCTCAACTGTATCCACAGGATGACGAGAATCGCGAGATCGGTCCGATGGCTGGTCAGCCGGATGCGGGGATCGAAGATCCGGCGATGCAGCAGCAACGACAGGCCGATGAAGCAGATCACACCGGCGGCGCCGCCGGAATAGATGGCGACCAGTTGCTTTGCCGACGGCGAGATGAAGTGCCCGTAGAGCCAATGCGGCGTCAGCAGTCCGACCGTATGACCGAACAGCAGGAACAGGATCCCGGCATGGAACAGATTGCTGCCCCAGCGCAACTGGCCGGCGCGCAGCATCTGCGACGAATCGCTTTTCCATGTGTACTGGTCGCGGTCGAAGCGCGCCAGGCTGCCCATCAGGAACACCGCGAGGCAGATGTACGGGTAGACGGAGAACAGGAAACTGTGCAGGGTGCTCATGCGGATGCTCCTCGATTGCCGTGCGGGGCCTTGACGATGCGAATCGGCTGCGGCTGGCCGGGGCGTGCCTGGCCCTGGGTGGAGCAGCCGCCGAATACCGGTGGTTCTTCCCAGCATTCATCCAGCGCCGGATCGGGTGGCAGTGCAACCGCTTCGGCCTTCTCGCCCGCCAGCTCCAGCAGCGCCGCGACCACGCTGGCATAGCCGCTTCGCGCCCTCAGCAGCGCGCTGAAGATCGACTGCAGGATGTGGGCGATCTCGGCCAGCAGCGCGCGCGCCTGGGCCTCGGGCTGCGTGGACGCGTACTCGAGCACCACGCACAGGTGATCCGGCAGTTCCCCGACACCGAGCAGCAGTCCGGCCTGCTCGTAGGTCTTGACCAGGTCGACCATCGCCGGACCGCGGTCCCGCGAATCGCCGTGCACGTGCTCGAACAGCGACAGCGACGTGCTCCTGCCGCGGTCGAAAAGCTCGACATACGCCGACTCGATATCCAGCGGGCGGCCGGTTGCGAGTCGATGAATCAGCCCGTCGAGCTCCGCAAGGCGCGTGGCGCTCAAGGCACTCTCCGCGTGCAGCGCGGCACGCATCTCGTCGAGATGGCCTCGGCACTCCGCATCCGGATAGCCCAGCAGGCGGGCCGTCACTTTCAGGGTCAAGCGGATACCGGGCGCTGCCGGTGGTCGGACGTTCATGGCTCAAAGCTCCACTTTGATCGGTATCGTGCGTTTCTTCTCGGTGCCGAACAGGCTGGTTTCGGTCGTCCCTTCGGAGCAGCCATTGCCGAAGCTGAAGCCGCACCCGCCCCGCACGTTGAAGGTGTTCTCGGCGTATTCGCGATGCGTCGTCGGAATGACGAACCGGTCTTCGTAGTTGGCGATCGCCATCATCTGGTACATCGCTTCGACGTCGGCTTCGCTGATGCCGACCTGTTCCAGTACGGCGGTGTTGATCTCACCGTCGACGTGCTTGCCGCGCTGGTAGGCGCGCATCGCCAGCATCCGCTCAAGCGCCCGGACCACCGGCGCGGTATCTCCCGCAGTCAGCAGATTGGCGAGGTAGCGCACCGGAATGCGCAGCTGCGTCACGTCCGGGATCACGCCGTTGCTGCCGACGTGCCCGGCGTTGGCGGCCGCCGTGATCGGCGAAAGCGGCGGTACGTACCAGACCATCGGCAGGGTCCGGTACTCGGGATGCAGGGGAAGCGCCACCTTCCAGTCGACCGCCATCTTGTAGACCGGGCTCGAGCGCGCGGCCTCCAGCCAGTTCTCAGGGACACCGTCGCGCCGGGCCTGTTCGATGACTGCCGGATCGCTCGGATCGAGGAAGATGTCCAGCTGCGCCTGATAGAGATCCCGGTCGTGCTCGACGCTTGCCGCGGCCTCGATCCGGTCGGCGTCATACAGCAGCACGCCGAGATAACGGATTCGTCCGACGCAGGTTTCCGAGCAGACGGTCGGCTGGCCCGACTCTATCCGGGGATAACAGAAGATGCATTTCTCGGCCTTGCCGCTCTTCCAGTTGTAGTAGATCTTCTTGTACGGGCAGCCGCTCACGCACATCCGCCAGCCGCGACATTTGTCCTGGTCGATCAGCACGATGCCGTCCTCCTCGCGCTTGTAGATCGAGCCTGATGGACAACTGGCGACGCAGGTCGGGTTCAGGCAGTGCTCGCAAAGCCGCGGCAGGTACATCATGAAGGTGTTCTCGAACTGGCCGTAGATCTCCTTCTGCACCGCCTCGAAGTTCTGGTCCTTGCTGCGCTTGCTGAATTCGCCGCCCAGGATCTCCTCCCAGTTCGGTCCCCAGACGATCTTGTCCATCCGCTGGCCGGTGATCAGGCTGCGCGGCCGGGCGGTCGGGGGCGCCTTCATCTCCGGCGCGGTCTGCAGGTGGTCGTAGTCGAAGGTGTAGGGCTCGTAGTAGTCGTCGATCTGGGGCAGGTTCGGGTTTGCAAAGATGCGCATCAGCAGCTTCCAACGCCCGCCCTGGCGCGGTTCGATGCGGCCGTCGGCACGACGCACCCAGCCGCCGTTCCACTTGCCCTGGTCTTCCCAGTCCTTGGGGTAGCCGATGCCGGGTTTGGTCTCGACGTTGTTGAACCAGGCGTACTCGACGCCCGGACGGCTGGTCCAGACGTTCTTGCAGGTGACCGAACAGGTATGGCAGCCGATGCACTTGTCGAGGTTCAGCACCATGCCGATCTGCGCTCTCACCTTCATCGTCCGACTCCTTGTTTGCTCGGGCTCACGGGTTCTCTCCCTGGGACTGAAATACCTTCGCGTACTGGTCACCACGCGGGGTGTCGAGCCAGTCGACCGGATTCATCTTCCTGACCACGACGAACTCGTCGCGATTGGTGCCGATGGTCCCGTAGTAGTTGAAACCGTACGAGAGCTGGGCATAGCCGCCGATCATGTGAGTCGGTTTCAGGACGATGCGGGTCACCGAGTTGTGAATCCCGCCGCGCGTGCCCGTGATCTCCGATCCGGGCGTGTTGATGATCTTTTCCTGGGCGTGGTACATCATCACCATTCCCGGATAGACGCGCTGGCTGACAACCGCCCGCGCAGCGATCGCCCCGTTGATGTTGAACAGCTCGATCCAGTCGTTGTCCGACACGCCGGCCTTCTTCGCATCGTCCTCGCTGAGCCAGACGACCGGACCGCCGCGATTGAGCGTGAGCATCATCAGGTTGTCGCTGTAGGTGCTGTGGATGCCCCATTTCTGGTGCGGCGTGATGAAGTTCAGCAGGATCTCGGGATGGCCGTTCGGCTTGATCCCATGGATTCCTGCCGTCGTCTTCAGGTCCACCGGCGGGCGATAGCTGGACAGCGACTCGCCGAAGGCGATCATCCACGGGTGATCCTGATAGAACTGCTGGCGCCCGGTGAGGGTGCGCCACGGAATCAGCTCGTGGACATTGGTGTAGCCGGCGTTGTAGCTGACGGTCTCGCTCTCGATGCCGCTCCAGGTCGGTGAACTGATGATCTTGCGCGGCTGGGCCTGCACGTCGCGAAACCGGATCTTCTCGTCTTCGCGGTGCAGCGCCAGGTGGCTGTGGTCCCGACCTGTGATCTTGCCGAGCGCCTGCCAGGCTTTCACCGCGACATGGCCGTTGGTCTCCGGCGCGAGCTGCAGGATCATTTCGCAGGCATCGATGTCGGTCTCGATCCTCGGCCTGCCCGGTACCGGACTGTCCGCCTTCGTCAGGCCGTTGAGCTGGCCAAGCTGCTCGACTTCGGTCTCGGTCTTCCACGAGATTCCCTTGCCGCCGTTGCCGATCGTGTTCATCAGCGGGCCGAGCGCCGTGAACCGGGCATGGACGTCCGGATAATTGCGCTCGGCCACGCTGATCTGCGGTGCAGTCTTGCCGGGGATCAGGTCGCACTGACCCTTGCGCCACTCCTTCACGTCAAAGGGCTGGGCCAGTTCGCCCGGGGTGTCGTGCATCAGGGGTGTCAGCACCACTTCCTGTTCCACGCCGAGGTGGCCGACGCAGACCTCGCTGAACGCCTTGGCGAAGCCCTTGTAGATCTCCCAGTCCGAGCGTGACTGCCAGACCGGATCGACGGCGACCGACAGCGGGTGGATGAACGGGTGCATGTCGCTGGTGTTGAGGTCGTTCTTTTCGTACCAGCTGGCCGTGGGCAGGACGATGTCCGAGTAGAGACAGGTCGTGCTCATCCGGAAGTCGAGTGTCACCAGCAGGTCGAGCTTGCCCTGCGGCGCCTCGTCGTGCCAGACGACTTCCGCGGGACGGATGTCGTCCCGGCCGAGGTCCTTGCCCTGCACACCGTGGCTGGTGCCGAGCAGGTGCTTCAGGAAATACTCGTGCCCCTTTCCGCTGGAACCCAGCAGGTTGGACCGCCAGACGAAGAGGTTGCGTGGCCAGTTCTGCGGTGCGTCCGGATCTTCGCAGCTCATCTGCAAGGTGCCGTCCTGCAAGGCCTTGACCACGTAGTCCTTCGGATCCATGCCAGCTTCTTTCGCATCCTTGACTACCTGGATGGGATTCGTCTTCAGCTGCGGCGCCGAGGGCAGCCAGCCCATCCGTTCGGCGCGCACGTTGTAGTCGATCATCGTGCCGCCATAGGCTTCGCGGTCGGCGAGCGGCGAAACGATCTCGGCGATGTCGAGCTTTTCGTAGCGCCATTGATCGGTGTGGGCGTAGAAGAAGCTCGTGCTGTTCTGCTGGCGTGGGGGCCGCATCCAGTCGAGCGCGAATGCGAGCGGCAGCCACCCGGTCTGCGGGCGCAGCTTTTCCTGGCCGACGTAATGCGCCCAGCCCCCACCGCTCTGGCCGATACAGCCGCACATCATCAGCAGGTTGATGACGCCGCGGTAGTTCATGTCGGCGTGGTACCAGTGATTCATCGCCGCGCCGATGATGATCATCGACTTGCCGCGGGTTCGATCGGCGTTGTCCGCGAACTGCCGTGCAACGGTGATGACCTGGTCGCGGGGCACGCCGGTAATCGACTCCTGCCAGGCGGGGGTATACGGCGCGTCGTCGTCGTAGTCACTGGCCCCGCTGCCGAAACCGCGGTCGATCCCGTATTGCGCTGCCTGGAGGTCGAACACGGTGGCGACCTCCCGATGGCGCTCCTCGCCGGCCTTGCCCAGCCGCAGGCGGACCACCGGAACCCGTGCGCGGTTGATCGCGCCGGCGCCGGGACTGCCGGTGAAGTGCGGCGTCTCGATGCCGCCGAAGTAGGGAAAAGAGACTTCGGCGATGTCGTGCGCCTGCGCCTCGTCCTCGACTACCGAGAGTTTCAGTCTGACGTCGGCGCCGTGCCGCGCCTCTTTCGACTCGAGGTTCCACTTGCCTGCGTCCGCGCGTCCGTCCGGTCCCCAGCGAAAGCCGATCGATCCGTTCGGAAGCACCGCCTTGCCGGTGGTGTCGAAAGCCACGGTCTTCCATTCCGGGTGGTTGTCCTGCCCCAGCCGGCCATTGAAGTCGCTGGCGCGCAGGTACCGGTCGGGGACCAGCGTCTCGCTCCCGTCGGGCAGCGTATGCGGCTTGAGCAGCACCAGCAGCGGCAGGTCGGTGTAGCGGCGCGCATAGTCGTCGAAGTAGCCGCTGCGCTTGTCGAAGTAGAACTCCTTCAGAGCCACATGCCCCATCGCCATCGCCAGGGCGGCGTCGGTCCCCTGTTTGGGATGCAGCCAGAGATCTGCCAGCTTCGCGACTTCCGAGTAGTCGGGCGTGACGGCAACGGTCTTCGCCCCTTTGTATCGGACCTCGGTGAAGAAGTGGGCATCCGGGGTCCGAGTCTGCGGCACGTTGGAGCCCCAGGCGATCAGGTAGGTGCTGTTGTACCAGTCGGCCGATTCAGGCACGTCTGTCTGTTCTCCCCAGACCTGGGGACTGGCCGGCGGAAGATCGCAATACCAGTCGTAGAAGCTCAGGCTGACCCCGCCGATCAGGGAGAGGTAGCGCGCGCCGGCGGCGTAGCTGACCATGCTCATCGCGGGTATCGGCGAGAAGCCGACGACGCGGTCCGGACCGTGCGCCTTGATGGTGTGGACGTTGGCGGCGGCAATCAGCTGGTTGACCTCTTCCCACGTACTTCGCACGAAGCCGCCCATTCCGCGAACCTGCTGCCAGTCCCGGCGCGCGTCCGGGTCCTCGACCAGGGCGGTCCAGGCGAGCACCGGATCCCCGGCCGTCTTCAGCGCTTTGCGCCAGCGTTCGATCAGTCGGCCCCGCACCAGCGGATACTTGACGCGGTTCGCACTGTACAGGTACCAGGAATACGAGGCCCCGCGGGCACAGCCTCTGGGTTCATGATTCGGCATGTCCCAGCGGGTACGGGGATAGTCGGTCTGCTGCGTCTCCCAGGTGACGATGCCGCCCTTCACGTAGATCTTCCAGGAGCACGAGCCGGTGCAGTTGACGCCATGGGTCGAGCGGACGACCTTGTCGTGCGCCCAACGGTTGCGGTAGGCCTCCTCCCAGGTCCGGTCTTCTCCGGTGGTGACGCCGTGTCCGTCGGCGAACGGCTCCCTGGGCAGCGAAAAGTAGGTGAGGCGGTCGAGGAAGTGGCTCATCGTTGAGTCTCCGGATCAGCAGGGCATTTCAGCGTTCTTGCGGGCGTAGTACCACCAGGTCACCACGACGCAGACGAGGTAGAAGACGAAGAAGATCCACAGTGCCGCCTCGGGCCCGCCGGTTGCGGCGATCGAGGTGCCGTAGCTCTTCGGGATGAAGAATCCTCCGTAGGCCCCGAACGCACCGGCGAACCCGACGGCTGCGGCACCGAGCACGGTCCCGTCCCGAGCGGCCTGGGCCAGGGCGTCCTCGCCCTTTCCAGCCGCATCACGCAGCTTCAGTTCGTTGAAGATCACCGGGATCATGCGAAACGTGGAGCCATTGCCGATGCCGGTGGTCAGGAACAGCACGAGGAACATCAGGAAGAACCCGGCGAAGTTGCCCGCCTCCGGCCCGAAGGGCAATGCGAGGAAGCTTCCGGTCCGCGGCAGGAAGAACAGCACGCCCACGACCGCCGCCGCCATCACGATGAAATTCAACAGGGTGACCACGCCGCCGCCGATCTTGTCCGACAGCCAGCCGCCGAACGGCCTGATGAGCGCTCCGACCAGCGGCCCCAGCCAGGCGTAGGCGAGCGGATTGACGTCGGGGAACTGGCTTCGGATCAGCAACGGGAAGCCGGCGGCGAAGCCGATGAACGAGCCGAAGGTGCCCAGGTACAGCAGGCACATCAGCCAGTTGTGCTTGCGCATGAATATCTCGGCCTGGGCCGCGAACGATCCCTTCGCGTCGGCCACGTCATTCATCGCGAACCAGGCGGCCAGCGACGCGATCGCTATCCACGGCACCCAGATGAACGCCGCGTTCTGGGTCCAGACCTGCATCGACTGGCCATCGCGGACGATCGTCTGGGGGTCGCCGCCGAAGATCCCGAGGACGCCGACCGTGACTACGATCGGGCTCAGGAACTGCACGACCGAAACGCCAAGGTTGCCCAGGCCCGCATTGACGCCCAGTGCCGACCCTTTGCGGTCCTTAGGGAAGAAGTAGCTGATGTTGGCCATGCTGGAGCTGAAGTTGCCACCGCCCAGTCCGCAGAGCAGCGCCAGCGCCAGCATGGTCGGGTAGCCGGTGGTGTTGTCCTGCACCGCGATCCCGATGCCGATCGCCGGAATCAGCAGGGAAGCGGTGGAGAGCGCGGTCCACCGCCGGCCGCCCACCAGCGGGATCATGAACGAATAGAAGATCCGAAGGGTGGCCCCGGACAGCGCCGGCGCGGCCGCCAGCCAGAACAACTGGTTTGTCGAGTACTGGAATCCGAGCACCGGCAATGTCACCGCGACCACGCTCCAGACCTGCCAGACCGCGAAAGAGAGGAAGAGCGCGGGCACCGAGATCCAGAGATTGAGCTTGGCGATCGCTTCGCCCTGCCGGACCCAGAATTCCTTGTCTTCCGGCGTCCAGACCGTCAGGGTCCGTCCACGCTGTGCGCCGAAGCGGGTCGTGCTCATGTGGGGGTCTCCATCGGGACGGTGCCGTCAGCCTGCATGAGGGTGTGAAAAGGGCGACGGGGGCGCATTTACGCCCATCAGCTCGGTCTTGCGGACCTCGCTCCAGTACATCCAGATCAGCGAGACCCAGACCACGCCGTACATCAGCATGAAGGCACTGGACCGCACGCCGGTGTAGTCCACCAGCAGCCCGAACATGATCGGCAGGACGAAGCCGCCCATTCCCCCGGCCAGCCCGACGATGCCGCTGATCGCACCGATGTTCTGCGGGTACTCGTCGCTGATGTACTTGAAGACACTGGCCTTGCCGAACGCCAGTGCGACGCCCAGGACGAACATCAGGCCGGTGAAGACATAGACATTGAGACCGATCCGGAACGACTTCGGACCATCGACTCCCATCACGGTGAAGTCGGTCTGCGGATAGGACAACAGGAACAGGCAGACCCAGCTGACCCACAGCACCCACCAGGTGACACTGTGTGCGCCGAACCGGTCCGACAGGATCCCGCCAAAGGCGCGCAGCACGCCGCCCGGCAGGGCGAAGCAGGCGGCCAGCAGCGCCGCGACCCGGATATCGAGCCCGTATTCACCGACGTAGTACTGGACCAGCCAGAGACTGAGCGCGACGTAGCCGCCGAAGACGATGCTGTAGTACTGGCAGTACTTGAGCACGTTCGGATCCTTCAGGTACTTGAGCTGGTCGACGAAGCGCGTGTTTCCCGGAACGAGATGCGAGGGTTCGCTGCGGCTGAACCACCAGAAGACGGCGGCAGTGCCGAGCATGATCGCCGCATAGACCTGGGGAACCATCGTCCAGCCGAATCCCACCAGCAGCGCCGGCGCGATGAACTTGTTGACGGCCGCCCCTGAATTCCCGGCGCCGAAGACGCCCATCGCCATGCCCTGCCGGTTCCGCGGGAACCAGCGGGCGACATAGGGCGTGCCGACCGAGAAGGACCCGCCGGCCAGCCCGACGAACAGGCCGATGACGAGGAAATGCCAGTATTGAGTCGCATAGGCCATCAGCCAGATCGCCGGCGTTGTCGCGACCAGCAGTGCCGTCATCACGACGCGCCCGCCATACTTGTCGGTCCAGATGCCGAGCGGCACCCGGCTCAGCGAACCGGTCAGCACGGGCATCGCCGTCATCAGCCCGAACTCGGTGGCGTTGAGATTCAGCGTGTCGCGGATCGGGATACCGATGACGGCGAACATCATCCAGACCATGAAGCAGACGGTGAACGCCAGTGTGCTGACGATCAGCACCGGCATCGCGCCAGGTGCGAGTGCCTGAACCGGGTGCGGGCGCGCCGGCCCGACTGATCCGCCGGTCATGCCAGTTGCTTGCCGATAGTTGCCATGGACAGGACTATCGCAAGACGGCGGTGGCGCGACAATCCTCCGCACGGCCGGGCGTGTCGGTCCGAACGAACGATGTCCGCGGACGCGGCATAGTTCCAAAGAACGATGGCCGCGCGCAGCGGCGCTTCAGTGACTCCCGGTCAGCCGGATTCCTGGCGTTGGGCGGCGTAGACGGCCGCCTGCACGCGCGAAGTGAGGTCGAGCTTGCGCAGGATATGCTGCACGTGGATCTTCACGGTGGTCTCCGCGATGCCGAGCAAGCGCGCGATTTCCTTGTTGCTTGCGCCACGGGAGATTGCCTGAAGAATTTCCCGCTCGCGCGGTGACAAGGTCTCGATCGGGTCGGCCGGGGGCTGCGGCGGCGCGTGGGCGGTGCGGAACGCCGACATCAGCTTGCCGGTCAGTTCCGGGCTCAGGGCCGATTCCCCGCGGACGGCCCGCTCGATCGCCTCGATCAGCACGTCGGTATCGACGGTTTTCAGCAGGTATCCCGCCGCACCCCGCTGCAGCGCGCGCGCCAGATCATGCTCGTCCTCGCTGACCGTCAGCATCAGGATGCGCGCGGAGGGCGCCGCGCTTTTCAGGTCGGTCAGCGCATCGATGCCGCTGACACCGGGCAGGTGATTGTCGAGCAGGATGACATCCGGCTGGTGCGTGTGCGCGAGCCGTTGAGCCTCGCCGGCATCCGCCGCTTCGCCCACTGTCACAAACCTCGACCGGGAGGACAACAGTGCCACGAGGCCGCGCCGGAACAGCGGATGATCGTCAACCACGAGAATCCGGATCCGGGCCTCGGTCACGCCAGGGCCTCGGTTACGCCAGGGCCCCGGTATCGCCGGGGAATCCGGATTCGACGCCGGATCCGGCGTCGGCGCCGATCGGCTCGCGCGCCGCCAGGGTCAGGATCACCCGCGCTCCGCCTGCGGGTGTGGACTGCAGCGTCACCCGGGCACCGATGCCGGCGGCCCGCTCGCGCATGATCCGCAACCCGACATGCGTTTCCGGTGGTTCCGCGTGATCCGCGTCGAAGCCGCAGCCGTCGTCGCGAACTTCGAATCGCCAGACCGGTTCGCGCTCGACATCCAGCCAGACTTCGCGCGCCTGGGCGTGCTTGCGGACATTTGACAATGCTTCCTGGATCACATGCAGCGCCTGGACCTGGACGTCCGGATCGAGCGGCAACCCGTCGCCGGTGATGCGCAGGTGGCTGGTCATGCCCGTCTGCAGTTCGAACTTCTTGAGCGTCGTCTTGAGGGCCGGCTCGATGTCCTCGCCGTTGGTCCGGGTCCTGAAGTGGATCAGCAACTCGCGCACGTCGGCAGTGCTGTCCCGCAGGCCGGTATCGAGTTCGCCCAGCGTCCGATCGACCGCTTCAGCGTCATCCCGGCGCACCGCCTCACGCAGCATCTGGACCTGGATCTTCAGGAAGGCGAGCGCCTGCGCGATCGAATCGTGGAGCTCGCGCGCCAGCAGGCCTCGTTCTTCGGCCACCGCCGCCTCGCGCTCCAGCGCCTGCGCGCGCAGGCCCTCCATCGCATTGGCCAGGTGGCTGGTCAATGCGTCCAGCAGGCTCTGCTCCTCGTCGGACAAGGTGACCGGATGCCGGAAAAACAGATCGACCTCGCCGAGAATCCGGTCCTGAAGCCGGACCGGCACGCTGATCAGCGTCTCGAAACCGGCGCGCGCGCAATGGTCCAGCGGCGGCGGCTCGGCGACGTTGATCGGGATCACCCGGGCGCGGGCCGTGGCCTGGGGCTGACCGCACAGGCAATCGCCGGTCAGCAGGCAATGCTCGTCCTCGGCCATGACTTTCGGCAGGCAGTCGCCGGCCAGCAGCAGGTAACGCCGGTTCGCCTCGTCGGACCAGCGTACCGCAGCTGCATCCGCCCCGGCGACACGCCGGATCTGCCGGGAGAAGTCGCGGGCCGCTTCCTCCAGCGACGTCGCACCGGCGAGTCGTTCGCTGACCTCGTAGAGCGCGGCCAGCCGCTCGCGCTGGATCTCCAGACGCGCAGTCTTCTCTGCCACCTTGCTCTCGAGGTTGCGATACAAGTCCTCGAGGCTGCCCGCCATCCGGTTGAAGCCCGTCGACAGTTCGCCGAATTCGTCCTTTGAAACGACGTCGATCCGAGCCGAGAGGTCGCCGGTCGCCACCCGCTGCAGGCCTGCCTTGAGCCGGTTCAGCGGGTCGAGCACCAGCAGGTAGCCGGCATAGAGGAGCACCACGGCGCCTCCGACGGCCAGGCCGCCCAAGGCAAGCTGGAAGAACCGCAGGACACTGACCCAGCGCGTCAACTGGGACTCGACCGCGTCAACGAACAGGTCCACGGACTCGACGAACGAATCAGCCTGTCCCGTCGCCACCACTACGCCGGTAGCAGCATCGGCGCTCCCGGCCGGCCGAAGCGATAGCCAGAGACTGCGCACCGTATCGAAGCGTTCCCGCGTCTGTTGATTCCAGGGGACGAACAGGGGTCGCGACGGGTTACCCTTCTCAAGCAGGTCCAGGCTGCGGTCGAGCCTGGCGACCAGGTCCGCCTGGGCGGGGCTGGCATCCGCCGACGGCACCCCGGCTAGTCGCCAGACCAGCATGCGCATCCGTCCGGCCTCGTTGACGGCCGCGGCACCCCCTTCCAGTTGCCAGGAGACCCAGAGAGTCAGGCCGATCGAGGCCAGTGCCACGATCAGATAGCCGGCGCCGATCAGCACCAGCTTATGAGCCAGGGACTTGGGCTTGGTCATGCAGCCATTCTAGAGCGCTACCAGGTCAATACGTGACGGTTGGGCGACAGCCGAGCGCCACTCTCGCCCTTGCCGGTCGTGATCTCGGCGTCGACCTGCACGAGCGACGGGAACCGCTCGAACAGCCTCACCTGGAGTCCCGCCAGGGATTGGGGCTTGTCACAGCGAAAGAGATAGACCGCCGCGAGATCGGCAGCCTCGCGGCTGCCGGCTGCGTTGGGTGCCCGGATACCCATGCCGGTCGACCCGGTGGTGGGGCTTCCCGGCGGCTGCAGCAGATCCGGCGCAATGGCCGCGGACGCAAGGGCGACGGCGGCGACGACGCAGGCTGCCGCCTCGGTGGGCGCAAAGAGATCGTGCGCATCGCGCAGTTTCGCCGCCATCGCCCTGACCGCCTGGCGCTGCGATTCGTTGCGCGGCGCCGTCCGCAGGCCGGACAGGTTGTGAAGGGGGCTGGTGAGGCGCACGGTCATCAGGTTCCCTTCGACCATCACCTCCAGCTTGGCGACGCCATCCTCATGCGTGGGGGATTGCGTGCGCGTCGCATCCGGCGTCAGGGTGGGGGCCGCCAGCGCGGCACAGCAGGCGCTGCCCAGAGCAGCCAGGGTCAGTGCCTTGGTGAGACGCTCGACCGGAGGGCGGATGTGCCCTTGGCCTGCCGGTGACCTCATCGATACTCCTTCTCGTCCGTGCGGGGAGCGACCCACCTGATAATGATAAGCCATTATCATTAAGGGTCCGGTGGCGTCCTATGATGCGCCGCGAACCAGGAGTTCACTTGTCCGCCCCGTTTGCCGAGACTGCCGATGACCCGCGTGGTGGCTCCTCGCACCATCACGCCCATTCCCACGAGCCGGTCCGCAAGAACCTCCCGAATCAGGGCCGGCGGCGCGCCGCTCGATTCGGCTTGTCGCCGCTGTGGTGGAGCGTGCCCCGGCGGCTGGGTTTTGCCGCGTCGCTGGTCGCCGCGCTGTGGCTTGTGATCGCCTGGGCAGTCGCTTGATGGGCATTACCGCGATCGCCTCCCCGGCGGCGCCTGCCGCGCCTGCCGCGCCCGCTACCGCGCCCGCGCCGTCGCCGCTGCTGGCGCTGGAAAATGTCACCGCCGGCTACGACCGGCACCCGGCCGTGCACCACTTGAGCCTCGAGGTATTCAGGGGCGACCTCCTGGCAGTGGTCGGACCCAACGGATCCGGCAAGACCACCCTGCTGCGACTGCTTGCCGGCGACCTGAAGATGATGGAGGGGCGGTTGCGGTTGCCGTCGGCCGCCGCTTGTCCCATTGCCTATCTGCCGCAACTCAACCAGACCGATCGGAGCTTCCCGATCACGGTTGAAGACCTGGTGGCGTCCGGCCTGTGGCACGAGACCGGGGCGGTGCGCGGACTGAGTGCAGCCCAGCGCCGGCGGGTCACCCAGGCGCTGGAGGGTGTCGGTCTGCAGGCTTGTGCACAGCGCCTGATCGGATCGCTGTCCGGCGGCGAATTCCAGCGGGTGCGATTCGCCCAGCTGATGCTTCAGGATGCGAGCCTGGTGCTCCTGGACGAGCCCTTCGCAGGGGTCGACGCCACCACGATCGGCGTGCTGCTGCCCTTGCTCGAACGCTGGCATGCGCAGGGAATCACCGTCATCACCGTCCTGCACGAACTCGACATCGTGCGGCAATGGTTTCCCCGGACCCTGATCCTGGCCAAGGACATGATCGCGCTTGGCCCGACCGCGGAGGTGCTGACCGATGCCAACTGGCAGCGCGCGGCTGGATTGTCCAATGCGGTCTGGGAGTCGTCGGCCTGGTGCCGATCGGATGCGGCCGGCGCAGGAAAATCACGTGAATGATCCGGCGGGGCTGTGGGCGGTTCTGGTCGGGCCGTTTACCGAGTTCGCGTTCATGCGGCGGGCTCTCGCCGGCTGTCTGGCGCTGTCGCTCGGCGGCGCGCCGGTCGGCGTCATCCTCATGTTGCGGCGGATGAGCCTGACCGGTGACGCG
The DNA here is from genome assembly GCA_963834335.1 of uncultured beta proteobacterium. Classification (GTDB taxonomy): domain Bacteria; phylum Pseudomonadota; class Gammaproteobacteria; order Burkholderiales; family Burkholderiaceae_E; genus Lautropia. Next base: position 572,341 of record CAWIBK010000001.1, on the reverse strand, counting down.
CTTGCGCATGCCATCCTGCCCGGCGCCGCCGTCGGCTACCTGGTTGCCGGGCTCTCCCTGTCTGCAATGACGATCGGCGGCGTGGTTGCGGGACTGCTGGTGACCCTGACCGCCGCTTTCGTGGCGCGTTCCAGCCGTCAGTCGGAGGACTCGAGCCTGGCCGCATTCTTCCTGCTGTCGCTGTCGATAGGCGTGGTCATCGTCTCGACCAGCGGCAGCAGTGTGGACCTGCTGCACGTGCTCTTCGGCTCCGTGCTGGCGCTGGACGACGCGGCGCTCTATCTTCTGGGGACAATCGCTTCCTTCAGCCTGCTGGTGCTTGCCGTCCTGTACCGGCCGCTGGTCTTCGAGTGTGTGAATCCGGGCCTCATGCCGCGCCACAGCCGCTGGAGCGTGATGGCGCACCAGGGATTCATGATGCTGCTCGTGCTGAATCTGGTGGCCGGTTTCCATGCACTGGGCACACTGATGTCGGTGGGCATGATGATCCTGCCCGCTGCCGCCGCGCGCTTCTGGGCGAGGGAATTCAATCGCCTGATCGCGCTGGCGGTCGCTATCGCCATGGCCGGCAGCGTCACCGGCCTACTGCTCTCGTATCACCTGGAGTGGCCCACCGGTCCGACCATCGTGCTGTCCCTCGGCGTCTGTTACTGCGTCTCGCTGCTGGTGGGGACCCAGGGCATCGTGACGACCAGTATCCGGCCGCGCCGGCATTTCCAGGCATGAGATATTCCGCCAGGCACCGGCTGTGCGCCGGGGCGGCGCTGGTGTTGGCTCAGGCACTGCAGCCGTCGGCGATGGCTGCGGATGGCCCGGTGCCAGTGGTCGCCACCTTCAGCGTGCTTGCAGACATCGCCGCGCAGGTCGGAGGCCCCGCGGTCCAGGTCAGCAGCCTGGTGGCGGCGGGCAACGACGTCCACGTCTTCCAGCCCGGTCCCAATCATGCGCGGACGCTGGCCGGCGCACGCCTGGTGATCAGTAACGGCCTGGGATTCGAAGGCTGGATCGACCGCCTGGTCCGATCCAGCGGCTATCGCGGCCCGGTGGTTGTCGCCAGTCACGGCATCGCGCCGTTGCCGGTCGATGGACACGACCACGGCCGCAAGTCGCCGGCCGCGGGCGAGGATCCGCACGCCTGGCAGAGCGTGCCGAACATGAAGCGCTATGTCGAAAACGTGACCGCCGGCTTGTGCGGGGTGGTGGCGTCGGCGTGCGACGTCTTCCGCGCCAATGCGGCGCGCTACAGTGCGATGCTCGACGAACTCGATCGCGAGATCCGTACGACCCTGGCAGTGATACCTCCGGCGCAGCGCAAGGTCATCACATCGCATGATGCCTTCGGCTACTACGCCCACGAATACCAGGTCCGGTTCCTCGCGCCGGTCGGCATCAGCACCGAATCCGAACCCTCGGCCGCATCGGTCGGTCGCCTGATCCGGCAGATACGCAAGGAAAAGGTCGGCGCGTTCTTCGTCGAGGGTCTGTCGGATCCGCGCCTGATCGAGCGCATCCGTGAAGAGACCGGCGGCGCCCGTCCCGGCACGCTCTATTCGGACGGCCTGTCCGCTCCCGACGGGCCGGCTTCGACCTACCAGGCGATGATGCGGTACAACACCCGGGCGATCACCGCGGCCTTGTCAGCGCCTGCTGCAGCGCCGGCGGCGGGTCGATAGCCCGCACCCGCTCGGGATCGTCGGGATGCGGCACACCGACGAACCGCTTCTCCTCGCCTTCGCACAAGAGGACGTCGTCGCGGAATACCTGATGTGCAAACACGATGCGACGGGGCTCGAAGCCGGTGACGCGCGATTCGACCCGGATCGTCTGTCCATGGGTCACCGGCCGGATGAAGCGGGCGCTGGCTTGCGCGCACGGCAGCCCCAACCAGCCGAGCTCCTTCGCGGTCCGGCGCCAGTCCCAGCCGATCTCATCCATGAGGGCATGCACCGCTTCGTCGAACCAGCGGTAGAAGTTGGGATAGAAGGCGATTCCCGCCGGGTCGCAATCGCCGAACGAGATGTTTCGCCGGTAAGTGAAGACCCGCGGCGGCGCGCCCCCAGGGGGGCTTTCGCCCGAACCGGATTCGCTGCCTGCGCGCTGCGACGCCATGGCTGGGTGGTCTGTCAGCCGCGCTCGAGGCTCGAGAGCGCCGGCAGACTGGCCGACACCTGGGCCGCCGCCTGGTCCAGTTGCGCCACGGTCTGGCGGTCGATCACGATCCCGCCGGCGCGCGCTTTGCGCGAGGCCCGCTCGGGGTCTCCCGGCATCTTGATGCCGTCCGAGCCTGGCGCCACGGTGGCGGACCGGACCCAGTCCTCGAAGGCCGCCGAACTGCGCTCGAAAGACTCCAGCGAGCCGATCCGGGCAGGATCGAAGACGATGGTCAGCATGCTGTTCCACACCCGCACCGACAGGTCCTCCTCGCGGTCGGCGCTGGTGTCGCCGCCGGTGAGCGCCGCACCGAGCATCTCGCAGACCATCGCCAGAGCGTAGCCCTTGTGTCCCGCGAAGGTCAGCAGCGCGCCGACGGGGGATTCGAAAATCACTGCCGGATCGGTGGTCGGTTGTCCCGCTGCATCGATCAGTGAACCCGGCGGCACGGCGACTTTCTTGTTGTAGGCCACGCGTGCCTTGCCGTGGGCGATCGCGCTGGTCGCGAAGTCCAGCAACAGCGGGTCGCGACCGCTGCGCGGTATGCCCACGGTGAAGGGGTTGGTGACGAATCGCGGCTCGATGCCGCCATGCGGCGCCACCACGTGATTGCTGTTGGCATTGGTGAAGTGGATCGACACCATCCCTGCGGCAATCGCCTGCTCCGCCCAGTGCCCGACCCGTCCCAGATGATGGCTGTTGCGAAGCCCCATGACGCAGACGCCGTGCTGCCGGGCCCTGGCGATCGCCAGTTCCATGGCCTGATGGGTGACCGATTGTCCCAGGCCGCGCCTGGCGTCCACCGTCAGCATGGTGCCGGTGTCGCTGACGATCTCGATCGTCTGGTTCAGTTGCAGCTTCTTGTTGACGAGCGCTGTGACGTACTTGGGAATCATGCCCACGCCGTGGGAATCATGCCCGGTCAGGTTGGCGTCGACCAGGTGATCGGCGGCGAGCCGTGCCTCGGTGGCGTTGGAGCCGGCTGCGCTGAACAGGTCGATCACCCATTGGTGAAGCGCGTCGGGATGGATGGTAAAGTCGGGCATGAGGGGTAGCGCCTTTCTCGTTGCGTGCTTGCGGGAAGGTTGTCTGGTCTCTTCGCAATGATCGCACGTCCGACCCGCCGCACCATGGCCGCGTGTCGTGTTTGACTGCCAGCGCGCGCTATTACTCTATGATGGTTACATCTCCGGGTCGCCGGGCGCTGGCCCTCGACCCTATCCGCCTATTATTGAAAGGAGCCGCAAAGATGGCCGATCAACCTTCTATTTACCTCACCCAGGTTGATCTCGACCGCCTTTTCGACCTGGTGGAAACCTACGGTCCCGGGGCCGGCCCGGGGGCCGATCGCCTGCAGCAACTCGAGAGCGAACTGGTCCGGGCGGTGGTCGTGCCGCGCGACCAGATCCCGAAGGACGTCGTGACGATGAACTCCCGGGTGGTGTTTGAAGACGAGACGACCGGGGAGAAGCGCGAGATAACGCTGGTCTATCCCAAACAGGCCGACATCGGCAGCGGCAAGGTCTCGGTGCTGGTGCCGGTGGGCACCGCACTGCTCGGCGTCAGGTCGGACAGTCCATCGACTGGGAACTGCCCAACGGCGTCAAGCATCGCTACAAGGTGGTGGCAGTGCCCTTTCAGGGCGACCCCACCGACGCCGAGGCGTGACCGGCCTGAGGCCGCCTTATGCTGAAGGCCGCCTCATTGTTTCATCGCATCGATCAGGGTCTGCTCGTAGCCTCGTAACACCCTGCCGCGCAGGAAGGCAACCCGGGTGGTGTTGCGTGCAAAAGGCCGGCCGATCGGCAATCGGACCAGGCCGTCGGCAGCGAGTGCGTCGTCGTCGGCGTTCCTGAAGGCGAGTTCGGAAACGATGCCCACGCCGAGGCCGAGCCGCACGTAGGTCTTGATGACATCCGAATCCGTTGCCTCCAGCACAATGCGCGGCGTCAGGCTGTTCATCGCGAAGGCGTGATCGATATGACCGCGGCCGGCGAACTGAGGATCGTAGGTGATCAGGTCGTATCCGGCCAGCGCCGCCAGGCTCACTTCCTTCAGCAGGGCAAGAGGATGCGCGGGCGTCGCGACCGCACAGTGATACCAGGAGAAGAGATCCTGCGAGTCGAGGTCCGCCTGCTGGCCGATCGCTTCCGTGGCGATGCCGATGTCCACCTGTCCGGACCGCAGCATCGCGACGATCTGGCTCGGGCTGCCCTGGTGCAGCCGCACGTCACTTCCGGGTACCGGATTCGAAGGCCGCGCGATGGCCGGCGGCAGCGAGTAGCGCGCCTGGGTATGCGTCGCCGCGATCCGCAGCTCGCCGACCTGTGTGTTGTGCCAGTTCTGGGCGCTGCGCTTGAGGTTGTCGATCTCCAGCAGGATGCGTTCGACGATGCCCAGGACTTCACGGCCGGCTTCGGTGAGATGGGTGAGCCGCTTGCCGTGGCGCACGAAGATGGTGATGCCGAGTTCGTCCTCCAGCTCGCGGATGGCCTTGGACAGGCCCGGCTGCGAGGTGTGCAGCGCCAATGCCGCGGCGGTGAGGTTCAGGTCGCGTCGGACAGTCTCGCGGAGGTAGCGGAGTTGTTGGAGGTTCACGGACGCGTGTCAGCAGTACACAGGCTTCAAGGAGCCTTCCCATACCCCGGCTGGCTCCTACTCGATTGAGGCGTGGGCGTACTGCGTGGCTTCAGCAATGTCGGGGCACGATGGTAGTACAGACAGGGGCGCCTCGACCGCAGTGCCAAGGAGAAGGATGGCGGGCCGACCGGCCAGGTCCGCGGGCAGCGGTCGGAGTTCGCCCAGGGTCGTGCGCAGCACGGACTGGCCGGGCAGTGAGACGCTGATGACCCAGGTGGCCGGGGTGTCGGCCGGCATGCCCAGCGACAGCAGGGTGGCGCGGGTACGCGCAACCACCGTCGAGACCATGTAGAGAGCCCCGCCTTCGGCATTGACCAGGGCGCGCGCCCAGTGCAGTTCTGCCGGATCCGGCGGGGCATCGTCATCGCTGCCCTTGCCGACCTGAGGGGTCGCGAAGACCACCGACCGGCGCCGGCCGCGCTCGGTCATCGGCGTGGCGAGGCTGGCGTACGCCGCCTGCGCCGTGGTGATGCCCGGCACCACTTCCACTGCGATGCCGGCATCGCGCAGCGCGTCCAGTTCTTCCTGAGCCCGCGCAAACAGCAAGGGGTCTCCGCCTTTGAGCCGGACCACGAGCCCGCCCCGGCGCGCGCAATCGATCAGGATCCGATTGATCTCCTGCTGGCGTGCGCTCTTGCGTCCGGCGCGCTTTCCGACCCCGATGATGCGGGCACGAGTGGCGAGCGCGATCACGTCGGGCTGCACCAGGGCGTCGTGGACCAGCCAGTCGGCCTCTGCGAGCAATCGCGCCGCCTTGAGGGTCAGCAAGTCGATACTGCCCGGCCCGGCTCCGACCAGCGCGACCCGGCCGGGCGTCCGCGCCGCCGGAGAATCGGCGTCCTGTTGGCGGCGGGTGCTCATCGGGTGGGCCGGTCGGCGGTCGCGGTCGGGGCCTCGGGCGGGCGGGCCCGATTCAGCGGTGCCGCCAGGGGGGCACGCTCGCGACGCCGGAATAGCGGGCCGCGATCGGCCGCCGATTGATAGCTTTCCGAGAAGTCATCGCAGGCGGCTACGGCGTCTGCCACCGACTCGCCGTCCTTCAGATCGAAGCTGCGAAGCCACAGCGCGAGAGATAGTGCATCTGGTCGCGAAGTATGTCGCCGACCGCGCGCAATTCGCCCAGCCAGCCATGACGTTGGCGCAACAGGCGCGCGATCGAGTATCCCCGGCCGTCCGTGAACGCCGGAAACCGGACGGCCACCAGCGAGAGCTTGTCGAGCACGCCGGCGATCTCAGCCGGCTCGTCGTCCGGTTCGAGACAGATTCCGATTCTGGCGCCGGTCGCCAGCAAGGCTTCGCCATGGGATTTCCATTGCTCCGGCGAGACGATCACATGGGCGCCGCGCTGTGCGGCAGGCGCAGCGTCGGGGCCTCGAGCCACGTCCAGGCATCCCTGATCGGACCGGCGCGGTCAATCAAGATGGGCATAGACGCGCTCCTTGAATGGTTCGAGTCCCAGCCGATCGACCACGTCGATGAAGCGCTCGTGCGACTCGTCGCGTCGTTCGAGATAGACCTCGATCAGGCGGCTGACGACGTCCGGCGACTTCGTCGCGAGCGACCGAGCGGCCGATGATCTTGCCGATCCGTGCGTCATTGCCCTGCCGCCCGCCGACCGTGATCTGGTACCACTCCTCGCCGGCCTTGTCGACGCCGAGGATGCCGATGTGGCCGACGTGATGGTGGCCGCAGGCGTTGATGCAGCCCGAGATGTTGACGTCGATCTCGCCGATGTCGTACAGGTAGTCGAGGTCGTCGAAGCGGCGCGTGATCGCATCCGCCACCGGGATCGATACCGCATTGGCCAGCGAGCAGAAATCGCCGCCGGGGCAGGCAGATGATGTTGGTGATCAGGCCGATGTTGGGCGTCGCCAGGCCCAGCGCCTGCAGCGACTGCCAAAGGGCATGCAGGCTGCCGGTCTCGACATCGGCGAACACCAGGTTCTGCTCGTGGGTGACCCGCAGTTCGCCGAAGCTGTAGCTGCGTCGGCCAGGTCGGCGATCGGCGTACATCTGCCGCGACGTGGCGTCGCCCGGCGGCACGCCGGTCTTCTTCAGCGACAGCGTGACGCTGGCATAGCCCGGCACCCGGTGCGCGTGGACATTGCGCTCGAGCCAGCGGGCGAACGCGGGTTCCGCGGCGCGCAGCGTCTCGATGTAGGCGTCGGTTGCCGGCAGCCGGCGGTAAGCCGGCCGGGTGAAGCGGCTGCCGATGCGGTCGAGCTCTGCCTCGGTTACGGTACCGGGACCGTCGCGCAGGTGCGCCCACTCGGCTTTGCACCTCCTGCGGCGAATATGGCCGGTGTGCGGTCCTTGACCAGGATCTTGATGCGCGCCTTGTACTTGTTGTCGCGCCGGCCGTAGCGGTTGTAGACCCGCAGGATCGCTTCCAGATAGGTGAGCAGGTGCGGCCAGGCGACGAACTCGTTGACCACGTGACCGACCATCGGCGTGCGCCCGAGGCCACCGCCGACGATCACCCGGAACCCGGTTTCGCCGGCGTCGTTGCGTGACGGCCAGCAGGCCGATGTCGTGTACCAGCACGGCCGCACGGTCTTCGAGCGAGCCGCTGATGGCGATCTTGAACTTGCGCGGCAGGAAAGCGAATTCGGGATGGAAGGTGGACCACTGGCGCATCAGTTCCGCCCATACCAGCGGATCGGTCACTCTCGTCGGGCGCGACGCCGGCGAACTGATCGGTGGTGATGTTGCGGATGCAGTTGCCGCTGGTCTGGATCGCGTGCATCTGCACCGTGGCCAGCTCGGCCAGGATGTCCGGCACGCGTTCGAGCGCCGGCCAGTTGAACTGGATGTTCTGGCGGGTGCTGAAGTGGCCATAGCCGCGGTCGTACTTGTCGCGCGATCTCCGCCAGCTTGCGCAGCTGGCGCGACGCGAGCAGGCCGTAGGGGATGGCAACCCGCAGCATCGGCGCGTGCTTCTGGATGTAGAGGCCGTTCTGCAGGCGCAGCGGACGGAAGTTGTCCTCGGAGAGTGTGCCGGCCAGGAAGCGCTCGGTCTGGTCGCGGAACTGCGCCACCCTTTCGTCGACCAGTTGCTGGTCGATTTCATCGTAGATGTACATGGCGTGGGCGGTTCAGCTCTGCTGCCAGGGCAGGCCGGCTGAACGCCAGCCACCAATCCGCCCGCGCTGCTTTTGCGCATCTGCCGGCCCTTCGAAGCCCTGCAGGATGTTCCAGGCCGACCGGTAGCCGGCCCCGGCCGCCGCCTTGGCGGCGCTGACCGAGCGCACACCGCTGCGGCACAGGAACAGCACCTGCCGGTCGGGGGGCACGAGCGCCGCAAGTTGCTCCAGAAACCGCTCGTTGCGGACCTGCTGGCGGCCTGATGCCCATTCGACGTGCAAGGCCCCGGGGATGTGGCCGACCCAATGCAGTTCTTCCGCGGTGCGAACGTCCACCAGGGTCGCCTGACCTGACTGGACCAGTTGCCAGGCTTCTCCGGGCGCAACATCGCCGGCATAGCCGAGCGCGTCGGGGGAGGGATGTCTTGCGGCGGCAGCCGCGGAGTTGCTGCCAGCAGGGACAGGCGTCGTCGTCGACGTCGCCACGGGGGAATGAGTCTGTTCCATGAAGGCAGGATACTGCCGCCCCTGGCCGCCGCAAACGACATTCTCGGCGGGAGGTTATAAGCGCACGCTATATCGAGCGCAGCCTCCTGGGAGGCCGTCAGGGTCTGACCGGAAGCGGTACTAGCGAATCGATGATCGCCTGGCGGGTCGCCGGTGATTCCAGCAGCGTGGGCGCAATCGAAATGGCCAGCGAGGGCCAGCGCCGGCGCGCCGCCGTCACCAGCTCGGGCAGGTCGCTGCGGGTATGGGCGCCCGGCGCCAGGAACATCGGTTCGATGCTGATCGGGCCGCAGCCGGCTCCCGCCAGTTCATCGATCGCGTCCCCCAGGCTGGGGGACATGAACTCGAGGAACGCGAGCCTGACTTCGCAACCGGGGAACCGACCGCGGTGCTCTTGGACCAGGCGCTCGAACGGCAGCCGCCAGGCCGGATCGCGCGACCCGTGGCAGAACAGGATGCGCGCTTGCCCGGCCGAAACCGGATCATCAGTCGACACGGATCCTCAACGAGCCGAGTCCGGCAACCGAACCGACCATCAGGTCGCCCTTTACCACGGCCGCGACCCCTTCCGGCGTTCCGGAGTAGATCAGGTCACCGGGCGCCAGCGCCCAATAGGACGACAGGTGTTCAATGATCTCGCCGACATTCCAGATCAGCTTGTCGATGGTGCTCTGCTGCGTGACCTTGTCGTTGACCTCCAGCTTGATCTCGCCCTTGTCGAACCAGCCGGTTTTCGATAGCGGATGAATCGGTCCGATCGGCGCCGACTGGTCGAAGCCCTTACCGATCTCCCATGGACGGCCGGCCTTCTTCGCTTCGCCCTGCAGGTCGCGGCGGGTCATGTCGAGACCGACGGCATAGCCGTAGACATGCTCCTTGGCCTTCGAGGCGGGAATCTGTTCGCCGCCCTTGCCGATCGCGACGACCAGTTCGATCTCGTGATGAAGGCTCTTCGTGCCCAGCGGATAGCGCATGCTGCCGGTTTCGCCGTCGGGCACAAAGACGATCGCGTCGGCGGGCTTCATGAAGAAGAAGGGCGGCTCGCGGCCGGTGAACCCCATTTCCTTGGCATGTTCGACGTAGTTGCGGCCGACGCAGTAAATCCGGCGCACCGGAAATCGCTGGTCGGTCCCGTGAACGGGAATCGACACGGTGTCGGGCGGGGTGACAACGTAGTTCATTCGTGCTCCAGATTAAGCGCAAGGCGGCGATGCCGATTGCGGGGCGCCGCCGGGGGGCCGGGGCGGGAATCCTCAATCATACAAGCGCAAGGCGGGCCTGACTGCTGCGGTCTCGGCCTCCAGACTACCCCCCGCTCGGCTCCCGGTGTGGCCAGTCGAGTCCGCCGGGAGCACAATCCGCGGTAGCGGACGTTGCGCTTCCTGAAGAGGTGGATCATGTCGATAGTGATACGGCTGCTGCTTCTTTGCGCCATCGCCGGCGCGCTGCCGCTCATTGCACCGGCGCAGGACCGCCGGCCTGCCGTCCAACCTCAGGCGCGCGAGGGCCTTGATCCCGACCCGTTGATGCAGATGGAGCGCCACGATTTCGGCGTGCCGCCGACCCGACAACTCCATCACGGCCCGATGCACGGGCCGACGCCGGCAAGCATTCCCGGTGGCCAGGTCGTCACCACGCGAGGCCTGCTGGCGCTCGTCCAGGGACGGCAAGTGCCTTACGTGCTCCTCGATGTCCTGGGGCAGCCGCAGACCCTGCCGGCTGCAGTGCCGGCAGCCTGGCTCGCCCAGCCCGGGGGATTCGACGACGGCGCGCAGCGGCAGGCGGAGCAGATGTTCGTGCAACTGACACAGGGCCGAAAGGACGTTGCGCTGGTCTTCTACTGCCTGTCACGCGAGTGCTGGATGTCGTACAACGCGGCGCTGCGGGCGATCCATGCCGGCTACACGAACGTCCTCTGGTACCGCGGCGGCATCGAAGCCTGGAAGATGGCGGGAATGGCGGTCCAGTCGGCCTCGCCGGGTTATGCTCCGACCCAGGGCAGCCAGGTGCCGCAGCCCGCCGGCCTGCCGCCCGTCCCGTCACCGCCGTCGCCGCAGTCGCCCGGGCAGCCTCAGCCGCAACCGCACCGCCCGCCTTCGAAGCCCGAGCCACTTTCACTCCGGTCATGCCGCGTGGCCGGGAAAGCGCGGCCGGTGCGCCCGCGGCCCCGACCGGGGGCGAACTGCGCATCGGCCAGGGCCGGTTCTTCTCGTTTGCCTTGCCGCCCGGGTGGCGGGTCGGCGAGGACGGGCAGTTCGCGCTGACCCTGCTGGCGCCGCAGAACGACGCGCTCACGCTGATGGTCGGCAACGCCGGGCTGCCCCCTGATCATCCGCCGGCGCGCTTCGCTTATGACAAATTGTCCGCGCTGCAGCCGCAGAATCTGCAGATGGGTCCACTGCGCCAGGGGCGGCCCGCCGCCGGGTTCCGCGACGCGGTCGAGTTCGAGGTGAGCTACTGGTCGCGCGGCGTCGCGTATCGGGGCCTTGCCAAGGTGTCGGTGGCGCCGGCCTACGATTCGTCGACCATGGCGCTGACCGCGGCGCTGTCGGCCGCGGATCGGTGGGCCGGGTATTCGTCCTGGCTGCCCCACGTGGCGGAGCAGGTGGCGGCCACCGACGGCGCCGCCTTCGGCATGCGCGGCATCATGCAGCAGAACCTGCAGAACTCGGCGGCATTCGGCGAGGCCGCGCGGCGGCATCGCGAATGGTCGCAGTCGAACTGGCAGCAGGTCACCGACGAGCGCAATGCGAGCCAGGACCGGCGCAATTTCGCGGTGCGTGAGAACCTGGGCGGCGTCCAGACCTTCGCGAATCCGTTTGGCACCAGCCAACCTCTGGAACTGCCGACCAGTCACCGCTATTATTGGACGGATCCACAGGGGCGCGTCGTCGGGACCGACGATCCGAGTGCCGATCCCAACCGGGGGTCGACCGGCGAGTGGCGCAGGATGGAGCGCGTCGCGCGCTAGCGGTTCCGACGGCCTCCCAGGCTCCTGGTCGATTGCTGTTGTTCACAGGATTTCTTCATGCCGGCTATCACCACGAGTTTCGATCTCCAGTCCGTCGAGTGGCGACGGGTAACGGACCCGGAGTGCAAGGCATTTCGCGTCGACTTCGAGTACAGCCTGCTCGGTTATGACCTGCCCAGCGGCCGGCTGGACATGTTGCTGAGATACGAGAAGGGTGGCCACTGCCGGCGCCATCGTCACGTCGCCTCCACGGTCACCATGGTCCTGGAGGGCGAACAGTTCCTCAAGGAACTGCTGCCGGACGGGACCACCAGGTCCGTGCATCGCAGCAAGGGCGCCTATGCGCTCGCCGCCGCCGACGCTCACCCCCATGACGAGTGGGGTGGCGACGAGGGGGCAACCGTGCTGCTGTCGATGATTGCCCGGGACGGGATTCTTTTCGAGTACTTCGACGAGAACATGGAGAACGGCTGGACCCTCTCCATCGACGAGTACGTGCAGAGCTGGAATGAAGGGACGACGTATGGGGCGGTAGCCGGCGCCCGCAAGCCGGCCACCGCGTGAGTCAGGCCGCGACCCTCACTTCGCTGCCGCGGCAGGCCCGGGGGCAGGGGCGCCGGGCGCCCACGGTTCCGGCACCTGGTTCCTGATCGGCGGGATCGTGCGCAAGTAAGCGAATATCGCCGACAGGTCGCGGTCGGTGAAGTTGTTGTAGACGGCGATGGGCATCGGTGGCAGCACTTCGCGGCCCTTGCCCTGATGACGACCGGTCCGGATGGTCTGCATGAAGTCGCGCTCGGTCCAGAGGCCGAGTCCGGTCTCCTTGTCGGGCGTGAGGTTGGCGGTGAAGCTCACCCCCCAGGGACCCGCGATCGCGGTGTTGGTGGCCGACGAGAGCACCAGCCAGGGTCCCTGAGGCAGGGGCGGCACCGGCGGCATCTTCAAGTCCTCGGGATGGCCGGAGAGCCAGCGGCTCATGTCGGGCTCGGGGCCCTTGGGGCCCATCTTGAATGGCGTGTGGCAGTCCATGCAGCCGGACGTAGTGACGAGATACTTGCCGCGCTCGGCTTTGGCGCGGCTTTCCTTGTCGGCCGCCTCGGCGGGCGTCAACCCGGCGAGGCCGATGGCGGCGATGCCGGCCACGATTGCGATCGAGGTGGCAGAGCGAAGGGGGCGATGTTTACTTCTCATGGGGTGCTTTCCTTTCGTGAATGAACGTCGTGCTGGATCCAGCGCTGTATGAGGGCCACGCCCTCGGGATCGGGAGATCGGGTGCCCAGTGGCGGCATCTGCATCAGCGGTTGGCGTGATTGCATGCGAACCGCCAGCACGCTGGCACTGGCATCGCCGGGAACGACGATGCGAGCCCCGGCGTCGCTGCCGGGCGGCCTGTAGCGACTCGGCGCATCAATCGTCGATGCCAGCACCTCCTTCGCGGAGCCGTTGGGATCGGCAACGGATTGAGCCAGGGTCAGCCTGAGCGGCACCTGCGTGCCGGCGCGGTGGTGGCAGTGGCCGCAATTGCCATGGAGGTAACCAAGGGCGGCGCGCTCGTCCGGCGTCGCCGCGGCGATCCGAGGCGGCTTGGCAAGCAGTCCGGCTGGCAGGCCACGAAGCCAGCCGCGCGCGACCAGGCCGCGCAGGTCCAGGTCGCCCGGTTGCAGCGGCACGCCGTGGGCAGCCTGCGAATCGCGGTCGGGTGACAGCTGCAGGGCGCCGACCCCCAGCACCGGGACGGCCGCGTCGGCGTGGCAGGCCAGGCAATCGACTCGACTCGGGATGTCATAGCGCCCGCCAGGCGCCTGTGCCACCGCAAGCGCGGTTCCCCGCTCGGGTGCGAGCCGGGCATCGCGTCCATCGTCCGTCCAGACATAGGTGGCGTACTGCCAACGGCCATCCGAGCGGCGCTCGATGTAGCGCGTTTCCACCGGACGGCCGGCGTGCGAAAACTCCTTCCACAACTTCGTGCCGATCGGAAAGTTCCACGCGTCCGGCCGGGAACCATCGATCGCACGGCCGGGAGGCAGCCAGAGCCAGCGGCGCTTGTCGGCGCTATCGGACCACAGCGGGTACTGCGGGGAGAACGACTCGACGCCGGTCCGGATCCGCTTGCCCGGACCTGACTGGAACAAGCCGGTCTGGCTCAGATACTCCGGTGGACCGGCGGCGCCCGCGGAGGCCGCCGATGCCGCTCCGGCGTTGGCAACGAAATAGGCAGCCAGTCCGAACAGGAGCGACCCGAATGCCGCGCAGAAAAGTCTGTACGAAGCCGGCATGGTGCGTCTCACGGCACGGCGGGACATGGCACGGCGGGACATGGCACGGCGGGACACCGAGGGACGGCGGTGAAAGCTGACACGCTGGCTCCAGCAAGGGCCGCGGGGCATCCGCAGCGCTTGTGTCCAGTATCCCGAACGGGCCGGGCTTTCGCATCGCTCCGATGGGCCAGCCCGCGGCCCGTGCCGGGCCAGCCAGGCAATGGCTCTTGCGGCCCATGGGCCTACTTGGCTAAACCGTTGGGGCTAAATAGAATCAAAATCGTCCTATGCCTGACAAAGGGCCTCCGCGTGTCCAGCGAAAGTCAGCGACTGCCGATAGCGCCGGGTCTGCCGCTGACGAAGTTCCGCGTACCGCGCGTGCGCCCTGACTTCGTGGGACGAGAGCCCTTGCTGACCCGCCTGCGCGAGCAGGTCCGTGCCAATCCGGTCACGCTGGTCTGCGCACCGGCGGGCTCGGGAAAGACCACCCTGATGGTCCAGCTGGTCGATGCCTGCCAGGACGCGGAGGTCAGCGTCTGGGTTGCGCTTGACGACGACGACAACGACCCGGCCCGTCTTCTTGCCACGCTGGTCCAGTCACTGATGACTCTCGACCTGACCTGGGAGATGGACCCTCGCGCGCTGGTCGCCAACGTTTCCGGAAGCGGCAGCGAGGCGCGCGCAGTGCTTGCCGGAATCGTCAACGCCCTGTGCACGTCACCGGCGGAACGGATCGTCTGGCTGCTCGACGATCTGCATCGGATCACCGACCCGGATTGCGCCGGCCTGCTCGAGGCGCTGGTGGAGCGGCTTCCCGAGCACGTTGCGCTGGTACTGGGTTCACGAACCGAACCGGCCTTGCCGCTCGCCCGATTGCGGGCCCATGGCGAACTGGGAGAACTGGACGGCGACCACCTGCGATTCGACGAAGCGAGCGTCCTTGCGCTGGCGCACAGGCGCTGGGGCACGGTGCCGACGTCGGAGGTCGTGGCGGAGACACTGCGCCGCACACGGGGGTGGGCCGTCGGCGTGAACCTGCTGCTGACCGCCAGCACCGGCAAGTCCATCGTTCAGCCGGCCCTGAGTCGAGGAACCCCGCCCAAGGCGCTCTTCGATTTCCTGGCGCAGGAAGTGCTGGACGAACTGCCGCCAGCCCTGCGGGATTTCGCCGTGGATTGCGCGGTGCTTCAGGACCTGAATCCGACCCGCTGCGCGGCAGTGTCACGGAGCCCGGACAGTCGCAGCGCGCTCGATGCGCTGCTGCGACGGCACCTGTTTCTGAGTGTGGTCGACGAACATGAACCGGTGCTGCGATTTCATGACCTTTTTCGTGATTTCCTGCTGGCGCAACTTGCCCGAAAGCCACGCGAGCACCGGCGGGCGTTGTATGAGCGTGCCGCGGCGGCGGAGGACCTGCCGGAACGGTCAATCGGTCACTGGCTCGACGCCGAGCGCTGGGCCGAGGCGTCGAATCTGATCGCTCGTCACGGCCTGCGCCTCGCCGGTGAAGGCGCTTACTCTATCCTCGAGCGCTGGATGGAGCGCCTGCCGCCCGAGGTGGTTGAATCGGAACCGAGGTTGGCCTTGCTGCGAGCCGAGTGCGCCTGGGCGCGCTGGGACTGGGAACGAGTGCTGTTGCATGCCGCCCCGGCGGCGGAGGGACTGGCGCGGGTGGGCGACCTGCCCGGCCGCCTGCGGGCGCAGTTGCTGCTTGCCGCGTCGCTCGGCGCCCTGGGCCGCCTGGATGAACGCGCGGCGCTGACTGAGCAGAGCCTGGAACTGGACCTGCCGGCCAGCGATGCGGCGCAGTTCCATCTTCAGCGGGCCTGGAGCGCATTTTCTCTCGGCCAGTGTGACTGGATCGCCGGGCATCTGGACACCATGAATGCTCTGGTCGCCCAGGATCCGCAACGGTACGCGCCCCTGGTCGCGCAGACCTTCAATTGCCATCTGGGGGGGCTTCCGGGGGTCACGGAAGCCTATCTGCGCTTCGCCGCGCTGTGCGACACCGTACCGAAGCAGGCCGCCATGCCCTGGCACTCCACGCCGGTTGTGCTGCGCGCCTGGGCGGCGCTGTGGCAGGGCCGGCGTGAAGGTGCGATCCAGGCGCTCGAGCGCGGGACACAGATGCAGCACAGCTTCGGCAAGGTCCGTTATGTGCTGCTCGATGCGACCCACCTGCAGGCGCTGCTGCATGCCATCGGCGGCGAAGTCGAGCGCGCTCGGCGCATGCTCGAAGCCCTGCTGGCAGACCTTGACTCCGGGGACGCAGACGGCTTGCGCCGGGTCTGGCAAAGACCCTATCGCTGCGTACTGGCCCGTACGCTCTGGATGGCACTGGACGGTGAGGCGCTTGCAGCGCAGACGTCGCTGCTCGCCGGTCCGCATCGTCCTCCGGAATGGCCCCTGACCGCAGGCGCCGTCGATACCGTTCTCGGACAGGCCGCCCTTCTTGCCGGTGAGCTGGATGCCGCTCAGGCGACGCTCGAGTCGGCGGTCGCGCATCATGCCCGCTACCCGGCGCCGGCCTTTTATGCGGATCCGAGGATAGCGCTGGCCTACGTGCACCTGCGGCGCGAGGATCGCCGCCGCGCTTGGGCGACGTTCCTGCCGGTGCTGCGGGAAATCGCGTGCGCCGGCACTCCCGGCAGGCTGCTGTTGGAGCCTCGGCCCGTGGTGCAGGCGCTGCTCGACCTCTGTCCGGACGCAGCGCCGGAGT
Source organism: uncultured beta proteobacterium (assembly GCA_963834335.1). Classification (GTDB taxonomy): domain Bacteria; phylum Pseudomonadota; class Gammaproteobacteria; order Burkholderiales; family Burkholderiaceae_E; genus Lautropia. The sequence goes on along the minus strand of CAWIBK010000001.1, from coordinate 556,012 downwards.
CCGCGGTCGTGCAGGAAGCTCGCGAGACGCTGTCACAGTGGCATGCCGTCGATGCCCAGGTCTGCAGGACGCCGGCGACAGCGGCCCTGGCGGAGATCGCATTGCGGCTTTCAGAGCGGGAGCGCGAGGTGCTGGAACTGGTGGCGCAGGGTCTGCCAAACAAGCTTCTCGCCCGGCGCCTGTCACTGAGTCCGCACACCGTCAAGCGGCACCTTGCGAATATTCTCGACAAGCTCGACTGCGATACCCGTGGGCAGGCAGCCGATCTGTGGCGACGCGGCAGCGCCTGACTGATCTTCGGGTCGGCGGCCGGTTTCGAATGGCTCTTTTGGGCGATGACGGCGCGTGCAGGTGGCAGGACACTGGCCAATCCCTGGCAAACACCCGCTGTCGATGAAGGAAGACGCCGCAGAGGAAGACGCCGCAGTTGATCCGATCTCGCGCGTAGTGAGATTGCTCGATGACCCTGAAGCATGGCCGTGGACCGCGGCGGCGCACTATGCCGAAGCAGTCTGCTGGCGCGCCCCGGCACGCGGGTTGCTGATCGCGGGGCGCGACGCCGTACTTCGGCAGCTGCGCGCCGATGCATGCCTGATCGTGGGGGACAAGACGGTGAACTTGAGACGGGCTGTCGCGGGTCAGCGCGTGATCGACGAGTCGGCACTGACCCTGGTCATTCCCGCGGGCGGGGTCCCCGGAGTAAAGCTGAAGCCCGGGGATCGCGTCGACTTCAAGCGTACCCGTCTGCTGAGTTTTCACGACGGGCTCATTGTCGATGAGCTGAACCTGGAGACCTGGGCGCCGCTGGATGGCGGGAAGTGAGTTTCCGGCCTTAGCCAATCCGTGGATCACGACATGTACGAGTCAAGCAAGCGTGGCGTGCTGGAACTTGCTGAATGACAGTTCGGTTTTCTTCAATCCAAGATGCGTCTCTTCCGGGTCAAAATTCAGTTCATTGCTGATCCATGCCCAGGCTTTTTACATCCGCTGCCCATTTTGCCGCTTCGGCCCGTACGAACCTGTCAAAGCTGGCGGAGGACGTGTCAGTGGCAAGTTCGAGGGATAAGCCTTCCAGGATTTCCCGCGTTCGGGGGGTCTGTAGGGACTGTCCAACGTTAGCGCTCAATTTGTCGACAAGCGAGGCTGGAGTGCCCGCTGGCGCGAATACGCCGAACCAGCTGAGTTGCTCAACCTGCGGAACGCCTAGCTCGGACATCGTGGGCGTCTCCGGGAAGAAGCGGCTTCTGGTTCCTGACGTCACAGCCAGCGCACGGATCTGACCCGATTTGAGGTAGGGGACTGCGGCACCAGGAGGCACGAACATCATGGATATTTGCCCGCTGGCGACATCGACAAGCGCGGGGGCGCTACCCCGATAGGGGATATGCAACATTGGTACGCCGGTGGCCTTCGCCAGAGCCATTCCAGCAAAGTGCTGGGAAAGGCCAACGCCAGGCGAACCGTACGTCAGGCCTTCTGGCCGGCTTTTTCCCAACGCAAGCAGTTCGGATAGATTGCCGATGCCGGACTTGGTCGGCACCACCAGAATGCTCATGGAGGTGCCGATCAGGCTGACGGGGGTGAAATCCGCAACCGGGTCATAAGGCCTTGGTTTGACCACGGCGGGTACGATCGCGTTTGTGGAGACGTGACCCAGCAATAGCGTATATCCATCCGGGGCCGCGTTGACCACGGACTTGCTGCCAATGATTCCGCCGGCCCCTGAACGATTGTCCACAATGACACTCTGGCCCAACTGGCGCGTCAGATCTGCTGCCAAGGCGCGGGCAATTGAGTCCGTGGCGCCTGCCGGCGCCCCAGCGACGACGATCGTTATCGGCTTCGATGGAAAGTCCGAGGCGTGAACAGGCCCCGCGGTCGTCACTAAAGCGAGCAGCAGTGTGGCGAGACCAAGTAGTGCCTTGGCGGAAAAGACTTGCATGAGTGTTCCTCTAATTCCGACCCAAGCCGGATCCTTGTGGTTCAAAAGTTGCTCGACCTCGCTCGGAAGCGTATCGAGATTGTCGGAATGGAGAAGGCTGAAAGCGGCTCTACTTTCCGACTCATCAATCGAGGAAGAGGCGATCAGATGACGGCCGTTCCTCTGATCTGCGTGCGGTACATCAATCGTCTGGTAGCCGGATCGAAAGAGTCACGCCGATGCATCGTGCAAGCGTTGTCCCACATCACGACATCGCCCAATTGCCAGACCTGGGTCCATGCGAGTGCCGGCACTGATGCATATGCCCATAGGCGATCAAGAAGTGTCTCGCTCTCCTCCAGGGACAGGCCCTGCAGATATGCACCCCTTCGTCTGCCCAGGAGCAAGCACTTGCGACCAGTGCGCGGATGCGTCCGCACGACGGGATGGGTGGCACCTACGGTCTTACGTGGGTCGACGTTGTCCTCGAATCCAATACGCAGTCCGCCGGCGCTAGTACGGCTGGCATCATGGACGCACCGCAAGGTTCCGGCTCGCTCCTTGAGGTCCTGGGGTAGGGATTCATAGGCCAGGTACATATTCGCGAAAGAGGTGTCGCCCCCATATGGTGGGATTTCGACCGCGTAGAGGCAGGCGGCCCTCGGGGGCCGCTCGTTGTAGGTCATGTCCGCATGCCAAACTGACTCCGCGTCGCCGAGACCGCCGATAGGTTTGCCATCAACTTTGACGTTGGAAATTATCGTGATCTCTCTTGGCAAAGCCTCTGCCAAACTGCTCATCTCGCTGGTTGATGTAGGACGGACGTCCAGTTCTCCGAAGCGACGCGAAAAGTCCGCAAGCGCCTGCACGCTCAGGCCTTGCTGACCTCGTATCCGCAATATCAGGTGAGCGTCCCAGGCGGATTGAAGTTGATCCCGGAGCGAGTCGGATATTGGCTCACTCATGTCAAGTCCCACCACGTCTGCGCCGAGCGCTGCTCCCGTGGGAACGATAGTCATGGTTTTGTGCGGTGTTAGCCGAGCATTCACGTTTACAGCTCCGATCAGGGGCGACTGCGAGGGAGATCAATCGAGGAAAGAGCATAGTGCGGGTTGACCTTAGTGGTCAATTTTGATTTTCCGATCAATGCATCCGTTTTATGCATGAAGAAAACTCGGATCTCTTATTGAACAGATTGACGCTTCGGCCTTCGTCCGGTCGTTGGATGAGAGCGTCACCGCCCGCGAGCAAACACTCGCGACCTGGGCGCGAAAGGTGGTTGCAGATCCAGATTCCACGTCGGCCCAGGACGTACTGGCGCTTAGTGCTGCCGGTTTATCCGAGAGGGAGATTTTCGAAGCGACCGTCTTCATCGCCTTCTCGACCGTCAACGACGCGCTGGCTGTGGCGCCGGATCGCGAGCTTGCGGACTCGGTGCCCTACGAAGTCCGCGCCGTGTTGACTTACGGGCGCCCGGCGGCAGCCAGACCGGGCGCAAACTGAACCGTAACCTTCGATGCCCACTAGGCGGGCTTGACTGCACTTGTTGCGACTTCACGCATCTTGACTGCGATCAAGTGCCTCGTAGCCGCCTATTTTCCCGGCGGGCGATACTTCGCCGCTACCTGGCCCGCAGCCTGCATTGCCTCGACCTGCTGCTTCATGGTGATCAGTTCAGTCGAGTCCACGCTGGAGAAAGCGCCGCTGGCCATCACGACCATTCCGATCGTGGCCGCGGAGGCCGCATCTCCTTCACCGATACAGACCACTTCGCCATTGCCTGAATACCAGATGTGGTGAAGCTTCATCCCGGATGCACCGAAGAGTTCTTTTGCCGGACCCTCCCGGTCGCCCGGCTTGGCGAGCATCCCTTTGAAGGCGTCTTGCGAGTATTGCGCGCGAGTCAGATATAGGCTCATATTGATCTCCCTGGTTGTTATGGCTGTTTGCGGACCCGGCAAGGGACCGCAAATCAGTGTGCGCCGCAAATCACGGAGTGTCACGCTGCGCGGCGACTGCCCCTCTCAAGGCGAGTCGCTGGAAGGCTTCAACCGCTCGCTGCGCCAGGCCGATCCTGGTCCTAGACCGCGCAGTAGCGCTGCTGGATCTCCTCGTCCGCGAGGAGGTCGGCCGCCTGCCCGGAATGGACGATCCTGCCCTGGTCGATGACGTAGGCGCGGTCGGAGATCGACAGCGCCCGCTCCACGTTCTGCTCGACCAGCAGCAGGGTCGTGCCCTGCTCCTTCATCCTCTGGAACAGCGCGAACATCTCCTCGACGAGGAGCGGCATGATGCCCTCGCTGGGCTCGTCGAGCAGGATCATCTTCGGCCTCGCCACCATCGCTCGCGCGATCGCGAGCATCTGCTGCTCGCCGCCGGACAGCGACGTGCCTTCCTGGTCGAGCCGTTCCTTCAGTCGGGGGAAGGTCTCCGCGATTTCGTCGACCCGCGTCGCCAGGTCGTGCCGGCCGGCGCTGGCGAGCAGGCCAAGCTGCAGGTTCTCGCGCACCGTGAGCGTGCTCACGATGCGGCGATCCTCCGGCACGTAGGCGAGGCCGTGGTGATAGCGCGCGTGCGCCGGGCTGTTGAGAATCTCCCGTCCCTGAAAGCTGACCTTGCCGCCGCGTTTGTTGACCAGGCCCATGATCGTCCGCAGAGTCGTGGTCTTGCCGGCGCCGTTGCGCCCGAGCAGGGTCACGATCTCGCCGGCGCCGACCTGGAACGACAGGCCCTGGATCACGTGGCTGTGGTCGTACCACGCCTGGAGGTCTTCCACGTCGAGCATCGGCGTCTCCACGACTTGTCTCAGCCCTGACCGAGGTACACGCGGCGCACCTCGTCGTTGCCGCGGATGTCCGACGGGGTTCCCTGCGCGAGGAGCGCGCCCTGGTGCAGGACGATCAGCCGCTGGCAGATGCCCATCACCAGCTTCATCTTGTGCTCGACCAGGATGATGGTCCGTTCCGCCGCGAGGTCCACGATGAGGTCCATCATCACCCGCGTCTCTTCCGGCGACATGCCCGCCGTGGGCTCGTCCATGAGCAGCAGCTTGGGCCGGGCCGCCAGCGCCATCGCGATTTCCAGCGCCCGCTGCTGCCCGTGGGCCAGGTCGGCGGCCGGCTTGCTCGCCATGCCGGCAAGGCCCACCCGGTTCAGCAGGGCATCGGCCTGTTCTTTCAGTTCTTTCAGTGCGCCGCGTGGACGCCATATGTCGAAGCGCGAGGTCATGGCCTGGGCTGCCACCCGGACATTCTCGTGCGCCGACAACTGCTTGAAGACGTTGGTGATCTGGAAGCTCTTGGCGATACCGATCCGCGCGAACTCGTGCTGTTTGAGGTGGCTGATGTCGCGTCCTTCGAACCACACCTTGCCGGAGGTGGGTGCGATGGAGCCGCTGATGACGTTGAAGAAGGTGCTCTTGCCGGCGCCGTTGGGCCCGATGATGGCGGTGAGCTGGTCGGCCGGAAAGTCCACGGTGAAGTCGCGCAGGGCCACGAATGCGCCGAAGTGGCGGCTGACTGCCTCCGTTCGCAGGATGGCTGCGCCGGTAACGGCGCCTCCTGTATCGCCGGTAACGGCGCCTCCTGTATCACCGGTGACGGCGCCTGCGGTGTCGCCGGTGGTGCTCATCGCCGCGCTTCCCAACGTTCCAGCCAGTTCATCAGCGATCCCCAGATGCCGCGCGGGAAGAAGAGCACGAAGAGGATGAAGACCAGACCCACCACCGCCATCCAGTAGCGGGTGGCATTGGTGACGATGTCCTCCAGGTAGAGGAATACGGCCGCGCCGACGAAAGGTCCGAAGAAGGTGCCCATCCCGCCCAGCAGGCTCATCATCACCACCTGTCCGGACTGCAGGTAGTGGAGGGAGTCGATCGGCACGATCGAGAGGTGCAGCGCGCGCAGAGCGCCGGCGAGTCCGCAGACGCCTGCCGACAGCACGAACGCCAGCCAGCTTGCTGCGGGCGACGTCGTAGCCGCAGGCCGCGGCCCGCTTCTCGTTCTCGCGGATAGTCTCGATCACTGCGCCGAACGGCGAATTCAGGACTCGGGAGACGAACCAGAGCGCGAGTCCCACGATCAGCGCCATGACGTAGTACTTGGTGGTCGGGTTGAAGAAGTCGAGCCGCCAGCCGAACAAGTCGATCGGGTCGATCCGGATGCCGCGCAGGCCGTTCTCGCCGCCGGTCCAGGCGCTCCGCCTTGTAGAACAGGTAGTAGACGATCTGCCCGAGCGCAAGCGTGACCATCGCGAAGTAGATGCCGCGGGTGCGGATCGCGAGGAAGCCGATCACGGCGCCGGCTGCCGTTGCCGACGCGATCCCGACCAGGATGGCGAGCCACCAGCTCAGCCCGCCGTGCACGATGCTCATGCCGGCGAGATAGCTGCCGACGCCGAGGAACGATGCGTGGCCGAACGACAGCAGGCCGGTGTAGCCGAAAAGCAGGTTGAAGCCGACGGCGAAGAGGCCGTAGATCAGGATGTTGACCGCCAGCGCCTCGTACGGCAGCAGCCAGGGCATCAGCATGAGGAAAGCGACGGCCAGCAGGACGCGGTGCCGGCGCCCCCAGGCGAGCAGTGACGGCTTGTCGGCGCTCATTTAGCTCATCAACCCGGCGCGGCCGAAGAATCCCTGCGGGCGGACCAGCAGCACCAGGGCCATCAGGACAAGATCGACATCTCGGCAAAGGTCGGCGCGAACAACGACGTCAGGCTGAACACGATGCCGACCAGCAGGCCGGCGATGACCGCTCCCGGCAGCGAGCCCATGCCACCGACCACTGTCACCACGAACGACTCCGCCAGGATCGGTATGCCCATTTCCGGGGTGACGGCGCGAGTCGGCGCGGCCAGCACGCCGGAGAGCCCGGCGATGGCGGTGCCGAGGCCGAACACCAACCACCACGTCTTCGCCACGTCGATGCCGAGCACCCGCACGATCTCCGGGTCGCGTGCGCCGGCACGGATGATCAGGCCGAAGCGCGTCTTCTCGATGAAAAGCCAGAGCGCCAGGATGATCGCCGCGGTGATGCCGATCAGGAACAGGCGATAGGTGGGGAAATAACCGAATCCCAGGTTGGTTGCGCCGCGCAGCGCAGCCGGCGTGCTGGTCGGCACGCCCTCGATGCCGAACAGGAAGCGGATCGCGTCGATCATGACGTAGCCCAGCCCGAAGGTCAGCAGCAGCGGGTAGTCGATCCCGCGGCCGTAGAGCGGGCGCACCAGCACCCGCTCGGTCGCAAGCCCGATGGCTCCCACCACCAGCGGAACCAGCACCAGGCTGAACCAGAAGCTTCCGGTCAGCCCCAGGAAGTAGACCCCGAGGAAGGCGCCGACCATGAAGAAGGCACCGTGCGCGAAGTTGACGATGGTGAGCATGCCGAAGATCAGCGACAGGCCGATGGCGAGCAGGGCGTAGATGGAGCCCAGCGCGATGCCCGTCACCACCTGCAGCATCAGCAGCTGGATCGTGATCCCTTCCATGAGCGCTTGCCCGGCCGCGGGGTCAGGTGGTGGCCTTGTGGCCCAGCTCCTGGCACGAGCGCAGCTGGCCCTCATCGGGCTTCTCCGTCGCCAGCACGTTGAAGACGTCGTACTTGTCCTTCATGTTCTTCGACTTGGACTCCACCAGGATGACCGACTGCACCGACTGGTGGTCGCACTTGCGGTAGTGCTGCGGGCCTTTGTACCAGTCGTACTTCATCGCCGCCATGGCGGCGCTCAGCTTCATCGAGTCAGTGGACTTCGCATCCCGGATTCCCTGCAGGACGCTGCGCACGCCGGCGTAGCCGAGCGCGCCGTAGTCCGAGGGCACCGTGCCGTTGTAAGCCTTGCGGAACTTGTCGTTGAATGCCTTGGCCGACGGTACCTGGTCCTCGATGCCCCAGTAGTACGACGTGCCGCCCATGATGCCTTCGAAAGCCTCGGCACCCCCAGTCAACCGGGCGGTGTAAAGCAGCACCGGCGTGATGATCTTGGTGCCTTCCTTGAGGCCGAAGTCGGTTGCCTGCTTGGCCGAGTTCACCAGGTCGCGCCCGAAGTTGCACAACACCAGGATGTCGGGCTTGAGAGACTGGATCCGCGGCAGGAAGGCGGAATAGTCGGCGGTGCCCAGCGGGTGGCGGATGTCGACCACCGTCTGCGCTCCCATCGACTTGCCCGCCCGCTCGAAGCCGCGCACCATCTCGTGGCCGTAGGCGTAGTCAGCGGTCAGGTAGGCGATCTTCTTGCCGTACTTGCCGAACGCATAGCGGGCGACGGCGCCGGAGGTGATGTGCGGATTCAGCGCCTCATGGAACGTGAACGGACTCCAGTCCTTGGCTTCGTTGATCGCGTCGGACTGGCTGATGGAGTTGAAGAGGATCTTGCGGTCGCGGCAGACCGCGTTGATGGTCAACTGGGTGGCCGCGGACAGCGAGCCGACGACGCAGGCGACCTTGTCGTTCTCGATCAGCTCCAGCGTGCGGGTGGCGGCTTCGCCGGGGTTCAGTTTGGTGTCGCGCACCAGCAGCTCGGCCTTGCGCCCGTCGTAGCCGCCGGCGTCGTTGAACTCCTTTACCGCCAGCTCCGCGGCGCGCACCTGGTCCTGCGCTTCGCTGGAGAAGGGCCCGGTAAGCGGCACCGGAAAACCGATCCGGATCGGCTCCGACTGGGCGCGTGCAATGTTGAACAGGGGAAGGCCGGCAGCGGCGGTGCCGCCGACCAGCAGCTTTCTGCGAAGCCTGGAAGTAGTTGTCATCTCGGTCTCCTCGTTGTCGATATAACCGGCTTGACGCCGGATCCGGTTCAGCCGCGGCTGAGGGTCATGCCTGCAAGGCGAGGTCGATGGCCGTCTCCCCCATCACCTTTTGCGGGGTGCGTGACTCCCCCGCATGCGTGCCTTCGAGATAGGCGCCGAGCTCCCGGCCCCGCGCCACGATGCCTGCGCCGGCCTTCAGCCGGTCCGCCTCGTACGCCTTCAGCGCCTGCGGCGTCGCGCCCAGGCGCGCCAGCGCTTGTGCCAGCGCCAGCGCATCTTCCCCGGCCTTGGTGACGCCCATGCCGACATGCGGCCGCGCGGTGAAGGCCGCATCGCCGAGCAGCGCAACCCGCCCGAACGCCAGCGCCGGCGTGTCGAGGTCGTAGATCGGCTGCAGGAAGGGCTGCGCTGTCTTTTGCAGCACCTCCGCGAACTGCGGCGCCAGCAGCGCCTGCGCCGCCTGCCGGATGGCAGCCAGCTCGCGCCAGTTGATCTTGCGCGGAGCGATGCCCGATTCGTGGCGGGTGCCGTCAGCGTCGGTGAGCAGTCGGCACAGCTCGGGGCCGGGCGCGGGCCGGTACCAGACGAAGTTGTAGCAGCGCATACCTCTGCCGGTGGCGTTGCCCGGCCCCGCCACCGGATAACCGAGCATCTGCTCGTGGTCCGGCAGGCCGAAGCCGAAGTGCTCGAACAGGGTCTGCAGCGTGAGATTGGAGAGACTCGCTTCGTCGCAGATGCCGCGCCAGGCGACGTAGCCGGCGTAGCGTGGTTCGACGCCGGGCGCAAGGCCCGGACGGATACCGGAGCGGATGCCGTCGGCGGCGATCAGCAACTGCGCCCGATGCGTCCTGCCGTTGGCGCAACGCACGCTTACGCCGTCGCCGGCCTGCTCCACGCCGACCACCGCTTCGCCGAGCAGGTAGCGCTCCGACGGCAGCGTCTGCAGCAGCAGGCTGTAGAGCCGTCCCCATGAGGTGAGAACCTGGTCGTAATCCTGGCGCGCGATCACCGCGCCATCGGGGCCGAGCACCACGCGCCCGGGCACCCGCACGCCCAGGGTCTCGTCGACGACAGCGCCGCAAGCCTGCAGCGCCTGAATCAACGCGGAATGGGTGACGATGCCGGCGCCTCTTCCGTGCAGCGGAACCGGCGAGCGCTCCAGGACCCGCACGTCGAAGCCCCTGCGAAACAGCATGGCGGCCGCCATCAGGCCGCCGAGCGAGCCGCCGGCGACGAGGACCCGCGCAGCGCTCGCCTCAACGGCCGGCAAGCGCCTTTCCTTCTTCGGCAGGATAATTGAGCTCGATCACGATCCCGTTGGGGTCGTCGACGAAGACCTGGTGCAGGCCGAGCACCGGCACCTCGCGCGCGCGATAGGGCACGCCTGCCGCCTGCAGCCGGGTCATCATCTCCGCGAGCCCGGTGGCGAAGAACGCCAGGTGATCAACCGCGCCGCTGCCGTGCAGCCCGGTGTTGTCACGCTCGCCCAGGTACTGGTTCAAGCCGTTGGGGTCCTGCGGGTCCAGCCCGATGACGTGCACCACCGCGTGCGCGTAGTCGTCGGTGCCGCCCGCATAGAGCCAGGCGCCGGGGAAGGGAAACGGCGGACGAGGGCCGTCTGCGAAGCCCAGCACGTCGGTGTAGAAGTGCCGGGTGCCTTCCAGGTCCATCGTTCGTATCGAAAAGTGGTTCAACGACAGGTTCATGCGCTCTTCCTCATGCGGCTTTCCTGAGTGCCCTGGCCGCGGGCCTGGGTTCGGGCTTGGACACGCCCGGCATCACCGCGGCGGCATGTGCCAGGTATGCCTGCACGCGGTCGCGGATGATCTGCGCGACGACCGCGGGGTCGTCCTGACCGTCGAACGCCTGGCCATAGATGTACGGCCAGATGCCGAGCGAGTAGACCAGCCCGCCGTGCAGGCCCATCAGCAGCGCCTGTTCGCGAGCGGAGGTCCGGGCGCGCGAGCGGTTGCCGAACGCCTTGCGGGTTTCCCGGATGATCTTCGGCAGCAGACGTTCCTGCAGCAACGCGAAGTAGCGCGCCGGAATCACGCCGTCGCTCAAACCGGATCCGACGATGATCCGCATCCACTCCGGCGTCAGGATAGCTGCAAGGTAGGACTCGTACAGCGCGCACAGCTTGTCCTCGATCGGCATCGGCCGGTCCAGCAGATCCTCCCATCGCGGATCCCAGCGTCCCACGAAGAGCTCCTCGTAGACGCGGTCGATCAGCGCCTGCTTGGTCGGGAAGTAGTGGTAGAGCAGGGTGTGGGCGATGCCGATCTCTTCGGCGAGCTCGCGGATCTGCGCGTCCAGTCCGCGCCGGGAGAAGAAGGCGATGGCGCCGACGACGATCTGCTTCTCGCGTGCGGCGGCGGACATGCGCTGCCTTGGCCTCATGGACTGTGCCGTGCGGGACTGTGCCATCCGGGACTGTGCCATCTGTCGATCCGTGGTCCGTCTCTCGTGCCGCTTGCTGCAGACCACCGCGCCCGTTCGTGCCGCGGCGACCGTCGAATCATGTTGACCAACCGTTCAGCCATGATCGACAATATTTACCAGCCGGTCAATAGCAGGCGCCATGAAGAGCCCACGGTTCGACTACATCAAGCCAGACACCCTTGCGGAGGTGTTTGAACTCCTCGCCCGCCACGGCGAAGAGGCGCGCATACTCGCCGGCGGGCAGACGCTGATGGCCACTCTGAACATGCGCCTGTCGGAGCCCGCGATACTGATCGACATCAGCGGGCTGTCGGAGTTGAAGGGCCTCACGCTGCAGAGCAATACCGCAGACGGCAATGCAGCAGCCGGCAGCGGACCGGAGGCCGGCATGCTGCGGATCGGCGCGCTGGTCACCCACACGGAGATCGAGCAGTCGGAACTCGTCGCGCGGCATGCGCCCCTGATCAGCGAAGCCGCGCCGCACATCGGGCACAGGGCGATCCGCAACCTCGGGACTTTCGGCGGCTCGATCGCCTATGCGGATCCGGCCGCCGAATGGCCGGCCTGCGCGCTGGCGCTGGAGGGCATCATCGTGCTGCGGAGTGCGCGTGGCGAACGGCGCGTCCCCGCGACTGACTTCTTCGAAGGCCTTTACACCACCCGTGCCGAGCCCGGCGAGATCGTGGCCGCTTGCGAGTTTGCGGCGGACGGGCCCGGCAGGCGGCATGACTTCAGCGAGCTCGCCCGGCGCCATGGTGACTACGCCATCGCGGGGCTGGCTGCCTGCGCCACCCGCATCGACCCCGCAGGTGGCGCCGGAGCGCGGCTCGCGGACGTCCGGCTGGCGTTCTTCGCGCTGGCGGACCGTCCAGTCAGGGCGCGCCGCGCGGAGGCGATCCTCACCGGCGCGGAGATCGACGAGGGCGCTCTGGATGCTGCCGGAGAGAGCCTCTCGGAGGAGATCGACGTGATGGCCGACCTGACCACCAGCCGGCAGGCGAAGCAGCATCTGGCCAGGGTCCTGATGCGCCGCGCGATCGGGCGGATGTGTGCATAGCAAGGGCGATCCATGCCGAACAAGATGACCGCAGAGATTGAACTCACCGTCAACGGTACGGCAGTGAGCCGCACCGTGGATTGCCGCAAGCATCTGGTCGACTTCCTGCGCGAAGACCTCGGCCTGACCGGTTCGCATCTTGGCTGCGAGCACGGCGTATGCGGCGCCTGCACCGTCAGGCTCGACGGCAGGATCGTCCGCGGCTGCCTGGTCCTCGCCGCACGGGCTGCGGGCTGCCGGGTGGAGACAGCGGAGAATCCCGAGCCGGGTCCGATCCTGAAGGCGCTGCAGCAGGCGTTCATAGACCACAACGCGCTGCAGTGCGGCTATTGCACCTCCGGGATGCTGTTGACTGCGCAGGAACTGGTGGAAACGAAGCCGCAGGCGTCGCGCGAAGAGATCCGGGAATGGATGAGCGGCAACTTCTGCCGCTGCACCGGTTATCACGCGATCGTCGATGCGGTCGCCGACGTGCTGGCGCAGCAGGACAAGGAACGGGGAGGCGGATCATGAACAGCCCGCGGGACCTGCCGGCACGCGCGCGGATCGCACCGGTGCTGGACGACCAGATCCATATCGGCGAGCGGCTTTCCCGGCCCGGCATCGGGCGGCTGGTGCAGGGGCGGGGGCGGTATGTCGACGACCTGCAGCTGCCGCGGCTGGTGCACGTGGTGTACTGGCGCTGCCCGGTTGCGCATGCCCGCATTCTCGGCATCGACCCGAGCGAAGCGAAGCGGATGCCGGGCGTCGTCGCGGTCTTCGATGGCGCCGACATCGCCCGGATCTGCAAGCCCTTCGTCGGCGTGCTCAGCCACCTCGCCGGCATCAAGAGCGCGGCACAGCTCGCGATGGCGATCGACCGGGCCTGCTGGCAGGGCGAGCCGGTGGTCGCGGTCGTCGCGCAGACGCGTGCGCAGGCCGAAGATGCGCTGGCGGTGCTGCAAGTGGACTGGGAGGCGTTGCCGGCGGTGCTGGACGCGGAAACCGCCCTCGATCCGGCGACGCCGGTGATCCATCCGGAGCTCGGCGACAACCTCTGTTTCCGGCGCACGCTGGACGTCGGCGGCGTCGACGCGGCATTCGCCGGCGCGGACGCGATTTTCGAGGACACATTCATCTTCGGGCGCCACACCGGCGTGACGCTGGAGCCCCGCTGCCAGATCGCGGACTGGAATCCGGCCGACGGCCATCTGACCGTTCACCACTCCTGCCAGGCCCCGCACATGATGCACGACCTGTACTGCCGCCAGTTCGGCCTGCAGGAGTCGCAGGTGAGGGTCGTCTGCAAGGACGTCGGCGGATCCTTCGGCATCAAGGTTCACGCCTACCCGGACGACTTCGCCACCGTGGCCATCGCGATCCTGCTGCAGCGGCCGGTCAAGTTCGTTGCCGACCGCCTCGAGTCGTTCGTCTCAGACATTCATGCTCGCGAGCACCGCATCAAGGCGCGCATCGCCGCGCGCGCCGACGGCGAGATTCTCGCCTTCGAGATCGACGACCTGACCGGCATCGGCCCCTACTCGGTATTTCCGCGAACCAGCGGCATCGAAGGCAACCAGGTCGTTTCGCTGACCGGCGGCCCGTACCGCCACCGGCACTACCGCGCTCTGCTCAACGTGGTGTTCCAGAACAAGCCGCCGATGTGCCAGTACCGTGGCGTCGGGCATCCAATCGCCTGCGCGGTCACCGAGGGACTGGTGGACGGCGTCGCCCGCAAGCTCGGCATCGATCCGCTCGAGCTGCGGCTGCGCAACGTCATTCCCGACGACGCCTATCCGGCGACCGGTGCTTCTGGCATCCAGTTCGAGGTGCTGACCCATGAGGCCTGCCTGCAGCAGGCGCGCGAACTGATCGGCTATGAGGCGCTGCGGGCGGAACAGGCCACCTTGCGGGCGAAGGGCATCCATCGCGGCATCGGTATCTCGGTCGTGATCGAGCTGACCAACCCGAGCGCTGCCTTCTACGGCGTCGGTGGCGCGCGCATCGCGTCGCAGGACGGAGCGACCGCGCGGCTCGAGCCGTCCGGCTTCGTGACGGTGATGGCCAGCGTCGGCGAGCAGGGGCAGGGGGCGGAGGCGGTGTTCGCCCAGATCGCCGCGGATGCGGTAGGCGTGCCGATGGCGCGGGTCAGGGTGCTGACCGGCGACACCGACACCACGCCGTACGGCGGCGGCACCTGGGCGTCCCGCGGCACCGGCGTCTGCGGCGAGGCGGTGCTGCAGGCCGGCCTCGCGTTACGGGCGAACATCCTCAGGACGGCGGCGGTGATCAGCCAGCGGCCGCAGGAGGAGCTTGCGGTACGAGACGGCGAGATCGTCGACTGCAAGACGGGCGAGCAGGTCCTTCCGATGAGCGAGCTCGGCCGCATCGCCTACTTCCGGTCCGACACGCTGCCGCGGGATTTCACGCCCGAGCTGATGGTTACGCGGCATTTCGCACAGCGCGACTACCCCTTCATCTTCACCAACGGCGTGCAGGTGTCGTACGTGGAGGTCGATACCGACACCGGCTTCGTCAAGCTCCTGAAGCATTGGGCGGTGGAGGACTGCGGCCGGGTGATCAACCCGATGCTGGTCGACGAGCAGATGCGCGGCGCGATCGTGCAGGGTATCGGCGGCGCGCTCTTCGAGGAGTGCCTGTTCGACGAGCACGGCTCGATACTGAACGGCAGCATGGCCGACTACCTGGTGCCGATGGCAGCGGAGATGCCGGACATCCTCGTCTCGCACGTCCAGTCGCCCACGAAGAGCTCCCTGCTCGGCGCGAAGGGCGCCGGCGAGGCGGGCACCGCCGGGGCACCGGCGGCGGTCGTCAATGCCATCAACGACGCGCTGTCGCCCTTCGGCGTGACCGTCAACTCCCAGCCGGTGACACCGGAGAAGATCCTCCGGGCGCTCGCCAGGATCTGACTGAAGGCGCAGGTCGGGGAGCCGTCGCGTCGTCAACAGCGCCGCTCGCGCGAGGCGCTGGTGCAGATTTAGTATTGGCGCGCGGAAGTGACTGCATCGGGAGATGCATCGGGAGACATTTCATGTACCGTCTGCACGGTTTCTGCCAGTCGGGTAACACGTTCAAGGTTGCGTTTCTGTTGCGGGCGCTATCGCAGCCCTGGGAACCTGTCTTCGTCGACTTCATGCAGGGTGCGACGCGGGATGCGGGCTGGCGCGAGTCAGCCAACGAAATGGGCGAAGTTCCCGTCCTCGACGATGGTCCCTTGCGCCTGACTCAGTCCGGCGTGATCCTGACCTACCTCGCCGGCGTCCATGGCTCCTTCGGCGGCAATGATGCGCAGGAGCGCCAGGAGGTACTGCGCTGGCTCTTTTTCGACAATCACAAGTTCACCAGTTACCTGGCGACCTACCGTTTCATGAAGGCGTTCGCTGCAACGCCGCCGGATCCCGCGGTCATGGCGTTCCTGCGCTCACGCCTGGACAGTTCATTCTCGATCGTGAACAAGCACCTGGAGCATCGCCGCTTCATGGTCGGCGCAGCGCCGACAATCGCCGACTTCTCGCTGTGCGGCTACCTCTTTTACCCCGTCGCGGAAAGCGGCTATGAGGTCGCTGCGCGCTACCCACACATCGGATCCTGGCTGGACCGCGTCCGGGCCATTCCGGGATGGGCGGATCCCTATGACGTCCTGCCCGGCGAGCGCATCGAACCGAGGTGGTAGTTCGCTCAGGACCCCAATCCTACCGTCATGCCACCGCAGACATACAAGACCTGCCCGGTCACGAATCCGGCGCGCTCGTCCAGCAGGTACGCGGCGGCGTGGGCGATGTCATCGGGGGTGCCGAGGCGCTTCACCGGCACGCCTTCGATGATGGCCCTGGTCTTCGGACTGTCGGCGGGGTTCACCCGGTGAAACAACTCGGTGCCGATCGGCCCGGGCCCGACGGCATTGACCGTGATGCCGTGCGCGGCGAGTTCCAGGGCCCAGGTGCGGGTGATGCCGTGCAGGCCGGCCTTGGTGGCCGCGTAGACCGTGCGCAACTCCTTGCCCAGCGCAGCGCGGCTGGAGATGTTGACGATCCGCCCGAAGCGCGCTGCCTTCATCGCCGGCAGCACGGCCTGCGCGCATTGGATCGAGCAGCGCAGGTTCAGCGACACCACTTCCTGAAGGTCCTCCAGGGTGACGTCCTCCAGCGGCGCCGGACGCACGGTGCCGGCATTGTTCACAAGCCGTGTCGGGGCATGTCGTTCGACCGCTTCAGCCAGCGCCGTAGTGGTCGACGCCGGATCGGACAGGTCGACGCGGATGAAGGTTTCCCGCTCCAGCAGGGCCGCGGGCGGGTCGCGGTCGAGGTTGACGACGCGGTAGCCGTCGCCGGTGAGGCGGGTGGCGATACCGCGACCGATGCCGCGGCTCGCGGCGGTGACCAGCACGGTCTTTTCAGTCATTTTCTGCTTCATCCTCAAGGGGCACGTCCAGCGATTGCAGGAACCGCGAGACGCAGACGTAGAAGCTCGCGGTCAGCGTCAGTTCGGTAATCCGGGCTGCGTCGAAGCCCTGCTGTTTCAGCGCGGCGATGCAGGCGCTGCTTGCGCCCGGTCCCCGCGTTACTTCATCGGCCAGTCGGAGCACGGCCTTCTCCGGCCCGCTGAACAGGGGGCAGTCGGCCCAGTTGTCGTCCAGAGCGTCGACCTGGGCCCGGGAAACGCCCGCTGCCAGCGCCATCGGGACGTGATGCACCCACTCGTAGCGGGCGCCGGAGACCTGCGCACCACGCAGGATCAGCAGTTCCCGGATGGCGCGGCCAGTCTGCGCCTGCAGCCGCAGTGGCCAGGCGAAATCCAGCCAGGCTCGCAGCATCGGCGGCGCGTGGCCCAGTACCCGATAGAGATTCGGGACCTCGATCCCGCGGGCCCGGACTTCGGCGAACATTCCGGCCAGTGCCGGATCGGCCGGCTCGGCGGGCAACATTGGTAGACGTGACATGCGCTGGACTCGTGCGCAGCGTCAGTCGCTCTTGGCGCCGGACGACTTCACGATGGGCTCCCATCGCTTCACTTCGTCCTGGATCATCGCCGCCATCCGTTGCGGCGAGGTATCACCGACGATCCCGTAGCCGAGTTCGCTCAGGCGCTTGCTGAACTCGGGCGCCTGTGCTGCCTGCCGGCCGGCGGCGTTCAGCCGGTCGACGATCTCGGCCGGCGTGCCTGCCGGAGCGACGAGCCCGAACCAGACCGTGGACTCATAGTCGGGCACACCCGCTTCGGTCATCGTCGGCAGGTCGGGCAGGGTGGCGTTGCGGGTCAGGCCGGTGGTGGCAAGCGCGCGCAGCTTGCCGCTGCGGATGTGCTGCACTGCCGATGGGATGTTGTCGAACATGATGTTCACGTGGCCGCCCATCAGATCCGCGATTGCAGGCCCGCTGCCCTTGTACGGCACGTGCGAGATATCGAGCCCCATCTTCTGCTTGAACATCTCGCAGGACATGTGAATGGTCGAACCGCTGCCGCTCGATGCGCAGGTCAGCTTGCCGGGCTGGGCCTTGGCCAGCGCCACCAGTTCCTGAACCGAGTTCGCCTTGACGCTGGGATGAACCACCAGCACGTTCGCGATCGAAGCGAGCACGATCACGGGCTGGAGGTCCTTGTTCGGGTCGTAGGAAAGTTTCGAGAACAGGAACGGATTGATGCCATGCAGACTGCTGGCCGACATCATCATGGTGTAGCCGTCGGGCGCGGCCCTCGACACCATCTCGGCGCCGAGGTTGGCGCCGGCGCCGGGGCGGTTCTCGACGATGACGGACTGGCCGAGTGTCTTGGTCATTTCGGCGGCAGCGGCGCGCGCGATGATGTCGGTCGCGCCGCCGGCCGCATAGGGTACGACCAGATGCAGGGGTTTCGACGGGAACGACTGTGCCAGGCCATCCCGCGGTGCGAGGGTACCGAGGGCGGTGGTGAGGGTCGCGGCAATCGCGAGCAAGGCGAACGATTTCACTGCTGTCTCCTGGTGCGGCGTTGCTCCCGTGCGAGGCACGGGGCTCCTGCGCCGGTGCGGGTGGGGTATCTTAACGCTCGCGGCTCGCCCGTCCGGTCGGAGGCGTGCCGCGGCCTGCAGGATGCCTGAACCGGCCGCGAAAAGCCATCGCGCTGCCTCGCGGATTTGCGGGGCGCCGGCGCAGACTACCGGCCCGCAGTAGTTGATCGGTGGCACTGATGCCCGCCGATCGGTCGACTCCTTGTCGTCTTTGACACAGGCGCCTATCTAACGCCTTGATAGAATTGGCATTTTTCCGACAAGAGCGCCCCATGTCCGCAGTCGTCCAACCCGTCCCCTTGAGCCGACCGGTCAGCCCCGTCGAAAAACGGCTGCGCGAACTGCTCAGCAAGCGGATCCTGATCCTGGATGGCGCCATGGGCACGATGATCCAGCAGTACCGCCTGACCGAGGAGCAGTTCAGGGGCGATCGCTTCGCCGATCACGCCCAGGACGTGAAGGGCAACAACGAACTGTTGTCGCTGACCCGGCCGTCGATCATTGCCGAGATCCATGAACAGTACCTGGCGGCCGGCGCGGACCTGGTGGAGACCAACACTTTCGGCGCCACGTCGGTGGCGCAGGGCGACTACCGGCTGTCGCATATCGCCTACGAGCTCAACGTCGCCTCGGCGCGCCTTGCACGGGCAGCCTGCGACAAGTTCTCCACCCCCCAGCGGCCGCGCTTCGTCGCCGGCGCGCTCGGTCCGCAGCCGAAGACCGCCTCGATCTCGCCGGACGTCAACGATCCCGGCGCCCGCAACATCTCCTTCGAGGAATTGCGTGCCTGCTACCACGAGCAGGCGCGCGGCCTGGTAGACGGCGGCGTCGACCTGTTCCTGGTCGAGACCATCTTCGATACGCTCAACGCCAAGGCCTGTCTTTTCGCGCTCGACGAGATCCACGCCGAGCGCGCGCAGAAGGGCCTGGCGCCGCTGCCGATCATGATCTCCGGAACCGTGACCGACGCTTCCGGCCGAATCCTTTCGGGCCAGACGGTCGAAGCGTTCTGGAATTCGGTGCGCCACGCCCGTCCCTTGACTGTCGGGTTGAACTGCGCGCTGGGCGCCGCGCTGATGCGGCCTTACATCGAGGAGCTGTCGCGCAAGGCCGACACCTTCGTCTGTGTCTATCCGAACGCAGGCCTGCCCAACCCGATGGCGGAGACCGGCTTCGACGAGACACCCGACGTCACTGCCGGCCTGCTCGGAGGAGTTCGCTCAGAGCGGTTTCGTCAACGTAGCGGGTGGCTGTTGCGGCACCACCCCGGCGCACATCGCCGCCATCGCGGCTGCGGTCGAAGGCCTGTCGCCCCGGGCGGTCCCGACGGTCGCGCCGGCAATGCGCCTCTCGGGGCTGGAGCCGTTCACGGTCGATGCGGATTCGCTGTTCGTCAACGTCGGCGAGCGTACCAATGTCACCGGCTCCAAGGCCTTCGCGCGGCTGATCCTGAATGAGAAGTTCGACGAGGCATTGCAGGTGGCGCGCCAGCAGGTGGAAAACGGCGCCCAGGTCATCGACATCAACATGGACGAGGCGATGCTCGACTCCCAGAAGGCGATGACCCGCTTTCTGAATCTGATCGCCTCGGAGCCCGACATTTCGCGCGTGCCGATCATGATCGACAGTTCCAAGTGGAGCGTCATCGAGGCCGGCCTGCGATGCGTGCAGGGCAAGGCGATCGTCAACTCGATTTCCTTGAAGGAAGGCGAGGACGAGTTCATCCGCCAGGCGACGCTGGTGCGGCGCTATGGCGCCGCCGCCATCGTCATGGCGTTCGACGAGAAGGGGCAGGCCGACACCTTCGCCCGCAAGACCGAGATCTGCAAGCGGGCCTACGACATCCTGGTGGCGAAGGTCGGTTTTCCCGCTGAAGACATCATCTTCGATCCGAATATCTTCGCCATCGCGACCGGCATCGAGGAGCACGACAACTACGCCAACGATTTCATTGCCGCCTGCGCCTGGATCCGGGAGAACCTGCCGCAGGCGAAGATCTCCGGCGGGGTGTCCAACGTCTCCTTTTCCTTCCGGGGCAACGATCCGGCCCGTGAGGCGATCCACACCGTCTTTCTCTACCACGCGATCCGCAACGGCCTGACGATGGGTATCGTCAACGCGGGCATGGTCGGCGTCTACGATCAGCTCGATCCGGAACTGCGATCGCGGGTGGAGGATATCGTGCTGAATCGCGGGACGACGCTGCCGCCTGATCTGCCCGCCGATTCGCCGGAGCGCGACAAGACCGCCACCGAGCGGCTGATCGAGTTTGCGGGGACCCTGAAGGCCGGCGGTGCCCGCAAGGAGGAGGACCAGGTCTGGCGCCAGAAGCCGGTGGCGGAGCGCCTCGCCCATGCGATGGTGCAGGGGATCACCACCTTCATCGTTGCGGACACCGAGGAAGTGCGTGCGGAGATGGCCGCTCGCGGCGGCCGCCCGATCGAAGTGATCGAAGGGCCGCTGATGGCCGGCATGAACGTCGTCGGTGACCTGTTCGGCGCCGGCAAGATGTTCCTGCCGCAGGTCGTCAAGTCCGCACGGGTGATGAAGCAGGCGGTGGCGCACCTGCTGCCGTTCATCGAGGCCGAGAAGGCCGAGATCGCCGCCGCCGGCGGCGATATCCGTGCGCGCGGCAAGCTCGTCATCGCTACCGTGAAGGGCGACGTCCACGACATCGGCAAGAACATCGTCACGGTCGTGCTCCAGTGCAACAACTTCGAAGTCGTCAACATGGGGGTGATGGTTCCCTGCAAGGACATCCTGGCGATGGCCAAGGCCGAGAACGCCGACATCATCGGCCTGTCGGGATTGATCACGCCGTCGCTCGAGGAAATGGCGCACGTCGCGGGCGAGATGGAGCGGGATCCCTATTTCCGGGACCGGAAAATTCCGCTGCTGATCGGTGGCGCCACCACCTCGCGCGTGCACACCGCGGTGAAGGTCGCGCCGCACTACTCGGGGCCGGTGATCTACGTGCCCGACGCCTCGCGCTCGGTGCCGGTGGCGCAGGCGCTGGTCTCGGACGACCAGAAGACGGGTTTCCTGGAGAACCTGAAGGTCGAGTACGAGCGCGTCAGGGTGCAGCACGCCGCCAAGAAGGGCCCGGACCTGGTGTCGATCCTGCAGGCGCGCGCCAACAAGCCGCAGATGGACTGGCTGCTGCCGGCCGACGACCGTCCCCAGCAGCCGGGCATCCATGCGCTTGCCCGCTATCGGCCACCGCGCCCCAAGTTCATCGGCCGTCGCACGTTCAAGAACTACGACCTCGCCGAACTTGCCCGCTATATCGATTGGGGTCCGTTCTTCCAGACCTGGGACCTGCACGGCGCCTATCCCCGGATCCTGGACGACGAAGTGGTGGGGGAGTCGGCCCGGCGGGTGTTCGCCGACGGCCAGGCGATGATCAAGCGCATCATCGACGGGCGCTGGTTGACCGCCAACGGGGTCGTCGCATTCCTGCCGGCCAATTCGATCAACGATGACGACATCGAGATCTATCGCGACGACAGCCGCACCGAAGTCGCCTTCGTCTGGCGCAATCTGCGCCAGCAACTCGTCAAGCGGGACGGGGTCGACAACAAGTGTCTTGCCGACTACATCGCGCCGCGCTCGATCGACGGCAGGGCAAGCGGCATCGCCGACTACATCGGGTTGTTCGCGGTAACCGCTGGAGTAGGCATCGACAAGAAGGAACGGGAGTTCGCGGCCCAGATGGACGACTACTCCTCCATCATGCTGAAAGGGCTTGCCGACCGCTTTGCGGAGGCGTTCGCGGAGTGCCTGCACGAGCGCGTGCGGAAGGATCTATGGGGATATGCCCCTGACGAGGCGTTCTCGACCGAGGAACTGGTCAAGGAGTCCTATCGCGGCATCCGGCCGGCTCCCGGTTATCCGGCCTGCCCTGAGCACGGCATCAAGCGGGACATGTTCGACTACCTGCAATGCGACGAGATCGGCATGATTCTCACCGAGGGTTTTGCGATGATGCCGGCGGCCAGCGTGTCGGGATTTTATCTTTCGCACCCGAAGTCGGAGTATTTCAATGTCGGCCCGATCGGCGCCGACCAGGTGCAGGACTACGCGCTGCGATCCGGACGCGATGAATCGGAACTGCGCCGGGCCCTGGCGCAACTGCTGTGATCCGTCCTACCTGAGCCGCGCGGCAATGCCATCGATCAGGTCCTTGACCTGCTGCATGGTCGGAAGCCGATGCGGCAGCACGTCGAACAGGGACAGCCCGATCTCATGGCGGCCCCGGGTGAGGGAGCAGGCCACCTCCCGGCGCGCGGCCATGGCCAGGGCCGGAGCCTCCGGCTGATCCCAGACGCCGCAGGCGCCGCCGGGATAGAGCAAAGTAGCAACCGGCCGGTCACTCGCCGGTTCGTGCGGATCGTCGGCGGCGTCGGCAGGCGCCGCCTGCGGGAGATCCAGGGTGGCATCCTGCAGGCTGGATTCCTGCTCCCACGCGAGCGCCTGTTCGTCGCTGAAGCTCTGGATCATCAGCGCCGCGCCCCGGGCGGCCGATTGCCCGCTGTCCGCCGGCGGATCGCCCGCAGCGCCGCCCTGTCGCAGCAGCCTGTCGAGGGCGGCGGCGGCGCCGTCGTTGCCGTAAAAGCAACCGCTGTAGTGAAAAGGTATGCGGTTGCCCATGGCACCGATCCCGATCTGCCGGGACAGTGGCACGGGTCGGCCGCTGGTGTAGCCCAGCGCTTCCAGCAAGGGTGACTGGAGCAGGGCGCAGGCGTCTTCGCCGTCCTGGCTCCTCGCAGCCTGAGGTGACAGGGGCACGCAGGCAGATGGCTGCTGCTACCCGCAGGTCGAGGGCGCGCATCGGGATTCCCCTTGGCCGTTCGGCTTTGATCGATTATGCGCTCGCCATCTTTAGACCGCGAGGGGGCCGGTCGCTGTCCCTATGCGCGCCGGCCACTGATTCTTGCTAACGTAGCCGTCTACACGGCAGCCGCAACGGGCGGGCGAGGGCGGTGTCTCATATGGACGAAGACAGCAGGAAAGCCAGACGGGTACGCAGTGCAAGCCTGGTGGCGAAAATGCCATGGGGCGGGGCCGACGCGGCCCGGCGCGCACTGCTGCGGGGCAGGTTGCAGGGCGGCGGCGGGCTGGGCGGCAACGGTGGTCCGGGAGGCAGGGGCGGCAAGGGTGCCAAAGGTGCCAAGGGCGGATCCGACATCGACGACCACATCCGGTTGGCGGTGCGCGAGGAGTCTGCGGTCTCTCTCGGCCGCGCGGGGCACCGGTTGCAGGAAGCCGTGGCCGCGCTCGCCGACTACGATCGCGAACACGCGCCCGGCGCGCCGGCGGCGCGGCCTGCGCTGCCGGCGGACCCGCTCAGGCTGCCGCTGGTGGCCGCCGCTGCGGGCGCGCTGTGGGCCTTCGTGGTCCAGCGCGAGGCAGTCGGCATCACCAGTCACGACCTGCTCGAACAGGTCTATGGCGTGACGCCGGAACTGTGGCGGCTGATGGGCAGCGCCGACGTCGGCGGCCAGATCCCGTCCCGCCCGGCAAGCCCCCGGGGTTAAACTGGCAGCCCATGTTGACAGCCTTCTTCATCGCCAGCGTGCTGCTTGCGGTCACGCCGGGTCCGGCGGGGATCTGCACCCTGCCGTCCGGCGCACGGGCGGGCGAGTGAGCGATCGGGATCCCGGCGACGGGCAGGATCTGAACGGAAAGTCGCGGCGCCTGGAGGTCCCATCCCGGGAAGATATCGAAGTGCTCGCGCCGTTTCGCGGCATCGACCTCAACCGGATCCGGCTGGTTGCCAGCGCCGAGGACGTCGACGACGCCTATGCGGCGCTCGCCGGCCAGACCCATGTTGGTTTCGACACCGAGTCCCGTCCGACGTTCCAGCGCGGCGAGCAGTCCGATGGTCCGCATGTGCTTCAATTCGCCACCCTGGAGCATGCCTACATTTTCCAGACCCATGTCGCCCAGGCGGGCGCGGCGATCGCCGCGCTGCTGGAATCCCGGACTTTAACCAAGGTCGGGTTCGGGCTGGATTCGGACAAGACCCAGATCCGCGCCAAGCTTCGGGTCGAACCCCGGTCGGTCCTGGACCTGGACACCGTCTTTCGCGAGCGTGGCTATCGCAAGTCGGTGGGCCTCAAGTCAGCGGTCGCCATCGTGTTCGGCCAGCGGTTCTCCAAGTCCAAGAGAATCGGCACTTCCAACTGGTCCAACCGGCGGCTGGACGAGCGCCAGCTGCTTTACGCCGCCAATGACGCCTACGCGGCGATCCAGGTTTTCTCGGCGCTGGCTGCCGTGCGCTGAGCTATTGAGCGGCGGCCAGTCCGGCGATCGCCTGCGCCATCGCTTCACGGGCCTGGCCGACCACCTGGATCTTCCAGTCGTCTTCGTCGACATAGAAGACATCGCGCAGTTGCCTGTTGATCTGGCGCGCCAGGTCCGCAGGCGCCTCGGGATGGGCATGCAGCCAGTTGGCCGCGCGCAAGGCGTGAAGGACCTCGAGGATCGGGACTGTGCCGTACTCGAGGGCGATGCCGGTGTACTCGGCCTGCGGGCATTCTTCCAGCGCGGCAACCCACATCGGGCCGCTGATGCGCACGGATACCGACGAGTCGTCGTCGACCGAAGTGACGCCGGTACCCCACCATGTCCTAGCCCTTTCCCGGCTGGCCGGATCGCTGCGACAGGCGAGGATCCGCTCGCCTACGCCGGCGGGCCCCAGGCCTGTGTGAAGATCGATCCACGCGAGGCGCGAGGCGCTGGATGCGACCTGGCGCAGCACCTGCCGGATGGTGCGATTGCTCCAGCACGGCTCAGTGCCGCCGTAGAAGAGACCATCGGCAAACTGATGCTGACCGCGCGAGACCGCGGATTGGAATGCCTTCAGACCCATCGTTGCCGCAAGCTCGCCCATGGCCGCCTGGTTCTTCGCCGTGGGAGGCCACTGCTCAGGCAGCAGCACCGGCTGGAGCGCCCGGTATTCGTCGTTCACCGGCAGCGGCAGCGAGAAATCCCGGAAATTGCGATTCAGGTCCACGTTCTCTTCCGTGGTGCGCCGCAGGTAGGAAAAGCCGTAGGGATTCAGAGCATGGATGTGGATCACGGTCACCCCCTTGCTCCGGGCCTCGGCGCGCAGGGCCTGATTTCCGAGCGCGTCCACCTGCACGCCACTACCGGCGAATCCCTCCACCCCATGGCAGCCGCTGCTGACGATCAGCAGTTGCCCGGCATCGGGTTCGCCATCGACCGCGATGTCCATCGCCAGCATTTCGCCCTCACGCCCCGCCCGCGGATGTCGATGCGAGACGACCGTCAAACCCGCCGACTCGGCAGCGGCGATGAACTTACGGCGGGCGTCGGCGTAGGTAGCGGCGAATCCGGCGACGGGGTTGTCCATGAGTGTCCGCGTAGGTTGGCAATCAGAGGGGGTGACGCCGGGGCGGCGCCGACCGATTGTCGCCTATCGGCGGGCGTTCTGCATAAGGGGGTCACGCGGCCCTGAAGTCGTCGCGCTCGAGCAGTGCCGATGTCGCGAAACCGAAAACCAGGCCCCAGAACGGCGCACCGATGCTGACGATCGGCACGCCTGCCACGGTCACGATGAACGCCACGGTGGCTCCCAGCGAAAAGCGGGCCTTGAAGGCGGTGACGAAGGCGGACTGAAGCACCCGGAGCATGGCCAGTCCGGCGAGGGTGGCAATAAATGCGGGGGGTGTCGACAGCATGAGCCGGGTGAACAGCGGTGAGAGCAGGCCGAAGACCAGGGCCAGCATCCCGACCACGACGCCGGCCGCGTAATGCCGTGAGCGCTCCCCGGAACTGGAGATCAAGGCATTGGTCGGGCCGGTAAGGCAAGTGGAGACGGTGCCGACGAGTCCGGTCAGGATCGACATCGCTCCGCAGGCCACGGTCACCGCATTGATCGGTGTGGGATGCCCGACGGCCGACAGCACGGCAATGCCCTGGCCGTTCTGCACGATCAGCACCGTGATCGCCAGCGGCACGACCAGTTCGATCATCGCCTGCCATGAGAAGGCCGGAACCTGCAGCAGCGGCGCCGCGAACCACGGGGCCCCCGCCGCGGCAGCGACGGTCACCGGCGTGGCGGTTTCGCCGGCGCCCGCCAGCACCAGCGCCGAGCCGACCACCAGCGCCCCGATCAGGGGCGGCATCCGCCGCCCAGCGGCCGGCCAGGCGGACAGCAGCAGGAACACGCCGATCATCGGCAGCGCGATCAGCCAGGTGTCCTGCACCGCGAGCACCAGGTCGGTTCCGAAGCGCAGGAAGACCCCGGCCACCATGCCCATCACGATCGCCATCGGGATCGATTCCATCAGGCGGCGCACCCAGCCCAGCAGGCCCAGGATCAGCATCAGCAGGCCGGTGGCGATGAACGCGCCGGTCACTTCGGCGAAGCTCAGGTGCGTCAGGGCCGGACCGACCAGGACCGTCCCGGGAATCGTCCAGAAGAACACCAGCGGGCGCTGGTACAGCAGGCAGAAGGCGATGCTGAGCAGGCCATTCAGGAAGAAGGCGCCGAATATCCACGACGCCAGTTGCGCTTCCGACAGGCCGCCGGCGACGCCGACCGACAGGATGACCGCAACCGGTCCGGTGGCCGCGAAGATGAAGCCGATCAGGCCGTTCGCCGCGTAGAGCGGGCCGAGGTCGGCGACGAGCCTGCGCCACCCGGCCAGCGGCCGGATGGGCGGTTCGATCAGGTTCAGACTCCCCAGGTGATGTCCTTGCCGCCGGCGTGCGCGGATTTCATCATTTCGATCAGCGGATAGACCCGTTGGCAGATGCCGATGAGATGCGGATCGTCGTCCTGCCGGTCATCCTGTGGGGCCCCGCTGGCGCCCTGATCGGTCGCCGGCGCGCCCTTGCCCTGATTCCTGGCAGTCGCTGCCAGTTCGTTCTCGCGCGCGCACGCGGCTTCGAGCGCCGCAATTGCCGCCGGCATCTGCGCGACGGTGATGATTCCCTGGGCGTCGGGAGATTTTCCGATCAAGGGTAGAACCTTCTTGCCGACATCGCCGGTCATGACCACGCTGCCGGTCGCACGGCTCTTGAATTCGAAAAGCATCGGACCTCCTCCTTTGTCGAGCCAGATACCATTATGCAATGGTCGAGATGGTTGTGTTCTCCGCGGGCGGCAGGGCCCGGCGCCGCTTGCGTGCTGGCGCAATCCCGTGTCCGAAGGCAAGCCGCGCCCCGCGGGTCCGCCCACGCCCCGGCTGGGGCCTGCCGGCCGTCGGTTTACTGTGTCTGCTCTGCATCCCGCTGGCAGGCTGCTTTCCAACCTACGACTGGCGTGAGATCAAGGCGCCCGGCGGTGAATACCGCGTGCATCTGCCCGCGAAACCGGCAACCCTGACCCGCCAGATCCACCTCGAGGCGCTGGCGGTCGAGATGACCATGCAGGGGGCCCGCGTGGAGGAAAACACCTTCACGGTAGCGATGGTGCCGGTGCCAGCAGGGTCGTACGGCAAAGCGAATCAGTCCGCGTCGGGCCCGGCGGCATCCGGGCCGGCGGGAGGCGAGGCGGTGGAAGACAGGCCGGTGGGAGACAGGCCGGTGGAAGGCGGTCCGGTGGAGTCCGGAGGGGAGATTCTGCGGGCGATGCGCGAGCAGATGCTTCGCAACATCGGCGCCGAGCCGTCGACCCCGTCCCGGCCGGTCACGGTCATCGTGGTCGACGACGCCGGCGCGAAGATCGGCGAAGTCAAGGCCCAGGGGGTCGCCGCAGCAGGCGCCGGCAAGAGCCTGGGCATGGACATGCGGGCGCGCTTCGTTCTGTGGCAGGGGCATGCCTTGCAGATCGTCGCAATCGGACCTCGGGTCGATCCCGAGCAGGCCGATTACTTTCTCGATTCCCTGCGGCTCGTGAAGCGGTGAGCCGGGTTCCTGGCGGCGGCAGTTCGACGGGTCGCCCAGGCGGCCGCGCGACAGTGGCCGGCGATGGCCTGGACTTCGCCAGCGGCGCTTTCGGCGCCCGCATCTTCCTCATCATGGCTTCAGGCTACCTGATGTCCTATGGCCTGCGCGCGATCAATGCGACGATCGCGCCGGAACTGGTCAGCGAAATGGGCCTGTCCAACAGCCAGCTGGGTTCGTTGACCAGCGCCTATTTCATTGCCTTTGCCGCCATGCAGTTGCCACTGGGTGCCTGGCTGGACCGGTTCGGGCCGCGCCGGGTCAATGCGGTGCTGATGGGGGTGGCGGGCGGCGGCTGCCTGGTGTTCGCTTCTGCGCCCTCGGTCGAATGGCTCTGGATCGGGCGGGCGCTGCTTGGTGTCGGTTTCGCCGCCGGACTGATGGCGTCGTTTGCGCTGTACCGGACGTGGTTCGCACCTCACCAGCAGACGCGGCTCGCCGCCTGGATCATGACCGTCGGTACCTGTGGCGTGCTGATCGCAACCTTGCCGGTCCGGGCGATGCTGGCGGTCATGAGCTGGCGTGGCGTCGTCTACTGCTGCGCGGCCGTGCTGGTGTCGATCGCGGCCCTGATGTGGTTCGGCCTGCCCAGGACCCGCGAGCCCGACGGCCAGGTCAGCCGGTCGTTCCTGCGGCTGCTGGGGGGTTACACGCAGGTGGTCCGCAACAGCTTCTTCTGGCGGATGGTGTTATTGAGCGGCGCGGTGCATGGCGGATTCGTTGCCATGCAGACGCTGTGGCTCGGTCCCTGGTTCACCCGCGTGCTGCAGATGACGCCCCAGCAATCGGCCAGCTGGCTGTTCGTCTTCAATGCCACCCTGCTCGGTTCCTACCTGCTGGCCGGCTACCTGGCGCCGCGCCTGGGCACCCGTGAGGCGGCCACGGTTCGGCTGGCCGCTTTCGCAGCCTTGCTTTCGGTTGGACTGGTCACGCTCGCCGCTACCGCGCCGTCTGCCGCCGGCGTCTGGGCCTGGCTGCTGATCGCCGCGATCAGCACGGTGTTCCCACCCATCCAGGCGCGGGTCGGCATGAGCTTCCCCAAGGATCTCGCCGGTAGAGGGCTGACGGCATACAACCTGGTGCTGTTCCTGGCTGTCTTCATCATCCAGGCCGGACTCGGCGTCGCCATGGATTGGCTGATCGCGAGCGGCATGGCGGATGACGATGCGTTCCGCGCGAGCCTGGGCGGCATTGCGGTCGTCCAGTTGGCGGCCTGGCTGCTGTTCATCTTCTGGCCGGGGCAGGCGGAGGCGGCGTTGCCGCGTGCGGGTCCGGAGCCAGCGGGGCCGGCCTGAGCGCCCCGCCGGAAAATGCACGGACGCCGAGTGCCACGCCGGCGACGAGCAAACCGACCCCGGCCAATGTCAGCGGCCCGGGCCATGCCTCGCGCAGCAGCCACGCGTAGGCCAGAGCCGACAAGGTCTCGAATACGATCAGCTGGCCGGACAGCGAGGTGGGCAGTCGCTGGGCCGCGGCATTCCACAGGAGCGTGCCGAGCCAGGACGCGAGCAGGCCGAGTGCCAGCATCCAGAAGATGAAACTGACGGGGTCGGGGCCGAGCGGCAGATCGAGCGGATTGGCCACCATCCAGCGGTAGTAGGCGCTCGCGATTGCCATCCCCGCAAGCGCGATCGGCAGGGTTGCCAGACCTTGGGCAGTAGCCCAGGTGGCCGCCGAAATGCCGGGGCGGGCTCGCAGCCAGCGGGCATTGCGGATCGGGTACCACGTCCAGCAGGCGGTGGCGAGCACAGCGATCATGCCGCCGGCTGCATAGCGCAGTGGATCTCCCTGCTCCGTGAGGAGCAGAGCCAGTTCCGCCTGGTTCACGAGGGCGATGCCGATGGCAAGGGCAAGCAGGGGCGGCGCCAGGCGCAGCCAGGGAACCGCGCGTTCGCTGAAGTTGGAGGTGACGGCGATCACCAGCGGCAAGGTGCCGATGACCATCGTCGGCAGGGGTGCATCCGCCAGCTGGATGGCTGTCGCCAGCGCGGTGTAGTACAGGATGTTGCCGACCAGCGAGAGCTTGAAGGCCTCAGCCCAGTCGGCTGCCTGCAGGCCCCTCAGCCGGGAGCGTGCCTGCCAGCCGAGCGGGATCGCGATCAGGCCGAAGGCGAGGTAGCGCCCGAACGCGAGCAAAGCGCCCGGATAGTCCGGCAGCAGCCGCGGGACGATGAAGACCAGGCCCCAGATGAGGCCTGCGCCCAATGCGTAAAGGATGCCGAGCGCCACAACTGCTCCTGGGAGCCGGCCGGAAAATCACGGTGGCCCGACAACAATGACCCGGTGCCGGTCGCCCGGGTGTCAGATGCCCGGATCGAAGCGTATCACCGGCAGCGGCCCGTCCGGTGGTTCATCGCCGTCCTTGAACCACCGGTTTGCCAGCACATGCGGATGAGCGGCCGCCTCCAGGAAATCGAGGACCGGTGTCAGGCAGCAGTCCCGGTCGGCCGCGGCTAAGGCCCAGTCGTCGCGGCTGCGCTCGGCGAAGCGGCGTGAGAACGCGGCTGCTGCTGCCGGCCAGCAATCCTGCCGATACTGGTCCGCCGGATCCAGTTGCCCGGCGAGACCGGCGACTTCCAGCAATTCGCGATAGAACTTGCCTTCCAGCGCCCCGACTGCAACGAAGCGGCCGTCCGCGCAGCGATAGGTGCGATAAAAGGGAGCGCCGCCATCCAGCAGGTTCGCCTCGCGCTGCAAGTGCCACCGGCCTGCCGCCAGCAGGCCGTGGAACATCGGCGTCAGTCCGACCGTGCCGGCGGCAATGCTGGTGGTGACCACACCGCCCTGGCCGTCCATGCCGCGTCGTACCAGCCTGGCCAGGACTCCGACCAGCAGGTGCATCGCACCGCCGCCGAAATCGGCCACCAGGTTCAAAGGCGGCATCGGCTGCTGCGCCGTACCGACCGCGGCAAGCACGCCGGTGAGCGCCAGGTAGTTGATGTCGTGGCCGGCCCGGGCAGCGAGCGGCCCGGCGTCACCCCACCCGCTCAGGCGGCCGATCACCAGCCTGGGATGGCGCGACAGGAGCAGTTTCGGGGCAAGGCCGAGTCGTTCCAGCACCCCCGGCCGGAAGCCTTCCAGGAGTACGTCCGCCGTGGCCAGCGCCGCCGCCATGGCCTCGCCGTCGCCCGGCTGCTTCAGGTCCAGGCTGCGCACGGTCTTGCCGCGATTGAGCAGGTCGAAGGCCGGCGGCAAGGCGATGCCCAGACCCGGATCCCGTGGGGGCGATATACGGGTCACATGCGCGCCCAGCATCCGCAGGCACATGCCGGCGAAGGGTACCGGACCGATCGCATGCAGCTCCAGCACCCGGAGTCCGGCGAGCGGCAACTCGTGGGGGTCGCTGCCAGCGGGGCTGGCGTCGGCGCGGTTTGCGGTCATGGTCTGATGGTATTCAACCGGCAGGAAATGCATCGAGCGCTTCGGTGACCGGCTCCAGCTGGCGGCGCAGCCCTACCGCCTCTGCGACGTCGGCTGCGTCGACGGATTCACGCTGTGCCAGGTCTGCGATCGTCCGGGCAACCTTGAGCGTGCGATGCAGCCCGCGCAGGGACCAGGCAAAGCGTCGCGCCGCCTGGGTGGCGATGCGGTGGGCATCCGCTGTCAATGCCAGGCATTGCTCCAGTTCGGAACCGGCCAGCGCACCGTTGGTCTTACCCTGCCGGTTGAACTGGCGCAGGCGCGCTGCATTGACCCTGGCGGCAACCGTGGTCGTGGATTCGCGCGCCGCCGGACCGGGGGCAGGCGCGGCAAATTGATCGCTGTCAGCCCGGCGCACGTCGACGCAGAGGTCGAAGCGATCGAGCAGGGGGCCGGACAGGCGCCCACGGTAGCGGCGAACCTGCTCCTGGGTGCAGTGACAGGCATGCCGGCTGTCTCCGAGGAAGCCGCAGGCACAGGGATTCATGGCCGCTACCAGCAGAAAATCCGCCGGAAAGGTTTCGCTGTACGGGCCTCTGGCTACGGTAATGCGGCCGCTCTCCAGCGGCTCTCGCAGTGCCTCCACGGCGGCACGGCGAAATTCCGGCAACTCATCCAGGAACAGGATGCCGTGGTGGGCCAGGCTGATCTCCCCGGGCCGTGGCGGCTGTCCGCCGCCGATCAATCCGGCTACAGAAACCGAATGGTGCGGACTCCTGAATGGCCGCTCGCGCCAGTGGCCCGGCACCAGCTTGTCCCTCAACGACGCAATGGTGGCGGATGCGAGGGCTTGCTCTCTTGTCAGGGGTGGCAGCAGCCCTGGGAGGCGGAGTGCGAGCATGCTCTTGCCGGTACCGGGCGGGCCTGTCATCAGCAGGTGATGCGGCCCCGCGGCTGCGACTTCCAGCGCCCGCCGGGCCTGGGGCTGTCCGACGACATCCACGAGATCGAGGCCCCGGGGCTGAAATGACGATAGGGGGGCCAACCGGTCACCGGGGGAATCCGGATCGCGTGCGACATCGGGCTGCCCCGGCCGCGCCCGCCGCCCCGGCTCCACGGGCTCTACGGGTGCCACCGGCTCGGGCGGTAGCGGGCGGGAGCCCTCAAGATGCTCGCAGACCTGGCGCAGGCTTTTGGCCCCGAGAACCCCGGGATGTCCGCACAGAACCGCTTCCGCTGCGTTCTCCAGTGGCAGTATGAGTGAGCGGTCGCTCTTGTCACCGACCAGACCGCAGGCCAAGGCAAGCGCCGCCTTGATGGGGCGCAGGGCGCCGCTGAGGGACAGTTCGCCGATCATTTCGACCCGGTCCAGCGCCTGGGCCGGCAACCGGCCGCAAGCCGCCAGGATGCCTATGGCAATCGGCAGATCGAAGCGGCCCGATTCCTTGGGCAGGTCCGCCGGTGCAAGGTTGACGGTGATGCGGCGATTCGGGAAGTCGAATCCGCTCTGGAGCAGGGCGGCCCTCACCCGTTCACGGCTTTCGCGCACGGCAGTTTCCGGCAGGCCGACGATCATGAAGGTCGGCAAGCCGTTGGCGAGATGGATTTCCACCCGGACCGCCGGTGCGCTCAGCCCTCTCAAGCCCCGGCTATGGACCACCGCCAGCGTGTCCATTGCCGGATGTCGACGCGGGCCTGGCTTTCCGACAGCCTACTAGGAGGCTTTCCGGCAGCCTCCTAAGGCTCGGTCTGCTCCAGCTTTTCTTCCAGGGCCTCGACCCGGGACCGCAGGGCGCGAAGCAATTCCACCTGCACCTCGAACTCGTCGCGAGTAACGAGTTCCAACTTGGAGAAGGTCTGCCCCATCAGCGCCTTGACATTGCGCTCCAGGTCGGCCGCCGGGCTAGCCCGGAACATTTCCAGCAGCTTCTGCTGGAAGTCGTGAACGAAGCTCTGTTTTTCCATGAAGCAACCCCAGCCGCGATGAGTCCGATGAACGATTTTCGAGGATAGCACGGGGGCTTTGCGTAGCCGGGTCTGGTCCCTTGCCAAGTAGCTTAGACCGGTTGCATAGCTGCAGTGCAAAGCACCAAAGAGAGGCGGGATTCTTGATTATGCCCCGTTGTGGGGCGAGGCCGACGATGGTGCTCCAAGTCGAAGTTGCTGGAAATCATCGCTAAGTTATTGATTCAACAAGGCCTTTTAACTGGCATGGGAAGTGCTAGTAACTCGTCGGCCACAGTCCGCTGAGTCGGGCGTGCTGATCAATATTCATGGCCCCCTGCCGGGGCCGACAAGGACGTGATCGTGAAAACATTCGGTGCTGGCCTCCTGACGGCGGGATCTGTGTCGGTCGTGGCAACTCTGGGGAGCTTGATCGTTCCCGGCGCGGCGATCGCGCAGCCGGTTACCGCCAATGTCGCTGTCGTTACTGATTACCGGTTCCGGGGCATCTCGCAGTCATTCAAGCGGCCGGCGCTGCAGGGCGGAGCGGACTACGCCCACGCCAGTGGTTTCTACGTCGGTGCCTGGGGGTCGACAGTGGATAAGGACTTCCTTGCCGGTACAAAAGGTCTCGAAATCGACGTGTACGGGGGCTACAAGTTCCCGGTCGGAGCGGGGTGGACGATGGATGTGGGAGCCCTGCAGTATCTATATCCGGGCGAATCCCTATGGAATACCACCGAACTGTACGTCGGCGGCAGCTGGGAATGGCTCTCTCTCAAGTACTCTCACTCGGTCAGTAGCGACACCTTCGGTTTCGTCGATTCGCGCGGTTCGGGATACCTCGATGCAACCGCCATCTACCCTCTGGCAGAGGGCGTGAACCTGATTGGTCACGTCGGGTATCAAAAATTCAAGAATTACAGCGCCAGCGACTACAGCGATTACCGGCTGGGCGCGACCTATGACTGGTTCGGATTCACCTGGGGCGCCTCTGTCTATGGCACCAGCGAGGACGTCCGCTTTCTCCAAGGCCGGCGGCAAGACCCGGGATCTGGGCAAGGCCGGACTGGTGCTCTCCGTGAGCAAGACGTTCTGACGGCGACCGCCCAACGATGCCCGACCGGGGTGACCCGGCAGTCGAAACACCAGGAGTAAACATGAAACTGATCACCGCCATCATCAAGCCGTTCAAGCTGGACGAGGTCCGGGAGGCTCTGTCCGCCATCGGCGTGCAGGGCATCACCGTCACCGAGGTCAAGGGCTTCGGCCGGCAGAAGGGGCATACCGAGTTGTATCGGGGTGCCGAGTACGTCGTCGACTTCCTGCCGAAGGTCAAGGTCGAGGCCGCCGTGTCCGACGACCTGGTCGAGCGCGCCGTGGAGGCAGTCGAGCAATCCGCCCGCACCGGCAAGATCGGCGACGGCAAGATCTTCGTCTTCGATCTGCGAGCAGGTGGTCCGCATCCGAACCGGTGAAACCGGCGCCGATGCGCTCTGAACCGCCGACATCACGCCTATTGCAACAGGAAACAGAGGATCCTCATGATGACCAAGATTTCGATCAAGCGCCTGTGCGCCATGCTCGCCGTGTTCTCGGCGGTGGTGCTGGGCGGCCCGCTGGCGTCGGCTGCCGATGTCCAGGAACCGCTGCGCCTTGCGGATGCCACCACGATGCTCCTGGCGCAGGCGGCCCCTGCTGCGGATGCGAGTGCGGGGGCCGCACCGGCCGCCGCACCGGCGGCCGCCCCGGCCCCGACGCTCAACAGCGGCGACACGGCCTGGATGCTGACCTCGACGATGCTGGTCATCCTGATGACGATACCCGGCCTGGCGCTGTTCTATGGCGGGCTTTCCCGCTCCAAGAACATGCTCTCGGTGCTGCTGCATGTCATGGTCGATCTTCGCGATGATCACCGTGCTGTGGGCGATCTACGGCTACAGCCTGGCCTTTGCCGATGGCGGCAGCTTCTACGGCGGACTTCGGCAAGCTGTTCCTCGCCGGGCATCACTCCGGATACCTTGTCCGGCACCATACCCGAGTACGTGTTCGTAGCCTTCCAGGCGACCTTCGCGGCGATCACCTGCGCGCTGATCGTCGGCTCCTATGCCGAGCGGATCAAGTTCGCCGCCGTTCTGCTGTTCTCGGTCCTGTGGTTCACCCTCGCCTACCTGCCGATCGCGCACATGGTCTGGGCGCCCCCCGGGCTCCTGTTCAAGGACGGCACGCTCGACTTTGCCGGCGGCACCGTGGTGCATATCAATGCCGGGGTTGCCGGACTGGTGGGTGCCTGGGTGATCGGTCGCCGGCTCGGCTACGGCCGTGAGGCGATGGCGCCGCACAGCCTGACGTTCACGATGATCGGGGCGTCGCTGCTGTGGGTCGGCTGGTTCGGGTTCAACGCCGGGTCCGCGTTGACCGCCGGCGGTGTGGCAGGGCTGGCATTCATCAACACCATTCTCGCCACCAGCGGTGCGACGATCGCATGGCTGCTCGGTGAAGCCATGGCCAAGGGCAGGCCGTCGATGCTCGGTGCCGCGTCGGGCGCTGTCGCCGGTCTGGTGGCAATCACTCCCGCGGCCGGTTTCGTCGGCCCGATGGGATCGATCGTGATCGGGTTGGTCGCCGGTTTCCTCTGTCTCTGGGGCGTCAATGGTCTCAAGCGCATGCTCGGTGCCGACGATGCGTTCGACGTGTTCGGCGTGCATGGCGTCGGCGGCATCGTCGGAGCCCTGCTCACGGGTGTCTTCGCGGCGCCCGGCCTTGGTGGCACCCAGCCGGCCGACTACGCGATGGCGGCCCAGCTCTGGGTGCAACTCAAGAGCGTGCTGATCACCATCGCCTGGTCCGGGATCGTGGCCCTGGTCGCCTTCAAGGTGGTCGACATGCTGGTCGGCTTGCGCGTCACCGAGGATCAGGAGCGCGAGGGGCTCGACATCAGCTCCCACGGCGAAACGGCGTATCACCTCTGACGACCGGATGCCGGCCGGGCCGTGCGTGATGGCGCACCCGGCGGCCCCGCTCGACAACGCCCCCTCGGGGGCGTTGTCCGTTGTGCGGCGGGTGGCCGCAGGTTGCGTAGAATGACCGGTCCGGCAGTCCCGGCGCGGGTCATCGCGCGGACCGCGCCGGCGATCTGCCCCCGGAAACCCGCTCGAGGTCGTATTCATGTCGTCCCTGAAGATCGCGTTCATCCTCGATCCGCTGTCCAAGCTCAAGATCGAGAAGGACAGCAGCGTCGCCATGATGGCGGCGGCTGCGGCAAGCGGGCACCGGATCTTCGCCTGCGAGCAGGGCCAGATCTCCCTGTCCGCGGGAAGGGTGGTGGGTGACTTCGTTGAGCTGACCTTGACCGGCGAGCAGCCCCGGCTGGTACCGCGCCGGCCCGGTGTCGGAGACGGCGTTGTCCGAGTTCAGCGTCGTGCTGATGCGCAAGGATCCGCCTTTCGACATGGAGTATGTCTACTCCACCTATCTGCTCGAGCAGGCCCAGCGCCAGGGTGCCAGGGTCGTCAACGACCCGCGTGCGGTGCGCGACAACAACGAGAAGTACTCGATCACCGAGTTCCCGGCGATGACTACGCAAGTGCTGGTCACGCGTGATCCCGGCCGGATCCGCTCCTTCATCGCCGAACACGGGCGGGCGGTGCTGAAACTCCTGGACGGCATGGGCGGCGCCTCCATCTTCATCGTCCAGGCCGACGATCCGAACCTCTCGGTGATCCTCGAGACCATGAATCAGTTCGGCACCCGGACAGTCATGGCGCAGAAATACCTGCCTGCCATCGCCGCAGGGAGACAAGCGCATCCTGCTGATCGACGGTGAGCCGGTGCCCTACAGCCTCGCGAGGATTCCTCGCAGCGGAGAGTCGCGCGGCAATCTGGCGGCCGGCGGTACCGGTCGCGCACAGCCGCTTTCCGCACGGGATCGCGAGATCGCCGAGTCCCTGGCGCCGGTGCTGACGGCGCGCGGCCTGTTCCTGGTCGGGCTGGACGTGATCGGCGACTACCTCACGGAAATCAACGTGACCAGCCCCACCTGCTTCCGGGAAATCGCGGACCAGACCGGCTTCGACGTCGCGGGGATGTTCATCGAGCGACTGCAGACGCTGGTCGAGAATACGCCCGATCCGCTGGCTGCCGGACCGGCACCTCGACATGCCCGTCAAACGGCCGGATGATCTCGGTACTCGTCATTGCGCACGAGCCTCTGGCCACTGCGCTGATCCACTGTACCAGGCACATCTACGGCCGCCTGCCGTCCCAGGTTGCGGCCCTGGATGTGATACCGGACGAGGATCCGGACGTCGCGCTGCGTTCGGCGCGTGAACTTGCAGCGCGTATCAACGACGGCAGCGGACTGGTCGTGCTGACCGACCTGTATGGCGCGACGCCTGCCCGGATCGCCGTGCAACTGGTCGAACCCCTGCGCGTCATGGTATTTCACGGCGTCAACCTGCCGCTGCTGCTGAAGCTGCTCAATTATCGTCGCAACGTATCGCTCGAGGAGCTGTCCCTGAAGTTGCAGGCATCCATTGGAGATAGTATTGGGCTGGTAACGCCGGATATGGCGCGCCTTGACGGCGCTTCGCAGGATTAGATCCCGGGACCCGATAACCATCGTGAAACGTGCCGAAGTCACCATCGTCAACCGGCTCGGGCTGCACGCGCGGCCGTCCGCGGCGCTGACGCAACTGGCGACCCGGTTTTCGGCCGAGGTCTTCCTCAGCAAGGGCAACCGGCGTGTCAACGGCAAGAGCATCATGGGCGTGATGATGCTGGCCGCGGCCCGGGGCACCGTCATCGTCGTCGAAACCGACGGCGAGGACGAGGAGGCGGCGCTCGAAGGCCCTGGTCGGGCTGATCGAATCCGGGTTCGGCGAAGAAATCACGGACAAGGCGCGCTGATGTTCACCGTCTTCGGCACTCCCATCGGCGGCGGCATCGTGATCGGCCGCGCCTGCGTGGTCGAATCGCGCCTGATCGACGTGCCGCGCTATCGTCTGGCCAGCGACGGGGCCGTGTGCGGAACTGGAGCGCCTGAAGCTCGCAGTCAGGGAAGTCACTTCGGAACTGCAGGAGGTGGCGGCCCACCTGACGGCCGACGCTCCGACCGAGGCGCGCGCGCTGCTCGACGTCCACATCATGATCCTGAACGATCCGGCGCTGATCGACGCCGCCTGCGACAAGATCGTCACCGACCTGGTCAACGCCGAATGGGCCGTGGCGGAAAAGGCGGAAGAGCTTGCGGCGCAATTTCGTGAGATCGACGACCCGTACCTGAAGGAGCGCGGCCGCGACGTGGAGCAGGTCACCAGCCGGCTGCTGAAGGCCCTGGCCGGGTCTCGCCTGGCCGTGCTGAGGCCCGAGCCTGACGAAGCGCTGATCTTCGTCGCCCACGATATCTCGCCCGCGGACATGCTCCAGTTGCAGGACGCGCTCGGCTTCGTCATCGAGCAGGGCGGGACCAACTCGCACACGGCAATCCTGGCGCGCAGCCTCAACATCGCGTCGGTGGTCGGCGCATCCAGCGCCAGCAGGCTGATCCGCGACGACGACACGCTGGTCCTCGACAGCGAGGCCGGCGTCGTCATCGTCAACCCCGATGAATTCGTGCTTACCGAATACCGGGAGCGCCAGCAGCTGGCGCAGCTGGAGTCGCAGAAGCTCGGCCGCCTGATCAACGTGCCCAGCACGACGCTCGACGGGCACGCGATCTCGCTGATGGCCAACATCGAGCAGCCGGAAGAGGCGCTCGAGGCGCTGCGGCTGGGAGCAGCCGGCATCGGCTTGTTCCGATCCGAGTTCCTGTTCCTGAACAAGACCCGGCTGCCGGACGAGGACGAACAGTACGAGGCGTACGCTACCGCGCTCAACGCGATGCAGGGGCGGCCGGTCACGATCCGCACCATCGACATCGGCGCGGACAAGACGCCTGCCCAGCCAGGAACTGACGCAGACCGGCGTGTCTGCGCTCGGCCAGCGCGCGATCCGCTACAGCCTGGCCGAGCCGGACATCTTCCTGATCCAGCTGCGGGCCCTGCTGCGCGCGGCCGTGCACGGCCCGCTGCGGATACTGTTGCCGATGCTCTCGCATTCGCAGGAGATCGACGCGTCGCTTGCTGCTGATCGACCGGGCGCGCGAGCAGTTGCGCCAGCGCGGCGTCCGCTTCGGCGAGAACGTGCCGGTCGGCGGAATGATCGAAGTCCCGGCGGCAGCGCTGTCGGCCGCCTGGTTCGCCCAGCGGCTCGATTTTCTATCGATCGGCACCAATGACCTGGTCCAGTACACGCTGGCGATCGACCGCAGCGACCACCGGATCGCCCACCTCTACGATGAGTTCCACCCGGCAGTACTGCGGCTGATCGCGGCCACCATCCGGGCGGCGCCAGCAAGGCGGGCAAGCCGGTCTCGGTCTGCGGTGAGATGGCCGGCAACGTCGATGCCTGCGCGCTGCTGCTGGGCATGGGGCTGACCGAATTCTCGATGCACCCGGCCAGCCTGCTGCGCATCAAGCGCGAAGTCCTGCGCTCGGAGGTGTCGCGGCTGGCGCCCCGGGTCCGGCGGCTGCTCACGCTGGACGATCCGGCCCGGATGCGCATCGGCCTGGAGCGCCTGACCGACGAGCGCGAACCGCTGTCGACAAGGCGCTGGGAAGATGCCGGCCAGCGCGATCCCAGCCAGACGGATGAACAGGCGTTGCCGTGACGCTGGTTGTCACGCCCGCCAGACTGCGATTCGACCAGCCCCTGCCGCTCCGCAGCGGCGCCAGCCTGTCGCCGTACGAACTGGTCTACGAGACCTATGGCCGCCTGAATGCCAGCCGAAGCAACGCGGTGCTCATCTGTCACGCCCTCAACGCGTCGCATCATGTCGCCGGCCTGACGGCCGGAACCACCGACGACACCGGCTGGTGGGACAACATGGTCGGTCCCGGCAGGCCGGTGGATACCGACCTGTTCTTCGTGATCTGTGTCAACAACCTGGGCAGCTGTTTCGGATCGACCGGCCCGATGTCGATGAATCCGGTCACCGGCAAGCCCTATGGCCCGGACTTCCCGGTAGTCACCGTGGAGGACTGGGTACGCGCGCAGGCCAGGCTCGCCGAGGCCTTGGGTATCGAGCGCTTCGCAGCCGTCATGGGAGGGTCGCTGGGTGGCATGCAGGCGCTGGCCTGGAGCTACCTGTTTCCCGGACCGGGTCGCGCACTGCGTCGTGATGGCGGCCGCACCGCGCCTTTCCGCACAGAACATCGCGTTCAACGAGGTGGCGCGGCGGGCGATCGTCACCGATCCTGCTTTTCATGGCGGGCGGTTCTACGATCACGGGGTGGTTCCGGAGCGGGGCCTGCAGGTGGCGCGCATGATCGGGCACATCACCTACCTCTCCGACGATACGATGGCGGCGAAATTCGGTCGTATGCTGAAGAACGGGGACTACGGGTTTTCTTTCGAGGTCGAGTTCGAGATCGAAAGCTACCTGCGCTATCAGGCAGAGAAGTTTTCGCGCTACTTCGATGCCAACACCTATCTGCTGATCACCCGGGCTCTCGATTACTTTGATCCTGCCAGGGATCACGGCGGTGACCTGACCAAGGCACTGGCGGAAGCACGCTGCGCGTTCTTCGTGGCCTCGTTCACCACCGACTGGCGCTTTCCGCCCAGCCGCAGCCACGAGATCGTGAAGTCGCTGCTGGCCAACCAGGTTCCGGTGACCTATGCCGAGATCGCTGCGCCGCATGGCCACGATGCCTTCCTGCTGGACGATCCTCAGTATCACTCGCTGGTGCGGCTTTACTTCGGCCGGATCCGCCAGACGGTGGGCGCATGAGCCAGGTGCAGACGGCATCGGGCCAGGGACTGCGACCCGACCTCGTCGCTATCGCGGACTGGATCAGGCCGGGCAGTCACGTGCTCGACCTCGGCTGCGGCGACGGCGCCTTGCTGGCGCACCTCGGCGAGGCCAAGCAGTGCCGCGGCTACGGGGTTGAAATCGACGATGCGGAAGTGCTCGCCTGCGCCCGCCGTGGCGTCGACGTCGTGCAGCAGAATATCGAAGAAGGCCTGGAGATGTTCCGGGGCGGCCGATTCGACGTGGTGGTGCTTTCGATGGCGATCCAGGCCACCCACCGGACCGAGAAGGTGCTGCGCGAGATGAGCGAAGTGGCGGCCGAAGGGATCGTTTCCTTTCCGAACTTCGGGCACTGGTTCCACATCTGGTCGATCCTTCTCGGCCGCATGCCGGTGACCCGGCAGATGCCTTACCAGTGGTACGACACGCCCAACCTGCACCTGACCACGATCAGGGATTTCGAGGATCTGCTGGATAAGCTCAAGCTGAAGATCGTCGGCCGCGTTTTCCTCAACGAAGGCAGACAGGTCCGGGCGATGGCCGGAAAACGCGCCACCCAGGCGCTCTACCGCTTCCGGCGCTGAGCGGTCCGCGCCACCGCTCTCCATCCCGTTTGCCGGCACCCAGCCGGCTTTTTATTGCCGATCAGTGCATCCGCGCGGGACCGGCCGCCGTATTACGGGCATGGACCTTGCTGAGCCGGCAAGTAAGGGAGTCAAGGGGGCGTCGACAACAGGTGGTCAAGTGGTGACTGTCGATCGTCAAACCCGGGCCGAAAGGCCTGCCGAGGCTTGGTTTTCCGGCTGCGGGCCCAAAGATTACTGATTGTAAGCGTCGTGCTCCGTTTCAGGTCGTGCGACGTTTTGAAGGAAAAGCGACCCGCCAGAACAGCGATGACGCTGGTGGCGGGTTCAGTTCAGGGAGCAGGAAATGCCAGATACGGAAAGAAACGAACGTTCAAGTGGCTCGATGTACCGGACCTGGGGTCTGGGCAGGCGTGCCGAGCCGTTGGAGATCTACGATCCGGTCCGATTCAAGTTCATCGCCCGCGTCCTGGAACATCTCGGCCTGCGGCTGATCGATGTACGCGGCGACGGCGAACCGGCACAGATCGCACTCGGGGAAGCACGCAATCCGGACGATCCGGATGCGGTCAGCAAGCGTGTGACGCCGTTCTTCTCGTCGCTGGAATCGCTGGATTACTTCTGCCGACTCAACCTCCAGACCTACCTGGCCGTGGACTCGAAGGCGGCCCCGCGCCGCTGGTTCTGGCAGGAAGCCTCGCGGGCCAACCGTTCTTCGGGTGGCGGCGGATCGATCGTGAGTGAGGCGTCGGTCGTCCTGGGCCGTCACAGTTTCGGTCACTGACCAGCGGGTTCACTGACCAGCGGGTTCCAGCCTGAGGAGACGACCG
Organism: uncultured beta proteobacterium; assembly: GCA_963834335.1. Classification (GTDB taxonomy): domain Bacteria; phylum Pseudomonadota; class Gammaproteobacteria; order Burkholderiales; family Burkholderiaceae_E; genus Lautropia. The sequence continues at coordinate 513,379 of CAWIBK010000001.1, read as the reverse complement.
GCCGTGTCGTCGGTCAGCAGATAAAGCAGTCCGTCCGGCCCTTGCCGGACGTCTCGGATCCGCTCGCCCAGCCCGGTGAGCAGCCGCTCCTCGCGGATCACCCGATCACCTTCCAGTTCCAGGCGGACCAGCATCCGGTCCTTGAGCGCGCCCGCAAACAGGTTGCCGCGCCAAGCCGGGAAGGCGGCCCCGGTATAGAACGCCAGTCCTGACGGCGCAATTGACGGTGTCCACTGCCAGACCGGCTGCTCCATCCCGGGGCCTGGCGCTGCCGATCCCGATCGGCGCGCCTGAATAGTCCACGCCGTGGGTGATCACCGGCCACCCGTAGTTGCGGCCTGCTGCCGGGATATTGATCTCGTCGCCGCCCCTGGGCGCCATGTTCGCTGGTCCAGAGCCGGCCGGTGGCAGGATTCAACGTTGCGCCCTGGACATTGCGATGGCCGAACGACCAGATTTCCGGCTGGGCATCGGCCACCCCGACGAATGGATTGTCCGCTGGCACCGTGCCGTCGGGCCGCACCCGGACGATCTTGCCCAGGTGGCTGCCCAGTTGCTGCGCCTGGTCCCGGTAGTTGAATCTATCCCCCAAGGTCACGAACAGCGAGCCGTCCGGCGCGAAGACGAGCCGCGATCCCCAGTGGTTTCCCCCGGTCGGATCCTGCGCCTGGCGAAAGATCACCTTCACGTCGCGAAGGGTCTCTTCGTCCAGGATCGCGCGGGCCACGGCGGTGCGCCCGCCGTTGGCAGTCGGCTCGGCGTAGCTCAGGAAGATCGTGCGGTCCCGCTCGAACGCGGGGCTGATCACGACGTCGAGCAGTCCCCCCTGACCTCGGGCCAGAACCTTCGGGACATTCGCAATCGGCGCCGATAGCCGCCCATTCCGCCCGATCAGTCGCAGCCGACCGGGGCGCTCGGTGACCAGGATCCGGCTATCCGGCAGGAAGCTCATGCCCCACGGCCGCTCGAGGCCCTCGGCGACCGTGACCACCCGGAACTGCGCCTTCTCCGAATTCTGCTGCGCAAGCGTTTCGCCCACGGCTGCCCGGGCCGCCGCCGGCAGGACAGCCATGACCGCCACCAGCACCACCAGCGCCGCCCTGGCGGTCATTCCCGGCCCGCGGGACGCGCTGCCTGGGTGCCGCTGCGGTCGGCTATCCGGTCACGCAGCGCGTCCGACTGCAGCGACTGCAGGAAACGCGCATCGATCGCCCGGTGAACCGCGGGGTCCACCTGGTCGAGCTGATTCAGGCTCTGTTTCATCGCGATGATCGCGCCGCGGTCGCAGGCCTGCAGTTGCTCGACGTAGCGCCCGACCGTGAGGTCCAATTGCTGGGGCTCGACCAGGTCGGTCAGGAAGCCGATGCGCAGCATCTCCTGCGCGTCGATAGTGCACCCGGTCAGCATCAGCTTGCGCGCCGCGGTGGCTCCCAGCCGGCTGACATAGCGGCGAAGTCCGTCGGGGTAATAGTGAAGGCCGAATCGTGCCGCCGGCATGAACATGCGGCTGTTGGTGACTCCGATCCTGAGGTCGCAGCACAGCGCAAGGTCGGTTGCGCCGCCGTAGATCCCGCCCTGGATGGCGACGATGGTCGGCCGCGGGAGATTCTCCAGGCGATTCAGGAACTTTTCAAAGGTGCGCTCGTCCAGGCGGGACTGGATGGCCTCCACCGTGTAGCCGGAGCTGAAGGTGCGGGAGCCGCTGCCCCGAAAGAGGAGGACGTCGACGTCTTCATCACCCTGCACCGTTTCCAGCTGGTCCAGCAGGACGGGGAGGTCGTCGGGGTCGATACGGTTGTGTTGCGCCGGGCGCCGCAGCAGTATGGTCGCCGTCCTGTTCTCGATGCTCAGGAGGGGGGTTGCCTCTCGATCGGGGCTTGGGCTTGGTTTCACGGGAATCGCTGACCCTCGGGTATTTCGATTTGGCTATCATATGGCGAAACAAGCGGTCAACTTCGGATCAGGGAAAAAGCCTCCTCATGCTCAGGATCTACGGCACGATCAAGTCACGTACTGCCCGCGTCCTGTGGATGGCTGAAGAGTTGGCGCTCCCGTATGAACTGGTGCCGGTCGACTACAGCACCGGGCAGACCCGGACCGCGTCTTTCCTGGCCATCAATCCCAACGGCCATGTTCCGGCGATCGACGACGATGGATTTCGCTTGAGCGAATCGATGGCGATCAACCTCTATCTCGCCCGCAAGCACGCCGACTCGCCGATCTCACCGCGAGACCTGGCTGAGGAGGGATCCTGCCTCAGTTGGAGCCTGTGGACCGTCACCGAGGTGGAGGCGTCCGCACTGACCGTGCTGATGCATGGCGCGAGACTGGCGGAGGATCGGCGGGATCCCCAGAAGCTGGCTCAGGCCACCGGGGCCCTGCGGGCGCCGCTGGCGGTCCTCGAGCAGACGCTGCGCGGCAACGGCGCTGGACGCGAAGCACCGTATCTGCTGGGGGATCGATTCACCGTGGCCGACCTGAACGTCGCCGCGGTGCTTGCCTGGGCGCGCGCGGTTGCCGCGCCGCTGTCTGAGTTCCCACTTGCCGCCGCCTGGCTGGACCGCTGCCTCGCGCGGCCGGCCTATCGCCGGATCGAGGCCATGCGCCGGGCAGCCGATGCCATTGCGCTTCCCACCACCTGAAGACGCCATGCCGCCTACCGACAATCAGCCCGCGCGCCAACCCGGCCCCGATAGAGCGTTCTGGCAGGGAAAGTTCGACGCCCGCATCACGCCCTGGGACCGCGGCAACATCAACCCGCAGATCGAGACCTGGGTCCGGTCGGGGCAATTGCGTCCTACCCAGGATGCGGACGCCCGCTCGGGCAGCGGCGACGACGAGCGTTTGACCCGCGTCCTGGTGCCGGGCTGCGGGTCGGGCTATGAGGTGGCCATGCTCGCTGAGTGGGGGTTCGACGTCACCGCCGTCGACTTCGCGCCCGCGGCAACGGCTCGCACCCGCGAGCGATTGCGCGGCCTTCTTCAGTCGAGGGCAGGCGCGGGCATGATGCGCGCCGAAGTGGTCGAAGCCGACGTGCTGACTTACCGGCCGCCGGGCCAGTTCGACGCGATCTATGAACAAACCTGTCTTTGTGCCCTGTATCCGGACAACTGGCGGCGCTACGCCGACCAGTTGAGCGCATGGCTGCGACCCGGCGGCAGGCTGTTCGCGTTGTTCATGCAAGCGCCGCGCCAGGGTTCCCAGGCCGGTCTGATCGAGGGGCCGCCGTATCACTGCGATATCAACGCGATGCGCGCGCTCTTTCCCGAGAGCCGGTGGGAATGGCCCAAGCCCCCGTATACCCCTGTTCCTCACCCAGCCGGGATCACCGAACTCGCTGTAGTGCTGACTCGCCGCTGAGAGCTGGTCGTCCCGTACGCCGCCGGACGACTGGTGAAGCAGGTTACCGACTAGTGAAGCAGGTTTCCTAGCGACAGCATTGCCACAGCCGAGGCGCTGACGGACTCCAGGTCCCATTCCTTGTAGAGCTGGCGGGCGATCGCGCGGATCGGCTCCGGGACCCCCTCGCAATCCGCGACCCGCAGGAGATAGGCGGTCACGACGTCCCGGTTGCAGGTGCCGTCGACAGCGCTCTCGGAAAGGGCACCGAGAAGATCGGCCACTAGCGTGGTGGGGTGTTCGTCGACGAAACGACCCAGTTCCACCGTGGCATTCTTGATCATGAATTCAATCTCCTGAGGCGCTGTCCATCGCGTCGACGCCCCGGGTGCCGCCGAAGGTCGATGCGCTGCGAATATAGGCCCAAGCCCCGGCTACCCCCCGCAAGGCCGTGCCATGGATGTTGGTATCGACGCCTGGGCGCCATAGTGTGCGGCGCGAATCCGGGTGGTTATATCCATATCACCATCCGGCCTTAAGCTTTTGCCGCGATCGGTCGCAAAAATGCCCGCCAGGCAATAAAATGCGGGCGATGGACCAGACACTCCCCGGCGATCTCCAGGCATCGAAGCCTGAATCCGAAGCCAGCTCCACCCACCCCCGTCATTCCTGGGAATCCGATCGAAACCGACGCCGTGATCATCGGCGCCGGGCCGGTAGGCCTGTTTCAGGTGTTCGAACTCGGCCTGCTGGAAATCAGGGCTCACGTCATCGACTCCCTCGCCGAGATCGGCGGCCAGTGCGTTGCGCTCTATCCGGACAAGCCCATCTACGACATCCCGGCGTTGCCGTCCGTGTCCGGACAAGGCCTCACGGACAACCTCATGGAGCAGATCCGTCCGTTCGCGCCCACCTTCCACCTCGGGCAGGAGGTACAGGTGGTGCAGCGACAGGAAGACGGGCGCTTCTACTTGCGTACCAGTGCCGGCACGGCCTTCCTGACCAAAACCGTGTTCATCGCGGGAGGCGTCGGTTCGTTCCAGTCGCGTGAACTCAAGCTGGCCGGCATCGACCGTTTCAACGACAGCCAGGTCTTCTATCGCGTGCGCGATGCGCAGGCATTCAGCGGCAAGAATGTCGTGGTAGCCGGCGGGGGTGACTCCGCCCTCGACTGGGCGCTGGCGTTGGTGGGCAAGGCCGAGAGCGTCATCCTGGTGCACCGCCGGGACGGATTCCGCGCCGCGCCGGCGACGGTGGCCAAGATGCGCGCCCTGTGCGATGACTTCGAAATGCAGTTTCTGGTCGGGCAGATCACCGGCTACGACGCCACGCAGGAGCGGCTGACTTCGGTCAAGGTGGCCGGTGCCGACGGGGTCACGCGCGGCGTTCCGCTCGATGCGCTCCTGGTGTTCTATGGCCTTTCGCCTAAGCTTGGTCCGATCGCCGAGTGGGGTCTGGCGCTGAACCGCCGGCAACTCTCGGTCGATACCGAGAAGTTCGAGACCAACGTGCCTGGCATCTTCGCGGTCGGCGACATCAACACCTACCCGGGCAAGAAGAAGCTTATCCTGTGCGGCTTCCATGAGGCGGCACTGGCCGCCTTCGGCTCCGCCCGCTACATCTTCCCCGACAAGAAGATCCATCTGCAATACACCACCACCAGCACCAAGCTGCATGACGTGCTGGGCGTGGAATCTCCCACCTTCGACTGATCGCCGGGACGGCGCCGGCGCGTCATCTGCCGTCGCCGGCGGTCTGCGGCGGCCAGCGTCGCCCCTGGCGGGCGCACAGTAGAATTGCGCCTGCCTGCAGTTTCCGGCCCGTCATCAATCCCACCTGAAGCCTCGTCTATGGACCCGAACCTTGCGGCTCGTCCACTCAAGCCGCTCCCTGCCCTGATCTTCGCCAGCCGCTGGCTGCAAGTACCGCTCTACCTCGGCCTCATCGTGGCCCAGGTCGTCTATGTCGCCCTGTTTCTGGAGGAACTCTGGCATCTGGTCGGCATCCTGTGGGATCCCTCCGCGCTGGAACATACGGTCGAGCGGCTGGGTATCGGCAAGCTGCAGAAGGAGACGGTGATCATGATCATCGTCCTTTCCCTGATCGACGTGGTGATGATCTCCAACCTGCTGATCATGGTCATCGTGGGCGGATACGAGACCTTCGTGTCGCGGCTGCACCTGAACCAGCATCCGGACCAGCCCGAGTGGCTCTCGCACGTCAATGCCAACGTGCTCAAGGTCAAGCTCGGCACCGCGATCATCGGAATTTCCTCGATCCATCTTCTCAAGAGCTTCATCTCCGCGGCGACGCTGACCCAGCACACGCTGCTGTGGCAAACGGTGATACACATCGTTTTCCTCCTGTCGGCCGTAGCGATCGCGCTCATCGACCGGCTGTTGCAGACACCGGCGAAGCCGGGCGTCAAGGCCGTCCATTGACCGGCGCTGCAAAGCGGACAGACATGCCGGATTGCGCCGACCCGATAGCCTCGCCGCTCGCCCTCGAGACGCTCGAGCGGGTCTTCGGGTACAGCGCGTTTCGCGGGCCGCAGAAGGACATCATCGAGCACGTGGTGGCCGGTGGCGATGCGCTCGTGCTGATGCCCACGGGTGGCGGAAAGTCCCTCTGCTACCAGATACCGGCCCTGGTCCGTCCGGGGCTCGGTGTCGTGGTCTCGCCGCTGATCGCCCTGATGCAGGATCAGGTGGCTGCCTTGACGCAGGCGGGGGTGCGGGCCGCCTTCCTCAATTCGTCGCTGACCGGCGCTGAAGCCGCCCAGGTGGAGCGGTCGGTGCGCGAAGGCACCCTCGACCTGCTCTATGTCGCGCCGGAGCGGCTGCTCACGGAGCGCTGCCTCGAGATGCTCTCGCGCGCGACGATTGCCCTGATCGCCATCGACGAGGCCCACTGCGTGTCGCAGTGGGGGCATGACTTCCGGCCGGAGTACATCGGTCTGTCGGTCCTGGCTGAGCGGTTCCCCGCGGCTCCCCGGATGGCGCTGACCGCGACGGCCGACGAATCGACCCGGGAAGAGATCGTCCAACGCCTGGCCCTCACCGGCGCCCGCCGCTTCGTGACCAGCTTCGACCGTCCGAATATCCGCTATCGACTGGTTGAAAAAGACGATCCGCGCCGGCAGCTGCTGGCCTTTCTGAAGGCTGAACACGGCGGCGACTCCGGCATCGTCTACTGTGCCACGCGGGCCAAGGTCGACCAGACCGCCGCGTTCCTGGCTGGGCATGGCATCCAGGCGCTGGCCTATCACGCCGGGCTCGATGCCCAGACCCGCACCCAGGTCCAGGCGCGTTTCCAGCGCGAGGACGGTATCGTGGTGGTGGCGACCATCGCCTTCGGCATGGGTATCGACAAGCCGGATGTCCGGTTCGTCGCACACCTGGATCTGCCCCGCTCGGTGGAGTCCTACTATCAGGAGACCGGCCGCGCCGGCCGGGACGGGCTGCCCGCGAACGCCTGGATGGCCTATGGCCTGGCCGACGTGGTTCAGCAGCGACGTTTCATCGACTCGTCCGAGGCTGATCCCGCCTACAAGCGCGTTGCCGGCGTCAAGCTCGACGCCATGCTGGCGTTGTGCGAAACGATCGAATGCCGGCGCGTCAGATTGCTCGACTACTTCGGCGAGCACAGCGGGCCGTGCGGCAATTGCGACAACTGCCTGATGCCGCCGGAATCCATCGACGGCACGGTGATCGCCCAGAAATTTCTCTCATGCGTTTATCGCTGCGAGAAGGCGAGCGGTTTCCCGTTCGGTGCCCAGCACCTCGTGGACGTCCTGCGCGGCGCGGCCACCGACAAGATCCAGCGTTTCGGTCACGGGAACCTGCCGGTTTTCGGTGCCGGCAGCGACCTCAGTGCAAAGGAATGGCGCTCCGTCGTCCGTCAGCTGACCATAGCCGGCCTGGTGCAGGTGGACAGCGATCGCTTCAACGCCGTCATGCTGACCGAGGCGAGCCGCGCCGTGTTGAAGGGGGAACGCCAGGTCAGTCTGCGCAAATGGCGAGCAGAGCCCGCCGGTGTGGCGCGGCGGCGCGGCGGGTCCAGCCCGTCGGCGGCCCGCGGCGCGGCAGCGGAGGCAGCGCTGGCAGAACTGGACGCGCCCTCGGTGGCAGTCTTCAACCGGCTTCGAGCCTGGCGTGCCAGCCAGGCCCAGGCTTCAGGGGTGCCGGCGTATGTGATCTTCCACGATGCCACGCTGCGCGAGATCGCGCGCAATCGTCCAAGAAACATGGATGAGCTTGGCGCGATTGCCGGGGTCGGGGCCAAGAAACTGGAGAGCTACGGCGCCTTGCTGTTGGAGACGGTACAGGCCTGACGCCGGCAATGCCCGTTGCCGTCCAGGCCGGCCCTCATCGGGTTTTTTGCGCCAGCGACTGTCTGGCGGAGCCGGCCGAACTGCCCGCGACGGAACCGCCCGCGGCGCCGACTTCGCGCTTCGCCTGCCGGAATGCGTCGCGCCAGAGCGGATGGCCGGATTCGGCGGCCGCGAGTTCGAAGTCCGGCTGCAGTTGCAGGAGGTCGCTGAACGACTGTTTGCACGGCCGGGGGCGGTTCGACAGGCAGTGGCTGAAGGCCACGTACTTGTGGGCGGTCACTCTGGTCGGCAACGGGGCTTGCCAGATCTCCCGGGACGTGAGCAGGGTCCGGATCGCCGCTACATAGTCGCCCTTGTCGTAGAGGTCGATACCGGCGGCGAGGTCGCGCTGTGCGCCGCCGCCGCAGCGTCGGCCTGCGTGGTGCTGGGCTCGTCGGCCGCGGTCGTCAGGTTTCCGAGGGTGGCGCAGCCGGAAACCAGCACCAGTGCGGCCAGCAAGCCCGATCCAGCCCACCTGCCGATGAGCCGGCGAGTACCGCCGCACGCGTGTGGGCCTCCGGTCCGGGGGGCCTTGGGCGCCGTGTCAGCGCGGCAGTGGCGGGGCAGTTGCATGTCGTTCTCCGTGGATTTCTTCAGAACTGCTGGTGGATGCTGGCGGTCGCGTTGGGCTTCACTTCGATGTGTCGCTTCACCGGCGGGGACGCGGGATTGCGCAGTTCGATGATGTGCGGACCTGCCGGCAAAGTCAGGTGCTTCAGGGGTGGGCTTACGCCCTTGAGCACGCCGTCGACCCGGACTTCGGCCCACGGCTTGATCGCGAGAACGACCGTGCCCTTCCCGGTGGCGGGCGTGGCGGTCGACTCGGTTGCCGTGGCGCGGGCGACCGGCCTGGGACTTGCGGGGGGTGGCGCAGCGGACGGTGCAGGCGAAACGGCGGTTTCGGCCGGCACCGGCTCTTCGGCCGGGATCGAAGCCGGCGGCGTGGTCTCGACCGCTGCCAGAGCCGGTGCAGCCACCGCAGGTGGTGCAGCGGTTGCGGGGATTTCAGCGGGTGCAGTGGCCTGTGCCGGAAACTGCGTCGCCGTCCGACCAGGCGTCAGGTCGGGCGCGGGGCGCACCTGCGCAGGCGCTGCGGCTGCCGGAATGGAAGCCGGTAGGCGGGCGGCATACCAGCCGGAGGCCAGCGCGATAGCGAGCGCCGCGATTGCCCCGGCGATGTAGGTCCAAATGCCGATGCCGGCAGGGGGCCGGAAGGCCTCGTCGCCGTCCGGCTCGCTGCCACGCTGCAGCGATGCCGCGCCCGCCGCCCGGGAGACAGCGCCGGCAAGGGGCGCGGTATCGGCCGGTGCGGTGCGGGACGGCGGGCGTCGGATCGCAGTCGGGGAGGTCGCCGGGGGCGCACTGGCGTGCAGTTGCGCACGAAACTCCGCGATCGAGCGCGGCCGGTCTTCGGGCTGCAACGACAGGCCCTGATCGATGGCGCGAAGAAACGCCTCGCTGAAGCCCGTCGGCCGCACTTCGGACAGCGGCGAAACGCTGTCGCGCATCACCCGCGACGCGGAAGCGGGCGGAGGCTTGCCGGTCACGCCGAAGAAAAAGACCGCCGCCATTGCGTAGATGTCGGTCCAGGGACCCTGGCGGAAACGGGGATCGTCCGAGTACTGTTCGATCGGCGCATAGCCGGGCTTGAGCATCACGGTCATCGCCTGGACATCGTCGGCGATGACCCGCCGTGCAGCGCCGAGATCGAGCAGCACGGCCGAGCCGTCCTTCAGCACCAGAATGTTGTCGGGGGCGACGTCGCGATGGAAGCAGCTCTCGTCGTGCATGTGGCCCAACGCATCGACGAGGGGTGTCAGCGTGCGCTTGAGCCATTCTTCGGTTGCAACGCCCGGATGCCGCTTGAGATACTGGGTCAGGGTGGCGCCGTCGTAGAAGGGCATGGCCATGTAGGCGGTGCCGTTCTGCTCCCAGAAGCGCAGGACCTCGAGCAGCCCCGGATGCTTGAACCGCGCCAGCATGCGTGCTTCATTGATGAAGCTGCGGCGTCCGAGTTCGAACACCTCGGACTGCCCGGCCGTGATCGGTCGGACCGAGCCGTCGGCGTTGCGCCCGGCGAGCTGCGCCGGCATGTACTCCTTGATCGCGACCATTCGCTGAAGTGAGAGGTCGCGCGCGAGATAGACAATACCAAAGCCGCCCTGGCCGATCACCGCGTGGACCTCGAACTCCTGCAGCCGTGTGCCGGTGACCAGCGGCAAGGGACCCAGGCTGGGTGCGGTGGTCTGGAGCGGGCGCGCCGTGGCCGGCTCGTCGACGACGGTCGAGTGATCGGAAACCGCTCTCATCGAAGCGCCTCCTTCATGTGTGCGCCGCCATCAACGGGCCGAGTTCGACGCGTTCCTTCAGCCAGTATTCGATCGGCCTGGCGCGGGAGAAGACGTACCCCTGGGCGTAGTCGATATCGAGCGCAACCAGGGCCTGGAGCGTCGCCTCGTCCTCGACCCATTCGGCCAGGCACTGCATGCCCAGCTCCCGGCCGACCTGCTGGATCGCGCGCACGATTCCCTGATTCTTGCCGCCGCTGCCCAGCCCGAGGATGAACTGGCCGTCGATCTTCAGCAGGCTCGCCGGCAGGTCTTTGAGATACGCAAAGGAGGTGTAGCCGGCGCCGAAATCGTCCAGGGCGATGGTCGCGCCGATGGCGTGCATTTCGTCGACGAAGCGGCGCGTACTGCCGATGTCGTAGAGCGCCACCGACTCGGTGATCTCGAGGCAGATTTTGGATGCGACCGCCCGATGCTCGCGCAGCAGTGCGATCGCATCGCTGACGAACCGGTCGTCGTTGAGCGACATGCCGCTGAGATTGACCGAAACGAAGCCGAGTTCGCGGGTATGGCGGGGGTGTTCGGCGAGGTGGCTGACAGTGCGTGCGAGCATGAAGCGATCGATCGCAGCCATTGCGCCCTGGCGCTCGGCCGCCGCGATCAGCCGCGCAGGCGCTTCGATGCGTCCGTGCTCGTCCTCGGTGCGCAGCAGCACCTCATAGGAGAGGGTTTCGAAGTCCTTCTGCAGCGGAACGATCGGCTGCGCAAAGATCCGCATCCGCTCCGTCGGCAGGCGGAACTTGAGTTGCGACCCATACAGCTTTTCCGCGCGATAGTTCACCAGCAGTTCATTGCTGGCATCCAGCGCAGTCACCCGGCCGCGCCCGGAGCGCTTCGATTGTGCGCAGGCCTCGTCGGCGTAGGCCAGCAGTTCGCGGGTCGGCATGCCGGGCATGGCCTCGATCACGCCGATGCTGGCCTCCACGCTCAGTTGCAGCCCTTCGAAATCCACGGTCTCCCGTGTCAGCGAAGTGAGGATGCGCTGAGCTTCGATCTTTGCGGCCGGAAGGCTCAGTCCGGGCATCACGGTCATGAACTCGTCGCCGCCGATGCGGCCGACCTTGGCTTCCGCAGGCAGCTGGTCACCCAGCCGCCGCGCGACCTCGAGCACGATCGCATCGCCGGCTGCGTGGCCGAAAACGTCGTTGATGGCTTTGAAGCGATCGAGGTCGACGTAGACGAAGGAGGCAGGCGCACCGGCATCGATTCCCGCCAGCAGGCTGTCGATCTCGCGTTCCAGTCCGCGCCGGTTCAGGCAGCCGGTCAGGAAGTCGTGGTGGGCGATGTGCTCCATCGCGGCTGCGAGCTTGCTTCGCGCCGAGACGTCGCCGAAGCTCAGTTCGATGTCGCTGCCGGCTGCGATCGCATCGACGACGTAGGTTCGCAATTCGCCAGCCAGGTCGAAGTTCAGGTCGCATTGATGTCGGCCGGTTTGCCGGACTTCCTGCAGCAGGGCCTCGGTGCGTTCCTTGCCGAGAACCTGCGATACCGGGTTGAGCCGGCCGCCGACCAGTGCCGTGCCGAATGCGCGATCGGCCATTTCATTCCAGCGCAGGATGTTTCCCTGGCGATCCAACGACATGAGCGCAATCGGGACCGAGTAGTAGACATGCCGGTATTTGCGGGCGGATTCGACGACCCTGTCGTGTGCTGCATCCTGGCTGGCGCGGTCGCTTGCCGATTGTGAGCTGACGCTGAGGGCCCAGGCGAAGGCGGCCAGCATCGTGGCGAGGAGGAGGGCGGGTGCTGGCGGTGCGCCGGGCTCGCCGGCGGCAGCAGCCAGCGCCCCGGCAGTGGCCGCGGCCGCGGGGATCCACCCGGCGAGGTACCAGCGGATGGCGTGGCCCTGTGCGGCGGGCAGAATCCTCAGCGCCGCTACGGCCGGCGGCAGGGCGCAGGCCAGCGCTCCGGCTGTGGCAATCGGAATCAGCAACCCCTCCGACGCTCCAACGATCAGGCTGAGCAGCACGATGCCGGCATGAGTGGTGAGGATGAGAGCCATCCTGAGCCCGCGACCCAGGGGCTGGCTTCCGAAGAGCCCGAGGTAGAGCCAGGCAGCTGACATCAGTGAGAGCGTCGTGGCACCCAGCCTGACTCGCAGCAGCAGCGCAGGGGAGAGCGATTGCGCCAGGGCGCCCGAGGCGGGCTGCGTCGACAGGGCAAGGACCAGCAATGCGGCCAGCAACCAACAGGCGTAGGCAACCTTCGGCGCATACCGGCGGGCGGCCGATAACGACGTAGTTGATGACTGACTGGACGGCAAACGAACTCCTCGCGGCGAAATACGGCTCTCGAACCCGGTCTCCCCGGGGAATCTTCGCTAGGATGCCCGGACAGGAGTCGCGAGGCAGAGGGATCTGGACGATCGGGTAGATGCCTGGGACACGCGGTCGTCCAGGGGCCGTCGGTCGGGGCCTTCTTGACTGAGTTTTACAATTGTCGGTGGCGCCGGGCCGAAACCGGGATTACCGGCAAGACGCGCAGAATAGAACCTTTGCCGCGCACCGGATTTACTGCGCGGCAACCTCAGGAGCCCAACCCCAGCATGGCAATCGATTTCTATACCTTCAACACCCCCAACGGCCGCAAGATCAGCGTCGCGCTCGAGGAGATGGACCTTCCCTACAAAGTGCACGTCGTCAACATCACCAAGGACCAGCAGTACGAACCGGCGTTCCTGAATCTCAGCCCCAACAACAAGATCCCTGCGATCGTCGATACGGACGGCCCCGGCGGCACCCCTATCAGCGTGTTCGAATCGGGCGCCATCCTGCTGTACCTGGGCGAGAAGACCGGCAAGTTCCTGCCGAAGGATCTGCGCGCGCGCGTGCCGGTGCTGGAGTGGCTGATGTTCCAGATGGGCGGATTCGGTCCGATGCCCGGACAGGTGCACCATTTCGTGGGCCTGGAAAACGAACAGGATCGCCGCTATGGCCTGGCCCGATACGCCAAGGAAACCCGTCGGCTGTACGGCGTCATGAACCGGCGCCTCAGCGAGCACGAGTATTTCGCGGACGTGGTGTCGATCGCCGACTTCGCGATTCTCGGCTGGGCCTGGCGGCACGAGCGCCATAAGGTGGACCTGGCGGAGTACCCGAACGTGAAGCGCTGGTATGAGGCGATGATGGCCCGGCCGGCGACCCGGCGGGGCTTCGAAGTCGCCCTCAGCTGACAGCGGCGATGGCGTCCGGGATGGTGGCTTCGGCAGATTATCTCGTCGTCGGTGCCGGTATCGCTGGCGCTTCGGTTGCCTCCTGGCTGGCACCGCATGGGCGGGTGCTGATTCTGGAGCGCGAGTCGCAGCCCGGCTACCACGCTACCGGTCGCTCGGCGGCCTTGTTCATGGAGAGCTACGGCCCGCCCGGCGTAAGGGCGCTCACCCGAGCGAGCCGGTCCTTCCTGTCCCGCCCGCCGGACGGTTTTGCCGACCATCCGCTGCTGACGCCCCGGGGTGCGATGATGGTGGCGGCGCCTGGCCAGGAACCGCTGCTCGAGGCGTACTGCCAGGTGCTGGCGTCCATCGGTGCCGATGCCCGGCGGCTGGACCCGGCCCAGGCCTGTGCGCGAGTGCCGGTCCTTCGGGCAGAGCAGGTCGTGGGGGCCGTGCTGGAACCGGAGGCTGCCGATATGGACGTTCACGCCATTCACCAGGGCTATCTGCGCAGCCTGCGACGCGCCGGTGGCGGTATTGCCTGCAATGCCGAAGTGACCGCGATCGAGCGCACGGCCGGGCGCGACTGGCTCGTACACGCGGGGGCAGCCGTCTACCAGGCGCCGATACTGATCAATGCGGCCGGTGCATGGGTCGACCGCATCGCCGCGCTGGCTGGTGTGCGCCCGATCGGGATTCAGCCGCGGCGCCGTTCGGCTTTCGTGTTCGCCTTGCCCGAGGGTGTGGTGGCACGCGACTGGCCGCTGGTCCTGGGCGCGGCCGAGGACTGGTACATCAAGCCCGACGCGGGGTTGATGCTGGGCTCGCCGGCCAACGCCGATCTCGTGGAGCCGCAGGACGTGCAGCCGGAAACGCTCGACATCGCCTTGGCCATCGACCGCATCGAAGCCATGACGACTCTCTCGATTCGTCGACCGGCCAGGACCTGGGCAGGCCTGCGATCGTTCGTGGCAGACGGCGAACTGGTCGGTGGATTCGATCCCGAGGCGGACGGTTTCTTCTGGGTCGCGGCGCAAGGCGGCTACGGCATCCAGACTTCGCCAGCGATGGGCGAGGCCTGCGCCGCCCTCGTGCGCGGCCTGCCACTGCCGCCAAGGATCGCCGGTTTCGGGATCGATGCACAGGCCCTGGGTCCGGGCAGGTTGCGACTCACAGCTTCCTGAATGGAATCAGGCAGGGAGGCCCCGGTCCAGCATTACCTCCTCCGCGGTGACAAGTTCGAAGCCGTCGTGGCGGTCGCTGAAGTCCCAGCGTTCGACGGCGCACGCGACGCCATCCGCAGTGTCCACCGGTCGGATGAAATTGACCGAGTTGGCAATACCCGAACGGATGCGGGACGACACCGCAGTCCCCGCCTGCACCACCCAGGCGTCGCGTGACAGGTCCGGAAAACGCTGTCGCAGCGAACGCTGATAGGGCAGGTGGATGTGTCCCCCGAGGATCAGGTCTGCACCCGCTTCCACCCACTGCCGCACAGCCTGCTCCGATCCGCGCAGCAGGTTCTTATCGTCTTCCGGGCGGATCACATGCACCGGGTGATGGCTGACTACGATCCGCACCTGGGCCGGCGCGGCTCTTTCGAGCCGTCGGCATACCCGCTCGATCTGTCTCGACGACACCGCGCCCTGCTGGTGCCAATGGGGCATGACGGTATTGACGCCGATCACCAGCAGGCGCGCCTCCTCGTGGACCGGTTCGAGGTCGTGACCGAAGGCGTCGCGATAGCGGGAATACGGAGCCAGGGCCCGCAGAGCCAGATTCACCAGGGGGACGTCGTGATTGCCGGGTACCAGGAGGGTCGCTGGCGCGTCGAGCGCGCGCAGAAAGGCCGCGGCCGACTCGAACTGGCGTGCCGTGGCGCGTTGTGTAATGTCTCCCGACATCACCAGCACGGAGGGCGAGAGCCGGCGCACCAACCGCTGGAGGGCGTCGACCACGCGCGGCACTTCGGTGCCGAAGTGAGCGTCGGAAATCTGGAGCACGGCGGCCGACCGGCCGTTCTCGCCGGGTGTCGATCTACTCATGTCGCGGACCTCACACTGCAGCGCCGTCGGTCTCCGCGGCCGCCACTCCGGAAGGCCCGGGCCCGAATGCGTGGCCGTCAGCGGGCCGCAAGAGGGACTCCGACGCCAGAACCGGCTCGCGCGGCACGATCAACTGCAACAGGTGCGGACTGGGAGTGAAGGTCAGGGGCGCCGCCATGTAGGTGATCTCGCCGTCGGTCGCGACTTTGACTCGTGAGCGTCGGCCACGCCAGCCGATGCGCACCGTCAGGCTTGTGAACGCGAAGCTGCTCACTTCCGGCGATTCTCCGAGCTTGCCCAGGAATCCTCTGAGCATCAGGCGCAACGATCCCAATGTATCGAGCGGCTGCGCGGTGATTGCGACCAGGTGCTCCTGTTCGAGCGCAGGGGCTTCTGCGATTCCGACCTGCTCCAACTGAAGCCGGTTGTTGGCGACGAACAGTGTGGGTGTCCGGATGAAGCGGCGCTGTCCGTCGGCCTCCAGTTCGATCGCCAGTTGCTGGGTCTGATGGAGCAGGGTGACCAGCGCCGACCAGATGGCCACCAGGCGGCTGCGGCCGTACCGGCGCTTATAGGCCTCCCGGTCTTCCAGGAGCTGGGGGTACAGGCCGACACTGGCATTGATGAAGAAGACCTTGCCGTTGACCAGCCCGGCCTGGACCGGGCGGATACTGCCGTCGATGATCGAACGGATGGCATCGGCCGGGTCCTGGGGGATGCCTTCCGTGCGGCTCAGATAGTTGAACGTTCCCTCAGGAATGACGCCGAACGGAATCCCGTGGGGCAGGGCCGCCTGGCCGACGGCGTTGATCGTACCGTCGCCGCCCGCCACCGCCACTACGCCCTGCCGTTCCCGGGCCAGGTCAACTGCACGGCTGGCAACCTTCCCGATTTCCTTGCCGCTGGCGGCCAGCAGGATCTCATGCGGGCGATCGCCGGCGCTGAAGCCGGCTCGAAGCATGGCGATCTTGTCATGCGCGGCGTTTCGGCCCGAGCCTGCATTCACGACGACGAAGATGGGGCCAGTGTTCTGCACGCCGCGGGCGAGCAGATTACATGCCTGGAGTTTGGCAGCGAACCTCCTGCGGGGCGGAATTGCGGGCACGAGGGTTGCCTCTAGTCTCCAGGTAATCGGTCCGGCCCTGCGTACGGGCTTGATATCAAACAGACTTAGCGGGCGACCCATGAACAACGACATCGTCAAGGGCAAGTGGAACGAACTCAAGGGTACGGTCAAGCAGAAATGGGGAGACCTTACTGACGACGACCTGCTTGAGATCGAGGGCAACCGGGAAAGATTGGTCGGGAAACTGCAGCAGCGGTACGGCAGGAGCCGTGAAGATGCGGAGACCGAAGCCAGGCAGTTCTACGATCAGGCCGGCTGGGACTGGTAGTCCGGTCAGTCGGGCGGCGCTCCTCAGGTCCCCCACCCTTTGATCAGGTCGGGGGTCGAGGGCAATGTTGCGCCCCTCGGCTCATCTGGTCTTCTGTTCGTTGGCTGGTTTTCTCGTTTGCTCCCGACTGTCTTCACCACCTGACGTTCATGCGCCCCGCTTGAGCGGGGGGCGCCAGGGGTTCACTCTTTAACTTCATTGACTTCTTTAATTCACACTTCTTTTCTAACTGCTTCGGAGAAATACATGATGAGAACCGCATTGATAACTGCAGCCCTGGCGTTGACCCTGAGTGCATGCTCGGTCATGCGTGACCAGGAAACCATGAAGGAATACACGAGCGACGCCGCGATCACCACGTCGGTGAAGAGCAAGATGGCGATCGACTCCACGGTTTCCGCCAGCGCGATCGGTGTCGAGACGCTTGATGGCATCGTCCAACTCAGCGGTTTCGCCAAGTCGGCCGAAGAGAAAGCCCGTGCCGAGACTCTGGCCCAGCAGGCCAAGGGCGTGAAGTCGGTGCGCAACAACATTATCGTGCGCCCCTGATCCGCACCTCGCTGCTGTAACGAACAGGCCCTTCGGGGCCTGTTTTCGTTTGGCGCCCACCCGCGGATGTTCGTTGCAGAAAGGGCCTGGTTCGTTCAAGGTTGTACTTACAACTAATCCCGGCTACACTCCGGCTCCATGCCCCCCGCCACCCCCGACCGCGCCTGCACCCACCTGGCACTTCGGCGCCTGACCCGGCTCGTCTCGCGCCACTACGACGCCCATCTGTCGAGTTGCGGACTGAAGACGACGCAGTACTCGCTGCTGGCCACGGTCACGCGCTCCGGCCCGGTAGGCCTCGGTGATCTGGCCCGTCTGCTGTCCCTGGACGCCTCCACCCTCACGCGCAATCTCCGGCCGCTGGTCAAGGCGGGACTGCTGACCATCGATCCGGGCGCCGATGGCCGGAGCCGTCAGGTCACCGCGACCCCGGCAGGCGCCAGTCTCAGGGTGCTTGCCAGGCCGCATTGGAGGCGGGCGCAAGCTTCTCTCGACAAGACGCTCGGCGCCGAGCACGCCATGTCCTTGCACCACATCGTCGACCACTGCTACCGGCTGCTGGCCGGCAGCGAAACCGCGGAGTCCGTCAGTGAACGTTGATCAGAGTGCCAGGCAGGCGGCTTTGTGGGGAATTCTGTTGCCCGCGGCGGCGATCATGGTGCTGACCCAGGGCACTCGCCAGGTATCCGGGCTGTTCGTTTCGCCGATCAATTCCGCGACCGGGTTGGGCATCGTGTCGATCAGCTTCGCGCTGGCCATCGGACAGTTCGTCTGGGGAGCCGCCCAGCCGCTGTTCGGCGCCGTGGCCGACCGGTACGGTCCGGTGCCGGTAATCATGCTCGGCGGCTTGCTGCTTGCGTTCGGCACGGCCGTCACGCCGCTGATGACTTCGGACGCCGGGCTGATCCTGTCGCTCGGGTTCCTGGTGGCAGCCGGCGCCGGCGCCGGCAGTTTCTCCATTCTGATCGGCGCCAGTGCCCGGCGCCTGCCGCCCGAGCGGCGCTCGTTCGCCGCCGGTTTCATCAATGCCGGTGGCTCCTTCGGTCAGTTCATCTTCGCGCCGATCACCGAGCGCCTGATTGCGCTTGCGGGTTGGGTCAACGCCATGTTCGTACTGGCGGCCTTGTCCTTGCTGACGCTGCCGCTGGCGCTGAAATTGAGGGTGAAGAAGACTGCCACGGCGGGGGACACGACGGCCGCTTCCACCGGGACCGACGCAGGAGCCGCATCAACGGCAGCCTCAGGCCAGGAGCCGCACGGCCTGACGCTCCGGCGGCAATTGCGGATCGCCCTCAGGGATCGCAGCTACCTGCTGCTGCACGCCGGTTTCTTCACCTGCGGCTTTCACATCGCTTTCCTTGTCACCCACCTGCCGGGGGAGATCGCCCTCTGCGGCCTGTCCACTACCGTGTCGGGCATTTCGATCGCCTTGATCGGTCTGGCCAACATCGGCGGCAGTCTTGCCGCCGGCGCCCTCGGCTCGCGCTATCGGATGAAGTACCTGCTGTTCTGGATGTACCTGTCGCGCGCGGTGATCGTCCTCGTCTACATGCTCGCGCCGAAAGAACCCATCACGTTCTATATCTTCGCGATTGCACTGGGGGCGACCTGGCTCGCAACCGTGCCGCCCACCGCGGGCATCGTCGGCAAGCTGTTCGGCGTGCGCTATCTCGGCACCCTGTTCGGGCTCACGCTCCTGTCCCATCAGGTGGGCGGTTTCCTCGGCGCCTGGCTGGGCGGTGTCGCACTGGCCGGCACCGGCAACTATCAGTGGATGTGGATTGCCGACGCCGTACTGGCAGTCGCGGCTGCGCTGGTCAACCTGCCGATCCGGGAGGCACCGGTGAAGCTGGTGGCGGCCGGCAGCGCCGCTTAGGGGCCAGCCCCCTGGGGGTCAGCCTCCTGGTGGGGTCAGCTTCGGGGGGCGGGCCGATCTAGCGCGGCGCGTTTGGCCTCGACCAGGTCCCGGGCGCAGCATCCTTCCACGTGATCGTTCACCAGGCCCATCGCCTGCATGAAGGCATACACCGTCGTCGGCCCGACGAAGGTCCAGCCGCGCCGCTTCAAATCCTTGGACAGGCGCTTGGATGTCTCGGTGGACGGCATGGCAATCAGGGTGGCGATGTCGAGCCGACGTGGGCGCTGCCCGGTATCGGGCTCGAAGCCCCAGAAGTAGCCGGCCAGCGAGCCGTATTCGTCCCGAAGTTCGATCGCCCGCTTGGCATTGTTGATGGTCGATTCGATCTTCTGCCGGTGCCGGACGATCCCGGCGTCTGCGAGAAGCCGGGCGACGTCGCGTTCGGTATAGCCGGCCACCCGCTCGAAGTCGAAACCGTCGAAGGCCATGCGGAAGTTTTCCCGCTTACGCAGGATCGTCAGCCAGGAAAGGCCGGCCTGAAACCCTTCCAGGCAGAGCTTCTCGAACAGCCGCTGGTCCTCGACGACCGGATGTCCCCACTCGTCGTCGTGATAGCGAAGGTAGTCGGGCAGCCCCCCGTGCCACCAGCACCGGCGCAGCCCGTCGCTGCCGGTCAGTAATCCGTCGTCCGGTCGCAGGGCCATCGTTTCGGGAGCCTCTTCTCTTTCCAGCCGCTGGTCCCGCGCGCAGCCCGCTCAGGCCCCGGCGGCAGCCCGCTCCGCCGCCCGCAGGATCGAGCGTCGGCGCAGGGCGAAGTAAGCCGAGCCTGCCCAAAGCAGTGCGATGAAGATCGCGAGACCGGCCGCGATGGGGCGCTCCACGAACATCAGGTAGTCGCCGTCCGCCTTGATCATCGAGCGGATGAAGTGCTCCTCCAGCATGGTTCCCAGCAGCATGCCGAGGATCAGCGGGCCGATCGGGAAGTCGTTGGCTTCCAGGAACCACGCCACCAGACCGAAGCCCAGCAGGACATAGAGGTCGAAGGTGGCATTGTTGATGGCAAACGCCCCGACGATACAGAACAGCATGATGATCGGCATCAGCACGTTGCGCGGGACTTTCAACAGCTTGGAGGCCACCTTGATCGTGAGCAGGCCGGCGGGGATCATGATCAGGTTGGCAATCAGGAACAGCAGGAACACCGCGTAGACGTTCTCGGGGTTGTTCACGAAGATGGTGGGCCCGGGGTTCATGTCCTTCATGTAGAGGACGCCGATCGCAATCGCTGTGATCGAATCGCCCGGGATGCCGAACACCAGGGCCGGGATCCAGGCGCCGGCGAGGGCACTGTTGTTGGCTGCCCCCGATTCGACCAGGCCTTCGGGGTGGCCGGTACCGAATTTTTCAGGTTCCTTGGACAGCTTCTTGCTCATCGCGTAGGACATCCAGGCCGCGATGTCGGCGCCGGCGCCGGGCAGGGCCCCGACCACCGTGCCGAGCACGCTGCCACGCAGGGTCTGGCGCCAGTATTTGCGCGCCAGGCCGCCCATTCCTTTGAGCACTGTCCCGACCTGTTTGGCGATCACCATCACGCTGTCGCCGAACTGCGCGAAACGCAGTACTTCCGAGACGGCAAACATGCCTATCATCGCCGGGATCAGGCTCAGGCCACCGAGCATGTCGGCGTTGCCGAACGTGAAGCGGGGATGGGCCGCGGGATTTTCCAGGCCGACGCTGCCGGCCAGGAGCCCGAGCATCAAGGTGACGAAGCCCTTGAGCGGCTTCTCGCTGGCGATGAAGACCGAGCAACTCAGGCCGAGCAGCACCAGCCAGAAGTATTCGTACGAGCTGAAGCGCAGGGCGATGTCGGCGAGGGCCGGTGCCGTGAAGGTGAGCACGATGGTGCCGAAGACACCGCCGATGGCGGAGAAGATGAGACCGATACCCAGCGCCGTCTCGGCCTGGCCCTTGAGGGTCATCTTGTAGGAATCGTCGACATAGGCCGCCGATGCCGGCGTCCCGGGGATGCGCATGAGGCAGCCCGGTATGTCGCCCGCGAAGATCGCCATGGCGGTGGCCGTGACGATGGCGCCGACCGCCGCGATCGGCGGCAGAAAGAAGGTGATCGGCACCAGCAGTGCGGTCGCCATCGTCGCAGTCAAGCCCGGCACCGCGCCGACGAAGAGCCCGAACAAGGCCGAGCCGATGACCGCGATGATCACCGTCGGGTTCATCACCAGCCCGAAGGCCAGCATCCATGCATCCATGTCGGTCTACCAGGCGATCGGTTGCAGCAGGCCCCAGGGCAGCGGCACCGAGAGGAGTTTGTAGAAGGCTGAGTGGATCAGCAGGGTCGCGACGATCGCAATCGGGACGATCCAGGCCGGCTTTACGCCGAAGGCCCACATCAGTGCTGCCAGCAGAATCGAACCGGTGACGACGAAACCGAGGAAGTTGGCGGCGACGAGATAAAAGACGACGGATCCGGCAGTGAACAGGACCGCCAGCAGCCGCGACGGCACCTTCGTGGTTTCGAGGACTTCCATATCGTCGCCACCGCCGGTCACGCGGGCCAGTTCCTCCGCGGCTGCCGCCGCGGCCAGGTCGTCGGCGGCCCTGCGGTCAGCCTGCTGCTGCCGGACTCCGGAGAGAATCAAACCGACCGCCGCGAGCGCCAGGCCAACGGCGGCGATCGCGGGGAACAACGCGGCGTTGTAGGGCTGACCAGGCGCCGGCGGAAAGCTGCTGACATGCCAGAGGATCAGCACCGCCAGGACCAGCAACCCGATGCCGATTGGCGCGTCTTTGCTTTTCACTCGATGCTCCGGTGGAACACATACGAAGGCGGCCACCTGCAAGGTGGCCGCCCCTATCGACTTTCTCGAATCCCGAAGGCCTACTTGGCGATGCCCACGGCCTTCATGACCGTTGCCTTCGAGGTGTCTTCCTTGGCCATGAAATCAGCAAAACCCTTGGCGTTCTCATAGACGGCGCCGAAGCCCCGCGACTTGAGGAAGTCCTGGTAGGCCTGCGATTCGTATGCTTTCTTGACCGTCGCTTCCAGCTTGGTGGCGATGTCGGCGGGCAGGCCCTTGGGCCCGGCAATGCCGCGCCACGCGCCAGTGGTCCAGTCGCTGCCGGTGACATCCTTGAGCAGCGGTACCTTCGGGAACACGTTGTCGGGCGTAGGCGACATCAGCACCAGTGGCTTTACCTTGCCGGCCTCCACCAGTGAACGAGCCTCGGGAAGCGAGCAGGCCGCCAGGTCGATGCCGCCTGCCACCAGATCCTGCAGTCCGGGCGCGGCGCCCTGGCTGGGCACCCAGCCGACGGCATTGCCCGGCAGCTTGGCATCGACCAGCATGCCGGCGAGGCCAAGGTGCCAGATGCCGCCCTGGCCGGTGCCGCTGGCTTTCAACTTGCCGGGATTCGCCTTGGCCGCTGCCAGCAGGTCCTTGACGTCCTTGATCTTGGAGTCGGTAGCGACGAAGAGCGCGGTCGGATCGTAATTCACCAGGCCCAGCGGCGTGAAGTCGGAGGGTCCGAGGGTGGTAAGACCGACATGTTTCATCATCGCGATTTCAACCGTGATGATGCCCAGCGTGTAGCCGTCCGGGGGCGCCGATGAAATGGCGGTGTGGCCTACGACGCCGCTGCCGCCGGTGCGGTTGACGACATTGATCGGCTGTTTCAGGTCCTTCTCGAATTCCGACGCCAGGAAACGCGCCACCGCGTCCGTGCCGCCCCCCGCGCCCCAGGGCACGATCAGCGTAATCGGCCGGTCCGGGTAGGCCGCATAGGCAGGGGCAACCATGCCGGCGGTCAGCGCCGTGGTAAAGGCTCCCGCCAGCGCGGCGCGCAAGATTGAGCGACGTTTCATAACTGTCTCCTTGTTCGATGATTGGGTAAGAATCTGGCAAAGGCGATCCGTCGATCACCCCGGTCTGGACCATGGAATGCTAACCCGATCCGGGGTCGGCGGGCCATGCGGATGAAGCCGATGAGGGAATGGGGCAGGATATACACTTTCGCTACTGGCGGGTACATTCCCATTGGCATGTCGGCAACCGCGCATCGAGGGATTCCATGAACAACGGCAACGAGGGCGCGCCAGACCTGGGCGCCGCCTTGATCTTGCGCGGCGCGGCGCGTCAGGAGTACTGGTTCGAGGAGGGTTGCTTCATTTCCGAATGGCTCAACTCTCCGGACGACCCGGCCTTGTCGATTGCGCGCGCGCGGGTCGCGCCGGGCGTCACCACCCGCCTGCACCGGCTGGTCGGCATTGCGGAACGTTATGTGATCCTGCAGGGCCTGGGTCGGGTCGAACTGGTCGGACCGGACGGCCCGCTGACCAGCGCCGACCACTACGTTTCGGATGTCGAACCCGGCGATGTCGTCGTCATTCCACCGCAGGTGTCGCAGCGGATTACCAATATCGGCGAGGCCGACCTGATATTCCTGGCGCTGTGTACACCCCGCTTCACTCGCGCGGCCTATGAGGACACCGAGAACTGAGGCTCGGTCTGATGCCCAGGCCAAGGCTCAGGCCAAGGCTCCTAGAAATCGGTCGAGAAGGTGGCGCGGGTGAACGCCTCGATGTTGTCGAGCAGCGCATCGAGCGCCGCGGCGGCGCCGCCTTCGTTACCTGCCGCGATCGCAGCGGCGGTGTTGGCGTGCAGCCGTGCTGTCTCCGGCAGATCCGCCGCCTGGCGGTAATGCAGGTACCAGAAGCGCCGCGACAGGCCGTGCATCAGTCCGATCGCGCCTGCCGCGAACTCGTTGCGGGCGGCCTGCAGGCAGAGGTCGTTGAATCGCTTGTCGGCGCGCAGGAATGCCTTTGAATCGTTGCGGTCGGCTGCCCGATTCAGCGAGACGGCCAGTTGCGCGAACTCTTCGCGTTCCTCCCGGGTCGCGCGGCGCGCCGCGCAGCGTACGATCAGGCGCTCCACCTCCCGGCGGGTCTCCAGCAGTCGCAACTGCTTCTTGACGTCGATCTCTGAAATCAGGTTGCCCCGCTGAGGCAGCACGACCACCAGGTGTTCCCGCGCCAGGCGCTGCAGCGCCTCGCGGATCGGCGTGCGGCCGATTCCCAGGCGCTCCGACAGGGTGGCTTCCGAAACGGCGAGGCCGGGCCGCAACTGCAAGGTGACGATCAGTTCTTCCAGTTGCGCGTAGGCTTCGTCGGTGAGCGAACGAGCGCCCTTGCGGGCGCCGTTCACCGGTGCAGCGGCAGACGGGGCGCGGGCACCCGCAGTTGCCGCCGACCGGGCCGATTTCACGCCAGCACCCGGCGCTCTTCATCCGTCAGTTGCGGGCCGTCGAGCGTTACACGTGAATCGTCGAGCCGAAAACGCTGGATGATCGGTTTCAACTCATCCTTGACATGGCTGGTGTCGTAGCCGTTGAAAAGGTGGCCGATCAGGCCGCGGCGCAGATCCGAGGTGCCCATGAACCAGTCCGCGATCGGGAAGGTGAGGTTCATGTTGTAGTGCATCATGATGCCCTGGTTGTGATGCGCGGTGTGGTGGCGGCGGATCGTGTTGACGAACGGCATGTTGCGCACGAACGCATTCTCATGGATGTGGCAGCAGTAATGGAACGTCTCGTAGACGACGTACTGCCCGATCATCGTGATGAAGACGACGTAGCCGGCGTTGGCGTTGAAGATCAGCGCGGCCAGCAATCCGAGTCCGACGCCCCCGACCCCGAGGACCATCAGCACACGCCATGGGAAGAAGACGATGCGGAATTCCTGGATCGTGTCGATGGTCGCGTCGTTGTCGGTGAAGTACTGGTGATGCTGGCGGGTGTGGCGATCGTAGATCGCCCGGAGTGCGAAAACGTCGATCTTCCGGTGCATCACGTACTTGTGCATGGCCCATTCGGCGAAATTGCCGGCGATGAAGACGGGTATCGCGATCAGCCACTCCCAGCCGGCGCCCTCCATCCGGGAAAGGCAGTACCAGATGGCGCCGATACCGGCGGCGTACATGACAACGATGTGGACCAGGCCGCTGTAGAACGGGCTGATTTCGGCTCTGTACTGTTCACGGAATCGCCGTTGGCGTTCGCTCATCATCGCGTCTCTCCTTCTGTGCCCCGGCGAGGCGGGGCGTGGCTAACACATGACTAATATATTAGATAGAGGGCTGGGGGCCGTCAAGGCAAGACAACACCGGCAGCAGGGGACTGTATCGGCAGGCTGATCTACATCCCGCCCGCCGCGGCCGCGTCCTCGCGTTGCTGCAACGCGAATATGGAGCTGTAGCCACCCGACCAGTCCGGCGGGAGCAGGCAAGGGCGCGGGTCGTGATGCGAATAACGCGCCGGCCTGCCGCGGACGATGGCCTGGTCGAATCGGGAGCGCAGCGGGTTGACCGTGTACGGGAAGGCATCGGCCGACGAAAACGTGTTGAGCAGCAGGGGGCGTCCCTGGTCCGACATGTTCTTCGGCGAACTGTGCAGCATCCGGCAGTTATGCAGGGTCAGCGATCCTGCCGGCCCGGTCAGATAGGCGGCGTTGGAAAAATCGAGTTGCGCCAGGTCCCGCTCACCGAGACAGCCGGTCCACTTGCCGTCGTCACCGTACTGCGACAGCAGCGGCTCGATCTCGTGACTGCGCGGCAGCACCGCGAGCGGACCCTGCTCCATCCCGCAGTCGTACAGGTAGGTGCCCACGGTCAGGGGCGAGTAATTGGTATGCGGCCAGAACGCGATGTCGTAGTGCCACTTGACTTCCTCGCCGCCGGCAAGCCACTTGAAATTGAGCTTGGAGTGGTGGAACTTGACGTCGGGGCCGACCAGGTCCGACACGATGTCGGGCAGGACCGACTCGGTCACGTAGGCCCAGTAGACCGGATCGTGCTCGACCGGTCTGGACACCCGCCGCAGGCGTGGGGCGTCGCTGCGGTGCCCCGGCTCCAGGTCGAAGATCTCGTCCGAGCGGCTCACGCCGCGGCTTCTCTCGACGAGTTTGTCGGTGGCTTCCCGCAATCTTGCCAGCCAGGCGTCGTCGATGACCCCCGGCAGCAGCAGGTAGCCTTCGCGGAAATAGAACTCACGCTGCTGCTGCGTGAGGACCACAGGTTCGATGGCGAGAATCTCATCGGGTGTCATGGACATCTCCTCGACAGAGGCGGGACGCTGTGGCGACTCCGCCGGATTCAGTTCAGCCGCAGCAACACGCTGGGCAGCCATGTGACCAGGCCGGGCCAGATCATCACCACTGCCAGCGTCGTGAACTGCAGCACGATGAAGGGCACGACGCCGCGGTACATGTCGGCGATCGTGATCTCCGGCGGCGCGACCGCGCGCAGGTAGAAGATCGCCGGTGCCATCGGCGGCGTCAGGTAGCTGGTCTGGATGACGATCAGGAACAGGATGCAGAACCAGACCGGATCGAAGCCGGCAGCCTTGACCAGCGGCGTGAAGATCGGAATGAAGATCAGCAGGATCGAGATCCAGTCCAGGAAGAATCCGGCCAGGACGATGATGAACAGCATCATGGACAGCAGCATCCACGGCGAGAGCTTCATCTCCTGAATGAGGTTGCTGGCGGTGTTGATGCCGCCGCCGCCGATGAACACGCCGGTGAACAGGGTGCCGGCGAGCAGCACCGCCATGATCATCGCGGTGATCGTCAGCGTCTTGACCAGCGCTTCGTAGATGCCGCGCCAGGTGAAACGACCGTAGAGTGTCGTGAGCAGGACCGAACAGAGCGCGCCGATGGCCGCGGCTTCCGTCGGCGAGGCCCAACCCAGCAGGATCGATCCCAGCACTGCGAAGATCATGAACACCGGCGGCAGCAGATTGATGGTGGTGATCCAGACCTTGCGCGCGAAGGGCGGTTCGTCCGGCTCCGGCGGGATCCGCGGGCCCATTTCAGGCTTCAGGATGCACAGCGCCAGGATGTAGATCAGGTAGAAGCCGGCCATGATCAGGCCCGGGAAGAGCATCCCGTACATCAGGTCGCCGACCGAGAGGTCCGCCAGCGGACCCATCACGACCACCACCACCGAAGGCGGGATGATCGTACCGAGAGAGCCGCCGGCGCAGATCGTGCCGCTGATCAGCCCCTTGCTGTAGCCGTAGCGCAGCATCACCGGGATCGTCAGCAAGCCGACCACCGATTCGGTGGCGCCGATGACGCCGCTGGAGGCGGCGAAGATGATGCACATCAGTACCGTCGCCAGGGCAAGACCGCCCGGCAGCCGCCGTGTCCAGATGTGGATCGCCTCGAACAGCCGATCGGCAATGCCGGACTTCTCGAGCATCGCGCCCATGAAGACGAACAGCGGAACCGCGGCGAACACGAAGTTGGACGAGAGATCGTCGATCTTCTCGATGAACTGGTAGACGACCTTGTCGCTGAAGATGACCATCCCGAACAGGACGGCAGTGATCATCATCGCAAACGCCACCTGCACGCCGAGGAACATCAGCAGGAATGCGACCGGCAGCATCAGGAAAGGAAGCCAGTCCATGCTCAGTGCTCCGTGCGCGGCGCGCGCACGCGTGCCACCGACTTGAGCAGTTCAGCGAGGACCTGCAGGGCGAACAGGGCGAAACTGACAGTGAAGACCAGCCGGAACGGCCAGACCGGCGGATTGAACGCCGACTGGCCGCTGCGCTCGCCGCGGCTGTAGCCGGTCACCAGGTATTCCATCAGCATCCAGCTCAGCCAGACCAGCAGTGGGAGCATCACGGCGTACGCCACGGTATCGATCACGGCGCGGGTGCGCGGCGACATCGCACTGGTGAAGACGTCGATGCGGATATGCAGGTCCTTGCTTCAGGGTGTATGCCAGCCCGAGCAGGAAGTGCGAGCCGGTCAGGATGTAGCCGATCTCGTAGGCCCAGTCGGTCGGCGCGCCCATCACATAGCGCGAGAAGACCTCATAGCAGGTAGCCAGCACCAGCGGCACCAGCAGCATGGCCGCGCCGATGCCGATCACGGTCACCATGTTTTCGATCTGTCGTATCAGGTACTGCAAGGTCTGTGCTCCGCAGCGGCAACGCTGCCAAAGATTGCCTAGTGCCGCCACGACCCAAGCTGGCTCCAGCGTCACGCCCGCCAGCAGCCGCACCCAGCCAGCAGCCGCCGCGGAACCGGCTCCGCCGGCCGCTGGCGGCGCCCCCGGGGAGGCGCCGCAGGCGCTTCGGGCGGAGCCACTAGGAAGGCTTGACCTTCACCTTGCGCCAGGAGTCGGCGTTGCGCCAGGCCTCGTCGAAGGCCATCTGGCTCTTGTAGACCTCGGCGAAGTGCTTGTACTTGCCTTCCGTGGCGGTCTTCTCGGCCCAATCCAGGCCGAGCTTGCGGGCAGCGAACTGGACCTCGTCGTCGAGTTCGATCATTTCGACGCCCTGCTTCTTGAAGAACGTCGAAGGCCTTGACGTCCTCGGCGCCGATCCTCAGCCAGCTTTCCATGGTGACCAGCTCCGCGACCATCTCCACCAGCTGCTGGTCGGCCGGCGGCATCTTGGCCCACACCTCCTTGTTGACCACCAGCTCGAACGGCGCGGTCGGCTGGTGAACGCCGGGGTACGATGAGGTACTTGGCGATCTTGTGGAAGCCCGGCGAGATGTTCTCCCACAGCGTGCCCCACTCGACCGCGTCGATCGCGCCGCGCTCGAGCATCGGGTAGACGTCGCCGCCGGCGGTGGTGACCGGCGCCGCGCCCAGGTCGCGTGGACATCTCGAGCCAGGCGCCGGCGGTGCGCAGCTTCAGGCCCTTGAGGTCGGCCAGGGTCTTGACCGGCTTGCGCGAGTGCAGGAAGACCTCGGCGGTGCGGATGAACAGCGGGATCGAGATGATGCCCTCGGTTTCGTCCCGGAACTTGCGCTGCAGTTCCTTGCCGCCGCCCTGGTAGATCCAGTGCAGCATCCGCTCGGTGTCGAAGCTGCCGGCGTAGCCGCCGAAGAGCACGGTGGTCTGGTCCTTGCCCCAGTCGTAGCCCATCCAGGTGTGGCCGACCTCGGCCAGGCCGTTCTTGACGGTCTCGGGTACTTTCAGCGCATTGCCGAGCGCGCCGCCCGGAAAGGTCTGGATCTTGAAGCGACCGCCGGACAGCAGCGCCATCCGCTCGGCGAAGGCCTTGGCGCCGATGTCCATCAGCGGGCCGCCTGCCCATCCGGTCGCCATCTTCCAGTTGTACGATGGGCCGGTCTGCGCCTGCGCCAACGATGCCGCGCCCAAGGCGAGCGAGCCGGCTGCGCCGGCGGTACCCGCGCGAATGAAGTCACGCTTGTTCATTGTCATCCTCCTGTTTTACCCGATCGGATGATCGGGCCCTCATCTGCGGCCCATCCGTCGGCCGCGTTTCTTTGGTCGACGATTGATACCTTAACACCACATCATTGATATATTAGGGGAGGGACGATAGGGGGCCAAGGGGGCACTTGTCAAGGAATTCCACAGTCTCGAGCGCATGAGGAGCGCGCAACAGTCGGGATGCGCTCTCGGACGGCGCCGTACCGGAGGGCGTCGACCGTCCGGTCACATCGGCTACACTCGCCGCGACCGCCGCAGGTAGCGGTGCAGGGAGCGCGCAGTGCAAATCGTCTGTCTTGATCTCGAAGGGGTGCTGATCCCGGAGGTGTGGGTGGAATTCGCCCGCCGAAGCGGTATCGTCAGCCTGACCCGCACCACCCGCGACGAGCCCGACTACGACAAGCTGATGCGCTTTCGCCTGCAGACGCTGGCGGCCCACGGCATGAAGATCGGCGACATCGAGCAGGTGATTGCCGATATGTCGCCATTGCCGGGTGCGCGGTCGTTCCTGGACGATCTTCGCGCGACCTACCAGGTCGTGATCCTCTCGGATACTTTCTACGAGTTCGCCCGACCGTTGATGAAGCAACTGGACTGGCCGACCCTGTTCTGCCATTCGCTGGTGGTCGCGCCAGATGGCGCCGTGACGGACTACAAGCTGCGCATGCCGGATCAGAAACGCGCGGCGGTCAACGCCTTCAAGGCGCTGAATTTCCGCGTGATAGCGGCCGGTGACTCCTACAACGACACCGCCATGCTGGGCGCAGCCGATGCCGGCTTCTTCATCCATCCCCCGGCATCGATCGCGGCCGAGTTTCCGCAGTTTCCGGTGATGAAGGACTATGGCGAACTGCGGGCGGCGATCGACGACGCGGCAGCCAAGCTCAAGGCTTCGACAGTCGCCTAGATTGCCCGCTTCCTCGGCCGCCAAGGCCGCGCATTTGCCGGTCAATGCTTTGAGGCTAAACTGCCTCTTCAGCACTGGAGCAACCGCGCTTGGATTCCACCACATCGGCCGTCACCGACGGCAGTCCTGACGACGCCACCGACAACGCCGGCGACGGTGCAACCGAATGGACCCGGGCCCGCTGCGAGGAACTCGACGCGGCCGATCCGCTGGCGGTCCATCGGGCCCGCTTCCGCCTGCCGGCGGGGTTGATCTATCTGGACGGCAACTCGCTTGGCCCGCTGCCGGAGTCGACGCAGGCAAGGGTCGCCTCGGTGATTGCGGACGAGTGGGGCGACGGCCTCATCGGCAGCTGGAACAGCGCGGGTTGGATCCACCTGCCGGCGCGTGTCGGCGCCAAGATCGCCGGCCTGGTCGGTGCGCATGACGACGAAGTGGTGGCGGCGGACTCGACGTCGGTAAATCTCTTCAAGGTCCTGGCCGCGGCGCTGCGGCTGCGCCCCGATCGCCGCACCATCCTGTCCGAGCGCGGCAACTTCCCGACCGATCTCTACATCGCCCAGGGCCTGGTCGCGACGCTGGGGCAGGGCTACAAGCTGGCGCTGATCGAGCGCGACGAGATCGAAAGCGTGCTGGCGTCCGATACCGTCGGCCCGGACGTTGCGGTCACGCTGCTGACGCAGGTCGACTATCGCCTCGGCTCGCGACTCGACATGGCCCGCGTGACAGCGCGCGCGCACGAGGCCGGCGCGCTGGCCATCTGGGATCTGGCGCATTCGGCCGGCGCCTTTCCGGTCGACTTGAACGGCGCTCGCGCGGACTTCGCCGTCGGCTGCGGCTACAAGTACCTGAACGGCGGACCCGGCGCGCCCGCTTTCCTGTTCGTCGCCCGGGAGCATCAGGATCGATTTTCCCAGCCCTTGTCCGGATGGATGGGCCACGCGCACCCTTTCGACTTCGAGCCGGAATACCAGCCGGCGCCTGGCGTGGCGCGCTATCTGTGCGGAACGCCGTCGGTGCTTGCGCTCAGCGCGCTCGACGAGGGGCTCGACGTCCTCGCCGCGACCCAGGCGCAAGGCGGATTGGCGGCACTCGAGCGCAAGGCCGCGATGCTGACGCAGTGCTTCATCGACCTGGTCGAGGAAAGCTGCGCGGAGTTCGGTCTGTCTCTGGTCACGCCGCGCGAGCCGAGGTTGCGCGGCAACCAGGTGAGCTTCTCGATGGAGAACGGGGATCAGGCCTACGCGGTCGTGCAGGCCATGATCGCGCGCGGGGTGGTCGGCGATTTCCGGGCACCGGGACATCCTGCGATTCGGCTTTGCCCCGATCTACCTGCGCCTGGTCGATGCCTGGGACGCCGCCGAGCAACTCGCCGAGGTACTGCAGACGCGCGAATGGGACCAGCCGCGTTATCTGCAGCGCCACGCCGTGACATGAGCACCGGCGAGACGCCTCCTCCTCCGGCCGAGGGCTTCGAAGGCGCGCGTCTGGATTACACGGACGCGATGACCTACGGCGACTACCTGCACCTGGACCAGATCCTCGGCGCCCAGCAGCCGCGCTCGCCGGATCACAACGAGATGCTGTTCATCATCCAGCACCAGACCAGCGAGTTGTGGATGAAACTGATGCTGAAGGAACTGGCCGCCGCGCGCGACCGGCTCCGCGCCGACGACCTGCCGCCGGCGTTCAAGATGCTGGCGCGGGTCTCGAGGATCATGGAGCAGCTCGTTCATGCTTGGGACGTGCTGGCCACCATGACGCCGTCGGAGTATTCGGCGCTGCGGCCGTACCTGGGCTCCTCGTCGGGATTCCAGTCCTACCAGTATCGCCAGATCGAGTTCATCCTGGGCAACAAGAAGGCGGTGATGCTGAAGCCGCACGCGCATCGGCCGGACCTGCACGCAGCGGTGCTCCAGTCCTTGCACGACAGCTCCCTTTACGACGAGGCGATCCGGCTGCTGGCCCGCAAGGGATTCGCGATCGATCCTGCCGATGTCGAGCGCGACTGGGCCCAGCCGCGGGAATTCTCGGAATCGGTGACGCGCGCGTGGCTCGAGATCTATCGGCGGCCGGAGAGCCAGTGGGACCTCTACCAGCTTGCCGAGGAGTTCGTAGACCTGGAGGACGCATTCCGGCAGTGGCGGTTCCGGCATGTCACCACGGTGGAGCGCATCATCGGCTTCAAGCCGGGTACCGGCGGAACCGCCGGCGTCGCCTACCTGCGCAAGATGCTCGACGTGGTCCTGTTCCCGGAATTGTGGAAGGTCCGTACCGATCTCTGAACCATGAACCTGCAAGCCAACGAGTCCCGGGACGATCTTGCGGGCGGATCGCCGGCCGTCATGCGGCCCCGCCCCGAACCGGTCCGCAGCCTGACGGAAGAGGCGTACCAGCGCCTGGAGGAGATGATCGTCACGCTGGAACTGGCGCCGGGAAGCGTCGTGTCGGAGGCGATCCTGAGCGAGCGGCTGGGCATCGGCACTACGCCGATCCGGGAGGCTTTGCAGCGCCTTGCACGCGAGTACCTGGTGCAGATCCTGCCGCGCCGGGGCGTGGTGGTCACGGCGATCGACGTCCGCCAGCAGTTGCAGGTGCTGGAGACGCGCCGGGAACTCGACCGCCTGATTGCGGCTTGCGCCACGCGTCGTTCTTCGCCGGCGGAGCGTCAGCGCATCGGCGCGGTGGCCGCCGCCATGGCGGCAACGGTGGAAGCGGGCGACGTGCGCAGTTTCCTGCGGCTGGACGGTGACCTGAACGCCCTCGCGGCGCGCGCTGCGCGCAACGAGATCGCCGCCAGCACCGTGGCGACTCTGCACTCGGTGTCGCGACGGTTCTGGTTCTACCACCAGCAGGACAATCCGCGCGCGCCCGGGACGATGGCGCTGCACGTCGGCCTGGCAAGGGCGATCGCCTCCGGCGACGAGGCGGCTGCGATCAGCGCCTCGGAGGCTTTGACCGAGCATCTGATCGACTTCGCCCGCGCCACCCTCATCGCAGCATGAGCATGGCGCGCCTGACCCCTCCGCCCGATGCCTGGGACTGCCACTAGCACCTGAGTCGGGCAGGCTATGCCTTGACCCATCCCTTGACAAGGTCTGGCATGCCAGTCATATACTTCAGCAACTCAATGGATCCTGCAACCGGGGCAACGCATGCAGCTGACGCACGACCAATTGGCCGCCTACCGGCGCGATGGCTTCCTGGTTCTCCCCGGCCTGTTCTCCGCGGCCGAAGTATCGGCGATGAAGGCGGACCTGCGTCGCATCCAGGGTATCGACACCGATCACCTGGTCCGCGAGAAGAGCGGCGGCGTTGCCAAGACCATTTACCGGGTGCACGAGGCGGACGGCCCGACCAGTTCGGCCGTGTTTCATGGCGCCGCGCGAGCGCCGCGTCTGCTCGCCCCGGCCCGCCAGCTGCTGGGCGACGACGCCCTCTACATCCACCATACCAAGTGCAACCTCAAGACCGCCATCGATGGCTCGGTCTGGCAGTGGCATCAGGACTACGGTTCCTGGCAGCGGGACGGCATCGCCGAGCCCCGGTTGACGACGGCGCTGATCATGCTCGACGAGCCCACGCCGATGAACGGGTGCCTGTACTTCATTCCCGGCAGCCACCGTCGGGCAAGCCTGGAGTCGGAGTTCAACGACGCGACCGGCTACAAGTTCTACGTCGTTCCCAAGCAGCGGATGCTCGACCTGATGAAAGACAGCCCGGAGCCGCAGGCTATCGTCGGCAAGCCGGGCACGGTGGTGTTCTTCGACTGCAATATCGTCCACGCCTCCGGCCACAACCTTTCGCGTCATGACCGCTGGCAGGTCTACCTCGTCTACAACCCGGTGGCCAACAAGCCGGGCGACGTGCCCAACCCGCGCCCGGACTACGTCCGGTCGGTCAATTTCGAGCCGCTGGCCCTCGGCGAGGACGACATCCTGTCGCGCGATGCCAGGTCGGCGGCGACGCAGAGCGCCTGATGAGTCCGGACCCGATCAGGCAGCATCGCCGGGCGTTGAGCGAGCAGCAGCTGGCCGAGTATCGCGAGCGCGGTTTCCTTACCCTGCGCCAGGCGATCGACGCCGACCTGCTCCAGCGCCTGATCGCGGCCACCAGGCGCCTTTGGGACGAAGGTCGGTCGCTCACCGCGAAGAACCCGCACTTCGACCTCGCGCAGGGTCACACGGCGGAGCAGCCGCGAATCCGCCGGATCTCCAGCCCGACCGAACTGGACGAGGTCTTCCTGGCAGCGGCCTTCGACTCCGTGCTGGGCGACATAGCGGCTGATCTCGTGGGCGGAGCGGTCAAGTTCTACCACTCGAAAATCAACTTCAAGCTGCCGGCCGGCGGCGCCGAGATCGGCTGGCACCAGGACTGGCCAGTCTTTCCGCATACCAACAGCGACCTGGTGGCGATCAGCGTGCCACTCGATCCCTCGCGCAGCGGCAACGGCTGCCTGCGCACGATTGCCGGCAGCCATCTGCAGGGAGCGCGCAGTCATTGGGACCAGGGCCGCTATACGCTCAACTGCAACGCCAGCATGACGTCGCAGGAACTGGCGGTGGCCGAGGACAGCGAACTCGACCCGGGCGACATCGTGGCCCATCACGGGCTGACGGTGCACGGCTCGAGCCCCAACCGTTCCGACGCGATGCGCACCACCTACATCATCCAGTACGCCGCGGCGGACGCCTTCGCCTATACCGCGCCGGTCATCGACAGCCGGCACCGCAACCGCATGGTGCGGGGCGAGCCCGCGCGCTTCGCCAGGCTGGAAGCGGGCATGGTCGAACTGCCGCCGGACTTCAGTGCCGGATATTCGAGTATCTATTCGCTGCAGGAGCCGGGGAAGGTTTCCTGATGCACGGCCGGCCGGGCCACGCTGCGGCGCCCGGTTGCAGCCCGCCTGCCGCGTTGCCGGGTCGCCGGCCCGACGGGTAAGATAGCGGGCTCCATGACCAGCGCCACGATGAGTTCTCCGGCTGAAGCCGATTCGCCCGCCGCCTGGCTGAGGTTGCTGGCCTCGGTGACGCTGATGATCCTCGGCAGCTGCGGCATGTACGTCGTCGTGGTCGTCTTGCCGACCGTCCAGGCGGAGTTCGACGTGGCGCGGGGCGAGGCCTCGCTCCCCTATACGCTGACCATGATCGGCTTCGGCATCGGCAGCATGCTGATGGGCAGGCTGGCCGACCGGTTCGGCATCATGGTGTCGATGTTCCTTGGAGTCGTTTGCCTGTCGGTCGGTTTCGTGCTGGCCGGCTTGGCGACGAGCCTGCTCCAGTTCGCACTGATTCACGGCGTCCTGATCGGGCTGCTCGGGAGTTCCGCGACCTTCGCGCCGCTGATCGCCGACACCTCCCTGTGGTTCGATCGGCGTCGGGGTATCGCGGTGGCGATCTGTGCGGCGGGCAACTATGCCGGCGGCACTCTATGGCCGCCGATCGTGCAGTACTTCGTCGAGGGCTTCGGCTGGCGACAGACTTACTATGGCATCGGGGTGTTCTGCTTCGTCACCATGCTGCCTTTGGCGTTGCGACTGCGTCAGCGGCCGCCGGCGCTGGCAGCGGCGTCGACTGCAACCGAGTCGGCCGATGCATCCGAAGCCTCTGCCGCTCCGGGGGCCCGCCCGTTCGGGGACCTGCCGCTGGAGCCGGCTGTTGCCGCCGCCGCCGCCCAATCCGCCGCACGGCACGCGGCGGCAGCCCGGCTGTTGTCGCCGCGTCCTCTCGGATTCTCACCGGGCATGCTGCAGGCGCTGCTGTGCGTCGCCGGGGTCGCCTGCTGCGTGGCGATGTCCATGCCGCAGGTCCACATCGTTGCGTACTGCAGCGACCTGGGCTACGGCGCCGCGCGCGGCGCCCAGATGCTGTCGCTGATGCTGGGCTTCGGGATCGTAAGCCGGCTGGTGTTCGGTCTGATCTGCGACCGGATCGGCGGCCTGCGCACCTTGCTGCTCGGATCGGTGCTGCAGTCGATTGCACTGATGCTGTTCCTGCCTTTCGATGGGCTCGGATCCCTGTTCGTGGTCTCCGCGCTGTTCGGTCTCTTCCAGGGCGGCATCGTGCCGGCCTATGCCATTCTGGTCCGCGAGCTCTACCCTCCGAAAGAGGCCGGCGCCCGCGTCGGCACGGTGTTGACGGCGACGATGCTCGGCATGGCGCTCGGCGGCTGGATGTCCGGCGCGATCTTCGACCTCACCGGCTCCTACGATGCGGCCTTCCTCAACGGCATCGGATGGAACCTGCTCAACGTCGCCATCGTGCTGTGGCTGATGCACCGCAGCGGCGCGCTGCGGTTTCGGCGCATGGGCGGGGTCGCCGCTGCCTGAGCGTTCGACTTATTGCGGTCGACTTATTGCGGTCGGCCTGCGCGCTTTACTCAACCAATTTATCCGCGTGGCCCGAAGTCGCGTGTAAGATCACCGACGCTCGATCGATTCGAGTAACGAACATTCAGGAGACAGGCGTGCCGAAGCTCAACGTCAACGGGTCCGTAAGGGAATTCGAGGCGGAGGGCGACACACCGCTCCTCTGGGTATTGCGTGAACAGCTGGGATTGACCGGCACCAAGTACGGCTGCGGCATCGCCCAGTGCGGCTCGTGCACCGTCCACATCGACGGCGAAGCCACCCGCAGTTGCGTGCGGCCGCTCTCGAGCATCACTGCGGACCAGAAGATCACGACGATCGAGGGTCTGTCCGCCGACGGATCGCATCCGCTCCAGAAAGCCTGGGCAGCAATGGACGTGCCGCAATGCGGCTTCTGCCAGTCCGGCATGCTCATGGCAGCAGCCGACCTGCTCAAGAAAAAACCGCAGGCCACCGACGAAGACATCGATGCGGCGATGACCAATATCTGCCGTTGCGGGACCTATAACCGCGTGCGCGCTGCCATCAAGGTGGTGGCCGCGGGCGGTGATCCGAAACTGGCCGGCCTGGACATCCAGTACACCACCGCCGGGAGCAAGGCATGAGCCGCGCCGCTGAATCGGCCGCTCGCCGCGGCTTCCTGAAAGGTTCGGCCGTTGCGGTCGGCGGACTGGTCGTGCCCTTCGCCATCCCGGTCGGAGCCTGGGCGCAGAACCCGGCGCCGGCGGAAGTCAACGCCTGGGTGGTGGTCAAGCCAGACGACACGATCATCGTGCGTATCGCCCGTTCGGAGATGGGCCAGGGCACCCTGACCGGCCTTGCGCAACTGGTCGGCGAGGAGTTGGATGCGGACTGGAGCAAGGTCACGACCGAGTACCCGACGCCCGGCCAGAGCCTCGCCCGCAAGCGGGTGTGGGGTAATTTTTCCACCGGCGGTAGTCGCGGCATACGCGAATCGCACGACTACGTCCGCAAAGGGGGCGCCACTGCGCGCATGATGCTGGTGCAGGCCGCGGCGGACGGCTGGAACGTGCCCGTCACTGAATGCAGCGCCGCCAACAGCGTGATCACGCATGTCCCTTCCGGACGTACCGCCAGTTACGGCAGTGTTGCCGCTGCAGCCGGCCGGTTGTCCCCGCCGGCTGACGTCAAGCTGAAGGCGCCGAAGGACTGGACGCTGGCCGGCAAGCGAATGGCTCGCCTGGACACCGTCGAGAAGACCACCGGGGCCCAGATCTACGGCATGGACCTGACCATGCCCGGCATGCTCAACGCGGCAATCAAGGACTGCCCGGTCTTCGGTGGCAAGGTCAAGAGCTTCGATCCGGTGGCCATTCAGAAACTCCCCGGCGTGAAGCAGGTCGTGCAGGTGGGCGACAGCGCGGTGGCGGTCGTGGCGGATACCTGGTGGCGCGCGCGGACCGCGCTTGAAGCACTGCCGATTGTCTGGGACGAGGGCCCGAATGCCGGTCTTTCCAGCGCCGATATCGCCGCGACCCTGAAGGCCGGCCTGGATGCCCGCGACGCGGTGGTCGGCAACACCAACGGCGACGCTCCCGCGGCAATTGCCGCGGCTGCGCGCACGGTGCAGGCCGTCTACTCGTACCCCTTCCAGAACCACGCCACCATGGAAACCATGAACGCGACGGCGAAGTGGACGCCCGAGCGTTGTGAAGTCTGGACACCGACCCAGAACGGCGAGGCGGCGCTGGCCGCGACCTCCGAGGCGGCGGGCCTGCCGATTGAAAAATGCGAGGTCTACAAGCTTCACCTGGGCGGAGGTTTCGGCCGGCGGGGCGCGGTCCATGACTGGGTCCGCCAGGCGGTGGTGATCGCGAAGCAGATGCCGGGTACGCCGGTCAAACTGATCTGGAGTCGCGAAGAGGACATGACGCACGGGCGCTACCACCCCGTCACCCAGTGCAAGCTGACGGCGGGCCTGGACGCCGACGGCAACGTCAGCGCCCTGCACATGCGCATCTCGGGCCAGTCGATTCTCGCCGGCGTGTTCCCGCAGAACATCAAGGACGGCAAGGATCCGGTCGTGTTCCAGGGGCTCAATGCGGCTGGCCCGGAAGCATCGATCGGCTACAGCTTTCCGAATCTGCTGGTAGACCATGCGATGCGAAATCCGCCGGTGCCGCCGGGGTTCTGGCGCGGGGTGAACCTGAACCAGAACACGATCTACCTCGAGTGCTTCATGGACGAGATCGCGCACGCCACCGGGCAGGACCCGCTGGCGCTGCGACGCAAGCTCATGGCCTCGCATCCGAAGCACCTCGCGGTGCTGAACGCGGTGGCGGAAAAGGTCGGCTGGCAGACGCCACCGCCTGCCGGGGTCTATCGCGGCCTGGCGCAGACCATGGGCTTCGGCAGCTATGTGGCCGCCTGCGCCGAGGTGTCGGTCACTGACGGCAAGCTGAAGATCCACCGCATCGTCGCCGCCACCGACCCGGGCCACGCGGTCAACCCGCAGCAGATCGAGGCCCAGGTGGAAGGCTCGTTCGCCTATGGCCTGTCGGCAGCGCTCTACGGCGCCTGCACCGTGAAGGACGGGCGCATCGAACAGACCAATTTCCACACTTATCCGGTGATGAAAATGGACGAGATGCCCAAGGTCGAGACCATCACGATGCCCTCGGGCGGCTTCTGGGGCGGCGTCGGCGAACCGACCATCGCCGTCGCGGCGCCGGCAGTGTTGAACGCGATCTTCGCCGCCACCGGTGTGCGGATTCGAGACCTGCCGCTGAAGGACCAGAGCTTGAAGAGGGCCTGAACGGCAGGCGATGCCGAACCGGTATGTGGACTTCCCGGTGGTTTCGAAGCGGATGGCGGCGGGGCGGATGGCGGCGGCGCTGCTCGGCATCGGGGTGGCGATTTCCGCCGCCGCGGGGCCGCTGGCGGTCGTGGATGACGGCATCCCGGATCCTCTGCCCGGTGCCGGGCCCGGCGATGCCGGCCGCGGCCGCGCCATCGTTGCCAGCCGCCAGACCGGACTGTGCCTGCTGTGCCACAGCGGCCCGATTCCGGAGGAGCGGTTCCAGGGCAATCTTGCCCCCGACCTCGCCGGCGCCGGCGGGCGCGCCACCGCCGCCCAGTTGCGCCTGCGCATTGCCGATGCGGCCCGCTTGAATCCCGCCACGATCATGCCGTCGTACTACAGGACTGAAGACCTCAACCGCGTTGCCGCCGGGTACCGCGGCGCGACAATACTCAGCGCGCAGCAGATCGAGGATGTGGTCGCCTACCTGCAGACCCTGGGTTCGCTACCCGAGCGCAGGGGCAAGCCATGACTGCTTCTTCACCGCGCCGCAGGTTGCTGGGCGCCGCTGCCGCCCTGCCGATGCTGGCAGTGCTTCGTCCTGCCGCCGCAACGCCCGAGGAACTGCGTGCCGCCATCGCCGACTTCACCGGCGGCGCGGCGCCGCAGAACGGCAAGGTCAGCTTCGAGGTTTCGCAACTGATCGACAACGGCAACGCCGTGCCGGTCAGCGTGCGGGTCGACAGCCCGATGTCCCTGGCCGACCACGTCACCGCGATCGCGATCTTCAACGAACGCAATCCCCAGCCGGATGTCGTCCGGTTTACCCTGGGCCCGCGCGCGGGCAAGGCCCAGGTGTCGACCCGGATCCGGCTCGCCACGTCGCAGCGGCTGGTCGCCGTCGCCAGGCTGAGCGACGGCAGCTACTGGCAGCAAGCCGTGGATGTCATCGTCACGCTGGCGGCCTGCATCGAAGGGGAGGTGAGTTGATGGCCCGCGCCCTGATCCACATGCCGGAAAGCGCGCGCAAGGGTGAGGTCATCGAGATCCGGGCCTTGATCGGCCATCCGATGGAGACCGGCTACCGGGCGGGCGCCGATGGCAAGGTGGTCCCGCGCGACCTCATCCGTCGCTTCACTTGCCGCTACGACGGCGAAATCGTATTCAGCGCGGAACTTCACCCTGCCGTTTCCGCCAATCCTTACATCGCCTTTCACACGATCGCGCTGGCGAGCGGCACCCTGGAATTCACCTGGGAGGGCGATCGCGGATTCGCGCACTCCGAGAGCAAGCCGCTTGCCGTGAGCGCCGGATGAAGCGGGCCATGGCCATGGCCTTGGCGGCTGGTGTCGCGGTCAGCGTGGGCGCACTGCTCCGCGTCGGGGCGCTTCTCATCGTCGGCGCGCTCTCTCCTCGTCGTCGCATGGCCGCGCCCCGCGCTGGCCGGCGGGGGCGAGAGCACTGAAAACGGCAAGGGCGCCGCCCGGATGTCGGGCGCGGCCTTCATGGGCGAGTCGACCCGCGCAATGCAGCGCGACGACACCCAGAACCCGGCAATGTTGTGGGTGAGCGGCGGTGAAGCGCTCTGGCGCGCGCAGGCCGGCGAGTCCGGCAAATCATGTGCCGGCTGCCATGGCAATGCCGCCGACGGCATGCGCGGCACGGCCACCCGCTACCCTGCCTTCGATCCCGTCGCAGGCCGGGTGGTCGACCTCGGGCAGCGGATCAACCGCTGCCGGGAGGACCGACAGCAGGCTGCGCCGCTGAAGCCGGAAAGCGAGGAACTGCTGGGCCTGGTGAGCTACCTGTCCCTGCAATCGCGCGGCATGGCGGTGGATCCGCCGCAGGATGCCGCGACGCTCGACGCGGTCGAGCAGGGGCGTCGTCGCTTCGTCGAACGCATCGGACAACTGAACCTGTCCTGTGCCCAGTGCCATGACGACAACTGGGGCAGGAAACTGGGCAGCGCCTTGATTCCCCAGGGCCATGCCAATGCCTATCCGATCTACCGGCTGGAATGGCAGTCGATGGGATCGCTGCAGCGACGCCTGCGCAATTGCATGAGTGGTGTGCGGGCGGAGGTGCCGCCCTTCGGCGCCCAGGCACTGGTAGAACTGGAAACGTACCTGGCGGCGCGTGCCGCGGGCATGCCACTCGAAACGCCGGGGGTCCGGCCGTGAGGCGACCGCCGCCGCAACGGGGCGCGCAGCGGCGGCTTCGCATCGCACTGGGGACGCTGGCGTTCCTGGCCTTGACGGCGGGCCGACCCTGCACAGCCGGCGGCCCGCCCCCGGGTGCGACGCTGGCTGCGACTTGCAGCGGCTGTCACGGCACCAATGGCGAGACGGTCGGCAATGCACTGCCGCCGCTCGCCGGCCAATCGAAGGAATCTCTGCTGGCCCGGTTGAAGGCATTCAAGGAGGGTACTGCGGCGGCCACCATCATGACGCAACTGGCCAAGGGATACAGCGACGATCAGCTTGAGCGGCTCGCCGCGTTCTTCGCGGCCCAGCCGGCACCGGCGAAGGCGCAATGACACGGCGCTGCTTCCTCGCTGCGGGCGGCAGGGCGGCGCTGCTGGCAGCGGCTGTCGGCACCCCGGCTGTCGCCCGGGCGGCCAGGCCGTCGGTGCTGGTGGTCGGCGGTGGCTTCGGCGGCGCGACCGCCGCCAAGTACCTGCGCCTGTGGAGCGATGGCGGCATCGACGTCACCCTGATCGAACCCGACTCCCGGTTCGTCTCCTGCCCGCTGTCGAATCTCGTCCTGGGTGGCACCCGGCAGATCGCCGACCTCACTCAGAGCTACGACGGACTGGTCAGAAGACACGGTGTCCGCCTGCTGCGGGACAGCGT
This sequence comes from uncultured beta proteobacterium, assembly GCA_963834335.1. Classification (GTDB taxonomy): domain Bacteria; phylum Pseudomonadota; class Gammaproteobacteria; order Burkholderiales; family Burkholderiaceae_E; genus Lautropia. The sequence continues at coordinate 471,164 of CAWIBK010000001.1, read as the reverse complement.
CCAGTCAATCGATGCCGAACGACGCACTGTCAAGCTCGCCGGCGCAGACGTGCTGGCCTACGATCGCCTGATCCTGTCGCCCGGCGTCGGATTCATGTGGGACGAGCTTCCCGGCATGCGGCAGGCGGGTGCGCAGGACAGGATACTGCACGCCTGGAAGGCCGGCGAGCAGACCCTTGCCTTGCGCGCGCAACTGGAGGCAATGCCGGACGGCGGGACGTACGCCCTGACCGTTCCGCCCGCGCCTTACCGCTGCCCGCCGGGACCCTACGAGCGTGCCTGCCAGGTCGCCCACTACTTCAGCCGGCACAAGCGCAAATCCAGAGTGCTGCTGCTGGACGCGAATCCCGACGTGGTCTCCAAGGGAGCCCTGTTCAGGCGTATCTGGCAGGAGCGCTATCCTGGCATGATCGACTACCGGCCCGGCTTCCGGACTGTCGACGTCGATGCCGGTGAGCGCACGGCCATCTCCGAACTGGGCGAGCGGGTCGCGGCATCGGTGTTGAATGTCGTACCGCCGCAGCGGGCCGGCGACATCGCATTGCGTACCGGCCTGGCCAACGCCAACCGTCGCTGGTGCGACGTTGATTTCCTGACTTTCGAATCAGCGCAGGCCAAGCACATCCATGTGATCGGCGACGCCATCCAGACCGCGCCGCTGATGCCCAAGTCCGCCCACATGGCGAACCAGCATGCCAAGGTCTGCGCGGCGGCCGTCGTCAATCTGCTGGCGGGGCAGGAACCGGAGGCCCGGCCGATGCTGACCAACACCTGCTACAGCTTCGTGACGGACAAGGAGGTCATTCACGTTGCCTCGGTCCATGCCTACGACCCGTCGCGCAAGACCTTGCTGGTGGTGCCGGGCGCCGGCGGGCTTTCGACGGCCGCAAGCGAACGGGGAGGAGACTACGCAGAAAGCTGGGCGCGCAATATCTGGGCCGACACGCTCGCGTAGCGGCTCCGGGTCAGCGCCGCTACTGCGGACCGGAGGCCTGGGCCGCCGCCTGCTGCGCCTGGGTAACCCAGGTCTGGACCGACGGACGCTGCCACTGCCGGGCCGCGTAGGTCGCCAGGCGCTCCGGCACGGGGTCGCCATTCATGGCCAGGCGATTGAGCATCAGGGCGAGATCGCTGTCGGCGATGCACCAGTGCTCGCCGAAGAGGTTCTCGGCCCCGGCTTTCAGCAGGGTCTGGGCCGCATCGAAAAGATTCTCAGCGGCGGCCTTCGCTTGCCTGGACAAGGGCTTCTTCGTCGGGCCCCAGAAAACGACTTCGGTATTGCGCTCCTCGCGGATCGGCATGAAGTCGCTGCGCAGCCAGGCCTGGACCTGCCGGGCGATGCCGCGCGCCTGCGCGTCGCGGGGATAGAGCGCGAAATGACCGGGCGCCGGCAGGATGTCTTCCAGGTACTCCGCAATGGCGGACGACTCGGACAACTTGAACAGGCCGTGGGTAAGCGTCGGGATCCGGCGGGTCAGTGACAGCCGCGCGTAGTCCGGGCCCAGGTGCTCCTTGCCGACCAGGTCCACTTTCTTCAGCTGGAACGGCACTCCCTTCTCGGTCAGGGCAATGAACGCCGACATCGCGTAAGGGCTCAGGAAGCGGGCATCGATGTGAAGTGTGAAATCGTGGTCGGGCATGAGCGGCCTCCTGGTCGAGCCATGCCAGGAGTCTATCGGGGTATGGATCGGGGTCAAACCCGCGCCTTCGCAGCCCTCCCGCTGTAGACCACGTAGAGTCCCGAGCCGGTCAGGAGGGCAATCCCGGCCCAGGCCAGCGCGTTCGGAATGTCTCCCCAGACGATGAAGCCGATGAGCAATGCCCAGAGCAGGCCCGAGTAGCGAAATGGGCCGATGACCGAGATCTCGCCGTGGCGCATGCCGACCACGATGCAGTAGTAGCCGCCGGCCAGGAAGCAGGCTGCGAAGGCCAGCAGCATGAGCTCGAAACCACTGAACGGCTGCCATCCCTGGATCAGCGAGAGCACGCCCGACAGTATGGTGACCGCAATCGCGGTCGCCAGGGTGATGACCGATGCGGGTACGTCGGCCGCAATCCGGCGCGTCAGGAGGTCGCGGGCCGCCATCAGCACGGTCCCGACCAGGCAGACGACCGACCAGGCGTTGAAGCCAGCGGCGCTCGGTTGGATGATCAGGACCACGCCGATAAAACCGATGGTCACGGCGAGCCAGCGGCCCAGGCCCACCCGCTCGCGCATGACCATCGCTGCGAAGACAACGATGAACAGCGGCGAGGTCATCGTGATCGCAGTGGCATTGGCGATCGGCAGGTGGAACAGCGCAACCAGGTAGATGATGGTGCCTGCCGCATCCATCCACGAGCGCACGGCCACCCAGCCATGCCGGATTTCGCCGATCCTGGGCAAGGCTCGCGCCGAGCGCACCAGGGCGAGGGCGATGACCGACGCCATGACGCCCCTGAGGAAGATGAGTTGCGTACTGGGCATCGTCTCGCTGGCGTACTTCACCAGCGAATCGTTGACGACGAACAGCGCCATCGCCGCGCACATGAAGAGGATGCCGCGACGGTTGGCCTTGAGCAACGCTGCCGCATCGGCTGCGGCCGCAACCACCGGCGCGCTCCCGTTGTCGGAACGCGCAGTGTCAGGCGGAGAGCGCATCCACGGCTTGCCCGATGAGCCCGAATAGGGTGTTCGCGTGCTCGGGGTTCAGCCAGCGAAGCACGATGGCCGCCTCGCGCTGCGGATCCACCCAGGTGTAGGAACTGCCTGCGCCGATCGCGAAAAAACTGTCCGACGGCGCATTCGGGTAGAGGCACCTGTCCCGATTGAGCCAGGTCAGGTAGCCATAGAACGGTGCGATCGGGCAGGGGCGGAGCATGCGATCGATCCACCGTTCGGAGATGATGGTCCGATTGTCGTAACGCCCGCGCGCGAGCAGTAGGCTGGCGATACGAAGCTGGTCGAAGCTGTCGATCGTCACGCCACCGCCCCAGTGGGTGCCTCCCGGCACGGATTGCACCCGTCGCCCGTTCAGGTCCACCCAGGCGTGGTCGTACCCCACCCAGCGCCAGGTGCGGCTGGCCCCGAGCGGGCGCATGATCGCGTCGTCGAAGACTTCCGGCAGCGGCCGGCCGAACAGATGCAAGAGCGCAAACGACAACTGGTTGATCCGGACGTCGTTGTACTCCCACCAGGTACCGGGCGCCTGCAGCGGCCGGGCCTGGCCCTTGGGATGAAGCTGGGCCGGCTTGGGCTGGTGCGTCGTCACGCGGTAGCGATCCACCTGGTCGGGAATGCCGAAGGAGCTTCCCTCCCATTCGCTGGTCTGCTGAAGCAGGTGAGCCCAGGTGATCGGACGGTTGTGCGGGTCGTCGAAGCCGATGCCGGGCAGGCGCTCGACCACTGGTTCGTGCGGATCCGGAAGCAGGCCGCTGTCGTGGGCGACGCCGGCGAGCAAGGCCAGGTAGGTCTTGGCAATGCTGAAGGTCTGGTCGGCCCGGCCCGGTTCACCCCATTGCGCGACGATTTCGCCGCGCACCTGGATCAGGCCAGTGGCGGGGCCGCGCGGCGAGACCGGGCCCAGCAGGCGGTTCCACGGTGGGGGGTCGGCGGCGTGGATACCCCAGCCGGCAGCGCCGTTGTCCGGATCGCGTGTCCAGGTGGATTCGTGCCGGACCGCGAAATCAATCGCTGCCTGCAATCGCTGCCGGACCTCGTCCGATCGTGGCGCTGACTCCTGCCCCAACTGCATCGTGTCTCCCGTTAGGAGCCTGTCGTTCACCTCGCGGCCCCTTCCCATACTCCGACAGGCTCTTAGTCAGCTGCCGCGCCGCGGCCGCCGGTCCGTGCCTGCCCGGGCTGAATGATAAGGGATCAGGCGGACTGGCCGCCGTGGGTCACCGTCTCGAACCGGCCCGGCATGACCACTTCCAGCAATTCCAGGTCGTCCGAATGGCCCAGTTCGGTGTGCCGGATCCCGGGTGGCTGATGCACGCAGGTGCCCGGCTCCAGCAGCACCTCGCCAACACCCTCGTAGTCGAACCTGATCCAGCCTTTGAGGACATAGACCAGCTGGAAACTGACGTCGTGGTGATGCAACTCGCTGAGGGCGGGCGCACCGGGAACCGCCCGGATGACATGGGCGACGACCGCGCCGTCGGTCGCATCCAGGATCCCCAGATCCCGGTACTCGAAGAATGAACGCAGGCCTCGTCGCTCGAATGTCGACGTACCGGCATGGCTGACCGAAAACTTCATGTGCTGCTCCTCGGGGTGATCTGGCGACGTAGTATCGCCCGGACCGATGGGTGCCGATAGAATCGCCGCTCGCCAGATTGCCACCGGAACGCCGTGCCAAGCCCCTTCGTCCTGATGCAGTACCTCATGCCCAAGCGCGCCATGACCATGCTTGGCGGCGCGATCGCGTCCGCCCGCTGGGGTGCCGTCACCACTTCGATCATCCGCTGGTTCGTGGGTCACTACGGGGTCGACATGAACCAGGCGGTCGATCCGGATATCCGGAACTACCGCTCGTTCAACGACTTCTTCACCCGCGCCTTCAAGCCGGGTACCCGTCCGATCGCCCCAGCGGAACTGGTCTGCCCGATCGACGGCGCCATCAGCCAGTTCGGGCGGATCGACCGCGACCAGATCTTCCAGGCCAAGGGGCACTCCTTTTCCACCCTGGCGCTGGTCGGCGGCGATCCCGAACTGGCGGCCCGGTTCCAGGATGGCAGCTTTGCGACTCTCTACCTGAGCCCGAAGGACTACCACCGCGTCCATATGCCCTGCGACGGGCGTCTGACCCGGATGATCCATGTCCCGGGAGATCTGTTCTCGGTCAATCCGGACACGGCGCGGGGCGTGCCGGGTCTATTCGCCCGCAACGAGCGCGTGGTGTGTGTCTTCGAGTCCGAACGGGGCCCTTTCGTGGTGGCCCTGGTCGGGGCCACCATCGTCGGGAGCATGGCGACCGTCTGGCACGGCGTGGTCAATCCCCCGCGACCGGGCAAGCTGCGGGAGTGGCGTTATGCCGATCGGCCGCTGGAACTGAAGAAGGGCGACGAGATGGGCCGTTTCCTGCTGGGCTCGACGGTGGTGATGCTGTTTCCGGCCCCGGTTCTCCGATTCGCGCCGGTATGGGCGCCGGAGGGGCAAGTCAGGGTCGGCGAAGCGATGGCGACCTTCGGCTGATCACTGCGGCGCAAGTTGCCGGCGGCTCAGGCGCCTGCCGGCCGCTCAGTGGCCCGCCTGCTCACCCCACAACTCCTTCAGCCGGGCATCCCGGCCGCAACTGCGCCGGTAGAACCAGTAGCGAACCGGGTTCTTGGCCGAGTAGTTCTGGTGGTACTCCTCAGCGGGCCAGAACTGCGTCGCCGGCGTGATGGCGACGACGATGTCCGCCTTGAAGGGCTTGGTGCGCGCTTCTTCCGCTTTGGAGCGCTCGGCCGCCGCCTTCTGCTGCGGGTCCATGAAAAAGATCTCGGGCCGATACTGGGTGCCGACGTCACAGAACTGGCGGTCGTTCACGGTCGGGTCGACATTGCGCCAGTAGACCTTGAGCAGCTTTTCGAAGCTGGTCTTCTGAGGATCGAAGACGATCCGCACGGCTTCGGTGTGACCAGTGCCCCCGGCAGAGACCTGCTCGTAAGTGGGGTTTGCAGTGGTTCCACCGGTATAGCCGCTGGTGGTGGACAGCACGCCCTCGACCTGGTCGAACGGCGCTTCCATGCACCAGAAGCAACCGCCCGCGAATATCGCCTGCTCGAGTCCATCGGGCAGGGCCTGGGGGCCGGCCTCCTGCGCGGTGGCGTTTTGCGGCCCCCGCGCCTGGGACTGAATCTGAGTCTGGGCCTGCGCCGGAAGAGCCGCCAGGCAGGAAGACGCGAACGCCAGCAACATCCACTGACGCACCCGCCACCGCTTGCCGGAAAGCCGCTTGCTGGAAAGGCTGTCGTTCGTCGCGTTCATGTCTGATTTTAACCGCTGTCGGGGATTCGCGTGCGTCAGGCGGCCGGCGAGGGGCCCGCGGGGGATAATCGCCGGCACGCCCCGAAAGTCCTCGGGTCGACCCTGGGAGAAGCAGAGCCGTGTTCCGTCGATCGTTGCTGCATCGGAGCCGTATGACGTCGCTTACCGGGTGGCTGGCAGCCCTCATGGTTGCGGCAGCCGCCGTGTCCGGCCCGACTCTCGCGCACGCCGCCGACGACGCGCTGCGGATCGGATCCAAGCGTTTTACCGAAGCCTACATCCTCGCCGAAATTCTGGCCCAGACCGCTGCGCCGCATGCCCGGACAGAAATCCGCTCGGGCCTGGGCAACACCGCGATCGTGTTCGAGGCGCTGAAAAGCGGCAGTATCGATCTCTACCCGGACTATCTCGGCACCATCGATCTCGAGATCCTGAAGAATCCCAGCCCGACTTCACTCGAGCAGATGCGTGCCGGCCTTTCAAAGTGGAATCTTGGCATCGGCGTGCCGCTCGGGTTCAACAACGGCTACGCGCTGGCCATGCGCGCCGATGAGGCGAAGAGACTCGGAATCACCCGGCTGTCGGATCTCGCCGCGCACCCTCAACTGAAGCTGGGGCTCTCCAACGAATTCATCGGGCGGGCCGACGGCTGGCCGGGGCTGGCGAAGTCTTACGGCCTGGCGCAGCGGCCGACCGCGATCGACCACGGCATCGCCTACGACGCGCTCGCCGCCGGCCAGGTCGACGCGATCGACATCTACACCACCGACGCGAAGATTGCCTCGCTCGGCCTGGTCACGCTGCAGGACGACCGCGCCTACTTCCCTAAATACGATGCGGTGGTGTTGTACCGGCTCGACGTGCCGCAGCGTTTCCCCCAGGCCTGGGCCGCGATCGAACGGCTGACCGGACGAATCGATGAGACCCGGATGATCGCGATGAATGCCGAGGCGGAACTCGGCGGACGTGCCTTCGGGCCGATCGCGGGGGACTTCCTGAAGGGGGCGCAGGCAGCGAGCGGTGCTGCTGCCGGCGCCCCGACCCCGAAGCGCGGGCTGCTGGACAAGCTCTTCGGCGACGACATGGCGCGGATCACCTTGCAGCACTTGATGCTGGTCGCGGTATCGGTCGCTGCGGCGACGCTCCTGGGCATCCCGCTGGGCGTGCTGGCGGCGCGCAGGCCGCGCTTGCGCGCCCCGGTGCTGTCGGGCGCGGGCCTGCTGCAGACGGTGCCCTCGCTCGCGATGCTCGCGCTGCTGATATCGGTGACCGGCCTGATCGGGACCTGGCCGGCGCTGGTCGCGCTGACGCTCTATGCGCTGCTGCCGATCGTCAGGAACACCTGCGTCGGGGTACTGGAGGTGCCCGCCGGGGTGACCGAGGCGGGCACTGCGCTCGGACTGCATCGAGAACAGGTCCTGCGCACCATCGAGTTGCCGATCGCCCTGCCTCTGATCCTGGCGGGCATCAGGACGGCCGCCGTGATCAACGTCGGCACCGCTACCATCGCGGCCTTCATCGGTGCGGGGGGCTACGGCGAGCGCATCGTCACCGGCCTTGCCCTGAACGACCGCGAGCTGCTGCTGGCCGGGGCGATACCGGCTGCCCTGCTGGCATTGGCGGCCGAGATCGGGTTCGAGGCGGCGGAGAAATCGATCCGCAGGCGGCGGGGGCTCGTCGCCTGAGCGGGCGCCCCCCTCCTTCTGCCGCGCAGCCTCCCAGGTCAGGGCTTCTTCACCAACGGACAGGTCGACTCCGACAGCGGCTGGAAAGCCTGGTCGCCCGGAATGGTCGCCAGGGTCTTGTAATAGTCCCAGGGATAGCGCGACTCGGCCGGTGTCTTCACCTGCATCAGGTACATGTCGTGAACCATCCGGCCATCTTCGCGGATGCGGCCGTTGCGGGCGAAGAAGTCGTTGATCGGCGTTGCCTTCATCCGGGCCATCACCTTGCTCGCGTCGGTGCTGCCGACATCGCGCACGGCGCGCAGGTAATGCATGGTCGAAGAGTAGTTGGCCGCCTGGATCGCGGTCGGCATCTTCTTCATCTGATCGAAGAACCGTCGCGACCACTTCCTGGTTTCGTCGTTGGCGTCCCAGTAGAAAGCCTCGGTCATCAGCAGGCCCTCGGCTGCCTTCAGGCCGGCGCCATGGATGTCGGTGATGAACACAGCCAGGCCCGCAAGGCTCTGGCGGCCGCCGTCGAGCAGCTTGAACTCGCGTGCGGACTTGATCGAGTTGATGGTGTCGGTACCACCGTTGGCCAGCCCGATGATCTTGGCACCGGAAGCCTGGGCCTGCAGCATGAACGACGAGAAGTCGCTGGCATTGAAGGGGTGGCGGGCACTGCCCAGCACCTTGCCGCCACTCTCCTTGACGACCCGGCTCACATCGCGCTCGATCTGGTGGCCGAAGGCGTAGTCCGCGGTGAGGAAGTACCAGCTGTCGCCGCCGCGCTTGAGCAGCGCCTTCGCGGTTCCGTTGGCCATCGCGTAGGTGTCCCAGGCGTAGTGGATGCTATGACGCGTGCAGCTGTCGTTGGTGATCCGGGTCGCCCCCGCGCCGTTGACGATCGCGATCCGGTCCTTGCGATCGGCGATGCTGATCACCGCCAGCGCCACCGACGAATTGGTGAGGTCGGTGATCATGTCGACCTTCTGCACGTCGAACCATTCGTTGGCTTTGCTCGCAGCGATGTCGGCCTTGTTCTGGTGGTCGACGTCGAGGACGACGATCGGCTTGCCGAGCACCTTGCCGCCGGAATCCTCGACCGCCATCTTCACCGCCGTGAGCGAGCCCTGGCCCGAGAGGTCGGACAGTACGCCGCTCATGTCGGTCATGACCCCGATGGTGACCTTGTCCTCGCCGCCGCTGGGTGCCTGCGCGAGCTGCGGTCGGGACCGCGGTGCCCAGGGTCAGCGCCGACAGCAGCGTCGCCTTGAGAAATCTGGTTCGAATCATGGTGGTCTCCAATAGGTCTTGTCGTTCAGGCGGCCGCGCCGGGCGGACGCCGGCAGCAGCCTCGGTGGAGCGCTTGCTCAGATGACGTTGCGGGTCAGTCCGCCGTCAATGCAGATGTTCTGGCCGGTGATGTAAGCCGCGCGAGGCGAGGCGAGGAATGCGCACAGCGGCCCGAAGTCCCCGGCGCTGCCCAGTCGCTGCATGGGAATGCCGGCGGCCATTGCCGCGCGGACCTCGGATTCGGACTGGGCGGAGCGCTTCATCCGGTCCTGGATCACCCGCTGGAGCGCCCCGGTGTCCATCAGGCCCGGGAGCAGGCCGTTGACGGTGATGCCATCGGCGGCAACCTCCCGCGCCAGCGCGCCCATGGCGCCGGTCAAGCCGACGCGCATGCTGTTGGACAGCGACATGTTCGGGTACAACTCCTTCACGACGAACGAGGTGACGTTGATCACCCGGCCGAAGCCGCGATCACGCATCGGCCGCAGGAACGCCCGCACGACTTCCAACGGCCCGGCAACGCTGATCTCGAATGCCTTGCGCCACATGGCGAGGTCGGTGTCGATGAACTGACCCGCCGGCGGACCGCCGGCATTGGTGACGATGATGTCGGGCTGGGCAATGCGTCCCACGGCGTCGATCAGGGCCGCCCGGTCGGCATCGACCCCCACGTCGCCTGCAATGAAAACCGCATCGCGCAGGCCTGCCGCAACCGATTCGCCGTGCGCCCGGTCCCGTCCATTGATCAGGACCCGCACGCCTTCCGCTGCCAACGCCGTTGCGCAGGCCAGCCCGAGCCCTCGTGTGCCGCCCATGACCAGGGCCGTCCTTCCGTCGAGATCCAGCTGCATTGCGGGGACCTGTCTCCGTTTTTCGATTAGCAGAAAGCGTTTACACCCATCGTAAATAGTTCGCGTGCCGACGTCAAACCGGACGCCCTCGCCATGTCGGCGACGAGACGGCGGCGAGCGACAGCCTCCTATGGGTGCCCCAACGAAGCCGAGATCCGCTTTGCCGACTCCTTGAGCGCGCGCGCGGTCGCTCCCTCCCAGCGATGGTCCCAGCCGCGGGTGTAGTCCAGCACTGTCATCGCCATCACCAGCCGGCCCCGATGGTCCAGGATCGGCGCGGCGAATGCGCTGAGTCCCGACATGAAATCGCCGCGCGCGCGTGCCATGCCGCGCTTGCCGACCTGCTCCGGCGTTTCGGCGACCCGGGTCGACAGCGCCCCGGCCAGCTGCTCGTCGTCGGCCTGCGGCTTCGCGTCAGCGCGCTGGAGGTGGCGGCGGATGACCGCCTCGTCGTAGAAGGCTGCGAAGATCCTGCCGGTTGCCGACTCCAGCAGCGGAAATACCGAGCCCGGCCCGATGTTGACCATGACCGGTCGCGGCGGCTGTTCCCAGCGAACGACGGTGGGGCCGAACGAGCCCCAGACCGACAGAGCGACGGTGTGACCGACCTGGCGGCACAGAGCCACGGCCTCCTCGGAAGCGATCTCGATCGGTTCGATGGTGGACAGGCAGGACAGGCTGAAATCGAGCGCGGCCGGACCGGTGCCGTACAGGCCGGTGTCGGGGTTCTGTGCCGCATAGCCGCAGCGGACCAGGCTGGCGAGATACCGGTGCGCCTTGGCGGGCGGCATGCCCGCACGCGCGGCGAGTTCGGTGATCTTCATCGGGCCTCGCTGATGTGCGAGCACGGACAGCACTGCCAGCCCGACTTCGAAGGACTGGACGCCGGGATTGCGCCGGGGGGGCGAGGTGGCGGGTCTGCGGGAGGCGGAGTTGCGCGCCGATGCGGTGCTGCGCGCGGGCCGGGGGTCGTTCACCATGTGAAGAGTCGTGCCTTCCCTGACGTCGAGTTTTGACAGCCGGATGCGATAGAGGTTACGCTATACGAAAGTCATTTACGCACAACGATAAATATACACGATGCTGACCGGAGACATGCTCAGGCGCTCTGCAGAGCGCTTTCCCGCCAAGGACGCGATTGTTGCGGGCGGCGCGCGCATCAGCTACCGTGAACTGGACCAGGCTGCCAATCGCCTGGCAAACGCCCTGCTCGCCACCGGCGCCGCCAGGGGAGACAAGGTTGCCATCCTGTCGCGCAACCTGCCGCAGTATGGCGTGGTGTTCTTCGGCGCCGCGCGCTCCGGGTTGGTGCTGGTCAATGTTTCGATTCAGTATTCCGCAGCCGAACTGGAATACGTCCTGGGGAAGTCCGACGCCCGGATCCTCCTGGTGGACAGCCAGTTCTCCGACAAGGTCGCCGCGGTGCTCCCGCGCTGCCCGGCGATCACGACCGTGGTTACGATCGGGCCTGCTGTGAATACGAGCGGGCCCTCGGTGAAGGGCGCCCTCGACTTCGACGCGTTCGTCGCCGGCCATCCGGTGGGTGCGCCGGCAGTGGAACTGCTCGAGACCGATCCCTTCTGCATGACCTATACCGGCGGCACGACCGGCCGGCCCAAGGGTGTCCTCTGCAGCCATCGGGCGCGAACCACGACCGCGCTGACCGTGGTGGTGGAAGAGGCGCTGGACGAGCGCGACGTCGTTGCCATCGTCACGCCGCTCTTTCACGTGGCTGCCCTGAACATCATGTTCCAGCCCGCCATCCTGGTCGGGGCAACCTGCGTCTTCGTCACGCCCTGGTCCGTGGACGGCTTCATGAGCGCCTGCGAGCGCGAACGCATCACCGCCGCCTTCATGGTGCCGACGCAGGCCAACATGCTGGTCAGCCATGCCGGATTCGACGCCGCCCGCTTGCGGACGTGGCGCAAGCTGTCCTTTGCAGGGGCGCCGATGCCGGACTGGGTCCAGCGGGAGTTGAAGGCGAAGCTGCCGGATCTGGCGCTGACTCAGATCTACGGACAGTCGGAAGTAGGCGTGCTGACCTCGCTGCGGGACTGGAACCTGCCGCAGAAGCTGGGCTCGGTCGGACGGCAGGCGTTCAACGTGGACGTGGCGCTGTTCCGCACGGACGGCGTCGAGGCCGCCCCCGGCGAGCCGGGTGAGATAGCGAGCCGCGGGGACAATGTGATGATGGCGTACTACAACGAGCCGGAGCAGACCGCCGCGGTCTTCCGCCTGGGCGGCGGCTGGCTGCTCACCGGCGACGTCGGCGTGCGCGACGAGGACGGATTCATCACCCTGATCGACCGCGCCAAGGACATGCTGATCTCGGGGGGCGAGAACGTCTATCCCAAGGAGATCGAGGACGTCATCTACGGCCTGGATGCGGTCGCCGAATGCGCCGTGTTCGGCATCCCGGACGACAAGTGGGGCGAGGTGCCTGCCGCCTACGTCATGCTGAAGCCAGGCGCGACGCTGCAGACCGAGACGGTTGTCGCCCGCTGCCAGCAGCAGCTGGCGGAGTTCAAGCGTCCCCGGCTGGTCCGCATCGTCCAGGAATTCCCGAAGACGCCGATCGGCAAGATCCAGAAGAACCTCCTGCGCGAGCCTTTCTGGCAGGGCAAGGTCCGGAAGATCTGAAGCCCTCATCCAGCGCCGTCGGCTGACGCAGTCAGGATGCAAGCTTGAAACAAGTCGATCAACAGTAACGCAGTGGAGGCAGGTTTGAAGACTACCAATACCGGAGCGATGCAGCCGGCGAGCGGGATGCCCGGCAAGCGGCGGCGGTTCACCGTCGGCCTCGCCGCCGGCGCGGCAGCGGTCGTGGCATTCCCGGGCATCGCCAGGTCGCAGTCGAAGTTCCAGCTCAAGCTGAGCCATTATCTGCCGCCGGCGCACGGCCTTCACGCGGAGTTCATGGAACCCTGGGCCCGGGAAGTTGAAGCGAAGACCCAGGGTGCGGTGACGATCCAGGTGTCCCCGGGAACGTCCGCGTTGGGGCAGGCGCAGAACCAGTTGGACCAGGTGCGCAACGGCATCGTCGATATCGCCTTCGGCATCTGCGGATTGCCGCGCGGACGGATGACCCGCAGCACCATCGTCGAAATGCCGATGCTGGTGAGGAAGGCCGAAGCCGGATCGCGCGCCTTGTGGAATCTGCATCAGACCGCATTGCGCAGTGACTACGTCGGCATGAAGCCGCTGGTGCTGATGACCCACAATGGCGGCCTGATTCACACGCGCGACAAGCTGGTCCGGACACCGGAGGATCTTCGGGGCCTGCGAATCCGTACGCCGTCTCCCACCATCTCGATGATGCTGGAATTCCTGGGCGCAAGCCCGGTGGGCATGCCACCCGGCCAGGTCTACGAGAACATGCAGCGCGGCGTGCTCGACGGCGCCGCGTTTCCATGGGATCCGGTGCGCGCGTTCAAGCTCGGTGAGGTCAGCAAATACCACTGCGATCTCGGGCTCTATACCGCTGCATTCTGGTTCGGGATGAACGACCGCAAGTACCGGTCGCTGCCCGAGGACATCCGCAAGGTCATCGATCAGACGTCCGGGCAGGCATTGCTCGGCAAGATCCAGGGCTGGTGGGACAAGTGGGACGCTGCCGGCAAAGCTACCGCCATCGAACGCGGCAACACGATCACGACGGTGTCGGGCGAGGATCGCGCGCTGTGGGAGCGCACGCTGGTGCCGCTGCAGAACAAGGCGATGCTGGACTTCGAGAAGCAGGAAATACCCGAGGCGCGCGAGATCTACATCGCGATGCAGCGGGAGGTGGCGAAGGTGGAACGCAGTTGAACGATTCCGGCTTCGGGGCCGTCCTGCACCGGGTCTGCCGCTATGGCGCAGCGCTGGGCGTCGGCGTGCTGATGCTGTGCGCGCTGGTGACGGTGGTGGATGTCGTCAGCCGCCGTACCATCGGCCTGTCGGTACCGGGCCTGATCGACCTCACCCAACTGCTGGTCATGAGCAGCGTCTTCCTGTGCATTCCCTATGCGTTCGAACAGCGCGCAAACGTCGAGGTCGATCTGTTGTTCGACCGCCTGCCGCGGGTGGCGCGCGCCTTCCTGTCGGTACTCTGGCCTATGGCGGGCGCCGCATTCCTCCTGACCGTCGCCTGGCAGGTCACGCGCGCCGCCTCCCAGGTGCTCGAGTACGGTGAGACCTCGCCCACCCTTGCCCTGCCGATGATCTGGTACTGGGTCCCGATTCTCCTGGGGGTTCTTCTCGCCGCCGTCGTCTGCGTCCATCACATGGGGCGCCAGCCTGCCCAGACCCGACAAACCGATTTAGAGCAACCGACATGATTGAACGTTACGCACACTACACCACCCTGTCCTTCGCCGAGCATCCCGAGTCCGTGCTCGAGGTGGTAATGGGCAGACCCGGCAAGCTCGCCACCGCGGATCACAACGGCCACCGGGAACTGGCGCGCGTCTGGCGTGACATCGGTGACGACCCCGAGGTTCGCGCCGTCGTCCTGCGAGGCGAGGGCAAGGGTTTTTCGGCGGGAGGCGACTTCTCGCTGGTGGAGGACATGGCCTCCGACTTCGAGGTTCGTTCGCGCGTCTGGCGCGAAGCGCGCGACCTGGTCTACAACGTGATCAACTGCGACAAGCCGATCGTCTCCGCAATGCATGGCCCGGCCGTGGGCGCCGGGCTGGTCGCGGGGCTTCTCGCGGACATTCCGATTGCCGCGAAGGACGCGAAGATCGTCGATGGCCATACCCGCCTTGGCGTCGCGGCCGGTGACCACGCGGCGATCATCTGGCCGTTGCTCTGCGGCATGGCCAAGGCCAAGTACTACCTGCTGCTGTGCGAACCGGTCTCCGGCGAGGAGGCGGAACGCATCGGCCTCGTCGCGCGCTGCGTCGAGGCTTCCGAACTGCGGCGAGACGGCGCTGCAGATCGCGACCCGCTTGGCGACGTCCTCGCAGACCGCCGTGCGCTGGACCAAGTACGCGTTGAACAACTGGTTGCGGATGATGGGGCCGACCTTCGACGCGTCGCTCGCCGTCGAGTTCATGGGCTTCGCAGGCCCCGACGTGAAGGAGGGCGTGGCCAGTCTGCGCGAGCGTCGTGCCCCCGCGTTCGGAAAGACCTCACCCTTCTGATTCAGCGGCCCGATGCTGTCGCTGCCACTCATAGGAGCGGCCGGCTTCCTGCTGGTCGTTCTGCTGGTGATGTTGCGCCTGCCGGTCGCGATCGCGATGGGCTGCGTGGGCTACGTCGGGCTCACCCTGACGGCCGGCAGCGACACCTCGGGATTCATGCTGGGCCGTGCCACCTTCGAGGCGGTCTTTCCCTACTCGCTGTCCATCGTTCCCCTGTTCATCGCGATGGGGGTCTTCGCCGGCCAGGCCGGCTTGTCGCAGTCCCTGTACGGGTTCGTCGCCACGCTGGTCGGCCATCTTCGCGGTGGGCTCGCAATGGCGACGATCGGCGGCTGCGCGATCTTCGGCGCGGTCAGCGGCTCGGGCATCGCGACGGCCGCCACCATGGGGCGCGTCGCACTGCCGGAGATGCGCCGCCATGGCTACGCCGACTCGCTGGCATGCGCGACGATCGCCGCCGGCGGCACCTTGGGTGTGATCATCCCGCCGTCGATCCTTTTCGTCATCTACGGTCTCGCTACCGAACAATCGATCGGCAAGCTGTTCCTGTCGGGCATCCTGCCGGGCATCCTCGGAATGCTGCTGTACGGCCTGGCGGTTTCCTGGTCGGTTCGACGCTCGGCGGATGCGGGCCCGGCCGGACCTCGTCACAGCTGGTTGCAACGCCTGAGAGGTCTCGGCCGCGATCTGGCAGATCGTGGTCCTGTTCGGGCTGGTGCTTGGTGGGATGTACCTCGGCTGGTTTTCTCCCACCGAGGCGGCCGCGGTCGGAGCCGCTAGGCGCCGTGACACTCGCGGCGATCTCGGGACGGCTGAACCGGAAGGTCCTGCACGACGGAATCTCCGAGACCGCGCAGACCACCGGGATGATCTTCATGATCCTGATCGGGGCCGGGATCTTCAACGCCTTCATCGAGTCGACCGGCATGACCGACTCGCTCATCCGGCAGATCGAGCACCTGCAGTGGAGCCGCTGGTGGGTGATGGCGGCCTTGATGCTTGCCTACGTCGTCCTCGGCGCGCTGATGGATGAGCTGTCGATGATCCTGCTGACCGTCGGCCCGGTTTTCCAGCTGATCACGGCGCTGGGCTTCGACCCGATCTGGTTCGGCGTCATGCTGGTGACGGTCTGCGAGATCGGGATGATCCTTCCGCCGGTCGGCATCAACCTGTTCGTGATCCAGGGGGTCGCGAAGGTGCCGTTGCTCGTGGTCGTGCGCGGGATCGTGCCATTCGCCGTGGTCGACGTCATCCGACTGCTCCTGCTCTGCTTTTTTCCCTGGCTGGCGACCTGGTTGCCGTCGCGGATGATCTGACGCACCCGCCGCCTTCGCCTCCTCCTTCGCCTCCTCCTCGTCCTCCTCCTCCTCCTCCGGCGGCCCTTCAGCCACCTACCTCGCAGGCGCCCGGGGCGCAGCAGCGGGCCGCGGGATCAGCCGCAACGCCAGGAACGCGCTGGCGCTGAGCAGCGCCGTCAGCCACAGCGCCCCGGCGCCCCAGCGATCGATACAGACGCCGAAGGCAAACGGCGATACCGCCTGGACAATCCGTGCAGGTAGCGTCAGCAGGCCCTGGCGGCGCCCGTATCCCTGGGGGCCGAACAACACCAGCGGCAGGGTGCCTTTGGCAATGGTCATGATGCCGTTTCCGGCTCCATGAAGGACGGCGAAGACCGCGGCGGGTGCGCCCCCCAGCAGCAGCATCAGGGCCCCCAGCGGATGGGCCAGTGCGGCTGCGCTGGCCGAAACCAGCGGATGCACTTTCCTGAGGAAGCCGTACTCCAGCAGGCGCGCACCGACCTGGGCGGGACCGACCAGCGCACCGGCCGCCACGGCAATCGCCACAGTCGCGCCCGCCGCCTCGAGCACGCGTGGCAGGTGTGCCGCCATGGCGGTGCTGATGAACCAGGTGGCAGCGAAGACGTAGGCTAGCAGGACCGACGTGAGCGGGCCGGCGGGTGCCGCTTCTGTCCCGACCTTCAGGCCGGCAGGCAGGCCGCCCGCCACCGCGCCTGAGGCGGCTGCGGCCCCGGTCCCGGCCCCGGCCGCGGTCGCGGTCGCGACATCGGTGGCGGGCGACTCGGCTGGATTCCCGCTCCCGGTCTCGTTCAGTTTGGGCAGCGACCAGTTGAGCGGCAGCCCCAGCACGAGGTGCAGGCCGGCCCAGGTGAGGCAGGCAGCGCGCCAGCCGAATTGAGCCTCCAGCAGGCTGGTCAGCGGCCAGCCCACGGTGCTGGCGAATCCTGCCACCAGGGTGATACCCGTGATCGCTGCCCGCGAATCGGCGCCGTACAGCCTTACCAGGGCCGCGAACGCCGCCTCGTAGAGGCCGCTGCCCATGCCGATGCCGAGGATCAGCCAGGCGGCGAACAGGCCTATCGGGCCGCTGGCCATTGCCATGGCCGCGAGGCCGGCGGCGAACACCAGGCTGGTACCCACCAGCACCGGGCGACCGCCCCAGGTATCGATCGCCCGGCCGGCGTGGGGCCCGAGCAAGGCCGATACGACCAGGGCGGCGGAGAAAGCAGCAAAGACCGTGGGGATGGAGACACCGAGGTCTGCCGCCATCGGGGCGGCGATCATGGCCGGGAGGTAGTAGGTCGATGCCCAGGCCAGCGTCTGCGCCGTTCCCAGCAACGCCACCGTACGGCCGTGGCGTTTGGGTAGGGTGGGGGCGCTGCTCATTTCGCCGATTATGATCGAAGCCCTGCCGGCCGGCCTGGCGCGCGGCAAGGCAGTCGGCGTCATGCCGTAAAATCGGCTCGATGGACCCTCAAACACTGGAAGTCGGCCGCCGCCGCACCTTCGCGATCATCTCCCACCCCGACGCCGGCAAGACCACGCTGACCGAAAAGCTGCTGCTCTACGCCGGTGCGATCCAGATCGCCGGCAGCGTCAAGGCGCGCAAGGCGAGCCGGCACGCCACCTCCGACTGGATGGAGATCGAGAAGCAGCGCGGCATCTCGGTGGCCAGTTCGGTCATGCAGATGGAGTACCGCGACTGCGTCATCAACCTGCTGGACACGCCGGGCCACCAGGACTTCTCCGAGGACACCTACCGCGTGCTGACCGCCGTCGACGCCGCGCTGATGGTGATCGATGCCGCCAACGGCGTCGAGGCGCAGACGCTGCGGCTGCTGGCCGTCTGCCGCGCGCGCAACACGCCGATCATCACCTTCATCAACAAGATGGACCGGGAGGTGCGCGAGCCGCTGGTGATCCTCGACGAGATCGAGACGGTGCTGGGCATGCCGACCATCCCGTTCTCCTGGCCGGTGGGCATGGGCAAGCGCTTCGGCGGTGTCTACGACCTGACCAAGCAGCGGATGCGGGTGTTCCGGGCCGGCGCGGATCGGGCGGGCGAGCAGCAGGACCGCAACGACGAGATGCTCGACGGCCTGGACAATCCGCTGGCGCAGGCAGCGCTTCGGCGCTGCCTTCGACCAGGCGCGCGACGAGATCGAGTTGATCGAGGGCGCCTCGCCGCCGTTCGACGCCGAGGCCTTCCGGCGCGGCGAACAGACGCCGGTGTTCTTCGGCTCGGCCATCAACAACTTCGGCGTGCGGGAGGTGCTGGACGCGCTGGTGGACCTGGCGCCGGCGCCGCGGCCCGCGCCTGGCCCTGCAGCGCGAAGTGCTGCCGGCGGAGCAGAAGTTCAGCGGCGTCGTGTTCAAGATCCAGGCCAACATGGACCCGGCGCATCGCGACCGCATCGCCTTCGTGCGCATCTGTTCGGGCCGCTTCGACCGCGGCATGAAGCTGCGCATCGTGCCGCAACGGCAAGGATCTCAAGACCAACACCGTCGTGTCGTTCCTGTCGCAGCGGCGCGAGCTGCTGGAGAACGCCTTCCCGGGCGACATCATCGGCATCCCCAACCACGGTCTGCTGCAACTGGGCGACACGCTCACCGAAGGCGAAGACGCTGCAGTTCACCGGCCTGCCGTTCTTTGCGCCGGAGATCTTCCAGACGGTCGAGCTGATCGACCCGATGCGCAGCAAGCAGTTGCGCATCGGGCTGACGCAGCTGGGCGAGGAGGGCGCCATTCAGGTCTTCCGGCCGCACCGAGGCGGCGCCCTGATCCTCGGCGCGATCGGGCAGCTGCAGTTCGAAGTGGTGGCGCACCGGCTCAAGCACGAGTACGGCGTCGACGCCCGCTTCGCCTCGGCGCGCTACCAGATGGCGCGCTGGGTGACCGC
This sequence comes from uncultured beta proteobacterium, assembly GCA_963834335.1. Classification (GTDB taxonomy): domain Bacteria; phylum Pseudomonadota; class Gammaproteobacteria; order Burkholderiales; family Burkholderiaceae_E; genus Lautropia. The sequence goes on along the minus strand of CAWIBK010000001.1, from coordinate 452,079 downwards.
CGAGGACCCGGTGGAGCTGCGCCGGTTCATCGAAGCCAATGCGCATCGCATCGCCTATGACTCGGTCGAAGCGCCGACCTTCCTGGTCACCTACGGACCGACCTGACCGTGGCTCAGGACCGCTGGAAGAAGCTTCAGTTCCATGCCCTGCGCGAGCACGCAGGGCTGGTGTTCCAGGCGCAGCCGGCCTGATTCCGGCCCGCCTGTAAGGTCTCGCGCGCGCGGTCGACGACCTCCCGTCACACTGGGAATCGGATGCCTGCGCCTGCGGGCGCCGTATCGATCGACAAGGAATAGCCATGGCACGACAACGACGCTGGTTCCTGGGCCTGACCGGAGTGGCCGCCGGCGCGGCGCTGCTGAACCAGCTGCTGCGTGGCAGCCCCAGCCAGGCGGCCACCGCGAAGACTTTCGAACTGGTCCGGTCGGACGCCGAGTGGCGGGAAGCGTTGACGCCGGCGCAGTATCGGATCCTGCGCCAGGCCGGAACGGAGCGACCCCACTCCAGCCCTCTGGACAGGGAAAAGCGCGCGGGCGTATTCACCTGCGCCGGCTGCGCACTGCCCTTGTTCTCGTCCGAGACCAAGTTCGACAGCGGCACCGGTTGGCCCAGTTTCTGGAAGCCGCTCCCGGGAGCAGTGGTGGAAGATTCCGACTGGAGCTTCGGAATGAAGCGGGTCGAGATACTGTGCCACCGCTGCGGCGGTCACCTGGGCCATGTCTTTGAGGACGGCCCGCCACCGACAGGCCTTCGATACTGCATGAACGGGGTCGCCCTGAACTTCACCGCCGGCCCCGGGGTGTCCTGATGCGCCTGCCGGAGGGCCTGCGCCGCTGGGCAGGCATGGATTTCGTCTGGCTGGCGGCGGCCCTGCTGGTCGGCGCGGGACTCTACTTCTCCGGGAGCCTGTCCGCCGAAACCGCCTTCCACCTGCCGGCACCGGTTATCGACCAGGCCGTCGAAGCGGCTGTCCCGGCGCCGGGGAGCACCGCAGCGGCCGGGGCGCGATTGCCGCAGGACTATCGGACCGCCGTGTTCGCCGGGGGCTGTTTCTGGGGCGTGCAGGGCGTCTTCCAGCACACGGCGGGCGTGATCCAGGCCGTTTCCGGTTACGCGGGCGGCGAGCCGCAGACCGCAAGCTACGACAAGGTCACCACCGGGCGCACCGGCCACGCCGAATCGGTGCAGGTTACCTACGATCCCGCTCTGGTCAGCTATGGCCAGTTGCTGCACGTCTTCTTCTCGGTCATCCACGATCCGACCCAGCTTAACCGGCAGGGGCCGGATGTCGGCAGCCACTATCGATCGGCGATCTTCTATGCCGACGAAGGACAGAAGCGGGTGGCGGACCAGTACATCGCGCAGCTCGAGTCGGCCAAGGCTTTTCGAGCCCGGATCGTTACCGAGGTGACCCCGCTGCAGGGATTCTTTCGCGCGGAAGACTATCACCAGGACTACGCTACCCTTTATCCGAACTCGGGCTACATCATTGCCTTCGACCTGCCCAAGATCGCCAACCTGAAGTCGATGTTTCCGACGCTCTATCGCGCCGAGCCCAGGCTCGTGAAGCAAGGCGGCGAAAGCCTGGTCCGACGCCAGGAAAATTAGCCTCGCGGGGGAAGGCCTCCGGGAACTGCCTCCCGGGAAAGACTTTCAGGAGTCGCTGGATTCCAGCGCCTGGCGGGAGTTGAAGACCGAAACGAATTCGGGAAGGCGCTCGAAGTCGCCCGGCACCAGGTAGTCCAGCGCCTCTGCCAGGTCGGACTGTGTCGCGTCGGATGCGTGTTGCAGGCGGGCGGCCACGAGCGGGGCTGCACCGACCGATACGCCGGCCGTGAACAGGGCGTGGGCCACCAGCGTGGAGCAGATGGCGCGGGTCGGATCCGCCCGGCGCATCCGCTTCGGGCTCAGCCAGCGTCCCAGCGGCGACGGCGCCAGGAGCATGAGCCTGGCGAGCTCGATGACGTGATCGAGGTCGTAGCGATGCCCTACTCGGGCCAGCAGATATCCGATCAGTTCCTGGCGTGAAGAGTCGGGCAGGCGGCTGGCACGAACCACCTGGATATCGTGGTCTGCCAGTTCAGCCAGGGTGATCATCCGGACGCCGGCTTCGACGTCGGCTTCGATGATGCAGTGGGCGGGATCGGGATGGTGGCCGACGCCCACGTAGATGGCGACATGCGACCAGGTCGAGCGGGTCAGTTTGCACACGATCGAGGCGAAGCGGGTCTTGCCGGCGACGAGGATGACGTCGCCCGGTTGCAGCAGGGCCTCGAGTCCATGGCGAGCCTGTCGCACGGGAGCACCGGAAACCGGGGCGACCAGGAAGTTCACCAACCCCTTGTAGAAGGCCTCCTGGATAAACTTGATCGGTTTCATTGAGATGCTCCTCGTTCCGCCTGCGCCGAAAGCCCGGTTGGCCTGCCGTCCCGATGTGCCCTTGGGACAGGCTGCTCCGTTATTCAGTGTCTGCACATGATGTAAGTCACAAACCCTTCGCCAATGGTTCAACCGCCGTGCGACGCGCTTCCAGCGACGCGAGGGCTCGGTTTGAATAAGGCACAGTTCGTGCCCTGTGGGTCAGGAACCAGACCCGGGCAGCAAGTGTGGATAGTCCGCCGACAGGCTGCCGGGGATCGGGCAAAGCGCATCACCGGGTGCAGCAACGGTGCACCAACGATGCGGTTTCCAGGGCGGGTGTCCTGCGGGTGCTGCGGTGCACCCGTTGAGACGGGGTACGGCTGCTGCCGCACCCCATATCAAGCGGCTTACTTGATGGTCTTGCTGGTGTCGCGGAACGCGTTTTCGCTTTCGGCCATCAGCGTCTTGCCGCGCGAAATCAGGTTGTCGCCTTCGGTGACCTGTTTCTGAGCTTCGGCCATCTTCTGGCTGCCCTTTTCCTTCACCTGTTCGCCCTGGGTCACCAGGTCGTTACCCTGTTTCCATTGCTTGCTGATGTCTTCGACGCTCGCAGCATGCTGCTTCATCTTGTCGCCGGCCGGCGTGGTGCTGGCGCACCCGGCGGACAAGGCGGCGATCACGGTCACGATTCCCAGCGTCATGTGCATTTTGTTCATGTGCAACTTCCTCTTGATTGATTCCGTGGCCCGGTCCGTCTCTGACGGGGCGTGTCCTGGCCACACGCTGAATTCTTGGGGAATCGCACGGGGCGCTTCAGTCCGCCGGCAACCAATGGCGCGTACCGGCGGACCGGCGGTCGACTGGAAAATCGGATGCCGACACTTCGTAAGCAAGTGATTCGAAGTATCAGCCTTCGACACATTTCCGCACGAGGCCGCGCATGAACCAGAGCCCGATCACCGGACCGATTGCCAGCCAGGGCAGGACCCATTCGAACGGGTAGTACTGGATCGCCAGCGCGACCAGCTGGATCGATACGATGCTGATGCCGAAGCCGATGCAGTTGACGAGCGTGAGCACGCTGCCGACCACCTCGGGCGGACAGTTCCTCGCGGTCAGCGCGCTGAACTGAGGCGAGTCGCCCGCCACCGTCGTGCCCCACACCAGCATCCAGGCAATGAACAGCCACAGCGGTGCGGACAGCATCCAGGGCGACAGCAGGCAGCATAGCCCGCTCACCAGCAACTGCACGGCGGCCACCTTGGCGCTGCCGGCGCGAGCCGCCAGCAGGCCGCCCGCCGCGCAGCCGATCGCACCCGCGCCGATTGCGGCAAAGCTGAGCCAGGAGACCAGTGACGACGAACCCGACTGCAGAAATTGCGCGAAGATGAGCGGAACCATCATGAGCACGGCGTAGAGCTCCCACATGTGTCCGAAGTAGCCGAACACCGAGGCCCGCACCCGGCGGTCGCGCCAGATGACCGTCAGCGCGCGCGCGGTACCGGGCCTGCCCTTGGCCAGGTAGGGACCATCGGGAACCAGCAACCACATCAGGACGCCGCCCCCGCCCGCGAGGCTCGAGAGAACCAGGATGACCCCATGCCACGGCCAGCCCGTCGCCCAGCCGCGCAACGCGTGGGGCAGGGCGGTGCCCAGGATCAGTGCGCCCACCAGGAATCCGAGCGCGCCACCGAGTCCTTCGCGATACCAGCCAGACGCGATCTTCATGCCGACCGGATAGATGCCGGCGAGAAAGAAACCGACGGCGAAGCGCGTGCCGGTCATCGACCAGAGCGCCGCAGGCAGCAGCAACACCGCCGCGTTGGCACACGCCGCCAGCAGGCTGCTGACCAGGTAGACCTTGCGGGGCGAGAAGCGGTCCGCGATCATCAGCAGCGAATAGAGCAGCGTACCGGCGAGAAACCCGCCCTGGACTGCCGAGGTCACCGCGCCCGCCACGCTGGACGCCAGCGACCAGTCCCGCTGCAGATCGGCGTCGATCGCGTTGGCTGCGAACCAGAGCGAGGTGCCGCCGAGTTGCGCCAGCGCGATGGTGGGCAGGATGTGACGGGGTACAGGCAGGCGCGGGGGCGGCAAGTCCGATACTCGCTGGGGTTCGGTCGGGACGCGCGATCTTGCTCGACCCGAGCAAGCCGCAAGGTAGTCCGAAACGGCGACGAAAACAAGCTTTCGCAGAGCCGGGTTATCTGCATACAATGAACGAAGCAATGAACGACGCGAGTGGCGACTGCCCCTTCCGCGATCCGATCGATGTTCTCCAGGGGATGATTCGATGAACAAGCTGATTCACGCTGTGGCTGCCGCCTTCATGGCCAGCCTGGTCGCCGCCTCCGTTCTTCCTGATGCCGCGAACGCGCAGCAGAAGGTGCTCAAGTTCATTCCGCAGGCCGACCTGCGCATCCTCGATCCGATCGCCACCACCGCCTACATCACGCGCAACCACGGCTACATGGTGTACGACACCCTGTTCGCCATGGACGAGAAGTTCCAGGTCAAGCCGCAGATGATCGACAAGCACGAGGTGGCCAAGGACGGGCTGACCTACACCTTCACGCTGCGCGACGGGCTCAAGTTCCACGACGGCGCAGCCGGTGCGCTCGGCCGACTGCATCGCCTCGATCGAGCGCTGGGCGCAAGCGCGACGCGCTCGGCCAGAAGCTCGCCGAAGCAACCGACTCCTGGACCGCGGTCGACGACAAGACCTTCACGCCTCAAGCTGAAGAAGCCGTTCCCGCTGACGCTGGAGGCGCTCGCCAAGCCGTCGTCGAACGTGCCCTTCATCATGCCGGAGCGCATCGCCAAGACCGACGCGTTCAAGAACATCGAGGATCCCACCGGCTCGGGGCCGTTCAAGTTCGTCAAGGACGAGTGGGTGCCGGGCAACAAGGTGGTCTACGTGAAGAACACCGACTACGTGCCGCGCAAGGAGGCGCCGTCCTGGGCCTCCGGCGGCAAGGTCGTGAAGGTCGACCGGGTCGAGTGGATCTACATCCCCGATTCCGCCACCGCCGCCGCCGCGCTCAACGCCGGCGAGGCCGACTGGTGGGAGCAGATGCCGCCCGACCTCATTCCGCTGCTCGCCCGCAACAAGGAGATCACCGTGAAGAACATCGATCCCGCTGGGCTCGATGGGCATGATCCGCTTCAACTTCCTGCACCCGCCGTTCAACAATCGCGAAGATGCGCCAGGCGCTGCTCTATGCGGTCAACCAGCAGGACTACGTGATCGGCATCGCGGGCGACCCGAAGAACGGCAAGCCCTGCTACTCCTATTTCACCTGCGGCACGCCGCTCGCCTCGGAGATCGGCGCCGAGCGCGCTGAAGGGCAAGCGCGATCTCGACAAGGCGAAGCAGCTGGTCAAGGAAGCGGGCTACAAGGGCGAGAAGATCGTCATCATCAACGCGACCGACCAGCCGATCGTGCATTCGCAGTCGCTGCTGACGCTGGAGAGTGCTGAAGAAGCTCGGCTCAACGCCGAAATCCAGTCGGGCGACTGGGGCACGCTGATCACGCGCCGCGCGGTGCGCGAGCCGATCGACAAGGGCGGCTGGTACGATCTTCCACACCTGGCTGGTCGGCCCCGACATGGTCAATCCGGCGGTCAATTTCCCGATCCGCGGCACCGGCGAGAAGGCCTGGTTCGGCTGGCCGACCGATGCAAAGATGGAAGAGCTGCGCGAAGCCTGGTTCAACGCGAAGGACGCTGAGCAGTCCAAGGCAGCGGCGGACGCCGTGCAGCAGCGTGCCTTCGAGTTCGTGCCCTTCATCCCGACCGGCCAGTTCATCCTGCCGACGGCGTATCCGCTCGAACATCTCGGGCGTGATCATCGCCCCGATCGCGTTGCTGTGGAACGTGGAGAAGAAGTAGGCGAAAAAGGCGAACTGGTCCGGATGCCTTATCGGTGCTCGCCTACGTAGTCCGCCGCCTGTTCGCGACCATCGTCGTCATGGCGGTGGTCGCGTTCGTCGTCTTCCTGCTGCTCTACCTCACGCCGGGCGATCCGGCGGCGATCCTCGCCGGCGACGCGGCGACGAGTCGACGACATCCGCCGGATCCGCGAGAAGCTCGGCCTCGACGAGCCGTTCCTCGATCCGCTTCGGCGACTGGGCTGGGCGCTTGCTGCACGGCGACCTCGGCACCTCGATCTTCACCAACCTGCCGGTGACGCGGCTGATCGGCGCAGCGCGATCGAGCCCACGCTGTCGCTCTGACCCTCTGCACGCTGGTGGTCGCGGTGGCTGGTCGCGGTGCCGCTCGGCGTGATCGCCGCTGCGCGCGCCGGCACCTGGATCGACCGCGCGGTGATGGCGTTTCTCGGTGCTCGGCTTCTCGGTGCCGGTCTTCGTGCTCGCCTACATCCTGATCATGGTCTTCTCGATCGAGCTCGACTGGCTGCCGGTGCAGGGCTATCGCCCGATCAGCGAAGGCTTGTGGGAGTGGTTCGCGCCACCTGATCCTGCCCAGCCTCGCGCTGGGCACGGTCTACATCGCGCTGATCGCGCGCATCACGCGCGCCAGCATGCTCGACGTGCTCGTCGCAGGACTACGTGCGCACCGCGCAGGCCAAGGGGCTCGCGCCCGGCGTCGGTGCTGGTCGGGCACGCGCTCAAGAACGCGGCGGTGCCGATCATGACCGTCATCGGCATCGGCATCGCGCTGCTGATCGGCGGCGCCATCGTCACCGAAACCGTGTTCGCGATACCGGGCATCGGCCGGCTGACGGTCGATGCGATCCTGCGCCGCGACTACCCGATCATCCAGGGCGTGATCCTGATCTTCTCCGGCGCCTACGTGCTGATCAACCTCGCGGTCGACCTGAGCTACATGTTCTTCGATCCGCGCATCCGCTACTGACAGTCATGACCGCCCTCGCGCTCGACAACGTCCCGAAGTCGGTGTCGCCGACCTGGCGCGCTTCAAGGATGCGCTGCCGGCGCCATCCGACCGCGATCGTCGGCGGGGTCGTGCTGCTGCTCATGATCGTGCGTCGCGATCTTCGCGCCCTGGCTGGGCACCGTCGATCCGCAGGCGGTGTCGCCGGTGCAGGCGCCTCAAGCCGCCCTCGGCGCGCATTCTGGTTCGGCACGCGACATGCTCGGTCGCGACGTCTACAGCCGCGTCCTCTACGGCGCGCGCGTGTCGCTGGTCGTCGGCCTCGCGGTGGCGCTGTTCAGCACGCTTCATCGGGCTCGCCATCGGACTGGTCACCGGCTTCATCCGCTGGCTCGACGCGATCGTGATGCGGATCATGGACGGCCTGATGTCGATCCCGCCGGTGCTGCTGGCGATCGCGCTGATGGCGCTGACCAAGGCCAGCATCGAGAACGTGATCCTCGCCATCACGCTCGCCGAGGTGCCGCGCGTCGTGCGGCTGGTGCGCAGCCTCGTGCTGACGCTGCGCGAGGAGCCCTATGTCGAGGCGGCGGTCGCCGCCGGCACCAGCCTGCCGCGCATCCTGGTGCGCCACATCCTGCCCAACACCGTCGCGCCGCTGCTGGTGCAGGCGACCTACGTCTGCGCGTCGGCGATGATCACCGAGGCGATCCTGTCGTTCATCGGCGCCGGCACGCCGCCGAACATCCCGAGCTGGGGCAACATCATGGCCGAGGCGCGCAGCCTGTTCCAGATCGCCGGCTACCTGATCCTCTTTCCCGGGCATCTGCCTGTCGCTCACCGTGCTCGCGGTCAACCTGCTCGGCGACGGCATGCGCGACGCGCTCGACCCGCGCCTGGCGCGGCGGATGTAGATGGCAAGCGTCCGACGCCGCACCGCTGCTCGAGGTCGACGACCTCAAGACCCATTTCTTCACCCGCGACGGCGTGGTGCGCGCGGTCGACGGCGTCTCCTTCTCGGTCTAGCCCGGCGAGACGCTGGCGGTCGTCGGCGAATCCGGCTGCGGCAAGAGCGTCACCTCGCTGTCGATCCTGCGCCTGATCGCCTCGCCGCCGGGCCGCATCGTCGCGGGCCGGCTGATCCGCTTCGACGGCCGCGACCTGCTCGACCCTGTCGGAGCGCGAGATGCGCGTCGGTGCGCGGCAACGAGATCTCGATGATCTTCCAGGAGCCGATGACGTCGCTCAACCCGGTGCTCACCATCGGCCGGCAGATCGCCGAGACGCTGCGTGCTGCACCGCGGCTTGTCGCGCGCCGAGGCGCTGGCGCGCGCGATCGAGATGCTGCAGGCTGGTCAACATGCCCGAGCCGGAGCGGCGCGTCGACGCAGTATCCGCACCAGATGTCCGGCGGCATGCGCCAGCGCGTGATGATCGCGATGGCGCTGGCCTGCGACCCGCAGCTGCTGATCGCCGACGAGCCGACCACCGCGCTCGACGTCACCATCCAGGCGCAGATCCTGGACCTGATGCGCGAGCTGAAGGAAAAGACCGGCGCGGCGATCGTCCTGATCACGCACGACCTCGGCGTCGTCGCCGAGATGGCGCAGCGCGTGGTCGTGATGTATGCCGGCCGCAAGGTCGAGGAGGCGCCGGTGGCGGACCTGTTCGCGCGACCCGCGCCATCCCTACACGCAGGGGCTGCTGGACTCGATTCCGCATCTGGGCGAGGCCAGCGGCGCAATGGGGCGAGCGCGCAAGCGGCTCGCGGAGATCCCGGGCATGGTGCCGTCGCTGCGCGAGGCGATCGACGGGCTGCATCTTCGCGCCGCGCTGCCCGCACGCGACCGAGCGCTGCCGCCGCGAGTATCCGCCGCTGGAGGAGAAGACCGCCGGGCACATGCGTTGCCTGCTGGGAAGTCGGATCGCCATGCTCGCGGGGCGCGGATGAGCGCGGCGCTGCGAGCAGCCGGGACGCGGCGAGGCGCTGCTCGAGGTGCGCACCTGGTCAAGCACTACCCCGTGCGCAAGGGCGTCGTTCTGGCGCAGCAGCGGGCAGGTGCACGCGGTCGACGACGTGAGCTTCAGCATCGCCGACGGCGAAACGCTGGGCCTGGTCGGCGAAAGCGGCTGCGGCAAGTCGACGACCGGCAAGACGATCCTGAAGCTGATCGAGCCGACCGCCGGCACGATCAGCTGGCGCGGCCAGCGCATCGACCAGCTGAGCGCCCGGCAGATGCGGCCTTTCCGGCGCGAGCTGCAGGCGGTCTTCCAGGATCCGTATTCGTCGCTCGAACCCGCGCATGCGCGCCGGCGACATCGTCGCCGAGCCGATCCGCAACTTCGAGTCCGCGCCGTGCGGACGAGATCGGCGACCGGGTGGCGGCGCTGTTCGACAAGGTCGGCCTGCGCCGCGACCAGATGGTCAAGTATCCGTACGAGTTCTCCGGCGGCCAGCGCCAGCGCCTGGGCATCGCGCGCGCGCTCGCGCCCAACCCGCGCCTGATCGTCTGCGACGAGCCGGTCTCGGCGCTCGACGTGTCGGTGCAGGCGCAGGTGATCAACCTGCTGATGGACCTGCAGGACGAGTTCGGCCTGTCCTACCTGTTCGTCGCGCACGACCTCGCGGTGGTCGAGCACATCAGCCATCGCGTCGCGGTGATGTACCTCGGCAAGATCGTCGAGCTGACCGACAAGCGCTCGCTGTTCGCCGCGCCCGCAGCATCCCTACACCGAGGCGCTGCTCTCGGCCGTGCCGGTGCCCGATCCCGCAGGTCGCAGCGAAAGCGGATCATCCTGCTCGGGCGACGTGCCGAGCCCGATCAATCCGCCGTCGGGCTGCCGCTTCCACACCCGCTGCCCGCTATGTCATGGAGCGCTGCCAGATCGAGGAGCCGGTGCTGAGGGAAGTGCGCAGCGGCCATCATCGCCGCCTGCCACCTGCGTGACCCGATCGCGACGACAGTCGGATCCACCATCGGAGTACCTGCATGAAACCGCATACGCTTTCCGCTTGCGAAGCCGCCAGGAATATTGCGGCCGGCAAGCTAACCGCCGAGGCCCTGGTGCGGGATTGCCTGGAACGCATCGACGCCCGCGAGGCGCAGGTGCAGGCCTGGTCCCATCTGGACCGCGAGGCGGCGCTGCAGCAGGCCCGCGCCGCCGACGCGCGACCGGCCCAGGGACTGCTGCACGGTCTGCCGGTGGGAATCAAGGACCTGATGGACACGGTGGACATGCCGAGCACCTACGGTTCGCCGATATACAGCGGGCATCGGCCGGCCTGGGATGCGCCCTGCGTCGCGCTGACACGCGCCGCGGGGGGCATCGTGCTGGGCAAGACGGTTACCACCGAGTTTGCGGTGACTTATCCCGGCAAGACCCGCAATCCCCGCAATTCCGGTCACACGCCGGGCGGATCCTCGTCCGGATCGGCGGCGGCGGTGGCCGACTGCATGGTGCCGCTGGCCTTCGGCACGCAGACCGCAGGGTCGATCATCCGGCCATCCGCATATTGCGGCGTGATCGGCTACAAGCCGACCTTCGGCATGATCAGCAGGGTCGGCGTCAAGGCCTTGTCCGATGTCCTGGACACGGTGGGCACGATTGCGAGGACGGTGCCCGATGCGGCGCTGTTCGCGGCGGCGTTGACCGGCCGCACCGACCTCCTGGTGCAGGAGGGAGGCGTTACGGGCGCTCAGTGGCGGATCGGCATCTGCCGCACCCACGAGTGGCAGCATGCGCAGCCTGAAATGATGGAAGCTCTGGAGACCACCGCGCGCCGGCTTGCCGCGGCCGGTGCCCATGTGCGTGATATCGACCTTCCCCCTGATTTTTCCGGACTGGTCGCGGCGCAGACCGACATCATGTTTGCCCAGCAGGCGGAGTCCCTCGCGTACGAGCGCCTGGCGCACTGGGAGAAGATCAGCGAGCGCCTGCAGGGCATTCTGCAGGCCGGACTCGACGTGCCGGTCGCCCGTTTCGATGCGGCCCTGGCGCTCGTGCGCCACTGCCGGCGCGCGCTTGGCGCCGTGTATGCGGACTGCGATGTGCTCCTTGCGCCGAGCGCCCCCGGCGCCGCGCCCGAGGGGATCGGCATGACCGGCGACGCTGTCTTCAACCGGATGTGGACCGTGCTGCATGTGCCCTGCGTAAACATACCGGTTGCCGTCACGTCGGCCGGACTGCCGATCGGACTGCAGGTCGTGGGTCCCCTTGGCAGCGACGCGAGGACACTGGCGGCGGCGCACTGGATGCACTCGGCGCTCTGAGCCCTGCCGAGGGGCCGGTCGCGGTTTTCAGTCGGGCAGCAGCGTCACTCCGGCAGCAGCGTTACCCCGGCGGCCCGCATCAGCGTCAAGGCAATCTCCAGCGACCCCTCCAGGTCGATTGCCCGGCACGCCCGCAGACGGACTTCGCACTCGAAGCCCTGCTTGCGGGCGTCGATCGCGGAATACGCCACGCAGAAGTCGGTGGCCAGGCCGCAGAGCACGACCCGGCTGAAACCCCGTTCCCGCAGGTAACCGGTCAGCCCGGTCGGCGTGGTGCGGTCGTTCTCGAAGAAGGCCGAGTAGGAGTCGATGCCGGGCCGAAACCCCTTGCGGATCACCAGTTCCGCGCGGTCGTGGCGCAGGTCGGGGTGCAGTTGCGCGCCGTCGCTGCCCTGGACACAGTGGTCCGGCCAGAGAGTCTGCCGGCCGTAGTCCATGTCGACGGAATCGAAGGGCGACCTGCCCGGATGAGCACTGGCGAAAGATCGGTGTCCCGGCGGATGCCAGTCCTGGGTCAGGATCACATGCTCGAAATCATCCATGAGCCGGTTGACGAGCGGCACCACCGCGTCGCCGTCGGCAACCGCCAGACGCCCGCCGGGGCAGAAGTCGTTCTGGACGTCGATGGCCACTAGGGCACTGGTCGGCATTGGTTTCATCGTCGATACGGTCCTGCAGACATTGGCGCGGCAATCGGCACGGCAACTGGCGCGGATATCGGCGCGGATATCGGCGCGGATATCCGCGCTCAAGGCAAAGCTTCCCATTGCCTGCGGCTTGCGTCAATAATGGGCGGAACCCGGACCGCAGCAGGGTCGGTCCCGCAGCAGGGTCAGTCCCGATTATCGATCGCAAGGAGAAATGCCATGGATGACATGACTTCCCGTCGGCGGGTGCTGTTCGCCGGGTCCGCCGCGGCCGCCGCGCTGGCTTTGCCCATGGCAGGGCGGGCAGCAACGGAGCCGATTCGCATCGGCGCGGTCCTGCCGTTTTCCGGCGGCCTGGAGCTGTTCGGCAACCAGGCCAGGATCGGCATCGACCTCGCCGTCGCCGAGATCAACCAGAGCGGCGGCGTGCTGGACCGCAAGCTGGAAGTCCTCTACCAGGACAACAAGACCGATCCCAAGACATCGGTCGAGCGCACCACCGCGCTGATCCAGCGGGACAAGGTCATCGCCGTCACGGGCCCGATCACTTCCAGCGCCCGCGATGCGATGATGCCGGCGCACAAGCGCTACAAGACGCCGCTGCTGTATGCCACCAACTATGAGGGCGGCGCCTGCGACCGCTATGTGTTCTGCTTCAATACCGTTCCCAACCAGGAACTGGAGCGGCTGCTGCCGGAACTGACGCAGCGGGTCGGCAATTCCTTCTACATGCTCGGCGCGGATTATGTCTGGCCGCAGAAGATGTTCGAGCAGGCCGAGACGCTGATCGCCCGGGCCGGCGGGAAGGTGGCCGGCAAGGAGTTCGTGCCCTTCGGCACCAAGGAATACACACCCGTCATCCGCCGCATCAAGGACAGCGGCGCCAAGGTGCTGCTCAAGGCGCTCCCCGGCGCCGACGGCATCACCTTCATCAAGCAGGCCGAGGACTTCGGGCTGATGAAGGACGTCACCATCGGGTTCCTCGGCTTTGCCGAGACCTATCTGGGGGCCTTCGGCGAAGGACGTGGCCAGAACATGTGGGTCACCGTCCCGTTCGCGGCCTCGCTGCCGGAGCCGGGGGTGCGCGCATTCGATGCCCGGGTCCGCAAGGCGGCCGGCGAGTCGGTGCCGATCTCGCACTACCTGATGACTCACTACAACGTCATCAAGGCGGTGCAGGCGGCGCTGATGAAATCCGGCAAAGTCGATCGTGAGTCGCTGGTGAACGGCCTGGAGGGCTTGTCCGTCGACATCCCGACCGGCACCATGACCATCGGCAAGAGCGATCATCACGTGACCATGAACATGTACCTGGCCAAAACCGAGGGCAATGCCTTGACGGTCGTCAAGCCGCTGGGCGCGCTGGCGCCGCAGGCGGGTTGCGGCAAGACCTAGTTGCGGCCTTCAGGCGCGAGCGATAATCCGTCGACGGCTGCATCCGCTCTTGCTTGCGGTTTCCGACCTCACCCGGGACTTCGGGGGCGCACGTGTGCTGACCGGCGTCAGCTTCGAACTCGCGCCCGGGGAACTGGCGTGCCTGATCGGCCCCAACGGCTGCGGCAAGACCACCTTGTTCAACAGCATCACCGGACAACTGGCGCCGAGCAGCGGGTCGGTCACGCTCGACGGCCGCTCCCTGGGTGGATTGCCGCCGCATCGGATCGCCCGCCTGGGTGTGGCCCGCAAATTTCAGGTTCCGAGTGTCTTCGAGGATCTGACGGTTGGCGAGAATCTTGCGGTCGCGGGCTATCCGCTGCGCAAGCAGCGCGGGCTCGCCGCCGACGGGCAGCGACTGCGGCGCCTGCTGGCCGACACGCGGCTCGAGACCGCGGTCGATGTCGCCGCCGGCGCGCTGGCGCACGGCCAGCGTCAGTGGCTTGAAATCGCGATGGTCCTGTTCCAGCAACCACGTCTGCTGCTGCTGGACGAGCCCACTGCCGGGATGACCGCGCAGGAAACCGTGGCTACCGCGAAGCTGATCCGGACGCTATGCGCCGGCAAGGAAATGGCCTGCCTGGTGGTCGAGCACGACATGCGTTTCGTGGCCGAACTCGGTGCCCGGGTGCTGGTCATGATGGGGGGCCGCATCGTGGCCGACGGCAGGTACGACGACATCCGCCGATTGCCGGCAGTTCGCGAGGCCTATCTTGGCAGCACCCGGCCTGTCGCTTGAGGGAATCGTCGCCGGCTATGGCGACGGGACCGTGTTGCACGAAATCGGATTGGCGCTGGCAGCGGGCGAGCGGGTCGGCCTGGTCGGCCGTAACGGCGCCGGCAAGACCACGCTGATGCGTGCGGTCATGGGGCTGCTCCCGATCCGCAGCGGCAGCGCGTGGTACCGCGGCAAGCGGCTGGACCGGCTGCAGACCTTCGAGATCGCCCGCCTGGGCATCGCCTACGTCCCGCAGGGCCGAGAGATCTTCGGCGGATTCTCCGTACGGCAGAACCTGATGCTGGGCGTGCTGGGTATTCGTGGGATCGCGGGCGCCGCGGCGGATCGTCCGGAGGCATCGATGCCGGCGGCGCTCGACCTGGCGTTCCAGGCCTTTCCGTGGCTGGCCGAACGGGCGCAGACGCCGGCCGGCAATCTGTCGGGCGGGCAGCAGCAGCAGTTGGCGATTGCCCGTGCGCTGGTCTCGCGTCCGGGACTGCTGATGCTCGACGAGCCGCTCGAGGGCATCCAGCCGTCGGTCGTCGACCAGATCGTGGCGGCACTCGACAGCGTGTGCGCGCAATACCGCACCGGCCTGCTGATCGCCGAGCAGAACGTCGATGCGGTGCTGGCCTTGTGCCAGCGCGTGATTCTCATCGACTCCGGGAAGGCCGTTGGCGATCACCCGGCGGCGCAACTGCGGCTGGACCGCTCGCCGATCGACCGGGTCCTCGGGCTGTGAGAGGCCGGCTCCGATGATCGTACTGCTCGATGCGGCCAATTACGTGCTGATCCTGATGCTGGTCGCATTGGGCCTGGCGATCATCTTCGGCCTGATGAACGTCATCAACATGGCGCACGGCGAATTGATGATGGTCGGCGCCTACGTCGTGCTGCTGGCGCAGGAAGCGGGGCTGTCGATCTGGGCCGGCATGCTGGCCGCCCCGCTGGTGGTCGCCGCGGTGGGCCTGGTCATCGAACAACTGATCGTGAAGCGGGTCTATTCAAGGCTGCTCGACACCATCCTGGCGACCTGGGGGCTGTCGCTGATCCTGAAGCAGGCGATCGTGCTGGGTTTCGGGCCCGGGTCGTACTCGGTGCCCAATCCCCTGCCGGCGCTGGTGTCCGTGTTCGGTTCGCCTTATCCCCTCTACCGTCTGTTCATCATGCTGGTGGCGGTGCTGGCGCTGGCGGCCACTTTCGGACTGTTCTTCGGTACCCGCTGGGGACTCGCCGCCCGCAGTGTCATCGCCAACCGGCCGATGGCGGCCTGCCTGGGCATCGACACCCGCCGCCTGGACCGCGCGACCTTTGCGTTCGGATCCGGGTTGGCGGGGCTGGCGGGTGCGGTGATGGCGCCGATCGTTTCGCTGGACCCGCAGTTCGGCGTCGGATTCCTCGTGCCGGCGTTCCTGTCGATTCTCGTCGGCGGCCTCGGCAGCGTTGCGGCGCCGCTGGCGGGTGCGGGCGCGATCGGCGTGACCGACACCCTGGTCTCCGCGTTCTATTCTCCGGTGTGGGCCCAAGGGGTCGTGTTCACCGTCGCCATCGTCCTGATCCGGCTGTTCCCGCAAGGCATTGCAGGCCGCAGGACCCGGAGCGTATGAAGGCCGCGGTGAAGGTGGCGAAGGTCGCGGTGAAGGTCGCGGCCCTGCCCGCACGGCGGGTCGATCGGGAATTGCTTCTCGGCCTGGCCGCCATCGTCGCGCTGCTGGCACTGCCGCTGCTGGTGAGTGATTGGCGTCTGACAGAGATGGCGCGCTACTTCAGCTACATGATCCTGGCCGCGAGCCTGGCCTGGGTATGGGGCCACTGCGGGCTCCTGTGCCTGGGCCAGGCGGTTTTCTTCGGCATCGGCGCCTATGCGATGAGCGTGGTGACGCTGGGGAAGCTCCCGATGCTGCCGCAGTTGCAGTCGATGTGGGTGGGCCTGCTGGTGGCGGTCGCGCTCGCGGCCATCTTCGCCTGGTTGCTCGGTCTGCTCTTCTTCTCGTCGGCCGGCCTTGGCGGCGCGTTCTTCGGCATCGCCACGCTCGCGGTCGCTTTCATTGTCGAGCGGATCGCGATCAACTGGACCTTTCTGGGCGGACTCAACGGTCTGATGAATGTGCCGGCGTTGCGGTTCGGGCTGAACGGTGGTGAAGAACGGTTCGATGAGCACCTGGTGTATTTCCTCGGCCTGCTGCTGGTGATATTGCTGGTCGGTTTTCTCCTGGCGGCCGGCCGCAGCGACTGGGGTCGGGTCATGACGGCGGTCCGCAACCAGCCCCAGCGGGCCGAGGCGCTCGGCGTCGATATTGCCGCGGAGAAGACACGCGCCTTCGTGCTCGGTGCCGTTGTTGCGGCCATCGCCGGTGCCTTCTTCGTCACCCAGTTCAACTTCGTGTCGCCGCCGCTGATCGGGTTTTCGCTGTCCGCCGAAGCGCTGATCTGGGTCGCCGTCGGCGGCCGGACCTCGGTCGTCGCAGCAGCGCTCGGCGCCTTGCTGGTCCGCCTGCTTGAAAGCTGGCTGTCCCAGTGGCTCGGGGACTATTGGCTCCTGGCGCTGGGCACGACGTTCGTGATGGTGGTGGTGGCGCTGCCGCGCGGCGTGCTCGGGCAATGGGTGGCCCGGCCGCGGCATGGGTAACATCGGGGTCGGAGAAGCTCCGCGGAGAAATGCATGCAGGACACTGCCGCCCCACTCGAATCCTGGATCGGACGCAGCGAGACCCGCCGCGACCTCATCACAGCCGCGCCGATGAGCGCACTGGTCGCCACCCTCGATCATCCCGAACGGGACGTCGATCAGGGCACGCCATTGCCGCCGCTATGGCACTGGCTCTATTTCCTGCCGGTTCATCGCCAGTCCGGGATCGGCCCCGACGGCCATCCCCTGCGGGGAGGGTTCCTGCCGCCCGTGCCCTTGCCGAGGCGCATGTGGGCCGGCAGCCAGCTCGAGTTCCGCGCCCCGATCCGGATCGGTGATCGGGCTGTCAGGACATCCACCATCGACGACGTCCGGCGAAAGGACGGGCGCACCGGCCAACTGGTCTTCGTCCGGGTGCGTCACGAAATCCGCTGCAATGATGAATCCGAACCGGCGCTGGTGGAATTCCACGACATCGTCTACCGTGACGCCCAGCGCGCCGATGACTTGCCGCCCCCGCCGCAGCCGGCGCCCTCAGGGGCTGCGTGGCGCCGCGAGGTCGTTCCGGACCCAGTGCTGCTGTTCCGCTATTCCGCGCTGACCTTCAACGGCCACCGGATCCACTACGACCGGAGCTACGTGACCGAAGTCGAGGGCTATCCCGGCCTGATCGTTCATGGTCCGCTCATCGCCACCTTGCTCCTGGACCTCGTCTGGCGCAACCAGCCCGGCGCCGAGGTGTCCGAGTTCCGGTTCAAGGCACTGCGCCCCACCTTCGACCTGCACGCCTTCAGCGTCAACGGGGCGCCGCAGGCGGACGGGAAGTCGGTCAAGCTGTGGGGCGCGGATCACGACGGATACCTGACGATGGATGCCGAGGCGCGGCTGCGGTAAGGTCCCTCCCTTCGGCTTCCTCTATTGCGCCGGATTCACCCGGACGATGCGCGCCACCGATGGCGTGCCGGCCGAGTTGAACGCGAACACCATGTAATACCCGGGCGGGGTCTCGTAGGCGTTGGTCGGCAGGTTCACCACCAGCTGGTCGTTGCCGTCCCGATAGAAGCTGACTTCCAGAAAGCGCTGGTTCATGTCGAACGAGTGGGTCGTGGACCCCGTCGCCACCATCGTGATCCGCGAGATCGACGCGGCATCCGGCGTGGTCAGGCGAAAGTCGGTCGTGGGATTGACTGTGGTGGGTGCGCCTGTCAGGACCGGCCGCGGTGCCGGCGTGCCGGCGGCGGTGAACAGGTAGGGCGGATAGTAGATCTCGGCGTTCAGGTTGGTCTGCGGCGCTGAGCCACCCGCGCCGCCGGCGCCGGTCAGGAGCGAGCCGTCCGGCAGCAGGACCGAAATCGAATGATAGAGCCGCATCCGCTGTGCCGACGGGCCGACGGTCCAGGACTTGGTCACCGGGTTGAACAGCTCCATCTGGTAGGCAACCTGGTTGGTGATGTTCGCCACTGCCGAGCCGCCGGTCACGGCCACTTTGCCGTCCGCCAGGACGGTGGCGTTGGACCAGGCGCGGACCTGCGACATCGTGCCGGCGCTGGTGACCACCGGCGTTCCGGAGTTGATGTCGATGATCGCCGCCTTGTTGTCCGTGCCGCCCACCTGCAGGATCCTGCCGGGTTCGAACATCACTGCCGCGGACGTCCAGTCCGGTCCGTAACCGGTGATGGTGCCGAGGTCGGTGCGCGAGCCGTTACCGCCGTTGGCGTAGGGGTCGATCCGGTACATCTTGGTGTAGGCCATGCCGAAGACTTTGCCGTCCGGGCCGACGAAGTTGCTCGGATACGAGGCTCCCAGGGTGTTGGTGGTGAAACCGGTCAGCAGCTTGAAGTTGCCATTCGTGCTGGCGCAGTTCAGCCCGGTCGTTGCCGCCGGAACCACCCTGGATATAGATCTCGCCGTTGGGAAGCGTGGTCGCCGAGGCGTACCAGCGCGGCCGGTTCATCGTGCCTGAAGGCTCGAGCGCGTTGCTTGAGAGCCTGAAGACATTGACGTCGGCATTCGGCTGATTCAGCGTGCCCGGTTTCGCCGGATCGTAGATGTCGCCGCCGTTGATCAGCAGGTCGCCGGATTGCAGCACCAGCTGGGCGCTGCAGAAGATGTCCGTGCCGGTCTGATTGCTCAGCGTGAGGTGGGCCGCGTCACCCGGACCGGCGACCGGATCCCACACGTCGTAGAAGAACTTGGCCGGTCTGCTTGCCGCCCTTGTCCGTGCCGTAGGTCATGACCCGGCCGTCGGGCAGCACCGAGGCGTGAATGGCGATGAGCGGCCACTGCCATAGTGGCGACCAGGCGCCAACCTGGGCGGCGTTTGCAACCGGCATCGGCGACAGAGTGACGATTGGCGCTGCGGCCGGTGGAACTGGAGCGGGACCGGTGTCGGGGCAGGGACCGGCGTCGGGGCAGGGACCGGGGTCGGAGCAGGAACCGGCGTCGGAGCAGGGACCGGTGTCGGAGCAGGGACCGGGGTCGGAGCAGGAACCGGGGTCGGAGCAGGAACCGGGGTCGGAGCAGGAACCGGGGTCGGAGCAGGAACCGGGGTCGGAGCAGGTACCGGGGTCGGAGCAGGAACCGGGGTCGGAGCAGGGACCGGGGTCGGAGCAGGGACCGGGGTCGGAGCAGGGACCGGAGTCGGAGCAGGGACCGGAGTCGGAGCAGGGACCGGAGTCGGAGCAGGGACCGGAGTCGGAGCAGGGCTGGGACTCGGAGTTGGGCTCGGGGCCGGGGCTGGGGCCGGCGCGGGACTCGGCGGATTGCCCTGAGCATTCCCGAAGACCGCGCCCTCGTTCACCGGAGCGACCACTCCGTTCGCCTGGCTTTCGGGGCGGGGACTGACACCTTCGTAGGCGGTGGGATTTGCTGCGGGACTGGACGAAAGGGCGACGGCCGCTGCATCGTCTCCCGGAGCCGCCGCTGCCTCCGCAGCCGGCTACGATAAGTGCCGACGCGAACAGCACCGGGTAGGCGAGGCGCCGTCCAAGGGAAACTTTGCCGGGAAGCTCGGGGAAGGCGATCTTGTAGTCGGAGAAGTGGTTCATGCGGCGCGCCATGGCAGATCGGGAGGAGAACCGGCAGTCTCCGGCCGACGAACGGTAGGCGAGGTGACTCACGTCACATCGACGCGGTGTTGGGCTTTTAAAGCGTGACGAATGTCACATGGGGTACCGACGAACGGTCGCCCTGGCAAGACGAAGCCGCCATGGCTGCCGCTTATCGGTCGGATTTTGCCGCTTGGGGCGAAGAACGGCGCAGGCGCGCGCCGTGGTCGCCATGGCAGATGGAAGCGAGCCGTGCCGGATTTGCAGGCCTGGCGCAGACGCGCAGGAAGCCCGCCAGCCCGCTGAGATGCAGGAGTGGCCGAGACCCACCCCTCCGCGCTTTCTGGGCTTACTTCATGTCTGCGGCAAGTCTCGGCGTGGGGCCTTCCTGCTCCTCCGCAAGACACGGCTCGAGGGCGTGTCGGATGTCGATAGGCAGGCTCCACCACGGCGACGACTCGGTCGGCGCGGTGATCGACGTCACGACGCGGGGGCCGTGGGCGCCGGAACTGAGCCGGACCTCGTCTCGCTACTTGCGGCGCGGACGCTGCTGTGGCCAATACTTTGCGTGTGGGCCGCCGACAATAACTGAGGCGGTGTCGAGCTCCGCCTGTGAAATCGCGTCGCCGCGGCCGAGATGCCCGTTGCGACTGCCGAGTCGCGACCCGAATTGGCTGGGTTCCCGACCGGGTCGACTACCCGTCCGCTGATTGCGGATCTCTTTCTTCCGGGGCGATGCGCGCGGGGCCGAACTTCGCTGGCAGCACCGCCTCGAGCCCGCTCCAGAATCTTGTCTTTCGGCATCGCGGCACCGCCTGGTGGTGCTTGCACCAGAAGACGCCGCTGGCATTGCCGGCCTGTGGCAACCGCCGGTAGAAACTGCCGTTGAACTGCGTGCTCGCGATCAGCACGCAGCGAAATGCCCACCACAGCGCGAACTCCGGTCGCTGCTCATGCGCCCGACGCCAGAACTGGGCGAGCGGTCCCTGAAAGGTCAGGCCAGGCATGTCATAGATCGCATCGCCGCAGACCACGACCGGTACGCCTTCACCGACTGCGGAGAGGCCCACGGTGCTGTTGATCGTGACCACGCCGAGTGTGCGGCGGATCAGCGTTGGCAGGTGCTGGTCGTGGATATAGTGGCAGCGCCCTTGCAGGCCGAGCTCGGCAGCAAGGCCGGTGATCAGTGCCCGATGATCGGAGAAGCCGCGATCGAGAGGATGATGCTTCAAGACAAGCCAGGTATCGGCCGGTGCGTGCGCGGCGAAGTCCCGGATCACGTGCTCGATGAACCGCTGCACCGTACCGAAGCGCGAATGCACCCGTACCTGCGCGTCGCCGCTGGTTTGCAGCGCGACCAGGAAGAACCGTGGCGGCTCGGCGCCGAGCAGCCGCTTGCCCACCGTGCACTCGGAGAGCCGACAGCGCAGTTTGCGCCAGCCCGACCGGATCCAGTGCCGGCCTTCACGCCAGCCGATCGGGCGA
Source organism: uncultured beta proteobacterium (assembly GCA_963834335.1). Taxonomy (GTDB): domain Bacteria; phylum Pseudomonadota; class Gammaproteobacteria; order Burkholderiales; family Burkholderiaceae_E; genus Lautropia. The sequence goes on along the minus strand of CAWIBK010000001.1, from coordinate 430,629 downwards.
TGGTGAAGCTCTGCCGAGAACCACCGGCTCGCCAGTGACGTAGCGCAGTAGTAGAGCGTTCCCCAACGGGCCGCGAAACCGAAGGTGCTCCCCGCCGCGGCGGTCTGGGGAGCGTCGCTCGTGTCGACGCGGCGATAGAAGGCCGGATCGCGGGGCAGCGATGAATGATTGTTGACCCCGTCGCGCTCGATCGTGATGTAATCCGGGCGCAGATAGCCTTCCTCGAAGACCCCGATCTCGAGCGCCAGGCGCTTCGCGATCGCGATCGCCGGCACGTGCACCGGCCGACAGTCGCCGAAGAGCAGAATGGTGTCGATCCGGTGCTCGATCAGGATGCGTTCGAAGGCGGCCGGCCATTCGGCCAAGCCGCCACCGTAGTTCACCACCGCATCGAAGGCCCTGAGCGGCGAGAACAGCCAGTCGCCGCCGTTGAAGTTGACCTTGACGACGACAGCGTTCTCCTCGCGCAGGTCGACTGCCAGCCGCGCGAAGAACGGCCCGATCGGCCCCTGCAGCATCAGTACCCGGCGATTGCGAAAACCCGCGAGGCCGCGATCGATCATGCCGCGCGGTGGCTTGGGGACCGCGCCAGCCGAGGCGACCACGTCCGCCGGGACAGGATCCGGCGCTGTGACCGCCTTCAGCGCGAGCGCGACCGAGGGGGTGACCTCGGACGATGCGAACTCGGACACGGCGGCAGCCGGACGGTCACTCATGGCGCAGCACGGGCTTGAGCAGGCGGTGCCACCAGCGGAGCGCGCCGTCGTCGCGGCGGCGCCAGTCGATCAGGCTCTCCACCGCTTCCTCGGCGCTGCACGGCCGGCCAGTTGCCCGGTCGACATAGCGCGGGTAGGCAATGAGCGCAGCTGCACACAGCTCATCGAGGGTGAGGTGGCGGCTGCGGCGCGACGTCGTCACCGAATCGTGCGTGAGCCCCCAGCCGGCATAGAACGGCAGTCCGTGGCAGTAAACCGGCTTGCCGCGCAAGAGTGCCTCGAAGCCCGTCAGCGAGGTGATCACGTGCACCGCGTCTACGATGTCCAGGAGTTGGCCGATCGGTGCTTGCGTGACAATCTCGTCGCACACCGTCGAGGCGGCGCCCTCGTTCTCACCGGCGCCGCGCAAGCCCGCGACGACGTCCGGATGCGGCTTGTACACCAGCCATGCGTCCGGATGATGCTCGCGCGCAGCGCGCAGCAGACCGATATTGGTCGCGATCGCAGTGGCGCCCGAGCGCACCGACGCATCGCGCTCGACCTGACCGACCACCAGCACTACCGGCCGCGCGGGAGCGCGGCGCGTCGACAGACCCGGCCAGCGGCTTGACCCGACGTTGTACTTGCTCAGGCGCGCAGCGACAATCCGCTTGCGCAACTCGCCAGCACGGGCGATCTGCGCCTCATCGAAGCGAGCAGTCGCCAGCAACGACTCCAGATCGCTCGGGCCGGTCTGGGTCGTAGTAGATGCCCAGCGAATCGACTACCCACGAGAGCGGCCGCGTAAGCTGCGCACCTAACCCGACTGAGCGCAAGAAGCCGTCCTCCACGCGCAACACCGTCACCTCGGGCAGCGCCTCCACCGCTCGACGCAGCGGGTCGCTCGCCCAGACCGCCACTGTATCGCCAGGGCGCAGATCGGTGACCGAGCTGATGGCCTGCAGACGGCGGCCGGCCAGGAAGCCCTGCAGATAGCGGCGCTTGCGCAGAGAAAAGCCGAGGACCTTGACTACGCCCTGGTCCGCGCCGGGCAGCATCCTATGCAAGGTCGGGCTCCATCGCGGGGGATTGACGGGAGGATGGGCAGGCGGGGAAGCCAGAACCCGAAGCTGGATGCATGGCCATCGGAAGCGCCGGAGGAAAGCGAAGCCACCGTCGCCGCGGCAGTCGGAAGCGCATTCGCCGAAACGGTTCTGCCGTCCACCCGTCGAATCAGATCATCGACCGCAGCGAAATGTGCGTCCCAGGTAGGCGCCCGATAGCCGCGTAATGCCTCGACCTGACGTGCTCGCTGCCGGCAGTCCGGACGCTGGTAGTCGGACACGGCGGCCAGCCAACCGTTCGCATCGAGTGGATCCAGATACTGCGGAAGCCCGCCGGCAAACTCTCGAAAGACCGGCAGGTCGGCCGCCAGCACCGGCACGCCAAGCTGCAGCGCCTCCACCACCGGCAGGCCGAAGCCTTCTACGAAACTCGGAAAGAGCAGCGCTTGGGCATTTGCCATCCAGGCGTTCAACTGGTGATCCGCGCAGGCGCCGATCCAAAGGACATGCTCACGCAACTGCGGGGTGCGTTCGAGCATGCGCATCACGTGCTCGCACTCCCAGCCTTTCTGCCCGATCAGCACCAGTTGTGGAGCGGCCGAGCCGAGCCGGGCAATCAGTCGCTGCCATACCTGCAGTACCAGCAAGTGGTTCTTGCGCGGCTCGATCGTACCGAGCATCAGGAAGTACCGCTTGTCCAGTGGCGATCGCTCTCTGGCTGCTGTGATCTGAGCCGCAGCAAGCGGCTCGGGCGCGATCGGTGCCACGGTGACCGGCGGCAGCTGCACTCCGAGGCTCTGAGCGAAATCCGCCAGGCTATCAAAGGTCGCGTGAGAGTTGCAGACGATGGCGGCACCGTGCAGGATCGCACACGTCATCCGATCGATGTGTCTGGCCGCCTCGGGCGCGCGGCAGAACTGCGGATGCGTAATCGGAATCAGGTCGTGGATCACGAAGAGCGGACGTAACGCGAGCTTACCGAGCATCGTGCCGTAGCTTCTCCGATGCAGGCCGGTGTGGCCTGTATTGAGGAACCAGCCCCCGGTCGTGCTGCGGTGGATCGGCGAATGTAAAGCCCCCAGGACCAGTGCCCGCAGAAAGCTCGAGTCCGCGGTCGTATCGAGCAACCGGTCGAAGAGCCGGTGCGACGAGCGCTTTTGCAGTACGACTGAACGCGAGCCGACCGTGATCGAGGCGCGGGCGTGGTCGCCGTAGTGTCGTAAGTACGCGAGCGCGACCCGGTCGATGCCGGTCGGCAGGCGATGCTTCAGGCGCCGGCCCACCAGGCGAGAAACGTCGATCAGCAAGTCCTGCATCGAGATGGCGAAACGTAAGTGGTTCGGCGATGGGTAGCGTCGGGCACTTTCATTCCATGGGGCGGGTCGTGGCGATGAACGCCGGAAGGTCAGACGCGATAGTCCCCTAGTTCGTCCCAAGTCTCGTATGGCGCCGATGAGTGGCAACGTGAGCCCAACCGTCGGTGGGAAAGAGTGCTGGCGGACAACAGTCGTCGACGCGATATCGATATCGGTGCCTGTCTGCCTCGGCATCCTGCATCAATAGACCCTAACGCACTCGTGACCGGCCTCGCGGTCAGCTTTCGTCAGAGCTGATCGAACGCTACTGAAAGACTGTTCACGTCAAGCAACATGCTTGAGGCCATTCGTCGGCCGGAGACTGCCTTTCAATTCGGTGCCGGCGGGTGATGACGTCGACGCTCAGGAACGTGCCGACTTTCCGCCTAACATGCAAGAACCAAATGGCGGCGGCTCCAAGAAGCCGTTGCGTCCTTAGCCGGGTGTCGCAGTCCTTGACTGTCGTGCCCACAGCCAGTCTGGAGCGTATGAGTTGGCAGTTTTCACTTTGACGAGGGGAGTCGGGAGTCGTCGTGCCGCTCCATTGCTCGCAGTGGTTGTCATGGGCGCGCTGACCGCGTGCAGTACGCTTCAGTTCCCCCGCACGGGGCCAAACGCCGACGAGGCGATGGAGACGTTGCAGCAGCCGGCTGCTGCCGGCGCCGTTCAGATCGTGCACGTCGACGCGTCGGTCGCGCGGACCCTGATCGGACAGCGGAAGCAGAAGAGCTTCGCCGAGATTCTGGCCACCACCGGGACATCCGACCGCTCGATGGCGATCGGAGCCGGGGACTCACTTGACGTGACGCTATGGGAGGCGCCGCCTGCGACGCTGTTCGGCAATGCCCCGATAGACCCCCGGAATCCTTCCACCGTTCGATCGACCACGCTGCCCGAGCAGGTCGTCGATCGAGACGGTTCGATCAGAGTTCCGTTCGCCGGAACCATCAAGGTGCTCGGTCGTACGGTCGAGGAAGTGCAGGCCGAGATCGTGCGCCGACTGCGCGGCAAGGCGAATCAGCCGGAGGCGCTGGTCCGCATCACTCGCGGTGGTTCATCGACCGTGACGGTCGTTGGCGAGGTTACGAACAGCGTCCGCTTTCCGCTGACACCCGCTCGGGAACGGCTGCTCGACGCGCTCGCCGCGGCGGGTGGCGTTCGTCAGCCCGTTCATCGAATGACCCTCCAGGTGACTCGCGGCAGCAATCATGCGGCGATGCCGCTGGATCTCGTCATTCGAGATCCAAAGCAGAACGTGCCGCTGCAGGTGGGCGACGTAGTAACCGCGATCCACCAACCGCTCCACTTCACTGCACTCGGTGCAACCGGCAAGAACGAGGAGATTCCGTTCGAGGCGCAAGGAATCTCGCTTGCCCAGGCGATCGGCCGCGCCGGCGGTCTGAACGATGCGCGCGCCGATCCGCAGGGCGTGTTCATCTTCCGGTTCGAATCAGCCGACGCACTCGAGTGGCCGAATCAGCCGGTTATGGCGACGGCCGACGGGCGAGTGCCGGTGGTGTACCGCGTGAATCTCGCCGACGCAAACAGCTACTTCATGATGCAGAGTTTCCAGATCCAGGATCGCGATGTGCTCTATGTGAGCAACGCCCCGACTGTCGAGCTGCAGAAGTTCCTGAACCTCGTGTTCTCGGTCACCTATCCGGTGCTGAACACAATCCAGATGACGCGCTGATACAGATCGGGAACTCTCCATGGACATGTCTGAAGCAAAGGTTCTGCCGCCTGCAGCGGCAATTGAACGAAAGCCTCGCAAGCGGCTTCGTCGCCTCACGCGAAGGCTGAACGCGCTCTTTCTGATCGCAGTTGCGATTCCGACGGTGCTTGCCGTGTGGTATTTCGGTGCCTTCGCATCGGACGTCTATGTTTCGGAGGCTCGATTCCTCGTACGCAATCCGCAGCGCCAGCAGACCTCGGGCATCGGCGCCCTTCTCCAGGGCACTGCCCTCTCCCGAGCGCAGGACGACACCTACTCGGTGCACGACTTCATCCGCAGTCGCGACGCATTGCGCGAAATCGACGAGCGCATTGGATTCAGCGAGGCGTACAGTCAAAGCTTGATCGACGCGGTGAACCGCTTCCCTGGTCTGTATCCCGACGAGAGCTTCGAGGCGCTGCATCGCTACTACCAGAAGCAGGTCTCGATCCAGTACGACTCGGTGTCGTCGATCTCGATCCTCGAAGTCCGGGCGTTCACCGCGACGGACGCGAAACGCATCAACGAGATGCTGCTGGAGATGGGGGAGCGCCTGGTCAACAACATGAACGAGCGCAGCCGACGCGACCTGATCGATGCGGCCGAGCGCGAGGTGCAGGTCGCCGAGGCGAGGGCAAAGGATGCGGCGGCTTCGCTCGCGAGCTTCCGGTCGGGGAGGGCGGTATTCGATCCTGCCGTGCAGGGCGCGATGCAGTTGCAGGGGGTGGCAAAGCTGAACGAAGAACTCCTCGCCGCCGAAGCGCAACTCGCACAAATCCGCAGGGTGTCGCCGGACAATCCGCAGGTCGGGTCGCTGCGCAGCCGCGTCGAGGGCTTGCGTCAGTCGATCCGCGAGGAGAACGCGCGCGTACTCGGGCGTTCGGGCGGCCTTGTCGCGCAGAGTCCGGAGTACGACCGGCTCGTGCTCGAGAAGACCTTTGCCGACCGGCAGCTCGGGACTACCCTCGCCGCGCTCGATACGGCGCGCGCCGAAGCGCAGCGAAAGCAGCTCTATCTGGAGCGACTGGTGCAGCCGCACCTGCCCGACTACGCGGTCGAGCCCCGGCGGATCCGTTCGATCCTCACCGTCTTTGTGCTCGGCCTGGTTGCCTGGGGTGTGCTAAGCCTGATCGTCGCCGGCGTGCGCGAGCACACCGAGACCTGAGCTATCGGGAACTGACGAACCACGACCTGATCGACCGACCATGCCGACATCAACCTCGCTTCTTCAGTCTTTTGCGATCCAGCGGCGCGTGATCCGCGCGCTCATGCTGCGCGAGCTGATCACGCGGTTCGGACGCGAGAACCTCGGCGTGCTGTGGCTGGTCGGCGAGCCGATGATCTTCACCCTTGGCGTCGCGGCGCTGTGGAGTGCAATGCGCGCGCATCAGTTCTCGAGCTTGCCGATCATCGCCTTCGCGATCACCGGGTACTCGTCGGTGCTGGTGTGGCGCAATACCGTAAGGCCGGTGTATCGGAGGCATCGACGCCAACGCGAACCTTCTCTATCACCGCAACGTTCGCGTGATCGACGTCTACGCGACGCGGATCCTGCTCGAGCTCGGCGGTGCGACCGCCTCGTTCGCCGTGCTGGCGGTGATTCTTCCTCGCTACCGAGTCGATCTACGCGCCGATCGACCCGCTGCAGTGTGGTCGTCGGGTGGGCCATGCTCGGCTGGTTTGGCGGTGCGCTTGCGCCTTTTCATCGGCTCGGCGACCGCCTTCAGCCAGCTCGTCGACCGCATCTGGCACCCTGTCTCGTACCTGCTGTTCCCGCTGTCGGGTGCGGCGTTCATGGTGGACTGGCTGCCGCCCGCTGGACGCGAAGTCGTCCTGCTGCTCCCGATGGTGCATGGGTTGGAGCTGATCCGGGAAGGGTTCTTCGGCAATGTTCGTGCCCACCCACTACGACCTCGGCTACATGGCGACCTGTAATCTGGTCTTGACGCTGGCCGGTCTTTTTGCAATGCAGGCGGCCGCCCGGCGGGTCGGCGAGAAGTGATCCGACTCGAGAACGTCTGCAAGGACTACGGCGTTCGCGGCGGGCGCCGCCGCGTTCTACGACGATCTGAACTTTACGCTAGAGCGTGGCCGCAATATCGGCATCCTTGGTCGTAACGGCGCTGGCAAGAGCACGTTGATCCGTCTGCTGAGCGGCGCCGAGCGGCCGACCTCGGGACGCATCCGTCGCGAGATGAGCGTCAGCTGGCCGCTCGCCTTCACCGGCGCGTTTCAGGCGCGCCTCACCGGGCTGGACAACCTGAAGTTCGTCTGCCGAGTCTACGGTGTCGACTGGAAGCCGCTGCTGCCGTTCGTCGAGGAGTTCACCGAGCTTGGTCTTGTACCTGCGCGAGCCGGTCGAACGGTACTCGACCGGCATGATGATGCGGCTCGCGTTCGCGCTGTCGATGGCGATCGAGTTCGACTGCTTCCTGATCGACGAGGGCCTGTCGGTCGGTGACGCGCGCTTCGGCCATCGCTGCCACGTCGAACTGTTCCAGAAGCGCAAGGACCGCGCGTTTATTCTCGTCTCGCACGATCCGAACATCGTCAAACTCTACTGCGAGCGAGCGTGCGTCCTGCACGATGGGAGACTCTACGAGTTCGATCAGATCGACGACGCCTACGAATTCTATGAGTCAGTGCAGCCCGCTCAGCCGACCGTCGTCTTCGATTGAGCGCAATTCATGACTCCCACATCGACCGCCCGGAATACAAGATGAAGATCCTGCTAGAGCTGCGCCCGGCCTTGGACGGCCACGCCGGGATTCCCCAGGAAGCAAGGCTGCTGTTCCGCGGGCTGTCCAAGATCGAAGACTACCGGGTCGAGGGGCTGATCCAGAGCAGCACCCGCTTTCTGTCGAAGGGGCTTTCCGCTCACCCGCGGCCGCTGCTGCCCGGCCGCGTCGATCCCGCGCTGCCCGAGCATCGAAAGCTCGACCGGTTGTCCAGGGTTGTCGTGTCGCTGCATCACAATCCGCCGAAGACGCGGTTCGGCCGTCTGTCTAGATCGCTGAGGCTGACGCTGAAGCACGCGGGAGTTGCCGCACGCACCGCGGCCGGGATGCAGATGCCGCTGGACCGCTTTGAAGGAACGCATTTCAAGGATTTCGTCTGGCGCTCGATGTTCGCGCGGACGCTGCCACCGCAGGACTTTGATCTCGTGACCTCGGCCGGCTACCGGGTCATGCAGATGCCGTGGACGGGAATGCACACGATCGGGCTTGCGACGAAGAGCCTCGGCGCGGCGCTCTATCCGCGGCTCGATACCCGCGGCTTCGACGTGATGATCGCCGAGACGCCTTATCCCGGCCGGGTCGCCCCGGAAACGCAGATGGTCGTGCGCTATCACGATGCGATCCCGCTGCTGTTGCCTCACACGATCTCCGACCGCAGCTACCACCAGTCCTCTCACTATCTGGCGCTCGACCGCAACGTGCGCGACGGCGCGTGGTTCGCCTGCGTGTCCGACTCGACGCGGCGCGATCTTGTGTCGATCTACCCAGCTGCGGAGGAGCGCTCGGTCACGATCCACAACATGGTTTCGCATCACTACTTCCCCGAGAGATCATCGCCTGATCGCGTGCCGGAGATCCTTCGCACGCGCTGCAATCTGAATCTGGAGGCCGAGATCGATGCGGGCAGAAGCGGCGGGCGGACCAGGGAACCCGACCCGGAGCCAGGGCCGGATCAAATTCTTTCCCGACATCCGGCGCCGCACTGCCGTATCTGTTGATGGTCTCAACGATCGAGCCGCGCAAGAATCACCTGTCGCTCCTTTCGGCCTGGGAGAGCCTGAGAACGTCCTTTGCTCCCGACCTGCAGCTCGTCCTGGTAGGATCGATCGGCTGGGAGAGCGAGCCGATCATGCGCCGACTCAAGCCATGGTTGAAGCGTGGTGGCCTGCATCTGCTCGAGGACGTGCCGGCGCAGGAACTGCGGCTGCTCTATCGCCATGCGCGCTGCGTCGTCTGCCCGAGTTTCTACGAGGGCTTCGACTTTTCCGGAGTCGAGGCGATGCGCTGTGGTGGCGTGGTGCTCGCCTCCGACATCCCCGTGCACCGCGACGTCTACGGCGCTGCGTCGGAGTACTTCAACCCCTACTCGGTCGACGAGCTCGAGCAGGCGCTGGTGGGCTTGATGTCACCGGCCGCCGCGCTCAGGCGCGCCGAGCTGATCGAGGAAGGCGAGCGTGTGTCGCTGCAGTACACTCCCGAGCGCATCCTGCCGCAGTGGCAGGAATTCCTGGACAAGCGGGTGCGGGAGCGGCGTGATGCCGTTCGTTGACTGGCTGGCCGGGACGCAACACGATGGCGAATACTGAACGCTCGGGAGTCCATAAGTTCGCCGCGCGCTTGCGAAGGCGCGCGCTCGAGGCCTCGACCAGGCTGATGCCAGGCAGGGTCAAGCCCGTCAATCCGGGCGTGACCTTCGAGCCGGAGGACATCGAGCAGGTGCGTCGAACGTACTTCGAGACCGGTGGGGCGCCCGGCAGCGCCTGGGAGCCGCTCCGGGACGCGCACCTGAGTCTACCCGACTGGTTTCGCCACGACCTCGATCCGTACGGCGACGAGTACCTTGCGCAGCAGCACCGATTGTGGCGGCTGGTCGCGGGCGTCGAGCGCGACTACGAGGTCGAGTGCGACGAGAAGGAGGCGGATTGGGGCGCGGTCGACGCCGTTCGGGCGCCCGGCTTCTACGTGCGGCGCGACGCCGCGGCGATAGCGTCGGCCTCCGATCATGTCATCGCGAGTGGCATGCTGCTCAAGCATTGCGGGCTGAAGGCCGGCGACCGCGCACTCGAGTACGGTGCGGGCTTCGGGCAGACCGCGCTCGCGCTCGCGCGACTCGGCGTGAACGTCGACACCGTCGACGTGTCGAGTACCTTCTGTGGCTTCGTGAACGAGCAGGCCAAGTTCTTCCGCGTGCCGCTTCACGCGTTCCAGGGCCGCTTCGGCGACGCGCCGCGGCCCGGCGTGCGGTACAAGCTGGTGTGGTTCTACGAGAGCTTCCACCACTGCCTCGATTTCCAGCGAGTGGTCCAGCTCTTACCGGACATGCTCGAACCGGGCGGCCGCGTGATCCTCGGCGGCGAGCCGATCGTCGAGCAGCCAAATGCAGCGGTGCCGTATCCGTGGGGGCTGCGGCTGCACAGCGAAGTGGTCGCCGTGGTGCGGCAGCAGCGCTGGTTCGAACTCGGTTTCACCGAGGACTTCCTGTTCGAGCTGTTCGGACGGGCGGGGTTCACGGTCAGCGGATCGACTGCGAGCCGACGCTGTTCGGGCGGCTTTACCTGTGTGATCGATGATCGACGTCAAGACGCTGATGAAATCGCTCACGCAGCAGGAGCTGCACGCGGCCGACGAAGCGTACTATGCGTTGATCGCCGATACTTCGTTCCAGCTCGCCAAGCCGTTCGCCAGCGTCGACGACTGCCCGGCGCTGCTCGCCAGCTTCGCCAGGCTGCAGCGCGACGGGCACTATCTTCGGGGACACCGGGTGCTCGAGTTCGGCGCGGGGAAGCTGCTGGGCAGGCCGGCTGCTGAACCAGCTCGGCATGACGGTGGCCTCTCTCGACGTCTCGGCGAGTTCCCTCGCGCTCGGTGAACGGCTGGTCCGCGAACAGCCGGTGATCGGCCGCCAGCCCACGCACGCGTTCCTGCGTTACGACGGCGTCCGGATTACAATGCCGGATCGAAATTTCGATCGCATATTCTGTTTCGACGCTTTTACCATGTCGCGAATCCCGATCAGATTCTGAAGGAGTTTGCCCGTGTGCTGGACGATGGAGGCATCGCCTCGTTCTCCGAGCCGGGCCCGGGGACTCGCTCACCGCCGAGAGCCAAAGGGAAATGCGGCACCACAAGGTAATCGAAAACGACATCGTGATCGAGGAGCTTTGGGAAGCAGCGCAGGCGGCTGGGTTCACAGACATTGAGTTCTCGCTGCAGAGCAAGGCGCCGTTGCGGCTCGGATACGAGGAATACCGTACGTTCCGGGAGCACGGGTTCGGCGGCGCCGCGGCGGCGGCGCCTCAGGGGCACGTCGTGGCGCACAACCGCAACGTGACGGTCTTCCACCTGGTGCGCGGCGCGCCGGCTCAATTGGATAGTCGGACGCGGGACGGGTTGGTCGCCGAGCTGCGGATCGAGCGAGTCGAGCGCGTTGAGCCAGTCTCCACCGCAGGAGGCATGCGAAGGCTCAAGCTGACCGTCGCCGTACGAAATAGCTCCGATCGCGTCTGGCGTCGCTCGGGCCGGGATCCTGGCTGTGTGAACCTGGGTGTACGCCGTCTCGACGCAACCGGTGAGCTGGTCGACCAGGACTATCTCCGCCATCGCTTCGACGCGGACCTGGCGCCCGGGGGGACGGTCACCATTTCAGTCGAGTTGCCGGTTCCTGTCGCGGCGAGCATCATGAAGTTCGAAGCTCGACTTGGTCAGCGGGAGCGTCTGCTGGTTCTCGCGGAACGGCTCCCGTACCGAGCGCCTGCAGCCGTGAAGGAGTCGCTCGCGACGGCGGACGAGCGGCTGGCGACGCTGTCGCTGGCGCGGCTGAACGACGACGAGCTCGAGCGGATCCACCTGCAGCTCTTCTTCGAGAACGAGGTGACGCCCTGAGAGCCTTGGCGGCTCGTTGGCTTACCGCGCCCTCTCGATGCTCGTCGAGCCGGCTCGCCCGAGAGCGGCAAGAGGCCAGTGATCCTGTGGTGGAGGTTCAGGCGGCTCGCGGTCTGATTCGGCTACGCGAGCGCGTCGCGAGCCGGTACGCGGTCGATCGCAGCATCGCAGATTCGCGCGATCTCGCGTGGCTCGTCGACGCGTACCGCAGGTTGATGGGGCGCGGCATCCATCCACGCGAGCTCGAGCAATGGCTCGCCGCAGGATGCGTAGCGGTCAGCTGGACCGTGAAGCGGTGGCGAGGACGCTGCAGCAGGTCGGCGGACGACGAGCGGCGCGCACTCGAGGCGCCGCGGGATTCCCGGCTCATGCTGGATCATGGGCACGTCACGGACGATCGGGCCGGAAGACTGGGGCAGGCGAGCGCGGGAGGTCGACGGCGCGCCGCTTGAACAACCTCTCGCAGTGGCCGTCGGCGGTACCCGGCAAGCGAGGCGGTTCCGCGACAGTGGCTACTGGTTCGACGAGATTGCGGCCTGACGGCTCGCCGCGATGCCTCGTCAGCGTGATCGCGAGCCTGTACGAAGGCGGAAGGTTCATCGAGACGCTTCATGGAGAATGTCTGCTCGCAGACGATCTTTCGCGACTGGTGCGAGCTGATCGTCATCGACGCCGCGTCACCGGACGGCGAGGGCGAGGTGATCCGCCGCTATATGGCGGACTTCCCGAACATCCGCTACATCCGAACGCCTCGAGCGGATCGGCATCTACGAGGCCTGGAACCTCGGCATTCGAGAAGCGCGTGGCGAGTTCCTGACCAACGCCAACGTCGATGACTTGCGGCGACACGACTCGCTCGAGATCCAGGCCGCGACGCTGCAGGCGCTGCCCGAGGTCGACGTCGTCTACCAGGACGTGCACTACGCGCTCGAGCCGTGCCTGCCGTTCGAGCGCGTCGCGGCCTTCGGATTTCGCAGCCGCATGCCGCGGGTGACACCGGCAGTTATTGCTCTCGTTCAACCCGCCGCACAATGCGCCGATGTGGCGGCGGCGACTGCACGACGAGCTGGGGCTGTTCGACACGCGATATCGTTCGGCCGGGGACTACGAGTTCTGGCTGCGATGTGCGGCGGCGGGTAAGGTGTTCCACCGGGTTGCCGACCCGCATGTGGTGTACTACCAGAACCCGCAGGGCTACTCGACACGGGCCGACACGACCGGGCACAGCTGAGTCGCGGGAGATTACGGCGAGGTATGCGGAGCGGCTCCTGGGGCTGGATAGTTCGCGCGACGACTCTGGGGTATCGGACGCCTCAATAATCGGGCGTTCGCTCGCCACAGCGACCGCCTGAGCGTTCACGTCATGGGCTGCGTCGTTGCGCCGGCGGCGATCTGTGACGCGAACCCAGCCCCTATCGGCGAGCGCGCCGAGCACCGTCGCCGGTCCCCGCTCGCCGTAGCGGACCCACAGGCGCCGTCCGGCCTGCTGCATCCGATCAAGGCGATCGGGGTCGCGCGCGATCTCCTGCGAGACGCGACGGCAGGGCCGCGACCGCGTCGGGCGTCTCGGGTACCCTGACGATCGCTTCGTCCCACTCCTCGGTCGTGCCGGGCAGCCGCAGCGTGTCGGAGAGTAGCACCGGGATGCAGCCGAACCCGAGCGACTCCCAGAGCCGAATGCTGTTCGGACCGGAGCCTGAGGGGCACAAGCTGAAGACCGAGTCGAGCAGGACCGCGTCGAACTCGTCGCCGTCGCGCTCGAGCTGCGCGCGCGTTTCGGGCGGGGTCGCGCGCTGCCCGACCTGCTCACCGTACACCATTGACTCGTAGTGCCACATGCCGCGTAGCACCACGTATGCATCGTCGCGGCGCGGAAGATCGACGATCCATTGCCGCGCCGGGGTCAGGTAACCGTCCGGCGAGTAGGCGCCGATGAAGCTGTACAGGTAGCGGCGCTGAGCGGACGGCCGCTCGGTGCCTGCAAGCGGTGCCGCCCGGTCGAGCGCGCGAACGGGATAGAGCGGGAACGGGTGGAGGCGGATGCCATCCAGCTCAAGCTGGTCGGTGCGGGCGTGGGACCAGAAGAGATCAGTGATCTGGAGGGCCTTCAGCGAAGGAAGGATTGGATCGACGCGGATGTGCTGGCAGACTGTGGCGCGGATCAGGTTGGTGCGTGGCGGGGCATGAGCAAGCGCTTCGAGGAACGGTTTGGCGCGATCGAGCTGGCCGCGATCGAGTAGATCGACGAGGGAAGCCCAGGGAAAACATACGAGCTGAGTGAAGGTACATCTGCCCCGAGCCGGCCGAGCCCGCCTCGAACGCCCACTCCTCGGTGCGAGCCGGGCGCTGCCAGGCGTGCGGCCAGGCGAGCAGGCCGGGCGAACGTCGCCAGGGGATCGGACGTCCGGCCGCTGGAATCACACTGCTGCGGGACATTTCGTGCCGACTCGATGCACCTGTCGCGCGCGGGTTTTGACGCGAGGCGTCGGCTGCCTTGCAGTGCGGCGGGCAGCCCTGGCTTCGTCGTGATCCCCGACGAATCGCACGCGTGGATTGGACGGCGGCCGATGCAAGCGTACTCAAGCCCGGCTGCATGGACCAGTTCCGGCAGGATACATGTTGCGCCCATCGATCACCACGGGCTGCTTTAGCGCTGCCCTGACGCCGTCGAAATCCGGGCTCCGGAACTCTTTCCACTCGGTGATGATCAGCAGCGCATCGGCGCCTTGCACCGCCTGCATCGGACTAGTCCGCGTACTCCAGACCCTCTTGCGCTCCGAATACCCCGCTGTGCCTCGTGCATCGCCGCGGGATCGTACGCACATACCGTCGCGCCGCGCGCGAGAAGCTCCATCACGACCAGTCGACTCGGGGCTCACGCATGTCGTCCGTGTTCGGCTTGAATGCAAGTCCCCACAATGCGAAGCGCAGTCCGGCAGCCGCTCGCCGAAACGTGCTATCACCTTATCCACCAGCACCCGCTTTTGCGCCTCGTTGGTCCGCTCGACCGCAGTCAAGACGTTTTAGCGACTGGCCTGCTCGGCAGCCGTGCGAATCAGTGCCTTGACGTCTTTCGGGAAGCAAGACCCGCCGTAGCCTGCCCCCGCGTACAGGAAATGGTGCCCGATCCTTGGATCCGAGCCAATACCCCTGACGTACCATCTCGATGTCGGCACCTGAGCCTCTCGGCCAGCAGCGCTAACTCGTTCATGAACGAAATCCGCGTGGCGAGCATAGCGTTGGCGGCATATTTCGTCAGCTCTGCCGAGCGCGCGTCCATCTCCAGCAGCCGCCGATGGTTGTGCTGGAACGGCGAGTAAAGCGCCTTCATCAGCAAGATCGCCTTCTCGTCGTCTGCTCCCAGGACGATCCGGTCCGGCCGCACGAAATCGTCGACCGCGACACCCTCCTTCAGGAACTCTGGGTTCGAAACACCGGCGTAGGGTACTTCCATTGCTCGGCGAGGAGAGTTCCTCCGCGATTACCTCGAGTACCCGATCAGCCGTTCCCACCGGGACCGTGGACTTGTCAACCACCACCTTATAGTCCGTCATGTGCTGTCCGATGTTGCGCGCGGCCGCGACCACATACTGCATGTCTGCGGAGCCGTCCTCACCGGGTGGTGTACCTACTGCAATGAACTGGATAGTGCCGTGCGCGACTGCGCGTTCTGCGTCAACGGTGAAACTCTATCCGCTTGGCAGCAACATTTCGTCGCACGATCTCCTGCAGGCCGGGTTCCCAGATCGGAATCTCGCCCCTCGAAAGCAGCTCGATCATGTTCGCATCGATATCCAGCAAAAGCACGTCATTGCCGGTTTCAGCGAAACAGGCGCCGGTGACCAAGCCTACGTAGCCGCTGCCGATAATGGTGACTTTCATATGTGCGACCAGGTATTGAGTTGAAGTACAGGAATGCTAGCGAGGGCATTTGCTGGTTGGCACCGTAGCGCCGGGAGTGGTCCCCTCGCCAGACGGGCGGCGTAAAGACTAAAGGGCATGGCGTATTAAGGCACACATTCCGTGAGCCTGCGCGCGGACTGCCTATGAACGCGAACTCGCCCCCGAAGCAGTATGGTCGTAGGCGAAACAGGCCCGGCCCAGCGGTTGCGCCTGCCGGATACCTACAGCGCAGCGCGGGAGCAAGCGGCCGACGGGAGGTTGTGTCCGTGCGCACCGGCGGGTGTGAGCAAGGCGTCGCTGTCGAACTGGCGAAGGCGACTGAGGACGCAAGGAGATCACGGCGTCGAGAGCAGATGCCGTCGCCGGCGTTCATCGAGATCGGCAGCACGATCCGGCCACTGGATGCCGGCATCAAGGTTCCGGCTGGAACTTGGTGCCGGCATCGTGCTGGAACTGTCGAGGGCGTGATGCTGGCGCCACCGCACGGCGTGCGGGTGTTTCTGTGCACGCAGGCGACCGACATGAGGAAGAGCTTCGACGGGTTGATCGCGGCGACGAAGTCGGTGATCGGCGAGAACCCGCTGTCCGGACACCTGTTCGTCTTCGTGAACCGCAAGGCCAACTATGCGAAGGCGTTGTACTGGCAGCGCGGCGGCTACTGCCTGTGGGCGAAGAAGCTGGAGCGAGGCCGCTTCGCGCGGTCGCGCCAGGGCCGATCGGTGCAGATGACGGACACACAGTTGATGATGTGGCTCGACGGCATCGAGCTGACTGAAACGAGGCAGAAGAAGCGCTTCGTGCTGCCCACAAGAGGCGGCCTCGTCTGCGACAATCGGTGCGTGATCAGCCCGACGATCAGCGACACAACCGTCGCACTACCGCGCCAGCAGTTCGACGCCTTGCAGTCGACGCTGCGCCTCAAGGTGCGGAGATCGAGCAGCTGCAGCAGCAGCTCGACTGGTTCAAGCGCCAGGTGTTTGGCACGAAGAGCGAGAAGCGGCTGGATCCGGACAGCGAGCAGGCGGCGCTGTTCAACGCGTTGGCCGCGGCGGAGTCGCGACCGACTCGCCGACAACGGTCGACGTGCCCGGCGCACAAGCGTGCGAAGCATCGAACGGGTGACGAGGTCAACGACACGGGCCTGCGCTTCGGTGCGCAGGTTCCGGTCAAGGAGATCACGCTGTCGTGCCCGGAGCTCGATGGCCCGGACGCTGATCAGTACGAGGTCATCGACTACAAGACGAGCCTGCGGCTCGCCCGGCAACCGGGCAGCCACGTGCTGATCAAGTACCTGCGCCCGGTGATCCGGCACAAGGCCGAAGGCGGCGCTGATCACGGCGGCTGCACCGGTCGGGGTGCTGGATCACGCGCAGGTCGACGTGAGCTTCCTGGCCGGCATGGCGGTAGACAAGTTCGTCTACCACCTGCCGCTGTACCGCCAGCACCAGCGACTGGCCGACGAGGGAATCGTCGTGTCGCGCTCGACGATCGACGGTTGGCTGCGCAGTGCGATCGATCTGCTGAGCCCGATCGCCAAGGCGATCTGGCAGCAGATCCTGCAGGGCTCGCACCTCAAGATCGACGAGACGCCGATCAAGGCCGGTCGCACCAAGACGACCATGGGCCGACGCCGGTCAGGGCAAGATGAAGACGGGCTGGCTGTGGCCGGTACTGGGCGAGCAAGGCGATATCGCCTTCGGCTACTCGGACCAGCGAGGTGCCGCCGCGGTCAAGGCATTCCTGGGTGAGGTCTACCAGGGAACGATCCAGACCGACGGTTACCGGGTCTACGCGCAGTACGCCGAGAAGCTGCCCGGGTGCATGCACGCGCTATGCTGGGCGCATACGCGGCGCGCGTTTCTGAAGGCCGAGCAAAGCGAGCCGCAGGCGGTCGCGAAGGCACTGGAGATGATCCGGGCGCTCTATGCTATCGAGCGCCGATTGAAGGACGCGACGGCAGATGCGGCGATGATCCTCGCGATCCGGCAGACCGAGAGCCAGCCGATCGTCGATCAGTTCTTTGCGTGGATTGCTGCACAGATCGGCAACCCGGCGCTGCTGCCGCAGAGCCCGCTCGCGCGAGCGCTCGGCTACGCGAAGGAACGCGAAGCCGGCCTGCGCGTGTCCTCACGGACGCCTGGCTCGATCTGGACACGAACGACCTGGAGCGCGCGCCTCGCGTCCTCCCGATGGGGCGCAAGAACTGGATGTTCTGCACGACGGAAGTAGGCGCCCCGCCCACACGTCTCGACGATCCAGACGTTGCTCTGCACCTGCCGGGCTCACGGTGTGGACCCGTACACCTATCTCGTCGACGTACTGCAGCGGATCAACTGACGCCGGCCACCCAGGTCAACGAACTGACGCCCAGAGAATGGGCCGTGCGGTTCGCGGCGAATCGATGCGATCCGATCTGAGCACTCCGCGTCAATAGACGTCGCGGTTTGGACGATTACACAATAACTCCCTTAAAATTGATGAGACGGGCATTCAAAACCGTACCGAAGGCGGATGTTCTTTTTCACAGCCGTTAGTAATCTTTCCTTTGGCAAGCTACCGCAACGTATCCTATAGAACTTAGAAACCTCAATATGATTAAAAATGATGTGATCTTTGGAAAAAATGATTTTCTGTTCTTATTCCAAGGCGGTCACTGCGAAACCGATCTGCTTACCAAAAATAAGTCTCCATCCCCGGAATCAGTTAGTAATTTCCAAACAAATATAAGAAATAGAAATGCTTACTGCGCGGATCGAGAAATAAAATAAAATATTTACACGTCATACATCCGGCTAAGCAACTTGTTTACAACGAAAATTTACCGGAACTCAAATTTCCAATAATCTTTCCAGTGTTTATCAGTCATATTTTAATCCAGAAGAAAACAGAAACACAATGTACTTCCTTGGCTCTCTGTTGAAAGAAAAAAACGATAAAAGAGTTTACAGACTAAACGACACTCACCTCACAATATTCTGGCGCAATTTCTGCGCTAAAGACATTTTTTTGCATTAAATATTGATGCTAGTGAAATTGAAAAAGGCTTCTTTCAAAAAACGAAAAGACTATCAGGCGATTTGGCGACAATGTGCGCATTAGAGGATCTAGCGGAAGAGATCGTTTTGGAAGCAAATTTGACATATCATCTTCGGACAATAGGAAATTGCTGGATAGAAATAAATTTCATAACATTACTATAAGAAGTAAGTATGCACAGACAGATAGAAGACTCCTTGCCTTTGCCGATAGTTTTTTAATACAAAGTCTCGAAATTCTTATCTTTATACTTCCGCGAAATTCTTCGTACGCAGCGCGACATTTCAAAAGAGATATTCTTGAAATGTACTCTCCAGATACTGTACTTACGGGAAATATTGAGCGCTATTTGAAAGATGTGCCAAGTGATATAAATTCAAAAAGTTTTTTGCTCGACCAAATTGAAAATAAAGAATACAAAAGCAACGCGTCGCACCAGTACTCGTTCAACAGTTTATTCTTGTCTTACAAGCACCATCAATCATAGCCTACTCAAAACGGAGAAAGTTCATCGACGTCAAATTCTGCGAATAACTTAGAGATAAAAACGACTGCGGTGACCAATGAAAATCGTTACTGGACAAATGCGGAAGATTTTTTCTACTTTGATGGCAATTTCGATGATGAAGTGAAAAAATATCGCATTAGATATTACATTCGAGTATGACTGTGTTCTTAAGGTGCTTTTCAAGACTATCATATCGGATGATGAAATTGAGATTTTCAAAAGTTGCAAAAAGGGAAAAGAAATTATCTCCTGTCCAAACTCACAATCCGGTTCTGAAGAGTATCAGAATTTATCCTAGCGACAAGAAAAATGTGGTCACACTAAACGGGGTTAAATTCAACTAAATACTTTTATTGAAAGGCTGGAGAAGCGATCATACTTGCGCAGAAAAAACATAGC
The DNA here is from genome assembly GCA_963834335.1 of uncultured beta proteobacterium. Taxonomy (GTDB): domain Bacteria; phylum Pseudomonadota; class Gammaproteobacteria; order Burkholderiales; family Burkholderiaceae_E; genus Lautropia. The sequence continues at coordinate 411,335 of CAWIBK010000001.1, read as the reverse complement.
GGGCTTCCTTCCGACCGTACCCCTTCTCAACGGTCTGTTGGCAGGCCTGGTACATGTCGTCAGTGCGCAGCCCCTCAATTTCCAGCAAATGGCAAGTTCGCGTGAAATGTTGAGCCAGCCGATTCCCTTTCGGCATCACGTCGACCCACTTCAGGCGGCAGATTTCCTCTTGCCCGCGCGCCGGACTGACGGCCACCGGGATCGTCGCCCGCTACAAGGCGCTGGTCGACATCGAGCAGGGGCTTCCGCGTGCTCAAGAGTGAGAATAACCATCGCGCTGGTCTACCACCGCCTGCCCGAACGCATTCGCGCGCATGCGAGCTTTTGCTTCATGGCCCTGATCCTCTACCGCCATGCGGAGCCGACAAGCAGGCCGGCAGTGATCCCTCACCCGAGGCCGGCCTTGCCAAGCTGCGCCGAATCCAGTGTCACACCATCGCCATCGGCGGCAGCACCCCGGTCTACGGCGTGTCCACCATCGACAAAACCCAAGCCGACGTACTGGCCGCACTCAAGCTGAGAAAAACCTACGTTCTGCACCTCAGATCCCCTTGTTGTAGTGGCAAAGTCAGGAGCCTGATCCATCGGAATTCTACTTCCGTGCGGAAGGCTTTAAGAGCGGCCGTGATTCTCGATGCAGTAGTCGATATGAGCCTCGACGGTCTTGAAGCGAAAGCTGTACCGGGGACTCAGCACCTCTGTGAGTTCCTTGCGGGCCCCCTGCTGATTCGCGATCGCCATACTTTCCCCTAGTCTCTAGAGCGTGCATTAGCTCTATCGACATGCGCCCTGCTTCGAGCTGCCCCCTAAAACTGCCTACGACGGTAGAACAACAATCCTCTCCGTTCTCACGCGAGGGCCGGTTCAACCGCCACCAGCCTCTGCTTAATATCCGGGAACCTTTCGAGCATATTGCGGATCATGACGTCATTTCTTCCGCCCACGTCGTTCTCCCTCCAAAGGGCGGTATCCTGGGTGTTCTCAACAAAGTTCATCTGGAACTTGCTATCGATAACGACCTTTATCCGAGTATTGTTCAGCAACGCCATGCCCCAGAACCAGATGTCGTCACCGTGCGGACATATCTCGGAGAAGAGCCTCTCTTCCGTAACAAGGCTGTGCAGACTATTCGGAGGGTAGAGCACGCCTCCGCAGCCGGTGAAGAAAGTGTCAAACGCCGCCTTAGAGGCTTTAACATCACGAGGCCATTTGCGATACGACATGGCGTTGCCTTCCTCATCCATCAGAATCCTATGAGCTCGCCAGCAATGTATGACATCTGGCTCGTTCATATAGGCCGCGACCAGTCGACCAAGCCATCCTCTGCCGTAGTTGATATCGTCATCAGCTGTGACAATAACGCTATTAGGGAACTGCTTTAGCGAAGGAACCAGTTTTTTGAACGACTTGATGTCGGTACACCATTCAATGGTCAGGCCTCGTGATCGTAGGTCCAGAAGAGCGACCGGGAGGTCGCGCTCCTGTGACGGAAACTGATCCTTCGCAAGCCACAATACAACTTTGGAGGCCTTAAAATCCTGTAAAAGCAAGCTCTCAATCGTTTCCTTCACGGTTTCGATTCTTGCAGGGTATGACGTGAGTGATACGACAATGTCATTGTGATATCCGAGAGTCTTTACTTCGTGACCCACTCTGAAGTCAGCTAAGTGTGCGCCAGAAGACAGATAATATTGGTTCCACATGTATGCGAGTACAGACGGGGATCCTTTCCAAGGCTTGAATTTGGATGCGAAATGAGTGATGCGCGAACTAGCCGCCATTTCGCCGAAGGATTTGTAGGTTTGGCGATCCCCGTACTCTTTTGTTATTTCTAGAACTGTGAAGTCCGCTTCTAGCGTGACAAGGAGATTATCCTTCCACGGCAGATACTTTACCTCATCCTTGAATACAACATTCAATGCATCTTGATCCATGAAGAAGTTAATGCCATGCTCTCTGTACTCGAACAGTCTTTTAGTTATTCCATCCCTTCGCATTGCGGCGAGATTAAGCAACATCACACCGGAGTTGAAATAGCCTCTGTGCTTTTCGATGCTTAGCTTTTTCAAGATGCTGGGCTTGTACTTCAACTTTGGCTTGATGTCTTCAACAACGGCGGCGTACTTGTCGTCGATGTCGATCAACAAGTCCGCCACGTCCGACCTAACCACAATATCCCCGTCCAAATACAGAACCTTGTCCAGGTTCGGAAGGATATTGGGAAGTTCGAACTTAAGGATGGCCGTCGGTGAAACGTGGAATCCATTCTTCTTAATTGCATACTTCGAAAAGCTTGCTTCCGACTCAAGAATATGTACTTGTACGTTGACTGTGGCAAGCCGCTTGAGCAGCTTTCCAGCGTTCTTGTCGACATCCGATAGAATGACGTAGATATCAAAGGTCCGTTCCAAATCACGATTTTTTATCAACGAATGTATCGCTACATAGGTTGGCATCAAATACGTCTCGTCTGTTATGAAAACGACACTGATCTTCTCTCGAGGCGGGGGGCACTTTCTAACCTTCGCTCACACAGAACTATATTCGCATGAAAGAGATCCAAGCCCATCCTGCTTGCAAGCTCCTTATAAAGCACCACCGCGGCGAGACTTTCCGTCCCGATAAAGGCGGTTTGCTCTCGCAGCTTTTCCTTCTACCATTGCGTCGTCACCTGAATGAAGTATTGATGTATCGGGGTTCATTTATTCGGTCGGTCGTTGTTAACATGTCGTTCTTAACGCCGTGTATTGGCGGGCTTCTGATCTTGCAGGGCTGAGGTGATGCCCCAAATGCTTCCTTGACTGTGCCTTTCGCCTGCGCTAGTTCGAGGGCGCGTTGAAGTTACCTGGAATCTGCAGGCGCTTAGATTTCCGTTGGAATTAATCGCGGATGAACCCTTTCCTGCTGTTAGCGTTCGACGTGACCCGACTCCTCAAGTACGCAGAAAGTCGTTTTACATGTGACGGATCGTCTAGATCACCAAATAGGAAGGTCGGTGTCGCATTGAAGATGGCGACAACGGAGTAGCCAAACGTGGAAAGCAGTGCGTCAACACGTTCGAATGTTGGTTGATCTAGGCATTCGCACGCCACGAACGGCCTCCACCTCTGAAGGGTGTGTGTCGCACCTCGGAGTACCTCCATCTCCATTCCTTCTACATCGACCTTTATCAGAGAAACGGCGTGATCTGTATGCTTCTTATCCAATACATGATCGAGCACACATACAGGGACACCGTACGCAGGCCCTGAATTGCCTGGCTGACTATTGGGGTTGCTGGCGGGGTCCGCGCTGAATGAGCCGTAGTTCGAATGTATGCCCATCGACAATGCGACGTTCCCGGGCTCATCGCCCAAGGCACAGCGATGCACGGTGACGCTCTTCGCCCTGTTAAGTCGAATGTTTAGTTCAAGGCATAGGACGTTGTGTGGTTGTGGCTCGAATGCCGCTACTTCAGCGCCGAGTACCTGGGCGAAATAGGTAGTATGGTCGCCTACGTTGGCACCGACGTCTGCGATTAGGTCTTCTGGTCGATGAAATGGGCAAGCGCCTGCAGGAACTCTAGTTCGTAGTACTTACCCTCTGCGCGCGACTTTGGAGGGGATATAGTCATCACGGATATGCAGCAGGGTCAATGGGCCGGATGTTGTCTGGCTCTCTCGATCACCAACTCGGCACCATGCCGTGTACCGACCACCCTTTTTCAGCAGTGCTGGCGCTCACTAGCAACTTCGCGTCCCTGGAGGATCTGTCATCGAAATGGGATTCGCATCCAGCGAGGAAAGCAGCTTGTCAAGCGCCTCGTACGCGGCTGCACGAGGGTTGGCTCTCGAGCCGCGATGCGGACGCCTTGTTTGTTCGGAGTGAGAAGGTGAGGTATCAACCATGACGAGCGAAAGCCTTGTTGCGGACAAATGAATGTTAGGTATTGCTCGAGCGGCTCAGGTCCGGACTGGAGGACCGCAGGACTGCCCGCCAAGCCAACGGGAGTCGCTGTCCGACTGCAGGTTCCGATCTGCGAGGAGCGGAAGGGGCGGCTAGTCTGAAGCCAAATAGAACACCTCATCCGCGGCATCGGGATCATTGAGCGGGGGCATCCACAGTGAGCTGAGCCGCTCTCCCAGCTGACGTGAACGACCTGGCACCGTAGAGCCAATCGGGCTGTCGCCGCGACGAGTTGACCCGAGCATGCTATTCACCGGTCGAACGCGGGGCTCGGCCGCCGGAGATGTAACCGAGGTCGGCTCCGCCATGATCTTAGCTGGCGCGCCATTCGATGAAGAAGCGGGCCTCGCGAGCGATCCTGGTGCGGCGCTGCGCAAAGAGCTATGCGACCGAACAGCATGGTGCTTGTTGCCGCCGCCTGCAGATCGATCTGTCGGGCACCATTGCCGGTCGCTCGCGGCGGCGGCCTGCAGGTGCACCGCGAGGATCGGCATCAGGTTCAGGAGTTCCTGCGACGAAGCGCGGTCTGACCCGGACAGCGTGTCCCAGACGGCGTGGGTCCCCGGGGCGTACGGGATCGTCGCCGAGCGGCAACCGCAGCGTGCGGACTGGTGCACCGTCCGCGTCGGTCGGCCACGCGAGCAAGCGGCGGGCCGCTCTCCTCGTCGCTTCCCAGGTCGAGCGAGGGTGTCGCGCCGTTTGGCTGCCACTGGATCGGCAGTCGCTGCCAGGTGCGGCCGTGGTAGCTCGCCCGCTCGAGGGTCAGCCCGAAGCAGGGCGTTCCTCGGGCTGCTCCTGCTCGATCGGCGTCACGACGACGTTGTCGTAGCGCAGCCGCGCCGGCGCTCGTGCAGGCTCGTCAGCAGCCGCTGTGCGAGCGAGCGCCACGCCGGCGACAGCACGCCCGCGTGATCCTGCAGCGCCTGCCCCAGACCGTATCGCCAGCGCCTGGACCAGTTGCCAGTCGAGCGTGCCCATCGCTGTCGTAAACGCGCTGTGCCGACTCCTCGCCGTGGACGAGCAACATGTAGGGCCGGCCGTCTTCCCGGCCGCTCTCGCGCCAGGTCTCGAACAGCGCAGTGCGGCTGTCATCCGCGAAAATCACGAGTCCCGGACGGCCCCAATGCTCGACCAGCCGCACAGCGGCTTCTGCAACGTGCCGCGCGCCTGCTCGCGTTCCGCGCACGATGAACGACAGCTCGCGATGCGGAGGCGAATCGCGCTCGCCGCCCACGACGACTTCGCCGATCGTGACGTCGTCGAGACCGGGCAGGGCGACGCGCGACTTCAGTTCGTCTTCGAGCCGCACCCTCTCCGCGTGCATGCGTTCGAGCTCCTGCTGAACCTGATGTGTCTGGAGCGTGAGCAGCTCGCTCTCTTCGCGGGCGCCGCGCAGGTCCCGCTCGAGCTTCTTCGAGGTCGATTCCTGTCTGGGCGGCGCGCAGTTCACTTCTCGACGCCGCGCTTTGCGAGGAACAATCGCTCGAGCTCTTCCTGGACCTCGTGCAACTGCTGCAGCAGGAGGTCGCTCTCCTCGCCGGCGGTGCGCGCAGCCTCTTTCGCTTTCGCCAGTTCCTGCTCGAGTGCGCTCCGTCGCATCTTCGGCCTGAGCCAGCTCCTGCTCGAGTTCGCTTCGCTCCTTCTTGTTCTGAGCGAATTCCGCTATTGCGCTCGCTCTTCTTGGCCTGGGTAAGTTCCTGCTCGAGCGAGTGCCGCCGTTCCGTCGCCTGAATCAGCTCCAGCTCGATCCTGCATTGCTGCTCGCTTGGCAACCTGCGCTGATGCCGCCGCCCCCTCGTTGAGCTGGTGGCCGAGAGCCGCCGCGTTCTCACGTTCCGCGCCCCAACTCGTGGCCAATCGAGTCCTGCCGGCTCGCGGCGTCGGCGAATAGCGACGCCAGCGCATTGCGCTCGCTGACCTCTGCTTCCAGTCGCGATTCGCGCGTCCACCAGTGCGCGCTCGGCACCATCGGCGCGGGCAATCATTCTGGCGTGATCGGCTTTCGATGCCTGGCCTGCGGTTGTGCAACTGGGCGCACTTGTCAGCCGCAACCTGCAACTCGCGGCGAAGGGCGTCTCGCTCGGCCTCGCGATCGCTTTCAACTTGCGCAAGGTGTCGCTCGGTCTGCATCAGCTCCGCCAGGCGTCGTGCTGCCTCTAGCGCCATCAACATGCCTTCCGGCGCGAACCGCGGGCTGGCAGCGCGCAGGCCGGGCAGCACCACGCAGCTCGCCATCAGTTCAGGCACCACGTCCTGCAATGCAGGGTCGCGCTCGATGAAGCTCCACGCGAGCGCATGGGTAAGAGCGTCGGACGGATGGCCCTGCCCGCAATCCGCGAAGGCATTTCGAGCAGATCCCCCCCCAGCGCGATCGCAGCAGCTGCGCGAGGCGCTGAGGTCTGCGTCGCACTTCGTCGGCGTTGACGACAAGGGTGGTGTCCGGATGTCGCTGCGCGTACGCGAAGAGCGTGCGCGCGTTCGCCAGCCAGTCGTCGAGCCACGCTTCAGGATCGATGTCCTCGCCCTTGCCGAGCAAATGTGCCAGTCCGATTGCCGGATGCTCGACGAGCACCAGCACGTTGCGAGTCCTGGCGCACTGCGCAGCATCGCCTCAGCTCTTGCGAGGACAAGGAGTTTGTGTGCACCTCGGCACGTCCGTTTTCCGTCAGCACCTGTCCCACCCATTGGGTCCAGCAGCCCTGGAAGGTTCCGACAACTTCGATGCTTCGAGTGTTCATTAGCTTGTGATGAATAAATGGATGTCTGGGAGAGGATCGATCGGCGTCGACGCGGTTCGGCTGCGGCTCGGGAGCCGACGCGCGCGTACAAGGTCGCACCGAGCTCGCCGCCGTGGTCGGTGAGCTCGGCGGCGAAGCCGGTGGCGCCGGCGGAGTGCAGGATGTACGCGATGCGACTGAGATCGTAGTGGTACATCATCATCACGGGATCGGCTGCCGCGTCGGATGGAGCGATCGGCTCCGGCAACCGGTGGTCGGACGGACCGCACCAGACCGCCGACGGCCGACAGCGCACGGCGGTGCAGCGGACGGGGCCGTGGAGGTTCGAGCCTGCTGCGGCACGGGCCGTCCGTAGCGGCAATCGCCGTAGTCGCGGCCGTAGGTCACGTGGATCGAGACGCCGCCGCCCGGCGCGACTAGCTCGACGAGCCGAGCGATAAGGTCGAGGCCGCGCTCGCTCTCGATGTGCTGAAAGACGATCGTGCTGTGCACCAGGTCGAAATGGCCGTCGACGGCGGAGAGCGTGTCGTCGGCGCGCACCAGGGTGGCGTTCGTCACGCCGAAGCGCGCGCAGTTGCGCCTGGCTTCAGCGAGCATCAGACTCCGAGACGTCCACGCCAACGACTTCCTCGCACAGCTCTGCGAACGGCAGCAGCACGCGCCCGACCCCACAGCCGAAGTCAAGCACGCGTCGAGGCTGGAACTCTTGGCCGAAGTGGCGCGTGCAACTCGCGAGTACCGCCTCGACGTGACCGCGACCGGACTCGAAGAAGGCAAGGTAGTCATCGGCCGTGATAGTCGAGGAGCGGTACCGATCGTGAGTGAGCACGCCGAAGTAGGGGTCACGGGCCCCCCACTTCTCCCATTCGACGTCCGTTTCCTGGACGTCTGCTTCGACTTGCGGCATTCGTTCCTCTCGCTAGGCAGCAGGCTTCGGCTCCGCTTCGCGCGGTCCCGCCTCGGTACGGGAGGAATCATCATCGACGGGATCGATGCTCCCAGCGGCGGGGGCGACGAGTGGTGCCTGCGGGAGGCACTGGCGGCAACGCGCAGTTGCGCCCCAGCGTCATCGAGAGTCCACTATCTTGCGGCAGTTGGTGGACACGCTTCGAATGGTGGAGCCTTCCGCCGCTTGCGAAAATGCCGTCGTTCGAACGTGAGCGGCAACGATCGCGGCTGGAGCCACTAGGCGGTCCGCGCCGCAACTACCCGCGCCTCGCCGGCTGCCTGCGACGGACGACCTTGTTGCTGCGGCGTGCACCCCTGTCGTTCACACCAGATCGACCGGGTGTCCCGGCACGCGCCGCCCCGTGACTTCGGTCCATCCCTCGCCAACGACCGTTCGTACGATCGTCTCGTCGAGCTCACGTGCGTCCATTCGTCGGGCCGTGGCTGTGATCACCGCACTGACCGAGCCGCCCCTCGCCTGTGACACTGCCGTTGATCGAGTTCGGACGGTGGGTGGGAGCGATGCATTCCGACGCCGCGCGTTACGTGAGGAATGCTGCTACGGCCGTGTTAGCGGGTTCGGGGTACTGGGCATCCGGGGAGGTATCGGATTGCATCCTGGCGACCCCTGCTGAAGGAGCCTCCCCTCATGACACAACCTCGGGGCGCAACTTGTCACATACCATGGCAGCTTGGGAAAATGCAAGCGATTCAGCCGAACCCGCGGTGGCCTAGGCCACCGGTCACTTGATAAAGCGGTGGGTGGCAGGGAAGCGGGAGCATTTCCAGACTATTATGTATATATCGCGTAAGGTGTGCGACCGAGCCGACTCAATAAGTTACTTAAATCGCCAGATCCCCCCATAGTCCGCCCCTTTGACAGTTCTGCTTCAACCCATGCCGGCCGCCGGCCGCGCCCGGTCCATAATTCCCCATTACTGCCGCGATACTTGGGCGCCACCTTTTTCCTGGTTCCCGAAGCGGCTGGTTTTCTGCCTGAGGCGCGCCCGGATTCTTTTCCGGTGATATCGCTCAGGCGGATTCCGTATTGGGCCATCTTGGCCTTGATGTCGGCCACTGCAGCGGCCACCTCGGCTTGGCGTACTTCCTCTGCCTGCTTGGTGAGCTGGTCGATCTGCTTCAGGTAATCCTGGTAGGTAGGCATATAGCATTCACTCCGGCGGATATTGGATGCGCCAGATGTTAACGTAATTTAACGTGAATGCAATCCTTCCCTTCGGGTTTTTTCCGGGCCCGAGGGAAGGCGTCCGGATTCTCCACCTGATTCGGCTGTAACAGGCTTGGAGGCCAGACTTTGGATTAAGCGCGAATCAAGTCGGAATCAGGATCGTCGCGCCTGCGCAGGGTCGGGAAAACTACGGCGATAACCCATGGTGAGGCTAGCGCCGCAAAAAGGGATGGTATTCGCCCTGCAGTCCCTGGGGCTGTGCTCCCCGAATGGTGGCCACCGTCTCGATGGCGGTCCGATTCTCCTCCAGCCCGAATCCGCGGCCGGCAAGAATCTCTTCATAACTGCGTACGTGCAGGTCGGTGAACCCGCCGGAAAACTCGATTTCTTCGCCGTCCACGGTAATCGACCGGTAGGTCCGCTGGCCGGCGTCGCGTTGGGCCGGCGGGACGTCGGCGACGTCGACCGACAGGAACCAGCGGACACGGGCCTTTTCATACTCCAGAAAGCCGGCGGCCCTGGTATCGGCATTGAGGTGGACAACATTCTCCTGCAAGGCGCCGAAGATGAAGTGCAGCATGTCAAAGAAGTGCACGCCGATATTGGTGGCGATGCCTCCGGATTTCTTGACGTCGCCTTTCCAGGATTGCAGGTACCAGCTGCCTCGTGAGGTTATATAGGTCAGGTCGACCTCGTGCTTGGTGCCTTTGCCGCTGCTGCGGACCTTGTCCCGTAGCGCGATGATTGCGGGGTGCACTCGCAACTGCAGGATGGTATTGACCTTCTGCCCCATGTCTTTCTCGACTTCCTTGAGGCCGTCGATATTCCAGGGGTTGAGCACCAGCGGCTTCTCGCAGATGGCGTCCGCGCCGGAGCGCAGCGCAAACCGCATGTGGGAGTCATGAAGATAATTGGGCGAGCAGATCGCGACGTAATTGATCCGTTTCTCGTCGTTGCCCCGGCGCAGCTTGTCGACGTGACGGTCGAATCGCTCGAACTCGGTAAAGAAATCGGCGTCGGGGAAGTGGCTGTCGATGACGCCCACCGAATCGCTGCGATCGAGCATGCAGACGAGATCGTTGCCGGTTGCCTTGATGGCTTGCATGTGCCGTGGCGCGATATAGCCTGCCGCACCGATTAATGCGAAGTTCTTCATGGGGCGCCTGAAACGTGGGTTCGGGACTATTGTGCCGCTATGGATGCCGCTTGCATGTGTTGTACCGCACGACGCCGGTACTGGCCGGCGGGGTGGCGGGCCCGCTCGCGGCCGCCGGGCCGGTGGGCTTCAGTCGATGCTTGCGCCCGAGTCCTTGACCACCTTGCCCCACTTCGCGATGTCCGCCCGCAGGACCTGGGTGAACTCCTCCGGCGTGGTGAGGTAAGGATCCGCGCCCTGGGCGGCGAATGCGTCGACCACCTCCTTGCTTCGCAGGATCTGGTTGACGTCCCGGTTGATCTTCGCGACCACCTCGTCCGGCGTGCGCGCCGGCGCCAGCAGGCCGAACCAGGGACTGACGTCGAATGACGGAAAGCCGGCCTCGGCGATGGTGGGGACCTGGTCAAAGGCAGAGGCGCGCTTGGCGCTGGTGACTGCAATCGGCTGCAGCTTGCCGGAGCGGATCGAACCGGCTGCCGACGGCAGGCTGGTGAATACGACGTCGATCTGTCCGCCCATCAGGTCGGTCATGGCCGGCGCTGCGCCCCGGTAAGGAATGTGCCGCAGCTTGACGCCGGCGGCGGCGTTGAACATCTCACCGAGCAGGTGGTTCACCGAGCCGTTGCCGGCCGAGCCGTAGGTGAGGCTCCCTTTGCCGGCCGCGGCGACGAGGTCGGCGACTGTCTTGAAGCTCGCATCCGGACGCGCGACCACCACGAAGGGCAGGGTGGCCAAGGTCGCGACGGGCGCGAAGTCCTTGTCGGGATCGAATGGCAGTTTTTTATAGAGCGACCCGTTGATTGCCTGGGTGCCGACGTAGCTCATCAACAGGGTGTACCCGTCCGCCGGCGCGCCGGCAACGACCTCGGTACCGACATTGCCACCGGCGCCGGCCCGATTCTCGATGACCACCGGCTGACCCCACTTGTCGCTGAGCTTCTGGCCGATGATCCGGGCAAGCGTATCGGATGCTCCGCCCGGCGTCTGGGGAACGACGATCTTGACGGTCCTGGAAGGGTACTCCTGGGCGGACGCGCCAAGCGCGGTTGTCAGCAGCAGGGCGAGCAGGGACAGCCTGCCGATCATTCGTCTCTTCATGTGTGGTCTCCTCGGTTCGGGGGAATGCTAGTGTGCGCCGTCATTCGGCTGCAAGAACATTGGTTCGATATTATGAATTCTCTCCTACAATTGCCGGCGCGAGACGGGAGGCGTGATGACGAAGATTGCGGTGACTGCGGTCGAACGGGTGCTGGACATCATCGAGGCCTTCCACGCCGCTCGCCGTCCCTTGTCGCTCACGGAACTGGCCGGGTCGATCGGTGCACCGAAGAGCAGTTGCCACGCCATCGTCGCGACGCTGGTTGCACGCGGCTGCCTGTATACCCTGGCCCGGCCCCGAGCCCTCTACCCGACCCGGCGCCTGCACGATCTGGCGCGCGACATTCTCCGGCACGACCCCTTCATCGAAACGGCGCTGCCGCAGATGGAAGCGCTGCGCGACGCTTCTCGCGAGACGGTGATCTTCGGCAAGCGCCAGGGTAATGCGGTGGTCTACCTGCAGGTGGTCGAGGGGGTTCATCCGATCCGCTATTCGGCCACGCCTGGGGAGATCAAGCCCCTGCACTCGAGCGCCATCGGCAAGGCGATCCTGGCCGGCCTGAGGGATGGCGAACTGCGCACGCTGTTGCAGGAACTGGCGCTGCCGGCGGTGACCGAGTCCACCCTGGTCGATCGCGATGCCATCCTCGCCGATGTGGCCTCGGGTCGCCGGGTGGGGTACCAGGTGACGCGTGGCGAGAACGTGCCGGATGTCTGGGCGGTTGCGGCGTCCCTGACGATCCATGACGAAACAGTGGCGGTGGCCGTTGCCGGGCCCCGGCACCGCATGGAAGGCAATCTGCAGGATTGCGCCCGGTTGCTGGTGGCGACTTGCAGCGCCCTTGCGCGGCAAGTCGCCTGAACCTCAGACGGGACGATCGCCTCGTAGCGTGATCCGGTGCATCACGCGGCGAAAGCCGTGGTAGTCGTTGATCGGATTGTGCTGAGCGCAGCGGTTGTCCCAGAAGGCGATGCAATCGGGCTCCCACGCGAATCGGCAGGTGAACTCCGGCTTGACCTGGTGGGCAAACAGGAAGTCGAGTAGAGGCGCGCTCTCGTCGGCAGTCAGGCCCTTGATGCCGCTGGTATGCGCGACGTTCACGAACAGGCTCTTGCGCCCTGTTTCCGGGTGCGTGCGCACCACCGGATGCTCGGCACGATATTCGGCGGGCCGCGCCCGCTCGTCGCCGGCCCGGCTGCCTCTGTCCTTGCCATCGGTGCGGATGCGATCCTCGCGAGTCTTGGAGACGTCGGCTTTTGCCGAACTGCTGATCCCGATCAGGCCGTCGAGCATCCGCTTGAAGGTGTCCGACAAACTCTCCCACGCGAGGTACTGGTTGGCGAAGAGGGTATCGCCGCCGTAGGGAGGCACCTCCTTGGAGAGCAGCATCGAGCCCATGGGTGGCTCTTCCAGGTAGGTGGTGTCGGAATGCCAGATGCCCCCGAAGTTGCTGCGCTCGTCTTCAAGTTTCTTGACTTCGATGATGTGCGGAAATCCCTCCAGCCCCTTGACGAACGGGTACTCGATGGGCTCTCCCATGTGCCGGGCAAAGTCCAGGAACTGGGCTGGCGAAAGCCGCTGGTTGCGCAGGAAAATGACCTGGTTGTCCAGCAGGACCTGGCGGATCTCCGCCGCGAGGCCGACGGAAATGCCGTGTGCGAGATCGACGCCTGCGATCTCGGCGCCGAGGGCGCCGGCGATTTTCCTGATGTTCATGTAAAGGTCCGATCGTTTGGCCGACCAGCCTGGTTGCGTGCGAGGAGCAAGGGCAGGGAGGGCCTATTATCGAAGTGTAGGTGGGCTCTCATTCGATATCAAGAACCACTGTTCGATATCAGGAACAAACGCGACTTGCTGCGCTTGTTCCAGTGCACTCCATCGGGCCACGAATGCCTTCTCATGTGCCTCTCATGCCCGCTACGGCACGCCTTTGACAGTTATTGACCCTCTCTGGGCACGTCGATTGCACTTCGCGCGAGTACCGCTGGCAACGACCGGGCGGGCGTAAGAACGAACAATAGAACCGCGCCGGGGGACGTTTCGATGGAAAAAGCTACCAGGGTACTTGCCTTTGTCCTGGCCGGCGGAGAAGGCAAGCGCCTCGCTCCGCTCACCCGGCATGTGGCGAAACCGGCAGTGCCATTCAACACCCATTACCGGTTGATCGACTTCGCCCTGAGCAATCTGTGCAACTCCGATGTCCGGGCGATTCACGTGCTGATGCAGTATCAGCCTCAATCAGTGTTGCAGCATCTGATGGAGTGCTGGCGGACCGATCAACTGACTGCCGGGTCGTACATCAACCCGATCATCGGCGGGATCGGTGGTCTGGCACCTTACGCCGGTACGGCCGATGCCGTTTTTCGCAATCGCGAACTGATCATGGATTTCATGCCGGATGTCGTCGCGGTGTTCAGCGCCGATCATGTCTACCGGATGGACGTGCGTCAGATGATCGAGTTCCACCTGTCCCGGAAAGCGGACGTCTCGGTGGCAACGCTGCCCGTGCCGCTCGCGGACGCCCACGGTTTCGGGGTGATCGAAACGGATGAAAGTGGTCGGATTCGTCGCTTTTCGGAGAAACCCGCCAAGCCTGCCGGGATGCCGGGGCGCCCCTCCCACGCCCTGGCGTCCATGGGCAACTACCTGTTTTCGCCGGCTGTCCTGCTGGAGGCCCTCGATGCCACGCATGCACGCGGGGAAACGGATTTCGGTGGACACCTCCTGCCGTCGCTGGTGGGGTCGCGACGCCTGCTGGCGTACGACTTCACTGCCGCGAAGCCGAAATGGGCGGCCCGCGATGGCGATGCCCATTACTGGCGCGATGTCGGCACGGTGGACGCCTACTTCGCAGCAAATATGGACACACTGGGCGACTCGCCAAGATTCCCGCTCACCGATCACCAATGGCCCATCCGCGGCGCGCTGCCGCCGTCGGACGCGGCCGTCGCCGAAGGACCGTTCGCGAACCTACGAAGCCTGTCCCCGATTTCGCGATCCTCCCAGGTCGAGCGGATAGTCCTGCGGCAGGGCGCGCGTATCGGGGAAGGTGCGCGCCTGACGCGGTGCATCGTGGGGGAGAATGTCCAGGTTGGTGCCGGTTGCCGCCTGCGCAATGTCATCATCGATCAGGACAACCATCTTCCCGAGGGACTCGAGGCAGGGTTCTATCCCGAACTCGACCGGGAGCGCTGGCCGGTGAGCGACACGGGCATCGTCGTGATCCCGCGGGGCTATTTCGCCCCTTCCACGCAGTCGGCTCGCCGTCGCGGACTGCCCGCTGCCGCACCGCTGCCTTTCGCCCGCTCCCCGGCGTGGGCGGCACGTGGTCCGGACGTGCACCCGAGCAGCGTGTAAGCGTCAGCCGGCCTTGCGAAGATGCCGTCCTTCCTCGACCTCTTCGATAATCTTGGCGACGAAGGCAGGCAGGTCGTCGGGAGACCGGCTGGTGATGATGCCGTCGTCGACCACCACTTCGCGGTCCAGCCAGGTTGCGCCAGCGTTCTTCATGTCGGTCTTGATGGAGGGGAATGACGTCATTTCGCGGCCAGCCGCGAGACCGGCTTCGACCAGCAGCCACGGCGCATGGCAGATCGCCGCTATGATCCTGTTCAGCGACGCGAACTCCCGCACGATTGCCACTGCGGCCTCGTTGAGCCGGAGCGCATCAGGGTTCATCTGGCCTCCCGGCAGCACCAGCGCATCGTATTGGGCCGGGGAGGCTCCTTTGATCGGGCAGTCCGCGGTGACCGTTTCGCCCCACTCCTTTTCGTTCCAGCCGCGAATCGGCGTGCCGTCCGGCGTGGCGACGTGAACAGTAGCGCCGGCGGCTTTGAGCGCCTCCAGCGGGACCAGGAGCTCGGATTGCTCGAACCCGTGGGTGGCCATTATCAGGATCTTGCAGTCAGCGATATCGGGCATGGTTCTTCGTCCGGTTGTCGGTTGCCTGTCGTGCGGTAGTGGCAATCGCCATGCCTCCAGTGCCCGAGCAGCCCATTGTCACGCTAGCAACTGCAGCGCGAGCAAGCGCTCGCATCCGTTATAAACTCAGGCAACGATAGCGGTGCAATCGTGCGCCGCCGGCGTTATTCGAGGTGGAGTCCAGATGCGTGCGAGAACGTCGATCAGCTTGATGGTGGCCCTGGGAGGCCTGGTGGGGCTGTGGGGGTCGGCCTCTCATGCCCAGACGACTCCTGGCAGCACCTGGGGGGGCGGCGGTCTGTCACCGTCGCAAAGCTATCTGGGCCTGAACATCGGAAAGTCGCAGTTTGATCCCGATTGCGTCGCAAACCTCACCTGCGACAACGGCAAGACTGCGTTCAAGCTGACCACCGGCAGCATCACCACCGATGTCCTCGGCGCAGAGGTCAGCTACCTCAACATGGGCAAGATCGGCTACGCCGGCGGCTCACAGAAAGCGCAGGGGCTCAATCTCAGCCTGGTCGGGAGCCTGCCGGTGTCGGCCGCCTTCACTGCATTCGGCAAGATCGGCGCCACCTATGGCTGGACCGACACTTCCACGAGCCGTCCCGGCATCCGCACCGGCACCGAGAAGGGGTTCGGTTTGAGCTACGGCGTCGGGCTGGGCTACCGCCTGACGACGCAGTGGGAGGTCACGGCGGAGTACGAGCGGCATCGTTTCGACTTTGCCCCCGGGGAGCAGACCCTCGGGCTGACCTCCGTGGGACTGCGCTACAGGTACTGAAAACGGCCTTCTGAAGTCGCGCGTTCCCGCCGGACGTCAGACTGCCCGGACGATGTAGCCTCCGGACTTGTCGTCGTTTTCCAGCGTGATCAGGTTGCGGTCCCGCGCTTCCTCGAGCATCCGGTTGAAGGATTTGTAGCCGTAGTAGAGCTCGTTGAAGCCCGGATTTCGACGTTTCAATGTCTGCTTGACCATGGATCCCCAGATCCGCTCGTCGTCGCCGCGTTCGGCCAGCAGCGCATCCAGGGTCTCCACCACCAGTTCCAGGCCGCGCAGGGTGCGCTCTTCGCGTTCGGCCGCACTCGACGCGCCGGTGGCGCCATCGCCCATTCCCAGTGGATCGGCCAGCATTTCCTCGGATGTCAGCGGTTCATAGGTCGGGCCCTCGGCGGCGCCGGCCGATGACGCCTGTTCCCTGCGCTCCGCTTTATCGGACCGGTCCGCAGCCGGGCCTTTACCCTGCCGCTCGCCTTTCTCACCAGGCTTCTCGCTGCCTCTTTCGACGCCTTTATCACCGCCTTTATCGCCGTTCTTCTCAGTGCTCCTCTCTGCGATCTTCTCGGGTGGCTTGTCCGATTTGTCGGTCCGCTTGCGGGTTGACGCACGCGCCTTCGCGACGGCGTTGCTGCGTCCGCGCTGCTCGCGGACCAGGTCGTCATAGAAAATGAATTCATCGCAGTTCGCGATCAGCAGGTCCGACGTCGAATTCTTGACGCCGACACCGATCACTGTCTTGTTGTTCTCCCGCAGCTTGCTGACCAGGGGCGAGAAGTCCGAGTCTCCGCTGATGATCACGAAGGTATCGACGTGGGCCTTGGTGTAGCAAAGGTCCAATGCATCCACCACCATGCGGATATCGGCGGAGTTCTTTCCCGACATCCGGACGTGCGGGATCTCGATCATCTCAAAGGATGCCTGGTGCATCGACGCCTTGAAATCCTTGTAGCGATCCCAGTCACAGTAGGCCTTCTTGACGACGATGCTGCCCTTGAGGAGCAGGCGTTCGAGAATCTTGCCGATGTCGAACTGCTCGTAGCGGGCTTCCTTCACGCCAAGCGCCACGTTCTCGAAATCGCAGAAAAGGGCCATGTTCTGGGTGTCGGTGGTATTGCGGCTCATCGGTAAAGACTCTTGGTTAGTGAGGTCAGCCGGTGTCCTCGACAACGCCGGCGTCCAACCCGCCAGTGTAGCCTGCAGGAGTCTTTCGATCGGGTTGCGGCTCGGGCCGGAGCAAGTCGATCAACCAGCGCGTGAATGCGGCGACATAGGGCAGGCTGGATGAAGTCGGATTGGTGATCAGGTAATACCCGTGCGGCGACGACATCGACCGGCTGAACGGGCAGATGAGTTCTCCGCGCGAAACGAGGTCCCGGATATAGACCACCGGCGCGAGCATCACGCCTTGGCCCCGCACGGCAGCCTCCAGTGCCTGGTAGGTGAAGTTGAAGGATATCGTCGGCGCCTGCCGGGGCATCGTCAGCCCGTGCTCCGCGAACCAGCGGTGCCAGCTGTGGAATTCGTCGTGCATCCCGGTGTTGTCCAGCACCAGGAAGGTTGCCCGCGCCAGGTCGCGCGGTTTCTTGAGCGGGCCGAGACGCGTCAGCAGCCGGGGACTGAGCGCAGGCGTCAGCGTTTCATCCAGTAACTTGATCGAGTCACGGGGGGCCTGATTATTCGGGCAATAGCGGATGGCGACATCGATTCCCTCGGATACCAGGTCGCGCAGTTCATCCACAGCATCGATACGGATATCGATGTCCGGGTTCTGCTCCGAGAACGAAGCGAGACGGGGCACCAGCATCAGCGACGCGAACGACGCGAAGGTCGTAAGCGTGATCCGCTTGCGCTGCTTCACGCCGCGCAGATCGGTCACTGTCCGGTCGATATCGCCGAGGCTGGCGTGCACGACCCGATAGAGCCGCTGGCCTGCGGGGGTCAGGGCCAGCTGACGAACGCCGCGCCGGAACAGCGCCTTGCCGACCTGCGATTCAAGCGACTTGATCTGCCGGGAGATGGAAGATTGCGTCAGGTGCAATTCCTCGGCAGCCTGGGTGAAACTCAACAGCCGTGCGGACGCTTCGAACCCGCGCAGGGCTGCCAGCATGATCGGCCGACCCGCGCCGCGGCTCGCGCCCCGAGGGAGCGGGAGCGCGGGTGAACCGCGCCGGAGCGACGGCTTCGAAGCGTCGATTGGCGCCAGGCGGCGGGATCTGGCAGGAGCGACCATGCGGGCGATTATGCATGCGGTTTGTGCATGCATGAAGCGCGATTTACTCGTTTGTAGCGGCGCTGTCCGGCCCGGACAATCGATGTTGTGGGCGGTGCGTGGGTCTGGAGGGGCCAGACGCCACGACGCGGCAAGCAAGGAGAATGTCGTGAATATGCTGTATGGGACCGAGTGCAGGGTGGTGAGTCGGTTGGAGCAGCGGATCTGGCTCGATCGGCGCGAGGACGCGGAGCGCTTCCAGGCGTCGCCTGGGTCAGTCAGCGGCTGGCGGCACCGCTGGCGGACGTTCGCGGCCCGCATGCAGATGGGACCGGTCGGGCGCGAGGACGCGTGGCTGGACCGTCCCCGCGACGACCACTGACTTCCGGGCGCTCAGATATAACCACGGTAAGTGGGTTCGGCCCGGTAGTGTTCGTGGACCTGGGCGTGCCACTCGTCGTCATCCCAGCCAAACGAGTCGCCGCCCGTATAGGCGGGGGCGCCTTCCACTTGATCGCGGGTGATCGCAGTGCGATATCCCTCAAGGGTGGTGTCATAGCTCAGGGCGTTCCACGGGACCGGATGGAAATCCTTACCCATCCCGAGAAAGCCCCCGAAACTCATCACCGCGTACGCCACCCGACCGGAAACCCGTTCGATCATGAGATGGTGGATCTCCCCTACGTGCTCTCCATTGGGGCCGTAGACTTCCGTGCCCTGGACTTCCCCGCTGGATATCAATCGCGAGCGGCCGGTGGCCCGGGCGGAAGTCGGGGCTGCTTCATGTTCCATTCGCTGGTACTCCTGCAGTTGCGACAAGAGACATCAAGGGGCAACCCGCATGCCCTCGGTATCTGCCCCCTGGGCATTGGCAAGATCGTCGAGGCCCTGACGCACGATTTGCATCCGCTCCCAGGGGTCGGCTTTGAGTCGCCGCAGCCGGGCCGGTACCGATCCGATGTCGAAGGCGTCCGCTCCCTTGGTGCGGCCCAGTTCGGCCCATGAGAGCGGGGTGGCAACCGGTGCCCCGGCGCGTGCCCGCAGCGAATACGAAGCGATACTGGTGGCACTGCGATCATTGCGCAGGTAGTCGATGAAGATGCGGCCCTCGCGGCGAGCCTTGGAGGCTTCAGCCACATAGCGATCCGGTGCTGCGGCAGCAAGGCTCCGGGCGACCGAGCGCGCAAACTGTTTGACCGTCGACCAGGGGGAGCCGGGATTCAATGGCACGACCACGTGCAACCCCTTGCCGCCGGAGGTCCGAACGAAGGACTCGAGGGACAGCCTGGCCAGGGCATCCCGCACCTGCCGGGCTGCGGCGATCAGGGCGCGCCATGGCACGCCCGGGCCCGGATCCAGATCGAAGACGATCCGGTCGGCGAGGTCGGGCGCCGACGCCGTGGATCCCCAGGGATGGAATTCGATCGTGTTGAACTGGACCAGTTCCATCAGCGCCTCGGGGCTGCGCACGACCAGGTAGTCGGCCCTGTCTCCCGATTCCTCGATCATGGATACCGAGGAGTCCTCGGCGATGCCGGCGGTATGGTGCCGCTGGAAAAAGCAGGCTTGATCGAGGCCCCGGACGCAGCGGATGATCGACAAGGGGCGGTCGATGATCTCGGGTAGCAGCCACGGCATGACCTCGATGTAGTAACCCGCGACGTCGCCCTTGGTTGCGCCGCGGTCCGGATAGACCACCCGCTCGGCATGCGTCAGTCGCATGACATCGTCTCCTTTGGCATCATCGGCTCGGGTCTCGTGCGTGGCGCGGCCGGACCGTGGCGAGCCGGCCACCGTTGCGCTGCCCGCCAGCAGGTCGTCCGCATCCGCCGCCGTCGCAAATGCGTCCCTGCGCTTGATCAGCAGCCATTGGGATTGCCGGGTGCCTTGCCTGGTCCGCACCAGATCCCAGGCTCCATTCAGACGATCGCCGAACAGCTCGAACTGCAGATGCCCCCTGGCCAGTTGCTCCAGCGGGCTGCCGGTGCAGGACCATCCGCCGCGATCGAAGATTTCGACTTGTCCCGCACCGTATTGTCCTTGCGGAATCCGGCCTTCGAAATCCGCATACGCCAGCGGATGGTCCTCCACTTCAGCGGCAAGCCGCTTGACCGTCGGGTCGAGACTCGGCCCCTTGGGTACCGCCCAGCTTTTGAGGGCGCTGCCGACCTGGAGGCGGAAATCATAGTGGCGGGTGCTGGCGTGGTGCAGCTGCACGACGAAGATCGGCCGGTCCGGGCGTGCTTTGGACCGGCGTGTTGCCGGCTCGCCGGTTTTGTCTGAACGGCGCTTGCGGCGATATTCGGCGAGGGTCATCGGACGGAGTCGAGTGGGCCCCCGAGTCGATACCCGAGGGTGACGGACGATGCGGCCGGCAACGCCTGTGCCCGATCCTGGATGCGGGCTGATGCCGGGGGAGGGTTGGTCTGGCGCCGGGGGAGGGTTGGTCTGGCGCCGGGCCCGCGCCGTCCTTGCAGGCTGGGGCGCAGGAGCAGTTCCGAGGACGGGCCCGAGACTTGCGCAATGGGATTGCGAGCACTATCCGTCGGTATCAGGGGGAAGTGCATTGACCATCGAAACCGTGCAGGAGATATCTATGTACCAGAACCAGGATCAGGCGGGGAACTCCGCGTTTGCCCATTCGAGCGACAGGTCCGTGAAGGACGAGGTGGCTGCCGGCAAGAGCAAGATGGCCGATCTGGCGCAGACGGCCACTCAAGCGGGCAAAAAGCAGCTCGACGCCGGGCTGCATCAGGCTGCAGGCCAGGTCGATACTTTCGCCAAGGCGGTCGACGACGCCGCGAACCGTCTGAAGAGCGAGAACCAGGAAGGCCTGGCGTCATTCGCCACCCATGTGGCATCGTCGATCACCTCTTTCGCCGACGGACTGCGCGAACGCAGCGTCGACGACCTCGCCAACGACGCGCGGGAACTTGCCCGGACGAACCCGGCTCTATTCCTGGCGGGGAGCGTGGCGGTCGGGTTCGGCCTCACGCGCTTTCTGAAGGCGTCTTCCCGGATCTCCGGAGAGGCCCAGGGCGGGCACGAGGATCGGTTCGGCAGCTCCTATGGGGACTCACGGGACAGCGCTGCCGCTTTCCCCGAATCGACCTCCTCGATGTCACAGGGCGGCTCTGCCGCTTCGTGGCCGAACGCGTCCGGTACGCAATCGAGCACCACCAACGCAACCACCAACCCATTCAGTGGGGGAGGATCTTCCCATGGTTGAAGCTACGACTGAAAGGGGCCATACCGTTTCGCCCCCTGCCGGTCCCGCCGCATCGGTGACTGGTCTGCTCAAGAGCCTCGCCGACGACATCACCCGTCTCTTCGCGCAGGAGGTCGCACTGGCGAAGGCGGAAGTGTCCGGCGCGGTCCGGGATATCAAATCGGGCGTGCTGTCCATGGCGATCGGCCTGGGTGTCCTGTTCGCCGGATTCATCATCCTGCTGGTGGCTGCAGTCCTGGGTCTGTCGCTGTATTTCGTGCCTTGGCTGGCCGCACTGATCGTCGGCGGGGTGGTCTGCCTCATCGGCATCATCCTGCTGATGAGCGCGAAGAAATCGCTGGATCCCCAGGGGATGGTCCCCAATCGGACGATCGAGTCGCTGCGCCGCGACGAAGCAATGGTCAAGAGGGCGGTGTCATGAATGAAATCAACCAGCCCAACCACAACGAAATGAAGGAGCCTAGTCAAATGGAACAGGAAATCAATCACACGCGCGAGCGTATCGGTAGAACGGTGGAAGCGCTGGAAGAGCGACTGTCGCCGGGACAGTTGATGGATCAGGCACTGGGCTTTGCCCGGGACCATGGGGGCGACTTCGCCACCGGGGTGGCGAGTTCGGTTCGCCGCAACCCCCTGCCGGTCATCGTCACGGGACTGGGTATCCTCTGGCTGCTGAAGTCGCAGATGTCGCAGCGCAATCAGGACGCCGTGCCTGCCCGCGGACGCATCTACACCCCATACGACGAACACGATCCGACCTATCCCGGCGCATCGCCCTGGGTCGACCCGAATTCGGATCTGGGCAACGGCAGCAGCGCGGGCAGCGTCCGCGGCCGGCGTTTCCGAGAAGCTGTCGGGCGTGGGAGAAGCAATCAAGTCGCGGGTATCGAGTGCGCGCAGCAGCGTCTCGGAGGCGGGAGACTCCGTGGGGGACTCCCTGCGGGGGGCCCGTGATGGGCTGAGCGAGCGATCCCAGGGGGCTATCGGGTCAGCCCGGGCAGCTACCCAGGCGATGCGGGATCGGGTCGGCGGTGCCAGCCAGGGGGCACGCGAACAGGCACGTCGGGCCAAGGACGAGTTCAGCACCCTGATGGAAGAGCAACCCCTGCTGATGGGCGCAATTGGTGTTGCGCTTGGCGCAACGATTGCGGCGCTGGTTCCGGCGACCCGGCGTGAGAAGTCAGTGCTGGGCCGGGCGAGCGATACCGTCACCGGGAAGGCGACTGAACTTGCATCGGAGGGCTACGAGAACCTGCGGGAGTCCGCGTCGCAGTCGGTGGACGAACTTGCCCGTTCGCTCAAGCACTCGACCGAATCGAAGTCTTCCGGCGCGAAGACATCGGATTCGAAGGATTTCGACGCTCAGTCTTCTGACGCGAAATCAACGGGTTCCAGTGCATCCGCCGACAAGGAATCCGGGGGTGTATCGGCGTCGACCACGGCTGGGCAGTCCGGTTCGACGGGCTCGACGTGGAACGGTCAGTTCCCCACCAGTACCGGCGTCAAGGATGACGGTGTCAAGTCCGGAGGAATCGGTCGATAAGCTCTAATTGCTCGGGCGTGTTGAGCGCCGGCGCGTGGCCGCAGCCGGCGATCTCCACGACCTGAGCATGCGGGCCCCGGTGCTTCATGCGCTGGGCTGTTTCCGGTAGCACGAGGTCCGAGTCGACTCCTCTCAGGCAAAGGACCGGTATTGAGAGGGAGTCGTACTCGTCCCAGATGAAGTAGTCGTCACTCTCTCGCAGGAACTGCCGCACGATGGCGGGATCGTAGTGAGGGGTGACACGGCCGTCGGGCAGGCGGCGGGTGGAGCTCTCCGTCAATCGTCGCCAGCCCTCATCGGATATCCAGCCATACGGCTTGTACACCGTCCGGAAGTACTCCTCCAGGGCGGTTACGGTATCGAAAGCGGCAGGACTGCCCGCATAGGCGCGTATCCTCGCGGTGGCAGCGGGGGCGACCTCCGGGGCGATATCGTTGAGGACGAGGTGCGTAATGCGTTCCTTCAGGCAACCGGATGCAGCCACGATGCCGATCGCTCCGCCCATCGAGGTGCCCACCCAGGCCATTTCCTGCGCGTTGAGGGAGTCAAGCAGCGCGGCCACATGCCTGGCATAGAACGCCAGGCAGTATTCGGCCTCAGGGACGGGGCTCCACTGCGACAGACCTCGACCGATCGTGTCCGGGCAGATGACCCGGTAGCGGCCGCCGAACCATTGGGCCAGATCGTCCATGTCGCGGCTGGTGCGGGCCAGCCCGTGGGCAGCCAGGAGCACCGGCGCCCGCGGGTCGCCCCACTGCATGTAGTGGATCTCCCGGTCGAGCAGCGTCGCGTAGTGCGACGAGGGCTTGAGGGAAGCGTTGCTGGAGAGGGCATTCAGGCTCATTGCGTCGTCCTTCAGCGCTGCGCACCGCTGCCAGCGCGAAGCTTCCCGACCAGGCCGGCCGGCAGGAAGTACACGCTCAGCACGAACAGCACGCCCAGCCAGAGCAACCAGCGATCGGGATGAATCAGGACCGGGAGCAACGGGATCGAAGCGGTCGCTTCGCTGGCTGCGCGCATCAGGTCCTGCAGGTAGGTCTGGGCCAGCACGAACAGTGTCGCGCCGATGGCCGCGCCGTACATGGTGCCCATGCCGCCGATGACCACCATCAGCAGGATGTCGACCATGATGGTGAACGAGAGTGTCACCTCCGGGCCCGTGTAGCGCAGCCACAGCGCGTAGAGAACGCCCGCCAGTGTGGCTGCGAGCGCGCTGATGACGCTGGCAGCGGTACGGAAGTTGACGGTGCGATAACCGACTGCCTCGGCCCGGAACTCGTTCTCGCGAATCGCCTGCAGGACGCGGCCGAACGGTGAGTTGACGATGCGCAGGAGCACCAGGAAGCCGGCCAGGGAGCCGGCGAACACCAGGTAGTAGGTGAGCAGCCGACCGGTGATGTCGACACCGAAGATCGGCGCCTCCATGAGCTTGGCCCCGGGCGACAGCACTTCCGGCAGCTTGAAGGTGATGCCGTCCTCGCCTCCGGTGATGTCGGACAATTGCGACGCGAGGATTGCGAAGAAGGAGGCGATGGCCAGGGTGATCATCGCGAAGAAGATCGTCTTGACCCGCAGCGAAAAGAGGCCTACCGCGAGGGAAAGCACCAGCGACAGCAACAGGGCGCCGACCGTGCCGACGGCGATGTTCCCCCAGTCCACGCCGAAGCGTGACATCGCGAGCGCCACGCCGTAGCCGCCGATCCCGAAGAACATGGTGTGCGCGAACGAGACGATCCCGGTATATCCGAGCAGCAGGTCGTAACTGGCGACCAGCAGGATGAAGACGCAGATCTTCGCCGCGACGTTCAGCGAACGGGTGCCGGGAAAGAGGAACGGTGCAAACGCCAGTCCGATCAGGATCGCGAGCAGCAGCAGCGCCAGCAGGCGGCTGCGCGGTCCGTCGTCCGACAGCAGGGCGGCTTTGAGTGTCCCGGTGATCACGAAAGCTGCCTCGCCGTCATCGCTTGGCCACCGGATAGAGTCCCGACGGACGCCACAACAGCACCAGCATCATCAGCAGGATGGTCGAGCCCAGGGCGATCTTCGGTGCCAGGAAACCCACATAGTTGCTGGCCAGCCCGACCATCAGCGCGGCCACGAAACATCCGCCGACCGAACCGAGGCCGCCGATGATGACGACGATGAAGATCAGGATCATCAGTTCGGCCCCCATGGTGGCGCGAACCGATTCCTCGTAGAGGGCCCACATCGTGCCGCCGAGACCCGCCAATGCGGCGCCGGCGACGAAGACGCCGACGAACACGCGGCCGACCCGGTAGCCCAGCGCTTCCACCATCTCCCGGTCTTCCACGCCGGCGCGGATCAGCAAGCCCAGGCGGGTGCGGTTCAGGACCAGCATCATCGCGATGAAGATCACCGCCCCGACGCCGACGGCGATCAGGCGGTACTTCTCCACCGACGCATCGCCAAACGTGATTCCGCCTTTGAAAGTCGTCGGCTTTGGCAGGGGGATCATGTCGGGACCCCATATGACGTGGATCAACTGCTCCGCAACGATCAGCCCGCCCATGGTGATCAGGATCTGCTTGAGGTGCTGGCCGTATACCGGTCGCACGATGATGCGCTCGAACAGCCAGCCCAACACCCCGCCGACCGTCCCTGCGGCGGCCATCGCGAGCAGTACCGCCAGCGAATTGTCGAGCACGCTGTCGGCCGACATCCAGTCGCCCAGAGGCCTCAACACCGTGACCCCCACGTAGGCGCCGACCGTGATGAACGCCCCGTGCGCAAAGTTCAGAACGTCCATCAGTCCGAAGATCAGCGACAGGCCCGACGCCATCACGAAGATCATCATGCCCATCGCGAGGCCTGCCACAGTGAGCGTCACCCAGCTCGGGAAGCTTCCGATGAAGGGTAGCGATACCAGCATCATCGCCGGCACCAGCAGCAGCGGTATCTTGTCGAGCGGCGTGGCCGGCACGTCCATGGTCGGTGGCCCGCCGGCGGCAGCTTCGTCGGTCAGCGCGCGTGTCATTGATGCGATCCCAGGTCCAGTCCCAGCAGGCTCTGCTGCAGGTGCGGGTCGTCGGCCAGCGCCGCCATCGATCCCTGGTGGACGATGCGACCGGAGTCCATCACCGCCACCGTGTCACCGAGTGCCTGGGCGAATCGGAAGTTCTGTTCAACCACCAGCATCGTGGTCGACGACTTCAATTCCCGCAGCGCATCGATCATGTTGTTGATGATGGCCGGGGCCAATCCCTTGGTCGGCTCGTCGATCAGGAGCAGCTTCTTGGGTTCGATGATGGCGCGGGCGGTCGCCAGCATCTGTTTCTGGCCCCCGGACAGGTGGCCGGCCGGCAGCGACCAGAACCGCTTGAGCGCCGGGAACAGCGTGAAGATCCACTGCAGCCGCGCCTGTTCGATGTCGCCCTGGCGCGCTGCCAGGAGCAGGTTTTCGCGGACCGTGAGCCCGGCGAAGATGCCCATGCTCTCGGGCACGTAGCCCACGCCGGCGCGCGCTATCGCGGGTGTGTCCCGACGGGTGATGTCGGCGCCGTCATAGTGGATGGTTCCTGCCGAAGCTTTCCACAGTCCCATGACGGTGCGCAGCGTGGTGGTCTTGCCGGCGCCGTTGCGCCCGAGCAGCATTGTCAGGCCGCGCTCCGGTACCTCGAAGTCGACGCCGTGCAGGATGTGGTACGGCCCGATCAGGGTCTGTACGCCGGCGAGGCGCAACAGGGCGGGCCGCGAGGCATCCAACCTGCCGTCGTGACCACCGGGGCTGCTGAACAGCGGGCTCGGGGCGGCCTGTTGCGGGTTCATGCCGCCCCTCCCAGGTAGGCTTCGCGCACGACGGCCGAGGCCATGACCTCGCCGGGTTCGCCGTCGGCCACCAGTTGGCCCTGATGCAGCACCACGATGCGGTCGGCGAGCGAGCGGACCACGTCGAGCTTGTGCTCGACCAGGATGACGGTCTTGTCCCGCTGCTGTTTGATGCGCGCGATCAGCGCGAGGATCACCGGGGCCTCGTCGACGCTCATGCCGGCGGTCGGCTCGTCGAACATGAACACCTTGGGCTTCAATGCCATCAGGATGGCGACCTCCAGCTTGCGCTGGTCGCCGTGCGGCAATTCCGCGGCGAGTACGTCACGTTTCTGGTCGAGCGCGACGTCGGCCAGGATCCGGTCGGCCTCCTCGATCAGCCCTCGGCTGGATGACCAGACCGACCAGAGGTCGTAGCCGCGTCCGGCCGTTGCCTGGACCGCGAGCCGTACGTTCTCATGCACGGTGAGATTCGGAAAAAGGTTGGTCAGCTGAAAGGCCCGACCGAGACCGCGGTGTGCCCGGGTCGAGGCCGGCAGTCCGGTGATGTCCCTGCCCTCGAGCAGCACCCGGCCGCTGGTTGCCCGCAACTGCCCCGACAGCAGGTTGAAGTAAGTGGTCTTTCCCGCGCCGTTTGGGCCGACGATGGCCGTGAGCGTGCCCGGCGCGAAGCCGCAACTGACCCCGTCGACGGCCGCGTGGCCGCCGAAACGGATGGTCAGTTGTTCCGATTGCAGCAGTGGCGTCACCGGACCTGCCCTGCAGGCTCTCAGCGCTTGTTGCGTACCGGAATCTTCATCTCTTCAGGCTTGATCTCGCGGACCAGCTCCGGCACGCCCCACTCGAATGCCGGATCGGCCTTGATCTTGAAGTGATACATGCTCTGCATCGCCTGGTGATCTTCCTTGCGGAAAGTCATCTTGCCTTTCGGCGTCTCGAAGCTCATGCCTTCCATCGCGGCAATCAGCTTCTCGGTGTCGGTGCCGCCCGCCTTCTTGATGGCCTCGACGATTGCGATGCCAGCACTCATGCCGCCTGCGGTAAAGAAGTCCGGGGGGGACTTGAACTGCTTGTAATGCTCGGCGACCAGCCAGTTGTTGACCGGGTTCTTGGGGATGCCGAAGTAGTAATACGCGGCGCCTTCCATTCCCGGCAATTGCTTGTAGGAAACCATTGCCGGCAGGATGTTGCCACCGGTCGCGATTTCAATGTCGAACCGCTTCGGATCCGCTGCGATCAGTTTCGGCAGCGGATCGGCGCCCGCCCAGTTGACGAATAGCACCTTGCGGCCCGGCTTGTCCTTGAGGGCGTTGAAGATCCGCTCGGTGGACGCCGTGAAATCGGTGGCGCGCACCGGCGCGTATTCCTCGTGCACGATCTGCGCCCCGGTTCCTGCCAGTGCTTCCTTGAAGGCCGCGACGAAGTCCTTGCCGAAGGCATAGTCCTGGGCCAGCGTGGCGACGTAGGTATTGGGTTTGCCGACGGCAACCGCGTTGGATACCGCGTCCTGGGTCGAATTGCGGCTGGTACGGAAGATGTAGCGGTTCCACTTGTCGCCGGTGATCGAATCGGCGACTGCCGGCTCGACCAGCAGGATCTTCTTGTATTCCTCGGCGACCGGCAGCATGGCCAGTGCCGTGCCGGACGATGTCGGCCCGACGGCGATGTCCACCTTGTCGTCGCCGAAGGCTGCAGCAAGCTGGGACTTGCCCACGTCCGGCTTGGTCTGGGAATCGCGCTGCAGGACGACGATCTTGCGGTTGCCGATCATCATCGTGCCGCCGGTGGCGTATTCCAGTCCCAGCATCAGGCCGGTCTGCGTCTGCTTCGCGTAGGCCTCCAGCGGACCGGTCTGGTCGGAGATGTGGGCAATCTTGATGTCCTGGGCCAGCGCCGGCGCGCTGACGACCAGGGCCGCCAGGATCGTGCCGGCCGCAAAGGTGCCGGCGACGCGCCATGACCGTCGTGGCAGGCTGGAAGGGTAGGGGCGTGCAATCGGGGCTGGCCGCATCATGGTGTCTCCATCAGTCGATTCGGGGGGGCGATTCGGGGCGATTGCTCGGCAGTCGGAGCAACTCTAGAATCAGTCTACTCAGTTTCCCCCCCAAATCACCCCCCGAAAGTGGGGTTCGTGCCCCTTTCGACATGGTCCGCCCCCGTTTCCGCCCGCCGGTCACCAAGCTTTATCCGCCGTCGACCGAGTCGCGGCTGCTGGAGCGGCCCGACCTGATCGCCATGCTGGTCGGCTTGCAGGAGCGCAAGCTCGCAGTGGTGACCGCGCCCACCGGATCGGGCAAGTCGACGCTGCTGGCCCAGGGCTTCAAGCAGCTCGTTGCCGGCGGCTGGGAAGCGGCCTGGCTGTCGCTGGACGGTTCCGACAACGAGCCCCGGGCCTTCGTGATCAACCTCGTTGCCGCCCTGGCCCAGCTCAGGCCTGGATTCGGTGACCAGATCGTCGACCTGGTGCAGGCCAGCACCGAAGTGCCGCTCACTGAAGCCATGGCGGCGATCATCGCGGAGTGCGGCCCCGGGCCGGGCGGGCCCGCGCACCCGCAGCCACTCGCCATCTTTCTCGATGATTTCCAGGTGATCGAGAACCCCGATGTGGTCGCAGCCGTCGGCTACCTGATCCAGTACAGCGCCGCCGAGACCCGCTTCGTCGTCGCCAGCCAGCGCCAGGTACCCTTGAGCGTGGCCCGGCTCAAGTCACGGGGTGCGGTCGTCGAGATCGGTTTTTCCGACCTGAGGCTGGCGGCTCACGAGGTCCGCGAATATCTGAGCAGGGTCCATCGGGTTGCCCTCTCGGATGAACGGATCGCGGCGCTGACCGGGCAGACCGAGGGCTGGATCTGCGGCTTGCAGCTGGCGTCGATTGCCTACCGCCAGCAGGGTGATGCCTTGTTCGACCATGACCCCGGGCGGGCCGGTTTCGCGGACTACCTGCTGGAGGACATACTGGCGCGCCAGTCGCCGGCGGCACGTGCCTTCCTGCAGGACACCGCCCTGCTCGATCAGTTCTGCGCCCCGCTGTGCGACGCGCTGACCGGGCGTCAGGACGGCATGGAGATGATCGAGGCGCTGGAGAAAGCCAACCTGTTCATCATCCGCCTGGATCGCGAACAGATCTGGTATCGCTATCACCACTTGTTCCAGAACTTCCTGCGCACGCAGAAGCGAGCCCAGGGCCTCGCTTGCGTGCAGCCGCTCTACTTGCGGGCGAGCCGATGGTATGAGCTGAATGCGATGCCGGCCGACGCCCTGCGCCATGCGCTGGCCGGCGGCAGCAGCAGCGACGCCGTTCGACTGCTGGAAAGCTATGGCTATACGCTGTTGCGCGACGGCAGCTTCAAGGAGCTGCACGCCTGGTTGAAGGCGATCGGGCCTCAGGCGGTCGTGGCTTCGGCAGAACTCAATGTACTGAACTCGTGGACCCAGCTTTACCTGGGCGACGCCATCGCCGCCAGCGAAGCGATCGAATCCGCGCAGGCGGTCCTGTCGTCCTGCGCCGATATCCCAGTGTCCCGCGGGCGCCAACGGCTGGCGGACGAGCTGCTGATCCTGCGCTCGATGTGCGGCGTCACCCGCTACGATCTGGTCAACAGCGAGTGGATCAGGCCCGACCTGGCTACCGCGTTCGGGCTGGAAGATGGCCTGCAGCGGGCCTATGCCCAGGTCGTGCTCGGCTATGGCGCAAGGGTCCGGGGTGACCTGACGGCGGCGCGGCGTCATTATGTCGAGGCAATCCGGATCGCCGACGCCAACGAGGATACCGTGGTGAGCCTGATGGCCCGCTACAACCGCGCCATGGTCGACCAGCTTTGCGCCCGCCCCGACATTGCCATCCGGGGCATCGTGCAATGGTTCGACGAGCCCGGCAACCGGCGCTGGCTGCGTGCCGGCAGCGCCGCTTTCCTGAACTCCGTGCTCGGCCTGGCGCATCTCGACCGGCTGGAATTCACCCGGGCGGAGGCGGCGCTGGATGCGGCCATCGACCTGCTGGACGCCACCCATACCTTCGCCTACATCGGCGTCGCCCGGGTCCTGAGGGCGCAGATCTACGCGCTGACCGGCCGTACTGCACTGGCGCTCGAGGAGATCGATAAGGCCAGGGAGCTCGGCGCCAGCCGCTCGCTCGACCGGGTGCTGTTCCGCGCGGCGATTGCACAGGCCAGGATCGCACTCAGCCAGCCGGACGGCGGGCAGGGACCGGCCCTCGATCAGTGGCTCGGCGAGGCCCGGCAAGTCCTGGAAGCCAGTCATCAGACGGGGCGCGGTATGCCCACGGAAAACTTCGTGCAGTACGAGGCGGTCTGCTGCCAGCGGCTCTATCGCCAGGGTCGGCAGGAAGAACTGCGGGCGCGAGCCGGCGAGGCGGCCGCCACCGAGGCACGGGCCGGCCGGGTGAAGCACCAGGTCGAGTTCCTCGGCCTCGCTGCACTGGCTGCCCGGTCCCTGGGGGATGGGGCGTCAGCGCGGCGTGACCTTCTGGAAGCGGTCCGCCTGGCAACGCCGGGCGGATCCGCGCTGGCATTGGTCCTGTGCGGAACGGATCTGCTGGACATACTGGAGGCGCCGGCCGGACCTGGGGGCACCGCGGCGGCAGCCCGTCTCGCGGGCTGGTTTGCTGCGCTCGCTCATGAGCATCAGAGTACGCAAGCAGCACTGCCGACCGTGCAGGCCCTGCATCGCCGGGAAATTCAGATCCTGAAACTGGTGGAGCAGGGGTTGCGAAACCGGGAGATCGGAGCGCGGCTTCACATCTCCGAAGAGACAGTGAAGTGGTACCTCAAGCGGGTCTACGAATCGCTCGGGGTGAACAATCGCGCGCACGCGCTGGCCCGGGTGAGGGAGCTGAGACTGCTGGCCTGAGCCCACGGCAGGGCCTGGAAGTCCCGATCGGGCACATCGGTTGCGCGTGCCTTCCGGCAACAACCATAATTCCGCTCTTTTGTAACCGCCGTCGCTCCGGTACGCGGCAGGCCGGGTACGGAGTCGGCGCATGCGAGGAAATCGATGACCCAAAGTTCACCCTATCTGCCGAGCGAACCGGCTCGATCGGAGATCGATCGGCTGCCGGGGCCGGTGGTCCTGGAGTTCGGTAGTCCCGGCTGCGGCTATTGCCGGGCCGCTCAGCCCCTCATCGACGCGGCGCTGTCGCGGCATTCGGCGGTCCGCCACCTGAGGATTGCTGACGGCAGCGGGCGACCGCTGGGACGATCCTTCAGGGTCAAGCTCTGGCCGACTCTCGTATTCCTGGACGACGGCAAAGAGGTGGGTCGGGTGGTTCGCCCGGCAAATGTCGATGCGGTTGGAGACGCCTTGGCCAGGATCGATCGCGCGGATTGACCAGGGACTCGTCGGGAGCAGGCTGCTGTCGCCTATCATGGCGATTTACCGGCGCGGGTGCGCACCCTCGGCGATTCGCAGGTCACCGCATCAGTCCCTGTATCGCCCGGCCCCGTATTTTCCCATCACCCCTCCCGGAAGAGCGCAGTGACGAGTCCCGACCGCCCTGAAAGTCCGGCCCACCCGGCAATCGACCCGAATTCGGCCCCCGGTCCGGTTCCAGACAGCGCGCCAGGTTCTGTGCCACGCTCTGCGCCGGAAGTCGCGCCATTGCCTGAGTCGTCGTCCGAGCCATCGCCTGAGCCTTCGCTCGAGCCGTCGCCCGAGCCGTCACCCGAGCCGTCACCCGAGCCGTCACCCGAGCCGTCGAGCCGCCGAGCCGTCACCCGAGCCGTCACCCGAGCCGCAGGCGCCGGTAGAAATGCCAGTGGCCGCAGAGGCGCCAGCGGTGGTTGATGCGCCGGATATCGGCGAGACCGTGGCAGCGGCGCTGGATCCGGCCGCTGCCAGGTTGCGCGAACAGGCGAGCCTGCTACGGGAGCGCTGCGAGGCGGCACTCGCGCTGCTGGATGGCAGTGCGGCCCGGATATCGTCTGCGGCCGGCGGCCTCCGGTTTTCGACCCTGCAGAAGTCGCACGCGCCGCTGGTCGCCGAACTCCGGGACCTAGGGGGCCGCGAGCCGGATGATGCAGTGTCGGCAGCGCTGGAGGGCCTGCTGCGCAAGACCGAAAGGCTGATTTCCGCCCTGGCCCCGCCTGAGCGCCAGCTCCTGCCGGAAGGCGCTGTATCGGCGCCGCCAAGTCCGGGAGCGACCAGGCAGGCGCTGATCCGCGGCATGATCACCCTTGCTCCGGCGCCGCTGCACCTGCAGATCGAGTTTGCACCGGAGTTCCCCTTGGTCGAGGCCGATCCGATCGTCCTGGCTGCGCGCTCGCATGCAATCAATCGGGCGGTCCTGGGTTCCCTTCGGCGGATCCAATGGGATGGGCCCGCCCGGTACACCCTCTGGTTCGGCGACGGCGAGCAGCGGCGGGTAGTGTCCGGGGGATTCGACGCGCAGGGAAAGGTCGACCTGCCTCCGGAGTATCGCCAGAAGCAGCCTGCTACGCCTCGTCCGGCGCCGGGCTCCAGCGATCAGCGGTCCGGCAATCGGCCACCAGGACAGGGGCAAAAGCAAGGACAGGGGCAAGGACAGGCCCAGGGCGAAACCGACGGCCAGCCAGCCGGCGGCCCCGGATCTCCCCGTCCCCCCGGTAGTCGCCGCCGGCGCAACCGCAACCGTTCCAGCGTCCCGGCCCATGCCGGTGCAACGGCCGACAGCGGCGCCCCGACCGAGCCGCAAGGCGGGTCGGTCGAGGGGCAGGCGGCTGCGGTCCCGGGCGCCGTGCCTGGTGGGCGCGGCCGGGCACCGCAGGGTAGACCTGACCAGCAGGTAGGCCCGTCTCAGGCACCCGCCGGCGGCCGGCGGTCCTCCGGGCCTGGGCAGGATCGGCCCACGGGACCGGGGCGCAATCGGCCCGGGGGCCCCGGGCAGAATCGGGATGGGGGCCCCGCGCCGAATCGGGACAGGGGACCCGGCCAGAATCGGGAAGGCGGCGAGCGATCGCGCGGTCGCCCTGAGGGGCGGGGGCAGCGCAGCGCGGGCGGCGAGGGCGCGTTCGTGCCGCCGGGGGGAGGCAGGCGTGAGGAACGCCAGTCGAAGCCGTCCGGGCGAAGCGCATTTCCGACGAATTCGATGCTGGCGGACAAGCTTCGTGCTGCGTTGTCCCCCCGCAAGGAGGAGCCGCCGAAGCCGACCGCTCCAGTCCCGGCAGCCGCGCCGTCCACCCGGAACGATTCCAACGCGGACTCCGCCGGGGCCGGCGAGAAATCCGGCGGGAAGGATCAGGCCTGAGGGGAACTGGTCCGACCGGGCGATGCGACCGCGGCTACCGGCACCCCGCAGCGTCAGCCGGCAAAGTCAGCCACTATGCAGGTTCGCGACCAGGGTGCCGTTTTCCCTGAATACCAGCAGGGAACCGCTGCGCCGGATGGTGACGGTCGATGGCGTGAAGGCCACCAGGCCATCGCGCGCGTCCCGCCCGAGCGGGATCCTGGCAGTGACCTGCCTCTTCGTGCCGAACACGTAGACGAATCCGTTTCTTGGAACCGCGACGCTGATGGTCATGGCGTCACTCCCTGATGAAGGTTGTCCTGCCCTGCGTCGCAAGCCGGCGCAGGATCGGGTCGATAGCATCTATGGTGCCCGCGATCCCCGTTCCTGGGGGGATTACCTGGCCGCAGGCGACCGGCGCGATCAGCGGGGTTCGGGCACCGCAGCGGGAACGTCGGCAGGCAGGCCGTCCATCCCGTGGGCTTCGACATGCGCCTTACGCGCCAGCAGCGAGTAGGCCACCGGCACAACGAACAACGTCAGCAACGTGCCGAAGGTCATGCCTCCGACGATTACCCATCCGATCTGCATGCGGGACTCTGCGCCCGCGCCCGTTGACAGGGCCAGCGGCAATGCGCCCAGCACCATCGCTCCGGTGGTCATCAGGATCGGTCGCAAGCGCATGGTGGCGGACTCGATCACGGCGGCCGTCATCTCCATGCCCTTCGCGCGCATCTGATTGGTGAATTCTACGATGAGGATCCCGTGCTTGGTAATCAACCCCACCAGGGTAATAAGTCCGACCTGGCTGTAGATGTTGAGCGTTCCGCCGGTGAGCCATAGGGCGAACAACGCGCCGGTCATGGACAGCGGCACCGACAGCATGATGACGAAAGGCGAGATGAAGCTTTCGAACTGGGCGGCAAGCACCAGGTAGATGAAGAACAGCGCCAGCACGAAGACCAGGTAGATTTCGCTGCCGGAATTGCGGAATTCGCGCGATTGCCCGTCCAGCCCGATCTGGGCGGAGGTCCCGAGTGTCTCCTTGGCTGCCGCGTCGAATGCGTTGAGCGCCTCCTCGATCGAATAGCCCGGGGCCAGGGTGCCCGTGACCTTGACCGCCCGAAGGCGCTGGAAGTGATTCAAGGACTGCGGCGCCACCCCCTCCTTGACCTGCACGAGGTTGGCCAACTGCACCATTTCGCCCCCTCGCCCGCGGACATAGATCTCGCTGATGTCGGCCGGGGATGCCCGGCTGAGCGGGGCGATCTGGACGATGACGTCGTACTGCTCGCCGTCGCGCTTGAAACGCGTCACCTGACGGCCGCCCAGCATGGTCTCCAGGGTTCGCCCGACATTGTCGACGTTGACGCCGATATCGCCGAGCTTGTCCCGGTTGATGTTGACCCGGACTTCCGGCGTGTTGAGGCGAAGGTCGGTCTGCAGGTTCAGCGCTCCCGGGAACTTGCCCGCCTGCTCGAGGAAGCGATCCACCATCCGCTGCAGTTCCGCATAGGGAACCTGGGCCATGATCACGTATTCGATCGGCGTCGAGCGAAAGCTCTGGCCCAGCGATGGCGGGTTGATCGCGTATGCCTGGACCCCTGGTATCGAGGCAAGCTTCGGGCGCAACTCTTCGGCGATCTGCTGCTGCTTCTTGGTGCGCTGTTCCCACGGCTTCAGCCTGCAGCACCGTCGTTCCGTCGACCACCGTGGGGAAACCGGAAATGGCGGTGTAGCCGAACGCTTCCGGCACCTGGCTGTAGAAGGCTTCCAGCGGTTTCAGCTGGTCGGCGGTGTACTGGGGCGTCGACCCCTGGGGCGCGGATACCACGCCGAAGATCAGGCCGCGATCCTCGAGCGGGGAGAGTTCCGATTTCAGAGAGGTGAACAACCAGGCGCCGACCACCAGGGTGGCGACCCAGCCGAGCACCACGACCCAGCGCGCCTTCATGACCGCCCCGAGCAGGCCGCGGTAGCCGCTGGCCATGCCGTTCAGGAACGCCTCGACCTTGTTGTAGATCCAGGAGTGCTTTGTGTCGTGGCGCAACAGCAAGGAGCACATCATCGGCGTCAGGGTGAGGGCGATGAAGCCGGAGACCAGGACGGCGCCCGCGAGCGTCAGCGCGAACTCGATGAACAGGCGACCGGTGCGGCCGGTGGCGAAGGCCAGCGGCGCGAAGACCGAGGCCAGGGTCAGCGTCATGGCGATCACCGCGAAGGCGATTTCACGGGACCCCTGCAAAGCGGCCTGCATCCGGCTCATGCCTTCTTCCATATGCCGGTAGATGTTCTCCAGCACCACGATGGCGTCGTCCACCACGAGCCCGATGGCCAGGACCATGGCCAGCAGAGTCAGGGTGTTGACGGTGAATCCGAAGGCATACATGAGCGCGAATGCGCCGACGAGCGAAACCGGGATGGTGACGATCGGAATGATGGTTGCGCGAAGACTGCGAAGGAAGAAGAAGATCACCAGCACCACCAGGATGATCGCTTCACCCACCGTCGAGTACACCGATGAGATGGCGCGTTCGATGAAGGTGGAGGTGTCGTAGGCGAGGATCAGCTTCATGCCCGACGGCAGGCTCTCGTTGATCAGCGCGAGTTCCGCGCGCACCGCCTTCGAGAGGTCGAGCGGGTTGGCGGTTGCCTGCTTGACGATGCCGATGTTGAGTGCCGGCTTGCCGTTGAAGCGGGAAATCGTGCGTTCGTCGACCGCGCCGATGCCGACCGTTCCCAGGTCCCGGATCCGTACCGGATAGCCGCCGACGTTGGCGACAATGATGCCGGCGAATTGCTCGGGCGTACGCAGGTCGGTTTCCGCGACCACCGTGAACTCCCGCGCCGACGACTCGATGCGCCCGGCGGGAATCTCGGCATTCTGCCGCCGTATCGCTTCCTCCACATCCTGCACGGTCAGGCGGTAACCGGCGAGCCTGGTGCGATCGAGGTCGATCCGCATCGACACCAGGCGCTCTCCCCAGATCCGCACGTCTGCGGCGCCGGGCAGGACGGAGATGCGGGGCTTCACATAGCGGGCGACGTAGTCCGAGGCCTCCAGCGCGGTCAGCGATCCTGCCTCGACCGAGATGTTGATGACGGACTGCGAGTCGGCTTCGACCTTTGCGATCACCGGTTCGTCGACCTCGCCCGGCAGGCGGCCGCGCACGCGCGACACCTTGTCCCGGACGTCCGCGGCGGCCGAGTCGGGGCTGCGGGTCAACTCGAAGCGCACGTTGATCTGGCTTCGCTCCGCACGGCTTCGGGAGGTCATCAGCTGGACCCCTTCGATGCCCGACAGCGAGTCCTCGATGATCTTGGTCACCTGCGACTCGACCACTTCGGCCGAAGCCCCGCGGTAGGTGGTGTTGACGCTGACGACAGGCTCGTCGATTCGCGGATATTCCCGGACCGACAGCCGATCGTAGGAAATCAGTCCGACCAGCAGGATGATCAGAGACAGCACGGTCGCGAAGACCGGCCGCCGGATGCACAACTCCGGCAGCGTCATTGCGGGCTTGCGGTATCCGAGGAGAAGGCGAGCCGCCCCTCGGTGATCGAACGAAGGCCTGCCGGCGCCTGCCGGCCCGGGTCGGTAGCCGCGGGATTGCCGTTGGCGCCGCGGCCGGCGGGTTTCACGAGCGAGCCTTCGCGCAGCTTGAGCTGGCCCGCCGTCACGACGACGTCATTGCGGCTCAGGCCCGAGACGATCTCGACCTTTCCGTCTCGACGCTGGCCGGTTTCGACTTTCACGCGGACCGCGCGCGAGTCGAGGACCTGGAAGACGAACTGTTCCGTACCCAGGGGAATCAAGGCCTCTTCCGGCAGCACCAGGGCCTCCCTCTCCTCACGGGTGATGAGGGTCACACGGGCGAACATTCCGGGCCGCATGCTGGTGTCCTGGTTGCGCACCTGGGCGCGGATGACGATGGCCCGCCCCGCCGCATCCACCAGCGGATCGAGCGCGATCACCTTGCCCTCGTAGGTCTGTCCCGGCAGGGCGTCGAGCGAGACCTCCACCGACTGGCCGACCTGGACCTGCTTGAGGAAGGTCTCCGGGACGCGGAAGTCCACCTTCAGCGGATCGATCGCCTGAAGATTGACCAGGTCGGCGCCTTCCCGGACATAGTCGCCAACCGACACCGCCCGCAAGCCGATGATCCCTGAGAAGGGCGCCTTGAGTTCGGTCTTGCGCAGCTTCGCTTCGGCGAGGGCGAGCGCGGAGGCCGCGACCTCGAGGTTGTTCCTCGCTTCGTCCCGCGCCTGGCCGGAAATGAAGTTGCGCCCGGCGAGGTCAACCGATCGTTCATGTTTGGCCTGGGCCAGCGTCAGGTTGGCGCGTGCCTGGCGCACTTCCGCCTGGCTGACCGAGGGATCGAGACGGACGAGGGGGTCGCCACGACTGACCGGACGGCCTTCCTTGAAGAGGATTTCGGTGATCCGGCCGGCGACTTCAGGGCGCAGCGTCACGGACTCATCGGAACGCAAGCTGCCGACTGCGGTAATCGTCTGAGGCAGGCGCTGAGTCGCGACCGCGGCCACTTCGACCGCAATCGGTCGTGGTGCCGCCGGGGCGCCCGGAGCAACTGCCCCGGTTGCCTTAGCCACCGGGGGCGGGGCCTTTTGCGCGCCATACCAGTAGCCGCCAGAGGCCGCGGCGGCGATCGCAAACGCCGCCAGCGCGCCCAGGACACCTCTATTCATGGGAACCCGAATGTGGTCGGAATCCGCTCATGATAAAGATTCGCCGCCCGCCGTGGGGGTTCTGCAGGGATTGGGCATGTCGATTGCCAGTTTTCCCGTCCGATCAACCCCACAGGACAATCGCCGATGGCCTCAGAAGACCAGCGCGGCCGCCGCTCGACCGGGCAGATGGAGGAGCCCCAGATGCGCCAGGAACCGGCCTTGCCGTTCCCTGAGCAGCATCAGGATTCGGTCGGACTGGAGTCGCGCCTGGATCCCCAGCCCCGCTTTCGTGCTCCCCGGTACAAGGCCGCCGGCAAACTGCTGGACAAGGTCGCCCTGATCACCGGCGGCGACTCGGGCATCGGGCGGGCGGTGGCGGTCCTCTATGCGCGCGAGGGGGCCGATGTGGCCCTGGCGTACCTGCCCGAGGAGCAGGAGGATGCCGAGGAAACCCGGCGCCATGTGCAGTCGGCCGGCCGGCGCTGCGAACTGCTGCCCGGCGACCTCACCGACGCGGGCTATTGTGACTGGCTGGTCGAGAAGACGGTCGAGACATTCGGCAGGCTGGACATCCTGGTGTCGAATGCCGCCCACCAGAACCGCAAGCCCTCCCTGCTGGAGGTGACGGACGAGGAGTTCGACCGCACCTTCAAGACCAATGTCTATGCCTGTTTCCGCCTGTGCCGTGCCGCGCTACGGCACATGAAGCCGGGTGCGGCGATCGTGGTGACCAGTTCGGAAACCGGCATCCAGGGTTCCGCGCAACTGGTCGACTACTCCGCGACCAAGGGCGCGCTCAATGCCTTCACCAAGGCGCTGGCCCAGAATCTGATCAAGAAAGGAATCCGGGTCAACGCCGTCGCGCCCGGCCCGGTCTGGACGCCGTTGAACCCGTCCGACTCGGGCCTTCCGCCCGAGGGGGTCGCGCATTTCGGCGAATCGAAGGCGATGGGCCGGCCTGCGCAGCCCGAGGAACTGGCGCCTGCCTACGTTTACCTG
This sequence comes from uncultured beta proteobacterium, assembly GCA_963834335.1. Classification (GTDB taxonomy): domain Bacteria; phylum Pseudomonadota; class Gammaproteobacteria; order Burkholderiales; family Burkholderiaceae_E; genus Lautropia. The sequence continues at coordinate 371,884 of CAWIBK010000001.1, read as the reverse complement.
GCATCGGACGCGGACTCCTCTTACGTCACCGGGATCGTGCTTCAGGTGATGGGCGGGGAGACCACCGGAGGGTGATCCGCCAGATCCGCCGCCTCAGCCGGCTGGCTGCCCGGCTTCGGCCAGGAGCGCGGGATCCCGCACCGTCAGGTCCTTGCCGCGGTGATGAGCCGGCCTCTGGTCGCACAGCCAGGCGATGACCGCTGCTGCATGGTCCGGCGCCGCGAGGCTGGCCCGGGGCAGTCGGCTGATCTCGTTCATGCCGGAATCGCGGATACGAACCTGCATCCCGGTGTCGACGACGCCGGGCTGCAGGCCGAAGCTCGCAATGTTCCGTTCGCCGTATTCCTCGTGAAGGGACCGGGTCAGCATGAGCAATCCGGCCTTGGCGCTGCAGTAGGCCGACCAGCCCTCGCGCGGGCCATGGGCCGCCCCGCTGGAGACGTTCAGGATAGTCGCAGCCCGGCTGACCAGCAGGGCCGGGAGGCTTGCGTGCACGACGTTGTAGGCGCCTGTCAGATTGACGGCGATCGCGCGCGCCCATTCGGCCGGATCGGTGTCGCCCAGGTGCCCGATCGGATCGATCTGTCCGGCATTGTTGACGACGATGTCGAGCCGTCCCCAGTCCGCCAGCAGCCGGCCGATGGCGGCGCTGACCGTTGCGTAGTCGGCCACATCGCAGGTTTCGATCCGGCAGGCGACGCCGAGCTGGCGGACAGCGTCGGCGACGGGCTCGGCGGCGGCCGCGTCCCGCACGGCCAGCACCGGTGCGATGTTGCGGCGGGCAAGGGCGATGACGGTGGCGGCACCGATGCCGCGGGCGGCGCCGGTGACCAGCGCGATGCGTCCAGGCGGTGGGGTATCCGGGTTTGACATGGCAGGGTCAGGATGATTGACGGTTTGCCACCTTAGCACTTTCCGCCGCGGCAGTCCGGCCGCTCGCCTGGGCGAGTACCGAGGATGCGGCGGCAGCGCTGGCACCGCGCCACGCCACGACCTGGTCGGGTCGGATCAGCACCAGCGGCGCTTCGTAGAGCGCCAGCAGCTGCGGCGACGGGTGATGCACGATCGTCAGGTCGAGCGCCATGTCCCGGGCACCATCGCGAAACGCAGAGGGATCGGGAGGCGCCTCGCCCAGCGCGAGCAGGGTCCATTCGAAGTGGAACGTATCGTAAAGCGAGCGTCCGTCCGCGAGCCAGGCGTGGGGCGGCCGGCCACCGGGACAGGCCGTCGGGATGTAGGCGTTCGCACTGTCCGGCGGCGGCGAACTGCCGTCCTTCACGATCAGCGGCGAGCCGTCGTAGCGACCGCCGAAGGTCACGCCGGGAATGTTGAATTCCAGCCGAGCATGGGCGTCCAGGTAGGCGCCGGCGGCAGCGCGTTCTGCGGTCCCGGCAGGGGAGTCCTCCTCCAGCAGGACGGTCGCCTTGAAATTGCCTACCGAGTCGGCGAACTGCCTGGCGTAGGCGGTATTGCGTTCTGCCAGCGGCCGGCGCTCGCTCTCGTAGCTGTCGAGCAGGGCCGGCGGCGCCCCGCGCTTCAGCACGGCGGCGAGCTTCCAGCCGAGATTGACCGCGTCCTCCACCGCTGTGTTGTAGCCGAGCCCGCCGGTCGGCGTGAACAGGTGGGCCGCATCGCCACCGAGGAAAACGCGGCCGTGCTGGAACCGCTGCGCCACCAATGAGTGGCCGGCGGTCCAGGTGCCCAGGGACAGGACTTCGATCGGATGGGTCCTGCCCAGGGCTTCATTGAAAATCCGCTGGGCCTCGGCGGCAGTCCAGGTCGCGGAATCCTCTTCCGGCTGGACCGCGGCATGAAAGACGTACTCGGCCTCGCCGTCGATGGCGCACATGAAGGCGCGTCGCTGCGGGTTGATGGCGACGCTCATCCAGGTGCGCGGATGCCCCAGGGAGCGCTGCAAGGTGGGAGCGCGCAGGTGCACCGCAAGCATCTGCCCGCCCATGAAATCGCGGCGCGCGCCCGTCGCACCCCCGAAGCGGATGCCGAGCTGTCGGCGGACCAGGCTGCGAGCGCCATCGGAGCCGACGAGGTAGCGGCAGCGCAGGTGACTGGGCGGGCCTCCTGCGGCCGGCATGACCGTCGCCTCGATCCCGTCCGCGTGTTCGACGAAGCTATCGAGAGCCCAGCCGAAGCGGCATTGCACCCGGGGCAATGCCTGCGCGTGACGAAGCAAGGTGGCCTCCACGAACTTCTGCGAAATCCGATGCGGCAATTCCGCTGCGCTCCAGGAGCCTTCGAGCTGTTTTACCTGGGCGCGCGCCTGCCGGGCCGTCGGCAGCGGCAGCCGTGCCAGCTCGGCGCCGGCAAAGCGGGTGAAATAGGCGATGTCGGTCGGATGATCGGGCGGCAGTCCCTGGGCACGGATCTCGTCGGCAATGCCGAGTCGACGGAAATGCTCCATCGTCCGGGCTTGAGTGGCATTGGCCTGCGGCACCACGGCAATGCCGGGCTTCGGGTCCAGCAGCAGGCACCCGATGCCTCGTCGGCCCAGTTCGATGGCCAGCGTCAGGCCGCAGGGGCCTGCGCCGGCGATAATGACGTCGTGTGCCTCCATGGCTCTCCCGGCTTTTCAGCGATCTCCCGCCGGGCCACGAGCCCGCCAGCCCGCCGGCAGGAGCCGAGGCTGCCCCAGGGCGGGTACTTCGATGATATCGTTGACCGTCGAGCCCGAGCCAAAGGGCGGCGAACCGGCCGCAATCCAGGGAGGAGACGGACCCCATGGCGCAACTTGAAGCGAATGAGCTTGCACAGGCTGTGATCGATCGCATGGCGCAATGCTCCGATCCACGCTTGCGCCAGGTCATGTCCTCGCTCGTGACGCACGCTCATTCGTTCGTTCAGGAGGTTCAGCTGACCGGTGACGAATGGATGAAAGCGATCGAGTTCCTCACGGCGACGGGCAGGAAATGCGACGACAAGCGCCAGGAGTTCATCCTGCTCTCGGATACGCTGGGAATTTCGATGCTGGTGGTCGCCATCGATCAGGCGAAAGGGCTGGCGCCGCGACCCACAGCAGAGGCCGCCACCCCGGCGACCGAGGCCACCGTCCAGGGTCCTTTTTTCTGGGAAGGTGCGCCGGAACTGCCGCTCGGCAGCGATCTGGCCGGGGATGCTCCCGGCGAGCCGGCGCACTACCGCGGCCGCGTCACTGATATCCACGGCAAGGCGGTGCCGGGATGCGCCATCGAGGTCTGGTCCGGCGATGGCGACGGCATCTACGACATGCAGCGCGGCGAGGACGCAAAGATGATGCTGCGGGCGCGTCTTCGGACCGACGCGGACGGCCGCTACCACTTCTGGTCGATCAGACCCACTTATTACCCGGTTCCGGACGACGGCCCGGTCGGCGGCATGCTGCGGGCCATGGGGCGGCACCCGAATCGGCCGGGGCACATACACATGATGCTGAAGGCGCCCGGTCATCGACCGCTGACCACCCACTTGTTCGTCGGCGACAGTCCATTCCTGGATTCCGACGCGGTGTTCGGCGTGCGCGACAGCCTGGTCGTGGACTTCGAAAAGCATCCGGCCGGAACCGCGTCCGACGGGCGGGTGCTGGACCGGCCCTACTACACGGCGCACTACGACTTCAGGCTCGTGCCGGATGTCTGAGTCGCCATGAAGACGCTGGTGCTGGTCCGGCATGCCAAGTCAAGTTGGGGCGATCCGGGGTTGCCGGACCACAGCCGGCCGCTGAATGACCGCGGCCGTCGCGATGCGCCTGAGATGGGGCGACGGATGAAGCAGCGCGATATCCGACCGGACGTGATCCTGTCCAGTACCGCGGTACGCGCGCGCACGACGGCGCAGATCATCGCTGCGTCGCTGGATGTCCTGCCCGCATCGGTGGTGCTGGAGGACCGGCTGTACGCCGCGTCGGTCGAGACGTTGCTTGCGGTCATCCAGGCGCTCGACGACTCGATGGACTGCGTGGTGCTGGTCGGCCACAACCCTGAAATGACCGGACTGGCCCAGCATTTTGCGGGTGACATCGGCCACATGCCGACCTGCGCCGTTGCCGAGTTCGGTTTCGCGGCGGGAGCGTGGGCGGCGGTGCCCGACCAGCCGGCGGCCCATGTGTTCTTCGACTCGCCGGGGCGGGATGCATGGAGCTGATCGATGCCGATCGCTCGGTGCTGGTGCTTGTGGACTACCAGCCTCGATTGCTGCCGGCAATCCAGGGTGGCGCCCAGGCGCTGGCCGAGGCGGTCCGACTGGCCGACGTCGCGCGCCTGCTCGGCATCCGTGTCGTCGGCACGCAGCAGAACCCGGAGGGACTCGGCTGCAGCGATGAGGGAATCGGACGACGCTGCGACGCGATGCTGACCAAGATGCACTTCGATGCCTGCGCCGACGGGCTGATCGGGCTGCTGAACGGACCCGACCGGCCGGCACCGCGCGAGGTGGTCATCGGCGGCTGTGAGGCTCACGTCTGTCTACTGCAGACTGCACTCGGCCTGCTGCGAGCGGGCCTGACGGTCCGGGTGGTCGCGCAAGCCAGTGGCTCGCGCACAGCCGAAAACCGCGAACTCGCGCTGGAGCGCCTGCGCCTGGCCGGCGCGAGTATCGTCGGCAGCGAAATGGTGATCTTCGAGTGGCTGCGATCGTGTGAGCATCCGGACTTCCGGCAGGTCCTGGCCCTGGTCAAGAGCGGCCTGCCATGACCGGCAGAACCAGTACCGACCGGACCATGACCGACCGGACCATGACCGGCCCGATCCTGGTCCTGAACTGCGGATCGTCCAGCATCAAGTTCGCGCTGTTCGATGCCGCGCAGGCACCGCTGCCGCGCCGGCCCCAATGGGGCGGAAAGGTGGACGGTATCACCGGAAAACAGCCGGGATTCGTGGAAAGCGGTTGCCGGCGCGAGCCACTGGCACTGCCCGCCGGCGAACCGTACCGCGCGGCGCTCGATTTCATCCGCCAGCGCCTGCAGGTGCACCTGGCAGGGCGCCCGCTGGCCGGGGTCGCGCACCGCGTAGTGCACGGCGGCACCCGGTACGCGGCGCCGGTGCGGTTGGATGCCGCGGTGCTGGTCGACCTGCGGTCTTACATCCCGCTCGCTCCGTTGCATCAGCCGTTCGCTCTCGAAGCGATCGATGCAATGCTGCGTGCAGACCCGTCGCTGCCGCAGGTCGCCTGCTTCGACACCGCCTTCCACCATACGATGCCGCTGCTCGAGCAATTGCTGCCATTGCCCTACGCGGCCTGGGAGCGCGGCCTTCGACGTTACGGTTTTCATGGCCTGTCCTACGAGTACCAGTCGATCGTCCTGGCCGAGCGCTACGGCGAGCGGGCACGCGGCCGCTGCATCGTGGCCCACCTGGGTAGCGGCGCGAGCCTGTGCGCGATGCAGGACCTGCAAAGCGTCAGCACCACCATGGGCTTCTCGTCGCTCGACGGCCTGATGATGGGAACGCGATGCGGAGCGCTCGACCCGGGCGCACTGATCTACCTGATGGAGATCGAGAAGCTGAGCCTGGAGGCGGTCGGCCGGGTGCTGTATCACGAGTCCGGATTGCTTGGCCTTTCCGGGGTCTCGGACGACCCGCGGGTGCTCCTGCGGGAGGAGGCCGGCAACCCGCGGGTGCAATTGGCTCTGGCCATGTACGTCCGGCGGATCGTTCGCGAGATCGGCGCGCTGACGGCCGTGCTCGGCGGACTTGACATGCTGGTCTTCACGGCTGGCGTCGGCGAAAACAATCCGGTGATCCGCGAGCGTGTCTGCCAGGGATTGGCGTATCTGGGCCTGGCGCTTGATCCTGGCGCCAATGCCGCCAAGGATCCGTCGGTGATCTCCTCGGCGTCCTCCAGGCTGCTGGTTGCCGTCGAGCCGACGGACGAGGAGTGGATTGCCGCCGTTCACGGGGTCGAACTGCTGAGGCGCAGGCTCCTAGGCACTGCCGATGACCCAGGCCCTCGTCGACGACCCGGCCGGCATTCCGGCCGGCATGCCGGCCGACATTGCGCCCTGGGGCATGGAAACGACGGACCTGGCCGGCCGACTCGGGGTCGATCCGGACCGAGGCTTGTCTGCCCGCGAGGTCGAGAGCCGTCTGGCGGCCGACGGCCCGAATCTGCTCGCTTCAACGCCACCGCGGCCGGCGTGGCACCGCTTCCTCGACCAGTTCCGCGACCCGCTGATCTACCTGCTTCTGGGTGCCGTGGTGATTTCCCTGGCGGCCTGGGCGTTCGAGCGCGAGCACGCCTGGCCGGTGGACGCGATCGTGATTTCCGTGATCGTCGTCCTCAATGCCGTCCTGGGCTTCGTGCAGGAGGCGCGGGCGCGGGACGCAGTGGCGGGCCTGGCCCGGCTGACGGCGGTGAACTCCTCGGTGCTGCGCGACGGCGAGGTGCAGCGGGTGCCGAGCGCCGGACTGGTCCGCGGCGACGTGCTCGTCCTGTCGGAGGGGGACTCGGTCGGCGCCGATGCGCGCCTGGTGACGGCAGCGGCGCTGAGGGTCCAGGAGGCCTCGCTGACCGGCGAGAGCGCGGCGGTCCTGAAGAATGCCGAAATCCTGACCGGGACGGTCGCTCTCGGTGATCGGTGCAACATGGTGTTCAAGGGGACGGCGGTCGCACAGGGCGCCGGCCGGGCGCTCGTCGTCGGCACCGGCATGCGCACCGAAGTGGGTGAGATCGCCGCCCTGCTGGAGGCGACCATCGAGCAGGACACGCCCCTTCAGCAGGAGGTGGGCCGCATCGGACGCATGCTCGGCTCGGCCGTCGTCGTGATCGCGCTGGTCGTCGTCGGAACCGTGCTGCTCATGTCGGATGTTCGCGACGCCGGTGACGTCGTTGCCGTGCTGCTGCTCGGCGTCTCTCTCGCGGTGGCCGCGGTTCCCGAAGGACTGCCGGCGATCCTGTCGGTGGTGCTGGCGCTGGGGGTGCAGCGGATGGCGGGACGCAATGCCATCGTCAGGAGCCTCTCGTCGGTGGAGACGCTGGGTTCGGCTTCGGTCATCTGCTCCGACAAGACCGGCACCCTGACCCGTTCGGAGATGACGATCGAACGGGTCATTACCGCGTCGGGGGACCTCCGCATCAGCGGGGTCGGCTATGCACCGGAAGGCAGCGTCGAACACCAGGGCGAAAGACTGCAGGAAGGGCCGTTGCTGGCCGAAGCCATCGTGGTGCTGAGCGGCGGCAGCCTGGCGGGCGACGCGGACCTGCGCCAGCTGCCGGATGGCGATTGGGAGATTCAGGGAGATCCGACCGAGGCCGCATTCCTCGTGGCCGAGCGCAAGCTCGGCGTCGATGAGCGCCGAGCCACCCGGTTCGAGCGGGTCAGTGAGCTGCCTTTCACTTCCGAGCGCAAGATGATGTCGACCGTCGTCATCGACCATGAGCACGACGACGGCCTCATGCTGATCAGCAAGGGGGCGCCCGATGTCCTCCTGGAGCGCTGCAGCCGCCTTCGCCAGGGCATGGACGTGGTGACGCTGGATGACGGCTGGCGCAAGCGGATCCTGGCCGACGTCAAGACCTTGTCGGATGCCGCCCTGCGGACTCTCGCCGTTGCCTACCGCCCGCTGACCGCGCAGGAAGGAACGCCAGGCGGGTCGGCCGCTGGGGATGCGGGCAACGACGCGCTCGAACGCGACCTGATATACGCCGGCACCGTCGGGATCATCGATCCGCCCCGCCCGGAGGCGGCGGTGGCGATCCGGGAAGCCCACCGCGCGGGCATCCGGGTGGTGATGATCACGGGCGACCATCCCGGGACCGCGGCGCGCATTGCCGCCGACCTCGGGATCGTCGCGCCCGGCGTTCCCGCGCTGAGCGGGCCGGAACTGGATGAACTCGACGACGCCGGTCTTGCGCAGGCGGTGCGCACGACGGCCGTCTACGCGCGGGTTTCGCCGGCCCACAAGCTCCGGATCGTCGACGCGCTGCAGGCGCAGGGCGAGATCGTCGCGATGACCGGCGACGGCGTGAACGATGCGCCGGCGCTGAAGTCGGCGGATATCGGAATCGCCATGGGAATCGCGGGCACCGAAGTCACGCGGCAGGCCGCCAAGATGATCCTTGCCGACGACAATTTCGCGACCATCATCGATGCCGTCCGGGAAGGCCGCAGCATCTTCGACAACATCCGCAAGTTCCTGCGCTACCTGCTGTCATCGAACATGGGTGAGGTGCTGACGGTCTTCGGCGGCGTGGTCCTTGCCGGCCTGATCGGGCTGACCGATGCCGGCGAGGCGGCCGTGCTGCCGCTGCTGGCTACCCAGATCCTCTGGATCAACCTGGTGACGGACGCGGGCCCTGCACTGGCGATCGGCGTCGATCCGCAGACCGACGACGTGATGTCGTATCCACCACGCCGCCTGACCGACCGGGTGATCGACCGGCGCATGTGGGCGGGGGTGGTGGAGATCGGCCTGGTGATGGCGGTGGTGACGCTGCTGACGATCGACCTGTACCTGCCGGGCGGGCTCATCGAAGGTGCCAGAAGCCTCGACAATGCCCGCACCGCCGGGTTCACGGTGCTGGTCCTGGCCCAGTTGTTCAACTGCTTCAACGCCCGCTCGGAGACAACCAGTGCCTTGCGGCACGGGTTCGTGAATCCGTGGCTGTGGGGATCGGTCGGCCTGTCGGTCCTGCTGCAGGTTGCGGTGGTTCACGTGGACTTCCTCAATGTCGCCTTCGGCACCGAGCCGCTGACACTGGACCAGTGGCTGGTCTGCCTCGCCATGGCCAGCGTGGTCTTGTGGTTCAGCGAGTTGCGCAAGCTCGCGCGCCGCCTGTGGTGAGCGGGCTGGCGGCTGCCTGGTCCGAGCCTGAAGACGGGCCGACGCTGGTTTGCTAGCATCCTTAAAAGAACGACAGGAGCAGGGCAGATGAAGCTGGCAACATTCGATCACGGCGGGCGTCGGCAGGTTGGCATCGTGTCCGCGGACGGAAAATCCGTGCAGCCCCTGGGCCTGCCGGCGCAAGCCGAGGGCGGCGGTGTACTGGCGCTCGTGACCGGTGCGGCCGCCGGGGTAGCGAGTCCCCAGCCGAAGGGACCCGCGATCCTGATCGGTGATGTCGTGCTGCAGGCGCCGATTCCCGCTCCTCGCCGGAATATCTTCTGCGTCGGCCGGAACTACCACGAACACGCCAAGGAGCTTTCGGGCTCCGTGTTCAAGGACAGCAGTGCGAACACGGCCGCGTGGCCTATCGTCTTCACCAAGGTGCCGGAATGCGTTATCGGCCCTGGCCAGCTGGTGCAGCTACCTGGCAGCGTCTCGTCGCAGATCGATTACGAAGCGGAACTCGCGGTAGTGATCGGCCGCGGTGGCCGCAACATTTCGCGCGCGGCCGCGATGAGCCATGTTTATGGCTATACGATCGTCAACGACGTCACGGCACGCGACGTCCAGATGCGCCACCAGCAGTGGGACCTCGGGAAGTCCTTCGACACTTTCTGCCCGATGGGGCCCTGGCTGGTCACCGCGGATGAGCTCGACGGTCAGAACACCCGGGTGCGCTGCTGGGTCAATGGCGAGTTGCGTCAGGACGCGCGAACGACGGACCTGATATTCGACATTCCCACGCTGATCGAAACCTGCTCGCGGGGCATCACGCTGCTGCCCGGCGACATCATTGCCACCGGTACGCCGTCCGGCGTGGGCATGGGCATGAAGCCACCCGTCTTCCTCCAACCCGGCGACACGGTGCGGATCGAGATCGAAGGGATCGGCATCCTGGAGAACCCCTTCGTCGCGCAGGACGGACAGCAGCCGGCCTGAGCCGGACCACGCGGGAGCGTAGCCGAGGCCCGGATCCGAGGACCGGATTCGAGGACAGGAACGGCCGGCTCAGGCGCCGCCGACCGGCTCGGCAATGCGGCCGGTGCCGCCGCAATTGGTGCACTCGGTATGGTCCTTCAGGGTGCCTTGTCCATGACATTCGGGGCAGGTGGTGTCGCCGATCCCCGGCTGTCCCGGGGCATCCGGTATCGGTACCAGTCCGGGATTCATGTCATTGGGTGTCACGGGTTGGTTGATGCTCATCGGCTGTGTTTCCTTCACTTGAACCGGGTCTTCAGCAATCGCCGATCCCACCGGGCACGTCTGTTTACCGACCACCGATCGGTACCCTTGCCCTGGTTGGCGCAAACGCAACATACAGTGATTTACAAGCGTGAATCGGGGATTCCGGAGTCGTAAAATCGAGGGGCACTCCGGCTTGTCGGATGCAATCGGACGTTGGATGGATAGCATCATGTCGATCAGCACTGCCGTCGAACGGCACCACATCGTCTTCGTGTACGACGATAAGGGCAGGAACACGGCCCAGATCTTCGCAGGAAGTTGCCCTGGCGATGGCCTCAAGGGATTCACCTCCTCTACCGTGACCGTGCGCAAGCTCGGGCGGATCTTCGTTCACAACGAGCGGGGCGGTGTCCAGGCCAGAGTTTCCCCGGTAGCTTCCTAGTCGGGCGCTCCCAGGAATCGGGCTGTCTTCTCCTCGAAGTATTCGGTGCGGGTGAGGGCGGCCATCAGGTCGGGGGACGCGAGGTCTTGCAACTGGCTGGGCATGCGCCCGGCATGCACGTCGCTGAGCGTGTCGTATACGGCTTGCACCGCAGCCGCAAAGGCCTGGTGCCCTCCCATCCAGATGCGCACGTTCCGGCTCGCCAGATAAGCCGGATCCGCAAGACGCTCGTGGCACCCGCCCAGAACGATCGGCAGCGCGACTGCCTCGGCGATCCGGTCGAGTTCCTCGCGCTGCTTCAATCCCGGCAGAAACAACCCGTCGACGCCGGCCTCGCGATAGGCGGTCAGGCGTCGGACGGCGTCCTCGATGCCGGTGATCGAGACGGCGCTGGTACGTCCCAGGATCAGGGGGCCATCGCCGCCGCTTTCGGCGCGCGCCTCCAGCGCTGCCTTCATTTTTCCAACGCCTTCTTCCAACGGCAGGAGGCCGGGCTGGGCGGGTGATCCATAGGCCCTCGGAAGGAGCGTGTCCTCGATGGTCAGTCCGGCTGCTCCGGCCGCCTGCAACTCCCGGACCGTCCGCATGACGCTCAAGGCGTTGCCATAGCCATGGTCGCCGTCGACGATGACGCAGAGCCGGCCCGCCCGGCAGATCCGGCGGGTCTGCTCGGCGAGTTCCGTCAGGGTCAGGAGCATCAGGTCGGGATCACCAAGCACGGCAAAGGACGCCACGGAGCCTCCCATGACCCCGACTTCGAATCCGATCCGGTCGGCGATCCGCGCCGACATCGGATCGAACAGCGAGGCCGCCGTGACACAGCGGCCGCCGGCGAGAACGTCGCGAAGGCGGGAACCGGCAGTCGTGTGTTTCATCGTCGACCTCCCTTCTGCGTATCAGGAATTGCGGGTCCGGTGGCGCGCGCTCAGGCCGCCGGGGGCGCCGGTTTTCCGGTCACGTGCAGGAACAGGGCGGCTACGTCGAGTGCTCCGAGGTCGGCACGCCGCGCGCCCTGATACTGGCTTCTCACGATCGAGGCGATCGGCGCCGGCTGATCCATTTCCTGTGCCAGCGACAGGAAGTAACGCAGATCCTTTTCCATCAGGCCGAGCTGGAACTGCGGCGAGAAATCACGGTTCAGCATTTTCGGGATCTTGGTCTTCATCATCCTCGAGCCGGTTGCGCCCTCGCTCAGTATCTCTAGGGTGGCAGCCGCGTCGAGGCCGGCGGCTTCGGCCACCGCCATGGCTTCCGCCAGGGCCGCACTCATGGTTCCGGACAGCATGTTGTTGATCAGCTTGATGGTGGCGCCTGCACCGGACCCGCCCATGTGCCGGACCATCCTGCCCATGGCCTCGAAGACCGGTCGGGCGGTGTCCAGGGCGGCGCCATCGCCGCCGACCATGAAGACGAGTTCGCGCTGACGAGCCTGGGTGACGCTGCCCGAGACGGGTGAGTCGAGATAGTGCAGGCCTCGCGTCGAGGCGGCCGCGGCCGCCTCCCGCGCCATGGCGGGCGTATTGGTGCTGCAGTCGAGAATGATCGCGCCTGCGGACGCCGAATCGACGACGCCGTCTTTGCCCAGCATCACCTGCCGGGTCGCCGTATCGTCCGCGACCATCGACACGATGAAGCGTGCGCCGCGAGCCGCTTCGCCGGGTGACGCGCAGGCGCGGGCGCCGGCCTCCATGAAGGGCTGTGTCCGTGCCGCGGATCGGTTGAAGACCCGCAAGGCGAAACCGGCCTGCCGCAGGTTGGCTGCCATCAGTGCGCCCATGGCGCCCAGTCCGATAAATGCGACGTCAGTGGTCATTTCAGGATCGCCTCGTGTGATCGTTGGTGAATTTGTGAGTGTCGCAGGCGCTTACGCGTCGATAGTCACCGATGCGAATGACGCGAAAGGTCATTGACGGGCGCCGGCGGCTTGCCGCATTCTCTCGCAGGATTCGTTCGCAACTGCCTCGTACCGGCCCAACGGAGTATGCATCATGCCACTTGCCCGACAATCGTTCCTGCGTCGCTCAGCCGTGATCGCCGGGATGCTGGTTGGATTGTCGGGGCAGGCGATCGTCGAGGCCGCGCCGTTTCCGGAAGGCAAGCCGATCACGATCGTGATGACTTTTCCGGCAGGATCGGGTGTCGACGTTGCGGGTCGCCTGGTGCAGGAACCGCTGGAGAGGATCCTCAATACCAAGATCCTGATTGAATACAAGGCCGGCGCCGCCGGCAATATCGCATCCGACTTCGTGGCCAGGGCAAGGCCCGACGGCCACACGCTGCTGCTCGGCACGTCCGGGACCCACGGCATCAACGCGGCGCTCTATCGCAAGTTGCCGTTCGACGTCGAGGCCGACTTCACGCCGGTTGCGCCGCTGATCGACGTGTCCAACGTCTTGACGATCAACCCGTCGGTGATCGACGTGAAGTCGATGAAGGAATTCATCGACCTGGTGAAGGCCAACCCTGGAAAATACAACTTCGCCTCGACCGGGAATGGCACCGGCACCCACCTCGCATTCGCCGACTTCAATGCCCGCGCCGGACTCGACATGGTGCATGTGCCGTACAAGGGCGGGCCTGACGCCATGCTCGGCGTACTGCAAGGCGACGTCTGCTGCATCATGAACCAGGTGCAGACCGTCCTGGCGCAGTGGCGTGCAGGCAAGGTGCGGCTGCTCGGCGTCACCACGCCGCACCGGGTGGAGGTGGTCGGCGACGTGCCGACGATTGCGGAATCGGGGCTTCCCGGTTTCTCCAACTACATCTGGTTCGGACTGCTTGGGCCGAAGGGAATGGACCCGGCAGTCGTGGAGCGGCTCAACACTGCCGTACGCCAGGCGCTTGAGACTCCGGAAGTCCGACAGAAGCTCACGGCGACCGGCAACACTGTCAGGCTCGAGTCACCCGCCGAATTCCGCGCGACGGTCACCAAAGACCGCGCGCGCTGGGGCGAACTGGTGCGCACGATCGGCGTGACCATCGAGTGAGCCGCGCCAGCGGCGCGCCGGGCACGCTGCCGTGAGCCGCGCGGGCCGTTCTGTCGGCCGTTGCTCGCCGGTCAGTTGGCCTTCCACTCCCGCAATTCTTCCTGGAGCACGGTGTGGCCGTCGCGGGCGGCCAGCTTCATCAGAATCGCGACGTTGGATTCGGTGACCTCCTGGCGGCCTTCTCCGCGCTGAAGCCGGTTGTACAGGTCGAGTGTATTGCCGGGAACCTGCGCGTCGTCGGTATGCTTCATAAGTGTTTTCTCCTCGCCCTGTGATTGGAGGAAGACCCGGTCCGGGGCGTCTTTCGGACAGAGTTTCTAAGAGTCTGATTGCTCATCGGCCCCGAGGCCGGCTTGCCGCATCTGCGGGCGCGGCAAGCGCTCATGGAAATGCACCGCACGCGCGGCTGACGGCATCCGGCTCGCCGATGATCAGCGGCAGATGCCAATCCCTGAAGACTTCCGGCGCGGCGTTGTCGCGGCCCTGCAGGAAGCTCTCGAAGCGCTGCCAGCGGCCGTCGTCCTTTACGGCCACGTCGCGCCCGGCCGCCCGGGCCAAGGCGATGCCACCGGCCACGTCCCAGATATTTGGCTGCTCGAACCGCGTGACCTGCAGCAGCCCTGCGGCCACGAAGGCGCACTCGATGGCCGCGGATCCGGTCTTGCGGATATCCCAAGGCAGGCCGCGGGTCGCGGCGCTCGGGTCGCCGCCGAGTCGCCGGTTCACCATCGGGTTGGGCACCCGGATGACCGGCTGCGCGTCGAACCTCAGCGGCGTACCTGCGCGGGCGTGATAGACGCCCGGCCGCAGGCAGTGGCTGCTCGAACACCAGAGGGCACCAACCATGGGGGCGCCGCGGTAGAGGATGCCGAGCGACGCGCTGAACAGCGGAAACCCGTTGACGAAATTGCTGGTTCCGTCGATGGGGTCGATCGCCCAGACGACGTCGTGCCCGTGTCCCGGACGGTCGGTCATTTCTTCGCCGAGAATGTCGTGATCGGGAAAACGCTCGGACAGGCGGGCGCGGATCAGCACTTCCACGCTGTGGTCGACTTCCGACACCGGATCCCGAAAGCTTCCGGGCGTGCCCTTGTAGCTCACCGTCAGCGTCCGGCTGAGCGCGGTCATGATCTCGGCGCCTGCGAGGGTGGCCAGTTCCACCGCCAGCAATTCAGCCGCTTCCCAGTCCGCTTCGGTCATCCTGGTTCGGGTCATCCCGCCCGTGTCCCTGGCACAAGCAAGTTGATCGCAGCGGGTTCAAGCCATGCCTTCATGCTGCAGGTCTGCTCGGGGGCATCGTGGAAGTAGTCGTCCAGATGCGACGGCGTGTCGCGCCACTGCACCGTCACCCGCCTGGCCGTGTACAGATCTACCGGCGCCGGTCCACCCGACTCGGGATCGCTCAGCCATTCGAGCGCTGCCTCGCGACGGCGCGGGGTCATCCGACCGTCGTGAAAACCAGCGATCAATTCGGGGATGTCGCCGCGGATGCCCACGGCGCGCGCCAGATTGTTGGCGGTTCCGAGAGGCAGGATCGTCAGCGGAGCGGATTGTGGCGTGGCTTGCGAGAGAACCATGGCGACGGTGCCGTCGCCGCCTGCGACCACTACCAGATCGACCGGTTCGCTCAGTGCCCGACCCATCGCGGGAGAGTCCGTGGGAACGTAGGTGACGTCGCAGCCGGACTTGCGCAACATCGCGGTCAGATCCCGCTCATCCAGCCCGACGTCGCCGGCCTCAGGATTGTGGAGCAGCAGTACTTTCACGCGGCGCCGCGGCAATCGCTGTGCCTGCTGCGGGGGTCCGCCTGCGGTCAAAGGCCATGGCGCTGGTGCCAGGCGGCCAGGGATTCGTCCGGATACTCGTCGAAGCATTTGTCTTCCGCCCGGATGTCCGGTGACACCCATCCGGCCTTGGAGGCGAGCATGATGTGGAATCGTTCAGGAGGTTCGGGAAGCGGCGTGTCGACCGCGGACGCGTGGGGATGGATCAGGTCCGGCCATGCCGGGTCGTAGAGCCACAAGGCACTGCCGCACTGCCGGCAGAAGTTCCGCTCGCCGGTGCTGAGGCGGCCATCCGGCAGGCGCGCGCGATAGACGGCGATATGCTCATGCCCCGTCACTTCCAGGCTGTTGCGGTCGGCTCCCAGGTTGATCGCGTAACCGCCGCCGCCGGCAGTCTTGCGGCAGATCGTGCAGTAGCAACGGAGGAAAGGCACCGGCGACGCGGCCTGCACCGAGAACCGCACCGCCTGGCAATGACATGACCCCTGAAGTTCCATCCCGGCAGACTCCTCTACTGTTCGATACTAGCGGAATCGCCGCAATCCTGTGGCATGCGATGCCGGCGGGTCGCCGGCGCTCAGGCATCCGGGCAGCCGGCGTTACCGGTGCTCCCGGGGTACAGTAGAGCCTTCGCAGCAGAGCCTTCACGCCATCCCTTCCCCTTGGAACGGCCGATCGAGGCGATGCCCAGGAGAGAGAGCATGCCGACGGACCGGATCCTAGTGGCGCAGGGCGGCGGCCCGACCGCAGTCATCAACGAGTCGCTCGTGGGCGTCGTGCTGCAGGCGCGCCGTTTCCACGGAGTCGACAGGGTCTATGGGGCGCGGCACGGGGTGCGCGGCCTGGTGGATGAGGATCTGTGCGACCTGGGGCAGGAAACCAGCCATAACCTGGAACGGGTTGCGGCGACGCCGTCCTCGGCGCTCGGTTCCACCCGTGACAAACCGGATGAAGCCTACTGCCAGGCGATCTTCCGGGTGCTGAAGGCGCACTCGATCACTCAGTTCTACTACATCGGCGGCAACGATTCGTCCGATACCGTGCGCATCGTGAGCGAACAGGCCCGCAAGGTGAGCTATCCGCTGCGATGCATTCACATACCGAAGACGATCGACAACGATCTGGTGCTCAACGACCACACGCCCGGCTACCCGTCGGCAGCGCGTTTCGTGGCGCAGGCGTTCGCCGGCGCCAACCTCGACAACGCCTCATTGCCGGGCGTCTACGTCGCCGTCGTGATGGGACGGCATGCCGGTTTCCTGACGGCGGCCTCCGCGATGGCGCGGAAGTTTCCGGACGACGGGCCGCATCTGATCTACCTGCCGGAGCGCCCGTTCTCGATGGAGCGATTCGTCGCCGAAGTAAAGGCGGTCCATGACCGGCTGGGGCGTTGTGTCATCGCGGTCTCCGAAGGCGTGCACGACGACGCGGGCAAGCTGATCGCCAGTGACGACAGCAGGAGCCAGGAACGCGACGCCCACGGCAACATACAGTTGTCCGGCAGCGGCGCGCTGGCGCAGGTGCTGTGCGATGTCATCAAGGAACGCCTCGGCATCAAGCGCGTCCGCGGCGATACCTTCGGCTATCTGCAGCGCTCGTTCATCGGCTGCGTCTCGGATGTCGACCGGCGCGAGGCACGCGAGGTCGGTGAAAAGGCCGTGCAGTTCGCGATGTGGGGCAGCGACGACGGTTCCGTGGCGATTCGTCGCACCGGCTCCTACGCGGTCGAGTATCACCTGGCGGCGCTCGGCGATATCGCCGGCCGCACACGATTGATGGATGAGGCGTTCATCGCCCCGTCCGGCACCGATGTCACTGAAGCCTTTCAGGCCTACCTGCGGCCGCTCCTCGGTGCGGGCTTGCCCGATCCGGGCCGCTTGCAGGCGGCCCCCGTTGCCAGGATGACGGCCTACTAGCCGAGCAGGATTGCCCCGGCGCCGGCGGCCACGATCGAACCAGTGGCGATCGCGATTGCGCGCCTCAGCGGGCCGGCACCGAGCGCGATGGCTGCGGCGCCCTTGACCACGGTATTGGACAGGGCGGCGATCACGATCGCGACCGAGGCGCTGGCCGCGTCCTCGACGTCGCTTTCGCCGAGAGCCATCGAGAGAGTGATCGCGTCGACATCCACCGAACCCGCGAGGGCGGCCACGAAATAGACTCCGCTCGCCGGTGCCTCCTGCTGGGCGATCTTTACGATCAGCAGGACCACGGCAAACAGGGCGCCGAACTTGATGGCGGAGGACAGGCTGAAGGGATTCTTGACGGGAATGTCCTGCTCGCTCTGCTTGCGCTTCGAAGCAAGGCCGATACGGTAATACCACGCGGCAAAGCCCGCGTTGACGACGGCCATCGCAGCCAGCGGCAGCCATAGGGACGGCAGCAGCGCCCGGTTGACCACCGCCACCATCACGACCACCCGCAGGATCATCATCAGCCAGGCAAGCAGGATGCCGGCGCTCAGGGCGTAGCCGCTACCGGCGTCGGTGTCGCTGCCACTGCCGCGGGCAAAGCTCAAGGTTGCCGCGGTGGATGAGACCAGGCCGCCGGTGATGCCGGTGACGGCAGTGCCCTTGAATGCGCCCAGCCACCGCATGGCGACGTAGCCAAGCAGGGACAAAGCCGAGATCAGGACAACGAGCAGCCAGAGCTTGTAGGGATTGATGGCGTTCCAGGGGTCTATCGTCCGGTCGGGCAGCAGGGGAAGCACGATGAACGATGCGATCAGCAGCTTGATCCCGGCGAAGATGTCGTCCCTGTCGAGGCGGCCGACCAGGCCGTGCAGCGGCTTCTTGTAGGCCAGCAATGCCGACGTGATCACCGCCAGGGCGACTGCCAGGGTCCGGTCGCCGACCACGGCCATTCCGCCCAGCAGGAAGACCACCACCGCAGCCAGTTCGCTGGTCAGGCCCGGGGCATCGACGGCCGAGCGGTTCTGCATTGAATAGCTTGCGACGACGGCTGCGCCGACCACGGCCAGGGCGACGACGAAGATCCACGGTGTTGCGGTATCCGCGGCAAGCCAGGCCGAGGCGGCCCCCAGTTCTGCCAGCAGGATGTGGGTGCGTATGCCGCCGAACGACGGCCGCGGGTCAGCGTCCTTTTTCTTTTCCCGCTCGATTCCGACCAGCGCGCCGATCAGCAGCGCAATCACGAAGTTGGTAGCGTCGTCGAGGTCCATGTCGGAAAATCCGGGCCGGAGGAATCATCCGGTCGATGGTATACGCTGCATCAGCCTTGAAATCAGGATCACCGGGACGATCCCGATTGCGACGATGGCCAGGGAGGGCAGGGCGGCCTCTGCCAGGCGCTCGTCTTGCGACAGTTGCTGGGTGATGACCGCGAGCGTGTCGAAATTGAACGGCCGCAGCATCAACGTTGCCGGCAACTCCTTCATCACGTCGATCAGCACCAGCATCCACGCGACGAGGGCCGCGCGCTTGAGCAGCGGCAGGTGCACCCGCCTGAAGACCTGAAACCGGTTCGCGCCGAGCGTACGGGCGGCGGCATCCAGGTTGGGTGTTATGCGCAGCATGCTCGCCTCGACACCGCCGTAGGCCACCGCAAAGAAGCGGAGCATGTAGGCGTAGACCAGGCCGATGATCGTATTGGTCAGCAGCGGCGCGGCGAGATCGAGAGCATCGGTCACCGCGCGGTCGGCAACCGCCATCGGCCAGAGGATGGCAAGAGCGATGACCGCGCCGGGCACCGCGTAGCCGAATTTGAGGCAGACTGCCGTCGTGCCCACCAGCCGGGCCTGCGTGGCCTCGCTGAAGCGCACGGCGTAGGCGAACCCGATGGCCAGCATGAGGGTGAGGGTCGCGCCGAGAACACCGGCCAGGAAACTGTTTGCGGCCCACGTCCAGAAGCGGCCGAGCGCCGGTGTCATCTCCGGTTCCCGGACCATCAGCCAGAGCAGACCGGCAACCGGCACCAGGAAGCCCACCAGCACCGGCACCAGGAGGATGGCCATGAGGATGCCTCCGCGGGCGCCCGTCAATCGCTCCGGTGCCCAGGGTCGATGCGTTCTGGAAGTCACCTGCATCGCACGGCCGCGGGCACGCCGCTCGACCAGGTAGATCGCCGCCACCGCGCCCAGGAGAACGACGGCCAGCATCAGCGCCGCGCTGCGACTTCCCATCGCGAACCAGGTCTTGTAGATGCCGGCGGAAAAAGTCGTCAGACCGAAGTAGTAGGTGGCACCGACATCTGCCAGCGTCTCCATCAGCACCAGCATCGCGCCGGCCACGATCGACGGCCTGATCAACGGGCGGACCACGCGCCTGAATACGCCCCAGCGGTTCTGTCCCAGCAGCCGCGCCGACTCGATCGTCGAACCCGACAATTCCGCGAGTGCGGTGCGGCTGAGCAGATAGACGTAGGGATAAAGAACGAAGGAGAACAGCAGGATCGCGCCCCAGAGCGAGCGGATGTCGGGCAGCCGTCCGGAGAAGTCGAGCGACAGCCGCAGCCAGCGCTGCAGCGGTCCGCTGTACTGCAGGAGATCCGTGTAGGCATAGGCAATGACATACGTCGGCATCGCCAGCGGCAGCACCAGCATCCAGGCCAGCAGATTGCGCCCGAAGAACTCGTAGCGCTCGAATGCACCAGGCGGAGCCGACGCCCAGCAGCAGCGTGCCGGCGAGCGTCCCGGCGGCCAGCACGCTGGTGACGACCACCGTCTCGGCCAGCACCGTCCGGGACAGGTGGATCAACGCGGCGGCATCGAAGGTGACGATTGCGGTGGCGACCAGGGCCAGCAGGGGCACCAGCAGCAGGACTCCGACGACCAGGACGACGCCGCCGGCATTGCGCGGCGATTCCGCTACATTTATCGCTATGCCTTCAGAACCGAGCATGACGCATCACTTGTCCATCGAACGGCTTTCGGTGTCCTATCCCGGCGCCCGAACGGCCACCGTCGAGGGGTTGTCGCTGCAGCTCGCGCGCGGCGCGATCGGCTGCCTGCTCGGCGCATCCGGATGCGGCAAGACTACCGTGCTGAGAACGCTGGCGGGCTTCCTCAAGCCGAGCGCGGGCGCAATCCGGCTGGCCGGCAGGCAACTCGCCGATGCAAGCGGCAGCCTGGCACCGGAGGCTCGCCAGATCGGCATGGTATTCCAGGACTTCGCGCTGTTTCCCCACCTCAGCGTGGCCGACAACATCGGATTCGGGCTCGGCAGGACGCCGGCCGCGCAACGACGGGCGCGCGTGTCGCAGATGCTGGCGCTGACCAACCTGCAGGTCGAGGAAAAGCGGTTCCCGCATGAATTGTCGGGCGGGCAGCAGCAGCGTGTCGCACTGGCACGGGCGTTGGCGCCGCAACCGGCGTTGCTGCTGCTCGACGAGCCGTTTTCCAGCCTCGATGTTGAACTGCGGGAAAGACTGTCGCTGGAAGTCCGCGCAATCCTTCGTGCAACCGAGACCACGGCGATCCTGGTGACTCACGACCAGCGCGAAGCGTTCGCGATGAGCGACATGATCGGCGTCATGAACCACGGTCGCATCGAACAGTGGGATACCGCCTACAACCTGTACCACCGTCCGGCCACCCGATTCGTCGCGGACTTCGTCGGCGAGGGCGTGTTCCTGCCCGGCACGCAGATCGACAGCGTGACGATGGAGCACAGCCATGTGCAGACCGAACTGGGTTTCATCACCCCACCCGACATCTGCTCGCATCGCCACCTCGGTGCGCGCAGCGTGGACGTCCTGCTGCGCCCGGACGACGTCGTCCATG
Source organism: uncultured beta proteobacterium (assembly GCA_963834335.1). Lineage (GTDB taxonomy): Bacteria > Pseudomonadota > Gammaproteobacteria > Burkholderiales > Burkholderiaceae_E > Lautropia. The sequence goes on along the minus strand of CAWIBK010000001.1, from coordinate 350,933 downwards.
ACGATGCAGCGGCGCTCAAGGCCACCGTCATCCGCAAGGCTTTCCGCGGGGCGGAGTTCCTCTATACCTTGCGCCTGCCTTCCGGCAGCGAAGTCCTGGCGCTCGTGCCGAGCCATCACGACCACGCGATCGGCGAGGCGATCGGCATACGACTCGATGCCGAGCACGTGATCACTTTTTCGGCAAAGGCGAAGTCGCCGGAAGCGCGCTAGCCCGGCCTACTTGTAGCCGACCTTGTCCAGCAGTTTCTGGGCTTCCCCCGATTGGGCGGCCATCTTGTCGGTAGCCACCTTGTCGGCCTTGAATGTTCCGAGCGACTCGAGCGCTTCGTTGCCGGTCTTCACGCCCTTCACCACCGGCCATTCGTTGTTGCCGTTCGCGAAATAGGCCTGGGCCTGGTCGCTGGCGAGGTACTCCAGGAACTCGATCGCGATTGCCTTGTGGGGCGCATGCCTGGCCACCGCGCCGCCGGCCAGGTTCATGTGCACCCCGGTGCTTTCCTGGTTGGGCCAGACCATGCCGACCTTGCTCACCACTTCCTTGTCGGCCGATTTGTCGGAGCGCAGCAGGCGAACCCAGTAGTAGGTATTGGTCAGCGCGATGCCGCACTCCCCGCTGGCCACCGCCTTGATCTGGTCGGTGTCGCCGCCCTTGGGCGCGCGCGCCTGGTTGTCGACGATTCCCTGCAGCCATTGCTCGGTCTTCGCGGTACCCATGTGTTCGATCATGGCGCCGAACAGCGAAAGGTTGTAGGGGTGGCTGCCGGAGCGCGTGCAGACTTTGCCCTTGTTGCGGGGATCGCCGAGCGACTGGTAGGTCTGGACGTCCTTGGGATCGATCATGTCCTTGTTGTAGACGATCACGCGTGCGCGATTGGAGAAACCGAACCAGGTGTTGTCGCTGGCGCGGAACTCGGCCGGGATACGTTCGGTCAGCAGCTTGGACTCGATCGGCTGGAACAGCCCCTGGTCCTGCGCCCGGAACAAACGGGTCGCGTCGACCATCAGAACCACATCCGCCGGACTCTTGTCGCCTTCTGCGCGAAGCCGCTCGAGGAGGGGTTCGTCACCCATTTCGATGCGATTGATCTTGACGCCCGTGCGCTTGGCGAACTCCCCGTAGAGCTGCTCGTCGGTCTGGTAGTGCCGGGCGGAGTAGACGTTCAGGATTTTTTCCTGCGCGACGGCGGCCGGCGCCAGCGGCAGGGAAACGGCCGCGAGCAGCGCCGTGAATGCGGAAATGCGAGGCAGCAGTCGCCGAACGCGAGTAGCCAAGACGTGAGTAGCCAAGAAAACCTCCTGTATCCGACTGCGGGGGGCCTTTCCCGCCGCGCCATTCGTTTTGTAAATGAGAATGGTTATCGTATCAGGAAGCGTTCCCATCTGGCGAGGACTCTGCGCCACTGCCGGGTTCGTGGGGGTGGGCACCACGCCTGACTTCGTCCATATCCAGCGCCCGAACCTGGCCCAGCAGATCGGCCAGCGCGCTTTTCGGCAGAGCGCCGGCTTGCTGGAAGACCATGACCCGCTCGCGGAAAATCATGAGGGTCGGGATCGAACGGATCGCGAAATGCCCGGCCAACTCCGGTTCTTCGTCGGTGTTGACCTTGATGAACGCGACGTCCGGATTTTCTGCCGCAACCTGTTCAAAAATCGGCGCAAATCCCTTGCAAGGCCCGCACCACGGCGCCCAGAAGTCGATCAGGGCGATGTCGTTCTCGGTGACGACGGCGTCGAATTCGTTGGATTTAACAGCTTGTACGGTCATGGCGGCTCCTGCGCGTCCCGCGCCAGGAAATCCGGCGCCCGAACAGAGCATCTGTGTCAGACATCGGAATTTTCAAGTCCACGGGCTTCGGCGAACGCAATGAACCGGTCGATCACGGACGGATTCGCCATCGAATCGAGATCGATTTTGCGCGTTAGCCGGCGAGCGGTCGAGGCGATGGTTCAGACCGAGGCGATTGCCGGCTCTTTCAGCAGCCCGGCCACGCTGGCGGCGCAGGCCTCGGGTGCCTCCAGCGGAACCAGGTGGCCGGTGTCGAGACTGACCAGCCGCGGGCCGAACAGGCGTTGGTTGGTCTGCCATCCCGCCATCTGCATTTCGAGCGACCGGCTACCGGCGACGAAACCGACCGGCGTACCGCAGGCCCGCAACCGGCGAAGGGCGCGCGCAGCCTCCCGGTGCGGGAGATGCGCGTAGATGTCGCGCTCTTCCTCGCGCGGGATGCGCAGGGTCACCCCGGGCCCCGGGCCGGCGTGCCGCTCGTGCAAGGCGTTGTCGACGAAGTCCTCCAGGACCCCCGGCGCCCACCGCTGGACGAACGGCTTGCCGGCGAAAAATTCCTTGGCCGCTTCCCGGTCATGCCAGTGATGGCGGCGGCGGGCTGCAACGGGCGCCGGGCCGAAGCGGTGAAGCAGGCCGATGCTCTGTGCCAGGCTCAGCAGCGCGGATTTGCCGGGCCCGGGAATCGGCGAGTCGATCAGGACCAGGGGATGGCGGACCGGCAACCGGTGGCTCGCCGCCATCAGCGCCAGATAGCCGCCCATGGAGTGACCGACCAGCGCCACCGTGTCATCCGCCGGCAAAGGCGTGAGCTGATCGAGGACCTGCTCCCGCATGCGCCGCCAACGCAGTGCGGCCGGCGTCGACGGCGGGGTTTCGAGGATGGCGATCGACTCGACCGCGAACGATCCTGCAAGCTGATCGAGGAACTTGCGGTAGACCGCGGCAGGATAGCCGTTGGCATGAAGGAAGAGCAGGCGTTGCGGTGGCACGGCGGGGTGGCTGCTGGCCACTGTTGTATTCTTGGTCGTTGTGGTGGGCGCGCCGCGAGCAGGGCACGCCAATGACGGGATCGTCCTTATTTTGCCAGTGATCGAGAATTTGCCGCACGTTGCCGCCCCACCGGTGGGCACGCCGGCGCCGGACAGGGCGGGCCGGCCGGGGACCCGGCCGCAGGTCGTGCGACGGACGACCCTGTTGGCCGCCGGCTGCTGGCTGTGGAGTGGACTCGTCGGCGGACGGCGGGCGTTAGCGCACCACGGTTTTCTCGGCCAATACGATTTCTCGCGGCCGATGTACCTGGCCGGACGGATCGGAGCGGCCTACATCGGACATCCGCATGCGCGGCTCACCCTCAAGGTGCCGGAAAACCTGCGAATGCCGCGCGACCGCGAATGGGTAAGGGCGCTGGAAGACGCCGAGGCGCGCCAGACAACCTCGCTGCTGCGGCTGAGTGAGCGCAAGGGGCTGGTGGAGGTGTCGCTGGGCGCGTTGCTGACACGCAGGCTGATCGACGATCCCGACCTGGTCGCGCAGGGCCGGGCGCTGGAAGCGATCGTCTATCGGCGTGCAACCCCGGACGAGTACCGGCACGAACTGCTGGCGGTCCTGCTTGCCTTGCCGGACGGCCGCGTGCTGGTCAGTTCCAGCCCGGCGGTCAGCGGCCGCTGACTAGTATGCCGTTGGAATCCGCGGTTGTCGTGACCGGGGACATGCCGGCCCTCGCTTCGGGCAAGACATCGATGACGCTGCGCAGGAAGGCGCAGCGGTCGAAGCGGCTGCGGTCCGTGGTCATTCCGAGCCGCACGATGACTGCCTGCCTGGAAGGAATCACCGCCGCCAGCTGCCCCCAGTGACCGGTCATCAGGAAGACGTCCGCCGGCAGCCCGTGGGACGGTCCGCAGCTCGAGCCGGAGGTCCGGCCCGGCAGCCACACGTGGGCGCCATAACCCATGGCCGCCGGGTCGTCCGACGGGGGCGGGGTGCCGGCGAAGGCCTGCCAGCCCGCCGGCAGGATCCGCGCATCGCCGGCCAGGCCGTCGTCCAGCAGCAGCTGACCGATGCGGGCCCAGTCCCGGGCCGTGGCCCAGGTATAAGACGAGGCGATGAAGGTGCCGCCGGCGTCGACTTCCATCACCGCCGAGTCCGCCCCGATCGGGCCGAACACCGTTTCGGCGGGATAACGCCAGTAAGCGCCGTCGCTGTCGAATTGCAGGCGCAGCAGACCGGAAAGCACATTGGCAGTGGCGCTGAGGTAGCGAAAGCGCCGCCCCGGGTGATCCTGCAGCGGGGCGCTGCCCGCATAGGACGCGACGTCGCTGCTGCCCCAGAGCATGCGCGGCACGGCGCTCCAGGGCTGGTAGCCTTCGGCATGGTCCAGGCCGTCGCGCATGAAGAGCAGGTCGGCCAGGGTGATCGACCGGCGCTCGTCGTCCAGCCATTCGCGCAGCCACGGCGGGCGCCGGTGCGGCGCGACCCAGTCGACCGCGCGCACCGTCGCTGCCAGCCCCTGCTCTCCCAGCTTGCGATACACCAGCAGGCCCAGCACGGTCTTGCTCATCGACCAGCCGATCTGCGGGGTCGTGGCGTCGAAGCCGGAACCGTAGCGCTCCGCGAGCAGGCGGCCGCGGTGCAGAACCACGACCGCACGGGTATTGCGCCCCGCCGCGTCGCCGCTCTCCTGGAATGCTTCATCGACGACCGCAGCCAGTCGTTCGACCGCGCTGCCGGGTCTGTCCGGGCCTGGCCGCATCGTCGGCAGGGGCGGTGGCCGGGATACGCCCGGCAGCACCCCCGCGTCGCCGCCGATTGTCCTCCGCCCGGCCGCTGCCGAACCGCCAAGCAGTTCCGGAGTCGGATCCAGCACGCAGCCGAGGCCCGGCAGCCGCATCGCCGTACGCTCCCGGGACCAGAGCATTCTGCCCCTGACCCGCTCCTGCTCGGGGTCGACGCGCAGGTCGACGAAGCGCAGCAACCCGCTGGCCGGCAACAGGTCGTTGTCCACGACGTCCTGCTGCCGGCGTCCGGCGAGGAACATACCGGAGCACAGGCTCTTTGCCGCCAGCCCGGCTGCGGTTGCCGGGATGCCGAGCCAGGCGAAAGCGGCAGCCGCTACCAGGAAGGCGACGAGGGCGAGTGAGGCGATCCAGCGCATCCATGCATCCCGCAAAAACAGCCTGGCATGATAGTGCTGCCCGCGCCGGCTGGCGGCGATCAGGGGTTTGATCCGCGCACCGGCACTAGAATCCCTGTTCCAGTACCCGTTTGCTCTTCCAGAGACTCCTAGGCCTTGACATGCAGCCCGATGATTCCCGCCGCAAGGTATTCACCGAACCAATCGAAGCGCTCACCTATATCCGTGCGCTTTACCAGGAGTCGGTGGAGACGCTGAGGGCCGGGCTGACAACCTTCGCCGCCGGCCAGCTCGGAGCGCAGCGCATTCGCGCGTTCTACCCGTACCTTCGGGTCACGACCGAAACGGTCTCGCGGCCGGATTCGCGCCGCTCCTTTGGTTTCGTGGCGGGGCCGGGCACCTACGAAACGACGCTGACCCGTCCTGATCTGTTCGGCCGCTATTTCTCGGAGCAGTTGCGCCTGCTGGTCAAGAATCACGGCGTGAGCCTCCAGGTCGGACTCAGCCAGCAGCCGATGCCGGTTCACTTCGCGCTGTCCGACGAGGTTGTGCTCGACGCCTCCTTCGATGAAAGGCTTGCGCGCGACCTGAGCGACCACTTCGACCTGCCGGATCTGGCGGCGATGGACGACACCATCGCCAACGGCGTCGGCAGCACCAGTCCCTTTGCGCCGCATCCGCTCGCCCTGTTCACCGGGCCCCGGGTCGACTACTCCCTGCACCGGCTGCGGCATTACACCGGGACCTCTCCGGGGCACTTCCAGAATTTCGTGTTGTTCACGAACTACCAGTTCTACATCGACGAGTTCATCCGCATCGGCCGCGAGCGGGTCCTCGCCGACTCGGTCCCGGGAGCGGACGACTACGTCGCCTTCGTCGAGCCGGGCAACAGCATCACCTGGAACCCCAACCACCGCGAGAAATACCCTTCCGGCGCGCCGACCCGCGAGGGCGTGCCGCCGGACCGACTGCCCCAGATGCCGGCCTATCACCTGCAGCGTGCGGATCGCAGCGGCATCACGATGGTCAACATCGGTATCGGTCCCTCCAATGCAAGGACCATTACCGATCACATCGCCGTATTGCGCCCGCACGCCTGGCTGATGCTGGGGCACTGCGCCGGACTGCGCAATACGCAGCGGCTGGGGGACTATGTGCTGGCCCACGGCTACGTTCGCGAGGACCATGTCCTCGACGACGAACTGCCTCTGTGGGTGCCGATTCCTGCACTGGCGGAAGTGCAGCTTGCGCTCGAGGGCGCCGTGGCCGACGTGACGCAGATGGAGGGGTATGAACTGAAGCGGGTGATGCGGACCGGCACGGTCGCGTCGGTGGACAATCGCAACTGGGAGCTGCAGCCGCATGCGGCTCTCATCCAGCGCTTCAATCTCAGTCGCGCCGTGGCGCTGGACATGGAGAGCGCCACGATCGCGGCCAACGGCTTTCGTTTCCGCGTGCCGTACGGCACGCTGCTGTGTGTTTCGGACAAGCCCCTGCACGGTGAGCTGAAACTGGCGGGTATGGCGTCGCGCTTTTATCGGGAGCGGGTCAACCAGCACCTGGAGATCGGCATTCGGGCGTTGGATGCGCTGCGCCGCCAGGGCCCCGAGCGCCTGCATTCCCGCAAGCTGAGGAGCTTCGCCGAGGTGGCCTTTCAATGACTGTTCCAGCTCGGGCTGCGACGCCCGGATGACCGGCGGAACCGGGCCGCCGACCTCGGTCCTCAAGCGGGTCGGTTTCTTCCTGGTAATCGGTGCGGTCCTGTTCGTGCTCTTCGATCGCTTCGGTCCCTATCAGTCGGGTCGCGGCTATCGCCCCCGCCCGATCGAAACTCTCAGCGACGCCGGCGTACTCCTCGACCGGACCCTGGATGGTCATTTCTATATCACCGGCACCATCAACGGCAGCGAGGTGGTCTTCATGGTGGATACCGGTGCCAGCACGATTGCGATCGGCGACGCGCTGGCGCGCCGGTTGGACCTGGGACGGTGCCGGCCACGTCAGTATTCCACCGCATCCGGCACCGTCAGCGGCTGTGAAGCGCTGGCGGACCGGGTGGATGTCGCCGGCCTGCGGCTTTCCGACGTGCCGGTCGCGGTACTGCCGAACGCGGACAACGTGCTGCTGGGAATGAATGTCCTGCGGCATTTCAGGATCGAGCAGCAGCGCGGGCAGATGCAGTTGACTCCGTCCACGCGCTGACCCGGTACAACCGGAGAAGGAGTAGCAATGTCTCACCCCTGGTCGCTGGCAGGACACGCGCCGACAACGGCATTGGAGGCGCAGGGCTTCGCCTTGCTGGCGCCGGCGGAACTTCAGAGGCTCACGACAGTGCCGCCGGCAGTGCTGGTGGACTGGTGGCCCTTGTGGGATCGCCTGTCCGCGGACGAGTACCTGCGTGACGGCGGCAGTTACCGCTCACGGCGCCACGGCTGCTTCGTGCATGAGGTCGGCAGCGGCGAACTCACCCTGGCGCCGCATCGACCCCATTGGCAATCGACGGACTACAACGCCCTGCATGGGGGAATCGATCGCTGGTTCGAGCCGCTCGAAGTCGGCCTGGTCCGCGATCCGCGCTGGCTGCAACTGCTGTGCTCACTGGGCCGGCTCTTTGCGCAAGCCGGCGCCTGCGATCGCTGGTATATCGAGGCGCACCAGTTCCGTATCGATGCCGCCAGTGGTGTCGGACGGCCGACCCCCGAGGGCGCCCATCGGGATGGCGTGGACTTCGTCGCGGTGATCGTCATCAACCGTCGGGACGTCAAAGGTGGCGAGACGCGGGTCTTCCAGGCGGACGGTCCGCTGGGCATGCGCTTCGTGATCGAAGAGCCCTGGAGCGCCCTGCTGCTCGACGATGCCCGTGTGATTCACGAAACCACGCCGATCCAGCCCGCCGGACCGGCGCCGGTGCGCGATACCCTGGTGCTCACCTACCGCGCCGGCGGATTCCAGGCCTCGGCGTCGGAGCCTGGCGGCAGACTCCTATGAGTCTCGCGGCCGTTAACGGGCGGCGGCGCGCGGCGCCGTGCTGGGCCGGGCGATCAGCGCCGAGCCGAGGTCCACGCACTTGCGCTGACCGGACGACGACTCATCGATGATCGCCGCCGCGACCAGTTCACCGATCCGGCGGCTGGGCGGCGCCACCGAGGTGATGCCTGGTTCCGACTGGGCCGCCATCTCCAGTCCCCCGTATCCGGCCAGGCCGATATCGCCAGGTACCGCCACCCCGCGGCGATTGCATTCGAACAGGGCGCCGACCGCGAGCACGTCATTGAGGAAACCGACGCCGTCCAGGCGCCGGCCCGAGTCGAGCAACTCGCCCATCATCTCGCGGCCCTGGCGCATTTCCACCCGACCCTCGCGAAGGGCGACCTGGACTTCGGGCAGGCCCAGGCGGCGGGCCTCGTCGCAGAAGCCCGCGCAGACCTGCTTGGCGCGGTGGTCGTGCGCGACATTTGCGGTGCCGAAACCCAGTCGCCGATAACCGTTCCCGGCGAAATGGCGGGCCAGGCTGCGGCCGACTGCCCGATGGGAGAAACCGATGCTGCGGGCTATGGGTCGGCGGGTGAACTCCCACATCTCGATAACCGGCACCCCGGCGCGGGCGAGCATCCGGTGCACCCGCTCGGCATGCTTCACGCCGGTGAGCACGAGCGCCCGGGGCCGCCAACTCAGCATGCTCTCCACCAGGTCCGCCTCGCGCTCGAGGTCGAATCCCGAGTGCGACACCAGCAGCGAGATGTCGTGCCGGCCGATGACCTCGGCGAGCGCCTCCAGCGTGTCGGAGAAGAAGGCGTTGTGCATCGATGGGACGACGACCCCGACGGCATCGGTGCGCGTTCCCGCCAGGCCGCCGGCGACCCGGTTGCGCACGTAGCCGAGCGAGCGCACAGCGGTATCGACCTTTTCGCGCAGCGAATCGGAAACGCTGGCGGGCTCGCGCAGCACGCGGGACACCGTCATCGGTGCGACGCCTGCAAGCGTCGCGACGTCGCGCAGCGTGACGCCGGCCCCGCTGCGTCGGCGACCGCCGGGCCGCGCGTCGACGGCGGGGGGCGCCAGGGGCGCGGCGGCGCTTTTCGCACTGCTCGTTGACCGCTTGGACATGAGCCCAGTATACTGGGCCGGCACCAGTTTGGTAGCGCTACCAAAAGTTCGCCACCATGCTTCGAGTACGCTCCTGCCGGCATCGGCAGCGATCAAAAGGAGACCTCATGAAACTGCTGACTGTCATCGCCTCCGCGGCCGTCGTTGCTGCCTCGTTTGCCGCAGGAGGGGCCGCTGCGCAGACGGCCTATCCGTCCAAGCCGATCCGGATGCTGGTCGGCTTCCCGCCCGGCGGCGGGCTCGACTTCACCACCCGCCAGCTCGCCCCGCACCTGTCGGAGGAGCTGGGCCAGCAGATCATCGTCGAGAACAAGCCGGGGGCGGGCGGGACCATCGCCATGACCGAGGTGGCACGCGCTGCCCCGGACGGCTATACCCTGATCGTGGGCAACATCGGACCGATGGTGCTTGCTCCGAACATGATGCAGAAGCCGCCCTACGACCCGATCCGCGAGCTGACACCGATCCGCCAGATCCTGGAGACCTATTTCGTGGCCGCGGTGCCCGCCAAGCATCCTGCGAACAACCTCGCGCAGTTCGTCGAGTGGGCGAAGAAGAACGACGGCAAGGTCAACTTCGCTTCGGGCGGCAACGGCTCCATCACCCACTTGAACGGCGAATTGCTCAACAAGGAAGCCGGCATCAAGATGGCGCATGTGCCTTACAAGGGGTCTGCGCCGGCGGTCACCGACCTCATCGGTGGCAATACCGACCTGATGATCGATGTCGGCTCGGTGCTGTTTCCGCAGATCCAGGGGGGCAACCTCAAGGCGCTGGCGGTCACCAGCCCGACACGGGATGCGCTGATGCCGGACCTGCCGACTGCCCGCGAGCAGAATTTCCCGGGCATGGAAGTGTCGGGTTGGCAGGGCCTGGTGGGGCCCGCCGGTCTGCCCCCGGAAATCGTCTCGCGGCTGTCGGCGGCACTGGCCAAGGCGCTCGCGCGCCCGGACATCCGCGAGGCCTTTGCCAAGGCCGGCACCCCGGTGCGCGAGCGGGACACCGCGGAATTCACGGCATTCGTGAAGAGCGAGAACCAGCGCTGGAAGTCGATCATCGTCGCTTCCGGCGCCCAGATCCAATGAGCCCCGATGAGTCGTGATCCTGCTTCGCTGCGCAGCCATCGCTGGTTCGGAGGCAACGACCTGCGGTCGTTCGCCCATCGCCAGCGCCTGCAGCAGGTCGGATTCGCCCGTGAGGAGTTCATGGGCCGGCCTGTGGTCGGCATCCTCAACGCCTGGAGCGGGCTGAGCCCGTGTCACGCGCACCTGCGGGATAGTGCGCAAGCCGCAGCGCGCGGCATCATCGCGGCGGGAGGATTCCCGGTCGAGTTGCCGGTGCTGTCGCTCGGTGAGGTGATGGTCAAGCCCACGACCATGCTCTATCGCAACCTGCTGGCGATGGAGGCCGAGGAACTGATCAGGTCGCATCCCCTGGATGCCGTGCTGCTGCTGGGGGGATGCGACAAGACCGGGCCGGGGTTGGTGATGGGCGCCTGCAGTGCCGACATTCCCTGCCTGTTCGCGCCGGCCGGCCCGATGATGTCGGCCCACCGGGGCGGAGTGAAAGTCGGTGCGGGAACGCACACCCGCAAGTTCCACGACGAGTACCGCGCCGGCAACCTCAGCGACACGCAATGGATCGCGCTGGAAACCGAGATGACGCGCACCATCGGGACCTGCAACACCATGGGCACCGCGTCGACCATGACCCTCGCGATCGAGGCCATGGGGCTGTCCCTGCCGGGGGCCGCCACGACGCCTGCCGCGGACGCCGATCATGAACGGATGGTGATGCGCGCCGGTCGTCGGGCGGTCGAGATCGCATGGGATAACCTGCGGCCGTCGCAACTGCTGACGCGTGCCTCATTCCTGAACGCGGTCACGACGGTGCTGGCCTGCGGTGGATCGACGAACGCGCCGATTCACCTGATCGCCATGGCGCGACGGGTCGATGTAGCGCTTGCCCTCGATGATTTCGAATCCCTGTCTCGCCGGGTGCCGCTGCTGCTGGACCTGATGCCAGCCGGGAGGCACCTGATGCAGGATTTCCAGATGGCCGGCGGCCTGCCGGCCTTGCTGCGCGGCCTCGGTGACCTGATCGACACCAGCTGCCGGACGGTCACCGGGCGCACGCTCGGCGAGAACATCTCGGATACGTCAGCGGCAGCGGCCGCATCCGGCGAAGAAGTCATCCGCCGGCCGGACGATCCGATATCGGCGCTGCCGGCGCTCAGCGTGATCCGCGGCAATCTCGCCCCCGACGGCGCGCTCATCAAGGCGACTTCTGCCGATCCACGCCTGTTGTCGCATCGCGGCCCCGCGCTGGTGTTCGATGGCCCGGCCGACATGATGGCGCGCATCGATGAGCCGGGACTGGCCGTCGAGGCCGATACCGTACTCGTGTTACGCGGCGGCGGGCCGCTTGGCGCACCGGGCATGCCCGAGTGGGGCAACCTGCCGATTCCGAAGAAGCTGCTTGCGGCCGGCGTGCGCGACATGCTGCGGATTTCCGATGCCCGGATGAGCGGGACGCATTTCGGCGCCTGTATCCTCCACGTCGCGCCGGAAGCGGCCGCCGGCGGGCCGCTCGGCCTGGTGCGCGACGGCGATATGATCGAGTTCGACTATCGACAGCGGCAGTTGACCCTGCATGTTGACGAAGCAGAACTGGCCCGGCGCAGCGCCGCACATCAGCCCCGCCGGCAGCCTCCGGCGCGTGGTTACGGCGCGCTCTACGCGGCCCATGTCACCCAGGCCCCTGACGGGTGTGATTTCGACTTCCTGACCGGACGCGGTGGCGTCGGTGAACCGGAGATCTTCTGATGGAACTGCCTCAAAACAGATTCAAGGCCTCGCTGTCTTCCGGCCGACCGGCCGTGGGTTCGTGGGTGATGATGGACAGTCCGGTCAGCGCGGAGGCGATGTCCTGGGCTGGCTTCGATTTCCTGGTCGTGGACATGGAGCATTCGGCCGCTGATGTCGTCGGCGCGCGAGGTCAGTTGCAGGCCATCGCCGGCAATCCCCATTGCTCGGCGGTAGTCCGGGTGCCGGGGCCGGACCCGGTGGGGGTCAAGAAAATCCTGGATGTCGGGGCCCAGACGCTGATGTTTCCCATGATGCACTCGGTGCAGGACGCGCGCCAGGCAGTCGCGGCAACGCGCTACCCGCCCCAAGGCATCCGAGGCGTCGCGGCCATGCATCGCGGCAGCCGCTATGGCGCGGTGGATGGCTACCTCGGCAAGGCTGGCGCGGAGATCGGGCTGATTGCACAGATCGAGACCGTGCGCGGCGTCGAGGCGGCATTCGATATTGCCAGCGTCGACGGCGTGGATGCCCTGTTCATCGGCCCGGCCGATCTTTCCGCCGATCTGGGCCTGTTGGGGCAGGTCGCCAGCCCGACGGTCTTCGAGCATGCGGCGCGCGTCATCGAGGCGGCCCGCCGGGCAGGCAAGGCCGTCGGCGCACTGGCGGCCGATGAGGCGATTGCCGACCGCTACCTCCAGGCCGGCTGCACCTTCATCGCGATTTCATCCGATCTCGGATTCATGATGCAACGGGCGCGTGCGGCCTGCGCGCGCCTGCGCGAGGGCCGCTAGGAGGCAGCCGCCGAAGGAGGCAGCCTCCTGGGCTCTAGGCCGCCTGAATCTGCCGCATCGCGGCCAGCAGTGCGTCCGCGCCCTGAGCGCCGCTCACCGCGACGTGCCCGCCGGCGCCGTTGCCGATGATGAACAACGGCACGCCGGTTACACCGTACTCGCGCGCTTCGGCATCGGCTGCCGCCACGATCCGGGTCACCGATTCCTCGGTCAGCACTGCGTCGATCAGTCCCTGTGCTATCCCGACGCCTTCGGCGATTTCGCGCAGCACCTGATCGTCGGAGAGGTCGCGGGAGTCGATGAAATAGGCGTGAAAGAACGCCTCCGCCATGGCGTCCTGCTGCCCGGTTTCACCGGCCAATTCGATCAGCGCATGGGCCTTCAGGGTGTTGGGCTGGGTTTTGATGGCGGCAATGCGCAGGTCGAGATCGACGCGGCGCGCTGCTGCCGTGACCCGGTCATACATGGTGCCGCCATCCGGGGATCCGAACTTCTGCTGCAGGTAGGCACTTCGGGGCATGCCGGCGGCAGGCATCTCGGGGTTGAGCTGGAACGGCCGCCAGCGCTGGATCGGCGCCTCCACCTCGGGATTGTCCGCCTGCCAGCGGGCGAGAGCGGCTTCGAGCTGGCGCTTGCCGATGTAACACCAGGGGCAGACGACGTCGGACACGATGTCGATCTGGAGAACAGCAGGCAACTTCGTGCTCATTTCCGCGCCTCTCAGGGAAGCCTTCCATCCTACCCTACCGCGATGCCGTTCTAAAGTCCTCACTGCGGATGCCGATAACCCGGATATGCTGACCATCGCCCCCACGGCCCTGCGTACATGGGTGTCGCATTTCGCCGATACCCCGATACCGGTGCTCGCGAGCACCGCACAGGCCCTGGCTGCGCTCGAACCGGTCCAGGAGGACGTGACGGTGAGCCAGCTGGCACCGCTGGTGTTGTCCGATCCCCTGCTGACCGTGAGAGTGCTGGCCTACGTTGCGCAGCGCCGTTCGGCCCGTGCGCTCACCGGATCGGAAACCGTGGCCCAGGCGATCCTGATGATGGGTATCCAGCCCTTCTTCACGGTCTTCAGCCAGCAGCCGGTGGTGGAAACCGTCCTTGGCGACTGTCCCGCGGCCTTGCAGGGTATCCGGCGGGTGCTGGATCGGTCCCATCGGGCCGCCCTCTTTGCGTTGTCGTTTGCCGTGCATCGCAAGGATCCGGATGCGGAGATCATCCACGAGGCTGCGCTGATGCACGACTTCGTCGAGGCACTGCTCTGGTGCCACGCGCCGGCGCTGGCGCTCGAGGTCGAGCGCTTCAAGCTGGAGGACCCGACGCTGCGGTCCGTCCAGGCCCAGCGCATGGCCCTCAATATCGAACTGTGCGACCTCGAGCATGCGCTGCTGCAGCGCTGGCGCCTGCCGGACCTGCTGGTGCGGATCACCAACGATCGTCTTGCGGATGACAATCAGTCACGGATCGTCCTGCTGGCATTGCGTATCGCGCGCCATTCCCGCGACGGTTGGGACAATCCGGTGCTGGTACAGGATTTTCGCGCCGCCGCAGACCTGCTCGGACTGAGCGTGGACGCGCTTCGTGACAAGGTGAGGCGACTCGAAGCGCAGGAGCCGACAGCTTCGCAGGATCCCACGGCTCCGCAGGATCCCACAGCTCCGCAGGATCCCACACCTGCGCAGGATCCGACAGCTTCGCAGGAGACCGCAGGGCTCGTCCTGGCGGGCTGACCGCCGCCCGATCCCGCCGGCCCGCGCCGTGGGCATGATGGTTGCGGACTGCGCCGTCTGATTCAGACGGGAGCCGACATGCAGGAATACTGGCACGATACCGGGCACGCTGCGGCGCCTGATCGTTTGCAGAACCCACCGACGCAGTGGCCGTTTCCGGGGCAGTCGCCCCCGGCGCAGAAAAGCCGCAACGGCAGTTCGGGCTGGTTGGCCCTGGGCATCGGTGCCTTGGCCGGGGCTGCCGGCCTCGCCTACTTCGCCCACCGCCAACGTGACAACGACTCCCGGCCCGCCGACTCCGCGCCCGCCCGCACCGCGCGGCACGGTCGATCCGGCGGCTATGCGATCGTCGGCCGCACGGTGACGATCGACCGCCCTCGCGCCGAGCTGTACGCGTACTGGCGTGACTTCTCAAACCTCCCCCGGTTCATGGAAAACATCGAGGCGGTGGTGCCAACCGGCGAGCAGACCTGGCGCTGGACCATAAGCGCCCCCGCGGGACGCACCGTCGAGGTCGAGACCCGGCTGGTCGATGAAGTCGCCGACGAATCCCTTGCCTGGCGCTCGACCGAGGATTCGCAGATCGATACCGAAGGCCGGATAACGTTTCGCGAAGCCCCCTCGGGCAGAGGCACGGAAGTGGAGGCCGTTATCGCCTACAAACCGCCGGCCGGGGAACTGGGCCGATGGATCGCCAAGCTCTTCCAGAAGGAGCCGGCAATCCAGGGACGTCGCGACCTGAAACGACTCAAGATGCTGATGGAAACCGGCGAGATCGCCACTGCCAGCAACCGCAGATCCGAAACCTGAGGAGATCCCATGCGTGCACTCACCTGGCACGGCAAGCACGACGTCCGTATCGAAACCGTTCCGGATCCCGAGATCGTCAACCCGCGGGATGCCGTGATCGAGGTCACGTCCACGGCGATCTGCGGTTCCGACCTGCACCTATACGATGGTGTGATTCCCGGGATGCTCGCCGGCGACATCCTGGGGCACGAGTTCATGGGCCGCGTCGTGGAGACCGGTCCGAAGAGCAGCTTGAAAAAGGGCCAACGGGTGGTCGTCCCGTTCACCATTTCCTGCGGCAGTTGCTTCTTCTGTCGCAAACATCAGTACGCCGCCTGCGACAACTCCAACCCGGTTCATACCCAGGACCTGACGGAACCGCTGTTCGGCCATGCGCTGAGCGGCCTGTTCGGCTACTCCCATCTAACCGGCGGTTATCCCGGCGGGCAGGCCGATTATGTGCGGGTGCCGTATTCCGACGTCGGCCCGATCGTGATTCCGGACGACATGGACGACGAGGACGTGCTGTTCCTGTCCGATATCCTGCCGACAGGATGGATGGCCGCGGAGAATGCCGACATCGAGGACGGTGACACCGTGGCGGTATGGGGATGCGGCCCGGTCGGCCTGTTCGCGGTACAGAGCGCGTTGCTCCTGGGCGCGCACAAGGTGATCGCGATCGATCATCATCCCAAGCGGTTGGCGCTTGCGCGCAGGCTCGGCGCCGAGGTGATCGACTACACGCAGACCCATGTGCTCGAGGCGCTGATGGAGATGTCCGGCGGCATCGGACCGGACGCCGCGATCGATGCGGTCGGCATGGAGAGTCATGGCTGGCAGCCGGACGCGTTGCTCGACAATCTCAAGCAGACAGTCGGTGTGGGCGCGGACAGCGGCCACGCCCTGCGGGAGGCGATCATGGCGGTGCGCAAAGGCGGACGGCTGTCGATTCCCGGCGTCTATGGCGGCTTTCTCGACAAGTTCCCCCTGGGCGCCCTCATGGAGAAGGGCCTGCAGGTCAGGAGCGGGCAGACCCATGTCCAACGCTACTTGAAGCCCTTGCTGGAGAGGATCCGCAACAAGGAGATCGACACCCGGTTCCTGATCAGCCATCGGCTCCCCTTGGAGGAGGCGCCGCGGGGCTACCGCAATTTCAAGGACAACCAGGATGACTGGACCAAGGTGATTCTGAAGCCGGGGCTGGCCGCTGCCTGAGGAAATGCGAATGCGGGTGGTTCTGCGTCGGAGGAATTGACAGTCGGAAGTATTGCGTCGGTCGGACCCTACGCACTTATACGGATGCCCGGGCCCGCTTCGGCTCGCTAGGATGGACTGACTGCTGGCGCGGCCGCTGGCAGCAGTACCGATGCCGCGAAGGTGCCAGCCCTCCGACCAGAGGAGTATGGCCATGAACGACGTAAACCTGTCTTTCCCGCCCCGTCCTGCTGCACCATCTTCTGTCGCACCACTCCCTGCCACCGCCGTAATTAATCCGCGCCCCCCCGCCCGAGCGACTAAGACCCGCGCAGCCACCGTGCGAGGCGCGACTGCGCTGCTTTGCAGCGCGCTGATCTCGGCGTGCGGCGGCAGCGGCGATTCGACGCCGTCGGCGGTCTCGGCGACACCGTCGCCTGCGCCCGCGTCGGCGGATCCGACCGACAAGGCGACGGCGGTATCCAACCAGTACCGGCGGGTCGCCGAGGTGCGCGCCGCGGGCGAAGCGCTGGTCGACGGCGACGAGCGCGCCCTCGAGGCGCTGAACGCGCAGCGCTACGCTGACTGGGATGCATACTGGGACAACGAGTACCCGGTCCTGGTTGACCGGCTCGACGTCGCGGTGCAGAACTTGCAGCGCAGCGAGGACTTCGTCCAGAAGCTCGTCTTTGGCATCGACCCGTCGGTCGCGACCGGCCGCGATGGTAAGGTTCTCCCGGAGGTAGCGGCTATCACGCTCCTGGCCGCCGTCGTGATCACTGAGATCTGGAAGGCCGAAAAGGTGCGGCTGGCAGGGCTGAAGGAGCCGCCGACACAACCCGAGCGCGACGAGGTCTTCAAAGCGCTGAAGGATTACTACAAGGAGCAGAAGCTGGGTGACGCCGCCGCCGCCACGCGCGCGCGCGCGGACTTGGCGCAGATCAACGCTTTGAAAGGCCTCAAGATCGGCATCGAGCATGGCAAGGTCTTCGTCTTCAATACCGGCCTCAAACCGCACCTCGGCAAGCTGCTGCCGCCGAGCGTGAAGACGGTCGTCAAGATCGATAAGCTCCGCCGGCAGATCGGCAAGATCAAGGACAACGTCGAGGTGCTGCTGACGCCGCAATCGTGCCGGGCCAATCCGCGGACGCGTACCCGGTCCGCAGGCGCTGGCGAGGTGGTCAAATCCGGGTCGATCGAGGCACCGTTCACCGAGGCCGTGCCGGCCGCAATAGACACGAAGGCGACGCTCGCCTGCGGCGTCTACTTCTGCTCCACCGACGGTGATGAGTGCGCCGCGCTGCCGGAGGGAGACTGGGAGGCCACTGTGTTCCTGCCTGACCACCTGCGCGACATCGATCTCGACGTCGCCGCGGACGCGGGCTCGCCGGCCACGATCGATGCCTCGCCGATCGCGGCAGACGACATCGACGATCCGCCGCCGCTGGCTCAGTGCAGCAGCGCACAGAATGCTGGCGGCGACCGCGCCGACAGGCGCACCGTACCGCTCGGCGCGTCGTCCGGCAGCTTCTCGTTTCGCTACCAGATGTTCGGCATCCGCGACCAGATGAAGCTCTATCACGACGGCTCGCTGCTGTACGACACCGGCTGTGTCGGCGGCGGCGCGACGCGGATGGTGCCGTATTCGGGACTTGCCCGCTTCGTCACCGTCGACGTGCTGCCGAACTGCTCGGGCAACACATCCGGCACGGCCTGGAACTACACCCTGTCCTGTCCGTCGCAATAACCTGCGGCTTGACTATCGGGCGCGATCGGCTGAGGATCGGACATCGAGCCGCCACCCGTGCCTACGACGTGACCGACCGCCCGACCGTATGCAGCATCATCACCGAGCGTGGTCTGCGCCGCGCCGGCGCGGAGGGCGGCGCCTCACCGTCTCCGCTCGCGACCTTGCGCCGGGCGGCGTCAGCGGCAACTGCGACACGGGTCGCAGCGTTTACGATTGCGGTGTTCGTCCTGACCGCGCCGGCCGCCGCGTGCGCGGCCGTGGCGCCGGCCGATCCTGTTGCGCTGCTTGCATATCCGGCTGCAGCGCTCGCCGTCGGGACGACCATCGACGATGTCTGCTGCGGCTCGGCCGCCAGCGCGTTCGCGGCCGAGCCGACCGCGTCGGTGAGGACGGGTTCGCCCGGCCCGATGTGGCTGCGCCTAGACCGCGTGAAGCCCGGCTCGGTGCTGTTGCTTTCCGCGGTCGTCGATCGCGCCGAGCTTTTCTGGCGCGATCGCACGACGGGACGCTGGCGACCTTCACTCACGGGTGATCACGTGCCGGCCGCGGATCGCACGATCGCGTCTCCGGACATGGCGCTGCCGATCCCGCCGAGCGCAGCGACCGGCCCCGTATTCCTGAGGGTCGTGCAGCCTTCGATTGTCACTGTGCGCTTCGATGCCTACTCGCCCACCGCCTTCATGCAGTACCGGTCGCACGACCTGGCGATCAAGTTGCTGCTGCTCGGCTTCGTCCTGGCAATCGTTGCCTACAACCTGGTCGTTTCGGTGCTGATCTGCGACCGCGTGTTCCTGCTGAATGCGGCGACGATCGTCGCGATGGTCGTTGTGGCCGCCTACCTGTCCGGTTACGGCGCCCTGTACCTCTGGCCGTCACGGCCGTCAGCCGGCGAGCAGGTCATGAATGGCGCGCTGCTGCTTGCCAACGCGTTCGGCCTGCTGTTCATCCGCGACTTCCTGGTGCGCGGCGCTCCGGATCGGCGGCGCCATCGTCTGCTGCTCTTGCCGCTGCCGTTGTTGGTACTGGCCTGGGCCGCCGGACTCGCAGGCCCCTATCAGACGGGCCGCCACGCGCTGCTTGCGGCGTCATTGCTCACATTGGCGCTGCTCGCGTGGGTGCTGCTGCGAGGGTCGCTTGCCGGCGATCGGCGTGCGCGGATCATGTCGGTGCCGTTCCTGCTCGGCATGATCCCGGGCATCCTGTTCACCTCACTGCACCGGATCGGCGGGGTCGACCTGGGCTGGTTCTCGCAGAATGCGCTTGAAGTGTCGCTGGCACTCGAAGCGCTGCTGTTCTCGTTCGTCATCGTCGCCCGTGTCCGCTCGGCCGAGGCGGCGCGGTCCGCCGCCGATGACGCGCTGCTCGCCGCGCGGCGCAACGCGTCGGCGACCCTGTTGAACGCGCAGGACGCCGAACGCAGGCGCGTCGCGCAGGACCTGCACGACAGTGTCGGACAGCGGCTGCTGTTCCTGATCAACGCTTTGCGCCTGGCGAATCACGCAGGGCCGGCCGGCAAGTCGCCGGATGTAGCGGCAACGACCGTCGATGATGCGACCCGAGTGCTCGACGACCTGCGGCGGATCGCCCGGACGATGCACCCGGCGACTCTGGATCACCTCGGCTGGCGCGGCGCGGTAGGGTTGCTGATCGACGACATGAACCGCCAGACCGGCATCGCCTGCCAGGCGGACTTTGCCGATCGGACGGGTCCGCCCGGCACCGAGCGCCGGCTGCATCTGTACCGGATCGTCCAGGAGGCGCTGAATAACGTCATCCGCCATGCGCGGGCGGCGCGGTGCCGGGTCCGCGTCGAACGACGGCCGGCATCGTTCGTGATCCGGATCGACGACGACGGGATCGGCGCCTTCGAAGTGGACGGTTCGCTGAAATCGGTCGGACTCGGGCTCACGTCGATCGACGAACGCGTCCGCATCCTGGGAGGTCGCTGGCGGATCGGCTGGAGCGACCTCGGCGGAACCCGCTTCGAAGCCGACGTGCCGCTGCCGGCGCTGATCGGAGCGCCCGATGGCGCGGGCGCAGACGGACGCCTGACCGGTGCGGCATAGTATCGTGATCTGCGAGGACCATCCGCTGTTCAGGATGGGTCTCGTGACGGCCCTGGCCGCAGAGTCCGACCTCGAGGTCGTCGGCGAGGCGGGTGACGGTGAAGCCTGCCTGGCGCTGCTGCGCACCCTGACACCCGACATCCTGCTGCTCGACCTCGCGCTGCCGCGGATCGACGGCTACGAGGTGCTGCGCTGGGCCCGGATTCACCGGCCAGCCCTGCGCACGATCGTGCTCTCGATGTACGCCGAGCAGGCGTTTGCCGAGCGAGCCCGCGAACTGGGTGCGGCGGCTTTCATCGCGAAGGAAGACGCACTGTGCGAAGTCCAGGCAGCGCTGCACAGTTCCGCCGACCGCTTCTATGCGAGCGCATCGCTAGCCAGAAACCCGATCTTCGGCATGGCCGGTGTGCCGGACCGCGGGCCGGCCGGCGGGGATGGCGCCGCTGCGGCGACGACAGACTCGCGAAACAGCGACCCGTCCGGATTCGGCGCCCGGCTGCTGGCACTGTCGCCGACCGAGCGCCTCGTCATGGGGTTGCTGGCCCGTTCGCTGACCAGTCGTGAAATCGCGTCGCGACTCGAGATCAGCCCGAGGACTGTCCAGACGCACCGCGCCCACATAGTCGACAAGCTCGGCGTCCGCGGGTCGAATCGCCTGCTGGAACTGGCGATCCGGTACCGGCGGATCTTTCCGTAACCGCCGGAGGCGGGTCAGCCGGGCTTGGCTTCCTCGTAGTGGACGATGGAACCTTCCTCGTCGACCGTGTCGAGCCGGACCTTGAAGCCCCACAAGCGCTGGAGGTAGCCCAGCACCCGGCTGGCATCCTCGTTGAGCGGGCGGCTGCGATGCCGCCGATGCTGCACCCGCAGGCTGCGGTCCCCGTCGCGTTCGTAGTTGGTGATCTGGATGTCCGGTAACAGGTAGTCCCGGTTGTATTGCTGGGCCAGCAGCTTCCGGACGCGGCGGTAGCCGGCGTCGTTGTGGATGCTGTCGATGCCCATCGTGTCCTCGCTCTCGTAATCCGCCACCGCGAAGAGGTGGAACTCCCGGATCAGCCGCGGGGACAGGAACTGGGCGATGAAGGACTCGTCCTTGAAGTTGCGCATCGCGAAGTCCAGCACCTTGACCCAGTCGGACCCCGCGATGTCCGGAAACCACTGCCGATCCTCCGCCGTCGGGTTCTCGCAGATCCGCCGGATGTCGGTGAACATGGCGAAGCCGAGCGCATACGGATTGATGCCACCGTAGCCCCGCTGGTCATAGCCGCGCTGGGTGACGACATTGGTGTGCGAGGTCAGCACCTCGATCATGAAACCGTCGTCCACCAGTTTCTTGTCATAGAGCCGGTTCAGCAGGGTGTAGTGCCAGAAGGTCGCCCACCCCTCGTTCATGACCTTGGTCAGCCCCTGAGGGTAGAAGTACTGCGCCACCTTGCGCGTGATCCGGACCAGCTCTCGTTCCCAGGGTTGCAGCTTGGGCGAGTGCTTCTCCACGAAGTAGAGAAGATTCTCCTGCGGCTCCTCGGGGAATCGGGTGGGGCGCCGGGAGGACGTGTCCGCAGCCTGGTTGGCGGGCAGGGTGCGCCAGATCTCGTCGTACTGCTGCCAGGAGTACTCCTGGCGCTCGCGATGGCGGCGCAACTCGTCCGCCGGCGACAGAGGCTTGGGATGGCGGTAGCGGTTGATGCCGAAATCCATCAGCGCGTGGCAGGCATCCAGCAGTTCCTCCACCGCGACGACGCCATGGCGCTCCTCGCAATCCCGGACGTACTGGCGCGCGAACACCATGTAATCGATGATCGCGTCGGCGCTGGTCCACTGGCGAAACAGGTAATTGCCCTTGAAGAAGGAATTGTGGCCATAGCTGGCGTGCGCGATCACCAGCGCCTGCATCGGCATGGTGTTCTCTTCCATCAGGTACGCGATGCAGGGATCGGAGTTGATCACGATCTCGTAGGCCAGCCCGCGCATGCCGGTGCGGTATTCGTGGTCGTGGTGAATGAAGGACTTGCCGAAGCTCCAGTGCGGATAGCCGATCGGCAGGCCGGTCATGGAGTAGGCGTCCAGCATCTGCTCGCTGGAGATGACCTCGATCTGATTGGGGTAGCAATCGAGGCCGAACTCCTCCGTCGCGATCGCGCCGATCGCGCGGTCGTACTTGGCAAGCAACTCGAACGACCACTCGGCGCCGGTCGAGAGCGGTCCGCGCTTGTTGGCGGCGTTGCTGACGTGGCCGTGGGCACCCAGTACGACGGTGGTGTCCTTCTTCATGGCGCGCTTCCGGTGGGATTCATGCCTTCTCCGTGGAGAACAACTCGCGAAACACCGGGTAGATGTCGCGCCGCTCGCGAACCTGGCGCATCGCGAAGTGTTCACAGTCGATCCGCCGGTAGGCGGCGGCCAGTCGCGAAGGCCGGCTGTCAGAATCGGGCACCTCGACGTAGGCGAAATGCCGAAGATCCGGCAGGATCTTCTCCGACAGGAAATCGCTGCTCTTGTCCGGGTCCGCACCGAAGGCATCGCCATCCGATGCCTGTGCCCCGTACAGGTTCCACTGGCCGGCCGGGTAGCGATCCGTCATGATCTGGCGCATCAGGTCGAGCGCGGAGAAGACCACGGTGCCGCCTGTTCTCGCGTCGTGAAAGAAGTGCTCCTCATCGACCTCTTCCGCTTCTTCGGTGTGGCGGATGAAGATGACGTCGACCTTCTGATACTTGCGGCTGAGGAACAGGTACAGCAGCGTGAAGAAGCGCTTGGCCAGGTCCTTCTTTCGTTCGTCCATCGACGCCGAGACGTCCATCAGGCAGAACATGGCAGCCTGGCTGATCGGCTTGGGCACCGGCACGCGATGCCGGTAGCGCAGGTCGATGTCGTCCAGAAAAGGCACCTTCGAGATCTGCCTGCTCAGCAGCTCCATCGACTCCCGGAGCTTCATCTTGCGTTTTTCCAGCTCCGGCGTCTGCGGCTGGTCTTCCAGCTCCGCCAGCTGGGCCGACACTGCCTGCAACTCATGACGCGGCCGGGCCGACAAGGCGATCCTGCGGCCGAGGGCGTTGCGCAAGGACCGGGCAATCGACAGGTTCGTGGGTGAGCCCTGCCGGGTATAGCCGGCGCGCTGCATCTTGAATTCCACGATGTCCCCGACTTCCGTCCGGCTCAGGTGCGGCAGCTCGAGGTCGTCGAAGAACAGCTCCATGAACTCTTCGCGCGACAGGGTGAAGGTGAAACTGTCCTGGCCGTCTCCTTCGCCGCCCTGGTCGCCGCTGCCATCGCCTTCCCCGCCGCCCTCCGGCCGCTTGATCCTGTCGCCGGGGTTGAACTTGTGGTTGCCGGGATGCACCGCCTCGCGGTCGCCGCCCTGGCCGTGTCGGAACGTGGGCTCCGCGATGTCGCGAACCGGAATCTTCACGTCGCCGCCGCGGTCCATATCCTTGATCGAGCGCTCGGAGACCATGTCGGTCACCGCGTGCTTGATGTGGCTCTTGTACCGCCGGATGAAGCGTTCCCGGTTGACCGAACTCTTCTTCCGGTCGTTCAGGCGACGGTCGATGATGATTGACATGGCGTCAGGTCCTATGCGGCAACCGCATTCTTCAGCCGCTCACTGGGACTTGCGAACCCGCAGATACCACTCGCACAGCAGCCGAACCTGCTTCTCAGTGTAGCCCTTGGACACCATCCGCGCGACAAAGCTCTCGTGCTTGTTCTTGTCTTCCGCGGACGCCTTGGCGTTGAAGGAAATGACCGGCAGCAGTTCCTCGGTGTTCGAGAACATCTTCTTCTCGATCACCTCCCGCAGCTTCTCGTAGCTTGTCCAGGAAGGATTCTTGCCGTTGTTGTTGGCGCGGGCCCGCAGCACGAAGTTGACGATCTCGTTGCGGAAATCCTTGGGGTTGGCGATGCCGGCCGGTTTCTCGATCTTCTCCAGTTCCAGGTTCAGCTGCGCCCGATCGAAGCTTTCGCCGGTTTCCGGGTCGCGGTAGTCCTCGTCCTGGATCCAGTAATCCGCGAATGTGACGTAGCGATCGAAGATGTTCTGGCCGTACTCGGAGTAGGACTCCAGGTACGCGGTCTGGATCTCCTTGCCGATGAATTCCGCATACCGCGGCGACAGCCAGCCCTTGATGAAATCGAGATACCGGCGCATGGTTTCTTCGGGCAACTGCTCGCGCAGCAGCCGCTGCTCCAGCACGTACATCAGGTGCACCGGGTTGGCTGCGATTTCGGTCTGGTCGTAGTTGAACACTGCCGACAGGACCTTGTAAGAAAAGCGTGTCGACGATCCCGTCATGCCCTCGTCGATGCCGGCATAGTCCCGGTACTCCTGCACGGAGCGGGCGCTGGGCTCCACGTCCTTGAGATTCTCGCCGTCATAGACCCGCATCTTGGCGTAGATGCTGGAGTTCTCCGGATCCTTCAGGCGCGAGAGCACCGCGAACTGCGCCATCATGTCCAGGGTGCCGGGCGCGCAGGGCGCATTCGACAGCGAACTGTTTGCCAGCAGCTTGCGGTAGATCTTGACCTCCTCCGACACCTGCAGGCAGTAGGGCACCTTGACGATGTAGATCCGGTCGAGGAAGGCCTCGTTGTTGCGGTTGTTGCGGAACGCCAGCCATTCCGATTCGTTCGAGTGCGCGAGGATCACGCCCTGGAACGGGATGGCGGAGATGCCTTCCGTGCCCTTGAAGTTGCCTTCCTGGGTGGCGGTGAGCAAAGGGTGCAGCATCTTGATCGGCGCCTTGAACATTTCCACGAACTCGAGCAAGCCCTGGTTGGCCAGGCACAGGCCGCCGGAGTAGCTGTAGGCGTCCGGGTCGTCCTGGGACAGGGATTCGAGCTTGCGGATGTCGACCTTGCCGACCAGTGACGAAATGTCCTGGTTGTTCTCGTCGCCGGGTTCGGTCTTGGAGATGGCCACCTGCTTGAGCACCGACGGCTGGACCCGCACGACCTTGAACTTGGTGAGATCGCCTTCGAATTCCTGCAGGCGCTTCAACGCCCACGGACTCGAGATACCGGTGAGGTAGCGCGGGGAGATCCCGTACTCCTTCTGCAACATGTTGCCGTCGCGCTCCGGATGGAACAGGCCGAGGGGCGATTCGTTGACAGGCGAATCCTTGAGTGCGTAGATCGGGTGGGACTCCATCAGCGCCTTGAGCCGCTCGGCGATCGACGACTTGCCGCCGCCGACCGGTCCAAGCAGATAGAGCACCTGCTTGCGCTCCTCGAGGCCCTGGGCGGCGTGCCGGAAATAAGACACGATCTGCTGGATCGCATCCTCCATCCCGTAGAACTCCTTGAACGCCGGGTAGCGTTTCAGCAGCCGGTTGGAGAACAGCCGCGACAGGCGCGGGTCGTTGCGGGTGTCGATCACCTCCGGCTCACCGATCGCCGACAGCATCCGCTCAGCAGCGCTGGCGTAGGCCATCGGATCCTGCTTGCAGAGCGCAAGGTAGTCGAGCAGGGACATTTCTTCGTCGCGTGCGGCAACATAGCGCTCGCGAAATGAGTCAAGCAGGTTCATGGAGACCTCCTGGATGGACGAATCGCCCAAGGAAATTCAGAGACCATCGCTCGATGGTTGCATCGTTGGCCCGCGTCGCGACCCCGCCCGGACGGACGACGACAACGGTGCGATGAATGGCGCGTGTGGGTCGTTTGAGAGACACTCCGGCGACTCGCGCCGACCGGACCCGCATGCATTGGCGATTGACATCCGGAACAACCGCACATGAACGCGAAAAGTGTAGCTGGCGCATCCTGATGCCGGACTGCATCCGATGACAGGAGGCGGCAAGAAACGTGACGTGTTCAGATCGCGGCGAATGCATTCGATAGCTGACTCTTTGCTTCACACGACCCGTATAACGTATCACGCTTTCAAACGGTGCACCCTGTATGCGGTTGCCCGCGCGCTCACATTTCAGGCGACTATATGCAGCAAGGCAACAGACATTGCAAGAGAGGGAAACGAGGGTGAATCCGCCGACGCGCTCGCTCCTCATCGTATGGCACTCCAGGACCGGCGCCTCACGGCAACTCGCGGCGGCCGCGGCACGCGGAGCACGGCACTCGCTGCGCCGGGATGAGGCAGGCGAACCGGGCATCCGGGTCGATTGCGTGCACGCTCGCGGTGTCGATGCACAGCGGGTGTGCGCGGCGTCCGCTTACATATTCGTTGCGCCCGAAAACCTCGGCAGCCTGTCGGGCGTGATGAAGGAGTTTTTCGACCGGACCTACTACGGCGTGATCGACCGGGTCGCGGGGCGCGCTTACGCGCTGATCATCGCGGCCGGGTCTGACGGGCAGGGCGCCGCCCGCCAGGTCACCCGGATTGCGACCGGGTGGCGACTCAAGCCGGTCGCGGAGCCGATGGTAGTGATTACCCGGGCCCAGACGGCCGAAGCGATCCTCGCGCCGAAGACGGTGGCGGCGGCGGACCTCGAACTCGCCGCGGAAATGGGTGCGGCGCTGGCACAGGGCCTCTCGATGGGGATCTATTGAGGGGCGGACCGACGCTGCCCGCGATTGGTGGACGGTGCCCGCATTGGACTGCACTATCATTGCGCCGGGCTGAATTAACCGGTTGGATTGGGTCTCCGGCCACCGACCCTTCCTATAATCAGCCACCCTGGAGTGGAAGCGGCGAGGCGAGACAGACCTGTGAGCGTGCAGCGGTGCGAGGTGGTGGTGATCGGCGGCGGACCGGGGGGATCGACGGTGGCCGCATTGCTGGCGCGGCAGGGGCGTGACGTGGTGCTGCTCGACAAGGATGTTCATCCGCGCTTTCATATCGGTGAGTCGCTGCTGCCGGCCAACATGCCGCTTCTCGACGACCTCGGTGTTCGTGAACAGGTCTATGCAATAGGCATGCCTAAATGGGGAGTCGAGTTCATTTCACCGGCGCATAGCCACGCATCGAGTCTGCGATTCGTCGATGCCTGGGACAAGTCGCTGGCCGGCGCGCTGCAGGTCCGACGTTCCGATTTCGACCATATCCTGCTGCGCAATGCCGCAGCGCAAGGGGCGCAGAATCCTGGAGGGCCATCGGGCCAGGGACGCGGAATTCGCGCCGCAGTTCGGCGGTGCCCGCGTCCGGTCGGTTGGCCCCGACGGCACGTCGCAGGAATGGGAGGCGAGGGTTCTGGTGGATGCGTCGGGCCGCGACACCTTCCTGGCCGGCAAGCTGCGCTGCAAGCAGCGCAACCCGCGTCATGCCAGCGCAGCGGTTTACGGTCACTTCCGCGGGGTCCACCGGCACGAGGGCAGCCGCGAAGGCGATATCTCGATCTTCTGGTTCGAGCACGGCTGGTTCTGGCTGATTCCCCTGGCCGACGGGACCACCAGCATCGGGGCAGTCTGCTGGCCCTACTACCTCAAGTCGCGGGCGAAGCCGGTGCCGGAGTTCTTCGCCGATACTATCGCCCTCTGTCCGGCGCTGGCCGAGAGGCTTGCCGAGGCCACACCGGTAGACAAGGTCTACGCCACCGGCAACTACTCCTATACCGCCAGCCGTGCCCATGGCGCGGCCGACGGGGCGGCGTACCTGCTGGTAGGCGACGCCTTCTCCTTCATCGACCCGGTCTTTTCATCCGGGGTCTTCCTGGCGATGAGCAACGCCTTCATGGCGGTCGAGCCAGTCCTTGCCTGCATGGACCGGCCGGCCTCGGCGCCGCGGGCGATGCGGGACTACGAGAAGAGCCTGCGCAGGGGCCTGAAGGAGTTCTCCTGGTTCATCGAGCGCATGAGCCGGCCGGTCATGCGCGAGCTTTTCATGTATCCGCGCAACCCCCTTCGCACCCGGGAGGCTGTGCTTTCGATCCTGGCCGGGGACATCCACCGGGGTACCCCGTATCGTGGCGCCTTGCTTGCCTTCAAGTCCTTCTATTACATGAACCAGATGAGAAACCCGCTGGCAGCCCTTCGGCAGCGGCGCCGGCGCCGTCGTGACATCGAGGATTCGCTGCTGGCAGCGGACGCCTGATGGGAGCGCATGGTTTATCCGGCCCCACCCGCGCTCGCGCCCGCATCGCGGGATGGGCAGTGGCCCTGGGGCTGGGCTGGCTGGCATCCAGCGGCTGGGCCCAGGAAGCGTCGCCGTCCGCTCAGCCCACGCCTGGCAGTGCCGCCTGGCGCCAGCCGTCACGGCCGGTGTGGGAGGCCGGCTTGG
The DNA here is from genome assembly GCA_963834335.1 of uncultured beta proteobacterium. Taxonomy (GTDB): domain Bacteria; phylum Pseudomonadota; class Gammaproteobacteria; order Burkholderiales; family Burkholderiaceae_E; genus Lautropia. Next base: position 322,605 of record CAWIBK010000001.1, on the reverse strand, counting down.
GCCTGACGGCGCTGCGCCTGCCGGACTACCGCGGCGCCGGGCAGAGCCGCAGCTATCTGCTGCCCCTGCCGTACCTGGTCTATCGTGGTCCCCGGCTCAGTGTCGACAGGGGCGGGCTGAAGGCAGAACTGCTGGACCGCGGGCGGCTGCAACTGGATTTCAGCGTCAATCTCTCGGTGCCGGTACGCAGCGACGGCAATCCCGCCCGACAAGGCATGCCCGACCTGCGGCCGACGCTCGAAGTGGGTCCGCAGTTGCTGGCCGACCTGTGGACCTCCCCGGACGGCCGCAACAAGTTGCAGTTGCAGCTGCCGTTTCGTTACGCTTTCGCCCTCGACTCCTCCTTTCGCGACGCGGGTTTCGTCTTCAATCCGCGCGTGAATCTGGACCTGCGCGACCTGGCCGGCAACCCGGGCTGGAATGCCGGCTTCACGATCGGCCCGCTGTTTGCCACCGCTCGCCATCACGACTACTTCTACACGGTGTCGCCCCAGTACGCGACGCCGGCGCGGCCTGCGTACGAGGGCGGCGGCGGTTACAGCGGCATGCAGGCGACCCTGTCGCTGAGCAAGCGTTTTCCCCGGCACTGGGTCGGCGCGTTCCTGCGGGCCGACTGGCTCAAGGGCACCGTGTTCGCGGATTCACCGCTGGTCCGGCGCTCCGCCTCGGTCGCCGCCGGCATCGCGTACACCTGGGTCTTCGCCGAATCCGCGGAACGCGTCGTGTCGCGGGATTGACGATGGATTCTCGCGCCAGCCATTCCAGCAACGGGTCGCAAGGGCCGGTCGATGCGTCGCTCGATGCGTCTCTCGATTCCCGGCCGGGCGCCTCTGCCAACGGGCGGGTGAGCGCCCTCGGTCGGAAGCTCGCGGGCGCTGTGCGTGCCGGCACGGGGCATCTCGGATTGTGGTTCGGGCTGCTGGTGTGCGGAGCTATGTTCCTGGCCTGGTGCGGGATCGCCGTCCTCATCAGCCGGTTCATGCCGGAGCAACGCCGCCGCCGGGTGGGTCGCCGGGGGATGCATCGGGCGTTTCATCGCTACCTGGGCTTGCTGCGGCTTCTGGGACTGGTCGAAATCGACAATGCCGAACTGGTGGCGCTGCGCGGGGAACGTTCGCTGATCCTGGCACCGAATCATCCATCCATGATGGACGTGCTCCTGGTGATCTCGCAGCTCGACGATGTCGGTTGCATCATGAAGGCGGAACTGTGGGACAACGTCTTCCTGGGAGCCGGTGCCCGGCTGGCGGGATTCATCCGCAATGACTCGCCGCACCAGATGATCAGGCTGGCCGTGAACGACCTGCGGCGCGGCAGCCAGCTGCTGATCTTCCCGGAGGCCACGCGCACCGTCAGGTCGCCGGTGAACCCGTTGTCGGGCGGTTTCGCCCTGATCGCCAAGAAGGCGGACGCGCCGATACAGACGATCCTGATCGAGACCGACTCGCCTTACCTGCGCAAGGGCTGGCCGCTCTTTCGCCGGCCGCCGCTGCCGATCCGATTCCGCTTGCGCCTGGGACGCCGCTTCCAGCCGCAGGACGACGTCGGCGCTCTGGTCGCCGACATGGAGCAGTACTTCGTCGAGCAGCTGGGCTCGCGCCGTGAGCCGCCGGTTGCGGCCTGTGATCTGCTATCGGCCGGGCGGGGAGACTGATATGGATGCTGCCAGCAGTCGGGTGAGACTGGTGCTGATTCCCAGCTTCAACAGCGGCACGCAATTGCTCCCGACGGTGCAGCAGGCGCTGGCGGCATGGCAGCCGGTCTGGGTGGTCATCGACGGCAGCACCGACGGCAGCGCCCGCACGCTCGACCGCCTGCTGAATCCGTCCGACCCGATGTTCCAGCCGGGTTGAAGGTGATCGAGTTGCCCGACAACCGCGGCAAGGGTGCTGCGATTCTCGCTGGCATGATCGAAGCCGCCCACGCCGGTTACACCCATGTCCTGACCATGGATGCGGATGGCCAGCACCCTGCCGGCCTGATCCCCGACTTCATGGCAGCGTCGGCGGCATCGCCCGGGGCGATGATCCTGGGCAAGCCGGTGTTCGATGCCGACGCGCCCAAGCTGCGCGTTCGTGGCCGGCGTATCTGCAACTGGTGGGTCGACCTCGAGACGTTCAACGCGGGCATCGGCGATTCCCTGTTCGGATTCCGTGTCTACCCGATTGCCCCGCTGCTGCAGATCATGCTGGGCCGGCGCTGGATGCGCCGATTCGATTTCGACGCCGAGGCGGTGGTGAGGCTGTGCTGGCACGGGGTGATGCCGGTCAACATCGACGCGCCGGTCCGGTACCTGTCGGCCGAGGAGGGCGGGGTGTCGCACTTCAATTATCTTCGCGACAACCTCCTGCTGACGGGGATGCACGCGCGCCTGTTCCTCGGGTTCCTGGTCCGCCTGCTTCTTCGCCGCTCGCGGGGCGTTTAGCGGCGGCAAGCGGCTGCAAGCGGCATGGGTGCGCGGGCGGAGGTCCGCGTTCGGATCAGTCGCGGGCCCGGCGCGGCAGCCGGGTCGCCTGGGCGGCGTTGACCGCGCCTGCGGGGATCCGGCCGAGGAGTATCTGCTGCACCTGCCCGGCGGTTTCCATGGCCTGGTGTTCGATCGCAGGCGGCGTGAGGCCGCCGATGTGCGGGGTGGCGATGACGCGGTGGTGGCGGGCCAGGGCGGGGGAGGGCATCTGATCGGGTGCCCTGCCGACATCCATCGCACAGCCCGCGATCCGGCCTTCGTCCAGCGCTTGCGTGAGCGCAGCTTCGTCCACCAGGTTGCCTCGCGACGGATTGATGAAGTACGCCGTCGGCTTCATGGCGGCAAAGGCTGCGGCGTCCATCAGGTTCTCGGTTTCGGCGGTGGCAACGGCGAGGCAGACCACGTAGTCCGCCTCGGCCAGCAGCGTCGCCCGCGTGACCTGGGCCAGCGCCGGATCGTCGACCCGGGCATAGGGATCGTTCACCAGCACTCGCATGCCGAAAGCCAGCCCGAGCCGGCACAGGTAGCGGGCGATCTGGCCGAAGCCGATCACGCCGAGGGTGGAACCCCGCAGTTCACGCCCCATCGAGGGCAGCGGCAGTTCGCCGGCATGGTAAGTGGTACTCGCCGCGGCGATCTGGCGGCTCAGGTCGATCATCACGCCGATGGTCCATTCCGATACCGACGCCATGAAGCCGGCGCTGGCCTGGGTGACCAGGATGCCCTCGCGGCTGGCCGCGGCCACGTCGATGTTGCGGATGTCCACTGCGCAGCGCGAAAACGCCACGAGCCTGGGCAGCTGACCGAAGATCTCCCCTTCCCCGGCGGTGGCGCGGTCTGCGATGATGACCTCGCAGTCCCGTGCCGCTTCGATGAGGGCGGCAGTGGTCAGGGGTTCATCGCCCGGGTTGAACCGCAGTTCGGCCGCCGGCTCGAGTTTCGCCAGTGCCTTGGGTCCGAAATAGTTGGCCAGCGCCGATCGGGGGTGGGTAATCAGAATGGTCGGCAGAATGGTCGGCACGTGCTTTCCTTTGAGGACACTGCGTTCTTCAGGCCATCGCCCCGTTGATCGAAATGACCTGTCCGGAGATGTAGCCGGCGTCCTCCGAGGCGAGGAAGGCAACGAGGGCGGCGACCTCGTCGGCGCGGCCGGTGCGGCGCATCGGGACCATGCGGTCGATCGCAGCCTGGTCGAACTGGCCGTCGATCATTGCGGTATCGATGATGCCGGGAGCCACGCAGTTGACGGTGACGCCGCGGCTGGCCAGTTCCAGCGCCAGCGACTTGCTGGCGCCGTGCAGTGCCGACTTCGCCGCCGCATAGTTGGCCTGGCCCCGGTTGCCCATGATCGCGGCGATCGAGGACAGGCTGATGATGCGGCCCCAGCGGGTGCGCAGCATCGGCATGCAGAGCGGCTGGGTGACGTTGAAGAAGCCGTTGAGGTTCACGTCGATGACGCGCGACCACTGGCTGCTGCTCATGCCCGGGAACACCGCGTCATCATGGAACCCGGCGTTGTTGACCAGGATCTGGATCGGACCGTCCTGCAGCAGGGATTCACAAGCCTGCGCGCTCGCCTGCGCGTCAGCGACGTCGAAGGCGACCGGTTCGGCCGAGCCGCCCGCCGCGACGATTTCCTGCGCCAGTGCGACCGCCTTGTCACGACCGGCACCGGCATGGCAGATGACGTGATGACCGTCGGCGGCCAGGCGTCTTGCGATCGCGCCGCCGATGCCGCCGCTGGCTCCGGTGACCAGCGCCCTGCGCCGCGGCTTGCCGGCTGCCGTGACCGGGGCGGGCGCCGCGGCCTTGTCGCGAGAGTCGCTCACTTCATCCCTTCCTTGCGGGCGCCGGCATCGAGGACCACGACGGCGCGGCCTTCGGCGATAGTCTGCGCAGCGCCGACCTCGAAATCATAGAGCACCTGGACATCGTCGCCGGCGAAACGCACGACCCTGATCGCGAGAATCGGCCACTCCAGGGGGATCCAGCGGCAGTGCAGGTTAACCGATCGCAGGCCGGCCAGAAAGCCGCGGCGCGGCGCGCTCTCCTGCGACGCCAGCGCCGACCGTTCCTGGACCAGCCGGCCATGCAAAGCCATGGCCTGGGCGGCGTACTCGATGGCGGCCGTTGCCGGGAGGCCCTGCGCCTGTGCCAGCGGGTGGACCCGGTTGTCCGGCCGGCTTTGCGCCGTGCACTCGAGATGGTCCTCGTCCCAGCCGTGGACCTGGTCGAGCAGGCACATCGGGCCGGCATGGGGAATCCTCGCCGCGATGGCCGCGTGATCGAGCAGGCATACCCGGTTCATCGACCGCCCGCCAACGCGATCCGGATGCGAGTGGAATCCTGCGAGGCGGCCGGCGGGTCGAGGTAATCGATCACCACCGCAGCGTCGCGCTGGCGCGCGATCGCCTGCATCAACGGCAGCGCGCGCGCGGTGGGGATGCCCTGTCGCATCGCTTCGAGCGCGCCATCCGACATGCGGGTCGCCGGGTCGGCGCTCAGGTTCAGCGCGAGCTTCAGGCTGGCGTTGCCCGTGGCATGCGGCGACAGCACCAGCGCCAGCGCGAACGCGTCGGCGACCGGACGGCAGCGATACAGTGGCTCGGGATAGGGCGCATCGTAGGCGATCAGGATGACCGGATGACGCGCCACCGCCAGTTGGGTCATCGCTTCCAGGAGCCCGGCGCCGAAACTGGCATCATGGCCGCACAGGCTGGTAGACGGCGCAGTCGCCTGCATGGCGATGCCCCAATACCCGGAAGGCGCGTTGTGGACCGAGTTGTGGAAATGAGTGGGCGAGACCCGGCGGTCTTCCTGCGCCAGCGCGTCGCAGATCAGGTGGCAGGTGGTGCCGTCGCTGCTGGACGATGCGAACACCGACGCCAGCGCCGATGCCTGGAAGGACGATGCACTGACCGCCTGGTGCCCGGCCGCGAGCGCGATGCGCACGGCGAGGCTGGTGCGTCGGCGTTCCGCCGGCGGCAGTATGGGCGGCAGACTGGCTGCGAAAGGCGTTGCCTGCCAGGGTCGGTCGCCGCGCAGCACGGCGCCGGCGCAGGCCCAGTCGTCCAGCCCGGGGCCGATCAGCGCGACGCTGTCGATCCATGCTTCGAGCGGCGCAGTCACCGGGCCGTCCTTCGGTCGGCCTTCCGGTCGGCACCAACGCTGCCCGCCCGCGCCAGCACCAGCGAGCAGTTCGAGCCGCCGAAGCCGAAGGAGTTGGACAAGGCGCGATCTACCCGGGTGCCGAGATTGCGGCGCAGGTAACGCGAGCGGAGTCGGGGGTCCGGTTGGGTGGTGTTGAGGCCGCCGGGGGCAATGTCGTGTTCGATCGCCAGGGCGCAGATGATTGCCTCGACGATGCCGGCGGCGCCGAGCGTATGGCCGGTGGCGCCTTTGGTCGAACTGGCCGGCACTGTGTCGCCGAAGACGCTGAAAACCGCCTGGTCCTCGGCGGCATCGTTGCTGGGCGTGCCGGTGCCGTGCAGGTTGACGTAGTCGATCTGCGCGGGTTCGAGGCCTGCGCTGCGCAGGGCCTGTTCAATCGCGGCACGGGCGCCGGCGCCCTGCGGATGCGGCGTCGACATGTGGTGCGCGTCGCTGGATTCACCGATTCCCGAGAACAGCACCGTATCCGGATCGATATCGGCGCCGGGACGCTCCAGGATCGCGAAGCCGGCGGCCTCACCGATCGAGATACCGCGGCGCCCCGCGTCGAAGGGCCGGCAGGGTTCACTCGACACCAGTTCGAGCGAATCGAAGCCGTAGAGCGTCGTGAGGCACAGGCTGTCGACACCACCGACCACCGCGGCGTCGATCAGCCCGCTCTCGATCATCCGCGCGGCGTTGCCGAAGACCTTTGCGCTCGAAGCGCAGGCGGCCGAGACCGCTACCGCGGGACCGGAAATCTCCAGCAGCCGCCGCGTGAAGTCGGCCACCGAGAAGGTGTTGTGCGTGCCGGCGTACTGGAATTCCTCCGGCAGTCGGCCTGCTTCATCCCGTTGCCGGTAGGCGATCTCGGTCTGCAGGATGCCGGCGGTGCTGGTGCCGATGAACACGCCGATGCGGGACGGGTCGACGCGCTCCTTCAGGCTGGCGACCGCCCTGTCGAAGCTGTCGCTGCGCAGCGCCAACTGGGCCAGCCGGTTGTTGCGGCAATCGAAGACGGCGAGGGCCTGGTCCATCCGTACCGACTCCAGTCCGGCGACTTCACCGACCCAGGTGTCGAGGCAGACGGTCTCGAAGCGGCAGGGTGAGAGGCCGCTCCGATGCGCCCGGATGGCCGAAATCGTCTGCGCGACACCGACGCCGAGACTGCTGGCCAGCGCCATGCTGGAAATCTGAAGAGCTTGCATGCGGGGAGTCTAGCAGCGACGCTCCTCAGCCCCTGGGCAAGCGGGCCTCGAGAAGAACGTTGGCGGTCGTCCCGCTCGGGCCGAGCGGCAGTTTCCGGGTCCGGAAGCCCAGCGCGGCCAGCGCCTCGCACCATTCACCAAGCGGCCGGCGGTATAGGCGGCCGATCCGATGACGGCGCGCGAGCACGACGGCCTGGTCGACCCAGTTGCTGAGCCGGATGCGCCAACCCGCGCCGGCATCGCCGACCCGCAGCAGCAGCAGGCCTCCCGGCGCCAAGGCGCGGCGTATGCGCTGCAGCACGAGGTCCTGGTCCGGGTGGTCCATATAGTGCAGGACATCGAGGACGACGACCACGTCGACGGTGTCGAACGCCTCCCGGCGGATGTCGCCACAAAGGATCTCGGCCGAATCGCCCAGTGCTGCCCTGGCGCGCCGGGCCTCTGCCGGCGACAGCTCGATTCCTCTCAGCATCCCGCGGTGACCGGCGGCGAGCAGCAGCGAGGCCAGCAGTCCCTGGCCGCAGCCCAGGTCCAGCACGCGGCTGTCGGCGCCGATGCAGCCCCGCTCGACGATGGCGCCGAATGCGGGATCGTGGGTGAGCTTGCCTCGCGCGAAATGATAGGCGAAGGGGCCGGCTGCACGATAGCGGTCGCTGGCGGCATCGACCAACGTGCCGGGCAGGCGGCGGGGCGGACCGGCGGCAGGCCCATGGGCGGTCATGGGGACGTCCGGCGCTGCGGCGGCTCGATCCCGAATGCCTGCCGCAGGCTGACCGTCTTCAGGCCGCGCTCGGCGCAGGCGGCGAGCAGCGGCCGCAGGACCGACAGGATCACTGGCCGGCCGTCCGGCGCCGCGGCGCCGTTGCCGTCGTGCAGCAGCAGGATGTCGCCGGCCGCCAGTCGCTCGCCGTCTTTACCGGCCAGCCGGGCGAGCACCCGTACCGGGTCGCCGGTGACGGTGTCGAACCCGCGGCGGGTCCAGCTGGTGAGAGGCAGCCCGAGTTTGCACAAGACCGGCTCCAGCAGCGGATTGCGCATGCCGGCCGGAGCCCGGAAGAATCTCGGCGGCTTCCCGGCCAGCCTGCACAGGGTTTCCTGGGCGCGGCCGATCTCCGCTTCGAATCGGCGGCGGCCTGAAAAAGAAAAACTGTGCGAGTGCGCCCAGGAATGGTTTTCCACGCTGTGCCCCTCGCGCGATGATCCGCTCGACCAGTTGCGGGGTGGCGCTCGGCCTGGCGGGCGATCAGGAAGAAACTGGCGCCGGCGCCGGCGTCGCGCAGCAGGTCGAGCACCAGGGGAGTGGTCTGCGGGTCGGGGCCGTCGTCGATGGTGAGGGCGACCAGGCCGCGGCGCTCGGCCGCTGCCGGCAGCCGGGTCAGGTTCGGGCCGAGCAGGTCGCAGCGCGGACAGAGGCCGGCGGCGGTCAGCACGACATGGTCCAGCACCAGCGCCACGACAGCCAGCGCCAGGACGCTGGCGGCGATCGCCGAGAGCCCGCCGGTCACCGCCGCGTGGATCGCCACACCGGCCATAGCCAGCGCCGAGGCCAGGTGCAACCAGAGCGAGACGCGCATCGCCGGGCTCGGTAGCCAGCGTCGCGGGGCGGGTCCTGCGAAGCGGTCCGGCGGTTGCATCATGCGTGCGGGCGTCGGTGGCTGAGCATTGCGGCGAACATCAGGCAGAGCCAGGCGCCCGGACCTACGGTCATGCCGATCGCATTGAGGACCGGCACGCTGGCAAAGGAGAGAATGCCGAAGCCGACGGTCGTCGTGGCATTGGCCAGGGTCAGCGACGCCAGCAACCGGGGGTCGTCATCGTCGTTGTCGATGAAGAAGAGGGTGTAGTTGGAGCCGACCGCCACGGTCAGCAGCAGCCCGACCAGGTGCAGGATGGTCAGTCCGATTCCGGCCGCCGCCAGTCCGGCGACGACGCACATCAGGGCCGCACCGATCGGTACGACCACCCGGTAGAGCCGCCGCCGGGTGCCGGCCGCCGGACGCGACGGGAACAGGGCGATGACCACGACGATCAGCGCGACGCCCGCTGCCGAGAGAAGGCGGGCTTCGTCCAGGTACTGGGCGTAGAGTGCCTCGGATTCGGACCTGATGTCGACCAGGTGGATTGCGCCGGGCCCAGGGTAGCCGGCCAGCGCGGCGCGCACCGCCGTTCCATCGATGTCGCCGGAGTGGGCGCCTGCTGCCGGTGGCCGCAGCGGCAGGATTGCGGTGGTACGGTGCGCCGTCGACACCATCATCGCATCGACACCGAGCCCGAGCGCCGTTCCTGCGATATCGTCGAGCCCCAGCGGCGCGAGCTGGCGCGACTGCGCGACGTCCTCGGCGAAAGGCGCGAGCTTGTCCGCCTTCAGCGGGGTGCCGCCGGTGGCATCCTCGACCAGCGCCTGCAGTTGCGCGGGCTCGGGCAGCAGGTCCTGTCGCCGGCGCTGGGTGTCGCGGTCCGGCAGCAGATTCGAGGGCGAATCGAAACCGCCCAGGATGCCGCCATCCACCAGTGGCTGCAGCAGGTTGCCGGCGCGTGCGGCACCGGCCAGGGCCTGGTCGGCGCCGGTCGCGGTCACCGCCACCACGAAGCGCATGTCCGGGGCCTTCAGATCGCTGCGCAGGGTGGCGTCGAGCGTCTTGCTCGCTTCGCCGATCGGACTGAGGGCGGACAGGCTCGGTTCCCAGAGTTCGTGTCCGCGCGCCGACAGTGCGGCGGCCAGGGCCAGCGCGGCAACCGCGGCGATCGGGGGCAATCGGTGGAATCTGCGCAGCACCGGCAGGGCCGACCCGAGAAAGCGTGCCAGGCGGGGCGGCACCGCGACCGGTGCCTGGCGGACCGTCGGCCCCAGCACCCCCCAGGTGACCAGTGCCGCCGTCAGGATGCCGGTGACCGCGAACAGGCCCAGTTGCGCCAGACCAGGGAAGCCGGAGAACAACAGTGCGCTGAAACCGATCAGCGAGGTCAGCACGCCGAGCCGGATGGTTCGCCAGAGGCGCTCGGCGTGGCCCTGGATAAAGATGTAGATCGCATAGTCGATCGATTCGCCGATGAGCGCGATCCCGAAACCGAGCGTGATGCCGTGGACGTGGCCGAAGCTCAGCGAGACCGCGGCGATTCCCGCGAGCGCGCCGCTGACGACCGGGATCACGCTGAGCAGCAGCAGGCGCGGCGAGCGGTAGATGAAGCCCAGCAGCAGCAGGATCAGCACCGACCCGACGGCGGACAGGCGCTCGACGTCGGAGCGGATCCGGTTGCGGGATTCGACGGCGAAGCGGGCGGTGCCGGTCATCGCCAGGCGGGCGTCGATGCCCAGTTGCGTCCTGGCGTCCTCGAACTCGCGGCGGATCGTGGACAGGGCGGCCTCCTGGGCGTCGAGTGCAGTGCCATCCTCCTTCAACTGCACGAGTATCAGCGCGCGGGTGCGATCCTCGGAACCCCAGACTCCTTCGACCATTGCCGGGGTCGCGGTCGGTTCCAGCCGGTCGACCAGCCTGAGCAGTTCGCCGTCGGGGTCGCGCACCAGCAGTTCCTTGTAGGCCAGTCCCATCGGCGAAGCAAGGGCCTGCAGGCTCTGCTTCGATCGCCGCCCTCAGTCCCGGCGCCGTGAAGCGCCCGGCATCGATCGCGTCGCCCAGCAGGTAGCGGTACCGGAACAGCAGGGCCCGGTCGCATCGCCGCCGGGCAACTGCGCGCCATTGCTGACGGTGGCGAAGTGGCCGCTGTCCGTCAGGCGTGTCGCGAGCGTCCGGGAGAGATGGGCGCGCTGCGGCGCGGTCTCGGGGCTGCCTTCGATCGCCAGCAGCAGCAGGCGGGCGACCGGGCCGTGGCGCAACTGATCCACCAGCAATTGCTGGGCCGCGGTCGGCGAGGCCGGCAGGAATGCCGACATGTCCGCGGTGAATCGCGTGCCGGAGATGACGGCGAGGCAGGCCAAGACAAGCCCCAGCCAGATCGCGAGGCGCCACTTCATCGAATGGACCGCAGAACCTTCGGTGCGTTCATTTCCGCGGCGCGTTCATTTCGGCGACAGCATCATCACCGAGCGATCGCCGTCCGCCTGCAGAGTCTCGTACCTCGACGCAGCCGTCGTCGCTGCCGAGCAGGGTGATCTTGCTGACGAGGGTGGCCGATGCGGGATCGGAGGGCAGCAGGTCGATCTGCCAGCGGCGCTCGTCGCCCTGGACCACTACCTTGAAGCGGTCGCGCAGGGCGCTCGCATCGCCGGCGAGCGTATCCCGCAGTCCCCCGACCAGGGCCGCCACCCCGGGGATCTGCGCCAGGGGCAGGCTGCGTTTCCGTCCGTCGCGCTGCAGGACGACCAGGTCGCCGTCGAGCATCATCGATTCAGCCTGACGGCCGCTCGGTGTGCTTCTCGAGTCGGCCCGGCGCCTGGTAGCGCAGCACGCCGGACGATTCGACCGGCGCATCGAGCACGGCGAGGTACTTCTTCTCCACGAACCGGGCCTCCTGACTCGGCTTGCCGCCGATCTCCGCGAGCAGCGCTTCCAGGGACAAGCCGGGGGCAGCCGACGCGAAGCCGGCCGACGCCAGCGCCAGAAGCGCCAGCCATCATCGGCACCAGAAGCGCCGGTGACCCCGATCGCCGGTCTGCCCGATGTCGGCGCGTCATGCCGGCTGCACCTTGGGTTCGGTGACACGAGGACTGGCGCTTTCCCACACGTCGAAGAAATTGAACCAGTTGTAGGGGTAGCTGCGGCTGTAGTACTCGAGCCGCTCGACGTACTTGTGCAGCGCCTCGTCGATCGCCGCCTGACGATTGCCGGTGGCCGCGCTGAAGTCATGGAGTGGTTCGAACACCAGGCGATAGCGGTTGGCGCCCAGGTAGATTCCGAGCATCAGCACCACCGGTCGCTTGAGCAGCGCGGCCATCCGGAACGGCCCGACCGGAAATGCCGCCGGTCGTCCCAGAAACGGAACGATGCGCTGGTCGGATGCGGAGGCTTCCGTCTCCAGGAGCCGGTCGGCCAGGATGCCGGCGAGGGCGCCGGCGTCGAGCGCGTGCTTGACCTTGATCATCGAGTCCGCGTGTCCGAGCCCGATGATGTCCCGTTGCAGCGCGGGATTGAGGGTGGCCAGCGCGTCGCTGATCATGCGGGCGTTCTCCTCGAACATCACCATCACGATCCTGCGGCTGCTCGACCCGCTCCCGGCCCAGCGCCCTCAGGGCCTCGAAGCTGCCCATGTGGGCACCGATCAGAAAGCCGCCCCGCCCGCTCGTGCGGATGGTTTCCACCAGGTCTTCGCCGACGGACTCGATCCGGAAGCCGTTGAGGTCCCCGCGCAGCAGGTAAGCCCGGTCCATCACGACAGTGGCGAAATAGAGGTAGTGCTTGAACACCTGGAGCAGCCCTGGCTGCCGCCGGCAGCACCCTGGAGAGGAACTGCACCGAGGCCTGGCGCGCCTTGGGCGTGGCGATGAGGAAATAGAGAGCCGTCGGATACAGCAGCCAGCGGCCCACACGGCGGGGCAGGATCCGGGTCAGCCGCAGCGCCATGCGCACCGTGGCGCGGTTGCTGCGTTCCTTGCGGGCGCGCCAGTTCATCGGCCTGTGTCTTCCGTTGCTTCGGCGAATCACACCGGTCGCCACGGCCGTACCGCGCGCGGCTGACCGTGAAGCTGACGCCATTGCGCTCGGCCAGTTCGACCAGGAGATGATCGCCCGGACCGACCGGTGCGTGGAACTTCGCCACCTTGATCCGGACCGCAGCCAGCGTTCGTCCGCGGCTGCGTTCGATGCCGGCCAGAACCTCCGCCAGCAGGACCACTCCCGGCAGGATCGGCTGGCCGGGGAAGTGCCCGGCGAATGCCGGATGGTCTGCGGCGATATCGAGGGTGAAGCGGTCTTCGATCACTTGCGTGTCCCGTCCAATCGGCGCGCCAGGTCGGCCAGTGCGGCCTGCGGAAGCTTGCCGGTGGGCGCACGCGGCAGACGCTCGACCAGGTGCAGCGGGCGCGGCAGGAAGACCGCGTCGGTCTTCCGGCGCAACTGCGCGAGTACATCTGCCGGGGTCAGGCTGTCGCTCACCACGAAAGCGACCAGCCGCGAGACTTCCCGCGTGCCATCGTCCGGGTTGAAGAAGGCGCCGTCGATGACTCCCGGGATGGCGCACAGCAGGTGGTTCAGGTAAGCCAGGGAGGTGCGCTTGCCCGCCACGTTGATCATGTCCGCGTTGCGGCCCAGGCAGCCGGAAGCGCTGCTCGGACTCCAGCGCCAGCACGTCCGAGAGCCGGGTCGGGACCTCGACATGACCGCCGTGGGCGTACCAGGCCGGTTCGTCTGCTGCGGGGCCGTCCTCGCGCGTGATCCTGACGCCGCGAAAGGTCTGCCACAAGTCCTCCTGCAGCGGGCGCCGGCTGGCCAGCTGGCCCGCTTCCGTGCAGCCGTAGATCTCCAGCAGGGGAGCGCCGAAGCGCGCCTCGGCATGGCGCGCCAGCTCCAGCGACAGCGGCGCGGTGGCGCTGAGCACGAGGTCCACCCGCGGCATGTCGATCGATTCGCTCAGCAGCGTGCGCAAGTGGAACGGGGTCGTCACCAGCACGCGAGCACCCGGTAATGCCGGCGAGCGCGGCGACGATGTCGGCGGGATAGAAGGGGCTGCCGCCGTTGAAGGCGATCCGGTTCTGCAAGGCCAGCATCACAGTCGATTCGAAGCCGTACATGTGCTGTGCCGGCACCGTGCCGACCAGCGTGGTGGCGGATCCGGGTCGAATGCCGAGCCGAAGCGCTTCGGATTGGACGTTGTAGACCAGGGGGGCCCAGCGCTTGAGATGGGCCGTGGGCAGGCCGGTGGAGCCGGAGGTGAACACATGGGCAACCACCTGCCGATCGTCGATCCGCGGGACTTCCCGCACCCCACCGCCGTCGCCCTGCTGCGTGATGTGCTGGGGGTAGGGCGTGACCTTCAGTCCGGTCTGCACCTGGTCGTCGTCGCTGATGACATAGACATCGTCGTACAACTCGCGAAGCCGGTTGATGAGTTCGGAGGAGTGGTTGGGCGGCAGCAGGCTGACCTTGCCGGCCAGAACGGCGGCGCAGAAGGCGACTGCGAAGCGGTAGCGATCGGCGCACAAGTTGAGCACGTGCCCGCCGGCGGGCAGGTGATCGGCGACATGCCGGACCTCCGCAAGGAAGCGCCCGGCGGTGACGCCCTCACCATTGCGCCAGGCGACGACCTGGTCCAAGTCGGTGGCGGCGATCACCGGGGTCGAGGACGCACTCATTTCATGAACGCCCGCACGCCGTCCAGGATCGAGACGTGTTCGAAGTCGGGGTGCAGCCTGACCCTGACCGCAGTATTCGACGATGAAGATGGTCACGACCAGCGGCAGGGTCACCAGGTTCGCAAGAATGGACCAGGTCCTGAGGGAGCCGAAGGCGAACAGCGTGAACGAGGCCAGCGCCATCAGGATGAAATAGCCGGTCCAGAGCATGGTCACCTGGACGGTGTAGCGTTCGATCGGCGCCGGCAGGCGCCCGCCGTGCAACTGGCGGGCAAGGCGGGTGATGACTGCCGGGCCGGTCCGGTTGCGGGCGGCGACCAGCGATCCGCCGAACCACAAGCCGAGCACCGCGTGGATGCCGGCGTGCTGGATCAGGTAGACGACGTCCACATGCACCTCGAGCCAGGGCCAGAAGGCTGCCGCGGCGAGCAGTCCGAGCGCGGTGAGCAGCAGGCCGACCAGCCGGTGCCGTGAGCCGAGACTGGTGACCACTGCACAGCCCGCCGTCCATCCGATCGCTATGAGCAACGCCAGCGTGCTGCCTTGCCGGTCGGACAGCAGCAGGTGGATGAGATAGACCGAGCCGAAGCCTGCCAGCAGCAGCAGCGCCGCGCCTATGGCCAGACGCGCGGGTAGGCGCCGGCTGCTTCCCGGCGCCGGCGGGGTCACTTCAGGCGGTTCAACGCGATGTGCTGACACAAGCTACGCAGCGACTGGAAGATCCGGGTATTGTTGTTGTCGTCGGAACGCAGCTGAAAGCCGTACTTCTTCGACACGACCAGGGCCACTTCCAGGATGTCGATGGAATCCAGACCCAGCCCCTCGCCGAACAACGGGGCCTCGGGATCGATATCCGCGGGAGCCATTTCCAGATTCAAGGCCTCGACGATCAGCCCGGCCACCTCCCGCTCCAGTTCCGCCTGGTCCTGGTTCACCGCCGCGACCGGGTCGCTTGTCGTCGGGTTGCTTGAATCCTGTGCGGTCGGTTGCGATTGCATGTACATCCTGAAAGACCTGAGTTAGCGATCTGGAATGGTGGCAGAAGATCAGCTGCTGAATTGGGGAATAATACCCTCCCATGAGCAGAATCGATCCGCTGAACCGGGACCCCGCGACACCCTGCGTGGCTCCCGTAGGGGCTGTCACCACACCCCATCGCCCGTTGACCGGCTATTACGAGGATGAAAGCCGGCGCCAGCAGTACGTCCGCGATATCTTCGACAGCACGGCCGCGGACTACGATCGTATCGAGCGCCTCATGGCATTCGGCAGCGGTCCCTGGTACCGTCGGCAGGCACTCAGGCGAGCCGGCGTGGGCCCCGGGGTCTCGGTGCTGGATGTCGGCTGCGGAACCGGCTTGCTGGCCCGTGAAGCATTGTCGCTGGTCGGTCCGCAAGGGCGGCTGGTCGGCATCGATCCGAGTCCCGGTATGCTGGCGCGAGCGCAACTGGGCGACGCCGAACTGCTGGAGGGTCGCGCCGAGTCGCTGCCGGTGCCGGACGAAAGCTTCGACTTCGTGACCATGGGGTACGCCCTGCGCCACGTCGGTGACGTCAGCGCGGCATTCCGGGAGTTCTTCCGGGTACTCAAACCAGGCGGGATCGTCCTCGTCCTCGAGATCACCAAGCCGGTCAGCGCCATCGGAAGCGCGGCCCTCAAGCTGTACATGCGCGGTGTGGTCCCGCTGCTCGCCCGCGCCGTCAGCCGCAGCGCCGGCACCCCGGAGCTGTGGCGCTACTACTGGGATACGATCGAGGCCTGTGCGCCGCCGCAGCGGGTGCTGGATACCCTGCTGCAGGCCGGCTTCACCCGCGTACGCCGTCAGTTGGAGCTGGGCCTGTTCTCGGAGTACCGGGCAGTCAAGCCGCTGGGCGGGACCGGTCCCGGAAATGTCGTGAAACCCACCGGCACCTCGACCGGCACTTCCACCGGCACCTCGCGGTCCCTGTAGACAATCGTCTCGACCGGGACTTCTACGATCCGTTCGATCACCCGCTCGGCGCCTGCCGCCGCCTGTGCCGCCGCGTACTGCTCGCGGGCTTTCTGACGCAACTGCGCGCGCAGGGCGGCCAGCCGTTCCTCGGTGCTCGACTGGGCCCGTCTGGCATGAGTCAGCGCCGCCTGCAGCGCCGACAGTGACATCCGTCGGCGCGCATGCTCGGCCTGCAAGTGACCGATCAGACAACGGGACCGAGCCTCGCTCGCCTCTGCGCTGCGAATCAGCCGCGCCTTCTCCTGTGCGGCCCGCTGATCTGCCTCCAGTTCGGCTTGAAGGCGGAGCAGCTCCTCGCGATCCCGGGCGGTGGTTTCAGCCATCCGCATCGACAGTGCAGCCAGTGCTCGCTCGTGCTCCAGCAACGCCGGTGCCAGCTGCCGGTTGTCCTCTTGCAGCACCTTCAACTGTGCCTGCAGCGCGCGCAGCCGCTCGTGTCCCCGGTGGCGGACCGAGCGCACGTACCGGCGCGACGCACGCGCGTGCAGCAGACGGGCAGCCAGGTAACCGGCCAGCAGCGACAGGACCGGCAGGACGGATCCGGCCAGCCATGCCGGAACGGTATCCATGGCTGCACGCAGCAGGGCTTCCATCAGGCTGGTAATCCTATAGACTGTGATCCGGTCGACGGCCTATCATATTCGATCGGGGCTGCCTAGCGGATTCTGGCCGATGTTGCCTGGCCGCACCAGTATCGCGAGCTGCCGCGCTTCCTCCTGCTGGGGGGTATCGGGCCACATCCCTGCAGGGGCGTCGTTTGCACGGCGGCGGTGTTCACTGTATACCGCATGTACTGTTACTATCGTTTTCAATTAAGGCGGGTGGCGGCATGTCGTGCAGCAGGGCGGCAGAATCGACGCCGTCGCCAAGAAGGCCCACAGGGCCCAGTCCAGGAGAGACGCCAATGACACAACACCCTCGCAAGCCCGGGTCCGCGCGCGCGCCCGCGCCTGGTTTCTGGAAACTCGCAGCCGCTGTTCTGGGAAGCTTGCTCGGGGCCGGTGACCGCCTCGTCATGCGTGCAGGCAACCAGGTCCGGGCTGCGATCCTGCATCCGCTCAAGCCTTTTCCGCTGGCGCACGTGGCCGGCGGCGGCACAAGCGCAGCGCCAGCCAGTCAGGCGATCAGCGAGCAGGACACGCTCATGATGCGTGAGCATCACCATCCGCTGGGCATTGCCGGCCTGCCTTCAAGCACCTTGCAGCATGCCCATGCCTTGCTGACGCTGCTGCCGATGCGATTGCCGATGCCGCAGACCCGGCGCCATGGCCACGGCCAGGTCGCCCTCGAATGGTCCGGCAATGGCGGTCGCAAGCTCAGCGTGCTGATCGGTCAGGACGGAATGATGATCTACTCTGCGCGCTTCGGATCCCGGGGCAGGCTCGACGGCGCCGAGCCGATCGGCGACGCCTTGTCGCCGGTGCTGGCCTACGCGATCGACCAGTTGAGCGACTGACCCACGCCGCCACGGCGGCAGCGGACACGTGCCCTGCAGGTTCACGTGTGGAAGGTGGGCGCAGTAGACAGTGGGGCGCAATATCGCATTAGGGTTAGCGATGATGATCCCGCGGCGGCCCGCGACCGCACAATGTCATCCTGACATCAGACTGTTCGCCCGCAGTGGACCGGAGACATGCTGCGGCGATGCACTAGGAGTCTGTCGGAGTATGGGAAGGGGGAGGGGACATTGCATTCCGGATCCGTGCCGATTCTCGAAACCCGGGACATCTCGATGCGTTTCGGAGGCGTGCAAGCCCTGACCGACGTCAGTTTCCAGGTCATGCCCGGGGAGTTGTTCTCGATCATCGGCCCTAACGGCGCAGGCAAGACCTCGATGCTCAACTGCATCTCCGGGCGCTACACCCCCACCAGCGGGCGCATCCTGTCGAAGGGACGCGACATCACTACCCTGACCCCCAACCAGCGCGCCGGCCTGGGCCTGGGGCGCACCTTCCAGAACCTCGCCTTGTTCTCGCACATGTCGGTGCTCGACAACATCATGGTCGGCCGCCACCACCTGCTGAAGAACAACCTGCTGACGGGATCGCTCTATTGGCTGGGCGGCGCGCAACGCGAGGAACTTGAACACCGGCGCCATATCGAGGACATCATCGATTTCCTGGAGATCAGCCCGATCCGCAAGGCGATGGCCGGCACGCTCGCCTACGGCCTGCGCAAGCGGGTGGAACTCGCCCGGGCGATTGCGGTCAAGCCCGACCTGATCCTGCTGGATGAACCGATGGCCGGCATGAACCTGGAAGAAAAAGAGGACATGGCCCGCTACATCGTCGACCTCAACGAGGAGTGGGGTATGACGGTGATCATGATCGAACACGACATGGGCGTCGTCATGGACATCTCCCATCGGGTCATGGTCCTGGATTTCGGGCGCAAGATCGCCGACGGCGTGCCGGAGGAAGTCACCCGCAACGAAGAGGTCAAGCGGGCCTACCTCGGCATCGACGACGAGCAGGAGGTTGCCTGATCCATGCAGCCCGAGTACGCCGACGTCCGCAGGCACGATACGTTTCCGAAACTGTTGCTCCACAATGCGGCGAACTGGCCGGACGCCGTTGCCATGCGCGAGAAGGAATTCGGCATCTGGAACGAGTTCACCTGGTCGGATTACCGCGACCGGGTCAAGGAGATCGCCCTCGGACTGAGCAGCCTTGGACTGCGCCGCGGCGAAGTCATCAGCTTCATCGGCAAGAACCGCCCGGAAATGGTGTGGAGCGAGATTGCCGCGCATGCCGTCGGCTGCGCCTCGCTCGGCATCTACCACGACGCATTGAACGAGGAAGTGGCGTACCTCATCGACTACGCCAAGGTCCGAGTCGTGCTGGCCGAGGACGAGGAGCAGGTCGACAAGCTGCTCGAAATCGCCGAGAAGACCCCCTGCATCGAGCACATCGTGTATTTCGATCCGCGCGGAATGCGCAAATACGAGCATGCCAGCCTGATGAGCTGGGAGCAACTGAAAACCGCCGGCGCAGCGCTCGAGGCGCGTGAGCCGGGCCGCTTCGAGGCCGACGTGGCGCTCGGGCGGGGCGAGGACGTGGCGATTCTCTGCACCACTTCCGGCACCGTCTCCCATCCCAAGCTGGTCATGCTGCAGTCCGGGCCGTTCCTGGCGCATTGCCTGGCCTACCTGCGGGTGGATCCGAAGCTGCCGACCGACGACTACGTCTCCGTGTTGCCGCTGCCCTGGATCATGGAGCAGGTCTACGGCGTCGCCCAGGCACTGACCTGCCGGATCATCGTGAACTTCACCGAAGAGCCCGAGACGATGATGGCCGACTTGCGGGAAATCGGCCCGACATTCCTGCTGCTGGCGCCGCGCGCCTGGGAGGCGATCGCGGCCGATGTCCGCGCGCGCATGATGGACGCCACGCCGTTCAAGCAGATGGTGTTCGAGCTCGGCATGAGACTCGGCCTGAAGGCGCTCGAGCAGGGCCGGCGCTCGAAGTTCGCCGACCTGATCCTGTTCCGGCCGCTTCGCGACCGCCTCGGTTTCACCTACCTGACCTCGGCCGCCACCGGCGGCGCCGCCCTCGGTCCGGATACCTTCCGGTTCTTCCAGGCCATGGGTGTGCCGCTGCGGCAGATCTATGGCCAGACCGAGATGTCCGGCGCGTACACGATCCATCGCTTCGGCGATGTCGACTTCGATTCGGTCGGCGTGCCGTTCGATACGACGGAAATCCGCATCGACAATGCCGACAAGGACGGTGTCGGCGAGATCGTCGCCCGCGGTGAAGGCATCTTCCTGGGGTACTACGGCAGCCAGGAGGAAACCCGCAAGGACTTGCGTGACGGCTGGATCTACACCGGAGACGCCGGTTTCTTCCGCAAGGAGAACGGGCACCTGGTCGTGATCGACCGGATCAAGGACCTCGCCGTCACCACCGCCGGCACGCGGTTCTCGCCGATGTTCATCGAGAACAAGCTGAAGTACTCGCCGTTCATCGCGGAGGCGGTCATCCTCGGTCACGACAAGCCGTATCTCGCGGCCATCGTCTGCATCCGCTTCTCGATCGTCTCGAAGTGGGCGGAGCAGCGCGGCATCGCCTTCACCAACTACACCAATCTCGCGGGGCAGTCGCGCACGATCAGCCTGCTGCGGGACGAGGTCGACAAGGTCAACCGGTCGCTGCCGCCGGCGCAGCGCATCCGCAAGATGATCCTGCTGTACAAGGAACTCGACGCGGACGACGGCGAGCTGACCCGCACCCGCAAGGTGCGCCGAGGTGTCATCAACGAGAAGTACGCCGACATCATCGAGTCCATCTACAGCGGCAAGCCGACCGCGCATGTCGATACCCTGATCAGCTTCCAGGACGGCACCACCACCCGGATCCAGACCGATCTCGAAGTGGTGGACATGGCCGGGCACCAGGAGCCGGAGGCGCGTCGGCAGGCAGCCATGCCGGCTCACCAGGAGTGATGATGAATTTCGAACTGCTGCTGCAACTGGTGGTCAACGGCGTCATCGTCGGGACGCTGTACGGCGTGGTCGCCATGTGCTTCGTGCTGATCTACAAGTCGACGCAGATCGTCAACTTCGCCCAGGGGGAGTTCCTGCTGATCGGCGCGTGGGTCTGCTGGTGGCTGCTCACCAGCATGCAGGTCCCGTTCTGGCTCGGCTTTCCCTTGACCCTGGTCTTCATGATGGCATTCGGCGTGCTGCTGCAGATGCTGGTGCTCCGGCCGATGATCGGCGAACCGATCATTTCCGTGATCATGGTGACGATCGGGTTGTCGATCTTCTTCCAGGCCATGATGAAGTGGATGTTCGGCGTTTTCGCCAAGCCCTTCCCGGAAGTGTTCACCACCCGGTCCGTCAATGTGCTTGGGCTCAATGTCCAGACGCCGTACATCATGTCGATGCTGGTGTCCCTGGTCATCATGGTGGGCTTCGCCTGGTTCTTCAAGTTCTCCCGGCTGGGTCTGGCGATGCGGGCGACGGCGTTCAACCAGCAGGTGGCCCAGAGCCTGGGCATCTCGGTTCGCAGTGTGTTCGCGATGTCCTGGGCGATCTCGGCGGTGGTCTCCGCACTCGCGGGCGTGGTCGTCGCCATGGTCAACGGCGTTTCGTCGGCGTTGTCCTTTTTCGGCATCAAGGTTTTTCCGGCCGTCATCCTGGGTGGCCTCGATTCGATCGTCGGCGCGATCGTCGGCGGCCTGATCATCGGCGTGCTGGAGAACGTGGCGGAGTTCGTCGACGGCCAATACCTGCACCTCGGCAACCTCTACACCGTGGCGCCCTTCTACGCCCTGGTCGTGATCCTGATGATCAAGCCCTACGGCTTGTTCGGCACCCGTCAAATCGAGCGGATCTGAGTCATGGCGAGCAGCGCTTCAGCCCTTATCCCGTGCGGTCAGTTCAAGACCGATTACCGCAAGGACACGACCATCTTCCCGACGCCGGCCTCGCGCGGCCTCGCGATTGCCGGCGTCCTGCTGCTGTGCCTCGTACCGCTGAAGTTCGGCAACTTCGAACTGCTGAGCCTCTACCAGCTCAACCTGCTGATCCAGATCGGCTACTACGGAATCGCCGCGCTCGGGCTGAACATCCTGGTCGGCTTCACCGGCCAGATATCGCTCGGCCACGCCGCCTTCTTCGGTTTCGGCGCCTTCGCCTCTGCCTGGCTGAACAACCGCTGGGGAATCCCGGTGTTCTGGGCGATTCCGCTGGCCGGCCTGATGACTACCCTGGTCGGCATGCTGTTCGGCATACCGGCGGCGCGTATCAAGGGCCTCTACCTTGCGATTGCCACCTTCGCCGCGCAGTTCATCCTCGAGGATTTCTTTGCCCGCGCCAACTGGTTCACCGGAGGGTCCAACGGCACGCTGGCGCAACCGTTCAGCCTGTTCGGATTCGAAGTCAGCGGCGATCGGCATTTCTTCTACGTCGTGCTGACGTATGTCGTGCTGCTCTATGTGCTTGCCGCCAACCTCCTGCGCAGCCGTGACGGCCGTGCCTTCGTCGCGGTGCGCGACCACTACCTGTCGGCGGAGATCATGGGCATCAACCTGACCCGCTACCGCGTGATGTCCTTCGGGGTCTCGTCCTTTTACGCCGGCGTCGGCGGCGCGTTGTTCGGCCACTACCTGAGCTTCGTCTCGACCGAGTCATTCACGATCCTGCTGTCGATCCAGTTCCTGGGCATGGTGATCATCGGGGGACTCGGCAGCGTGATGGGTTCGATGCTGGGCACGATGTTCATGGTGCTGCTCCCCGAGAGCATCCAGTGGCTGTCGCAGTCGGCCGGCGAGGTGTTCCCCGGCACTGACCGAGGGCCTGGCCTTCGTGAAGGAAGGCGCCATCGGTCTGGCAATCGTGTTGTTCCTGATCTTCGAGCCCGAAGGGCTCGCGCACCGCTGGAAGCTGATCAAGGCCTACTGGAAGCTGTACCCGTTTTCCTACTAGCCGCTGGTCACTGCCGATTTACACTGAATTGCGAACCAGAAGAGGAGACTTGAGATGAAGACCCCCGTACTTGTCATCGCCGCCGCGGCGCTCACGCTCGGAGCCGGACCGGCTGCCGCCGCCGACCCGATCGTCATCGGTCACCTGGCCGACTATACCGGTCCGACTTCCGATGTCGGCAAACCCTATGGCCAGGGTGTGGCCGATGCACTGGCTTACATCAACAAGAGCGGCGGCATTGCCGGCCGGCAGCTCAAGTTCGAGACCGTCGACTACAGCTACAACGCGCCGCGCGCGATCGCCACCTACAAGAAGTGGACCGGCACCGACAAAATCGTCGCTGCCCAGGGCTGGGGCACTGCCGATACCGAGGCCCTGGTGGCCTTCGTGGCCAACGACCAGGTGCCGTTCTACTCGGCTTCCTATTCGGGCCACCTGACGGATCCGTCCGGCAAGGGCACCCACGGTTCCAAGGCCGCGCCGTACAACTTCTTCTACGGCCCGTCGTATACGGACGGCTGTCGGGCGCTGGTGCAGTGGGCTGCCGCCGACGCCAAGAAGAAAGGCGTCGCACAGCCGAAGTTCGTGCACATGGGCGACAACCATCCCTATCCGAACGCACCCAAGGCGGCCTGCGCGGAGTACGCGAAGGAGAGCGGATTCGAGGTCATGCAGCCGATCCAGTACTCGCTCAGACCGGGAGACTTCAAGGCCCAATGCCTGAGCCTCAAGGATTCCGGCGCGCAGTACGCTTTTCTCGCGAATACCGGCGGATCGACGATCTCCCTGCTGAAGTCCTGCGAGACGGTCGGCGTCGCCACCCAGTTCATGGGGAACGTCTGGGCAATGGACGAGAATGCCCTCAAAGCCGCCGGCGATGCGGCCAATGGCACCCTGTTCGTGGTCGGTGCGGCAGACTGGAAATCCGAGGCCCCGGGAATGAAGACGGTTCGCGAGATCTCCAAGATCTCCGATTCGTCCGGCAGCGAATACCGCGCCGTGCATTACATGCGCGGAATCTGCTCGGTCTACTACATGCGCGACGCCATGGCCGCCGCAGCCAAGGCCGGCGAGATTTCCGGCCCCAACATCAAGAAGGCGATGGAGAGCATGAAGGACCATGTACCCGCTGAATTGGCGGGCGTGTGCATACCTTCGACCTGGACGCCAGAGGATCATCGCGGCACGACCAAGGTGTTCATCTACCAGGCGCTTTCCAAGGGAGACAAGCAGTCGATCGAGAAGATCGGCGAAGCGGATATCCCGCGCAAGCCCGAATGGCTCGGCTGGTAGCGCGGTGGCGGGCGGGCTTGACCAGGACACCGGCGAGGGCTGAGGCCATGTGGGCGATCGACCGATGAATCCCGCAGTAGCGCAAATGCCGGTGTCTTCACCGGCGGTGGCCGCCGAGCCGGTGCTGACGGTGAACAACATCGAGGTGGTCTATGACGAGGTCATCCTGGTGTTGCGCGGCGTCAGCCTGTCCGTCCCCCTGGGGGAGATCGTCGCGCTGCTGGGGCCCAACGGAGCCGGCAAGTCGACGACCCTCAAGGCCATTTCCGGCCTTCTGCGCACCGAGAACGGCGAGGTCACCCGGGGCAATGTCCGATTCATGGGGGAGGAGATCGCCAACCTGATGCCGGAGGAGATCGTGCGCCGCGGCATTTTCCAGGTCATGGAGGGGCGGCGCATCATCGAGGACATGACGGTGCTGGAGAACCTGCGGCTGGGCGCGTATACCCGCCGCGACAACGGCATCAAGCGGGATCTCGACATGGTCTTCGATTTCTTTCCCCGCCTGCGCGAGCGTACCGGCCTTGCCGGCTATCTCTCCGGCGGCGAGCAGCAGATGCTCGCGATCAGCCGGGCGCTGATGGCGCGTCCGAAGATGATGCTGCTGGACGAGCCGTCGATGGGACTGTCGCCGATGCTGATCAAGGAGGTGTTCGGCATCATTCGCCAGCTCAACAAGGAATTGGGCATCACCATCCTGCTGGTCGAACAGAATGCCCGGATGGCCCTCAACGTGGCCAGCTTCGGCTACATCATGGAATCCGGCAAGGTGGTCCTGGACGGCCCCCGCCAGAGCCTGGTCGACAATGAGGACGTGAAGGAGTTCTACCTGGGCGGCGGCGGCGAGGCGCGCAAGTCCTTCAAGAACCTGAAATCCTACAAGCGCCGCAAGCGCTGGCTGTGACGATGACTGCGCATTTCGATGACCTGGAATCCCGGCCGCCGGAGGCGCGAGAGGGCGCCTTGCTCGCGCGCCTGCCCGATCTCGTGAGCCGCGCGATCGAACTGGCGCCGGGGTGGGCCCGGCACCTTCAGGGCATTGACGGGCGGCAGGTGAGCTCGCGCAAGGCGCTGGCCGCACTGCCGCTGCTGCGGAAGTCGCAACTGAAGGCACTGCAGCAGGCGGACCCGCCTTTCGGAGGGCTGACCACCGTGCCCGCAGGCAAACTCGGCCACGTATTCATGTCGCCGGGTCCGATCTTCGATCCTGAAGGCACCGATCCGGATCCGTGGCGTGTCGCCCGCGCCCTCTGGGCCGCCGGGAGTCCGGCCGGGGCAGGTGCTTCAGAACTGCTTCGGCTACCACCTGACGCCGGCCGCCTGGATGGTGGACCATGCCGCACGCAAGCTGGGCTGCGCGGTCATTCCCGCGGGTACCGGTCAGACCGAGCAGCAGATCGAGGCGATCCGGGCGTTGCGTCCCGATGCCTATCTCGGCTCGCCGAGCTTCCTGCGGATCATCATCGAAAAGGCGCAGCAACTTGGTGTGGACGTCACGCACCTGCGCCGGGCCTCTCTGGCCGCAGAAGCGTTGCCGGAGAGCTTGCGCCAGTGGTTCCTGGCGCAGGGCGTGGAGACGGTGTTGCAGTGGTACGGTACCGCCGACCTGGGCTGCGTCGCCTACGAGTCCGAGGCGATGGACGGGATGATCCTGGAGGAGGACCTGTTGCTGGAAATCGTCAGGCCGGGCACCGGCGAACCGGTCACCGACGGCGAGGTGGGCGAGATCGTAGTCACCAGCTTCAATCGCCAGTACCCGATGATCCGCTTCGCCACCGGCGACCTGTCGGCGGTCATGGGGGGCCAGTCGGCCTGCGGGCGCACCAATGTCCGCATCCGCGGCTGGATGGGCAGGGCCGACCAGTCGACCAAGGTCCGCGGCCTCTTCGTGCATGCCGAACAGGTGGCGGCGGTGATTGCCCGGCACCCGCAGATCCGCCGCGCCCGGCTGGTGGTGTCCGGCGCCATGGCCGACGACCGCATGACCTTGCGCTGCGAGCTTGCCGAGGCAGGAGAGGCCGATGCGGGCGACGATCTCACAGGACGGGTCGCGGAGAGCGTGCGGGAGCTGACGCGCCTGCGCGCAGACGTGGAGTGGGTGACGCCGGGCAGCCTGCCCAACGACGGCAAGGTCATCGAGGATGTCCGCCGGCTGGATTGACGGCGTCCGACATCTTTCAGCGGGATGAAGGCCCTGACGGCTCCGAATTCGCGCGCTGTGCCACGGTGGCGACCGGCGGCAGGAAAGCGCTGAGGGTGCTGCTCTTCACCGCCTGCGCGCATTCCTGCGCTGCTTCGCGCAATTCCTTCTGCAGTCGCTTGGCGCCGTCGGCCAGCAGTTCGTCCAACGTGGCCGAGTCGCCCTGGTGGTCGCGATGGCTGCGGCACTTGCCTTGCGCCAGAACGGCGCCATTGCGCTGGTCGACCAGGCTGATCCGGGCGGAATAGACGACGTAGAGATTGTCCGGATCGTTCCGGTAGGGCCGGAAGTCCCAGTTGATGGTGCTGACCTGGAGCAGGAGGTCGGCCGTGTCGCGGGTACTCGTCTGCATGCCGTTGTGCAGGGCAAGGGATGCGACCAAGTCTTCCGACAATTGCCCCGCCGGATCCTCCAGGCCGTAATTCTCGACCAGCCGATTGCCTTCTCGCATCATGGCAATGACTCCGACGATCCCGAAGGTGCGTCGTCCGGGCGTGTCGGCATAGAAGCTCGGGGTGGAGCCGGTGATCACGCCCAGCGAGCGATTCCTGATCTTGTCGGCTGGAACCGTGATCGGCGGAGTGGCGGCGGATGCCGCGCGATCGCCGCCGCGGGTGGCAGTGCCGGCACAGCCGACAAGCAACGCAGTCGCCAGGAGCAGGGCTGGGCCTGAAATATTTCCGATGGACCGGAAGGCGAACCGCTTCATTTCCAACCTCAAAATGTGGTTATCTGTTCCATGATGGCCGCGAATGCAATCAGTATGCCTGCACCCGATGCGGCCACTGCATAACGTTTGCCCTTTCTGTCCTGCATGGCGAGGAACGGGTCCGCCATCCACACGTAAAGCAATCCGACAAAGAGCGCCACGGCGCCGGGTCGATCGAGCGGACTTTGCAGGAGCCAGCTGCCAAGGCCGAATCCGGCGGTCGCCGCGGTTGCAGCCAGCACGTGGCGTACGAACGCCGCGTGGCTGGGAAGGGGGGCGTGAAGGCCGAAAATCGTCATGTCGCTGGCGGCGGAGTTGTATCGAAATGTTGATACCCGATGCTCTCGTTTGCGGTCGGCCACCTCCAGCGTGGTCCGACGGATGTCGGCGGGGGCGGGACGGGCGGCGCGGACGGTGGTAACGCGCAACAGCAACCGGGTCCGCTCGCCATTCATCCGTCAGTCGCTGCCATCCGTCGTCCGGTTCATTCCGTCTGTCGCGGGTGCGCGCAATCTTCGGACGTGCCGATCAGGGTAGCCAACCGTCCGGAGTCCGAACAATGCCAGCCGCCAGTCTGATGCGCCTCGCCAGCACCGCCTTTTCACTGCAATCGGCCCGCAAGAATGCGCGGCGCGCCGCCGCGCGGGGGCGGCCGGCCGCCGGGCGCACGCGACCCCGGCAGTCGCTGAAGGCCGCGTTCGCGCAGCCCGCAAGAGCCTCGCGGGGCCCCTCGGCCGGGTAGGAGACTGCGCGGCAGAAGGAGGGGGGTGTAACCGGTCAGATCGGCGTTTCCGGGGCGGCGGGTCGAGCGCACTCGTGGTTGGCGAGGAGGTCGGCCAGCAGTGTCCGGACCTTGTGCCGTTCGCACTTCGGTGCGAAGCCGGGAGCGCGGAGCGCGCACTGCGCGGCGAGCGCAGCGGCAAAGACGGTATCGCGCTCGAACCGGCTCATCAGGGCCGCCAGTTCCTCGGCATCGCCGGCGGTGAAATAGCCCCCATAGGAACGGCCCAGCAACCCGACGTTGCCGTCGATGCGGCTGGCCAGAACCGGCACGCCCGAGCGAACGGCCTCGATCACCACATTGGCGCCGCCTTCCATGCGGCTCATGTGGACCAATGCGTGCGCACCGGCAATCCTGCGCCGGGTGCTGACATGCGAGCGTGGACCGAGCCAGCGATAGCGCCGGCAGGAGGCGGCGGTCTGTTGCGCCGCCTCTGCGAGCGCCGGGTCGAGCCCGGCGCCGACCTGCGTGATCCGGATCAGCGATTGTTCCGGCAGCAACCCGGCAGCCTTCATCAGAACCAGCGGATCCTTCTCGTTGCGCAGGTGCCCGACCGCCACCAGTTCGCAGCGCCCCGGCGCCGGATCCCGGCGCCTGACCGCGGTGGCGGATTGCACGATGACCCGGGCCCGGGAGCGGGCAGCAGGGTCGAGCCGATTCAGCGCTTCGTCTTGAAGCACAATGACATGGCTGGCGCAGTCCAGCGCCTGCCGGGCCATCATGTCTACATCCAGATCACGATACAAGTCGGTCCCTGTCAGCACCACGGCCAGAGGGGCGTCACGGTTCGCCCGGCGGTACCGCAGGATCGAATCCGCCGAGCGTCTCGCATGGAGAGCGATCATCGCGTCCGCCGGCTCGTCCTGCCATGCGGTAACGACGGCAACCCGGGTCAGCGGAGCCAGGAAGCGCTGCCATCGCGCTGCGGTATGCCAGTTGCCGTTATTGGCGCTTGCAACGGCGGGCGTCACGAGGCAGACCCGGGGTTGTTCCATCCGGGGATTCTGTCACACGCTATCGGTTACCCATGACTGAGGCGCGTGAGTTGCACGGCAGCGCTCTGGCCGAGTCCCTTCGTGATTGCCGCCGCCGCACGCTGGCCTGGACCGGCGACCTGACGGATGAACAATGGGCGGTACCGCAGCGGCAGGGAATCAATCCGGTGGCGTGGGAGCTTGCGCACCTGGCCTGGTTCGCGGAGTTCTGGACGCTCCGGGGGCCGCACCACGCCGACGCGCAGGATCGTCCGCAGCCATCGCGGCCACCGGTTCACGCCGGCCCGGATGCCGTGCTCGACTCGTCGCGGATCCCGCACGCCGAGCGCTGGAAGCTGTCGCTGCCGCGTGCCCGGGTGCTGTCGATGCTCGACGCCCAACTCGAAGCCTCCGTGGCGGCGCTGCCCCCGGGCCGGGACGGCGATGCCCTGTACTTCCACCGTCTCGCGCTCTTTCACGAGGACATGCATGGCGAGGCGTTCGCCTGGCTGCGGTCCACGCTCGGCTATCCGGCGCCGACCGGTGTCGAACTCCATCGCCTGCCGGCGCCGGCCCGCTTGTGCGTGCGCGGCGGCGAGGTCGGTCTGGGAGGGGCACGGGGGGCAGGGGGCTTTGCCTTCGACAACGAACTGCCGGGCTGCGGAGTCCTGCTGGCTGATTTCGAGATCGACTCGGCGCCGGTCACTGCCGGCCAGTTCCTCGAGTTCGTCGAGTCGGGTGGCTACGACGATCCGGCGTACTGGCCAGACGAGGCAGGACGCTGGCGCGCGCAGGCGAATCGTTCCCAACCGGAGCGCTGGCGGCGCGCCGGCGGTGGACGGGCGTCCGGGCAGTGGGAGCAGCGCTGGTTCGACCGGTGGCGGCCGCTCGACCCGAGCCAGCCGGTGATCCATGTGAACGCCTTCGAGGCGCAGGCCTACTGCCACTGGGCCGGCTGTCACCTGCCCAACGCTGCCCAGTGGGAACACGCGGCCCGAAGCCATCCCCGCCGGGAGGCCGGGGATGGAACCGAGGGCTTCGCCTGGGGCGGCACGGTCTGGGAATGGACTGCCGACGCTTTCGAACCCTATCCCGGCTTTATCCCTGGGCCATACAGGGATTATTCGGCTCCCTGGTTCGGCAATCACCGTGAGTTGCGCGGCGGCGCATTTGCCACCCACCCCAGACTGCATGACCCGGGTTACCGGAACTTCTTTATGCCGCACCGCAACGACGTGTTTGCCGGCTTCCGGACGGTCGCGCGGCAGGATTGAGCCACTGGCGGCACAATCGACGCTGGTCCTTCTTACATTTGAGATCCTATGACACACACACTGACACGCTCCATCCTGCCGTCGCTGATGCTGGCCATGCTGCTGATGCTGGGTCCGGTCGCGCCCGCGGCGCTCGCCCAGGACAAGACCCTGCGGGTGTCGGCGATCCCGGATGAGGCGCCGACTGAACTGCAGCGCAAGTTCAAGCCGCTCGGCGACTATCTGCAGAAAGAGACCGGGCTGACGGTTCAGTTCACGCCGGTGACCGACTACGCCGCTGTGGTGGAAGGTCTCGCGACCGGCAAGATCGACCTTGCCTGGCTTGGCGGCTTCACCTTCGTCCAGGCGCGCCTGCGCACCGACGGTGGCGCAGTGCCGATCGTGCAGCGTGCCGAGGACGAGAAGTTCACCAGCAAGTTCATCGTGCCGATGGACAGCAAGGCAAAGACGCTGGCGGACCTGAAAGGCAAGACCTTCGCCTTCGGTTCGCCGTCGAGTACCTCGGGCCATCTGATGCCCCGCCACTTCCTGCTGCGGGCCGGCGTCGATCCGGAGAAGGATTTTTCGACGATAGCCTTCTCCGGCGCCCATGACGCGACAGTGGCCTTTGTCGCTTCGGGCAGGGCCGAAGCCGGGGTACTCAACGCGTCGGTCATGGACAAGCTGATCGAGTCCGGCAATCCGAACGCGGCGCGGGTGAGGGTTCTCGAGACCACGCCGCCGTACTACGACTACAACTGGACGGTGCGTCCGGGCATGGACGCAGCCTTGGTGGACAAGCTCAGGCAGGCCTTCCTCAAACTCGATCCCGCCGATCCGGACCAGAAGGAGATCCTTTCGCTGCAGCGCGCCACCCGGTTCATTCCCACTCAGGCCAGCAACTACGAGGGTATCGAAGCGGCCGGCAAGTCGGCAGGCCTCATCCGGTGACGAGTCTGGTCCGCGCTGGCGAGGAGGTAGAGACGTCGTTGCGGCTCGAGGGTATCGGCATGGTCCATCCCAATGGCCATCGCGCGCTGTCCCAGGTGGACCTGGCCGTGGCCAAGGGTGAGCGCCTGGCGATCATCGGACCGTCCGGCGCCGGCAAGACCACCCTGTTGCGCATCCTGGCCAGTGCGCTGCGGCCGACCGAGGGACGGATCGAGATCCTCGGCGAAAGCCCCTGGCGGATGTCCGCGCGCGGATTGCGACGTCACCGGGCCCGGGTCGGCATGGTGCACCAGCGCCCGCCCATTCCCCCGCGCCTGCGGGTGGTCACGGCCGTCCTGGCCGGCCGCCTCGGCCGCTGGAGCCTGCGTCAGGCGTTGACCTCGCTTCTCTATCCGAGCGATATCGTCGGGGCCCGGGAGGCGCTGGCACGACTCGATCTGGCGGATCGCCTGTTCGATCGTTGCGATCGCCTGTCCGGCGGGCAGTTGCAGCGGGTCGGTATTGCGCGAGTGCTGTACCAGGATCCGGACCTGATGCTGGCCGACGAGCCGGTTTCGGCGCTGGATCCGGCGCTGGCCGATGCCGCGGTCGGCCACCTGGTGACCCATGTCGAGCAGCGCGGCGCCACGCTCGTCGCGTCGCTTCATGCCGTCGACATCGCCCTCAAGTGGTTCCCGCGGATCGTCGGCATGCGGGCTGGATCGGTGGTTTTCGATGCCCCGACCGCCGAAGTCGATCGCCGGATGCTGCAGGAACTTTACGCGACCGAAGGCGCCCAGCTGCCGATGCAGGGATCCGAGTCGGCTTGGCCGCCGTTCGGCGCCCCCCGCGACAAGCGCGCCAACATCGTGCCGATGGTTCGCCCCGGATGCCGATGAGCCTGGCGGGGAGCGTCGGGGCGCGCAGGCCGGCGCCGCGCGATCCGCTCGCCCTGCAGCGCGCCACTGCGCTGGTGCTTGCGCTGGTCGTGCTCTGGCCGCTGGCGATCCTCGCGGACTTCAAGCCGTGGCGGCTGTTCGAAACCGGCAATCTCAACGCGATCGGCCTGTTCCTGTCGGGTTTCATCCCGCCGGCAACCGGCAGCGAGTTTCTCGGCCTGTTGTTGAAGGCAACCCTGGAGACGGTGGCCATGGCGACCGCCGGCATCGCCCTGGCCTTCGTGATCGCGGTCCCGCTGGCTGCCGTCATGACCCATTCGCTGTCGATCTCGCGCATCGGCCCGGGGTCGGGCCGCTGGCGCAGTGATCTGCTCCGCCAGGTCGCGCGGGCGCTGCTCACGATTCTTCGCGCCATCCCGGAACTGGTCTGGGCGCTGATGCTGGTGCGCGCCCTCGGACTCGGACCGGCGGCCGGGGTGCTGGCGCTGGCGGTCACTTATGGCGGCATGCTCGGGAAGGTGTATGCCGAGATACTCGAGTCGGGCGACACGCGCCCGGCCCAGGCGGTTCTGGAAGCCGGCGGCGGGCGCACGGCGGCCTTCTTCTATGGCTTGCTGCCGGGTAGTGCCCAGGAACTTGCCTCCTACACCGTCTACCGCTGGGAGTGCGCCGTGCGCGCCTCGGTCGTGATGGGCTTCGTTGGCGCCGGGGGCCTGGGTCAGCTGATGGACCAGTCGATGAGGATGCTCAACGGCGGCGAAGCCAGTTCGATCCTGATCGTGTTCCTGGCGCTGGTTCTGCTGGCCGACGGCCTGAGCGCCGCCTTGCGTCGGCTGCTGGCCTGAAAGACCCGACGATGGCATCCGATCTGACCGCCGCCGAACGGACCCGCGCCGCGGGCCCGTGCCTGACCTGCATCGCCGCGATGGTCCTGATCGCTGCGGCAGTGGTCGGGAGCTTCCTGTATCTCGGACTCGGCTACCAGACCCTGCTCAGCGGCGAATCGCTGCGGCTGATGGGCGAGTTCGTCGCCGAGTTCTTCCCGCCCGACCTGGCGCCGGGCTTCCTGGCCAAGACAGGCTGGGCTGCATTGCAGACGCTGGCGATATCGGCGCTGGGCACCGTGATCGCGGCGGTCGCCGGGGCGGCGCTGGCACTGCCTGCGTCCGGCCGCTTCGGCCTCCTGCCGCGGCAGATTTCCCGGCTGCTGCTCAATCTGCTGCGCAGCGTGCCTGAACTCGTCTGGGCCGTGCTGATGGTGCTGGCCGCGGGCCTCGGGCCGTTTGCCGGTGTGATGGCGCTGGCATTGCATACCAGCGGGGTGCTCGGGCGCCTGTTTGCGGAGACCCTGGAAAACGCCGCCGACGAACCGGAGCGCGCCCTGCTCGATTCGGGCAGCGGCTCGGTGGCCGCCTTCGCCTACGGCAGCCTGCCGCTGATCCAGCCGCAGTGGCTTGCCTACGTCCTCTATCGCTGGGAGATGAATATCCGCATGGCGGCAGTGCTGGGTTTCGTGGGCGCCGGTGGCCTCGGTCAGATGCTTTACTTTCACCTCTCGCTGTTCCAGCAACCGCAGTCGGCCACCGTGCTGGGTGCGATGTGCCTGCTGGTCATCCTGGTCGATCTGCTGAGCAGCCGCTGGCGCCTGCAACTGGCAACGGTGCACGCCTAGGACCGGTGCACGCCCGAGGCCGGCCCAAGTCTGAGGCCGGTCCAGGCCTGAGGCCGGTCCAGGCCTCAGACCCGTGGCGTGCGCTCAGGTGATGAGTCGCAGCGCGCCGCCCTCGTATTCGCCGTCACGGCCGCGCCGCAACATCGCGTCCGCGCCCAGGTAACGTCCGGCGGCGATCACGATGAACAGGATGTGGACAACGGTCAGGAAGACGTAGTTCCAGGGCCACTCCGCTTCGGCACGGTACAGGGTGAGCCACAGGAAAATGCTTTGCCCGACGGCGGCCAGCGCTAGCGGGCGCACGAACAACCCGAGCAGCAGCGAGACCGCCATCAGCAACTCGAAGAAGTAGATGAATGTCCCGACCGCCGGCAGCGCGGGGATCATCACTTCCGTCACCAGGTCGCTGAGGAACTGGAAGGAAGCGTGCTCGCCGCTCTCTTTGAGCCAGTGCCTGAAGGCGTCCGAAACCGGCAAGGGCAGCTTCCAGGTCGAAGCCTGGTACCACATCCCGCCGATCAGCAGGCGCACGCCCCAAATCGTGACATGCGTGGCGCTGCGCTGCGCCGGATCCTCGCGCCAGTTTCTGGCCGCGATGAACGCACTGGCGATCAGCAGCAGCCAAAGCAGCAGCGACTGCCAGCGAAGATCGAAGAGCCACTCGTACGTGTCGAGAAACGGATTGGTCCGCATGGGGCTCTCCGGTGATGGCCCGGGGTGCGATCACGCCGAGCCTGTCGATCGGTGGTCGCTACATCAATAGGTCACGCAGGCGGCCCCCTGGGAAAGGATCTCCACCAGCTTGGCGCCCCCCACCAGGGTCGCCTTGTCGATCAGCTGGGCTTCATCGAGCTTGCGCTTCTTGAAGCAGGGCGCACAGACCCAGAATGCGCCGCCGTTCTCGGCGAAGGTGTCCATCAGTTCCTGCAATGGCTTGAAGCCATCTTCATGGATTCCGTCGGCCTGCCCTTTGGCGCCGAGGTAGGCGCCTTCGGTGCTGAAGAAGACAACCGTTTCCTGGCCGGAGACGAGACCGGCATTGGCGACCACCATGCCCACGGTGGCCTTGTCCGGGTCGTTCCTGGAGCAGGTGATGCTGACGACGAGCTTGCCCATGTGTCACTCCTTTCGTTTCTGGATGAAGAAATGCGCCGGTCTGTCGGGAATCATTCCGAGCAACGGGTTGCGGGTGAGACGACACCAGGCGGGGATGTCCTGCAGTGCGCCGCGGTCATAGCCGACGACCTCCAGCACCTGGCCGCCGTCCAGCCGCTTCATGGCCTTGAACACCAGCACGAGCAACTCGCCGCAGGCGGCTTCGCCTGCATCCAGACGCTCGTCGACCGTCGGTCGCCGACTCTCACCCGAACATGCCGCCACTACCGGTGTCTCTGCCACCGGCATCACATCGCCTTGCCGCGACGCAGGTAGTAACTGTCTGCATGCTCGCCCTTGACGCGCTCAAGCAGTTCGTTGCCGGTCATCCGGCACCACGAACTCAGGTCTTCGCGCGCTGCCACATCGTCCGACACGACCTTGAGGACCTGGCCCGGCGAGAGCGCCCGCACCAGCTTCGACATCGGCAGCAGCAGATCGATGCAACTGCTGCCGATGGCATCAAAGGAAGCGGTTGCCGTGTACGGCTCAACCTCCGTGCGGACGACCTTCATGTACTGCATCGGGCGGATCGCCTTGCCCTCCTCGACGTCGCTTTCCAGCACGCAGACGCAGTGGTACGAGCCGACCTCGAAGGCATTGTCGAAGGCGACCGTATTGGGGCGGGCACAGTGCGCACCTGCGCCGTCCATGGCGTTGTGCAGACGCGGGGGATCGTATGCGCCGCCGTTCTTCCTGTCGGAAACGCCGGCGCTGCCCAGTTCCCACAGCATGTCGTGGGTCAATTCCATGAAGGTATCGCAGTAGGGCTCGGCTGCCCGGAGGTCGCTCTTGCCGCGCGTGGCCAGGCTGGCGAAATGCGACGAGCAGGGCGAACCGCCGGCGCACAGGAACTTCAGGTGGCAGTCGCTGCAGTTCTCGCGGTTCTGCACCGACACGCCGCGGATCTCGCGCATGGTGTCGGAGTCGCGCCAGATCTTCTCCAGCGAAGTCTCCAGGACGCTGCCGCATTCCATGCCGGGCGCACCGGCAAGCCAGACGCAGGGATAGACCTGACCGTCGCTGAACACCGCCAGCGAGTCCCAGGCGCAACTGCACAAGTCGGTCTTGCGGCCGTGCTTGCCCTGTACCCGCACGCGCAGCGACGCATCGTTGTCGATCGTGACGCCGATCTCGTCGCCCACCGCCTTGCAGTCGCGCATCACCTGCGCCACGCGCTCTGGCGTCAGCATCAGGGTGGCGCTGTTGTCGATTGCGCGGCCCCACTCCTGCATCCACAGGATATGGTGAGCAGATGCGCCGAGCCGGCCGACCAGCCGGGTCATTTCGATCATATGGTCGACGGTATGCACGCTCACCGCGGTGCTGATCGCCACGTCGTAGCCGCTGTCGATGAGCCGCTTCGCACCCGCAATCGCCTTTTCAAATGCATGCTTGCCGCGGATGGCGTTGTGCAGTTCCGCGGTGGGACCGTCCAGGCTGACCTGAAAGGAGATACTGCCGCGGCCGACCGAGTCCCGCAGCTTTGCGACGTTGCTGTCGTTGAAGAACATGCCGTTGGTGAGCAGCACGAGGTCGTTCTCCGCGGAGATGTAGCGGATGATCTCGTAGATATCGCGCACCATGAACGGTTCACCGCCGGTGACGAGAAAGCGGGAAGCGCCGAGGTCACGCGCCTGGTCGATGACGCCCTTGATTTCCTCCAGGTTCATCTCACGCGGTGGAACATAGTCGCCGCTCGAGACGTAGCAGTGGGTGCAGCGCAGGTTGCAATCGTTGGTGACGAACAGGAACACGTCTGCCAGACGGCCGAGCCCCACGGCGGAGTCCCGCCCGCGGTACTGCGGATTGACCCGCGGCGACTGATGCACGTAGTCGATCGCTTCCATCGACTGCAGAAACGCCAGCGACTCCTCCAGGGCCTGCGGGAACGCGATCCCGAAGCGTTGGGAGAGTCGAGCGGCGAGATCGCCGACGGTATTTTCTCCGGTGCAGCCACGCAGCAGGCTCGCGCCCGCCGCGTTGGTGGTGATCCAGTGCGGCTTCTCGCCGTCTATGGCGAGCGTGATGCCGTCCTTCACCCGATAGGTTGCCGACGGCGCGTAATACACCGCCTCCGCCCGGTCGTCCTGATCCGCGGCGGCCGGCCCGCGCTGCGTCGTCTCCGTATTCGTCGTCTCCCTGTTCTCACTCATGTTTCACCCGCTATGCCCCGACAGCCTCCTAGGCTCAAAGTCTGCGTCGCCGGTACGACGACAACATTACACTGCCCTGTCGATCAACCGCAATCCCCGGGAAGACGTTATGAACCATGCCATCGCCATCCTGCTCATGTCGGGCACCCGCGAACGCCTGCAGATGGGCGGCATGCTGGCTTCTGTCGCCGCGGTCAGCGATCGCCCGGTCAGGGTCTTCGTGTCGATGAATGCGCTGCCATGCTTCCTGCAAGCTGCGGGTTCTTCGGGTTCGTCGGGTCCTGGCGAGTCCGCCGATCCTGCCGATCTCGCCGAAGGTCCGGCGGGCAGGCGGCTCGAGCAGCGAGGACCGCCCTATCGCCAGTTGTTCGCCGATGCCGTGGAACTGGGCGATGCCAGCATTTATCCTTGCTCGCTGGCGATGGAACTGCTCGATATCCAGGCAGAGCAACTCGAGCCGTACTTCAAAGCGCCGATGGGGCTGACCGGCTTCATGGAAATCGCCGACGGCTGCCAGGTCTGGTCCTTCTGAGGCCAGCGGCGCCGGGGTCATCGCGCCGCGCCGCTTTCGCTGCGCGCCTGCAGTGAGACCCGCAGCAGGGTCGCGATGATTCGCGACGAGGCCTTGATCGTGCCCAGCACGTTGCCTGCGACCTTGGAGCGCCCGGCGATGCGGCGCCGGTACGGCATTGCGATCTCCTGGATGCGCAGGCCCGCCAGGGCGGCGCGCATCTGCATCTCCAGGTTCCAGCCGTAGGTCATTTCGCGCATCGCCAGTGCGGTCAGCGCATCGGCGCGAATCGCGCGGAACGCGCACATGTCGGTGTAGCGCACGCCGCAGATCAGGCCGACCGCGCGGCCGATCAGATGTCCTGCGAGGATCTGGTGGACCTGCAGGCTGCCCGCTTCACGGGGACCCCGGGTCCGGGAGGCAATGCAGAAATCGGCCGATCCGGCTTCGATCGGTTCGATGAGGCGCGCGCTCAGGTCCGCTGCATCGCTGCCGTCGCCATCCATGAACAGCAGGATGCCGGCATCCGCCTCGAGCGCCCGCTCGGCGCCGATGGCGCAGGCCCGCCCGTAGCCGCTGCGGGCCTCGACGATCACTTGCGCGCCCGCGGCGGTTGCCTGCGCCACCGTATCGTCGGTGCTGCCGCCGTCGACGACGATAATGGAATCGACCAGCTCCCGCGGTATCCGGGCGATCGTCGGCCCGATGGCGCCGGCTTCGTTCAGCACGGGAATGATCGCCGCAACCCGCCGCCTGCTGGTGGCCGAGGGCGGCGCGTCCAACGGTCAGAGGCTCCAGCGCATGCCGCAGCCGGCGCAAGCCTTGGGCGGCTGATCGCCGAGCAGGCCCTTGCGGAACTCGGTGTAGGCCGGGCCGTTCCAGATTTCCCGCAGGGTCTGGGTGGTGGCGTTGCCGAGCGTGAAGCTGTCGTATCCGGGAACCGAGAACGGCGCGATGCAACAGGGCAGGGCCCGGCCGTGCGCGGTGAAGTACATGAGCGTCCACGGCCGGGTGCACAGCGTCCAGGGCCGCTCGTCCGACTGGCGCTTGAGGCTGGTGCCAGGCTCGGTCGCTCCCGATGCATCGAAGTGCACGCCGAGGTCCAGCGCCAGTCGCTGGGCGGCGTCGATCTTGCCGGCCTCGTCGGCGTCGAGGCGCTCGAACAGGGCGGACTGTTCCCGCGCCAGGCCCTGCCCGTGCGAGAAGAAGACCAGGCGCTGCAGGTGTACTTCCGGAATCTGGAGCTTGTGGGCAAGGCGCACGAAGTCCGCGAGCTGGTCGATCGTTTCCTTGAGCCCGGTCAGCCACAGCGACACCCGCGGGTGCGGACCGGGAGTTTCGCGCTGGCGCGCGGTGTACGCCTGCAGGTTGCGCACGATGCGGTCGAACATGTCCTTGCCCCGCACCTTCTTGAAGGTCTCACGGTCGGCAGCGTCGAGGGATACCCGGAGTTCATCCAGGCCGGCATCGGTCAGCTCCTGGCCCTTGACCGGGGTCAGCAGCGTGCCGTTGGTATTGAACAGCACGTAGGAGCCGCGGTCCTTGAGGTAGCGCACCATCCGCGGCAGGTTGCGGACCAGCATCGGCTCTCCGACACCGTGCATCACCACCCGCTCGATGTCGGGGTACTGGTCCACGATCTTGCGGAACAGGCTCCACGACATGTCTGCCGGCGGCTCGAGATCCTCGAACGTGCGAGGGCAGGTTTCACACAGCAGGTTGCAGCGGTTGGTGACCTCGAGATACAGGCAGACCGGGTCGGCGCCCGCATGCGGGGTGCGACGATCGTCGACGCTCTCGAAGTAACGTCTGGGATCAATGCCCTTGCGCTTGATCTGGACGACCTGCTCCATGCATCTCCCTGGTCCGGCGCGCTTGGAGATGCGTCCGGACACGTTCGGCAACGGCAAGAATCAGGAAGCCGCCGTAAATGACGCCCCCGACCCAGGTTGGCACCCGCCCGCCTTCTGGATCCCAATATAGCAGGAAGGCGGTGAGGGTGGGCCAGAGGCCGGACAGCCAGGGACTGAGGGTCAACAGCATGATCACCCACACGAAGTACCAGGCGTAGTGAGGTGAGAGCAGCATCACCGTCGCAAACCCCAGAACCATGGCGCCGTGCAGCACGGACTGGGGCCGATCGGCGCGTCCCAGGTATCGGAGCGCAAGCATCGCGAGCACCACGGCGCACACGACGAGGTAGACCCCGGCCGGCACCGGGACGGCGAGCATCAGCCGCAGGGTGTCGACGACCCAGAAGCCCGAACCGCTGTCCGGCAGCAGGCCTTCTTCTGCGGGGTAATCCTTGAGGTAGCCGAAAACCCGCATGCCGACGCCGAGGTAGGGCAGGTAGCAGGCGACGATGAAGGCCAGCAGGGCGAGGGGCATGCGCCAGTCTCCGCGCCGCAATAATGCCGGCGCCAGCACCAGGGGAATGAATTTGGTGAGCACGGCTGCACCCAGCGCGACACCGGTGAGAATGCGTCGCCCGGAGATCGCCGCAAGCAGCGCGAGCGGTACGAAGGCGACGATCAACGCATCCACGTGGCCGGAACCGGCGATCTCCCAGATCGGCAGCGGGTGCCAGGCGTAGAGTGCGATGTCCTGCAACCGCCGTCCCTGCCGCTTGAGCAGCAGCACCATCGCCGCGATGCCGACCGCCTCGAAACCGACCAGCAGGATCTTCATCGCAAGCACTTTGCCGCCCAGCCAGGCCTGCAGTGCGAAAGCGAACTGGGCCACAGGCGGATAGATCGTCGGCGCGAACCCCCGCCGGTTGATCCCGGGAAAGGCGTCTTCATCGCGCAGGTGTGCCAGGACCGGGTCTTCAGGGATGCAGCAGTACGGGTTGAAGCCTGCGCGCTGGACCATCCCATCCCAGACGTAGCGGTAGATGTCGCTGGACCAGATGATCGGCCCCAGCAAGGGCCCGATCCGCAGCAGCGCGGCGACGCCCAGCACGAACAGCAACCCCGCCGCAGGGGCTGCCGGACGGCGCAGGAGATGGAAGACCACCGCGGCATACGCCACCCCCTGCAGCAGGGCGATGCTGACGAACAGTTGCCGCGAGCGGTCCTGCTGCACCACCAGCCCGGCCATCTCGAGTGCCAGCAACGACAGTGCGGCGATCAGCAGGGGGCGTGGGACCGCGCCCGCGCCTCCCGGCTGCTTCAATCCTCGTCCCCGCGGCGACCGGTCGGCACCGCTGGAAATCTTCCCGCGGCTTGCAGCGCCTGCAGCAGCGCTGCCGAGTGAATCGGTTGCCCGCTGCCGGTGTCGGCCCCGATGCCTTGCGCAAGCCGCTGCAGCGATGCGAGGTCGTCGACGTCGTACCACGTCGGCAGCCGATGGACATCGACACCGATCTCATCGGCGCGCGCCAGCGTCTGCTCGAGCACGGCATCGGTACTCCAGGCGATGTCTTCGAACAACCGCGGATGCCATCGGCTCACGCCGATCAGGTAGTACCCGCCGTCCTCGGCCGGTCCCAGCACGATGCGCTCGCGCGCCTGCGCGGTGCGTGGCGCTGCCAGCGTGGCGACCGCTTCGACCAGATACTCCACCGGCAGGTCCGGGCTGTCCGAATTGACCAGGCAGACACTGCGAAATCCCTGGTCGAGCAGGGTGCGGCAGGAAAAGCCGAGGGCGAACGGCAGGCCTGCCACCACCGGATGCAGCATGCGAAAACCTTGCGGCAGAGTCTCGGCGAAGAAGGGCTCGGCGCCTGCCGGGTGACAGGTGGCGAAGGGCTGGAGGGCGATGCGCGCGGATGCCGCCAGCAGGTTCGCGGCGACGTCCTGCAGGAACACGGTGTTGAACTGCGCGGCCTCTTCGAAAGTCAGCGGCGGCACCAGCCGGGTCTTGCATCGGCCGGGCGTCGAGGCCTTGGCCATGATCACTACCGCGTGACCGGGCGTCTTCATCGACCGGCTCAGTTGGTGATGACCACCTTGCCGATGACCTTGCGGTTCATCATGTCCTCCAGCGCCGCGGCGCCTTGCGCCAGCGGATAGCGCGCTGAAATGTGCGGCTTGAGCTTGCCCTGGGCCACCAGTTCGAACAGGGTCGCCAGGTCCTGGGCGAACACCCGGGGTTCGCGGGACACGTAGTCGCCCCAGAAGACGCCGACGATCGCGGCGCCCTTGAGCAGGGCGAGGTTGAGGGGCAGCTTCGGGATTTCGCCGTTGGCGAATCCGACCACCAGGTGGCGCCCGCGCCAGGCGATCGAGCGAAATGCCGGCTCGGTGTAGCGGCCTCCGACCGGATCGTAGATGACGTCCGGGCCCTTGCCGTCGGTCAATGCCTTGATCCGCTCGCGCAGGTCTTCCCCTGCGTAGTCGATGGTGTCGTCGGCACCGTGCTCCCGGCATACCGCAAGCTTTTCCGGCGACGAGGCGGCGGCGATCACGCGCGCTCCGAGCACCTTGCCGATCTCGATCGCGGCCAGCCCGACACCCCCGGCCGCGCCCAGCACCAGCATCGTCTCTCCCGCCTGCAGCGCCGCCCGATCCTTGATCGCGTGCCAGGAGGTACTGTAGGCCAGGGTGAACGCAGCGGCGGTGTCGAAATCCACCGCCGGCGGCAACGCGATCAGCCGGGACGCCGCGACCTTGACCTTCTGCGCGAACGCGCCCTTGCCGCAGGAGGCGATGACCCGGTCGCCGGGCTTGAAGCCCTTCACCTCAGGACCGACCGCGGCAATGATGCCCGCCAGTTCCGCGCCGGGCGCGAAGGGCAGGGGAGGCTTGAACTGGTACTTGTTCTGGATGATCAGGACGTCAGGGAAGTTGACTCCTGCCGCCTTCATGTCGATCACCACCTCCCCTGGACCGGGCTCCGGATCGGCCACCTCCTCGTACACCAGCGTGTCGGGCAGCCCGTGTTGCTTGCAGAGCAGTGCTTTCATGTCGGATCTCCAGGTGCAGTCGAC
The DNA here is from genome assembly GCA_963834335.1 of uncultured beta proteobacterium. Taxonomy (GTDB): domain Bacteria; phylum Pseudomonadota; class Gammaproteobacteria; order Burkholderiales; family Burkholderiaceae_E; genus Lautropia. Next base: position 280,648 of record CAWIBK010000001.1, on the reverse strand, counting down.
GGATGTTAGTCCACCGGGCAGGGCCGACAGGCTCCTCCGGCCATGGTCACCGTCCGGCTGCCGGCTGCCCGGGTGCGAGGACCTCGGCCAGGTAGTCGATGAAGCTGCGCACCTTGGGCGTAAGGTACATGCGGCTCGTATAGGCCGCCTGCAGCGTGACACCGATGGGCTCGGAGTGCGGCAGCACCGGCACCAGGCGGCCGTCGGCGAGATCTCCTTGCACCAGCCATTCGGGAAGCAGCGCCGCACCCAGGCCCGCCAGGACGCATTCGTGGGTCAGGTTGGTGTTGTCCGACTTCATCACCGTATTGACCCGCAGTTTCATGTTGCCGCCGGGGCCGTTCACTTCGAGGGTACTCGACGGGGGGAGGTAGGACGCGATGATCGCATCCAGATTGGTCAGTTCACCGGGCGTTGCGGGACTGCCGGGGTGTCCGCCGTGGCGGCGCCGGTGCGCCCGCACCAGTTCCGGCGTGGCCACTGCCTGGAAGCGGATCGCGCAGATCGGCCGCACGATCAGGTTCGGCGCGGGCTCGTTGGTGACCCGCAGGGCCAGGTCGAAGCCGCCATCGGCCAGGTCGACCTTCTGGTTGGAGAGGTGCAGGTCCAGCACGACCAGCGGATGGCGTTCGCGATACGCGGCCAGCAGGCGGGCGAAGTAGCCGGTTGCGCACCATACGGGCGCTGTCAGCTTCAGCACCCCCTGGGGTTCGCCGTGGCCTTCGCTGAGCGCGGCGGCGGCGCCATCCAGGGTGTCGAGGGCTTCCCGGCAGCGTTCGAAGTAAACCGCACCCGCCTCGGTCAGGCTGACGTGACGGCTGCTGCGATTGAGCAGGCGGGTATGCAAGTGCCGCTCCAGATGGGCCACGTGCTTGCTCGTCATCGCCGCCGACAACCCCATCCGGGCCGCTGCCGCCGAGAAGCTTCCCCCCTCGGCCACGTGACGAAAGACACGCATGCTGATCAGGGTATCCATGGTTCTCCTCGCATCGGCAAAGGTTCAATGTTTCCTGAAAGGAAACTGATCGTCAATGTTCAGTGGGTGGATATCCTATTCGTAAATCTTTAAGCTGACGACTTCGCTTTCGCTCCACACGAGGCAGCCATGGTCAGTGATTCATCCGCCGGATCGGTTCACCGTCAACCCGCGATCTTCCTTCCCCACGGCGGCGGCCCCTGTTTCTTCATGGACTGGCCGACGGGTCGCGACCCCTGGCTTCGGATGGGTGACTTCCTGCGCCACCTGCTGCAAAGCCTGCCCGAGCGTCCCAAGGCCATCCTGGTGGTGTCCGGCCACTGGGAAGAGGGTGCTTTTACTGTCAACTCGGGGGAATCGCCGCCGCTGCTGTTCGATTACTACGGGTTTCCTGCGCACACCTACCAGCTGCGCTACCCGGCGCCGGGAGCCCCCGGGCTCGCCCGCCGGGTTCGCCAATTGCTGGGTGACGCAGGCCTGCCCTCGCAGGAGAACGACAGCCGCGGGTTCGACCACGGCGTGTTCGTGCCTTTTCTGCTGGTGGATCCCGACGCCCGTATCCCGGTGCTGCAGGTGTCCCTGCAACAGGAGCCTGGATCCCGGACTGCACATCGCCGCCGGTCGGGCGCTGGCGGGGCTGCGCGACGAAGGCGTGCTTATCGTCGGCAGTGGCATGAGCTTTCACAACATGCGCGGATTCGGCGGGGGGTTCGAGGCGGCATCCGAGCGGTTCGACAACTGGTTGAACGATGCGGTTTGCGAACCGGACCCGCAGCGGCGCGCGGAGGTATTGGGCCGGTGGGCCCAGGCGCCGGATGCGCGAGCTTGTCATCCGCGCGAAGAACACCTGCTGCCGCTGATGGTGGTCGCCGGAGCCGCTGCCGGCGATCGGGGGCGGCGGATTTTCCGGGACCGGATACCGAACGTCACCGTCTCGGCCTTCCAGTTCGGTTGAGGCCGTCTTCCGTCTTCCGCTATTCCTTCTTCCGCTTCTTCAATCTCTCTTCGTCAACTTCTCTGCTTCTTCAATTCTGCTTCTTCAATTAACAAGGAATCATCATGTCAGTCAACCAAGCCATCCAAGCCACCCAAGCCACCAGCGTCCGCCTTGGCAACGCCCGGCCTTCATCCACCTCGCTCGCCTCGAGTTGGGCGCCTTACCTGTTGTCGGTACTCAGGATCACGGCGGCATTCACCTTCCTGCAGCACGGCACGGCCAAGCTTCTGGGATTTCCGAAGGTGGACATGTTCGCCGACCTGCAGTTGCTGTCCCTCATGGGAGTCGCGGGGCTGCTGGAACTCGTCGGCGGCCTGCTGCTGCTGATCGGATTGTTCACGCGGACGACCGCATTCGTTCTTTCGGGGATGATGGCGGTCGCCTACTTCATGGCGCACAGCGAGCCTTTCCTGTCGCCGATGTTGAGCGGGGGCGAAGCGGCTTATCTGTTCTGCTTCGTCTTCCTCTATCTTGCAGCGGCCGGCCCCGGACGCTGGAGTGTCGACGCTGCCCGCGCAGGTTCCTAGGTGCCGGTTGGCGAATGCCGGCGCAGTTCCTCCGGCGCGAAGTCGTCGACATCGATCACGGCGCGCGTGAGCGCCTGCGCCCGCGCCACGAGGGCAGCCAGCCCGTCATCGGCCAGCGCCTTGTCAGGATCGTCGGTCCGCCCTGATCCGGTCGCGGGCCGATCGACTGGTGGACGTCCTGCCTTTGCGGCCGCCCGCGCGGCGTCCGCCGCAATCACTGCTTCAAGCGCGACTTCGAGCCGGCCGACGATCTCCGCGTCGCCGTCCGGAATGTAGATCCCGGCTGTCAGCCGATCGCGTGCCGCCGAGGGGGCCAGCAGCAGTTGCGCGACCGCGTGGCCCATCGCGTCGGTGGGGGCGTTGAGTGTCAACCCTTTGGGGAACACCAGAACGCGCAGCACCCAGGCGAGACCGCGATGGGGAAAATTCGCCAGCACGCCGTCCAGCGCCACCTGGATCCGGAAGAAGGCCGAGTAGAGGGCCCAGGTGAGCAGCGGCAGGTCCTCGGCGGGACGCCCCTGGTCCTCGAAGCGCTTGAGCGCCGCCGAACACAGGTACAGCTGACTCAGGACATCGCCGAGCCTGGCCGAGAGTTTCTCGCGCCGCTTGAGCTCGGCGCCGAGGACCACCATCGACATGTCGGTGAGCAGAGCCAGCGCCGCCGCGAACCGGTTCAGCTGCTGGTAGTAGCGGCGGGTCTGCGCCGTCCCCGGCACCTGGCTCAGCCGGCCGCCGGTAATGCCCAGAAAGAACGAACGCCCCAGGTTGGCCATCGTGAACCGCAGGTGAGCCCAGAATGCGGTGTCGAAGGCGGACGCTGCACGTTCCGCGTCGCTGTCGCCGGCGGCCTGCATTTCCTTCAGCACCCAGGGATGGCAGCGGATCGCGCCCTGCCCGAAGATGATCAGGCTGCGGGTGAGGATATTGGCGCCTTCCACCGTGATCGCCACCGGCACCAGCTGGTAGGCCCGCCCGAGGTAGTTGCTCGGTCCCAGGCAGATGCCCTTGCCGCCGTGCACGTCCATGGCGTCGTTCAGCACGTCACGCATGCCCTCGGTGAGGTGGTACTTGACGATGGCCGAGGGCACCGAGGGCTTCTCCCCCAGATCGACGGCGCCGGCGGTCATGCAGCGAGCGGCATCCATCAGGTAGGTCATCCCGCCGATGCGGGCGAGGGCTTCCTCGATTCCCTCGAACCGGCCGATCGGCAGGTTGAACTGGACGCGGATGCGTGAATACGCGCCGGTGGTCCGCGCTGCCAGCTTCGCTGCCGCCACCGACTGCGCCGGCAGCGAGATCGAGCGGCCTGCGGCCAGGCTCTCCATCAGCATTCGCCAGCCTTGGCCGATTCCTTCACGGCCACCCACGACCCACTCGAGCGGCACGAACACGTCCTTGCCGGAATTCGGACCGTTCTGGAACGCCGCATTCAGGGGAAAGTGACGGCGTCCGATGTCGACGCCGGCGGTGGTCGTCGGGATCAGGGCGAGCGTGATCCCGAGGGACTCTTCCTCGCCAAGCAGGTGGTCGGGATCGTGCAGCTTGAACGCGAGCCCCAGCAGGGTCGCAACCGGGCCCAGCGTGATGTAGCGCTTCTCCCAGTTGATCCGCATGCCCAGTACCTTGCCCTGGTCCTCGAATTCGCCGTAGCAGACGATGCCGATGTCCGGGATCGCGCCCGCATCGGAGCCTGCCAGCGGTCCGGTCAGCGCGAAGCACGGAATGTCGATGCCCTTGGCCAGGCGCGGCAGGTAGTGATCCTTCTGTTCTTCGGTACCGTAGTGGAGCAGCAGTTCCGCCGGCCCGAGCGAATTCGGGACCATCACCGTGACGGCCGCGGCATTGCACCGGCTGGAAAGTTTCATCACCACTTCCGAGTGGGCCAGTGCCGAGAACTCGAGACCGCCATAGCGCTTCGGGATGATCATCCCGAGAAAACCGTTGTCGCGGATGAACTGCCAGGCATCTTCGGGCAGGTCGAGCAGTTCATGGCTGATCTTCCAGTCGTCCAGCATCGCGCACAGGGATTCGGTCGGGCCGTCCAGGAACGCCTGTTCCGCCGGGCTCAGTTGCGGGCGTGGATAGGCGAGCAGCTTGTTCCAGTCGGGTCGTCCGCTGAACAGTTCGCCCTCCCACCAGACGGTGCCGGCCTCGAGCGCTTCGCGCTCGGTCTGCGACATCGCCGGCGCGATTCTTCGGTAGACGGCGAAGATGCGGTCGCTGAGCAGGCGTCTGCGCCAGGGGGTGTGGATCAGTACGGCGGCCACGCCGAGCAGCAGCACGACAAAGAATGCGAACATGAATGTATCTCCCTTGTCCGGTTGCGGACGCGACCCCTTCCCATACCCGGACAGGCTCGTGGCTGCGACGATGGTAGTACCCGGGCCGGGCCTGCGATACTGGGGCTTTCTCCCAATATCGGATCCGCCATGAACCGCAGCCAGGATTCCCGCAATGCCCATCCCGGCATCTTCTCGTTCGAGGGTCTGGTGCCGGTTGTCGATCGCTGCGCCTACGTACATCCCAGCGCGGTGCTGATCGGCGACGTCATCGTCGAGGCGGATTGCTATGTCGGCCCCGGCGCGGTCATGCGGGGCGACTTCGGGCGCATCATCCTTGCGCGCGGCGCCAACCTGCAGGACAACTGCGTGGTCCATTCGCGCGGCGACGTCGACTGCGTCATGGAGGAGGACAGCCACATCGGCCATGGCGCGGTCATCCATGCCTGTCGCATCGGCCGCGACAGCCTGGTCGGCATGAACGCGGTGGTGATGGATCTCGCGCACGTCGGCGAACAGGCGATCGTCGCGGCCATGTCCTTCGTCAAGATCCGCGCAACGGTGGCCCCACGCACCCTCGTGGCGGGCGTGCCGGCGCGGCTGGTGCGTGAACTGACGCCGGCGGACATCGAAGGAAAGCAGATGGGGACCCGGATGTACAAGGACCTGGCGCGGCGCAGCCTGGCCGGCCTGCAGCCTGCGATCGCGTTGACGGAAGTGGAGGGCGGCAGGGCCCGCAACGACTGGTCCGGCTACTCGTTCTGATCGGCCGCCGGGGCACTCCCCGGCGCCGATCGGTCCCTGCCGGGTGACTCGTCGGTGCGTCAACTGCGCCAGGGCACGTCCAGCCTGGCGCTGTCCGGGAGGTAGACGCTTACCGGCGACGCGCCGAAGACGCCCGTGATCTCCATCGGCTGGTCGCCGGTGTTGACGATCTGATGGAGTCGTTCGCGGTGCAGGATCAGGGTCTGGTCCGGCCCGAAAGGATGCGACGTGCCGTCGATGTGCAATTCGCCATGACCGGAGTGGCACATCACCACCTCATCACAGTCGTGACTGTGCGGCGGTGTTTCCGCGCCCGGCGCCAGCGTCTGGCGCCAGATGCTGATCTGGTTCAGGCCTTCGTCGCTGCCGGCCCAGGTGGCGTGCGAAATGCCGGGAATCGGCGTCGGCTCGGGGCGGGGTTGGTCGATGACGTACATGCTATTCTCCTTGCGTTCATGGTTGTCGCTGACTCCGAAGCATTCGGATGAGTCACAGTTTGCACGGCGGGACGCCATTAGAGAATCGCCTTCAATGGCGTGACATTGAGGAAGAAAACGCCTTAATGCTTCATTCGCATGCATGACCTGCGTTCGCTGCTGGCGTTTGCAGAAACGGCCAAGCGCGGCAGCTTCGCCGCCGCGGCGCGCGAACTCGGCACCGACCCGTCGTCGGTCGCGAAAGCCGTAGGGCGCCTTGAATCGTCGCTGGGCTTGCGCCTGTTCCACCGGACCACCCGCCAGGTGAGTCCGACGCCGGACGGCGAGCGCCTCTTCGAGCGCTGCCAGCGGGTCCTGGCCGAACTCGAGGAACTCCAGGCCGATGCCGCCGGCGTCGGACGCGGAGGCGAGGGGGGTGTTGCGCATCGATCTGCCGATCGTTTTCGGCCGCAAGGTCGTGCTGCCGATCCTGGCCGACCTCGTCAGGCGGCACCCGGCACTGCAACTGGACGTGCGCCTGTCCGACGCCTACGCCGACATCATCCGCGACGGTGTCGACATCGCGGTGCGCGTTGGCGACCTGGACGATTCGACCCTGGTGGCGCGCCGCTTCGCGAGCCAGGACATGGTGCTCTGCGCGGCGCCCGCCTATCTCGCCGCCCGCGGCACACCCCGCCGGGTGCCGGATCTCGAAGGCCACAGTCCGGTGCTGTTCCGGATGCCGACCACGGGTCGCGACCGCCCGTGGCAGCTGACCGTGGACGGCAAGCCGGTGTTGCTGCATCCGGCGGCCCGGATCCGCTTCAACGACGGCGAGGCGATGCTGGAAGCGCTGCGTCAGGGGCTCGGCATCGCGCAATTGCCGGATTACATCGTGGCGGACGACATTGCCCGCGGCGCGCTGGTGGAGTTGCTGCCGCGCAGCCGTCCTCCCACCCTGCCCATCCATGCAGTCATTCCCGCCAACCGGATGGTGCCGGCACGCGTGCGCGCCGTGCTCGACGCGCTCTATGCGCTGCCGGGCGCGGTCGGTCGTCGACCGGCTCCCAGGGGCCGGTCTAGTTCCGCGAATTCTCGAGCAGCTTGACGAGGGTGTGCAGGACCCGATTCACCGGCGTCGCCACGCCAAGGGTCGCGCCCTTTCGCAGGATAAAGCCGTTGAGGTGGTCGATCTCGGTGGGCTTGCCGCGCATCAGGTCCTGGGCAGTGGACGAGAACTGGGCCGGCATCGCCTGTGCAATACCCGGGACGGTCGCCTGCATGTCGCCGGGCACCGTCACACCCGCGGCTTGCGCGACCGCCAGGCACTCCTGGATGACGTCGCGCATCACCGCGGCCACGCCCTCGCCCTGTGCGAGCGGGCCGTAGGGCAGCCGGGTCACGGCCGACAAGGCGTTGTAGGCACAGTTGACGATCAGCTTGGTCCACAGTTCTCCGGCGGCGTTGTCCGACACGCGCACCGGCACACCGGCGGCCGTGAACAAGGCCGCCAGCGACTCGCTGGCCGTGGAGGTCCCGATGACCAGGTCGCCGCGCCCGTGGTGTTTCACCTGTCCCGCGCCGGCCATCTCCGCAGCGACATAAACGACGGTCGGCACGACCGTCTGCACCAGAGCCACCTGCAAGCGCTCGGCGTTGTCGACGCCGTTCTGCAGGCTGAGCACGAGCGTGTCGGCGCCGAGGTGCGGGGCGATGCCGGCAGCCGCCGTCTCGGTATCGGTCGATTTGACGCAGAAGAGCACCAGTTCTGCGCCATCGACGCCACTGGACTCGGTGGTGGCCTGCATCGGCACATGCTCCTGGAACGAGCGGGTGTCCATGAACAGCCCGTCGCGCCGCACCGCGTCGACATGCTGCTGCCTGCCGATCAGCACCACGTCGTGGCCCGCGCGCGCCAGCATTCCGCCGTAGTAACAGCCCACCGCACCTGCGCCCATCACCGCAATCTTCATCACGACCGCTCCACCGGATATCGATCCGTTATGGTACGGTCACGACGGGACGACGGTGTCACAATCGGAGAAACCGCTTTGAGCAATGCAGGCACCACAGGCACCACAGGCACCACAGGCACCACCACAGCGGGTCCTGGACCGCATGACCACCTGGCGCAGGTGCGCGACGCCGTGCCGGACGACATGGCAGCGGTCCAGGCGATCTATGCCCACCACGTCCTTCACGGCCTGGCGAGTTTCGAGGCGGTGCCGCCCTCGATCGCCGAAATGGACGCGCGTCGCAACGGCGTGCTGGCAGCGGGTCTGCCCTATCTGGTGGCGGAGGTGGGCGGGCGGGTCGTCGGCTACAGCTATGCCACCGCCTATCGACCCCGCGCGGCCTATCGGCACACGATCGAGGACTCGGTCTACGTGGCTCACGGCATGACCGGCCATGGCATCGGCCATGCCCTGCTGGCCGAACTGCTGCGCCGTTGCGAGGCGGGTCACTGGCGCCAGATGCTGGCCGTGATCGGCGACAGCGGCAACGCGGGCTCGATCGCCCTGCACGGCAGGCTTGGCTTCGAAACCGTCGGCCTGCTGAAATCGGTCGGCTTCAAGTTCGGCCGCTGGGTCGATTCGGTGCTGATGCAGCGAGCACTCGGACCGGGCGACCGCTCCCTGCCGGCGCCGCCGGCGGGCGGCAGCCCGCGCTGAGCGGGACGGGCACCGGCTTTGCGGGGACCGGTGCCGGTCTGGCCGGTCCGGCCGGTGCCGCTCTTGGCTATCATGCAATGGCGTTGCCGGGTTGGTCGCTCATGATCAACGGCATCATCGAGAGGAACGCATATGGGCTGGTTCGGCCAGGACACTAGAGGCAACGGTGACAACCCCGCCGGGGCGCGTCCGAAGACGGCAAACGGCAACGGGGGCAGGCTCGCGGGCGGGGCCGCAGGAATGCCGCCGAAGCGGGCGTGGCTGACGTTCCTGGTCGTCCTGCTCGCCAACTACCTGCTGGTCCGTTACCTCTTCCCTGGGCCTGACGCGCCGATCGTCATTCCGTATACCGCCTTCAAGGAAGAAGTCGCGAGAGGCAACGTCGAATCGATCTACACCAAGGGCGAGAGCATCGAGGGCCGACTCGCCAAGGAGGTGACCTGGCCGCCGCCAGGCGCGGAGTTGCCGCCGGGACGGCGGGGCGAGCCGACATCGCGCTCCGACCAGCTGAACCGCGCATCGCCGCGCACCGCCACCACCTTCACTACCACCTTGCCGGTATTCGTCGGCCCGGACCTCGAGTCCTTCCTGATCGACAACGAGGTCGAGATCAGCGCGGTGCCGATCCAGTCCGGCGGCGGCTGGTCCACGCTGCTCTTCGGCTTCGGCCCGGCGATCCTCATCATCGCCTTCTACGTCTGGATGTTCCGGCGCGCGCGCGCAGGGCGGCGGCATGGGCGGCGGCTGATGGGCATCGGCAAGAGCAAGGCGCGCCGCTACGACCAGGAGCTGGAGAAGAGGGTCACGCTTCGACGACGTGGCGGGCATCGACGAGGCCGAGAACGAGCTGGTCGAGATCGTCGACTTCCTGCAGCGACCCCGCAGAAGTACACGCGCCTGGGCGGCACCGCGCCGAAGGGCGTGCTGCTGGTCGGCGCGCCGGGCACCGGCAAGACGCTGCTGGCGAGGGCGGTGGCCGGCGAGGCGGGCGTGCCGTTCTTCTCGATGAGCGCGCTCGGAGTTCGTCGAGATGATCGTCGGCGTCGGCGCGGCGCGCGTGCGCGACCTCTTCAAGCAGGCGCGCGAGAATGCGCCGGCGATCATCTTCATCGACGAGCTCGACTCGATCGGCCGCGCGCGCGGCCAGGTCGCGCATCGGCGGCTCGAGCGAGCAGGAGCAGACGCTGAACCAGATCCTCACCGAGATGGACGGCTTCTCCGGCCGCGAGGGCATCATCGTGCTCGCCGCGACCAACCAGCCCGACGTGCTCGACAAGGCGCTGCTGCGGCCGGGCCGCTTCGACCGGCGGTCGTCGTCAACCTGCCCGACAAGAACGGCCGCGAGGCGATCCTCAAGGTCCACACGCGCAACGTGCCGCTCGCCGACGGATGCCGACCTGCTGGAGCTGGCCGCCACGACGCCGGGACTTTCGGGCGCGGACCTGCAAGAACCTGGTCAACGAGGCGGCGCTGCTGGCGGCGCGCCGCGAGCAGGACGAGGTGCGCATGAAGGACTTCATGGACGCGCTGGAGAAGATCGTGCTCGGCCCGGAGCGCGCCGCTGCTGCTGAGTCCCGAAGACCGCGAGCGGATCGCCTACCACGAGAGCGGGCATGCCATCCTCGGCCTGGTCGTGCCGGGCGCCGACCCGGTGCAACCGCGTGACGATCGTGCCGCGCGGCCAGGCGCTGGGCGTGACCTACCAGCGGCCGCGACGCGGATCGCTACAACTATCCCGAGGCGTACCTGCGCGCGCGGATCGTCGGCATGCTCGGCGGCCGCGCGGCGGAGGAGGTCGTCTACGGCACCCGCACCACCGGCGCCGAGAACGACATCGAGCAGGCCACCAATCTTGCGCGCAACATGGTCACGCGCTGGGGCATGAGCGACAAGCTCGGCATGGTGCAGCTCGCGCCGCGGCAGAACCCCTACCTGGGCGGCGCGACGGGGTTCAGCGGCGGCGAGAAGCCGTTCAGCGAGGAGACGGCGCGCGTCATCGACGCCGAAGTGCTGCGGATCATCGGCGAGAGCCATGCCGAAGCGCTGCGGCTGCTGCGCGAGCATCGCAAGCAGCTCGACGCGCTGGTGGCCGCGCTGCTGGCGAAGGAGACGCTCGACGAGCAGGAGATCCTGCGAGGTGACCGGGCTGCCGCCGGCGCCGGCGCTCGAGACGCGGCCGCTGAAGCTCGAGGCCGGGGTGGGGGCCGGGGTCGGATCGGCCGGCGCGGCCGCTGCGCCGACTTAGGGGACAGTTCCCACGCGACTGCTTCCTATAGGCGGCCCGCGGCCTGCTTGAGGTCATCGAGGGCCTCGGGATTGGCGAGGGTGGACAGGTCTCCGACGGGCTCATCGAGGATGACGGCGCGTATCACGCGACGCATCGTCTTCATGTTGCGTGTGCGCGGCAGGTCCGAAGCGAAGATGATCCTCGCGGGCCTGAACGATGCCCCCATGCCCGACGCCACGGCACCGCTTAGAACGGCGGCGAGCTCGCTGCCGGGCGTTTCCGCGGCATTCGGAATGACGACGCAGACGACCGCCGATCCCTTGACCGGATCGGGCACGGCGATGGCGGCGGCATCGCTCACTCGATGCGTGGCCATCAGCAGCGCCTCGATCTCGGCAGGGCCGGCCCGCTTGCCTGCGATCTTGATCGTGTCGTCGGACCTGCCGTGGATGAACCATGAGCCGTCCGAGTCGCGGGATGCCCAGTCGCCGTGCACCCAGACCCCTGGAATGCGGCTCCAGTAGCTTTCGAGATAACGCTCAGGATCCTTCCACAGTCCGCGCGTGGTGCCGATGCAGGCCTCGCGCATGACCAGTTCCCCGACCTCGCCGGGCGCGACGCTTTTTCCCGTCGCATCGACGATGTCGGCGCCCGTGCCGGGTACCGGGCCGGAAAAACTCGCGGCCTTGATCGGATACATCACGTTGGTGGCGACCAGGCCGCCCAGCTCCGTACCTCCCGAATAATTCATCAGCGGGCCACGGCGCTGCAGCACGTTGCGGAAGACCCACTGCCAGGAGTCCGGGTCCCAGGGCTCCCCGGTCGACGCCGCGACGCGCAGCGACGACAGGTCGTATCGAGCGACGCCATCGGCGCCATGGCGCATCATCATCCGAGCTGCGGTCGGTCCGATGCCGAGGAAGGTGACGCGATGATCCTGCACCAGGCGCCAGAGCCGATCGGTTTCGGGATAGTCGGGGGTTCCCTCGACCAGCACGACAGTCGCACCGGCGAGCAAGGTTGCGGTCAGCTGCAGCGGACCGACCAGCCAGCCGAAGTCTGTCATCCAGAGCAGCCGATCCTCCGGCTTCAGGTCGAAGCAGAGGATGAAATCCTCTCCGGTCTTGACCGGCAGTCCGCAGTGGGTGTGCACCGTTCCCTTGGGGCGTCCGGTCGTTCCGGAGGTATAGACGATCATCAGGGGATGATCGGCAGGCACCTCCACTGCCGCGAACGGACCGGATGCGGGATCGGCGACGTCTGCCCACCAGACGTCGCGCCCGGACTTCATCGGCACGTCGAGGCCCATGCAGCCCGCCACGACGACATGTCGAAGGCTCGGGGTCAGCAAGGCGGCCTCGTCGACTACAGCCTTCATCCCCACGGTGCGGCCGCGGCGCCGCGCGCCGTCGACGGTTATCAGCCCGATCGCGTCGGCGTCATTCAGGCGTGCCGCTATCGCGGCAGCACCGAAGCCCGAGAACAGCGGCAGGATGACGCACCCCTGGCGGGCGAGCGCGAGATAGGCGACCGCGACTTCGGGAACCATCGGCATGTAGACGCCGACCGCATCGCCCGCCTTCAGTCCGAGACGGCTCAGTCCCGACGCCAGCCGGTCGACCTGGGCAGCCAGCTCTTCGTAGGTCAGCGACCTGACTTCGCCCGCTTCACCTTCCCAGCGGATCGCGGCATTTGCACCTCGGCCGGCAGCCAGGTGGCGATCGAGCAGGCTGAGCGTCATGTTGGTGGTGCCGCCTGCGCACCAGACAGGCCACTCGAGTCCCCGGGACAGGTCGAGAACGCGGGTGTAAGGCGCAAGGAAACGGAAGTCCAGGAAGCGGATCAGTGCATCCCAGAACCATTGCGGATCTTCGGAGGACTTGCGAGCGAGGGTCGGGTAGTCCGGCAGTCCTTCCTGGTCCAGGAATCTCTGCCAGTTGCACTCACGCTTGAAGGACTCGGTCGGATACCAGTCGTAGACGTCCGGCATGTGTCATTCCCAGGTTGTGTCAACCATCCACGCGCGGTTGATCGGAGTCGAAATCGCATACGACGATGTCTTCGATGTGAGGCGCCATGAAGGCCTTCATCTGCTGGTGAATCGTCGAAACCTGGTAGCGATCGTGGTCGGCGGCGCTGTCGAACATCGCGATCACGACCCACTGGAAGTGCCGGGCGCGCGAGGCGAGGTTGCTTCCGAAATGGTAAGCGCGGACATAGTCGAGTTCGGCGAGGATACGTGATTCGTAATCCGCGACCTGAGCAAGGAACTCCTCGTCCGTGCCGGTCAATTGCATCAGCACCGTGTGATGGAACATCCCTGTGTCCTTGCGCGCGATAGTGGTGTCGACTATTCTAGCCACACAAAAAATACAGCTAGCCACACATAAAATACAGGAGACATTGATGAGATTCCCGCTGGCCTCTGCTCTGTTCGGTGCGTTGTTAGGACTTTCGCTTGCCCAGGCACCGGGAACCGCGGCAGCGGCGCCGGTGAAGTTCGGTGTCCTCACGGACATGAGCGGGACGTTCTCCGATCTCTCCGGAGCCGGCTCGGTCGAGGCCGCGCGTCTTGCAATCGAGGACTTCGGCGGCTCGGTGCTCGGGGAGAAGATTGAACTGATATTTGCCGATCACCAGCACAAGCCGGAGGTGGCGCTCAGTCTTGCGCGCCAGTGGATGGACCGCGAGGGCGTCGACGTGATCCTGGATGTGCCGAATTCCGGCATCGCGCTTGCCGTCGCCAGCCTGGTGAAGGACAAGGGCAAGATCGCGATTTACGCAAGTGCGGCCACTGATCGCCTCACCGAGGATTCGTGCACCGGGTCGGGCCTGCACTGGACTTTCGACACCTATTCGCAGACGCAGGCGGCTGCCAAGGCGCTGATCCAGCGTGGCTACGATACGTGGTTCCTTCTGGTGGCCGACTACGCCTACGGTCACAGCATGGAAAAGGCCATGCGCGAGGCGGTTGCGTCGCACGACGGCAAGGTGGTCGGATCCGTCAGGCATCCGCTCGCCACGATGGATTTTTCCTCTTTCCTGCTGCAGGCCCAGGGAACCAAGGCCAAGATCGTCGCGCTGGCCAGCGGCGGCAACGATACCGTCACGGCGATCAAGCAGGGCCGGGAGTTCGGTCTGCGGCAGTCCGGCCAGAGAATGACCAGCCTGTTGACGTTCATCACCGACATCAACGCGCTGGGGCTCAATGACATGCAGGGGCTTCAGTTCATGGTGCCGTTCTACTGGGACATGGACGACAAGACCCGGGAATTCGCCAAGCGGTTCTTCGAGCGGATGAACAAGATGCCGGGCGAGGCGCAGTCCGGGGTCTATTCGGGCGTCCTCCACTATCTGAAGGCCGTGAAGGCGGCTGGGACCAAGGACCAGGCCAAGGTGCTCGAGAAGATGCGTGAGATGCCGGTGGACGACATGTTCGCCCGCGGTGGCAAGCTGCTCCCCAACGGACGGATGATCCATGACATGTACCTGGTCGAGGTCAAGTCGCCGGAGGAGTCGAAGTATCCATGGGACTACTACAAGGTGCTCGCCACCATACCGGCAGAGACGGCCTTTCGAAAGCTGTCCGAGACGACCTGCCCGCTGGTGAAGAAGTGACCTGCTTCTCACAGGATTCCCGCTGCTCACGCTCTGTGATCGAAGGCTAGGCATGCAACGACTTGCGGGAAAGGTCGCGCTGATCACCGGCGCCGGGACGGGAATCGGGCGCGCGAGTGCGGAACTGTTCGCCGCCGAGCGGGCGCGCGTGGTAGTGGCGGAATACGATTCCGCCACCGGCCGTGCGGCAGCCGATGCGATCGTCTCCGCCGGTGGCGAGGCCTTCTTCGTGCGCACCGACGTCACCGATGAAGACAGCGTCAAGGCCGCGATCGCTGCGGCAGTGGAACGCTTCGGCGCGCTGCACATTCTCTACAACAACGCCGGTGGTTCGACCACTGAGGACGGTCCGGTGACCGAGGCCCCGATCGAGGAATTCTGGCGCGCCATCAAGCTCGATCTGCTCGGCACCTGGCTGGTCTGCCGCCATGGCATTCCGGAACTGGTGAAAGCCGGAGGCGGTTCGGTCATCAACGCCACTTCGGTGGTCGCGCTGATGGGATGGCCGGGCAAGGACGCCTATACCGCCTCCAAGGGTGCAATTGCCGCGCTCACCCGCTCGATGGCGGTCGAGTTCGCGCCGCACAAGGTGCGGGTGAATGCGGTCGCGCCCTGTGTCACCCGCACGCCGCGGGTGATGGCGCAGTTGGCCGGCAGTCCGGTGATGCAGGCGATCGCCGGGCAGCACCTGCTGGGGTTGGCGGAGAGCCTGGACGTGGCCAATGCGGCGCTGTTCCTGGCCAGCGATGAATCCGCCCGAACCACCGGCCACGTGCTGACGGTCGACAGCGGGCTCACCATTTCCTGAGCGGCAACGAGGAGGCTGTCCGAGTATGAATCCGATGATTCCATCGACGCCCAGCTTCCGGCTCGACGGCAAGCGCGCCCTGGTCACCGGCGCCGGCCGCGGCATCGGCCTGGCCCTGGCAGCGGCGCTTGCCGAGGCCGGCGCCGCGGTGACCCTGTGTGCCCGGACCGGGTCCGAGGTCGAGGCGGCCGCGCAGGAGATCCGTGCGGGCGGCGGCACGGCCGAAGCGTTTGCGCTGGATGTGGTCAACGTCGACGAGGTTAGGCGCGTGATCGGCGCAATGCCGGCATTCGACGTGCTGGTCAACAATGCCGGCAGCAATCGGCCCCGGCCATTCATCGAGGCTACCGAGGAAGACTTCGACGCATTGATGCGGCTGAACGTCCGCGCAGCCTATTTCATGGCGCAGACGGTGGCCCTGCGGATGATCGACGCCGGGGTCGCCGGTTCGATCATCAACGTCTCGTCGCAGGCGGGGCACGTGGCCGCCGCCGGCCGTTCGATCTACACCCTCACCAAGTTCGCCCTCGAGGGCATGACCAAGGCGATGGCCGTGGAACTGGCGCCGGATCGCATCCGGGTCAACAGCCTCTGCCCGACCTTCATCGAGACCGACATGACGCGGGCCGCTCTCAACGACCAGAATTTCCGGGCGACGGTGCTGACCCGCATCAAGCTCGGCCGGGTCGGCACGGTGGAAGACCTCATGGGCGCGGCCGTATTCCTGGCATCCGACGCCTCGTCGCTGATGACCGGGTCGTCGCTGCTCATCGACGGGGGCTGGACGGCGGGCTGACGCTGCCGCAGACCAGCCAGCCCTCGACGACGCTTGCCGCTTTTGCGGCAAGCAGGGCATCGACCACCTCGCGAGTGATCGCGGCGGCGGTCTTTCCGAAGTACTGCCGGTTGATCCGCTGGATCAGGGGGAGCTCGCCGTAGCTGACTTCCAGATCACGAAGGCGCAGGCGCTGCCGGTCGAGCAGCATGAACGACAGACCCACTTTCAGCGCGAGCAGCGCATGACGCTCAGGCCGGGACTGGAAATGGGCGAGACGCCGGCGGGCGCGCCCGAGTGCCTGGCGGTAGTCGCAGAACAGGGGGCCATGACCCGGAACGACGATGGCGACGTCGAGCGACTCGAGCATCTCCAGGGTGGCCGCCTGGGCGGCAAAGCCTTCCTCCCCGAAGAATTCCGGGAAGATGACGCCGAACCCGTCTTCCCAGAGTGCGTCTGCAGACACCAGGATGCGGTGATCGGGCTGGTAGAGCAGCAGCGAGTCCATGTCATGGCCGGGAGAGCCGAGGGCTCGCCAGGGCAGGCCGCCGATGTCGAGCAGGTCGCCATGGTCGAACCAGTCATCGGCGTCGAAACGGTCGCAGGCCTGGCCGAGGGTGCCGTAGTGCAGCTTCTCCTCCTGCCATTGCGCGATTGCCTCGCGCTCGCGCAGCGGGATCGTGATCCGGCAGCGATAGCGCGCCCTGAGCGCCGCATTGCCGCCGACATGGTCCGAATGGGTATGGGTATTGACGATCCGATGCAAGCCGGCGTCACCGAGGGCATGGCCGATCAGTTGCAGCGTGAGTTCGCGCCGCGAGCTGTAGCCGCTGTCGACCAGCACGTTGGCCGTAGGGCTGCGCCCGAGCAGGTGGTTCGAACTGAGCCAGTCGCGCTGGATGAAACTCAGGCAGGAGGGCAGGGTGGCGGCGCCCGTCACGATCCAGTCGGCTTTTCAGCCCATTGCCACGGCGACCGTCACCCGATTGCGGCCGGCGCCCTTGGCGCCGTAGAGAGCGCGGTCGCTGACCTCGATCAGGCTGTCGGGATCGGAGGCGTGTTCGGGATACGAGGCGACCCCGATTGAAACGCTCACCCGCGTGCCGCCGACTATCTCGATCTGGTCATTGATGCGGGCGCGGATCTCGTCGGCGCGGCGCTTGGCGGCCGCCGCGTTGGAGCCAGGCATGAGTATCAGGAACTCCTCGCCGCCCCAGCGGCAGACGATGTCGCCGGACCGGGCATTCTGCGCCAGGATGTCGGACACCATCCGCAGGACCCGGTCGCCGGCGTCGTGGCCGAAGCGATCGTTGATGCGCTTGAAGTGGTCGATGTCGACCATCTGCAGCGCCAGGGGCGTGCGCGAACGGTTGGCACGTTCGAACTCGATCGCCAGTTGCTCGTTGAAGTAGCGGCGGTTGAAGAGGTTGGTCAAGGGGTCGCGCAGGGACTGCTGCTCCAGGCTGCGGCGCAGAGCGAGGTTGGCCAGGAACTGGGCGGTGTTGGCTGCGAACAGGTGCGCCACCTTCTCCAGCTCCGCCGAGGTTTCGACGTCGCCCGTGACGAAAGGCGCCGCCCGCCGCAGGTTGATGAGGCCGGTCGCCTGACCGTGGGCGTACATCGGCAGGCAGCACGTATGGCGCTCCGGACTGAGGCGCAGGTGGTTGCAGCGCAGGGTGAACTGGTTGACGGAATGCGGATAGGTCTTGTTCTGGCGCAGGGCCCAGCAGTCGTCGATCACCACCTGATCGGCCGACTCGCTGGCATTGCCCCAGGTGTACAGGGCGGCGAACCCCCCGCTCTCCTGCTTGAGGGTATAGATGGTTCCGGCGTCGGCATCGAACAGCTTGACCGCGAAATCACCGGCGACGCGGGCCGCTTCCAACGGTGAGGCGCAGGACTGCAGCATGTCCGCCATCTCCTGCAGCAGGCCGTAGTTACGCGATTGGAAGCGGCTGATTTCCAGCGTGGCGGCGAGCTGCGCGGCGGTTTCCCGATAGGCCTGGGTTCGCTGCGTGACCCGGTCTTCCAGTTCCGCGGCGAGGCTCTGCAGTTCCGCATGGGCGACCATCTGTTCCGACAGGTCGGTGACCACGCCGAGGATGCTGGCAAACTCGCCCTTGTCCATCATCGGACTGCTGGACATATGCACCGGCAGCAGGTTGCCGTCGGACCTGCGCAGCTGGCGTGCTCCCCGCACGGCCTGGCCGCGGCGATGGCGTTGCAAGGCGTCGACCACGGCCGGCCGATCGGCTTCAGGCACCAGGTCCAGCAGCGTCATGCTCTTGAGTTTCTCGGGACTGTAGCCGAGCATTTCGCTGATTCGCGGATTGGCGAAGGTGATCCTGCCGATGCGATCGAGGATCCAGATCCCCTCGGATGCGGTATCGACGAGCAGCCGGTAACGGGCCTCCGACAACGCGACGACTTCGTTGGCGCGCTTCGCACGCTCGAACTGGGTCGCAAGTTCCGTGTTCGCTGCTTCCAGCAGCTGGCGCGACGGCATCGCGAGCAGGCGCCGTGCCGCCGGGAAGACGAGCACCAGCGCGGCCAGCGAGGTGAGGATGGTGCCGACCTTGACCACCCGTCCGACAATCTGCTCCGGATTGATCTGTCCGAGGGCGTCCAGGAGATAGCTGACGCCGACCAGGGCGACGAACAGTCCCAGCAGCCAGAGCAGCTTGGGCTCGGGCAGGTACGGCCGCCTGCGCCACAGGATCGCAATGACGATCGGTACCGAAAGGAAAGCCGCTGCTGCGAACAGTTCTATTCCGAGCACGGCCAGCAACAGTGCCGAGTCTCCGCTTACGGTCATACACGACTCCAGCAAGGCCCATCGATCAGTCTGGTGATACTAGCCCAAGCCAACCCGCTCATCGGCCGGCGGTCGCGGATGCGCGGCTATCGGGCCGCATGGGCGGTGCTTTTGTGCCGACCGGCGGCGGTTCTGTCTCCCGCAAACGACGGTCCGCCGGCGGTTTTGTGGACTGGCCGAGAAGCTTCCTAGCCCGCTTCGAGCGGTGGTGGCGGTGTCGGCATCACCGGCTTGAGCCGGGCGCGTCGCTGCCGGAGTTCCAGCCAGACGGCCCGCTTGCGCTCGTCGGTCATGCCTCCCCAATCCGAGATCTCTCCGATGGTGCGGAAACAGCCTTCACAGAAGCCGCTGTCGACGTCGATCCGGCAGATGGATACGCAAGGCGATCGCAGGCTGCCGGGGATCACCGGGGTCTTCAGATTCGCCACTTTCTATCTGGCGGCGGCGCCGGTAGCGGGCGGCTGCGATTCGATCGCCACCAGCGCCGCACCTTCCGCGACCTGGTCACCGACGCCGAAGTGGATCAGCGCCACCGTACCGTCGGCCGGCGCGGTGATGGTGTGCTCCATCTTCATCGCCTCCATGACCAGCAGGGCCTCGCCCCGGCGCACCTTGGCGCCGGCTGCAACCAGGACCGAAATGACCTTGCCGGGCATCGGCGCGGTCAGGCGGCCACTGTCCTCGACCGCTTCGCCGGCATGCGCGATCCGGTCGAGGTATTCGAGCCGCAAGTGGCGGCTGGCGGTGAACAGATGCAGGGTGTCCCCATCGAAAACCGCCGTTGCCCGGGTTTGCGCGTCGCCTTGCTGCAGGGCGATCGTCATGCGACCGGGGTGCCGTGGCAGGCTCGGCCTGCGAATGCCGTGCGATCGGTACCGGCGGCGCTTCATCGGAGCCGGTCGTACTCACGCTGGCGAGGTAACCGCCAGCGCCGACTTTCAGGGCGACTTCGCGCTGCCCGCTGCTGTCCGCGAACAGCAGGCGGCGCTGCAAAGGCGCGCCGACGCGCCAGCCGTCGCGAACCGACCAGGGATCGACGCCGTCGTACTCGGTCTGCAATACCGCCGCGGCCGCCAGCACCAGGTCGGCGGTGTCGGCCGGATGCGGCGGCGGCAGCAGCGTCGGGCGCCGGCGTTCGATCAATCCAGTGTCGAGATCGGCCGTCGCGAACGCTTCGTCCGCCATCAGCCGGCGCAGGAAGTCGATATTGGTGGCAGGCCCGACCACCTGCAGTTGCGCGAGCGCCTGCGCCATGGTGCGGCGAGCGGCATCGCGATCCTCCCCCCAGACGATCAGCTTGGCGATCATCGGGTCGTAATGCGGCGTGATCTCGTCGCCTTCGCGCACCCCGGCATCGATGCGCACCCGCGCCTTCGTGCCGGGCACCTGTCCGCCTGCATGCACCGTGAACTCGGCCGCCGGCGGCATCGCCAGGTGCTTCAGCCGGCCCGTTGAGGGCAGGAAACCCTTGTCCGGGTTCTCCGCATAGATGCGCGCCTCGATCGAATGACCGTCGATCGACAACGCCGACTGTGCGACCGGCAGCGGCTCGCCGTCGGCCACCCGCAGCTGCCATTCGACCAGGTCGAAGCCGGTGATCATCTCGGTCACCGGATGCTCCACCTGCAGACGGGTGTTCATCTCCATGAAGAAGAATTCGCCGGTGGCATCGACGATGAATTCCACCGTGCCCGCGCCGACGTAGCCGACCGCACGGGCCGCGGCCACCGCGGCCTCGCCCATCGCCTGCCGCCGTTGCGGCGTCATGCCTGGCGCCGGCGCCTCTTCCACCACCTTCTGGTGCCGTCGCTGCACCGAGCAGTCGCGCTCGAAGAGGTAGATGCAGTGACCCTGCCGATCGGCGAAGACCTGCACTTCCACGTGCCGCGGCTTGGTGACATAGCGCTCGATCAGGACGTCGTCGTTGCCGAAGCCGGCAAGGGCCTCGCGCTTGCAGGAGGCCAGCATCGCGTCGAACTCGCCGGTGGCCTGGACGACCCGCATGCCCTTGCCGCCGCCACCGGCGCTGGCCTTGATCAGCACCGGATAGCCGATCCGGTCCGCCTCCTGCCGCAGGCGGCCCGGATCCTGGTCGGCATCGTGGTACCCCGGAACCAGGGGCACGCCGGCAGCCGCCATCAGTCGCTTGGATTCCGCCTTGAGTCCCATGGCACGGATCGCGCCGGGGGGCGGGCCGATGAAGGCCACGCCGGCATCCGCGCAGGCCTGGGCAAAGGCTTCGTTCTCGGAAAGAAAGCCGTAACCGGGGTGGACCGCCTGGGCGCCGCACGCCTGCATGATGCGGATGACCGCATCGCCACGAAGGTACGACTCGCGCGCCGGCGCCGGCCCGAGGCGAAAAGCCTCGTCGCAGAAGCTCACGTGGCGCGCATCGGCGTCGGCATCGGAGTAGACGGCGACCGTGCGGATGCCCATGCGCTTCGCCGTCGTGGCAACCCGGCAGGCGATTTCGCCCCGGTTGGCGATCAGTATCTTGTCGAACACGCTGCCTCCAGGTTTCGGCCGATTCTACCGGGGCAGGCTCCCGGGATCGTTCAGCAGCGTCATGCTGCGTTCGTAGAGGGCCGTCAGGCGGTCGAACGACTCCAGCAGGGCTTCACTCGCGCCGGCGAGCGCAAGGCGACCCTGCGGTGACTCTCCCCGATCGACATTCGTCGAGCATCACAGCCCAGTCGCCGTTGGCGGCGGTGAGCAGCGCCTGGGTCTCTTCGGTCGTCAGCGGAATCTGCTCCAGGTAGCGAAGCGACGCCTCGAACTCGGCGGCGGTCGGCGCGATCAGGTCCCGCGCGGCCCGGGCCGGCTCGTCTTTGGCCAGCGCGCCGATCAGGGCGAGCTTGGCGACGCGCTGCGAGAGCATCCGCTGCCGCCCGGTGAGGTTGACCAGGTGCAGCGAGGCGCCGTTTTCGCCGAGTTCCAGGCTCGCGGTCAGCTGCTCCGCCAGGTGCAGCAGCTTCTCCGCGTGCGCGATCGAGCGCTGCCAGGCCGGCTGCCGTCGAGTGGCCGCGCGAGCGGACGCCGCAACTGCTTCCAGGTGTCCTGGATCGGCTGGAGCAGGTCGCCATAGGTGGCCCGCGACACCGTCGTCCGCGAGCCGGGCGAGATTGCTGTCGGTGCGTTCGACGGTCTGCGCCAGCAGTCGCCGTCGTGCCCCGCCGTCGGTGCCGCCCGCCAGCAGCGCCTGCAGCTTGACCAGGCGTTGCGACAGCATCCGCAACTGGCCGGCGCGATTCACCGCGTCGGCCTCGCGCGCGGCGTCGATCACTGTCGCGCGAGACCTGCCCGACCCGGCGGTTGCCGCGCATCGAGGCGTTGCGCAGGATCCGGAACGCCTCCTCCTCGGGCAGCTGGGTTGCGCGCATCAGGATGCCCTTGGCGCGATCGACCAGCTTGCGCTCGTCGAAGCGCCGGCTGAGATCCGCCAGCTGCGCTGTGCAGTGCCTGCTCGTGCCGAAAGCGCGCCTGCGCCAGATGGATGAGCGGGCGCAGCCGACCTGCGATCGTAGCCGTTGATCACCAGCGCGTGCACGCCGCAGCTCGACCGCCCGCTGCATGCCCGTCGGCCTCGATGCCGCCGCGAACATCACCACCGGGCACGGTGCCGTTGCCTGTAGCGCCGCGAGCGCCGCGTAGGTCCGCGGATCGGCATCGGCTTCGTCGACCAGATGACCAGATCCGGTGCCTTCTGGAGCGCCGCACGCACCAGGTCGTCGCGTCTCGACCGCACCAAGGAGTGTGAATGCCGACCCGGGTCGAGATCGGCCTGGAGGCTGTCGCGTGCGCTCGCAGCGTCGGCCATGACGAGGACGGAAATCATCGGAGCGTCGAACCGTAGGGCGATTGCTGTCCCGACGGCGGCTATCCGGCAGCGCCGGGTTCCCGAACCGTCACGACGATAGTGGCACGCATGTTGCATTACAACAAGCGAGGTGCAACGACGCACCGGGCCGGTGCATCGATGCCCGCCGGCCCGCGCACGCCGCAGTGCGCAGCGGATCCGCGCCCGATATTTCGCTCGAATGAAGCCCTCCTTTCCAGGCAGAACTTCGCGACGCTCGCAGTGTCGCTGATCGCCTGCATCGAATCCCTGCCGGATGCCGTGCGCAGCCGGAGCGCATGTCACCCTCGCGCTGGTCGCTGACGCTGCTCGACACGAAGCGTTTCGCCAGCTTCAATTGTCCCGGCCCGTTCATCCGTCTGGAGTTCCTGACATGTCCCATCCCGAGAACCGGCCTGCCTCGTCGTCGCTTCATTGCCGGCGCCACCACTTTGGCGGGCGCATCCGCGCTCGGGTCGCGGGCCGCCGCCGCCGCCGGCCCCGAGAAGGAAGCGCTCAAGTTCGGCTTCATCAAGCTCACCGACTGCGCGCCGCTGGTGATCGCCTATGAGAAGCACTTCTTCGAAGACGAAGGGCTCAACGTCACGCTCGAAGCGCAGGCCAACTGGAAGGTGCTGCTCGACCGCGTGATCGACGGCCAACTCGACGGCGCCCACATGCTCGCCGGCCAGCCGCTCGGCGCCACGATCGGCTTCGGCACCAAGGCCGACATCGTCACGGCCTTCAGCATGGACCTGAACGGCAACGGCATCACCGTCTCCAACGCAGGTCTGGGAGGAGATGAAGCCGCTGCTGCCGACGCGAGGGCGGCAAGATCCGTGCACCCGATCAAGGCCGATGCACTGAAGACGGTGGTCGAGCGCTGGAAGGCGCAGGGCAAGGCCGTTCAAGATGGGCATGGTCTTTCCGGTGTCGACGCACAACTACGAACTGCGCTACTGGCTGGCTGCCGGTGGGCTTCACCCCGGCTACTACACCCGGGCGACATCAGCGGCACCAAGGGTGCCGACGTGCTGTTGTCGGTCACGCCGCCGCCGCAGATGCCGGCCACGCTGGAAGCCGGCACCATCCACGGCTACTGCGTCGGTGAGCCGTGGAACCAGCAGGCGGTGTTCAAGGGCATCGGCGTGCCGGTCATCACCGACTTCGAGATCTGGAAGAACAACCCGGAGAAGGTCTTCGGCGTCACCGGCGACTGGGCCGCAGCAGTATCCCGCGACCCACGTCGCCGTCGTGAAGGCGCTGATCCGCGCCTGCATGTGGCTCGATGCCAGCCCGGCGAACCGGCTCGAGGCGGTGAAGCTGCTGGCCCAGCCGCAACTACGTCGGCGCCGACGAAGCAGTGATCGCCAACAGCATGACCGGCACCTTCGAATACGAGAAGGGCGACAAGCGTCCGATGCCGGACTTCAACGTCTTCTTCCGCTACTTCGCTACCTATCCCTTCTACAGCGACGCCATCTGGTACCTGACGCAGATGCGCCGCTGGGGCCAGATCGCGGAGGCCAAGCCGGACGGCTGGTATCTCGAGACGGCACGACGCGTCTACCGCCCCGATGATCTATCGTCAAGCCGCCAAGGCGCTGATCGCGGAGGGCAAGGCGCGCGATGCCGACTTTCCGGCGACGGCCGACGGCTTCAAGGCGCCGCAGGACGACTTCATCGACGGCATCGTCTATCGACGGGCGCAAGCCCAACGAGTACCTCGAGAAATTCAGGATCGGCCTGAAGGCCGACGGCGCCGCCTGACCGTGACCGCTCACCTGCGCAATGGAGCACTCGACAATGGAATCCGTGCTGACGATTCCTCGGTGGCATGAACTGGCGATCCCGCCGGATTGCGCGGCGCCTGTGGCTGTCGCTGGTCGTCCCGGCTGGCCGCGCTGGCGCTGTTCCTGGCTCTCTGGGCGGCAGTCGCGCCGCGCATCCAGACCAGCCTCGGGGCGGTGCCGGGGCCGGCCCAGGTGCTGCGAGCAGGCGCAGCGCATTGTAGGACGATCAGGCCGAGCGCGTCCGGCGCGACGCTTTCTACGAGCGCCAGGAGGCGCGCAACCAGCAGCGTCTGGCGGCGGACCCGGCCTATTCGCCGCGCCAGTTCGAATGGACCGGAAAGCGGACCTATCTCGACCAGATCCTGACCAGCCTGCTGACTGTCTTCACCGGGTTCCTGCTGGCGACGGTGGTCGCGGTGCCGCTCGGCATCCTGGCCGGGTCGTCCAGTATCGTGCAGGCGGCGATCAATCCGATCGTGCAGATCTTCCGGCCGGTGTCGCCGCTGGCCTGGCTGCCGATCGTGACCCTGATCGTCAGCGCGGTCTACGTGACCAGCGGCAAGCCGATGTTCGAGAAATCGTTCCTGGTCTCCGCGATCACCGTCACCCTCTGCTCGCTCTGGACGACCCTGATCAACACCGCGATCGGCGTCAAGTCGGTCGACAAGGACCTGGTCAACGTCGGCAAGGTGCTGCAACTGCCGCTGCTCGACCCGGGTCCGGAAGATCGTCCTGCCCTCCGCGCTGCCGTTCATCTTCACCGGCATGCGCCTGTCGCTCGGCGTCGGCTGGATGGTGCTGATTGCGGCCGAAATGCTGGCGCAGAACCCCGGCCTCGGCAAGTTCGTCTGGGATGAATTCCAGAACGGCAGTTCCGACTCGTTGAGCCGCATCCTGGTCGCGGTCTTCACCATCGGCCTGATCGGCTTCGCGCTGGACCGGCTGATGCTGCTGCTTGCAGACGCTTCGCGTCGCCGCGTGCCAAGGACGGGCAGCCCATGAACCTGTCGATGACAACGGCGGCCCCGGTCCGCGACGTGCATCCGGTCGCCGCCGCCTGGCGTCCACCGTCGTGCGCCGGCGCCGGATCGGCGCCGCGTCGGAAATCGCCGCGATCGAACTGCGCGACGTGGCCAAGTCCTACGGCAGCGGGGCTGCCGCACCAGGGTCCTCGAAGGACGTGAACCTGCGGGTCGAACGCGGCGAATTCGTCGCGTCGTCGGCTTCTCGGGCAGCGGCAAGACCACGCTGGTCAGCCTGCTGGCCGGCCTGAGCCAGCCCGACCGCGGCGCCGGTGCTGAAGAATGGTCGCCCGATCACCGGGCCCGGTACCGACCGCGGCGTCGTCTTCCAGAACTACTCGCTGATGCCGTGGATGACGGTGCGCGAGAATGTCGCCCTCGCCGTCAATCGCGTCTTCGCCGCGAGAGCGCCTCGCCTCGCGCCGAACGGGTCCGCGCAACGTGGCGATGGTCGGTCTGAGCGCCGCGATCGACAAGCAGCCGGCGCAGCTCTCCGGCGGCATGCGTCAGCGGGTCGCCGTGGCGCGTGCGCTGGCCGACGCGACCCGACGTGCTGCTGCTGGACGAGCCGTTGTCGGCGCTGGACGCGCTGACGCGGGCCACGCTGCAGGATGAGATCGTCCGGATCTGGGACGAGACCCGCAAGAGCGTGCTGCTGATCACCAACGATGTCGACGAGGCACTGATGATGGCCGACCGGATCATCGCGCTCGAGATCGGGCCGCGGGCCGGTCTCGGCCCGTCCTTCGAGGTCGACATCGAGCGTCCGCGTGATCGCCGTGCGATGAACCATGACGACCGGTTCCAGGCGCTTGCGCCGCGACATCACGGGCATCTGATTGCGCAGTGGCCAAGCGCCGCGACGCCGGTCGCGGCGCCGCGGTGATTCCGCTGCCGATGCTTAACCCTGCGCGATCCGTGCAACCCAGCGGCGCCGAGCGCTGGCCAGTCTGATGCGGCTGCGCCATGCGGCGCAGGTCGAGAAGCTCGCCATCAGGCCGCAGAGCATGCGCCGCCCGCGGCACGGCTGCCGCAGCGGTCGGCAGCGCGGGCCAGGCGCGCAGGAGACGACCGGTTCGTTGAGTTCTCGCAAGTCGTCAAGGTCTACCCGACGCCGAAGGGGCCGCAAACCGTGGTCGACGGCTTCGACCTGCGGATCGCGCGCGGCGAGTTCATCTCGGTGATCGGCCATTCGGGCTGCGGCAAGTCGACGGTGCTGTCGATGGTGGCCGGCCTGGCCGGCATCAGTGACGGTGTGATCGTGCTTGACGGGCGCGAAGATCGCGAGCGCCGGCCCGGACCGTGGTCTGGTCTTCCAGGCGCCGAGCCTGGTGCCCTGGCTCACCGCGCACCAGAACGTGATGCTCGGCGTCGACCGAGTCTTCCCGCATGCCTCCGCCGCGGAACGGAACAACGTCGCCGCCTACTATCTCGGCCGCGTCGGCCTCGGCGGCAGCGATGCACAAGCGAGCCGCTGAACTGTCCAACGGCATGAAGCAGCGGGTCGGCATCGCCCGAGCCTTTGCGCTCGACCCGAAGCTGCTGCTGCTCGACGAGCCGTTCGGCATGCTCGACTCGCTGACGCGCTGGGAGCTCCAGGAGGTCCTGATGGAGGTCTGGGCCCGCAGTCGGTCACCGCGATCATGGTCACTCACGACGTCGACGAAGCGATCCTGCTTGGCCGACAGCGTGGTGATGATGACCAACGGGCCGCGTGCGCGCATCGGCCGGGTGATGGACGTGCCGCTCCCGCGGCCGCGCACCCGCGAGGCGCTGCTGCACATCCGCGCTACTACGAACTGCGCGAATCGCTGCTCGAATTTCTGAGAACTGCGCCGCCGCACTGAGGAGCGGACCAGTGAAGAAGATGAAACTGGTGATGGTGGGCAACGGCATGGCCGGCGTCCGGACGCTGGAGGAGTTGCTGAAGATCGCCCCGGACTCGTACGACATCACCGTGTTCGGCGCCGAGCCGCACCCGAACTACAACCGGATCGTGCTGTCGCCGGTGCTTGCCGGCGAGCAGACGATCGACGAGATCGTCCTGAACCCGCTGTCCTGGTACGAGGAGAACGGCATCGACCTGCACCTCGGACGCAAGCGTGATCGTCGACATCGATCGCCGGCGCCGGCATCGTGCGCGGCCGACGACGGCAGTCGAAGCCGCCTACGACCGGCTGCTGATCGCCACCGGCTCGAATCCCT
The DNA here is from genome assembly GCA_963834335.1 of uncultured beta proteobacterium. Lineage (GTDB taxonomy): Bacteria > Pseudomonadota > Gammaproteobacteria > Burkholderiales > Burkholderiaceae_E > Lautropia. The sequence continues at coordinate 252,918 of CAWIBK010000001.1, read as the reverse complement.
TCATCCCGCCGATGCCCGGTGCACGGGCTCGACGGCGTGGTCTCCTATCGCGACATCGCCGATACCCACGCCATGATCGATGCCGCCGACCGCGCACATCGGCAGGCGGTGGTCATCGGCGGCGGCCTGCTCGGCCTCGAGGCGGCCAACGGCCTGATGCGCCGCGGGCATGGAACGTCACCGTCGTTCACCTGCGCCGCTGGCTGATGGAGCGCCAGCTCGACGAGGTCGCCGGCGCGCCTGCTGCGCGTCGCTGGAGCAGCCGCGGCCTGCAGTTCCAGCTCGATGCGCCAAACGACCGCGCTGCTCGGCGACGCGGTGACAGGGCGACCGGGATGCCGCGCCGTCAGGCCGAGCGGCCGCGTGCGCGCCGTGCGCTTCAAGACGGCAGCGAGACTGCCGGCGCAACTGGTGGTGATTGCCGCGGGCATCCGGCCGAACGCGGCGCTGGCCGAGCAGATCGGGCTGCACTGCGACTGCGCGGCATCGTCGTCAGCGACACGCTGCAGACGGTCACCGACCCGCGCATCTACGCGATCGGTGAGTGTGCCGCGCACCGCGGCGTCGCCTACGGCCTGGTGGCGCCGCTGTTCGAGCAGGCGCGGGTCTGCGCCACGCACCTGGCCGAGTTCGGCATCGGTCGCTACACCGGATCTCAGATGATCACCAAGCTCAAGGTCACCGGCATCGACCTGTTCTCGGCCGGCGACTTCGCGGCGGCGACGGCTGCGAGGAGATCGTCATGAGCGATCCCGGCGGCGGCGTCTACAAGAAGCTGGTGATCAAGGACGACCGGCTGGTCGGCGCCTGCCTCTATGGCGATACGGTCGACGGCGCGTGGTACTTCAAGCTGCTGCGCGACGGCGCGATCAGCCGTCAGGTCCACGATCCGCGCCACAAGCTGATGTTCGGCGAATCGAACATCGGCGACGCCGGCCACAGGGCCAGCAGCAAGGCGGCAGCGATGGCCGATGACGCTGAGGTCTGCGGCTGCAACGGCGTGAGCAAGGGCACGATCTGCAAGGCGATCCAGGACAAGGGCCTGTTCACCCTCGAGGATGTCCGCAAGCACACGAAGGCGAGCGCCGTCTGCGGCTCCTGCACCGGTCTGGTCGAGCAGCTCCTGATGGCCACCGCCGGCGGCGACTACTGGCGACACCCGGAACAAGGCGATCTGCGCCTGCAGCGACCCAGCCATGCGGAGGTGCGCGAGGCCATCCGGCGCCGTCCCGCAGGCAGCCTGCTCTACGGTCACGGCGGTCTTCGAGGCCCTCGGCTGGCGCACGCCGAACGGCTGCGCCACCTGTCGACCGGCGGTCAACTACTACCTGCTGTCAGACCTGGCCGAAGGAGGCGCAGGACGATCCGCAGTCGCGCTACATCAACGAGCGCAGCCACGCGAACATCCAGAAGGACGGCAGCTACTCGGTGATCCCGCGGATGTTCGGCGGCGAAACCACCGCGAGCGAGCTGCGGCGCATCGCCGACGTCGGTCGACAAGTACCGGATTCCGACCGTCAAGGTCACCGGTGGCCAGCGGATCGACCTGCTCGGCGTGAAGAAGGAGGACCTGGCCGGCGTCTGGCAGGACATCGGCATGCCGAGCGGTCACGCCTACGCCAAGGCGCTGCGCACGGTCAAGACCTGCGTCGGCTCGGAGTGGTGCCGCTTCGGCACCCAGGACAGCACCGGCATGGGAAAGGACGCTGGAGCGCGCGCTGTGGAAGATGTATGCGCCGCACAAGGTCAAGCTCGCCGTCAGCGGCTGTCCGCGCAACTGCGCCGAATCCGGCATCAAGGACGTCGGCGTGATCGGCGTCGACTCCGGGTGGGAGATCTACGTCGGCGGCAACGGCGGCATCAAGACGGAAGTGGCGCAGTTCCTGGTCAAGGTGAAGACCGCAGCCGAGGTGATGGAGTACAGCGGCGCCTTCCTGCAGCTGTACCGCGAGGAAGGCTGGTACCTGGAGCGCACCGTCCATTTCGTCAGCCGGGTCGGGCTCGACCACGTCAAGCAGCGCGTGCTGCGACGATGCCGAAGGACGCCGCGCGTTGTGGGAGCGGCTGCAGTTCGCGCTCGACGGCGAGCCCGATCCCTGGTTCGAGCCGCGAAGGCGCGGGTCGACCTGCGGCAGTTCGACGCCGCTGCCGGCGTGATGAGCCGCCCGACCGGCGCGACGATGCGCAATGCGATAACCGCGATGCACTGATACGCAGCGCTCCGACATGGCACGACGGTCTGCCGCCTGGAGGACATCCCCGTGCTCGGCGCGCGTCGCGTCGCACGTGCGCGCGGACTTGCCGTCGCGATCTTTCGCACTGCCGGCGACCAGGTCTTCGCCCTGCTCGATCGCTGTCCGCACCGCGGCGGTCCGTTGTCGCAGGGCATCGTGTTCGGCGACAGCGTCGCTTGTCCGTTGCACAACTGGACGATCGGGCTCGCCGACGGTTGCGCGCGCCACCGGACGAGGGCTGCACGCCGCGTTTCGCGTTCGCGGGCTGCAGGACGGCGCGGTCCAGCTCGACGCCCAGGAACTGGCGACGCAGCGCTGCACGATCATTTGCCTCCTGTCGCCCCCGGCAACCGTCCGGTTGCCGTCCCCGCTCGCAGTGTTCTCGGCACGACGATGAGCGGCGACGTCATCAGCGGCGCGAACATGAGCAGCGCAAGCGAGACCCGCTCGACCTGCCCCTACTGCGGCGTCGGCTGCGGCGTGATCATCGAATCGCGTGACGGACCGGATTACCGGCGTGCGCGGCGACCCGGCGCACCCGGCGAACTTCGGGCGCCTGTGCACCAAAGGCAGTACCCTGCACCTGACCGCACCGCGCCGGTCACGCGCATGACGCGGCTGCTGCAGCCGCGCGCGCCGGCCCGCCGCGACGCCCCCGCCGTGCCGCTGTCCTGGGATGCTGCCCTCGACGAGGCGGCGGCGCGCTTTGCCGGCGATCGATCGCAGCGCACGGTCCGGACGCCGTCGGCTTCTATGTGTCGGGGCAACTGCTCACCGAGGACTACTACGTCTTCAACAAGCTGGCCAAGGGGCTTGATCGGCACCAATAACATCGACACCAATTCGCGACTGTGCATGAGCAGCGCGGTCGCCGGCTACAAGCAGCACGCTCGGTGCCGACGCGCCGCCGGCCTGCTACGAGGACATCGATCATGCCAGACCTGATCTTCATCGCCGGCTCCAATCCGGCGGTGGCCCATCCGATACTGTTTCGCCGCATCGAGGATGCGCGCAAGCGCGGACCCGTACACTGAAACTGGTCGTGGTCGATCCGCGTCGCGACCGACACCGCAGCGGGCGGCGGACCTGCACCTGCCGATTCTGCCGGGCAGCGACGTGGCGCTGTTCCACGGAATGCTGCACCTGATGGTGTGGGAGGGGCTGGTGGACCGCGCTTCATCGACGCGCATACCGAGGGCTTCGAAGCCTGCGCCGGCGCCTCGGCGATTTCCATCCGCAGCGGGTGGCGCGGGTCGTGCGGCATCGGCGTCGACGCTGCTCCGCAGGCCGCCCGCTGGTTCGGCGAGGCCGGCGCCGTCCTGTCGCTGTACTGTCAGGGCCTGAACCAGAGCAGCAGCGGCACTGCCAAGAACGCGGCGTTGATCAACCTGCACCTCGCGACCGGCCAGATCGGGCGGCCCGGTGCTGGCCCGCTGTCGCTGACCGGCCAGCCCAACGCCATGGGCGGGCGCGAAGTCGGCGGCATGGCCAACCTGCTGAGCGCACATCGTGACCTGGCGAATCCGGACGACCGCGCAGAAGTCGCGCGGCTGTGGGACGTGACCGACGTGCCCGTCGGCGCCGGGCAGGACCGCGATCGAGATGTTCCAGGCCGCCGCCGACGGCGAGATCCGCGCCCTGTGGATCGCCTGCACCAACCCCGCCCAGTCGCTGCCGGACCAGGCGACCGTGCGGCGAGCCCTGCGGCGTGCCGAGTTTGTGGTGGTGCAGGAGTGCCTTCGGCACCACCGCCACCTGCGCCTTCGCCGACCTGCTGCTGCCCGCCAGTACCTGGGCGGAGAAGGAGGGCACCGTCACCAACAGCGAGCGGCGCATCAGCCGGGTGCGCGCGGCTGTAGCGGCGCCCGGCGAGGCACGCGCCGATTGGCGCATCGTCGTGCGACTTCGCGCGTCGGCTGGAGCGCCTGTGTCCGCCGCAACGGCCGGGCCGTCGACCGCCGGCCGACACGCTCTTCCCGTACGAAACGCCGAGCAGATCTGGAACGAGCATCGTGAGAGCACGCGCGGACGCGACCTCGACATCACCGGCCTCGACTACGCGACGCTCGAGCCGGTCGCCGCAGCAGTGGCCGCTTCGCCGCCGGTCGCGGCGATCGGAGTCGCGACACGCCTCTATGGCGACGGCGGCTTCGCGACCGCCAGCCGTCGCGCGCGCTTTGCCGACGTCGACTTCGTCGCGCTGGCGGAACCGGTGGATGCACGCTTTCCTTTCAGCCTGGGCACCGGCCGGCTGCGCGACCAATGGCATGGGATGAGCCGCACCGGCGTGCTCGGGCCGGCTCTTCGGCCAGGTCGCGGAGCCCTCGGTCGAACTGAACCCGCTGGAAATGCACCGTCGCGGCCTGGCCGACGGCGATCTGGTCCGCGTCACGTCGCGGCGCGGATCCATCGTGCTGCCGGTGAGCGCCGGCGAGATGACCGGTCGCATGCAGGCATGGATTCCGATGCACTGGGGCGGTGAGTTCCTGTCCGGCCGGGCGCCGGACGGAGGCTCCCTGGGCGGTGTCAACGAACTCACCAATTCCGCCTCCTGTCCGCAGTCGCGCCAGCCGGAACTGAAGCACTGTGCGGTGAAGATCGAGAAGCTCGACCAGCCCTGGTCGTTGCTTGCCGCCGCCTGGCTGCCGCAGGACGATGCCCTCGCGGCGCTGGCCTCCCTGCGCAGCCTGATGGGTGGTTTCGCCGGCGCGACCTGCGTGCCGTTCGGCCGCGAGCCGCTCGATGCGACTGCGGACAGTCCGGGCCTGCTCGGCGTCCTGTTTCGTGCGGCCGACAGCCGGGCGGCGCCCTCGCAGACACTGGCAGGCGATCGAAAGCCTGCTCGGGCTGGACGGACCCACCGTGCTGCGTTACGTCGATCCGGCGCGTGGCCAGCACCGGGCGATGCGGCTCGCGCCGGCCGAAAATGCCGATGCCGCGCGGCGTCGCGCTGACCCTGCGCGCCTTCCTGCTGGCGGGTGACACCAGCGCCGAGGCGTGGGTGCGCACGCTGCTGCAGGAAGGGCTTCCGGCGCAGTCCTATGGCCGGCTGCTGCTGCGACCCGGCTCGGTTGCTCCCGCCGATGTCGCAGTCGCCGGCCGCGGCCGTCAGGTATGCGGCTGCTTCGACGTGACCGACACCCGCCATCGTGGCCGGCGCTGCGGGCCGCTACCGGCGACGACGAACAGCGGCTGGCCCAGGTGCAGCGCCAACTGCAGTGCGGCACCAGTTGCGGGTCCTGCCTGCCGGAGTTGCGGCGGCTGCTGCAGGACAATCCGTCGCTCGCGCCGGAGGGCCTTGCGCTATGACGGCTCGACGCAGGTCAATGCGGGCGGGATGCCGGCGCGCCAGACCTGCGTGCTGGTCGGCGCCGGACCCGGTGACCCGGACCTGCTCACCATCAAGGCCGTGAAGGCCCTGCGCCGAGCCACTGTCGTGCTGGTCGACGATCTGGTCGACCGGCGCGTGCTGCGTTGGGTGCGGCGCTCGGCAAGGATCATCGAAGTCGGAAAGCGAGGCGGCTGCCGCAGCACGCCCCAGGCCTTCATCGAGAAGCTGATGGTGCGCGAGGTGCGGCGCGGCGAGCGTGTGGTTCGCCTCAAGGGCGGCGATCCGCTCATCCTCGGTCGCGCCGGCGAGGAAATCGCGGCGCTGAGTCGATGCCGGCATCGAGGTCGAGGTGGTCAACGGCATTACCGCCGGCCTTGCGGCCGCGGCCGACCTGGGGTTGTCGCTGACCCATCGCGACTGCGCCCAGGGCGTCATGTTCGTGACCGGGCACGGCCGCGAGGATGCGGCGATCGACTGGACCGGGATCGCCGGCGCCGCACGAAGCGGCGTCACGCTGGTGATCTATATGGCGGTCGGGCGGCTTGCCCAGATCCGGGAGCGCCTGCTGGTCTCGCTGCCCGGGGACACCCCGGTGGCCCTGGTGGAACGCGCCAGCCAGGTCGGCGGGCGTCAGGTCATCGGCGTGCTCGAGGGATTGGACAACGCTCGCGCAGGAGCACCGGATCGCCAGTCCGGCGATCCTGGTTGTCGGTGCCGCGCTCCAGGCGCTGCCTCAGTACCAGGCCACCATGTCCTGGGAGTGCTTCTGGTCCCAGATGACCTCGTCGTCGACGGCATAGAGGCGGCAGCGTCCGCCATAGGTCTGGCAGCGGCTCAAGGCTGTTCGCGCAGCGCCGCGTGCGGCGTTGACCCGGACCCAGCGGCCATTGTCCGAAATCGCGAAGGCCCGCGGCGAGTCGCCGGCGAGGAAGCGGCGATAGCCCTCGCGGCCTTCGTCGTCGACTTGCGGCAGCCTGCTCACGTCGTCGATGCGGGCGTAGGATGATGCATCGACCGACAGGGTCTGTGCCCGGGTCGGGCGCGCCAGCGTCAGTTCGAGCACTTGCGGATAACTGTAGTGGACGTCGATGCCGGTCAGGTTGCCGTGCTTGACGGCCTCGAAGACACGCGTCGCGCGGCTGCCCTCGGGAGTGCTGCACTCCACCTTGAGGGGCTTTTCCGAGCGGGTGACGCCGACCACGACCGGCGAGACGACCGACCAGCTGCCGCGGTCGTTGCTGAGTTCACAGGCCGCCTCCGCCCGCTCGCCGTTTTCCGCGACCCGCAGGGCCAGCTCCTGATTGACCGGCTTGCCGTAGGAAGCGCAGGCGCCAAGCGCCAGCGCGAGCAATGCTGCCAGCGAGGCGCGGCCGGCCAGGTGTGCCATCGAGTCGATCATCGGGTTCTCCACGCGCAGTGCGCTCATGACGCCGATGATTTCCCGCCGGCCTGCCCCGGGTACAGCCCGGCAAGGCGGGCGGTCGATAAGGGGAGAGAGGCGGCGGTGCGCGGCTGCGCCTACATGCGGAATACCCCGAAGCGGGTCTCCGGGATCGGCGCGTTGAGGCTGGCGGCAAGGGCCAGCGACAGGACCTTGCGGGTATCGGCCGGATCGATGACGCCGTCGTCCCACAGTCGGGCAGAGGCGTAATAGGGGTGTCCCTGGACGTCGTACTGCGTCAGGATCGGGGCCTTGAAGGCGGTTTCCTCCTGCGCGGTCCAGGTCTTGCCTTTCGCCTCGATGCCGTCACGACGCACGGTGGCGAGAACCGAGGCCGCCTGCTCGCCGCCCATCACGCTGATCCGCGCATTGGGCCACATCCACAGGAAGCGCGGCGAATAGGCCCGGCCGCACATCCCGTAGTTGCCGGCGCCGAATGAGCCGCCGATGATGATCGTGAACTTGGGGACCTGCGCACAGGCGACCGCCGTCACCATCTTCGCGCCGTGGCGGGCGATGCCTTCGTTCTCGTACTTGCGCCCGACCATGAAGCCGGTGATGTTCTGCAGGAAGACCAGCGGAATCTTGCGCTGGCAGCACAGTTCGATGAAATGGGTGCCCTTCTGCGCCGACTCGGAGAACAGGATGCCGTTGTTGGCGATCAGCCCCACCGGCATGCCGTTGATCCGGGCGAAACCGGTTACGAGGGTCGTGCCGTAGCGGGCCTTCCATTCGTCCAGCCAGGAGTCGTCCACGATCCGTGCGATCACTTCGCGGATGTCGTAGGGCTTGCGGGTGTCCGCCGGGATCACGCCGTACAGTTCGTGCGGATCGTAACGCGGTGGTTTCGACGCCCGCGGCGCGACTTCCAGCCCCTGGTTTGCGCTGTGGCCCTCGGCCAGCTTGCGGCGGTTCAGGTTGCCGACGATGCGCCGGGCGATTGCCAGGGCGTGCTCGTCGTTCTGCGCGAGGTGGTCGGCGACGCCGGACAGGCGGGTATGCACATCGCCGCCGCCCAGATCTTCCGCGCTCACCACTTCGCCGATGGCCGCCTTCACCAGCGGCGGGCCGCCCAGGAAGATCGTCCCCTGGTTCTTGACGATGACCGATTCGTCGCTCATCGCCGGCATGTAGGCTCCGCCCGCGGTGCACGACCCCATCACCACCGCGATCTGGGCGATGCCCATCGCCGACATCGTTGCCTGGTTGTAGAAGATCCTGCCGAAGTGCTCCCGGTCCGGGAACACTTCGTCCTGGCTGGGGAGGTGGGCGCCGCCGGAGTCCACCAGGTAGATGCAGGGCAGGTTGTTCTCTTTCGCGATCTCCTGGGCGCGCAGGTGCTTCTTCACTGTGATCGGGTAGTAGGTGCCGCCTTTGACGGTGGCGTCGTTGCAGACCACCATGCACTCGACGCCGCTGACCCGGCCGATGCCGGTGATCAGCCCCGCGCAGGGCGCGTCGCCGCCATACATCCCGTGGGCAGCCAGTGGCGAGCATTCGAGAAACGGTGTGCCCGGATCCAGCAAGAGGTCGACCCTGTCGCGCGGCAGGAGCTTGCCGCGCGACAGGTGGCGCTTGCGCGCCGTCTCGCCGCCGCCGAGGGCGCTGCGGGCCAGTTGCTCGCGCAGGTCGTCCACCTGGGCCTGCATCGCCAGGGCGTTCGCCTGGAACTGAGGGTCGCGAGGGGTGAGCTTGCTGTCTATCCGCATTGCCTCTCCTGCCTGGGATCGTGCCTGACCGGCGATTATGCCGGTTCGACTGCGCTGTCCCGGGCTGCCCCGCGCTGCCGGGACCCCCGATGGCGGACTGCCGCCCGCGCCCGTATCATCCGCCTCACAAACTTCGTCAACTTCACAATCTCATTGGCCGGGCCGGCCCCAGCGGCCGCCGGGCTCGGTATTGACTGGATCGGGAGAATCGGGATGGACAGGAAACCGGCATCGGCTTTGCCCGGGACCCGCACCGGGGAGCGCCCCGCCTTGCTGCTCGGCAGGGCGTGGCTGCCGTCGGCGGACGGGCCGGTGGTCGTGACCGTGCGCGACGGCCAGGTCGTCGACATCACTGCCGCGGTCGCGCCGACGGTGCGCGACGTGTGCGAGCTGCCCGACCCGGCGGCCCATGTCGCAGACGCCCCCGGCCGGTCGATCGGTACCGCTGCGGATCTGCTGGCCAACTCCGTCGAGTCCGGGCGCCGGCCGGACAGGCCCTGGCTGCTTGCGCCGATCGACCTGCAGGCGGTCAAGGCCTCCGGCGTCACCTTCGTCGTGAGCCTGCTCGAGCGGGTGATCGAGGAGCAGGCGAAAGGCTCGCCGGAGAAGGCCGCTGCAATCCGCAACGATATCCACACCCTGATCGGGCATGATCTCTCCCGGCTCGTGCCCGGATCACCGGAGGCGATGCAGATCAAGGAGGCGCTGATCGCCAAGGGCGTCTGGTCCCAGTACCTGGAAGTCGGAATCGGGCCGGACGCCGAGATCTTCACCAAGGCGCAGCCGATGTCTGCGGTCGGTCCCGGCGCCGACATCGGCATCCTGCCGACATCCACCTGGAACAACCCGGAACCGGAAATCGCGGTCGTGGTGACCAGTCACGGGAAGATCGTCGGCGCCACCCTGGGCAACGACGTCAACCTGCGCGATGTCGAGGGACGCTCGGCCCTGCTGCTTGGCAAGGCGAAGGACAACAATGCCTCGTGCGCACTGGGGCCGTTCATCCGCCTGTTCGATGGCGGTTTCGGTCTGGACGACGTCAAGCAGGCCGAGATCCGCCTGACCGTGGACGGGCCCGAGGGCTATCGCCTCGAGGGGGCGAGTTCGATGTCCCGCATCAGCCGCTCGCCCGAGTCCCTGGTGTCTGCGGCCATGGGTGACAACCACCAGTATCCCGACGGCTTCGTGCTCTTCCTGGGAACCATGTTCGCGCCTATCCAGGACCGGGACGTGGCCGGGCAGGGCTTCACCCACAAGCTTGGCGACCTGGTCTGCATCGAAACCGAGGCGCTCGGAAGCCTGGTCAACCGCGTGCAGCATTGCGCCGAGTGTGCGCCCTGGCGTTACGGCGTCAGTCACCTGATGCGCAGCCTGGCGTCGCGCAAGCTGTTGTCGCACTTCGAAGGCCCCGATCGAGCGCCGGGTGGCCGGGATTCGCGAGGCGGGCCGGGCGCCGGCCTTCGGTCGAGCGGCGCAACGGCGGGCTTCGCGAAGACGGTGCGGACGAGTTTTCGGCCTACGAGGCGTTCACCCGGATCGAATGGGCCGGCTTGCGATCGAACACCCCGCTGACGCTCTCCGAACAGGACCTCGCCTCGATGCGGGGCGTCAACGAGCAGGTGTCCCTCACCGACGTCGAGCAGATCTACCTGCCGCTGTCGAGGCTGCTGAACCTGCACTTCCGCTCGGCCCGGAACCTGAGCGGGGTTCGCGACGAATTCCTGGGCCGGCTGGTCGGAAGCCGGCCCTATGTGATCGCCATCGCCGGCAGCGTGGCGGTGGGCAAGAGCACTTTCGCGCGGGTCTTGAGGGCGCTGCTGGCCCGCTGGCCGGACCATCCGCGCGTCTCCCTGGTCACCACCGACGGATTTCTTTATCCCGAACAAGGTGCTGGAGGAGCGCGGTCTGATGCGGCGCAAGGGATTTCCGGAAAGCTACGACCGCAAGCGCATGATGCAGTTCCTGGCGGCGCTCAAGGCCGGAGAGCCCACCGTGGACGCGCCGGTGTATTCGCACCAGTCCTATGACATCGTGCCCAACGGGATCGAGCGGGTGGATCAGCCCGACGTCCTGATCTTCGAGGGTCTCAACGTGCTCCAGACCGGCGCGGTCGAGTCCACCGGCGTACCGGTCCCGAGCGTCGTCGTCTCGGATTTCTTCGATTTCTCGATTTTCGTCGACGCGCAGGAGGCGCATCATCGAAGCCTGGTACCTGAAGCGTTTCCTGTCGTTGCAGCAGACGGTGTTCCGCAATCCGGGTTCCTACTTCCATCACTACAAGGACCTCTCGGTCGCCGAGGCCACCAAGACCGCCGCCAAGATCTGGCGCGACATCAACCTGCGCAATCTGCGAGACAACATCCTGCCCACCCGCGAACGCGCCAACCTGGTGATCAGGAAGCGCGCCGATCACACCGTCGATCAGATCCGCCTGCGGCAGATCTAGGAGGCTGTCCAGGCGATCAGCCGAAGAACCAGTAGCACACCGCGATCGCCGCGCAGACGCCGGCAAAGTCGGCCACCAGCGCGCAGCCCACCGCATGACGTGCGCGCTGGATGCCGACCGAACCGAAGTACACGGCCAGGACGTAGAACGTGGTTTCGGTACTGCCCTGCACCGTGGCCGCCAGCAATGCGGGGAAGCTGTCGACACCGAAGTTCTGCATCGTTTCGATCAGCATTGCCCGCGCGGCGCTGCCGGAGAACGGCTTGACCAGCGCGGTAGGCAGGGCGTCGACGAAGCGCGCGTCCAGGCCGAGCAGGTCGACTCCGCCGCGAATCAGCGACAGCGCCGCCTCCAGCGCCCCGGAGGCACGCAGCAGCCCGATCGCACAAAGCATCGCCACCAGGTAGGGCAGGATGTCGCGTGCCACGTCGAAGCCCTGTCTGGCGCCGGCGATGAAGCATTCGTAGACCGGCACCTTGCGGAACAGGCCGACGCCGACGAACAGCAGGATCATGCCGAACAGCGCGAGGTTGCCGAGCAGGGAGGAGAACGCGGCCAGTGACGCGGCGGACAGGCCTGCCAGCACCGCCATCAGGCCGCCGATCGCCAGGGCGGCGCCTGCCAGCCAGGCGAGTACGACCGGGTCGTGAAGGCGCAGCCGCTGAACAAAGGCGACCGAAATCAGTGCGGCCAGGGTAGAGGCGCTGGTGGCCAGCAGGATCGGCAGGAAGACCAGGGTCGGATCGGGCGCTCCCTGCTGCACGCGATAGACGAAGATCGACACCGGCAGCACCGTCAACGATGAGGCATTGAGGGTCAGGAACAGGATCTGGGCATTGGTGGCGGTATCGGGCTGGGGGTTGAGGGCCTGCAGCTCGCGCATCGCCTTCAACCCGATCGGGGTTGCGGCATTGTCCAGGCCGAGGCCGTTGGCCGCGAAGTTCATGGTCATCAGGCCGATTGCGGGGTGCCCCGTCGGCACCCCCGGCATGAGACGGGAAAATAGCGGTGAGAGCCACCGCGCGAGAGAGTCGATCAGTCCGGCGGCTTCGGCGATCTTCAGGAACCCGAGCCACAAGCTCAGCGTGCCGAACATCACGATCATCAGTTCCACCGACAGCTTGGCCATCGCGAACAGCGCCTGCACCATGGCCGCGAACACCTCGGCGTCGCCGCCGACCAGCCAGCGCACCAGGGCCGACACGGCGGCGATGATGAAGAAGCTTGACCAGATCGCATTCAGCATGGCCGGCACCATATCATGACGCCAGGGCTTATCCGGGGTGAGGGTGATGAAACGTCTGGCGCTGGTGCCGGTGCGCAGTGATGAGGTCGAGTGGAACGCCGTCCGCTCGCAAGGGGCGGGTGGGCAGAACGTCAACAAGGTGGCGACGGCCATTCACCTTCGCTTCGACATCGGCAAGTCGTCGCTGCCGGACCCTATCAAGATGAGGCTGCTGGCGCTCGGCGATCAGCGCATCTCGAAGGAGGGCGTGGTGGTCATCAAGGCTCAGACCGCGAGGACCCAGGAGCAGAACCGGAGCGCGGCATTCGACCGCCTGCAGGCTTTGGTCGACAGCGTTGCCGCCACGCCGAAGCCGCGGCGTCCGACCAAGCCGACCCGGGCCTCCCAGCTGCGTCGGGTCGATGCGAAAACCCAGCGGGGCCGGATCAAGAGCTTGAGGGGCAAGCCGGTGGATTGAGCGGACCGGGCCGGTGGCGTCGGCGAGCCTTGACTCTGTCGGCAGCGACCCCGGGTGATAATCCGAAGCGGCAACCCGAAGCGGCAACCCGAAGCAACAAGGAGCGGTAATGGCGAAGACGGCAGGCAGACCTGGGTCGCAACCACTTTCTCTCTCGGAGGGCTCAGACCGGATTCCGGACGAGGGCAGGCGGCGTGCGTTGGGGCGAATCGGTGCGGCACCGGCGCTGGCGGTTGGCGCCGGGCTCGGGCTTGGCGCATCTGAGGCGCGCGCACTCGACATCCCGAAATGGATGAAGGAGCCGGGCCAGACCTTCCTCAGCCCACCTTACGGCCAGCCGTCGCCGTTCGAGAAGGAAGTGGTGCGTGTGCTGCCCGCCAGGCCGGCCGCCTTCCCGACTGCCACCCGCACGCCGCTGCAGAACCTGCACGGCACGATCACGCCGAACGGCCTGTTCTTCGAGCGTCACCACAACGGCGTGCCGATGGTCGATCCGGACCAGCATCGGCTGATGGTTCATGGCCTGGTTGAGCGGCCGCTGCTGCTCGACATGAGCGACTTGATGCGCTATCCCGCTGTGTCGCGGATCTGCTTTCTCGAGTGTTCCGGCAACAGTGCGTCGCAGTGGGCAGGCCCGTCCGGGAGCAGTGCCCAGGAAATCCATGGCCTGGTCAGTTGCGCGGAGTGGACCGGGGTCAAGCTGTCCACGGTGCTCGACGACGTGGGCCTGAAGCCCGGTGCGAAGTGGATCCTGGCCGAGGGCAGTGACGCGGCAGCAATGACCCGCAGCATTCCGATGGCCGTGGCGCTCGACGACGCGATGCTCGTCTACAGCCAGAACGGCGAGATGCTGCGACCGGAGCAGGGCTACCCGCTGCGGCTGCTGCTGCCTGGCATCGAAGGCAACATGAACATCAAGTGGCTCAGGCGGCTGAAGGTCGGGGCCGAGCCGTTCCAGACCCGCGAGGAAACGTCCAAGTACACCGACTTGCGCCCTGACGGAAAGGCCTTGCAGTTCACGATCGTCATGGACGCGAAGTCCGTGATCCTATCGCCCTCCGGTGGCCAGGCGCTGGCCGCGAAGGGATTCCACGAGATATCGGGCATCGCCTGGTCGGGCCGCGGTCGCATCCGCAGCGTGGACGTCTCTGTCGATGGCGGGCGGAACTGGCGCGAGGCAGTGCTCCAGGAACCGGTGCTGGCGAAGTCGCTCACGCGCTTCCGGCTGCCGTGGCGTTGGGATGGCGCGCCTGCGATCCTGCAGAGCCGCGCCGTCGACGAGACCGGCTACGTGCAACCGGGCCGCCAACGGCTCATCGCTGAACGCGGTCAGAGAACCGTCTATCACTACAACGGGATCCAGAGTTGGCAGGTTTCGACGGACGGGGAGGTCAGCAATGTTCACGCTTGAACGGACGCTCGGGCACATTCTTCTCGCAGCGACCCTGGTCGCCTCGACCCCGGTACTGGGCGAGCAGCAGCATCGGCAAGGCGGGGCCAGGCACCTCGATCTGGGGCGAGCGCCTTCGGACGAGGAAATCCGGGCTTGGGACATCGACGTCGCGCCCGATGGCGCCGGCCTGCCCGGGGGCAACGGCAGCGTCGAGCAGGGCAAGAACATTTTTGCTCAGAAATGCGCCGCCTGCCATGGTGTGCAAGGCGAGGGCGCCACCGCCGACGTGCTGGTGGGTGGCGCCGGCACGCTCGCCTCAAAGTCACCCAAGCGCACGATCGGCAGCTACTGGCCGTATGCCACGACGGTTTTTGACTACATACGCAGAGCAATGCCTCTGGACAGACCGGGATCGCTGACCGACGACGAGGTTTACGCCCTGAGCGCCTGGCTGCTGCACGTAAACGGCATAATCGGCGCCGATGCCGTCATGAACGCACGATCGCTCGCGGCGGTTCGCATGCCGAATCGAGACGGCTTCATTGCGGCCGACACGAAGCCCGACTTCATTGCCGAGCGCTGCATGAGCGATTGCAAGTAGGCTCTGGATTGGAGACCTGGCACCCTCGACATGGCGTCGCGCCGGTTGCTGCGATCGGAATCGCAGTCGCAATCGTCAGGTCACCGGAAGAGCGAGGCGAGGAAGGTGAATAACGGCAGGTCCCGCGTGCAACTGGGCATCCTGCTGATCCTGCAGGCCGTGATGGGGGTCGAGCTGGTGCTGGTGCTGGCTCAAAGCTTGTGGATCAACGGCGTCTGGTTGCTCGCGATCATGGTGATCACCGGCGCGCCGGCAGTTCTCGGCCACCGATTGCCCGTTCGCATCCCGGCCGAGTACGAGCTGCTCGCAATCCTGTTCGTCTTCGCCGCGCTCTTTCTAGGCGAGGTCCAGAGTTACTACGAACGGTACTGGTGGTGGGACATCGCGCTGCACATGACCTCCGGTCTGTTGCTCGGAATTCTCGGCTTCCTGCTCGTCTATCTGCTGAACGAGGACAAGCGCATCGATCTGCACATGCGTCCGGGATTCGTTGCATTGTTCGCCTTCGTCTTTGCGGTGGCGGTCGGCACGTTCTGGGAGATCTTCGAGTTCGCTGTCGATCAGATCTTCGGCACGACGATGCAAAAGCCTATGCTCGGCGACCCGTCGGGGCTCACCGACACGATGTGGGACCTGATCCTCGACGCGCTGGGTGCCCTCGTGATCAGCGCTTTTGCCTGGTGGCACATGAAACGCAACCAGCGCTCGTTCATCGACCTCTGGGTCGACAGGTTCATCGAACGCAACCCGCATCTGTTCCGCGGCTGATATCCGCTGGAGGTTCTCTTGTCATGCGCTCCGAGCGCAGCTCAGGGATATGCCACTCCTCCGACCGCCTTTTGCAGTTCCCGCGTATTGTCCGGTAAAGGAATGAATTCGGCTTCGTCACCGGGAATGGGATCGAAACGCCTCAGCTGCCAGTCCTCTTTCGCCTGTTCGATGCGTTCAGGCCTTGAGGATACAAAGTTCCACCATAGATAGCGCGGTCCCTCCATCGCTGCGCCGCCGATAACGACGAAGCGGGCATTGGATGTCGCTTTGACCTGGCAAGGTGCCCTGGAACTGAGAATGACCAGCTGACCCGGCTCAAAGTTGTTTCGCTCGATTTCCAGCGTTCCATTGACCGTATAGAGTGCGCGCTCTTCGGCGTCGACATCGATCTGCAGCGTTCGTCCGGCTTCGAGTTGGAAGTCGCAATAGAGTGTGTCGGACGCAGTCTGAAGTGGCGATGACAGCCCGAAGGCCGAACCGGCGATCAGCCGACCTTTCGCGCCCTCTCCGTCGAACATCGGCAGATCGTCCGCGCGAATATGCACGAACTCGGGATCGTCTTCTTCCGCGTGCAGCGGTAAAGCCATCCATGTCTGCAGGCCGAACAGGCGTTGCCCGCTTTCCTTGAGCGCCGGGCGCGTACGTTCGGAATGGACAATCCCACGGCCCGCCTTCATCCAGTTCACTGCTCCGGGACGAATCAGTTTTTCCGTTCCCAGACTGTCGCGATGCAGAATTTCCCCTTCGAAGAGGTAGGTCAGGGTCGACAGATTGATGTGAGGATGCGGCCGCACATCGATGCCTTGACCCGGCTTGAACGTCGCAGGTCCCATCTGATCGAAGAAGATGAACGGCCCCACCATCTGCCGTTCTTTCGCCGGCAGCGCACGACGCACCGTCATCTCACCCAGGTCGACAGCTCGTGGTACGAGGACCATGTCGACAGCGCCCATGTTGTCTTTCGCCTCCATGGTCGCTCGAGGGCATTCGCTATAGCTCATTGGTCGATCTCCAACGCAGGCGGCCTGCCAATTATCTTCATCACCCCAGCCGCAGCAACTCCGGCAGTTGCTCCATGTGCTCGAAGGTGACGCTGGCGCCGGCCTTCACGAGCGTGGCAGCCGTGTTCAACGTCGTCAATCCGTACACGGTGGCGCCGGCCGCAACCCCGGCGCGGGTGCCGGTCGGCGTGTCTTCGATGACGACGGCTTGCGCCGGTGCCACACCCAGCGTGCGCAGCGCCAGTTCGTAGACGTCCGGCGCCGGCTTGGCGCGCGCGACCATGTCCGCGCCGAACATCCGTCCTTCGAAATAAGGCAACAGGCCACAGGTGCCGAGGGTCAGGCGCATCTTGGCGCAGTCGGCGCCGGAGGCGACCGCATAGGGAATGCCGAGGGCGGCCACCCGGGCCACCACCTCCGGCGCGCCGGGCACCGCGCGAATCCGCACAGCGAGCGCCGCGTCGCGCCTGCGCACGAACTGCGGGTGCCAGTCTGAAGCGAGGGGTCGGCCGATCATGCCCTCGATGGCGAGCATCTCATCCTTGACCGACTTTCCCATGAAAGTCCGGATGGTGCGTTCCAGGTCGAAATCGAGCCCCAGTTCAGTGAGCATCTCGCAGAGAACCGCGTTGGTGATCGGCTCGCTGTCGACCAGGACTCCGTCGCAATCGAAGAGAACGGCTTGCGGGGCAGAGCGACTCATCGGCCGGTCTGCGCGGCCGCAAGTTCGGCAAGTCGACGCTCCAGGTGGGGAAGGCGATCATGACCCCAGAACTGCTCGCTGCCGACGAAGAAGGTAGGCGCGCCGAACACCTGGCGCCGGGTTGCGGCCTCGTTGTTGGCGACCAGTTGGCTCTTGACCGCGGGATCCTGGATCGACGCGAGCAAGGCGGCTTCATCGAGATCCAGCGTCCTGCCGATCGCCGCGAGATTGTCCGCCTGCTGGATATCGCCATCGTGTACGAACAGGTTCCGGAACACGGCCAGCGCGAACGGTTTCGCCTTGTGGGGCGCCGTCTTCTGCAGCCCGAGCAGGACCCGGGCGGCGTTGTGTCCGGCCTGGGGAAACCGCGAGGGGAACTTGAAAGGCAAGCCTGCCATGTCGGCGCTGCGCTTGAAGTCGATGACCGCGTAGCTGGCTCGCCAGGGATGCTGTTCCGTGAGCGGCCCCGAGCCGGTGGACTTGAAGATGACCCCGAGCATGATCGGGATCCAGTTCACCGTGTGTCCATGGCGGGCCGCCACCGCGTCGATCGCCTCGGCGGCGAGGTAGGAGTAGGGCGAGCTGAAGTCGAAGTAGAAGTCGACCTGACGGTCGGGTGTGCGCGCTGCGGTGCTGGTCAAAGCAATCTCCCTGTATGGCGCTGGCTGTGAGTTCATCCGGCCGCGAGCGCGCGGCCGATCAGGATCTTCTGGATGTCGCTGGTCCCCTCGTAGATCTGGCAGACGCGGACGTCCCGATAGATCCGCTCTACCGGGAAATCACTGACATAGCCGTAGCCGCCGTGAACCTGGATCGCGTCCGAGCAGACGCGCTCGGCCATTTCCGAGGCGAAGAGCTTGGCCATCGCGGCCTCCTTGAGGCAGGGCCTGCCCGCGTCCTTGAGGCTGGCCGCATGCCGGATGAGGTGGCGCGCGGCCTCGATCCGGGTCGCCATGTCCGCAAGCCGGAACTGGACCGCCTGGTGTTCGAAGATCGGCTTGCCGAAGGCCTCCCGCTCACGGGCGTACTTCAGGGCCGCTTCGAATGCCGCACGGGCCATGCCGAGCGCCTGTGAAGCGATGCCGATGCGGCCGCCTTCAAGGCCCGACAAGGCGATCCGGTAACCGGCGCCGGGCTCGCCGATCAGGTTCTGCGCCGGCACCAGGCAGTCCTCGAACAGGATCTGGGCGGTATCCGAGGCGTGCTGGCCGAGCTTTTCCTCCAGCCGCGCCACCGTGTAGCCGGGCGAATCGGTCGGGACCAGGAACGCCGAGATGCCCCGCTTGCCCGCGGCGCGGTCGGTCACCGCCAGGACGATGGCGACGTCGCCCTCCTTGCCGGAGGTGATGAACTGCTTGACCCCGTTGATGCGATAGGCGCTGCCGTCTGCCTGAAGGGTCGCGGTGGTGCGCAACGCGGACGCGTCCGAGCCGACCTGGGGTTCGGTCAGGCAGAAGGCGCCGAGCATTCGTCCGCTGGCCAGCGGCTTGAGCCAGCGCTCCTTCTGCGCATCGCTGCCCCACGCCATCAGGATCGAGCAGACCGGGCAGTTGTTCACCGAGATGATGGTGGAGGTGGCGCCGTCGCCGGCGGCAATTTCCTCGATGATCACCGCCAGCGCCGCATAGTCGAGTCCGGCGCCGTCCCACTCCTGGGGCACGGCCACACCGAAGCAGCCCAGTGCAGCCAATCCTTTCAGGGCGTCGGCAGGAAATGTCCGGTTGCGATCCCAGTCGGCCGCATGCGGCGTGACCTGGTCGGCCACGTAGTCGCGTACCGCCTCGCGCACCATTTCCAGTTCATCGGTCAGCAGCATGCCGCGATCCTTTTCATGGCCAGGCCCGCCTACCAGGCCAGGGACTGCCCCCGATAATCGTAGAAGCCCCCGCTCGGATGTGCCTGCGCCTGCGCCACCACCCGGCGCATGCCGGCCACGCTGGCAGCCACCTCCACGTCCGCATTGGGGCCGCCCATGTCGGTACGGACCCAGCCCGGATGCAGGCAGATCACGCGCACGCCAAGCCCTGAGAGATCCGCATGGGCGAGCTTTCCGACCATGTTGACGGCCGCCTTGGAGGCGCGGTACAGCATGCCGTAGCTGGCACCGGCCTCGGCGATCGATCCCATGCGGCTCGAGACGAAAGCCAGGGTGCCATGGCTGCGCGACAGCAGCGGGCTGACGACCGGCAGCAGCCGCATGGCCGACAGCACGTTGGTGCGCATCACCTGATCGAACTCCTCCATTGTCGGCGGCCGCTGGGTGCTGCTGGTCCGCGGGCCGTAGACCCCGGCGTTCATGATCAGGACGTCGATCTGCTCATCGTCCATCTGCCAGCTGAAGGCCGCGAGGTCGTTGGGATCCAGGACGTCGAGCCTGAGCGTCTGCACCCCCAGGTCCCGGAGCCGGGCCCGGTCCGGCTCACTGCGGAAAGTGCCGAAGACCCGCCAGCCCTCGTTCAGGTACTGACGGGCGAATTCCAGCCCGATGCCGCGCGACGCGCCGATGACCAGGGCGGTTGGCACGACGCCTTGCTTACACCATCTCGACCGCGAGCGCGGTCGCTTCACCGCCGCCGATGCACAAGGTGGCGATGCCGCGCTTGCCGCCGGTCTTTTTCAGTGCGCCGAGCAGGGTCACGATCAGGCGCGCGCCGGATGCGCCGATCGGGTGGCCCAGCGCGACTGCGCCGCCATGGATGTTGACCTTCTCATGCGGGATCGAATGCTCTTTCATCGCCGACATCGCCACCACGGCGAACGCCTCGTTGACTTCGAAGAGATCGACCTTGCCGGTGTTCCATCCGGTCTTCTCGTAGAGCTTGGCGATCGCGCCGACCGGCGCGATGGTGAACCACTGGGGCTCGTGGGAGTGGGTGGCATGGCCGACAATCGTGGCCAGCGGCGTGACGCCGAGCTTGTCCGCCATCGACCGGCGCATCAGCACCATGGCGGCGGCTCCGTCGGAGATGGACGAGGAGGTGGCGGCGGTCACGGTGCCTTCCTTGCGGAACGCCGCCTTGAGGGTCGGGATCTTGTCAGGGTTGATCTTGAACGGGCCTTCGTCGCGCTCGATCACCGTGTCGCCCTTGCGTCCGCTGACGGTCACCGGGGCCATTTCCCACTTGAACGCGCCATCCTCATTGGCGGCGCGGGCGCGGCGTGAAGATTCGATGGCGTACTTGTCCTGCGCTTCGCGAGTGAACTCGTACTTTCCCGCGCAGTCCTCGGCGAAGTTGCCCATGGACTTGCCGCCGCCGTTGGGCATCTTGTCGTAGGCATCCTCCAGTCCGTCAAAGGCCATGTGATCGAACAAGGTCGCATGACCATAACGGTAGCCGCCCCGGCCCTTGAGCATCAGGTAGGGCGCGTTGCTCATGCTCTCCATGCCGCCGGCAACGACGATGTCCTGGCTGCCAGCGCTGATGAGGTCGTTGCCCAGCATGGCGGCCTTCATGCCGGAGCCGCAGACTTTGTTGATGGTGGTGGCGCCGGTTGAGATCGGCAGGCCGGCCTTGAGCGCCGCCTGGCGGGCGGGTGCCTGTCCCAGTCCCGCGGGCAGCACGCAGCCCATGATGACTTCCTGGATCTGCTCCGGTTTCAACCCGGCGCGTTTGACGGCTGCGCCAATGGCGGTTGCTCCCAGGTCGGTGGCGGCGAGGCTGGACAACTCGCCCATCATGCTGCCCACCGGCGTACGGGCGACGGAAACGATGACGATCGGATCTTTCATTTCGGACTCTCCAAAGCGGGTAGGGTCAAGTGCTCAAGCCATCGGCGGCGCGTTGTTCCGAGCCGCCCCCAGGGAATCATGGTAACGCCTTGTCCGGTACCGGCGCCGGCGCCACCGCCTGCATCGCGGGATTGGTGTCGGACTGGCCGAAGCGCAGGCTTTCGGGATAGGGGAAGACATCCTCGAGCACGCCGGCCCGGATCCGGTCCTGCCGGGTCTGCCAGTACTCCGCGGTCAGCAGGTCGGCGTGGTATCGCAGGAAAGGCCCGCGGACTTTCGCATTGCCCAGCAGGAAGGTTGCAAATTCCTCAGGAAAGACGTCGCGCGGCCCGACCGGATACCAGGGTTCGGATGCCATCTCGTCTTCAGGGGTGCGTGGCGGCGGTACCGTGCGGAAGTGGCAGTCCGTAATGTAAAGCACCTCGTCGTAGTCGTAGAAGACGACCCGTCCCTGGCGTGTCATGCCGAAATTCTTGTAGAGCATGTCGCCGGGGAAGATGTTGGCGGCCACCATCTCCTTGATGGCCTGGCCGTATTCCCGCAACGCGTGGTCGCGCTCGTCCTCGTCGGCCTCCTCCAGGTAGATATTGAGCGGCACCATGCGCCGCTCGATGTAGAGGTGGCGCACGATCAGCTGGTCGCCTTCATCCTCGATGAGGGACGGCGCGGTCTGGCGCAGCTCGTCGATCAAAGCCGGGTCGAGCCGGTCCTTGGGAAACGGCACGTCCGAATACTCCCAGGAGTCGGCCATACGGCCGACCCGGTCATGGGCCTTCACCAGCTGATAGCGATCCTCGATGTACTCGCGGGTGACATCCTTCTTGCGATCGTCCTTGATGAACTTGAACACGAACGGGAATGACGGCAGGGTGAAGACGCCCATCACCAGTCCCTTGATGCCGGGCGCCTGGATGAAGCGATCGGTGGAATGCGAGAGGTGCTGCAGCAGGTCGCGGTAGAACAGAGTCTTGCCCTGCTTGTGCAGGCCCAGCATGTTGTAGAGCTCGGCCTGCGGCTTGGTCGGCATCAGCGACTGCAGGAAGCGGACATAGGCGGAGGGTGTTTCCATGTCGACCATGAAATAGGCGCGCGAGAAATTGAACAGGGTCTCGATGCGCTCGGTGCCGAACAGGACCGTGTCGAGGAACACCCGGCCGCGGGAATCACGCAGGATCGGAATCGCGAAGGCCTCGACCTCGCCGTCATTGATCAGCCGTCCCATCAGGTAGGCGGCCTTGTTGCGAAAGAACAGGGAGCGCAACACGTTGATCTGGCAGTCGCTGGCCGGCGCGAAGTTCGAGGTGAGATGCTTGCGGCCGGCCTGGATGACCAGATCGACGTCCCGGTCGATGTCCTGGTAGCCGCAGGCCAGCCCGAGGTCGATGATGATCTGCCGGAACGCCGCTTCCCACCCTTTGTCCGCAGGGTAGTAGGACCGGAAGGATGGCGGGGTCGAATCGAGATAATCGGTAGCGGTATAAGGCCGCACGAAGATGAAGTCGTTGTGGAAATAGCTGCGGTGCAGGATCTTGGTGCTGACGGTATTGAAGAAGGTTTCCGCCAGTTCCGGCTGCTGGTGATCGGCCAGGAGCGCGACGTAGCTGCGCTTGACCGTGCTCCACAGCGTGGCGTCACGCAGGTCGCCCTCCCGGAACTGGGACTGCAGCGTCGCCACCGCCTCCCGCACCCGCTGGTCGTAGAACGTGATCCGCTCGTGGGCGAGACGGCGGATCGCGTGCCAGTCCCCGGCTTCGAAGCGGCCCTTGGCCTGCTGCGCGTTGTAGCGCAGAACCGCAAAGTGACGATCGAAGCCGGCCAGCATCGTGCCGGCGATAGCCTCGGGCAGGCCGGTCGCGAACGACGTCATCGCCGCGCCGGTGCGCCGGTATCCGATGCCGGGCCTGTCACGCTGTCTGGGCGAACAACTCGCGTCCGATCAGCATCCGGCGGATTTCCGATGTCCCCGCGCCGATCTCGTAGAGCTTGGCATCGCGCCACAGCCGGCCGGTGGGGTAGTCGTTGATGTAGCCGTTGCCGCCCAGGCACTGGATCGCCTCGCCGGCCATCCAGGTGGCCTTCTCCGCGGCATAGAGGATGGCGCCGGCGGCGTCCTTGCGCAGGTTGCGGACATCGATCTTGCCGGCATGCGACAGGTCGCACTGCCGACCGACTTCGTAGACATAGGCCCGGCAGGCCATCATCGTGGTGTACATGTCGGCCAGCTTGCCCTGCATCAACTGGAACTCGCCGATCGGCTGCCCGAACTGCTTGCGGTCGTGCAGGTACGGAACCGTGACGTCCATGCAGGCGGACATGATGCCCAGCGGGCCGCCCGACAGCACCGCCCGCTCGAAATCCAGCCCGCTCATGAGCACGTTGACCCCGCGCCCGACGCCGGTCAGCGGGTCCTCGCCGATGCCGCCGAGAATGCTGTCGGCGGGGATCTCGCAGTCCTCGAACACCAGCTCGCCGGTATGGCTGCCGCGCATGCCGAGCTTGTCGAGCTTCTGGGCCACGCTGAAGCCTTTGGCACTCTTCTCGACGAGGAAGGCGGTGATGCCGCGGGGCCCGGCCTGGACGTCGTTCTTGGCATAGATCACCATGACATCGGCATCCGGGCCGTTGGTGATCCACATCTTGCTGCCGTTGAGCACCCAGCGGTCGCCCTTGAAGTCCGCCCGCAGCTTCATCGAAACGACATCGGACCCGGCGTTGGGCTCCGACATGGCCAGCGCGCCGACGGTTTCGCCGGCGATCAGGCCCGGCAGGTAGCGCTCCTTCTGCTCGCGCGTGCCGTTGCGGTGGATCTGGTTCACGCACAGATTGGAGTGCGCGCCGTAGGACAGGCCGACCGATGCCGAGCCGCGGGAGATTTCCTCCATCGCGACGATATGCGCCAGGTAGCCCAGGTTGGTGCCGCCAAAGTCTTCGGAGACCGTCAACCCGTGGACACCCAGTTCACCCAGCTTGCGCCACAGGTCCATCGGGAACTGGTCGCTCCGGTCGATCTCGGCGGCCCGCGGCGTGATTTCGCTGGCGACGAACTGCTGCAATGCTTCGCGCAGCAGGGCGATGTCTTCGCCCAGGTCGAACTGGATGCCGGGAATGTGGGTCAGGCTCATGGGTGCCGCTCCTGGATAGTGGCCGGAGATGAAGTCTCATGGCGATGATGATGCTGCAACCGGATCGCCGGCACATCAGCCGTAAACCCTGCCGACCGGGACAGCAGCCCGGCGCCCAGGGGGTTGCTGGCGGCCGGTCAAGTGCGGGCGGTTAGTCGGGCGGTTAATATTACCTTCACGCATCCCTCAACAAAAGCGCGCCAGGTCTCGTCATCGCGGTCCGATCCTCGCCCGATCGCCGCGACGTCCGGCGCCGCGCGCAACCGGCAGTCATCCGCTTGAACCCTCTCGAAGCCCAGCTCTCATACCCGTTCGGCGAGGCCGTTCCCGCCGCTGCCGCCCGGATCGAAGTCGCGCCGGGTATTTATTGGGTGAGAATGCCCCTGCCGTTCGCGCTGGATCACATCAATCTCTGGCTGCTGCGCGACCGGTTCCAGGGCCGGGATGGCTGGACGCTGATCGACTGTGGGATCGCCAGTGACCCGACCCGCGCCCTGTGGGAGCAGCTGATCGCGGAGCAGCTGGATGGACTGCCGATCGTCCGCGTGCTGTGCACCCATACCCATCCCGACCATGTCGGGCTGGCTGCGATGCTGACCCGTCGCTTCTCGGCGCCCCTGTGGATGACGCTGGGTGAGTACGCCACCGGGCGCATCCTCAGCGCCACCATGCCGGGTGCCAACGGCGATTCGGCGGCCGATCATTTCCACAGTCATGGCATGGATGCGGATTTCGTGGCCGCGGTGCGCCGGCGCAACCAGGGCTACTTCGCCAGCCTGGTGCCGGAGATGCCGACCGCATTCACCCGGATCATCCGGGACGAAGCGATTGCCATCGGCGGACGGGTCTGGCGGGTGATCATCGGCCTTGGACACTCGCCGGAGCACGCGTCGCTTCACTGCGCCGAAGACGGGATCCTGATTGCCGGCGACATGGTCCTGCCGCGGATCTCCACCAATGTCTCGGTCTATGACATCGAGCCGATGGCCAACCCGCTGCAGTGGTTCCTCGATTCCCTGGACGCCTTCGAGCCCTGCGACGTCGACACCCTGGTGCTGCCCTCGCATGGTCGACCCTTCCGGCGCTTGCACCAGCGCCTGCGCCAGCTCCGGGATCATCATGAGGAGCGGTTGTCCATGCTGCTGGCCGCCTGTCGCGAGCGGCCGCGGTCCGCCGCCGAGGTGGTGCCGCTGATGTTCAACCGTCAGTTCGACACCCACCAGATGACCTTCGCCCTGGGCGAATCGCTGGCCCACCTGCACGCGCTCTGGTATGGCGGCGGCATCGTGCGATCCGTCGGCCGGGACGATGTCGTACGGTTCGCAGCGCCGGTGGCAGGCTGAGTCGCCACTCCTAAGGCAGCAGCCCGTAGCTGCGCAGGCGCAGGTCGACTGCTTCGCTCCAGCCGCGGTTCGCTGCAGGGGAGGCCGGGCTCGGATGCAATATCTGGCCGATCCGCAGGCGTCGCGCCAGCGCGCTGTCCAGCCAGTTTCCGGCCACCAGGCGCTGCAACCGCTTCTCTGCGAAACCGCCGATGCCGATCAGCCACTCCGGCTCCAGGGCCTCTACTGCGCGGGCCAGGTGTTCGTCGCACGCGGCATAGAGCGGTCTCAATTCCGCCGCCGGCAACTGCTCCGGCGTGCGGTTGCGGCAGGATGCCTCCAGGAAGACCAGGGGGCAGTAGTTCAGCACGAAATGCCGCTTGAAGAAGTCCTCCGCGCTGCCATGCCGAAGGGCCGCCCAGGACCAGAGACGTCGGCCGCTGACCTCGGAGCGGGGGCAGGCGAAGCCTTCGATCGGGCGCTTGGGATGCTGCTGCGCGGGCGGGTGGATCTGCGCCTCGATACCCATCCAGTCCCGCACCGCGGCGACCTCTCCGAACGGCACCCCGGTCTGCATCATGCCGAACGGACCCGGATTCATGCCCAGGAACACCACGCGCTTGCGGCCTCGCCCGAAGCGGCTCAGGTACTCGTGCTGCCCGTTCCATGCATAATCCAACGGGTTGTAGACATGCGTCACGGGCGCTGCGAACGCCAGCGAGGCGACCGCCTCGCGCAGTCGCGCCGCGGCGGCAACCAGGCTCGTCACCGTATCGTCGGGGGGCAAGTCGGTGCGGGAAGTGCGGCTGGGCATTCGAAGTTGGCGCGGGAGTGTGACGGCAGGCGGATTGGTGCGATGATAGGCCCATGGGCCGCAGGAGATGGATGTGAAGACAGAGACGAAGCTGGCCGGATGTGAGGTCGGATCAGGGCACGCGCACGGATCGTGACGCCACCCGGGAGAGCGCCGGCAAGCTGCCGGCCGCCCATCGCAAGCCGGCCAACCCGCCGGCCGGACTGCAGCCCTATTCGAAGCCCCAGCCCTGGGGGATGGCGCCCGACATGATGCTGCCGGACGTGGATACCGACGACGAGCGGCTCTGGGCGCCGGTGGGCCCGGACACCTGGTCGCGTCCGATCCATCTCAACGTCACCGGCGGCTTTTATGTCCACCTGCTGCGGGTGCGCCGCTCGGGCGTGCTGCAGCGCCACCGCCATTCCGGCCAGGTGCACGCCCTCGTCATGAAGGGCAGCTGGTATTACCTGGAACACGACTGGATCGCGCGCGAGAACAGCTATGTGTTCGAGCCGCCGGGCGAAACCCACACACTGGTGGTGCCGGACGACTGCTCGGAGATGGTGACGCTGTTCACCGTGCACGGCGCGTTGATGTATGTCGACGTGGACGGCAAGAGTACCGGCTACGACGACGTATTCACCCGGATTGAAAAGTACCGGGCACATTTTGAGAACGTGGGTCTGGGCAGCGACCACGTCAAGCAGTTCATTCGTTGAAAGGCAAGATGAAATATATCGATCATGGAACCGGCGGCTCGCCGGATGTGCTGGTTCTCAAGGATGGGCCGATGCCCGAAGTCGGCGCGGGTGAGGTGCTGATCAAGGTCGCCTATGCCGGCGTCAACCGGCCGGATGTCCTTCAGCGCAGCGGTCGCTATCCGCCGCCGGCGGACGCCTCGCCCCATATCGGCCTGGAAGTGTCGGGCGAGATCGCCGCCGTCGGCCAGGGCGTGGACGAATGGAAGGTCGGGGACAAGGTCTGTGCGCTGACCAACGGCGGGGGCTACGCGCAGTACGCCACCGCGCCGGCCGGCCAGGTATTGCCGGTGCCGACTGGGCTGTCCATGGTGCAGGCAGCAGCACTGCCGGAAACGTATTACACCGTCTATGCCAACCTGATCGAACGCGGCAGGCTGGCCAAGGGCGAGACGGTCCTGATCCATGGCGGCACCTCCGGCATCGGTATCACCGCCATCCAGATGGCCAAGGCCTGGGGCGCCCGCGTGCTCTGCACGGTCGGCAATGCCGAGAAGGTCGAGGCGGCCCGCAAGGTCGGCGCCGATGGCGTGATCAATTATCGCTCCCAGGATTTCGTGGTCGAAGTCTCCAAGCTCACCGAAGGCCGGGGCGCCGACGTCATCCTCGACATGGTGGGCGGCTCCTACATCGAGCGCAATCTGCGCTGCATGGCGCTGGAGGGGCGGCTGGTGCAGATCGCCTTCCTCCAGCCCTCCAAGGTGGAGGTGGACTGGATGCCGCTGATGCTCAAGCGGCTCACGTTCACCGGTTCCACGCTGCGTCCGCGTCCGGGGGCGGAGAAGGCGCGGCTGGGCAGCGAACTGCGCGCGCAGATCTGGCCGCTGCTGGAGCAGAAGAAGATGCTGCCGGTCATCCACCAGGAATTCCCGCTGGCCGACGCGGCCGCGGCGCATCGCCTGATGGAGTCGTCCGAGCACATCGGCAAGATCATGCTCAAGGTCGCTTGAGGACGCCCGCGGGTATCTGACTAACGGGCCTTCCTGCGCGCCAGCTTTCCCTGGCGCGCAATCGACATCAGGATCCCCACGCCGAGGCCGAGCGTGACCATGGCAGTGCCGCCGTAGGACATCATCGGCAGCGGCACGCCCACTACCGGCAGGATGCCGGTCACCATGCCCATGTTGACGAAGGCATAGGTGAAGAAGATCAGGGTGACCGAGCCCGCAAGCAGGCGCATGAAGGGGGTGCCGGCGCTGGCCGCGATCGTCAGGCCGCGACCGATCAGCAGGAGATAGACCGCCATCAGCACCGCTGCGCCGACGAAACCGAACTCCTCGGCATAGACGGCGAAGATGAAATCGGTGCTGCGTTCCGGCACGAACTCGAGGTGCGTCTGCGTACCCTGCAGCAGGCCCTTGCCGTTCGGTCCGCCGGAGCCGACGGCGATCATCGACTGGATGATGTGAAAGCCCTTGCCCAGCGGGTCGCTGGTCGGGTCGATCATCATCATCACGCGCTGTTTCTGGTATTCCTTCATCACCGACCAGAGCAGCGGCAGGGCGGCGACGCTGCCTATCAGCGCAGTCCCGATCACTTTCCAGCTCAGGCCTGCCAGGAAGATCACGTAGGCCCCGGCCGCGAAAACCAGGATTGCGGTACCCAGGTCAGGCTGACGTGCGATCAGCAACACGGGAATCGCCAGCAGCAGGATGGCAATGCAGTAGTGGTACCACCGCGCGATGCCCTCGTAGCGATGGAAGAACCACGCGAGCATCAGCGGCATGGCGATCTTCAGCAGTTCCGACGGCTGGATGCGGGTGACGCCGATGTGCAGCCAGCGCCGCGCTCCTTTGGAAACGTCCCCGAACAGGGCGACCGCTACCAGCAGCGCCAGCCCGGCCAGGTAGAGCGGAATCGCGCTGCGCATCATCACCGTCGGCGACAGGTTGGCGACGGCCCAGACGACGATGAACGAAAGCGCCAGGTTGCGCATATGGTCCATCAGCCGGTCCGGCGATTCGTAAGTGGCCGAGTACATGGTCACGCTGCTGATGACCCCGATCAGCATCAGCGCGAGCAGCAGGGTCGGGTCGAACACGAAGACGTGCCGGCGAAACAAGGAGACGAAGAAGTGGCTGTTCACGCGTGGGCTCCCGGCAACCGTGCCATCGTTCAGTTGCGCCGCGACGCGGCGGGCCACTCGGGCGCCGATGGCCGGGAGGCAAGCCGCGACCTGTCGGACTCGCCGACGGGGGGCGGCGCCGGCTCCGGCAGCGAGCCGACCTCGCCGGGCGCCAGCTCCGGCTCTATCGATTCCGGAACGTCGCGCATCTCCTCCTCGTCGATCCGGTCCGGGAAGGGCAGGTCCTGGTCTTTCGGCAGCTTGCCCAGCAGGTAGTAGTCGAAGACGCGGCGAGCGATCGGGGCCGCCGACTGGGCGCCGAAGCCGCCGTTCTCGACGATCAGCGCCACCGCGATCTTGGGTTTGTCGGCCGGCGCGAAGGCGACGAAAAGCGAGTGGTCGCGGTGCCGCTCCGCGATCTTGCGCGCATCGTACTTCTCGTTCTGCTTGATGCCGATCACCTGCGCGGTGCCGGTCTTGCCGGCCGCGACATACTCCGCGCCCATGAACGGAACCCTGCCGGTGCCTTCCTTGTTGACCGCCACCATCGCGTTCTTGACCAGGCGCAGCGCCTCGGGCGAGACGTCGAGGCGGCCCACCTCCTTGGCGACGTTCTGGCGCAGCACGCGGGTGGTCGCATCCTCCACCGATTTCACCACGTGCGGCCGCATGACCACCGCGTCGTTGGCCAGGGTCGCGGTGGCATGGGCCAGTTGCAGGATGGTGAACGAGTTGTAGCCCTGGCCGATCCCGATCGAGGGCGTCTCGCCCGGATACCACGGCTGCTTGAAGCGCTTCTTCTTCCAGTCGGTCGAGGGCAGCACGCCGGTGGCTTCGTCGCGCAGGTCGATGCCGGTCAGCTGCCCGAAGCCCCAGGGCTTCATGAAGTCGTGGATGTAATCCACACCCATCGAATAAGCCGCACCGTAGTAATAAGTGTCGGACGACACCACGATCGAGCGGTACAGGTCGACGTTGCCGTGCCCGGCAGGCTTCGAATCGCGAAAGCGGTGCTTGCCCAGGGCGAAGTAACCGGGGTCGAAGATCGATTCCTTGGGCTTGCGCACACCCGACTTCGCCACGGCGAGGGCCATGAACGGCTTGTAGGTGGACCCCGGGGGGTAAGTGCCGCGCAAGGGCCGGTTGAGCAGCGGCCGGTCGGGATTGGTGTTGAGTTCCTGCCAGCTCTGCTGGTCGATCCCGTCGACGAACAGGTTAGGATCGAAGTTCGGCATCGACACGAAAGCGAGGACGTCGCCGGTCTGCGGTTCGATGGCGACCAGTGCGCCGCGCCGGTTGCCGTACCAGGTCTCGACCAGCTTCTGCAGGCGGATGTCCAGCGACATGACCAGGTTCTTGCCGGACTTGGCGGGAACCCGCGAGAGCGAGCGGATGGCGCGCCCGCCGGCAGTGACCTCGACCTCCTCGATGCCGGCGACCCCGTGCAGGTCGTTCTCGTAGCTGTATTCGACGCCGAGCTTGCCGATGTGGGTGGTGCCCGCGTAGCTCGAGCCCTTGCCCGCTTCCGCGATCCGTTCGTTGTCCTCGGTGGAGATCCGGCCGATGTGGCCGATCACATGGGCGGCCGTGGCTCCCAGCGGATAGTTGCGGTAGGGTCTTGCCTTGACTTCGACGCTGGGGAAGCGGAACCGCATGGCGGCGATCTTGGCGACTTCCTCGTCCGACAGCCGGGTCTTAAGCGGGACCGTGTCGGTGAATTTCATTTCGGCCATCAGGCGCCGGAACCGCCTGCGGTCGGTCTGGGAGATGTCGATGACCTTCGCCAGTTCGTCGATCAGGGCGTTCATGTCGTCGACACGCCGTGGCGCGATCTCGAGCGCGTAGGAGAACACGTTCTCCGCCAGCACGATGCCGTTGCGGTCGGTGATCTGTCCCCGCTGCGGCGGCACGGGGATCAGTGTGATCCGGTTGTCCTCGGCCTGGGAGTGGAAGTCCTTGTAGCGGACGACCTGGAGGTAGTAGAAGCGGCTGGCCAGCAGCCCGAAGCAGGCGATCACCAGAGCCATGGCGATCGCGAGCCGGATGCGCAGGCGGCGCAACTCCAGTTCCGGCTCCCTGACTTCCATGGATCCGCCCATCGGCTTCGTTCTCCCCTTGGTCTTCACAGGGACCGGCTCTCGTCGCGCTCGGCGGCGCGCCGTTGCGGCGCCAGCAGCAGCAGGTCCGCGATCGGCCACAGCAGCATGGTGCTGACCCACTGCAGGAA
The DNA here is from genome assembly GCA_963834335.1 of uncultured beta proteobacterium. Taxonomy (GTDB): domain Bacteria; phylum Pseudomonadota; class Gammaproteobacteria; order Burkholderiales; family Burkholderiaceae_E; genus Lautropia. Next base: position 221,565 of record CAWIBK010000001.1, on the reverse strand, counting down.
CAGGCCCCAGCCCGGCATCGGTGCACCGGCGGCTACCCTTACCAGCACCACGACGAACTGGGCCAGGATGAACAGCGGCAGCACGTGCAGCATCTGCCCCCCGATCCTGAACCACGGCACGCGACGGTGCATGAACCAGGCGCCATAGGACAGCAGGCTGTAGAGCAGGGCACGCTCGCCCAGCGCCGAGGAACTGTGCACATCCATCAGCAGTCCCAGCAGAAAGCCGATGCCGATCCCGACCTTGCGGGGCTGGTGCACATTCCAGAATACCAAAACCAGCGCCACGAAGTCCGGAATTCCCAGGTCACGGCCCCAAGGCAGGATATTCAGGATGGTTGCCAGCAGGATCGTGAGCGCGATGTAGGCGCGGCTGGCCGGCAGCAGCAGGTATTCGTCGCGCGACCTCATGTGGCCCCCGCGTTCATTGGCCGCGCCTGCCGCGCTTGCGCGCCGGATCGATCGATTCCGTCGGCGGAGCGGGAGGGATCGCGCTGGTGTCGACCTGAAGCACCACCAGCAGATGGTTGTTCTGGATTTCCGCGGTGGGTGCGATCAGCACCTTGACGAAGTCGTCGTCGCCACCCCGCTCGATCCGTTCGATCCGGCCGACCGGCAGCCCCGGGGGGTAGAGCGCATCCAGGCCGGAGGTGGTCAGCAGGTCACCCTCCTTGAGGTCCGCGCTCGAAGCGAGGTAGCGCAGCTCCAGGCGCCCGGGTGCCGCCCCGCCGAACGCCACCGAGCGCATGCCGGTGCGCTGCAGGACGACCGGCACCGTCATGTTGCGGTCGGTGATCAGCGTCATTTCGCTGCTGAACTGGAATGTGCGGGTCACCTGGCCCACGAGCCCCTTCGCGTCGATCACCGGCTGTCCGACCGAGATCTGCTGCTGGGTGCCCTTGTCGAGCACCAGCTTGCGGGTGAAGGGATCGCGGGTCTCATAGAGCACTTCAGCGAGTACCGACCGGACCGAGGCGCGTTCCCGGGCGCCGGCGAGTTCCCGCAGCCGCTTGTTCTCATTGGCCAGTTGCTCGATCTGCAGCAGGGCTTTGGCATTGAGCGCTTCGATCCGCTTGAGTTCGGCATTTTCCTGGCGCAGGCTGGTGACCTCGGTGACGTAGCGGATACCCAGGGCCAGCGTGTCGCGCGGGACCAGCAGCATCCGCTGCACCGGGAACAGGACATTGCCGATGCCCTGCCGCAGTCCGCCCAGCGCATCGAATCGGGCATCGGCTATCAGCAGTCCGAGCGAGAGCAACCCGAAGAACAGCAGCCGGGCGTTCGCTGAAGGACCTTGTCTGAAAAAAGGGGGCGGGCTTCTGTCCATCAATACCATCGGACTGGCACGGTCCCGCCGCTGCTGGTGTCGGGTCTCGCCGAGTCTCGCCGGGTTGTCTTCAGGCGGCGAGTATCACTCGCTGGCGAAAATTGTGCCGAGCTTGTCCATGCGCTCGAGTGCGAGACCGCAGCCGCGCACGACGCAGGTCAGGGGATCGTCGGCGACCAGGACCGGCAAGCCGGTTTCCTCGATCAGCAGGCGGTCCAGATCGCGAAGCAGCGCGCCGCCGCCGGTCAGCATGATGCCGCGCTCCGTGATGTCGGCGCCGATCTCGGGGGGGGTCTGCTCCAGGGCGATCTTCACCGCGGACACGATCTGATTCAGCGGATCGGTCAACGACTCCAGAATCTCATTGGAGGAAATCCGGAAGGCGCGGGGTATGCCTTCAGAAAGATTGCGCCCCTTGACTTCGATTTCCTTGACCTCGGCGCCGGGAAAGGCCGAGCCGATTTCCTTCTTGATGTTCTCGGCAGTCGACTCACCGATCAGCATGCCGTAATTGCGGCGGATGTAGTTGATGATCGCTTCATCGAACTTGTCGCCCCCGACCCGGATCGAGCTGGCATGCACCATCCCGCCGAGCGAGATCACGCCCACTTCCGTGGTGCCGCCGCCGACATCGACCACCATCGAACCAGTGGCCTCGGATACCGGCAGGCCGGCGCCGATTGCCGCGGCCATCGGTTCCTCGATCAGGTAGACGTTGGAGGCTCCTGCGCCGAGCGCCGATTCGCGGATGGCGCGGCGTTCGACCTGGGTGGAGCCGCAGGGCACGCAGATGATGATCCGCGGATTCGGCGCGAACACCGAACCAGGATGGACCATCCGGATGAACTGCTTGAGCATCTGCTCGGTGACGGTGAAGTCGGCGATGACGCCGTCCTTCATCGGGCGGATCGCCTGGATGTTGCCGGGCACCTTCCCCAGCATCAGCTTGGCTTCCTTGCCGACCGCGGCGATGGTGCGCTTGCCGTTGGGGCCGCCTTCGGTGCGGATTGCGACCACCGATGGTTCGTCCAGCACGACTCCCTTGCCTCGGACGTAGATCAGCGTGTTCGCTGTCCCCAGGTCGATTGCGAGGTCGTTCGAGAAGTATTTCTTGATGAATCCCAGCATGGGAAGTCGTCGCTTTTCATAGCTAATAAGTCGTTTGAATCATACCGTATACTCCTTTGAATTCTCGGAGGTTTAGAGCCGCAGTGCCGCTGAACGGTTGTAACTGGCGGGGTAGTGGCAGGCTTTGTGCGCAAATCAGACATCGGCAGGACCTGCCCGTGCGCCGCCCCTGGCCCCCGGCTCTTAAAACACCCCTCGTCCCGATCGTTCAAGCGCCATGCCCCTGACTCCTGAAGATATCCGTCGGCTCGGTGAGTTGGCTCGCATCCGGTTCGACGAACCGGAGCAGGCCGCACTGCTGCTCAAGCTCAATCAGGTGTTCGACGTGATCGAACAGCTGCGGGCGGTGGACACCACCGGTGTCATCCCGATGACCCATCCCCAGGTCTCGCCGCTGCGCCAGCGTGACGATATCGTCACCGAAGTCGACCAGCGTGAATTGAACCAGCAGGGAGCGCCGGCAGTGGACCGTGGGCTCTATCTGGTTCCGCGGGTGGTGGAATGAGTACCCCGGACCTCACCACGCTCGACGTCGCGCAGCTGCAAGGCGCCCTGCGGGCGCGCGAGGTTTCTGCGCTCGAGATCGCCGATGCCTTCCTGGATGCCGGCGCGCGCAGCACCCTCAACGCCTTTCTTGATGTCCGGCCCGACCTGACGCGCCAGCAGGCACGGCAGGCGGATGCCGCTCTGGCGTCCCCGGGGGCTGCGTCGCCTCTGCTCGGGCTGCCGGTCGCGCATAAGGACATCTTTGTTACGCGGGGGTGGCGGTCCACCGCCGGCTCGCGGATGCTTGCGGATTACGTCAGTCCCTTCGACGCCGCCGTGGTCGAGCGCATCGCCGCCGCCGGCGCGGTCTGCCTCGGCAAGCTCAACTGCGACGAATTCGCAATGGGCTCGGCCAATGAGAACCCGGTCTACGGCCCCGTGCGCAATCCCTGGGACCCGGCGCGCATTGCGGGTGGCTCGTCCGGCGGCTCGGCCGCGGCGGTGGCGGCGGGCCTCACGCCCTTCGCGACCGGTACCGATACCGGCGGCTCGGTCCGGCAACCGGCGGCGATGTGCGGCGTGACCGGCATCAAGCCGACCTACGGTCGGGTGTCACGCTACGGCATGATCGCGTTCGCGAGCAGCCTGGACCAGGGAGGCGTCATCGCCCGCAGCGCCGAGGATTGCGCGCTGCTGCTCGGCGCGATGGCCGGATTCGATGCCCGGGATTCGACCAGCCTCGAACTGGGCGCGGTGGATTTCGCCGCCGCCTGCCTCAGGCCCGTGACGAATGCCGCCACCGAGTCGGCGCCGCTCGCCGGCCTGCGGATCGGCCTGCCCGACGAGTTCTTCGGCGAGGGCCTGGCGGCGGATGTGCGCGCAGCGGTGGATGCCGGCGTTGCTGCGCTCTGCAAGCTCGGCGCCGAGGCGGTGCCGGTATCGCTGCCGCGCACCGAGCTGTCGATTCCCGCCTACTACGTGATCGCGCCTGCGGAGGCCTCCAGCAACCTGTCGCGCTTCGACGGCGTCCGATACGGCTATCGCAGCCGGGACTATCGCGACCTGCGCGAGATGTACATGGCGAGCCGGGCGGAGGGCTTCGGCATGGAGGTGAAGCGCCGCATCATGGTGGGTGCGTATGTGCTTTCGCATGGGTACTACGACGCCTACTACGTCAAGGCGCAGCAACTGCGCCGGCTGATCGCCGACGACTTCACCCGCGCCTTCACCAGGGTCGACCTGATCGCAGGACCGGTGTCGCCGACCACCGCCTGGCCGATCGGCGCGCAGACCGACGATCCGGTCAGGAACTATCTCGCCGACATCTTCACGCTGCCGGCGTCGCTGGCCGGCCTGCCGGCCATGTCGGTGCCGTGCGGATCGGGCGAGGGCGGCCTGCCGGTCGGCCTGCAGCTGATCGCGCCTTATCTCCAGGAAGAGCGCCTCCTGGCTGCCGCCGCGGCGCTGCAGCGCGCCACCCGCTGGCATCTTGCACGCCCGCCGGTTGCCGGGGCGGGCGCATGAGACGCTCCCTGGCCCGCTCGGCGGCGGCGATTCTCGCAGTTGCGGTCCTGCTGGCGTCATGCGGCCTGCCCGGCGGGATGTCCGGTGCCGGAAGAGTCCCCGACAGCGGGCCGATCACGCTGCTGGGCAGTTGCACCCAGGCCGATGACGACGGATTTCGCGAACAGGCCCGGCTCGATGTGCGCGACAGCGACGTGGTCGCGCTCGATTGGCAGATATGGGTCGGTCGCAAGGGCAGCTGCCGGTTCGATCTCGGCGCCTTCCAGCAGACCCGATCGCGGCCTCATATCGAGTTGCAGGCGCGCGACCGCAGCGGTTGCAAGTTGCTGGTCTACCAGGATCCGCGCCGGGTGACGCTGGCGCATGCGGGGTGCGAACGCCAATGCACCAACGGAGTCAGCGATCAGGCCTGGCCGGTCATGTTCGATCCGCGCAGCGGCGGTTGCGCGGACCTGAGCCGCTGACGACCGGCACGACGGAGCAGAGAACCATGCAGTGGGAAGTAGTCATCGGGCTGGAGACGCATACTCAGCTGGCGACGCATTCGAAGATATTCTCGGGGGCGTCGACCGCCTTCGGCGCCGCGCCCAATACCCAGGCGAGTGCGGTGGACCTGGCATTGCCCGGCGTGCTGCCGGTCCTCAATCGCGCGGTGGTGGACTGCGCGATCCGCTTCGGGCTCGCGGTCGGAGCGACGATCGCACCTGCCTCGGTCTTCGCGCGCAAGAACTACTTCTATCCCGACCTGCCCAAGGGATACCAGATCAGCCAGTACGAGACGCCGGTGGTTGCCGGCGGGCAGCTCTCGGTCCTGGTGCCGGCAGGCAAGGCCGGGCAGGCGCCGGCCATCCGGACCATACGGCTCACCCGCGCGCACCTCGAAGAAGACGCGGGCAAGTCCCTGCATGAGGACTTCGAGGGTCAATCCGGCATCGACTTGAACCGCGCCGGCACGCCCCTGCTCGAGATCGTCAGCGAGCCCGACATGCGCTCTGCCGCCGAAGCGGTGGCGTATGCCCGCACCCTGCACGGCCTGGTCACCTGGCTCGGGATCTGCGACGGCAACATGCAGGAGGGCTCGTTCCGGGTCGATGCCAACGTCTCGGTGCGGCCGGTGGGCCAGCAGGCCTACGGCACGCGCTGCGAGATCAAGAACCTGAATTCCTTTCGCTTCCTGGAGCGTGCGATCAATTACGAGGTCCGTCGGCAGATCGAACTCCTGGAGGACGGTGGCCGGGTGGTGCAGGAAACGCGGCTGTTCGATCCCGACGCCGACGAGACCCGGTCCATGCGCAGCAAGGAAGATGCGCACGACTATCGCTATTTCCCGGATCCGGACCTGCCGGCGCTGGTGATCGAACCGGCTCGCATCGAGGCGGTGCGCCAGGCGATGCCGGAGCTTCCCGCGAGCAAGCGGCAACGCTTCCAGGAGGAGCTGGCGCTGGGCGAGTACGATGCCATCGCCCTGACCGTCACCCGCGAAACCGCCGGCTATTTCGAGTCGGTGGTGGCGGCGCTGCCGGCGGCGACCGGGCCGGCCCGGCTGCAGTCCGTGAAACTGGCGGCCAACTGGATCATGGTCGATCTTGCCTCCCAGCTGAACCGCGACGGCCTGGACATCGCCGGATCCCGCCTGTCGGCGCAGCAACTGGCGCGGCTGATAGAGCGCATTGCAGACAACACCATTTCCGGAAAAATCGCCCGTGACATCTTCCAGGCCCTCTGGGCCGATCCCGCGGACGGTGCGGCCGCGGTCGACCGGATCATCGACGAGAAGGGGCTGCGCCAGATCAGCGACAGCTCCGCGCTCGAGCCGCTGGTCGAGCGCGTGCTCGCGGAGAACGAGAAGTCGGTGCAGGAGTTTCGCGCCGGCAAGGAGAAAGCCTTCAATGCGCTGGTCGGACAGGTGATGAAGGCGAGCCGGGGCAAGGCGAATCCCCAGCAGGTCAACGATCTCCTGCGGGCGCGCCTCGGCGACTAGAGCTCCTGGCGGCCGCCGCTTCAGCCGCGCGGCGATCGGATCGGGACTTCGCTGTGCGCGGGCTTGCCGAGCAGTTCGCGCAGGCGCTTGGCGTCGGCGTCGAATCGGCTGTTGATCCTGTCGCGCTCGGCCTGCCGGTCGTTGATCAAGGCATCCTCGGCGAGAATCGCATTGGCCGAGTCGGTGATCCGCTGCTGGTAGTGAAACGGCAGCTTTTTCTGCGGGTTCGCCGTCTGCCAGGAGGCAGCCGTGTCCTGGGCGATCTTCAGTTCCCTGTCCATCGACAGGATCCGCTGGGTCGCGAGCCTGATCTCGTGATCGATGTCTGCCAGTCCGCGCCGTCGCATCGACTCGAGCGAGCGTTCGTCCTCGAATGTCAGCAGGAGGTTGCGATCGCGGGACTGCTGCATCTTGCGGGCCAGTTCCTCTTCCTGGCGCTCCTTTTCCAGCACCGCCTGCTGGCGCTGCTGCTCTCTGGTCGGCGGGCGGCGGGATGATCCGGCGCAGGGAGCCGTCCGGGTTCAATTCCCGCATCGGCTGTCGTGAACAGGCTGGAATCGGGCGATCGGAGGAGATCGCCCGGCCGTCGACGTCGGTGCAACTGTAGATCGGCGGGGCCGGGACAGCGGGCACCTGGGCGCGCAACGCCGGCGCGATCAGCGTCAACGCTGCCGCTAGGCATACTGCCGTCAAAGACGATCGACCTTCTGGCTTCATGAGGCTAGATTAGCCAGCGGCCCCCTCAGGTGCCAAAGCGGCGTCGATAATCGGCGATCCGGATGCGATGGGCGGTGTGACTTTCATCACTTGGCGCAAGCTTGTCCAGGAAGGCCAGCAGGTCGTCCAGGGTCGCAATCGCATAAACCGGCAGTCCGTAGCGATCCTGAACCTGCTGCACCGCGGAGTTGCCGGCAACCTGTACCGCATCGCCGCCGCGCTCCATCCGGTCCAGGGCGATCAGCACCCCGGCGGGACGCGCGCCCTGGCTTTCGATCAGGGCGACCGACTCGCCCACCGAGGTCCCGGCCGAGATCACGTCGTCGACGATCATGACCTGGCCTGAGAGCGGCGCCCCGATCACCGATCCGCCTTCGCCGTGATCCTTGGCCTCCTTCCGGTTGAAGGCGAACGGCAGGTTCCGCCCCTGCGAGGCGAGCGCCACGGCCATCGACGAAGCCAGAGCGATCCCCTTGTAGGCGGGGCCGTAGAGCATGTCGAAACGGCGGCCCGATTCCGCTTCGGCCTGCAGCAGGCGTTGCGCATAGAAACCGGCCAGCCGACCCAGGGAAGCGCCGTCGTTGAACAGTCCGGCGTTGAAGAAATACGGGGACAGCCGCCCGGCCTTGGTCTTGAACTCGCCGAACTTCAGCACGCCCGTCTCGACGGCAAAGCGGATGAATTCCTGCGACGGGTTGGCGGGAGGCGGGGTCATCGGGTCACCGGCGGGTTGCTTGTTCATAACGCAGCATCTTAACGGGATCGGTGGGGGCGCCGGGGACCGGTGGCTCTTCAGGGTCCCGGGACGGCGCCCGCGGATGGGCAATCACGACCCGTGCTTGCTTTGCGGTTGGCGTGGGCGTAGCCTTCGTGCAACCACCAGGGGGCGACCGGATGAGTCAAGTCACTGAAGGCGGCGTCGAGGAATTTTCCGCGCGCTTCGAGGGACACGCATCGGCGCCGGGGCAACCTGACTACGACAGCCTTCGCTCCATCTGGAACGGTGCAATCGACCGCAGGCCGGCTCTGATCGCATGCTGCCGGACCGCCGGGCAGGTTGCCGACGCAATCCGTTTCGCTCGCGAGCGTGGACTCGAGATCGCGGTGCGCGGCGGCGGGCACAACTACGCCGGGCATGCCGTGTGTGACGGCGGCATGATGATCCACCTTGGCGCGATGAACGGCGTGGTGGTTAATCCCGCAACGCGGCGCGCCGTATGCGGCGGCGGCGCGACCTGGGCGGATGTCGACGCCGCCACCCAGGAGCATGGTCTGGCCGCACCGGGCGGATTCATCAGTCACACCGGGATCGGCGGGCTCACTTTGGGGGGAGGAATCGGCTGGCTCTCCAAGCTGGGTGGCCTGTCTTGCGACAATCTCGTCGCCGCCGATGTGGTCACTGCCGACTCGCGCATCGTTCGAGCGTCGCAAGACGAGAATGCCGATCTGTTCTGGGCCCTGCGGGGTGGCGGCGGCAATTTCGGCGTTGTCACTTCGTTCGAGTTCGCGCTTCACCCCGTGGGGCCGATGATCAACCTCGGTCTCTTCTTCTTCGGTCAGGACAACGGCGCGCAGGCACTACGCTTCTCGCGCGACTACGTCAAGACCTTGCCCGACGGCGCGACCGCCTTCCTCGCCATCGGCTTGAGCGCCCCGCCGGCACCTTTCGTGCCGGTCCAGCACCAGGGTGCCATCGGGCAGGCATTGCTGGTGGTCGGTTTCGGTTCGGCCGATGAACATGCACGCATCATTGAACCGGTACGCGCCGCGGTGACGCCGCTGTTCGAATTCATCACGCCGATGCCCTTCGTCGCCCTGCAGCAGATGTTCAACCCGTTTGTCACCTGGGGGACGCTGGGCTATCAGAAGTCGCTGTACCTGGACGAACTGTCGGATGCTGCGATCGACGTCATCGCGGCGCACGTCACCAGAAAGACGTCGCCGCTGTCATTCTGTCCGACCTTCTGCATGGGCGGCGCGTATCGGAAAGTCGGCGAGGACGAGAGTGCCTTTGGCGGCAGCAGGCAAGCCGGCTTTGTATTCAACGTCGAAGTGGCCGCCGCCGACCCTCGGGACTATGAGGCCGATCGCACGTGGGTGCGCAATTTCTGGGATGCCATGAGGCCGCACGCAAGCGGTTCAGGTGGCTACGTCAACTTCCTCGTGGAAGACGACGAGTCCCGGGTGCGGGCCTCTTACGGGGAAGACAAGTTCCAGCGCCTGCGACGTATCAAGGCCGAGTACGACCCGGACAACATCTTCCGCCGCAATGCCAACATAAAACCGGCCGCGTGAGCCCGTCCCGGGCGGCACATCACCGGCGCTCACATCACCGGCGCTCACATCACCGGCGCTCACATCGCCTGCCGTCAGTTCTTCTCGTCCTTGAATCCGGCTTGCCAGTGGGCGCCGTCGCAGAACGGTTTGTTCTTCGACTGGCCGCAACGGCACAGCGTGTAATGCTCATGCGACAGCGGCGTCGCATCGCCCTCCAGCGGCACCCCACCAACGATGGCGTAGGGCCCATCCTTGGTGACCTGGATGCTTGGCAGACGTCCCGACGGCTCATGCAGCAGGCCGTCGATACTGTAGGCCAGGGCGCCTGACGGGCACATCCCGATCGTCGCGATGGTCCTTGCCGCCGTATCCGCATCGGCGTCGATCCATGGCTCCGCGTCCATGCTGAAGACGCTGGGTGAATGCCCGGTGCAATGGCCGGCATGCGCGCAGACCGAGCGGTTGTCGTGGATCGTGATGTTCCTGCCCGCATAGCGCCTGGTGACGCCCTGCGCCGGATCGGACTGCCGAGCGCTGGAAAAGCCGTTGCGCTTGTGGGTGCCATCGCAGAACGGCTTGTTTCCGGACCCACCGCAGCGGCACAGCCAGAACCGGGTCTCGGTCGCAAGGGTTTCACCCGCGGAATTGCAGAGGCGGACCGTGCCGTTCACCTGAAGCGGTCCGTCGCGTTTGGGATCGATCTTGATCGTGTCAGCCATCCTGAAAGGCTCCATTGTTCGATAGTGGCAGGTGTAACACAGGTGGGAGCCGGGTGCGCCGGCCGGGCTCGCGCGCGAAGCGATAAACTGCCAGGAGCCTCACCGGAGTCACCGGTATCACCGGATGATGCGCGTAGGCACCCGGAATCTCAACGGAATCCGCTCTGCAGCCAGACCAGGTCGGCTCACCGCGGCATGTGGTCCTCCATGCTTGTCAACACTGATTTTCGGAAAGAATGCAGTAATGCTCCGTGTCATCACCGCCAATTTGAACGGCATCCGGTCCGCATCCGGCAAGGGCTTTTTCGACTGGCTTGGAACGCAGCGTGCATCCGTCGTGGGTGTGCAAGAGGTCAAGGCCCAGCATGATCAGGTCGATGGAGTTTTCTGCAGCGCCGGTTCGCTGAAAGGACACTTCCACTATGCGGTGAAAAAGGGCTACTCGGGCGTCGGCATCTATACGCGAGCCAAGCCCACGGAGATCATCACTGGCATCGGCAATCAGGAGTTCGACGGCGAAGGCCGGTACGTTGAAGCGCGCTTCGACACCGAAGAACGCAAGCTGAGCATCATCAGCTGCTACTTTCCCAGTGGATCGAGCGGGGAGGAACGGCAGGCTGCGAAGTTCCGTTTCCTTGCCCTGGTCTACCCGCGGCTCGTTGCCTTGCAGCAAGAGCGCGAATTCATCCTGATGGGCGACATCAACATCGCGCACAAGGAAATCGATCTGAAGAACTGGCGCAGCAACCAGAAAAACAGCGGCTTCACGCCTGACGAGCGGGCCTGGATGACCCGGTTCATCGATGAAGCCGGCATGGTCGATGTCTACCGGCGCCTCCATCCGGACACCACCGACGATTGCTACACCTGGTGGAGCAATCGCGGCCAGGCCTACGCCAACAACGTCGGATGGCGGCTGGACTACCAGATCGCGACCAAGGGCATCGCTACCTTGGCCAGGCGCGCGATGATTTTCAAAGATCAGCGATTCAGCGACCACGCGCCGCTGATCATCGATTACGACTTCAAGCTTTGAAGCGGTCCGTTCGCGGGCGGGGGTCCAGGTTTCTGTCCAGGCGACAGTGGCACAGTGGCACTGTCGCAGGTGTGTGGTACCACGGTATGGTACTATGCGCTTGTGAAGCGGAAGAGCCAGAGAACGCTACAGTTGGTGTTTGCGCACCCCACGAGCGGCAATGTTCCTTGGCGGGACGTCGAATCGCTTTTCATCGACCTCGGCGCAGAAGTCAGCGAACGCGAGGGAAGTCGCGTTGCTGTCATCCTGTTCGGCGAAGTGCGGGTGTTCCATCGCCCTCACCCGTCTCCGAATACGGATAAGGGCGCGGTTGCAAGCGTGCGCAAGTGGCTGGAGCAGCACAAGGTAGTGCCATGAGCATCATGACAGTCGACGGATATCAGGCCAAGATCGAGTACGACCCGGAGCTTGATCAGTTCCGGGGAGAAATCCTTGGTCTGAGCGGCGGAGCGGACTTCTATGGGAAAAACCCTCGCGAACTTCGGTCAGAATTCAAGAAGTCGCTTCAGGTCTTTCTCGAAGTCTGTGCCGAGAAGGGAATCGAACCGCGCCGGAGCTTTTCCGGGAAGTTCAACCTGCGAATCTCTCCGGAGCTACACGAGCGTCTGGCGATAGTTGCCCAGGCAGAAGGGAAGAGCATCAACCTAGTAGCGCAAGAGGCGCTGCAGAAGAGAGTCGCAACGTGAGCTGTCGTCTAACACGTCGGTCGAACGGACATTTCGCGAGCTCATCGCCTGGGGCCATTGCAAGCCGAGTCGCCCGCAAGGATGCGGTCGGGCCCGGAAGTTCTGGGCTGACTTGGGGGTATTTCGTGCAAGCTGCTTCCGATCGATCTGTCTTCGGCATTGCTGGTCTGTGAGGGAAAACCCTTATTATCCAACCCGGCGCTGAAGAAGCGCAAGGAAACCGGTGTGAACGCCGGCTGCGATGACGCTGGTAGTGCGGGTGCACTGGAGGATGCAGGCTTTCGCGATCTCTCGCAGGACGAGATGCTAAAGTTCGTGGCCTGCGTGCGCACGACGGGTAAACAGCCCGACGCAGCGCATACCTGTTTCGGTGGTCGACAACGCCGGCTACGTTCTCCGAATTGCGGCCGCCCTAATCGCAAAGGCTGACATGACAATGGAATACAGACGACTGGGCGCTTCGGGCCTGAAGGTGCCGGCGCTGAGCTTCGGCACGGCAACATTCGGCGGTACGACCGAATTCTTCAAGGCCTGGGGTGAGACCGGCGCCACCCAGGCCAAGCGCCTGCTGGACATCTGCCTGGACGCCGGGGTCAACCTCTTCGACAGCGCCGATGTCTATTCCAACGGCGCCGCGGAGGAGGTCCTCGGGGCGGCCATCGCGGGGCGGCGCGACAAGATCCTGATCTCCACCAAGGCGACCTTTCGTAGCGGGCCCGGCGCCAACCAGTTGGGCTCTTCGCGCCATCACCTGGTGAGTGCGTGCAACGCGTCGCTCAAACGCCTTGGCACCGACTACATCGATCTCTTCCAGTTGCACGGGATGGACGTCAACACGCCGGTGGAGGAAACACTGAGCGTGCTCGATGACCTGGTGCGCGCGGGCAAGGTCCGCTACGTCGGCTGCTCCAACTTTTCCGGCTGGCACCTGATGAAGTCGCTGGCGGCGGCCGACCGCTATGGCTATCCCCGGTATGTCGCCAACCAGACTTATTACTCGCTGGTCGGCCGCGACTATGAATGGGAACTGATGCCGCTGGGCAAGGACCAGGGCGTCGGGGCGATCATCTGGAGTCCGCTGGGGTGGGGGCGGCTGACCGGCAAGATCCGGCGCGGGCAACCGCTGCATAAGGACAGCCGGCTGCATGTGACGAAAGACGCGGGACCGCAGGTGCCGGACGAGCGGCTGTTTCGCGTCGTGGACGCGCTCGATGAGGTGGCGGATCAGACCGGCAGGACGATCACGCAGGTGGCAATCAATTGGCTGCTGCAGCGGCCCACCGTCTCAAGCGTCATCGTCGGTGCCCGCAACGAGGAACAGCTGCAGCAGAATCTTGGCGCCATCGGCTGGAATCTCAGCAGTGCCCAGGTGGCCCGGCTCGATGAAGCCAGTACGGTCGAAGCGCCCTATCCGTATTGGCATCAGCACCTGAAGGCGGAACTGACGACGGTTGAGCGTTGACCATGCCCCAATCGGCGGATTCCCCGGACCTGCAGCGCAAGTCGTTCCTGCTGCTGCTGATCCTGGTTTCGGTGGCGTTCCTCGCCATCCTGTTCCCGTTCTTCGGCGCGGTCTTCTGGGGCGGTGTGCTGGCGCTGCTGTTCGCCCCGGTGCAGCGCCGCCTGCGGCACCGCTGGCCCAAGCGGCGCAACCTGACGGCCTTCGCGACGCTGTCGCTGATCCTGTTCCTGGTGATTCTGCCGGTCTCGCTGGTGACGGTTTCGCTGATCCGGCAGGCCACGGCGGTTTATGCCCGGATCCGCTCGGGGGATCTCAACTTCGGCCGGTATGTCGAGCAGGTGCTGGGCGCGCTGCCGCAATGGCTGTACGACCGCCTGAACGAACTCGGCCTGCTCGACCTGCCCGCCCTGCAGCAGCGGCTCACCGAGAGCGCCACGCAGGTTGGCCAGTATCTGGCGCCGCAGGCGATCAACATCGGGCAGAACACGCTGGGATTCCTGGTGAGCTTCGGCATCATGCTCTACCTGCTCTTTTTCCTGCTGCGCGACGGTCCTGGGCTGGCGATCCACATCCGTCGCGCCATCCCGTTGGCGGAGGACCAGAAACAACTGCTGTTCAGCAAGTTCGCCACCGTCATCAGGGCCACCGTCAAGGGGAACATCGCGGTTGCCGCCACCCAGGGCGCATTGGGCGGATTGATCCTATGGGCGCTGGGCATCCAGGGCGCGGTCTTGTGGGGGGTTTTGATGGCTTTCCTGTCGCTGCTGCCGGCAATCGGGGCGGGGCTGATCTGGGGGCCGGTGGCGATCTACTTCCTGGCCACCGGCGCCGTCTGGCAGGGCATTGTGCTGATCGCCTTCGGCGTCTTCGTGATCGGCCTGGTGGACAACGTCCTGCGTCCGATCCTCGTCGGCAAGGACACGAAGTTGCCGGACTACGTCGTGCTGATCTCCACGCTGGGCGGGCTGGCGCTGCTCGGCCTGAACGGCTTCGTGATCGGTCCGCTGATCGCGGCGCTCTTTGTCGCAGCCTGGGACTTGTTCGTCACGCCCGAGCGGCCGCAGCAGCCGGTGCCCGGGCAGACGGCCGGGCCGATGGGCGACGGTTCCGGCGCCGTCAGCTCAACAGCCGGAGCAGGTCCGGAAAGTCGTCCGCAATAAAATCGTGATGGGGGTTGGGCTGCGGATCGGGCGGGCCCGACGGGCCCCATTCATTCGGCCGGCGCACGAAGGCCGTTCTGAATCCGGCCCGCTTGGCAGCGTCGAGGTCGAAGTTGTGGCAGGCCACCATGCAGCACTGCGCCGGCTCCAACTGCAGATATCGCGCCGCGGTTTCGTAGGCCTGCGGCAGGGTCTTGTACTTGCCGATTCCTTCACAGGAAATGACGGCGTCCCAGGCCAGCCCATTGCATCGGGCGGTGTCGATGATGATCCGGTAACTCAGGATGGTGAACGACGCGCAGATGTAGCGCTCCCGCAGTCGCGGCAGGATCGGCGCAAAGTCGGGCCAGCACTTGAGCCTGTGTACCGCGTCCCACCAGACGGCACGGCGCTCGTCGTCGGAAGCTTCCGCCAGGCCGTTTTCCTGCAGGATCTCGTCCAGCACCGCACGATGCGCGCCGTCGAAGTTATAGGCGGGCGGCTCATGCTGGCCGAGATTGATCATGCGTTCGAGCGAGCGCCGTCGTAGCTGATTGGCCATCGATGCCCAGTCCCGCTGCACGCCGTGGGTTTGACCGATCTCCGCCAGCGCGCGGGAAAAACCGGTGTGCCAGTCGAGGATGGTCCCGCCGGTGTCGAAGGTCAGGGCCTCGATGCGCTTATCACCCACGGCAGGTCTCCGTAAATCTTGATGCTACGCCTCTTGCAGCGGCGCAATCCGGCGCGGCGGCGCCGCTGAGGGGATCAACTCCCCGTGGTTTGCTCAAAACGTTGTGAGAATTCCCGCATGCGCGAGCGGTTCTTGCCGAAGCAGGTCCGCCATGGCCTGCTCGGATGTGCCGCGGAACGTCAAGGGCGTCATGCCGGCGCTGCCGAGCGAGTCGACGCAACTGGTCGGCAGTGTGCAGGAAAGACTGGTGGGGGTACCGGTAACAGCAGGCTCTTCGCTGCGGCCGGGCGATTGCATTGCGCAGCCGCCGACCAGCAGCGTCAGCAACAGCGCGCTGGAGCCACCGGCAGGCGAAGTACGCATGCAGACTCAGAGATGCTTCTTCAGGAATGCCAGCGTCCGTGACCGCGCAAGCGCCGCTGCGTCGGCATCGTAAGAGCCGCGCTGATCGCAATTGAATCCGTGCCCCGCAGGGTAGAAGAACGTCTGTGCGCCGGGATGGCGTTCGGCGACTTCGCGGGCCTTGCCTACCGGGATGGAAGCGTCGGTTTCCCCGAAATGGAGCATGATCGGCACCTTGGGCGTCTCTCCGATGAACGACGGGATACCGCCGCCGTAGTAGGCGACCGTGCACGCAAGGCCGCTCAGGCGGGCATTGGCGAGCCAGGCGACGGTTCCGCCCCAGCAGTAGCCGACCACCGCGATCTTGCCGTAGGGCCGCGCATGCTCGATGGTGGCGGCGACGTCCTTCATGGTGGCGGGCCACTCCAGCTTGCCGATCACCGCGCGGCCGGCGGCGATGTCGTCTGCTTCGTACCCGGTTTCGTAGTCGCGCTCCGCCCGATCGAACAGGGCCGGCGCAATCGCGACGTAGCCGTCGGCAGCGTATCCGTCGGCCACCGCGCGGATATGGCTGTTGACTCCGAAGATCTCGGGCGCGACGATGACGGCCCCCTTGGGTTTGCCATCGGGAGCGGCCTTGTAGGCTTTGAAGTGGTGTCCGTCCTGGGCGACCAGGTCTATTGTCGTGCCGGCCATAGATGAGCTCCTCGTGAATGTGCCAGGGGTCGGCAGCCATTCTAAGTGAAGAGCGAACGCGACCCCTTCCTATACTCCGACAGGCTCCTCAGTAGAATTGTGACCTTCCCAACCCTTGCGGGTCGATGCTTCGACCCGGCCCACCCCGGGATCCGCCACGATGCAAAGCCATGCCTTGCAGGCAGCCGCCGACCTGCTGCGCGCCTGCCGCAACGAAGGCCGTTTGTTGTCCTCGCTGCCGCACGAATGCCGCCCGGAGTCGCGAGAGCAGGGCTACGCGGTGCAGGCGTTGTCGGTCCCGGAGCCGGGCGACGAACTGTTCGGCTGGAAGATCGCCGCAACCAGCGTGGCCGGCCAGGCCCACATTGGTGTCGACGGCCCGCTGGCGGGCCGGTTGATGCGGAGCCGGGTGCGCCACAGCGGCGACTGCCTGTCGCTGGCGTCGAACCTCATGCGCGTGGCGGAGTGCGAAATGGCATTCAGGATGGCGATGGACCTGCCCCCGCGTGACCGGCCCTATACGCGCGACGAAGTCACCGCGGCGGTCGATGCGCTGATGCCCGCGATCGAGGTGCCGGACTCGCGCTATGAGCACTTCGAAAAGGCCGGCGCTCCCCAGCTGATTGCCGACAACGCCTGTGCGCGGGAGTTCGTGCTCGGCGCGGCTACCGGCGTCGACTGGCGCTCGATGGATCTGGCCGGACATGCGGTCGTTGCGCATGTCGTCGACGACGAGGGCAAGTTGCTCTCGGAACACGCCGGCAGTGGTGCCAACGTGCTGGGACATCCCCTGGGGGCGCTGACCTGGATCGCCAACGAATTGTCCGGGCTGGGCATAGGCCTGAGGGCAGGCGAGGTGGTCACCACCGGCACCTGCCTGACACCGGTGCCGGTCAACGGCGGGGAGGAGGTCCGAGCCGATTTCGGCGTGCTCGGACAGGTCGTGGTGCGGTTCCGCTGATCAGATCGCCGCCTCGATCAGGAACGGCCCGGGCCTGCCCACGGCTGCCCGCAGCAGATCGTTGAACTGCGCGGCATCGCCGGCCCTGGCGGCCTCGACCCCCAGGCCCTTGGCCAGCTGGACCCAGTCGAGCGCCGGATCCACCAGGTCCAGCATCCGCCGGGCGTTGTGACCAGGCTCGCCGGCACCGACCATCTTGAGTTCATGATGCAGGATGTTGTAGCGGCGGTTGGCGAAGATGATCGTGACCACGTCCAGCTTTTCGCGAGCCTGGGTCCATAGTGCCTGGACCGTATACATGGCGCTGCCGTCCGCCTGCATGGCGATGACCTTGCGGTCGGGGCATGCGATGGAGGCGCCGGTGGCGAGCGGCAGGCCGAGCCCGATGGCGCCGCCGGTCAGTTGCAGGAAGTCGTGCGGTGCTGCACCGTAGGTGGCCGGAAAGAACTCGCGGCCGGAGCTGACGGACTCATCGCAGAGGATGGCGCCTTCCGGACTGAGCACGGCCAGCGCCTGCGCGATCGCGGCGGTCGTCAAAGAACCCGCGGGCAGATCCGGTCCACAGCGTCGGCCCAGCACCGGAATCACGTCCTTGCCGACACCGAGCCGATTTGCGAGTCCCTCCAGCGCGCCGCCGAGGTCGTCGCCGGGGCGGGCCATCTCCAGTACGGTGCACTGCTCGGGCAGCATGCTGGACGGTTTGCCGGGATAGGCGAAGAACGCAACCGGCGCCTTGGCGCCGACCAGGATCACCTGCGCGGTGCCGGCAAAACAGGCCAGTGCGCGATCCACCGCGTACGGGACGCGATCGATCATGATCCTGCCCGCGCCGCGTTCAACCCGCGCGTTGGATTGCTGGGCCATGAGCCGTGCGCCGGTGGACTGCGCGATCCTGCCCGCGGTCGCCAGGGCCTCGCCGCGCAAGGCGGTGCCGCTGAGCAGGATGACGGTCTCGCTGCCGTCCTTCATGCCGCGCCGGAGAGCGGTGGCTGCGGCATCGAGCGCCGCTTCGCCCGGGCGCCAGGCCGGCACCTGCTCGGCGCGGGCAATGCTGGTGGTCGCGTCGCTCCAGGCGGCATCGGCGGGAAGGATCAGCGTCGCGATCTGGCCTGGCGGAGTCATGGCCACCGACACGGCCTCGGCGGCGGCGCGCGACACATCCGCTGCGCCGGCGATGCGCCGGACCCAATGGGACATCGGCCGGGCAAGGGCTTCGATGTCGGTGGTCAGCGGCGCATCGTGTTCAAGGTGGTAGGTGGCGTGATCGCCAACGACATTGACCATCGGGGTGTTGGCGCGTCGGGCGTTGTGAATGTTCGACAGGCCATTGGCCAGGCCGGGGCCGAGATGCAGCAGGGTCGCCGCAGGCTTGCCGGCCATGCGCGCATAGCCATCGGCGGCGCCGGTAACGACGCTTTCGGACAGTCCCAGCACGCAGCGCATCTCCGGCTTGCGGTCCAGCGCCGCGACGAAGTGCATCTCCGAGGTCCCGGGATTGGCGAAGCAGGTGTCCACGCCGTTGGCGAGGAGGGTTTCGCAGAGGATGTCAGCGCCGTTCAATAGATGTCTCCCGGGGAGTCTTCGATGGGTTGTGCCGACCCGTTTGTCGAGCGCGCCACGCAGGCCGTCGGCTCGGACATTCTAACGGCGGCCCGCTGCTACACTGCGCGCGATGGTCAATGCAAAGACGGCGGGCACCGCGAGCCCTTGGCAGACCTATGGTCAGGTCTTCGCCTCGCGCCAGGTTGCGGCGATGCTGCTGCTGGGTTTTTCCAGCGGCCTGCCGCTGGCACTGACTGCCGGGGCACTGCAGGCATGGTTGACGGTGCAGGGCATCAGCATCAAGACCATCGGCTATTTCGCCCTGGTGGGGCTGCCCTATACCTTCAAGTTCGTGTGGGCGCCGCTGCTCGATCGGTTCGAGCCGCCCTG
Organism: uncultured beta proteobacterium; assembly: GCA_963834335.1. GTDB lineage: Bacteria > Pseudomonadota > Gammaproteobacteria > Burkholderiales > Burkholderiaceae_E > Lautropia. The sequence continues at coordinate 202,461 of CAWIBK010000001.1, read as the reverse complement.
GCTTGGCCGCCGGCGGGCCTGGATCTTCACTTTCCAGGTGCTGCTGGCAATCGCCTGTTTCCTGATGGCACGCTTCGATCCGGTGACCTCGATCAACGCGATCGCCGCCACTGCAGTCGGTATCGCATTCCTGTCGGCGTCGCAGGACATCGTGTTCGACGCTTATCGTGCCGACCTGCTGAGCGCCGAGGAACGCGGCGCGGGGGCGGCGGTGTCGGTCCTGGGTTATCGTCTGGCGATGCTGGTCTCGGGCGGCGCTGCCCTGATCATTGCCGATCAATGGCTGGGCTGGCCCAACACCTATCGGCTCATGGGCGGCCTGCTGCTCCTGCTGGCGGCGATCACGCTGGTGTGCCCGCGGGTGCCCGCTGCCGTGCGCCTGCTCAGTTCCGCCCGCGCCGAATGGCTGGGATTCCTCGCGATGGTGGCCGTGGGTGGCGCGGTCTGGCTGGGCCTGTCGCAATTGATTTCCCTGGCCCTGCCCGAGGCCGGCGGATCGCGATTCACGCGCGCTCGGGCTGGAAACGCTGGCGATGGTGCTCACGGGCATCGCGGCGATCGTGGCAGCGCGCAAGGTGGGGTTTCCGTCCTTCCTGGCGCCATGGGACGCGTTCTTTTCGCGGGAACGCGCCATCTGGCTGCTGGGTCTTATCGTCCTGTACAAGCTCGGCGATGCTTTCGCAGGCAGCCTGACCACCTCCTTCCTGTTGCGGGGCGTCGGCTTCACGCAGACCGAAGTGGGCGCGATCAACAAGGGCCTCGGCCTGGTGGCGACCATCGTCGGGGCGCTGGCCGGCGGCGCGTGGTTGTCCAACCGGCCTTTGTACAACGCGCTGATGCTGTTCGGCATCCTGCAGGCGGTGTCCAACTTCGGCTACTGGTTGCTGGCGGTGCTGCCCAAGAGCTACGGCCTGATGGCCGCGGCGATCGGTTTCGAGAACTTGTGCGGGGGCCTGGGTACCGCCGCCTTCGTTGCATTCCTGATGGCCTTGACCGACATGCGCTACTCGGCCGCGCAATATGCGTTGCTGTCGGCACTGGCGGCCGTGGGGCGTGTTTATGTCGGGCCGGCCTCGGGCGTTCTGGTCGAAAGTTTCGGCTGGGCGACTTTCTTCATCTTCACCGTGGCCACCGCCCTGCCGGGTCTGGCCTTGCTATGGTGGCTGCGCGAGCAGGTCCGGGCGCTCGGTTCCGTCAAACTCGGCGGGCCGGCCGACGCGGACTAGTAGCGCACGGACTGGGCGCGGGTGCGATCGGCCTCGCTTTGTCCCGGGTCGCGAGGTAGATCCCCGGCAGTATCAATGCCCCCCCGAGGGCGTGAAACCACTGCGGCTGCTCGCCCAGGACCGCCCATGCCACGAGCGCTGCGTAGATCGGCCCGAGATAGAGGATCAGCCCGGTCCTGGCGGCCCCGAGTTCGCGCTGCACGAAGGCGTAGGCCTGATAGGCGCCGAACCCCGGCAGGATGGCAACCAGCAGGATCAGGCCGAGCACCTGCCAGGAAGGCTGCGCCAAGCCGTAAACGGCGATCTCGACCGCGGTGAACGGGATCAGGACCAGCATTCCGGCCAGGGTGATGACGGTCAGCCGCGCGAACGAATCGAGGACACTGGGCATGCGCCTGAGCAGCAGCGAGTAGACCGTCCAGGAGGCCACCGCGATGGCGACCCAGATGTCGCCTCGGGTCAACTCGATGCTCTGGAGGTTCTGCAGCGAACCCTTGAACAGGATGACTGCGACGCCGCTCAACGCCACGGCGGCGCCGGCGATCTGCAACCGGCTCAGCCGCTCGCCGAGCAGCCGGACCGACAGCAAGGCGATCAGCACCGGGGCCAGGGCATACAGCAGGCCGATGTTGACCGCGGGACTGGTTTGGGCGCCGAGGTACACGAACGCCCCGCAGATCCACATCCCCAGGGCGCCCAGCACCAATGACTGGCGCCACTCCCGGCGCCAGTCTGGCCACTGGCGCCGCAAGGCCGGAAGCGCGATCGGGAGCATGATGAGAAACGCGACCGTCCAGCGTGCCAGCGCCAGCTGATGGGGTCCGATGACGCCGACGGCGGCCCGTGCGCCGATATAGTTGGCGCTCCAGAGCATCGGAGTCACGAAAAGCAGTATGTGGGCCCAGCGCAGTCGGGACTCGGCGGACATCGGGGGATCTCAGGGGTGCGGCGATTGTAAGGCTGCCAGAGGGCCTGTCGGCGTATGCGAAGGAGTCATGATTTGACACCGTCGGCGCGCGCCGCTGTAATGCTCCGTTACCGGCGCGCGTCTCAGGCCCGTCGGTCCAGAACAGGCCGAGCAGAAATGATCGACAAAATTGTGACCGACGTGGGGGCAGCAGTGGCCGGCATCCATGACGGCGCTACCGTGATGATCGGCGGCTTCGGACTTGCCGGAATGCCGGCCGCCCTGATCGACGCGCTGATCGCGCAGGGCGCCCGCGACCTGACCATCGTCAACAACAATGCCGGCAACGGCGAGACCGGCCTGGCCGCGCTGCTCAAGGCCAGGCGGGTACGCAAGATCATCTGCTCGTTCCCGCGCCAGTCCGACTCCCATGTGTTCGACGCGCTCTACTACGCCGGCGATATAGAACTCGAACTGGTGCCCCAGGGTAACCTGGCTGAACGGATCCGCGCTGCCGGCGCCGGGATCGGCGGATTCTTCACCCCGACCGGCTTCGGCACCGACCTTGCCAAAGGAAAGGAAACGCGCCGTATCGAGGGTCGGGATTACGTCCTGGAGTATCCGATCCACGCCGACTTCGCGCTGATCAAGGCCCTCAAGGGCGATCGCTGGGGCAATCTGGTGTATCGCAAGACGGCTCGCAACTTCGGACCGATCATGGCGTCCGCTGCGCGCTGTGCGATCGTCCAGGTCGATCACGTCGTGCCCTTGGGCGAACTCGATCCGGAAGCCATCATCACCCCGGGCATTCACGTCAAACGGATCGTGCAGGTCGCCTCCGGAGTCGACAGGCAGGACGCGACCGCCGCGGCGGATGGAGCCGGCAGATGAGTACCTACCGCAAGTTGACGCGCGATCAGATGGCGGCCCGCCTGGCCCGGGACATCCCCGATGGGGCGATCGTCAATCTCGGCATCGGTCTGCCGACCCTGGTGGCGAACCACCTGCCGCAAGACCGCGAGATCATCCTGCATTCAGAGAACGGCGTGCTCGGCATGGGCCCGGCACCGGCCAAGGGCGCCGAGGACGAGGACCTCATCAACGCCGGCAAGCAGCCGGTCACTATTCTTCCCGGCGGCGCCTATTTCCATCACGCGGACTCTTTCGGGATGATGCGCGGCGGCCACCTCGACTTCTGCGTCCTCGGCGCCTTCCAGGTGTCGATGACCGGCGACCTGGCCAACTGGCATACCGGCGCCGCCGATGCGATTCCGGCGGTCGGCGGCGCCATGGACCTGGCCATCGGTGCGAAGAAGACCTACGTCATGATGGAGCAACTGACGCGTCAGGGCGAACCGAAGATCGTGCAGCACTGCACCTACCCGCTGACGGGTATCGCCTGTGTCAGCCGCATTTATACCGATCACGCCGTCATCGAGGTCACGCCGCAGGGACTGGTCGCGCTGGAGTGGGTGGACGGACTGAGCTTCGAAGAACTATGCGGGCTGAGCGGCGCGCCTTTGCGCCGTGCGGCCTGATCGACTGGAGATGACGATGACTGACGCTTTTATCTGCGACGCGGTGCGCACGCCGATCGGCCGCTACGGGGGAGTGCTGTCCGCGGTGAGGCCCGACGACCTGGGCGCCATTCCGATGCGCGCGCTGCTGGCGCGCAACCCCGGGCTTGATCCCGCCGCGATCGAGGAGGTGCTGTACGGCTGCGCCAACCAGGCCGGCGAGGACAACCGCAACGTGGCCCGCATGGCGCTGCTGCTGGCGGGCCTGCCGCAGGAGGTGCCTGCCGCCACGGTGAACCGCTTGTGCGGGTCCGGCATGGATGCCGTGGGCACGCTGGCGCGAGCGATCCGCACCGGCGAAATCGAACTCGGCATTGCCGGCGGCGTCGAGAGCATGTCGCGAGCGCCCTTCGTGATGCCGAAGGCGGACTCTGCCTTCTCGCGCGCCAATGCGGTCTTCGACACCACCATCGGCTGGCGCTTCGTGAATCCGAAGATGAAGGCGGCTTTCGGCGTGGACCAGATGCCGGAAACGGCGGAGAACGTGGCGGTCGATTTCAAGGTCAGCCGCGAGGACCAGGATGCCTTCGCGATGCGCAGCCAGCAACGGGCTGCAGCCGCGCAGCAGAACGGATTCTTCGCCGAGGAAATCGTGCCGGTCGAGATCGCGCAACGCAAAGGCGATCCGCTGATCGTCGACCGCGATGAGCATCCGCGCGAAACCTCGATGGCCGCGCTGGCCAAGCTCAAGCCGATCGTCCGTTCCGACGGCACGGTGACGGCAGGCAATGCCTCCGGCGTCAACGACGGCGCGGCCGCGATGATCATCGCCTCCGAAAAGGCTGCCAAGCGCTTCGGGCTCACGCCGCGCGCGCGGCTGGTGGCGATGACCACGGCCGGCGTGGCGCCGCGCATCATGGGAATCGGTCCGGCGCCGGCGACCCGGCGGCTGCTGCAGAAGGCCGGCCTCGAGATGAGCGCGATCGATCTCATCGAACTGAATGAAGCGTTTGCCGCGCAGGGACTGGCCGTGCTGCGTGAACTGGGGGTTGCGGACGACTCGCCGAAGGTCAATCCCAACGGCGGTGCAATCGCGCTTGGGCATCCCCTGGGAATGTCGGGTGCGCGCCTGGTGTTGACGGCGGCTCACCAGTTGCAGCGAAGCGGAGGCCGCTATGCGATCGCCACGATGTGCATCGGCGTCGGTCAGGGGATTGCCACGCTGATCGAGCGCGTCTGACCCGCGTGGACAGCTTTTTCCCGTTCAGGTTCCGACGCACCCTGTGAACGTCGCGGACCTCGCCGATCCGACCCTGTTCTACGGGCTGGCGGTGCTCTCGGTGCTGCTCGCAGGGTTCTCCAAGGCGTCGGCGGCCGGCGGCGTGGGTCTGCTCGCAGTGCCCTTGATGTCGATCGCCATCGCCCCCCAGCATGCCGCTGCGATCATGCTGCCGATACTGTGCGCGCTCGACCTGCTTGGTTTATGGGCCTACCGCGGCCAACCCGACTCCGGCCTCATGCGCCATCTCATTCCCGGGGCTCTCGTCGGCATCGTCATCGGAGCCCTGGTCTTCAAGACGCTTGACGTTCGCTGGGTGAAGGGCTTGCTCGGCGTGGAATGCCTGATCTTCGCGCTCCATCGCATCCTCGGCAGCAGAGCCATTGCCGCCAGGCCCGGCGCCGCCCCGAGTCGGCTCAGGGCGGCGTTCTGGTCGGGCATTTCCGGGTTCACCAGCACCATCGCCCACGCCGGAGGACCACCGCTGCTGCAGTACCTGCTGCCGCTGAAACTGGACAAGATGCGCCTGGTGGCTACGACCGTGTACTTCTTCACCCTTGTCAATTACGTCAAGCTGATCCCGTACGGCCTGCTCGGTCTGCTGGGGACTTCCAATCTGACGACGGCCTTGATGCTGGTGCCGGTGATTCCGGTGGGCTACTGGATCGGGCTCAAGTTCACGCGCCTGATTCCCGAGAAAGGCTTCTACCTCTTCATCAACCTGTCGCTGCTTGCCACCGGAGTGAAGTTGCTATGGGACGGCCTGTCCGCCCCGTCGTCATGAGCCCGAATCCTTGACCGCGCCCATGGAGCCCGGCTTCGATTCGGATTCAGGCTTCACCGATTTGGTCGATGAAATCTGCTCCGGAGGACTGCCGCCTTCCTCTTCCCAGACGTTCTGCTGCTCGGCCGGGTCACGGGTGCGCGGCGAGTTGGTGTCCAGGGTTTTGGCCTTCGGGTCGCCTGCCTGCTGCGGCTGATCCGCCGCATCCTTGCCCTGCGTCTTGTTCTGGTCGTTCATCGGGTTCTCCTGTCGCCGCGCCCACCGGTGTCCGGTTCGGGCCAACCAGTACGTAGGCAACGGCTATGCCTGCCCGTGGTCCCACGTCACAAGCCCTCGCGATCGGTTTCGGGGTTTCGCCGAAGCGGTGGCGCAAGCCCATTTTCCGAGGCCATGATTGCGACGACGCTCCCGGATGGACTGGTAAAGTCGCTGGTCAACCTCTTTTCGCTGGATAGTCAATGACTGCATCGAAGCGTCCGCATTCCGAACCGCTGCCCCCTGAGGATCAGCCCCAGCCCGGGCCTCTTCCTACGGAGGGCGATGGCGTCCGCGAGGTGGGCAAGCAGGGATTCGACGATGAGCGCAGCGGGCGCAAGGACACCGACGAGGCGGGACTGGCCGGTCAGCGGGACCGGGCACCGGCGACTTCGCCGACCCGCCGCTCCGACAACACCGGCGGCGACGACCGCTGAGTTACCCCGCCTGCCCGGCGGGCCTTATCGCAGCGTCAGGAACAGATTCCGGACCTGAAGCAGGCACAGGGGCGGGACCCGGGATGCGTGATAGCCGCCATTCACACCGACCGGGACCAGGTCGTCACGCAGGAGATCCGCATAGCTTGGCTCGCTCTCGACGTCGAAGCTCGTGACCGCCGTCGACCCCGCCGCCTGGAACGCGGCCATCGCGTCCCGGGTGTTCTGGTAACGCACGACCGGATCCTTGGAGCCCCCGCACAGCAGGGTCCTTGCCCTGGGTGAGAAGTCGGTCGGCGAGTTGGCCACGAACGCCCGATGCAGTGCCGATGTCGGATTCAGCGCGGCTGCGATGAATCCTTCGGTGACCAGGCTGCCCAGCAGGACCGGCAACTTGTCCTGTGCGATCAGATCCTGAACTGACACGCCGGACGGCGACGGGAAGATCCCTTCGATCGTGGCGTCGTATGGTGCCTGGAAGAAGTCTCCCGGGGTCGTGTAAAGATTCTTGTAGACCTTCTGCAGGGAGGTGACGGTGATGGGAATATAGAACGTCGACCCCAGGTCGCCCAGCGGCAGATCGCCGAGGGCGGCATTGACCGAACCGCTGAGGTTGTAGGGGCCCGACATGTGTCCGGCCCCTGCCAGCGCGAATTCTGAGGCGGTGCTGGTCTCGATCGTCTTCTGTGTCGCCATCGACGCGTGGCCGCCCTGCGAATACCCGGTGACGAATACCTTTCCGCTCAGGCCGACACCCCGCTGGGTACCGAGTTCCCGTGCCGCGCGCAACGCGTCCAGGGACGCCGTGGCCTCGCTGGACGCATGCAGGTAGGGATGATAGGGAAGGTCGGACTTGGAATAACCGAGATAGTCGGTAGCGGCAACCACAAACCCCTGGGACGCCAGCATCGCCGCCACCAGTTGCACTTCGGGATCCCCGACGTTGGCCATCGTCCGGGTCCTCTGGAGGTCCGTGCCCGGCGCGTAGGAGACCAGCGGATACGGGCCCTCGCAGCTGGGGCCGGACGGGATCATTACCGCGCCGGACGCCTGGGCCGGCGCGCCATCCGGTGCGGTCGTCGCGTAGACGATCTCGACCACCTGCACCGCACACCGGCTTGCGCCGGCCAATCCGGCTGCGGTACTGACTGCGACGACCGAGTCCAGCTGGTTAGGGGTCAGGGGAGGACCGACGTCGGTCGCGCTCTTGAGTGTCGTCGGGGCAGGGGCAGGAGGCGGTGCGGCCGGCGAGGCTACGGGCGCCTGCACTGCCGGCTCGGACGAGTCGTCGCTGCCGCAGCCCGCCAACAGCATCGCGGCGACGCCGCTCAGGGCCAGGAATCGCCAGGCACCGCGGCGTTTGCAGAGAGCCGTCATAGGGAGCGATCAGTCGCTACTGTTTCTTGGTCTCGGGATCCAGAGCAGGGCTGGAATGATTATTACCGTGCAATGCCTCCGGCATACCCGTTTTTTCTTCCTGCTTCGTAAGCGCGCCCGCCGGGTCGGTGCCTTTCGTATCGTCGGCGGTACCCGACGCGGCCGGACGATCCGGGTTGGCCTGATTCGCGGGCAGGCTGGCCGCGGCCCCGTCCGGCGTTCCGGGCGTGGTTGCGGATCCCTCGGGACGGGTTGCGATCGGCGTCGCCGATGTCGGGGCAGAAGTGGCAGGCGTTGCTGCAGCGGGGGCGGGGGAGGCTGGTGCCGTTGAAGTCTTGGGTGCCGGTACCGCCGGCGCGGCGGGTTCCTCGCGGCTGCAGCCTGCAAGGACGACAACCATCAAGGATCCTGCCAGGAAGGCAGCGGAGATTCCGCGGCGTGGGAATGATGAAGCATTCATTGGAATTCCTCGGTGGAGGCCGTCCGGGAATGGTCGGCCGGTGGATGAGTCGGTCTGGCAAGGCATATGCCTGAAATTGTCTTAAGTGGTTCGTGCCTGGCAGACGCGACGAGGGCGCTGGCGGTCCTGCCGCCAGCGCCCTCGAGGGTACGTCGTGGTACGAAAATGCCGACGCTAAAGCTTCGGCCGGCGACCCATGACGAAGAAGATGATCGCCATCACGATCCCGACGACAAACAGGATCCACGCGATGTTCATGGAAACCCCGGCAATACCACCGGCGCCCAGCAACATGGCAACCAGTCCGATTACAAGAAACACTGCGGCCCAATACAACATGACGTTTCTCCTGAGTTTTGATTGTTGCGTTAGTGAAGTAGCAAGCGATATGCCCAGGTCAGGACTTGTCTTTGCCCCTCATCTCGGCATCCGAAGCGTGATTGCGGATGACCTCGTTGACACCGAAGGGGCTTTTCCCGGGAATCTTTTCCTTGACGACGGGTAGTTCCTCTACCGCGAGGGTGTGGAACATCAGTCCGCGGCTCACGCCTGGCTCGAGGCCGACCGTCTCGATGACGCGGCGGCATTCATCGCCATCCTTGACCAGGAGAAAGTGATGGCCGTCGTCGGCCAGCTGGGCCAGCACCGTCATCTGCTTGAGTTCGGCCCCGACGATCTGCGAGAGCAATCCGGCGTCGTGCCTGGACTTGTCGGTGAGTTCGCGCATCTGCTCCGATCGCAGCAAGGTGATTTCTTTTTCGGCGATCCCGCCGTCTGTGAGCAATGTGACCGCGCGGGACACCGCTTGCTCGCCTGACAAGGCAAGGAGAATGAAGCCGGTGGGATAGAACACGCCATTGCGGGTATTGAAGCGCGCATCCTCGGCATCCATAGCCTCGACATAGAGGTGGTCCAGGGACTGGCGCCCGGTAGTGTCTTCCGGGGATCCGGAATAGTTTCCCGTGGTGGGGGTCGTCATAGTCATCCTTGCGAGGTGGATCTCAGGCATGGGCAGCGTGCGAGCCGGGGGCAGGCGACGCCGGGAGGGTGCAGCGAGACGAGGCTTCGCGGTTGCTTTCGCCCCTCCGGGGCTACCTACCGTCGGCTTTCCGGCTGCGGCGCGACCGTTGCTGTCTGCCGGCTGGTTCAACTGGCGCCGCAGGTCGGCAGCCTCGATGCCGAGCGCATCACGGTACTTGGTGACCGTGCGCCTCGCTATCCGGATGCCACGCTGCGCCAGCATCTTGGCAAGGCGGTGATCCGACAGCGGCTCGCCGGCCGCTTCGTTCTCCACCAGCTGCCGGATCATGGCTTTCACCGCAGTCGCAGAGCAGGCGTCGCCGGCCGAGGTCTCGACGTGGCTCGTGAAGAACTTGCGCATCGGTATCAGCCCCGCGGGGCATTGGAGATACTTGCTGTTCACAACCCTGGAAACGGTCGATTCGTGGATGCCGACATCCGCAGCGATGTCCGCCAACTTGAGCGGTTGCAGCCCGATGTCGCCGTGCTCGAAGAAGGCCTGCTGCCGCGCAACGATGGCCGCCGCGGTCTTTTCGATCGTACTGGCGCGCTGCTCGATGCTCCTCATCAGCCACTTGGCCTCCTGGAGCTGTGCGCTCAGGCCGCCGCACTGGCCGTCTTCGTTGCGCGCGACGATGCTGGCGTACTGGGCGTTGAGCCGGATACGCGGGGTAGCGGCCGGATGCAAGGCAGCGGTCCAGCGGCCCTTGACCTTCTTGACGATCACCTCCGGCACCGCGAAGACGACTCGGTCGGTGCCGTGTCTCAGGCCGGGCTTCGGGTCCATCGAGCGAATGAGGCGGGTGGCGGCCGACAGCTCCGCTTCGGACGCGTCGGTCGCCGCGGTGATCCCGCGAAAGTCGTTGTGAGCGAGCAGCTGCAGATGCGACTTGACGATTGCCATGGCCACTTTCCTTTCCAGGGGCATCGTCGGGCACTGCCCGCAACTGAAGGGTCAGGCACTCTTCGATCGTCCGGGCTGCGACACCGGGAGGATCGAAACTCTGCACGCGGCACAGGGCGATCTGCAGTTCGGCAGTGCCGATTGCCGCCTTGCCGCACGTCGTGATCCTCCAGCAGCCGCTGCGCGATTTCCGCCAGCTCGTCCAGATCCTCGCGCAGGTATCCCGCAGGATCAAGACTGTCGATGATCAGGCTGCAGAGATACTGGTCAACCGGGCTGATCCGCGTGCTGCCAAGCTGCTGCAGCAAGTGCTCCCGCAGCGAGCCATGGGCATGGGCCATGTCGAGAGCCGTCAAGCCTTCCCCGGAGGTGGACTTGCTCGTCGTACTCCAGTCCGACAGGTGTTCGTTGAACTCGTCGCCGGCCGCTTCGCTGTGCTCGGTCGCGATGCTCTCCATGAGGTCGGAGTCGTTCATAGCGGCTGAATCGCTGTCGGCCTGCATACCGGGGTCGACATCGTCATAGGCCGACAGGTCGTCCCGCGACAGGTCGTCGAAGCTGTCTGCAGTCGACGGTTCGGCGAACTCGGCTCCTTCGGGGGCGGAATCGGAATCCAGCAGCGAATCGAGCGGGTCACCCCCCTCGGCGGTAGCCCCGTCGGTCGCAAGCGCCTCCGGGGCGTCACCCTTCTCTGCACCCTCTTCCATTTCCAGTAGAGGATTACTGTCGAGCGCCTGGCTGATCTCCTGTTCGAACTCCAGCGCGTTCATCTGCAGCAACTGGAGCGAGCGTTGCAAGGCGGGTGCGATGCTCAGGCTGCGGTTCAACTGCAGGGAAATGGACTGTCCCATCGCGTTCTCTCCTTGGCATTATTAGGGTGTTTCAGCTATCGGTTGCATAAAGCGTGCCAATCGGGCCCGTCCAGGAAACCCCTGCTGGACTCCTGCTTCGGATTGCCATCCGCCGGGAGCCGGACCCCGCCGCCCGAAACCAAAGAAATCAGGGTGTCCACGCGGCCAGGAGCCGCTGATATCAAGGAAGACAACGATTTCGCCGGGCCCACTTTAACGGAGGCCCAACCGTCGCGGGCGCGGCAGTTGCCCCTGCATCCTGTATCGGCGGCCTCGGTGGGCCGCCCTTATCGGTACGCCCCGGAATTGCCGCCTTACCCGATCCGTCACGCTGGCGGTAATTCTTTCAGGTCGAAATTGCCGACGGACGGCATTTCAACTCCCGGGCGCGGGAATTGCCGGTAAACATTGTTTCCTCCCTGATTTAGCCCCCTTGCGGGGCTTTTTTTTGCCCTGCGGCAATCCGTCAGATTTGCTGCGGGACAGGGAGGTCCGTGCTCAGCCGCGTGGAATCCTGTCCGGCCGGTCTCGCAGGGAAGCGATCAACCCCCGTGCGCCGGGCAAGGCGCCCGCCTGAAGCGCGATCAGCAGCAGGCGTCGGGTCGCCGGTGACCGCAGCAGGAGCGCCGCGGCTGGAAGGCTGACCCCCAGGGTGAGGGTCGGGTGCTTCAGGAGCAGTCGCATTGTTGCGCTGCGCGGGAAGGTGTCCCTGTCGGATCTCTGCGATCCAGGGGCGCTTGTGCCTGCCCTGTCCGAAAGCCCATCGAACAGAATTTCGTCCACTCGCAAGGTCTCCGTGGCAGGCTGAACCGGGAACGGAGGGCGTCGTGGCACGGAGCCTGGAGACTCGCCAGGATGGGGGTCAGTGACGGATGCAGGAGGGGGCGCGACAGAAACCGCTGCCTCCGGAGATGTGGCCGGGTGGGCGCGCCGGCGATTGATTCGCTCGAAGATGTGCTCAGGAGATTCGCTTTTGCGCGTCACTTGAAATGCTCCCGGAATTGCTCCAGGTCTTCCGCCAAAACCTGGCGGCTGAACCAGAACGCCCGCTTTCCTGCCTTCAACAGAGAGCGGGCCTTTATTGCCAGACCGGCGGCGAACAGTATCCAGAAGATCAGCAGACCGACCAGGGTCACATGCCGCCATTCGGTATCCCAGGTGAACGCGACCAGGGTGGCCGCAGCCCACACCACGGCGAGGATGGCCACCAGGAGCGCCCCGAGCGCGAACAGCGCCAGGCGGGTGAGCCGGCCCTGCTCGGCGGTGAGCTCGGCCACGAACAGGGCCGAGCGGTCATCCAGGCCATCGACCGCCTCGGCCGCAACGCGCCGAGCCCCCGAGAGGCGGGACTCGATAAACCTGCGGAGCATCTAGGAGCCGGGCCCCGGCTTACTTCCGCGAGAGCAAGACGCCGACGACGAATCCGGCCGCAGCGGCGATGCCGGCCGCCTGCCACGGCGACGCATGCGCGTAGTCATTGACCCGTTCCGCACTTTCCCGGGCCCGGTGCTGCGCTTCACTCGCTGCGCTGGTCACAGTATCCGACACCGAATTCATCGTGTCCCTGATCCGGGCAACCACTGCCTTGACTTCCGGTGATTCCGCGAGATCCGCCCGATTCATCAGGTCGGACAGGTCCTTCTTGAGCGCTGTCCATTCCCGCTCGACCGCATGGCGGGACTGGTCGGACATGTCCGAGGCCGCGCTGCCGACCGATCGCCGGGTGCGCTTGAGCGAGCGCTCTATTGCTTCCGCGGCCTCTTCGAGGCGTGCGGCAATCCTGTCGGTATCGACATCAGCCATGACTTCTCCCTGATTGTTGTCTTTAGAAATTGTCTTAGGAACAGTGCTGCTACGCACCCGGCCCGACCGTTTGCGGATGCCGGGACGGGCGGTTCGCGCGCCTTCCATGCCTAGAACTGGTTCTTCTGGAGCAGGTCCGCCAGTTCATCCGCATGTTCTTCCTCCTGACTAAGGATACCCTCTAGGAGGCGCTTGGTGGTGGGATCATCGTTACCGAACCACCGGGCCATTTCCCGGTATGTATCGATCGCGATCCGCTCGGCCACCAGATTCTCTTCGATCATTTCCTTCAGGTTGTCACATTCCACGTAGTCTGCATGCGCCCTGGTAGCAAGCCCCTCCGGCGAGAAGTCCGGGGCTCCGCCCAGTTGAACGATGCGTCTGGCGAGGAGGTCGGCGTGAGCCTGCTCCTCGTCGGCATGAGCGGCGAATTCCTTCGCGATAGGCTCCGCGTAGATTCCTGCAGCCATGAAGGAATGGCGCTTGTAGCGCAGCACGCAGACCAGTTCCGTGGCGAGGGCGGCGTTCAGAACTTCCAGTGCCTGGGGCAAGTCCTTGCCGTAGCCCGACGTTACTGCGCCGTCGCCCATGTGCTGACGCGCCCGGTCCCGGATCGCCTTCATGTCCGCTAGAAAAGGTTGCCTGGAACTGCTCCCCGCAGGCGCTGCGGTTGCCTGATTTTCTTGTGCCACGCTCGTACCTCGTTTTGTCAAGTGCCGGTCTGCTGCAGACCTCGGAGGAGTGATTTAAGCAAGTTGCGCGCCTGAGTCCTGCCGGCGCGGTAATTGAGGTGCCCGCGCATGCGAAGGCGTGACGCGCGGATGTAGCGCGAGGGCGATAAGCGAAGCCCCGCATGGCGGGAGCATCTTTTGCTGCAAGAATTGCCGTGGCGGGCTCTGCGTCGCGGGCGTGGGCAGCATGAGCCACTGTGAGCAGGGCGCTTACCGAGACGGTCCGTGGCACATGAATTGCCTGCGGTTGATACCCCTGCACTCATAATCGGCTGCCAACAGTGATGGAATTTCAGTGAATTCGGAGACAAATCCAGGAGTTCGTCAGCCAGGAGCCCATAAGGCGAATCCGGAATCCCGAAAGGACGTCCGCGCGGACGACGGCGGCGAGACCGGCGACGCAGTGGCGGAGACGGCCGTCTTGCTCGACTCGGCGATCCACGATCTGAGGACGCCCTTGAGCGCCATGTCGGGTTGGCTCGAGGTGCTCGAAACCCACTTTGGAGAAGCCGACGGGATTGTCGGCAGGGCCCTGTTGGGACTTCGGCGCGGCGTGGACAGTCAGACCGCCAGTCTGTCAGGACTGTCGGACGTGCTGATGCGACTGCGGATCAGCGTGCCTGACAACGTCGAGTGCGTGCTGCTGGCGAGACTCCAGCTTGCGCTCAAGCATATGGCCGATACCGACGATTCACCCTTGAACGCGGCCGAGAAGGCTCGCCTGGACCCCTTGCGTCAAGTCGATCCCTCAGGGTCCGTGCTGTGCAAGGACGCCGGCGCATCGCTCGGCGACGCCCTCGTCACCCTTCTTCATGCGTTGGCCGTCTCCCAGTCTGCCGAGGACCCCTCGATGAGGATCGCGGCGCGCGACGATGAACTGATAGTGACGGTTCCCGGTGCCACCGGCGACAGGACGCCGCTGATCAGTTTGTGCCAGGGACTGGAGGGGTACGCCACCCGGCGCCCCGAGGTCCGGGCCCAGGCACTGTGGTTTGCTCGAACGGTGATGCAGCGCTGCGGGCTCGCATTGGAGATGCGCGCTGCCGGCGCCGACGGCTTCGACTTGCATTTGCGCCGTCGCCCGGCGGTTTGAGCCCGTTCAAGGCGGCCATTTCGCGCGTTTGGCCCGAGGCGTCATAATCCTCCCCTGGATAACTGTCCGGCGGCTTGGTGCCCCGGCAGCCTTCATCTTTTCGGTTTATTGATGCGAAGCAAGAGTGTCCTCATTGTCGAGGACGACGACAACTCGGCGGACCTGCTCTCCACCTTTGCCCGGTCGGAAGGCTTTGTCGCGAGCATCGCCAGCAGCCTGGCGGAGGCGCGACAGCAACTCATCGTTCACAAGCCCGGGATCGTCTTGCTTGACCTCGGGTTGCCGGACGGCTCCGGCATGGATCTCTTTGCCGACGAAAACCTCCGTGGTGACGCTGAGATTGTCCTGATCACCGGCAATGCGAGTGTCGACACATCGGTCCAGGCGCTGCGCTTGGGCGCGGCGGACTACCTCATCAAGCCGGTGTCGCTCAAGCTGCTCAAGACGGTCCTGAATCGCCTGGCTGAGGCTGGGCCGCGTGGTGCCGATCGTGACGCCCCTGGCGAAGGGCCACTCGATGAACCCGCGCGGCCGAAGGCGGGAGAAGGTGGCAAGTCGGCGGATGAGCCGCCGGCCAAGGGGACGGACAATTTCGGCGGGATGTGGGGGGTGTCGCAGGCAATGCGGGACGTCTTCACACAGATCGAGCGGGTCGCCCGGACCTCGGTAAGCGTGTTTATCGTCGGTGAGAGCGGCACCGGCAAGGAACTGGTCGCGGAGTCCATCCACCGCTTCAGTCATCGCAAGAACGGTCCTTTCGAGGCGGTCAACTGCGGCGCGATTTCGGCGCAACTGATCGAAAGCGAGCTGTTCGGCCACGAAAAGGGCAGTTTCACCGGCGCGATCAAGCAGCACAAAGGCTTTTTCGAGCGGGCGAGCGGCGGCACGCTCTTCCTGGACGAGATCACCGAGATGTCGCTCGACTTGCAGGTCAAGTTGCTGCGCGTCCTGGAGACCGGCACCTTCAGCCGGGTGGGCTCCGATTCGCCCCTGCGCAGCGATGTGCGGGTGGTGGCGGCTACCAATCGCCAGCCCCTGACAGCGGTGCGCGAAGGCAAGCTGCGCGAGGATCTCTACTATCGGCTCAACGTCTTCCAGATCGGTCTGCCGCCGTTGCGGGACCGCCTGGAGGACCTGCCCTTGATCGCCCGGCATTTCCTGGCCTCCTATGCCAAGCGGGAGGGACGCAAACTGTCGATCACCCAGCCCGCCCTGACGGCGCTGCAGTCCTACCACTGGCCAGGCAATGTCCGGGAACTGCGCAACTACATCCACCGAACCGCCATCATGGTCGATGACCGGGCAATCGACGTGGATTGCCTGCCGCCTTTCGATGCCCAGACCGCGGTGGGTACCAGCACGATGGCGGAGCGTTATCCTGCGGCCGCGCCCGCCGGAGATGCCGGCGCTTCGGTCCCATCGATGCCCGCACCTGCGAACCGGCCTTCGCCCCTTCCGGTCGATGCAGATGCCTCGGCCGGTGCGGGCGCCGGAGGCGACGACAGTGCCGGCGGCGACGAGATGCCGCTGGTGGCCGTGCGGGTGGGGTCGACGATCGCCGACGCGGAGCGCGACCTGATCATCGCCACCCTGGCCTATTGCGACGGCGCCAAGGAACGGACTGCCGATATGCTGGGCATCAGCCTCAAGACGCTCTACAACCGCCTGCGGGCGTACGGCTCCGAGTAGCCGGCTCCGGGCAGCCAGTTCTTTCTTCTGCCCGTGCGCGCCCTGCGGTGCGGTGGCGGCGCGGCGTAGGCACAAGGATTGCGTCAGTCCGGAATGATGACGGAATCGGCGCGACAAGGGACATTGCAGGGCATGAGGATTCTGGCGGTCGAAGACCAGCCGGATCTGCGCGATATGCTCCAGACACTGCTTGAGCAACAAGGCGCGACGGTGACCGGCTGCGAGTCGGCCTTCCAGGCGTTTTCGGTGCTGGTGAGCGGCGAGCCCTTCGATGTCGCGCTGTTCGACATCTCCATGCCGGGTGAGGACGGACTGGCATTGTTGGCCCGCCTGCGCCAGTGGGAGGCCCGCAAGGCGCCCAACCATCTTCCCGTCATTGCCCTTACGGCGCATGTCTCGCAGGACATGCGGCGACGGTGCGAAGCGGCCGGGTTTGATCATTTCCTGCCCAAGCCGATCGTCCCCGGCACCCTGTCCCGGACGATACGCAAAGTCGCGCGCGATGATTGAGCCGGCTGTCCGTCTTTCTTCGCTTCTTTCTCTTTCTCCGACTTCTGATTTGTAGACTTAACCGCGCGCCCCCTCCTTCTGCCGCGCAGGCTCCTATCCGGGCAGCCCGCCATCCTGTCCGGTGGCCCGGTAGCTTGCGAGGAAACGGCGCAATGCGGATTCCGGCCGCGAGCAGAAACGCGACGTCCGCACCGACTGTCGCAGACTCTCACCGGCTCCCCCTTCGAAAGAGCCGGCCAGCCACGCATCGATGACACACGCATGTATGTAACTGCTGCGGGCAATCGCCGGCGTGTTGTGCAGCCGTTGGGCGACCTCGCGGGAAATCATGGCGATCACCTTGCGTCGCCCATGGGCGGAGGCGGGCAACGCCGTACCTGCGAGATGCCATAAGGCGGTCGAGGTGGCATCGTAGGTGCGGAAGTCCTTTGCGGAGATGGGGCTCGCGGCCGCCTTCTGCAGATAGGCATTGAGCGCTGAGCACGACAGTTCATAGCTGCATCCGGCCTGCTCGATCCGGAACAGGCGACGGCGATTGGTTTCTTTCAGGCGAGCCAGCTTGCGGCAAAGAATCGGATCGGTAACCTCGACTTCCACCCATGTGCGTGACTTCCCGCGGAAGGCCAGCCTGATGCCGTTGCCATTCACGCTCACGTTGGACGGCGCAAGCGTGGTCGCGCCGCGCGAGCCGATCTCCTTCAGGGCAGCCTCGCTCCCCGGACGGAGATGGGCGAGGTCGATCAATCGTACGGCTGTGGCGCAAAGCGCATCCGGATCCTGAAGCGGCTTGCGGAGGTCTCGTTGCACGCGCGACCTCACGCGCGGCAGGGCGACTGCGAAACGCTGCAATCGCGCCAGCTTGTCGGCGCTCCGCACCAGTTCCCAGGCATCGTGATAGCGACGCTGCAATCGTCCGAGTGCATCGCAGCCGAGGGCCTGAAGGTGCCAGGCGGGCTCCGGCGCGAGCCGCACGTCCACCCAGGCCGGCGGTATGGCGAGGCTCTTGAAGCGGTGAATATCTTCCTTCTTCCGAACCGGCGTGCCTGCGGCGTCGCGGTAGGTGAATCCGCGTCCGCATCGAAGCCGCAATACATTCAATTCATTCGCGCTGACATAACGAAGCCGATGTTCGGTCAGCAAGGCTGCAAGTGCGTCCGCCTCGGATTCCATGGCACGGGGGCAATTGAAGTTGATCGGATCCTGGCACCGGCATCCGGTGCGGCCCGCTTGGGATTGCAACCGACGTGCCTGTTGGGGCGATGGCGGTGATTCGGGCGGCCGGTCGAGAGGGAGCGCCGTCGCTTCGGGAAGCTCGACGGTTCCCGGCGGCCGAGGACGCCCTGGCGCGTCGGCGCCTTCGCCCTGCCGCCCGAATCCCGCCCTCGCCGGGACCCGGGTTGTCGTGGAACTCCAGTCGAGCGTCGCGTCTTCGAGCCAATCCCATGTCGGTGCGCATCGGTCATCCGTCGGCGGCCCATTGCCATCACCGGGCCGCCTGAGCCGTCTTACCCGCGTCGTTCCTCCGGACTGCGGCTTGCGGTGATCCGGCGCACGACGCAGCCTCGGGGCGGGTGGCCGGGGGCGGGCGAATTGGGGGCGCCGCTGGAGCGTGCGTGGGCGCGGGCGAGTCGATCCGGGGGATCGACTCAGGCTTCCCGAGACCGCGAGGAGCGGGCTCGCATGGAAGCGGCCGGTGCCTGCGCATGCTCCGGCGGGGACCGGCGCGAAGCGACGGCGCCCCCTCTTCGCCCGCCCCCGGTTGCCCGCTCCGAGGCCCCGCTACACACGGCCGGAGGATGGCGTATGGATGGTTAATGGATTGCCTATGGATGGTTTATGGATGGTCAATCCGTTAACGATGGTATGCTGTCTCCTTTCAACGGCAGGAAGTCATGAGGACGAAACATCACGTCGAAGCATCGGATGAGCGCGCTGAACCTGTGCAGGAAGATGTCGCGCCCAGGGGCCGTGCGCGGCCGGCGGCCGACAGCGAGAAGCTGACCATCAATCTCGGGGCCGTGGATCTCGGCAGCATTGATCTGCTGGTGGCGGAGGGATTCTTTTCCAACCGATCCGACCTGATCCGCACGGCGGTCAGGAATCTCCTCGCAAACCATCGCGACATCGTCAATGGCGCGCTGGCGCGACAGGAGCGGTCACTTGGATTGAGGCGGATCACCCGGGCGGAACTGGAAGCGCTGAAGGCGGCGGGACGGCGGATCCGCATCGCGGTGGTCGGTCTGGTGGTGATCGACGAGGACGTGAATCCGGCCCTGGCGCTGGAAACCATCGAGGCGCTCTCGGTACTCGGCACGCTCCAGGCGAGTGCTGCCGTCAGCAAGGCGCTGGCAGGCCGGTCGGGTTGACGTGACCTCATTGCAAACAACAAAAAAGGAAACCATGAACACTACTTTCAAATCAGCCATGCTTGCTGCCGCACAGTTGACCGCCGCCGGCAATCTGGAGGCGGCCACGGCTGCGATACAACGCGCGCTTGCCGGCAAACAGGCCGCCGCGCCGGCGGCCGACGTTGCCGGGCGCGCTGCTGCCGCTACGGCTCGGTCGTTCGGGCCGGAGGGCGACATCATCGACGTCGAGGCCCGCTGGCGCAGCGACGATGCGTTCGACGGCGAGACCGCAAACGGCAGCAGGACTGCAGACGCCAGCAGGACCGCAAACGGCAGCAGGACGGCAAAGGCCTGGGACCGTGCGGATGGCAGCATGCTGGCCGGCACCTTCGGCAACGCTGCCGGTCAACGGGATTACCTGCTTTACCGGCCGGTCGCGGGTACTTCCGCGGGCGGGTCCCGACCCCTGGTGATCATGCTGCATGGCTGCACTCAGACCCCTGCTGATTTCGCCGCTGGAACTGCCATGAACGCACTCGCGGACCGGCATGATTTCCTGGTGCTCTACCCCGGCCAGTCCACGAGCGCGAATCCCTCGGCCTGCTGGAACTGGTTCAATCCGGACAGTCAGCGCGCTCAGGGCGGCGAACCGTCGATCATTTCCGGGATGGTGGAGGACATCGTGAACGCCCATCCGGTCGAAAGAAACCGCATTTTCGTGGCCGGCCTGTCAGCCGGCGGCGCAATGGCGGCAATCCTCGCCGATACCCGTCCCGATCTCATCGCCGCCGTCGCGGTGCACTCGGGCCTGCGGGCCGGCGCGGCGCATGACCTGCCTTCGGCGCTGGCGGCGATGAAGCGCGGGGCGCCTGCGCCGACGGTCACTCGTCAGCGGCACTCGGATGACCCTCGGCGGCCGGTACGCACCATCGTTTTCCACGGCCGGCAGGACCGGACAGTGCATCCGGCCAACGGCGGCCAGGTCGCCGACGTTGCGCTGGCAGGATGGCCGCCGGGATCGTTGACGGTGCGGCAGGAGACGGGACGGGCGGACGGCGGGCGCTCCTACACCCGGACGCGCCATGTCGATCCCGACGGCAAGGTGATGGTGGAGCGCTGGGAAGTGCAGGGAGCCGGGCACGCCTGGGCGGGAGGAAGCCCTCTGGGCTCGCACACCGATCCAGGCGGGCCGGATGCCTCGGCGGCGATGGTCGATTTCTTCCTCGCGCATTGATAGGCACTTGGCGTCGGGCACATGACTTGCCAACCGCGCGCCATGGGAACTGAGGCGATCGGGTGGTTGAGCAACCTGCTCTTGTTGATGACGATGAGCAAGCAGGTCTTCACGCAATGGAAGTCGGGGAGCTCGCAGGGCGTTTCGTCCTGGCTGTTCATCGGGCAGCTGGCCACCTCGACCGGATTCGTCATCTACAGCTTTCTGCTGGGCAACTGGGTCTTCGTCAGCAGTAACGTCCTGCTGCTGTTCGTCGCCGTGATAGGCCAGGTGCTGTATGTGAGGAACAAGCGCAACGCCGGTAATGACGGTGATCCCGGCAACCCTGACGCCCGAGGGAGCGCTGCTCGAGCCTGACCAGGCTCATAGCGCTCATGGCGCGGGCCGCAGTTCAGGCGGCGCGTTTGCGAGCAACCTTGCTCGCCGTCTTCGAACCGGTCCGGCGTGCGGTCTTCGTACCCTTCGCGGTTTTTGACGTCTTGCCTGCTTTGGACCCGGCCTTGGACCCGGTGGCGGCGGCGGTTCTGCTCCCACCCTTGGAAGCGCCTGTGGAAGCGGCTTTGGAACCGCCTTTGGAACCGGCCTTTAAGCCGGCCTTGGAACCGCTCTTCGAAGCAGTCTTCGAGCCGTTCCCGGACGCGCTCTTGCTGGCGCCCTTCGCACCGGCAGTGGAAGGGGTCGAATCCCTGGACCGCGTTTTCGAAGTCTTCTTCGCGGCGGTTTCCTTGTCGCTACTCTTGCCCTTCAGGCTCTTGCGCAGCAGCGCCATGAAGTCGACCACGTTTGTCGACGGCTGTTCCGCCTCCTCGTCCCCCTCCTCGGCAGTGGTGACCGTGCCTTCCTGGGATCGGATCCGGGTATCGATGACCTCCTGCAACCGGGTCCTGAAATCGTCCACATAGGCCGTGGGCTCGAACTCGATCGACATCGATTCGACCAGTTCTTCGGCCATGGCCACCTCCCTGCTGGAAATGCGGTACTCCGACAGTCCGCCGCCCGGCAGCTTGAAGGACTCTGCGGGAACGATCTCCTGCGGGAACCGCAACAGCATCATCACCAGGGCATTGTCTATGGGCAGCAGTCCGCACAGGTACTCGCGGGTCCGGATGACGACCTTTCCCATGGCGACGCGGTTGGTCTTGCGAAGCACCTCGCGTAGCAGGACGTAGCCTTTCTCGGCCTTCTTGCCAGGCACCAGGTAATAGGGTTTCTCGTAGTACATCGGCTGGATCGATTCGCGATCCACGAAGGATGTGACTTCCACTGTCTCGAGCGAGTCAGGAGCGGCCGCCTTGAAGTCCTCCTGCTCGAGCACGACGTAATTGCCCTTCTCGTACTCGAAGGCCTTGACGATCTGCTTCCAGGGCACTTCCTCGCCGGTCTCGGCGTTGACCCGCTCGAAGCGGATCGGGCTGTTGTCGCGGCTGTCCAGCATCCTGAAGTGAAGATCCGTGGACCGTTCGCCGGAGTGCAGGGCGACGGGGATGTTCAGCAGCCCGAACGAGATGACACCGTTCCAGATCGCGTTGGCCATGTAGGTTGACTTCCGTTAGTTTGCTTCAGGAGAATCGCCGGCGGCCCCCGCGGCGGCATCCAGACGGGCGGAGGCGTCGGCGAGCAGATGGTAAAGACGATCGAGTTGCGGCGGGCCGACTGCGGCGGCGATGTCCGCATAGATCGCTTCCGACAAGGGTGCGATCTGTTCCACCACGCGCCTGCCTTTGTCGGTGATCGTGATCCGGGCCTCTCTCAGGTCCTGCGGGCTGGCGGTGCGGCGGATGAGCTTTCGGGTAGCCAGCGACTTCAACAGCCGCGACAGGCTCGGCGCGCTCAGCAGGGTATCCTGGGCGAGGTCGCTCGCCCGCATGGGCCCGTCGGACATCAGCGCGCGCAGGATGCGCCACTGCTGTTCGGAGATGCCCTGGGCGCGCAGCATCGGCCTGAAACGTGACATCACCGATTCACGGCACCGCAGCAGCGCCATCGGCAGCGAGCGCGAGAATGCCCTCAGGCCGGTACCGTGCGGGGGAGGGTCGACGGCGGCGGCTTCGGATCTCAAGGCGGTTGACGTTGACACGGCTGATCGCGGCGCATTAAGCTTAACATGTTAAGCAAATAGCGGGGCACGAGCAAGCCCTCGCTTTGGAGGATGCAATGATCGAGCACCTGATCAACGGCGAGCGCGTCGCCGGCAAGACCGTTTTCGAGACCGTCAACCCTGCTGACCAGCAGGTCCTGGCGGAGGTCGCCTCCGGCGGCGAAGCCGAGGTTGCGGCCGCGGTGGCCGCCGCCAAGGCGGCGTTCCCTGGCTGGGCGGCAACGCCTCAGGCGCAACGGGCCAGGATCATGCATCGACTGGGCGACCTGATCACCGCGCGCGTGCCCGAGATCTCGCGCACCGAAACCGAGGACACCGGCCAGGTCATCGGTCAGACCGGCAAGGCGCTCGTGCCGCGGGCGGCAGACAACTTCCATTACTTCGCTGAAATGTGCACCCGCACCGACGGGCATACCTACCCGGTCGACAGCCGGATGTTCAACTACACCTTGTTTCATCCGGTCGGTGTCTGTGCGTTGATCTCGCCATGGAACGTTCCGTTCATGACGGCGACCTGGAAGACGGCGCCCTGTCTGGCTTTCGGCAATACGGCGGTTCTCAAGATGAGCGAATTGTCGCCCCTGAGCGCCGCGATGCTCGGCGAACTGGCGCTGGAGGCCGGGGTTCCGCGGGGGGTGCTGAACCTGGTGCACGGTTACGGCAGGACGGCCGGCGAGGCACTGGTGAGCCACCCCGACGTGCGGGCGGTGTCCTTTACCGGATCCACGGCCACCGGAAACCGGATCTGCCAGTCCGCGGGCCTGAAGAAGTTCTCGATGGAACTGGGGGGCAAGAGCCCGTTCGTGGTCTTCGAAGATGCCGACCTGGAGCGCGCGCTGGACGCGGCACTCTTCATGATCTTCTCCAACAACGGCGAGCGTTGCACTGCAGGTTCGCGGATCCTGGTGCAGCGATCCGTCTATGACGACTTCGCCAGCCGGTTCGCCGCGCGTGCTGCCCGGATCAGCGTGGGGGATCCGCTCGACGAGGCGACGGTGATAGGACCGATGATCTCGCCGGACCATCTCGCGAAAGTACGCCGGTACATCGAACTCGGCAGCCAGGAAGGCGCGGAACTGATGACCGGCGGGCTCGACGCTCCCGAGCTGCCCGCCGGACTTCGCAGGGGCAACTTCGTGAAACCGACTGTCTTCGGCAACGTACGCAACGACATGGCAATCGCCCAGGACGAGATCTTCGGCCCGGTCGCCTGCCTCATCCGTTTCGACGACGAGGCCGACGCGATCCGGATTGCCAATGACACACGCTATGGCCTTTCCTCCTACATCTGGACCCAGAACCTGGGCCGTGCCCATCGGGTGGCGGCCGCCGTGGAGGCGGGAATGTGCTTCGTCAACAGCCAGAACGTGCGGGACTTGCGCCAGCCGTTCGGCGGTACCAAGGCATCGGGAACCGGACGGGAAGGCGGCACCTGGAGCTTCGAGGTATTCCTCGAGCCGAAGAACGTCTGCGTCTCGATCGACCAGCACCCGATTCCCCGCTGGGGCGTCTGAAGCGGTCGCTACCGGAGAAACCCATGGGCACCCTGTCGCTCGCTGCAAAGATCACGCATGTCCCGTCGATGTATTTGTCGGAACTGGATGGGCCGCACCGCGGCTGCAGGCAGGCCGCCATCGACGGGCACATCGAGATCGGCAGGCGTTGCCGGGAGGCGGGCGTGGACACGATCGTCGTGTTCGATGTCCACTGGCTCGTCAACTCCGAGTACCACATCAATTGCGCGCCTGACTTCCAGGGCGTCTACACCAGCAACGAACTGCCTCACTTCATCCGGAATATGGCCTATCGATATTCAGGCAATCCCGAGTTGGGCAAGCTGCTGGCCGAGGTCGCGATCGAAGAGGGCGTCGCCGCCCGTGCGCATGACCAGACTACGCTCGAGCTCGAGTACGGTACCCTGGTGCCGATGCGGTACATGAACGCAGACGATCACTTCAAGGTCGTCTCGGTCTCGGCCTGGTGCATGTGGCACAAGCTGGAGGAAAGCCTGCGATTCGGCCGCGCGGTACGACAGGCGATCGAGCATCGGTACGCGGGCAAGGTCGCGGTTTTCGCCAGCGGCTCGCTGTCGCACCATTTTGCCGACAACGGCACCGCAGCGCAGTTCATGCATAAGGTCTATGATCCTTTTCTCGAGCGGGTCGACCGCGCCGTCGTCGACATGTGGCTGCGAGGCGAGTGGCCGGAGTTCATCGACATGCTGCCCATGTATGCCGACAAATGCTGGGGCGAGGGTGGCATGCACGACACCGCGATGCTGCTCGGCTTGCTGGGTGGAAAGGACTACACCGGTCGCGTGGAAGTGGTGACGCCCTATTTCGGCAGTTCCGGCACCGGCCAGATCAATGCGATTTTCCCGGTCACGCCGATCTGACCGGGCCAGCCCGCCCGACATCCTGGCCTCCCGGCCTCCTGCCACCTGCCATCCCGCCAGCCTGGATCCTGACATCCTTCCCGAGGACTTCCCTTCATGCCCCACCTGACACTCGAGTACTCCGCAAACCTGCGTAATTTCGGCGCTTTCTCCAAATTGTGCGCGGAACTGGCACAGGTGCTGGTGGCCCGGCAGGTGGACGGCAAGCCGGTCTATCCGATTGCGGGCATTCGCGTGCGGGCTATCGCTGCGGACGACTGGTGCATCGGCGACGGCAGCCAGCATGACGCGGCATTCGTCCACGCCCGCCTGGTGATCGGCGCCGGCCGCAGTGAGGACGAGAAGAAGGCCATCGGGGACGCCCTCTTCGACGCGCTGAAGAAGCACTTCGCGCGGCAGTTCGACGCCCAGGGCCTGGCGCTGTCCCTGGAGATCGCCGAGTTCGGCGAGGCCGGTACCTGGAAGCACAACAATCTGCACGGGCGCTATCCCTCGCCTGCCTGATGCCGTAAGTCGTCGCCGACAAGGCAGGCATACCCCAACGCGCCCCCTCCTCCTAGCGCCGATCTGGTCAGCCGGGCCGGCGCCAGCCATACTTGCCGTGCTGGCGACATCCGGTCGACCGGCCACCCAAGGAGACAAGGCGAAATGACGTTCAGAAGTTTTCCGATCCGATCCCTGTGCCGGGCGCTTGCCGTGGCTGCCGCGGCCGCGGTGCTGGCCGCGCCCGTGCAGGCCCAGACCGTCCTGAAGTTCGGCTACGCGATTGCCAAGGATTCCCACTATGGGGTTGGCGCCGGCGTCTTCTGCGCCGATATCGAGAAGGGCACGCAGGGGCGTTACAAGTGCCAGGAGTTCCCGAGCGGCTCCCTGGGTGGCGAGCGCGAGATGATCGAGGCGGTGCAGCTGGGGACGATCGACCTGGTCAGCACCTCCACCGGTCCGCTCGGAAACTTCGTGCCGGAAACCAAGATCCTGGACATCCCGTTCCTGTTCCGCGACTACGACCATGCGCGCAAGGTCCTCGACGGCAAGATCGGCCAGGATATCCTCGCGAAGTTCCCGGCCAAGGGTCTGATCGGACTGACCTGGGGCGAGAACGGCTTCCGCCACATGACCAACAACAAGGTCGAGATCAAGACGCCGGCCGACGCCGCGGGGCTGAAGATGCGCACGATGGAAAACAAGGTGCACATGGAGGGCTACAAGACCTTCGGCATCCTGCCCACCCCGATGGCCGTCACCGAGTTGTTCACGGCTCTGCAGCAGGGTACGGTCGACGGTCAGGAGAATCCGATCCCGGTGATCCTCGCCTGGAAGTTCAGCCAGGTGCAGAAGTACCTGTCCCTGACCGGCCACGTCTATTCCCCGTCGGCAATCATCATCAACCCGGGGGTCTTCAACAGGCTCTCCGCTGCCGACAAGGCGGTCTTCATGGAGGCTGCCAAGGCCGGCACCGCCGCCCAGCGCAAGCGGGTCAACGATGACGAAGCCCGGGGCATCGCCATCCTGCGCAAGGAGGGCATGACCGTCACCGAGAAGGTCGACGGCGAGGCCTTCCGCAAAGCGGTCGCACCGGCCTACGCCGGCTTCGCCAAGGAGTTCGGCGCGGACAACATCGCGGCCATCCAGGCGGTCAAGTAGGCGGTCAAGCAGGCGGTCAAGCAGGCGGTCGACAGCAGGGGCGCCAACAGCCGTTGCGCCCCTCAGTCGATCTTGTAGTCCATCCAGGTGGCCACCATCTCACGCAGGCCCGCGCCCTCCGCAAAGGCTTCGCGCCCGCCCTCGGCCCTGTTGCGGCCCAGCTCCAGGATGTAGAGGTAGTCGGACACCTCCGCGCAACGGCGCACGTTCTGGTCGACCAGCACCACGGTCATCCCGTCATCGGCAAAGCCGCGGATCAGGCCGTAGATCTCCTTCGAGATCTTGGGGGCCAGCATCGCAGTGGGCTCGTCGAGCAGGATGACGGACGGCTTGATCAGCAGCGCGCGCCCGAACTCGACAAACCGCTGCTGCCCGCCGCTCATGCTGGAGACCGGATCCTTGCGCTTGTCGGCCAGAATCGGAAATCGCTGGTAGACGGCATCTATCCGCTCGCGCACCAGTTTTTTGTCGCGCCGGAACGGCCAGCAGCCCAATTCCAGATTGTCCTGTACCGACAGCTCGCCGAACAGGCTGCGATTCTGCGGCACGAAGGCAACGCCCGCGCCGGCGCGGGTGTTGGCGTGCTCGCGGCTGATATCCCTGCCGTTCAGGACGATGCTGCCGGTGCGCAGCGGCAGGAATCCGAACATGGTCTTGAGGACGGTGGACTTGCCCGCTCCATTGGGGCCGATGATGCCGGTGACCTGGCCGCGCCTCGCCTTGACGTTCACCTGGTTCAGGATGGTGATGTCGCCGTGATAGGCGACGGTCACGTCGTTCAGGCTCAGGGATGCATCCGTCATGGTCATGCTCCGAGGTAGGCTTCGATCACCGCCGGATCGGATTTCACGGTGGCCGCATCCCCCTGGGTCAGGATCGCGCCTTCGTTCATCACGATGATGTGATGGGAAAGCTGGTAGATGGACGTGAGGTCGTGGGACACCAGGATCACGGCGCAGTGGTGGCGGCTCGCGATCTCGCCGATGATGCCGATCAGCATCTGCGCCAGCTCGGGATTGACACCGGCGAACGGCTCGTCCAGCAGAATGACCTTCGGGCGGGCAACCATGATCCGGGCCAGTTCCAGCAGTTTCTGCTGGCCACCGGAGAGCTCCTCGGCGTAGTTGTGGCGCAGCCGCAGCAGCTCCACTTTCTTCAGCCAGTATTCCGACAACGCATAGCGCTCGTCGTTGCCGGCCGCGCTGCCCGTCTGGGCCACGTCCAGGTTGTCCAGCAGGGAAAGGTGCTGGAATACCCGCGGTACCTGGAAGGTGCGGCCGATGCCGCGGCCGGCGACCTCGTGGACCGGCAGTCCCAGCAGGCTCGTTCCGTCGAGTGCGATCTCGCCCGAGTCGGGGACGTAGATGCCGTTGATGCAGTTCAACATCGTCGTCTTGCCGGAGCCGTTCATGCCGATGACGCCGAGGATCGACTCGTCGGGCAGGGTGATGTCGACGCCGGCAAGTGCCTTGAGCCCGCCGAAAGATTTCCTGAGGTTGCGCACTGTGAGCATGGCCGCTCCTCAGCGAAGTTGCCGCCGGCCGAGCAGGCCGGACGGACGGATGAAGATCATGGCGATCATCAGCGAGAACCCGAGGATGGTCGCGATCGAGGGATTGAAGTACACGGCCGCGACCTGCTCGGTGACGCCGTAGAGCAGGGCGCCGATCAATGCCCCGATCGGATGACCCAGGCCCCCGAGCACGATGACCACGAATCCGATCAGGGTGTAGTCGTTGCCCATGAAGGGACTGAAGGACGGGAACACCAGGGCGACGATGACGCCGGTGGCGGCGGCCAGGGCGATGCCGAGGCCGAATGCAACGCCCGACAGCCGCTCGGCATTGATGCCGACGATACTGACCGCGTCCTTGTTCATGATGATGGCGCGCAGGGCCTTGCCGACCTGAGTGCGATAGAGGAAGTAGGCCAGGGCCGCCACCAGCAGGACGGAAATGAGCAGTGCGACCAGCCTGATCGTCGGCAGGATGATCTGGCCGAAGCTGAAGAACACCGGCTCGATCGCGAACTCGAGCGTGCGGGCGTCCGCCTCGAAGACCAGCAGCAGGGTGGCGCTGAGCGCGATCGAGACGCCGAACATCAGCAGCAGCGAGCTGGTCTCGGGGTCGTCGGATTTGCTCATCCTTGGCACCAGCAGGAAATAGAGGATGTAGCCGACGCCGAAGAAGACGACGAAGCTGATCGGCAGCGCGACCAGCGGATTGATGCCCAGGTACTGCAGCAGCACCCAGGCGAAGTACGCGCCGATGACCAGAAATTCGCCGTGGGCGAAGTTGACCACCCGCAGCACGCCGTAGATGATGTTCAACCCGAGGCCGATCAAGCCGTAGATCGCGCCGAGGATGAGGCCGTTGAGCAGGCCCTGGATCAGGAGTGATGTCATGTCCGGCCCTCAGGCGATGTAGCGGCGCAGTTGCGGCCTGCGCTTGATCAGGCTGCCGACCACGCCGCGCGGCAGAAACAGCATCAGCAGGATGATGACCATCCCCAGCAGCAGCAGGTTGATCAGGGGAAGCGTTCCCAGATGACGTGGTCGATTCCCACCAGCGCGATCGCGCCGATGACCGGGCCGATGATGGTGCCGAAGCCGCCGGCCATGCCGTAGATGATGCTCTTCGCGGTGATGAGCACGTGAAAGGAGTATTCAGGATCCACGACGTTGGTGTACCAGGCCTCGACCCCGCCCACCAGCGCCGGAATGATCGCGGCCAGCAGCCACGCCTTGAGCCGCACGCGGGGGACGTTGATGCCGATACAGGCTGCTGCACCATCGTCGTCCTTGATGGCCCGCAACTGCCGTCCCAGCCGCGAAGTGGACAGCCACAGCACGCAGCCGAGTGCCAGCGTCATCACCGCCAGCATGGCGTAGTAGCTGTGGGTCGGATTGTTGGCGCCGGCGAGGATCAGGCCCATGCTGCCGCCGGTGAACGATTCCGGCAGGTTCGAGATCAGCAGCCGGACGATGGTGGCCAGCCCGAGGCTGACGATGCCGAAGTAGACCCCCTTCAGGCGCAGGGTCGGTGTCATGAGCAAGGCAACGACGGCACCGGCGAGCCCCGCCGCCAGCAGCGCCACCACGATCGGCAGGCCGAGCAGCTTGAAGCAGATGCCGGTGGCGTAGGCGCCGACGCCGTAGAAGACCACATAGCCGAAGGGCAGGTAGCCGGTGAAGCCGACGCAGATGTTCATGCCGGTCGCCATGGCAATCCAGACCATCAGGTAGAAGGCGAACGAGGCGTTGGCGGCCAGCAGCGGCACTGCGGCCAGCGCTGCGACCAGGGCCGTGAACAGACCCAGCGCGATCCGGTACTTGAGGCGGTCGACCGACCGGTCTTGCCGGTGCTGGCTGCTGGCGGTCGCCGCGAAATCAGGACTGCCCATGGGCGGGTCTCTCCAGGGGGAAGGGGTCAGGCGGGATGCGGACCAGCCGGATCATGCCATAACTTGCGGTTAACGATTGCCGGCGGTCGGGTGATATGTTGGTGAATCGGATTCAGGCCCTGTGCAGCGCCTTGACGATCCGGATGAACTGGCGCGCGGCCTCGGACAGTGGCCGTTCGGTGGCGTGCACCGCATGCATCCGGATGGCGATGGCCTCCTTGAGGGCCACCACCTGGACATTCGGCCAGGTGCTGCGAGCCACCGAGAACTGATCGACGATGGCGCATCCCATGCCGGTGTTGACCATGGCGCAGGCGAGGTCCGACCAGGGCACGTCTGCGATCAGCCTGGGGACGAGGCCAGCCCGGCTGAACGCGCTGGCCACCAGCATGCCGAAGTGCAGACGCTCACCGACCAGGATCTGCGGATATCCCGCAAGGTCCGCCAGCGAGAGTGTCCGCCGCCGGGCCAGCGGCCCGTCGCGCGGCACAGCGACCACCATACGTCCGGCGCGGATGGTCATGCTGGAGAGGAATGGGTGCTCCGTGGGTACGGTCAGCAGCGCCATGTCGACCTCGCCGCTCAGCAGGGCCGGCACGATCTCCTGGATGGTCGCGGTGTGAAAGCGCAGGAAGGTGTCCGGGCTGTCGCCGTGAAAGGAGGCCAGCGCCTCCGGCATGATGTGCTTGCCCAGGCTGGGATTGGATGCGACCTTGAGGACGCCACCGTGGGAGTCGGCGATCGCCAGGGTCATGTCGTTGACCCGCTGCAGGGCCTTTTCCGCGCGCTCGATTTCTGGCAGCAGGTCGGTCAGTTCCTTGGTGGGCCGCAAACGCCCGCGTATGCGCTCGAAGAACCGGATGCCGACCTGGGCTTCGGTCTGGGACAGCATCCGGCTGACGGCGGGCTGGGTCACGTCGAGTTGCTTCGCTGCGGCACTGATGGAGCCGGCCGTGACCACCACCCAGAGCATTTCAATCTGCTTGAAATTGAGCTTCCTCATCAGGTGCATTCTATAATTTTTTGGTATAACCTAACGCCCTGACTAGAACCCTCCCGGAGATCCATCATGGCCATCAGATCCCTCAAGAAGCGATTGCAGAAGACCCTGGGGCGTTCGGTCCCCGCGCTGGCCCTGGGCAGCGCCTTGCTCGTTGCCGGCGCCCCGGCCAATGCGGCAGAGGAGCCGATCCGGATCGGCATGACCATCTCTTCCACCGGCAGTTTCGCGCTGGCGTCGCAGTCCGGTGTCCGGGGCGTGGAGGTCTGGGTCAACGACGTCAACAGCCGCGGCGGCATCGAGATCAACGGCAAGAAACGTCCAGTCGAACTGGTCAAGCGCGATGACCGCAGCGACAAGCAGATGGTGACCCGCGTCTATGAAGGACTCATCACCGACGACAAGGTGGATCTCGTCTTTGCGCCGTTCGGATCGACCCTGACGGCCGCCGCCGCGACGGTGACCGACCGCCTCGGCAAGTTCATGATGATCTGGTCCGCGGCCAGCGACCAGCTCTATCAGCAGGGATTCAAGTACATCGTTTCCGGCACCCAGATGCCGGTGTCGAACATGCTCAACAATTCCATGGCGTTCTCCAAGCAACTGGGCATCAGGAAGGTTGCGATCGTCTATTCCGATGAGCCGTTTCCAAGCGGGCTGGCGCAGGGCGGCAAGGAACGCGCCGAGCAGAGCGGAATGGAAGTGGTGATGTTCGAGCGCTACCCCAAGGGGCAGAAGGATTTCAGCACGCTGCTGCAGAAGGCCCGCGCTTCGGGCGCGGAGGCCTTCGTGCCTACTTCCTATGAAGGCGACCTGATCAGCATGGTTCGTCAGATGAAGCAGCTCAACGTGACCTTCCCCTACACCTTCATGGTGTACGCCTCGACGCCGCAGTTCCAGGCCATCGGCAGCGATTCGAACTACATATACAGCCACACCAACTATGACCCGTCCATCAATTGGAAGGTCAATGCCGGCATGAACCGCGAGCAGTTCGCCAAGGCCTACGACAAGGCATTCCCCAAGGCGGAGTTTCCGCCGGACTTCCAGACCGCGCTGGCCTATGGCGCTGCCGTCATCGCCGAGGAGACCATCAAGAAAGCGAACTCGCTGGAAGCCGACAAGTTGAAGCAGGCGGCGCTGGGGCTGTCCGACAAGTTGACCGTCATGGCCGGCCCCTACGCCATCAACGAAAGCGGCATGCAGCTCAAGATGCCGTTCCCGGTGGTGCAGTTGCAGCCGGGCAAGGGTGTCGTGACGGTGTTCCCGGAGGATGTCGCAATCGCCAAGCCCGAGTTCCCGATCCCGGACTGGTCCAAGCGTTGACCGCCGCTGCGCGGATCGCCGCTGCGCGGATCTCATGACCGGTTTGCCGCCCTTGGAGGACCTGGTGTTCCTGCCGGTGCAGCGACTTGCGCAGGAGCTGGCCGATGGGCGCATCACTTCACGGGACCTGACCGGCGCCTACCTCGAGCGTATCGGTCGCCTGAATCCGGCGCTCAACGCCTTCGCCGCGGTCTATGAAGAGCCGGCCCTCGCCCAGGCGGCCGCATCGGACCGGCGTCGCGCCGATGGTTACCTGCTGGGAATGCTCGACGGCATTCCCATGGCGATCAAGGATCTCTGCGCGATCGCCGGTCGCCCGATGTCGGTCGGTTCCAGGCCCTGGCTGAATCGCAACAGCACCGCCACCGCCACCGCCGTGCGTCGCCTGCTCGCTGCCGGAGCGGTCATCCTCGGCAAGACGCAGATGGTGGAGTACGCCTTCGGCGGCTGGGGTACCAACCCGACCCTGGGCACGCCCCGCAATCCGTGGGACATGAAAACCCACCGGATCCCCGGCGGATCGTCCAGCGGCTCGGCGGTCGCGGTGGCCGCCGGGCTTGCAGCAGCGGCCATCGGGTCGGATACCGGCGGCTCGGTGCGCATACCCGCGGCCCTCAATGGCATCACCGCGCTCAAGACCACCGCCGGCCTGATCAGCCTGCAGGGCTGCGCCGATCTGTCGCAGACCCTGGATTCGCTCGGTCCGATGACCCGCTCCGCGTGGGATGCCGCGCTGCTGACCACCGTCATGGCCGGCTACGACCCCGACGACGCGCGCACCCACCATGCGCCTCGTACCGCTATTGATCTGCAGGCCCGCCGGGAAGGGTCCCTTGCCGGCGTGGTGATCGCCCTCATCCCGTCGGCGTCATATCCGATCGCGATCGCCCCCGGCATCGCCGCCGCCCTGGACGACGCCGCGCGCGTATTCACCGCGCTGGGCGCCACGGTGGAACAGCGGCCGTTTCCCTTCGATTTCCACCAGATGATGCTGCTCAACGGGCAGATCATCGCGGCCGAAGCATTCGCGATCCATCGCGACTACATCAAGGACATGAGCCTGGAGATTTCGCCGTGGGTCCGCAAGCGCGTGCTCGGCGGCGAGGCGGTCAGCGCTGCCGACTATCTCGGCGCAATGCAGGCGCATCGGCAGGCCAGGCAGGACTGGGCGGCATGGATGAGCGACGTCGATGCTCTCCTGATGCCGGGTTCGCCGATCACCGCCTGTGCGCTCGACGAGGTCGATGAAGAGCAGACTCCACTCGCGGCGTTTACCCGCCCAGGGAATTTTCTCGGCTCATGCGGGCTGGCGTTTCCGGCCGGCTTCGATGGCGCCGGCCTGCCGATCGGCCTGCAGCTGTACGGCAAGGCCTTCGACGAAGCGATGCTGGTCCGGCTGGGGCAGGCCTTCCAGCAGTCCACCGACTGGCATCTGCGGCACCCGTCGCTCTGAGCCGGGCCGCGAGGCACGGTCACCCGGGCGTCACACGGTCACCTCGGCGTCATTTTGCGCGCCGGACCGCTTCCCGAAGAAAAGCCACCGCCGACTCTTCCGACGCTTTGGGTCCCTCCAGCGTCACCTTGATTGCCTTTTCGCCGACGATCGTTCCGGCGGCCCACCCCCCTAATTCGGGAACGACGAAGCCATTGACGCCCGGCTCGGTCAGTGCCTTGAACTTGGGGGCGAGCGTCGGACGCTCGTGGTACTCCTTCGGCACCACCGACACCATGGCATCGGCCTCGTCGTCCGCGGACACCCAGTGGCATGCGAAGCCCATGCCGGCGTTGCGCCCCGCCAATACCGGTTTGCCGAGATAGCCGGCGATCTCGACCGGCGTGAACAGCTTGCACTGAGGGTTGGCGGAGGCCGCGCCCTTGGCGTCTCCGGTCAGCACGTCCTTCAGTTTCCGGGCGTCCTTCGGCACGCCCGGGCTCTGCGCCACGACGACCGGCGCCACCAGCAGCAGTGCCAGGGCGATGAACAGCAACTGCAGTGGATGTCGCATGGCCCGGCCCTTTCAAGCGGATCAGGCATTCTCACCGAAACGGTCGGGGGCGTCCACAGGATGGCCTGCGCCGAGACAGCCTCCTGGGCATAACAGTTGCGGATGAGATAGACCTGCGGCGCTGCCGCTGCCGGCGCTGCTGCTGCGGCGCTGCTGGCGCTGCCGGCGCGACACCTTCCCATACTGCGACAGGCTCCTGAGGGGATTTCTATTTCTTCCGCGATCGTGACTGCCCTGCGTGCTGCCGACCCGGCCCCCGACGGCATGGTCCGCGTGCGCGGGGCGCGCGAACACAACCTGAAGAACATCGACGTCGACGTGCCCCGCGACGCGCTGGTTGTCTTCTCCGGCATCTCGGGATCGGGGAAGTCTTCCCTGGCATTCGGCACCATCTATGCGGAGGCCCAGCGCCGCTTCTTCGAGTCGGTCGCGCCCTATGCCCGCCGCCTGATCGACCAGGTAGGTGTACCTGCGCTGGACTCGATCGAAGGCCTGCCCCCCGCGGTGGCGCTCAGTCAGCAGCGCGGAACGCCCAGCGCCAGATCCTCGGTGGGCAGCGTCACCACCATCGGCAGTCTCCTGCGCCTGCTCTATTCGCGGGCCGGCAGCTACCCGGCGCGTCAGTCGATGCTGTATGCGGAGGATTTCTCGCCGAATACGCCGCAGGGCGCCTGTCCCGCCTGCCATGGAATGGGCTTCGTCTACGACGTCACCGAAGCCGCGATGGTGCCTGACGATTCGCTGTCCATTCGTGAGCGCGCCATCGCGGCCTGGCCGCCGGCGTGGCACGGCCAGAATTTGCGCGATATCCTGGTGAGCCTGGGCTACGACGTCGATACGCCGTGGCGCAGGCTGCCGAAGAAGGATCGGCGCTGGATCCTCTTCACCGACGAGCAGCCGACGGTGCCGGTTTACGCCGGGTTCACGCCGGCGGAGACGCGTGCGGCCCTGCGCCGCAAGATGGAGCCGAGCTATCAGGGCACCTTCATCGGGGCGCGCAAGTACGTGCTCCAGACCTTCGCCACCACGCAGAGTGCCGCCATGAAGCGGCGGGTCGCCCGCTTCATGGACGGCAAGCCTTGTCCGGCCTGTGACGGCAAGCGCCTGAAACCCGAAGCGCTTTCCGTCACCTTCGCCGGCCTCGACATCGGCGAACTCTCTCGCCTGCCGCTCGCACGGCTAGCCGAGGTGCTGCGCCCGGCTGCCGAGGGTCGACTGCAAGCGAGCGATCGACGTCCGGGCCTGGGGCGGGCGGCGATCGCCGGCGCCCGCGCCGGCCGGGTCGCGGCCGGTGGCTCGGCCCACGCCAGCGCGCCCGACGTGCGCCGGACGGCGAACCTGTCCGCCGAGAAGCGGCTGGCGGCGCAGCGGATCGCGCACGACGTGATCGACCGTCTCACGACCCTGCAGGCGCTGGGACTGGGCTATTTGACGCTCGAACGAGGGACGCCGACGCTGTCGAGCGGTGAACTGCAGCGCTTGCGGCTGGCCACCCAGATCCGATCCAATCTATTCGGGGTGATCTATATCCTGGACGAACCTTCGGCCGGCCTGCATCCCGCCGATTCCGAATCGTTGCTGTCCGCACTCGACGGCCTCAAGCGCAGCGGCAATTCGGTCTTCGTCATCGAACACGACCTGGCCACCATGCGCCGCGCCGACTGGATCGTCGACGTCGGGCCCGACGCGGGCGAGCAGGGCGGGCGGCTTCTCTACAGCGGCCCGCCGGCCGGCCTGCGCGGCGTCGAAGGATCATGGACCGCGCGCTACCTGTTCGATCCGCCCTCACGGCGCCGCCGCAATCCCCGGGAGCCTGCGGGCTGGCTGCGGCTGGAGGCGATCAGCCGCAACAACCTCGATCGCGTCGACGCGTCGTTCCCGCTTCGAGCGATGACGTCTGTCACCGGCGTCTCCGGATCCGGCAAGTCGACCCTGGTCAGCCAGGCCCTGGTCGAGTTGGTGGCCGCGCACCTGGGGCATGAAGCGCCATCGGTCGTGGATGACGAGGACGAGAGTCCGCCAGGCGCGGGGATGCAGGTTTCCGGGCGGCTGGCTGGAGATACCGCGGCGGTGCGTCGCCTGGTCCAGGTCGATCAGAAGCCGATTGGACGGACGCCGCGCTCCAACCTGGCCACGTATACCGGGCTGTTCGATCATGTGCGCAGGATCTACGCCGACACCCGGTCGGCCCGCGCGCGCGGTTACGACGCCGGACGGTTCTCCTTCAACGTCCCGGGCGGGCGGTGCGAGACCTGCGACGGCGAGGGCTTCGTCGCTGTCGAACTGGTATTCATGGCCGGGGTCTACGCGCCGTGTCCCGAGTGCGGCGGGGCGCGCTACAACCAGGAGACGCTGCGCATCCGCTATCGCGAGCGGAACATCGCCGACGTGCTCGCCATGACGGTCGACCAGGCAAGCAGCTTCTTCTCGGATGCCGGCGCCATCCAGCGATCACTGAGCCTGCTTCGCAACGTCGGTCTGGGCTACCTGCGCCTGGGCCAGCCTGCAACCGAGCTGTCCGGTGGCGAAGCGCAGCGGATCAGGCTTGCAACCGAACTCCAGCGGGTCCAGCGGGGCCGCACGCTGTACGTGCTCGATGAGCCGACCACCGGCCTGCATCCCAAGGACGTCGACCTGCTGCTGGAACAGCTGGACCGCCTGGTCGAGGCCGGCAATACCGTCGTGGTCGTGGAGCACGACATGCGGGTCGTGGCCGCGAGCGACTGGGTGATCGACCTCGGGCCGGGAGCGGGTGCAGCCGGTGGGCGTATCGTCTCAGCCGGCACGCCGCGTGACGTGGCCCGCGACGCGCGAGGCCGCACCGCCGGCTATCTGGCAGCGGCGCTCGCCCCTACGCCGACAGGCGCCCCGGCGGAGGCGGCAGGCAGGCCGCTTGCTGCCCGATAGATAGTGAACCCGAAGAGGGGTACCCGATGGACCTGATCGAGGATCAGCAGGACGACCTACCGCGGGAGCCGACCCCATCGCGCTCGCCGATACCGCCGGTGCCCCGCATACCGCCCCGGCCGCTGGACTGGCCGCCCGGGGAAGGCGAGGAGCCACCCCACGACGGGGGTGGACGCGGTGCAGGTCAGCCGGCGGGGCGTATCGGGATGTAGAGTTCGCCGCCCGCGGCTTTGAATTCGGCCGATTTCTCCGCCATGCCGCGCTCGAGCGCTTCGCGTTCCTCCACGCCCTGCTTCGCCGCGTACTCCCGGACTTCCTGGGTGATCTTCATCGAGCAGAACTTGGGGCCGCACATGCTGCAGAAGTGAGCCTCCTTGCTTGCGTCCTTGGGCAGGGTCTCGTCATGGAAGTCGCGCGCGGTGTCGGGGTCCAACCCCAGGTTGAACTGGTCATGCCAGCGGAACTCGAAGCGGGCTTTGGACAACGCGTCGTCGCGCGCCCGCGCACCGGGATGGCCCTTGGCGATATCGGCCGCATGGGCCGCGATCTTGTAGGCGATTATTCCCTGCTTGACGTCGTTGCGATCCGGCAGTCCGAGGTGCTCCTTGGGCGTGACGTAGCACAGCATGGCGGTGCCCATCCAGCCGATCATCGCCGCGCCGATGGCGCTGGCGATGTGGTCGTAGCCGGGGGCGATGTCGATCGTCAGCGGGCCGAGCGTGTAGAACGGGGCTTCGTGGCAGTGCCTGATCTGCTCGTCCATATTGGCCTGGATCAGGTGCATCGGCACATGCCCGGGACCTTCGATCATCGTCTGGACATCGTGCTTCCACGCAATCCGGGTCAATTCGCCGAGCGTGCGCAGCTCCGCGAACTGCGCCTCGTCGTTCGCGTCGGCGGCGGATCCGGGACGCAGGCCGTCGCCGAGCGAGAAGCTCACGTCGTAGGCCTTCATGATGTCGCAGATGTCTTCGAAGTGATCGTGCAGGAAGCTCTCGCGATGGTGCGCGATGCACCACTTGGCCATGATCGAACCGCCGCGCGACACGATGCCGGTGCGGCGATTGGCTGTCAGGTGAATGAAGGCGAGCCGGACGCCGGCGTGGATGGTGAAATAATCCACGCCTTGCTCGGCCTGCTCGATCAGGGTGTCGCGATAGATTTCCCAGGTCAGGTCTTCGGCGACTCCCCCGACCTTTTCCAGTGCCTGGTAGATTGGAACCGTGCCGATCGGCACCGGTGAATTGCGGACGATCCAGTCCCGGGTGGTGTGGATATTCCGGCCGGTGGACAGATCCATCACGTTGTCCGCGCCCCAGCGGATCGCCCACACCAGCTTCTCGACTTCTTCCTCGATCGACGAAGTCACCGCGGAATTACCGATGTTGGCATTGATCTTCACCGCAAAATTGCGGCCGATCGCCATCGGCTCGACCTCGGGGTGGTTGATATTGGCGGGAATGATGGCGCGGCCCCGCGCCACCTCCGCGCGGACGAATTCAGGCGTGATCAGGGCCGGAATACTCGCACCCATCGGGTTACCGCGCAGCCGGTGCTCGCGCCCGCTGTCGTTCAGGTACTCCTGCATCCATTCCCGCCGGCCGTTTTCCCGCAGGGCGACGAACTCCATCTCGGGAGTCACGATGCCGCGCCGGGCGTAGTGCATCTGCGTCACATTGGCGCCGGCCCTGGCGCGTTGCGGGGTTCGCTGCAGTGCCTCGGCACCGGCGCGAAGCTCAGCCAGTCGCGCTTCGTCACGGGTCGGGTTGCGGGTGCCGTCGTCCAGCGCATGGCGGGTACGGCCCTGGTAGTGCTCGCTGTCGCCGCGGTCTGCGATCCATGCGCTGCGCACCGCCGGCAAGCCGCGGCGCACGTCGATGGCGACCGAGGGGTCGGTATACGGTCCGGACGTGTCGTAGAGATGGACCTTCTCGCCATTGGTCAGCGCGACTTCGCGCATCGGCACGCGCAGGTCGGTGCGTGAGCCGTCGAGGTAACTCTTGCGGGAGGCTGGAAAGGGCTCGCGCGTCAGCGAAAGCAGTGCGTCAAGCTTGTCGGGTGCATTCATCGGTGGTGTCCTTCGGAGGCGTTGGCTGCAGGTGCTCCGAAGGCGATCCCGAATCGGTCGGCAACCCGTGCCGCGTATCAGGACAACAGCTCTTCTTCCGCCGGTATTAACCGGTTCAAGTTCGCGGGTTCGGAATCAGACCATCTCAGCACGTGTCTTGCGTGCACCCCGGAGCGGGGCGATGATGGCAGCAAGCCCGGGGGGAGTCAAACGGCGCAATGCGCTCAGCGCGTCCTGAGCTGGGCGATTATGATCGCGGTCAATCCGTATCACCGGCAATGGGCCGAAACTGGGATGTCAATGAATCCGCGCCCATGCCTTGTTCTAAGGAGAAAACGCATGACCCCTTGGCAACCCGTCCGACCCGACGCCCGGACCTTCATCCCGCTGCCGCTTGCGCGCGGCATTTCCGGCAGCCCGGCCTGCCGCTTTTTGCGCAAGCTCGGCTTGCGCGCAGGGGGCTGAAGTGCACTTGGCTTGTCCCGCCTGTGGCGCCACCAACCGCGTGCCCGACGCACGCTTGAAGGATCAGCCGGTATGTGGCCGTTGCGGTGCAGAGCTGATGTCCGCGAGCCCGGCGGTGCTCTCCGACGATACTTTCTCCAGCTTCGTTGCGCATACCGGCCTGCCAGTACTGGTCGACTTCTGGGCCGACTGGTGCGGCCCGTGCAAGATGATGGCGCCGCACTTTGCCAGTGCCGCGATGCAGCTGCCCGGCGTGCGATTCGCGAAGGTGGATACCGAAGCCTGCCCGCGCACCAGCGCTGCCTATGGCATTCGCAGTATCCCCACGCTCATCCTGTTCAATGGCGGCCGCGAAGTCGCCCGCAAGGCGGGCGCGATCTCGACCGATGAACTCTTGCGTTG
This sequence comes from uncultured beta proteobacterium, assembly GCA_963834335.1. GTDB lineage: Bacteria > Pseudomonadota > Gammaproteobacteria > Burkholderiales > Burkholderiaceae_E > Lautropia. Next base: position 162,323 of record CAWIBK010000001.1, on the reverse strand, counting down.
GCTGCAGTCTCAGCTCAAGACTGCGCACTGATGGCGGTGTGCCGTAGCCGGCGTTGATCAGCCAACCGCGGCGCCGCTCACGTGCCCCTTCGATCACGCATGCCATGACGCCCCGTCGTGCGCGATCGCACTGCTGTGCGCCGAGCATGCCCGTCAGCGGACCGCCATCGGCTTCGCCCGCGGCTTGAGCAGCACCAGTGACAGGGCCGCCACGCTGCAGGCCATCGCCAGCAACTGCAGCGGCCCGAGCGGCTCCGCATGCACGATCGCTCCCGATACCATCGCGACGACCGGCACCATCACCGACGACAGCCCTGCGACATTCGCCGGCAGGAGACCGACGATGGCAAACCAGCAGACGTTGCCGATGCACATCGGAATCAACGCGATCCAGGCGATCACTGCTATCGATTGCCAGGTCGGTACGAACCAGTCGCGATCGCCCAGGATGAGGGCGCCGATGGTCACCGGCACGGCGGTGAGCAACAGTTGCCAGCCCGTGAGCACGGTGATCGGCACGTCGATGACCCGCCGCTTCAGGATCAGCGTTCCGGCTGCCCAGCCGATGCCGGCGAGCAGGCCCAGCCCCAGACCCAGCGGCGCATTGGCGTACGCACCGAAGTTGGGGATCATCAGCAGGGTCACTGCGATTCCGCCGAGGACGATTGCGACCAGCAGCCGTCCGGTTGGACGCTGGCCGAGGAAGAGCCAGGAGAACAGGCCCGCCCAGAGCGGCATGGTGAAGCCGAGGACTGCGGACTGGCCCGAAGGTATGAGGATCGCGGAATACGTGCTGGCGATGTTCCACACCACGAGGTAGAAAACGGTGGACATACCGATCGCCGGCCAGTGCTGCGCGCGAATCACCAGGGACTGCCCCCGGAACCAGGCCACCGCCAGCAGCACGCCGCCGGATACCAGCAGCGCGATCGCGCGAAAGGTCCATACGGAAACCTCCCTCACCGCCATCGGAAAGAGCGGCCAGTTGGTTCCCCATACCAGGGTCAGGATGACCAGGAGAACCAGTGCGCGGCGGGGGATGGGTTGAGAGGTGACGGGCGGCATGGCCCGCGAGACTCGCACGTTTCGCGTTTCGGAGCAAACCGGTGTGGCGTGGTGTGGCGCCGGCTCCGTCGGCGTTTGCGCGCCGGCCGGTCAGGCTTCCCGAGGAACCCCGGGAGGTGGCGGAATCTGGGGTGACGGCGCGGGACCCGGCTGGGGCGTGGGATCGGGTGAAATCGGCAGCGGCGGATCCCCGACGGGGCCCGGCATCGGGTCTCCGATAGGGTCAGGCATCGGCTCGGGCATCGTGTCTGGGGGCATATGAGCCCACAGGCCGCTACTGGATGCCCCCGGATACATCGTATGAATCATCGAATCAATTGCCGGCGAAACGGCTGAAGTGTGAGTGTGCATTTCCATCGGGGTGCCGCTCCTCATTGAACCATGTGCAATCCATGCAGGTGCATCGTCACGCAAACGCCGGGCCCGCAGCTATTGGAACCGTCAACACGGAACTGCCGGGCTCGGCATGCTTCAAACTGCCGGGCTCGCGGCATGCTTCAATCAGGCTCGAAACGCCGGCGCAGCACGCCGGTCTCGTCTGTGGAGTCGTCCGTGATTGCCGCTTGGCCCAGGTTGTCCATTCTCTGCTGCGTATTCGCGTTTACTCTGCTCGCCGGTCCGGGAACCGCTCGCGCTCAGCAGGAGGTCGCGCCCGGCTATGACGCGGCTGCGTTCGTGGGCGCGCTGTACTCGCATGCTCAGGCGCCGAAGGCGGAGCAGTTCGCGGCAGCCGCGGGGGCTCTCGTGGGCGCGATCGACGCCTGGTGCCGGGAGCCGGGCGAGACTGCGCCGGCAGTCGCTGGAGCCGCCGAGGATGCCGGTGATGCCGACCTGCAGCCTGCCGCGCCCCTGGGTGCTGCCCAGGCTGCCTGGATGGCGGCCGCCGACGCCTGGGCGCGACTTACCGCAGTGTCAGTGGGCGCCACGCTGGAACGGGACAGTGCCGCCACCCTCGACGCCCGTCCGACCCGCCCGCCGCAGATCAAGGCCGCGATCGCCGCCCGCGGCAGGTCGCGCCAGCCTCCCGACGAAAAGGCGCTCGGTCGGGTTGCTGCGACGGCCAAGGGCCTGCCCGCGCTGGAGTGGCTGTTGTGGGATCGGTCCGCGCCTCACAGCGCGGCAGCATGCCGGTACGCGACCGGGTTGAGCCAGGAAGTCGAGCGCGAGGCGGCGAAACTGGCGGCAGCGCACGGCGCGGACGCGGCTGTCGCGTGGAAGGACAAGGAAAGCGAGGCCGTGGCGCGAGCGACGGAAGCCGTCACCCAGTGGCTGGCCGGACTGGAGCGCTTGCGCTCGCACCAGTTGGGCGAGCCGCTCGCGGTCGCTGCCGGGCAAGGCCGGCGCCGCGCTGGACGCCACCCTCGATACCTGGCCGCGGCCGGCCAGCGGCAGTCATCGGGGCGCCTGGCAGGCAGGCTGGGAAAGCCTGCGCCAGTTGGCGATCGGACCGGCACTGCCGATCGAGTCGGGAGCGCAACCGGCGGTGGCGACGGACGTGATCAGTCTCGAAGCCTTGTTGCGGGGTATCGGTCGAGACATCGACGCCGATGCCTGGGCCAAGTCGGTAATGGCGGCAGACCAGGTCGTCGAGGCGCTCACCTCTACCGGGAGCGCACCTGCCCGCAGTCCGGCGCATGAGGCAACGGCCCTGCCGCCGGCTGCGGTCATGGAGCGCGCTGTTCAGGCCCTTGGCGCCGTCAAGGCGTTCCTGCTGGCAACGGTCACACCGGCCTTGCAGGGCGTGTTCGGCCTGGACAAGGACGACGACGCGCCGCCTGACGCTACCAGCGTTGCTGCCGGGCCTGCCTGCTGTGGTCCGGTCAACGCGAAGTGAGGGCGGATTGCAAGCCGCCTGAGTGTCCAGTCGCCGGGGACAGCCGAGACGCTGAAGCCGAGTCGCCGGGCCAGCCTCAGCATTGACGCGTTCGTCGCCAGCGTGGTGCCTGCCAGCCGTTCGATGCCCGCCGCCTGCGCCGCGTCGATGAGGCTGCACAACAGCAGTCGGCCCAGGCCGCGATGCTGCCAGTCGTCCTGAACGACGATCGCGAACTCCGCCACGTGGTCTGCGTCCTCCGCGTCCCCCGCGTCCTCTGCCGTGCCGGCGGCGTGACGCACGAAGCGCGCGACGCCTGCTTCCTGTTCGCCGGCCGGCGACGGCACCGTCGCGATCAGGGCCAGTTCGTGTCGATAGTCGATCGCGACCAGTCGCTGCAATTCCCCCGGCAGGAGACGACGCGCGGATAGCAGGCGCTGGTATCGCGTCTGCAGCGACAGCGAGTTCAGGAACCGTCGGTGACGCTCGCCATCGTCGGCGGCGATCGGACGGACCAGGACGACCGTGCCATCCGGCAGCCTGCGCTGCGCGACCAGGTGTGAGGGGTACGCCGGGTTCGCCTCGGCCCAGTGACTGGCAGACGCGGGAAGATTGACGTCCATGTCGGCTCCTTGCATGATCCAGCTTCATACAGCGGTCAGGAATGCTGGCGCGGAACCGGATCAGCGACAAACGACGAATGCGAATGACTTGCATGCGCTGCAGGAATGCAACCTGCCTGGCGAGGCGCGCTCGACTTGCCGGTGAAACAATCACCCTGCGATGTCGCGCACCCTGCCGTCACTCGAACTGATCCGCGGATTTGAAGCGGCTGCCCGCCTGTCGAGCTTCACCGCGGCGGCTCGCGAACTGTTCGTCACCCAGTCCGCGGTGAGCCGCCAGGTGCAGGCACTGGAAGCGCACCTTGGGGTGGCGCTCTTCGAGCGGCACCATCGCGCGATCCGGCTGACCGATGCCGGCCGGCTGTTGCACCGCTCCGCAACGCAGGCCTTGCTGCTGCTGACCGATACCGCCGAGCGAATCCGCCAGGAAGGCCGCGGGCGGTCGGTGACGATCTCCTGCACGTTCGGCTTCGCGTCACTATGGCTGGTGCCAAGGCTGGCCGCATTTCGCGAGCGGCATGCCGACATCGATATCCGCGTCGCTGCCAACAACTCGATCATCGACCTGGAGCGGGAGCGAATCGAGATCGCCGTCCGTTACTGCGCGCAGCAGTTGGTTCCGGTGGATTCGGTCAAGCTGTTCGATGAAGAAGTCTTCCCTGTCTGCAGCCCCGCCTTGCTCCGGCGCCGCGGCAAGCTGCTGTGCGCCCCCGACGACTTGAAGCACCAGGTGCTCCTTCACCACGTCGGCGCGGAATCGAAGTGGCCTTCAGGCTCCTGGACCGTGTGGCTGGAGGCGCTGCAGTTGCAGCGCCTGCGTCCGGCCGGGGCCCTGCGCTTCGATCAGTACGACCAGCTGATCCAGGCGGCCATCGATGGGCAGGGTGTGGCACTCGGTGTAGCGCCGCTGGTCAAGCGCCATATCCGCGAAGGCCGGCTGGTGGCGCCCTTCGTGCAGCGGACGACCTCGCCCCGCGGCTACCACCTGGTAGTCGCAGCACATGCCGCAGCCCGACCGGAAGTGCTCGCCTTTAAAGCCTGGCTGGTACGGGCCGCCCGCCGCGAATCCCGGGCCCGCTAGGCGGCACGCTCCCAGCGGCTCGCACGCGTTCCCTGCCTTGGATGCTTGACAAACATACCAACCGGTCGGTATGTTTCGCCTGATGCCAACGTCCCTCGCCGATCCCGAAGTCGCCGCCGGTGCAGGCCGCCTGCACGTCCGCAGCGCCCGAAAAGCCGACGGCCGCTTGAAACTGCTCGATGCGGCCCTGGCGCTGGTTCGTGCAAAAGGCTATGCGGGCACCAGTGTGGACGACCTTTGCCGGGCGGCCGGCGTCACCAAGGGCGCGTTCTTTCATCATTTCGAATCCAAGGAAGCGCTCGGGGTGGCGGCCGCAGATCATTGGGCGGTGACGACCGGCGCGCTGTTCACCGCGGCTCCGTATCACGACCTCGACGATCCGCTCGATCGCATCCTCGCCTACATCCGCTTTCGCCGTGATCTGCTGACTGGCGAGCTGCCGCAGTTCACCTGCCTGGTGGGGACCCTCGTGCAGGAAGCCTACGGTGCGAGCGATGCGATCCGTGCCGCCTGCGACGCGAGCATCAGCGGCCATGCCGAGACCCTCGTCGCCGATATCGAGGCTGCCCGAAAGAAATACGGTGTCCAGGAGGGCGGGTGGACGGCACGCAGCCTGGCATTGCACACCCAGGCGGTGCTGCAGGGTGCGTTCATTCTTGCCAAGTGCAAGGGAGGCCCCGAGGTGGCCCGCGAGATGACAGCACACCTGGACCGTTATGTCAGGCTGCTGTTCAAGGATCACGATGCAACCTTCCAGGGAGAAAAAAGATGATCACGATTTCCGCATTCGAATGGGTCCCCGACTTCGCGCAGGGGCACGTCCGCGACCTGCGGGCACGCTGGGCGCTGGAAGAAGCGGGCCTGAGCTACCGCTCGCGCCTGCTGGCACGGGGCGAGCAGGACAAACCGGAGTACCGGGCGCTGCAGCCCTTCGGCCAGGTTCCGATTTTCGAGGAGGACGGGTTCGTCCTGTTCGAGTCCGGTGCGATCGTCCTTCACATCGGCGAACGCAGCGACACGTTGCTGCCGAAAGATCCCGCCGCGCGGGCGCGCGCAACTCAATGGCTGATCGCGGCCCTCAACTCGGTCGAGCCGTTCGTGGCCAACGTCGTCCTGATCGACGTCTTCTACGCCGACCAGCAATGGGCGAAACTGCGACGCCCGGGGGCGGTGGAATTCCTGCAGAAACGCCTGGCAGGTCTGGCCGCCGCGCTGGGCGACAAGCCGTATCTCGATGGCGAGCGGTTTACTGCCGGCGACCTGGTGATGACGACGGTGTTGCGGGATCTTCCGGACACCGTGGAAGTCGAGCCCCGACTTGCCGCCTACGTCGATCGTTGCACTGCGCGACCTGCCTTCCAGCGCGCCTTGCAGGCGCAGATGGCGGACTTCAGGCGCGCTGCCTGACCCGAACCGGTCAGGCCAGGATTTCCAGGAGCCAGCGGTTCAGATCGACGATTTCCTCGGCGCAGACGGAATGCTGCATCGGGTATTCGTGCCACTGCAGCGGGTGGCCCAGGGCGGCCAGCGCGTCGCGCGAAGCGGTGGCGCGGGCAATCGGTATGACCGGATCCGCACTGCCGTGCGCCAGGAAGATCGGCACGTCGTGGTTCGCCGAGTGGCGCTCGGCCGCGGTGACGGCGGCCAGGGGCAGGTAGCCGGACAGACCCACCAGACCGGCCAGACGGTGGCCATAGCGCAGCCCGGTCATGAACGTCATCGCGCAGCCCTGGGAAAATCCCATCAGGACGATGCGCGACGCGTCGATGCCGCGCTCGCGCTCGCGATCGATCAGCCCCTCGACCATCGCCTGCGAGGCGCGCAGGCCGGTCTCGTCTTCGCGGCGCGCCAGGTCGGTGCCGAGGATGTCGTACCAGGCCCGCATCGACATGCCGCCATTGATGGTCACCGGCATCACCGGTGCGTGGGGAAAGACGAAGCGCACGTCGCCGATCGGATCGAGCTTGGAGTTCCCGGGCAATGGGCACGAAGTCGTTGCCGTCGGCCCCCAGGCCGTGCAGGACGATCAGGCTGGCAGCAGGATGTTTTCCGGATTCGAGTTCGATGACTTCAAGCGGCATGCTCATGGGGTCGGCTGGCTCATTTCTGTGGGTCGGCGGCGGGCTGGCCGTAGTAGAGCACGCCGATCCTGATCCGCTCGCGGCCGTTCTCCCGGCGATGCCGGTTGGTGTCGCGCAGCGAATAGACGCAGCCGCAGTATTCCTGCTGGTAGAAGTTCTCCCGCTTGGAGATCTCGATCATGCGCGCCGATCCGCCTTTCTTGCGCCAGTTGTAGTCCCAATAGACCATGTCCGGGTAGCGCGAGGCCGCCCGGATGCCGCAGTCGTTGATCTGCGTCCATGTTCTTCCAGCGCGAAATGCCCGAGGGAACTGGTGATGACTTTGAAGCCATGCTCGTAGGCATAGAGGGCAGTCCGCTCGAAACGCATGTCGAAGCAGGCGGTGCAACGCGCGCCCCGCTCAGGCTCGTTCTCCAGCCCCTTGGCGCGCGCGAACCAGTTGTCGGTGTCGTAATCCGCGTCGATGAACGGCACGCCATGCTTCTGCGCAAAGCGGATGTTCTCGTCCTTGCGCAGGTCGTACTCCTTCTGCGGATGGATGTTCGGGTTGTAGAAGAAGATGGTGAAGTCGATGCCGGACGCGAGCATCGCTTCCATCGTTTCGCCGGAGCACGGCGCGCAGCAGGAATGCAGCAGCAGCTTGTCGTGGCCGTCAGGTAGAGTGAGCTTTTCGCGGGGGTCGGACATCGGGAGATTCTACCGCGGGGGCGATGGCGGCGAGGAGCAGAGCGGGGCGAGGAGGGAGCGCCGTCGCTTCGCGCCGGTCCCCGCCGGCCGGCGCATCATCGGCGGTCGGCTTCCATGCGAATCCGCTGCTCGCGGATTCGGGACCCGGCACTACGTGCGGAGCCGCTCTTAGAACGAAGCGAAAACTTTCCCGCGCATTTCGCCGACCATCTTGACCGGCAACTCCGCGGCCGCCTTTCCACGCAGTGCTTTCTGCTTTTCGAGAGCGGCGGTGGCGGTGGCCTCATCCGGGTAAATGGTGATCACATTGAAGGTGGAGTCGCCGGTAATAACGAAGAAAACATTCTGGGCATTGAGCGCCTTGATTGCAGGGACATACTTCTCTCTTGCCTCAGCTTCCATCGCCGCATCGATCGCCACGGTGCTCGTCCATTGTGAAATCACACCATATGCCATTTGAGTCTCCTGACACCGGGAAATCCCGGTTTTCATGGCCCAGTCTACGCGCCGGGCCCCGAAATGGACAGGCGAAAAGCCAGGGGTTGCGGCTAGCCCAGCGACGTGTCCAGCAGCATCATCAGGACGAACCCCACCATCAACCCGCCGGTGGCAAAGCGTTCATGACCTTTGCGATGGGACTCGGGGATGATCTCGTGGCTGACGACGAACAGCATGGCGCCGGCCGCAAAGGCCAATCCCCACGGCAGCAGCGCGCTCGATACCGTGACCACCGATGCACCGAGCACCGCGCCGACGGGCTCGATCATTCCGGATGCGATCCCGAGCCCGACGGCCAGCAGGCGGCTGTAGCCGACGCTGCGCAGCGCGAGCGCCACCACCAGTCCCTCCGGAACATCCTGGATCGCGATGCCGGTCGCCAGCGCGCTCGCGCGGGCCGCATCGGTACCGCCGAAGGCCACTCCGATCGCAAGTCCTTCAGGAAGGTTGTGCAGGCAGATGGCAAAGACGAACAGCCAGGCGCGCTTGAGCGCCTTGGCGCTGACGCCTTCGACCCCTTTGATGAAGTGCTCGTGGGGCAGCGCGTAGTCGAGAACCAGCAGCAGCGCGGCGCCGAGCAGGATGCCGGTGCCGACGATGCCGCCGGCTGCCCAGGGTCCGGCGCCCTGCTGCGACGCCGCTGCCAGGCCCGGAATGATCAGCGAGAAGGCGGACGCCGCCAGCATCACGCCGGCGCCGAAGCCGAGCAGGGTGTCCTGGACCCGGTCCGACAAGGGGCGCGACACCAGCATCGGCATCGTGCCGAGCGCGGTAGCGCCGGCGGCCATCAGTCCGCCGAGCAGGGCCTGCGTAACCCGGGGATCGTGGAAGATCGCCGCCTGCCATGCGTCGCGTGTCAGGACCGCAAGCCCCCCCAGGGCGATGAACAGCCCGAACAGGCGCCGGGGCGGCAGGGCGGTGCCGACAGTGCGCCAGTTCATCGGCGCCCGCCCGTCACGCCCCGTAAGCGCGGGGGAACGGGTGCAGAACGGCAGCAGGGGCGGTCGTAAACTGGCATCGGAGCGGACGGCGCAAAAAGGAGGGGTTGGAATCAGAAGCACAAGGCGCGCCCGCGGCAGGTTGCCGCCCGGCGTTCTCCTCCCCGTGCTTTCCCAATGTAGCCCGGACGGGGAGGTCGGGGTCCGCGCAGGGGTTATTCTTAGGCCTGACAACTGTTCATATATCCACCACGCAATGCCCCGTTTCCTCCACACCGCGGATTGGCAGATCGGCCGCAGCTACCCGCGCTTTTCGCCCGATGATGCCGCGCTGCTGGCGGAGGCGAGAATTGCTGCCGTCGAGCGGATCGCAGGCCTGGCGTGCGAGCGCCGGGTGGATGCGGTGCTGGTCGCGGGGGACGTCTTCGATGCACAGACGGTGCCCGACCGGACGCTGCGTCGCCTCTTCAACGCGCTGGCCGGATTCCCGGGGCCATGGCTGATGATTCCGGGCAATCACGACGCCGCACTGGCGGCCAGTGTCTGGACCAGGGCGCGTCGCCTCGACTGCCTGCCGCGCAACGTCCATTCGCTGGAGCAGCCGGGCCTGGTGCCGTTCGAGGATCTCGGCTGCGTGGTGCTGGCGGCGCCCCTGACTCAGCGCCAGACGCACTCGGACCTGACTACCTGGTTCGACGACGAGCCCTCCCCGGCGGGGCTGGTGCGGATCGGGCTTGCCCATGGTTGCGTCGCCGGCATCCTCCCCGACACGGTGGATTCCGCCAATCCGATCGCCGCCGATCGCGCCGCCACCGCCCGTCTCGACTATCTGGCACTGGGCGATTGGCATGGCACCCGTCGCATCGACGCCAGGACCTGGTACAGCGGCACACCCGAGCAGGACCGCTTCAAAGGCAACGATCCCGGCAACGTCCTGCTGGTGGACATCGCCCGCGACGGCGCGGAGCCGGTCGTGGAGGTTCTGCCGGTCGGTCGTTACCGCTGGCGCGACTGGGCTCACCAGTGCGAGGTCTCCTCCGACGTCGACGAACTGGAGCGGCGCCTCGCGCCGCTCGCGGCCGGGGACGTGGTGGCGCTGCGTCTGTCCGGGCAGGCGAGCCTGGAAGATCAGGCGCGAATCCGGCAGATCCTCGAGGTCGCCCGGGGCAGGGTCCGCCTGCTGGAGGCTGACCTGGGCGACTTGCGCCTTCAGCCCACCGATGCGGATCTCGCCGCGCTGGCAGCCGACGGCTATGTCGGCGAGGTCCTGGCAGCGCTTCGGGACGCCTGTCGGGGTTCGGGAGACGACGATGTGGACAGCACGGTTGCGGCAGAAGCCTTGAGCCTGCTTGCCGGAATCCTGATCGAGCAGCGGACATGAAGCTCACCCGGATCCGCGTCGAGGCGTTGAGGCAGTTTCGCGCAGCCATCGAGATCGACGGACTGACGGAGGGGTTGAATCTGTTCGTCGGGCCCAACGGCGCCGGCAAGAGCACCATTGTCAGGGCGGTCCGGGCTGCCTTCTTCGAGCGCTACAAGTCGGGCAGCGTCACCGACCTGCTCCCGTGGGGGGATCCGGCGGCGGGGCCGACGGTGGAAATCGACTTCATCGCGGGTGCGGTTCCGTACCGCCTGCGCAAGCGCTTCCTGGCCAGAAGCCGGTGCAGCCTGTCGGTGGGCTCTACGACGCTCGACAACGCGGAGGCGGAGGAGCGCCTGTCGGAGCTGCTGGGCTTTCAGTACGCCGGCAAAGGAGCCAGTCAGGCGAAACACTGGGGCGTGCCGGGTCTGCTCTGGATCGAGCAGGGCAACGCCGGCCAGGAGCTTCACGAGGCGGTAGGGCATGCAACCGACCACCTGCGCCGGGCCCTTGACGAATCGCTGGGCGAAGTCGCAGCCACCGGCGGCGACCACGTATTCGATCGCATCAAGGCGGACCGCGACAAGCTTCTCACCAGCCGTACCGGCCAGCCGACCGGCGAACTGAAGGATGCCGCTCAAGCACTCGAGGCGGCGGGCCGCAGGGTCGCCGAACTGCAGTCGCGGCTGGACGGCTACCGTGCGCAGGTGGATCGGTTCGCGTTCCTGACCGCGCAGATACAGGCCGATAACCGGGACCAGTCCTGGCGGCGGTTTGCCGCCGAGGCCCAGGCACTGCAGGCGCACCTGGATCAGATCGGCAAGTTGATTGAAACGCTGGCGGCGGATCGGCAGTTGTTCGCCCAGGCCGGCGCCCAGGTCCGCCTGCTCGAGCAGCATCAGGCGGCGGCGGCCGACCAGATCGGAAAGATCGGGCAGCGCCGGCAGGCAGTGGTCCAGGCCGCCGCCGCATTGGCGCAGGCCTCGTCGGCCCTTGCGCCTCGTCGTCGGCAACTGGCCGCGGCGCGAGTGGCCTCGGATCAGGCGCAGCAGGCGCTGGCAATGGCGGAGCGGCTGGAACAGCGGCGCCTGCTATCGGTGCGGCTGGCAGAGTTGCAGAGGCGTCAGCAGGAAACCGGCGCCGTGCTGGCGCAGTGCCGCGATCTGGCCGACCGCATCGACCGGCGCAGCGAGGCCATCGCCGCCATGCCCATCGATGATGAACAGCTGCAGGCCTTGCGGCGTATCGATCGCGAACTCCAGGCGGCGCGCATCCGGATCGACGCGGCGGCCACCGGTTTGAGTTACCGGCTGCAATCCGGCAGCACCATCGACTGCAATGGCGCCCGGCTCGACGGCGAGGGCCACCTGCGGCTGCTCGGCCGCACCGTGCTGTCGATCCCCGGGGTCGGCACGCTTGCCGTCGAGCCTGGCGGCGGGCAGGACCTGGTGCAACTGGGGGCCCAGGCGTCGCGTCTGGAATCGGAGCAGGCGAGCCTGCTGCAGTCGCTGGGGCTGGACTCGCTCGCGGCGGCGGAGGAGCGCCGGCAGGCACGCAGCCTGGCGCTGCAGGACGTGCAGATACAGCGGGCGCGGCTCGACCAGCTCGCGCCGGCAGGACTGGACGCCCTGTCGTCCGGGCTGGCGGCCCTGGCAGGGGAGCTGACGCAGGCCCAAGGGCGCCTGGCTGCGATCGTTGCCAGTGGCGACGAAGCGACGCCGCCGTTGTCCGTCGAGGAGGCCCGTGGGGCGCTGGAGGCGGCGCGACTGAGGCAGTGCTCGGACCAGGCGGCCGAGCAGGCGGCCGTGGCGAGCTACGCGGCCGCGCAAGGCGCGGCAGCCCACGCCGAGGCGGAACTGTCCGCGCTGGAGGCAGCTGCGCGGGATGAGGGCTACCGGCAGCGCATCGCGCAGAATGAACAGGAGCTCGACGCAACCCGGCAACGGCAGGCGCTTCTGGGCGCCAAGGTGGTGGATGCCGAACGGCTCATCGAGGCGGCACGGCCGCAGGTGCTGCGGCAGGACGTGGATCGCCTGACCCGCAGCGCCCGCCAGGCGCGGGAAGCGCACGAAGAACGGCAGCGGGAAGTCGCCGTCCTGCAGGGGGCACTGGATGCAGCCGGCGCCGACGGGCTCGAGGAGCAACTGGCCGCAGCCCAGGGCGAAGCAACGAGGGCGCAACGACGACATGCGGAACTCGAGCGTCGTGCCAGGGCGCTGGATCTGCTGGCCGGCCTGCTGCAGGCCAAGCGCCAGGCCCTGACCCGCCGGCTCCAGGCGCCGCTCCTGAGCCGGCTCAATCACTATCTGCAGCTGCTGATCCCCGGGGCGAGCGTGACCATCGACGACGAACTGAGACCGGTGTCGCTCTCGATGGCGAACACGGGGCCGGTGGCAACAGCGGTCGAGGCGCAGGGAGACTACGAGGGGCTGAGCTTCGGGACGCGGGAGCAGGTCAGCCTGATCAGCCGCCTGGCATACGCGGACCTGCTGAAGGAGGCCGGCCGCCCGACTTTGATCATCATCGACGACGGACTGGTCAACACGGACACGGCTAGGCTGACGCAGATGAAACGGATTCTTTATGATGCGGCCACCCGGCATCAGATCCTGCTCTTCAGCTGCCATCCCGAACGTTGGTCGGACCTCGGCGCGGTGGCCCGTGAAGTCCTGGCGCTGAAAGACGCGCATCGCCGGCCCGAGTTGGCCCTGGCTGTACCCGACAATGGAGATTGACGAATCGTGACGAGAATACCTGGCCAACGTTTCCTGCACTCGCCGGGACCAACCCATATCCCCGACGCGGTGCTGGACGCGATGCACCGCCAACCGATGGACCTGGGCGACCCGCGGGTGGATCGACTGATCGCGGACTGCGAGTCCGGACTGAAGCGCCTGCTGCAGACCGAGGATTCGGATGTCTACCTCTTTGCCTGCAACGGCCACGGCGCCTGGGAGGCGGTCATCGCCAACCTGATCGCGCCCGGAAAGGCCGCGCTGGTTCCGGGGACCGGCCATTTTTCCGAGTCCTGGGCGGTGCAGGCGGAGGGCCTCGGTCACAAGGTGTTGCGCACGCCGATTCGTGACGGCTATCCGATCGATATCGCCGCGGTCGAACAACTGCTTCGGGACGACCGGCAACACGAGATCGCTGCCGTCTTCTTCGTGCACACCGACACTGCCGGCGCCATCACCAGCGATCTGCAGGCGATGCGCGCCGCGATCGACGCCAGTGGCCATCCGGCACTGCTGGTTGCCGACGTGGTGGCATCGCTTGCGGCGGCGCCTTTCGCAATGGATGAATGGGGCGTCAACGTCGCCCTGGGAGCCTCGCAGAAAGGCCTGATGTCGCCCCCGGGTGTGGGGTTCGTGGCGGTCGATGCCCGCGCGAACGAAGTGGCCAACGCCAACCCGGCCCCGCGCTTTTACTGGGATTGGCGACGCCGCAAGAGCGAACACGGATATCGCAAGTTCTGCGGCACTGCACCGTTGCACTTGTTGATGGGAATGCAGGCGGCGATCGGCCTGCTGTTTCAAGAAGGGATCGGCACCGTGCACGCACGGCACGCCCGCCTGGCCGGGGCGGTGCAGGCGGCGGTGGCCTGCTGGAGCCTGGAAGGCGCCCTGCAGTTCTATTGCAAGGTTCCGCAGGCGCGGTCGGTGTCGGTAACGGCGATAGAGACCGCGCAGGGCGTCGATCCCGAGGCGATCCGGCGCGTGGCCCGCGAGCAGTTTCAGGTCGCCATGGCCGGCGGTCTCGGGCCGCTGGCCGGCCGCGTCTTCCGGATCGGCCATCTGGGCGACATGAACGAGGCGATGATCCTCGGGTGTCTCGCCGGCGTGGAAGCCGCCCTCGGGGTGCTGCAGGTGCCCTATGGCCGCGGGGCTGTCGAATCTGCGATCGCGAGCCTGACGGAGAACCGGTAACAAGCGGAAATCCTTGTCCTCGGGACGCCACGCCGCGGCGTTACCGAAGGAGTGGCGTGGTAAAGTCATTGAAGAAAGGCCTCTGGTTTGCCGGGATTTCCGCTGGTTCCGGCGCTCGATCGGACAAGGGTCTCAGCGGCAGTTGAAGCCTGGAGGAGACTTTTGCGTCCCACCGATGTGCTGGCGCCCGACTACTTTCACAAAGTGGTCGATTGCCAATGGGCGTGCCCTGCGCATACGCCCGTCCCCGAATACATCAGACTCATCGCGGCGGGCCGGTTCTCGGACGCCTACATGGTGAACTGGAAGTCCAACGTCTTTCCCGGCATCCTCGGTCGCACCTGCGACCGGCCTTGCGAACCCGCCTGCCGGCGCGGCCGCGTGGAGGAAGAGAATACCGAGAAGCCCGAACCGGTCGCCATCTGCCGGCTCAAGCGGGTTGCGGCGGATTTCAAGGACGACATCACCCCGATGCTGCCCAGGCCCGCGGCCAAGCGCAACGGCCGCCGGCTCGCCTGTGTCGGCGCCGGCCCGGCTTCCCTGACCGTGGCCCGGGACTTGGCGGTGCTGGGGTATGACATCACCCTGTTCGATCGCGATGCCGGCATGGCCGGCATGATCCGCAGCCAGATTCCGCGTTTCCGGTTGCCGGAATCGGTCATCGACGAAGAGGTCGGCTACATCATGGCGCTGGGCGGCGTGCAGTTCCGCCAGCGCACCGTCGATTCGATGCGGGCGCTGTTGAGCGAAGGTTACGACGCGATCTTCGTCGGCTCCGGTGCGCCGCGCGGCCGCCAGCTCGATGTGCCCGGCGCTGCCGAGGCAGCCGCCCATGTCCACGTCGGCATCGACTGGCTCGCCTCCGTCGCCTTCGGCCACACCACCCGCATCGGCCGGCGGGTGCTGGTGCTGGGCGGCGGCAACACCGCGATGGACTGCTGCCGGTCGGCGCGACGCCTGGGCGGCGAAGACGTCAAGGTGGTGGTGCGCTCGGGCTTCGACGAGATGAAGGCTTCACCGTGGGAGAAGGAAGACGCCCAGCATGAAGGCATTCCGATCCTGAACTTCCTCGTCCCGAAATCGATCGAGGTCGACGGCGGCACCCTGAAGGGGGTCTGGTTCCAGAAGGTCGAGGCGCTGCATGACGCCAAGGGCCGGCGCAAGCTGGTGCCGACCGGCTCACCGGACGAGTTCCTGGCCTGCGACGACGTGCTCGTCGCTATCGGGCAGGAGAACGCCTTTCCATGGATCGAGCCGGACCTCGGCCTCGAGTTCGACGAGTGGGGACTGCCCCGGCTGGACAAGGCCACCTTGCAGTCGTCCCTGCCGCAGGTCTTCTTCGGCGGAGACTCCGCTTTCGGGCCCAAGAACATCATCTGGGCGGTCGCCCACGGGCACGACGCCGCCATCTCGATCGACAAGTACCTCAACGGCGAGGACGTCGCCCAGCGACCCGCGCCGGGGGTCACGACCTTCTCGCAGAAGATGGGCATTCACGAGTGGAGTTATGACAACGAGGTCTCGCCGGACCTGCGGCGCAAGGTGCCCTGGGCAGATGCACAGCTGGCACTGAAAAACATCAAGGTCGAAGTCGAACTCGGTTTCGACCTGCAGACCGCCATGAAGGAGTCGCAGCGTTGCCTCAACTGCGACATCCAGACGGTGTTCGCCGACGATAAGTGCATCGAGTGCGACGCGTGCGTGGACATCTGCCCGATGGACTGCATCAGCTTCACGGCCAACGGGGAGGAAGCGGATCTGCGCGAGCGGCTGACCGCGCCCGCCTTGAACCTGGAGCAGAGCCTCTATGTCTCCGGCGAGCTGAAGACGGGGCGCGTGATGGTGAAGGATGAAGACGTCTGCCTGCACTGCGGCCTGTGCGCGGAGCGCTGCCCCACCGGGGCCTGGGACATGCAGAAGTTCCTGATCGAGATGACGAACGCCGGGCCCGGTTGCCGGCGGGGACAGTCGTCTCAACCCGGCGCGACGCCGGGTTCCTTGCCGCGTGCGGCTTGAGGAGCAAGTGACGAAATGAATCCGCTTCAGGCGCCGATCTGCGCCGTCAACGATTTCGTGATCAAGTTTGCCAACGTCAACGGTTCCGGGTCTGCTTCCGCCAACGAGTTGTTCGCCAAGTCGATATTGCGCATGGGCGTGCCGGTCAGCCCGCGCAACATCTTTCCCTCCAACATCCAGGGGCTACCCACCTGGTATGAGGTGCGTGTCAACGAGAAAGGCTACCTGGCGCGGCGCGGCGGGGTCGACATGCTGGTGGCGATGAATCCTCAGACCTGGGATCGGGACCTTCAGGAACTGTCGCCCGGTGGCTACCTGTTTTACGATTCGACCCGGTCGCTGCCGCCGGAGAAATTCCGCAACGATATCCAGGTCATCGGCATGCCGTTGACCGAACTCACCAATGCCAACTACGGCGACCCGCGACAGCGCCAGCTGATGAAGAACATCGTCTACCTGGGCGCGTTGTCGGCGATGCTGGGCCTGGATCCGAACGTGATCGAGAAGCTGTTCGGCGAGATGTACAAGGGCAAGGAAAAGCTGCTGGATTCGAACATCAAGGCCTTGCACCTCGGCCGTTCGCACGCGCAGCAGTCGCTGCCGCCGATCGGGCTCGCGGTCGAGCGCCGGGACTGCGTCGGCGACCAGGTGTTCATCGAGGGCAATGCAGCCACCGCGCTCGGCGCCGTCTACGGCGGCGCCACCGTCTGCGCGTGGTACCCGATCACGCCGTCCTCGTCGGTGGCGGAGGCGTTCGAGTCCTGGTGCCGCAAGCTGCGGCATGATCCCGGGTCCGGGCGTGCCCGCTATGCCATCGTGCAGGCCGAGGACGAGCTCGCATCGATCGGCATGGTGGTGGGCGCCGGCTGGAACGGCGCGCGCGCCTTCACCGCAACGTCCGGACCGGGCATTTCGCTGATGACCGAGTTTCTCGGGCTCGCGTACTTCGCGGAGATACCCGCGACCATCGTCAACGTCCAACGCGGCGGCCCGTCCACCGGCATGCCGACGCGCACCCAGCAGGCCGATATTCTCGCCTGTGCCTATGCCGGCCACGGCGACACCAAGCACGTGCTGCTGTTTCCCGAAGATCCAGCCGAGTGTTTCGACTTCACCGCGGAAGCGCTGGACCTGGCGGACCGCCTGCAGACGCCGGTATTCGTCATGACAGATCTCGACATCGGGATGAACCGCCGCTTGAGCAGGCCGCTGAAATGGGACGACGGCAAGCGCCTGGATCGCGGCAAGCTGATGACCTTCGAGGCGCTCGAGGCGGGCACGGATTTCGGCCGCTACCTCGACGTGGACGGCGACGGCATTCCCTATCGCACCCTGCCGGGCACCCATCCCACGCTGGGTGCTTACTTCACCCGCGGAACGACGCGCAATGCCTACGCCAAGTACAGCGAGTCGGGGCCGGATTATCTTTACAACATGGAGCGGCTGCTGAAGAAGTTCGACACCGCCCGGGCGCTGGTGCCGCAGCCGGTGGTGCGTGAAGCGTCGCAGGCGGTGCTGGCCAAGTCCGACGGCCGCGTCCGTTTCGGCGCGCTGCAGTTCGGGTCGACTTCGCCGGCGATGAGCGAGGCGCACGACGCGCTGGAGGACGACGGCATCTCCCTGGACGTGATGCGCATCCGCGCGTTCCCGTTCGCCGACAGCGTCAGCGAGTTCATCGCCGCGCATGAGGCGGTGTTCGTCATCGAGCAGAATCGGGATGCCCAGTTGCGCACGCTGCTCACCACTGAACTCGGGATCGATCCGGCGCGGCTGCTTCCGGTGTTGCACTATGACGGCACGCCGATCACGGCGCGCTTCATTCACGAGCGTATCAGCGCAAGGATCACCCAATCCAAGGTGACACCGATCAAACGGGTGGCCACGGCATGACCTACCTCAAGAAACCGAAGCTCCGCCATCCCAGCCTTGAAGTCAACAGCGTCGGTTACACCCGCCGCGACTACGAGGGGGCGATCTCGACTCTGTGCGCCGGCTGCGGTCACGACTCCATTTCCGCGGCGATCGTGCAGGCCTGCTGGGAGCTGGAGATCCAGCCGCACCGGGTTGCCAAGTTGTCGGGGATCGGCTGCTCGTCCAAGACCCCGGACTACTTTCTGGGCAACTCGCACGGTTTCAACACCGTGCACGGTCGGATGCCGTCGGTGCTCACCGGCGCCAACCTTGCCAATCGTGAACTGCTGTACCTCGGGGTATCCGGCGACGGGGATTCCGCGTCGATCGGCCTGGGCCAGTTCGCCCACGTGATGCGGCGCGGCGTGAACATGCTGTACCTGGTGGAGAACAACGGCGTCTACGGCCTGACCAAGGGGCAGTTCTCCGCTACCGCGGATTCGGGTTCACGCTCCAAGAAAGGCGTCACCAACCGGGATGCGCCGATCGACCTGGTGTCGATGGCGCTGCAGTTGGGCGCCACCTTCGTCGCCCGGAGTTTCTCCGGAGACAAGCCTCAACTCGTGCCCCTGATCAAGGCCGGCATCGAGCACCGCGGCGCTGCGTTCATCGACGTCGTGAGCCCCTGTGTCGCCTTCAACAACCACGCGGGCAGCACCAAGAGCTACGACTTCGTGCGCGAGCACAACGAGGCGGTCAACCGGATCGACTTCATTCCCCGCCGTCGGGAAATTACGGTCGACGGCACCGGCGGTGCCGGCGAGGTGCTGGAAGTGGTTCAGCATGACGGGTCGATGCTGCGCCTGCGCAAACTGCACGCGATGTATGACCCGACCGACCGCGTTGCCGCGTTGACCTACATTCAGCAGCGCCAGGCCGCCGGCGAGATGGTGACCGGCCTGCTTTACGTCGACACGCAGCCGGAAGACCTGCACAGCCACCTGAACACGGTGGAGACCGCGTTCAACAGGCTGGACACGCCGGAACTGTGTCCGGGTTCCACGGCATTGGACGCGATCAACCAGTCGCTGCGCTGAGCCAGGACCCTTCTTACACTCCGACTGGCTAGTTCAGGCGCCGCACCGCCGCCAGCGCCCGCTCGGCAATGGCGGCGGCCAGCCGGTCCGACTCTTCGTTCGCAAACCGGAAGTGCGCACCCGCCCAGATCCGCGAGTCCGCGCATTCCTCGGCGGCGGCGGCCAGGCTCGGGAAATCGCGCTCCGGCCCCGTCCGGGGGGCGCCGGGTTGCATGTGCTGCCCCGGGCCGGCGATGATCGCCTGCAGGGTGGACACCCTGCCGCGCTGGGTCACATAGGTGATGTCCCGCAGGTCGGGGAAGGTCGCCTGCAGGACCTTGCTCGCCGTGAAGCAGTCGGCCGCGTGGCCGGACGGATATTCGGGAAACGGCGGGGTTTCGATGAACGGCAGCCACTGCGGATCCACCTCCACGCCGGGGCTGCCGGTCCGGATGGCGGTGACCGGCCGCCACCGGGCGAACTGTTCCTTGTAGTGCCAGGTGATGATGGCGCTGTCGGCCAATGCGGCGGTCAGCTGCGACAGGACCCGGGCGTGCTCGATCGGCCCGCCGGGCAGCGGATGCTGGTCGAGCAGCCAGAGCGCCAGGTGCAGGAAGCCGCGTTGCGAGTTCTGCGTCGCCCAGTAGACCGCCGCATCGGCTTGGGTCTTCGTCCTGGATGTCGATACCGAGGCGCCGATCTCGCGGACTTCGGCGAGATCCCGGCGATATCGGTCGCTGTCGAGGTCAGGCGGCGGGATCGAGGAAAGTGAGCCGCGGGCGGGAAAGAGAAAGGGAACGGTGCTCGACGTGCCGCTGCCACCGAATTCCTCCGGCGTGGTCCGCCAGACACCCGCTCCGGTGCCGACGGCGAACTGCCTGATGTCGTCGCGGCCGTCATGTGCGCGGCGGGCAACGGCCGCTGCACCGATCGCGCGCCCCAGGACACCGCTGGCGTCGCGCGCCGGCCCGGGTTCGTCCAGATCGAGCGCAAGCTTGATCGCTTTTTCGGTGTCGCTGCGACGCTCGGGATGAAGTTCCAGCAGCACCTGGCCGGCAGCGGCGTCCATGGCTGCCTCCGGTAGCGCGCCGGCCGCGGCGGGTTCTTGCGGGGCCGGCTCGGACCAGCGCGCAAAGCGGGGCGAAACGGCATTGGCGGCGTCATGCATGGCCTGGTGCATGATCGCAAGCGTGCGCCAGTTGACCAGGCCGTCACCGTAGTTGTCGGCCAGCGCGCTCCAGCGGATGACCCGATCCACAGGCGCTGCGGGGGCCGGTACGGGGGCGGCGAAAGCCTGGGGAAGCGCCAGCAGGATTGCCAGCAGTGTGCCGGCTGGCAGCGCGTGGCCGGAGATGGATATTTTCATGGCGGGGGCCGCGGCGGCCGAATTCGGCGCCGGCCAGCAAATAGTGGCGGTGACTGGCAGTCTACAAGATGCCCACGAAGCCTTACCCGGTAAACCCCCCGGTACCCGCCAGGCTCCTGCGCGACGACGATCATCCGTAAGCCGCCAGACGATGCGCGGTGTCAGTCGCCCGGGGCACCAAGCGCCACGCGAGCGCTGCGATCACGACCCAGACGACGCTGCGCAGGATCATCGCGACGACCGTGCGTGCCTCGAACGCGCCACCCACCGCGATGTGCAGACCGAGCGCTGCAGATGCCGCGAGCGTTGCGACCGCGATCGCGATCGCGAGGGCGACCGACCACCGGCGCCGCAGCCACAGGCCTACGCCCGCCACGACATAGACAAAGCCCGCAAGGAAATTGAACCAGACGACGAAGGGCACGTAGTTTCCGGCTTGGATCCTCGAAGTGCCGTCTACAAAAAGCACGCTTCCGCCTTCGCTGAGGCTCAAAAGGCCGAAGACGAGTGCGAACAACGCGAGCGCGAGCAGCGGCAGGCGTCGTCGAACTGATTGCATATTGGATAAGGTGCCTGATCCTGCGGTCGGAATCTGCGGCCGGACCTCTCGTTCAGGAATGGTCACGATTCACCTCCACGTCGGTCGGCCCTGACCCGAGCCATCGATTTGCCGGCCCTGAACCTGTGGCGATCATCTCAGGAAAGCAATGAAGTGAACTTGATGCCGATCAAGGTAGTAATCAATTACTTGCATTACCTTGTGTTCATCCGCGCATAGCGCCTACCACGACTGGAGCACAGGCGATGAATACCGCAATCAAAGCGCCCGCGCTTGGCCAGCATCCGCGCTCCGGGCATCTGCCCGCCGAAGAGCGACGCGCCGTGACGATCGAAGCCGTGATCGCTCTTGCCGCGACAACCCATCCGCGCGAGATCACGACGGCGGCGATCGCCAGGCACATGAACCTGACACAGGGCGCGCTGTTTCGCCACTTCCCGAGCAAGGAATCGCTGTGGGAGTCGGTGATGGAATGGGTCGCCGAGCGCCTGCTCGCGCGTATCGATCGCGCCGTTGCCGGGGTCGATTCGCCGCTCGTCGCACTGAGGACAATGTTCATGAGTCACGTCGAGTTCGTCATAGAGCATCCGGGTGTGCCGCGGATGATGTTCGGCGAACTGCAGCGCAGCGATGGCACGCCGGCAAAGCAGATGGCGCGCACCGTGCTCGAGCGCTATTCGACGCGGGTTCATCGGCGCATCGAAGAGGGCAAAGCAGGCGGCGAAATCTCGAACGCGATCGACACGCAGGCGGCGGCGACGCTGTTCGTCGGCATGCTTCAGGGACTGGTGATGCAATCGATGCTCGGTGGCGACATCAGCTGGATCCGCAAGCAGGCGCCGGGTGTATTCGACATCTTCGAGCGCGGGCTGCGCGAGCCCGGAGCGGCGACATGAAGATCGATACCCGCAAGCTCGGAATCGTCGGCGTCCTGGTCGTGCTGGTCGCTTTGCTGGCCTGGGCCGCACTGCGGGCGGGGCCGTTCGCACCGGTGCCGGTGACGCTCGCGACGGTCGAGAAGGGGGCCCTGACGCCGACCCTCTTCGGTGTCGGTCTCGTCGAGGCACGCTACACGCACAAGGTCGGACCGACCGTTGCCGGTCGGATCCTGACAGTGCTTGTGCAACCGGGCGAGCGGGTGACTCAGGGCCAGTTGCTCGCCGAGATGGATCCGGTCGACTTCAACGAGCGCATCAGCGCACAGCAGGCGGGCCTGAAGCGGGCCGAGGCGAATGTCCTCGCGGCGGAGGCGCAGATCCGTGAAGTCAGTGCGCGCAAGGCCTTTGCCGATTCACAGATCAAACGCTACGAAGAGCTGCTCAAGAGCAAGATGATCAGCAACGAGGCGGCCGAGGCCAAGCGCCAGGAAGCGCGGATCGCGCAGGCTTCGCTCGGGGCCGCACGTGCCAGCCTGGAAGCGGCTCGCCATGAACTCACCCGCCTTGCAGCGGAAGGCGAAGGCCTCGCGCGCCAGCGCGAGAACCTGCGCTTCTTTTCGTCAGTCGCCGGACTCGTCACCCGCCGGCTTGCCGATCCGGGCACGACGCTGGTTGCTGGCCAGGCGATCGTCGAAGTCGTCGAGCCCGACAGCCTGTGGGTCAATGCGCGCTTCGATCAGCAGCGCGCGATCGGCCTCGTGGCCGGGCTCGAGGCGCAAGTCGTGCTGCGGTCACACCCCGAACTGCCGCTTCCCGCCAGGGTCGTGCGCATCGAGCCGCACGCCGACCCGGTCACCGAGGAAACGCTCGCGAAAGTCGACTTCGCGGCGCTGCCGGCCGTGCCACCGCCGATCGGCGAACTCGCCGAGGTCACCGTGACGCTTGCCGCGACGAAGGCAATGCCGGTAGTCGCGAACGCGAGCATCCAGCGGATCGATGGACGCCTCGGCGTCTGGCTCCTGGAGGGCGACAGGCTGCGCTTCGCGCCGGTCAGAACCGGGGTTGGCGATCTCGACGGAAGAGTTCAGATCGTCGATGGCCTGAAGGGCGGCGAACGAGTCGTCGTATACAGTCGCAGGGCGCTTGATGCCGACACCCGCATCAAGGTCGTTGAGCAGATCGCCGGGATCGGGTCATGAACGGGAGCCTGCCATGATCAGTCTCGCAGGACGCGACATCGCGCACGGCTGGGGCAAGTTCGTGCTGACCGGCATCGGGCTCGGTCTTCTGATCGGCGTGACGCTGACGATGGCGGGTGTGTATCGCGGAATGGTCGACGATGCCCGCGTTCTGCTCGACAACAGCGGCGCCGATCTCTGGGTCGTGCAGAAAGACACCATGGGTCCGTACGCCGAGTCGTCGAGCCTGTACGACGACACCTGGCGCAGCATCGCCGGCATGCCGGGCGTTGCGCGCGTGGCAAACGTCACCTATCTGACGATGCAGGTAAGCAATGTGCTTTCAGCCCGCGAAGTGCGCGCGATGGTCGTCGGCGTGACGACCGACGGCCCCGGGTATCCGGGCCAGCCGCGCTACCTCGTCGACGGACGCCACATCACCCGCGGCCACTACGAGGCGGTCGTCGACATCGCGTCGGGCTTCGCGCTCGGCGAGCGGATCAGGATCCGGCGCAACGACTATACGATCGTCGGTCTGACCCGGAGAATGGTCTCGTCCGGTGGCGACCCGATGGTGTTCATCCCGCTGAAGGATGCGCAGGAGGCGCAATTTCTCAAGGACAACGCCGCGATCCTGCGCCAGCGCGCCCGTACCGAGCAGAACCCGTCGCTGAACCGTCCGGCGGTGCCCGGACTGCTCGACGCTGTGATTGCGTCGCAAAGTTCCAATACCTTCGTCAACGCGGTGCTGGTTCAGGTCGAGCCCGGGGCCGATCCGGAGACCGTCGCCGAGCCCATCCGTCGCTGGATGCGATTGTCGGTGCATACCCGCGCGCAAATGGAGCACATCCTGATCGCGAAGCTGATCGCGACCTCATCGAAGCAGATCGGCATGTTCCTGGTGATCCTCGCGATCGTCAGCGCGGCGATCGTGGCGTTCATCATCTACACGCTGACGATGGGCAAGATCCGCGAAATCGCGGTGCTCAAGCTGATCGGCACGCGCAACCGGACGATTGCCGGAATGATCCTGCAGCAGGCGATCGGCCTGGGCCTGATCGGCTTCGTCGTCGGCAAGATCGCCGCGACCTTCTGGGCGCCGATCTTTCCGAAGTACGTGCTGCTCGAGTCCCGCGACGCACTGCAGGGACTCGCCGCCGTCGTGATCATCTGCATCCTTGCGAGCGTGCTCGCAATCCGCGCGGCACTGAAGGTCGATCCGGCCGAGGCCATCAGCTAGAGATGGCGTCCAACGGCATCCGTATCGAGAACCTGAGCAAGCGCTACGGCTCGGGCGACACCGCGGTCGATGCGCTGAAGTCGGTCGACATGGCGGTCGCGCCCGGCGAGGTGGTCGGCCTGATCGGCCCCTCGGGCTCCGGCAAGAGCACGCTGCTCAAGTGCCTGGGAGCGATCATCGAACCCAGCGGCGGACGGATGACGCTCGGCGACGATGTGATCTACGACAATGGCTGGAAGACTCGCGATCTTCGAGCGCTGCGTCGGGATCGGATCGGTTTTATCTTCCAGGTTCCCTACCTGATCCCGTTTCTAGGCGTGACCGACAACGTCGCGCTGCTGCCGATGCTCGCCGGCGTCCCGAACGCCGAGGCGCGCAAACGTGCGCTCGATCTGCTCGAAGTGCTCGATGTCGCGCATCGCGCGAACGCGCAGCCCTCGCAGCTTTCCGGCGGCGAACAGCAGCGCGTCGCGATCGCCCGCGCGCTGGTCAATCGCCCGCCGGTCATCCTCGCCGATGAACCGACTGCTCCACTGGACACCGAACGCGCCCTGGTCGTCATCCGGATCCTGAACGAGATGGCGCGCAAGTTCCAGACCGCAATCATCGTCGTCACCCACGACGAGAAGATCATTCCAACCTTCAAGCGGATCTACCAGATCCGCGATGGCGCGACGATCGAGCAGGCGGGCCAGGGGGTCGAGCTCGAAGCCGCAACGAACTAGTGCGCCCGGCTTTCGTCGGTCGGGCCTGCAAACCAATGCTGATGGGCATTGGAGAACGCCACCAGCGAGAGCATGACGGGCACCTCCACCAGCACGCCGACCACCGTTGCCAATGCTGCCCCCGAATTCAGTCCGAACAGGGAAATCGCAACGGCAACCGCCAGTTCGAAGAAATTCGACGTCCCGATCAGACAGGCTGGAGCCGCGATGTTGTAAGGCAGTTTGAGTGCGCGGGCACCCATCAGCGTCACGAAGTAGATCCCGTAACTTTGCAGGATGAGCGGGATGGCGATAAGGCCGATCACCAATGGTTTGGCGATGATGGTTTGCGCCTGAAAGCCGAAGAGCAGCACGACCGTGGCCAGCAGGCCAACGACCGACCATGGCTTCAGGCGGGCGACAAAACCGGCCACAGCCGCCTGACTGTCGGGATTGCGGGAACCTGGGGCGCCAACCTGAACGCCCTTTGTGAGCAGACGTCGTGTCAGGACACCGGCAATCAGTGGCAGTACAACGTACAGCACGGTTGATAGCACCAGGGTTTCCCACGGAACGGACACGTTGGTGACCCCCAGCAGAAAGGCGGCGATCGGCGCAAAGGCGAAGATCATGATGACGTCGTTCACCGAGACCTGGACCAGCGTGTAGTTGGGGTCGCCCTTGGTCAGCTGGCTCCACACGAACACCATCGCGGTGCAGGGCGCGACGCCGAGCAGAATCATTCCGGCGATGTATTCGCTGGCGGATTGCGGATCGACGAACGGTGCGAAGATGACCCTGAAGAACAGAACACCAAGCGCTGCCATTGAGAATGGCTTTACAAGCCAGTTCACCAACAGGGTCAGAATCAGCCCGCGCGGTCGTCGACCGACATCGCGAACCGCAGCGAGATCGATCTGGATCATCATTGGATAGATCATGACCCAGATGAAAACGGCCACCACCAGGTTCACGTGCGCGAACTCCAGCCCGGCAGCAATGCGCAGAATGCCGGGGGCGGCCAGGCCCAGCGCAACGCCGGTGGCAATTGCGGCTGCGACCCAGACACTGAGATAGCGCTCGAACAGGCCTATGAGTACATCCTTCTATTCATACTCCGACAGCCTCCTGGGTGCCCGCGAAGGACTATGCGTCGACGACCACCTGGAAGCCGCCGTAGACGAGCCGCTGGCCGTCGAAAGGCATCGGATTGTTCTGCGGTTGCATGCGGGGATCGTCCATGACTTTCTTCATGCCTGCGTCGCGTACCGATTTCGAGGGCCAGACGATCCAGGAGAATACGACGGTTTCATCGTCCTTGCGCTTGACCGCCATCGGAAAGGAGGTCAGCTTGCCCTCGGGCACGTCGTCGCCCCAGCATTCGACCACCTTTGAGGCGCCGTGTTCCTTGAAGACGACTGCGGCGTCCTCGGCGTGCTTGCGGAAGGCCTCGCGATTGGCGGTGGGGACTGCCGCCAGAAATCCATCGACGTAATTCATGATCTACTCCTTGTAACGACTGGTTAATGTTCGATCCGACCTGATCGATTCAACCGCGACAATCGGATCGTCGCGGTCGTTTCATGGTCGGCTCACTCACTACGACGAAAGGGGCCGCTCTTTTTCGACAGGCAGTCGCCGTGGTTAACAGCCGTGGTTATCATTTCCGACTCTCCCCACTTCATCGACCGGAGCTGGACCATGTCTTACATGCTACTCGTCGTCGAACCGCCGGATCAGCGCCTGGGCCGGACGGAAGCGCAGGGCAAGGCGGCCTATGACGGCATGCTTCGATTCGGCAACGACCTGAAGAAGCGCGGCCTCCTGCTGGCGACCGAATCCCTGACATCCGAAGCCACCCGGGTCGAGGTCAGGCAGGGGCAAACCCGGTTCAGCGACGGACCCTTCGCCGAGGCCAAGGAATTGATCGGGGGTTTTTTCCTGCTCGATTGCAGATCCCGGGAGGAGGCGGTTCGGATTGCGGCCGAATGCCCGGCGGCGCAGTGGTGCACGATCGAGGTTCGCGCCCTGGGGCCCTGCTACGAATAGAGCGGATTGTCGAATCCGTGGCGGTCCGTCCGTCGTGAAGATGAACCGCCTGCCCCTCTACCCGGCTTACGGCGCGGCAAGGGGCAGGGTTCACCAATCCGAACAGAGGAGCACGACTGATGCGATACATGATCATGGTCAAGGCGACGCCACGGACCGAAGCCGGCGAAATGCCGCAGGAAGAACTGGTCGCCGCGATGGCGGCGTTTCATGAAGAACTGGCGCGTGCCGGGGTACTGCTCGACGCCAGTGGCCTTCAACCGACCGCCAAGGGCTGGCGGATCCGGTATGAAGGCGGCCGGCGCAAGGTGATCGACGGACCGTTTGCCGAGAGCAAGGAGCTGGTGGCCGGGTATACCGTCATCCAGGTCCGTTCGCGCGAAGAGGCGTTCGAGTGGGCGCGCCGCTTTCCGGCACCTCATGGCGAGGGCGCCGATGGCGAGATCGAAGTCAGGCAGATGTTCGAACTCGAGGACTTCGAGCCGGGTAAGGCGATCGATCGTTTTCGCCAGCTCGGCGTCGCGGGGGCATCGAATGCGCCCGCTCGCTGACTGCGTCGGATGAACGATAGCGCAACCCACCGCACGATCGCGGCGGTGTGGCGGATCGAGTCGGCGCGGATCGTTGCCGGCATTGCGCGGATCGTTCGCGACGTCGGACTGGCGGAGGACCTCGCGCAGGACGCCATGATCGCGGCGCTCGAGCACTGGCCGGCTGAGGGCATCCCGCAGAATCCCGGGGCCTGGCTGATGACCACTGCCAAAAACCGCACGCTGGACAGGTTGCGCCGGGACAGGACCCTGGCCCGCAAGCTCGAGAGTCTGGGGCACGACCTGGAAGCGCAGGAGGCTCACATCGTGCCGGATTTCGTGGATGCCCTGGATGACGCGCGCACCGACGTGCTTGGCGACGACCTGCTGCGGCTGATGTTCACCGCCTGCCACCCCGTGCTGCCGGAGGATGCCCGACTGGCGTTGACCTTGAAGCTGCTGGGGGGCCTGTCGACCGACGAGATCGCCAGGGCTTTCCTGGTCAAGGAGGCAACCATCGCGCAGCGCATCGTGCGCGCCAAACGAACTCTGGCGAGCGCCGGCGTCGCGTTCGAATTGCCGCAAGGAGAAGCACTGGCCGCGCGCCTGGCCTCGGTGCTGCAGGTCATCTACCTGATCTACAACGAGGGATATACCGCCACCAGCGGTGACGACTGGATGCGTCCCGCCCTGTGCATGGAAGCCTTGCGCCTTGGCCGCATGCTGGCGGAACTCGCGACGGAGGATTCCGAAGTCCACGGGCTGGTTGCACTGATGGAGATTCAGTCGTCGCGCGCCGCGGCACGCGTCGACGCCGCCGGACGACCTGTGCTGCTGCTCGAGCAGGATCGGGGACGCTGGGATCGCCTGCTGATACAGCGCGGCCTGGCCGCCCTGGCCCGGGCCGAAGCCGTCGCGCGCTCGCACCAGCGCTCGCTCGGCTCCTTCGGTCTGCAAGGCGCCATCGCCGCCTGCCATGCCCGGGCCGCTACTGCAGGGGAAACCGACTGGCAGCAGATCGCCGGTCTCTACAGTGAACTGGTGCGTCTTAATCCTTCGCCGGTGGTCGAATTGAATCGGGCGGTCGCGGTCGGCATGGCGTCCGGTCCGCAGGCCGGGCTGGACCTTGTCGAGGCATTGGCCCGGAACCCGTCCTTGCAGGGCTATCACTGGCTGCCCAGTGTGCGCGGCGACCTGCTTGCCAGGCTGGGACGCGCCGCCGAGGCGCGTCAGGCCTTCGAGCAGGCGGCTGCGCTTGCCCGCAATGGCGCAGAGAGGGCCCTGCTGATCGAGCGGGCGAATGCGGCGGCGCCGGCGGCGTCGGCGGCCGGAGGCAACGGCGGATAGCGACGTCGGGACCGGGGTCGCTTCGGCTTGCCTCGCCGGCCGCAACGTAACATCGGCCAAAGAGGAGATCAGAAATGACCGATTCGATAAACGAGCCGACGGAGAGGCAGGGTCGGACCGACTGGAAACACGACGGCGTCCGGGTGATTCCCGCCGACAGTCTCGACGGAAATACCGCCCAGACTCCGGGCATGGACCGCAAGGCCGCGATCACCATGGCGCGCGTCGGTGCGCAGAAACTGTGGGCCGGGACCGTTCACATTCATCCCAACGCCAAAACCGGCGCGCATCACCACGGCCACCTCGAGTCGGTGATCTATGTCGTCAAGGGCAAGGCGCGGATGCGTTGGGGCGAGCGGCTGGAGTTCGTCGCCGAGGCCGGGCCCGGTGACTTCATCTACGTGCCGCCGTATGTGCCCCATCAGGAGATCAATGCCAGCCGCACCGAGAAACTGGAATGCGTGCTGGTGCGCAGTGACGGTGAAGCGGTTGCGGTCAACCTGGATATCGAGCCGGCCGAAGCGCCCGAGGACGTCGCCTGGATCGACCCGACCCATCGCGCCTAGGAGCCTGGGCGGGCGCCCCCCTCCGTCTGCCGCGCTGCCTCCTGGCCGAGCAGGCGCTCGAAAATATCCGGCTGGCCCATCTGGCCTCCCTTGAGCATCAACTCCAGCCCGTCCAGTGCGGGTGAATCGGCGTGCGCGCGGCACAAGGCGACGCCGGGAGCGATCGTGCCAAGATGGCTGAGTCCCCACACGTCCAGCGCGGCAACGGCATGGCTCGAGGTGTCGCCACCGGCGATGCCCACCCGCCGCAGGGAAATCTTCGCCAGGACCTCGCGCAGCAATTCGCCCGTGCGGTGACTCAGTCTGGCCGTGGTCTGCCGCGGCGGCCGCGCGCTCCCGTCTGCGCCCGACGTGTGCACCAGGACATGCCGCCCCTCGGATAACGGGATGACGATCGTGTCGGCGATGGCGGCAAGGTCCGCCGGACCGCCGTCGAGCAGTCGCTGTGGATCGACGCGGAGGTTCAGATACGAAGTCGCATGCGTCCGCTGACGTGCGGTGACGCCGGAGAGGCTGCCGGCGACGACCAGAACCGGCCCCTGCGCTCGGGTGGGAAGACTCCCAGGCATGGGGTCCGGAACGGTGTCCGGCGTGCCGACCGGCGGAGGGACCGGCGCTGCCCTGCCGTCGAGGGAGTGGTCAGTCGCCGCGGAGGCGCTCTGCCAATGCGCGATCAACGCCTGCTCGACGCTGCTCGCGCCGACCACCAGCAGCGGCTGGGTCGCGGAGCGTTCCCAGAGCAACCGGCCGATCACCGGCAGGTGCGTGTGATGGCCGACATCGAACAGCACTGCCGCGGCGCCCGCTGTCACCAGCCGGTCGACGCGGGCGGCCAGCGCCGCCGGCGCCAGGTCATAGGCCAGGTAATCGACGGAGGCCACCGGCGTGAGCCCCTGACTTGCCAGGTGCAGGCGCAGATCGGCTTCCGCCATCGGTGTGACCGGGTGCCGGCTCATCGTCTCGTGCCGGTCGATCCGTTGAATCGTGCCTCCGGTCTCCACCGCCGCGAACAGGTTGCCGAAGACGCAGTACCGATCGATGTTCGGCTGGCCGCCCACGATCGCAACCAGGGGGTTGGCCGACAGCGGTCGCAGGCTTGCAACCGCGGTGCCGATGCTGCCGATGTGCGGAGCACTGTCGAAGGTAGAGCAGGTCTTGTAGTGAACGATGCGTGCGCTCAGGTCGCGCACGAAGCGCCGGACCGCGAGAAGCTCGGTGGCCATTGCCGCGCTGTCCATCGCACGCGTCGCGCCGGCGATTCCAATGGCATCCAGGGGCCCTGCGCGGGCGAGCAGCGCGGCGTCCGGCAGTCGCAGGAAGAGGACGGTACGCAGCCCGCCCCGGCTGAGGGTCGCGAGCGTGTCGGTGGCGCCGGTGAAATCGTCGCCGTAGAAAGCGATCACCGGCGGCGGGCAGGCAGGCGAGGCGGGTGCGGTACTCATGCTGCGGACACGTCTTCTATGTGCGCTTGCCGAAGAATTCCAGTGCCCGCCGCAGAGCCGGGGAAGCCGACGCCGCCGTTTCCAGGGACTGCCCCTGGCGGGTCGCCGACCACGCCTCACGGATACTGCGCACGCCTGCCGACGGGCCGTCCGGATGCGCGAGGATGCCGCCACCGGCCATGAACAGCAGGTCGCTGCTGTTCACCGCCTGCCAGGTGGCGGGAACTGTTCCCGCCCATTGACCGGAGGAAAAAGCCGGCATGACCCGATCGTCAGGGGCAGGATCCGAGGCAATCCGATCCGGGTCGGCGGACGCCAGCGGGCGCAGGCAATCACGGGCGGATTCCACCACCTCGGTATCGTCCTGGGAGAACTTGCCCTGCAGCCCGTGAACGTGCATGTGGTCGACGCCGGCCAGCCGCCACAATGCCTGGTAGGCGTTGAACGACATCCCCAGCAGCGGGTGGCGCGACAGGGCGCCGTAGCCGTTGCGGTGGCCGTGGATGACGAGATCGAAGTCGCGGCGCAGCGACTGCACGGCCGACAGGCCGCACCAGTTCAGGCTCACCATCACGCAGTTGCCGTCCTGGCGTGCAATCAGTTCCGCGTGGCGACGCATGGCCTCCATCTCGTCGCTGATGTTGAACGCGACCATCACCTGCTTGCCGGTGCGATCCCGATGGCGCCGTACCGCCGCCATCACCGCCGGGATGCGCTCTGCCAGCGGCGCATGAACCGGGTTGGCGCAGACCTCGTCATCCTTGATGAAGTCGACGCCGGCATCGCACAGGTGCGCGACCAGGTCCGCCGTCTGGCCTGCCGACAGGCCGACGTTGGGCTTGATGATGGTCCCGATCAGGGCGTCGTCGGCCACGCCGGTCAGGCGGCGGGTTCCTGCGATTCCCTGCCGCGGCCACTCGAATCGACCGCGAAAGGCTGCGGGCAGGGATATCGATTCCAGCCGCAGCCCGGTTACTTCGCCCAGGTCGAAGAGATTGCCGGCGACGGTGGCGGCAAGGGTCGGCAGGTTGTCGCCGATATTGGCCTGCGGAAATGCGACCCGCACGCGGGCGCGGCGCCACGGGCCCGGATGGGACTGGCGCGCCAGCCAGGCGTTGGGCAGGCTCGGCGCCGAAACCGGTGCGAGTTCCTCCAGATGTTCGACCCTTGCCCGAGCGCGCAAGCGCAACTCGTCCGTTTCCCCGTGCACCCGCGCGAAGGTGCCGCAGGACTGTTCGCCGGCCAGCACCTCGGCCGCCTGCGCCGGATCGAGTGGCGTCTCGATCAGGTAGCTGGCGACGATCCTGTCAGTCATGGCCGCACTCGCTCACGTCGCTGTAACCGCGGTTCCGGCTCAGAGCCGGGACAGGTCGGGGAAGGGTCGCACCGGATCGCTCCCATCCCACTGCAGCGACGATGCCCGAATGAGGTCGAACATGCGCCCTTTGGCGCCGGCGACCTCGGACAACTCGATGACCGACCCGGGATGCGCGCCCGCGTGCGACGAGGCCTCGAAGTAGCAGAAGCGTCCGCGCTCGCCGACCTCGCCGCTCATGACCACCTTGAAGCCCTGTGCCTCGAGGCGGGCCAGGTCGTCCGCGTAGCGGCTGGTCCAATAGGCAATGTGCTGCAGGCCGGTCTGGCCGCTGCGCAGGAAGTCCCGGTACATCGAGGGCGCATCGTTGCGGGTCTGAATCAGCTCGACCTGCACGGAACCCGAGTTTGCCAGGGCAACCGAGTTGTGCACTTCGTAGGGCTCGCCGTGATAGCGGTAGTTTACGATCGGCACGCGCGGGTTGTAGTACCACGGCCCGACGCCGAGTTCCTCGTGCCAATAGGCCATCGAGGCCTCGATGTCTTTGACGACGTATCCGAGTTGCCGGATTTCACCGAGGAATCGACTCATATCAGTTCTCCACCGCGCGGCCCAGCCGCATGAAATTAATCCGCATTCCCACAGCCACCCCCAGCAGCCGCCGCGGATCCGGCAACGCCGAAGGACAGCCGGAAGCACAACCAGCCGCCTTGAAACGAATGCCCACCCCCAGCAGCCGCCGTGGATCCGGCAACGCCGAAGGCCAGCCAGAAGCAAAGCTCGCCCCCTGAAACAAATGCCCCACCCCCAGCAGCCGCCGCGGATCCGGCTCCGCCGGTCCGCTGGCGGCGCCCCCAGTGGGGGCAGCGGCCGCAGGCCGCCTCGGGGGCGTCATCTTCTGCGTCATGATCATCTGAACATCAACTCCGGCAGCCAGGTCGACGCTGCCGGCACGAACGTCACCGCCAGCAGCGACAGCATCAGGCAGACGATGAACGGCAGGGCTGCCGTAATCACCTTGTCCACCGGCATACCCGCCACGCTGCTGACCATGTACAAGCTCATGCCCACGGGTGGCGTGAGCAGTCCGATCATCAGGTTCAGCACCATCACGACGCCGAGGTGCACCGGGTCCACGCCGGCCGCCGCCAGCGCTGGTGTGATGATCGGCGTCAGGATCAGGATGGCCGCCAGGGTCTCCATGATCATTCCCACGACCAGCAGCAACAGGTTGACGATGATCAGCAGCACCCAGGGATCCTTCGACAGTGCAAGCAGCAGGTCGGCCGCCTTGGTCGGCACCTGGTCGATGGTGAGCACCCAGGCGAAGAGCGCCGCGCACCCCACGATCAGCATCACGCCGGCAGTCGAGCGCACGGTTTCGCGCGCCGCGCCGATGAATCCCGCCCAGGTCAACTGCCGATAGAAGAAGATGCCGACCAGCAGCGCATAGACGACGGTGACTGCCGCGGCCTCGGACTCACCGAAGTAGCCGAGCATGATGCCCCCGATCAGGACCATCGGTGCCAGCAGCGCCGGCAGGGAGAACCAGAAGCGGCGACGGAATTCGGTCGCGCTGACGCTGATGGTGTCGCGGGGCAGGCCGTTCCTGCGGGCGATCCACCAGACCATCACCATCAGGAAGCCGGCGATGATCAGTGCCGGGATGACCCCGGCGATGAGCAACTTGACCGGCGACACCTCCGCTGCGAGAGCGAAGATCACCAGCGGGATGGACGGCGGGAAGATCGGTCCGAGGGTGGCGGCGGCCATGCAGATGCCCGCGGAGAAACTGTCCTTGTAGCCCTGTTCACGCATCATGCCGATCTGGATCCTGCCCAGGGCGCCGATGTCCGCGAGTGCCGCGCCGGAGACGCCGGAGAAGACCAGATGGGTCAGGACCGTCACGTAGCCCAGGCCGCCGCGGATGCGGCCGATGATCATCCGGATGAAATCGAACAACTGCGCGGTCAGACCGGTCGCGCTGAATAACGCCGCGGCAAAGATGAACATCGGCACGGCCAGCAGCGAGGTCGAGTCCAGGGAGTTGACGATGCGCTGGGCAATGACCGCGAGCGGCATGTCGAACCACCAGATCGCGAGGGCCGAGCCGAGTCCCAGTGCGATCGCCACCGGCAGGCCGAGGACGACGAACAGGAAAAACAGGACGATGGCGGTCGCGCTCAGCATCAGGATGAGGCGCCGCTCGCCGCTTCAGGGTCGCGGGTGGCCGAGCGGCCGCTCAGGATGCCGAGTACCCGGTCGAGCGAGACCAGCGTGGTCAGCGCCATCCCGACCATCGCCGGAAGGTAATAGACCAGGTTCGGAATGGCGAGCGCCGGAGTCGAGAACCGGCCGGCGCGCTGCATGAACCAGTAGCTGGAAAGCATGAAGAGGATGCAGAAGCCCAGGATCAGCAGTTCATTGACCACGGCGACCAGCCTGCGCGGCACGCCACCGATGAGATTGAAGAACAGGTCGACCTTGACGTGGCCGTCGCGTGCGAGCAGCAGCGGCACGGTCAGGAAGATCACGCCCAGCCCCGAGTAGCGGGCGAGTTCGCCGGCCCAGGGCAGGCCCACATCGAACAGACTCCGGGCGATCACCTCCACCATGATCAGGGTGGTGGCCGCGACCAGCATCGCGATGGCGAGCCATTCGCAGAGCCCGGCCAGGCGCAGCAGGGCAGGGCGCAGCACGCTCGCCGGCACGACCGCCGCAACCTGCGCGTCGATTCGGTTGCCGGCGCCGGTGCCCGCCGGGCCTGGGCCCGACGCAGCCTGTTCTTCTCGCGTCATTTACTTGACGGCAGCAATGGCTTTGTACATCTCGCCATACTTCTCGCCGAACTTGGCGTTGACGGCTTTGTTGACCGACGCCTTGAAGGCCGCAAGGTCGAGTCCCTCGGCAGGTCCGATCACCGTCATCTTTGCCTGCTTGAGCTTCTCCGTCTCCTCGTCCTCCTGGCTGCGCACCATCTCGGACGCCTTCCGGCGGACTTCGTTGGCCGCTTTCATGATCTGCTCGCGCTGCGCCGGGGAGAACTTCTGCCAGGTCCGCTCGTTGATCACGATCAGCTGCGCATTCATGATGTGCGAAGTCAGCATCATGTGCGATTGGGATTCATAGAGCTTGCTGGACCAGATGACGTTGACCGGGTTCTCCTGGCCATTCACCTTGCCGGTGGCCAGCGCGGTCGGCACTTCGGCCCAGTCGACCGGCACCGGCACCGCGCCCAGCCCCTCCACCGTCGTCATGTAGATCGGGAACGGGATCGCGCGGATCTTCTGGCCGCCGAGGTCGGCGGGCGACTTGACCGCCTTGTTGGCGGTGAGCTGCCGGGTCCCGAAATAGTAGGCGTACAGCACCCGCACGCCCGCGCTCTTGATCAGCCCCTGGTTGAGGTCCTTCATCAGCGGGGAGTCCACGTCCATCACTTTCAGCAGGTGATCGACGTCGCGGTAGAGGTAGGGCGTATCGAGCGCGGCGAAGGGCTCGTGCAGCGAGCCGATGCCCCCGGCGGTGTTGTGCGACAGCGCGATCGTGCCGGTGGACACCGCTTCCGCCAGTTCCTGCAGCTTGCCCAGTTGGGACGACGGGTAGACCGTGACTTTCACCTGCCCGCCGGTGTTCTTCGCGATCGCTTCCGCAAGCATCTGCGCCTGCATGCCGGAGGCGCTGCCCGGAGGATTCATGTGGCCGTAGCGCAGTTCGATCGTCTGTGCCGACGCCGGAATCGACGTCAGCAAGGTGCCGCCGGCGACCACGAACGCCGCGAGCAATGGTTTGATCCTCATGCTGTCTCCTCGGTATTTGGATGATGCAATTTGACGTGCGATCAACTGTGATCCAAGCGGACAGTACGAGGTAAAACCGGCCAGGTCAAACTTCCCGCGTGACGTGATTTGAGGTATTTTGCGGCATGAGCAGAGCGGCCGTACCCTTGCGCCTCGAGCGCGAAGTCTCCTCCGGAGAGCTGACAGGCCGCGCGCGCCTGCCGGATGTGGCGCGCCTTGCCGGCGTCTCGGTGGCGACGGTGGACCGGGTGCTGAATCATCGCAGCAGCGTGCGCCAGGCCACGGCACAGCGGGTGCTCAAGGCCGCGGCCCGCCTGGAATACCTGCCCGATGCGGAACTGCTCGCGGCGCGGGCGCCGACGCCGCTGCGCCTGGCCTTCGTGCTTCCGGCCGGCACCAATCGCTACCTGCGGATGCTGGGCGATACGGTGGACTATTCGCGGGCGCAATGGGAGCCGTTCAATGTCCATTGCCGGGTCGAGTTCATCGAGAGCTTCAATCCGCAGGCGCTGTCCCGCAGCCTGCTGCGACACGGCCGCAAGATGGACGGCATCGCCTTCATGGCGCTCGAGCACCCGGCGGTGCGCGAGGCGGTCAACAACCTGTCGGATCAGGGTGTCGGCACCGTCACCCTGATCTCGGACCTCAGCCACTCACGGCGCTCCGCCTATGTCGGCCTGGACAATCGCGCTGCCGGGCGGACCGCCGCCTGGCTGCTGGGTCGCTTCATCGGCAGGCGCGCGGCCAAGGTGGCCATGATCGCCGGCAGCCTGAGTTACCGGGCGCACGAAGAGCGCGAGATGGGATTCCTGCATCTGTTCGAAGAGATGTTCCCGGCCATCGAAGTGGTCGGTCTGCGCGAAGGCCGGGACGATGAGCAGAAGAATCGCGAGCAGGCCCGTGCCCTGCTGGGGCAGTACCCGGACCTCGCCGGCATCTACAACATCGGCGGCGGCTCCGAAGGCATTGCGCGGGCCCTGCGCGAGTGCGGTCGGGATCAGGAGGTCGCCTTCATCGGCCACGGTCTGACGCCGGACACGCGCTCGCTGCTGATCGACGGCACCATGGATGCGGTTCTCACGCAAACGCCGCAGTCGGTCATCATGAACTGCGTGCAGATATTCACCAACCTGCGCGAGCGCAAGGATCCGCTGGCCGGGGTCGAGGCCAACCGGATCAGCGTGGTGCTGCGGGAGAATCTGCCTTAGGAGGCTGTCTCGTAGTGGCGCCTGAATAGATGAATCAATTCCAATGAAGGAGAACCAGGATGGTCAGCAAGAACACGATTTGCCTCTGGTACGACGGCACCGCGTTGGATGCCGCAAAGTTCTACGCCGAGACGTTCCCGGACAGCGCGGTCGGCGCTGTCTATCGCGCGCCTGGCGACTTCCCCTCGGGTAAGCAGGGCGATGTCCTCACGGTCGAGTTCACGGTGGCGGGCATCCCTTGTCTCGGCCTGAACGGGGGCCCGGCGTTCAAGCACAGCGAGGCTTTCTCGTTCCAGATTGCGACCGACGACCAGGCCGAAACGGACCGCTTGTGGAACGCGATTGTCGGCAACGGCGGCGAGGAAAGCGCATGCGGCTGGTGCAAGGACAAGTGGGGACTGTCGTGGCAGATCACGCCACGCGCCCTGACGGCTGCGATCGCCGATCCTGATCAGGCGGCGGCCAAGCGCGCGTTCGAAGCCATGATGGAAATGAGGAAAATCGATATCGCTGCGATCGAAGCGGCTCGGCGCGGTTGACGCTTCCGACGCCGACTCAGATATGCAGCGCGTGCCCCAACGCCCGCAGGGCCGCCTCCTGCACCGCTTCGCCCAGCGTCGGATGCGCATGGATGGTGTGGGCGGTGTCCTCGAGGCGTGCACCCAGCTCCAGCGACTGGCTGAAGGCCGCCGACAGTTCGGAGACGCCGGCGCCCACCGCCTGCCAGCCGACGATCAGGTGATTGTCCTTGCGGGCGACCACCCTCACGAAGCCGTCGCTCGACTCCAGCGTCATTGCCCGGCCATTGGCGGCAAACGGAAACTGCGCGCTGACGACTTCGATGCCCGCCTTTTCCGCCTCGGCCGGCGACAGGCCGGCAACTACGATCTCCGGATCGGTGAAGCACACCGCCGGAATTGCGGCCGGCATGAAGTGCCGGCGCTTGCCGGCGATGATCTCGGCCACCATCTCGCCTTGCGCCATCGCCCGGTGCGCCAGCATCGGTTCTCCGCAGAGGTCGCCAATGGCCCAAACGTTTCGCATCGAGGTGCGGCACTGGTCGTCGACCTTCACCGCGCGGCCGGCCATGTCGAGCATCAGCGATTCCAGCCCCCAACCTTCGGTTCGCGGTCGGCGACCGACCGCTACCAGCACGCGGTCGGCGTCGAGAGCGGAGTCCTTGCCTTGGGCGTCCTTCAGGCGAAGCCTGACCGTACCATCGGCACCATCGGCTTCGGCCCTGTCGGCGCCCTGGACCGAGCAGCCCAGCCGCAGGTCGATACCGAGCCGCCGCAGCGACGCCTTCACCGGGCGTGTCAGTTCGTCATCGTAGGTCGGCAGCACCCGGTCCAGCGCCTCCACGACGGTGACTTCGGCGCCGAGCTTGCGATAGGCGATCCCGAGTTCCAGTCCGATGTAGCCGGCGCCGACGACCACCAGCCGCCGCGGCAGCGATGCCGGCGACAGCGCTTCGGTGGCCGAGACGATCGCACCGCCGAATGGCAGGCCGGGCAGTGCAACTGCCTCGGAGCCGCTCGCGAGAAGAAGGTGGTCGCAATGGATGCGCATGTCGGCGCTGTCGGGATGGCTGTCCGGCCTTACCTTGACCTCCACGCTCTTGCCGTCGACGATTCGCGCCCAGCCGTTGACGACGGTCACCCCGTGCTTTTTCATCAGCGCGCCGACGCCACCGGTCAGGCGCGAGACGATGCCGTCCTTCCAGCGCACCGTCTGCGCCAGGTCGATGCGCGGCGATGCGACCGAAATGCCGAGTCCGGCCGTACTGCCGGACGCGCCTTGCGCCGTGCCGGCCGCGGCGTATCGGGTGACCGCGTGGAACTGATCGGCAGCGTGAATCAGCGCCTTCGACGGAATGCAGCCGATGTTGAGGCAGGTGCCGCCGAGACGCTCGCCTTCGATCAGTGTGACCTGGACACCGAGTTGCGCGGCGCGGATGGCGGCGACATAGCCGCCGGGGCCGCCGCCGATGACGATCAATTGAGTCGTGGATGTTTTCATTGGGTACAAGGCGCTCAGTCGAGGCCCAGGCCGACATGCCGGGCGACCTCACCCCATTTCTTCGAATCCGCGGCCAGCTGGGTGGACGCCTCCTCAGGCGTGCTGCCGACTGCGACCTGGTCGGTAGCGGCCAGGCGTTCGGCGACGGCGGGCACAGCCAGGGCGGCGACGAATGCCTCGCGAAATCGGCTGACGATTGGTGCCGGCGTGCCGCGCGGCGCATACAGCACCAGCGTGAAGTCCGCTGCGTAGCCGGTGATGCCGGCCTCCGCCATGGTCGGCACTTCCGGCAGCGTCTGCGAGCGTGCGCTGCCGGATACCGCGAGCGCCACCAGCTTGCCTGAGCGCACATGCGGCAGGACCGTCGGGCCGGCGAGCAGTCCGCACGGGACCTGGTTGCCGATCACGTCGAGCGTGGCCGGCGCGGGGCCTTTGTACGGCACGTGGTTCATGTCGAAGCGACCCATCGACTTCAGCAATTCCATCGACAGGTGACCAGGCACGCCGGCGCCACCCGAGGCATAGGACAGCGGGGTGGTTCTGGCCTTGGCGATCAGTTCGCCGAGAGTCTTCACGCCGAGCGCGGGGTTGCATACCAGCGTCTGGCTGAAGCGGGTGCCGATCGTCACGGGCTGGAGGTCGTCGACCTTGAAAGGCAACTGGCGATAAACGTGAGGATTCACGGTGAGCAGCGTGTCGGTACCCCAAAGCCAGGTGTAGCCGTCCGGCGCCGCACGCGCGACGTCCGCGCTCCCGATATTGCCGCCT
This sequence comes from uncultured beta proteobacterium, assembly GCA_963834335.1. GTDB lineage: Bacteria > Pseudomonadota > Gammaproteobacteria > Burkholderiales > Burkholderiaceae_E > Lautropia. The sequence continues at coordinate 122,342 of CAWIBK010000001.1, read as the reverse complement.
GCGCCCGGTTTGTTCTCCACCAGGATGTTCGTCTTGAGCGTCGCCTGCATCTTCTCCGAGGCGACCCGCATGACGATGTCGCTCGGGCCGCCCGGGGGGAAAGGCAGCACCACGCGGATCGGCTTGTCGGGCCAGGTGCCCTGGGCCAGCACGGCGGCTGGAAGGGCCAGGCAGATCGCGATCATGGCCACGCCGTAAAGTCGCGCGAGCGGTGCGCGGAAGTCGCGGGGTGCGCGGAAGTCTTGTGTCATCTCGTTTGCCTCTCGGTCCCGATCCCCCAGTCTACCGCCTGTTGCCGCCTCGCCGGCGCTCAGGACAAGGCGTCGAGCAGGCGGTACCAGGCAACGCCGGCGGCGATGTAGAAGCGCTGCAGACCGTGCAGCGGGATCGGGTCGATGCGCGACACCGGAAATGGAAACACCGCGCCGGCTTGCCCGCTCAGGCGGGCGGCCAGGTGCTTGCCCATCGCCGTGGCGGCGGCCACTCCGCGCCCGTTGTAGCCGAGGGCGATGGTGATGCCGGGAGCCGGCTCGTGCACGTGCGGCATGAAGTCGCGCGTCATGGCGATGCGGCCGGCCCAGCGGTGTTCAAAGCCGACCGGTCCGAGCGACGGGAACAGCAGCGCGAAGGCGCGCTCGAGGTGGCGGAAGTCCGCCGGTCGGCGAGGATCGCTGAAGTGCCCGCGTCCGCCGAGCAGCAGCCTGCCTTGCGGATCCCGCCGGAAGTAGAGCAGCAGCCGCTGGGTGCTGGAGCCGGTTTCGCCGCCGGCCAGTATGTCCTGCGCCTGGCTGCCGGAGAGGGGCGGCGTTGCGATGATGAAGCTGTTGGCGGCAATGACGGTCTCCTTCAGCCGCGGCCACAGCGCTCCGGTGTACCCATTGGTGGCGATCACGACCCGATCGGCCACTACCGAGGGGCCGTGCGCGGTAGCAATGCGCCAGCGCGAGCCATCGCGCTGCAGCCCGCTGACTGTCGTCTGGCCGTGCACCTGCGCGCCGCCTGCAAGCGCTGCCCGCGCGAGACCCCGGGTGAAGCTCAGCGGCTGGATCGCCCCCGCCCTCGGATCGATCCAGCCGCCGGCGAAGGCGTCGCTGCCGATCCGGCGCGCGACCGCCTCGCGATCGAGCACTTCGGCCTGCACGCCGCGGCGGCCCCACTGCGCCGCCCGCGCGTGCAGGCCCGGTACCGCTCGCACCGAGTGGGCCACCTGCAACCACCCGCGCCGCACCGGCTCGCAGTCGATGGCGTGGCGCCGGATCAGGTCGAAAACGACGTCGGCCGAATTGCCGATCGCTTCGATCAGGGGCTCGGCCTGTGCGGGACCGAGCATCCTGATCAGGTCGTCGGGGTCGTGCTTGAGGGTCGGGTTGACCTGGCCACCGTTGCGCCCCGACGCACCCCAGCCCGGCTCTGCGCGCTCGAGCACGCAGGTGCGCACGCCGGCTTCGGCGAGATGCAGCGCGGTCGAGAGGCCGGTGAATCCGCCACCGATGATGGCGACGTCGGTCTGCGTCGACTCCGGCAGGCGCGGTGTGCTCGCCGCGGGCTGCGCGGTGGCAGCCCAGAGCGAGGGTGGCAGCGACAGCGTGCGATCGTCGTTCATGGCGGCGGCGACGCGGTCGTCGGTGCCGGCTGGACGTCGCGCAGGACGCGGCGCAGGAAATCCTGAGTACGCGCATGACGGGGCGCTTCCAGCACCTGGCGGGCGTCGCCCGATTCAACGATGGCGCCGCTGTGCAGGAAGCAGACGCGGTCGGCGACTTCCCGGGCGAAACTCATCTCATGGGTGACCACCAGCATGGTCATGCCCTCGTCGGCGAGATTTCGCATCACCGACAGCACCTCTCCCACCAGTTCCGGATCGAGCGCCGAGGTCGGCTCGTCGAACAGCATCGCCGCCGGCTTCATGGCCAGCGCGCGGGCGATCGCCACCCGCTGCTGCTGCCCGCCCGACAGTTGCGACGGCCAGGCCGTCGCCTTGTCCGACAGTCCGACCTTGTCGAGCAGGGCCAGTGCATCGCGTCGGGCCGCCTCCGGCGCTTCCCGCTTGACGAACAGCGGACCCTCCATCACGTTTTCCAGGACGCGGCGATGGGGAAACAGGTTGAACCGCTGGAACACCATGCCGACCTGGCTGCGCAACTGGTGGATAGCCTTCGAGCGCGGGTCCACGCGTTGCCCCAGTACCCGGATCTCGCCGCCCTCGTGCGACTCGAGCGCGTTGATGCAGCGCAGGATCGTCGATTTGCCCGAACCCGAGGGCCCGATCAGGCAGACGACCTCGCCGGCATCGACGCGCAGGCTGACCCCCTTGAGCACCTCGTGCTCGCCGAATCGCTTGTGCAGGTCGTCGATCTCGATCATCGCGCCTTGCCGCTGCCGAGCCGGCGCTCCAGCCGGCGCAGACCGTAGACCAGCGGCAGGCTCAGCATCAGGTAGAGCAGGGCCACCAGCGTGTAGACGGTCATGTTCTGAAAGGTCGAGGACGCGATCAGCTGGCCGGCCCGGGTCATCTCGGCGACCGTGATCGTTGAGACCAGCGACGAGTCCTTGAGCATCATCACCAGCGTGTTGCCATAAGGAGGCAGGGCGATCTTGAAGGCCTGCGGCAGGATGACGCGACGCATGATCAGGGGCGGGCGCATGCCGATCGCCTGGGCGGCCTCGGTCTGGCCGGGATCGACCGCCTCGATGCCCGCCCGGAAGTTCTCGGCCTGGTAGGGCGAGTAGGCTATGCCCAGTCCGATGACGCCTGCCTGGAAGGCCGTGAGTTGCACGCCGAAGTCCGGCAGGACGAAGTAGATGTAGAACAACTGCACGATGATCGGCAGTCCGCGGATCAGGTTGATGACGGTGGCGGCGCCGGTGGACAGCAGCCGGACCGGAGAAACCCGCAGCAGCGCCAGCGCCAGGCCGAGCAGGCTGCTGAGGATGAAGGACAGCACCGTGACTTCCACCGTCACCACGGCGCCGCGAAGCAGGATCGGGAGGAAATCGACGGCGTTCTGGACGAACGAGGCCGCCATGAAGCGCTGCCCTCAGGTTCTCACAGCCCCCATTTCTGGACGATCTTCGCCAGGGTGCCGTCGGACTTGATCGAGGCGATGGCCTTGTTCAGTCGTTCGAGCAACTGCGTGTCGCCCTTCCTGACGACCAGGCAGACATCGCCGACATTGGTTGGCTTGTAGTCCTTGGACAGCTTCACTGCCGGGTTCGTGTTCTGTGCGATCTGGTAGGCGACGATCGGCTGGTCGCCGACACCGGCCTTGATCCGGCCGAGGGCGATGTCGCGCATCATGTCGGCAATGGAATCGTAGCTGCGGACTTCCTTGAAGCCGCCTTTCTTGTTGAGCATGTCGAGAAAGACGGTGCCGACCTGCGCGCCCACCATTTCTCCCTTGAGTTCGTCGAGGCTTGGATAGGACTTGTTGTCGTCGGCCTTGACGATCAGTCCTTCGCCGTAGGAGTAGACCGGGTCGGTGAAGTCCACCACCTGCGCGCGCTGGTCGGTCCGCAACATGCCCGCGGAGATGATGTCGATCTTGTTCGAGGTCAACGAAGGGATCAGCGCCGAGAACACGGTCTGCTGAATCGTCACTTCGAATCCCGCGGCCTTGCCGACCGCGGTGGCGGTGTCGACCATCATGCCCTGGATCGAGTTGGTCTTCACATCCAGGAAGGTGAACGGCACTCCGGTCGCGGTGGCGCCGACGGTGTAACTGGTCTGGGCTGACGCGGACATCGGCGCGGCAGTCAGGGCAAGCGCGGCGGCGACGCCGGCCAGGCAGCGGGACAGGTTGATCATGCAAGCTCCGTTAGAGGGTGCGGCGGTTGCGCGCAGGCCAATCTAGCAACTCGCCGATCTTTATGCAATCCGTGACGCTGGCCCGGTCCCGTCCGATCCGGTTCGGGCGGGGCGGGGCGGCGGCCCCGTCATGTCGCTACTCGACGAACAGCATTGCAGGGCATTCCAGAAAACCGCGGATCGACTGCACGAACTCGGCGGCATCCATGCCGTCGACCACCCGATGGTCGAAGGATGACGACAGATTCATGATTTTGCGGATCACGATGGCGCCGTCCCGCACCATCGGCCTCTCGACGATCCGGTTGACGCCGACGATGGCCACTTCCGGATGGTTGATGACCGGTGTCGTCACGATCCCGCCGAGTGCGCCGAGGCTGGTGATGGTGATGGTGGAGCCGCTCAGCTCCTCGCGGGTGGCTTTGCCCGCGCGGGCCGCCTCCGCAAGGCGCGCGATCTCGGCGGCGGCGGACCAGAGATCGTGCGTCTGCGCATCACGGATCACCGGCACCATCAGGCCGGCCGGGGTCTGGGTGGCGATGCCGGCATGGACCGCGCTGTGGCGGGTGACGACGCCGGCCTCGTCGTCGAACACCGCATTGACCTGCGGATGGCCCTGCACCGCCAGTACGATCGCACGCAGCAGGAGCGGCAGCACCGTGAGCTTGCCGCGGCTGCTTCCCCACCGCTGATTGAGGCGCGCGCGCAAGGACTCCAGTTCGGTGACGTCGACTTCCTCGACGTAGCTGTAGTGCGGAATGCGCCGCTTGGACTCCTGCATCTTCTGCGCGATCCGGCGGCGCAGGCCGATCACCGGGATCTCCTCCTGCCTATCCTCCGCATCGTACGAAGCGGAGCGCCGGGCTGCCGCTGGCGAGGCGGACTGGCGCGCCAGCAGGTAGGCATCCAGATCCTGGTGCAGTATCACGCCCGCATCGCCGCTGCCCTGCACGAACTGCAGCTCGACGCCCAGGTCCCAGGCGCGACGCCGGACGGCGGGCGAGGCGAGCGGCTTGGCGCCGGCTGCCCGGGGGCGCGGGACGACTGCCGCGCGGACGATCGGCCCGGCGTGGGCCGCGCGGGCGGCGACGGTAGTGAGGAAGGGGACGACGCTGCTGGTGCCGCGGCGGCCTCGTCAGTTGTCTCGGCAGAGGTCTCGGCAGGGGACGGGGCGGCCTGGGCTGCCCGCGCGGTCGCCGGCGACGGCGCCGCAGGCGGCGCGGTGGTCGACACCGTCTTCGCCGTGGCCGGCTTCACGTTGCCCTCGCCTTCGACTTCGATGCGCACCAGTTCGCCGCCGACGGCCATCACTTCGCCGACCTTGCCGCCCAGCGCCAGCACCTTGCCGACCACCGGACAGGGCACTTCCACCGTGGCCTTGTCGGTCATCACCTCGGCCAGCAACTGGTCTTCCGCGACGACGTCCCCCGGCTTCACGTGCCAGGCGACAACCTCGACTTCCGCGATGCCTTCGCCGATGTCCGGCATTTTGATGACGTGGATGCCCATCACGGTCTCCCGCCGTTCATCGCGCGCTTGAACGCCGCGCCCACCCGCTGCGGTCCCGGGAAGTACGCCCACTCCTGGGCGTGCGGGTAGGGCGTATCCCAGCCGGTCACCCGTTCGATCGGCGCCTCCAGGTGGTAGAAGCAGTTCTCCTGCACCAGCGACAGCAATTCCGCGCCGAACCCGCAGGTGCGCGTCGCCTCGTGGACAACGACGCAGCGGCCGGTTTTCTTGACCGAGTTCACCAGCATGTCCAGGTCGAGCGGCCAGAGGCTGCGCAGGTCGATGATCTCGGCGTCGATGCCGGTTTCATTGGCCGCGGCCTCGGACACGAACACCATCGTGCCATAGGTGATGACGGTCAGCTCCGAACCGGGCCGGAAGATCGATGCCGACTCCAGCGGCACGGTGTAGTAGCCATCGGGAACCTCGCCGAGCGGATGCTTGGACCAGGGCACCACCGGATTCTCGTGATGGCCATCGAAGGGACCGTTGTAGAGCCGTTTCGGCTCCAGGAAGATGACCGGATCGTCGTTCTCGATCGACGCGATCAGCAGGCCCTTGGCGTCGTACGGATTGGAGGGCATTACCGTGCGCAGGCCGCAGACGTGGGTGAACAGCGCCTCGGGGCTCTGGCTGTGAGTCTGGCCGCCGTAGATGCCGCCACCGCACGGCATCCGGATGACCATCGGCGCGGTGAATTCGTTGACCGACCGATAGCGCAGGCGCGCGGCCTCGGACACGATCTGGTCCGAGGCCGGATAGAAGTAATCCGCGAACTGGATCTCCACCACCGGCCGCAGGCCATAGGCGCCCATGCCGACCGCGGCGCCGACGATACCGCCTTCCGAAATCGGCGCATCGAACACCCGCGACTTCCCGTACTTCTTCTGCAGGCCTTCGGTGCAGCGGAACACGCCGCCGAAATAGCCGACGTCCTGGCCGAACACGACCACGTTGTCGTCGCGCGCGAGCATCACGTCCATCGCCGAACGCAGCGCCTGGATCATGGTCATCCGCGAGGTCGTGCCCTGATCTTCGCCCTCGCGCAAGCCGGGTTGCGGCTGGCCGCCGGCGGTTGCCTTCTGCGCAATCGCGTCGTCAGTCTTGCTCATCTCAATCGCTCCACCGCGAGTCGTGCGACCCGCGACACATGAATTGGTTGTGACACGTCAGGCAGCCGCCGCGGATCCGGCTTCGCCGGTCCGCCGGCGCCCGTCACCGCATGAAGCAGCCGCTCCGAGCCCAGCAGCCGCCGCGGATCCGGCTCCGCCGGTCCGCTGGCCCGTCGCAAAAGAGCCCGCTCCTCACCAAGCAGCCGCCGCGGATCCGGCTCCGCCGGTCCGCTGGCGGCGCCCCCCTGGGGGGGAGGCGCCGAAGGCGCTTCGGGGGGGAGCCTCAACTCCCGAGCTCCTGGCGCTGACGCCGCAAGTGTGCCGGCATGTCCTTGTACACATCCTCGAACATCTCGGCGGAGCTCGGCATGTAGCCGCTGGCCAGGGTGCCGTACTGCTCGGCCTCTTTCTGCGCAGATGCGATCGTCGCCTCGATCTCCTTCTGCGCTTCCTGGTGCCGCTCCTCGGACCATTCCCCGATACGGATCAGGTGTTGCTTGAGTCGCGCCAGCGGATCGCCCAGCGGGAACTTCGACCAGTCGTCCGCCGGCCGGTACTTGGAGGGATCGTCCGAGGTCGAGTGCGGGCCGCCGCGGTAGGTGATCCATTCGATCAGCGTCGGGCCCAGGTTGCTGCGAGCGCGCTCCGCCGCCCAGGCGGATGCCGAATAGACGGCAAGGAAATCGTTGCCGTCAACCCGCAGCGAGGCGATCCCGCAACCGACGCCGCGGGCCGCAAAGGTGGTGGCCTCGCCGCCCGCAATGGCCTGGAAGGTCGAGATCGCCCACTGGTTGTTGACAACGTTCAGTATCACCGGCGCCCGGTAGACGTGGGCAAAGGTCAGCGCCGTGTGGAAATCCGCCTCCGCGGTGGCGCCGTCGCCAATCCAGGCCGACGCGATCTTGGTGTCGCCCTTGATCGCGCAGGCCATCGCCCAGCCCACCGCCTGGATGAACTGGGTCGCAAGATTGCCGGAGATCGTGAAGAAGCCGGCGCGCCGCACCGAGTACATCACCGGCAGTTGCCGGCCCTTGAGCGGGTCGCGTTCATTGGACATCAGCTGGCAGATCATCTCCACCAGCGGCACGTCGCGCGCCATCAGGATGCTCTGCTGGCGATAGGTGGGAAAGCACATGTCGTCGACATTCAGGGCGAGCGCGTGGGCCGCGCCGATCGCCTCCTCGCCGAGGCTCTGGATGTAGAACGACATCTTCTTCTGGCGCTGCGCGATCAGCATCCGGGAATCGAAGATCCGGGTCTTCATCATCGCCCGCAGGCCCTTGCGCAGCAAGTCCGGCGACAGTTGCGGATTCCACGGACCCAGGGCTTCGCCGTCCTCGCTGAGCACCCGTATCAGCGTATAGGCGAGATCGCCTGTGGCCACCGGGGCAACGTCCACCGGCGGCCTGCGCACTTCGCCGGCGCCCGACAGGTGAAGATAGGAGAAGTCGGTGTCTTCCCCCGGACGCCCGGTCGGCTCCGGCACATGCAGGCGCAGGGGCGGGTGCCCGCGGCGGGAATCTTGAGAGGTCATCGTTCTGGTCTCCGCGCTCGATCGTGTCATGCGCCCCGGTGACTGGGTCAGGACGCCGATGCGGGTAGCACCTGCGGTCCGGATGATGCGGCGATGACGGTGAGGGTAGTCGCCAACATCGAACGCGTGTCGATATTAACCCATTGCACGGCGGCCGATGCTGTGGCGCGGCAGTGCACTTGCCTGACCGCTCGTCGGTCCCCTCGCGCCTTCCGTGATGGCTTGGCCACCAAGGCCTTGCGGCGAGCGGCGCTGCTCCTAGACTTGCTCGGCTGGTCCAGACAATTCAGAGGACGGATGATGACAATCGGGAAACTCGCCCGCAGTATGCTGCCGTGGATTCTCGCCGGGGCCGCCTGCGGCGTCAGCGCAGCGGATCTGCCGTCGGCCGACCCGGTGGCGAAAGCGGTAGGCGACGTCCTGGCGCAGACGAGTGAACCGGAAATCGCCGGCTTTCGCTGGGGCAGTCCCGTGGCCATGCTCAAGGCGAGCAAGGATGTGCGGCCCAGCGCCGGCTTCTCCGCGAGATGCGTTATCGATTTCGGCTCGACCACCAACCCCGATTGCATCGCTTTCGTCCCGACCTCAGGTACCGGGTTCGCCCGCGCCTACTACGCGACCAGCCGTGACGGCCTGCGGATGGTCGAATCAAATGCCGTGCGGTTCGACTGCGCCCGCTTCGAGGAACTCGCCTCGCCCTCTGCCGGGCATCGCGCCGAACTCGGAAAGATGGGGTGGAACTATCTGCGCCGCGAGCGGCGTCAGGAAGGCAGGGATTCGGTCGTGGAAACCCAGCTATTCGCCCGCCACGGCATCGGCGTCGAACTGACGTTCATCAAAGTGCCGGCCCGTAACGACTGCGGCGTCAAGTCCTTCGTGAGCAAATCGCTTTAGACCACCCTGCGCACCCGTCCATCGTCCGCGTCTGCCCATCGTCCGCGCCTGCAGTTGTCCGTTCCGTTCGTCGCCCGGATCCGGTCGGCTGACGGCCGGGGGAATGCACCCCGCATGGGCAGGCTAGACTGCCTGCGCTTTCACTTCATCTGGATTTCCATGAGACACCTGATCACGATCATTGCGATGGCCGGTGCCGTCGGTTCCGCCAGTGCCACCGGACTCTACGCGAACATCGGTAGTGACGGCATCGGCGTCGGCGCAGGAAGGGCGGTTTCCGAGTCGGTCGGCTTGCGCGGCGAACTCAACTATGGCCGCCTGGATTACAGCTTCAAGTCGGCCGACATCGACTACGATGCGACCATCAAGCTGAAAAGCGCCGGTGTCTACGGCGACTGGTTTCCGACACCTTCCGCCTTTCGGCTGACCGCAGGCCTGAACTTCAACGGCTCGCGCATCGCCGCTACCGGCACCAGCGACCAGACGCTGATCATCAACGGTCGACCTTATTCCGCTGCCGGCGAGAAGGTCTACGCGACTATCGAGTGGCCAAGCGTGATGCCGTACCTCGGTATAGGCTTCGGTCATGGTCCGGCGGCCAGGGGCTGGAGTATGTTCGCCGACCTCGGCGTGCTGATCGGAAGCCCGAAGACCACGCTGTCGACCACGCCCGGTCTCGCATCGCAGGTGAGCAGTGCCGATCTCGAGGCAGAGCGCCGCAAGTTGCAGGAGAAGGCCGACGACTACCGGATCTACCCCGTGTTGAAGGTCGGAGTCAGCTACACGTTCTGAATGCCGGCTCAAGGTCGCCGGGTGTATCGTGTATCGTGACTCCAAGGGAAAAAGGAGCGCGACATGTACACCCGAAGATTTGACAGGCCCGTGACCGTCTACCTGGACCAGGATGGCCCGCTGGCGGATTTCAAGTCGGCCGCCGATGCTGCCGGCTGGGAGCCGTCCGTGGCCAAGATGAAGCGCGGCTTCTATCGCTCCCTGCCGCTGACACCGGGCGCGCGGGAGGCAGTCGAGGAACTTCTTGGCTTCCACCACCTGCACGTCTTCGTCGCGACCAAGATCCCGGATCACAATGCGTACGCGGCCACGGAGAAGATTCTCTGGCTCAATGAGCACCTGCCTGGCCTGGGCGAGCGAATCATCATCACGCCGAACAAGGCCTGTCTGGGAACGGTCGACGACTTCCTGGTCGACGACCGGGCGCACAAGGCGGATGCCAGTTTTTTTCCGGGTACGTTCATTCACTACGGCTCTACCGAATTCCCGGACTGGGAAGCAGTCATGAAGCGGTTGCGGATGATCGAATCGGATCGTCGCCGCCATTCGCCGGCCGCCGCAGCCGACGAGGACCGGGCGACGGTGCGCGCCGATCGTAGCGCTGACGACGCTTGAACGCGAAGAGACCGGACTCCACCAGGAGCCCGGTCTCTTCTGCTTAGCGGCAGGGTTTCCTGCGGAACTGCGAGCCCAGGGACAAGTGAAAAGCTTGCCTCCGGGCTGAGGGCTTACTTATCGCCCTTGGCGCGTTCCGTGGAGTCGGTTTCCCAGACGTTAGTGGTCACGTCTACCTTCTTGCCCATGCCTTTGTCGTCCAGGTCGATCTGCACCTCGTAGCTGTTTTCGCCTTTCACGATCTCGTACTCGACGTAGTCTTTCTCTTTGTCGTTGACCGAGGTGATCTTGTAGCCCATCTTTTCAATCTGGGCCTTGTAGTCCGACGCCTTCATGTTGGTTGCCAGCGACTTTTCCAGCTTTTCCTTTTCGTCGTTCCAGCCCTTCATGTATTTGCGGTCGCTGAATTTCGAATCCGGATCCGCGGCCAGCGGGGCAGTGGCCTTGTAGTTGGGATCCTTCACCATCTGCTTGGTCGACTCGGCGCGCCACATGTTGGCAGTCACGTCGATCTTGGTCGCCTTGGGAGCGCCATCATCGAAGTCCAGCTGGACTTCATAGCTCTTGTCGCCCTTGACCACCTCGTACTCCAGATACTCCTTCTTGTCGGAGTTGATCGAGGAGATCTTGTAGCCTTCCTTCTCGAGGATCTTGCGGTAGTCGTCCCGGCTGGTCCCGGCCTTGAGTGCCTGCTCCAGCTTGTCTTTCTCGTCGTTACGGGCAGCGCGCGGAGCCTTGTCGCGGTTCATCGCGGCCGGCGTAGCGGGAGTGGTGGCCGTAGCTCCAGCCGGCCTGTCCATCGCGCTGCGTTCGGCCGGCGCCGGGGCGGTCGTCTGAGCATAAGCGGGAAGGGTCAAGGCGGCCAGCGTAGCCGCGACCAGGGTCATCTTGTATTTCATATGTGCACTCCTTGCGAGTATTCCGGACCTCGAAAGACTGCGGCCCGTACACGAACAAGTAGGCATACCGCGTGCCCGGGCCCCGTCCGGTCCGGCCCGGTCCGGCACGTGCCCATCGATACCGAAATCGCGGGATGGGAAAGCAGGTGCGGGGTGTCTATGCTGACAGCCCGAAGTCGGCCAGGAGGATCCCGTGGATCAGATTGGAGCAATCACCGCATTGCCGACGACCGGTCACCCGAGGCCATGGTCGTCCCGGCATCTTCAGGAGATCGGCATCGGCGCGGCAGGCGTGATTGTCGGTCTGCTGATCGGCGCCGCGACCTGGTCGTCCCCCTCGCCGCGCCCCTCGCCCTCGTCGCCCTCGTCGGAGTTGTCCGCCCGCGTCCAGCCTGCTGCACCGGCCCAGGCAGTTACCACTGACGCCAGTTTGCCTTGGGTCGGGACACCGTCCGGCCTGTCCGCTACCGAACCCTCAGCGGGCTCCGGGGGGATCGAGCCCTGCTGGGCGACGGTCCAGGGTATCGTCCGCTGTTGATCGTGCGTCCGCACCCGACCCTGAGTTCAGAACAGCCCTTTCCGACGGGCCTCGAATACCGCTTCGCCGCGTGAGTGCACCTTCAACTTGCGATAGATGCTCTTCATATGGGCCACAACGGTATGCGCGGAGATCTGGCTGACACCGGCAATCGATTCGATCGTCAGGCCTTTGCAGATCAGCAGCAGGATTTCGATCTCCCGGCCGGTCAGGCCGCCATCGCCGTTCATGAAGCGGGGTTGTCCGGCGGGATCCGGGGGCGCGGGAACTTCCGGCGATTTCTCAAGCGCGCACAGGAGCAGGCACAGCACCCCAAGTTGATGTGCCTCGAACACCGCTTCGCCGCGCGAGTGCACTTTCAGCTTGCGGTAGATGCTCTTCATGTGGGCCACGACGGTGTGCGCGGAGATCCGGCTGACGTCGGCGATCGATTCGATGGTGAGGCCTTTGCAGATCAGCAGCAGGATGTCGATCTCCCGGCTGGTCAGGCTGGTTTCGCCGATCAGGAAGCGCGGCTCTTCGGCCGGATCGTGGGGAGAGGAAAGGTCCGGCGACCTTTCCAGTGCGCGCCGGGGCAGCCTGTCCTTCGCTGGTCTCCGCTCAATCCCGTCGACGCCACGCTTGCGGTGTCTCCCCATGATTCTTCTATGGTGAAATCGGCCACGGGGCTCGCGCTATGAGGATAGGCCCGATTCTAGTCGCGGGAGCAGGGGGGGCGATACCGTGAATACGGTATGCGGATACCCCCCAGCGAGGCGTCGCGCAATCGGGCGGCGCCCTCGGTCCGGAAGCACCCGCTTGGTGCCCGATGGGGAATAAGGAATCCCACCATGGACCAGACTCAGCCGATCTTGCGGTCAGGCACCCGGGAATCCACGGCGGCGTGCGCTTGGTGCCCTGCCTGGGTCGAAACGCTCTACCTCACGATCTTCGTTCTGGCGCTGGTGCTGCTGGCCGGTATCGCCGGCGGGGACCCGCCGGTCTCGCGCGTTCACAACCCCGTCGCGCTTGCCGGTGTCGGTGCCGATTCAGCAGGGATCGACCGCCGCATGGCCGCGGACCTGAATGCACTGGGAGAATCCCGGCAAAAGGAACTTTACCTTGACTGCGCGCGAGAAAGCAGCCGCCAGCGCATGGACCTGGACCAGGCCGCAAGCTGCCTCGTCGTGGCGGATATGCTCCTTGCGAACAGCTTCGCCGGAGACTTTGCGCGGATGATCGAGTGGTGGCACTCGCAGCGCGACCTTGACTACTGATCTCAGCTGAAGCGACCTCAGCTCAGGCCGGTCACCGGCAGCGCGGCTCCGTGCACGGCGCGCGCCGCATCGGAAGCCAGAAATGCGATCACCGCGGCCAGGTCCTTCGGCGCAACCCAGTGCGAGGGGTCCGCCTGCGGCATGTCGGCCCGGTTCTGGGGCGTGTCGATGATCGTCGGCAGTACGCAATTGACGTTGATGTTCTTCTCCCGCAACTCCGCCGCCATTGCTTCCGTCAGACGGATCACGCTGCTCTTGGACGCACTGTAGGCGCCCATCTGCGCTGCGCCGCGCTGCGCCGCAAAGGCGCCGACATTGACGATCTTGCCGCCGCCATTCTCCACCATGTGCGGCACCACGGCGCGAACCATGTTCACCAGCGTTCGGACGTTGAGGTCGGACAGGAAGTTCCAGGTGTCGTCGCCGGTCTCATGCACCGCTTCGCCCATGCGAAAGCCACCTGCCAGGTTACACAGTACGTCGACGCGCCCGAAGCGGCTCGCCGCCGATTTCAATGCACCCGCGGCTTGCGCCGCATCGAGCAGATCGACAGTCAGGAACAGCCGTCGAGGGCCTTCCTCGCCGAAGGCGCTCCGGAGTTGAGCTGCGCCGCGGTCCAGCAGCACCAGGTTTGCGCCGGTGGCAGTGAAGGCGTCGGCCACCGCGCGGCCCAGGTTGCCCGCAGCCCCGGTCACCATCACGGTACGGTTGTCGGTGCTCATGTTCCCGTCCATCACGTCAAGTCTGTCGGGCAGTATACGCGGGCAGGCGCATCCGGACGCTCTCAGGTTACTACGGTTGAGGGTGGTGTGCGGCGTTGAGGAGTGCGCGGCGCGCGAGCGCCCAGAGCGCCATCGCGCGGGCCAGGAAGATGCCGCTGAACAGGCCGTAGGAACCGCTGGCGGCCAGGGCGAACGTCGTCGATTGCCGTAGCTCCGGGCGGCTGGCCAATGTCACGCCGGCGCCGAACTTCACTGTGAAAAGTGCCATCATGAGGATGAGGGGCACCCAGCTTCCCGGGACCTGAAAGCGTCGGGCGGCCGTCGAGAAGCGCACGTCAGAGGTGTCGAGTCGTCCATGCAGGGTGGCAACCGAGGCGGTCAGCCCGGACACCCACAGCAGCAAGGCCAGCGGCTGGCCGCCGAAGGTGCTGATCACCCCCATCAGCGACAGGCCCACCAGGACCAGCGGCAGCACTGCACTGCGGCGCAGTGTGAGAGAGCGCGGAAAGGACTGCGTGAACCCCAGGGCGATCAGCCCGAAGAGCACGACGAAGACCCAGGTCGGGGTGTATTGAAGGATGGTGATGAGCACGTGGGTCTCCAGGCAGACAGTGATGGGTTGCGAATGCCCTCACTGTGCCCGGCGCTGCCTTGCCCGGCCACACCGATGCGACGAAGTCGCTTCAGCGGTCGCGAAATGCCTGTCCCGCCGCCCGGACTGCAGCGCTTACATCGGCCGGAACAGGTGCGCGAACGCGCGGCTGACCTTAACCGGCCGCTGCAGGCCACGAACGGCGAGGCTATAGTGGCCGAGTTCGTCGCGGGTGGCGCTGACGATGTGGTTCGAGTTGACCAGTACACTGCGATGCACCTGGATGAAGTCGCTGCTGTCCAGGCGCGCCGCCAGTTCGCGCAGGCTCATGCGCACCAGCGCTTCGCCGGTGGCGGTCACGACGTTGACGTATTTGTCGGTGGCCTCCAGGCAGGCGACATCGGAGACCGGGATCATGCGCACCGTATTGCCTACACCCGCGCGGATGACCTTGATTCGTTCGTCGCCTGCCGCAGGCGGGGCAGATATCGACTGCACCGTGCGGACCTGCTCGGCCGCATCGCCCGCCCGCGGCCCGGCGCCGCGTGACGCGAGCCGTTCGCGCAGCCGTTCGACTGTCCGGGCGAGGCGCTCGGGCGTGACCGGCTTGAGCACATAGTCCACCGCAGCGCGTTCGAAGGCGGCGACTGCGAACTCGTCGTAGGCCGTCACGAACACCAGGAGTGGAGCGGGCAGGTCCTCGGGCCAGTCGTCCATGACCACTTCCGCGACTTCGAGCCCGGTACGACCGGGCATCTGGATGTCCAGGAAGAGGATGTCCGGCAGTTTTTCAAGTGCCTGGGTGATGGCCGAAAGGCCGTCTTCGGCCACCCCGGCCATGACCAGGCCGGGCCAGGCATCGGCGAGCAGCCGCGTCAGCGTGCGCGCCAGAACCGGTTCGTCTTCTGCGATCAGGGCCAGCGGCGTTTCGTCGGTGCGGTTCATTCGGGAATGGTCACGGTGGCGAGGGTTCCGACGGGGTCCTGGCGCTCGAGCAGCAGGCTGCCCCGGGTGCCATACAGCGCACGCAGGCGGTCGCGAACGTGGACGAGGCCATAGCTGCTTTCCGATGCCGGATCGCCCTCGTCATTGCGCCGGGTGCTCTCGTGGTCGGGCGGCAGGCCGAGGCCGGTATCGCGGACCTGGATTTCCAGGCCGGCACTGACTCGCCGCGCAGCGACGGAAACCGTTCCGCCGCCGATTTTCGGCTCGATGCCATGCTTCAGCGCATTCTCCACGAGTGGCTGCAGCAGCATCGACGGCACGGTCGCGTCATTCAGTGCGTCAGGCAGCTCCAGCTGAAAGCGCAGGCGCTGACCCAGGCGCAGGGTCATGATCTCCAGGTAGGCCGCGAGCTGGGTGAACTCATCCCGCAGCGTGGTCGTGTCCGCACGCGAGCCGGCCAGCGCGCCGCGCAGGTAGGTGATCAACAGGTCGATCATGCGCTGGGCACGGGCGGGCTCCTCTTCCACCAGCGCGCGCAGGTTGGCCAGGGTATTGAACAACATGTGCGGCTCGATCTGGGCGCGCAGCATGCGCAACTCGGCCTCGACCGCCAGCTTCTGGGCCATCGAGCGTGCGGCGGCTTCGCTGGTGAGCCGGTTGCGGAGCCAGGCCAGATAGGTGATAAAGCCGGCGGCCAGCAGGGTGGCCGCCATCGGGGCCACGCGCGAGTCCCACCGGGCGGCGATCTGAACCGGCTCGCCCAGGATCGTGAAGGCGGTGGTGTACCCAAGCACGTATCCCGACGGGATACCGGCGATCATCGCCAGCGCGAGCCCTACCCCATCCGGCAACCCGCGGACCCAGGGAAGCCGGAATATCAGCATGCTTGAGAACGCGACCCATAGCCCGATGCATTCCGAGAACAGCAGGATGCGCCAGAAGCCGCCGAGTGCCGGCGCGGTATACGTCAGAACGGTCGCCACCAGCACGCTGAATAAAGCCGTATAGCCGAACGGCCGGAGTGCGCGTCGCAAGGCTTCGCGGCGGGTGTCGGAGGAGCGGTTCAAGGTAGCGACATGGGTCTCATGCGGTTCGCGCTCCGCTACTCTAGATCAAGCGGGCAACGAGTGTACAGAAGAGGGCGCGAGCAGCATGCCGGCGGCGCGAACGGTCGGATCTGCCTACCGAAGCGTCACCTGGAAGACCCCGACGGCAGCGGATGTCCACCCGCTTTCAGGCCTCGACCCGGTAATTGCGCATCAAGCCAGAGTCCTCGTGCTCAAGCATGTGGCAATGGTATAGAAACAGCCCTGGATGATCGTCGAACCGAAGCAGCACTTGCACCCGTTCTCCGGGCATCACCAGGACGGTATCCTTCCATCCGTCGTCGATCAGACCTGCCTTCACCGAGTCGTACTCGCCCGCGAACTCGCGCGAAACCGCTCGTGACAGCACCCGGAACTGGAGACCGTGCACATGCATCGAGTGCGGCATGACCATGCCCATCATCGCGCCTCGGCCTTCGTTGCGGAACTCCCAGATTTCCTGCGTGCCGAGCTTCACCGTCTCCTGATCGGTGGTGCCGAGCATGTCGAAGCTGTGGCCGTTGATGCCCCAGGCCATCATTCTCATGCTCATCTCGAAGACCTTGGGCCGCCCGGCATTGACCGCGCGGCTCGGCTCGGCCGTGGCGATGCTCGTCAATCTTCCCGGCAGCACTTCCCGGGGGGATTCGCCGCTGCCGACCTTGAAGCGATGGACGTCGAATGCCGCGCCGTCGGGCAAGGATGCGCCGCCGCCCATCATGCCGCCCATGTCGATGCCGCCCTCGAAGGCCAGACTCCTCAGCGTGCGCTCAGCGCCGGGCTGCACGGCTGCAAAGTCGACCCACAACTCGAGTCTTTCTCCGGGGGACAGCATCACGTAATCGCGTTGCAGAGGCGCAGCCAGCAGGCCACCATCGGTGCCGATCACCGTGAGGGGCAGCCCGTCGTTCCATGCCAGCTTGTAGGTGCGGGTATTCGATCCGTTCAGCAGGCGCAGGCGGTGGGCCCGCCGCTCGACGGTGCGGGACGTCTGCAGGCTGCCGTTGACGAGAATCCGCTCTCCCAGCACACCCATCATGCCGGTCATCATCGTGGCCATTGCGCCACCCCCGCGCCACCCATCATGCCTCCCCCATGCGCCCACCCATCATGCCCCCACCCATGCGTCCGCCCATGCCCCCACCCATCGTTCCGGCGGAACCCTGCGGCACGCTGCCGCTTTCCGGCCCGGGGTAGATGAACTGGTTGTCGTCATCGACCTGGCGATCCTGGATGATTATCGGCAGGTCTTGCGCACCGCTCGGCAGGCCCAGCGCGGCTTCCTCGTCGTCGCCTACGAGGAACATGCCCGCAAGCCCGGCGTAGACCTGTCTGCCGGTGCGACCATGGGGGTGCGGATGGAACCAGTAGCTGCCGGCGCGGTTGTCGACGGTGAACTGGTAGACGAAGCGCTCTCCTGGCCCGATCGCGAAACGTGGGTGCCCATCCATGTCATCGGGCACATGCAGGCCGTGCCAATGGACGATGGTCGGCTCGGGGAGTTCATTGAACAGGTCGATACGGATACGCTGGCCCCGCCGCACCCGGATGATTGGTCCGAGAAAGCTGCCGGGAATTGGTTCCAGTGTGCCGGCGCCACCGCGCAGCAATTTGCCGCGGAATTGCCAGACCCGGGTCGGTTTGCCGGGTAGCAGGGAAACCTCGCCGCGTTCGGCATGGAGTTCGATATGGATGTCGACGTCGGAGGCGACCGCTTGCGCGGCGTGCAGGGCGGGCAGCGACATGGATGCGGCCGCGGCGGTCGAGCCGAAGAGGATGCTCCGACGCCGTCGATTGGTGGGTTTCTGGTTCATCGCGCGCTCCTGTCACCTGGAAGGTCGGCCCAGGCAGAATGGGTTGAGAAACATTCTCCGCCAAGGCCGTCACGCGTTTGTGTTGATCGGTTGAAGATAGGCAAAGATGGTGCGAGGCTACTCCGGTACCGCTCCGACAAGGGGGTAATCGCCTTTTTTTTCGCGACCGCCGGAGAAAAAACACGCCAAATATCAAATGGTTAGTGTTATAGATCGATCCAAAGGTGGGGTAGCGTATCGGGCCGCATAATACAGACGGAAGCCCGTAACCGATTGGAAGGGGTCGTGATGACGCAAGACGTTGGAACCGTCGTGTCGGCGCTCGATGTATCGCTGGAGCGCGATGCTTTCATGCGCAACCTGATCCGGGAACTGGCCGGCACGCTGCAGGACGTGGTGGGTCTCGAGGAAGCCTCAGGCTTCATCAGCGTGGTCGGCCAGCGGGTCGGCGACCAGATCAATCAGGAATACAAGTCGGCGCTGCAGCTTGACAGGCTTTCGCGCGCGCAGGTCGCCGAGGTGCTGGTTGACCTCAAGCGCCGGATCCAGGGCAGCTTCTACGTGATCGAGGAGAACGAGCAGAAGATCGTTTTCGGCAACAACGCCTGCCCCTTTGCGGAGAAAGTGCTCGGTCGCCCGGCCATGTGCATGATGACCTCCAATGTATTCGGTGTGATCGCATCCGATAACCTCGGCTATGCCAAGGTGGCGCTGGAAAAAACCATCGCCCAGGGCCATGGCGAGTGCCGGGTCGTGGTGTACCTGCAGCCGGGGGCTGAGACCGGGGGCTTCCCCGCACGCGAGTATTTTGAATCCTGAAATGGCGTCAACATCGACCAGTGACTTTCAACCGCTGGCCAATCTGCTGCCACAGCCGCTGTTGCTGGTGACGGGCGACGGCGTGGTGGCCGCCGTGAACCGCGCCGCCGCCGTGTTCCTGGGCCGGTCCGAGGCGGAACTGGAAGATGGGCCGCTGAGCCGGGTCTGCCAGAGCGACGAACAGGCCGTCGCCGCCCTGATCCGCGCCAGCGCGCGCAGCACCAGCCCGTCGCCCGGCATCCTCACGCTGTTGCTGGCGGACGGCCGTTCGCTGACCTGCCGCTGCGAGGGCGCGCTGTACCGGCAGCGCCGCAGCGACGCGCCCGCGCTCGTGTTGCTGCGGCTGCTCCCGAAGCAGGACGCGATCGACCGATTCAGCCTGCTGAACCAGCGGATCGACATGCTGTCGCGCGAGATCGCGCGGCGGCGGGCGACGGAGGAGCAACTCAAGGCGAGCACTGAGCGGCTGGAGCAGGCCGACCGCCGCAAGGACGAGTTTCTTTCGATGCTGGCGCACGAATTGCGCAATCCGCTCGCGCCGCTGCGCATGGGGATTGAACTGATGGAGCGCAAGCACGGCGCGTTGCCGGAGGTCGGCCGGCTGACCGCGATGATGGCGCGCCAGACCGATCACATGGTGCGCCTGATCGACGACCTGCTCGATGTCGCACGACTGACCCAGGGCTCGATCCAACTCAGGCAGGAGCGGGTCGCCCTGGCGGAGGCGGTCGAGCAGGCCGTGGAGATGCAGCGCCCGGCGCTGGAGGCGCGCGGGCTCACGCTGAGCGTGGAGCCGGTCGCGGGCAGCCTCGACGTCCGTGGCGACCTGACCCGATTGGTGCAGGTCTTCGCCAATCTGCTGACCAATGCGGGCAAGTTCACGGAAAGTGGCGGGCGGGTCACCGTGCGCTGCTGGTGCGAGGGCGACGAGGCGGTGGTGGCGGTGCAGGACACGGGAGTCGGCATCCCGGCCGCCTTGCTGCCCCAGGTTTTCGACCTGTTCGTGCAGGGGGAGCGATCGTTGGACCGGACCCAAGGGGGTCTGGGCGTGGGCCTGACCATTGTCCGGTCGATCGTGCAGCAGCACGGGGGTTCGGTGCAGGCGACGAGCGCCGGACGCGGTTGCGGAAGTCAATTCGAGGTCCGGCTGCCGCTGGTGTCGCAATCCATGCCCGCCACCGATGTCGCGTCTGCGCCGGCCGCGCCCGCCGCCGGGTCGTTGCGGGTGCTGGTGGTGGATGACAACGTCGATGCGGCCCAGACTCTTTGCGACCTCGTTGAAAGCTGGGGCCATCAGGTCGAGTGCGTTCACGGCGGGCACGAAGCGCTGGCGTGCATTGCCCGATTTGACCCCGAGGCGCTGCTGCTGGACATCGGCCTGCCGGGCATGGACGGCTACGAACTGGCGCGGGCCGTCCGGCAGCTGCCGCAGGCCGACTCGTTCCTGCTGGTCGCAGTCACGGGTTACGGCGACGCCGAAGCCCGGCTGCGCAGCGCGCAGGCCGGCTATGACCAGCACCTGACCAAGCCGGTCGACACCGATACGCTCGAGCAGATACTGGCGGGCCACCGGTCGCGGCAACCCGGGCAGCGGCCTGAGTGACTTACTCGAAGCCGCCCGAGCGACGCAGCGCCGCGCTCTGCTCGCCGGCGAGCATTTCGATGAAACGCTTAGCCAGTTCGGCATTCGCCGTGCTGGCGGCGACCGCAGCCGAATAGACAGTGGACAGTTCGAACTCGTCTGGCAGCGCTCCAACCAGGTCGACCCCGTCGGTGTAATTGATCTCGGTGACCTGCGTGCACCCGATCAGCCCGGGCTGCTGCGATGACGCCAACTCGCGCATCGCCGTGGCGCCGTTCGGAAAAGTGCGGAAGCGCTGCTCGAGCTGGGCGTGAATCCCGAGCTTGCGCATGACGTTGGCAAAATGGATGCCGGCGGTCGCGCGCTCGGGATCCGGGAAGTAGATCCCCTGCGCCGACAGCAGCGCAGCCTTGAGGGAGTCGGCGTCCCGGATGTCGGGTCGGGGCTCGCCGCTGCGAACCGCTATGCCGGTGCGCACACGGCCCAGTGGGCGCCGGGACTCCTCGGCGAGCCGCCCCTCTTCAGCGAGCGCGCCGATCATCGTGTCGGTCACGATCATCAGGTCACAGGGTTCCCCGCCGACCAAGGCCTCCTTCATCGCGCCGACCGCGCCGAAGCGGCCGGAAATGCCGGCGCCGGTCTGCGCCGTGAATTCAGGCTGCACCGCTTTCACCAATCCCTGGGCGGCGCCTGCGCACAGGATCTTCAGTTCGTTTGCCATTCGTCCGTCCTTCTGTGACTCAAGTCTGTGATTCGATGACCGCGATCAGGCGTTGCGCCGTCATCGGCAGGTCGCGCACCCGCAAGCCGAGCGCCTCGTGCACCGCGTTCCCGATTGCCGCCGCCGTCGGCCCGAGCGATGCCTCTCCTGCCCCGAGCGACGGCGCCTCGGAGGCGACGATTTCAACGTCGACGGCCGGAATCTCGGAGAATCGCAGGATCGGATACTCCTCCCATGAATCGCTCCTGATGCGTTCGCGGTCGAAGTGCACGGCTTCCTTCAAAACCCAGCTGCAGGCCTGGATTGCACCCCCTTCGATCTGGTTGACGACGCCGTCGGGATTGATGGCGAGACCCACGTCGACCACGATGGTCAGCCGGCGGACCCGGATCTGCGCTTGCGCCTCTACCTCGGCGACAACCGCACACCAGGCGCCGGTGGTCTTGTAGCGGGCCCAGCCGATACCGAATCCATGCCCCTCGTTGCGCGCTCGCCCGTGCCAGCCGGCTTTGCCGGCGGCCCGCTCGAGAACATGTCGCGCGCGCGGATCCGAAAGGTTCTGCAGGCGAAATTCCAGTGGATCGACACTCCGCGCCTGGGCGATCTCGTCGATGAACGATTCGATCGCGAAAACATTGGCGAATGCGCCGAGCGAGCGCAGCGCCGACGTGCGCAGCGGCATCGTGAGTACGCGGTGGCTGAGTACCTGCAAGGACGGGATATCGTAGGCAGGCGTGGCGTTGCGATCGGCCCCGCCGCCGGTGGCAGGTGGCATGTTGATCGCGACCGGCAACTCAGTCGGGACTGCGGTCTGCGAAGCACCCAGCAAGGTCGGAACCGGCGCGCGGCCGGGCCGGCTGCTGTGCCCGTTGCTCCAGACCTGCTGGCGCCATGAGACGATGGATCCGTCCTCTGCGACCCCCGCCTCGATGTCCACCGTCATCGCCGCGCCGAACGGCGACCGGCTCAGTTCATCGGCGCGACTCCACTGCACGCGCACGGGCACGTCGGGCATCGCGCGGGCGAGCCACGCGGCGTCGAAGGCGACATCGTCGGCCCCGTTGTGTCCGTAGCAGCCCGAACCCTGCACATGGCGGACGACGATCGCGTCCTCGGCGTGCTGGAACGCGATCGCCAGGTCGCGCCGGAGGTTGTAGATGCCCTGGGAGTGACTCCAGACCTCCAGGCGGCCGGCGCGCCAGTGCGCGATCGCGCAGGAGGGCGCGATCGCGCCATGTGCGATGAACGGCCTCGAGTACGAGGCACGATGGGTGAACGCGATTGCGTCATCCTTGCCACCCGCGACCGCTGATTCAGTGCGATCCGCGATCAGCTGCGTCTCCGTCGGCTGCTGCCGTAGCCACTCGGCAACCGACGACGCGTCCGGCAGCGGCTGTACGTTGCCCCAGCGGGCGCTGGCTTCCATCGCCGTGAAGGCACGATCGACGCTCGCGGTATCCACCCCGGCGACGCCAACCAGATTGCCGTCCCGAAGTACACGGAGAATTCCCGGCGACGACCGTGCCGCCGCTTCATCGCAGGCGAGCAGCGTCGATCCCGGAAGCGGCCCGTGCAGCACCCGGGCGTAGCACATGCCTTCAAGCTGCAGGTCATGGATGAATTCCGCGCGACCGTTGATCTTGTCGGCGAGATCGGTCCTCGCCACGCTGCAGCCGACGACTCGATGTGCGTCGAGGGCTTTGGGTGTCGCAGTGCCGGTAGCCTCGCGCGCGAGCAGTCCGCCGGTGCTGAGTTCCGCGTACGAAGCGCGACGGCCGTCGTCGGCTACCACTTCACCCGCTTCGATCCGTACGCAATCCGGTGCAACGTCCCATCGCGATCGGGCCTCCCGCAGGCACAGCGATCGCACCTCGGCGCACGCCTGCCGCAGGGCCGCACCCGACTCCTGGATCGACAGGCTGCCCGAGGTGACCGCCTCGTCGGGGCTCGTGCCGGTCTCGGCCGCGCGCATGCGGATGCGCCCGATCGGCACGTCGAGTTCGTCGGCGACGATCTGCGCCAGTGCAGTGAGGATGCCTTGGCCAATCTCGACCTTGCCCGAGCGTGCCTCGATCTCGCCACCCGGCTCGAACGTCAGCCACCGGTCGAGCCGGGGCGTGCGCTTCAGGGTGACCGGCAGCGGTGCATTCATGGCGCAGACCGGACAGCCGCGGCGGCGCGTAGAACCGCGCGAACGATCCGGTTGTGTGAGCCACAGCGGCACAGGTTGCGGTCGAGAGCCTCGCGCACCTGTTCCTCGCTCGGCGACGGATTGCACTGAAGCAGCGCGGCTGCCGCGACCAGCATGCCCGAGAGGCAATACCCGCATTGCCCGGCCTGTTCGGCCACGAAGGCTTCCCTGAGACCGGACGCCAACTGCGGCGGTTCCAGGCCTTCAACCGTTACTACGCGCTTGCCCGCTGCCGCCCACAGCGGCGTGTCACATGACGCCTGGGCGCGCCCGTCGATCAGCACGTAGCAGGCGCCGCACTGGTTCGCGCCACAGCCGAAGCGCGTGCCGGTCAGATGCAGACGCTCCCGAATCACATCGAGAAGCCGATCGCCAGGGTCGGCATCGAGTTCATGGTCGATGCCGTTGACCGACAGGCGGATCGGCTGAGCCTGCAACGCCATCAATCGACCTTGGCTCCCGAGACCTTGACCACGCGCGCCCACTTCTCGATGTCCTGGTTCAGGTAACGCTCGAACTCCTTCGTATCCATAGTCATGGGCGCTGCACCTTGTGCCGTCCAGGCCTGGCGGGTTTCGGCGCTCGACACGATCTTGCGCACCTCGGCGTTGAGCCGCTCGACGATGTCGGACGGCGTTCCCTTAGGCGCCATCAGTCCCAGCCAGATGGTTGCCTCGTAATCGGCCACCCCGTTCTGCGCGATTGTCGGAACGTCGGGCAGGACGCCCGAGCGCTCGCCGCCGGTCGTGCCGATCGCCTTGACCCGCCCGGACTTGATGTGGGGCGCCATCGTCGGAATTGCATCGAACATCATGTCGACCTGGCCACCGAGCACGTCCGTGCGGGCGTTCGTGCTGCCTTTGTACGGCACGTGCACGATCGAGACGCCCGCCATTGCCTTGAACAGTTCACCGGCCATGTGATACGGGGTCCCCGGACCCGATGACGCGTAGGTCATGCCGTCCGGCTTGGCCTTGGCTTGCTGCAGGAGGTCTTTCAGGTCCCTCACCGGCAACTCGCTGCGGGTGACGAGGACCAGGTCCGAGTTGTTGACCGGCGCGATCGGGGTGAAATCGCGCATCAGCGCAAACGGCTTGTTGGAAATCAGCGATTCGTTGACGGTGTGCGTGTTCGACATCATCAACAGGGTGTATCCGTCCGGCGCCGATTTGGCGACGGCGTCGGTACCGATGATCGATCCGGCGCCCGGCTTGTTCTCGATGACGAATGACTGTCCGAGCACGTCCTGCAGGCGCTGGCCGACATAGCGCGCATAGACATCCGCTGGCCCCCCCGCGGCGAACGGGACGACGATCTTCACCGGTTTGGTCGGGTACGGCGGCGACTGAGCCGGCGCCGGCAGGCCGATCGCGAAAGCGGCGCCTGCGATCGACGCAAGCGCCAGACGGCGGCCGGGCGCCATGTTCTTGAGTCGTCCGTTCATGTCCGTTGGTCTCCGTGCTTGTTTGGATGGTCGGATGTCCAGCGGCGACATCCACTTGCGTCCCGCCGCTGGGAAGCTATTATGATTCGATTCGGATTCCCATAGCCCGCATCACAGCAATGACGCAAAGCTTCGCCGTGCCTGTTCCAACTCCGGCACCAGGCGCTCGATCAGTTGTTCCCGCGTCATCCGGGTGACGGAGACCGATAGGCTCATCGCGGCGATCAGCTCTCCATGGCCGTTGCGGATCGGCACGGCGATCGCACGAAGCCCGAGTTCCAGTTCCTCGTCGCTGATGGCGTAGCCGAGCGTGCGCACCCGGGCGATCTCCTTCATGATGTCGCGCAGGGCCGTGCGCGTGTGCGGCGTCAATGCCGGACGTGACATCCGATTGAGCATGAACTCCACTTGCGCTGCCGGGCGCTCGGACAGCAGCACCCGACCGGTGGCGCTGCAATAGGCCGGCAGGCGCGCCCCGACGCCCAGCCCGCTGGAGAGGCTGCGCCGGTGGGTGGACCGCGCGACGAAGACGGCATCCTGCGCGTCGAGCACGGCGATCGAGGCCGACTCGCGTGTGCGCTCGCTGGTCCGCTCGAGGATCGGTTGCGCCACCTTGGTCAACGGGTCGGACGCGACATAGGCGTGGCCCAATCGCAGCGAACGGGGGGCCAACTGGAACTGCCGGCCAATCTGGGCGGCATACCCCAGCTTGCACAGGGTCAGGAGGCTGCGGCGCACCGCCGCCTTGGTGTGGCCGGTGATCTCCGCCGCCTGAGTCAGCGTGAGCGGCCCCTTGGCAATGCCGAAGGCTTCGATGACGGCGAGGCCCTTCTCCAGCCCCATCACGTATTCCTTCTGCTCGTTCTCCTGCGAGTGCTGCGCCTGGTTGTCCCGCAAAGCGGCCATTGACCGGATCCCATAGTTCGATATCCGAACTATAGGGGAGAAATCGTTGACCCCGGGCGACGGAGCCCCGAGACTGACCCCCCATCAGGGAAAAGAGGGCCGCCGCCCCTCTTCCCATACTTCGACAGCCTCCCAGGCGCCGGCGCACCCGCCGCGACGCTTCCGCGCACCCTTGCAACGATTCCAGTTAACCGGAGACAGATCCTATGAAATTCCTCTTTTCGGGACGCAACGCCCTCGTCCTCGCCGCCGCACTTGCGGCCGCCCTCACGGTTTCCCCGGTGGCCGTCGCCCAGAGTGCGAAGACATTGAAGTTCGTCGTGCCGTTCCCCGCCGGCGGCACGGCCGACATCCTGCCGCGGATCGTCGCCGAGAAGCTGCGTCCCGACTATCCGGGCGGCGTGGTGGTCGAGAACAAGACCGGCGCCGGCGGCAACATCGGCGCCGACGCGGTGGCGCGCGCCGAACCTGACGGCAGCACCTTCCTGGTGTCGCCCCCCGGTCCGATCGCCATCAACCACCACCTCTACAAGTCGCTGTCGTTCGACCCGACCAAGTGGGTGCCGGTGACGGTGCTGGCCACGGTGCCGAACGTGCTTGCGGTGAGCAACAACCTGCCGGTGAAGAATGTCGCGGAATTGATCGCCTATCTCAGGGCCAATCCCGACAAAGTCAACTACGCGTCGCAGGGCAACGGCTCCACTTCGCATCTGACCGCCAACATGTTCATGGAAGAGACCGGCACCCGGATGACGCATGTTCCGTACAAGGGCACCGCACCGGCGCTGGTCGACCTGGTCGGCGGCGTTGTCGACGTGTTCTTCGACAACATCAGTTCGTCGGCCCAGTTCCACCTGGGCCAGAAGATCAGGATCCTCGCGGTTGCCGACAAGGAGCGCTCGCCGGCGCTGCCGGAGGTGCCGACGCTGATCGAGTCCAAAGTGCCGATGGAGGCCGTGACGTTCTTTTCCGTGGTCGCACCGCCGGGCACGCCGTCAGAGATCGCCGCGTCGATGCAGAAGTCGATTGCCGCGGCGCTGGCGCTGCCGGACGTGAAGCAGAAGTTCCTGGATCAGGGCGCGCAGCCCGGCGGCTGGTTCTCCCGAGGCCACCGGCGCGTTCATCAAGCGTGAGTCGGACAAGTGGAACAAGGTCATCAAGAACGCCAACGTGACGCTGGAGTAAGCATGCAGGAGCAGGAAATCCGATGGCACGGACCGGGCCTGACCCGCGTGCCCTACGACGTCTACACGAGTGAGTCGTCCGCTGTCCGGGAGCAGGAGCGGATCTTTCGCGGCCAGGTCTGGAACTACCTGTGCCTGGAGGCGGAGTTGCCGCAAGGCGGCAGCTACCGCACCACCTTCGCCGGCGAGACGCCGGTGGTCGTGGTGCAAGGACGACGACGGCGAGATCTACGCCTTCGAGAATCGCTGCGCACACCGCGGTGCGCTGATCGCGCTGGAGAAGTCCGGCCGTACCGATGCCGGCTTCCAGTGCGTCTATCACGCCTGGAGCTACAACCGCCAGGGCGACCTGACGGGCGTCGCCTTCGAGAACGGCGTCAAGGGGCAGGGCGGCATGCCGGCAAGAGCTTCTGCAAGGAGGAGCACGGCCCGCGCAAGCTGCGCGTGGCGGTCTACTGCGGCCTGGTGTTCGGCAGCTTCAGCGAAGACGTGCCGGACATCGAGGAATACCTGGGCGAGGAGATCTGCCAGCGCATCGAGCGCGTGCTGCACAAGCCGGTGGAAGTGATCGGCCGCTTCACGCAGGCCCTGCCGAACAACTGGAAGCTGTACGTGGAGAACGTCAAGGACAGCTACCACGCCAGCCTGCTGCACCTGTTCTTCACCACCTTCGAGCTGAACCGGCTGTCGCAGAAGGGTGGTCTGATCGTCGATGAATCGGGCGGCCACCACGTGAGCTATTCGATGCTCGACACCGCGGCCGCGGCCACCAGCGACGCCTCCTACAAGGAGCAGGGCCTGCGCTCGGACACCGACCGCTATCGCCTGAAGGACACGCTCGCTGCTCGCCGGCTTCACCGAGTTCGACGACGGCGTCACGCTGCAGATCCTGTCGGTGTTTCCGGGCTTCGTGCTGCAGCAGATCCAGAACTGCCTGGCCGTGCGCCAGGTGCTGCCCAAGGGCATCGGCCGCTCGGAACTGAACTGGACCTACATCGGCTACGCCGACGACACGCCGGAGCAGCGCACCGTACGCCTGAAGCAGTTGAACCTGGTCGGACCCGGCCGGCTTCATCTCGATGGAGGACGGTGCCGTCGGCGGCTTCGTGCAGCGCGGCATCGCCGGCGCGCCGGGGCTCGAAGCCGTCATCGAGATGGGTGGCGACGGAGCCGCTTCCAGCGAGGGCCGCGCCACCGAAGCCTCGGTGCGCGGTTTCTGGAAGGCCTACCGCCAGCACATGGGCCAATGAGAACAGCACCATGATCGACCTGCTGCAGATCTGCGCCTTCAATGCCGCCTATGCCAACGCGATCGACAACGACGCGCTGGAACAATGGCCGGCATTCTTCACCGAAGACTGCCTTACCGCATCACCCATGCGGAGAACGAACGCGACGGCCTGCCGGCGGGCATCGTCTATGCCGACTCGCGGGCCATGCTGGAGGACCGGATCGCGGCGCTGCGCGAGGCCAACATCTACGAACGTCAGCGCTACCGGCATCTGCTGGGCATCCCGCTGGTCGATCGGGCCGGCAGCGCCGAGGCCACCGCCCGCACCCCCTTCATGGTGGCGCGGATCATGGCGACCGGCGAGATCGATGCTGTTCGCCACCGGCGAGTACCAGGACCGCTTCGTCATGAAGGACGGCAGGCTGCTGCTGGCCGAGCGCATCGCCGTCTGCGACAGCACCGTGACCGACACGCTGATGGCGCTGCCGCTGTGAGGGTGGCTTGAGACGGATCGCGCTGTCGGTCGGCGATCCGAACGGCATCGGGCCGGAGATCGTGCTGCGGGCGCTGAACGTCCTGCAGGGAGACGTCCGCTTGCGCTGTGCCGTGTTCGGACCGCCCGCCGTGCTGCGGCGCGCCGCGGCAGTGACAGGCCTGTCGCAGTTGCTGTCGGAGATCGACCTGCGGCCGGCGGGAGCCATGGCCGCCGCCGCGGCGGTGCCCGGACAGGTGAATGCCGAGGCCGGCGCAAGCGCCGTTGCGTGCGCCACAGCGGCCATCCAGGCCTGTCAGGCCGGCGAGTTCGACGCGGTGGTGGCCGGTCCGCACCATGAGACCGCCATCCACCAGGCCGGCATCGCCTTCAGCGGCTACCCCTCGCTGGTGGCGCGGGTCTGCGGTCAGGACGAGCACAGCGTGTTTCTGATGCTGGTGGGCGGCGGCCTGCGGATCGTGCACGTGACCCTGCACGAGAGCGTGGCGACGGCCCTGGCGCGGATCACGCCGGACCTGATTGTCGCAGCGGCACAAGCCGGTGTGCGCGCCTGCGCCATGTTGGGACTGGATCGGCCGAAGGTGGCGCTGTTCGGCATCAATCCGCAT
Source organism: uncultured beta proteobacterium (assembly GCA_963834335.1). Lineage (GTDB taxonomy): Bacteria > Pseudomonadota > Gammaproteobacteria > Burkholderiales > Burkholderiaceae_E > Lautropia. The sequence goes on along the minus strand of CAWIBK010000001.1, from coordinate 93,051 downwards.
GCGTCCGAAGGCCGATTGTTCGGGCCGGAGGACGATGAGCGCGTGACACCCGCGGCCGCGCGGCTGCGCGCGCTCGGCCTGCCGGTCGACGGCCCCCTGGGCGCCGACAGGCTGCTGGCCGATCGCCAGCACGACCTGTATGTGGCGATGCTGCATGACCAGGGCCATATCCCGATCAAGTTGCTGGCGCCCCAGGCTGCCAGCGCCCTATCCATCGGCGGCAAGGTGCTGCTCGCCAGTACCGGCCACGGCAGCGCCATGGACATTGCCGGGCGGGGTCGGGCCCGGCCGGACGCCCTGTTGCGCAGCATACGGCTGGTTGCCGGCATTGCAGCCTGACATCCCGGACTGATACTTCATGCCATTCGACGTCCGCATCGCCGGTACCGACCAGCATTTTTCCTGCGAGCGGGATGAAACCCTGCTCGACGCGGCATTGAAAGCCGGCATCGAAATGCCCTATTCATGCCGAAAGGGCGTGTGCGGCAATTGCGCCGGCGGCATCGCCCAGGGCCAGGTGCAATGCGTGCCCACCGACGTCGCCGGCCCCGGGCAGGTGCTGTACTGCCAGTGCCGGCCAGGCAGCGATCTCGAGATCGAGCCCGCAGCGTGGCATCGCTTCGATCCTTCGGCTCGCAAGCAGTTCACCGTCAAGGTGTTTCGCAACACGCTGGCCGCGGACGATGTCAGCGTGCTGCAATTGCGGCTGCCGGCCGGCCGGCGCGCCAAGTTCAAAGCCGGCCAGTACCTGCAGGTGGAGCTGCCGGACGGCAGCCGCCGGTCCTATTCGATGGCCAATCCGCCGCACGAGAGCGACACGCTGCAGCTTCACATTCGCCACGTCCCCGGTGGGCAGTTCACCGGGATCGTCCCGACCTTGAAACCCGGCGATCTCCTCACGGTGGAACTGCCGTTCGGCAACTTCGAGCTGAAGGAAGCGGCGGCAACGCCGATGCTGTGCGTGGTCGGCGGCACCGGCTTCGCGCCTGTGAAATCGCTGCTCGACGACCTGGTCAGGAAAGGCGTCCAGCGACCGGTGACCCTGATCTGGGGCGGCCGCAACGCCGCCGGCCTGTACCTGTTGAGCGCGGTGGAACGCTGGAAAAAACTGCTCAAGGACTTCAGGTTCATCGCGGCCGTGGAAGATGCCGGCGAGGCGCAGGCGATGAATGGATTCCATGGCCGCGTCGATGAAGCGGTGCGCGCCCTTGGAGAAACCCTGTCAGGCCACGAAGTCTATTGCTGCGGCGCGCCGGCCATGGTGGCCGCGGTCAAGCAGGCCTGCGTCGAGGATCGGCACCTGGACCCGAAGCACTTCTTCAGCGACGTCTTCGTTCCCGGCCCCGCTGCCTGAGTCCCGCATCGAAGTCCAACCCGGTGCCAGCATTGGGCACCGCACCGGCGGAGAGCCTTATCCCGCGCAGCAGGACAACTGCGAGACGTCTTTGGTGAAAGTCTGTGCGGCGAGCTTGAGCCCTTCGACCATGGTGAGGTAGGGGAACAGCTGGTCGGCCAGGTCGTGCACCGTCATCTTTGCTCGCAGCGCGATGGCTGCGGCCTGGATCAGTTCACCGGCTTCAGGTGCCACCGCTTGAACTCCCAGCAGGCGGCCGCTGCCGGCCTGCGCCACGAGCTTGATGAAGCCGCGGGTATCGAAGTTGACCAGGGCCCGTGGTACGTTGTCCAGGGTCAGGGTGCGCGTATCGGCGTCGATGCCGGCGCTGCGCGCCTGCGCCTCGCTGCAAGCCTACCGTGGCCACCTGGGGCTCGGTAAAGACGACGGCCGGCATCGCACCAAGGTCCAGTGATGCCTCGCCCCCCATCATGTTGATGGCTGCCCGCGTGCCCGCTGCCGCCGCGACATAGACGAACTGGGGTTGATTCGTGCAGTCCCCGGCCGCGTAGACATCCGGTGCGCTCGTTCTCATGCCTGCATCGACCAGGATCCGGCCGGCGGAATCCGTGGCTACGCCGACCGCCTGGAGATTGAGGTCGCGCGTGTTCGGCGCACGGCCGGTGGCGACCAGCAGCGCGTCGGCGCGCCACTCCTCGCGCTCGCCGGTGAGCACGAACTCGCCGTCGACATGCGCGGCGGCGCGGGCCTGCGTCGATTCCAGAACTTCGATGCCTTCAGCGCGAAACGCGGCCGTCAGCGCCTCGCCGATAGCGGGATCTTCCGCGGACAGCAGACCGTGTCGGGCCAGGATCGTGACCCGGCTGCCGAGACGCGCGAAGGCCTGCGCCAACTCGACGGCGACGACCGAGGCGCCGATCACGAGCAGTCGCGCGGGTATGACTTCGCATTCGAGGGCCTCGGTCGAAGTCCAGTAAGGCGTTCCGGCCAGCCCTTCGATCGCAGGGAGGGCGGGGCTTGCACCGGCGGCGACGAGGCAGCGGTCGAAAGAGATCTCGCACTCCCCGCCAGCCGCCAGACTGACCTGAAGGTGACGCTTGTCCTTGAACCGGGCTCTTCCGCGAAGCACCCGGATCGCCGGCGTCTCGCGCAGGATTTTCTCGTACTTGGTCTCACGCATTTCGTCCACGCGCGCCTGCTGTTGAGCGAGCAGGGTGGACCGATCGATCACCGGCGAAGTCGCCGTGATGCCGCCGTCGAAGGGACTGTGCCGGCGCAGGTGAGCCACGTGGGCTGCGCGGATGAAGATCTTGGAAGGCACGCAGCCCACGTTGACGCATGTCCCGCCAAGGACAGCGCTTTCTATCAGGGTCACGCTGGCGCCTTCCGACGCGGCCTTGAGCGCCGCGGCCATCGCGGCGCCACCGCTGCCGATCACCGCCACCCGGATGGCGTGGTCCTGGTCCGGACAGGCTGTGCAAGCGCGGTCGGTGGTTTCCTGGATCGGGAAGTTCACGGCCTGACCAGAGTGGCCGGGTAGCCGGCATTGCCGCTCGCCTGGGTCAGCGCACCCACATCGGTCCTGGCGTCGTCGAAGGTCACTATCGCCTGGCGCTTTTCCAGGTCCACCTCGGCCTTGCTGACCCCTTCGACCCGCGTCAACGCCTTCTTCACGGTGATCGGGCACACCGGGCAGTCCATGGTCGGCACCGACAGCGTGACCGTCTGTACCGCTGCCCAGGCCGGTGCGGTCACGGCCAGGATCGATGCCAGGGCTAGAGAGACTTTGTTCATGATCGATTCCTTTCAGTAGAACCAGGGTGCGAACCAGGGAAATGCGAGGCCGACCAGGACCAGCGCGGCGATGGCCCAGAATGCCACTTTGTAGGCGGCACGCACCTGCGGCACGGCGCAGACTTCCCCGGGCCTGCATTGCGCCACCGGACGGAAGATCCGCCGGCCGGCCAGGAACAGGGCGATCACGGCCAGGCCGATGAAGATCGGGCGGTAGGGTTCCAGCGCGGTGAGATTGGCGATCCATGCCCCGCTGATGCCCACCGAAAGCAGGACCAGCGGACCCAGGCAGCAGGCCGATGCCAGGATCGCCGCGAGACCGCCTGCGGCCAGTGCCCCGCGCCCGTCGCGGACGCTCTGCGCGGAGGGTATATCCGGAGATCGAGTGGTTTCCATGGGTCAAGCTTACTTCCGTACATAGGTACGGAGTCAAGCGGCCCGGATAACGACCCTTCACGCCCCGCAAGTCGGGAATCGAGCGCATCTCACAGCCAGGCGTGGCGATCAGGGCGGACAGGACAAAGCACAAGCCCAGGTGCCCATAGGCATAGGCAAGCCAGGCGTTGAGCGGAATCCCCAGGATGGGACTGTCCGGAGTTCCGGCGACGAACAAAGCGGCCAGCGCCGATGCCGCCAGGAAGCCGAGCGAAATGAAAATGGGCCGAGTGCCCCAGTCTCTGGAGAAACCGATGTTGACGACGTAGTTGAAGATGCACAGTGGCGCCAGGACCAGCAGCAGGCGATCGTCCAAGGTCGATATCGGAAAAGCGTTCGTGGCGCCTGCATGATGAAGATCGGCCGTACCTGAGTACGGGGTCAAACGGGTGACGAATCGGGAACCTTACCCAAGCTTTTCAATCGGGCCGGCTCGACGATTTCAATCCAATAGCCGTCCGGGTCCTTGATGAAAGCAACGTCTTTCATCTTGCCTTGATCCGGTCGCTTGACGTAGGGCACGGCATGCTGGTCGAACCAGGCGACGGCAGCATCGAGATCAGGCACCGAGATGCAGATATGGCCGAAACCCTGGGGTTGAGCATTTCCGTCGTGATATTGGAAGGCAGGGTCGCTCTCGGTTCCCCAGTTGTGGGTGAGCTCAAGGATTCCGCGCTGTGAGAAGGTCCACGCCGTCCGGTCGCCAACGTCTTCAGGAACATCGTTGTCGTCGGGCAGGTGCGCCAGAAAGTACAGCGAAAACTTCATCTCGGGAAAATCGAGCTTGCGCAAGACGCGCATGCCCATGACGTCGCTGTAGAACGCGAGCGAAACGGCTGGGTCTCGGACGCGCAGCATCGAGTGATTGAAAACGAAGCCGCGCGTTGCGGCTCCGGGCTCCGGAACGACGCCGGGATGTGATTCGGTTTTGAACGTCATGTGTTTACCTTTGGAATGCGAAAAATCGATCGGTCGTCCGCGCCGTCGAGGAGCACGACGACGTGGCCTCGCCAGCGCTAGACCGTTGTCAGATGCCGAGCCAGCAGGGCAGCACACTCGACCGGATGGCTGCTCACGAGGAAATGCCCGGCGCCGGCCACAACTTCAGTGTGAACGCGCGGCAGTCTGGTGCCGAGGATATCCGTCAGGGCGACCATTGCCGGATTGGCACGTTCGCCCCGAACCAGGAGTACGGGCACGTCCACGCCGGACAAATCAACGTCATTGATGTCGAATGCGAAATCAGTGCGCCAGTCAAGCACGTTTGCTGGAACGGTCAGGCGGCAGTAATCCCTTACCGCCTCCGGCATGGCAGAAAAACTTCCGGCCCCACCCCAGAAGTCGATGATGCGTGCGGCGGCATCCCGCTCGTTCATTTGGACGGCCTGCTCGAATTCCTGACTCATCCGCAATGTCGAGTTGTACAGATCGGAGTGACCATCGTGCTGCAACAGAGCCAGCGGATTGGGCTCGAACAGCGTGAGGCTGCTTACCTCCAGCCGACCCGCCAGAATAGCGGCCAGCGCGACGGTTCCGCCATAGGAGTGGCCCACCAGGTGAACCGGACCGCCACCGGCGGCGCGTGCAGTTGCCTCGATGACGCGTACTTCGTGCGCGATATCGCAATCATGGGTACTGCGGGTCTCGAGCGTTTTGCCGTAGCCGCACAGGCTGGTGGACACGAAACGCCACCGGGGCGGCAGAGCCCTTTGGATCTGGCGCCACGCTGTCGGCGTGCTGTAGGAACCCGGGACGAACAGTACGACAGGGCCCTGGCCTGAATCAGCGAACTCGATGCCGTCCAATGCATACGGTGGCTCTCGCATATTCGGTAGTCCGCGTGTCTCAAGGGTATTTCATGGTAGCGGCGACCGGCAACCGCTTCAACGGGCCGGTCGACGGCCGGGACAGAAGCCGTGGCCGTGGCCGCCCGACCCCGCAATCCCTAAGCGATTTCTAGGAACCGTCGTCCTAGGATCTTCTCCACGGGCGCAACACCTGAGGCGTCCGCGAAATGGGGGTTGGAATGCTGAACGGAACTGGTCGGATCCTGGTCGAATATGCTTGAGGAGCGCACCCCCTTCCCGGCGCGGATCCCGGTCGGCTTGGCATGTCTCACCCCGCGCGGTCTTGCCACGGTCGCCGGCTGGGCAGCCGTCCTGGCGCTTGGCTCGTATGCGGCCTGCGCTGGCGCCCAGGAGGTCCAGGCGATGCTGATCGCTTTACGGGCGTCGGTCGGTCCCTGGGCACTCCTGCTGCTGGCGCTGGTGTACGGCGTTGCCTTGGCCTTGCCCTTTGTCCCCGGCGTCGAGCTGGGCCTGTTGATAATGGTCGCTTTCGGCACGAAGGGGGTCCTGGTCGCCTATGCGGCGACGGTGCTCGGCCTGTGCCTTGCGTATACCGTCGGGTGTGTTGTGCCGCAGCGCCTGGTGCCAACGCGACTGCGTGCCGGGGGATTGGCGGAGCGCAAACTGGCTCCGTGGGTGCTCGCCAACAGGTACTTGACTTTGGGGGTCTGCCTCAACCTCCCCGGAAATGCGCTTGTCGGCGGCGGGGGCGGGATCGCGCTGCTGTGCGGGATGAGCCGGCAGTTCGGCTGCGTGCGCTACCTGCTCACCGTTTGTCTGGCGGTATCGCCGATACCGATACTGATGCTCACCGGTTTGAGCCACCTCGACATGGCGGCGACGGCAGCGTCAACTTGTCGCTGATTGTCAGTGCCGACAAGCTGGCGACAGCACCCGACAATTGACTTCCATTCATGGCCTTCGACGTCATCGTGAACCGGTCTTGGCCGGATTATCCGGCGCATCCAGGCCGACGCCGACGAGATGACCGAAACGCTCCCGCACCAGGGCCAGCGTTGCCGGCGGCAAGGGATCGGCGAGGATGGACTGGATATTGGTCTTCAGATGATCGATGTTGCCGGTGCCGAACAAAACGACATCCACGCCCGGTTCATGACGCGCATAACGATAGGCGGCGTCGATGATGCCCAGCGGACCCGGCCGCTCGGCAAGGAAGGACAGTGGCGCCGCCTCATCGACGAGCGCCGCCGGCAGCTGGCCGCTTTGCACCAGTTCCGTCATGGTTGTCTGCAATCGGGCCGGCTGACTGAAGATGAGGCGCACCGCGAACATCAGCAGGGTCGCCACCCCGTGTGCCCGCGTCAGAGGAAACACCGAGTCGCGCGCGTTCTGGTGCAGCAGATGGAAGGCCACCATGACCACATCGAACAGGCCGCTGCTGATCGCCCGGGGCAAAGTCACATGCTCGTGATCGTTGGGTGCGGACTCCGTGATGCCAAGATGCGCGATACGTCCCGCATCACGTTCCTTGAGCAGGGCCGGCGCGATGACCTCGACAGCGTAGTCCACGTGCTTCGGGGTCACGGCGTGCAGATGAAAGACCTCGACGCGCTCAGTCTTCAAACGCTTTAGCGACGCGTGCAGGCTGGCCACCACCTGCTCGGGCGAACGCCGCTGACCGGACTCCGCGATCAGCGTCTTGGTGGAGATGACGACCTGGTCGCGCTCACTCGGCTTCAAGGCCTGGCCGACGATGTCTTCGGTACGGTAGTGCTCCGCCGTATCCAGGAAGTTGACGCCCGCGTCCAGCGCCGCTCGCACCACATCGATGGATTGGGCGACGCTGCTGCCGTGGCCCTGGCCGAGTCGACTGAAGCCGCCGCAGCCGAGTCCGGCAACACTGACCCTGAGGCCGGTGCGACCGAGCGTGGTGTAAGACATGTCCCTGGAGACTTTCATCTTCATGAGGATATACGACTCAAGCCGGCGTCGTGCGAGACGACCGGGTCACCTGGCTGGCCGGACTGCCAGGCGCTCTCTGCTGCCATGCAAATGATGATGGATCGAATGGCACCGGCTCCCACTGCGAAGTGAGATAAAGCGATGAGGCCGACGGCAGGCATGGAGATCATCCAAAGCCGCACGACAAGTCCGCTTGAGGGAAGGGCTAGGCTGAATTCTGTGCGTTGGATCCCGATCCGGCGCTGTACCGGAACCAGACGCGGCATGACCGGGAGGCTCCTAGCCGGTTTCGTCGCAGAGTCGGACCAGCAGCTTCCCTGAATTCTCGCCCCGATACAGCCTGGCAATCGATCCTGGGGCGCGTTCCAGCCCGTCGAGAATGTCCTCTCGATAGTGAATCCGTCCGCTACGCACCCAGGTCGCCAACTCTACAAGCGCCTTCGAGAATTGTGCTGTGTAGTCGAAGATGAGGAATCCCTGCATCCGTGCCCTTCGCACGAGCAGATGCCGCTCTACTCGTGGTCCTGATGGAATGGGGTCCCAACTGGCAATGGATGCAGTACCGCAGATTACGACTCTCGCTCTGACTTTCAGCAGACGCAGCACGGCGTCGCTGATCCTGCCGGCCGTGTTGTCGAAGTAGATGTCGACCCCAGTTGCGCATGCCGAACCCAGGGCCGCATCGAAGTCGTCCGCCTTGTAGTTCACGGCGGCGTCATACTGAAATTCCGCGAGACACTGCCGAACCTTCTCCGGGCCCCCGGCAATGCCGACTGTGCGGCACCCCTTGATCCTGGCGATCTGACCCACGCAGGACCCGACGGCGCCGGCCGCGCTGGATACGACCACAGTTTCGCCGGCTGTTGGGCTTCCGACGTCGAGCAAAGCGAAGTAGGCCGTCAAGCCGTTGAGTCCGAGGACTCCGAGCGATGTTGAAAGGGGCAGGTCGGTGTCGGTAACCTTGCGATCGATCTGCTTGGCGTCCGCGACGGCATAATCTTGCCAGCCGAACCAGCCGGTCACGTATTCGCCTGGCACGAAGCCTGGATCGCGCGACGACTCGACCCGCCCCACCGCAAGCGACCGCATCACGCCACCAATCGGCACGGGGTCAGAGTAGTTGGCGACGGAGCTGACCCATCCTCGCATGGCTGGATCTGCCGAAACGTAGATGTTTCGTATGAGAACCTGGCCGTCGCCTGGTTGGGGGATTGGCGACTCGACGATCGCAAAGTGCTCCGGGCCGGGTATGCCGTCCTGCCGGGTCTTGAGCGTTACTTGGCGGTTCATGGGTGCAAGCATGGCAGGCGGGTCCTATGCAGGCTAGAGACAGATAAAGGCGGCAGAGGGCCGCTCCGGCGTTTCAATGTAGCACCAGGCCTCCGGCGGGGGCAGCGGCTCCGACCGTCGTGCTCCTGCTGCGCTCCAGGGACTGGCTTGGCGGCGTGGGGACATCGATCATCCGCGATCGACGAACCTGAACGGGTCGGGCATATGTGGCGGAAGGGCGCGTTGAAGAACCCGTGCCGCACTGATGACATACGCGTGATCCGCCATCGGATAGCGCCGAGGCGAAGCGAGATAAGCGCCAATCGCAGGCATGGCCGTCACACGACCGTGGAGCGCAGTCAAACGGGGCGTGTGCGTCATGATGTCTGGAAGCCAATCCAGATACGCGCTCAGTGCTTCAACCAATACGACATCCGCGAAGCTCAGGCGCCGGGCGGCGGAAAATCCCGCTCCCTGGCGACCGAGGCACGCCTCAAAGCGAGGGCCGAACTTGGCGAAACGATCGCTCAGCATCTCCTCGGCGGCGCTGCGCGTGGGTTGAAAGGCCGCTTGCATCGCTGCTTCAGCAAAGTCGGCGACCGCGCCTGCGATCATGTCGCACCACAACGCCTCGTGATCCGTGTCCCCGTAGAAATCGCCCTTGCGCGCCAGATAGCGAATCATTGCGGAAGTCTGGCTGAGGTTCAGCCCGTCGATCTCCAATAAAGGCATCTGATCGAACGGAAGCTTCCCCGATGCCCTGAGGGCCGCCAAATCCTGCGGCGTTTCAATGGCCACGTTCTCGAACTCGATGCCATTCGCTGCCAGCATCCATCGCGTCGTTTCCGCCCGGCCGCGACCTTTGAAATAATGAAGCCTGACCACCGTTACCTCTCCCATAGGGGGATGTTGCCAATTAGTCTGACGCAGAACGGCGGGCAGGTGTGAGCATTAGAGAACTCAAGGTGCGCGACATGAGCGTACTATGCCCAAAGACGCCGCGGCTGAATACTTACGACAAGCGGGCCCGTGCCAGTGCATGGCGGCGTGGGCCGAAGAGAGGACGCCATGCTGCACGACACCCCCATTTGCGACTTCGGCTGGAAGGCGCCTGACTTCACCCTGAAAGACCCCGACGGCAAGCCATTCACGCTGTCGCAGAACCTGGGCGACAAGGGATTGCTCATCATGTTCATCTGCAACCACTGCCCGTATGTGCAGGCCATTGCCACCCGCCTGGCCGCCGACACCCGGGACTTGATGGACAATGGCATTCAGGTGGCCGCGGTGATGTCCAACGATTACCGCCGTGTGCCGGCCGACTCACCGCTCAACATGAAGCGCTTTGCCGCACAGCACGGCTTTGCATTTCCGTACCTGGTGGACGAAGACCAGACAGTGGGACGCGCCTACGGCGCGGTATGCACGCCGGATTTCTTCGGCTTCAACAGCGGCGGCGAACTGCAGTATCGCGGCCGCCTGGACGACCTTCGAATCGGAAGCACCGGCCGACGTGAGCCTGAGATGCTCAACGCCATGCGCCAGATCGCTTCGACAGGCAAGGGGCCGGCACGTCAGGTGGCGAGCATGGGTTGCTCGATCAAGTGGCGTTGACCGGCAGCACCGGTCCCTGATCGCGACCCGGCGTCAGCAGCAGCCGCTGGACCTGCTCGCCGCGGCTGACGGTCATTTCCTGCGCGAGTTCATCCGACCCGGTGCCGAAAAGACGGAATCTCAGGCGCAGGTCTGACCGGCGGTCTCCCAACGGGAACCGTCCGAGAACCGCGATCTGCCTGATCCTGCCGCCGGCCGAATGGTCGGTTGACGACGGCTGCAGAAGCACACCTTGCAGCGGCAGTGGCCGCTCGCCGTCGAGTAGCTGAACCCCGATCCGGACCTGCGATTCGATCTCTGCCGCGTGCACCTGCAACTCCGAAGTGGACACCTGGCCGTCCCCGTCGTCGTCGATCCCGATGAAGGCCGACACCGGTAGCGACAGCACCATGAACGCGCCATCGCCGACCAGGTTCAGCGTGCCGCGCTGGGCGACCATCAGGTGCGCCTGCGCGGAGGGCATCAGACACAGACCGAACATCAAGGCCAGAAGCGCCCGCTTCACGCGCTGCAGTGTCGGGGCCGCATGCCTGCTCATGCTGTCGTTCCTTGCGCTCTCACAGTCGGCCTTTCACACAGCGTTGAAGAAACGGGTAGGTATCGGTCGCGAAGTAGTGGTAGGTGCCGCCCGGAAACTCCGGCGTCACGCCCGTGCGCCCGTTGCACTCGTCAAGGTCGCCCAGGCCGGCCACGTACTCGTAGTCCTGCATGAACGCCCCCAACGGGTACAGTGAGGTCGAAGGCCGGTTGGCGTCCGGCGTCGCTTTGAGCCGGTAGCTGCCGGCCACGACCTTGATTGCCGAGGTGGCGTCGGTGGCGAGGCTGTAGCCGTAGCGGGCGTAGATCGGAAAGCCGTCGGCGGCCCAGCCGATCAGGGTCATCGCAAGCCCCTGACCCTGGTTGGCGACGAATCCCTCGGGCATGCCGTGATAGTGGTAGGCGCCGTCCGGTTGCACATGCGCGTTGTTGCTGTCGGTGCCGAACTTGAAGCTGGACTGCCCGAGTGCCTCCATACGCCACTGGCCTGCGGGATTGCCCGGGTCGCACACTGTGCCCGCGTCGTTGCAACCGCCGTTGGTGCCGGCGTCGATCTTCACGCCGTTGAGCACATATCCAGTGGCGCCGCGCGGTCCTCCCAGAGTCGTGAGAATACCGGTCAGACTGGGCGCCAGCGGCAGACTGGCCGAGACCGTCTGCGCACTGATGGTGTTGGGGTTGTCGGGGTTCGGGAAGGTGCCGACGCTGTGGTCCGGCACCCCGTTGGCCGCCAGGATCCGCTGCGTGCCCGTGCAGCTCCATTTCGACATGCTGGTGGCCTTGACCGACGGCGACGCGTTGAAGACGCTGATGTCATAGGCGCATTTGACATCCGCGGTGCCAGCCGCGGTCGCTGAAGTCGTGGTGCCTGTCGCCGGGGCGTCGACGCTGCCGCTGCCACAGGCCGGCAGGGCTCCGGCAAGGGACAGGGTGATCGTCAGGGCGAGGCCCGCGCGAGCCGACAGCAGGGCGCGCGTCGCTCGGGGCCTGGTGGCGCGGATGGGATCGGGTTGCATGTCGTCACTCCGTTTGGCGGCCGGGCGAACTTCCGGCACGGCATGCAGTCTGCCCGTCGAAAGTGGAAGAAGTGCGGACGAGCCTCCATCGTTTCACCACATTTCAACGGCATACTGGCCTTCGCATGCGATCCCGACTGGTCTACATCTTGTCCTTCTGGCTGCTCGGCGCCGTTGTGTCGAGCGTGGTGGCCATGGGGGGGCTGACCGCCTGGAACTTGCGCCAGGGCTTCAGTGCCTATCTGCAGGCGCGAGACCTGGAGCGGCTCGACAAGTTCGTGGCCCTGGCGGCCCAGCGCCTGGGCGCTGCCGATGTGTCCAACGGCGCCGAACCGCCACGCCCCGACCTGCCGTCATTGCTGCGGGAACTGGCGGTGCTCGAGGGCGTCGCTGTGGGGGACCTGCCTTCGCCGCCGGGCGGGCGCGGCACGTTCGGTCCCCCCGGTCCTCCTCATGGGATTGCACCCGGTCCCGGTCCCGGTCCCGGTCCCGGTCCCCCGGCCCTGGACCTGGACCTGGACCTGGCCCCGGACCCCTGGCCCCGGCCCCGGCCCCGGTGCAGAGGACCGATTCGGCGGTCGCGTGTCCCTCGCCAGGCCGGACGGTCGGCCCTGGGCCGGACCGCCGGTTGCCGGCAGCGAATCGGGCTTGATAGAACGGCCGATCCAGGTTGGGGGTGAAGTCGTGGCGCTGGCGCGGCTGAGGCCGGTAGCGCGCGCGACGGACGGCAGTGAATCCCGCTTTCTGCGCTCGCAGTACCTCGGTATCGTGGCGGTAACATTCGTCCTGATGCTGCTGGCGCTGGCCGGTGCGCTATGGCTGGCCCGGCAATGGGTGCGACCGTTGCACGCGATCCAGGACGCCACTTCGCGAATCGCCAGGGGCGAACTTGAGGTGAGGGTGCCTATCGTGCGCGGAGACGAGATCGGTGACGTGGTCCGCAACGTCAATGCCATGGCCGAGAGCCTGCAGCGCATCGACGGCGCACGCCGACGCTGGCTGGCCGATTTGTCGCATGAACTGCGCACGCCGCTTACCGTGCTTCGCGGGGAGGTCGAGGCGCTCGTCGACGGGGTCCGGCCGGTGGGCCTCGATACCTTGTCATCGCTGCGCGAAGATGTGCTGAGGCTGGGTCAGCTGGTTGACGACCTGCATCTGCTGGCCATGGCCGATCTTCAGGCCGTGCCATGCCACTACGCCGATGCCGACGCCGTGGAGATCGTGAGCGGAGTCATGCAGCGGCAAGGACGGCTGATCTCGGACGCGGGCCTGACGCTGGCCTGGACCAGTCCGCCGGCAGCGCCGATCCCGGTAAGCTGGGACGCAGGGCGAATCGAGCAGCTGGTGACGAACCTCCTTCAGAACAGCCTGCGCTACACCGACCAGCCGGGTCGCATCGAGGTCGCTTTGCAAGCTACCGGCGACCGCGTGCAGCTGCGCATCGATGACAGCGCTCCGGGTGTCTCCCCCGACGACCTGCACCGCCTTTTCGAGCCGCTGTTCCGGGCAGATCCGGCGCGCAGCCGGCAGAGCGGCGGCAGCGGCCTGGGTCTGGCGATCTGCGCGGCGATCGTGAAGGCGCATGGAGGACAGATCGTTGCCGCCCCTTCGGCGTTGGGTGGTTTGAGCGTGGCGATCGATCTGCCTGCGCGCACGATGACATGAAGACCGTGCAAACGTACTGCGATGGGCACGTGCTTGTCGTCGAGGACGACGCCAAGATATCCCGCCTGCTGCTCGACTACCTCCAGGCCGAGGGCCTGAAGGCGCGTGCGGTGGCCGATGGCCTGGAAGCGGTACGGCAGGCCACGCGTGACCGGCCCGCGCTCATCCTGCTGGACCTGATGCTGCCCGGGCTGGATGGCATCGGCGTGTGCGAGGCCGTGCGCCGCTTCAGCGACGTCCCGATCATCATGCTCACCGCCCGTGTGGACGAGCTTGATCGGCTTCTCGGCCTGAACACCGGCGCCGACGACTACGTGTGCAAGCCCTTCAGTCCGCGCGAGGTGATGGCCAGGGTGAAGGCACAGCTGCGCCGTGCCCAGGGTCGGCTGACGGCCGAGCCGCCTCCATGGCAGATCGACGACGAGAAATTGCGCATCGCCTGGCGCGGCAAGGGCCTGAACCTGACGGCGCTGGAATTCCGAATGCTCCGCCTCCTGATGGGCCACCCCGGACGGGTTTTCTCACGTGCGCAACTGCTGGACAGCATGCACGCCGACGAACGTGATGTGAGTGACCGCGCAATCGACAGCCACGTCAAGAATCTGCGGCGCAAGGTTCAGGCGGTCGACCGCAGCTTCGACTGCATCGCTTCGGTCTATGGCGTCGGATACCGCTTCGACGCTCCCGAATCGCCGGGGTAGGTCAGCATGCCCGATCGCCAGTGGCACCGCAGCACTAGGCCGCCTTGGCGCTTCGCCAGTCGAGCTTGTCGAGCGCAATCTCGGCGAGATCGAGTTCGGTCTCGACTTCCTGGAGGACGGCGTGGCTCACTGCACCCGCGTCGTGCAGCCGAATCAGTTCACGCCGTTGCGCAAGCAATACCTGCATCGACAGCTCGCGTTGTGCCGCGAGGTCGCGCCGATTGACGGCGCCCGTCCCGTGGTCGGTCGTGTCAAGGGCTGCGACACGACTTTCGTACAGCCGTCTCCAGGTCGTCGCCCACTCGCCTACCTTGGTCGAGATGGCTGTGAGCCGCATATCGTCGATCACCCTCAGCGCAATGCGGGCGATCGCCAGATGGACGTCCGGGGCGGTGAGAAACGCGGCCTCGCTTCCGGTCGGGCGGACCTTGATGAACGGCATCACCACGCCGCTCAGCAACAGCGTCGCGGCGACCGTGGCGGCAGCCATGAAGACGGCCAGATCCCGTCCTGGCATGCTGGAGCCTGCGTCGGTCAGAAGCGGAATCGACAGGGTCGCGCTCAGTGCCAATGAGCCGCGCACGCCGCACAGTACCGTGACCAACAGCATCTTGAAGCCGGGCGGGCCCTCGCCGCCGGCGGGCTGTCTTCGGCTGGACCAGAAAGCCATCAGCGCGGCCCAGCCCAGGCGAACCGCGAACAGGGCGGCCGTCAGCAACGTCACATAGCCTAGCAGGTCCCAACGACTGTATCCCTCGACCCTGTGCAGCACCTGCCGCATTACGAGGCCCAGCATGACGAAGACCGCGCCATTCAGGGCGAGCGTGACGGTGCTCCACAGTGCGATGCCGTTCAGTCGGGTGGTGGCGCGCAGGTGTCTGCGGTCAAGCATGCCACCGCACAGGCCGGCGGCCACGACCGACAGCACGCCCGAGACCCCCAGCTCCTCACCAGCCAGGTAAGCGGCGTAGGGGATCAGGAGCGACAACAGGGTATCGATGCGCACACCTTCCTGCGTCCCGGACATCAGGCCGCGCCGCAGCGAATGGGCCATCACTGCGACTGCCGACCCTGTGAGCAGGCCGCCGAATGAAACGGTCAGGAGCGAAAGTGCAGCCTCGCCGGCGGAAAACCGGGCGGTGACGGCAGCCGCCACGGCCAGCTTGAATGCGACGAGCGAGACCGAGTCGTTGAGCAGACCTTCGCCGCAAAGCAGGATCTGCAGTCTGGGCGGCAGCGGCATCCGTTTGACGACGTTGCTGACTGCCACGCTATCGGTGGATGCCAAGGCAGCCGCCAATGCAAACGCGATTGCCATCGGCACATCGGGAAGCAGCGCGTGCAGCCCGTAGCCGACGACAGCGATGGTCACGGCAACCAGGCCGACCGCCAGCCCCAGGATCGGCCGGATCAGTCGCAGCAACTCGCGCTTCGGCAGGCGCCACGCCTCAATATAGAGCAGTGGCGGCACCAGCATGACGAACAGCATCGAGGTCTGCTCGCGCAGGTCGTCGAGTGTGGCGACCGTTGATAGGGCGAAACCGGCGGCAATCTGCAATGCTGCCATCGGAACCGGCAGCCTGCGTCCGATCGCCTGAAGAAGAGCCACGACGCAAATGACGGCGAAGGCCAGTTCGATGTAATTCATCGCAGCGGTTTCATCGGGCAGCCCCAAGAAGATCCTTGGACATGTCGATCCCTGCCGACAGGCCCAAGGCAAAGAGTCCCAGAGACACGCACATGACAACGATGTAGATCAGAACCAACCAGCCGTAGTTCTCTTCCTTCGTTGAAAGTACGCCTCGTAGAGGCGATGGCCGAGTACCGGCTGCACTGCTCGTGCCGTTCGTGCCGTTCGTGCCGTTCGTGCCGCGGCGGTCGCCGGGCGGCCCTTCGCCGGGCCGGAGTTGGGCAATGGCGGTGGTGCTGCAAAGCGCAACGGCAATCGCTGCCAGCGAGGCCATGAAAGGTCCTGGCGAGCGGGTAGTGGCCCTGGTCATCGGAAAATTCCTTGAATTGCGGGCTTCAACCCGAATGCAGGAAGTCTGGCCGGGGAATGTGGAAGAACGACGGGGCGTTCTCCATGGGTTCTCCACAGTTCGCTATCGCGTCGCCGTCCTGGTGCCCGTCACCGGACGCGGCGTCGCGCTCGCGTCCCGAATGCAGCACGCGCACATCGTCGATCCGTTGTGGCGGGGGCGCTCTCGGTCAGGCCGAATCAGATCCAACCGAGAGCGCCCGAAACGGCCCCTGCCAGCAATACCCACAGCAGGTGCAGCTTCGTCTTCAAAAGCACCAGCAAGGCGAGCGCTCCGAACCCTGCGTAAGCCCAGGGGAGATCCGCCCTGAGGTTGGGGCTGATCAACAGCCAGGCGGTCGATAACAGCAGCGCCACCACCAGCGGCGTCATGCCCTGCTTGAAGGCCCGCACACCCAGGTTGCGCTGGTTGCGGTGCGCCCACCGTGTCGCGAATAGCGTCAGCAATGAACTCGGCAGCACGATGCCCAGCAGGCATATCAATGCGCCGAGCATCCCCCAATGGACTCCACCCGCGTTGACGCCGACGTTCCAGCCCATCAGCGAGACAAACAGCACGTTGGGTCCGGGAGCGATCTGCCCGAGGGCGATCGAGGAGGAGAACTGGACGTCAGAAAGCCAGGCATGTTCGTCCACCAGGAAGCGGTGCATTCCCGGGACCACGCTCATGCCGCCGCCCACGGACAACAGCGACAAGACCGAAAAGTGCAGCCACAGACTGATCCAGTCAGGCGCCGACAAGCTCAGATTCATCGCTCGCTCACGCCCGTTTGCCTGAGCCGGTAGTAGGTCCACAGGCAGGACAGGCCGCCTACGCTCAGCAGCACCCGAAGCAGCGGCCACTTCAACCAGACAACGCAGACGATGGTGGCCGCGGCAGCGACGGCACAGAAAGGCCGGCCTCCCGGATGCGACCGCAAGGCGGGCGCCAGTCTGAGCGCAGTCGTCGCGATCAACGCGGCCACTACCACCCCCATACCCCGCATCGCACCTTGCACCTGCGGCAGGTGGCTGATGCTTCCAAAGCCGACGGCCAGCGCGACCACCAGCATGAAGGGGATCGCGAACAGCCCGGCCACTGCAGCCAGAGCACCCCTGGCTCCCATGAAGCGGTCTCCCAACATGACCGCCAGATTGGCGACGTTGGGACCGGGCAGTACTTGCGCTACCGCCCAGTCCTCGAGAAAGCTTTCCGGGCTGAGCCAGCGCTTGCGCTCGACCAGCTCGCGCTGGGTGACCGCCATGACGCCACCGAAACCCTGCAGAGCGAGCAGGGTGAACGACCAGAAGAGATCCCAGAGGGATGCCGGCCCGGCAAGGGGCGCGGCTTGCTCGAGCGTGTCCGAGGGCATGGCGCCGATCAGATGTCAGCTCGCCGGCTTCGCCAGCCAGGCCTTTACCCCCGGATGTTCGCCGACGGCACGGTACAGGCGCAGGAGTTTCGGGCAGTGATCGAGCACGGTGGCGGGCACGTGGTCCAGCGTCCCCGAGGTCAGCCAGCGGACAACCATGTAAAGCTTGATATCGGACACCTGGAGCGACCGGCCGCCGACAAAGGGACCTTCGCCGAGTTGGCCCTCGACCTGGTCGCCCCAGGTCGCGAGTTCATTCGCGGCCAACGCCTCGCGAGCCGCACGTTTCTGTTCGGGGTCGGAAATGCGAAGCGTCGGCGTGATCGTGTGGCGCAGTTCCTCGACGGCGCACATCATCGCCTCGTGCCGTGCGGCCTCGAATGCGTCAACCGGATGAAGGCCGTGCTGGCGGCCGATGAACACGAGGATGGCGTTGGAGTGCGCCAGCGGCGCCTGTCCAGGCACTTCCAGCACCGGCATTGCTCCGAACGGCATGCTCGCCTTGAGCGCCGGCCACTCCGCGCTCTTGATGCGCACGTCTTCGAAATCGAGGCCGGCCAGGTGCAGCGCGATGCGGCATTCCTCTCCACGGCTGCCGGCGAAGTCAAAGTAGGTCAGGCGGGGCTTGTTCATCAGGGTTTCCAGGTCGTGTGCAAGTCACCCCGGAGACTACACGAATGGGCAGGACAAATCTCATGCCGACTCCGAAGCATGACGGGGGACGCGCATCCATACCGCTGCCAGCGCGAACCCGAGCGTCAGGTGGGCGATCGATCGACTCCGCCGTGAAGTTTGCCGGAACGCGCGGAGCGCCGTGCCGCAGCTCGTCTCAGCCGACATCAATGCCACCAGCGGTGTACTGTGGACGTACTGCCAGACAAGCGCCGCGGCCGCGATGTGCACAACGTCTTTTGCGTCCGTTCGACGATGCTGTCCGGGATATCCCGCCTCGCGCCATGCAGACCGATGAGCCGGTCGCCGTTGTGAAGTGAGACGACCGCATCACGAATCTGGCCGCCTCGATCTGCTTCCAGCCTTCGGCCTCGATCAGCTCGGCAATCTGGCGCATCAAGTCCGCCCTGCCCGGAGGTTCGCTGCCTGCTCGGGCGTGTCTGCCAGCGCGTCCCAGACGTTCGTATAGGTGATGTCGCGCTTCTTCATCTGCGTCCTCTGATCAGTTCCGTGAATCGAGTCTTCGCGATTTCGATGTCCTGACTGCTGGTAGTTCGGGACTTCTTCTGGAAGGCGTGCAGCACATAGACGGCCTCCTTCAACCGGCCAGGTAGATCACGCGGAAGGTTCCCGCGTCGTCCCATACCCGCAGTTCCTCCACGCCTTTGCCGACCGTGGCCATCGGCTTGAAATCGATCGGTTGCTTCCGCGCTGCACCTGTTCGAGCTGATAGCCGGCGTCATGCCTCGCGTCCTCCGGGAACTCGCGCAAGCACTCCAACGAGTTGCCTAGGAAGTTGATCGGCTTCATGGCAGAAGTATACTGAAACGGATATAATTCTGCAACTCCACGCGCCCGTCCCCCCGGCGAGATCGCTGCCTTACTTCGCGGTCGGCATCGCGAACTCAGCGCCCTTGCCGATGCTCGCCGGCCAGCGCTGCATGATCGACTTCTGCTTGGTGTAGAAGCGAACACCTTCCTCGCCGTAGGCGTGCATGTCGCCGAACAGGCTCTTCTTCCAGCCGCCGAAGCCGTGCCACGCCATCGGTACCGGGATCGGCACGTTGATGCCGACCATGCCGACCTGGACACGACGGCTGAATTCTCGGGCGACGTTGCCGTCGCTCGTGAAGCAGGCCACGCCGTTGCCGAACTCATGGTCGTTGACCAGCTGGACCGCCTTGGCAAGATCGGGCACGCGCACGCACGCCAGCACCGGACCGAAGATCTCTTCCCTGTAGATGCGCATTTCCGGGGTCACGTGGTCGAACAGGGAACCGCCCATCCAGAAGCCCTCCTCGCAGCCTTCGCCGGCTTTCGCGCCGTCGAACTTGCGGCCGTCGACGAGCAGCTTTGCGCCTTCCTTGACACCCTGTTCGATATAGCCGCTGATGCGCTCGCGTGCCATGGGGGTGACGATCGGGCCCATCTCGGCCGCCAGATTGGTGCCGTCGAGCACCTTCAACGCCTGGGCGCGCTCGATCAGCCTGGGCACGATCTTGTCGGCCACATCGCCGACCAGCACAGCCACCGAGATCGCCATGCAGCGCTCGCCGGCCGAGCCATAGCCTGCACCGATCAGCGCGTCGACCGCCTGATCGATGTCGGCATCGGGCATCACGATCATGTGGTTCTTGGCGCCGCCCAGCGCCTGCACCCGCTTGCCGTGGTGCGCGCCGGTCTCGTAGATGTAGTTGGCGATCGGGGTCGAGCCGACAAAACTCACCGCCTTCACGTCAGGGTGTGCCAGCAACGCGTCGACCGCTTCCTTGTCTCCCTGCACGACGTTGAAGACGCCGTCGGGAAGGCCGGCCTGCTTCAGCAGATCGGCGATGTAGAGGCTGGGGCTGGGATCGGTCGGGCTCGGCTTGAGGATGAAGGTGTTGCCGGCGGCGATTGCCACCGGGAACATCCACATCGGCACCATCACCGGGAAGTTGAACGGAGTGATACCGGCAACCACGCCCAGCGGCTGGCGCAACGTCCAGTTGTCCATGCCGGTGGATACCTGTTCGGTGTAGTCGCCCTTGAGCAGTTGCGGGATACCGCAGGAGAACTCGACGATGTCGATGCCGCGGGACACTTCCCCCTGCGCATCGGTGAACACCTTGCCGTGCTCGGCCGTGATCAGGTGTGCCAGTTCATCCTTGTTCCGGTTGAGCAGTTCCAGGAACTTGAACATCACGCGGGCACGGCGGATCGGCGGCGTGTCTGCCCAGGCGGGAAACGCGGCCTGGGCGGCGGCCACTGCCGCGTCGACGTCCTGCCGGTTGCCCAGGCGCACGTGGCGGCTGACGGCTCCGGTGGCGGGGTTGTAGACGGGCTGGGTGCGCGTGCCGCTGCCTCGGGTTGATTCGCCTTGGATGTACTGGGCGATCTCGGTGTTCGTGCGGGTCATGGCGTGTCTCTTCTCGATTGAAAACGCTGATGTGTGGAGTGCAGTGTAGGAAGGCTGGCCGCTGGCAGCAAGCCCGTGGACTTGAATTGACTGTTCGCTTGGGTGAACAATCAGTGTATGACCGACAAAAAAGTGGAAGAGCTGTGGACCAACCTGCACTGGCTTGTGGTGCTGGGTCAGCAGGGAAGCTATACCGCCGCCGCGGCGCGGCTCGGTGTCAGCAAGGCGGCGATGAGCCAGCGTATCGCCGAGCTGGAACGCTCGGCCGGGGTGCCCCTGGTCCGCCGGACGACGCGCAGCGTACGCCTGACTGAAGCCGGGCAGCGCCTGGTCGACGAGACACGGCCGCCGTTCGAGCGGATCGCGCACAGCTTCGCAGGCGTTCGCGATCTGGCGGGCGTGCCGAGAGGGCTGCTGCGCGTGACGGCGCCGGTGGCTCTGGCGCGCCAGCAACTGGTGCCGAGGCTGGCGCAATTCCTGCACGCCAACCCCGAGGTCCGGCTGGAGCTGGAGCTCTCGGACCGGCTGAGTTCGCTGGCGACAGAGGGCTTCGACCTGGCGATCCGGCATGCGGCTTCGGTGCCCGACACCCATGTCGCCTGGCAGCTGTGCGAGACGCATTCGGTGCTGGTGGCGAGTCGATCCTATCTTCGTCGCCGGCAGTCCCCGAAAACGCCCGAGTCGCTGACGGGGCATGACTGTCTGCATTATCCGCGGGCGCAGGAAACGCCGACCTGGACGATGGAGCGCCGAGGCGGCGGGCAGGGCGGCGGGCGGGGCGCGCGCACGACCATTGCGGTTTCCGGGCCGTTCGCCGCCAACAACAGCGAAGCGTTACGGGACGCCGCTATGGCCGGCCTCGGCATTGCCCTGCTGCCGGACTTCAGCGCCCAGGCGGCGCTGCAGGCCGGTCGGCTGGTCAGGGTGCTGCCGGACTGGAAGCCGGTCGGCGCATTTGCCGAGCAGCTGTATGCGGTCCGACCCTATGCAAGCCACGTCCCGTTGGCGGTGTCGGCTTTCATCAGTTTCCTGCGGGATGCCTGGGCATCGGGATTCGAGACCGGCTAGCGGCGCGACGACGCTGCGCGCCGGTTCGACTCCGCCGGCCGCTTCAGCGTCCGTTCGTCCGCCGCCACGCCGCGAAGTCGTCCTTCGTGCGCGGATCGGTCGCCGGATACAGGCCGAGGATGCTGCGACCCTTGCGCACTTCCTCGGCAACGAAGTCCTCGAAGGCCGTCATTTCGACAGCCTCCTCGGCAAGTTCGTCGGCCAGGTGCGCCGGCAGCACCACCACCCCCTCGCGGTCGCCCACCATCACGTCGCCGGGAAATACCGGTGCGTCGCCGCAGCCGATCGGCACGTTGATGTCCAGCGCCTGGTGCAGCGTCAGGTTGGTCGGGGCGCTCGGACGGTGGTGGTAGGCAGGGATCGCCAGTTCGGCAATTTCGGGCGAATCGCGGAACCCGCCGTCGGTGACCACTCCCGCGCAGCCGCGCACCATCAGCCGGGTCACGAGGATCGAGCCGGCCGATGCGGCCCGGGCATCCTTGCGGCTGTCGAAGACCATCACCGCGCCCGGCGGGCACTGCTCTATCGCGGCGCGCTGCGGATGCTGGCGGTCCTGGAAGACGGTGATCGGGTTCAGGTCTTCGCGCGCAGGGATGTAGCGAAGCGTGAATGCCTCGCCCACCATGTTCGGGCCTTTCGGATTCAGCGGCCGCACGTCCTGGATGAATTGCTGGCGCAGGCCGCGCTTGTAGAGCGCAGTGCACAAAGTGGCACAGCTCACCTGCATCAGTCGCGCACGGGTTTCGTCTTTCAAGGCCATGGTCAGTCCGCCTGCAGTTTGTTGTCGATGATGATCCGGGCATAGCGCTTCCGGTCGGCAGCGATCAGCGCGGCGAAGTCGGCCGGCGTGCCGCCCTTGGCAATCGCCCCTTGCGCCAGCAGTTGTTGCTGCACCTCAGGCATGGCCAGCACCTGCTGCAGGTCGCGCGAGACCTTTTCCACGATTGCCGCCGGTGTGCCGGCCGGGGCCAGCAGGCCGAGCCAGGACCCCGACTCGGCGCCCGTGACGCCGGCCTCTTCCAGGGTGGGCACGTCCGGCAGGGCCGCCACGCGCTGCTTGCTGGAAATCGCCATGGCCTTCAGCTTGCCGGACTTGATGTGACCCGAGAACTCGAGTACCGAGGCGAACATCATATGCACATTGCCGGCCATGAGGTCGGTCATGGCGGCGCCGCCGCCTTTGTAGGGAATGTGCAGCAGATTGATGCCGGTGGCGATCTTGAACGTCTCACCCGACAGGTGCGGCGAACCGCCGTTGCCCGAGCTGGCATAGGTGTACTTGTCCGGCGATGCTTTCGCCAGTGCCACCAGTTCACGCACGTTGTTGGCCGGCAGCGAGGGCGTGGCCGCCAGCAGGAACGGCAGCTCGGCGAACAGGCCGATCGGCGTGAAGGCGCTGTCGGGGTTGTAGCTGAGCTTCTTGTAGAGGGTCGGGTTGATCGACTGCGTTCCGACGTTGCCCGTCAGCAGCGTGTAGCCGTCGGGGCGCGCGCGCGAGACCAGATCCAGCCCCAGATTGCCACCCGCACCGCCACGATTGTCGACAGCGACCGTCTGACCCCAGAGTTGAGCCAGCCGCTGGGCGATGATCCGGGTGCCGATGTCGGTTCCGCCGCCGACGGCGAACGGCACCACGATCGTTACCGTCTTGGTCGGCCAGTCCGGAGCTTGCGCCCGGACGGCGCTCGATGACACAAGTGCGCAGCCGGCGAGCAGGACCGTGCCTAGAGCGCGTCTCGTCATGGAAAGGGGATGGTTCACGGATTCTCCTCGGGTTTGCGCGGTTCTTGTTGGCGCGTGGTTCTTCTTGGGTCGTGGTTTTTGCGGCGCGGTGGTTCTTGCGCGTGGTTCCCGATCTGGAATCGATCGGCTTTCTAACATTCTAGTATCCTACCATCGTCCAGATCCTGCCACAATGGCTGCATAATCACCGCATGGCACGCGCCCGTCTCTTCATCCCCGGCATCGCCGCAGCGGCTCCTGCCGCCGGCGCGATCGCCCCGCCGCCGCGCGGCCACGTCGGACGCGGCGTCTATGAAACCTTGCGCACCGCCGTACTGGATTGCACCTTTCTGCCCGGCATGGCGTTGTCGGAGCAGGCGGTTTCGGAGCAGCTGCATGTGAGCCGGGCGCCGGTTCGCGAGGCGTTCCGGCAACTGGCCACCGAGGGGCTGCTGGAGACGCTGCCGCAACGCGGCACCTTCGTCGCCCGGTTGAACGAGGCCAGGATCGGCGACGCCATCTTCGTTCGTGAGTCGATCGAATGCCGGGCCGTGGGACTGGCAGTGAAGGCGCCCCTGGCGCAGCGCCGGACCCTGGTGCAGATCGTCAGGCGGCAGGCCGCTGCGTCCGCGCAGGCCGACTACGCAGCGCACCTGGCGGCCGACGAGGAGTTTCACCACCAGATCCTGGTGCTGGCCGGGCATCCCTACGCCTGGGGCGCCCTGCGCCTGGCGCGCACCGGCATGAACCGCATCCGTCACCTGGCGATCCCCGCGGTCGGAAGCGACCGCATCGCCATCGACCACCACCGTCTGGTGGTAGACGCGATCATCGCGGGTGACGCACGCGCGGCCAGCCGGCACATGCGCGCGCATGTCCAGGCGCCGCTGGATTTCCTGCAGGCGATCCGCCGCCGGCATCCCGAGTATTTCGAGGACGCGGGCTGATGCGACATGAGCGACTAGCGGAATCGCCCGACTGAAGACATTGCTCGGCTGCTTCGACCGCGTCGGCATGCTGCGGCTTCCCACGCCTCTCGAGCCGATGACGCGATTGTCCGCGTCTCTCGGCGGCCCGAGGCTGTGGGTCAAGCGCGAAGACTGCACGGGCTTCGGGTTTGGGGGAAACAAGCTTCGCAAGCTCGATTTTTTGCTGGCCGAGGCGATCGCCCAGGGCGCAGACACGCTCGTCTCCGGCGGCGGGGTCCAGTCCAACAGTCATCGGCAGGTCGCCGCGGCCGCGGCGAAGCTGGGAATGCAGTGCCGCCTGGCCGTCTACCACGGACGGGTGGTGCCATCCGGCGCCGCCTCCCATTCCAGCGGCAACATGCTGCCGAACAAGCTGTTCGGTGCGCTCACCTTCGACGTGCCGTCCTCCGCGCTCGGTGCTGTCGGCTATGCCACCGCTGCGTGGCGAATCCCGCAACATATGAAGCCATCGCCCTGGCCGGCAGGCTGGAGGCACTGCCGCTCGATCCGGTCTATTCCGGCAAAGGCCTGGCGGGCCTGATTGCGCTGATCAGAGGCGGTCGCTGGCGACCCGACACAACGTCGTCTTCGTTCACACCGGCGGCGAGCCGGCCTTGTTTGCCTATGAGGCCGAGCTGAGCGCGAGTCTCGGCGGGTAGGCGACGCGCTTCAGCCTATCGAGAACGCGCGTATAGAAGTCGATGCAGGCGTCGGGCCGAGCCGTGGTAAGGACGAGGTGGTCGTTCGTCGGCCACTAGACCGCTACGGGTGAGTCGGCTTAGTCCTGCGGGAGAGGGTCCTGTGCCACAGTGGGCCTCCTCAGCGCCGGATCATCGTCAACCACAGGAGTCGAGCATGAAAGTTCTGGTCGCCGGAGCAACCGGCAAGACCGGCATCCGCCTGGTCAAGGAGCTCGCATCGCGGGGTCACCACCCCGTCGCGCTGGTCCGGAAAAGTTCCGACACCAGCCCTCTGGCCCCGGACGTCGAGCTGCGTGAAGGCGATCTGACCGATCTGAAGGAAGGCGTCTGCGACGGCTGCGACGCGGTGGTTTTCGCCGCTGGTTCGGGCGGCTCGACCGGCCCCGAAATGACGGACAAGGTCGATCGCGATGGTGCCAAGCGGCTGATCGATCTGGCCGCGAAGGCGAAGGTGCGCCGCTTCGTCATGCTGAGTTCAATCGGTGCGGGTGACCCGGATCCCGGCAGCAAGCTGGCGCACTATCTGCAGGCCAAGCACGATGCCGACGAGCACCTCAAGGCATCGGGAATGACCTATTCGATTCTGCGGCCGGTCAGCCTGACGGAGGAGGACGGCAAGCGCGACATGCGTTTCGGCGAACAGGTGGATGCCCGCGCCAAGGCAGCCCGCGGGGATGTCGCTTCTGTGCTGGCCGACGCGGTGGATGACGATAGCTGGGCCGGAAAGGTCCTGCTGATGCAGTCGGCCTGACCCGGAAATCGCCCGGCGCAAAGGGGCCGGCCGCCGGAACTTCCGCAAGCCTCGGTGGGCGCCCCGGCCTGCGGCGGGCGCGGGGTGGCGCCGCAGCGGCCGGACATCGCGTCATGCCTGCGGCCGCGCCGCCGGTGCGCTATTCTGATGACTTCATTCGTCGCGGGTCGTTCCTCCATGGCCTTCGAACCCTGGCTCGCCGCCGTCGCCATGAGCGCGACCCGACCTTCATCGTGCGGTTCGTGACTACTGAGCCGCTCGTCGCGCTCGCACGGCTTCGAGTCGCCGAGTTGATGGCCTGCCTGGCCGCCGCCAGCGAACTCGCGATGGGCCAGGACGCCGATCATGCGCTCCAAAGCTGCGCCGTGGCGGTGCGCGTAGCCCAAGGCCGCGGGACGGCGGGCAGCGACTTGCGAAACGTCTTCTACCAGTCGCTGCTCCGTTTCATCGGATGCAATGCCGAAACCGGTGTGATGGCGACCATCGCCGGCGATGTGCTGGCGTTGCGCCGGGCGATGGCACCTCTCGACCTGGCGAATGCGCCGTCGGTTGTGAGCGCCCTGGTGAAGCGAGTGCGCGCAACCCACGCTGAGGCGTCGCCCCTCGCCGTCTCACGGGCCGTCCTGCGCAGCCTGTCGCGTGCGGGAGAGTTCGCGCGCGATATTTTTCCCGGCCACTGCGAGGTGGCGCAGCGGCTCGGCTGTCGGCTCGGCTTCGACGAGCGCTTTCTTGCCGGACTCGGCCAGCTCTATGCGCGATGGGATGGCAAAGGCATCCCGGGCGTCGGCGGCGAACGAATCCTTCCTGCCGCGCGCATCGTGGTGCTGGCGCAGGAACTCGTCACCCACCACCGGCATGGCGGCTGGCAGGCAGTCGATGCCCTGCTGCGCCAGCGCCGGGGCGGCCAGTTCGATCCGGTGCTGGTGGACTGGGCACTGGCCCAGGGGCCTGCGCTGCTCGCGGGCTTGCCCACGCGCTGGGAGGAGCTGCTGGACCTTGAACCACCGCCGCACGATGTGCTGACCGGCACCGCCCTCGATGAGGCATTCGAGGTGCTCGCCGACTACGCCGACATCCAGTCCGGTTGGCTGCTGACGCATTCACGACGCGTGGCGGCGTTGGCCGTGGACGCGGCGCGTCGGCTCGAGATAGGCATCGATGCGCAGCGTGCGTTGCGACAGGCGGCGCTGGTGCACGACATCGGCCGCGTCGGTGTATCCACCCATGTCTGGGATCAGTCGGGGCCGCTCAGCGATAGCGACCAGGATCGCGTGCGGCTGCACAGCACCTTCACGGCGCAGATTCTGCGACGCGCACCGGCGCTGGCCGGCCGCAGCGGGCTTGCGGCACTTGCCTGCGCGGCGCACGAGCGCCTGGATGGTGACGGCTATGCACGCGGACTGGACGCCGCCGGGCTGACGCTTTCGCACCGCGTGCTGGCGGCGGCCGATGTCGTGGCCGCGCTCGGAGACGCACGGGCCCATAGGCCGGCGTACGACAAGGCAGGCATCGAACGCATCGTCGGCGAGGAGGTGCAGGCCGGCCGTCTCGACCGCGCCGCCAGCCGCGCGGTGCTGGCGGTGCTTGGCGCGCAATTGACAGCTTCGGCGCCTCGCGCCACGCCGCCGGCGGGACTGAGCGCGCGCGAATGCGAGGTGCTGGCCGAGTTGTCCAAAGGCCGCACCAACAAGGAGATCGCGCGCGTTCTCGGCATCTCGCCCAAGACGGTGGGCCACCAGGTGCAGTCGATTTACCGCAAGGCGGGCGTGCGTACCCGCGCCGGAGCCACCCTGTTCGCGATGGAGCATCGGGTGTTGATGCACTGACTCCGGGGCGGCTGGCTCCGATAGGGCATTCGCCCGATGACGACGCCGTCGCCTATCCCTACAGTCCCATTGCAGTCCTGTCGCGGCTGGTCCGACCCCGATCTGACGGCGCCGTCGCGCGCCAAGGAGAACCGAATGAACGCCCTCTGGAAACTCTCCGCCCTTGAGATTGCCCACCGCGTCGCCCGGCGCGAGTGGAGCTGCGTCGAAGTCATGCAAGCGCACCTGGCGCGCATCGACCAGGTCAACCCCGCGTTGAACGCCATCGTGCACGTGCTGCGCGACGAGGCGCTCGCGGCGGCCCGGGCCGCCGACGCGCGGGTAGCAGCCGGCCAGCCGCTGGGCCCGCTGCACGGTGTTCCATTCACCGTGAAGAGCAACATCGACATGGCCGGGCAGCCGACCACCTGGGGCGTGGCGCCGCTCGCACAGGCCGTGGTGCCGATGGACGCGCCGGTGGTCGAGCGCATGCGCTCGGCCGGCGCAATCCCGATCGGCCGCACGAACATGCCGGACATGGCCTTGCGGGTGCACACCGACAGCAGCCTGCATGGCCTTACCCGGAACCCCTGGAACAAGGCCCGCACCTGCGCCGGCTCCAGCGGCGGCGAGGCGGTGTCGCTGGCGACCGGAATGAGCGCGCTCGGACTGGGCAATGATCTCGGTGGCTCGCTGCGCAGCCCGGCCAGCGCCTGCGGCATCGCGTCGATCCGTCCATCGTTCGGCCGCGTGCCCGATGCCGGAATTGTCCCGTCCGAGGACCGCCTGCTGGCCCTGCAGCTGATGAATGTGCAGGGGCCGATGGCACGCCGGGTGGCCGACGTCCGCGCGGCATTGAAGGTGCTTTCCGGCGCCCACAGCCGCGACCCCTGGTCGACCAATGCTCCGAGCGGACCGGCCGGTGGCCGCGGCCGAGCCCGGCCGGTTCGGGTGGCCGTCGTTGCCAATCCGCCGGGCGGACGGACCGACGCGTCGATCGCGGCGATCGTGCGCCGCAGTGCCGACGCACTGTCCAATGCCGGCTACGAAGTCGTCGAGCTCACGCCGCCACGCTATGAGGAAGCCATCGCCGCCTGGGCGCGCTTTCTCATCGGCGACTTCGGCAGCGTCCTGCCCCAGATGCTGCCTCTGATGGGGCGCGATGCGCAGCGCTTTCTCGAGAACGCCGTCCACGTCGTGCCGGGTTTTGCCACGCCGACGGCGATGTCGGAATTGCTGTCGCACCGCGACGGGATCGCGCGCGCCTGGAGCCGGTTCCTGGCCGAGACGCCTCTGGTGCTGAGTCCCACGTGGACGCAATGGCCCTTCGAGGTCGGTTTCGACGTGGCCACGCCGCAAGGCACCGGCGAAACCATGGAGATGTTGCGCCCGGTCCTGCCGGCCAACCTGATGGGCCTGCCGTCGGCCTGCGTGCCGGCCGGCCGCGACGAGGTCACGGGCCTGCCATGTGGCGTCCTGATCACGGGTGCGCACATGAACGACGAGACCTGTCTGGACGCGGCCGAGGTGATCGAGGGAAGATTCAGCCTGCCCGTCGCGCCGGAGGCCTGACGGGGGCGGGCACCGGCAACCATTGCCGCTGCTGGCGCACCGGGTGACGCTCGACCGCCGCGACCCGGCGATCAACGCCCTGCGAGGCGATGAGGCGTGCTTGCAATGAAGGGAGGTGCAGTGTTGCTCTCACGTATCGAGAGCGGCGACAGGCCCTTGGCGGATGACCGATGCCTCTATCACTCCACCGTCACGCTCTTCGCCAGGTTCCTCGGCTTGTCCACATCCGTGCCCTTGGCCAGGGCTGCGTGATAGGCCAGCAACTGCAGCGGCACCACGTGCAGGATCGGAGACAGCGGGCCGGCGTGATCGACCAGGTTGATGACATGCACGCCATCTCCCTCGTCGATGAAGGTGTCGCGATCCGCGAAGACGAACAGTTCTCCGCCGCGGGCGCGGACTTCCTGCAGATTGGACTTCAGTTTTTCGATCAGCGCGTCCTTCGGCGCGACCACCACCACCGGCATGTTGGCGTCCACCAGGGCCAGCGGGCCGTGCTTGAGCTCGCCGGCGGCGTAGGCTTCGGCGTGGATATAGGTGATCTCCTTGAGCTTGAGCGCGCCTTCCATGGCGATCGGGAAGTGCACGCCGCGGCCGAGGAAGAGCGCGTGATCCTTGGTGGCGAACTTGAGCGCCCAGGCCTTCACTGCCGGTTCGATCTCCAGGACGTTGTTCATCGCCGCCGGCAGGTGGCGCAATTGCGTGAGCAACTCCTCCTCGCGTCCGAGCGAGAGGCGATCACGCATCTTGGCGACCACCAGCGTCAGGACGAACAGCGCCGCCAGCTGGGTGGTGAACGCCTTGGTCGAGGCCACGCCGATCTCGGGACCGGCGCGGGTGAGAAAGCGCAGCTTGCTCTGGCGGATCAGCGCCGATTCCGGCACGTTGCAGATGGTGAGGGTGTCCTGAAGCCCATGGGCCTTGGCATGCTGCAGGGCGGCCAGCGTGTCGGCGGTTTCGCCCGACTGGGAAATGGTGATGACCAGGGTATCGGGCAGCGATACCGATTCCCGATAACGGTATTCGCTTGCGATCTCCACGCTGACCGGGACGCCCGCGATGGATTCCAGCCAGTACTTGGCGACCACGCCGGAGTGGTAGCTGGTGCCGCAGGCCAGGATCAGGACCTGCTTCATCCGGCCGAAGACTTCCTGCGCTTCGGCGCCGAAGAGACCGGGTTGCAGCGAACGCGCGTGCTGGACCATCTCCAGCGTGTTGGCGATGGCACCGGGCTGCTCGAAGATTTCCTTCTGCATGTAATGGTCGTACGTGCCCAACTCGACCGAGTCCGCCGACAACTGGCTTTCAATGATCGGTCGTTCCACCGGCGTGCCCTTCGCATCGGCGATGCGATAGCCGTCGGCACGGATCTCGACCACGTCGCCTTCCTCCAGGTAGCTCACGTACTTGGTGACCTGAAGCAGGGCGGAGGTGTCCGACGCCAGGAAGTTCTCGCCGTTGCCGGTGCCATCGACGCCGACGCCCAGCAGCAGCGGCGAGCCGCGCCGGGAGCCGACCACGACTTCGGGTTCGCGGCTGCTGATCACCGCCAGCGCATAGGCGCCGTCGAGCTGGTTCACCGCGCTGGTCACCGCCTCGAAGAGATCCATGCCGCTGCGCGCGATCGAGTGCACCAGGTGGGCCACCACTTCGGTATCGGTCTGCGAATGGAATTCGTAACCGAGGTTGCGCAGCCGCGTGCGCAGGGCTTCATGGTTCTCGATGATGCCGTTGTGAACCACCGAAATGTCCAGGTCGCCCTGGCTGGAGATGTGCGGATGGGCATTGCCCTCGGTAACGCCCCCGTGGGTTGCCCAGCGGGTGTGCGCGATGCCGACGGAGGCCTCCGCGCCCGACTCCTTGGCCCGCGCCTCCAGCTCCGAAACCCGTCCGACTGCCCGGACCCGGGTCATCGATCCGTTCATGATCGCGATGCCCGCGGAGTCATAGCCGCGGTACTCGAGCTTCTTGAGCCCGTCGATCAGGATCGGGACGATGTTACGCCGCGCCACTGCACCCACGATTCCACACATAACTTTCTCGCTATTCCTGCTTTGGGCCGCATTGCCGGCGACTGATCCGCCGCCGCCGCGCACCTGCTGATGAGTCGACTTCCGTTTCTTCACCGGCCGTTGCCAGCCGGGTACCGTCAACTGCCTTGCCCGGCTGACCGTCAGCGCATCCGGCTGGCGCCTCGCGGGTGAGCGTGGTTCCCGCGCCGAGCGTGGCGCCGCGCCGCACGGTCACCGGCGCCACCAGCTGGGTAGTCGCTGCCGATGAACACGTCGTCCTCGATGATGGTCTTGTGCTTGTTGGCGCCGTCGTAATTGCAGGTGATCGTGCCGGCGCCGATGTTCACGCGTGCACCGATCTCCGCATCGCCGACATAGGCCAGGTGGTTGGCCTTGGATCCGGCGGCCATCCGGGCGTTCTTGAACTCGACGAAGTTGCCGACATGGCTGTCGGGGCCGAGATCGGTACCCGGGCGCAATCTGGCGAAAGGACCGACCCGCGCGTTCACGCCCACCATCGCGCCGTCCACGTGGCTCATGGCAAGTATCTCGGCATCCGCACCGATGCCGGCATCGCGAATCACGCAGTTCGCCCCGACCTTGACCCTGTCTCCCAGTGTCACCTTGCCCTCGAAGACGCAGCCCACGTCGATGCTGACATCGCGACCGCACTCCAGGCTGCCGCGAATGTCGATACGCGCGGGATCCGCCAGCGTCACGCCGGCCTCGGTCAACTGCAGCGCCAGGTTGCGCTGGTGCTGACGCTCCAGTTCCGCAAGCTGGGTCTTGCTGTTGACACCCAATGTCTCCCATAACGCCAGCGGATGGACCGCGTTGACGGCCACCTGGTCGCGCACGGCGGCAGCAATCACGTCGGTCAGGTAATACTCGCCCTGGGCGTTGTCGTTGCGCAGTGCCGAGAGCCAGGTCTTGAGCCGGGCCGTCGGCGCGATCAGGATGCCGGTGTTGATCTCCTGCAATTGCAGTGTCTGCGGGTCGGCATCCTTCTGTTCCACGATCTTCACCACCCGGCCGCCCTC
The DNA here is from genome assembly GCA_963834335.1 of uncultured beta proteobacterium. Classification (GTDB taxonomy): domain Bacteria; phylum Pseudomonadota; class Gammaproteobacteria; order Burkholderiales; family Burkholderiaceae_E; genus Lautropia. Next base: position 60,797 of record CAWIBK010000001.1, on the reverse strand, counting down.
GCGGACGATGCGGCCGTAACCGGTCGGATCGGGCATCACCTGCGTCAGCAGCGCGAGGTCGCCGGCGCCTGCTGCTTTGGCCAGCCGTTGCAGGGTTGCTCGGCCGACCAGAGGCACGTCGCCGTAAAGCACCAGCGTGGGCTGGTCGTCGTCCAGGAACGGGACGGCCTGCGCTACCGCGTGGCCGGTGCCGAGTTGCGGCGACTGCAGCGCCCATTGAATCGGCGGCTCGGTCCGGGCGAAGGCGTTGCGAACCTTTTCGCCGCCATGGCCGTAAACCACGACCAGTTTTGAAGGACTTAGACTGAGTGCCGCGTCGATGACGTGTCCGAGCAAGGGCTTGCCCGCGAGCGGGTGCAGCACCTTGGGCAGATCGGAGTTCATCCGCTTGCCCATGCCTGCTGCGAGGATGACGATGTTCATGGGGTCTGGGAATGCAAGAAACCGTTGATTGGTGTGAGGGCTATGAATCGAGCGATCCGAACTGACAGGAAGGGGCGGCAGCTTATCACGGGGCTGGGGGGCGGGGCGGGGCGGGTCATCGCGCTGCTGGCGTTCACTTTGTTGCTGGCTTCCTGCACCGCCGTCAAGCTCGGCTACGAGAATCTGCCCAGGCTGATCCAGTGGCAGGCAGACCGGTTTCTGTCCCTCGATTCCGCCCAGGAGAATCTGGTCAACCGGCACGCCCGGTCGCTCCAGCAGTGGCACCGCCAGAACCTGTTGCCAGTTTATGCCGATTTCCTGCGCCGGGTAGAGGAAGAAATGCGCAATCCGGTGACCGCAAGTCAGGTCGCCGAATGGCGTCGGACGGTGGTCGAGGCCTGGGTGCCGATTGCCGATCGGCTGGCGCCGGCGGTTGCGGAACTGGGGGTGACGCTGCGGCCGGAGCAGATAGCGCACCTGCGCGAGGTCATCGCCAAGACCAACGACAAGGCGGCACGCGAATATCGCCCGGCGGATCCGGCCAAGCGGCAGGAGGCCCGCTTCAAGCGCCTGGTCAACCGGGCGGAATCGTTCCTGGGCGATCCCGGCGAGGCGCAGCGGCAGGAGATGCGGCAGTCGGCCGCGAGCATGGCGCAGACGGAAGACGTCTGGTGGCAGGCCCGCCTGGCGAGGCAGGCGGTGATCGTGGACCTGCTGGACGACTTGTCCAGCAACAAGCCGGAGATCGGTGAGGCCACGCGACGCGCGCGCGTGGCGCTGGCAGGCCTGTTCAGCGACCAGGGGCCGACGGCGAATCCGGCAGCGCAGGCGACGCCGGTGAATCAGCAACATCAGTCGGTGCCGGTCGGATTGGCGCAGCTGGCGGGGCTGCGCCGGCAGGCTCAGGCCGCGGCAGCGGCAGGCGACGAACTCACGGCGCGGCTGCTGGCGCTCGCGACCCCAGAGCAGCGCCGGCGGGCCATCACCCGCCTGGGCGACTACCGGCAGGACTTCCAGCTGCTGGCGGCGCGCTGATTGCCGGCGCCGTGGCGGCCGCGTCGACGATCTCGGGGTGTCCGGGTCCGCCCATTACGGTGGGCAGCAGCGATCCGATCACCATCGCCAGTATGGCGAAGCCGAGCCCGACGAACTGAGGCGGCATCAGCGCCTCGGGGGCAAGGAACTCCGCGGCCGTCCAGCCCAGCAGTCCGAAGATGATCGACAGCAGCGCGCCCTGGGGGGTGGCCCGCTTCCAGAACATGCCGAAAACCAGGGGCGTGAAAGCCGCTACCAGGGTCACCTTGTAGGCGTTCTGCACCATCTGGTACATCGACGCTTCGCTCAGCAGGGCGAAGGTGGTCACGGCGATCGTGAACAGCACCAGGATCACCCGCAGCAGGCGCAGGGCATGCCGGTCGGTGAGGTAGGAGCCGAGCAACGGCCTGATGACGTTTTCGGTCAGGACTGCGGTCGGCGCCAGCAGGGCGCCGCTGGCGGTGGAAAGGATCGCCGAGAGCAGGGCGCCGAAGAACAACACCTGGGCGAACAGCGGCGTGCGCTCGAGGATGAGCTGGGGCAGGACCAGCTGGAAATCGGTGCCGTCCGCGGCCAGCGTGGCCTGCACTTCGGCCGGATCGATCAGCAGGGCCGAGACGGCGATGAACATCGGCACGAAGGCGAAGATCAGGTAGAAAGAGCCGCCGATCAGCGAACCGCGCATTGCGGTCTTTTCGTCCTTGGCGGAGGTCACGCGCTGGAACACATCCTGTTGCGCGATCGATCCCACCGCCATGGTCGCCCAGGCCGCGATGAAGGCCAGCCAGTCGCGCAGCGAGGCCGACGGCCAGAACTTGAACTTGTCCTCCGCGCTGGCCTTGTCGATGACCGCGCTGAAACCCCCGGCCATGTCGCCGAGCAGCCACGCGAGATAGAGCAGGCCGAGAACGATCACCACCGTCTGGAAGATGTCGGTCAGGGCGATCGACCACATGCCACCGGACATCGTGTAGCCCATCACGATCACGGCGCCGACGACCATCCCCACCCCGAGCGGGACCGCGCCGGCCGTGACCGTGTTGATGACGATGCCCAGGGCCACCATCTGGGCCGAAGTCCAGCCCAGGTAGGACAAGGTGATCGCCACGCCGGTGCCGATCTCCACTGTCTTGTTGTAGCGCTTGCGATAGAAGTCGCCGATGGTCACCAGCCGCAGGCGGTAGTAGGGCCGGGCGAAGAACAGTGCCACCAGGATCAGGCAGGACGCGGCGCCGAACGGGTCCCCCACCACGCCGCCCAGGCCTTCCTTGAGGAACGTGGACGACACCGCCAGCACGGTCTCTGCGCCGAACCAGGTGGCGAAGACGGTGGCGACGCTCATGTAGAGCGGCAGGCTGCGGCCCGCCACCAGGTAGTCTGCCGAGGTGGAAACCCGCCGTGACGCGTACAGGCCGATACTGATGGTGACGGCGAAGTAGAGCGCAACAAGCACGACCAGCATCGGGGCAGATCTCCTGGGACAGTCAGCCGGAAAAACAGCCGGGGTATACGGCCAAGGTTGTCAGCCGGGGCCGAGATCGAACCAGCCCGCCAGCCACGGCCACGACTGTACCAGCAGAATCGCCAGCAGGAGAACGGCGAATGCGCGGATCCAGCGCTGGGTGCGGCGCTGCTCCGCGATCAGGCGCCGAAGGAGCAGTTCCTGGGCGGGATCCTGCTGGGGCCGCGCCTGTTGCGACAGGGCCGCATGCGCCAGCCGCGGCAGTTGCGGCAATAACTGCACCCAGCGTGGGGATTCCTGCTTCACCCGCTCCATCAGGCCGCGAACGCCGAGCTGTTCGCTCATGAAGACCTCGAGGATCGGTCGCGCCGTGACCCACAGATCGAGATCGGGATCGAGCTGCCGGCCCAGGCCCTCGATGTTCAATAGCGTCTTCTGCAACAGCACCAGTTGCGGCTGGATCTCGACATTGAAGCGGCGTGAAGCCTGGAACAACCGCATCAGCACCAGGCCCAGGGAGATTTCCCGCAAGGGACGGTCGAACACCGGTTCGCAGCAGGCACGCACGGCGCCTTCGAGCTCCTCCACCCGGGTCGAGCGCGGCACCCAGCCGGACTCGACATGCAGCTCGGCGACCCGGCGGTAGTCCCGCCGGAAGAACGCCAGGAAGTTCTGCGCCAGGTAACTCTTGTCGAACTCCGAGAGGGTGCCGACGATGCCGAAGTCCAGCGCAATGTAGCGGTTGAAGTCGGGGCCGTTCTCGCCGACCAGGATGTTGCCCGGATGCATGTCGCCATGGAAGAAACCATGACGGAAGACCTGCGTGAAGAAGATCTCCACCCCGTCGCGGGACAGCTTCTTCACGTCGATGCCGGCGGCCCGCATCCGCGCGATGTTGCCGATCGGGATGCCGCTGACCCACTCCATCACGATGACATTCTGCCGGCAGTAGTCCCAGTACATCTGCGGGATGCGCAGCAGGTTGGAGTCGCTGAAGTTGCGCCGCAGCTGGTTGGCATTGGCGGCTTCGCGGACGAGGTCGAGTTCGTCGTGCAGGTAGTGGTCGAATTCGTTGATGACTTCCAGCGGCCGCAGCCGGCGGGCGTCAGCGGAGATCCGCACCGCGAAGGCGCCGGCGGTGCGCAGCAGGCCGAGGTCCTTGTCCATCACCTCGACCATGCCCGGTCGCAGGACCTTCACCGCCACCTGCCTGCCGTCGTGCAGCCGGGCCCGGTGCACCTGCGCGATCGAGGCAGACGCCACCGGCGTCTCGTCGAACTCGGCGAACACCTCCGAGATCTTCTGGCCCAGCCCGCGTTCGATCTCCGCGACCGCCAGCGCCGCCGCAAAGGGCGGCACGCGATCCTGCAGCATCGCGAGTTCGTCGGCGATGTCCGGCGGCATCAGGTCGCGGCGGGTGGAGAGCACCTGGCCGAATTTGACGAAGATCGGCCCCAGGCTCTCGAAAGCCATGCGCAGCCGCGCGCCGCGGGGCTCGGGATGGGTGCCCAGGCGCAGCAGGTGCGTCAGGCGGAGGGCGAATCGCCAACCCAGGGTGCTGGCCGCGCCGGTGGCGAGCAGTTCGTCGAGACCGAATCGCCTCACCACCCAGAGGATTTTCGCCAGCCGGACGACGCGCGAGCTGACCGACGATGAACCGGCCAAATCAGCGCTCCGGCGAGGGGTCGAAGCCGTCGCCGCTGCCGCCGGCGCCACGCCGCTGCCGGTGCTGCCGCCTGGTGCTGCCGCCGGTGCTGCCAATAGCGCCGAAGTCGAACTGCGAGCGGTCCAGCAGGTGCGATGGCGTCACCCGCCCCAGCGCGCCGAAGATGGTGTCGATGCGGCCCGGGAAGCGTTTCTCCCACTCCCGCATCAGCTCCTTGGTTTCGCGCCGCTTGAGGTTGGCCTGCGAGCCGCACAGGTTGCACGGGATGATCGGGTAGCGGCGGATCTGCGACCAGTCGATCAGGTCCTGCTCCGGCACATAGGCCAGCGGCCTGATGACCACGTGACGGCCATCGTCGGACACCAGCTTGGGCGGCATCGACTTCAGCTGCCCGCCGTAGAAGAGATTGAGGAAGAAGGTCTCGAGGATGTCGTCGCGGTGATGACCCAGGGCGATGCGGGTGGCGCCGAGTTCGTCGGCGACGCGATAGAGGATGCCGCGGCGCAGCCGCGAGCACAGCGAGCACATCGTCTTGCCTTCCGGGATCACGCGCTTCACCGTGGTGTAGGTGTCCTGGGTCTCGATGTGAAAGGCCACGCCCAGCTGTTTCAGGTAGTCCGGCAGCACATGGGCCGGGAAGCCGGGCTGGCGCTGATCGAGGTTGACCGCCACGATCTCGAAGGGGACCGGCGCGCGCTCGCGCAGGGCAAGGAGGACGTCGAGCATCGCGTAGCTGTCCTTGCCGCCCGACAGGCAGACCATCACCCGGTCGCCGGCGCCGATCATGGAGAAGTCGGCGATCGCCTGGCCGACCAGGCGATGCAGCCGCTTGGACAGCTTGTTGGCCTCCAGGTCCGAACGCCGGGTGTCGCGGCGCGCCGGATCCATCCGGACCAGTTGCATCACCTGCTCACTCATCGGTCGGCATCAGGCTGGCGTCGCGCGGCAGGCGCAGCAGGTGCTGGCCGCCGTCCACTTGCAGCACGGTCCCCGTCATCGAGCGGTTGTTCATCGCGAAGACCACCGCTGCGGCCACGTCTTCCGGCGTGCTCGAGCGGCGCAGCGGCGAGAAGCGGCTATGGGCCCGCTCGAACGCCTGCTCGTCCTGGAGGTAGCTCGCAAACGTCAGGCCGGGCGCGACGCCCAGCACCCGCACCCGCGGTGCCATGGCCTGCGCCAGCATGGTGGTTGCCGCTGCCAGCCCCGCCTTGGCGACCGTGTACGACAGGAAGTCCGGATTGAGGTTGTCCAGTTTCTGGTCCAGCAGGTTCACGATCACCGCTTCGGGCTGCGACGGCGTCATGGCCTGCAGCAGCGCCCGCGACAGCAGCAGCGGCGCGACCAGGTTGGGCATCAGGTGGGTGGTCAGGGAGGTGGCGTCGATAGTGGTGATGTCGTCGTGCACGAAGTGCGAGGCGTTGTTGACCAGGCCGCCGACGGGGCCGAGTTGCGCCGACAGTTGCTGCACGAGTCCGGCGGCCGCCTGTGGATCTTCCAGGCGGGCCTGCAGGCAGACCGCCTGCCGGCCGAGCTCGCGGATATCGTTGGCGGTCTGGCGTGCCTCTTTCTCGGACGTCCGCATAGTGCACGCCGATGTCCCAGCCGTCGCGCGCCAGCGCCAGCGCAATCGCCCGTCCGAGCCGGCGTGCCGCGCCGGTCACGAGCGCGGTTCGCCGGGGCTGCGCGGCGGTGGCCGCAGGCGGTGCTGTTATTGCCGGCGTTGGACTGGCGGACGGTTGCATGGCGGGCACTGTAGCATGGCGGCTGCGTCGATTCCGGCCAAGCCCCTGGGGCCGGTCACGGGGACGCGAGCATGAGAAAATGACGCATGGATGAACGCCCGCCCCGCCCTGCCGCCCCCGGCGCTCCCGGTGTCCCTGCCGGCCTGCCGCGGCCTGGCCCCGAGGCGGCGGAACTCAGCAACCAGCTCACCCATGTGATCATGGCCGAGATCGAACGCGGCGGCGGCTGGATCGGCTTCGACCGCTACATGGCGCTGGCGCTCTATCACCCGGGGCTGGGTTACTACAGCAACGGCAAGCCGGTGTTCGGGCCGGCCGGCGATTTCGTCACCGCGCCGGAACTCACGCCCCTGTTCGGCGCGACCCTGTCCCGCCAGGTCGGGTCGTGGCTGGCCGCCTGTGCCGAGGGCGACCCGCTGGTGATCGAGTTCGGCGCCGGCAGCGGCGCCCTGGCCAGCCAGTTGCTCAACGCGCTAGAGCGCCAGGGCTTCACCCGCATCCGCTATCAGATCGTCGAGTTGTCCGCGGACCTGCGGCGGCTGCAGCGCAAGACCATCGCCGCCCGCCTGCCGCAGATGGTGGGCCAGGTCGAGTGGCTCGATGCCGTGCCCACGCAGTTCCGTGGCGTGGTGATCGGCAACGAGGTGCTGGACGCGATGCCCGCACGCACCTTCGAGTGGGATGGCCTGCACCTGGAGGAGATGGGCGTCGGCATCAGCGACGGCGACCTGTGCTGGTCGGCACGGCCGGCCGATCCGGGTCTCACGGCGCTGGTGAACTCCCTGGGCGTGGACGTCGGGACCTGGCACCTGCCGTACCGCTCCGAGGTCTGCCCGCAGCAGGGCGCCTGGCTCGCCACCGTCGCCGAGGCCATGCAGGCCGGTGCCATCCTGCTGCTGGACTACGGCTTCCCGGCGCGCGAGTACTACCACCCGCAGCGGGTGGGAGGAACGCTGATGAGTCACTACCGCCATCGCTCGCTCACCGATCCCTTTGTCTGGCCGGGGCTGCAGGACATCACGGCGCATGTCGATTTCAGCCGCATCCTCGCCGCCGGCGAAGCCGCCGGCCTGACGGCGCTCGGTTATGCGTCGCAGGCCAGGTTTCTGCTCAATTGCGGCCTGCTGGATGAACTGGAGGCGCTGCCGCGCGACGAGCAGCGGCTCTGGTTCTCCCAGGCGCAGGCGGTGCAGCGCCTGGTGTCGGAAGCCGAAATGGGTGAACTGTTCAAGGCCATCGCTTTCGGCAAGGGGCTGCCCCCCAGCGCGGCCCTGCCGGGATTCGTCGAGGGCGACCGCATCGGAGCGCTGCGCCCATGACCGGGTTCGCCCGGTGGGGCACCGCGACGGTAGCGGCCGCAGCAACGGCAGCAGCGGCGGTAGTGGCCATAGTCGTCGCCGGCGTGGCCCCGGCACGCGCCGCAGGCCTGCCGGCCGTCGAGGAACTGGATCGGATCGCGGTTCAGTACCGTGACTACTGGGAGCGCCATCCGCATGGCCAGTGGCTGCTGCGGATCCTGCCGGTGCGGCTCAAGCCATCGGATCTGCCGGAGTCGCAGAGCGAACCGGCCCGGCTGACCGCGCGTTACTGCGTGCAATGCCACGCCCTGCCGGACCCGGCGATGCACGGGGCCGAGCGCTGGGAGCGGATCGTGGATCGGATGCTGCCGCGGATGCGCGGCGAGGGAAACCAGGGGCGGCTGATGCACGAGATGATGAAAGGCCTCGAGGCGCCGGATAGCGGCCAGGTCCGGATGATCGTGGACTACCTTTCGCGGCACGGCGGCCGGCCGTTGGCACTGGACGACAGCCCGCGATGGGATGGCAGGGGGCACGTGACGCCCACGGTGACCGGCCGGCCCGTCCTCACGCGTGCGCTGGCCACCGACGACGGGCGGATGTTCCAGGGCGCCTGCAACCAGTGCCACGAACTGCCCGACCCGGCCGGTCATCGTGCCGGCGAGTGGCCCGCCATCGTCGAACGGATGCAGCAGAACATGCAATGGATGAACCGGGTCGTCGGCAGTACCGCCGATCCCCGTGAGCCGACGCTGGATCCGCGGCGCATCGTCGATTTCCTGCAGGCGCACGCCAGCGACGGGCCGCAGCGGCAATGATCAAGTGGCTCATCGTCGTCGTCCTGGCGCTGGTCCTGTTCGCCGGCCTTACGCCCCTGATGCGGCGATTCGGCATCGGGCGGTTGCCGGGCGACTTCCGCATCCGCCTGGGCGGCAAGGACTACCACCTCCCGGTGGCCTCCACCGTGTTGCTGTCGCTGCTGGCGATGCTCGTGGCGCGTTTCATCTGAGCGCAGGGGCCGGCTGCTCAGCGGGCCGGCACCCGCGATTCGAACGGGCCCGGCTGGTAGCCGGGCAGGAACCGGCAGCCCGGCCCGAATTCAGCCTCGAAGGACGGGCAGCGTTGCGCGATCAGTTCCGGCGTCGGCTTGTCGCCGCTGTCGATCCACTGCAGCAGCGAATCGAACACGGTCGCATAGACCGGATCGCTCAAGTAGCTGTGGGTGTCGTATTCGGTGAAGGTCTGCACCAGGCGCGCGCCGCTTCCGGCCGCGTGCATCGTGTCGCGAAACACCGATTCCATCTCGACGAAGGCGGTCGGATCGCCGATGCCGTGAACCGTCAGCACCGGCACCGGAATCCGGCCGGTGGGGTCGGTGTCGTCGGCGAAGGCGGCCAGTGCCTGCGGGTCCGCGGCGTAGCGCGCCACCGCGGCATTGAGTGCCGCGTCCGTCGACGCCCCACCCGGGGCGCCGGCGTAGACGACCTTCTCGTTGCCGAATACGCTGCGCCCGCCGCTGCGGTGTTCGGCGATGTCCTGGAAGTGCCAGGTGGCCCAGTTCAGGTGTGCGAGCACCGATGACTCCGGGATCCGGATCACATCGACGATGGTCTGCAGCTTGCGCTGCTGCTCGGGGCTGCGTTGCGCGGCTTGCTTGCGCACCCCGAGACATTCGTCGACCCGGGTGGCCAGTTCCGCGCGACTGAGCTTGCTGCCGCTGGGCAGGCCGCGCCACAGCGGATAGTCCTCCTCGTCCGGTTTCGGATGGTTGCCGCACAGATGCTGGTAGACCACCCGCAGGTCAAGCCGGAAGTCATAGGCGCGCGAGCCGCCGGCAATGACGCCGCTGCTCAGGAGCACGCCGTCGTACGGAGAGGCGCCGGCGATGGAATCGCCATACATTTCGGCGGCCTTGGCCGCGACGCCCGCGCCCCAGGACTGGCCGTGAAGAATCGTGCGGCGCGGCTTGGCGACATGCGTGACGAAGATCCGCCGCACCCGCTCGGTGTCCTCGGCGGCGCTGCGCACGGCGACCCCGCCTTGCCGGAACACCGAGGCGGCGTAGGCGTAACCGGCCTTGACGATGATGCCCCAGCGCTTGATGTCGGCGTCGGCCCGGTCAGGCTTGGGTTCGCCCAGGGTCGGGCCGCCGTGGGCATGCACCACCAGGACCCGGTTCCAGTTCTGTGGCGTCACGATCAGGTAGTGGGCGCCGGCGGAGTCCTGGCCGCGCAGGCAACGCGCCGCGGGCGGCGCGCCGGCCGGACATTCAGCCTCGGCCGGCGGGGATTCGGCCCGTGAAACAGGGGCGCCGATCAGGCCGATGGCCAGGATCAGGGCAGCAGTGATAACGGGGCAGGGGCCCATCTTCAGTCTCCTTGAATGCTCGCTCGCGCCATGGCGACGACGGTTATGGTTATTGCTGCTGCTCAGAGCCTGGCGGGGGTCTGCACCAGGCTCGACAGCGGCATCCGGTCGAGTTCGCTCAGCAGTTGGGCCAGGCGGTCGCTCACGAACTCGATGATTGCACGACCCTTCTCCGCGCTGGCCGCGGCCGCATTGCCGACGGCGCCGGCGGCATTGATGTCCTGGGTCTGCCAGCCCAGGCGCGCCGCGACGCCGTTGCCGAGCAGCGGATGGTCGGCGGCAAGCCGGCGCAGGCTGGAATCGAAGTCCGCAGCCCGCGTCATGTCCACCAGTTCCGGTGCAAGGGCCAGCATCATCGACGTTTCGACTTCACCGCCATGAATGCCGAAGCGCAGTTCGTCGTCATCGATCAGGCCGGCCGGCAGGCCGAGCCGGTACCAGTTGACCGCGAACACCAGCAGGTCATGGCGGCTGCGCAGGTCGTGGCTGACGATGTCCATCACGGCCGACTGGCCACCGTGGGCGTTGAACAGCACCAGCTTGCGGATGCCGGTCCGGGCCACGCCGGCGCCGATCTCCATCCAGACGTCGATCAGGGTGTGGGCCGTCAGGCTCAGGGTGCCGGCGAAACGCTCGTGCTCGTTGCTCTTGCCGACGGCAACCGTGGGCAGGAACAGGATGCTCGCGTCCTGCGGCAGTTTCGGCAGCACCGCGGCGACCAGTCCGTCGACCAGGGTGGTGTCCACACTGAGCGGCAGGTGAGGCCCGTGCTGTTCGGTCGCCGCCACCGGCAGCACAGCGATGGCGCGAGAGCAGTCCAGCTGCTGGAAGTCGCGGGCGCTCAGGTGCGCCCAGTAGCGCTTGGGGAGGGGCATGGGCCTATCGTATCTGCATACGACGGCCCAGGGCTACCGTGGCGATGACCGCCAGCGCGAAGCCGACCGTCTTGGAGTCCAGCGCCTCACCGAGCATGAGCGCTGCGATCAGCACGGTGAAGAAAGGCTGCAGCAGCTGCAGCTGGCCGACCCTGGCGACCCCGCCGGCGGCCAGCCCCCGGTACCAGAAGAAGAAGCCGATCCACATCGAGAACAGCCCGACATAGAGGAAACCGACCCAGGAGGCCCACTGCACGTCGGCTGGCGCCACGCGAAACGCCCAGCCGTCGAGCAGCGCCCACCCGCTCACGGCCAGGGTGGCGGGCAGGAACATCACCAGCGCCCAGCTGATGACCACGTCGCCGTCCATATCGCGCGACAGGAGGCCGCCGCGCGCGTACCCCAGCGCCCCCAGCGCCACCGCGATCAGCAGCGAGCCGTCGCCCCAGGTGAGTCCGCCCGCCTCGCTGACCGCATAGCCCGTGACCAGCGCGGTCCCGAGCAGCGCGAAGAACCAGAAGCCCAGGGAAGGTCGCTCGCCCGCCAGCATCACCGCGGCCATCGCGGTGGCCAGCGGCGCCAGCCCCACCACGATGGCGCCGTGCGAGGCGGGCAGGTATTGCATGGCCACCGACGAGAAGACCGGAAACCCGATCACCACGCCGAGCGCGGTCTCCAGCAGCAGGCGCCACTGGCGGTGGGTCGGCCAGGCCGGCCGGCGCAGCGCGAGCAGGAGCGCCGCCGCGATCCCGGCCACCGCCGCGCGCCCGATTGCGATGAACACCGGATGCAGGTCTGCGACCGCCAGGCGGGTCATCGGCAGGGTGGCGGAGAAGATCAGTACGCCGATCAACCCGAACAGCATGCCGGACGCGGCCCGGGTTCCCGCAGGTGCTGCCGCCGGCGCCGGGTCGCTCACGCGGCGCCGGCGATTGCGCGCAGCCGTTCGCGGCCGATGGCGTCGCGGATTTCCTCGGGCCGACCCGGGAGACCGCGTGCGATCGCGCCCTGGTCGACCCGGTTCGCCGCCGCAAGCGCGCGCCGCAGCCGGATCGCCCCGGGCGCCTGGTCCGGATCCCGGTCATCCAGGGCTGCGGCGCCATGGATCAGGGCGGTCACCCGGCCCGGACGGCGCCAGGCATCGCAGCGATCCAGGAGTTGCAGCAGCGCCGGCGCGGGAAGCGCCTGCAGCGCGTCGATCAGCGCCAACGTCGCCGCCGCGGTGCCGGCAGGCACGAGGGCACCGCGTTCACGCGCGAGCAGGGCGGCCACATCGCGGCACTCGATCGGCGCCCGCAGGCGCTGCGATACCGCCTGGACCGCTGCATCCGCCTGATCCGCCTGACCTGCCTTATCCAGGTCCGTACCGGCCCGCGCCATCAGCACCGCAAACCGCACCGGCAAGGGCTCCTCGCGCGTCGCGCAGCGGTCGAGCGCCGCCAGCCAGTCCGGCCAGGCCGGTCGGCCCGGCGGCGCAGGCGCATCGGGATGCTCCCAGTTCCGGCAGCAGCACCGCCAGCGCGCCCGCTTCCTGCAGGACCGCGATCATCCGCGACGGACGGGCCTCTTGCAGCCCCCGGGCCAGTTCCTGCCAGACCCGTTCCGCCACCAGCGCGTCTACTTCTCCCGCCGCGGTCATGCGCTGCATCAGCGCCATCGTCTGCGGCGCCACCCTGAAGCCGGCAAAGCGCGCCGCAAACCGCGCCAGGCGCAGGATCCGCACCGGATCTTCCGTGAACGAGTCGCTGACATGGCGCAGCACCCTGTCTCGCAGGTCCCGGCGCCCGTTGAAGGGGTCGACGATGCTGCCGTCTTCGGCCTGCGCGATCGCGTTGATGGTCAGGTCGCGGCGCGCCAGGTCTTCTTCGAGCGTGACGCCGGGGGCAAAGTGGACTGCAAATCCCTTGTAGCCCGGGCCGGTCTTGCGCTCGGTGCGCGCGAGGGCGTATTCCTCCCGGGTATCGGGGTGCAGGAAAACCGGGAAATCCTTGCCGACCGGGCGGAAACCCTGGTCGATCATCTGCTGCGGTGTGCTGCCCACCACGACCCAGTCGCGGTCGGCCACCGGCAGTCCCAGGAGTTCGTCACGAACCGCGCCGCCGACCCGGTAGGCTTTCATGGCGCGTCGGGTCGGCGTCGCCGTTGGTCGCGTGCGCTCAGCGCCGCGCGCGGCGTTCGGCGTTGAAGGCCGAATCGATCGGGGCCAGGTAGCGGGGCGCGATCGCCGGCACCGACTGCGGCTCGATGCCGAGTTTCGGATCGATCGGCCCGCTGGCCACGTTGTCCACCCGCATCGACATCAGGTTGTCGCGCGACATCAGGGTGCGGCCAGGAAGCTTCTCCATGATCAGGGCCTGCAGATGCCCGATCGAATTGGGCAGGTTGAAGACCATCCGCTCGTGTCCGCTGTAGGAACCGGCCAGGCGGATCAGCTCCCGCAACGTATAGACGTCCGGACCGGCCAGTTCGAAGGTCCGGCGGGCCATGTCGGCCCGATCGATCACCCGGGTGATCGCATCCGCGACATCGCCGACATAGACCGGCTGGAAGCGGGCATCCGCATGCGGCACCGCCAATGCGGGCAGGAAGCGCTGCAAGCTGGCGAACAGGGAGAGCAGGCTGTCGCCCGGGCCGAAGATCACCGACGGGCGGAAAATGACGTGATCCAGCGGCGAGTCCCGCAGCAGCTTTTCCGCGGCCGCCTTGGACCGAAGATAGCGCGAGGGCAGCGTCGCCGGATCGCTCTCCGTGACTCCCAGCGCGCTCAGCTGGATCACGCGCGAGACCTGGTTCTTGACGGCGGCCTCGACCAGGCTCTGCATCAGGTCCACGTGGGCCGCACGGAAATCCGGGCCGTACGGATCGTTGTCCTCGCCCATGCGGCCGTGCAGTATCCCGACCAGGTTGATGACCACGTCCTTGCCGGCGACCAGGCGATCCAGCTCCGCGGGGTCGCGGATATTGGCCTGGACCACGTCGATCTTGGGCAGCAGGATCAGGTGGCGGGCCCGTTCGCGGTTGCGCGTCGGCACGGTGACCGGATAGCCGGCCGCGTCGAGCCGCGGCACCAGGTAGCGGCCGACGAATCCCGAGCCACCCAGGACTAGGATGTTTGCTGAGGTCATATGAAACGCGCTTTCGGTTGGAGAGCCGGGTGGTCCCCGGGGACAGACTCCTAAGGCAACTGCGTTGCCCCGGCCACCCTCGGCTCAATCGTACCAAGGCGCGCCCTGAGCGATTGGGGTTCCCCGCTGAAAAGAGCGGCATAGTCGACAGCATTGGACAGAACGTTCTTCACATAGCCCCGGGTTTCGGAAAACGGAATGACCTCCGCGAAGATGGCGCCCTCCAGCGGCCGGGACAGGGTGCCGCGCCAGTCGCGCGCCCGCCGCGGGCCGGCGTTGTAGCCGGCTGAAGCGAGTACCGCCGAGCCGTCGAGGTCGTCCAGCGCCTGCTTCAGGTAGAAGCTGCCGAACTCGAGATTGGTCTGCAGGTCGTTGATGTCGCGCTGCTTGAAGTCGCTGCGCCCGATCTTCTTGGCGATCCAGCGCGCGGTGGCCGGCATGATCTGCATCAGCCCCGACGCACCCACATGCGAGCGCGCATCCATGATGAAGCGCGACTCCTGGCGGATCAGGCCATAGACCCAGGCGGCGTCGATGTTCTGCTGGCGGGTGATCGGTACCAGCTGCTCCGAGAACGGCGTCGGGAATCGCAGCGCGAAATCGGGCTCGCCGCGGATGCGTTCGTCGGCATTGATGGCGCGATCCAGCAGGCCGCGGTTCATTGCCCAGTGCGCCGCCGCCCTCAGCTCGGCATCGGTGCGCCCCCGCAGCTGGAAGTTCCATTCGCGGTTGCCCTCGATAGCGCATGCCCAGGTCATAGAACGCCAGCGCCCGCGCAAAGCCCGGGTTGGCATCGAAGTCCGCGATCGACGCCGGAGCCGGCGGCGCCGGCCGCGGCGGCTTCGTCGTCAGGCGCCCCAGTTCCTCATTGGCCAGCTTGCCGTAGAAGTCGCGTCGCTCGACCAGGGAGGCGAACAGCTTGTCCGCTTCCTGCGCCTTGCCCTCTGCCTTGCGCGCCCGGCCGAGCCAGTAGATCCATTGCGGCTCGCGCCGCTCCTGCTCGCTCATGCCGAGAATGACCGTGCGCAACAGCGTCCAGTCCTGTTCGCGCAGCGCCGCACGCGCCATCCAGGCGCGAGTGTCGTCGCTGACCTTGGCCCCGATCGCTTCCCGCGTCCAGAGATAGGACTCGGGCGCGAGCCGGCGCATGCCGGCCGCGGCGATCTGAGACCACACGAACCGTCGATCGTCGTCCGAAAGCCGGGCGCCCGCCGAGCGCAGTTGGGCGGCGGCCGATTCCGGATCGTTGCGCGCCAGCCGGGTGAGTGCGATCAGCAGCAGATCGTGCGGCTGATCGGATTTGAGTGCCGCCGCCGGCCGGTTCAGCGCCTGATCCAGGCCCTTCTCATTCAGCGCCGAGCCGAGCAGGGCAGCGCTCTGGCGGATGTCGCCGGTGGCGTTGGCCTCCAGCGCGAACATCATCCGCCGGCGGATCTCCTGGGGCTGAAACTGACCGGCGGCGGTCATGCCGTCGAACAGGTCGGTGCAGGCGCGGTTGAGCGACACCGGGCGCATCAGCAGCGCGTGCACCTCGTTGCGGGTTTTCCGATCCAGGTCCTTCCCGGGCGGCAGTCGCGCCAGGGTCGACAGATGCGCGTAGCACTCCGGCGAACTTTCATCGCGCAGTTGCCATTGCGGGTATTGCGCGTCGAAGGCCGGCCAGTCGCCGCGCCGCCCCAGAGCCAGCAACCAGTCGCGACGCAACAGGTCGGCAGCGAGCGTGTCCGGGTAACGGGTGATGAAGGCGCGTGCCGCCGGATCGGCATCGCCGGTCAGGGCTTCCAGCCGCTTCGCGCCCAGGAGGATGCGCAGCCGCCAGTATTCGACGTAACTGTAGAGGACGTGGTTGCGCGGGATGCTGAGGATCGCCTGGTCGTAGCGTTCCAGGTTGTAGGCCAGCATCGCCTTGCGGGCCGCCGCGAAGGCATCGTCGATCGTGGAACTCCCCACCACCGGGGAATCGCCCTCGGCTGCATCCGTACCGACGCCGCCAGGGGCCGCCTCGTCCCTGTTGCCGGAGGCCTTCTCGATGAGGGCATCGAGGCTGTCGGCGGGAACGATCGCGACCTTGCTGGCGCTGGCCGGCGCGCCGTTGCCGGATTCGCTGATCGCGCGCTTCGACTGCGCCGAGCGCGTCGCCGGCATTGAGCACCAGGCCCCAGGCGGCGAGGACGATACCCGCCACGACGCCGGCGATCCATGGGCTAGTCGTCGGGTTAGACGACGCGGGGTCTGTCGTGACCGGAACGGGGTGGGCGTCTAGAATCTTCATATGACTGAGACCAGCGAATCGAGGATACCACGGGCCCGCCTGCGTTCACTCCTGCGTGAACGACGGGCGGCTATCGAAGCGACGATGCGTACGAGCTACGACCTCGCCATCAGCGATCAACTGAGCCGGCTTGCCCCGATCCAGGCCGCTCGCGTGCTCGCGGTCTACTGGCCGATCCAGGCGGAACCCGACCTGCGCCCGCTTGCCGCTGCCTGGCGGGCGGCCGGCAAGACTGTCGCGCTGCCGGTCATGGGCGGTCCCAATGGCGGTTTGCTGTTCTGCGCGTGGCAGGACGATGCGGATCTGGAGATGGGACCGTACGGTATTCCGATCCCGCGGGACCGGGCGCCGGTGGCGCCGGACTGCCTTGTCATTCCCTGCCTCGGCTTCAACGTCAGCGGCGGTCGTCCCTGGCGCCTCGGCTATGGGGCCGGTTACTACGACCGGACCCTCGCGCATCGGCCGGTGCCTGCCATCGGCGTGGCCTACGACGAGGCCGCCACCGATCAGTTCGAGCCCAACGCCATGGATGCGCCGCTGTCGGCTTTGGTGACGCCGTCGCGGGTCATCAACTCCATCGCTTCGCCCTGATTGAAGCGCTCCACCCAGTCGGCGAACTCCTCCGCCGGCATCGCCTTCGCATACAGGAAGCCCTGCACCCGGTCGCAGCCGAACTCGCGCAGCAGGTGAACCGCCGCCGGATTGTCGACGCCCTCGGCGAGCGCGCGCAGGTTGAAGGCGTGAGCCAGGTCGATCAGCGCCTTGACGATCTGCTGATCGCCGCGGTCGTTGACCAGGTTCTGGATGAACAGGCGGTCGATCTTCAGTTCATGCACCGGGAACTGGCGCAGGTAGGCGAACGATGAGTAGCCGGTGCCGAAGTCGTCGATCGACAGCTCGCAGCCGATGTTGCGCAGTGCGCGCATGCATTCGATCGTCGCATGTTCGTTGCGCACGATCGAGTCTTCCGTGAGTTCGAACAGCAGGCGGCTCGGCGACAGGCTCCAGGTCTCGCAGGACTGCGCGACCTGGGTCGCGAAACCCGGGTCGTTGGCGGTCTTTGCCGACAGGTTGATGCCGATGCTCAGGTCCAGGCCGCGGGCCTGCCAGCCCATCTGCTGGCGCAACACCGTATTGATCACGAACTGCGTCAACTGGCCGATCATGCCGCGGTCGTCGCAGATCGACGCGATCAGCGTCGGCGTCACCTGCAGCGGATGTTCGCGCGGCCAGCGGATCAGCGCCTCGGCCGCGAAGCACTGGTTGGTCGCCAGGTCGATCTGCGGCTGGAAGTGCACTTCCAGTTCGTTGGCGTAGAGGTTGCGGCGCAGGGCGTGCTCGATTTCCACCAGCCGTGCCGCGCTGTCGTCGGCGCCGATCTGGCGCACGTCGAGCCGGTTCTCGTGTTCCGATGCCAGCAGGCGGCCGTCCCACGCGCCCTGCAGCAGGCCGCCCATGCCGACCGCATCGCTGCGGCTCCAGGCGCCGCCGATGACCGGCTGCAACTGCGCCGACGTCGTCTTGCCGTCCGGCAGCTCGATGACGATCGGCGGGTAGAGGGTTTCGCGAAAGGCGGTGGCAATGGTCGAGGCAACCGACTCGTTGGCCACGTCCGCCAGCAGCACCCAGACCTCGTCGTGCGACGCCACCGCATAACGGTCTTCCGGACGCAGGCGCTCCTCGATGCGCTCCTGCACCGCCGCCAGCACCAGGCTCGCATGCGGGTCGCGAGCGAGCGCCTGGAGGTGGTCGGAGCGGTTCAGCCGCATCGCCAGCAGCAGCGGGCGACCGTTGAACTTGCGCGCAAGCAACTGCTGGCCGAACGCCAGCAACTCGTTGGGGGTCAGGCGACGCTTCGGTGATGATTCCATTTAGGAGGCGATTCCATTTTGCTTGGCGATCTCGTCCAGGTAATAGTCCCGGAGCTTGAATCCGAACGCTCCCGCTGGCAGGCCGCGTGCGATCCGCGCGGGTTTGTGGTCCTTCTTCTTGCCTTCCTGGAACAGGTCGCGCTCGACCGGTTGTGCCAGCGGCGACTTGTCCGGGTTGCTCAGGATCAGTACCTTCGGCTCCAGGCGGCGGACCCGATTGTGTGCCACCACCACGCCGATCTCGCCGGAGGTCAGCTCGATCATCGAGCCGACCGGGAAGACCCCGACCGCCTGGACGAACTGCTCCACCATCGGCTCGTGGAACGACGTGCCGCTCCACTCGTAGAGGTTCATCAGGGCATCCTGCGGCGCCGCGGCGTTGGCGTAGGCCCGGGGCGTGATCAGCGCGGCAAACGAATCGGCGATCGCCGCCATCTTGCCGTAGACGCTGATCGCGTTGCCCTTGAGGCCGCGCGGGTAGCCGGATCCGTCGATGCGTTCGTGGTGCTGCGCGATGCCGATCATGACCGGGGTGGGCAGCTTCGGCCCGTTGGCGAAGACATCCAGTGCCAGGCTGACATGCTCGCGCACCTTCTCGAATTCCCCCGGCGTCAGCATGCCGGGCTTCTCCAGGATCGAGCGCGGCACCTTCGTCTTGCCGATATCCGCCAGCATCCCGATCTGACCGAGGTGGGCCAGTTCCTGCTTCGGGAAGCCCAGGTGCCGCCCCAGGGCGACCAGGTACAGCGCGACCTTCACGCCGTGGTTGTAGGTATTCAGGTCCTCTTCGCGCAGCCGGGCGATCCACATCAGCGCGTCGGGGTTGTCCAGCATGCTGTCGACCATGCTGTCGACAGCGCCCGCCACCTGTTTCAGCTCCGGCGCCCGGCCTTTGCGAAGGTCACCGATCACGCCCGCCAGGACCGACTCGCTTTCGCTGAAGGCCTTGCGGGCGCGAGGAAGCTCCTCGACCATCGCGCGGCGCTGCTCATGGAATTCGCGTTGCAGGCCCTCCGGCAGGAGGCCCGCAGGCAGGACGGGCACCGATTTCGCCGCGGGCAGCACATGCGTCCGGCTGCCGAAGTTGAAGAGCCAGCCGAACCAGCGGCCGAAGAACGTGTCTTCACCATCGCTTTCGGCGCCCGATGTCTGCCGCACCAGGGTGCGAAAACGCTGGCGGGTCATCTGGCTGACCCGGATGTCCGCGCGGGGCTTGTGCTGCCGCTTCGTATCGGCACTCGGGGCTGCCGCGCGGGCAACGATCTTGATGCTTTCCTCGACCGCCGCGTTCCGGTCGCCCACCAGGTCGTGGTGGTCCATCGGACCGTCGAAGTCGGGCGGCGGCATCGGCGCCGTCGCCGGCGCCTTCATCGGCTCGGTGTCCGGTTCCAGTTGCGGCGCATTGATGGCGACGCGCCTGATGACGTCCGCCATGCCCGGCGTCGACAGCTCCAGGTCGACGTAGGCGTATTCGCAATAGCGGGCCAGGGTGTCGAGTTCGACCTGGCTGTCGATCAGGAAGCCTTGCAGCAGGAACGGCGTGTCCAGCCAGGGGCGATCCAGTTCGGCTACGAACATTTCCAGGCGCAGGTCTGCGACCGCCACTTGATAGCGGCGATTCGCTGTCGTCGAAAGACCAGGCTGGACTGTCTGATCGAGAACGGATTGCAACCTGCTTCCTCCAGGAAGGTTCGGATACTCAGGACCCGGCCCCGGCGCCACGTTGGCAGCATCCAGGCGAGTCCTCATCGACCCATAGTAGCCATCGTCGAAGCCACGGCCAATACCGGATTCGACCGTCCGACGGGTCAGGACAACTCGGGCTGACGGGCGGTTGAGGATCGGGCGGTGGATGGCGGGTGCGGGGGGCTTCGCGGCGGGCCGCCCGCGGGCGGGTGCGGAGGGTTGCTCAGGCCTGGCGCCTGCAGGCGCCAGGCCGCGACACGGTTCGCGGCGCATGCGCCGCGTCGGCTGCGCCGATCACCGCGTCGCCCGCTCCTGCCTCGTCCGTCCGGGCCGTGTCCGATGTCGTCGGCGCTCCTCGCGCCGCCGCGGACACTGGAACGATCCCCCGGATCGTTCCGCCCGGCCCTCCTTCGTCAGCGAGCGGCCGCACCCAACGCACCCGCCCGCGGGCGGCCCGCCGCGAAGCCAGGGTGAGATTGCCGTTTTGCTGCTGGCCTCGGGACGGCCCGCCGCGAAGCTGGTGAGGGTGTGTCAGGCGGAGGGGTAGACGTTCTTTGCATTATCGATTGCCGCGGTTGTAGGATTTGTTTCGGACTCCTGATGTAACGATGCCACACGCAGCCACGCCAATCCCTGCAGGCCCCGGCCGAGCCGCATTCCATTGCCGATCTGCCGAACCTCGGCCCCAAGTCTATGCAAATGCTCAGCGCTTGCGGCATTTCCTCTGTCGAACAGCTGCGCCGGCTCGGCTCGGTGGCCGCCTTCGCCATGGTCAAGCGGGCGAACAAGTCCACGAGTCTCAATCTCCTATGGGCCCTCGAAGGTGCCCTCACAGGTTTGCCATGGCAGGAAGTCGCTCGCGAGCATCGCACAAGCCTGCTGCTCAGCCTCGAGCAGTTGCAGCATGGCGGCTGATCTTGCTTGCAGCCGTCATGGGCGGGCTTCGCGACGGGCCGCCCGCGGGCGGGTGCGGAGGGTTGCTCAGGCCTGGCGCCTGCAGGCGCCAGGCCGCGACACGGTTCGCGGCGCATGCGCCGCGTCGGCTGCGCCGATCACCGCGTCGCCCGCTCCTGCCTCGTCCGGCCAGGCCGTGTCCGATGTCGTCGGCGCTCTTCGCGCCGCCGCGGACACTGTAACGATCCCCCGGATCGTTCCGCCCGCCCCTCCTTCGTCAGCGAGCGGCCGCACCCAACGCACCCGACCGCGGGCGGCCCGCCGCGAAGCCAGGTGAGGTGCCGTCGTGCGGCGGGTGTAGCGCGCGAGGGCTTGTCTGCTCTGCGCGAGGCGGATTAATGTCAAGCGACACCAGGAGCTGACCCCCTGGCGAGCACGGAGAAGCAGCCAGCAGGGGGGATGCGATCTCGCCTGCTTGCAGACGTCACGCAGCTTCGTGGCGGGTGTCTTGCGGGCGTGACCGTTGGGGCCGGGCAACGGCGTTTCGCTGGAGGCCTTCGCATGGTGCCCTCAGTGGGTGCGCCCGATGGCGACCCAGGATGAGGCCGCCAGCAAGGGAGTCAGAAATCTCCACTGCTTGCAACGTCACGTTAGCTTCGCGGCGGGTGTCCGGCGGGCGTGACCGTTGGGGGCGGGCCGCTCGCTGACGAAGGAGGCCGGGCGGAACGATCCGGGGGATCGTTCCAGTGTCCGCGGCGGCGCGAGGAGCGCCGACGACATCGGACACGGCCCGGACGGACGAGGCAGGAGCGGGCTACGGCGCGGTCGGCTTCAGCCGACGCGGCGCATGCGCCGCGAGCGACGTAGCGGGTGGGCGCCTGCAGGCGCCTACCCTGAGCCCCCGTAGTGTCACGCCCGTCGGACACCCGCCGCGAAGCCCCCGCGATGCCCACGCGAAACCATCGCGAACCCGCAAGACCTACCGCCTCAACGCCCCCCACACCGCAGCCGAAGGCCCCGCCTGATTCAACGTATAGAAGTGGATCCCCGGCACCCCGTTGTCCACCAGCGTCTGGCACAGGTCGGTCACCACCTCGTGTCCGAACGCCCGCAGCGATGCGACGTCGTCGTGAAAGCCCGCCAGGCGCAGCCTGATCCAGCGCGGGATCTCGGCGCCGCAGTTGTCGGAGAAGCGCGCGAGTTGGGTGTAGTTGGTGATCGGCATGATGCCGGGCACGATCGGGATCGTGACGCCGCGTGCGCGCACCCGCTCGACGAAATCGAAGAAGGCGCTGGCGTTGTAGAAGTACTGGGTGATGGCGCTGTCCGCGCCGGCCTCGACCTTGCGCAGGAAGTTGTCGAGATCCTGGTCGGGAGAGCCCGCCTGCGGATGGGTTTCCGGGTAGGCGGCCACTTCGATGTGGAACCAGTCGCCGCTGTGCTTGCGGATGAAGGCGACCAGGTCCGACGCGTAACGGAACTCGCCACGATCGACCATGCCGGACGGCAGGTCCCCGCGCAACGCCACCAGCCGGCGGATGCCCTGCGCCCGGTAGTGGTCGAGCATTTCGGCGATGCTGCTCTGGGTGGCGCCGATGCACGACAGGTGAGGCGCCACCTGCAGGCCCTCGCCCGCGATCTCGGTGATGATGCCGACGGTCTTTTCCTGGGTGCTGCCGCCGGCGCCGTAGGTGACGCTGAAGAATTCGGGCGTCAGCTCGCACAACGTCCGGCGCGCCTGGCGCAGCTTGACGACGCCCTCGGGCGTGTTCGGCGGAAAGAACTCGAAGCTGAGGAGGGCCTTGGCCCGGTCGCTGCTGCTGATGCTGCTGCTGGGATTCATGTGGCTCTTCAGAGGAATGAGGGGGCGCCGGACGAGGGGGAGCCCGGCGGGGTGGCGCTTGGAGAGGCAGCACCGGGCGAGGTGGAATCTTGTGAGGTGGAACCTGGCGAGGTAGTGCGTGGTGACCGTTCATCGCTGCCGCGGCGGGCGTGCAGGAAGTACTCCTGGTTGCCGTCGGTGCCGGCGAGCGCGCAGGCGAACCAGTCGAGCGGCTGCCAGCCCGCCTGCCGTGCCGCTTCCCGGCTGCGCTCGCGCAGCCCGTCGATGTCCGCGCCGGCCCGCACAATGCCGCGGGCGTTGCGGGCGTCGGGGCCGAGTTCGAACTGCGGCTTGATGAGGGCAAGCAGGCGTGTTCCGGGGGCCGCGAGGCCGGCAAGATGCCCGAGCAACGACGTGGTGGCGATGAACGACAGGTCCGCCACGATCAGTCCGAAGCCCGCGGCGTCAACGTCGTGCGCAGCCAGCCACGCGGCGGTGACGTCTCGGATGTTGGTCTTCTCGAAACAGCGCACGCGCGGGTCCGCCGCCAAGCCGGCGTCCAGCTGGCTGTGACCGACCTCGATGCCCACGACCCGGGCGGCGCCGCGCTGCAACAGGCAATCGGTGAAGCCGCCGGTGGACATGCCGACATCCAGAACGGAGAGGCCGCGGCAGTCGGTGGTCGTCCGGTCGAGGGCGCCTTCGAGCTTGGCGCCGCCGCGCGACGCGAACCGCGCCTCGGCCGAATCGCTCACCGCCAGTTGCTGATCGGCGAAGATCATCTGCGAGCGGCGGTTGACGGGTGAGGGCAGGCCAGCGACGACGACGGAGACGGCGCCGGCATCGATCAGGCGCTGGGCGAGTGCCCGCGATCGCACGACCCCGCGGCTTACCAGCGCGATATCCGCGCGCTGCGGTGCCTGTGGTGTCTGTGGCGTCGGGGTCGGGGACATCATGGCGCCGGCGACCTCACAACACCGGCCCGGTAGGAATCCAGGTCGGCTTGTCGGGGTCGTATTGCGGATTCAGCCAGACGATCAGCGAGGCGTGGCCGCAGGACTCCTTGTCATCGGGCAGGTAGTTCTCGATGACGCCACAGAAATCGAAGGATTCGCGCAACTGGAAATTGAGCACCGGGTCGTTGAAGTCGCCCCAGACGACGCGCTTGGCGTAGGTCTCGACCGACATGTCGCCGGCATGGAGGTGATAGCCGGGCAGCCGGCCACAGGCGATGATGCGCTTGAGGTTCAACCGTTTGCACAGCTTGCGCCGGGCGTCGTACAAGGCGTGACCGACCCGCTGGCCACGCAGGCGCGGGTCGACGAAGACTTCGGCGCCGTAGAGGGTCTTCCCCATCGGCGCGTGATTTTCAAAGGACCCGGCAGCGGTGATCTCGCTCCAGGTATGAATACTGGACCAGTCGTCCCATTGCACGATCATGGAACTGGCGCAGCCGACAATGCGATCGTCGTAGAGCGCCACCACCTGTCCCTGCGGGAATACTTCCAGCTGGTCGATCACCCGCTCGCGTTGCCATGTGGCCATCCCCGGATAGATCCGGCCTTGCAACGCGATCAGGGAGTCGATGTCCGATCGCTGGGTATTTCTGATTGTCAGCTTGGCCATGAGGGCTGCCGGCAGCTAGCTGAGCCGCCGGCGCTCCGTTTCAATGATCAGTAGCGATAGGTCTCGGGCTTGAACGGCCCGTCGGTCGAGACGCCGATGTAGTCGGCCTGCGTCGTGCTCAGTTTGGTGAGCGTTGCGCCGAGCTTTTGCAGGTGCAGTCGCGCGACCTTCTCGTCCAGGTGCTTGGGCAGCACATAGACCTTGCCGACCTCGTACTGGTCCTGGCGGGTCCAGAGTTCGATCTGCGCGATCGTCTGGTTGGCGAACGACGAGCTCATCACGAAGGAGGGGTGCCCGGTGCCGCAGCCGAGATTCACCAGCCGCCCTTCGGCCAGCATGATGATGCGCTTGCCGTCCGGGAACACGATGTGGTCGACCTGGGGCTTGATGTTCTCCCAGGTGCAGTCCTCCAGCGAGGCGATGTCGATCTCGTTATCGAAGTGACCGATGTTGCAGACAATGGCCTCGTTCTTCATCTTCGCCATGTGGTCGTGGGTGATGATGTCGCGGTTGCCGGTGGCGGTCACGAAGATGTCGGCCTTGTCGGCCGCGTACTCCATGGTGACGACGCGATAGCCTTCCATAGCGGCCTGCAGCGCGCAGATCGGGTCGATCTCGGTGACCCACACCTGGGCCGACAACGCCCGCAGTGCCTGCGCCGAACCCTTGCCGACGTCGCCGTAGCCCGCGACGACGGCGACCTTGCCGGCGATCATGACGTCGGTGGCCCGCTTGATGGCATCGACCAGCGACTCGCGGCAGCCGTAGAGGTTGTCGAACTTGCTCTTGGTGACCGAGTCGTTGACGTTGATCGCCCGCATCTTCAGTTCACCGCGCGCGGACATCTGCTGCAGGCGATGCACGCCGGTGGTGGTCTCTTCGGTGACGCCGACGATCGCATCCAATTGCATCTGGTACCAGCCGGGATCCTTGGCGAGCCGCGCCTTGATGGCGGCGAACAGGCAGGTCTCTTCCTCGCTCGTGGGCTTGGCGATCAGGCTGGCGTCTTTGGCGGCGCGCGCGCCCAGGTGCAGCAGCAAGGTGGCGTCGCCGCCGTCGTCCAGGATCATGTTCGACGGCTTGCCGTCGGCCCACTCGAAGATGTTGTGCGTGTAGTTCCAGTAGTCTTCCAGCGTCTCGCCTTTCACCGCGAACACCGGCACGCCGCTGGCAGCGATCGCCGCGGCCGCATGGTCCTGGGTCGAGAAGATGTTGCAGGAGGCCCAGCGCACCTGCGCGCCGAGCGCGACCAGGGTCTCGATCAGCACCGCGGTCTGGATGGTCATGTGCAGCGAGCCGGTGATGCGCGCGCCCTTGAGCGGCTGGCTGGCGGCGAACTCCTGCCGGATGGCCATCAGGCCCGGCATCTCGGTCTCGGCAATGCGGATTTCCTTGCGGCCCCAGTCGGCCAGCTTGATATCGGCGATCCGGTAATCGGTGAAGGTCTCGTGCTTGGAAGGTGCGTTCATGGTTCTCTCCGGTATTGACGGCATCGACCCGGGCTGCCTGCCCGATCGCTGCGAACTCGAATACGAATGCGGTAGGCGAAAAAAAACGCTTGCATCCGGTTAAGGGGTGCAAGCGTCGTTTTACATTCGACCTGCCGAGCCTGGCTGGACGGAATCGCTGATCCCAGCCCAGTCGCAACGCTTCTCGACAGACCCCTGATTGTAATGCCGGCCGATAGTTCCTGTCAGCCGGGCCGCTGAAGTACGGTTATTCGGACGCTCGGCGGCGGCCTTCTCAACTTCGCGACACGGCTGCCTTGTGGTCTCGGCCGGCTGCTGTCGCAGCCTTAACTTGTCGCTTTGCGACAAGTTAGCCTCGCCCCAAGGCAGCCGCGGTGCTTCGCGCCGAGCCGGCTTGCAGCCGGCTCACTGAAGGCCGAGCCGGCCTTACAGGCCGGCCAGCGGCTGCCTTGTGGTCTCGGCCGGCTGCTGTCGCAGCCTTAACTTGTCGCTTTGCGACAAGTTAGCCTCGCCCTAAGGCAGCCGCGGCGCTTCGCGCCGAGCCGGCTTCCAGCCGGCTCACTGAAGGCCGCCGCCGGCCCTACAGGCCGGCGGCGGCCTTCAGTGCGGCCGCCTTATCTGTTCTCTCCCAGGTGAATTCGGGCTCTTCGCGACCGAAGTGGCCATAGGCGGCGGTCTTGGTGTAGATCGGCCGCAGCAGGTCCAGCATCTGGATGATGCCCTTGGGCCGCAGGTCGAAGTGCGCGGCTACCAGTTCCGACAGTGCCTCGTCGGAGATCACGCCGGTGCCTTCGGTGTAGACGGTGATGTTCATCGGCTTGGCAACGCCGATCGCATAGGCCACCTGGATCTGGCACTGCTTGGCGAGCCCGGCCGCGACGATGTTCTTGGCCACGTAGCGGGCAGCGTAGGCGGCCGAACGGTCGACTTTGCTCGGATCCTTGCCGGAGAAGGCCCCGCCGCCATGCGGGCAGGCGCCGCCGTAGGTGTCGACGATGATCTTGCGTCCGGTCAGGCCGCAATCGCCCTGCGGTCCGCCGACGACGAACCGACCGGTGGGGTTGACCAGATAGCGGGTGTTCTTCAGCCACTCAGCGGGGAGCACCGGCTTGATGATCTCCTCGATGACGGCCTCGATGAAGCTCGCCTTCATCTTGGTCTGGCTCTCGCTCTGATCGGGGTCGTGCTGGGAAGAGAGCACGACGGTGTCGATCGAGTGCGGCTTGCCGTCCACGTAGCGCATCGTGACCTGGCTCTTCGCGTCGGGCCGAAGGAAGGGCATGCGGCCGTCGCGGCGCAGTGCAGCCTGGCGCTCGACCAGGCGGTGCGCGTAGTGAATCGGCGCGGGCATCAGCGTCGGGGTCTCGTCGCAGGCATAGCCGAACATCAGACCCTGGTCGCCGGCGCCGGTGTTGAGGTGATCGTCGCTGGCGTGATCGACGCCCTGGGCGATGTCGTTGCTCTGCTTGTCGTAGGCCACAAGGACGGCGCAGCCCTTGTAGTCGATGCCGAAATCGGTGTTGTCATAACCAATGCGCTTGATCGTATCCCGCGCGACCTGGATGTAGTCGACGTTCGCATTGGTGGTGATCTCACCTGCCAGGACGACCAGACCGGTGTTGGTGAGGGTTTCCGCAGCGACCCGGCTGAGGGGGTCCTGGGAGAAAATCGCATCCAGGATCGCATCGGAGATCTGGTCCGACACCTTGTCCGGATGTCCTTCCGATACGGATTCGGACGTGAAAAGAAAATCGCTCATGACTTCTCCTTGATGTGACTAGCCGTGGGCACAGGCTGAATGCCGAATGGCGTGTCAGCCGGCGTTGCCAGCTTCGGAGAAGCCGCGACGCTTTAGCGGAATCTGGTTTGCCCCTGCCTTCCGGCAGGGGGCGCACCCCTGGTACTTCTGCCACTCCGCAAGTTGTCCCTTTAACTCAGTGGCGTTGCAATTATATCTAAGCGTCAAGCGCCGTTCAGCGGAACTACGTCACAACCCGCAAAATGCGGCCATGTTGTTGTGGCTGCTCCGCTCGCTCGCGTTGTTTCCGCTGTGGCTCCTCCAGGCAGTGGGAGCGTTCGGCGGACTGATCGCGTTCGCCCTCAGTGCCGGTTTTCGCCGCAAAACGGCCGATAACCTGCGAACGGCAGGGCTTTACAGCCCGCAACTGGCGCGCGCCAGCGCCGCGGCGGCCGGTCGTGCGGCGTTGGAGACCTGTTATATCTGGTTCCGGCCGACGCAAGACCTGGTACGCAAGAGCGCGTTTCGACGACTTCGCTCGTCTCGCCCGTACAACAGAGCAGCGCAAGGCGAAGGGCGACCGGCGCGGCGTGATCGTCCTGACGCCGCATATCGGCAGCTTCGAGATGGGGGCCCGTGCCTACGCCTCGGTGGCGCCGATCACCGTGCTCTACAAAGCGCCCCGCCGGGAGCGACCTGCACGAGGTGCTGAAGTCGGCCCGCAGCCACCCGCAGATGACCGCAGTGCCCGCCGACACCGGCGGCGTGCGCGCGCTGCTGCGGGCGCTGCGGCGCGGGGAAGCGGTGGGCATCCTGCCGGACCAGGTGCCCTCGGCGGGTGACGGTGTCTGGGCTCCCTTTTTCGGGCGGCCAGCCTTTACCATGACACTTCCGGCGCGCCTGGCTGAGAAGACCGGCGCCGAAGTCTACCTCCTGGCCACCTGGCGCAGGCCCTTCGGCCGGGGCTGGGACCTGCAACTGGAGAAACTGGACGGCGTTCCGACGCCGGAGGTGATCAACCAGGCCCTGGAGGCCATCATCCGCCAACGCCCCGACCAGTACGTCTGGAGTTACAACCGCTACAAGGGACCGCCCGCGCCTGCGGTTGCCGCCATGGCGACCGACGATGTCTGACCTCACTCTGAAGATGCTGCGCGCGCTGTCGGCGGTGCCGCACCACTGGCTGGTGGTGATGGGCAACCTGCTGGGCAGCCTGCTCTACTGGCTGGCGGCCCCGCGGCGCCGGATCGCCCGCACCAACCTGCGGCTCTGTTTTCCGGACCTGACGGAGGCGGAGCGCACCCGGATATCCAAGGCGCACTTCCGTTATTTCGCCCGCAGTTTCTTCGACCGCTTCGTGCTCTGGTACCAGCCGGCCGAGCGGATCAAGGACCTGGTGCAGGTGCGCGGCATGGAGCACCTGGAGGCGGTGGCCGGCCGTCCGCAGATCCTGCTCGCCCCGCACTTCATCGGTCTCGATGCCGGCGGCACCCGCCTGTCGATCGACCGCCAGGTCATCTCGATGTTCGCCCATCAGAAGAACAAGGTGTTCAACGAGGCCATGCGCAGCGGTCGCGGCCGCTTCAACGAGGCGATCCTGCTGTCGCGCCAGGAGGGCTTGCGTACCGCCATCCGTACGATGCGCGACGGCGTGCCGTTCTATTTCCTGCCGGACATGGACCTGGGCCCGCGCGATTCGGTGTTCGTGCCGTTCTTCGGCATTCCCGCGGCAACCGTCACTTCGGTGGCCCGCCTGGCCCAGATGACCCGGGCGGCGGTGGTGCCGTGCGTCACCGAGATGACCGACGAAGGCTACATCGTGCGCCTCTATCCCGCCTGGGAGGACTATCCCGGCGACGACCTGGTGGCTGCGACCGCCCGGATGAACCAGTTCATCGAGGCCCGCGCTCTGGAGATGCCGGCCCAGTACCTCTGGACCCACAAGCGCTTCAAGACCCGACCGCCGGGGGAGCGCGGCTTCTACGGCCGGGCGGTCGACACCACCATGATGGCGGGCCAGGAGGCTGCGGAGTGAAGCTGTCCTTCACCAAGATGCAGGGCGCGGGCAACGACTTCGTGGTGGTCGACGCGACCCGCACGCCGGTGGCGCTGACGCCGCAGCAGTGGCGCTGGGTTGCGCACCGCCAGTTCGGCGTAGGAGCCGACCAGATCCTGGTCGTGGAATCGCCGGATGCCGCCGCCGGCGACGAGGCGGCCGGGGTGGATTTCGTCTACCGCATCTTCAATTCGGATGGCGGCGAGGTCGAGCAGTGCGGCAACGGCGCCCGCTGCTTCGTGAAGTTCGTGCACGACCGGGGCCTGACCGACAAGCGCACGATCCGGGTGCGCACGCGCTCGGGGCTGATCGAACCGCGCCTGCAGGACGACGGCCGGGTCGAGGTCGACATGGGCCCGCCGGTATTCGAACTCGCGCAGGTGCCGTTCAGTGCCAAGGGCCTGACGCCACGCTCAGCGGGCGAGGCGCAACTCTGGCCGCTGGCGCTCGGCGACCAGCCTCCAGGCGCGGGCGCACCCGAGGCGACGCGCTGGATCGAGGCGATCTCGATGGGCAACCCGCACGCGGTGCAGCAGGTGGATTCGGTCCGGGACGCGCCGGTGCTCAGCGAGGGACCCCGCATCGAGCGCCATCCGCGTTTCGCGCGCCGGGTCAACGCCGGCTATATGGAAATAGTGTCCCGCTCCCTCATCCGCCTGCGGGTCTGGGAGCGCGGCGCGGGCGAAACGCTGGCCTGTGGCACCGGCGCCTGCGCCGCTGTTGTCAGTGGGATACACCGTGGCCTGCTCGACAGCACCGTGGACGTCCAAACCCGGGGTGGTCAGCTTACTATCCGGTGGGAGGCAACGACGCCCTCGGCGCCGGTCCTGATGACCGGCCCGGCCGCTACCGTTTTCTCCGCGAGCATCGAGGTGCCGGACGATCCGGTCCTTCCCGGCTGTTCCGGCTGACGCCGGCGGCAGAAAGACATCGACAACCGACACAAGAGACTTATGAGCCCAGTCACGCAGGCCGTCCTTCCCGAAGCAACTGTCGACGCCGCGTTGGGCGTCATGCCCGGAGCCGGCGGCCCGCAAGCCGCGGCGGCAGCGCCCGGCGACAGCGGCGACGACCGGGAGGCGACGGAGATCGGTGACGCGGAAGTGGCCGACTGGCTGCATGTCCATCCCGAGTTCTTCGACCGTCACGCCGACCTGCTGGCGGAGGTCCGGATCCGCCATCCGCACGGGGGACGTGCCATTTCGCTGGTCGAGCGCCAGGTGCTGGTGCTGCGTGAACGCAACAAGGCGCTCGAATCGAAGATGGCCGAGCTGATCCACATCGGCCAGAACAACGACGCCATCGGCTCGCGCCTGCAGCAGCTGACCCGGGAACTGCTGCGAACCAGCGATGCCGCCCGCCTGCCGGAAGTCGTGGTCGAGGGCCTGATGTCCGGCTTCGCGGTCCCCCAGGTGGCCATCCGCTTGTGGGGCGTCGACGGCGTGGCCGCGCCTTTCTGCGACGAGGTCTCCGCGGAGATGCGACGTCGCACGGACGAGATTACCCAGCCTTACTGCGGACCGAACTCGCATCCGGAGGCGGCGGCCTGGCTGCCGGAAGGGGGTGAGGGCACCGCCTCGATCGCGATGCTCGCCCTGCGGCTGGAGCGAACGGCGGACGCGAACCCCCGCACGTTCGGCCTGCTGGTGCTGGGCAGCCCCGACGCCGGCCGCTTCCAGGCGGGCATGGGCACGGCCTTCCTCGAGCGGATCGCAGAGATCGCCAGCGCCTCGCTGTCCCGTCTGCTGGGCTGACCGAGGGATGTTGCCGGCGGGTTGCCGGAACTGGCGAAAGGTGTAGGCGTTCGGGTGTAGTCGTGCTGGTGTAGTCGGGCAGGTGTAGGCGGGCAGGGATGGACAAGTCAGCGGATGTGGCGGCTTACCTGGCGCGGCTGGAAACAGAGCGCGGCTATTCCCCGCACACGATAGCCGGATACCGCCGGGACCTGACTACGCTCCTTGGCCTGCATCGGCAGACGGCCGGAACGACTGCGGGCTGGATCGACATCACCGACGCCCATGTGCGCCGCTGGATCGCGCAACTCGCCCGGCAGGGGCTCGCCGCCAAGTCGCTGGCGCGGATGCTGTCGGCATGGCGCGGCTTCTTCGACGCCCTGGCCGAGCGCGGCCTGGTCACGCTCAACCCGGTCCGGGCGGTGCGGGCGCCCAAGCTGCCGCGGCGCCTGCCCAAGGCATTGTCGGTGGACCAGGCAATGCAACTGGTGGCCGAGCCTGCGGACGGGAGCGGCGACCACGGTTTCGAATCGGTGCGGGACCAGGCGATCCTGGAGCTTCTCTATTCGAGCGGCCTGCGGTTGTCGGAACTGACGTCGCTGGACGCGGAATACGTGCACGGCGGGCGCGGCGGCTATCGCTCTCTCGGCTGGCTGGATCCCCAGGCCGAGGAGGTGACGGTGCAGGGCAAAGGCGGCAAGAAGCGGTCGGTGCCGGTCGGTCGCCCGGCGCTGGACGCCCTGGCGCTGTGGTGCGGGGCGCGGCGCGACTGGCTGTTGCAGCATCCGGACCGCGAGACGCCCGCTCTTTTTATCACCCGTCGCGGCACCCGGCTGTCGAATCGTTCGGTGCAATTGCGTCTGAAGCGGCTGGCGGTGCAGCGCAGTGCATCGGCCGCGGTCCATCCGCACGTCCTGCGCCATTCCTTCGCGAGCCATCTGCTGCAGTCGAGTGGCGACCTGCGGGCGGTGCAGGAACTCCTGGGCCACGCCAACATCGCGACCACCCAGATCTACACTGCCCTCGACTTCCAGCGCCTGGCGGCGGTCTACGACGCCGCCCATCCCCGGGCCCGCCGCCGCAGCTGATCGTTCCCTGCCGGCGCTGCACCCCTGCAGCCGCCGCCAAGCTCCTGGAACCGGCGGTTACCCTGCCTCGAACGCTTGAAAATCAGGGATTTCCCCTCATATTCAAGCTTTTACGGCGAAACGCGTACAATCCGCCCCCTTAAGTGGGATGGGGGCGGCCGAGCCGGGCGCGCAAGCGGCTCCGGAGTACCCGCCCGGCGTTTGGAGTGTGGTGAAGATGGCAGACAAGCATATTGCAGCGACGATCCTGACCGGCTTCCTGGGTAGCGGCAAGACGACCCTGCTCAACAAGATCCTTCACGAGAACCACGGCCTCAAGATCGCGGTGATCGAGAACGAGTTCGGCGAGGAAGGCATCGACAACGACCTGCTGACGCAGCAGACGGGCGAGCAGATCGTGGAGATGAACAACGGCTGCATCTGCTGCACCGTGCGGGGCGACCTGATCCGCATCCTGACGGACCTGAAGGCACGCCGCGACGCCGGCGAGATCAAGTTCGACCGGGTGGTCATCGAAACCACCGGCCTCGCCGATCCTGGTCCGGTCGCGCAAAGTTTCTTCATGGACGACGAGATCGCCGACAGTTACCTGCTGGACGCGGTGATCACCGTGGTCGACGCCAAGCACGGCAACCAGCAGCTGGACGAGCATTCCGAGGCCCAGGCTCAGGTCGGGTTTGCCGATCGCATCCTGATCTCCAAGACCGACCTGGTCACGGCCGATGAGCAGGAAGCCCTGCGCCAGCGCCTGGTCAAGATCAATCCCCGCGCCACCATCCGGCCGGTCCAGTTTGGCGACGCCAAGGTGGCGGAGATCCTGGACATCAAGGGATTCAATTTGAATGCGATCCTGGAAATCGATCCGGAGTTCCTGGAAAGCGACGAACACACGCATGACGACGAGATCTCGTCGTTCATCTTCAAGTCCAGCAAGCCCTTCGATGGGCTCAAGCTGGAGGAGTTCCTGAGCGGCATCGTCCAGGTCTACGGGCCTGACCTGCTGCGCTACAAGGGTGTGCTGTATGTGAAGGGCTCGGATCGGCGCATGGTGTTCCAGGGGGTGCACATGCTGATGGGCGCGGATGCGGGTCGCAAGTGGGATCGTGGCGAAAAGCCGTCGAGCAAGATGGTGTTCATCGGCCGAAACCTGCCGAAGGACACATTCATGCAGGGTCTGGGGCAGTGCCTGGCGTAGGCTGGGCCGCTTCCTTTCGTTGTTCAGCGCAGGCAAGCCCTACGGGGCGGACTGCAGTCGGCAGTAAGAGTGAAGGAAAACACTATGGTTGCTACCAGACAAGTCAAGGCGCTGACCGAGGCCGAGCTCACCAAGATGCCGGAATCGGACTATATGAATCCGGCTCAGCTGGAGTTCTTCCGGGAGCGCCTCAAGTCGATGGAACAGGACATCCGCACCAACGCGGATGAAACCACCGAGCATCTGCGGGAGACGGTCATTGTCCCGGATCCTGCGGATCGGGCCACTATCGAGGAAGAGCACGCGCTGGAGCTTCGCACCCGCGATCGCGAACGCAAGCTGCTGAAGAAGATCAAGCAGTCGCTCGATCGCATCGATTCCGGCGACTACGGCTACTGTGAGGAGACCGGCGATCCGATCGGCATTCCGCGACTGCTGGCGCGCCCCACGGCGACTCTGTCGCTGGAAGCCCAGCAGCGGCGCGAGTTGCGCCAGAAGCTCTACGGCGACTGACGCCCCTGTCCCATGCACCGGCAGACTTCCAGGGTCTGCCGACCGGGCAGGGACGACCGATTGACGGCCAGAAAGATAGGCGGCACGGCCGGCTTGCGATGCTACACTGAATTTCAGAATTCAAGGGCGACGGCAAGTGATTTTTTCTATCTTCGGCAAGAAAGAAAAGGCGACCCTGCGACGCAGGGATAGCGATCCGGCCTCCACGATGCGTGGCGGCCCCGCCACCAGCACGGCCACGACCACGGCGATCAATCAGCGCGAGATTGCACGACGCACGGCTGAGAAGATCGACCTGATTGAATCGCAGATGGACCTGGCGATTCCCGCCCGCGTATCCAAACCGGAAGCCCGCCAGGCCGACGCGCTGCCTCCCGCGGCGCCCAAGCCCGCGCCGCCGGCGAGCATCGACGAGGGCGGCATGGTGATGTTTCCCGCCGCCCGCCCGCCGTCTGCGGACAAGCCTGCCTATAGTTTCAACTCGCTCGACAAGCCGGCCGGGGCGCCAAACGGCAACCCGTTCGGCCAGTTCGGCCGGCAGGGCCAGTCAAACGGCCATGCCAATGGGCATGCGAACGGCCATGCCAACGGGCATAAGTCCGGGGCGGCTGCCGGCAAGGAACTGTCGCTGTTGCCAACCAGTGACCCGAGCACCTCGGCCATCCTCGGTGATACCGGGGCGCTGCATTCGGTGGAAGTCCTCAGTTCCGGCCTGTTGCCGGTGTTCGAAGAGGCGGCGGTGCTCTATTCCAACGGCCAGGCCAATGAATCCGCGATGATCCTGTGGCAGGCCATCAAGGTGAATCAGCTGGGCAGCCAGACCGAACAAGCCTGGAAGATGTTGTTCGAGCTGTACCTGGCCTCCGGCCGCAGGCCGGAGTTCGAAAGCCTCGCCATCGACTACGCCTCGCGATTTGAAAGTTCGCCGCCGGCCTGGAACGACGATCTCTCGCCCCCGGCTGCGGTCGAAGCCCGTGCGCTGGCCGCCTCCACCATCGTCTTTCCGATCAGGATCGACGCCCAGGTGGTCAAGCAGATAGAGCAGATGCAGCGCGCGGCGCAGCGCGACCGGCCGGCAGAGGTGGACTTCAGCAAGGTCGCCACCGTGGATCCGGTCGGTGCCGGACTGCTGCTGCGCACGCTGGTGGATTTCCGGCGCAACGCGCGCAGGCTCACGCTCTCCGGTGTCGAGGCACTGCGCGCGGCGCTTGCCTCCTGCATCCAGAGCGGACGCCGTGACCCCTCTGACGCCTGCTGGCTGCTCAAGCTCGAGACTCTTCGGTTCCTGGGCGAGCAGCAGCAGTTCGAAGATCTCGCCATCGACTATTGCGTCACGTACGAGGTGTCGCCGCCGTCCTGGGAGCCTTTGCCCAAGTCGATCGGCCTGCACAATGCCGCCGTTGCGGAGGGAGCAGAAAGCAAGCGGGTTGTCGTTGCGGACGACGCCTTCGCGCTGGACGGGGAAATCGATGGTCGCCCCGAGGCCATCTTCAAGTCGCTGCGCGACTTCGCGCAATCGCATTCCGAGATCGTCATCGACTGCCGACGGCTGCGCCGCATGGATTTCGTCTGCGCCGGCGAGTTGCTCAATGAAGTCGCTTCGCTGCGCACTGCCGGCAAGTTCCTGGTGTTCCGGGAACTGACCTACCTGGTCGCCTGCCTGATGATGGTCATGGGCATCCATGACCTGGCGGAGTTGAACCTGCGCACGCACTAGCCACGCATTGCCACGGCGCCACTCGCGCCGCTCAACGCGCGCGGCGCTCGCGGATCGCCAGGAACACCAGGCCGGCGGCAAGCCAGTCGATGGCCGCGGACCATAGCGCGTGACTGGCGAAATGCGCGCCCTGGACGATCCGGACACCGCTGAAGACAGCGCCGGTTGCCAGCGCCACCCAGAACAGCATCCAGGCCAGTCGCGGCCGCCCCAGCGCGCGGGCCGCGAATACCAGCGCGAACAGCGAGAACCCGCCCGCCGAATGACCGGCCGGAAAGCAGTTGCCGGCATTGGCCGGGGTCGCGAACCAGGTCGATGCCATCGGCGCGAGCCCGCCGTAGCGCTGAAGGCTCCAGGGGCAGGGGAATGCGGTGAACGACTTCAGCACCACGACCAGCATCGGTCCCAGCGCCATCGCGCCGACGGTCGCCCACAGCACGGCACGCCAGGGACGCAGCGCCTCGAACCAGTAAGTCGCCAGCGCTGCTGCGAGCAACCCGACCCAGACCGCCAGCACGGCTGACTTCGCGACGCGATGACCAAGCAGTTCCAGCAGGGGTTCGGTCCGCAGCGGGAAACGGTCGCCGGCGACGTCGAAGAAGCGATCCGACAGCATCAGGTCGAAGCCGCTCACGTGCGCCGCCACCGCCAGTGCGATCAGCACGAACGACAATCCCAGGGTGTACGGGAGTTGGCCTGGCCGGCCGTCGATTGCGGTCCCTTGCCCGCCGGGCTGCGGCCAGGTCGTCGCGTGCGGCATCACTGCAGGATCCCTGGCATTGCCAGCGCTATCGCCGGCGTGTTGCGCGCGGGCCGCGCGACCTGGTCGATGCGGCAGGATTGCGCCAGGTCGTAGCCGGGCGCGTGAGCGGACGTTTCGACCTGCAGCAGTCCCAGCACCGTGTGGAACAGGTAGTCGTGCGACAGCGGCTGATCCGACTTTGCGCGCAGGCAGGCGGCCTGCAGGTCGAAGGATCGGCGAAAACCAGGGGAGGTCCACATCAGCATCGGCACTTTGGTCTGGACCGACGGCGCGATCGCATACGGGATGCCGTGCAGGAAGAGGCCGTTCTCGCCGAGCGATTCGCCGTGGTCCGACAGGTAGATCAGCGCCGTGTCGTGGGTCGCTTCGCGAGTCTTCAGGTAGGCGATCGCCTGCGCCAGGAAATGATCGGTATAGCGCAGCGCGTTGTCGTAGCTGTTGCGGATGGCGTCGACCTCGCACCGGCGAAGCTCGGCTGTGTCGCAGGTCGGCGTGAATGCCTTGACCGAGTCCGGATAGCGGTTGAAGTAGGCCGGACCGTGGTTGCCGAGTTGATGCATCACGATCACCTCGCCGGGCGACTGCGCTGTGGCAAGTCCGGTCGATAGCGCGGGCGACTGCGCTGGCAACGGCGCGGCGCCGTGAGCGACCGGCAGCATACCGGCCTGGGCCATTGAAGCGTCGACGATGACGTCGAGACCATCGAGCAGTTTCTGGTCGAGGCACTTGCCGGGTTCGCAGTCGGCTTGGCCCACGTCGACCTGCTCGAAAGGCAGTCCGGCGCAGACGCCCTTGCAGCCGGTCTGGTTGTCGCGCCAGTGCACCCGGAAGCCCGCCCGGGCCAATACGTGCAGCAGCGATTCGCTGCCGCGGATCCGGCGTTCGTCGTAGTCGCGCCGCCCGACCGCCGAGAACAGGCAGGGCACCGAGGTTTCGGTATCGGTGCCGCAGGAACTGACGTCGCTGAAATTGACCAGGTTGTCCGGCTCGTCCGCCCGCAGGCGGGCCAGTTGCGGCGTGGTGTCGCGGGCGTAGCCGTTGAGCCCCCAGTTGGCCGCCCGCGCCGTCTCGCCGACGACGATGACGAACAGCACCGGCTTCTGCCGCTGGGACCAGGCCGGCGCGAGCCGGGCGTCGACGCCGACCGGTGCCAGCGCGACCGTACCGGTCCTGCGCTCGGACTGCATGGCCCGCGCCGTCGAGTACAGGTAGTTGGCGGGCGCGATCAGGTAGCGCACTTCCTTCTGGTTGCGGAACAGGCCGGACAGATCCTGGTAGGAGAAGAGGACGGCGCCGGTCAGCAGGCCGAGCGAGGCGGCCATCGTCGCGACGCGCCGCAGAGTTGCGATACGCAGCGGGGTGCGGCGGATGCGGATCCAGCCGAGCAGCAGCAAGGCCGGTCCGGCCTGCAGCGCCAGATGCGACAGCAAGGCCGGTCCCACCAGGTCACCGGCCTCCTTGACTTCCGAGTGCAGCGCATTGCGGATCATGCCCGGATCGAGATAGGTGCCGAACGACTGCATGTAGTAGGTCGCGATCGCGGTCGCGATGACCAGCGTTGCGAGCAGCAAGCGCGCGGTCCACCGGTTCAGCACCAGGGTCAGCAGCGCAATGTGCAGGCACACCAGCGCGACCAGCAGCGATCCGGCATAGGTCCAGGTGGCCGGCATCGCCCAGTCGCGGTCGGCGAGCGCCGCGCCCCAGAACAGCTGGTTCGAGACGAAGGCGAAGTAGAGGCTCGCCAGCAGCGCCAGCGTCTCGGTGGAGAGGACCGGGCGGGGCAGGCGGGGCAGTCGACGAAGGGCGGCGGACAGCGAATGGATCGAAGCGGGCATCGGTGGAACCTCGGAAGGAACCGCGATGCTGGAATGGGACGCTTCGAAGTTGCGTCGAACCTTTGTCGAAAAGGCGTCGAATCGCCACAGGAGTCGCTATTGAATCGAATCGCTACTGAAGCGGATGGTGAAATCGAGCGCAAAGACGCTGCCGCCTGTGTCACCCGGCCGCACCGACAGCGCCCATCCCTGCTGAAGCGCGGTCTGCCGGGCGATCGCGAGACCGAGGCCGCGATTCTTCGGTTCGCCGGCGTCGGCATCGTTGCCGCCTGCACCGTCGTTGCTCGCAGCGCCGTTGGCTGCAGCGCCCGCAACCCTGCCGCCGGCCGTATCGGCCAGCCGGCCGCTGAAATGCCGATCGAAGATGCGGCCCCGGTCGCGCTCGGGAATGCCGGGCCCGTCGTCGGCGATCTCGATGCCGGTGGCCGTTCGCCGGACTTCGCAGATCCCGGGCGACGCGTGTTCGATGGCGTTGCGCAGCAGGTTTCGCAGAACGGTCATCAGCGCCTGGCGGTCCAGCACCGGGTGCGCTTCGCCGTGCAGCCGGTTGCGCAGTTGCATCCGGCCCTGGGGGTTCAGGTGCTGAAGACTGGCCCAGGCGCTGTCGACGCAGGCGTTCAGGTCGACCGCTTCGGTGCGCGCCGGCGCCGCACTCGACAACGCATGGAGTGCCTCGACCCCGTCCGCAATCGAATCGACCGCCTCGATCATCCTCTCCAGCCGCTGCCTCACCTCGGGAGCGGGCGACAGCGTCAGCAGCAGCAGTTCGGCATCGGTGCGCAGCGCCGTCAGCGGGGTGCGCACTTCATGGCGGACATTGGCCGCGAACTCCCGCTCGCGGGCCAGGGCCTCGTCGAGGCGCCGCTGGGCGGCGTCGAATGCCTGCAGCAGCATGGCTTCTTCGTCCGATCGCCCGACGGGGCGCGCCTCGTCGCCGGGCGCCCACTGCGCCAGGTGGCGGGCGAGACGGTTGAAGGGAGCGACCACGATCCGCGCCAGGAGCAGGGAAATGACCCAGCCGAGGACGATGAACAGGGCGCCGGTCGCGATCAGGTCGATGCCGAACTGATAGACGAACTGTTCGTTTTCGGTCGCGTCGTACTGCACCACCAGCCGGCCGCCCGGCGCCGGCGTGACCACCGCATGCAGGACTTCGCTTTGCAGGTAGAGCCGATGCGGTCCCTCGGCGAGACCGGCCAGGTGGGTCGGCAGCGTCGTCGCCTCGGGCGACTGGTCGGACGGCACCAGCCAGGCCAGCAGTTTGGGGGCGAGCCGGACCGGCTGCGGCGAGGACTGCAGCAACGTGTCGCCGGTGGCCATCTTGTCGACCAGCCGCTTCGCCTCGGAGATGACGATGCTGTCGACGAGTTCGTCCTCCTGCTCCTCCAGCGAACTGTAGGCGAGCAGGCCCTGGACGATGATGAACAGCGTGACCACCGCGGTCACTGCGACGCTGATCCGCTGCTGCAGCGTCGTCATCGCCAGCAAACCCGGCCGCTTCATCGTCAGCAGTTGCCGCGGTTTCATCGCGGCGACTCCGGCCGCAGGCGATAGCCGACGCCGTGCACCGTCTCGAAGCCATCGTAGCCGGCCTCCGACAAGGCCCGGCGCAGCAGGTAGATCTGGCTTCTCAGCGCATCCGGCGCCCCGTCGTCGTCCGGCCAGAGCAGGCGCTCGATCTCTCGCCGACCGACCACTTCGCCGGGGTCCCGCATCAGCCGCTCCAGGATCATCATGCTGCGCGGCATCAGCCGGACCGGTTTGTCCCCGACGTGGACCTCGCGCGTGCGCCGGTCCAGCCGCAGCGATCCGGCGCGCGACTCGTGCGAAACCACGGCGCCGGTGGCACGGCGATGCAGCGCCAGCAGGC
The DNA here is from genome assembly GCA_963834335.1 of uncultured beta proteobacterium. GTDB lineage: Bacteria > Pseudomonadota > Gammaproteobacteria > Burkholderiales > Burkholderiaceae_E > Lautropia. Next base: position 20,656 of record CAWIBK010000001.1, on the reverse strand, counting down.
GGGCCTCGACCTCGGCGAGCGCGAACGGCTTGGCGAGGTAATCGTCGGCGCCCAGCTCGAAGCCCTGCAGCCGCGCATCGAGTTCCCCGCGCGCGGTCAGCAGCAGCACCGGGGTCGACAGCAGCAGCCGGCGGCGCAGCGCTTCCAGCACCTGGAAACCGTCGGCGCGCGGCAGGCCCAGGTCGAGCAGGACCGCATCATAGGATTCGGCGCCCAATCGGCCGATGGCCGCGAGTCCGTCGTACGCGACGTCGACGATGAAGCCCCGCAGCTCCAGGAACTGGTGCAGGTTCGCGGCGATCGTCATGTCGTCCTCGACGATCAGGACCTTGATGCCGGTCGCGCGGGGGGCGGTCGTCATGGGACAAGCATCGTAACATCAGGGGGGTTATTGAATCGGGCCGTATGATCCCCAAGTCATCCCATTGAACATGGCGGGGTAAGCATGACGACAATCGTATCGGTGCGGCGCGGCGACCAGGTCGCCCTGGGTGGTGACGGCCAGGTGACCCTGGGCAACATCGTGATCAAGGCCAGCGCCCGCAAGGTGCGGCGGCTGCACAACGGCAAGGTCATCGCCGGCTTTGCCGGCGGCACGGCAGATGCCTTCACCCTGTTCGAACGTTTCGAGAGCAAGCTGGAGAAGTATCCGGCCAACCTGATGCGCGCGGCGGTGGAACTGGCCAAGGACTGGCGCACCGATCGCATGCTGCGGCGCCTGGAGGCCATGCTGGCGGTGGCCGACAAGGAGCATTCGCTGATCATCACCGGCAACGGCGACGTGCTGGAGCCGGAGGACGGCCTGCTGTCGATCGGCTCCGGCGGGCCCTATGCCCAGGCGGCCGCCCGTGCGCTGCTGGACAACACCGATCTCGATCCCAAGACCATCATCACCAAGGCCTTGAGCATCGCCGGGGACATTTGCATCTATTCCAATCAGCACCACACCATCGAGACGCTCTGATGACCCAGATGACACCGCAGGAGATCGTCTCCGAGCTCGACAAGCACATCATCGGGCAGGACAAGGCCAAGCGCGCCGTCTCGATCGCATTGCGTAACCGCTGGCGCCGCCAGCAGGTGGCCGAGCCGCTGCGCCATGAAATCACGCCCAAGAACATCCTGATGATCGGGCCCACCGGCGTCGGCAAGACCGAGATTGCGCGCCGGCTGGCGCGCCTGGCCAATGCGCCCTTCATCAAGGTCGAGGCCACCAAGTTCACCGAGGTCGGCTACGTCGGCAAGGATGTGGACTCCATCATCCGCGACCTGGTGGAAGCGGCCATCAAGCAGCAGCGCGACCAGGAGAAGCGCCGGCTCGATTCGCGCGCCCGCGACGCCGCCGAGGAGCGGATCCTGGATGTGCTGCTGCCGCCCAGCTCGCGCCCCGCGGGCGCCTCCGGGTCGATCGGCTTCAACGCCGGCGAGGAAACGCCGCGCACGGAGGATTCCGCCACCCGCCAGAAATTCCGCAAGCGCCTGCGTGAAGGCGATCTGGACGACAAGGAAATCGAGATCGACCTGGCGCAGGCGATGCCTTCGGTGGAGCTGATGGGGCCCGCCGGCATGGAGGAACTGACGCAGCAGCTGCAGGGCATGTTTGCCGGCATGCAGGGCAAGAAGAAGGCGCGCAAGCTCAAGATCAAGGAGGCGATGAAGCTGCTGGTCGATGAAGAGGCCGGCAAGATGGTCAACGACGAGGAGATCAAGTTGCAGGCGCTCGCCAACGTCGAGCAGAACGGCATCGTCTTTCTGGACGAGATCGACAAGATCGCCGTGCGCAGCGAGATGAGCGGCGCGGACGTCTCGCGCCAGGGCGTGCAGCGCGACCTGCTGCCGCTGGTGGAGGGCACCACCGTCAGCACCCGCTACGGCATGGTCAAGACCGACCACATCCTGTTCATCGCCTCGGGCGCCTTCCATCTTTCCAAGCCCTCGGACCTCATCCCGGAGATGCAGGGCCGCTTTCCGATCCGCGTTGAACTCACGTCGCTGTCGGTGGAGGACTTCGAGCGGATCCTGACGGAAACCGATGCCAGCCTCACCAAGCAATACCAGGCGCTGCTGGCCACCGAGGATGTCACGATCGACTTCCGCCCCGAGGGCATCCGGCGCATGGCCGAGATCGCCTTCAGCGTCAACGAGACCACCGAGAACATCGGCGCGCGGCGCCTGCACACGGTGCTGGAGCGCCTGCTGGAGGAAGTGTCCTTCAAGGCCAGCCGCCAGAGCGGGCAGTCGATCGTGGTGGATGCGGCCTTCGTCGACGAGCGGCTGGGAGAGATCGCCGCTAACGAGGATCTGTCGCGCTACGTGCTGTAGGGCTGAGGTCGCGATTATGAAGGCTTGGCCCGCTCAGGATGCAAGGTCTCGCTTCAGCGAGTTGCTTGAGGCGTGCGTATCGGAAGGCCCCCAGATGGTTACGCGGCGCGGGGCCGAGATCGCTGTCCTGGTTTCGGTGATGGAGTGGCGCCGGCTCGAAGACGTCGCGAGACCTTCACTTAAGGAATCGCTCTTGTCCGATGGCGCGCGGACCGAGTCTCTAGTTCCTCAAAGAGGTGCTGCCCGCAAGCGTCGTATCGCACCTTCTGCCTGAGCTTATCGCGGCCCCGGTAGAGCGTCCCGGTCCCGGTGGCACCGTTAACTAGCCGCGCGCGCCTTGCGCTCCTCATGCAGCTTGATGGCCAGCGCCAGTCCGCCGAGTATCAACAGCGCGCCCGGGCTGTGCCGGCGCGGGGGCCTGGTCCGACCATGCCACTGCCCCTGTTCCCGGCTGTAGCCGCCGGTGTCCCGCCGGTGCCTCTGCCGCCCTTTGACGGCGCTTCCTGCCTCGCATTGCCCACCTCGGTGGCATTGCGGTTGGCCGTGTCTTCCGCCCCTTGGGCGACCGTATCGGCCATCTGCGCGCCGCGTTGGCCCATCGGCTGCGCAGGACCGGTGGTGGAATCGCGCCGGGTCTGGTGCTCCATCTCGGCATTGAGTTCGCCGCCGGTGATGATGAAGGTGACCATGATCCAGAGCCAGGTCATGAAGCCGATCACGGCGCCGAGCGAGCCGTAGGTTTCGTTGTAGGTCCCGAAGTTGGCGACGTACCAGGAGAAGAGCACCGACGCGATGATGCCCACCAGCACCGAGACGGTGGCGCCCGGCGTGATCCATTTCCACTGGGCATCTGCCCGGCTCGGTCCCCAGCGATACAGCGCAGACAACCCGAACAGCGCCGCCACCATCAGGATCAGTCCGCTGGCGACCTGCACCAGCAACTGGACCTGGCTCCCCAGCCCCAGCGTATTCAGGATCAGCGGCAGCACCGCCGGCAGGATCACCACCACCGCCACGATCGTGAGCAGCAGAAAGATCGCCCCGAGCGTGAAGGCGAGTGAGGTGAGGGTGAGCTTGATGAAGCTGCGCTCCTCGGCTTCGTCATAGGCGACGTTCATCGCTTCGAACAACGCCTTCATGCCGTTGTTGGTACTCCAGAGCGCGACCGCCAGCGACCCGGCCAACGCGAATCCCAGACTGGTGTTGGCCTGGCTCGAGAGCCGCTGCAACTGCTCGGCGACGATCTCCTGGCCACCACCGGGCAACCACTTCTGGAGCAACGACAGGTGCTCCTGCACGCTCGCCGGATCGGTGAACAGGCCGTACAGCGACACGATGGCGGTGAGGGCCGGGACCATGGCCAGCAGGAGATAGAAGGTGACGCCCGCGGCGACCAATTGCACGCGGTCGTTCTTGAACTCCGCGAATACGCGCAGCGCGATCTCTTTCCAGCCCCGGGCGGGGATTTCGGTTGGCTTGGTGGCATCACGCCCAAGCGGGTGGGTAGCGGCGACTGAGGACATGGCAAGTGGGCTCGGTGGCCGTTAGTGGCGGACACCAGGGGGTGGCAAGTTATGGGCCCGCGCGCCGAAAAACACGCGCGCGAGCGCAGAAACTTCCTGGGCGCGCACCGGAACTTTGTGCGCGCGGGCCCCGTCCGCTATCGCCCCGCGCGCCTCAGGTTCTGGAATTCCCTGAGGATCGGCGCGGATTCCGCCGCTTCCGCGAGTTCCTCCAGCGTGAGCGACAGCTTGCGGCGCCAGTTGGGATGCTCGGCCGACGTCGCCGGTATGTTGATCGGATCGACTTCGTCGGTCAGGTCGTCGATCTGCACCATCGCCAGCACCGCCGGCGTGCGGGCAAGGAAGGCATGAACCGCCTGGTTCAGCGTCGGGACGTCGACATCCCCCGACGCGGTCGAGCCGGCGAGCAACTTCTCCTTGCGCAGCGCCTCCAGCAACTGCGCGCTGTCGTCGTCGCGCATCTTGCGCTGTTTCGCGGCCTCATCGCCCTGGCCGAACAGGCCGAGGCGCTCCTTCAGTTCCAGGTCGCGGCCCTGCCACCAGCCGCGCATCGTCGGCAGGTCGTGACTGCCGGCCACCGCGACCGCCAGGGTCGGATACTCCTCGGGCGGCAGAAAGCCGCTCGCCTCGCCATCCGGCACTACCTCGCGCTCGAAGGACATCACCCGATAGGACAGGATGTTCGCCTTGGTCATCCGCTCCCGAAAGCCTTCCGGCACCGTGCCGAGGTCTTCGCCGACCACCAGGCAGCCATGGCGATGGCTTTCCAGCGCAAGGATGCCGACCAGGTCTTCCAGCGGGTAGCGCACGTACGCGCCGTCGCGCGGGCTGCCGCCGCGCGGCACCCAGTACAGGCGCTGCAGCCCCATCACGTGGTCGATGCGAAGCCCGCCCGCGTGACGCATGTTGGCCCGCACCACGTCGATGAAGCTGCGATAGGCTTCCTCACGCAGCGCGCGCGGATGAAACGGCGGCAGGCCCCAGTCCTGTCCGGCCGGGTTGTGCAGGTCCGGCGGCGCGCCCACTTGCGCGCTGGACACGACCGCGGCCGCGTCGGCCCAGGTCTCGGCGCCCGAGCGGTCCGCACCCACCGCCAGGTCGCGATAGAGGCCGACCGCCATGTCGCCTTTGTCGGCGGCTGCGGCCGCATCGCCCAGCTGTTCATCCGCCACCCATTGCAGCCAGGCCATGAACTCCACCCGCTCCTGCCGCTCTCGGGCGAAGCGCGCGGCCGCATCGGAGGAGGGCGTGCGGAACTCCTCGGGCCAGTCATGCCAGTCGGGCAGCGGTGGATCCTGCGACGCGAAATGCTCGCGCAGTGCGAAGAACAGGCAGTGCCGCGCCAGGGCCTCGCCTCCTTCGCGCTTGAAGGCGTCGAAGGCCTGCCGGCGTTTCGCCTGCATCGCTGTGCCGGACCCGGTGGCGCCCTCGGTCCCCGTGAAAGTCTTGAACAGCAGTTCCAGCACCGGCAGCTTGAGCGCGGCGACGCCGGTGTAGTTGACCAGCGGTTCCGCCCGGCACGCCGCCAGCGTGCGCTGGAACTTGTCCTGCGCAATGAGCTCGCGTGCCGGCGCGCAGTCCTTCATTTCCGGCACCGCGGTCACGTCGATGTTCAGCACGTTGAGCAGCAGCCGGCTCGCCGGTGAATACGGGCTCGCCTGCTCGGGGGCGTCGAGGAACATCGCATGCAGCGGATTGAGCCCGATCACGTCGGCGCCCTGTTCGGCGGACCACTTCACCAGCCGTCGCAGGTCGCTGTAGTCGCCGATGCCCCAGTCCCCCACCGAGCGCAGCAGGTAAAGCTGCGCCGCGATACCCCACAGGCGGCGGCCCTCGTCGACGCCGTCCGGCAGCCAGCACGCGCCCGGCGACACCACCAGCGACATCGAGCCGGAGCCGGGTTCGACCACCACGCGGTGATAGCCCGAGGGCAGGTCCCGCGCAGCCGATTCCTTCGCAGGCGATTGCTTTGCCGGCGACTTCGCAGTCGATTCCTGCACCAGCAATTCTCCAAGCGGCAGGCAGCGTCGTTGCAGGCGCTGTCCATCGATCGTGCGCTCCCCCATGAGCGCCAGGCTCTGGAAAGCCACGGTGCCCCAGCGCTCGCCGCCGTCCTCCAGTACCAGGCGCCAGGTGATCTCGCCGGTCTCGGCCGGCAGCACCACCGGTACCTGCAGCAGCGCACCGCCTGTCTTGGCGGAGCCGGCATGGTGAACCTGCACCGGCGCGAGCGGGCGCAGCCACTCCGCCCGGACCAGTGCGTCCAGCACCTCCCGGGCCTGCGCGTCGTCGGCGGCTTCGGTACCCATCGCGGCCAGCAGCTTGCGCCGGGTGTCGTCGCCGGTTGTCTTCAACTTGCCGAGCGCGTCCTTGAAGGACGACTCGATGCCCATGCGGTCCGCCAGACGCTGCAGATCGCTGTCGCGCGCCAGGCTCCAGCGCACCGACCACGGTCCCATGGTGACGTCGCCACCCTCGCCACCCTCGCCACCGTAGTCACCGTCCTCACCGTCCCCGGCGCCCCCGCTGTCCTCCTTGCCCTGATTGATCTCGCCTTCCCGCCAGAGCTCCCGTCCGCCGATGGGCGCGAAGCCGGACACCGGCTGCGCGGACAGGTTCGCCGCCAGCACCAGCCAGTCGTCGCGCGCCGCGTTACCGCCTGCGCCGGCAGCGGTGCTGTCGCCGCCTGTGCCCGCGCCGTCGTCGTTTTCCAGGCGCCAGCGCACCATCACCGCGCCGTCGCCGACGACTTCATAAGTGCCCCCGGCCGTGATCGACGGCAACCGCGGCGCGATCTCCGCATGGCGCACCGCGAGGACCCTGCGATACCAGGCGAGCCACTCGGCATGCGGCTCGCGCGCCAGGTCGTCCCAGCCGAGCTTGGCCGACTCGAAGGTCGCCTGCGACATCGGATCGGGAATGCGTTCGCGGTTCGCCGGATCCTGGAACTCGGGAAAGCGCGCGAACTCCTCGCGCCGGCCGTTGCGCACGGCGTCGGCGAGGTCGGGGCCGAAGTCGCAGAAGAAGGGGAAGGGCTGGGCCGCCGCCCACTCCTCGCCCATGAACAGCATCGGGATCTGCGGCAGCAGCAGATAGATTGCCGCCATCGCGCGCACCGCTTCGCGTGGCGCGAAATCGGTCAGGCGGTCGCCGAAGGCGCGGTTGCCGACCTGATCGTGGTTCTGCATGAAGGCCACGAAGGCGCCGGGCGGCAGGAAGCCGCTCGGTTCGCCGCGCTCGTGGCCGCGATAGGGCATCACTTCGCCCTGGAAGGCGAAGCCTTCGCGCCAGCGCGCGGCCCAGCTTGTCGGTGTCGCCGTGATAGTCGCCGTAGTAGCCGTCCGATTCGCCACTGGCCGCGACGTGCAGCACATGATGGACGTCGTCGTTCCACTGCGCGGTGTACCAGCGCGGTTGGCCGTCGAGCGCCGCGCACCAGCCGGCTCGCCTGGTTCTCCTCGTTCTCCAGGAAGAGATGGACCTGGCGATCGCCCGCCGCCGCGCGCACCCGCTCGGCCAGCTCGTCCAGCAGGTGCTTGGGGCTGTCGTCCAGGATCGCATGCACCGCATCGAGCCGCAGGCCGTCGAGGTGGAATTCCTCGATCCAGTAGAGCGCGTTGTGAATGAAGAACTCGCGCACCGGCGCGCGTGCTCGCCGTCGGTGTTGATCGCCGCGCCCCAGGGCGTCTTGTGGCGATCGGTGAAGGTCTGCGGTGCGATCGAGTGCAGGTAGGCGCCCTCCGGGCCGAAGTGGTTGTAGACCACGTCGAGCAGCACCATCAGCCCGCGCGCGTGCGCCGCATCCACCAGCGCCTTGAAGTCCTCCGGCCGGCCGTAGGAGCCGTCGGGCGCGTAGGGCAGCACGCCGTCGTAGCCCCAGTTGCGCGCGCCCGGGAAGTCGCTCACCGGCATGACCTCGATCGCGGTCACGCCCAGTGTCCACCAGGTGGTCGAGCCTGTCGATCGCCGCCCGGAAGGTGCCGGCCGGCGTGAACGCGCCGATGTGCAGTTCGTAGACCACCGCCTCCTGCCAGCGGCCGCCCGCGCCAGCCGTCGTCGCTCCAGGCGAAGGCCGCCGGGTCGATCACCTCGCTCGGGCCATGCACGTCGTCCGGCTGGTGGCGCGACGCCGGGTCCGGCACCGCGGCGCCGTCGGGCAGCACGAAGCGGTAGCGCGCTGCCGGCACGCGCCTGGTCCGTCACCAGTTCATGCCAGCCATCGCCCACTGCCTTCATCGCCAGCGGTTCACCGCCGTCTTCGGTTGCGGCGCCTCCCGCGGCTTTGCCCGCAGGTGCGCCGGTAGAGGTGCCTGCCGCGCCGCCGCTCGGGCCGTCCAGCAAGAGCGCAACCGCCGCATGCGACGGCGCCCACAGGCGAAAACGTACCGAGCCGTCCTTCTGGACCTCGGCGCCATAGGGCATGCGATGCACGCTCATACGCTAGCCCCGGTCGCCCGTCGTGGCCACCGTTACCGCCGGTGCCACCGCCATCGCCCTGGTCGTCGAGCAGGCCCAGGACGCCTTGCAAAGGAATTTCCACCCAGTCGGGCCGGTTGGCGAGTTCGTAGTTGATTTCATAGAGTGCTTTTTCCAGCATGAAGAATCGGATCACGCGCTCGGCAGCGGCGCGGTCGGTGGGACAGCCGCGCATGCCCTGCGCCGCTGCCAGGTAGGCATCGAGGTAACTGCGGCCGGCTTCGGCCTCCCAGGATGAAAGTCGCGACTCGGCGGCGACGCGCGCGTCGGCAGCGAGGTCGGACGGCAGCGCCCGTCGCGCCGCGGCGGCGGCGTAGGCGAGCGAGCGCAGCAGGCCGGCGACGTCGCGCAGCGCCGCGTGCTTGCCGCGCCGCTCCGCGAGCGGGCGCATGGGCTCGCCTTCGAAGTCGACGATGATGGCGTCGTTGTCCGCGACCAGCACCTGCCCCAGGTGGTAGTCGCCGTGATGGCGGGTCTTGTGAAAACCGGCGCCGTCGGCGAACCGGTCGCCGCGCATCAGGCCGTCCGGCAGCAGCGAGCTCACTTGCGCCTGCAGCCGATCCCGCCGGGACAGCAGGCTGTCGGCCGCCGTGGCCGCCGCCGGCGGCAGTTGGTCCCGTCCCGCCGCCAGGCCGTCCAGGGCGCGGGCCGCCATCGTCTTCGTTTCGTCGGACCAGGCCCGCAGGTCGGCAGCGCTTACCGGTTCCGGCTGGAAGGCCGGGTCGACGCAGTCGATGGCGAAGGCGCCGTGCATCTCCGCAGTGCGGGTGCCGAGTCGCTCGAGCCAGGCCAGACTCTCCGCCAGTGCCGCAGTGTCACCGCCGCCGGCGCCGCGCGAGAGTCGCTTGAGCAGCCAGTCCCAGCCGTCGCCGTCGTTGGACACGAAGGCCTGCAGGATGGAGAGCGTCTGCTGCTCCTCGCCACCGGCGGCGTCGAGGTTGAACCAGCCGAGCATCGCCGGTGTCGCGGAGAATCCGGCCTCGCCGGTCAGGAAGCGGCCGACCTCCAGTTCCGGGTTGATCCCGGGCTCCAGGCGCCGGTAGACCTTGAGGATCATGTCGTCGCCGATGCGGATCGAGGTGTTCGACTGCTCGGCGGAACTGCGGCGGATGGCCAGATGCTCGCTGGAGCGTCCGGTCGCCCGGATGCCGCCCGCGGGGTCTGTCGTGGCTCCGTCGCTGGGGAGTCCTGCAGCAGCCGGACTCGCCTGCGCCACCAGCCGCGCCGGCCGGTAGCGACCGCCGCCCGGCTGCAGCAGCAGATCCATCCAGGCGCGCACGAAGCCGTCCAGCGCAAATCCTTCCACCAGGACCTGCGATTCGTCCGCCGGCGACTTGTCCGCCGGAATCGGTGCGATCACGTCGTTGTCCTTGACGCTGCCGGCCCGCGCCAGGGCCAATGCCACGAACAGGTGCAGCGGCTTGCGCCCCGGCGGCGTCACCTCCCAGACCGTGACCGCCGCGGACTGGTCCAGAAAGGGCAGGGCGATCCGGTCGGCCGGCGTCACCTGCGGCGTCCCGGCGTCCTTGGCCGGATACCAGCGCTGGCGCATCAGGAAGGCGGGCAGGGCGGACTGCGCCAGCTCCCACAGCCAGTCGGGCCAGGGGTCGGCGGGGTGGGACAAACTGTCGATCGGAGCGTCGGGGGACGGGGACATCGGCGGACCTTGTCTGGAGACTTGTCGGAGACCTTGCGGAGCGGCTGCGCCCCAGGCAATGCGGATGCCCGGTGGCCGGGATGCCGGCAAGCCTGGGCACCGGGGCGGCACCGGAGCGGGCATACATGTTGCGCGCCGCTCCCTTCGCCCGACACACAACAACAACATTCCGCCCGTGGAGATTACCTCATGGCTTCCGGCCAGACGGCTGCAGTAGACAGTCTCCTGCAGGCATTTCTGAATCAGGCCATCGACCATGCCATCCTTCTGTTCGATACGAACGAACTCATCATCTGGGCCAATCCGGCGGCACAGCGCATCTTCGGCCGTCCCGCCGACGACCTGATCGGCCGCATCAGTGCTGATCTCTTCACCCCGGAGGACGTGGCACTCGGCGTGCCGGCGCACGAGTTCGCCATCGCGCGCGCCCATGGCTCGGCCGAGGACGACCGCTGGATGCAGCGGCTGGACGGCTCACGCTTCTGGGCCGCCGGTCTCGCCTACGCCTTGCGCAACCCGGAGGGCGAACTGATCGGCTACGGCAAGATCCTGCGCAATCGCACCGACTTCAAGGAGCAGCAGGAGACCTTCCGCAACCGCATCGCAGACCTCGCCCACTCGGACGAGCAGCGCAACCGGATGATCGCCACCTTCGCGCACGAGATGCGCAATCCCCTCGCGCCGCTGAGCAATGCGGTTCACCTGCTGCGCGAAGGCGCGCCGGTGGACTACCCGGTCAAGCTTATCGAGCGCCAGGTGGATTTCATGCGCCGGCTGGTGGACGACCTGCTGGAGGCCACCCATGTTCACGCCGGCAAGGTTCACTTGCGCAAGGAGCCGCTGGCGCTGCAGGACGTGATCAACGCCGCCGCCGAAACCGTGCGCACCCTGGTCGACAGTCAGTCCCAGGAGCTCAGCCTGCTATTGCCGCCGGTGGCGCTGCGCGTCGAGGGCGACCCGGTGCGGCTGCAGCAGGTCTTCGCCAACCTGCTGACCAATGCCTGCAAGTACACCCTGCGCGGCGGCCGGATCTGGGTCAAGGCGACCTCCGAAGGCAACGAGGCGGTCGTGCGGGTGGAAGACACCGGCATCGGCATCGCGCCCAACATGCTGGCTCACATCTTCGACCTGTTCGCCCAGGTCCATGCGCCCGCCACCTCGGACGGCGGTGTCGGCATCGGGCTGTCGCTGGTGAAGGAACTGGTGACGATGCACGGCGGCACCGTGCAGGCGAACAGCGACGGGATCGGGAAGGGGAGCGACTTTATCGTGAGGCTGCCGCTCGCCGGGGTCCGGCGGTGAGCGGGCGAGCGGCGGCTGAGCTACCGCCCCACTCCCTGATAAACGAACCCCAGCTTGTCCATCGCGGCCGGCTCATACAGGTTCCGCCCGTCGAAGATCACCGGCGCGTTCATGCTGGCGATCATGTCGTTGAAGTTCGGCGCCCGGTACGGCATGGCCTCGGTCGCGATGAAGAGCGCATCCACGCCCACCACCGCCTCCATCGGCGACGCGGTCAGCACCAGGTCGCGCCGGTTGCCGTAGATGCGCCGGCATTCGTTCATCGCCAGCGGGTCATAGGCCTGCACCGTGGCGCCTTCGGCCCACAGGCTCTCCAGGATGGCGCGCGCCGGCGCCTCGCGCATGTCGTCGGTATTGGGCTTGAACGCCAGGCCCCACAACGCGAAGCGCTTGCCCTTGAGCGAGCCGAAATGCTTCTTGGCCTTGCGGATCAGCACCAGTTTCTGCTCGTCGTTCACCGCTTCCACGGCGTCCATCAGCCGCAGCGGCAGGCCGGCGGTCTTGGCGCTGTGCAGGATCGCCTTCACGTCCTTGGGAAAGCACGAGCCGCCATAGCCGGTGCCGGCATAGAGGAACGAATAGCCGATGCGGGTATCCGACCCGATGCCCGCGGCGCACCTCCTCGATGTCGCCGCCGAGCGCTTCGGCGAGGTTGGCGAGTTCGTTCATGAACGAGATGCGGGTCGCCAGCATCGCGTTGGCGGCGTACTTGGTCAATTCCGCGGAACGCCGGGACATCACGATCAGGCGTTCGTGGTTGCGCTGAAACGGTGCATAGAGCTCGCGCATGATCTGCTCGGCGCGGGCGTCGTCGGTGCCCAGCACGATCCGGTCCGGCTTCTGGAAGTCGTCCACCGCCGCGCCTTCCTTGAGGAATTCGGGGTTGGACACAACCGCGAATTCGACATCGGAGCCGCGCTTCTCCAGTTCCTCGCGGATCGCCGCTTCCACCTTGTCGCCGGTGCCCACCGGCACCGTGCTCTTGTCGACCACCACGGTGTAGCGCGACATGTGCTGGCCGAGCGAGCGCGCGGCCGCCAGCACGTGCGGACAGGTCGGCCGAGCCGTCCTCGTCCGGCGGCGTGCCGACCGCGATCATCACGACGTCCGCAAAATGCGCGCCCTCGGCCGGCGAGGTGCTGAAACTCAGGCGACCCTCGTCGCGATTGCGCTTCACCACCGCCTCCAGGCCCGGCTCGTGGATCGGGATCTCGCCGTCATTGAGCCGGTCGATCTTCGACTGGTCCAGGTCGATGCAGAGGACCTCGTGACCGACGTCCGCGAGGCAGGCGCCGGTGACGAGCCCGACATAACCAGTTCCGACGACCGTGACTTTCACGACAGTTCCTTTGCGCAGTGAGGACCGAAGTCTGAAGGGGCTATCCTAGCCGAGGGCCATTCGGGGTCCGGTTCCTGACCGATGGGCGGTTGACTCCGCGGCGCTCCGGTTGGTCTATAAACTACAGCGGATGAACGAACTGCACCGTATCGACGCACCCGTCCTGGTCACCGGCGTTGCCGGTTTCATCGGCATGCATGTCAGCATCGCCTTGCTTCGTGCCGGCGTCGACGTGGTCGGCGTCGACCTGGCGGGGCCCGGCAACCTGCCGATCCTCGAGCCGCTGCGGCGCGATCGGCTGCGGGAGATCGAGCGGATCGCGGCGTCGCAGAGCGCAGCGAAGCGCGGGCGAGCGCCCGCATGGCCTCCGGCCGCATCGGCAAGTTCACCTTCAGGAAGCTCGACATCGCCAATCCCGGCTTTGTCGCTTCGCTGAAGGACACCCGCTTCGACCGGATCGTGCACCTGGCCGCCCAGGCGGGCGTACGCTATTCCATCGAGCGCCCCGACGTCTACGTCCAGCTCGAACCTGGTCGGCATGGCCAACATGCTGGAGCTGGCGCGGCAGCGGCAGTCCTCGCACTTCGTGTTCGCCAGCAGTTCCAGCGTCTACGGCGGCAGGAACGAGACGCCGTTCGCGGAGCCGGATCGGATCGACCGGCCGGTGAGCTTCTATGCCGCCACCAAGGTCGCCAACGAGGCGATGGCGGCCGAGCTACAGCCAGCTGTTCCAGCTGCCGATGACCGGCCTGCGCTTCTTCACCGTCTACGGTCCGTGGGGACGCCCGGACATGGCGCCGTGGCTGTTCACCGAGGCGATCCTCAAGGGCCAGCCGATCAAGGTGTTCGGCAAGGGCGAACTGCTGCGCGACTTCACCTATGTCGACGACATCGTCGAAGGGGTGTGCCGGGTCCTGCGGCTGGCGCCGCAGGCTGGGTGCAGCAGGGCGATCCGTCGGCGACGGGCAGGACGACGTAGCCGCGACGCGCCGGGCGACGCGCCCGCAGCCCCGTTCACCGTCTTCAACATCGGCAACAACCGGCCGTCGACGGTCAACGAATTCATCGCGACCCTGGAGCGCCTGCTCGACAAGACCGCGATCCGCAACGAACTGCCGATCCAGCCCGGCGACGTGCCGGTGACCTGCGCCAGCATCGATCGCCTGCACGCGGCCACCGGCTTCACGCCGGTGACGCCGCTGGCGACGGGGCTCGGCGCCTTCTGCGAGTGGTTCCGGAGCTATCGCGGGTTGTAGAAGCGAATCCTGAAGGCGGGTTGTAGAAGGCCCATCACCGCGCTGGATTGCCGGCGCGCGGATCCTGATGCCCGTCAGGCTTCAACAGGTCGCGCCTCCAGTTTCTAAGCGCGCCAGACCGAAGCTGCCAAGGTCCCCGTTGTCGACGACACGCCCGATGGTCCTCCTCCTGATATATAGTGAAACATCAGGCCACCGCAGCTTGCGGATCGCAGAGCAGCACCGACCGCAGCAGCCTGGCCTCCCGGCGGCGTTCAACTGACAGCCTTTAACGAGAATCCAATTGTCCAAGTACCAGATCGCAGTAGTCCGAGGAGACGGCATCGGCCCCGAGGTCTGTGATTCCGCCGTGCAGGTGGTGACCCAGGCGGTCGGCGCGAGCCGGCTGGATCTGGTGGATCTGCCGGCCGGCGCCACGCACTTCAAGGAGACCGGCTCCGCCTTACCCGAGGAGACCTTCCAGGCCTGCGCCAAGGCGGACGCCATCCTGCATGGCGCCGCGGGCATCCCAGGCGTCGTTTATCCGGACGGCACTAGGCCGGCATCGAGCTCGCGCTGAAGCTGCGCTTCCGGCTGGACATCTCGCCAACGTGCGCCCGGTCAAGCTCTATCCGAACGTGATCTCGCCGCTGCGCGGAAGGCATGCCGGTTCGATCGACTATGTCATCCTGCGGGAGAACACCGAAGGCCTCTACGCCGCGCGTGGCGGCGGCGACCTGCTGCATGACGAAATCGCGACCGATTCGATGGTGATCACCCGCAAGGGCACCGAGCGCGTCGTGAGGCAGGCGTTCGAAATGTCTCGCCGGCGCAATGGCGCGCTCAAGGACGGCAAGCGCAGGGTCACCTGCTGCGACAGGCCAACGTCCTGCGCAGTTACGCCTTCTTCCGATCGGTCTTCAACGACGTCGCCAAGGAATACCCAGACATCGAGACCGACTATGCGTACGCCGACGCGATCATGGTGCACATGGTCGATCGTCCGGACTTCTACGACGTGATCTTCACCGAAAACATGTCCGGCGACATCATCTCCGACCTGGGCGCGGTGTCGGTGGGGGGCATGGGCATGTCCCCGTCCGCGGAACTGGGCGACAACAACGGTTTCTTCCAGGCGGCCCACGGTTCGGCGCCGGACATCGCCGGCCAGAACGTCGCCAACCCGATCGGCACCATTCTTTCCGGCGCGATGATGTTGAAGTGGCTTGGGGACCGCAAGGGCGATGCGACGCTCAACGAATCGTCGCAGCGGATCGAGCGGGCAGTGGATGCGGTGATGCGTGACGGCAGTGTGCTGCCGCGCGTATCGGCGGCACGTCGTCCACGACCGAAATCACGGCCGCCGTCTGCAGGGCGCTGTCGTAGGCCTAGCACTGCCGCGGCCTGCAAGAAACTCAATCAAGGGAGACAAGAATGTTTGTGCTGGCTCGACACGGTTCGGTAGCTTTGGTGTGCGCAAGCTGGGTACTCGGTGCGATCGCCGCGACTACCCCAATCGCCCGATCACGATGATCGTGCCCGCTGCGCCGGCGGCACCTACGATGCCGTCGGGCGACTGTCGCCCGAGCTCGGGGAGGTGCTGCGCGGACGGTCGTCGTGGAGAACCGGCCCGGTGCTGGCGGCAACATCGGCACGACCTCTGCCGCCAAGGCCCCGCCCGACGGGTACACCCTGATGATGAATGTGTCGAGCGCGATGGCCATCAACCCCGCGCTCTACAAGTCGCCCGGCTTCGATCCGGTCAAGGACTTTGCGCCGATCTCGCTGGTGGGATCCGTGCCGAATGTGCTGGTGGTGAGTCCGTCGTTTCCGGCGCGGTCAATGAAGGAGCTCATTGACCTGGCGAAGGCGAAGCCGAAGGCCTATCAGTTCGGTTCCGCTGGCAACGGTACGCTGCCGCATCTGATGGGTGAGTTGCTCAACGCCGATGCCGGCATCCAATTGCAGCATATTCCTTATCGGGCCATCGCCGCCGCGCTGACCGATGTCATCAGCGGTGAAATCTCCATGGCCTTCGCCACGCCCGCGGCAGTCATTCAACACATCAAGTCGGGCAGGCTGGTGCCGCTGGGTGTGAGCAGCCCGGGCCGCACCCCCAGCTTGCCGGACGTGCCCCCGATCGGTGAGACGCTGCCGGGTTTCAGCGGCATGCTCTGGATCGCACTGTTCGCGCCTCGAGGCATTCCACCGGAAATCGATCGGCAGCTTCAGGCGGCGGCGAAGTCGGTGCTGGAAACACCGGACGTGCAGGAAAAGCTTGCTGCACAGGGTGTCGAACTCGCCAACGGCTCTCCGCAGAAGCTGGCGCAAGTGCTGGAAGAAGACCTGTCGCGCTGGGCAAAGATCGTTAAGCAGTCCGGGGCGAAGGTGGATTGACGGCGGCCCCGGCCCGCGCAAAGCGATGTCCAGCTACCCCGCCACCCCGGGCTCGCTCGCGCAGAAGGCCTACGGCTGGCTGAAGGGCGAAATCATGTCCGACCGGCTGCCGGCGGGCCAGGCAATCGATGACCGGGAAGTCGCCGCCGGCCTGGGCCTGAGCCGCACCCCGGTGCGCGAAGCGATCCAGATTCTGCGGGGAGAGGGTTTCGTCGAGGTCATTCCTCGCAAGGGGACCCGGGTCGCGCACATCACCATCGCCGACCTGCGCGAGGTCTACCAGTTGATCACCGCGCTGGAGATCGAGGCTGTCGTCCTTGCCGCGGCGCGCAAGCCGAGTGAGGGGGAGCTGGCGTCGTTGCGACAGGCAGTGGCCGACATGATCAAATCACGCCCAGTCGTCGACCCCAATGTCTGGATCCTCTGCGACGAGCGCTTCCACCGTGGCCTGCTGACCTTGTGTGGCAACCGGCGCATAGAGCAGGTGGGGCTGGGCTTTCGCGACTACGCGCAGCGTGCTCATCTGGTCGCCTCGCGGTTGCGGCCGATCCCGGCCGCCTCGGAGCAGGCGCACTCGGATCTGATCGACCTGATCGCAGCGGGCAGACGTCGAGCAAGCCCGACGACGCCATGCCGAGCAGCGGCGCGACGGCGAGATCGGGCTGATCGGCGTGGTGGAGAAGGCCGGAATCCGGGCGCTGTAAGGCTTTAGCGCCGGTCGTAGGATTCCGCCTCGGCCGTTTCCAGTTCCGGCAGCGGTTCCGGGGAAAGCTTCGCGGCCACCGGAATGCCGGCAGCCCGTGCCGTAACGACAGGCCGCACGGTCCGCGGAGCCTTCACATTGCCCCCGACCAGTTCGGCCTTGAGGGTCGCCTCGTACCGGCCCAGGATGCCGTCCCAGGTGAACCGCTCCTCGAAGGTCTCCATCGACGCCTGGCCCATGCCCAGTCGCAACGGCAGATTCTTGGCCAGCCGGGTGAAGGCGTGGTCGGCATCGGCCGCGGTCTTGAAGTAGGCCGCGCCTTCGTCGGTGACCCAGCGGTTGAAGGCATTGTCGTGGGCGATGACCGGATTGCCGGCACCCAGCGCTTCCACCAGCGACGGATTGGTGCCGCCGACCTGATGGCCATGGACATAGGCCAGGCGGTGCGCCCGGATGGCGCGCACCGTGTCCTTGTCGTAGATCGGGCCGAGGAATACAACCTCCTCGCCGGCCGCCGTCGACTCACCCGCTGGTGGTAGGCGTTGTCCTTGGCGTAGTTGCCCAGCACCGCGAGCTTGATGCCGCGCGGCCGCATGGAAAATCCCTGCACCGCCTCCAGCACCGAATTCTCCGGCTCCGCGCGCGCGATCAGCGTCATGTACTGCCCGCTTTCCAGGCCCAGCGCCGCCAAGCGCGTCGGCGCCGACGTCCTCGATCCGGTCCGCGCCATAAGCGATCTGGGTGATGTGCTTCTGGTGCACCCGGCGCCGCAGCAGCTTCTCGATCTCCGGGTGGTCCGCGATCAGGTGGTGGGCGGTGAAGCAGCCGATCCAGTCGTTGAGCCAGAACCAGCGCCTTGACCGGAGTCGACCACTTGCCGCGGCGCCACTCGATGCCGTCCATGTTGGCGACGTTGCGGATGCCCTTGACCCGCAGCAGCGGCCAGAAGCAGGCCGTGTTGTAGCCCAGCGTCAGGCACAGGCCGGGGGACTTGCGCGCATGCAGGATGCTGCGCAGGTCGAACTGCATGGTCGCAGCGGCGCCGTCGCCGGCGACCGGAATGTGGAACCGTTCCACGCCCTGCCAGGTGTCGTGCCAGGGCTCGGCGCTGCCTTGTTCCTGGCAGTAGACGATGACTCGCCAGCCCCGGTTCACCAGGTAGGGGGCCAGTTTCTCGGCGAAGGTTTCGAAGCCGCCGTGGGCGGCGGGGATGCCCCGGATGCCCAGGATCCGAAGTACGGGTCTACTCTCTGTCATGCGCGATCACTCTTTTTTGTAGCCGTTTTTGTTTTTCTGGCGGGAGCTATTGTTGTTGTTATAAATGTTGTCTTTGTTGCGCGAGGCTGTTGTTGCATTAATTGTTAACAGCGTTGGCGAAAAGCCAACACCACGGCTTGACCCAAGCAACAGGCGGGGCAGCAAGGATAGGCTGGACCTACCAACAGCGGGCATCCTATCAGTCAGGATCGCGCGGCAAGGTGGTGTATTTCACAATTGGTGAAAGCGAGTCGCTTCAGTCCGCGAGCCATCCCGGATTCTCGTGCGAAAATGGCGGCGGTCTGGCTTGGCCAGGATCGGGAGAGCCGGTAGCGTTCTCGCAACCGGCTACACACTCACCTTCGGCACGAACGCCTGCTGTGCAAAGTGTTCATCCCGTTCATTCGCAAAGCGCAACCCCGCCCGCTTGATCGGGGTCTGGCCTGGATCGGATTTGACCTGATATATTTCTGACATACAAATAAACAGGGTGCCGGCCTGTGCCGCGTGCCCTGCCTCAGGAGACGACTTCCCATGGCTCTCACCATCAGGCCCCTGTCGTACGCGCTTGGCGCGGAAGTCATTGGCGTCGACCTGTCGAAGCCGGTCGACGACGACCAGTTCGGCCAGATCCACCAGGCGTTCCTGCGACAACGGCATCCTGCTGTTTCGCGACCAGAAGATCAGCCGCGAGCAGCACATCGCCTTCAGCCGCCGCTTCGGCGAACTCGACACGCCACGACACGCTGCCGCGCGACCGGCATCCCGAGTATCCCGAACTCCTGCTGGTGACCAATATTCCCAAGCCCAACGGCAAGCCGTCGGACTCGAAGTACACCGGCCAGCTCTGGCATTCGGACATGTCCTTCACGCTGGTGCCCGCGCTGGGCTCGCTGCTGCGCGGCATCGAGATTCCCCCGGTCGGCGGCGACACCATGTTCGCCAACATGACGCATGGCCTACGACGCGCTCTCCGACGGCATGAAGCGCATGATCGCCGACCTCCACGGCGTGCACATCGGCCAGCGCAAGATCGTCGACCTGACGGCCGACCGGGTCGAGGAGACGAAGCGGCTGATCCCGCCGATTGCCCAGCCGGTGGTGCGCGTGCATCCGGAGACCGGCAGGAAGGCGCTCTACATCGGCGAGAAGGTCTCGCGCTTCGTCGACATGACGGAAGAGGAGAGCAAGCCGCTGATCGAGTACCTCTGCCGGCACGCGACCCGGCCGCGCTTCGTCTATCGCCATCAGTGGCGCACCAATGACATCGTGCTGTGGGACAACCGCTGCACCATGCACGTCGCACTTGGGGACTATGAGGAGGGCGAGCGCCGGCATCTGGAGCGGACCACCGTCATGGGCACGCCGTCCGGTTATCACCTTCATGAGGAAGTCGCGCAATGAAACGAATCGATATGGGTCGCGCTGTGCTGGGTCTCGCTGCGGCCTGCGCCATGGCGCTGTCGCCGCTTGCTGCCCGGGCCGAGTACCCGGACAAGCCGATCCGCATGATCATTCCGTTCGCGGCCGGCGGCACCACCGACCTGCTGGCCCGCGCGATCGGCCAGCACCTGGCGCAGGCCTGGGGCCAGCCGGTGGTGAGCGAGAACCGGGTCGGCGCCAACGGCATCATCGCGGCCGAGATCGTCGCCAAGTCGCCCGGCGACGGCTACACGCTGCACCTGGTCGCGATGGGCCATGCCATCAATCCGCTGATCTACAAGAAGATCCCGTTCGATGCCGACAAGGACTTCACGCCGATCAGCCTGATCGCCACCTTCCCGCAACTGGTGCTGACTCATCCGTCGGTGCCGGCGAAGAACCTCGCGGAGCTGATCGCGCTGGCGAAGAAGTCGCCGAAAACGCTCACCTATGCCTCGGGCGGCAACGGCTCGTCGCAGCACCTGGCCGGCGCGCTCTTCACGCACATGGCCGGCATCGACATGATCCACGTCCCCTACAAGGGCGGCGCGCCCGCGCTGATGGACGTGCTCGGCGGCAGCGTCAACATGATGATCGTGCAGCCCACCTCCAAGGAGCAGATCACGTCCGGCCAGCTGCGGGCGCTGGCCGTGTCCTCCAAGACCCGCAGCCGCAGCTATCCGGACGTGCCGACCGTGGACGAGGCCGGCGTGCCCGGCTACCAGTCGGTGGCCTGGTACGGCCTGGTGGGTCCGAAGGACATGCCTGCCGATGTCTTGAAGAAGATCAGCGACGAAGTGACCAAGGCCGCGCAGACGGAAGGCGTGAAGAAGATCATCGATTCGCAGGGCGGTGACCTGGTGGCCGGCACGCCCACGCAGTTCGCCGGGTTCATCGATGCCGAACGCAAGCGCTACGAGACGATCGTGCGCGAGTCCGGGATGCAGGTGGACTAAGCAACTGGCACGGCTGTTGCATGGATCGTGGTGTGATCCCGTCATCGCTGGTAGTGGCCCCCATCAA